>JBLXHA010000001.1:0-815756 GCA_048260165.1 Verrucomicrobiales bacterium
AACAATGTTCTTGCGAACAGTCTTTTGTTGCGGCATGATCTTTACATGAGGCAGTCACGCATCCGGGGAGAGGGCAAAAGTTACTATCACTGTCTCTCCCGCGTCGTGGATCGCCGATATGTTCTCCATGACGAGGAGAAAGAGCATTTTGTCTCCTTAATGCGAAAGCTGGAGGCCTTTCACGGGATGCGCATCGTCACATATTGCGTGATGAGTAATCATTTTCACCTCCTGATCGAAGAGCCTGATCGTGAAAACGCCTTATCGCTCGATGCCGCGACGATACTCAAGCGTATCGGCTTTCTCTATGATGCAACCACCGTCCGAACGGTTCGAGAAGAGTTGAAGCGCGCTCGTGATTCCGGTGATACCACGAGAGAGGAGAAGATTTTGAATCGTTACCGCCACCGCATGGGGGATTTGTCAGGATTCATGAAGGATCTGAAGCAGCGATACAGCCAGTGGCACAATCGACGGCAGGGGCGGAAAGGCACTTTGTGGGAGGATCGTTATAAGAGCGTTTTGGTGGAGGGGGATTCCAGGGCGTTGATGACGATGGCGGCGTATATTGATCTCAACCCGATTCGGGCGAATATGGTCTCCAAAGTGGAGGAATATCGTTGGTGCGGCTATGCCTCGGCGGTCGGAGGCAATCATTGGGCGCGACGTGGACTGGGGAGAATTCTAACGACTTCAGATCACGTCAGTGGGAGCGATTTCGAAGAGAAATGGCCGGAGACCGCTGCCACGTATCGGCTCTGGCTTTACCATGAAGGGCGGGTGCGCGAGATCCCTGAAGAGAGACAGCGCAATCGGAAGAAGGGATTTTCTCAGGACGAAGTTGAGAAAGAGGAAGCTCGCAAGGGCCGGATGCCAGTGGGCGAGGCGATTCGTCATCGTGTGCGCTATTTGACGGACGGAGCGGTTCTCGGGAGTGAGCACTTTGTGAATAAGGTATTCGAGCGGAATCGAACCAAGTTTGGAAAGAGGCGTGAAAGCGGAGCGAGAGAGATGCGTAACGCCGATTGGAACGGCCTGTGCGTGATACGCGATCTACAGCGTGAAGTGATCACGTCAGCGCAACCACCACCGGGAGGCTAGCAGAGATTCAGACGGTCCGGGCGGACGGCAGATCGAGAGCGGTGGTAAGGCTGAAGACGAGTGCGTGTGCGTGTGCGTGTGCGTGTGCGTGTGCGTGTGCGTGTGCGTGTGCGTGTGCGTGTGCGCTTGGTTCGCTTCTTTGGGCAGGACGGCAGACCGTTTAGAAAATTGGCGTTTTTAAACGGGCAGGACACAGAATTTTCAACGATTGCTGCCGGAAAGAGCCTCGTTTTGCGTGGTGAGCCAGTGATTTGGGGAAATCGAAGAAAATGATCAAGATCGGGCTATCCCGTCTCAATAATTAACCTGTCCCTTGTTGTCCTGCTCGGAAAGCGTTCAGGCGATTCGGGGCTTCACGGGAGGGGCCGATTGCTCTAGAACGTTGTCTGATGAAAGCGCTTATAATCATCATTTTCGCTGCTCTGTCATTCGCCCCGATGGGTGCATCTCAGGAGGTGGGCATCGATGAGAGGGTTTTGGTCTCCTATGATTTCGATTATGAGTTCTTCAACAAACTGGGGAAGAAGTGGCGGAAGGCCAATGGTTTCAGCGACGATCAACTGGTGAGGATCAACCCTCGTGGTTTAATCGGTGCAGGGGGATTGGAGCTCCGGGCTGGTGAAAGTTTCATCCATCAAAATATTGGGAGCAAGAGTATCATTCTTTTCCTCGCTACCCCGAGTAGGCATAAGCAGTTCAGGAATATCTACTCGCGGATCATGCGGAAGCAGATCAAGGAGATCAGTGCGAAGCAGTTGGAAATTTTACGAGCCGCCAATTGACTGAGCCGCAACTTAACAGCGGGGCAAGTTTACCATCGGAGGATCGACAGCGGCGCATCGCCTTCGAGTTTTTCTGACAATAATTAACCTGTCCCTCATTGTTCGGCGCCTGCCGGGATTTGGCCGGCAGCGGGTGATGCGTCCCTCCGGACTGCAGGTGGCGCGTTTTCAACGCTACTTTTCTTTCATTACGTAGACGCCGTCCCAGCCTTCGGGCGGGGGATCCCGGGAGAGTTCGACACAGCGTTCCGCCATGACGAGGGAGGGATTCGTTTTCACTCCGGCGTGCAGGCCGGGTTGCCAGGGTTCCCGTTTCGCGGATTGCTCGAAGCAGCGCCGCGCTTCGTCCCAGTGGCGCTGGAGGTAGTGATCGATCCCTTCCTGATAGATTCTCAGGCATTCCGTCGTCGTTTCGGAAACGGTGTCTTTGAAATCGATCACCTCGAAAACGGCGACGGGCTGCGCGCGTCCCATCACGACGATTTTGTCGAGGTAACGGTATACAATGTTGTCTTTTTCCGCTTTCGCCGCCTCGAGCGTTGCTTCGGTGATCATGGTGCAGGCGCCGTAGGATTTTGCTCCGCTTTCGCAGCGTGCGGCGAGGTTCACGGCGTCACCGGTCATCGTGAAGTTGATCCGCTGACGGGATCCCATATTACCGGTGACGACGTCGCCGGTGTTGATGCCGATTCTCGTGTGCATTGATACGACGGCGTCAGGCCATCGGCCCTCTGCTCTCCATTGCGCACAGAGTTCCTGTTGCTTTCGCTGCATGTGGATGCTCGTCGCGACGGCGCGATAAGCGTGATCTTTGAAAGGAACGAGCACACCGAACATCGCGGCGATCGCATCTCCGACGTATTTGTCGAGGACGCCTCCGTTCTCGAGAAGCACGTCGGTGAGTTCCGACATGTAGCTGATCATGAGCGCGACGAGGTCCTCGGGTGAAAGTTGTTCGGAAAAGGAGGAGAACCCGGCGATGTCGGTGAAAAACACGGTGATCTCGGTTTTCTCGCCGCCGAGTTCAGGCTTCAGGCCGGAGGCGATGATACTCTCGACGAGCTCTTTTCCCGCGTAGGTTCCGAAGACGGCGCGGATCTCGCGTTTCTCCTTCGCTTCGGAAAGAAGCCGGTCGGCGATCGCAAAGCCGTGCAGCCCGAGAAACCCCGAGACTGGAAGAAACAGGGGCAGGAGGATGCTTTTCGACGAAAAGAGTAAAAATGCGAGAGCGGTGTATCCGATGATGATCAGGGTGGGAACGAAGATCGCGAGCGAAACCGACGAACGATTCAGCCACCAGATCGTCGCCCAGGCAAAAGCGAGCCAGACGAGGAGCGTTGTCCAGAGAGGGACAGGTTTCAGGAAGTCGTTTTGCAGAATATTGTTCAGCGCGGTCGCCTGGATTGTCACGAGCGGTTCCGAACCCCGGTAGGGAGTCGGGCCGAAATCGGAAAGCCCCGGGGCGACCTGACCGACGACGAGAATTTTGTCTTCGATCTCGAGGAGGGCATCGCTCCACGTGCCGGTGTGTTCGAAAGCGGTGAGATACTCCATGAGCTTGACGTAATCCCATGCGAGAAAGGTTGAGGTGTCCCGGTAATTGATCGGCATTTTGCCATCGTCTCCGATCGGGATGACGCGGGAGGATTCCCGGCCCTTGATCGTGATCGCCTCACCGAGGACCACTTCGACGTCGTCTGATCCTGCTCCTTCGAGTTGCATCACGATTTGGAGAATCAATGAGGGATAGACTTTGCCGCCGAAATTAACGATGAGAGGTGCGTGTCTTCTGATCCCGTCGATTCGGGAGGGGGCGACGTTGACGAAACCGGTCCAGGCGCTCTCGGCGATCGGGTCGATCGGAACCTGCCCGTTCTGTGCGGAGAGCAGGCGGGAAAGGTCGCCGGTGACTTTGCTGATCGGGCTGGTTTTCCCGATGCTGTCCCCGGCGTAGGCCGACAGTTCCGGTCTGGAGTCGTCGGCAACGGCTCCGGTGATCGCGGAAACGTGCAGCGAGAGTTCTTCGGCGAAATAGGTGTCGTTCCCCAGATCACCGCTTTTTTCGGAAAAGAAGAAGTCCCACGCCAGCACCGCGGGGGGACGGAGCGCGACGAGGCTGCAAAACTGCCCGTGAATCCCGCGATTCCAGTCTTCCCAGCGCCCGACCTTCTTGAGTGAGTATTCCCCGATCCCGACGATGACGATGCGATCGTTGGCGGGGGGATCGTTCCCGGCACGCGAGCGCAGCCGCCAGTCCTGCGTGACGTTCTCGAGTTGCTGACTGACCTCAGTCTGCGCGATCAGGACCAGGAGGCCGAAAATCAGCGGAGGGGCGAGGAGGGGGACCCAGAATCGTCCCCGGGCTTTCTCCCTCTTTGAAGAAGTGTTCATCTGGCAGTGCTCAGTCTCTATGAATACGCTTATAGGAGCTGAAACAAGGAAAAGTTCTGATATTAGCAAAAACGTGAATAAGAGAAGACGGGGCTACGTCTATAAGCGGGAGTAGAAGGGGTCTCAGGTTTGCTGTTTTTCGCATTGATAAGAAAGCGGCAGGCTATAGCATTTCTTAGAACGATAACGAAGGGGAATTTATGAAGTTACGATTCAGCTGTGTCTTAATAGCCACTTTGGTGTGGGCAGGTATAGGGCCCTCCGTGGAAGCGGCACCGGAGAGCGGCAACGTTACCGTGGCGGTCGGGGACGTGACCTTTACGGATAAAGACGGCAATTCTGTCGCGGTCAAAGCGGGCGATAAAGTCGCTGTCGGTGGAACCGTGAAAACGGGAGCCGGCGCCCGCGCGGTGATCGTCGTGACGCCGCGATCCGCGATCCGCGTCGCGGAAAAATCCGAAGTGCTCATTACCGAGGTGACGGAGACTTCCACTCCGAAGCGGGTCATGCTCGATTTGAAAACGGGGAGCCTCGGCGCGCTGCTGAAGCCGAATGCCGCCGGTGAGATGGATTTCAAGATTCGCACCCCGAGCGGGATCGCCGCCGCCCGCGGAACGTATTATTCGGTCGTGGTGGAGGATGGCAAGGGCTTTGCTCAGGTCAAAGAGGGCCGCGTTGAGATCATTCCGGAAAACGCTGAAGAAGCGGAGGAAGATCCTAACTGACACAATCAACAGGGTAAGATCACGCATTCAACCCTGTCAGGTCTTTCGCTGAACCCTCTTACTTCATGGAGCCAACCCTGTTAAGTCCGCCTCGATTCGCCTCTTTCCGGCGATGGGTGTGTCTGGCGGTTCTGGCTCCGGCGTTGGGGATGGCGAATCCGGCGGGGGAAACGCTCCGGTTCGGCGATGTCGATTTTGTGCGGAACGGGAGTCGTCTCGACGTCATCCAGCGCTCGAACCGCGCGATTATCGATTGGAGTTCGTTCTCGATCGCGAATGGCGAGACGACTGATTTCAGTCAACCGGGGGCAAGCTCGGCAGCGCTTAACCGGGTCACGGGCGTATCGGCGTCGCAGATCGACGGGTTGCTGCGCTCGAACGGGAGAATTTTATTGCTGAACCCAAACGGCATCGTGATCGGGCCGAACGGTCGGGTCGATACGGCTTCGTTCGTCGCGTCGACGCTCGATATCAGTGATGCCGATTTTCTGGCCGGTGGTGACCTGCCTCTGCGTGGCGCTTCCGAGGCCGCGGTGATCAATCTCGGAACGATCAGTGCTTTCGATGGCGATGTCTTTCTCGTCGCTGCGGTAGTCGAAAACCACGGTAACATTTTTGCCCCTAACGGAACCACAGGGCTCGCGGCGGGTAATGACGTTTTGATTCGCGAATCCGGCGAGGAGCGCGTCTGGGTCCGCGGGGCTTCCGGCGGCACGAAAGAGAACGGCGTCGTCAATACGGGAACGGTCGATGCCAATGTCGCTGAGCTGAAAAGCTACAACGGGAATATTTACGGCATGGCCGTGAAAAACGAAGGTCGGGTCGCGGCGACGGGCGTGACGAAGCAGGGCGGTCAGATTTTCCTCAGTGCCGGAGGCGGGAAGAGCAAAATCCGCAGCACGGGCACCTTGATCGCTAAAAATCCGACGACCAAGTCCGGGGGTAAGATTTCGATTCGGAACAGCGGGGCGGAAAGTGTGACGGAGGTCGGCGGAACCGTCGATGCCGGGAGTTCGGAGGTCGGCGGCACGGGCGGTGACGTCGTGATTCTCGGGACGCGGATCGATGTGCTGCCGGATACGGTGATTCTCGCCGATGGCGAAAGCGGGGGCGGTCGCGTTCAAATCGGAGGCGGGCGACGCGGGGAAAATCCAGACTTTAACAACGCAGCGTTCGTGAGCGTTTCCGACGGTGTTGAGATCAATGCGAGTGCGACCGGCGACGGTGACGGCGGCGAGGTGATTCTCTTCGCGACTGACACGCTCGATTTTTACGGTCACGCCTCGGTTCGCGGTGGCGAGCTCAGCGGTGACGGTGGTTTTGTGGAGCTGTCAGGCAAACGAAAGGTGAACTTTAACGGCTTCGTGAATGCGGCTGATACCCGCGCGGCAAATGGTGTGAATGGCAGTCTTCTCTTCGATCCGATTGATGTGACGATCCTCGCGAGTGGCCCGCCTCCGACCGGCGTCATCATCACTCCGGTGACGGATAGTCAGACGCTGCTCAGCGCGAGCGATATCGCCGACTTCCTGGAGAACAGCGGGAGTCTTGAAATTCGGACCGACGGGGGTGAATCCGGAGTCGGTGATATTCTCCTCGAGCCCTTTGCCGATATCACGTGGACTTCGGCCAATGATCTCAAGCTCTTTGCGGAAGGCACCATTTCGATGGCGAGTGATTCGGTGATCAGCTCTCAGTTGGGTAATATCCACCTTAAGAACGTCGTCGGTAGTAACAACGACGGAATCACCGGCACTCAGGTCGGGATTTCGCTCACGAACCGCGCCGGGATCCGGAGCGCGGGCGGTGATATCACCTTGATCGGAACCGGAAACTCTGACGGCATCGGGCACGCTTCCGGGGTGTTTCTGGGAAACCTTTCCAGTGTCAGCACGCTTGGCGAGGGGAACATCACGATCAAGGGAACGGCCGGCGTTTCGGACGGGAGCAATCTCGCGCAGGGCGTTCAGATCGGGCTGGCCGGTGTCACTGCGGAAAACGGGAAGATTTTCATCGAAGGGTTTGGAAAGGGGGATGCCGCTGATGGAGGGAGCGTCGGGGTGTCGATTGGCCTTTCCAGCGTGTCGACCACGGGCGGCGATATTCTCATCAAGGGGCACGGGGGGCGCGGTTCCGATGGAAATATGGGTGTCTTCATCGCCGGCAACACGATGGAATCAGTCAGCGGCAATTTTGAGATCGAAGGTTTCGGAGGAACCGGTGACAACTCGGACGGGGTGCGGATTCAGGATTCGACCTTGAGAACGCGGGATCAGGGAGCGCTGTCGATCAAGGGCACAACTCTCGAGAGTCCTTCCGGGGGATTCGGGACGTTCGCGGCATCGCCCGAGGCTTCCAGCGGGGTTTCTCTGAGCAACGTCGTGATCGACAGTCATGGCGATTTGACTGTGTCAGGGACCGGAAACGGGGATGTTGGAATCGGGATGTCAGGATCGACCTTATCGTCCGACACGGGGCGTCTTCAGCTCGACGGGGCATCGAACAACGGGACCGCGATGCACTTCGATAACCTCGCGGCGACGACGATCGAGCTCGTCTCGCGGGGCGGGGCGGTGACGATCGCTTCCACGGGCGGACTTGATGCGGGTGCGCTCGTGCTGCGGGATGAGTCGCTGATGGGAGCTGATTTCACGCTCGATTCGGGATCGATCGACATTGGAAGCGTGACGACTGAATCAACGATAGGCAGTCTTTCGCTCGCCTCCTCCGATCGATTTACGGTTTCGAACGTGGATGCGAGCGGGGATCTCATTTTTCAGGCAGAGACGGCGATTGATTTCGAAGGGGGCACACACACCAACGGCAATATCACGGTAGCGGCGACGACGATCAACGTGACGGGTGATGTGAGCGCCGACGGGAACTTCAATTCGAGTGGTTCTCCGACTGCGTATTCTCATCATGAATTTAACCTGAGTGGCTCAGTCTTCGCTACGACGACGACGCTTTCGAGCGGCTATCTGGGGGGCACGTTCAACGTGGACGGCCGCGGGCTCGCGGGTTCCGACATCCGGTTTGTGGGGGATATAGATTCGGACGTCATCAACGTGAAGAGAGAGTTCGACCTGAACAAAATTAAGTTCTCCGATATTGAGACGATTCGCGGAGTCGGTCCGGACAGCTCATTGATCGGGATGCATACGGACCAATCCTATCTCATTCAAAACGAGGATGAGATCGTGAACGACGGGTTTGTCTTTTCCGATTTTGCCACGCTCAGAACCGGCCGGAGCAGCGATACGATCACGATTGCCGCCAGCGCACTCGGAGGTCCCTTCATCGATGACATGGGCGGGATCGACAGGTTGATCACGGCTGCCGGCGTGAACGATGTCTTCGTGATCGACGAGGACAATGAAGGAACGCTCAACGGGATTTTTGAGTTTGGTGGAATCGAGATTCTGGACGCGAACTCCGGCGACGACGAGTTCATCGTCAAAATGGCGGCGACGTCCGAGCAGTTCATCGGCGGGAGCGGGTTTGACCGCGTGACCGCTTTCGGTGCCTACGAGATCGGGAGTGTCCTGCTCAGCAGCATCGAGGAAATCCGCGGCGGCGGAAGCAATGACATTCTCGCGAGTCCTAATTTTGAACCTGCGGCGGGAACGGTGGCCGGTAACGATCGTTTCACGCTTACGAGCGATGGAAAGGTGAGGCACGACGGGATCGACTACCTCGGGTTCGAGCAAGTCTGGACGGGAGACGGCAATGACACCGTGACGGTTCAAAATGGCTTTTCAGCCCCGATCCGGCTTCGTTCGTTCGGCGGAACCGATACGCTTCAGGGAGGCAACACTACGAATCAATTCACGATATCATCCCCGTCGGGCGGGCGACTCAACGACACGATTCGTTTCGACGACTTCGAGCGACTGATCGGGGGCTCGAGTGCCGATACCTTTCTCTTTCAAAATCAGGCGACGGTTGAGAATGTCGATGGAGGGGCGGGGCGCGACGTGCTCGTGATTGATGACCGCAATCTGCGCGGCACTAACGAATACACCGTGACCCGCGGGCGGATTTCCCGGAATCCCCAGTATAACTTTGAGAACGTCGAAGCGGTTCAGATGTCACTCGGGCCCGGGGATGATACCGTGTATGCGAGCGACCTCAACTACGACTACAACGTCGACGGTGGCGCCGGGTTCGACACGCTGAGGACCAACCCGCTCTACACGCTCGATGGAAACCCGATTCGACTCAACGGTCGCAGCGTAACGTATCAGAATTTTGAAGCGCCTTTTGCTTCCGGAGCTGATCTCGACGCCTCCGATGATCCCGGCGGGCTTCTCCAGCAGCAGTTGGGTGAAGATCAATCGGCGCAGCATTCGCAAGCGGCCGGGAATTTTGAGATCGAAAACCGCTATAACGACGCGGGCTCCACGCCTCCTCCCCCGACGATGAATCAGTTGGGACTGGGCAACGGAGGCGGAGGATTTGCGGCGGCACCTGCTGCGCTTGCCGCAGTGATCAATGCCGGGCAGGCCGTCGTCGTTCTACTGGACGGCGATGCCTACCTGCTCGATGCGCCCGCCTCGCTCGACGGTGCCTTTGCGATCCCTTCGCTCGATACGATCAAAATGTTGCGTGAGAACCTCAGCCCCGAGGCGAATGGAGAACTCGCGCGCGCCCTCGGTTATTCGGGCGGTGCCTATCTCATCATGGTCGACGGCGCGTATGCGATCGACTTGTCGGGCGCGGCTCCGCCGGAAGTGATGGCGCGACTGGAGGCGAACTTGACCGCTGAGGCGGCGAAGGAGTTGTTCGCGGCTCTCGATGCTCTGGTATCGATTCCGATTACCAATATCGACGGGGCGATATCGATTGGATTTGTGGTCGTCGCTCCCAACGCGGCGACGGCGCAGGCGCTGTTGGATCAGTTGGACGATGCCGCGGAAAATGAACTGAGGACTGCATTAGGCGAATGAGAGGGTTGAAGCGACAGCGGAAAATGATTGAGATGTGGCGGGAGGGTTTTCTTTCCATAGTCATTGTGTGTCTCGCGATCACCCCGGCGACCGCGCAGAACCGGCTCGTGAAAAAGGTCGAGGCGGAGAGAGCGGAGATTTTGCAGAATGATTTTCCTCAGCTCGAGGAATCATCAGGAGAGGATCAAAGGTCAGATGATTCAGAAGGGGCGGCCGACGCCACACCGCTCGGGGTGGATGTCGCGGCGGTGGAATTGATTTCTCATCAAAGAGGCGCGTCGATGGATCCCCGCGTTTCCGGCGCTTCGGTGAAAATTGATGAATCGCTTCCGGCTCCTCCCGGTCTCCCCGGGGTGCTTGAGCCATTTGTGGGGAAGCCGGTTTCGATGGCCTTACTCGCGGACTTGAACAAGGCGATCGTCGAAGCGTGGCGGGAAAGTGACTATCCTCTCGTCGATGTCTATTTTCCCGAACAGAACATCACTCAGGGCCGGCTTCAGGTGGTCGTCCGCGAAGCCGTTCTCGGGGAGAAAACGGTGGAAGGTGCCGTCAATTCGCGTCCTGAACGACTTCTCTCTCAGCTGCGTGTCGATCCGGGTGATCGTATCAACCGGCGGGTCGTCGAGGCCGATCTCGATTGGTTGAATGAGAACCCAATCCGCCGCGTCGACCTTGTCTACGAGCGGGGTGAGAGCGACGGAACGAGCGACATGGTGCTCATCACCGACGAGGGGAACCCCTTCACGGTCTACGCGGGAATTGCGAACACCGGAGTGAAATCGACCGGGGAAGAGGAGTGGGCCTTCGGCGTCAACTGGGCGAACCCTTTTCAGACGGAACAAAACATCGGGTATCATTATTCAACGGACTTCGATTTTGATTCGCTGCACTCGCACTCGGTCTTCTATCAGAATTTCCTCCCGTGGCGTCATCAGCTGCGATTGATCGGCGCACACGTATCTTCGGATGCCACCTTTGAGCTCGCGCCCGGGGCGTTCATCGATATCGAAGGGGAGAGCGTTCAGGCGACGGTTGAGTATCGGGTTCCACTCGGGCGGCCCGAATGGAATCGGAAGCTTCGCCATTACGCGACGGCGGCCTGGGACTATAAGCGGACGAACACCGATCTTTTCTTCGGCGGTCAGAATGCGTTCGCCAATGACGTAGAGGTCTTTCAGTTTCGTTTCGAGTATGAGGCGATCCTCCCCGACCGGTTCGGCTACACCCGGGGCATTCTCGGCCTTGTTCTCTCTCCCGGTGATGTTCTCAGTAATAACAGCGACGCCGTTTTTAATCTGTCACGCCCCGGTGCGACCGCCGACTATTCCTACTTTTTTGCCGACGTCGAGAGGGTGATTCAGCTGCCGGAGGATTTCACGCTCGAGCTCGGAGGGAACCTTCAGATCACCGACGACAGGCTCACCTCGACGGAACAGATTCTCGGTGGCGGTTATCGCAGTGTCAGGGGATTTGATGAGAACCTGATCCGTGGCGACTCCGGATTTATAGGGAATATTGAGCTCGTCTCTCCTGATTTTTCGATTTGTCAGCCCCTCGGAGTCCAGATGAACGACCAGTGGAACTGGGTGGCATTTTACGACGTCGCCGCGTTCGACCTTTCGTCCCGTATGCCCGGGGAGGCGTCGCCGTCCCTGCAGGGCCTTGGTCTCGGGCTGAGGTGTCGTATCAACGACAACATTAACGGCAGGGTCGAGTATGGTTGGAACGTCGGTGATCACGGTATCGTCGGGCCACCCGTGGAGAGCGGGCGGTTCCATTTCGGGCTGACGGTGAAGTATTGAGTCGGTTCCAGCGCGAATCGCAGGGGCAGCGAATGGTCGACACAACCCCGTTGGGGTTTATCGGTCCGCCAAAGCCCGATAGTAGACATCTCGTTCCGAGAGATGTCACAGAGCCCATCCGCCAAAGCCCATCCGACCTTTTACCTTTTACCTTTTACCTTTTACCTTTTACCGCGCGAAGCGCGCCCCCCTCACTACCAACTCTCCTTCGGTCGCACCAACACCGCTGCATTCCGCCGGTTCTTCTCCCATTCGGCACGCCGCACTTCAGGGAGAATCGAAAGGTCGTCGATTCGACTGAATCCGACCTTTTCCAAATAGTTCACGGCCTGAGTCGACAGCGCAAAAAGGCAGTCGGCGTCCAGTTCCTTCGCGAGGTCACACGCGGCTTCGACGAGGACGCGTCCGTAGCCCTGATCGTTGTGGCCTTTCTTCACGTAGAGGCACGCGAGCTCGGCTTTGTTCTCCGCATCGTAGGTGTGAACGGCGACCGATCCGACGATGTTTCCGTCGATCTCGAGGACGATGAAATCGTCGATTTGTGACATGATTTCCGAGCGGGACCTGGCCTTGAGCTTGTCCTCCTCCATCGCGCGATGAATGAGCAGGTAAAGTTCGTCGACATCGGTCTTCGTCGCGCGGCGGAGCTGCTGGTAGTCGTCCGAGTTCACCATGAGCCCGACACCTTCGTTGCTGAAAATTTCAGCGAGGAGAGCATCGGCGACCTGGCTTCCAATGAGATGGACGCGGGGGATACCGTTGCGCGTCGCGTCGGCGGCCTGTCGGAGTTTTGACGCGAATCCTGTCGGTGTGTCAGGGTTCTCTTTGAGAAAACGGCTGATCTCCTCGGCGGACCACTGGTGCTCGCGTTCGTTTGAGATTTCCCGTGGATCCTCGTGCGAGATAAAGATGAGCTTCGTCGCCTTGAGTGCAACCGCGACTTCGGTGGCGACGACATCAGAGTTGACTCGCAAGGTCTGGCCGTCGGCGTCGAAACCGAGCGGGGGAACGACCGGGAGAATGTCCTGATCGATGAAACTCTGCAGGACTTTGAAATCGATTCGCTCGATCGTGCCGGTGAACCGGGAATCGACGCCCTTGAGAATGCCGGCGGGGTGGGCGTGGATCGCGTTGGCGGTCGCGGCCTGCAGTTTCACCGTGGTGAGGCTTTGCATGACCCCGTTACTGAGCCTGGAGATCGCGTCCATGCTCACTTCGAGCGTCGCTTCGTCGGTCACCCCGGTTCCGTCGATGTTGGAAAGAGGTATCTCGCGCCTTTTGCCCAGCGCCGCGATTTGGGCGGCCGCTCCGTGGACGAGCACGACCTTGATGTTCAGCGAGCGAAGCACCGCGAGATCGAGGAGGATGTTTGAGAAGTCGGGGGAATCGATCACCGCTCCGTCCAGAGCGACGACAAACGTGCAGCCGCGAAACTGCGGGACGTATTGGAGGATCGATCGGAGATCGCTGAAGTTCAGATGAGGTCGCGGTCCCATGAATACTACTCGATGAGATACTGGGACATCGCGGTGTCGACATCCATGCCGCCACGCAGCAGCGAATTGCCTTCGAACAACGCCGTCGGATCGACTCCTTCATTGCCCGCCCAATCCTCTTCGCTGACCTGCCCGCTCTGACCGTAGGCGGAGAGAGGATTGTGATAGGTGACCTGCTCGATCTGCTCAAGCGTGATGCCCTGGTCCTTCAGGAGCGCTGCCGTTTTCGGAACCGCGAGGGGATCGCTGATGCCCCAGTCCGCCGCGCTGTCGACGACGATTTTTTCAGCGCCATACTCTTTCATGATCTCGAACATGCGCTGATTTCCGAGTTTAGTATGAGGGTAAATAGTAAATGCAGCCCAGTAGCCGCGGTCCAACACCATTTCGACGGTCTCCTCGTTGTTGTGATCGATGATGACTTTGTCAGGGCTCACGCCGACGTCTTCGAGCACATCCATCGTCCGGATCGTTCCCGCCTTCTTGTCGCGGTGAGGTGTGTGAATCTGAATCGGCAGATCCGCCTCGAGCGCGAGCTGCGCCTGCCAGCGGAGATACTTTTCCTCTGCCTTCGTCTGATCGTCGAAACCGATTTCCCCGATGCCGACGACGCCTTCTTTGCAAATGTAGAGAGGGAGCAGCTCCATGACCGCTTCGGCGAGCTTTTCGTTGTTCGCCTCTTTCGGGTTGAGGCCGATCGTGCAGTAATGCTTGATTCCGAACTGGCTCGCGCGGAAACGCTCGAATCCGATCAGCGTGTTGAAGTAGTCCTTAAAGGTTCCCACCTCGGTGCGTGGTTGGCCCTGCCAGAATGAGGGCTCGACAATGGCAGCGACACCGGCGGCGGCCATTCGCTGGTAGTCATCGGTGGTGCGGGACACCATGTGAACGTGGGAGTCAAAAAATCTCATCGTATAGAAGTGGTCTCAGTAAGGGGCAGGGATCAGTCGTCGGACGGAGAGCCGTTCAAGGCTGGGGAGGTATCCTCAAGCGAGCGGCCGAGGCTTTCCCAAGTCAATTCGCCTGAAGCGACGGAATCCAGTTCCGCTTTGACCTGATCCCGAATCGTATCGAGCGGAGCATCAGGATTACCGGAGGCGATCAGCGCGAGCGCCTTGCGATCACTCGCGTCTCCGTTTTCGAGAAGGTGAGCGAGGTCCGAGAGGATCCTTTCGGTGAGAAATCCCGCACAGTTACGCCAGGCCTCAGCTGAAATCGTTCTCCCTGCGGCCCAGCGTTCATGGGCGAGGTCGGAGATTGCTTCCGTAAGCGCGAGATTCGCACGTTGCTCGATGCCGATGACCCGGTAAAGCGGCCGGTTGATAAAGAAGGTTTTCAGAATCATCTGATTCCACGCCTCGTCGCTGAAGTGTGCTGCAGGGAAGGGATTCCCGAGAGCGATCGAGTCGTAGATGTCGACTATATTGCTCCGTAGGCCATCGATCGCTGATTCGACGAGCGCGTCCTGCGCCGGGAGCAGGGGATAAGCGGAGAAAATCGCCGCCTGTTCGCGCAGATCAGCCGTATTCAGGAGCGCCTCTATCGTTTCGAGAAAGATCGCTTTGTCCTGCTCACCGAGATGCAGAAGCAGGATGACGCGTGCGAGCCGGAACTCGTCCCAACCGGAGATCGTAAAATCGGGACACTCCTCCCGGAGCGCCTGGGCCTGTGCCTCATTCGCTGTCACCAGCGCCTGTTTGTGAAAATGCCGAGACACCCCGCTGAATGCGTAATAAAACGGTCGTTTCTCAAAGCCCGCCTCACCCGTGGCGATGGAGTCAGTCAGCCATTTTACGGCACCGGCGGAAGCGCTCGTGGCAAGAATGTCGAGGAGTCGATCTCTCATTGTCAGTAAATACGGTAAGTTCGATTTGAATGACGCATAGTCAAACCGCTTGAGTTTCGAATTCAGGGTATCACTATGACACCATGCGCACGTGGTTCCTTACCGTCTTTTTCCTGATTCCTCTTCCGTTTTTTGCCGGATGCGGTTCAGATTCATCGAACACGGATAAATTAGATGCCGCGAAGCCCCTCGTCGTGGGCATGTCGCTGACTTATCCTCCGTTCGAAATTCGACGCGCTGACAATCAACCCGACGGTATCAGCGTCCGCATGGCAGAGGGACTCGCAGAGTATCTGGGACGGCCACTCGAGATTCGCGATGTTGAGTGGAACGGAATTATTCCCGCACTTCAGTCGGAGAAGATCGACGTCATTATTTCCTCGATGACCCGCACTGATGAGCGGGAGAAGGCGATTGCCTTCTCCGATGGTTACGTCACGAACGGTCTCTGCATGCTCGTGTCGAAAGAGTCTCCGGTTCAGTCCGCTGAGGATTTGAAAAACGGTCAGTTCAAAGCCTCTGTAAGAATCGGGACGACGGGGCATCAATGGGCCCGCAAAGAGGCGCCGGAGCTTGAGCTGATCATCCTCGACGACTCCGCCGCCTGCGCCCTCGAAGTCGTCCAGGGAAAAGCCGACGTCTTCATCTTTGATCAAATTTCGGTCTACCAGTTCTGGCAGAAGTATCCGGACAAGACCCGTCCCATCCTGAATCCCATCCGCGAGGAAACCTGGGCGATCGGAATGAGGAAAAAAGACAAGGCTCTCAAGGAAAAGGTCAATCAGTTCCTCGCTGATTTCCGGGAGAGAGGGGAATTCGACGCTCTGTCCGACGAATACATGCGCGATGCCAAAGCCGCCTTCGAGGAGATGAACGTGCCGTTCATTTTTCATTGATGCGGAGCGGGAGATCGCCGGTAGAGGGTGCGGAGCCAGTTCTCTGGAGAGTTAGCCGCAAAAAGACGCAGAAAGCGCAAAGCAATCCGGATCCTCCGCGCGAGACTGAGGAGGGCAGGGGGGGCGAGACCGCGATCGGCCTCAGCCGATATGTCGATAGCTCCAATGGCGATCTGTTTCGATCCGTCCCTCGATGCGTGAAGACGGGATTCTCAGCAAGGGAGAGCCCATAAGCCGGCGCGATATCAGGCACATCATGTCACGAGTCAGCGCTCTACCCAAATCACCCGGATATACGCATGCTTCATAAAGAAAACCTTGATATGTTAAGGGCTGCAGGACATTCTCAAATATAAATGCCTCAGGTGATATCACTTCGTGAGGTGATACTAATAAATACTGTTCGGCTGAAGAAAATTTCTCTCATGATAAAAATATCTGAAACAAAATCAATTCACCCATCTTCCCTCGGCCCCATCGACTCCAAATGGGAGAAACAATACAAAGTCGAAGATTCCGGTTGGCGTCGATTCAGTCATTACGAGTGGATCATTTCGTTTACCGTTGGCGAGGAGCCGGAGCACTTCCGATTTTCTGGTCCACAGGCACACGATATTTACAAACAGATCACTGGTGAGCAAGCTCCTCCAATGCCTGGCGACTTACCTCCTGATTTGCCTCCGATTGAAGTAAAGTCGTGATCGTCGTTTCTATTGATTGGGTCACCTCCTTGTCTCCATTTGGGTCACCAAACTCTCTTTCTGCATAGGCTATTGCGTATGTTTCCGAGTCGATTCCGACAGATGTTTTTTCGACGATAGTCGTGGTTCTTGTGATGATGTATCTTTTCATAATTCAACAGGGTTCAATGGTCTATCTAACAGGGTTCACTTTCCGGGGATTCGCTTTGCCGAACAAGGCGTGGGGCATCAAGCCGTTTCACGGCTGAGCCCACTTTGACGTTCGCGCAAAAATGGAAAATCCTGACACAAACAGCGATATCGAAAGAATTGATGTTGGTGACCGAATAGGAACTTTGGTTTGGGGCGTCGGATTCTCTGTTCTGTTTACGATTATGGATGGACCACTCAGAGTTGGCGGGCGCCACAGCGATAACAAGATTGAGATTCCAGAAGAGTATACGAAATACATTGTCTGGCTCGTCTACGGAATAACTGCGATCCTCCTCGTCCGCGTCTTTCAGGGAGTAATTCACAACAAGACGATCAGTAAGGGTGATCCACCTCGCTAGACGTTCGTGCGGCTTCGCTTTTGAATCGGCGGCGCGAACAAGCAGTGGCACTCAACCTCTACCCCGCCGTGTGTCGATTTTTTCTTTTCAATTTCGGGTACCGACTTTACGATTCAGTCATGCGCTCTCCGTCAGGGCTGAGTGCTGTTTGACGTAGGCAAAGATGAAATTTCCTGCTCGATACCATCCCCTGATCGTGCTGCTGGTAGGTCTGGGCGTTATAATAAGTTTTGGCGTGTTTTGTAAAAACTCAGAATTCGACAAGGCGCGTATCATCGGTATGGCCACGTTCTTCATATTATTCGGCTCAGCCCTGGCAATTTCTCAACTCACCAGTGGTTTTGCACTCACCCAGCAGTGCTTCCGGGTTTCGGTTGCACGAAGTGAAGATCCATTTTTGTATTGGACTGGCTTGGTATGCACGACTATTCCGTTGATCGGAATCGGGACGTTCATGCTTCTCGTAGCGTTCGGCGATTCTCCAAAAACGTGATAAGCAGGGGATTTTCCGAATGGATCGGGCAGCTATCACTCAAAGGTTCTGATATAGAATATGTCGGAGATACGCGACCTCTGGACGCAGCACTGTGCCGCACCATTCCCTTTGCTGGGAGATGATTCCGATGCGGACTTGGTTTCGCTCGATTCTGCCGCTTCGGGAGTGATTTCCAGTTTCCTTGATGGAGCTTCCGTTCCGGACCCCAATTCAGTTTTTGTTCTTGAGCGCTGTGCTGAAGAACTCTATCGGAAGATCGATGATTTGGATCTGGAAGAGAGGGAATATTTCAGGCGTTTACTCAAACTGATCGTGAAGGTGCACAAGCGACTCGTGCACCCGTGAAAAACAACGAGCAGAACCAAGCGGCGCACTCAACTCGATACTCGCCGGGAGTCGATTGCCTTACCCGGTTACAATCCATAGTCTCCGTTGAAGCCTCGCTCCCGGATCGGGCTTGAATGCCTCAATCGCTGATAAAAAAATGACGGTATGGATTCAACGGCACGACTTCACATCGACTGAGCTCGGTGATACTACCGTCGAGGGCACCATGAATCAGCTCAAGATAACGGACTGGGCAGCCGAAGATCGATTCGCCTCGGAGAGACAAATCGCGGGGGAGGAGTTCTGCCCCGCAGGGATTGGATGGGTCCATCGATTCGGGACGATTCTTCATCTCTGTCCCGATGGCTCCGGGCGTATGATGCTCCACTATCACCACCCGATCACCAGGCGTATCTTTGGACTTTTCCCGAGATCCAGGCGGGGGACTGTGACGGTGGAATCAGTTCCGGTAGCTGAAGCGGAATCGATCATTCGTCTCCATTATTCAAACCGGTCGGACGCAATTCTGGAGGTCACGAAACGGTGGATGGACGCCGGCACCGGGGAGTTCTGACTTCGGGATCACCGAGCGCGCAGGCAGGGGAGGAGGAGATCTCCGGCTCCGGGTAACCGGCATCGTGGAATCTGAAACGAAGGGCTGCCTTTCTTGAAAGCACGAAGCAGGGAGCGGCTATTCAGTGCCGGCAAGGCGGAGCACGGGTTTGGTGTTGATTGACATTTCCGTGTGAAAAGTTCACGCTGGTAAGCGACACCACCCCGTCCCTGCTGAATGCGCGTCGAGCGGCGGGCCGAAAAAATACCCTATCCTGTTTGCTATGAGATCTTTTGCTTTTGGAACACCTGGAATACAGGAGCTGATCATTATCTTTCTCATACTCGCGGTTTGGGGAATCACGATCTGGGGGATTATTCACTGTATAAAGAACAAGGAGATCTCCGATACAAATCGAATCATCGGAGTTGTTCTCATGGCTGTTCTGGGCCCTATAGGAGTGGTGATTTACTTCCTTATTCCGCGTGTGACAGGCCCGCCCTCTGACCCGGATTCGGACCGGTAGTTCACGGCGCTCGCTCGATGGTAAGCAGAGGCAGTCAAGCCCGGCGGCAGCGGGGCAGTACGGCTTTTTTACGCAATGAGTTTGGATCACAGCTCGCCGGAGTCTGCCGGCAATACGGGATGACCTGATGCGTTGAGCAAAGGCATGATGCCATGTTCGGTAAAGACGAGCGGGAAGAGTCCGTGGAAATTCGGCGTTCGAATTGCGCTGAAGCTCCTCCTGCTGGCTGGGGGATCGCTGGCGATTTTCCTGTGGTCTATCCGACCTCCCCACGACTTCTGGATGCGACCTCAAGCGGTGCAGGCCATTTTATTCCTCGTCGGAGTAACGATCGTCCTGAGTCTTTTCCGTGCGTGGCTGCATGTCCGGGAACAGCGGAAATTGTGGTTCGTCTCGGATGGAACTCTTTTTCTACGAGGAGCAGATGGTGTCGAACATCAACATCCAGTCGAAGAGATTTCGTCGCTTCACTATTCAAAGAAAGGGAAGGACTTAAAGCTTTTGCTCCGCCGGAGTCCGCGCGCCCACGTCATCAACAGCGTGGAAGCAGCGGATGCCGAACGCTTTCAGTGTTGCGTAGCGAAGCTCGCAAAATCAGATGCGTGTGAAGAAAATGGATGAGCGAGATACAAGTGATCGCTCTCCAGTGAAAAGCGGGGGAACGGGGACAGAGCCGGTGGTTTTAAGAATACTTCGAGGATTTTTCGGAGCCGTTGCCGGGTTGATTGTCGGCGGCGTTGCTGTCCCAATCGTCCTTGCGCTTGTGACCACCGTTTTTCTTGATGATCCGGGAGGACCGGGGTTCCGGTTGCTGATAGCGGTGCCATCAGGGCTGTTGGGGGCCGTTTTCGGTGCGTGGTGGCTGTGTTCGGCCAACGCGCTTCAGTCATCCGGTTCAGATGAGGAAGACGGAGACCTCCGGCCCGATCAAGAACGGGGGTGATTGACGTCGATGACTCGATTCGCTACGCTTCGTTTGTAGGTCCGCGGTCAGTTGGGAGTGGGCACGCGAGGAGGTCCGCCCGTGAATTTCCCCGAACCTGAGCTAAATTGTTGTCATGTCGTCGATTAAGAAGTCCGTGTGGTGGTTGATTCCTTTGATTCCCGCCTTTTACATTGTCTATCTTTCGCTTCGCCCCTGGACCTTCACCGATGTGGCGATCATGTCTTTCTTTCTGAGCGCCTTTCTGGTCGGAATCTGGGTTCCCATCGGTATCGGTTTCGCGCGCTTCCGAAAGGACTCACTTTGGCTCCCGGTTCGTCCGGCGCTGTGCTCGCTCGTGTTGATCGCATCTGTCGCCCTCACGCAGTGGCCTTTCAGAGCGGCTTTCGCCGTTTCAAAGCCAGCGCTCGAACGGGCCTTTGAGGAGAGTCAGGTCGATGGTAATCGCTACCCGGGCTGGGCGGGATTGTTTTATTTGGAGCGCGTTGAGGACGAAAGTGGATACGACGGAGCCGAAACGGGAACGATTAGGTTATGGACCGATTATGACCTCAGGGGACGCACTGGTTTTATCAACGCGCCCAACTCCGAGGGCTTTCTCACTTGGTCTGAGTCGAAGCTCAGCAAGAGGTGGATGCTGATTACGGAGGACTGAACGCCGGGCTGGCCTGCACATGGGATGCGTCGGTTGACGCGGAGGGACGCAAAGCCGAGGGACAAAAGCCGAGGGACAAAAGCCGAGGGACAGGCCCCGAAGTCGCTACCCCGATGTCAGTTGGGAAAAGGACCTCGTTGCGGCGAATTGGCTTCTCCGGTGCCCGGTTTTCCTTCAGAATGCATCCGAGTCCCCGGTCAGTTGAGAGTGATACTGAGCGATCGAACTGAAGAAATTATGAAGACGGTAGCCAACCTCGGATCCATTCAAGCCGCGCAGAGTCTAAAGCTGAAGCTGGGCTTTGCGGGAATAGAAGCTTTTATTCCCGACGAAATCAGCGCGGGGGTTGCTCCACACCTGTTCATGAGCCGCGCCGGAGTGCGGGTTCAAGTCGCTGAAGCTGACGAAGCAGAGGCGAAGAGAATCATCGAGGAGGGCATCGATCCGGTAGATGAGATACCTCCCGATGAGTCGGAAAACTGAGCCTTGCCGGGCGGATCGCCTGATCGCCTGATTGCCTGATTGCCTGATTGCCTGATTGCCTGATTGCCGCATGCGATGGTGTGTTTTCGGGCGTCGGAGTTCTACGCGATTTTCATGAGAGGGGGAGGTCTCAGCGCATTGCGTCGCCGTTTACCGGTGATGACCGTCAGATTGTCTGCGCGAGCGTGTATCCGGGATTGAGCTCCGGGGAGTCGAATCGCATTTCGGGTGGATCGGCGAAGTTCAGCGTTTCGGGAATGTCCGCCACGCTGTTCAAAATTAGATCCGGTGCGTACGCGAAATCCTGCACCTCTTCCCGCGCGGTGCCGCCTGAGAGGACGAGAATGGTGCGGTATCCGAGTCCAACGCCGCCGAGTATATCGGTTTCCATCGTGTCGCCGACCATCACCGGCTCCGCGCTCGTGAGCCCGAGTTGCTTGCGGGCGGCTCGCATCATGATCGGGCTTGGCTTGCCGACGGAGAAGGCTTTCTTGCCTGTCGCGCTTTCGATCATCGCCGCGATCGCACCGCAGCCGGGGCGGATCCCTGCTTCGGTGGGGCAGTTGGGATCGAGGTTGGTGGCGATCAAGCGAGCGCCGCCGGCGACGAGACGAACCGCCTTTTCGATCATTTCGAAAGTCATCGTTCGCCCTTCGCCGACGATGACGTAGTCGGGGTTGTCCTCGACTACGGAGTAACCGTTCAGATGCAGCGCATTGAGAAGGCCGCCTTCTCCGATGACGTAGGCGGAACCGCCCGGTTTCTGCTGCGCGACGAAACGCGCCGTCGCCATGCTGCACGTGAAAATATCCCTCTCCGTCACGTCGATCCCCATCCGGCATAGTTTCATCGCGACGTCGCGCCGCGTTCGCTGACTGTTGTTGGTGAGAAAGAGGAAACGCGTGTCGGTTTCACGCAGGCGCCGGATGAAATCCTGCGCGCCATCGATTAACTTACTACCGCGGTAGATGACTCCGTCCATGTCTAACAGGTAACCGTATTTCATATTTTCTCTGGGAAGCTTGATACGTGCCAAGGAACGCGCGAATCTCGGAAAATGAGGCGTCGGAAATGCCGATTAAGGCAAACGGACTGATCGCGCGATCTTGTCTGTCCTTCCGCCATCTGAAGCGGCGAGCGCGAGTAGGGGAGCCACCCTGATTGGCTCACCCCGCGCCAGTTAGGCGCTCCTTTTTGGCGCTCTTGTGCCATTCTGGCTCAGTTTGGACGCGTTTTCGGCTGAGTTGAAATGATGCGTATTTCTGTAGTGTGTTTACGGTTAATGGGTTGCGATAAATGTGGAGTGAATGGCACAGCCATTGCGTTTAGAACGGACAAACCAAATTACCTCCATCCCATTTAGAGAAAGGAAAACAGTATGAGCAAAATTTTAGGAATCGACCTTGGAACGACCAATTCGTGTATGTCTGTCATGGAAGGCGGACAGCCCGTGGTCCTCGAGAATGCAGAAGGTGCCCGCACCACTCCGTCCGTTGTTGCCTTTGGCAAAGACGGTGAGCGTCTTGTTGGTCAGGCCGCGAAGCGCCAGGCGATCACCAACCCGAACAACACGATCTTCTCAGCGAAGCGTCTCATCGGTCGTAAGTTCAGTGAGCTTTCCGACGAAGAGAAAAACACTCCGTATAAGATCGTAGACTCCAAGAACGGCGACGCACACATCCAGGTCGAAGTCGGCGGGGAGACAAAAACTTACAGCCCGCAGGAAATCGCGGCAATGATCCTCGGCAAACTCAAAGCAGACGCCGAAGCCAAACTCGGTGAGAAGATCACGGAAGCGGTGATCACGGTGCCGGCTTACTTCAATGACTCACAGCGTAACGCAACGAAGGCAGCGGGTGAAATCGCCGGTCTCGACGTGAAGCGTATTGTGAACGAGCCAACCGCTGCGGCGCTTGCTTACGGTCTTGAGAAAGAAGGTGAAGAGAAAATCGCGGTTTATGACCTCGGTGGCGGAACCTTTGATATCTCGGTTCTCGAAATCGACGAGGGATTCTTCGAAGTGCTTGCCACAGACGGAGACACTCAGCTCGGTGGTGATGACTGGGACAACACGATCATCAAATGGATCGTGGAAGAGTTCAAAAAGGAGAGCGGTATCGACCTCAACGGTCAGCCTGACGCACTTCAGCGTATTAAGGAAGAGGCGGAGAAAGCCAAAATCGCTCTCTCATCTTCACAGACTTACGAGATCAACCTTCCTTTCGTAACCGCCGACCAGAGCGGACCGAAGCACATCCAGCAAACCTTGAAGCGTTCACAGCTCGAGCAGATGACGGATCATCTCTTCGAGCGCACCAAGGGACCGGTTAAGGCCTGTCTCAAGGAAGCCGGCGTCAGCGCAGGTGACATCGATGAACTCGTTCTCGTCGGTGGTATGACCCGCATGCCGAAAGTGGTTGAGACCGCTAAGGCGCTTGCCGGAAAAGACCCTCACCAGGGCGTGAACCCCGATGAGGTGGTCGCGATCGGTGCTGCGATTCAGGGTGGTGTTCTTTCGAAAGATCCTTCACTTGGCGATGTCGTTCTTCTCGACGTGACGCCGCTTTCCCTCTCCATCGAAACGATGGGTGGAATCGCGACTCCCATGATCGAGCGCAACACGACGATCCCGGCGAAGAAGTCTCAGGTCTTTTCCACTGCGGCTGACAACCAGCCATCAGTGGACATCGTTGTCTGTCAGGGTGAGCGCAAGCTCGTCGCGGACAACAAGGTGCTCGGTAACTTCCGTCTCGACGGAATCAAGCCGGCTGCCCGTGGCTTGCCACAGATCGAGGTGACTTTTGACATCGACCGCAACGGTATCCTCAGCGTTTCCGCGAAGGATAAAGACAGCGGTAAAGAGCAGAAGATCTCGATCGAAGGTTCCAGCGGTCTTTCCGATGAGGAAATCGAAAAGGCGAAGCAGGATGCCGAGCAGTTTGCCGAAGCTGACAAGGAGCGTATGGAAGGCATCGAAGTCCGCAACCTTGCTGACAACGCTGTCTACACGGTCCGTAAGCAGGTCGAGGAACTCGGTGAGCAGCTTCCTGAAGATGCGAAAGCGGATATCGAAGCTTCAGTAGTGAGCGTCGAAGAAGCGATCAAGTCGGATGACACCGAGCAGATCAAGTCGGCAACCGACGCGCTTCAGGCCAAGTTTGCTGAGCTCGCTTCCGCAGCCCAGCAGGCCGCCGGGGGAGATCCCGCCGCTGCAGCAGCCGCTGCGGCCGGAGGAGGAGCTCCAGCTGATGACGACGACTCTGACGAGCCCAAAGCCGCAAAAGGCAATGTGGTCGACGCTGAGTTCGAGGAAGTCGACGAAGAGAAGAGCTAAGCAATCGGTAAACGAGCGGAAAGGCGGATAGAGAGAATACCTGGATAGGTGACTTTTAATTCCGACTTTCTACTCGACCGGTGTCCGGTCCCGCTTTTTACAGCACGACTCACGACAGACAATATTTTTAACCAAACCTAAACCTAAAAAACAAACCATATCTATTCAATGGCTAGCAAAATCACACCCCTGGGAACTCGCGTTCTCGTGAAGCGTATCGAGCTCGACGAGCAGAAGTCTGAAGGCGGAATTTTCCTCCCTGACACTGCTAAAGAGAAGCCTCAGGAAGCTGAAGTCGTTGCCCTCGGCAACGGAAAGAACGACGACGGTGAAATCGTTGAGTTCTCAGTCAAAGTTGGCGACACAGTGCTTATCTCCAAGTATGGCGGCACTGAAGTTAAAATCGGTGGCGACGAATGCGTTCTTGTTAACGAGAGCGACATCCTCGGAATCATTTCCTAATTACCTGACAGGGTTGAGTCACTGATCCGACCCTGTTGAATCCTCCACAGCCCCCGGCGAAAGAGGATCAAATTTACTTAAAACAAAACTACTAAAACAATTATGGCTAAACAATTGTCATTCGACGAAGAAGCACGTCACGCACTGCTTGCAGGCGCTAAGAAGCTTGCACGCGCAGTCAAAGCAACCCTCGGGCCTGCAGGACGTAACGTTATCCTTGAGAAGAAGTTCGGTAGCCCCACGATCACCAAAGATGGTGTGACGGTTGCTAAAGAAATCGAGCTTTCCTGCCCTTACGAGAACATGGGCGCTCAGCTCATCAAAGAAGTTTCATCGAAGACTTCTGACATCGCCGGTGACGGAACAACAACTGCTACAGTTCTTGCCGAAGCTATCTACAGCGAAGGTCTCCGTAACGTGACTGCGGGTGCAAACCCAACCAGTCTCCAGCGCGGTATCCTCAAAGCAGCTGAAGCACTCGTTGCTGAGCTTGCTAACATCTCTACCGAGGTGACTGACACGAAAGAGATCGCTCAGGTGGCGACTGTTTCCGCTAACTGGGACACGGAGATCGGCAACATCATTGCTGACGCGATGGACAAAGTCGGCAAAGACGGAACGATCACGGTTGAGGAAGCTAAAGGAATCGAAACGACTCTCGACGTGGTTGAGGGTATGCAGTTCGATAAGGGATACCTTTCTCCTTACATGGCGACTGACACAGACGCGATGACTTGCGACCTTGAGAGCGCTCTTATCCTCATTCACGAGAAGAAGATCTCCAATCTTAAGGACATGCTTCCTCTTCTTGAGAAAGTTGCTCAAAGCGGACGTCCACTCCTCATCATCGCTGAAGATGTTGAAGGTGAAGCGCTTGCTACTCTCGTTGTGAACAAGATTCGCGGCACCCTGAATGTAGCTGCTGTTAAGGCTCCCGGCTTCGGAGATCGCCGTAAGGCAATGCTCGAAGACATCGCGATCCTTACCGGCGGTAAAGTCATCACAGAAGATCTCGGCATCAAGCTTGAGAACGTTTCAATCGATGATCTCGGTTCTGCCAAGTCTATCAAGATCTCGAAAGAAGACACTACGATCATCGAAGGTGAAGGAACGAGCGAGTCCATCAGCGGACGCGTTTCCCAGATCCGTCGTCAGATCGAAGAGACCACAAGCGATTACGATCGTGAGAAGCTCCAGGAGCGTCTTGCCAAGCTCGCCGGTGGTGTTGCAGTGATCAACGTTGGTGCTGCTACTGAGACAGAGATGAAAGAGAAGAAGGCTCGTGTTGAAGATGCTCTTCACGCGACTCGCGCTGCTGTTGAAGAAGGCATCGTTCCCGGTGGTGGTACTGCACTCATCCGTGCGCAGGTTAACGTTGGAGACCTCGGTCTCGAAGGTGACGAAGCGACTGGTGCTGACATCATTCGCCGCGCAATCGAAGCTCCACTTCGCCAGCTTGCTGCCAATGCAGGACGCGAAGGTGCTCTCATCGTTGAGCACGTGAAGAATGAGAAAGGAAACATCGGTTACAACGTAGCAACCGACGCATACGAAGACCTCGTTAAGGCAGGTGTTGTTGATCCTACCAAGGTGACACGCAGCGCTCTCCAGAACGCCGCTTCTATCTCCGGACTTCTCCTCACTACTGAGTGTCTCATCGCAGACATTCCTGAGCCTGAAGCAGCTGCTGACCATGGTCACGACCACGGCGGCATGGGTGGAATGATGTAATATCAGACCGCTTTCCTGCTTAAGGAAACAATTCAAAGAGCCGCTCTCAGAAATGGGGGCGGCTTTTTTTGTGTCATCGCGGAGCGCTGTTTCCCGATGCCATTCCGGAGATATATCTGAGTAATATGCGGGAGATTTCGTTGCGCTTTGCGTAAGCTTTTGCGATAGAGAGCGACGAACTGGCAGCCGATCGGAAATCGATCGCAGGAATGCGGGGACGACCCTGTGTTTTGCATTCAGAAATCGGGGACGACCCCATCCTCAAAATAAACTAGAATGGCCTGGGTATTGTTGTTTTTAGCGGGTTTGTGTGAAGTCGGTTGGGCGATCGGCCTGAAATACACGGACGGGTTTACGAGGCTGTGGCCCACGGTGGGGACGGTGATCTCCATGGCCGTCAGCGTCTGGCTTCTCGGTATCGCGATGAAGTCTCTCCCGATGGGCACGGCCTACAGTGTCTGGGTCGGGATCGGTGCCGTCGGAACCGTCATTCTCGGAATCGTTCTACTCGGCGAACCGGCGAATCCGGGGCGAATCATCAGCATTTCACTGATCGTCCTCGGCGTCCTCGGACTGAAGTTTACGGCGTAGCGCAGGGGCGTTCCGCGCACGGCTCCCGTGACGTGGCGATTCCCGATCAGGAGCGTCTGCCGGTCCAGTTTCTGAGACTGGAGGCGGGGTGGACCGTGGTGATCAGGTAGGTCTTCCCGTCGTCTTTCCACATCGCGGAGGCCCATGACTGATGCGTTTCGATCCGGGGGGTATCCATCTCAAGTTCCGGGAAAAGCTCGGTATCGACGACGACGAGGTGGACGGTCGGGCCGGGGGCTTCGGGGGTGAGGTGAAAGCAGATCAGCGAGGCTTTGTTTCCCTTCCAGTCGAGCAGCTTGCAGCCGGCGGTCTTGAGCGCCTTCATGTCCGCTGGAAATTCAATCTCGCCCTCAGAGGCGTTCGCGTTGAGCCACGTGGCGACGGCGTCGGGATCTTCCGAAACGAAATCGAATTTCCCGAGGCTCTGGATCTCTCTGATCATTTCCTCCCGGAAGGCTGTCGTCGGATCGTTCGCAGGGCCGGAGTCGGGTAAGGACAGAAAGGTGAGCGCAACGGCAAGTGCTCCCACGGCAGCGGCGGCCGCCATCAGGAGGACGTTTCTTCTTTTCCTCGCCGGCTTCGCCTGCGAGACGTGGAGCCCTGCGAGGATCGTGGATTTGAGCTCGGGCGGTGTTTCCAGCGTGCCGAGCTTTTCCGAAATGACGAGGTCCTGACGC
Source organism: Verrucomicrobiales bacterium (assembly GCA_048260165.1). Classification (GTDB taxonomy): domain Bacteria; phylum Verrucomicrobiota; class Verrucomicrobiia; order Verrucomicrobiales; family DEV007; genus Arctic95D-9. The sequence goes on from JBLXHA010000001.1 coordinate 28,019, forward strand.
TGCATGGCCTCCAGCCAGCTTTTCAATTCGGGATCGTTTTCCGCGCATTCAAGCGCTTCCGCGAACCTCGGGTCATCCAGGTCGGAGGAGTCAGGACGCAAGCTGGAGAGAATAAATCGGGCTTCTTCTGAATTCATGAGGTTGCGGGGAGGGTGGGTTATTCGCCCAGGGCTTTGGAAAGGGGGATCACGTTCTCAGGTGCTGTCTCCTTCTTGATATGAGTGGAAAGGCGCGATCGCAATTCCTCTTTTCCACGGGAAAGCCGCGACATCACCGTGCCAATGGGAATGTCGAGGATAGATGCGATTTCTTTGTAGGAGAGATCTTCGAGATAGAAGAGGGCAACCGGTGCCCGGAAAATTTCAGGAACGCTTTGGAGCGACTCCATGATGAGATGCGCATCCACCTGTCGGCACGCGGTGTCGTCAATCGCGTGCGCCGCTTCCGCAGGGAGATCACTTTCGAGTTCGGTGAACCGGTTCGTAAACTTTCGCAGCTTGAGAAACTCGCGGTAGATCACGGTGAAAAGCCACGACTTGGCTTTCCCTTTATCCCTGAGTTGATTGCCCTTGGTCGCGAGCGTGAGAAACGTCTGTTGCGTGAGGTCTGCGGACTCGGCTTCGTTGCGGGTCAGGCTGAGCGCGAAATGGTAGAGTTTCTCGTAGTGTAAGGCTACGAGTTCTTCGATGTCCTGTTGGCTCAGTTTCATTCAAGGGGGCGGCGATTCACTGACGTGTCATTGGGAAGTGTCTTACGGTCAGGAGACTTGTATCAGGCGGACGCGAGGGCGGAGATGAAGGCGTTTTCCTGTCCCCAGTATTTGAACCAGTTCGGTAAATCAACACCCAGCGATTCTGATTCCTCGTCGGACGTGGCGTCGACGCATTCGTCGAGAGAGTCACCCAGGTTCTTCCCGCTCCGGAGCGCCTCGAGGAGCACGAACTGAGGGTGGCTCAGCGGGTAGCGGCGCACGATGTAGTCGCGTCGACTGATTGCGAGGTAGTTTTTCCCGGGATCGGGAAGCGCCCATTCGTCCGTTTCGGGATTCTGTTTCATCCGGGTGAAATGGTCGTTCACGGGGAAGTTGAACTCGAGCAATCTCAGGCAGGGCGCCGCGATGAGTTTGATCCCGGTCAGGTCGTTCGCTGACGCCGCGAAAATTTCGCTGAAATCAAACGCGTCGTTTTTCTCCATTCCTGGCCCGTCAAAGACTTCGTAGATCGTCCATTCAAGCTTGGCGAGGTCGATCAGGAAATCGCACCAGTCGGTCGGGAGGTTGGAATCCTGAGTCGTCGGTCTCGTTTCCTGAAGGTAGTCGACAAAATGCTTTCCGAGGTAGTGAAGCGTGTATGAGGAGGAGGGATATGATTGGAGGTAGCCGAAGCCGAATCCGTCGAACGTCTCCTCGCCGAGCGTTCGTTTGAGAACGGGGAAGACCTCCCCGAGGCATTCGAGAAGTCGTGCGTAGTAGGCGTTTCCGTAGATCGCAAGCCGCTCGGTCGCTGAGAGATTACCGGTTTGGACGATCACCGATTCGAGGTTGCCGCTGCCGGCATCGATGAGATCGAGGGCCTTTTTCGCATCCGCGCCGGCGCGTATCCCGTCGGGGTGTGTGATGACTTCGCTCATCCATCGCTGGACATTGTCGAGTGAGTTCGTTTCTTTCATAAGGCCGGGGCTTAGCGTTAGAGCGTTTTACTCCACTTCGACGGTGGAGTGATGCAGTGGGTGGGGCACCGCTGCCGAAGGAGGCGCAGGAGCGGGCGCTTCCCTGCTTTCGAAGAGACCGTTCCGCCACGTCTTTGCTTTGAGGACTTCGGCATGAAGCTCAGGGAAAGGAGGAATGTTAGCGTCCCATTCGAGAAGGGTCGAGACGCTCCCGGTATGTTCGATCGCCAGTTTGTAAAGGTTCCAGACTTTGTCGATGACGGGTTGGTCGTGCGTATCGATGAGATGTGTGTCGCAATCGGAATGACCTGCGAGGTGGATCTGCACGACCCGGTCTTTCGGGATTCCGTGGATGTAGGTCTCCGGATCGAAGCCGTGATTGACGCTCGAGACATAGACGTTGTTTACATCGAGGAGGAGACCGCAGTTGGATTCGTCTGCCATTCGCGCAAGGAACTCCCATTCGGTCATCGTCGATCCGGTGAAGCCGGCGTAACTGCTCGGGTTTTCAAAAACAAACGGGCGTTCGAGGACGTCCTGCACGATTCCGATTCGCTCGATGACGTGGGCGAGGGATTCCTCGGTGAGTGGCAAGGGCAGTAGATCGTGCGTGTTTTTCGCGGCGACTCCGGTCCAGCAAACGTGGTCGGAGATCCAACGGGCGTTCACGTCGCCGGCGAGAGATTTAAGCTTTTTGAGGTAGTCAAAATCGAGCGGATCGGTGCTGCCAATCGAAAGCGAGACGCCGTGCATAACGATCGGGTATTGCTCAGCGATCTGATCGAGGACGTGGCGGGGGCGTCCCTGCGAGTCCATGAAATTTTCCGAAATGATCTCAAACCAGTCAACGTTCGGCTGATGAGTGAGAATGTGTTCGAAGTGAACGGTTCGGAGTCCCAGTCCGAATCCGAGATCGGGATGTCCCAGTCGTGGCTTGAGCATGATTCTGAAAAGGGGCGGGTGGGGTGGTGAGAAGGAGGAAGGCAGCCACTCCGGAATGCGAAGGTGACTGCCTCAATCGAAATTCAGGCAGTATCAGCCTTTCGCAGGTGCATCACCGTACTTGATGCCGTGCTTGTCGGCTGCTTTTTCGAAAGCAGCGCGTGCGCCTTCCCAGGCTTTCTTTTTCAGAGGGACTGCGCAGTCGCCCTGGCCCTTGCATTCGTTCTGACCCGCAGTGGTGCCGCAGCCGCCCTGACCTTTGCACTCGTTGCTTCCGCCGCAGGCGTGGGCTTCAGCTGTCGCGCAGCTACCCTGACCGGCGCAGTTGTGATCGCCTTTACCCTTGCCCTTGCACGTGTTGAGACCACGACAAACGTTGGGGTCCTGAAGAATGACAGGGAGATCTTTTGCTTTGTCGCCGTCCGCAGCGATTACGGATCCGACTGCAAACCCGCTGAGTGAGCCGACTGCAAGTTTGTTAATGAATGCACGACGTGAATTCTTTGATTGGAATGATTGATCTTTCATAATTTAACTAGTGATAGATGCCGCCGGTTTCCGGGGCGTCGAGTGTGAGAGCCTGCATCCCGCCGTTTTATTCCCCGAAATTTCAAAAAAGTCTAACAAGTGGCTATTTTGCGGCGCCACGATCGGACGGAGCGCCGGATATGGCGCGATCTCCGGTTCTCAGCGGTTACCTTACTAACATACTAATGTTATATTTGTTGATAATTTTCATAATGGTCATATTTTGAGTTATGTGGGGGCATATTCAATTGAGAGGAGGAAATCAGGCAGCGGGCCGGTTTCCGGATATTTGGCCGGGGCGGAGTTCACCCGGATATCGAATTGATGATTCGCGGAGCGCGTCGCCGGCGGATCCTGTTGATACGTCTTCGGCTTACGACGGTTGTTAGTGTCGGCTTTTGAGCGTTGGACTTCCTCCCCGGAAATCTTCGATCTTCTTTCTGCCAGAATACTATCACGAAATGAATTTTAGCGGTCATCTTTGGCGCCGGTTGGTGCCGGCTTTTTGCGTGCTGATTTTCGCCGCGTTTTCCGCTGCGGAGACCGGCTATTCAGCGGAAGAGCATGACGTCGCTGCAGCGCTGACGATTCGCATCGCCAAGTTCGTGGGGTGGCCGGAACGGGCGGTGATAGATGCCGGGCAGTCGTTTTTCCTCATCGGGGTGATAGGCGGGAATGAAGTTCAGGCTGCGTTCGATCAATTCGCGGGCCGTGTCGTCCACGGGAGGCTCGTCAAGGTGGTGGAAATCACGCCTGCGACGGTTCGGGACGAGCTGAAACGGTGTCACATCGTCTATGCGGAACGAGCTGACGACGTGCGGTTGATCAAAGGGGGGGCGGTAAGGTCAAAAGGCGTTCTCACCGTTGCCGGTCCCGGAAGTCGGGCGAGCGGTGTCACCTGTCTTGAGATCGTTCGCGACGGAGGAAAACTTTCATTCGATATCAATTTAAAGCACACGCGCAGAGCCTCTCTCGGCGTGGATGCCGGGGTCATCCGGCTGGCGCATAACGTTACCAGATGACAAGAAGCGAAGCACTTGACCTGGCCCTTTCGGGGCGGCGTTCTCAGATCCGTGACAGACTCGTTCTTCTGTTTACGGTGCTGTTAGTGGGCGCGATGGGCATCACGATGGCGGTGCTGTTGATGCATCGTATCAGTGCTGCGTCGACTCGGCTGGTCGATGAGACCTGTGTCAGGGCCACGAATCTCGCGGTGAAGGTGGCTCCATCGCTTGAATTCGGGGAACCCCGCGAAGCGCAGACCCTGCTCGATCATTTCGTGGACGACCCGCGAGTCCGCGGCGCTCTGATTACTGATGCCAAAGGCTCGCCTTTCGTCGAATTTCGCGACATCAAGCGTCCCGATGAGATGCCTGTCGGCAGCCGGACTTTTATCGATGCGGAGCACCTGTGGGTTTCGGTTCCTGTTATCGCCGATCTCGACGTCGTGGGGATGCTCACGTTGCGAATCAGCCGCAGCGAGATGCGCGGGGAAATGCAGCGCACGATCCTGATTAACATTTTTGTCGGGCTCGGCGTCGTCGGACTGACGGTACTGCTGCTCATGAAGGCGGTAAACAAGATCATTGATCCTGTCTCGTGCCTCGCCGGGACCGTCGCTAAAATCGCCACGGAAGGGGATTATTCACTACGCGCAGTCATACACGCCGACGATGAGATCGGGGCGCTGGCGCATGATTTCAATCTCATGCTCGACACGATAGAGGCACAGAGCGCGACCTTGCACGAGCAGCACGAGCAGCTCGCGAGATCCGAACGGCTCGAGTCTTTGGGCCAGCTCGCCGGAGGAGTGGCTCATGATCTGAACAACATTCTCGGGCCGCTTGTGTGTATGCCTGAAGTGATTTTATCGGAGCTACCGGAGGATACCCCGGTTCGCGAGGACATCGAGATGATGGGGAAAGCCGCTGAGCAGGCCTCTGTCGTGATTCGCGATCTCCTGTCACTCGCGAGAAGGCGCGTCTATTCGCTCAAGGCAGTCGATATCAACGCGATGATTCAGGAGTGTGTCGAAAGTCCTGCCGTTACGCTGCGGTTGGATGAAGCGCCGGGTGTGAGGTGCGTATTGGACCTCCAGGATTCCGCCCCGTTGATCAGCGGGTCTGAACCGCATTTGATCCAGGCGGTCCTCAACCTCACGATCAATGCGATTGAGGCGATGGCTTGCACCTCGGCAGTGGGGGATCTGACGATCAAAACGAGTCGAGCTGTCCTCGCGCTACCCTTGGATGCCTACGAGACCATTCCGGCCGGAGAGTATGTGGTGCTCGAAGTGAGAGATGATGGTCCCGGATTGTCGAATGAGGGAGTGAAGCGAATTTTCGAGCCCTTTTACACGAACAAAAAGATGGGAGCGACCACGAGCGGACTGGGGCTCTCGGTTGTTTACGGGGTCGTTCATGACCATGGCGGATATCTCGATGTCATCTCGACGCCCGGGGAAGGCGCTGTCTTTAAACTCTATCTGAAGAGGCATGTCTCCGACATCGCTCCGGTCGTCGTCGAAGGGCCGGAAAACGACGAAGACGCCTCCGACGAGATTCGGGTTCTCGTGGTCGACGACTACGCTCCCCAGCGGATGCTGACCGAGAAGCTACTCAAGAACATGGGACATCGCGCGCAGACCTCCTGCAGCGGCAGCAGTGCGATTGCTCTGCTGAAAGAGGATCCCGCGTTCGATGTCATGGTCGTTGATATGATTATGGAGGAAGGTTTTGACGGGCTCGACACGATTCGAAGCGCTCTCGATCTGAACCCCGATCTGAGATGCATCGTCGCAACCGGATTTTCTGAAACGGAGCGTGTCGAAGCGGCGATCGAGCTGGGATGTGGAATCTGTCTCAGTAAGCCGTTCACGCGTGAGGCGTTGGAATCTGCAGTCGAAGAAGCGCTGGAGGATGATCTCGTCCTCGCCAACTGAGAGGGAGTCTGAGCTACTGCGTGGTCCGGAATTTGATAGCCACCTTCGGCCCAACATATAGTTATTCAGCTGGTGAGCGAGTCACTGCTGTTCGGGTGATTTTGCGTTGGTTCCGGCTACTATTTTGATGTTTATCATCGTCAGGTGAAAGCTATCTGCAGTAGCATCGTAGAATGCGCAGATATATGCTTATGATCGATTTCCGAACGCTTCTAGCCGCTCTCGCCTTCTTCGTCGTCCCGGCTTTCGCTCAGGAAAAGCCCACCTATTTCGGTCCTGAGGGATCTACTGACGGTTCCGAAGAGGGAGCAGAGGTTCCGGTGATGCTGCGGCCGTGGATCGATTGGAGCCTGGAGGGAGCTCCGGCGGCAGATATCCCGCGGGTATACAGCGACGGGGAGGGCCGTCTGCCGCTGTGGGTGTCGCGACTGCGTTTGGACGCAACGAGCGAGGGTGCCGAATTCTCGATGACGGTCGAATCCTTCCGCGACGACTGGCTCATTCTCCCGGGCGGTGATCGTCAATGGCCGGCTGTGGCCGTGATCGGAGAAGAGCCGGTGCCGATCGTGGCTCGCGGAGGAAAGCCGGCGATTCGAATCACCACGGGCAAATCTGACGTGTCAGGGCGCTTCGTGTGGAGCGAGTTGCCTCAGCAAATCAAGCTCCCGCCTTCGGTAGGGCTTCTCAACCTGATCGTGGCGGGGGAGGCGAGACCGGTGCCTTCGTGGGATGCCGACGGGACGCTCTGGTTGCAGCGGGAAGCGTCGACGGAGCAGGTCGATGAGGATTTTATGTCAATCAAAGTCCACTCGCTGCTCGAAGACGGGATTCCTCTCTGGTTTGAGACGCGCATTGAACTGATCGTCGCCGGCAAAAGTCGCGAAGAGGCGCTCGGATCGGTTCTTCCCGAGGGATGGCAGCTCGCAACGATCGAGTCACCGATTCCTGTCGCAATTGATGAGAAGGGATTTCTCAAAGCTCAGCTTCGCGCGGGGCGGTGGAGTATTCTCCTGAGAGCGTTTCAGACGTCGGAGGCGAACGAGGTCAGTTTCGCGGCCGATGCGAAGCCGGCAGTCGCAGATCAGGCTCTGGTCTATCGTGCTCAGCCGGAGTTTCGGCAGGCCGAGGTGATGGGGCTTCCGCAGATCGATGTTGCGCAGACTCAGGTTCCCGAAGCGTGGCGGTCGCTTCCGGTCTATCGATGGGAAACCGGGTCATCTTTTCAAGTCGTCGAAAGGATTCGCGGACCGGGTGCGCGGGGTGCCGCTCCGCTCACGATTCAGCGTTCGCTCTGGCTGGATGATGACGGGAAAAATCTCACCTACCAGGACAGGCTTTCCGGGGAACTCCGACGTATCCGGCGGCTCGACGCGGCGGATGCGCATCAGTTAGGGTCGGTTTCGGTCGGAGGCGAGCCTCAGTTGATCACTCACAATCCCGAGGGCGGCGCTCCCGGTTTCGAAGTCCGTGCACCGCACCTCGACGCGGTCGCGACGGGGCGGATTGAGATGCAGGAATCCCTTTCCGCGACGGGCTGGAAATCCGATGCAGGTAATCTGAAAGCCACGTTGCAGCTTTCGCCCGGCTACCGCCTTTTTGCGCTGTTCGGTGCCGACTACACCAAAGGTGACTGGTTGACGTCGTGGACCTTGCTCGATCTTTTTCTGCTTTTGTTATTCACCCTCGCGGTGTTTCGTCTGCGGGGCTTTCGCGGGGCGCTGCTTGCCTTGCTAGCATTCGGGCTCGCCTATCACGAACCGGGGGCGCCTCGTTTTCCCTGGTTGCTGCTCCTGATCCCGGTCGCTTTGATCGAAGTCGTTCCCGCGAACCGCTGGAGGAAGTGGGTCGCGATGATGAAGTGGGGTGCCGCTGCGATTCTGCTGATCTCTCTGGCTCCGTTTCTGATGTATCAAATTCAGGGAGCGATTTTTCCTCAGTTGGAGAGGAAGGCCGCCTTTTCGATGGCGAACTCCGGTGTCGGCTATGCGGGAAATGTGATGAACGAAGTTCGGGCATCGAGTTCAATGATGTCACGAGCCGACAATTCGAATGCTTCAAGCGTTAAGAAACAGGCCATCTACCAGAAGGCGAATCTGAAAGCGGATCCCAAGGCGGTGATCCAGACGGGCCCCGGTGTGCCGATGTGGTCTTGGCGCACCATCGAGTTCGGATTCGACGGTCCCGTCGACGAGTCGCAAACGGTTCGTCCTATTCTGATTCCGCCGGCGGCTTCGAGAGCGATGGGTGTGGTGAGAGTGTTAGCGCTGGTGCTGCTTGCAGTGTTGCTTTTCTGCCGCCGCGGAAAGACTCAGGAAGACTCCGGAAACCCCATCGCTGATTCAATGCCGGTTAAGGGAGCCGCTGCGATGTTGCTCGCAGGAGGCATTTTGTTTTCCGGAATGCAGAACGCCAACGCGCAGTTTCCGGAGGCGGAGCTGCTTCAGCAATTGCGGACACGACTCACGGAAACGCCTCCCGAATTCCCCGGGGCGGTTGAGATCGCGAATGCAAAGATGACTCTCGATGGCGCCGATGTTTCGCTCGTGGTCGAGTTTCATGCGGCGGCGCGGGCGGCAGCTCCGGTTCCGTTTCCTCTCGCGGCGATGGAACCCGCTTCGGCGGCATTTGAGTCCGGTGATGCCGCGACTCTGCTGCGTGAGGATGGACGGCTCTGGATTCTCCTGCCTGAGGCGGGAATTCACCGGGTCGAGGTGAAGGGGATTCTTCGCGCTAGAGATGACTGGGAATGGGGATTTGAACTCAAACCGCATCACATCGAAGTCGATGCCACGGGTTGGACCGTGAGCGGGATCCGACCGGACCGCAGCGCGGAGGATCAGGTGCTCTTTGCCCGCGCCCGCGAAGCGGGTGCGAACGCGGCGGCGGCGAATTACGATCATCCACGAACGAATCATGCCATTCTCGTGGAGCGGCAAATTGAGCTCGGGCTAGTCTGGCGGGTCACGACCACGGTCTCGCGACTTTCGCCGAAAGGGAGAGCAGTCGCGCTTCAGGTGCCATTGTTAGAGGGAGAGAAAGTCGTCAGCGCGGGACGGTCGGTGAAGAGTGGAGCGATCGAGGTTCGATTGGGACCTTCCGCTGATTCGATCACCTGGGAAGGTGAGCTTTCTCCCACCGACGCATTCACGCTGATGACTCCTGAAGGTGCGACGTGGACCGAGCGCTGGCGGCTCATCGCCTCGTCGGTTTGGAATGTTTCCTTCGACGGGCTCGCTCCGGTGTTTGTCAATTTTGACGGTCAGTTAGTGCCGTTCTGGCAACCGTGGCCCGGCGAAACCGCGAGCGTCACCGTCTCACGACCGAAGGCGGTGGAAGGCGCGGCGGTAACGATCGATTCGGCGAAGCACACCTTGAATCCGGGGCGGCGTCAGCGTTCATCGACGCTGGAATTGTCGGTAAGGACGAGTCTCGGCGAAGACTTTCCGATCCAGCTTCCCGCGGGGAGCGAAGTGAGTTCTCTGCTTCACGACGGGAAAAGCATTCCGATTCGCAAAGAGGGGGGGGCGGTCGTGGTGCCACTCCGCCCCGGGCCACAGGAGATAAAAGTCGAATGGCGCGCTGCCGGAGATCTCAGCGGGTGGACGCGGGCGGATGCCGTGGTTCTTCCCGTCGAGTCTGCCAACCTCACGACGATCGTCCGGCCTTCCCGTGACCGGTGGTTGATACTCACCGAGGGCCCGCTGCGCGGACCGGCGGTTCGCTTCTGGGCCGTCCTCGTTTTCTCGCTCATCGCGGCGGTCGTGCTCTCGCGTGTTCCCCAGTCTCCGATGAGAACCGTCGGTTGGGCACTGCTCATGCTGGGGCTCACGCAGATTTCGGTGATCTGCTCGCTTATGATCATTGCCTGGCTGTTTCTACTCTTGTGGCCGGATCAGAAAGTCTGGAGGAAGCTCTCTCCGCTGAAACACAACCTCGCTCAGATCGGGTTGATCGGACTGACTCTGCTCGTGATCGGGTTCTTTGTCAGGATCGCTTCGGAGGGACTGCTGGGAAATCCGGAGATGTACGTCGCGGGGAACGGTTCCAGTGCGACTTACCTCAATTGGTTTTCGGCTCGAGCCGGTTCGGAGCTGCCGCAGCCGGGTTACTGGTCGATCTCGATCTGGTGGTTCCGTCTCGCGATGCTGCTCTGGGCGCTCTGGCTTGCGTATTCGCTCGTGCGCTGGCTCCGCGACGGATGGAGAAATTCCGCAAAGCGCGGGCACTTCAAGCCATTGGCGAGAAAGGCGAAAGCCGCTCCGAAGTCGAGTGCTGCCGAGTCCGGGCCACCCGAGTTGCCGAAAGGCGAATCTCCCTAAAAGACGAAGTAGATAAAATCGAGCGAGGCGTTCGCGAAAGCGAAGATCATCAAGACGGTGATGACGCAAATCACAACCTGCCGGACGATTCCCCATTCGAGGAATCTCCGGTCGGTGAGGGATTTTCCGAGGAATCCCGCATAGAGGATAAAGCCGAGGAGAATCAAAAGAAGTGCGTCGGAAGGGGATCTTTCACCTTCTTTCGCAGCGGTGAACATCGCTTCGAGGTAGGCGATCGCTCCTCCGAAATCGGGCGCACGGAAGAATACCCAGAGCAGCGCGACGCCGTTGAAGACGAGAAGGAGTTTGAGCAGTTGGAAGAATTTGTTCTGCGGGAGAAAGCGGGGGATTTTCCTTTCGACGATCAGCCAGAGTCCGTGCCCGGCTCCCCAGATTACGAAATTCCACGAGGCTCCGTGCCAGAGGCCTCCCAGCAGCATCGTGAGGAAGAGGTTCCGGTTCTGGTGGTTCCGGTTTCCTCCCAGCGGGATGTAGAGGTAGTCGCGGAGCCATTCGGAAAGGGTGATGTGCCAGCGTCTCCAGAATTCCTGCAGGGAGGTCGAGAGGTAGGGGAGATTGAAATTCAGCGGGAGCCTGATTCCATACATGTAGCCGAGTCCGATCGCGACGGTCGAATACCCCCAGAAATCAGCGAGGATTTGAAAGGCAAACCCGTAGAGCGTCGCCCAGGCGGTCGTCGGGCTGAGCGCTCCCGGCTCTCCGAAACCGTAGTCGACAAACTGAGCGAGCATGTCGGCGACACAGATTTTGATCGCGAGCCCCGAGAGCAGGTAATAGATCCCCAGCTGGAAATCCTGACTCGAGAAAGTCCGCCGTGTTTTCAGTTGAGGGATCAACTCCGATGCCCGCACGATGGGTCCCGCGACGAGCTGACCGTAGAAACATTTGAAGACGCCGAAGACGAGGAAATTTCTCTCTGCCTTGACCTCGCCGCGGCTGACGTCGACGAGGTAGCCGATGATCTGGAAAGTGTAAAAAGAGATCCCGAGCGGGAGCCACGCGCTCATTTGCGGGGCGTCGGCCTGCACCCCGACGGTTTCGAGCAGCGCGACGACGTTGTCGGCGATGAACTTGGAATACTTGAACCAGGAGAGACTCAGCAAGTTCGCGACGACGGCGATGGTGAGGGCGCGCTTTTTGTTGTCAGCTGTATCGATCCAGAGCGAAAAACCGTAGTTCGCGACCATGGAAATACCGAGCAGGATCAGCGCCGGCCAGTAATACCAGCCGTAGAAAATGACGGAACTGATCAGCAGGAGCGCCTGCCGGACCTTCTGCGATTTCGTCGCCCAGTAGAGCGCCACGAAGAGGAAGTGGAAGAGCAGGAAAGTGATGGAATTGAACAACATTTCCTTAGTTCTGTTCAGGATTCTCCGGGAAGCGGTCTGCGAGATCGCGAGCGAGGATGCGACTGAAGATGAGGCGCCCTCTCGAGTTCAAGTGCGAGGGATCCCTGAACAGCGACGGGTCCAGGGTGACACCTGCGTAGTCGAGCACTTCGACCCCGTAGCGTTTCGCCGCTGACGCATACATCGCGTTGTAACTGTCGTTGTGGTTTGCGGCCCGTTCCGATGGCTGAACCGGAGGCGCTACCCAGATTACCTGTAGATCGGAACCCTGAAAAATCTCACAGAGTCGGAGCATCATTTCGAATTGCTCCTGATTGGAGATCCCGTCTGTGGTCCCGGTTTCCTTCGTGATCGTTTCGGGGACGATTCCGGCGGGGAGCTCCGGCTCGGGCCCGGCTGACGACGGGGTGAAGAGCGATTTCAGAACGCCTTTCCGGGACCAGACGTTGGGATCGACGACGTCGGAAAGCAGCAGCACGGGAAGTTTCAAAAGGGATTTGGGGCGGAGCGACTTGCGGTAGCGCACGAGAGCGAGATGATCGTGAAACCAATCCTGCAACGCTGACTCGAATTGATCGGCGAATCCCGATTTTCTCGCGTCCGGGGCCGGCTCGGGTTCTTGCGTCTCCTGCGAGGTTCTTTCAAATCCCAGGTCGCCTCCCATGAGGGCGGGCGGGGAGGCTTCGAGAATGACATGGGTCAGCCCCGGGTGATTTGTCGCGAGTTCAGCGAAGTAGGCGGAGCGATCCCCCTGAGAGCCGGTCGTGGCACCGTTGAGGACCCGGATGCGGTCGCCGGACGATTCGCTGATGGCCCGGGCAAAGCGCTCCTGTTCGATACCGTCGACAAAACGGGAGGTCCCGAGGAAGAGCACTTTTGTCTCCGGTGACTTTTCCAGAATCGCCGCCTTCAGCAGGAGCGGGTCGGTCAGCGCGTGAAACGCCTCTCCATTCCAACGCATCGCCGCTTCCAATCCGGTGAGGATGAGGAAGAGGGAGAGCAGGAAAACCGAAAGGCGGGATCTCATGAAGAAGTTCGAGTTTCTCTCATACTTCTCCCCTTGAGACATTCCAATCTGAAATCCGCTTTTTTTTCCGCGGGATACGATTGAGAGCGGGGATGAGCGGGCGGTTCCGACGGATCAGCGTGCGCGGCTCATTTCAATTTCTCAATCGGCACCGGTCCTGACGAAGGAACCGAAATCGTGAACGTCGTTTCGATCCCGGGAATGCTGTCGATGCTGATCGTGCCGCGGTGAGCTTCGACCCCGCGTTTCACGATCGAAAGCCCGAGTCCGGTCCCTTTGATTTCGGTCTGACTGTGATGCTTCTGGACGCGGTAAAAGCGTTTGAAAATCCGAGGAAGATCCGCCGCCGGAATTCCAATCCCGTTGTCGCTGATGCTGATGATGATGCGTCCGTTCTCTTCGTGAAAACTGACCGTGATCTTCAGCTTCTGATGCGGGTTTTGTTTGAGCGCATTCTCGATCAGGTTGAAGAAAATCTGATCCCAGTAGTAGCGGTCTCCGTCGATGAAGTAGGCGTCATTCCCGTTCAGCTCCAGCTTCACTCGTGCCTTGTTTCCCTCGATCAAGGGCGTCAGGTGGCTGATCATCTCTTTTGCCGAACTCACGAGATCGAACGGTTCCGAGCTGAGAAGGTTGCCGGTGCTTTCCAGTCTGGAGATCGTGAGCATGTCCTCGACGAGCCGGGCGATGCGCTCCCCGTGCTTCACCATCGTGCCGATGGCCCGCTTGAAGACGGGCGCGTTCAGATCGATGTCCTCGTCGTTCATGTTCTCGAGGTAACCGTTGATAATCGAAAGCGGGGTTCGCAGCTCGTGGGAGGCGTTCGCGACGAAGTCCTGCCGGATTTGTTCCGTTTCCAGTTCTTTCGTCACGTCACGAAGGAGGAGCCACGCGCCGACGGTTCCCGGGTTTTCGTCGAATCCGAGCGGCTCTGCCTCGATTTGCAGGGTTCGCTCGCGGACGTGATGGTCATCCCGCTCATTCATCCTGAAATCGATCTGGTCAGACGTTTTCGACTTGAGATCACACGCCATCTCGATCGTGTCGACAATGCGGTGATCGCGACAGACATCGATGAACGGCCGCGACGGGTAGGGCTGATCGCTGGGGAAGAGCTGTTGCGCGGCCTGATTGAGAAACCGGATCTCGTAGTTGTGATCGAGAATGACGATGCCGTCCTTGATCTCATCGAGGAGAGCTTCCAGAAATCGACGCTGATAGGAATCGAGATCCGCGGTCAGTTTGAAGTCGTGGAGACCGTTGACGACAGTATGCCCCAACTCTTCAGCGCCTTTACTGAGACCTCCGGGCAGCCCCTTGGCGTTGAGAGGATCCTGAGTAAAATGTTTTTTCAGAACACGGTAGCTCCGTCGTTCGAGGAACAGTCGAACGCCCAGGTAGAGGCAGAGTGCCAGTAGGGATATGAGAGCAAGTTTCTCCACGATGCAGGAGGTGTCGGGTTGTCGGGCGACTAGTTTTCACAAAAGCGGTAACCGATTCCCCGCGAAGTTTCAATCATGGGACCGAAGTCCCCCAGTTTTTCGCGAAGGCGCTTGATGTGAGTGTCGAGCGTGCGCGTCTGGATCATGTCACTGTATCCCCAGACCCGTTTGAGGAGGACGGCGCGTTCCTGCGTGACGCCGGGCGATTCGATGAGACAAAGAAGGAGTTTGAACTCGGTGGAGGTGAGTTCGATTTCCTCGCCTTCGAGAACGAGCTTGAGGGCGTTCTTATCGAGTGAGAACGGACCCGTCGTAATGACGTCGTTGCCCTGATTCTGGTTGGACCGGCGAAGGAGATTGCGAATCCTCAGCATCAGCTCTTTGGGGCTGAACGGTTTCGAAAGGTAGTCGTCGGCACCCAGTTCGAGGCCGCCGATACGTTCTTCGAGCCTTCCCTTTGCGGTGAGCATGATCACCGGAATCGATTTAGTCTGAGCGCTTTCCTTCAGGTTCTTACACACATTGAGCCCGTCCATTCCGGGGAGCATCAGGTCGAGCACGATCAGGTCCGGGGATTGTGCCCGGGCTGAGGCGAGCGCTTCGAGACCGTCGGCTGCCTCGATGACGGTGTAGTCTTTTTCCCGGAGAAGGTTCATCGAGATGAGATCCCGGATGTCTTCTTCGTCGTCGACGATCAGTATGGTTGGCATGTTTTATAAGGTTCGAAATAGCGAACTCCAGACTCAGTCCAAATTGTAATCTGGAAAGGATAAGGGAGTGACAAAATTGTAACGGTGGGGAATTTTGTTTATGGTAAGCAATCGACGGGCATCTTCCGGTAGTCCCTCTTAAGGACACTTCAAATTATTCGCACGAACGTTTTTTTGATCCTATCATTCATCAAGATGGCTTCTTCTATGATTAAGATTACTACCCAGCCGAGGCCGAAATCAGTTCACGTCGTGGTGAATCCCGCTCCATCGCGGCGAATTCCTCTGCTCGCGATGTTGAATCAGGCTTTCCGGGATGCAGGAATCGCATGGGACTTGTCGATCACTCATGGTCCCGGTGACGGGATGCGGCTCGCGCGGAAAGCGGTCGAGGACGGGGCCGAAGTCGTCGCGGTTTACGGAGGTGACGGCACCGTCATGGAAGTGGCGGCCGGCCTGCTGGAGACGGATACTCCGATGCTGATCCTCGGCGGAGGCACCGGAAACCTCGTCGCTTCCGAACTGAGGCTCTCGACGAATATCGAAAAAGCGTGCGCTCTCGTCTGCGGGGAATTTTACAGCACCCGCAGGATCGATGTGGGAATGATGGGGGAGCGCCCGTTTCTTTTGCGCATTGGCTGCGGAATCGAAGTCGGTGTCGTGCAGGAAGCGACGCGTGAGCTGAAAGATCAGTTTGGAAAATGGGCCTACGTGTTTGCCGGGATCAAAACGCTTCAGGAAACGCCGGAGGCAAGATACGAAATCATTCTCGACGGGAAGGAAAGGATTGAAGCGACCGGCGTTGCCTGCGTCGTCGCCAACGCCGGAACCGTCGGCGTGGGGCGCCTCACTCTCGCTCCCTCGGTTGATGTTCACGATGGGAAGCTCGATGTCTTCTTCCTCAAGAAGGCGAACATTGAAGGTATCGTCCAGATCGCGAGCAAGATGACGGGTCTCGACCGGCTTCGCAAAGAGAGAGGCAAAGACGAAGGCGCCGCGATTCTCGACGCCTCTCAGGCGGTCACTCACTGGCAGGTGAGCAGCGTCGAAATCAGAACGGATCCGGTTCTCGATATGCAGGTCGACGGCGACGTCGTCGGGCGAACCCCGCAGAGCATTCGCGTCCTGCCTGAAGGCTTGCGGGTCGTCGTCGCCGATCCGACGCACCTCGACAAAAAGGACTGGTTGTAACGTGATATCAATCCGGTCAGGTTGCTCTCGGGCGGTCTCATAATGCGCCCCGGTAGACGAAGGCCTCCCAACTATTTTCTTGCTAAGTCAGGGGCTGCAAGACATTCTCGGTGCCACTGCGTCAGGCGGCTTTCGTGCAGGACGTGATGCGATGAATACGGTTCGCTGTAGATATAGTGTATTCCAATCTTAGTATTGGATTTTTCACTGACTTGACGATCTGAAGTTTCGTGAGACTTTTAAGAGCCCAGTAGATTTCTGCTGCAAATTCTGTCCGGAAACGTCATCCTTTGATGATGCCAAGTTGGCTTGGGGCAGTAGATGGAAGTATGGCAGAGTGGTTTAATGCGCTCGAGTGATAATCGAGAGCACCTTTCCGGGTGCCGGGGGTTCGAATCCCCCTACTCGGCTGCCATCAATTAGCAAGTAAGGCGCACCCAGTGACCGCTCGAAAATCCAGGTTAAACAAGATGGTTCTAACCAATTCAAAATACGCCTCGAGTTGATCGACTCTCCTAACTAGTATTTGTAATCTCCACTCGTGGCGGCGCTCACCGTCAGGGCTGAGTGCTCTTTAACGTCCTCCGAAACAATGGCTATTGAGTCTCCCAATACCCTGATTCTTCGCAGATTCTGTGGCGAAGAGTCGTTTAAGATCACCGATGCGACGATGATGGCGTGGCGTAACGACGACGGCGGTATCGACGTGAATTTCGAGATCGAAACTGATCCCGAACCGATTCAAACCCGGGAAGACACAAAGGAACTGCGAGCGAAGCCGGGTGCCGAAATCACTTTGGCGGTTCCTTCGTTCGATCCCGATGCCCTTGTTGGCAGATCATTCCGGATTCCCAAAGCACATACAGACGACGAAAACGATTTTACCGGTCGTCTATACTACTGTGAGCACGAAGGCGTCGGATCGAATCACGTCGAGATTCTTAAGCAGGAGGCTGATCAGTTCCATGTGCGGTGGACCGGCGAGACGTGCGATGTCAATTTTTACGACGGAAGCAAGCCTCCCACGAAGATTGAGATCGATGCTGTCTTTACTTTCAGAGATTACTCCAAATGGAAGTCAGCCTGACACGACCGACCGTAGAACAAAGCGTCGATATCAAGACCTGACCCCCGTGAATTCAGACCTGACCCCGGTGAATTCGAAATACGGCGGTTGGGCTGCGCTGACGATTGGGGACAATCGTCCCTGTCGGTTTTGCCCGGGACGTCGGAGGGTGGCGGTCTGTTTGGCGTTTAGGTCGTGATCCGAAAAACGTCCGAAAATGTGGGCACCGGTGGTGGAAATCTCGCTGAGCGGTGATAGATGAACTTCGATCGAACGGTATTCTCCGAATATGATGGGGAAATACATTTCATTTTATCGAAAAATAAGTAAGCTCCCCGATTTTCAATAATCATCAAATGTCTAAGAATTCCGGCCAACACTTGATCATTGCCTGCGGGGGAACAGGTGGACACCTCTTTCCGGGAATCGCCGTGGCGGAGGCCTGGACGAGACGCGGCGGGGAAGCGCTTCTTCTGATTTCGGAGAAGCAAATCGATGCGCTCGCTTCGGAGGGATACGATCATCTCCGGTTCGAAAGGATGCCGGCGATTGCAATGCCCCGTTTGATTTCGCCTAAGATGCCCGGATTTCTCGTTCAGTTCGCGAAGGCGCTTTCCGGTTGCCGGAAGCTGATCAAAACGTTCGAGGCGGATGCGGTGCTCGGAATGGGCGGTTTCACCTCGGCGGCTCCGCTCATGACGGGGAAATGGAAGGGGCTTCCGACTTTTATTCATGAATCCAACTCGATTCCGGGCCGGGCGAATCATCTCAACGCCCGTTTCGCGAGCTCGGTCCTCGTCGGCTTTGATGTCTGCGCTCCTTTTTTCGGTGAAAGTAAGAATGTCGAAGTGGTAGGCACTCCGCTGCGTCCCTCGGTGGCGAAGAAGCCGACACGGGAAGAGGCGATCGCTCATTTCGGTCTCAATCCTGATCGCAAGACGGTCATGGTCATGGGCGGAAGCCAGGGCGCGCACCGGATCAATGAACTCGTCGCTTCGAGCCTTCCTCATTTCATCGAGAACGGGATTCAGGTTCTGCACATCAGCGGTCCCTCGGATCACGAAGCGGTGAAGCCTGCTTACGACGCTCATCCCGACGGCGGAGTCCTCATCGATTTCTGCAGCGAGGTTCAGTATGCCTACGCGGCTTCGGATCTCGCGATTTGCCGTTCGGGTGCCTCGAGTCTCACCGAGTTGGCCTACTACGAGCTGCCTTCGGTTTTGATCCCGTATCCGTTCTCAGCGGATGATCATCAGGTGACCAATGCCGAAATCTTCTCGAAGCCCGGTGCCGCCGAGCTCTGGGTTCAGGATGATCTGAACGAAGAAAATTTTGCAGGGAGGATTACCGCCCTGATTCAAGACGACGCGCGGTTGGCTGCGATGGGGGGCACGATGAAATCTCTCGCCATCCCCGACGCTTCTGAACGGGTTTGCGATGTCATCACGGCCAAGCTTGCCTGAAACCACTCCTTTTGTTTTTTACCCTAATCTGCCACTAATTTATGAGCGACATCTGCCAGGAATGGGCCGCTAAATTCTCCAATCAAGACTCGCCGGTGCGGGTGCATCTCATCGGCGTCGCCGGTTCAGGCATGAGCGGTCTCGCTTCGTTGCTGATCGGACTCGGGCATAAGGTCTCCGGATCGGATCGCGTGACCTCGGGGGAAACGGAGCGTCTTGAGAAGTCGGGATTGATTTTCTCCAGCCCGCATTCGGCTGAGGCCGTCGAAGGCGTCGATGTCGTGATTTACTCGAGTGCGATTAAAGAGGGGAACGCCGCGTTTGATGCGACGCTCGCCGCGGGTATTCCGAAACTCCGTCGCGCCGAGGCGCTTTCAGCGATCATGCTCGGAAAAAAGGGCGTCGTCGTTGCGGGCACGCACGGGAAAACGACGACCTCGGCGCTTGCTGCTCACGTCTTGAAAGTCGGAGCGAAAAATCCTTCTCATTACGTCGGCGCTGAGATTCCTATTCTGGGGCGCAACGCGAACTGGGACGAGAAGGGGGAATACTTCGTCGCGGAAGGCGATGAGTCTGACGGAACGCTCGTGAATTTTCATCCCGAGCATGCGATTCTCCTGAATGTCGAGGCCGAGCACCTCGATTTCTACGACGGGCTCGACGCGATCTGCGAGGTGTTCGGGAGATTTTGTGATCAGACCAACGGAAAGATTTTCTACTGTGGGGATGACGCCAACGCTGAGCGTGTCTGCGGTGAGCGCGGTAACTCGGTCAGTTACGGATGGAGCGAGGGCTTGAATTACACCGCTTCGAATCTCTCCCCGAAAGGAGCCGGCACCGAGTTCACGGTCAAAAAAGACGGCGAGGAACTGGGCCGTGTCCGTCTCGGGATTCCCGGCCGGCACAACGTTCTCAACGCGCTCGCGGTCATCGCGCTCTGCACCGAGTTGGAGGTTTCTTTCGACCGTATCGACGAGGCGCTCGCTTCTTTCCGGGGCGCAAAACGTCGTTTCGAACTGAAGCGGAACAGCGAGCGCATCACGATCGTCGACGACTACGGGCATCATCCCACCGAGATCGCCGCGACGATTCAAACGGCGCGTTCCCAGCACGCGGGACGTTTGATCTGCCTTTTTCAGCCGCATCGGTTTACGCGGACGCAACTCCTCCGCGATGAATTCGGGGCCTGTTTTACCGGAGTCGATGAACTCTGGGTGACGGATATTTATCCCGCGAGCGAAAAACCGATCCCGGGAATCACCGGCGACACCATCGTCGAGGCGGTGAAGGAATTCGGGGAAGTGGAGTCGGTTCACTCTCACCCTGACCTCACTTCGTTGCATCTTGCCGCGGGCCACAAACTGAAGGCAGGCGACTGGGTCATGACTCTGGGGGCGGGCAACATTCACGAAGTGGGAAACCGTCTCGCAAAGGATCTCGCGACGGTCGACCAACTCACAGGAATCCTCGGCGAACCGGATGGCGTTGTTCGTCTTTATGAGCCGATGCGTCGTCACACGACGATGAAGGTGGGCGGGCCGGCCCAGTTCTGGATTGAGCCGACGACTGAGGCCGGGCTCGCGCGAGTCGTCAAGCATTGCGCAGATTCGGGCTTGCCGCTTCGCGTCGTCGGAAGGGGGTCCAATCTTCTCGTGAGAGACGGAGGTATTCCCGGTGTCGTCATCAATCCCGTGAAAGGTGCTTTTTCCGCGATCCACGCCGAGGGGAATACGATCGCGGCGGGAGCCGGGGTGAAATTCAAGGCCCTCGCCGCCGCGGCACAATCAGCAGGACTTGGTGACTTTGAGTGGATGGAGGGGATTCCCGGAAACGTGGGCGGGAGTCTGCGAATGAATGCCGGCGCGATGGGAACCGAGACTTTTGACCAGGTCGTCAGCGTTCGTATGGTCGATGCGGAAGGCGTCATCTTCGAGAAACCGCTCGAGGAAATCCGTCATCATTATCGCAATGTTCCCGAGTTGGCGCACAACGTCGCCGTTTCCGCTGTTTTCAAAGGTACTCCGAAACCGGATCCCGAGATTGCCGCGGCGATGACGGCGTCGAAAGACAAGCGCCGAAGTTCTCAGCCGGTTGCCGCCAGCGCCGGGTGCATCTTTAAGAATCCTCAGGCCATCGGGGCGGGACAGCTCGTCGACGAATTGGGGCTGAAGAACACCGGTGTTGGCAACGCTGAGGTCAGCGAGGTTCACGGGAACTTCATCGTGAACCAGGGAAAGGCGACCGCGAAGGACGTGCTCGATTTGATCGCCAACATTAAAGAAGTTGCGATGCGGGAGCGGGGAATCGATCTTGAGACCGAGGTGCAGATCATTGGACAGGACGATCCGATTTAGCCAAACAGACCGCAAGCGCGATGAATCCAGACAATCCATTTTCATCCGGCCCCGGAAAAACGACGCAGGACGCCGTGCGACCGGAGCAGGCGTCAGTGGAGCCTCAAGTTGAGGCGGAGGCGGTTCAACCGGTTCGAGCAGCAGCTCCAGCGCGGGCCGCAGCGGCGATTGCGAGCGGTGAACTTCCGGCTCTGGAGATGGATGAAACCTCCTGCCGCACGTGTCAGTTCTTCCATTTTGACGGCGATGCCAGAGTGGCCGTCGCCGAAGGGGAATGTCGTTTTAACGCTCCGAGTCCCGGGCTCGATGAACGCGCGCAGTGGCCGATCGTGGAATGGGATTCGTGGTGCGGGCAGTGGAACACGGGAATCAGCAATGATGACATGGTCAAGATGGCCCGCGTCGTCGCCGAACGGATGACCGATCCCGGTTCACTGACTGACTAGCACCAGGATGCGAACCCGTCACGAGCGATTCGAGCATGACTCCGGCGGGCAGGAGGCCTCACTTAACCCTGTTGACTCACCGACCTGACCCTGTTTGATCTCACAAGAGGTGGCCGCTTCAAATAACAGGGGAGCTTTTCACCTGCCGGCGCTTAAGAAAATCACGCTGTTTTTGAAGATCTCTGAGCTAACCAACGTAGAATTCTTCGTTTTGACGGAAACGACATTCCGGTTCATCCTCAGTCACGCATTCCATTTTCCAGTAAGTACTCTATGAATCCATCTATTGATCAACTCCATGTCGCAGTTCTCGCAGGCGGTCCCGGTTCGGAACGTGATGTTTCTCTCGCTTCCGCACGTGGGGTTGCCGAGGCGCTCGAAGGCCACGTCGGGAAGGTGACGCTGGTGGATGTCAAAGGTCCCGGTTTCGAATTGCCCGACGGAACGGATATCGCGTTCAATGTCATTCACGGCACCTACGGCGAAGATGGAACGCTTCAGGCAGAGCTCGAGGATCGTGGCGTTCTCTACACCGGAGCGCGTCGTGCCAGCTCGGCGCTCGCTTTCGATAAGATTCTGAGTAAAAACGCTTTTGTCGAGGCTGGTGTCAGCACACCGCTTTCTGAAGTGATGATGATCGGTGCCGCCGACGTCTTTCCCATGAAAATCGGAATTCCATGCGTCGTGAAGCCGCCTCGTGAAGGTTCCAGCGTCGGTGTCCATCTCGTGCATAATGGCGAAGAGTGGGATACGGCGATCGGAGACGCGAGTAAATACAGTCCCGATGTACTCGTGGAGCAACTCATCACGGGGAAAGAGCTCACCGTGGGAGTGCTTGGCGATCAGGTATTTCCCGTCATTCACATCCAACCCCGGTCAGGTTTCTACGATATTACGAATAAATATCCGTGGATGACGGGGCAGGGTGGCACCGATTATTTCTGTCCGGCCGATCTTCCCGAGGATGTCACGGCGCTCGTTCAGGAGGAGGCTCTCAAGGCCCACAAGTCACTGGGAATCGAGGTGTATTCGCGTGTCGACGTGCTTTTGAGTGACGATGGAACTCCCTATGTCCTTGAGGTAAATACGATTCCGGGGATGACCGAAAGCAGCCTTTTACCCAAGGCGGCGAAGGCAGCCGGGATCGACTATGCAAATCTTTGTTTGAAAATTATTAAACTTTCGCGTAATTTCAGTTAATGCGAAAGAAATCGGGGATCAAAAACGGTCGAAAGTTCAAGAACCCGCTGAAGCTCAGAAAATCAAAGTCCGCGGGAGAGGATTCTGATTGGGTTCAGCTTGAAGCTGACACCACGGTGCCGGTCATGGCACCGCTCCGGAGACGCACCTCGAAAAAGGGGCTTCTGATTCGCGCTGCCGCAATCCTCTGCCTTTGCGTGAGTATTCCCGTGGGAGCGAAGTGGACTTACGACAATATTTTCTACAAGAATGCGGAGTTTGTTCTCCGTCGCCTCGATATCTCGAGTGATGGCGTCCTCAGCCAGACAAAGCTTTCAGAGATCGCAAACGTGTCGCCCGGTATGAATCTGCTCGAGCTCGATCTCGGGTTGATTCGGGATCAGATCGAATTGCTGCCTCAGGTGGCGAAGGTGAGTGTGAACCGCGAGATGCCGGATCGCCTCGTGATTCAGGTCCGTGAGCGCGCTGGTGTCGCCTGGCTTTCCTGCCCGCCTCAGGGCGTCCGCCCGTGGGACATGGAACGTGGATTTCTCATGGATGATCAGGGTTATTTGTTTCGCTGCCTCGATCTGACAGATGAGATGAAGAGCCTTCCCGTTGTCGAGACGTTCAAAATGGACAAGCCTACCGAGGGCTCGCGTCTTGACTCCGCGCCGGTGAAGAACGCGCTGAAACTGATCGTGGAGAGCGAACGCCGTTTTCTTTCCGACGACATGTTCGTGGAAAAAATCCGACTTCCCAACGAGTGGTCGATGGAGTGTGCCTACCGCAACGGGCTCAAAGTTACCTACGACGTGTATGACGTTCCGCGCGGTCTCGATGATCTCGCGTTGATTTTGCTGGAGACGGAAAAGGCGGGCCAAACCCTCTTAACCGTTAACGTAGTTGCCAAAAAGAATATTCCGGTGACCTTCGCGGAAAGCGCTATTCCTGTCGCTCAAGACGGTAACAGCGCCGCCCCGCCTGCGATCGAGGTTCCTAAGCCTCCTGCGAAACCTGAATTGTCCGGTCAGGAAAAACATTTGCACTCGATTCTATCGGGTGGCTAAGATCAGTTTCACAATACCCCTATGGCATCTTCAAATATCTATGTCGGTCTCGAAATCGGCACATCCAAAGTGTGCATGGTAGTCGGCGAAGTTCGCGACGACGGTGCAATTAAGATACTTGGCGTGGGCCAGCATCCGTCTGCGGGAGTTCGCAAAGGGGAGATTGTCGACCCTGACACCGTCCAAACCTGTCTTCATGATGCGCTCATGCGTGCGGAGGAACGCAGCGATGTCGAGATCAATACCGTTTTTCTCGCGGTGACAGGTTCACATATTCAAAGCCTCAACAATCGAGGCACGATCCGTGTCTCGGATGAAGAGATGGAGATCACCGGCGAAGATCTCGACGAGGTGAAGAAGATTGCGCGCGATGTTCCGCTTCCTAAAGAAAACGGCTACATCCACTCCATCGTTCAGCATTACTTCGTCGACGGACAGGAGAAAGTTTTGAACCCGGTCAACATGCTCGGGCAGAAGCTCGAGGCGGATTATCATATTATCCACGGCGTGAAGACCCGCATCCAGAATGCGATTCGCTGCGTGCGCGAAGTACCTCTCGAAGTTGAGGATATCGTCTTTTCACCGGTCGCGGCGGCGCAGGTCGTCCTCAATCGTGAATCCAAAAACGAAGGCGCGCTCCTCCTTGATATCGGCGGGGGAACGACCGATTACATTTGTTTCGTTGACGGCGCGGTTGTCGCAAGCGGCTGCGCGCCGATTGGTGGCGATCACATTACTAACGATATTGCTCTCGTTTTAAAGATTCCTCTCGCGAGAGCCGAGAAGCTGAAGGTGAAACACGGAAGTGCTTCGCTGAAGAATATCAAACATCAGGAGATCGCGATCGAAGGCGAAGCGGGGAAAAAGGTCGAGCAGGAACTTTTGAATCAAATCATGAACGCCCGGCTCACGGAGTTGCTGACCGTTGTGGCGGAACCTTTGCGAAAACAGGGTTGCCTTGAAAAGCTCGGAAGTGGTATCTTTCTGACCGGTGGATCGAGCTTGATGACTGGTATCGATGATGTTACAGAGGAAATCTTCGGTGTTCCCGTCCAGAAAGCGGGTGCTGCATCGATGTCAGGACCGGCTGCTCTTTTTGAAAATCCGCAGTATGCGACCCCGGTGGGGTTGATACGGTACGCGCAACTTTTGGACGAACAGAGACCTCGAAAGGGGCCTCTCGGGAAGCTCGGAAAGAAGATTGAGCAGATTTTCAGTTCTAAAAGCTGAGAACTAAAGCTTTTCTTTTCTTTTGACATTCACTATGTATTAAGGAACATAAGAATTTATGATTGAGTATAATCAGGACGATCCCGCAGCCCCTGGGCAACCCGGAGCAGGTGTGAAAGTAATAGGTGTAGGTGGCGCAGGCGCTAACGTACTGGATCGTATGGCTCTGGAGGGGAGCGACGATGCGGCGTTATTGACGCTGAACACAGACGTCCGGGCACTTTCAACTTCTGTCTCCAGCGACAAGATCCAGCTGGGAACAACGCTCCTGAAGGGGATGGGCACCGGTGGTGACCCCTCGCTCGGTAAGCAGGCGGCACTCGAAGCGGTTGACGGCATTCGTGAAGCGGTCCGCGGGAACGAAATGGTTTTTGTTTGCGTTGGTCTCGGTGGAGGAACCGGTTCCGGTTCTGCTCCTGAAGTGTGCCGCATCGCGAAAGAAGAAGGCATTTTTCTCGTCGTATTCGCAACGATGCCTTTCTCCTTTGAGGGACAGCGTCGGATGGATCAGGCGAAAGAGGCTCTCGAGACGATCGGCCGCTACGCCAACGCCGTCATTACTTTTGACAACGACCGCATGGGCGAGCTTATCGTTCCCAAAGATGGGGTTACGCAGGCTTTTTCCGCTGCTGATAAAATTATCAGTCAGAGCATTCGTGCGACGATGAACGTCGTCTTCCGTCCCGGTATTATCCGGATCGGGATGGATGACCTTCTTTCTGCGATCGACTCTGAAGATTCACGCTGTCTCTTCGGTTACGGTGTCTCGAAGGGCGAGAATCGCGCGCACGAGGCGCTCGAGCAGGCGCTCAAATGCCCGCTTCTCGATCGCGGCAAGCTTCTCGAAGATTCCAACGCCGTTCTCGTTCAAGTATCCGGTGGAGACACGATGACTTTGTTCGAGGTGCAGATGGTGATGTCCGAAGTGGCGAAGCACGTCGGGTCACAGTCACAGATTCTTTTTGGAACCGGTACCGACAAGCGTCTCGGTAACAGTCTTTCTGTCACGATTTTGAGTTCGGTCTCCGGGCCTGATGCCGGCGGCGTAAAGGAGAAAGTCGAATCGGCTGCTCCTGCGTTGGAGGAGTCTGCTCCAGTGAGTCTCGGAATGGCAGCCGCCGCGCCGAGCGTATCGATTTCCGTTGGCGAAACTCAGCCGATCCAGCCGGTAGTCCCTGAGACCGCCGAAGAGGAGCCATTCGAGGAGGAGGAAGTTTCTTACGAGGCACCCGAGCCCGAAGTTGAGAGCGAGGCTCCCACTGAAGAATTTGTCGAAGAGGAAAGCGTTTCAATCGAGGTGGAGGAATCCTACGAAGTCGAAGCGGATGAATCTTCTGTCTTTGAGCCCCTCCAGGAAGAAGATGTTCCTGCGTATTCACCGTCACCAATCCCGTCTCTTCAGCCGTCTGCGCCTGAAGATTCCGATGAGTCCGGCGATGATGACGAGGAGGATTTTCGCAATCCTATCGCCCGTGCCGTTGGCCAGGCGGAAGAAGGTTCTGATGTGGACCGCGTCGAGGCGGTCACTGAATCATCTCAAAAAATCACTTTAAGTCGGATGGTGTCGTCCGGAAAAACAGGTCGGATCAAGACTCGTGATTCCGTCGAGTCAGCCGAAGGCGGGCCTGCGCTGCCTCCGAGCAGACCACCGTCCCTGCCGCCTGAGCAACTCGATCCTGCTGAATCGGCAGAGGCGAGTGAGAAGGCTCGCGCACAGCAGGAAATGCTTCAGCTCGAGCCGGTTGGCGGAGCGAAGAAGGGAAGATTTGCGAAGTCGGATCCGACGATCGTCGATGGTGAAGATCTTGACGTTCCGACCTTTCTCCGAAAAAAGAAATAAGGATCGCTCCTGATTAACTTTCAACATTCCAAGCGCCTTCGTAACCGGAGGCGCTTTTTTTGTGCCTGCGGTTGGGGCGTCAGGGGCCCGCTACGAGGTTTGACCGATCGGGAGGGGATCTCCGTAGAATCTCGGCTTGGTGTTGAGCACGTAGACGTCGAGGACCGTCTTCACCCGGGCGAGCTTTTCCCTGAGGCGTGTTTTGAGTCCGCCGGCAAAACTGACTTCTCCCGCGTCGTAGCCCGCGGCATCGAGTCCGAAGTGTTTCGCGAGGAAAATGGCGCGTTCGTTGTGAAAGGCCTGCGAGACGATCACGGCCTTATCGAGCTGAAAGACGGTCGCTGCTCTCGCCACCGTGTCGAGCGTTCGAAACCCGGCAAAGTCGCAAACCACCTTTTCCTCCGGGATCCCCCGGGCGACGAGAGCCGCCTTCATGCGTTCCGGCTCATTGTAGTGCTTGTGGCTGTTGTCCCCGCTAACGATGATCCAGTGGCATTTTGAGGCTTCGAACAGTTCGACTGCGGCGTCGATCCGATTGAGGAAGTAGAGGTTCTTCCTGCCGTCGGCGAGGTATTCCGAGCATCCCGGAACGATCGCGACCGTCGTCTTCCTGACGGAGGGAAGATGAGGCGTGTGGCGACCGAGGCTGGCTTTTGTCACCAGTTGATCGCAGGCGAACACAGTGAGAAGCAGGAAAAATGATCCGCCGGTGAGCAGGCAGATGAGTCGACGCAAGTGGATCCGGAGAAAACGCATTCTCTCTTTACGCGAGAGAAGCGTGTGTCTTTCAGGCGATTCGTGTTTTTCTTCCTATGCGGAAGAGAAGGGGAGCCCGTCCTCAGTTCGAGTCTGAGGCTTCGTCGAGAAAGTTGCTCGCTAGACCGACGAGATCTTCGCCCGTCGCGAGGTAGCGTTCGCGGTATTCGGTGACCGCGTCCGTGTTGCACGAGATAAAGTTTTCGACGTCCGATTCCGCCTCGGAGCGCTCGCTTCGAGCCCACTGGAGAAATTCGGCGATGCAGCGATGCGTTGAGCCGGCCCCGATCGCGTTCAGTGAATCGCGAAACCGTGTTGCGTTGTCCCAGTTGATTTCAGCGAGAAGATACTCAACGCCGCCTTCCCGGATCGCGCAGTCGATCTCCTTGATCTCGTCGATCTTCACGTCTCTCGGGTTGTGAGGGGCGCAGGCGATCAATTCTTCGATCAAATCCTCACGGGTTTTGACGAACTTCAGATTCTTCTTGGCGATGAAGGAGTTCGCGTCAGCTCCCTGATCGATGAGGTAGTTAATCACCTCTCGATTGCGGTTGAAAATAGCAAGGAAGAGGGGCGCTCCGCCGCGGAAATTCACGTCAGCTCCGTCTTCGATCGCTTCCATCGCGTTTTCGAGAGATCCTACGGTACAGGCCAGTTCAAGGGTGCAGTTTGCAATCGGGTCACTCATGATCAGGTTTAGAATGAAAAGGAAAATCGGATTTTGAAGCTATCTGTGAATTTAACACACTGAATACTATTGGTAAACACGGAAAATGGAATGGCCTTGGAAAATATCATTTTTACCCGAATTTACGGAAATTAAACGATTTATCCGCGGTATCGGAGGATTCCCTGAACTATTTCTTCGGCGAGTATCTGTCTAAACCATTCGGCGCTGCAGCGTTGGCTCTCCCAGCGATTGGAAATAAAGCCGCATTCGATGAGAACCGCGGTCGCTTTGGTCTCCTCGAGCACCTTGAGGCGCTCCGGCTTGAAACCGCGGTTCCGGGTCACGAGGCGTCTCCCGAGTTCGCTCTGGATATAGCTTGCCAACTCGCGGCCCGACGCGCTCCCCGGCCAGTAGAGGGTTTCCGTTCCGCTGATGCTGCGATCGGAATGCGCGTTGAAATGGAGACTGAGAAACAGTGTCTTCGGCGTTTTGTTGGCCATCTCAGCACGATCGACGAGTTCGACGTAGGTATCGGTCGTCCGGGTGAGTTGTGAACTGATGCCCTTTGCCGTCAGCAGTTTGGCAATCCGCTTCGCGAGATCGAGAGTCAGGTGTTTCTCGACGTTTCCGAAGGCGGATGAGCCGGGATCTTTGCCACCGTGGCCGGGATCGATCACCACCTTGTTGAAATCCTCCAGTGCCCACGAATGAGCGGGAATCATCGAAATGAATCCCGCCAGAAGGCAGAAGGTGAGGAGAAGGCGGTCCATCGAAAATAGATTAGCCACAGGATTCCGAAAAGTCGAGCCGAAGTGGTTAAGTTTTCTTAAGTATTTTTTCCACGCCCCAATCTGCCGAGGCGGAAGAGGCGAATGATAATGGTCGCGACGCAGCCGATAATGATCGTCCACAGCGCGATCTGGGGAATGGGCGTCTTGAATCCTTCATAGGAGATCCCGCAGATCATGAGAAGCGAGGTGATTGAAACGAGAATGAGGCGGTGGGTCCGCGTCATCGGTCCGCGTGAAGAGGCTTTGTCATCCGCTCCCATCGTCTGCCCCATCGATCGGACATACGCAGAGAAGATCGCGCCCAGCGCCGCGCCGAGTCCGAGCCAGGGGGACGAGTAAACCGCAAATCCGAAGCCGATCATCGTTACGGCATCGGAAACGCGTTCGGGCAGTTCGTTGAAAAATTCATCTTCGCTGAGGCTCCGGCTCGTATTTGGGGAAAGAAATCTCACGACCTGGATCGTGCCGATGCGGAACAGGCAAAAGATCATTCCGAGCAACCAGAACCATTTCGGTGACGGCATTTCGCTGGTCACAAAGAAGGAAAGCCCCGCGAGGATTCCGAGGACCATCCCGAGAATGGCGACCCATTCTCTCGAGACGCCGACGCTCACGAGGTGCAATGCGACACGGCGTGCGATCGGGTTTCCTCTGCGAATTCTCCTTTTCTTCATTGCTGGCATTTTCTCTCGCTTTTTTATCTGGCAGGAAGTTCCTTATTCGGAGAAACATTCGCTTCTTGCTGGTGTTAACTTTAGCTGTTATTACGCGGATTCACCCACGAATCTCAAATAAAACTTTTTATGTCTTCAACTGCCGATATTCCTCCCGCCCCGGATGAGGAAAGTGCCGCTGATCGTGAAAAGCGCGAGTCGAATGAACGCGACGTCGCTTTGATGCTGCGGGTGAAGGAAGGGGATATCCCCGCCTTTGAGAAGCTGGTGGAGATTCATCAGGGCCCTGTCATCGGGACGGTCGCAAAAATGCTTGGCGGCGCTTCGGATGCGGAGGACATCGCGCAGCAGGTTTTTATCCGGGTGTGGAAATCGGCATCGCGTTACGAACCGACCGCGAAGTTCACGACGTGGCTTTTTACGATCACGCGCAATCTCGTCTTCAACGAAACGAGACGGCGGCAGCGAAAGCCGACCGTTTCCGCAGATGAGCGGGAAGAGGACAGCCAGTGGACGACCGAAGATGAGGACACCGCCTCTCCGGATCAGGACGCGTTGAATCGCGAACTCGAGGAGGCGATCGATCGCGCCATTGCCGAGTTACCCGAGAAGCAGCGAATGGCGATCATTCTCCGCCGCTATGAGGAAATGCCCTACGAAGACATTTCCAATGTGCTCTCAATCTCGATCCCGGCGCTGAAGAGCCTTCTGTTCCGCGCGCGAGGCCAGCTCAAAACGTCGCTCCAGGTTTATCTGGATCAGTGAGCTCGCAGCGGGCGATCAAACCGTCCTAACGTTCGCCGATTCGAATGAGATTTTCCTCGGTGCGAACGATGAAGCCATCGGACACGACCGCGAAAGAGGAGAGTCCGAATTCGTTCAGCTCATTCTCTCCGACCTTTTGGAACGTTTTGCCGGGCTTGACCACGGTCGTGACGCCTTCGCCGTTGTGGAAAAAAAGATGACCACTCGCGTAGACGGGGGATGACGAAAAGCCACCTTCGCCGTTGAGACGCTCCTGATAGTATTCTTTTCCGGTCGCGGCGTCGAAGCACGTGAGAATGCCTTTGTCGTCATTGATGAAAAGAAGCCCGTCGACGATGATGGGGGAGCTCTCTCTCGGGATTCGTTTTTCCGCCTTCCACACCACATGCGTGTCGGTGACATCGCCCGTGCCGTCCGCGCGGATCGCGAGGAGGTTCGCGGTGTTGAAGCCCGAGCAAACATAAATGATCCCGTTGTCGTAGATCGGGCGGGGGACGACCGAATAGCCTTCGTCGTAACCACATCTCCAGATCTCCTTGCCTGTCTCCGGCTCGTAGGAGATGACCGCTCCGGAGCCGGGGAGAATGACCTGTGGCCTGCCTTTGACGTCGATCAGGAGCGGGGTCGAAAAAGAAAACGTTCGCGAGACTTCGACGCCTCGAGGCGTTCGCCACACTTCCGAACCATCTGCAGCGCTGAGCGCGATCACGAACGGGTCTTCGCTTCCGTCGCACGAGAAAATCAGTTTGTCGTTAACGAGGAGCGGCGACCCTCCGGTTCCGTGGACGGGTTCGTAGGTGATCTTGTCCTGTTTCCAGATCACGCTCCCGTCGGCCGCGTTGAGGCACGCGGTTCCCTTGTGACCGAAATGCACGTAGAGCTTACCGTCGCGGAAAATGGGAGTCGGTGAGGCATGACTGTTTTTCTGATGCATCTTGTCCTCATCGCTTTCGAAAATCACGGTTTTCCAGAGTTCTTTCCCGCTGTCGAGAGCGTAGGCGCGCGCTTCGAGCGAGAGCTTGTTGCGAGCTGTCACCGCCGTGCTCGCGAAGACCATGTCCTCCGCGATGACCGGGGAGGCCCACGCTTTGCCGTCCACCGGCGTCTTCCAACGAATGTTTTTCGTCTCCGACCATTTCAATGGAACCTTGGCGTCGGGAGCGTGACCCTGCGCGTCAGCTCCGCGAAATTCCGGCCAGAAATCGGCACGAGCTCCGAAAGGGACCATAGCCAGGAGCATTGCAGCGAGAACGAGACGGGAAGTTTTCATGGGTAAAGATTAGCGGTTGCCGGAAATTTGAATAGAAGCGCGTTGGCGGTAAAGCCTAAAATCGTTCCGATTCAAGCCGTGTCCGTGAGCGGGGAAGGTGTGCGGACAATGGGCCGCGTGATATACCGGGTGTGGGAGTGCGTCAGTTCTGGCGCCCCTCAAGGGCGCTGTGATTAGCAGTGTGAGGATCCGGTGGTTCCGCGTTGCTCCACCACCGGCTACATTCTCCCGAGCCTCCGGCTCTGCGTATTTTGATACTGGCTCCGCGTATCTCACCGGCTATGCGCGTTTCACATGCCCTGTGAGCTGGAGGCTCAAAAGAGCTTAGCCGGTGGTGGAGCCATGCGGAACCACCGGAATTTCGGTGGAAAAAATAGAGGAGCCCCGGATGGGGCGAAAGAAATCCCGGGTGTGGGAGTGCGTCAGTTCTGGCGCCCCTCAAGGGCGCTGTGATTCGCAAGGTGAGGATCCGGTGGTTCCGCGTTGCTCCACCACCGGTTACATTCTCCCGAGCCTCCGGCTCTTCGTGTTTTGCAGGCGCCGTGGTAAGCGGGCTGAGCTTCCGGTGGCCGGACTTTACGTGATCACTGGTCAGTTTCTCCCGAGCCTGCGGCTCATCGCATTTTACAGGCACCACTTAGTTTTACAGCCTCTGCGTATTTCATCTGCCCGGTGAGCTGGAGGCTCAAAAGAACTTAGCCGGTGGTGGAGCGGTGCGGAACCACCGGAACTTGGTGGAGCGGTGCGGAACCACCGGAACTTGGTGGGAAAAAACAGAGGAGCCCCGGATGGGGCGAAAGAACATCCGGTGGCCACACGTCGCTCCTCAACCGGCCGGTTTCTCCGTGACCTCCAACCCGAAGCACCTTCCCACCGACTGTCCTCACTCTTCCAGAATCGCGGTCGCGTGCTGGGCGAAGAGCGCCCGCAAATCTTTCGCATACTCTTTCAGAATCTTCTCACCGAGGCCTTCGAAATCACCGCAGCGATACAGCGCACGAGCGAGGATGATCTCCCGCAGCGGTTCGGTCCGCTCGTCCTGGCGATCGCTTTCAGAAATTTCAATGATCCAGTGACCGCTCATGTTTTCCTTTTTCAGCACTTCCGCAAGTGCCTCCGCCGCAGCCGGATCGCGAAGCGTTTCAAATGCGAGCGATACCGAACGGTGGTGGGAGAACTCTTTCTCCTGATCAAGTTGCTCTGTCTTCTCAAGCAGCACCGGCATCGCTGTCGTCACGTCACCCGATTTACCGAGGGCAATAATATGGGAATCCAGTCGCGAAATGCTCCCACCAAACTGACCCATGCCACGGAAGTTCCAACCTTCGTCCCATTCCTGACTTGAGATCGTTTCAGCCAAAACTTGCGAACCGGTCGCGTCGCCGAGCATCCCGAGAATGTTCGCGTAGATGAGTTGGTGCTCCGGTGAATCGGTGTTCTTATAAGCCTCCTGCAAGAGCGGCACGGCGCGTTCCTCTTCTCCGAGCAGCGTCGCGAGGCCGCGGTAGTTGTTCACCACATTCGTGACCGCCGCTGCGATCGTTTCATCAGCGACTTCCTCAGCTTCCGTTGCTTCAAGAATTTCAGGCGGGAGCGAACCCATTTCGACGAGATGCTTTTGAAGCTCTTTGATGTCGAGCGAACGCATCGGAATCCCTTGAGCAGCGATCGTGGCGGCGGCGACCCCGGCGGCGTAGCCCTGATTCTGAATACACGGCTGCATCCGCAAAATCGGCATCGCGTCGCGGTGAGCGCTCATCCCGAGTCCGGTCACGATGATCCCGTCGAGTTTCTGCGGCAGAAGCGCGCGGTAGGGGACGCTCGCGATCATTTCCTTTTTGTCGGGAAAGTTGATCATGAAAAGCGGGTGCACCGTGTAGCCGTGCGTATCGAAGTTGCTCTGATGCAGCGAAATCGTGTCCGCCCAGGTGCGTTCGTTGATGATGTCGCTGGGTCCGACGTAGGCATCACCGACGATGCGGCGACGCTCGCGGCTGTCGATGAAGGTGGAAAGATCGTAACTGCTCCGATACTTCTTCCGGGCTGCGACAATCATGCGCCACTGATCGACGGGGTCGGATTCGTCGGCAAAGGAGTAGTCAGTATTCATGTAACCGGTTCCGAGCTTTCTCGGGGAAAGTCCGGTTCCCTGCATCGCGATGTGCTCGGATGAGGTCGTGACGAAGTCGGCTCCGGCAGCGACGGCGATGTCTGAGTTTCCAGTGGCATCGATCACCGCTTTTGCGAGAACCGCGCCGCGTCCCTGAGGCGTTGTCACGATCACTCCGATCACCTTGCCATTCTCGACGAGCGCTCCGGAAGCGAGTGACGAAAACCAGATATCTGCTCCTGCGGTCGCATTTTCATTCCTCCAAAGCTCGCGTTTTGCGACGGGATTCCAGCCGCCTTTTCGTTTCGGGCCGCCCATCTCTTTGATCTTCTCGTCGACCTCGGCGGTGAAGCCTTTGCGGTAGCCGTGGTAGTAGCTCGAAATTAATCCCATCGTCCCGACACCACCGAGATGATCCTGATACTCGATCACGAGAGCCGAGGCGCCTTGGCGTCCTGCACCGATTCCGGCAGGAGCACCACCGGTTCCGCCGCCGGCAATGACGACATCGTAGCTACCCAGAACAGGGATGGAGCGTTCAGGAGACGTCACCGTGGGAAGTCCCGCGTCGGTCGGGCGCGCTCCATTGAGAAATTCACGAACTTCGCCGTGGGCTTTCGCGTCGCCGACGGGCGTTCCTTTCACCTGAGTGACCCCTGAAATCGTGACGCTTTTCGCGAGTGCTGCGGCTTCTTTGCCAACCCGTTTTCCAAGTCGCATCAGGTTCAGAGGCTCCATCAATTCACCCGCCGCTTCGCGGGAAACTCCGGCGCATCCACCGAGAACAAAAAAGCGATCGAGCTTTTTCGGCTGGAGCGTTTCCAAACTCAACGCGGCGACGTCGAGCGACTTCGCCTCCGAGCTGCCCCGTGCGAGGAGCGGGTCGGGCGGGATCTGGTAGAGAACGTCTGACTCATCGACGAGCGCGACGTCGAACGTCATTTGGCGAGCGATCACTTCAGCATGCGCGAATGACGCGGCACTGTTGTCCTCCATCGGAATCGTCAGATCGTAGAGAAAGACTTCATGCGGACCCTCCTCGGAGTAAAAGTGGACATCAGCTGTCTCGACCTCGATGCCTTCGCCTTCCTGAGGGCTTCCTCCTGAAACAATGCGGCGGAAGGTCTGCGGTCCGGCAGGGTATTCTGCGAACTCGACTCCTCCAGCCCGTGCTGCGGTGGCGCGGGTTGTCGCGTCGATCACGACCTTCGCGCGGACTGCCTGACGTCCCGCCCGGTTCGTCATCACGATTCCGGCAGGCTGGCCTTTGTCATCGACGAGGAGGTCGGTCACCATCGAGCCGTAGAGATACTGAATCCCGGCTTCGAGTAGCGCTTCATCGAGAGCGATTTTCGCCTGCATCGGAGTCGCCGGAACATTCTCCTGCTCCGCCGGGTCGATTTTGATTCCCGTGTCTTCGATGATGAGTAGCTCACCCAGAAGCATGCGGGTAACGTCCTCCGGCTTTTTTACTAACAGTTTAACAAAGCGGCACGGCTGTTTCACCGTAAGCGACCATTGCACGACTGCATCGCCGGTGCCGTAGGATTTCCGCTCTTCGATTTCACCGAGACTTCTCCAGAGTTTCCCGTTCGGGGAAGTCCAGACTTCCACTCCGTCGGCCTGGAACGAAGAAGCCCGATCAAAACTCATGAGATGAAGTTCTTTCACCTTCGCCATTTTTCCGAGATCCGCGACGAGCGTCACGTCCTCTTCGAACTGCACCGACTCGTGGGCTGCGAGCTGCCATTTGCCATCGTTCAGGAGCGTGTTGTCTTTGTCCGGGTGGGCGCGGCTCGCCGTTTTGTCCGCCTCGTAGGTGAACTCGAGACGATCGGGGAAGCCGGTCACCGGGGCCTTTCGCTCGAAAAGGGCTTTCTCTAAATCACTGACCGGTTCCTTTCCGTCTTCCAACCAGAGCCGAAGCGTGCCCGCAATGTCTTCTCCGAGATAGGGGCGAGGCGCGGCGAGAAAAACCGACGCGCCGTTGTTGGCGGCTTCCACCGCTGCAGTGATTGCACCACTCGTTCCACCGACAACGACGACGTCCACATCGTAGGAGACCGGAATCTCCCGTGCGGTTTCGAGAATGGTTTCCTGCGCAAAAAGAGGGGAGGCGGACGCGAGAGCGGTGGTGATGAGAAAAGAGGCGAAACGTTTCATGGATTCAATCGGGACTTTCAGACTTCCATGCTACATGCAATGATTCCGCCCGTCTCACTACGCAAATCGTGAAAAAAAACTTTGGGAACTTTAACCGCCGATGGACGTTACACGTCTATCGCGTCGCCATATTCGTCTTTCTGCTCGTCGCGATTCGTCAGCAGCATTCCTGGTTTCTCGCCCAGCGGGCGGGAGAAATGAAGCAACTCACTCCGGTCGAGGACGTCATTCCGTTCTACCCGAATGCCGCTTCTCTCAGTGACTGGGATACCGGACACGGAGGGCAGAATGTCTTTAATGCCGATGGCAAAAAACTCGGACACATCATCCAGACCTCGCCCGACGCCGATGATATCTACGGCTTTTCCGGCCCGACGAATACCCGGATCGCCTTCGATGCAAAGAAGCGGATTCTCGGGATCGAACTCCTCCGGAGCGACGACACCAAAGAGCACCTCGCCGAGGTAAAGAGGGACACGCAATTCCTGCAACAGTGGAACGGGCTCGATCGCGACGAGTTGTTGGCCCAAGAGGGAATTCACGCCGTTTCCGGGGCGACCCTGACGAGTGATGCGATTGCGGACGGAATCGCGAAACGACTCGGCGGCGGCAACCGGATCTCACGCTTCCCGCAGGAAATCACGATCGCCGAAGTCACGCCGTTCCTCGAAACGGCGGCCACCTTCGCTCCCGTCGAGAAACGGCCATTCCTCCAGCAGGTCCTCGATGCGGATGGCACGCTGCTCGGCTACGTTTCGCGGACTTCCCCGCACGCGGATGACATGATCGGCTACCAGGGACCGACCGATTTGTTGATCGTTCTCGATCCCGACGAACTCGTCATCGGCCTCGCGGTCCGGAACACTTACGACAACGAGCCCTATGTGAAACTGCTGACCGAGGATGAGTATTTTTTCAATACCTTCAAAGGATTCCAGCTCAACCAGATCAGCGAAATCGATATCGTCGAGTCAGGCATCGACATCGTCTCCGGTGCGACGAAAACGAGCGTCACCGTGACCGAAGGTCTCATCCACAGCGCCCTCGAGATCGCGCGAACCCGTGAGCCGGTTCCTCCTGAACCACTTATCGACCTCCGCGTTCGCGACATCGGAACCATCATCGTCGTCTTGCTCGGACTCCTCATCGCCTTCACCCGACTGAAAGGAAATCGCTGGCTCCGGATCGGTTTTCAGGGCGTTCTCATCGTTTATCTCGGATTCATCAACGCCGACATGGTCTCGCAGGCCCTTCTCGTCGGGTGGGCCAAAAGCGGAGTCGCGTGGAGCGTCGCACCCGGGCTCGTTTTCCTGACCCTCGCCGCCTTGATCGCTCCCGTTTTCACGGGGAAGCAGGTTTACTGCACTCACCTGTGCCCCTTCGGCGCGGCACAGGACTGGTTGGGCAAACGCGTTCCCTGGCGCATCGCCGTCAAAGGCGTCGCTGAGAAAATTCTCAACGCGCTGCCCGTCGTTCTCTTGCTCTGGGGGCTCATCATCACGATGCAGCATCTGCCGTTCAGCCTCGTCGGCCTCGAACCCTTCGACGCCTTCGTCTTCCGCGTCGCCGGCTGGGCAACACTCGCGATTGCCATCGTCGGGCTCATCGCGTCACTCTTCATCAATCGTGCCTACTGCCGCTACGGATGCCCCACCGGAGCGATGCTGAAATTCATCCGGTTTGGCGGGAGTGCGAGTGGGCGGATCGGAACGAGGGATTATGTCGCTGCCGGTTTTGCGTTGGTCGCAATTGCTTTGATGGTGTTCCGGTGAGGGTGGGGGCGCGTTGTTTGGAAAACGCGGCCTGGCGAACCCGGAAAACGGTGCACCATCTTGATCCTGTTACGAGGCGACTCAGCCGCCGTGAACCCGGAGGTTTTAAGGGACAGACAAATAGAAATTCCGCTTCATGTTTGGAATCCCGATTTGGAATCATACAAAGATTCATTCCACCCGACCCTCGGATTCGGAGGCTGACTTCTGACGATCTTTGCGGTTTTTCAATTCTTTCCACCAATCAAAAGTCTTCGCCGCGTCGACAAACAAACCCAAGCCGAACAGGCCGACGCTGGCAAGCCCGATCCCGCCGCGAGTTGATTGACTTCCCTGATTCAATTCCGTAACTTCCCATCGAGACCGCGCCCCCGGATCGGGCTGCCATCTCTTGAACGTTGGACCTGAAAATGCTCGCGAGAATACTGCAAATATCTGCTGCCTTGATTCTCGTATCGTGCGAGAAAGCGCAGGAAGTCCCGGAAGTTTTTAACGGCCATTTCATCAGCGACCGTGATGCCACGATAAAAAGGTGGCGAAAGACTCAACCATGGGGCGACAAAACTCAGGAAATTATCGAAAAGCTTGGACCAATTCTTGGTGTGACTGAAATAGTCACCGAGGGAACCAACTATATACTTATTTCGGAGGACTGGCAGGAAGAGGGAGAATCAGAGTTCCTGAGTATTGATGGCACGACCGCAAAGATCCGAAATTTTTCCGATGTTCTTGATATGGAGATCATTTCGAAGATACAAGCGGATTCGAACGGCTATTGGCTTTACTCCGACAGTCCAATGGAGGGATATGTTGAGCGATTCACCCGAAAAGGTTTTAAGGGACAGGTTTTAAGGGACAGACAAATAGAAATTCCACCCCCTGAAGGCGTTGGATCAAAAAAATGAGAACTAGCCTGATTCTATCATGAACGAGAGTCCTGCATGGTTGTGGCTCGCTGGAATCCT
Organism: Verrucomicrobiales bacterium; assembly: GCA_048260165.1. Taxonomy (GTDB): domain Bacteria; phylum Verrucomicrobiota; class Verrucomicrobiia; order Verrucomicrobiales; family DEV007; genus Arctic95D-9. Next base: position 66,741 of record JBLXHA010000001.1, read on the forward strand.
GCTCATTGCATTGGGGATTGTCTTGTCCGTGGTTCCGCTCGTTTACGCGGTGTTCGTCATGCGAAAATTTCACTCAAGGTCAGGGATGAGAAACTGGGCGGAAGTGAATCTTATCGGACTGATCTTGGGATTTTTACCTCCTGTCGGAGCCGCTTTAGTGATTCAGGGAGGGAAGTTCATCGGGCAGGAGTTTGACCAATTACTGATTCCTGTGGTCTACATTTGTATTCCGATCCTTGCGGTCACCATAATGAGTTCTTTCACTCGATTGATCTGGTCGGGCATTTCCGGTCCGCGGCGTGGGCGAGTTGATGCAAGAGCCGACAAGCCGAAGGACTCAAGTCCTGACGGCTCCGAGGCGGAATGACCTTTCAGATTCGACCGTATGTGCCACAGCCGACCGTCGCTGACAAATTACCCGGAGGTTTTAAGGGACTGGTTTTAAGTGGTTTTAAGGGACAGACAAATAGGATTTATTTTTCGACTTGGTGTTCGCAAGTTTAGGGACCGGTGGATTGTGATTCGGCGTTCAACGGACAAGTCGGCCATTCCTTGATATCGACGTTTTCGTGCGTCCTTTCAGGGCGCGGATTCTTTTGTGGGATTGTTCCCGGGATTGAAATCCCGGGCTGGGGTCGATCGAGCTTTCAGCTCGTTGTTGCGTGTGAGTTGGGGGTGCTGTGCTGTGCTGTGTGATGAAACGTGTTTCGCCACCGATCCAAGTCTCCACCGACATCAATGCGTGATGGCTGGAACTCTCTTGAGCGTTGTAAGATCGCGATATGATTCGACTTATCGTTGGTGGATTTCTTTTGATCACGGCTCCGCTTTTGGCTCAGGTGACGGCCCCCATTGAGGTGACGACGTTTACCTACAAGCGGTTGGGGGATCTTGAGATCAAACTCGACGTTCATCGTCCTGCTGACGAAGTGCTGCGACCGCTTGCGGTGTGGCTTCATGGCGGGGCTTTGATCAACGGAGGGCGCGAGGGAATTGGCCCGGCTCTCCGTCTGCTCGACCATGGCTATTGCGTCGCGACGATCGACTACCGTCTCGCGCCGGAGACGAAGCTTCCGGAGATCATCGCGGATCTGGAAGATGCTTTCCGGTGGCTGCGCAAGCATGGGGAGGAGCGGTTTCACGCCGACACCTCGAAGATCGCGGTGATTGGCGGATCGGCAGGAGGGTATCTCGCCCTGACCGTCGGGTTCCGGGTTGATCCTCCGCCGACGGTCGTTGTCGCCTACTGGGGCTATGGAGATCTCGTTACGGAATGGATGACGGCACCGAGTCCTCATCCCGCACACAATAGCCGAGGCCCCATCTCGCTGAAGGAGATGGAGGCGATCGAAGCGGGGCCTCCCATCGCCAACGCGAAGGATCGCAAACTCGATGGTGGTCCCTACTATGCGACGACCCGCCAACTGGGCGTCTGGTCGGAAAAGGTCGCTGGTTTTTCCGAAACGGACGTGGAAAAGTTCTATCCCTACATGGCGGTGAAAAACGTGACTCCTGCCTATCCTCCGACGCTGATGATTCACGGCACGGAAGACACCGATGTGCCACATGAGCAATCGGAGATGATGGCGCGCGAGTTTGAAAAACACGGCGTTCCGTTCGAGTTCATTTCGGTTGAAGGCGGTGAGCACGGCCTCCGCGATGCGAAGAAGGAGGCTGTCGATGCCGCCAACGCGAAAATGGTTCCCTTCGTCCTGAAGTGGATGAAATGATCCGGAACCCCGCGTAAAACCAACGGCCCCAATACCGAACACAGAGGGAATGAAAAGGTAGGTGCGAGCGGCCCGCTCGCTCCACGCTCTGGGATTCCCGAATCGAGAGAAAAGTAAGTCAGCCGTTCATTTTCCCAATCTACTTCATCTACGGAGCGAAGAAGGTATCGACCAACCAGTTGGTGCCGATTTTGAGGACGATGTAGTCGATCGTGACGTCGTCGGAGTGGGGGACTCCCGTCAGCGTGACTTGAAGATACGCCGCGTCGTTGGCTCCCAATTCTTGGATCGCTCTTCTCTTCTGCATCATTTCCCAGGTCTTTTTGCTGAGGTCAGGATCGATTTTCACCGCGAGAATTCGGAGATCGGCAGGGCGTTTGTAGAGTGTCGCTTCTTTGAGTGCCGCGAGAGCTTCGAGGTCCGGTGCCTCGCGGTCGATTCCCAAACGGCGCATTCTTGCGGGATTCGGTTCACCGGCGAGAGTGAGTTGAATCTGTCGGAGCGGCTGGATGTTTTGAATGTTTGCGAGGAACTGTGAGAGCGGGGCCGAGGGATCTCCGCTTGCGACAGGAGTGACGGCTCCCATGTCGAGGGCAGTTGCTCCGAAGGTGAGGCGATCACAGCGGAGGCGGATCGTGGTGGCGCTCACGACGCGATCCCAATCATCATTGATCAACGCTTCGGTGATGCCCCTGGCGACAGCCTCCGGTGATGCGAAGGTGCCGTCGTCCGCGACCGGAAGCGCATCAATGAGCCGCTCTCCGAGGCTTTCCGCTGAAACCTTGGCTTTCGGCTCTGGAACGGGATCGCTTTGGGCTTTGGCGGTGGTTGCCATGGTTGCGAAAAGGAGAATGAGAACGGGAAATTTCATGATGGTTTCGTTTTATCGGACGGTTCTTTGCGTCCGGTATTCAGATTTTCAGGTCTTTCTGCGGCAAAATAACGAAACGCCTCACGCGTCCAAACATTACCTGAGGGGATTTGGCGAAGACGATTCCCTAACCGCCCCACACATCCTGACAGGAAGCTGCGAGAATCGCCCGATTCGGGGTGCCGTGAGAGTCCTTGTGATTGTGCGAGAAGTTGCCTCCGGTGTAAAAGAGCCACCAGCGACCATCGCGTTGAACGAGATGGTGCGGCGCGTGGAGGAGGTAGGTGGCGATGCCTTCTCCCGGTTTGTCGCGCGGGATCCAGGGCTTTCGCAGCGGTCGTTCCCACTTGATGCCGTCTTTGGAGAAGCAGGGCTCGATGTCGATCGCCTGAGCGTCGAGGCGGTAGCTGCCGAGCATTCCGAGTCGGCCTTTTTCGGTGTGGGTCACCGAGAGGTAGTAGAATTGCTGATCAATCGGATCCTCCGAATCGGGCGTGATGACCCGCTTGCGGTTTCCCCAGGCGAGACCGTCGGCGCTGGTGTAGCGATCGATGACGCGGAGGAATCCTTTGAGATTGTCCTGCTGAGCGTAGCGCGGGTCGTCTTTCTCCACTTCGATAAGGGCGACGGAATACATTTCGAAAGTCCCGTCGGCGAGTTGATAGACATTCGTCGCGTCGTTCGAGATCAGCCGGGCTGGAGCAAGTGCTTCGCCGGCCTCCGGTTTCGCGACTTTATTGCCGAAACGACTCAGGCCCGCCTCCTTCGCTGCGGCGCCACCGACGGCCCGATCACCGGGATGATAGAGGCAGGGAGTCAGCTCGTTCACGACTTGAAACTGTCTCGCGGTTTCGTTGATGCTGTCTGCCGCGAGGTAACGGACGACGCCACCTCCGTGCGCCCAGAAGTAGAGCCGCGTGAGACCATTCTGAAGCCGAATCGTCACGACCTGGACGGGGTGGGCACCTTCGGGCATTCCGCCGATCGCGAGTTCGGCGGTGGGATCAGGCTTTCCAGTGGTGCATACCGCCCAGACCGGTTTCCAATTTTCGCCGATTTTTCCCTCGTGATAGCCGATGTTTTTGACGCCGCTTTCAGGCACTGAGACACTTGTCCAAATCCGCCAGCGATCCTTCGGAAGCGCCTCGACCGTGCTCGTGAAATTTTGCACCCAGCCGCCTTCATACTCATCGCCCATTTGAAATTGTTCACCGTGGAGAGTCCAGGCTTCCTGTGGTGCGAACTGAAGCGAACCGCGCGCGGCATTGGCCCAGGAGGCCGTTCCCAGTGCGGTGGCTCCGGCTTGTTTCAAAAAGTGACGTCGTGTGTTTCGGTGCATGGCAGGGTGAATTTGAGGTCGCTATCCTGATGAATACTGGGAGATCTCAGCTGCATGGAAAGCCGGAATGCGACCGCAAAAACGGGGATTCATTGATTGACCCCTCGTTGAAATATTCGGGGAGAGGATGACTCAAACGATCCCGGAGCGTTAACCGCAATGCGGGATGAGGAGGCTTGCCATTCAGCAGCCTGAGACGCTACTTTCTATACCACGTATGCTCCCGACGTTACCTCCCTCTCTTTCGTCACAGAACCGCCTCGCCTCAGTTCTCTGTGGTGGAGTGCTGCTGTGTCACGCGGCCGTTGAGGCCCAGTTTTTCAACGACTTTGACGTCGCGCCTCACAGCTACTACGAACGGACCGGAACGGATTCCTTCAGCGAACTCCTGACCAAAAAGGAGAAGGGGGAATACGATTTCGGAACGGAGACGGGACTTCCGCTTCTTCGGAAGATGCTGGAGGAACTGGAGATTCCGGTGTCGTCTCAGGTGCTCGTCTATTCGCAAACGAGTCTGCAGCGAAAGTTGGTCAGTCCTGAGAACCCGAGGGCGATGTATTTCGATGAAAACATCTATCTCGCGGTGATGGCGGGTGGGAAGTTGGAGGTGAATTCCTTCGATCCGGAAGCGGGCGGGATTTTCTATTTCGAGGACCCACCGAAAGCAGCGGGGGACCACGTCGATTTCGAGCGCCCGAAGAGTTGTCTCGGATGCCATGGCGGTTCTGCGACGAACTTCCTTCCCGGGCCGCTCGCACGTTCCAATTTTGTCTCCGATACGGGACGACGCCTCGGGGGCGTTCGGAGTCATGAGCGAATCAGTCATCGGATCCCGTTTCAAGAGCGCTGGGGCGGGTATTATGTGACGGGGGCACCGCCGACTCTGGAGCACATGGGCAATGCCTATGCGACTCGCGAATCGGAAACGGTCACGATTGATCTCAAAGCGCGCGCTTCACTGGACAGTCTCGAGGGGCTCTTTGATCCGTCACTGGTGCTGCGGGGTGACTCTAACATTGTCCCGTTGATGTTGTTTGATCACCAGATTGAAGCGCACAATCTTCTCGTCGAAATGCGGTATCGCGAGCGCATTTCGCAGTTTCGGGCCGCTGAGAATGAAGGCGTGATTCCCACGCGGACTTTAAAAAAGACAGAAGAGTTCGCCGACAAGCTCGTGAAGTATCTGCTTTTCGCTGATGAGGTCTCGCTCGCAGGACATCAGATAGCGCCGTCTCAGGATTATCTTTCGGATTTCAGTCGGAACCGGAAAGCGAACGCGGCGGGGGAGAGTTTGAAGGATTTCGATCTTAAATCGCGTCTCTTCAAGAATCGGCTCAGCTACATGATCTATTCGGAGGCGTTCGAAGGGGCGCCGCAATCGATGAAGGACCGTATTTACACGCGGCTTTGGAAGATTCTCTCACCAGGTGAGCCCGTTGAGGGGTATGCCTATTTTGACGAGGGGGAAAGGGCGCGGATCTTGTCGATTCTCACGGCGACGAAGACGGATCTTCCGGCTGATTGGGGCAAGGCGGATGAGCTTGCAGCGGCGGGTCGGTAGGATCCCGCGAACGAAACGTGGAGCATAGCGGATTTGAACCGCTGACCCCCTGCATGCCATGCAGGTGCTCTACCAACTGAGCTAATGCCCCGCTTCGTTTTCCTGCCGAAATTGGCAGGGCCGGATCATCGAACAGAAATCCCGTTGATTCAAACAGAAAAGTTTCAAGTTTGAATTTTTCGGTGAAATCGGGTGTTTGGGGAATCGGCATGATTCGTTTCAGGCGGGTGTGAGATGAGCGTGCCAAAGTGGATGGCGGGGGATCGAGTGTCGTGGAATGTCGGGATGCCATGTCGGGATGCCATGTTGGGAGATGGTCCTGTTGTTGGAGTGCGTTGACGTTGGTGGCGGGGGATTCTGCGACCCCTCCGGAGCCGTTTTATCGGGTCTGGTATTCCGGTGGTTTCACCACCGGCTATAGTTCTTACGAACCTCCGGTTCTGGGCTGTAGGGCATTCGGGCGTCGTGTTCGCATTCGGACAACGTGAGGGCTGCCTTTTGGCAAGAGGCATCTACCGACGGTGTGGGTAGGATCCTGCGGGGTAGATGTGCCTCGCCGAGGCGCAGGTCGTCCGGCGATCCCACGACGTTCGGATTCGCAGATTCCGGTCCGGTTACCACCCCGACCGGGAAAAACCGGAGCCGGAGGAGAAGCTGGAACTGGAAAAACTGGATCGTGAGGAACTGCTCGAGCTCGATGAGAAGCTGCTCGAACTTCGTCTCCGGGCGGCGCGTGCTGCCGCCGCCGCTGCGGCTCGCCTTGCTGCTGCCGCGGCCCGAACTCTCTCGGCTTCGCGGGCGTTGGCGCGGTTGAGCTCGCGGAGCGCTTCGCCGAGGGCGCTGATCGCTCCTTTGCGCGCCTCAGCATACTGACCTCTTGCGAGCTGTTGCTTCGCGCGGGCGAGGGTGCTGGCTCCGGCGGTGCGGTTGATTTTCACTCTGTGGCTGCTTCGCCAGTTGTGCAGTTGAGAGTAGGCATCTGCAGCCTTCATGATCTTCTCAGCGCCCTCCCGTGCCGCGGCGAGCTCTTTCTCGAGGACGCTGCGGACTTTCCCGACCTCGGTCGTCAGTTTTGTCGTCTCTTCGAGAAGTGCAGGCCATTCACCGTGGCTCTTTTTGAGCTGTTTCTTGATCAACCCGAGCTGAGCGGTCAGCATGCCGTGCTTGTTGATCGCTTTGCTCAGGTCCACGCTGTCGGTGATGCCGTCGGTTTTCGCCTCGTTCAGGTAGTTGTTGCAGAAGGTGAGTGCGGCTTTCGCTCCGGTTGAGGCGGACTCGGTCATTTCGTAAGACTTCCAATCGGCCTGGATTCCATCCTCGAGCGCATTGAGATGTTCGAGGAGTGATTCCCCGGTCCGGTTTTGCACGAAGGGATTGGGCTTCACGAGATCGAGACTCGAGGCGTAGGCCTGAACCTCTTCCACGGCGAGTGCGTTGAGTTCGATCGTGGATTGGCAGGTTTTGCGATCTTCGCTCAGCAGTCTCAAATCGCTGAGCTGACTTTCGAGTCGGGCGAGAATCTTCCGGTTCGCGGCGACCGCCTCGAGTGTCGCTTCGTGCTGGTCACGGACGAGGGAGAGTTGATGATCGGCAAACCCGAGTTCGTTCCCTCCGGTTTCGAGTAATCCGTAGGCGCGGATGAGCTCTCCCTTTTGATAGGCGGAGGCACTGTCTTCGAGTGTGGTTCCGGCTGCAGTGAGTCGCGTTTCGGCGCGCTCGATACAGTTCGTGATCGATTTCTGGCCGCTGATTTCTTCTCCGAAGCGTGACGAAAACAGCTGGACGCCCGGTGCGTAATCGTGCTGCAGTTCGGCGAGGAGGTCGGAAACGGGAGCCACCTCCGCGGTGAGTTCGTTTTTCAGCTTCACCAGTTCGGCATGGCCATCGGCGTGGTTGGCAACGCTCTCGCGGCTCAGATCCATGAGGGCATGTGCATCGCTGAGGCAGCGTTCGACTTCGTCAAGATCCTGCACCGCTCCGGTGATGTTTCCGTGATCGATCGCTGAAAGCGCCGTCTCGATCCCATACGTAGCGAGCGCGGTCTTCTCATCGGGGGAAAGTCCCGGCTCCTTCAGCAGGTCTGATCCGGGAATGTTGAGTTCGTTGCTCAGCCAACGACGCGTTTCCGCGACGGCTTCCTCGCATTCGGTGATCTTCGGTGCCAGTTCTTCATTGGCGCGGTCGGCTTGATTCTTCGCGCTGAGAACGGTGCCTTTGAGGCGGGTGAGATCGTCGATGAATTCGCTCAGATCGGGTTCGATTGATTTCTCAAGGGCGTGGTTGCTGAGCAGTTCAAGCCGCGAAATGAGAATATCCAGCGTCTCGTCGATCCAGGCAACGGAGCGGCCCGAATCCCGCAACTCATCCGCCGATCTCGCGATGACGGGTTGATCGATCGCACGGAAGGATTCGATCGCCTGAACGATTCCGAGGGCGTCGCCGACCTGTTGCCGGCTCGTGGGGATCAGGTTTTCGTAAGCGTCGACGGGATCCGCTTCGCCAATTGAGGCGGCTTTTTCGAGCCCGGCTTCGGCAACGGGAATCAGTTTCTGCCGGAGATTGACGAGAGGAAAATGCGAATCTTTTCCGGCAAGAAAGGCGAGATGCGTAGCCGTTTCCGAAACCCGGTCAATCTGAGTGCTCAGTTTTTGCTGGGTGAGAGGCAGTCCATCGATGCCTGCTTCGAGCCGTGCGAGATTCTCCTCGGAGAGCTGCTGTCTCGAATCATACTCCCTGATCAGTTGCTCGAACGAGAGATAAAACGGCTCGTAGTCCTCTGTGTGGCCGAGAAGGCTGCGGGAGTTTTTTGCCGATTTCGGAGAGATGATTTTTTCGAGTCTCGCGGCATCATCAAAACCGATCGGCCGGGAGGAAAGCAGCTGGAGCGCCTGCTTGTATCGACTCGAGGAAAAACCATTGAGGCACCAGGCGAGGGGGGAACCGGGAAAGACCAGCTCTTCGACCTCTTCGATGACCTGATCCGTTGCCGAAGACATGATGAAGAGTTCGTCGACACCGCGGATCGTTTCGTGAGCGAGCTTTTCGGTGGTCCCGGTGAAGCCACGCTCCTCGAGGTCAGCGCTCGATCCTACGACGAGACTGGTCCGGTCCATGAGTTGGAAAAGAGTGTCAAACTTGCCACGAAGGCGTGATTTCCACGTCGCGAGGAGTTCCTCCGCTTCCTTTCGCGCGGGGCGTCGAAGCCGATTCAGCGTGATCAAAACGATGAGCAGGCCCAAAATGGTCAGCGCGGTCACGAGCTGCCTGACAAACTTCTTTTTCGCCTCGGCGGTGAGCCAGTTCTGATACTGACGCTCTGCCGATTCGAGTTCGCGCTGCGCGGTGAGAAGCTGTTGAACGTAGAGCGGTTCGCCGAGAGAATGGTTCGTTTGTGAGGATTTCAGGGCCGCCCCCGCTCTCGCGAGATGACCGGCGATGGCACGATCGCCTTCGCCGCGGGGATGAGCCGCGATACGTTTCTCAAGATCGGGGAAGAACCGGGCACTCAACTCCCACTGATCGATTCCCTTTTGAAAACCGAGGATGCTGTCGCGCGCCTTTTCAAAATGCTTGCGGGCATTCCCTGAATCCTTTTGCTGCACCAATTGTGAGATCGTGACGAGAGTGGATTTCCAGTCGCTGACGGGCGGACGAACGACGGCTCCGTTGAGCTCCGGGTGGTTCGATCTGAGCGTTGAGGCGCGCTCGACCGCTTCGGCGATCAGGGGAGAGAGTTGCGTCACGTAAAGTTTCGCCTCTTCGAGCGCTTTGGCTTTCGCAATTTTGGCAAGACGCTCACGCTCGCGCTCCGACTTGATTTTCTGTGTCAGGGCACCTTCGATCGAGCTCACCGTATTCTTCGCGGCGTCCGCGATTCTGCCTCCTGAACGCATCGCGGCGATGGCGGGGCGGTCGAGGCGGTTGACCCAGTATTGCTCGCCGAGGGACCGTGAATCGTAGGTCTCGGAGGCGAAGTAGGAGAACTTACGCTCTTCGAGAAAAAGAACGAAGACGGCTCCGTTTGCCTGACCGGTTCGGGGATCCCGCAGTTCGCTGAATGCGGTGCGGTTTGAAAGGCCTTCTCCGAGAGCAAATTCCACAGCGGTCATGCCCGACTTGGAATCATACCGCTGGGTGCGGGCGTTTTGCATCAGGACGATCGTCCAGTTCGGGCCGTTCGCGTCGAGCCAGGTTTCCAGCTCAGAGAGTTGAGCCTCGCTGAGGCGAAGATTGCCATGGACCCAGAGATGCTGCTCGTGATTCCAGTTTGAGACGACTTCGCTGACGTTTTGGAACCTGGCAGCGGATTCGGCCGACTCGGCGACGGTCGCAGTTCCCGGAAATACGAGAAGCGCAACGGCGAGGAAAAAGAGTGGTAGCGATTTCACGACGGAATTTTAGCACAGTGCCAGCCACCGTGACTGCTATAATTTACACGTAATTTTGTCGCGCTGAACTCAGGAGACGATCGTCCAGTCGAGCTCGAGGTCCATTCCTGTAGGAAGAGGGATCACGGTTCCGTTCTTGGTTTGGCGAGCCTCGGTCCGGGAAGGCTTTCGCTCCATCGAAAACGTCTCGCTTGAATGGGGGAAACCGTAGAAATCGGGACCGTTGGTCGAAAGAAAGCGTTTCAGAAGATCCTGCCCGCTTTCGCCTTCGAGGTCTGCTCCGGCCTGCTCGAAAGCCATCGCATAGAGCTGGGGCGCACATCCTCCGGTGTAGCAACCGGCGGCACAACCACAATCGGTCGCCTTGGTCGTATGAGGGGCGCTGTCGGTTCCCGCGAAAAACTTGGATTGTCCCGGCGTCATCACCGCGGCACGAAGCGCGTCGAGATCCTTCTGGAACTTCACGATGGGGAGGCAGTAAAGGTGGTATTTGAGCCCCTGGATCAAATGACCCACGGTGTAGAGGAGATGCTGCGGCGTGATCGTCGCTCCGACCCGATCGGGCGCTCCGGCAACGAATTCAGCGGCTTTCGCGGTCGTGATGTGCTCACAAACGATGCGAAGGTTGGGGTGCTCGTCTAAAATTCGCGGTAAGCGTTCGGTGTAAAAAGCAGACTCAGCTGTTTGTTGTTCATCGAAGTAGGCGGATCCGGAGAGACCGTGTTGCTCGCCGTGGATGCAAAGCGTGACGCCGTTCTCCTCCATCGCGCGGAAAACGTCGCCGCCGATCCATTCGTCCATCGGCACGCCGTGTTCAGAGTTGGTCGTGCCGTGCGGAGGGTAGTATTTACAGGCCTTGAGATCACCTGACTTCGCGCCCGACTCTATCATCTCCGCGGTGGTGTCGCCGGTGAGGTAAAGGGGGATAATGAGCTGATCGAAGGCATCGGCTCCGGCGTAGTTGAGCGCTTTCCGGTAGGCCTCGATCGTCCAGCTCGATTCCGTATTCGATCCCGAGATGCCGGAGATGGGCGGCTGGGTATTCGGCATCGCGAGAGCGCCCGCGCAGCCCATCGCGAGATGATCCTCGATGTAACAGCTCACATTTTCACCCTGACGGAAGTGGGTGTGGAGGTCATACCATTTGGGGAGAGTCAGAGTCATGTTGTGCCGTGGATGAAGTGAAAGAGTGCTCAGATTTGATTCACCATGATGGCTCTCTTTGCAAGCCGCGACCCCGGCGAACTAGGCTGCTTATGACTCATTTCCCTCGAGGCGGGGCGAGTCATCGTCGATAATTTTGTCGGCGCGGCGGCTCAGGGTGGCTTTCCAGCTCTCAGAGAGGGCGGGGCAACCGGCGAGAGCGCGGGCCGCTTCGGCGTCATTTTTGCGCCGGTGCATGATCTCATTGGCTTGCGCCACGGTCCATTGAGGAAAGGGGCGCTCGAGAAGAGTGATCTCAGAGGGGGCGGAAACGGCACCTTCCTTGATCACTCGCAGATACCATCCAGTGCGGCCGTTGCGTTCGACCTGCACCGCGAGATCCTTGATCCGCCAACGTCGCGCCAGCTTCCAGCAGGGTTGCCGGGGTTGTGAGATCTGAACAACGACCTCGCCGATTTGAAACGTATCTCCAATGCAGACCTCGGATTCGACGAGTCCGGACGTCGTGAAATTTTCACCGAACGAGCCGTGGGGCAAATCGATCCCGAGCTCCTTTTCCCAGAGTGGAAGGTGCTCGGCGGGATAGACATTGATCGCCTTGTCAGGGCCTCCGTGATGTTTTAGATCTGCTTGGCGATCTCCTGCGATGTTATACCGCGAAACCTGAACTTCGCCAGAGACCGGTTCCTTATAAAACCCGGATATCCAAGGCTTGTCGAAGGGATCAGACGATTGTGCGTTCCCTAGTTCTTTGGGCCGGCCCACCTGTATACTGAGCAGCTTCATGGAGTGGTCTCACGAATTGCGAATCCGAAAAGCCGCTCCCTCAGTGGCTCGTCGAGCTGTCGTGCATACTCGCTGATCTCATAGACTTCTGCCATGGCTGTCCGCGCGGCGAGGGCTTCCCCGTAGGTTGAAACCAGATCGCCCCTGAATCTCTCCGCCACTTTTCCGAAGTGGAGAGGCAGGAACTGCTCTCGCATCCATTTCTCCCGCCCAGCGTCGTCGTCCGGAACCGGCTCTTCCAGACCCATGACGTGGGGCAGCCATTCAAAAGCCTGGGAGGCATGGCAGGAAAACATCTCGACGATCGCATCGGAAAAAGGATCGACCCTGAGGGCGATGTCGGCACGCAATCGGTTCGGACGCGTAAAGAGGTCGGCCATGTAGGCGATGACGGGATCGCGCTTCAAAGCCGGAACTTCCGGTGCGAGAGCGGGAACGGTGACCGAAAAGGAGGCGTCCTGAACCAATTGAGCCACGGCGCGGTGGTCGGGATGATAGTCGCAGCTTCGGTGCGTAAGGACGAGGTCCGGCTCGAACTCACGGATCGCCTTGATGACTTTCCAGCGCAGATCGAGGGTTGGCTCGAGACAGCCGTCATCGGTGTCCCAAACCTCGCACTCCGCTCCAATCACAGCGGTGGCGTTCTTCGCTTCCCCAAGTCGGATCGCAGCCAGCTCGGGTCCGCGCTTCAGATGATGCCCCGCGTTGCCGTTGGTCACTGAGATCCATTTCACGAGATGTCCCGCCTTTCGGTAGATCGACATGAGGCCCCCGCAGCGAATCTCAGCATCGTCGGGATGGGCAACTATGAGAAGTAGTCGGAGTTGGGTAGCAGATTTCATTGATGAAAGAACTTCCTGTAGATGTCGGGGAAAAACCGGTGATCTCAAGTAGCGGATTTCTGTGGAAGATGGATCCAACCCTGTCAGGTGGTGGACCCAACCCTGTTGGGTTTGTGGTCTTGCAAGGCCGATTCTGCGATCGCGAGACCGGGCGTTAACCTGATGAGGCTATTGCGGTGGGACAGGAGTGCAGACAGGCTCGTCAGGAGTGGGCCGGAATGCTCAGTCTCTTGCCATTTTTACTATTTGATGAACTTCTTTTCGGCCTCTACTCGATTCTTTATTCTGCTCACCTCGTTGATTTTTCCGCTGGTTTCGAGCACGGCAGAGGAACCGATCATCGATGTCTACGTCAGCACGGGGGACAATCACTTCCTCGGTTCGTCGCTGCCGATCGATTCTCCGGCGAGTATCGATGCGACCTTTGACCTGTTCCGTGATGTCCAACATGCCCGCCGGGTTTACTGGCGCGGACACGAGGCTTCCTGCTGGCTGGAAACGATGCACGCCCGACCGGAAAACCCGCGGTCGCATTCGTTTTGGACGTGGTTGAATCAGCTCTATGCGGAGGTGCAGCCGGATCAACTCGCGGTGAAGGCGGCGCACGAGCGTGGCATGGAAATCTGGGGGATGGGAACGCTGTGGGACTGGGGTTCTCCTGCAGACACACCGGGTTTTACGGACTACCCGTTTTGCTACGAATCGAAGCTGAAGCTGGAGCATCCCGAGTGGGCGCCGATGGACAAGCACGGGGCGCGGCATCAGGGCGGCCCGATCGAGCTGGCGTATCCGGAGGCTCGTAAGGCGCTCGTCGATATGACGGTGCGGCAGGCTGTTGACGCTGGCTACGACGGCCTCGCTTTGCTGACCTACGTGGAAAATTACTCGCTGCGTTTCCAGGAGGAGTTTGGTTACAGCGATCCCATCGTCGAAGACTTTAAGCGTCAGTATAAACTCGATCTCCGCACCGAGCCATTTCGTCGTGGCGCGTCGCGGGAGGACTGGCTCCGCTTGCGAGGGAGTTACGTGACTGCTTTTTTGCGTGAGCTGAAAGCGGAACTCAAGAAGCATGAGATTTTGCTCGGGATGGTGATCGACTCGAACGATCCGTCGCAGCCTTTGTCGTGGAATGTGCCTGAGCTTACGAAGACGGCGGGAGCTCACTTCATGGACATCGACACCTGGGTGCGTGAGGGATTGGTCGATGAGTTGCTGATCTATGGAAACAACAGCGGCCAGTCGCAGATGAAGGCGCTCGAGGATTTGCAGTTTTTGGCGAGAGGCACCGGGACATCGGTCAGTGTGATCACGTCAGGGCCTTTTCGCGAAGGCTGGAAAAAGTATCAGGAGGCGGGGATGCCGACGATTCTCGCGGTGAGCGATGACATTCAGCATCTCTCGCGTGGCTTTATCCCTGAGCAGACTGCCGCAGCATTGAAATCGGATGACCTCTCGAAGCGGATGCGGGCGTTGCAGCAGGTCATCGATGGCGAATTGGAAACGGATCTGGCGGTGTTGAAGACCTTGGCTGGATCGGAAAATTTGATCGAGCGCCGGCTCGCGCTCCAGGCGCTCGGGGTATCGAAAGATCCTGCGGCAGTGCCGGTGCTTGAGAATGGATTGAAGGATGAGGAGAACGGCGTTCGTTGTGTCGCTGCGCTGGCCTTGTCGAAAAATCATGGAGCGGGTTCGGCGAAGGTTCTCCTCGATGCGGTGGAGAAGCACGGGAATCACATGCTTCGGGAGTGCGCGATCATTGCCTTGCGACGGTTGCAGCCGTTTCCGTCAGAGGAGATCGAACGCGCCGCGTTGGAGTCCGAAAATGGCCGTGTCAGGGAAGCGGCGATGCGTTCGCTGATCACGACGGCCCGGCCTTCGATGCTTCCGACGCTTCAGAAAGGGTTGAGCGACAGCGAGCTCTTTCCCCGTTTCGCCGCGGCGGAGGCGCTGGGGACTCTGCGCAAGAATCCTGACGCGGTAGCCACTTTGATCAAGGCGTTGAACCACGATGATGTCGTGGTTGTAAATCGGGCCGCGACCTCTCTCGGTAAAGTGGTCGCACGAACTGAGACGGAGCTGAAATCGATTCGACCGGAGATATTCGATGCTTTGCTGGCGGCTTTCCGACGTCATTCCGATGCGACCCTCGCTGATCACGACTGGGGCTGGCGTGTCGTTGGAAATGCGATCCTCGAATTTGGCGACGAGGGAGCCGGTGCGCTTCGCGAGATTCGGGATCAGAAGGACGACATGCGGTTGGCGGAGTTGGCGTGGCGCGTCGTCGACCTGACTCAGAAGACGGCGACTTTCAGCGACGTCACCGTCGAGGAAAACGAAGCGGCAATGGCGAGGCGTCCGGGAAAGGGGACGGATCTGTCGTTGGCCCCTGACCTCCATGTCGACCCGACGGCGGGTGACGATTCGAACAATGGCAGGTCAGCACCGGTGAAAACGATTGCACGGGCGATGAAGCTGGCTCAGCCGGGCGATACGATCCATCTCACGCCGGAGACCTACTACGAAAGTGCGGACTTCACGAACAAACACGGACTCCCCGGGAAACCGATTACCCTCGACGGGCATGGCGCGGTCCTCGATGGGAGCGAACCGGTCACGAGCGCGGAGTGGAAAATGGTGGCACCGGATCTCTACCGGAGACAGAAAATATACAAAACCACCGATGACGCGATTGTCGCTCGCTGGTTTTTGCTGTGGGATGGCAAGATGCAGCGGATGAACCGCTGCTCGAAAGGACCGAGCGAGCCGCTCAAGGGACCGGAAGATCTTCAGCCCGGTGAGTGGACGTTTGTGAGGGAGGACGGCGATGCCTTTTACCTGAAGTTGAAACCCGGACAGAAGCTCGATGAAGCGAATATCCGCTATCCGGCGCGAAGCAGTGCCGTCGTTCAGAGTATCGCCGGCTCGTGGCTCACGGTGAAGAATGTGACGGGGACGCATGTTTACAACGACGGGTTCAATGTCCACGGGGCGCAGCGAAATCTCGTCTATGAGAACATCGCCGCGATTGAATGCGGCGACGACGGATTCAGCGCTCATGAAGATGTCGATTGTGAGATTAACGGCTTTGTCAGTATCCGGAACGCGACCGGTTTCTGCGATACGGGGACGAGCCGGACCCATTACAAAAATGTCTACATTAGCGGATGCCATGGTTATGACCTCTTTTTCATCGGGTGGAAGCACTCGGTTGAGAACGCGCTCATCGAGAGCAGCGCGGCGCGGGCCTTCTGGGTCGATGGGGCTTTGCTGAAGGACGGCCAGATCTGTCAGGTGAATCTGAAGAACGTCGTCGTGAAGCGGGTTGGGGGTGGACCTCAGGAGCTTCGTGTTGGAAAAGGCGGGGCGCTCTTTGCAGAGAATTGCACCTTTGATAGTCTCAATGTGACACTGACGCCGAAAGGGAGCGTCGACTTCCGGAAGTGTGTTTTCAAGAAAGGCGAGTTTCACCCCGAGGTTCAGACCTATCGGAACACGATTTGGCGCGGCGATATGAACAGCTACGATTTCAAATCGTTCCGCGTGGTTCATCAACCCTACACGCCGGAAACGTTTGACGAGTTTCGGAAATTCATGGGGAGTGAAACAGGCTCGACCTGGGCGGTAGATCCGACGGTGCCGGAGGGTATCGGAGCGGATGAAGTTTCGTTGCAGAAACTGAAGGTGAATCGCTGAGAGGACCTGATCGCTCAGAACTCCTACTACCGGGGGGATTATCAGGGTAGGGAGAGGCGTCCCTGCCGATCCGGGTGGTCCTCTGGAATGCCCGGGTCATCGCCCGTCTTCGCAGCGAAGCAGACAGGGTTTGTCATTACGTCGCATCGGACCACGTTGTTCAACGGGACGATTCGCCCCACCCGGGATCATCTTTGCTCTCGGGGATTTACCCAATTCCTGCCCGTTGATTTGGACCCGTAAAGGCAGCCTCCAGATGAAAAAGTCGATTCCCGTTTTCTACCCGTAGTCGAATCTATGTTCTTTTGGCCGTAGAGCCTTCTCGTCATGTGAGTCAGCGTTCCGTCTGTTGCGGCTTTACCGCGAGTCCATACATCGCAACGGGGCCTTCCGAGTCCTCGTCCCGCGGCGGTCCTAGCTTCACGATGCCGGCAGGCACTTCGCGTTTCCAGATTCCGGCGGTGAGATAGGGGCTGTCCTCTTTCATGACGACGCCGGGTTCGTCGGCGACGGCGGGGTTCCACGGACCGACGCGGATGCGGGTTCCGGTGTCGGAAAAATCGCGGGTCAGCCAGGCGGGGGCTTCCTCGCGGATATCCTGGAAGACGTAAACGATGGCGGGTTCGGCGAGGTCCAGCTCCAGCTTGTAGCGGAGGCGATTCCGGAATTGATGATAGGTGCGGATCTGATCAGCCCCGATGAGCCATTCGGGAAACGCCTTGCCTTCGAGTGCCCGCCAGGCTGGATTCGGTTTGTCGGTGTGGGCTAGCGCGCCCTCGCGCATCCCTTCGCTGACGACGCCGTAAAAGGGATGGAGCTCCTTGTCGCCAAGATTGTCGCGCACTGACCTGACAATCCCGGAATACTGGCTGTCAGAGATGCCGGCCGCCTTCGCTGCGATAGCGACGCGGTCCCAGCGGCGCAAACCGGCGAGAGCGGAAAAGCGCGCTGCCTGTCCCTCGTTCAGAGTGATTTTCTCTTTTCGTTTGCTTATACCTTTCTCTCGCGGATGCACCTCGACCTGGCCGGAGAAAACCGCAACCCGGCTTTCTCCGTCCGAATCGACCTCGATGCCGAACTCAGTTCCCAGATCGATGATGTCACCCGCCTCCGTGTAAACGGTGAAGCCCTTGCCCCGCTCACCGACGTCGGCGTTGAGTCGGCCTGCCTCGAGCCGCAGGTGCATGTCGTCGATCAGTCTCGCTTTGAGCGGAGCGATCATTTCAAGCCGGACGCCCGAAGCGAGGTCGAGTACGAGGCGGCCACTTTCGAGAAAGACCGGCCCGAGAGAAAGCTTCGATCCGGAGACGAGCTCTTCGACACGATTCTCGAGACGGGCGTTGTCTGCGGATACGATCTCGACTTCGACGAGTTTGTCCCTGGCCGACAAAAACCACAGCGTGGCACCGACTCCCAGAACGACAAGCGCTGCCGCAGCCAGCGACGGGATAAACCTGTTTCTCCTTTCGGCAAAGGGGCGGATCTTCCCGGTCGATCTCGCTCTTTCGGATAGCTGAACCGCTTCGCGAAGTTGCTGGTCGCGGATTGAAGCCTCGACGAGTTGATCGAGATGCGCCGGATTTTCTTCGAGCCAGACTTTGAGACGTTTCTCCTCGCCGGGATCGAGATCACCGTCGAGCCAGCCTGCGATGAGTAGATCTTCATCCTTCATGCGCGACCTCCTTCGGTGCCGAGGGATTGCTCGACGCATTGGCGGAGCTGCTCGCGGGTTCGTTGCAGGGTGACGCGAACGTTGCCGGCGGTGAGATCGAGCGCTTTCGAAATTTCTTTGGAATTCTGCTCTTCGTAGTAGCGCAGGCGAACGAGGTGCCGAAGTCGCTCTGGCAATTTCTTCAGGCAATCCTGCAGGGCCGTCGTCTCATCGGATTGCTCCGTTGCCATTTCCGACCACCGCCCGGTGTAGCGGTCGAGCATTTCGGAATCGAAAATCACCCGGTTCCGTGCAGTGTCCCGGCGATGACCGAGCACTTCGAATTTCGCCACTCCCATGGCCCAGGGGAGAAACGGCTCATCGCGGTCGTAATCGTCAAACTTGCGAAGGAGCACCAGCGCAGTCGATTGGAGTAGGTCCTTGGCGATCGTTGAGTCACGCACGAGCGACAGCAGATAGTGCGAAACCGTCGGCTGAGTTTCGGTCCACAAACGGGTAAAGGTTTCCTGATCTTCTTTCGACAACATGGGTTTGCTCTTTCGATTTGTGTTAAAGTGGACTCACTTCATTCCGGAAGGTATCCCGGTGAGGTAGTCATCTTTTCTTTCCACCAAACGGGAGAAGTGTAACAGATTTAATAATTCAGACTAATCAGTATGTGGGTACTGCTTGAGCAGCTCGGGGGCTTGTAACAGATCCGGCTTACCCTCGTGAGCGTCGCGTATTTTCTTCACCGACTCGGGTTGAATGACGCTGGCTTTGTTGCCAAAGGAGTTTCGTACGTAGGTGAGCACGGCCGCCACTTCCTTGTCGTCGAGAAGTCCCTCGAAAGGAGTCATCGCTCCCATGTATTTTTTGCCACTGACCTCGATCTCGCCCACGAGGCCTTTCAGAGTGAGCAGAATCAAACGGTCGGCGTCCCCGTTCACCCACTTTGTGCGTGAGATCGGCGGAAAACCAGCATCAGGGAGCCCCTTTGCATCGGCCTGGTGGCAGGTGACGCAGTGAGCATCACGATGATAGACCTCCTTGCCCAGAAGAAAAAGTTCCTTGTCGTCTTTGCCTTTCAGCCATCTCGGGATCTTCGTGACCTCTTTGGGTTTTACGACTGGTGTATTTGTCAGGGCGGCACGCGCGTGCTTCATGGATCCTTCAATCCAATCATCGAGCCCGGCTTTCTCCGCGACGTCAAGAATGGCAAGCCCCTCGCTCTCGCCCAGCCAGGAAGCGGCGGTGATTGCCTCCATGCGGACGCGGCCGTGGTTGTCCGCGGCGGCGGTCGTGAGCAGCTCGGCGTAGTCTTCGACCTGATGGGTATTGTAGCGCACGCCACGAACCGCGGCGGCGCGGACGCGGTGGTCATCGGACTTGAGCAACTGGTGCAGCAGCTCCTCATCGATGGCATCGTGGCCCCAGCTGACCCAGAGGGCTTCGAGCAGGTGATGCTCGTAGTTCTCGTCCGACTGATCGAGCTCGGCGACCCATTTTTCAATCGCGGCAAGCACCTCGTCGGTGTCACGTCCACGGAGTTCCCGGCGGGTGCGATAGCGGGTCCGATCTTCGTGTAGCTTCAGGTTTTCGAGCAATTCGGGAATGCTGGCACCATCGATCCTGGCGGGCTCCACGAGTGGGCGCGACGGATAGGTGATGCGGTAGACACGACCGTGGACGTGGTCGCGGAGCGGATCACGCGCGCTGTGCTGCATGTGGCCAATGAGCACGTTCGACCAGTCGATGACATAGAGCGAGCCATCGGGAGCGAATTCCAGATCAACGGGGCGGAAGTTCCCCTCATCGGACTTCAACAGATCCTGGCGGTGGTTGACATTATATCCGGTGCCATCTTCACTCACCGGATGCTGCTTGGTGCCGAGGAAACTGATGTTGTTATTGAGGAGCAAATCCCCCTGAACTTCGTCGGGGAAGTGACGGCTCGAGACGATTTCGAGGCCGGAGTTCGGCCGGACCCGATTCGACCTGAGCAAATTGCGGGAGGCCTCCATGTTGTGTCCGTAGAGCGGCTTTACGGTTCCCGGTGCCATCCAGTTCATGAAGGAGCCGGAGGTAAAGAGAAAGAATTGCTGGCCCCATCGGTCAAAGGCGGTTCCCCAGGGGTTGGGGATTTCCAATTGAGCGGTTCGCTCAAGATGGCGGCGCTTCGGATTGTAGCGGTAGAATCCACCGTTGGTGCCGCGGTGGGTGCCGTAAACGGACTCGACGTTGCTGTGGAGGAAGACACCCTCGCCCATGTAGATCGCGCCACTCGGATCGACACAGAATGCGGAAATCGCGTGATGCGTGTCGTGGTCGTCGAAGCCGCTCAACAAATACTCTTTCGTATCGTATTGGTCATCGCCGTCGGTATCGGTAAGGAGAATCAGCGAATCCGCCTGGGAAACGTAGACGCCTTCGGCCGCCAGTTCGAACCCGATGCAGAGGTGAAGATCATCGGCGAAGACGGTGCGTTTGTCAGCCTTGCCGTCGTTGTCGGTGTCCTCGAGGATGAGCAGAGAATCCTGCGGTTTCGGATCGCCGGGGCGCCAGTGCGGATAGGAGGGCATGCATCCGACCCAAAGTCGCCCTTTGTTGTCGAAGGACATCTGGCAGGGATTGGCGAGCTCGGGAAACATTTTCTCATCGGCGAAAAGCTCGATTTGGTAACCTTCCGGCACCTTGAGATGTTCGAGGGTTTCCTCACCGGAGAGATAGCGGGTCTCTCCGTTTTTGTCGGACGGGGTGTAGTTGGTCTGAATCTCCGGTAGCTGGTGGGTTTTGGCATCCGCTGCGGCCAGATCGATTGTTTCGCCCTCGAGAGCCCGCCAGATGGCACGGTCCCGCGCCGCCGCCATTTCGGTGAGTTTTTTCAGTTCGTCAGGATAGTTCTCCGGCCCGTAGGGTTTGTAACGGGCGCCGAAGACGTGCACTCCGTTGGGTATTTTGAAGAGATTGTGCCAGACCCAGTTTTTCTCAGCGACCGCGTCGTGAACGAGATCGAGGTGCTGTGTAGCTGCCTCAGTTTTGCCGAAAAGCTCATCGGCGAGAAGAGGGGCGAGCCATTGGTAGCCCCTGTCAGTGAGCAAGGCACCGTCCACCGTGAGGGGCTCCTCTGTGTCTTCGAAGAGCGCTTTCGAGGGGCCAAAAATGTCAATGAAGAGCACACCGTTGGCATCGCAGACCTCACGCATCGCCCCGGTGTAGAGAGCGATATTTTCGTTCTGCGTTTCTCCCGTCGGAGTGTGATGAATTGCGGAGAGATCCTGAACCGCAGTTGGAGAAACGAAGGCGAGTTGGGGTGCGGATTCGCCGTTGTATTGCTGGCCCTGGAGATGCTCAATATAGGCCGCGAGTTCCTTCTTGAAACGCTCCACATCCGTCGGTCCGCCGAAGGAGGAATTGTAACCGAAGAACGCAAGGATGGTGTCTGTCTCGAGACGTGTCAGCCACTCGTCGGGCGTCTCAAAGTGCCCTCGCGAGCCGGAATTCACCTGGAACTCCGGGCGCACGAGTTCTTTGGCACCGGGAAATGCGAATTGATTTTCGAATTCACGGCCCGCATGAGGCCGGAAGCCGGGAGTGTTGCCCTCGTCGGCGATGTTTCGGATGACGAGTTCTTTGTCAGGATGGCGCAACTGAAGTTCCGTCTCGAAGCGACTGTATTTCATCATGCGGGAAGCCAGGCCTGCGCCGACGATGGTGATGTGTTCGCCCTGACTCAACGCCAACTTTTCGAGGGTAGCTGAACCCGCTTTCTCCCCGGCAACGGGTTCGGCCGGGGCCGATGTTTCCACGGGACGGCTGCGATTTTCGGTTTTGTATTTCTTCAGCAATCCGCTGAGGCGCGCGACGACTTCGGGGTGCTGCCCGTGAACGCCTTCCTTCTCACCGATGTCATTGTTGAGATCATAAAGCTGCACTTCCGTCGGGGTTTCCGAGTCGGACGGCTTGGTTCCCAGCCCGCCGGTTCCGGGACCGAGGATCAATTTCCAATCGCCCTGCCGAACCGAGAACATGCCTCGAAACGAGTGATGCACCGTAGCCTCGCGGATGGGACCGGAACCCTCGTCGCCGCGCATCGCCGGCAGCATGTTGTAACTGTCCTCTCCGGCGTCATCCGGTAGCGGGGCTCCCACGATGGCGGCGCAAGTGGCGAGAAGGTCTGTTAGGCACATGATCTCATCGGATTGGCTTCCGGGTTTCACCACGCCGGGCCAACGCAGCAGGTAGGGCACGCGATGTCCGCCTTCGTGGATATCGCCTTTCTTGCCACGAAAAATATGGCTCGAATGATGGCCCTTTCTCTGATGTGGCTGGTAGCTGGTCGGCAGGAGACTCCCGTTGTCTGAGGTGTAGATGACGAGGGTATTTTCCGCGAAGCCCTTTGCTTCCAGCGCCTCGCAAATTTCACCGACGACGGCATCGGTCTGAAGGCAGAAGTCGGCGTAGTCGCTCAGATCACTTTTTCCCTGGAACTCTGCGGATGGGAGAATGGGGCGGTGCGGTGAGGTCAGCGGGATATACATGAAAAAAGGCGTCCCGGAATCCTGCTCACCGATATACTCAACTGATTTACGGGAAATTTCTGTCAGCACTTCGACGCCCTCAAAGTCTTCGTGAGCCGGCCCCGGTTTATCGCTGCTGTCATCAGGAATAATGGTTTTACGGGTGGTGCATTCCCCAACAAATCGATCATTTTCGATGTAGATGTAGGGATCCATATTCAGCGAAGCTGAGATGCCGTAGAAATAGTCAAAGCCATTGGCGATCGGACCATTCTCGATCACTCCGTTCCAGTCCGTGTTCTCAGGGCCAGCGGGTTTCTCATTGGTGGTCGGAAAATCCATCCCGATATGCCATTTGCCGATACAAGCGGTGCGATAGCCGTTTTCTTTCAGCAGCGAAGCGACCGTGATGCGATCCGGTTCGATCAGGTGCGGATCATATCCCCGCAGAACATTTGACTTTAAACGGGTGCGCCAAGAGTAGCGACCGGTCAGGATCCCGTATCGAGTGGGGGTGCAGACGGAGGAACCCGAATGCGCGTCCGTGAAAACCATGCCCTCCTTCGCAAGCCGATCGATATGCGGCGTATTGATCTTCGAATCCGGATTCAGTGCACTGACATCGCCATAGCCCATGTCGTCGGCGAGAATGTAGACGATGTTTGGCAGGCCTTCGTCTGCAGACAGTGGGCCGCACAGGGAGAATAAGACGCTCAGCGCACTGAAAAATGTTACGGGGATCTTCATACAATCACTTCTCTCCGCGGGAGTGATAAAGTGTAACAAATTTATTTTTTCGTAGATGGGGCCCACCTTGGACTGATTTGTTAAGCTCTGTGAGCTGAGTATGTTGAAAAGAGGTCGGCTCGGTGATGCAGAGAAAATGGTAGCCGCGTTCCTCGAGAGTAGGGCAGTCACCTATTTTCCCCGGCAGCGTGGAGTCAGAGCCGACCTTCTCGCGTAGTATTTTCGCAGATTTCATGGTCGAAGAAGAAGAGGAGTGAAGAACGAAAAAACTCGAGAAGGCCTGGCTTTCGCCCCGGGGGGGGGGTGCCGGGTGAATCGTTTCAATTAGGGATATCGGGTTGGGTCCCGTTTTGCAATTTCGGCCGGTTAGCATGCTGTGTATGAAGGGATTGTGTCGAGCCGCGAATCGCAACATGTGCGCTATTGTCAGTCGAAGTCCGATTGTTGAGTATCCTCTGAGATTCTCTTATGAAATATTCTCTGTGCACCATTGCTTCTTTTGTTCTCTCCCTTTCGGCCCCTCTAATGGGAGGTGTTTCAGTCGATGGCGGGCCCGAGACCGATGAAGCCGTTTTCTTTTCCTTCGATGACCACGCGATTCCGTGGCGGAATAATGTCTATGTCACTCCGGTGACGGCGACGAAGCATCCCGGGAATCCCGTTCTGAGACGTGGGCCGGAGGGGGCGCCCGATCATGGTCATGCGATTCTCTACGGGACGGTGATGAAACACGGAGACAAGTTCCGGATGTGGTATCTCGGGATGGTCGAGAAGAATATAGAATCCGGGCAGGCGCCGGGTTGGTGGCGGCCGATGTGCTATGCGGAGAGCGATGACGGGATTACGTGGACGAAGCCTGAGTTGGGGCTCGTCGAGTTCAACGGCAATAAGAAGAACAATATCTGCCTGATCGAATCGGAGGTTCCCGCGCTCGCGAAGGTGAATGACTTTCTGAGCATTCTCCATGAACCGGAAGATCCCGATCCGAGTCGTCGCTACAAAGCCGTCTATATCGCGCATCCTGAATTCAAAGACGTGAAAGGCGGACGCAGCGGCGTTGGTCCTGACGAACGCCGATGGGGTGCTTTCATTGCGGCGACGAGTGCCGATGGGCTCAGCTGGAAGGTTGTCGGTGATCGTCCCGTGAATGCCGGCAACGAGCGCTTTGAAGTCTCGGGGCTTTATAAATGGGGAAATTTCTACTACGCGCCCGGCCAGCTCATGGAGCCATGGTCGTGGAGTATGGATGGCGGCGACACGGGGCGCATCACCCTGACGTATCGGTCTCCTGATTTCGATCACTGGTCGGATTCCAAGGCATTGGCACTCGCCCGGGTCGGACAATTGACCTCAACGCGAGTCAAAGGACAGCAGGGCCACATGGGAATGGGGATTTGGAATCGCGGCAATGTCATCGTCGGGCTGAACGGTCTGTGGCAGGACGCTCCGAAGAAACCGGAGGATGGCAAATACTGGAACCAGGGCGTGCGGGTCGATCTTGGATTGGTAGTTAGTAATAACGGGATTCATTTTCGCGAGCCAATTGCCGATCACAAAGTGATCCCTCGCGGCGAGCCCGGTGAGTGGGATGACATCGCTATTTTGCAGGGGCACGCTTTCGTTAACGAAGGCGACAAGACGATGATCTGGTATTCTCACTGGGATACCGGCGGAAAGCTCAAGGACATGGAAATCGGCCTCGCGACGCTGCGTCGGGATGGCTTCGGCTATCTTTCACGCAAGGTTCCCGACTCGGCAGCTCATTTTGAAACGGCGCATTTCACAACGACGGAGCCCGCGAAAGTGGTCGTGAACGCGGAAGGCCTTTCGGCGGATGCGCCCCTCACAATTCAATTGCTCGATGAGCAGGCAAGACCTGTTGAGGGCGCTGTTGCGAAAGTGACCGAATCGGGAACGCGGGTCGAGGTCGCGCTGCCCGGTGGGATTCCCGCAGGAAAGCAATTCGCGCTTCGAGTGACGCTTCCGGATTCGGGTGACGCGAAAGTTTACGCTGTTTACGTCGGATCATGAGGCGCTTGATTTTCACCGCGACTCTGTTGACGCTGGGGGTGGTTTTCGCTCCTGCGGCACGATCTCAATCTGCAGATATCGACGCGGCTCTCGAAAAAATGCCGAAGCCGTGGAAGACGAGGGCGAACCGGTTCACTTTCGAGGAATACGACGCGACTTTGCGCTTTTGGCAGGACAAGTATCCGGGATTGTTCAAGCTCTCCGAGAAAGCGCGAAGCGGGGATGATTACCCCGTTTACCTCATCGATCTCACGGATCAGTCCGTTCCCGATCACGACAAGCAGCGTGTTCTCATTACCGGGCTCCATGCCGGTCCGGAGCGCACCGGGACGATGACAATTCTTCATCTTATCGAATGGCTGCTCAGTGATGATGAAGCCGCGCGCGAGACGTTGAGAAATCAGCGAATCCTCCTCATGCCGATCATGAATCCTCATGGGTTCTTTCCGGCTGAAACGCATGGGAATGCGGCGGGGCTTCCTGTCTACGATGGGCGTCGCGGGCTGATGTGGGATATCAAGACGATGAAGCTACGTGCTCCGGATAAGACTCCGGAGTTGAATGCTTTTCTCGAAGTTGTCGATGAGTTTCAGCCGGAGGTTCACGCCGACATTCACGGGGTTTCGTTGCACTACAATGGTCAGTTGGTTCTCGAATCGGTGGGGGGCGCTGGATCGAATCATGCGCTTCGTACCTGGGATCCCCGAGTGAGCGATGCGATGATAGCCGCCGGCATAGAAGAGGGGTTTCCGAGTGACCGTTGGGAGGCGGATGCCCAGAGAATGCTGTGGGGGCCTGAGCTGAATCCCCATGCCGGGAAACTCTGGATGGGTCGTGTCTTTTTCTACCCGGGGATGTATCCCTACATGAAATATCACACGCTTCCGGTTCTGACCGAAAACGGGTGGGAGCAGGGAGGGGTTGCCCGTCTGAAGGGATTGCTGAAGCTTGGCAACACGACGCCACCGAACATGCCGCATCGGGGCTACGCGGTGGACAGGATGAAGACGATCACGGGTCATTACATCGCTGCTTACGGCAACAATGCGGAAGAACGGAGGCGGAGCCGGGCGGAATTGTGGGAACGACAGGAAAACATGAGCCTGGGGGTCCTCTACTCAGAGACTGACTTCCGGATCATGATTGCCTGTGCGATCACGCCGACGGGGCAGGAGGCCATCCTTGCGAAAGATCCTCTCAAGGTGAAAATAGCGAAGGCCGACCTCGCCGAGAATTTGAAAGCGCTTCCCGACTTCGACGCGGAGTCGATTCGCAAATACATGGAAGCCGGGCCCGAGCAATCGCTTTACGTGGGCTCGCGTTCTGCTGCGATTGAAAAGGGGATTGATCACGGTCTCGCGATGACGATCCGGATTTCCTACGCGAGTCCTGAGTTGCTCGATGTCCGGCTGAATGGTCACTCGATTCCCGAGAGCACCACGGATGGGTATCAAACCTGGCTGGGCGACGGATACACACATTTGCGGGTGAACATTCCACCGGAGAAAACCCGTGACGCCGACCTCTTTATTCTGAGCTGTGTTTACTCCAACGATCAGCAACGAAGCTACGGATGGAGGCCGCCTGCGGAAGTTCTCGAAAAGTTAAAATTGGAATCTAAAGATGAGTAGCGAAACAGAGATTAACCCCTACGTTTGGGCGGAGGTTAACGCGTTTGATCTCGACCTCTGGGATCGATACCTGAAAGACTTCGTTCCTTCGGAGTCATTTGATGCTCATGCTCATCTCTGGCGAACCGCCGATTTGGGATCACCCACGCCGGCTCTGGCCGCGGCTGGTCCTGAAGTGGTTACGCGTGCTATTTACGATGAAAGGCTTTCGCTCTGGATGCCGGATCGCTGTCCGACCGGCGGCTTGTTTTTTCCTTTTCCGACACGGGTGCTCGATGTCGAGGCTGCGAATCGTCATCTTGCTGATGAGGTAAAAGGGGACGCCGGTTCGCGGGGATTGATGATCCTGACACCTCAACAGGATCCCGCCGAAGTGGAGCGCCAGTTGGATGCTGACGGGTTCGCTGGATTTAAAGTCTATCATCTCTTTGCGGAGCGACCCGACAGCTTCAATGCTCCCACCGGAGAGTTCATTCCTGAGTGGGGCTGGGAACTGGCCGAGCAACGCGGTCTCGCGATCATGCTTCACATGGTGCTGCCCCGCGCGCTCGCCGAGCCGGAAAATCAGCGATACATTCGGGAGCATTGCCTTCGCTACCCGAATGCGAAGCTGATCCTCGCTCATGCCGCACGTGGATTTTGTGGGAAGCATACCGTCGAGGGGATCGATTCGATCCGAGGACTCGATAACGTTTACTTTGATACCTCAGCGGTTTGCGAAGCGTCCGCTTTCGAGGCGATCCTGAAGGTCTTCGGTCCGGGCCGGCTCTTCTTCGGCGCTGATTTTTGTGTAACCGAAATGAGGAGTCGCTGCGTTGATCTCGGAGATGACTTTCTCTGGCTCGATGAAATCCGTGCCGATTTCAGCAAGGCGCGAACCGCGAAACCAACGCTTCTGGGAATCGAATCGCTCCTCGCGCTGAGGCAGGCTTGTGAGAATCAGAATCTCGATGCCACCGATCTCGAGGAGATATTCTGCAACGGCGCGCGGCGGCTTTTTGATATTCCGCTTCCACGGGAATTGCCGGACGTGCAGGACGCCTATCAAAAGGCCAAGGAACTGATTCCGGGAGGAACTCAATTGCTGAGCAAGCGGCCCGAGATGTTTGCTCCCGAGCAGTGGCCCGCCTATTACCGCGAGGCGCGCGGCTGCGAGGTGATCGATATTTCGGGGCGTCGCTACCTCGACATGGGACCGAACGGGATTCTTTCCACGATTCTCGGATCGTCTGATCCCGATGTGAATCGAGCCGTGATGCGTCGTGTCAGTTTAGGATCGATGTCGAGTTTGCAAACTCATGATGAAGTCGAGTTGGCTGAACTGTTAGTCGAAATTCATCCCTGGGCGGAGAACGCGCGATTCACGCGGGGCGGGGGAGAATCGATGGTTGCAGCGGTTCGGATTGCCCGTGCTCATACCGGAAAAGATAAGGTCGCGCTCTGTGGGTATCACGGCTGGCATGACTGGTATCTCGCTGCGAATCTGGCCAACGCTGACTCGTCTGCGCTCGACGGGCATCTTCTGCCGGGGCTCGATCCTGCCGGAGTCCCTTCCAGTCTCGCTGGCAACACCCTGACCTTTCACTACAATTCTCTGGAGGAACTCGATGCGGTTCTCGAGGCGCACGCCGGCAATCTCGGAGCCATCGTCATGGAGCCATCGCGCTTCGTCGATCCTGCACCGGGTTTCCTTGAGGGCGTTCGCGAGCGGTGTGACCGCTTTGGGATTCCTCTGATCTTCGATGAAATCTCGATTGGGTGGCGGCTCTGCCTCGGAGGGGCTCATCTCAAATTCGGGGTGAACCCTGACATTGCCGTCTTTGCGAAGTCACTCGGGAATGGATTTCCGATCGGGGCGATCATCGGAACGCGAGAGGTGATGCAGGCCGCTCAGATTTCCTTTATCTCGAGCACCTTCTGGACCGAGGGCGTTGGACCGGCCGCGGCGCTCGCCTGTGTCCGGAAAATGATCGCGAATGACGTTCCCGCTCATCTGAATGCGATTGGAACTCTGGCGATGGAAGGGTGGCGGCGTTTAGGAACGAAGCACGGGGTTCCCGTCAAGGTCGGCGGACGTCCCGAGATGGCTATTCTCGCATTCGAACATCCCGAGGCCGCAGCGATCATGACGATGGTGACCGCGGAAATGTTGAAGCGCGGGTATCTCGTCGGCGCGGCGTTCAACGCGACCTTTGCCCATGAAACACGTCATGTTGAGGCTTATCTTGAATCACTCGACGAAGTCTTTGCGCTGATCGCGGAGGCCCTCGACGCGGGCGAGATTGAGGAGCGGATCGGAGGACCTGTGAAGCATTCGGGATTTGCGAGGCTGACGTGACGGGCTGCATCATCAGGTGAATTGGCTTCCGTCGAGGCCGGCAATGTGAGAGTTTCGGTCCCTGATGAAAGGTGTTAACCCGTATCGACAGCAGCGTTGGGCACTCGCAGGTGCGTTGGTGAGTTGCCTCTGCGTCACGGTTAGTGCCATCTCCAGCGAGAAACCGGAGTTCTCGGACTACTGCGAACGGCTCGAGCAGGAAATTCAGGGCCGGAAGCACGGCTTCCTCGCCGGGAACGTCACCTATTACGTCGGAGGGTTTCACGCGAGCTGGAAAGTGATCGAGGACGAAACGATCGGGCTGACGCATCCCTTTCACCATGACCTTCGGAGCCGCGGTGTCGGGATGCTCGAGAGTGAACTCGTCGGAACAGAGCACACCGGAACCGGCAATGACTACAGCGGGTGGGAGTTTTACAAAGACACCCGCGTTCTTTACGGCAGCGTCATTGTCGACGGTAAAACCTACACGCATCCGAAACCGAAAAGCATGAGATGGCGTCCCGATCGGATGATCTGCGAATACGAGGTCGGCGGTGTCACCATCAAAGAGGAGAAATTCATCGCCGCCAATGACGCTGCGGCCTCGATGATTACCTCGTCGAGACCGGTGACGATTGAGTTTTCGGGAAACAGTTTTTATCACCGGAACAGTGTTTCATCATCCGCCTCGATTGCGTTCGACCGCGGCAGGTCTGCTCTCATCATTTCCGAGGGAGGGAACGTGAAGTCCCGACCTGATCCCGGCGGCGTCGAACGGGTTGGTCCCTGTGTCTACTCAGGCATGACCACGGTTTTGAGCGCATCTCGTATTCTTCCTGACTCGGTCACTACCGAAGAGGACGAGCGTGGGGTCCAACATTACACCTTCTCCGTTCCCTGTGACCGTGAAGGAACCACCGTGTCCTGGGCGATGCACGATGACAGAGAACACGCCATGAGCGCGGCTCGTGAGATCATCTCGAACGATGCGACCTGGCTGACCGCGAAAACAGCCGAAATGAACAGGCTCCTCAACGATGAGATTCCGTGGTTTCGCTGTCCCGACGAGAAAATCGTCGATATCTACTACTACCTTTGGTCGCTCTACCTGATGTATTACATCGATGTAGGCGAAGGCTGGGAGATGGAGAACCATACCCAGACCGCGGTAAACAATTTCCTCGGGATTCATCGCTACGACGCCGCTTTTCAAATCAAGGTGGGCGCGTGGATCTCTGACAAACCCCGGTTCGCTTACGGGAATGTGCTCACGTGGAAGCATCTCACCCAAAATGACCGCTTCCGCGAGTTGCCCGACGGCCTGCGCCTAATTTCCGATAACAAGGGCGTCGCCTGGCACAGCGGTGCCTACGGGGCGGAAACTTCGGAGCATGTCCTCGGGGCCTGGCAGATCTACGAGCACACCGGCGACCTTGGGTTTTTGAAAGAGTGCTACGAAGACCATTTCAAAAAGCTCTATTGGAAGCGTCTCTCCAGCTTTTCGATGAATGAATTCGAGGTCGCGGCGACGCTGGGGAAAATGGCAGGACTCACCGGTAACGAACCCGATCTCGAACACTGGGAGGCAATGCTTCGCCGCGATCCTGCGCACATCCGGGCGATGTTTGATCAGCGTTGGGAGATGAACGGGGTTCCCGACTTCTTTCTCGCCCCGAAGAACGGCATGCTCATGACCAATGGATTTTGGGCAATGCGTTCTCCGCATTTTCCCCGTGAATATGCGAAGCGGATGGTTGATGCCTGGGCGCTCGATCGCGGGAAGGGATTCTACGGAGAGTTCTTTCCTCTCGCGATGGCGAAGCAGTCGATGGAGTCGTTTGCGAGCAACGTCGATCATTCCTTCGGTTACACTCCCGACACCGCTTACTTCACGCTCGACGGCATCTTCCGACAGGGGCTTGTCGAAGAAGCGACGACCCTGACCTTGAACCATCTCTTGCACTACAACTATCACGAGGAGTGGGGGATTCCCGTTGCCCCCGAGGCCTACGAGCGGGATCTCACTCTCTTTGGTGATCAGTATTCCAATTTCAATGCGGGCAAGATTCTGCTCTATCTCGAGGGACTCGCGGGTCTGAGTTACTCCGTTCCCGATCAGCAGCTGTCGATAGAGCCGGCATTGCCCCGGGAATGGGACTGGATGGAGGTTCGATTGCCGATTGACGGTCAGTGGATCAAAATCCATTACAGCGAAGATGGCTTTCACGTTAGCGGTAATCCCTTTCCCATTGCTCCATAATTGGGTGAACGCTATTCGCATGTCGTGCCGCTTCTTCAGTGAAAGATTGAACTGAACTCCCCATATCAATACTCTAATTGTGAGCCATTTACCTAAACCATGAGTCAGACTGGAAATTCAAGCGGGGGAACCGTCACAGTGGGGTGTCCCAAAGAGATCAAGAAGCAGGAGAATCGCGTCGCGCTAACGCCGGGCGGAACGCTTCAGTTGGTTCGAAATGGAGTGAAGGTCGTCGTTGAATCGGGTGCCGGCGAAGGGGCTGCCTATTCCGACGCCGAGTATGCGAAAGCGGGAGCGGAAATCGTTGCCAGCGCCCGCGAGGTCTTCGAAACCGCAGACGTAATCGTAAAGGTCAAAGAGCCGCAGCCCTCCGAAATCGAGATGCTGAGGGACGGGCAAACCCTGTTCACTTATCTGCATCTCGCGGCTGACAAAGAATTAACGGAATCCCTCGTCAAAACCGGCGTTACCGGAATCGCCTACGAAACGGTTCAGGTGGGAAGCAGGCTCCCTCTACTGGAACCAATGAGCGAAGTGGCCGGCCGCATGAGTGTCATGGTGGGGGCTTACTTTCTCGCCAAGCATGCCGGTGGGCGTGGCACTTTGTTAGGCGGGGTTCCCGGAGTGCTTCCCGGTCGGGTCACGATTCTGGGAGGGGGAACCAGCGGAACGAATGCAGCGAAAGTGGCGACGGGTATTGGCGCAGATACGACCGTGATGGAGATCAGCAGCGAGCGCATGACCTGGCTGGACACCGCTGTGCCGTCAGCGCGCACTCGCTACAGCAGCGAGTCGGCATTGATCGAGGAGCTCCCTCGAACCGATCTTCTCGTGGGCGCGGTGCTCGTTCCGGGACGGAAAGCGCCGAAGCTGGTGACCCGGGAAATGTTGGGCCTGATGAACGAAGGCACCGTTATCGTGGATATCGCGGTCGATCAGGGTGGGTGCATCGAGACGACGCGTCCGACGACTCATGAAGATCCCGTCTACACTGAGGAGGGTGTCATTCACTACTGCGTGGCGAATATGCCGGGTGCGTTTGCCCGAACCTCAACGCAGGCGCTCACGAGTGTGACCTTGCCCTATTTGCAGCTTCTCGCGACCCACAGACTCGACGCGGCTTGCGAGATAGCGCCTGAGATGATGGGTGGGATCAACTGCCACGCGGGAAAGTTAACCTCTCGCGAAGTCGCGGAGGCGCATGATCTCGAATGGAGTGATCCGTTTTAGGAAAAGGAGAGGCCCGCTTCCGCGGGCGCTGGTTTTACTCTACTTTCTTAATCGCATCACCGACTTCGTCAGCGACTTCTTCGATGGCATCACCGATCTCGTCAGCAGCCTTCTCGGTGTCCGAGCGTTTGTCACAGCTGGAAAACACGAATGAGGAAGCGATTCCGAAAGCGGCGAGCGCGAGATAGAGTGTATTTTTTTTCATAGTGGTTTGGCCGGTAGGCTTGAACCCAATCATGCACGAAAAGGAGTTCGGATTGCACTAACTATTTTCGAATACATTTATCGATTGGGAGGTCTCCTTCCTACTCGTAGACATCCCGTCGATTGCCAACTTTGACGACAACAACGATGAGGCGCTGGTCGATGATTTCATAAAGGATTCGATAGTTGCCCTGACGCAATCGATAGCGATCCTGGCCTGACAATTTCTTGCAACCTGACGGCCGCGGATCATCGGCTAGAGCTGCGATTCTCGTCAGAACTCTAACCTGGTCTTTCCTTGGTATGGCGCCTAGATCCTTTTCGACGGATTTTCTGAACTCGATGCTATATTTGCCCATCGAGATCCAGTCGCTTCACGAGTTCTTCAAAGGTGATCGTTGATTCGTCACTGCGCTCTGCAAAGTCAGCCAAATCTTCGCGATCACATCGCAATGCCTCTCTGACCGCCGCATTGATCAGTTCAGAAACATTGGTAGACGTTTCTGCGGCCTGAACCTTCAATGCCCGGTGTAACTCAGGTTCGAGGTAGACCGTGGAACGTTTGGGTTTCTCTGAAACAGCCATAGGACACTTTAACGTTAAGACGTTAAAGTGTCAATTCTGCGTAGATCCCGGCGGAGGGAGCTACTCGATAGGCTCGACGAGAGCTCAGCAAAGCGCTTCGGACCTCGCTACGAGGTTGTCGAGGATCGCGGTGCGGTCGAAATTCAGGGCAAACTCGCGGGCGCGATCGGACAGTTCCCGGCGTTCTTCTTCGGTCATGAACCAGGCGCGGTTGAGGCATTCGCGAAGTTCGTCGACGTTCCCGGCTTCGTGCTCGAGGCAGTGACCGCCACTCGCTTCGGGGATTCCCCCGGTGCGGGTCGTGATGACGGGGCCAAGACCACCGGCGAG
This sequence comes from Verrucomicrobiales bacterium, assembly GCA_048260165.1. GTDB lineage: Bacteria > Verrucomicrobiota > Verrucomicrobiia > Verrucomicrobiales > DEV007 > Arctic95D-9. The sequence continues at coordinate 100,624 of JBLXHA010000001.1, forward strand.
CATTTTCTCGGCGACGGCGATGCCAAAGGTTTCGATGAACTCGGGACGAGGCTTGCTGGGAAGGCAGTAGGCGAATGAACCGTGCATGATGATGCCTTTTTCCTCGTCGCTGACATCGTCGAGGACGCGAATGCTGCTATCCTCAGCGGCCATCGCTTTGATCTCGTCCTTCATCGGGCCGTTGCCGCAGATGACGAGTTTCTTAACGCCGTAAAGCTCGCTGCTCTTATAAGCGGTGATGAGATCATCGACGCCCTTGGCGGGAGCGATGCGGGAGAGAAACATGACATAACCGTCCTGCGTGAGTTCACGGGATTCGAGGACTTGATCGATCTTCGTCTGATCGTTTTCGATTTCGGTGTAGGCGCTCGTGTCGATCGACGGAAAGCTGATTTCGACCTGCTCCTTGAGGCGGACCGCGAAGTCAGTTCCGAGCTCGGCATCAACCATCACTCCGGCATCGACGATCATGTCTTTGGTAAATTCGCTCACAGCTACGGGAAGATCGTGCTGAAGGTAGTTCGAGAGAACCATTTGAGCGGCACCGACCTGGCCTGAGGCGAGGGCGTTGGTGACAACGTTAGTGATGTCAGAGCCGACCGCTTCACCGATCGTGATGACGTCGGCATCCTTCTTCAGTCCCCGGAAACTTTCGACGGCGTTCATTACCATCTGGCCATGAGGCACGAGGTAGAGGTCCATGAGAAAGGTTTTTCCCGGAAGGTTGTGAAGGAGATCGACAAGCTTTCCACTGATGGCGTAGCCGAGTCGTCCGTCGAGGACTTTGTAATCGCCGATCGGCTCGGGACGATGAACGTGGATGCCTTCGCTGTATTCGGAAATCGTATCAAGCGCCTTGAGCGGGAGATCGCTCTCAAGAAGCGTCTTAATAGGGTAGCTCACAATGTGGGCGGAGTTGAATCCGCGTTCGATCGCGGCTTCGGCGAGGTTTCTTGCTTCGGTGGAGTGACCGCAAATAATTGGGTCCGCACGAACGACAAGAATGAGGTTGAGGGGCGTCTCGCCCGGCTCGGTGTCAGTTGGATGAGAATCGATTACGTGGGTAGGGTCAAACATGGTCTTGGGTGCGTTGAGAACTGCCAGAGAGACAATGCAACTTGCGTGCCAAGTCGGGTTTGTTTAACCAATGTTAGGTAACGATCTTGTTTCAATAATCGGGTAACCCGCTCCTGCTGAACGATCAGGAGATGAACGAAGGCGGTCTTGTTTCGCTTGCCCAACCATTGGGTTCCGGACCCATTTCGAGAGTCAGTTCGGCTTCGGCGGCAAATTCGGTTAGCTTGAGATAGCAACGGTTCAGTGGTTTTCCGTTGAGCCATGCCCGCTGAACGTAGTAATTCTCCGGTCCCTGGTTGAGCGCCGTGATTGTGAAAGGCCCGCCGAGCAGGTTCAGCGTCGCTTTTTCAAAGAGCGGACTTCCGATCAGCATGATGGGCATTCCCGTGACGGGAAACAGGCCGATCGCGCTCCAGACATACCAGGACGAGAGGCCGCCGGAATCGTCATTGCCGGGGAGTCCGCCTTTATCGGTCATGAACTGATAGCGCATCACGCTGCGAACGATCTCCGCGGTGCGATCATGCTTGCCCGCAAAAAGGTAGGCATAGGGCGACTCCATGTCGGGCTCGTTGTTGAGTCCTTCGAAGTTGTGCACGGTTTGCCCTTCGTCCGGTTCGGTGAATCCAAAGAAGAGATCGAGAAGCTCGACGAACCGGTCTTCACCGCCGGCGAGATTGATTCGACCGACCATGTCGTGCAGGAAGCGGAATGAGTAATTCCAGTATTCGCCCTCGTAGTAATCGGAGTCTTCACTGAGCAGTCCCGTGTCCTCGTCAAACGCGTTTCTCCAGTGATCGGCGAGAGGAATGCTTTTGTCGTAGATGATCTGATCACCGAGGCGCTTCGCGAGTTGCGAGATACACCAGTTTGCAAAGGCGAGGTCGAGGGTGTGCGAGAGCGGCTGAACGACGTGGTTCTTCGCGAACTCGGCGAACTTACCGCCACGACCTTTTCCGCTGAGACTGGTCTTCCAGAGAAGCGAGAGCACGCCATCCCAATCGCCGTCGATGCCTCGCATGTGGGCGTCATTGAGAATCATGTGGCAGAGACCAGTCGCCTGTTTCGCAAACCGTTCCGGCCCGTTGTCCATCGAGTAACTGATCGGAAAGGTGCCTTCACGGGTTGCGACTTCCTTGAGAAAGGTGACGAAGTCCGCCCCCAGTTCAGGCCACAGGGTCATGAGAAGGGGGAGCTGCGTTTTGTAGAGATCCCATAGCGTCGAGAGGTCGAAAAAGAACGGACCCGGCTCTCCTGAGAACGGGTTCTCATCCATGAAATCGCCCGGCTTCAGCGTTGCGTGGTAGAGCGCTGAGTAGAAAATCTCACGATTCGTGTCGGAGCCGCCTTCGATCTCGATTTTGGAAAGAATCGATTCCCAAATGCCCGACGCCTGCGCTGCGATCTCGGTCGAGCTGCGATGACGGTTCAGTTCGATCGCCTCGGTCGGGCGCTCTTTATCATGAAGCGAAAAGCCGAATCGTATTTCAAGCGGTTCGTCAGGAGAGGCTGCTTCGAACCAGATTCCGAAAGGCGTTTCCGTTTTCTTCGTCTCAGGATCCAGTTTGAAACCCTCGGGGGCATCTATCGCTTTTCCATCCTTCCAGAACCCGGAGCCGGCGAGGGGAGTGATGCATTCGATGTGGGCGTGATAGGGGATTCCTTCGATGTCGACGATGGCGTGACAGGTCTTGTCGTCTTTGAAAGCCGCTGTGGCCGAGTTAGGGTAAGTCTTCATTCCTTCGATGAGAAGGCCGCCCGAGGTGAAGTTGATCGCGACTTTGCCTTTTTGTCCGAGCGCAAAGCGATAGGTGTGGATCGCGGTGCGTTTCGTGCAGGTGACCTCAAACTCGCATTCGATTTCCGGAAAGGCTCCCGAGTAAAATCCGGGTGCCGCTGTTTCATCTTCAAGGAGATAGCGGGTTCCCAGACCGGCGAGGCCGTCATTTCCCAGCGGAGTCGTGAGGAAGTAGTTGTAGTACATCCGGATGCGGCCGGTTCCGGATTGTTGGAAGTGCGCGAGGCCGAGTGCTTCGTGTCGATCGAAAAGGATTTCAGGAGGATCGCCCGAGAGGGAGACCGCGTATTGCCCGTAACCGGTCACGTAGGCTCCTGAGTAAGCGCACACGGAAACCATCCCGAAGGGAAGCGTCGCGCCCGGATGGGTGTTGCCTACCGGCGGCTTGGCGCACCACCAGCGTTTTGCGATTCCCTCAGGTTCGGGGAGATCTGCTGCACCGTTGCCGAGAAAGGGATCGACCCAGCTTGCTTTTGTTTTTCCGCGAAGGGGGCTAGTCATGTCGAGTCGTTCTCAAGATCATTGCTTAGAACAGGTTAAGCAAGTTCAGGGCCAATCCCTCGGAATTGCTCTGAATATCTGATCCTGGCCGTGCTTCGAAGCCGCCTTGAAAAGACTCCGATAGTGACAATCTCGCTCCGGGAGATTTGGCGAAGACTCCCGCCAAACGACCCTCCGCCCGTCACACAAAAACGGCGCAAAACAGATCCGAAGACCCGCCTTGCGCCGTGAAATTCACGAGCGATCTGAGCACTTACCCGAGCGCCTCAACGCCACCGAGCTTCCAGTCACCGCGATACGGTAGCGACATAATCTGCTTCTGAGCCTCGTCGTTGCCGATAATCATCTCCTTCGCGGGATCCCACTGAATCGGGGTTTTCAGCGCCTCCGACAGATAGGCGAGATGCCCCGGTGTGATCGAACGGTGAGCGGTTTCGGCATTGGCAATCGTGTCCTCACGGGAAACGACGCAATCGATGAAATTGCGCTGATGGCCCGGGTTCTTGTAGGTTTTCCAGTCTCCGGCGACGAAGCCCTTTTCCGCCCACTCCGGATTCGACGCGGTGAGTTTGCCACGCGTCACGTGAACCCATCCGTTTTCGCCGATCCACTTGGGACCCATCGCGAAGTTCGACGAAATCACGACGTCGATGTCGTTCGCATATTTGGAATGCACTTCGTAGTCGACCGGTGAGTCGTAGACTTCCGTCTCAGGGTAGACCCAGTTTTTGGCTTCCACGGAAATCGGGCCGCTCTTGTCCATCTCGAGGCCCCAATGCGCGATGTCATTGTGATGGCCAATCCAGTCCATGAGCTGACCTCCGCCATAAGTAGTCGTCCAGCGCCATGACCAGTGGTGACGGGCTTCCATGTAGGGGAGCTTCTCCGACGGACCGCACCAGAGATCATAGTTCAGATCGGAAGGTGGTGTTTTGATCGTGGCATCGCCGTCCGGCTCGTTGTGTCCCTTCGGGAGTCCCACTTCGACGCGGGACACCTTTCCAATGAGTCCGTTTCTGACGATCTCAACGGCCTGCTGGAAGAGTTTGTCGGAGCGTTGCTGAGATCCTACCTGGAAGACCGCTTTCCGCTTCGCGACCTCGCGATGGATCGCATGGCCTTCGGCGTATAGGTGCGTCATCGGCTTTTCGCAGTAGACGTCTTTTCCGTTCTGGATCGCGTCCATCGTGATGAGGCCGTGCCAGTGATCGGGCGTCGCGACCATGACGCAATCGATATCGTCGCGCTGCGTGATTTCGCGGAAGTCTTCGTAGGCTTCGCAACCGGACCATTTCCCCGATTCCGATTTCGCCGAGTAGATTTTCTCCACCGCTGCTTTGCCGGGACCGCGACCATAGGCGCGACTGGTTTTGCCGTTGCGAGTGAGCTGATGATGTTCCTCGGCATCCGCGACGGCGACGCCTTGCACCGTTTCATTTTTCAGAAAGGCTTCCATGACACCGATGCCGCGGTTGCCCATCCCGATGAATCCCATCGTGACGCGGTTGCTGGGGGCGTTTTTACCGAGGACGGAGGCGGGAATGATTGTGGGGGCTCCGATAGCGGCGGCGCTCGTTGCGAGGAATGATCTACGTGAGGGTTTTTTGTTCATAGTCAGGGTAGGAGGGGAGTTTTAGATATCGCAAAGCTGAGCGGCGTGCTGCAGGGCGAGGCGCGGGTCGTCCCATTCGGGGATGAATTCCTGGGCAACGAAGCCTTTGTAGCCGGTGTCGAGAATCGCCTGAAGGATCGGCGGGTAATTGATCTCCTGCGTGTTGTCGAGTTCGGCGCGACCGGGATTGCCGGCGGTGTGGTAGTGGCCGATGATGTCCTTGTATTGTCTGATGCGACGAATGATATCACCGTTCATGATCGAGACGTGATAGATGTCGAAGAGGAGCTTGAAATTGGGTGAGCCCATCCGGTTGATGAGATCGGCGCAAAAATCGACGTCATCTCCGAAGTAGCCGGGGTGGCCTTTCATCGGATGGGTGTCATCGCGGGAGTTGAGGTGCTCCAGCACCAGCGTGATGCCCGCCTTTTCGGCCTTTGGCAGGACTTCCTTCCATGTGTCGATGCAGTTCTGCGCGGCCTTTTCATCGTCCATGCCGTCGTATCGCATTCCGGTGAAGGTGATGACGTTTTTGCACCCGACCTCTTTCGCGACGTCGATCGCTTCGGTCAGTTTGGTGACGACTTCGTCATGAAATTTGGGATTGCAGGGGCCGTTGGCGAAGCCGTGTGCCGAGACGAGCGAAATATCGAGCCCGAGCTTTTTGACAGCGGGGTAGGCGTCCCTTGGGATTCCCTCCATCGCGACGAGTCCGAGTTCTCTGCAAACGTGAGCGAGCTCGACCGCGTTGTAGTGATCCTTAAAACACCAGCCCATGATCGACTGCCTGATTCGTCCGTTTTTAACGACAAAATCCGGATCGACCTGCGATCGCAGGAGTTGCGCTTTGAGCGATGGGTTTGTCAGGGCGAGTCCCGCCAATGTGAGCCCTCCACCGGTGATCAATTTTCTTCGATTCAACATGGCTTAAAGCTAATCGGCGCGGACTCGTCATGGCAAGCCTCTTCGTGGCACGCAGATAAGGAAACGGGGGAACGCGGGTGTTTTTCAGCAAGGACAGGGTAAAAATGCACCGAAAGCCCTGTTTTAGTCACAATGAGCTATAAAACTGAGGAAATTTTGGGTTTCCAACGCTTTGATATTCGTTACCTTTTGTGATCGTGAACGACCTCCCTTCTAAAAGCCGGCATTTGGCCAGGAAAATTAGCCCGTCAGGGGTGGTTCGTTTCGCCCCGTCACGGCTCTTTTTCGCCTCACTCCGCGCCGGTGCCATGATCGCTCTTTTGTCTGCAGGATCGGTTCAATTGTCGACCGGTCAGGATGCGGCACCGAAAAAGCTCGTCGAAATTCCGGACAGTCTCTTTCAAGTTCAGGACGGTGACGGTTTTTTCTGGCAGCTGACGGGGAACGGGGCGCTCACTTCCGGTGAGACGCAATACCTACAGTCGGGGATGAATCTCCTCGTCGATAACGTGGTGTTCGCGCCCACCGAAGCACTCGTCCGCGCTCCGGGAGAAGGCGTTTCGAAGATCGATGCGGTTTTCACTGAGACCCGCGAAGGGCTCGTCATTTCACGGGATGTCTGGATCGATACGAAACGTTCCGGGGTTCGCTTTTACGATTCGGTTAAAAACACCGGAACCAAGCCTGTCGATGTGGTGGTGGGGCTCCGGACGACTTACCCGTTCGGCTGGCAGAGTCTTCACGACACCGATGGCAATCTTCTTTCGAGTGACCCGGTTTTGCGTCTCGACCCGGATGACAGCGGGCTCACCGTTCATTTCAGTCCTTCCGAGGGCAGGCACGATACGCTGTTTCTCACGGGGACGGATGTGGAGGGTGTGGCGCCGGAGCTTCGCGCGTCTACGAATTCCCGCGAACTCACGTTTGAATACACCCTTTCGCTGAAAGCCGGCGAGACGGCCTCCGTTTATCACTGGATGATGCAGCGGAATCTCCAGTCGCCCGCGTCCGCCGCTGAGATGCTGACTCAGTTCTCGCAGCGGAATCAGCTCATCAACCCCGGCGTTTCCAGTCTTCAGGCAGTTTCGGTTGTCAATTTCCCGCGATCCTCCTTTCCCGACGAGGCAGCGGCTCCTTCACGGTTGCGCGAGCTCCTTGCCCTGAATGAACTGATGGACCAGATCGGGTGGCACCGTCGACGCGGCGATGCTCACTGGTTGGGGCAGACCAATCAGATTTCCGGTGAACTGAGCCGGAAGGGAAGCCTCACGATCACGGGAAATGAATTCGGCGAGCGGGTCGTTTCGCTTGATCAGGTCGCTGCGATTCGCGGCCGCGCCGGAAGTGCGACGAAACCTTTCCTTTATCTGCGAAATGGCGAAGTCCTCACCGGAGATCTCGAGGAGGCTGTCTTCGAGTGGAAGGTGGGGGAGAAAACGACTTCCTTGGGAATCGATGCGATCCAATTGCTTCTCCTCGGAACCGAAGTGGCGGACGGATCACCTCCGGCGAAAGCGACCCATTTTGTGAAATTCAAAAGCGGAGTGATCCTCGCAGTGGACGGGGAAAGCAGTGACCCCGTGGATTACAGTGCGTCGTGGGGCGGCGGCCAAATCAAACTCACCGACCTCGTTGAAATGGGATACACTTCGACTCCCAATCCGGGCTTTGTGCTCCGGACGAGCGGCGGGTCGGTTTTCAATGCCTTCCTTCCCGGTGAAAGCGGATCGCTCAAAGGACTCGACGGAAAGGCGATCGAGTTTCCGATGGTGACGCTGGATGCGATTTGGAAAGTGGGTGCGACGGAACTGGGGATCCCGGCTCAGTCGGATCAGTGGCTCGATTTCACGGAAATTCCGGCGTCGCTTGTTCCGCCGGGTGGATTTCTGCTCACCGGTAACACGGTGCTGGCGGGGCGTTTTCAGGAGGACGTGATTGCTTTTCGGGATGCCGGAGCGGGACTTTCGCTGGCGACCGCCAATATCGTTTCTCTCACACGAATCGGACGCGACGGCGGGAGCGACCCCCTGAAGTTCGAGGTGGTTTTAAAAAGCGGCGACCGCGTTACCGGTTCTCCTGTCTCGCCGGTTCTCGGGATCACGGTTGACGGGAGAGTCGCTGAGATCCCGGTGGCTTATTTGCAATCCTACAGAGCTGCGCCCGCTGAAGAAAAAGAGAAATGATTTTGGTCCAATACAGACGTCTCAAAGGAACGATCGCCGCGACCGTGTTGGTTGCGCTGGCGAGTGCAGGCGTGTCATTTGGTCAGGAGGCGGCCGCGGGAGCGCGTCCCGTTTCCGGACTCATTCCCGCCGCGATGGGGATACGGACCGATAAGCAGGGCAATTCGTGGAACATCGAGACGAACGGGACGATCGGCCGGATCGGGAGCACGATGGTGAACAGCGGGCTCGTTCTCTCCGTCAACGACGAGACTTTTGCGAGCTTTCAGCCCATGATGTCCCGTGACGGGAACGAGTTTGTGCTTCGGGGGCGGCCCATCGAGTCGATCCCGGGATTGCAGGTCCAGCGCCGGATCAAGCTGATCACTTCGCCGATTTCGGGAGCGGGCGCTCTTTCCGGCGACGATGCGGGAGGCGGACTTCGCTTCGCTGAAATTTTCTACAATGGTTCGACGGACCCGATTTCTTTCACGGTGGGATTGACCACCAACTTCTCAGGAAACTACAAGCATTTCCTGAGCGACCGCGGAACGAGTGAGCCCGTCATTCTCGGGGAAGGCGAAAGCGGAATCATCGTCCTGCCCGGTGCGTCGCAGTCGACGAAAGCGTTTCTCTTTTCCCTCGCGGATGCGGGGAGTGCGATCAAGCCCACGATCTCGGCTCAGAATCGCTACGGCCTGACGTTTCGCTATCAGGTGAATCTCGCTCCCGGAGAGACGGGCGTGATTTTGCATCGGGTCGCTCAGGTGATGATCCCGGGGAACTTCGACCGAAGGACGCTGCTGCGGCTTTTCAGTCCGTACGCGCTCAGTCACTCGGACACGGTTCTCGATTCGCAGTGGGACCGCTTCGTCTTGAACGTGAGCAGTGACCGGGTCGGGCTCAATGAGCACTTTCCCATCGCCGGATTCGAAGCGCTGGAGATGGAGCCCGCCGAATCGGATACTCTCGCGGTAGGTGGCACGACGCGTCTGCCCGGCACGGCATCTAGTCCGGGCGTGGTCATCACGACGCCGTTTGGGGATGCCGAGGTGGCGCTCGATTCCATCGCGGCGATCACAGGCGGGAAGTTCGCCGGTGGCGGCAAGGAACGACTTTATCTACGTGACGGGCAGATCCTTTCGGGCTCGATCAGCGCTCCTGATTTCGTGTTCAAACAGAAGAGCGGCACGGAAATGGTCATCGAGATCGCGAAGCTCGACCGGCTCGTTCTCGCCGCGAAACCCGTCGTTGAGCCGAAGACGGCGCGGACGTTACTCGAGACGTTTGGCGGGGACCGGTTGCTCCTCAACAAACTGAAAGGCATTGAAATCAAGGGCATCACTCCCTGGGGCGTTGTTCCGATCCCGTTGGATCAAATTACGAGTCTCCATCCGGATATCAGTTCGCCGGGCTACCGGGTTCATCTTCTCGATGGCAGCGAGCTTCGTGTCTTTCCCGGAGAGGATCACCTTCCTCTGGAAATCGATCGCCTGGGAAGCGTCGAAATTCCCCAGTCGATCGTGCGCAGTCTCGTCACCGAGCAGCACAACGAAAATGCGATTCCCTTTGAGCCCGAAGCAGGAAAATCAGCGGTGCAGCTTTCCGGTTATCAGAAGGTGATCGGTTCCGTCGGCAATTCGGAAATCGTTCTCGTGAGTGATCAGGTTCCGATCACGACGCCATCCGCGGAGATTCGTCGACTCACTCAGACTCCGCAGGGGGTTGGAACCGCCGGGGTGCTTTCCGCGAAGAAACCGACCTTCCGCCTCGAGCGGTGGGACGGGGGAATCGTTGAGGGAACTTTCAGCAGTGGCGTATTCTCGGTCTCGGTGGAGGAAGTCGCACTGAGCATACCAGCCCAGGATGTTGAAATGATAGAGATGCCGCTCCCTGCGCTGAATGATGAAAACACAGCGAAAATCAAAGAGCTTGTCGAACTTCTCGGCAATTCCTCATGGGCTGAACGCGAACGCGCCACGTTGGAACTAGGCGCATTTGGCTACCTTGCCGGCTCTGTTCTCCGGCGTGAACGTCAGCAGACGGATGACGTGGAAGTTGCCCGTCGTATCGACCGGGTTCTGAAGGAACTCGATTAATTCATTCCATCCGGGCGTCAGAGGACGGAGCCGGAAAATTTCCTATTTCCCTTTCATTGAACGAATCCCTACAGATTAGCGACTATGAGGCTGCTTCCGAAGTGGTCCGTCGTCGCGTCGGCTCGCTGCGGTTTTTCCGTTGGTTGCGAAAAGGGCACTGGATCGCGGCCGCCGCGGCCTTTCTCGTCGTTCTCGGGCTTCGGAGGCTGGGGGAATGGCGCGAAGGCGAGTGGGCCTTCGTTCTCGCGGTGTTGGCGCTGTGGGCGGTGATCGGATTCGTCGTTTCCCGTCTCGGTCGACCCGGGGTGATGGACTCACTTCTTCTCCTCGATCGAAAAGGCGGATGGAAAGACCGCTTTTCCTCGGCATGGGCATTTCTGAGCGGTGGCGAGATGAACGCGGCGGAGACGCTGCATGTTAAAAAATCGGGTGGAGAGCTTCCCGCCGCTCTCTCGAATCTGCCGGGAGTCCTCCCGTTCCCGAGCCTGCGTTGGATCTGGGTCGGCCCGCTGATCGTTCTGCTGTTTTCGCTGAGCCCTTACGGACGAATCCCGATCGATTCCGCTGATGTGAAATTGTCCGACGGGATGAAAGAAGTCGCGGCGCTCGAGGCTGAAGAGCTCAAGAAAGAGGCGGCCCGCTTCGACGATTTAAACGCCCTCACCGAGGAGGAAAAAGAAGCGCTGGAGAAGTTGCGCGCGGAAGTCGATTCCGTGGCCGAGGATCTCGCTGAATCGGATGATCTCACCGCCGGTGAGATGCTGGAAGCGCTTGAGTCCCGGGCACGTGCCGCCGAGCGACTCGCGGAAAAGCTGGGCCTCACCGACGAAGGGTGGGCCTCCGAGGAAATGCTGACCGAGATGCGGAGTCATCCCGACACCGCGGATCTGGGACTCGCGATCAAGGACAAGGCGGCGTCGAGTGCCGCGGAGCAGGCCATGGCGCTCCAGAGTATTTTAAACGACGATGATATCCAGATTGAGACGCAGGAGCGACTCACCCGCGTCATGGAAAGCATCATGACCGCGGCCACTTCGGAAGATGTCACCAAACCGGTCGGAGAGCGCGTCGGCAACGCTTCCACCAAGTTACTCAATGCTCAGGCGAAAACGGCTGCGCGTGAATTCGAGGAACTCGCGAAGTATTTTCGCCTGATCAACAGTCGTGAAGAAGCTCAGGACAAACTCGAACAGATGGCCAATTCGCTCCGGGAAGCCGGGAGTGAGATCAGCGGTTCCGATCTGGACCGGATGGATCAAATCGCGGATGAATCCAGTTCCGGCGAACAGGGGCAGGGAGGCGAAGGCGGTCTTCAGGCACTCGATGCCGATCCCGTCTCTAACGATATTCAAAAAATGACCGCGCCGCACATGGCGCAGAGCGGTCAGTCTCCGGAGGCGGGGCAGCCATCACCGGGACAGCAGAAGCCGGGCGAGCAACCGGGAGAAGGTTCTAAGCAGGTTCCTGTTCCGGGGCAGGCTCCGGGTGAAGGCGATGAAACGAGTGAAAGCAATCCAAACTCGCAGCAGGCGTTCGGAGCTCCGGTTCCCGGCGAGGCACCACCGCAGGGGCAATCCGGTTCGGGCATGCAGATGAGCGAGAACGCCCGCGATGGTAAAGGTAAAGGCGGCATGCTCAGTGCCCCGGTTCCGGGGATGGATGCGAAAGCACCCACGCCCGGTCAGGGAGTGACCGCATCGCAGGCGGGAATGAGTCAGGCAGGGCAGGGCGGCAACGAAGCGGGCTCAGGCACCGCCGAGATGATCGACGACCAGAGCGATGCGACGAAGGCGGCCCGTGATTCGGAGGTGGTTGCGCAGATCAATGAGAACGGCGAATCGTCGTTTCGCGCCGTCGATGGAAAGGTTCGCAACGAATCCGTCGAACGCACGAGGCAGGAAATCGTCACGGATTACCTCGCTGCCGAAGAACAGGCGCTGGATGGGCAAACTTTGCCGCTCTCACGACGCAAACATGTTTTGCGGTATTTTTCCGCTATTCGTAAACAATTCGAGAAGACCGAGCCAGCGGAATGACTTTGCTCAAACGGAGACTTAACCCTATGGGGTCAATGACCTGACCCTGTTCAGTGCCGGAACCAACCCTGTTAAGTCAGTGACTTAACCCTATTAACTTTGATGACAGACAGTAACGACCTCGAAAAAGACCTGGAGCGCTTCCAGGTAAAATTCAAAACACTCAAGGACGAGATCCAAAAGGCGATCGTCGGATATGACGAGCTTCTTACCGACACGCTCGTCGCCGTTTTCGCGAGGGGGCACATCCTTCTCGAAGGCGTTCCCGGTCTCGGAAAGACGTTTCTCGTTCAGACCTTGTCAAAGGTGATGGGACTGGAGTCGGGGCGTATTCAGTGTACTCCGGATTTGATGCCGGCTGATATTCTCGGAACGCACATTGTGAACGAGAATGAGGAAGGCCGTCGCGTCATGCATTTCGAAAAAGGCCCTGTCTTTGCCAATCTCATTCTCGTTGATGAGGTCAACCGCGCCACGCCGAAAACGCAGGCGGCGCTTCTCGAGGTGATGCAGGAGGGTTCCGTCACCGCGGGTGGTGAAACGCTGGTGCTCCCGAAACCGTTCTTCGTCATGGCGACGCAGAACCCGATGGAGATGGAAGGCACCTATCCGCTGCCGGAGGCGCAGGCGGACCGTTTCCTATTCAAACTGCGGGTTCCTTTCCCGAACCGTGAAACGCTCGTTGAGATTTCAAAGCGCACCTCGAGTTTCGATGTGCCCGAATTGCAGAAGATCATTTCGTCCGACGAGATCAAGGAATTTCAGGACATCGTTTCCCGCGTTCCGATTGCGGATCATATCACCCATTACGCGGCGCAGATTATTCTGGCGACGCACCCCGAGGTGCGTGAGCATCCCGGCGAGGTGGAGAAGTATGTGAGCTACGGAGCCAGTCCCCGCGGAATGCAGGCGCTCGTTCGCGGAGCCCGCGTAATCTGTGCTCTAGACGGACGAACCACGGTATCGGTGGAAGACATCAAGCGGGTCGCGCTTTCGTCGCTGCGTCACCGCGTCATTCTCAACTTTCAGGGCGAAGCCGAGTCGAAAGACATCGACGGTCTCATCCGCGCAGTGATCGATTCGATCTCAACCGACGTGTCGGCCTAGCCGGATCTGAACGTGAGACCGGTTGCCCGTTTCACTCCAATTTTCCTCTTTCGCACCCTTCATCAAACTCCACTTACAATTTTGGCCGGGTAAGAACCCGGACGCGTCGGGATTCGCTCTCCGGTTTCCCGGGATCCGCCGTCTGTGCGTGTTGCTGCTGCTCGTTTCGTTGAGTGCGGTTTCGGCCCGGGCGCAGAATCTTTCCGAGGAGGAGTTCACTCAGCTTTCGCTGAAGTATCGGACCGCGATTCACTATGATCCGCTTCTTCAGCAGCCGATCGATTCACTCGTGAAGTTGTATCGGGATGCGAAGCGGGTTGACGAGTTGATCGGTCTCTATCGTTCCCACGTCGAGCAGTATCCGGATGACGGCGGAGCGAAGACGGCTTTGATCCGGATTTTACGCAAAGTGGACCGCCCGGGTGCTGATGAGCTGATTGCCTCGGCGGTTCCCTTGCATCCCGAATACGCTCCGTTGCAGTTTTTGCTCTACCTTTTCCTCAGCGAGCGCGGCGATGAGAGAGCTGCCGAAACGCTTTCCCGCGCGATCGATCTCGAAGTGAACCCGGCGAAGCGACGTGACTGGATTGAAGAGCTCCTGCAGATGGCGGAGACCGATACCGCGAGGTCGCTGGCGAGCGCTCAGCTGGAGAAGCTTCTCGTTACCGATGGCCAGAGCGTGGGAGCGCTACTCGGTCTCGCGGGGCTGATGCAGCGTTACGAATATTACGAGTTGAGCATGGTGGCTCTTAATAAAGCGCTCGAATTGAAACCGTCTCCCGATTCCGCGCTCGAGATTGAGATGCTGCTCGCGAATGCGGAGCACAAACTGGGGAACAACGCCGTCGCAGGCAAGCGGTTGGATGCAGTTTTGGCAAAGCTGGCCCCTGATCACTGGCGTCGTCGTGAGATCATGAGTCAGCGCGTCAACGTGCTCGCTTCACCGGAGGAGCGGGCGGTGATGTTGCAAAAGGCTGCGGCCCGTTATCAGGAGAATCCGGAGAGTGAGGCGCTGATCATTGATTATGCCGAGCTGCTGGTTGCGAGTGAGAAGAAGGCCGAGGCGGCGAAGCTGCTCGTGGATCGTTCCGCGGTTCTGGCAGAGTCGAGTGCGATCGAGCTTCGTGCGCTTGAACTGCTCGAAGAGGTGAATGACACGAAATTGTATCAAACGTATCTGGAGTCGCGTCTGGAACAGCAGCCGGACCGTGCTGACCTTCGTTTCCGCCTCGTGAAGATTCACTACGCCAACGGCGACGATGCCGACGCGGTGCAGGATTTCAAATCGGTCGTTGCCGGGTTGGAGCCGGATGATATTTCTGAAAAGATTCTGGAGCTGCAGCGCTATCTCCGCCGGATCGACCGCATCGACGCGGCGGGCACTTACCTCGAGCGTTATCTTCGCAATCATCCCGCGAGGCTCGATGTCGCGAGGGAGCTGGCCGAGATCTATGTGAAACTGAAGAAGCCCGATGAAGTCAACTCACTCGTCGGGCGGGTCGACGCGAAGGCCGCCGAACTGGAGAATTTAATCGATTTCGTCGAGTTCCTGCTCGCGGAGGGATTTCCGATCGGGGCGAAGCAGGTTCTCGGTGAAAAGATCGCCGTCGATGCCTCGCAGTTTGAACTGGGGCTGCTGCTGATTCAGGCGGAAAGTGAACTCGGGGATCGCGCCGCGGCGCAAATCCAGATCGACCGCGTGAGAGAATTGGCCGACAGCTCCGCCCGCTATTCGAAATGGCTCGAGACGGCACTGCGGGCCAGCGCGAAATTTGAAGTGGTCGAGAACTTCTTCGATCAGGAGCAGGCACGCTACAGCTTCTCGAACGGGGCGTGGTCGCCGGAGAAAGTGGAGCGTTTTATGTTGCTGAGTGAGTTCGGAAAGCAGCGTCTTTTCACCGATCGTGTCGCCGCGGGGATTCGCGAGCAGCTCGCACAGACCACGCTCGCGCCTGACTTGCGTTTGCGGCTCAAGCGCTTTCTCGTCAGCGTTCTCGAAGAGGAAGTCTCGGCGGTGGATGAAGTGATCCGCCTGCTGACGGAACTGAAATCGGAGGATCCGGCAAACGAACTTGAGTATCAGCTGCGGACGGGGATGGCATATCACCGGAGTTTGCGACTCGACTACTCGGAGAAGATACTCGCAGAGGTCGACTACAGCGAGGTGGAGTCACCCGATCTGCTGCGGGAGACGGTTCCGGTGCTGATCGAGTATGGTTTTCACGAAGACGCCGAACGCGCCCTTGAAACGATTAACCGGCTGCAGCCCTCGGACGTGTTCAGTTGGGAGAAGCGACTTGGCATTCTCGCCGCCAGCGGCAGGGAAAAAGTGTTCCGCTCGGTGATTCGTTCGCTGCGGGGTGGTGACGCGGGAATGAAGCTCCGTTCATCGACCGACGTGATTCTCCGCGACCATCTCCTCGCCTCCTATTACCGGTCCATGGGTGAGCTTTTACACGGTGGTGATAAGTCGAAGATGGAGGAGATGCTGCCGTATCTCTCGCTGATCGATCGTGAGGAGGGCGACGCAGAGACGAAGCTCTGGTCTTTCTGGAGTCGGGCTTTCATCCTCGGTCAGCTCGGGAGGAATGCCGACGCTGCCGGCGCCCGGATTCAATTTGAAGAGGAAATGAAACGAGCGAAACTGACCGAGGTTCGTTTTCCCGACGGGCTCACGCTCGATGGCAAGGCGGCTCTCGATCTTCTCGATCAAACGGCTGTCGTCGACCTCGGAACGACCGGCGGGGACGCGTCGTTTCTGCTTCAACAGCCGGAGCTCGGCTGGGCGTTTGAACTCGAAGAGGGACAGCGCATTGTTCGCTTTACTCAGTCGGGAGACGTGGTTCTCGTGCTCGATGATCTCTCCACAGTCCATGCCGTCGATCGCATCAGCGGGAAGTTGCTCTGGGAGAAATCGTTTTCGACGGGGAGACTGGTCGATGTTGCGGATGATTCACTCTGGGCGGTTTCCGGTGAGGCCCCGGCTGCGACAACGGCCAAGGCGTCTGCGGGAGTGCTGCAGGTGAAGGACGTCCCGCCGTTTCACGCGAGCGCGGACAGCTTTCTGATGATACGCGGGGATTCGCTTCAGTGTTTTGAGTCTGCGAGCGGCACTCTGAAGTGGTCTGCCGTGATGCCGTTTGCTCCGGCGAAGCCTTCGGGGCTGCCCCGGAGTGGAAGTCTGCCCGGGACGGTGTTCGACTCGACCGATCTGCAAACCGTCGTGTTCCGGCCCGGGACGCGCGAGGCGGCGGGGTATGATCGAACTTCCGGAAAGCTGCAGTGGTATCGCAAGCTCGGAGAGGTTCCCGCGAAGCCGACTCACGAGCCTGTCTCGTTGAATTCCGGGGTAACGCTCGATCGTGGAATGGCTTTCCTTTACGGCTACGGTTCTGAGATTTTAGACGGCGAAACGGGAGATTTGATCTGGAGATTGCAGGGGAAATCCGAAGCCCGTTTTCCGATCACGGTGCGGGAGGAGAAATTCAAAGCCGACACGACTCCCGAAGCGGGCGTGCCGGTGGAAGTGGCATCGATCAAAGATGAACCGGTTGAAGCCTCAGCCGCGATGTTACCGTTCCCGATGTTCGAAGAGGAGGAACTCATTCCATTGACGCTTCTGGAAAAAGGCACCGCGATGGTGAGCCCCTCGGTTTACTGGTCGGGCGTTCGTCTACACAACGGCAAGGGGGCGTTTGCAGCGCTTCGCGGAGGGAATCTGTGGCTGACTCAGGATGGTTCTGTCAGGAGAGTTTCGACCTCTCTGCCGCTCATTTCGGAGGAGCTGCCTTCGGCCGGAGCGTTTCTTGGCGTGATCGGAAATCATGCCTGGTTTTTAAGGAATAACGAACTGATCCACGCGGATTTCCTGCGAAACAAATCGACCCGGCTCGCCTTCGATGATCTGGGACGGGCGATGCCGTTACGGGCCGCCGTGGCCGGGAATCAGATCGTCGTTCGCGGGGGGATCGGAATCAAAGTTGTGAATGGACTCACCGCTCAAGTGATCGGGCAGACCTTGTGGGAGGATTCGCTGCAGGCTTATTTGAACTATTTCAAAGCGGAGGAAACGCCGCTGGTTTCCCGCGAGAGCTGGCGCGGAAGAATCACGCAGCGTGAGCGGAACGATCTCGCGATTCTCACTTCGGTGAGTGACCTCGTCTCGAACGGGAATTACTACACCGTTTTCTCCCAGCGATCACTCGTCTGTCTCCGCGTTCCGGGGCAGGCCGCACCCGAGCCCCAACCAGCCACCGCCCCCGCAAACTGAACCCGGAGGTTCCGCGCATTATGTCATCCAGCGATTCCAAGTCTGACCAGGACGAACTCTTCGATGCCGATTTTCTCGACCGGCTCAGAGCGCTTTTCCTCCGGCTTCGGAAGCGCAAGCAGCTGCGCCGGAAGGGGATTCAGTCGACTCCGGCAACCGGATACACGCGGGAGTTCAAAGACTTTCGTCAGTACACCCCGCGGGATGATTACCGCTCGATCGACTGGCGTCTCTACGCGCGCCTCGACAAGCTCTTTATTCGTCTCTACGAGGAGATTCAGGAATTTCACGTCCACGTCGTCGTCGACACGAGCGCTTCGATGCAGGAGCCGTTTGCGGAGAAACGCAGCACAGCGTTGAAGCTGGCCGTCGCGCTCGCGTACATGGGGCTGGTTGGGCATCACCGCGTGAACCTTTACGAAATCGGCGAAGATGTCGGAGATACAACGCCGCCGTTGAAAGGGCAGGGCAGTTTCCAGCGCGTCCTCGATTTTGCGAGCGAGCTGAAGTTCGAAGGCGTCACGAATCTGGAAAAATGCTTCGAGCACTTTCAGCCGAGCCGGAGACGTTACGGCGTGATCTTTGTGATTTCCGACCTCTACGGCAAGGACATCGACGAAGCGCGTGAGGCGATTCGTCATGCGAGCAAGTGGCCGGGTGAGGTTCACTTTATTCAGGTCTATCACCCCTGGGAGGAAAAGCCGGATCTCGACGGTGAGATTGAATTGTATGATGTGGAAACGAAAGAGGAGCGCCGCCTCTGGTTCACTCCCCGTGACCGTGCCCGTTACGAAGAGCGTTATCAGGAATTCCTGACCGATATCGAAACGGCTTGCCAGGAGCGCCAGATTGACTACCAAAGATGGCGGACGGATTACCCGTTCGATGAACTTTTTCTCGAATTGCTGTCGCGCGGATCGGCGCTCGCCGGAAACGAAGCCTGATTTTTCTTTTTATGCAGTTTTTGCAACCAGCATCGTTATGGCTACTGCTTCTCGGGATCATCCCGGTGATGCTCTACCTTTTCCGGCGCCGTTCGAAAAAGGTAAGCGTTTCGACCCTTGTTTTTTTCAAGACGCTCGCGCGTGAGCATCAGGAGTCGGCCTGGCTGCGGCGTCTCAAAAAGTGGCTCTCGTTTGCGCTCACGATTCTCGTTCTGCTCTTCGCGGTGTTCGTTCTCTCCCGTATTGTGGCTTCCTCCAACGACGCAGATCAATACCGTTCCATCGTCGTGCTCCTCGATCGTTCCGCTTCGATGGCGGTGGAAGATGAGAACGGCGAGACGAGATTGGATGCCGGGAAACGCATTCTCAAAGAGCGATTGAATCTCGTTCCTGAAGAGATCTCAGTTTCGCTCGTCGCTTATGATATTCGACCCGAGGTTCTCCAGCCGGGGACGACGAAGCGCCGCGAACTGATCTCCCGTCTCGATGGTGTTGAGATTCGTCCTATTCCCGACAGGGCTGATCTCGCGGAAGAGACTGCTGAATTGCTCGCCGGGCTCGATCCTCCCACCGCGGTTTGGCACGTCAGCGACAAGGCCCTGAGTGCCGCGGCGTTTGAAAACTCCAATGTGTCGATTCGAGAACTGAATCTCGCTCTCGATTCCGTCAGCAATGCAGGTATTACGGCGTTTGAGATTCGTCCGGTTCCTCTCGAATACGCGCGGTATGACGCCTACGTTCAGGTCGCTCTCAATGAGGCCGCGCCCGAACCCGATGAGGTTCGTCTCAATGTGAGTGTCGGAGGTATTCCCAGTCAGTTCCGCGAAATCGATCTCCAGCCGGGCGAGAAGAAGGGAGTCACGTTTCGTATCAACGGCTCACGGGATCAGACTTTAAAACTGGAACTGGAAGCGGAGGGTGATGAATTCACGCTCGACAATGTCGTCGCGGTTCCGTTGCCCGATCCGAAGCCGGTTCTCGCTGCCTGGATTCGTCCGGATGATGCCGAGGACCCTTACACGCGGTTTGCGCTTTCTTCGATTCAGGAGTCGGGAAGTTTCGAGTTGTTGAAAGGCGGGCCCGATTCCTGGCCCTTGAGCGAGCAGGTAGATGCAGTGATCTTTGACGGATGGCTTCCGGAGGAATGGCCCGAAGGCATTCCTGTTATCGTGATCAATCCACCGGGGTCTCAGGGCCCTGTCATTGCGAGAAGACTCGGTGCAGCGATTCCCTATGATCAAGTGCGTGTCGGGAATGAGGAGCATCCCGTTCTCTTTCGGATCAGCAGCAGCCGACTCGCTCTGACTCAGACTTCACTGCTTCAGGCGAATGGTTCACTGGAGCCGCTTTGGTTTGCCGGAAAAGATCCCATCCTCGCTGCCGGTGAAGTTGAAGGGCAGCGTCTCGTCGTGATGGGATTTTCGCCGGGGTTGTCTGAGCGGCTTCCCCTGACGGCGTCATTTCCGCTACTGATGGGCAACGCGCTGTTCTGGGCAGTCGATCGTCAGAATGAAGGGCACAAACTGGGCGCGCGTTTTCTTTCCACCGGCGATCTCGCTGAGGTCGATGGAAGCGAGATCCGGTGGACCGGCTCCGGAAAGGGGCAGGGGGCGGGTCGACGAATCGAGCTCGAATCCGATGTCGTCGAGATGAATCAGATTGGTATTTGGGAAACCGATACCGGGATGAAAGGGGCGGCACATCTACTTTCCGCACGGGAGAGCAATATCGCATCGGGAGCTGCGGTCGATCCGGATGAGGCCGGGTATTTTGCGGTGGCTTCACGTTTCGCGGGAAATCTGAAGTGGTGGTTTCTTTCTCTCATTATTCTCTTCCTCGTCGTGGAGAGTTGGCTCTTTCACCGTCACGCCGTCTACTAGGAAATTGTTTTAATGGATTGGCTTTACCCACAGATTCTATTTCTGATCGTTCCGGCGCTTGCTCTCCTTTTTTGGTTTGATGCCAGATCGACGCACCCGATGCACGGGACAAGGAAGCGCGTTCTTCTCGCGGTTCGCTGTGCGTTGGTGATTCTCGCAATTCTCGCTTTTGCCTCGCCTGCCAAGTTGCTTCCGAGCAAAGATCAGTCGGCAATTTTCGTGCTCGATCACAGTCGCAGTCAGGGGGCCGAAGGACTCAAGATGGTCTACGAAACAGCGCGTCTCGTTCGTGAGTCGCTGCCCGGAGACTCGGAGGTTGGTTACGTCGCGGCAGGACGGGAGGCCCGTCTTCTCGGGAATCCTTCGAGTGACTCGTTCACCGCCGGGGCTGAGGCCGGTGTTGAGGTGATGGAGGCGATCGGTTCCGCGTCGAATTTTGAACAGGCAGCCCGTCTCGCCAAGGGGATTTTCCCGGGAGGCTCCTCCCGACATCTCGTTCTCGTGGGTGACGGCGTAGAGACCGCCGGTTCACTGATGGCTCTCGCAAGGGAAGCCGTGGTCGCGGGGATTAAAATTCACGCCGTCGGAGTCGCCGGAGATGTGCAACCCGATGTCCGCGTGACGCGGCTCGTCAGTTCGCAGTCGCGCCTCAATGAAGGCGCCAGCCTTGAACTTGAGGCCACGATCGAAAGTTCTTTGTCAGGGCCGGGGCGGGTCAGGCTGTTTGAAAACGGAATCGAGGTCGAGTCCAACGATGTCGAACTCGTCGCCGGGGAATTGACGACCCTCCGATTTAAGCGCGTTCCGGAAAAACGAAATATCTACAACTATCGCGTCGTCATTGAGGGATTCGAGGAAGAGGATGCGATTCCGGAAAATAACGAGGCGCTCAGCATCGTCGACGTGCGGGGGAAACCGCTTCTGCTTTATGTCGAGGGAGAGGAAGGGGAGTCCCGCTACCTCGTCGACGCGATGAGCCGTGAAGGGATCCGTCTCGACGTGCGTTCACCGGACGGTTTGCCGAACAGCCTTCAGGAACTCGCGGGATACGACGGGATCGTCCTTTCCGATATTCCGGCGCATCGAATCGGGGAGGGACGCATGGTTGCGATTCGCGACTACGTCGAGAAGCTCGGCGGTGGTTTTGTCATGATAGGCGGCATGAACTCCTTCGGCGTCGGCGGCTACTACCGGACCCCGATCGAGGAGATTCTGCCGGTGAAGCTTAAGGCTCCCGATCAGGAGGAATTCCAATCCTCGGCCCTCGCCCTCGTGATCGACCGCTCCGGTTCCATGGCCGGGCAGAAGATCGAGATTTGTAAGTCGGCTGCAATCGCCAGTGCTGAGCTGCTTTCTCCGAAGGATTCGATCGGGATCTACGCCTTCGATTCTCAGGTCCACGAAATCGTCCCGATGACGAAGGTCACCTCGACAAGCACGATCGCGAGCCAGATCTCGTTGCTGGGATCGGGCGGAGGAACGAACATTTATCCCGGGATGGTCATGGCCCGTGAAGAGCTCAACCAGGTCAAAGCGAAGATCAAACACATGATCGTTCTCACCGATGGCCAGACTTCGGGGCAGGGCTATCAGGCGCTTGCGTCGCAGTGTCAGGCGGAGGGAATCACGATTTCGACGGTGGCGGTGGGCTCCGGTGCGCAGGTCGGATTGCTTCAGGCGATCGCCGCTGCGGGGGGAGGACAGAGTTACGTGACGATGGATCCGGGATCGATCGTCCGCATTTTCACTCAGGACACGATGACCCATACCGGTCGCATGATTCGCGAAGACGCCTTCGAGCCGATGATGGTCGAGAAACACCCCATGATTCGCGATTGGGAGGACGGGCTTGCCCCGCCGCTCCTCGGCTACGTAAAGACGAATCGCAAAGCGACTTCGCAGATCCCGCTCGTGACTGATACGGGGGATCCCTTGCTCGCGCACTGGCGGTTCGGGCTCGGAAAAGTCACCGCGTTCACCTCCGATTGTAAATCCCGCTGGGCCGCGCTTTGGGTATCCGATTGGGAAGGGTACAGTCAGCTCTGGTCACAGATTTTGCGCGAAACGGCGCGGCCACCTCAGGGGCTGAATATGGATCTCCGGCTCGAGCAGGATGGTGAGGACGTTCACATCGAAGTCGATCTCGCTGAGGATGCCGGAACCCGGAAAAACGGGGCGACGGTCGAGGCCGATATTTTCCACGTCCCCGCGAACGCCCTGGGTTCAGGGATGAAAGAGTTCGCGACTCTTCCGCTCGATCAGGAAGGTCCCGGTTGGTATGAAGCCAATTTCAGGCCCGTCGATCCGGGTGTCTATCTCGTCCGCGCGCGATCGGGCTCTCAGCTCGTATCCGCCGGCTATGTCCACAATCCATCGAGCGAGGTCGCGACCGGCCGGGTCGATGAGGAATTACTCCGCAAAGTCTGCGAGATGACAGGAGGCACATTTCTCGACTCGCCCTACGCCAAACTCGAGCTCACGGGCACGAACGTGGCGAAGTATTACGAACTGTGGCCGCTCCTCATGAAACTGTTCCTCGCCCTCTTTCTCGTCGATCTCTGCGTGAGACGATGGGAAAACGTCATGGGCGTCTGCGATCAGTTCAAACGCCTCTTCGGTCGGGGGTGACGGGATCGCAGTGGCATTGAGCGAAATCCACATCAGTGGGCAATTCAGGTAGCTTTCCACTAAATCCAGAAGGCGGACCGATCCCGATATTCACTTCCGGGTGCGAAATCCTCCTCGCGGGAGAAGGGCAGGGGGTAACCTTTCGGAAGTCGTTATAGAGGCCTTCTTCTTCCTGACATCACTCTGTATCTACCATGAATAGCAAAACGAAAAGTGATATGCCAACCCCTCGCAGACAGTCATATCAGTTACTCAACCGCTCCGAAAGATACGATACTTCTAATTAAAAATACGCACTGAATACGGAGCGTTCAAAATCTCATTGGACTTGACCCCGTATGGGCTTCTAGGTTTACTGGGGCACGACCTACGACTCGATATTTTTTGTGGTATATCAATACGAGCATGGGATAATAATACTGTTCTCTCAAAAAATGCGTATCGCGTTACTCATGCTGTCAGTGATCCCGCTTCTTCTGTCGAGTTGTCAGCGCGGTAATATGGCTGATGCCGTGACAAACGGAGTGGCAGAGCTTGATGTCGCCAAAGATTTTGAAGCTCTCTTTTTTGATTCGGAGCACTTCATCAGCTACTACACTGGGACGAAAGGAGACCCAACTTGGAATTCTAAGGTTGGGCTTCATGGAAGGTATGTCCTGACCGTTCAGTTTGAAATTGGATTCGATGATTCGCGAACTCACCCGGTTAGAGAGGGAGATCCTGTCTTCTACTTGGTTGAGTTGGATGACATTCGCGAGAACGGTAATGGATATACCGACAGACAGATTCAATTCGGGCTCAAGGAATGGAATCTATTGAAGGAGTCTTCAGATGATTTCGGTGTGATTGGGTATCCAATGACGAAGGACCAGCCGCTAGATGGGTTCGACAACGCTTGGCGATAAATCATGCAAAAGAGAACAAGTCGGAGCTGGCAATCCGCTACCCGCTCAGTAGTTTAGTTTTATGACTTTTAGAACCTTAACCCCTTCGTCGAACTGGCGCCGCCGGTAGCGGATTCCAGTCCTTTGACGTTAGGGTAAAAAAATGAGTGATCGCATTCAATATCTGGTCAGCGATTGGAAGGCTCTCATCACATTCTCCCTGATTTTCGGCGGTTTCCTCGTCCTTCCACTTTTCGGAGGTTGGTTCTACGCCGTATGGAAGATGCGAAATACACGTCGATTTTTTTGGGCCTGGATTCCACTCGTCATGGTTACAACATCCTTGATCACATTGCTAGTCGTTCATCTGCACTCCGTTTATCACGGAAATGGGAAGCCAGATGATTTTTCAGGCCCGATATCCGCGTTTCCCAATCCATCCTTTCCGTCTGCGATATTGCCGATAATGGTAGCATTTTCCAGTGCTATATCGCCGTTCTTATTTATACTCGCAATTTGTTCCCTCATATTTCGGAATAACCGGGAACGCACCTAATCGGGTAGGAACGGGGATTGAACCCGCTCCCCCCACACCACCAGCCATACGGGTTTGACGGCGCTCGTTCCTCGCTTGCCGCTTGCCGCTTGCCGCTTGCCGCTTCCCGGTGCCATCTATCTCCTTCGTCGATTGTAGCACGTCGGTTCCGGCCGTCGCACATCACTCTGAAGAGTGACGAACGTGCGCTGCCTCTCTTTTCGGAACAGCAACGCTGTCGCATGATTTCTCCTTGATTCGCTTCGCTCTCCCTGCGGGCGCACTTTGTGCGTCAACTCCGGTGCGCCTAGCCTTCCTTCCAACGGACTGGGCGTCCCCGTCGGTCGCCCTTCCGCAGTTGGCTTCAGCTGGTGTTTTTCTTTCATGGTTTTATTCACAGGGTGACCGGGCACCGCGAGCTTGACCCCCTTTAGGACTGCGCCCATGCTGGGCACACACAAGTCGAGGATGCCAATCCTGATCACGCCCCGAGTTGATTGACTTTCCCGAATAGAATTCCTACTCTGCAATCGAGATCACGCTCCCATATCGGGCCGGCATCTCTTGAACGTTCTGCTAAAATATTGCCAAAGTTGACGATGTCCAAAAGAGCAGGATTTATCTGGTTTCTGATCGCAAGTATTACTTCACTGCATTTCGGGGTTCTACGATACTCAAGCTCTCGTGAAACTGGAAGTTCCGTTTTTGAATCACTCCTATTGGGAGGACTCGCTGTTGTAATAACCTGGGGAGTGTTGAGCGTTATAGCGATGGCTCTATCGGCTTTCTTTTATGGTAGCAGCTCTGTCACAGACGATTCGAAACCGACAGAGGAGGAAGCAAATCTAATGCGGAGAAACGCAAGGGGGATGCTAGCAGAAAGGCGCAAAACCAGGAAGAACAAGGCGGAGTAGCAAAGCCTCGCCACGTCGCAAGTCGAAAGCTTAATGATCGTTCAACCTTCAACCCGGATTCGGGATGGCGCTCTCAGATGAGACTGCCTATCTTCGGACGTTCGCCTGAAATCGATGACCATCACACGCGACGAGTCGGAAACTTCATGGTAACTTCAACGCTTACCCTCCGTAAGGTATATGGTGAGCTTTAGGGTTCCCTCTGAACATATGAAAATCTCAAAAGACAACGTTTACCTTATTGCCGGTATGGTAATGGTCGTGGGGGCCTTTTTTGCAGCCTCGCGGGCGATCGGTGGAGTTATAGCGATTCTCTATTTCGCAACCTCAACAGATTTCAACAATTCGGGAAACGAGTTTGCCGAGAATTTTGCCAATACAGTGAATGCGACTCATGTGACCGAGGCTGTGAATGGATTGGCTTCATTTCTCATCCTGTTCTTCGGTGGACGTTGGATTATCCGGGGACCAAAGCTGATTGATCGATGGATTGATTCTTCACGGACAGCGGGTTGTAACGACCCGGTTTCGGGGAATCCGGACCCTGAGGATACCAACGAGCAAGCCGGCACTGGAAAGTCCGATTCTGCTGCGAGTTGATAGGGCTGTTTGATTTTGCCATTGCCCTGACACAGATATTTGCAGGGAGAGAGTGTTTTGAAAATCGTATCTCCGGTTTCTGCAGTGGGGACTCTCGGCATTGTTAATTTTCTGGAATGGGCGGCGTAAATCAGTGGCGGCCGGATCGAGTGTGTCTCCTTAAGTCAGTTCTTCCGATCGGAGCGCGACAGGAGGGAAAAGGATACCAATTGTCGGACGCCTTCTGTAGCCTGAACCAGTGATGAAGAACGAGAGGACGTGGACCATTGATGGGGTGGCGATGATCTTTCATCTTTCGGCGACAACGATTCTCCGGGGATTTGATACTTATTCGCTGTACAGCCACGCTGATCTTGGTCGCGTCGAGCCGCTTCTTGAGATATTGCATCGCATCTCGCATTTCCCGATCGTAACGTTCATCGAATCGGTCGCGATGGTGTGTTATTTCGATGCCGGGTAAGGTTCCGACGTTAATACCGTTCTTTTTTTGATTGGCTCGATCGCATACGTCATCTACGCCGCCGTTCACGCATTTCTTTTCGGTCAGCTTTGTCTCGCCGTCTGGAAAGCGGGCGTTTGGGCCGTCGATTGGGTGAAAGGAACTCGGCGGGACAGTGGTGAATGTCCGTGAATCACCGTTCGGGGCAGCGCGCAAGTGGTGCTTGGGGCGGTTTTTTCGCCGATGCGGCGGGTGAGGGCGGGCGGTTTGAGGCGGGAGGGCGTCGTGAATGCCTTTTGGCAAAAGGCATCTACCTGTTCGCGTTCAGGTGTTTTGTGGATCGTTACGATCGTCTTGCCTGCCCCGGACTTCGGAGAAATCCTCACGGATTCCGCTACGCTTGCTGATTGTAGAAAGATTGCGTGAGCATTTCTTGGCGGAGCCTGGGGGCTCATCGACGGTCTGCTCGAGAGAACGGGCATTCCCGGAGGCTGCGGGTGGGGTCGGACGGTTTGAGGCGGGAGGACGTCGTGAATGCCTTTTGGCAAAAGGCATCTACCTGTTCGCGTTCAGGTGTTTTGTGGATCGTTACGATCGTCTTGCCTGCCCCGGACTTCGGAGAAATCCTCACGGATTCCTCTACGCTCGCTGATTGTAGAGAAATTGCGTGAGCATTTCTTGGCGGAGCTTGGGGGCTCATCGACGGTCTGCTCGAGAGAAGCGGCATTCCCGGAGGCGGCGGGTGAGGGCGGAGAGTTTGAGATAGGAGGACGTCGTGAATGCCTTTTGGCAAAAGGCATCTACCTGCTCGCGTTCAGGTGTTTTGTGGATCGTTACGATTGTCTTGCCTGCCCCGGACTTCGGAGAAATCCTCACGGATTCCTCTACGCTCGCTGATTGTAGAGAAATTGCGTGAGCATTTCTTGGCGGAGCTTGGGGTTCATCGACGGTCTGCTCGAGAGATCGGGCATTCCCGGAGGCAGCGGGTGGGGGCGGACGGTTTGAGGCGGGAGGACGTTGTGAATGCCTTTTGGCAAAAGGCACCTACCTGTTCGTCGTGGAGTGCGGGGGGAGGTCACGAAGTTCAGTTTCCGCTGAAGCGGAATAGGTGATCGGTACCGCGGAGGTAGAGATCATTCTTGAAAACAGCGGGGGAGGCGTAGATCTCTTCGCCGAGTTCGGATTGCGCGACGATCTCGAGAGTTTTGCCCGGTTTCACGACGGTCATGACGCCGATGTCGGAAAAGAAATAGGCGAGACCGTTGGCAGAGATCAACGATGCGCTGTGACCGGGCTCCTGTTTGCCACTGACGAGTCGTTCCCGCCAGAATCGCTCTCCTGACATGGCATCAAAGCAACTTGCGACGCCGTTGTCGGCGACGACGAGAAAGTAATCACCAATTCCGATTGGACTCGGGACGTAGCTGGCACCGGCGGTCTCGTGCCACTGAACGTGGGTGTCGGTCACGTTGCCGTTTCCGTCGGGGCGAATCGCCATGAGATGCTTTTCCGGGAAGCCACAGGTGAGAAAGAGAAGATTTCGCTCGGGATTGTAGACGAGCGAAGCGACATACTGCTCGGTCGGACCATCGATGACCCAATGTTGCTTCCCGGTGTCGGGATCGTAGCTCGCGACGGAGAGACTTCCCGAGAGCATGAGCTGATTGCGCCCTTTGATATTCCGAATGATGGGGGTGCAGTAGCTCCGCGTTTTGTTAGGTCGATCCGTCTTCCATTTCGTTTCGCCGGTTTTGGAATCGAGTGCGACGATGTAGGCTTCGCCGTCATGGTCACCGTTAACGATGACAAGGTCCTTCCAGAGCACGGGGCAGGAACAGTAGCCGTGCTTGCTGGAAAACACGCCGGGACGTTTCTCCCAAAGGATGTTCCCGTCGAAATCGTAGGCGGCGATGAACATGTTCTCCTGATCGAGAAAGCTCACGTAGACGGCTTTGCCATCGGTCGCGGGGGTGCTCGATGCCCGGCTGTTGAGGCGGTGGATTCCTTCAAATGGCGAGGCGAGAACGACTTTGCTCCAGAGTATCTCTCCGCGTTCGCGATCGAGGCAGATCAGTGAACGGGACTCTCCTTCCTCGTCGGCCGTGACGAGAAAGATTCGATCTTCCCAGATGATAGGTGAGGCGTGCCCTGTTCCCGGGATCGCCGTTTTCCAAACCGTTCCCGAGGCCGGTGAAAGTTCTGTGGTCAGTTTCGGGGCGTTGGTGACGCTCCCGTCTCCGCGGGGGCCTCGCCAGCCCGGCCAGTTCTCGGCCTTCGTCACGGAGCTGATCAGGAAAAGGAGTGCGGCGGATACGATGAGTCGATTCATCTTTATGAAAAACGGGGGATGGTCGTGGCGGAAAGCGATCCTATTCGGGAGAACGGGTTACGAAGTTGACGGTTGCTTACTTCACCGCAGAATAGTCGGTCGCTTTCAAGAGAGTCGATTGGACTCCTTTCTTTACGAGGATTTTCCCGTCAGCCTCGGAGGCCTCACGCGCCGCTTTCCATTTCGGATCCTGACTGAAGGCTTTGAAGCCCGCTGTTTTTGAGTCGTCGGACTCGTGGGCGAGGAAGTAGAGAAGGGTATTGTCGCTGCCTTCCTCGTCTTTATCGAGATGGAAGTAGAGGAGGTTTTTGAGACCGTGCTTTTCGAAAAGGGCAATCGTGTGATCGCGGAAGCGGGCGTCGAGATTTTCCAGCTTGCCGGGATTGCAGGTGTATTGGCGCATTTCAAAAAGGCGCGGGGTATCCGATGACGGAATCGGAGGCTTTGGTGAGTAATCGGTGAGATGGAGGAAGACGCTGTCGACGTGGTTCACGAGTTTTCCGTCGGCGGTTGACGCCTTGTAGGCTTTCTGCCACTCGGGATCGTCACGGAAAGCTTTCCAGGCGGATTCTCTTGCCGCTTTGTCAGGGTAGCCGAGCAGGTAGACGAGAACGTTGTCCTTGTTTTCGACGGGAACCCAGTAGGCGAGCTGGGTCATGCCGTGCTTTTCAAACAACCCCACGGTGTGATCGCGAAAGCGCGTGTGAAGCGCTTCGAGTTTTCCCTCGTTCGGATGATAGGTGCGCAGCTCGAAACAGGTGAGTTCTTCCGCGGAGAGTGTGCCGCCATTCCAGGAGAGACAGGTCGCGGCTATCGCGAGCCAGAGGGAAATAGATTTCATGGCAAAAGCGTAGAGGTGCCCTTTTTTAAAGTCACGATGAAATCAGGCGCGGGACTCCCGTATTGAGGGGATGCTTTTCCTGTAAGGATCACGCGGCGGTGTTCGACTGCTTTCCCGGATTGAGGATCCAGAGAAACCAGCCGATGAGGAAGCAAAGGCCGCCGATCGGAGTGATCGCTCCGAATTTTGTGATTCCCGTGATCGAGAGCGCGTAGAGGCTGCCCGAGAAGATGACGACTCCGGCAAGAAGGAGCCAGAAGCTCCGGCTGCGCGCCGACGTCAGCGAGATGATAAAGAGGGCAACGCCATGAACGAGATGGTAGAGAACCGCGGTATCCCACGTCGCGACGCGGTCATTTTCAGCAAGCCGGTCGGCGAGGGCATGCGCTCCGAAAGCGCCGAGGGCGACTCCGAGGAACAGGACGATGGCGGCAATGCGAATACGTGAGGTGTTCATGGCGGAAAGATAGGCAGAGCCGATGACTTGTCACACGCGGATTCAGGGGAGGGGCGAGTCAGGTTAGAGATCGGTGCCGGGTTCTGAGGCTGCTATTAAGTGGTACCTATAATATAAGGGACTCGTTCACTTGTTCCCGGGTCGACTTCAAGATTTCCCGTTCGAGAACAAAGAAATCCTCACGGATTCCTCTACTTCGTGTAGACCGTAGAGGAACTGCGTGAGCATTTCTCCGCGAAGCCGGCGAGGAGGTCTTCGAGGTGCTGAACTCGAACCAAAGAAATCCTCACAGATTCCTCTACTTCGCGGAGACCGTAGAGGAATTGCGTGAGCATTTCTCAGCGAAGCCGGCGAGGTCACTCGTCTGCGCTCAGATCGGTCAGGCAATAAAGAAAGGACTCGCCGCGCAGGAAGAGATCGGGACCGGCGAGGGCGGGTGTCGCGCTGAAGCGATCGTTGAGTTGGTTCTGAGCGAGCGGCTGAGGTTCGGCATCATCGCTCAGCACCAGCGTGATTCCACTTCGATCGACGACGTAGATTCGCCCCTGAGCAGCAACGGGTGACGCGTAGATATCACGCAAATTACCGAGCCGGAACGGGCCGGTTGTTTCTGCTCCGGTTTTCAGGTTCACGCGCGAGAGGACTCCCTGATAGTGGGCGAGAAAGTAGACGTGGCCGTTGAAAAGGAGCGGGGAGGGAATGTAGGGCGTTCGCTTTCGGCGCGTCCACTGAATGCGATCGGAGTCGGTCAGGTCTCCCGAGGCTCCGGTGATATCAATCGCAAGCATCGACTGAAAATCGTAACTGCTCGTGACAAGGAGCCTGCCGTCTTCATATACCGGCGTTGCGACGACGTTGTCGGAGAGCCCTCCGCATTCCCAGAGAAGATCTCCCGATGAAGGTTCATACGAGCGGATACGCTCGGTGCCCGCGACGATGAGTTGAGGAGCGTCTCCGTGCTCGATCACGATAGGTGACGTCCACGTGGTGCGTTCGTTACGGGGTTTTCGCCACAGTTTCCTGCCGGTTTTCTTATCGAGAGCGCCGACGAACGAGAGTCCTTCATGATCCCAGTTAACAAAAATACGATCTCCATAAAGCACCGGTGAGCTGCCTTCGCCGTGGCCGTGCTTGGTTTGCATGTCACCGAAGTCTTCGCTCCACTTCACCTTGCCGCTTTTCACATCGAGGCAATAAAGCCCGTGCGACCCGAAGAAGGCAAAGACATTGTTGCCGTCAGTCGTCGGAGAAGCGGAAGCGAGGGTGCCGGTGTGGTGGCCACCTTC
Organism: Verrucomicrobiales bacterium; assembly: GCA_048260165.1. GTDB lineage: Bacteria > Verrucomicrobiota > Verrucomicrobiia > Verrucomicrobiales > DEV007 > Arctic95D-9. Next base: position 131,947 of record JBLXHA010000001.1, read on the forward strand.
CGACGGGATCGCTTCATGCACCGTGGTTTGCCAGATGGTCTTTCCACTGCTCCGGCTGATAGCGATGACGGCAAACTGCCACTTGCTGGAGACGAGGAGATTGTCGTGTGCGCCCGGCGCGGTGTCCGGTTTCGGAGGGAACTTTTCCCCCACGGGAATCGAGGACGTGATGAAGACGTAATCGTCGAACACGACGGGGCTCGAGTGTCCCGGCCCGGGAAGATGTGCCTTCCACCGCAGATTCTTCGTTTCGCTCCACTCGATGGGAGGTGTTGCGGAATCGGAAGTCCCCGTGAAGGTCGGGCCCCGCCAGTGCGGCCAGTTGGATCGGGGCTCGCCGGTCTGACCGGGACAGGTTGCGTTCCATCCTGACACGAGCGTGATCCCGATCGCAGCGAGCACTTGTTTCATCATTGAAGGCACCACGGTCCCGGTCACGTGTCAATCGGTTAGGCGTTGTCTCCGGGCGCACGACATAGACTGGCGCGAACAGGCATTTTCCAGCGACCACTATTATGGATACCGTTTCGGACCCCGCGACCTTCGTCGTTAGGGCTTTCAAAACCAGCCACCTTTTCCGTATGAAGAAGTCTTCCACCAACCGTCGTCAATTCTTAGCCGCATCACTCGGGACCACCGCTCTCTTCGGTGCGGAACGTTCCCTGGAGGCTGAAGTCACTCGCAAGGCCCCGGATAACAAGGGCGAAGCGCGCAACGTCATTTTCATGGTGAGTGACGGTATGAACCTGGGGGCGCTGTCTCTGGCACTCCTCTTCCGGCAGCGCCACGGCGAGGGGGAAGTCGGGGGTGAGACCAATTGGACACAGCTTTACCGCGAATGCCCCGTGGTTCGTGCGCTGGTGGAAACCTATTCCAACAGCAGTTGTGTGACGGATTCCGCGGCCGCCGCCAGCGCGTGGGGCGGGGGAATGCGCGTCGACAACGGCGTGCTCAATCTTCTTCCTGATGGAAAGCCGGTGACGCCCTTACATGGGAAAATGAGTAAGTCAGGTCGCAAGACCGGACTCGTGACGACGGCGACGATCACTCATGCGACGCCGGCGGGATTTGCCGCAAACGTCGCGAACCGCGGAGACGAAAAGGTGATCGCGGGTCAGTATCTCGATCGTCACGTGGATGTCCTCCTCGGTGGCGGGCAGCGGAATTTTGAGGCCGATTTGTTGAAGCGTTATGATAGCGCGGGCTATCAGCGCGTGACGAACCGGGCGGAGCTGGCTGCGATGGAGAAATCGGGTGGCTCAGCCTCTGTCCTCGGACTGTTCAGCGAAGGGCACATGCCCTATGAGATCGATCGCAGGAACGTCTCCGCTCTCAACAGGGAGGTACCGACGCTCGCGGAGATGAGCCGGGCCGCTCTTTCCCGGTTGGAGGGTTCGAAAGAGGGCTTTTTTCTGATGATCGAAGGCGCGCGGATTGATCATGCCGGTCACGCAAATGACGTCGCCGCATCGATTCATGATCAGCTGGCGTTCGACGATGCGATCGGGGAAGCGGTCAAGTTCATCGATCAACATCCTGACACGCTGCTCATCGTGACGACCGACCACGGCTGCGGCGGAATTCAGATGAACGGAGTGAAAGCGAAGCCTGACGAGCAGTTCGGTCCGGGATCCTACTCCGGCAGCAACGCGTATTTCGATCGGCTCGCGAAATTCAACCGCTCGTTCGAGTGGATGAAGCAGAACGGACTGAACGCTCTCAGTGGCGACAAGTTGAGCGCCGCCTTCCGGAAATACACAGGCTTGGCGCTGACACCGGATCAGACGAAACTGGCTCAGGGGCTTAAGGGCGGTGCCGGAGTCGCTGTGGGGGAGCACACCGGGGTTGGCTGGACGAGTCAAAATCACACCGGTGAACTCGTAGAGTTTTGCGCCGTCGGGCCGGGAAGCGCGAATTTCCCCGCCTTCATGGAGAATCGCGATATTCACGGACTTTTGCTCGAGAGTCTCGGAGTGTCGCCCGCGTAGAGGGCTTACGGGATTTGGCGGGACGGCTTCGACGCTGACTCTACAGATTGCCGGAATTTCCGAACCCGACGAAGCTGGCTAACACCATTTCAATTCCAAATGATCACCAAGGTCCATTTACTCGCACTTCTTACCCTCTTCCCGCTATGCGCGGGTGCGGGGGAGACCGGTCCCATTGTCATCGCACACCGTGGGGCGAGTGGTTACCTTCCTGAACACACGCTCGAGGCGAAGGCGATGGCCTATGCGATGGGGTCCGACTTTCTCGAGCAGGACATCGTCTTGTCGAGCGATGATGTTCCGGTCGTGCTGCACGATACTCACATCGATACGCTGACGGATGTCGCGAAACAGTTTCCTGATCGGAAGCGCGAAGACGGACGCTACTACGCGCTCGATTTCACGCTGGCTGAACTCAAGCGCCTTCGGGTGACCGAGCGGTTTCATGCGAAAACGGGAAAGCCCTACTACCCGAATCGATTCCCCGGAGGAACGGGACATTTCAAAATCGTGACGCTGGAGGAGGAGCTGGAGTTCATCGCAGGGCTCAACGCGAGCACGGGGCGAACCGTCGGAATATACCCCGAGATCAAGCAGCCCAACTGGCATCGTAAACAGGGGCATGACATCAGCGCGATCGTGCTGCCGATCTTGAAGCGATTCGGTTATGTCGGCAAAGACGACGCGTGCTGGCTTCAATGTTTCGGGCTCGCCGAGGTGAAGCGAATTCGGGAGGAGCTTGGCTGGGAGGGGCACCTCGTGATGCTGTTGTCCGGGGGCAGGAAAGGGGCCGACGGCACGGACTTTCCCTACTTGAGAACCGCCCCGGGTCTCGCTGAACTGGCTGCGATTGTCGACGGAATCGGGCCTTCGATCAGCACCATTATCACCGGTGACTCACCGCAGAATCGCCGGATCAGCGATCTCGTCAAAGACGCTCATGCGGTAAATCTCGCGGTGCATCCCTACACCTTGCGTGTCGATGACCTGCCGAGAACGGTGAGCTCTGCAGACGAGCTCATGAATTTGCTGTTTCTTGAGGCCGGCGTCGACGGGCTCTTCACTGATTTTCCGGATGTTATGGTAAACTGGAAAGAGGCGCAGGTCGCCGCCCCGTGATCGGATCTTTCCGCGCCGGTTCGTTTCCCGGTGCAGGCAGGGGACGTTACGCGATCGGCTTCGGTTTGATAAAGAGCACTTCGCTCGGGTCAACCCAGCCGGTGCGGAGGTCGACGCGGAACCAGCCTTCGCTGTTTTTCTGATGAAAGCGCACCCCCGAACGCTTCCCGAACTCTTTGAGGTCGTATTGCGCCCACGTTTTTCCGAGATCAGGTGAAACGAGGAAGCCACAGTCGTGAGGCGATGCGGGAGCGCAGTGCGCCGCGAGAATGAAGTCGTCTTCGATGATCATGACCCCGATTTCGTAGCCTGGATTGAACATATTCGTGTGCTTGTCGAGGTTCGTGAGGTCACTGGGGGCGCAGTGGAAAATGCCCCGGTCGTAGGTCTCACGGATGGTTTTGGGGCCGTTTGCATCGGCGGCCCAGTAGAGTTCGCCGTTGATAAAATGGATCCCGCCGGACTTGTGGCGCGAATTGGAATTCACCGAGACGAGCACTTTCCAGTCCCAGGAATCGGCGTCCCCGTCGTAGGTCCCGCGCAGCCAGTGGCATTCGTTACCGAAGCCCCGATCGATATCTCCCGAACACGCGTAAAACGCGCCTTCGTCCGGATTGTACATCACCGAGTGAATGTGCCGGCAGATGACGTCATTGTCGGCGGCGCCTAGCAGGGGGCCCTTTTCCAGATCGGTGCCTTTCTCCTGGAACTTGGGATTCTGTCCGAACGAATACGCGATCTTGACGGTCTCGCCGCTGTCGGTCGAATAGTAGATGTTCACCGGGGCCGAGCCGCCGATGACGTTGGTGTAGTTGCCCCAGACGAGCATTTCTTTGCCGTCGATGTCCCAGGTGTGAACGCCGTCGAGAGAATGGTAGTAGTGGCCCGGTTTCTCAGGATCTTTCGGTGTGTGCTCGATGTAGTCGCTGCCGTCCCTGTCTTTCACGACAATTTGTCGATACGATTTCAAATTGTCGGTGCTGAGAAACAGCTTCGCCTCGGTCGAAAAGACGATATTCCCGTTTCCGAGGATACAGCTGAAGTTGACCTTTTTGGCCTCCGGGAAATCGAGGCTGTGCGCCCAGGTCTTCCCGTTGTCTTCGGAGAGATGGATCTGATCATCGGTGCGCGCGAACGCCTTGTTGTCCCGGTGCGAGTCTATGTAGGGGCCGTCAATCGGAGCGAGCCTGTACCAGAAATGGTCGGTCTCGCCGGTTCCGTCGGCTGCAGCGGCTTTCAAGTCGATCAACCCGGGAAGTGAAAGCCCCCCGGCGGTCGCTGCTGCTGTGGCGGTTGAGAGGAAATGGCGGCGGGAAAAAGAGGGTGTGGAATCAGTTTTCATCATACGAAGCGGTTACGTCTCCAGTTATCAGTTTTTCATGGAGGTTGGCCAGCCTGATTGTGGCGCGATCTCGTCTCCAGTCAGGCGGTTGCGTGAATTGACGATCTCGACGGTATGCCGTTCACTCGTGGCATGACGAAAACGATTTGCTTACTTCTCTCCTTCTTTCTCGGCCTCACGGTGTCGCAGCCGGGAACCGCAGCCGCCGACGAGGGCGTCTCCCTGTTCAACGGGAAGGATCTGAGCGGCTGGAAAGTTCACGGGACTGAGAAATGGTATGTCGAGAACGGCGAGCTCGTTTGCGAAAGCGGACCGGATGCCGAGTATGGCTATCTTGCGACCGAAAAGCAGTATAAAGATTTCGTGCTGACCGTAGACTTCAAACAATCCGCGGATGGGAACAGCGGAATCTTTTTCCGCTCGTCACTGGACGGAACGAAGATCTCGGGCTGGCAGGTCGAAGTGGCTCCACCGAACAAGGACTCCGGTGGCGTTTACGAATCCTACGGTCGCGGATGGCTCGTTAAGCCTGATGCGGAAGCACAAAAAGCGCTCAAATACGGGGAGTGGAACACGATGAAAATCCGCGTCGTCGGAGGTCACGTCACGACCTGGCTGAACGGCACGGAGATGATCGACCTGGAAGATGAGAAGATCGCGAAGGCAACCGGTTCAATCGCTCTCCAGATTCACTCCGGCGGTGGAATCAAAGTGAACTGGAAGAATTTGAAGATCAAAGAGATCTCAGAGTAGATCGCCCAGTTCCCACTTTAAGAGGGGCAGGCAAAGTCGCGGTGAGGTGCTCCAGCACGCACGCGCGATTTTGCGCTGCTCCTTTTCATTGGGGGCTGACCCGGTCGTCTCGCTGCTGGGTTTTCCGGGAGAGCTTTTGAGTGAAAAGGAAACGACGGGCCGAATCAGTTCCGGCCCGGCTTCACAAGCGGGGGGCTCGCATATTTGACGGCGGGGAGGCTTTCGATCGCGTAGGAAGTTTCCGTCAGGGTAAGTCGGTCGGTTGCCGCAAATTTGGTCATCTTACCCTCTGCGGATGAGATCGATTCGACGCCTGTCAGGATCAAGTGGCCGGTGACGGCGTCAAAAACGAGATTCTTCGCGTGCACGGTGCGCTGAGGGTTTTCCTGAGTGACGACGACGTCAAACGCGCTGAGGGAAGGGGAGCGTTCTCCGGCATCCACCCCGGCACTGCCTGCCTTGGGAACCGAGGCCGTGGCGGCTTCGATCTTCCAGGTGTCATGAGCAATGGAGACGTCACCATTGAAGTGAGTCTCGTTGTCCTCCTGCACCAATTCGGCGGCGGAGATGAGGAAGCTGTCGTGACGCTGGGGCTTCTCAGGGAGCTGTGCGAAGGACTTCCCGAACTGAGTCTCGAGGAAATCGTTCGCCATCGAGCTGATCGGGCGAACCACCGCATCCACTTTCGCGAAGGTGGGTTCGATCGGGTTACGGCTCGGCTGTGCAGCGACGGTCGGCGCGGTTGTGGCGCCGACGCGATCCATCGCGGGGGATTCGTCGAGGATGCGGACGACAAAATGCACCTCTTCCTGCTGGCCGGACGATTGGCGAAGCTGAAAAGACTGAAGGAAGAAGAACCCGAGAGCGAGAACGGCTGCGGCCGAGGTCACGCCGATGACGAGGCTTTTCCAGGGCGTAGGATTGACGGCGGCGATCGCCACGGTCGTTTCTTTCCGGTTCACCGTCTCGAGGAGGATCCGATCGATGAGGGCGTCGTCGTTCCTGTTTGAGCCGAGTCGCGCGTGCTCTTCGAGCGCTGCGTTCACGAATCGCTCGTCACCCGGCAGTGGGGTTGTCTTGTTAGGGAAGTCGTCTTTCATGATTCCTGTTCGGATGAGGTGGTTGAATCAATGCGTTGATCCAGAAATTGTTTGAGGATGGTGCGGGCGCGTTGAAGTCGCTTTCGCACCGCCGCGGGTTCGATCTCAAGGCGCTCGGCGATCTCATCGCCGTTTCGGCCCTCGTAGTAAAAGGCGATCACGGCGTCGCGAAGGGTATCGGGAAGACGTTTCAGTCCCTGATCCAGCGAGTCGAAGAGGTTGTTCGATTCGTTGAGGCGCTGGTTTTGCCACGAGGCGACGTCGGCATCAATCTGTGCAAGAAGCTCGTCAGTCAGCTCGTATTTTTGGTTCTTTCTCAACCATTCCCGCCACTTATTTCGTATGATGCCCCGCATCCACGTCGCGAAATCCCGAGTCACGTCGAAGGTATTCACCTTATCAAAAGCAACGACGAAGGCATCCTGAACGAGGTCTGCCGCGGTCGTGGCATCACGGGACAGCGCGCGGGCATAGACCAGCAAATCGCGGTGGTGTAATTTTACCAGTTCGGTGAAATCCTCCGCGTTTTTCGGGTCGAGCTCTCTTGGATTGGTCGGGTCGATGATGGATGTTCGTGGCATCTGCACGATGATTGTTGACCATTTCACGCCAAAATGTGACTCTTTTCTCTTTTAGATTTCCGAAACAAAATTAGATCATTAGTAAAACTAATACCAAAATCGGAGGTCGGCAGGATTTCTGCTCAAATCGGCGGTCCGGCGGGTGGATGTATTAATTTAATTAATCTACGCAATTATGCTGGAAATACTTTTTGCGGAGTTGGTTAGACCTTTTAGCTTCACAGATCGTTTTGTATTCGTTATCGATTCCTTTTGTCCTATGATATCTCTACGTCGCGCCTTGTTCGCACTCATCGCTGTTGGAACTCCTGCCTTTATTCAGGGGGAAGATATTCACAAAGGTAACTGGCTTTCATGGCGTGGCCCGCTTCAGACGGGGGTGAGTCTTGAGAGTTTTGAAGGGTTCAAATTGAACGAGGAGCCTGTCTGGACGGATGAGATCTCAGGGCAGGGCACACCGGTGGTTTTCAACGGTCGCCTCTACACCTGGGGATACCGCGGAACGGGTCCTGATTTGGAGGAAGTGCTCCAGGCTCGTGACGAAAAGACCGGCGACATTATCTGGGAGCGCGCCAACAGCGACTTTATCTCTGATACGATCTACAACCGTTACTCCGTGGGCGCTCCGGCGGTCGACCCCGAGACTGAGAACGTGATTGTAGCAACGACTTTCGGCCTCGTTACCTGTTACGACAAGGACGGGAACCAAGTCTGGCAGCACTCGATGATCGAGCGTTTCGGACGTCTTACTTTCCCCAACGGTCGTGCCGGTGCTCCGGTTATCGACGGTGATATCGCTCTCATTCGCGGCGTTACGAGCTACTGGGGCGCTGACGGTCCTGCCCGTGACCGCTTCTTCGGATTTGATAAAAACACCGGTGAATTGCTCTGGTCATCGACACCGGGTGTTGGACCTCCCTTCCTTCGTGACAGCTCGATGAGCCAGCCATTCGTGGAGACACGTGACGGCAAGCGCGTCTTTTACTCGGGAACGGGTTGCGGAAACATCGTCTGCGTCAACCTCCTCGATGGAACGCCTCTCTGGCGCTACCAGGTTTCCAAAGGCGGCATCAACAGCATGCCGGTGATTCTCGGTGACAGACTCATCGGAATTCACGGCAAAGAGAATCTCGACACCACCGAGATGGGACGACTTTTCTCAATCAATCTTCCTGCTGACTACGACGAGACCGGTGGTGTCATCGATGAAGCGCAGAAGGGGGCACCGAGACTTCCCGATTCCGTGGAGCAGTGGCGTGCCGCGCTCGAGATGTTCACGAGCTCTCCGGTTCTGCACAATGGCAAAGTTTACCAGATGGTGAAGACGGGTTCGCTTTTCTGCGTTGACGCTAACACTGGCAAAAAACTCTGGGAGAAGAAACTCGCGAACTCTCAGTTGCACGCTTCGCCGGCGCTGGTCGACGGACGTCTCATCATCCCCACATTCCCCGGTGAACTCTTCGTGATCAACATCACAGGCGACGAGCCGGTCGTGGAAAACAAAATCAAACTCGACGGAAACTGCATTGGTTCTCCTGCGATCTGCAACGGCAAGGTTTACGTTCACACGACTGAGAAGTTTTACGCTTTCGCGATCGAGAACAGCGGCATCACCTACGCGGCTGCTCCTGAGCAGAAAATGCCTGAAGCAGGTGAGGCGACGAAGCTTCTTCCGGTTCCTTCCGATGTTCTCCTGAAGGCAGGCGAGAAGACGACTGTTTCTCTCCGCAAGCTCGATGCAAACGGTGTCGTCGTTGGCAAGATCGACAACGCTGACGTGAGCTGGGAAGCCTTTGTGCCTCCTACCGCCAAAGTGAAGGCTGAAATGGACGCGAGCTTCGACGGCAACACGATCGCTGCCGCTGATGACGCAAGTCTCTCCGCCGGTGCCTGGAAGGGTAGCATGGACGGGCTCACCGGAATTCTCAGAGGACGGGTTATTTCCAGCCTGCCTTACAGCGAAGACTTTGAGGGCTACGAACTCGAGGCCAAGCCCGGTGGTTCAGTCGCGGGACGTGCCTTTGACTTTCCTCCGCTTCCCTGGATCGGCGCCCGCCTCAAGTGGGAGGTCGTTGACATCGACGGTGGCAAAGCGCTTTCCAAGACGCTCGACAAGGTGCTTTTCCAGCGCTCACTTTCATTCATCGGTCATCCCGATTCCTCGAACTACACCGCGCAGGCCGATGTGATGACAGATGGTAACCGCCGCATCAAATCGGTCGTCGGTCTCATCAATCAGCGCTACATCATTTCGCTGGTAGGCAACGCCAACATTCTCGAAGTGAGCTCGAACCACGAGCGCCTCAAGGAGTCGGTTCCTTTCCGTATTTCAGCGAACACCTGGTATACACTTAAAACCCGCGTCGACATCGCCGGGGACGGGTCCGGTGTTGTTCGTGCCAAAGCCTGGGTAAAAGGCGAGGCTGAGCCGGATGCGTGGACGATCGAAGTCGAACACCAAAAGGCACACGCCACCGGTGCTCCCGGAATCTTCGGCTTTTCACCGCAAGCGCAGAAAACTGTCTTCGTTGACAATATTCAAATCACTCCTAATAACTGATTCTTTCTCTAACGAACCCATAAACCTGGATTCCCCCAATCTGTCATGATGAAATCAATACTTAACCTAAGCAGCCTGATGGCGATCGGAGTTGGCGCTTCAGTCGGCTTCATGAACCCTGTCAACGCTGAGGAAACTGCGCCCGGCGGCGGAGAGTGGCCTCAGTGGGGACGGAACGGAAGTAACAATATGATGTCTCCTGCGAAGGGGCTTCCAACTGATTTCACCGCAGGTGAGCAAACTGATAAATCCTACGCGGAGGGTGCCAATCATCTCAAGTGGGTCATCGAAATGGGATCCCAGGCCTATGGCACCGCCACCGTGAAAGACGGTCGTGTCTACATCGGCACCAACAACGAGAAGCCGCGGATCGATTCCGTCAAGGGCGACCACGGTATCGTGATGTGTTTCGACGAGAAGACCGGTGAGCTGCTCTGGCAGTTTGCGGTTCCGAAACTCGGTGCGGGAAAGGTCTCCGACTGGGAATTCCTCGGAGTGTGTTCCTCTTTCGCCGTTGACGGAAAGTATGGTTATGTCGTGACGAACCGCGGCGAGATCATCTGCCTCGACGTCTATGGAATGAGCGACGGAAACGACGGTCCTTTCCAGGACGAAGCCAAGTATCAGAATGGCGGACTCGAAGGTCTCGACGCCGCTGAGCCTGCAACACTCGACGACAAGAGCGCCGACATCGTCTGGGGCTACGACATGCGAAGCGACCTCGGGGTTTTCCCTCACAACATCACTTCGAGTTCGGTAACGATTTCCGACAAGTATGTGTTCGCGAGCACTTCGAACGGTGTCGACTGGTCACACATCAACGTTCCCGCTCCCTACAGCCCGTGTTTCATCGCTCTCGACAAAGAGACCGGTGAGCTCGTTGCAGAGGAAGCGAGCGGAATTGGTGAGCGCACGATGCACTGCAACTGGTCTTCACCTGCATTCGCAGCGGACATCGCCGGTGACCCTACGGTCGTCTTCGGTGCCGGTGACGGATTCACTTATGGATTCCACGCGAATCAGTTCGACGAGGAAAAAGACGGCGACGAAACTTTCAATCTCCTCCAGGAACTCTGGAAGGTTGACTGCTGTCCGAAAGAGTATCGCTTCGACGAAGCGGGTGAGCCGATCAAATACGCTACCTATCCCGGACCATCCGAGATCATTTCTTCTCCGGTCACCTACAACGGGAAAGTTTACGCGGCGATTGGTCAGGATCCGGAGCACGGCGAAGGCGTTGGTTGCGTGACCTGCATCGATCCCTCGAAGGGAAGCGGACAGGATGCGATCGTCTGGCAGTTCAAAGAGATCGGCCGCACCATTTCAACTCCTTCCGTAGCTGACGGACTCGTCTATGTTGCTGACTATTCCGGTCGCATCTTCTGCCTCGACGCCGAGACCGGTGAGAAATACTGGGAGCACGACACGCTTTCCCACATCTGGGGTTCGACTCTCGTCGTGGACGGCAAAGTGCTTCTCGGAAACGAGGACGGTGAGCTGGTTATTCTTAAAGCCGGAAAAGAGTATGAAGAGCTCAACATCGTTGAGTACCCTCAGCCGATTTACTCAACTCCAATCGTTGCCAACGGAACCCTTTACATCATGACTCAGACTCACCTCTACGCTTACGAGTTGAGCGAAGGAGAGAAAGTGGCCGCTCTGGCCCGCTGATTCGACTGTCACACTTCACGAGCCGTATTCATGAAAAACAAGATCATCATCGCTGTCTTCATCCTTTTTGCAGTGCTCCATCAGGACACCTGGAACTGGGATAACCCCAATCTCGTATTCGGGTTCATGCCGGTAGGGCTGGCCTATCATGCCGCCTTCTCGCTCGTCGCGGTGATTTTCTGGTCCCTTGTCATTAAGTTTGCCTGGCCAACTGAGTTGGAAGAGTGGGCGGATGGAAAAGACTGAAGCTCTGACTTGAACGGCAGATTCGAACCTCCGGATCTGCCGGTTTAACCCTGTCAGGTCAACCTCACAACCCTCTTAGGTTCTTCATCCAACCCTGTTAGTCGGAACGCTGTCACCGGTGTTCTGACTCTTTTTACCACCCGTATTTTATGATTTCATTTCTCTCCCAGGCCGCACCACCGGCGGCGGCTGCGCCGGTTTCGACGACGCCTATTATCGTTCTCGCGATCTACCTGATGCTGCTGCTCGGGTTGGCGCTGTTCAGTGGACGTCTCTTCCGAGGCACTTCAAAAGATTACTTTGTCGCGAGTCACTCGATCGGGCCGTTCATGCTCTTAATGTCGGTTTTCGGAACGACGATGACAGCGTTCGCGCTCGTCGGCTCGACCGGTAAAACTTTCCAGGCCGGAGTCGGAACCTATGGTCTCATGGCTTCGTCCTCGGGATTGATCCATGCCGCCTGTTTCTTTCTCATCGGTATCAAAGTGTGGGCGATTGCGAAACGCCACGGTTACGTGACCCAGATTCAGTTCTTCCGGAGCCGTTTCGAGTCGAACGGACTTGGCTACGTGCTTTTCCCGATTCTCGTGCTCCTCGTCGTTCCTTACCTCCTCATCGGAGTGATCGGGTCCTACCGCGTGATCGGGCCGCTCACCAAGGGGATGTTCCCTGACGTCTTCGCCACCTACGGCGGATCGATTCCGTCGTGGCTCACCGGTATCATTATTTGCGGAGTGGTTCTTTCCTATATTTTCGCCGGCGGCTCGCGTGCCGCAGCCTGGGCGAACACTTTCCAAACGCTCGTCTTCATGGCGATGGGAGTGCTGGCGTTCTATCTCATCTCGAACAAGCTGGGCGGACTGACGGCTGCCATCGAACAGGCGAATGCGGCGCATCTCGTGCGGACTCCGAGTGAGCTCGAGGTTGTGGGCAAAGCGGGGACTTCGATGCGTGAAATCGGTTTCCCGTATCTCACTTTCCTGACTTACATGTTCATCCCGCTTTCCGTGGGAATGTTCCCGCACCTTTTCCAGCACTGGCTGACCGCGAAGAGCGCGAAATCATTTCGCCTCACCGTGATCGCACACCCGCTTTGTATCGCGATCGTCTGGGTGCCCTGCGTGCTGATCGGCCTCTGGGCGACCGGCGTGTTTTCCGCGACTCCGGGTGAAGCCTGGCCGCCTGCGGCGATCAAAATCATGGGTGGGCTTCCCGACGCCAGCGTGGGGGCTGTTCTCAGTCTCACGCTCAAGTTCCTCGTTTCGAACCCCATCATCGTCGGACTCGTCACCGCGGGGATTCTCGCGGCGATCATGTCATCGCTCGACTCACAGTTCCTCTGTCTCGGCACGATGTTCACGAACGACATCGTTCTCCACAAAGTGGGTGAAAAACGTTTCTCTGATAAGCAGGTCGTCCTCATCGCGAGGGGATTCGTCGTCGCGATCGTTCTCGTGACCTACGGGCTCTCGCTGCTCCTCGAGCAGCAGCAGAACGTCTTCGATCTCGCGATCTGGGCTTTCTCCGGATTTGCCGCTCTCACGACGCTCGTTCTCGCTGCGCTTTACTGGAAGGGTGCCACGAAGGCCGGCGCTTATGCCTGCGTTCTCGCCGTTGCAGCGAGCTGGCTCTACTTCTTTATCAAATCCGGCGGGCACGAATACACCGTTGGCGGTGTTATGCCGGTTGCGATCTGCTTTGGCGTGGGTGCCGTTGCGATGATCGTCGTTTCTCTCTTCACAAAGAAACCATCTGCTGAAACCATTCGTAAATTCTTTCCGTAAGACTTCAGATTCTCTACTACTTTACTTCTCTACTACATTACTTCTTTTTCTCATGACCGCTGACGAAGCAAGATCCCAACTCGACGAACGTGTCCGCGAAATGATGGCGTGGCACTTTTCAGATGAAACCGGCTGCCCTTTCTGGCTGGACTGGAAAAAGGAAGCGGGCTGGGATCCCCGTGAGGAAGTGAAGTGTTACGATGACATCGTGAAATTCCCTCACTTCCAGGATGAGTGGCTTCGCGATGAGAAGAACGAGCGTTTTGTGCCGAACGCGTATAAAGGGCGTCCTTTCAACGTTTTCGAGACGGGTGGCACAACCGGACTTCCGAAGCAGCGTGTCGGCTGGGAGGATTACAAGCATGACTACGAGCAGTTCTCGGATCAGCTGAGTGATGAGTTTTTCCCGAAGGGCGGCAACTGGATCATGGTGGGACCGACAGGTCCTCGTCGTCTTCGTCTTGCCGTTGAGCATCTCGCGAACCATCGCGGGGGCAGCTGTTATCACGTCGATCTCGATCCCCGCTGGGTGAAGAAACTCATCGGGCGTAAAGAACTCGACCAGGTCGAACGCTATCAGGCGCACGTGATGTCTCAAGCGGTTGAGATCATCAAGCACCGCGACATTTCCTGTATCTTCACGACTCCGCGACTTCTTGCCTCGATCGGTGAGCGGATTTCGATCTCCGATCACGGGATTAAAGGCTGTTTCTGTGGAGGCACTTCGATGACTCCCGAATACGTACGTTTTCTTCAGGAGGAAGTGCTCGAGAACAAAGCTCAGTTCGTGCCGACTTATGGCAATACGCTCATGGGGCTCGCGGTATCAATTCCCGAGGAGCTTCCCGAAAACAACTACAGCGTGACCTATTACGCGCCACAGCCTCGTGCCGTTTTGCGGATCGTCGATCCTGAGAAAACGGAGATCACCAAGGGCTACGGCGAGTATGGCCGGGTCGAGTTGACCACTCTCACGCATGAATTTTTCATGCCACGATTCCTCGAGCGTGACGAAGCCATTCGACGCGAGCCACACGCGAAGTATGCGTGGGATGGAGTCGGTGATGTGCGACCTTTTGGAGCGCTGACGAGTAAGGTTATCGAGGGCGTTTACTAAAACGCCCGCAAACAGGCATCAAGGCCTGTTTGAAAATTTAACGGGAAAGGCGGGCTTGAATCGCCCGCCTTTTTTGTGGCCGTCGCTCAGCTGCGATTCGCGAGGAGGATACTGGTCGTAAACCGGTATTCTTTCGATGAGGAGCCTTCGGCTGCTTTCACGATACTGATCTGGTCGACCGTGATCTTGCTGGATTGGGCGAGGAAATTACGAATCGTATCGGCCCGCTTTTTCTCAAGCGATTGATCCGCGTTCACGACGACTCTGACTTCGGGTGACGCGTGCCGATTGATCATTGCGGCGACGTTCCGCAGCGTTTCCTGTCCCTGGGTGCTGAGCTTTTCTGAGCCGGCTGCGAAGAGGTCTCCGTTTTCGAGTCGAATCACGGTGCCTTCCTCTGCGGCTGGACTCCCGGTGGATTGCTTCAACCGCAAGCGGGATTCGAGTGCTCTCTCATTGGCGGTGACGCTCTGTAGTTTGAGCGTCGACGCGGAACCCGATGGTCGCGTGCATCGCGGGTCGGTCAATTCCGAGGCTGCCGAGAGAGACCCGGTCGCCGGTGGCAGGGTGCCTCCGAAAAGCACTTTCGAGCCGGGGGTAAAGCCGTTGATGGCTGGATCGCCGGTTTCAACGGTAAAAGTGATGGTATCCTGTTCCCTCCCTTGTGCAAAGGTGAGGGTGGGTTGAATGAGGATGGCAGCGAGGGCTGCGGTGGCAACGACTTCGACAGAGTATTTGTTCATTGGGGTGGGGAATCTGACGACAAAGGGCGCTTACGTTCAATCCCGGTTGGAGATGGAGCTTTGTCCCGGATCTTTCTGCGTCAGTGTTTCCCGCTGCTTATCTGTAATCGCGGTGGAAAATATCTGCAAAGAAAATTACGCGATGACGTAACAATTTTTTAATGAGGTACCGAATTCAGTTGGCGCAATTGACAATCGTTTCCAATTCTGGAAATACTGAGAGATGAAATGTCCGTGTCTGCTTTTTCTTCTCGCCTGGGCGCTCGCTTGCGGGTCTTTGAAAGCGGAGGAGACTCCGGGTTTTCCCGGTGCTGCGGCCCTGATCTCCGAAGAGGCGTATCTACCCGGAGTGAGTCTCGCGACGGGGATTTCAGAAATCACCGGAGTTGCGATTTCGCCGCTGCTCGGAGTGAGCGGGGTCGGCGTGTGGACCTATTTTCGAACCGCGCCTGAGTTTCGGGAGGCTCTGCCCTGGTACTGCCAACCGCTCGCGTGGGGCATCGGGCTGTTCATCCTGACGCTTTGCTTTTTCAAGGACACGCTCGGCACGATGCTTCCTCCGTTTTTCAAGAAGCCGCTCGATCTTCTGGAGTTGTTCGAGAATAAGGCGAGTGCGATCATTGCCAGTGCGGGATTTGTCCCTTTGGTCGCGAATCAAATCCTGGTGCACCTTGCCGCGACGGAGGCTCCCTCCGCCGGGACAACGGCGCTCGCCACCAGTGAGATCATCGCTCAGGTTCCGGCGCTTGCATCGGTATCAGCAAGCCTGCACTGGTTTCTGCTTCCGCTTTGCCTCGTGGGATTCTTTCTGGTCTGGATCGTGAGCCATGCAATCAATATTCTCATCCTGCTGTCGCCGTTCGGTCTCCTCGACACGGCATTGAAAGCGGCGCGACTCGGCTTGCTCTCGCTCATGGCGCTCGCCTATGCGATCAATCCGGTGCTCGCGGCGGTGTTGTCGGGGATGGTGATTATCGTGGCTGCGTATTTCGCGCCGTCTGCTTTCCGCCTCGCCGTTTTCGGAACGTTCATGGGAACGGATTATCTGAGGTCGCTGTTCTCGAAAGAGAAGGAACCCGGGGCGGTGCGGGGATTCCTAGCGAAGCGGGGAGGGACTTTGCTGAAAGCGAGGTCGTTCGGTTCACTGCGCCGGTTGAGCGGAGGCGGGATTGTATTTGAAAGCCGATTCTTCTTTTTCGGACCGGTGCGGACGCTCCGTCTTCCCGACGCCGAAGCACTTTCGATCGTTAACGGCATGTTGTTTCCGTCTGTTTTACAGTCTGCGAGTGGGGAGCGGAAGCAGGAATGTCTGGTGAATTTAATGCCGCGACATCGGCATCAGATTCACGGGGTTTCGGAAAAACTCGGGCTCGGAGAGGTGCGCGAAACGGCGCTGAATCGGGGCGTTGCCGCGATGAGAACGTGGCTCACCGAGACGCTCAGGGCCGGGCGGGGAACGATGCTGTCGCAGCGGTCGGAAATCGTCGATGATACAAATTAGCCCGTCTTCATCGTCTCGGCCATGACATTGCGAAGGTAGCGGAGTTCGTCTTCCACCTCTGTCGGATCCGAAACGGTGTTCGCGACGATCTCTCTGATTTCCTTCTTGAGGCGCATTTGGAAGCGAGTCGTGGCGACGGCGAGATGATTTTGAGTAATCCCGTAAGTGCTGCAGATCTCGGACCGCTTTGCCGGGTTGTCGTGACGGCCTTCAATGATCCCGTAAAGGTCGTCGCCAAAGGATTCCTTATCCTGCGAAACGAAGAATTCGCGGACTTTCAGGAGGGCCGTGTCCATGATAGTTCTCGCCCATTCTCGATCGAAGATTTCCACCACCGGGACGAAGGTCGATTCGAGGCTGTCCTCGTCGAGGGAGTCTGTCTTGTCCCCGCCACGCTTCTCCGCATTCTCAGCACGGTGGCGATCGATGAGAAAATATTGCACGCTCTTCAGGATGTAATTCCTCGCACGACCGGCGTGTTTCACTTTGGTGAAGCCGCCTGAACGGATGAATTTTAAAAGAAAATCCTGAACGGCGTCCTCCGCCTCCACGCCGGAGATGCCGGTTCGCTGGATAAAAATGAGGATAGGAGCCCGGTATTCAGAGCAGAGGGCTTCGAGCGCCCCGGCCGCCATCTCGGGATCGCTGTCCCGCGTGAGACGTATCTGAGTCCAACGAGTGGTTGGGAAGTGACTTAATGGTGGGGCCATTCGGGGGAGACTGCATTTCCCGCGGGAAACTCAATTAACCTCGCAAAATTATACCTGCATGCAATTGGTTTAACCGGTTTTCGGGTGTAATGGAGCGTCATCAACCCCGTAGTAGAGGTTTGCAGGGACTTTGTATTAACGTAAGAGTCCTTCAACGTTGTCAGCCTGAGACTTTTCACTGAATCCGGTTGCCAAGTGTGTTTCGATTTTGCGAGGGTATATACCTCGACGATCATGTCTGAGGACGTTCCCAATTATACCCGGCTCTTCGATGCCGCGCTCGAAGAATCCGATCCGGTTGATCTATCCATAGAGTCGATTGGATCACTGGGTGGCTACGACCTTCTCGAAAAGATCGGGGAGGGCGGCATGGGCGTTATCTGGAAGGCGAAGGAGCCTAAGACAGGTCGGATTGTGGCGCTCAAGCAGCTCCGCTTTATTGATGTGGCGTTGGATTCAGAGCGGGCGATTGAGGCCGCGGCCCGATTTGATCGTGAGATAGGATTGGCGTCCCGACTTGAACACCCCGGTATCGCCCGCGTTTACGAAACGGGAGCGGACGAGGAGACCGGCAGCCCGTTTTTCACGATGGAACTGGTCGAGGGGGAACCGCTTTCCGGCGAAGGGCGCAGCGAACGGGAAAAAGTCAGGCTTATTTCAGCGATTTGTGATGCCGTCAGTCACGCCCACCGCAACGGAATCATTCACCGCGATTTAAAGCCGGCTAACATCCTCGTAAACTCAGAAGGGAAAGTGAAGATCCTCGATTTCGGGGTAGCGCGGGCTCTGCAAGAGAGCGAGATCCGCTCGGATCTGTTCGCCGAGGATCCCGCTATGACGCTTTCGAAGAACGGCGAGATTTTCGGAACGCCCCAGTTTATGGCGCCGGAGCAGGCGAGAGGCGAGTCATCGAAATCGGATACGCGGACGGACGTCTTTTCGCTCGGCGCGTTGCTGTTCCGGCTTTTGACGGGAGAGTTTGTCCATTCCGGGGAAGGGGGGACCTGGGAGACGATAGGCAGGGTTGCCTCGGGGGACACGAGACGCCCGCGAGACGTTTCCGCCGACAAAATTTCCCCGGATCTCGAGGCAATTTTGATGAAGGCGCTCGCGTTTTCGCCGGACCATCGCTACAGCTCAGCCGGAGAGCTCCGGCGTGATCTCGAGCACTTTCTCAACGGGGAACCGGTGAGGGCTCAGCCATTAACTGCCGCCTACTGGTTGAAGAGGCATATCCAACGGAACTCGAAGGAATGGATTGCGGGTTCCATCATCTTCCTGCTGGTCATCATTACTGCGATTGCGTGGAGTATCCAGCGGGCACAGTTCGTCAAAGAGCAGGTCCGCCTCCGGGAAAAGGCCGAGGCGGGAGAGAAGGCGGCGAAACGTGCGCAGAGTAAGTCTTTCGTCAGAATTGCCAGAGATCTTCGTGAGTCGGGGGCCAAGGCAGAGGCGCTTCCTTATCTCGCGCAGGCCGTGAAGCTGGATCCGGACAGCCGGATTGCGCGTGCCTCGCTCGCCGCCGCGATGCAGCAGTTTACCAACCTGAGACGGGCATCTTCTACGGTTCGCTTTTCGGGTGTCGCCAAGGAAGTGGTATTTGATCCAGACGGGAAATGGTATGCAGTTGGTATTCATAAAGTTGGCGTTCATTTTTACGATTCTGAGACGAACGAGTTGGCCCGCGAGGTCCACGAACCGGCGAAGATGATGAATCTGCAGGTCGTGCCGCGTTCCGGCGGGCGTATCGTCGCTTCTTTCCGTGATTACGACGAAGTCACGGGGCGGGACAAAGTTTCAGGTTCCCTCGTTTTTATTACACCTGCGAATGGTGCGGTCGCGCGGATTGATACTCATCGCGTGGTTTCCTTTTATGCCTTTTCTTCAGACGGAGCCCGGATGGCTGTCGGCTACCGGGCCACGGGTGATGAGGCTGGCGGAATTGGTGTATTCGATTTAACGGATTTCTCGAATCCGGTTTCGATTTCCCGGCATCATTTTGAACTGCCGTCCGATATTTCTCCGCGGGTTGCTTGGTCTGATGATGCCAGTCAGGTTTACTTTACCGATGGCGATCGTGACGGGAGGTTGCACCGCTTCGATATTCGTTCGGGTAAGGCGGAGCGAACCTCTATGAAGACGTGGCCGACCAATTCGCGCCCGTTCCCCCTGCATCAGTTTGATGTGTTCCCGGATGGCAGGATCGTCATCAGTGGGCAAGCGGGCCACATAGCGGTGTGGCGAGACGATCTCGAATCAGGACCGGAACTGCTGTGGGCGGATGAAATCGAAGGCGCCGGTGTCATTCGTAACGGCGAATTCTCCAGTGGGGGACGGTATATATCAGCTGCGACGTCGAGGGGGGAGGTCATCGTCTGGGACTCCGAAACAGGAACCCGACTCGCCCGTCTCAATCACGGGGAGCGGGTTCTTTCGGGATCCTTTTCACCGGATTCCGGTTCGTCTCTGCTGCTCACACGAAGCGAGACCGATCGGTATCAGCTGTGGGATTGGAAAACCGGTTCGCGACTGGGGCAGCCTCTCGAAGGCGGGCAGCGGATACTCTCGGCGAAGTTCTCACCGGACGGAAGCCGTATCCTCGTCGGGCGCATCAATCACGCGCGGATGTGGAGTGTGGTTCCCCGGAACTGGGAACCCACCGTTTTGGACTGCGGAATGCCGATCGATGCTGTGCGGATAGACCCGGTGAGGAATCGCATTCTCGCGACGTCGTTTGAGAAGGAAAAAGCGTTGCTTGTGGGTATTCCCACCGGCGAAATCAAGGGTGTCTGGACGCATCTCCCGTTTCAGCAGGAGCGCCAACTGGTTCCTGCAGAGTTGTCTCTTGAAGGACGCTATATCGCGACAATCGAATCGGAGAACGAGGTGGTTGTGAGGAGGTGGCAGGATTTTTCGGAAATTCGGATACCGCACGGGAGGGCAGCCACCGCGCTCGCTTTCCATCCCCAATCCGAGGCGCTCGCGATCGGCGATGCGGTCGGCAAGATCTCGATTTATGCATTGGATGCTCCTGAGACAAATGGGGCGCCTCCTCTCCTTCAGAAGTTGGCCGGATCAGGCTTTCAGGGGTGGAAATACCATCACTTCTATTTTGCCAACCGGAGGAAGAATAAGAACGGGCAGGTGCTGGATAATCCGTTTCACAATTACGTCAGCCAGATTCGATATACACCGGACGGTGAGCGCCTCGTTTCGGTAGAGCTGCCTAAGCCTGCGCACAGCGTTTTTGATCTGAAAAAGGGAGCGATGGTGAAAGCGTCGAGCCTCGTTGGAGATGCTATCAATGACCTCGTGATCACTCCTGACGGAAACTACTACCTCATTGCCGGCGCGGAACATTATGTGCGACTTTCAAAGCTGAAGGACGGCACCGATTACGGACCGGGGCGTCATCATTCTTCCTCCATTCGGAAGCTGGGGGTGAGCGCTGACTCAAAAAGGTTCGCGAGTGCCTCCTCAGAGGGGGAGGTGAAATTCTGGAACGTTCATACGACTGGTGAGAATGTCCCCGTCATCATGCCGCCTGCGGGGGCTTCGGTCGCCGCTCTTGCCTGTTCACACGAAGGTATGCTTTGCGCTTCGGGAGACGCGGAGGGGAAGATTAAACTCTGGTTGATGGAGACGGGGGAATCCTTGTGTGATCCGCTCGATGCCGGTTCCGCAGTGAACGATCTCGCCTTTCTCGCGAAGTATTCATTGCTCGTGGCCGCCTGCGCGGATGGCAAACTTCGCCTCTGGGAGATTCCGTCGGGTCAGGGGCGCTGCTCGAAGGAATTCGCCACCCTCGCCGAAACGATGGCGGGTCTGTATCTCAATGATGACGGCGTGGCCCGCGTCGGCGCGATCTATCAGTATGATCAGATGAGAAAGCGGTTCCGGGAGTGGTATGACCAGCATTCTCAGGAACGAGAGGTGAAGCCGGGCTTTCGCGCGAACGAATACCACAGGCTCGCCTACGAGATTTTCGGTTTTGCCCCGATCAAAGCGCCCGAATGGATTCTGAGGGACGATTGATCCTGTTCCTGACGTGAACGCGGTGGATGCGGGGAATTTATTGAGAAATTCCCGAGTTGAGTTTAAAGCTAACGCGTTGTTTCGAACGTAACTTCCGATACTCATGAGCGCTCCTCACATTCCTATCCTTCGCCAGGGGAAACCCTATGTCAGTCTCGATGTGCAAACGGTTCCCAAGTTGGGTACAGATGAGGCTGCCGCCGAGATCAGTTTTGCCTGCTCGGACATGATCAAATACGATCTGCACAAGATGGGTGACGCCCGCGAGGCATTGAAGAAATTCAGCTGCGAGGAGCTCGTCGCGATTACCAAAAAGGCAGGCGAAATTTTTCTGAACGATGACCTTCCCATCGGCATCGAGGGCGAGATGCAATCCCCTGAAGATTACGTGCTCGCACTCGCCTCGACGAGTGGTCTCCCGCATTCGCTCATTCGCATGAACATGACGCGTCTCGGCGGTATCTTCGGGCAGATTGATGATATTTTCCAGGGTCTCACCCGGGGACTCTCCTGGGGCGTGCTCGACAAAGGGTATGGTGAACAGGGTGGTGCTCCGGTGAGCTTCTCACCGACGACGAATGAACTCGCAGTGATTCTTCCCAGCAACTCGCCGGCGGTGAATGCACTCTGGATTCCGGCAATCGCGATGAAGGTTCCCGTGCTCCTGAAGCCCGGTCGTGAGGAGCCGTGGACGCCGTGGCGTATCATCCAGGCCTTTATCAAAGCAGGCTGTCCAGCTGAGGCATTCAACCTTTATCCCACGCAGCACGATGGGTCAGGGGCGATCATCCGTCGCGCCGGACGTGTCATGCTTTTCGGTGACGATTCCACGGTGAAGCAATACGAGAACGATGAACGGATCGAAGTTCACGGGACCGGTTACTCGAAGTTCGTGATCGGAGAGGATGAGATTGAAAACTGGGAACAGTATATCGATTCCATGGTCGAGTCCGTCTCGGCGAACTCCGGACGAAGCTGTATCTGCACCTCGTCGATCGTCGTGCCGAAGTACGGTGACGAGATCGCTCATGCCATTTCCAAACGTCTCGCCGAGATCAAACCTCTTGCTCAGGACGATCCCGCGGCCAAACTTTCCGGATTTGCGAATCCCAAGTTTGCCGAATGGATCAACGAAGCGGTCGAAGAAGGGCTCCAGTCGAGTGGTTCAAAAGATATCACGGCCGAATATCGCGAAGGTGAGCGTTTTCAGGAGAAGGACGGGATGAACTACCTTCAGCCGACGATTATCCGGGTGGATTCGTTTGACGAGCCGCTCGCTCTCCGTGAGTTTCTCTTTCCGTTCGCCAGCGTCGTTGAATGTCCTCAGGCCGAAGTATTGGACAAAGTCGGCTACTCGCTTGTATTCACGGCGGTGACGAAAGACGCCGAGTGGATCAACCAACTTTTTGACTGTCCTGAGATCGAGCGTCTCAATGTCGGGAACGTTCCGACGAACCGGATCAGCTGGAACCAGCCTCACGAAGGAAACCTTTTCGAGTTCCTCTATACACGCCGTTCCTTCGCGTTTGCGGAGACTGCGTGATCGGTTAGGGTCGCTTACGATGTCAGAAAGCCCGTTTACGATTGAGTCCCTGTGCGAAGGGCTCGACATCCCTGACCGGGTTCAGGGCTTCTCCGATATTCCCGGGGGCAAGGTCATTTTCGGCTGCGGCACGGTCACTCGGGTCGGGGCGGAGGCGATAGCGATCGGCGCGAGCCGGGTTCTTGTCGTGACTGATCCCGGACTGGCGAAGACCAACGCGGTGACGCTCGTCGTCGATTCGATCGAAGCGGCGGGACTGGCGGTTTCCGTCTATGCGGAAGTGCATGAAAACCCGACGACGCGGGACGTGGATCGCTGTGTCGCGGCTGCCGAAGAGGCCGACGTTGATTTAATTGTCGGGCTCGGCGGAGGTTCGAGTATGGACACCGCGAAGGGCTGTAACTTTCTCTACACGAATGGTGGAGCGATGAAGGATTACTGGGGCGTCGGTAAAGCGACGAAACCCATGCTGCCTCTCATCGCGATTCCGACGACATCGGGAACGGGAAGCGAGTGTCAGAGTTTTGCGTTGATTGCCGACGCGGATTCCCACGCCAAAATGGCCTGCGGGGATAAGAAAGCGGCGGCGGCGGTGGCGATTCTGGATCCGGAGCTCACCGTTACGATGCCCAGCGCGGTAACCGCTCACACCGGTATCGACGCGATCGCCCACGCGCTTGAAACCGCGGTCTGCTCGAATCGAACGCCGATGTCTTCGGAATATTCCCGCGCCGGCTGGGTTTTATTGGATAGCGGGCTGTCGCGGGTCCTCGATGACCGGAACGATCTCGAAGCGAGAGCCCGTATGCAATTGGGTGCCGCCTTTGCCGGAATCGCGATTGAAAACTCGATGTTGGGAATCGCTCATTCCTGTGCGAATCCACTGACGGCTCATTTTAATGTTGTTCACGGGCAGGCAGTTGGTACTATGCTGCCACATGTTATCAACTTTAACTCTCGCCTCCCTGAGGCTGCTGCGATCTACGCATCGCTCTGGCAGGCAGGGCCGCTTGAGAACCGGATTAAGGAACACCTCAGGATTTGTTCGATGGACAAGTCTCTCTCCGAGCTTGGTGTCGCTGAGGATTCCATCAAGCTTCTTTCCGAAGAGGCTGCCAAACAATGGACCGCACAATTTAATCCCGTTGCGGTTGATGCCGGTGACCTCGAAGGAGTGTACCGAAGCGCCTTCTAATCACCCCTGTCGTAAAATTTTCCTCTGATTGGTATGGAGGATGCTTATAAGGGAGGTGTGAAACCTCTAATAGAGACTTACGAGACGGAATCGTTCTTTGACGAAGCCTTTGTGAATGATTCGTGTCAGGCGAGGGACGGCTATTCCCCGACGCTTGATTTTTTTGCGGACCTGTCGCCGGGGCAGATGCAGGCGAGCCTGAGGTCTCTGGAGCGGGCGTTCCTGAAACAGGGCGTGACGTTCACGGTCTACTCCGACGGGCAGGGGACCGAGCGGATTTTTCCTTTCGATCCCTTTCCCCGGATTATTCCGCACAATGAGTGGGCTGTCATCGATGCCGGACTTCGCCAGCGGATCAAGGCGTTGAACATGTTTCTCGCTGATATCTATTCGGAGGGGCGGATCCTGAAGGAGGGAATCGTTCCCGAGTATCTCGTAAAAACGTCGAAGCACTATCAGTCTGAGTTCGCCGGAGTGAAGGTGCCTCACGATACCTACATTCACATCTGTGGATCCGATCTGATTCGTGACGAGACGGGACAGTATTGTGTTCTCGAAGACAACGGTCGCTGCCCTTCCGGCGTGTCCTACATGCTGGAGAATCGCTCCGCGATGAAGCGGACTTTTCCCGACCTGTTCCGGCAAATGAATGTCGAGAAGGTGGGGACCTATCCGAAAGAGCTTTTGAACTCGCTCCGGGCAGTGAGTCCTCGTCAACAGGATGACCCCGTGTGTGTGCTCCTGACCCCGGGCCAGTATAACAGCGCCTATTTCGAGCACACCTTTCTCGCCCAGCAGATGGGGATTGAAATCGTGGAGGGCCGCGATCTCGTCGTCGATAACGAGCGGGTCTACATGCACACGACGCAGGGACTCGTTCAGGTGGATGTCATCTATCGGCGGGTTGATGATGACTTTCTCGACCCGAACTTTTTCCGGCGTGACTCAACGCTGGGGGTTGCCGATCTCATGAAAGCCTACCGGGCCGGCAACGTAACCCTCGTCAATGCGATCGGAACCGGCGTTGCGGATGACAAGGCAACTTACGCTTACGTTCCCGACATGATTAAGTTCTATCTCGGAGAGGAGGCGATCCTTCCTAACATTCAGACTTTCCTGGGGAGTAATGAGGATGACCTCAAATACATTCTCGAAAACCTCGACGACCTCGTAATCAAAGCGGTCGATGAAGCCGGCGGTTACGGAATGCTGATCGGACCCGCTGCTACGAAAGAGGAACGGGACGAATTCCGGGCAAAAGTGAAAGACAATCCGCGCGGTTTCATAGCGCAGCCTGTGATCTCGCTTTCGAGGCACCCGACCTTTTGCGATGGCAAACTGGAGGGGCGTCACGTTGATCTCCGTCCATTTGTTTTGACTGGCAAAAATACCGTTGTCATTCCGGGTGGACTGACCCGCGTCGCTTTGCGCAAAGGATCTCTCGTCGTCAATTCCTCTCAGGGTGGAGGCAGTAAAGACACCTGGGTTCTCAAAAAGAGTAAAAAATCCTGATCATGCTATCACGCGTTGCCGAAAACCTGTATTGGATGAGCCGCAATCTTGAGCGCGCAGATAATCTGTCGCGTCTCGTTATTGCCCATCAAAGTGAACTCCTCGATGCAACCGCCTCTCTCAAAGGGGACCAGCACGAATGGCATCCTTTGCTCGAAGTCACCGCGATGGGGGATTCGGAGTCCGATGAGGATCTCTTGACCTACATGGTGAGTTCCGAGGAGAATTCTCAGAGTATTTTGAAATCAGTTTTCTTTGCACGGGAGAATGCCCGTGCGATTCGCGACCAGATCGCAGAGGAAATGTGGATCGAGCTGAATTCACTGTGGCTGGAGTTGAAGCAAATCAATCCGACCGACTGGAACAGGCACAAGTTGATCTGCGAAATGACGCAGCAGTCCTCGCTCATTTTCCGTGGAATCGAGTATTCCTCGCTTCCACGAACGGATGTGTGGGCCTTTGTTCAGCTGGGTGAGTATCTCGAGCGGGCTGATAAAACGAGTCGTATCGTCGATCTGCCTCATTTCCTGCCGAAGAAAGACGCCGCCTCCGCCTGGAACACGATGCTCCGTGCGAGCAGCGCGACCGCGGAACACCGGCAGCGCTATGGCGGGGAAGTGAATGCGGCCAACGCCTCCAGCCTTCTTCTCTTTTCGTCGACCTTTCCGAGATCGGTTCGTTACTGCGTGAAAAAGATCGACGAATTGCTCCACTTCATCTCCGGGACAGCCCGGGGGGACTATTTGAACGAAGCAGAGCGGGAGACGGGAGCGTTGCTTGCCCGCCTGAACTTCTCCGGCGTGGAGGAAATCGGGGAAATGGGCCTCCACGACTACGTCGACAGTATTCAGAGTGACTTGAATCAAATCGGGTGGGAGATCATGCAGCGGTACTTTCTTCTCTGCCGCGAGGCACCGCCTTCCAACGCTGAGGCCTACGTCACGAGCCGCATGCAGGCTCAGCAGCAAACTCAGAAGCAGGGCTGAACCAGTCTTTCTTCCAACCGGAAAACCTTCTTCCTCTTTTCTCCTATGTCGATTCAAGTCGCTCTCTACCACCACACCAGCTACACCTACGACAAGGAGATCACGATTCATCCGCATGTCGTCAGGCTCCGGCCCGCTCCGCATTGCAGGACTCCGATCCTTTCCTACTCGCTGACGATCCATCCTGAGAATCATTTCATTAACTGGCAGCAGGACCCGTTCGGGAATTACCTCGCACGAATCGTTTTCCCTGAAAAATCGGACAAGCTCCAGATCACGGTCGATCTGATCGCCGACCTTACCGCGATCAACCCGTTCGACTTCTTTCTCGAGGAATCAGCCGAGAAGTATCCCTTCACCTACGATGAGGAGTTGGCGAACGAATTGAGCCCTTACCTCGGGCGCTCCGATCACAGTGAGAAAGTCGACGAACTCGCGGCTGAGTTCAAAGAACTCGTCGGAACGAATACGAACGATTTTCTCGTCGCGGTCAATGGTAAGCTCGAGAAGCTGATCGACTACAAACTGCGAATGGAGCCGGGGGTTCAGACCTGTGAGGAGACACTGACGCTCAAGTCCGGCTCGTGCCGGGATTCGGCCTTTTTGCTGTGTCAGGTTTTCCGGGAACTGGGGATCGCTTCGCGATTTGTCTCGGGTTATCTCGTTCAATTGTCGTCCGACGAAGAATGCCTCGACGGCCCCAGTGGTCCCGCGACGGATTTTACCGATCTCCACGCCTGGACGGAGGTCTTTCTGCCCGGCGCCGGATGGGTCGGGTTGGATCCCACCTCAGGGCTCATGGCGAGCGAGGGCCATATTCCTCTCGCCTGCACCCCTGAGCCGTCCAGCGCCGCTCCCGTGGAAGGCGGCATCGAGCCGGCCGAGGCGGAATTTGATTTTGCGAATGTCGTCACGCGGATTCACGAGGATCCCCGTGTCACCCTGCCATACACCGAAAACGAATGGGCGTCGATTGATGCGCTCGGTGATCAGGTGGATGAGATGTTGAATCAGGGCGATGTCAGACTGACGATGGGCGGTGAGCCGACCTTTGTCTCGATCGATGACATGGAAGGGGACGAGTGGAATACGACCGCCGACAGTCCTGCCAAGCGCGAGCGGGCGATGGATCTCACAAAGCGGCTTCGCGAGCGGTTTGCTCCCGGTGGTCTGCTCTGGATCGGGGAGGGGAAATGGTATCCCGGTGAACCTGTCCCGCGCTGGGCCTACGGTATTTTCTGGAGAAAGGACGGTTATCCGATGTGGCGTTCCGCCGCGACGATGGCGGACCCCCTGAAGCCGGGTTCGCATACCCTGGCCGATCCTGAAAAATTGCTCAGGGAAATCGCTTTCATCCTTCAGATTTCAGAGGACTGCGTGACGCCTGCCTACGAGGACTTTGATTACTATCGTTGGAAAGCGTCATCTTTGCCGGTTGGTCAGGATCCGTCGCAGGCGCTCGAAGGAGAGGCTTCTCTCGAAGTGAAAACGCTGGCCCGCCTCGAAACGCGCGGGCTCACAGTTCCGTCCGGGGCGATCCTCCCGATGTATGTGCAACCCGATTCCAAACGCTGGGTCGGCGCTAAGTGGGAATTCAAACGCGGAAAACTGTTTCTGATTCCGGGCGCTTCCGCAATGGGGTTCCGGATTCCGCTGGATTCGATTCGGGCGGCCACGAAAGAGGATGTCATTGAGCCCCGCTCTCCGATGGAAGCTGAATGGCCGGAGCTCGCTCCCAATCCTCTCGATCCCTATTTGAATGGCGGTCCGACGTTCAACGAAGACGAATGGATCCCGCGGACCGCGCTCACCGTGGAATGCCGCGAAGGCCGGATTCATATTTTCTTTCCCCCGGTTCCTTTTCTCGAGAACTATCTCGAACTGTTAGCGGCGATCGAACTCGCGGCGGAGCGGACCTCGATGGAAGTGATTATCGAGGGCTACGAGCCGCCGGTTGATCCGCGGATTGAGTCTCTGAAAGTCACACCAGACCCCGGCGTCATCGAAGTGAATGTTCACCCGACGAAGTCGTGGCGGGAGATGGTCGAGAATACGAACGCTCTTTACGAAGAGGCGCGGCTCTCGCGTCTTTGCGCGGAGAAGTTCATGATCGACGGTCGCCATACCGGGACCGGCGGAGGTAATCACATCGTGATGGGTGCCTCGACTCCGGCGGACAGTCCGTTTCTCCGACGTCCCTCTCTTCTCGCGAGTCTGATTGGCTACTGGCAGCATCACCCGGGGCTTTCCTACCTTTTCTCGGGCCTCTTTATCGGGCCCACGAGTCAGGCTCCGCGTGTCGATGAAGGACGCGATGACAGGCTC
This sequence comes from Verrucomicrobiales bacterium, assembly GCA_048260165.1. GTDB lineage: Bacteria > Verrucomicrobiota > Verrucomicrobiia > Verrucomicrobiales > DEV007 > Arctic95D-9. The sequence goes on from JBLXHA010000001.1 coordinate 160,758, forward strand.
TTCGAATTGGATATCGCGCTCGAAACCCTGCACAAGGGCGTGGATAATCCCGGCCTCGTCGACCGAACCCTCCGGAATCTCTTAACCGATCTCACGGGGAATACGCACCGCGCCGAAATCTGCATCGATAAGCTGTGTTCACCGGACTCCAACACCGGAAAACTGGGATTGCTCGAACTGCGCGGTTTTGAAATGCCGCCGCATCGAGAGATGTCTCTCGTTCAAAACCTGCTCGTTCGCTCGCTCATCGCGCGGTTCTGGAATGAACCTTTTACGAGTAAGTCAATTCGTTGGGGAACAACGCTTCACGATCGCTATTTACTCCCGCACTATGTCAAAGAGGATCTCCTCGAGGTATGTGAGGAACTCAACGACGCGGGAATTCCTTTCCAGTCTTCCTGGTTGGACCCGTTCTTCGAGTTCCGGTTTCCCCGATTCGGTTTTGTCACGAAAGGCGGGATGGAATTGGAAGTGCGGAGTGCGCTTGAGCCGTGGAACGTCCTCGGTGAAGAATCGACGAGCGCCGGCACTTCGCGGTTCGTTGATTCCTCGGTCGAGCGCCTGCAGGTGAAGGTGAACGGAATGATCGAGGGACGCCACATGGTGACCTGCAACGGGCGTGAAATTCCGATGTCGCCCGGCTCTACGAGAGAGGAATGGGTCGGCGGGGTTCGCTTCAAGGCCTGGGATCCTCCCTCCGCATTGCATCCTTCGATTCCGGCTCAGACTCAGCTCGTGATCGACATCGTCGACACGAGAAACCGCAAGTCCCTCGGAGGGTGCGTTTACTACGTGAGTCATCCCGGTGGGAGGAGTCACGAAACGTTTCCCGTGAATGCGCGCGAGGCGGAGTCACGACGTCGGGCTCGTTTCTGGGAGCAGGGTTACACACCAGGTCTCATCGAGACGGATCCGGTCATACAGCCCTTGATTCAGACGCGTTTCGAGGAACACGAAGGCGGTGCTCCGGTCACGATTGTCGTTGTGGAGCGCCGTTCTGCTGAGTTTTCGCACACGCTCGACCTTCGAAAACCTTAGCCTTGCAAGCACCTGAAATGGAGTAAGGTGCCGGAATGCCAGGCACGACCTTTTCGGATAGTACCATATCCCCGTTTTCGATGGCCTCTCTTGGATATGCTCCTCTCCCGAACCGACGTGATGAAGCATTTGATTCCAATGGAGAGGTGATTCCGGAGTGGAGTGGTCTCTTCGAATCTATCAGCCGGCACGGGGGGGATATTCTCGATGATTGGGAATCCGTTGCTTCACGGATTTCGAGGGAGCGCGGGCTCGCTTACCGGCCTGCCAGTGTCGAGGCCGATGCGGATGCGGGATGGACGCTTGATCCGTTACCCTGGCTGATTTCCTCTGAGAAGTGGAAGCCGCTCGAATCGGGCATTTCCCAGCGGACACGGCTCTATCAGGCCCTGTTGAAAGATGCCTACGGCGAGCAGCGAATGCTCAGCGAAAAGCTGATTCCCGCCGAGATTCTCCTCGCTCACAACGGCTTTGTTCGTTCGCTTCACAACCTGACCCCGGGGGCGGATTGCGTTGGTTTGGGGATGTCGGCCTTTGATATTGCGCGCGACACGGTGGGAAATCCGTTCGTCGTCAATGATCGCTTCGACAGTCCTTTCGGGCTCGGGCTCGCGCTCGAGAACCGCACTGTCATCAACAAAGTCCTGCCCCGACTCTTCCGGCGCTGCGGCGTCGAGCAGATCGGCCAGTTCTTTATCGACTGGTTCAAATTTCTGGTTCGTCAGGCTCCCGGGGGAAAGGAGAATCCGCTCGTGGTGATTCTTGATCCGTCGCGACAGGATGAGGACTCCGAAATCAGTTTCCTCGCCAATTACTGTGGCGTTCTCCGCGTTCACCCCGCTGACTTGACCGTTCGCGGCGGGGAGGTCTGGATCAAAACGCTGCGGGGGCTTGTTCCCGTCGATGTGATCTGGAAGCTCATGCCGGGCAAGCGAATCGATGCCCTCGAATCTGAAATCAGGGGCGGCGGAGGCATTTCCGGAATCTTCGAAGTGATGCGGATGGGGCGGGTCAGTCTTGCCAGCCATCCCGGATCAGAGGTGCTGCAGTCTCCCGGTTTTTACCCGTATCTCCCGAAGCTTTGCCGTGCCTTTCTCGGCGAGTCGCTCGAGCTCGCTCCCGTAGCCACGTGGTGGTGCGGAACGTCAAAGGCACTCTCGCACGTCACGACCAATCTCAGTAAGATGGTGATCAAGTCTGTCGGACACCATCACGAATTTCAAACCCAGTATGGGAGTCGTCTCTCCGCAGCCGACCTCGAAGCGCTGGAGGCTCGAATCAAAGCGCATCCTGAAAGCTTTGTCGGGCAGGAGGAGCTTCGCATTTCCACGGTTCCGACGGTTCGATCGGGCGGTCTGGCTCCACGCGGGGCCGTTCTTCGCGCCTTTTCGTTTCCGGATGAAGAAAAAGGGGCCGTCGTCATGCCGGGAGGACTCGCGAGGGTGAGCTCAGCCGACGGTTCGGTCGTCTCGACGAGGGGGGAAGGCGAGTCGAAAGACGTGTGGATTTCAACGGGGCGCCTTCCGGGCGGTTTCAGCATCGCTTCGGTGCTCGAGCGTTCTCATCCCGCCGTGCCTGACATTGTACCAAGCCAGAAGGGGGAGAATCTCTTCTGGAGCGGGCGTTACGCAGAGCGGGCTCATGCCGCGTCGCGATTTGCGAGTCGCGTTCTCAGTTGTCGCGAACAGGGCTTCTCGAACGATGATCAATTCGAAGTCGACCACGAGAATTTTCTCATTCAAGCGCTCTTCGAGGTATTCGATTCCGAAAAGCTTCTCGAAACCGTGGTCGATCAGGACAAACGACTTGAAATGGTTTTGCTCGATCCCGAGTGCCCCGCCGGGATCGCCTATAATCTGAATCGATTTCATTACGCCACCCAGGCGACGCGTGAGTCGTGGTCACCGGCGAGTATTCGCGCGATTGAGTCGGCGGGAGAGCTGTGGCGGAAGGTATCAAAACAGAGTGATCCCGAACTGAACTATTCGTCCGACCTCTTTGAGCTGCAACTCACTCTCTCCGGGTTCCTCGGTTTGAACCTCGACAGCATGACGCGTGACGAAGGGTGGGCGCTGCTTGATGCAGGGCGCCGTATTGAGCGGGGGAAAATGATCACGTCTCTTCTCATTTTTCTCCTCGAAGGGAAGTTCGAAGACGATATGAAATCGCTCTTGAATGAGTCCTTCCTTTTCATCCTCGACAGCGCACGAACCTACCAGAGACGCTATCAGGACAAGCCTCAGACGGCATTTACGGCCCAATTGCTTCTCGGCGAAGTCGACTACCCGAGATCGATTAAGCACGTCATCGACCGGCTCGCGGAGATTTGTGAGAAAATCCCCGACCCCTCCCAGCATGCTCACCCTCGTGCGCTCGTAGCGGCAGCAGGTGAAGAGCTTTCCGTCTTGAATGAGCGGATCGCGATTGAGATCGATGCCGGCATTTTTCTCGATGCCGAGCTCGTCGTCGAGTTGCGAAAGCTGCGCGATTTCTTCATCAACCTTTCGGATCAGATCACGGTCTCCTACTTCAGCCACGCCGTCGAGTCATGACAACAGAAGTGCGCTACCGGATTCGGCATCTCACCTCCTACGAGTATTCAGGGCGGATTGACTTGTGCCAGAGCATTGCCCATCTGCGCCCGGGGGCGAGCCCGAGCCAGGAGACGGTTGAGCATACCGTCGAGGTGAGTCCTAATCCGCACTTTCAGGCGGAGCGCAGGGACTACTGGGATAATGGGACGCTCTACTTTGAAATTCAGGGATCGCACCAGTCCCTCGAGGTGGTCGCGACGTCGACGATCGTGAAGCAGATCTGCGATCCCGTGATCCCCCGGAGCGGCACGGCGTGGGATGACGTTTCGGCGAAATTCAAGATGGGGGACTGCGACGAGAGCGGTCTCTATTTCGCCAACTTCCTCCTTCCAACGCTCTCCTGTCCTCGCATTTCAGAGATCGATGCCTTTCTGGAACCATCGTTGCAGCCCGGACGTGACAGCATCGAGCTGGCCTCTGAAATCATGACCCGGATTTATAACGAGTTTGATTACGTTCCCGGGGCGACCGATACGACGACTCCCGTCGTGACGCTGCTTGAGAATAAACAGGGTGTCTGTCAGGATTTTGCTCACGTTATGATAGTCGCCCTGCGGCGAATCGGGATTCCGGTGCGCTACGTGAGCGGATACCTCGAGACGCTGCCGCCTCCCGGCGTTGAAAAGTTGCAGGGTTCCGACGCGACCCACGCGTGGGTGGAGGCCTACTCGCGCGCGACCGGTTGGGTGGGGTTTGATCCTACCAACAACATCATTCCCGCACATCAGCACATCAAAATCGGGCACGGACGCGATTACTTCGACGTGCAGCCTCTCAAAGGCACCTTTGTCGGAAACGGCAGCCAGCGGCTCAAGGTCGAAGTCGATGTCGAGCGGTGCTGAGTTGCAGATGCGTAGCCCGGCGCCGCGCCGCCGAAGTCAACGTTCTCGCACGAGGGCGCAGAGGAGAGGCGATCGGAGGCTTAGAGCTTCAGCGCCTGAATCAGAGCCATTTAGAACTGGCGTGACAATAACTGAGCCGTCAGGGGAAGGCGAAAGCTTGAAATCGACAGAATCCCAAAATTAGCGTAGACTTTTAACATGAGTGCAGTGGAAGCTCTGGAAAAACGAATCCTATACACCGAAGACGGAACGCCGTCCGAAGTGATGATCCCCTACGAGAAGTTCATCGACTTCATTGAAACGTATGGGCTGGATTTGACCGAGGGTGAGCAAAGCGCCATTCGCGAAGCGCGGTCTGATATCGATTCCGGAAATCTTGATGCTTTTGTAAGTGCTGACGAAGCACGTCGCCAAGTGGGATGCACCGACTGAGGTATCACAAGCGGGCTGTTAAATCGCTAAAACGAATTCCCAAGGCACGTGCGAGGCAAGTGTTCGATGCCGTTGATGCACTTGCGTTGCTAAGTGATCCGACTGCGGCCCCCAATGTGAAAGTGATGAGGGGACCTGGAGCGGTGCCTGGCGCCTGAGGGTTGGGGATAACCGCGCTATCATTGAATTGCGAGACTCTGGAGAAGGCGAGGAAATTCACCTGATCTTCGTAACGCACGCTGGAACACGTGGTGAATTGTATGGGTAAATCGTCTTCAATCGGATACTTTTTTGAGCTGTCTTCGGCGGCTCATTTCTTCCGCTTCAATTGCTTTTCGACCCAGGGGCCATACTCGGGGCGTTTCATGAGTTCTTTGAGAAACGGGGCGTAATCGGGATCGCTGTGCCAGAAGCGGCGCTCCGGCTGGTTCGGATCGAGCGTGCCGCCGGGGTAGTCTTTTCCGGCGACGGAGGCTTCGACGGTTTCGTTCCACGCTTCGTATTCCGCCTTCATTCGATTCGCGACTTCCGGATTCGATTGGAAAAGATTCACCGATTCCTCGGGATCTGAATTGAGGTCGTAGAGTTCGTATTTTCCTTTTTGATGGAGCAGCTTGTAGCGCGACTCGACGAGGACGCCGCGTTGATCATGACGGAACGGGAGTGCTTTATCGCGTTCCTGACTCTCACCGTTCAGGAGCGGGACGAGGCTGATTCCCTCGTGCGGCTGCAGCATCGAGCCGGCGGGCAGGTCGACGAGTTCAGCGATTGTCGGGAAGATATCGACGGTTCCGGCGACACACTCGGTGATGCGGCCTTCTTTGATTTTTGCGGGCCAGTGGATGATGCCGGGGACGCGGAGGCCTCCCTCATACATCGTGTTCTTGGATCCGCGGAGCCCTCCCATCGTTTCGGGACCAAACTCGGCGAGACCTCCGTTGTCGCTGCAATACCAGATCAGCGTGTTTTCCGCGATGCCTGCGTCAATGAGCCCGTCACGCAGGTCGCCGATGCTGCGATCGAGAGCGATGATCTCTCCGTATTGATTCTGATAGTTCTCAGGAAGCGAGGCGAAAGGGGCTTTGTCCTCCTCCGAGGCGAGAAAGGGGGAGTGCGGCGTCCCAAACCAGACAACGGTGAAAGTCGGCGATGTCGGGGCTTTCTCCTGAATGAATTTCACGGCCTCACTGATCGCGACTTCGGACGAGTCGCCGGTGAAGGCTTCGAAATCACCCATGCGGCTGAGGAGTGGATCGCGGTCGAAGTAGTTCGTCGCGGTGAGCCAGTGATCGAATCCAAAAGCGCCGGGATGGTGCGTGTCCGTACCGAGAACGGGCGCGCCGGGGCCCCGCAGCCCGTTGAGGTGCCATTTTCCAAAATGCCCCGTTGCGTAGCCGGCTCTCTGCAGCGCCTGAGCAACGGTTTTCTCCTGAAGTCGGAGTGGAAAGCCATGGTTGAAAACGCCGGTCCGGTCGTTGGTCCGCCCCGTGAGCACCGTGGCACGCGACGGTGAACAGTTCGAGGCACCGGCGTAGAAGCGGTTGAAACGCAGCCCTTCGGCGGCGAGCGCGTCGAGATGGGGCGTCTTCAACTGAGGGTGACCGTTGTAGCCGGTTTGCCCCCAGCCCTGATCATCGGCCATGACGAGGACGATGTGCGGTCTTTCGGCGGCGAAAGCGGGATAGGCGAGAAGGGTCAGGGCGAAAATGAAGAGTGAAAAAGACGGTTTCATGGAGTTGCCAGAGGTATCGCCAAGTGATACATCGCAGTAATGAAACGATCGATACTTTTCTCCGCCGCATTTCTGGGACTCATTTCTCTCGTGGGATGCGAAAAACCTTCTTCCGATGACGCTGCGAAACCGGATGATTCAGCCCCTACGCCGGCTCCGGCGGCAGCCGCTCCGAACACTCTCACCGATGCTGAAAAAGCGGAAGGATGGGCATTGCTTTTCAACGGCAAGGACATGTCCAGCTTTCGTAACTACAAGAAAGAGGACGTGAATGAGAAATGGGTCGTGAAGGACGGTGCCATCACGCTCACTGAAAAAGGCGGCGGTGACATCATCACGAAGGATCAGTATGGTGCTTTCGAAATCAAATTTGATTACAATATCTCTCCGGCCGGTAACAGCGGTTTCATGTATCACGTCACTGAGACCGAAGCGACTCCCTGGAGAACGGGCCCCGAGGTTCAGATTCAGGACAATGTCGAGGGGCACGACCCTCAGAAGGCAGGCTGGCTCTATCAGCTTTACCCTGCTGAGGTTGATGCTACCAATCCCGCCGGTGAGTGGAACACGCTCCATGTCATCATCACGCCGGAGAAGTGCGAGCATTACATGAACGGCACGAAATACTGCGAGTATGTCAAAGGTTCCGCCGATTGGGATGCCAAGGTCGCTGCGAGCAAGTTTTCGAAATTCGAGAACTTCGGTAAGCCGACGAAAGGTCACTTGAACTTCCAGGATCACGGAAACGTTGTTTCTTTCCGCAACATGAAGATCAAGTCGCTCGACTAGTCTTGTTAGAGTGCTGACTCTTGCTGACTGCGGGAGTCTTCGCCGCATCTCCCGGAGCAGGATTGTCGCTTTCGGAGTCTTTGGCGACTTAACCCTGTCAGTTGGTATACCCGACAGGGTTGAGTGTTTACAGCAAAGCCGAAATCGGTCGTCCGTCGCTCAGGGCGATGGGACGGCCAATCGAGGTCATGAATTCATATTCGTGATCGATTCCAAGACGCGTGAGAATTGTCGCGTGAATGTCTTCAACCCGGATTTTTTCCGCCGGATCCTGACTGATCCCTGTCGGATCGGTTTCCCCGATGACCTGCCCGGTTCGCAGGCCACCGCCCCCCATGAGAACGCTGAAGCCGTGCGGCCAGTGATCCCGCCCCTCGGTGACGTTCAGTTTCGGGGTTCGGCCAAATTCGGTCGCGACGAGAATGATGGTATTATCGTAGAGATCGCGTTCCTTGAGCCCTTTGATGAGTGAGGCGAGCGCCGGATCGAGTTCTTTCTTCTGCTTGAGTTGGCCTTCGTGATTGTTGATGTGGGTGTCCCATCCATTCAGCGTGACTTCGACACAGCGAACACCGGATTCCACGAGTCGAATCGCGGCCAGGCAGCCGCGTCCGAAACGGGTTTCGCCAAATGCTTCTCGCTCGGCTTTCGGTGCTTCTTTGACGTTGAACGCCGCAAGCAGGTCGGAAGTCATCATGCTCTGAGCCCGTTCGATCGATGACCGGTGAAGCGTGCGCTCTTTCTCCAGCGTCGCGATTCTTCCGCTCGCGAAGGATTTCTCAAGAACGCCGAGCGAGCCCATGCGGCGGGCGGTTCGTTCCTCGTCGGTCCAGGCTTTCACATCGGGGACGGGATTCACGGGGTCGAAGAGCTGAAACGCATCATATTTGGCACCGAGGTAGCCACCCCGCGCAGGGAACTGACCTGGCGTGATCGAGATGTGCGTCGGAATATCGACGGGTTTTCCGTTAAGTGTCGGTGCGGGGAGTTCGTGATTGATGATGGATCCGATCGCCGGATGGACGAGGCCGGGGAAGGGGCGGTAGCCGGTTTTCCCGTTGTAGGTCGCACGGGCATGGTCTCCTTCTTTGCTCACGACCGATCGCAGGATGGAAAAGTCCGCCGCCATCTCCGCCGTCTGCTCAAGGCCTTCACCAAATTGAACGCCGGGCAGGGACGTCCTGATCGCTTTCGCCCCGTGGGAGATGGCACTGTCAGGATGAGGATCGAAGGTTTCCAACTGGCTCGCGCCACCCTGCATCCACAGCACGATGACCGACTTCGGACGGGAGCCTGATTTTTCCGCCCCGAGGGCGAGCTGCTGAGAGAGCGGCGTCAGCCAACCGAGACCGGTGAGGGCGGAGCTTCGCAAGAAGAAGCGGCGTGAGAAGTGGTCTTTGCCGTTACAGGCTCCAAAGGGTGATGTGTTCATGACAGGTGTGCTATCGGTTCCAGGAAAATTCGGTTGAGTTGATCAGCGCCCAATAGAGGTCGGCACTCGCCCGCGCTTTCGCCTTGGGGTTCTTCTTTTTCAGGCTCGCGGCGAAATGGTCTGACTCCTCCGGCGTGGGCAGACGCGTCAGGAGCGCGAGAAACGCGGCGTCGACAGCCTGCTTTTCGGAGGAGGAGTAATGGGCCACGCGCGTCGAGCTGTTCATGAGCGGGTTTTCGCCGGTGCGTTCCCCGACCAGCTTCCCGTTCATGAGGAGCAGCCGTTGCGGGATCGTTCCGGATTCCTCCTGAAACTCGTTCTCGCCCTGATCGCCGTAGCGCTTCACGAAGTCGTTCGTTTCCGCAAACCGCCGGAACCGGTTCAGGATATGGGAGTCACTGTCGAGCGCCCGGAAGGATGCGCTCTGAATGATGCTGCCGGCGACCTGTTCGGGGCGAAGCGGGGTCACGGGAAAGGCGGCCCACGCGGTTTCCTGCTCGATCGTGACCGGTTTGTCAGGATCGCCTGAATCGCTGGCCCGCTGGAAAGGGGCACTCGCGGCGATGAGCCGCAGCAGATACCGGAAGTCGTGTCCGCTTTGGATGAATTCGTCGGTGAGGACTTCGAATCCGGCCGGGTAGGGGCCTTCGAGAGGAATGTCGTCGACCGGATCGACGAGCGGACGTCCGAAGAGCAGAGCCCAGGCTCGATTCACGGTGGCTCTCGCAAAGGCGCGGTTGTTCCCGTCGGTGATCCACTGCGCGAGCTGTTTTCGACGGGAGCCCGTCTCAGGCATCAGCTCTTCTGCAAAGGGAACTTTGGGCTCGACGACGGAGGGATCTTTTTTGCCCCGGTAAGCGGTTTTGTAGCTCTTCTCTGACTTTTCCCGCACCCCGCTGATTGTCATGTCAGCCTGCCCGTAAAAGGCGGCGAGTTGATGAAAGTCCTCCTGCTTCCAGCGATCGCCGAATTTGTCATCGTGACACTGAACGCAGTCGAGACTGATTCCGAGAAAGGCACGCGAGGTTCTGGCTGCGAGTTTGACTTCGTCAGGGCCTTTGTTGTCGCCGTCCTGAACCACCGACACAGTGATGAAGTTGGTTTCCGGGTTCGTTGTCCACGTGCCTTCGGAGGCGATGAGATCGGCAACGAGTTCGTCGTAGGGACGATTCATCGCGAGCTGTTCGGAGAGCCAGTTGACCATTCGCCGGCGACGGTAGATCAGAAACGGTCCCGGACCGACTCCGACGAAGGCACGGGCAAAGCGTTCCGCGACATAGTTGGTGTAACGTTGGTCTGCGAAGAGGTGGTCCAGCCAGGATTGCGTCGGATCGCCGCTCTCAGCAAGTTTTTCGAAGCGCCGGATCTCCTCGAGGGATGGAGTCGCTCCGGTCAGCGCCAGCGAGAGACGACGCGCCACGGTGTGATCAGAAGCCTGTCTCGCCGGTTCGAGCTCGAGTTGCTTCCATGAACCTTCGAACGCCGCATCGAGTCGTTCGACCGATCGCATCAGGGGCGCGGAGGCCTCTGATGCGGCCATCGGCGCCAGTTCTCTATTTCCCAAAAACCAGGTCAGCGAGACGATCGCACCTGTCACCAGCACAAAAAGTGCCGCGAGACGGATGAGAGTGCGGCGGGATTTGCTAATCATAGGAGAAATACGTTTCGTGAAATTTTCAGTCGAGTGACTCTTTACACAAGGCTAGACGGGGCTGTTACTGTAAAGGTTACGTGACCGTATATTTAGATGGCAAAAGAAAGACTCGATCAGGCGCTGCACCGGCGTGGACTTTGCGATTCACGCGAGATGGCAAAGCGCCTTATTCTTGCGGGGGAAGTGCTTGTCGGCGGACATGGAGGAGTTTTTAAACCGGGGCTCAAAATCGAAGATGACACGGAGGTGACGGTGAAGAACCGGCCTAAGTTCGTGAGCCGGGGCGGATTGAAGATCGAGAAGGCGCTCGATGAGTTCGGAATCGACGTCGAAGGGAAGGTTGTTCTCGACGCCGGTGCGTCTACCGGGGGCTTTACCGATTGCGTGCTGCAGCGGGGGGCGGCGAAGGTTTTCGCCTACGATGTCGGGAAGAATCAGCTCGCCTGGAAGATCCGCAGCCATGAGCGAGTCGTCGCCCGCGAAGGGATCAACCTCCGCTATCTCACCCCGGAAGATATCGGTGAGAAGGTTGACCTCGTTGTCATCGATGTTTCTTTCATCTCGCTGACTCTGATTCTGGGGCCCGTGTTTGATGTGCTGAAGCCCGACGGGTCCATCGTCTGCCTGATCAAACCGCAGTTCGAACTCAGGAAAGAGCAGATCGGCAAAGGGGGAATCGTCCGTGATCCGGAGCTTCACGACGAGGCGGTCGACAAGATCCGGAGTTTCGTGGGCGATGAGCTGGGAAAAAGCTGGTGTGGTTTGACGCAATCACCTATCAGTGGGACAGATGGGAACATTGAATTTCTGGCATGGCTGAGACACCAAGAATTGGACTGATCGCGAATCCGTCGAAACCGGGCGCACGCGAGTTGCTACTGGATTTAATCGACCGGTTTACCAAGGAAGGAGTGCCCCTCGTTCTCGAGGAAAACTCAGCCGGGCTCCTCGATGATGGCGAGGGTGTTCCCCTCGCTGAACTGAGCGCGCTCGTCGACTTGTTCGTCGTCCTCGGTGGCGATGGAACGATCCTCTGGGTGCTGCGGCAGCTGGATGAGAAAATCAAGCCGATCGCTGCGATCAACACGGGAACGCTCGGCTTCATGACCTGCGCCACTGCGGAAACCAGCGGTGCCCTTGTTGAGGCGCTCGTGACCGGCAACTACCTGCGAAGTGATCGGCTTGTGATTAGCGGTGAACTCGTTCAGGACGACGAGGTCCTCGAACGTTTTTACGCGTTAAATGAAGTGACTCTGTGCCGCGGGGTGGACTCCCGTGTCATCCATGTGGAGGCTTGCGTGAACGAGCTCGTCGCGAACCGCTACACCGGGGATGGGTTGATTCTCGCAACGCCAACGGGATCGACCGCTTACTCCCTTTCAGCGGGCGGGCCGCTCGTTCAGCCGGGATCGAACGTCTTTGTTTTGACCCCGATTTGTCCTCACACGCTCGCGATTCGACCGCTTGTGGTCGATGCGAAGAGCAAGATTCTCTTTGATGTCCCGGTACAGAGAGATGAGTTGGCTCTGATGGTGGACGGTCAGCTCGTTTCCACGATTTCGAAGCCTGCTCACGTTCGGATGCGGAAAGCCGATTTCAAGATGCCTCTCATCGCGATGCCTGAGCAGAACTTCTACCACGTGCTCAACAACAAGATGGGCTGGACGGGCAGCTCGATTTCCAAACACGAGTGAGATCAGCCCGTTTTTGACTCGCTCTCGAGCAGAACGGGAAGACCGTCCCGGATCGGATAGAGCCGTGAGCCGTCCTCGCAGATCAGAGCTCCGTGGACGGACTTGTCCTCACCGAAGGCAGCGCGTGCCTCGTCATCGGTCGCGACTCGCAGTGGTTGCATTGATGCAGGGCACCGCAGAAGGGCCAGCGTCTCGTCTGAAAGCGTCATCGCAGACTAGTAGTGGGGAACGGTGCTGTCGATTTCCAGCGACCAGGCGTTGATGCCGCCCTGAACGTGGCAGGCATCGGTAAAGTTGGCGTCGTTCAGAATTCTCAGTGCCTGAGCGCTCCGGCCACCGGCTTTGCAATGAACGATGATCTCCTCGCGGGGGTGGAGTTCCCCGAGTCGATCTGCCAATTCGCCTAACGGAATGAGAACGGACCCGGGTATCTTGGCGACCTCGACTTCGGCAGGCTCTCTCACGTCGAGGAGAATGAACTGATTGTCTCTCGCCATTCTCTCTTTCAGCTGGTGCACGCTGATTTCGCGCAGTTCGTTTTGGTCACTCATATCACAGGCAAATTCGATTTCTTTCAGTTCAGTAATGTTAGGATGGTCCCCGCAAACGGCGCATTCACTGTCTTTTCGCAATTTAATCTCCCGGAAGCGAAAGGCAAGCGCGTCGAAATGAACGAGACGCCCGATGAGCGGTTCTCCTATTCCGAGAATCAGTTTGATGGCTTCATTCGCCTGCAGGGAGCCGACGATACCGGGAAGCACGCCGAGAACACCGCCCTCGGAACAACTGGGGACCTGGCCGGGTTCGGGAGGAGTCGGGAACAGACAGCGATAGCAGGGCCCTCCGAGATGAGGTGCGAAGACGGAGACCTGACCTTCGAAGCGAAAGATCGAACCGTAGACGTTTGGCTTCTTTGTCAGGACTGCAAGATCGTTTGATAGGTAGCGCGTTTCAAAATTGTCGGTTCCGTCGATAATGAGATCGTAGGGATCCGCGATCTCCATCGCATTCCCGCTCGTGAGACGGGTCGGGTAGGGCGTCACCTTGACTTCCGGATTGATATCGGCGAGACGGGCGATTGCCGATTCAATTTTCGGCTTTCCGACATCGCCGGTTCCGTGGACGATCTGCCGTTGAAGGTTGGAAAACTCGACCTTGTCGAATTCGACGATACCGATCTCGCCAATCCCGGCTGCGGCGAGATACATCGTCACGGGGGAACCCAGCCCACCGGCACCGATGCAGAGAACTTTAGCGGCCTTCAGCTTTTTCTGGCCTTCGATGCCCACATCAGGAATAGTCAGATGACGCGCGTAGCGTTGCTTCTCGGCCGGGGTGAATTCGGTATCGGAAGTGCGTGCAGGGGGGATTACTGATTCCATTGTGAAAATAGAAGAACTCTAAAAGTTAGACAGAAAGACTCGCGTTGGTCGCTTTACTTGGCAAACAGCAAACTGACCTATGAAGTCAATTGCATCACTTTTAAGATAACCTATACCTCTAAATTATTAATGATGAAGATTCGATTTACCCAACTACCCCGGTTTTTATCGCTCGGGGTAATCTGTTCCATGGCCGTTTCCGGTCTGCAGGCTGACGACGTGAAGTTCTCCGATCTGAAAGAGAAACTCACGATCGACAAAAAGCCTGTCCAGGAAGCTGCGGAGGTGGCGATCAGTTACGCGCCCGCTCTGGAAAAAGTCATGCCGGCTGTGGTCATGATCACCTCCAGTAAGACGATGAAGCGCGAACGCAATCCTCAGCAGGAGGAAATGTTCAAACGGATGTTCCCTCAGGTGCCGGATGACTTTTTTGACAAGCACGGCGGAGACGGTGAAGGCCAGCTTCAGCGCGGCGTCGGATCCGGTGTCATCATTTCGGATGACGGATACATTCTCACGAACAACCACGTCGTTGGTGGCGCGGATGACATCGAGGTCACTCTCTCCAACAGCAAGGTGCAGTATGAAGCGACGCTCATCGGGACAGATCCACGCACCGACGTGGCGTTGATCAAAATCGAAGCCAAAGACCTGAAGTCGATCGTCATCGGTGACAGCTCGAAGGTGCGTATCGGCGATGTCGCAATGGCAGTCGGCAGCCCTCTCGAACTAGACCAGACCGCGACGCTCGGTATCATCAGTGCGGTAGGACGTAACGACGTTCAGGTGATCCAGAATGGGTTTGAGAACTTCATCCAGACGGACGCGGCGATTAACCGCGGAAACTCCGGTGGTCCGCTCGTAGATGCAGCGGGAAGACTGATCGGGATCAACACTGCGATTTCCTCAGGTATGTCCGGTGGAAACATCGGAATTGGATTTGCGATCCCTTCCAACATGGCGCTCAACATTGTGGAGAAGCTTCTCGACGGTGGCGGCACGGTGAAGCGTGGCTTCCTCGGTGTCTATCTTCGTGAACTCGACAAGAACATGGCGAAAGCACTCGGACGTGCCGATCAGAGCGGCGTCCTCGTCACTGAGGTGGGTCCTGACACTCCCGCTGAAAAGGCCGGCATGAAAGGCGGCGATCTCATCATCGCCTACAACGGCGCGGTCGCGGATGACATGGCCGCACTTCGTCTCGACATCAGCAACACCTCTCCCGGAACGGAAGTGAACTTCCGTGTGATCCGGAATGGGAAAGAGCGTGATGTGAAAGTGAAACTGGGTGATCTTGATTCAGCCAAACTCGCCGGAGGTTCACCTGCACCCGGCAATGGCGGCGCAGCAGACAGCTCTCTCGTCGAAGGCGTAAAGGTTAAAGATCTCGACGATGAAACACGCGAGGCGCTCCAGGTCGATGCCGATCTCAAAGGAATCGTCGTTGAAAGCGTGAAAGACAACGTGCCGGCCGCCGAGTCAGGACTTCGCCCCGGAATGGTGATCACTCAGATCGACCAGAAGGAAGTGAAGTCGGTTAAGGATGCCTTCGACCTCGTTGAGAACTTCGAGGGGGATGTGCTTCTCCTCCAGGTATACGTAGCCGGTCGTCGCGACATTCTTGCAATTCCGCTGAACTGAACCATTCATCTCAAACCAACCTCTCCCGTGAGTGATTACGATTCCATCTCCGGAATCAACCGACTCGACCAACCGTCAGTCGGAACTCACGGGTGGCAGGTTCGGATTCAGAGAAAGGGCGTCCGCTATGGGCGCTTTTTTTCTGACTCCGCCTGGGGCGGGACCCGTCAGGCTTTTGAAAAGGCCGTGCAATACCGGGAGAAAATTCTCGCCCACAGTCGGCGTCTTCGGGAAGGCAACACCGCATCCGCCCGCTCAAGGGCGGTGCCTGACCAGCGCAACCGTTCCGGCGCAGTGGGGGTGACCAGTATTCTACAGGTCACCAACGGCGTCGAATACCGCTTCTGGCAGGCCAGCTGGACGAGTCCGGACGGCAGTCGCGAATCGATTCGGTTCTCCGTCCTGAAATTCGGCAGCAGGAAGGCGTTTGAACTCGCCTGTGAAGCCCGTCGCGAGGCGATGGGAGGGGAGTAAACCGTCTCTCCACCGTTGCCGCCTATGCAATCGCAGGGGCGCTTCGCTGAAGCGCCCCTATTCGGTGTCAGCTTCGTTGGGAATTTCAGCAAGCACGGAGCTCAGGTAGGGGAAGAGCTGCTTCTTCCGGCTCACGACGCCTTTGAGCGTGAAAAGGTGCGTGTCTTTGCTCGGGTAGGAGATGCGCTCACGGATTTCCGGCGCCGCCTCGATGAGAAGGAGACTGTCGTTTAAGGTAATGTCAGTCACCATGAGGCAGGCAAAATCGAGTCCGTTCTTCGAGATCAAGTCCCGCAATTCCTCCTGAAGGGCTTCACGAGCCGGCCAGAAATAGTCGAATCCAATTTCCTCCACTTGGGAAATACTGAGGTGGTAACCGCTTTCGTTGAACTCCTTACGATCTGAGCCGATTGCCTCGGTGATGTTGCTGCTGCGCAATACGGATCCCGCAGAGAAAAAGTCCTCTTTGAACTGATCCACGTCGAGCTCGGCAATTTCACTGGCCCATGCGAGAATGCTGCGATCTTCGTCCGTCGTTGTCGGCGAAGTGAGATTCAGCGTGTCCGAAATGATACCCGCACACATGCAGGTCGCGATACTCTTTGAAGGAGTGATCTGGTGGGTGCGGAAGGAATTTCCGACAATCGTGCACGTCGATCCGACCGTCTTGTTGATGAACTGGATCGGTTCTTTCGTGACGAGATTTCCACTGAGGCGGTGGTGATCGATCACCTCGATGATCTCCGCTTCGTCGGCACCGCTCACAGCCTGGGAAAACTCATTGTGGTCAA
Source organism: Verrucomicrobiales bacterium (assembly GCA_048260165.1). Lineage (GTDB taxonomy): Bacteria > Verrucomicrobiota > Verrucomicrobiia > Verrucomicrobiales > DEV007 > Arctic95D-9. The sequence goes on from JBLXHA010000001.1 coordinate 177,253, forward strand.
CGAGAATCAGTTTCGTGCGATCGGGGTTCACGAGGTCGGTTCGTGAGAACACGCCGATGAGCTGGTTGGTTTCCTGATCAACGACCGGGAAAAGCGCCTGTCGGCCGGTGCTCTTCACCTTGTCTTTAACAGCCTGGAGTTTCGTCGCCGGGGAAAAGGATACAAAGTTGTTTGAAACCGCGGAGTGAATCGTTCTCGCCCCGCGAATCAGCTGCGTGGTCGACGCGGTGTCGCGCTTCGTGACGAGGATCGCCGTGTTGTGGGCCTTTGCCGCGTGGATGATCGCTTCAGAGGGCCTGAAGCCGCTTGTGATGACAAGACAGCGCACCCCGGCCTCGACCGCGTGGAGCTGGACGCCGACGCGGTCTCCCGTGATGATGAGAAGTTGATCGCTTGGCAATTTGGCGATCCTGTCCTGCATCACCGGCTCGGAAGATCCCGCCACCATCATGAGAAAATTCTGCTCCTCGTCGCAGTGGTCGGTCAGGTTTACGATCTCCGCGTCGAGAATCGCGGCAAAATTTCGGGTCGATGCCACGACTTCGCGAGCGGCTCTTCCCGATTCAGAGGAGGGGATCAGCAAGGTGAGGAGATCCTGCAAAGCCAGCATTCCGGCCAGATTCCCCGAATCGTCCGTGACGGGAAGACTTCGGAAATTGTTCTCAGTCATCTGGCGATACGCTTCGATCACGGTATCGCTCGTTTTTGCCATCATCACATTCGAGCGGCAAATGTCGCCGGCACGAAGATGGACGTCGCTCATCAATTTGGGGCGCTTCACCCCGGCTTTGCGCAGCACCCATTCCGTTCTCGTGTTCGGAGGTCCGCAACAGGCTGCGCGTGCTTCCGGAATGCGAGTTTGCTTAAGAAGATCGGCGTAGGCGATTGCGGAGCAAATCGCATCGGTGTCCGGATTCTTATGTCCCATCACCCAGGTCGGGCGTTGCGGAGAGGAGTTTGAGCTGGTCATCGGGCGGCAAAATGGCAGTTTCAGCCATCCTGAGCTACTTTCGACAGAAAAATGAAATATCTCGCGATAAAGATTGTGTCTCTTAACGCAATTTTAGAGCCAGCTGAGGCGCTGGCAATGAGGGGTGTCTCGCACTCGCAAAGGCGTGAACGAGACCGCCACCCTGATGCTCGAGCGTTTTTCTGACGACGATGAGAGTGGCATTGCGGTTTGCGTCCTCGTTGAGAAACTCAGCCAGCGCGGTGCTTTCAAAGCCGAAGGTGCCAAATTGAATGCCCCGCGGAATCTTGAATTCGCCGAGCAGCCGGACCTCGTCTTCTTTGACGCGCCAGCCGTCGGTGAGAACATTGGCGGGCGCATCCTCCCAGACGAGAGAATCGCTCTTCCACGCATCGAGCGTGTCATCAGTGACTCCGTAGACGAGAAATTCGGCGTCTTTGACATGAGAGGCGAGCCCCCAACCGGTCGGAGCAAAGCGGAGTTTGATTTCCGCGACCTCGATTTGACCTGCCTCAATCCCCGCGAGATTGAACTGCAGATACGCTTTGCGATTGGGGCCTCTGTAATCGCGGCTGTTTTTGAGGAGCAGCAGTTCGTCGGAGTTATGATCATTCGGGCGTCCGGACCAGACGTAGGCGTCCTGCCCGCCGGGATCTGCGGTCGTCACGATTTTCCACTCAGCGCCTCGAGTCAGCGCGCCGCCCGGACGTGTCCAGGTTGCTTCTTCGACACTCTCCCTCAATTCACCGAGGTGGTTTTCGGAGACAAAATTCTCCTGACCGGTCCTCAATTCGAGGCTCGTCGCGGTGTGGGGAAGTCTCACCTCGACGAGGCCGTCAAAGACCTGCGTCCGCGTCGTCCGGCTCGATTGATCGACGTTGACCGCAAAACGGGTCCCGTGATCGATGACATCTGCGGTGGGCGTTTTGATCATGAAACCCTGCGCCGACTCGCTCACCTCAGCGACGGCAGTTCCCCGATTGAGAACGCAATTCATCGCGTCGACCAGTTCGAGCGTGGCGGGCGCCTCAAGAATCACTTCCGCCCCCGAGTCGAAGGCGATCGTCGCGAGTCCCCGGACCAGATTCAGTTGTCCCGATCCCAGTCGCGCACCATCCGACGTGGGAAGCGTGCTGCTTTCCCAGCGGGCCGATTCCGTTTTTGTCATCTCGGCGAAGGTTCCGTCCGGTGTGGGCGGGCGGACGAGAACGAGTGCGAGGAGGGAAATGATCGCGAGCGCGGCAAAGCTTTGCCAGGCGGAAGGAAAGCGACGGGGGCGGTATTCCTCTTCAAACGCGGCGATGTCGTCCTGCGCCGATTCTCCCATCTGACGCTCCTGAATGAGGGCGTGGGTTTCGATATAGTCGAGATAGACCGCACGGTTCTCCTTTGACGCCTCGAGAAGCGTCTCGAGCTCTGACATCTCGTCTGCCGTCAGTGCCCGCTCGATGTAACCGCTCGCGAGGTCGAGGATTCGGTCTTTGTTGTATTGACTCATGCTTGTTGCAGTTCTTTTTCGACGCACTCGTAGAGATTTTTGCGAAGGCGGCTCAGCAGCCGGTAAATCGCTCCTTCGGTTCGATCCGTTTTTCTGGAAATGCCTTCGATCGAAGCTTCGTCACGGTAACGCAGTTCGAGAATCTCGCGGTGCTCGTCGTTCAGCTTGAGAACGCACTGGGACAGCGCCTGCTCGCGGGACTGCCATTTGGCTTCGCGCTTCTCGGAGTCGGACTCTTCGCTCAGCTTCTGGAGCAGCGACTCGTTGAGCAGTTCGGCGGCGTTCTTTTTCGAGCGCCGGCGGAAAGCGAGGATTTGGTAAAAGAGAATTTTTCTCGCCCACGCGGGGAAGTTCGTTCCCAGCTCGAACTGGTGGAACTGCCGCCACATCACGATTTTTCCCTCCTGAAGGACATCCTGTGCGTCCTGGGGGCAGGCGATCAGTCCGGTGACGTAGAGGCTGAGACGTCGCTCGTGCTGGCTCAGCAGGACCAAAAAGGCCTCCGTGCGCTCGTCGCTGGTGGGTTGATTCGACATATCCAATTGAATAAGTCAGCGAAACGGGGGATTGGACAGTAAAAAATCGAGAGGGTCGTTTTCCGCTGCATGGCTCGAACGCGTGATGTTTGAGGTGTCCAAAATAGCGCATGCTTCACTTGTTACAGTGAAATGCCCCGTTTTCTTCAAGTCGCGGTCCTCTTCGGGGCCGCCAGTAGTCTTTCGTTCGCTGACGCGACTGAGGGCTTTGCTTTCTTTGAGGAACAGGTTCGCCCCGTTCTCGTCACTCATTGCTACGAGTGTCACTCCGAGGAGGCGGGGAAAAGAAAAGGTGGTCTCTGGCTCGACCGGAAGGAAGGCTGGGCGCACGGCGGTGATGCCGGGCCGACGCTCGTCCCCGGAGATCCCGAGGCGAGTCTTCTCGTCGAATCGATACGCTACGCAGACACCGATCTGCAAATGCCCCCGAAGTCGCGGATGTCGGCGGAGGAAGTGCAGATTCTCGAAAAATGGGTCGCGATGGGAGCTCCTGACCCGCGCGATGAGGCTCTGATCGGTGCGGTCCGCAAGGAGCCGATTGATTTTGAAAAGGCCCGCACCCAATGGGCGTATCGTCCGCATCAGAATCCGGAGATTCCCGCTCCGGATACTTCCGAAGAGGCGCAGGATCCTGTCGATTTGTTTTTACGCAGTGATTGGGAAAAGGCCGGTCTGACACCGGCAGGGAGTGAAGATCCCGTTTCCCTGATTCGCAGGTTGCACTACGATCTCACCGGGTTGCCTCCGACCGTTGCCGAGGTCGAAGATTTCTCCCGTGACCCGGGCGCTGAGCGCTACGCCGCGATCGTCGATGAGCTTCTCTCGCGTCCGGCGTTCGGGGAAAAGTGGGGGCGGCACTGGCTTGATGTGGTGCGTTACGCGGATTCGAACGGTGGCGATCGAAATTTCACTTTTTATCAGGCGTGGCGGTATCGGAACTGGGTTATCGACGCCTTCAACCGCGACGTTCCCTATTACGATTTCATCCGCAACCAGCTCGCCGGGGATTTGCTCTCCGCTGACTCTCCGGAGAAAGAGCGCGAACAGATCATCGCCGCTACTTTCCTGTCACTCGGGCCGAAAATGCTCACGGAAAGGGATAAGGAAAAGCTGTGGATGGATACCGTCGACGAGCAGCTCGATACCGTCGGACGCGCCTTTCTCGGGCTGACGATCGGATGCGCCCGCTGTCACGATCACAAGTTCGATCCCGTTTCCCAGGAAGACTACTATGCGATGGCGGGGATTTTCCGCTCGACGGAGGTCGTCACCGGAACCAGGAACGGCTGCGTCAACGTCGCGAGCTGGATCGAGCGTCCCTTGCCGGTCGCTGACGGGGATGGGAAAGAAACGAAAGAGATGGTCGAGCGTCTCGAACTCGCGATGCGACTCACCGTCGAGAAGAGCTTCATGAAAAAGACCGGCGGAAAGACCTCTTCGGTCGATCTTCCGCTCGCGGGGGTGATTTATGATGAGAGCGACGCGGAACTCGTTGGCGACTGGGTCACCTCAAAGCTTTCACCGAATCGCTTCGGCGACGGATACATTCATGACGATCAGAAAGGAAAAGGCGAAAACCGAGCGATCTTCCGCGGGAGCCTGCCCGAGAGCGGCGAATACGAGGTGCGCGTCGCCTACAGTCATGAATCCAACCGGGCCTCCAACGTTCCCATCACGGTTGTGGCCGCGGACGGATCGCATGAGGTGATGCTCGATGAAACAAAGAGACCTTCCGTCGGTGGCCTGTTTGAGCCAATCGGCCGCTTTCATTTCGAAAAGGGCGCGGATTGCGAGGTAACGCTTCACACGGGTGGAACGGGCGCTCGCTATGTCATCGTCGATGCGGTCCAGTTCATAGCCGTGAGCGATATTTCCCGCGAAGCGAAGGCGATTGCGGCGATTGATGGGGAAGGTGTGGATCCTCTGTTACGCATGAGCGAGGGCGAGTTGAAGAAAGAACTCAGCCGGCTCATCGGGGCACTGAAGGACGCAGAGGTCGCAATGGCACCGCGGGATGCCAATGACGCGGAGGACTGTCATTTGAGAGTCAGGGGAGACGTCAGTCAAAAAGGAGCCAAAATCCCCCGGAATTTCCTGCAGGTGCTGCACGAGGGGCCGCCTCCGGAGATTGAGGACGGGACGAGCGGACGCGTCGAACTCGCAGACTGGATTGTGCGCGATGACAACGCTCTTCTGGACCGGGTGATTGTGAATCGCCTTTGGCATCATCTTTTCGGGAGGGGGATCGTCGCGACGGTCGACAACTTTGGCCGGCTCGGGTCGGGGGCGACTCATCCGGATCTGCTCGAACACCTCGCGCTGTCGTTTCGCGAGAGTGGCGGCTCTATGAAAAACATGATTCGACGGCTCGTTCTTTCCGGGGCGTATCAGCTTTCCTCAAGCACGACGGATGAAATGATGGCGGCAGATCCGGCGAACGCCCGTTTTGCCCGCCAGAATCGCCGTCGACTTTCCGCCGAAGAGATTCGCGATTCGATTCTTTTTGTGTCAGGGGAACTCGACAGGAAACCGGGGATGGCAACGGCGAACCGGTTCGGTATCGATTTGGACAAACCGATGCTGTTCACGGAGGAGAAGATGCGCACGGTGTATCTTCCCGTTGCCCGCAACAATCCCGCTACGGAGCTGGCGATCTTCGATGCCGCGAATCCTGATCTCGTTTCGGGCCGGCGTTCGCAGACGACGGTGCCGACTCAGGCGCTCTATCTGCTCAACAGCGAATTTCTGCATGCCCGCGCGGCGACTCTGGGCCGGAGAGCGATGGCGTCGGCGGACAAACCGGGTGACGAGATCGATTGGCTCTATCTAACCCTGTTGGGTCGGGCACCTGACCCTGTTGAATCGCAGCGTGCGATGGGGTTGATTGCGGATCTGAGCGGGGGATCTGAGGAACAAGGCGCTCTCGAAGTCGCCTGTGGTCACCTCGCGCATGTGCTCCTCGCCTCGTCTGAATTTCTCTTTCTCGACTGATTTATTCTGCTATGAAGCCACGTGATTTTTCCTGCCACCGTTACGACGCTCCGACCTGGTCGCGACGAAAGCTGCTGCAGTCAGCCGGGTGCGGGTTTGGCTCTCTCGCTTTGTCAGGATTGGCTCATGGCGAAGGAACCGGTGGGTTTCATCATGCGCCGAGGGCGAAACGGGTCATTTTCCTTTTCATGCACGGCGGTCCCTCGCAGGTGGACACGTTCGATTACAAGCCCGAGCTTCAAAAGCGGGACGGCGGGAAGCTGCCTTATGCACCCGCAAAGAATCTCGATCCCAGTGCGACGAGTCAGGCTAAGCTTCTCGGGTCGCCGTGGAACTTCTCGCAGCACGGCGAATCCGGTCTCTGGGTCAGCGAACTGTTTCCCGAAGTCGCGAGACACGCCGATGATCTGTGTGTGGTCCGTTCGATGCAGAGCAAGGGGCAGTCGCACGGACAGGCCGTTTGCATGCTTCACACGGGAACGGATAATTTCGTGCGACCTTCCGTCGGTTCGTGGGTCAGTTACGGGCTTGGTCGTGAGAACAGTGATCTCCCCGGATTCGTGAGTATCAGTCCCTCGGCGACACACGGAGGTCCCCGCAACTATGGCCCCGCGTTTCTGCCGGCGGCTCATCAGGCGACCACGATCGGGCGGAACGGCAAGTTGGCGAAGGATGCGAACTTCAGTTTTCTCAATGCCAGAAACGGGTCGGATATCCAGTCGCGGAAACTGGAGATGCTTCGCGAGATGAACCGTGAGCATTTGGCCCGCACCGGCAACGGCCAGGTCGAGGGAATGATCGAGTCGATGGAAATGGCCTTCCGGATGCAGGCCTCGGCGCCGCCGGTGATCAACATTGACGATGAATCCGATGCGACGCGTGAACTCTACGGGATCGGCACAGAAGAGACTGACAATTTTGGACGGCAGTGTCTCCTCGCGAGGCGATTCGCTGAATCAGGCGTGCGTTACCTTCAGGTTTCCACACCGAATGTCTGGGATCAGCATGGCGGTCTCAAAAAAGGGCACGAGAAAAATGCGCTCGCGGTCGACAAGCCGATCTCAGGATTGCTCACCGATCTCAAGCAACGCGGGATGCTCGAGGACACGCTCGTCGTATGGGGTGGTGAGTTTGGTCGCACGCCGATTGTGCAGGGAGCGAACGGTCGTGACCACAACCCGCAGGGCTTTTGCATGTGGCTCGCCGGTGGCGGTGTCAAAGGCGGTCTCGCCTATGGCGAGACCGACGAATTCGGCTATTACGCGGTGAAAGATAAAGTCCACATGCACGACCTGCACGCCACGATCCTGCATTTGTTAGGGATTGATCATCTCAAGCTGACCTATCAATACGCGGGGAGAGATTTTCGACTGACCGATGTCTACGGGCACGTCGTGAAGGACATCTTTGCATGACCGTTTCCTGCCGGCTTATGCTTTAACCGCGAGTGGCAGCGTGATTTCGAACAGCGTCTGTTCGAGGGTTGATTCGACGAGCCAGATCCGGCCGCCGTGTCCCTCGATGATTTCCTGAACGAGACTGAGACCGAGCCCGACGCCTTCCGTATTGCGCGAGCGTGACTTATCGACGCGATGGAACCGGTCGAAAACGAGTTTTTGATCCGCCTCGGGAATGGGTGGGCCGGTGTTCGCGATCCGCATGCGAATCTGACCTTTCCGGGAACTCGCTTTCATGGCGATCTTAATCGACCCGTCGTCGAAGTTGTATCGCACCGCATTGGTGATGAGATTGAGGAAGGCCTGGCGCAACAGGATGACGTCTCCCTCGAATTTGATATCGGGGGAGATGTCTGCTGATATCGTAATCGATTTCGGCAGCGCGAGAATCTCAGCATCTTCAACGAGTCCCTCGAGTTCTCCGCTGAGATCGATCGCTTCATGACGGTGCACGAGTTCCCCGACATCCGCTTTCGCGAGTAACATGAGAGAGTCGATGATGTCTTTGAGTCGCTGCACCTCCTCACGGGCGATGATGAACATGCCGTGCGCTTTGGAATCGACGTCGCATTCACGGATCGCGGATTCGATCTCGCCCTGCATGATCGCGATCGGCGTTTTCAGTTCGTGGGAGACGTCGGCGCTGAACCGGTTCGCATGACGGAAGCTCCCTTCGAGCCTCCTGATCATGTGATTGAGCACCTCAATGAGATCCGCTATTTCGGAATCGGAGTGGGGGCCTTCCGGGATTCTCTCGCTGAGATCGGCTGCCGAGATCTGACTGGCAGCCCGGGATATGGTGCGAATCGGGCGCAGCGCACGATCCACGACGATCCAGGCTCCTATCGCTATCAATGCGAGCGAGACCGGAATCCCAATGAGGAAAAGAGTTCGGAACTCCCGAAGAGCCGTAAGCGTCGGTGCCTGATCAACCGCTCCGATGAGCCGGTAGCCGCGACCTTCGATCTTGATCCCGCGCCAGGTTTGGTTGTTCCAGTTGAAAGTGATCAGTTCCGTCGTCTCCCGACCGGCACCGCCCGGTGGAATCGATTCGTCGTCGGGTGATTGACGGGGAGGATGCGGGCCGTTCTTGCCTCCTTTGGGAAAGCCTTTTGACGAATCTCCGGCAGGGCCTTGCGGGGAGTCTCCGGGGTGGGGAGGTGGCCCTTTCCGATCGAAAGCCCACTCGGGGCGGCGCGGGGGAATCGCTTCTGACGATGTGAACGCTTCCGGTAGAACGCTCTGCCAGTCGGTTTTCGGAGAGAAATAGATCGATTCGTCTTCGATGCGGTCTTTGACGAGAAGGAGAAGCGTTCCCTCCTCAATCTCGGCACCGAACGTCGCATCCAAGTCCTCGTTCACCTGATCGAAATTCGCGCGCGGGTGCAGGTCGCGGATGACCCGGGAAAAGCGCTTCATAATTTCGAAGTCCGCTCGATCGTGCTGCGTACTCTCAATCAACCGCCACGTCACGACCGACAACGCGATGAGAATGACGCCCGAGAGAACGGTCGACAGTAGCACTAGCTTTATCCGGAGTGAGCGCATCGGTCAGGTTTGCTCTTTAATGCGGTAACCGACTCCGCGGACCGTCTCGACGAGCTTGGAATCAAAGTCTTTGTCGATCTTCTTTCTGATTCGCTGGATATAGACGTCGACGAGGTTGGTGTCAGGGTCGAAATTGTAGTTCCAGACGTGCTCACAGATCTGCATGCGGCTGAGGACCCGGCCGGGGCTGCGCATCAGAAACTCGAGCAGTGAGAACTCTCTCATCGAAAGGTGAATCTCTTCGCCTCCCCGGCGGACGGAATGCTGGACGAGATCCATAATGAGATCATCCGCTTTGAGAAGGTGGGAGGGTTCACCGCTTGCGCGTCGCACGACGGTGTGAAGACGGGCGATTAACTCTTCAATGTAGAAGGGTTTTGTCAGGTAATCGTCTGCGCCCAGGTTGAGACCTTCGATGCGCTCGTCGAGTTCCGCTCTTGCGGTGAGTAAAATGACGGGGACTGCGTTGTCCTTTTTACGCAAATTCTTGAGAATGCTCAACCCGTCACGGCCCGGCAGCATGATATCGAGAACGATGGCATCGTATGGCTCGGTGATCGCGAGCGCGTAGCCGTCGTCACCGTTGTCGGTCGTATCGACGACGAAGCCCTGCTCCTTGAGCCCTTTACAAATGAACGAATTGATCCGCTCCTGATCTTCAACGACTAGGACTCTCATAAAAACAAATGGTGCAACATGATAAGAAAAAAGAGGCACAGCAAGAGAAATCCTGCTGCGCCCCACCAAGGATGGCAGGCTGAGAGTTAACGTCTCCGTGGAGGAGGTCGATGACCTTTGGGGCCACCACCGGAGACATCGCCCCGAACCGCTTCCGGCATTCTCTCAACCTGCCAAAGATCTTCAGGCAATTCCCGGTCGATTTCGGTATTGCGTTTGATGATACGGGCGAGGGTCTGACCTTCGACCAATCGTTGGAGCTCTTTCGGCAAATGATTCTCATACCAGAAGCGATCACCGTCGCGGAGGCGTCGGAACTGATCGACGAGAACCGCGTGGATCGTCGGTCCTACCATTCCGCCACGAACCGGAGGCTCAGCGAGTCCCCCGACCCAGACGTCCATCCGTTCAACATCCCCGTAGACCTCTTCGAGTTTTTCCTGAAGGTCTTTGTCCGGGGTGACTTTGTCGAAGTCGCTCAAGGGTTTGAGTCCGTAGGCTTCGCGAACCACATTGAAACCGGGGAGTCCGTGATCTCTGCCTCGCTGAATGTTGAGGGTCGCGAGGTCGAAGCCACCGGCACCGGGGGCACCGAAGAGGAAGTTGCGAACGTCATCGACGAGCAGGGTGTCGATTTCCTGAGCCGGCTGATGGGCCAGTCCACGCAGGAGTGGCTCAATTCCGCCCTCGTTGATGATTTTGGTCGGATCGAAAAACGCCGACGCGAGATCGAGGTGGCCTTCGTCGATCTCATCGAGGCGACGATCGAGGCGTTTCAGCTGGCTCGATAACATGGTGTGGCCGAAACGATAGGAAGCGGTAGCAAAGGCGTTGGTGATTCCGGCGTTGGCTCCTTTATTGTAACCCCGGTAGCGTGGAAGAGCTCTTTCGCCGAGGAGTCGGGGAAGAAACTCCCGATAGGTAATGACCTGCATTTCCGCTCCGACAATGGCGCGGGCTGCTTCGTAGATCTGATCACCGGTTAAACCGGGATTGGATTTGGCGATTCCTTTCGCCCAGTAGTTGTGTTCGCGAAGAAAGACGGTGTGCATCGCGGTGAGAGCGACCTGCTCGTTTGCGCGGAAGTCTCCGGCAATGAAGTAGTTCGCGGCTAGAGGGGACGGCGCGTTCGGGAGCGCGTTGACATTGAAAGGAAGAAGGTTTCCCTCGCTGGTTCTCAGCATACCCGTTCCGTCGTTGGCTCGAAGATCGTCGGCGCGTTCGTGGTTGGAACCATAGACATTGGAGGCGTCGATATAAGCGGTGATTTCGTTGAATTGCTCACGAACGTCTTTCACGACTTCACTGTAGGAGCGGTCCATCGAGATTTCGGCAGTGCCGGTGGACTGAGGGTCAAAGAAGGGATCCCCGGCCGGAACGGCGACGTTGAATTCCTCGACCGGTTCCGCAGTCGGCGTTTCGGTGATGTCATGATCGAGAAATTGACCCCACTGCCAGATGAAATCGGAAGCCCGGAAACGATTGAGGATGTCCGCCTCCTGAGCGCAGATTTCGTTACTGATCGTGCGGGGATTCGGCCTGTCCTCTCCTGATGGCTCACTCACCCCGTCGGCGTAGTCGGCGGCGGCGCGGCGGAGGAAGGGGATGTCAGCCGCTCCCCACTCGGGATGGGTGAGATTGTTGTTCGTTCCGTCGATTGTCCGGTATTCGTCAGGAAAGACGAGGGTGCGCTGTCCCATTTTAACGGAACCCGGTTTTTTCATGTTAGGCGGCTGAACTTCAGCGCCGCGTTTCTCACGTTTTGGAAGGTCGTTAGGCGATCTGCGTTTGTGATCCTGAGCGAGCAGGCTGCCGGAAACGGAGATGACGGTGAGGGCGACCAGTGCGAGCTGGCCGGTGGTGCTGCGAGAGCGTTTAAGGTGGGTATTTGAGGGGCATTTCACTTCCATACCCCCAATCAAGCGCCTCAACCTGACAGTAAAATGAACGCCAAGATGACAGTTTCGTTATTTTTGAAGAAATTTGGAGGAAGTCGAGAAGTAGAGGTGACTCGCCTGTTCACGGGGCAAGCGTTTCGGTTCCGTCTTATATCTTTCACAACGCGAAGCGCTCAAACAGCGCCGTAGGCATGCATCGCTTCGGCGACCTTTTTGAAGCCGGCGATGTTGGAGCCATCGATGTAGTCGACTTGATTCTCTCCCTGTCCTTCCCTGACACATCGACTATGGATCTCGGACATGATGCGCTGGAGACGACGATCGACTTCTTCGGGCTCCCAACTGATACGCATCGCATTCTGGCTTTGCTCGAGTCCACTGACCGCAACGCCGCCGGCGTTGGACGCCTTACCGGGAGCGAGGAGAACCCCGGCTTCACGAAAGATTTCAACCGCTTCCACCGACGTCGGCATGTTGGCACCTTCACAAACAGCAACGATGCCGGTTTTTACGAGCGCCTTCGCTCCTTCCGCTTCCAGTTCATTCTGAGTGGCGCAGGGCATCGCGATATCGCATTCGATTCCCCAGGGGCGTTTTCCCTCGTGAAAAGTGATTCCTTTCTCATTGAGTTCGGAGAGACGTCCGCGCTTCACTTCCTTCAGCTCACGGATCGCCTCCCATTGTTCGATCGTGAGCCCGTCCGGAATATGGATGAATCCTTTCGAATCACTCATAGAAACGACTTTGGCTCTTTTCTCGATCAACTTCTGCGCGCCATAGAGAGCGACATTGCCGCTTCCGCTCACGGCAACGCGTTTGCCCTCGAGTTCAAAATCATGATGGTGCAGCATGTTCTCGCAGAAGTAAACGCAACCCCAGCCCGTTGCCTCGGTCCGGACTTCGCTGCCGCCGAAAGACAATCCTTTCCCGGTGAGGACACCGCTCCAGCGATTCTCGAGACGCATGTACTGGCCGAAGAGAAAGCTCACCTCGCGTCCGCCCACTCCGATATCTCCGGCGGGAACGTCGATGTCCTCGCCGATGTGCCGGTGGAGTTCCGTCATCATCGAATGGCAGAACCGCATCACCTCGCGTCTGCTTTTGCCCTTGGGGTTGAAATTGGATCCTCCCTTGGCGCCTCCCATCGGCAGGCCGGTGAGACTGTTTTTGAAAATCTGTTCGAACCCGAGAAATTTGAGAATGCTCTGGTTAACTGACGGATGGAAGCGCAGCCCGCCTTTGTAGGGGCCAAGCGCGTGGTTGAACTGCACCCGCCAGGCACGGTTCGCGCGGATCTCACCATCGTCCGTTTCCCATGTCACGCGAAACGTAATGATGCGATCCGGTTCGGTGATGCGCTCGAGAATCTGGGACCGACGCAGATCATCGTGCTGCAAATACCAGGGCATCACGGAAGTCGCGACTTCGTGAACGGCCTGCTGGAACTCAATCTCGTGGGGATTCCGCTTCTTGAGGCCGGTCATGAATTGATCGAGTTCTTTTTGTTCTGCGGAGGTCATGGCGGCTGGTAAGAGAGTGTTAGAGTGACGGTTGGACAGGGTGTGGCAGTAAGCCTACCTAACTCTGACGTTCTCTGACAAGATTCTTACGATTCTCTTTTCTCTTTGCGGAGAAAAGGCACCATGAGGAGAGCGAAGACGGCGCTGCCTATCATCGCCAGCCACAAAACCCGGATCGGGTAGGGGCCGAGGCCGTCGATTGGACTGGGCTGGAGAGGCTTGGCTTCTCCGGCGAAGCCGTAGTTCCAGCCGGTGATGCGATCGAGACCGAAAAGGAACGCGAGGTAACCGAGGGTGATGCCGAGGCTCAGTCGGAAATCTTTCCATTCGGGGCGGAATCGATCAATAACGAGGCACCAGAGAACGGCAAAGAGGATGAAGATGTGATAGATCCAGAAAACCCAGAATCCGAAAAGGGCCGGACCCTCAGCCAGCGAAGGCGTTAGAAACGCCCACGTCGAAAGTCCGATCGCCCAGAAATAGAGAAGCGACTGGGCCCAGCGCGGCTTTTTCCAGAGAGCGAGTGCACTAACGAGGTTCGCGAGATTGCAAAACTGGAGCGGGAGCGCCTGATCCCAGCTGAAGCGGGAAGGCACCAGCCAGAACCCAGAGTTGAGCAGCCAGGCTCCGAGACAACCGAGGGCGATGGCGTTGCGGAGTTTCTCCTGCGCAGGCGGATTGCTCCGGAGCTTCGTTCCCCACCAGGTCAAAGCGACAGCGAGAAGCCCGCAGATAAGGAGTGTCAGGATATGGGTGACGGAACCGATGTGGAAGGTTTCGCTCATGATACCGGCTCGATCGCAAAAACTGAAACGTCAACGCCGTGGGACATCACCGAATGATCGGGCTCGCGTTCGCCGATCTCGAATCCGGCCTGCCCGACTGCCTCGCTACTCCACTTTTCCACATTCGCGGCTACGAGCGGGTAGGGAGTGTGATGGACCTGACCGATGCTGTTTTTCATTTCCCGTTCATGATGGGCAAAGAGATAGTACCGTTCCACTAAAAAATACTCAAGAGACCCGGGAACCGGCGAGGGCAGGGGCTCTCCCGCCGAGTAAATGAAGCCGGTCGTCTCGTCGGGAATACTGCGACGGGTGCAGGAATAGTGGATTTTGCCGTCTCGGTTTTCAGCCGTCATATCAGCATGATGATAGGGAAGATGGAAAAAGCGTTTCGCCACCGATACGGCGAGAGACTGATCGGCATCCAGCGAGTAAAACCAGACTCCGGGCCGGCCCTGTTCGTCGTGGACATAAGTCCTGACATTCATCTCGAGGAAATTCGAGATACCGGGCACGGTAGGCAGAAAGCGCGGACGGATATTCTGCATGTAGAAGGGAACGAGCCCCAGCCAGGCGCGACCTCCATAAAGATCCGGATAGAGCCCCTCCGGAAGCGTCGCGGCAATCTCGGCAACGCTCACTTCCCAGTGGAGAAAGAGAAGCTCACTCCAGCGCTGATACATCACCGGCGATGCATTCGGTCGCTGCGTCGCCGTAAGGCGATCTTCGAGGGTGGGGCGTCTCATCAAAGGACGGTCGCCCGAATTAAAAGATTCTCGACCCGTTTTCTTTGTGAAAGGTGTTCGCGCGGTATCGGTGATGGCTTGCTGATGGCAGGGAACCGGGAAGTGGCGGGAATCTTCGCCGAATCTCCCGGAGCGAGATTGCCACTATCGGAGTCGTTCTTTTCCCGGCGGAGCCTGCTCTCTACTCCTTCTCTCTCTAATAAAGCTGGCCCTTACGATAGGCGGCGGGAGAGATACCTCGATGTTGCTTTAACATACGGCTGAAGTAATAACGGTTCGGAAAGCCGCAGTTTTCAGCGACTTGCTCGATGGACTGGTCGGTGTGACGCAGGAGATGACAGGAGCGATCGAGTCGGTAATTCAAGAGGACACTCATCGGAGCCATTCTCACCTGTGAACGGAAGAGATGGTTCAAATTGCGAACGCTCACTCCGGCGGAGCGGGCGGCGTCCTCGGCGTTTACCTTGCGCGCGAGGTTGCTGTGGAGAAACTCCATCGCCTTCTCGACGCGGTGATCGAGCTTCTGGTCGGACCAGGCTTCCGACGGGAGTTTGCCGAGGGCGTGGATCACGAGTGAGGCCGACTCCCAATTGTAAGGCTCGCCTTTGGCGTTGGCGAGCGTTTCGAGAAGCGCTTCCGCGACTGAGTCGAGCGGGTGGGCGTAGATCCCCGGAACCGAGAGGAGATCGGATCGTCCGAGAATGAAGTGAACATACCACTTGGAAAAAGGCTCGGGGTTGTGAGAGCTGATCGTGGTGCGGGGAGGGATCAGGTAGAGATTTCCCGGCACGAGCTCCTGCTCAACCTCGTTGATCGTGACCACGGCGCGGCCTTCGACCGGGCAGTAAAGACGCCAGTAGGGATCGTTGAGCTTTTCCAGATTCCACTTCGTCAGGTTGATCTTCCGCGTGGCTAGAATCTCCAGCGACATCCCCGGAAGCATGACTTCGCGTTCTCCCTCCACCTGATGAGGGGATTCTTCCGGAACAAGGCTGAAGAAGGTGTCTTTTTTTGTGCTCATTTTCGCAATTGGCTACTTATGACACATTCCAATACGTGTGTCTACCTTTTCGTCAGGGGCTTGTGGCCGGTGAATGCTTAATTTGATACAAGTGTTGAATGTCTTAATTTGGCTGGAATGTCTAACGTCCTCCCCCGAAGATGAATCGTCCGATCCCGCGCAGAGCGCCCCCGATGCCTTCGTCGTTTCGCGGCCGTTGGTTGGGTGGGTAGGCGGCAGGATCCTCTCCGATGGGGAATGCCTGAGGCTGCCCGCTGTTACGTGAGAAGATACCCATACCATGACCGCGGCATGTGGAGCGGGGCCGAAGGTCTTCCGGCAGGTCCATCTGGTAGAGGTTCCCGGTGCGGTTCGAGGCATTCAATCCGCACTCGCGGCAAATCAGTCGCGGCTGGGTTCCTTCCGGCGCCGGGATCTTTTCACCGGGGAATCCCACTGTCTCGGCGGCTTTCATGACCTCCGTCCAGATGGGAAGCGCGAGGGTGCTCCCATACCCGCGGTTCATGATCGTTTTGGGTTGATCCAATCCGACCCAGACTCCGGTTGTGATTTTGTCAGTGAATCCGACAAACCAGGCATCGACGTAATCGTTGGTCGTGCCTGTTTTGCCGTAGGCCGGAGCATTGTAACCGAGTCGGCGGGCTCCGGCGCCGGTGCCGTTGTCCATCGTTTCTCCCATAATCTCGGAAGTGATGTAGGCAATCGACTCGGGAAAGACCGAGATCCCGGTGACCTGATGTTGCTGAATCGTCTCACCGTTCGGCAGCTCGATCCTTTCAATCATGTAAGGGACCATTTTTGCCCCCTTCGCCGCGAAGACAGAATAGGCGCTTGTCAGAGCGTAGTTACTGGTTTCGAAGGCTCCGAGAAAAGAAACCGGCGATTTAGGGAGTTCGCCGAGCTGCAAAGTGTTGGCGAGGCTCCTCACGTTTTCGAGTCCGGCGATCTGTCCGACTCGAACCGACATCGTGTTCCGGGATTTGATGAGGCCGATCGCCGCCGGCTGCAGGCCTTGAAACGTGCCGTCGCTGTTTTTTGGCGACCAGATCGGAGCGCCGCCTCCCATGTCGATGCGCAACGCGTCGTCGCTCACGTAGGCACCGGGAAGCAGACCGCCCCGATCGAATGCCACCGCGTAAACGAAGGGTTTAAAGGTCGATCCCACCTGCCTTGCTGACTGAAACGCCCGGTTGAATGAGCTTTCCCCGAAATCTCTTCCCCCGACGAGAGCCCGTATCGCCCCGTTGCTGTTGTCGATCGAGACGACGCTACCCTGAAGATACTTCGTGGCCTCGCCCTTTTTATGCGAGCTTCGGGGCGGATGCTTGAAGCCGGATTGCTTCTCAATTTTGGTGAGATGAGCATCGAGCGATTCTTCGGCAGCTGCCTGCATCGTCGCGTCGATCGTCGTGTAGATCTTCAGGCCGCCGCGCTGGATGTCCTCATCCGAAAAGTTGGAGCGCTCTTTGAAGCCTTCGATGAGATCAAAGATGCTTTGCAGCACGTAGCTGCCGGTGGCGAGCCGCTGGTCCGGCGGGCGGAGCGTGATTGTCTCGTTCTTCGCCGCGGTCGATTGGGCTTCGGTAATGGTGCCTTCGGCCACGAGTCGAGCGAGAACCTCATCGCGAATTTCTTTGGCGCTCTCGATGCTGCGGAAGGGATTGAGGAGGCTTGGTCCCCGGATCACCCCGGCGAGCATCGCGCCTTCCCCCGGACTCAGGTCTGAGGCGGGTTTCATGAAGTATCCCTGTGATGCGCGTTCGATCCCGTAGAGACCCGAACCAAAATAAACGCGATTCATGTAGAATCCGAGGATTTCCTCTTTGGTGTATTTGCGCTCGATACGTTTCGCAAGCGCGACCTCCATGAACTTCCGGTTGAGGCTTTTTTCACGCATCCCGAAGGTGTTCCGCGCGAGCTGCATCGTCAAAGTCGACGCGCCCTGTTCCATTCCGCCGGCCTTGAGGTTAACGACCACGGCGCGGGCGAGGCCACGGTAATCAACTCCGTCATGTTCGTAAAAACGACTGTCTTCCCGCGCGAGCAGCGCTTTGATAAAATGTTCGGAGACTTCCGAAGCGGGGACCACGAGCCGGTTCTCGCCATGACCGGAGACGTGACCAATAGGCTCGCCGTTTCGATCAAACACAAGCGTGCGCTGTGGAACCTGCTTCAATTCCTTCATGTCGAAGGTGAGCGCCTTCCCGTTGTAGTAGACGCATCCGCCGATCCCTGTCGCAGCTCCTGCAATGAGCCCGACGATCACGATCCAGCGGAAGAATCGCCACCAGCCACTTCGCTTAGGGCCTTTCTTTTTCGGCGATCCGGATGTCGGCTTACCCGTGTTCGCAAAGATCGAGGCGAACGGTCCGGGTTTTTCAGGAAGGTCAGAAGAAGAGTCGCTCATAAAATGGGGCGGGGGCCCGCTAAGCTTAAAACACGTTCAAGCCGTGGCCAACCTTAGTATTAGCTCACGCAAAATACGATGGGGTAGTTGCGGTTCTTTCGACTGTCCCGGTCACCCGGTAGATTCCTTTTGCCAAAAGGAATCGCCGACGGCGTGGTGCGATCGCGGGGTCGTCCGTGAAGAACGTCGTCGACGATCCGGAGGAGCTGCCCCTCGACGAGGCGCCTCTACCGGGTTCGCATCAGGTGTTCCGTGCAACAGGGAGTGGCACAGGTAGAGGCCTTTCGCCAAAAGGCATCGCCGACGGCGTGGGGTGATCACGAGGGCCCTCATGCAAAACGCCGTCGACGATCCGGACGAGCTGCCCCTCGGAGAGGGACAGGCACCGCGCTTGTCGACGGCGAATTCGGCGGTCAATATCCCGCCACCCGGCGGCTAGATAACCCTGTCATTACCACCATCAACGGGCACTTGAGCGCCGGTGGTTTTGCCGAAGAGCGGGCTCGACATCGCGGCAACCATGTCACCGATATCCTTGGATTTGATTTCGGTTTTGAGAAGGTTGCGGGTCTTGTATTCTTCGACCGTCATGTTGTAACGCTCCGCGGAACGCTTGAGGTTTTCTTCGGTCCAAAGCTTCGTGTCAAAGACGGCGTCGGGGTGAATGATATTACAGCGAACACCGAAGGGCGCGAGCTCGAGAGCGGCGACACGGCAAAGCTGGGTCAGTCCGGCTTTCGCGCAGGAGTAACTTGCGGCACCTGCTCCCGGGGCATTCACGTTACGTGAACCAACGAGCACAATCGCGGGATCGATTCCGTTCTTGAGGAAGGGGATTGTGTATTTGAGAAGCTTCTGATGGCTCGTGAGGTTCACCGCCATGGAGAGGTCCCAGTTCTTTTCCTCGAGATTTTCGAGGTAGGCACCTGCGGTGAAAATGCCGGCATTGCTGACGACGATGTCGATACCGCCGAATTCACGAACGGCAAGTTCCACCGCTTCGATGACTTTCTTGTCCTGAGTCAAATTGGCGACGATGCCGATTCCACCGATGCTGGCCATTTGGTCCTCGATCTCGGGGCTGAGATCGATGCCGATCACTTTAGCGCCCTGTTCAGCAAGTGATGCGGCACAGGCAAATCCGATTCCGGCTGCAGATCCGGTAACGATAGCGACTTTTCCCTGATGACGGGGAGCGCTGCCACCTTTGGCGAGTTTCGCCTGCTCGAGCTCCCAGTATTCGATCTCGAACAACTTCCCGGCGGGAAGAGCTTTCCAGCCGCCATCAAAAGCGGCTTCAGTCTGCTGAATGGTGTGCCAGGTGTGATTGGAGATATCGGAGAGAACGCCGGCTTCTTTCTCCGTCGCGCCGAAGCTGATCACTCCCTTGTTCTGCCAGACCGCCCAGCGGGGATCGGCGGGAAGCATCGTCTCGCCTTTGTTATACTTATCGAAATACTTGGCGTAATCGGAAGCAAATTTGGAGATCGACTTGTTAGAGTCCTTTCCGATCACGACGGGGACACGCTTCGTTCGGATCGTATGATCAGGAGTGAGTGGTCCGCGGGTCGCGAGTTTTGCGACATCGGGACGGCTCGCGAAACCGACCGCTTCAGGAGACTGGTCGAAGGAAGTGATCACTGCGGTTCCGCGGAGATCGGAGACCTGCTTCCGGATCGACGAGAGTTCGAGAAGATCTTCGTCGGCGGCAGCGGTCGGGTATTTGAAATTCTTGCCGAGCTTGGTGGAGAGGTGAATCTCGGCTTCGGTGACGAGCTTGATCATGAGCTCGTAGCTTTCGCGTGGATCATCGTGCATCGTGAAAATGCCGTGATTCATGAGAATGATGCCTTCGAGTTTGAAGGGATCGACATTTTCCAGCGCCTTGACGACTGCCTTCGCGAGATCGAAACCGGGCATGACGTAAGGGATCACGACGACGCGATCGCCGTAGATCTCTTCAATCGTCTGACGTCCGCCTTTGTGATTTGTCAGGGCAACCACGGCATTCGCGTGCGTGTGGTCGACAAACTTCTGAGGAATCACCGCGTGAAGGATCGCTTCGATGCTCGCATTCGGAGCGGAAGGATTCAGCATTGCCGCGCGCTGCTGTTTCACCATTTCCGCGTCACTGAGCGTGTCGAGTTTCGAGAGCTTGAGAAGCGCCTCCATCCGCACGGGGGCAAAACCCTCCGCTTCGATCGTGCCGAGATCCCATCCGGATCCTTTTACATAGAGAACATCGGTCGAGTCGCCGAAGAAATCTTTCTCAGTCACTTTGACCGAGGTGTTACCGCCACCGTGAAGCACCAGTTCAGGATTGGCCCCGAGAAGGCGTGAAGTGTAGACGCGCTTTCCTAAGTCGCCTTTGTATTTGCGGGCTTCGCTGTTGTTCCAGAGTGATTTCATGGTGGGATGGGGGAAATGGTGGGGGGCTTTTAACCGTGCGGGACGAGATATAGCAGAGTGGCTTACTTCTTGTAAACTTCTTCCGGATTGTAGGACTGTTCCTCAATTTCCTGTCCCAAGACTACAGGGTCTCCGGCACCCTGTATATTTCTATAGAAGCAACTTCTATATCCGGCGTGGCAGCACCCCGGGCCTTTTTGGCGGACCTTGAGCACGAGTGCGTCCTGGTCGCAATCCGTCAGGATCGCCTCCACCGTCTGCGTGTGGCCGGAGGTCGCTCCCTTGTGCCAAAGTTGCTGGCGGCTGCGGGAAAAGTAAACCGCTTCACCGATTTCGATGGTCTGCTTGAGCGACGTTTCGTTCATGTAAGCGACCATGAGCACTTCGTTCGTATCCGCGTCCTGAGCAATCGCGACGACGAGTCCGTCACTGTCGAATTTCGGGGAGAAGGTGTGGCCGATCTCCACCGCTTTGCGGTCGTCACGGTTTCCAAAGGTGATTTCTGTTGAAGTAGACATAGGTTCGGTGGATGAAAATATCGGTGAACGAAGTGATTTCGAATAGACAATCTTCGTTATGCCATTCATAGATGCAACCATCTCTGATGCAACGCGGGAAATTTATCACATTCGAGGGATCTGAAGGTTGTGGGAAGTCTACTCAAATCAAAAGATTCGTAAAAATGCTTACGGACAGGGGGATTGAGACGATTCAAACCCGCGAACCCGGCGGCACATCTGTGGGCGAACGGATTCGAGATTTGCTTCAACACGATGACGCCGGTAGCCAGCTTACCGATGAAAGCGAGCTCCTTCTTTTCGCTGCGAGCCGCGCACAGTTGGTTCGAGAAGTGATCGCTCCGGCGCTGGAGCGGGGGACCTGGGTCATCGCAGACCGGTTTCTCGATTCGACGACAGTCTACCAGGGTGTTGGCCGTGGTCTCCGCGTTGAATCGGTCGAGCAGATCAATGCCTTTGCCGTCGGAGAGACGATGCCGGATCTCACGTTTCTCCTCGATCTGGACGCCGCAACGGGGCATGCACGGGCTGTCGCCGCGACCGGGGACAAGCCGGACCGGATGGAGTCACAACCGATCGCATTTTTCGAAAAAGTGAGACAGGGCTATCTCGAACTCGCCCAACGGGAGCCGAATCGTATTTCGCTGATCGATGCCTCCGATTCGATCGAGGGTGTCGCCGGACAGATTAATGAAGTCTTTGCGACGCGGTTTTCAGATATAGAATCAGCGACATGAGTTTTACTTACGATAAAGCACACGAATTGATGGAACTGGCACACGCCAACTCCCGGTTTGCTCATGCTTATCTGATCATGGGCCCTCCCGGAAGCGGGAAGGAAGCGCTCGCGATGCGGATGATGGAGATGGTCAACCCGCCTGCTGACGGTGTGCCGAAGGGGTCCCTGAACGAATTCCGTTCGAGCACCACTTCCGTGATCGGTCCTGAATCCAAGTCGCGTCGAATCAAGGTTGAAGCGATTCGCGCGATCGAACACACTCTGCAAATGGCGGCGCCGGAAGGGGTGACTAAATTTGCGGTGATCAAGGACGCCGATTGCATGGGACAGGAGGCGGAGAATGCCTTTCTCAAAACGCTCGAAGAGCCTCCCGCCTCGAGCCGGTTGCTCCTTCTCACGAGTCGGCCTGAAATGCTGCTCGATACGATCTTATCCCGCTGTATCCGCGTCGCGCTGACGGGGCATTCCGGTCCGGCTAAAATCAGCGACACCACCGCCATGTTTCTCGAGTCACTGAGGAAACACACGCTTTCCGGAAAAGGGGGCGTTTCCGGCGCGCTTGGCCTGATGGCCCGTTTCTCGGGAATCCTGAAAGAGGAGAAGGCCTCGATCGCGAAGCGTTACGAAGAGGAGCAGAAAGCTGAGGCTGCGGTTTACCGTCAGACCACCGAGGGCGACTACCTGAAGCGGAGAGAGGAATATTTTAAAGCGATCACCGAAGCCGAGTATCTCGACAGCCGAAACCGGCTCATCGAATACCTCGTGATGTGGTTTGGTGATGCCCTGCGTCTTCACGCGTTGCCGAGCGGAGGCCAGGCAGGGCTGAATCTAGATCTCCCCGAGTACGCCGACGCGACCGGGAAGCTGGCTGCGGACTATTCGATCGATCAACTCACCGAACGCATCGACGCCGTCGAGGAGTTGCGATCCAACCTGAGCACGAATGTTTTTGAGGCATTGGCCCTCGAAGTCGGATTCATCCGTGCGTTCGCGTGATCGAGCGTTGGTAAGATAGGCCGCGGTGACGACCAGTCAGGTGGATGCGTCTCGCCGAGACGCAGATCGTTCGGACTGGCGTCGATTTGCGGAAGCGGGAATTCTGTGATTTGAGGACGCCGTGAATGTCTTTTGGTAAAAGGCACCTACCTCGATCTCTGATCACTCGGATTTTTCTGCATTTGGAAGATGCACATCCATTTGAGGGTAAGGGATCGAAATTCCTGCCTCGTCGAGGGCGAGTTTGATCTTCTCCGTGAGCGCACATTTCGTAGCGAAGAAATCGGCGGTATTGACCCAGGGGCGCACGAGAATATCGACGCTCGAGCCGCCCAGTTCGCCGACGGCGACGAGTGGTGCAGGTTCCTTCAGAACCCGTTCTTCATTTTCCAGAATGCCTTCGAGCACTTCCTTGGCTTTCCGCAAATCGTCGTCGTAGCCGATTCCAATGACGAGATCGATGCGGCGCTGCTCTTTCGCGGTGTAGTTGATGATCGCGTTGCTGTAGACCTCTCCGTTCGGAAGCGTCACCTCGTGATTGTCCGGGGTGCGGAGTTGCGTGCTGAAAATTCGAATTTCCTCGACGACGCCGGTTTTTCCGGCCGCTTCGATCAAATCGCCGGTCCGGAAGGGGCGAAAGAGAATCAACAGAACTCCCGAGGCGAAATTCTGAAGTGAGTCTTTCAGCGCCAGTCCAATCGCCAGTCCTGCTGCGCCCAGCAGCGTGATCAACGATGTCGTCGGAATACCGAGTTGCTCCAGCGCGACGATGATGACTAAAAGCGTGAATGTCCACCTGAGGATATTCGTCACGAAGCTCACGAGCATCCCGTCGAGACGGGAACGATTGAGCCCTTTGTTGATAAGGCGGAGGATCCACTTCGCAACGAGGCTTCCGATGAGGAAAACCAGAATCGCGAAGATCAGTTTCGTTCCCCACGGAATCGCGTAGGTGACGAATATTTTCTCAAGATCCACTTCCGACAGGTCAAAATTTCCAAGCGTCATATATCATTCGTTACGACACCGGCGGGGACGGTTCACTGAAAAACTTGGGATTTTTCCGGGCGCGCTGTGTAAGCGGCATTCCGGATGCCGGTGAGATGAGACCTGTGTGGCGAACCTCGAATGCCGGGGCACTCGAACAGGGCGTTTTTTTGGTTTCTTCAGCAAAGGTGTTGAGTCAGGATTTCGCCTTCCTATGAAAACCTATCTGTCTGCTGCCTTGTTGTTTTCCGTTTCGTTGGCTCCGTTGGCGGGGTATTCGGCGACGGGGATCGTCTTCGAAGATCTCAACGGGAACGGAATGCGTGACGCGGGCGAGCCCGGGATGGCAAAAGTGGCGGTCTCGAATCAGAAAGAGGTCGTGCAGACGGATGCTGAGGGGCGCTGGACATTGGCTCATGATGAGGACACGATCTTTTTTGTGATCAAACCGCAGGGGTATGCTCCACCGGTGAATGACGTGCAAGTGCCGCAATTTTATTACATCCACAAGCCGGCGGGATCCTCCACCGATACGAAATATGCGGGGTTGGCACCGACAGGACCGCTTCCGGAGTCGATTGATTTTCCTCTCGTGAAGGTGGCGGACGAACCGGAGAAGTTTCAGGCGATCTTTTTCGGGGATCCGCAACCGAGGAATCAGGATCAGGTCGACTACATCGCTCACGACGTCCTGACGGAACTGATCGGGATGGAGGCGAAGTTCGGCGTGACGCTTGGGGATATCATGTTCGACAATCTGAGTCTGTTCGAGCCGTCGAGTGCGAACATCGCGTTGATCGGGATCCCCTGGTATAACGTGATCGGCAATCACGACATCAACTTCGAGGCGGAAACGGATTCCGAGTCGGACGAGACGTTTCACCGGTATTTCGGGCCCCAGTATTACAGTTTTGACTACGGCGCGGTCCATTTTGTCGTTCTCGATGACGTCGATTGGGGGCATCACCCGGGGAAAGAGAAGAAGTCCTACCGGGGCGGACTCGATGCCGATCAGATTGAGTTTGTGAAGAATGATCTCGCGCTGGTGCCCGACGAGAAGTTGGTTTGTCTCATGATGCATATCCCGCTCATGGATGTGGGAAACCGCGCGGAACTGTATCGGCTCATTGAGAAACGTCCGTATACGATGTCGATTTCAGGCCATACGCATTGGCACGGGCATTTCTATATCGATGAGAAGGATGATTGGAAGGGAGAGGAGCCACATCACCACATTGTGAATGTGACGGTGTCGGGGTCGTGGTGGAAAGGCCGCAAAAACGAAGTCGGAGTGCCACATGCGACGATGCGGGACGGCGCACCGAACGGGTATTCGATCATCACCTTTGACGGAGCGGAGCACACTCTCGATTTTAAAGCGTCGGGTCATCCCGCGGACTATCAGATGACGGTCTACGCTCCGGACGAGATCGACCCGGCAAACTCGGCGCAGACGCCGGTGTATGTAAATTTGTTCAACGGGTCGGAGAAATCAGTTGTGAAACTGAAGGTGAAGGATCGCGGCGGTTGGGTCGAAATGAAAAAGGTCGCCGAGGCGGATCCGTATTATGTGGCGATGCGTCAGCGGGAGATGGCGGCGGATCCCAACGTGAATTTGAACGAGCCGGTTCCATCGGGGCACTTGTGGAAAGCCAATCTGCCGGCGGATCTGAAGGTGGGATCGCATTTGCTCATGATTGAAGGAACGGATGCGTATGGACGCGTTCATACCGGTCAGCGGATCATCAGGTCCGTGGGGCACTGAAATTTTTCGACATAGCCGGCATCGGCATTTCTCACCCGCGAGACGATTCAGGTTGTCGCGGAGTGAGGAGAGCGTTTCATTGTCACTTACCTATTCCATGCAAAAGCGACCTTTAACGGCGGAGCAACTTGAGGAATTGAACGGTCATCTCCGTCGCGGGCGAAAGATCGCCGCAATCAAATGTTACCGGGAGTTCACCGGGTGCAGCCTTGTCGAAGCGCAAAGGGCGATCGATGACGGCGCTTTCTCTTCGCCGGAGAGCGGCGCGGCATCCCGTCCTGAGGTGGAATCGCCGGAAGGGGAGATTCGTCGTTTTCTCGCTCAGGGGAGAAAGATAGAAGCGGTGAAACGGTATAAGCTTTTCCACGGCGTGAGTTTGAAGGAGGCGAAGGATGCCGTCGAAAGACTCGAGCCGGAGCGCAGGACGACACGTGAAACGCACCCGGCTCTTGAGGAGCCGCGCGGCACGAAAAGTGGATGTGGTTCGGCGGTCATTGCGGTCGGAGTGGTGTGTTCGCTCATCTATTGGCTGACGTGACGCTCCTGCTCATCGTTGCTCCGATGGCGTGCAAATCGCTCGACCGGGGAGGCGTAATTGGGTGATTGCACCGACTTCTGAATGGCGCGAGACTGTGCCATGCGCGTAACCAAGTCGTCATCTTCCCGGCGTTACTTTTTGAAGTCTTTAGGCACGACCCTGGCTCTGCCGACCTTGCATTCGCTGCTTCCGAACGCGCTGGGTGCCGGCCCGGCGTTGGGTGCGACGGTTTCGGACGCGGCGACTCCGAACCGCATGGTCGCGATCGGGAATCTTCTCGGCTACCAGTTACCGTATCTTTTTCCGGAAACTCCCGGTAAAAACTACGCGCCGACGCGATTGTTGAAGCCGCTCGAAGGGCTGCGCGAGGATTTTACGCTTTACCGCGGGCTGGATCACGGGGTCAAAGGCGGGCACTTCGCGGTGCATTCGTTTTTGACCGGTGTTCTCGCGATGGATGCGAAAGGGCGGCCCGACGGCAACATCAGTCTCGACCAACTCGCAGCGGAATCCGTCGCCGGCAGGACGCGGTTTCCCTCGCTTACGGTCGGTTCCGAATCGGGGATTCATGGCGGATGCCAGCTGGCGTGGACGCGGAGCGGGGTTCGGGTTCCTCCGATTCCGGGACCGAAAGAGCTGTTTGACAGGCTTTTCGTCGGTGAGCCGGCGTCGCAACTGGCAAAGGTGAAGGACAAACACGCTTTGCAGGGCTCGATCCTCGACGCTATCAGCGGCAACGCAAAGTCGCTTCGAAAGCGCATCGATCAGGAGGACAGGGACAAGCTCGAGGAGTATTTAACGTCGGTTCGCGAGGTCGAGCAGCAGCTTCAGCTCAAAGAGCAATGGGTCGAGGTTCCGAAGCCGGATGCACCGTTCGAGCAACCGGAGAACAAGAACATGGTCGAGGATCTTCCCTTGCTCTACGATCTGATCATTCTCGCGCTCCAGACCGATTCCACACGCATCGCGACACTGGAGGTTGGCGGCGATTTCGAGCCGAAGCATCTCGGAATTGAATCGGGCTACCACACGCTTTCCCACCATGGGAAGAAGCAGGAAAATATCGATCAGCTTCTCGTTCTCGAGGAATACCAGTTCCAACAATTTGCCCGTTTTCTCGAGAAGCTGAAGGGGATTGAGGATGGCGAGGGCAGCTTGCTGGATCACACTTCCGTCCTCTTCGGCAGCGGGATGAGCAATGCCAATTCGCATTCCAATTCCAACCTTCCGGTGATTCTCGCCGGGGGCGGTTTTGAGCACGGCGAGTTCAAGGATGTTCCGATGGATCATCACAAGGTTCCTCTCTGCAATCTTTACCTCAGTGTGTTGAACCGTTTCGGCGTCGAACGCGATCGTTTCGGAACGAGCACGGGAACGTTCACCTGATCCGGATTCCAGAAATGAAGTATCACTGGTTGGTAATCGCGCTCCTGGCGCCGGGAATGAGCGTCGCCGACGGGGACGAGGCAAAGGTCGCGACAGACTTTCTCGCCGCCTACTGCTTTGAGTGTCACGATGATTTGACTCAGGAGGGGGAGCGTAATTTTTACGACCTGGAGTTTCCGATCACGGACGAGAAGGGGCTCATTGCGGTGCAGGAGATCATCGATGCGCTCAACCTCGGGGATATGCCTCCGAAGAAAGCCGAGCAACCCGATGACGCCGAACGGGCCGCCGCGATAGCGGCTCTCTCCGGGGAGGTCGCCGACGTTTACGCGAGCCTCAGAAGCACCGGCGGACAGACCGTCCTGCGTCGCCTCAATGAACGCGAATACCTGAACACGCTCGAGGATCTCTTCGCCAGGAGAGTCGACACCTTTGCGCCCACGAGCACTTTTCCGACGGATCAAACCGCGGAACATATCGATACGCTCGGGGATGTCCTCGTGACTTCGGGCTTTCTCCTCGACAACTACTTCCACGCGGCTGACCAAGTCGTCGAGAAGGCACTGGGTCCGATCGAACAACCCGAGGTGAAAGAGTGGACCTTCAAAGATTCGTTCCGTCCCGGAGCGGAGATGAGCTATTCGCACCGGAAGGTCTTCAACAACCGCTATCTCTGCGTCTACGAAGTGATGAATTCCGCCAATCATGAGGGCGGTTACGCGGGGATCAATGAATTCAGCGGAGGCGCCCATGCGGATGGCTTTTATGAGGTGAAAGTTCTCGCGAGAGCGATGCACCGTGATTCCCACTACGATCCGGATATCCTGAAGATGGATCTCTCCGAGCCCTATCGCCTGGGTATCGTCACTGGCACGGCCAGCGTAGGGGCGCTGCATCACCCGCAACCGATTGAGCCTCAGCTCGCCGAAGTGACGTTGAAAGACGGCGAACCTCAATGGTACACGATGAAAATCTGGCTTGAAAAGGGGCAGCAGCCTCGTTTCACGTTTCCCAACGGGATGGCCAACTGCCGCTCCGCCTTCTCGAAGATTGCCCGCGAATACAACGACGACTGGCCGGACAATGACAAGCACGGCGGCAGCATCGTTGAAGCCCGTCGTATCGTCCTTCAGCACGGGAAAATGCCGCATATCCGCATCAGTGAAGTGAAACTGCGGGGCCCGCTTTACGAGTCATGGCCACCGGAACCCCAGCGTATCGTGTTCGGGGATGGCGGATTTCAAAAGAAGAATACCGGAAAGATCTTGCGTGATTTCGCGACGCGTGCGTTTCGACGTCCTCTTGAAGCCGGTGAGATGGAGCAATTCAACGAACTCGTTAAGACGCGTATCGCGGCAGGGCATTCGCCGAGGCAGGCGACGCTCGACGCGATCAAAGGAATTCTGTGTTCCCCTTCGTTTCTCTATCTGGGCGAAGACGGTGCCGAAAAAGGGGGCATGTTGGGAGCGCACGACCTCGCAAGTCGGCTATCCTACTTCCTCGCGGGAACGATGCCGGACCGTGAATTGAGGAGGTTGGCTGACAGCGGTGAGATTCTCAAGCGGGAGGTGCTGCTCCGGGAAGTGGACCGGTTGTTGGACAAGAGAAGCTCGGACGCGTTTCTCGACGGCTTTCTCGACAGTTGGTTGAATTTGCGTGTACTGGGAGATCAACCGCCTGACCGTCAAGTGTCAGGGGAGTATTTTTACGACGATCTTGAAACGGCGATGCTGGACGAAGTGAAGCACTTCACCCGGAACTTGATCAAGACGAATGGGCCGATCACGGATTACCTGAAGAGTGACTATGTGTGGGTCAACTACCCGCTCGCAGAGTTGTATGGGATACAGGATCACTTTCCCGATACCGACCGATACACCTTTCAGAAAGTCAGCCTGACCAATTCCAATCGCGGAGGATTGCTCGGAATGGCGGCGGTTCATACCGTCAGCGCGAACGGGATCGAGACCTCACCGGTGGTGCGGGGCATTTACATTTTGGAAAACCTGCTGGGGTCTCCGCCACCGAAGCCGCCCGATGAGGTGCCTGAACTGGAACCGGACACGCGGGGAACGACGTCGATTCGCGACCAGCTTCTCAAGCACAGGGAAATCAAGACCTGCGCGGCCTGTCATGTCAGTATCGATCCGCCCGGGTTTGCGCTGGAGAATTTTGATCCAATCGGTCGCTGGCGCTCGAAGTATCCCGATAAAAAAGGGAAACCCGGTAAGGGGCCTGTGATCGACGCTTCGGGGGAAGCGACTGACGGCACCACATTCGCGGGCGTAAACGAATTCAAAGGCTATCTCATGAAGCGCAAAGACGTTTTCACGCAGCATCTCGCTGAGCGGCTCCTGACTTACGGGACCGGACGTCGCGTCGAGGCCCTCGACCGGCCGTCTGTCGAACAGGTCGTGAAGGCCACAAAAGAGAATCGCTACGGGCTCCGCACGATGATTCGTGAAGTGGTCGCGAGTGACTACTTCAGGTCCCGCTAGGATAGTGGGAAAGATAGAAATCTGAGGGCCGGCTTGAGCTGATATTCGGGATTTTCGGGGTTGGTGAGAGCTACGGTATTTCAACTAACCGGAAGAGAAAACAGGCGGGTGAACGAGATGATTTTTCCCCAATCTGCTCTCCGGTCCCCGATTATCAGGGGAGTCTTAATTCTTACTCCCACAACCGTTGTGGGTTTTATAGGGTCGAATAGGACTCTCGGGTGCGGTTTCGTGTGCTCGATGGGAGCGTGATCCGAAAATTCCTCTCGTTTTATGGCTTTGTTACAAAGAAAAAATGGCGCGATTAATAATACTCTGCTAGTGACGAGTTAGTGAAGTCGCACATAGTGAACGACTGACACTATGCAAAACTATGCATAGTTTCGCGCTGCTATTTTCACCTCAGATTGGATTATGACAAAACACACGAACGGAGGAAACCGTCTGTCGGGCCATTTTTACCGGCTCAGTTGGGTGCAGATGCTCCTCACAGGCATCCTGATTCCCGGTCTTACCATGACCACTCCGGTGCTGGCGAATCCTCTCGGAGGTGTTGTTGTTCACGGCGATGTCGCCATTGGCGCGGGCGCAGGAGGCAATTTGCAGATCAATCAGGCTTCCAACCGGGCGATCATTGACTGGGCCTCCTTCTCAATCGATGCCGGAGAGGTGACGCAGTTCATTCAACCGGGAACAAATTCAGCAGTGCTGAACCGGGTTACCGGTGGTGATGTTTCGGCAATTCACGGGGCTTTGAAGGCGAATGGGAACGTTTTTGTGATCAACCCGAATGGTATTCTCGTCGGTGCCGGGGGCACGATTGATGTTCATGGTCTGGCGCTTTCGACACTGGATGTCAGCAACGGCGAGTTCCTTGCCGGGGGCGATTTGGTGTTTCAGGGAGCCGGAGAAGGAGTCAAGAACCTGGGGCGTATCAACGCGGTCGGCGGTGACGTCTTTCTGATCGGTAAAACCGTGACCAACAGCGGCTCGATCACTGCAAGCGGTACGGTCGGTCTCGCTGCAGGCGAAGAGGTTCTTCTGAAAGCCGCGTCTGACGTGGGCGGAGAACGCGTTTTCGTGCGTGCCGCCGGCAGCGGCGTGAGTGGCACCGGAATTCTCAACGACGGGACGATTGAAGGCGCCGCGGTTGAGCTGAAGGCGCACGGCAACCTGTATGCGCTAGCGATCAACAACAAAGGCTCGATCCGCGCGACGGGATCTTCCAATTCAGGCGGACGGGTCTTTCTCAACGGAACCGGCGGAAGCGTTTCCAACTCGGGCTCGATCCGGGCGACGGCTCCTGCAGCGGGGGGCGCTGCCAGTGTTCTGATCAAGGCTGCGTATGCCAAGGTAGATGGACAGATCAGTGCCACAAACGGCGATTCGAGCGGCGGAAGTGTCAGGATTTCAGGAAACGATGCCGCGGAAGTTACCGGGACGATCGAGGCGATCGGAAACGGCGCTGACGGTGGTTCGGTCGTCGTCGAGGGCTCGAGCGTCGTGATTGGCGACAGCGGTCGGATCGATGTCAGTGGCAATTCCGGCGGCACGATTAACGTTGGCGGCGGATTTCAGGGGAGTGATTCCGGAGTTTACAACGCCGAGTCGACCACAGTCGCTGCGGGTGCGATTCTCAACGCCGATGCAGTCAGCCAGGGTGACGCCGGAAACGTCATCGTTTGGGCGAATGACACGACAGAGTATTTTGGAACCATCTCCGCCGGGGCTTCCGGTGCCGGAAACGGTGGTTTCGTTGAGGTGAGCGGAAAGAGAAACCTCCTTTATCGGGGGACAGTATCAACGCTCTCGGCGAGTGGCGAAAATGGCGCTCTGCTTCTCGATCCGACGAACTTTGCGATCGTTGATGGAACCGCAGGAGTGAACGAGATATCAGAGGCTGATCTGGAGACTCAGTTGGCTGCCGGCGATGTCATTATTGCGACGGATGGCGCGGGAGTGGATGACGGTAACATTACCATTTCCGGTGGTGTCGGCTGGAGTTCAAGCGGCTCGTTGGCATTGCTGGCTCACGGGGATATTCTTTTCAACGCGGGGGTTCAGAACGGCGGAAGCGGGAATGTGACGGCTGTTGCGGGCTGGAACGGGACAACCGGATTTGGCGGCACCCCTGGCTCACCTCAGCCGGGGACGGTCACGTTCTCCGATTTTACTGCGGACACCGGCTCTTACGGAAACGCCAAACTCAGCGGTGGCTTCGGATCGGTCGTAATTACGGGTGGCGCGACGCGAGTTTCCGTCGGAAGTGCAAGCGGCGTGACTTCTGTGGCCGGATATGGTCTTGACCTCATTGGTGGTAATGCGACGGATGGCGCGGCTGTTCTCGGTGTCTACGGAAACGGAACCGGCAGGATCGAGGTTTCCACCAAAGAAGGCGGAGTGAATCTGACGGCAGGTGATGAAAGCCGGGCTTTTGCGAGAATCGGTCATGGCCTGAATCGGAGCGGATCGAGTGCCAGTGGGTCCATCGATATTGATACGCTCGGGAGTGTTAATCTGTTAGCGGGAGGGGATGCCGCTCAGGCGACTGCGGCGCAGGATGTGTTTGCTCAGATCGGTCATGGAGGGATTCTATCGAACGGGAATTACGGGGCGGAAGCGGATTTGATCTCGGTGAATGCCGGAACAGGCGTGACGCTTTTGGCGAGTGACGGTGACAATTCGTATGCGGCAATCGGAAACGGTGGGCTCGCTACGGGCGGGCTCAATCAGGGCGATATTATCGTTGAGACGTCATCAGGAGATATCCAGCTGATCGGCAGCAGCTCTACGGATTCGACGCGAGATGATTCTTTTGCGATGATTGGTCACATCAGAGTGGCCGCGACCGGGAATGCCTACGGGAATATTGAGGTTACGGCCTCGAGTGGAGATGTGCTCGTTCAGTCGAACGCGGGATCCACGAGCGCGACTCAGAATTTCGCTCAGATTGGACACGGCGGAGCAGAGTCTGTTGGTAATTTTGGCCGGGTTGATTCCGGGGGGCAACTCGATTCGATTAGGGTCACCGGCGAAACGATCTCCGTTCTCGGAGGGGCTGCAGGTACGGAGGCGCAAGCTCAGATCGGTCACGGAGGTTCAGGTTCAAGCGGGATAAAAACAGGTGATATTTTTCTCACCGCGACTAACGCTTCCGATCAGGCAATTCTTCTGCAGAGCGGAGCGAGTGCCGACAGTTATGCACAGGTCGGTCATGGGGGGATCGCGGCAAAAGGGGCTGTTTCAGGAAGTGTCACGATTCAGTCTGCCGGCGGAGTAATCCTCGATGGTTCAGGAGGTGGCGAGCGCGCCTACGTTCAGATCGGTCACGGTGGCCGGGGGCATCGCGACGGGGACCTCGGAGTGACACTAGATACCATCACGGTGAATGCGGCGAACAACGTCGAGCTTCATTCCGGTGGAAATACTCAAGCTTACGCGATGATCGGGAACGGCGGCTATGATGCCGACGGCAACAGCAGTGGCGTAAACAGTCATCGTTCCGACATCAGCGTCACGGCGGGATCCGACGGGAGTGGTTCCGTGATACTTCGAGGAACTACCGCCCCCAACGTCAGCGACGATGCCTTCATTCTGATCGGTAATGGTGGAACCTCCGCGAGCGGTGCCCATTCGGGAACGATCACGGTGACGGCAGCTGACGACGTGCGACTCAATACCGGCGATGATAACCGCAATTACGCGCAGATCGGCAACGGCGGTTACGATGCTGACGGCGCGGGACACTCCGGTGACATCACCGTGACGACCACCTCCGGCTCAGTCATTCTCGAAGGAAAACCCTTCGGCAATTCCGATTATTACAACGCGGTTTCGTCCTATGCGATGGTGGGCAATGGCGGTGCCTTCTCCGCTGGAAACCATTCCGGCGATATTGAGGTGACGTCAGGAAATGCGATCACTCTCAGCGGCGGGCGACCTGATGCGGGTTTTGAAATGATCGGTCACGGTGGATATCTCGCGAAAGGTGACTTCAGCGGCTCGATCGAAGTGATAGCGCAAGATGACATCGATGTGCTCGGCGGAACGAACGATATCACCTTTGCTCAGATCGGTCACGGCGGGTATGATGCCGATGGAAACCACACCGCGGATTTTATCAATGTCACTTCTGTGAACGGCTCTATTGATGTCGTGGCAGGGTCTCCGGGTGCTTATCAGAATGGGAACTCGAATGCATCGAACGTGTATGCCCAGATCGGTTTGGGCGGTGTGAGAGCGGCCGGGAACATGAGCGCTCCGGTAACGGTGAAGGCGAGTGGGGATATCAAGTTGACCGGTGGCGGGAATTTCAATGACTACAGCCAGATCGGAAACGGTGGTTTCGAAGCCAGCGGAGACAAGTCCGGTGCGATAGAGGTGACTTCCGAATTCGGTGCTGTCAACGTCACCGCAGCTCTCCGGTCTGCCGATGCCTACGCTCAAATCGGGCATGGCGGGGTTCGCGTCAACGGGACGCTCGAAGGCGACATCTCTGTTTCGAGTTCCAACAGTATCACTCTCAGCGGAGGCACGAGAGAGGCCGTTGACTCGTTTGCTCAGATAGGACACGGGGGACTCGAATCGGTCGGGAACAAAAGCGGGGCGATTGAGCTGAATGCCGGGATCGATCTTGCCGTGATTGGCGGAACTGCAGAACGCGCCTACGCGCTGGTGGGGCATGGCGGTGTCGAATCTGAAGGTTTCTTCGATGGAAGTATCGATATCACGCTGGGCGGCGCTCTCGATGTTTTCGGCGGGAACGGCGCAACCGCCGGGTTGGAAGGTGACCTCAATTTCGGCATGATTGGTCACTCCCTTGCCGGGGCGATCGGTGGGTTCGGAGGCTTTATGGGGAGCGATGGCCGCGTCGTCGTCGAAGGTGAGTATTTTAATTCAGCGGTTTCGTGGGTAGCGCTCGATGAGGGCACTTCACTGCCGAGCCAGCAGAATGGAGCGCTTCAGTATCAGTTCAGCGATATACGTGGAGGCGCCTATATTCAGGCTCCGGATGGTGGGACGGCCACCGGGCCGAGCGCTTCTTCGGTGGCTTCCTACACGTTTACGGTCTCAGAGGACGGAACCTATCGACTCATACCGAAGGCAGCCGGCTACAATGGAAACAGCGACTCCCTTTACTTCAGTATTGCAGAACTCCGTGATGGCACAGCCGCTGACGGAAGCAATGTGAACGCTGACTGGTATGAATTCACAGGTCGGGGAGACGGCAATTTGACCTGGGACACTTCCGGAGGTGGCGCCGAGCTGAATACGGCGGGCGATCCAAACCAGGCGCCTTTGTGGGATCTCGTTGCAGGTCAAACTTATACGATGGAGGTGCGTGCGAGAGAAGATGGTGTCGCAGTTGACGCGTGGGCTCTCGAACTCGACTCACAATACAGCAGCAGTAACTATTCCGGCGACGGTCCGGGAGTCACCTTCGCCAACAAGAGCGGCGTCAGCGGTGCTTCGGATATCAATATTTCAGCCGGTGGCAATATTAACCTGCTCAGTGGTGAGAACAGCGATTCCTATGCAGCGATCGGGCATGGCGGTTCCTCCTTTCAAATCGGCGTGAGCGCCAACGTGGATTATGGAACTGACGCTGACGGAGCGGATATTTCCGTGGCGACCTCGGCGGGTGATATCCGGATCGATGGGAATTCCGTGGCGGGGGCAGGCACTGATGCGGCGCGGCGTTACGCCGCGATCGGACATCACGGGGTTGATGCCGGTTTCGATGCCTATGGCGATGTTAACGTTCAAGCCGGGGCCGGATCCGTTGTTCTCACTGCGGGTGAAGCCACGGACAGTTTTGTTCAGATCGGTCACGGAAGTGCCGGTGATTTCATCGATGCTCAGAGCACCTTGCTGGGAGATATTTACGTTGCCGCTGATACCGATATATCGCTTACGTCGCCGAACGGAGGTTTGCGTTCCTCTGCGCAGATCGGGCATGGAGCCTTCGGGATCGCGGGTGATTTTTCCGGCGACATCAGCGTTGCCACGACGACGGGAGATGTGGTTCTGACAGGCGGTGCGCTGTCCACGGGGCAGTATGCTCAGATCGGGCACGGCGGCAGCGGTGCGAATGGTGCGCTTGCGGGTGACATCGAAGTGGCTGCCGTTGCCGGTGACGTCACTGCAACAGGCAGTAACGATGCCACGAACTACGCCATGATTGGTCATGGTGCCGGTGACGGCTCCTCTTCCGGAACTCGCGGAGGAGGCGTTCAGTTGTTCGCGGGAGACGTGCTTACGGCGGTGAACGGAACGACTGACAATGCTTATGTCTTTCACCAGACCGCGGGAGGTTTGAACGTTCCCGGGAATTATCTCGGAGGAAACGGGTTCCAGTTGATCGGTGCCAACGGCGTGACGCTTCCCGACTCAGCGCTCGGCGGGATTTCGGCAATGATCACCGGCAACATTGCGAACGGCCCCGTCTTCATTGCGACGGACTACGATGACGGCCCTGTCACGATTGATGCGGCATCTCTGGCGACCCTCAATGATGATCTGAATCGCGTCATCGCGATCGGCGGCGATATCACGTTGCTTTCGAGTTTTCAAAATGCCGGCTCCGGAGACGTGATGCTACTCGCCGGATACAATGGCGACGGCACGACGGGAGGAACGGGGTCCTTCAACGCGACGAGTCTTGAAGTGGCAATGAATGGCAGCCTCGTCGCGGACTTCAACAATTGCGCGGCGGACGGAAGCCGTCTTACGATCGGAAGCACGGGTCAGACGATTGGACTGGCGGTCGGGTCGCGAACCGGCGTTACCGCTCTCGGAGCTGAGACGGTTACGCTGACGGCGGGAAGCAACCTCGACGCGTATTCACAGATCGGGTTTTTCACGAATGGATCCGGCGCTGCTACCGGTGAGATTTCAATCGGAACGGGAAGCGGTGGGCTTGCCATGACCTCGGGCAATGCCGATGGCGCTTACACTCAGATCGGACACGGCGGGAACAATGCGGGCACCGACGCTGTCAGCTCTAACATTACGATCAGCTTTTGCGAACCGGGCGATCTTCTCATGGATGCCGGAGACGGTCTCGCGGCGTATTCTCAAATTGGGCACGGCGGAAATGAAAATGTCAGAAATCGGAGCAATGCGAGTAGCGATATCCTGATCACCGGTTTCCGGGATGCCGCTCTCAACGGTGGAGAAGCGAATCAGGCTTATGCACAGATCGGTCACGGCGGATTCTCCGGATCAGGTCTGGATGGTGGAACTATTGATTTGTCAGGCAGTGGTTCACTCCAGCTCACCGCCGGAGCGATTGACGCTTATGTTCAAATCGGGCACGGCGGAAAAGATCAGGTCGACGGCGGGAGCATCGATGATCACATCACGATTGAAATGGGTAGCTTCGTCTCTCTAGAGGGCGGATCGGATGCCGGTGCCTACGCACAAATCGGACATGGGGGAGCGGGTTCGGCGGGTCTTGCCGGTGACCTCACCCGGACCGGCAACATCACGGTGAGTGCCGGTGGAGCGGATGGAAGCGGCAATGCGATCACGATCCGATCGGGTTCGGGCGACGACACCTACGCGCAGATCGGACTCGGCGGGCTGAATGCGGATTCATCCTACGCCGGTAATATCGATATCGATGCGGCCGGTGATGTGGAGTTGATCTCCGGAACCGGTTTGCAAGCCTACTCTCAGATTGGTCACGGCGGCTTTCGCTCCTTTGATGGAACCCGCGCAATCGATGACACGGAATTGGAACAGTCCGGCGATATTTCGATCGATACAACCGCCGGAGGCAGCCTGAATCTTCAGGGACTCACGACCAAGGGAAGCGGAGCTCTGGACGCCTACACGCAGGTCGGACACGGTGGGACAAGCAGCGCAGGCGATACCGATGGCAAAATCGATATCAACGTTGCGGGTGGCATTGCGATGCAAGCTGGTGGCGACGCCACCGGGAATGATCAGATCGATCGAACCTATTCTCAGATTGGTCACGGCGGAGTCGATGCGGATGGTCGCAAGAGCGGGGATATCACGATAACCGCGGTAGACACCGTGCAGATTTTCGCAGGGGTGGGTGAGTTCTCCTACGCTCAGATCGGCCATGGCGGCGTGAGTGAAAACAGCGGCGTCGATTCGGGACAGATTTCGATCACGACAACCGGCTCAGCAGGAAATCTCGACCTCAGAGGAGGTAATGGAGGCGACGGGTGGAACATCCATTCCTACGGTCAAATCGGGCACGGAGGGCGTGCTTCCCACGGAGTCAAGAGCGGGGATATTACGCTGTCGATTGCGGGAGGGATCAGCCTCATCAATGGCAATCATGACGGGAACTACAAACAGATCGGTCACGGCGGTTCCGGGACGACTGCAACGATAACCGGTGCGATCAACGTGACGGCGAACGGGAATATTGATCTCGTAGGAGGAACAAATGATCTTACCGCTGCGCAAATCGGTCATGGAGGAAGTGACAGCGACGGCAGCATCGATGCCAATGCTTTTAATGCGGCCAACCAGTCCGGAGTGAATGTGACCTCGGAGACGGGACGGGTCATGGTCAAAGGCGGATCGTTCAACGGTGACGGCGCTGACGGGCGTCGCGCTTACGCTCAGATTGGTTCGGGCGGTTTCAGTTATGGGTTATCCGCCGATACCGTCGATAGCGATATCACGGTGAACGCGGCCACGGGAATATCGCTCGATGGCGGGGGCAGAGACTTTAACTATGCGATGATCGGAAACGGAGGTTCGCTTTCGGAGGGCTCTAAATCCGGTGACATCGAAGTGAGCACCGTGAACGGGGCGATTTCTGTTTATGCTAGTGAAAAGCATGAACTGGCCCAGGCTCAGATTGGCCACGGTGGATTTCGCGGGCTTGGTGCGACGGATGGCTCTATTCACGTGAAGGCGCTCAATGGCACTGTCGCTTTGCTGAACGGCGGCGGGATCGACGCCGGAACCGATGGCGGCGATTTTTACAGGACCACGCCGCTGAATGCCAGTTACAGCTACGCTCAAATCGGGCATGGCGGGGCACAGGCCGGTGACTACGACCGGGATGGCGAAATCTGTGTCGTGGGGATTAACGGGGTCAGCCTCGCTTCGAGTGGTTCAGGCGACCGTGCCTACACTCAGATCGGTCACGGTGGCTACGACGCCGACGGTGAGTTGACCGGGGATATCAGTGTCGTTTCGACTGCCGGAGGCGTCACTGTCAGCGCGGATGGAACGGGGAGCGAGGGCCAGTATGCTCAGATCGGCCACGGGGGGATTTCCTCTGACGGTCGCATGAGCGCCAATATTTCAGTGATTGCAGGAGCCGGAGACACTTCGCTCCGGGGCGGTGCGGCTGACTTCTCCTTTGCGATGATCGGAAACGGCGACGGGTCTAAAACATCGACCGGAACGCGCGCGGGTGGCATCCATCTTTTCTCGAGCGGGCAGCTGATCGGGACAAATGGTGCCGGGACCGAGAGTAACGTTTTTATCTTCCACCAGAATGCGAACGGGCTTCAGGCAGCTGACTACGAGGGTGGAGATGGTTACCAGAAAGTCGCCAACGGCGGGATCAATCTTGCTGCTTCCGCAATTGTCGATGAGAGCAACATCATCAACGGGAATCTTGGCCATGGAACGATAACGATCGTCGACAACAGTCAGACCGATTACCTGATCGATGCCGCGTTTATCGGGGACTCAATCGTCGATACTCCGGAAGATTTCTACATCATTACCGGAGGAAATATCACGATGACGGGCTCCTTTCAAAACTCAGGCATCGGTGATGTGACTCTGTTAGCCGGCTGGAACGGCGTCGGAAATCCGCGCGACGGGACCGTGGAGTTCGGGGATCCGCTAACCTTCTGTGAGCCGATCATTAAAACGAGTGGCTACGATGTTGATTTTACCAATCACGATACGTTCGGGAACAACGGGAAAACCCTGACGGTCGGCAGCGTTAACCAGACCGGGCGTGTCAGCGTTGGCAGTGCCGGCGGAACGAATACCTTTGCCGGGGCTGCGGTGCACGTCCTCGGAAGTGACTCTGACAGCAACGCAGGCACTCAACTCGGCTACTTTGCCGATGGGACCACCGATATCTTCGGTGAGATCAATGTTTACGTTAAAGAGGGCGGCTTGCTTCTCGATGGCGGGAATGAAATGGGTTCTTTCGCTCAGATTGGACATGGTGGCAGTGGTTCAACGAGCGGGGCGCTTCTCGACGCTCCTATCACGGTCACATTCTGTGCCGACTCACCTCCCGGAGCGCTTGAGTTGCGGGGCGGAGGTGACGGCTCCTATGCACAAATCGGACACGGTGGCCCCGCTTCAGGCGGTTCCGTTTCCGGCAAAATTGATATCAACGGGGCGGGATCATTGACGCTGAATTCCAATACGGCCTACACCCAGATCGGTCACGGAGGCGATGCCGCCGGACTGACAACGGTGACCAATTCAGCCATTGAGATCGACGTGCTTTCGTTCATTGATTTGAATGCCGGCTCGGGAACTTTCGACTACGCCCAGATTGGACACGTGGGACGTAATCCGCAGAGCACCGACGTGGTCGATTCTGACATTCTGATCAATACCGCGACGGATCGAACCTACGGCACAGGCGCAATCACGATGACTGCCGGCGGGTCCAATGCCTACGTTCAGATCGGCCATGGCGGCGCGAGAAATGACGGGACTGGCAATTTCGCGACCCATTCGGGGGATATTACGATTGGGAGGGCGTTATCCATCAGCGTTGCCGGAGGCACCGCAACCGATGCTTATGCGCAGATCGGGCACGGCGGAGAAGGTGGCGGTGACGGAATCGCCGGGGAAGTCGAAGGGGATTTCTCCGGAAACATTTCAATCACCACCGCAGGCCTGCTCGCGATTGAAGGAGGAAGCAGTTTTGACAATTATGCCCAGGTAGGACATGGCGGTGAGCAGTCGTTCGCTGCGAAGAGCGGGGACATCCGGATCGAATCAGGCGGTGTCGCGCTTTCGAGCCGGGGAGGTTCCGAGGCCTATTCACAGATCGGACATGGTGGGGAACTGGGATCGGGCGATGCGAGTGGCGCGATTTCGATCGTAGCCGGCGGCGACATCTCACTGACCGGAGGCGCCGGCCTCACCGCCACGGCCTTGATTGGTCACGGCAGCGGTGTCGTTAACAGTGAGGGCAGCCGATCAGGCGAGCTGAACGTCTTCACGACCGGATCACTCACCCTGACCGATGGCGCGTCGACTAGCGCTCTTATTTCCCATCAGACACTCGATGGGGCCGCTGCGGTCGATTACGGACTCCTCGGTGAAGACGACAGCAGCTACTCGCTCATCGCGCTTGGTGGAATCACGCTTGCTGCGGATTCGGATCAGCAGACCGGGTCCGGCGATATCATTTCGTTTGCCGGGTCTCTCGCGATTGCGACTGGTTCCGGCGACGTCACGATCGCGTCCGGGGGCACCTCCAGCCTGTCGATTGGCAGTGACGGAGATACGGTCAGCTTTTCAGAAAGTGGCGATCTCTCGATTCTCTCGGGCGGAGACCTCACTGTCCTCGGGGGACTTAGCAACGCCGGAAGTGGCAATATCGGGTTGCTCGCCGGTTGGGCGAACACCGGTTCGACGGCGGCGGCGGCTCCCGATGTATCCGGGGCGGGCGTTCCTGATTTCACTCCGATTGCCGTGGTCGGCCCGATCGCTGGCGCTGAGTATGGGCTCAACAACGCAGCGTTGAACATCGGTGACGGAAACCAGAGCGTAGGTATTTCGGTTGGATCAAAGTCAGGCACGACTACTGCAGGCGGCAATTCGATAAGTCTCGCCGGAAGTGACCTTTCGGACGATGCGTTTTCTCAAATTGGATTCAGAGGGGATGCGACCGGATCGATTGTGGTTCAGGCAGGTAATGGAGGCCTCGCCATGGATGGCGGTTCGTATTCAGGTAGCTACACGCAAATCGGTCACGGTGGCGCGGGATCAGGAGCAGTGACCATTGACGCAGATGTTTCAGCAACTTCGACGGGAGACGTCGTCCTTTCCGGGGGAACCGGTGAGGGCGCCTACGCTCAGATTGGCAATGGCGGGTTGGGATCATTCGCGACTAAAGACGGTGACGTCACGGTGGTCGGTGCGAGTGTTAGTCTGATCTCCGGCGGAGCGAGCAGCTACACTCAGATCGGCAGCGGCGGACTCATGACTCATGGGGATGTCGAATCGACGATTCAAGTCTCTACAACCGTGGGCGGCATTCTCCTCAATGGCGGAGGCAGCGACAACGCCTATGCCTTGATCGGGAGCGGTGGAGCGATCGCCGATGGTCAGCTCGACGGGGATATCATCGTGAACTCTGCCGCCGGAATCGACGTTCTCGGTGGTGGAACGGCCGGCGAC
This sequence comes from Verrucomicrobiales bacterium, assembly GCA_048260165.1. Taxonomy (GTDB): domain Bacteria; phylum Verrucomicrobiota; class Verrucomicrobiia; order Verrucomicrobiales; family DEV007; genus Arctic95D-9. The sequence continues at coordinate 219,528 of JBLXHA010000001.1, forward strand.
GCGCTGACCGGAACCCGGAATTTTGCACAAATTGGTCATTCGGTGCAGGGCTTCTTCATTGAGACAGTCGACGGCATCTTCTTCGTCGATGCGCTTGATTACACGACACGCCATTCCTCGTGGATCGAAGTTCCCTACGAAGGGCCTTCCAACCCTGCCGGAGTTTACAGCAACGCGACCAATGATGATTACCTTCATCTGCCGAACGGCGCCGGAGGACTCGCCGCGATGACTGGATCAGCGGTTACCTATGAACTGGATATCACCACACCGGGCACTTACCGACTTCTTCCACGCTGGGTCGGTTACGACGGCGGTAGCGATTCCGTCTTCTTTGACGTCGTTGAATTGAAAGACGGCAACGGCGGGCCGATCGCAGACTACTACGAGTTTGCTCAAAGCGGAACGGGTGACTTCAACAGCACTCCTTTCACGGCTGTTGCGGGAGCCGAGCAAAGCGATGGCAGTTCGGCAGGACACTCTGCTGCGACGTTTGACTTCAACACTGCGGGAACCTACACCGTGCGCATTACGCCGCGGGAGGACGGTGTTGCGGTTGACTCGTTCGTGTTGCAGCTCGCGAGTCTCCCGATCTTCGGCGCTGAAGGACCTGCGCTCACTCGTGAAGCACCCGGAGTCGGGGACGCCACGGGCAACATCAGTGTCACCGCGGTTGATGACATCAATCTCGTCGCCGGAATCAACAGCGACTCCTATGCAACGATCGGACATGGCGGCAGCGACCGGAATCTCGGCAATCACGCGAGTTACGGAACCGCCGTGGATAGCGCGGACATCACCGTGACCTCCACCGGCGGCAGTATCACGCTCGATGGAGGGCAAAGCATGGGCGACAACATCGACACCGTTCGTCGTTATGCATCGATCGGACATCATGGCGCTGACGGGGCTTTTGACAGTTACGGAGATATTCACGTCGATGCAGCCGGAGGAAGTGTCATGCTCAACTCGGGTGCGGTTGCAGACAGCAGTGCCCGGATCGGTCACGGTGGCGCTTCCACCGCAGGCAGTCAGAATGGCAGCATCACTGTGAATGCTCTCGATGATCTCATCCTCCTCGGTGGAACTGGGGTCGATGCCGCTGCTCAAATCGGTCACAGCGGCGGTACGGGAACGTTTGCGGGAGCGATCACTGCGATTTCGGGAGGAGCGATGAACCTCAACGGTGGCGATGCGACCGGAGCGTTCAGCCAGATCGGACATGGAGGAACTCTGGTCGTCGCGGACCTTTCCGGTGCAATTACGACGACTGCCGGTGGTGCCTTGAGCGTCGCCGGCGGGGGGACGAATGCCTACGCTCAGGTCGGGCACGGTGGGTCGGACAGTCAGGGGAACAAATCTGGCGATCTCAACGTGATCGCCAGCGAAGTGCTGCTTGAGGGCGGATCAGGGAACGTGGCCACGGCGCGGATTGGACATGGTGGATCGATCGCGAAGGGCGACCTGACCGGGAACGTCAGCGTCACTTCCACCGTTGGTGACATCTTCCTGATCGGGGATGGTATTTACAGCGACGCGCAGATTGGTAACGGCGGTAGAAACTACGAGGGCGAGATCGTTGATCAATCCGTCACCGTGAATTCGGCAAACGACATCTTCCTTCTGAGCGGGGGAGACCGCTCGACCACGCTCATCGGTAACGGTGGAGCTGACTTCCACGCCACGGCGCTCAGCGGGGATATCACCGTAGCCGCGGCCAACAGCATCGGCCTTATCAGTGGCGGAATGGAATCCTTCAGCCAAATCGGTAACGGTGGCTATTTTGCGAGAGCTGACATCAGTGGGGAAACCCGCGTGACCACGGGAGGTGGCAGCATTCTTCTCGATGCCTCCAGTGGCGCGACAGGCGCCTACGCGAAAATCGGACACGGGGATGACCTGGACTCCGGCAGTGGCAGAGGAGACCGGAGCGGGGATATCCTCGTCGCTGCGGCTACTGATGTTACGTTGGCGGGAGGAATGATAGGACAAATCAACAGCACGGTTGATCCCGGTGTCACGACTTCTCTCAGCGGGGTAACCCGGATTGGAGTCAGTCAGTTGGACCCGGGCGACGCAAGCGGAGGCATTCTCACCGCTGATGCTGAGAGTGAGTTTCAGGGCACGGAAAGTCTCGAATTCTATCTTCCACGGAGAGAGAACAACGCGATTGCTGCGGGAGCACTTCTCAACGGAAGTCCTTACGCTGGGCCTCGTGAGGATCCGACCGTTGATCAGCTTCCGGATGAATTTGCCGTGAATGTGATTACTCCGGCCGGAGTAACGATCGACGGGAACATTGCTGACAATCTTATCGGCGCGAGCCGCGACACCGCGGGAACGACCCCGTTGAACTTCGGTTTCTACTTCGACACGATCGAGCTTACCGAGGCCCCGCCGGTGGTGGTCGAGATTCCTGACGTCGTCGACAGCGGAGAAGTTGATCCCGGTGACTCTGGATTCGAGTTCGACTTTGAATTCATGAGCGCCTTTCCCGCTGACGACCGCCTCGTCGATGACGAACAGAGGAAAGCCGAGCAGCGTTACAGCGGGTTCAATCCATACGCGATGTATTACGAAGGCTACGATCAATACGATTCGAACGGGAACAGCATCTTCCATCTGTTTTTCACCAACGGGCTCACCGCACCGTCGGGTGGAAACTGATTCCTCACCAATCCCAACGCGAGTCCTGACCACATTTGGGGTGGGGGCTCGCTTCGCGGAGGTAGCCTTGCCGGAGGGAGCGGGGCGCGGGTGCGAAGCCGATTGCCGTCGCGCGAATGTCTTCGCTCGTGGGGAGAACCTGCCCGTGCGCTATCGGATGGAGCGCAAAGGATTCTTCCCCGTTGGCTGTCGACGCCAGATTGCCACTTGGCCGCCTCGAGTGAGGCCGGCGGGGCGTTTCGTTGGCTGCTGCAGAAGATCAGGCCAGCCCGGCTTTCCGGGCAAAGACACCCATCGAGATTCTTCGGGATTAGCGGCCTGAGCGTGAGGCAGGAAAACGTGCGCGCCGGAAAACCGGCGGGCAGGAGAGGGACTTAAGGCTCATCCTCACCCTCAGGTTCACCGGATTGGTCGAGCGCTTTGGCTTCCGCTGCCATCCGCATTCCCTCAAAAATTCCATCCCAGGGAATCGCGGTCATGAGCATCGGTGCCATCTGTTCAAACATCGGGTTGGGCTTTCCGTTCACCGTAACTTTTCCATCAGTCGCGATGAGAGTCGACTCGTAGCCGCCCAGCGTTTCTTTGACGGTTCCCATCGCCTTGAGTCCCTTGATTTGCTCTTCGATATCCGGGATCGCATCGAGCATCGTTTTCGGCACCGAAGCCGAGAGTGTGAGGTCAATCGCGTTGAGCAGTTCAAGATACGATTTTCTTGAAGTGATAGGACGCTCTTCGTCGTAGGTTAAATCGAGATTCAGATTCACGCCGCCTTCTTTAGAGCCGACGCGCGCGTCGAGAGCGAAGCCGCTGCCTTTGTTCAGTTTTCTCAAAACGCTTTCCAGCAGCTCCGCGATTGCGATCTGATTGGCCGCGATTGATTCAGGTGTCGTCGCGATCCCGGCCTGCTCCTGCTGGAAAGTGGCGAACTCTTCCGCGACCGCATGGGGGACTGTGCCGGAAACAACGAGTTCGACTCCGGACTCCAGAATCTTCATCCACGCCATGTCCTCACCCTGGTCGGGAAATTCGGAGCGGAACGAATCAGCACCATACGTCACTTTGTAACTCAGAAGCTTGCCCTGTTCGTTGGAGCTCTGATTGGTGATTTTGAGCCCGTTCGCTGTGAACTTTCCTTCGTCTCCTGCGGAGATTTCAAACGACGGGATCGTAACGGAGGCGCTGCCTTCGAGAACACCCGGAATTTCCTCGATGGGGGCGTAGTCAGCAAGCATCTCGACCGCATCCATCGTGCACGAGAAAGCCTCTGAAGTTCCCGATTTCAGATTCACCTTGCTCAAGGTGCCATCCATTGAAATCGTCCCGTCCTCTTTCCCTGAAAAAGTAGCGGAAGCGCCGTCGAAGCGGAGGCGGAAGCTGTCCCCGTCTTCACTTTTTCCCTGGAGACTGAGAGGAGAAAACTGAGCGCTACCGGACATGGAGGAGGCACCGTTGTCTCCCAGATACTCGATTTCACCTCCGTCGAAACGGACCGTCATCTCGTCAGTCTCATGATCGAGCGCCGTAATCGAAATGACGCTCTGACGGTCACCATCCAATTGAATCGTCGTCTTGATCGAGAAAGGTGCCGCGTCTCCATAGACTGACTGGATCCCTTCCTTCAGATCCTCTGAAAGCGAATCCACATTCAGCGTTGAGATGATATAGGAGTAGCCCGCTTTTGTTCCGTCGGGAGTGAAAGCAAACGGTCCGTGATACACCTCGTGATCGAGCGAGATGGAATCGTCGATTCCGGATACCGAGATCTTCGAACTGCAGGTGCTCTTCACGAGGCCCCGTTTGTAATTCTCCACGTCCAGATCCAGAGCGGAGAGGGTGGGCGAGTCATCGATTTCAGCCGAATAGGCGTTGATCGCCTTCTCGGTGAAAATCCCCATCGCAAAAGTCGCGCCCACGAGGGCGAGGGCTAAAACGGCAACAAGTGAGAAAACAACAGTTAAAGAGCGCTTCATCCATGTGTTTTATTCCTGTAGCACCCGGGTGTAAAGACTCGAATCTATTGCTTACTAAATAACTGTATCAGTTCAGTAGTGATACCTTTAGCCATCACTTTGAATTGCTTACCCGTTCACACACATGATTGCCAATCAGGTGAAATCATTTTCGCCCTGATAGAAATGGCCGGCTGCATCGACTAATTTCACGCAGGGCCTGCGCTCACTCACTTCGCGAGGTCCATCGCGAGCATCCAACGCTCAGCGAGCTTCGGCCATTGCTTGATTTCTTCATCGGTATTTGCAAAGCCGAATCCGTGTCCGCCTTTTCCGAAGATGTGTAGTTCACAATCGCGATCGGCACGCTTCATCTCGATGTAGAAGCGGGCACTCCCTTCGGCCCATCTCTTGTCACCGTTAGCAACGACGAGAAAGGCGGGCGGTGTTTTATCGGTGACTTTGATTTCGGGCGAGAGTTTATCGGGGTTCTTTTCGTCGAGCTGATACGCGGCATAAACGAGGACGCCGAAATTGGGAATACATGAACCCGAGTCGAACTCCGGATCGGGTTCGTAGGTTCGGGTTCCGTCGGAGGTGAGAGCCATCGAGGCGAGGTGCCCTCCGGCGGAGAAGCCGAGAACCCCGATCTTGTCGGGATTGATATTCCACTCTTCAGCGCGGGTCCGCAGCATTCCGATAGCGCGATGGACGTCCTGAAGAGGCGCGTGGTGTTTCTCCAACTGGTCACGACGGGGAACGCGGTATTTGAGGAGTCCCGCCGTGATTCCGATGCTGTTGAGCCACTCGCAGACTTCTTTTCCTTCGTGGGAATACGCGAGGATGTTGTAGGCGCCTCCGGGACAGACGATGACCGCGGTGCCGTTGGGTTTTTCGGCAGGATACATCGTCAATTGAGGAACGCTCACGTGCGACATGATCTCGATCTGGTAGTCGCCTTTGAGTTCTACCGACTCAGGTTCGGTGAGCGGCTTGGGCTCACCGGGAACGCCGCCGGGCCAGAGGTTGATCGGTTCGAGCGGAGCCGCGATCGCAGAGGCTGCAGAGCAGACCGCGGTCAGTAGGAAAATAGAGAAGCGTTTCATTTTTATGGGTCGTTAAAGGTGGTGCTTTTGTGTGAAAGTAGGGAATTGAACCCGGGAAGTCAAATCAGTGGAGTCAGCCGGGCTTCTGAAGCGTCTCTCGGAAAGGAGACGCCAACGTGCTCATCACACTCGGTGTGATGACTCGAAAGTTCTGTGAGTAGGGACTTCAACCTTCGTGAGGAGGTTAGCGAGATAGGCGCGTAGGTCTTCAATACTACAAACGCAGGCGATAGACGCCACGACACAGGCAATCCACCTGACCCACCAAAGCCGCGCTTTCCACCAGGTGATCGCCTTCATGTAAGATCAGCCAGCGCGGCTTTCAGATCTTCGACATCGTCTCTGGTATGCGCGGCGGAAAACGTTATCCTGAGCCGTGCGGTGCTTTTCGGAACGGTGGGATAACGAATCGCGGGGACGAGGAACCCTTTCTCCTGCAAACGCCTCGACGCAGCGAGGGCAGCTTCATTTTCACCGATGATGAGGGGAACAATCGCGCTGGCCGGCGATTCCTCGTTGAACTGCTCGAGTCTTGCCCAAAGCGTCCTTCTCAGTTCGTCTCCGCGCTCTCCGGTGATAATCGTGAGTGCGTCAGCAATCGTCGCTGCAAGCGCGGGAGAGGGGGCGGTCGAGTAAATGAAGCTCCGAGCGCGGTTGATGAGCAAATCGATCCAGTCGCGGGCGGCGCAGACGTAGCCGCCTGACAAACCCACCGCTTTGCTGAAGGTTCCCATTTGCATATCGATGCGGTGATCGAGTCCGGTTTCCGATCCAAGGCCGCGACCGCTGGGCCCGATGACGCCGAAGGCGTGCGCTTCATCGACTAACAAAAGTGCATCGTAGCGTTCTTTTAACTCAATAATGGCCTCGAGCGGCGCCCTGTCTCCATCCATGCTGAAGACGGACTCGGTGACGACGAGGATTCTTGCGGACTCGTCAGTGTTCTCCCGGGCCCATTTGAGACGTTGCTCGAGTTGGTTGAGATCGTTGTGCGCGAAGACGCGCAGCGCCGCGTCGCTGAGTCTTGCTCCGTCGATGAGGGAGGCATGTGAGAGCTTGTCTGCGATGACGACGTCACCTTTGCGGCAAAGCCCGGAGATGACGCCGGTCGCGGTCGCGAAGCCGGAGGAAAACGTCAGCGCGGCTTCGGTGTTTTTGAGGGCGGCGAGGGATTCTTCAAGCGCGAGGTGCGGTCCCAGGGTTCCGCAAACGAGACGCGACGCTCCTGAGCCGACTCCGTGTTCCCTGATATTCTCAGAAAAACGGCTCTTCAGTTCTTCGTCGTTAGCAAGCCCGAGGTAGTCGTTCGATGAAAAATTGAGAAGCGTGGAACCCTCATGCAGATGGACCTTCCGGTCTTGAGGGGAATCGAGGTGCCGCAGTTTCCGCTCCAGGCCCTGCTTCGCGAGATCCGCCAATTCTTCCCCCGGAGATCGCATCCTGACTTCAATCAATTCTACTTGGAATCCGCCTTGAGGAATTCACTCGTGAGGAGCAGATCGACGGCCTGCATCAGAGCCCGGTCGCGGAGCGGTGCTTTGTCCCACTGCGTTTTCTTGTTCTGGCTGCGCATCAGGTAGAAATCGATCTCGGGATCGGTTCCGGCGACGAGCGCGGCCTCGTTCATGCGGGGGCGCTGCTTTTGAAAAATGATATCGGCGAGTGCGGTCCCTTTCTGGTTCTCGCGAAAGACTGCGTGCTTGACCTCTACCGATCCCATCGTCGGTAGATCCGGTGTGATCCCTTTTTGAAAAATTGATGTGCCGTCTTCGAGCACGACTTCGGCGATCGCGTAGCGGAGAATGCGATCTTCGCCAACGGGGACATCCCGATACTCGACGGTGAGTCCGGGCGTTTTCTCGCCGATCGTGAGACAGTTGCCTTCTCGCTTGAGAACCGCAGCAATGATCTCACCGACGTTTCCGGTTTCACGATCCACGAGAAGAATCAGGTTCTTTGCCCAGCTCTCATCGGTTGCCTGTGAGATGAAAAGACTCGGTCGATCGTCTCCGGGGCGCCGGATTTTGAAAAGCAGTTCATTCGGCGGACGAAAACGGCTCAGGATTTGTGAGGCGATTGAGAAGTCAGCCTGGGCTTGCGGCGAACGGAGATCGACGATGAGATGATCGAGCTCTTTCTTCGAGGCAAACGATTTGAGCGCCTTGTCCAGCGATGCGACTTCGGCCTTGTTGAATTTGCCGAACCTGATGTAGGCAATCTTAGGCGCGAGAAGCGTGTCGTGGAAACGAAAGGGGGAGTTGCGCTCTGCTTTTTGTTTCTCGGTCAGGAGCATCGCGCCGAAGTCGAGACGGCTCAACATTCCCTGAAGGGCGGCCCGGTTGATCGCGAGCGGGTCGAGCTGTTCGTGATTGATGTAGTCCTTCGTGAGGAGGCGAAATGATTCCTGCAGGCTGCTTTGATCGAGCGTGTCGATCAGCTCGCGCAGACGAACGGGGTCATCGGCTTCCGGCGTTGCCGGTCCGGGTTCGGCAGCTTCCACCTGCGACGTATCTTCGATCGCACCGAGCGGAGCGAGGGTTGAGCAGGCAAAGATGAGAACTAGCAATGCGCGGGATATCATAGGAATCGTCGTTTACTCTACCTGATTCGGGAAATGGTTCAATGCCCTGATTCCGTGATCGCCGTTCGGCCAGTAGTGATGCTGGATCATACATTGCGAGAGGTATTCGGTCGAAGCTCCGATCGCAGAGGCAATTTCATTTCCGTGCGCGAGGTGCGCGGTGATCGCCGCGGAGAGGGTGCAGCCGGTTCCGTGCAGGTCGGGCAGATTCAGCCTCGGGTGCCTGTATTCGTAGATGGCACCGTAGATGGCCGCGCGGTCAATGATCTCACTCTTTCGCGTGTTCTCCTTGAAGTGACCGCCTTTGATCAGAACGGCACAGCCGAAGCGATTGTTTAACTCGAGCGCGGCGGATTTGATATCAGCGCAGGACGTGATCTCTCTTCCCAGCAAAATTTCGGCTTCGGGCAAATTGGGAGTGATCAGCGTTGCCAGTGGAATCAAATCTCGAATCAGCGCGGTGAGTCCGTCGGCATCGAGAAGCTCCGCTCCGGCGGAGGCACGAATCACGGGGTCGATCACAAGATTCAGCCCGGGGTTTGCCTGCATGAAATCGACGACGACTTCGACGGTCGCGGCGTTTCCCAGCATTCCGGTTTTTGCCCCCATAATGGGAAAAGAGGACTTAACCCTGTTGAGTTGTGCATTCAACAGGGTTGGGTCAGTGATCGAAATGCCGTTGACCGCGCCCGGGGATTCTGCGACGAGAGCGGTGACCGCGTTCACTCCGTAGCAACCGCAGGCGGCAAAGGTCTTCAAGTCTGCCTGGATTCCCGCACCTGCGGAGGAGTCCGATCCGGCGATCGTGAGGGCGACCGGTGTTTCTGTGTTAGTCTTATTGATGGTTTTGGCGTAAATCCTGTGTCAGAGAAGCTTGCCAGAAAGGCGTCAAGAGTGCAAATAAGGACGTGAACTCTGACTCTCATTATCCCAAGTCCCGTTTCGCGGCCAATTTGACCGATCATTCCGGTATCACCGAATTGATGGACGATCTCGGTGAAGCGTTAACCGCCGGTCGAGGCCGGGTCAAGATGATGGGCGGGGGAAATCCCGCACACATTCCGGAGATGCAGGTGATCTGGCGCGAACGGATGCGTGAGCTGGTGATGGACACTCCAGATGAGTTCGATCGCATCATGGCCGATTACGATCAGCCCGCGGGCAGCCCCGCGTTTAGGGATGCCGTCGCCGGATTTCTCTCAAAGAACTACGGATGGGATCTCACGAAGGACAATATCGCGGTCACGAACGGCGGCCAGACCGCCTTCTTTTTTCTCCTCAATCGATTTGCAGGCCGGATGGCGGACGAGAGCGTTCGCAAGATTTTGTTACCTCTCGTCCCCGAATACATCGGCTACAGCGATCAAGGTGTGTCCGACGCCGCGATGTTCGACAGCCGTCGTCCTGAAATTGAACTGGTGGGAGATCGCCAGTTCAAATATCACATCGATTTTGAAAACCTGAACATCACCCCTGAGCACGGGGCGATCGCGGTGTCACGACCGACGAATCCGAGCAGCAACGTGCTCACCGACGAGGAGATCGCCAAGCTTCGCGTCCTCGCTGCGGAGAACGGAATTCCTCTGATTATCGACAACGCCTACGGGCTTCCTTTTCCCGGCGTCGTCTTTCGTGATGCCACGCCGGTGTGGGATGAAAATATCATTCTAACGCTGAGTCTGAGCAAGCTGGGGCTGCCGGGGACTCGCACCGGGATCGTCGTCGCTCGTGAGTCGGTCATCAGTGAGCTCCGTTCGATGACGGCGATCGTCGGGCTCGCGAACAACAATGTGGGTCAAGTCATGGCCCGTCCGATGATCGAATCGGGTGAGATCGAAATGCTCGCGCGTGAAGTCGTTCGTCCGTATTACGAGTCACGCTCGAAGCTGGCCTACGAACTCGCGATGGAGCATCTCCCGGACGAAGTCCCGTGGAGAGTTCACGTCAGCGAAGGCGCGTTTTTCTTCTGGTTCTGGTTTGAGGATCTGCCGATCACCTGCAAAGAGCTCTATCAAAAGCTGAAAGAGGCCGATCTCATCGTCGTCCCGGGTGAATACTTCTTTTTCGGGCTCGACACAGGGGACTGGCCCCATGCCTCACAGTGCATCCGCGTGAGCTTCACGCAGCCGGAAGCCATCGTGGAGGCTGGTTTCGAGATTCTCGGCAAAGTCCTGCGCGAAGTTTACGGCGTCTGATTCGACCGAATCTCCACGACGTGGTGGATTCGGGTCTGTTGGGCGGTGAAAGAAATGCTCACGCAGTTTCTCTACGGCCTGAGGCGAGTAGAGGAATCCGCGAGGATTTCTTCGGCGCCGGACCTGCCGATCGCTGTGCTGTGAAAGAAATGCTCACGCAGTTGCTCTACGGTCTGAGACGAGTAGAGGAATCCGTGAGGATTTCTTCAGCGCGGGACCTGCCGATCGCTGTGCTGTGAAAGAAATGCTCACGCAGTTTCTCTACGGTCTGAGACGAGTAGAGGAATCCGTGAGGATTTCTTCAGCGCGGGACCTGCCGACCGCTGTGCTGTGAAAGAAATGCTCACGCAGTTTCTCTACGGTCTGAGACGAGTAGAGGAATCCGTGAGGATTTCTTCGGCGCCGGACCTGCTGACCGCTGCGCTGTGAAAGAAATGCTCACGCAGTTTCTCTTACGATCTGAGACGAGTAGAGGAATCCGTGAGGATTTCTTCGACGCTGGACCTGCCGATCGCTGTGCTGTGAAAGAAATGCTCACGCAGTTTCTCTACCATTGATGCGCAAAGCCATTCTCCGCGCTCCGGACCTCCGTTCTAACCCTGAACTTTCACCGCTGTCGGTGTGCCGGACTGATCGTTCGAGAAGGTCATCTTCAGCTTCCAGTGCTGGGCAATCTTCTTGAGAAGGTCGCGGCGGGAAATAGCAGCACTCGAAAAGTTAAACGCCGGAGCGTCGGTCGGAAGATTCGAAGTCTCGTAGAAAATGTCATTGAGAGGGACCTGGTCGAAAATGAGAGCAGGGGTCATGTGCTTGTAATCGATCTCAAAACGCTCGTCGAGCCACTTGGCGAGAGGCTCGTAATCGGTCTTCAGGAAGCCGGGACCAATCATGTCAGCCCCCTGTTCGGTTGCGTCACCGCCGGATTCTCCGCCTTTCTTACCTGTCGTTTCACAGGAAGTGTTGAAGCCGAGGATGAATACACTAGCAGTTAAAAGCAAAGTTTTGCCGAATTTCATGGGATAAATAATAGCAAGTTCCTGACGAATGTCTTTGAAAAATTTTAAAATATAGGCACATGATCGTATAAGTAAGGGCTGATTAGTCAATTTTTATGAAAACAGTTATCTATCCCGGGAGTTTTGATCCGGTTCACAATGGCCATTTGGATGTCATTGAGAGGGCGGCTAAGCTGTGCGATCGCATGGTTGTTGCCGTCGCTGTGAACCATTCGAAGTCTGGTTTGTTTTCGATGGAAGAGCGCGTCGATCTGATCGAGAAGGCGGCAGCTCATATCCCGGGCGTCGAAGTGAAGTCTTTCAACGGGCTGCTCGTCGATTTCTTCGAGACGGAAAAAGCCGATGCGGTCGTGAGGGGATTGCGGGCGGTTTCCGACTTCGAATACGAGTTCCAGATGGCGCTGATGAACCGGAGCCTCGAGGAAACACTAGAGACAATTTTTCTCGTTCCGAGTCAGGAAAATATCTATTTAAGTTCACGTATCGTAAAAGAAGTCGCTACTTTGAACGGAGATATAGATAAATTTGTCCCGCAAGTAGTGAAGTCGGCATTGGAGGCCAAGCTCTCCGGAAAGAGGTAGAAAAAGGGGGGGCGTTAGCGTGATACGAGCCGCGGCAACAACCCCGGCTTTGCTCATATCAAACTGACGGGCACGACGGGATCGCCTCACGGGCGTTCCGGGACAGACTCAGGTTGATTCGGAGACCGTTCTGATGCCGTTGCGCGCTTTGACTGTTCGCGAATGAACGCCTGATCGGCGGCGGAATACAATTCGATTCGGTTCGTGAACACCTTTCCGTCCGCCCGTTTGATTTTGACCTTTCGGCCATCGAAGCCCACGAGCACGGCATTCATTGTCCGGCCGTCTGCGGAGGTGAAGGTTCTTACTGCCGGCTCGGTTTCAGGGGGCATACCCGTTTTCTGAGCGACCCGTCGTTCAGCCACCCGCTTCGCCGCGAGATCCGGTCGGTATTCGATGAAGAGAATGGCCCCGGTAATCGTAATGAGAACAAGAAAGGCCAGTGATGCGGTCAGAAAACAGGAGTTCAGATGCGCCGCCACGCTCATGAGTCCGCGTATCCAACTCACCAATCCGAGGAGGGTGATAATCGCTCCGAGAAAGTAGGGGAGATGCAGGCGGAAAAAGGCCTTTGCCACGAACGATGAATCCAGTGCTTCGATCCCGGCGCTCTGCACCCAGGTGAGGCCGAAAAATATGCCGAGCCCGAGCGCGATCAGCAGGACTCCCCGAAGAAAGTAATTCGGTTCGTCATTGAAAGCGGCACCCATCGTCTAAGTCTCTAACGAAACAGCGAAAGAGAGACAAGCAATAACGTGCCGAAGCTGCCTCAACGACGCATACCGGTTACAGCGACTGTTTGCGTTCACCGTCGACCGCCGGGCGTGATCGCAGCGTTTCCAGCTGCGATCGCAGAGGGGGCTGCGAACGGGCGTGGAATAACGAATCCTACGACTCGTCCTTTTTAGGAGCGGTCTTTTTCTTTGCCACCTTCTTCGTAGCGGTCTTTTTCTTCGCTGCTTTTTTAGTCGTCGTCTTTTTGGTGGCCGTCTTCTTCTTCGTGGTTGCCTTTTTCTTAGGCTCACGCGGAGGAAACTCCCAACCGAGCATGCGCTTGCCGGTCTTGTTGCAAGTCAGAGCCGCCTTGAATGGGCGCCCTTTCTTACTGATCCACGCTTCGATGACGTCGGTTTTTCCTTCGTTGAAATACTTCAGTGCCTGCTCACGCGGGATCTCGTATTTACACATCTCACGTGAGAGGCGGGCTTTACAACCGTCGCCGGAAATACGGCGGTTACAGACGTAACTCGTCGGGGTGACGTAGATGTCGCCTTCGTCGCAAAGAGGGCACTTGCAGAGCTTGTTCTCTTCTTTGATCGATTCGGCTTCCTCTTCCTCCTCCGGCGTCTTCTCGAAGACAAATCCTGCTTTGAAGCCGGTCTTTTTGTCCTCCTGAAGTTCGATCGCGGCGTCAAACGGCTGCTTGAAGCGGTTCATGAACCCGGTGAGAGGTCCCACCATCTTGGTCGTGAGCAGCGTGATAGCCTCGGCATCGGTGAGCGGGCGGCTCGCGATCACTTTGGAAAGAGTGAACTTACAGTCGGGCTGTTTGCATTTGTAGCGACCGTCGTCCTGGCCCATCGTTTCGGCTCCACACACCGGGCAGGGGGCGGGGAAATCGGGCCATTCGCGTTCGAGAGCGGTGCGGGCATACTCGCGGGCCGTCTCCACGACGGTTCCGGTGAGCCCTTTGATTTCGGCCATGAAGTTGGGGCGCTGCATCTTGCCCTGCTCCATCTGCTTGAGCTTGTATTCCCATTCGCCGGTCATTTCCGGTGAGGTGAGAATGCCGATCTCCATGTTGTTGAGCTGCTCGATGAGGCGCATTCCGCGAGTCGTCACGAAGATATCGCGACCGTCCCGGGTGATGTATTTGTCATTGATGAGGCCTTCAATCGTCGACGCACGCGTCGCCGGAGTTCCGAGGCCCCGCTCTGACATCGCATCACGCAGCTCTTCATCGTCGACGCGCTTACCTGCTGTCTCCATTGCGGAGAGAAGCGTGCTTTCATTGAATCGCGCAGGTGGTCGTGTCACCTTGTCGAGAGCTTCCACAGGGTAAGCTTTCGCGGTTTCGCCCTCGACCACGGGGACGATTTGCTTGTCGGCGTTGGCTTTCTTCGATTCCTCCTCGGTCTGGCTGGACTGATCGCCGCCACCGATTTTCTTGCCATAAACCGCGAGCCATCCCGGTTCGACGAGAATTTTACCATCCGACTTGAAGGCATCGTCGCCGATGCGGGAAATGCGTGTCGTGTTCTCGAACTCCGCCTGAGGGAAAAACGCAGCGATAAAGCGACGAGTCACCATGTCGTAAAGCTTCTGCTCGGCTTCATCGAGATTCTTCGGCACCTGGCCGGTTGGAATGATAGCAAAGTGATCGCTCACTTTCGCACCGTTGAAGATCCGCTTGTTGCTGCCGTTGACCCAGTTCTTTTCGAGAACTTTGCCGGCATGCTTCGGCATATCGGAAACGGCGCGCTCAGTTGCGATGCTGATCTTCTTCAGCGTCCCCATCGTGGTGGGAACGTAGTCTTCCGGAAGGTAGCGTGAGTCCGTTCTCGGGTAGGTGAGCGCTTTGTGGCGTTCGTAGAGTGACTGAGCGAGCTGCAGGGTGCGGCGGGCGGAGAACCCGAAACGACCGTTCGCTTCGCGCTGGAGACTCGTGAGATCGTAGAGCTGCGGTGAAATCTGTTTCGCAGGCTTTTTCTTCTCCTCAATGACGGCCTCTTTTCCGTCACAACGGGAAACGATCGCTTCGGCCTGCTCTTTGTCCCAGATCCGCTCGGCACGGCCGTGGGGCTTGTCTTCGCTCTTTTTGTAAGTCGGATCAAACCAGCGACCGGGATACTTTCCTGACTGAACCGTAAAAGTTCCGTGGACCTCAAAGTAGTCCTCGCTCACGAAGTCTTCGATCTCCTGTTCACGCTCAGCGAGCAGGGCAAGCGTCGGGGTCTGGACGCGACCGACGGGTGTTTTGTTAAACCCGCCGAACTTGCTGTTGAAGGCCGTCATCGCCCGGGTCGAGTTGATTCCAATAAGCCAATCGGACTCGGAACGGCAGTAGGCGGCGTCCGCGAGCGGCTGCATTTCGTCGCCGGTTCTCAGTTCGCTGAAGGCGCTTTTGATGGCTCCGTCGGTCATCGACTGCATCCAGAGTCGCTTCACCGGTTTATCGATTCCCGCGAACTGAACGATGTATCGAAAGATCAGTTCACCCTCGCGGCCGGCATCACAAGCATTGATGAGTTCGGTGACGTCCTTTCGCTTCATGAGGCGCTTGAGGACGTTGAGTCGTGACTTGGAACCCTTCTGCTCGCTCGGCTCAAGCTCAAAGAACTCAGGAAGAACGGGGAGGCAGTCAAACTTCCAGGGGAGGTTCTTCCCGTCGGAGGTTCTAGGGAGTGCCTGTTGAACGAGGTGACCGACAGCGGATGAGATCACGTAGCGATCGTTCTCGTAGTAATCCTCCTTTTTGTCGAAACTTCCGATAGCGGGATCTTTTCCAAGAACTCGGGCCAGGTCATTCATGACACTGGGTTTCTCGGCGATAATTAAGGACTTCGACATGGTAGTAAGGAACAAAGGGACGGTGACACCGTGTTGCCTGATTTTAGTGAAAGGTCAAATCAGTTTCGTGAAGTATTTGCCGGGAAGCTGTTTTATAAGGCATTTCATTTCGAGTTGCAGAAGCGCTGCACTGACCGCCCCAACGGGGAGTCCCGTCGTTTCTGAAAGGTGATCAATCGTCGATTCCCCGAGGGCAAGTTCTTCGAGAATCTTTTCCTCCAACTCGGACACTTCCGGTGCCGGGACGTTCGATTTGGGTGTTGATTCGGCCTTTTTGCCCTCGGGCGGCTCGTCAAAAGTGAGATTGAGCGAGCTCATTCCGCTGTCCAGCTCGGTGATCACATCCTGCGCCGAGCAGACCAGACTCGCACCCTGCTGAATGAGGCGATGGCAACCTTCGGAGTTCGGTCGATCAACGGGACCGGGGACGGCGAAAACCGAACGCCCCTGTTCGAGCGCCTGATTCGCAGTGATGAGCGAGCCGCTGCGGACGGGCGCTTCGACGACGAGCAATCCCTGTGAAAGGCCGGAGACGATGCGATTGCGAAGCGGAAAGGACTGCTTGTCCGGCACATAGAGCACGGGGAATTCCGAGATGACGGCACCATTTTCGGAGATACGATCGGCTAAAGCCTGGTTTTCAGCGGGGTAGACGTTCCCGATTCCGGAACCGAGGACGGCGATGGTCCGGCCCTCCGCGGCGAGCGCAGCTTCGTGAGCTGCCGTATCGATTCCACGTGCGAGCCCGCTCACAATCGTGAATCCCGCGGCGGCGAGCTGGAAGCTCATCTTTCGTGCCTGTTCCCGCCCGTAGTGAGTCATTCGCCGTGAACCGACGACACCCAGCGCGGCCGAATCCCGGGGAAGAATCGTTCCCTTTATATAAAGCAGGAAAGGGGGATCGTGGATTTCTTTGAGCGCGGCGGGGTAGGCGTCGTCGTCGAGAGTCAGCGCAGAGATTCCGTGGTCCTGCATGCGGCGTCTTTCCTCGGGAAGGTCGATGACGTCCTCCCATCGGGCGATCTGAGACGCCATCTCAGTCCCGATACCGGGGGTTTGCGTGAGTTCGGCGGGAGCTGCCATGAGAATCCTTTCGGGCGAGCGGAAGCGTTCCAAAAGCCGCCTGACCCGAATCGGCCCGATCCCGGGAAGAAGATTGAGGGCGAGGAAGGCATCCGTGGAATTCATAGTCCTTCATCAATAATACAGGACAAATGAACAGTCAAATTTTGCGTTACGGAATGCTATGGAGAGTTTGCCGGGTGCGGAGATCCTGTGATCTTACAGGCCTCCGTGAATGCCTTTTGGCAAAAGGATCTACCTGCAAATTCTCCGCGCATGAAAATCCTGTCATTCATCTCCATTTAAGAAAACCATTAGCGGTCCAAACAATGTCCGGCTAGACTCGCGACACAGAGATCATGGGACAGAAATGGACGCTTGAATCAGCATACGACGAGAAGGCACCCGGCTTGCATCCTTTCGCGGGATCACGGTTGAGAGTCTTTTTGCGTCACGCACTTTTGACAAGCGGGCTCGATCCCCGGACTCGTTATCAGCGCTTTATTGGCTGGGTCGCGCAGTTTTTACGGTTTCCTCTCGTGATCATTGAAAAGGTGAAGTATGCGGGGCGCATCGAGCGCGCTGAGTTCGCAGGTCCTCCGGTATTTCTGATCGGTCACTGGCGCAGTGGCACGACTCACCTCCATAACCTGATGAGCCGCGATCCTCAGTTCGAGTTCATCAAATTCACCGAGACGGCGATGCCTCTCGATATGCTTGGGCCGAAGGTTCGCATCGCGCGGAAGATTATCGACCGGGCCCTTCCCGAGGATCGCGGTTTCGACAAAGTGCGTCTCACCCTCGACGAGCCTCAAGAGGAGGAGATGGCGCTCGGCAATCTGAATCCGATCGGTTACTACAACATCTACTGCTTCCCTGAGCGGATGGAATATCACCGTGACCGTGCTCTCTTTTTCGAAGGTTGCACCGGGGCGGAGAAAACGCGTTTTCGCAGGAATTACGAATTGCTCATTCGCAAGCTGAACTACGCGAAGGAAGGCAAGCGGCTGCTGCTGAAGAATCCGCCTTCCACGACGCGGATGGAGATGATTCTGGAGATGTATCCGGACGCCAAGTTTGTTCACATCGTGCGCAACCCGTGGGAGGTGTATTGCTCGACGAAAAGTCATTTTGCCCGCGTCTTCAATGCGTTCGCCTGGCAGGATTTTCGTCAGGTGGATATCAAGGACTACACGCTGACGACTTATGAGAAGTTGATGCGACGCTACCTCGAAGACCGCGAACGACTTCAGTTGCCCGGGAGTCAGTTGGTGGAGACGACTTACGAAGCGATCACACGGGATCCGGAGGGGGAAATTGGACGAATCTACGATGCGCTGGGCATTGCAGACAAAGCGGCTGGGCTCAGTTCCATCAGCGAATACGTGAAGGGGATCGACGGCTACAAACGAAACGTTCACCACGTCGATGAAGACGAAGCAAAAGAGATCCGGAAACGGTGGGGCTTCTCTTTCAAAGCGTGGGGCTATGACGAGGACCTGCCGGAGAGCGTCGCGGTGAAATAAACGGATGAAGGAACGCTCTCTCTTCCTCGTGGCCGGTGAAATCAGTGGGGACACCCACGGAGCCGCGCTCATGCATGCGCTGGAGGCTCAGGGAGGGTGGCGGTTTTCCGGGCTCGGCGGTCCGGAGATGAACAAGATCTCCGGCGACGTCGAAGACTGGCTCGCTGATGCCGCGGTGCTTGGACTGTGGGAGGTGCTGAAGAAATACAGCTACTTTTCCCGAAAGATGGACGAGACCGTCGATGCAATCGCCTCACAAAATCCGGACGGGGTCGTCTTCATCGATTACCCGGGATTCAATCTCCGTCTCGCAAAGCGCCTTCGTGATTCCGGTTTTGCAGGAAAGCTGATCTACTACATCAGTCCGCAGGTTTGGGCGTGGAAGAAAGGGCGCATCAAGACGATGGCTGAGTTGCTCGACGTCATGATCTGCATCTTTCCATTCGAGAAAGAACTTTACGAGCAATCAGGGCTTCCGACGATTTTTGCGGGCCATCCTCTGGTCGATTCGATGGAGGAAGTGCGCGACGCTTCGATCACGCGTGACGATTCGCTCGTCGCGCTGTTGCCCGGTTCGCGTGAACGGGAGATTGCGACCTTGTTTCCTCCCATGTTAGAGGCAGCGAAGTTGCTGCTGGTCGCTGATCCCGGCTTACGATTTGCGACGACAGGCGCCACTTCCGTTCTAACCCAGAGGATCCGTGAGATGACAGAGGAGGCGGGGCTCACCGGGAAGATTGAAGTCGGCGAATCAAGCAGTTACGAGATCATGCAGCGCGCCGGCGTCGGTGTCGTGGCGTCCGGAACCGCTACGCTTGAGGCCGCGTGCCTCGGACTCCCGTATTGCCTGACTTACAAAGTCGCCTGGCTCACCGCCGTCGTTGCCCGTCGGGTCATGTCGGTCGACTATCTCGGAATTGTGAACGTGTTAGCGAACCGGGAAGTTGTCCGCGAACTCCTGCAACAGGACGCGACAGGAGAGGGGATTTATCAGGAGTTGCAGCGGCTGCTGACCGATAGAGAAGCAAGGCGTGCGCTCGAGGCCGAATTAAGCGATGTCGTGGCGATGCTTGGCGCAGGCGGGGCACACGAAGGGGCCGCCAATGCCGTTGCGTCGGCGTTTGAATCGGTATCGTAATCAATCAGAATCATGACTCAGGGAAAATTCATTCGCCTCCTCATCGTCGCTCTCCCCGCAGGATTGTTTATCCTCGGCTTCGGTGCGATGATGCATTCAACAATGAAAGACCCCGATTCATTCGTTGATCCCAACGAGAAGATTCGACTGGAGGCTGCATCGCTCCGTCGCAAACCGGTCAATCAGGCGGATTTGGAGCGGTATCTCGACGTGCTTTGCGTCAAGATCGGTGAGCGCAATCTCGAAACGCCCGCGGCACTCGAAAAGACCGCGATCTGGCTGGAGTCGACGCTGGGAAGCGGAAATATCGGTTATCCCATCAAACGCCAGGTCTATGAAGTTAAAGGAAAGTCGGTCCGTAATCTCATCGCCGAATTGCCCGGAACGACGAAGCGGGACGAGATCGTCGTGATCGGAGCTCATTACGACACGGTTCCGGACTGTCCGGGCGCCAATGACAACGGAACCGGCGTCGCCGGGCTGCTCTCACTCGCGCGTGCTTTTGCCGGAGAGCCACAGGAACGCACGCTGCGGTTTGTTGCCTTTGTGAACGAAGAGCCGCCGTATTTTCACACCGAAGACATGGGGAGCGTTCGCTACGCGAGGAAGTGTCGAATCGATGGCGACAAGGTCGTCGCGATGCTCTCGCTGGACTCGATCGGGTATTTCACGGAGGAAGCCGGGAGCCAAAGCGTTCCGGACGGGCTCGAAGGCAGCTTCCCCGACGCGGGCAATTTCCTCGCTTTTGTGGGAGATCCGAATTCCCGTTTCATCGTTGATTCAGCGAAGGCGAGTTTTGCGAGCGCCTCGACGATTCCCGCACTCGGAGGCGTTTTCCCTACCGAAGCGCAAGGCGTCGGGTGGTCCGATCATTGGTCGTTCTGGCAGGAGGGATTTCCCGCTGTGATGGTGACGGACACAGCTCCGTTTCGTTACTCGCATTACCACAAGCCAACCGATACCGTGGATCAGCTCGACATCGAGCGACTCGAGGCCGTCGTGCGCGGGCTGAAGCAGGTCGTCTCCGCCTGGGCGAATCCTTCGGGATACTAGGCGGGCCGGGGGCGCCACCAAAGGTGCGGAACCTACTCCGGCACGAGCATCTCGGCCCTTTCGGTGAGGAATTCGGCGATGCCGTTGTCACTGTCGCAGAGAATGACCTGGGGGTTGACCGGCTTTTCGGTGAGCTCGAATCCCATAATGATGACTTTCTCACCCGCGTTGATAAGATGCGCTGCGGCACCGTTGATTCCAATGATTCCGGAGCCGGGTTCGCCTTCGATGACGTAGGTTTCGAGGCGGGCACCGGTCGTGGCACTGACAACGAGAACTTTCTCGCCAACCCACAATCCGACAGCCTCGATCAAGTTCTTATCGATCGTGATACTGCCGATGTAGTCAACGTTAGCTTCGGTGACGGTGGCGAGATGAATTTTGGAGCGGAGAAGACTGCGCATGAGCTGAAAAGCGAATGCAATGGTTTCGCAAAATTCAGTGAATTGCAAGGCCTCACTGACTCTGTTCTTCGGATAGTGGGTGGGAGCGGTGAGTTTGCGAATGCGAATCAGGATTTTGCCTGTTCCACCGCTCGCTGCCATTCAGGGAGTCGATCACGAAGGCCGCTCGCGTCGGCGCCCGGCTCGTAGCGTTTGTCTGCTGCCCACTTTTCAGCAATCTCCGCCTTGTCTTTCCAGACTCCGACGGCGATTCCGGCGAGAAAGGCGGCACCGAGAGCGGTCGTTTCAGCGATTTTGCAGCGCACCACGGGAACCTGGAGAAGCTCCGCCTGCATCTCCATGAGGAGGTCATTCATCGAGGCGCCTCCGTCGACTCGCATCTCCCGCAGTTCGATCCCGGAGTCGTTCTTCATCGCCTCGAGGACGTCGTAGCTCTGGTAGACGATGCCTTCGAGCGCGGCTCGTGCGAGGTGCGCTTTGTTCGACCCCCGCGTGAGTCCACTGATGACACCCCGCGCGAAGGGATCCCAGTGGGGGGCGCCGAGCCCGGCAAACGCAGGCACGAAATAGACGCCGCCGTTGTCCTCGACTTCGCGGGCGAGCGCTTCGATCTCACCGGCTGATTGAACGATGCCCAGCTGATCGCGCAGCCATTGAACGACTGCGCCGCCGATAAAAATGCTGCCTTCGAGGGCGTATTCGGTCTTTCCGTCGATGCGCCACGCTATGGTCGTCAGCAGCTTGTTATGGGATTTTACGCGTTTTATTCCAGTGTTGAGTAGAAGGAAACATCCCGTTCCATAGGTGTTTTTAGCCATTCCGGGGCGATGACAGGCCTGCCCGAAGAGCGCTGCGTGTTGATCACCCGCGATTCCCGAGATCGGAATCTCGCCATCAAAGACGCCCGGGGCGGTCGAGCCATAGATTTCGCTGCTGTCCCGGATTTCAGGAAGAACCTCGCGGGGTATGTCGAGGAGATCGAGCATCTCGTCGCTCCATTCAACGGTGTCGATATCACAGAGCATCGTTCGCGAGGCGTTCGTCGCGTCGGTGATGTGCAGCGCACCGCCGGTAAGGTTCCAGACGAGCCAGGAATCGATCGTTCCGAATGCGAGTTCACCCTTTTCGGCGCGTTCTCTCGCTCCGGGAACATGGTCGAGAAGCCAACGCAATTTCGTTCCGGAAAAGTAGGCGTCGATGATAAGACCGGTGATCTCCTGGATGCGTTCCGCGTGTCCCGCTTCCTTCAACGCAACACAGGCCTCTGCGGTGCGTCTGTCCTGCCAGACGATGGCGTTGTGGATGGGTTCACCGGTCTCGCGATCCCAGAGAACGACGGTTTCCCGCTGGTTTGTGATGCCGATTCCGGCGATGTCGGATGCCTTGAGATCGGCCGCAGCAATCGCGTCCCGTGCGACTTTCAGCTGCGTTCTCCATATCGTCATGGCGTCGTGCTCGACGAGGCCTGGACTGGGGAAAATCTGTTCGAACTCCTGCTGGGACTTACTGATCAATTCTCCATCGTCATTGAAGACAATAGCGCGGGAGCTGGTGGTTCCCTGATCGAGCGCGAGAATATATTTTGCCATGGGGAAATTTAGTGGATGCGTCAGGGCAAGGGAAGGGAAAATCCGTTTTTGAACAAGATGCCTGAAATCGATCTTGTGATCCGGTTGAGTTTGGCTTTAGTGCGTTTCCTGATTCTTCAAGTTGCAATGCCGTTGCTTGCGACTGAGAGGACGACCCCATTTCGACCATGAGTAAATCAGAAATCTCAATCCTGTCCTTCGCCGGCATTGTTGGAATCGCCGGCACGGTCGTGTCTCATATCAGTCCTGATTTCTTCGTTGATACCTTTGTGGTCGAAGACGGTCTCGTCGAGTGGCTTACCGTTGTGGCTCTGCTGTTTGCGTCAGGGCTGATGATACGGCGGGCCTGGACGCTGAGGGCACGTCGCAGCCGGATCTTCATCGCCGTGACTTGCTTTGCTGCTTTTGTGTTTTTCTTCGGTGCCGGAGAGGAAATTTCCTGGGGTCAGCGGATCTTCGGTGTCGAAACGCCGGAGTGGCTCGAAGAGAAGAATAAGCAAAATGAAACCAATCTGCACAATTTGGTTATTAACGATGTGAGCATTAACAAGCTCATCTTCAGCAAAGTTCTCGGTATCGGGCTTCTTTTTTATCTCGTGATCATTCCTGTTACGTATCGCTTGAAGCCAAAGTTCGCCCGATGGATCGATTCGATGGGTGTCCCGCTGCCAAGCGGTTTGTATGTCGCTCTGTGGATTGTCACAATCATCGTCACGGAAGTCGTCGTGGGCACCGGCAAGCGAGGCGAGCTGCGGGAATTCTGCCTCACTTTTATTCTCTCGGCACAGCTGCTCGCACCGCTCAACCCGTGGATCTACAAAGGCAAAACACCCACGGAGCTGGCTGAGCCGGTGAAATGGTGGCCTTGAGGATTCATCCGAGATCCCGTTTGGACAGCCAAACTTTGCGCGATGACGCAAGTGCTTAATAATGAGCAGATGAGTATAGTCGTCTGCAATGCGTTCCGTTTCCGGTCTCCTGACGATTGCTCTCCTTGGCGGAGTAGGCGTCGATCTGTGTCGAGCCGCTGAAATTTCGGAGCCCGATCTCCGCTTTTTTGAAAACCGGATCCGGCCCATTCTCGTCGAACACTGTTACGAGTGCCACTCAGAGGAAGCGGGCAAAAGTAAGGGCGGTCTCTGGTTGGATCGTCGTGCCGGATGGCTGGAAGGCGGGGACTCGGGGCCTGCGGCGAAGCCTCATGATGTGGATGGCAGCCTGCTTATTGAATCGGTGCGCTACGCAGATCCCGATCTCGAGATGCCGCCTCACGGAAAGTTGTCTCCGTCTCAAATCGCCGACCTCGAGGCCTGGGTCGCAAAAGGACTCCCGGATCCGAGGGGAAACGCGCTCGATGCCGGTGAAGACGCCTTTGACCTCGAGAAGCGGAAGGAATACTGGTCGTATCAGCCCCGGAAGACGGCGTTCGGCGAACGAAAATCGATCGATGATTTCATTAACACCGGTCTGGCCGGGCAGGGGCTCGCGCCGCTTCCTCCCACTTCCCCGGAATCGCTTCTGCGACGGGCGAAGATCGATTTGACCGGGCTCATTCCGGATCCGCAGGAAATTGAGTCCTTCGTTGCGAATCCGGTGCAAGACAACTATGAGGCCTTTATCGATGGCTGGCTCGATACGCATGCTTTCGGGGAGCGCTGGGGGCGTCACTGGCTCGATATCGTGCGATACGCAGACTCCAGTGGAGGCGGCCGCGCGCTCCCGTTTCCGAATGCCTGGCGTTTGCGGGACTATGTGATTGACTCGTTCGCTGATGACCGGCCACTCGACGAACTGATCCGTGCACACATCGCGGGTGACCTCCTTCCGTTCGATGACCCCGCGGAGCGGGTTGAGAATCTGATCGCGACCGGGTTTCTCGTCATGGGGCCGATTAATTACGAGAATCAGAACAAGGATGAGTTGGAGTTTGATATCATCGATGAGCAAATCGACACGCTCGGTCGGGCGTTTATGGGGCAGACGATCGGTTGCGCCCGCTGTCATGACCACAAATTCGACCCGATCCCGACGAGCGACTACTACGCGATGGCCGGGATTTTCAAGAGCACTGATTTCGTGACACACGCAAACGTTTCCAAGTGGCACAGCGAACCGATTCCGCCTACGCCGGAGGCAAAAAAGGCGATCGATGAGCACGCGAAGTCGAAGACGCTTCTACAGGGACGGATTGCTGAGATTAAAAGCGAACTGGCGAGTTTGGGGCGCGGTGCGGGGAGCCGGGCGGCTTCAGTGGCAGTGAGTTCTCTGCCGGGGATTGTGGTCGACAACACCGATGCTGTTTTCGAAGGCGAGTGGAAACCGTCGACTTCCGGTCCTCGATGGGTGGGTGCCGGCTACCTTCATGATCTCAACGAACGGTCCGTTCCCAAATCGGCTCGTTTCGAGTTCGAGATCCCCGGGCCGGGTGTTTTCGAAGTGCGCATTTCCTATTCCTCGAGCACTAACCGAAGCACTGCCGTTCCGGTGACGGTGGAGGGTGGGGGGATCTCCGAAAGGGTGACCGTCAATCAACGCCTCAAGCCGGAGCACGACCGGCTTTTTCACACGCTTGGAAAATGGAACTTCACGAAAGGCGGCAAAGTCACGGTGACGATTCGAAACACGCCGGACGGAGATGGCCACGTCATGGCGGATGCGGTGCAGTGTCTCCCCGAGGATAAAAGCACTCCTTCTGCAGGGAAAAATCTCGTAGAGGAAACTCGCGTGACTCAGCTCGAGGCCGACTTGAATCAAGCTGAGGCATCGTTGAAGGAGTTGCTCAAGTCTGCGCCGCGGATTCCAACGGCGATGAGCGTCGTCGACCGAGCGGTGGAGCATCGAGGGGATACCGAAATCAGAATCCGTGGCGTCGAGGCGAATCGCGGACCGATTGCCCCACGGGGATTTCTGCAGGCGGCGATGTGGGAGGAGATGGACCGTGATTCGTTTGGAATCTCGAAGGAGGAGAGCGGACGGCTTGAGCTCGCCCGCTGGATCACGGCTCCGGAAAATCCCCTGACGGCTCGGGTTCTCGCGAACCGCATCTGGCTTCATCTCATGGGCGAAGGCCTCGTGAGGACGCCTGATAATTTCGGAATCACCGGGGAAGAGCCAACTCATCCAGACTTACTGGATTTTCTCGCGGGGCGGTTGATCGATTCCGGGTGGTCGACCAAAGCGCTCGTGAAAGAGATCATGATGTCCGATGTCTACGCGCGGAGCAGTGAGGCGGGGGAAGTGGAACAGGCAGAGGTGGATCCGGAAAACAAGCGTTACTGGCGTGCTCATCTTCGTCCGCTCGATGTCGAAGCGCTACGCGATGCGATGCTGACGCTCTCAGGGGAGCTCGATCTTGACGGAGGAGGACCTTCGCTGCCAAAGGATTTCAGAAGCGAGTTCGGGCATCGCTTCGTGACGCTGAAGCGGAGCGTCTATGTGCCGGCGTTTCGAAATTCCGGATACGAGATGTTCTCTGTATTCGATTTTGCGAATCCGAATTTCACGGTGGGGAAGCGCGCCGACAGTACGATCCCGACGCAGGCCCTCTTCCTCACGAACAGTCCTTTCGTTCATGAACGCGCCGCGAGGGCAGCGGCCCGACTCGCACGAACGGACGACGTCGAAACCGAAGCAAGCATTCGCGCTGTCTTTCTGAATACCCTCTCAAGGCCCCCGACCGATGAAGAGCTCACGCTCACGCAGCAGTTTGTCGAGCATCATCCCGAGTGGGAGGACCGTCCCGTCGCAGCATGGACCGCTCTCCAGCGTTCGCTCTTCGGCTCCATCGATTTCCGCTACCTGAGATAAGTTTTTACGCCACGTCACCCTAACCAATCATGAATCTGCACCCCACCCGGCGCTCATTACTCAAGTCCACGGCCTGCGGCTTCGGAGGGCTTGCGCTTTCCGCGTTTGCTGGTCAGACTCCGATTCGGGTGCCGCGGGCGAAGCGGGTCATCTTTCTCTTCATGCAGGGAGGGCCCAGCCAGGTAGACACTTACGATTACAAGCCAGAGCTGATCAAAGCACACGACAAAAAGGTCGATTTTCACGTGCCCCGGTCCCGTAAAGTCGAGCAACGCACCGTGATGAAGCCGCTCTGGGACTTCAAGCAGCATGGTGAATGCGGGCGCTGGTCCTCATCGATTTTCCCCGAAGTCGCTAGGCATGTCGACGATCTCTGCTTCATCCACTCAATGCACACCGAGGGCGTCGCTCACGGGCCTGCGACCTTGTTTCTGCACACCGGGGCCACCAATCTGGTGCGGCCGTCTATGGGCGCGTGGGTGAGCTACGGGCTGGGTTCGGAAAATGCGAATCTTCCCGCTTTCGTCTGCGTCAATCCTCCCGCGAACAAGGGCGGACCGCGAAACTACGGGAATGCCTTTCTGCCGGCGTTTCATCAGGGAACGGTTCTCGGTCAGCCCGGGAATCCGAACGCCCGGCCCGAGATTAAGAATTTGAAAAGCCCACTCGACGAGGATGCCGTTTTGCGGGAGCATCAGTTCCTCAGTCAGTTGAACCGCGCCCAGTCCCGGGGCACGACCGATACGGTATTGGACGGAGTGATTCATTCGCACGAACTCGCGTGGCGGATGCAAAGTCAGGCCGCAGACCTCATCAATATCGATAATTCGTCGCGAGAAACACGGGAGATCTACGGCATCGGAGACGAAGCGACAGATGGATTCGGCCGGCAGTGTCTTGCCGCCCGTCAGCTCGCCGAGAGCGGGGTGCGATTTATTCAAATCAACCACTGTGATAATTCATCGACGCCGGTGTGGGATCAGCACAGCAATATGCCGAAGCACGAGCAGCTGGCGAACCAGGTCGACAAACCGATTGCAGGACTGCTCACCGATCTGAAGCGCCGCGGCCTGCTCGAGGACACGCTCGTGTGGTGGGGCGCCGAATTCGGCCGCACGCCGTTCTCACAAAGCAATCAGGGCCGCGACCACAATCCACGCGGCTTCACGACCTGGCTCGCGGGAGGAGGGGTGAAGCCCGGCTTTGCCTACGGCGCGACCGACGAATTCGGATTTCAGGCCGTCGAGAACAAGGTTCACATGCACGATCTCCACGCGACGATCCTCGATTTGATGGGCCTCGATCACGAAAAACTGACCTACCGCTACGCAGGACGTGATTTCCGCCTAACCGATGTCCACGGACGAGTCGTCCGCGAGATCATGGCGTGATAGTGACATTCTCGCTCCGGGAGATCCGGCAGAAGCCCTGCCTTCCGAAAACCCGAAGGCCGATCTCACAGACCTAACCCTATCAAGTCCTCAACCCAACCCTGTTCGGTTTACTCCCCGAACGCCTCGAGAACGCTCCGTTCGAGGGGCGTCGTCGATCTCTGAACGCTCCCGTCGTTGTAGCCGAGTATGTAGCGGTTGGTTCCGGGAAGTTTGAGAAGGAGCATCGGCTCATCGGGGCCCGCTCCGGCGTCGACTCTGCGATAGCGAATCGGCGCGGACGTTCCATCGTTGTAGGGCACTGTCAGAACCGATTCATCTGCGAGGAACTCGGGAATGAGATCATTCAGCGTCTCGGGATATTCGCCATCGGGTTGATCCGTCGCGTAGATTGCTGAGGCATGAGCGACCTCACGGACGCGTTGCATCGCGACGGTTTCGACGGCGCGTTGTTGGATCCCCGTGTAGGCGGGCAAAGCAATCGCTGCGACCATTCCAACGCTCACCAACCCGGTGAAAATCCCGATCGCTCCGGTGATGATCCCCGCGAGAGCCAGGCCTTCGCCTCCGACCGTTTCGGGATTCGCTTTCGCCTTTTTAATCGACAGAGCTCCGAGGATGATCGCGGGAATCGAGCCGAGGAGCCAGAGACAGAACAGGCTGAGAATTCCGAGAACGAGACTCCAAACCGCGCCGGGAGGCGTTTTCTTCCCGGTCGGCTGATTCGGTGAAGCGATGAGAGGTGGTTCGGAACTCATGATACGTTGGATTCAGTTTTACTCGCCGCTTTCCACCTCTTTGACGTGAGCCATGAAGATCGCGGTTTCCTTTTTAACCACGGGAAGCAGCAGATACAAACCGATCAGGTTGGGAACGACCATCGCGAAAAACATCGCGTCGGAGGCATCGATCACGCTGCCGAGCGAGGCGGAGGCACCAATCACGGTGCAGAGACAGAACACGATGCGATAGCCGAGGAGGACGCCTTTATTGTCACCGAAAAGGTAGGTGATCGCGCGTTCACCGTAGTAGGACCATGAGATCATCGTTGAGAAAGCGAAGAGAATCACCGCGACCATGAGAACGTAGGGGAACCATGGGATCGCGGAACCGAACGCCTGCGAGGTGACTTCGACTCCGACCTCCCATGAGGCGAGGCTTTGCCCGGCGTAATCGTCGTAGGTTCCGGTCGAGAGAATCACGAAGGCGGTCAGCGAACAGACAACGACGGTGTCGAAAAACGGCTCGAGGAGTGCGACGAGGCCTTCGCTTGCAGGGTGATTCGTTTTCACCGCGGAGTGCGCGATCGGGGCTGATCCGACACCGGCTTCGTTGGAGAAAGCGGCGCGCTTGATACCCTGGATAAACACGGCGATGAAGCCGCCGGTGATGATGGCGTCCGGTTTGAAAGCTTCCGTCATGATGCGGGTGAAGACCTCGGGAACCGCGCCGAAGTTCATGACGAGAACGACGAGCGCGGCGGCGATGTAGATGCCGCACATCAATGGCACGAGCGTAGAGGTGACGCGGGCAATACTGCGAATCCCGCCGATGATGACGGCCCCGACGAGAACGGAGACGATCAGCCCGAAGATCCACCCCTGATCGACGAATAATCCGGTCACGGATGAGAACTGGGCCTGCGCCTGATTCACCTGAAACATATTGCCGGCACCGAGCGCGCCACCCACACACATGACAGCGAAGAACACCGCGAGAATTTTACCGAAGGTCCCCATACCGCGCTCTTTCAGGCCCTGGCTGAGATAATACATCGCACCACCGGAAACCTTGCCGAGCGCGTCGATTTTCCGATATTTCACACCGAGGGTGCACTCACAGAATTTCGAGGTCATCCCGAGGAAACCGACGAGGATCATCCAGAAGGCGGCGCCGGGACCTCCTGCACAAATTGCGATGGCAACCCCGGCGATATTACCAAGTCCCACCGTCGCGGAAAGGGCGGCGGAGAGAGCCTGAAAGTGGGTGATTTCACCCGGTGCATCGTCATCGGTGTATTTGCCGGTGACTGTTTTGAACGCGGTCTTGATCGCCCGGAGGTTCACGAAACGAAAATAGAATGTCAGGATGAGGGAGGTGCCGGCGAGCAGAAGCAAAACGATGGGGATGCTTTGGCCGGCGACGGGGATCGAATAAAAGACAATTTTAGAAATACTGTCCGCAAATGGCCGGAGAACGGAGTCCAGTCTGGCATCGACTGTCATGGGTGCATCTTCGGCAATTGCCGGTAAGGCCGTGAAAATCAACAGGAACAGGAAGAGCGAGAGTTTTCTCATAGTGGTCAAAGTATGCGGTTGAAATGTTATTCCAGACCTGAGGCATCATTGCAACGCGAAAGGCATCTTTTCAGGAAAAGAAACTTTTTCTCTAAAATTGATGCCAACTTCTTGCATATTGGCGTCGTATTGCTTAAGAAACCGGAAATGAACGCGCTTTGCAAAACTCTTTGTGGCTTTTGGAACTCTTCAATTGGGAAGAAACTGATCGTCGCGGTGACTGGCATTATGTTGGTCGGCTTTCTTATCGCTCACATGGTGGGCAACCTTCTCATCTTTCAAGGGCGGGAGTCTTTGAATGACTACGCAGAGTTTCTGCATCACTTTCTGCACGGCTGGGGAATCTGGCTTTTCCGCGGAGGTCTCATTCTTGCCTTCGTGCTTCACATTATCGCCACGGTCTCGCTGACGATGCAGAACCGCGCGGCACGGACTGAGAAGTATGCGCACGAGGCGACTAACAAAGCATCCGTCAGTTCCCGTTACATGATTTGGAGTGGTCTCACCGTGATCGCTTTCGTGATTTTTCACCTGCTTCATTTCACGGTTCGAATCGATCCCGATCTCGCTTCGATGAAGGATCCACTGGACCCTTCCAGACACGATGCCTACGGAATGGTCGTTGCCGGTTTCCAGAATCCGGTGGTGGTTCTTTTCTACATCGTCGCGATCTCATTCCTCTGCTCGCATTTGAGCCACGGGATTGCTTCGATCTTCCAGACGCTGGGGCTTCGCACCGAGAAGACCCGCGACGCGATTCACAAGCTCGGCCTCGTTATCTCTATCGTGCTCTGGCTCGGTTTTCTTTCGATTCCTTTCCTGGCTCTATTCGATGTCATCGGCGATGGCGACACGCCTCCCGGGGCGGCTCCCGTTAGCGTGGAGGTATCTTCCCTCTGATTGAACCCTTGATGGTATCACACCCGTAATTTTCTGAACTTCAGCTCGTAACTCATCATGGCATCCAACGGCTCGCTCAATCCTGCTATTCCCGAAGGTCCTCTCGCGGAGAAGTGGACGAACTACAAGAATAAGGCAAAGCTCATCAACCCGGCGAACAAGCGGAAGTTTAAGATCATCGTGGTCGGCTCCGGTCTTGCCGGCGGATCGGCTGCGGCGACGCTTTCTGAACTCGGTTTTCAGGTCGATTGCTTCTGTTATCAGGACAGCCCGCGTCGTGCGCACTCCATCGCAGCGCAGGGCGGTATCAATGCCGCGAAAAACTATCAGAACGACGGTGATTCGGTCTGGCGTCTCTTTTACGACACGATCAAAGGTGGTGACTTCCGTTCACGCGAAGCCAACGTCCATCGTCTTGCCGAAGTCAGCTCGAACATCATTGATCAGTGCGTCGCCCAGGGCGTTCCTTTCGCCCGGGAATACGGCGGTCTCCTCGCGAACCGTTCGTTTGGCGGAGCGCAGGTCAGCCGGACTTTTTACGCAGCAGGTCAAACCGGACAGCAGTTGCTCATCGGGTGCTATCAGGCGCTTGAGAAAGAGATTCAGAAAGGTGGCGTGAAAATGTTTCCTCGCACCGAGATGCTCGACCTCGTCGTCGTCAATGATGAAGCGAAGGGGATCGTCGTTCGCGACCTCACCACGGGTGAAGTGAAAAGCTATGCTGCTGACGCGGTGATTCTCGCTACAGGTGGATACGGAAACGTTTTCTATCTCTCGACCAATGCAATGGGCTGCAACGTGATGGCAGCCTTCAAGGCTCATAAGCGTGGCGCTTTCTTCGCCAATCCCTGTTACACGCAGATCCACCCGACCTGTATCCCTGTGAGCGGTGACTATCAGAGCAAGCTGACGCTGATGTCGGAGTCGCTTCGTAACGATGGCCGCATCTGGGTTCCCAAATCGAAAGAGACGGCTGAGAAAATCCGTAAAGGCGAGCTTTTCGGCAACGACGTTCCTGAAGAGGAGCGCGATTACTATCTCGAGCGGAAATACCCCTCGTTCGGTAACCTTGCCCCCCGTGATATTTCCTCACGTTCCGCTAAAGAAGCCTGTGACGACGGCAGGGGAGTTGCGGCGACCGGACTGGGCGTCTTCCTCGATTTCCGTGATGCGATTGCCCGCCTCGGCGAGGACACGATCCGCGCCCGCTACGGTAACCTCTTCCAGATGTATGAGAAGATCTCCGGCGAGAATCCCTACAAGCAGCCGATGAAGATCTATCCCGCGGTTCACTACACGATGGGTGGCCTCTGGGTTGATTACAATTTGATGTCGAATCTAAAAGGCCTTCACGTTCTCGGTGAGGCGAACTTCTCCGATCACGGTGCGAACCGTCTCGGGGCGAGTGCTCTCATGCAGGGGCTGGCTGACGGTTACTTTGTGATTCCGGCAACGCTTCCGAACTACCTCGCCAACGTAACGCCGGGCTCCGTGACAACGGACGCCCCTGAGTTCAAAGCGGCTGAGGATGCGGTGAAAGGACAGATCGATAAACTCATGAACGTGAAGGGCACGAAGCCCGTTGATGTGTTTCACCGCGAACTCGGACTTCTCGTCTGGGACAAATGCGGAATGGCCCGGACCAAAGAAGGTCTCGAAGAAGCGCTTAAGAAAATCCCTTCGATCCGTAAGGATTTCTGGGAAAATGTTAGAATCCCCGGCAAAGCTGACGGACTCAACATGGAGCTTGAGAAAGCCGGCCGCGTCGCTGACTTCATTGATTTTGCCGAGCTGATGTGTCACGACGCCCTCGATCGCGAGGAGAGCTGTGGCGGCCATTTCCGCGTCGAACACCAGTTCACGCAGGATGACGAGGACGTGGCGAGCGGCTTCACCAACGAAGGTGAAGCGAAGCGTCACGACGACAAGTTCTGCTACGTGGCGGCCTGGGAAAACAACGGCCCCGGCAAGAAACCGACACTTCACAAGGAGGAACTCGAGTTTGAGAGCGTTGAGCTTTCCGTCCGCAGTTACAAATAATCGCTATTCTGACGAAACCTCGATTAACTACTCTACCATCGCATGAATCTTACACTTAAAGTCTGGCGTCAGGAAGGTCCCGATAAAACGGGCCATATCGAAACTCACGAGGCCACGGACATTCCCGCGGAGGCTTCCTTTCTCGAGATGCTCGATATCGTAAACGAGCGAATCATCATCGACGGCGGTGAGCCGATTCAGTTCGATCACGATTGTCGCGAAGGAATTTGCGGAGCCTGCTCATTGACGATTAACGGAGTGCCTCACAGCAAGGACACCGGAATCACGACCTGTCAGGTGCACATGCGCCGCTATCGCGACGGTGACACGATCTGGATCGAACCTTTTCGCGCCCGCGCTTTCCCGATCGTGAAAGATCTCGTCGTCGACCGCACCGCGTTTGACCGCATCATCGCCTCGGGCGGCTACATTTCGGTGAGAACCGGCTCTGCTCCTGACGCGAATGCGACACCGATTGAGTTCGAAGACGCGACTGATTCATTCAACTCCGCTGCCTGTATCGGTTGTGGCGCCTGCGTTGCCGCGTGTAAAAATGCGAGTGCGATGCTGTTCGTTGGTGCTAAAGCAAGTCACCTCAATCTGCTTCCGCAGGGAGCGCCTGAAAAAGACAAGCGCACCCTTGCGATGGTTCGCACGATGGACGGGGAAGGATTCGGTAACTGCACCAACCAGTATGAGTGTGAGGCAGTTTGCCCGAAAGAGATCAGTGCTGATGTGATCGCCAAGCTGAATCGCGACTACGCAGCGGCTGCGGCTCGTGAAGCAGTGGATTAAGTCGACGATTCGTTGATCCCGTTCTCAGGTATCGATGGACGGGGATCGCTCCTTCGGGCCGACTGAATGTCAGGCTCAGGGATTCACTTTTGTGAGTGTCAGGAGCGAAGTTCTCCGGCACGGCGCGCTTCAATGGGCTCCAAAGACCTGAACCACCTTCGCGGTCATCATTCCGTTGAAGGTCGCATCGGGATAAAACGCCGCCCCGACGCCGAGAAAGGTGTGTCGGGAAAGGATGCTCCGGCGATGAACAGGTGAGTTCATCCATTGTCTTACCACCGCTGCAGCGAAGCTCCGGGGAGTGTGTGGAGGGATTTGAGGGCCTGCAGCGGTGGCTCTGAAAACTCCGGGGCCGTTGGTGTAGACGGGAGTGTTGGCGACATACTGAATCCCGAAGGCGGTAGCGATGTTTTCCGCTGATTGCGTCGCTTTGAACCCGCTTAGCTGAATGCGTTGCGCCATGCTCCGTTTTGACGCGTCGTAAGGATTGGTGTGCGAAAAGAAGTTTTGCGTGACCATGTCGCTGGCGTGCGTCTGCGCTGCCGCCGTTAACTGAGGCGAAGGTCGAAGGGGAGGCAGCCTGTTTTCGGCTCTTTCCCGATTCGTTTCCTCGAGGATCGCCTGCTGGATGGCGTTGAGATCCGGCGCACGGAAATCGATCGGCGTGCGGAGCCGGTCATCCTCCACGGTCGACGAAGGAGCGGTTGCCGGAACAGGTGATTGTGATGGCACTGTCGCAGCGATCGCTCCCACCATCACTTGTTGGGCGTTCACCGCTTGATACCGGTATACCAGTTTCCCGTTTACCATGAACTGCCAGACCTGTCCCGGGAGTGCGCCTTGATCACGGGTAGCGCCGGGCGGCAGCGGAGCGAACGGCGTTTTGACTCCGTTTTTATCGACGAGGATCACGTCGACAGGAACCGTCATCCGGTTCACCATCGAGACGGTGACTTCCTGCGCCGCTGCCCCTCGAAGCAGAATGAATACGACCGCAACCGCAATGGAGAGCAGTGCAATACGGTGACGGACGGGAGTGTTAGGGTTCATTGCGTGTTTTTCCTGTTCCTCAGTGGAGGCAAAGAGGGCAGGGATATGATGACGTTTTATTCCCGATCGATTCAAGTCAAAGATGCTCGTCATGCGATACGCTTCGTCCGGGATGACCGGAAGGGCGCTTGCCGATTCGGTGAGAATGGAAAATACATACGGAATACAGGAAACGTGAATGTGGAATCATATAGGTGATAAAAGGATTGCCTTAATTCGCCCCGGTTTTTAGCGTAATGTTAAGCGAACCCACTATGAGCGATTCCTCATCTCCGACGCAAGAAGAAGACGATTACTCCTGGACGGAGCCCGATTCACATTTTCCCATCTTCCGGCGGGACGGTAAACTTTATCTCTCAGAAGGCGCCGAGCTCCCTGCTGCTATTTGTATTAACTGCGGCAAACGCTCGGTGAAGGTCGTGAGAAAAGCGCTGCGAAATCCCTATAACCCGCTCACCTGGATTGGAGCAAAGCCCCGCGTGAGAGTCGGATTGTGCAAAAAACACAAAGAGAGCTTTCTCACGATGCGTGCTCTCGCGTTTTCTCTGCTCGGCGTCGGCCTGACCATTTTTATCCTCGGATTGGTGAATCGGGCGATCGATTCCATCATCGTCGGTGCGATGACGATGTTCTTCTGTGGCCTGTTCCGGTCGCTCAAGCCTGTTTGGTCGCCGGACACGCGGGTTGAACCGATGGAAATCTCGGGAACGGGTAAGCAGTTTCGCGAAATCTATCCGGATGTGTCAGAGGAGGCCGAGTGATTCGTTGTCGCCCGGCTTCCCGCGCTGATCAGGATTTTGCTTTCACCTTGGCCCAGGAGTCCCTGAGGCCGACGGTTCTGTTAAAGACTCGACGCTCCGGCGTGCTGTCCTTATCGACGCAAAAATAGCCGAGGCGCTCGAACTGAACGGTTTCGCCATTCGGGATGTTCGCGAGATTGCCTTCCAGTTTCGCGTTCGGTAATTCGGTGAGCGAATCAGGGTTCAGGTGGTCGAGGAACGTGCCCTCACCGCTGTCAGGCGATTCGACGCTGAAGAGCCGATCGTAGAGGCGGACGGTGGCATCGACGCTGTGCTCAGCGCTGACCCAGTGGACGACGCCTTTGACTTTGCGGCCATCGGACGGATTCTCACCCCGTGGCGTGTCCGTATCATAGGTGCAGCGAAGCTCCACGATTTCACCATCGGCATCCTTGATCACTTCCTCGCACTTGATGAAGTAGGCGTTACGAAGCCGAACCTCGTTCCCCGGCGAAAGTCGGAAATACTTCTTCGGTGGATCCTCCATGAAATCGTCACGCTCGATATAGATTTCGCGAGAGAATGAGAAGTGACGCATCCCGGCCTCCGGATTTTCCGGATTGGCGACGGTTTCAATTTCCTCAGACTGTCCCTCGGGGTAGTTCGTGATCACGACCTTGAGCGGATCGAGCACAGCCATGAACCGCAACGCGTCCCGGTTGAGGACTTCGCGAACGCCGCTTTCCAGCAGCGCCATGTCGTTCGTGCTCTGGTATTTCGTGATACCGATCGTTTTGCAGAAATTGCGGATAGCCTCGGGCGGGTAACCACGACGGCGCAGACCGGAAATCGTCGGCATGCGTGGATCATCCCATCCGTCGACGTGGTTATCGTCGACGAGCTGGAGCAGCTTGCGCTTGCTCATCACGGTGTAGTTCAGGTTGAGCCGTGAGAACTCAATCTGGCGAGGCTGTGACGGAACCGGCAGATTCTCGAGGAACCATTCGTAAAGAGGACGGTGATTTTCGAACTCAAGCGTGCAGAGCGAATGCGTCACATACTCAAGGGCGTCGCTTTGCCCGTGGGTGAAATCATACATCGGATAAATGCACCACGTGTCACCGGTTCGGTGATGGTGCGCCCTCGCGATGCGATAGAGAATCGGGTCGCGCATGTTGAGATTCGGGTGAGCCATGTCGATTTTGGCGCGAAGCACTTTGCTTCCGTCGTCAAACTTTCCCGCTTTCATCGCTTTAAAGAGCTCGTGATTCTCTTTCGGCGAACGCTCGCGATAGGGGCTGTCAGTTCCCGGGGTGGTCAGATCACCGCGTCCTTTGCGGATCTCATCAAAGCTCTGATCATCGACGTAGGCTTTCCCGTCATCGATGAGGACGAGCGCCCATTCGTAGAGTTTGTCGAAGTAATCCGATGCGAAGTAAAGGTGATCGCCCCAGTCGAAACCGAGCCACTGGATGTCCTCCTTAATCGAATCGACATACTCGACGTCTTCCTTCGACGGATTCGTGTCGTCAAACCGCAGGTGGCAACGGCCGCCGTATTCCTCGGCAATGCCGAAATTCAGACAAATCGACTTGGCGTGACCGATGTGAAGGTAACCATTCGGCTCGGGCGGAAAACGCGTCACCGTGCTCTCGTGCTTACCCGAAGAAAGGTCTTCGTCTATGATTTCGCGGATAAAGTCTTTGGATGGCGACAGCGGTACACTCATTGATTATTTGAAGCAACGATACTAACCGAAATTTCAAAGGTTGCAACGTCGCGGGGTGACACGGTTAGGCGAGCCTTCCCAAGCTTCACATAACCCGCGCTCGCGAACTTTTTCTCTTAAGTCGATCTCCGGCTTACAGCGATCGAAAGGAGAATCGACACCGTTGAGACGCGGCTCAAATCGGGTTGCTTTTCAATTGTCTAAAACGGGGAATTACATCATCTTGAAGTCCCTTATGACCGCTTTCGCCGCGACGCATCGCCCCTGTTTCAGGATTCTGGTTCTCAGCCTTTCGGCCGCGGGTCTTCTTATGGCGCAGGACGAACCGGACTTCGATCCGTTCTCCGATGAAGCCGCCGAGGCGCTTTCCAAGATTCAGGAAGCGAACCGCGTCGACGAATCCCACAATTTCCTCGAACCGGGACAGGTGCGTCAGCTCAACGAGTTGGCAAAACCTTCGCTCGTGACCGTTCGTCAGATTGGACGGGATGGAAAGACGAGAGGCACCGGCTCGGGGTTCGTTATTTCCAAAGACGGGCTCATCGTCACGAACCTGCACGTGATCGGGGAGGCCCGGCCGGTTGAAGTCGAATTTGCAGACGGCCAGACGTTTAAGGTCACGGCGGTCCACGCCTCGGATCGCCACTACGATCTCGCGGTGCTCAAGATAGATCCCGGTCAGGAGGTGCTCACTCCCTTGGTCGTCGGTGACTCATCGAAGATTCAGCAGGGGGAGCTGATCGTCGGTTTCGGAGCGCCTCAGGGGCTTTCCTTCAGCGTTGTGCCGGGAGTGATCTCGGCGATTCGTCAATTGGAGGAGGGCTTCGTCGGCGAAGGCGAGACGCCTGAGTATCCCATGCTACAGCTCGCGATGCCGATCGAGCAGGGAAACAGCGGCGGTCCCATCTTGAATCTCAAAGGCGAAGTTCTCGGCGTGGTGACGCTTCGTCATCGCGTCACTGATAATCTCGGCTTCGCCGTCGCCAGCGACGATCTGAAACGCCTCCTCGATAAACCCAATCCAGTTCCGATGAAGCGCTGGCGGACGATAGGGACGCTGAACGAAAGCCTGTGGACACCGGTGATGGGTGGTGGCTGGAATCAACGCGGCGGCGTCATCTCAGCAGACGAGATGGGGAACGGTTTCGGCGGCCGGACAATTCTTCTTTCCTCGGCAAAAGTTCCCGAGGTTCCCTACGAAATTTCGGTAATGACGAAACTCGACGACGAATCCGGTGCTGCCGGCCTCGTCTTTGCTTCCGACGGGGATCAGGCGCACTACGGTTTTTATCCCAGTGGAGGAAAAATACGACTGACCCGTTTCGAAGGTAGAGATGTCTACAGCTGGACGATTCTGGAGCAGCTGGAGGTGCCATCCTACGAACGGGGAACTTGGAATCACCTGCGGATCCGGGTCGGGGAATCTTCAATCACCGGCTGGGTGAATGGCGTGCAGATTCTCGATCTCGAAGATGACGGGCTCAGGGGCGGTC
This sequence comes from Verrucomicrobiales bacterium, assembly GCA_048260165.1. Classification (GTDB taxonomy): domain Bacteria; phylum Verrucomicrobiota; class Verrucomicrobiia; order Verrucomicrobiales; family DEV007; genus Arctic95D-9. Next base: position 258,207 of record JBLXHA010000001.1, read on the forward strand.
AGGTGGGGCTTTGCAAATTCCGCCGGACTCACGCCGAGTTCAGAAATTTCCGCATCGGGAAGAATCTCGAAGAAAAGCCAATCGCGCCCGAGTTGCTGAGCAGCCTTTCCACTCATCTCGACGAGTTCATCGACGCCGGGATTTCGGACGAGCGCATGAACGTTTTCAGTCGCAACTGGACGAGCAGTCGCGAACTGATCCGAAGCAAGGCGGAAGAGCTCGAGGCGCTTGCTCTGAGTCTGCGGAATCTCGAGGAGGACATTTATCGCGACACCGTGATCAACGAGATGACGATGTTACTGGATCGCCCCGAGTCTGAGATCGATCTTTTTGAAGTCGGGCTGCAAATAGCCCGACTCGAGGATCCCGAAATGGACGGGGAGCATTACCGCGCCGTCTTCGCTCAACTGATCGAGGCGGCGCGAAAATACGTGAAAAAGAACGCACCTGACGGGACCTCGAAGGAGGAGGTGAAAGCCCTCGTCGCATTTCTCTTCGAGGAAAATGGATTCCACGGGAGCCGCGCCGAATACTATCACAGCGCCAACAGCTATGTGAATCGCGTCCTCGATGACAGAGAGGGCATCCCCATCACTCTCAGCGTCGTCTTTATCGAGATGGCGCGGCGGCTGCAGATCGAGGGAGTGTTCGGTGCGCCGTTACCGGGTAAGTTCATGGTCGGAATCACTCACGGCGAAGGCGACTCCGAGGAGACCGAGTTTATTGATGTGTTCGAGTCAGGCAAGGTGATGAGCCGTTCCCGCGCCGTAAGGGCCGTGTGGGAGCTTTTAGGCTCAACGCCGCCCGATTCCGTGTTCGAGCCGGCTAAAAGCCGTGACATCGCCGTGAGAATGCTCAGGAACCTCGTGGACATCGAGATCAATCGAAAGCAGACGCCTGAGAAAGCGATGGGTTACCTTGAGTTGCTCATCGCGATTCAACCGGAGTCCGGCAAAGAGCGATTCCAGCGGGCGATCCTGCGAGTTCAAGACGACAATATCGCCGGTGCGCGTGAGGATCTCGACTGGCTCATGGAGAATCAACCTCCCGGTCTCGACTACCAGCGCCTCGAGCAGTTTCGCGATTCACTGCCGACGCAGTGATCACCTGAGATCGGTAAGTTTTTCCCCGGTGGCGGCATTCGCTCGTTTCAGCGGATGTCAGCTTTCCCGTCGCTTACGAAAGTACCCGGCGCGGGGGTGCCATCTGAAAGGGGAGTGGTGAGAAAAGCCCGTTCTCCCTTGCGCTGGCGAAAAGCCCGTTTGCTGAAGCTCACTGTTGGCAAAAGAATCCCGCCATCAAAGCGAGCCGGCGCAGGGTTTCAGCAAAGCCTTTTCCACGGTTGCACCTGACTTACTTCCCAAGCGCCTGATTCATGATGGCACAAAAAAAACCGCGATCCTTTCGGAAAGCGGTTTTTTTGAAATAGTGATCTGAATCGGATCAGTCTCAGCTTGCGGCTTCGACTTCCTCAGTGGCAGAGGAAACAGCACCTGAATCAACCCACTCGATGAGGGCCATTGGTGCGGAGTCTGAGCGACGCTGTCCGAGCTTGATGATACGGCAGTATCCACCCGGACGATCTGCGTTAGCAGGAGCGAGTGTCTCGAAAAGGACTTTCACGCTGCGCTGTGAGAGCTGGTTACTTCCAAGCAAAGAGAGAGCACGGCGACGGCTGTGAAGCGTGTTCTTTTTGCCGAGCGTAACGAGCTTTTCAGCGAAAGGGCGAAGTGCCTTTGCTTTTGCAAGCGTGGTGCGGATCTGGCCGTGCTCAATCAGGCTGGCTGAAAGGTTGCGAAGGAGTGCTTCACGGTGTGCCTTGTCGCGCTGAAGTTTTACTGTTTTGCTTCTATGTCTCATCGGAAAATAGTGGTCTTGAGTGGGGAAAAGACTGCCGGACTGTCCAGGTCGGAACTGTCCGGCAGCTTAAATATTTTTCAAGCGCTAAGCTTAGTCGTTAATGTTCTGCGCAATAAGAGCGGCAAGACCTGGTCCTTCGGAGGAGCGGTCACCACCACCAAGAAGCGTCGCCGTAAAGGGCTGCTCGAGGAGGCTTGGATCGATTTGCATGCCGAGTGAAAGTCCGAGTTCGTGGAGCTTGTCCTTGATCTCGTTGAGTGACTTCTTACCAAAGTTACGATACTTGAGCATCTCAGCTTCGCTCTTCATAGCAAGCTGACCAACGCTGGTGATGTTCGCGTTGTTGAGGCAGTTAGCCGCACGAACGGAAAGCTCGATCTCGTTGACGCTCATGTTGAGAAGCTTCTTAAGTTCAGCATTCTCTTCGCTCTGAGTTTCAGGGCGGTCTTCAATGAGGATCGCGTCGTCGTCGTAATTAACGAATACGTCGAGGTGGTGACGAAGAATCGCAGAAGCCTGAAGCAAAGCATCATGTGGCTCAAGGCGTCCGTCGGTCCAGAGCTCAAGCTCAACTTTGTCGTAATCGGTGCGCTGACCAAGACGAGTGTTTGAAACGGCGTATTTCACACGGCGAACCGGTGAGAAAATGGAGTCAATCGGGATCACGCCGATTGGCATGTCGGGGTGCTTGTTGTCCTCGGATGTGTTGAAGCCACGTCCAACGCGCACTTCCATCTCAAGGCTGAACTTCGTGTTGCGGTCCAGTGTGCAAATGTGCTGGTCCTTGTTCACGATCTCATACTGAGCGATTTCCTGAATGTCACCGGCAGTAACAGCGCCGGCTTTATCAACCGTCAGGGAAAGCGTTGCAGGATCTTTGTCCTCGAAGTGGCGAAAGCGAATCTGCTTGAGATTCAAGATGATTTCCGTGACGTCCTCGACCACACCGGGGAGAGAAGCGAATTCGTGCTGGGCGCCAGCGATACGAACGGAAGTGATTGACGCTCCCTCAAGTGAGGAAAGAAGAACGCGACGAAGGCTGTTACCGATAGTATGACCGAATCCGGCCTCAAAAGGTTCAGCCGCGAATTTCGCGTAGGTGTCAGTTGCGGTGTCCTCGTCTTTAGTAAGACGATCCGGGATCTCGAAGGGAGCTAGTGCTTTTGCCATATTAGTATGTTAGATTGCCGGGTTTCCCCATTGGTTGAGCGTAACCTCTCTCCAGGCTTTGGAGAAATACCAGGGACCGACGGCGGATTAACGAACGCTCGGGCGCGGAATATGCGGGATATTACTGAGAAGTAAACCGATTTTTTGATGCGTCATCCCGCGAGGTCGTTAACTTTCCTTAATAAATGGGATTTAATCGCACCACGAGGGTGTTTTTTACCGCCGGAACGGGGGCCGTATCTGTGTGGAACGGTTGACGCCGTCCCTCATTCCTCCTACGATCCGCGCCATGTCCCGATTTTCCCTTTCAGGAGCGCTCGCCCTTTTCGGTCTTATGTTTTCCGCTCCCGCCGGAGCCGCCGATGAGCGCCCGAACATTCTTGTCATTCTCGCTGACGATCATCGCTACGACGCGCTCGGCTTTCTCAATCATCCCTTTCTGGAAACCCCGACGCTCGATCGAATCGCCCGCGAAGGTGTTCATTTTAAAAATGCCGTCGTGACGACGTCGCTCTGTTCTCCGAGTCGTGCTTCCATTCTGACGGGTCTCTACGCGCACAATCACCGCGTCGTCGACAACTACAATCCGATCTCGGAGGATCTGACATACTTTCCCAAATACCTCCAGGACAACGGCTACGAGACCGCTTTTATCGGGAAGTGGCACATGGGAGGGGAAATTGATCACCCGCAACCCGGATTCGACCACTGGGTTGCCTTCAAGGGGCAGGGCGTCTATTTCGCCGATCCGGCGCAGGCCAAAGTGAAAGGCCGCTACGTTCCACAGGTCAGCCGGGATGGTCTCAACGTGAACGGTAAGCGCGTTCCGCAGGAAGGTTACATCACCGACGAACTCACCGAATATTCCACCGATTGGCTCAAAGAGCGCAACGGAGACAAGCCCTGGCTGCTTTACCTGTCCCACAAGGCCGTCCACGCCGACTTTCTTCCCGCGAACCGATACGCTTACACCTACGAGAACGAAACTTTTGAAAAGCCGAAGACCTGGCTTGAGCTGCCGGACGCGTTCCGTGACGTCCCGATGTGGGTGCAAAATCAGCGCAACAGCCGCCACGGAACTGAATTTGCCTATTACTCGAATCTGGATCTGGGCACCTACTACAAGCGCTACTGCGAAACGATTCGCTCGATCGATGACAGCACCGCCACCGTCATGAAGCAACTCGAGGAGGCCGGAGAACTCGACAACACCGTGATTCTTTACCTCGGTGACAACGGTTTCCTCTTCGGCGAGCAGGGGCTCATCGACAAACGGAACGCCTACGAGGCCTCGGTGCGCATTCCCATGCTGATGCGTTTCCCCAAGGGGGTGAAAGGCGGGCAGACGATCACTCAGGTCGTCGCGAATATCGACGTAGCGCCGACGATGCTCGATTTCGCCGGAGTTCCCGTGCCTGAGCACATGGACGGCCGCAGCATGAAAGGGCTCGTCACCGGTGAATCCGACGAGTGGCGGGATTACCTCCTCTACGAATACTACTGGGAGCGCAACTATCCCCAGACCCCGACGATGCACGCCGTTCTCGGTGAGCGTTACAAATACATTCGCTACCACGGCGTCTGGGATGTCGACTCATTGCACGACCTCGAGAACGATCCCGAAGAGCGTATAAACCTTATCAACAGTCCTGAGCATCAGGAGATTGTGGAAAAATTAAACAAGCGCCTCTTCGAATTGCTCGAGGAAACCCACGGACAGGAAATGCCGATCCTCAGCGACAGGGGCACGAAGTTCCTCCACCGCAAAAAAGACGGCCCGAAAGGAGCTTCGTTTCCCGATTGGTTCTATCGCGAGCCCGATACGACCGGGAAGTGAGGGGAGTGAGGGGAGTGGTTGAGAAGAGAGGAGAAAGATCTTTCGCATCGATGCAGAAGACTCCGATAGTGGCAATCTCGCTCCGGGAGATTCGGCGAAGACTCCCGGGACATCTTTGGCCTCTTCCATGATAGATCGCTATCGCGACAGCCGCTTCTCAAACTCTGACGTTGGAATCTTCCAGCTCATGATTATCCCGAGACCATCGGACCAGGCGACACCGTTTCGGGTCTGATGAGGAAAGGGGATCAAGTTGAACCCGGCACCGAAAACCGCGGCAACGCAAAAGCTCTGCAGCGCGACAATCCACACTTCCTGACTCCGATGCAGCATCGCATCGGGTCCGACCAGCGCGGCGATGACAGCGACGAGCAACAGCTCGATCCCGGGACCGGCGGCGTAGATCACGCATTGCTTCAACTGAGGTGAGATCAGATCTGCCGGCCTTGGCTGCGCGAAGCCGGAGATAGGGATGGACCGGAACTCGACCGGCATTCCGAAGATTCTACGCCGAAAGCGAACCTTTCCCGTTCCGATGCAAACGAGATCAACCTGCCACCCGAGAAACTTCGCGGCGAGCGCGTGACCGAATTCGTGCACGACTAACAGAATCACCCACGAGAACAGGAAAAAGGGAACGCTCAGCTTCGCGACCGTGAAATCCTTTGCCAGCTCCAGCCCGATCAAGACAGCAAACGTCAGCGCTATAATGACCATGACGCCCCATTCATTGGGCGTCTCGGGACCGCGGTCGGGAATGGATTCGTCGTCAGGGAGCATAGGACTCAGAAGTCTACCGAACCAATCGAGTCACGCAAACGAATGCCAAGTCGAGATGCGGGCAATTGGAACTCCTTCACGATGCCGCGGATTCCAGAGCTCGAAGGGACAGGTGAATAGTTCGATCTGATACTTTTAGATCTCTCTTCGAGGTGATGAATATGATCTTAAAGACTCGTGCCACGAATAGATAACCTGTCCCCAGGATTTCGTTCCTGAACAGCGAAATGGAGCGGTGTTCTTCCGTCAGAATCCTGAGGAGCGGGAGCAACGCCCAAAGAGATGAGCTTCCCGGCTAGCGAATCGCGACCGTTAATTACCGCATGATGCAAGGGGGTGCGTCTGCTTGAATCGGCCAGCTCAAGGTCGTTTCCGAGCAGGTCCAACACATAAGTATCATCCCTGTATCCGCGGCCTATGGCTCTTCTGATTTCCCCGGTTCGGTTAGAATTGCTCATCTCTGTTGAAATGGCTTTTCGACCGGTTATGTGTCGTCATCCGCGATCTGATACAAAATGGAGAACGGGTGCGTCTCACCGAGGACAAATACCGTTCCCTCTACGCGAAGTTCTCCTTTGCCGTTAAGGGCGATTTCGACTCCATCCATGTCGTTGTGTTCCATTAAGTAGATCGCGGCTTCATACTCATTGAGATCATCGAGCGTCAAGGTTGCCTTGAGAAGATCGCCTTCACGGATCATGGGAAATCCGTAGAGATACAGTCTGGGCGGGTAGGCGGTCCAGGACCATTCGGAATCTTCATCCTCCGAAATGGCGTCATGCGTAGCCTCGTCACCGTTAATTTCAAGGGTGAGCAAATCGACACCGTCGACGGTTTCGATAGAGCCGGAGGATTCTTCGAGGTCGATCCCGAAGTCTGTCTTATTAATCGTAAATGTATTCATCGCCAGAGGAGTTTCGGCGCATCTATTGATGAACACGCCCAAACTCGCTGTGACTATAGAATTATCGCGAAGACCCAGTCCAGAATATCTATATCAATATTCGGTGATTCGGAGCCGTGATCATGTGATGAAATAGAATCCGGCCCGCTGGGGACAGGGGAGTAGAGCGCCGATTCAACCATCTCAGGTCGGCTCCTTACCCTCTCAGGTCCCGGATGATGGCCTTGATTTCGGCTGTCGTGACGTCTTCGGAGACGAAGGCGTTCCCAAGCGTGTCGAGAAGAACGAAGCGGATCGGACCGGCTTCGAATTTCTTGTCCCGTTGCATCGCTTTGAGGTTCGCTTCCTCTTCGAGGTGTGAGAAATATGATTTTAAAGACTCCTGCTTACGAATAGATAGCCTGTCCCCGGGAATTCGTGGGATCACCTACGCAGAAGCCCGCGAGTTGGATGGATGGTTGCGGCGGCGAGTGAGACTCTACTATTGGAAACAATGGGGACGACCACGCGCCCGACGGCGAAATCTGTTACGACTTGTGATCAACCGTGAGACGGTCCACCTCGCAAGTAGAAGTCGGAAAGGTCCGTGGCGAATGAGTCAAAACTCAAAAGTCCGGATCGCGATGAGCAATGAATGGCTCGATCAGCAAGGTGTCCCATCGATCGCAGACCAGTGGGTCAGCATTGCTCTCGCTACCGCTCGCCCCTCCGGGCTGCATTTCATTCCGGCTATCTCGCTACGCTCGGTTCGGTATCCTGACGGCCCGAAGGGTCGTTTGGAGAATCCATGACTGATGGGAACCGCCCGGTGCGGACCCGCATGCCGGGTGGTGTGGGGAGCAGGCTCAATCCCTGCTCCTACCCGGTTCGCTCCGTTTGATGTCCTTGAGCATCATGACTACGAATCCGTTCCCGGTCGGGCCACGATAGAGTCCTCGTCCTTCAAGAATACGGCAGGCCAAGGCTGATAGCGCCCATGCCTCGCCTTCGGTCGCAGCCGTCTTCTCGACCGTCAAATCTTCGATACCGTTCTGGGCACCGTATTCTCGGACGGCGTTTGTGTCTCGTGTCAAAGGTTCGAGTAGAGATCGATTCGCCCACCCCCACATCCAAGTCTCTGATTGATCGGATAACGATCCAAGCATCGTGACTGAACAAACCAGCTTCGGCACTCCTCCGTCCGAGAACACGAGCTCGCCGATCTCCTGATCAATATCCCAGCGCTCGAAGCTACCGAACCCATATTCGTCAGCAAGATTCTGATTCTTGCGATCAACCTCCGCGACGCATTCGTTGAGGAGCTTGTTGTAGTCGTCGTGACAGGAAGGCGTGATCTCAGCAGCGACCTTCTTCCCGAAAACTTTGTCGAAGAGTCCCATTTTTAGAACGAACGTTGAGGCATGGCACCCCCATCCGAGGGCGGCCTTTCGGCGACAGAGTAAAGATTCGAATTAGAAAAGTCAAACAACCCGCAGCGGGATCGGGGTTGCTCATCGCCGACTTGTGTACGCCCAGCATGGGCTGAAACCAAAAGGGGTTCAAGTCCCCTGTTTATAGAATGAACATCGAAAAGATGAAAAGAACTACCAGAAGCCAACTGCAGTCGGGTGACCGTTTGTGGGGAGGCAGGCTATGGGAAAACCATCAGCTGATGAACAAAAACCTCATACGAGGCCGACGGAACGGAACGAGCTGGCACAACACAGCGAAATTCCTTCATTCAGTTCCGGAGGTAAATGAGGCAGTTGGGTGGTGGAGGTTTCAGTTCTTATCTGGGGAGATCTCGCGCTGGGGAAACCCGAGCGAGAAGTCAGCCGAGGTCATAGTAGTGGCCGCAGAGCCGGGGGCTGAGAGATCGCCCTATTAAACAACGATACCGGAACTCTCTGCGACACGAAGGACCGAACCCAATCAGATGAACCGACCTGATCCAACCGCCACGACAACGAAGCAGCGATGTGGAGTCGAAACAGGTGATGTTAGTCAGGCTGAGAACCGGAGCGCAGCGGAGATAGACTGCCTCAAGGCAGCCCAAAGGGTGGAGCGATAGCGACATCAAAGCGAGTTCATGTGATGACCTACTGGAAAAGGTTCTGGACCGCGACAACCTGAATGCCGCTTGGAAACGAGTGAAGCAGAACGGTGGAGTGGCTGGAATCGACGGCATGAAGATCTCGGAGTTCCGTGATTTTCTTGCCAAACATTGGGACACGATTCTTGGAAAACTAAGGAGTGGCAGCTACTGCCCTTCACCAGTTCGACGAGTGGAAATCCCGAAAGCGGATGGCACGACACGCCCGCTCGGAATCCCGACTGTGCTGGATCGAGTCATCCAACAGGCGATTGCTCAAATCCTAACACCAATCTACGATCCGACGTTCAGCGAAAGCAGTCACGGGTTTCGTCCGGCGCGCAGCGCCCATGACGCGATCCAGTCTGTTAAGCATAAGTCGAAAGCGGAGCGGCGGAAATGGGTAGTCGATTGCGATCTGAAGTCGTTCTTTGATACCGTCAATCATGACGTATTGATGGCTCGACTGAGACGCCGAATCAAAGACAGACGAGTTCTGTCGTTGGTCGGAAAATACCTGCTCGCGGGAGTTGTATTGCCCAATGGGAAATATGAACCTACTTGCAGCGGAGTGCCACAGGGCGGGCCCTTAAGCCCGTTGCTGGCGAACATCCTGCTTAATGACCTTGATCAAGAGCTGGAGAAACGCGGGCACTTCTTTGCTCGATACGCCGATGACTTCATCATCCTCTGTCGCAGCCAGCGTGCAGCGACAAGGGTATTAAAAAGTATCACTCGGTTCATTGAGCGACGCCTGAAACTGATAGTGAACCAAACCAAGAGCCGCGTCTGCGAACTTTGCGAATCCACCTTCCTCGGCTTCACCGTTGTGAAGAACCGAATCAAGTGGTCAACGAAATCAAAGAAGCGGTTCCATGCACGACTTCGGGAAATCACCAAACGAACGCGCGGCGTATCGCCGAGCCAAGTGATGGAGGAACTCCAGTTGTTCGTGCGCGGAGCGGTGAACTATTACACGCTTGGAATGACCTATGCGGAAGCCCGAGACCTTGATGGATGGTTGCGTCGGCGCGTGAGACTTTACTATTGGAAACAATGGGGACGACCACGAGCGCGGCGTCGAAATCTAATCAAACTCGGGATCAACCGTGAGACGGTTCATCTAGCGAGTAGAAGTCGGAAAGGCCCGTGGCGGATGAGTCAAAATTGATTCAGGCTGCCCGCGCGCAGCCTTCACCCTTCGGGTTTCGCTCCGCTCCATCTATGTCGCCTCGCCCGACGGCTCCATTCGAAAGTGAGGGCAGCGATGACCAATGAATGGCTCGATCGACAAGGTGTCCCATCGATCGCAAACCAGTGGATCAGCATTGCTCTCGCTACCGCTCGCCCCTCCGGGCTGCATTCCATGCCGGCTATCTCGCTACGCTCGGTTCGGTATCCTGACGGCCCGAAGGGGCGTCAGGAGAATCCATGACTGATGGGAACCGCCCGGTGCGGACCCGCATGCCGGGTGGTGTGGGGGGAGCGGGTTCAATCCCCGTTCCTACCCGATTATCTGTCGGTTGGTGTGATGGTGGCCAGTTCCGCCTTCATCTCATCAATAACGGTGGAGAGGGAGCGTGGCGGAGGAGTGCTCACTAGTTCGTAGGCGGCGGTGATCGGATCAATCATCGAGTCTGTTCCTTCGAACTGTCCGATGACGTAGCGCCCGCAAAACGGTGAGCTTTCGTGCTCACATACCATCCACGCTCCGATCATCTCTGTGGCAAACAACTCCCCAATGAAGTAGCCAATCCGTGCTTGTATCCACGATTGGTCATCGTCTTCAATTTCCTGGGTTGCGAACCACTCGCTAAGACGCTCGACGTAGAGATGAGGCTGCTGCAAGAATTCGGCAGCGTCGTATCCCAAGTCTCTCCCGAATTCGAAGAGGACAGGCATTCGCTCGTTTAGGAAATCGGCGAACTCCGCCTTTCGCTCAGCGATATTCATATTCTCTGGCTAACAGTAATTTTTAGTACCACCTCACGAAGTGATAGCACCTGAGGTATTCATGTTCGAGAATGTCCTGCAGCCCTTGATTTGGCAAGGTTTTCTTTGAGGTGGATGCGTATATCCGGCTGATTCGACGAGGGCTCAGACGATTGACCTGAGGTGGCTGATATCACGTCGCGCCAGGGGCTTTTATTCTGTTCTTTCGAAAGAGAAACACTCGCGGGGATTCGCTGCGGGACAGGCACCCCGACGAGGTTTTAAAGAGCAGAACGGTTTCTATTGCCATCTCCGGAGAGAATCTACCGGCATGACCTGACCCTGTTGGATCATGCTCCCAACCCTGTCAGGCGACGTTGGTCGCGACATGGATTTCAACCAGGCTCAGAAAAATCCGGCTGGAGCAGAGGTGGGGAGTGCCACTCTATTGTTGAGAAGTGTCTCGAATCACCTTCGTCGGATTCCCTGCAGCAACGGCATCGTCGGAGTGACAACGCTCCCGGCCCCGATCACTGCGCGGTCTCCGATCGTGACGCCGGGGCAAATGATGGCGCCGCCACCAACCCATACATCGCTACCGATCGCAATGGGTTTTCCTGCCTCGAGGCCTCTTCGTCTCTCATCGGCATCGAGTGGATGAGTCGCCGTGTAGATTTGAACGGCAGGACCGAACAGCGTGTGATCTCCAATCGTGACCTGAGCGACATCGAGAATGACGCAGTTGAAATTGAAAAAGACCTTCGATCCCAGTTTGATGTTCCGTCCGTAGTCGCAGAAAAACGGCGGCTCAATCGAGACATCTGTCTCAGCGCCGAACAACTCGTTGAGAAGGCGTTTTCGCTCCTCGTTCTGCTTGAGGTGTGAGCCATTGAGCAGAAGGCAAAGGTCCCGACACTCGCCCCGCTCCCGACTGAGTTCGGCATCAAGCGGGTCATAGAGCTCACCCATAAGCATCTTCTGTTTTTCGGTCATGTCTGGGATCAACCTTAATCGATTTTCGGCTCCGGTAAATCGCTCGATAAATGCCCGGCAGATGCGCCTCGCCGAGGGGCATTTCAAAGCCCGTCCGGCGGCCGGAAGCCATGCCTGTTTGCCGCGGCACGTCCTAAGAGAAACACCTCGCCTCTGAAAGACGCGAATGACCTGATCCTATCGAATCACAGTCGGGTGAGCCGTTGATTGTGATGCGTTTGAATTATTCCCTGATCCGCGTTCGGAATGACTCTGAAAGCGGCTGTTTCTAAACGTTCGGATGCGGTCTTAATCGGGCTGTTGAATCAGGTAGGCAACCGATGCGACAGGCCGGTTGGCGGGCAGGGGTGAGGCAAACACTCCTGTTTGCCAGAATCGTGATCCCACTGGCAAACAAGAGTGTTTGCCTCACCTGGTATTCACCCTGTCAGGTCAGGCACCTTACCCTCTTAGGTCCTGGATAGCGGCCTTGATTTCGTCTGTCGTGACATCTTCTGAGACGAATGCGTTTCCAAGCTTGTCGAGAAGCACAAATCGGATCTGCCCCGCTTCGAATTTCTTGTCGCGCTGCATCGCGTTGAGGATTGCTTCCTCTGCGAGATCGTCAGCGAGGACGGTGGGGAGCTCGTAGGTCTTGAGGCTTTGAATGAGTCGATCTCCTTCGGCTTCGCCGAGAGAACTCTTCGCAACAGAAAGTCGAATCGCGGCGACGAGACCGAGGCTGATCGCTTCTCCGTGGAGAAAGCGGCCGTAACCTCCGGCTGATTCGATGCCGTGACCGATCGTGTGACCAAAATTGAGGAGGGCCCGGGTGCCGCTTGTTTCGCGTTCGTCCTCTTCGACGACAGCAGCCTTGATCGCGACGTTCCGTGAGACGAGCTCGATGAGGTTGTCTTTGATCGTGTCGCGTTGCTCCACGAGAGTGAGAAGGCTCTCGTCGCGAATTCCGGCGTGCTTGATGATCTCGGCGAAGCCCTCGTTGAATTCGCGGTCGGGCAGGGTGCTCAAAGTGTCGACATCGGCGATGACGAGTTGAGGCTGGTGAAAGGCCCCGATGAGATTTTTGCCCTCGGGTGTGTTCACTCCGGTTTTTCCTCCGACCGAGCTGTCGACCTGGCTCACGATCGTCGTGGGGATCTGAACGCAGGGGATACCTCGTTGGAAAATGGCGGCAGCGAAGCCGGCGAGGTCTCCGATAACACCTCCGCCGAGAGCGATGAGAAAGGATTTCCGGTCGAGTCCGGCGCGGAGCATTTCGCGGCAGATTTCGGTGACCTGCTCCATGCTTTTTGAGGCTTCACCTGCGGGGACGGTGATGAGGACGGGTTCAAGACCCGCGTCCCGGAGCGTTCCGAGAACGGCATCTGCGTAGAGCGGCCCTACGGTTGAATCGGTCACGACGGCGACGGCTTTGCTGCGGATGCCGGTGTGGGCTTCGATCAGCGAAGGGGTGTCCTTGAGGAGGTCGGAGCCGACAAGAACGGTGTAGTCGTCGTTCTTGAGGCTGAGAGAAATGGAAGTCGGATTCCCGTTAGTGATCTGAGGCATGGCGTCAGAGTTTCAATGTGAGGGCGGCATCTTTCAAGGCCGAGTTCGTCCAAGTTCAGCGAGAATTCGGGTGGCGGTATCAGCGGGGGATTCGGCGGGGCTGATTTCAATCCTCCGAAAAGCGGGCTCACGCTTGAACCAGGATGCCTGTCGTTTCGCGTAGCGACGGGTGATCAGCTGAATCTGCTCGATCATCTCTTCCCCGGTGATTTCCCCGGCGAGGTGCGCTTTAATTTCCCGTATCCCGATGGCTTTCGCCGCGGTTTGAGAGAGATCGGTGAGCGCTGCGATCTCGGCGACGGCCCCTTCGGCGATCATCACGTGGGTTCGTTGATTGATGCGCTCGTAGATAACTTCGCGCTCGCGAAAGAGGTAGACGGCATCGAGTTCAGGGGCGTTGTCCTGCCACTCATTTTTGAGTTCAGACGCGGGGCGCCCGGAAAGGAGGCAGATTTCGAGATTCCTCGTGACGTAGCGACGGTTTTTAAGATTGGTTTGCGCGGCCCCTTCAGGGTCGAGCGCTTCGTATTCTTCAATGAGTGATTCGAGCGATCTTCGATCCAAGATTTTACGCAGCTGCGGATCTGCTTTCGGGGTCGGCGCGAGCCCGTGGGTGATCGCCTTGAGATAGAGACCGCTGCCTCCGACGACCAGAGGGACGGCACGATGAGAAACGTCTTCAATCGCGGAGCGGGCCATTTTCGCGAAACTCGCGGCGTCACATTCTTCATCGGGAGCAAGCACGCCGAAAAGATGATGAGGGCACTGATTGCGTTCGGCTGCGCTCGGGGCGGCGCTCAGGATTTCGAGACCGCGGTAGACCTGGTAGGCGTCGGCGTTGATGATCTCAGCCGCTCCCAGTTGCCTCGCGATTTCCAGCGCTACCGCCGTTTTTCCGCAGCCGGTCTGTCCGGCGAGATATAGCGGTGCGTGCGGAGGAGTCATTCGGAGTTAAAAGAGGAAACAAAAACGCCGGAGCGGAGTGAACCGATCCGGCGTTTTGAATTTTTATCGATTCTAAAGAAGAATTCTAGGATTCTTTCTCAGAATTTGATTCAGCGAGCGCTGGAGCTTCGTCTTCATCTGAGACGAGTGGCTGGGTGGGCTCATCCTCGGCGGAAACGTTCTCGTCCGATGATTTGCTGCTTTTCTCGGAATCATCTCCGTTATGAGGCCCTTCGCTGCGGGCTCCCCCCACGATGAGCTTACGTCCGCGGAAATCCTGATCGTCGAGGATGCTGACAGCACGCTTCGCTTCATCGATGGATCCCATTTCGACGAAGGCAAAACCCTTCGACTGCTGGGTGCGGGAGTTGGTTACCACTTCCGCTGAGACGACGTTTCCGGCACCGCGAAAGAGTTCTTCGAGATCGGCTTCGTGAGCATCGTAGACGAGGTTTCCCACGTAGAGGCGACCGGAGGTCACTTCGTTGCGAGTGCGCTTTGGTCTTGGCTTCCGCTCCGTTTTCGGTGCGGACTTCTTCGACTGAGGAGCGCGGTCTGCCTGCTTCTTCTGAGGGCGGGCACTGGATTTCTTCTTCGGCTTTCCGAGAAGACCGAAAGTCAGCATCGAGAGAATCTTCTGTCCCTTAGTCTGCTTGGGGGGCTGTGAGCGACGATTGCGGTTGCGATTTCCACCGCCTCCGCTTCGGTTTCCACCACCACCGCCGGAGCGATTGCGGTTACCGGAACGATTGCGGTTCCGGTTGCCTTGAGAGTTGCGATTGCGATTTCCACCGCCCGATTGGTTGCCGCGTTGACGACGATTGTGATTGTTTTCTGATTTGATTTCCATGATCGATGGAAGCTTGTAGTTCAGAACCGTTCACCGTTTCTTCCGGTGAGGTTCCATTGGGTAAAGCGGGCCATCGAATTTCCAATCTCTCACTGACCACCTCCGACAACAAGACCGGCACCCCGAATCGACAGGGGAGAACAGTAATGGTGTGGTGACTTGTCATTAATAAATAGAGAAGGTCGCTCTGTGTCTGGTTGGCGAGTCCAACGATGATTGAGTCTTAGTCCCTCAAATATCATCGTGTGGTCCCGCCACCGGGGATGCCTCGAAGGCAGGCCCCGTTTTCCAACATGTAAAATGGCTCCGCTTATGCGAATGAGGACGAATCGCAGACGATGAAGTCGAGGATCTTCAGGTGAAGTAATCTTCGAAGATCCGGCCAGGGCGTCGATGCCCGTGTTTCGTGCACAGCTGACATTACGTTCGCTGATTCCTCCTCGCGGCAATCTACGTGGCGAGCCGACCGTGGCAAGTGATGATTTGCGTCCCCCCCTTTAGTAAGCAGGTGCCTAAAGCGACACGCCCCGTTTCCAGGGTTGGAAATCGTCCTGCCCGAGAATTTGGGCTTTGGTTTTCATTCTCCCTGAAGCGACTTCGATGACTTGCTCGAGCATTTTTTCGGCGAGCTCATCAATCGTTTTCTCACCCCGGATGATCGCCCCGGCGTCGAAATCTATGAGGTCGGGGAGCTTCTCGGCCAGTTCGGTCGAAGTGCTCACTTTGATCACGGGGCAGACCGGATTGCCGGTCGGAGTTCCGAGTCCCGTCGTGAAGATAATCACGTTGGCATGAGCACCCGCCATCGCTGTCGTGGATTCGACGTCTCCGCCGGGGGTGCAAAGCAAGGTCAGGCCGGGCAGAGTGGCCCGTTCAGGGTAATCGAGCGCTTCAACGATGGGGGATGTGCCTCCCTTTTTTGCCGCTCCCGCTGACTTGATCGCATCGGTGATAAGCCCGTCTTTGATGTTTCCGGGACTGGGGTTCTGAGAAAAATCACTGCCCACGGCACGGGCGCGATCAGCGTAGGCGGATGTCAGCTCGACAAAACGCTTTGCGACTTCGTCTGAGACGCATCGGTCGACGAGTTCCTGCTCCACGCCGCATAACTCGGGAAACTCTGACAGGATCACTTTGCCGCCGAGAGCGACGAGGCGATCGGAAAGCGCACCCAGCGTTGGATTCGCCGAAATCCCGGAAAAACCGTCACTCCCGCCACATTCGACGCCAATGCAAAGATGTTCGAGACCGGCCGGGGCGCGGGTCGCTTCATTTGCCTTCGTCAGCGCGATGAAAGTCTCTTTGATCGCGGTTTCGAGCAGCGTCTTTTCGTCAGGGTGCTGCTGCTGAGTGAACGTGAGGAGTGGCTTGTTAAAACCGGGCGACCTCTTGCTTATCTCCTGATGCAGAATCTCCAGTTGTGCGTTTTCACACCCTAAGCTTAATACGGTGGCTCCCGCCACGTTCGGGTGCGTGATGTATCCTGCGAGGAGTCCGCAGAGGGCGTTGGCGTCGTCCCGCGTTCCGCCGCAACCCAGTGAGTGCGTGAGGAATTTGATACCGTCAATATTCGGAAAAACGGCATTCCCGGGACTGGCGGTGAGTTCTTCACAGCTGAGAGATGCGAGCTCTTCGGCGCTCGAGCCATTCTTCAATGCCTCAACCAGATTCGACGCGAGCTTCTCGTAATGGGATGTTTTCTCATACCCGAGGGAACGCTCGAAAGCGGCGCGGATCGCGTTCACATTGCGATTTTCGCAGAAGACCATGGGGATGACGAGCCAGTGATTCGCGGTTCCAACGCTTCCGTCAGACCGGTGGTAGCCGTCAAAGGTGCGCTCTTGAAATCCGGTGACTTCAGGAGCGGTCCACGATCGCTCCGATTTCCTCTCGCGCCCGAACCCGTCGGCGTCGTGTTTGAGGTTCGACGTCCTGATGAGGCCACCGGCCGGAATGGCCTCGGTCGTGATTCCTACCGTCACTCCGAAGAGCGTCGCTCTGGCTCCGACCGCGAAATCCGACATCGTGAATTTTTGCTTCGGGGGAATCTCTTCACTGATCGTCACGGTGTGCCCGCCGAGTTCAACGACGTCGCCGGGCGAGAGGTTTTTCAGCGCGACTCCAAGATTGTCAGCGGGATCGATTAGCAATGCGGATTTCATAAAGTTCTCATAAAACGGCTCTCCAGTGCGTTTAGGGATGGTAGCACTAAAGTCACGCAGAACATTTGCGGATCAAGTGGCAAGGTGCATCATAAATTTATGGGTTCGAATCTATTCAATCTGGAAGGCCGCGCTGCTCTCATCACAGGTGGAAGCCGGGGCCTCGGCAAGGCGATGGCGAGAGGTTTCGCCGAGCACGGTTCCCGCGTCATGATCTGCAGCCGCCATGAAGAGGAGCTCGAAGCGGCTGCCACAGAGATTGGAGAGGGCCTCGATACAGAAGTATTTTACGAAGTCGCTGATATGGCCGATCGCGAATCCGTCGATCAGCTCGCCGATCGGGCGCTGGAAGTGTTCGGGACGGTCGATATTCTCGTCAACAACGCGGGAATGAATCAGCCACAGCCCATCGATGAGATCGACGACGACAAATGGGATCACCAGCTCGAAGTGAACCTCACCTCCATCATGCGGCTGACGCGGGCTCTCGTGCCTGCAATGAAAGAGCAGAAGTGGGGGCGGGTGATTCATATTTCCTCCGTTCTCGGTGTCGGCTCCAAACCGGGGCGCAACGCCTATTCGGCAACGAAGGCGGCCCTGATTGGGCTGGCGAAGGCAAGCGCCCTCGATCTCGGTGAACACGGAGTCACCGTGAATTGCATCGGTCCGGGGCCTTTCCTGACCGATATGCCGATGAGTTTGCTCAGCGATGCAGAAAAAGAGGAGTTTTCCTCCGCAACTGCCTTAAAGAGATGGGGGGACCCGCGGGAAATGGCGGGGCCTGCGCTTTTCCTCGCGAGCGAGGCCGGAAGCTATGTTACCGGAGAGATGTTACTCGTCGATGGCGGCGCCTTTGCGAGGGCGTTGTGAAAAATAGTTGTTTCCATATCTGTGTTTAGAATTTATAATAATTAAGATTACCTGACCAATTCCATTATGATCAAACAATGTCTTATAGGTGTTTTGATAGCTGGAGGGCTTCAAACCGGTTATTCTCAAAGCCCCGACCGGATCAATTTATCGGATCCCAATCTCGTCATCGTCGATGATTCGGTCATTCCCATTCCGTTGGAGATTTTTGCATCGCTCGATAAACTGGGAGCCCAGAACTGGTCCGCTCAGGTTGAGAAGCGTGATATCGTTCTCGACACGAACCGTTCCAGAACCGCGATGCTGTTCGGACTGATTGTTTCCGATGGGTTTATCGCGGTGCAGGCGAAAGACAAAGAAGGCGTGAAGCGCATGGGCAGAGAGGTGTTGCGCCTTGCGTCGGTTCTGGGTGTCGCGAGTTCGGTTGAAGAGCACGCGAATTCGATCATCACTCACGCCGGACACGGAGACTGGGCGGTCGTTCGGAAAGAACTCGATCGCACCCGTCAGACGGTGATCAATCAAATGAAAGAGCTCCGCGATGAAGAGCTGGTCGATCTCGTCAGCCTCGGCGGATGGCTCGGTGGAACGGAGGCGCTTGCCGCCGTGCTCAAGGAAAATTACACGTCTGAAGGCTCAGACCTTCTCAATCAGATTGATTTGGTGAAACAGCTCAAGTCTGATTTCAACAGTCTGCCTAAGCGTGCCCGTCGCGGCAAACTCTTCAGTCAGGTTGAACAAACCCTTTCCCACCTCGAATCGCTTATGATCAGTGATGCGAGCGGAGCGATCAGCGAGGGGAAAGTGATTGAGATTTCACTTTCCACGAAAAATCTCGTGAATGCGATCTATGAAAGTTGATTCGAATCCGCTTCTGTTTGCGAAGCGACTCTTTCCCTGTGCTTTCGTCGTCGCGACTCTTTTGTCGGTCTCCGCACAGGAATCGAAGGCGGATCCTCCTGTCGTCGTCGAAGAGATCGATCCGATCAAACTCGCCGCGCAGAGAGCTGCGCTGGGTGATTTAACCGGCGAGAACCCCTTCATCCTCCGCGAGTCCGGATGGAAAGGCACGATCAAACCGGGAGAAGCCCGCTTGGTGCAAATTCAGTTCTTCCGTCGTAACGAGTATCAATTCTGGCTCGCGATGGGAGATCGGAAGGCTGAGATCAACCTCAATATATATGATGGGGAAGGCCAGAAAGTAGAGAGTGAAGAAATCACTTATGACGAGACAAATGTAGTCAGCACCCGGGTCAAGCCATCGCTCACCGGTGTCTACTATGTAAGAATTTCTCTGAAGACTACGATCGAAGATCCTCAGGAGTGGTCGATGATATACGCCTATCGCTAGATTGGCCGGTATTCGATGGCGCATCCCGGACTCGTCGTTTTCGACCTGGATTTCACGCTCTGGGATTGCGGTGGTCTGTGGATCGATTGCACCGGGCATCCATTCAGGCAGGGGAGTGACGGCAGCGTGACTGACAGTCGGGGAAGACGGTTCCGACTCTATGACGAAGCGGAGTCGATCTTGGAGCAGCTCGAGTCCTGCGGAATCCCTCTGGCTCTCGCTTCGAGGACGGAGCGCCCGGACTGGGCCGCTGAGCTGTTGAACTTGTGGAGTCTGGACGAGCGGTTCCTCTGGCAGGAAATTTACCCCGGTTCGAAAATCTCCCATTTCGAGAGCTTGCGCGAGAAGACGGGCATTCCCTTCGCTGACATGGTTTTCTTCGATGATGAAGAGCGAAATATTACCGAGGTGAGCGGCCTTGGTGTCCACTGTCACCATGTAAAGAATGGTGTGAATCTGAATCTCGTTACCGACGCTCTGAAATTATTTTCAGAAAATGTATAATAAAATGCGAGCTGGCACGTAGTATGCATTAGACCACTTGTGATGAGTCTAAACGGGATTAAACCCCCGGTGCCGCTCTCCGCTATAAAGTCATCTCAAAGAAACGGTCCCGTATTTTGCACGGGGCCGTTTTTTTACTTAAGTCGCAAAGCGTCTCACACGGGAGCTTCCACCAGTGCAGAGCCTCCCCGCCGCGGGAAAGTCACAAAAAAAGAACCGCATTCACTCTGGTTGACCTCAGGCGTTGAAGCCACGATCCATTATCCGAATGACAGGCGGCGGATTGGTTAAGGATATTTTCGGATTGTTTACGGGCAGAAAAGGCCTGTGGCTGATCGCGGCTGTTCTCATCGCCGGCGCCGGGTTCGCTTTCAAAAACGATCGCAACGAGCAGGTGCGATACGACTACGCGGCTGAAGTCAGTGAAGAACCCATTATCACTCATGCGGAGTGGGGGGC
The DNA here is from genome assembly GCA_048260165.1 of Verrucomicrobiales bacterium. GTDB lineage: Bacteria > Verrucomicrobiota > Verrucomicrobiia > Verrucomicrobiales > DEV007 > Arctic95D-9. The sequence goes on from JBLXHA010000001.1 coordinate 278,443, forward strand.
TCCCCGCACTGCAGCGGAATCCCGGGGACTGCAGGAACTGGCGCATCGAATCAAGAGTCGCAGTTGGGGAAGCAGCCTGATGCAGCTGGGGCTCTGCTTTGGCGTTGCGATGGTCCTGGGAACTCTCATGAGAGCATTCGTGAGAACGATGCTCACCCTGATTGTCGTGGTCGGAGGCGTTCTGTGGTTTCTACAGCACCGGGGAATCATCGAGCCATTCCGGCAGGACTACTACGACGCCGCTGATTCCGCACGCGTTTGGGCGATGGCTCAGTTTGAGTCGGCCAAGTCATTTCTTAAAGGCTCGCTTCCTTTGGCAGGAGCGGCGATGATAGGATTTGGATTTGGATTGAAGAAGTGAGAGAAAATGACACAGGGATCTGCACACATTCATTGGGTCGTGGCCCTTCGCCCCGAGGCAAAGCCTGTTATTGAAAGGTTCGGCATGAACCTGGATCAGGCGGCCTCCTCGCTCTTTCCTGTTTACCGCTCAAAATGCGGCGCGCACGACCTCATTATTTCCGGTCTCGGCAAAGTGAATGCGGCGGCGGCAACAGGCTATCTCGCCGGTCTTACCGAAAGGGATGGCAACACGTCGGGGTGGATCAATTTCGGAATCGCGGGATCCGGCGGAGAGGATTTCGGAAAGGTGTTTCTCGCGTCGAAAATCAGTGACGCAGCCACACGCCGCTCTTATTTCCCTCCCTCGATCTGGGACCGGAAGGTCTCTCCGGAGCGGAAGCCGGTTTCCACGGTCGATCAGCCTTGCGAGAATTACCCGACTGACAGCAGTCTCGTCGAAATGGAGGCATCCGGTTTCTACTCCACCGCGACCAAGAGTCAGACGATCGAATTTTGCCAATGCCTCAAGGTGGTTTCAGATGATCCGGCTCACCCCATCACGGCGATCTCAAAAGAATCGGTGTCGACTTTGTGTGCGGAAGCGCTGACTTCGGTGGAGCCGTGGCTGAGCGCTTTTCTCGATTCGATCCGTGCCGTTGACGCGGTGATCAGCGATCCTCCGGAAATGAGCTCGCTCCTCAGCACCCTGCATTTTTCGTCAACTCGCGAGCACCAGTTGCGTCGGCTCTTACAGCTGTGGCGCGCCAAATTTGATGACAATCTCCCGGACCTCGCCCCGCATTCGTATACCGATGCCAAATCGTGCATCGAATCGATACGGGAGCAGCTCTGGTCGGAAAACATGATTCGCGGGGAATTGGCTTGATCCCGGCTTCGATTCCAGCGAAAACCCAAACACTCCCTTAACCCGAAATCTATGATGCAAGACACGCTCTTCCTTGCCGAAATCTCCGATCAGGACGACTGGCTGAACACTCTTTTCCTCGTCCTCGCAATCGGCACGGCTATCGCCGCGGTGATCTGGCTGATACTTTGGCTGGTGCTGTGGAACGACTCCGACTCTGACAGCGAAACCGCAGACGAGACAACAGCCGCCGACTCGAAGAGAGCGGACGCGTCGTCGCCCCCGATATCGAATGCGGCATCAGCAAAGGCTCCGAAAGCTGCTCATGCGGAATCCCCGGGAAAGCCTCAACCGGCTCCTGAGCCTCCCGCCACGAAGGGCGATGACCTTTCGAAACTGGGGCTCAGCGCGGGAGCGATAGCCGCTCTCAACGGAAAGGGAATCACGACCTATGAACAAATCGCCGATTGGAACCGCCCGGACGTTTCCGCGTTCAGCGCGGAGCTGGGCGACTCCGGGTCCGGTGTCGATTTTAATGAGCTCCCCTGGAAAGCCAACCTTCTTGCGGAAGGAGGCGACCTCGACGCGGTTGATCTCAGCGACCCTGCATTCGGCGCTCCTTTTGAGGCCCCCTCCGAGGTGGATCACGGTGCGCTTATCGAGGCCGACTTTGCCGGTGAGGCTGTCGAAAATGACGCCGATCTCGGGATCGTTTACGCGAAGGGCGCAAAAGCCTCCCATAGCGATGATCTCACAAAAATCAAAGGGGTGGGGCCGGTTCTCGGCAAAGCGTTGAATGACTACGGAGTCTTTTGCTACAAGCAGGTCGCGGCCTGGTCCGACCACAACGTCAGCGAGTTCTCGGAACGATTGAATTGTTTCAGGAACCGAATTGAACGCGATCGCTGGATTCCTCAGGCTGCGGAATTCGAGTGCGCGGGCGACGAGGTCGATGAGTTCAAGGCCGCGTCGGAAGAGGAAGCCGCGAGCACCTTCGCATCGGAGCTCGCGTCAGGCACCGTGAAGCAGGACCCGGTCTATGGGATTCTTTATACCGGGAAGCCGGAAGAAGTCGATGATCTCAAGCAAATTAAAGGAGTCGGGAAAGTCCTCGAGGGCAAATTGAACGGCATCGGCGTGTATCGCTTCAAGCAGGTGGGTGTCTGGACCCAACCGTGCTGCGAGGAGTTTGCGAAGCTGCTGACAGCCTTCAAAGATCGCATTTACCGCGATAACTGGATTGCTCAGGCGAAGCGATTTCACAACGAGAAATACGACGACAAACTCTAGTTTACCCGGGCGTGGAGCGGTGAATCCTGAAAATACGCGTGAAATTGTGACAGAATCGCTCAGATTCGTCGTATCTGATAGTGGTAGGGTGTCGAAACTGCGTTATATTCAGGCGCAGCATCCATCGGCGAGAAGAGCCGTGGGCCGCGTTTGTTGAATCGTTTTATTATCCGAATGTTTCTTAAAAGAACCCATCCTGGCAAGATTCGTATCGCGGCATTGGCATCACCGGCGCTGGCGTTGATGCTTTCCTCCTGCGTGATGCTCCCGGCGAACACGCACTGGGATCAGCGACGCTCTCTCAACAAGTATGATTCGATCGGAATCGATGCACCGGTATCTTTGCCTGAGTTGAGGAATCGGACCGATAAAGGGTTTTCGGCCCCTGATTTCCTGACGCTGCATTCAGGTCTCATTGTCAGTGGTAAATACATCGACGAAGATTTCCGGAAAAAGCTGGCAACGAGCCGGGACAGCAGCGAAGGCGTTCTCGAACTCGGCTTTTCTGTACCCATCGCAAAAGGCGGCTCCGGATTCGGTTCCTGCGGCGCTGTCACGGCCGACGGTTATTTCCTCACGGCGACGCACGTGTTGGCTCATGATGATTCCTACGTGCTTTACGCGACCTCGAACCGGGAGAAGACCTACATCGAGTATGCTCCGATCAGGGTCGTATACAAGGATGAGCAATCCGATTTCGCGATCGTGAAAGCGGACATCTCGACCCCGCGCCACCTGAAATACCGTCGCACACCGCTCACGAAAGAGAGCGTTCTCTTCGCCGGCGGCTGGATGCACGAGAAGGGCGGGGGACTTTTCCTCGAGAATCAGGAGATTCCCGGACACGAAGGAAACAGCGATTTCAAGAAGGTGATCACGACGCTCCCCATGATTAAAGGGGACAGCGGTTCGCCGCTGATCGACCAGAAAGGCCGAATCTGCGGCGTTCTCAGCACGATGAGGCTGGGAGTGATTGTCAAGATGAAGCCCAAGTCGACCGCGGTGATGATGGACCCCTCAAAAATCGAGGCCATCATCCGCAAAGACCGGGCGAGCCATTAAAGGGCCCTTTCGGTCGGGGAAAGCCTATTTCGCTTTCTCCTCAACCTTGATGTTTCTGAAGTCGATCGACATTTCTTTGCCGGCGTGAAGCTGAAGTCCGACAGGGCCTTTCTCGATCGCGGTGTCGGAGACGTAAGTCATCACTTTCTTTCCGTTGAGGTAGCAAACATACTCTTTCCCGGTCACTTCAACCCGCATGTGATTCCAGTCGTCGTGCTTGAGGAGCTCTGCGACGCCTTCCGCTTCAACGGGGTATCCTTTGCCGGGAATGTAGGGGCTCGCGGTCATGTCGCGCTTCAGAGAACCGGAGATGCCGATCTGGATTTGATCCATGTTCCTGACGTGAACGCCCGAATCAATCGTGCCACTGACAAACTTGAAATCGACTTCGACGGTGAAGTCCTTGAACTCTTTCTCCGTCCAGAGGATGGAGCCTTTTTTATCAGGTCCACTGCGAACCTTGAGGATTCCATCCTCGGCGATCCACCAGATGTTGTTATCAGGAACCTTCCAGCCTGAAAGATCGGTGGCACTGTATTCCGTCGTATGTGACTCCTCTGCCTTGATACTGCTCAGGGAGAAGGCAGGTATTACAGCGAGAGCGACTAGGAAAGATTTTCGTGAAATGGTCATGTCAGGAGACTATTCAGAAAATAGTTTCCAGTGCAAGACCGTGAAGGCGGCTGAATGAGCCGCGGGGCTTATTTCGATTTGCCGAAGTCGTCGAGCGCGCCCCAAACATCACGTCCGTCCTCGGGGGCTTCTTCTTCCTCGGTGGCGACGATTCGATCAATCAACTCCGCCTTTTCGCAGATTTTGCCTTCGACCATCTCATCGCACATCGGGCTCGATGGCAGTTCCAGCAGAAAATCCTCGCGGACCACTTCCCTGAGATCAAAACTGAATTGCTTTTTCTCAAGGTCGAGATCAGACGACCAATTGAAATCGGCGTCGTAGTCAAAATACTCTAAGCAACGGGCGCACTGCAGCTGGAACTTCCCGTGAAGGCGGCCGGAGAAAACCACGGCATCCTCAAACCGGTAAATATCACCGTCGTAAAAGACGTCGCCCTGAGGACGAATACTGTCATCTTCATTAAGATCGAAGATCGATTTGGGGAAGGCACCGTCGATGTGCAGACCGTCTTCGAGGATGTCAGAGAGAAGAATTTCCATGTTCAGTCAGAGTGAAGATGCGAACGAACGCGCTTTCAACCTGTTAGATTGACTCTTGTTCCGAAAAATCGTTCAAATCCGTCGCAAGAGATCATTGAAATCAATTGAGCTCTCCGGTATAGCTTTTCCATGAATCGCTACGCCATCGGACTCGACTACGGTACTAATTCCTGCCGTTCCCTTCTTGTGAATATCGATACAGGGGAAGAACTCGGTTCCGTCGTATTTCCCTATCCATCAGGCCATCAGGGAATTCTCACCGATCCTTCCGACCCCAACCTCGCCCGTCAGAATCCTCAGGACTATCTCGATGGTGCCGTCACGATCATTACAGGGGCGATCGCTCAGGCAAAAGAGTCGCACCCCGATTTCAACGCAGAGGAGATCATCGGTCTGGGCGTCGACACGACAGGCAGCACGATCATTCCGGTGAATGCCGAAGGAATCCCGCTTTCATTGACTCCTGAATTTGCTGACAATCTCAATGCCCACGTCTGGCTGTGGAAGGATCACACCGCCTTCGAAGCCGCCGCGGACATCACCTCGATGGCTGAAAAAATGCGCCCGGAGTATCTCGCCAAGTGCGGGGGAACTTATTCGAGCGAGTGGTGGTGGAGCAAAATCTGGCAGTGCCGGAAGGTCGACGAGGCCGTCTTCAACGCCGCTCATTCCTGGGTCGAGCATTGCGACTGGCTTCCTGCGGTCTTCACGGGCAACGAAAAGCCGGAAAACACGAAGCGGAGCGTTTGCGCGGCAGGTCATAAGGCGATGTTTTCCGATAGCTGGGGCGGCCTCCCTGACGAAGAATTTTTAACCGCGCTCGATCCGGCTCTAGGTGAGCTTCGAGGACGCCTCTACGACAACGCCCACGATTCCAAGGTCAAAGCAGGTGACCTGAGCTCCGAATGGGCGGAGAAGCTCGGCCTGAAGGAGGGGATACCGGTGGCGGTCGGAGCGTTCGATGCGCACATGGGAGCGGTTGGTTCAGGGGTGAAAGCGGGAACGCTTGTCAAAATCCTCGGCACGAGCACCTGTGATGTCACGGTTCTGCCGGCCGATGCCGATCTCGCTGACGTGCCCGGTGTCTGTGGCGTTGTAAACGGCTCTGTTTTACCTGATCACTACGGTATCGAAGCGGGGCAATCCGCGGTTGGTGACATTTTCCTCTGGTTCGTCAATCATCTCGTGCCCGACTCTTACGGTGAAACCAATGACGAGAAGTTCATCGAAATGGGACGTCGCCTCAGCGCGCTCAAACCCGGCGAGACAGGATTGATGGCGCTCGATTGGAACAACGGGAACCGGACGATTCTCACGGACGTGCGCCTGACCGGAATGATTCTCGGGCAGACGCTTCATACCGAAGCACACGAGATTTATCGAGCCCTCATTGAATCGACTGCTTTTGGTGCGCTTACGATCATCAACCGGATGGAGGAGTATGGCGTCAAAATTGACGAAGTCGTCAATACCGGTGGCCTCGCCGTGAAGAACGAAGCGCTCATGCAGATGTATTCAGACATCCTGCAACGCCCACTCAAGGTCGCGGCGAGCGATCAAACCTGCGCGCTGGGCGCTGCCATTTTCGGGGCCGCCTGTGGTGGGTCCGTGACGATTGCGGAGGTTCAGGCCAATTGCTGCCAGATGCGCGAAAAGACGTATTCACCGATTCCTGAAAACAGCGCGATCTACGAAGAACTCTACGCCATCTACAAGACTCTCCACGATGCCTTTGGCACGAACGAGTGGCAGGGGGGACTCGGACATGTGATGAAAGATCTCATCCGAATCCGTCAGGAGCAGCGCAACAGCTGAAAGTCTGAGCCCCTGATTTTATCTGTTCAAGTACCGGCGGCGGGAATCGAACCCGCACTCCCGAAGGAACGCGATTTTGAATCGCGCGCGTCTACCAATTCCGCCACACCGGCCTCACTTGAGCAGAGTTGAGATCATATCCAGCCTCGTCAGGAAAGCAAGGGAGTTGTTAGTGGAATGAGACGGTAAGCCTCATTTTTTTCGCTCAGAGTTGCTGCACGTGTCAGCGCTCCGGCGGAACGCTGCGCGAACGGAGGAACCGCTTTCCCCGTTTCTCCCGGGGATGAGTGCCAGGCTAGAGATACTTCGCCGAGAACGCCTCGAGTCGTTTGACGGTCTCCTCTTTGCCGAGCAACTCGAGGACGGGGACTAAGTCCGCTCCACTCGTGCTGCCCATGGAGGCGACGCGACACGGGAACATCAAGGCCCCCATCTTCGCGCCGATCCCGGTAGCGGCATCGGCAATACCGGTCTTGATATCGGGCTCGGTCCAGTTCTCGACCGATTTCATTCCGTCGATCAACGCGGTAAGCACTTCCTTCATGCCGTCGCGGCTCACGACCTTTTCAACGGATGCCTCGTCATACTCGACTTCGCCGGCGAAAATCGTGGCGATCACAGCAGGGATCTCGCTGAGAAGCTGGGCGCGCTCTCTCGCCAACTCAAGCGCTGCCGCGACACGGGGGTCCTCAACAGGGATGCCCGCCGCTGTGAGAAACGGATTCGCCTGAGAACGGAGCTCATCAGCAGGGAGTAACTTGAGGTGCTCGCCGTTCACCCAGCAGCACTTGGCGTAATCAAACTTGGAATTCGATTTATTGACGCCGCTCAGGTCGAAGCGCTCCTTGAGCTCCGCGAGCGTGAAAATTTCCTGATCGTCTTTACCCGACCAACCTAACAGAGCCATGTAGTTATTTACCGCGTCGGCGATGAAACCGTCGTTTTGATACTCGTGAATCAAGGCACCTTGATCCCTTTTGCTCATCTTCGAGCCGTTGGGGTTCAGGTTGAGCGGGATATGTGCAAACACCGGCGGCGTGACTCCGAGCGCTTCATACAGCGCGAGGTGCTTCGGCGTATTCGAAAGGTGGTCTTCGCCGCGAAGGACGTGGGTGATCCCCATCTCGATATCGTCGACGACGTTCACGAAGTGGAAAATGTATCCGCCGTTCGGACGTTTGATGACGATGTCAGGATTGGCGGGAACTTCCTTTTTGGTCTCCGCATCAAACCGGGTTGATCCCTGTTCTTTCAGATTCGTGGAAACTTCGCCACAGATTTGATCGTGCACCGTGAATGATTTGTCGGGAACGCGGAAACGGATCGCACCGTCGTCTTCGTAAAGATGACCGGACGCTTCCAGCTTCGCGAGGTAGCTGTCGTAGATGGAACCTCTCTCGCTCTGGTTGTAAGGGCCGAACTCGCCTCCGATACCGGGGCCTTCATCCCACTCGAGCCCGAGCCAGCGCAGCCCGTCGAGGATGACCTCCATCGATTCCTTCGTGCTTCGCTCGGCGTCCGTGTCTTCCACCCGCAGGACGAAGCTTCCTCCGTGGTGTCGGGCGTAGAGCCAGTTATACAGGGCTGTTCTGGCACCTCCGATATGAAGGAAACCAGTAGGGGACGGGGCAAAACGCGTGCGCACTTTCATCGCCATGAAGGTGCAGCAAAAGACGCGATGGTCAATCGACGAAAGCGATCAGCGGGAGGTCTTATTCGCCCGCCGGTTTACGAATCTCGATTTGCTCTTCGGGCAACTTCATCATCTCCCCGGTCTTCACGACAAAGTCCCACTCAGCAGGGGAATCCGAGTAAATACGCAGCTTGCTTCTTTCCGCCACCATCGCGGCGACCTGGGGAACATCGGTGAAGCGAAGCACGTTGAGCAGTTCAGGCCCATCGCGGTGACTCGCCTTCAGACCATGCAGATCGAGCCTCGTGATGTTGCGCTCGAAGAGTGCCGCGTAGAGAGCATTCCCGGCCATGATGCCGTTGGACTGGATCCAGAGATCCGGCGTCGTGCCCTGATCCATTTCCCGCAGGGTCTGCACCGCGCGGCGAATGTCCCAAATCCTCATCGCATCGATCGTGGTGCCGAGGAGTGCAAAGCGTCTCCGGATGTGAGTCGACTCCTTTGCATCCGTGGTCCAGGCGGTTGGCCCGATTCCACGGGGAGCGAGGTAGAGCATGCCCCATTTCTGAGCCTTGTGCATTCTCCGCTCGGCGTTGAACGCGTCCTCATCGAGTGCCGGTAACTCCATGCCGGGAAACGCCTCCGGGAAAGCGGCTCCGGGGCTCGCCAGAAAATCATTCCATCCCGCTTCATCGAGAACATTGAGAACGATCAAATCGAGCTCCTCGAGCGGCGTGTCTTCCGGCGTGACGAGATAAAGCGGGAGACGCACCGTGGGCTGTGATTCGAAGCTGTAGCGGACGAAATCAATCCCGTCCCTCCTTGATCGGAATTCCTCGGAAAGTTTCGAATCGGTCGCCCCGGTCGGCCAGCCGCGAAAGCTTCTCGATTTGAGACGGTTCAGAATGAGGCCCCGCTCGGCGGCCCAATCGTCGGGGGAAGCGGCAACCTTTGCAGACCGGGGAACGCGACGGGTGAAATAGTCATCGATGAAACTGTTCCGCTCGTTTCCAGGGATACTGTCGAGGACCTTGAGTTCTTCGGGTTCAAAGAGTGGCTGAGCCGCCGCACTGCCAAGCTCGTCATCGATGCTCGCTCCTTTGAGGTGACGCTCGAACCAGTGGAAAGCGGAAACTCTCAGCGGTTGGGTGTCTTTGTGAGGGCCCTGATAGACCGCGATACCGAGTTTCTCTTTCGCATCCAGCGCTTCGTAAACCTTGCGCGTCTTCTGGAAGACGTCGACGACGCCGTCGAGTGGGAAAATGCGGTCATCATCGGTGTTGATAATGAGAAGCGGGCGGGGGGCTATTAATGACGTCAGGAGTGGAAAATCCCATCGGTAGGTGTTGACCATGAACATGCAATCGCAGTGCCCTTCAATGCAGCCATCGACGACGTGGTTATGCATTGAGGTGATCCCGGCAACCGGCGCTGACACTTTAATTCGCTCATCGAGAGCGGAAATCCAATACGTGTAGGCACCGCCTCCGGACCTGCCGGTAGCGCCAATTTTGTCGGCATCGACCTCCTCACGGGTTTCCAGATAATCGAGTGCGCGGATTGAGTTCCATGCTTCCACCCCGGCTGAGGTGTAGCCACGGGAATTCCACCACCAGCGGTTCATGTTGTGCGTCCCGTGGTGGATACCTTCGATCTCACCGAGTTGAAGGGTATCGAGCGTGAGACAGGTGTAGCCGTTTCTGGCGAACCAGGCGCCGTGATGCTGGTAATGCACTTTATTGCCATACGGGACTCCGTCGATCTTCACTCCGCCATGACCGCATACATAGAGGATCGTGGGAAGCGGACCGTCCTGCTTTTCAGGTCGGTAGAAATTGGCGGTGACGTATAAACCGGGGCGGGATTGGAAGACGATGTTTTCGACAATGACTCCGTCCCGTGTCGTTGTGCCGGTAATCTCGGCTTTCAAGGCTGATCGCGCCGGAAGAGGTTGAAGCCCCAGCATTTCGTAGAGCTCCCTCCGCAGCGTTGCCTGTTTGCCCGGCCAGTTCTCAGGATTTGAAACAAGCGTATTCGTCCGCGCTTCGATTCGACGCGTCTCCTGGGCAAAGTAGTCCTGCAACATGATATCCCCGGCGGTTGGTTCGGTCGGGATATCGGTAAAATCGGCCGCATTCGCCGTCATGCCGAGTAGAGGGAGCGCGAGAAACGCTGAAAAATACCTGCTGATCATGGTCGAAGTCTAGCCATCGTGTTTGCCCCGCGCCAAGGGAAATTCCGCCGCGTTACAGTGATGCAGGCTGCCGGGTGTATTCGACGGTTTTGTCATCTCAAAACAGTTGATCTTGCCTTCCGGTGTGAACTAGTTTGTTGGCATGTTAAGACTCAGCGTGCTTGCGCTTACCCTCTCCGCGTTCCTCCTCGGTGCCTGCTCGCAGACGGTGTCCTCCCGCGGCGATGCTGCCACGCGCGGAAGCGGACAATTTCGAACCACGAAGCTTCCGGTGTTTCCGATCGGCTCGACCGGAACGCACGAGTTTCGGGTATCGGGACTTCAGGAACGCCAGTTCCCGTTCAAGTTGCGATTCTTCACGACGCGAGCCAACGGCAGCGAACTGATCCTGAACACTCCGTTTGAAGACTCGATTATCCGTGTTGAGATCATCAGTGATTCCGGCACGGTTCTCCACGGAAAAACGGTGCGTCCGACGACCTGGCGTCACACCGGGGAGGGGGAGTTTGACCAGTATTTCCAGAATCGTGGCGAACCGGCCCTCGACTATCTCGCGAGCTATCGTGTGCGTGTTACCGTCGTGAAGCCGTCAAGCCGAGAGTGGGACAAGGCTCAGTTGTACCTGCGTTAGGACGAGATTTCCTACCAGGCGGCTCCGACATTCCACTCTTCGACGAGCTCCGTCGGGATGTCCTCGATGAAGCGGGAGGGCCGTTGCAGAACTTCCCCGTCAAAGGCCCCGTGCCAGAGCAGGGGGTAGGTCAGGTAAAGTTCATCTCTCGCCCGCGTCACCGCGACGTAAAAGAGCCGGCGCTCCTCTTCGAGCCCGCTCTGGTCTTCACTGTCCTCGTCGATGACACGACTGTTCGGGAATTTCCCTTCGGCCAGCCACACGACAAACACGACCTGCCATTCGAGACCTTTCGCCTGATGGACTGAGCTGAGACACACCGCTTCTGCATCCGGTTCCTCCTGAGTGGCTCCCAACGTATCCTGTCCTGCGAGAAGACTGAGCTGACTCAAAAATTCATCGATGTCTTCAAACTTTTCCGCGTAGCGCTCAAGTTGCTGCAAATCCTGCTTCCGTGAATCGAAGTTCGTGAACTTCGAGCGCATGTAGTCTTCGTAAACGCCGCCCATAATTGAGGGCATCATTGGGCTGGGCGGCTTCGGCTTGCCCTCCGCATCGACGAGCTCGTCCAGCGTGTAAGCCATCTGCTCCCACGCCGTTTTCCCTTTCGCGGGAACCTTGAATTCGAGAAGGATTTCAGAAAAAGAGACCACCGGTTCTTCGGCGACGCCGGAGGAGTTCAACCATGCCAGCCACAGCGTGTCAGCGGTCTTGGCACCGACACCGGGAAGCATCTTCGTGATACGCTTGAACGCGACTTCGTCCCGCCGGTTGCTCACAAATTTCATGAACGCCGCCACATCTTTGATATGCGCCTGCTCGAAGAAGCGCAGGCCGCTTGTAATCACGAAAGGAATCCCGCGATTGGTTAATTCGAGCTGAATTTCCATCGCATGAAAATGCGCGCGGTAGAGGACGGCGATCTCGTTGAGTTCGGTCCCTTCATCGCGGAGTTCGAGAATCCGCTGGGCGACGAAAGCGGCCTGCGTATTCGGATCCTGCAGCGGAGCGAGTGCGGGCAGTTCTTTCCGGTCCGGACGAAACGGAGCGAGGTCTTTTCGAAACTGTTTCGTGTTCGGTGCGATCGCAGCGTTCGCGAGACTCAGGATCTCCGGAACAGAGCGGTAATTCGTCTCGATGACATACTTTTTCGCGCCCTCGTAGCGCTCCGGGAAATCGAGAATGTTGCGAAAATCCGCGCCCCGCCACGAGTAGATCGACTGCGCATCGTCTCCGACCACCATGACGTTCTTTTGCGGAAAACCGAAGATATCGATCAGTTCTGCCTGAATGGCATTCGTGTCCTGATACTCGTCGACGAGAACCCATTCGAATTGACTTTGATAGCGCTTCCGAACCTCTTCGTTCTCTTTGAAGAGGCGTAACGGTTTCTCGAGCAGGTCATCAAAATCCATCGAGTTCGTCTCCTGCTTTTTGAATTCATACGCATCGAGCATCTCCGTGATGACCTCGACGTGATGAGCGAAATAGGGGTATCGGGTCTGGAGGATTTCTCCAATTTCGATGCCCATGTTATTTGCGAGGCTGAAAATGTCAGCGATAACATCCGGTTTGGGAAAGCGGCTGGCCTTCGTGTCCACCTTGCATTCACCGATCACCGCGTTGAGAAGCTCCTTCTGATCCTCCCGATCCATGATCGAGAAATTACGCTGCCACCCGAGGAGCTCGGCATGACGGCGGAGGATTTTGTTACCAATAGAATGGAAGGTGCCGCCCCAAAGGTCCCAGGTGTCGTAGGGAACGAGTTCCTCGACGCGATCGAGCATCTCACGTGCAGCCTTGTTTGTGAACGTCAGCAGGAGGATGTTCGCAGGACGAATCCCGTTATCGAGCAGGTAGGCTACCCGGTAGGTCAGCGTCCGAGTTTTACCGCTTCCGGCACCCGCGATGACGAGCGAGGGCCCGGGAGGGGCCGTCACCGCCGCAAACTGTTTCTCATTCAGTTCCGCTGCGTAGTCGATCTCCGACTTCGCCTGTTTCGGAACACGCCGCACTGTATAATCTCGAGCCATCTACGGGAGGATAGTAGACCGCTATATCCCGCTTTGCCCACAGAAAATGTGACTTCGCGCAGCCTGCTTACATTTTCTTAGCCGCCGCTTCCGCGAGAACGCTTCGCTCACCCCGCTCGAGAGTCACGTGCGAGGTGCACGCTTCACTGCGCAAACGATCACGCGTGTAGACGAGCCCGTTACTGAGCCGATCCACGTACGGGTTGTCAATCTGCGCGGGATCCCCGACGAGGACGAGCTTGGATCCTTTGGCCATACGGGTCACGATCGTCTTCGCTTCAAGAGGCGTGAGTTGCTGAGCTTCATCAAGAATGAAATACCGGTTCGGAATCGAGCGTCCCCGGATATAGCAGAGTGCTTCAACTTCTATCAACCCTGATTCGATCAAGGGATCATAGACCTTTTTACCCCCGGCGTTTAACATCGGATTACCGTCTCCTTTGCGCTGGCGAGGCTGCTTTTTGCGGGAATTGGGATTCTGATCGGGCGTCAGTAAGAACTCAAGCGCGTCAAAAACCGGCTTCAACCAGGGATCGAGTTTTTCCTCGAGAGACCCGGGAAGAAAGCCGAGCGTGTCACCCAGCGGTATGACGGGACGACTCACCGTGACCCCGTTGTATTCGCCGCCGAAAGTGGAATGGAGCGCCGCGGCAACCGCGAGGAGTGTTTTCCCGGTTCCAGCCTGACCGTAACACGTCACCAGCGTCACCTCGGGATTGAGAAGCGCGTCGAGGAAGCACTGCTGCCCGAGGTTGAGTGGACGCAGCGCGGTGCCTTTGTGAATGCGAATTTGATCGGGAATGATCAATTTGTGGAAAAGGCCGTCCGCGCCCATTCGTGCGGGCATCGTGCGTTTTTCTCCCGCTTTTAAAAGAACGTATTCGTTAGGATTGATTTTCTTAACGTGGGGCGGCATCTCCAGAGTGGAGGTGCTCGCGAAACGCTGCAGGTCGCTCGGCTTCAAATCGATCACGACGGGAGAGGATTGCCCGACCCGCTTGCTGTCGACCTTGTCGTTTTGATAGTCCTCACATGCCATCCCAATGGCGTGCGCCTTGAGTTGCAGGTTGAGATCTTTCGTAACGAGAATGGTTTGCGAGCGATTGCTCTCAGCGATCAACTGAGTGCTCACGAGAATGCGATTGTCAGCCGTCTCCTGTCCGCGGAAGGCGGCAAGCATGTCACGGATTGATTCCTGCTCGTAAGCCGCTTCCGCTTGACCGGGAACGAGCCTGACAGAGCCACCCTCTGAAGTGGGGATCCCGACCGTGGCGAGATCAGGATGACTCGAAAATTGATCGGCGAGCCGGCGGTGAACGGAACGGGCGTTGGCGCCGCGCTCAGACTGTTCGCCTTTGAATCTGTCGAGCTCGCAGAGGACTTCCAGAAGAATACAGATGTGGTTGTCGCGAAAGCGATTTAAACAATCCGGATCGTGCAGGAGAACATTCGTATCGAGGACGAAGTTCTTTCCGGTGTCAGCCGGTGCACGCAGACCATTTCCATAATGACCTCCGCTTGAGTCTATAACGTGCCCGGCTCGAGTGGCCGGATTTCCACCAGTTGCGTCATTGACGCTCAAACCAGTGCTTGCGGAGGAGAAGGAGGTCTCGTTCATACCGTTTCATAGTGACACGGGCCGCGCAAATAAACGCAGTCTGGGCGTCGCTTTGAAACAGAGTGTGGACAGAATAGTTAAGATTGTCAAAATATCTTGGAAGATAAATCGACAAGCGGTCTGTTTTCTACTCGCCGGGGAGCATTTCCTCGAGCACGCGGAGGAGGAGGCTCAGGTCGACAGGCTTGGGCAGGACGGTAGTCGTGCCTGCCTGTGCCACAGCACCTTCGGAAAGCTCGGCCGAGTCGACGAGAGCCGTGAGCATCACGACAGGAACCTTCGAAAGTCTGGGGCTCTGCTGCAGCTGCGCCTGGACGTCTCCGCCGTCCATTCCGGGCATAACGACATCCAGAACGATGGCATCCGGCTGGAAACTCAATGCAGTCGCCAGGGCCTGAGTCGAATCATTCTCGATCATCACCTCGTAGCCACCCGATTTTTCGAGGTTCATTTTTAGAAGCTGGGTGAACCCTGCTTCATCATCTACGAGGAGAACTTTATTTGCCATAGTCGTTATTCTTAATTGCCTGAGAGCTGCACTACATTGTGTCAAAATGAGAGATTAGATGTCAATCTCTTTCAACAAATTCGGGATCAGCGACACCTTGCCCGTGTCCACTTCGGTCGGAAGAATGAGCCGCGCGACGGCACCGTTACCATCTTCGCGGTTCGTGAGAGTGAGGTTGCCGCCGTGCAGAGCCACGATCTTCTTCGCAACGGACAAGCCCAGTCCGGTCCCGAGTCCGGTCGCCTTCGTCGTGAAGAAAGGATCGAAGAGCCGGTTCACATCGCCCTTATCAATTCCGGTTCCGTTGTCGATAATATCGAGTATCACGACGCGGTCACCTTCGCGGAACACCTCATACTTCCGCGCGCCCTGATTCTTGATCACATCCTTGATTCGTTCGGACCTGCCGCGGATCAGCAATTCAGCCTTCGGCGTATTCTGCATCGCGTGCACCGCGTTGATCACAAGGTTAATCATGACCTGTTCAAACTTCGACATGTCCAGAAACACGTGGGGAAGATCCTCTTCGATATCGATCGTCACGTTCGTCGTCGTTCGGGTGAGTTCATGCCGAACGAGGAGCAACACTTCTTCGATCACCAGATCGAGTTTAACAGGTTCGCGACTCAGGGCCCGCTGTGAGGAAAAATCAACGAGCCCGCGGACGATTCGATCGGCCCGCTCAACGGCTTCGCGCATTTGAGTCAGGATGGTCTCAACGTTGCCGTCATCCGGATCGATTCCCTGGGCGAGGTAGTCTACGCCGAGCAGAATCATCGCGAGGGGATTTTTCACCTCATGCGCAACACCGGCGGCAAGCCGTCCGATCGATTCCAGCTTCTCAGCCTGAATCAGTTGCATCTGAGTGTCAGCGAGTTCTTTGTTAGTCTTGACGAGATTCTTGTTAAGGTGCTCGAGTTGACGCAGAGATTGAACCTGCTCAGTGATGTCCTCACTGATTCCGACGACGAGATCGTGCCCGGTCTTTTCGTCTTTCACCGGTAATTTGACGGTTCGGAGATGCACCTCGCCCCGGTGCTTCGTATCGATAATCTCCTCGGGAACCTTGAGCAATTTGCCCCGCTTGAGCACCGCTTTGTCGACGCTGCGAAAGTAATTGGCTGACTCCTCCGAGAAGAGATCGTAGTCATCGTTGCCGAGCGCTTTCACCGCGCGTAAACTCGTGATCTCCTCCTGCTTTTTGTTCCAGAGCACAAATTTGAAATCATCCGTCGCGTCCTTCGCGAAGACCGCAACAGGTAGGTTATCAAGAACCGATTCAACGAGACTTTGTTTTTGCATGATCCGGAGGGAAATCGCTTTTCTAACAGAAAAACACAAAATCCGGAAGCGAAAGCCGCACTATTTGATCGATTCGATGAGGCAGCCCACGGGAACAGTTTCGGTAAACTTTACTGATTTCTTTTCGAGATAAACAGTCAAGACATCGCGAAGATAACGCGTCGTGGCGACACGACGACGATCCCCGAACTGGGTGTAGAGATCGTCGATGAGACCGCGGTAGATGAGGCTTCCCTTGCTGTCGAACACCGCGACTTCAGGCGTCGTCGTTACGCCCGCTTTTTCGACAAAAGCATGCTCCCGGTCCACCTTGCCCTCGACCTTCAAGCCATACTCATCACGATGATCGGCCACCTCACGGTCGGTCAGCGCCGTATCGGGATAGATGAGGAAGAACGAAACGCCCCAGTCGGCAAACTCGGAGGAGATCCGGTTGATCTCAGGCGCATAATGGTTGGCGATCGGGCAATCCGTCGCCACGAAAAACCACACCTCAGCGACGGGCTTATCCTCCTCGCCGGCACAGAGCCAACCGGTCGCAGCGATGAGCACGATAGTAATGAGGAACTGTTTCATGCGTTGTTTTCCGACTTCATACTCTCCAACCAATCTTTCAGGGTTTGAATCTCCGATGGATTGAGCATCTTGTCCTCATCCTCATCAAGTCGCAAGAGCAGGGCTTTGCGGAGTCGCGCCGGAAGTTCCTGTTCCTGCAGCGAGCCATCCCGGTTTTTATCCAGAGCACGAATGATCGCGGGGAGGCGGTCAAGCACCCGCGTGTCTCTGAGTTCCTTCCCGAGCTGCGCAAAAATTTTGGCTTTCTGCACCTGAGTGGATCGCTTCAGACTCGTGTAGTCATCCGGCTCCACCGGCACACCAATCAGAGTGATGCTTCCCATTTCATCCGTCGACTCGCGTCCCCATTTGATGCGTTGCGGCGGGGAGTGCGGGTTGTCGAGGTTCGCCGACGAATTGTCATAAGTGATGACCGACGTCAACACGGTGCCGGCGGGCAGCACGGGCGGCTCGGCAAAATAATAGGTATCCTGCCAGTCCAGATCCCAGTCGGGAATATCGAGGAGAACCTGCTCAGTCCCATCGGGGAGACGGGCCGTCATCCGCATCGTTTCGCAGATATAATGAGCATGACCACTCACGCTGATCGCCTCAACGTCGACCGGGAGTTTAAACGTATCCTCAACGACGTAGTTCGATTCGCCCGCCGGAATATCAATCTTCATGCCCCGGCCGAAACCGGGAGGGACCTGCACTTCCTGCAGCTGACGGGAAGGGGGCTTGTCAGCGAAGAAGATCCCCACCGTAGTCTGTTCGGACTCCGGTTTTCCGGAGGGGTGAAAATGCGTCGAAAGCACGAGATCCGATCCTTTCGGGAGAGGACGGGCGAGGTCTCCCGGGAGCTTCCTCGCGCTCACACCGGGAACGTATCCGCCGAGTGAGCCGCTCTTCCGGAAGGACATCCCCTTGAAACCGGGCTTTCCGTCCTCACCGTCCAGCTTTCTCGCCGTCCCACTGTCATCGAGAAAGTAGAGCGAATGATGAACCACGGAACGTGCAGACGGACGCAGCTCGATCGCTTTAACCCACTTGTCTTCATCGAGATCAAGCGGGAGGACAAAATTTCGGTAAATGTCAGGGCCGTCGGCGGGCACCTCGTAGGGCAGCGCCATCGTGACAACCAAATCCGGTTCACCCAGTTGCCAGCCTTCGGTGTAGGTCGGCGGTTCAGGGCTGTCAGCGGGATCACCCTCGACCTTACCCTCGGCCACCCAGCGGGTAATCAGAGCGACTTGCTCGTCCGTGAGACGCCGGACATCCTGAAATGCCGTCAGTTCGTGATTCGCGTGCCACGGCGGCATGTAGCGATCGTCGACGACCCTGACAATCGTCTTCGCCTTGCGGGACACTTCCTCGAAAGTGGTGAGAGGAAAAGGAGCACTCTCACCGGGGCGGTGACAACTCATGCAATGATCGTGAATCAGAGGCGCGATGTCGCGGTGATACGTGACATTCTCACTTCGTGCTGAAGAAAAACAGAGGCAGATCAGGCTGAAGTAGAAGGGCGTTTTCATACACATCGAAAGACGGATCGAGCTGGCTAGTGGTTACAATCACCTGAGGAAAACCCCGAAAGCGAAGGAAGGTTTCAGGGCGCGCCTCCCGTAATTATCGACTTCAGGACGGGAACACACGATTTGCTCAGAGGCTCAATCCCATGAGGAGGAAACTCCCAGGTAATCCACGACAGTTCCCGTTCCGCCGCCCACGTTCCCATCGAGCCGGGAGTGTCATAGCCGATGTCGCCGACGAGTGGGAGCCCTGTCTGGTCGGCGATCCATTGCCCGAGAGGCGAACGCTGAGGGTCGTCGACGCAGGCTAGGGGACCGTGAAGCGTGAGAACCTGCGCGGGCGCCACCGCATCCAACAGATCAAGCAACCCGCTCGACTCAGGCTCGGACCCTGCGGAAGGGCCCGTTCCGATCTCCAGAGTTTCCTCTTCGTCCGCGTGCCAGCGGCAGGATGTAGGCTCACTCTGCCAGTTCGTTGCCGGAAAATTGCGATTCAAATCGACCCCGTTGGCATTGCCCCGCGTCCCGAGCGCGACGCCATCCGGATTTGCACAGAAAATGATGCCTATGTCAGGGGCAAGCACGTCAGCGGCACTGGACCGCACTGCACGCGACAGGCTCACGGTGGTCTCGGGTTCCTCCCCGTGGACACCGGCGATGATCAGCAATCGACAGCTCGCGCGAGAGGGAAGCCACAGCAGGGGCGCGCCTAGCACCGACCTTCCATACTCGGTTAATTCAAGCCCAATCGCAGTCCGCTTTGACATATCGAAACGTTCAGGGGTTCTCACGCTGCCAGGGGATCTGCCCGGAGCGGTTGATGTGCGTCATCAGTTCGTTGAAAAGCTCGTCATACCGCTTCGGAGCCAGTGCGCGGGGAACCTCTTTCATTTCTCCCGAATCATTCTTGATGTTGAACAGGTGATAGGGTTCAAAAGGCGTGTTTCGCAGCAGCTTCCAGTCGCCTTTCCTCACGGCATGATAGGGGAGGCCTCCGTATTTGGCGCCGCCCTCGAGGCGCACCCAGAAGACAGAGCGGGGCGATTCCTCAAACGGCTCGCCTTTCAAGACAGGGAGAAAGCTGCGCCCGTCCATTTCGTGCTTCACCGGAACCCCCGCAATCTCAGCGAGCGTCGGGTAGAGATCCATCGTCATCGAAAGATGATCCGTGTTCACGGTACCGGGCTCAATCACTCCGGGCCAACTCACTGAAGTCCCGACGCGAATGCCGCCTTCCCACATCTCCTGTTTGCCTCCGTGCCAGGGTGCGTTGCGTGCCCCCACGCTGGACTGACCACCATTATCACTCGTAAAAACCACCACGGTGTTGTTCCATAATCCCTCTTTCTTGAGAGAGGCGACGACACGGCCGACGCCCGCGTCGAGATGTTCGATCAATGCAACGAGACTCGCGCGTTTATCAGAGATTCCCTCCTCTCTCGCCTTCACTTTCTCGAGCCAGTCGGCAGGAGGTTGTATCGGAGTGTGAGGGGCGTTGTAAGCGAGAAAGAGAAAGAATGGATCCTCCGCTGTTTTTCGCGCTTCAAGGTAATCGACAGCCCAGTCCGTGAAGATATCCGTGGCATGTCCCCTGGGATGAATCGGCTCCTCGTTGCGCCGCATGTAGTGTTGGCCGTGCCTGAGATGATCGTAGTAGTCATCCATCATGTCCCCGAGGAAGCCGTGAAAGAAATCGAATCCGTGATCGGTCGGCCGGTCCGGTTTTTCGATACCGAGGTGCCATTTGCCGATCAGTGAAGTGTCGTAGCCGGCTGACTTGAGGTGAGACGGCAAAGTCACAACGTCGTTGCGGAGATTGCCCCAACTCGTCGGTCTTTCGGGCAATCGCGTCCGGATCACACCGGGAACGCCGGCCATGTCAGGGTAGAGCCCGGTGATAAACGAAGCCCGTGTCGGGGAGCAGACCGGGCAGTTCGCATAGAAGGAATCAAACCGCATTCCCGACTGCATCAACGCGTCAATGTTAGGTGACTTGAGATCCGGTGCGCCGTAGAGGGAAAGGTCGCCGTAACCGAGATCATCCACCATGATCACGAGCAGATTCGGTGGCTTTTCCTCTGCCTGAACGGACGGCAGAATCAGCAAGAATGACGCAATGACGGCGGAAAAGAATTTCATCCTCACAGTCTTGCCGTTTTAATAACAGAAATTCAACACATGAGAGCACTTTTTAGCGTCATCCTTTCATCCGCCTACCTCGCAGGCGTCACGCATGCCGAACCCCTCGATGCCCCGGTCACCGAAATGGGGAAAAGCGGGGTCTCCAATTTTATCGCTCAGATGGAGAAAGAGCGAAAGGCACACGTTGCTTTCCTCGGCGGTTCAATCACTGAGAATAAGAAAGGCCACAGCAAAATGGTGGCTGACTGGTTGACCGAAGAGTGGCCCGATGTCGATTTCACTTTCACCAACGCCGGGCTTGCCTCGACCTGCTCGCTGAGCGGGGCGGGACGTGTCGATCGCGACGTCTTGAGCCAGGGGCAGGTTGATTTGTTAGTGCTTGAGTTTGCCGTCAATGACGATCAGGACGCCGGACATGACCGCAAGACTGCTATCCGCGGGCTCGAGGGGATCGTCCGTCAATACTACCGCGAGAACCCGACCGGCAGCATCATCTCGGTGCAGTTCGTGAATCCGGGTATCCTCAAGAATATCCAGAATGGAAAAGAAACCGTCAGCGTGGCCGCTCACAAAGCCGTCGCGCGTCATTACGGACTGCCCATCGTCGATGTCGGACAGGGACTTGCCAACGAAATTGCCAATGGAAAAATGACCTGGGAAAAGGATTACGCGGGGACCCACCCGAATCAGGAAGGATACCGTTTCGCCAGCGATCTCATCACGTCCGTGATTGAAGAGACCATCTCCGGAGAGACGCCTCAGACCGTGGCGCTTCCCGATCCAATCGACGAAGGTTCCTACACCAATATGAAGATCGTCGATCCGCAGGAGTTCAACTGGCTGGGCGGCTGGAAGCACGCGCAGGTGCGCAAAGAACTCATTCCGATGGGGCAAATCCGGAGCGATTACGAAAAATTCAAAGCGATCCGGTCTGATTCAGCGGGAGATCACCTTTACTACAGCTTCGCCGGAAAAATGCTCGGTGCCTTCGTCCTCGCCGGACCCGACGCCGGCGCTCTGGAAGTCAGCATCGACAACGGCGAGTGGAAAAAGGTCGAACTTTATCACAGCTACAGCGGGGGATTGAACTACCCGCGCAGCGTCATTCTCGCCGACGATCTCAGCAGCGCCTATCACCAGGTCGCGATCAGAACCGCCGCGTCAGACAACGAAAAATCAAAAGGCGCCACCGCAACGATCCTGTATTTCGTCACGAACTAGGATAGAGCGCCCCAATCTATTTTAAGGTAGATGCGCCTCGCCGAGGCGCAGATCGTTCGGACCGCCCACGACATCCGACGACGAAAGCCCCGTGATATCAGAACGCCGTGAATGCCTTTTGGCAAAAGGCAGCTACTCATACCCACGAACGATTGTGGAACGGTCGCGATTGCTAGGTAGATGCGTCTCGCCGAGACGCAGATCGTTCGGACCGCCCACGATATCCGACGACGAAAGCCCCGTGATATCAGAACGCCGTGAATGCCTTTTGGCAAAAGGCATCTACCCATACCCACGAACGATTGTGGAACGGTCGCGATTGCTAGGTAGATGCGCCTCGCCGAGACGCAGATCGTTCGGACCGCCCACGATATCCGACGACGAAAGCCCCGTGATATCAGAACGCCGTGAATGCCTTTTGGCAAAAGGCATCTACCCATACCCACGAACGATTGTGGAACGGTCGCGATTGCTAGGTAGATGCGCCTCGCCGAGACGCAGATCGTTCGGACCGCCCACGATATCCGACGACGAAAGCCCCGTGATATCAGAATGCCGTGAATGCCTTTTGGCAAAAGGCATCTACCTGCAATGGACCCAACCCGCAGGTCGTTGAAACCTGATCTTGTCTTTTCTTCGAAAATATAGAACAGTGTTCGAATGAGCACTTTAAGGGTTTCCAAGACACTTCCGCATGAAACACCTTTGTGGATCCGGGAATCCGAAGAAGTCTTCTTCATCACGGTTTGCTGTGATGAACGCGGGCGCAACTCACTGGCGATTCCATCAATCGCGCCACGGTTGGTGGAATCCGTTCATTTCCGGCATCAGTCAGGCCAATGGATTTGCGATTCATTTGTCGTGATGCCGGATCACGTTCACGGGCTCTTTCAATTCACCTGCGATCAGCCGATGGAAAAAGTCATCCGAAACTGGAAACGATGGACTTCAAGGCAGTTGGGGATCGTGTGGCAGCGAAACTGGTTCGATCACCGAATTCGCCGCACCGAAGATCGTTACGAGAAGGCAAATTACATCGCCAACAACCCGGTCAGAGCCGGGTTATGCGACAATGCGAACGATTGGCCCTACCGGATTTCAAGGTAGATGCGCCTCGCCGAGGGGCAGATCGTTCTGACTATCCACGATACCCGACGACGAAAGCCCCGTGATCTCAGAACGCCGTGAATGCCCTTTGGCAAAAGCATCTACCTGTCCCGCCGCCTTACGCCAAAAACGTCGCGCGCCGTTTTTTCACGTCGGTGGCAAGCTGCTTGACCATATCGACGGTGGTATCCCATCCGACGCACGAGTCGGTGACGCTCTGACCATACTTCATATCTGAGGAAATTTTCTGGGCACCTTCCTCGAGGTGGCTCTCGATCATCACCGCCCGGATCGAACTGTCTCCGGTCGCAATTTGTGCTCCGATTTCAGCACAGACACCCGGCTGGTTGCGATAATCTTTTCCGCTGTTGGCGTGACTGCAATCGATCATGATCGCCGGCTCGAGGTTCTTCGCTTCGAGAGATTTTCGAACCTCAGCGACGCTTTCGCGGTCGTAATTGGGACCACTCTTTCCACCACGGAGAATGATGTGGCAATCCTTATTCCCCTTGGTCGAAACGATGGCGCTATCGCCGGACTTCGTGACCGAAAGAAAGCGGTGGGGTTGCCGGGCCGCCTGAATCGCATCAATCGCGATCTGACAGTTCCCCATCGTTCCGTTTTTGAATCCCACCGGCATACTGAGACCGGAGGCGAGCTCACGGTGCAGCTGACATTCCGTGGTGCGGGCGCCAATCGCCCCCCAGGCGATCAGGTCGGCGTAAAACTGTGGGCTGATGGTATCGAGAAACTCCGTTCCTGCGGAAATCCCCATCTCAGCGATGTCGACGAGCAATTTGCGCGCGGTCGTAAGGCCTTCGTTGATGTCATAGGAATTATCGAGGTGAGGATCGTTAATCAATCCCTTCCAGCCGACCGTCGTGCGGGGCTTTTCAAAGTAGACGCGCATCACGAGGAGGACGTCGTCGGAGACTTCCTTGCTCAACTCAGCGAGACGGGCTGCATACTCAAGAGCCGCTTTGGGATCGTGAATGGAACAGGGCCCGACGATCGCGAGGACGCGGTCATCTGATCCGGAAAGAATGTCAGCGCACTCGTTCCGGGCTGTCGTTACGGTTGCCGCCGCAGCATCGGAGAGAGCGACCTCCTCCATCAAAATGGTTGGGGCGATAAGCTGGCGGATAGAGTCGATGCGAACGTCGTCGAGTGGGATAGACATGGAGCGGGGAATAAGCATGAATTTAGGGTTACATGAAAGGAAAAAATCAGGGTTTTTATTCCATCTCGCTTAATGAGGGATTGAGGATTCAGCCATATTCCACTAGCCTTAGCGCTATATGGATAAACGTGCGCACCTTCGCAAAGACCCCAGAGATTTTACCGGAGGAGGCATTTTCGGTCTTCATGAGGACAAGGGCTCGACCGGTGATTCGATCATCGACGACCGGATTAAGGACCTCGTGGACGACTGGGCCTGCGGCTCCTCGAACAAGATTGTGCAGGAGCTCATCGTCACCGCTCTGAAGATGGGAAGAGATTGTCTGAACGAAGGCGACCTGAAGCTTTACAGCCGATCCCTCAAGGAGATGCGTCAGGCCAGTAACGTCTTTGGTCCGTACATGGACGAGCGCAAACTGTCGATCTTCGGCAGCGCGAGAACGAAGCCCGAAGAACCCGAATTCAAGGCTGCGGTCAGTTTTGCCAAAAAGATGAGGGCGGCGGGCTTCATGTCCATCACCGGAGCCGGCCCGGGCATCATGGAGGCAGCCCAGGAGGGTTCCGGCCGCGACGGGAGCTTCGGTCTGAACATCAAACTGCCATTCGAACAGGGCGCGAACCCCACGATTGACGGCGATGAAAAACTGATCAATTTCAATTACTTCTTCACCCGTAAGCTCGCTTTTGTGAAAGAGAGCGACGCCATCGCCGCTTTTCCCGGTGGATTCGGCACGATGGATGAACTGTTTGAGGTCCTCACGCTGATTCAGACCGGCAAAGCTCAGGTCGTTCCGATCGTGCTGCTCGACGCGAAAGGGGGGACTTACTGGAAAATGTGGATGCAGTTTGTGAAGGAGCATCTCTTCCGCCTGGGCCTGATCTCCGAGGAGGATTTCAATCTCTTCAAAATCACGACCGATCTCGATGAAGCCGTTGATGAGATCACGAAATTCTACAGCAACTTTCACAGCTACCGCTATGTCGGGAAACGCCTTGTGATGCGCTTGCAACACGAGGTCACCCCCGAGCTGCTCGGCGGGCTCAACAATAATTACGCGGATCTCATCGAAGAGGGCGAATATCACACCAGCGCCGCTCTCCCGGCAGAAAAAGACGAACCGCATCTCGCCGAGCTGCCGCGTCTAATCTGTTCCAAGAAACGGGGCATGGCGGGACGCTTCCGCCAGATGATCGATTTCGTGAATCAACACTGAGGGCGTTGAAGAATTAGGATCTGTCATTTTTTGAGTTTGGACCATGCCTGATCTGTTCTTCGAAAATCAGCTTCGTGCGGAAGGTTACCGATCCATC
Organism: Verrucomicrobiales bacterium; assembly: GCA_048260165.1. Classification (GTDB taxonomy): domain Bacteria; phylum Verrucomicrobiota; class Verrucomicrobiia; order Verrucomicrobiales; family DEV007; genus Arctic95D-9. The sequence continues at coordinate 303,958 of JBLXHA010000001.1, forward strand.
GCCGGTATTGATGAAGCAGGGCGGGGACCACTCGCGGGGCCCGTTTCGGCAGCTGCGGTCGTGCTACCAAAGGGGTATACTCACAGCGTATTAACTGACTCCAAGCAGCTGAGCGAGAGCAAGCGCGAGATTCTGTATGAAGAAATCACCAACGACAAACGGATTCGCTGGGCATCCACTTTGGTCGGAGCGGAAAAGATAGACGAAATCAACATTTTGCAGGCCACTTATCTGGCGATGCGGCTGTCATTTGAGCAGCTGAAGCCCCGGCCGAAGATCGCGCTCATCGATGGCAAGCCGGTGAGACATTTTCCCGGCGAACATCGGGCGCTCGTAAAAGGGGATTCGCTCAGTCTGTCCATCGCCGCCGCAAGTATCATCGCCAAGGTGGAGCGTGACCGTCTCATGATCGCGCTCGATGCCGAGTATCCCGGTTATGGTTTTGCGCGTCACAAAGGCTACGGGACCGCCGCCCACCGGGAAGCGCTCATGAAGCTCGGACCGTGTCCCATCCACCGCCGCAGTTTTGCGCCGGTCGCACTGGCGGAGGCAGCAGCAGGGTGAGACCGCTCGTTCAGTGCTGGTATCGCCTCGTCGATCGGGAACTCGATCGGCCAGTCGAGCTGCCTGACCGCGATTCTTTGAGCCAGGCGGAATGGAACCACTTCGTCGGCTCGAGCGGTGAACGCCTTGCCGGCAAAGCCCTCTGGCGCACCGGTAGGAAAGTGCTCTACCGCAACTACCGCCCCGAGAATGGCACCGGGGAAATCGATATCGTCTACCGGGATAAAAAGGTGCTCGTCTTCGGAGAAGTCAAAACACGGACCCGGGGCGAGTTCGGGGAGCCCGCTCGTGCCGTCGACAAAGCCAAGCAGCGACTCATCATCAGAGGCGGAAACGCCTGGCTCAACGAATTGAACGATCCCGAGATTCTCTTCCGCTTCGACGTCATCGAGGTGCTTCTCATCGACGGCAGTCCGCCTGACATCCGGATCAATGAAGGCGCGTTTACGAATCCTCAGAAGAGGTGAGTGGATTAAAACATTTCTCAATCCCTCTCAAAGATCGAGTAATGGGAAGGGCGGGATAGATAATTCAGCAGTGAAATATACGATCGCAGTTACAACAGCGGAGAACAGGGTCCCGACCGCAAAGACCGGGAGCCGCAGCCGGTCAGGCTTGAGTGGAGTCATAACCTTCACATAGAGCTCTGTCAGAGGTCCCAACGAAAAGAAGACATTGGCTGAGACTCCGTAGAGAAGAACGAGGAATACATATTCAGGTAGTCCTCCCATCGAGTCTTGGAGGCCCCATGAGAGCCATAGACCGAATGTTCCAATTATCACGTTGTAAGCGATTCGAAGCTTCTCCCACTCGCGAATCGTGCTTTTCAGTTCGTTCTGCATCTAACTGTCGAACAAAACTCTCGAATCACTTCATCCATGATATTCTAACGGATCACCAATGCGATCTCTCCACAATCGAGATGCATTGGCTGCCAATTAATCGGAACCAGGAAAGGCGGATCTCCGCACTCAAATGCGATACACAACTCGTTTCGATTAACTTGCCCGCCTTTAGGCAGCCCCACGCGCTGCTCGTTTCGCGGCGTCCTGATCGAAGAACGATTCCATCTTGCCGTTGAGATCATCGTAGAACGTTTCTGCGAAGCGTTCCAACTGACGGGCGCGTTGATCGTTTCTCGCGCTGCCGCCTTCTGCTGCCAGCTTCGCTTTTTCTTTCTCAATACGCTCTTCGAACGAAGATTCCAGATCGATCAGATTCTCGACAAACTCTTTCGCGACACGCGAGCTTCCAATCCCTTCGATCATCGCATTTTCCAGCGGCTTGTTTTGCGTCAGGTGAAGGAGGCGCCCATCGGAGAGATCATCCATATAGGAGTGAAAGCTCTTGAGCCAGGCTTCACGCTCGCGCGCAAATCGGACTTCCTCGCAATCAACGAGAGAGTCGTACGGTCCGGGCTGTGAAAAGAACTTCACGACCAGGGGAATCGTATCGATCAGCATGAAGAGGCCTGCAAGGATGCAGTAGGCGATCAAAGCGAACTTGCCGCCTTCAGCGCCATCTTCAAAGAGACGGTGGAGGGCCAGCGTCTGTGTCAGGATATCACGACGCGGTTCAGCAGTGATCCCAGCGATGCGCTCCTGCTCCTGAGCGCCAATCGCGGCGATCTCAGACTGCAGGCGTTCGAGTTCGCTCAACCGGGTATCGATCTGCGCCGTGATCGTCGTCCGAATCGTATTCTGCTGGTCGACAAACTGGTCGGCCTGAGACTGCTGGACCTGACGCTTCAGGTCAGCAACACGGGCTCGCTCCTCCTTGATACGCTCGGCTTTAGCCGCCGCAATTCCGACGAATTCGGCTTTAATGCCCTCCTCGGTTTCTTTAACACGGGCCGCAAGATCGGTGTTCTGCTCCGTCAAATACTCGAGCATTCCGGCAATGCGCTTTGCCTCTTCGCGGCGCCAGGCGAGCTGATCATCACGGATGCTCTTTGCGCGTGGCCCGAGGCCAACGATCCCGCTTCGCTGTCCGTTCACTTCCAGCTCAAACTGCGTCTGCCAGCTGTCCAGCTCCATTTGCAGTTCCGTGTATTTAGTCTGCATCTCGGCAAACTCGGTGTCGATGGCTTCGATCTTCTGACGATAGACCGCGGTCTCTGCATCAATACGACCATCCATCTGAGCCCGAAGCTCGGCATCCAGTTCAGAAAGAGGATCCGCGATGCCGACAGAAGTATCTTCAACGAGGAATTCAGCCGAAAAGGTCTCTTCAAATTTCTGCCGCTGTTCTGCAATCTGAGCCTCAAGCGCGACGACTTTGTTTTCGACGCCGGCCTTGTTCTCATTTGCAGCGACACGGACTTCTTCAATTTCCTCCTGACGATCACTCTCGATCACGCTCGTGATCGTGTCGCTGAAGAGAAGCAGTGTGAGCGGGTGGGATATCGTCACGCCCATGAGCGCGGCGACGACGATACGAAGAAAGAACTGAGCCACCTTCCTATGAACTTTCTGATACGAGCGGTAAATCGAGAGGAGCGCCCTGTCGATCGTCATGATGATGAGCCCCCAGGCCGTCGCGACAGGGATGATGATCTTCCAGTTGTCAGTCAGGGTGGAGAGTGCGTAAGCACAGGCGATAAAAGCAAAGACGGTTGGGACGAGAACGGTCGCTCCGAAGGCGACGTATTTTCGCTGCTCCCAGCCGGGACATTGCTCAAGCGTGTCCGCTCCGGCTCCCGAGAGCCAGAAGAAGAAGTGCTTGAGAGGGTTACTGGAACGGGGCGGGGCAGGGGGTGTCGTTGAGATCATGGCGCATAGGTTGGGTGGTTAGACAAGTGTGTCGGCATCACCAAACAAAAAGCGCATGGCGCTACCAAATGAACAGTTATCCCCTCAATACTTAAGATTTCTTGACAACTTGTAAATCTCTATTTTGCGAGAAATTATAGCTCTTTCGAGTACGAGCTTGGCCGGTGAAGGCATCCTTTGAAGAAGGATCGCGCCACCCCCGAACGCCGATAGATTCGAAACGGCCGCAAAGATTCATCTGCAGGGAAGGGCCGCGACCTCGCTCTTCGAACCTCCGGATACCTCAACCTATTCGACCGCTCCCGCAGGAAACGTCCAGGGAGCCCGCTACGCCCTGAGTTAGAGAAGATCGTGCACCAAAGCCCGCACCTCCGCGCCTGCCAACCGTTCAAGCGCGTTGGCTCCGTGAGCATTCAATCTCCCCACCTGTTCAATGCCCCCTTCGCTCCGAAGGGGGCCCTCAGCCACGCCCCGTCCCCGTTTCATCCGCAAATGAATCGCCAGAATCACGGCCAGCTAATAAATATTATTTAATTTAAAATGAATTTTATAAATGTATTAAATTTTTAAATTGTCCGGCAAAGTGCTCTCGCAGGGACCTGCTCTGTGCCTGCCCCGTGAACCGACATAGCAGCCCTCGCTCACCCAACAGGGTATTATCACCGATCCAACCCTGTCAGGTCCTCGCAGGAAGGCTCTACCACGTCCAGGTCGGGCTACGCCAAGCGCGGCTCGCGCGTTTGGGGGCGGCGTAGGCGCCCAGTGCGCGAGCAAAAGGGGGGGGGATGGCACGGAGGTTTTCAGCTTCCCGTCAGCAACTCCTGAACGGTCTTGACTGCCAAGCTGCGATCTATTTACCATTTCATTTAGAAGCGAAGCGATGGAGCGAACATGCTTCGCCAGTCGCTGATCAGAAATAGATATGTAAAAATCCAATGAATGAAACCGATCCAGAGGCGGGTGAACTTTCGGGGGGTGCTTGGCGATCACCGCACGAACCAATAAACGATACGGTGTGGGAGATCACTTCAGTTCCTCACACTTTTCCTTTTCAGAAAGTCGCAGTTTGTGTCGGCATAATTCTGATCTTGGCCTTGGTAGCGATTTTGGTCTTTCGGAGGATAACACTTCATTGATGCTCCTAATTCCCGGGGGCAGATCAACTATTTGGAGCCGGAGTGTTTAAAGTCATGTTTCTCATATCGCGAAGAGAGAACTAAAGACACCAGCTCAAACTATTAACCTGTCCCCGAGAGCCTTCTCAGCGATCCCTGATTGTCCTTGACTGGAAAACTGCGATCTATTTACCATTTCATCTTCAGGCGATGCAGCGAACTCGCTTCGCCAGTCGCTGATCAGAAACTGTTCGGTCTAAAGAGAATCATTTGAAATGAGTAATACTGATCCGGAACAGGCCAATAGATATCTCCTGACACTAATTCTATTCCAAATTGTTTGCTTTGGAATCGCGGCTACCATCTACGACTTTAAGATCGCAGCCGTGTATTTTGGAACAATCACCATCGGCGCAACTGCATTTCGGGTGATTACAAATAAGCTTCGGGCACAGGATCAAGTGATTCGCGAACTCCGAGCAAAATTAAAGGAGATTGCGAACGGGCACGATTGACCGAACAAGCACAGTCCCCCAACATCCGACCGCCATGAGCCGGAACGTCTTTTCTGATACGATCTATTCACCTTCGATCTACATGCGCTCCCTGTCAGGCGAGAGTAATGTTTGACGTTCGGTCAGGAAATGCCCTCAACGAAGTGACCATCTTTGCCGTGCTGATAGGAATAGGAACGATCTCCGGGATCTTGTTCGGATATTTGTCGGCAAAGCGTGGGAAGGGCCTCGGACATGGCATCGCTCGAGCGCTTCCAGCAAGCGTTCTTATTCCGCTCGGAATAATCTTTCTTTTCGCCTACAGCGACATTTCAAGCCAATCAGATGGCGTAGAAGTTCCCATTGGAGCTGCACTCGGGATTACTTGCCTCTACGGCATAGGTACGTCCATAATTCCGGGACTGTCTGCGTTGATTTCGTGCTGGGTGACTTTTAGATCAAATGAACCTGCCTGAGAATGAACCCGCGGACCGACCAAGCCGACATTGGCAAGCCAGATCACGCCCCGGGGTTGATTGACTTCCGAAATTCAAATCCTTATTCTCCAATCGAGGCCGCGCGCCCGAATCGGGTAGCCAAGGCTCTAACGCTATCCCTGGAATATGATTTTGCGAGATGACCACTGAAGAGGACCGGGAATTGATCACTTCATTCGAGAAACTGACACTTCCTCTCGACCGGTGGAATCAGCGCACTCACGTATCGATCGCCTACATTTATCTGCGGGAACACGGATTCGATGCCGCGCTGGATCTCATGCGCAGCGGCGTGAAAGCATTCAATAGGCATCACGACATTGTTGATTCTCCGACATCCGGATACAACGAGACGACAACGGTTGCATTTTTCCGGATAATCAACGCTCTCGATAGCGCTTACGACAGCGTCTTCCCAACCCGGAGCTCGAAGGAATTTTGCGACACGCACCCGCAACTGATGAGCAAGCACGTGTTACGATTTTTCTACTCTCCCGGCCGCAGAATGCATCCCGATGCGAAGACAAATTTTGTGGAACCGGACCTTGCTTCGTTGCCTGAGCAAATCGGGCAATGAAGAAGATGCGCCATCCAATCCCTGACCGAGAAGCTCTTTCGGATCGATATTATTTTTTCACCCCCCAACCCTCAACCCTCAACCTTTAAGCGAAGCGTGCCTCCGGTTCGAGGCTTCGTGCGCTATGACATTCGCCTTGAAACATGAATCCGAAACTTCCCGAATTCCGCGTAAAACTTGAGAGAGTTGAGGAGGGCGATACGGCATACCCAGTAGGTGACAATATCCCTTATCACAATTACATCGGACAGCGCACCAAGCTCGGGGGTGAGCCGGACTGGATTCAGGAAGGCGGCCCGGTTGATTGTCCGACCTGTAGGCGGCGCATGGTTTTTGTGGCTCAAATTGATTCGATTGAGAACTCAAGCGCATCAAATCCTCACAGCGTTGACCCTCAATCGGGCGATCAACTCTGGATGTTTGGTGATGCGGGAATGATTTACGTCTTCTCTTGTCCTTTTTGCGGCGAGACCTTCAGCACTTCGCAATGCTATTGACTCCCGGCAGCCCCGGCCAATCGAAGCAGAGCTCCATCATGCAAGTTCCCCGTCTGCAATCGTCAATCGTTCCTGACTGTAGAGCGAAGACGTCATTAGCCTATTCACTGAATGCGCGGTGACGTCCCGAACTCACCTTGCCAATCGCTACTCCGAAACGGTTCACTCTAACACAATGCAATTTGTAATTGGAATGTTGTTGGTGACTCCGATTTCACCATTTGTCGAGGCGTGCCTGATTTTAAGTGTTTTTTCGATCATTCTCTCGACTGTGATCTCTCGACACTTACGAAACAGAAAAACAGGTCGTAATACGATTACACGGATCGCGCGAGGCCTTTCAATCATTTCGATATTTTGCGGCTTCGTAACGCTTATAGCCAGAATCGTAAACACCTTCAGAATTGTGGAACACCACGATTACGATCAGCTCTTCATCCTCAGGGAAGTCCTCGCAGTCCCCATTTTACTGGTGGTTGTTGCGACAGTTGCATTTCTAATTGCAGAGCGGGCGGTGAGGGCGTCGCTTCCTCAAACCTCAAGCAGGAGTGAATTGGATTGAACCAACTCACTCGAACTCGGGCCAGTCGTGCTTCGGATACCGACCGCGGAGCTGTGACCTCACCGCGGGGTAGCTGCCGGTCCAGAAACCGGCGAGGTTTTCGGTGACCTGGACGGGGCGGGAGTTGGGGCCGAGGATTTCGACGACGACGGGGACTTTGCCTTCGCAAATCGTGGGGGCGTCCTTCAGACCGAAAATGTGCTGGATTAAAACGGAGATCTTCGGTTTCTCGTCGGGTGAGTAGTGAACGCGAACTTCTTTGCCGTTCGACAAGGTCAGCGACTCCGGTGCGGCGTGATCAATCACTCCGGCCTGATGAGGCGGCAGCCATTCTTTGAGGACTCCGCCGACAGGGCGATCCTTGATCTGTTTGTAGCTCGTTCCTCCGGCGCAGATCTGCTCGAGCATGAGCAATTTCGATTCTTCGTCGATCGGCTGGATCTCGTATTGAGGGCAGTGCTCAGCGACGAGGTTGACCCGACTGAACCAGGCTTCAACTTTGGCGTCCCACTTTTTGAGGTTGAGCTCGCCGGAAAGGACGCGTTCGGCGAGGAGGGCAGCAGCTTCCTCGAGAGGGACTTCTCCGCTCGGTTTGGTTTCGAGAACGAGATCACGAAAACGCTTCTCGAGACGGGCCTCAACTTTTCGGGAGCGCTCATCATAGACTGCTCCTTCTTTTTGCACAAAGGCCTCCGGAAAGAGTTCCTCGAGCCAGGTTTCCTCGATCCGGGTGCAGAGCCCGAGTTTCACGGTGAGATCGCGGCCTTCGACCTCGATCATTTCGCCGGCGATAAAGGTCCGGCAGTCTTTGTCTCCCGCGACGCTGTCTTTCTCGACCTGACCTCGGCGCCCACCTACTACTGCACAGGTGAGGGTGCTTTGATTGTGGCGGATCGCGAGTCGATCGGAAAACCCTGAGAGAAGAATTTTCGCCAAGGTTTCGTTATCGGGTTCGGCGAAGTTCCCGCCCGGAAAGCCCCAGCGATCCGCGATTCGAGTGAGTTGCTTCGCGATGCGGTCGACATCACGGGAGGCTCCGGCGTGAATCCCGAGCCGTTCGCCGATCTCGCGGCGGAAACCGTTCTGCTTCATCTGCGACCAGGCGCGGGCGAGGGCCTGCAAATCGGAAATGTCATCGGGCTGCGCGAAATCCTCGGGCATGAGATGATCGGACTGCCGTTTCCGAAGCGGGAAAAGGGGGCGTGCCTGAACCAGCGCGGCGACGAGGGCGAGGTAATCGAGATAGCCAGCTTTCGCCGCCTCGAGGAGCACTTTACCGAACCGGGGCGGAACGGGCAACTGACTGATCTTGCGACCATCGGCCGTGAGCTGTTCCTCGCGGTTGATCGCACCTAGCTCAATGAGCCGCAGCATCGCCTCGTCGAGCGCGCCCTTATCCGGTTTCTCGAACCAGTCGAAGTCCCGAATCGATGTGATCCCGCTGGAATAAAGGATCAGGATCGCCTCGGTCAGATCCATACGCTGCACTTCAGCAGCGGTGGCGGGCGCGCGTTGTTCGTGCTCGCGCTCACTCCAGAGTCTGATCGCGGTGCCCTTGGCGGTTCGCCCCGCACGACCGGCGCGCTGCGCCGCGGAGGCCTGCGAGATTTTCTCGATGTGAAGCGTCGTGATTCCCCGGCGATGATCGAAAGCCGAGCGACGCTCCAGTCCCGAATCAACTACGAGGCTGACGCCATCAATCGTGATCGAGGTTTCGGCGACATTTGTCGCGATCACGATCTTGGGGCGAGCGCTTCTCGAAACGGCGGCATCCTGTTTTTGAGGAGGGAGCTCTCCATAGAGTTCGTGGATCTCGAAGGAACTCCCGACCGCTCGTTGCAGTGCCGAGGCGGTTTTCTGGATCTCATACCGACCGGGCAGGAAGACGAGAATGTGCCCGTCAACACCGTTCACTTTCAGGTAATCACGAATGACGCGGGCGATGTGATCCCAGAGCTCGCCTTTGTGGCGTTCGCGGGGAGGCTCGTAGGCGACTTCGACGGGAAAGGTGCGCCCGTCGGAAATGAGGTGGCTGCAATCCTCACCGAGATATTGTTTGAGCGCGGCCGTCTCCAGCGTCGCTGACATTACGACTATTTTCAGATCGGGGCGCAGCGTTCTTTGCACCTCAAGGCAGCGCGCGAGGCTGATGTCACCGAAAAAGTGACGCTCGTGAAACTCGTCAAGGACCACGGCGGAGATGCTCCCGAGATCCGGTTGATCCATCAGCTTTCGCAGGAGGATCCCCTCGGTCACAAATCGAATCCGCGTGTTCGCCGAAACCGCATTTTCGAAACGAACCTGAAAGCCGACTTCGTCACCGAGTGAACCTTCCCGCTCACTCGCGACGCGGGTCGCCAGCATTCGCGCTGCGAGTCGTCGGGGTTGCAGCACGTAGATCTCGCCGTCACCGCAAAGGCCACTGTCGAGGAGGAACTGCGGAACCTGAGTTGATTTTCCTGAACCGGTCGGCGCCTCAATGACGACGCGGGCATTGGGTCGGCTGACGGCGGCGGCAAGATCGATCTCGAGATCGAAAACAGGGAGAGTGCGGTCGCGGGGCATCGGAAAAGGTTAGCTCAACGCCGGAGCCGCTGAAACAGAAAGAGGAAGGGGGATCACTCGGGACGAGTCATGTGGAACTCGCCCAGCTCTTCACGATCGTTCGAATAGGTCGCATCGAAGGCGTTCCGCGTGATCGTGGCTCGGTGGCCGAAGGCTCCGAACAGGCCGAGATCCTTCTCGCCGTCGACGAGGTAGCGCGAGCCGCTCCGTCTCACCGGGAAAGAGACTTGGTAACCACCCGAGAGGATCTTCTTCCAGGTCGCGTGGTAATGAAAATCATAGTCTCCGGGCGTTGACTTTGATTTCGAAACGATAGCACGGAGATCGCCTTCATGTCCGTTCGTCGTCGTCGTCCAATTGCCGATCCAGGGCCCTTCAGGAGACTTGGTCTTTCCGGACTCGTAGGCGGCGACCGCCTTCTTCCAGTCCTGCTCGAACGTCATACAACTGCAGAGCGACAGCGCGGCGAGAATGGGGAGTGTTCGGAAAAATGTATTCATCGGTGCCTTGGAGATAAGAAACGCCTTTCGAGGGCTTCATCAACCGCAAAATGAGACGGGACAACGGCGATCAGGAGGCCTTCTTTTCCTCCTGCGGCCGTTCGCAAACGTTTACAATCTCGTCGGCTCGCTGCAGGAGTGGCAGCAACTTCGTGTCGGCGTCGGCGGTGTGCCCGAACTTCACTTCTTCACTTTCGGTCAGAAAACTAAGGAGTAGTTGTCGCGCCGGCTCGGGGAGGTGCGTTTTCGTTCCGGAATTCCGCTTGAGGAATTCCTGCGAGGTTTCGTAACGGACCGGGTCGTTGAATTTTTCGCTCAGGTAGTCTTTGAGCGCATCCGAAACAGCGAGGCTGAACTGATTGGGGGCGAGATTGATGCGGGTCTTTTCGATCTCAAGCAGTCGCGATTTGACCCTCGCAACGGGGGACTCGTCGGCTTTTTGATTCTTCCTTTTCAAAAAATAGAGAACAGCGAGGCCGCTGAGAGCCATCAGAATGACGCCGAGGGCGCCCGCAAAGATGAGCGGCCAACTGGATGGCACGGGCTCTAACACGACAATATCGTATAGTTCATCCGCACCAGGTGCCTGTTGTCCCAGAAGAAAATTCATCGCTCTGTAAATCTAGACGCCTGATCGATCACGTCGTTTAAAGAAACTGTGAAGGGCGGGGAGATACTCCTCGTCGGTGCGCAGCGCGATTTTATCAATCGAAAGACGTTTAAAATCCTGATCAATCGCTTCCTGCCAGCGTTTCGCCTCCGCGTTGTAGGCGGCCCGCAACCTCGCGTTGCCGGTGTTCACTTCGATCTGGCGCCCGGTCTCGGGGTCTTCAAGGCGCACATGGCCGACTGCAGGCAGCGCGAGCTCAGCCGGATCACTCACCTGGATCGCGACGAGGTCGTGCTTCCGATTGATAATGCGGAGATCGGTCCCGAGATCCTCTTCAAACAGAAAGTCCGAGAGCATGAAGACGAGCGAGCGGCGTCTCACCGCGTTTTTCAAAATTTCGATCGGAGGATTCAATGACGTGCCGTGCCCCTCGGGCTCGAAGTGAAGAATCTCGCGGATCAGTCGGAGCGCATGACCCGTTCCCTTGCGGGGAGGGAGGTAGAGTTCGACTTCATCGGTGAAAAGGATGAGTCCGACTTTGTCCTTGTTCTGGAGAGCGCTGAAGGTGAGGAGAGCGGCGACTTCCGCCATCATCTCCCGCTTGCTTGGCCCGTGACTCCCGTATTTGCCGGAAGCGCTGATATCGACACAGACGAATACGGTCAGTTCCCGCTCCTCGACGAATTTCTTCACAAAGGGGTGCCCCATCCGGGCCGTCACGTTCCAGTCGATCGCGCGGACTTCGTCGCCCGCCTGATACTCACGAAAGTCCTCAAAATCAATGCCTTCCCCCTTGAAGCAGCTGTGGTATTCTCCGCCGAAGCTTTCCCTGACAAGCCCGCGGGTGCGCAGCTCGATCTTGCGAACCTTCTTCAGGATTTCGCTGACCTCATTGCGACTTCTGTCGCCGACGGGTTTGATCGGTTTAGCTGACTTGCGGATTGGCATAAGTATCACTTCTTCGTGAACGCGTCGCTGAGAGCGGCAATTTCCTCCGGCTCCATTTCGCCCTCACGTATCACTAGACGGTAGGTGACTTCAAGCGGCTTTTCCTTCGAAACTTCCGCCGCAAAATAACTTCCGAAACGGCCGTAGTCGCGCTCACTGAAGCGGGCCGGTTTCGGATTGGAGGGGCTGTCGAGGTAGGCAACGGTGTATTTTTTTTCATCGAGGGTGAAACACAATCCTTTCCACGGGAGATCGCGGGTCGCTTCCGTGTCCGTCTTCGGTGACCAGTTGATCGTCGCCCCCGGTTTGCCCTTGCCTGTTTCCGGGCGCAGGTAATACGTGGATTTGGCGGACAGCTCTGACACTTCATTACTCGCCCGGAACTGGAATCCCGCGTGCTGCGGATCCCCGTCGACCTTCATCGTCGGAACGAGCGGCGTGAGCTTCGATTCAAAATCGATGACGAGATCGTTGTCGACGAGAGAAAAACGCATCGTTCTCGCTTCGCTTGCAAACGCCTTACCGTCATCACCGATCCAATCAATCTTCGCGGTGAAGCTGGCTGAATCCTCATTTGCTTCCATGGCCGAAAACTCACGGTGTACCTGATGCGCCATGCGACAGTGCCACGTATCGACTTTTGAATGCTCTTTGCCCTCGGCGTCGGTGTAGCTGATCCTGGAGAAGCCGTAAAAAATCCCTCGATGATGAGTGAATTTTCCACCGGGCCCTTTGGTAATGAATTGATCGTCACTCCGCCGCTTGTAGATGTGGCAGTAGGGCTTGTAAGTTTCCTCGCGACGTTCTTTCGAAGATTCGTCGATCGGCTCGAACATATACCTCGCGATGAGTTGCTTGTCGTGGCGGAGGTCGAGGTGCTTACCATCCTCTTTCTCCCAGGTGTATTCTGCCGAAGCAACCTGAACGATGAGGCATGAGCCGACGAGAACGGCGTAGAAGGGTGATAATCGTTTCATAATCGTAAAGAGTGGTGTGTCAGGGAGCGACGAGGCCTTTTTCGACCATCTCCGCTTTTGACAGGCGTGGGCGGACCCGTGCCGGAGTTGGCAGCCCACTGACGCGATCGAACTCATCGGCGGTGCGAAGTTCAGGGGCGTAGTCTTTGGTGCGCTTTTCCCAGTCGAGGAGCGCGGCACGCATCGCGCGGAGAAGGGGATCATTCCGCTCGTCTTCGACGAGATTGTTGAGTTCGTAGGGATCGAGCTTCGTGTCGTAGAGTTCCTCCTCGGGGCGCGGGGCGGTGAAGCAGGCTTCCTGAGCGGGAGTCAGCTCGCCTTTCTCACGAAGTCGCAGGAGCTCGACGAAGGTGGCGCTTCGGAGACCGTCTGCAGAGGGCGTCTGAGGGAGATCATTGTAGTAGTTCCTGATATACTTGTAGCGCTGATTCCGCACCGCTCTGACGTGATCCTCGTAGTCGTGCCAGTTTTTCTCGGCGTAGACGTAGTCGCGAATGGGCTTGTCAGGATCTGTCAGAAGAGGAGAGAAATCCACGCCCTCGAACGTTTGCCCCATGTTGGTGATTCCCCCGAGTTTCATAAAGGTCTTTCCGATGTCGACCGTGCTCACGATTTTCTCAGTCGTGGTCCCCGGTTTCACGACGGCCGGCCAACGCACGAGCCACGGAGTCTTGATGCCGCTGTCGTAGACGGTCGTCTTGTCGCGCGGAAAGGGTCTCCCGTTGTCACTGATGAAGAGAATCATCGTGTTGTCGGCAACGCCCTGAGCATCGAGCTCATCCATGACGAGACCGACATACTTGTCGAGGCGTGTCACTTCGTCATAATAAAGCTGGTAGTCCGCCCGTACCGCGGGTGTGTCAGGGTGATACGGCGCGACTTTGATTTCCTCGGGGCGGGAGGGCTCGGGGATGATGCCGGAGTGGTAGGGACGGTGCGGATCGAGCGCTGCGAGCCAGAGGAAAAAAGGTTTCCCCGCAGGGCGGTCCCGCATCATTGGAACCCAGTCGACACAACCGCTCTGAGCTTCGCCTTCGAGTGTTTCGCTGAATTTACCGGTGGTGTCTCCGCTCGGAAGCTGAAACCCGGACGTATCGACCTCACGAATCTCGTCAAAGCGATCACGGATTTCGTCACCGAGGTGCCATTTTCCCGCCGCGGCGGTCCAGTAGCCTTTCTCCTTCAGCTTTTCAACGAAGGTGATCTGGTCAGCCGGCACCGGAAAGTGGAGCTCCTCAGCGTTGGTCTGATGCGGGTATCTCCCCGTGATAATGCTGGCGCGGCTCGGACTGCAGGAGGAGGTCGTCGTGAACGCATTGTCAAAACGCATTCCTTCGTCTGCCATGCGCTGCAGATTCGGGGTCAAGATCGAGTCGTGACCGTAAGGGGAGGAATCATCCCAGGCGAGGTCGTCGGCGATGATGAGAACAAGGTTGGGCAGCTTCAAAAGCTCCGCCTGTTTTGCGGCTTCCTCCGGGGAAAGCTCCGGCGTTTCAGCCTTCTCACTATCGTCCTGTGCAAAACTCAGGCCAACAGAAAGCGCGCACACAAATGAAAATCGAGTGAGAAAACGAATCATCCCTGACTGAAGCAGATTCCAGTGGAAATGCCAAGCGCAGTCATTGATTCCCTGCACGGAAAATGGCGTGTATCCCGCTCGTTTGAGCGTGACATGAGGAGGCAAATTCGCTGTAGTTCTCGCAACATGCTTCGGGTCGTCATTGCTTCTATTTTCCTGGCTTCCGGTTGGAATCTCGCGATCTCTCAGGATTCACTCGTCTTCACTGACTTCACAGGAGATCAGGGGACCCGTTATTCCACCAAAGGAAAGGGTGTCAAAGCAAGCCAAGGCAGGGTTTCACTGAAAGGTGGCCATCTTTTACTCGATGTGGATAAAAAGAAACTGGTCAAAGAAGTCCGCGAGTCGAACGAACTGACCCTTGAAGTGTGGTTTGATACGGCCCGTCTCGATCAGAAGGGACCCGCCCGGCTTTTCACCTTTTCCAAAACCACCTCGGAGCGGAATTTTACGATCGGCCAGGAGTCTGACCATATCGAGGTGCGACTGCGCACGACGAAAACCAGCACCAACGGGCTCCCCGCTTTCGCAGCTCCGAAGGGCACTCTCAAAACCGGGCGGACGCATCTCGTATTCACGAGGCAGCGCAACGGGGATTCCCGACTCTACCTCAACGGCAGGGAAGTCGCGAAGACGAGGATCGAAGGGAATCTCTCGAACTGGAACCCTGATTTCAATCTTCTCGTCGGAGATGAAAACGGAGGCGGCCGTGCGTGGAACGGCACCGTCTATTCGCTTCGTGTCGTCGCCTCTGCGCTGAAACCTGCCGCGATCCGGACACTCTTCTCATCCGGTCCCGGGGCGGCACTTCCAACAGAGCCGAAAGCCAAACCGAAACCGGTCAGGAACCCGAACGAGGTATTGTTTGAAACCAAAGTCACGACGATCCTGACAAAGCACTGTCTCGAATGCCACGACTCGGCCAGTCAGAAAGGGGATTTGGATCTCTCGAAGCGGCTCAAGTCACATGTGGAGGACGGAATCATCGTCGCGGGAAAAGCCGATCACAGCCTCCTGTGGGAATCCGTCGCATCGGATGAAATGCCAAAGGATCGCGATCCCCTCAGCAGCGGCGAGAAAAAGATCCTCAAGGAGTGGCTCGATGGAGGCGGCGCGTGGACGATCGACTTCGTAGACCCTGCGATATACTCGCGTCCTCCCGAAAGCAGTCCGACCCTCGCGCCCCGACTCACCGTGACCGAATATGTGCGGACGATTCGGGATCTTTTCAGCGTCGATGTCGAGGCGCAGGCGCGTGAGTGGCTTCCCGCCGACGTGAGAGCGGACGGTTTCTCAAATACGGCCTACAATCTCACGATCGACCTCGAACACATCGAAGGCTTCTCGAAACTGGCCGCGTTCGTCGCCTCGGAAATGGACGCAGCCGCCTTTGCGAAGCGATTCTCGAGCAAGCGGGACCTTTCGGACTACACGATGATCCCTCTGATCGAAGCGATGGAAATCCAGGTCCTGCGGAGTCCGCTGACAAAGGCGGAACGGGCGCTGTATCGCGGCGTCTCCACTTCGGTTGCCTCCGCCGGGGGAAGTTTCGACGAAGCGATCCGATTTGTCGTCGAGGCGATGCTGCAATCACCCCGCTTTCTCTATCGATCGGAGAAAACACCGGAGAAGAACCGGGAGCTTCTCGACGATTACGAAATGGCGTCGCGGCTGAGTTATGTGATCTGGGGAAGCGCTCCCGACCGCGAGCTCCTTGAGTTGGCGGGAAACCGGAACCTCAATCATCCGGCGCAAATCGGAGCGCAGGCGGCGCGGATGCTCAATGATCCGAGAGCGATCGAGCGTTCCCTCGATTTCGCTTCCGACTGGCTGCATCTCGACCGCCTTTCCCACCTCCAACCCGGCAAAGCCCACTTTCCCGACTGGGATCCCGCACTCGCCGCAGAGATGAGATCCGAAACGCTCGCCTTTTTCCGCGAAGTCATCTGGAAGGAGAAACTGACCCTCAGCTCTTTGCTGAATGCGCCGTTCACTTTTGTCTCTCCAGCTCTCGCAAAACATTATCGCATCCCTGTTCCCGCAGCGGGAAAGGGCAAAACCGAACTCCAGCGGGTCGATTTGTCGAAAGTGCCGACTCGTGGCGGAATCCTCACGCAGGGAAGCGTTCTCACGATCGGTGGCGACGAGGCATCGATGGTGACGCGGGGGCTGTTTGTTCTCAACGACCTCCTGCGGGGAGTGATCAAAGATCCGCCGCCGTGCGTCAGCACCGTCCCCGTGCCGAGCGAACCCGGGAAAACGCAGCGCACCATCGCGATGGAACGCGTGGCGAGTAAAAGCTGCGGAGCGTGTCACGTGCGGTTTGAGCCACTCGCCTACGGTCTCGAGCGCTTTGATGGACTCGGCTCGTTTCACGAAAAGGATCACTTTGGCAACCCCTTGCGTGACGACGGTGAGATACTCTTTCCCGGCGACGCGAAACCGATCGCTTTTGATCACGTCGGGCAGCTCATGGACCTTCTCGCGGAGAGCGATCGCGTCAAAGAAACGCTCACGTGGAAACTCGTTCAGTTCGCAGCAGGTCGGCCGCTTAATGCCGCCGATGCCGAAGCCGTCTTTGCGATTCACGAGGCCTCACAGAAAGCCGGAGGTCGCTACGAAGATGTCATCAGCGCGATTGTCCAAAGCGACCTGATTCGCTACGCTTTTGCGGGTGAGACTCCGCCCTCCAACTAACGATACTATGAATCCTCCGACTCTCGACCGAAGAAAACTGCTCAAGGGGCTTGGCGGGATCGCCGTGGGGCTTCCCTTGCTTGAGGAAATGCTGCCCGGCACATCCTATGCGGCGGTAAAACCGGCTCCGGATATTCCGGTCCGGGCCTTCAACGTCTTTTTCGGACTCGGCATTCCCGCGCCGGTGCAACCCGGTGATTTCACCGATGTCCTCGAACCGCTCGCGTCGCTGAAGGATCAACTTCTCATCCTCCGCGAGGTCGATCAGGTGCGCTGCGACCGCTCGGGAATGAATGCTCACTTCGACGGCGCCTCCGGAGCCTTCACCGCGACGCCTCCCGACGGAGAGGCCCGATCAGGCGGTGCCTCGATCGATCAACTCGTGAAACGCGCACATTACCCGAAAGGACTGCCCGACGGAATGGTTTCCACGCTGATCGGGGGAACCTTTTTCCGGCGGAGCCGTGTCGGCCGCTACGTTCACAGCTATCATCCTGACGGAACCGTCGCCGCGACGATTCAGGAACGACCCCGCGACCTGTTTGAGCGGGTCTTCGGTAAAATGCAAAGCTCCGGCGAGCAGGACGAGCGCCTTGAGAATCTGAAGCGCAGCGTCCTCGACAGCGTCGTGGGACAGTATCAACACTACGTCGGCCCCAATTCTCCGCTCGGGGCTGTATCGAAGGAAAAATTCAAAAACCACCTCGATCGGATCCGTGAATATGAGCAGCGTGCGTTTTCTCTCGAGGTCGACGATCCGCGTGCGCCGTCGATGCCGCCTCCCTCTGAACTGAAGCACGGGGGCGCTGCCGATCCCGGAGGTGAAGGAATCGATATCACGCTGGATCAACTGAGAACCGAGTGGCATCTCATGGCTGATCTCTATGCCCTCGCGATCCAGATGGACCGCGCACGATTCGGTTCGCTCACCTTTCTCGCCGCGGGCGAACGCATTCGTCTGAAAGGGGACTATCACTACAACGGAAAGTTGATTCATCAGTTCGATGACAGCGCGCAACTCAAGTCATCCGGCTCAAAAGGATGCAGTCACGAATGGTGGCACAAGTTCAACGAGAAGAGTAAAAACGAGCAACTGCGGGCTCATGCTCATATGAAAATGAACGAGGTTGCCTATTTCCTGAAGCGACTTCACGAGGGAGACGAATGCCGCGAAGCGAACGGAAAATCCATTCTCGAAAACACGATGCTCACGATTTCGACCGAGTCCGGAGACGGACGTCACAACGACACCAAACGCGAGCTCTCCGGTGTCTTCCACGCCGTGACCGGCGCAGGTGGACGATTCAAGACCGGACAGGTGCTGAACGCGAAAGCGGAAGGACTGGATCTCTACAACACCATGCTCTCAGCCATGAACGTGAAAGAACGACTGGGACCGAAGGATCACCGGCACGTCAACGCCGATGCGATCATGGCTTGATTGAGCTTTGGGAGAGCGCTAACCGTAAGTAGCACAGGATTGCATCCTGTGTTTTCTGCCTATCGGCGGGCAGGTTACCGTTCCGCTCTGAGCGGGTGGGCTTTGAAAATCTCTCGGAGCGAGATTGCCACTCTTTGCACCTATTTCACGTCGAGCGTGTCGGTCGCGGCGCCTTCGGCGGGTGTGATGCCGAGCCACTTGCACACGGTGGCGTGAAAGCTGAGCTGACCGATCTCACCGAGACTTCCGGAGGCGGGAGAATTGGGGAATCCTGAGATGAGAACCTGCCCTGACATGCGAATCGACTCACCGACAGGGTAGCCGTAGCCACCGAAATTGCCGCCTGCATCTGCGGGGTCAAAGACCGGCTCTTCGGATTTTTCGTCGGAGAATGAATAGCCGGTTTTCAAGACAAGAACGCGATCACCACTCCGATCCCCCTGGTAGGCCCACTCTTCAGGGAGTTCCTCCTTCTTGATCGTGCGGAAATAGATTCGCTTACTGAGTTCACCGTCAAACTTATCGATGAAAATCTTAGCTTCGCCCTCGTTTTCGGGGAGGTCCTTGAAGAAGAGATTTGCAATCGCGTTGTGCGCGACGATGTCGGCGTTCTTCATCATGTCGTCTCCGAGGAGGTGCTCGATGTTCACGTTTTTGTCGACCTCGGCAAGTCCGTGATCGGTGGTCACCATCAAGATCAAATTGGCATTCGCGGGCGCGAGTTTGTCCCACTCACCACGAACCGTCTCGACGAACTTCTTCAGCGCGGTGTCGACCGCACCGACCGCCGCATAGGTTTCATCAGCGCGGGGGCCGTGGACGATTCCGGCATCGAGAACGCCATTCAATCTTAACATCACAAGCCTCAGCTTATCGTCGCCCTCTGACGCTGCCCGCCACTGTTCCAGCGCGATGTTCAGACGCTCTTCGTCAGTCGCATCGGGATTGTAGGCATCGAGAAAGTGCGCCGCGACATTTTCACCGGTCTGGTTTTGTGAGAGTGGCCAGTCGTGCACGAGCGTCTTCATGCCCTGGCGCGTTGCGGTTTTCCAAATCGGCTCCGCGAGAAGCAGCGCGTCGTCGGTCGGGTTCCTAACAACTTCGCCGGGGCCGGTCCGGATCCGGTCAGCGGTGATACCATGCTTATCAGGGGAAACACCCGTCGCCATCGTCGTGTGGGCAGGGTAGGTGAGACACGGAAAGCTGGGGCGCATCTTATTGGTGGCTCCGCCTTCGGAAACCATCTCGTCGAAAAACGGAGTCTCCGCCTTTTCGATGTAGTCACCGCGAAAGCCGGGGATATTCACCCAGAGCACGACGGGAGGACCATCACCCGAACCCACTGCAGGGGCGGTTTCGACGACGGGCATATCAACCGTCTCGGTCGACGCTTCCTTCGCACGCAATCGCTTGAGACGAATCTCGTCGACGATCGCGACGGTCGATCTGTCACCCTCAAACGCGACCCGCTTGAATTCCACCTTCTGACTGCCTGTCCAGAGGAAGAGAATCATGAACGCGAACAGCAAAATCGCGGCAAGCGTAATCAGGGAACTGGCAAGGGTGCGGAACATTCCGTAATTTTTAGGCAAAAACACTCCTAATGCAAGTGCCGCAAACGGTTTTCAGGGATTGGGGGGTGACCGGTCTGAAGCAAATTCCTCAGGCACGCAGGACCGCGGCAAACGCGCCGTCGTGCCCGTCCTTCCACGGAAGACTCGTGACGACTTTTTCAACCGTCATTCCGGAAGCTTCGACGACGTCTTCATTTTCGACGCGATCAATCGAGCACGTGCTGTAGATGAGTCGACCACCGGGCTTGAGGGCCTTCGCGGTGTTCTTGATCAAGGTCGCCTGCAATTGCGCGGAGGTCGCGAAATCGCGGGGCTGAACCCTCCAGCGAACGTCGATTCGGCGTCGCATCACTCCGGTGTTGGAGCAAGGGGCGTCGAGGAGAATCGCGTCAAATTTCTGACCGCCGAACGGTTCTTCCGAGTCGACCGCCCAATCGGCGAGCGCCACTTCGATGTCGGACAGGTGGAGGCGGTTGAAATTCTCCTGCATCTGCTCGATCCGCGATTCGACATTGTCGGTCGCAACGAGACGGCCTTCGTTCCCGCGCATCGCAGCGAGAAGCGCAGTCTTGCCACCGGGTGCCGCGCAGGCATCCAGTATATCCTCACCCGGCCGGGGATTGAGAAGAGCGCAGGCCTGCGAAGTGCTCGGGTCCTGGATGTAGATCAGCCCTTCATCGAGCCAGTAGGTGTTCGGCGGGCCGTCGACGACGAAGAAGTCGGGGTAGTCATCGCCGAGTAAAGAGGGCTGAGTCTCCGACCTGACCCTGTCGAGTGCCTCTTTGTCAGGGGCAAGCGAATTGATGCGACCGTAAACCTTCGGAGGTTCGTTGTTCCACTGACAAAGCGATATCGCCGCCTCTTCGCCATACTGTTCGGTCCATCTCTCGATGAGGAACTCTGGCTGGGAATACTGGTCTTCGAGCGGCCAGTTTTTGATATCGGCATGGATTTCCGCTTTCTGACGCTGGGCATTCCGGAGGATCGCGTTCACGAATCCTTTCTCGTGCTTCTTGCAGAGACTCACCGTTTCGTTCACGGCGGCGTGTTCAGCGATTTCGGTGAGAAAAAGCTGATAGAGACCGATTCGAAGGAGGTCTTGAGTGGCATTCTGAAGGCTGCCTTTTCGAAATTTCTCAATGATCGTGTCGAGGAAATAGAGATTCCGGATCGTCCCGAAAAGGATCTCCTGTGCGAGAGCGCGATCCTGCGGCGTGAGGCGAAAGCGTCCTCCCAGGTCGGTGAGAATATCGGAGGCGTAGCGGGAGGTTTCCTCCCATTGGGAAAGCGCTTCGAGAGCGCAGCGGCGTGCTGACATGATAGGGCGCTGCGCGCCGTTGAAAGGTTAAAGGTAAAATGGGTAAGGTTTTCCGCTTCGCGGGGAAGAATGGGGAGCGTTCAGTAATCCAGATTCTTAACTACTCTACTTTTTTCATCCTTTACTTCCGAGCCCCTTCAGGGCTTTGCGCAAATTTTCGGCACGCTTCCCGTCAATGACGAGCGTGTTCGCGAGCGCATCACCGAAGGTTTCGAAATCGTGGAAGGTCCAAACGACTTTCCTGTCCCGGGTGAGTTCGATGATTTGAGGATTCTCCGGTCCGGCGTGGCAGTTGCCGATGCGCAAATTGCCGTTTTTGAGTTCTTCGATGTTCGTGACCCACGCGAGGGTGATGCCTTCGAGGTCATTCTGCTCCAGCTTCCAGACGATCTCCTTTTCCGGGGTCACTTCGAGAATGCTGTGACCGTTCCCGGTGGAAATCAGGTAATTCCCGTTCTTCGCTTTGATCGCGGCGAAGCACTTTCCGCCGAAGGCGTCGGGGCCGTGTCCTTTTGCGGGTTCTTTTCCAAACAGTGGCACGGGAAATTCCCAGATGACCTTACCCTCGGGATTGTATTCCTTCACGATTTGATCGTGCTCGTGGGCGACGAGGTAGTTTCCGTTGTCGAGCTGACGAACGAGACGCGTGTCGGAATGGGGGCTCGGGCGTGAGACTTGGAGCGGGATTTCCTTGATGATTTCTTTCCCGGGAGTGACCTCAATGATCCGGCCGGGACCGGACTCCACAATCATCGTCGAGCCGCCTTTGAGCCGCTGGTAGGCGTGAATTTCGACCTTTCCGTCCTCTTTGCCCCGGTTCGTCGTCGTCGCGTCGTATTCCCAAACAACTTTTTTCCTGAGATTGATCTCAATGATTTTCGGCCATCCGTCCTGGGTCAGAATCCGATTTCCGGGGAGGAGATGAAGGTCGTGCACCGCCCCGATGGGGTGATGCCAGAGGACTTTGTTCCCGTCTGCCGGATCGACGATCGCGACACCCTTATTGCCCTCGGCACCGATGATGAGACGCTCGGGCGGAGCGGCGTGACTGAGACAGGGCAGACAGAGAGACAGGAGTAAAATGAGTCGGTTCATGGTGGTTCGTTACTTCGCCCGCGGACTGATTCAGCGAAAGGTGACGGGCCACACAGCGGCAAGCTGATTATTGCGCAGCCACCCGCGGATCTCGCCGGGTATCTCGACGTAGGTCCACGGGCCTGATTCCTGTAGAATGCGAACTTCCGAGCCGGGGGGCAAGTCTATAACCGCCTTGGCATCGGGAACCGGGGACGTGACCGCGGTAACGCCTTTTCCGGTGACCGTCGCGAAATTCTCGATCGCATAGTTCCGGGCGTAGTGCTGTGAAAACCAGGCACCACTGAAGGCGAGAACAGCGGAAAGACAGGCAAACACGAGCGGACGGAAACGTCGCTCCTGAAAGCGGGGAAGGAGAAACGCCATCGCGAGGCAAATCGCGACGAGCCAGAGGCCAATCATCGCAACCCAGTCGCCGAGGGTGGGGGGAAGCTGACGGAGAATGGCTCCGGTTCCTTCGTCGGAAAATTCAAGGTAGCCGAGCTTCTGTTTGAGAAACGTGAGATTCTGGCGCGGTTCGACCATGCCGGGATCGAGGAGCAGCGCGCGGCGCATCCAGAGCGTGGCCTGCCCCGCCTCGTCCAGTTTTTCAAAGGTCGTCCCGATATTGAGGTAGAGCTCTTTTGAGATCAGTCCGCGTTTCGCGAGGAGCAGGAATTTCTCCGCCGCGGCATCCACGTTTCCATCGGTGAAGTCTTTTATCGCCAGCTGATACGCTTCGTCGCTCGACACTGTCTCAACGATCCCGTCCCCGGACGGTTGTGCCTGCGCGGTGTCAGAGGAACTGCCGCTCTCAGGAGCCGGTGAGTCGGAGGCGTTATTCGGCTCCTGCGCGGAAAGCCCGGTTGCGGACAGGCTGAGCGCGCACAGCGTTGTTAGGAAAAAGTGATAAAATGAGCGCATCGGGATCAGCGGCGTGGGAGCTTCTCAAGAATGTTGCGGAACTCAGAGACTTCCGTCGGCGTGACTCGCTCCTCCGGAGAGAGATGGCCGCTGTAAAGAACGGCATCGGACATTTCATGGATTCTCGAGATCACCGCTTCGAGTTCTTTGGGCGGTTCGGGGTGCTCGCTCTTCCACAGGGAAAGCGCGGTGTTCACGGCGTGAAAGAAGTCGTGCTTCGTGGCGCCCTGTCCGGGCAGCTTCTTCAGCGCCTGAGCAAAATTGGCCGGACCGGTATCAGTCGTCCGCTGAAAACGTCCCTCTTTGACCATTCGCATGATCCCGAATCCGACGATCGTGAAAAATCCAATCGAGAAGAACGCCTGAACCACGAAGTAGAGCGCCCCGTGTTTCCCCAGCTGCGCTTCCGCGATCCATTGCGGCGCACCGGTCGAAATATGGAGCATCCCGTTGAACTCCGGAGAAGGGGCGTGCGCGGCGTGATTGGAGGAATTCGCCGCGTCGTTATCTCCATTGGGAAACTGGATCACGGTAGGTGCCGCTTTGCTCCGCCCTTCGATCATCGAGATTGGGATCGGCTCGGTTTTTCTCGTGACGTATTTTTCCTCTTCAGGGTCGAAAAAGCTGAGCTCAAACGGCGGGATCGCATTCACCTTGGCCTCGGGGATGATCACAATCGAAAACGTGGCACGGCCTTCTTTGTAGCCATCGGAATCGTCCTCATCCTCCAGCGTCTTGCTCGGCTCGTAGGACTTCCAGATCCCTTTCTGCGGAACTGAGAACACCGGAGCACTCATCGTTCGCAGGTTTCCCACGCCGGTGACTTCAAACTCCATCGAAATGGGGTCACCAATGCTGACGGTCCTCGTCGAAGGGGTCGCCTTCATTTCGAAATTCCCGACGCCGCCGGTGAAACTGATCGGCTCTCCGTTCGGGAGCGGCTTCACCGTGACGTTGACCGTATTGGTCGTCATTTCTTTGGTGCTCGCCCGCTGAAAGAAGGCGGAAAGTCCAAACCCGCTGCTCGAGTCGAGCACGTTCACCCCGATTTTGGCTGGGCCGAGACGGTGCGAGCCGGCCTTCAGCGCGAACAGATTCGAAGGCACCACAGCCGTTGAAAAATAGGAATTCGAATTGCCCAGCAACCCGCCATCCGTTCTCACCTCGCGGAAGCCCCGAAATACAAAACTTTCATTCTCAATCTGCGGACTCACGACCTGGCTGATCGCATTGCGACCTCTCGCGTAGGCGGTGAGCGTGAAAGGCACGAGCTCATTGACGTAAAAAGTATCCTTGGTCAGTTCAAGCTTGGCGAAATACGCCTTTGTCGCATCACGCGCCTCGTCATCGAAATCTCTCTCGTAGACTTTGATCGCGATGGAACGCGTGATCAGCTGTTTTCCCCGGATGTCCAGCGTGAGAGGGGGGATGACATAGTCGCCCGGCTCATCGCCTTTGAAGCGGAAGTAATACGAATTCTTCGCGGTGCGGCTCCCGTTCGTGATCTGTTGAGTGAATTGGGAACCGGAGCTGATGATCTCAAGCCCGGCGGTGTCGATGCGGGCCGGCATCTGTGCGTCGCCGTTGATCACCTCGACGATGAAGGTGCCGAACTCACCGACAGCGACTTTGTTAGACAACACGTGAGCTGAAACAGATGGCTCGGCAGCGGTCTGCGCGTGGAGCGGAAACGTCGCCGAAAGAGTAAGCAGAAATGCGATATAGACTCGTGGAAACATCGTGGAAATTTACCAGTTTTTATACACCTCTCCCCGCGAAGGTAAAAGGATGGGGCGAACTTCGGTCTCATCTGCCAGCGTATCAAGCAATTGCCTCGCCTCGCTCGGAGAATAACCGGTTTCAGGGTTCGTTTGCATTTCAGCGGGATTGGGCTGAGACGGATTTTGGGGATTCTGAGGCGGTTGCGCCTGATTGGGATCGGCCTCGAGATCGCCATCCTTCGGTGCGTCCGGTTCTTCCGGCTCGCCTCCTTCAGGGGATTGCGGAGGTGAATCCTGTTTCTCATCTTCACCTTGATCTCCCTCGGAATCTTTATCCTTCCCGTCTTCCTTGTCCTGCTCTTTATCCTGATCCTGATCCTGATCTTCAGGGTCGCTCTGATCTTCCGGCTTTTTCTCGTCTTCGCCGGGTGGCTGATCGTCCGGTTTTCCGTCACCGTCTTTGTCCTCCGGCTTGCCGTCGGGGTTCTCCTCTTTCTCGCCGTCAGAGGGATCCTTCTGATCGTCTTTCTCCTGATCCTGATCCTGATCCTGCTTCTCGTCTTCTTTGTCCTTTTCCTGTTCGTCTTTTTTCTCGTCTTCTTTTTCGTCCTCCTTCTCTTCTTCCTCTTTGTCCTTTTCTTCCTGCTCCTGCTCTTCTTGTTTTTCCTGTTCCTCCTGCTCCTTTTGTTGCTGCTTCAACTCTTCGAGCTTTTTCTTCACGACTTCCCGGTTGTGGGTCGCACGCGCATTCTCACGATTGAGGGATAGGGTGGATTCATAATGCTCAATCGCGCTTTCCCACTGTTGGATCGTGGTGTCGAGCGATTCGCTGGAGCCGGAAAGGTTCTGCGGCTGATCGGGGTTTGACGGTTGTCCGATGGCGCGGAGGGCCGCTTCCCCGCGTTGATAAAGCGTGTTCCCGAGATTGTAGTGAGCCTGTTCACGCAGCTTTTTATCCCGATGCGTCAAAGCCTCCCCGTAAGCCGCCGCAGCGCGCTCGTAATCACCTAGCTTGTAGGCCGTCGCCCCGACTCCCATTTGAAGTCGCGTCCGGTCCTTTTCCGTGATTTTCTCAGCAAGCGCGCCTTCGTAGAGCTCGAGAGCGGTTTTGTAATCGCCGGATTCGAAGGCTTTGTAGCCGTTCTCAAATCCTTCGAGCGCGCTGAGATCGGATGAGAACAAAAGGATCAAAGCCGCCACCGCGGTGCGCCTTCTGCCATTGCCATTGCCGTTGCCGCTGTTGTTCCCGTTACCGTTGACCGGAAGGCGGCGCCGTTTCCCCAACACGATGGGGATGAGGTAGCCGATCACGAAAAACAGGATCGAGGCCCCGAGCGGCCACATGAACCGCTCAATCGGGCGGAGGCGGGTTTCGCTTTCCTCTCGTGAGGTGGCAATTCCCTCGCGAATCTGTTGCGCGACCTGCGTGAGCGAAGCCTGACCTCCGAGGTGAATATAGGTCCCGCCGAGCGAAGCGAGCTCTTGAAGCGCGGAGGGCTCGAGACGCGACTTCACAACCTGACCGTTGTTGTCCATGATGAACCGCCCCGGGATGGCCTGGCCTTTGGCATTGATCTCGGGAATAATCGCGCCCTCCACGGTTCCGACGCCCACCGCCAGAATCGTCATTCCCGCCTCCTTCGCGAGTGTTCTCACTTTCTCGATTTCCTCGCTGCCTTCGAGCGCTTCACCGTCGGAGAAAATCACGAGCGCGCTCTGCTCGACCTTGGCTTCTTCGAACGTCTCCATCGCCAGCTGCGCCGCCGCGGCAATGTTGGTTCCGCCCCGGGGAATGATTTCCGTATCGAGCTGATCAATCGATTCGATGACCGCTTCGTGATCGACGGTGAGAGGCGCCTGAATGAACGGTTTGCCGGCAAACGCTAGGAGGCCGACTCGATCTTCGGGCAGCGCGAGAATGATGTCCTTTGCGGCGAGCTTCGCCCGGGTAAGCCGGTTTGGGCGGAGGTCGTCAGCGAGCATGCTCCGCGAGGTGTCGATCGCGATGATCAGATTTCGCCCCTCGGTCTGGGATTCAATCTCGTCGAAACCGAGCTGAGGACGGGCCAGCGCAGTGAGCACTGCGGCGATGCCGAGGCACTGCATGGCAAAGGTGACCCACGCCGTTGCACGCGCTGAATTTACGACGAGCTGCTTGTGGAGACGGGGAGAAACGAGGCCGGGCAGATTTTTGCTCCCTTTCCAATGCGCCCGGACACGAAGAATCAAAAGAGGCAGCAATAGAAACAGCCCCAGGAAAAATTCAGGTTGTCCGAAAGTCAGTCCACTCATGGCAGGCGCCTCCAAAACGTTTGATCTCCGATGGCTGTGATGAAACCGAATGAGAGCCCCGCGATCGCCAACCAGTGAAACATTTCATCGGTTTCGACGCGCGTGCTGCGATTGATTTCGGTTTTCTCCATCTCGTCGATCAGTTCAAAAATCCGCTCGAGGCCGGACGTGTCCTGTGCGCGAAAATACTCACCGTTGGCGATTGTCGCAATCTCCTTGAGTGTCTTTTCATCAAACTCCTGACGAAGCTTCTGGGGGCCCATCGGCGTTTGCACGACGTAATCGCCATAGGTTCCAACGGCAATGGTGTAGACGCGGATCCCCAGCGTTTTCGCGAGCTTGGCCGCCTCGATTGGAGGGAGGGCTCCGGCATTGTTCACCCCGTCGGTGAGAAGCACGATCACCTTGCTCTTGGATTCACGCTTATCGAGACGCTTCGCGGCCGCGGCTATCGCGGAACCAATCGCGGTGCCGTCCTCCACCAGCCCGATTTTGACACGCCCGAGCCCGTTGGGCCCCTCGAGCCACTCTTTCGAGAGGGTGAGGGGACTGGCGAGATAAGGGCGCCCCGCGAAGGCGAGAATACCGATGCGGTCTGTGGTTCTCCCTTTGATGAAATCACGCGTGACCTTTTTTGCCGCCTGGAGCCGGTTGGCGCGGCTTCCTTCAATACGAAAATCCTCCACCTGCATCGAGCGGGAAACATCGATCGCGAGGATCAGCTCGACGCCGCTTTCAGAAACGATTTCGGAACGATTCACCCATTGGGGACGTGCCAGCGCGCCGATGAGGCAGGCGAGGGCGAGAAAGAGGAAGGCGAGGCGAAAACCACCGGCACGCCCTTTCGCGAGCGGACCGAGCCGGTTCAGAATGTGCAGCGAGGAGAAGATCACCGCGCCCTGTCGTCCCGATTTCCCTTTGAGAATGGCGAGCAGAGGAATGAGCAACAGCAGTCCCAAAGCCCAGGGGGCCGCAAGTCTGAAAGTGGTTTCCGCAAGCAAAGTCATCACGTCACGGAGTAAGCGACACCGGAGGGGCGAATTTGCTCAGGAATATTACCATTCGATCACGGCGCTGGCCCAGGTGAGTCCGGCTCCGAAAGCAACGAGGAGGATTTTGTCGCCCTTTTCGATGCGCCCCTGTCGATTGGCTTCGTCCAGCGCGATTGCGACCGCTGCGGCTGACGTGTTGCCATACTTGTCCAGATTGATGAAGACGTCGTCACGGCTGATGTCGAGTCGCTCCACAATCGCATCGATAATACGCAGGTTGGCCTGATGAGGAATCAACAGTTTGATGTCCTTCGCGGTCAGACCTGCCGAATCGATCGCTTCGATCGCGGCGCGTTTCATCGCGTTGACAGCGTGCTTGAAAACTTCGCGTCCCGCCATTGCCAGCGTAGCGAGTTTCTCGGGCGCATTTTCGAGCGTCACCGGACAGGCTGAGCCGCCGCCGCGAATGTTTAGCAGTTCGGTCTGAGCGCCGTCGGTTCCAAGATGAGAGGAAAGAATCTTGCCGTCTCCATTCGTCGAGGGCACGAGAACAGCAGCACCGGCCCCGTCACCGAAGAGAACACAGGTGTTGCGGTCCGTCCAGTCTACGAACGCGCTGAGCTTCTCGGCACCGATGATGAGCGCATTTTTGAAAGCTCCCGCACCGACGCTGTGGCGGGCGAGCTCCATCGCGTAAAGAAAACCTGAACAAGCCGCCGAAACGTCAAACGCGACCGCTTTATACGCTCCTATCTGCTGCTGCACGTAGCAGGCTGTAGCGGGCGTCAGCGTGTCGGGAGTGATCGTTGCGATAATGATCATCTCAACGTCGGCAGGGTCGATCCCGGCCTGCTCCAGAGCCTTTAAACCGGCTTTGCTCGCGAGATGGCTCGTGTATTCGCCTTCAGCGGCGATACGGCGCTCACGAATCCCGGTGCGCGACGTGATCCATTCGTCCGATGTGTCGACAAAAGCCTCGAGATCCGCATTCGTCATGATTCGCTCCGGTAAATAGCTCCCGGTGCCGGCAATACGAACGGAGGTGTGAGAATTACTCATGCGTAGATCGATAGAAAAAGGTTACGAGGTCTTTTTGGCCAACTCAGCCATGGCTTCCTCAATGTGCGGGTTCACGTGGTGTTTCACCGCCTCAGCGGCGACGCGAATCGCATTCCGAATGGCACGAGGCGAACTCGAGCCGTGTCCAATGATGCAGGTTCCATTCACACCTAGCAAGGGACTTCCTCCGTAAGTTTCGTAATTTCCCCGCTCTTTGGTCGCTTTGAAGGCGTCTTTCGCAATGAGCGCGCCCATTTGGCGGATCGGAGTCGCCTTGATGTCCTGCTTCAGCCACTTGAACATGACCTTGGCGGTCGCCTCGCAGGACTTCAAAATGATGTTACCAACGAAACCATCACAGACAACGACGTCGAGCTCACTCTCGAAGAGATCGTGTCCCTCCACGTTGCCTTTGAAATTCAATCCGGACTCGCTCAGCAACTCGAAGACCTCACGGGTGAAGTCGGTGCCTTTGGAGTCCTCTTCGCCGACGGACATGAGCCCCACGATGGGGTTCTTTTTCCCCTGAACGTGCTGCGCGTAGATGCTGCCCATGATCGCATACCCGAGAAGGTGGCTCGGCTTGGCGTCGACGTTCGCTCCGGCATCGACGATGTTGCACGGCCCGTGCTCGTTCGGAAGCGCCGAAGCGATCCCGGCTCGCTCGACGCCGGGGATGTTACGGAGCTTAATCGTTGCAGCGGCAACGGCGGCACCGGTATTTCCGGCGCTGACGACGGCATCACAGTTGCCTTTCTTGACGAGATCAATCGCCACGCTGATCGAGGAGTCCTTTTTCTGCCTGACCGACTTCACCGCCGAATCATGCATCGATACGACCTCGGAAGCGTGAATCACCTCAATACGACGGTGCGCGTAGGAGTAGTGCTCGAGGCTCTTTTTGATCAGCTTTTCATCTCCGACGAGAAAGAGCACCTCGAGGTCGTCGCCGAAACTATCGAGCGCTTCAATAGCGCCTTCCATCGTGGCTTCAGGGGCTTTGTCGCCGCCCATGACATCGAGTGCAATTCTCATTTTCGGGAACAGGGATACAAGTATCCGCTAATCTAGGAACATTGGGCGAAACTGTGCAACACCCAAAACAAACAAAGTCACCCGGTTAGAGGTGACTTCGTGCAGAAAAAAGTGGTAACGGAGAGACGATTAAAATTCGTCAACCGTGATCACCTGGCGGCCTTTATAATACCCGCAACTAGGACATACAATATGTGAAGGAGCTGCGCTTCCGCATTCCGAACACGTATTGAGCTTAGCTGCACGCCATCTCTGGCCTGTGCGGCGGAGACGTTTTTTCATTTTCGAGGTTTTGCGTTTTGGAACTGCCATAGCGTGCTAAAAATTGTTTGGACGCGGACTTAAGCGTTTTCTCGTCGATTGTCAACGGAGGAATGTGATAAGTAGCGAAAAAGGTTAAGGAAGGTTAAATTCTTCCTTCCTCGATATCGTATACGTCGAACCAGTAGTAAACAACTTTTTCTGCAGGAAGAAATTCGGAAATGTAGCCTTCGAGGAATTCCTGAAGGTTGTCAGGCATCTCGCTGATCCGCTTGTAGCGCAGATCATTGTTCCATTTGATGATGTCTATTTTGGCGAGATGGCTTGTGCGCTCTTCGATCCAGGCGGCCATTTCGTCGTCGTCGGCACCGGTCGCGACCTTCTCCTTGAACTCGTCGGCAGTGATCCCGGCGAACGTGAGAAAAAGATTATCGAGAGGACAATCGTAATGGTATTCCCCAGCCGTTCCGGCGAGAACGGAGCGACATTTGTCGAGCGTTCTGCCCGCAACAACGAAGCCACCGAGGCTGCGGCGGGGGCTGCGCGGGGCTTCCGTATTCAAATCGAGGGCGAGTTGGGAAAGGGATGATTCACTCATGGGACATTGAGACGAGCGGGTTTAACCGGACTTACAGAACAATTTCTTACAAAAAAACGGACGATTCAGCAACCTGTTTACGTCCCGGGTGGCGTCATCGTTTGCATGACAAAGCAATAATACTCAGTAAATTCAGACCAAATTCCCTGAGTTTCCGCCGGTCTCTCCTGACGGCGGTCAAACATGAGAAGCAATCGACAGTTTCGAATCACCAGATCAGGGATGCTCCTCGGCGTTCTCCTCTTGTCGTGCCAGCATCATCTCGGTGCGGTCGATCGCCCTGCCAAATCGATTGAAATTCAGAAATCGCAACCGGCTCCGGTCGAAACCCGGGAGATCGTGCCGTCGATCAGTCAGGGGACGGGGCCCGGCCCCACGTTTTTTGAAGGGAGGTGGGGAAGACTGGGCGTGAGAGAACTCACGCTCGAGATGCCGGATAAACACGTCGCCGTGTGTCCGGAGTTGGAGACGTGGAAGCTCGGAACTCAATGGGAGTTCCACTGCGACGTCGCGTCAGTGGCGCGGATTCTTCGTGAATCAGGTTTCAGCGAGAGCAACATCGCGACGCTGACAAACCCTCCTTTTGTGGAATACGGAATCGAAACGACGACGCTGTTACCACCGGACGAACTCATTCTCGCGCTGACGCCTCAGGTGCGCAGCGTGCTTTATCCGCAGATTGGACTTCCCGTGAGGGAGAATCTCTTTCAGAACGCGAGACCGTTTCCATCCGGAGGATTCCCGAGGCTAGCGGAGGTTCCAAGCGGGCTCAGCACTCCGACGATCGATCTCATCAGTCATCTCACCTACTCGAAAAACGGAGGGAGGCTCTATTTTTCCGACCTGAAACTCGTTCTCAGCCGGGCGGCGGACGACCGCGAGCGGATCCGAATCGTAAAGTCCATCGGGCGCGAAATATCTCACCACGCATGGCTGGAGCTCTCCGAAAATTCCGATCGGGAGGCGATCCTTGACTATTGGAGCGGGGGAGGACGAAACCACGCGGGCGGCGTCACACTTGAAGCGATTCTGGAAAACCCCGGGATCCGGCGACTGGATCTCGTTCATGTCCTTCCCGCCCTACCCAGACGAATGATCAACACGTATCCCGATCCGGAAGAGGGACTGGGCAACGATATGCCGGATTGTTTCGCAACCGCGTTTAACTTCTTCTCCAATTCACTCCCGCCGCGGATGCTCGACGCCGGCTCGGTGCTGGAAATCCACAACGAGCGGTATGAACGCGCGACCGCGCCCTGGCAGTTCGGTGACGTCCTCATGATCCGGGCACCTGACGGCAATTGGATCCATGCCTGCAATTTCATCGCCGGGGAAATCCTGCTGACGAAAAACGGCCGGAGTAACAACCGCCCCTGGGTGTTCCAAACGATCAACGAAGTCCTATCTAGCTACCTCGTCGATAAAAGCATTCAGGCCTTCTTTTTCCGGCTGAAACCCGGATTCCGCGAATGAAGTCGACAGCGCTGGTATTCATCGCTTCAGCAGCACTCACGGGGAGCGCTTTTTCAAAGGATCCTGGGCACTGCTCACCCGGCCCGTGGGGCGACATCAAGGTTTCCGAGATCTTCCTTGAGGCACCGGAATCTCTCATCCGTCTCGTTCCCGCGCCCTCAAGTCAAACCGTATGGCGATTTCCCGGGATGAACCTCGATGATGTCGCGTCACTGCTCGATTCGCTTTCAGACGATCCGATTCTGCTTCAGGAAATACGGAGGGAGGTTCCGCTGCAGCCGTTCGAAGGGGAAACGCGAGCTTTTCCCTCGACGAAGTTGATCCGGTCTTTGCCCGACGGTGCCCGTGTCAGTTTATATCGGGTCCTGTCTCGCTTTGAAGAGAACCCGGGGCATTTTCAACCCGTCATCATCGACACTCAGGAAGTTCGGTCGTGGTTTCCCGAAGGCAGGCTTCCCGAAGAAGCCATTTCGCTCATCGAGGAGCTCTCTTTCCCGCTGGGTGATTCGCACGCCTTTGTCGACGTCCCGCTGCTGCTTCCCACCGTGAAAACCGAGCGGGAGGAGATCTCCCTTCGTCGGGCCCTGACACGGACACGCTCCCTGATGCTCGACGTTCAGCTTCCGCCCGGTGGGGACTTTGAGGGACTCATCGATTATTGGACGCGCTCCAACACCACATTGAGTTCGAGGCCTTTGCTGGAATCATTCCGACATCTCGGCGGGGACTTCACCTTCGATATCGCAGAGGTGCTCCCTCCTGTTCCCCGCAAGAACCTCAACAGTTTTCCGGCTGCGGCAGACGGACTCACCGGATCCTACCCCAACAGCTATTGGACGGCTTTCAATTTCTTTAAAATCAATCCCGATCCCAGATACAAACGCAAACTTTCCGCCGGGAATGATCTCGCCGCGAATTATGAAGAAGTGAAACCGCCGCTGAAGTTCGGTGATATCATTTCCTTGCGGGAGCCGGTTCGGCATCAATTGCTGCACGTCTGCACCTACATCGCGGATGACATCGCCTACACCAAGAACGGCAAATCAGTCCTCACTCCGTGGGTGTTCATGAGGATCAAGGACATCAAAAGCCGCTACTCATTGCGAAAAGTTTGCGAACTGTCGTATTGGCGGCGGATCGATCACGCGAACCGCAGTCCCGGTCAGCGGCCGCATCAGGAGAGTCAGTTTGAGTGAACCTCTCTTTTTCGCGTAGAGAGACAACAGCGACTCTCATCAGCCCTTGCGGCACCGATGCATAAAGGGCGGGGGTGCGAACGGAAATTCCGTGATGGTGTCGGTGGCGAAATGAAAAATTCGTGAAAAAGTGAGACATGCGCATCCTCTTTCGAATCACCCTCACACTTGTGCTTCTCGCAGTCTCGACCGGGACGGGCGAAGCGCAGCAGAAAAAGCCCAATGTCGTCATCCTTCTCGCCGATGATCTCGGGTATCAGGATGTCGGCTGTTACGGAGGTCCTGTCAAAACACCAACGATTGATTCTCTCGCCGCCGGCGGGACGCGGTTTCAGCAATTCTACTCGGGTTGCGCGGTCTGCTCTCCTTCGCGGGCCACCCTGATCACAGGGCGGCACCACATCCGGACCGGCGTCTACAGCTGGATTTCCGATGAAGTTCAAAATTCACACCTGCTCGAAAGGGAGGTCACGCTCGCCGAGATTTTGAAGGAAGCCGGATACGCCACCGCTCACGTAGGGAAGTGGCACCTCGGCTTGCCGACCGCCAACCGCGATAAGCCGACGCCCCACGATCACGGGTTCGACCACTGGTTCGCGACCTGGAACAATGCTGAACCGAGCCATCACAATCCCGAAACCTTTATCCGCAACGGTGAGCCGGTCGGCAAGCTGGAGGGGTATTCCTGTCAGCTCGTCGTCGACGAGGCGATTCAGTGGCTCGACGACAGGACCGATACCGAAGCACCTTTTTTCCTGAACGTCTGGTTCCACGAACCTCACGCGCCGATTGCGGCCCCCGATGACATCGTTGAGGACTACGGCCAGCTGAAAGACAAAGGAGCCGTTTACTCCGGGACGATCGACAACACCGACAGGGCGATCAAACGACTTCTCGCGAAACTGAAACAGCTCGGCCCACCCGAAGACACGATCATCGTCTACGCGTCGGACAACGGCAGCTACCGCGATGATCGCACCGGCGGCCTCAGGGGGAAAAAAGGGATGAACTGGGACGGCGGGATTCGCGTGCCGGGCATCTTTAACTGGCCGGGTAAAATCAATCCCGATGTCGTTCTCCAGGAACCGGCCGGACTGGTTGATGTGCTTCCGACGGTGTGCGATCTCGTCGGAGTGAAACGTCCCGAGGGCGTTCATCTCGATGGCACGAGCCTCGCGTCACTTTTGCTCAAACCCGGGGCCACGCTCGACCGTAAGCAACCGCTCTTCTGGCACCTTCAGAAGTCGCGCCCCGTCGTAGCGATGCGCTCCGGCAAGTATTCGCTCGTCGCCGATCCCGATTATGAACTCTCGACGAGCAATATGTTTGAGGAAGCCTGGATCCCCGCGATCAAAAACGGGCGCTACAAGAATTACCAGCTTTTCGACCTCGAGGCCGATCCTAATCAAACGACCGATATCGCGAAAACGCACCCCGATCTCGTCCAAAAACTGAAAGACCAGCTCCTCGAGATTAACGACAGCATCATGATGGACGGCAAAGACTGGCACAAGGAGTGACCGTGGACGGTGTGTAGCGGCGGTTTCCGGCTTGACCGGCGAACGCCGATGTCATTATCATTCAGATGAACTCGGAGCGGGGCAGCGCACTCGCCTCGTGAGTCGCTGCTCGGTAACTGACCGTCATAGAAACTCTTCTCAACAATGGCCTTCGGCTTTCCAGCATATCACTCAGAGAATTTTGAATTCAGCACGGGTCGTCAAATTTCGAAAGAAATCGTCAAGGACGCCATCCAGCTTCAAGGCTGGTCTTTGACCGGTGTTAGTGAAGATTTTGTCTCAGCATCCTGCTGCCTGAACCTGCTCTCATGGGGAGAAGGAATCCGTGTTGCCTGGCTGTCAGGCACCAGGATCTCAATCACCAGCAAATGCTCACTTCCGACACAGTGCGTCGATTGGGGGCGTAACAAGTCGAATGTCTTATCGCTCATCACACGGTTAAAACGAGCCGAACAAAGCTCAGTCAAGCCAGCCTCCACCGTTGATGAATCAAACTGAAAACCTGTGTCCGTAACCAGAACGCTGTTCCGAGCTGACTTTTCCCGATATTGATCTGCTGGAATCAACTGCCCTGCTGAGAATATGAGATACCTAATCCTTGCAGCGTTTCTCACTTTCGCTCTAATCGCGCAGGTGGTCGCCGGGGAGGAACAACCTGATGAAGTGAAGAAACTTCTCACTAAGATCGAAAAACTCAGGAGCCCCTTGAGCCTCAAAGACGCGTTCGAACATCTTGGGGTAGACGAAAAGCAACTCAAGCTCGAATACGGCGAAACCGGAATGGGCGCTCATGATTGGGTGTATACATTTTCCCCGGACAAAGAGTGGTTCCTCAATATCAACTGGCACCGAATAGCAAAAACGAACAGCTCTCTTGTCACCTTTATCGCCGTCTATCGAGGGAGGCAATGCGAACAGCAGCATGTGAAGTCCCTTCGACCGGAGCCATTGAGGCCAATTTTCAGGTATGCTGTTCCTTAACCAAAACCCCGACGGGGCAGAGAGGACAACTGGATCACACGATGAGTCGAAATGACTTTTCCGATCGAGAGTATTTGTTCACACTTCATCAGTGCTGCTAACATGAGGGTTCGACGCAGTGAGCCTACTCCGGAAATGAAAAACCGATTACTGAGGATATGCCTGATCGCGGGGGCATCCATCGCGATCTGGATTTTTCTTCCCGGGGGCACGGTATCAAGAGATATTGGCTATCATTGTGACTTCACAGGTTCCACCAAGACCTGGACGAGATGGCTGTTTCTCATTTCCACAGATTACGAATATAAAGTCTCACCACTGGAGACTTTCGTACGCGAGAAATATCCTGATGAGCTCGAACATAAATGGGTGAGGTATTCAGCAGTAGGGAAGAACATCTACGGAGAGCCCACCATTTTCGACTGCGCCTTGCCGAATGCCCTGAGTTCTCTCGATCGCACCACTCTGAAACTTTTCGTTAAGCAGTCTCCCGATAAAAACGTGAAAGAACTCTACGACCTGTTGCGCCGTGACAACAGAGATGAGATTGGGCTTCGAATCGCCGAACTCTACGACGACAGCGATCGTCTTTGGAGAAATCTTGCGGAACAAGACGGAGTGCGATAAAACCCAATCGGCGCGACTCGATATCTTCACGACAATGACAACCTCACCCCGGTCTCAGGAAAATACTCCCGGACCGGGACGGCGTCTCCAGGCAATTTTTTGAGGAAATGAGGAGATTCGGATGCGTCATATTGGTCGTCGGAGTGTTGGCGGCAATTTCCTCCCCGTTTATCCGGGCATTCCGGCCATCCTTCGAGGGTTGGCGGGAGATGCGATCGGCGATCGCCGCAATCGAAGCCTATGATGTAGCGACTCCCATCCATTCCAGACGGTCCTACGGTGTCAATACTTACACCTATGAGTGTTCCAGTCTCTCGATCAAGGGCTACTACCATAGAGCTGCCGGGGAGTTGGCCGAGAGGAGTCCCGATATCAGGACATATCATTGGTTCGATGAGATGGGATGGGGCCGTGTGAGCGCCGTGCTGCAGACTCCCAACGGATTCGTTGAAGTGCGCGCCTCCTGCAACAATGACAATGACTCTGTTTACGTGGTGTTCACACCGGGACACTTTGAAAAGCCGGATGCGAAAATCGTAGAGTCGCATGAACTCCCGAATGGATTCCTGCGCTGCGACTGGGAACGGTGAAGCAAAAAATCCGGAGTTCCCAATCCAGATCCTGCTTTGAGTAGATTGACTTCCCGGATCAGGATCCCTACGGTTGGTGCGAGACAGAACTTCGGGAGCAAGTAGCAATGTCTCAACCGGGATCGAAAAGGAACAATGATCGACCGCGCGTCCAGAAACGAAGTGATTTCAGCGTTTGAGGATTACCTCGAAGACCGTATCAGGGCATTCGAATTTGCTGATCGCCTACAGGAGATCGAAAGCGAGGATCGAACCGTGAATGAAGTGATTCACGCGGCGTGGTACCACTACGACGACTGCACCGATCACCAGGTTCAGCTTTCAAAGCCCGAATGGGACTACTTTCAGCGACTGCTTCTCGTTCTTCGTTCTCACGCTGAACTCTCCACGACACTTTCACGACGGTGGTCGTGGGATCATCTGGTGGCATGGGTGTCAGTCGTCGCATTCGCGGGGATCGCATCAGAGGTGGGGTGGGGCTGGCATTGGATTGCGTGGGCAGTGCCATTCGGGATCGTTTCGATTTCCATCAGCCACTATCGTCGTCGAATCGAACCGGAGCCGGAAGCAAGCGAGATCGCGTGCACTCCTTTTGAATCGCTCTCACAGATTCGTCGGTGGCGTAGACAACTTCCAGACTTTCGGAAGCAAAAGTATCAAGCCCGGGTCGGGAGCAGGAGGATACGCTCTGAAACAGCGGAGGCCTTCGCGGTGGCTCTTTCTTACTGCTACCAGATTATCTTCTCACCACTCGTCCTTTTGGGGCAGGGTTTCCCATCTACCATCGATCACGGGCTGAAACTAACGACGCCACAACGAGGCGTCTCACTGAACCGCTGATCCACCGCAAGCTTCGGTAACCATGCCTGACTACCCCTCAACCCGAATTCGCAGGACCGCTAACCGGCAGGACGTGGCAGAGCTTGACGATTGGACGACGGGAACCCTCCAATAGAATGCTGTTACGGTCGATCCTTGTTTTTCTCTGTTCGATCAGCGTCCCGGCGGCGGTGATCCAGACGGCGTCCCCGTCGATCAATGCGATCAGGACAGAAAGCGAGCTCGCCTACTGCGTCGTCGCCGGAGTTTGTCTTGTCCATGGAGTCGCGATTCCCTTGCTTGCCGTAAAAATAGCGAACCGCATCGCAAGGCGGAATTCATCGAAGAATTTAGGGGCTCGGAGATAGAATGAAGAAATCGTGTTTCATCCGTTCCGGCGTTTTTGCTCTGCTCGGTTTGCTGATCGCAGCATCCATTTACTTGCTGAATGGACACAAGGGGGCCGCGCACGCCCTGAATATCGAGAGACTTCCGTTCGGGAGCTATGTCAGCGTATACGCTTCAGAGGCATGGACCGACTACATGTTTGAATGTGAGATCCGGCTGAAGCCCTCCGCATTCGGGGAATTGTTATCGGGAAGGGATTTCAGGAAAGACACGACTTCCTATCTCATGGGAGGAAAAATAACCGCGAACCGCATCCCGTTCTACGACGGCTTCAAAGTCGCGGAATCGTGGACGTGGCTGAAAGGCACGGACGAATCCATTGCACCCTACTGCTATGTCTATGTAAACGAGAGCCACACGAGAATGTTTCTGAAATATGGAACCGACTGAAGGCCGATCAACTCAGTGCCGCAGAACGCCGTCTCCACCTTGGCGCAATTTTGAATAATTCCATTCCCAACCGGGGCGAGTTGTTTTATAAACAGCTCGATGTTCCGGTTACGTTACTCCTTGCTGTTCCTCTTTTCCGGATACCTCACCTGCCTTTGCGCCTCCGGAGAGGACACGCAGACCATCAGGGTTTTTGTCGCGCTGTGTGACAATAAAACGCAGGGGATCATGCGCGTTGGGGAGAAGATCGGTGACGGGGATAAACCTGAGGCGAACCTTTACTGGGGCTGCAGTGACGGGCTCGGGCTTTATTTCAAAAAGAGCAGGCACTGGACCGTCGTAGAATCGGAGAAGGATATTTCCGCGCAAATCCTCCGGAGGATGACTCTCTCCCACAAAACGAGTCCGCTCACGCTAATCGCCGATGCCTATCGAGGTTCGGAAATGAGGCAGTGTTACCTCGACTTTGAAAGCGCCGCCTCTTCAGGCGATTACGCTCTCGTTGCCTACATCGGTCACAACGCGCTGATGGACTCCGCATTTGCTCAGCCGGAATCAGCTCCGGCGCACGCTACCGATGCGATCGTTCTCGCCTGTGTCAGCGATTCGCATTGTTCGAGCCGCCTTAGAACTCTCGGCTGCCGTCCTGTCCTGATGACGCGACAACTCATGTATCCGGGCGCCTTCATTCTTCACGATGCGATCGAAGCATGGAGAAAGAAGGGGACTCCGGCCGATATCCGCTTGGCGGCCGGAAAAGCCTACGCGGGCAATCAGGGGATCTCAGTCAAAGCCGCGACCGGAATCTTTGCCGACCTCGCGGAGGACAGCGAGTGAAGCCAAAGCAATCCGGATTTCAGCACCTACGCAGATCATCTGGGAGGGGGAAGAGCCACGTCGCAATAGGGGCGGCCGACTGCTTTAATTTGCAATATTATCAATAACAGTTAACAGAATAGCTTTACCTACTCTTCTCAGATTGTCAGGAATCGGCACTTCGGGAAAGGGCTTCACCTGACCTCTGCGGCTATGAACAACGAATTACTGATCCTGATTATAGAGGCGGTCGCTGTCTACTTTCTGGTGCTGTTCGCTCATTCATGGCGGAGTCGGATCGGGTTGGC
The DNA here is from genome assembly GCA_048260165.1 of Verrucomicrobiales bacterium. Taxonomy (GTDB): domain Bacteria; phylum Verrucomicrobiota; class Verrucomicrobiia; order Verrucomicrobiales; family DEV007; genus Arctic95D-9. The sequence goes on from JBLXHA010000001.1 coordinate 344,328, forward strand.
TCACTTTTATGCGCTCATCGGGAGCCTCACTGCGGTGATGGTCTGGACGACGGATGCCGGGGTTAAAGTTCAACTGGGGGAGATTTCCCTGATGGTGGGGTCGACCGTGTTTTACACGGCACTGCTTCTTGCCGTTTTTGTGGTCTACGTTTTCGACGGGCCGCGAGCGACCCGAATCGCGATCTCCACCGTCATCGGCGTTTCTATCATGGTCCCGCTCGTGACGATGGTGTTGCATTGGCAAATCAAGCATTCCGGAGGAGCTGACCAGATTGACTATTTCCCGCCACAGGCCATTCGCATTTACGTGGCCTCCATCGTTGCCGCGCTTGCAGATCTGATTTTCCTCGCGATCTCGTGGGAGTTTCTAGGCACCCCGAAATTTCATCTCCGCCTCAGCGTTCGTGCCTTTTTTACGCTCCTCGGAGTGATGTGGCTCGACGTCCTGCTCTTCTCGACCGGAGCATTTCTGGGGAGTGACGAATACTTCAACATCATGTCAGGGACGTTTGTGAGCCGTCTCATCATTTGTATCTTCGCCTTCCCGTTCCTCTATCTTTACCTCGTCTGGCAGAATAAGAAAAGCGGGATGGAAATCGAGCACCGCCCCGTTCTCGCAATCCTGAAGGAAGTGACCGAGGTCCGACTTGAGCTGAGCTTTGCGCAGCAGGAGATTGAACGGCGCAAAGAGCTCGAGAAGGAGAATGAGCAGCTGATTTCTTCACTTCAAGTCGCTTTGAACGAGGTGAAAACGTTGCGGGGCATCTTACCGACCTGCTCCTTCTGCAAAGCGATTCGTGACGATGATGGCGAGTGGCACCGGATCGAAGAATACATCCGGAACAACAGCGAAGCGCAGTTCAGTCACGGTATCTGCGAGCCCTGCGCTCAGAAGCATTACCCCGACCTCGTGGATTCCTGAAAGAGCGCGGAGACCGCCGGAAAGAGGTGGTTAGCCCCGAGTCTAATTCAGCAATCCCTGAATCCCGGTGACGACCAGCTGCACTCCGATACAAAGGAGGAGGAAACCCATGATCTTCGTGAGAGCATTGGCTCCGTTCACTCCGAGGAATTTCATCATCCGCTCGGATTCCCTGAGAACGACCCAGCAAATCAGGGCGGTTGAACAGATCCCCAGAAGAATCGCCGAGTAGTTCAACACAGTGGGCGAACCCATCAGCGACGCCGTGCTCATGATTGCCGCGATCGCCCCGGGACCGGCGAGCAGCGGCATCGCGAGCGGCGAAAAGGAGATATCCTCTTTCTCTCTCGCCTCAGCATGTTCCTCCGCAGAATGCGTATTCGATATCCGCGGCTGGAGCTCGGAGAAACCGAATTTGGTGATCATGATTCCACCGGCAATGCGAATTCCCTCGAGGCTCAATCCGAAGAAATGGAGGATGAACGATCCTGCCATGAGAAAGGCACCCAGAATGCAGATCATGTAGACCGAGGCGCGAAAAGCGAGCCGGTTGCGCTCCGCTCGGTCACGCCCGTCTGTCAGCGAGATGAAAATCGCCGCATTCCCCAGTGGATTGGTGATCGGCAGCAGGGAGCTCAACGTGGCAAGAAAGAGGGGTAGAAAATTCTCCATGATGTCTGAGTTGATCGTGAGCGCCCCGATGACGCGCCGAAATGAGGTAGAGGAGGGGAGAAACCACTATAAATCCGCCTCGTCCCTGCGTCTCAGCCAATCGGGGCGATGTAGTATCGTCCGGAGATTCCCTCGATGTCGTGATTGTAATAGAAGCAATCAGGGTCGGCGTTCTGAATCGCGATGATCATCTGAGGCAGCTCCTCGTGCGTAATGAGCGTTCTCACTTCGCGGAAGGGTTCGCGGCTGCGACCTCCGGTTCCCTCGTGAATCGTGTAGGTGCGATGTTCTGAGGTTGACGTGATCGCCATGCCGATTGCCCCGTGGTCGCGGGTGATGACGGCCAACAACATGATCTTGAATTTCCGGTAGAGATTGTTCAGCGTCTCGGCGGAGACGAAGATGTAAATGCACGTGTACATCAAGGTATTCACCACCGTTTCGAAATCTCCGTTTTTCAAGAAGTCGAGAGTGAGACCGAAGCTCGTTGATACGATGGATGCGATGATAGCGATCGACCCGACGGGCTTCAGGTATTTGATTGCGAAAAAGGCTCCAAGAATATCCTCGTCCCCCGTGGAGCCTCGATTCCTGAACGCCAGGGCCTTCGCGACGCCGGCGAGAATGCCTCCGAAGAGCACGAGGATGATTCGTTCGTTTTGTGACTCGGGCTGAGCGAATCGCAAATCAGGCATCACCAAGAGAGCAAGCACCACGGTGCTCACAACGACGAGAGATCGCAGCGCGAAGACTTTCCCCACTTTCACAAAAGCAAAGGTGAGCAGCAGGGACTGGAAGATCACGTAGAGAATGATGAACAGGGTGTAATTCTCGAAGTAGTAGGACAGCGCCGTCGCTATTCCCTCTGTTCCTGTCAGGATCACTTTTGAAGGCAGCACAAAATACTTTAAAGCGATCGAATAAAGCAGGCCGGCCAACAGAATGAGACAGTATTCCCTCACTTTATGCCAACGTGAGGGCCTGTTTTTGGAGGTCGTAGTCATTTCGTTATAAGAGTTTTCCAAATTGCGGGTTACAAGGCTGAGCGGCGCCCGCAAAGGGTAAAAGCGATCTGACCAACGGCAAAGTATTTTCGAATCGTTAGAGTGAAATCGAAAGAGCCGCTCCTGAATGCGCCATTCGAGGCGGGAACCTTTACCTTTTATGGCGAAGCGTGTTCGGCTATGATCGCGCAGACAGGAGCAGGTAGTTCGCCATGAGTGATGTGGCGCCGTTCCTGACGCATTCGATTTCACATGTCCGGCGCCCCCCAATCCACAGAGGAACTCGATGATCTTGCCAGCACTCCGGGCGAAGGAGTGCTCGAAGTGCTGAAGGGCGTCGATGGCAATATCGTCGTCGCCGGTGCCGGAGGTAAAATGGGATTTCATCTTTGCCGGATGTTGAGACGCGGTCTGGATCACCTTAATAGATCCCATGAGGTGATCGGGATATCGAGGTTTGGTGATGCGGAGACACGGACGCTTTTTGAAAAGCACGGTATCAGGACGTATTCCGCCGACTTAACGGATCCGGCTTGCTATGACGCCTTACCTGATGCTGCAGTCGTCTTTTTTCTGGCCGGACGAAAATTCGGAACGAGCGATTCACCGGAAACGCTTCGCCTCTTCAACGAGGAGATGCCGGCAATGGTCGCGGAGCGCTACGCGGATGCCCGGATCGTCGCGCTTTCGACAGGTTGCGTGTATTCTTTTGTGACTCCGGAATCAGGAGGCTCGATTGAAACGGATCCCACCAACCCGGTGGGCGACTACGCTCAATCGTGCCTCGGTCGGGAAAAGGCGTTCATCCGAGTCAGTGAAAAGCGGGGGACGCCGCTCTCTTTGATTCGGCTCAACTACTCGGTGGATTTGCGCTACGGAGTGCTCGTCGATCTCGCGCTGAAGGTCTTTTCCGGAGAGGAGATCGATGTGACGATGGGGTATCTGAACTGCATCTGGCAGGGCGATGCGACGGAGCACATCATTCGGTCTCTCGCCATGGCGACACCCGCCCCGGATCCTTTTATCCTGAACGTTACCGGCTCCCGAATCCTTGAAATCAGGAAGTTGGCGCTTTGGTTCTCGAAGCGATTTGACAGGCAAGTTACGCTAACGGGATGTGAAGCGAAAACCGCCTGGCTCAACAATGCTGAGAAATCGCACCGTCTTTTTGGACTCCCGCGCATTTCAGAAGAGGAATTGATGGAATGGGTGGCAAATTGGATCGAAAACGATCGCCCTTTACTAGGTAAACCGACACACTTTGAAGTTCGAGATGGAAAATATTGAAGCGATTAACTTGCGGAAGCACCTGGTGAAGGGCCAGGTCATTCCAGCGGTGCCACTGGCACTTGAGGAAGATGGAACCTGGAGTCAAAAATATCAGCGGGCCCTGCTACGCTATTATTTAGAGTCGGGGGCCGGAGGACTCGCGATCGGCGTGCACACGACGCAGTTCGAAATCCGCGATCCCGAGCACAAGCTTTTCGAACCCGTCCTCGAGTTCTGTTCCGCTGAAATTGACAGGCATCGCGACAGCCGCAACACCTTCGCGAAAATTGCCGGGATCTGCGGAAAGACGCGCGATGCGAAGAAGGAAGCGAACTTTGCGATGAAGCACGGCTACAATGCGGGCCTGCTCAGCCTCGCTGCTTTCGAAGGGGCGAGTGACAAGGTCATGATCACCCACTGCAAGAAAGTCGCCGAGGTGATTCCGCTGATCGGCTTCTACCTTCAGGCGGCGATTGGCGGGCGAAAATATTCGTATGCGTTCTGGAAGGAATTCGTAAAAATTGAAAACGTCGTCGCGATCAAAATCGCGCCCTTCAACCGCTACGGTACCCTCGACGTGATTCGAGCTGTCGCCGAGAGCGGTCGGGACGACATCATTCTTTACACGGGAAATGATGACAATATCATCCACGATCTTCTGACCCCGTTCCAGTTCGGGGAAACCACCCTCCGGATCATGGGGGGACTGCTGGGGCAGTGGGCGATCGGAACGAAGAGCGCTCAGGAGACGATGCGCAAGATCAGAACCGGCGGCGGTGCGACAGGGGAATGGGCGAGGCAGAACGCCGAGCTGACCGACTTCAACAGCGCCATCTTCGATGCTGCCAACGACTTTGCGGGATGTATTCCGGGTATCAATGAGATGCTTCGACGCGAAGGGCTTTTGCCATCCAATCGCTGTTTGAATCCGAAGCTGGTTCTCTCCCCGGGGCAGAAAGAGGAGATCGACCGCGTCAGTCAGGCCTATCGAGTCTTGCAGGACACCCCCTTTATCGAACAGAACATCGAGCGCTGGCTCGAAGACTGATTCGGATCTCCACGACTTTTGATGATCGGGCGGGCGCGCAACGCGCCGCGCTACACGTCGTGATCCTTCCGCCAGGTTTCCAGCGCGTCCATCGTCTTCCAGTCTGGTTCCGTGACGGAACCGAATCCGGCACCCTGGAGCGAGCCCACTTTCACTTTTCCGTCCTCGATACGGAGAAAGACCTCGCCGTCTCTCTCCTCGTAAAGGTCCGGGTGCTGCTTCAGCAAGGACTGCTTTTCTCCTGCTGATAAATGCGACATCCCGAAGGCGTAGTGATGCCCGTTCCGTTCGCAATGATCGATCCCGAGAACACTGAGGGTCACGAAATCCTGATGCAGCGGGACGATGGGCATGTTCGACAGATCTTCTCCTGACAAAAACGCATCGCGGTTCGAGACCATCGCGTAGTGAACGCACAACCCGTAGTTGAGAAGCGATTTGAAAACGCCTTTGCAGTTTTTGTGGGAGGTTCCGGAGTAGCCGATCGCAAAAGCCTCCTTGAAAGCCGTCGTGCTCCCGTCAGCCTCGTCAATCTCGAGCGGCTTCCTCTGTGTGATCTCCGCCACCGTCGCTGCCGTCTTCGGATCCAGTGTCAGAGCTCGGGTGAGGGGTTGCTCGATGAAAAGCGTGTGCTGGAACAGCCCCGTTACCTCTTTCTCAAATCGCTTCACGAAGGACGCGAACTCCGGGAGATCCGTGTAGGCCTCATTCCCATCGAGCGTAACGACCGGGCTGTCGATATGAACGAGAACCCTGTGCCAGATCTTCTCGAGCCTTTTCAAGTCGTGATCCGGCGCGCCAGAGATTTTGATTTTAAAATAACGAAGACCATCCCGCTCCGCATACTCTTTCAGCGTCTCTGGCTCACCGTCATTGACACGATTCCCCGCGGGCCACTCGGACGCATCAATCGGATCGGAGAGCCCCACGGTATGACGAATGAAAAATTCCGTTCGGGGTTCCTGAGGAAGAATCAGCGGAAGATTAAAGTCTTTCAGTTCCGGGTGGACGGTTTCCGGTGCGATCCCGAGTCGATTTCCGTGGACCATTTCAAAGAAAGATTTCCCTTCAATCCGACAGCAGGCATCAATGATCGCACGTTCGAAAATTGCCGACCCGAAACTGGACATCAGCGCTTCGTAATCGTTCTCCGCGCCAAACTCCGCCACGAGTTGACTCGCTTCGAGCCACAGTGAAAACGCACTGTCGAAGGACTTGCCTTTCTCGAGATAAATCGACTGCGCCTCCTCCACAATATCCAAAAGCATCGTGAGCTTTGTCTCAGGCTCGATATCCGGGCGCTTGTCGAGCCAGCCGAAGGACGGGCGATCCCCGGAGAATCCGAGCGCGGTTCGTCCGTCATCCGATCGAAGCGAAACCTTCACGAGGAGGATGGCACGCGGGCGCCGCTTACCCGTCGCGACCGTCTCACCGGACGCCTTGGCTTTGCCGATCGAGAAGTCCATCCGGTTAGGTGGAGTTTCCCTAACGAAGACGTTGATTGATTGCAAATGATAGGCCATAGCTGATTCAACATACTTGAGGTGTTACCCGGGAGTCGCAACTCTGATTTCCGCGGGCATCCGTTGAAAGTTTTTCACTATGCCAACCGAGCACATTCGTCATCTTCAACTCAGTGATATCCCTTTTGCTCAGGGTATACGCGAGATTGCAGGCTGGAACCAGACCGACGCGGACTGGGAACGCCTCATTCGCTTCGAGCCAAAAGGTTGTTTTTTGATCGAATGTGAGGGTGTGCCGGCAGGCACCGCGACAACGACGACCCACCACGGCGAAGTCGGTTGGATCGGGATGGTTTTGATTCATCCCGATTTCCGGAGACGGGGGCTTGCGACGCGCCTGCTGAACGAGTGCATCAGGTATCTCAGACCACGAACTCGATCGATCAAACTCGATGCGACTCCTGCAGGAATGTTAGTCTACGAAAAACTCGGATTCGTTGAAGAATCCCGACTGCATCGGTGGGAAGGAAAGGGGAGCCGGAAATCGACTGAGGAAGACGAGTTGAATGATCTGCCGTTCGAGCTGGATCATCTCGCCTTCGGTGCAAATCGCTCTGATTTTTTGAGAGCGCTCGCGCTGTCGAGTGACGTCTGTTCCCGATCCGACGGTGATGGTTATGGAATGATCCGTGAGGGAATCAATGCTTCCTACCTCGGTGCCGTCGTCGCACAACTCCCTGAAGTGGGACATGAACTCGTCGGAGAACTGCTCTCGCGGGCCGATGGGCGGTCCGTCTACTGGGATATTCCCGATGACAACCTTCCCGCAGTCACGCTGGCGGAGGAACTCGGTTTCGTGAAGCAGCGCGAACTCATCCGGATGAGACTCGGTGAAGACAGCTTTCCGGGTGATTCCTCGAAACAGTGGGCCATCACCGGCCCCGAGACAGGCTGATTAAATGACGGGACCGACCCGTCCCATTCTCATGGAGAAATAATGGGTTTCCTCGAGAGCGCGGTCTCCCGTTTCCCTGATTTCCCGCCAGACCTCTTTCATCATTCGGTTCAGCCGCTCCTCCTGAGCAGGGTCGGCCGCGAGATTGGTCAATTCGTCAGGGTCTGTGGTTAAGTGATAGAGCTCATCAAAATCGAATCCGTTAAAGACAAATTTGTAGTCTTCCTCCCACCAAATCCGTTGAGCGAGGGGAAATCGCGTCCCGTGATACTCGGAATAGGCTCCCCGTCGCGTCGCCTTTGTTTCTCCGCGCAGAACAGCCGTAAAGCTCTTCGAATCCGGCACCTCTATGATCCGGGATCCCGTCATCTCCAGCAAGGTCGGACAGAGATCATGAAGCCCGACCGGTGCCTCCGTTTTGCCGTTCTTTAATACCCCGGGACCCGAGACGATCAGGGGAATGCGGTAGATCTCTTCGAACGCCCCGAAATTGTGAGCATCGAATCCGTGCCCGCCGACGTAGCGGCCATGGTCAGCGGTAACAACGATGATCGTGTTGTCCAGTTGCCCGGATGCATCGAGCGCATCGAGGAGTCGCCCGAACTGAAGATCCAGCTCGGTGATGCGCGAATAGTAACAGGCACGGGCCAGGCGCCACTCCTCATCACTGATTGATTCCCCGATCATTTTCTGTCTTCGATAGAGCCCCGGACTGTTTTCAAAAGTGTCGTTGCGGTTCGCAGGGAGAGATAGGTGGTCGGGATCGTAGAGCTGGAATACCTCTTCACTGGCAATGAGGGCCTCGTTCGGTTCAGAGAAACTGGCGCAGGCGCACCAGGGATTCTCACCCTTAGAAACCTCGGCAATGTAGTCGATCGTTTGCGTGGTCGTAAAATACGGGTAGCGCTCCGCGACGGGATCTCTCGACACGCCGTAGTGCAGGATCTCATGATATCCCGCCGGCCCCGAATGATTCCGCGTGAATTCAGGTATCAGATCAACGGTTTGCGCCCCCGGTTCGATCCCTTTGCCGAGTCCGGCATGATGCCTCGCCCCTTTGGCGTGAAACGTTTCCCATCCGAAGGACCTGAGATCATGACTCCGCTCGATGTGCCATTTCCCGAAATAGCCCGTCGCGTAGTTTGCCTCCCGCAACCGTTGCGCCCAGTGGGGTTTGTCGGTTCGCAGAACGCATTGATCATCGTCGCGACCATGCTCAACCTCGAGGACTCCATGGTTGTGCGGGAGCAATCCTGTCATGAGTGAAGCCCGCGAGGGGGAACAGGTCGGACTGGGGCAATAGGCACGCTGGAACTGCAGCCCCTCTTCAGCGAGTCGGTCAAAGTTGGGCGTGAGACAATCACTGCCTTTATCGAGCGCGGCAGCCTGACACGCATCCATTAAAAAGAGTAGAATATTGGGGCGCTGATTCATTTCCATCGGGGCAGTGTGTATTCAATTGGCGATCCAGATCGCGACCGAGGCAATGAGGCTTCCGATAACGACCCATCCGGCCAGAAATCCGAGAACGGCCCGCCGCCCCGGTTTGGGAATCTCGAGATCGGTATTCGGAAAGTAAACGTGGCGCGGTCCGGGCGTCCTTCCCGCGGGAAGCGTGCATGGAGCGGTCGTTTCCTCTCCCGGTTCGACCGGCGTTCTCAGGAGTGAGTAGAAGTTATCGAGTTTTTCAGAGCTTACTTTCTTCGTAAAGAGACTCACGACAATGCCCGCGATGAAGCCGATCGAAATATAAAGCAGCATTTGCCAGGGAAGGGTGAACGAGACCGCCTCGCCATCGACGGTTTTCAACAACATCAGCTTCTCCGCGACTGCGATGTTCGCAAAGTAACCCGCGAACCAGGCCTGTGTCGTAAGCCACCAGCTCGCGAGCGCAGCAAAAGTGGCTGCCCACGCCCCGGCGACCGAAGTTCTCCGCCAGAAAATCCCCAACCAGAACGCCATCGCCATCATCGTGTTGATCTTCCACAGATTTTCTAACAAAGGCACAACGCCCTCCGCAAGATAGGCGATGAGGACTCCGCCGATGACGACGACGAGAGACGATATCCTCGCCACCTTCAGGTAATGAGTATCACTCCTCCCGGGAAGAAGCGGCTTGTAGAGGTTTTCAGCGATCAGCCCCGAGGAGGCGATCATAAAGGAATCACAGGATCCCATGACCGTGGCGAGCAGCGCGGCAAGAAAGAGCCCGAGGAGTCCGGGCATGATCTGCGGAAGAAACTCGCGCGCCATGTTACCATAAACCAGGTCCGGATGCTCGGTCTGCCCGCTGTAATAAGCCAGCGCGGCAAGTCCCGTGAGGCACCAGGCGACCGTGCAGACCCGCTTCAGGAGGGTTCCGCCCATGAAACCGACGGCGCCTTCAATCTCCGTCTTTCCCGCGGCGCAGGTGCCCATGTTGTGAGGCTGCACGACGACACCGAGCAGGCTGTTAATCGAGATCATGATGAGAAAGAAAACCCCGATCTCTCCCGGAGCGACGAGAGAGAACATATCTTCACCGGGAAAGAGACCGGCGACGGTGGTTTTCATTCCTGCCATTCCTCCAACAGCATTCATTACCACCGGCACGAGCATGAAGGAAAAGAGCAATGTTAGAATCCCCTGAACGAAGTCGGTGATGATTGCCGCGCTCAATCCTCCCGCCATTCCGTAGACGACAAACAGAACCGTCATGATCGGGATCATCAGATTCGGTGAAAGCGCGCCCGCGGTGGCGGCTCCGATAATCACGGCGCTCCCTTTGAGCATCAACCCGATATTGACCATGAACTTCCCAAGCCCCAGCAGGGCATACAGGACCGAGACCGAGCGATCATAGCGCGCTTCAAAGACGTCAGCCGTCGTCAAAGCCCGGAAGCGCCTCATCATCGGGGCGATCAGCCAGAAAAACGGTGTCGCGAAAAGCCACATCCACTGATACCAGATCCCCGAGAGCCCGTTGGTAAACGTTTTTGAGACCACCGAGACGGCCTGATCGGAATGCGTCGAGGTGCCGAACCCGTGCATCAGCATAAACGCCTTTCCGAACTTTCGTGGCATCACAAAGTCAGAAAGGCTTTTCACTTTCCTCGCTGCGAACACCCCGAGAACGGTGACGCCGACCAGATAGAGGGACAGAGTGACGAGATCAGCGGGATGAAGATTGAACATCGGTAGCGGGGACGTGGACTAGGCTCCCCAAGAGAGAACAGGAAAGCGCCGGTTTTGTCCATCCCGTGGATTCGTTATCACGAGCTGTGGATTTTTCGATCCGCCGATGCCGCTCGAATCGAACTGTCAGCAACTTGCGACAGAGGTGAAGATTACCGGTATAGAATGGGTCGACATTCCCGCCGGGCAGGCGTGTCCGCGAACACACAGTGGTTCGTCGGCGACCGTGCACTGTGTGATTCGACTTGCCGGCGTTCTCAGCCGGACGCCCGGACTCCCGGACGCAGGTTACCCGTTTTCGTGCGCTTCCTGGCACCGGATACACAGGGAGACGCTGGGTTTGGCTTCGAGTCTGAGCAGGGGAATTTCAGCGCTGCAGCCCTCACAGATGCCATAAGTGCCCGCTTCAATACGCTCGAGCGCATGATTGATTTTCACGAGCAAATTCTCCTCGCTCAAAACGAGCGCTGAGTCGGCCTCACGGTTCTCGAGTTCCTGAGCTTTGTCAGCGCCCACAAAATCGCGGTTGTCGGAAGGCGTATTCAGCGTCGACTCGTGGGCATCCAGGTTCTTCTGAACTTCCTCGCGCTGGTCTATCAACTTCCGGCGGAACTCGTCTCGTTGTGAATCGGTCATGGCTTGCTTGTATGGGGTGTTTACGAAAAAATGAGAATCGAAGATACCCCAGTCTGGTATTTTTCCGTCTCCGTGACGAGTCAGGAGATGTGGTTACACGCTGATTGTTCCCGACCACGCCTCCGTGCGAACCGCGCGGCAAGTCGATACCTGCCACTTTCGGCTACCTTTGATTTCCGCGACCGTGTATCTATTCGACTTTACAACCATCTCCATACTCATGGTTATGCCAGCGTTTCTATTTAGCCGGGCTTCGGCTCTATTTCTCGTTCTCGGGTTCACACTGTCGGCGGTGGCAGACGGGAAATCATCGCGGTGGTGGGAGGAGCTTCCCGCTGAAACAGCAAATAATCCCGCCACGCTCGGGCTGTGGAAGTTCTCGACGGAAGCGACGCTTTCGAGGGACGAATCGACCCATCAACACAAAGGCACAATCAAAGGCGCGAGCTGGAATGACTCGGGCAAGTTCGGAGGCAGTCTCGAAGGCAGCGCGGGCTATCCTGTCGAAGACAAACCGCACGGACTCTGGGTAAAACCCTCTCCACGACTTTCACCGTCGGGGGCATTCACGCTCGAAATGTGGATTCGACCGGAAGCAGCGGAAGCGTTTCCACCGACGATGAATCCTGTCCTCGTGGATTCCAAATACACACCCTCCAATCACACAGGTTTCATGTGGACGCTGGGGAAAGAGAGCAGTTCAGGGAAAAGAGTTTTCCGCCTTGAAGTCGGGTTGGGGACCCGGAGCGAATCCTGGTTTTCCGACCCCGTCTCACTGACACCCGACGAGTGGCAGCACATAGGTTTCAGCTATGATGCGCGAGGGACGGTTTCTTTCTTTCAAAACGGAACCACGGTCGGCCTCGTCAAAAAAGAGGGGGCGGGTGCGATGGCCCCGTCCAATCACGGCTTCAGTATCGGGGATCGAATCGGTTCTCTCTACCGGGGCTTTCCCGGCTGTATTGACGAGGTCCTCATGGTTGAAGGGCTGCGGGAGTATCGACCGCTGAAAGTCGTTCCGGCTTCTTCCCGTCCCGTTTTTCGCCGCTTCTCGACTCGCTCAGAACTCTCTCTCCGGTTCTCAAATCTGACCGCCGCGCCACTCGGGGCCTTATCCGCTGAGATCACCGTTCCCGGCAGTCCCACATACAAAGCAAGGGCGTTCAACCGGATCGACAGTGGCGTGGTTCACGAAATGACCATCCCCGTCGACTCGAGCCTGCGCCCAGGAGACTATGAAGCGGAAGTCGCCGTGACTGTCCCCGGTTGGGGCGGCGACGCCGAGACCTACACGACGACGACAACGGTTCCTTTCGTCATCGTTTCCCGTCCACTCCCGCACCGGATGCCCGTCGTGATGTGGGGGATCGGAGGAACCGAAGGCGTCATCAGGGAAATTCCACGGCTCAAGGATCTCGGATTCACGCACTGTCTCGGATTGAGAGTCGATTACCGGGGCGTGTGGGAGAATGGCAAAACGGCCCTGCCAGGGACGGAGGAAAACATTCTCGAAGGACGGGAAATGCTGGACCGCGCTTTCGAAAACGACGTCAAAATCGTTAGCACGCTGTCACCGGGGCGTTGGCTGCGCTCGGCAAAAGTCGGCGAACCTTTTCAGCGGATCAATCGAAAGGGCGAGCACTACAAACGCGACGATGTCAGCGTCTCATTTCCGCAGATCCAGGAATTCGCCTACAACACGGGAGCAGCGATGAGCCGAGCCTACGGAAATCACCCCGCGTTTGCCTCGGCACTCCTCAGCACAGAGGTGAGGGGAGAATCTCAGGTATCTTTTCACCCGGAGGAAATTGCAGCAGCGGAAAAGGCGATCGGGACGGCGATTCCGGATGTTGTCACGATCAAGAACGGCGTCGAGTACGGTAAACTTCCTGATTTCCCGGCTGACCGCGTCATCCCTGACAATGATCCTGTTTTGAAGTATCTCGAATGGTTCTGGACGAAGGGGGATGGCTGGAACGATCTGAACACCAAATTGAACGACGGACTCAAATCGGAGATGAAAGACCGGAACGATTTCTGGACGTTTCACGATCCGGCGGTCCGGGTTCCGAGCATTCGCGGAAGCGGTGGAAACGCCGACGTTCTCGGCCACTGGACTTACAGTTATCCCGACCCGATCCGAATTGGAATGTGCACCGATCAGCTATTTGAAATGGCGCGGGTCAATGGCACCGGCCAGGACGTTATGAAGATGACGCAGGTGATTTGGTATCGATCTCAAACCGCACCGACGAAAGCTACTTCGGAGGGCGATCCATCTCCCTGGGTCGATCAGGATCCGGATGCGGCCTACATCACGATTGCCCCGATGCACCTGCGCGAAGCATTCTGGTGGAAAATGTCCCGCCCCGTCACCGGCATTATGTATCACGGATGGCAGTCGCTCGTAAAAACCGACTCGACGGGAGCCTATCGGTATACGAACGGGAGCACCGCCGGAGAATTAAAGCGATTGGTGAAAGAGGTCGTCGAACCGCTCGGTCCGACTTTGATGCAGGTTCCGGATGCTCCCTCAGATGTGGCTTTTCTCGAGAGCTTCACTTCGCAAATGTTCGCTCGACGCGGCAACTACGGATGGAATCATGGTTGGACGGGAGATCTCTATCACGTCCTGATGTATGCTCAGCTCCAGCCCCGCGTGATGTATGAGGAGTCACTCCTGAAAGACGATGGCCTCGACGGAGTGAAACTGCTCGTGATGGGCGACTGCGATGTTCTGACGGAGTCGGTTGTCGCAAAGGTGAAGGCGTTCCAAAAGGGAGGCGGACTCGTCATCGCGGATGCCGAACTTTGCCCCGCGATCAAACCCGACATCCTCGTCCCGCGGTCGAAGCGAACCAAAGACGCGGCAGCAGACCGGGCAACGCTGGTGCGAATGGCAGGAGACCTCGAAACGAGGTTGAAAGGGAAGTATCAGTGGCCTCTCGCCTCAGCGAACAAGGATGTCGTGACGCGGCGCCGTGTCTCCGGATCGAGCGATTACATTTTTGCAGTGAATGACAACCGCGAGGCCGGTTCCTACGTCGGCAATTATGGCTTGGTCATGGAAAACGGCCTACCTTCAGAGACGGCTGTTACCTTGAGACGGACGAAAGGTTTTGTCTACGATCTCCTGACACATCGACAGGTGACCTCCGTAAAAACGGAAAACGGCAACCTCACGATCCCCGCAAATCTAGGGCCGTGTGAGGGGCGCGTCTATCTCGTGACCGAGCATGCAATTGATAAGGTCCTGATCACGGCTCCGGAATCCACTGCGAAGGGGAACTCGGTTGAGCTGACGGTTTCTGTCCTCGACGCAGAAGGAAAGCCCGTCGACGCCGTCGTTCCGATCGACCTCCGAATCGTGGACCCTGAGGGTGTCGAAATGGAGCGCAGCGGGTTCTACGGAGCCGCCGACGGCATGCTGAAGGTCACGATCGATATCGCCTCGAACGATCCGGTCGGCCTCTGGGAAATTCGCGCGACGGAGGGCGCGTCCGGGAAGGAAGCCCGTTCGTATCTACGGATAGAAGAGACGGCAAAATAAAACAGTCTAAACCGGCTCGGTCCTGAATTCCTTTTGATGAACCACCACACCTGACAAACCACCAAAACCATGATCAACATCACTTACGACCAACCGCACAGGGCTTTCATCCTTACGCCGGATGGGCCGCTCAGTGAATCCGATATCGAGGCGATCAGGAGGCGAGTGGACGAGCATATCAACGAAACCGATTCGACGCCGTCACTCATCATCCACGCCGTAAAATTCCCGGGGTGGGACGATTTTGGAGCGATCGTCAAGCATTTCAAATTTGTAAAAGGTCACCAGGCGCTCATTCCGAGAGTTGCGATCGTCAGCGACAGTTCGGTGCTGTCGGCCCTCCCGCACATTGCCGACCATTTCGTGAAAGCCCGTGTCCGCCGTTTTCCCGAAGACGAACTGGAAATCGCAAAAGAGTGGGTCTCTGATCCCGAGGCGCCCGAGGGAAAAGTCGACTGGATCGAAGGACTGCCGGCTGATGTCCTCGCCTTTCGACTCAGCGGAATCATTACGGGACAACACTACGAAGACGAGATCACTCCGGCGATCGAGGAGATGCTGAAACGCCACGACAAGATCAAGCTCCTCTACCAGATCGGAGACGACTTCGAGAGCTATTCTGCAGGGGCGATCTGTGACGACGCCAAACTGGGTTTAACTCATCTCCACGATTTTTCACGCATCGCGGTGGTTACCGATCTGAAATGGGTCAGGCTGTCCGCCAAAGTGTTCGGCCCGCTCATCAACGGACACTTGAACGTTTTCGACAACGCCCAAATCGAGGAAGCAAAAGAGTGGATCAAAGCGTGATGAGTCGGTAGAGGAGCATCGACAGGGAGATCGTCTTGCCATCGAGCATCTCACACAGCGAAAGCGCAGGTATGTCACCCACCCGCAGATGTCATTCGTGAAAAGGTTTCGAGTGAGTAATTACACGGGACGGGCCGAAGCAAAAAAACGGCACCTTTTCAGGTGCCGTTGAAATTGAGGAACAGGGGATAGTCGGGAGACTTCTCTCACTCCTCGGTTGCGGTCGACGTCATCGACGCGTCAGCCACTCCGAAAGCCGCTGCCATCTGTTGAGAGAGACCGATGATCTCTTCTTTTCTCCGCTCCGAATTCGCGACCTGAATTGAAGCGAGCTTTTCTCTCACCTCAGCTCCATTGAGCTCTCTCGACGAGGCCATTCCTTTGGAGCCGACCTCTTTCATCCGGGCGAGTTTCTCGCGCTCGATTGCCAGGTTTAATTGAGCCAACTGAATCGCGCTGTTCTGGTTGAGCTGCACCGTATGATAGTCGAAAAGAGATTCACGAACGGCGGCCGGCAAATCACCGGCGGAGAGAGGAGCTTGCTTGCCAACGAGGGCATCGAACATTCCGTCCGCGATCGCAGCACGTCGCGTCGCAAGGACCTGTGACTCATCGATCTCCTGTCGGATGAGGCGGGATTCTTCCATCATCTGACCAACGCGGTGCACCTCGAGGCTTTCCTGATCGCGATCCTGAAGTCCGAGCAGTTCCGAGTGCTTCCACTCGTAGAACTTCGCAATTTCCATCTCACGGGCGGTCGCACCTGCTGCATTCGAATGAAGCTCATGAAGACGGGCGAGTGATGACGCAAGGCTTTCACTGTGGGGAAGCGCGAAATTGTCACGGCTTTTTCCCTGCTCTTCAGCTGACTTGATCGCACGGCCGATCGCCGACAATTGAGAAAGTTTCGCGGTCAACCCGCGGCAGACCGTTTCCCGGTAGGCCTTGTAGGCTTCATCCTTGGCGAGCGTCAGCGAGGCTCTCCGCATTTCCAACTCTGAGGCTTCGTTCTTCTCGAGCGTCGCGAGTCTCCACGCAGACATCTTGCGAGCCTCCTCGGAGCGGGCAAGGGCCAGCATTGCGTCGAACTGGCTCTTGAGAATTGAATAGCCGGATTGGGCGAGACGGCTGTTGTCATTCAAGTCAATGCTTTCCGAAAGCGCCTCGAAACTCGCGATGGCCCCCTGAATAGTCGATGGCATCTGAATCACTTCCGGGTCACCGAGTGGCGCCTCCGACAGTCCCATGACGAGGGATTCTTTCGTTTTCCAGATCTCGTGATTCTCCCTCGCTCGTTCGAGCTCCGCTTTCGCGATGCCCAGTTTCGCCTCCGCAATCCGCACCTCGAGTGGGCTTCCCGATCCACGTTGCAAGAGCGTTTGTTTCGCTTCTGCGGTAATTTCGGCGAGAGCGACAACCGCTTCAGCAAAATCAATTTCAGCAGTGGATTCGGCAAAGATGTGACACAGGTCACGCGTCGCCGCCAGTTCCGCCGCATCGGTAGTAGCGCTCCAGGAATAAAGGGTAGCGAGATAACCAGCTCCATTGGCGCTGTTCTGATCCATCAGCATATCAGTCAACGTCAGTCGTGAGTCGCCCAGGAGCGATGATTCAGTCGTCCGTGCGGCAATGTCATCCACCTTGCGATTGAGCGCCGCGAGGCTCGCCTCTGACATTCTTTTTTCTGAATCGGTTGAGTAGACATCCGCGAGCTTTGCCTGATCGCTGCCCCGAAAATCGCGCAAGGTAGCTACCGTTTCCAAAGAACCCGGATTACTCCGGTCGAAACGAATCAATTTCTCCGTTTCAAGCAGCGTTGCCTCCTTGTTGATAACACGGAGGTGTCCAAATCCGATTAAACCCACCTGCACCGACAAGCCGGGGAGGGCGAGATACATTTCTGAGTCAGCCAGCGAATCGACCTCTGCGCGGGGCGCCTCTTTCAGGAAGGTTAGAAGTGCCTCTGCACTGCGACGCGCATCCGATGCAAAATCAAGGTTCGCTTTCGCGGTTCTGAGCTCCTGTGCGGATGCGCTACCTTTTTGAATAAGTCGCTCGAAAGTCTGAAAGCGCTTTCGGGCGAGGGACTCGGCACTGACCGCATCGTCAAACCGTAGCTCCAAGTCGTTGATTACGTAGTCAGCCGGACAAAATGCCGCCTTGTCATTCTCGTTCGCCGCAGCGTTGACAACGAAACCAAGCGTAGCCAGCAGGCTCCAGGTAAGGAATGATCTTCCGATGGTAGGGGAGAGTTTCATAATTACCATAATAATTAAGAATATATATAATTGCAATTATAAAAATTATAATCGTGGCATTTATATAGAGAATTATCCGATGGAGAGAACCGGTTTTCTCAGACCGGGCCACTATGGAACTCCCTCCAGCCGCGGATTGCAGGAACGACAAAGGTTAACGCCGCAGCTCAGGCCGTTCCTCTTCGAACCGTCGCACGGAAACCTCGATGAGGTCGCGCTGATGGGAAGGTCTCTCGTGACGACCGGTGGAATTCGAAGCCAATTCCGGGAAGATAGGCGGCGCCGAAAATCCATCAAATTCCGAATATCAACGTTCTCGAAGACACGAATATCCGGCCGAGGAGGTGAATTCGAGGCCGGATCCTCCCGTATCGAGCGGAATTACGCGAGAAACCACGACCGTCTGGCACGCCCCGAAATTATGGAAATTACGATAATTATGTATTAATTGTAAATCTGTGCTAAACTGTTGCGGTTGCGGGTCTTCCTGCAACAGCCCCGAAATGAAAATTCACCCCCTTGAAATAAGCGGCATCCCCAATGCCGGCGGCTGATCTGTCGCAAACAGCAGGACTCCTGAGTATTGATTTACCTCTCTCTCCCCCAAAACCCCCCAATTGGATCCTTACATGAACGACTTCCCCTCAAAGTTCAAAAAAGGCTTTTCTCTCGTTGAGTTGCTCGTCATTCTGGCAACGATCGGACTTCTCGCTGGTCTCGGCGTTTCCCGGTTTCACAACGTCACCAAAGCCAGTCATTCCTCGAAACTGCAGACCGATGTGACAACCATCAATCGGGCGATCAGCATCTACCTCGCCAACGGAGGACGGTTGACGGATGCGAAGAGCTTCGGTTTCTCCGGCGACCCGATCGAGCAGAAGGTGCTCGATAAACTGAAAACCCGTCGAAATTCATTTTCCTCCAAAACCTATTCAGGCGTCTCGGGTGAAATGATCGATAAGCGCGTCGCCGTGCGCATGCAGACCGCTGATCAAGCCGCAGCCGGAGAGCTCCGCGCAGTTTGGGATCCATCCAGCAATCAGTTTGCAATACAGGACAGCGGAACAGGCGTGCAGGAATTTTTCCTGAATGATGAATTGGCGTCCTATGACTACGGAGTCGACGAAGGCCGGCGCGCTTCGTCGTTCGACGTCAATCCCGATAACGGCTGGATTTGGTCCTACGAGGAGCAACCGATGCCTGAGCGGGGGGCAGGACCGACGGAAATCGTTTTCGTGCCGACACCTGACAATGGAGCTCCCGGCGGCGGCAGTGGAGGATCCGACCCCACCGGCGGAGGTGGAGGCGGCGGAGGTGGAGCCGGTGAAGAAGAGCCCGAGCCTTTACGAGGTCTCGCCCGCCCGAGAATTACCCCGCCCAGCGGCATTTACGAAGCGTCGGCGTTTCCTTTAACCATTACGGTGGAGAATCCCAACCTCGATGCGCCGGAAAGCTGGATCATGGTCTCCACCAACGGCGGGACCTACCACTACTACGAGGGGCCTTTCAAAGTGCCGGCGAACACCACCGTGCGCGCCTACGCGGCCGGACCACCGGACCGCTTTACAAACAGTTCCAGCGACTACAAATACTACATAACACAGCTCGAAAGGCCTTCGTTCTCGCCCTACCCGGGTAACTATCCTATGACCCGTTATCCAATGGACGTCACGATCTATCACCGGAACGATTCCTCCGCTCAGGTCATGTATGCCGTGGACGATGGGCCGTATCAGCGATACGCAGCCCCCGTAACGGTCGAGGCAGGCTCCACGCTGAAAGCCTACGTTCAGAGTCCCTCAAGCGAGTGGGTCGACAGCGACGCACGGGCCGGCTCCTACAGCGGCTACAAGGTCAACTTGAGGGCGCCCAATGTCGCCACGTCAGCGAGTGAGTTTGACGAAAACGTCGACACGATCTCCGTAACAATCGAGCAACCTTCCGGAAACCCCGACGGCAGCTCGGAGCTTCGCTATGCCGTCACTGAAAAGGACGCGCCCAAGCCTGACATTACCTCATACGGTGCCTATACCGGATCGTTTGACAATACATACGCCGAGTATCCCAACGGTTTCACCGTGTATGCTTTCGCCCGGAGTCTGGACGAAGACGTCTGGAATGACGGGCCGGTAAGGAGCGTCACGACGTCCGTGGATTTCTTTGGTGTCGGAGTCGCGAAAAGCACACTCTTCATGCTCGATTTCTCAGGCTCCATGGATCAGAAGGCATACCAAAGCACGCTGACACGACTCGAAGTACTGAAAGCGGAAATGAATATCGGCCTCGCTGGGCTCAACGAGAACGATCAGTTCGGCGTGCTGATCTTCAGCTCCGTTCCCCACTGGGTCACGACGGGAGGCCTTGTGAAGGTGACATCCGAAAGCCAAACTTTAAAGATGCACCAGGGAACCGAGGCTATCAAAGCGCAGGTGAACGCCGTCGTCGATGACGCGATGGACATGCGCTACACCAACTTCCTTCGCGCCCTGTCCGTCGTCGATCAAATATCACCGAAACCGGAGCAGATCATCTTCCTGACGGATGGAACGCCGACGGTGGGTGATGGCAGCACCGAGGATTTAAACAACGACTGGCTCGCGGGACTCGCCGAAATCATCGAACTGGATATCCCGGTTCACACCATCGGCGTGGATTTGAGAAAACAATCGAGGCTGGACCGGTTGGAGTATATTTCCGATCAAACCGGCGGAACCAGCAATCTCGTGGGCGACCCCAACCTGCTTGATGACGAGTGGGCTCCATAAACGGTTTCCGCAGTGCGCCCGCAACAAAATCCCGCAGCAAAAGTTCCGATCCAACCCTGTTGAGTCATGCATCCAACAGGGTTGGGGCCCGTCCTGCCGGAGGAAATCAGGTATTCCGGAACCCACCGTCGCCCCCGAATTTCGGCTTACTGATACAATTCGTTGAGCATTTCGAGGAGGTTCTCCGTCAGGATCCGTGAGGCATCGAGCTGCACCTGATTGGTGCCGCGCCAGGTCTCGTAGCCTCCCAATTGATGTTGCTCCGGCGTTGGCAGGTACCCCAGCGCGCCGTTGGCCAACTCAATCGTAAAGGTGTGTGGAAAGGGACTCTTCGCTTTGAGCTCCAATCCAATTTCAACGAGGACTTCAAAGGGGAGCGACACGATTGCCTGATCGCCGATACGGATCGCCTGAATCGTGACATCGACCGAGTCCGGGCCTTCCTCGAGGCCGAGGGTTCTGACTGCGTAATGCGGCGCGAGGCTGGATAATCCGGCTTTTTTAATCGCCTCGGGGGACATCTCGAGAATTTCCCGGGCTTGTGTGATCGCCTCCGCGTCCGGTTTCCGCATCTTGAGAGTAACGGTGCGTTGCTTCGTGGCGACGATCGCTGAATCAGCGTAATCCATTTCGCGCGTGGCCCTGTATGCTGCGTCAGCAACTTTTCCCGCGACGATCTGAATCTGCTCGAATGGCGCGCGCGGGGGACGCTTGCCCGTAAAATCGGTATTGTTAATATCACCGCTGGTTCCGTTGCTCAAAATTCCGACGAAGTTTTCCGGAGGGGTCCGTCCACCGACACGATAACCGACAAGACGGGCAAACTCACCAAAGTAGTCAGCTGAGACCTGCGACCCGGGCACCGCTCCAACGTAGTGAAGCGAGTAATTGCCCAGAACCGCGAGCGGTTTTCCCTTGGCGGTTTCGACCGAGACAACGGAGACCTCGGGATCGGTCGGACCGGCAGGTTTCACGATGTCTTTTTTGCTGGGATTCATTTTTACGACATCGATCTTTCCGAAAGGATTCGGCGGCATCGTTCCATCCTTCAGATAGTGACGTCGGTTGAAGACCTCATCCGGCACATCGCTCGATCCAAACCCAACCTTGGCGGGCTCCAAATTCTTCACCGCCTGCGAAATCGCTTCGACGATCCCGGCCGCAGCTCTCTTGCGAAACGCCACTTCCGCCGGCGCATCGTTTCCCTCGTAGGCGGCAGGGGCACTGTGAGTATGAGTTCCCGCGAGGAGAATACTTTCCATCGGCCAACCGGTCGCTTCCGCGGCGGCTTTCCTGATTTGACCACTGTTAGGTTCACGAATGTAAATCACGTCAGCTACGCAAAGAACGACCCGTCCCTCTCCGCTTTGAAAGGCGAGGGCACGTGCATTGAGGGGATCATGAGCCGATTCTTTTCCTTTCGGGTTGAAGCTGCCCCGCGTTACGACCGGCCATTCCTGCGGCGTGATATCCACCACCGAGGCCCCGGCGAGCAACTGGTGACTTTCCTCCGCAACGCCCGACGATGAGGTCATCACAAGGGCTCCGACTAGACATGACACGCAAACAAAAACTCGGCTCAATTTCATAGCTGAATTTGTCAGGGGATAAACGTTTTTACGAGATCTCATTGAACGCCAATACGCCATTATATTCCAATGGCAGACTGCTTTACCTCCATTCCGCTGAAATCGGACTTGAGTCGATCGCCTATCCCGCAGACCTTCAAGAGCATGGAAAGAAGGATACTTTACCGATCGGTGGAAGAGGAGACCTCCACGGTCGATTACTATGTAGAACCGCCCCCTGAGATCGACGCGGTTCGGTGGTATCTCTATCCACGCCTCCCGAAAGGGATGCATTGGAAAGCGGGCGATGCGATGGGAGGGCTGGGAGTCATGCACGACGACGCGAAACAGTCCTTCGAGGATTTCAAGCTCAAGCCGGCTCGTGAGATCTCCGGTGAGATCAAGCGTCGCGTGAACGATGCAATGGACGAGAAATGAGCCGCTCGAACGTCCTCAACTACGTAGATCTGTCTCATGAGTATCGAGTTTAACAGAGTATCCCTGCCATCGTTCTCACAGATGTTGAGCGGAATTGGGGAGGGGATCCCGGTCTCCCTTCTGTCCGATCATGACCGATTTTCCAGTTGGGAGTATGTCGCGACGAAATCGATCGCGGGCAGGGAACAACGCCGCCTTTACCGCTGTGCCGAAGGCGGCTTCATGTGGGTAGACGTAAACGGTGACGGAATCGCGCACAAGGCGAGCTCGGTGAGCAACGACGAGGCCCGCCAAATTTGGATCGAGAGGTTACTGCACTTTACGGAGGAAGAGGTGGCGAACCTCGAAACGGCCCTCAAGCCGGGAGTGAATTTCAATGACGCGCTTGAATCAGTGCTCGGTTGGAAACGGGTAAGCCGCAGCTTTCATCTACCGGGCGGGGATCGCTCAGAGCTTAATGTCGCCGGGAAAGAGCGTTTATTCTGCGCTCACGATGGCGGACTGATCAGCGCACGGGTCGCGGATGACGACAAGATCATTAGCTACCTTCTAATTCAGGGATTGGATGCATGGAACCGGATCCAGCCACTCGTGGATCCTCTGCCAAGGGAACTTTGACCGGAAATGAAAACGCCCGCTGTCAGCGCGCAAGTCGTCTGCGAAAAAAACGGACCACGACCGCCCCGCCGAAAATCATGAATAGAAGGATTACAAGAGAGAGGACCGCGCCGGCAATTTTCATCTCGCGGCTGACGCGGTCATTTCCATCGACTTCCTTTCCCTCGAAAACCCCGAGCTCCAGATATTTCGGCTCGGCGATGCCTTTTTTCTCCATTTTCGCCTTCACCTCATCGAAGTCTGAGGTCACGGCGCTCTCGACGAGCTCAGCCTCGGTCTGTTGAAAAGAACTCAACCATCGATTCGCAGCCTTAATTTCAGCTTCAATTTGATTGTTGTAATTCCTGTCAAAAACCAATTCTTCATTCATCCTGACACGCTCCTCAAACACGTCGTGAACAGAGCCGATTCGATTACTCAACAATTTCGTCCCCACCTTCAGCGAGCGCGGCATACCGGGGTCCGAAGGAGTGTATTGAAGTAGCGCTTGAGCCCGGTAGTAGCAACGCAGCGCATTCTGAAAATCGCCCTTTTCGAAAAGCACATCTCCAAGCACCCAGTAAGTATCATGATAGTGACGATCTGATATGATCAAGGTCTTCAGCCACTCCTCATTCGCTATTGGAGAATTCGCCGTCGCGCCTGAGCCGTCCTCATAGTTGACTCCCAGGAAATTGGCCGTGGCCGCTTCGGGGAAGGGATTCTCCAGCTTCCACTTTAACATTCGCAGGTAGTAATCACCGAGACCGAGGTGCCCTTCAGGCTGTATCTCCAGAGCGAGTTCCGTGTGATGAATCGCATTCTCGAACTTGCCCATCTTCTTATACAAAACGCCGAGATTGGCGTGAGTCTTGTATTGCCCGGGAGTGTCCTCTTCGATGCCCAGGAGGAGCGACTCAGCCTCGGCGTAGCGCTGAAGCTTTAAAAGAGCCGCCGCGCGGTCGATTCGACTGTCAAAGTTGTTCGGATGAAGTTCGAGAAGGCCCTTTGTCCAGATCAGTTGCTGCGCATAGAACGCATCTCCATGAACTGCGAACTGACCGGAGATCAATCGCGGCAGGTCGCTCGTGATTTGTTGCTCGTGCTTCCGCGAGTAGCTGGTGTTGATGCAGGACAGCCCCGCTTCGGGAGCCGCCCAGGCAACGATCAAGCAACCGGCGACGACTCTACGGGACAGGTAAGCGAACATCTGCCGAGATTAGAAACCTGTATTTACATTGTAAAACAAATTTTAAAGAAAATTCTTCAGGATTACAGACCGGCCGGGTTCAGTCCGGGGAACCGATCCTTTTAAACCAACGGACTTTTGGTGTGATTGGCAGGGTTGAAGGGGATCTTGTAATCGACCGTTTCATCCGCCGGGTCGACGACGTAGGCGGAGCGCTTGATCAACTCGGGCCCGGGAAGGAATTCATCGCGGGTCTGCTTCAACAACGCATTGAGCCGGTCATCGAGTTTTGCCTGCAGCGCTGCGTGCTCCGGTTTGTCGACGAGATTGGTCATTTGAAACGGGTCGCTCTCATTGTCATAGAGCAACCAGGGGCCTTTGAGATCGCGACAGTAGGTGTAGCGCGTGGTGCGGACACCTCGGTATTCACGTCCACCTTTGGCACGGTTCCATTGCCCGAAGGGGGAAGGGCAGGTTATGAGAGCGGCATGGTCGTCATCGGGCGCTTCGGTTCCGAGGATTACTTTTGATCTGTCGATCCCTTCGACTTCCTCCGGAATATCGAGATCCGCGAGACCGAGCAAGGTGGGCATGATATCCGGCGTATCGATCGGCATGGAAATCTCACGAGGCTCGTTCTTGAGCTTGTCCGGCCAGCGAACGAGGAAAGGAACCCGCAGCGATTCATCCCAGGGCTGCTGCTTTTTCATCGCGCCGCGCGTGTGCATCATGTCGCCGTGATCCGAGGTGTAGACGACGATGGTGTTGTCGGCGAGGCCGGTCTCTTCGAGTGTCTTGAGCAAATCGCCCATGCAGTCGTCGAGCGCGGTCATGTGGGAGTAGTAACCACGGTAATCTCTCAGAGCAGCCTCACGATGCTCCTCCGGAACATTCTCCCGCAAGGTGATCTCCTTGTCGGCATACATCTTCTTATACTTCTCCGGAGCGGTGTGATAGGGCGCGTGCGGTGGTCCCCAGGAGAGGAAGAGTGCGAAGGGATCCTCAGTATTGGCGCGGGAGTAATTCTCGATGTAATTCTGCGCGTCCCTCGTTTGAGAGATGGCATCATAACCTTCCCACATTTTCTTTTCGGGAGAGTCTCCGTAGTAAGGGGATTTGTTGTAATCGTGGGAGCACTCCAAAGTCCTCCAATATTGAAACCCCTGACGGCGCTCAGGAGGAGTGAAGTCGTGTCGGCCTTGTCCGTCGATATGCCACTTACCAATCCAGCCCGTGCTGTAACCTCCGTCGTTGAGACAATGCGCGACGCTGCGATGGTCGGTCGAGAGCGAAAGATCGTTCAGATAAAGCCCGTGAGTGAGCGGGTATTTTCCGGTGATCAAAGAGGCGCGGTGAGGACAACAAACCGGAATCCCTGAAACGGCGTGGGTGAAGTTCACGCATTGCGTCGCGAGCTGATCCAAATGGGGCGTGATCACATCGGTGTTCCCCGCGTAGCCATGATCGGTCGCCCGCCACTGGTCGGAAAAGACGTAGAGAATGTTAGGCTTCCGGTTGCCGGCGGCCCGTGAAACCGCGAGAGGTGCTGCGATCGATGCGGCAGCGGCAGATTTGATGAATCGACGACGAGTGCTCATGCGTTCACTGAAGCACTTTCCGGAATTCCGACTACTCCGTATTTCGGTAAAATGAGAACAGAAGGTTCGAAAGCCTGCGCCTCTGTGTCCGTCCCTGACCGCGCGAGTCGGGCTTGAACGCCATAGACCGACTTACGGCTGGCCTCTCGTCGGGGCGACTGTCGCCTCCCATGCTTGAAGCTGTTTCCGGAGCTGATTCAACTCGGCGGTGTGAGAGGGACCGAAGAGATTTTCCTGCTCGCCGGGATCGCTCGAGAGATCGAAGAGCCACTCTTCGGATTGACCGGCTTCTTTCTTCCGCAGGTATTTCATATTGCCCTCCCGAATCGCCCACCACGTGCGATCGCCGCGTTTCGCCCGCCAATGCAACGTCCGTGACTGATCCGGCGTTCCGTCGATGACGTGGCTGAAGAGATCGATCCCGTCGAGAGCGATGTCTCCGGCTTTCTCCGGAGCGGCGGCATGGAGAAAGCTCGAGGTCACGTCCATGAGACTGCCAACCTGCTCACTCGATTTGCCCGCAGGCAGTTTGCCCGGCCATTTCGCAATGAGAGGCACCCGAATTCCGCCGTCGAAAAGAGTTCCTTTGAAATCGCGCCAGGGATCATTCAGCCCCGGCTTCATCGCCCCGTGATCACTCGTGAAAACGACGATCGTGTTTTCGCTCATGCCGTGTGTTTCGAGCGCCTTGACGATTTCGCCGACTGACCAATCGAGACGCTTCATCATCTCGATGTAGTTCTCCCGTTTTCCCACGGTCCATTCCTCTTCGGTGGGAAGTCGTCCGAGATCGTCTTCCGGTCCCTGGAACGGGAAATGCGGAGCCGCGTGGGGGAGGTAGAGGAAAAAGGGAGTGTCCGGTGCCTTGGCCCGGGCGTCGAGAAAAGCGAGAGCGTCTTCAGTAATGAGGTCGGTAAGATATCCCTCCCGCGTGATCGGCTTTCGCCCTTTGAGATACACGTCGAGCTCGGACAGTTCGGTGTGACGAAAATACTCGACGTTCCCGCCGAGGAACCCGGTGAACTCATCGAACCCTTGATCGAGAGGTGAAAATTTATCCTCATAACCGAGATGCCATTTTCCGAAGACGCCGTTGTGGTAGCCCGCTTGTTTCAAAACAGGCGCGAGCACTGCGTGGTCAGCGGGAAGCCCGAGGTCACTCTTTTCGGCAAGACGGATCGCATCATCGTAACGGCCCACGTTCCCGGTGCCGATCGCGCATTCCATACCGCCGACACGCTGAGGGTAGCGACCGGTCAGGAAGGAAGTGCGGGAAGGGGTGCACTCGGGACCCATCGCGTAGATATTCGTGAAACGGATGCCTTCCGCAGCGAGCCGATCGATGTTCGGCGTCTTCAGATCCGGAGCTCCGAAGGAGGAAATATCGGCATACCCCATGTCATCGGCGACGATAAAAACGATATTGGGGGAATCGGCCCGCACCGGGAGCTGCCAAAGACTGAATACCGCTACAATTGCGAGGGACAGATTCTTCATCAGTTAGTTATAGGATGTTTTCACAGATTTTGAAATCACGATATTCTGATCAGTCGAAGGCTCGCATGACGCCTTGAACGCGAGATTCGAGGTCCTGCATCGCCCGTTGCGTCTGACCGGCGGTGTCGGAAGTTTGGACTTTCACGCCCTCGGTGCGATTCCAGATCTCCCGTTTGTCATTACCAATCACGACGGAATTGATCCTGGAATCGAGGACGACCACAGCGGAAAAGTCGGGACTGCCATCGAGTCTCAGCATCGCCTGAGTCATCGTGATGCGTGCGGTTCCACCGGAGCGCTTCACCTTCGCCCGGTTCAATGTGTTGATCGGGCTGAAGAGCCGCCCCGCGACGTAGAGCTTCCCGTCCTGCACTTCGGCCCGCGAGATTACGAGTTGAGCAGAACCAACCGGTTGCAGACCCATCGCACTTTTCGTGACCGGCGCGGTACTGCACTGGGTCATGAGAAAGATGAAGGGAACGAGGAGAAGCGGGGAACGGGTCATGACTTGATGAGCTTAGCCGAAGTAATCAGGCGCAGAATCCGGCTTCCATTTAATATTACAACCGCTGCTGGGATACCAGGGCTCGGGAACGGAGCGCCCCGCGAGGAGATGCTCCACGGCAGCACGAAGATCGGCCCCGTCAGCCTGCCCGCGACCGGGGCGACTGTCATCGAACTGACCCGCGTAGACGAGCTTGAGCGAAGAGTCGAAGAGGTAGAAGTCAGGCGTGCAGGCCGCGGCGTAGGATTTGGCGACCTCCTGCGACTCGTCATACAGATAAGGGAAATGCCAGTCGCTGTCAGCGGCAAACGTCACCATTTTTTCAGGAGAGTCGGCGGGGTAATTGGCGACATCATTGGCATTGATCGCCACGGTCTGGATGCCCTTCGCCGCGACATCATCCCCGAACGTTCCCAGCGCGTCAGCGAGATGAATAACGAAAGGGCAGTGATTGCAGACAAACGCGACGACGAGTCCTTTTTTCCCCGCAATGAGGTTGGAAAGCTGATGAATTTCGCCTTTTCCGTCAGGAAGTTCGAAATCAGGGGCTGATTCGCCCGGTTTTAATTGGAAAGTAGAGGGTACTTCGGCCATAATCAGTCAGGAAAGGTGATAAATTTAATTAACTTTTCTAAATCTTGTCGAGAGTGGGTTGACAATCTATCTGATCGCGCCTAAATGTCCCGCTCTTTTTCTGTACCGAAAAACTCACGCTTACAATGGCAACTGTAGAAGTAATTTTAAAACAAAAGATCGAAGGACTCGGCTCCGAGGCTGACGTGGTCAAGGTAAAGCGTGGGTTTGCGCGCAACTTCCTGCTTCCGCAGGGACGAGCCTACGAGGCAACTCGTGCAAACCTCCGTCATCTCCAGCAACTCCAGGAAGTTCGTGCGAAGCGCGAAGCCGAAGAGCGCGCTGACGCAGAGAACACAGCAGGCAAGCTCAAAAAGCTTCGTCTCTCCCTCGAACTCTCGATGGGACAAGGCGGCAAAGCCTTTGGCTCTGTTACCACTGCTGACATCGCAGCACTCATCGCTGAGAAAAGCAAACTCGAGATCGATCGTCACCAGATCCTCCTCGACAAGCCAATCAAAACGCTTGGAAGCTACGACATCGCTGTAAAACTCCACGCTGACGTTGAAGCGGGAATCACCTTGCGAGTTCTTGCGGCTGATGCCGAAGGAGCATCGAAAGAAGACGCAGAAGACTGATTTCGAATCGAAAATAGTGATTTTGGTCAGTTACTGACCGAATCACTTTGCGAAACTGAGGCGGGTTGCTTAGATAGCAGACCCGCCTTTTTTTTGTTCGCACGTAAAACGGCGGATCCCACGTTCCCAACACAAACACCCATTCCGTTCCATGGCAGATTTCTCCTCCTCTGATGCGCCACCGTTCTACGGCGGCGACGACAACTCCCTCCGGAAAGGCCCGGGGAAGAACAAAAAGTTCAACAAGGACGGCAAAGACAAGTATTCGTCCAAGGCTGACAACAGCCTCAAATCGATGCCGGTCAACGCCGACGCCGAGCGGGCAGCGCTTTCCTGTATGCTGCTCGATCCGAGCCTGATCATCCCCAAGGCGATTGAGAAGATGAATCCGGGTTACTTTTACATCCCGGCTCACCGCATCATTTACGAAGCGCTGCTGCACCTTTACAAGACCCGTCCCGAGGGCAAACTCGACCTTATCGTCCTCACGACCGAGCTCGACTCCAAGGAGCAGCTCGATGCGGTCGGAGGTCCGAAGACGCTCGCCGACCTCCTCGACGACGTTCCCACGACAGCGCTCTTTGATGACTACTCGGAATTCCTGAAGGAGAAATTTATCCTTCGTCGCGTCATTCAGGATTGTACCGAATGTGTCGCCGAGGCCTACAACGGCCCTGAGAGCGCGGCAGTCTTCCTCGATTCGGTTGAGAAGAGCGTCCTCAAGATCCGTGACGAAACTCAGCAGGAAAAAGGGATCGAGGAAATGAAAGTTCACGTTCTCAACGTCATCCAGTCCATTGATGACATGTACAACGGCGAAGGAGGACAGTCAGCCGGGGTGATGAGCGGTTTCCACGATCTCGATGAAATGACGAATGGTTTCCACGGGGGTGAGATGATCGTTATCGCGGCGCGTCCTTCGATGGGTAAAACTTCATTCGCCATGAACATTATCGAGAACATTTCGATTCGGAAGGACAACCCGGTTGCCACCGCTGTCTTCAGTCTGGAGATGAGCTGCGAATCACTCGTTCAGCGGGTATTGTGTTCCCGTGCCAAAGTGCAGATGCAGAAGTTGCGGGGGGGATTCCTTTCCAAGACCGACTTTCCCAAGTTAATGACCGTCGCCGGACAGCTCGCGGAAGCGCCCATCTGGATCGATGATACCCCCGGCCTGACGATTAACGAATTGCAGGCGAAAGCCCGTCGTCTCAAGCAGCAGCATGACATCGGATTGATTGCAGTGGATTACCTGCAGCTTCTCAAGTCTCCTGACACTGCCCGTAAAGACGGCCGGGAGAAGGAGGTCGCCGAGATTTCCGGTGGATTGAAAGGGATCGCGAAAGAACTTCACATTCCTATTATCGTTTTGGCTCAGTTGAACCGGAATCCGGATTCGCGTGGCGGTAAGCCCCGCATGAGTGACCTTCGGGAATCAGGATCGATCGAGCAGGACGCCGACCTTATCGGACTCCTCATGCGTGCGGAAGTCTACGCCGACGACGAAGACGATCGTGAGAGCAAATGGGGTGAAGCCGAATTCATCATCGCTAAACAGCGTAACGGCCCGACCGGTGAAGTCCCGCTGACCTTCCACAAGGAATTCATGCGCTTTGATAACCGCGCGAAGACGGAAGGAGAGTGACAGGGGCCTTGACCGTGATCCAAACGAGCGGTCTCCCGGCTGCACGCCGGACGGGCATCCGGTGACACCGGGGCGCCGTGCAGGTCTTTGGCAAAGGTATCCACCCTAACTCATGCAGATCAGCGTCGCGGTTCAATGGCTCAGTCAGCGGCTCCCCGGAGGAAATCCCTGTCCGCTTGAAAGCAGAGAACAGGGGAGTGTGGGGAGAATTTTGTGCCGAAGGCTCGACAATTTGAATTACGAGGGTTAGACACTCAGTCCTATGAAACCGTGGCAATGGATACTCCTCGCAATGATTCTCGCTCTGATCACCGGAGCGGTGATCAACGCCACCTGCGTGGTCTCAACGGACCCGATGGAATTCAACGCCGTGGGAAACTCCCTGATCTCGGTTTTTGACTACATCGGCACCATCTTCATGAATTTGCTGAAGATGGTGATCGTGCCACTCGTGTTCACTTCAATCGTCGTCGGCATCGCCGGACTGGGAAAAACGGACGGTTTTGCCAGACTCGGATTCAAGACGGTCGCTTACTACGCGCTCACAAGCTTGATCGCGATTCTGGTGGGCTTGACGGTGGTCAACGTCTTCAAACCGGGACTGGTCGACGGAAACCCGAATCCGGCGATCAGACAACAGATCGAAACCAACGCCGACGAATACAAAGGACGCGTAGCCGGCAAGCTGCAGGGTCAGGAAGGCGGACTCAGCGCGGTGCGGGATCTTTTCATTCGCATGATTCCGCAAAACGTCTTCGAGGCATTCGGAGCGAACAACAAAATGCTCGCGCTCATCTTTGTGAGTCTTCTCACCGGGATCGGGCTGATCTTCATCAGCGAGTCAGGACGTGGCGCCGTCTTCGGATTTTTCGAGGGACTCAACGAGCTTTCCCTGCTCATCACGAACTGGGTCATGTGGCTCGCACCGATTGGGGTTTTCGGACTCGTTGCGGAGACGACTGCTCAGACAGGGTTGCCGATTGTTCTTTTGCTGGGCAAATACTTCCTCGTCGTCGTCGCGGCGCTACTGATCCATATGCTGATCGTGATGCCGATCATCCTGAAGACGCTCGGAGGCGTCAGCCCGCGGAAGCATTTTTACGCGATGCGCAATGCGCTCCTGACCGCGTTCTCGACCGCGTCGAGCTCTACGACGCTTCCGGTGACGATGAGAGGCCTCCACGAAGGTGCCGGGGTTTCCAATCGAGTGACGAGCTTCGTGCTTCCGCTGGGTGCGACAGTCAACATGGACGGAACCGCTCTTTACGAGTGTGTCGCGGTGATGTTTGTTGCTCAAGTACTAGGCTTTGACATGACGCTGACGACTCAGTTCATGGTCGTGATGCTCGCGCTCCTCACGAGCATCGGGGTCGCGGGAATTCCCTCGGCCAGTCTCGTTGCGATCACGATTATCGTTCACAACGTGGGCATCCCGAACGCGGAGGTGGTGATTGGCCTGATCCTCGCGGTTGACAGACCTCTCGATATGCTCCGCACCGCGACGAACATCTTCAGCGATTCCTGCGGAGCGA
Organism: Verrucomicrobiales bacterium; assembly: GCA_048260165.1. Lineage (GTDB taxonomy): Bacteria > Verrucomicrobiota > Verrucomicrobiia > Verrucomicrobiales > DEV007 > Arctic95D-9. The sequence continues at coordinate 376,634 of JBLXHA010000001.1, forward strand.
TCGTCGTCGCCAAGTCGGAAGGGGAACATCTCTTCGTTGACGAAACGCCCGCTTGATCGCATTTGCCGGTCAAATTTCACGGGAATCCGGCGTTGAAGAACAGGGGGAAAGTGCCGTAGATTCGTTGTCCCGGAGAATCCGGGGCTTATTGCTTCCATGGAAAAATCTACCACCCGCAGAACATTCGTAAAAGGGGCCGCTGCCGCAGCCGCTGCTTTCAATTTTCAAGTCGTTCCCAGCCGAGTTTTCGGTGCGAACGAAAGAATCACCCTCGCCGGAATCGGAACCTCCGGGAAAGGCGCGAGTGACATCGCAAATTCGGCCGGTGCCGGATTTCAGGTCACGCATCTTTGTGACATTGTTAACACTGACAAGTATCCCAACATGGGTGGCGGTTGGGTGAAAACCCGCGGCGATCATCCCGATGCCAAGTTCTTCGAAGACTGGCGCGAAATGCTCGAGTCGGAAGGCGACAAAATCGACGCCGTAACCGTTTCGACTCCCGACCACGTTCACGCACACGCTGCGGTGGCAGCGATGAAAAAGGATTGTGCTGTTTACTGTCAGAAGCCACTCACACACGGTATCTGGGAAGCGCGCATGCTCACTGAGCTTGCTGAGAAAACCGGCGTGGTGACTCAAATGGGAAACCAGGCGCACTCCGAGAACCACATGCGCCGCATGGTCGAATTGATTCGCGCCGGTTTGATCGGTGACGTTCAGGAAGTGCACGCGTGGACAAACCGTCCTATCTGGCCACAGGGGATCCCTGAGTGGCCTGAAGCGGAGGAAGCACCGAAGCACGTGAACTGGGACCTCTGGATTGGACCTGCGCCATTCCGCGAATACAGCTCGAAAATCGCTCCTTTCAAATGGCGCGGTTACTGGGACTTCGGAACCGGTGCGCTCGGCGACATGGCGTGTCACATCATGGACATGAGCTTCTGGGCAGCCGACCTCGGCGCACCGACCAGCGTGAGCGCTGTCAGTGCCGACGGACGTGGCGCGCAAAGCGAACTTTCGCCTCCTACCTGGGCCACGATCGAATACCAGTTTCCCAAGCGCGGTGAGAAACCACCGGTCAAGTATGTCTGGTACGACGGCTACAAGGATGCCGTTTTCAATCCTGAGAAATGGTCACTCGAGAGTTCGATCGACGGGGGCAAGATCCGCGAGCGCAACCTTCCACCCGAAGAGATCACCGAAGGTTTCGGCAGCGACGAAAAAGGCGGCTACGGCTGTGTGGTCATCGGATCACGAGGGAAAGTCTGGTTCAATCGCAGCAAGGACAACTGGGTCGTTAAGCCCGGCAACCTTGTCGACGGATTTGATTTCCCCGAGCCTTCGATTCCACGCTCACGCGACGAAGATCCTCACAAAGAGTTTTACGATGCAATCAAGGCCGGTGATCCGACACTTCCTCAGTCGAAGTTCTCTCACAGCGGACCTTTCACAGAAATGGTTCTCCTTGGAAACCTCGCCGTCCGCCTCAATAAGAAGGTGGAGTGGGATACGGAAACGCTCAGTTCTCCGAACACACCGGAAGCAGCGAAACTCATCAAGCGCGAGTATCGCGAAGGGTGGGATCTCAAGCTGTAGTCCGCAAGCGACTTCAACTCACACGAATTCGGAAACGGGAGCTCTTTACGGGCTCCCGTTTTTCGTGGATGCTGGAAACATGATCCAGCACCTCCGACTTAGCGTTTTTATTTTCACGCTGATAACCGTCACTGTCGCGCAAACCGCTGAAGTGGGTGACATCAAAGAGATCGTCTCCGCCTACCGATCCGGCGACTTCGACAAAGCGATCCGCCTCACCGAAGGAGCCGTCGCAGGGAGCGAAGCCGGCCAGATCCGTGCGAGTGCGTTGCAACGGCGCGGGGAATCGCGTTTCTTTGAAGCCGACATCGAGGGCTCGATCGCCGACTTTGATGAGGTGATCAAAATGGAGCCTTCACAGGATCCGTATCACTGGCAGCGGGGACTTTCCTATTATTACGCGGAAGAATACCAAAAGGGGAAGGAACAGTTTGAGCGTCATCAGACCGTGAACACTCAGGACGTCGAAAACGCAGTCTGGCATTTCCTCTGCGCGGTTCGTGCTCCCGGTGGCAATGTCGGGGAGGCGCAGAAAGAATTGATCCCTATCGAGCGCGACTCCCGCATCCCGATGAAGGAGGTCCACGATTTGTTTGCCGGGCGGGCGACTGAAGAAGACGTTCTGAACGCCGCGGCTCAGGATGGTGACGGGATCCTCTCGGACCGGGAGCGAAATCACCTTTGCTACGCACATCTCTACCTCGGCCTTTACCACGAAGCGATGGGCAACGACGAGGCTTCGGCCAAACACATCAAACTCGCTGCGATTGACTACGCGATGGATCACTACATGGGAAAAACGGCTCAGGTCCACGCCAAACTCCGGGGCCTCCTCAAAGAGCCTTGATCGCGGCAACGATTTACTTTTCTCTTCCCCGCTTCATTTCCTAACGTCTCGGGCATGAAGCTTTCGCTCGTAATCCTCGTTCTGAGCAGTGTCGCCCTCGTAAACGCCGATCCGGTGAAAACCGGTTTCGCCGATTGGGATATATCGCCCGACATCGGCATGGAACGCCCCGGCGGCTACTCGAAGGGCTACCACACGAAGTTCCACGATGCCTGCAAAGCACGGGCCGTGGTTTTCGAGAGCGGCGGGAAAAGCGCCGCGCTCGTGGGGCTGGACGCTCTTTTCATTGATGAAAGACACGTCGCAGAGGCACGGCGTCGCATCACCGGGCTGACCGGCATTCCCGCCGACTCGATTCTGATTGGCGCTTCCCATTCCCACTCATCAGGCCCGACCGGTATGGTCATCCCCGGTGATTTTGACCATACAAGCGAGCTCGTCCAGGACCTCGCCTACGAGCAATCATCCGCCGCCGATCCCGTTTACATCGCACGAATGATCGATGGCATTGTCGCAGCGGTCTCCCGCGCCTGGGAAACGCGGAGTGAACTCGGTTTGGCTTTCGGCAGCGGCAGCGAGGAGAACGTGAGCTTCAACCGCCGGTGGAAAATGAAAAACGGCCTCGCGAACACTCATCCCCGCTACGGGAATCCCGACATGATCGAGCCCGCGGGACCGATCGATCCGGAAGTCGGCGTGATCGGCGCTTACGATGAGTCAGGCAATCTCAAAGGTTGCGTCGTCAACTTTGCCTGTCATGCCACCGCCAGCCCCCAGGGGATTTCAGCCAACTGGCCCTGGGCGATGGAGAAAGTGATCCGAAGCACCTTCGGCGAGGATGTCGTCGTCGTCTTCCTCAACGGCAACTCCGGTGACGTCACCCAGGTCGACAACGCCTCGCCAACCCGTCGTCCCGGCGGCGAAGCAGATGCGCTCCGCGTCGGCGGCAGTGTCGGCGCCGAGGTCGTGAAAGTTCTCTACAACATCCCCGAGGCCGCACGAACCACGGAAGCGACCGTCGATCGACGTCAGACCGTCCTCAAAATCCCACGGCGAATGCCCTCGCCCGAACGCTTGAAGCAAAGTCAGGAACTCGTCAAAGAGAAGCCAACCGAAGCCGCCGCGATACAGGAATGGGTCTGGGCCAAGGAAATCGTGATTCTCGACGCCCTCGCGGAGAACGAGCCGACACGCAGCGTCGAGGTTCAAACGATCCAGATCGGCCCTGCCGTCTTCATCAGCAACCCGGCGGAATACTTTTGTGAGTTCGGCTTGCAGCAGAAAGCCGAGTCAAAATTCCCGTTTACCTGGCCGGTGAGCCTCGCGAACGGTTGCGTCGGCTACGTGCCCACCACCGAAGCGATGGGGCCGCAGGGCGGGGGATATGAGACCCGCCTCACCGCCTACAGCAATCTCATCCCCGAAGCGGGCGATCAGATACGTGACAAGGGAATCGAACTCGCCAACGAGTTGAAACCGGACGAGCCCGCTAAAGGAGTTCCCGCTCCCGCCTTTTCAGCGGGTTGGACGTATGGGAACAACCCTCCGGAACTGGAATAGTTCCCTCCATAAATTGGATACAAAACTTGCCGCCACTCACGCGGTTATGTTCGTGATTTTTTGACCCACTGGGGCATTATTGGAGGATGCGATTGAATCCTCTTCTAACACTGGCACTCACCTGTGGTTTATCCGCAGCGATGCTTTTGCCATCTCAGGCTGACGATAAAAAACCGGGAGCGGATTTTGTCTCCCTCTTTGACGGGAAAACCCTCAAGGGCTGGGATGGCAATCCGGAACTCTGGTCCGTCGAAGACGGCGCGATTACCGGGAAAACGGGCGGACCCGAAACGCTCACCTACAATCAGTTTCTGATTTGGCAGGGCGGGATCTTGAAGAATTTCGAACTTCACGCCAAGATCAAGGTTGAAGGGAATAACAGCGGTATCCAGTATCGCAGCAAGGCGATGCCGGAGATCGGAAAATGGTCCATCGGCGGATACCAGTGCGACGTTCATCCGACTGCGGAGAACAACGCGATGCTCTATCACGAACGCGGACGCGGAATCGTCGCGAAGAACGGTCAATCCGTCGCAGTGGATAAAGAAGGACGCAAATGGCAGGTCGCCGATCGCGATCCTGTCGCCGTCAACACCGCTGAGTGGAACGAATACACAGTCATCGCCCGGGGCAATCACCTCACACACAAGGTGAACGGACAGCTCACCGCTCAGATTGACGATTACGATGAAGCCAACCGCTCGCTCGAAGGCCTCCTCGCGTTTCAGGTCCACCAGGGCCCTGCGATGAAGGTTCAGATCAAGGACATCCGCCTGAAAGTGCTTCCCGAGGGTGGTGTCACCCCGTGGGCGAAAGCGGACATTCCCAACGACGCGCAGGAAATCATGAAGCCCAAGCCGAAAGGCAAAGGAAAGGCTCCCGCCAAAGGGAAGGGCAAAGCAATGCCTAAAGGGAAAGCAGCGGCGGCGAAAGCCAAGGCGCCTGCCAAACCGAAACCGAAAGCAGCGGTCGGACCAGCGATCGGCGAAAACACCGCAACGCCGGTGGATCGCGTCAAAGTGCCCGAAGGCTTCAAAGCCGAGCTTCTCTATTCCGTTCCCGGTGGCGACCAGGGGTCCTGGGTAGCGCTCGCGAGCGATGATAAAGGCGAGATCTACGCGAGCGATCAGTATGGCGACCTTTACCACTTCCCGGCGCCGGCTCCGGGGGAAACACTCCAGCAAAAGGACGTCAAAAAAGTGCCGATCAATATCCGTGCGATCAACGGCATGGTTTTCGCCGATGGTCACCTCTACGCAGGCGTCAATGACTACGAACAGAAAGCCACCTCCGGCTTTTACCGCATCTCCGATACCGACAAGGACGGCGAACTCGACAAAGTCGAATTGCTCCGCGCCTTCGAGTCCAAAAGCGACCACGGCGTTCACGCCGTCGTTCCCACGCCTGACGGCAAGTATTTCTACCTCATCACCGGAAACAACGCCGTGATCGAAGGAGGCCCGAAAGAGAGCACTCCGGATTCGTCACCCGTTGCCAAGATCTGGGGCGACGATCATCTTCTTCCCCGTATGCCCGACGGCCGCGGCCACAACCGCCACGTTCTTTCTCCCGGCGGCATCGTTTACCGCATCTCACGTGACGGAAAAGAATTCGAAATTTTTGCTTCCGGTTTCCGGAACATCTACGGTGGATCACTCAACCGGCAGGGCGAGCTCTTCACTTACGACGCCGATATGGAGTATGACTTCAACACTCCCTGGTATCGTCCGACACGGGTGAACCACGTCGTCAGCGGCGGCGAATACGGCTGGCGCAACGGAGCGGGGAAATACCCTGAGTTCTATCCTGACACACTCCCCGCGACACTCAACATCGGTCCGGGCTCACCTACGGGAACGCTCTTCGGTTACGGCGCTAAATTCCCGAAGAAGTATCAGGAAGCCTACTACATCATGGATTGGAGCTGGGGCAAGGTCTACGCCGTCTCACTCGAGCAAAAGGGGGCCAGCTACTCCGGCACGAAAGAGGAATTCATTACCGGAGCCCCGCTACCCGTAACCGATGCGATCATCCATCCGAAAGACGGTGCAATGTATTTTGCGATCGGCGGTCGCCGCGTTCAGTCCGGTCTCTACCGCGTTACCTACACGGGTGACGAGTCCACCGAGCCCGTAACCGAAGTCGAGGAAATCACTCCGGCCGCGAAGTTACGCCACGAACTCGAAGCCTTCCACGGCGTTCAGAGCCCCGAAGCGATTGCCGCAGCGTGGCCTCACCTCGATCATGCCGACCGCTGGATCAGCTCCGCCGCTCGCGTTATCCTGGAGCATCAGCCGGCAGCGAGCTGGCAGGAGAAAGCGCTCAACGAAAGCAATCCTGACAAGCAGGCCGTTGCACTGCTCGCACTGGCCCGGCTCGTCGGAACCGATCCTCAGCAACGCGCCGAGGGCGAAGCCGCTGCCGATCCCGCCGTGCGTGACGCAATCCTGAACGCGCTCGTTGCCCACGATTTTGCGTCGTTGAAGCACCGCACGAAGCTCACCGTGGCCCGCACGATCCAGATCGCGATCCATCGTTTCGGCGATCCTGACGAAGCGACACAGAAAGAGCTCATCGCCGCACTTGATCCCTCACTTCCTGCCAGACAGTTCGACCTGAACTGGCTCCTCCTCGAAACGCTCGCCTACCTCCAGTCGCCGACGGTTGCTGAGAAGGGGATCGCGTTGCTCGAGTCTGCCGTTTCACAGGAAGAGCAAATGGAATACGCACGAAGCCTCCGCATGGTTAAAACCGGCTGGACAAGCGAGACACGCGTTGCTTTCCTCAACTGGTTCCTCAAAGCAGCGAACTACAAAGGCGGAGCGAGCTTCACGAAGTTCATCGAGTTCATTCGCAATGACGCGCTTGCCACCTTCACCGAAGCCGAGAAGAAAGAGCACGCCGAACTCATCGCGAAGAAAGCGGAAGTGAAATCTGCGATCGAAAACGTCGGCGCGATCTTCGTCGGTAGAACGCCGACGATGTGGACGCTCGAAGAACTCAGCAAGGCAGCAGAAACCGGGATGACGAAGCGCGACTTCGCGAACGGTCGCAAGATGTTCGCCGCAGCCGCCTGTTACGCCTGTCACCGTTTCGCAGATGGCGGCGGCATGACCGGTCCCGATCTCACCGGAGCGGGAGGCCGTTACTCGCCACATGATTTCCTCGATCAGATCATTCATCCGAGCAAAGAGATCAACGAGCAGTTCGCGCCCATCGTCGTTACGAGAAACAACGGGGAAGTCGTCAGCGGCGTCGTTGTTAACCTCAGCGGTGACAACGTGACGCTGAACACCGACGTCTCCGACCCGAATCAGCGCGTCAACGTCGACCGCAAAGAAGTGAAAAGCATCGAAGTGTCGAAAGTCTCACCCATGCCGCCAATGCTTCTGAGCATGCTCACGAAAGAGGAAATCCTCGACCTCGTTGCCTACGTCCTCAGTGGCGGCGACGACACGAACGAGATGTTCAAGAAATAGAGCACAAAGTCTCTCCATCCAACCCTGTCAGGTCGCAGACCGGACAGGGTTGAACCACTCACTCAACAGGGTTAGGTCTTCGACCTGACCCTGCTTGGTTTCCGGGCGTCGCGATTTGGCGAATGAATCACGTCCGCGGACGAGCCTTCAGCCCGCTGGCAAACCAACGCGTTCTCCGCGCTCGTGACAATCGTCGAGAGGCGATCCAGGGTAGGCGTTTCCCGCCCCATCGTAGCCGAACGAAACTCGTTCCGACCGCTCGCGCACAAACGGAAGGAATCCTCCTCCCGCTACGCACCGCCCGCTACGCAACACCGGGCCGAAATCGACGAGTCATCGAGCTGGCAGGCGTTTCCCGCCGGAAGACGCAGCGAAGACTCCCGGCCGAGCAGCCGCCGCGAATCTCCCATCGTAGCGGAACGAAACTCGTTCCGACCGTCGACACCACCCCACGCACGAACCATGCGACGCCCGGAAGGAATCCTCCTTCCGCTACGCATCGCCCGTTACGCACCGACGGGGTCGAAATTAATAGACGTCGCGCTGGTAGCGGTTTTCGTCTTTGAGTCGCTTGAGATAATCTGCCGCGCCCTGATCGTTGAGATTACCATACTTGCGGATCAGTTCGAAAAGCGCCTTCTCGACGTCGGGAGCCATGTAATTGGCGTCGCCACAGACGTAGAAGTGAGCGCCTCCGTCGATCCATTTCCAGACCTCTTCGGAGAACTCGCGAATCTTGTCCTGAACGTAAATCTTGTAAGCCTGATCCCGTGACCACGCGACGTCGATGCGGGTGAGGACACCCTTTTTCTGCATCGCCTCGAACTCGTCCTGATAGAAATAGTCGGTCTTCTCGTGCGGGTTACCGAAGAAGAGCCAGTTACGGCCGGGGGCCTCCGTCATTTCACGCTCTTCCAGGAAAGCGCGGAACGGGGCGATTCCGGTTCCGGGGCCGACCATGATGACATCTTTGGTAAGATCTTCAGGCAGCTTGAAATGCTTCGTCGGCTGCATGAACACGCGGATTTCCTCGTCCTCTTCGAGCCCTTCGCAGAGGAAGGTCGAGCAAACGCCCTTGCGGACGCGTCCGTGCGTTTCGTAAGTCACCTTTGCCACCGTGAGGTGAACCTCGCCGGGATGCTTCTTCGGGCTGGAGGCGATCGAGTAGAGACGCGGCTGGAGCCTGCGCAGTAAATTCACGAAATCCTGACCGCTCTTGAAATCGGCGGGGAAGTCATAGAGCAAATCGATGATCTCTTTTCCTTCGATCACTTCGTTGAGTGACTTGTCGTCGTCAATAATCGCGTCGAGATAGGGGTGACAAGTCAGAGTCTGCCACTTCTTCATCAGCGATTTCGTGATCAGGCGAATCGAGTAGTCTTCGCGAAGCGCGTCGCGGAGTGGCTTCTTCGTTCCGTCAGGCACCGTTACGGAAACGGAGGTGTTGAAAGGAAGGATCGAGAGCATCTCGTCGATGAGATCCGGATCGTTCTTGGGGAACGTGGCGATCGCATCACCGACCTCGTATTCGAGATCGGAACCGTCGAGCTTGAGCTCAATGTGGCGCGTGTCGCGGTCGGAAGAGGATAAATTGAGCTTCTTCCGGAAACTCATCGGAGCAGGGAAGGGGCGCTTTTTCCCGAAGGGGATGTTCTCGAGTGACTCGACCTCGGCCGCACCGCTCGTAGTCACCGTAGTCGTGAACACTTCTTTCCCGATTTCTTCCAGTTTCCCGTTCACAACGCGGAACCACTCTTCAGCGAGATCCTCGTAATCGACGTCGCAATCAACTCGTGCTGCGATGCGTTTCGCACCCAGTTCTTCAAGGCGGGCGTCGAAACGTTTCCCCATTTCGCAAAAGTCAGCATAATTTGTATCACCCAGCGCGAGAACCGAAAAACGGGTGTTTCCAAGCGTGGCCTGATCATCCGAAGAAAACTTTTCCCAGAACTCGATCGCGTTGTCCGGTGGATCACCTTCGCCCCATGTGCTCGTGATAATCAGAACGAGAGGTTCCATCTGAAGATTCACGCTCGCGTGATCTTCCATATCCACTGCATCAGCGGACCAGCCACTTTCCATTAAACGCTCAGCGAAGCCTTCGGAGAGTGCCTGAGCGTTGCCGCTTTGACTTCCGTATAGAAAAAGGGCGCGCGGTTTTCCTGCCGCACCGGACGGAATCGCCTGTGCGCCTGAAGAAATGGACTTAGCCAACTCCATCAGATAGGATTTAAGCCACTGACGTTGTTCTGCTGAAAAAGGAGCGTCCTCTGGAATTTCGGGAATAGTGATAGCCATAGGTTGAGTGAGATATAGCGCACGATCGCAATTGTGCAAATAGAGCATGAAAAGCTCCCATTTTATCAGAATACGCCCGAGCGCCGTGAACAGGAGCAGTCTTCGGGCCAAAGCCCTGCTATTCAGGCTAAAATCGCCTTTGCGACGTGCCCGTCGACGTCGGTGAGACGGAAATCCCGTCCCGCGTAACGGAAGGTGAGACGCTCGTGATCGAGCCCCAGCAGGTGAAGAATCGTCGCGTGAAGATCGTGGACGTGCATTTTGTCCCGCACCGCGTAATAACCGTAATCATCGGTCGCGCCGTAGGCCATGCCGCCTTTGACGCCGCCTCCGGCCATCCAGACGGTGAAACCATGCGGATTGTGGTCCCGCCCGTTGGTCCCCTGAGCGGTGGGCGTCCGACCGAACTCGCCACCCCAGATCACCAGCGTATCCTCGAGCAATCCCCGCGACTTCAAATCTTTAAGCAATCCCGCAATCGGCTTGTCGACCTCGGCGGCATTCTTGGTGTGCCCCTGGTAGAGATTGCCGTGCTGGTCCCACTGGACTTCGGAATCGCTGTGCGTCACCTGAACGAACCGCACCCCGCGCTCACAAAAACGGCGCGCGAGAAGGCACTGTCGGCCAAAATCCTCAGTGACGGGATCATCGATACCGTAAAGTTTCTTCGTCACCTCCGTTTCACCGGAGAGATCCTGCGCATCGGGCATCGACGTCTGCATGCGGTAAGCGAGTTCGTAGGACTGCAAGCGTGCGTCGAGCGCCTCCTCCTGTGGATTGCGATCGATCGACCGCTGATTCAGCGCCTGGATAAAATCGAGTTGCTTGCGCTGATCGACCGGGGAAAGCGATGCATTGGCGATGTGATTGACCTTGGCATCCTGCGCTTTCGAGCTTGCCGTTCCCATCGGCGTGCCCTGACAGCTTTGAGGCAGAAACGCCGCGCCCCAGTTGTTGACGCCACCATGAGCGAGCGTCGGACAAATCGTGATGAAAGAGGGGAGATTCCGGTTTTCGGACCCCAGCCCGTAGGAAATCCACGAGCCCATACTCGGTCTTACAAAGGTGTCACTGCCCGTGTGAAGCTTGAGCAGGGCGCCGCCGTGAGCCGGATTGGTGCCGTGGACCGAGCGGAGCACACAGAGATCGTCGATGCATTGAGCGACGTTGGGGAACAGCTCACTCACGGGGAGGCCGCTCTCGCCGTAGTTTTTGAACTTCCACGGCGACTTCAGGAGATTTCCCTGCTTCGCAAAGGTGACGCGGGGCAGGTCGAAGGGCGGCGGCTTGCCGTGATCCCTGTCCAGCATCGGCTTGGGATCAAACGTGTCGATATGCGACGGCCCGCCTTTCATGAAAAGAAAGATGACCCGCTTGGCCCGTGCCGGATGGTGCGGCTGCGGCACATCTTTTTCCGAACCGAGCAGTGACTGGAACGCAAGCTGGCTGAAACCGAGTGCTCCGGTTCCCAATAATTGTCGGCGATTGAGCTGCGTTTTCAATTCAGGTAGATAAATTCGTTTGAGGCGAAAAGACTTTGACAGAAGAGCTGCCACTGTTCGTTTTCACCGTTTCCGGACTCGATAAAGGCCTCTGCCATTTCCGTCTCGCGCTCTGATGGACGGCGACCGAACGCGAGCAGCCAGGCTTCCTCAATCCGCTCGGGCACGGTTCCGGCGGACGCGAGGAGACGGCTCCCGAACGCGGCGGCGCTTTCCCGCAGGAGCGGACTGTTCAGCATCAAGAGCGCCTGCGGAGCAATCACGGTGGACTGCCGGCTTCCCGTCGGCATCGTAGGATCCGGGAAGTCAAAAAGCGGGAGCAAATCGTAGACGTTGTTCCTGACGATGGGCAAAAAGGCGGAACGGCGCACCGAGTCGTAGGAGGTGTGATCCTTCGAAGTGTGATTGAAAACCATCTGACGGTTTCGCAGCGGAATCGTCTTTCCTCCCTGCTCGAGGTCGAGCCGGCCCGATACAGCGAGGATCGAATCCCGAATGGCCTCCGCTTCGAGCCTCTTGATAGGAAAATGCGAGAGGAGCCGGTTGCCGGGATCCGCAGTCTCATAGCGATCATTGACCGGTGCCGTCGAAATTCCGTATGACTTGGAAAGCGTAATAAGTCGATTCAACTTCTTAACGCTCCAGTCATTGGCAACAAACCAGTTCGCGAGCCAGTCGAGAAGTTCGGGATGACTCGGGCGATCACCGATCACTCCGAAATTTTCGGTCGAAGCAACGAGTCCTGTCCCGAAGTGCCAGCCCCAGATCCGATTCACGATCACGCGCGCGGTGAGGGGATTCTCCGGATCAGCGAGCCATTTCGCGACTTCGAGTCGTCCGCTCGCCTTCTCAGGAAAAGCGGCGGCGGGATTGGGGAAAACGGCGGGAATCGCACGAGGAACTTTCTTCCCGAGGTTGAGATGGCTGCCGCGAATGTGAATCGCGAGGTTCGGCTTAATCTCTTTGCGGTCCGAGATGCCCATCGCCCCCGGGGCGTCCGGAGCGCTGATTTCGATGAGACGGGCCTCCTCCTCGAGCTTGTTATATTCGGCGAGGCTCTCTTTCGTCAAGGCGTGCTCAGGCTTTGCCGGAACCGTGAGAAAACCGCTCAGGTCAAAAAGAGCGGCCCGAAACGCCTCAAGTTTAGGATCGGGCAGCGTCTTAGCTTCCGGATCCTTTTTTTGGAGTTCGGTAAAGTCGAGCACCGCTTTGCCGAAATTCTCTTCGTAGAAGCTTCGCATTCCCGCCGGGTCACCGGCTTCAAAGAACTTCCACCATGGCGAAAAGACTTCCGAATCCCGATTCACATCGAGATGGCGTCTCGTATTCATCAAAATCCGCGGATGCAGGCTCGACGCTTCCGCTATTTCACTGATCACGACGAGAGAGGCGCCCGAATCAAAACGTGTCGCAGCCTCCAGATAATCAACCGATCGCGCACGGGCATTGGCGCGAATATCGTTGACCGCTTTGTTCTTGAACGATGAGGCAGCACTCTTCGCCGCCTTGATTTTCTCTTCCCAGCCCTTGAGCGTTTCCTTCTCCTCTTCCGTGGAAAAATCGCGCTCAAACCAGTGACTGATCACGCCGGTGTTGGTCTCGGCAAAATTCATCGAGTTCCGAAACACCGCTGCAAGCGAGTAATAGTCGGCGTGCATGATAGGGTCGAATTTATGGTCGTGACAGCGGGCACACCCTAACGTCAGTCCAAGAAACGCCTTTCCGGTCGTGTCGAGCTGTTCATCGATCACATCCATTTCGAGTTTCTCCTTGTCGGGCTCGGCAAGAACGCGGGCGCCGAGCGCGAGAAATCCGGTCGCGATATAGTTTTGCTCCGTCGCGTCCGGGAGCAAATCACCGGCGATTTGCTCGATGATAAACTGATCAAAGGGGAGGTCCTTCTGGAAAGCGTCGATCACGTAATCCCGATAGCGCCAGGCATGCCCATACGTCAGATTCTCGTCGAGACCGTTGGAATCAGCGTAGCGCGCGACGTCGAGCCAGTGACGCCCCCAGCGGACGCCGTATTCGGGCGATTCCAAAAGTCGATCCACCACCTTGCTGTAAGCAGCGGGGCTGTCGTCGGCTGCGAAAGCACTGAGCTCACCGGGCGTGGGTGGAAGCCCCGTGAGATCAAAGGTCACGCGCCTCAACCACGACGCCTTGTCAGCAGGAGGTGACTGGGTGAGGCCGTTCTCCTTGATCGCAGCGAGGAGAAACCGGTCAACAGGATGATTGCTTTCCCCCTCGGCGGCAACGGGCGGCTCGACGGCTTCGCGGGGGCGGAAGGCCCAGAAATCGCGGCCTTCCTCCGAACTCATTCCGGTGAGAGCTTTCGGCTTCGAATCGACTTCAGGGCGGGGATCCGGAGCACCCATCGCGATCCACTTTTCAAAATCGGCGACGACAGAGGCCGGCAGAGGCGTTTTAGGCGGCATCTGAAACTCTTTATCCTGATAGCGAATGGCCTCGATGAGCAAACTCGTTTCAGGATCGTTCGTCGCGATGACATCGCCACTGTCACCACCCTTACGAATCCCGGCGGGCGAATTGAGAGCGAGGCCGCCTTTTAATTTGTCACTTGTCGAGTCGTGACACTTGTAACAATGCTCAACGAGAGCGGGGCGGATCTTCTTTTCAAAGAACTCGGCCTTTTCCGGAGTGATATCCGTCGCGGCCACACTCGCCGCTGCAAACAGGGCAGAGGAAACCGTTCCGACCGATACGATCGAATGCCAGAAACGGCATGTAGGGCTCGAGTTCACCAGTTTCAAGAGTAGGCTCGATGACACCGGGACGCTATGGCGCATAGGGGGGATGAGCATTGAATCCTCAGTTCCGGAAAAAGGCTATTCTGCGGACTTGTGATTCGCGCAGCAAGCGGGTTATTTCTAGGCCATCGCACACGTATGAAATCTCCGCCGAACTCAGATCGAATAGACTCAGCCTTAATCCAAGCACTCAGTGATATAGTCGGCGAAGGAAACGTCCTCACGAGTCCCGAAGATCTCATTCCCTATGGCTTTGATGGAACCGCCGCGTTGAAAGGAAAAGCGAGCTGCGTCGTCCTCCCGCGCAATACGGAAGCAGTCGCTCCGATCGTGAAACTGGCCGCCTCTCTCGGAATTCCTATCGTGACGCGTGGCTCCGGCACCGGGCTCTCCGGCGGAAGCGTTCCCGTCGTGGGTGGAATCGTCCTCTGCCTCGTGCACCTGAATCAGATTCTCGAGCTCGACACCGCTAATTTAACGGTTCTCTGCGAAACCGGAGTGATCACGAAAGCGATCGACGACGCCGCGACTCCACACGGACTCTTTTACCCACCTGATCCCGGTTCGATGAAAATTTCGACGATCGGAGGAAACGTCGCCAATAACTCCGGTGGCCTCCGCGGACTCAAATACGGGGTGACGCGCGACTACGTCATGGGCATGGAAGTCGTCCTCGCCAACGGTGAAGTCGCCTGGCTCGGTTCGAAGTGCGTTAAAGACGTCGCCGGCTACTCGCTGAAAGATCTCTTCATCGGATCAGAAGGAACCCTCGGCATCATCACGAAAGTCCTCCTCAAGCTCGTGCCGAGACCGGTCGCACGAAGAACGCTGCTCGCCTCCTTCGATTCGATGGCCGCAGCCGCGAAGACGGTCTCTGACATTATCGAAAAGCAGATCATTCCCTGCACCCTCGAGTTTCTAGACAAGAAGACCTGCGCCAGCGTCGAAGATTATGCGAAGGTCGGCCTGCCCACCGAGGCGGCTGCGGTCGTGCTCATGGAAACCGACGGCCCAGTCAGCGTCGTCGAGGATGAAGTCGCGGCGATGGCGGCGATCGCCCGCGAAAACGGAGCGATCGAGGTCGAGCAGGCCGAAGACGATGCTCATGCGACGCGTCTCGCCTCCGCCCGGCGGACCGCTTTCTCCGCGCTCGCAAGGATTCGGCCGACGACGATTCTCGAAGACGTCACCGTTCCCCGGAGCCGCCTCGTCGAGATCGTGGAATTTGTCGAGGAAGTCGGCGTTCGACACAATCTCGAAGTCGCCACCTTCGGCCACTTCGGTGATGGCAACGTTCATCCTACTATTCTGACGGACGAAACCGACAAGGAGGAAATGGAACGCGTCGAAGAGGCTCTCGCCGAAATTTTCACGAAAACGATCGAGCTCGGAGGCACCATCACCGGCGAACACGGCGTCGGGCTCGCGAAGAAACCCTTTCTCCACGAGCAGTTCGCCGACGCCAGCTACCCGCTGCTGAAGCAGATCAAACTCGCGATCGATCCGGCCGGTCTTCTCAATCCCGGTAAAATCTTTGATCTCGACACCGCTGAATCATGAGCGATCCAACGACGATGCGACCGCTCAAATACATGAGCGATCTCGATTACTCCGTGGTCCAGCAGTGCATGCACTGCGGGATGTGCCTGCCGAGCTGTCCGACCTACCTTGAGACACGGGAAGAACGGAACAGCCCGCGAGGCCGCATCGCCCTGATGCGGTCCATCGCCGATGGCGAACTCGAGGTGACGAAGGCCTTCGGTGAGGAAATGTATTACTGCCTCGGATGCCTCGCCTGCACCACCGCCTGTCCCGCCGGAGTCGACTACCCGGTTCTCTTCGAAAACGCCCGTGCCGAAATCGAGGAAGCAGATGTTCTTTTTCATCCCGAGCGTCGTTTCTGGCGCTGGCTCGCGCTGAAGCAGCTCTTTGCCCAACAATGGAAGCTCAGGCTCGTAGGCCGCGCCCTCTGGCTCTATCAGGCGAGCGGAATGTCTCGTCTCGTCAGGGCGAGCGGCGTGCTTCGATTGCTCCCGAAAAATCTCAGAGACCTCGAGCCGACCACTCCGATCGTGCAACGTCATTTCTCCGACGCGCTGATCGAGGAAATCGAGCCTGCCAAAACGAAAAAACACCGCGTCGGTATGCTGACCGGCTGCGTTCAGGATCTCGTCTTTTCCCATACGAATCGCGACACCGTCGATGTCCTCCTCGCGAACGATTGTGAAGTCGTCACCCCGCGCTCGCAGGGCTGTTGCGGCTCCTTACACGCTCACAACGGAGACTTGGACCAGGCGGCTGTTCAGGCACGGCACATGATTGACTTGTTCGACCTTGATTCGCTCGACGCGATCATCACGAATGCGGCCGGTTGTGGTTCTCATCTCAAGCATTTCAGCGGGATCCTCAAACATGATGACACCTACACTGAAAAGGCGCGTCAGTGGGACAGTAAGGTGCGGGATATTTCCGAATGGCTCGTCGAGATCGGTTTCAGAAGACCTACGGGGGAGGCTTCCGAGTCCATTCGCACGACCTACCATGAGGCGTGTCACCTCTGTCACGGTCAGGGCATTTCGAGTCAGCCGAGATCGATTCTCAATGCGATCCCCGGACTCCAGATGGTGGAACTGGAAAATGCGACCGACTGCTGCGGCAGCGCCGGCATTTACAACATCACGCAACCGGAGCAGGCAGGGAAACTCCAGAGGGATAAAGTCGCGTGTATCGAGAAAACAGGAGCCACGCTCGTCGCGACAGCAAACCCCGGGTGTCACCTTCAGATTCAGAACGGACTCGGCGGGAACGCCGAAGTGCGTCATCCCGTGAGTTTGCTCGCCGAGGCCTATCGCAAAGAAAGGGCAGGGGAATGAAGCATTTTATCTTTGTCCTGCGACTCGTTTTCGGCGCGCTCTTCATCTGGAGCGGGATCGCGAAAATCAAAGACCCGATCGGGTTTGCCGATGCGGTACGGAATTTTGATATCATCGGCGACCCCTACGCCGTCGCGGTCGCACTCTACCTGCCGTGGCTCGAAGTCATTTCCGGCATCGCCGTAATGTGGGACCGCCTTGCGAGAAGCGCGAGCTTTCTCATCACCGGAATGGTCGCAGTCTTCACGCTCCTCATCATAACCGCCTGGGTTCGCGGCCTCGATATCAGCTGTGGCTGTTTCGGCGGCACCGGGGAAATGAATTACCCCGTGAAAATTGCGCAGAATCTTGGTCTGATCGCGATGGGGATGTTTATTTGGTGGAAGTCAGTCGCACCGGCAAAACACGAATAGAGATACAGCGTGCGGCGTGGATTATAGAACTGAAAATACCAGATCGAACGATTAAGCTGTCTCCGCATACTAGAAATACTGATCCCGCCACTCCCGGCTTTTGCGCTCTATTTCGGGGAGGCGTTCGCGGATCGCGAGGGCGGTACGCTGAGCTTGCTGCGCCTCATCGGAGAAGCCCAAGCGGAGTAATGTCAGGCTTATTTTCTCGTGATTCAGGGCGATGTTTCGTTGCCCGACGGTGGTTTCAGGTTTCCTGTTTTCGAGGCGTTCATGGAGAGCAAGACTCTTGCGATAAGCTTGCAGCGCCTCTTCATACAGATCTTTTTCAAACAGGATGGTGCCGATGCGATCATGACTGAGGGCTAAATAGCTCAGCCAACTGATATCGTCAGGCTTTAGCTCTACCTGGCGTTCGGCGAGAGCGTGAGCCTCCCGATAGACCTGCTCGGAATCTTCGGGAAGATTTGCGCGCGTCAGCATTTTACCGAAGCTGCTCAGGCCGTGGAACAGATTGATCCGGTGCATTCTGTTTTCGGGGGCCTGTTCTGCGAGGCGTTCAAGGATGGCAAAACCGTTGCGGAAGGTTTGTCTCCCTTCGTCGTGCTCACCCGCTTGCAGCAGTGCGTTGGCGAGAGCTTCATGGCTGTTGACCAGCTCGTGTTGACGATAAGGTTTTTCCGGATTTTTCCGTGCGAGGTCTTCATTAATCGCGAGCCTGGCTCGATACGCTTGCAGGGCCTCGTCGTTCCGACCGTCCCGGAGCAGAGCGTCACCGATCTTTTGGTAGCTCCCGGATCGTTCGGCCTGCACAAATGGGAGTTCCGCGTCCTGCTCTGCGAGGGCGTCATAAACAGCGAGCCCGCCACGATACGCCTGGAGCGCTTCTTTCGAGAGACCTTCGTCAATCAGCTTGTCTCCAAGTAGATTGTAATGGGCGGCGAGGTCGCATTGGCGCTGGATATTATCGGGATCCTGCTCGACAAGGCGAACCTTCTCAGCGAGCCCCTCGCGACAGGTTTGTAGTGTGGATGCAGGTGGGTTCGTCAAAACAGTAGGTTTCAAGTAACTGACAGGCGCTCTATGGGACCGCTCTAAGGGACGGACAAATTGTTCCGGCCGAGAGAATGGACGGTGCACTCAATCATCATATTCAGAACTCCGGAAGCGGCCGTTTTCATCGAAGTAGAGATAAATGATGGGCCGGGAATGCTTTCGTGAATAGCTCCAAGTCGATCCTTCAATTTCGGTTGGTTCAGGCAGGATTTCCAACACCGCTGCTTTGCTCATTCCCGGCGCGAGTTGTTTTAACAATTCCGGCGAAAAGGGCGGCCGATTCACTTGCCATATGGGCCAGCCAACGACAAGGAAGAAAACAACGGGAAGAATGTAGAGCAGGATCGGCTTTTGCTCATTCGGGAGATCGTCCCGATAATGAGGTTCAAGCGGACCATCCAACATCGCCCGCTTTTACGATTCACCGCGCAGCTCTGAAAGCTCCTTTGCCTTTCTCTGAATTTCTTCAGGTGAGGGGAGCGACTCAAGATCGAGCTCGGCGAGGACTTCGGCGGGAATGATGCCGGACTGTT
This sequence comes from Verrucomicrobiales bacterium, assembly GCA_048260165.1. Taxonomy (GTDB): domain Bacteria; phylum Verrucomicrobiota; class Verrucomicrobiia; order Verrucomicrobiales; family DEV007; genus Arctic95D-9. Next base: position 395,562 of record JBLXHA010000001.1, read on the forward strand.
GAAGTTTCGTGAGACAGCGCTTCCTCTCTCCGAGTGCTTTGTCAGGGCTGCGCTCTTTCGAGAATCGTGATTTCGCTTTCTCACTGCGGTTTTTCAGACTCGAGTAAATATCACCGCCGAGGAGGGAGGTGATGTCGACTTTCATGCTTTCGCGCTCGAGATCGGCCTGATTGACCTGTTCGCCATTGATCGGACCCGACGCATATTTCGGGAACATGATCGCCACCTCCGGGCAAACCCGGGAGCAGGCGGGGCAGTTCGTTTTGCAGTTGTCGTTGTTCTGCACCTGGATTTGCTTCTCATCATCGACGCCGTAGACGTCGAAGAGACAAAAGCTGAGGCACTGCATGCAGTTGGTGCACCGATCGTAATCGATTACCGGAAACCAGGGCTTCCACGCACCGTTCACGTTGGGCTGGTTGAGACTAACGTTCATCTCGTCCCGAATCTCCGACACGAGAGCAGTGACCGCGTCGGTTGCGAGCCCGCTCGTATCGCGGGTCGTGATTTTGATATCACCGGACTCATCAACGACGGTCGGCGGCGTTCCTGTGAACTGACCGAGGACAATCACGGGGATAGATTGATCAAACTGCGTCAGACTGGCCTGACTCGCCGTTTCAGAAACCCTCAAAACGGAGTATCCCTGATCGAGCAAGGTCATCGTAACCGAGGCGCGATCTTCAGAAGTCCAGGGCGACGCTCCTGAGCCTTCGTAAATGATGACCTGCAGAGAATTGACTTCGTTTTTCATGATTCCTCGGAATTTTCGAGAAGCTTATCAGCGATTGCCCCGCCTGTCTCCTCACGCATATTCAGCACTTCAACCGAATCGTCATCGGGAAATGTAATCCCCGCATTGTGGCAAAGCCACTTCACAGCCCGTGGATAGCAGGCCGCGATCTTGATGGGGGAGTCGCCTTCGAAAATCTGCGTGAGCCTCGGGTCCTTGCGCGCCGACATTTCGCAGAGATCGGAAACGGTCTCGAATGAAACGCCGGACTCGCAGAGGCGGTTCAGCACTTCATCTTTGACGTCTCCCGGAACGACCCCGGCGAAAGCGCAACGGCAATAGAGAATTCTAGGAGGTTGGTCACTCACAGTGTTCGCAGTTCAGTTCGCGGCTAGGAATAGATTTCAGCGCCTTTTTCAGCGAATTCATCAGCCTTTTCCTGCATGCCTTTTTCAAGCGCTTCGTCTTCTGAAAGTCCTTCCTTCGCCGCATACTCGCGGACTTCTTCGGAGATCTTCATGGAGCAGAAAGTAGGACCGCACATCGAGCAGAAGTGCGCTGTCTTCGCGCCGTCCTGCGGAAGCGTTTCATCGTGGAAACCACGCGCTTTCGTCGGATCGAGAGACAGGTTGAATTGATCTTCCCAGCGGAATTCAAAACGTGACTTGCTGAGCGCATTGTCACGCTCCTGTGCTGCGGGGTGTCCTTTAGCAAGGTCAGCGGCGTGAGCTGCAATCTTGTAAGTGACAACGCCGTCGCGCACGTCTTCCCGGTTCGGGAGGCCGAGGTGCTCTTTCGGAGTGACGTAGCAAAGCATGGCACAGCCGTACCATCCGATCATGGCCGCACCGATACCGCTCGTGATGTGATCGTAACCGGGTGCGATGTCCGTCGTGAGTGGCCCGAGCGTGTAGAAGGGCGCTTCGTGGCACCATTCGATCTGCTTTTCCATGTTCTCCTGAATCATGTGCATCGGAACGTGGCCGGGACCTTCGTTCATGACCTGGACGCCCTTCGACCAGGCGATCTCGGTGAGTTCGCCCTGAACTTCGAGCTCGCCGAACTGAGCGCGGTCATTTGCGTCCGCAATCGAACCGGGACGAAGACCGTCTCCGATCGAGAAGCTCACGTCGTATGCGGCACAGATATCGCAGATGTCGCTCCAGTGCGTGTAGAGGAAATTCTCTTTATGATGGGAAAGGCACCATTTCGCCATGATCGATCCGCCGCGGCTCACGATTCCGGTGGCTCGTGTCGCCGTCATGGGAACAAATCGAAGGAGAACGCCGGCGTGAATCGTGAAGTAGTCGACTCCCTGCTCAGCCTGCTCGATGAGCGTATCGCGGAAGACTTCCCAGCAAAGATCCTCAACGCGGCCGTTCACTTTTTCGAGCGCCTGGTAGATCGGAACGGTGCCGATCGGGACAGGGGAGTTGCGGATGATCCATTCGCGTGTCGCGTGGATGTTTTTTCCGGTGGAAAGATCCATCACGGTGTCGCCGCCCCAAAGCGTCGACCACTGCATTTTCTCGACCTCTTCATCGATTGTCGATGCGACCGCGGAGTTACCGATGTTCGCGTTGATCTTCACGAGGAAGTTACGGCCGATGATCATCGGCTCACTTTCGGGGTGATTGATATTGGAAGGAATAATCGCCCGTCCTCGTGCGACTTCGTCACGCACAAATTCCGGTGTGATGTAATCGGGGATCTTCGCACCGAAGGATTCGCCCGGGTGCTGGAAGTTCATGAGGTTGCGAGGGCCGTCGCTCTCGGTCGCGGCCTTGAAAGCCTCTTCACGTCCGAGGTTTTCGCGGATTGCGATATATTCCATTTCCGGAGTAATAATGCCCTGCTTGGCATACCACATTTGGGTTACAGGATGCCCCTTGGAGGCACGAAGCGGCTCACGCTTCAATCCGGGATACTCCTTGAGACGATTCTTCTCTTCCTTCTTCTCGTTGTAGCGGGAAGCGTGTTCATCAGAGAGATAGCCGTTATCTTCAGGCTTCAATTCGCGACCTTCGTAAGTCTCGACATCGCCACGGGCGAGGATCCAGTCACGGCGGATCGGAGGCAACCCTTCCTCGATGTTGCCCTTATAGGAAGCGTCACCCCAGGGACCGCTCGTGTCGTAAATCTTTACCGGCTCATTCTTCTCGACGCGACCGTTCGGGTGCTTCGTGTCACTCAGAGAAACTTCGCGAAGTGGAACACGAATTTCGGGGTGAATTTTTCCCTTCACGTAGATACGGGTGCTGTTCGGAAAAACGTCGGCAACGGTTTTGGGCTCGGACGGGCTGGATTCGCTGGGTGTAATCATGAGATAAAAGTCAGAGTGGGGATAAAGGGGATTCAGAAAATTCGCCGCGCGAAGACTCTCTTCATAAAAGAGCTGCTCTCCGAGGTCGAATAGAGATAAGGAATAAAATTCATAGATGACTCCCTGCGACAGCATTACCTGCTTCAGGTTCAAAGGGTCTTGCCTAGCGGCTCTCAGCGTCATGCGCTCCCCTGTCAGAACGCTTACAGAGTAGCGGATTGCGATGGGTCGTCAAGGACTTCAGCTAACTGATTCGGTGCCTTTATCCTGACAGAGCGAGGCGCGCACGCAGTGGTGCTGTGCTGTAAAGGTTTGCGAAAGCGGTTCAGCACCGGCGTCACCCACCGCTGCCTGATCGCAATGGGACGAGAGGAAACGACGATCGCGGTCAATCCCACTGCACGATGAACCCCACGGGGGTGGGGGAATTCATACTGAGATCGTTCCACTTTCCGCCTGCCCGCATCTGGATGTAGTGCTCGATCCGGCCGCCGTTATTGGGTTCGCCACGGTCCCAGTTGAAGAAGGTGATCTTTTCTCCATCGGTCCATTTCCACAAATCCTCGACTTCGGCGTCACTGCCTCCGAGCCAGAGGTGCAGCGGGCCCGCCAATTCGGTCAGGACAGCGAGTGTCGCTTCGTCCTTTATCCAGGCGAGATGCCCTTCCATCTTTTCCGCCTTTTCTGCCGCTTTCTTCCACGACGTCTTCTCGATGACCACGCTGTACCAGCTGCCATTGTGGAAAATCGCGTCGGCGGGCACACTGATGGGGCGTTTCGGCTGTTTCGGTTTCCACGTGGCGAGAAACTGCTGATCTTCGAGACTGAGAGTGTTGATGGGGATCACTACCTTCTGGTCATTAGGCAGCCGCAGCGTCAGCTCGTTACCCTCGACCTTCACCGGGGTTCCCTTAGCTTTCCTCCCGTCCTGATTGGTCCAGGTCCGACCATAGACCACATCGGCAGACAGCAGGCAGAATAGGAAAATCGCGGGAAGAAGAGTGCGCAACAGGGGTAGAGGTGAAACAAACACGGAACGGCTCATGATAAAAAAGTATATAAATCCGACGCCCGGGCAAAGGAATTATGACGATTTCACCCCGATTGAGACAGGTAACAGATGCTCAGCCAAAAGCGAGCGGTCGACGGGTGAGGCCGCACCCGCCGTCAAGATTCAACGCCGGTCACGTCCTTCCGGAACTGATTTCCCACGATCGATTGAATCGCCCAGCGGGACTTTTTCAGAGTTGCTGATAATCAGATCCTGAGGAAGAGTTCTAATTGAACCCAAGAAAACGTCGCTCTCTGCCGTTTCAGTCTTGTTCATGAGGATACTCGACCGCTATATCGCACGTCAGATTTTCATCTCCTCCGTTTATGCGGTGGCGGTGATCATCATTATTCTTGTGCTCGGCAATGTCTTTAAAGAGATCCTGCGGGAGCTCGCGAAGCGCCCCGACCTCGATCTCTGGTTCGTGCTCAAGTTTATCGGACTGGTCATTCCTATCTCCCTGAGTCTTGCGATTCCGTTCTCGTTCCTGACTTCGATTCTTCTCGTTTTCGGCCGGCTCTCGGCAGACAGCGAGTTCGTCTCGATGCGGATGGCGGGGTTGAGCATGGCCCGTATTTGTCTACCCGTGGGCGTTCTGGCGCTCTTCTTCACGGGGATTTGCGGTTACGTGAATCTTTCGGTAACACCGGCCGCGAAAACGGAAATGGAGGGAATGAAAGATTCTCTCTTCAACCTCGTGAAACGAGAGCCTATGCTGCTCTTCCCCGATAAAAGCGTGATGACAGACCTGCCGGAACACGTCGTCTACGCAAACAAGGAAGACGGCGTCCTCAAGGGATTCAACATGGTCAAAACGAAGGGCTTTGTTCCTCAGTTTTTCGCGATGGCGGAGCAGTCCGAGGTATCCGTCGAGCTCGACAAGGAGGATCCGGAGCTGGTCATGAAGATGACGAACGTGAATCTTCTGATGGCGGATCAGGACAAGTCCTTCATGGACGCCGCCCAGCCGGTGTTCATGACGGAAGCGACCGCCGGGGTTTCGCTCAAGAATTTTGCAAGCGGCAGTAAAGGAGTCAGAGATCAGCCTGAGAACGTCTCTCTCCGGCGCCTCATCGAGAAAGTGAACGATGATACGCTGGCGCCCGCACAGCAGGCCATTTACCGGACGGAGATTAATATGCGGTGCGCGTTTTCGCTGTCGTGCATCACCTTTGCCCTTCTCGGCGTTCCGCTCGGCCTCACCGCTCAACGACGCGAAGGAACGGCCGGCTTTATCATCAGCATGATTCTCGCAGTCATTTACTACATGATGCTGTCGGCGGCGGCGGCGAAGAGTGACGACACCGAAGCGAATGCGCATCTGCTCGTATGGATTCCGAACGTGCTGTTTCTGTCCGTGGGGGCGTTTCTCTTCTGGCGAATGAGCCGGAAGTAAAGGTCACGCCGTCTGGTGAAACAGAAGGGAGCGGGGAAGGTGCTTTTCCAGCTCCGAAATAACGATGCCTACGAGCTCATCTTCGACTGACTTCGGATACGTCATTTGACCTTGCTGCAGCGTCATTTCCTCGAGCGCGAAGAGAGGATCAGTCGGATACAGCTTCACGATGCGGTCATGCATCGCTTTGGGAAAACGCATGGGCCCCAACGTCACCGAATGAATCATCGCCGGATCGACCTTGCGGAAGAGTGACTCTATCATTTCGCTATACAATGCTTTAAACCCGGGCCAGGGGACGAGAGGGTCGAGTCTCAGCCCGACCATCCAACCCTGTTGAGTCAGTGACTCAACCCTCTTCAGTCGGCGCTCGAAAGAAGGGGCTCCGTGCTCGATTTCTTTCGCAATTGCGTCGGGGGACAGCGTGAAGGCGGGAATAATGTTGGGAACCGGGTCAGAGGCCTCGAGGAGGCGCGTATTGACGCTTTTCGTCCGCAGCTCCATCGTGAGCCCCGGACGCGCGGAGAACCACGGGACAAAATGCTCAGCGAACCCTGTGAGCGACTCCATCGCGAGCGAATCGCAATCGTATCCGGAAAACAGGCACAGGTCGCCGTCAATTTTTTCACGGGTCGCTTCGATATCGCTCTCGAACGCTTCGAAATTCACGAAGAACAGATAGTTCGCGGATCGATACATCCCCTGGAGGAAGCAGTAGCGGCAGTCATAGAGACAGTTCAGCATGTGGCTGAAGTAGAAGTTGTGCTCCGGTCCGATGCTGTAATCCGGTGGCGTAGGGAGCACGGTCTGTCCTTTTTTCTCGGCAAGAATCAGAGAAGGGCGTTGCTTCTGCAGCCGGAAGTTCTGGGACTTTACGTTGAATATCTCACCGTAGTGGTCACACTCGACGACGGTCGCCCGCGGATGCCGCGCGAGGACCCGCACTGTTCGGGGATGGTTGCGCACGCCCGACTCTACATAGATCGTATCCATTTTTGACTAGGCGCCGAGGAACTCCTTGAGACCCATATCGAGAACCTTGAAAAGCACGAACCAGGCGAGGACGTTAATCAAAAGCACCAAACCGATAATCGCAAAAACGATGAACAGAGGGCCCCAGCCGCCCGGTTCCTGATCGCCGTCGTCGCTGTCAAGATAGGTGTTGAGCATCTTGTAGTTCCGCGAATTGGATTTGAACCAGAAGGAGAAAGCATCGCCGAGAAAAGGAATCACTCCCACAATCGCATTCAGGAGCATGTTCCCGCCCATTTTGATTAACGAGCGGAAAGGAACACCTTTCTTCCCGGCTTCACCGAGAATCGTAGCGCCGATAATCGTGGCGACCGTTTCGCCGCCGTAGGGGAGGATTCCCAAAATGGGATCGAGACCGAAGCGAATGTCAGTCCCCGGAATCCGAATCAATTCATCAAGAATCCAGGAAACACGCTTGGAAGTGCGCGCCTTCCTCAGGAGTGCCTTTTTTGAAGTGTCGTTCTTCGAAGGGTCATTGTCAGCCGACTCTGACGAGGCATTCTCTGTCATGGAGGAGGAAAGATAAAAATCAACCCAGCGGCGGCGGCGTATCCAAAGGCGGCGGCGAATCCTGCGGTGCCGGGGCAACCTCCGCGGTGCGTCCCTGTTTCACCTTCTTGAAAATGAAGAAGATGAGCAGCACGGTGACCGCTAAGATGGCAATACCGAGAACCGGACGGTAGAAAACCCAGGCAAACCCCACCGTGAGAGTCCAGACGATCCCGGCGAGAAGAAAAGCGATCAATCCGGTTCCCGCACTCACAAGACGTCCCACAAAGGGAAGCACGTCCGCGATCACCGCGAGTGGCTTCAGAATCATCCCGAAACCGATCGAGAGAAGGACAAACCCACCGACCCGAATCGCCCACGCGAGCATCTTGTTGCGATCCTGCGCGAGCTGGAACATTTCCTGTGAATTCAGGATCCCCGATTCGAGAAGCGCGACGGTTCCTCCGGTTTTTGCCGAATAAGGAACGAGTGTCGATCCCTGCTGTTGAGCGACGACGCTGAGCGGGCCGGGGCGAATGATCGAAAAACTGACTCGAATGTCGCCAATCGCAGGAGCATCCGGACTGGCACCGAAGTAGACATAATTCCCGGCGAGTTTGGCGCTTTCTTTCACCTCAGCGGAAGCTTTGTCGAGGGATTCAGGAAGATACGCTTCCGCATCGGAGATTTTCGAAATAAGAAACTCCGGAAGGTTGAAAGCTCCCACCGAAACCTTGTCCGCCTGGTAGCTTTCGGAGCGGTATTTCATTTCACTCGTATTCACATGTCCGTTCGACACCTTGAATTCGCTGGAGTTAACAGGCTTACCCACCCACTCCTGACGATAGGAATAGGTTTTGGTCCGGTCAGCGCTTCCACCGACATTTTTCTTTTCCTCGGTTTTGACCTTCTCCACCCACTGGTAAATTTCAGCGGTGCGAACGAGGCGGATCGCGGACTCGGTAATCCCGAACACCGGATCCGAAACCGGACTGCCTGTCTTGGCCTGACCGGTGAAGTGGATGAGCTTTCCCTCCATCGCCGAATCGATCGAATCGGAGCCGACTTCGACCACGGTTCCGGCACCTTCCTTGAGATCCTTGTAACGCTTGACGGAGCGGCCCTCATTCCAGAACAGCAGGACAACGCCCAGCGCCACGGCGAGGATACCGAAAATGATTCCCCCGAATGAATTCTTTGCCCGGCTCCCGAACCCCTGACGGGTCGTCTCAACAAAATTGCTCATACGGGTGTTCTTAGCAAAATCTATAGAGAACTGCAACCGCTAAGCAACGATCGGGCAGGATATACCTAGGCCAAAGCGTTTGTCTTGATATCCATCAACATCTGAGCGTTGGATGGATATCTCTCCATACACTTGAGTAGCCATTCCATCGCATCCACAGGCTTGTAGCCACCGAGACCGCGACGGATCACGTAAATTTTCTCAAGGACATGAGGCGGCAGCAGAAGTTCCTCGCGCCGTGTGCCTGACTTGTGAATATCGACTGCAGGATACACGTAGTTCTGAGCGATCTGACGATCGAGAACCAGCTCCATATTACCGGTGCCTTTGAACTCCTGAAAAATAGCTTCGTCCGCCTTGCTGTTAGTCTGAATCAGAGCCGTTGCAATGATGGTAAGGGAACCGGCCTCACGCGTGTTCCGGGCCGCAGCAAAGATGCGACGTGGAATCTCGAGAGCGCCGACGGTGAGACCGCCACTGGCCGTGCCGCGACCTTTACCGCCGCGCATCTGACTGTTGAAGGCACGGGCAAGTCGAGTGATCGAATCCATCAACATGACGACATGTCTACCGGCTTCGACGAGACGCTTGGCCCGTTCGATCGCGAGAAGCGCGATGCGTGCGTGATCCTTGGCTTCACTGTCGTTTGAGCTGGAGAAAATCTCCACGCCCTCGAAGGAACGCTGAAAATCAGTCACTTCCTCGGGTCGCTCATCAACCAGAAGCACCATGAGATGAATCTCGTCGTCGTAATTTTTCTGAATCCCTTCCGCGATATGGTGAAGGAGCGTCGTCTTACCGGTGCGGGGAGGCGCTACGATCAATCCCCGCTGACCGCGACCGATCGGTGCGACCAGATCAATGACGCGTGTCGTGACACGGGACGAATCGGTCTCAAGCGTGAGCTTCTTATTCGGATTGATCGCCGTGAGCTCCTCGAAATAGGGGAGTCTCGCGTATTCTTCCGGTGAGGCGTCGTTAATAGAAACGAGCTCGATCAACTGAGGTCCGCGCAATCCCTCTTTCGAGATGCATTTCACCATCAACCCGTCACGGAGTCCGTGAATACGAACGATCTCAGGAGTGATAAAAACGTCTTTGGGAGACTGCTGAAATCCGCGCTTACTTTCGCGGAGAAATCCAAATCCCTTCGAAGAAATCTCGACGATTCCTTCAGATTCGATCGCAGGAGCAGCATCCAGAGCCGCCGCTTCACGGGCGCGCTCTTTCTCTTTGCGCTCCTGGTAACGCTGTTTGCGCGTTTTCTGAGGCTGGCGATTCTCCGAATTCTCATCGCCGCCGGTGTTGTTGCCACCCTCACCATCAGCCTCATCGTTGCGAGCTTTACCGTCAGAACCTTCAGGCCTGCGGCGTCGGTTGTTGCCGCGGCGACCACCACCGTTTCGGGGCGAGCGCTGGCGGTTGTTACGTCTGTCATCACGACCGTCGTTGTCGGAACGATCGCGCCCCTCATTATCGGAACGCTTTTCTGACGACTTTTCGTCACGATTATCCGAAGATTTTTCATCACGATTCCCGGCAGGTTGATCAGAAGACTCTCGCGTGGAATCCGAATCTTTACCCTCAGGGGCGGAATTACGTGGGGCCGCTTTTTTGCGCTCTTTCGGTGTTGAATCCGAAGACTTTTCGGCCACTTCAGAGTTCTCTGCCTTTTTCCTCGGCGCTCTCGGCCGCTTCTTCGCAGGGGCCGGCTCAGCCTGAGGGGCGTTCCCCGCGGCCTCGTCTTTCGCTGGCGCCGCAGCTGCCTTTGCCTTTGATGGAGTGCTTTTAAGCACTTCCGGTTGATCGGTCGAATCGTTTTGACTCATGAAACTCTATAGAAAAAGGGGAAGGGGATTGGGGATCCTTTTGGAAACTTTATGAAACTCAAAGAGTCCTGCGATTAAGCGCATCTGACGAAATTAGATCTGCCTGTAAGCGGAAAGGCCTTTCAGAAAGATAAAAAACCATGGCGAAGTAATGGCTGACACTGAATTAATTTAATACGGAACGATCCGCGGTAACTAGATAGGTCGTCTTGACTGTCAAGAGAACCAAAGTTCAAATCAAAGCGAGGGCAGGAAGCCACGCCGACAGAGGACGTTGTCCCTTAATATTTTCGCAGGCTTACCGTGCAGGAAGTGGATGAAAAGAAGCACAGATCAGCAGCCTGGAACAGGTCAGAGACAGTTGACTGTGGCTTGCGACGAGGAATCACGCAAGTATTTTTTTACCCGCGAAAGACAGCGCAACGCAACCGGACTAACGCGTGGATTGTATTTCTTCGAGATACTTTGCCAACGCTTTGACGGTGACTTCGGCCACATTTCCATGAACCGTCGCAAACGGGGGAACAAACCAGGGCGAGCTGCCGATCACGTCGTGAAGCACGCGAATCTCGCCATCGCACCGACCTCCCGCGCCAATCCCGATCGTCGGCACCTGAACCGCGGCCGTTATCGCCTCAGCCGCCGATGGGAGCATGCTCTCGAGAACAATCCCGAAGACTCCCGCTTTTTCCAGAGCGATCGCGCCGGCGACCATCGCGTCAATCTCATCCCCGGTTTTCCCTTTTTTCTTGTAGCCGCCTTCCTCCTTAACTCGCTGCGGCAACATTCCGAGATGGCCGCAGACCTCAATTCCGGCAGCGCGAAGCCGCTCCACTTTTTCAACCTGCTTCAATCCACCCTCGAGCTTAACGGCATCAGCTCCCGCTTCGATCAGCTTCAAACTGCTCTCGAGAGCCATTTCCGGATTGTCGTAGGTGTGTATCGGCAGGTCAGATACGATGACGGCATTCTTCGCGCCGCGGGCCACCATCCCGGTGTGATAGATGATCTGCTCGAGCGTTACCGAGGTGGTGTCAGGGTGCCCCGCAACCACCATACCCAGTGAATCGCCAACCAATATCATCTGTATCCCGGCTTCGTCGCACAACCTGGCCATGGGGTAGTCATACGCAGTAATCGCCGAGATGGGTCGCCGAAGACGATCACCGATGGGAAGAGAGGGGGATTGATCCATTTTTTGGATTCTAAACGATTAATCGAATGTCGCAAACGAGCTTGGATCACTTTGTCTGAACCGCCGCACCACGGATGGCGGTGCTGCTTTCTTAAATAAAAATTTAAAATAAATTATAAAAAAATTGTTTAATTATGGAAATTATAATAAGATAGAAGAACACAAACAAAAAGTCCTGAGTGGCGGAGCTGAGAACTCCTGCCGCTATTTAAACAAAAAGCGTAAAAACCAGTCAGGCAAAAACAAACAGACAACATGTTCATCGGCATCGACAACAGGCCACGCGACTTAATCTATCTTCTTCCTGAAGTTCAGGAGAATGCACTGCCACCAGTATCGGAATCCCATTGGGTTTTTCCGGTTACCGCTCAGCAGCGCTACGATGAGAGCAAACGCGTTCCTATCGGCAGACAACCGCTCAGTCGACGCTCATTCCCCGGGGGTGCTATTTATCCCACCGACAAGCCCTCCTCTAAAAGGAAGCCGGCCAAAGAATCCCTCGGGAATGATTTCACCTATAATAAGGTCTGACCAAATTTTGTCCGATTGGGCATTGGTGAAGAGATGAAAAGTGAGGCGGGGTCGAAAGATTCCGCCTCATTTCATGTCCGGCTTAAGCCTCTCGCGCTTCGGTTTCCGGTTTCCTTTTCCCTGGATCAAAAAGGTGATTTCGCCCTTCGGATTCACCTCACTGAAATGCTTCTGAATTTCCTGAGCCTGACCGCGATGGAATGATTCGAATTTCTTGGTGAGCTCTCTCGCCACACAAATTTCCCGGCCGGGCTCGATTTCACAGAGAGCATTGAGCGTTTTCAGGAGACGGTGCGGAGATTCGTAATAAATCGAAGTCTCTTTACGATCCAGCGCAGTTACCAGCTCATTCGATCGACGACCGGACTTCACAGGTAGGAAACCGCCAAAGTAAAACGCATCGGTCGGCATTCCGGATCCCGCGAGCGCAGTGACCACAGCACAGGCACCGGGAAGCACTTCAACGAGGACGCCCGCTTCGTAACTTGCCCTGACAATACGGTAACCGGGATCGGATATCGTCGGCATTCCGGCATCGGAAACGTAGGCAATTACTTCGCCGCCAAGAGCCCGCTCAACAAGCCGCCCGGAGCGATGCTGCTCATTGTGCTCGTGAAGCGCTACCAGCTCCTTGTTTTTGACGCCGAGATGATTTAATAGTCGCGACGTGTGACGCGTGTCTTCGCAGGCAATGACGTTGGCGTTTTTGAGTGCCTCAGCCGCGCGAAACGTAATATCGCCAAGATTTCCAATAGGGCTCGCGACGAGCTGCAGCCGTCCACGACCAACGGCTTGAGAAGCACCCGCGGCGCCGTCCGGCAGAGAATTGCCACCGGTTACCGAATCGTCTGGCGAAGCATCCGAATCACCATCCATTGGCTAACTGCGAGACAAGCTGTGTCGCGAGGTCTTCAGCGGCGACCGCCAAAGTGCCTCTTTCACCAACCTGAAAACTGTCATCAACCACCTGAATGGTCGTTCCATAAACCCGGCCCTGACGAACGACGAACGAATCGTTGCTCTCCGCAGCCGAACTGACGAAGCCTTCCTCTTCGCTCTCCCGCAACTGCGTGATTCGCTTACCCGTATTGGGATCAGCGAGATAAAAATCGCAGACCAACTGAATCCTCAACTCGCGGGATTCCAGGGTGTTGGTTTTCAGCGCCCGCAACTGCGCCTTGGTGAAATCGGAGATGGTTCCCATCAACACCGCATCGCAATTCGCCCGATTGGTTACCTTGTAAGTTCCATCGGCCTGAATCTCTTTCAGCACGGCGTTGGTGACGAGACTCGAGAGTCGCGGCTCCAGCGTGGAATTCTTGAAGCTGGGAACGAAAATGTTGCTGATCCCCGAGTAACTGGATGGCTTCGAACTGCCCAGTTGATAGCCGGCGCAACCGCTTAACGTGACAAGCGCGCCACAGATGAGAGCAAGAAAAGAGAGTGAAGATACCGACTTCATGGGGACAAAATTGGGAGACGTAAGGTCTCTTTCGTTAATCGAAACGAACAATACAACTATGTCCGGAAATTAGGCCGGAATACCAGAAAGACAAGCGTCTAATCAGGGCTGGTTTTAAAAACCTGCTATTCCGAACCGGAACCGGCGGCGCCATCGTTCGACAGAGGAACGATTTCGTCGGAAGACGTGCGCATCTCAACCTTGTCTTTCTTCAGCGGGTTTCCTCCGAATAACCCGGCCTTTTTATCAATCGAGACAGGAGCATTATCAAGACGGTTGAGACGCTCCTGCGCTTTGGAAGCCCAGGTCGTGCTCGGATTTTTGATCACTTCGCGATAGTAAATCCGCGCGGACTCCGGCTTACCGCTGTTCTCATAGAACATACCGGTCTTGTAAAGCTTCTCCATCGAGCGAGCCTCGATTTCATTCAGATCCGTCTTGATCTCGGCAGCACGCTGGTCATCGGGATTCTGGTTCACAAAGTCGAGTCCTGCCTCAACCTGAGCCCGGTCCATCACCGGACTTTCGGAATCTTCAGCCTTCACGCCGCGGAGACGGAAAATCTCATATTGCGCCTCTTTGGCGTAGGAGGTGCCTGCGTAGTTATCAACCACCGTCTGGAACGCTGCGATGGCTTCGTTCATTTCGGCGATCTTGGAGCGGACGTAGCCAATATTCAAAAGTGATTTGGGCGCGTATTCAGAGTGAGGAGCATTGGTGCTGATGAATTGAAACATCTCAATCAACGCGGAGGGCTGAATCGGAGCGCCGAGCCCGAGAAATCCTTTTTTCTCTGATTTTCTGAGCGTTTCCGCGATATCGAACTGTCTCGCAATCGCCTCGTTGAACCTCGGTGAATTGCGATGGTTCGTGATGAGTTCCTCATATTCTTCAAATGCCTTGCGACCGTCACCATCAGCTTCAAGCAGACGGGCGTAGTTGAATTTGCCCTCAGCGCCGGCTTCAGTCCGCGGATAGGATCTGCTCACCGACTTGTAAGTATCACGAGCCTGACGCTTTTTTCCCGACGCTTCGTAGGCAGCCGCTTTTTTAAGCATCGCATCCGCCGTGCCTTCCTGAGTGCTGAGCTGCTCAGAATTCAAAACTTTCTTTTCATTGCGCTTAAAGAGATCGAGCGAATGAGCCGGATTAGGCAAAATAAGAGAAATGCAGGTGCCCAGAAGTAATGAGCTAAGTCCGTTGTTCATACAGAATAAAATTTGGGGAGTTTTAAAGTAACCGATACGAATAGCCGGGCAAACTGAATTAAATGATGATTAAGCGAGGATCAAGGAGCGCCACCGAATAACTCGCGAGGACCGCCGGGCGACCGTCAGCAACTCATTAAAACGATGAACCTCTGACATTCCAGTTGGAATGCTCGACTAATATGGGAACGAGCGAGATCACGGGTTCTTAGAAGCACGAACCGCAACCCAGCCGTCCTGACCGCCATTTTGCCCATTCTACAAAGCTTATCAATAACTTCCGACAATATATGTAATGTAAAATCGACAATTGGGACAATCATGGCTCCAGCCCCTTCCCATAAGCCTCCCGTGGTTTCCTGCGTCGTGAAGCATGCTCATACGGCGTCACCGTGTTCCGCTCTTGCGTGTCATTGTTAGCCTTGAAGCGAATCGCTGAATGGTATTAACTCTCAGAATAAATCCTCACTCTGCATTCCCTATGGATCTCTCTCCACGCATGATCAGTTGTCGCTCTTCAATTCTCAGCGTTTTTCTAATTGGCTCATTTGCGACCGTTTCAGCGTTTGCTGACGACCTGGTCGTGTCACGTCCGCTCGCTGAAACAGTTCGCGATCCGGAGGTAACGACGCTCTTCAAACTGCTCAAGCCGGACGAAACCGGTGTGAACCACGTATCCCCGATTCTGGCGGATCACCCTCTGGCCCGCGCCTATCATTCATCATCGGCCTGTGCCGCGGTAGCGATCGGAGACCTCGATCTCGACGGTCGTCCTGATATTTTCGCCGGCAACGGGCCCCTCGAAAACGGACTCTATCTACAGCGCGACAAACTGAAGTTTGAAGACGTCACCGCTCAGGCCGGCGTTGGCGGCGGCGAAGGCGCCTGGGCCGTTGGTATTTCACTGGCTGATATCGACAACGACGGAGACCTCGATATTTACGTCTGCAATTACGATTACCCCAATCAGCTCTTTATTAACTCAGCGATCGAGAACGGCGTTCGAACGAAAGGACCGATCACCTTTGTCGATCAGGCGGAGAAATACGGGCTCGCGCTGGAGGAAGGCTCGGTGATTCCGGCCTTCGGGGATTTTGACCGGGACGGCGATCTCGACGTTTACATTCTCACCCACCAGATCTATCGCGACACGGGTCGCCCCTCAGAACCGATCCGCATTTTTGACAAAGGCGGGAAACTTTACGTCGGCGAGGAATGGCAGCGCTGGTACGAAGTTGACCAGAACAAACGCGGCGACAACGGTGAGTTTCTTTACACTGAGGCCGGTCGTCCTGACTACTTTTTCCGCAATGACGGTGAAAAAGGTTTTGTGGAAATTACTGAGGCGGCGGGCATCACGAAAGAGCGGCACTGGGGCAACTCCGCCACCTGGTGGGACTACAATTACGATGGCTGGCCCGACCTTTACGTCGGCAATGATTTCAAAAGCCCGGACTTCCTTTATCGCAACAACGGTGACGGAACTTTCACGGAAGTGTCTGAAGAGCACGTCCGCCACACCACGTGGTTCTCGATGGGTGCGGTTCAGAGCGACTTCAACAACGACGGCTACATCGACTTTCTCCTCGCCGACATGATGCCGAAAACGCACTACATGCAGATGGCCTCGATGGCTTCCATGGCGGACCGGCACGACAACCTTGAGTATGTTGACGGCGCTGAGCAGATCATGCACAACACGATGCATATTAATACCGGCACGAATGAATTTCTCGAAGGTGCCTGGATGGCGGGCGTGGCGCAAACCGAATGGACCTGGGCGATTCGAAGTGCGGACTTCGACAACGACGGTCTCTCGGACCTGTTTTTCTGTAACGGAATCCCCCGTCAGTTCAATCACTCGGATCTGCCTGAAATCAGTCACGCAACCCTCGTCGGCAAGACCCACTGGGACCACTACCGGAACACACCGGTGCGACGGGAGCAGAATCTGGCTTACAGGAATCTGGGAGATTTCCAGTTCGATGATGTGTCCAAAGAATGGGGGCTCGACCATCTCGGCATTTCCTACGGAGCCTCTCTTTCTGATCTCGACGGCGACGGCCGGGTGGATCTTCTCACCTCCAACCTCGAGGACCCTCTCAGCATTTACCACAACCAGAGCAAAGGCGGAAACCGTCTCGTGGTGGAGTTGAAAGGAACCCGTAGCAACACTCAGGGAATCGGAACACTCGTCACGGTCGAGACGCCTGACGGAACGAAGCAAAGCCGCCAACTGTTCCCTTATGGAGGTTACCTCGACGCCGATGAGCCCATTCTGCATTTCGGACTCGGCGACAACGAGGCGGTCACCAGAATCCGACTGGAATGGCCCAGCGGTGAAATCCAGGAAATATCGGACGTTAAAATCAACCATCGCTACACCATCACCGAACCGGACACCGGAGCGAAACCGGATCCACCCGTGAAATCGCGCGACCTACAGAACCCCTGGTTCCGCGAAGTGCCCTCGCTTAAAGGGTTTTCACACAAGGAACTGGAGTTCGATGACTATGATCGACAGCCTCTGCTGCCATTCAAGCTATCCCAACTCGGGCCCGGCCAGGCATGGGGCGACATCGACGGTGACGGCGATCCTGATTTCATCCTCTCCGGGGCAGCCGGTCAGGCGACGCAGATTTTTAGAAACCAGACATCACCGGGATCGGGTGACATTATCCTCGCTCCGGATCCTCAGGCGGCGTTCGAGAAAGATGCCCGTTACGAAGACATGGGCATGCTTCTCGTCGACATCGATGGCGACGGAGATCTCGATCTCTACGCAGCGAGCGGCGGCGTTGAGGCGACTCCGAACTCACCGTCTCTTCTCGACAGGCTCTATCTGAATGACGGAAAAGGGAATTTTACGCCTTCCGTGGAAAATGCCCTTCCCGGTTTAATGAACAGCTCAGGGACCGTTTCGGCCGCGGATTTTGACCGCGACGGCGACCTTGATCTCTTTGTCGGTTCGCGCTCCATCCCCGGCATGTTCCCGCTTTCCCCGCAGAGTTCTCTCCTTAGAAACGACGGAGGCACGTTTACCGATGTCACCGCGACAGTCGCGCCGGGACTCTTCGAACCGGGAATGGTGACGAGTTCGCTGTGGAGCGATGCCGACAATGATGGATGGATCGACCTGCTCGTGACCACCGAATGGGGTCCGATCAAGTTCTTCAAAAACAATCAGGGCAAGCTCGTCGATCAGAGTGAAGCCGCCGGACTCGAAGGCAGCGGACTCGCCTCTCATGGATGGTGGACCGGCATCGACGGACGCGATATCGATAATGACGGTGACATCGATTACGTCGCCACCAACCTGGGACGCAATTCCACTTACAATGCGAGCCTCGATTCACCTGAATTGATCTTTTTCGGCGACTTCGACAGCTCCGGGAAATCGCACATCGTCGAAGCGCGTTTCCTCACCGAGAACGGCAAAACGATTTGCTACCCGCGACGCGGGTTCATGGCCGCGAACGGTGCAATGCCGTTCATCGCTGACAAAATCCAGACGTTTCACAACTACGCCTCTCTCCCGCTTTCCGGAATCTACGACATCGATAAGATTCAGAAATCGAAGCAGTTCAGAGCGAACAACATGGACAGCTCGATCCTTCTCAACGACGGGGCCGGCCATTTTACGATGAAGGCGTTGCCGCCGTTGGCTCAGATTTCCCCGGGATTCGGAATCGTGCTCCGGGACATCGACCTCGACGGTCTCACTGACTGTTACATCGTGCAGAACCAGTTCAATATCACCGCAGAGCAGGGCCGCCTCGACGGTGGGCTCAGCACTCTGTTGAAAGGAACGGGAAATCCGTCAGAACCGTTTGAGTTGATCTGGCATCACGAAAGCGGCCTCGTTGTTCCCGGCGATGCCAAGAGCCTTTCCGCGATCGATATCAATCTCGACGGCTGGGAAGATTTTGTAGTCGGCGTCAACGATGCGGATCCTCAGATCTTCGTCAACGATCTCGCTGATCGCTCGCCTGGCTCCCCTCTCAGAATCAGGCTGAAGGGCACTCCCGGAAATCCACAGAGCATCGGAGCGAAGGTCACCGTTTCAGCGGGAGATTTCGCCCCGCAAACCACGGAGATTTTCGCCGGCGGAAGTTACCTCAGCCAGTCGGGCACCGATCTGATCTTTGCGGTTCCAAAAGGAACCAAAACACCGATCTCCGTCACAGTGAGATGGCCTGACGGCAAAAGAAGTGTAACCAAAGCCGCACCGGAAGCCAAATTCCTCGAACTGGATCGTAAATAGTCCGGCGCCGTAGTAAACAAGCATCCCGCACAATACCGGAAGACGTCATACGATTGACGACACTGTTAAACTATATTTGATGCTATACTTATCCCTGAGGATGAATCGACCAATCAATCAATCTGCGAATCCTGTACTCGGCGCGCTATGCGTTTTGGCCATCACTGTGGCCACACCGCTCATCGCCGAAGAGTCCGATCCGGTGGCTCAGCTGAAGGCGTTACTGGAGGCGAACCACGTCACCTCTCTGGACCCGAAGCAGGAGTATTCGAAAGAAAAGCTGGAACTCGGACAGGCACTCTTTTTCGATCCCCTCATCGGCGGAAATCGCGACGTCTCCTGCGCAACCTGTCACCACCCGCTCACCGCGACGGCCGACGGCCGGTCTCGCGCCGTCGGAACCCGGGCCTATGTCGATAAAGGACGCCGCATGCCGGAGGGGCTTCGACTCGTCGACGTGGAAGGTCGCGATCCGGTTTTGATGGGCTTCAACCTGAGCAGCGCAGCTCACCCCTTCACCCCGCGCAACTCTCCCGAGATTTTCAACCGCGGCGATTCCGAGTGGCATTCCATGTTCTGGGACAGCCGCTGTTATCAGCGAGAAGACGGGAAATTTGTCGTCAATCAGGCCCGCCTCACCAAGACGGAGAACTACTATCAGGTCGTGATGCCGGACATTATCGAAAACGTGCTCGCGGCACAGGCAATGATGCCGGTGCTTTCCAACGCCGAAATGAGGGGCACCAAAGGTGAGATCGACGCAGCAGGAGTCCATAACGAAGTCGGAGAAGTTCTCGGCCAGAACGAAGACGAAATCTGGGCCGCACTCGTGCAAAGGCTCATGAAAATCGAAGGCTATCAGAAAATGTTTAAGGCCGCCTATCCGGATCTGGCACAGGACGAGATCCACTTCGCCCATGCCGCGAATGCCATCGCCGCGTTTGAGATCGACGCGTTTTCCTTTTACGACAGCCCTTTTGATCGTTTCCTCGCCGGCGAGGATGACGCGTTGAATGATTCGCAACTTCGCGGCGCCCTGCTTTTCTACGGGAAGGCAAACTGTGCCTCCTGCCACACCGGCAAGCTGCTTACGGATCAGGATCATTACAACATGGGCGTCATCCCCATTGGACCAGGCCCCAATCCCGAGGAAGACTACGACCTCGGCATCATGCTTCGAAGCGACTACGACCTCGAGGACCGCTTCAAATTCAGAACACCGCCTCTCCGCAATGTCGAATTAACCGGTCCCTACATGCACAACGGCGCCTACACGAGCCTCGAAGCAGCGGTGAGACACCAGCTGAACCCCGGTACCGAGCTCGACAATTACGACGCAGGACAGCTCGAACCGGAATTTCGAGGTGCGGTGCACGACAGCAAAGAAGTCATCAAGCTGGTCAAGAAAACGATGGATCCCGCGCACAAACTTCCCGCCTTTTACACCGACGGGGAAGTCGCCGATCTGGTCGAGTTCCTGAAGGCTCTCACGAGCCCGTCGGCGCGAAACCTCGAATCAACGATACCTGAAAGCGTTCCCAGTGGATTGCCGATGGTGCTTCCCTTTCCCGCCACCGACTGACGCGATCTCAGAAATCACTGGCAGTTTTGCCGTTTTCGCTTTAAAATGCGCGCTTTCCGCCCCCTGCCCCCGAATCGATATATTGGCAGGTGCCGACTCATCGAGACCTGAATGATCACCCTTAATCTTCTGCCTTTTCAGGCTGATTCGCTCGACAGCACGTTGCTGTCCGAGCTGGCGCTCCATCTCCCGAGCCCCTTTGTTTCAATTCTCATTCTCGTTGTTTTCCTGCTTCTCAACGCCCTCTTCGTCGCGTCGGAGTTTGCGCTGGTAAAGGTGCATGTTTCCCAAATCGAAGAGGCCGCCGCCTCCGGACGGAAAGGCGCCGACAGAGCGTTGAAAATGTCAGGCAACCTCAATGCTTACATTTCAGCCTGTCAGCTCGGGGTCTCGATATCGAGCCTCATTATCGGTGCCATCGGAACGCCGTTCATCGCTTCGTATCTGGAGCCGGTCTTCAACTCCGTCTCCCTGCCCGGAGAATACCATTCCATCGTTGGGTTTATCATCAGTCTCAGCATCCTTTCTGTTCTTCACATGACCTTTGGCGAACTCATGCCGCGGGTATTCGGCCTTCGCCGGACCATAGGAACGGTCATCACATTCAGCGGAGCGGTGACGTTCTTCTACGCCCTCGTCGCTGCGCCGATTTGGGTCATCAGCAAAACATCGAACTTTCTGCTGAAATCACTCTTTCGGATGGAGCCTCTCGAAAATGGAACCATCACCCACACCGCCGCCGAGATTCGATTCCTCGTCGAAGAGACCGGCCGCGCTCAGGAAGTGACTCCGACTGAGCAGAAAATCCTTATCAATGCCCTCGAGTTGAACGAATTGATTGTTCGTGACATTTTGACCCCGCGAAATGACGTCGTCGCACTCGATGTGCATCGCACCTTTCGCGAGAATCTCGAAATCGCGCTCGAGTCGAAACACACACGATTCCCCCTCGTCGACCGCCATCTCGACAGCACCCTCGGCCTGATCCACATCAAGGATCTCCTCGGTGAAATGGACAAGGAAGCACCGAACCTGTTTGCGCTGAAGCGTGATCTCATGCGCGTGTCGGAGGACCTCCCTCTCGACGAAATGCTGAAACGGTTTCTCGCTGAACGCGCCCACCTCGCGCTCGTCGTTGATGAATTCGGCGGATCGATCGGACTCGTGATGTTTGACGACGTCCTCGATCAAGTCGTAGGAGAAATCCGTGACGAGTTTGATGACCCGGAAGAAGGCGGATTTGAACGCATCAGCGAAGACGAATTCAACGTCGAGGGCTGGGTCCCGCTTCATGAGCTTTGTGACGAAGTCGACGATCTCGATCTTGAAGATCCCGACGTCAGCACCGTGGGCGGCTACCTCACCAATCAACTGGGCCGCCTTCCCGTCGACGGAGAGGAAACCCGCATCGCCGGTTACCGCGTCGAAGTCGTGGAAGCAGACGAGCGTTCGATTCAACACCTTCGTTTCCTGCGTGAAGATGAGGCGGAAGAGGAGGAAGCCGGTGACGATGCCGAAGTCAGCGAGCAGCCCCAGTCGAGCTCCGCCGGGTAGAGCAGACGAGCGGCGCCTCCCGTCACAGACCCGCTTGATGAGCACAGGCACATCCATCGTCTGGAAGGCCTTCCAAATACCCGCAAGCGTCTCACTTCCTCAGAGCCGCGACGAAACCTGTAACCATTCCCGGAGTTGCCGCGTCTTTTGGTTGTGTAAATGCTTGTCCCGTCCACCACCACTCCGATTCAACCTCCCGCGCTCCCCGCTGAAACTCAGCCAGGCTTGGTTAGACGGCTCTCAAGCCGATGCCTTTCGGTGCTGCGACAACTCTTCGGTTTTGTCACGCTCGTCCTCGGACTTGCCGTCATTTCGGTGATTCCGGTGCTCAATCTCATCAGCCTCGGCTATCTTCTTGAAGCCTCGGGACGAGTCGCCCGATCCGGACGCCTGCGTGACGGACTCATCGGGCTGCGTGAGTTCTCCACTCTAGGGAGGATCATTCTCGCCTCCTGGCTGTGGTTCCTCCCGATCCGTCTCGTCCACAGTTTCTGGCAGGATGCGGAACTGATCGAGGCGGGCAGTCAATCGGCGATCAATCTACGGGTCGTCCTCGCGATCATGATCGTTTTGGTGGCACTCCACCTTCTCTGGGCCTTGATCCGGGGAGGAAAAATCCGTCACTTCCTCTGGCCGGCTCCGGTCCGATTCATTCGCTGGCTCGGTGAACCGCACTCGATCAAACCTCTCTTCCGGGCGGTGAGAGCAAAATGGAACGCTGCGGGAATCCCCGCTCTCTTCTGGCTCGGCCTTCGCGGTTTCGCCGGCGCCGTGATCTGGCTCGCGCTTCCCCTCCTCATCATGGTTGCGGCCGGAAGCGCCGGAAACAACGCCGTCGTCGCGCTGGGTTCACTGCTCGGCGGGATCCTCCTCGGCTTCGCCGTGCTCTACGTTCCGTTTCTCCAGACGCATTTCGCGATGACAGGTGATTTCCGCGATTTTCTCTCGCTCAAGCCAGCTCGACAGCTTTTCCGAAAGGCGCCTTTTGCCTTCTGGATCGCGCTCTTCATCACCTTGCTTTTCGCAATTCCTCTCTACCTCCTCAAAATCGAACTCGCACCACGGGAGGTCGCCTGGCTGCCGAACGTGTTGTTCGTTCTCTTTATCTTTCCGGCGCGGCTTTGCCTCGGCTGGTCAGTGTCCCGTGCTGAGAAACGAGAAACGTCCTCGCACTGGATCTCGAGGGTGATCGCCCGGCTGGGATTCATCCCCGTAACCGCCGCCTACGTCTTCGTCGTCTGGTCGACGCAATACCTCAGTTGGCACGGAACCTTGAGCATCCTCGAGCAGCACGCGTTTCTCGTTCCCGCTCCGATCTTCGGACTCTAGGCAAACGACAGCGAGGCACTCACTCCGAGATGATAATCCGCTTCAGTTTCGACCCCGCGCCCGTCTTGATCGACAGCTGACTCCGCTTCAGCCCGAGGTGCTTCGCGAGCGCCTTGATCACTTCCACGTTCGCTTTTCCGTCGACCGGAGGAGACTTCACTCTCACCTCGAGAATCCCGTCTTCCAGCTCACTGATTCCCGGTCGCTTCGAACCGGGTTTCACTTTTACTGAGAGGTATTTCACTTTTTACCCTTCCATTTCTGGAATGCCTCGATCGCCTCATACTCAGCCAAACCGAGAGCGTCGTAAACAGCGGCCGCCTCCCGATTGCGGGTCAGCGCATTTTGATCATCGTCTCCGATCGAGATAAACTTGCGAATCGACTCCGCCTTTCGATCCATCTGATCAGGGCTCATCGGCACTGCCATCTCAATCTCATGAGCCTCGTAGGGTCGGTCCCTTCCACGGTAGAGCCACACGTTACACTCACGTCTCCACGCAGCTCCGCTCAGTTGATTCCATGCCGCCTCGAACGCCCGGAAGCAAAGCGCCTGCACCGAACTCGGATCGCCCGCATCGCCGGTCGCGAATACGATATCGGGCGTGAATTCATTGATAACCCCGTTCATCAGAGACACATCATCCTCCGTACTTTGAAAACGACGGTATCTGCCATTTTCGTAAAAAGGAAGGTCAACAAATTCAGATTCAGACGATTCCATACCGCATACCAATGCGGCATCACGCGCTTCCCCCCTCAATATCAGTCCCTTCAGTTTGCGAACCCTCTCCGGATCGATACCGAACTCTCCCTTCTCCTCAATCGCCTCAACGATGCTGTCGGCGTAAGCTTTCTGACTCTCCCAGTTCGAATTCTCCTTGGATTCCTCCTCAGCCATTTCAAGAACGACACGGGCAAAATTCAGCGCCGCACCATCAGCCACTCGCAGGTTCCCCGAAGTTTGGAAAACGAGTTTCACGATGTGCCCCTGCTCCTTGAGGCGTTCAAGCGTTCCGCCGATCCCTATAAACGCATCGGCCGGTTCAGGACAGAGCACGAGAATTCGCTTGGGATAGGGAAAAGCCCGCTCGGGGCGATGCGTGTCGTCTGCATCCTTCTTCCCCCCTGGCCAACCGGAAATCGTATGCTGCACGTGATTGAAGACACTGATATTCACCTCGTAAGCCTCCTGTGAGGTCGATGCGAGCAACTCACCGGTTCCGCTCTCGTTGTAATCTTCGTCGACGAGCTTCAGAATCGGCTTCTGTAGCTTGCCGGAGAGCCAGACCACAGCGCGTTTTCTCATGCGATCGTCCCAGTCGACCGTTCCAACGAGCCACGGAAATTGAAAACGTGTCAGCGCCGTCGAAGCCGCGGCATCAATCAGGAAAGTCGCGTTGTCATGCTCCTGCAGGAAACTCGCCGAAATTTGGTCAGTGACCTCTCCCTCGACTGCCTCTCTGACGATTTCAGCCTTGTTTCCGCCCCAGGCCATGAGAACGAGACGCTTCGCTTTCAGAATCGTTCCGACACCCATCGTGATCGCCGAGCGCGGCACGTTCGCAACACCCATGAAATCCGCCGCCGCATCCTGACGCGTAACCCGGTCGAGCGTGATCATCCGCGTGATTGAATCTTTCGAAGAACCGGGTTCGTTAAATCCAATGTGACCGGTCCGGCCAATTCCGAGAATCTGCAGGTCGAGCCCGCCCGCCTTATCGATTCGCTGCTCGTAGTCGAGGCAATGATCGTAAACCGCCTCCATCGACACCGTTCCGTCAGGAATATTGATCTGCTCCGCCGGGATATCGACGTGATCAAAGAGCTGATCCCGCATGAACCGGAAGTAACTCTCGGGGTGGCCTTGCGTAAGACCGTAGTATTCGTCGAGGTTGAAAGTCGTCACGTTGTGGAAACTCAGATTCTCCTCCTGATGCAATCGAATCAATTCACGATAGAAAGGAACCGGGGTTGATCCCGTCGCGAGTCCTAACACAAACCCTTCACCGGCAGTCTGCCGCGCTCGAATCATTGCAGCGACCTCTTCCGCGAGCGCTTTCGAAGCCGAACTGGAATCGGAATGGACCAGAGTGCGAACTTTCTCAAATCGTTCCTGCTGAGTCGATTGCTTCTTGCCGGAAGCTTCAAGAATGGCGGATGAATCCAGTGCGGTTGTCATAGCTTGGCCTATGCTCTCCTCAGGCAGGGGCTGTGTCAATCGATCCTCAATGGCTAAGGCGTCACGCAATGCGGGAAGATGCCTCCAAAATACGTTGCCAAAGCATGCCTCGATGGAGAAACTGCCGCACTCATGAAAGCCGGACTATTTTCTCTCATCGCCCTGCTCGCGGTCGCCACAACCTCATTCGGCGCGGACAAGCCTAACTTTGTCGTCATCTTCTGCGACGATATGGGATACGGAGATCTCTCCTCCTTTGGACACCCGACAATCAAAACACCCAACCTCGACGCAATGGCGGCTGAGGGTCAAAAGTGGACCAACTTCTACGTCGCCGCCTGCGTCTGCACTCCGAGCCGCGCCGGACTCCTCACGGGAAGGCTCCCCGTCCGTAACGGGATGTGCTCTGACACGCGCCGGGTTCTTTTTCCTGACTCATCAGGAGGTCTTCCCGCCACCGAAATCACGATCGCCTCCGCTTTGAAGAAAGAAGGCTACCGAACCGCAGCGGTCGGCAAATGGCACCTCGGCCATCTTCCCGAGTATCTCCCCTCGAGCCACGGCTTCGAAAGCTACTTCGGCATTCCCTACTCCAATGACATGGACATGCTCCGCCGTGAAGACCATTTTGCACTCGCCGAGAAAGGAGACTTCTCGCTCTACAACGTGCCTCTGATGCGGGATGAAAAAATCGTCGAACGCCCCGCCGACCAAACCACCATCACCCGCCGCTACACCGAAGAAGCCATCAAAAAGATCAACGAGTTCGGCGACGAGCCCTTCTTTATCTATCTCGCCCACAATCTCCCGCACATCCCGCTCTTTCGGAGCGATAAGTTCAAAGACACCTCCACCGCCGGCATCTACGGCGACGTCATCGAAGAGATCGACTGGTCCGTCGGCGAAGTGAGAAGAGCCCTCGACGCAGCCGGCGTCAGTGAGGAGACTCTCGTCGTCTTCACCTCAGACAACGGTCCCTGGCTGAGATTCAAACATCACGGCGGAACAGCCGGAATGCTGCGCGATGGGAAAGGCTCCACCTGGGAAGGCGGGATGCGCGAACCGACGATCATGGCCTGGCCCGGAACGATCGAGCCGCAAATCGTTCACGAAATGGGCGCGACACTCGACCTGCTTCCTACTTTTGTGAGTCTGGCAGGAGGCGCGTTGCCCGATGATCGCACCTTCGACGGCTACGACCTTTCCGCCCTTCTCAAAGGAGAAACCAAAACCGGTCCCCGCGACGAGATGTTCTACTACCACGGCGAGCAACTCTTCGCGGTGCGAAAAGGCCAGTTCAAAGCCCACTTCAAAACGAAAACGAGCTACATCAAGCAAAAGGAAGCCAAAATCCACAATCCCCCCCTCCTCTACCACCTGGGCCTCGATCCCGGCGAGCAGTGGGATGTTGCGAGTGACAATCCTGAGGTGCTGAAGGAACTCCGGGAACTGGCGGAAAAACACGAGCAGGGACTGGAGCGCGTTCCGAGTCAGTTGGTTGGTCGGATAGGAGAGTGAGAAAAGCGCCGGACTTCAAAACCTGCCTCGGGGCGAACGTTTACAGCTTTACCTTCGCATCTGGAATTATCTACCCGCTCAATTCGCTTCCGCCTCAATCTGGACCGGAACCGATTTCGAGGCGGGCGTGTTGGAAACCGCGGCAACGGAATCGATCGCAACGAGCGCGTTGAGCTCCGGAAAATAGCCGGCGACGGCACGTCGAGGCAACTCGTAGGGAATCGCGAGAAACCCTGAGACGACACGGTCACGACCGCCGGAGCGATTCGAAATCGTCACTTTCTGAAGCGGCTTGATCCCCCGTTCAGCCATGTCTTCGGTATTCATGAAAACGATGCGTCGCTCATTGTGAATCCCGCGGTAGCGATCGTGGAGCCCGTAGACAGTGGTGTTGAATTGGTCATGACTGCGAATCGTCATGAGAGCCAACTCGCCCTCAGCCAAATCAACCGAGCTCATTTGCGCCGTGCTGAACTCGGCTTTTCCTGATTCGGTTTCGAACTCCCGATTCGTCGCCCCGTTCCTCAAATAAAATCCTCCCGGAATTCGAGCGCGTTCATTGAAATGTTCAAAATCGGGAATTGTTTTCTCGATGAGATCGCGCACTCGATCATAATTCCGCGCCACCGATCTGAAATCGAGAGTCGCCTTTTCGCCCAGAGTCGCTTCGGCGAGCCGCGCCACGATCTCAATTTCACTGAGGAGATGATTCGAAATCGGCTCGAGGGTGCCTTGCGATTGATGAACCACCCCCATGGAATTTTCAACGGTCGAAAACTGAAGCTCACCGTCCTCTGCGTAGTCGGCCTCGCTTCGTCCCAGACACGGGAGAATCAGTGCTGTCTCTCCCGTTACCAGATGACTGCGATTGAGCTTGGTCGCAACATGAGCCGTTAGCCGGCACTGTTGCAATGCCTCCGCCGTGAAATCAGTATCAGGAGAGGCTTGGAGGAAATTTCCACCCATCGCGAAAAACACCGACGCCTTTCCTTCATGCATCGCGAGAATGGAATTGACGACGTCGTAGCCGACCGCTCGCGGCGACTTGAATTGGAAGACAGAGTCAATGCTGTCATGAAAGCTTTCCGGCATCTTCTCGAAGATCCCCATGGTTCGATCACCCTGAACATTGCTGTGACCACGAACGGGACAAAGCCCGGCGCCGGGGCGTCCAATCGCACCGAGCAATAAATGCAGGTTCACGACATCGTGAAGCGTCGCGACCGAATTTCGATGCTGAGTCAGCCCCATCGCCCAACAGGTGATGAGCTTTTTCTCACCACGAACGATACTCTCGGCAGCCGTTCTGATTTCCTGAATCGAAATTCCTGAACGGAGTTCGACCTCATCCCAATCGACCGTTTTAATGTGGGCGATGAACTCATCCGAGCCCGACGTGTATTCTTCAATAAACTTGTGATCGATGATCTCGCCGGGAGTCGCCTCCTCCAGCTCCAGCACCGCTTTGCTAAGTCCCTGGAAAAGAGCCTGGTCACCGTTGATTTTTACTCCCAAATATTGAGTCGCAAGAGGCGTCGAAATCCCCATCATGCCCTTCAATTCCTGAGGATGAGCAAAACCGATAAGCCCCGCTTCCTTCATCGGATTGACCGCGATAATTTCGGCTCCACCGCGCACCGCGGTCTGAAGCGAGCTCAGCATGCGGGGGTGATTCGTTCCCGGATTCTGTCCCACGACGAGAAGCGTCTCTGCCGTCTCGATGTCCTTGAGCGTCACGGTTCCTTTGCCAACGCCGACGGATTTCGTCATCGCAGCCCCGCTTGATTCGTGGCACATGTTAGAACAATCCGGCAGGTTATTCGTCCCGAACATCCGAACGAACAATCCGTATAGAAAAGCGCTCTCATTGACGGTCCTACCCGAGGTGTAGAAAATCGCCTCGTTTGGATCCTCCAATCCGTTGAGCGATTCAGCGAGGAGGGCAAACGCCTCATCCCATTCGATTGGCTCGTAGTGAGTCGCCCCGGGCCGCAACACGACGGGGTCCGTCAAACGCCCCTGTTGCTCCATCCAGTAATCGGATTGTTGGGACATTTCGGCGACCGAGTGCTTCGCGAAGAAAGCAGGATCAACCCGACGGCGGGTCGTCTCAGAAGCCAGCGCTTTCGCCCCGTTCTCACAGAACTCGGACTTCGCGCGGTGATCGTCAGGATCCGGCCACGCACAGGAAGGACAATCGAACCCGTTTTTCTGATTCAAACGTATCATCCCCTTCGTTCCCCGCACAAGCCCGGCAAGACCGAAGACGTGCTTGAAGGAAGAAGTCACAGCCTCGAGCCCCGCAGCATACGTTTTGGGCTTCGAAACTTTGATTCCGGTGTGTTCTACCGGCGGCTGGACAAGGATTTTGTCATCCGATTTGGAGCGTTGATTCATCGCCGCACCATATTTGCCTTAAAGAGAATCTCAAACGCTCGGATTTTTTTTTAGTACCATTCCCCGCATTGGAATTTCGGGAATTTGGCAACTTGTAATGGTCGTCCCGGACGCGATGCCGACGACGATCTGATTCGCCGAGGACGGAACAGGGTATAATGAAAGACCTAACAGGGTGAAGTCATCTCTTTTGCCCCTGCCTGACCGGCGAGCTTTCGCGCCCAGGTCTTACAGGTGCAGATCAGGAAAATGCCAGCTGCCAGCGTCATGACCGTTTCGGACAGGTCGTAGTATGAAGGGCGTTCATTGATTCTAAATCCAGGTTCTGCAGATTCGTTGACGGCGAAGAAATGGATCCAGCTGAAGGCTTCCCCGAAGTGAGAAAGCGTGAAATACAAACCAAGCCCTAAAAAGACGCCTGTATAGAGCTGTTGGTCGCTAAGCCCCTTAAGATTGACCTCACCATCGTTCCCGCGCGCGAGAAACCGGGAAAGCCGCGGGGCGATGAACCAGAGGACAATACCGGCAACGAGAGAAAGAACACCCTGCGTGAGATAGGATGTCTCGAAATATTCAGCCCGTATCGTCAGGCTCACGCTCACGACTTGCGTGAGCCCCATCACAAACCAGTTGAGGGCAAAGAGACGCAGGAGGATTTGGGCAATACTGGAACCGGGCATATTTCTGAAGTGAACCGGGGTTATGCTATCCGAACCGAATCGCTATGGGAAGGATTGAGGCTAAAGCGGGACCTTCTCCTTTCTTATCCCGGTTCCAACCCGGCTGATCTCAGAACCGCATCCTGAACCGCGAGATCGTGATCCATCCCCCAGTCGCTTTCCTTTTCGCCACGGACGATCTTCGCCAAATCGGCGGCGTCGCCGACGTAGCGGTTGTAAGCTCCGAATCCGGGGACTTCGGGCGGTGAAAAGACGAGTTCCTGATACCCCTTTTTGTATCCCTTCTGTGGTTTTGAGAGGGCGAGACGCATCGTGGGCCGATCGAGGGGCTGAATGTGGCAGGTCCCTTCGGTGCCGCAGAGCACAAAATGACGACGGGCAAAGCCTTCGACTTCGACGGCGGTGGAGCGCACCGTCGCGGTCGCTTTCGGATACTCATAGACAGCCATCATGTTGTCGATCAACGAATCGGAGTCGGTCTCGATGACACGACGCGGAAACGCTTTGATCGCATCCGGTTTCCCTAACGTGCCCACAGTGAGGTCAACGATATGGCAACCCAGCTCGAACATGATTCCACCGTCGTAGTCGTCGAGCCCGGCGCGTCCCGCAGCAGGAACGACCTTAGACATCACGGTGTGAACCTCGAAGGGCTCGCCGAACCAACCTTTCTTGAGGCAATCTCTCATGAAAACCACAGCCGGATTGAAACGATACATGTAACCCATCTGAATCGTCAGGTTCTGACTCTCAGCCTTCTCATAGATCCGTTTAAAATGGGAGAATGACTCACCGGCCGGCTTATCGAGGTGGATGTGATAGCCGGCATCGACCGCCTTTTCTGCATAAGTCAGGAGATCCTTCACTTCGGTTTCAATCCCCACGACCTGGAGGCCATCGATATTGAGCCCGTCTTCGAGCGAGTAAATCGGAAGATCGCCATAGAGCTTGGAAGCTTTCGCCGCCGCGACGCGAGCGGGATCCGGCTCGACGTAGCCGACGACATCCCAATCGGGGCTCGCCTTGTAGACTTCGATTTTGTTGGCGTGGGCATGAGAAGTTCCGATCTGGAGATACTTGATCGGTTCCGCTTTCGCCGCGCCCATGACAGGACGGTATAGACTCGATGCCCCGACCGCAGCAGCCGTCGTCAAAAATTGCCTTCTTTCCCAGGTTTTCATGATGCCGTGACGATGGCCAGTAATGAGAGCAAGATCAAGCTTCTCACGTATAATCCGTGATGCGGGATCACGCCGACTCGGCCATTGAATAGTATCATGATTCACCGCTACGCTGGTTTCTATGGGACGTCGCTATACTCTGCTTTTCACCGCCCTCGCCGCGCTTTCAGGTGTTGCCGGCAATACCTGTGCCGCACCCGCCGTGGGCATCGATCCGAAGATTCACCATATTCGAAACGCCGAGCCGCGTGAATGGTCGCATTTCCCCGCGAAGGCGGAAGGTAAAGAGCTGCGTCTTGAATTTGAACTCGATACACCGGATGACTTTCTTCTTCTAACACTCCAACAGAAGAGCACCAAACAAACCTGGGGTGTGAGCCTGAATGACACAGAGATCGGAAAACTGCTCCGCGATCACAATCATCTCGAATTCGGTCTTTTGATTCCACCCGGAACCTTGAAACCGGGTTTAAACACGCTCGTGATCAATACGACCTCTGAGAAACCGGACGACATTCTCGTGGGAGACATCAAGCTGCATCGGGACATCACAACGGTCGCGAGCGAATCCGATGCCGCCGATCTCGCGAAAAAACGGGGCTTTCGACGCGATCTCCCGCCGATGGAAACCTCGATCAGCCTGACTGCCCGGGACGCTGAAGGAAATAAACCTCTCCCCTGCCGCTTCACGATCATCGATGCCGATTCGGGAGCGCTTGTTTTCATTGGTGCTGAATCGTCTGACCGACTGGCGGTGCGCGAAGGCGTTGTTTATTCACTCGATGGCAAAGCGACTTTCCAACTGGCCGGCTCAGCGCAGATTCCGAGACGTTACGAGATCTATTGCGGCCGGGGCTTCGAATACAGTCTCGCAAAAGAGACGATCGAGGTCCGCGGGCAGGAGGAACCGCTCGAACTGAACTTCACACTGACGCGCGAAGTGGAGACGCCGGGGCTCGTGGCCTGCGATCCGCACCTCCATACCTTTGAGTTTGATCGTCATGGCGACTGCACCTTGATCGAGCGCCTTATCTCGGTTGTCGGCGAAGGGATCGAGCTTCCCGTCTCGACAGGACATGACAAACACATCGATTACGCGAGCGAGGCGGAGCGCATCGGAGCCGATCGCTGGTTTACGAGCGTGCCGGGCTGCGAAGTGACGACTCATCTCGGTCATTTCAATACCTTTCCGGTCCTCCCGGGAGCAAAGCCCGCTGAGCACAAACTCCGTCCCTGGAAGTCGATCTTCGATAACATCTTCGCCACCCCCGGCGTGCGGGTATGCATTCTCAACCACGGGCGCGACGTCCACCGGGGCTACACTCCGCTGCATCCCGACAATTTCGATGCGAGCACGGGAACCTTCCTCCGTGGGGAGAAGCTTCGCGCCAACGCGATGGAGCTGATCAATTCCGGCGCCCAGCAAACCGATCCGATGGAACTCGTGCGGGACTGGTTCGCACTGCTCAAAAGCGGTCACTCAATCGCCCCGATTGGCTCGAGCGACAGCCACACCGTCAACTTCGCGATTCCGGGGCAGGCGCGAACCTACATTCGCACCGATGATGCGGATGTGACGGACATCGACGTCGATGATGCGGTGGACTCCCTCCTGGCCGGTAAGGCGATGGCCAGCTTCGGACTTCTAACGATACTCGAATACGATTCCCAAACGGAGGAGACGTCGATCAAAGTCCTCGGGCCATCGTGGACTCAGGCGGAAACGATTAAGCTCTTTCGCAACGGAGATGAAATCCGCTCGATTCCATTGCCCGAGGCAGCCGGAAAGGCGGCGGGAATCAAATATGAAACCCGCCTCAGCTTGAAAGACTGGGACGCTAAGGCGGGCGATTTTCTGTGTGCGGTAGCAAGCGGTCCGGGGATTGCTGAAGGCTGGTGGCCGATGATGCCTCCCTATCAACCCGACAAGCCGGAGTATCTGCCGTTCGTCATGGGGATCAGTGAGGCTGTCTGGATCGATTAGCGGAGACTCCGGCGAATAGGCTACGCGGCCGGAACGATCCTCGTCCCGCTACGAAACGTCTCCTATAACGCACTTCAGAAACCTGTTCGATGGCATTTCTTCTGTGCAAATGCGAGGGTCAATCCAAACGATTCCATTTATGAAAAAGGTCACCACTCTCATTTGTTCACTCGCGTGCGGTCTCATTTCGTTGAGCAACGCAGCTGAGCCGTTCAAACCCAACCTCGGCCCTGACCTTCCGACCATCACTCTCCAATCGGGTGATCTCACCGTCTTGATGCGTCAGGCGACACAGTGGACGCCGGGGCGGATCGATTTCAAGGGCAATGCGATGACGACGGAACGGAGTGCTTACGGCACCGTCTTCATGTATCCGGAGATCGGCTTCATTGGGACGGGTCACTTTGAAAATGAGCCGGAGGAACTCCAGTCGCTTACCTTCTTTCGAGACGGCATGGAGATCGAAGCGCCTTCTTCCGAGATTAGAGGAAAAACAATCGCGGTGGTTCGCGAGTCTAAAATCCGAAACTTCCTCTTCACGAACCGGATCGAGCTTCGTGATAACCAGATTTTTGAAACCGTCACGGTGAAGACGGAAAAGGAAACGCCGCTGAAGCTCGTCTACCATTTCATGCACGCGTGGAAGCCGACGGTTTCGGCCTACCTCGCCGGAAACGACGGCGAAGAGCCAGCGGGCGAGCCGCTCATCGATGGGGGTGAAAAGAGCTTCCACATCAACAAGCCAGTCGATTGGGCTGCCGTGTTTGAGCCAACGAGCAAGCAGTTCGCGGTTTCCCGTGTCCTCGAAATTCCTGACGGAGTCAAGACGATCTCAAAAATCTGGAACGTCCCCGGCACCTATCGAAAGTACTACCTCGAAAGCTTCAACAACGCAGCCGTGCCCGCCGGATTTGAAGGCACTTGGAAAATGGTGACGACCTTCGGTGAATCTGAAAAAGATCAGTGGGAGCAGAAGGCAAAAGCCGTTGCGGAGAAACTTCGGTCAACGAATTAATCTCGACGTATCCCCCAGCGAGTCACTTTTTTGCAGGGCTCCCACGCGTGGCGGCGAGTGCCAACGAGTGGACGGCAGAGATTCAAGCCGATAGATTCTACGTTGCCCGGTTGGCTGTGCAATCCACTCGCTTCGCGCTCGCCGCCACATTGCTCAGCTGCTATCCTGCAATCAAAGGGATCGAATCACGATATCCTTCCAGAAGACCCGATCTCCGGCTTTCCAGTTTTTCCCGCCGTGGACCTGAAGCCCGATTGAACCGCTCGGTTCGACGACTTCGAGCGCCTTTTCCCGATCAAACTTGGGATGCGTCGTCGTCGCGGCATTGAAACGGCAGACGAGGAGATCATTCACCCGGGTTTCGATCACGGGAAGCTCACCGCCGGTGCAGCGAATTTTCAAACGGTTCCAGTCATCAGGTTTCCACGCAGCGAGCCATTCTTCCATCGTGCAGGAATGCTCGAAGACGCCTTCGGGCCACTCCTTCGTCCGCGCGTCCACGTTCATCGCCAAAGCGGGCGACTCGGGATCGACGCGGGAGAACTTGAAGGGACTGAACGGCACGCTGTAGGGCTTCGTCTCCAGCCTGACATGACCGACGTTTCCGTTGTCGTGATGATCGACGTAAACCTGCCATCCCCCGCCCTTTTCGTCGGTGCGGAGAAAGACGCCGCTGTCGGGGCCCCAGTCGGGTCGTATTGAAAGTTCGAGCTCGAACTGCGAAAACGTTTCGTCCGTTAGGAGCAGTCCGCCATTTCCCGATCCCGGAGGATCCTGCTCACCGAAGAGAACGCCGTCATCGGTCACTCCCCAGTTCCCGCCGGTTCCGTGTTGCCCGCGTTCCGATTGCTTGTGCCAGCCGGTGAGATCTTTGCCGTTGAATAGCGAGCGTCCAGTCGGCGGTGACTCGCTGCACCCGATGAACAGGCACAGGCAGATCGCGGTGAAAAGTGAGGCAACGATTCGCATCCTGTCAGGCGAGAGTTTGACTGAGAACACCGGTGCTGTCGGCGAAGCGGTTCATTTTGGATCCCATCGCCTGCGCTTGAGTGAGCCACAGGTTTGCGAGCGGGGTGCCTCCTGAAAAATGAACATGCTTGCCGGTTTGGAATTTTCCGCCACCGGATCCGGCGACGATGATGGGGAGATCCGAATACTGATGCGTCGAACCGTCACCCAGTCCTGATCCATAAGTGAACAAGGTGTTGTCGAGCAGAGTGCTGCCATCAGATTCCTGAATGCTCTCCATCTTCTCTGCGAGGTAGGCGAATTGCTCCATGTGGAAGCGATCGAGTTGAAGCAGCTCTTTGGTAAATTTGCCCTGGTTGTGAGACATCTTGTGATGACTCATCGGTTTGTCATAAAGACTTTCGTAGGTAAACGGCGTATCCCAGCGCTCCGGCCCGACCATGAATGTCGCGACCTGCGTCAGCCCCGCCTGCAGCGCTGTCACCATGAGGTCGCCCATCAATCGGATGTATTCGCCGCGCGGGAGATGCGATTCGGGTGGCTCTTCGATATCCACTTTTGCCAGTTCGCTGCGCATCTTTTCGAGCTTGGAGATTTGCTCTTCGATCGTTCGGATCGAGTCAAAATACTCACCGAACTTCTCGCGGTCGCGGTAGCCGAGATTCCGCTGCATCGCCTTCGCATCTTCGAGGACGAGATCGGTAATATTCAGATAGGTCTTTGCCTCTCCAGCACCAAAGAGACGTTGATACGCTTTGCGTGGATCCCGAATTGAAGGGGCAACGTGCCCGGTTCCGTACCACGAGACGTTGT
Organism: Verrucomicrobiales bacterium; assembly: GCA_048260165.1. Lineage (GTDB taxonomy): Bacteria > Verrucomicrobiota > Verrucomicrobiia > Verrucomicrobiales > DEV007 > Arctic95D-9. Next base: position 431,524 of record JBLXHA010000001.1, read on the forward strand.
CGAATTGGATTGATTCCTTATTGTCCCGATGACTGTTGCACGAAAACTCGAGGGTGCGGAATGGAGTGCTTCCGCCGAGGGAATCGGCGATGAGATGATCCAGCGTCCGGTCGAGCGGATAGGGTGAATCTTTGACCGAAGTCGGAGTCGCGCTGCTCAGGAAACAGGAAGCGCACTGCGCGTGCACGTCGGTTCCGTGGAGGTAGGTTCGATCGAGTCCTGAGAGGAAGGTCATCTTGTCCTTCATCCCCGCGAGCGGTTCCTGCGTCGGCGTGAGCTCCCACTCATGAGTCCCGACCGCAAGTTTTCCGGGCTTCGGCAACGCCTTGCCGGTGCCCCCTTTGAATTTGGGGATGATCCCCTCACTCTCCCCCGGAAAGAAGCCCCTTCTCACCACTCCGATCGGAACGTAGAAAAGTGCGAAGCGCTGCATCGGTTTCGACGCCGGCGCCGCGATGCTTTCGAGCCAGGGCAAAGCGAGAGTCGAGCCGCCGAGCCCGCGCAGAAAAGATCGTCGTGAAGTGGCTTTGATCATGGCGCTTGAGCTACTGAGGTGGGATCCGGAAAATTCGATTTATAGCGAAAGGATTCGCTCACAACAATCTCTTTGATGATATCGCGAAACGGAAAATCGTCGTCACGACACTTATCAAGAGCTGCGTCGATCGCAAGCGAGTCGGCTGGAGCGAGTTCCCGCCCGAGGGCAAAGGAAAGCAAGTGGCCGGCGAACCCACTGACAAATCGTTCCTTTTCCGCGAGGATCGCGTCTTTAAACTCGACCGGAGTGTTGAAGGGATGCTTTCGAAAGAGAACGCCTTCCGAATCAACTTTCCGTCCATTCTCGTAAGTGTCCCGCCACAGCCCGGTCGGCCCGTAGTTCTCCATCGCAAATCCCAGAGGATCAATCTGAGCATGACAGCCTTTGCAATCCTTCCGCTCGCGGTGCGCATCGAGTCGCTCTCGCAAAGTCATATTTTCCTCACCGTGACCGGGCTCTTCCGACAAAGGAGGCACGTCGCCGGGAGGTGGCTCGGGAGGATCATTAAAAATCACTGCGCCTATCCAGGCACCCCGCGTGATCGGCTGGGTACGTGTCGCATTCGAAGTCATCGTCATGACGGCGGCATTCGTGATTACACCGCCTTCGCGTCGATCCGTGATCGGAACGCGGTCATAGACGATCATCGTCGGTGGCGTGCTCCTGCCCTTTTTCCCGTTCTTATACCAGGACTTGAGCAGGGCACTGCGAAAGCTGAAATCGGGATCGATCAACTGAATCACGGGACGATTCTCAATCAGAACCGTTTCAAAGAGCAGGAGTGGCTCCAGCATCATGTGCATGCTCACGCGGTATTTCGCAAAATAGAATTCGGGATGTTCCTCCCGGTCCGGTTGCGACGAAACAAGACGGTCGAGCTGCAACCACTGCGCGGGAAAGCTGTCGCAGAAGCGCTTCAGCTTTTTGTCATTCATCATACGGTCCGCCTGCGCCCGCAAGACTTCCGGCTCGGACAATTTCCCTGAAGCGGCGAGGTCGAGGAGCTCCTCATCAGGTATACTCCCCCAGAGGAAAAACGAGAGTCGTGAGGCCAATTCGTAACCGGAAGCCGATTCGGAGGCATCGTCGGAATTGGCGTTGTCGTAGAGGTAGAGAAATCGCGGCGAAGCGAGCGCTGCAGCGCCAACCAACTTGATCGTCTCCGTAAATGACAATCCGGATTCTGCCTTTGCGAGAGCGAGCGCGGTGTAGCGATCGATCGTAACCTCATCGACTTCGCTCCGGAACGCTGAATAGAGCATTTCCGAAATACGACGGCGGAATTCAGGCTCGAGGTCCCCCGCCCCGGGATCAGCGAACCATTCATCCCACTTGCCGCAGTTCTTTGCGTCAAAGTCAGGACTGTCAAAGATCGATCGACTCAGTTTCAGGAACGATTCCATCAGCATCGGCGAGAGCGAGAGATGATCCCCGCGATTGTCGAAACCGTGCTCCGCCCTGAGATCCTGAGGAAACGCCGCCACTCCGCCGAGACGCGGCTGAATGAGTTGGGACTTCCCGAGCGGGCGGCACCCAACCCGAGCCTCCTGCGGCATCACTCCGGACGCGGGATCGAAGTAGGGTTTGATCTCGCGCAGAATTTCTTCGGGCAGGGTGAATACAGTGACTTTGAGATCAAAGAGGTCCTCAACCGCGTTGCTGTATTGAAAACGCGTCATCCGCCTCATCGGAGCCTGCGGATAGACCTTCTTCGCATTGACCGACTCACGGAGCAGCCCCTCCAACTCCGTCAGCAGTTCCGCTCTCACTTCAGCCGTCAGCTGAGGCTCATCCTCAGGAGGCATTTCCTCAAATTTAATCACATCTACAAGCTCCTCAAGCAATTCGGGGTGCGCCGACAACTGGGAAAGACTCTCAAGTTCAAACAGATTGACCTTCCCCTTCACCTTGTCGTTCTCACCATGACATCCCGTGCAGTGCTCCCGAAAGAGAGGCTGAATGAAGCTGGAGAACGAATCAGCGGACCTCGCCGCTGTGGAAAGCGAGAGGACAATCAATCCAATAGTAAGGAGGTTACGCAGCACAACCGTAATATGACTTTTTGAGTCTCGTTGAACAAGAGCTGATTGAGGGGATTTCACCCATCCGCATCGACGAACGAATCCTTTCGGGATAAAGATTCATCCTTTCAAAAAAGAGATATTCTGGCAATACTTGCTAGAATAGACAAAACCACTTTCGACCAACGCTCATGAAAACATTTTCCAAAACCATCGCGACCTCGATCGCACTTGTCGCGATCTCAAGCCCGGCCTTCGCTCAGGAAAAGAGAATCAAGCCCATCGCGAGTCCGCCCATTCCCACGACGACGCAAACACAGGTGCCCACGATTCCGACGGTGAAGAAAGAAGTGCCGCAGCAACCGGCTGCTCCGGAGAAGCCGAAGGAATACGTGGTTCAGTCAGGAGACAATCCATGGCTCATCGCCAAAAACCACGGAATCAGCCTTGAAGCACTCATGGCGGCGAATGAAATCAAAGACGCCAAAAATCTCAAGATCGGCGACGTTCTCATTCTACCGGAAGGCACCGAATCGAAGAACGCCCCTGCCCCCGAAAAGCCCATCGCAGCGCCTCAAGCCAAATCGGCGGCGGGTCCTCAAGAAGGCGATGACTGGGTTCTCTACACCATCAAGAAAGGAGACAATCCCTGGAACATTTCAAAGGCCCTCAAGGTGGATCACCAGAAAATCATCACTCTCAACAAAGGCACTGATTTCACGAAGTTGGACATCGGCCAGCAAATCAAAGTGCCCAAGGCGGTTAAGAAGTAATCGGGATCCAACAGCCACGGCTACAGGCCGGGTCTCTTCCTGTAGGCGATGGCCGTGACTTCGCTCTCTGAAGCCTGCGGTCATCAAAGACCATATTCGTTCAGCTCTCTCGCGAAGCGGATGCAGAATGTCTCTTACAGACCGTTTTACGCGAGCAACCCTTCGACAATTCGCGCTTCGTCATTCTGAACGAGAGACTGATCGGTCCCGTTTCGCTTGAAGGTGAGCTCTTCCGGCTTGAGTCCGAACAGGTGCAGCAGCGTCGCGTGGTAGTCGTAGTGGTTCACGACATCCTCGACTGCATGATGACCAAACTCGTCGGTTGCTCCGTGGATATGCCCGCCCTTGAAGCCGCCGCCGGCGACCCACATGCTGAAGCCGTAAGTGTTGTGATCGCGCCCCACTTTCTTCCGGTCGCCTTTCTTGGCTCCGGAACGATTCTGGATCACGGGTAATCTTCCCATTTCCCCTCCCCAGTGCACCACAGTGCTGTCGAGCAATCCGCGCTGCTTGAGATCCATCACCAACGCCGCCGCAGGCTGGTCGACGTATCGACACGCGGCGGGAAGTGAGGTGATAATACTGGAGTGATTGTCCCAGGTCTGATTCCCGGTAAAAATGGACACGAAGCGAACGCCCCGCTCGACGAGGCGACGGGCGATGAGACAGCGCGATCCGAAATCATTGGTCTCCTTCTTGTCGACGCCATACATACGAAGCGTCGACTCGCTCTCCTGATTGATATCGAGTGCCTCTTTGGCGGCAACCTGCATTCTCGCGGCGAGTTCAAAACTCTGGATCCGCGCTTCGAGCTCCGATTCACCGGGGCGCTGGTCGGCGTGATCGCGATTGAGACGCTCCACAAAATCGAGGTAGCGACGCTGAGCATCCCCTTTGAGCGACTTGGGAGGATCGAGATTCAAAATCCTCGGCTCCTTCGGACGAATCACCGTTCCCTGATAAACCGACGGCAGCCACCCGTTCGTAAAATTATCGACTCCGAGAACGGGAAGCCCTCGTGGATCGGTCAACGCGACGTAGGCGGGAAGATTCTTATTCTCGGCACCGAGGCCATACGTGAGCCAGCTCCCGAGCGTGGGCCGTCCCGTAAGAGCCGACCCGTTATGAAGCGCGTTGATTGACTGCCCGTGATTGTTCACTCCGGTGTGCATCGAACGAATCATCGTGATGTCATCGGCGATCCCGGCCATATGCGGCACGAGCTCGCTGAAGTCCATCCCGCACTCCCCGTGCTTCGAAAAGGCCCAGGGAGACCCCATCACTTCGCTACTCGCACCGGCGGCGTCGTCATATTTGATTTCACCGGGAAAATCTTTCCCGTCGAGTCGATTCAACTCAGGCTTCGGATCGAACATGTCGATATGACTCGGCCCGCCCTGCATGAACATCGAGATCATCGCTTTCGCTTTGCCGAAGCCGTGCGCGGGAGGTTTGGGCAGCAGGTCGAAATGCTGCGGCCCTGAACCGGCTACCTGAGGATTCGCGAGAAGCCCCTGCTCCTTGAGCAAGCTCGCAACGGCAATGGCACCGAGCCCATAACCGCGCTGTAAAATTTCACGTCGAGTCACCATGATCAGTCAATGTAGAGAAATTCGTTTGTGCTGAGAAGCGCGTGCGTCAAGGTCGTAAGTCCCAGCAAATGAGGGTTCGCGTCATCGGTGGGAACCGGACCTGAAAGGCGCTCCAGCGACGTTGGCTCAACGGTGTAAAAAGCCGTTTGGAGTGTCAGGAAATCAGTGGCTTCCGCCATTTCCTCTTCACTGGGCTCCCGGCCATAGGCGAGCTTCCAGGCATGCTGAATCGTTTCCTCGATCGACTTTCCGGCGCACTCCTTTTCCAATCGCTGCGCAAAGTACTGTGAATGCTCACGCATCCCGATGTTATTCATCAAAAGCAAACTCTGAGGACTCACCGTCGTAACGGGGCGAATCTCGCAGTTCGCGTCAGTCATCGGCGGCGCATCGAACGCGGCAAACAAGTCGAGAGGACGGGATCTCCGAATCTGTATGTAAATACTCCGGCGGAACTCCTGCCCGTCAAGAGTGAGGAATTTCCCCGTCTGACGTCCCGCCGTGTCCGTCGTGTCTATCCCGATCACGACCTGTCCCTCTTCTGTAAACATTACAGGAACCGGCTCACCGAAATGCTCCGTGCTCAGCTTCCCGGAAACAGCGAGCAACGAGTCCCGCAACGTTTCCGCCTCGAGACGGCGTTTCGTCTGACGACTGAGGAGACGATTGTCAGGATCGATTCTATCTCTCACATCGTCCCGCTGGGACTGTTGCTGCCAGGTGTCGCTGGAAAGAATCAATCGATGCAGTTCCTTCAGACTCCATCCGCGGTTCATAAATTCCTGAGCGAGCCAGTCGAGCAATTCAGGGTGAGATGGCTTTTCGCCGAGGTGTCCGAAGTCGGCGACTGATTTGACGAGGCCCGTTCCGAAATGGTGCATCCAGACCCGGTTCACCATGACCCGGGCGAGCAGCGGGTGCTTACCGTCCGTGAGCGTTTCGCCCAGTGCGAGACGTCGCCCGGAAGTGGGGACGGTGTCGAGACTTTCGGGCAGTTCCGTTTTCCGCCACCCGGAAAGGACATCCAGATCGGAGGGGGTCACCTTGTCCTTGGGAGACTCGGGATCACCGCGATGAAAAAGGAACGTCGCCGGAATCGCCTCAGGTTTCACGGGTTCTTCGGTGAAAGCCTGCACCATCTCATTCGCCGGCTTCTTCTCACGAATCTTCGCCGCTTCAGCGCTCATCTCCTTCAGCTCATTCGCGTATTTGGTTTTGTAAGTCGAATCGTAAAGATACAGCGTGCTCGCTGTGAGCTTGTTGATCGTCGGATGTGCCTTCAGAAGAGCCACCTGCTCCGGGGTCCGTTCCTTGGCAACGGTGTTGTAGGCAACGCGAAGCGAATCCCGAATGCCCTCGTCCCGCTTCAGAAGTTCCTTTTCCAAAACAAGCTGGATGAACTCCGCCTGCTTCTTGAGACGCGCCGCCTCGACCTTCTTGGCCTCCACTTCCACCTCGGCGGCTTTGGCCTTATCCTCATTCGTCTGGAGCGAAACGAGGCGGCTGTTAGGGTTCTTCCACTTCACCGGATTGAAGCCCGGCTGAAAAACCGCCCGAAGCTCGTAAAAGTCGGCCTGAGTGATGGGATCGTAGCGGTGGTCGTGACATTCCGCACATTGGATCGTCATCCCGTAAAACGCGGTGCTCACGATTTTCATCGTGTCGGTGATGGAAGCATTTCTCGTGAGCAAATCGTTCTTCGCTCCGGTTCCGTCGGGTGCCATCCGGAGAAAACCCGTCGCAGTCAGCAGCTCCGCGTAGCGCGCTCTTTCGGCTTCTGTTTTGGAATTGGCATGAACGCCTTCGATTGAAGCGATCTCGTCCCCGGCCAGTTGTTCCCTCACAAACTCATCAAAGGGCTTGTCCGAGTTCAGCGAACGAATCACATAGTCCCGGTATTTCCACGCGTGCTTTCTCTCGAGATCTTTCTCCGTCACCCCGTCAGAATCGGCATAACCGGCAATATCGAGCCAATGACGCCCCCACCGCTCGCCATACGCAGGTGATGCCAGCAATCGCTCAATCAACGCCGAATACGCTCCGGACGGATCTTTGCCGTGATTCACCGTGAAGGCATCGACTTCCTCCGGAGTTGGTGGAAGCCCGCTAAGGTCGAAGGTCGCCCGTCGAATTAAAGTCAGAGCATCCGCACGCGGCGAAAAGGTAAGTGACTTTTCTTTGAGCTTGCGGGAAATAAAGGCATCGATGGGGTGCTTGCTTCCAGTGCCTTCCGGGACGGCCACCTTCGCAACCGGCTGGAACGACCACCAGTTCCGCTCCTCTTCTGTAAACAGCGGTGCATCATCAAGCGACTCAGGCTCGGGTCGCGCTGTAATTGCCCCCTCCTGAATCCACGTCGCGATTGTCGCGATGTCCGCTTCCGGCAGTTTGCTCTTCTCTTTCGGCATCTCGCCTTCCCTCAACAATTTGACGAGAGGACTTTCATCAGGTTTCCCGGGGACGATCGCGGGACCATCCTTGCCGCCTTTGAGCAGAAAACGCTGTAACCGGACATCGAGCCCGCCCTTCGTCTCGCCGTCCTCACCATGACAGTGGAAACAGTGCGTTTTGAGAATCGGCCGAACATCGCGTTCGAATGTCAGAGGCTCCTCCGCTGTGGCGGTAAATGAGGCGGTTGTAAAAAACAACAGCCCTGCAAGGCATCGGTGATTCATTGTCAGGCGGTTATCAGGCTACCTCTCAGCTTACGGGCTCAATCCCAGAGAGCAACGCAGCCGTGGGGCGTATTGGCGTAAGGCCTGATCGGGGGATTAGCACGCTTCCACACGAGCCAGCGCCTGAATCGCGCCCTCCAATTCGCCGACGTCACGAACGATAAGCCCGACTTCCTGCGCCTGCATCTGATCGTCCGTCCCGTATCCCCACGAAACACCGACCGTATCGAGCCCGTTCAACCTGCCCGCCCGTACATCGAAAGCGGTATCGCCGATCATGAGGCCGCGCCCCGCGGGGAGAGATTGCTCGCTGTAGAGGTGAGCTATCAGCTCCGCCTTGTCGACAAAACGTCCGTCAAGCTCGGCACCGTAGACTTTTTGAAAGCAATGACTCAGCCCGAAGTGCTCGACAATCTCGGTCGCAACGCCACGCGGCTTCCCTGTCGCGATAAACATCCGGCGCCCCTGAGAGTGCAGGAGTTCGAGCAGCTCCCGCATCCCCGGATAAACCTCCGCTTCGAACTTACCCCCGTCATCGAGACGCTCCCGATAAAGCGCTACCGCTCTTTCGACTCGATTTGCGTCCGCGGTTTCGAGCAATGTCGCGAAAGTGTCGCGCAACGGCGGCCCGATGAATCGCACCAACTCTGCCTCCTCGCGGCCGGGTTCACCGAGCGAGCGCAGTGCAAAATCGACACTCGCGAGAAAACCGGGCTTGGGATCTGTGATCGTCCCGTCGAGATCGATAAGAATGGGAGCCATGTTATCCGGAACCGGAGCGATCCAAAATCACTTCAGGTAACTGCAAACATACTCGCAGACGTCGGCTGAAACCGTGATCGTGAAGCCGGAATTGGCGCCCACTTCAAAAAACTGACCGGCCGAATAAGTCGTTTTCTCATCGCTGCCATCCACTTGAACGACGCACTCACCGGCCGTCACGTCCATGCGCTCTGCCGCTTCGGTCCCGAAATAATACTCCCCCGGAAAGATGACTCCGAAGCTCTTCTTGTCCCCTTCCGCGGTGACAATCCCGTGTGAGATGACCTTACCGTCGAAATAAAGATTGGCCTTGGCGGTGGCAGTGACGTTCTTGAATTCCATTGCGGGGAACTTTTAAGGGAACGTCCCTGTTACGCAAGTATTTAGAGCCCTGCAGCGCCCGAAATCAAAGTGGATGACGTTTTTTCATGGCGAGGTAAGCCAGGTTCGACACTTCGCGAATCACGTCAGCCCGTCTCGAAATCCAGGACCCGTAGGACTTGTTGCGGGAACCGCTCTCGATGATTCCGATGACGGTGTAGGGATAAGAGCGTCCATCTTTGCCGCGCGCGACGAGAATCCCCATGTCCCCGCAGCACATCGCAGTGCTACCCGTCTTGTTGTAGACTCTCGTGCCCGACGGAACTCGCTTCGCGTCAGTGTAGAGCCGGTCATTTCCGGGAAGATTCATGATACGAAGCATCTCTTTCGAATGAGGAACGTTCCCGTTCCAGAGCGCGTAAAGAAATCTCGAGTAGTCGGAAGCGGAAGCCCGGTTGCGATAAGTCCGGCCTCCCGACGGAATGTATTCAACGATGCTCAGATGCTGGCTCAAACTCGGGTAATGCCGGTTGAGCAGGGCTCGAGTTGCCGCCGGTCCACCGACCTGACGCATCACCCAATTGGTCGAATCGTTATTGCTCTTCTGGATCATCTGCTCCATGTGCCGCCGACTCGTCGGTCCGTAGACCAATTTTCCCGCCTTCACCTGATGAAAGAAAGCGAGCGCAATAAAAGGCTTAATCATACTGGCGGCCTGAAGCGGTGCGCTCTCGTTGATACTGACCAGCTTCTGCCCTGAAGTGAAATCATAAACCACCCAGGCGGTCCGTTCATTGGGACGAATCACCCCCTTCGCACGGAGCGACTTGATGTAGCGGTCAATCTGACTCTCCAGCTCGCTATCGATCGCGGCCTGGGTATTCCCCGCGGTAATGGCAATCAATGAACAGGCGAGCGCAAGCTTGGAAAAACGAGTGAAGAAGGATTTCGGACACGACATGAAAGATTCGGCGGAGGTTTAACTACTACGGTTAAGTTTATAATAAACTTTATTATAATTTAATCTATTTTTTTATTAATTTTGTATTTACCGCGCTTGCGCCGGAATGATGGATTCGAGACCGCGGTGTTGCGCTCATCCGACTCATCCATAGACGTGCGATCCGCCCCTATCATGAGAGATAATGGCAGCGTCCCCTGCGCGCACCTCCTGACCGCTGATGCTCAATGGAGGCTTACATGCGCAGTCGTTCACCGGTTCCCGAACGGGCACGGGTATGCTAGCCTGAGAGATGGTTCTCCGTAATTTACTTTGGTTTGGACTCGTCCTCGTTCTTTCACCAGTGATGACTCCGGCGCAGGAGATGCAAAAGGCCGAAGAGCCGGATGAAGTCGGTCTGATCCGTTTCCAGCCGGAGCTCACTTCCAATCAAGCCGACTCACTTCCCCTCAAAGTTACCAGATTCCGGCCCGGAAATCCGCTTGTGACCGCCGGAGAGATGGAGGGAGGACTCCCTTACTGCTACACCGTCACCGTCCGCAATCATCAGCCGGTCGTCGGTCGGGTCAGTTTCGATTCGGAGGAAGTCTATTATGGCAAACACGTCCCGCTTCAGATGCCGAATACAGAGGGAGAATGGAAACGGATCTCGTTTTACTTCCGAACCGCCCCCGGAACAGTCGGAGCGACGATGCAGTTCGGAAAAGTAGCAAACGACGGCCTTCTTGAGATAAAAGCCCCTCACTTGCGCGTCGCCTCTGAGGAGGAATTCACGGCGGCCTGGAAGCAATGGCGATCCCGCTACCCGGCGCGCGATTTGACGGCCCGCCCCGGCGATGGCGGGAACCTGAAACGGTTTATCGGACTTCTGCAGGATCCCCCTCCCGGCGTCGATGAGCTACTCGTTTACGGAATCGGCTCGAGCTACACCAATATGCTGGGAAACGGCGAGCGGCTCATCCAGTGGGTCCGGGAGCATTTTCCCCACGCGCCCCGGATCATCTACAAAAAGCACGTCGGCTCAGCAGTTGCCTACGACTTCACCCGCGGCTGGATGCGTCAGCTCGTCCTCGGTGAAAAGCCGGATTTGGTAATCCTTTATTCGGAAGGGACCGGCGAAGATCTGGAGAAGCTCCTGAGGGATTTCCGCAGTCATTCCGCCGCCGATGTGATCGTCGCGAGCCTCCACCTGCGGGAGCGGGCGAAGGAGAATACTCCAGATACGGTCAACACCGCGCAGTGGCGGGAAGTTCGCGCCGTCGCGGAAAAGTATGGGTGTGAATGGGTCGACAACCGCGTCGAGCACGCCGCCTACCTGACAAAGCACGGGAAACCGATCGAATGGCTGCTCAAAGACGCGGTGCATCAGAGCGATCACGGCGCGCTCGTCATCAACGAAAACATCGTGCGTCACCTTGTCCCGCAAGACGTTCCGGGGATTGCCCTGGTCAAAGAACTCCCGGCAAGGACAGACGCCTACCGGATCGACCTCTACGGAAAACGGTCGCCGAAAGGAAAGATCTCGCAGGTTCACATCAACGGCAAGCCTGCCAATGAGTTTCCGGCTTTCGTCACGACCGTGATCGTTCCGGGCGCGAAGAATAACAAACCGGCGCGGGGAGGCGCCGCTGACCGCTCCCCTCACCTCGCAAGACTCGGAGATCTGAAGAAGGTCATACCGCAGACATGGACGCTGAAAATGACGAGCGATACGGGGGACTATCAGCTGATCGGCTCCGTGACCGGCCCCGACGGCGGCGGAAACAACGTAGACGACGTCACGAGTGACTCGGGGCAGGTCATCGTGCCCTCCGCTCTCTGGCGGCGACGTATCAATCCGGACGGCTCACACGCCAACCTCACCGGGGATGTCTTCACGTGGGAGGTAAAACGCGCCACGCTCGGCGAGGTCGATTTCTCGGGTCCGCGGGACGAACCGTTTCGGGTCACGCTCGGCTGTCAGCTGCCTCAAACGGGAATAACAATCGAAGTCGATCCCCCCGAACCGGGCGGGGGTGAGATCACCGGTTACGAATTGATGCAGCCAGCCCGACGCTGAGATCAGTGGCAGAGGATACGGCTGTCAAAGGGCATCAGGGGAACTTGCTCCCTTTTCCCCGCCTCCTTGAAGGAGCTAAGGGAGACTTCGCTGGATTCGATCAATTCCCTCAACCGCTGAATTCAAATTTTCCAGGATTTCCAACCCGAAATGAGTCTGTAGATCTCCCGGCGTAGCGGAATCTTTGAACAGTTTCAGATGGGATTCGCACAGTCCTTTCTCCGCCATCTTGAGAAGCGCCAGCGATTCGATGCAGTCCTCCGGCAGGGTTTGATTTCCGGATCGCTTTGACCCGGTGCCCGCCTGCGGGGCCAGAAAAGCCTCCCCCGGGGAGAGGCGCCCCTGCAGAAAACGAGTCGCGTCCTCATGATGCTTTCTCACCATCCCGAGATAGAGCCTGTGATCAGGCGAGGACAGAATCGCCGAGCAGTGCTCGACCAGTTGCAAGGCCACGAGATGCCCCATGAGAAGTGAGCTGTAACGGGTCACTTCCGGAGCCGCATCCCCCGTCGAAGGCGTCCTCCTGCGGGTATGGTGTTTAAAATCCCCTTGGTTCCACGCAGTGGTCTGCGTCCGGTTGATGTTCAGCGAGTGAGTGGCCATAAGGCACTTACACGTGCAAACCGCGTGCCGTTCAGATCATGAAATTGATCGAGCAGGCCCAATCCCTTACCCCGTCAGCGAAAATTGTTCCTCCCCGGGATAGAGCGCTGTGAGATTGTTCGTCTACAGTCCCCTCCATCTCATTGCGAATTGCACCCCGGTCTTGCAATCCGCATCAGAATGAGTGGCGATGAGCGGCCGCCGGATCCACTGCGACCTCACCGTCCACTCGACTCGAAACACTACGCGGTCCCCCGCCCATCAGCAACAGGGTAACAGCTTGAGGAAGCGGGGCGCAGCAACCTACTTCGAGAGTCTCGGCGCGGAATGCCCGCGATCCTGAATCGTTTTCAACAACGCCTGGAGCTCTTCCACCTTCTCGGGATTGGTTGCGCTGAGATTGTTTCGCTGACCAAGGTCGACGCTGAGATCGTAGAGTTCGACAGGTTCTTTATCATCAGCAGGATAGCCATGCTTTTTCTCCCAATTGGCACCCAACTTTGACTTGTACCCGGTCTTGTGGTCAATGAGCAGCCACTTGCCGTCACGTATCGCATACTGCCCTTCGAAGGTGTTGTGCACATGGGACGTGCGAACCGAGGCCACGTCCCCCTTCAGCAAGGGAAGCAGATCGTGGGAATCTCCGGCCGCGTCATCCGGCAACGCAATCTCGAGCGCCGATGCCACCGTCGCCATGATGTCGATCTGAGATACGAGCGCGTCGTTCACCTGCCCCGCTTTCGTCACCCCGGGCCATTTTACGATAAAAGGAACGTGATGTCCGCCTTCGTAGATATCCCGCTTCAACCCGCGAAGCGGGTGCGAGGACCAGTGATCATATTTTTCGTCCCTCGCATACGCATAATGCTCAGGGCCGTTGTCCGCCGAAAAGATCACCACGGTATTCTCGGCCTGACCGCTCTCTTTCAGGGCCGCGAGAATGCGACCGCACGCGTCATCGGTCTCGACCACGAAATCCCCGTAAGGTCCTGCCTCGGATTTACCGTCGAACTCATCGTTCGGGATAATGGGAGCATGCGGGGCGGGAAAAGCGAAGTAGAGAAAGAACGGCTCCGGCGTTTTCGCCTGTCCCTTGATGTAGTCGATCGCCTTCGCCGTTGTCGTGGGAATATTCTCGTAGGGATCCCAATCACTCGTCATCGGGCCGGGACGGCATTCCCAGTTGCCCTCTTTGATCGGCTTCCACTTTTCCGTGTCCATCCACGTATCCGGCGCCTTCACGACTTTATCATCTTCGATCCAGCAATAAGGAGGAAAATTGATCACCGTGTCACCGAAGTAGTGATCAAATCCGTGGTCGAGCGGACCGTTGGGGATAGATTTGTCCCAGTGAAACGCCTCGGGGCCCCAGCCTCGCTTACGGCCTTCCCCAACTGGCTTTGCACCGTCCTTCCGGATCGCGGCCCAATCCCATCCGAGATGCCATTTGCCGATCGCCGCGGTGTGATAGCCCTTCGCCTGCAGCATCCCCGCCATCGTGAGCTGACCGGGTTTGAAAGCAGAATCTCCGAACGCGTTCACGATCCCGTGAAAATCACGCCAATGATGCCGCCCCGTCAGGAGCGCGTAGCGGCTCGGCGTGCAGATCCCCGAGGACGAATGACCGTCGGTGAAGCGCATTCCTTCAGCCGCGAGCCGGTCGAGATTGGGGGTCGGGATTTTTGACCCCGGATGGTAGCAAGTCAGATCGCCGAAGCCGAGATCATCTGCGTAGAGAATGAGAATGTTAGGCTGCTCCGCAGCGGAAAGCCCGGAACCTGAGATCAAGGTGACGAAGAGAGCGAGGGAAAGAACGAACTTCATAGGAGGGCATCGTATAATATTCGCGAGCTCCGGTCACCCACCTATTTCCGTCAAAAATGGTCTATAAGATTTACTTCCCCGCGACATATTGAATACCCTCGGTGCGTGAACTGGGAATCCAAAAACATCATCGTGACCGGCGGCACCCGCGGGATCGGTCGGGCGATTGCACTGGCATTACTCGACAGGAAAGTTGGAAATCTCATCATCGCGGCGGAGGAGGAATCCCCTTTCGAATGGGCGGAACTCGAGGTCAAAGGCGCTCAGTATCTCCGGGCTGATATGGGGTCGGATTCGGAACCCCGGGAAATGGTGGAGCAAGCCCACCTAAAACTCGGCCGAATCGACGGACTCGTTCACTGCGCCGGCGTTTACCTCGAAGGAATTCCGGGAGAACGCAGCGAAGTCGAGATCTGGAACGAGACGATGAACATCAAAGCCCGTGGCGGCTATCTCCTCGCCAATGCTTTCGCTGAGCTCGCCGAACCAGGCTCCAGCTTTCTCGCGATCACTTCGATCAACGCCGAACAATCCGAGCCCAACCACCTCGCCTATGATCCTGCCTGCGCCGCTCTCGGCGGTGTCATCCGCGCCTTCGCGATTCATCACGCCCCGAAGCTGAGATTCAACGCACTCGCACCGGGACTGATTCACACGCGTCTCACCGAAGAAGTCGCCGACTCCTCCGAATTGAATGCCCACGCCTGCCGTAATATCCCGCTGCAGAAACTCGGGACTCCCGAAGATTGCGCCGGTGCCGCATTATTCCTCCTCAGCGATGAGTCGCGCTACATCACCGGCGAAACTCTCTTCGTCGACGGCGGTATCCGTGCGAATCAGATGTCGAGAACGTGACCTAACCCTGTTGAACCAGTGACCTAACCCTGTTCGGTTTCGAAATTCAGCCCTGCCCCGGCAGAAAGGTTTCATACTCCCCGTTCTCATCGGGGTGACACGGTGGCTCTTCGTCCCAGCTCGAAGGATAGATCCCGAGCCGCTTTTCGGAGTTCAGTGCTTCCTCCCAGGTCACGACCTGTCCGCTGTAGGCAGCCATGCGGCCCATGATGGGAAACAGAGTGGAATAGGCACTGCGCTCGGCCTCATTGTGAGGAAGGTCCTCGCGGATCGCTTTGAAAAGAGCATCGTGCTCGAGCTGATAGGAATTCTCTTTCTCCGTCATACGCCAGGGTGCGATCGCCGGATCGTTGGATTTGACCGAAGCATTCCTTTTGAAAGACAATTCTGCGGTTCCCTTCGTTCCGGTGATCTTTTCCCCGAACCAGCTCCAGCACTTCGGGATATGGCGATGCTGCGTGATGACCTGAGAGCCGTCGGCATACTGAAAATCGACGCTGTAATGATCGTAGATCTGACCGTTTGACGGGCCGGTCCGGACAATTCTCCCTCCCTGCCCCTGACAGGAAACCGGATTGGCCTCGTGTTTGATCCACTTTACGACGTCAAATTCGTGAACGCTCTGTTCGACCATGAAATCACCGCTCAGCCACGTGAAGTAATACCAGTTCCGGACCTGAAATTCCAATTCGCTCTGCCCGTCTTCTCTCACGTTCCGCTTGTTCACGTCGGCGCGACAGTTGAACATTTGAATGAGAGGGATCTCTCCGATATCACCGTTGTGGAGGCGACTGATCGTCTCGTGATGAATCGGGCTGTGACGCCGATTGAAGCCCACCCCGACCTTGAGATTTTTCTCCTTCGCCACTTTCGCCGCGGCGAGCACCTGACGAATTCCCGGAGGATCAACCGCGACCGGTTTCTCCATAAAGACATGCTTCCCCGCCGCGACCGCTTCTTCAAAATGCTGAGGGCGAAACCCCGGAGGCGTCGTGAGGATCACGACATCGAGATCGTCGAGTGCGATCACTTTCTGAAAAGCGTCGAGCCCGATAAATTGGCGATCAGGACTGACATTGACCTGATCGGGACGAGGCGCATTCTTCGCGAGGACTTCTCTACTGCGCGAGAGTTGCCCCTCGTTGATATCCCCCATCGCCCAAAGTTCGGTGCGATCATCGGCCGCCAGGGCCTGAGCAGCTGCTCCGGTTCCTCTGCCTCCGCAACCGATCAGGGCGACGCGAATCTTGTCGGCGTCCTTACCCTGAGCATGAGCCCCGGCGGGAAAGGTCGCGGCCGCCGATGCGAGAATCGCTGATTGTTTAACAAATTCCCGTCGCTTCACCTGATCCGATTTCATGCCGGAGATTCTGCGCCCGATCCGCCGTGCCGGTCAAGTGCTCCCGCTCCGTGGATGCGTCAGGTCCAGCGCGTTCCCCTCACGAGTGTCACTGCGAGACCGGTGCCGCGTTTTTCACCTTCGTTTTCACCGGATGCCGCTTACGCAGGATCGGGGCGAGATACTTCACCGTTTCATCAGCGATGACATTGTAACCCGCGAGATTCGGATGCCTATCCGAGGTCCATCCCGGAAGATGTCCGAAAATTCCGTCCAGCTCATTCCCCATAATCTCGACTCGATCTCCTTTCAGACGCGGCTTCAACCACTCGTGATACTTTTCGGGGATCTTCGCCAGCGGGTAACGACGATAGTTGAGCATGTTATAGCCCTTTTCCAACTCGGCCGCGTATCGAGGATAAATATCGAAAACCTCGAGCTTCTCATCGCGTGCCACCTGACGAATGAGGTCGTTGATTTCTTTGCTCGCCTCCTCACTCGAAAACGGGATCACCGTCATCGGAATAATGAGTGCGTCGGGATGGTCTTTGCGGAGCCGCTCTATCATTCCGTGAAAATCCGCGACGAAGTTGACCGGAAAATTCTCCCGCTTCGCCTTATCGTTGATTCCATACCGGATAAAAATGTAATCGATCCCCTTCAGATCCGCCCCGTTTTTGTCATACCGCCCCGAGTCAAAGAGCCGCTTGATCGTTTCACCGCTTTGACTGGAATTAATGACGCGGCACGGAGGAAGATCATCCTCCGCGTTGAGAAGTTGCTCCATCACCTCTTCCAGATGCGGTCCCTCCGGTTGCAGGCGACGAGGCACGCTGCCCTCCGTCGTGCTGTCACCAAAGAGAAGGATTTGAACTTTTCCTTCGTGTTCTGCGAGGGCCGGGGCCGCAAAGAAAAAGGTCAGCAGTATCAGTGAGGTGAAAGAAAAACGTCTCGTCATGGGCGAAACTTTACGAAACCGATACGCCTTCGCCCAGCGGCATCCGCTCACGTGATGATGTGGCGTGTCCATCAAGAAAGAGTCCACGCTTGTGATGAAATTTCTGCGCAGGCGATCCTGCGGCAGTGGCTCCGGATGACGGACAAACAGGAGTGTTTTCCCCTCCTTATACGCAAGACTCCAAAGTGTTCGCAGAGCCCTAGTAAATCCTAACCGACCAACTACTCACCGGCGTCCGTGAGAGCCTGAGCGTGGAAAGCGCTCTCGCGTCGTTTTCGTGAAACCCGAAAATCGGACGATTGTCGAACGCAAATGAAGGACTGCTCGTCTCGTAGCGGTTGCGGGCCGGGAACGGTTCGGTCGCATCGGGCAGCGCGTCGGCAAGCGTGAGCTCTGCTCGAAATCCAAGAACCGAATCAATCGAGCCAAGTTCCCACTCGTGCTCGTGAAGGTAGCTTCTCGGGATTCGAATCGTGAGAAGTCGGGCTCCGTCATCGGCGGTATCGAGCGTCGACGTGATGCCCTTCGGGCTCAGGACCATATTGTATCCGGCTCCGAAAGATCCGAGCTGAATCGGCGACGTCACCCCGGGTCCATCGGACGCCTTCGTATAGACCTCGATTGGCTCAATCGCCCCGAAGCTTCCAATGCTGTCGATGGATCTCGCATCCAGAAAGAGCCGCGCCTGAATCGCCGCATCGTCTCCCATGTCAGGGATACGAAGTCCTTCAAGCCTAGCGATCGCATAGAGCGCCTTTTCGTCCGCATCAAACAACCAGGTCGCCTTCCCCTCGGGCCGCTGCTTGGCTTCGAGCGTTCCTGCCGGTCTCGCGTTGGCGTAGTCCGACCAGGGCTTCATCGTGATAGGCTCACCGAGGACGATATCTTTGATCGCTTCCATCTCGCGGCTGAAACGCACTTTACGCCCGTCCGCTTCGATCTGGATCCAGACGTCATTCTGGAGCTGTGCCTCTTGTCCGCCTTCGAATTCGAAAATCGAGAATACCGTCTTCGTGCCGAGGGGGGACACGGAAAAAGCCGTCGGCGGACCCACTTTTTCTCCCATGCCGACCTGAAACGTTCCGGAAACCGGTTTATCGTAGCCGCTCACGAGATCCCATTCGATGCGCAGCTTATCCGAAACATTGATGTAGTGGCGGGATTTCCACAGCGCCGTGACCGGTCCCACGCGAACGGGTAGATCGACCAGCTCGGACCCGACGGTGTCTTCGAGCACGAAGCTGAAACGGCCCAACTCATCACTCGCTCCAAACGGGTAGAAAAGATCCGAACCGTCACGGGATTTCCCCACGAGTGGCCTCTTGTAGCGGAAGAGCAGCTGCGTCGTTTTTCCCGGCGCCACTTTAAAACGCTGTGCGATATCGACGGGGACAATGGAACGCCCCACGGCGAGCGCACCGATGCTGCCTTCCTGCGGCTCACTTGACTGATTGGTGATCGCAACCGTGACATTGATGTTGCTGTTGTTCTCGTAGGCGGCGACCGCTGCATAGGAGAAATTCGAGACGCGGGGACCGTTCTTAAACTCATCGAAGACGAGCTCACCGAGATACTCGCTCGCCTTCGCCGCAGGATGAATCCGCTCGCGCTCCTCAAGATCAGGACCGAATTTGAAAATGCTTGTCAGTTTATCACCGATCACCTGCATCCCTGCCTGTGGCTCCGAATCGGGGTTCACGCCTCCGCCAAGTCGCGCGAGGTGAGCACCGAGATCGATGAAAAGCACTCCGTTGCGGGCGGCGACTTCGCGGGCGGCGGTTGCGTAGGGTCTCGTGATCCCCCACTCCATCGCTCCCGCTCCATAATTCACCAGAGTAGGACTGAAGATGACGACGTCGGTTTTGGCTCGCTTCCCTGCGTCGATGATTTCCTGAATCGCGCGCTGATAACTGTCGATCGAGAGATAGCCGAATGAATCGAAAATACCGAACTGCACCAAAAGCAGGTCGGGATCGTGAACAAAGGCATCCGTATTCACCCGTCGAAGCCCGTCGAGGGCATTTCCGTCAGACGTGGTGAGATTCTCCAGCGTGATCTCGTTGCCCAAATAAGGGGAGATTTTCGCAGAGCCCCCCTCGGGAGGATTCAACAGTTCGACGCCACCGGTGTAAAAGAACTCACGGGCGAGTCGGGTCAAAAACATCCCCGTGTAGGAGAAAAGCGGATTGCCACTTTCCCAGGCGGACGCGAGCGGCGTGATTCCCCCCATGACACCGTCACCAATTGCGACGACGTGAACCGGATCCCCTGCCTCGAGTTTCGCAAAACTGCGCGGGATATACCGGTTGAAGCGATCCCTCTGATCCAGGGTCAGCGGATAACCAAATACGTTGGCAATCCCGAAAACGAGCACCAGCCCCAGGGTGATTTTAGCGGTGTGTCTCATGATCCTCTTCTGACGAGTGTATGACGGTAGAGGCACGCGCATTATTAGACTGAGTTTCCAATTAAAAAGCCCCGAAATTCGGGGCTCCTTAAGAAATCAGATTCTGATTAAATATCAAGCATCAAGTAGCAGTTGAAGCATCCCGCTCATTATTGAGAAATGAGTCGATACCCTTCCCGGGGAGGAAGAACCCCGACATCTGCAGTTTCGCAGGTGTCACGCCCATCTCCTCGAGTGCCTCGTAGTGAGCCACTGCTTCTTTGTGCTCCAACGGCCCAACCGTGGAAGAAAGAGCTTCATTGGCTCCTGTCAGCAGGCTGACAAGAACACAACCGGTGATCTCATTCTTATCACGACTTGCAAGGAACTTGCTGAACGCCTCCTGAACGGATTCATCCACATCCTCGGCTTCATCGGGAAGATAAATGGTCTCATTCACAACATTGGACATTCTGAGCTCTCCACCGGTGGTGAAAAGAATATCATGTTCGGCCGTGAATCGACGAATCGCTTCATCAACACGGAAAACCGGTGGGAAGCTGTAGTCGACAATCAAGGTGTTCGGCTTCAGAGACTTGATATTGAGAACTCCCGGAAGGTTGGAGGAAGCAACAACGATTGAAGCTTCGTAAACCTCCGGCGGAAGCGCTCCACCGTTCTTCACGATATCAACCTGCCCCTGGTAACCGGCGTCACGAATCAGGTCGCGGCAACGGCTCATCTGATCGTCCGTTTGATACGGATCACAGAGTATCAGGTGCTTCGGATGCTCCATCACGTCGAGCATGAGCAGCAAGGTTCCGAATCCAATCGAACCGAGGCCGACCACAGAAAGCGTCTCTTCGGAAAGATCGCGCTCTGTTTTGGCGAGGATCCCTTCAACTGATTTAACAATCGTCGCCGAACGGGTCGCATCACCGGTCGTGATCTCAGGAAGATCCTCCCGTCCTGCAATCCACTCACTGATCTTACGACCGTGATCGGTAGTCATCGGGATAACACCGGTCAGCGAAACACACTTGGCGCCCGCTTCGGCTGCCATCTCAAGCGCCGCAATCGTCGGAGCCTTCACCGAATCGAGATCTTTGTAAAAATCGGTCTCAAAGCACGGAAGCATCAACACGCCGATCTTGCCTTCATCCAGCTCATACACATTCGTAAGGCGTGGTTTACCGGCAAAGAGTCGTTCGGAAATCTCATCACGGGTCATGCCTGACAGGTTGGCAAGCACGTCCGGGATGTAAGTCAGTGCGACGGCATCCAGCTTCGGCATTTCTTCGACGGTATCCTCAATGGTGATATGAGCGAAATCCTCGAACGAAGGAACATCTTCTGAATCATCCCCC
The DNA here is from genome assembly GCA_048260165.1 of Verrucomicrobiales bacterium. Classification (GTDB taxonomy): domain Bacteria; phylum Verrucomicrobiota; class Verrucomicrobiia; order Verrucomicrobiales; family DEV007; genus Arctic95D-9. Next base: position 452,558 of record JBLXHA010000001.1, read on the forward strand.
GCGTCAGCTGCCACCGGAGCGGCGTCGATTCGCTCGCTTGAGAGATACTGAGACAGCTGCTCGATATTCGCATGCGTCAGGAAGACATCGACCGGCACGTCCTGTCCGAACTCGTCGGAAACATCAACGATGATGCGAAGCGCCATCAGTGAGTCGCCGCCCATTTCGAAGAAGTTGTCAGTGACGCCGAAGTCCTCAGAATCGAAGTTACGGCTGAACACGTTCCAGAGTCGCTCCTCGGTAGACGTCCGTGGTGCCACTTTCTCTCCATCGGAGGAAGCACCAATCGTCGGCATTGGGAGACGACGACGGTCGATCTTACGGTTCGGTGTCAGAGGAAATTCCTCAACGCGCTTGAAGAAAGCCGGAATGTAACTCGCGGGCAGATTAGCTGCGAGACTCTCACGAATCGTGGCAGCCTCAAAAGAAGTGCTGTCGGCGATGTAGTATCCGACGAGACCTTCGCCGGTAGGCAAATCTTCGCGTTTGGCAACGACAGCCTGCTTGATGCCGTCGATCTGCTCCATCTGCTGCTCGATATCACCAAGCTCCATCCGGACACCTCTCACTTTCACCTGGAAGTCGACACGTCCGAGGCATTCGAGCTTGTTATCCCGATTCCAGCGAGCAAGGTCGCCGGTGCGATAGAGGCGTTGTTTGCCCACTCCGGGAAGTTCAATCTCACGGAAGGCTTCCGCTGTCAGATCAGGCTGATTGCGGTAACCGCGGGCGAGGCCTGCGCCACCGATCCAGAGTTCACCGGTGAATCCCTGAGGCACGAGCTTGTCGTTTCCGTCGAGAATGTAGACCTGAGTGTTTGCGATCGGAAGACCGATTGAAATCGTTTCGTCGCCCTCTTCGATCTTCTCAATCGAAGACCACACCGTCGTCTCGGTAGGACCATAAAGGTTCCAGACTTCAGCCGCGGAGTTCACAAGCGTATTGGCGAGGCTTCTCGTGAGAGCTTCACCTCCGCAGAAAATCCGGAGATCGCTCTTACCTTCCCAACCACTGTCGAGAAGAAGCTGCCATGTCGCAGGAGTTGCCTGCATCACGGTGATGTCCTCCTCAGAAAGAAGGTTGGCGAGACGACGTCCATCTTTCACATCATCGCCCCCTGCCATGACCACTTTCGCGCCGGCGAGAAGTGGGAGGAAGAGTTCCAGCAATGAGATATCAAACGAGAGCGTCGTCACGGCGAGGAGATTGTCTTCCGCGCTCAGGCCGGGGGCTTTCTCCATCGAACGGAGGAAGTTGACCGCGGCACGATGAGGAATCTCAACGCCTTTCGGAGTTCCGGTAGAACCCGAGGTGTAAATGATATAAGCGAGTGAATCAGGTGTGACACCCTTCACATCAGGAGCCTTGGAGGTTCCTTCGATGTCATCGAGATTGATAGCTTTCCAGCCACCTGACGGTGCTTCAGAATAATGCTTACCGGAAGCGATCAGCGCTTTCGGAGCGGCATCTTCGAGCATCAGATCAAGACGCTGAGCCGGGAAATCAGGATCGAGAGGCACGTAGGTCGCACCTGCTTTAAGCACTCCGAGAAGCGCACCGATCATGCGGGGTGAACGATCAGCAAGAACGCCAACGTTGTCTCCCACGCCAACACCACTCGCGATAAGGTCTCGAGCCACGCCGTTGGCGAGTCGATTGAGCTTGCCGTATGAAGTGTGGTTGTCTTCAAAGACGACCGCCACGTCCTCGTCCTTCTCTGCGGCAACCGCAGCGATGAGATCGTGAAGCAGGGCATCGTCTTCGAACTTCGCTTTCGTGTCGTTCAACGTCGATACGAGCGTCTTCTCATCTTCCGCATCAAGGAGTTTCACTTCAGAAATCTTCGTGGAGGAATCGCTCGTGATCTGGCGAAGGACCTGCTCGTAAAGACCGTTCAATTCCTTGATCGTCTCTTCGTCGAAAAGGTCACTGTTATACTGCCAGCAACCGAAGAGCTGACCGCCCGCTTCTTCAAGCGTGAGAGTGATCTCGAACTGCGACTGACGCGTTGTCAGGTCGATTGTCTCCATCGAAAGGTCGCCAACGTGGAACGTGTGTCCACCCTGACCGATGAGGAATACGGCGATTCCTTCATCATCGATTCCGGGAACTTTCTCCATCGTAAAGCTCACCTGGAAGAGCGGCGAACGGCCCGGATCACGGACGACGTCGAGTCGATCCACCATGCGGGCGAGAGGATACTGCTGATTCTCAAGCGCACCGTTCACGGCAAGCGAGTTGCTTGCGAGGTAATCAGCGACCGAAGGATCTTCCGTCACCGTGCTTCGAACAGGAACCGGGTTGATAAAGTAACCGACACTGCTCTTCAGTTCAGGCTGCGTTCTTCCGGCAAGAGGAACACCGATCACGATGTCGTCCTGCTGGCAGTATCGGTGCATCAAGATGTCGTAGGCAGACAGTAGCGTTGTGAAAAGCGTGACGCTGTTCTCCTGAGCGAGCTCGTTGACCGATGTCGTCAGCGCTTCGTCCAACTGGAAACCATAAGTGGCTCCGTTGAATGTCTGCACGGCAGGGCGCGTGCGGTCCGTCGGCAGATCGAGCGCTGCAGGAGCTCCGGCAAGGTGCTCTTTCCAGAATTCGAACATGTTTTCACCCGCCTCGCTCTCGAGGTGAGCTTTCTCCCAGTTCACGAAGTCCGAGTAGGAAGCCGCGATCGGTTCAACCTGCGGCGTTCTTCCCGCCTTGGTTGAGAAGTAGTATTCGATGAGATCCTGAATCATCACGGCAATCGACCACGCATCGGAAATGATGTGGTGCATGCTGAGCAAGGCGACGTGGGCATCGTCCGCGGTGCGGAAAAGCTCAAGTCGAACGACGGGGCCACGCTCAAGATTGAACGGACGGCCGGCGTGCTCACTGATGAGCGCTTTAAGCTGCTCGTCGTCGAGTGCGGTGCAATCGTGCTCGCGGAAGTCAATCGTGCGCCCGGTGTGAACGACCTGCATCGGCTCGCCGTTGACCGTTGTGAAGGTCACGTCGATGAGCGGATGGCGCTCGAAGAGAAGCGAGAAGGCTTTCTTCATCGCATCGATATCGAGAAGCGGACGGAACTTGCCTGAGAAGTTCAGATTGTAAGCCGAAGAATTCGGAGCAAGACGGTTGAGGAACCAAAGTGCTTTCTGACCTTCGGTGAGCGGGAACATTTCCGGCATCTCACCTGTGACCTCGAATTCAACGAGGCTCGAAGCATCGATGCCCGATCCTTCACCGGATTGACCACCACCGGTCTCGATCAATTTCTCGAGAACCGGAACGGAAAGATCCTTAATGCTTGGACCATTCAAAACTGAGCCCATCGGCATCGACATACCCAGCTTCTCTTCGATCCGGTTCACCAACTCAATCGCCATGAGTGAGTCGAGTCCCAGGTTCGTAAGCGGCGTATCCTTATCGAGACGTGAGGCATCGGTGCCGAGAACGGCGCCAACCTGCGTGGCGATCAGATCCTCTACGAGACCGGCTCGCTTTTCAGACGGTGCTTCAAGAATTCGTGCTGACATCGAGTCGCCACCACCTGCATTCGAACGCGGAACCACGGGAAGGAACATTTTCGATCCACCCACGGAAGGACTGAAACGGGCCAGTGCCTGCCAGTTACAACGCGCCGCACCAAGCTGATAACAATCCGACGGGGCACCGAGGCTGAACAGGTGGAGTGTCTCCTCCATGTTCGTAGCACCGAGACCAACCATCTCGAGATACTGCTGAGTCTTCTCGTTACGGGCAACAAATCCGGCACCTTCAAGGGCACCCCAGTTGAACGTAAGAGAAGGAAGCCCGAGTGAACGGCGGTAGAAAGCCAACTGATCGAGGAAAACGTTTCCTGCGTTGTAGTTCGACTGCTTGACCGCGCCGATGAAGGCGGAGAAAGACGAGAAGCAGATAAATGACTCGAGCGGAATGTCGAGAGTTGCTTCGTGAAGGTTCCACGCTCCGAGCATCTTCGGAAGAAGCACGCTGTCGAAACGCTCTTTGTTGAGTTCGAGAACGAACTCATCATCTAGAACCATCGCCCCGTGAATCACTCCAATGAGCGGCGCATCGCCGGCCTGGATCTCTTTCACGATTTTATCAATGTCAGAACGCTTCGTGACGTCGCCGCGAGCATCCAGCACTGTGGCCCCACAGGCCTTAAGCGCTTCGATTTTCTCAAGCGCATCCTCCTTGGGACCGGAGCGGCTCATGAGAGCAAAATGACGGGCGCCGTTGTCGGCCATGAACTGAGCGAGCTCGAGTCCAAATCCACCGGCTCCACCTGTGATCAGATAAGTGCCGTCGCCGCGGAAGCGGTTTCCATCTTCGGTCGGCTGTCCGATCTCGATTTCAGGGAGATCAAAGTCGAGCACGTTTTTACCGATGTGCTTACCTGCCGCCATGTAACGGAAGGCCTCAACAACTTCAGTAACCGGGAACGCTTTGTTCGGAAGCGGCTTGTAGGTTTCATCGTAGAATTTGGCCTCCAGCTCGGAGAACATTTTCGCGACGTAAGCCGGCTTGCTCTGCAAATGCTGAGCCAGATCAATGACGAAGAAACTGATGTTATTGCGAAGCGGCTCGAGACCAATCTTCGAATTCCCGTAGACATCGACTTTACCGATCTCCATGTAGCGTCCGAATGTTTTCAGAACGCTGAAGTTTTTCGGAATGAAATCTCCGGCAAGTGAGTTGAGGACCGCGTCGACCCCCTCCCCGTTCGTAATCTCCATGATCTCATCCGCGAACTTGAGCGTCCGTGAATCGAGAACATGATCCACACCCATATCGGTGAGGAGTTGACGTTTCTCGGGACTGCCTGCGGTTGAGAAAACGACCAGACCAAGGTGCTGGGCAATCTGAATCGCAGCCTGCCCGACGCCGCCGGTTCCGGCATGAATGAGGATGCTCTCGCCCTTCTCGAGGTGCGCGAGTTCGTTCATCGCGTAATGCGTCGTGAGGAACACCGTCGGCAGGGTCGAAGCCTCGACGTGTGTCATCGTATCCGGCTTACGGAATACCATGTTGCGGTGGACGGTCACGTAACTGCGGAAACAGTAAGGAGCCATTCCGACGACGTTGTCGCCGACTTTGAGGTCCTTCACGTTAGATCCCACTTTCACGATCGTTCCGGAGAAATCATCACCGAACCATTTCAGATCGACGGGATTGCCCGGATAGATCCCGAGCGCCTTCATGACATCGCGGAAGTTGATACCACCCGCTTTAATCTGGATCTCGATCTCATCCGCATCCGGCTCGCGACGAGTCGTTTCGTTCAGAGTGAGATTCGTGAGAATACCCGGCTTGTCGATCTGGAGACGGTAAGGAAGAACCGTTCCGTCCGCCTGAACCGCATTGCGGGTGCGGGCGGGAAGATCATCCGGCTTCACGCGGTGAACGCGACGCACAAAGCGACCGTTCCCCCGGAAAGCAACTTCGTGCTCTTTGTCTGAAAGGTTGATTTCATCACAGAGATCTTTGATCTCGAACGCATTGTCAGCCGGATCGAGATCGATCTGTGACCAGCAATATTCAGGATGCTCATTGTTTACCACCCGGAGCAATCCTGTAATTGGCGCAGAGGCAAGACCCGGAAGCGGTTCACCCGGCACAACCGGCATCGTTCCACGGGTGAGAAATACCACCTGAGGTCTCGTCGCCCACTCACGACTGACGATCGCAGGAACCAGTTCGAGAGCGTAGTGAACGCCCGTATCCTGAGCTTCGCTCAACGAAGCCAGATCAAGTTCCGCGGCTCTTGGATGATCAAGTGCCAGCGTTTGAATGATCGTCTTAATCGAACGCCCTTCTTCAGCAAGCGTATCGAGAGCCGCCGTAATGGTGGCAACCGATCCATCGACCAGTTGGGTCTCGAACTCATCCGAGGCGAGTTCACCGGAAAGCTTTTTACCGAGACCGGATTTGTCATCCGTAATCAGAACGACGTCTTTGACTTTCGCTTCCTCTTCCGTGTCAGCGGCAGGAGCGGCATCGCCCTCTTCCTCTTCCGCGGGCAGCTCGACCGGGCTTGGTGCTTTCGCAACGAGACAGGCCTGCTGATCTTCCGTCTCATTCGGAGAACTGATAAAGCTCGTCACCTCACGGAAATCGAGGCTGCTGAGAAACTTGGTCCATTCCTTCCGGGTAAGCAGCGCGGAATGCTTACGAAGGTCCGTGTCGGTGAAACGCCACCAACCTCCGAGGAGACCGAAAACGTTATCGAGCGCAGCGCGGCGCCAGGTCACCTCAAGGAACATCAGCGTCGCATCAGGAGCCATGCAACGACGAAGGTTGTTCATCGTCACAGTGAGGTCCTGCGTCGCGTGAATCACGTTGGAGGCAAGAATGATGTCAAAATGGTGTGGCTCGATACCCTGTGACTCAGGGCTCTTCTCACAATCGAACATTTTGTACTCAACGAACGGATACTCCTCTTCGAATCGATCCTGAGCGGATTGAAGGAAAAGCGGTCCGTTGTCAGTGAAGACATATTCGGTGCGCTCCGGTGGGAACACGTCGAGAATCTCGTTCGTAAGTGAACCGGTTCCGGCACCCACTTCGAGAATTCGAATCGCGCGGCGCTCGGGAAGATCTTTAACCGCCGCGGCAAGCGCAAGACGGATCTGCTCGTTGATGACCGGAAAGTCAGCCCCTTCGCGGTAGAACCGCTCCATGACGCTGGCGGAACCGCCGGGGAAGAGAACCTCAAGAGGATCTGTTTCACCGCTGAGAACACCTGCGAGATTCGGACCGGTGATACGCTGAAGTTCAGCCTCGGAAGCAAACTCCGGCATTTCAGCGGAAAGCTTGTTCACCCACTGAAGCGCTTCTTCGTGCTCCGGTTTCTCAACCACTTCCCAGGTCCCCTCACCGGTGGCTTTGAGGACCCCGGCTTCGGTAAGAGCAGTCAGCTGCCCGTAGACCAACTTGCGATGATGATCTGCAATCGAGAGATCAGCCATGTGAGCGTCGACCTCGACGGTGTCACCCACTTCAGGATTCCAACCCAACTCGATGTAGGCATTGGTAATGAACTGACGTGAGATCGCTTCCATCGCAGGAAGAAACTTGCCGTAGTGATCAGCAAGACCACGGGCATCGTAAAGTCCCTGAAGCCCTTCGCACGCTGCTTTTACGAGGTCATCCGAAGAAGGCACCTTGGCAGGACCTTCAATGCGGGCTCCCTTGAGCATGGCGCGCTCCCAACGTGCTTCGTAGAGGCACTTCTCGAGATCGTCGTTGTCACTCTGCTCAACACGGTCGGCACGGAAACCGTAAATCTCGGCTACGAGATTACCGGCGTCGTCGTAGACATCGATGTCGGCGATGATGTACTCACGATCATTGTCCGAGTTCACCTTCGCGTGTCCCCAGAGACGAAGCGGAGGCTTATCGGTGTAAAGTCGAATACTGCGGATCGCAGCGGGAAGATAAAAGTAATCCGTCGCCTTTGCTCCGTCAGGAATGACCTGACCACCCTTCACGGTGTGGAAACAGGCATCGAGAACAGCGGGGTGAAAGTGATGATCAGGGATCGTGCTGCGAAGCCCCTCAGGAGCGACGATCTCAGCGAGAGCCTCACCGTCTTTTCTCCACACATTCTGCAAATGCTGGAAGAGAGGACGGAACTGGTATCCGGCTTCCTCGTAATCCTCATAATACTCTTCGTGAGTAAAATGCTTCTCCATGTCCGCTTTGATCGCATCAAAGTCAGCCACCTTATCAACCGGCAACGGCTGCTTCCGGAGAACACCCTGAGAATTGAGTTCCCAGTCTTTCTGGTCGCCCGTGCTGCTGAAGATTTGGAAAATGCGTGTATCAGGATCAAACACGACCTGAACCGCAGGCACTTTCTCTTCGGTGACGAAGAGAGCCTTTTTCATTTCGAGGTCCTCAACGACGTAATTCTCGCCGGGGAACATCTTGCGTGAAATCGCAATACCGATCTCGCCATATCCGGCGGCCGGGAAAACGACGCTGTCCCAGAAACGGTGATCGTCGAGCCAGGTGAAATAGCGGGGATCGAGGTCGAAGCGCCAGGTCGGCTTCGGCGCTGTCTGAACGAGACCGAGCAGCGGGTGCTCGAGTGGCGCGCAACGAAGATACTCGTTCTCAGGAGACTCGAGCCAGAACTTCTCCTTCTGCCAGGCGTAGGTGGGAAGACGGACGTCATTCCCTTCCGACTGATTCACAGTCTCCCAGTCAATTTTATAACCGTGGTTATGCAAGTTCGCGAGCTGCGTCAGCATTTCGACCGACTCATCGGTCTTACGCTTCAGACTGGAGAAATAGAAGCCTTTACGGCCCTGATCGGAAAGACACTCAAGAATCGGATTCTGCAGCGCAGGGTGCGGTCCGAGTTCAAGGAAGGTATCCTCACCGGAGCGAATCAGGTTCGCAATCGCCGGAGCGAAGAGAACGGACTCACGCACGTTCTGCCACCAGTATTCGCCATCGAGCTTGGTGCCCTCGCACATTCCGCCGGTTACGGTGGAGATGTAGGGAATCGTCGTCTCGCGAGGCTTGATATCTTTCAGCGTTTCAAGAAGTTCGTCCTTGATCGGCTCCATCTGGTGCGTGTGGAACGCGTAGTCGATTCTGAGCCAGCGGACGAATTTGCCTTCTTCCTCCAGCTTCTCAACAACGGCTTCGAGCGGTTCGGTATCGCCCGCGAGAGTGAGCATGCCGGGACTGTTGACCACGGCGACTTGAACCTGATCTTCGATTCCGGCGAGCGCCTTCTTGGCTTCCGCCTGAGAGATACCCACGGCAACCATGCGGCCGTTTCCACCGGTCTCGTCCTGAAGGCGTGAACGGTGATAAATAATCGTGACGGCGTCTTCCATCGTGTAGGCGCCGGCAACGTATGCCGCAGCGACTTCACCCACGGAGTGACCCACCACTTTCGAGGGAACGATGCCCCATGACTTCCAAAGCTCAGCAAGAGCAATCTGGAGACCGAAGATGGCAGGCTGCGCGATGTTCGTGCGATTGATCTGAGAGGACTCTTCGTCCTTGTTCATCTCATCGATGAGCGACCAGCCGGCGAGCGGCTTGAGGTGCTTATCGATTTCTTCGAGAACGCCACGGAAAACCGGCTCGCGGTCAATGAGCTCCTGACCCATTTTCCACCACTGGGCGCCCTGCCCCGTGAATACGAAAACCAATGGATGCGCTTCCCCGGCAGGTTTGCCCGGGATAACCTTTTCACTGCTACCGGTGGCGAGCCACTCGGTCATCTCGTGAAGGAGATCCGTCTTGTCGTCAGCAATGATTGCGAGACGGTTGTCGTGATGCTCACGGCGGAGACCCGCTGCGGCAGCAATCGAATTGAGATCATTATCCGTCGCCTTGAGGTAACGACGCCACTTCTTCACCGTATCGGTGAGCGCTTCGTCGCCGCGGGCTGACAAAGGCAAAAGAACGGGGCGCTTGGCTTTCTTGACGTCAGCAGAACCTGTCTTCTTCAAAGCCGGCGGAGCCGCTTCGAGAACGATGTGGGAGTTCGTGCCACCAAATCCAAAACTGTTCACACCGACAACCGGCGGATAATCACCGAGGTGAGGCAGGGGCTGCAACTCAGTCGCAACCTTCATCTTGAATTCATCGAACGGAATATTCGGATTGGGGTTCTTGAAATTCAAGTTCCCCGGAATCATGTCGTGATGCAGCACCAGCGCAGCTTTCGCGACACCTGCGACACCGGAACCGGACTCGAGGTGTCCGACGTTTGTTTTCACCGAGCCAACGAGACAGACATCATCTTCGTCACGTCCATCGGCGAGAACCATTCCGAGAGCACGCGTTTCGATCGGGTCACCCACCGGCGTTCCCGTTCCGTGCGCTTCCATGTAGCGGACACGTTTTGGTTCGATACCTGCCTGCTTGTAGGCAATACGCAGCATCGCAGCCTGTGTCTCCACGCCGGGAACCGTCATCGAAGACGTGTTTCCATCCTGGTTGATCACCGCCGCTTTGATCGTGCAATAGATGCGATCCCCGTCTTCCTGCGCCTTCGCAAGCGGCTTGATCACAAACATCCCGGCGCCTTCACCGCGAACATAACCATTCGCCCTGTCATCAAACGCGAAACACTGTCCCGTCGGGGAAAGCATCGTCGCCTTCGAGAAACCGATCGAAGCATCCGGAGTCAGAAGTGCGTTCACACCTCCGGCCAGAGCCATCGTCGCCTGTCCCGCCCAGACGCTTTCGCAGGCGAGGTTGATCGCCACGAGAGCGGAAGAACACGCCGTATCAACCGATACCGAAGGTCCTTTGAGATCGAAAAGATACGAAATACGGTTCGACGCAATCGAGAGCGTGCTTCCCGAGTTCGTGTGCACGTCCACGTTCCGCGCGTCGCTCTGAGCCACGTTGGCGTAATCGTTGGAGGCAATCCCCACATAAACGGATGTCTGAGAACCACGGAGGCTGTCAGGCGCCATACCCGCATCTTCGAGAGACTCCCACGCAGTCTCGAGCATCCAGCGCTGCTGAGGATCCATCCGCAGGGCCTCACGGGGGGAAATCCCGAAAAACTGAGCATCGAACTTGTCATGGTCGTGAACAAAACCACCCCACTTGGTGATCATCTTGCTCGGGATATCCACGTTCTCGTGGTGCCACCGCTCACGGTTCCAACGATCAGTAGGCACCGGAACAATCCCGGATTTGCCTTCAACCATCATTTGCCAGAAGGACTCGGGGCCGGAAACGCCTCCCGGCAGTCGACATCCTATCCCCACGATAGCCAGTGGCTCGCGATTCGCTGATTCGTTCTTGGACATGTTACGTATCTTTCTTGTAAAAACGGAAATAAGCGAGGGCTCCTGAGAGGATGGGGGTAACCTCTCGCAGCATCTCACTTATGGTTGGTGGTGTATCTAAGTGGGTACCTTACAGAACACCTTGAATTGTTTCAGATTCTGAGCAAATCTTCAAGTCAGAGAGAGTCGGAGACCTTACGGCGATGACTTCCTGAGTCAATAGGGTATGAAGCGTGTTTTAACTGGTTTAAGTTATCAACAATTACAAAACTTCTGGTAAATTAAGGTAACAGGTCAGAAACCGCTTCCCGCTCCTCTCGCAGCTCCTGAACAGAAGCTTCGATTTTTTCCTGACTGAACTCGTTCACCGGCACATCCTGGACGATCTCCCATTTCTCTCCGTCCGTTTTGATCGGGAAGGAGGAAATCAGGCCCTCGTCGACGCCGTATGAGCCGTCTGAGCAAACACAAACGCTGTTCCAGTCGCCGTCAGCCGTCGGTGTCGTGAGCCCGCGAACCGTGTCGACGATCGCATTGGCAGCCGATGCCGCAGAGCTCGATCCACGTGCCGCAATGATCGCAGCGCCGCGTTTCTGAACCGTTTCGATGAACTCTCCCTGAAGCCAGGCTTCGTCGGAGATAACGTCAGCAGCCGGCTTGCCGGAGATCTGAGCGTTGTAAAAGTCGGGATACTGAGTCGCCGAGTGGTTCCCCCAGATCGTCGTGTTGGAAACTTCGCTCACGTGCACGCCCGCTTTCGCTGCCAGCTGTGACTTGGCGCGGTTTTCGTCGAGACGGGTCATAGCAAACCAGCGATCGCTCGAGAAATCGGCTCCGGCAACGGCTGAAGCGCTGTTCATCGCGATGAGACAATTGGTGTTACAAGGGTTTCCGACGACGAGGGTGCGGGCTCCGGGAGCGGCATTGGCGGCGATCGCCTGCCCCTGTCCGGTGAAAATCTTACCGTTGATGCCGAGAAGGTCTTTACGCTCCATTCCGGCTTTGCGGGGAACACTACCGACGAGCAGAGACCAATCGGCGTCTTTGAATCCGACGTTGAGATCGGAAGTTGCGACGATATCGGTCAAAAGCGGGAACGCGCAGTCATCCAATTCCATGACAACGCCCTCAAGCGCCTTCATTCCGGGCTCAATCTCGATCAAATTAAGCGCCACTTTCTGGTCAGGGCCAAACATGGCCCCGCTGGCGATACGAAAAAGGAGGGAGTAACCGATCTGACCGGCGGCTCCCGTGATAGCGACACGGATAGGTTTGCTCATAAACTTTGGAAAATCTGGTAATTTTAGACTGCGGAACAGTGGCTCTGAATAGACTTTAGAAGCCGCCCACTTTTCGCGAACGTCCCGTTTCATTCAAGGCATTTTTTAACATCTCTCGGAGTTCTCCGAAAGCCGTTCCGGTGACCAATTCGTTTCCGGTCACGGGAACCCGGTAACTCCAATTTGTCCCGTCCATGACACCGGGAACGTTAATTCGTTCCGTAGAAAGGAGGAGATCGTTGATCATCACGGCGATACGATCCGAATTCGACATCGAAAGCTCGCGCAGAAGCTGCTCCCAAACCTCCTCAGAGTAGGCCGGAGGCTCCTCGTCCGAGAATTCAATCCCGGCGAAAGAGCACAGTGTGGCGAGGAAATTCCGGGCATCCCACCACTCGGGGCTGCCGTGTTGTTCCTCCTGCATGATCTCATACTGCTGCTCCCACTGAGCGCGCATCGGAAAATGGTCGTGGGTCGCGTAGGCCGCAAACGAGCACGTCGGGTAATGAAGTCCCGACGCGACGTGGCCATCCTTGAATTCCCACTGGGGCACTTTCATTCCTGCGATCTTCAGCTCAGCCAGCGAGGGCCTCACATAATCGGGAACCGTGCCGAGATCTTCCGCGATCACCTCGGCATCGCCGGCGGCTTCCTGAATCATTCGGAGATACTTTTCGCCCGCTTCGCGATTGAGATGTTTCGCCTCGTCATTGTGGTCAGGACGAGGGCGAAATCCGGGGCGACGACCGTCACATCGAGCCGCAGCCTCATCATCCGTTAAGGGTAAAAATTCCTCGTTTCTCACTGGATTCCAGGGAAATGAGTAAATCCGATAGAAGCCGAGAGCATGATCGACACGGAACATCTTGAAAATCTCGGTGGTCTTCGCGATTCGCTGCCTCCACCAGTCAAAATCCCGCGCTTCGAGGACGTCCCAGCGATACAGAGGAATCCCCCAGTTCTGGCCCCATTTCTGAACGAACTCATCGTCCTTGAAAAGCTGCTCCGGTGGCGCTCCGCCATACCAGTCGAGATCAAATATCTCCAAATTCGCCCAGACATCGACGCTGTAGAGACTCACACCGAAAGGAATGTCCCCCATCAAACTGACGCCACGGCTCGCCGCGTAGTCGCGAATCGCATTCCATTGCTCGAATGCCACCCACTGCACGTAGGCGAAATAACGAAGCTCTCGGTCGATGCCTTCCGGGTCGACTTTCGCCTCCTCCATGATCTTCGCGAGTGCATCTTCTTTGTTCCGAAGTTCCTCGCTCCACTGCTGCCAGACCTGGCTTCCGCCTTCCCGGTCCATAAACAGCCGGAAAAGACAGTAGTCATTGAGCCACTCGGCCTCTTTGACGCAAAACTCATCAAAAGAACCGGCCCGCACGTCGACCCGTCCGTAAACATGCTCACAAAAATGATCAAAAGCACTGCGAAGCAACTCGTGCTTCAGCTTGCGGACACTCACGTAATCGACCGAACCTTCATTCATCGCCGCGACGTCGTAATTGCCTGCGATTCGCTCAAAATCGGACGAATCCAAATCCTTGAGGCCGTCCGGCGTGCAATTCAGCGTCATCGGCTCAATCGCCACCGAACTGATCGCGTTGTAGGGGCTGTTATCCGGACCCGTCTCGTTGATCGGGAGCAGTTGAACGAATCCCATCCCGACCTCGGAAGCAAATCGAACAAAATCGCGAAGCGACCTGACATCACCAATGCCCAGATCATTTTCGCCACGAAGTGAAAAAACCGGAACCAAAATCCCGGCGAGTCGTTGTTCCATAATAGGTAGGGGTGCTGTCCCAGGAGACAGCCATCGAAATCGATTCCGAATCTTAATTGAAGCTGGTCAGAAAACCACTCCAAAATTAATCCAATCGAAGCGCCTTCAGCGGGTTCGCCCGGAAGACCAAATCGATCTCAGAATCGCTCATGCCCAGATGACTACGCAGATTCCTTGCCACCTCGTGTCCCCGAATTGTCGAACCCGCCAGATTTGGTGATCCCGGACGGCGCGCGACCCCGTTTTCGTCAATTTCGACCGGCGCACCGGACAGTTCGTAGGTTCCGGGGCCGAGTCCCGCCGCCATGATCGCATCCGTCGTCATGATCGTCCGCTCGAGTCCCACCACCTTCAGATAATTCTTCATCGCAAAGAACGGAACGTGCGCTCCGTCGGGAATGAAGCAGATCCAAAGCCGGTCCGAGAGCGACAAGGCCCTCTGGATGAAATTCTCGTGTCGATTCACCGTCACCGGGCAGCCGTTGCCCAAATGGGTAATCATCGAAAGCCCCGCGTCGATCGCCCGCTCAAGCGTCTCCAACTCAGGGTCGCAATGCCCCGCCGACACCGTGATCCCCTGCTCCGCCAGAAAGCGCGTCGTCGCCGCCCCCTCATCGCACTCCGGAGCCAACGTAATCAGCCGAATGAGCCCGTTTCCGGCGTCGATGAGCCGCTTCGCATCCTCCACGTTCGCCGGACGGACTTCGCTCGCAGGATGAGCCCCCACGTAGCCCTCGCGAGGACTGATAAAGGGTCCCTCAACGTGAAAACCGCGCACCATTTTCTCAATCAGCGGATCCTCATCACGGAATTTCACCATCCGCTCCAGCTTTCCCGCCAGCGCATCCACCGAATCCGTGATAATCGTCGCGAGAAAGCTCTCAATCCCATCCGCCGCAAGCGCCTCGCAGGCCGAATGAAACGCTTCCGCCGTCATGTCATTGGAACAGAAATCCGTTCCACCGTATCCGTTTACCTGGAGATCAAAATAAGGCATCGGGAGTAGAATGGCCCATAATTTCCTAAAATCACTTCCCTATTTCGGGTCCACTACCGAGGAAGTGACCACGGCTACGCAAATCAATCGTCACGGATAAAAAAAACTCGAATCAGAAATCGTAGAAGGGGCTGAAAGCCCAACCGAACATAGCCCGGGGTTTCAACCCCGGGTATTCACCAGCCAAAACAGGTGCGCCCTGAAAGGTCGCCCGAAAACGCCAATCCCCCTCTCCACCCGGATCAACCGCGCCACCTAACTCTCCTCAATCTCAACCGGCGCATCCGGCATCGCATCGAGAAACACTTTCCCGTAACGCTTACTCAAAATCCGATTGTCGAGTAAAACCACCATTCCCTCATCTTCGCCACTGCGAATGAGTCGGCCCACGCCCTGGCGAAGCTTCAAGATCGCCTCGGGAACGGTGTATTCCATGAACGAATTCCCGCCGTGCTCCTCGATGTGCTCGAGCCTTGCCTGAGTCAGGGGGTGATCCGGAACCGCGAACGGCAAGCGCGTGATAATCACATTCGTCAACGCTTTCCCCGGAACGTCGACCCCGGTCCAGAAACTGTCGGTGCCGAAAAGAACACTCGTTTCGTCCTCCTTGAAGGCCTCGATGAGCTGGCCACGCGAACTTCCCTGCCCCTGCACGAGCAAGGTCAGTGACTCCCCTTCGAAAAAGTCTTCAAGCTGAGCCGAGATTCGCTGCATCAGCTTATAACTCGTAAAAAGCACAAAAGCACGGCCACCTGACTTGATAATGAAGTGCTTAATCCACTTCGCGAGGGCCACCTCGTAGCCTTCCTCGCGTGGTTCGGGCATCTTGCGCACGAGATGGATCGTCATCTGCATCCGATAGTCGAAGGGACTCCCGATCTGCACCGCTTCGACCTCCTCGGCACCGACGCGCCCTTTAAAATACCCGAGATCTTTCTCGCCGATTCCCAGCGTCGCACTCGTGAACACGCAGGGCCTGTCCCTCTCGAAAAAGACCGGCCGCAACAGCTCGGAAACGTCGATCGGCGCCGCATTGAGAGTCAGCGCCTCGCGGTGATCTTTCTCCACCCAGTAAACGAGTCCATCCTCCTGCTGATCGAGAAACGTCGCCAGCGCCGCCCGCATTTCATTGAGACGGCGGGCGAGTTCATTGAGCTCGTTTTTCGTATTCTCCTTCGCGAGTTCCGCCTGAGCACGGGCACGGCGACTCACCTCAATCAGACCGGCGCCGAGCGTGTCATCAACGAGCTCCGGCTCCCGGACCCGGAATTCGCGGCCCCATTCCCCCCAGACACAAGCTTCCTCGACATCGCCGAAGAATTCATCAATATCATCGAGCAGCTTCATCGTGAGTCGGCGCCCCGCCGTATCCCCCGTGAACTGAAACAGCCCTTTCCGGTTTTTCGGATTGAAAAGCCGGTGAAGATCGAACTTCATGCCTGTTTGGGACAACGAAATTCCCAACTGCCTCGCCGCAACCTGCTCCAGAGTATGCGCCTCATCGAAAATGAGGAAATCATTCGCGAAAAGAAAGCCCTTCCCCGAGTCGCTGAACTCCGTCTGACTGCTTAAAAGTGTGAAAAAGAGCGTGTGATTCAGGACGAGCACATCCGCATCGGCGACGAGCTTCCGCACCTCCTGATAAAAGCAGTTCCCGTTCGGTCCACAGCTTCGCGCGGTGCAGGCATGAGTTTCGCTGCAAACCTGAGACCAAACCCGGGGAGCCGGGGAAAAATCGAGTTCACTCAGCGTTCCCAGTTCTGTCGTCTGAGCCCATTCCCAGATCGCCTTGAGCTCTTCCAGCTCCGATGTCGAAAACATCTCCCCGCCGCCCGACATCGCGATCCGCAACCTCGAGGGACACAGATAATTCCGCCTGCCTTTAAGTAAGAGGGCCTTAAAAGGCTCATCCATCACCGATTGCAGCAGCGGGAGGTCTTTCTCGATCAGCTGCTCCTGCAAATTGATCGTATGGGTCGAAATGATCGCTTTTCGACCCTCCGTAATCGCCTTTTTGACCGCCGGAGCGAGGTAAGCGAGCGATTTGCCCACCCCGGTTCCCGCTTCGACGACGAGAGGTCGCTCCTCCTCCAGCGCCCGCGCCACCGCGACGGCCATCTGTTGCTGTTCGGGCCGGAACTCGAAATCCTTCAGACCCGAGAGCGCACCGGTGTCGCTGAAAAACGCACCCGTCGATTGGGCAAGAGATTCTGAGGCATTACCAAGATCTGAAATACTAATCACGGGCCTTAGACATCCGATCAAACCCTCTCAGGTGCAAGACCAAACAGGGTTGAATGTGAAATTTCAGCCAACTGTCATCAAAGCACGAAGGAAGCCGTTCCCCGAAGGTCGAAATCGAACGCCTGACGAACGCCTCAAGAGCGCTGCGAGCGCCAGCCGTCAGACGGCGCCGTAATAATCAATCGCGCGTAATTGACATCCCCCGGAATATTCTCTATCGAGAATGCCTGAAATGGGTCGGGAACTTGCTGAGTCGGATGTGCGGTCGTTAGTCAGGCTGTTGGGTGACGTCGCCGCGCTGGACGCTGATCATGCGGGCAAGAAGCGCTTCCTCATGAACGGCCTCTGCAAACTGATCGATGCCGACTCGTGGGCATGGGCTCTGATGTGCCAACCGGGAGACGGTCAGCCGCAAGTGTATGTCAGCGTCGTCCATGGCGGGTTTGATGAAAATCGATTCAGCCTGTTTTTGAAAGCGTTGGAACATCCCGACATGAGCTGGGTCGCCCAAACATTCTTTCAGGAATTAGCCCGCGAGCAGCGACAAATCACCCGATGTCGTTCCAAAATTATCTCCGACGAGGAATATCTCAAAACCGATGTGGTCGAGCTTTGGTATAAAGCCGACATCGGACCGTTGCTGATGTCAGCGAAACCACTCGACGAAAAATCGGGTAGTTCGATCGGCATTTACCGGAGAGCCGATCAGGAGCACTTCTCGGAAAGAGAGATCCTGATCGCACACATCGTGCTCACAGAGGTCGGCTGGCTTCATGAGATGGGATGGCCCGAAGACCGCGGCGCAAGCGTTCCGGAGCTCTCCCGACAGCTGCGAATCGTGTTGAACCTGCTGCTCGAGGGGATGGATCGAAAAACGATCGCCGATAAGCTCAACATTTCGATCCATACGCTCGGAGGCTACTGCAAAGAGATTTACCGACACTTCAGGGTGTCGTCACAGAGCGAATTGATAGCACGTTTCTATCAGGGCGACGGTCGTGACCAACCCGCGACATCACATTCATAGCCCTCACGAGCGAAGCTCGAGAGGGGCGATCCTGCTTCGGAGGAAGAGCAGCCTCCGCCGTCGCGGGCCCCGGTCGCCAATTTCAAAAGTGACATTGAGATTGCCCGAGCACAGAGAAATGCCCCTACGAGGCGGCGCGACAGTCCCTACTTCCGTCCTTTTCGATTCGCCTCTCAGCTCCTAAGATTTGATGATGCTTCGATTTCCGCCAGTTGCGATTGCCGTGTTGATCGCGTCACCTCTCTTCGCAGTGGGCGCTGAGGCCCCGGTGGATTTCAACCGCGACATTCGGCCGATCCTTTCCGACAAATGCTTCCAGTGCCACGGCCCCGATCAAGAAACGCTGAAGGCCGACCTCCGACTCGATCAGAGAACCTCTGCAACCGAATCGGAGGCGATAGTTCCGGGCAACGCCGGGACGAGCGAACTCATTGCCCGGATTCTCACCTCCGATCCGGACGAGGTGATGCCGCCCCCGAAGGTAAAGAAGTCCGTGACGACGGACGAAGCCGCGCTTCTCAGGCGATGGATTGATCAGGGGGCTGAATACGCCGGCCACTGGGCGTTCGAATCGATCAAGGCCCCTGAACCACCCCGGGTGGAGTCGTCTCACCGCCTCAAGAACGGGATCGATCACTTCATTGTCTCCGAACTGGAACGGCACCAACTGACGCTGTCCCCAGAAGCGGAACCCGGGACACTCGCCCGTCGCCTCGCGCTCGACTTAACAGGGTTGCTTCCTTCACCTGACAGGGTCGAATCATTTCTAAAAGCCTTCCGCGAGAATCCGGATGAGGCCGTATCAGAATATGCCGATGAACTGCTGAATTCAGAGCATTACGGGGAACGCTGGGGCCGTCATTGGCTCGATCAGGCGCGCTATGCCGACTCCAATGGTTACACGATCGACGGCGAACGCACGATGTGGCCGTATCGCGACTGGGTCATCCGCGCGGTGAACGATGACATGCCCTTTGACCAGTTCACGATCGAGCAGATCGCCGGCGATCTCCTCCCGAATCCGGGTAAAGCACAGCTCATCGCCACCGGATTCCATCGCAACACTCTCATCAATCAGGAGGGAGGAACCGACGACGAACAGTTTCGCAATGAAGAGATGGTCGATCGCGTCAACACAACCGGAGCGGTCTGGCTGGGCCTGACGCTTGGCTGCGCTCAATGTCACACCCACAAATTTGATCCCATCACCCACCGCGAGTATTTCGAGCTCTTCGCCTTTTTCAACCAGGGACAGGATGTCAACAATACCGGCGCCACGGTCGAGGTGAGCGAAGGCGAATTGTTTCTCACTGACCCTGATCCCGCGAAACTGAAGGCCGTCGAGTCTGCCAATGCCCTCGTTGCTGAATTAACGGGATCGAGAGCGGCCCGGCAGAGTCTCTGGGAGAAATCCGTCATGGCGGAGGCCAAATCGAAAGGTTCCGGAGCCACCTGGATCCGCGCGAAACCGGCTTCCTTTTCCGCCGATGGCGATGCCCCGCTTCGCCTTCTCGAAGATGACTCGATTCTCGCCGGGCCCGGCGCCCCGATGGAAACGTATCGGGTCCAGCTGCCTGCTTCAAAAAGTCAGATCGGCGCGATGCGGTTGCGCCTCATCCCACACGAATCTCTCCCCCGAAAGGGACCGGGGCTCGCCGGGAACGGCAACATCGTTCTCACGAGGGTCGAGTTTCTGGTCAACGGGAATCCCGTCTTCGTAAAGCGGGCGGATCACGACCACGCGCAGCCCGGTTTCTCCGGGGCCTTCACGATTGATGGCGATCCGGCAACGGGCTGGGCCATCAACGTCGGAAAGGGCACCCGCGCGGGAGTGAAGATGAATGCGGAACACGAGGTCCGATACACCTTCGCGGAACCGATTCCGCCCGGGAGCGTCGTCGAAGTCGTGCTCCGCCACGAAAAGAACAACCATTACAATATCGGCCGCTTCGCCTGGGATTCCTCAGCCACCCCGCCGGAACCCGGATTCGCAGATCTCCTCCTGACCAAATTGCGGATCGATAAAGCAAAACGCAGCAAAGAAGACAACACCTTTCTAACCGCGGAATTCAGCAAAGTCGATTCCGAGTTGAAGATCGCCTTGGCGAACGCTGACAAAGCCAGAAAAGATCTCGGTATCGGAAAGCCTGTAAAGACGATGGTGATGAAAGATCTCACTGTCCCGCGCGAAACGTTTATACATCTGCGGGGCGACTTCCTCAGACACGATGAGAAAGTCGGCCCACTCAGTGCGGGAGTTCCCGCCGTTCTGCCGGCGCTTCCCGCGCCTTCCGGCGACCGAGCGGGCTACAACCGACTCGACCTTGCTCGCTGGCTCGTCCAACCCGATCACCCTCTCACCGCGAGAGTCACCGTAAACCGTGTCTGGCTGCGATATTTCGGAAAAGGGATCGTCGAAACCGAAAATGATTTCGGGACTCAGGGTTCCTTTCCGACGCATCCTGATCTGCTCGACTGGCTCGCGACTTCGTTTGTCGAGGAGGGCTGGTCGATGAAGACGCTGCACAAACTCATCGTGACCTCCGCGACCTATCGACAATCATCGAACCACGAACCGCGGCGAAGCGAAATCGATCCGCTCAACCACCTTCTCTCGAGGCAGAATCGCATCCGTTTCGATGCGGAGATCGTGAGAGACGCGGCCCTTTCCGCGAGCGGCCTGCTTTCGCCGAAGGTGGGAGGTCCCGGAGTGATGCCGCCTCAGCCGGACGGAGTTTACTCCTTCACCCAGCGGAAAGTGAGTTGGGTTGCGGCGACGGGAGCCGATCGCTTTCGACGGGCTCTCTACACGAGATTTTACCGGAGCGCCCCCTACCCGCTGCTGACGACCTTCGACTCCCCCGATTTCCAGAGCGTCTGCACATCGAGAGTTCGGTCCAACACACCGCTGCAATCGCTCACGCTAGCGAATGACAAGTCCCTCTTTGAATTGGCAAAAGGCCTCGGGGAAAGGCTTATGAATGAAGTCGATGGAACCGACAGCGCGGCGAACCGGGACCGTATCCGCCATGCGTTCGCGCTCTGCTATTCGCGCCCGCCGTCTCGAGACGAAGTCGAAGCGGTCGCGGCTTTTCAGGAGAGCCAGAGAGACCGGTTCGAGAAAGACGAAGCAGGAGCGAGGGCCGTTGCGCCGGAGAATCACACCGGCGCTTTCAACTTCGCAACGGCGGCCTCATGGACGGCGGTCGCGAGAGCGATCATGAACACCGACGAATTTATCACGAGGGAATAGTCACCAAGCAGACAAAAAAATGAGCGCCCCCTTCCCCTTTCAAACACGACGGCATTTCTTTGAAAGATGCGGAGTCGGGCTCGGTTCAATTGCCTTGAGCGACCTGCTTGTAAAAGAGGGCTATGGTTCCCCTGACGAATCGCGTTCGAGCAGTCCCATGGCGGTTCGCAGTTCCCATCACGGGGCGAAAGCGAAGAATGTCATTTTCATGTTCATGGCCGGGGGTCCCAGTCATCTGGAGTTGTTTGAAGACAAACCGAAACTGCGGGAGTTTCACGGCCAGCTTCCACCGGAATCGCTGACGAAAGGAAAGCGCTTCGCCTTTCTCGGAGACGACGCACGGATTCTCGGTTCGGATCGGAAATTCGAAACTTACGGGGAATCCCGGATGCAGCTGAGCGAACTGTTTCCCCATCATCGCAAGATCGTCGACGAGGTGTGCTGGCTGCGCGGCATGAAGACGGATGTTTTCAACCACGGCCCGGCGAAGCTTTTCATGAATACGGGATTTCAGGTCCCGGGACGACCAAGCCTCGGTTCATGGCTGACTTACGGCATCGGGAGTGAGTCACAGGACCTGCCCGGATTCGTTGTCCTGCAATCGGGGCCTCGTGGGCCGCGCGCGGGAAACGCGCTGTGGTCCTCCGGCTTCCTCCCTTCGAGCTATCAGGGCGTTCCTTTTCGCGGGAGCGGAGATCCCATTTTGAACCTCACCAATCCGGAAGGCATTTCGAAAAGCAACCAGCGGGACTTTGTCGATCTGGTAGGACGATTGAATCAGAAAAGGTTGCAGGTCACCGGAGATCCCGAGATCTCAACTCGAATCAATGCTTACGAGATGGCTTACCGGATGCAATCCAGTGCACCGGAACTGATGGATCTGAGCGACGAATCACAATCGACGCTCGATCTTTACGGCGCCGAACCGGGAGGAAGCTCTTACGCCAATAACTGCCTCCTCGCGCGGCGACTGGTTGAGCGGGGCGTCAGGTTTGTTCAGCTGTATCACACCGATTGGGACCACCATGGAGGTCCCGGCCAAACATTGGGTAAAGATCTCGAGAAAGTCGCGAAAGAGGTGGATCAGGCATCAGCAGCGCTCGTTCTGGATTTGAAACAGCGCGGTCTCCTCGACGATACGATCGTGGTTTGGGGCGGGGAATTCGGACGAACGCCTATGGGGGAAACGCGTGACAACAAAGTGGGCGGACGGGACCATCACATCGATGCCTTCACGATGTGGGCCGCAGGCGGTGGCTTTCGTCCCGGCATGACTTACGGGAAGACCGATGATTTCGGATACGAAGTGATCGATCAGCAGGTCCACGTTCACGACCTGCACGCCACGATTCTGCACCAACTGGGATTCGATCACGAAAAGCTCACGTTCCGCTTTCAAGGGCGCGACTTCCGCCTGACCGACGTTCATGGAAGAGTCGTCCACGAAGTCCTGAGTTGATGACCGCTCCCGGTTCTATCGGAAGAAAAGGAAAACACGGCCCGGTCAGGGTCAGTCCATCATCAGGAAAATCAGCCCGACGACCGTGATCCCGCAGCCCACTAAAAAGACGGGCTTGATCCAGGCGTAGCTGTTCCAGGCCGTCAACAGGGCATAACCGGGAATGAAAAACACCTTGAGGAGCTCCAACGGATTGCAGGTCATCGTTCCCAGAACCGAGGCAAAATACACAAGCGCGAGCGTCCCGAATCCGACCGCAAACACTGTCTCGGCGATCACCTCCATCACCCGGCAACCATCGCCTCTGAATCGGCGACGCGGAAGCCGTAGTCGAGTTCGGGCGGAAGATCACAGATCTCACGAACCGCGGCAAAGAGTTCTTCGAACTTGTCGACGAAGACGTCACCGATAAGCAGATCGGTAAGAACGGGACGGAGATCGGGATGCTTTTTGACGAGTTTCCCGAAATTGAACTCGGGATGGTAAAAGGCATAAACGATCTTTCTCATGCGCTCGATCGCGAGGCAGACATCTTTGCCATACTGCTCAAATTGAGCGGCACCGGTGTCACCCGTTTCCAGAGCCATCTCGATCGCATCGGCGGCGAGTTCCCCCGACTTCAATGCAAGAAAGACACCCGAGGAAAATACGGGATCGAGAAAGGCAAAGGCGTCGCCAACGAGGACGACTCCGTCACCTGCGCAATAATCCGAACGGTAGCTGTACTCGCCCGTGACCCAGTATTGCCCGACTTGATTTCCGGGCTCGAGGTGTTCCTGAATCCAGGCATTCTCCAGAATCTCACGTTCAAAGATCTCTCCCGGATCGCGGGTTTCGCGATAGAGGTAGTCGCGGTCGGCGACGAGGCCGACGCTTACCCGGTTGTCGCGCATAGGGATATACCAGAACCACCCTTTTCCGGGAATGTAAGCAACCGTGGTCGACCCGGCATCGAGACCGGGGTCGCGCATCGCGCCTTCGTAGTAGGTCCAGATCGCGATCTTGTTCAACACCGGATCCCGGTTCCGCCATTTTTGCTTACTCGCGACAACGCAGTCCCGTCCCGAGCCGTCGATCACGATCTTTGCAAAAACATCCCGCTGTTCGCCGGCTGAATCCACAACCGAGACACCGGTCACGGCTCCCGAATCATTCTTGATGAGCTGAGTCACTTTCTGCTCATCCATCACTTCCGCGCCGAGTTCTTTGGCACGGTCGACGATCATTTGATCGAACTCCATCCGCTCAACCTGCCAGGTCACGGCTGACTCGCGATCGTCGTGCTCGAAAAAGTAAAAAGGCTTCGACACCTGTCCGTCTGTCGAGACAAACTGGACGCTGTGCTTTTGCTGAAACCCGATTTCGTCCATCTTCCCGGCAATGCCGAGTCGATCGAGCGTGAACCAGCAGAACGGCATCATTGATTCGCCGATGTGATAGCGGGGAAATTTCTCTTTCTCGAGAACGAGAACCTTTCTCCCCTTTTCAGCCAACAGCGCGGCGGCAGTGGCGCCTGCAGGCCCTGCTCCAATGACGACGACATCCCAGGTTGGATCACTCATGATAAAGAACGGTTTTCACTTATCGGATACGGTCTGAACCCACTTTTCGGATTCATTGGAGCGCGGCAAAATCTCGACGATATCGGCAAAAACGATACCGTCGGCATCGAGGAGCTGGTTGCATCGTCCGTATAAAATCTCTCCTTCGCGCTGATCGAGAGCACCAGCGATGAGCGCGTCGCCGGGAACCGAAAAGTAGCTCGACGGCTGCCCGCTGTGAGCAACCTGATACTCGCCCAGAATTCCCCCGAGCGGTTTCCTGCCACTGATCACTTCCTCACGCACCGGTTCAGGCAAAGAACCTAACTGAATCGCAATCGCCCCGTATTCAACCGGTTGGTCCGAAGCCTTCGCATGCAAAGTGACGAGACGCATCACGAACTCGTCGGTCGACTCATGAGCATGAACCTCCAGATAGAGCTTCGAATGATGAAACGCCGCCAGCGTCGGAGTCATGTCATTCTGATGAACGAGCAACGACCGGTACGGATACGGGACCTCACTCCCTTCGAGAAAGGTGAAGTCCGGCAATTCCACTCCCGCCTTTTCGTAGAAAAAGTGAAAGGGCAGCAGTTGATGCAGCGCTTCAGCCAGCGCGTCGCTCGCCGCCTGCCTCATTTCAGATGGATCAGGTGTAACGTGCATCACGATGTTCTTCGAGGAAGAAGCCATGAAGAAGGCGGTCAATTTGCAGCAATCCGTCGCGACTCACGACGATGTCCCCGTTATCGATGGAAAAGTATCCCTGTTCTTTGAGGTCGGCGAGTTCAGCAGGAAAGCGAGTCTCGGGATCGACGCCGTATTTGTCTTTAAAATACTGAAGACTCGTGCGACCGAGCTTGAGCTGGAGCACGAACTCACGAATGAACCGCTCCTCGGCATTCGTTTTGTAGGATCGGAAGATGGGTAACTCACCCTTGTCGACCTGAGTCATGTAAGGACCGACATCGGCCTGGTTCTGGTAGTGAACGCCACCGAAGTGACCGAAGCTCGCGACCCCTGCGGAGAGCAGATCAGCCCCTTCCCAGAGACTGTCCCGGTAGACGAATTTCGTCGTCTCAGGATTTTTCACGACCGTATAAGCACTGTTCACGGTGTAACCGGCTTCCTGAAACTTATCAAAGGCCCAGTCGACCCATTCCCGCTTCGTGTGCCAGTTCGCGACGGGAGCGGTGATTCGACCCGATGCCTTCATCTCCTTGTAAATCGTCGTGTTGTAGGGAATCTCCATTTGGTAAATGGTGACACAGTCGGGAGATTGCTCGATCGCCGTCTCAACGCAACGCTTCCAGTTGTCCTCGGTCTCATCCATCATCCCGGCGATGAGGTCGATATTGACCTGATCAAACCCGAGCGTGTTGGCAAATCCCAACGCTCGGAAAGCCTCCTTCGACCGGTGAGCCCGACCATTCACCTCAAGGATGTGGTCATCGAAGTTCTCGATTCCGAGACTGAGCCTCGTCACTCCGATATCGCGAAGCGCTTCGAGTTTCTTCTCGGTGAGGGTTCCGGGTTCGCACTCGAAAGCAACCTCTTCGGTCTCGTCCCACGGAAAAAGATCCTTCATCCGGTTCGTCAGGTCCGTGAGTTGCTTGATCGAAAGGTAACTCGGAGTGCCTCCACCAAAATAAACGAACTGCGGCTTTCTACCGGCAAGATAGGAAGTCTGAGCGTAACGCTCGAACTCCTTGATCCCCGCATCGAGATACGCGTTGATCTCGTTGGAGTTCTTGTCGGTGTAGACGCGGAAGTAACAGAAGTGACAACGCTTCCGGCAAAACGGGATATGAAAGTAAACACCCAGATTGGTGTCTTCGGGACTCGGGGAATTGAGAACTTCGTGAACTTGCTCCGTATTATCGCGATCCCAGAAGGAGAACGGCGGATAGTTCGCTACGAAATAATTTCCCACCTCCGTTTGATCCCCTTCGCCATCGGCGAGAGGAATATTCAATTTGTCGATAAGACCGTCGGAGGATTTGGAATTGGCTGTTTCAGACATGAGGATTAGGGGAACTCCGTGTTGGACGTTTCACTTGGCGAAACCATACACCACGCCGTCATCCCCGCAAATAACGAGCACCCCGCGTGATACCGCCGGAGATGCCTTGATTTGCGCCCCCAGATCAAAATTCCAGGCTTCGGTGCCATCATTTTTGTTGATCGCATAGAGTCGTCCGTCCATTCCGCCCTGCCAGATGGTATCCCCGGTAACGACCGGAGAGCTGCTCAATGCCCGTGGCGCCCGGAAGGCCCACTTTTCCTCGCCCTGAACCCGGTCATAGGCGACGAGACGCTTGTCGGGTCCACCGATGTAAACATTTGATTCATCAACCGCGGGCGATGCGGTGTATTCAATTCCGGTATTGAGCTTCCAGGCCGCTTCGCCCGACTCGATATCGATCGCGATGACCTCGCCGCCGTTGTGCGCCACGTAGGCGATCCCATCGCGAACCGCCGAGGTGTTCGCGATATAAGAACCCACCTCAATTTCCTGAGGTTCGCCTTCTCCCGTGGCGGAAACGACGTGCAAAATACCGTCACACCCGCCAAACGAGACCGCTTCCCGCCCTTCCAGCTCGATCAAGGAAGGCGTCGCGACGACGTAGTTCCCCGTTTCGTGCTTCCAGACGACCTCGCCGGACTCTGCGTTCAGGCAGTAAAGAAAGTAGTCATGACTTCCCACGAAGATTTCCTCAGCTCCGGACTCCGTTACGTAGGTGTTCACCCCGCCCTCGATTTTGCCCTCCGTCTCGAAACGCCAGAGCTCCTCGCCTGTTTTTACGTCAAAAGCATAAATAAAACCGTAGGTGTCTCCGACAAAAACACGATCCTTCAACACCGCGGCGGGCGCGCTGATGGGACCTTCCGCCTTGAACGACCAGATTTCCGAACCGTCTTCCAGATTGATTCCGTAAAAGTGCCCGTCCTGCGTGCCGACAAAAACACGACCTCCCGCGACCACGGGCGAAGCATCGATCGGAGGGCGTTTTTTCCCCTCCGCCACCGGCGGCTCGAATGACCATTTTATCTGAAGAGGAGGCGAAATGTTCTCCTCACTCACTCCCTGCATCTGAGGATCACCGCGAAAAAGCGGCCAATCGGACGAGGAATCAGTGACTTCCGGGGCAGGATTTGCTGTCTGATCTTCTGACGCCTCCTTATCACACCCCGAATTAAACATCCCCAGAACGAGTGCCAGCCCGATGCCTTTCGCGAAAAACTGCGAAACCGATCGAAGATAATCCGCATAAGCAAAATGTCTCATTAGTCAATGTATAGGTTGAATCGGACCCTTTTCAACGCCACCTTTGCGTCACGACCCACAGCAGCTTTCGCTTTTTGGCCCCTCACCATGAAAGTCTGTCATTTTTCTTTTTCTTTGTTTTTACTCGCCATCGTTTCGATGGGGACCCTTTGCGCCCAGGACACACCGAAGTGGTTGAAGGACGTGACCCGCCTTCCCCCCGGTGGCCACGCCGATTTGAGACCGGTGAAACTGGATTACACCCTCAGCTGGAACAACCGTGTCAACGCGGGGAAGGTTCAGATCGCGATCATGCGGGATGGATCGAGCGAGAGCAAATTCGTGGGCGACGCCTCCGGAAAGAGCACCGGCTTTGCCCGCCTCGTCTGGCCCTACGATTTTAAAGCCCGCTCTATCGTCAAAGAGAACTCGCTGCGTCCCCTCACCTTCCAGCTGTCAGAGAGGGAGCGCAACGAAGTGAACAGCTACGACATCATTTTCGGGAGCGACGAGCAGCAGTTCAAAACCACCTCGACGAAAGAGAACGAGAAAACGGTGAGCCAGTCGCGGAATTTCAAATTCGACTACGGTCACGACGTGCTTTCCTCCGCCTTTTACCTCCGGAGTCTCGAACTGAAAAAGGGCCAGAAAGTCTCGATGGTGGTGACGCCGTTCAACAAACCCTATCTCGCCAACTTTGTCGTCGTCGGTCGCGAAGTCCATAAGATGAAGGGAACCAAGTATTCGGCGATCAAGCTGGATGCCGAAGTGGGAAAAATTAACGGCGATCTTTCGATCAAGAATTACGAGAAAATCAAAAAGACCTCACTTTGGGTTTCGGATGACCGCTATCGCATCCCTCTCGAACTTCAGACCTACATTTCGGTAGGCTACATTTCTGCACGTCTCGTGGAAATGGATTGGCTCGATTGATTCTCTGGAAGCTAACGAATCAGCGGGAACCACGGCCTTCCCTCTTCGCATTCAGCCGTGGTCTCCCATCAGGCGGTCAAGCGCCGCCAGGACCCGTTCAGGCTTCGTGAGCCACTCTGACAGAGCGATAGGGAAAACCTGAATGCCGGCACGCTTCAGCATGAGATGACGGTCCAACCCCATCGCCTCAGCGTGTGGGCCTGCGAACCCGATCAAATCGATCGCCAGAGAGACATTCTCGCCAATGCAGAGCAGGTCGATCCCGTAGCCGCCGATAGAAAAGCTCTCCTTGACTTCGAAACCGCGATCAGCGAGCGCTTTAAGAAGGCTGGAAACCTCAGCACAAACCCGGGAGGGTTGAGTCATTGACCTGCCCCTGTTGAGCGCCGCGCTGTCGGGTCCGTGCTCACGCTCAATCTTGTCAGCGTGTGCGAGGAAGCGCCTCACGAGTGGCCCGGCTTTCGAGTCGCCCCCGAATGAGACGAAGACCCGGTTTTCGAGACGTGCCCGGGTGATGGAAACATTGAAGACATCCTCCTTGTCGAGATAGCGAAAACTGGCCGAAGGACTCGCATCATCGAGCGCCAGCGAGAGAAGCATCACATCGCGCTCCTCCCCCTGAAAAGAGTGAGCGGTCCCCACGAGAAGATCGTGTCGATTGAGGAGCAAATGCAACGTAGGTGAAGCCTCGACCCGTTTCAAAATGGCATCGACCTGTGCGCGGAAAGGCGAAAGAATCCCAATACTCAGCGCGGGCCCTCCCGGCTTCATCAAGTTCTCGAGTTCGTCGAATACGGCTTCGATCTCGGCGCGGTTCACTCCGTTTTCAGCTCGCTCGCCTCCGATCCGGGAGACCGTATACTCCGACGACCCGAGCCGATCGATCCCCCGGTGCCCTGTCATAATCGCGAGCTTGCTCGAGTAGAACGCTTCGTTGCTGAAACTGATGATTCCGGGCCGGCTCCTGAAATGCTCATTCAGGAAAATGACCGACTCCTGTTCACTGATCGAACCGGACGCCAAATCGACGAGGCTGACTTTGCGAAAATTGAACCTTTCGAGCTGCGATTCATCGAGACCAAACTGACAGGCGAAGTCTGACTGGCTCGCGAGCGAGAGAAAGGAGACATGCCGCAGCTGCTTCGGGTCGCCGGTGATGACCGCACGCTTCGCCCGATGCAGGGCCGGCAAGGCGGACGCGATATCACATTGGGAGGCCTCATCGATGATGACGAGATCGAAAAGGTGCCTCTTCAACGGGATAACGCGGTGCAGATCGCTGAGATTCACGAGCCAGACCGGAAGCGCTCCCAGCAAGCCATTCCAGTTCACGGATTGAAAATACTCCTCCTTTTTGTGCGTCGTTCGCGCCCGGATCCCTTTGTTAAACGACTGGAAGGTGACGCGATGGCTCGTTAAAGCCTGATTCAGGTAAAAGCCTCTCGCCTTCTCGAGATAGGTAACCGTCTTCGCAATCCGCTGATCGACTTCCCCGCTGATCAACAAAGCGAGACGACTGATCACGGTCCCGTCTTCCGCGACGCGCTTTCGAATCCGCCTCTGCCGCCAGCGCCTGAAAATCCCCGGATCCGGATCCGAGAGGAACTCCCCCCGCCGCTCCTCCCTTTGGCTTCGCTTTTCCAGGGCAATCTCCGTTTTCCGAATCTTCGCCGTAATCGCCTGTAGCTCCCCGGCCGACAATTTCATCGCCCTGCCGGTGATGTCACTGTCGAAATACATACCGG
Source organism: Verrucomicrobiales bacterium (assembly GCA_048260165.1). Classification (GTDB taxonomy): domain Bacteria; phylum Verrucomicrobiota; class Verrucomicrobiia; order Verrucomicrobiales; family DEV007; genus Arctic95D-9. The sequence continues at coordinate 482,857 of JBLXHA010000001.1, forward strand.
AGAGAAGATCACTGAGGAAACTCTTCAGCTGCTTGAGATAGCTCTTCCGCCCCGCCCTGACACACACATTCGAAATCCCGAGGCTCTCCTCAATCTTGTCGGCCACGACATCCACGGCGTGATCCATTTTCGAAACAATGAGAACGGATTCGCCGCGGCTCACCGCCTCGATCGCAAGCGCCGCAATCGTGAATGACTTGCCCGTTCCGGGAGGTCCGACCGCGAGTGTGAGCGGACGGCTCGAGGCAGACTTCGAGATATTCTCCTGGGCCGGACTCAATGACGCGGGAATGTAGCCCCGCTTGCGTGTCGCAACGACTCCGCCGGCACTACCGGCGAGACCGAGAATCGACGCGACAGGAACCGAGGGCTTTCCGTCAGGGGCTGCCATTTCCTCCAGATCGTTGAGCACTCCCCTCATTTCCGCCGATTTATCAGCAAGATAGAAAACCGCCCCCGGAAGCAAATGCGCCGGGCTGCTCTTCGCCTCAGCGACGCCGGTGTAAACCTGCCTCAACTCCCGGTTCGTGAGCAAATTCGGATAGTCCAATAAGCAATCCGTTTCGACGTCGCTCATTTCATCCCGGAAAAGCCGTCTCAGTTCGCCGATACTCCCCTCATTGTGCCCCGAAGACTCAATCGCCGCTTCGACCTTGGCGATAAATTCGTCGGACCCGATTTCGGAAAGCAACGCGTCATTCAGGATGCAGCGCTCCGTCTCGATCGAGAACTCAGCGCCCGATTCATCCATCACACTCGCGACCGAGGCAGGATAAAGAATCAACGGCGCGAAGGTTGGCTTGCGACGCAAAGTGTCGCCTTCCGTTTTCCCTATGTAGAAAATCACACCGAAGAAGAGATCACGATCCTTCTCGTAAAGGCGAGCCTGAGTCGCCAGCGCCGCCGCCCGTTTTCCGGGTACAAAATGGACGCCATCCAGAACCGCGCGTGAGATCACAGGATCTTCACCGCTGATGATGAGCGACTGTTTCACCCGACTGCTTTCGAGACTGCCGATGCCGACGCGGCTACCGTTTTCCCGATAACACTCCGCCAGGTAATTGAGGATTCCCGAAGCCTCGTTCATTCAGACGGCGGCTTTCGGTTGAAGCGCTTCACGTGCAGAACCAACCAAATCAGCAACACCGCCGATACCGTGATCGATGCATAAATATGATGGGACACCCGCGTCGAGGGAACGAGATCCGCCGTTGCCCGCGTCGCCGCAGCGAGGAAGATCAGCCACGCAATCCAACGCCAGGTTTTGCTCACGGGAGTTACCTCCGTCGGAACGGCGCAGTGCCCCATAATGACGCGATCCGCCGTGAGCAGGATAACGAGCCCGAAACCACACAAAAACAGGAGGTGCTCGAAGGCAAAAAGCTGCTGGGGCCAGATCGTCCGGCAGAGAAATCCGACCGCGATGAGGATCAAGCCAATCCGCAAGGCCCACGGCCGTGTTCCCGGAGCACGAACCGTCCAGATCCCCGGCACCGCGCCTCCCGCCCAGACGAGAAATCCCCCGAGGCGCAACACATTTCCAAAACGCGCGGAGACGAACGCTTCGAGCGCGAACGAACTCAAAATAATCACCGCCGCCAGCCAGACAGCGGGGCCACGATGCTTCGCCGGTGCTATCGGCGGTTTCCGCCCCGGGATCTGAAAAAACCGGGCAAAGAGATATGAGCCCACGCCCATCAGAGGAAGGAGAAGGAAGCCTTGATACGCTACCAGTCGAAAAACGTGATACCATTCAGGAGAGTGCTTATCCCAGCCCGCAACCCAGCAAAACAGCGTAATCGTCGCAAGCGCTACCGCGGAAAAGGCGAGCAGAAAACCGGGAGGCGGAAGTTCCCGCTCTTTTCGGATCATCCGGACGCCGAGAATGAAGAGGAGCCACAGGCAGGCAATTCCCGCAGACAAATCGCCGTGGATGATATCCCCTTTCACATAGAAAATCTGAGAAACGCACCAGGCAAACATGAGCACTGAGACCTCGTAGGCCGAAAGTGCCTTCGCCTCCAGAAACCGGGGCCACGCGGTTCCGAGAAACCCGAAAAGAAATGCCGCCCCGAATCCGAAAATCAAAATACGCGGATGCTGGATCGCCGGATACATCGGCCACCATCCTGAGTAATGCAGGGGCCAGAGAATCAGGCCGAAGATTCCCGCAGCGATACCGAGGGGGAAGAATACCCGGAACGGCTCGGAAGCCCAAAGAGGACTTTCGCCGGGCTCTGCCTGATATCGAGTAGTTCGCGCCATTTGGGTCGTGGCAGGTAAAACGATCACGCCGCCTTTTTCAAGGGCGGGCTCCTCACAAATTCACATTATTCCAAAGGCTCCCCTCTCCACACCGGTCAAGAACTACCCCCGCGGTTTGAACGTATAGGTCTGGCTCGAACTCGGGACCCGATACTGAATCGTTTTCATCGACCCGGGCTTTGAAATCACGATGGTGTCACCCGGGGTCAGTTTAAAGGTCTTCTGCCCCCACGAACCGACGGTGCCGAGAAGGTTTTTCGAGAAGAGACCGTTCTTCTGATAGATCTGCCCTTTGTTAATCGACTTGTTATTAAAAGTGATGGCAACCTGAGCGACCGGTTGGGGCTTCGGCTTAGGAAGGATAGGAAGTATCCCACCACCACCGCCGTGGAAGTCGGAGTCACTCACCGAGAGCACGTTTGAACCCCAGGGATTGATGACGACCCTCCGGATTGGATTGATTCCCGGTTGGTGTGGATCATCGAAGGTCCAGGCATCTCCCGGCACCGTGGCAAATGCGCCCTGAGTGCCGGCTCTCACCTTACCGATATACTGATAGCCACCGCCATTATCGACGTAGAGATTGAGATCATCGCTGCTGCGGTTATCGGCGGTGAGTGATTTCCCCTTCGGCGCCGAAGGAGGAGGAAGAATCGGCTGGGAAAGCCCCAGGTCCTGATCACTGATCGTCATCCCCGGAAGCGGGTCGTAACTCTTAATCGTGATTTGCTTCACGAGATTGACTCCGCCGCGGACAGGATCATCGATTCCCCATCCCTCGCCATTGCTGACGGGAAATTTCCGGTTTGATCCCGCGCCGACGGTGCCTTCGACATGCCAGCCCGCGCCGTGGTTGGTGTAGACGGTGACCGTCTGCGACGAGTAATTCGTCACCGTGATGTTCCGTTGTGACAACGGAGGAGCCACGCTGCGGTCCAGATCGCGCTCAGTCAAAATCAGAGCGTTGGTTCCCCATCCTTTTACGGTGACTTCTTTTACGATGTCGACACGGGAAAGATAAGGATCGGAAAAACCCCAGCTCTCTCCGACGGTGGATTGGAAATGCTGCCCCCGTCCTCCCGAACGGACCGTGCCTTCGTAATTCCAGCCGCCTCCGTTGTTCGAGTAAAGTTTAGCGTCGTTAGAGGACGTGTTCTCGACGACGATTTCCACTCCATGAGCAGAAATCGACAAGAGCAACAGCGACAAACAGGCGAAAGATTTAATCAGTTTCATTTTCAACGTGGTTCCAGCCGACGCTAAAGACAGCCGCATCGGGAGTCCACAAGATTCCCCACCTGATTGAAGCCGAAACCAGCCACGCGCCGGCCCCGGAGAGCGACTCGACCGCCGGACGCGATCCGGCGATCATGTCACAGGTGCAAACCGGATTGGAAGGCGGTCTGCCCCTGAATTACCAGCCTCAGACGGCGGGAAATTTGATCCACTTCTGATCTGACTGAGAGCTCTCAACCGACGCCTTGATGAAGGCGAGACCGGCGACACCATCGTCCACGCCCGGGAAGTCGTAACCGCCCTCGGGAGCAGGATTGCCGTCAATCTTGTCTGCGATAGCGCGTCCCGCCGCGAGATAGATATTGGCGAAAGCTTCGATGAAACCTTCGGGGTGCGCGAAAGGCGTTCTCGTGAAGCCATGTCCGGCCGCGGCTTCGCTGATGTAATCGTTTCCACGACGGTAAATTTTCCGCGGAGCGTTGGCGTATTTCACGATGAGCTCGTTGGGATCTTCCTGATGCCATTCGAGCGACGCCTTCGTTCCGTATACGCGGATGTTGAGCGCATTCTCGTCACCGTTGGAAATCTGTGAAGCGTGGATGATGCCTTTCGCGCCGCCCTCGAATCGAACGAGATTGTTCCCGTCATCGTCGAGTTCACGCCCCGGGATAAAAGCGGTGAGATCCGAACAGATCTCTTCGATTTCAAGCCCCGTGATGTAGCGAATCAAATTGTGCGCGTGCGTTCCGATATCGCCCATGCAGTTGGAAATACCGGCAATCTTCGGATCGGAACGCCAGTTGTTGATCTTCCCCTGCCCGTCGCCTTCAACGTCCCCGACCGCATAGCCCTGAGGATACTCGGCAACGATCTTGAGAATCCGTCCAAGGTCGCCGTTCTTCACCATGTTGCGCGCCTCTTTCACCATCGGGTAACCGGTGTAGTTGTGCGTCAGAGCAAAGACAAGGTCACCCTTGTTTACGATCTCACGAAGCTCGAGCGCTTCCTCGTAGGTGAGCGTCATCGGCTTGTCACAAATGACGTTGAATCCTGCTTCGAGAAAAGTCTTCGCGACGTCGAAGTGAAGGAAGTTTTGCACGACGATGGAAACGAAATCGATCTTGTCTTCGCGTGCCGCTTCTTTCTCAGCCATTTCCTGATAGCTGCCGTAAGCCCGGTCGGGATCGATGAAGAAATCTTCGCCGGAGAGCTTCGATTTTTCAGGATCTGAAGAAAAACACCCCGCAACGAGATCAATCTTTCCGTCGAGGTTCGCCGCCATACGGTGAACCTGACCAATAAAAGCTCCACGGCCGCCACCGACCATTCCCATGCGTAGTTTTCGATTCATAAAATTCTAAAGTATTGCAGAAAAAAGTAGAGCGAAGCTTAACAAAACGCGATTGAAAAGCAACTTTGCACATCCGTCGAGCCGCTAATCCAGGGGAACGACTTCGCGGTATCGATGATACGAACATATCCCGTGTTTGCGCGTCGCCCGCCAGTCCCGGCCCGCGGCGCAACCACCGTCTGCGACTAGGACGGTTTCCCGTCACCTTCTGACTCGAGAGAAAGTTCGTCCTCTTCAAGACCGAGGTCGTGACGCAGATTCTGAAGTTCGTCCTCTGTCCGGCGAACTTCCAACTCTGCGTCGAGCGTCTGAAGGTAGCCCTTTCTCCAAATGAAATAGCCGCAGATCACTCCGCAGATCAAAAAGAAAAGCCCACTGACGGCGTAGTAGATCCACTCAGCCCCTTCGGGAATGGCAAGCGTTGCGAGCACGCTTCCATCGGTAATGAATCCGGGCTCCGCCATCAGTTCACGGTTTCAGCCACTGCTTTCGGAGCCACGACCAGTTCAACGCGACGCGCTTTCCAGTCGCTGAAACGACGGTCCTGGCCCGCGTTGCGAACGTGGACGTTGCTCTGGGTAACGCCGCGCTCAAGGAGACGCTCACGCACCGCTTCGGCCCGTCTTGCACTCAACGACTCGTTAAAGTCAGCACTCCCTTCGGAGCCGGCAAAACCGATCACCGTCACCGCGAGTTTTCCGCGCGAGCGTCGCGCCAATCGTGCGCAATGATCAATCTTCTCCAGTTCGGAGTCGGAAAGACCCGCTGCAGATTCGTCAAAATAGATCGCGGAATCGTCATCCTTACCCCGAGCCTCTTTCGTCTCGGCGACCGGCTCCTCAACCGGTTCGGCGACCGGTTCGGCGACCGGCTCAGGCACTTCCACAGAGGCGGGTTCGCTCTCCTTCGGAGAATTGTGATGCCCCTGTTTCTCAGTCAATTCGTCGAGTGAGGTTCCTTTGTCGGAAGCCTGCTCAAAAAACAATGAACTCTTGATCGCCTCTTCCAGATCGATTCCGGCAGCCGGAGCGGGTTCCGCCACCGAAGCGCGGAGTGATTGTTTCGCGGAAGCGTCGGACGCTTTCAACTCTGCTTCAACGGCTTTGAGTTTGTCCTTCAGCAGGGAAATCTCATCTTCCCTCGAGGAGCGTTGCATCATGATGCTGCTGAGCTGCCCCTTGAGTTCGCGAATTGAATCCCCTCTTCGACCGACTTTATCCCGGAGGTTTTCGATCTCGGCGATGCTTTCCTCCCGCTGCCGGGTGTAGCGATCGAGACTTTCGCGAAGCGCGGCGACTTCCTCCTGCAGCTTCGCAACCTCTTCGTCGGAATTCGTGTTCTTGCCGGAAAGTTCGCGGTTCTCGCTCTCAAGCATTTTGACCTGATCTGACAGTGACTGAATTTCACTTTCCGCCGTCGCAAATTTCCCGGAAAGCTCGCGGTTATCGTTCTCGAGCGAGCTCACCTGCTCTTTCAGGGACTCAACCAACTCCGGAGGAATCGCCGCAGCGTGCAGCTCCATATTCTCTGCCTCCAGCGCTTTGACTTTGCCTTCGAGCTCGTTCTTCAGCGATTCGATGCGAATCTCGGCTTCGGCAGCGGAGGCGACTTTCGTTTCGAGAGCCTCTTTCAACTCAGACAACTGACTCGAAACCAATTCGAGCTCGTTCTCCTTCGCCTCCACTTCTTTCGAGAGCAGCAAGGTCTTGGCATCGCTCTCCCGAAGTGCTTCCTCGAGGTGCGTCACCTCGGTTTCAGATACCTTCTGCTCCTTGCGAGCTTCTTCAATCTCCGAGGTAATACGGGCGAGTCGACTTGAGAAATCACTCGCTTCGCTCTTGCTCGTCTGGAGATCAAACTCGATCTGAGAGAGCTTCTCTTCACGCTCGCGAGCCGCCTGCTCGAGAATCTGCACTCGAGATGAGGCGTTCTCCAAATCGCGGATTTTCTGATCTTTTTCGTGAGAAACCTCATCGAGTGAGGCTCTCAATTCGCTGATCGAAGCTTCAGAGGCAGCGAGCAATTCAGTCAGCTCTTCAATTTTCTCATTCGCGGTGACGAGTGCCTCTTCGGCTGTCGCGACGCGCTTGTCGGATTCGTCGAAAATAGCGACGCGTCTTGCGAGTTCTGACTCGAGCTGCTCGGCGCGCGATTCGTGATACTTGGCAGCGAAAGAATGATCGCTCGACTCCACCCGGATCGCATTCATTTCCTTGTAACGATCAGCGAGAGCGGATTCGAGATCGGCGATGCGCAGTTGGTGCTCTTCGAGCAACGTCGTTTTCGCTGCGATCACCGAGTGAACTTCTGCGGACTCGATATTCAGTGCCTCAAGCTCGCCTTCCTGCTCAGCCAGCGTGTTTTTGAGCTGACGAACGAGATCGCGCTGCTGGCGAACCTCTGCAGACAGATCGTTGACCTCCGCCCCGCGATCTTCAATGATCGCTTCGAGTTCTTCCATACCCGCCTCGGCTTTATCCAGGGCCTCGCTCTTCACGTTGAGCGCAATTCTCACGTCACTGAGTTCATGACGTGCGTCGGAAAGTTCCTGAAGCGTCGCTTCGTGCTCCGCCTCGAGCGTATCCAGTTCATCGAGTCGCGCTTCGAGCATCTCAATCTCGTCGAGACGATTCCGCAGCGCGGTGCGGACGTCATACATTTCATGACAAGCGTCGTTGAGTTCACTTTGAAGTGACGCTTTACGTCTCTCGAGGTCTTCCAGTACAACGAGTCGTTCAGCATTCGCCGCCAACTCCGCCTCCGCGGTCTCAAGCTTACCGTTCAGGCGGGCGACCTCCGATTCGCTCGCGCTCAGTTCCTTCTTAAGATCACTGATCTCAGACTCAAGCTTGCCGACCAACTCTTCGTTCGTCGCTTTGAGGGTTTGAACTTCTTCTTCGTGCGAAGTGATGAGCGCTTCGTGCTCGGACGCAAGCGCTTCATGTTTCGAGGCGAGAGATTCGTGTTTCGACGCCAACGCCTCATGCTCCGATACGAGAGTCACGTGAGTGGCGGCAAGCTCATCACGCGTAGAGACGAGAGCTTCGTGCTCGGTTACGAGGGCCTCATGGGTAGTGACAAAAACTTCGTGCTCGGAGAGCAGTTCCTCGTGAGTTGCCGTGAGAGATTCCATTTCCTCAGCCGCTGCCGCGGCCTCAGCAGAGATCGTAGCGACAGCGCCTTCCTGAAGGGCTGTAATCTCACGACTCCGCTGTGAAAAGAGGGCCGCAAACTGGGCACCCTTCCTTGATTCCTTATGAAGACCTGCTTCGAGGGTCGCGACCTTCTCCTCCAGTTCAGCCACCTTCCCGGCCGCCTCGATCAATTCACGATTCGTGCCGGGCGCTTCGATTAACTTCGCCTCGAGCGACTCAACCAACTCAACCTGCTTGCGATAACCTTCACGGACATCATGCAACTCGTCGTGCGTGTCGATCAAATCCTGCTCCAGATCCTTGATCTTCTGATTGAGGCTTTCTGAAGTAGCGGCCGAAGCCACCAGCGCATTGACCGGAGAAACAGGAGTGGTGAGCTCCGTCGCCTTTTTCTCTTTCTCTTCTTTCTCGCGGGATTCCACGTCCGACTTCAGCGCCTGAATCGCAGCTTCCTTTTCTTCGAGCAGGGATTCGAGCTCGGCGAGCTTAGCCTTTGTCTCAGCGCTGTCATCTGAATCGAGAACGACGGTTTTCCCGGACGATTGGAGCTTGGCCGTAAGATCTCTGATCTGGCCCTCTTTCTTCGCAATCGTCGTCTCCCACGATTCGCGGTCGGCCTGCCAACGCGAACGGAGCTTCTTAAACAAGTCGCGCTGAGAGGCTCCTAGCGAACTCCACTGCCCGGCGAGGTTGAGATTTTCCTCCACCGCATTCGTTAGACGGCTCGAATAGCGCCCCCATATGAATTTGGCGAGCAGTAAGCCTATGACGAAAAAGACGATGGCCGCTACTCCGACGGGCAGCCAGCTCTTTAACAGAAAGAAATTAAAATCGTGCATACGTGTCTCCGAATGGTTTGTCTGTGGAAGTGTTTAAAAGGGATTACTCAGCCGCATCCATGATGCTGGCTTTAATTTTAGAAATTTCGTCGCTGGTGCGCTCAAAGTCGTTCAGAGCAACGCGGTTCTCTTTTTCGATCTTCTCCGTAATCTTACGCGTATTTCTCCAAATAATCCAGCCTGCTACCGTCCCAATTAGCAGGCAAATCCCTCCCGCAATTCCGAGAGTGATTCCCCATTCTTTAAGAAATTCGGTGAATTCCGGTGTGATTTCGGGAGACATTTATAAAAGAATCAGGGATTGGCATCGGCGTCCGTTGCGTCGTCGTCTGCCGTTTTCAATGGAGCTAGAGAAACCTCAACCCGGCGTGACTTCCATCGATCACTGCGCGAGACGTTGGAAACATCCTCTCCCTTCGTTTCAACAGTAATACTATCTTTCGATATTCCGCCAGCCTCAAGTTGCTGAACCACCCCGTTGGCGCGCCGAAGGCTCAGGGCGCGATTGTATTCAGCATTTCCCACGTTGTCGGCGAATCCGGTCACGAGCAGTGGCGGCGCTATCCCGGTCTTCGTGATTATTTCAACAATCGAATCCACCTTCTCAGACTGGCTCTCCTTCACAATCTCGCTCCCGCTGTCAAAATAGACCGGCAACGATTTGAGAGACTCCGCAATCCGGGTTCTCACTTCCGGCATCAGAGCCAACTGGGGGAATTGATCCCCCTCGGTCATCAACTCGTTGTTGATGACAGTGCCTTCGGGAAGGGAGTTAATCGCGATGTTTTGCAGAATCTGGCGATCACTCTGTAGTTTCACGACCCCCTCGAGAAGGAGCGACTCGCCTTTGAGCTCCACCTTGGCCGTATCGGTCCGGGAGATTAATTCATCGAAGAATTCAGGAAGATTAGCGAGCCAGGCGGCCTCCACCTCCCCTTCCGATTCCGCGAGCTCATTCTTGATGCTGATATCAGGAAACTTCCCGGTCAGGCGGGTCTCGAGAGCCTCCACGAAGCTGACACTGGGAACGATGCCGTCGAGGATGAGCAATTCGCCTTCATACGTGGCGAGAACCTGCACCGATGCCGACTCCTGTGCCGGGGCATCTAAAATTTCGATCTCCGTGAGCAACTCGAGTGATGGCTGACGGGTGTTCAAATCGCGAAAGGAGGCAATCACCGCATCCCGCGCAGCCTCATCGGCTACTTTTCCGGACAACCTCACCGTCTCAGCGGTAAAGTCAGCGGTCAGCTCACCCGAAAACGTCTCAAGCAAAGTGGGAAAAATACCGGCCGCAAAATCCTCCCAAATCGCAGCCGAGTGCAACCGGCTCACTTCGATCTTATCGGTGAGATGCACCGGAGAATCCATGCCGCTGAATATGCCGATGAGAGCCTTCTTGCTCTCATCACTGCCCACCGTTCCGGAAACCGTCACGCCGAACCGGTTTCTGGTCACTTTGAGAGCCGATGGGATTCTCAATGAAACAGGTTCCGCCACCGTGAGCTTATCGACGACTTCACCCGCCCCGATTCGACCTGCGAGGTCCAACAGCGACGCCTTGAGACCATCGTTAGTGACCTCTCCGGTGATCGTGAGAACATTGCCGGTCAAACGGACCTCAGCCTCTTCGGACTTGTCGATCAACTGAGTCGCGAGGGACGCCAATTCGGCCACTCCCGGAAAAGTGAAACGGCGCGGGTCCAGCGTGATGGAATTATTGATCGTCTCGATAGAGGCCAACGAATTCAACCGGCCCGCAATCAACGCCACCGCTGGCTCATCCAAATGGGCCAGTGCGCCTGACACCGAAACATCGTTACCCCCTGCCGCACGGATGACATGTATCTCCGGATGCAAAGTCGGGCGGATCGCAAGGTCTGCGTCGGCGAGCGCGGGGAACTGCCCCGTCGGGACCTTTGTGCTCAGGAGCTCAATCACCTTCGCCTTGTCAGCCTCGCTGTCCACCTCGCCGCTGACGCGGGCATGCAGGTAGTCAAATTTGACATCAACACCGTCATAACCGGCCTCCTTGAGCTCGACCATGGCGAGTTGCCGGAGCTCCCCCTCAACGCTGGTCCGGTAACCGAGCCCTGCAAGTAAGGTAAACACCGCTACCGCGACGACAAAAAGAATCACTATGAAGACGAACTTCATTAAAAAATTACAATCAACGAGCGACAATAATCAATTATTACAAAATTCACAAGCTGCCAGCCGACGGATGGGAAACTTTATTTAAAACTGAACCCATTTAAAAGAATAATTAGCCATTTTTGTAATCATAATAAATTTCAGCGCCGGTCTTAAGAATTTTATTACTCCAGTTTTGATCGCATTCAACGAATTCCCCCGTCGATTGAGCCTCCCCGCCCCGAAATATCGGCAACGCCGTGCGCATCGCCCGACTGAGAACCATCGATACCCGGGCGATAAGAGGACGAGTCCACAGTCCTCACCTGCGAAATGCGCGCGGGCGCTACAGCAGGGGGCCCGGCGCCCCCGGACGATCGGCCCGAATTCTCCGACGCCCGGCCACAAAAAAAGCCTGCCTCCGAATCCGGAAGCAGGCTCTTTGGAAAAGAAACGTGGTGTCTCAGCGATTACGCCTCGGCATCCATTTCGGCCATCGCCGCCTTACGGCTGAGCTTGACGCGTCCGCGCTCGTCAACACCGATACACTTGGCGTGCACCATGTCACCGACCTTAACAACGTCTTCCACCTTCTCAACGCGGAAGTCCGCGAGCTCGGAGATGTGAATCATGCCGTCTTTGCCCGGAAGCACTTGAACGAAAGCACCAAAGTTAGTCGTGCTCACCACTTTACCGTGATAAGTGACTCCGACTTCGATCTCAGCAGTGGTGCGCTTCACGAGTTCGATAGCGCGGTTGAGCGCCTCTTCGTGAGCAGCATAGATGCTGACCATGCCGTCGTCGGCGATGTTGATATCCGCACCTGTCTCGGCCTGGATACCTTTGATGTTCTTACCGCCAGGGCCAATAAGCTCGCCGATTTTCTGAGGATCGATCTTGAAGCTCTCGATACGTGGAGCGTGCTCGCTGAGGTCAGCAGGCGCGTTGATCACACCGTTCATCACATCGAGAACCGTGTGACGGCCTTTAGCAGCCTTGTCGACGCCTTCGAGGAAGATATCGAGGGAAAGACCACGAAGCTTGAGGTCGAGCTGGAATCCGGTAACACCTTCGCTGGTTCCGCAAAGTTTGAAGTCCATGTCACCCATGAAATCTTCGTTTCCGATGATATCGAGCATCGTCACGTGACGCTTAAGGTCATCTCCTTCGAACTCAGTAACGAGTCCGCAGGAAATACCGGCGACAGGACGCTTGAGAGGAACACCGGCGTCGAGGAGAGCCATCACACCTGAGCAAACAGAAGCCATGGAAGTCGAGCCGTTTGACTCCATCACCTCGCTGGATACACGAATCGCGTAAGGGAAATCAGCTTCGTCAGGAATGACGGGCTTGATGGAACGCTCAGCGAGGTCACCGTGACCGATCTCACGACGGTTCAAACCACCCATACGGCCGGTTTCACCAACGCTGAAAGGAGGGAATGTGTAGTGAAGAATGAAACGCTTCGTGTCTTCGCCACCTGCATAGTTGTCGAGATACTGCTTCTCATCAGCGGGAGCAAGCGTCGCAATAGCAAGCGCCTGAGTCTCTCCACGTGCAAACAAAGCTGAACCGTGCGTGCGCGGGAGAAGTGAAATTTCACCTGAAAGCGGGCGGATCGTGTCGATGTCACGACCGTCACAGCGCTGTCCCTTATCAAGAATACTGATACGGAAAGCTTTCTTCTGGAGGAAATCGAACGCCTGAGACATGGCGAAGTCGTTCGCATCCGGGAATTTCTCGAGGATTTTGGCTTCCACTTCTTTACGAAGAGCACCAACAGCGGCGCCACGAGCGTGCTTGCTTGGCTGATAGATCGCGTCTTCGATGCGGTCACCGGCTACTGCGTAGGCGATTTCAAGCATCTCGTCGTGAACTTCCATAAGCTCCGGAGTGCGCTTCTCTTTCCCGGCGAGGCGGGCAAGCTCTTCCTGAGCGTCAAGAAGAGGCGTAATCGCATTCTGAGCGAAGATGAGTGACTCCTTGAACTTCTCGTCAGGAATCTCATTCGCACCACCTTCGATCATGATAACCTTGTCACGAAGACCTGCGTAAACGAGGTCGAGTGAACTTTCAGCACGCTGCTCGAAAGTCGGGTTGATAATGAACTCGTCACCGATAAGGCCCACGCGGACGGCGCCAACAGGACCGGCGAAAGGAATGTCGGAAACCATGAGCGCTGCCGATGCACCGTTCATGCTGAGAATATCAGAATCATTGACTCCGTCAGCACTGAGGAGAAGAGAAACAACCTGCGTGTCGTAGAGGTAACCTTTAGGGAAAAGCGGGCGCAAAGGGCGATCCGTCATCCGGCAGGTGAGAATTTCTTTCTCAGTAGGGCGGCCTTCGCGCTTGAAGTAACCACCGGGAAAGCGACCGGCTGCAGCAGCTTTCTCTTTGTATTCCACGGAAAGCGGGAACCAATCCTGGCCCTCACGGACCTTCGTTTGTGACACGGCAGTCACCATTACAACAGTATCACCGACCTGAACAGTCACTGCGCCATCGGCGAGCTTGCCCATTTTACCGGTTTCAAATGTCATTTCCTGCGTACCGACCTGGCACGTTAATTTTTCTATACTCATATATTTCTTTCGGTTAAAAATTGGAAGTATCCGGGGGAAGAGACCTGATACCGCAATGGGTTCAGCGTCTTTTTACTCCGATTGTGGAGTTACCCTCATCCGGGCCCGAGGGGGCCTGGAAGCAGATACGAAAAAGCGCCGGTGAAAACCGACGCTTCAAAAAGGAACTCTATCGGCGAAGGCCGAGAGTGGACAACACTTTCTGATAACGATCGTGTTCAGTCCGTGCCAGGTAGTCTAACAACTTCCGGCGACGCGCTACAAGGCGAAGAAGCCCGCGGCGTGAGGATAAATCTTTCTTATTCTCTGACATGTGGTCAGTCAGGTGCAGAATTCGCTCAGTAAGACGCACAATTTGCACGTCGGCGCTGCCGGTATCTCCTTCGTGGAGTTTAAGATCTGCTGTTTGGTTGCTGGAATCGCTCATTATATTCAAATTGGGGTGTCACCTTGACACCAAAGTTTGGGCCTGTGTTTCTGTGCGCGAACTCAATCACAAATTGTCACTGATGCAATGAAAAATATGCCTCGAAGTCGAGTTTTTTTGAGTAAAGGTGGACACTTTGTATCGTTGCGACACGTAATCACATCATACGACTTATGCTAGAAGAAGAGGCAAATCTCCCGAACACTCTCCCAATCATGGTTCTGAGCGGAGCAACACTGTTCCCGCACAGCTACATGCCGCTGTTCATTTTCGAGCAGCGCTATCGGGATATGCTTCGGTATGCCCTCCAGCACGAGCGCATGTTTTGCGTCGGGAATGCACTACCCGGGGTCAATGCAGACACTCATCCCGATCCGGTGCACCCCATCACCACCGCCGGTCTCGTCCGGGCCTGCGTGATGCACGACGATGGAACGTTCCACCTCATGCTTTCCGGACTCCAGCGCGTTGAGATTCTGGGCTGGGAGCAACAGGCACCGTTTCGCGTCGCCACCGTTATCCCCCGCCCCTGTTTTCATTCCGATGAAACCTATTCGCGATCGCTCGCACTCGATCTTATCGATTTGGGAAGCCAAATGTGCGGAGAGGGTCAACCCATGTCAGAGCCGATGCGCGAACATCTCCGGGGAATCAAGGATCCCGCCGCGATCGCAGATGTCGTGGCGCATACGTTCATCAACGATCCGGAGCGACGTCAGCAGCTCCTCGAGATCGACGACGTCTCCGAGCGCCTCGGGCATCTCGTGAGCCACCTCACCCATCGCCTCACGAGCGGTGAAATCTAAGCAGGGCCTCCACTTGGCACTCCTTCTGCTCTAACTGTTTCAACTCGAAGTAGATACGGAGCTGTTTTTGCCAATTCTGGCATAAATACTGCTTCATTGCGCCCTAATGATTAACCGGTTATCGCGTTCTCGCGTGCCGGTTTGAAAACTACTAACATCTACTTCATGTCCCATCTCTCTCACTCACACCATCACTTCAAAAAATTGGTTCTGACTGCTTTCTCGCTCTTTTTTGCTGCTCCCCTTTTCGCGCAGGAAGGAGCCGTCGACTCAGGCGACACGGCCTGGATGCTGACCGCAACCTGCCTCGTGCTCATCATGACCCTTCCCGGTCTGGCCCTGTTCTATGCCGGCCTCGTTCGCTCGAAGAACATCCTTTCGGTCCTGATGCACTGTTTCGCGATCGCCTGTCTCGCCTCCATCATGTGGGTCGCCTTCCTCTACAGCTTCGCGTTCAAGGGATCGAACGGCTTTTTCGGCGACTTCAGCGCCGCGTTTCTCAAAGGGGTAACTTCCGACAGCACCGTCGGAACGATTCCCGAGACCGTTTTCATCATGTTCCAGATGACTTTCGCGATGATCACGCCGGCCCTGATCATCGGTGCTTTCGTCGAGCGCATGAAGTTCTCCGCCGTGATGCTCTTTTCAGCTCTCTGGCTCATCATCGTTTACGCCCCCGCCGTTCACTGGGTCTGGTCTGATGCGGGCTGGATGCTGAACAATGGAACGATCGACCTCGCGGGTGGTATCGTTGTCCACGCGACCGCCGCCATCTCCGCTCTCATTCTAGCCAAAATGGTGGGTCCACGCCGCGGATTCCCGAAAACACTCACACCACCTCACAGCCCCAGCCTCGTCATGATCGGGGCCTCGCTGCTCTGGTTCGGTTGGTTCGGATTCAACGCCGGCAGTCAGCTTTCCTCAGGCGGCTCAGCAGGAATGACGATGCTCGTGACGCACATCTCAGCCGCGACCGCCTCACTCACGTGGATGATCGTGGAGAAAATCCGCACCGGCAAGCCGGGCCTCGTCGGGATCGTCACCGGAATGGTTGCCGGACTCGCCTCGATCACTCCCGCCTCGGGCAATGTCGGGCCGATGGGAGCGCTCCTCATAGGCTTTCTCGCCGGCATCATCTGCTACTTCGCCTGCGACATCGTGAAGAGCAAATTCAAGATCGACGACAGTCTCGACGTCTTCGCCGTTCACGGAATCGGTGGAATCATGGGAACACTCCTCGTCTCCTTCCTCGCGAGCGAAGCGCTCGGTGGCAGCGGTCTCAGCGAAGGAAAGAGCGCCTTTCAGCAGTTCGGGATCCAGATTCTCGGCGTCGGATTCACCCTCGTTTGGTCCGCCGTTGCGACGATTGCCATCATCCTGATTTGCAAAGCGACCGTCGGCCTCCGGGTCGATGCGGAAACAGAAGAAGAAGGCCTCGACCTCGCCGAACACGGCGAAAAAGACTACAATCTGTAGAATTTCCTTCTAATTCCTTTTTTCAATTAGCTCCGGTTGGCTCTCGCTGACCGGGGCTTTTTTTTGCGACTGAAGACGTCATCACGGATTGCGTTTCGAGACTCAACTCCCCTACGATCACTCGAATGAGTCGAATTTTTCAAAGCCTCGCAGCCGTCCTGCTCTTATCGCAAGCGCTCCCGTCGATTCAGTCTGAGGAAGTCCCTTCAACGCCCGTCCCTCTCGATCACAACGAGTTCCCCGAATCAGAAGCCGAAATCGTCGAACAGATCCGCCGTCATATTATAGCCACGCAAGTCGCCGGGGCTGAAATGGCCGACTACGAAGCGAAGATTCCTCAAACCGGCGCTTCATACTCGATGGTCGCGCTCCCGCGTGGCGAGGTGCTCATGGGCTCACCGGAAAGTGAAGCCGGACGCAACGATGACGAAGGCCCGCAATATCGCGCAAAACTCAGCCCCTTCTGGATTGGAAAGTTCGAAGTGACCTGGGATGAATTTGAACCCTTCATGATCACCTCGGTAGCCCGGCGAAAAGATGGCTCCCGCCTCGAACCTCATTCTGCCGAAACATTTGCCGGTCTCATCTCCTCTCCAACGACACCCTACACCGAGATGTCATTCGGGATGGGAACAGAAGGCTTTCCGGCGATTTGCATGACTCACCACGCCGCCAGCAAGTTCTGCCAGTGGCTTTCGGCTCAAACAGGGCACTTTTATCGACTACCCACCGAAGCTGAATGGGAATACGCCTGCCGCGCCGGAACGACGACGCCATATTGGTTCGGAAATGATCCTGAGCAGCTGATGAAATATGAAGTCATCGATCCGCACCAGGTCAGAGTCGGCTACGAGAAAATCGGCATCGGAAAGCCCAATCCGTGGGGACTCTACGACATGCACGGCAATGTCATGGAATGGTGTCTCGATGGGTACGTGCCAAACCGCCTTGCATCGCTCCAAAAGCAGTTTCCCGATCAACCGGACAAAACCGTTTTTACAGATCCCTACATTCCGGCGAAGACCCGCTTTATGCGGTCGGCGCGCGGCGGGAGCTGGTATGATCCCCCTGAGCTTTGTCGGTCAGCATCCCGGGTCTTTTCCTCGCCCGATTGGATGGTGCAGGACGCTCAATTACCGAAAAGCCTCTGGTATCTCACCGACGCCTATTGGCTGGGCTTTCGCATCGTCCGGTCTCTCGAGATTCCCAGTGCGGAGGAAATGATGCAAATCTGGAACTCAGGAAATGTGCATCACCAACGAGAGAGAGATTGATCCCCCCCCCGGAGGATTGGAGATTTCCGGTTATGACTCCGCGTTTGCCGAAGCAATGGAAATCGCTGAACAAGTCATGCGCGAAGACCGTGACATGCTGAAGAAACCGGCCCAGTGATCTCATGGCAGAGCCAAAATGGATCACTCCGGAAATGGCATTGGCATTCCATCGCCGTCAACTCGCCGAGCATGGAGGTCTCTCGCTTCCTGCGAACATACAGGGGAGAGCTTTGCCGAGTGGCTCCGTTCCGTCACTCGCCCCGCAGCGTGACTCGACGCCCTGAGGCAGACGAAGAGACGCCGCATCATTCAACTCTCACGGAAATTTGCGTGAAACTAAGAGGGTTAAGCCGTCGACCTCCGCCTGATGGTCCCCCTCTACCACCCGAAGAACGGAACTCAACGAGATTGACTGCCGGCGGCCGGGACCCACAATCGGCGAATCGAGTTCAATTAAGGCGAGCGCAGCTGCACCCCTTTGAGCGTGGCCAAACGTATCTTAGGAAAACCCATATCAACCGATGAGCAACACCACAACAATCAACGCTTTCGCCGCCTCTGAGGCCGGCGGTTCTCTGGAACATTTCACCTACGAAGCCGGCGATCTTCAGCCGAACGAGGTGGAAATCGATGTTCACTACTGCGGAATTTGCCACAGCGACCTGAGCATGATCAATAACGAGTGGGGAATGTCCAAATATCCACTCGTCGGAGGCCACGAGGTCATTGGGAAAGTGGCGGCAGTAGGGGCGAACGTCGATCACCTCGAGATCGGAACTACGGTCGGGCTGGGCTGGCACTCGAGCTACTGCGGTCATTGCGAATCCTGTCACTCGGGTGATGAAAACCTCTGCTCCGAGGCACAGGGCACCATCGTCGCGCGCCACGGTGGTTTCGCCGACAAGGTCCGCGCCGACGTTGCCAGCGTCATCCCCGTGCCCGAAGGGATCGACCTGAAGTCAGCCGGCCCGCTTCTCTGCGGCGGAATCACCGTCTTCAATCCACTCGTCCAGTTTGATGTGAAGTCGACCGACAAGGTCGCCGTCATCGGGATCGGCGGGCTCGGGCACATGGCGCTCAAGTTCCTCAGTCACTGGGGTTGCGAAGTCACCGCCTTCACCTCAAGCGATTCCAAGCGCGAGGAAGCGCTCAGTATGGGCGCGCACAAAACTTTAAACTCACGCGACGAAGCCGAGATCAAAGCCGCTGCGAACCGCTTCGATTTCATCATCTCCACCGTCAATGTGAAGCTTCAATGGCACAGGTTCGTGAATACGCTGCGCCCGAAAGGCCGCCTTCACTTCGTCGGCGCCGCGCTTGAGCCTCTCGACATCGGCGCGATGTCACTGATTTCGGGTCAGCGATCCATTTCCGGTTCTCCCGTCGGCAGCCCCTCCACGATCGAAACGATGTTCGATTTTGCGAATCGCCATCAGATTCAACCCGAAGTCGAAATGTTTCCGATGAGCCAAATCAACGAAGCGATCGACCGGCTCAAATCCGGTGACGCGAGGTATCGGGTTGTGCTGTCGAACGTGTAGTCATGATTCGAGGGTAGCGAGGCCGCTAACTCGTCCAACTCGCCCTACTCGCCCTACTCGCCCTACTCGCCCTACTCGCCCTACTCGCCCTACCCGGGGTCCAGTGCCAGGAGTGCTGTCATCCATTTGTCGGCCATCTTCTTCGCCCCTGCCGCATTGGGGTGGACCTTATCGCTGACGGTGTCCGTCTCCCAATCGAATCCCTCCGCCTGATCGACCAGCACGATGTCATACCCCCGTTTGGAAAGGCGTGATGCCAGCAATGCGAGTTCCCGGTTCAGCGCTGCGATATACGAATACTTCGGAAGTTTCCCCGCCGGAATCACCTGAGCGAGGAGAATCGTCACCGCGGGATTGGCGGCCCTCGCGTTGGCTATAATTTCTTCCGTGTCGCGAACAATCCCCGCAACAGGTTTGTCTTTGCTGAAACTGTTGTGCCCGGAATGGAGCAGCACGATATCCGCAGGATACGCGCTGAAAACATCCTTCGACAGTCCGAGCAGGGCCTTCGTGCTTTTCCCGCCGTAGCCCGCATGAGCGGAGGTCCTGTCCTTTTTCGGACCGATAAACCGAAATCCCGCGCCCCGTTCTTTCAGAGCGGGAACGAGAACCTGACGATAACAAACGAAGCTCTTGCCGCCCTCTGTGATCGAGTCCCCGAGAGCCAGAACCGTGCGCCCCTCCCCCGCGACGGCGGACAAACCTGACAGATACAGAATCGTCAGACTGATGGATAAGAAATAATTCATAGACGTGTCATCTTATGGCACAACTTACAGCATCGGGAAAGCCATCTGGCGAAGATTGCAGCCGCTTGCATAGCCGCACGCCCCCGCCGTGCAACGTGACACTGACGAATGACGTGCTCTCCGCCACCGAATTGTAGAGATCAGCATTGCCATGCGTTTCGATTATTGTGATAATCACAGCGATGTGGAGGTCGGTTAGTCATGTTCTTTCTCTGATGTGCATCCCGTTTCTGGGCGCCGCTCAGGAGAGTCCCGCGGTGACGCCGGCAGAGGTTTATCAGAGTGTCGCAGTCTTGCGGGGTGAGGTGAATTTGATTCGGCTCGAAATGGGCAAACCCGTCGTCGAGCCGCCCATCATACAGGTGAGGAACGCGGCGCCTCGCGAGGTCTACTTCGAAGCCATTTCGCTGTTTCAGAAGGCCAATCGTCTGGGAGTGGAAATCACCGGTGAGCAAGTCGAGGAACCGGTCATGGCAAAAGGAGAGCTCGAGCCGGGCCACGTCCTGAAAGTGGTGAAAGAATCATTGAAACGGCTCGCGCTCGTGAAGGCGGAGCTCAATATACCGGAGGAAACGAAAGAGCCTCCTGTGGAGGAAAATATAGATCCTTCGCAGGTCTTCAATGCCATCATGTCGGCCAACCGCGAACTGAATCAATTGCTCGACAGGCGTTTTGCGCCGGGAGACGTATTTTTACAAGTCTCGGTCGCGATCGCCTATGCCGCGCGCCTTCTGGATGAGCCGGAGGGTCAACTCAGCACGCCCCCTCCTCCGCCTCCGCTGGAGCGGCGGAAGCGACCTGCCGACGTCTACCGCGGACTGGTCGTCAGCTTTGAGAGTATCCGGAAGATCGGGGAACTTTCCGGGGTCGAGATGCTGAGTTTTAAAGTGGATGAGGAACAGCTTATAAAAGCGGAGCCGAACGATGTTTACGATATGGCGACGCTGATGGTCGCGGAACTCGCCTACTTGCATTCGCTTCGCAGCAACGCCAGGCCCCCGAGGAAGGCTTACTATCCCGGAAGCAAACTGCCGTCAGAAGTCTTTCAGCGTATCGGTATCCTCGGAGCTCAAATGGAGATGCTCCGACTGCGGGTCGAAGAGAATCCGGACTGGCTGAAAAATGAGTGACACGTCACAGGCTCAGCCGCGTGGGGTTGGATTGCGCGTCCGCTTGTTCCGTTCCCACATGACCGTCGCCGCGATTGGATTGCTCCTCCTCGGGGTCGTGCTGATTTTCTCGCTCTACATGCGGAGCCGCACCGCTCAACTTTCGGAAATCGACGCTCCAATGGCTCAATCGTCCCGAATCGTTGTCGAGGGAGTCCACAGCACGTTGGCCAATCTTCGCGGGTGGGTCGTGATTGATGACGAAGCATTCCGGTCGGAAAGACGCAAGATTTGGGAGAAAAAGATAGATCCTGCGATCAATCAGCTCGTGGAGTTGAGCTCGAAATCCTCAACTGAGGAGGAGCAGGAGACGATCCGGCAGTCGCGCCGGCTCCTGAGCCGGTTGAAGGAAGTGCAGTGGTGGGTTGAAGATGTCGCTCAAACGCCCGGAAACGAGCCGGCACGCCACCTTTTTGAATCACGATTGCGCCCGCTGATGACGGTCGTTTACGATGAGATCACGGCGATGATCGAGTTGGAAAAACTGAACAAGTCCGGCGCGGCATCGAACGGGAACTTCGCAACGATGGCGGACCTGAGGGGCTCGTTCTCGAGAAGCGGCGCTGCGCTCAGCAGTTTTATCACCTCAGGAGGCGGAGTCGATCAGCGAGCCTTCGAACTGAGATTCCAGACGGCGGCGCGGCAACTGAAAGCGCTGGAGAAGCATCCTGAAAGACTTTCGCAGGAGCAGAAAGAACTTCTGAAACGAATCTCAACCCACTTCCCTCACTGCCGGCGGCTCTCAAAACAGTTGATCCAACTGCGAACCGCGAACGACTGGAATATCGCCCGACATTTACTCAGCACCGAGGCAGTGCCCACTTCGCGAGAATCGACTGCGATACTGTCAGAACTGTCGAGGGAATGCAGCATGCGGGTCACCCGGGAGGCGAACCGGCTCGAAATGCTGAGCAACTTCGCGATCGGAGCCTCCGCGCTGTTTTTTCTGGGAATGGCAGGAGCCGCCTGGGTCGTTTCCCGGCGCGGCGCGGACCGTATCATCGAGCCAATCAAATCGCTCTCGCTCGCGACTCAACGCATAGCGGAAGGCAAGTTGGACGAGGATATTCCTGTGACCAGTAATGGCGAACTGGGTGATTTGACGATCGCTTTCAACAAGATGAGAGCGGCAATCGCCGGCGCTGAAAACTCACTCGCGCTGCAGGTCGCCGACGCCCGCCTCCTCCACCGCACCCTCGCGTTCGCCTCTGAGAGCAATCGCTTTGAAGAGGCGCTCCAGCAATCCGTCGACGAAATCTGCCAAAGCACGGGATGGCCGGTCGGTCACGTCTATATTCCCGACGAGAAAGAGACGATTCTGGTTCCGACCGGAATCTGGCATCTCGACCGGGAGGCTGAGCACGAGGAGTTCCGGCGATTTTCCGAGAAAACACCTCTGAGAAAAGGGTCCGGGCTTCCCGGTCGCATATGGGAAGACGGAACGCCCCAATGGATTGTGGATGTCGGAAACGACCCGAATTTTCCAAGAGCAACACTCTGTTCCTCAATCGGACTGAAGAGCGCCTTCGGCTTTCCCGTCAAGATCGGCGACCAAATCGTCGCCGTGCTCGAGTTTTTCACCTCCGAAACGCTCCAACCCGATGAGCAGATGCTCGAGCTCATGGGCAGCCTCGGCAACCAACTGGGACAGGTTCGCGCGAGACAGCGCTCTTCGGAAGAACTGCGGGCTGCTAAAGAAAAGGCGGAAGCCCTGAGCATCGCGAAGAGCGAATTTCTCGCCAACATGAGTCATGAAATCCGCACTCCGATGAATGGGATTATCGGAATGACAGAGCTGACTCTCGGCACCGAATTGACCAAGCAGCAGCGAGAGAATTTGAATCTGGTGAGTCAATCCGCCGAGTCGCTTCTCACCGTCATCAACGATATTCTCGACTTTTCGAAAATCGAAGCCGGCAAGCTCGACCTCGATCCTCATGAATTTCACCTGCGGGATTCCATCGGTGATACGCTGCAGACACTTGCCTTACGAGCCTCCGAAAAAGGCCTCGAACTCGCTTATCAAGTCCAGTCGAACGTCCCGGATTGCATCGTCGGGGATCTCGGGAGGCTTCGCCAGATTTTCGTCAACCTGATCGGAAACGCTCTGAAATTCACCTCCGAAGGAGAAGTCGTCGTCGATATCCGGCTCGATTCCCAAACCCGCGATCAGGTTTCACTCCATTTCCTGGTCAAAGACACCGGAATTGGAATCCCGCTCGAAAAACAGGAGGCAATCTTCGAATCGTTCTCCCAGGCCGAGGGATCGACGACCCGCACCTTCGGAGGGACCGGATTGGGACTCACCATTTCGAGACAACTCATCAAGTTGATGAAAGGGAGAATCTGGGTCGAAAGCGAACCCGGTAAAGGCAGCACCTTTCATTTCACCGCGGTATTCGGTCGTGGCGCGGCGGATCCTCAGGATGCCTATACCGCCCCGGAGACGCTGAATGCACTCCCGGTCCTGATCATCGATGACAATCAAACGAACTGCCGGATCCTCTCCGAAATTCTGACGAACTGGGAAATGTGCCCCACCGCCGCTCTCAGTGGAGTCGACGGGCTCAGGATGCTGGAAGAAAACGCCGACACCGAAAAACCGTATCAGCTCATCCTCCTCGATGTCATGATGCCCGAAATGGACGGCTACGAAGTCGCGAAGCGGATCCAATCAAAGTATGGCTCGAAATCACCGCATATTCTCATTCTGACCTCAGCCGGTTGCCAGATCACCGCTCAGAAAATGAATAGCCTGGGGATCAGCAGAGTTCTGACAAAGCCAGTCAAGCAGTCTGATCTCCTTGACGCCATCACGAGAATCTTCGGCTCTGCAACGCGCGACGAAAATCCCCGGCTCGACGATGCCATCGTCCCGAGGCGGAAGCCCGATCACATCGCGTCGATGAACGTCCTTCTCGCCGAAGATGGTCGCGTGAATCAAATGGTCGCGATCAAGCTGCTCGAAGAACGCGGTCACGAAGTCACGCTCGCAAACAACGGACGGGAAGCGGTCGGCCTGTGGAAAGATGGCAAGTTCGACGCTATTTTGATGGATATCCAGATGCCGGAAATGGACGGGCTCGAAGCCACCTCCGCGATTCGGAAATTCGAATCCGAAACCGGAGCCGGTCACATCCCTATCATCGCGATGACCGCAAACGCGATGAAAGGAGATCGCGAGCAGTGCATCAACGCGGGAATGGACAACTACGTCTCAAAACCCGTCCGCTCGGGGCAACTCTTCGAAGTCCTCGAAAACTTCGCCGCGTCGGGCGAAAGCGCGGGGCAGGATGAAGCCACCGCCGGCAGCGCGGAATCGGAAGAAACAGAGGAAAGACCTTTCGATGAAGACACGTTTCGCGACATGATCGGCGACACCGTAATGATGACGAAGCTGGTTGAAGCTTTCTCAACGGAATCGGCCGGATTGCTGGCCGCCGCGCGCGAGGCTTTCGAGGAATCCGACGCAGGCGAGCTGCACCGTGCTGCGCATTCGCTCAAAGGGCTCGTTGGAAACTTTGCAGCAAAACCGGCCCTGAACCTGACCACCGACCTCGTTCTAGCAGCCCGGAGCGGCGACCTGAAAAGCGCGGGCACTCTCTTAATCTCATGCGAAACCGAAATCGAGCGGCTCGACAGCGCACTGAAGGATTTTGCAAAATCACTGACCGACTAGCCCCCGGCCCGACCTGAACGGCAAGCCAACCCTGTCTGGTCTATCACCGGACCCTGTTAAATCCGTGACCCTACCCTGTTGAGTCCGTGAGTTAACCCTCTTGCCTCAGTCGCCTGCGCCGAGATTGTCGTATGAGGCCACGAGATTGATTCCCATGAGAACGTAATCGTGAGACTCGGCTTTCATGTCGCGGATATAATTCGGCAAGCGAACCAGCTCCTTGAACCCCACCGCCGCCATCGAATCGATCGCGCTGACCCGTTCCCCGTTGAGCTCTGACTCCAACTTGGTGAGACCGAACTGGGTCGAAACACGAACGAGAGATTCCAGCAGAATGTCAATCAATCCAAGCCCCTTGTAATCGGGATGTGTCAGGAAATACACCCTCCCGATGTGACGTTTCCACCCGCCCATTCGCTGGTGAAGGGATCCCATCGCAGCGACTTCTCCGTCTACGATCGCAAAGAGCGCCAGATGCTCCGGATCATCGGGCTTGGCCATCCAGTCGTGAAAGAGACTCCCGTCTTTGATCTGCGAACGGATGAACAATTGCTCTTCATCGGGGATGAACTGGTGGAACTCCCGGAACTCGGTTTCATCACCACGATCCATCCGGCGAACCACACAGGGTGACCCGTCATTGAGCTTCGTCTTGTAAGGAAATTGAGTCGCAATCAGTTCGATCATAGCACGAACTGCTTTTTAGCAATTCACATGCCATCCGGCCTTCGTCAGTTTCCTTTCAGAAAAATTCGAAGGAGGAATTCCGAACTCCTCCCGGATTGCCCTGTTATGTCGATTCGCGTTGCGCCCCTGACCCGCAACGGTCGATTTGAGTTTTTACTCCTGTGAGTGAATGACGAAGTCGTCGAAGAGAACGCCCTCTCCCATGACGATGAGGCGATAACCGGTTTTCGGCATCTTCAGCAACTCGTTTGACCCTTCCACTTTTACTCCGTTGTCGAACTCAAAGCTGGCGGTGTCTCCCGCTATCGCAAACTTCATCGTGTAGGTCTTTCCCTGCTCGAAAGTTCCCGCAACCGTTTGGAGATTGATCGCCTTTGATTCCGGATCCTTCTTGTCTTTGTCAGTTCGCAAGCTGACGCTTTTTTCGCTGACAGCGACGCGGAAGAGATGGCCTTTAGGATGGTTGAAGCTCAAATGAAACCCCTTACTGCCGTTAAGCTGAAATTTGATTTCGCCGGTAGCATTGTGATGTGGCGCTTTATAAGTAAGCACTGCGGCGTGCTTGTCGGATTTCAGTTCGGCGCCCCTGAGTTTGCCGTCCTCAATTTTCCAGTCTCCTTTTGCGGCCGCCCAGCTCTTCGAAAGCGCGGCGCCGGAGAAGTCATCGGAAACGACATCCTCGGCAAATGCTGTCGAAGTTAAACCCAGGGCGATAAGCGACAGTGTAAGCAAAGTTCGTTTCATTGATGAAATGCTAACAGCTTGCCCCGCTTCGACAATCAAACGACAGGCACGGATTCAAGTCATCGCGCCAAAGAAAAAGATTCCCGCTGCGCTTATTGCGGGTTGGAATAGATCGCATGTTTCCGAGGCTCCCCTTTTTCCTGATCGCGCTTTACGCGCTGCCGATTTCGCCGCCGCTCATGGCATCGCCGCAGCATCCCAACATCATTTATATCCTCGCCGATGATCTCGGCTACGGGGATGTCTCCTCTTACAACCCCGAGTCGAGAATCCAAACACCTCATGTCGACCGCCTCGCCGCGGAAGGCATGCGCTTCACCGATGCACACACGCCGTCGGCAGTGTGCACCCCGACGCGTTACGGAATCCTCACAGGTCGCTACAGCTGGCGGACCCGGCTCAAATACCGCGTCCTCGATGGCTTCGACCCTCCGCTCATCGAACGAGACCGGGTCACCGTTCCCACCTTCCTCCGCGACGCCGGCTACGACACCGCCTGCGTCGGAAAATGGCACCTCGGAATGGAGTGGACCGACAAAAAGGGTGAGCCACTTCCAGCAGTGCCTCTCGACCGTCGCTTCCCACCCCGTCCCGGTTTCGAGGTCGACTTTTCCGTCCCCGTCAAAGGTGGTCCCACCGCGGTCGGGTTCGACCGCTTCTTCGGAATCTCGGCATCACTCAACATGTCGCCGTTCTGCTATCTCGTCGACGACCGTCCCTATCAACTCCCGTCCGTCAAACAGGAGGCGATCCGCACCGAGTTCATCGTCGTCGATGAGGGCGTCCGCTCGCCCGATTTCACGATCGCCGGAGTGATGCCCCGCTTCACCGGCGAAGCCGTTCGCATCATCGAGGAACAGGGCGAGGAACGCCCTGACACGCCCTTTTTCCTCTACGCCCCTCTGACTTCGCCCCACCTCCCTGTGATTCCGAACGCGGAATTCCGCGGAACCAGCGACGCCGGTGATTACGGGGATTTCGTCGTCGAGACAGACGCCTTCGTCGGAGCCATTCTCGACGCGCTCGACCGAACCGAACTCGCCGACAACACCCTCGTCATTTTCACCTCGGACAACGGCGGTCTCTATCACTGGTGGGACGCGAAAGAAGCGGACGACCTCAAGCACTACAAGATCAAAGGACGCGGAGCGGCGATGAAAGAGTTCGGCCATCAGGGCAACGCGCATCTCCGCGGCACGAAAGCCGATATCTGGGAAGGCGGCCATCGCGTCCCGTTCGTAGTGCGCTGGCCCGGATTCACGCCAGCGGGAACCGTGAACAACGAGCTCATCGAACTGACCGATCTCCTCGCGACCTGCGCCGCGATCACCGGAGGCACGTTACCGGAGGGAGCGGGTCCCGACAGCGTCAACATTCTTCCGGCCTTAAGAAAAGCGGAACCGGCTGAGCCCGTCCGCGATTTCGCGATTCATCATTCGCTCTGGGGAACCTTCGCGGTTCGTCAGGGCCCCTGGAAAATGATCCCCCATCGCGGGTCGGGAGGCTTTACGAACCCGAGAGATCTCGATCCCGAAAAAGAAGGCGGACCCGCCGGTCAGCTCTATCATTTAGCGAACGATCCCGCTGAAACGAAGAACCTCTGGGACGAGCAGCCTGAGATCGTCGAAGAGCTTCAAGCCCTTCTCAAAAAAGTTCAAGACGCTGAAAAATGAAACTGCCTCTGCCGGTAGCGGCCCTCCTGTTTGCCTCTGGATTTTTTACCTTATCCGCTGAGGAAATCACTCTCACCTCCGAAGGGAAAGCGAACTTGCCGATTCACATCGAAGACGAAGCGCTGCGCGAACACGCCGAGACACTCGCGTCGATGCTGAAAGAACTGTCGGGTGCGACCTTCACGATTTCCGACCAACCGGTGAAGCCGGCGATTACCCTGAAGCTGCAGTCGGACGTCAAAGTGGGAACCCTCGAGCGGGAAAACTATTCGCTGACAACGGATTCAGGAAACGGCCTCACGATAGCCGGCACGACGCCACTCGCGGTAAGACATGGCGTCTGGGATGTGCTCCATCGCCTCGGTTACCGCCAATATTTCCCCGGAAAAACGTGGGAAGTAATCCCTGACCAACCCACTCTGACGCTTAGCTGCGACACCGAAGCATCTCCTGACTACGTCTCCCGCCGTATCTGGTATGGCTACGGATTCTGGGATCACAATCGCGAGGCGTGGACCGATTGGACCGTCAAAAACAGGATGGGAGGCGGGTTCCAACTCAATACCGGTCACGCTTACGGTCAGCTCATCCGGTCGCAGCAGGCCGACTTCGACGAACACCCCGAATACTATGCGCTGGTGAAGGGAGAGCGGCGGGTCGTTCCCCAGGCGAAACTGTGCGTCTCGAACCCCGGAGTGAAGAAAGCCGCGATTCGCTACGCGCTGGGCTATCTAGAGAAAAACCCTGAGGCGGACAGCGTTTCGATCGATCCGAGCGACGGAGGCAATTGGTGTGAATGTGAGAACTGCGCCAAAATCGGTTCGCCGAGTGAACTCGCGGCGGAGCTCGCGAACACGGTGGCGTCTGCGGTCGTGGAACGTTTCGGCAAAGACAAATACGTCGGGATGTATGCCTACAACTACCACTCCCCGCCTCCTCTAATGGAGGTCCACCCGAACGTCATCATCAGCGTCGCGACGGGTTTCATCAAAGGCGGGCTCTCTGCCGATGAGATCATTCAAGGGTGGGCTGAACGCGGCGCGAGGATTGGAATCCGCGAGTATTACAGCGTCAACACCTGGGATAGAGATCTTCCCGGAAGAGCGCGCGGCAGCAACCTCGAGTATCTCACCAACACGATTCCTCACTTCCACGAGTCCGGTGCTCGTTTCCTCTCAGCCGAATCGAGCGACAACTGGGGCTGCAATGGACTCGGCTATTACCTCGCTTCGCGGGTTCTCTGGGATGTCGACGAGGCAAAAGAACGTGAAGCGATCACGAACGATTTCCTTGAGAAGGCGTTCGGGCCCGCCTCGGAGGAAATGCGCATTTTCTACACGCTCATCGAAGGGTCCAACGAAAGCGCCCGACTCGTTTTCAGCGACCTCCTCGCCCGCATGTATCGAAGTCTGCAAAAGGCTCGCACCGCGGCTGCCGGAAACCGGGATGTCATTAAACGAATCAACGAACTCATTCTCTACACGCACTACGCCGAACGCTATGACGCCTACGCCAGGTCGAAAGGAACGGAGCGGCAGGCAAACTTCGAATCGCTCCTGCGATACAGCTTCCGCATTCGGAACACGTTCATGGTTCACAGTTACGCGCACTGGAGAGACATCGTGAACCGCGACCGCGGCGTTCATTTTCCGGAAAGTGAGACGGAGACGGTCTTCTGGAGAATTCCGGAAGAAGAGAACCCGTGGAAATCCAGTGAACCCGTAGCCGATTCCGAAATCAACGAGATTCTCGCCGCCGGTATCGCCCGTTTCGAACCCGTCGAGATGGGATTCGAGCCGAAGTCATTCCCCTACGGGAATCTCGTGCCGGCTCTCACCTTACATCCCGACTTAAAGAGTGATCTCGCGCCCGGATCGGCGGCAACAGGACGAGGGAAACGTTCCTTTTACACCGTGGTCGGTGACGAGGCCCCTGCCGAAAGAAAGCTGACGATCACGGGTGGGCTCATCAAACACTACCGTGACCGCGGAAACATAAAGGTCTCGCTCTGGAAACTGGGAGGAGCGAGTGAGACCGGAGAACAGGAAACGCTCATCGCTG
Organism: Verrucomicrobiales bacterium; assembly: GCA_048260165.1. GTDB lineage: Bacteria > Verrucomicrobiota > Verrucomicrobiia > Verrucomicrobiales > DEV007 > Arctic95D-9. The sequence goes on from JBLXHA010000001.1 coordinate 512,707, forward strand.
AAGACGAAACCGTCCCTCCCGACGGAAATCCACGAACGATCACGCTCACCTGCCCCACGCCGGGAACCTATCGAATCGATCTCGATGACGGGAATGACATGACGGGCGTGACCTGGCCGGAAGGCACCCCGATGAGCTGGAAAATGGCATCGGATGAACATCCCAATTCCATGTCAGGCCGCTGGGCTCTCTACTTTTTCGTTCCGAAGGGAACTACAAAGGTTGGTCTCTACGCAAAATCGAAAACCAGCGCAGGAAGTCAGTTGCTGCGTCCCGACGGGAGCAAGGCGCTCGACCTTACCTCATCCGGAGGGCAGTTTTTCAGCGTCACGGTCGATGAAAACTCCGCCGGCCGGCTCTGGAAACTCGACAAGATCGGTGGTAACCTCCAACTCCTGACAGTACCACCGTTTCTCTCACGCTCGGCCGATGAACTGGTGCTACCGGAGTCAGTGCGTTAAACCCACTCAACCACCGATACCACGACACGATGCGACGGAAGATTCTGAAAACACTTTTCTACACGGTGATTGTCTTCGCCCTTGTCGCGGGTGGTATCCTTCTCTATTTCCATCCCGCCGTAGAAAGGCAGGACGACATCGGCTACACGAGCCGCAACGGGGTTCCGCTCAGTTATGATGTCCTGACACCCCGCCAACAGAACGGGGCTGCCGTTCTCATCATGGTGAGCGGCAGCTGGAAGTCTGAAACCGGGCCGTTCCGGCGTTGGATCGCCGCGCCGTTGCTCCGCCGCGGATACACTGTTTTTGCGGTGAGACATCTCTCACAACCGAAGGCAACCGTCACTGAGATCGTCGAAGACATTAACCGGGCGGTTCGTCATATCCGTTTTCATTCCGCCAACTACGGCATCGAGAAAGATCGCTTCGGCATCTCCGGCGGAAGCTCAGGCGGTCACCTTTCCTTGATGCTCGCGACACGCGGCGGTGAGCCGGAAGCGAAAAGCGCCCTCGGCCCGATCGATCTTGAATCCAGTGCGGTGCAGGCGGCTGCGGTATTCTTCCCCGTTACCGATTTGGTCGATCTCGGTCCCTCCACACAGAATCCCGGAGACGGAGGCCCTCCCACGAGCTATGTCGCGGGATTTGGATTCACTCCGAAAGAGGGAGATCGGAAGCACATCCCGACAGCTGACATGCCCCGCTGGAAAGAGACAGCGCATGAGCTCTCGCCCATTCACCAACTGGACGAAGGACTCCCTCCGATCCGGATTTTCCACGGTGATGCCGACACCCTCGTGCCGCTCGATCAATCCCTGCGATTCATCGAAAAAGCGAAAGAGCTGGGCCTGGAAGACCGAATCGATTTGCACATCCGCGAAGGCAAAGGTCATGGCTGGCTCACGATGATTTTTGACCTCCCCCTTTTCGCTGACTGGTTCGATCAACATCTGGCGCCGAAAGCCTGAAACGCTGTCTCACTTTCAGCATGCCAACCGAGCCTGTCATTATCAAAAACGAAGCCGACCTCGAGCGGGGCATGGAGCACCTCTCCAAAGTCGAGCCTCGATTTTCCGCGGTGCGCAAAGAAACAGGACCACTTCCTATGCTCTCTCGTCCGGAGGGATTTGGAACCGTCCTCGATGCAATCATTGGGCAGCAATTGTCCGTCGCTTCAGCCAGCGCAATCAGGGAGAGGATGAGGGACATCGGAGCCTACGAGCCGATCCAACTGATGTCGCTGAGTGACGACGAACTGCGGTCGGCGGGAATGTCGCGCCAGAAAGTCCGATACGCCCGGGCTCTCGCCGAAGCCGATCTTCCCTACGTCCAGTTTCGACAAATGAGCGACGCCGAAGTGACCCGCGCTCTCACCGCCGTTCTCGGCGTCGGACAATGGACTGCGGACATTTATCTCAAGTTCGCCCTCGCTCGCGCGGACGCCTTTGCGACGGGCGATCTCGCGTTGCAGGAATCGGCGCGACTCATCCTCGATCTGCCAGCCCGCCCCACCGCGAAAGAACTCGCGTCTCTCGCAGAGAACTGGCGCCCCTGGAGATCCGTCGCCGCGAGACTGCTCTGGAGCTACTACAGCCTCGCGAAAGAACGCGACGGAATCTGACGAGATTCCGTTACACCTCCACCTGACGCAGCTGAAGCGTGTCGATGATCTTGTCGCTCGCGAGCGCATTGGTGATCACGACGAGCCACTGACCGTTCCTGGTCCACCCTTTCTTCGCGAGGACTTTCATCGATGTCTGAATCGTGACCTCGGGGTCGTCGGTGAAATCAATCAGGAAAGGCTCGACTCCCCAGGGCAACAGCAACTGACGGAAGACGTGCTCGACGTCGGTGAAAGCAAAAATAGGCACGCCGAAAGGACGAAGTGCGCCAAGCACGTAGGGAAGAAAGCCACTTCTCGAAAAAACGACAATCCCGGAATTCCCGAGATCCCGCGCGAGAACCGCAGCGGAGCGCAGCATTTTCGCCTTGGGCTCCTTCAACACGATCGTTTCATTCAAAGGCCGGTTCACCGAGGGTTCGATGCTTTCGATGATGTTTTTGAAAACCTCAACGGACTCCAGCGGATAGGCGCCTGTCGTCGTTTCTCCCGAAAGCATCACCGCATCAGCCTGCTCGCGAACCGCGTGCGAAACATCCGAGACTTCGGCTCGCGTCGGCATCGGTGATGAGATCATCGACTCGAGCATGTGCGTCGCGACGATAACCGGTTTGCCCTCTGCCTGACACGCCTGAATCAATTCGGATTGAACGAGCGGGAGCTTGTGATAGTCGATCTCGACTCCGAGATCGCCACGGGCAACCATGATCGCATCGGCTTCACAGATGATCGCCTTCATGTTGCGGACACCGGCCTGATCTTCGATTTTAGCAATAATGCGTGCCTTTGATCCGAGGCTGTCGAGAAACCTCCGGAGCGTCTTCACATCCTCCGCTTCGCGAACAAATGAGAGCGCGACAAAATCGATTCCGGCAGCGACTCCGGCACGGAGATCGTTCTCATCTTTCTCCGTGAGAGCGGGAAGGTCCACCTGAATTCCCGGAAGATTGATATGGCGACGGGAACCGAGGCTTCCTGCCGTGAGAACTTCAAAACGTATCTTCGCTGCCTCACTCTCGATCACTCTCAATTGAATCAAACCGCTGTCGACAAGGACAACATCGCCGGCCTTCACTTCTCCCGGAAGCCCCGTGTAGTTCACCGTCACCGCGGGCACGTCTCCGGTCGGCTCTCCTTTTTTCGTATAAAACTCGATGACATCACCCACCGCGAGTTCGATCGGAGAGTCGACAACTCCGGTGCGGATTTCAGGCCCCTTCACATCCATCATCACCGCAACATGACGATCGACCTCAGTCGAAGCCTCACGGATATACCACATCGCATCTTCAACCCACTTGTGGGAAGCGTGAGCCATATTCAAACGAAGGATGTCGACCCCGCCCTGAATCAGCTTCGAAAGCATTTCCTTGGACTCAGTCGCGGGTCCAAGCGTTGCGATAATTTTGGTGTGTCGATACGGATCTGCCATGTGGCAGTGACTAGAGCAGAATCGAGGCCAGAACCAAGCGAAGTTTTTCCCGATCAGACAATTTGTCAGCCAATTCGGATATCTTTGACGTAAAACGAGTTAAGTGCCCGGCTGCGGGGACACTTCAAAGACCTTCCCGGATCCTGACGTGATCGATCTCACAGGTCCCGAAGTTGATCCCTTTGAAATCGATCTGACTGTGCCCCGTCATGTCGATGAGCTCGCTTTCAAAAACATGCTTCTCGCCGTTGACGGAGAAATGCATCACGCCCTTCTTCAACTCGATCACGACATCCGCCCACTCGTTCAGAGGCATGAGCGGCTTCTCGATCTTGATCTTCTCTTTGTCCTTCAGGATCGTCAGGCTCGTGAGCGTTTTCCCGAGGTGAATCGTGTGAATGTGGTGGCCGACATCAAAGATCGGAAACCTCGAGTTATGCTGCCTGGCACCCCAGCGGACGCGCATTTCGCACACAAAGTTTTCAGGCACCTGCTTCAACCAGATGACCGGCTTGAACCCCTCGTGCCCCTTATCTCCCTGAGCGATCTTCTTCGCCTGAAATGCCTTCGAGGACTCGCTGCCTTTTAAAATCCCGTCTTCGATCTTCCAGGTCGTGGCCTGACGAACCTCCCAGAAATCCAAATTTAATTCGCCGTCGAAATCATCTTCGTAGACCAGCTTCGTCTTCTCGAACAAGGCCGACTCGGGCTTGGCGTCGTCGGCGCGGAGAGCTGGCAAAAAGGAAAAGGCAGCGAAAAGAGCAACGCAGGAACTGAAGTGGAAACGGGATTTCATGGGCAGACTAATTGGATACGATGGACCCGCAGCAACTGCAATCCCTCGATTACGGCTCCGTCAGCACTCACTCGAGATCACGGCGCTGCCAGCACCGAACGTAATCGATCACGAAATCGTCGGGGAGCTTCGCATTGTCGAGCGGCTCATTGTCCCAGCCTCCGCTCACATGAGTAAACATGAGAATCGACGGAACGTTCGACACGCGATCGGACTCCCAGCGTCCGACCTCGACTCCGTTGCAATAGTAGACAGCCTGACCGGGCAACCAGAGCAGCCCCGTGGTGACAAACCCGTCTTCATCGGGTTGAAAATAGATCCCCGAGGTTCCCGCATGACGGTGCGCTTCCCCGTAACCATCCCAGTGAAAAGCGACGTTGTAACGATAAGGTCCCCATCCCGAGAGATACTCCATTATATCGAACTCCATCCCGCCGTTGGTCGTTTGCTCACGTTTCCAGCGGGGGGCGCTGTCAGGCCCCCGGTCCGGCATCATCCAGAACGCAGGCCAGAGTCCGGGCGCAGTTGGCAACTTCATGCGTGCTTCAAAATACCCGTAGCGTTGCTTCCACTTTCCGAAAGTATCGAGAAAACCGCTCGTGTAGGCCTTTTCCTCTCCCTCAGGATCGTCATTGTGCCTTGAGGTTCGATGCTCGAATCGAAGTCGCGCCACGCCGTCACTAACATTCACATTTTCCCGATTGAATGCGGTTCGCTTATCCCAGTGATTCGCTGTCGCCGTATTCCAGAGTGACTCATTGAGTGCCGGTGCATCAAAGTCCTCGCTCAAGGTCCGGACCCAATCGCCCTCCACCGGCGGCTTTGTCCCCACCCAGTCCGGCAGAGCCACCGACGAAGCCACCGCCGTGATCCGCACGACTTCGAAAGTTTGGCCCCTCTTCACGTCCTCCGAAAGAAAGGTAATCGCAGTCGCCTCCCTGTTCACCCAGCCGGTTCCCGATTCCCCGCTGCGATCTGACTTCTCCGCCGTAATCGATGACTCCACGATCCAGGGAGATGAAGCCGAAAACGGCACCGGAATTACGGATTTCATCCCTGCCTCCACGGGAGCTTCCGGCCGCGCAACCGAGGTCGCTCCACCGGGACTCTCGATCCGAATTCCAGGCAGGATGGGTTCGCGACCGGTATTGAGCACCTCCACAGCGATACCGTTGGCGCCACGAAGATCCCATTTCCCACGGAGAGGTTGGAAACCGGCTTGTTGGTCAGCTCCTGTAAATTGAACCTTGAACCGATCCCCCTTCCCCTTTGCCTCAATCGACGCGCCCTTGAAACTGAAAAGCTGGCGTGAGGATTCCAATGGTGATTCGACGCCTGACAAAACGCCTCCCTCAGGCACTGCGCCGGTTTGATTTCGCCACGTGTCAGGGGTTTCGTCGCGTCCGCCGGCAGCGGAAACCGATTTTACGACAAAGCGCCGGTTTTGATCCGCGCCCGGAGCAAAGAACAGCAATTGTGTGACCTGAGAACGATCGAGTGCGAATGAGGGTTTCATCCCATGCGAAAATCCGAAGAACACGACGACGGTCGCGGTTTGGCCGGGCTCAAGCCGCACCGATTCGGTGCTCCAGGGTGCCTCCTTCCAATGCCCTTTGTTATCGACCCGCAACGATACCGGAATCGAAGCTTCACCCGTGTTTTGAATCACCGCTTCAATGCGGCTGAACGCCGTAAAATCCCAAACCTCACCGGGAGCCGGCAAGACGCTCACACCGGGAGAACCCTTTGCTCCGGCCGCCAGCTCGGCTTGTAGAGATCCATCCGAAAGCTTCAATGCTGTCACCTCAGCGCTGCTGCTTTTGAAACGCTCGAGAGACAACTCCCCGGAGAATGCCGCCTGAGACATCACGAGGAGGCTCAACAGTACAGGAATAATCAATCGGCCGGGAAATACGGAAGAAGTAAGCATAACGAATGGAGAAAAGCGGCGGAACCACGTCATCCGCGCGATTCGACACTCACAGCGGGATAATAACGTGAATTGGTCTGAGGGGGAAGATTTTCAACCGCTCCCGACTCACTCCATTGCCCCGAACTCCTCGATCCGGCGAAGCATTACCTGTCCCATGTCAGCGGCGATGCGTTTTAGATGTTCGGCCCGCTCTCCCGCAAAGTGACCGTCGATCGTCTCGAAAAACAACTCGAGCCATCGCTCAAACTTATCTTTACTCATCTCCGTCATCTGACTCAGGGCCAAATGCGGATGGAGCGGACTTCCCTTGTAATTACCCGTCCGGAAAAGGACCGTCTCCCAGAAATCGACGATTTTGGGGATGTGAGAGCTCCAGTCGACTTTGGCGACGTCATCAAAAACCGGCCCGAGCAACGCATCCGCTCTCACCTTCGTGTAAAAGTCGGTCACCAGTGTCTGCAGCTCGGCGCGGCCTTTTATGTCATGCTTTTCCATTCGTCTCACGTCAGGTCTTCAATCTAACCATTGGTCAGATAAAGCTGTACCGCAAATCTATCTTAGATATCCATTTTTAATCGCTATCCCGCCGTTGAACTGAGATATCTTACGATGAACCTGTAGCTAAATGACGCATTCATTTCACACTTTCAGCGTGATCCTCCTCATCAGCGTAGGATTTGTGAGCCATGCCCAAAGTCAGGGAAATGGGAAAGCGCGAACGAGCGCCCCCGCGCCCACCCTTGCCGATGTCGTCTATCGCGACGGGCATCCTCAGAACGTTCTCGATCTTTGGCTCGCTGATTCAAAAGAACCGAGTCCCCTCGTCATCTATATTCATGGCGGCGGTTACAGCGGCGGGAGCAAGACGATCCCTTCGCAACAGATCAGGAAATTTCTATCGGCGGGAATCTCGGTGGCGGCAGTCGAGTATCGCTTTGTCCAACACGCGAAACTTCCCGCGGCTCATCACGACTGCCGACGCGCGCTTCAGTTTCTTCGCTCGAAAGCCGACGAATGGAACCTCAACCCGGAGCGCGTCGGTGCCTGGGGAGGATCAGCCGGAGCGCAGCTTTGCATGTATCTCGCCTTCCACGATGACATGGCCGATCCCGAAAGTGCCGATCCCGTCGAGCGCGAGTCGACGAGATTGCTCTGCGTCAGCACGAACGGCGGACAGGCGACGATGGATCTGGAACTGTTTAAGAAGTGGATTCCCGGCTACGACACGCCGCATCGCGGAACGGAAATATACTTCGGGGATCTCAGTCCTGAAGCGCTGAAGGCAACGCTCGCGGATCTATCGGCGATCACTTTGTTGTCGGAGGATGACCCTCCGCTCTACATGAACTATCGGATGCGTCCCACCGATCCGGTTCCCGACGGCCCCGAAGCGCGGGGATGGCAGATCCATCACGTCGTTTTCGGGATCAAACTGAAAGAGAAGATGGACGCGCTCGGGATTGAATCGCACCTGATCCACCCCGGAGCAAAATCCGATACGTTTGATTCTTTCGAGGACTTCCTGATTTCAAAACTGAAATCCTGAGCCTTCACGATCAGGTCAGACCACCGCTATTCAGCCGCGACCGCAGCGACAACCTCAACCGCTTCGTGTGCGGTCCTGCGGAGAAAGGCGGCGTAGTCCGCTTCGAGGAAATCGGGAACAAAGCCGTTATCGACCACCGATTCGCCGAACAGCTTCTCAAACCAAACGCACCCGATGAGATATTCACCCGCTCGGCTGGCGTGATGACCGTCCATCCGCAGAACACGCTTGTCGTTCTGCTTCACCCATGACCATCCCCTGTGAAGAGAATGGCTCTGATCGGGCAGCGCCGGCGGTTTGGCATTTTTGAAATCAAATTCAAGATCCGGCCGGAATCCCCACTTGGGATCCGTATCCGCCGCAAACATCGCGTCTCCGCTCGGGAGAATATCGAGGTCCCACTTGTCGGCAAAAGCGTGATAGGCAGTGCGCACCTGTTCATACATTTCCTGATGCGTGTGTGGCTGGATTCCCTGATTAGCAGGGACAAACCGTGGATCGTCGACCCGGTAGGCCCAAATCTGGTGAACGAGAATATTCGCCTTCGGAGCTCTTTCCTTGATGTAATGATAGAGATTATCGGCATATGGCTGGTAGGTCTCGAGATCGTGGCTCTTGAAACTCACCTGCTGAATCGTCACGAAATCCCACTCCCGGCTTCTCAACAATCCGTCGAGGGATTTGGTTCCGTTGGCGTAGGGAGATCCCATCTTGCTCGTCGGATCATTTTCGAACGCCTCAACATGCTTCCAATGCCGCTCAAACGTGCAGCCACCGAGGTTGGCACGCACCGCGACCAAATCACGATCAGCGGCCTCAGCCAAAGCAGGCAGAAAGTTCAGCGCGTTGTCCGCAAAGCTGTTTCCTACTGTCAGAACGCTAATCGTATCAGACTCGCCGCGAACGTTGGGTGAGAACGCGAGAGTGATAGCAAACAGTAGAAATGTAAGACGATTCATGTCCCGCTACCAAGGACCTGCCCGAGGTCTCGCTCAAGTAATTTGTGTACGGAAGCACGCCCACTCGATCTTCGACTCCCGCTTTGCCTTAAACGATGAAGACGAATAGGCTGAACCCGTGAAATACATTCTATTCAGCCTCATAACGCTCCTGGTCCTCGGAGTCACCTCACAATCCGAAGACGACCCCGTTCCGCTGGAGAAAGGAGGAGTCGTTCTCACCTTCGACGACCGGAATTTCGATGACTGGGTGGCAGCGATGCCCCTCTTCGACAAATACGAAGCCAAGGCCACCTTTTTCATCAGCGGAGCGATCGACGAAATGGCCCTTGCAACCGCGCTGGAATTGAAACGTCATGGCCACGCGATCGGCTCGCACAGCGTGCATCATCTCAGCGCGATCGATTACCTCAAAACCCACTCTGCGGCTGACTTTGTTCAAAATGAGATAATGCCGCAAATGATTGCCTTCAAGGCGGCCGGGATCACCCCAACCGCATTCGCCTATCCCATGAGCAAAAACCACCCTGAGGTGGATCGGGAGCTCTTGAAAGTCTTCCGCCATCTCCGCACCGGGAAGGGCATCGATTCTAAACGCGAAATCATCGACTACGACGAGTTCTTTGTGCCTGCTCAGCAAATCAAGGACGCAGGACTGCTATTCGGCAAAGGGATCGACTTTGCCCCCGTTGGCGAAGACCGCACCTTTGAGAAGATCGAGGCCGCCTTGACCCGCGCGGTTCAGAACGAGGAGATCCTCACGCTTTATGCCCACCAAATCAGAGTCCTTGGAAAAGGAAACTTCATCACTCCTTCGGCACTGGAACACATTCTGAAAACGGCAAAAGAGCTGAACCTGCCTTTCCTAACCTTCGACCAATTGCCCTGAAGTAAACTCAGCGGCCCCTCTTCTACAAAACGGGTAAAAGGCGCAAATGTGGAAGAGAAAAGAAACTGGATCACCCTATATAAAGCTAGCATCCGGATCTCAGTCCTAATCCCGATACTCTGACATGATTGGCCACCGCACACGTTCCTTTCTTCCCTACTCCCTGATTTTGCTCTCGCTCATTGGCCTCAGCACGGCGACAGGGGCCGACGAAGCAAAAGCGCCTAACATCCTTTTCATCGCCGTCGACGACCTTCGGGTCGAACTGAATTGTTACGGGAACAAGCATGTGAAGTCGCCTAACATTGACCGATTGGCATCCCGGGGAACCCTTTTCGAACAAGCCTACTGCCAGCAAACCGTCTGCAATCCCTCCCGCGCCTCCATGCTGACGGGGCGGCGGCCGGACACACTGCGAGTCTGGGATCTCCCGACGCATTTCCGAAAACACTCTCCCGACGTAATAACTCTGCCTCAGTATTTTAAAGAGTACGGGTATCATTCCCAATGCATCGGGAAAATCTTCCACAACTGGCGTCAGGATGACTACAAAGGCGATCCCGCCTCGTGGAGCGTCCCCTCAGTCCTGCATTACAACAGTCATGCCAATGACAAACCCCTCGTTGATGGGCCTGTGCCGCCTGCCGTTTCCACATTAAAACTGACAGAAAGTCGCGATGTTCCCGACGAAGCCTACTTTGACGGGCGGGTCGCAGCGACCGCTGTGAAGACATTGCGCGAGCTGAAAACAAAGGATGAGCCATTCTTCCTCGCGGTTGGCTTCTGGAAGCCGCACACGCCTTTCAATCCTCCGAAAAAATACTGGGACCTTTACGACCCTGACCAGATTCCTCTCCCCGAGAACACCTCACCACCTCAGGACGTCCCTGAGATTGCTCTGACATCGGACCGGTTCAAAGGCGGGGAAGCGGAGCTCCGCGAACTGCACCACGGACACCTTGCCGCGATCAGCTATCTCGACGCCCAAGTCGGCAAAGTCCTCGACGAGTTGGAAGCGCTTCAGATGCTCGACGACACCATCATCGTCTTCTGGTCCGATCACGGGCTCCATATCGGCGAACACGGGCTCATGCGGAAAACGACCGCCTTCGATCTCGACGCGCGAGTGCCGATGATCATCAGCACCCCCAAGCACCGTATGGCGCAACGCAGTCAGTCACTCGTCGAACTGATCGACATTTACCCCACCCTGACAGATCTCTGTGAGCTCGAATTACCCGCGGGATTGGAGGGTGTTTCCCTTCGTTCTGTCCTCGACAAGCCTACCACCAGCGTGAAGCCGGTCGCGTTGACGCAAACCCCGCGCCCGAATTACCTTCGCGGAAACATGCCGGAAGTGATGGGCTATTCGATCCGTGCAAAGGATCATCGCTACACCGAGTGGCGCGACTTTGAGACGGGATCCGTCATCGCGAGAGAACTCTACGATCATCGCAACGATGCCGGGGAATATACCAACCTCGCCAACGAACCAACGCAGTCAGGCCTAATCGAAACGCTCTCCGCTCAACTGCAGTCTGTCCTCGACGCTACCAGCGCCACCGAATGATTCTACGCATCATAATACCACTGACACTCATCTTTCTCGCCGTCAGCGCTCTCTACGCAGAGGCGCAAGAGCAACGCCCTAACATCGTTCTCATCATGGCCGACGATCTCGGCTACGGCGATGTCGGCTCCTACGGTTCCACTGTGAATCGCACCCCGAACATCGATAAGCTCGCTGCGGGTGGACTCCGTCTCACGGATTTTCATACGAACGGCCCGATGTGCTCGCCGACCCGTGCCGCAATGCTCACAGGGCAATATCAAAGCCGTTTCGGTCGTCGCTTTGAAGCCGCGCTCAGCGGAGCCAATCACGACGCAGGGCTCCCTCCCGAAGCCGTCACGATCGCCGAAATCCTCGGAGAAAACGGCTACGCCACCGGCATGTTCGGCAAGTGGCACCTCGGATACGATTCCCCCTACCTTCCCACCGAACAGGGCTTTGACGAGTTTCGCGGCCTCATCTCCGGCGATGGTGATTATCACACCCGGGTTGATCGATCCGGCAATGCTGACTGGTGGAAAAACGCAAGCCTCGCTCCCGAACCAAGCGCCTACACCACCGATCTCATCACGAGGGACAGCGTCGCCTTTATCGAAAGCCATCGCGACGGACCCTTCTTCCTTTACGTGCCTCATCTCGCGATTCATTTCCCGTGGCAGGGTCCCGAAGACCCGCCGCATCGAGAGGTCGGAACGAACTACCAAAAAGACAAATGGGGAATCATTCCCGATCGCAGCAACGTCAGCCCGCACATCACCGCCATGGTCGAGAGCCTCGACAATAGCGTCGGCGAGATCATCGCGGCAATCGAGAAAAACGGACTCACTGAGAACACTCTCGTCATTTTCACCTCCGACAACGGCGGCTACCGAGACTACGCAGGCGGATTCGAGAACATCTCCGACATGGGTCCCTTACGCGGCCAGAAAGCGACTCTCTACGAAGGCGGTCACCGCGTTCCGGCGATCTTCTCATGGCCGGGAAAGATAGCGCCTGCGGTCAGTGATGAAACAGTCATGACCTTCGATCTGTTCCCCACCTTCATCGAACTCGCGGGAATCTCACCTGACAAAGCGAATGCTTCCGATGGAACGAGGCTGAGCGATTTGCTCTTCCAGTCCGAACCGCTCGCCGACCGCCGCTTCTTCTGGCGAATGCGGGCAGACAAAGCGGTTCGAGAAGGCCCGTGGAAGCTCGTGCAACGCAGCAAACGTCCCACCGAACTCTACCACCTCGGCAACGACGTCGGAGAAACCACCAACCTAGCCGACGCTGAGCCTGCCATTGTCAAAAGACTCCTCGGAGAATTGTCGAAGTGGGAAGCCGACGTCGATAATTCCGCCCGCGCCTTTGAAAACTGATTTCCCATGAAACACCTCGCACTTTTCGCCACCCTCAGCCTCGCGCTTCTCAGCCCGGCCCTCGCTGAAGAACGCCCGCCGAACATCATCTTCATCATGGCCGATGACATGGGATACGGCGATCTCGGTTGCTACGGTCAAACCTTGATCGAGACGCCTAACATCGACAGACTCGCCAGCGAAGGGATCCGCTTCACGCAGGCCTACGCCGGAGGCTCCGTCTGCACGCCCTCGCGCAGTGTTCTCATGACAGGATTGCACGGCGGTCACACCGTTGCCCGCGACAATGTCCCGCACTACCCGACCTACCTCGAAGACGAAGACATCACCGTCGCCGAAGTCCTCAGCGATGCCGGCTACCGTTGCGGGGGACTCGGGAAATGGTCACTCGGCGATGCCAACACCGCCGGAAGCGCGACGAACCAGGGTTTCGACAGTTGGTTTGGCTACCTCAATCAGGATCACGCCCACTACTACTGGCCCGAATACCTCGACGATGATGAAGGCCGGCTTGAACTCGCCGACAACACCGCGCTCCGCTCCCACTACAGCCACGACATCATGACGGAGCACGCTCTCGATTTCATTCGCGAATCCAAAGACCAACCCTTCTTTTTCTACGCCGCCTATACTCTTCCTCATTTTTCCTCCAAGGAGGAAGACAAAGACGGTCTCGCAATTCCCTCGACCGGGCCCTACTACGCGAAAGACTGGGAGGAGAAAGCCAAGAAATACGCCGCGATGGTCCATCGCCTCGATCGCGACGTCGGACGAATCGCCGCAAAAATCGATGAACTCGGCCTCAGCAAGAACACCCTCATCATCTTCACGAGTGACAACGGGGGCCACTCCACCGTCGCGAAACGGTTCAACACGAGCGGCCCGCTCCGTGGCTTCAAACGCGACCTCACCGAAGGCGGTATCCGGGTGCCTTTCATCGCCCGCTGGACCGGAACCATCGCCGAAAATCAAACCTCAGACGAAGTGATCGCGTTTCAGGACATGATGCCGACCTTCGCCGAGCTGGCCGGAGGCACAGCCCCTGACAATACCGATGGCCTGTCCGTCGTCAGTGCTTTCAAGGGTGGAAAAATCGAAGCCGAACGCGATTACCTCTATTGGGACTACGGCCACTGCCGCCGCAACTACGATCAGGCGGTGCGATGGCAGGACTGGAAAGCAATTCGCTCCGGTCGCAACAAAGGCCGCATCGAACTCTACAATCTCAAGAGCGACATCGGAGAAGCCACCGATCTCGCGACGCAGCACCCTGACATCGTTGCGAAACTGGCTGCGATGATGGATTCAGCGACCACGCCGAGCAAACTCTACCCGGTCGGGAAACTTTACAAAGGAGGGCCGCTCTGGACGCGCAAGGCGCAGGGCATCGTTCCCCTGCCACCTCTCGCAAAAGCAGATGATCCCGCCATCGTCGAAGCTGAATTCATCTATCCCTCCGGCGAAGGACCAACGCCGACGTGTCATTCATCGACGATTGTTGAAACGCCAACCGGACTCGTCGCCGCGTGGTTTGGCGGGACAAATGAACCTCACATCGACAACTCGATCTGGCTATCGCGTCAGGTCGATAGCGATTGGACGAAGCCACAGGAGGTCGTCGACGGCTCCGAAGGTCAGCAGCAGGATCATCGAACCGGAAACCCTGTTTTGTTCCAGCCAGCGGACGGACCTCTCATGTTGTTTTACAAGGTCGTCGATCCCGAGGTCGGTCGCGCGAGCCACTGGTGGGGAATGCTCACGACCTCAACGGACGGAGGCAAAACCTGGGCAGAGCCGTGGCGCCTCGGACAGGACGAAAAGCTCGGCAAAGGAAATCCCAATCTCCTCGGCCCTGTGAAGAACAAGCCGATCCAACTCGCCGATGGTTCCATCCTTTGCCCGAGCAGCACTGAGCACGACGGCTGGCGGGTTCACTTTGAAGTGACTCGTGACTTCGGGAAAACCTGGGAAGTCATCGGCCCGATCAACGACGCCTCACATTACAACGCGATTCAGCCGAGTTTGCTCCTCCATCCTGACAACCGCATGCAAATTCTCTGCCGTAGCAAGGAAGGCGTCCTCGTTCAAGCGTGGACCGATGACGGCGGTAAAACGTGGGGCGAACTGAGCGCCACGAACCTCCCCAATCCGAACTCCGGCACCGATGCGGTGACCTTGAAGGACGGCCGCCATCTCGTAATTTACAATCACACCGTGCGCAAAAAAGGCTTCAAAGGAAGTCGGGGAAAGCTCAACCTCGCGATCTCCGACAACGGAAAGAACTGGAAGCCCATCATGACGCTCGAAGACGGCGAAGAAGAGTTCTCCTACCCAGCCATCATTCAAACGAGCGATGGAAAAATCCACATCACCTACACCTGGAAACGTGAGACGATTCGGCATCGAGTGCTGGATCCGACCGAACTTCGTTAAGCCGCGTTCGGACGCCCTGTGTTATCCGGACTTCCGAGCGGCCATCCGCCTTCTAAGAGTCCACGAAGGTAGGGACGGTCTGTCCCCAGCCGTCCGCAGAGCCCATCCGCTCACCGGTCCAGCGCAAAAGAAATCCTCACGGATTCCTCTACACCCACAAACCGTAGAGGAATTGCGTAAGCATTTCTCCGCCCTGCCCATCCGCCCACCGGTTCGGCGCACAAGAAATCCTCACGGATTCCTCTACACCCACAAACCGTAGAGGAATTGCGTAAGCATTTCTCAGCCCTGCCCATCAGCCCACCGGTCCGGCGCACCAGAAATCCTCACGGATTCCTCAATACTCACAAACCGTAGAGGAATTGCGTGAGCATTTCTCAGCCCTGCCCATCAGCCCACCGGTCCGGCGCAATAGAAATCCTCACGGATTCCTCTACACCCGCAAACCGTAGAGGAATTGCGTGAGCATTTCTACGCCCTGCCCATCCGCCCACCGGTCCGGCGCACCAGAAATCCTCACGGATTCCTCCACACCCACAAACCGTAGAGGAATTGCGTGCGCATTTCTACGTCCTGCCCATCCGCCCACCGGTCCGGCGCAATAGAAATCCTCACGGATTCCTCTGCACCCACAAACCGTTGAGGAATTGCGTGAGCATTCCTCAGCCCTGCCCATCAGCCCACCGGTCCGACGCAGAAGAAATCCTCACGGATTCCTCTACACTCACAAACCGTAGAGGAATTGCGTGAGCATTTCTACGCCCTGCCCATCCGCCCACCGGTCCGGCGCGATAGAAATCCTCACGGATTCCTCTACACCCACAAACCGTAGAGGAATTGCGTGAGCATTTCTCAGCCCTGCCCATCCGCCCACCGGTCCGGCTCAATAGAAATCCTCATGGATTCCGCTACACCCGCAAACCGTAGAGGAATTGCGTGAGCATTTCTACGCCCTGCCCATCCGCCCACCGGTCCGGCGCAATAGAAATCCTTACGGATTCCTCTACACCCGCAAACCGTAGAGGAATTGCGTGAGCATTTCTACGCCCTGCCCATCCGCCCACCGGTCCGGCGCACCAGAAATCCTCACGGATTCCTCAATACTCACAAACCGTAGAGGAATTGCGTGAGCATTTCTACGCCCTGCCCCTCCGTTCATCAGTCTTCGCCGACGATTGAGAAAAATCGACTCTACCTGAACGATCCAAAATACAGCCCCCTCTTTGGTGCCACTGCGAATTCTCGCGTTCGTATCTGAGCGTATCTGAGCGTGATTGATCGTCACCGAGAGACGCCTTGCCGCACCCGTCACGCAATAATCTCTTTAATCACACTGCCGAAATCCATATCCAACCGCTTGTGTCCCGGCACTTCGAGATGATGGGAGTGAAGCCCTAACTGATGCAAAAGGGTCGCGTGAACATCGGTCACATAATGCGGATTCTCCACCGCGTGAAAACCCAGCTCATCGGTCGCGCCGTGAACGACGCCTCCTTTGATTCCGCCGCCGGCCATCCAAACACTGAATCCAAACGGGTGATGGTCCCGTCCGTCGCTGCCCTGGGTTCCCGGCGTCCGACCGAACTCGGTCGCGAATACGACAATGGTATCTTCGAGCTGACCGCGTTGCTTCAAATCCTTCAACAGACCTGCGACGGGTTTATCAACCTGCCCCGCCAACTTCGAGTGCATCTTCTTCAGCCCCGAATGCTGATCCCACGCGCCGGCAGCGCCATCTCCATGCATGACCTGAACGAAGCGAACGCCCCGCTCAGTAAGACGACGCGCCGCGAGCAGCTGCTCGCCGAATGGCCTCGTCTCTTTGTGATCGAGCCCATACAGCCTTTTCGTCTCTTCCGATTCACTATCAAAATTGATCACTTCGGGCACCGCCGTCTGCATCCGGTAGCCCAGTTCGTAGGCCTTGATCCTGGCATCGAGCGCGGGATCATTCGGATACTGATTCGTTGCCAAATGGTTCAGTCGATTCACCAGACCAAACCCGAGCTTTTGTTCCTCACGCGTCAGATCGCCTTCCGGCTTCGCAAACTCGAGCGGATTCTTGAGATCAATCTTCAGCTTCACTGCGTCGTAGGCCGGCCCGAGGTAGTGCCCGTCCTTTTTGTCAAAAAAGCGCGGCCCCATCGTGACGAACTGCGGCAAATTATCATTGAGCGATCCCAGACCGTAGTTCACCCAGGCCCCGATCGTCGGAGCCGGAGGGTCGAGCCGGTGTTTGCCCGAATGAAACTGAATCTGAGCGCCGTGATTGTCATCCGTCGTGTACATCGAGCGGATCACGGAGATGTCATCCGCGCACGAGCCTATATGAGGAAACCAGTCGCTCATTTCGATCCCGCTCTGCCCGTACTTCTTATACCCGACCTGCAGCGGGTAGATCACATTCCGCTGTTGGCCGTTGGCGTCATTCACGACGACGACACGCACGTTCTTGAGACGCGAAGGATCCTGCACATGAGCATACGGCGTCTCATCAATCGTCTTCCCCCCAAACTTCGTCAGCATCGGCTTGGGATCAAAACTCTCCATGTGACTGACCCCGCCACGCATGAAAAGCCAGATCACATTCTTCGCCTTTGGCGCAAATTCAGGCTTCCCGTCAAAACGGGAAGACGCCTTCGCTCCTCCCTCCGCACCGAACCCGTCACGCTGCAGCATTGCCTGCAATGCGACGCTGCCAAATCCCAGTCCGGCCTGCTGAAGAAAATGCCTCCGTCGCATCGCGGAGTTCGAAAAGGATGGAATTGAAGCACTCAAAATTCTTTACCGGATAGTGACAAAATCATTGTGGTTAATCAGCGCGTGAATCAACTGACCGCGATAACGAAGCTCATCTGACTTCTCCGCTTTCCCTGACAAAGCTCTCAGTTCCGTGAGATACTGTAGACACTCTGATGTCTCGATATCCTCAGGAGGACGGGCAAGAACCGTCTGGAAAGCGAGTTCGATGAATTCCTCGATCTTTGACTCTGTCCCGAGGCGCCCCGCAATCGCCCGGGAGCTTTCGAGAGCGAGCTTGCTGTTCGAAAGCGCGAGCGCCTGCTGAGGAACGACGCTTTCGCTCCGACGATAACATTGCAGCAAATCAGCATCATCAAAGGTCTTCAAGAACGGGTCAATCGTGTCGGGTGAGTGTGTAAAGTAGAGGCTCCTCCGATTCCCCGCCTTTTCGTATTTCATCGAAGGGCCGCCCATCGTCAGATCGAGTCTTCCTGAGAGTTGCAGCAAACTGTCGTGAACCAGCTGAGACTCCATCCTTCTCGGATTCATCCGCCAGTAGAGCAGATTGTCAGGATCCTTCTCCAGTGATTCCGGAGCGGCTCCGGCGTTGGAAGAAGAGCGCCGATAGGTCTCGGAAGTCACTAGAAGTCGATGGAGGTGACGAAAGCTCCACCCCGACTCCATGAACTCAACCGCGAGAAAATCCAACAACTCCTGATGAAGCGGCTCCGGTGCCTGGCGCCCAAAATCCGACACCGTCGCAACGAGCGGTTCCCCGAAATGCCTCAACCAGACATGATTCACCGCGACGCGGGCCGTCAACGGATTCTCGGGAGAGACGATCCAGTCCGCAAGCATCGTGCGTCGACCCGAAGACTGCTTCGGATAGACCGCGGGATAATCAGGCTCCTTGTGGGCCGGTGTCTCCAGAGATTTCCGACTCGCCCTGAGAGACGCATACTCACCTTCGCCCTTTTTGAATTCGGCCTCTTTTTCCTTCGCCGACTTCTCGAGCGCTTCCGCCGCTTTTCGCTTCTTCGCATCGCCGTCTTCGTAGAGCTTGAGCTCGTGAGCAGCGCGGGCTTTCAAGACGGCAACCTGCATTTCGAGCGCGGTCCGCTCCAGCTTATCATTCGGCTTCGCCGCAACATACCGGGCCTTGTCGGCCGCGATCGTTGCTATCACCGACGCTTCCTCCGCGATCGCCGCGGCAAGTTCCAACTGAGCCAATTGGAGATCCCGCTCAGCGGAGTCTCCCTCAACCGCTTCTTTCGACGACTCGTTTTTCGCCTCAGTCAGTTTCAAATCTTTCGGCAGAGCATCAATACGAATCGAATGAAACCGCGCCGTTGCGTCGAAAGCGGATAGCGAAAACCTCCCGTCATCGATCCGGTTGGGAAACTGATAGGCCAACACAAACTTTCCGTCGAGCCAGACATTCGCAAGTCGATCACGCACCGCGATGCGCAACTCCTGAGGGCGTCCCACCGCCTCCTTCTTCGTCTTTCGCCCGTCTCCGGGATAGACGTTTTTCCCTCTGCGGGTATAAGCCGCCTGCACTTTGGGGCCCGGTCCGTGTTCACTCGTGTAGACAAAATTGGAATGCTTGCCTTTGTCTCGGGAATCAAAACGAAACGAAACCGACTTAAACGTCGCACCACCGGTCGTGGTGTATCGGCACGTCATCTCAAAGTCCCGCGGCAGCGGCAGTTTTGAAACGAGCAGCCCCGGCTCGCGACTCGACTCCGCCTGCTCCAATCCCCCGTCACGATACTCGAGCCCGCTTCCCTGAAGTTCCCACAGCTCAGGCTTCAGAGTGGAAAAATCATCTTCAATCGGCAGTTTCAGCGTTTCGACATCAGAGTCTTCGCTCCCCGTATCAACACCCGACTTCTCCGCGGCCAAAGCCTTACGCGCTTTGGCCTCAGCCGCCTTCGCTGCTTGAACCTTACGACCGGCCTCAGCAAGTCGGTCCGCCTGGGCAAACGGGCGTGTCCCCGGAGCAAAAGCAGAACTCGGCAGCGTCACCGGTTCAATGTTGGATGCAAATTTTGACAGGAACCCCGGAACCGCCGGAACGATTTCAGTCTCCTTGTCCTCGTTCGCCGGATTCCCTTTGAGGTGCAAATAGGTCGGCATATCGAGATGCTCATCGAAAACGCGGGGCAGTCCGTCCTTTTCAAAATCCGTCTCCCCCGGGACCGGGTCGAGCCGAACCTGATGGGGTTCAAAAATCGCACGGAAACGATAGTAATCCTCGAAATCAATCGGGTCATACTTGTGGTCGTGGCATTTTGCGCAGTTAAATGTCAGACCCAGAAACGCCTTCCCGGTATGCTCCACCGTGCTGTCGAGCCAGGTCGTGCGATTGAACAGAAAGTAGTTCCGGGCGAGAAACCCTGTCGCTCTCAGCGTGTCGGGATCTTCCGGCGCGATCTCATCCCCGGCCAACATCTCGCGGATCATCCGATCGTAACCCTTGTCCTCATTGAGCGATTCAACGATCCAGTCCCGCCAGTGCCAGAGGTGTTTCTGCGAGTAACGCAACTGAGCCCCGAGCCCATACCAGTCCGAATACCGCCAAACGTCCATCCAGTGCCGCCCCCAGCGCTCGCCGTGCTGCGGACTGGCCAAAAGCTCATCGACGATCAGATCCCACGGCCGCTCGTCATCGAGCTGCTCCCCCATCGGAGGCAGCCCCGTAAGATCGAGATAGAGCCGGCGCAGCAGGATCGAGCGCTCCGCAGCTGACTGAATCGAGACGCCACTTTCCTTCTGCTTCATCGCAAGAAAAGCATCCACGGGATGACTCACTCCGGCTGTCGCCGGGACCGCCGGCTTTTTAATCGGCTGAAATGACCAGTGCGAACGAGGATCATCCTCCGCCGTTTCATTCTCCGGTTGTGGAGCCCCCGCTTCAATCCACCCTCGAATCGCTGCCACTTGCGCCTCCTTCAGTGCATGGCCTTCCGGCGGCATCCTCTCGTCATCGTCCTCGCTTGTAATGCGAAGAAACAACTCGCTCTTCTCAACAGATCCCGGGATCACGACTTTCGCCGCAAGCAGGTCCGCCGCCGTGTCGACACGCAGATCCCCCTTTTGCTTGAGCGCCCCGTGACACGAATAACACCTTTCCTTCAAGACCGGCTTAATATCCTTCAGATAATCACCGGACCGGGCAAACGATGCCGTCGCAAGAAAGCAGACTGCGATCAGGCTGTATCGTGCCGGTTGAGTAATCAATTTTTGAGGGAACATCGTATAGTTAGACTATCTCCTTTCAATTAGCGACTTAGCAACCTCAACCCGCGCATGATCACGCCAGCAAAGATCCCCGCAAATGCGTCACGACGGGGAATCCGGGGCCCTGCCACTTACACAAGATTCCGCAATCCACCGTCAAAAATCTATCTACCGATTACTACGCTTATGCTTGCGATTCGCCGGAGAGGAACCCACAATTATCCCATGGAAACACCCACCCAGCCCCTCGAAACGCCCGCTCATCCCATTCCTAAAGAAGCCTTCGACTGGTATGACGAATACGCTCACGGAATCATCGACCGCCGTACTTTCGTTTCGCGGCTTTCCACTCTCACCGTGGCAGGATTTACCACCGCGGGTCTTCTCGCGACCCTGCTCCCTGAATACGCGAATGCCGAGCAGGTTCTCTTCACCGACCCCGACATCAAAGCGACTTACGCAACGTATGATTCGCCGGAAGGACACGGCGAATGCAGCGGCTACCTTGTCAGACCCACGACCGTGGAGGGCAAAGCTCCCACCGTCCTCGTCGTTCACGAAAACCGCGGTCTCAATCCCTACGTCAAAGACGTCGCCCGTCGCGTCGCCAAAGCGGGCTTCATTGCCTTCGCTCCCGACGCGCTCCACCCGCTTGGTGGCTACCCCGGCAACGACGACGACGGCCGTGCGATGCAGGGCTCGATGGACAAAGCCAAACTCGAACAGGATTTCATTGCCGCAGCGAAGTTCATCAAAGCCGACGAGTCCGGTAACGGGAAACTCGGCGCAGTCGGCTTCTGCTTCGGAGGCTATATCGTCAACATGCTCGCCGCGGCCATCCCTGACGCCCTCGATGCCGGAGTGCCCTTCTACGGAACGCCGGCCGCTGAGGAAATTCGCAAGAACATCAAAGCGCCGCTTCTCATTCAAATGGGCGAGCTCGATTCCCGCGTCATGGCAACCTGGCCAGACTACGAAGAGGATCTCAAAGCGAACGACGTGGATTACACAATACACGTTTACCCCGAGGCCAACCACGGGTTCCACAACGACTCAACACCCCGCTACGATCCCAAACAGGCCGAACTCGCCTGGGAACGCACGATCGCTTTCTTCAAGAAGCACCTCGCCTGAACAGGGCATCAGTAGAGGCCTCAACCCCGGATGAGGTCCGAACCCCGGACGAGCGTTTCAAGCTTCCTTAGCGAAACGCTCACGCCTCCCCGCGCATCGCCCTTCCAGTTTTCAGCAGTGCTCTTTCTCTAACGACCGGGAGTCGACGCCACCCGTGCCGGCCGAGGGAACCAGCAAACACCTGAAATAAATATATTAAATTTAAAATTAAATTAAAAATAACTTATTAAATAATATTAAAATTTATTCAAATTAGCTGATAATTATTCTTTCTCGACGACTGGAATTCTCCGGGTAGTTCGGAGGGATGGGCACAGTCCGGGAAAGGGCTGCCTGTTGCTGTCAGCAGAGCATTTCAGAGCATTTGGCAGGTAGCCATTCTGACCGGGGAACCATCGACCCTCCCTCTCACGTAATTACTCTTACGCTTTCTCACTGGCGGGAGTCTCTGTTAATCCCTTTTACGGAATGCCGACCATTGTCCATCTCAGAGATTATATCGTGCTCATCATGGCAAATCACGAATACGGAATTCGTCCTGACGATGCCGATGCCCTCACTGCGGCAACGGTGCGGGTGCGGAAGGAGATTTTCGATATCACACGGGGTCTTCGCAAACTCGGTGGCGTCCGGGAGAATCTGCGGGTCGTCACGACAGCGGAACAGATCGGAGTCCGCGACGGAAAACGAATCCACGGCCGTTACATCGTGACGAAAAGCGATCTCGAAAAAGGTGCGCGTCACGACGATTCAGTCGCCCGCGTCACCTTCGGCGTCGACATCCATGCCCGAGCCAAAAAGGCCAATGAGAAGGAGACGATCGGACGGGGCGGCGTTAAAAAGATGATTCCCTACGACATTCCGCTGCGCGCCCTGATCGCGAAAGATGTCGAGGGGCTCATGATGGCCGGACGTTGCATCAGTGGCGGTTTCGTTTCCCACGCCGGCTACCGCGTCACCGGAAACGCCGTCGCGATGGGAGAAGCCGCCGGAGCCGCTGCGGCGGTGGCAGCTGAACAGATCATTCAACCGCACGAAGTCGAGTGGACCGACGTCGAGGAGAAGCTGAAGGCAGTCCGCGCGGGAGTAGTATAGCTCCGGGACACACCCGCACTGGCGCATAACCGTCGGCCCGTGAGGGGTTGCGCTGCCCTGCGCTTCCACTGTAGGATGTTTAAATGCTGTCTTCTGAATCGCTGTTCATTTTGAGTCACTCGATCTTTCTTGCGGAGAGACCGGGACCTACGCGCGAGTTACCACACGGATGAAACGGCTTTTCTACCTACTTTCCCTGTCCTTGATGGGAGGTTCTGCTTACGGGGCGGATTCGGCTGAGGTATTTTTTGAAACGAAAATCCGCCCGATTCTGGCGGACAGTTGCTATCGCTGTCACGGTGCGGAAAAGGCAAAAGGCGGCCTGCGTCTTGATCACATCGACACGATCACTCATGGTGGGGACTCCGGTCCAGCCCTCGTAAAAGGTGACGTCGATAAATCGCTACTCATTGAGGCAGTTCTCCGGAGCGATCCGGAATTCTCGATGCCGCCGAAAGATGCGGATGCTCTAACGGAGGTCCAAATCACAAACTTGAAAAAGTGGATCGAGATGGGCGCGCCCTGGCCGGAGTCCAAAGAGGTAACCGGGGTCGAGCGCGACGGAAATGGCTTTACCGCTCAGGAACGGAATTGGTGGGCGGTGCAGCCCTTGACGGATCCGGATGTGCCGACCGACGCCGGCACCGGTTGGGCACGGAACCCGATTGATCACTTTATCGCCCGCACGCTCGAGCAAAACCATCTCGAGCCGGCTCCCGAAGCCGCTCCGCTCGAACTGGTGCGCCGTCTCTATTTTGATCTTCACGGTCTCCCCCCTCTGCCCGCGCAGGTCGATGCTTTTGTAGAAGCCAGCAAGCTGAAGCCCGACACCGCGTTGGAGAATCTGATCGATGAGCTGCTCGCGAGTCCGCGCTACGGCGAGCGCTGGGGACAGCATTGGCTCGACGTGGTCCGCTACGCCGAGAGCGACGGATACAATCAGGACGCCTATCGGCCCGGGGCAAAAGATTATCGCAACTATGTCATCGAGTCGTTCAATAACGATAAGCCCTATCCTCAGTTTGTTCGTGAGCAGTTGGCGGGCGATATCATTGGCCCCGACGATCCCGATGTTCTGATCGGAACGTCATTTCTGCGGCAGGGTATTTACGAATACAATCTGAACAATACGAGAATGCAGTGGGATATCATCATGACCGATATGACCAATGTGACGGGCGAAGCGTTTCTCGGTCTCAGTGTCGGTTGCGCGCAGTGCCACGATCACAAGTTCGACCCGATTCTTCAGAAAGATTACTTCGCGCTCCAGGCATTTCTTTCGACGACCTCATGGCCGACCGACATGCCTTTGGCGACCGCCGGACAAAAAGCCGAGTTTGCGCAGAAACAAAAGATCTGGGAGGAAGCGACCAGCGATATTCGTGCCGAATTGGAAAAACTTAAATTCGACCAACTGGAAGCGAAACTGAAGAAAGAGGTAGCCATGTTCCCGGAGGATATCCAGAACATGTATCATAAAGCTCCGGAGGAGAGAGAACCGTTCGAGAAACAAATGGTGCAGTTGGTTCAGCGCCAGATCGACTATCAAAGCAGCCGGATTGATTTCGCCAAAGGGTTTTCCAACCAGCCGGAGAAACTGAAGCAGTGGGAGGAGCTCAATGCGCAGCTGCGAACATTCGATCACCTCAAACCGAAACCGCTTCGATCGGGGTTGGTCGCTACAGACGTCAGTAACAAACCGGTTACCCCGGTGATCAAAAAGCGGGACAAAGAGATCCCGGTGGAACCTGCCTTTCTAACGCTCCTCGGACAACCTGCTCCGGAGTTTAAGCCGACCGAGAACAACACGGGACGTCGTCTCGTACTCGCTGACTGGATCGCTTCTTCGGAGAATCCCCTCTCGACACGCGTCATCACCAACCGGATCTGGCAGGGCCACTTCGGCACCGGTCTCGTCGCAACGCCGAATGACTTTGGCAATCTCGGCGAAGCGCCGAGCCACCCGGAACTGCTCGACTGGTTGACGACGCGCTTTCTCGAAGGCGGCTGGAAGATGAAGGATCTGCATCGCCTCATTCTGACCAGTGCGACCTACCGGATGACAACGCGCAAAGAACCGACCTCCAGTGAGACACAAACCGATCCGTCGAATCGTCTCCTCTGGCGATTTCCCCCGCGGAGACTTTCATCCGAAGAGGTGCGCGATGCCATGCTCGTTACCTCGGGAGAAATGCGATTTCCTGAAACGGCCCGCGCGGATTCTGTCTCCGGCAATTCACCGGATCGCAGCATCTACGTGAAGAAGCTGAGGAACAAACCCGACGCGCTGCTCAACAGCTTCGATGCTCCGCTCGGTTTCCAGTCCGCACCGCGTCGCCCGGAAACGACGACCCCGACCCAGTCGCTCATGCTGATCAACAACGCCTGGCCGATGGACCGCGCGAAAGCCTTCGCGAAGTCACTTGGGTTCGCGGCTGGCGGAGGACGAAGGGAGAAAATCATCGCTGCCTACCGACGGGCTTTTTCACGGGTTCCAAGTGAAGAGGAAATCACGAAAGCCGAGGCTTTGATCGATTCGCTCAACACGATCCGGAGTGACGGAGATCAAAGCCCTGCGAGTGATCAAACCGCGTTGCGGCCCACCGCGGAGAAGTTCGCAGCGGTGAAGGAGATCGACCTTGGCGGGAGCGCGCTCCGGCTTCAGCGATCGTCGCCCCAGGAACAGCTCGAAATCGGTCTTCCGATCGATCGGGGAACCAATGATTTTACGATTGAAGCGGTGACGGAATTGGCGAATATTTATCCCGATGGAACCGTCAACACGCTTGTCTCACGCTGGGACGACGACCGAAGCACCTCCGGTTGGTTCCTATGCGTGACGAGCACCAAGTCGCGATATCAACCGGGAAACCTTCTCTTCGTGATGAACGGCGTCGATCACACCGGAGCACCGAAATATGAAGTCGTCGTCTCCGATCTTCGGGTTCCCGTAGGCAAACCGGTCTACATCGCCGCCGCCGTCTCCGCCCGCCCCATGTCAAAGGGCAGCGCGTTCGGTGAAGTCACCTTCTTCTTGAAAGATCTGTCCGATCCAAAAGCAAATCTGGAATCGGTCACGGTGAAACATTCCGTCGTCGGCAAGCTCAACGACTCCCCTTTCCCGCTCGTCATCGGAGGCCGAAAGCAAGTCGGGCACCTCTGGGACGGGCAGGTCTCGCGGCTGACGCTTTCCCCTTCATCGCTCACCAGAGACCAACTGCTCCTTTACCCAACAGGACCAACACCGCAGCGAATCGCCGACTGGAAATTCTCCGGGGAACTTCCTCCGAACGCGAGCTGGTATGGACAGAACAAAGCCGATCCGCTGCTGGATTCCGCGGCTGACTTCTGCCATTTGCTGTTCAATTCCAATGAGTTTCTCTACCTCTACTGAAACCCGAATGATGCAATCACGACGAAATTTTCTATCCACGGCAGGC
The DNA here is from genome assembly GCA_048260165.1 of Verrucomicrobiales bacterium. Classification (GTDB taxonomy): domain Bacteria; phylum Verrucomicrobiota; class Verrucomicrobiia; order Verrucomicrobiales; family DEV007; genus Arctic95D-9. Next base: position 539,362 of record JBLXHA010000001.1, read on the forward strand.
GGAGGATTCGGGGCCGTGGCCTTGTCGGCGCTCACCGGGGAAAACCTCATCGCAGGTGCCTCGAGTGATACGGCCGCTTCAGCGAAAATCCCCCATCACTTCGGGAAAGCGAAAAGCGTGATCTTTCTGTTCATGGAAGGAGGCCCGAGTCATCTCGATTTGTTTGATCGCAAACCGCTTCTCCGGAAACTTGCCGGCCAGAAACTCCCCGACAGCTTCGAAACCCCGGTGACAGCTGCGGGCGAGGTCAATTCCCCACTCTTGTCCGATCAACGCGAATGGGCTCAGCACGGGGAAAGCGGCCTGTGGATTTCCGACTGGCTCCCGAACCATTCGCGCATCGCCGACGACCTCTGCGTGATCCGGTCCTGCGTTACAGACGGGATCAACCACGCGGGCGGCGTCTGCCAGATGAATACCGGTGCCGTCTTCGGCGGGCGCCCTTCACTTGGTTCGTGGGTCTCCTACGGACTCGGCTCGGAGAATCGCGACCTGCCTGATTTTGTGGTTATCAAAGACAGCAACTCCATGGTCGTCAATGGCGTCCGAGCCTGGGGCTCCGGCTTCATTCCTTCCACGCATCAGGGAGTTCTTCTCGAATCCAAAGATTCCCCCATCTCAAATCTCAACAATGCCAAAGGGGTTTCCACTCCGGTCCAGAAACAGAAACTCGCCTTTCTCGACGAGATGAACCGCCGCCATCTCGACGGCCGTAACTCTCACAGTGACCTCGAAGCTCGCATCAAAAGCTACGAACTCGCATTCCGGATGCAGGCGACCGCTCCTGAAGCGATCGATCTCGAACACGAATCCGATTCCACCAAATCACTCTACGGCCTCGACCGGGACGAGACAAAAACCTACGGCCGCCAATGCCTTCTCGCGCGGCGACTCGTCGAACGCGGCGTGCGTTTCATCCAACTCTACAGCGGAGCGGGCAGCAAGTGGGACAGTCACTCCGGAATCGAAGAGAAACACTCCAAACTCTGCGCCAGCGTCGATCAGCCCATCGTCGGCCTCCTAACCGACCTCAAACAGCGCGGCCTCCTCGACGAAACCCTCGTGATCTGGGGCGGCGAATTTGGTCGCACCCCGATGAGCGAAAAAGGCAACGGCCGCGACCACAATTCCACCGGCTTCACGATGTGGATGGCCGGCGGCGGGGTCAAAGGCGGACAAACCATCGGCGCCACCGATGAGCTAGGTCTCTACGCCACCGAGGACAAACTGCACGTTCACGACCTCCATGCCACCGTCATGGCCCTGATGGGCCTCGACCACACCAAAGTCATCTACCCTCACAAAGGCCGCCCCGAACGCGTTGACCTCAATGAAGGTCACGTCCATCAAGGCATTGTGAGTGGCAGAGCCGTCTAGAAATTTTGTGTAAGCGGATCACGGATCCTTTCAGACTCGATCCCACGAGAACCTGATTACTCCAGCGGGAAAGGCCGGGTGCGACAGGAGAACTCACGGGAGGCGCTTCACCGCCAAATAAAGCCAACTCAACGAAGACGATCCTCTGGACTCATCAGACAACACCAAATGAATCATTCACCCAACCTTATCACGGCCATCCTTCTCGTTTTGTTAGCTTCGGTCATGCACGGTGGGGCCGGAGAATCCAACGTCGCCCCGAAAGTGACCGACTACCCGTCGATCCAGGCCGCTCTCGACGCCAATCCCAACCTCCCGATTTTCATCCCCGCTGGAGATTACACCATTGCCGAAAAGATTCGCCTTCGCGGTGATCGCAGCGGCTTGTTCGGTCCCGGACGCATTATTCAGGAGAATCCGGAGCAACCGATCCTCGAGATCGAAAATGGCACGGGCATCGAAATCAGCGGCCTGACATTGACCCGCCCCCAGGGTAAGCAAGTGACGAGCAAAGAAGGCATCCTTGCGCTCAACTGCAGGGACCTCGTGATCGAGAACGTAAAGGTCATCAACAACCAGACGCAGTCGGGAGCCATCACGCTTCGCGACACGGAAAACAGCCGCATCAGCCGATGCCTCGTAAGAAACTACATGCGAGTCTCAATCGATGACCGCACTCAGAGTGCCGGTTACGGATATGCTTTCAATTGCACCGACGGCGCGGGGATCAGCGTCCGAACCAGCAAGGGAACCCTGATTGAACACAACCGAGTCATTGAAGAGAATTTCCGACCTACCATAGAGATAAAGAAGCAGCACAAGTTGGGTGACTTCGTAAGGAAGAATCAAGATAAGGGAAACATTGTGAATCGGAAAATGTGGGACGCTGAGTATATGGAGGCCTGGCAGCAGGGATCAGGAATCATTGTCACATCACCGAAGGAAACCGATCTCACGCGCATCCTCGGAAATCATATTGAGAACGCCGCTCAGGGAATTGACCTGCATTGCGACCACGTCATCGTATCGAATAATGTGGTGGTGAACTCCTTTATCGGAATGAAGGCAATGCACGGTTCCAGCAACGTCCTCATCAATGGGAATCAGTTTGTGAGGAACAGTCTCTGGGCAATCGGCTTGATGCCGGGGGCTGCTGCCGACGCCGAAAATCTGGACGGCGGTTCTATCATTGCCAACAATATCATTTCCGACTTTGGCTACGGCGACGCCAACTGGATGTGGGGAAACGAGCGATCCCCCATCAAATTCGATACCGGGCAACAAGCTGACGACCCGCCTCTAAGAAACGTCCTTATTCAGGGGAACCTGATTCATCAAGCCGGCGAAGTTCGCTACCGCTATGCCGTAATCATTCCCGGCGGGCCGAAAACGCCAACCGCATTGCATTTCTCCGGCAATCTTTTTCCTCCGGGCAAAGACGGAGTCGCCAATGTCGAGCTGCCCAGGTAAATTCCTCTCCCATTCTGATTTCCGGCGCGAAGAAGGCCTTTCCCATAATCTCGCTTAAGGAAATCAGGTTGAAAGGATATCCCATCAAATCCGAAGTCAATCCACAGGCACCAGCTGCAGTCCGTCGACGGATACAATGCCGTCGGCGCCTTCATTGAACAGGGTCAAGTGAACGATCATACCCTCTTTAATCGTAAAAACGCCGAGAGAGCGGGGTTTTCCATCTACCAATCTCGGGAGGCGTTGGTTTTGTGTCAGGTCGTGTTTCTCCTTCCCTATCCTCAGCGACACCTTAGCATTGCTGGCGCGGTTTTCGTGAGGCGAATAGAGAAGCCTGATGTCATAGCGACCGGCTGATGGAATCGGGAAACCGAAAGTCGCCGACTTTTCGCCGCGCTCTTTGCCACCGTCATGATGATAACTGCGTCCAGACAACGATCCGGCTGCGTTGCTGGTTACCCACTCTCCGGTAAACGCCGCATCGGCGTCATCGATCACGATTCCACTGAGTTTAACGCGCGGTTCCGATTTCTCGACGGATTCCAAAATCTGTCCGTCTTTGATGAGCTGTTTCTTCAGTGAAGCGTAGTCAACCTCCTGCACCGAACTCTCAGCATCGATCGCGAGGCTCGCAGCGGTGGCGGCACTTTGGCTCGTGACCATGAAAGGCGGCTCCATCCGGATGCTGGCAAAGGCGGAGTGACTCGCGGAAAGCGCGAAGGTGACGAGCAGGTTTTCGCATTCATTCGACTTCGGAACGATCGCGTTATAACCGATTTGATAGGGTCCGAAGCCGCCACGCCCTCCCGCGATTTTTCCTTCACGGGCGACGACGCCGTCTTTGACAATACGACGAATTTCATGCGCGTCGGTTCCGTAACTTCCGAGCCCAACCGACTTCGGAGCGATCTCACGCCCGAAGGTATGGTCTTCGGTCAGGACGAGATCACTGACCATGCGGCGTCCTTCGCGGACGTAGACCTGATGCGGCCATCCTCCGGTGTCGATGAATTCGTCCTTCGGCAAACCGAAACGCGCTACGTCGGCCTTCACCCTCTCCGGAACGCGTGGATCGGTGCGAAGAAAGTGAAACAAGCCGCGATGATAGTTTTCCAGTTCCTTCGCGAGATCATCGCGCTCGGCATAGGAAGCCTCCGGCCACGCCCAGCTCAGCCCCGGCAGATTACCTCCGAAGGTCGCAGTGTTGAAATCCCACTTCTGATTCGGCAGTTCATCGTGTTTCGAAAACCAGCGGAGATCCATCTCGTCGCCGTTCGCGAGGCAGGCTTCGATGAACCGGCCGACGAGTTCGTAGCGTTTCGGATCGTAATCCGCCGGAGCGGCAATGGGAATCATGTTAGACTTATCGGTCGTCAGGCAGAGCCGATAACAATAGGCCTGAATCCCGGGTGCCGGTTCGCCGGGAGTTCCCGGATCGCCCTCGCTGATGAGCGGAAGCAAGCCGCTCGACGGATCTCCTTTCACCACATACGGATCGAGCGGAAAATCCCTGTCCCAGACGCCCTGCCCGCCCTTGACGCGACCATTCGCTCCGGGTTGCAAGTGACCCGTGCGGGGCTTGTATTGCGGCGTGTAAAAGATGCCGTTGTAGCTTTCCCCGTATTTGGCATTTCCCTCGCGCGTTACGGTATAGCTAACGCCTGCGGCCGCCATGAGATCGCCTTCGTAGGTGGTATCGATGAACATGTCACCACGAACGCTCCTTCCGTCTTCAAAGCGAAGCTCGGTGATTCTCGTGCCCTTCTTGATCGCCGATTTCAGACGAGCCCCTCGCAAAACGACAACGCCTGCCTCCGCCGCCATCTCATCAAAGACGAGCTCAGCAACGTGAGGTTCGATCGAATAAGCGCCTCCCGTTGCCGGGCCTCCTTTTCCGCCATGGGAAAAGGCTTCTCCCCAGTTGAGCTCTTTCCCGTAGTGGGAAACGAGGCGGGTAAAATATTCACGGGCAATTCCTCCGACACTGCGCGGATCGCCGATGTCGACCGCGCTGAGACCGCCGGAGGTCATTCCCCCGAGATGCTTACCGGGCTCGACGAGGACGACCCTTTTGCCCAGCCGCGCGGCCTGAACTGCTGCCGCAACGCCTCCCGAGGTTCCCCCGTAGACGACGATGTCAGTTTCAAACTCCGTCTCCGGACTCGTCACCCACTCCAGATTCATCCGCGCCACCGTAAGCTTATCACCCGCGAAATTGGCCTTCGGACCGCGCCCGTAAAAACAGAGAATCGTCCCGCTTTTTGTCACCGCAACATCGCTGTAGGCGCTCCAACCGGGTTCGATTGATTTTTTGACCGTCCAGCTTTTCCCTTCGTCGTCACTGATCTGAATCGAAACATTCCTGCGGTCACGACTTTTCCCGGGTGCCCCCGCTTTGCCCCCTTTGGAAAGATTGTCAGGATTCGTAAACAGCAGCAGGCTTTTTCCATCGTGGTCGTAACGCACAAGACCTCCCATGCAGATGGGCTCAACAAGATCATCATCAAAGCGCGGCTCGCTCCAGTTAGTGGCTCCGTCGGGGCTCGTCACGACAAGTCGCCGATGGGCTTCTGATTCGCTGCGGACATTCAGCATGACGCTGCCGTCTTGCAATTGCACCGCGACCGTTTCGTTGGGGTTGATGAATTCGCCGTTACAAGGCACCGCGATCTCACCGGCGTGCCAGGTCTTGCCGGAATCGTCGCTGTAGATTGTCGCGGTAACACTGGGACGATGGGCATTGCCGCCCGTGCCGGTGGAAAGCCAAACCGGCACTACCAAACGCCCGTTCTTCAGCTGAATGCTGTGATTCGGCCCCGTCGCGAGCACTTTCCAATCGTAGCTTTTTCTGAAAGGCGCAAAGCTGTCAGTAATCTCGGTCGGCTTACTCCAGGTTACACCGTCGTCATCACTTCGCTGATAGAAGCAGCGCATGTATTCGAGACAAAACAGCATGTGCACCGTGCCGTCGCGGTCAGCGATCATGACCGGATTATTATAGGTCACCGAATTCGGATCGTTATGACTGAGATTCAGCGAAAACGGGTTCTTCGTTTTCGGTCCCGGCACATCGACGATCTTCGCCGGAGCACTCCAGGTTTTACCGTCGTCGGTCGATCGGCGCATCAGAACATCAATGTCGTCCCAGTCGCGCCCGTCGTTCTTCCTCGCCTCACACCAGGCGAGAACGGTGCCTTTTGCTGTCACCACGATACCGGGAATGTGAAACCGCTGGTAGCCGAGATCGCCGATTTCAAACAGATCGACTTTTTCAAGGAACGGTTCTTCGGCCCTGACTGACTGCAAAAATACGGTGGCAAACAGAATGAGAACGAGAAACTTTTTCATATAACTTCAGCAATGCGTCCGGCCCCGCTTGGTACGGGGGCTCCCATCAACACAAGTGATGAAAGCTCGCTCGGCCGAAACTGAACACAGAATGGCTGAATAGCAGGGAAGAAAAACCGGCGCGATTAGGGAACAACTCACCTTCTAAGCAAACAGGAGTGTCTGCATCACCTGAGAGCCGTCGATTTTTTCAGGTGATGCAGTCACTTTTGACTGCATTTGAAATACCGGCTTCAGACCGGGAGGATCCTTGCGATCCGTCCACCTTGCCTATGGACATGAGAAATCGCCCCCAGTCGCCAGGCAGGCAGGCAGGTTACTTAACGGAAAATCCGACATACTCGTCTCGAGTCACATGGCCATCGCCATTTTTATCAAAGTTCTTGAAACGCTGCTCGAGCTTTTCGCCGGTCTGCCCCGTCAGGTATTCTTCAAGTGTCAGGATCTCATCCTTGTTCGTGTCCCATCGATTGAACGGAGTATTGCGATCACCTTTCGCGAGCTTTTTCGGGGCTGCTTTTTTCGCCACTCCATCAACGCTCAAGGCGGATTCGATGTAGGACTTCCCCTTTTTCCCCACCACTTCCGGATAGCTGCGGAGGAACTGATTCTCATCGACCAGGTTCAGGTAGTAGTGAGTCGTTCCTTTGGGGAGTTCCGCGGTGACACGACCTTTCTCCACGAGAGTGGCCGGCATCCGGAACCACTCTTCGTAGCGTTCGCCCCCGTTGGGCGTGTAAATCAGGTCGGCGTGAACCACCTTGGCACCGTTCTCCTCATAGGTGAACTCGACCGATTGCCCCTCACGCTTGTCAGCGAGAACTGTCGGAACCTTATCCTTGTTCGGCAACGGGTCCGCCGTGTTCGGATTGTAGTAAGGGTAACTGGCGTTCATCTCCTCGAGAGCTTCGGTGAGATGCTTATTCATCTCCTGTGTTTTCTCCGGCATCGCCCCGGCCAGGTTTTCGGCTTCTTCGATGTCGACGCGAATTTGCTCGTTCCCCTTCGTTTCGTAGAGGCGGAAAAGCTCCAGTTCGGGCGACGCAGGATTGTTGATGTGATCGTAGTTCCTGATCAGCTTGTAATCCCCCGTGCGGATCGTGCTCTCCAGTGCGTTTCCATGGGGAAAATGCCAGACCATTGTCTCTCGGGGCGACCCTGCGCGGGGAGATCCGTCGACGTGTTTGACGAGGCTCGGATCGGTGATCTCACCGTGCAGGAGCGGCAGCAAATCGCAGCCATCGAGGTTTTTCCCCTCCGGACGCGGAGCGCCTGCCATCGAGAGAATCGTCGGGTAGAAATCGAGTCCGTTCGCCATCACATCCGTCTGAACGCCGGCAGGGATCTGCGGACCGGTGATGATAAGTGGCACGCGCGTCCCGCCTTCCTTTGCCGAAATCTTCCCGCGGTCGAGCGGATTGTTGTCGGTATAACGCTCTTTGGGACTGCCTTCCATCCCCCCGTTGTCTGAGGTGAAAATCAGATAGGTGTTCTCGCTCAACTTGTGCCCCGGCCAGCGCGGATCCTCCGTGTTATCGAGATAGTCAAAGACCGCCCCCAGGTAATAGTCCAGCTCCTCAACCATCGCCGCAAAAAACGGATTCTGTTGTCCTTCCACCTCTTTCTTCGGCGTGTGAGCTGGATCAATCCCGAGCCGGTCGGCATACTTCCTGAGCAATTCCTCCGAACGGGTTTGGATCGGCGAGTGCACGAGCCAGGTGGCGTAATAGAGAAAGAACGGCTTCTCTTTGTTCTCCTCCATAAACGTCAGCGCATCCTCATTCGTCTCGTGAAAAGGAAATCCGTTCTCGTCGAGACGATAGGGATCATCAGCCGTATCGGTCGCAAACCCGTTGAGTCTGTCTTTCATACCACTTCTCGCCCCGCGATTGGAACGCGTGTAATCAAAGCCCATGTCAGCCGGCTGAGGGTAGGCGTTGTGATCAATCGCCATGTGCCATTTTCCGGAGTGCCCCGTCGTGTAGCCCACCGCCTTGAGCGCTTTTGCCAGCGTGTACTCGTCCGCCGGAATCCTGCCACTATACCAGGGATCCATCATCCGCGAGTTTTTGCCGAGAGGAGCCGGTGGAGCCCCGCCCACGACGTGCGTTTTCTGTGCTCGCGCCGGGTGATTCCCGCTCATGATCGCGCACCGCGACGGCGCACACGTCGGTGCCGGTGAGTAAGCCTGCCAGAATAAGACGCCTTTTTTCGCGAGGGCATCAATATTCGGCGTTTCGTAAGGCGACGGCTCATCGATGTCGTAGCACTTCACATCCTGCCAGCCGAGGTCATCGGTCAGAATGAGAACCACGTTCGGCTTGGCAGGTCGGTCGTCGGCTGACACCTTTCCGGAAGTGGCAAGCAGGAGGCCCAGCGTAACAGCGATAAGGGTTTTGGCGTTCTTCATCATTTTTCCTTTTCTGAATTTATTCTTCACTAAAAAAGCAAAGATGACCATCCGGGAATCGCACGAATTCGATTTATGAGCGTTCGGACGGAATGAACAGGGAACCTCCCCGCCCCGTTTCCTCACCGAAATCCATTTGACACCTGCCCGTTTAATTCCATACTTCCAGAACAATGGAATTATCAAATGCCGTTACAGCGCTTTCATCGCTCGCTCAGGAATCGAGGCTTCAGATCTTTCGGCTCCTCGTGAAAGCCGGCCCCGAAGGAATGCCCGCCGGGAAAATCGCCGGGGAGATTCAAATTCCGGCCAACACGCTCTCGTTTCACATCAAAGAGCTCCATCAGGCAGGACTCGTCAAATCTCAGAAAGTGGGCCGCTCGGTCATTTACACCATGCACGCCGACAATATCGGAAAGCTCATGTCATTCCTCACTGAGGATTGCTGTCAGGCGCAACCCGAACTCTGCATGCCCGCCTCCGTTTCTTCCTGCTGCACTCCCACTGAGAAAAAGGCTGACGGGAAAAACTGACACGACTCAACCAAACCAATACGTAAAACGCTCCTGAAAATTGGCATTCAACGCTCGAGGCACGCCGGAACGCAGGCCTTCGACCGCCAATGACACGAGCATAAAAACCACCAACGCTCCTCTCCAACACAATGAGTTTCGACAAATCAGAAATGGGCTATTTTGAACGCCACCTCACCGCCTGGGTAACGCTTTGCATTATCGGAGGCATCGCTCTCGGAAAATTCGCACCTGACCTCGCTCAAACCCTCGACGGCATCTCGATCGTCGTGAATGGCGCTCCGGTCGTCTCCATCCCCATCGCGATATGCCTCTTTTTCATGATGTATCCCATCATGGTGAAGATCGACTTCAGCGAAGTCGTTCAGGCAAGCCGCAGTCCCAAGCCGGTCTTCCTCACCCTGATCGTCAATTGGGCGATCAAGCCGTTCACGATGTTGGGGATCGCGACTTTGTTTCTCGGTTTCTTTTTCAAAGACTTTCTCCCCGGCACCGAAGTCGTCAAAGGCGGCGCCGAAGTCGAACTCTACCGTTCCTACATCTCCGGCGCGATTCTGCTCGGAATTGCCCCCTGCACCGCGATGGTCCTCGTGTGGGGATACCTCGCCCGCGGCAATCAGGGACTCACTCTCGTGATGGTCGCGATCAATTCGCTCACGATGTTACTGCTCTACGGCGTCCTCGGAGGCTGGCTCCTCGGAGTCAATCAAATGCCGGTTCCATGGCAGGCACTTCTCCTTTCAGTCGCTATTTACGTCGCGCTCCCCCTGGTCGCGGGCTACTTCTCACGACGCTGGATCATGAAGGCCAAGGGCCCCGAATGGTTCGAGCAGAAGTTCCTCCACTTCCTGACACCGGTGTCGATTACGGCGCTCCTCGCCACGCTCGTTCTCCTCTTCAGCTTCAAAGGGGAAACGATCCTCGCGAACCCACTCACGATTCTGTGGATCGCGATACCGCTTGCGCTCCAGACGCTGCTGATCTTCGCGATCACCTATGTTGCCGCGAAGCTTCTCAAGTTCAAATATGAAGACGCAGCCCCGTCAGCAATGATTGGCGCCTCGAATCATTTCGAGGTCGCAATCGCGACGGCAGTGATGCTTTTCGGACTCTCCTCAGGCGCAGCACTCGCTACGGTCGTAGGAGTGCTCATCGAGGTCCCGCTGATGCTCTTCCTCGTTCGAGTATGCCAAAGGTCGCGAGGCTGGTTTGATCAGAAAAAAGCGTAAACGACCGGTCTCAGTCAAACGAAACGCTCAAGGCTTCGATGATGGGCTTCGATTTGTTCTCAGTGGAGTCTTCGATTTTCAGTTCAACCTGAAACCCGAAACCTTCAGGGAGCTTCGAAAGGTCCAATTCAGCAGGGATGCGTTTCACCTGCTTGGAAAAACCGGGGATGTAATCGTAGGATTCTTTGACCTCCGCCCAGTCGGTCCACTGATCGATCTTTTTATCATTGTCAGTGTCAACGCCGACGCGAGCGGAGACGGTCTCGACCCACGGGCCGGGACTCGTGTAATCGGTTTTCTGCTGGGTCGCGAGGTAGAACTGTCCCTCGGCAAAAGCGATGTCAGGATCGGGATGGCCGTTGCCGATATTGTCGCACCAGGTAAACGGCTCATCGATTGACGGTGAAGTAAACCAACCGACACTCATCTGATGCCCGCCAATCGGATCATAGTCGCCGAAGATATAATACTGCCCCCCAATCGCAATCGCAGCCCAGTCGCCGTAGGCTTCCTGTTCCGGTTCGTGAATCTCGTATTCAGCAACGCTCGTTTTATAGTTGTCAGGATCCTCTTTCGCCCAATGAGGATGATTGTAGGTCCCCGTTTTTCCGGTGGCTTTTGTCCGGTTGTCGACTGCGGGATCTTTGAAAACAAACCCGTCGATCCCGTCAGGACTCACGGCATGACCCGCGAGCGGCGAATCCCACGAACGCTTACTCGCATCGATCGGACTCCAGTCCTCGATGATGACATGCATGTTGCCATCGAGGTCACGAATAAAGCCGGCATCAGAACCGTGTGAGGGATCTTTCACCGCCATTCCCATATTCTCACCCGGCTCACCATCGGTCAGATCCGAGTCCACGTAAACGTGCGGGTCCTGATCATTCGGGAAGTCGTAGTAGATCAAAGCTTTGCCATCGACGTATTCGGCGCTCGTGACCCATTTGGAAAAGCTTTCCGTAACGGGACCGTGATGAACCCAGTTCTTCATATCATGGCTCTGCCAGGCGTTGTAGCCACCCTTACCCGGTTTGAGGCCGCCGGGGGCGTCGTAGACATTCGGGAAACGGGTTGTCTTCAACGGGATATCAAATCCCTCGAGCGTTGCCTCCTCCGCGACGAACTTCGCCTGTGGCTTCGCTTTCTCGCCTTTCTTACGACGGGGCTGCCCACTCCCGTAACGACCGAAAATCCAGTAATCGCCCGGTCCTTTCGTGAGGAGAACGGGAGCATCCTGAAGATTTGAAGGACCGAGATTTTCTATGGGATTCCAGTTCTGCCAAATCGCAGACTGCGTTACTGTCAGTGATTTCGCAGACCGTTTGCTATCGAACGAATGTAGCTTCGTCAGGACGGTGGCGTTCTTCTCCTCAGGAGAGACCGAGCCCTTCTCAACGACGGCGCCTTCGGAGGATTCGATATTCGCTTTCCAGTCTTTCTGACTGTCGATTTTCCATGCCGCCTCGTCTGCCTGAACGAGGGATGCTCCCAGCAGGGTGGAAAAGGTGAGTGTGGTGAGGTGTTTTAACTTCATTGCATTAGGGGGTCTGAGTTGATGATCTTTCTTGACGGGGCTGATTTCAGATTCGCGAATCTGACTTCTGTAAAAATGTTACTATGGCAGGAGTTGAGTGAGTGAATCAATTTCGTTCTTATTGATCTGCCGCGAATCCCATTACGGTGCCGTCCTTTAAGCTTACGACGCTCATTCCCGATGCGATCGCAATGCTGTCCCAGGCAGGTGGAGCGGGAAGCGAAAATTCCTGCAGGCGTTCCCCCGAGGCCTTATCCATCACCCAGAGAACGCCGCCTTTTTCTCCACGAAACGCGTCATTCGTATCCTTCTGAGAGAAGCCCTCCGTCATCGGGATCCCGGCCACGATGACGGCATTCTCGCAAACTGAAATCGCGTGTCCGGCGAACGGCGTCGAAACCGACCAGTTCTTTTCCCAGGTCCCCACTTCGGGAATCGTTTTGCCTTTTCGACTGATCCAGACGTCGCCTTCTTTTGCCGCCGTCAACTTGCCGGCAAAAACGGAATACGTGTTGAAGGGCGTCAGGCCGGCGCCACGACCGGGAAGATTTCGACCGGGGGTGTATCCACGCACTTCGAAAAACTCGCCCTCAGCAAAGGCTGTCGTATCACCCAATGGGCCATAGCCGGTGATGGCGGTAGGCCCTCCATAACAAAGATCGACATCGACCGTCCAGTAGGAGCGATGTTGCGGAACGGAATCGAGAAAGCCATGAGAAGGAATCAGGTGGGGCTCCCGAATTTCCTTCATGCTCACCGGGGTCAGATCCGGTTGGAATGCCTGATGCCGGAGGAACAATTTGCCGTCGGACACCGAAAAGAGGCCGGACTTGAATCCACCGAGGCGGAAGGTTCTCTCGCCCCGCGTCGGGAAGTTCTCGTTCGCCTCTTCATAGGGGCCTGCCACGACCTGATTGTGGATCATCTCGCCGGTTTGAGGATTCAATCCAAACACCGAGACTCCGCCGTCGAGGTAGCTGCTGCGCCCTGCCGCGAAGTAAGCGATCCCCTGCTCTACCAAAACACTGCCATTCACAGGCCATGCGGATTCGAGTTGCCCGCGATCCACGATCAGACTCTGAACCGGGAGTGCATTGAATTGCCAGCGAAGTGCGCCGTCCTTCGCGTCGAGACAATAAACCCAGCCATCCCGACAACCGGTCAGGAGCAGTCCCTTGTAATAAGTCGGGGGCGAATCAATCGGGCCTCCGGCAGTGAAGGTCCACGCGGTTTCCCCCGTCGTTTTGTCGAGACAGTAGAGAGTGTGCTCGTCTCTTGCTGCGATATAGACATGCTCTCCGACGATCACCGGAGCGGTTGGTGCCGGTCCGATATTCACCTGCCACTTCGTAGCCAGCTTCGCAGGGAGAGTCGCCTTGCCGATCCCTGATCGGGCGCCGGACTGTCGGTAGGTGGGCCAATCGGAACCTGCTGAGTCCTCACCTAACGGACGAGTGAAGGCGGGGCCCTCGACGAGTCGGGGCGTATGCGAAACCGAATAGCGACCGGACGTTTCATGGTAGAGACCGTTGAACCCGGTCAGCATCGAACCGATCGCGCACTGGCAGACAAAGGGTCCGTTGTAAATCATGCCGTTTGCAGGCATTGCCGACAGCCCGCACGTCGAACGCACCCAGGGATTCGGGTATTCCGAAGCGCCATCGAGGCCAACGAAATCAACGCCGCCCGATCCGCTGTTGAGATAATACTGGTAGGTAACCCGGTTTCGGTAACAGCGATCATGCGACATCGGCCCGAGCATCTCCTGAACCAATTCCTTCACGACTTCCCCCGTTTTGGGGCTGATCCCTTTCAGCTGTTTGCTCCAGAGTAAGCCCTGAGCAATGAAGAGCTCAGGACTTTTCATGTAGTTTTCCCCGTTCGGACAGGTCCACAGTTTTTCTCCTGTGTTGAGCGCGAAAGCAGCGATCTCGTTGCCGTAGGCGCAGAAAGCCTTGTTCGGAGCGAGGACCAGAGTTGGATGAATGTTGTAGTCCTCGCCCGGCACGCCACTCGCTTTGGTTGAGGATTTCGACTTCTTCGCGTTCTTCTTTTTGCCTTCCTTCGGTTCACCGCTGTCGGATAACTCTACGGAGGATTCCCACTCGATCGCCCCGCTCTCTTTATTCAGACAGACCAGTTCATTTCCGGCAAGGTAAGCAACGACCGATTTGTTGGCACAAACGCTGGCGCCGATGTAACCGCTCTTGAGAGGCACGGTCCATTGCATTTTGTCGGTCTTCAAATCGTAGGCATACAGTGAATTTTTCCTCTCGGGCGCGGGAGCAGTTGCGGAGCGGCGTTTTTCACGCGCCGCATCCTCTGTGACGAGACCATAGCCGGGCCCCTGAATTCCGTAGAGGACGCCGCCCTCCACCGCGACCTCGCGGGTCGACCCCGTTCCTTTCAAAAGTTCGATCTCCTCTCCGCTTCTCCCGTGGAACTTGGAAATAGGGTCATCGAATCCCATCGTAAAATAGACATACTCGTCGATCGCGACGAGACGCCGCTGGAGCTGCGAGGAGACGCTCTTGATGCTGGTGGTCTTCCCTCCTATTACCCACTCCTTGATCGGACGTTTCCACAGTTCGATGCCGTTAAAGGCATCACGCGCCACGAGATGATACTCAAAAGGGGCATGGACATCTTCAGGCGTTGCCCGGTCCTCGACGGTGAAGAGCACCCCGTTGGCTGTGACCATACTCGTGACCGAAGGCATCGACGCCTTTGCCCGGCCGGTCTCAGGCGTGTTGTGCCAACGCATCCGCTGGGGTGGCCCGACGTCGTCGCGAGAGACACCGTTGTTCGCGGCATTGTGCAAAAACTGATTCCACTCATCCATCCCTTTGGGAACCGGCTTTACGATTCGCTCATACCCCGTATCTGATTTCACATACAGCACGCCGCGCGGAGTAAGGACACGCAGGATCTCATCTCTGGGAATGGTGGTGCCCTCGTCGCAGATCACGAGATTGACCACGTTATCGATATAGGGAAGGTCGGAACCGTTATGAGGGTTAACCGAGATCTGGCCATAGCGTCCTTCCTCATGGAGAGTCTTCCGAAGGGAGGTAATCGCTTCATCCTGCGCCAACAACGCCTGCACTTGCAGGGACGGCTTTGCAGCCAAATCCCTCAGCTGTGTCGCGTCAGCGGTATCGAGCGTGACAATGATGCCGCCATTCAATCGCGCTGCCTCGCGCACCGGATTCGGTTCTTCCGCGGAGAGTGACAAGACGAAGGTGAAGACAATGAAAAAGGAGCAGGATACTAATTTTGTTCTCATGGGATTTGGGGGAGAAATGGGGTGAGGATTGGATACGTTTAGATGCCTAATTTTGTTTTCATCGTTACAAGGCTTCGACCTCAGTGAAATAGGCGCCACCCGCTTTACCGGCTTCGTTGTAGAGATAAGTCACGAGTTCAGTCTTGCCGGCGGGAAGATCCATTTCGAAAACGACGCCTTTACAGTCCGGCTCGACGGCTGCTTCAGCGGACTTTCCGGCGATCTCAACTTTCGCGCGAACCGCTTCGACAACCTTATCCGCTTCGACAGGATATTGCCGCAATGTGAGCCGGTAACGGCCCGCCGTTTTAACATCAACGTGCCAGGGGCCGGTCACTTTAGGGAGCTTTTTGATCGATGTGAAATTCCAGGGCGGGTTTCCTTTGGGCATATACCAGTCCTGAGAACAGAGCACGGTGGGATTTTGCGCGGTGTTTCCGAGATCGATCGAAACCGGGGTCATTCGCGGGGAAACCGATTCCCAAAACGGCGGGTAGAGTGTGCGCAACTCTTCGACGATGCCGGGATGCGCGGCCGCGATGTCATTCCGCTGAGCAGGATCTTTTCCTAAATCGTAGAGCTCTTTCCCATCGATCAAACGCCAGTCATCCTTCAAGACACAGGAGTATTCCCATTTCATTGCGGGCTCCGAAAACCCGGGGCCGCCTTGAAATTGAATGACATGATGATCGCGATGCGGTGCCGCTTTCGGATCGTTCAAAAGCGCGGCAAAAGAGAATCCGTCGGGATGATGTGATTCCGGCACCGGGATCTCGCACAGTTCCGCGAGTGTCGGCAGGACATCGATATGAGCAGAAACGGAATCCACGTCGCGGCCGCCGGTAAGCTCTCCTTTGGGCCAGTGGATGAAGAAAGGGACACGGTGACCACCTTCATAAATCGATGACTTCTTCCCTCGCATCCCCGCGTTGTAGCCCTCCTTGGCTTCGCTGGTGAGCCCTGCGAATTTGGCACCATTCGCGGTTCCGTTGTCGGTCATGTAGATGAAGATCGTGTTTTCGGCGAGCCCGAGTTCTTCCAGTTTCGAACGCAGCAAACCGACGTTGTAGTCGATGTTTTCGACCATCCCGTAAAACTCGGGACCACCTCCCCACTGAATATCCTTCCGGTAGGGATCGCTCCACTTCCGATCGACGCGATAAGGTCCATGCGGCGCATTCGGCGCGATGTAGAGGAAAAACGGCTTCTCCTGATTCTCTTCTACAAAACGTAACGACTCTGCAAACCAAACATCGGTGCAGTAGCCGTCGAACTTCTCAAACTTCCCGTTCCGTTCGTAGGTGTCGTCAAAATAACTGTTCCCCCAGTAATCGGACGCCTGCCCCACCCCGCCACAGCGATGCCAGACGACATCCTGAAACCCGTGATCCTGCGGACGATGCGGGGCGTTGTCACCGAGGTGCCATTTACCAATCATCCCGGTGCGATAGCCGTTTTCGGAAAACACGTTCGCGATCGTTTTCTCATCGGTGTGGAGCATCGTCCGCCCCGAGCTGGTGCGGTAAGCGCCCGTCCGGGCGGGGTGACGACCGGTCATGAGCGCCGCGCGAGTCGGGGTGCAAAACGAACTCACGTGAAAATCGGTGAAACGAATCGACTCTGCGTAGAGTTGATCAATGTTAGGAGTCTTCACGACCGGATTGCCGTGACAGGCGAGATCGCCGTAGCCCTGGTCATCGGTCATGATGAGGATGACGTTCGGACTACCACCGACCCGTGCCGATGCGGTTTTCTTCGCCGGCGCTGGCTTGGCTGCAGACGGGGCGACCTCGACCGCCAGTTCCTGAAACGCAGTGTTCTCATTGATCGACGTGACGGGCGCGGCTTGCCAAACGATCCAGCGAAAATTCCCAAGAGCCTTTCCTTTCTCAGCCTGAAGAGAAAGCGCCGCAAAGGCTTCAACCTTTTGTCCCTCCGTGCTGATCGTCCCCAATGAGGTGAAACGCTTTGCATCGCTCAAATCCCAGCCGGGATCGCCCGGGTGATTGCTGCCGTAAATCGTCACGTTTTGGACGCCGCGTTTCCCGCTCTTGTTGTGAGACCAGCTTGTGATCGCGAAGACGGTTTGCGACTTCCCAAGGTCCATTTTGTAAGCACCATCCTTGATCCCATTACCAAAAACAGGACCGAACCCCGGATTGAGTTTTCCGTCGGTCAGGGTCGCGAGAGGATCGTTGTTCGTCTTCTGATTCGCGGTGACTTTGCCGGACGGCTTCGCGGGAGGCACGAGTGTTTTAAAACTCGTCGCCGTAGTAGCCGTTTCGAAGACCACGCCATCGCCGATCTTTTTCAAAACCGTCTTACCCGTTTTGCCTCCTTTAGGCGCCGGCTTGGTCGTCACCTTCGAAGCTTTTTTGCGCTCCGCGACGGTGAGGACACCTTGCATGATGCGCCAGTGTCCGGGGAAAGTGCAGATGTAGGGATACTCGCCGGGCTCGGTTGGGGCATCAAAGACGATCTCCTCGGTTTCTTTCGGGTTGAGCAGTTTCGACGCGTGCAGGATCTTGTCGGATTCAGGGAGATAACCACGAGTGATCCCATCGGGCTGAGCAGCCATCTGGTCGGCGAGAGCACCCACTTCCTCAACACTTCCGGGGCTGAGCAGCACCCAGTTGTGCATCATGATGTCAGGATTTTCAAAAACGAGACGGACCTTGCTCCCCGGGGTAACACTGAGCTTCGTGGGCGAAAACTGAAGCCCCGCCGCAGACTGAATGTGAATCACGTTCCCGCGCTCGGCGATGAACTTATCATACTCCGCAGTGGAGGCTCGCAAGCTATCCAAGTCGCGCGGATACCTCGCCCCTGCGAGGGCTTGCCCGACAGGATCATAGAGAAAAACCGGCGGCATCGCCTTCGCTGAGCGCCTCGCTTTCTTGAGGGAAATCTCAATGACGTTGAGCCCCGGAGTCAGTTCGACGTTAACCTGCTGATCACCGCTCCAAAACGAATCCTGACTGAACACCATTGAATCGTTCAAACGAATCTCGAGGTTCTTGTTGTTGATCGCGATGATCGCGGGCTGCGCCTGATCGGAATGAGTGAAAGTCCGGAAGTGGCCGATGCCGGGCAGATTCCCGCCCTTACCGACCTGAAATTCGGTAGGTGCGTTCTCGCCCTCCTCTCCGAGCCAAAGCCATTGCGTGAGCTGTGAATCGGGATCGACTTCGAGAACCGGAACGCTGCGGCCTTTGACCGGGGCGACGCCGTAGTCGAGCGTGGAGAGCGACTTCTGAACCGTCGCATCCGTGGTCACGAGAGTGGCGAGAACCGATTCCACTTCGGGATAAGTCGGTCGCAAATGAGCCACCGCATCGACGACTTCCACCTGAACGCGTGGATGAGGATCGTTCACCACCGAAGTGAGAAGTTCGACCACGTTGGGGAGGCGGTCTGCTTGAATGCGGGTCACATGAACGGCAGCACCACGGAACATTGCCGATTTCGACTTCAGGAGCAGGTCGATGAGCTCCGGCCGGGTTTCTCCCAATCCCTCGCAGACAAAAATCGCCTCAAGGGCAGCCTGCTCAAAATCCGAATCATCACGGTCAAACGCGGAGATCCATTCGTCCACCGCCTTCAATCCCTCAGCGCCGTGCTTGCGAAGTTCGATTCGGGCGTGATGACGAACCAAATCATGTTGGTGTATCAGGAGTTCACAGAGTGCGTCGATTTCAGCGCCTTCGATCTTCGGCCGCTCGCTACTGAGCGGTTTCTCCGTATGAACAACCCGCCAGATCCGACCGAAGTCATGATCCCAGTGAGGGTCGCGCATCGGGTGCTGAGCGTGGCCGATGATGGGACTGCAAAAGTCGGAGATATAAAGTGATCCATCCATCGCGAACTCAACATCAGCGGGTCGAAACGCCGCGTTCGGCGACTCGAGAATCGTGAGTGAATCGGCGAGCTTCACCATGCCCGCTTCACGATCGAGCTTCGACAAGGTCACTGCATATCGCCCGAGCAAAGACGCTGAGACAAATCCGTTTTTATATTTGTCAGGGAAGTTCGCCCCCGTGATCATCGCATTTCCCGAACCCTTACCGTAGCTCGTAATCCGTCCGTAAGCATACGGTTGATAGGCTCCGAGCGGCGTCCAGATCAACGCGCTTCCATCGTAGACGTCGCCATCGCCATACATCTGAAAAATGTTACCCCAGCGATCGAAGGTGACGTTCCAGGGATTCGGCGTCGTGTGCTGCCACTCCGTGACAATCTTTCCGGTGCGCGGATCGAGCCGATAGGTCGTCGCATCCATCCCGCGATGAACGCCAAAGGGAGTTTCCAGCTGCGTGCGGTGGAAGACACCGTCGCTGAAAATAATCGCCCCAAGCGGATCACTCGCGATCATCCCGCCGTGATGGGAATCGGTCACGTCGATACCGCGGAGGAGTTCACGTTGCGTGTCGGCACGGTCATCGCCGTCGGTATCCTCCATCATCCAGAGCCGCGGTTGTTCGGAAATAATGACGCCCTCGTGATGAAACGCGACACCGTCGAGCGCATCGAGCCCTTCGGCGTAGGTCGTCACTTTGTCGGCTTTCCCGTCGCGGTCGGTGTCTTCAAAAATCAGAATCTTGTCCGGCGGAGTCAGGCCGGGAACGGTGTGAGGAAAAGACGGCATCGTCACGACCCAGAGTCGCCCACGGGCATCAAACGCAATCTGAACGGGGTTGCGGAGTTCGGGAAATTCCTCCTCTGAAGCGAACAGGCTCACTTCATATCCCTCCGCCGTTTTAAACTCAGCCATCGACTCCGCGACCGTTTTGATAATCCCGGTGCGGTCGCCGTCGTCGCGTCCTTTCCCTTCAGGCATCGGAGGCAGACTCGGGTCGGGAATGTCAGCAAATGCGAGCTTCGGATCGCGCGCGAGTCGGTGAACGACTTCCTCAGTAAGACGGATCATCTCGTGATAGCGCGGCATCTCGTCGGCATATTCCTCAGGTCGTGCCCGCACCCCGAAATAAACCACCGCATTTTTCGGACGAACCACTTCGGCAACGCGACGATGTTTCACCGAAGCCGCGAGCGCGACTTCATGAAGCCTCGCCTCAACAGGCTCTGTCATCGCGGCAGCGCTGCCGCCACGAGCTAGCGCAATCTCCTCCGCGAGCACCTTCGCGACGAGCGAGTTCCCCTTCTCATTCAAGTGGATCCCGTTGTTCGTCAGGGCGCATTCAGAATCGGTGTAAGCCTGACGCGTCAGCTCATAAAGATCGACAAAGCTCGCCCCCTGAGCGGCGGACAGTTCAGCGATCGCCTTGCTGTAAAGCGCCACCTCCGCCTCGCGGGATTCAGACGCGCCTTCGACAGCGATGGGTGACAAGAGCACAAAATCCGCGCCGGGGTGAAGACGCGAAAGCTGGCTGAGATGGTCGGTGTAATGCTTGCTAAAATCAGCGAGGCCCGCTTCGCCCGCATACGATTCATTCAGACCGTAACCGAGCACGATCGTTTTCGCGGGCCACTCGCTGAGCAGGTTCTTCATGTGCTTCGCGTAGCCTTCGAGACGAAGACGATTGCCGACCTCATCGCCGGTCCAGGCGAGGCTGCGAATCTTGAGCCCCGCCTCGGGATCGGCAAGTTGAAGACGCGCTTCGAGTTCGCCCTGTTCGAGGAGGCGTTCGACCATCGAGTTTCCGTAAAAGAGGATCGTGTCGTCCCCCGCCGAGAGCTGAGTGAGTCCTTCTTTGAGTGCTTCCTCAGGCTTCACGCCGCGTTTGAAGGGATTAGGGTCGAGCACCGGAGCGACCTCCGCCTGAGCAGGAATCTGATCTTCCATCTGAAGCGCCCAGTAGGAGGCGTTCACAAACATTCTGCGCATTCCCGCGTTCGCCCAGTCATCTTTGCCGGCCATCGCGCCGCCAATCGTGCTCGTGAAAACGCGTCCTTTTGCTCCGACATCGCGCTGGTAGGTCCAGGCGATCGGCATCATGGGATCGTTCTTGTTGATCGCGGCACGACCTTTCGCGTTCGCAGGCGGAGCGGGAGCCGGGCCTGAATCGGGGGCCATCGTCTCACACACTTCACCGAGCAGAATCGCCTCGCACCCTTCAGGCTGTGGCAGCGTCGCCTCGTAGACGTCAGTCGGCCCCCAAATCTCGCCATCTGCAATACCCGTCAGGATCGGATGCGTTTCCTTACCCGGAGCAAACCTCCCACGGCTGCTCTGTTTCCCATGCGAGCCCCAGTGTCTGATCCAGGTCTGCCCGAGGATCTGCTCACCGAAACCACCTTTAAAATCGGCCCCGTTGTAGTTATAGGAATACTTCGCATAAGGACTTTCGGGAGCCTTGCTGAAGTCAAAGGCATGCGTCGAAGTCCGTATCGCGATGACCGGCTTTCCGGTCGCGAGATAGTCCTCGATCATTTTCATCTGCGCATCTTCGAGGGCGCGAAAGCGGGTGAAGATCACCATGAGATCAGCATCCGCCAAAGCCTCGAGACCGGGAATATTGTCCCGCTGATTCGTATCGATCACTCCGGTCTTCCGATTGATCGCGAAAAGCACGGTGCAGTCGAATCCATGATGCTCTGCGAGAATGTGAGCCATCATCGGCATCGACGTCTCCGACTTGTATTCATCGTCGCCGGTCACGAAAACGATCTTCTTGCCATTGGCCGATCCTTCGGGCGGTGAAAGGTGAATCCAATCCTCCGCATTCAGTGAGGTCGCGAGAAAGGTCGCGGCAATCAGAAATAGAGTTCTAGTCAGGCTAGTCATTGAAATGGGTAATTTTAGTTTGGAAGTCGCCTACTTCGAAAGTTCGTCTGCGAGTTCACGGCATCGCTCACGGTGAGCGTTCAGGATCATTTGAAATTCGGGTTTTTCAGCGAGGTTGATCTGTTCCGTCGGATCGTTATTCAGATCGAAGAGTTCCTCGTAAATCGGCTTCTCTCCCGCCATCCCATCGGGCAGGTATAGCCCCCTGTCATTCTCACGACTGAAGTAGCGGATGTATTTGTATTGCACACTCCGCACCGCGTCCTGTCTCGGATAGCCCTGATCGGTGAAGAGATTCTCGAGAAAAACATCCTCGCGCCAGTCGGTCTCGCGCCCTTCCATGAGCGGCAGGAGGCTCGCCCCCTGATAGGTTTCGGGAACGGGAAGGCCGCACATCTCGAGAATCGTCGCGGGAATATCCTGACCGACCGCGAGCGCTTCGATCTCAGCACCGCGTTTCCTCTCCGGCAAAAACGGGGAGTAAATCAACATCGGGACATGCGCCGACTCTTCGTAGAGCATCGTCTTCCCTCCAATGCCGTGTTCGCCGTAGAGAAGTCCGTTGTCTGAGGCGAAGACGATGATGGTGTTCTCGTCTTCATTCAGCGACTTCAGCAGAATCCGGAGATTCCCCATGAACTGATCAATCGCAAAAACAGCACGGGCCGTTTTCAATTTGGTATCGAGCAATGCCTTTCCGCGAAGTCTATAATACGGCTCCATCTCCGAAACCTTGAGAACGTTCTCGGGAAGCGTCGCTTCAACCGGATAGCCCGCGGGCAGGGGCAAGCGGTCAACCTTGTCCGCGTAGCGCTTTGAGTAAAAGTCAGGATCGCCCGGCTGGGTACCCATCCCTCCCAGGCTCGCCTGATGCGGAAGGTTGAAATTAATCCACGCACAGAATGGTTTGTCAGGATCGCGTCGGTCGAGACGGCCCTCGAGGGACTTGTCTGCGTTCTCGTAGAAGTAGTCGAAGTCATCTCCCGGCGAGAGATAGGCCTCCGTCGCTTCGAACAATCCTTCCACCTGCGTCTTGTGCTTCAAATTGGTAAAGGCCTTGTGCTTCATCGCAGGATAGAATCCGAGATGGCCTTCTCCGTAGTAGCAAAAATCAATCGTCTCTTTCAGCGGCGTGTTGCCGCGATCAACGATCTTGGTGTGATGCTTTCCGAGAAAGGCAGTCGAGTATCCCGCTCGTTTCATCTGCACGAGAAAGCTGTTTTCGAAAGCCTCTGCGCTCACCATATTCTTCGAAAGATGAGAAAATCCGATGCGATTCTTCCGTTCCCATTGCGCCGTGAAAATGTTGGCCCGGCTCGGGCCACAGATTGGACTCGTAATGTAGGCGTTCTTGAAAAAGACTCCTTCACCGGCCAGTTGATTCAGGTGGGGCGTTTCGGTGACCGGATCGCCCGTCATCCCCAGTGAATCAAATCGATGATCGTCGGAAAAGACAAAGATGACATTTGGCTTCGGCTTCGCCTCATCCGCGATCGCCCGGCGGGAGGAGACCGTCGCCATGAGAGCCAGCAACACGAAGGCGGCCGCAATTGGGGTTTTCGTCAGTCTCATCGTAATCGTATTTCTTTTGTGGCCGAAGCTCACGTCATTTCCCTTACTTCAATTGATCGACGAAAAACTGAGCGCTCGCCGCCACGATCTCGTTCCGGGGCGGTTCGATATCCGCATCCACTTTTCGCCAGTTGTGGCCCGCATTTTTGACAATCAAGATCTGCACTGATGCCCCCAACTCTTTCGCCTTTTTCTCCATGTGGTAGGCGTGCTTCACCGGGATCGTCGTGTCGCTGTCCCCCTGAATCATGAGGAGTGGAGGGCTGTCCTTCTTGAGATATGTGATAGGGCTCATCTCACGATAAAGCCGGAGCTTTTCCTCCGGGGTATCGTCGGGATCAATGATCCTCGGACCAAAGCGATCGCGGAAATTCGGTCGGTCGTCGTGATTGAATAAATTCGGGTTCTCAAAATCACATGGACCATACCAGGAAAGCCCGCCGGCAACCTCGTAGTCGACATCGGCGAGTTCGGGAGCGCCGGGCAGTGATTTCGGAGGTGACAGGGTAAGCATTTGCGCAATCTGCCCACCGGCGGAATCGCCAAACACGAACACCTTTTCAGGAGCGACGCCCAGCTCGGAACTGTTTTTCACCACATAACGCAGGGCGTCTTTTGAATCGATGACACAATCCCGCATCCGAACGGTTCCCTCCTTGCTGTATAGGCGATACTCGACCGAGACGATGCAGAAACCACGCGCGGTCAGGTCTTTGAAAAGCGGCGCAAAACCGCCACTCGCCGCTCCATACCGACTTCCCGCGGCCCAGCCGCCACCGTGCGTGTAAACAATCACCGGGCACGGCTTCGCCGATTCCTCCGCAGGATAATACATATCAAACTGCAGTTCCCGCTTACCCACTGTTTTGTAAACGACGTCGAGTTTCCTCGGGTAGCCGGTCTCGAGCGCTTTCGGGGTTCGCTTGGGTCGTTCCGCGACCGCCGTCGCAAGGCAGCAGATCAAGGTCAATGCAGTGAGGAATGAAGTCTTCATAAATGATGGGCGTTACAGGTCAGGATCGGCTCTCAGTAATTCAATTTCGCGCCTTTCATGGGCTTGTTCCGTTCGCCGAGCCACCATTCTTTGGGGCCTTCGGAGACGATTCCATTCCAGACCTTGAAGAGTTCCTTTTTCATCTCCTCAGTCTTCTCAGGCATTTCGGCGGAGAGGTCGTGTTCCTCTTTCCAGTCTTTCTGAATATCGAAAAGGAGGAACTCGGTCATCTCGTCGTTGCTCACGATTTTCCAGTCACCGATCCGAAGCGCGGATCGATCACCGACAGGAGAAACGTGGGTTCGCCAGTAGAGCGGAACGTTTCGGGTAACGGGTTTCCCCGCAAAAGCAGGCAGCATGCTCGTGCCGTCGATCGTGCGATCGTCGGGAAGCGGAATCCCGACGATGTCCAGGATTGTCGAAAAGATATCAGAACCGATCACGGGAACATCGCTCACGGTGCCTGCTTCGATGTGCCCCGGCCAGCGAGCCACTCCCGGCACGCGAATACCACCCTCGTGACTGCTCCGTTTACCGCCTCGCAGACCTCCGGTGGTCCCTCCGTAACTCGGGACGGGGCCGTTGTCCGAAGTGAAGAACAGGAGCGTATTGTCACTGATGCCGGCTTTGTCGAGCATCTCCATGACCTCGCCAAGCGCGTGATCCAGCTGGGAAATATTCCCCATGTATTTGCTGTTCTCGTGACCGTCGTAGAGATCCGAAAACTGAGGATCGGTCGCAATCGGCGAATGCGGTTCGTGAACCCATACCGACATTGCAAACGGCTTCTCCTTATCGTGAATATTCTCAAGCCAGTGAGCCGCTTCCGCGGCAACCAGCTGAGCCGAATAGCCCTTCATTTCACCAACGGGCTCACCGTTGCGAACGAAGTTGTCGGGATTCTTATGACTCGGGCTCGCGTTGTTGTGAGAATACATCCAGTAGTCAAAACCGTGATCGCCCGGCTGCGGGAACTCAGGATTATTGAAGTGCTGCTTGGAATTGAGATGCCATTTCCCGACGTGACAGGTCTCATAGCCAATCCCCTTGAGAAGCTCCGGATAGGTGATTTCACTCTCCCGCAATTGAGCTTCGTGAATCCCCGAAAGATGACGCCAAACGCCATTGCGATACGGAGTGCGCCCCGTCAAAATCGCCGAGCGTGACGGCGAACAGACGCCGCAGGCTGAATAACATTGAGTGAACTTAACGCCCTGCGAAGCGAGCTTGTCGAGATTGGGCGTCTGGATCAGCGGATGCCCGTAGGTCCCGGAATCCCCCCACCCCATGTCATCAGCGACAAAGATCACGAAGTTTGGCGTTTCCTTTTCCGCCGCTTCTACCGACCCGAAGACGGCGAAGAGGAGTAAAAGGACAGAGGTAGCGATGGTTCTATTCATATCTAAATTCAGTAAAAATAATGAGACAAACTTTTCAATCCTTCGCCCGGGCACCGCGCTTGAGTGGTTCCCCTTTGTCGCCGCCGGCAGCGATCATTTGCGGATACATTTCGCCCCACCATTTCCCGTAGGCCGCCGATAGAGTTATCACGAGTTCCGGTTTCTCTGAGGCGAGATCATTCTCGCAGGCGGGATCTTTCTTGCTGTCAAAGAGCACCCATCGATCCGACGGACTGACACCCCAGTGGAACTGAGCGTTATCGTCGGTATAAGTGATCTTCCTCAGGCCGTTGGCCACCAGATCCAAGGTCGTGCACTGACTCGAATACGGTTTGCACTCAGGGCTCCCGCACGAGTGGCTCTGCAGAAGCAGGTAGTTGCCCTGACGCACTCCGGCCATCGCATACTTGTGCAGCGAGGCGAGGCCGCTCGGCCAGCGGGCGACGTGATGAAACAGGATTCGGTCATCACGCCAGGCAATCGGTGAGTCCGCTTCCAGCAAGGGGCGCAGACTGAAGCCTTCCAACTTTCCCTGCATATCCGCGGGGATCTCAGCACCGGCGTAATCACACAGCGTCGGCAGCACATCGAGATGAGCGGTGAGATTGTCGACCTCTTGAGGCTTCCAATGCTTCGGCCATTTCCAGAAAGACATCGCTCTCGTTCCGCCTTCCCAGACCGTGCATTTACAGCCACGCATTCCGGCGTTGTAGACATCGAGCCCTTCGGTGACGCCGTTGTCATTCATGAAAACAACCATCGTATTCTCCTCCAGTTCACGCTCTTTCAGGAAGCTCAGAATCCGCCCGACGTTGTAATCGATATTCTCCACCATCCCGAGATAGGTCGCGTGCTTTTCGGACACGGCGTCTTTGTAAGGAGCGAGGAATTTCTCCGGAGCCGCGAGCGGAGCATGAGGCGAGTAGGTCGCGAGATAGCAAAAGAACGGTTTATCTTTCGCGGTCGCCTCGTCGATAAAAGTCATCGCATCATCAAAGAAGATATCCTCCCGGTAGCCTTTCACCTTCTCGCGTTTGCCATTCCGGATCATGAGCGGATCAAAATGCGCATGAGGCCCCTTCGCGTTCGTCGACGACCAATCGAAGCCACGGTCAGAGGGATTATAGCCCTTCCCGTTGCCGAGGTGCCACTTGCCGATGAAACCGTTTTCATAACCGGCACTCTTGAGCAGTTGCGGCAGAATCGTCGTCGACTTAAGGAGGTGCTCACGGGGCTGGATCGTGTGAGTGACTCCGTTGCGGAACTCGTGCATCCCCGTCATGAGAGCCGCCCGCGTCGGAGAACAGGAGGCGCTCACGTAGAAATTATCGAAGCGAACGCTCTCGTCGGAGAGCTTGTCGAGATTCGGCGTTCTCAGGAGAGGATGCCCGTGCCGCCCGAGATCTCCGTAGCCCTGATCATCGGTCAGGATAAAGAGGATGTTAGGCTGATCCGCCGCGCTGGCGAACTCGCTGCAAACAAGAGCAAGCCCGAGACAAGCGAGGAGGGTCCATACGATTTTTGGATGTCGAAATTTCATGTCAGATTCAGGATGATCAGAAAAGCGCCGTTCAAATTCTCTACAATCAGGCCTCAACAAACAAGGCTTCTCTCATGCTCCCTCTTCGAGCAAACCTGACAGGGTCAGGTCAGCGCCCCAACCCTGTTGGGCCGTGGACAGAGGGAGTTTTTAGGAGAAAAAGGAGTTCGATTGAAACGGGGGTATTCAAATGACTTTGTCGCGACTCCGAAAAGCGTTTCAGAAAAAATCGGATTTTCTGAAACGCCCGGAAACCGGGGCACCGCGACGAGGAACTGCAGGGTAAGCTTGTTGCCCACCGGGCTATTTGACCGGCATTTTAGCGTTTACCTTGGTCAGCCACTCATTGAGCTGTTTTCTCAAGCGAGCGGCCTCTTCGGGTTTCTCCTCGAGCAGGTTGGTCCTCTCCATCGGATCGGTTTTCAAATTAACCAACCTGTCGGGATTCACGCCGAGGCTCTGGTAGAGTTTCCAACCATCCGAAAGAATGACACTGCCCATGTCCCATTCGATGCCGTTGCGATTATGCGGCTGGTGCCAAAAGAGCGCATCGCGTTCGAGTTTTGGCTCCCCTTGGAAGAGCGGCATCAAATCGAGCCCTTCAAGCTGAGAAATCGAATCGGTTGATCCCCCTGCGGCGTGCACGAAGGTCGGGAAGAAGTCCATGCTGTTGACGGGTTCTGCCGATTGGGTCCCCGCTTTAATCACATCCGGCCAACTCACCGCCATCGGCACGCGAAGTCCGCCTTCGAGGAGGGAGCCTTTTCTTTCAGCGAGCCAGTCAGTAGGTTTATCACCGCCATTATCCGAATAGAAAACCACCATCGTGTTGTCCCGAACATCGGCTTCATCAAGAGCGTCGAGCACCTTTCCTATCGCATTGTCCATCGCTTCGAGCATCGCCAGGTAGGCGTTGCCTCCATTCTTCGTCACCAGTTCTTTCGGCGCCTTGATCGGCACGTGAACCGAATAAAACCAGAGCGAGAGATGGAACGGGTTCTTCTGATTGGCTTGGATAAAGGAGACCGCTTCGTCGCCCAATCGGTCGGTTAGATACTCTCCCTCTTTCCGCTCGGCTATCGTCGCGTTTCTGTAGGGATCGAACCACGACCTTGGCTGACCATAGGCGCAGCCTCCTACATTCCTATCAAAGCCAAAATGCTCCGGGTGAAACGCAGGATCGATGATGCCGTTCGTCAGGCCTCTCGCCGATCCCTCACCCGCGAGATGCCACTTCCCGAAAAAGGCGGTCGCGTAGCCTTGCTTCTTGAGTTCGCGAGCATAGCTGGGCAGCTCCAGCGGAAGTTGGTTGAGGGACTCCGCATCTTTGGGACCTCCCTTCTGCGGTGGATGCCGCCGCCCCGCAGCTCCGGGAATGTGAGTGGTCAAACCGATCTGCGCGGGAGACATCCCCGTGATGCAGGCCGCACGAGTCGGAGAACAAACACTCGCGGCCGCATATGCCTGCGTGAAAACCATCCCACTTTTGGCGAGGCGTTCTAAATTCGGCGTGTTGATGGCATCACTACTGCCATCGAAATCCACCCACCCCGGCCCGAGGTCATCGGCCATGATGAAGACAATGTTAGGTTGTTTGGCCTGATCTGCCGCTTTTGAGAATCCAACAAATACGAGAGAGATTGAGAGCGAAGCGAGGAGGCTCCGCAGGATTTTCGGGTGTCTAAATTTCATGTTGGATCCAGGTCGATCAGAAAAGCGCCGTTCAAAGTCTCTACAATTGAGCCTCAACAGACAAGGCTTCTCTCATACCCCTCTTCGAAGAGGCCTAAGAGGGTCAAGTCCGCGACCCAACCCTGTTGAGTTGTCGAAGTGAGGAAGTTCGTGAGCGCGGGAGTTTGATTGAAACTGGGTTTACGGGGTTATACAGGTTACCTTGTCGTGACCGACACCGGTGTTTCATAAAAAGGTAATTTTTGTGAAACGATCTTTTGTCTCGCGACAAAGTAGAAGTAGCAGGCCCTTACAAGAATGACCCCGAACCAGAAACGAAAAGCATTTGCCCAATTCGTCCGCGACCATCAGGGATCGCTGCGGAGCTTTATCCGCATGCTCGGGGTTCGGCCGGATTCGGTCGACGATCTGGCCCAGGAAACGTTTCTCGTCGCCTTTGAGGAACTCGATCGATTTGATGACGACAGGGATTTTGGAAAATGGCTCCGCGGCATCGCGAGAAACCTGACCCGCAACGAGATCCGAAAATCGGCGCGACGCGGACGCATTCTCGACAAAGAACTGACCGAACACCTCCTCGCCGAATCCGAAGCCGACCAGTCATCGGCCGGCTACGAAGAATACGACTTTTGCGCGCTTCGGGATTGTCTCGAACAACTCCCCGAAAAAAGCCGAACCCTGATTTCGCGGCGCTACGCCGATGAATGGAAAGCCACCTTCCTCGCCGACCAGTTCGAAATGTCGGCCACCGCCGTCCGTCTCGCACTCATGCGAATCCGCGGGCAATTGAAACTTTGCATCGAAAAACGCCTTTCTCATGAAATCTGATCCAGCCACCTACGAGAGATTTCGGGAGTTGCTCGGTCAACTCATCGACGACGACCTCAACGAAACCGGGATCCGCGAGCTCACCGGAATCGTCAAGAGAGACGCGACCTGCTCGCGCGAGCTTCGCGATCATCTCCTCATGGATGACCGCCTCGCCCAATACGAGAACGAATTCCGACAGGCCGAACCGTTTTCTCAATCCGTCGAAGCCGCTCTCAGCGCCGAGGCTGACGGGGATACCTTTGTCGACAAAGTCGTGGATTTTGCCGCCTCAAGCGATCGCAAAGCCGCGCCGTCTAAAACCCCGTGGATCTTCACGGGGCTGGCACTCGCCGCCTCTCTCGCCCTCGCGCTCGTGATCTTACGGGGAGACCAGAATGCGATCGACGACGACCTTGAGCCTTCACTCGCGATCATCGAAACGCTCGTCGGAGAAGTGACGATTGACGGCGTTCCCCGGGAAGAAGGCGACTCCCTCCCCCCCGGCATTCTCGAAGTCGATGGCTACGTCGCCCTCGAGTTTTACAAAGGCGCACGCATGAACGTCGCCGGACCCGCCCGCCTCGATCTCGTCGATGCTCAGCGCGTCATCTGTCATTCGGGAAAAATCCGGGCAACGGTTCCCCCGGTCGCGAAAGGCTTCACAGTCGCGACCTCGGAATCCGAGATCGTCGATCTCGGAACGGAGTTCGCGATCGAAGTCGGCGAAAAAGGATCCACCGAAGTCCACGTCTTCGACGGCGAAGTCGAAGCCTACAATGCGAAGCGCGATCCCCAATCGATGGAACTTCTCAAGGCGGGACGCGGCATGAAAATCAACGGATCTGACAAGCGCGAATCGATCCCCGCCGATACAGAACTTTTCAGAGACCTCGTAAACATCAAGGCGCTATCAGTCGCGGCCGAAGCGGAAAAAATGGAGGAGTGGCGAAAGGTCAACGCGGCCGCCCTCTCCGACAGCCGCCTGATCGCCTACTATGATTTCCAGCCGACGAAAACGGATCGACGCACCCTTGTGAACCGTGCCCTCAGCGGGAAATCTCACGACGGCGCCATCGTCGGAGCGCGCTGGAAAGCGGGGCCCTGGCCGGGCAAAAAATCACTCGCGTTCAAACACCCGGGCGATCGGGTGAGGATAGATCTCAGTGCCGACATTGAAAACATCACCCTCGCGACCTGGATTCGCGTCGATGGACTCGACCGGGGCTACAGCTCGATTCTTCTCTCCGACGGTTGGGATCCCGGAGAGATTCACTGGCAGTTCATGAAAGACGGCACCCTCGTCGCCGGCCTCCATTTCAGGGAAACCGGTAAGACCAATTTTTCACAAAAGGACTTCATGGATCTCAACCGGATCGGTCGCTGGTTTCACCTCGCCACCGTGATCGACCAGAGCACTAAAACCGCTTCGCATTTCCTCGACGGTGAACTCTTCGCGACGAAACGAATCAAGGGCAAAGGGACGTGGAATCTCGGAAACGCTTCGCTCGGAAACTGGAGCAACCCGATCAAAACGCCCGCAACCGTTCGCAGCCTCAACGGAGCAATCGCCGAACTCATGATCTTCAATGCCGCGCTGCAACCGGACGAGATCCGACGCCTCGCGCTTAAGTGATCGCCGCAATTGCCCGGCTGTAGGTGAAGGCCGTGACTTCGCTCTCCGCAGCCTTCGGATGAGCGACACGATCCGAACCCGCCCACGGGCTTTCCCATCTCACTGCGCGTCGTAGACCTGATCGCACTCAGTGCTTCGACAGCCAGCGAAGATTGCGAAACTCCGGGTCTGCGCCCTGCCACGGCGCCCCGAATTTCACCTGCTTGTCCTCACCATCGACTTTGGTTCTCAGCGTCTCCGTCGCGCTCAGGCTCAAATTGCGTATCCCGTCCCAATTCTCCAGCGTCTCTCCCGCCGCATTTTCGAAATCGGACGGTGAAAGCTCTACGCCCTCCCACTCCGTTCCGCCTTTCAAAGCAATCTCCGTCGCAAATGTATCGATCCGGAGCGCGAACCGGTTCGCCTCCTCCGCACGCACCTCGATCGCGAGAGTAGCCCCTTCCGGCGCTTTCCAGACCTCCGAATAGAGCTTGTTCGTATGGCGTCCCCATTCCTCAGGCCGATAGGTGAACCATTCCTTTTCCCAATCGCCTTCGAAGGATTCAATCACGAGCGACGGAGCGAGGCCCGGATCCACCCCGGATTCTTTCACCTCCGTTGCCGACGCGACAAACATCAATGAGGACACCGTGACCTCTTTCGAGGAACCCACCCCGTAATAATACCCCGCATACGAAACCGGTTCCTCTAACGAGTAAATCACATTCGCATAAACCCAGAGTGGCTTATCGACACTCGCGATAAGAAATATGCTATGCCACTCGTTAGGAGGCGATGGATCGCGTCGTCTCTCCGCTTTCGCGAAATGCCAGAACCGACTCTTCGTATTGTTCATGTCATCTTTCCCGCCATCCATCTGCCCGTGCTGAGTGTAGTAAAACTCGACGCCCAAAACCGGTTTCGAATCATCGACCACCACCGAAGCATACGGAATACCTACCGGCCCATCCAGTTTCACAGTCAGCCGCGGCGTCGCCGGAAAAGCGAACGCGTCCTTCAACTGCCCATCAAACCAGAGCTGGCTCGCGACTTCGTAGTTCGCGGTGTCCTGATGATTGTGATGCGGCGAACACGTCACCCGCCAATCCTCGCGCTGAATCTCCGCAATCGCCCCGTGCAGATCGTTGATCTTGCCGTGAAAATCGTTCGCCGGACTTTGGAATAGAATCGGGCAGGTAATATTCTTCAGCGCTTTGTCATCCGTGATCGTTTTGACGAAAAGCTCACTGTCATTCGTCCTATCGCTGATGCCGCCGCAAGACGGCACCGCCGCCTTGACCCTTGAATCGGAACCCGCCGTCTGCACCGTCAGCTTGCCTCCCATCGAATGACCGTAAACGCCCAACTTCCCGGGATCGACCTCCGGCTGTTGCTCCAAAAACGTCAGGGCACGACGCGCTCCCAACGTCACGAGAAACCACGGATTGTTTCGCGGCGAATCAACCGCATCCAGCGTCCAGGCCGCAGGTGCCGTTGATAGAAAGCTGTTTCCCGGGTTGCGGCTCGGCGCGTGATACGCGTCCAGCGCGCCCCAATCCGTCGTCACCCGGTAGGCGGGATCGTCCGTCTTTCCCTCCCAAAACAGCTTCACTTCCCCGGGGCCGACGCGGTAATCAGGTGCGCTGATCCGCCCTGCCCATCCGATCGAAATCGTCGCGTAGCCCCGCTTCCCGTTCACGAGCGGTGCCTTGTAATCCGCATACTGACCGCCGCCATGAATCTGAACGAGCCCCGGCAACTTCGTGCCACCTTTCGGATAGCCATACACCGCGACCATCATCGCCTTTTGCCCTTTAAAAATCCCGATCCGGTAACGCAGCACTTTCAGGACGACGCCCTCTTCCTCCCACTCTTTCAAAATCTCAAGATCGAGCGGTTCCGCGCGGGGATCGAAATCAGCCCACAGTTCCGCATGCGATTGAGGGACCTTCCCATCGACTAACGGCGGCAAGGTCTCCTCCGCCATCGCGCCGATTCCGTAAAGCAAAAGGCAGCCTAAACCAACCGCGAGTAATCGTGTTTTGATCATGGTTAGTCTATGGGCGGTCGGACTTTCGTAAACTCGCAATCAGACAGAACAGCGTGCCCGGCTCATACCACTTCAAAGCTCGGGAGCAACCCAGTCCGGAATTCCGCCCGCCGCTTTCTGCTTCAGATAATTGGCTTCGAACGGCTTCTCGACATCGAGTGAGGCATCTTCATTGACCATGAGCGGTCGAGCCCGTTTCCAAAAGACGTCGTAGGCGGTTTGAAGGTTCTTCACGA
This sequence comes from Verrucomicrobiales bacterium, assembly GCA_048260165.1. Taxonomy (GTDB): domain Bacteria; phylum Verrucomicrobiota; class Verrucomicrobiia; order Verrucomicrobiales; family DEV007; genus Arctic95D-9. Next base: position 573,203 of record JBLXHA010000001.1, read on the forward strand.
CCTCGGGATGCTCTCCAAAAACGTTCGTCGTTTCGCTGGGATCACTTTCCATATCGTAGAGCTGATCGGGACCGACGAGACGCCACTTATCGCTGCGAACCGCATACTTCCTGTTCTTGTAGCTGTCGGGGTTGGGGTCGCCCTTGCCGAATTTCCCGCTCGCTCCGGCCTTCGGCCAGCGACCACCGTGGAAGAACAGATTCCGATCAGGCCACGCCGCATCGGGCTGTTTCAACAACGGAAGCAGGCTGCGGCCTTCCAGTTTCAGATCCGTGATATCGGCGCCCGCGAGATCAGCGAGCGTCGGAAAGATGTCGATATGACGGGAAAGCTGACCGAGGTCCTGACCGGGAGTCGTCATCCCCGGAAGGCGGAAAAACAAAGGCACGCGTGAGCCGCCCTCATTCAGCGAGGCCTTGCCTCCTTTCATTCCCGCGTTGAAGATCTTCGATCCCTTCGCGCTGCCGTTGTCAGTCGTAAAAACGAGAAGCGTGTTATCCGCGAGCCCCCATTGATCGAGCTTCTCGACTATCAAACCTACATTCTCATCGATATTGGTGATCATTCCGAAAAAGGCCGCCGTGTTTGGATCGTCCGTCTTGTCCTCGTAAATCGCTTTGTATTCATCGCCGACAACGAACGGACCGTGAGGCGCATTCGTCGGTATGTAGGCAAAGAACGGCTTCTCGTCCTGCTCATGAATCCAGCCGAGCGCCTCCTGAACGAAGACATCGGTGCAGTAGCCCTTCGTTTTCACAAAGGTGCCGTTGTGGCGAATCGTCGGATCGAAATACTGGTTCCCCGGCACATCGCCCTGACTCCCGTCATAATTCTGGCCAATCCCACCCGCGCCGTGAATGAAGACTTCATCAAACCCGCGGCTCCCCGGCTGATAGGCATCTTCCTCACCGAGGTGCCACTTTCCGAAAATCCCCGTGGTGTAGCCTGCCTTCTGAAGCGTCTCCGCGACCGTAGGCAACCCAAGCGCCATCCGTTCGCGCTCGAGAATCGTATGAGTCACTCCCGCCTCAAACGGGTTCCGCCCCGACATCAAGGCCGCACGTGTCGGCGCACAAGTCGGGCTCACGTGATAGTTTGTGAAACGGGAACTCTCCGCATAGAGCTTGTCGATATTCGGCGTCTGTAGATAAGGATGCCCATGGCAGGCAAGATCGCCATAGCCCTGATCATCCGTCATGAAAAAGATGATGTTCGGCTTCTTCTGCGCTTGTGCCGGCACAGCAGTCAAAGAGAGGCAAAGCAAAACAAAGCCCTCCACAGCGACGGCACCGACTCCGGCAGCGATTCGTGATTTTCTAAAAAGCTTCTTCATGGGATTTCGTTCAGTTCTCAAATGGGGTTTCGCTGCGCCCGCAAGGCCAGCCAGCACCCAACATCACTGCGGGTTCACCGACCGGCACAAGAATGCGCCAGGACCCAGCCTAAAAATTCCCGCCACGAAAGTCAGTGAAAAAAATCACTCTTCTGTGTCGGTTTCGGCGGGAGTGGACACCGTGCTCTGAGTGATCCGTTCGCAGACAGCCTGAACGACGACACGAATACAGATCCCGGAACAAGCACCCTCGAAACCCGAAAGAGCGCAGAATGCGGCTCCCTCAACCAGGCAACCCGGTAAATCGATACCGATTTGGGCAGAAGACGAGGATTCCGGTTCGTTCGAGTCTTGCCTCCGGGCGTTTCAGTGACAAACTCATCCCCTCATGAACCGCAATTCCTCCGGCGCTCGCCTTTCCCTCCTCGCCTTCATCGGTCCCGGGCTGATGCTCGCGGCCACCGGGGTGGGAGCGGGTGATCTCGCTGGCGGAGCCTTCGCGGGGATGAATCTCGGCGTCGCGGTGTTGTGGGCAATCGTCCTCGGAGCACTTTTTAAATACGTCATCACCGAAGGGCTTGCCCGCTGGCAGCTCGCTACCGAAACAACGCTGCTTGAGGGCGCCGTCCTCCGACTCGGCCCCGCGATCCGATGGGGATTTCTCGTCTATCTGTTAGTGTGGTCATTCGGCGTTGGAACGTCACTCATCGGAGCCTGTGGAGTGGCTGCGCATGCTCTTTTCCCGGTCTTCGAGGAGGCCTCGACCGCAAAAATCGTCTTCGGGAGTCTCCATTCCATCCTCGGTCTCGCACTCGTCTGGATGGGATCGTTCCGCTTCCTTGAAAGAACCATGTCCGTGCTCGTCGCCGTCATGATCGTCGTCGTCCTCGTCACGAGCGTGACGATCGGAGCCGATTGGGGAGCGGTTCTCCGCGGCTTGACCGTCCCGAAGATTCCCGATCATCCCGAAGGGGTCGCGTGGACCCTCGCACTCATGGGAGGCGTCGGCGGAACCCTCACTGTGCTTTGCTACGGATACTGGATTCGCGAAAAGCATCGCTCCGGCGCCGACGACCTCCGGATCTGTCGATGGGATCTCGGGATTGCCTACTTCCTGATGGCCCTCTTCGGAATTGCCATGGTGATTCTTTCCGACGGACTTCAACTCAGCGGCAAAGGAGCGACTCTCATCGTCGACCTCGCTGACCGGATCGGCGAAGGGACTCACGCCTCAGTCAGGATGCTGTTCCTCGTCGGAGCGTGGTCAGCGGTCTTCAGCAGCCTTCTCGGCGTATGGCAGGCGGTCCCCTATCTCTTCGCCGATTTCTGGAATCTCCAGTCGAACCGGAAATCACTCTTCCCTGATCAGTTCACCCCCTATCAAGTCAACACGCGGGGAAAAGCCTATCGCGGCTACCTGATCGGCCTTGCTCTCGTTCCACTGCTCGGTCTCGGCTACGATTTCCAAATCGTTCAGAAAGCCAACTCGGTCTTTGGAGCGCTCGTCATGCCGATGATCGCGCTCACACTGCTCCTCCTAAACGGACGGGCCGCCTGGGTCGGAAAATCGCTTCGCAACCGCTCGTGGACCTCACTGACCCTAGTCATCATTCTCGGGTTCTTCGCCTGGGTTGGGGTGCCCAAGTTGCTCGCAACGCTGGGACTCGAGTTTTAGATCGATTGGGAGCTCCAGGTAATAAGAACCTCGAAGGAAGGGCCTCGAAGTATTTTCCGGTGGACCACTTCGTTAACCTCCTGTTTTAGAGTCGTCAGTAAAATAAAAAAAGAGCCTCCTCGAAAATCGGGGAGGCTTTTTTTTGTGGCCAATAACAAGTCACCACGCACCGACAGGCACATAGTGCCTTGCTCTTGCCATCAAAGATATATGAAACAAAAACGGCGGCTATTGCGATTTGAGCAAGGAGCCGAGAGCAAAACCTACGGGGAGTAGAAAGCGTCCAGCGCTGCTTTATAGTCACTACCCGGCCGACTGCTTATCCCAGATTCGCGCATCTTCCTCGAGTAGTCGTTACCCCAATCCGAGCGCTCTCGATCCGTGGCCGAGCGATATTCATCATGCGTCGAAATATCACTTTTCCTAGAAGAATCTCTTTTAGTATAATGGCTGGTCCCCGAACCGCCACATCCGCCGGCCAATGAAAACATCGCAACAAATATTACGAGAACGAACGAAACAATGCCTGAAAGTGAGAATTCGCGTTGATCCTCAATATCAGAAATCGACCTCTCCGTGTTAGGAAAAACGGGTTCTGATATCACCTGCTTATCGCGTAAGGCGTACCCAAGCTCTCTCGCCATTTCCAATCTGTCTTGTGTTTTCTCACGCACCGGTTCGACGGTGCATTTATCAGACTTAAAATCGCGAGGAGTCATCGAATCAGCCTTAGAAAACCGAGAGGCGTCCCTTGGAACAATTGGAACAAAAGGAGCAACTGAGTGCGCCATTGGAGTCTCCTGCTTCCGGACCGAAAATAACTTTGGCAAATTCAACTCAACAGGAATGCTATCTTTCGGCAGTATCTCTTCATTGGCCCTAAAAATCTCCTGGACAGCATCTGCCTCGACCTTTCTCGCCAATTTCACTCTATTTTGAGCCACCCAGTCAGGTTCTCTCCGAACTGCTTTTGGAGCATTTCTGGCACTAAAGAGTTTGGGAAGATTTAACTCCCTGTTCTCATCATCGCTATTCATCGCAAACCATTCATACCACGATAACACAATTCCACAACGCCCTCCTTCATCTCGGATCGCTGCTATGCGCAGAGATTTCTGCCTAAATTTGAACTCCGAAGCGTGAATTCACCAATCGACTGCAATTTATGCTCTTCTTAACGGAAATTCGATCCCACTCCCAAAATGATCACCAAAGGCAACTTCAATGACACTCTAGGAAAGACAGAAATGCAGAAGCCGTTGGATTCGATGGCCCCGGCCCAAGGTTCATATTCATTCCATCTGGCGAAACAGATCTTAAAGTAGTCTCCGATTCACCGGGACTGGTTTGCCCCAAAATAAAATACTGTCTCTCCTGGTTAACTGCGCTCACAACAACCGCTGCGTAATACGGGCCGAGAACAGGGATTGAATCTAAACTCGGCTTCTCTCCCTTCTGCATCGCAGCCATTAACGCTTCGAGACTACCTTCCCTACCTCCATCTTCGGGAGGGCGCGGAAATTCAAATAAGAACGTTTGATCACCTTTATTGTTCGTCCCCCCGTAGAATTCAAACTCCTGAATTTGGCCCAAACTCAGTTGCTTGCCCGATCCGTTTGCTCCCTTAATTGCCAAAAAAAGAGGCATAGGTATCACTCCGTTCCAAAGAGAACAAAACTCTTCCCATTGATGATGAATCAGATCTGGAAGGTTATTGTATGCTATGGCGTAGGATACGCGGGCAAGAGCGTCTCTCTCAATGCCTTTCCCCCGGGGTGCCTCATTGGCATATTTGGTCAGGAACTCCTTAAATGCATTCACTGCGTCATCCTTTCTCCCAACGGCTACGAGATTCTCGAATTCAGCCCTCATATTGTCCAGGTCAGCATTCCTCAACAACCCCTGCACAGCTGGATTCTGGGCGATTTTTTTAAAGGGATTAGGCTCTCTTTTTGACTTTTTGAATAAACCCATTTTCTATTTTCCTTTAAAGGCTCTCGAGAATACACCCTTCGCCTTTCTGTTAGCTCTCAGTACACTTTTCTTCAAAGCATTATAGCTCGATGGTCGCGAGTCTGGCATTACCGCAATCATGTCCAATACACTTCTGGCAACCGATTCTGGAATAGCCTCCCTCTGCATTAATATTTTCGCATCGTCGAAATATGTCCCTTCCAGCAGAGAGACTTTTGGATGCATCCCATCTCGAAAGGGCAGTCTTCCCGTTATCAATTGCAGGTAGATCATTCCGAGTGAAAAAACATCCGAGGAAATCGTAGACGAGCACCCGATTTTAAAACGCTCCGGCCCCATATACATAAGTGTCCCTATGTTGTTTAACGTACGATTCGCCTCTTCATTCGACGCCGGCATCCCCGCAATTTCGTTCAAGCTTTGCTGCTTGATTGAAGCGATTCCCCAATCAGCAATCATAAATCGATAGCTATGCCAATCCTTTACACTTGGTTCGTGGGCCTTTGAGATATCGAGGTGGCACAGAATGTTATCGGGCTTTAGATCCAAATGATGAACCCGATCCTTCTTATATGCGTAATCGAGAGCATTGATCAGATCGAGAATGATTTTAGCCCCCTCATCGATTGAAAGCTTTCCTTCTTCATCAATTATGTTTTGCAGAGACGACGGACACCAATCCATCGCAGCAACCCACCCTGCATCGCCCCCATCCACGATCTGTAAGAGCCTCACTATATTGAAGTGCTTGAACCCTGCCCACACAGTCAATTCTCGACGAAACAGCGCTAGGCCCCTTTCATCTTTGTATTCGGGAAGAATGGCCTTCAGGGCCAACTTCAATCCCAAGTTGAACGATGAAAACGCCGCTTGGGAATCGGTATCTTTCCAAAGAAAGTAGACACACCCCATCCCTCCCCTAGCAATACTGTCCACGGTATACGGAACTGATGAAACCGTTACTTTATCCCCCTTCTCCAGATGATAAAAGCTATCCCGGTTGTGAACTACTCGATTCATCGTTTTTAAGCTATGCTTTCATTCTGTCAGATAGAAAAAGGAAGGATCAATCTTCGAGTTATCCAAGCACCCGCGTCATCGCATCAAGCATATCCCCAGCATCTCGATAACGCTCGTCCGGATTCACTCGGAGAGACTTTTCAATAACTTTCGCTAAATCCTTGGGCACACTTTTTGAAACTTTGGATAGTTGTCGAGGGGGCTCTGAAAGAATGACTTCAAAAGGATCTCGCTTCTCTGAGAATGGATACACAGTTTGCCCTGTAAGCATGAAGAAGAACGTACCCCCGATACTCCACACATCACAAGTAGGATCTACATACTTGAAGTTAACGAGTTGCTCGCGGGGCATAAACGAAGGAGTGCCGGCAGTTTGGCCGGTTAAGGTGAAACCACTCAACCCAGCTCCCTCAAAGTTTTTCGACAATCCAAAATCCCCGATCTTCACAGCCCCATTGGAAAGGAGAAGATTTTCTGGCTTTAGGTCTCGGTGAACAAACCCCTGACTATGCGCATAAGCGAGACCGCGTAGAGAGTCTAACATGATCCTTTTCAGAGAATTTATCGGCATGCTTCTGCCGCGTTGTGTCAGGAGCCCCGCCAAGTCGCCTCCGTCACAATACTCCATAACAAGATAAAACATGGCTTCGTGGTGCCCGTAATTCTGAAACTGGACAATATTCGGATGGGATAGGCTCGCTGTATTCCGAATTTCCCGTTCAAAATTCTTGATTTCCCTTTCCTGAACAGCCCCTCGTACAATCATCAGTTTCACCGCGACCTGCTTACGTGATTTCCGATCTTCGCCTAAGAAAACAACACCAAAGCCACCTCTTCCCAGTTCCTTAATGATCTTGTAATCACCAACATTGCCCAAGTCGCTTTGCTTAGACTCTACAGAAAATAGGAATCGTGCTATACGCTCGGCATCAGATTTGCCCAGGAGATGGTCAAAAGAAGAATCTGATTTAGGTTTTAGCGCTTCCACTATCTGAAGAGAAGTCGAGCCTAACTTCACCTCATCCCCAACTCTCAGATCGACCTCTTTGTAGTTCCGAAAAGTCCCTTCTTCGGGAGTCTCATCAGGCTCTCGGCCTCCAATCTTTTCTCCGTTTACCAAAGTCCCGTTCAAACTTCCAAAGTCTCGAAGTCTGATTTCAGGAGGGGCTATTTCCATCAATAAATGATGCCTGGAAACAAAGTTGTCATTCTCAATCAAGATATGACAGTCCTTGCTCCTCCCTGCAAGAATGGAGTCATGCTGCTCAAATCGATGCTCTCCGACTTTTTGGCCGTCTCTCGATACTTCTATTACAACCATCTCGGGAAATCTTGATAAATTAAACTCAGAGGCAGACCCATTGCCAGATTAAATTGGCAAAACTCGGAATTTCTTAATTCACCTATTTTGTAGTGCTTCATATTACAAGATCGCCAGACCGGGTCAGGCAAGTGAACGAGTTATGCAGATTTTTTGATCCGACACCGACTCAACTTGCCTCTCGAACAGACTGTTCTTCGCTCCTACAACCCCGCCTCCCATCGCAACGGATCGAGACTCTCTCTGCCTACTTCGGATTCCGGGCATCGTGAACAGGGCGTAGAAGCCGGTTCAGGATTGACCTATAATTGCCCTAGGTTCTCAATTTTCACGAGCCCGAAAATCTGTAAGTCGTTGAACATAAAGTAGGGCCGGTGGGACTTGAACCCACGACCAAGGGATTATGAGTCCCCTGCTCTAACCACTGAGCTACAGCCCCATTTCGTTGTGAACCTTGAGGTTAAAGGCGAATTCTTCAACCTGATTTTGTTGAATGTTAACCGTTTTTGTAACCCGGGGGATGCTCGCGACGTTCCCGGGGCGCCTTCGAGCACTCTTGACGGTGGAAACGGGGTCGTTTTGACCCGCTTGAAGACCGGGCTTTGAATTCGTCATTCAGGAGCAATTGAGCAGTCGAAAACGAATCGGGGACGTCCCCACCCCGAAGTCACCTTGGCGGCACGGCTCTCGGAACCGCTCTTCAGGAATCAAAATGAGCGACCACACCCTAGCATCACCCCCTTCGACTAGCATATATACAATCCACGCGAATACGCTTAGTTAACTTTAATTAAGTTTATAAAAAATATAAGTCTATACCATTTGACCGAACATATACTATTTGGTTCACTTTGTATATGATCGCGACAACTCTACCTGTCTGCCCTGCGGATGATGGACGAGACTTGTATGCTTCGTTCCTTGAAGCTTACGAGTCGGAGGAGGAATTGTCGTCTGTCGTTTTCGAATCGAAAGAAATCTCGTTGCGATATTGTCCTCACGCGAAATCTCCGACGGAGAAAGTGACGGCGTTCCGTCTTACCAAGCTCGTCGATAATTCGTTGTCGTGTCCGGAACTGAGGAAGGTCGCGGAGGCTGCCCGCAAGGCGGCGAGCACGCGCGAGCTCAAGCCCCATGGATTTACGGAGCACATCATCGGGATGAGCGCTTCGCTTGTTGGAATTTCCCTCCTCGCCAGCTTAGTCGTGGGCGTCCTTGCCTTTTGCGCAATCGTAATTGGCGTTCTCGTCCCTTTTCAGCTGATCTAACCGGGCGCGTTGGACTTCCGCCCAGCCCCCTACACGGCACGTTGGACTTTTCTTCCCACCTTTCATAAAGCCCCGATCTTAAAGCCCCTTCAGACAGACGACCTGTTTGGGGTGGCCTTGGATTGGACCGGCCTGGGAAACGGAGGCTGATCAAAAGTCTCACGCAGAGGCGCTGAGCCGCAGAGCCTTTTTTTAATCCAGCACTCTCCCACTCTCCCACTCTCCCACTCTCCCACTCTCCCACTCTCCCACTCTCCCACTCTCCCACTCTCCCACTCTCTGCGTGAAATCCTTTCAGAGCCATCAGCGACTACACCGCCGTCTCTCTCCGTCCTGCGAACCCGAGCCCGGCGGCGAGGAGTGCGCACAGTCCGATCAGCGCGAGTGCCTTTGCGAATGAGATGCGATGATCTCTCGCGAAATCGAGGTCGAGGGCGAGCGGCGCGTTCTCCGCGACCTGCACGGTTCGTGCAAATGTATATATAGTTCCCTCTTCGGGGAGCGTGATCGTGATTGCCTGGGGAGCAGGTATACTCGAGCGCTGGTGCTTCACAAGTTGAGCCGCAATTCTCGTGAGGGCTTCGGTGTCTTCGCTCGAATTCCCGACGAGGAGTTGGCTCAATTCCTGAGGCCGGTAATTGAGATCGCCTTTCTGGAGGATCCGGTTCTCGTTGATCCCCGCGTCGAGCTGGTCATTCCGGCCACTGACGTCTCCGGCGGCGGATTGATCGAGATACAATCGCTGACGCCTCGTGTTGAGTCCAACGACGGCCTGCTGCGTCTGCAAGTTCTCCAACTGGACGCGTGCATCCTCGTTCGAGGCGGCGTCGAGCGCGTATTGGTTCGCGACGCTGTTAAAGGCCCAGCGCGCCTTGCTTTGCTCACCCGCCTGAAGGAGCACGTTCGCCTGATCGAGAAGTGCGGAGGCCTGCTTCGCCTGCTCTTCGCGTTTGCCCTTCGTCTTCGAAAGGTAGCTTTTGCGATCGTATTGCTGCCAGCGCTGTTCCTGTTTCAACTCGAGATTGCCGTCGCTGTCGGTGAGGGTGAATCCCTTCGGCGCGACGACGTTCCATTCAATGTTCTCAAGCGGGACATTCAATTCGGGACTGAGAAGTCCCAGCTTCTTGAGGTGAGCGCCTTCGACCGAATAGACGAATCGAACTGTGGCGGTGCGATCATCGGCTCCGGGAAGGATGTAAAACTGCCACGCATCGCCCTGGCGCACCGAGTGAACACTTTCCCCGTTCACGAAGATGCTGAAAAGTTCCCCTTCAGGAGGAAGCACGACTCTGAGACTGCTTCGCTGAACCACTTCCATGGTGAGGTCCACCGCGGTGAGCTGATCCCCGAGAGGCGACAGAACCGAGGTGAGCGTCCCATTGGCGACCCGCAGCTTCAGCGCTTCGGCGAGAGAGTGCCGTTGCGCCTCGATGAGAAGTGGCTCATCCGGATCGACGGTGCGAAGAGTGAGGACGGGAGCGTTTCGATTTCCCGCTTCACGCAGAGTCTGGGGAACGTTATTCCAATCGGCCCGCTGCCAGCCACGGGGAAGTTCCAGCGCCTCCACTTCAAGCCGGCCACCTGACCGAACCGCAAAGAAATACGAAGTCTGACGAGAGTCGGGGAACTCAGCGGGAATCAAGGCCTCGCGCTCCTGTTCCCTTCCGCCACGTCGCTCGTATTCGATCCTGACATCGACATCACCGATGACTCGACGCTTCAGTCGAATTTCCCACAAGTCAGAATCAGGTGACACCCGGACCATATCGCTGACGGCTTTCCCCGTTGCGATGAGCGACCTCGCCTCCTCCGGTGTCGTGATCGGCAGCTTGACCTGAAAGCTCCTTACCGAGGCGTTCTGAACATTGAGGCGCAAGTGGAGGGCGGTTCGGGTCTGACCCTCACGCAGCGTCACTTCGTGGAGAATCTGTGCGGTGAGCCAGGGGTCGAGCTTCTCGATTCCGAGGGTGAGGTTCCAGTCCTTTTGGAGAAGGCGGAAAGCGAGAGATCCCTTCGCACCGTCTCCGATCGTCCGCGGATCGATCTCCGAAACGTTTTGCCGTGTCAGGGTTCGCAGGCGTATTCCCGTGGTTGGCTTGACGACCATCTCACCGGTTTGGCGTGACGCCTCGGAGAGAGAAAATTGCGGGATCTCCCAGCCATCGACGGTTTCCGGTGTCGCGGCGGTGAGGGTCAGGGCAAAAGGATGCACGCCCATCGTTTTGCCGTTGAGATGAAGCACGATCCGGCGTTGGCCCTCATCTGAAAGCTCCGCCCAATGATGCAGCGCATCACCGGTGAGCGACTCGACCTCAAAGCCATCGGGCAGCGGGAAGCTGAGTTGGAAAAGCCCCGCCCGTGTGATCGCGACGTTGAAATTCACCCCGAGGACGACTCTTTCGTCTCCGAGCGAAAGCACCTGTTTGCTCTCGACTCTCACTTCGGGAGTCACCGCCGCGACTCGCAGGAAAAGACTGCCGCCTTCGGCACCGAAGCGATAGACCCGGTGCAAAACGGTGGATTCGTCAGGAAGTAAAGTCGCATCGAAATCACCGAGATTGACGGTCGAGAGCGTCTCGGACTCGACCTTTTCCGGCTGGGCGTCAGGACCGAAACCGAGCGCAATCAATCCGACCTGCCCTTCGGCGCCTCCTACAAGAATCGGCTCGAGAATCGCCTCTGCCGGCAACGGCCCGAGACTTCGCTGCGTTTTCACATCGAGTCGGAAAGGCGTCGATTGGGTTGGCTCGATCTCGAGGTGAAGCCTCCCGCTCTCGGCATCGAACTGCCAGGAGCCGACCGGTCCAGCCACTTCGCTGACGGTTGCGCCATTTGGAATCGTCACCGTCAGTTGACTGACCTGCCCTTTTGCGGGACGAATTTCGAGACGGTGTTTTCCATCAATCACGCCGGGGCCGGGCAGATAGAGATTGTTGCTCTCGACAAAGAACTGAGTCACCTCCGAAGTGAGATCTCTCATCTCCGGTTTGATAAGGACCTTGGCTTTTCGTCCCGGAGCGATGAGCAAGCGGGCCGAAGAGCTTTCTCCGTCACTCTTGATTTTGGTCACCTGAATCGCATCGGCGCTGGCGTAACTCCAACCGGCCTTGTCGAAACTCGCGGTGATTTCCTGAACGGACGCGGTTCCGGTGGGAACGTCGACACCCGCCCCCACATCTGCGACTTCGAGAAGAAACGAGAAGCTGGCGCGGTAATCTCTGACCGCTTGCTCAGGGTTCTCAGGTTCTACTGCGAACGGGTCGGCCACGAGCGGCGTCGCAGGAGTCTCCTCTGCGATCGTGAGCACATAACAAAGGCCGAGCCCGTCGAGGGTTTGCCTCGTCAAGCGAAGCCCCTCTCCTTCAAACTTGGTGAGGACTGCGGGATGCCTGAGGAGGAGAAAGCTGTCCCCGCTTTTTCCGGAAAGCAAAAGGGTGCCGTCTCCACTGACCGAATTCTCCCCGCTCGAGATCTGCCATTCCTGACGGATTTCGCTGGCCGATTCATATCCCGCCGGATTGAGCCCCTGGGCGGAAGCGCTTCCCCATCCCGAAAGAAGAAGGAGCGAACCGATGATGAGCGTGGCCGTTGCAGGGCCTTCACCTTCGACCGGTTTATCAGACTTCTCCTTCGCTGACTGGCGAGTCTGTTTGAGACTTTTCCTGAAGCGATTCCATCCACCGCGCGCTTGAGGAAGAAGGAGAAAGACTGCAATTGCGACCGCGAGAAAGGCGAAGAACCAACCGGCTCCATCGCGCTGCATCAGCAATCCGATCGAGACGAGAAAGATCGAAAGAACGCGGCAGGGAGATTTTCCGAACGGCGGGTTCTTCATGAAAGAACGAACCAGAACAACGATACCGAGAACGAGAACCGCGAGCCCGGTCCAGACGAGATTCGCCTGCCAGAGGGTGCTGTTTCGAACCGTAATCTCGACCGCTTCGCCTTCGGTTAGGGCCGGCAAACTGATCTGCAAAGGGTTCGTGCCCCGGACCGCGGAGAGCGCCCGGACCATCGCGGTAATCGCGCACAACACCGACGCGATCAATGCGAGAACGCCCGGGAATCTCAGGACTCCTTTTTTCCGCGTCAGCCACACTCCGATGACGGCAAAGATCGATATCATTGTCAGAATCGAAAGCCCGTGCTCGGTCACCCAGCTGAATCCCGAAGGACGCAGCACGGGGACAGGAGGATCGACGGTTCCCCCTGTCGGAACGAGAATCCGTTTTTCATCCCCGTGAAGATACCATTCTGTTTTGAGAACCGGAGCGTCCACTTTAGGCAGCGCCACGAGAGGATTCGATCCTTCGACGGCAGGCCGTCCCAAACGAAGCCGCACTTCCACCGGCACATTCGGATCGGTTCCTCCGGGAAGCGGGATCAGCGTTGCCGCGTCACTCTGACGAGCCGTTGCCGATTTCCCCGCGACCGTCACGGCCCACAGGCGGACCTCAGCAGGCAGCTCAACTTTGAAGGCACGACGCCCCCTCGATTTCACGTAATAGATGATGTCGGTGACCCACTCCCCGTCCGGTGAAATGCGGCTGTTGATCTCGGAAAACTCCACGACCTGCGTCACTGTCATCCCCGTCTCGAACCAGTCGACATTGAGACTCAACTCAAAGGGGCGTTCGGTGTATTGCCAGGCCCCGAGAGTGGGAGCCGAGCTGAGAAGACGAAACTCGGCGGGGAGCTCGAGCGCATCCAATTTGAGAAGTCCTTGGCTCTCGGCCCCGCGCTCCATCTTCACCTGCATGAGACTCACGATCTGGAGGTAGCCGCGCTCGCCTTCGACCTCGAGTGGGGTGACACGCCCCGGTTGGAGGACGCCACCGGTGGTATCGAGCTTTTCTTCAAAGGTAATCAAGAGTGTGTAGGAACCGATCACCGGCTGATGTAGCGCCACTTTGAGCGTATCGCCCTCCTGCCGGAAGGAACGGATGTCTTTTCCATCGGCGGTGACATTGCCGAGGTCCTCGGGGACGAGAACGTTCAACTCGGAAACCGGAGCACCGGTCACGAAATAGTTGATGAGAGCGCTTCCGTAAGCAGAGCCTTCGCTCAATGAGTAGAGATGAAAAACATCGGCCTGAATACTTTTCTCGAGCACCTCGACCGTCATCGTCGCCGACCAACCGCGTTCACGGATGCGGAATGCCTGCTGAAGATGCGGAGTGGGATCGGGGAAGTAGGAGAGTGGTCGTTCCGCAAGAAGATCAGTCTCTCCTGTCGCGATACGAAAGCCCGGCTCGCCGACAATCCCGATATCGCCACGGACGGATTCCGCTCCGGGATATTCGATGCGTGGCAGGATCCAGTCCCCCGCGACCGCAGCGAGATTCTTCTCCAATTGCAGAACCACCAACTGACGCCCCTCGACATCGGCATTGAAGATCACCTTCAGATTTCGACGACCGTCATCTGAAGCGGTAGCGACGATGTAGTCGGCAACGCTCGCCCCGCTCACCGCAACGACAGAATAGTCATCCGGGATCATGAAATCCCACTCTCTCACCGGTGCCTCGCGAACGTCGAGTTCGATCGCGGCATCAATGATTCGATCGGTTTCAGCGAGCTTGTAGACAACCCGCTCGGAGACATTCACAACAGGCTGGATGCGATCCACCGCGACTTCAAAAGCATGCTCAGCGGACGGGAAACGATAAACGAAAACCTGTCTCGCTTCGAGAGCTTCGCCGGGATACTGCTCCGGTGCCAACTGGGTGAGACCCGACGTCGTTGCCGGTTCGAGGCGGACACTTCCACGATTGGAGATACGCATGAATCCGGAATGCCTCACGACGCCACGCGGGATGATTCGCATCACCGCAGCGCGAATCGGAAAGGCATCGAGCGGCAACTGGGTCACCACTTTTAAACCGCCGGCCTTTTTGATTGCCTCACTGAGACGCACGCGAAGGAACCGCTTTTCATCGCCCTCCACCGTCCACCCCGCGACCTGCGTCCCCGCACCCTTCATCGCAACGACATCGAGAACCTCACCGGGCCCTTCAATGTCGAGGAGAAGCTCATCCAGTTCGCCCTGCAAAATCTGATAGTCGATCGCATGATCCTGACGGAGGAGCCCCGCGCTGACCGTGGTCTCGATCTTTGCGCTCGTGCTGAAGAAAAGCTTCCCTTCACCGACTCTCCGCACAGCCTTCCAGCCGATCTGAAAATCTCCGCTTGCAGGAATGAAACCGTTCCACTTCGCTCCCTGCAAAACCGGCTGCACGGTGGAGTCGTTGCGAAATTCGATTGCCTCAGGAAAGCCGTCGAGCGATACCGGAGAGACAGCACCCGCCGCGACCGTGAACAAAATCCGGCTCCACTCTTTATCCTGAGTCACCGCTCCAACGAACTCCAACTCGACGGGCCATTCGCCAGCCTTATCAAAAACCAACTCGTAGTAGGGCGCCTGCTTTCCCGAGGTCTCGAGCCTGACCCGGTAATTGGGATTCGCCGGAACGGAACTGAGAGAAACCGCCGCGCCCCGCAAGATCGTAATCGTCGCACCCGCCTTCGCGACGCGCGCAGTCCCCTGCATCCGGAAGCTACCAAACTTACCATCCTCGTCCAGTTCGCCGGAGAGTCGGAACCGGGTTAACTCGACCGCTGCAGGAGTCATTCCGCTGCGATTCAACTGCAACTGAAACGTCCCGCCGAAGTCGGTCTGAAAACGGGAAGGCACGCCGTCATCGGCATTCAAAGCCAGAAAATTCTTGATCGATTTCAACTGCCCCTCGACTCCGTTCGTGTAGCTGAGATTGACAATTTGGGTGAAGCTGGCGGACTCGTCGTTCGCGGGCCCGAGATTGGTAACCTGCTCCTTTGCCGGAAACTCCCCGATCTCTTCTTTGAGTCGGATCTTGAAGGAATGATCCTTCACCGGCTTTTCGGATTTTTTGAAAGTGACATCGATGAACCGTCTTCGCTTGTCGTCCCACCGAACTGCCCAGGCCCCTACCGTGGCGCCCTCAACCGCTACGACCTCGGAGAGGCCGTGCGTCCAGTAGCTGACCGCCTTCGCCTCGCCCTGCAAAATACGAACTTTCACGGCGATCTCGGAATCGATCTGATTCGGACGAACGGTGACATTGTTAGTGATATCGCTCGAATAAAAGACAGGAGGCTTCGGAAGCTCGCCCCTCGCCTCAACGATGATCTTACCGGCTCCGTTCTTGTCGATCGTCGTGGAGACACTCGCCTGCCCCCCTTCGGCCGCCGGAGGTGGAGTCTCTGCACCAAAGGCAGGAAAGGTAATCAGAAACAGGATCAGCAGCAGGTGGGTTTTCATGATATATCAGGATCAAGCGTTGAGAGAAAATAGCGATTTCGAAGTTGTCATTTGATTGTCAGGGAGATGTCAGAAAGTTGTCAGGAGAGACGGTTCAAATGAGTAAAAAAGTGACCTAAGAGGGTCAGGTCGAACACCCAAGAGGGTTGTCCCGGGCACAATTCTGTCTTTGATAGAGTAGATTTCATGAGTTACCGGCCCGCGATGGAACGGGCCGAGTTGATCATCTTCGTCAGCTCGGCGACACGCGGTTTCTCACGCCAGGACGGCGGCAATTGAGAGACGATTTGATTGAGTTCGTCGAGGTCGACAACATCCCCGGCGACACCGCCTTTCAGTTTCGCTCCGAGCATCGCTGCCACCGTCGCAACCTGCATCGAAGGACTTGCCTGTGCGGGACGGGGAGGATGCGACTGGTAGGGAATCGTCCAGCGTCGCTCCGTCATTTTCCCGGTCGACATATCGCGAAATCTGACAAAGGCCGCGCCGATGTCCCCTTCGCCATCGGCAATCGTTTCGATCTGGTAGACCGCGACTCCGGCTTCAGCGGCAGCCAACTCAGCCGCGTCGACTTGGTCATTCCTGAAATCCTCTTTGTTCAAGCGGTGCTTCTCGAAACCGAGCAACTTGTATTTCCCGACCCGGTCCGGATTGAACTCCATCTGAATTTTAACATTCCCCGCCGCAGGCCGAAGCGCTCCCGCGATCTGTTTCGCAAAACCCGAGTCGACGTCCTCCTTGCGATCGAGCAGGTAGTAACGGCCATCGCCTTTTCGGGTAAGCGCTTCGAGAATCTCGTCATTGAGCCCCTCCGTTCCGATCCCCGCGGCATCGAAGGCGATCCCGGCGTTGCGCATCGTTTCAACACGGGCTGACAGTTTTTCGGGACGGGCATCACCGAGATTCGCGGCGCCATCGGTGAGGAGTATGATTCTGTTTTGCGCCCCCGGAGTCTGTTGCTCGAGTGCCTTTTCAAACGCAAGATCCAAAGCCGCTTCGAGATTGGTGCCACCCTCACTCGGGAGGTTCGCAACCGTCTCAACGAGCGCCGCGGCCTGGTCTCCGGCAACGCGATCCGCGAGAAGACGCGGCTGACGCGCGAAACTGATCAAGGTGACTTCATCGGCTGGTTGCAACATCGAAGCGAGAACCGCGAAGGCGCTCCTCACGGTATCACGACGATCGGAACGCTCCATCGATCCCGAATTATCGAGGAGAAACGTAAGACGCAACGGTGTCGAGGCATTGCGCCCCGTCTCGGCGGTTCGCATCGAAACGCGGAGCAAATTGCGCTGCTGAAGAAAAGGATGGATCGTCTGTTCGAGAACCGCTGACACCTTTTCATCCTGCCCCGGAAGAGGATCCCCATAGTCGAAGGCATTCACGAATTCCTCGATACGGATTCGCTCTGAGTCCGGCCATTCCCCTTTCGCGAGAGCCGCCTGAGCGAGCTTGAAAGAGACATCACTAACATGGAGAGAAAAGGTGGAGAAAGGTTCTTCCTTTGCGCTCAGTTCGTTGAACGAAAGGGGCACTTCCCTCACCAGTTCCTTCGCTTTCAACTCCGGCGTGTTCAGCCTCACCGCATCGAGGTCACTGCTTAGCATCCCGGACTTTACCGTGGAAAAGGCGTCGCCGAACATGACGGTACCATTCACAGCGGTCGCCGTTGTTGCTTCAGTTCCCCCGCGAGGAGGCGCGAGCGGTTGCCCCGGAACATTGCTGTCGAGCCCTCTGGACTGGGTCATCATTTCGCTATCATCCGCCGAAGCCCCGAGGAAAAACCGTCCTTTTGTCTCATCGCGAACCGTTATTGTCGCAGGGACGGGAGCACTCGTGACCGCAGGCTTCTTCAGCGCTAAAGCCTCACCGTCGATGACCGATTGACCGGCGACATTGAGAGAAGAGAGCATCTCAGTATCGTTTTTGCCCCCGGCATCCACCTCACTTTCGAACGTCACGCGACCACGCGCGAAATGCGGTTGCGGCGTATCGCTTTCCTGACTTTGCTGATGGGCACCCAGCCCCCCGTCGACGCTTTCCGGCCCTTGATGCCATGAAAGCCCCCCGGCGACTGCGCTACGATTATTGATCCCATAACCTCCGTGACCGACCCGGGAATAGGCGAGAGAATCAGCGAGAGGATCAGCGAGCGAATCGGCTTCGACAATCTCCGAAGCCTCAGGGGCCGCGGGAAAGTCGAGTTGATTCTCCTTACTCTTAAGACCGAACTGAGCATTGGCCTCCGCTTTTCTGCCGGCATCGGCTCTTTCCAACAGGCGCCTCCCCGGCTTGGATTCATTCTCGCCCAAGTCACTCAAATAGGGATCTGCCATGGCGAGACCTTCAGCCTCGATGCCTGAAACCGGCGCGTTTGTTTGCTCTTTGCCCCCCGAAAGGGGCTGTCGACTCAAACGGTCTGTATTCCTTTTCGGCAATTCAGCGAGGCGCATTGGCTCCTCTTGCGGAGGTGCTGATTCAGCCCGCTTATCACGCACTTCGAACTTCTCAATCGGGATAACCGTCATATCGGAACTTCGTTTACCCAGTTGCACCAAAGCTTCCATTTCCACTCTGGACGCGCCACTCTGATTCGAGCTGCCAGTGAACTTGATCGAATCGAAATCGCTACCCAGACCATCCGCACCATCCGCCCCATCCGCCGGCGTATCTGAAACACCCGCTCCCTTGCTCCGCCCGAAGAAAGAATAGTCCGTCACTAATTGATCCACTGACTCTTCCGCCTTATCGAAAAACCTGCTTTCCGATTCAGGAATCGAATACATCGCTTTCTTCGTAGAGATCGAAGCGGGCATCAGAAAACCGAGAAAAAACACGACGAGGGCAGCGGCTGCAGCCACTTTCAGAAACGCAGGGAAAATGCGGCGTCCGCTTCGCTTTGCTTCCTGAGGAGTCGTGACCTCGACCGGCGATTTCACATCCCCGCCAAGCACTTCGAGAACCTTCCCGCGTTTTTCCTGATCCAACTTCCATTCGCCGGCATCACTTTCGGACGCGGCATTCCCGCTCTCTTTCAAAAGCGCATGCATCGCTGCGATTCGCTCCCGAAAAAGGCCCAGTTCAGACTTCTCTTCAATGAGCCGTTCCAGTCCCTCTTTCTCAAAATCAGAGGCTTCGCCGAGAACGAGCGCGACGATGCGGGCTTCGAGTTCGGGTTCAATCCAGGGATGTAAAGATTCGTCTTTCATTGCTTTCCGTCGATTCCCAGTTGTTGAAGTTTATCCGCGAGCTGCTTGAGCACGTGATGGAGCCGGTAGCCGACGTTTCCGATGCTCAGCCCCGTCTTTTCGCTTATCTCTTTGTATTTGAGGTCCTGAAAATATTTCAGATCGATCAATTGCCGATCGGCTTCCTCAAGCTCGGATACTAACAAGCGTAAAAATCCAGCCGCTTCCATGCGGTGCAGCACCTCCTCGGGCGTCTCACTCGCTTCGGAAAGCCCGCTGTGAAACGAACTTCGAGTCTCAGCCTCGTCAGTGAGCACTTCTCTTTTCGTATCACGGTGAAAATTGAATGAGCGATTGCGGGCGCTGCGATAGAGCCAGGCGACCGGGTTATCGACCGTATCCCAATGCGTGTGCAGCTGAAGAAAGGTCTCCTGGACGATTTCCTCTGCAATCGCCCGACGTCCTACGAGAGAAAACGTATAGCGCAGCAGAGGCGTTTCCTCGGCTTCGAAGAGCTGCAGAAGCGATTGCTTCAAAGGCGCTGTCGAATGATCTGGGTTGGATTTCGACATTGCTTGAATCGTCTCTGAATCAGGTTGCTGGCGGGTCGTTCTCACGGGAAAAGTATCCTCTTACAAAAGGGATGACCCGCGACGGCGAGGATTCTTAGAATTTAGTATAAATAGTTTTCGAGTGCCCCTCCCCGGGCACGACGATTGCCGCAAAGGTCTCTGCAGATGTTGCGTGAGACTGTCGAGGAAGGGCGCACCAAGGCTTCACCCCCTGAGTGAATCAGGTTCCGCCGCAATCAGCAATAAGATACCCCGCCCCGGCCTGATTACTCGAGAGCGAAGCGCGCCTTGATCTTCGCGTGCAGCGCTTTGACTACATCAGGATTCTCTTCGGCGATGTTGCGCGTTTCGCCGTCCGCGTCCCTTTCATCGTAGAGTTCGAAATACCCACCCTTGTGCGCGATAAGTCGGTAGTCGGCCGTGCGAATCGTCCGCGCATTTTTGAAGTAGGAATGCGCTTCGCCTCCGGTGCTTTCAGGTTTCTCGAGCAACGAACGGAACGAGGTCCCTTGCGCGTAAGCCGGCGTCTCCAGACCGGTCAGATCCGTCAAGGTGGGGAACAAATCCAGTGTCTCGACGAGCCCGGAAGTGGCGACGCCCGGTTGTGCGAGGCCGGGGTAGGAAACAATCAGAGGTGAACGCAGCGACTCTTCAAAGAGAGCATGTTTCCCCCAGATCGCATGTTCACCGAGATGCCAGCCGTGGTCGCCCCAGAGGACGATGACGGTTGACTCGCGCAAGCCGAGCTCGTCGAGCTTCGCGATGATCCGTCCGACCTGAGCATCAGCGTAGGAGACACAGGCGGCATAATGACGGCGGACTTCGAGAGCGAACGCGGCATCGGTGTTAGGGTCCTTTCCCCAACGGTTGTATTTCATGAACTCACCCGACTTGTGCCAGGTCGTTTTGCCTTCCGGCTTCGTGGGATGCGGGGTCGCGGGAAGAACGACATCTTTGTATAGCTCGAGATATTTGGCAGGAGCTCCAAACGGCAGGTGCGGACGCAGAATTCCGGTGGCGAGAAAGAACGGCTTTTCAGCGGTCCCTTTGCCTAGTGTCTCCAGCTCCTCCAGCGTGAGATCGACCGCCGCACCGTCGGGGTAGATCGTGTCGGGACCTTCGACAGCCTGGAAAACGTCCATCTCCCCTGCTTTCTCGCGAATTTCGCCATTGGCGAGTCCGTGCATCCAGCCTCGTGGGTGTTGCCACGGGCCGAAGGGCAACAGGTTGCGGTCCCACGAATTCGGCATTTCAGGAAGCGCCGGATCGTTCCAGTCAGCGCCCCCGAGCCCACCGGGATGATGCGATACTTTGCCGATCGAGACGGTGGTGTAGCCGTGAGCCTTAAACCAGGCCGGCATACTGGGATCAACCTGCTTTGTTTTCCCGGCGATGTCTTTGGATCGCAGAAAAAGCGCCTCATTGTTAGAGCCACCGTATTTTCCGGTGAGAAGCGTGAACCGCGAGGCCCCGCAAGTGGGAGCCTGCACGTAGTGGCTGGTGAAGAGACGCCCGCCCGCAGCAAGCGCATCAATGTTAGGCGAGTGAATGTAGTCGACGCCGTAGCAGTTCAGTTCCGGTCGGAGATCATCCACGCAAATGAGAAGGACGTTCGTTTTCTCTGCTGCCTGGGAAGAGCTGATCGCAAAGAAGGCACTGAATAGTAGGAGAGAGCGTCGAATCATGCGGCAATCTGCAATCGGGGGAACTGCTGAGCAAGTAAAAGGGTGCGTATGGAGGGTGTGGACGGTCGAAGAGCGAAGTCACGGCCATCGCCTACAAGATACGCGCCAGCGCTGTAGCCGCGTCCCGTGGGCTCGGTCGTATGGTAAAGGATGTCCGGACGGTCGAAGACCGAAGTCGCGGCCATCGCCTACAGGATACGCGCCAGCGCTGTAGCCGCGTCCCGTGGGCGCGGTCGTATGGTAAAGGATGTCCGGACGGTCAGAGAGCGAAGTCACGGCCATCGCCTACAGGATACGCGCCAGCGCTGTAGCCGAGTCCCGCGGGCTCGGTCGTATGGTAAAGGATGTCCGGACGGTCAGAGAGCGAAGTCACGGCCATCGCCTACAGGATACGCGCCAGCGCTGTAGCCGAGTCCCGCGGGCTCGGTCGTATGGTAAAGGATGTCCGGACGGTCAGAGAGCGAAGTCACGGCCATCGCCTACAAGATACGCGCCAGCGCTGTTGCCGCGTCCCGTGGGCGCGGTCATCTGGTAAAGGATGTCCGGACGGTCAGAGAGCGAAGTCGCGGCCATCGCCTACAGGATACGCGCCAGCGCTGTAGCTGCGGCAAGATGCCCCCGTCCGCGGGCTCGGTCGGGCGCTCCGGGGTGTCCGGACGGTCGAGGCTTGAGCCGGATATCTGAACTGATTATAGGGTTGCCTTCCCCCGCTTCATTTTAAATACTCAGGTGAATGCACTTTTTGCCCTATGGATTCTTTGCGGCATCAGCCATCGCGCTGTGCGCGCTGACGAGTTCATGCGGTAAAACACCACCTCGCGAATACGAGGTCTTGAACGCCCCGCCCCCGGACCGTCCCGAAGACCTCGCGCTGAATGCGACCTTGATATTAGAGGTCATCAATGTGGATTCGTCGCTCTTCGAAGAGTGGATCGCTGAGAACGCGCTAATTTCTGACGCGGCCACGCCCTTGCGAAAATCCGCTCAGCACTGGGTCCACGACGGCGATGCCACGATCGAGGAGACGATTACGCTGAGTGTCAGGGATGGCTCCTCTTCTCAAATCGAGTCGCAGCAAATCGTCTTTTCATCCGAAGATAACTACAGACTTCGACCCCATACGCTCGGGAGTTCGATGGAAGCCACGCTGACGATCAATCCTGACTCAAGACGGTGCTCGGTGGAACTGAATCCGACTTCGCTGAATCCTGACACAACCAGTTCCGATTCGCCCCCGACCGGCAACCACTGGAACTGGAGCGGAACGAACCTCACCTCTTCAATCTCGCTGCCGGAGATGACGTATGGGTTTCTCGGTAGTCGTGTCGCCGTTGAATCAGCACCGAAACGGAAGCGATCACCCTCGAGGACCTCTCTGTTTTTCCTCCGGGCCGACACTAACTTACCGCCTTTATCCGAACCCCCGCCCACCAGCCCACTCAAATGAAAACCGTGATCCCAATCCTCATTACCTTCTGCTGTCTGCCGTTGCTTCACGCAGAGGAAAAGCCCGCCGCGCCGGCAGCTGAAGCACCCGCTCCCAAGGCACCGGAGAAACTCGCAGATTCACCGAAGCCGAAAGCGCTGCTCCTATTCACAAACAAATACACGGTGCCCGCGACCTTTTTTCGCTGGCTGAAACAAGGGACGACGACGCCCTCATCTAATGATCCCTTTGCACCTCCGGCACAGACGGGCAAAGGGAAGAGCGTGACGCCGGATGAAAAGCTGGCATCGATGGGCATTATCACGGGCAAGGACGGCGTCAGTGCAGTCTTCAACGAGTCCATCGGAACGCTCGTGCTTCGCGGCACGAAAAAGCACCACGAAATTCTCACTGCGGCGCTCGAGAATTTCACCTCCAACAGCGAAAAACAACTCCACGTCATTGTTGAGTTCATCGAAGTCGAGCATCTCGATTTCAGCGACTGGCTGCTCGACAACCGGATGACCGGCGACGCGACCGAATTGCGGAAGGAAGTGCAGGAATGGCTGCACGACAAACGCGGAGCGATTCTCGAAACCTCTGTGATCACGGCCCGCTCCGGCCAGCGGGCGAAAACGGAGTCGGGCGATGAGTATATTTACCCGACCGAGATCAGTCCCCCGAGCATGCCGAGCACACTGACACTGGGCGAAAAGGCGCAGTTGCCTGACTCAGGCCCCTACCCCTCGGCCTTCGAGACAAGAAATCTGGGCATCACTCTCGAAGTGGACCCTGTCATTGGCGCTGACGAAACAACGATCGATCTGAATCTCTCGCCCGAAATCATTAACGCGAACGGTCACACTGACTGGTTCAGCGAAGATACCCCGGAGGCCATGAAGGTCAGCATGCCCATCTTTCATCGCATGAAAATCACGACTCAGGTCACCCTCCTCGACGGACGCTATGTCCTCGCAGGTTCCTGCCGCCCGATGCCTGATGAGAAATCAAAACGTGATGACCCTATGGTTCTCCTTTTCATTCGCGCAGACATCGGCAACATTGGCAAATGGTCGGTCGAAGAGACCGGCGATGAATAGCCAGTCGATCTTTACCTGTTGTGACATCCCGGAAGCCAGTGAAAACGGAATCACCTGATTATTCGGGAAAATCGATTCTTCTCAGCAATGCCTTCGCGATCTTGCTCGCGGTGTTCCAGGGATGGCCGCTCTATCCACTCCTCGTCGTCTACTGGTGCCAGAGCGTCATCATCGGCGGGTTCAACGTCGCGAGGATCCTGAAACTGCAGCGGTTTTCAACCGAAGGATTCACCTCTAACGGTCAACCCGTCCCGGAGGATGAAAAAGGCAAACGTTCGACCGCGTGGTTCTTCGCGATGCACTTCGGCTTTTTCCACCTCGCCTACCTCGTATTCCTCGGAGGAGGCGCGGTCGCCTTCGTCAAAACTCTCGGCGGGGAGAAATCGCTCACTTTCGAACTGCTCTGGATTCTCTTCGCGGTGGTGGGATTCCTCATCAGTCACTGGTTTTCCTACCGGAATAATGTCGAGGCGGATCTCGAGCGCCGACCCAATATCGGGCTGATGATGATGCTTCCCTATCTGAGAATCATTCCGATGCATCTCACGATCCTGATCGGTGGAGCTTTCTCGTCGGGGGGCTGGCTCATGATCGTGTTCATGGTGCTTAAGACAGGCGCGGACTACGGCATGCACATCGCAGAGCACCGCATCATGCGGAAAATGAACAAGGGGAAGGCGGCGACGGAGGTCTGAGCACGAGACGGCCGGATGTTGTGGTTGATACGAATGGGCGGGACCGGATGTTGTGGGTGATACGGGCGCAGGCATCCGATGATCGCGTGAGCGGGTAGATGCCTTTTTGCCAAAAGGCATACACGACGTGCTGATGTCCCGGCGGGCCCGGTGTCATGGCATTGCGGGGAAAGGTGCCGACTCTGCAACACTGCCCCCCTCGCGTTCATTCCGGTGAGCTCGCGCGCTCCCTCCGACCGAAATTGATACGGACTTGCATAATATAATAATTATGGTATTTTTACTTGATACAATTTTCAATCATGAAGACTTCCCACCTTCGTCACTTTATTTCAGCCGCTTTAACCCTTCTTTTCCTCGCTTCGGCGGCGAATTCTGAGGCGGGTCTTTTCAGGAAAGACAAAAAGCCCAGGCACCCCCTTTCCCCGCCTGAAGATACCGGTCCCGCGAGCAATCCCTTTCTCTCCGGCAGCCAGCAGGGTGGTGCCGATGCTCAACTTGTCTCGTTCAAGCGTCCTTTCTGGAAGCCGCCGTCGTATGAGCTCCCGTATTCTGACTACAAGTTTCCACGGTCGGAGAAAAGCTCGCGTGGATTTTTCCAGTCCGGCAAGCCTTCAGAGGACATGCTCCAGTTCATTTCGATTGTGCGTCAACGCGCCGAAACCCTCGCGAAGTTCAATCTGACTTACAAATTCGGAGGCAACCACCCTTCTGAGGGCGGCATGGATTGCTCGGCGACGATGAAGTATCTCCTCTCGGATCTCGGTTTCTCCGACATGCCCCGCACCAGTTACCAACAATACGACTGGCTGAAGAAAAGTCGCACGATGCTGCATTCCAAGACAATTCCCGCGAGCATGGGAGGACGAAAAGGAATCAAACCCGGAGATCTCATTTTCTGGGGAGGCACCTACAAATCGGGCCACAAAGTCTCACACGTCATGGTTTACCTCGGTCAGGGTGACAGCGGAACGCACTACATGTTCGGCGCCCGCGGCAAAAAGAAAAAAGGCCTCAACGGTGCAGGTGTCGATGTTTTCAAACTGAACTCCGGCTATCAGAAAAGCCTTGTCGGCTACGGCTCGCTTCCCGGCGTGAAATAAGACACGTTTCCCGGCGGGGCATTTGCCGCATTATTTTTGCGTATTCCTGCCACCGCCACGGGCCTGAATTCCCTTGCGGCGCACCGTCCATAGCGCCATAAAGGTGGATGCTTCAAAAACTGATTGCTCCCCTGTTGCTCGCTGTCGGGTTGGTTTCATTCACTCAGGCGGCTGACCGCCCTAACATTGTCTTCATCTTTTCCGATGATCACGCGCCTCACGCGATTGGTGCTTACAATGGCTGGCTCAAATCGGTAAATCCGACGCCGAATATTGATAAGCTGGCCTCACAGGGCATGCTTTTTGAAAACAGCTTCTGCACCAACTCGATTTGTGGACCGAGTCGTGCTGTGATTCAGACCGGCAAACACAGCCACAAGAACGGTTTCATGAACAATGGAAACTCGTTCGACTGGAACCAGCAAACCTTTCCCAAGCTCCTTCAGAAAATCGGCTATCAGACCGCTATCTACGGGAAATCCCACCTCAAAGGCGATCCTCAGGGATTCGACGATTGGATGGTTCTCCCCGGTCAGGGACTCTACTACAACCCCGATTTCCACACGCCCGGGGGAAAGGTCAGAATTGAAGGGCATTGCACCGACGTGGTCACCGACCTCGCGGTGAATTGGCTCAAAGAAAAGCGCGCGGACGACAAACCTTTCATGCTCATGGTTCAGCACAAGGCTCCCCACCGCAACTGGATGCCGGCAGCACGCCACCTCCACCTCTATGACGACGTCGAAATCCCCGAGCCGCCCACCCTTTTCGACAAGTGGGAGGACAACACCCTCGCCGCCAAATATCAGGAGCTCGAGATCGATAACCACATGGATATCAACTACGATCTCTTCCTCGACCTCACCGCCGATTTCGAGGGCACCAACACCCAGAAGCGTCAGGATAAATCAGCCTGGGTCAACATGAAGCGCATGTCACCGGAACAACTCGCGACCTGGCACGCCGCCTACGATCCCAAAGACGCGGCCTTCCACAAAGCGAACCTGAGCGGCGATGCTCTCGTGCGGTGGAAGTATCAGCGCTACGCGAAAAACTACCTTCGCTGCGTCAAAGGCGTCGACGAAAGCGTCGGCACGCTCATGGACACACTCAAGGAGCTGAAGCTCGACAAAAACACCGTCGTGATTTACTCCTCCGACCAGGGCTTCTACATCGGAGACCACGGCTGGTATGACAAACGCTGGATGTATGAGGAGTCGTTCAAGATGCCTCTCATCGTGAAATGGCCCGGCAATGCAAAGAAAGGCTCCCGCAATCAGGAGATGGTGCAAAACCTCGACTACGCGTCCACCTTCCTCGAGATGGCCGGCGCTGAAATCCCCGACGATCTTCAGGGCAAGTCGCTCGTGCCTCTCCTCAAAGGCGAGCATGAGGGCAGCTTCCGCGACGCCGTTTACTATCACTACTACGAGTATCCCAGCGTTCACATGGTGCCTCGTCACTACGGAATCCGCACCGATCGCTACAAGCTGATCTACTTCTATCAGTTCGGCGTCTGGGAGCTTTACGACCTTCAGGAAGATCCTGACGAACTCACCAACATCTACGAAACCGCCGACAAGACGCTCGTCTCGGAGATGAAGGAGAAACTCAAAGATCTCCGCGAATACTACGACGACAACAGCGACGAGCCGGAATACTCCCTCGAGAAAAAGAAAGAGTTCTGGCCTGATTTCAAAGGCTGATCGCGACGATTCGCCAAAAAAAGTCCGCCTGAAACGGCGGACTCCTGCGTCCAAGGAATGTCACGTTGCCCGGTTTCACGGCAATAACAGACAGACACCAACCGAACGCAGACATGAATATAGGAACCCCGTTATTTCTCATCATCATCGCAATCGTCCTCGGTTACGCAGGCGCTTCTGAAGCTCAGGTAAAGATTCCCGCCAACTCGGCCAAATCGCTCGATAACGCTCCGGAGACGACGACCAGCGCCCCTCCCGCCGTAAGTCAGCCCGCTTTCAACAGCTCGAGTAACGTTTCACGGGTGCAGCAACCGACAACGCCCATCGCGGCTCAGAAAGCGACGATCACCTCCTCCACCCAACCGGTGAAGGATCAGAAACTGGACGGATCAAAAGTGATCGCGATCCAGCGGGTCGAAGCAAAAACACCGCCCCAGAGCGTCGCGACGATCAAACGTCTCGCCGAGATGCGGCGCGAACTGAACATCGTCGAATCCGCTTCCCGGGCGCGCATCGCACTCCCTGCTGACGATCTCTTCGAAGAGTCAGATCCCGTTGAAATCGACAAATTCTCCGAGCCTGTCTTGAAGCAAATCTCCGAATATCTTCTGCTGACTGACAAAAAGAAGATCACCGTGACGAGCTTTTACGCCCCCGATCAGGACAACGGAAAAGCACTCGCCTGGGGCCGTTCACTCAGTCTCATCGAGTGGTTGGAAGATAAAGGCGGACTTCCCTCCGACACGATCAACAGCGCCCGTCCTGCTCCTGTCGCTGCGAAGACCAAGAAGGAATTCCCCAACACGCCCGGGGAAATGGAGTATCAGAATCGCATCGTGCTGGATCTCGAATAACCGGCATTTCGAATGACGAAACGTTAAGCGGCCGCGGACAGGCCGGAGCTCGATCCGCCCACACGCGCCAACCAACCGATTGAACGAAGTCTATGAGAAAAGATTGGCAATGGAATGAAGACCGTTGGGGCTACGATGGCGTTCACCTCCACACGGGAGAACTCCTCTGGTACACCCACAAACACAATCCGCACGGCGGCGGCGGTGCCCGTGGCCAAAGTCTCGAACATTTTATCGAACATGGCCCCGCCTGTTCAATCCCCGAGGAGAAGCTCGCAGAAGTCCGGGCCGCGGTTGAGCAGTTGATCAAAGACCAGTGAGACAGAAGCTCTCAAATGCTCTCAGTTCCCCGGACAGCCCCCTCTGACCGGGGCGATTTCTCCCTGCGTGAATGCCTGAACGGGGTTCTCTTTCGGAAGAGACGCCCGTTTCGGTTCTTGCGGAATGAGCGAGATCGTTTTACCTCTTCCTGTCCATGGCAGGAGCTTCCAACATTCATGCATTTTTCGGAACCGACGAGGCCCGCGTCAAAGAAGGCGCGCTGCTTCTTTCTCGTAAAATAGCGCCTAAAGACGACGAGTTCGGGCTCGAAGTCATCGCGGGCGCAGCTGACAACGCCGATCACGCTTCCCAGATCGTGGGCCGCACGATTGAAGCGATTCAGACGCTTCCCTTTTTCGGAGGAGAAAAGGTGGTCTGGCTCCAGGGCGCGACCTTTTTCAGCGACACCCAGACCGGAAAAGCGGAGACCACCCTGCGCGCCGTCGAAGCGCTCATTGGAGTGCTCGAATCGGGGCTGCCCCCCGAGGTTCAGGTCATCATTTCCGCGACCGACGTCGACAAACGACGCGTCTTTTACAAGAAGATCGGCAAACTGACGAAGCCGCAAATTTTCGACAAGGTCGACATCTCCAAACACGGCTGGGAAACCGCGGTGATGAGCCTTGTGAACAAGAAATCGAAAGAGCTCGGGTTGACGTTCGAAGGCGACGCTCTCGAACGTTTCGTGCTCATGGTCGGGGCGGAAACCCGCATGCTCGACAGCGAAATCGAAAAGCTTTCCCTCTACGTCGGCGACAAACCGGCCACCGGTGAAGACATCAGCCGGATCGCTGCATCGAGCCACATCGGCGTGATTTTTGAAATCGGTGACACGATCGCCCGGAAAAATCTCCCCAAGGCGCTGGATCTCATCGATCGTCAGCTGAGTCAGGGCGAGAGTGCCGTGGGGATTCTCCTCGCCTCGATCGTGCCCAAAATCCGCAGCCTCCTCCACGCACGGGACCTCATCGAACGCCACGGACTCCGCCCGGGCCGCAACTACCCGCCTTTCCAGAAAGCGGTGGATGCCCTTCCTAAATCCGAGACGGCGCACCTCCCCCGGAAAAAGGATGGCAACGTATCATCCTACCCTCTCTTTCTCGCCTCCCAGATTTCCGGTCGCTTCACCGTGGCCGAGCTGAAGGTGGCACTGGATGCCTGCCTCGAAGCCAATTTGCGCCTCGTCACGACAAGCCTCGACCCGAAAACGGTCCTCAACCAACTCGTCACCCGAATCCTGACATGACTCCAAAGCTGCTCTTTCTCCCGCTCGGGATTGGACTCTTTGCCGGAGTCACGGCAGGTCTTTGCGGCGTCGGGGGTGGGATCGTCATGGTTCCGGCCTTCACCTTTCTCCTCGGAATGGAGCAGAAAGAGGCGGTGGCCACGAGCCTGGCGGTGATTATTCCCACGTCAATCATGGCGGTGGCCAGATTCAATCAGACGGGACTCGTCCAATGGCACATTTTCTGGCCAACCGCGATCGGAGCCATCTTCGCCGCCTACTTCGCAACCGGCTGGGTGCGAAAGCTCAGCAACGATCAGCTCACCAAGATCTTCGCCGTTCTTATGATTCTCGTGGGAATCAGCATGCTGTTCAAAAAAGCGTGATCGAACGGTCTTAAGGAGAGGCAACAGGGTTAAATCACTGGCCTGACCCTGTTGAACCCGGTTCGAACGGTTATGAATCTGCGAGGTGAGCGGCCAGAAGTGGCTACAGGCAGCGAGGGACCCGCGATCGCGCCGTCTATTTCCGCGGAAAATCTGTGAGGTTTCCGGCCTTTCTGCAATTACCTGATGCATGGAAGATGACGTCACCCAGGATAAGTATGAACAATTCGTGGAGCTTTTTGCCCGCAATGAGCAGGCATTGAGGACCTTCACGCGCACGCTTGTTCCCGGATGGCACGACGCGGACGAAATCGTGCAGGAAGTCGCGCTCGTTGCGTGGCGGAAATTCGACGACTTCGAGATCGGAACGTCTTTCATCAAATGGGTCTGCATGATCGCCCGTTTCAAGGCGCTCTCCTACCGCCGCAAAATGGCGAGGGACAAACTTTCCTTCAATTCCGAGCTCATTGAGATCATGGCGGAGGAAGCGACCGCGGAATGCGATCAGCGGCAGTCCGAATACGAGGCGCTCGAGAAATGCCTCTCAAAACTCTCCGACAAACAGCGACGACTCGTCACGATTGCCTACACCCCCGGCATCAAGGTGAAGGAGGAAGCGGAACGTGCCGGAGTGCGTCCGGGGACTTTCTACATGAGGCTCAATCGGATTCGGGCCTCACTTTTCGAGTGCATCAATCAGACGATCAGCGAGGAGGGAGAACCGGCATGAGTCTGCACTTCACCGACGAACAGAAGCAGTGGGTCGAAGCGTATTGCAACGAGTCGATTTCGCCCGAAGCGTTCGCGCAGTTCGAGAAAGCGCTCATGGAGTCGGAGGAGTTCCGGTTCCTGACACGACGCTATTTAACGATGGATGCCCACCTCTATCGAGGGGCGGAAAAGACCATTTTGATGGAACAGGCATGGGCGGAACCGACTCCGATTTCGAGACCGAAGTCGAACAAGTGGATCCCGTGGGCTGCCGCCGCCGGACTCGTCTTTTTCATCGGAACCGGATTGGGTGGCTTCTTTATCGGGGGTGGCGGAAACAATGAGGTCGCCGATCAACACGACGACGGAATCGCTGTGATCGAATACTCCGTTGATGCCGAATGGGTCTCCTCCGACGATGTTTCGCTGGCGGCGGGAAGCATTCTTTCGCCGGGCCCTCTCCAGCTCGAGTCCGGACATGCCCAAATCGAATTCTACAATGGCGCCGAGGTCATTCTTGAAGGGCCCGTCGATCTCGAGCTCATTTCGGTCAATGAAGTCCTTTGTCGAACCGGGAAACTGCGGGCCTTCGTGCCTGAAAATGCGCGTGGATTCACGGTGACTTCCTCACAGTTTGAACTCGTCGATCTCGGCACCGAATTCGGTGTCGAAATCGGAAAAACCGGTGAAGCAAAAGTGCAGGTCTTTGACGGCGAAGTGGAACTGTATCCGCCGGACGGACAACGCGCTCCCCATCATCTAACGCGGCTCCCGGGCGGTTCGGGAATCTCATTCAGCAGCACGGGGGAAAAAGCGGCGATCCGATCACAATCCAAAGATTTCCTTTCCTTCGAAGAATTGCATCAGCGGGATCGAGAGGTCAAAGAAAGGCGCTTTCAACTCTGGAAGAAATGGAATAGCGAAGTGATCAGCGATCCTCGACTCCTTTTTCACTACGATTTCGAGAAAGACGGCTCCACCCTCGTGGACCGGAGTATCGCCGCGACGCACGGAAGAATCATCGGAAGCGAACGTTCCCACGGCCGCTGGGCGGATAAAGGCGCACTCGAATTCAAACGTCCCGGCGACCGTGTCAGGATCGAAGTCCCCGGGGAATTCGACCAATTGACGCTGAGCGCGTGGGTGCGGATGGATGCGAGAACAGGCCGAACGCAGGCGCTCCTGCTGACGGATGGCTACGAACCCGGCCGGGCACACTGGCAAATTTCTCCCGAAGGCAACCTGCGCCTCGGAATGCGGCTTTTTTCCGAATCGGAGAAGATGAAGGCGAGTGGCTACGGATCACCGGTGCTGTTTGGTCCCAAACGAATCGGAACGTGGAGCTTCATTTGCACCGTTTATGACCGCACCGCGGGTGACGTGAGTCATTTCATCAACGGTCGGGAAGTCTCCCGCGAAACGCTGCAATCCGACAGCACGATTCAACTCGGAGCTGCCGAAATCGGTAACTGGGGAATGCCCTACGAACGCACTGAAAAGCAGTATTCAATCCGCAATTTTGTCGGGAAGATCGACACCGTGTCGGCATGGAAGACGGCACTCACCGCGGACGAAATTCAGGAAATCTATCTGAAGACCCGATCTTAACGGTCGCTCCGTCAGATTCTCATCCGCCTTCCCCACCCCACCTATGAAATGGAGAAATCTTTTATTCTCAGTTCTTTCCCTGTGCTTTTTACCAAGCCTGATCGCGGAAGACTCGCTCACGCCCTACACAGCAGAGGAGGTCCCCGACAACGTCGTCGACCTCTGGAGCGGGATTGATTTCCGAAAAGACGCGCTTGAAACCGAAATCGTGCAGGAATCGATCGAGGACGGCGTTGTCTCACGCTATGTGATCTTCACGGTCGGCACCTTCAAAGGGGAAAAATCGAGGATCGCTGCCTTCTACACGTTTCCCGAAGGCGCGAAGAACGCTCCCGCCTTTGTCTGGGCTCATGGAGGCGGACAGCGTGCCGAACGCGACCGGGGCGTCTACTTCGCGAAGCACGGATTCGCCACCGTCGACATCAACTGGGGCGGGCGCGAGATCGTCGAAGGGATAGATAAAAACACCGACTGGGGTGCGATCGACCCGAGCCAGGGTCCTAAGTTCTACCCCGGGGCCTTGCGGGAACACACCAAGCTGAACTTTCTCCCTGACGAACACACGATCGATCCCGTTTTGAGCCCCCGAAACGGCAACTGGTTCATGCTCACCTACGCAGGGCGACGAGCGATCACGTTCCTTGAGCAACAACCCGAAGTCGACGGTGAAAAGCTCGGTTTCACGGGCTACTCGATGGGCGGCAATATCACGTCCTACGCTTCGATTGATCCGAGACTGAAAGCGGTCATTCCCATGGTCGGCGGTGCCGGATTCATCACCTCGGATTTCCCCGGTGTGCCCGATTCAGGAAGCGCGAGAGGCTATCACGACCACGCTGCCCTCTTCGCGAAAACGATGGAATCGCAGTCCTACTACCCGCACACGAAGTGCCCTGTCATGTTCCTGAGTGCGACCGATGATTTTCATTCCGCCTTTGATCATATCTACGTGGCGATGGAGTCGCTCCCCCACGACAATTGGCGCGTCAGCCAGAACCTCAATTTCAATCACAACCTCGGGCCCGAACAGTGGATCCTCATCAATCGCTGGTTCGATCAGTATCTGACCGGAAAAGAGATCACGCATCCAAAGACGCCTACTTCCACATTTACGGTGGAGGCTGACAAAGACACCGCGCGATATTCGGTTATCCCTGATCAACAGGACCTCGTCGGAGTCGAGTTTTACTACAGCCACGATCCGAACCCGCGTTCGCGATTCTGGATTCAGGTGGAGGCTGACGTCGATGAAAAAGACGGGACCCGGAGCGTGGAACTTCCGGTGAGGAACAAGCTGCCTCTCTTTGCTTTTGCGAACTGCACCTACAAGCTCGATTCGCCCGTCGAATCACTGATGGGCACCGCGTCGAACTTCACGATCACGTCGAAAGCCGCCGCCTACTATCCGGAGGAACTGAATACCGCTTTGCTCAGCGCAGAGGCGAAACCTCAGCCGGTCTTTTCCGACATCGAAAAGGACGGCTTCCGCGACTGGGGTTTCAATCCCCGCGGCGGACTTCTCACTTACAAATTTCGCGATCCCCGCGCGACGACACCTCCGGCTGAGGCCTCACTGAAAGTGACGATTGTCCCCTGCAAGAAAGGACTCAGCTATCGATTTCGCATCGCGAAAAACCGATACATCGCCGGAGTCAAAGACCCGCAGATCGACTACTCCACCTCCAGAGAGATCCCGGAGTCCGGAAAACAGGAACTCATTTTCACCGCCTCCGATTTCAAAACGCGGGACAAAACGGAGATGACCGATTGGTCCAACATTTCCACTTTTGTGATCGATGTGTATGATGGATCGACGAAATCGAGTCTTCACTTTACCGACGAAGCCAACCGCACCGTCGTTTCGAAGCTGGAATGGATTCAACAACAGCCCGATTCCAAGACTCCGTAATTGCATGAAACCATTTATTTTCTTTTTACTTCAACTCAGTCTTTTCTCACTCTGCGTCGCTGAGGATAAACACGGCACGACGGAACTTGGTGAAGGAAACGAGCTCGTCATCAAAAGCGGGCTCATCGTTCGCGAAGTCGCTCCCGCGGAGGACGGGAAACTTCCTTTACTCGCCGTCGGAACCGCTGACGGGGTGCATCACCTCTACGATCCCAATCAGTTCGCGATGCAGGGGATCTGGACGGGGCTATTCGGAAGACTCGACGCGGACGGGGCTTTCCAGCTGAACACCTCAGCCCTGAGATCATTCTATTTGGAGAAAACGCCCCCGTGGTCCTTCGGTGAGAAAGGTCGCAAGACGACGGATCACCAGTGGAAGGGTTATGAGATCCGCGATGGCAAAGTCTTCTTTCAGTATGACCTCGCTCTCGAGGAGAAAGGCATGGCGTGGGAGGTCGAAGAGACGCTCGAATACGTGTCTGAACAGCTCCAGCACGTCCACTTTTCGCTCAAGCCGAACAGGGAATCGCCGGAGTATTTGAACTACTGGCTGCAGCAAACGCATTTCCGACGCGTCTCAACGAACGGACAGCAGAACCAGCGCAACCTCATCAAGAACCTCCATCCCAATCAGACGGAATTCACAGTGACGTATCTTCGCCGCAAAGAAAGCCCGACGGTTCCCCACGGCTACTCGATCGAAGCGATTGAAATTCCCACGGCGACTCCCCCGTTCATCTTTGAGCCGACCTTCATGGATTTTGCGCCGGATGGCACCGTCTACGTTTCGACGCGAACCGGAGGGATCTGGAAGCGCGAGGATGGCAAGTGGTCACTCTTTGCCGACGGCCTCAACGAAACGAACGGCGTTCACGTCGCGCCCGATGGTGACGGCATCTACGTGATGCAGCGCCCCGAACTGACTCTGCTGCGCGACCTCGACGGCGATGGCGTTGCCGATTCCTACGAAACGATTGAGAACCGCTACCGCTTCACCGGTCAGTATCACGAGTTCGCTTACGGCCCGCAGATGAACGCGAAAGGAGAGCTCTTTTTCTCGACCGGACTCGCCTCGCGCGGCTATCACGTCGTGACGGATACAAATCCTAACCAAATGACATCACCGCTCGGTTATCGCGGTTGGGTGATGCGTCACAATCCTGACGGAACCCTCACTCCTTTCGCCTCAGGCTTGCGCTCCCCCGCCGGTATCGGGATGAACGCGGCGGACGAACTCTTTGTGACCGACAACCAGGGAGACTGGGTCGCGTCGTCCTACCTGAGCCACGTTGAAGAAGGTGACTTTCTCGGTCATCCCGCCTCACTCTGGGACAAACCTGAATTTGGTCTCACGCCGGCAGTGCTCGATTACACGAACAACGCCGCAATGCCCGAGTCGGTCCCGAAGCTGGAGAAAGCGAAGTTTGCTCCGACTCGAAAACGCCCTGCTGTGTGGCTCTCCCACGGGGATCTCACGAACTCGCCGGGCCATCCGTCGTTTGCTCCCGAGTCGGGCTTTGGACCTTTCGGCGGTCAGGTCTTCATCGCTGACATTGCGCACCGGAATGTCGTTCGCGTCGCACTGGAGAAAGTCGGCGGAGCTTACCAGGGCGCGGTCTTTCCTTTCATTCGTCCGTTGAAAAGTTCCTCCTATTCAACCGCCTTCGATCCCGATGGCAATCTCTGGGTCGGTTCGGTCGGACGGGGCTGGACCGCTGGCGATCCCGCGATTGAAGTGATCCGCTTTAACGAGGGGGAAACACCTTTCGAAATGCATCGGATCGAGCTCACCAAAAGCGGGTTTGACGTTCACCTCACTGAGCCGCTCAATGGTGACGAGGTCGCCTTGTCCGATATTGGCGTCACCGAATTTCACTACCAGTATTGGGACGGCTACGGCTCCGAAATGAAAGAGGAAGCCGAAGTCCCCGTCAAAGCACTGAAACTTTCACCCGATAGAATGGCGCTGTCTCTCCAGCTCCCATTGAAGGCCGAATTCATCTATCAGATCCAACTTCCCGAATTGAAATCCAAGTCCGGTCTCACTCTCGAGAACAACTACGGCATCTACACCTTGAACCAGCTTCTCCCATGATTTTCTTCACTCGAATCATACTTCTGTTAGGACTGATCGTCTCCCCGCTTCTCGCGCAGCAGCCGAACGACATCGTGGTGACGGATCGCGTTCTCGTGCAACGCTGCGTCATCAAGGGATCGCTCCCGCGCATGGTCGCGGTCGGTGTTCCCGGCGGATTCAACTACGCCTTTGACGTGCTCCATTGCGCCCCTGCCTTCGCATGGCACGGAGAGTTCCTCGACTTCAGCGGCGAGATCACCGGTCGCGGCGGCTACGGCTGCAAGATCCTCGGAGAGAAGCAGCCCTTCGACACCGCCGAAGTTCCTTTTCGCGTCGGCGATCCCGAGGCACTTCCTGAATCCGTTCAATTCAAGGGCTACGATCGCGACACGATCACCGGAGCCCCCACGTTTCGCTTCGAGGTCGATGGCGTCCCTGTTGAGCAAAATATCGTTTCCCCCGAGCCGCATGTCGTCATGCTGGTGCTGCGTTTCCCCGAAAAGAGCAGGGAAGCGCGCTTCTACCGGATCAACCCCACGAACCATCTCCAGATCAAGCTCGACGAGAGCCTTCGCTGGAGCGGTCACGGAATCGTCGAGATTCCAGCCGACGCAGAAACCGCGACGATCACCGTTCACCTCAAGCCAACCGACAAGAACTTCGTTCGACCTGTCGAGAAACTGACCGGAGCGCAGATTTTCAGAAACTACTGCAGCGCCTGCCACTCGACCGACGGCACGAAATTGATCGGCCCCACTTTCCAGGGTCTTGCGGGACGCAAGCAAACCGTGATTCGTGACGGCAAAGAAATCACGATCACGACGGATGCCGATTACCTGCGGGAATCCATTCTCAAGCCACAGGCCGCTATCGTAAAAGGCTACGAAGCGGTCCCGATGGCGGACTTTTCCGCGGTGCTCCCGAAAGAGCAGGTCGACCTCCTCGTCAAATACCTGACAGAACATTAATTTCATTTTCATTCAGCCCATCTGATGACCACTAGAATACTGAGAGCCGCGTTGGCTTTATCACTCATGAGTAATCTCTCTGTCGACGCAGAATCGGGAGAGGATATCTCACCTTTCATGCCCCGGGCGGAAGACACCACCTCGATGTGGTGGCGGGACGGTTTTCCCGGCCTCCTTCCCGAAGCGCCCTGGCACCGCGTCATTCGCACCGGTAATTTCGGATTCGCTTTTGATACCCCAAGCCTGACAATTCCTCATTTTGGCCCGCTAGCGGCCGAGGCTGATACGGAGGCGGTCTTCGAACTGCCGTCCGCTGATCTCGCGCTTCAAATCACGGTCGATGGCAAAGTCTACGAAGGCGTCAGCGGCGGCGAGTGGACACGGTTCACCGGACCGAGGTTGATCGAGTCGGGTCGCTTCTTTCAACGCGGCGACATCACCGATCTCGTTTTTAAAGCGGAAGACGGAGCGGTTCTCAATGCCGAGATGAGGCTCGAGACCGCGGCGTGGACCGATCGTCTCGCTCTCGTTCTCACAGGGCATCCCGGGGTCAAACCGATTGCGGCAGGCGAGGATTCATTCGGTCGCGTTCGGGGCGGTTTTGGCCTCGACGGGGAAAACGCTTTTGTGATCCCGGAGGATCCCGCACTCAGCACCGCGGCCTTCACGATCGAATTCTGGGCGTTCGTTCCCACCGACTTTCAGGCGGGTAAGAATTCGCCATGGCTGCTCTGTCGGGGAAACAATGAAATCGCCGATGGCAACGTCGGCATATTGCTCAAATCCGGCGCGATGCCTGAAGTCCGTTTCAACACCGGAGGCGGCCGTGACAACTCCCATCGATTGCCACCGGAGCGCGGGAGCGCACTCAAACTCAACCAGTGGAACCATCTCGCAATCAGCTACGATGAGGAAAGCCTCCGACTCTACGCGAACGGAAAGTTTATCCTCGAGGAAGTGATCGATGGAGAGCGGGTTCCCTCTCCCGCCTCGATCACTTTCGGAGGTCGCGGTGACAACTTTGGCGACGGCTACCATTTTCGCGGAGCGATCGATGAAGTGCGCTACTACGATCGCGCCCTGAAACTTGAGGAATTCCGGCAGCATTTCAACAAGCCGGAGTTGAAACGCCCCGCGCTGAAGCCGGTGAAGGAGTGGACCTTTCGTGAGGAAGGTCAGGCATCGATGAGCCAGCTTCCGGAAGTATGGACCAACGCCTCGATGGAGATCAAACTTGCCTCAGCAGGAAAAGAACTGAGTGAGCAATGGTCGCTCCCCGCCTCGACGAACTGGTCCGACGAGTCCCATGAGGTAGCGCTAGCGATCAATCCCACATTGTTTACCAAATCCGAATCAGCCTCCCCCATCACGGTCGAGGCGATCGAGATCGGCAAAAACGAAGCGCGCCCTGTGACCTATGATGCCGCGCTCGGATGGCATCGCGTCAATCTCGACGGAATTGAACCTATCCTCCCCGAAGACGTTTCCGCTCCGTCGAATGACGTACTCGAACGCGTGAAACTCGTTCTATCCAATACCGGAGAGGTCGAAGAAACCGCCCGTCTCATGTTTGAAAAAACTTCGCGGGGAATACGCCAGCGATTGGGGGCACCCATCACCGGCGTCTCAGCGATCCTGCGAGATGAAAACGGAAATCCCACCGGCATTCCCGTGCAGCTGAGCAAGAACTGGCACAACGATCCCAAAGGCGGCACCTACGCGGAAATGTGGTTCCACGGCATCAGTCAGATCCACCTTCCCGCAAAGTCTAACCTTACCCTCGAGCTCACGATTGCCTACGGTCATTGGGGTGGCGTCGCAGCCGCCTCTCACGCCCAACTCAGTTTGATCGGATGGGGTGGAAATCAGCTCTGGCATCAAAGCGCGATCGGATCCTGGGGCGAAAGCATTTGCTACAATCCCGAGCAAACTCAGGCCAAGTGTTCGATCACCGACGTGCGCCCGGTCATGGTGACGTCGATGGGAAAAGACCCGAAATGGTCATGGACCAACAACGTCGGCGGCGGCGACTTTTTCTACTTTTCCGACAAGGAGGGAAACCGGATTCTTCATTCCTCGATGCAGACAGAGTATCTTCGTCAGGGTCCCTGCCTCACCGAAGTGACCTATTCAGGAAAGGCAGGCCCAACGATCACGCACACGGAGACCGTGAGCCTCGGGCGCACCGATGATTTGATCCGGGGCACCTACCGGATCCGGATGGACGTCAACGCGCCGACTGATTTTTCCCGCTTCGTTATTTTTCAGGTAGGCACCGACACCTAC
Organism: Verrucomicrobiales bacterium; assembly: GCA_048260165.1. Classification (GTDB taxonomy): domain Bacteria; phylum Verrucomicrobiota; class Verrucomicrobiia; order Verrucomicrobiales; family DEV007; genus Arctic95D-9. The sequence continues at coordinate 612,914 of JBLXHA010000001.1, forward strand.
AACTCGACCCGCGAGAAACGCTTCGCCCTCGGCGATGCCGGCGGAGTCAAAGAGGAGTGGAATGCGCAGTGGGGCGGCGACGTCTACCGGGACGAACCGAAAGAGGCGAGCGGTGAAACGCCCTGGGTATCGATGCATCACGGCGAAGCGATCAAGGGAGACAAGGAGGGCGCGTGGCCGAACCGGGGCTTGGTGATTCGCGAGTGGAAGGCTCGTCTCGGCGGGAAAGAAGCGTCCCCGTGGATTGCCGAACGCGGGATGACGCGCTTCCAAATCGATTCCTCTACGATCGATATCGTTCCCCCCCCGGGGGTGACGCGATTTGAGGCCGGTGACTTCATCGAAGCGACGATCGAACACATCATCGCGCCGCAGGCTGCGGAGGATTATTACGGCCCCAACGAAGGGCTTCGCAACGCCCTGAGACAACACCCGAACAGTTGGGAGACGATTCATCGCGAGGCAAAAGGCAATGACCGGACCGTCGTAGTCTCGAAAGGGAAGCTGATTCACCGTTACCCCGATATCGCTGTCGAAGCGGAGGCGGAGGAAGTCGCGTTCACCCTCGAGGGCGGGATCGGGTATGTTCCCCTCACCTTTTCCCATCTGAAGTCCCACAGTGGCTACGTTCTGAGCGTTGATGGAGAACCTCTCGATCAAAGCGTTCATGGAAATGATTTCTGGCAGACGGATTACGATGCGGAAACCGGGACGTGGAGCCGAGTCTACAACCTTCCGGTATCAGACGAGGCGGTGCACCGGATTTCGCTGAAGGCGGAGAACTGAGGTCGCATCCTGATTTTCTTGAAAGCTACCCTCGCGGCCGTCCCTTCAGGACGGATTGATGGGGGCGGCAAGGTCCCGGGACTGAAGTCCCGGGCTGTGTTCGGATGGACTTTCAGCCCATTTTTCAACGCACCCCCGATTCACCCCCGATTCACCCCCGATTCACCCCCGATTCACCCCCGATTCACCCCCGATTCACCCCCGATTCACCCCCGGTTCACTTCCGATTCACTTCCGATTCACTTCCGATTCACTTCCGATTCACTTCCGATTCACTTCCGATTCACTTCCGATGAGAACGATCAAGCCCCGTGACGGGACCGGTGCCCTCTAAATACTCGTATACGGGCGTTGATCGCAATCGCCCGATCCGCTACACCTCTCTTATGAAATCGTTTCTCATCGCTTTGGCAGTGTGCCTTTCCTCAGCGTCCAGCCTGAAGGCTGAGCTTTCGCTTCCTCACTTTTTCAGCGACCACATGGTGTTGCAGCGGGAACGTCCCGCCGCGATCTGGGGCAAGGCCTCGCCGAAGGCGGAGATCAAGGTCAGCTTCAAGGGGGAAGCCGTCACCGCTCAGGCGGACAAGGACGGACACTGGAAAGTAGAAATCGCAACGGGCGAAGCGGATGCGACCGGAGCCGAACTCACGATTCAGGCGAATGACGAAAAGCGTGTCATCAAGGACGTCCTCGTCGGTGAAGTCTGGTTCGCCTCGGGACAGTCGAACATGTATTTCCCGATGAGTCGCGTCAGAGAGTATGACGAGATGATTTCAAAAACCAATCTTCCCGCGATTCGCACCTTTGACGCCCCTCTCGTGACCGCTACCGAGCCTCAGGATGACATCGAAGGCGAATGGACCGCCGCGACACCTGAGACGATCCCCAACTACTCGGCGGTCGCCTTTTTCTTCACGAAATACCTCCACGAAGAACTCGATGTCCCTGTCGGGATGATCAAATCCGCCTGGGGCGGCAAGCCGGTTGAAACCTTCACGAGCCGCGAGGCGCTCAACACCCACCCAGGTGCCAAGTTACTCGTCGATGCCACGCTTAAGGCCGACGCCGCCTACGATCAGGCCACCGCTCAGGCCGCTTACGAATCCCGACTCGATCAGTGGGAAGCGGCCGTCGAAGCAAGAAAGAAGCAGCCCGCCGCCGAGCGAAAGAAGCTCGCGAGGAAGCCCCAGCCGCCGAAACGCCCTCTCGATACCGAAGGCAAACCCGGGGTTCTCTTTGACTCGATGATCAATCCCTTCGCCGGCTACACGATGCGCGGTGCGATCTGGTATCAGGGCGAAGGCAACGCCAAAGTTGGCGCGGTCCCCTACGATGAATCCCTCCCGCTCATGATTGACGACTGGCGGACCCGCTGGGATGATGATTTTTCTTTCTACTACGTTCAGCTCGCCAACTACAAGCCTGTCGCAACCGAACCGGGAAACAACGATCCGTGGCCTCTCTTGCAGGACCGCATGCGTCTCGTCCTTGCGACCACGCCGAACACCGGCATGGCGATCATCAACGACATTGGCGACGCAAAAGATATTCACCCAAAGAACAAACACGACGTCGGCAAACGACTCGCGCTCTGGGCTCTCGCCAAGGATTACGGGCAGGACATCACCTACTCAGGCCCGCTCTATCAATCCTACAAGGTCGAAGACGGTGCGATCCACGTGACCTTCGAGCAAGCGGGTGAAGGCCTTAAGAGTCGCGACGGGAAAGACCTCGCCAGATTTGAAGTCGCCGGAGAAGACAAGGTATGGCACTGGGCGAATGCGAAGATCGCCGGGAAAGACACCGTGATCGTGAATCACGAGCAAGTGAAAGCCCCGCTCGCGGTTCGCTACGCCTGGGCTGCGAATCCCGAAGGCGCGAATCTGATCAACAGCGAAGGCCTTCCCGCCTCCGTCTTCCGCACCGACGACTGGGATGACGTCGAAGAGAAGATCGATCCGGCAGTGGCCAAAGCCGCCGCCGCGAGAAGCGCCCTCGGAGCGAAAATCAGAGCCCTCGGCGCAAAACGCAAAACGATGGATCCCAAAACCGACGAAGCGAAAGCACTCCTGAAAAAGCATCAGGAGCTGATGAAAGAGTTCAAAGCAACTGCGCCGGCGAAATAGAATTCAATCACCCTCGCTTGCTCGATAATCCAACCCTGTTAAGTCACTCACCCAACAGGGTTGAACCTCTATCTTAAAAAGATTCTAATTTAAAATGCGTATTTTCAGCTACTTCCTCATTTGCATGTTCTCGTCATCCGCTTTCGCCCAAGTCAAAGGTTACCCCGAAGGCGTTGAGGCGGTGACTTACCTTTCAGCGGCCGATGACACGGAGCAACCCGCCTTGTTCGATGCTCCCGCAGACACGTCGAAGCCTGTCCCGCTTCTCGTCGCACTGCACACCTGGTCGAACGATTACAAGCAGGCCGGCGGTGAGGCGGTTTATGCACGTTGGTGTCAGGAAATGGGCTGGGCCTTTATCCATCCGAATTTTCGCGGCAAAAACAACAAACCCGAAGCGCTCGGATCGGATCTCGCGGTGGGAGATATTCTCAGCGCAGTCGAATTTGCCAAAACTCAGACCAATGTCGATCCCGATCGCATCTACTGCATCGGAGTCTCCGGCGGTGGCCACGCGTCGCTTCTCATGGCGGCTCGCGCCCCTGAATTGTGGGCCGGAGTCTCAGCCTGGTGCGGAATCTCGGATATCGCGAAGTGGCATCAGCAGTGCACCGAAAATCGCTCTTTCGGTGGCTACGCGAAACACATCGAGGGCGCCCTCGGCGGGGCTCCCGACTCAAGCCCTGAACGCATGGAGTCGGCGAAACATCGCTCCCCGGTGACGTGGCTGGGCGCAGCACGAGGCGTTAACCTGGACATCAACCACGGCGTCAACGACGGCAGGTCGAGCCGCAAGGAGGATGATTTCTTCGGTGGAAGCGTCCCTTTCACCCACTCCCTCGAAGCCTGGAACGCCGTCGTTCCGGAGAACGACCGAATCGCCGCGGAGTTGATTCAATCATTCTTCGCGACACAGACGTTCCCCGAATCAAACATCAAACCGGATCCACTTTACGGCATCAATGAACCGCTTTTCAGAAAGACGAGCGGCCCTACCCGAATCACCATTTTCGATGGGGGTCATGAGATTATCCACAACGCAGCCCTCAACTGGCTCGCCGCCCAGCGGCGGGGACAGCCCTCGACATGGGATATCGAAAATCCCGTTGAACTGAAGACCGACTCCAAAGAATCTGAAAGCGGGAAATAGACGCAAATCATTCCCTCCACTTTATTACTCAAACAGCTCCGAATAACGGTTCCCGGCGCTCCCTCGAGTTCTCGAACCTCACCTTTTCCCCTCCCCTTTTTTATTATGAAACGATTGCTTCCTCTGATCCTGACACTCGCCTTTTTAGCCGGTTCCCTGCCGGGGGTTCATGCGGCTGAGTCTACGAAGATTCTCTTCCTCGCCGGCCCCCGCAGTCATGCCTCGGGCGATCATGAATTCTTCGCCGGCTGTTCACTCCTCGCCAAAGCGCTCAATGATCAAAGCGGTCTCGACGTCGAAGCAACAGTCATCAAAGGGTGGCCCGAAGACGAAAGCGCGTTCGATGGAGTGGATGCCGTGATTATCTATTCTGACAGCACGAAAGTCGTCGGGCAGGGCTGGGAGAAGACCGACGAACTCGCTAAGGCGGGCGTTGGGCTCATGTTCATGCACTACGCGGTTCATCCGAGTGCGGAACAGGGTGAGAAGTATTTCCGCCCCTGGATTGGCGGAGCATTCGAAACCGGCTGGTCGGTCAATCCTCATTGGGTCGCTGATCTCAAGACTTTGCCCGATCACCCCATTTCCAACGGAGTCACCGATCTCGTGCGCGCTTACGACGAATTCTACTACTCAATGCGCTTTCCAAAAGATCGCAGCAAAGTTCTCGATCTCGTCACCGCAGTTCCAACGAAGGAGCGCCTCAAAAAAATCATCAACCTCTGGAATGAAAACGGAATCAACGGAATCGGAAAACCTCAGACCCTGATGTGGGGCATCGAGCGTGAGGACGGCGGCCGCGGAGTGGGCTTCACAGGTGGTCACTACCACCGGAACTGGGCGATCGACGGTTTCCGCAAAATCGCACTGAACGCGATCGTCTGGGTCGCGGGAATGGAAGTTCCGGAGGGTGGAGTCATCTCGAAGCCGGTCACTGAAGATGAGCTGAACGCCAATCTCGACGACTACGGAAAGCCGAACCCGCGCATTGCCCTTCCGAAAGTCGAGGAATACATGGCATTGCCCCCGGCGAAGTTCGTGACGCTGGAAGATCTCAAAAAGCGCGAAGCCGAGAAGAAGGCGAAAGAAGCGAAGAAAAAGAAGAACGGGGCGAAGAAGAAGCCTAACGCATCTAAAAAGGGCCCTGCCGCGCTCTACGAAAGTCCAGTCATGAAGAGTGGCGCGGAAAAGCGGATCGCCGACTTTGATGTCGATCTTAAAGGAGCCAAAGACCTTTACCTCGTTGTCTCCAACGAAGGAAGCACGTCCCACGATTGGTCCGACTGGCTCAACACGACCCTGCAACTGGAGGATGGCAGCAAAATTCAACTCTCGGAACTCGAATGGGAGTCAGCAAAATCACTCGGCGAGACACGCTCGGGAAAAAATTTCAACAATGAGGCTCTCAAGGTGGCAGGCAAGACCTACACCGACGGAATCGGAACGCATGCCCCTTCCGTGATCCATTTCAAACTACCGAAGCCAGTGGCTAAAGTGACCGGCCAGGTCGCACTCGACGATGGCGGCGCGATCCGCGGTGGCAAATCGACACCCGCCGAAGTGCGATTCGCGATCTACACGAGCGAGCCTCCGTCCGACGCGAGCGACAAACCCGTTGCAACTGCCAACTTCGATCCAGCGAGCCTCGATCCGCAGAAAGTGGATGCCGATCAGTTTGAAGTTCCCGACGATCTCGAAGTAACGGTTTGGGCGACGAGCCCGATGCTTTTCAACCCGACTAACATGGACACCGATTCCCACGGTCGTATCTGGGTAACGGAAGGCGTCAACTACCGCCGCAACGCAGGCCGTCGCCCCGAAGGCGACCGGGTCGTGATCCTCGAAGACACGACCGGTGATGGCAAAGCAGACAGCACCCACACCTTTGTTCAGGATCCTGAACTCGAAGCGCCGCTGGGCATCGCGGTGATGGACAACAAGATCATCGTTTCGCAGCCTCCGAGCCTGATCGTTTACACCGACGTGAATCGCGATCTCAAATTCGATCCGAAGGTGGACAAGCGTGAGGAATTGCTCACCGGCTTCAACGGCCGCCAGCACGATCACAGTCTCCACGCGATCACCGCAGGTCCTGACGGGAAATGGTATATCAATCAGGGAAACACCGGCGCGAAGTTCACCGATGGTGACGGGAAAACTTACTCGATCGGAGGCCCTTATCAGGGCGGCGGCGGTGTCTTTTACAACAACAACTATGATCTTGGTGGCATCGTTAGTGATGACGGACGCGTTTGGACGGGTGGTTTCGCCGCGAGAATGAATCGCGACACGACCGGCCTCACGATTATCGGCCACGGCTTCCGCAACTCTTACGAGCACACAGTGACTTCCCTCGGAGACGTTTTCCAGAACGACAACGATGACCCTCCCGCGTGTCGAGTCAGCTGGATGATGGAAGGCGCCTTCTTTGGATTCTTTTCCCGCGACGGCAAGCGCACCTGGCAGGCCGATCAACGCCCCGGCCAATCGATCCCCGAAGCGCACTGGCGTCAGGACTCACCCGGAACAACGCCTCCCGGCGATGTTTACGGAAGCGGGTCCCCTACCGGAATCACCTTTTACGAGAACGGTGCCTTGCCGGAGAAATACAACGGCACCCTTTTGAGCTGCGAAGCGCGTGGACAGGTCATTTTCGGCTATCAGCCCGAACCGAAAGGCGCCGGGTTTGATCTGGAGAGAACTGATTTTATGAAGGCGAAGCCGGGGACGCTTTTCCGTCCTTCGGATGTCATGGTCGGAGCCGATGGCGCGCTCTACGTGAGCGACTGGTTCGATCCAGGTGTAGGAGGTCATGCCGACAAAGATGCCAGCACCTCCGGCACGATCTATCGCATCGCGCCGAAAGGCTTCACTCCTCCGAAATCCTACGAGACCGATGCCTTGAGCTTGCTGAGCAGCCCTTCGCCCAACGTTCGTGACGCCGGTTGGGTCGCGCTTCAGAAAAAGAAGGGAGCTCTCCTTCCCCTCGTAAAACCACTGCTCGCAAACGAGAACCCGTTTCTCCGTGCTCGCGCCGTCTGGTTGCTTCCTTTTGCAGGAGATGAGGGAATGAAACTGGTGAAAGGAATGCTTGCCGGCGAGAACGAAGGTGACCGACTCCTCGCATTCCGTGCCTTGAGAAATGCTGAGTACGCATTTGATGAAAGTGAGATGAATCGACTCGTCGCCGACAGCGTCGCGATTCGCCGCGAAGTCGCTCTATCACTGCGATACGCTTCCCTCGAAAAGAAAAAGAAGTATGTTCCCTACCTTCTCCAGCTCATCCCGCAGAACGACCGGACTTATCTCGAGGCCTGTGGACTCGCGGCCGAGAAAGCGGAAGAGGAAATCTGGAAAATCCTTTTCAATGAACTGAAACCGGAGCAACGAGCACCGGAAAACTGGAGTGATGATTTTGCCCGGGCGACCTGGCGCTTGCAACCGGAAGCGGCGATCCCCGCACTGGTCGAGCGAATCCAGAACAAATCTCTAAGCGCCGACGCGCACAAACTCGCTCTCGATACGATCGCTTTCACCAAAGCCGAAGCGGCGGCGGATGCGATGGCCCAACTCGCGGCGGATGGCGATATCGCAGCGAAACGCTGGCTTCTCGCACGCGCCTGGGGTGAATGGGAACCTTTCGGCGTCAAAGCGAAGCTCAAGGAACTCGGCATCTATGATCCTGACAATGTCACCGTCACGGCGATCACGATGCCGAAGCCACCGAAAGAATCAAACCTCCCCCCTGTCGCTGAGATTTTGAAACTGAAAGGTGATCCTGCCAAAGGGGCGATCGCAGCGGGTCGTTGCTACACCTGTCACCAGATTGAAGGCAATGGCGTCGCCTACGGCCCCGACTTGCGAAGCTGGGTGGCGAATCAGGGCGATGAGGCATTTCTCCGGGCGGTGATCAATCCGGCGGCTGAGATTGCCCACGGGTTCAACGGCGCGAGTGTGAAGCTGAAGGACGGCGGCTACATCCACGGCCTCGCGATCAGCCGACAGGATCCCGTCATTGTGCAATCGATGGGAGGGCTCACCCAGATCATACCCAAAAGCAAAGTCGAGAAGGTCGCGAATTTCAGAGGTTCACTCATGCTGTCCGCGGATCAACTGGGACTGGCAGCTCAGGATCTAGCCGATCTGGCGGCTTATTTGAAGACGGTGAAATAGAGCCAATTGAATTACCTCAATGAGCATAAAACTAACGGAAGAACAATTAGCGCAACTTTCACCTGAACAGCAGGATTTAATCGGGGTGCTCGCGCTGGAAGACGGCCGTAAACATCGCGCGCTGCTCGCTGCAACAAAAAAATCTCGCGTTAGCGATTACGGTTCTGCCCTCGTCATAGTAATTGGAATTGCCTTTTGTATTTCGTTTCCCACTTCCCCCTACCTGATTCCAATCCTGGGTATTCTCGCAGCCGCCCTTATTAAGGTCCATCTAATTGCTATCAACGCGCGGATCGACGCCACTAACGCCAGAATCGACGCCGTCATCGAGTTAAGCAATTTGGAAGGCAACTCCGGGAATAAAGAACCTACTGAGTGAACGTTTTTTCCAACCAAGAAAAAGGCCGGATCCCCTCTCGGGAAGCCGGCCTTTCAAAATTATAGGAAGAGTGTTAAACGATTGAGTCGTTTGTTAGTCAAGGAGATCAGCTGGAACAGTTCCACCGTTAGCGGCGAGCTGTTTCATCACTTCTTTGTGGAGCCACATGTTCATCTCGGCAGAACCTTTGCTGTCGATGTCGGCCTGTGAATAGCCGAGTTCGAGAGCGAGTTCTTTACGAGCACCGTAGCTGCTGTCCATTCCCACGAGCTTCATGAGATCGACGATTGAACGGCGCCAATCGAGATCTTCAGGATGTTCACTCGCGAGTTTAGTAAGGTTGGCTTCAACGTCGACGGCCGTTACCGGTGCCGGAGTTGGTGCTACCTCAGCAGGGGCTTCGCCGCCTTCAACAGCAGCCTCGGTACCTGGCTCGGGAGCCGGTGTGGGTGCCGCTTCTTCAGCCGCTTCAGCTTTATCATCTGTGCCAAAAATCAGGCCCTTCAGTTTTGAAAACATACTCATCGCCGCTATGCTAGCGATTGAAATGAAAGTGGCAAGTTTCAAAGACACTAGAATGCGCTTCTTTTTTTGTGACTTAATCGAGAAACCGGAAATCCACCCCTTCATGCAATTGCAGTGCCCGCGAAATCTGGCTAGACTGTGACCACCACTTTTCTCAATGACTCGATCTCCTCTATTCACGGCCCTCACCGCTCTGGCAGTGCTGACCCTGCCGCTCGTCACGGGCGGACAAACTCGTTTCTTCGGCGGTGATCCCGAAGCTCAGATCATTCGAAAAGCAAAACGCTATAACCTCGTCTCGGTGAAAAAAGAGGTACCGAATGCCTATATCGATATGAGATATAAGATTACTTCGGCGGCGAATAAGCCACTCTATCTCAACGACATGCCCTGCCTCGTGCATCGGTCCACCGGGGAAAAGCTGAAAAAGGCCAGCGCGATTCTCGCGAAAAGCGGCTACGCGTTGAAGATCTGGGACGCGTGGCGGCCTCCCGAAGCGCATCACGCTCTCTGGAATGCCGTAAAAGATCCCAAATTCGTGGTCCCGCCGAGTAAAGGCCTGTCCTGGCATTGCTACGGAATCTCGATCGACCTGACACTCGTCAAAATGGACGGGACCGCCGTCGCGATGCCTTCGAAATTCGATGAATTCTCGGATCGCGCCGCCTCAAACTACACCGGGGGCGACCCCGCCATTGCCGAACGCGTCAATTTGCTTCAGCAAACGATGCGATCGGTGGGATTTCGCACGATCGAGTCCGAGTGGTGGCATTTTGACGACATGACAGCGCAGGGCGGAATCCGCAACGTCACCGCCGCCGATCTCGGCATCCGGATGCCTTGACTCTTCCCATGAAAAAAACTGCCGTCGCCATTGTCAGCACGCTTCAGAAAAGCGGGTATGAGGCGCTGTTTGCAGGAGGCTGTGTCCGCGATCAACTTCTCGGAAAAACACCGGGTGACTATGATATCGCGACCAGCGCGACTCCTGACGAAGTCATCAAACTGTTCCCGAATGCCAATACCGTGGGCGCGCACTTCGGTGTCGTCCTCGTCAAAAAAGGCGGCATCCCCTTCGAAATCGCAACCTTTAGAACCGACGGGAATTATACCGACGGCCGCCGCCCTGACAGTGTTTCATTTTCCACTGCAGAAGAGGATGCGAGCCGACGTGATTTCACCGTCAACGGTATCTTTCTCGATCCGGTGAGCGGTGAATTGATCGACTACGGCAATGGTCAGGCAGACCTCGAGGCACAGCTGATCCGCGCTATCGGCGAACCGGACGACCGGTTTTCGGAAGACTATCTGAGAATGCTGCGCGCGGTCAGATTCGCGACGACGCTTGGATTTGAGATTGAGGAAGGGACCATGCGTTCGATTAAATCGCTCGCCCACCAGACCGCTCAGATCGCACCCGAACGAATCAAAGAGGAGCTCAACAAAATCTGGCTGAACCCCAACCGTCAGCGCGGTTTCGATCTGCTCGTCGAAACCGGTTTGATGAAAGCCGTCCTCCCGGAGATTCTGGTACTGCAAGGTTGTGAACAACCGCCGCAATGGCACCCTGAAGGTGACGTCTTTACTCACACCCGACTCATGCTGGGGCATCTTCCGGACCGGGCGAGCCTGCCGCTCGTTCTCTCAGTGCTGTTTCACGATATCGCGAAACCGGCTACCTACACGTATGATGAAGCCGACGATCGGATCCGCTTCAATGGTCATGACAAGTTGGGCGCTGAGATGGCGGTGAAGATTTTGAAACGTCTCAGGTATTCAAACGAGGTCATCGCTGCGGTTGAAGCAGCGGTCGCAAATCACATGAAATTCAAGGATGTGCAACAGATGCGCACGGCGACGCTGAAGCGCTTCATTGCGAAGGACCGGTTTGACGACGAGCTCGAATTGCACCGCGTCGATTGCGCGGGGAGCAATCAGAACTTCGACAACTACGACTTCGTTCGCGAAAAGATCACTGAGTTTGAGAATGAACCGCTCATGCCGAAACGCTTCGTCAACGGCCGCGATCTGATCGAACGCGGCTGGAAAGCGGGTCCGGGGTTCGGCGAACTGCTGGAGAAAGCCTTTGATCTACAGTTGGAGAACGAGTTCGAGAATCGTGAGCAGGCAATAGCGTGGCTGGATCAGCAGACGCCGGATTACTGATACTCGGTTGACGTGGTCGCATCCTACGCTTCCATTGCTTTCAAGTTATCAGTATCATCCCACCTGACCATGAGACACCGAACCTTTCTCTCCCGCATCGCTTTCGGTAGCTTTGCTGTCCTCTTCTCCGCTGGAGCCGTTCTCGCGGAAACGGCCAAAGAAGCGACGTCCACCACCACTCACGAGATCCTTCCAGCCCATACCGAAGGTCAGGGATGGACGGGTCCGGACCTCGCGAGCCCGTTTGACCGACTCCCCGCGAAAGCGGAAAAGATTGTGAGACCGGCGGTGTGGAGTCTGAGCCGGCACAGCTCGGGGATCTCATTCCGCTTCAACAGCGACTCTCCTGACATCACCATCAAATACACGTTAACCTCCGGCAGCCTCGCGATGTCTCACATGCCTGCGACCGGCGCCAGCGGCATGGATCTCTACGGACTTGATGACGATGGAAAATGGAAATGGATTTCCGTGGCGAGACCATCGGGGCAGGAAGTCACATTCGAGATCAAGGGCCTCGACCCGGGGATGCGCAGCTATCTCGCCTACCTACCCCTCTACAACGGAGTGAAATCGATTCAGGTCGAAGTTCCTGAAGGAAAAACCTATCAGCAGGTTGCCCCGCGAAAGAAGAAGCCGATCGTTTTTTACGGAACCTCCATTACCCACGGAGCCTGCGCCTCGCGCCCGGGGATGACGCATGTCGCGCTGCTCTCCCGACGCCTCGACACTCCGACCATCAATCTGGGATTTTCCGGTCAGGGCAAAATGGAAGCGGAAGTCGGCGCGCTTCTCACTGAAATCGACGCGTCAGTTTATGTTATCGACTGCCTGCCTAACATGAACAGCGATTTGGTGGAAAAGAACACCATTCCGCTCGTGAAACAGCTTCGCGAAATACGCCCCGACACTCCCATCATTCTCGTTGAGGACCGGACGTTCACAAACGCGTGGGTTTTCAAATCGCGCCGTGAGCACCATGCCAAAAGTCGCGCAGCCCTTATCCGTGCTTACGATGAGCTAGTTTCCTCCGGAGTGACAAATCTCTATTATCTCGAAGGGGCCGAACTTCTCGGCGACGACCACGAGGGCGCCACCGACGGCTCCCACCCGAACGATCTCGGTTTTCTGCGACAAGCTGATGCCTTTGAGCCCATTATCAAAAAGGCGCTGAAAGGACGTTAGTAGTACTTATTTTCTTTACCCCGGGCCAATTAACTACACTATTCTAATTCTATGAATCCCTACATCGTTGGCGGCATCATCGCTGTCGTACTCCTCGTTTTCGTCATCATCGTGATGAAATTCATCGGCATCTGGATTCGCGCCCGCGTCTCGAATGCTCCGGTCAGATTGCTCACCCTGATTGCTATGTGGATCCGTAAGGTTCCCATTTCCATGATCGTCGACAGCCGCATTACCGCCGCGAAAGCAGGTCTCGATTTCTCCACCGATCAACTCGAAGCACACTATCTCGCAGGTGGTCACGTAGAAGACGTAACTCTTTCCATGATTGCCGCTGACAAAGCAGCGATTCCCCTCACCTTTGACCGGGCCTGCGCGATCGACCTCGCCGTGAAGGGAACCAGTAAAACGGTGCTCGAAGCGGTTCGGACCTCGATCAACCCGCAGGTGATTGACTGTCCCGGCGATGGGAAGAAAATCGACGCGGTGGCGCGTGACGGCATCCAGCTCCGCGCCCGCGCCCGGGTGACGGTTAGAACCAACCTCGAGCGTTTCGTCGGCGGTGCGACTGAGGAAACGATCATTGCCCGTGTGAATGAAGGCATCGTGACCTCAATCGGTTCAGCGAAATCTCATAAAGATGTCCTCGAGAATCCCGATCACATTTCCCACCGAGTGCTCGAACGGGGCCTCGACGCGAACACCGCTTTCGAAATTCTTTCGATCGATATCGCCGACGTCGATGTGGGCGAGAACATTGGCGCGAAACTTCAGGCGAGTCAGGCAGAGGCCGACAAGCAGGTCGCGCAGGCAAAAGCCGAGGTTCGTCGTGCCGCCGCTGTCGCAACCGAACAGGAGATGTCCGCACGGACGCAGGAAATGCGAGCCAAACTCGTTGAGGCCGAAGCGGAGGTCCCCATGGCGATCGCGGAAGCTTTCCGCAGTGGAAATCTCGGGGTGATGGATTACACCAATTACCGCAACATCGTCTCCGATACCGAGATGAGAACGAGCATCGCCGATGAAGTCAGCGGAAAAGACGACGACGAGCCCGTTTCCTAATCTCCTCCTCTAACGACGAATGGAAGATATCCCCTGGTTACCGCTCGCGATGGTCTTCATCGCATTCCTGAGCTGGTTGCGGAACCGGATCAAAGAGGCCGCTGAAATTCGTCGAGCCCGCAACGCTGCAAAGGCGGAGATCGCGAGAGCGAGACGAACCACCGCGCCAGCAAAAGACGTCTACCAATCGCCCTACCGCGAAGAGCCGGCCGTCGAAGTCATCGATGAACTTCCGAAATCCTTTCGTGAACTGTTTGATGAAATCAACGCACGGGAGGAAGCCGCTACGGCTGCTGTCCCGCCGCCGCTTCCCCCTGCGGCAGCGCGTTCGATCGTGCACCCTGAAGACGAAGAGGAACCCTGGGGTGATGGAGACGGCTTTGGCGGCGTCGGAACCGTGCCTCCACTCGCGAGCACGCCACCGATCCGACGTTCAGCCGCCGTCAAAAAGAAGCGACACTCTCTCGCGGAAACGCTGAGCAACGGGGGACAGCTTCGGAACGCTCTCATTTTGAAAGAGGTTCTGGGCCCTCCCAAAGCCCTGCAGAACCGCCCCGGAAGAACGCAGCGATAAGGAAATGCCCGGTGGGTTATCCCTGTCGGCAGCCACTTACCCTGCTAACACCGCCCGGACGATTCCCGGCGTTACGAGGGAGAAAAGAAAGAGCAGTGCCCCGCTGAGGAGCACGCTCACGAGGATCACGAACACGGCCTCGTAGACGACGAGCGCCCGCATCGTCGAAACATCGGCGCCGAGCATCGTGAGCTGCCGGAACTCATCTTTGCGGAGCCGGTTCGAAAGCAGAAAGACGAGAATTCCGATCAGGATCGTCGCGAATCCCACCGCAAACAGGATCCAGAGGACGACGCGCTGCACGCTGAAAACGGTTTCGAAAAGCTCGTCCATTTCTTCGGTCGGACTGACCATCTGAAGCGACTCGTTCGCCGCGATCGCCCCTTTGAGCAAAGCCTGCTCTTTGGTTCCGTGAGGAATGAGAACCGCCGCAGTGACGGGGTGATCCCCGGTGTCGCCGTGGAAGTGAAAATTGGCCACGTTCGCCTCCGTGATCTCATTGTATTCCTCGACCGAGGCGTTGACCCGAATCACTCCGGTCGCGTCATCGGTTGTCAGTAATTTTTCGGGGTCGAGCTGATCCGCTTCGTCATGCCCGTGCCCGAGCCCCTCAATGATCCACGTGGTTTTCACGTCGACGAAAATAGCGCTGTCATCAGGGGTCCCGTTCCCGGCGAGCACGCCGACGACCTTCATCTTGAGAGGGTACACGCCGCCGAGGTCAAAGAGAGTCTCCGGAGACGAAATCACGGCGTCGCCCACGACGATCCCGTTCTCTTCCGCCACTTTGGCTCCGACCACGCAGTCCCCGAGCCGGAGCAACTGCCGCCCGCTTTCGATTTCGAGCCCGCGAAATGCGAAATAATCGATCGAAGTCCCGACGATGCGATTCCTGCCGGCGCTGAACCTCGAGTAAATCGGAATCGCAGTCGCGAGATCATCCTCCTGAACCGCCTGAACCTCGCGAAACGGAAGCACCTGAATGCCCGGCTTCGTAAAGTAGAGTCCGTTGAAAACCAGCTCGAGGGCACTCCCGTTTTTCCCGAGAAGAAACGGCGTCTCCCCCGCCCGCGCCCGTATCCGGGTCTCGACCTGACCAACCACCATCGCAATGAGCGAAGGCAGGAGCCACACCAGCGTAAACGCGGAGACGAGAATCAAGGTGCGTGCCTTGTGACGAGTGAGATAGCGCGCCCCCAGATAAAGCAGTCCACGGAAATTCATGCGCGGGCCTCCCCTCTCAGTTTCAGTAAATCGATGCATCGGTCGAAACGCGGAACGAGCTCGGGCTCGTGCGTGATCATGAAAAGTGTCGAACCCAATCGATCCGCCTCCTCGAGAAGAAGGCTCACGAGTTTCTCCTGATTAGCGGGGTCGAGATTGCCGGTCGGCTCGTCCGCGAGAATCAATTCAGGTGACGCGATCAACGCCCGGCAAATCGCGGCACGCTGGCGTTCGCCCTGTGAGAGTTCATGGGGAAACTTACTCAGCTGCGAGGTGATTCCGCTGCGCTCCGCCAATTCCTCACATCTGGCTCCGATCCCCGTGTCATCTGAGAGGACCGAAGTAATCTTGAACGGAAGTTCGATATTTTCGCGGATTGTCAGGTAGTCGAGCAGCTCAAAATTCTGAGGAACCATCCCGATCGTCCGGATGCGAAACCGCTGGCGTTCCGTCAGGGTTAACGAAGACGGCGTCGCCCCGAAAACGTCGAGATCCCCGCTCTCCGGAATCAGAATTCCGGAGATGAGATTAAACAAAGTCGTTTTCCCGCACCCACTGGCACCGATTAAAGCCGCCTTTTCCCCCTTCCCGATCGTGAGATCATCGATTTCGAGAGCAAACCGCTCGCCCGGATAGGCGAATTTTAAATTTCGGCACGTGATCATTCTTCCGGGGTCGCGCTTTGCCGGGAGACTTTCTGAACGCGCTCTTCGTTCAGTAAATCGAGCTCACTGATTTTCCACTCATCGCCGGAAAGAGATGCCGTGATCAGCGCCTCGTACTTATTGGTGCGTTCGTGAGTGTGCCCCCAATGCGTGATCTGTCCGATCGTGACCCACTCCGCTTTGCTCGCAAACGAGTCCTCTTTTTCGCTCGGCGCATCGGTCACATCACGAAGCGCGATCTCGTAAACCCGGACCCGGGGACCTCCCGCGTTCTCGAGTTTCAGCGAAGCGTAGATTTCGAGATAGATTTTCTCCAGCAGCGCTCCTGTCACACTCTTCTCCAGGGTGTCGTAAATCGCCGATTCATCCCGGAAATCAAACGCGTGATACGTGTTCCGCAAAAGCGCGTAGACGATCTCCTCTTTCGTTTCAGCCCCCGGCATCGTCACGGTTTTGATCCGAACCTTGAAAGAAACGAAAGCGAGCAGCACCGCGCCCAGAAACAACCACCACACCCAGGAAGGGGAGAGATTCTTCTTTTTGATCACCGTGATAAGAGCGAAGAGAAACAGCGCGATACCGACAAAAAGCAGGTATTTGAACGGCGCTTGCTCCTCCAAATAGAGTTTCGGCACCGGCATCAGGGACGGAATGGAGACTTCCCCGGATTGCGTCCAGTTGAAGGTCGTCTTTTCCGGCGTCACGATGCGCGCGGAGGGCTTCCCCCGGCTCGCGATTTCCACGACCAGCTTTTCCTGTCCCGGCCCAAACCAGAACCAGTCCACCTCGAGCGACCGCACTCCCGATTCCGCGGCGGAAAGCGTCACCCCCACGAGCGCCTCGGAGAGCGGAATAGAGCTTCTCTCGTCCGGCAGGTAGCCCTTCGCCTCGTCCCGAACGACAAACTGAATCGACTGATCGGGGAACGCGATTGCGCGACCACCTTCTTTCAAAGTGACCCCGCTTTCCAGGAGCGTCAGCAAATTGTCGAGGACGACTGCTTTTTCAGCGGCATCAATCGTGTCCCCCTCGATCCTCCAGCGCTCGCGGAATGCGTCGACGCGAATCAGAGCTTCGACGCGCAATTCAAAGGGCTCGACATTCACAAAGCCCCGCACCGCGTCGCTTTCAGCGGAAAATCCGTATGAGCCTCCCGAAATCAGGAGAAGGAAAAAGGGCAGAAATTGGTAAGCGCGCAACACGCGCTAAACAAAGCAGTGCATCCCCCATCGTCAAGATCGTGATTCTTTCGTATGAATTCTCCGAAATGAAAAAATGCCCTTATTACGCTGCTTGATTCCACGGGTTCTTTCTGCCACATTTGGCGTTCAATTTATTCACTCATGCGAAGAAAATTCTTTTCAATCTTACTCGTCGGCTCGTTGAGCCCTCTCGGCCTCCAAGCGGAAAACGTAGACTTCATGACTCAGGTGAAGCCACTTTTCGAAGGCGCCTGCGTACACTGTCACAGTCCGGAGAAAGCGAAGAAAGAGGGCGGCGACTACGATATGTCGACCAGAGCAGCCGCTTTTGCCGGGGGTGACAGCTACGGTGACGAAGTCATTATCCCGAAAAACGCGAACAACAGTCCCGTCTACTGGATGACCACCGAGCATCTCGAGGATCCGGACAGCGACGAGGCGATGCCTCCAAAGAAGCCACTCAACGAGCATCAGCAGAATTTGATCCGCGACTGGATCGATCAGGGCGCTGAATGGCCCGAAGACGTCACGCTCAAAGAGGAAGCCCGCGTCACTTTCCAAAGCGTCCGCGGTCTTCTCATGAAAGGCGGCCCCTTCACCGCCAAGCAAATCGAAACGCTCAAGCTCTGGGCAGCTCAGGGTGCCGACTGGCCCGCAGGTAACAGCCTCGGTGGCGGCGGTGGCGAAGACGATGGCGCTCTCGCCGACAACCTCGCTCTCGCGAAAGCAATCCGTGAAAATATCCTCGCGAACTCTCCTGAAAAGACAGAGGGCGACATGAAGGATTACACGAACACGATCCCCAAAACCGGCGTCAAGTATGACATGGTTGCGATCAAAGGCGGCGAGTTCATGATGGGCAGCCCCGAAGATGAAAAAGGCCGCTTCGAAGACGAAGGCCCGCAGCACAAGGTGAAAGTCGATCCTTTCTGGATGGGTAAGTTTGAAGTCACCTGGAACATGTATGAGCCGTTCATGATCACCGGCGTTGCCCGCAACAAAGATGGTTCTCCACAGGACATTCCGGTAGACGCCGATTCCGTTGATGTCGTCTCCAGCCCGACCACCCCCTACACCGAAATGAGCTTCGGCATGGGAACGGACGGCTATCCCGCGATCTGCATGACGCAGCACGCCGCCAACAAATTCTGCCAGTGGCTCAGCGCCCAGACAGGTCACTACTACCGCCTCCCCACCGAAGCGGAGTGGGAATACGCCTGCCGCGCCGGAACGACCGGTCCTTTCTCCTGCCCTGAAGATCAGCTGGCTGACTACGCGGTTCTCGATCCTGAGCAAATTCGCGTGGGTTACGAGAAAATCGGAACCAAGAAGCCCAATCCATGGGGCCTCTACGACATGCACGGCAACGTCATGGAATGGGTCCTCGACCAGTATCAGGCCGACGCCTACGCCGGTCGCACGGGCGTGACTGAGAATCCTCTCGTCTTTCCAACGAAACTGTATCCACGTGTCGCTCGCGGTGGCTCATGGTATGACCCGGCTGAAGAACTTCGTTCCGCCCGCCGCGTCTTCTCCGACGAGAACTGGAAAACACAGGATCCCCAGTTGCCCAAATCAATCTGGTATCACACCGACGCTCACTGGCTCGGCTTCCGTATCGTCCGCCCGCTCACGGTTCCTGAAGAGCAGGAAATGCACGATCGCTGGAGCTTCGGACGCGGTGACGAGTAACCGGAGCCCCCGTATTCAGCGAATTGCCGCATGAATCTTTCGAAAAAGGCGAGCCGCACGGTTCGCCTTTTTTCGTGATTGAATGAAACTCTGCCGCGCGCTTTCATGAACCTCCTCATGCGAATCCTGAAAATGAAGCCACCCCGGTTGCGCCTTTGCATCCCCTTTCTCACGCTGCTGATGACCTCGTGTCAGGGCGGCGAGTGGGAGCTGCACACCGCGAAGGAGCCTCACATGGGGACCGAGTTCACGATTCGGGCCTGGGCCAAACAGGGTCAAGCCGATGACCTGCCCCTGTTGATGACCCAGGCTTTCGAGCGAGTCGCGCAATTGAACCAAATCTGCTCGGATTACCTTCCCGATTCCGAAATCAACCAGTTCGCGAAATCCCCGTCACGCTATCCCATCGAAGTGAGTGACGACCTTTTTGCATTGTTCTCCCTCGCCGAAAAGTTGCACAGGGAGACCGACGGCGCTTTCGACATCACCGCGGGGCCATTGATCAGACTCTGGAGAATGACGAGAAAAAACCGGCGCATGCCGACCCGGGAACAGCTCAACTCAGCCAAAGAGAGAACCGGCTTTCAGCATCTTGAACTCGACGCGTCGAACCGGACGATCACCAAAAAGATCGACGGCATGCTCTTCGATCTCGGAGGCATCGCGAAAGGCTACGCCGCAGACGAAGCTCTCAAAATTCTGCGCGAAGGCGGCTTTCCACGCGCGCTCGTCGCCGCAAGTGGCGACATCGTTGTCGGAGATGCGCCGCCGAATGAAGAAGGCTGGAGGGTTGGCATCGAGACGCTCGAGCTGGATACCGAATTGAAAAATCTCCAGGTGGTGCTCCTCGAGAACAAAGCCATCTCAACGTCCGGGGACACGAGGCAATATGTCGAGCTAAACGGCTCACGCTACTCGCACATTGTCTCAACAAAAACAGGCCTTGGTTTAACCGAGCGAATCGGGGCGAGCGTCATCGCACCCAACGCGGTAACCTCTGACACCCACGCAACGATAGTCACGCTTCTGGGAGAAAAGGAAGGCTTGCAATTCATCCGAAATATACGAGGAGTCGAGTGCCAGATTGCGGTCATAAAAGATGACCAAGAAGTCTTTACACGCACCGATGGATTCCTCCGGCAAGCCCGACAAAAAGTCGAAAAAGAAGGCCCCCTCCCCGCGCCGTGACGGTCGCGAGGCAGCGGTGCAGTACCTGTATGGAAACGACATCAGCGGCGAGGTCGACTTTTCCCCTGAACGAATTGCCGAGTTTTGGGAGATCCGTCTCGCGAAATCCTTCGCTCAGGAATTCACCACCGAACTCCTCGTCGGCATCCAGGAACACCTCACGGAAATTGATCGTTCGATTCGTGAGAAGCTGGATAATTTTGCCTTCGAAAGACTGACCGCAGTCGACAGGAATATCCTGCGCCTCGGCACCTTCGAGATCCTTTTCGCCGATCACATTCCGCCACAGGCAGCGATCAACGAGGCGATCGAAATCGCGAAACGCTTCGGAACAGAAGAGTCTCCGAAGTTCATCAACGGAATTCTCGACACGATTCTCAAGAACTAGTCCGCCACCGGATTCATTCAGCATTATGGGACTTTTTTCCTCCATCATCAACCGCTTCAAAGGAAACGACATTGATTGGGACGACCTCGAAGAGACCTTGATCGCAGGTGATCTCGGGATTCGGCTCACGACCAAGATCGTCGATCAGTTAAAGGAGCAAAAAGGAAAACTCAACGCCGATTCAGTTGTCGAAGCCTGCAAAGAGGAGATCACGACGATACTCGGCGGCACATCGATTCCTGTGCCTCCTCCCGGTGAACCCGGCAAACCGACCGTGATACTGGTCGCCGGCGTCAACGGCGTCGGAAAAACCACTTCAGTCGCAAAGCTGGCCGCTTATCTCAAAGGGAACGGACACAGCGTCGTTCTCGCGGCAGCAGACACGTTTCGCGCCGCCGCGATTGAGCAGCTCAAGATCTGGGCCGATCGGATCGATGTCCCCATCGTGACGACAGAGTATCAGGGCGACCCTTCCGCGGTTTGTTTCGAAGCGCACAAGCAGGCCATCGCAACGGGAGCCGACTATGTCATCTGCGACACCGCAGGCCGACTCCACACCCGCCACAATTTGATGGAGGAATTGAAAAAGATCCGCCGTACGATCGCGAAGCAGGATGAGAGCGCTCCGCACGAACGCTGGATCGTGGTCGATGCCACGACCGGTTCCAACGCCGTCTCTCAGACCAAAGAATTCCAGTCAGCCCTCGATCTCAACGGTGTCATCGTGACCAAACTGGATGGATCAGGAAAAGGCGGAAGCGTCGTCGCGATCCAGCACGAACTGGGTGTCCCGACGCGATTCATCGGAACCGGTGAAGAGGCAGCGAACTTCGCACATTTCGATCCCGAAACGTTCGTCGATACGCTGCTTTGACCTGCCGTCCCGGTTGTCGGCCGGGAGGCGGGATCGGGATCGGGAAGACAACGTCCTAGGAGACAAGAATCGCGTCCAATCTCTGTGGAACCGTCTCGGGAACCGAAAGGCGGTTCAAAAGGTCGAGCGTGCTCTCCTGATCGTCGGGTTGCTTTGCTTTCACAGGGAGAAGCAACGAGATCACATTGCGACCGTCATCCGTGATCTTCGCGTCGATTCTTCCCCCGTGGTAGAACACCGTGAGGTAACACGCCATCAGATTGGTCCCCAGTTCCTGAGGCCGATCATTTCTTACGTAGAATGGATCAAAAATGCGATCAAGGTCCTTTGCCGGCAGCGGACTGCCGTTGTCGATCACATCGATTTTGACGGCGCCTGCGCTCGAAACTTCACTGAAGATGATATCGACTTTTCCCGCCTTTTTCACATTGCAGCGAACCTCATCGAAGAGAAGGCGGAACATTTGTGCAATCCGGCTCGGATCCCCTTCGATCATGGGAATTTCGTTTGAAACCGTTACAGAAACATCCACATCGGCAAGTTCACCGAAAACGAGCTGAGACGTTTGAGCGACCGTCGTTACGAGGTCGATCTCACCATCGAGTCTGAGCGTGTTTGAACGAGTGCCTTCCGCAAGATTCCCGAGCATCGAGGTCATCCTGTCGATCTGCCCTCCCACTTCGTCATAGTAGCTGGTCCAGAAAGCCGAATCGCGAGGCTCGTTTTCAAGCTCCTCGGCCAGCTGATAAGGCAATAGGTCATGGAACGTTCGCATCACCGTGAGCGCGTTTCGCATGTGATGGTTAAGGCCGGTCGAAAGGATTCCGATGCTCGCCGCTTTGTCTGCCATCATGAGATGTTGAAAAGCATCCGCTTTTTCCCGAACGAGACGATCCTTCTCTCTCGTCAGAGAGTAATGCCCGAGAGCCTTGATGATGCGATGCTCAAGATCCGAAGGATCCCACGGTTTGGAGAGATAGGAATACAGCAACCCGTCGTTCAGCGCGTTGACCGCAACATCGAGATCCGCGAACGCCGTCACGAGAAAGCGCAGCGGAGCAGGATCCACTTCCCTGACCTGTGCCAGGAAATCGAGTCCCGAAATGTTGGGCATCTTCTTATCACTCAATACCAGACCGATGACGTCGTGATTCGCTTTGAATATCTCCAACCCCTCTTCAGGACTGCTGGCGACATAGATGTGCGCGATATCTTCGAAGATGGCTTCAAAGTACTTCAGGGACTTCACTTCGTCGTCAACGTAGAGAATTCCTAAATCAGGAAACTGCTTTTTCATGTTTTTCTTGTGATCGTTTGGTAATTGATTTCGCTACTGCAGGAAGGTGATGTTCCGCGCGGTGTTTCAAAACAGGAGCGGCAGGAAGCGAAATCGTAAATTCGGTGAAATCCCCCACCGATGAACTCACCATCATCGTCCCGCGATGCGCTTCGATAATCCGGAAACAGATACTGAGACCCAGCCCCGTTCCTTCGCCCGCTTCCTTGGTGGTGAAAAAGGGATCAAAGATCTCGGTTCTGATTTTCTCGGAAATCCCGGGGCCGTTGTCCCGGACCATGAGAATGACCTGTCCCTCGTCGTGGACGCCGCGTATCTCAATTTCGTTCCCGCGGTCCAGCCCCGCATTCACCATCGCCTGAATCGAGTTGTGAATGAGGTTGATACAAACCTGGGTGATCTGATTCTTCACCCCTTCGACTCTCAATTGATCCTCCATGATCACCGTGACTTTGGTTGAGGTATCAGCAATCTCCGTTCCCAGCATTCGCAGTGCCACGTCAACCGGCTCCCGAAGGTCGAACTCGATCTGCATCTCACCGCTCTTATGCGAGAATTCACGCAGCTCAGAGACGATGTCTTTCATCCGGTCAATGCTGTCCTGAATATCATCGACCGCCTCCATCATCTGCCCGTCAGCTTCCTGACGTTGAAGACGCTTGCGTAAAAGAAAGAGGGCCTGGTTGGAGTAGTTCAGAGGATTACCGATCTCATGAATCACCCCTGCACTGAGCTGGCCGAGTGAAGCCATTTTCTCTGACTGAATCAGCTGGTTCTCCGTGTGATTGAGTTCATCGACCGCTTTCTTCAGCTTCTCCGCGTTCTGTCTTAAAGCGATTTTCTGAAGGCGCATTTTCTCCCTCCCTTTGAATTCCTGCACCCGGATGTTGTGGTGAGCGACACTGCCGCACACGATCACGAATCCCTTCGCTGAGAGAAAGAGAGCATTACTCGTGAATCCCGCGGCAGTCGAAGAATCCATTCCCAGAATCAATGCCGTCGAACAGGAAATCAGATAAAAGATCAATACCACCGTGCAAACGATAAACGCCTCGCGATACGTCCAGTGGAAAAGAAAGCCAATCGCCACAATACAGAGTGAGAGACCCGCGTAATACGGCGTCGCCGGATCCTGCGCGATGAAGATCATCCCGGCAATGAAAGCCGCCGGAACGAGAGGCAGAATCACCGTGAGAACACGGAAGTATTTTTTTCCATATCGGGAATTCACGATCGCGAGAATTCCGAGAATAATCGCCGAACAAATCACCCTGAACCAACCGAAGAGATAGATATGCTCCGGATAGGCGAAGAAGTCGACGAGACTGAAAAGCGGGACCAACAGGGCGGCAAGCACACAGATCAGACGCAGGTTTTTCAGGATCAGTCTGCGGTCCTCGGCAATGAGAAGCTTCCAGCCCACATTACTCAATCCGGACTGCGAAGTCAGTCCGAGAGAGAACGTTTGCTTATCTTTGGAGGCGCCCAACATTATCGGAATTATATCATAATTACCATAATAATCGATAGTTTTTACTATCTTTAGACGTTTTTATTCAGGCAAAATGCCCGTTTCTGCTCCGTTTCTGACCAAATCAGTAAAATATCCAGATTTTCAATAATAGAGACGGCAGCATGATCCGTCCATTATCCGACTCGCGAGGACGTCCCGTCGAGAGCCGCTATCCGCGAAAACCGCGGTCCCCTGCTATCTCACGAGGTGGGGAAATACGGATTTCAGATCAACCGTATCGTTCATCTCGACCTGCAACTTCAGGAGCTCGGAAAACAAGCTTGCGACCTTTCCGGGCTTGGCTTGAGCGAGATCGTTCATTTCGAAAGGATCATTCTCAAGGTCGTAGAGAAGCACCTTCGGAACCTTAGGGTAGACGAGCAGCTTGAACCCGTCCTTCGTGATGCTCCGCTGACTCTTCAGATAGGCGCCGTAAATCGATTCGTATCCCTGCGATTCCCCGGCGAGAACAGGCATGAGCGATTGGAACTCCACATGGTCCGGTTTCTCGATCCCGGCCAGCTCGAGGGAAGTCGGCATGACGTCCTGCAAGTAGATCGGTGCGTCGAGTTTCCTCCCCGCCTCAATATCAGGCCCGACGATCATGAAAGGCACGCGAGTGCTGTGATCGTAGAGGTTTTGCTTCCCCATGAAACCATGATGCCCCACCGCGAGTCCGTGGTCCGCCGTGAAAACGATGTAAGTGTTGTCCGCTTTTCCGCTCTTCTCCAGCGCTTCCAGGATACGACCAATCTGCTCGTCCATGTGCGTGATGATCGCGTAATACTCCTGACGGTTCACCTGCACCGAAAACTCAGTGCGCGGAACCGGAGCGAGATGCTCGTCCCGCAGTGTTGCCGGATTGTCGATCAGCTTCCTGTCCGGGTAGTCCGGCTGAAAATTCTCAGGGATCGCGATCCGGTCGAGAGGATAGCGATCGACAAACTCCTTCGGTGCCTGTCTCGGATCATGAGGCGCGTTGAACGCGACATACATGAAGAAGGGTTTCCCGTCAGCCTTGGCTTCGCTCAGAAAATCACAGGCATCATCCCCCACCACTTCGCTCCAGTGCTTTCCACCTTCCCAGAACCCTCCAAACGATTTATCAAACGGACTCCACGCATCGGGAATCCCCTGAACCGGACGATCATATCCCGCCTTCGTCTGCTGAGGCATCCCCCCGCGAACGTTTCGTGCCACGTCAAAAATCCTGTTCGGGTCCGCCTTCACATGCCACTTGCCGGTGAAGTAGGTGCGATAGCCCGACTGGCCCAGCAACTGTGACCACATCAATCCCTCCTTTTGAAAATTGGGAATGCCGGAGTCGGTCGTTTCATCATTCTTCGCCTTTCCTCCCAGCCCGCGTGAAAGACGTTCCGCATTCCAGACGAAAGCCCCGGTGTTCAGCATGTGCCGACTCGCCACACAAACCGCCCCGCTCCAACTTCCCATGTTGTAGGCGTGCGTAAACGTGGTTCCCCGCTTAACCAGCGTGTCGAGATTCGGCGTATCGATATCCGTCATCTCGAAAGCGCGGATCGTTTCGTAACTCTGATCGTCGGCGAAAATAAAGAGAATGTTAGGACGCTCTCCTGCACTCGAGAGACGCGCCAGCGAAGTAGCGACAACAAAGAAGATGAGAATACGCCGGGTGAATATCATCTACTAAAGAAGAGCAGTTACCGACAAGTTGCAACACCGCGATCCCCCGAAATTACTGACCTTTCCAAATAGCAAATTAAAAGTTGGCGAAAACACACTAATTGTGATATTTAACAGTTGATTACTAATCCTACCGTAACCAACTCCACACAATATCATGAGTAAACTCGACGATCTCCTCGTTAAATACACAGCCGACCTCGAAGCCCTCGACGAAAAGGTTGATGCCAAATTCCTCCACGCCGTAGCGAAAGCATGCGGTCCTTCTATTTACCGAAAAGACGCTTCACTCGTTGCGGCTTCGGACAAAAAGGAGCTTGAGCGGGTTCGCACGAATTTCCTCATCAAGAAGCTCGGCCTCAAAGACACGCCGAAACTTGATGAAGGTCTCGAGGCTGTCAAAAAGCGCTACAGCAAACGTGCCAAGTCACGCGTCGTGTTTTACTACCTTCTTGCCAAGCACTTCAAAAAGCGCGCGGCAATCATGGGATAAGACCTCCCATTGAACCTTTCGGTTCGAAATGCATAGAAGCCTTTCCCTTCGCGGGGGAAGGCTTTTTTATTGTTTAGTTAGTTCTGCTGCGAGTGCCGCGCTTTCTTTACTGAGCGAGTTCAGAGGGATCTCGAACTGTTTCCCGTTCCGCATTTTAATCTTCACCGCATCGGCGGTTCCGGAAACGAATGCGGCCTCGATCGTTTTCCCCGCCTGATTCGTCCACGTGAGAAATTCCGGCGCCGCCGGCATCGCGCTGCCGCCTCCCCCGGTCGCTTTCTTCACCCAGTCCTGTTCCTTCTCAGTCGGCTTCTCCGAATCGATCACCGCTCCCTGATCGATCCACTTTCGAATCAGTTCGATCTCCTTCTCGGAAAGCTTCTCCGCCTTCCTCGGCATAAAATCGGTGTCACCCGAATCCAGAAGCAGCCTCTCCACGAAATTGCTTTCCTCCGCATTCCCGGGGCGGATCAAATTATAAGTCCCGATCTGACTCTCCCTCACTTCTTCGAGATCATCGAGAGCGAGGCTCCCTTTCACTTTCTTCTCATTGCTGTGACATTCCCAGCAATGCTCTTTCATCAGAGGCAGAATGTCTGAGCGATAGTCGATCATGTCCTCAGCGTGTGAACTGAGGAGACTGATGCTAATGATAAACAGGACACAGAACTTCATCGCACTGGATAACACGTCCATGCCCGCGCGTTACGGAAAAGATCAGCGGGTGATCTCGGGAATCGGCGCGTCAGCTGGAACGTCCTCGCCCTCCCAATTCACCTTGCCGTCTTTGTAGATCAGAATCCTCGCCTCACTGTTCGGAGCGGGATCTTTATCGTCCTGAGGGACCCACTTGCGATGTGCGGCGATGATCTCGTCATACTTGCTGTCACCGACGAGATTGGTCCACTCGTTAGGGTCGTTGACCATGTCATACAGTTCTTCGGAGCCATCCGCATAAACGATGTAGCGCCAGTTCTCGGAACGAATCCCGTGGTTCCCCGCGTTGTGAGTCGTGATCGCAGGTCGCTCGCGTTTCGTGCTGCCGTCCTTCAGCTGTGGCACGAGGGACAGGCCCTCAACGCCCTCTTTCTCCGGAAGCCCGCAGAGTTCTGCGAGAGTCGGATAAATATCCAGCAACTCCGCCGGCTGATGACTGACCTGCCCGGCGACTACTCCCGGTCCTGCAAAAATCAACGGCACCCGCGTCCCGTCATCCCAGAGCGTGTTCTTGCCCGTAATTTCCTTTTCCCCAATGTGCCAACCGTGATCGGACCAGAGCACGACGATCGTGTTGTCTCTCAACCCGTTTGCCTCGAGCGAATCGAGCACCCGTTTTACCTGAGCATCAACAAAACTCGTGCAAGCAAGATAGGAACGCGTCAGGTTCAGCCACTCGTTGGAATCCTCGAGAAATTCGAGACGCGGCTCCGGCAGTTTCCAGTGCATGTACCAGGAAAACCGTGGGGTGTCTTTCCGATCATCGCGCTTAATGACAGGGAGAGCGGTCGACTCGATCGGGTGTAGATCGAACCATTTCTGCGTCGCGAAACACGGCACGTGGGGTAGGAAAAAACCACACGAGAGAAAGAACGGCTCATCCTTCGGCATCGCGTCGAGCTGCTCCACCGTCCACGAAGCAATTTTCCAATCGCCCTTCTCTTCGTCCTCGTGGGGAAATACGCCCCAGTCCACCAGCTTGTGGCCGGACGGAGTGTCGACGAGGCGCTCCCCTGGGAAAGGCCTCCCCGTCGCGCCGGGACCGATCGCATCCCACTCTTTCGGCGCAGTGCGACCGTAGTTGCCGTGGTAAATTTTCCCTGCTGTGTACGTTTTGTAACCGTGACGGCGCATGAACTGCGGAAGAGACTCGAGCTCCGCCAGCTCCGGCACGTCACGGAACCAGGGCTTCAATCCGTAGATCCCCGTGCTCCCGGGACGCTTGGAAAGCATCAAACTCGTCCGAGAGGGATTGCAGAGCGGCGCCTGACAATGCGCGTTCGTAAAACCCGTTCCCCGCTTCGCGAGGGCGTCAATGTTAGGCGTCTTCGCACTGGGGTGACCGCCGAGATAACCAATCCAGTCATTCTGATCATCAATCGCGATCATGAGCACATTAGGCTTCTCCGCGCCCGAGACAGAGAGCGAGGCAATCGCCATCGCGAGGACTAAACAGGGTTTGATCAAAGACATAACAGGGTTGGGTAAATGAGGTAACAGGGTCAGCTGCCGGAGCAAACAGGGTTGAGTCGATCCTCGAACCGTATTACGCTTCAGGGATCTCCGAAATCTTAGAGGATTCACCCGAAGGAACAAGCTCCCAATCATGCCACTTTCCGAAAAGTTCACTTGCCTGAGTTTCCTCATTTTCGCCCTGACAAGCATACCACTCGAATCCCGGGCAGAGGCACCGCCCGTGGCTACCTTTTCCATCGTCGCGACCGATCCCGAAACCGGGGAAATCGGAATTGCGGTGCAGTCGAAAATCGTCAGCGTCGGAAGCATCGTCCCCTTCGCCAGGGCCGGAGTCGGTGCTGTCGCGACGCAATCCTATGCCAACGTGAAATACGGTCCCTTCGGCCTCTATCTCCTCGAGGAAGGTCACTCGCCCGATTCCGTGCTCTCGATGCTGACGCAGGCCGATCCTCAACGCGGTCACCGTCAGGCCGGGATAATCGATAGCGAAGGCAACGCGAGTTCGTTTACCGGGAAAGAATGCACGCCCTGGGCGGGAAGCGTCGTCGGAAGAAACTTCGCGGCGCAGGGAAACATGCTCACCGGCCCCGAAGTCGTCGAGGCGATGGCAAAGGCGTTCCGGGAAACTGAAGGCGTTCTCGCGGAACGATTGCTGGCATCACTCGAAGCAGGTCAAAAGGCGGGAGGAGACAAACGGGGACGCCAGTCCGCCGCGCTTATCGTCGTTCGCGAAGGCTGGGGCTACGGAGGACTGAACGATCGCTTTCGAGACGTACGCGTCGACGAACACGAGACACCGATCAAAGAACTCCGCCGCGTCTACGAGGCTCACTGCAGACTGTTCCCCCGCCCGTAAGCCCATCCCGTCGAGCGCTTTACACTTCGCGCAAAATCCTTCATCCTCCCGCCGTCCCATGCTTGAATTTTCTGACGCCAATTACCAGTTTTTCGAACCCAAACCTTCGCGACCTGTTATCGCGCTCAGCAGAGCGTTGAATCGCCACCTCGTCCTTCCCGGAAAAAACCATCTCATCAAGGACATACGCCTCGAAGGCGATATCGAACGGGTTCAGGAAATCCAAAGCGCGGGGCATCGCATTCTCTTTGTGATGAATCATCCCAGCCACAGCGATCCTCAGATCGTCACTGAGCTGCATCGCCGCATGGGGATTCCCTCGAGCTTCATGGCCGCGTATGATGTCTTTCTCCGCAGCAGACGCGCCGCGTGGTGTATGCAGAGGCTCGGCCATTTTTCAATCGACCGCGAAGGCAACGACCGCAAAGCGATGGCGACCGCGATCGACATACTCAAAGCGGGAGAATTCGCGCTCAGCATTTTCCCCGAAGGCAACGTCTACCTCACGAATGACAGGGTCACTCCCTTCCTCGACGGCACCGCCTTCATCGCGCTCAAGGCGCAAAAATCGTTGGAGAACGGGAAAGTGTCCGTCGTCCCCCTGAGCTTGAAGTTCACACACCTCACCACTCCGCGGGTCATGCTGCGCTCGCGATTGAGGAAACTGGGAGATGACAGCGGCTTTACCTTTGATCCCGACCCCGATCCCATCGGAGCCGTTCTCGGTCTCGGAACGCACCTACTCGCCGCGCATCTCCAGACGCATGGTTACGGCAATGACATTTCGCCAACCGACAGAGACGTTCACAGCAAACTCGAAGCACTCGCCCACACCCTCATGGACGATATTGAGGAGGAACTGAGTCTGCCGCCCGCCGGGAGCGATGAATTGATCGCCCGCATTCGCAAAGCACGCTCGACGATTCATCAACTGAGAATCAAGGAAGAGAGCGACGGTGAGACGAACACCGATCTTCTGCGATCGACTGCGCAGAAGACGATTCTCGCGCTGCGTATCCACGGCTATCTGACGCCCTACCTCACCGCGAATCCCACGATCGATCGTTTCGACGAAACCGTCGAAAAGCTCTGCGAGGATTTTTACTCAGAAGCGATGCCCCGAACCGGGCCCCGCCGGCTCATTGCAAAAGTGCATTCCCCCCTCGACGTTTCCGAATACCTCAACGCCGCCGACGGGAAACTCAAGGATGCGGTCGGCCGTCTCACCCGGGACATGGAAGACCGTGTCCAACAAGGGATCGATGCGATTAACGGAGAAAACGACGCGCCCGGAGCGACGCCGTTGGAAGAGGTTTCGTGAATTGATGCGGTTCATGAGATTCCACCCGGAGCCTTATCTTGCGAGTGGAAGCAGGCATCGCCTTGAGCGACGACCACTCGTCAAGCGACGCCTGAACATACTGACATCAGCCGGAGCCGGAGGCTCGGAGAGAACCGTAGCCGGTGTGTGAAGCGCAGCGGAACCACCGGGGTCCCACGCGGCGGTGCCATCGAATTCGCGGAATGTTGTCTTCAGTGCAAGGTCGCCTCTACCGCCCCTTCAGGGCGGACAGGTTCAGGTGTTACAATCCGGTGGTTCCGCTTCGCTTCACCCACCGGCTAGAGCTCTTCCGCGCCTCCCGGCGCTTTCTATTTCCTACCCGGTCGCCGCGTATCTTCCAGATCATTTATCCGGTCGCCGCGCGACTCCTGCCTGCACAGTTGGAGCCGGAGGCTCGAATAGAACTGTAGCCGGTGGGTGAAGCGCAGCGGAACCACCGGGGTCCCCGTTCATTTTTAACAGCTTCCCTGCCAGGTCGTCGCGCGACTCATGCCTGCACAACCGGAGCCGGAGGCTCGAAAAGAACTGTAGCCGGTGGGTGAAGCGCAGCGGAGCCACCGGGGTCCCCGTTCATTATAAAGTGCTGCCCTGAAGGGGCAGTAGAATTCCCCACGCCCGGATTTCACGCCGCGATACGTGACCACGTCGTGTTCGCCCCGAAGAACACCCTGTCGCTGCGCGGTGCAATCGAATTCGCAGAATGTTGTCTTCAGTGCAAGGTCGCCTCTACCGCCCCTTCAGGGCGGACAGGTTTAGGTGTTACAATCCGGTGGCTCCGCTTCGCTGCACCCACCGGCTAGAGCTCTTCCGCGCCTGCCGGCGCTTTCTATTTCCTACCCGGTCGCCGCGCGATCCCTAAATCCCTAAATCCCTAAATCCCTAAATCCCTAAATCCCTAAATCCCTAATTCCCTAATTCCCTAATTCACCGAGTCTTTCATCAGATACGCGAACAAATCTCGCAGCTCTTCGTCGCTCAGGCCGGAGAGTAAGCTTGGTGGCATCAGTGAGACGGGAGAGGCTTCGAGCGATTCCATTGCGGAGCGGTCCAGAAGCGACTCCTGACCGGCGAGATCGCGCAGTTTTACATTCTGAGGCGATTGCTCTTTCAACATTCCGATGATCTTCCGGCCGTCCTTCATCGTTGCGACGTAGTTGAGGAATCCCTCACGCAATTCGAGGCTCGGATCGACAATCGCCGGAATCCAGAACTCGAGACTGTTGCGCTCGTAGGGCGTCAGATCAGGCCCAACCGCCATCCCTTCGTCGAAGAGCTTGTGACAGACCGCGCAACGCGCCGCAAAATGAACCTTACCCGCCTCGGCGTCACCACCTCCGGCAGCGACTGCTTTCTTAATCCGCGCCATCTCCTTGATGTTATCTTCCGAGGAAGAGGCAAGCTGATCCGGCCAGTGCTTCTTAATCGCCGCGTTGATCTCCGGATCCTTGTGCTGAGCGAGAAGCTGGACCACATCAGGAGACACGTTGCGCGCCTTCACATGAGCCAAATCCACCTTTTCCAGAAACGGCTTCGCCCACGCGAGACGCCCTGCGAGGACACGGTGAGCGGTCGATCGCACGTCATGCTCGGCCGGCAGCGTAGACCCGAGCCGGTAAAGGATCGTCGTTCCGATTTTGTCATCGTCGTAATTTGAGAGCGACTGAAGCGCGATCTTCTTCAACGTGCTGTGTTGATCGAGCGCGAGCAATTTGAGAAGCGCCCCGATCACGACCGGATCATTCACCTCGCCAAAGAGCTTCGCGAGTTCGAGTCGTTCCACCGGATCCGAGGCATTGCTCGCCACCACCGCGAGAGCCTTCTTCAGCGCCTCTTTGTCCCCCCGCTGAATCGCGAGCGCGAGCGTGTTCCCGCCGCCTTCCGATTCGTAGGCATCCATTTGCGTGGACAGCGCCTCCGGCAGTTCAGGAATAGGCGCTCCCTGGAAAGCGAGCTGCAATCCCGTCATGAGCCGCTTTTTAGCATCTTTGTCAGGGGCTGTCTTGAGCAGATTCGCAGCGGACAGAAAATTATAATCGCCTCCGGCCATGCAATAGCGGCGGGCCAGTCGCTCGGCGACGACTTCACGAAAGATCTTCGACTTCCAGGTTTCCGGATCGGCCGCGAGCGCTTCGATCTCTTGTCGCCCCTCTTCCGCATGAGCCTCGATCGCCCACCAGATCAGAAGTGGGATGTGAGGATCGGTGAAATCTTCGTCGTATTTCAGAAGACGCTGGATCGTTTTCATCGCGCTGACTACCGGGAGCCGCTTCGCTGACGCGGCCAACTGCGCTCGCATCGCGAGGTCAGGCTCGGCGGGAGACATGTCAAGAAATGCCGTGCCATCCCCGTCTTGCTTTCCCTCGCCCTCAACCAAACCCGTGGCATCCTCGAGACTTCGCAAACGCCACCGCAATGCGGCCGCTTCGTCGCCTTGGTCAGATAGCAAAGCACTGAAAGCAGCCGACCGAAGCAGATCCGGTGACTTTTCAAATGCTGCGACAGATGACTTATCCTCCACCGAAAGCTGCTCTGCTATTTCCTCAAGCTGAGAGCGTGTCCATTTACGATCTCCTATTTCGTTAATCGCACGCTTCCGCACGACCCAGTTGGAATCCTTTCTCGCCTTCAAAAATTCACCAACTCCGACCTCACTCAAATCCCCATGCGTCACTTTCGGCTTCGTCCCCGTCGGCTTGACCCGATAGATTCGTCCGCTCCCCTTGTGCCAGTCATCGACCGGACGCACGTGACTCAATCGTGAATCGTACCAGTCAGCAATGTAAACACAGCCATCGGGGCCGACGCCGCAGAAGACGGGGCGGAACCAGCGATCTTCCGACTTGAGAAGAGGCTCTTCGTCGACCGTTTTAAACGTCGAACCATCGGGCTGAATTTCACTCACCCAGACGATATTGTGCAGCGAATTCGCAGCGATGATCTTGTGATCCCACGAGTCAGGAAAAAGCCCGCCCTCGTATATGCAAAAGGCCTGAGCAAATCGGCGATCGTCCCCTTCGTGTTTCATGTGCTCGAAGTAACCGAACGCGTAGGGATTCGTGAGTGGACCGTGCTTGCCCCATGATTTCTTTCCGTAACTTCCCTGCGGGTAATACATCCCGCGAGTGTTGCCGTTGTTCGTGCCCGAAAAAACGCGTCCCGCTGAATCAATCTCCAGCGAAAAGGTATTGCCTCCGCCTTCGGCAAAGATTTCGAACTTCTTCGTCGCCGGATGAAAGCGCCAGATCGCCTGCCCCTGCCACTCAACCGTCTGCCCTGTCGCAGGATCCGTCACCGAACCCGTCGTTGTGCTCCCCGTCGCTCCGTAGAGCCAACCATCAGGCCCCCACTTGAGACTGTTTGCGACCGCGTGGGTGTCCTCGATTCCAAATCCTGTCAGCATCACTTCCGGATCACCATCCGGCACCGCATCGCCATCGGCGTCCGGGTAGAAGAGCAGATAGGGAGCATTCGTGACCCAGATACCGCCGGCACCCGTGACACAGGACGTCGCAATATTCAGTCCCGTGATGACATCGCGATGACTGTCGTAGAGTCCGTCTCCCGTCGTGTCCTCAAACACCGTGATCTTGTCCGCCCCTTTCGTGCCGTGCGGCGGAGGCTCGGGCATCTTATCAAACTGAGCCCGCAGGTGGTTGTCGTATTCCACAATCTTCAATCCGGCGGGAAACTGATACTGCAGATACTGCGTCACCCACATGCGACCTTTGGAATCCCAACTGATATGGAGCGGCTGCCCGATGACAGGTTCGCTCGCGACGAGCTCCACCTCAAATCCTTCGCGCACCTTGAACTCCTTCAGCGCTTCCTCCGGCGGAGTCGGGGTGGAACCGTCGGACAGCGCGCCACGTCCCTGATAATTTTTGATGATATCGGCGACCTGATCATTCCCCGCCACGGAAGTGTCCTGAGCATTCAGCCATCCTGTCGCTCCAACGAGAAGACCGATTGTAAAAAGGCGGCGGTAGTGAGGCGTCAAATTCATTGTCGCATACCGTGCCAAAGCTTTTCAGATGAGGACACAAAAAAACCGGCGCGAACAAGTCACCCCGGTTTCTCAATTGTTTGAATCGAAGCTCGATTAAAAAGGAACTCTGAATCCCGCACGGATCATCGTGAAATCGGACACGCCGCCATCGACCCAGTTGTAGGAAAAGTCAGAGAACAATCCGATGCAGCCCCAGGACTCCAATCGGAAATCAAGACCGCCACCGAGGTTCCAGAGGAACTCATTTCCACCGCGTGAAACAACACCCGGTCCACCGAAAACGTAGGGAGCAATCGTTCCGCAGCACTCACCACCGATGGGCCAGCGATAAACGATGTTTCCTTTTCCAACCTGCTCAGCGACGCCGGAGCCATGCGCTGCATACATCAGCTCAAGACCGAGATTCGGTCCGAAGAAGTAGGAAAGCCCGACACCGCCACCGAGAGCGTTATCCAGATTCGTCGCTTCCGGCCAGAAACCTGAACCGAAGGCACTGAACTCAAATCCGGTGTCGTAGCAGTAGCTTGGACTCGTGGTCCTCTGCTCAACCATAGGAGACTTGGCGCTTTGATAGGCCTCTTTGTTCCATCCCCATCCTGCCTGAGCAACCGAGCCGCAGAGCACGGTGATTGCCAAAAATGTAATAATCCCTTTCATATGAGTCGATCTATTGAGAAATGATGCTACAAAGAAATTACAGATCGACAAATCTTTTTTTCAGCTATTCTGCGCCGTCGAAATCGGCCCCCGCTTCCCCGCTACGCCTCACTTCAGCTGCGCTTTGACCGCCGCCGGAACCGGAACCTTTTCGATTTCCGTGATCGGCAGCTGTATTAAAAGCGGTGACTTTGAAGCGTCGAGCCATTTTACGAGCGCCTCCAGGTGAGCCTTCGCCATCGCCGTGCAGCCGATCGTCGCAACTCCGGGTTCGTACCAACGGTGCATGAAAATCGCGCTTCCCCGTTTCGCGATCGCGGGTGACCGGTTGTGGCCCACGACAATCGCGAGTTCATAGATCCCGTCCTTCCGCAACAGCGTCTCCGCCGAACTCCAATCGCGTTGGCCCGCGGGGGCCCGCGTCTGCACCCACTGATTGTAGAACCTCGAATCCGGATCATCGACCCAGAAATCGATCGCAGTGGTTTGCCGGTAGGGAATTTGAAGCCGCCCTCTTTTCTGACTCCCGAAAGCCGACTCGATTCTGAAAATACCCGCCGGAGCGCGACGATCGCCCTCCTTTTTCTCCGGGCCGGCGAGGCCTTTGGGGAAAAGCCCGATGCCCCAGCCCATTCCATTCTTCCCCACCGTCACCGGCTGGTCGGCGAAAACCTTTTCCCACCGATCACCGGAAAACTCGAAAGCGTTCAAAGTCCCGGTGGAGTCTTCCCAATCGCTCGTGACAACCGTGACGATCTGGGAAGTCGAGGAATCGGCGAGGCAGATCGACCCGATCGGGAGCAGCCCGAAAAGGAGTCCCGACAGAAAAGTCACAACCGATACCCTGCGCATAGCAGGACGCTGCAGGCTTGCAGGGCGGCTCCGAAGTCTAAACAATGCGCTCATGTCCATTGCAAAAGTAATCGAAGTCATCGCCGAAGGAAACACTGTAGAGAACGCCATCAAGAATGCCGCGTCCGAATCAAGTAAGTCAATCCGCAACGTCAAACACATCAACGTTGATAACATTCAGGGAATCGTCGTCGACGGGAAAGTCGAAACCTTCCGCATCAACGCCAAAGTCACCTTCGTCGTCGACTGAACGCGACCGATCCGTTCGCGTCCGAGGTAGATGCCTTTTGCCAAAAGGCATAATCGACGGCGTTCTCAAATCACGGGGGCCTACGTAGAATACCGTCGGCGATCCGAACGATCTGCGCTTTGGCAAAGCGCATCTACCCCGGACGCATCTACCCCGGACGTAGCCACCCTAAAAACTCCACGATCCCCGCCTTCGGGCGACCGATGATGACGCCTCGGCGCAGGTAGATGCCTTTTGCCAAAAGGCATAATCGACGGCGTTCTCACATCACGGAGTCCTGCGTAGAACGCCGTGGGCGGTCCGAACGAACTGCGCTTTGGCAAAGCGCATCCACCCCGCCGGATCCACCCCGGACGCATCTACACCTCACTCAAAAACTCCACGATCCTCGCCTTCGGGCGACCGATGATGGCTTTGTCGTCTCTGAGAAGCACGGGGCGCTGCAGGAGTTGCTTGTGCTTCAGGAGTATTTCGATGACGGCCCCGGGATTGCCGACGTAGTCATCGGGATTCAGCTCCAGTTTCTTGAACTTCGAATCTTTCCGCACGAGATCCTCGACCGGATCCTCAAGGACCGAAATGATCTTCTCCAACTCCTCCCGTCCCGGAGGGGTTTTGATGTAAAGGATAACCTCGTGCTCAACTCCTAATTCCTTGGCGACCGCCAGGGCATTTGTGGAGGAACCTCAATGGTTGAAATGATAAATCTTCACCTTGCTCATGCCGGAGGAATACAGCGACCACGGCAGGGCGTCAAGGAACGCCGGCTCCTTTGCCCTCTATTTCTTACGCCAGATTTTCACATCATCGACCCAGGCGTTCTTCGCGACGAGCAATCGCAGCAGCGTTTTCGTATCATGAGCGAAACCCTCCGACGAAAAACTCCCGACCGTCTCTCCGTCGATCGAACAGGTAAGCGTTTCCCCCACCACCGTCACATAAATCTGATGCCACTCATTGAGACTGACCGGATGAGCGAACGTTTTTCCTTTTCCTGACACGTGCATTTTCTGCTCATCTGTCAGGGTCCCGGCCTTCTTCGCATTCCTCAGCTCGAGATTCATCTCCCCTGTTTTTTGATCGGCTATCTTCACGCCCGCATGAGTGACGAGCACTTTAAAAAGATGTCCGGCATGAACCGTTTTCAGCCCGAGGTCGGCGAAGTTCAGCATCAGTGAATCGTCTTCGGCTTCGAGCTTAAAGCGCAATCCAATCGTTCCATCGGTGAAGGCAAAGGCATGACGAACCGAGGTCGCATGATTCGCGTCTTTGTGAGTGTAGATATACATCGCCCCGTCCCGCAGATCGACTTCCTTGTTGCCGGCCGCCGTCTTGTCACTCGAGGTCGTCCATTCATTACCCGGCTCGTCTTTCAGTTCCTGCGACTCGCTGCGCTCGAAATGATCCTCAAAAATCAAAGTGCCGAAATCCAGCTCATCGGCACGAAGCGCCGCGGTCATACAGATGAACAAAAAAGGAAGGAGGACAAATCTCATAACGAACGCAACTTACACTCCCCCGAAGACTCCGACAGTGGCAATCTCGCTCCGAGAGATTCATCAGAGCCTCCCGACCGCAGCCATCCCGCCTCTGACTCAACCATCGTTGCGAGCCGCATCCTCAGCCTGCTCCCGCGCCGCAATCTCACGTGCTTCCTCAGCCGCCTCGGCGAGCTCCTTTTCCAGCTCAATCATGCGCTGGCGATGATCCGAGCGAATCCGGATAAGATCGTAGACTGCGAGAATGAAAACGAACCCGACGAGCGAAAAACACCCCAGCCAGAACAGCGCAAAACCAAGAGGACGCTCCATCAAATAAGGGCCCAGCGGAATCGCACCCACGAAGACAAGAACCAGCGCCACAATCGTGGAAATGAATAGAAGATTCCGTCGGTAAGGTCGGTGACGGATCAGGATCCATCCCGTTGCCAGACCAAGCGCTACCTTGTTTGTTTTGTTGTCACGATTCTCGTCCACCGATCTATCGAAACACATTGTGCGAGCCTGCGACAGACTTTTTTTCGAAGAGGATATTTTCGACGATCTCCTCTGTTCAAAACAGCTCTTCCCCTGTATTCTGCTCCCATGCCACGCCAGAGACTTTCTGTCCTGAAAACCTACAAACTCTACCTCGGCGGAAAATTTCCCCGCACCGAGAGCGGACGATACATGACTGCCACCGACGCTGAAACCGGAGAACATCTCGCCCACTATTGCCACGCTTCGCGGAAAGATTTCCGGGATGCCGTCGTCGCGGCTCGAT
The DNA here is from genome assembly GCA_048260165.1 of Verrucomicrobiales bacterium. GTDB lineage: Bacteria > Verrucomicrobiota > Verrucomicrobiia > Verrucomicrobiales > DEV007 > Arctic95D-9. The sequence goes on from JBLXHA010000001.1 coordinate 651,656, forward strand.
CCGCATTCCCCGGTTGGAGAAAAACCTCACCCTATCTGAAAGGTCAGATCCTCTATCGAGCCGCCGAGATGCTGGAAAGCCGGGCAGGCACCTTTGCCGAAGAGATTTCCTCGCTCACAGGCGACTCCCTCAAAGACGCGTCGGCCGAAGTCGAAGCCTCGATTGACCGCCTCGTCCACTTCGCGGGCTGGACCGATAAATACAGTCAGATTTTCAGCAGCGTGAATCCCGTCGCCTCCTCGCACTTCAATTTCACGACTCCCGAGCCAACCGGGGTTGTCGTTGCACTCGCGCCGGATCGCCCCGGTCTGCTCGGCCTCGTCACCCATATTGCCCGGACGATCCTTTCAGGCAATACCGTCATCGCTCTCGCCTCGGAAAAAGTGCCTCTTCCCGCGATCTCACTCGCAGAAGTATTTGCGACGAGCGACGTTCCCGGTGGCGTCATCAATATCCTGACGGGGCCACACGGCGAGCTCGTTCCCTGGATTTCCAGTCACATGGACGTGAATGCAGTGGTCGACGGATCCGGCAATCCAGAAACCCTCGCAAAACTCCGCGAAGGTGCCGGCGACAACCTCAAAAGGGTTCATTCGCACGCGCTGAAAAAGGACGCGGACTGGTTCAGTGAAGCCGCCTGCGATCCCTATCTCATTCTCGATTCCGTCGAATTCAAAACCGCCTGGCACCCCATCGGGGTGTGACCACCTCACGAGTCGTGAAACGAGCGCTCATCATCGTCCTCGATTCTGTCGGCATCGGTCACGCTCCCGACGCCGCCGCATTCGGTGATGAGGGAGCCGACACGATTGGACACATCAGGAAGAACGTCGCCGAATTCTCAGCGCCCCGTCTCGATCGCGCCGGCCTCCGCTCAGCGGAAGCGCTCGCAGCGGGTGACACGACGCCACAGCACCCCGCCCCGACCTGGTCGTGGGGCTGCCTCACCGAAATTTCCGCAGGAAAAGACACCACGACCGGTCACTGGGAACTCGCCGGAGCGCCCGTCCTCGAACCCTTTGCCGTTTTTAAACGCTTCCCCGACACGCTCGTTAAAGAGATGGAGGAAGCGTCGGGAGTCCGCTTCATCGGAAACTACGCGGAGTCGGGCACCGTCATCCTCGAACAACTCGGTGAGGAGCATCTCAAAACCCGGTCTCCGATCCTCTACACGAGCGCCGACTCGGTCATCCAAATCGCCGCGCACGAATCCATCATCCCGCTTCAGAAACTTTACGAAATCTGCAAAGCCTGCCGTGTCATCGCCGATCGCGAAAACATCGGACGAGTCATCGCACGCCCCTTCGAAGGCGAGCCCGGGTCGTTCAAACGGACCAAAAACCGTCACGATTTTTCACTCGAACCACCCCGCACCATTCTCAACGAACTGACGGAGGCGGGAATCAATACCATCGGCGTCGGCAAGATCAGTGACATCTTTGCCGGCTCGGGCGTTCAGGAGTCCCACCCGACGGTGAGCAACGCAGATGGCTGCGAAACGATTCTCCGTCTCCTCGACCGGGACGCCCCCGCGCCTGAACTCATCTTCGCCAATCTCGTCGATTTTGACATGCTCTACGGTCACCGGCGCGATCCGGAGGGCTATGCTGCAGCACTCGAGGCCTTTGATGAATGGCTTCCCGAACTGGAGAAGCGAATCTCCGATGAGCTGCTCGTCATTATCACGGCTGACCACGGCAATGACCCGACCTGGCAGGGAACTGATCACACGCGGGAAAAAGTCCCCCTTCTGGTCCGGAAACCGGGCCCTCCCACTGCTCTCGGGGGGCGAAAATCGTTCTCTGACGTAGCCGCCACCATCGCTGAGTGGTTCAGCCTGAATGATTCCGCGATACACGGGAATTCTTTTTGCAGGGACTCGTCTAAACCGCTTGAAGAATTCAGGGCTTAGTGAATTTTATCACCTCCCCTCACCTTCTTTTCCATGCCCGACCTGACAAACGATCAGCTTGTTACTAAATCATCGCTTTATAAACAGTTCATCACGGAGCGTGAAGAAATTCTGCGCTACAAATGGATCAAAAGCGAGGAAGCAGGCCACGATATCGGCTTTGAAAAAGCACTCGTGGACTGGACGATGAACCATCGCGCGAACTGGCGCGAAAAGGCTCTCAAGAAGTAATTTGCCTCCCCGGCTGACCACAAAAAAAGAGCGGCCAAAAATGACCGCTCTTTTCCACCAGGGGTTTAAACAAAGTCCCTCTCAATTCTTCGCGATCTCCGCCGACTCAGGGGCAGGGACGCTCTCGATCTCCGCTCCGAGAGCCACCGAGATCGTATTGGCATCAGCGAGCATCGCATGCGCCTTCGTGTAAAGATTATCGCTCGCTGGAAAATGGCTCAAAAACTCCTTCGCGGTGTCGAACTCGCCTTCTTTCACCATGTAGCGGACGTCAGCCATGACCGATTCCGAAACCACCGTTCTGATTTCAGGCATCACCTCGGAGAGTTCATCACCAAGGCGATAAGCTGACGCGTAATCCCCCGAACGGTAAAGCGACATCGCGAGCCCTTCTGCTGCAGACTTGCTCGCAGGATCCTTTTCAAGAACCGTCAAAAATTTGTCGATCGCTGCATCCCAATCGCGTGAGTCAAAATCGGCCCATGCCCGGCTCCGAATCATGTCCACATCGGCGACGTGAGCGGCGCGTGAGGCGAGCTCTACGGCCACCTTCTTCGCCATAAGAGGACGAAACTCGCGGGTCGTGGCTTCCGGTCCTGCCTGTAATGAGGCAGCTCCGGCGGAGAGGGAAAGAACGGTGAGGAGAATGGATTGCTTCAACATGAGACGGTGTGGCTGAATTGTTTTTAAAATTTAAGACGAACTGATGATAAATTCAATCAAATATTTAAAAAATATTAAATAAGACTCTCATTTTTAATAAAACTCCAAAATTCTACTTCCAGATAGCGACAGGGAGGCACTGTGCCAGTGCTTCCCGGCACATTCGTCCGTGCCGACCAGATACGTTTCGAGACGGGTTTCGGCGGGGACACGTGGATTCACGCGAAAGCTCCGCCGGCTGCAAGTTTGCAGCCACTCCCTGTTAAACGCGATTCGCACCGCGTTTTCTGTCACCGCTCTGAGCGAGCCGGGATTACTGGGCCGCCTCGATAATCTGAGTGATTTCGAGAGCAATATCGAGCGCAGCGGCGCCCTGTTGACCACTCACCTTCGGCTGTTCACCGCGGGCAGCGCATTCGACGAAGGACGCGAGTTCGCACTTCAAAGGCTCATCGCGCTCGACTTCGACCTCTTCGCGGGCAATCTCCATCCCGTCCTTGCGATAGATCCAGCCGCTTTGATCCTGATAATCGAGGGACAGGTAAGCATCGCCCTGGAACACACGAATTTTCCGCATCCTCTCAGGACTGATTCGACTTGCGGTAATGTTCGCGACACAGCCGTTCTCAAACCGGATCCGGGCGTTGGCGATATCTTCCCGACGAGTCAGCACCGGAATCCCCACCGCGTCGATCGCCGCTATCGGCGAATGGACGAGATGCAGAACGATCTCAAGATCATGAATCATGAGGTCGAGGACCACCCCGATATCAATGCTGCGATTCGGAAACGGGGAAAGGCGGTGACACTCGATGAACTTCGGAGAATTGAGGCGCGCCTCGAGCTGACTCATCACCGGATTGAAACGCTCGATATGGCCGACCTGGAGAACGCTGCCTTTCTCTTTTGCGAGATCGATCATCGCTTTCGCATCATCGACCGAATCAGAAATGGGTTTCTCGACGAGAACGTGCTTACCCTCTTCCATGAGAGCCGTAGCAATCGCGCGGTGAGTCACCGTGGGCGTTGACACAGACGCTGCGTCGACCCGTGAAATGAGTTCTTCAAGACTCCCTACCGCCTCCGTTCCGAACTCCTCCGCCAGCGCGCGGGCATGTTCTTCGTTCGCGTCGTAAATAGCGACCAGCTCCGCAGATTCCAGTTCGGAATAGATGCGGGCATGATTTCGTCCGATGGCTCCAACTCCTACGACTCCGACTTTTACGCTCATGAGCTAATCCTATGCCAGCAACTGACCACCTGAGCAACCTTCGATGGAAACTTTTCTGTACCCAATTCGCCGCGGCGTCGCTCCGCCTCAGAGGCCTGAAACCGCTCTATCGCGTCCCCCCGGGCGAGATCTCACAACGCCGGACAGCGCCACCGATGCCTGCTTGCGAACAGCGATCAATTCAGGGAAAGATGACGCATCCAGTCATGACGGAGCGCTCTCTTAAGCGTCTTCAGTTTCCCCAACGCCATCGGGGAGGCTCCCCTTTTTTCCAGCAAATGCCGACGAAGAGAGCCGTTAGAATGATGACGGCAGAGAAGAATGGAGTGGCATCAACCTCCGGTGAGAAAACGAAACCGCTCACCGCGATCAAAGTGAGATATGCAATCAAGACAACCCACCCCTGCCAGGTAGCGGGAAATCCCCACCCCCATCCGTATCGCTTCGCGGGAAACCAGTATTTTGGGGTATCAGACATAGGAGTCAGTTTTCGGTTTCAGGCTGATAGGACTGAGGCATCGCGACTCGTCCCGGGATCGCCACTCGTGCAACCAGTTTAGGAATTCCAGTTTCCGAAGTCAATCCACTCGAGAAGTGGCGCGAAAGCCCCGATAAGAGTCAGGAGAAATCGGATTCGTTTACCAGGCCCTAGGCTGATTAGACCGCCTCGTCGATCATCGCGGTCATCTTCGCTTCCACTTCCTCAGCGATTCGATGGAGTTCCGGAGCATCGGATAACGACTCAAGCATCGTCGTCGGCCGGGCCATCGCGATCCAGGTCTTGCCTGATTCAGAATACACCGAAACGCGGCATGGGAGCGCAATGTTCATCCCCATATCCACGCTCAGAACGTTTAACGCCTGCTGCGGGTTACAGATTTCGAGGATGTGGCAGGCGTTGGGTAGATCGAATCCTTTAGAGGCTAAAGTCTCCTTAAGATCATAGCGGTGCAGAACGCCAAAACTATGTCGCTTGACTGCGGCTTCGAGATCTTCCAACGCCTCCTCTGGTGTTTTATCTGACGGTTTAAGGTATCGCATATTTGATTGGTGTTTGTCTTTCTACTTCACCCAACGACCGGGTTGATCCTGAAATGCTATCATGAGAAATTCGATTCGTCATTGCTGCTCGCTGTCGCGCTCCGCCTCATTCGACGCTTTAGACGACGTGATCTCGCGCGCCAGGGCAATCGGCTCGCGTCTGTTGCGATAGACAGGATCTCCAATGATCGGAATCACGAATGGCCTCGCCCAGGGCGTGCCGCAGACAAACCCGTCCCGATTACCGTAAAGAACGAATCCATCTTCTCCTGGATCGCGCTCAATATCGATCTGTCGATGGATCGCCGCATCGGAAACCGGCCAATCGTCGCCGGCGAAGTCATTGAGAATTTCAAAGACCCGTCCATCCTGCAGCTCAACTCGTTGTCCCTCAATCTTCCCCACCGGCTGCGGGTCCAGAAGGGGCTGATTCTCGATCACTCGAGGATAGTGAATACCCACCGATCCACAGAGCCAGCCGATGAACAACAGGCCTGCGAAAAATCCAAGTGTGATCGCAGCATTTCTCATCTTATCTGATGATCCGGCGGCACGTTCCGGGAGCGCGTAAATGAATCGTAAGAGAAGCCACTTCATCAGAAAAGACTTTTCGGCACTTCGCGGAATGAGGTTAGATGCCGCCGCCCTCTAACCACAACGTTCCGGAACCCGGATCGTAAATCACATCATAGAGAAATTCAGAGGTCCAAGCGTTCGATCCCCGAAGTCTGAATTTTTGAGATGCCGGCGAAGGGTCAAAATCGAACCATTCAGGGCTCGACTCCATTCGAAGGTTTCTAAATCTCCTTGAGAACGAGTCCCGATAGTCTGAAATCACATCCGCATAAAATGACTCCGGTTCGTGATCTGAAGATGAAATCAATTCTTCGATTGCCTCTGCCGGGACTCGCCCCTGAAGAACAATAAAATACCCAGCGTGGTTCCCCTCGAACGCATAGTGCATCGAGTCTGCCTGTATAACCTGTGATCCTGGAATCAGCGCCTCTAACTCGTCGCGACTCAAATCCCGTCGCGAGCAACCGGCGATTAATAACGCAGGCAAAAGGAATAGGAGAAGTTTCATGCCCCATGGGTCCGAGGCCACTCGCCCCCGATGCTGAAGGCACGACTCCGAAACAGGATTAAAGGAAAGACCAAAGAGGGTCATCTCGACTCGGGAGCCTCAGCCGATTCTTCTCCGTCGTTTCGTTCGCCGGCAGCCTTCTCCGCTGGCGGTTCAGCTTTGAGCAATTCCTCAGGCAGCTCGATCACTTCACGAAGCTTCCTGCAAAGCTCATTCCCGGCACCGCGCTCGCCCGCGATATTCAGCCGGAGCCCCGGCTTGACCCAGGTCAGACAGGAGAAGCAAAGACTCGTCTTCAGCCCCTTTCCTTCCGCATCGATTGCTTCGATTCCGTAAATGGGATTGTGCCCGCAAAAATGGGTCGCTTCGGTAGTCTCCAACGACTGGCGCAGCGTAAGAATGATCTCTTCGGCGGGCTGACCGGTCAGGACCTTGCTTGAGACAATCCCGCGCCAGTTCTTGTTCCAATCAATCCAAAAGCGTGTTTCGGTCCTCTGCCTATCGGTGTGGTCAAGGAGATGAAGACTCACCTTCGCCTCCTCCGCGAAAGCGTGGCTGCAGGTCAGCAATACGAATGACAGGATGACCAATGAAAGGATGAGCGATTTCATTTTCCGGCGAAGATCAAAGCCACTCGCCCCGGCACCGGGGGCGCAGCCTCGAAAGGAGAATAGGGATTCGGCTCAGGAATGTCAATCGGCTCAAAGTGTACATGGAAATGAGAAGCCCGGCTAGTTCTCCGAAAGCCTGTTCTCACGGAGTCGCTGTTGGATAAATGCCAACCATGTGCTCAGTAGCAGGAAACCTATCGCCGAAACAGCAGCTGCTATCTGTGCGCCCCGGAAGAGGAATCCTATTGTCCTGTCAGCACCGTCAGTGACACCCGCTCGAATATCGGGACGACCAACCCATTTCTCAACTATCCATTCCGCTCCTCGCATATACTCCCATCCCATCGCGAAACAGCCTCCCAGAGCCAAAGCAATCAGCAGGAAAAAGGCGTTTCCAAATTCTAAGCGGGATACATCTCGAAAAGCCATTTCTTTGAAAAACGTTTTCAATTTGGCGGTGACTACTGACAGCGCACCGTCGAAACAGGGTTAAGTGTTAGAGTAAACAGGGTCATCTTGACTCGGAGCGGGCAGCAGAATCTCCACCCGCGTCCTGTTCGGCATTTGCGTTCATCTCCCGTTGGAGTTTTCGGTCTTCAAGATGCCACCTATAAAAAGACGAGGCAATCATTGTGCCTGCTAAGACTGTCCAGGCTAAGATAAAAACGTTATACCAGAGCCCAAGTGGAGTTCTGATGTATTCAAACCATCCGTCACTGAAGAACCAGTCACTTTTGAGGGATTCCCAAAACGATCCATAATGCCCGGATAAAAAGCGCATCCTCAGAAATGCCTCAGGAAGCCGCAAAAATGGCGCGACGATGAGCATCAGCATCCCTGTGAAAAAGCACTTCATTTTCTGAGCACAACGGTTGAAGCATACCTGCCCGATGGAGCGGCGCAGCATCGATCACACGATAAGGATTCGCATCAGGGAAGTCAATCACACGCGGAAGGATTAGGCTTGCCGGAGGCGCCCTGTTCCGTGCCCTTTTTGGCGGGAACGACCGAGCGCAGGAAGCCGCCCCTCCATGGATGTATTCTGAGATCTGATGGAACCTCAGGAGTCGGAATGATCTCCCCTTCCTCTGTGATAAGTCGAATCGGCGGATTGTATCTCTCGATGACATAGCGAATAGATAGCCTGTCCCCGATAATTCGAAGTTCAGTTCAGATCGCTATCTGAGCTGAGCGCTTCAAACCATGGGTATCCCCTCTCTCAAAGCGGGATATCCCCTCATCAAAACGCCCCGGCGAACCTGTTCCCGGGGCAGCAGCGGATGGGCTCTGACCATCTCTCGGAGCGAGATGGCCACGATCCAAGACCTCTGCTTGTCCTGCGCCTTTTGCGCTTTTTTGCGGCCGAAAATCTTCGACCTCGGGTTCTATTCTCCCCGCGCGACGACGCTGACGCCTTTTTCATCACAGAGCCGGACGACTTCGTCTTTGCCCAGCAAGAGAGTCGACTTTGCTTCCACGATAATCGCGTTCACGCCGGCTGCAGCCGCGGTTTCGATCGTCGAGGGACCGACGACGGGGACATCGAACCGGAAATCCTGATTGGGCTTGGAGACTTTGACCATCATCGCCTCCCCTTTACCCAGAGCCCCACCGCGCTTGAGTGCTTCGTTAGTGCCCTCAAACGCCTCCACCGCGAGAACGGTTCCCTTTTTCACGACGACGGTTTGACCGATGTCGAGACGGCTCACTTCTTTCGCGATCCGAAAGCCGTAGGCGGCATCCTCTTCCTGACGCTCGCTGAGCGCGGGTCCACACACCGGCCCCGCGTCAGGAAGGAGGTCGTCGAGAAAAGTCGTCGCGGGCAGGAGGGAGATACCGTCTTTTTCCAACTCGGAGGCAATCGCTCCGAAGAGGGTTTCGGCGTTTCGCTCCTTCACCTTGGAGAGCATCTTGAGGAGGCGGAGGTCAGGCCGGAGATCAAAGAGATTTTTCGGTGCGATCTGCCCGACCATAACGGCGTGTTTCACGTCATGCGCTTTGAAGTGCTTGATCATTTTTCCGAGCTGCCCGACCCGCAACCACGCGATCTCGTCGACGAGTTCAGCGACATGAGGCTCGGTTTCATCGGTGAAGGCGGAGACGACGAGTTTGGCGACGCCTGCTTTCCGGGCGGCGCGAATGAAGGTCTCGGGATAAATGCCGTTGCCGGCGATGATGCCGACGCTTTCAGGTATTTCAGCTGAGTTCATAAATGATTTAGACGATAGGATGGTTGCTACGATCCACCACCGCGATGATGATCGCCGCGGTCAAAATGACAGTTCCGATTATGCGCCACCAGAACGCTTTTCCGGAATCTTTATGTTCCCGGTTTCCGAGCGCGGTGCCGAGGACGACGACGAGAACGATGGCCCACAGTCCGCGGGAAGCGTAGACGACGTTAATTCCGGTGGCATCGTCGAAAAAGCTCAGGGCGATGCCCATTGCGATCGCCTGCAACGCCACGAGGACGCCGGCCCACCAGGCCCAGCTCGTCTGGCCCGGTTTCAACTTCAGACAGGGGCGCTTTTGCAGGAGCCACAACACGAGAGAAAATACCGAAACGGAAAGCGATCCCACGGTGATAAAGGTAAGCGCTCCGAAATCAGCGGCCCACCAGCTCACAAGCACATCGCTCACGCCGAAAACGGCGGCGCTCGCGAGCGTGACGCCGACCGTAAAGACGAGATGCCGCCCCTGTTTCAAATTCGGGATTCCCATGACAAAGATACCGAGGGCGGTGAGAAACGCGGCGATCCAGAGCGGCACGCTGGGGATCTTCCCCGTGACGAGGACGACCCCGATCGCGACAAAGACCACCTTCGTTCCCATCAGCGGAGTGACGAGAGAAATATCGCCGCGTCGGATCCCCAGAAACGCGAGCCAGTTTCCGACGAAAAAAGCGACGCCCATCAGAACCGGCTTCCAGGCTTCCGCCCACTCGACGGTCGACTTCTCCAGCAGGAGGAGCGGTAGAAACATGACGCCCAGGATCAGGTTGGTGAGGTGAAACGACTGATCCATCGTGACGCCCTCTTTGAGCGCCCGTTTGATCACAATCGATCCCAGCGAATAGACAATCGCTGCAACGAGGGGCAATAGCAGGTAATACGGCACAGCGCCATTGTCGCGAGGCGAGGTCTCCCGTCAAAGGCTTTGAGCGCCTTTGCTCCCTGTGTTTTCCCGGACCACTTAAAACATCCGCTCGATGAGATCTCCCGTCGAAAGCGCGTCCCAGTTTTCGGTAGCAGGATTGGGCGAATCCTCTCCCTGAGCATCGCTCACTGCGGTCTCGACCTCGTCGGTCAGTTCCGCCTCCATCTCTGCGAGTTCGCCCGCGTTGAGGTATCCCTTTGCCTGCACCATTTCTCTGGCAAGAAGGAGCGCGTCCCGGCCAAACTTCCCCGATTTGACTTCGTCGGGGACGTAGCTCGCATCGTCGTGGACGCCGTGTCCTGACAATCGCAGAAGCTTCCCGACGACGAGTTGCGGGCCTTCGCCGTTAAGGGCGCGGTCGATCGCTTCGGCAAAGGTTTCGAGACAGGCAACCAAATCCGTTCCGTCGATCGAGTAGCCCCGTATGCCATAGCCGACGGCGCGATCGACGAGGTCTTCGCAGGCGAACTGCCGACTCGTCGGGGTCGAATACGCATACTGATTGTTGGCGAGGCCGACGACGAGAGGCAGTTTCTCCACCGCTGCCTGATTCAGCCCTTCGTGAAAGGCGCCCGTCGAGGTCATCCCGTCGCCGGAACTGGCAGCTCCGACGAAGCCCGTTTTCCCCTGAAAGCGTTTCGCCATCATCATCCCGTTGATCACGGAGATCGATGAACCGAGGTGACTGATCATCGCGGGCATGCCCTCCTTCGGCCGTCCCCGGTGGATGTTTCCGTCGCGGCCTCGCATCGGTCCCTCGACGGAGCCGAGATAGGTTCGTGAGGCATCGTGAAGCGGCTCGCCGTAACCGAGGCGGCCTGCCTGATCGCGAATCAAGGGAGCGTAAACATCCCCGCGACTTTGATCGAGTTGCTGCCCGAGCGCGGCGCTGAACGCCTCCTGCCCGGTCCCGATGTAAACGCCACCGACGATTTTTCCCGCACGATAGAGTGCCGAGACCTTCTCTTCAAAGATCCTGGCGAGAAACATGGTCCGGAACGTTTTTACGATCAGATCCGGTGTCGCAGCGTAAGGGGAATTCTCCTGACTCATAATGGGCAAACTGTCTTCGCAACCATTCAAGATGCCGTCTCCCTTTTCAAGGGCAATCATCGCTTCTGTGAGCGGACCTGAATCCCCGATCCGGGATTCTACTCAGTCCATTTTTTTGGATGACATTTGACTGGGTTCGCTTACTTATTACACGTATCAGAATTATCAACTAGCCTTAACTACATTGCAACACGATGACCAAGACTGAGATCCAATCGAAGACAGCGAAACTCGCCTATTTTTACTTTCTCGAGAGAATGGAAAAAGGTCTCCCCGGGGACGAGGCCCGCGACTGGGTGAAAGCCGAAGAGGCGATGCAAAAGGAGCTTTCACAGGACTCCGATGACTATGACGATACAGGAGCGCCGCTTTCTCTGATTAAAGGCATCGGTCCCAAAGCCAAGCAGGAGCTCGAAGCTGCCGGGATCGACTCGGTTGCCGATCTCGCAGGCTTGTCGCTCGCCGATCTCGGCTCACGTGTTCCCCGTTTGGCCTCCCGTGCCAAAAGCGGTCGCTGGATCGAACAGGCACAGGCGTTCTCGACAAACGCAAACTAAGCAGCCACCTTCTTGAACAGGAGGAAGCGATCAAGCACTCCGCAACAGTATTTTAGATCATGAAATTAGGTGTCATTGGATGTGGAAAAATGGGCAGCGCCCTCGTCGGCGGGATTATCCGGAGCAAACTCTGCTCGCCGTCTGATATCACGGTTTACGACACCTTTGAACCCGCAGCGGCAGCGATGGTGGCAGACCTCGGGGTGACTCAGGTGGACTCCAACGCAGCCGTCGTCGACGCGTCCGAGGTCATTCTCCTGTGCATCAAACCACAGGGTTTCCCCGAAATGCTCGCCGATCTCGGCGATGCCCGCGACCGGCTTCTGATTTCCATCGCCGCCGGAATCAAAATCGCGACGATTGAAAAGGCGACCGATCTCCGGCACCGCGTCGTTCGAGTGATGCCCAACACGCCTGCGATGGTGGGCATGGGAGCCTCGGCCTACGCACTCGGCAGCGATGCCTCCCGTGACGATGCTGACCTCACGCAGTCGCTTCTCGATTCCGTCGGCTATGCCTGTCGGGTCGAAGAGGAGGACCTCGACGCGGTCACCGCCGTCAGCGGCAGCGGTCCCGCCTACATTTTCCTGATGATTGAGGCGCTCATCGCCGGTGGCATGGAACAGGGACTCGACGCTCAAACGGCGAAAAACCTAGCCGTGCAAACCGTCGCGGGAGCAGCCGAACTCGTCAAAAGCACCGGAGAGTCCCCCGGAAAACTCCGTGAGAACGTCACGAGTCCCAACGGAACCACCTTCGCAGCGCTCGAGTTCTTCAAAGAGCACGACTTCGAAAAAATCGTCAGAGGAGCCGTCGAAGCCGCGGCGAAACGCTCCCGCATCCTCGGGCAGGACTAAGCGCTGTCCCGGGTATTACAAAATCTTCACTTTGCCGGGGAGCGATCCTCTCCTAACCTGAATCTTCATGAGCGATATCATTCAACTCTTTAAAGACAGCGGACAGGGTCATGTTTTTACCTTTTTTGATGAACTCAGCGCCGACGAACAAGCCGGACTGATTGGTCAGGCGGGACAAATCGATCTCAAAGAAATCGACGCACTGGTGAGTGAGCTGATTCAATCCAAAGGCGAAGGCAACGAGGCCATCGCCGACGAACTGGAGCCGGCAGATTTTATCCCTTTGCCTGAAAAAGGCGATCCAGCCCTTTGGGAGGAGGCATTTGAAAAAGGAGAATCAGCGCTCCGGACCGGACGCGTCGCCGCTTTCACGGTCGCGGGTGGCCAGGGAACGCGTCTCGGCTATGACGGACCGAAAGGAACCTTCGGGGTTACACCGGTTCTGAAGGCATCCCTTTTCCAGGTCTTCGCTGAGAAGATCCTCGCTTCGACGCGACTCTACGGACGGCCGATCCCGTGGTATATCATGACCTCGATCATCAATCACGAGGCCACCGTCGAATTTTTCGAGGAGAACGACTACTTTGGTCTCGATCCGGAGAAGGTTCACTTTTTCAGTCAGGGACTGATGCCGGCGGTCGATGCCGACGGCAAAATTCTCCTCGCGGACAAAGCGAATATTGCCCTGAGCCCCGATGGCCACGGCGGCGCACTCCGGGCGCTCGTCCGATCGGGCGCGATCCGCGAGATGGAGGCCGATGGCATCGACGTGATCAGCTACTTTCAGGTCGACAACCCGCTCGTCCGCTGCATCGACCCGGCATTTATCGGCTTCCACATCATGACGGATTCCGAACTCTCCAGCAAGATGGTCCCCAAGGCCTATGCTGAGGAGAAAGTCGGTGTCTTCTGTCAACGAAACGGCGAAGCGCTCGTCGTCGAATACAGTGATCTTCCTGACAAGCTGGCAACGGAAGTCGAAGAAAGCGGCGACCTCCGTTTCCGTGCCGGCAGCATCGCGATTCATATTTTCAGCCGGGCCTTCGTCCATCGTCTCGGCAGCGGTAAAGACGAAACAGCGAAACTCCCCTTTCACCTCGCGCACAAAAAGGTCCCGTATCTCGACGCCAGCGGCGGGATGCAGACACCTGACGAGCCCAACGCCTACAAGTTCGAAATGTTCGTCTTCGACGCGCTTCCGTTTGCAGCCAATCCCACGATCATCGAAACGGCGAGAGAAGACGACTTTTCCCCGGTGAAAAACGCGGAAGGTGTCGACTCGGCCCGAACCTGTCGCGACGACCAATTGCGACAGTTTGCCCGTTGGGCGGCCGCAGCAGGGATCACACTGACAACCGACGAATCGGGCCTGCCTGACATCTCTTTTGAGGTATCCCCGCTCTTTGCCGACAACGCAGAACGGTTCGTCGAGCGTTGGAACGGACTTGCGGAAAAACCTGAGTTGACCGACGGGCTCGTTCTCATTTAACTCTCTGCATGCGCGCAGAAGCCCGACCGGCAGAAACTGAAATCCCCCTCCTCCCGCCTTCGGAGAGATGAGTATTTGCCACCCGCTCCTGCCGCCCGGCAACTCTGGCGACGTATCAGGGCATTGAGATCCGCCGAGCGACGGGAGCGAGTTCCCGTGCCGGCATCCTTCTCCCCGGGCTCGCGACGATGACCGCTACCAACCAAAAACAGAAAGACATGACCACTTCTCACGCTCTTCCCGACGGAATCGAAACGGTTCCCTCCCCGTCTCTGTGCATCGATAAAGATATCGTTCTCAGCAATCTCGCAAAATTACTCGAAATGGTGAAGGGCGACGGATCGCTTTTACGCCCTCACATTAAGACCCATAAGTGCGGCGAGATTCTGAAACTGCAGCGCGAACTCGGGATCAATCAGGTCAAATGCGCGACGATTGCAGAAGCGGAGATCGCAGCGATCGCGGGAGTCGGGGATGTGCTCATTGCCTACCCCGTCATCGGGCCGCACGTGGCTCGTTTTTTCGAGCTGCAAAAGGCGTATCCAGGGACCGCCTTTTCAGCACTGATCGACAGCGAAATCGGTCTGAACGGTTTTGTAAAAGAAGCGGAAAACCGCGAAACGGCCGCAACGCTGTTCCTCGATCTCGACTGCGGGATGCATCGCACCGGAATCCCCCGCGGTGAGAGCGCGCTCGCTCTCGTGAAAGCGATCAAGGATCACCCCCTCCTCAACTGGGGAGGCATCCATGCCTATGACGGCCACATTCATCAAGCGGAGGTCGCTGAGAGAAGAAAGGATTTCGATCTCGCGATCGCAGAGGTGAACGGGTTCATCGAAACGCTCCTAGCCAACGACATCGAAGTGCCTCTCGTCGTTTCAGGCGGTTCGCCGACTTTCGCGATGCACGCCGAAGTCGCGACCCGATCAAATCGGCCGTGGCAATGCTCGCCCGGAACGCCGCTCTTATGGGACTCCGGTTACGGAACGAATCATCCCGATCTCGACTTCTCCCCGGCGGCTTTTCTCCTCACTCGCGTCGTGAGTCACCCCGGCAACGGGCAAATCTGTGTCGACCTCGGGACGAAAGCCGTTTCCGCCGAAAACCCGATTCAAAACCGCGTGCGGATTCCGGCGATCTCAAACGCGGAGTTCGTCGGCCAGAGCGAGGAGCACCTCGTTATTTCGGTGGACGATCCCTCAGCGTATCCCGTGGGGACCGCGTTTCTCGCGGTTCCCTATCACGTCTGCCCGTCAGTCGCGCTCTACGAAGAAGCCTGCCTCATCGAGAATGGGGAGCTCTCAAACGAGCACTGGAAGATCAGTCGCGGACGTCGCCTCACGATCTAACCGATCACTTTCACCGCCCCCGGATCAGAGAGTCCCGAAAGAGGCACCGGACCTACCGAAGCGCACTCGCAGCGACGGTTCCAATGCGCTGATCCTTCAGGCGAATGCGGGCGAGTGCTCCGGTTTGTCCCAGCATCTCCACCTGATCACCTGCGAACAGTTTTACAAGCACGCCCGACACCGTCGCGTTCACGTCGGAAACAACGGTCAATTTGGTACCCGAAGACTCAGCCGCTTTCTTCGCTTTGAAGATCGAGCCGCCCGAGGCAGCGGCAGGTGCTGACGCGACTGGAGGCGCCGGAGCAGTCACAGGAGCGTCGTTTACTCCCGGGGCATCGGGAATCTCGAAAGAATCGGTCTGAGCGGCTTCAGCAGGAGGCTCAGGCGGCATCGCATCGACCTGAGGACCGGTGGGATATTCGGACGGCATCGTCGGAACAGGAGTATCCGACGGCGCTTCGCCTTTCTTTCCTCCGAAAAGCTTACTGAAGAAACCGCCTTTTTGCTTCGGGAGCTCGAGATCGCCCGAGGTCGCCTCATTCATCGCAGCTTCTGCGCCCGGCCCGGTTTCAGCGCTTCCCCGTGAAGAGGAAGCCGTCGGGTCGGTGGGAATCTCGAAAGGTGGCACGTAGTCCCCGCCGCGGCGTGGCTCAGGTCGAGGCGTGTCCGACGGTGGCGCCGGCGGCGGCTTGTTCGCCTCGAGAAATTCGGCTGCGGTAGTGATCACGGGAGGACGGGCGGACATTCCCTGTGCGGCCATCGCCGCCTTCAGTTCTTTCTCAATACGGGCATCGCGGGCCGCCTGAGCGAGCTCGCGATCGTGCATCATTTTGCTTTGCTGCACATTCGCCTGATTCCGATACAACGGCGCAACCGGCTCTTCCACAACCGTCGTCGGAAGTTGAGGTGTCGCGATCTGAGCCTCCAACTCGATTGCTCCGAAAAAAAGACAGATCCCTGCCAAAAATAAAACTCGTTCCCCTTTCATACTCATTTCAATAGCCATATTCTCGTCTCTAGCGATGCGTTCAGTATATGATAGCATGCCTCTATTCTGACCGAAATTCCAGCCTGCATCCATGAATTTAATCTTTGACGTCCACCTTGATCTGAGCATGAACGCTCTCGAATGGAACCGCGATTTGACGCTTCCTCTCGACGAAATCCGCCGACACGAAGCCGGTATGACCGATATGAAGGGCCGCGGGCTCAACACCGTTTGTCTCGATGAAATGAGAAAAGGCGGCATCGGACTCTGTGTCGCAACCCAAATCGGCGGCTGCATGAAACCGGCCGGCCCCGTTGCGAGCTGGGAGACACCGGTGCAGGCGTGGGGAATGACTCAGGGCCAGCGGGCTTACTACGAAGCTCTTTCCGATATCGGGGAAATGACCCCGGTCACGAATCTCGAACAACTCGACGCCCATCTTGAGCTTTGGAAGGATCCCGTCGCCGCAGCTGAAGCAAAAGCCCCGATCGGTTACGTTCTCAGTCTCGAAGGAGCGGATTCCATCGTCAGTCTCGACTATCTCGAAACCGCCTACGCGGGAGGACTCCGTGCGCTCGGCCCCTCGCACTACGGCAAAGGTCGCTACGCGATGGGGCACGATCAGGTCGGCGGTCTTCAAGGCGAAGGCAGGGAGCTGGTCAGGAAAATGGACGAACTCGGGATCATTCTCGACACGACCCATCTCAGCGACGATTCCTTTTTCGAAGCGCTCGACATCTACGACGGGACGGTTTGGGCGAGCCACTCAAACTGCCGCGCTCTCGTCGACGATCCCCGTCAGTTTTCCGACGAGCAAATCAAACTGCTCATTTCGCGCGGAGCCGTCCTCGGAAGCGTCTTTGACGCCTGGATGATGATTCCCGGTTGGAAACGGGGTGAATCGACTCCCGAATCCACCGGGGTCAAAATCGAGCACATCGGCAATCACGTCGATCACATCTGTCAGCTCGCCGGAAATGCCAACCACGTAGGAATCGGCAGCGATCTCGACGGAGGATTCGGAACCGAACAGGGACCAATGGACCTCAACAGCATCGCCGATCTGCAGACTCTCGAGGGGATTTTTGAAAGCCGCGGGTATTCCGCCGAAGAGATCAGCGGGATTTTTCACGGGAATTTCCTGCGCCTGTTGCGCGAAGCCTGGAGCTGATTTTTCGGGGGATTCGGGAGGGGCAAGCTTTCCAGCACCCCTTCAGAACGCCATGATTCCTTTGATTCATTTCCCGGGGTCAAAACCCCGGGCTTTGTTCGATCGGGCCTTCAGCCCGTTTCAGCAACGTCTCGCGCTTCCCGATTTCGGCTGATCTGCCAGGCTCGGCTCTTGGCGGAGACGGGCTTTCGCCGGCGTTTCGATGAACCGGACGGGAACCGGCGGTAAAACTTCGCCCATCGCGCCTTTCCGGCAGGGGCTTAACCCTGTTGGATCAGTGACTTAACCCTGTTCAATCGCGATCTCGAGAGCCGGATTGAGTCATTTCCTTCAATATTCAGTGAAGCTGAGAGATTTATCCTGAGACGTCCGCATCGGACCTACCGGCGGATGGGCTGCGCTGACGATGGGGGACAATCGTCCCTACCCTGTTCGCTCACACTCTGCCAAATATCTCAGGGATCCAAGTCGAACCTGCCGTCAAATAAGGCTTCACGTGCAGCGAGGCACGGGTGATGCTGGCACTCCTGCCTGCATTCAGAGGCCATGCGCAAAAGCCCTGCAAAGGAGCCCTGTTGCGTCACTCGCGCCCGAAAATCTCGTACATCACGATCGCCCCGCTGGCGGCGACGTTGAGCGAATCCATCCCCTGCTCCATGGGGATGCGGAGGCAGGCGTCGCAGGCTTGCATCACCTCGGAGCTCAAACCGTCTTTTTCGGGGCCGAAGAGGATTGCGCTGCGCCCGGTCAGGGTGACGTCGCGAGGCGAGATGGAGTCGGATTGCAGGCCGGTCGCGTAGCAGCTCACGCCTTCGCGCTTCAGCTGTGCGAGCGTCTCCTCAAGGCTCGGGACTTCAAAAACAGGGACGCGGAAAATGGCGGTCGCGGAGGCCCGGATGCACTTCCGCGAGTAGACGTCGGTCCCCTTCCCCGACTCGAGCACAACCGCATCGCAGCCGAAGGCTACCGCAGTTCGAATCAGCGTGCCCAGATTCCCCCCGTCGGCGAGATTGACGGGGACGAGGATCTTTGAAAAAGAAGACCACTCTTGATCGGTCGGCGAAACCGGTGCCGGACGATGAGCGGTCGCGAAAACTCCCCGGTGGAAGGGAAATCCGGCTTCATCAGCGATCTCCTCGCGTGATAGAAGACGACAGTCGAGGCCTTTTGCTTCGGCCCGCGCGAGAAGCGCTTCGTGTCTTCCCGCTTCGAGAAAGAGTGACTCGGTTTGAAAAAGTTCCGAGTCAATGAGAGCCCCGACTGCGAGCCCCCCTTCAATGACGATAGGGGCAGCACTGCCGCCCGAATTCTCAGTGTGCCTCTGAATGATCTTCAGGGGTCTTGTGCGCATAACCGAGCAGTCCGACAACGATCGTGAAACCGGCGGAAAGGAGTTTGAGAAAACCACCGAGGTAGCTTCCTGCGCCAAACGAACCGAATGCGTATCCGAGAATTCCCACACCCATGAGGATAGCGAAGACGGGCCCCGCTCTGTCGATCGCCTTGTTTGACAAGGGAAGGCAGCCGAGAATCGCAAACATCAGAATGAAGAAAACGAGGAACAACCAAAGCGGTGTCCAGTTACCGTTTCCAGCGCTGATGCAAACCTCGGCGAGGAGCAGGCTGAGAGCACAAATATAAACGAAACCAAGAGACAGGGAATTCATGTGAGAGAAAGTGATTCAGGTTGAGATGGAATCAAGTCGATTATGAAAATTTAATCAGTCTTTTCGAAGTAATTCGAAAACGCCGGTTTTCTAACGTCCACGCTCGCGATATTCACCGAAGGCACGGAATTTCTGGTAACGTGCTTCGAGGAGATCCTCCTGCGAAACTTTCTCCAAAGCTCTGATGTGTTTAAGCACCGCTTTCTTAAGATTATTGGCAGATCCCACGTGATCGTGATGCGCTCCGCCCATCGGCTCGGAGATGACTTCGTCAATAATGCCCATTTCGTTGAGATCGACGGCACTCAGCTTCAGAGCCTGAGCGGCTTCGGTGGCATATTTCCGGTCTTTCCAGAGAATCGCCGCACAGCCTTCCGGACTGATCACCGAGTAGTAGGAGTTTTCCATCATGAGAACGCGATCCGCGACGCCGATTCCAAGCGCTCCACCGGAACCGCCTTCACCGATAACGACAGCGACGATGGGAACCGTCAGCGTCATCATCTCGCGAAGATTGAACGCGATCGATTCTGCGATGTTCCGCTCTTCCGCCTCGATGCCGGGATAAGCGCCGGGAGTGTCGATCAAGGTAACGATAGGAAGCTTGAATTTTTCCGCCATGCGCATGAGACGGAGCGCTTTGCGATACCCCTCGGGATGAGCGCTACCGAAATTGCGGCGCATGTTCTCTTTCGTGTCGCGGCCCTTCTGGTGACCGATCACGACGACACGGCGTCCTTCAAGATAGGCAAATCCACCGGGCATCGCCTCGTCATCACCGATGTGGCGATCTCCGTGGAGTTCGAGAAAGTCATCAAAAGAGTGCTCCACGTAATCGAGCATGAAAGGACGTTGCTTGTGTCGGGCGATCTGAACCCGCTGCCAGGAACTGAGATTGCGATAAATCTCGGTCTTGGTCTTCGTCAACTTGTCCTCGATACGCTTCATCTCGCTGCTCATATCAATGTCGCTGTCCGCGGCACGATCTCTCAGTTCAGCGAGCTGACGCTCCAGATTTACGATGGGTTTTTCAAATTCCAATGGCTCGGCGATCATCATAATGAAAATAAAGTTTAGTTAACCAGGTCCACTTTAGAACCATTTCTCAGGATTGTGAAGATTTCTTCCATGTCAGATTTTTCAACCATGACACCATACGGGCGCGTTTCCCGGTCGGCATCTTTGTTGGAATCATCCTGACGGATAAAAAGTCCTATCTTTCCTGTTCGCACCCACTTGTTGCAATTCAAATAGTTTTCGTTCGTAAAATTCACCGGTTTATCGATATACCAGGCGACTTTTTCGCTCACCGAAGTCGTTACGGGTGCCTTCAGATCGGGGGGGAGATGGGAATCGACGATCGTGTATTCCTTAAAAAACTTATCCCCGTCGAAAAGCGTGACGGTCTTTTTCTTGAGATTGATCTCGGCCCGGAATTCGAGAGGATACACCACGAGAGCTTCATCAGGATAGATGAACTCGGTCGTCTTCTCGTTCACGCGCATGATGTAATCGATCGTCGTCTCGTTGCGACGAGCAATCGTCACAAGTGCCTCTCCGCGAGACACCACGTGCTCCTTTTTACCCTCGAGAGGGATCTTGGAAAGCAGAAGATCCATGTTCAGTTCCCCCACGATGCGCCTTGCCTCCTGATAGGTCTTTGACTCGGGATAATACTCCATCAGATAGAGAAGCCGGTCCCTCGCGGATACCAGCTCGCCATCCTTCACCAACTGAATCGCTGCATCGAAGTGCCGCTTTCCTAGATCGGGCTTCTCCATCGTCCCCCCGTCTTTCCCCTCCATGTGGCGGGTCACGACGATGTCGGGCTGAGCAAATTTCTTCCAATAGAAAAACGCGCCGGAAACACCTCCGGCGCAAATGAGCAGAGCGAGGAACGCGAGCAAAAACTTAATTCGAGCCATACCCAATTAAATACGCAGAAGAATCAGAGCAACCCCCGGCGTTTAAAGTCAAAAGCGTTAATCTGATGAGAACGCCCGATCATCTCCATCGTGAATTTGATGAGCGAAATCTCCCAGGAATCCTCGATGCCGATGATAACGGCACGCGACGGATTCCCGCTCGAATTGATGTCCCCGATGATCCTGTCTTTCACGGCCTCAACGGATTCGTGGACGGATTCCTCGGTGAAATTCCGTTTCGCAAAGTTAAAGCCGTATTTAAAAAAGCTCAGATCGCCAAACTCGCGGAACCAGCTCGCGAAAGCCTCGGCCTGTTCGCCGAAGCCTTCGAAGTTAAGATCTTCGTATCCCTCAGGACGCAGAATGCGAGGGCGCTCCGCCTCCATTTTTCCGGCACGGACGCGCGTCTGGCCCACGGCGTCCATTGGTTCCGTGAGTAAATGGAACTCGAAATTAGTCGTCCCGAAGGTATCGATCAATCGATCCGGTTCATGGACGACCACGGTGGTCTCCATAGCATAACTAATATCGTCGTAAGAAAGAGAAGACATCGCAGATCGTGACAAAAGCTAGAGGCGAATCCCCGATAAATCCACCGATTTCAAAAGTCAGCGGGTTCAGCGGTGCCGGAAGAGCCCCTCTCACGTGAACACAAAAAATGCGCCCCGCAAGAGGCGCATCGTGTCAATGCCTCTCAAAGAGACATATGCAGGAGAAGCGATTACTTGGACGCTTCTTCGATGTAAGCATTCACTTCACCAACGCTGGTCAGCTTCTCAGCGTCTTCGTCGGGAACCGTGATGTCGAACTCCTCTTCAAAAGCCATAACCAACTCAACGGTGTCGAGAGAGTCTGCACCGAGGTCTTCGATGAATTTTGCTTCGGATTTAACCTGATCTTCGCTGACACCTAGTTGTTCAACGATGATATTCTTAACTTTTTCTTCGATAGATGCGTCAGCCATTGGGAATGGAAATAATTGTTTAAGTTCTGGGTTATTACCGGTGGTTAAGGTTTTTGGCAACGGTTTTTTTACTGATTGGTGAAGAGAAAGCATATTTCTATGACAACTGGCGTTGCCGTCCGGCCTTCGCTGGCTATCTTCCCCCATCCATGTCGTTCGTAGAACATCTCAACGCACTCCAATCCGGAGGACCGCTTTCAGCAACGCTTTCCCGGTTTCAGAAGCTTATCGCACCCACTGACCAAAGGGGGCTGGAGTCACTTGCGGCTCGATCTCAAGCGGAAACGCGGAAGAATTTCGGCAAAACGATGCGCCTGTTTGCTCCGGTTTATGTTTCCAATGAGTGCGTCAACAACTGCTCCTACTGCGGGTTCTCGCGGGACAATCCGATTCTGCGAACCACCTTGCGCGTCGATCAGGTAGTTAAAGAAGCCAAATATCTTTGCGATCAGGGATTCCGAAACATTCTTCTCGTGGCGGGAGAACATCCCAAGTTCGTTTCCGACGGCTATCTTGAGGAATGCATCGAAGCGCTCCGGAATTTCGTCCCCACCATCGCGATCGAAGTGGGACCGATGGAGCAACCCGAGTATGAGCCCATGGTCAAAGCCGGCTGCGAAGGCCTTGTCGTTTATCAGGAGACTTACAATCGCGAGGCATACGGCCGGTATCACACTGCGGGTCCGAAGAAGAATTTCGATTGGCGGCTCGACTGCCCTGAACGCGGGTACGACGCCGGTTTTCGCCGGATCGGAGTCGGCGCACTCATGGGCCTCGCCGACTGGCGGGAGGAAGTGCTCCACCTCGCGGCGCACCTTGAGTATCTCTACCGGACGTGCTGGAAATCGAGTTTCACGATCAGCCTCCCCCGCCTCAGACCGGCCGCCGGCGAGTTCGAACCCGAGTTTCCGATGTCCGATGCCGAATTCGTGCAGGCCCTTTGCGCGTTTCGGATTTGCTTTCCCCAGGTGGGGATTGTTTTGAGCACGCGTGAGTCACAGACCCTGCGAAATGCGCTCTTCCCTATCGGTATCACAACGATCAGCGCCGGCAGCCACACCGAGCCCGGCGGCTACACCGGTGAAGGATCCGACGACGTTCATCTCACCGTGAAAGGCCGACGCGTCGAGACGGAGTCCAACCCGAGCCCCCTCGCGAAAACGAATCATCAGCCCTGCGAAACCGCTGCGACCGGTCAATTCGATATCGCCGACGAACGCAGCCCCGCTGAAGTCGCTGACTACCTCCGCTCGATCAACCTCGAGCCGGTCTGGAAAGACTGGGACGAATCCATTTTGGCGACCGCCGTTTCCCCCGCCCTCTCATGAAACTCACTTTAAACGGGAAATCTCACGAGCCGGCCGAAGGCGTCGCGACGGTGGCGCAACTGATTGCCTCGCTCGACATCGGTGAACAACCGGTGCTAGTGGAACGCAACGGGGAAGCGGTCCTCTCGCGTGAATTCGAAAACGAACCCGTCGAAGACGGCGACGTCATCGAAGTGATTCGCATGGTCGCAGGCGGCTAGGATCATAGGTCGGGGCACCCGCCGCTCCTCCCCTAAACAAAGGAAGTCGTCACGAGAAGCGCGCGGTTCAGCTGGCGCAAATACTCGTACCGCGGGATCTCACAGCAGCCGAAACGCCCGAGGTGCGTCGTCGTCCACTGCGTATCGAGCAACTGAAAGTCACGCTCGCGCAGGCGTTCAACGAGCGCGACCAGTGCCACCTTGGAAGCATCCGTCTCGCGACTGAACATGGATTCGCCGAAGAATGCGCCGCCGATAGCGATCCCGTAGAGACCGCCTCTCAGTTCGCCGTCCCGCCAGCATTCGACGGAATGAGCATAACCGAGTTCGAAAAGCTTCTCGTAGCTGGAGATGATCTCCCGACTGATCCACGTCGTGGTGCGATCCGCGCAGCCCTGGAGCACCTCGCTGAAGGCGGTGTCCACTTTTACCTCGAAGGGATTTTTCCGAAGCGTCCGCTTCAATCCGTGAGGGATATGAAAATCGTCCAGAGGAATCACGCCCCGGGGATCCGGGGAAAACCAACCGATCTCGCCCCGGTTGTCCATCGCCATCGGAAACATACCACCTCGATAGGCGGCGATGAGCACCGCCGGCCTGATGTAGCCTTCACGTGTAAAAATCGACTCTGACATGATTGCCTCCGGCCCGAAATTAAGATGCCAGCCGACTGATGACAATGAAAATTCGCACTGAATCGTCACTTTTAGAAAGAGGTGCCAATTTGGGCACAATCCTTGCTTGGAACAATCCATACTTGAATATGAATTGATAACAGATTAAATGTCCGATCTATGCCAGTAGCAACACCAAAACAGTTCGCAGCCATGTTGGATGCCGCCCAGGAGGGTGGTTACGCCTATCCGGCGATCAACTGCAGCAGCCTCGTCACTATCAACGCAGCCCTCAAGGCTTTCGCTGATCAGAAGTCCGATGGAATCATCCAGTTCTCAACAGGAGCCGGCCAATTTGCGTCGGGTCTCAATCACAAGAATACCGTTCTTGGAACGATCGCCCTGGCTGAGCTCACGCACCGCCTCGCGGAGCAGTATGACGTGCTCATCGCACTCAACACGGACCACTGCCGTCCTCACGTAGCTCCCGATTTCCTCGACCCGCTCATCGCGGCAACAGCTGAGCGCCGTGCCCGCGGAGAGAACAACCTTTTCCAGAACCACATGCTCGACGCATCGGAGCTTCCGCTCGCCGAGAACATGGAGCTTTCCCAGAAGTATCTCAAGCTTTGTGCTGAGAACGAAATCATCCTCGAAGTCGAAGCCGGCGTCGTTGGTGGTGAAGAGGAAGGTGCTGCAGGAACAGAAGACACTCCTGCCGAAGATCTTTACACCTCCCCTGAGGACATGATGGCAGTTTACGACGCGCTCAGCCCTCTCGGTCGCTTCACCTTCGCTGCCACTTTCGGTAACGTTCACGGTCACTACAAGCCGGGTGCGGTTAAGCTTCGCCCTGAAATCCTCAAGCAGGGTCAGGATGCAGTGATGAGCAAGCACGGTGCTGAATCCGAGTTCGATCTCGTGTTCCACGGTGGTTCAGGTTCAACTCTCGAAGAGATCCGCGAAACACTCGGTTACGGTGTCGTGAAAATGAATGTCGACACCGACACTCAGTATGCGTTCACCCGCCCTATCGCTGAGCACATGTTCAAGAACTACGACGGAGTGCTTAAAGTTGACGGTGAAATCGGCAACAAGAAAGCCTACGACCCACGTGCTTATCTCAAAGCAGGTGAAGAAGGCATGGCAGCCCGCATCGGCGAAGCTTGCGAAGACCTTCTCTCATCCGGTAAGTCTATCGGCGGCCAGGTTTAGTCCTGACTGACAAAGTCTTTCAAAAATCCCGGTTCGCTTCGCGCGGATCGGGATTTTTTTGTGTTTGGCAGTCGGAAAGTCGGAAAGTTGGGACCTTCAAAGATCGGCGATCACTCCACGGTCGTATCAATTTCCTATGAAGAAGCTCCGAAGACAAAAGTGATGTCCGCTTCCCAAATCGAAGGACGCACCCGAATCAGCTCTCCTCTTTCACCTTCTCGAGAGTAGAATCTTTCTCCGCTTTCTCCGCTTTCTCCGCTTTCTCCGCTTTCTCCGCTTTCTCCGCTTTCTCCGCTTTCTCCGCTTTCTCCGCCATTCTCCTTTCGAATGCCGCCTTGAGATACCCTCTCAGGATGGCCTGCTCGATTCGGCTCTTTTTGCGGGAAGGCACCGCGATGCGAACCACCAGTTCCATTTCCTCCGGTTTAACGATCCTCACGGAAACGCGGGGATCAACCGCCAGCGCGACCAGCCCCTCCCTCTTGGAAAGACCCGCGAAATGCTTTCTCGCCTCTTCGAGGTAGGACTTACACTCGGCCTTCGCTGACGTTAAAAGGTCAGCCTCGGCTGCGGGCCAGTTTTCATCGAGCTTCACGGGCACCTTGAAAATATGCAGCACAAATTCATGAGTGAACGATTCGTTCACGATCGGTTTATCGAGCAGCAAACTGTTCGGGATCGTGATTGCTCGCCCGGTCGGTTGTTGCGAGAGGTTATCGGAAGCGACCTCGAGGAGGGTCGTCGTAAGAGCGTTTTGATCGATGACATCGCCGCGAATCGTCCCGATCTCAATTCGATCCCCCAGCTTGAAAGAGCGGGACGACGATTTCAAAAAGGAGCCCGTGACGCACTGGATCAATTCCTTCGTCGCGATGACCGTTGCGACTGCAATCGCGAAAAGAGAATAGGCGACCACGCGGAGGGCCTCCGCCCAGATCCCGATCAGGCCGACGACGAGAAGGATCAGAGCCACGTTTTTGATCTGAACGAGCCAGCGTCTCCGCGTCTGAGCGGTGGCGTGTTCGAACCGACGGACAATACGGGCGCCCAGCCAGCGGGCGATTCCCACGGCAGCGATCAATACGACGGTAGCGACAAATTTGCTCAAGAGACCATGCTCGAGCAAATTGTGAAGGGTCTCGCTGAGATTCGTAATGATATCGTTCACCGAGTCTTTGGAGAGCGTCGAACTGTAAGCTTGAAGGTAGCTGAGCATGGGGGGAGCGGAAAACGAATCGTCGTAGATCTTGAGCTAATCTCAAATCCCTTTTTGAAGGACAATTGGAATCGGGAACCGCATCCGGAACCGGGTTTTTTCCGTCATCCTGCCATTGTCACGACTCTCAATTCATGACACCGTCTCACCACTGAAATCTATGAGACTGACACCATTTTTAATCCTCTGTGCTCTCGCCAACCTGACGCTCGGTACGGCGATTGCTGAGCAAGCTAAAAAGCAGGAGGGCAAAAAGGCCGCACCAGCAGCCGAAAAGCCCAAAGAGCATCCCACCGGCTACACCGACACACCGTTCCTCCCCGGGGGGAAATGGCGAGTCCACGACGATACCCGTCCACGCCCTGAAGTCGTCACGCCCGGCAAGACTGCCTCGGACGCGCCTTCCGATGCGATCGTTCTATTTGATGGCACCAACGCCGACGAATGGATCATGGATAAAGACGGATCCCCATCCGATTGGATCGTGAAAGACGGGTACCTCGAGGTTCCACCCAAGGGAACCGGAGTCGGCGGCTACACCCGAACCAAACGTGAGTTTGGCGACGTCCAGCTTCACATTGAGTTCGCCACGCCTGAAAAAGTCGAGGGCAACTCACAGGGCCGCGGCAACAGCGGTATTTTCTTTCTCGGTTCCTACGAGCTTCAGGTGCTGGATTCCTACAACAACAAGAGTTACGCCGACGGCCAGGCCTCAGCTATTTACGGCTACAAGCCGCCACTCGTGAACGCTTCACGCCCTCCCGGCGAATGGCAGACGTATGACATTGTCTTCGAAGCCCCCAAGTGGGACGCCGAGGGAAATCTCCTCAAGAAGGCTTACATCACTGTGCTCCACAATGGCGTTCTCACGCATCATCGTCAGCCCTACCTCGGGCCATCCGGCCACAAGAGAGTCGCCAACTACAACACGGTGCTCGAGAAAGGCCCGCTCAAGTTGCAGAACCACAACAACCCGACCCGCTTCCGGAACATCTGGGTTCGCGAGTTGGACTTCACGACGAACGACTGATCCAAACGTAGTCTAGACTGCAAAATTTTAAGGCCGGATGCGGAAACGCTCCGGCCTTTTTTGTGATACGGAATCGACAGCAGTCGAGATCCGTGCCAAGAATCAGGTATCACATCCGAATCTGAAACAGCGATGAAGGCAGGCGAAAACACTCCAACCGACGACGCTCCCGCCGAGCGGCCTCCGGAACGGACGGCCCCACCCATCAAATACCTCGTAGCGGTATTTATTCTGATGTTCATCGCCCAGGCGATTGGAAGCGTTTTTAACATTCAATACAATCTCACCCATCTCACGCCGCTGCTTTCGGCGAATCAGAAGCTCGTCTTCGGTGAAAGCATTTCGCACTACAACGTGATCGCCTATCCCATTCTCGTCTTCATGTGGGGAGTCTTCGTCTTCAGGCTGAGAAAAGCGCCCGCGTCCGAACGGGAACGCAGCCGAAATCAGCGCCGCGTCGTCAATCTGCCGCTCGTGGCAACCCTCATCGCTGCGGCCGGTTGGATTTTCTGCATCCCCGTCCTCCTGGTCGCGCTCCGCGGCACCGGCGAGAGCATCAACCCGCACGTCTATTTTCATCTCCCCGTCTCGGTCGGCGTTGCGATGTTTATCGCCCTGACAATCGGCTATTTTTCGATCGACTGCGCGCGCCAGGCATTGCTGTTTAAATACTTTTTTTCAGAAACCAGCCCAAGCCGGACGACGGGGGCCTGCCGGCTCTCGATCGCATGCCGGGGAGGGCTTTGGACCGTGGCCGCGAGTATTTGCCCTATCCTGACACTGCTGCTTCTCTTTCTCTCTCCCGCGCCGGATGCCAAGAACTTCAGCTTCGCAATCAGTGTCGCCGCTGTCGGCATCTTTTGCGCCGTCGTGAGCAGCGCTCTCATGGGAAGGCTGGTCGCCCGTCCCATCGAAACCTTGCGAAATGCCGCGCAGGCGATTGGTAAAGGCGATCTCAACGTGCAGTTGGACAACATGCGGGCGGACGAATTCGGAGTCCTCGCCGACGAGTTCAACGCCATGGTCGCAGGCCTCCGGGAAAAGGAACATATCGCGACTACGTTCGGTCGTCATGTCGGTGCCAAAATTGCCCATGAATTGCTCGAGGCAAAAGAAGAGCTTTCCGGAGTCGACCGCGTGCTCTCGGTGCTTTTTGCGGATATCCGCGGATTCACGACCCGCTGCGAGAGGCTCAACCCGAAAGAGGCCGTGCAGCTCCTGAATCACTATCACGAATCAATGACGAGGATCATCGAAGCCAACGGCGGCATCGTGAATCAGCTCGTCGGGGATGGGATCATGGCGCTGTTTGGCGCTACCGGAAACGCCCCGCGCCATGCCAACGACGCTACCAGCGCCGCCATCGAAATGATCCGGGGCCTCGAGAAACTCAATGCAGAGCTCGAGGCGGAAGGCTTCGAAGGCGTCCGTATCGGCGTGGGCGTGAATACCGGACCCGCCGTCGTCGGCACGATCGGTTCGCCAATGCGCAAGGAATACACCGCGATCGGTGACACCGTGAACACAGCAGCCCGCATCGAAGGACTCACCAAAGAGGTCGGCTGCGAAATCCTCATTGCCAAATCGACGTGGGAATCCTCCGATCCGAAACCGGACGCGAAGGAACTCGAACCGATGGAAATCCGTGGTCGCCGCGATCGTCTCGTGCTATATCAAGTCAGTCACTGATGCCCCGGATTTTCCATCTCACCATGCTGGCACTGGCGCTGACGCTGCCTCTCAGCAGTTGTTCGAACCGCCTTGCCCCCTACCACGATCTTCTCGTCGGGAAGCCCGCCGCAGAGTTGCCCGAGCCCGGAGGCAGCGAGGTTCAGATCACTTATCTGGGAACCAACGGGTATCTCGTGAAGTCCAAAGATTCGACTCTCGTGATTGATCCGTATCTCTCGCGAATCCCGATGCGCGAGGTCGTTCTCAATGCGCCGGTCGAATCTTCTCCCGCCATTCTGCGCGAGGTGACCCGACTCGCGGCGTTTCCGCAATCAGTCGACGGCTTCCTCGTCACGCATGCCCATTTCGATCACCTCTTCGACGTTCCCGCATTGCAGCGCCAGCTCGGTGGCGTCGTCATCGGATCGAAAACGGCGACACTGCTCTCGGAAGCAAGCGGGGTGTCACGCCGTTCGCTGCGCTCGTCTCAACCGGGCAAAATCTACCGCGTCGGAAAAGCGAAAGTCCGCGTTCTCGAGGCCGCTCACGACCGCGTTCTCGGGAGAATCCCCTACCCCGGGCTGATCTCCGAACCGCTTCCCGCTCCGCCTGCGAGACCCAAAGATTGGAGGATTGGTGTCCCGCTGGCTTTCCTCATCGAAATTGAAGGCAAAAGAATCTATGTCGAGTCAGGCGGAATCCCCGACCTCCTGCCTTCGGTATCCAATGTCGACGTCGCCATTGTCGGTGTCGCGGTGAAGGACAGCCAAAAGCGCTATGCCGATGCCGTAAGGCAGCTGAATCCTGAAATCGTCATCGCTAGCCATCAGGACAATTTTTTCCTTCCTCTCTCAAGCGGCTTCCAGTTCGCCAGCCTCTCGAACTTCCCGCAGATTATCGCCACGCACGAAGCGGAAGCGCTTCCCGGTAAGCTGGTAGTGATGGATTACTTCCACACCCTGGAGCTGAAATAACTCAGGGCAAAAAAAATGGCGGAAAGCATCGCTTCCCGCCACCAGATCAATTAAAGACGTCGGAATTAAAGTCCCGTCGAACGAGGCTCGTCTTTCTTGGCCTCAGCTTTCCCAGCCTTGGCTTTCGCTTTTTCTTTCGCTTTGGCGGGAGCTTCCGGCTTTTTCTCATCGTGAGCGTGATCAGCTTTCTTATGATCGTCGGCATGATGATCCCCGTGATCCGCTTTTTTGTGATCGTCGGCATGATGCTCGTCACCGTGATGGTCACCATCATGATGCTCTTCCCCATGGTGTTCACCGTGCTCCATGTGGAGTCTCTTGGTGTTCTCGAATTCATGACGCTCGCAGCCTGCGAATGCAAGGCCCGCAGCTCCAACACAAATCAACAAATGACGCAGCGATTTCATGGGTTGTCTTTACGCGTGGCGATGTCGTTTTGCAACTTCCAAGTTTTCTCATACACTGCAGCGCTCACATCTCACGCTCAGCCCCACCATTTTCATGAAACGCCCCAATATACTCTGGTACTGCACCGATCAGCAACGTTTTGACACGATCGGAGCCCTAGGAAATCCCCACGTCAGAACGCCGGTAATCGATTCGCTCGTCGGCGAAGGGGCCGCTTTTACCCATACTTACTGCCAGAGTCCCATCTGCACGCCGAGCCGGAGCAGTTTCATGACGGGGCTTTATCCCTCCCGATTGCACAACACCCGCAACGGAAACGCGACCTTTCCCGAAGGCATCCCTCTCATCAGCAAGCTCATCGCCGATCAGGGATATGACTGCGGGATGATTGGAAAATTCCACCTCCAAAGCTCGGGCTATCGCACCGAACCCCGGATTCCCGATGATGGCTTCACGACCTGGCAGTTCAGCCACGCCCCTCGCGACGATTGGCCCGAAGGCGAACACGACTACGCGGACTGGGTTCGGGAACAGGGAGCCGACCTCACCGCATTACGCGCCTCCGAAGACGGAGTTCCCGCAGAATACCATCAAACGACCTGGGCGACGACGCGGGCGATCGAGTTTATCGACCGCCACAACGACGATGAACCGTGGATGCTCAACATCAACGTCTACGACCCGCATCCCCCCTTTATCCCGCCGAAAAGTTACGAATCGAAATTCGATCCCGAAGATATGCCGGGGCCGCACTTTCAGGAAAGCGATCTCGAGGCGCAGGAAAAGCTCAAAGACGCCGATTTCCAGACGGGGTCGAGGACTCCTGAGGAATGTGAAGCGAAGGAATCCCAGGCGAAATACTACGCGATGATCGCGCTGATCGATGACGAGTTCGGCAGACTTTGGGAACACCTCAAACAAAGCGGTCAGGCTGACAACACGCTCATCATTTTCACGAGTGACCACGGCGAAACGCTGGGCGACCACGGTCTCATGTTCAAAGGCTGCCGGTTTTATGAGGGACTTGTCAGGGTTCCGCTCATCTTTCACTGGCCCGGGCACGTCAACGGCGGCGGCCGGTTCGACCAACTCACAGAACTGCTCGATCTCTCCGCGACCCTGCTCGATTTTGCAGGTGCCTCGATTCCTGACTACCATCAGGGCATCAGTCTCCGTCCGCTCATCACCGGCGATCAGGACAAAAACACCCCCGTCAGGGAGTCGGTGCGGTGCGAGTATTTCGACGCCCTCGCCCCCAAGTTCACTCAGGGCAACGGCACCTTTGCGACGATGTATCGGGATGAACGCTACAAACTGGTCGTCTATCACAGCCTCGGCCTCGGCGAGCTTTTCGATCTCAGCTCCGATCCGCACGAGCACCACAATCTCTGGGACCTCCCCGAACACGCGGCATTAAAGGCTTCGTTGATCCTCAAAAGTTTCAACGAGCATGTCAATCTGACTACGGATGTCGGGGCGGAGCGAATCGCCCCGATGTGATGGCGCACGCTCCGTTAAGCGCGAGCCACGACGATACGACTGCCTTCGTGCCGGACGATCTTCACCGGCTCGCCGCGCTTGATGAATTCGCCGTCGGACACCACATCGAGTAATTTCCCATCGAAAGTGCCTTTTCCGGAAGGGACGAGATCGGTGGTCGTTTCCCCGCTCAAGCCGAGGTAATCGGCTGATTCGGGGATGTCCCGGCTCGTCGCAATCGAAGCGCCACGGGCGCCCGCTTCCTTCAAGATGAGACGGCTTCCCAGCTTCGTCTCCGGCAGAAAACGCATCCCGAGGAGAGCGACAGCCAACGCGCCGGCGAGGCCGGCAATCATCGTCCAGAAAGCAGAGCTGAACAGAGAGGCCCAGCTTCCGGCGTCCGGCATCCCTTCCCATTTCCACTCCAAATCCACTCGGTCGACCATCGCGAGCCCAAGGGAAACCATGACCAGAACGACGCCAACGGCACCCGGTAGAATCGCTCCCGGGAAAAGAAATACCTCGATACCAATGAGGATCAGACCGAGAACGAGAAGCACCGCCAACTCATAGCCTGCGAGGTTTCCCGCGAGATAGTTACCGAAAAAGAACAAGCTCAGAACGCAAATACTGACCAGCCCCGGCAGCCCGAATCCCGGACTGTTGATCTCGAGATACGCGCCCGCGAGTCCGATGATGATGAGGAGGAAAGACAGCTTTTGAACCCAGTGGGCAAAGGCCTCCATTCCGAGCGGTTCAGACTTCAGGATCTCGCCCTTCAGCCCCTCGCGTTTGACCAACTGCTCGACGCTGGTCGCGATGCCTTTGGCGAGAACAGGCTTTCCGCCGATCTCTTCGGTTGCCCGAATCGAATTCAAATTGAGAACATTTCCCGCCTTGTGAATCACTACACCGTCGATCTTGACCTCCTTCTCGCGGGTGACGAAGGCCTCACCGATATCCGGGTTATGCCCCTTCAATTCCGCAACGTTCCGGATCGTGCCTATCATCATCTGAGTGACCTTGTCATTCATCGATTCCGACAAGTCCTGCCCCGCGCCACTGACAACGAGAGCCGACCCGATCGACGCCGCGGGCTTCATGTAAATGTGATCCGTTCCCATCGCGATAATCGCACCGGCTGACTCCGCCCTCGAGTTAACGAAGGTATAGGTTGGAAAGCTCACGTTTTGAAGTCCGTTCAAGACAAGACTAACGGTGTGCCAGGCGTATCCACCCGGGGTGTCCATGTCAAAAATAACCGCCTCCGCTCCATCGAGCTCAGATTTTTTCAGGATGCGCTCCATGAACTCAAAGCTGGCATCACCCGTCGCAAGCGTATCCTGACCGACCTTCAACACCACGACCTTTCCCGCGTAGGAGGCCTCCTCGCGCCGCCCGAAAAGCGTTTCCGCCATCTTGCCCTCTCCGCTTTCATTCTCCGCTTCGCTCGCCTTTCCTTTCTCCGATCTGGCCTCGTCCATCCGAACCCTGTTGGCAGTTTCGCCAAAGTCACGGGCGCTGATTCGCACCGCATCTTCGGGTAGCCCCTCACTCTTTAAAAGGACCATCACGGTACTTGCGACGCCCTTCGCGAAAATCGGTTTCCCCTCGATTTTACGGATCGCTTCATCCGCGGTCAGGGTCAGAATTTCACCTTTCGCGGAAATCACTTCCTCCCCGATTTCAGCCTCGACTCCCTCATCAACCATCGCCTCAGCCACTTCCGGGCGGTGTCCGTGCCCCTTCGCGAGACTGCGCGCCATCGCCTTCATGACCGAGCGGTCTCTCGCCATGCGTGCCGACTTTGCCTTCTCGTCGTCTTCAGCATCATCGGCAATTCCTGCCGCTCCCACGATCGCTGAAGGTCCCAGGTAAATAGTATCGCACGCCAGAGTGATCATTGCACCGGACCCGATACCGGACTGCGCGACGTAAGCAATCGCGGGCACTTCCAGCTTCTGAATCGAGGTGAGAATGCGCTGCTGCACGTCCCACGGAGCGAGCGTACTCGTGTGAATCGCAAAAACAACTGCTGCAGGCTTCTCCTCGTTCGCCTTTCTGACCATTCGATCGAACTCACGCACGAGCCGACTGTCTCCAAAATCCGTATCGGTGACGGGAATAATGAGAGACTTCCCTTTCCAGCTCTCAGCAGGCTCGCTTTCCGAAGGCTCATCGGCAACGCAGTGAAAACCAAATACTGAAAACAAAATCAGCAGGATAAGTGTCCACGGAGCAAAGCGTCGAATCATCCCACAGCGTACTCAGACAACGCGCTTCAGTCCACCGGAAACAGGAAATCGTTTGAGAGAAAAGCCCGCCTACTTTTCATCGGCAACGAGACGTTGGCGGCGATGAATCAGAAGAATGAAAACGAAGATCGCAAGCGCGATCGAAACCAGAACAATCCCCAGTAACAAGACGAATACCTGAACCGCTTTGGCCGTGTTCTCCGGGGTCACGCTGACGATCGTCTTACTCCGCACACCGGTCGCTTTGAACTCGACAATCTGACCGGCTACGCTGGTATCGAAGGTTCCCAGCGAAACCGAGACTTCCCCCGCATAGGCTTTCTTTTGCTGCAGAAGCTTGGTCAAAGGGAGTTCACGTCCGTTCTCTTTGTTGAAGAGATACACGCGGGCGCCGGGAGGAAGCCCTAACCGTTCGGCCTTGATCGCCCTCGCAGAGGCATCCTCCGCAAGCACAGACCACACCGTGTAACGCCCCGGTTTCTCAATCGCGAGCTCAAACCCCGCCTGGACGTCGCCTCTGCCAACCTCATCCATTAACTGAGGGATATTTTTAAAACCATACAGTCCCGCAAGACTGAATCCAGCCACCAGGACCATGATCGGAAATCCAAAACAAACTAATAACGACGGAAACTTCATAAGGGGACTCCCACTGCGAGGGTTTCCGATTGATAACAGCTCCGATGAAGCTCGAACGAGATTGCTTCGCGAGATCGAAAGGTTGTTTCGAGGGCCGGCAACGGGGAATTGGAAAACACTTTCAAAACCGGCTTACTCTCCTTTTCCAGTATGCGTCATCTTTGCAATCGTAAACGTTTCACCATTTCGATTTGAGACTTCAACGAGCCCCTCAATACGGTTCTCTTTCACGAGATTCGATACTAACAATTCGCCACCGTTTTCACCGAAGGCAGTCCTCAGTTCCGCTCTGTTTCCATTGAGCGAAACTTCAAATATCAGCTCCGTTTCCATACCGGTATGCCAGTATTCACACTCATATAATTCCGTCGATGCATTGAAGGTGAAAATCCAGCGAAACTCCTGAGTCTCTTCGCCGGCAAGTCTCGTCCCCCGGATCACGAATCGATCATCCTCGCGTCCTGCGCTCCACTCTTCGTGTATGGGCGTCGCCGCGCCATCACCGCCGGGAGCGGCATTCAACACCTCTCCGTCGCCGACCCAATCACCTTTGATTGCGGAAAAATAGGCCTGATCAAACTGATCTGCGACACCTACCGACGAACAGAGCAGCACCAGTGAAAATGAAACCAGCGCCGATTTGATAAAATTTACTCCCATTAGGGAAATTCTAGCTAGATCGCTAAGCCTACTTCAAGTCAATTCTCATTGAGACGCCTGATTACTTCGGCAAGAAAGCGATCTTCAGCCACTTTCAGCGGTCCCGGCAATCGGGCACCGGCAGCAAGAGTGTGCCCCCCTCCACCGAAAACACTACATATATCCCCCACTCCGTAGCGAGTTTCTTTAGACCGCGAACTCACGCGGATTCTCCCGTCGGGCAGTTCTTCAAAAAACACCGCAATAATGACAGAATCGATCGACCGGATCACATCAATCACACCTTCGGTGTCTCCGGTTTTCAACCCCAGCTTCTCCGAAATCGAGAGAGGCAGACTCACACTCGCACAACGCCCGTCCGCCTCGATCCGCAGGCCGTTGAGCATTTCACTCATCACCTTAACCCGCCGGAGCGGAAAACTGTCGTAGAGTTGGCGGTTAATCTCACCGACATCCACCCCCACTTTGACCAATTCAGTCACGATCCGGTAGGTTTCTGAACTCGTCGACGGGTAGCGAAAGCTTCCCGTGTCGGTGGAGATCGCCGCGTAAAGATTGGCCGCGATATCGGGAGTGAGTTCCCATCCCGCCGCCTCCGCCAACTGGAAAACAATCTGTCCAGCCGCAGGAGAAAGACTGTCGACGTAGTTAAAATCGCCGTATTCGGAATTACTCACGTGGTGATCAATATTAATCAAATCGACGCCGTTTCGCAGGTCCCACACCGAATCGGCAATCCGGTCGTGCCCCGCGGAATCGAGTGAGATCATCAAATCGTGATCCATCCCCGCTTCCTTCGCCGACGCGGGTGCCTCAACCCGATCCGAGCCCGGTAAGAATCCGAGACTCTCGGGGACCGCATCCGCATTGATCATTCGCACCGTCTTACCGCACTTCTCGAGCAGAAGCCCCAGCCCGATCAGAGAGCCGATCGCATCGCCATCAGGTCGATTGTGACTCACGAGTAGAATCGAGCGACTTTCTGAGATGCGGTGAATCAGCGGAGTGAAGGAGAGTTCCATAGGAAAATGTGACTCACCCAACAGTCTTTCATCCCGATGTGCAACCCCCCGATGTCCCGCACGACCACCGCCCGCATTCCGTTCCAACGAGCGGACACAGGATGACCGAACCAGTCAGAATGGCAGGAAAACCGAAGCCTCCGTCATGAACACAGCGATGCGCCTTGAAAAGATTTCGATTCAACCCTGTTGAGTGCCCGAGCTGACAGGGTCAAGTCCACGAAAAATGCAGAAGGCTCAGGCCTTCGTCGTGTCTTCCGGCTCGTCAGGGAGATCGATCTCGCCGATGTCATCGAGAATGTTCAGAATGCGAACACCGCGCTCGATGGAATCATCAGGGATAAATTTCAGCAACGGCGTGCACCGCAGAGTGACACGCTTCATGACAGTCCCCTGAATGTATCCGCGTTTCGCATTCAGCTTTTTGAGGACGTTACCCGTCTCAGAATCGGAACCGATCACGCCCACAAAAACCTGCGCTGAACGCAGGTCCTCAGCGGTTTCCACCGCGTGGATCGTGACAAGCACGCCGGGGAATTCGAAAAGCTTTTCAATACAAGAGCTGATCTCGCGTTTCAGCAACTCGTTGATTCGTGTCATTCGCTGGCTCATGATTTTCTAAAAATCTTCGTTTCGAAGTGAGAGCAAATGCCCGGTAAACGTTCGGAAAACACGAAACTAGAGTTTCATCTCCAGCTTCTCGAGCTCGTAACATTCGATGATGTCGTCCTTCTGGTAGTCGTTGAACTTACCGAGCTTGATACCGCACTCGAGACCGTTCTTCACTTCCTTGACGTCGTCCTTGAAACGGCGAAGCGTCGTGAAACCACCATCGTAAATCGGAACCTTGTCGCGAAGCACCCGGGCACGGGCGGTTCGTGCAATGCGTCCGTTCGTGACGACACACCCACCCACTTTTCCGGAGGAAAGCTTGAAGATCTCCGTCACTTTCGCATGACCGATGACATTCTCACGCGTCTCAGGATCGAGCAGTCCGAGCATGGACTCCTTCACCTGATCGATGAGTTCGTAAATGATCGAGAAGAGCTTCACCTGGACACCCTCACGCTTCACAATCGGCTGGGCCTTCGCCTCCACCTTCGTGTTGAAGCCAATGAGAATCGCATCCGAGGCACTCGCGAGAAGCACGTCGGCCTCTGTGATTGGACCGGCGCCCTGTCGCAGGATCTCGACTGAAATTTTCTCGGACTCAATTTCCATGAGCGATTTCTCAATCGCCTGAAGTGAGCCCTGTGCATCCGCTTTGACGATCAACTTGAGCTGGTTCTTCTTACCCTGCTCGATGTTGTCAAAAAGTGTTTCCAATGCTGACTTCTGCTGAGGAGCCAACTTGTCTTTACGATTCTGATCGATCCGCTCTCCGCTGAGTTTCTTCGCATTGCGCTCCGAATCCATCACGACGAGTTCGTCGCCGACCTGAGGAACGCCGGAATAGCCGACCACTTCGATCGGAACCGCAGGGCCTGCCTCGTCAACGCGATTGCCCTCGTCATTGATGAGCGCCTTCACTTTGCCGGACTGACTTCCACAGATGAAAGGATCACCCACTTTGAGCGTTCCCGCTTGAACGACCACTGTCGCAGTCGGCCCTTTCCCGGGCTCGGTCCGTGCTTCAATAACCGTAGCACGGGCGGGGCCTTCCGGATTCGATTTCAATTCAAGCACTTCAGATTGAAGATGAATCATCTCGAAAAGGTCATCGAGGCCGGTGCCTTCCTTGGCGGAGACTTCCACACAGATCGTGCTACCACCCCAGTCTTCAGGAGAAAGGTCGTGCTCCTGGAGCTGCCCCTTCACCTTGTTCAGATCGGCGTGAGGAAGATCCACCTTGTTGATCGCAACGATCATCGTCACACCCGCCGCACGGCTGTGATCAATCGCTTCGAGAGTGGTCGGCATGAGACCGTCATCCGCGGCAACCACGAGAACGACGATGTCAGTGACATCAGCACCTCTCGCACGCATCTCAGAGAAAGCGGCGTGTCCGGGAGTATCAATAAAAGTAACCGTCTGGTCGTTCCGGGTCACCTGATAAGCACCGATGTGCTGGGTGATCCCACCAGCCTCACCGTGAACGACGCGGGATCCGCGAAACGCATCCAGAAGTGACGTCTTACCATGGTCGACGTGCCCCATAAAGGTAACGACCGGAGGACGAATCTTAAGCTTGTCGTCTTCGACTTCTTCGATGACTTCGGCTTCAGGTTCTTCGATAACCTCTTCCACCTTATGAACGCCACCGCCTTTTTCACGCTTCTCTTTCTCGAAGATAAATCCGTGTTTTTCACAAATCCTTGATGCCACCTCAGGCTCAATCGATTGAGTCAGGTTGGCAAAAACATCCATCTCCATGAGATCCTGGATGATCTTGAAAGGCTTCAGCTCCATCAACTGTGCCAATTCCTTGACGATAATCGGCGGCTTGATGTGAATGATTTTCTTTCCGTCGATTTCCTCGATCGAATTCCCCTCTTCCACTTCCTCTTCGGGAGCTTCCGGAGCAGCTTCGGCGGCGGTTCCCTTCTCGCTCTTCGGAGGAGTATCAAACCCTCCGATATCGAGAGCTTTTTTGGCAGGAGCCTTCGCTTTTGCTTTCGCCTTGG
Source organism: Verrucomicrobiales bacterium (assembly GCA_048260165.1). Classification (GTDB taxonomy): domain Bacteria; phylum Verrucomicrobiota; class Verrucomicrobiia; order Verrucomicrobiales; family DEV007; genus Arctic95D-9. The sequence goes on from JBLXHA010000001.1 coordinate 690,940, forward strand.
CGTCTGCCTCTGCTTTCGCTAATGCCTTGGGATTCGCAACCTCTCCGGGCTCGGCCTTACGGGAGGACTTGATTTCAGCAATCTTTTTCGACGGGTCTTCTTTTCCAAGGTGACCGAACACAGACCCCTGATCCTTTTTAGGAACCGAGGTCTTGGCTTTGCGACCGCTCTTCTTCTCATCTTGCTCGAAGAGATTGAGAGCTTCCGCTTTCTTTGTATCCAAGGATTTCGGTCCGGACCCTTCGGAGTCCGGATTCTCAGATTCGTTGCTGTTCTTTCGAGGCATATTAAGAAGTTGGGCGGCAGTTCCCTTTCGCATCAGACAAGTTCTGATGGAGTTTGTATTTTGTAATTATTAAAAGCTTTGTCAAATTGAGAAACAAGCGGCACGCCGCTTGTTCAGAAGCAAGTGGATTACACCTCTTCTGTTTCCGGAGCAGATTCCTCCGCAACAGATTCGGTAGCAGGCGCCGTCTCGGGCTCAGCCGCCACTTCGGCGACGGCTTCTTCAGCGCCACCACCGGCAGCATCGGTTACCTTCTTCAAGATAGCCCTCGCTTCGACAACATCAATTTCCAGAACGTCTGCAATATCAACTTCGTCGACACCGCTGGCGATCATCTCAATACTGTTAAGACCGCCACGAACCAATTCTTCAGCGACTTCGGTCTCGATTCCTGCACCCTCTGCAATCGCAGTGGCAGCACCGGCGACCTGAGCTTCAAAAGCTTCATGCGCGGACTCGTCCTTCTTCACCTGCACATCCCATCCAACGAGGCGGGCGGTGAGTCGGGCATTCTGGCCACGACGGCCGATTGCCTTGGAAAGTTCCTCTTCATCAACCCGGACGGTGAGAGACTGATTCTCCTCGTCAATTGAGATTGATTTGATTTCAGCGGGCTTCAAAGCCTCCTGAACAAATGCTTTAATGTCGTCGCTCCAGCGAATGATATCGACTTTCTCGTTATTCAGTTCGCGAACAATGTTCTTCACCCGTGCGCCGCGAAGGCCGACACAGGCACCAACTGGATCCACTTTTTCATCAGCGCTGTAAACCGCGATCTTCGTGCGATAACCCGCTTCACGAGCCAGTGAACGAATCTCAACGGTGCGATCAGCGATCTCACTCACCTCGGATTCAAAGAGGCGACGAACAAAATTGGGATGACTGCGGGAGAGAACGATCTCAGGACCACGCGCACCGTTTTCAACAGCGACCACATAAGCCCGAACGCGGTCACCCACGTTGTATTCCTCTGTCGAGACACGCTCACGCTGGTGCATGACACCTTCAAATTTTCCAAGATCGACGAACACGTCACCGCGCTCGAAGCGACGAACGGTGCCGCTGACGATATCACCGGCACGATCCTTGAACTCGTCATAGATCATTTCTTTCTCCGCCTGACGGAGACGCTGCATCATGGTCTGCTTCGCAGTCTGAGCAGCGATACGACCGAAGTTCGCAGGAGTGATGTCCACTTCCAACTCCTGATCGACATCGATGCCGGGCTGGAGGCGGCGGGCCGTGAAAATATCAATCTCGTCGTAGGGATCTTCGACCCGGTCTTTCACCACCAAAGTGGCAAGAGCACGAATGTCGCCCTTTTCCGGATCGATATGAATCCGCATCTCCCTCGCAGGGCCAATGCTTTTTCGAGATGCAGAAAGCAAGGCAGTCTCAAGCGCTTCAACCATTGTATCGCGCTTGATACCTTTTTCTTTCTCGTAATATTCGAAAAGTGCTAACAGTTCGTTTGTCATTTTTCTTCTGCTGGTCCTCGGTCTATGAGACAAAAAAAAGCGGGCTATGCCCACTTTGAACAATCCGGAACACAAAGTTCCTTCTCACGATTGTCGGAAATCGAACATATCCGCTTCATATCATGAAGGCAAGGTGTAATTGGTTCAAATACGCGTAGCACTCATTCCCTTCACTTTCGATGCCGCCCGAACGCTCATCCACCTTTCCGAACCGGTTGGCGTCTCGTATTCGCGCGTCGCTGCTGAATACGGAATCAATTCGAGTTCCGCAGATCTAGGTCATGCCTTTGGCAGAGTCTGGAAACGCACCCCTCTCCCGTTCACTAACAATAGCCCAACCAGCGACGCGAATGAGAAAGCCTGGTGGCACCGGATCGTCAAAGAAGTCTTCATCGAAGCAGGAGCCCGGCTACCGGAAGCGGAGATCTTCGACACCTTCTTCGAAGCACTCTACCTTCACTTCGAATCACCGGGAACGTGGCAGGCCGATCCGGACGCGCACGCAACACTCGAAGAGTTAAGTTCGCGCTTCCGATGTCTCGTTCTTTCCAACTTTGACGGCCGACTGAGAAAAATTCTCAAGGACCTCGAGCTCCTCAGTTTTTTTGAGGCCTGTCTCCTCTCCTGCGAACTCGGTGCCTCAAAACCCGACTCGGCTGTATTCGACGCGGCCGCGAATTGGCTGCAACTCCCTCCGCATCAGATCCTTCACGTCGGTGATGACCCCGTGTGTGACGGGGACGGAGCAAGGGCTGCAGGCTTCGCTCATTTCCGTGTCGAGAAGGGTGAAAACAAATTAGGTGATTTATTGAACGATTTTCACTTGCGCGATCGAAAATCGTGAATACATTCGCGCTCCCCAATCCCACCTGATTGGGGTTTTACCAATGGACAGGTAGCTCAGTTGGTAGAGCAGTTGGCTTTTAACCAATTGGTCCTGGGTTCGAATCCCAGTCTGTCCACTCTTTCTTCCTAACTTCCCCCCCTTCGGGGAAACCTCAGGTGACCTCAACCATTCCTCAGGAAACTGCGTGCTCAGACGGCGCGCTTAATTTCTGCTGCCGGTTCTTCGCCGCAAGCGCCTTCGCCTCTTCATTCGTGTGATCCGCTGTTTCGCCGATCGCTATTTTTGACTTCAGCTTTCTCGCGAGTCGCATCGCCTTCGCGGCGGGACTGGAACCGTATTCGATCACCTGATAGGTCTGCTCCAAACTCGTCATCCAGAACTTCTTGTAGTCGAGACAGCTCGGACCGTAGTCGAGAATCTTGTCACCCAGCGCGTAGCTGTCCTCGATCAAACGGGTCCAGAGAACATTCCCCGGTGCAAATTTCGCCAGCGCAGGATCAAACCCGACACGCATCAAATCCACGTATCCCTGAAAATAATACCCGTAGGTAAAAGCGACAGGACGCCCGTCTAACATTAGCAGAGTCAAATCGCTCCCGCCGTCCTTGACCGCCGCTTCGTGCACATCCCGCAGAAAAGGTTTCACCGCCTCGTGGTGCAAGGTATGACCGCCGACAAGGCCATCCTGCCAGCTCATCGAGGCGAGCTTTTCACAGGACTCGTAAAGGGACCAGTCCGGAGCAGAACCCGGCTCGGGACGTGAACGCAGATAGGTAACCTCTCCCAACTCTCCGAGGCGTCTCGCACAACGCTCGACGTTTCGACGTCGGTTCTTCTGCGCCTTTCGCGACTCCCAGTAACTTTCCCAGTCGCCCTCGAGATACAGCATCGCCACCTCGGAACACTCGAGGACTTCGTGCCGCCCCGATGGGAGGCCTGTCAGGATCGGTTCGGGAGAAGACGACGGAGCGCCATTTTCGGCCCGGTAATCGGGAAGGTTGGTGAACTCGATAAGATCAAATCCCTCAGCGCCCGGGTTTTTCGAATCGCGAAAATAACCCGCCGCCTCAGACATGATCATCTCGGGATCCACCCCGAGAGCGCCGTAATAACTGCACCAGTTCTCGACGGGAAAACGGAGTTTGCGGACGCTGCCGAGAGCTGTCGCCCTTTTCTGAACGACCAATGGCACGATGCCTATCAAGCGGTCCCCTGCTTTAACCATGAGCACCTTCAGAGCCACATCGGTTTCGAGGCGATGCTTCCATCTCATTTCAAACCACGAAAAAGATTGGAACCAGGAAGCGTGTGGCGTCACTGAGAGCAAGCGCCCCCATTCCACCCGATACGGCTCGAGGTCCTCGATACGGGTGATGATATCGTAATTAAACATACTGATATTGATACTGAATTAGGAGTGGGAAATTTCAGGAACCGGAGCAGCGATACCTGAGCGCAGAGAACGCGGCTCCTCCTTTGCTCCTGATCCACTGGCGACCGGTTTTGCAACAGACCACCCGAACCAGGAGGCACCGTGCTCAGTGGCAACGAGGCCGCCCTCTGACAGCTCGAGGTTTAAGTCAGCCCTGTTGAAATGATGGTGCAGAAGCGGGACCTGAGGATCGAGGTGATCACCTGTTTCGATGCGACGGTTTTTCCCTCCTCTGAGAAGACGGAGTAAATTGGAAATCGTCGGCTGAAACTTGAAAAGGAGAGAAGCGGGGGAAGTTTCGCTGTCGGGCCGGGTGAAATAATCAAAAGCAATCACACCTCCGTCCCGCAGGCGTTCACGACAAGCCGAGAGAAAACGGATCCTCTCCGCCCTTCCCTGAATCAATGAGGCATAGAATCGCGGGACAATAACGACATCAAAGTCATTCGGCACGTCTTCCAGATAGAACCTTTCCGCGTGCCGAAAATCGACGCCGGGTCCGTCTACGCAAAGAGACAGCATCGTTTCGGTCTCCTCAAAGAGCACCTTGTCGAACTCAATGCCCGCTACAAAACAGCCCGACTCCCGGAGCTTCAAGAGCTCCTTACCGCCCCCGGCGCCGACCACGAGGACCCGTGAGTCCGAAGTGATTTCACCGGCTATGAAAACCTCGAGCCAATCCTTCACAGCCTTGGTATCAGCGTTGAGCTCGGTCGCACCATCCCAATCACCATATGGGTAGGTGTCATAGGTCTGAAAGACGGAGTCATCGATCAGCCCCATGAAGATGGCGGAGTGAACGCTCTCAAGCGAACGACTGATCAGGGCATTCACCTTGCCGAACAACCGGAAGGCAGTCAGACGACGCAAAGGCTTAGGATTTGATTGACTCATTATGATAATTATATTACATTTTAATATTTATTGAAAGTCTGTTTTAAAACTATTTTCTGAGAATGTCATCTTCACCACCTGCGTCCGATCCCTCTATTGCGAAAGAAATTCGCACTGCCACTCCTCTGTCTTCACGTAAAATTGATCGCTTTGAATTCTCATGCCTCACCACTCCGGGTGAAATCGAGGCAATTCGCACAGACTGGCTCATCCTGACCGGCGGTATCCCCGCGATGTTTCAATCCTACGGTTGGAACAAGGCGTGGTATGAAGCTTACTCCGACAGTTTCGACGAGATCCATACTTTCGTTCTCAAGAGAAACGGGAAGATTGTCGCACTGCTTCCCTGCTATCGAAAAGGCAAACGCCTCCGCCTCGTCGGAGACACCCTTTGCGACTTTCAGGACCTCATCGCTCTGACACCGGAGGATGCCGAGCAGTTTATGGTTGAGCTGTTCTCGCACGCCCGGAAGAACAATTACCACTTTCACTTTCACCAGCTTTCCGAACGCGGCAATCTCTGGCCATTGATCAAAATCTATGCGGATGCGTCCGGCTACGACTACTACGAAAAAGTCCTCGGCCCCTGTCCCTGGTTCAAGCTCGCAGACGACGGCGAATCGTTTCTCGTCGCGGCCAAGGCAAAACTTCGCAAACGAATCCGCCGCGCTCTCCGCCGCCTCGAAGATCTCGCGCCCGAACATCAGTATAACGTGCTGGGTCACACCCAGATTACCGCGTCGACGATCGATGACATCGCTGAGCTACACGCGAGAAACCAGCACCGTAAAGAAGGCGCCTCCATTTTTGCGAAAGAAAGCTATCGGAAGTTCATTCTCGAAGCCGCGCAGGAACCGGATACGGGCATCCACATCATTGAAGTGCGCTCGAAATCAGGAGAACTGATCGCCTTCGATCTCGGCTTCCATGCAGATTCGCGATTCTACGCCTACCTCGGCGCCTACGACGAGCCCTACTCGGGCGGTTCTCCCGGAGTATGCCTCCTGCACTGGCAGATGGACAGACTCCCTCTCATGGGAATCAAAGAGTATGACTTCCTCTGTGGAAGCGAGGCATACAAATTCGACTACGCGGAAGACACTTACCAGATCAAGTCGGTCAAAGTCTACTCGTGCGGGTTTATCAACTCTCTTCGACTCATGGCCTATCGCAACGCGCGCCGAATCAAGGTGGCCGTGAAGCCATTCTTCATGCGGCTCGGCATTCTCTAGGCCTTCGCCCCTGCGGGCGAAGCACTGATCCGTCAGGCGCGCAGCGTCGTTAAACACGCGGGGTGATGCGCCTTCGCTGCACCCACTCTGATTTCTGATCGTCGCTGATCTTGCCCTGCCGGTAAACGTTCACGAGTATTCCGACCGCGAGAAATCCGATCAATAGAGAGGACCCTCCGTAGCTGACAAATGGCAGTGTCAGGCCCGTATTCGGAATGATAGAGGTCGTCACGCCGATATTCAGAAACGCCTGAAAAGAGAGGAATCCAACGAGACCGATCGAAAGAACCGTTCCAAATCGGTCCGGCGCATGAAAAGCGATCACAAAGCCACAAACAGCGATCGTGATGAAGGCAATCACGATACCGACCGTCACGACCAATCCCATTTCCTCCCCGATCATCGGAAAGATGAAATCGGTGTGGGCAAATGGCATGTAGAGCATCTTTAAACGCCCTTCACCGACGCCCCGGCCGGTCATACCGCCCGATCCAATTGCCATCAGCGAAATCCACTGCTGAAACCCCGCACCGAGACGGTATTTCTCAGGATCAAGGAACGCCATGACACGCTCCATACGATCGGGCGCATAACTCAGCATTGCGAGGAAGCCCGCGATGCCCGTCATTCCGAGCCCGGTGAGAAATTTCCAGTTCACCCCGACGACAAACAGGACAAGAAGCGTCGTCCCCGAAAGAACTGCGGTGGTGCCGATATCGACCTCGAACAGGATCAGCGAAATCGGAACACCTACGATCGCCAGAGGGTAGGCAAACCCGCGTAGAAAACGTGAACCGCAATCAGGATAGCGGGAAAACCAGTAAGCGAGAAAGACCACAACAGAGATCTTTCCCAACTCAGACGGCTGGATCTGAAACGATCCAACGCCGATCCACCGGCGCTCACCGTTGATTTCCTGCCCGATTCCGGGAACGAAACACAACAGCAAGAGGAAACACACTCCCCCGAAAAGCAGCCAGACATTTTTCTTCCAGAAACGGTAGTCCAACATCGCAGCCCCCCAACAGGTGGCGATACCGAGGATCAACCAAACACCCTGACGTTTCGCTTCACGATAGCCATCACCCGCCTCAGCATGAGCACTGAAGACGCAGGTGCTGATCAACATGACACACCCGATAATGATCAGGAATGAAACAGCTGAAAGCAGGAATGTTAGGCTTTTCCGGTGCATCTTTTCGAGTCTTCTGAAACTGAGCGGCTAGTTGGAAGCCGGAATCTTCAAAGTCTGTCCGATCTGTAAAGATTCAGGCTTGTTGATCCCGTTCGTCTTCATGAGATCGCCGAATGAAACATTGAACTTTCTCGCGATGCCCCAGGCGGTATCACCTTTTTTAACGGAATAGCTGCTGACAGAATTGGTTGCCGCAACCTTGACCTGCGCGGGTTGTGCTGCAACCGGAGGAGCTGCTGCGAGCTCTTCTCCCGTGGGAACATCAAGCCAGCGGCCGGGATACAATTCGTTGTCTGAAAGAATCGCATTTTTCTCACGAAGCGCCTGGGCAGGAACTCCGAGCTGACGGGCAATCTCCGGAAGATTATCACCTGCCTGAACACGATACTGGTTGTCACGTGTTGGATCGCTGCGCAGTGGCGCGGCGACCGGTTGAGGCTTGGCAACCGCCGGAGCATCAGTCGCCCGGTTCGCGACGACCGACTGCGTTTGAACGGCGTCCTTCACATTCGTTTTCGAAGACGTGATCGTGATACCACTCACCGCTGATGCCTTGTCGATCATTTTGAAGGCGATGATTCCGCCGATCGCTACCGCGTGCAGTAAAAGCACGACGGTGAAAATTCTGGTTAGACGAATGTCAGGTGAATCGAGGTACCAGCCCTGTTCTTCGGTGACATTGGCGGAAAGGCGGGTTTTTGCTCTCGCTCTTCCCATTACCCCGTGTCGGGATGTTTTCGCCGTCCTGCGATTTCTTCTTTTGTTGCTCATGATGTTGTTGTTGGTTGTTGTTGAAGAAAGTTATAAATTTGCCACCGCGTCGCGGAAGGCGTCTCCACGCGCTTCGTATCCGGAGAACATGTCGAAACTCGAAGTCCCGGGGGAAAAGAGAACCACATCCCCTTCGCCGGCGGCGGCGAAAGCCCGTGAGGTTGCCGCAGCGAGGTCATCGGCGCACTCGCAGGAAACGATGTCGCCCCACTGCCCGGAAATGGAGGAAGCGATCTCACCGATGCAAACGACGTGCTTCACCGCCTTCGCGACGAGGTCGTTCAAAGTGGAAAAATCGAGCCCCTTTTCCTTTCCCCCGACGATCAGAACGACTGGCTCCTCCTGACCGGAGAGAGCGCTTTCAAGCGAATGCAAATTGGTGGATTTCGAATCGTTAACAAAAGTGACCCCGTCTTTCACTCCCACTTTCTCACAGCGATGAGAAGGCGGAAGAAACGCCTGCAGCGCCGGAAGGATCGCCGCGCGTTCGATCGAAAGATGATCGGCAACAGCGAGAGCGACCATCATGTTTTCAGCGTTGTGCCGTCCCTGAAGCTCACACAACGAGAAGTCCAGCGTATCCTCCGATCCTGCAGCGCAAATGTTCCTCTCCGAGTAGAAGTAATTACCGCCCTGATCGAAGGCGGAAAACTCAATCCGCGGCCAACCCTCCGCCACGTTTTCGCCCTTCCGGACGATTGCGACCGCGTCATCGGAACGGTTCATAAAAATTCGCTCTTTGGCGACGCGGTAATCTTCAACCAAATCGTATCGATCCATATGATCGGGAGCAAAATTCAACCAGATCGCAATGGGAGCGGCAAAGGTCGAAATCGTTTCGAGCTGGAAGGAACTGAGTTCAAGCACGACCCAGTCGTAAGCCTCACCCGAACGAACCACCTCGCTGAAGGGCAAACCAATGTTGCCGGCGGCCACCGTCTTCAGCCCGGCCGCGTTCAGCATTTCGGTAATCAGAGAAGTCGTCGTCGTCTTCCCGTTCGTCCCCGTAATCGCGATGACAGGGGCCGTATTGGCACGGAACGCGAACTCGATCTCTCCCACCAATTCGGTGGAAATCCCCGAGAAGGTCCGGGCAATCGGCCAGGTCAGAGCAATCCCCGGACTCATCACCGTCAGGTCGTAGCGCCCTTCCGGAGCCAGCGCCGCCTCACCCGTTGTCAGGGAAACGCCGACCTCTTCGAAACGCGCGACTGCTGCGCTCAACTTTTCTGAGTCGCCACTGTCAAACGCATCAACGCGGGCACCACACGCCAGAGCGAGAGCCGCCGCAGCGAGCCCACTTCCTCCAGCGCCGAGAACGGCAACGCGTTGACCTTTCAAATCCATACTAACGAAGCTTCAATGTCATCAGGCCGATCATTGCGGCAATGATTGAGATGATCCAGAAACGGTTGATCACCTTGCTCTCCTCCCACCCCGACAACTCGAAGTGATGGTGAATCGGAGACATCTTGAAGATGCGCTTCCCGGTCGTCTTGAAGCTGGCTACCTGAAGGATGACGGACATCGCCTCCATCACGAAAACAAATCCGACAATCACGAGGAGAAGTTCCTGCTTACAACAGATTGCAACCATTCCCAGCATTCCGCCGATTGAAAGCGAACCGGTATCCCCCATGAAGACACGCGCCGGATGGCAGTTGAACCAGAGAAAGCCCAGCCCCGCGCCTGCGAGCGCAGCGCAGAAGATCGAAACCTCTCCCGCGTGTTTGTTGTAGGGGACGAGCAGGTAATCTTCAGCAATCACCTGATGCCCTGCCACATACGTAAAAATCGCGAAAGTGGCTGCCGTCGTCACGGTGCATCCCGCAGCCAATCCATCGAGACCATCCGTCAAGTTAACCGCGTTCGAGCAGCCGATAATCACGAGCGGAAGAAAGACGAACGTAAAGATCCCCATATCCTCAATCACCGGATACTTCACGGAAGGCAGGTATAACTTGCGGATGTAGGCACCCGTATCCGGATGAAAATAGAGAAATCCAACCGCGATCAGTGAGATCGCCAGCTGGACGACCAGCTTCACTTTTCCGCGGACACCGACCGAGTTTTTCTTCGTGACTTTCAGGTAGTCATCAAAGAAACCAAGCAGTCCGGTTCCGATTGTCACGAAGACAAGCACCTGAATAAAAGGGTTCGTGATGCGGGCCCAAAGCAACGCGGAGATAAGCACCGCACCGACAATGAGAATGCCGCCCATCGTCGGGGTACCCGTTTTCCCGCCGTGTAGCTCAGCCAGCTGATGCACTTCCTCCTTCGTTCTCACCGGCTGACCGATCTTGAGAGCCGTCAGCTTGAGGATGACGCGGTTACCGAGAAACAGGCAGAGAAGAAAAGCCGTCAGCGCTGCCCCCGCGGCACGGAATGTTTGATACTGAAACACATTCAGCACTTCGAGATGCTCATACGCATCTTTGAATTGGTGCAAATAATACAACATAACAAAATCAGTCTAAGAACGTGATCACCTTTTCCATCGCTGCGGCACGACTCCCCTTCACGAGAAGAAGGTCTCCCTCCGCGACCTGTCCGCGCAAATGAGCGGCCGCCTCGCTGTGATCGTTGAAATTCAGGTTCTCACCCTTGAGGCCTGCGGCCCCTTCGTTAATCAGTGAGGCGCGGGATCCGACCGTAATCAGCGCATCGATTCCCATCTCGACGACTCGCTCGCCGAGGATACGGTGCTCGCTTTCCTCGTGTTCACCCAGCTCACCCATAAATCCGAGAACCGCAATCTTGCGACCGCTGACAGTCTCCTCATTCACGGCGCGTAGAGCCGCGAGCATGGAATCAGGATTCGCGTTGTAACTGTCATCGAGAATGGTCACCCCGTTGATGATCCGCTCCTGGAGCCGGCCGCCGGTCATCTCCACATTTGAAAGTGCCTCGCTGATATCCGCAGCGCTGATTCCGCGCTTGAAGCCAACCGCCGCAGCAAGGAGCGCATTCATCACCATGTGCCGTCCGCGAACGGGCAGGCTCACTTTGACGTCATCGCCAAACGTGGAATGGAGAATGAACTCGGTTCGCCCACCGGGGACTGAAACAATCCCGTGTGCCTGAACATCGCCCTCTTCAAATCCCACACCGACCATCTCGCATCGGGCCGTCTCTTCGACGAATGAGAAAAAGTCATCGCCCCGGGGCATGACACAAAAACCATCCGATGGAACCGCGGCGGGAAGACCGGCCTTTTCAGCAGCGATCGCTTCACGTGTCTTCATGTGCTCGATATGCGCCGTCCCGACGTGCGTGATAACAGCAGCATCCGGCTGCGCGATTTCAGCGAGCACTTCAATTTCACCCGGGTGATTCATTCCCATCTCCCAAACCCCGTAGCGGTGCTCGTCGGATCCCGACAGAATCGTCAACGGAAGCCCGATGTGGTTGTTCAGATTTCCGCTCGTCTTATTGACCGGCCCATCAGCCTCGAGAACGGCGCTGAGAAAATCTTTGGAAGACGTCTTTCCGTTACTTCCGGTAATGCCGACCACAAACTGGTCGCGGTTAGCACGTCGATGATTCGCTGCCATCGCCTGGAGACCGGCAAGCGTGTCTTTCACCCGGATAATACCACCCGGAAAAGACTCGGTGGAGGCGGGAAGCTCGCTCACGAGAATCGCCGAAGCGCCGTTTTTCGCGACATCGCCGATGAAATGATGAGCATCGAATTTCTCGCCTTTCAAAGCCACAAAAAGCTGACTCGCGCCAACCTTCCTTGAGTCAGTCGATACAGACTCAATCACTGATGCGGGACGCCCCTGAATGAGCGCGCCATCAACCCACTCAGCGATTTGCAACTGAGAAGCAGGAATCATCCCTCCCCCCTCTCGGCTCTCAGGTTGATTTGATTTCTCGCTTCCTTGCGATCATCGAAGTCGTGACGAACCCCGTTCACCTCCTGATAGGCTTCGTGGCCCTTACCGGCGATAAGAACGATGTCCCTCTCTCCCGCAATATCGATCGCGTGCTTGATCGCGTGGCGTCGATTTTCGATCACTTCATACTCGGACTTGAGAAATCCCTTCTCAGCGTCATCAAGGATTTGCTGAGGGTCCTCTGTTCTGGGATTGTCGGAAGTGAGAATGCAGAAATCGCTGCCCTCCTCCGCCGCGAGCGACATCTGAGGCCGTTTCAGGACATCCCTGTCACCACCACAACCGAAAACGGTGATGATTCGATTGGGAGACAAACCACGGAGCGAACAAAGAACGTTCACGAGCGCATCCGGGGTGTGAGCATAATCGACAAACACACGATAATTGATCTGCCTGCCGCTGACCGCCTCAAGACGACCCGGAACCTGAGGAGCATCCGCCATTTTGCTGATCACCTCGCGCAGATTCAACCCGACCGCGTTGGCCGCCGCAATCGCCGCCACAGTATTGTAAACGTTGAAGTCCCCGATCAAGGGAGTCTTAATGAGAAAGGAGCGCTCTTTGTATTTCAACGAAAACTGAGTTCCGTTAAAATCCGAACGGATGTCACCGATCAGAAAATCAGAGCCCGCAGAGCGTCCGTAGCTGAGCATCTTCACTCTCTCGAAAGGCATCTTGAGAAGCCGGTCCCCGTAAATATCATCAGCATTAATCAACGCGACGCCCTTCTTGGCGGACTCTTTCTCCATCTGAGCGAAGAGAAGCCCTTTTGCCGTGAAGTAGTCATCCATGTTCGAATGATAGTCGAGATGATCCTGAGAGAGATTGGTGAACACACCCACGTTGAAAGCGACGCCTTCAACGCGCTTCTGTGCGAGGCCGTGCGAGGAAACCTCCATCGCAACGCCACGACAATCCGCATCCCGCATTTCGCGGAGCAACCGGTGCAAATCCGGTGCCTCCGGCGTGGTGTGAGGCGCATCGTAAAACTCATCTCCCGTCGCGTAGTGAACCGTTCCGATCATTCCCGCACGATGCAGAATCGTTTGGAGCAGATAGTGAACCAGAAACGCCGTCGTCGTCTTGCCATTCGTGCCGGTGATCCCCACGACGGGAAATTCGAGCGAAGGATTGCCTTCGAGGTTCGCCGCAATCCGCCCCATCGCGCCCCGGGCATCAGAGACATGAAGCCAGGTTCCGGAGAACTCCGCTGGATACGGCCTGTCACTCACGACCGCGACAGCACCGTTCCGGATCGCTGAATCGATAAACTCAAACCCATCGCTGCCGACACCCTTGAGCGCACAGAAAATGCCTCCCGGAGTGACTTTACGTGAGTCATAATAAACTCCTGACACATCAATATCGATCGGTCCGGAAACCGATTTCACATGAACAGATTCAATAACATCTTCTAATTTCATTCCCCTGTAATCGCTGCAAGCGTTGCCTCATCCTCTCCGTGAAGCTCTTCCGGTTTATCCGGTTCAATGTTTAAGATTTTCACGGCGTCCCCGGCAATGGCTTTGAACACCGGTGCCGCGACAGAGCCGCCGTAGACTTCCTTACCGTCAACACGCGGATCATCAATCACAATTAACCCAACCAGCTCAGGATTTTCGGCGGGGAGAAATCCCATGAACGAGACGATGTAACGCCCCTTCACGTAGCCGACGTTTTCGATGTGCTTTCTCGCCGTCCCTGTCTTGCCGGCCACGGTATATCCGGGAACACGGCCTTTCGCCCCCGTCCCTGAATCGAGCATCGCGTCCATCATACAAGCCTTCACCTGATCGGCGGCCTTCTCGCTGATGACGCGGCGCCGGGCTCTCAGATCGCTTTTTTCCAACGTCGCATTGCGGGAATTCGTCTTCGTCCCCGAGATCACCGTCGGCGGCAGATACACCCCCTTGTTGGCGATCACGCTGCAGGCCATCGCCATCTGAATCGGCGTAACCGCAACTTCATAGCCCATCACCTGACTCGAGAAAGAGGTCCTCGACCACTTACTGACAGGAAAAACGCGACCGTTAGCCTCCGCTGTCAGTTCAATCCCGGTCTTACTTCCGAAACCAAACTGTCCCATATAATAATGAAAGATGTGCTTGTTCAGGGGGCGAGCGATGAGATAGGCCCCGATGTTCGAGGATTTCGCGAACGCCTGACGCGCCGTGAGATTTCCGTAAGGGTGGTGATCCTTCAGCGGGAATCCGTCGAGTGTGTAGTTGCCCTGGTGGCAATTCACCTGACTCGAAGGACTCGCGATCCCGCGATCGAACGCGCCACCGTAACCGACCACCTTGAAAGTGGAGCCGGGCTGATAGAGGTCCGTCACCGCAGGATTCCGGCGGATCGGATCCATTCCCCGGATCCCCTCTCTCGTCGAAAGGTCAAAATGCGGACGACTCGCCATCGCGAGCACTTCTCCCGTTTTGGGATCCATCCAGATCGTGCTGACCTTAGCGGGACGAAACTTATCGATGATGCCGTCCAACTCGCGTTCAACGCTAGCCTGCAAAGCCATGTCAATGGTCAGGTAAACGTCCTTCCCCGGGGTCGGCTCGACCTGCAGACCGCGATAAGCCATGATCTCGCGGCGCTTGCGATCGCGCTCGCAATACCGGTAACCGGGAGTTCCCAGCATCTCCTCATTGAACGTCTTTTCTACGCCGGAAACACCGTTGCCATCCTGATCGACGTACCCGATCACCTGAGTCAACGAAAGCGGGCTCGGATAATAGCGGCGTTCACCGCGCTTGAGGTAGAGTCCGCGCAAGCTTTTCCGATCGAGCACCTTCTCAATCTGGCGCGCAAAATCGTCCTCAATATTCCGGGCAAGCACGACAGGACCGCCGTCACTTTCTTTGATCGATCGTGAAACTTCATGTGCCGGAATACGCAGAACCTTTCCGATCGACTCGGCAACATACCCGCGATACTCGCTCAAGACCTCCTCGGGCAGGTAGCGCTTCCTAACCGCCTGAGGACTTTCGCCGTCGCGTGTGGCGAGACCGATGCAGGCCTGACCGGGGTCCTGAAGATGATACGGATCCGCCACGAGCGAGAAAACCGTCTGACTGCGCGCCAGCAGCTCACCGGAGCGATCAAAGATCCGCCCGCGTTGCGCGTGGAGCGTCTCTTTATATTCGTAGTGAGATCTGGCTTCAGCGCTGAGCGATTCGCCATGAACCGCCTCGAGTTGAAACAAGCGAACACTCAACACCGAAAGGAGGCACACCAAAAGTGCGCACCCTATCGTTAATCGTCTTTTAATACCTTTGTCCAAAACCGTAAATTAGTAAGCACTGGCAACGGGAACATCTCCGGCGGCAACGGGTTCCATGTCTATTACCTTCCTCGTATCAACTTCTTTCAAATCACTTTGAACCCAGCGAAGCCTTCTCGACAATTCCTGACGATCACGAACCGCGGCGATACGCAGTTCCCAGAGCTCGATCTCCTGATCAAGAGCCGTGATCTCCTCTTCCGCCGCGCGAATCCCATCGCCTTGAATCACGTGCTGATTGCGAACCAGAACAAAGCCGACCCCGGTCGCGAGCAGGAGAACCGCGCCCAAAGCGAGGCGCGAGATGGTGAGCCAGTGAATGCGATTGCGATAACGGTTCTTCTTTTCCATGACGTTACAGTTTTACAGCGACCCGAAGCTTGGCGCTGCGGGCTCTGGGATTACTTTCAACTTCCTCTTTAGAAGGGACAACGGCTCTCCGGTGCGGAAGATGAAGACAGTATTCAGGATTCTCGCGTGGCTCAGGCCATTCCGGACGATCCAGAAACGGAGTGCTGCGCCGACGCATGAAATGCTTCACGATGCGGTCTTCCAGCGAGTGAAAAGTGATAATGGAAAGCACTCCGCCCGTTGAGAGATGATCGATCGATTTCTCAAGCGTGTTCTCCAGCACTTCGAGTTCACGATTCACCGCAATCCGGATCGCCTGAAAAACACGCGTCGCCGGATTTTTCTTCGACACCTTGGGAATGACGCGTGAAACGATATCAACCAGCTCTGAAGTGCGATTGATTGTCCCCTTCTCACGCGCCTTCTCAATCGCCTTGGCGGCACGAAAAGCGTGGCGCTCTTCACCATACTCACGAAAAATGCGAGTCATCTCATCGACCGACCACTCGTTAACCAGATCGCGCGCCGAAAACTCAGCCCGATCATCCATCCTCATGTCGAGCGGCCCATCAAAGCGAAACGAAAAGCCACGATCGGGATTATCGAGCTGCTTCGAGGAGACCCCCAGGTCTAAAAGAATCCCATCCACCTCCTCAACTCCGACTTGAGCGAGAAGGGTATCGATTGACTCGAAATTACCGCGCACCGTCAGAAACTGATCCCCGTAGGACTCGAGTCGGGCCTTCGCGTGCTCCAGAGCATCGCCGTCTTGATCGCAGCCGATGACATGAGCGCCCTCGCTGAGAAGCAACTCCGAGTGTCCCCCGCCTCCGAGCGTCCCGTCAAAAATTTGCTTTCCGCGAACCGGTGCCATCGCCGCGAGAATCTCGGCCGACATAATGGGTTGATGATAAAATTCCATACGTTTACATTGTTCGAGCCCCTCAGTTGTTGAGAACGGCCCATAGCTGCGATAATTCATGCGAAACTCGTCGGCTTCCGCATCGGACGACAGTTCCAACCCTGCAAATGACTCCCCTACCCGCATCAGCGATTCCGTCAGGTCCGGTTGGTTCGCTAGTTCCAACCAAGGCTTGATCGATATAATCATAATTATGGAAAACAGGGAGAACGGAACAAAAACAACGACTTGAATAATTCAGGATTGATGCCTTGTAATTTTCATAAAAAATCAAACTAGGCATAAGTCACTATATTGTCTCAAACTACTGTTAATCAAGCCTAAATATTAAGTTTTCTGAATTAATCAGTGGTTTCTGGACAGACGCTCCGGGATCGCGGGAAAGCGCGATGAGAACGGGGGAAAACCGAATTCAAAGGGGTCCCTTACCCCCGCCCTGAAACGATCGAAAGTAGAAATCGATGATTCTGTCCGGAGGGCCGACCTCGCCCCTCGTTTTCAGCTTCCATTCGGCGGCTCCCGGAGACAGCGATTCGTCGAAGTCAGCTCGTCAGCACACAAAAAAGCCCGCCCCGCACTACGGGACAGGCATTCAAAAAGTTCAGGTTCGGAGAAGTCGCCGATGGAGAGGTTCGACCTACTCACTGCCGGGACGCTTTTTCCCGTCTTTACCTCCGGGACGGACGGGTCCCCTTCCACCATCCGGGCCGGGGCCACCTTCACGGGGATCAGCGGCCGACCGTAATTTGGTGACGAGAGCCTCCACTTTCGGATCAATTTTGACCATCTCGGCCAGAACCGTCTTCCGAAGCTTCCGGTAAAGCTCCAATTTGCTCTTTCTAACCGCTTCATCTTTTTCCCGACGCGCTTCCAGCTCGGCGATAACCGCTTTCACCGCGGCAGTCTCCTTTGCTTCCTTCTCAACCTCACGAAAACGAGCCCGCTCCTCGGGGCTGAAATCGCCGAGTCCCGCAGGAAATCCCATGCTTTCGCCAATCGACCTTTCGCCGCGCGGGGACATGTGAAACCCGGGGCCACGTCGGTCCCCCTTACGATCCGGAGGTCCACCGCTCAAGGCATGCAGCTTACCGAGGACTTTTGCAGCGGAAGGGTCAGCTCGATTGATCGCCGCCTTCACCGCATCACGATAAGCTTCGCTTGCCTGAGACACCTCCGCACGCGCACTGATCACGGTGGGATCAGACCACACCTCGCGGAGAGCCTGCTTCAGCTTTTCCCGCTCTTCCTCGGAAAGTGATTCCCATAATTCAGCCTTTCCTCCGTCTATAGATTCAGGAGGTCCTTTCGGTGGGCCCTGAGCAGCCACCTCTGAGACAGAGGCCACCCAAAGAGAGCCCACCACAGGCAAAAGATACAGGAAACGGGGATAAGCTTTCATCTCTAACACTTTGTTTTACCCATGAGTAAACCACCATCCATAGGAGAAGTTTCGACCAATTCCAAACTATTCCTCAAGTTTTGTCTCAAAGTCTCACTTGCGTTGCCCGTCACCGCTCTCATTGGCATCGGAAGCCCCGGAGTCTCTGCGAGCGAAATGGAAACCGCCACTGTTCCCGCTCACATCGACACACTCGACGAGCGACAATTCGACGACTGCCGGCTGATTCGAGCGGAGCCCGACGCGCTCCTGATTCGTCACAGCAAAGGCATCGCCAGACTTCCCTTCCCCGTTCTGGATGACGAACTGAAGAAAACCTTTCACTACGACCCGGGCAAAGCCTACGAAGCGGCCTACGCGCACTATGAAAAGGAACAGCAGCTGAGGAAATGGAAGTTTCGAGAAGAGGAAACGGTGCGGGCAATGCGGGAGCACGAAGCTGTAATGGAATCCATCAAATCGTCGTGGATTCCGGCGGAAGCCACCGTCATCCGCACCACGAAAAACGGCGTTTACGTAACTGCGATGCAGATTTCCCGCAACGACGGCTCCGGGAGGATATTGAAGCCATTCGGTCCCGGTTGCCTCTTTTTACCGGAAAACAGCAGCGATCTGCGGCCCGGAAGCCTCTGGATGGGCTATATTTGTCCCAGTCCCGATGATACAGTGCTTGACCTCAACGGGGAAATGTTCACCGTTCCTTTTCACCAGGCTCTGACCGTCGGTTGCCAAAACACCGGAGGGAAATAGCCGATATGAATTCGCATGCGCCGCCAACTGAGAAACTTCCCCTTCTTTTCCGCCGTCATTCTTCTGGCTCTGGTTATCCGTCTCACGACGTCCGGACTGAGTTGGGTGGGAATCGTTGCGCTGGTCGTCGCCCTTTTCTGGTTCTCCTATGAGTTGATTCGCTGGCTCATGCCGGAGGACAGCGCCGGCGCGAAATCCGCGGGGAAGATAGGAAAGCCCACACCCAAACCGAACGACAACCTCGTTTCACTCGTTTACTTTCTCTCGGACGCGAAAAAGGCCGACGAGGCGACCGTTCGCTCCTGCGTCGAGAATGCACTCGGCATCAAGTTTGACGTCGACGATCCTGATTCCGAACACTTTGTGATGCCGTTCCGGGCACCGGATTCCGGCAACGATGAAGACGCGATCGATCACTTCATGGTGAAAATCCCGCAGGGTCTCTTCGCAGTGCTCGTCGCGTCCCAACCTTACATCGACGAACCGGCAGCCTTCGCGAGAGAATCGATTAAGGACAAACGCCTCCGCAACGCAGTTCAAAACCATCAGGCGTGGCTCTCAGTCGATCTCATGGACGACACCACCGATCCGGACAAGGTGAACACGGCCTACTCGATCATAGGCAAAATCCTCGCGACGATGGCAGGCCCCGATTGCCTCGCAATCTACTGCCCTGAACTCCAGCGCTGCAACGAATTCGATCTCGGGCTCATCGAAGTGCTCTCGAGCAGCAATCCCCTCGCCCTCTTCGAAGAACCCACCTTCGAACCCGTTATCGAGATCGCTGATAACGATCCGAGGATGGCAGCAGCCGTCGAGACGGCCGTGAGTCGCTGGCCGGAATTCCGCGAAGCTTACGAAAACTGCAGCCCCGACGAAGCGAGCCAATACATCGTCAAAGCCGAGTTCATCGAAGGGCGCCGCTCTGAATTCATGTGGATCACCGTGACCTCTATCACCGACGAGGAAATCTGCGGCGTTCTCATGAACGATCCGCACGAGCTCATGGAAGTCCATCGCGGGGTCGATGTCCGGATCCCCATGAACCTCCTCAACGACTGGCTCTACCCGGGCAAGGATGGAGATCACATCGGAGGCTTCACCCTCGACGTCCTCGCCGACAGTGCAGGGGATGACTGAAGCCCTATTTGAGAGCTTTTTCCAAATCGATCTCCACACGGAAAGCGCCTCGTAAGTCCCCCACTCGGTATCCCGTCGCCTGATCGTCAGGATAAGACTCCGTGAGCACGTTCAAAAGCGGCGCTTCGATCGCATCGGCGGCACCGTGACATTTCAGGCAGAGTTCCTTAACAAATATGGGACGGTAATACCTCACCCGGTTCTCGTGAAGGGGAAGCACCTCCGGCTCAATAACAGGAGACCCTCCGGCAATCGCCTCCCATCGGGTCAACAGTTTCGAGTCAAAAGCGTCAGGTTTGTTCCGGGTGGTATTTCGCGTTTTCAAAGAGGTCCTCATCACCGTTACGCCGTCGAACTCGCGGCCGGCAGCTTCCGTGACGGGTTGCGCTGCCGTTCTGCAAACAACAATGGCGGCAGCGGTGTCGCCACCCGCAAGCGCGGTCTTGAGCTGAGTCTGCAGGTTTGCCATAAGCAATGAGGAAGCCTTTTCACCCAGCTCAAGGCATTCCTGCCGAATCTCGTTGGACAACGCCGGCGCAGATTTTCGTCTCCCGATGTAATCGAGCGCCCTGGCCTCGTAAGCCTCGCTGCTGAGACCCATCGCTCCGGCGTCCTCCACTGCTTTTTCCGCATCGACACCCTCGTCCAGAACGCGCCAGACCAACCAGCCGGCGGCAGCCCGGTTCGCAGATCCGCAATGAAGCAACAAGGGGCGCTCCGCTGTCTGCAGAGTGGCCCGGAGCGAATCAAAGATATCATCGGTCAGTTCAGCCTCCCCATTCCAGGGAAGATGAACAAAGCTCATGCCGAGCGCTTCGACTTCCCGACTCTCGTCAAAATCCACCTCGCCGGTATGGCGAAAGCTCAGCACGGTTTTGAACCCACGCCCCTCAGCCTCTTTCAGATCATCCAACCCCGGTTGCGAGGCGAGAAAAACCTCCCCGACGCGGTGAATCGATTTGGTTTCGCCAAGGACTGCGTCAGTAACCGGCCGGGGCACTTCGCTTCCTGACAATACAGCCGGGTGAGTTTCGTCGTGCTCACTCCAACCACGTTCGATAAACCTGCCGATAATCCCGGCGTGGTTTCGCGCGACTCTTCTCGCGTCTTCCGTCTTACCGGTGGCAACGATCGAAACGCCACCTTCGACATTGGTGATTTCAATGCCGATGTCATCATAGTGTCTCACAAATTCCTCATACGCAGGATCCCAGCGCCGAACCATCAGTCCGCTTTTGAGACGCTTTTCCATTTGTCTGACATGAGTCTGCAGGAGCCGCGCGACCTCTTTGTCTTCAGAAGTGGTCGTCGCGCGATAGCCCGTTGCAGTAACCTCGACCTTTCGCTGGAATGCCTCGTGCCCGTCGAAGAGACCATGGATGACCTCGCGCATTTCTTCGGGCATACCGCCGCGGCCTTTGCCTTTTCCATGGCCGGCTCCCTCCCCCTGCCCATGAGCATGCGGAAGGATTACGAGCAACGCGAGGACGAGCGTGATGAGTGGAAGTGAATGTCGTTTCATTGGATAAATCTGAGAATTCGTCCGGGATCGGTCGATCCAACGGAGGTCGCAAAAGCGATCACCCCTCCTGTTCGGGTGAAGGGATTTTTTTCTCCAACACGTAGAAAACGCACGAAGCAATCACGATTAGAATCACCCACCAGGCCATCGAGGGAATTCCGGTAACTTCAGGCAGACGGACTTTTCCCATATCCGCAACCGGGAGAATATTCGCTTTGATCCAGTCATAGCTGAAAGCGTAAGCAATGCCACCCGCGAGCATCCCGAGGAATCCCACCATGGCATGGATGCGACCCACTGCCATTGCGGCAACGCCGGTGCCCGGGCAGTAACCCAGAACCGCCATCCCCACTCCGAAAATCGCGCTGCCTAAAGCAACGCCCAGCAAATTGGCGGACTTGATTTGATACGCCTCGATCAACCCCGCCTCTTTCATCGCGAAGACTCCCACTCCGCCGACCAGGATCGCCGTGAGCATGATTTTCATGACCGTGAAATCCTTCAGACGGAAAAGATTTACGATGACGTTGTATTGCGTGACGCGCCCTTTATTCAAGAGGACGCCGAACAGGATGCCGAATACAGCTGAAAGGATGAGACCGGCAGTTGAGTCTTTTGAAATAGGTAAGTTCATAATAAAAAATAGATAAAGTGAATTTGGAATTAACTGATTCGCGATCTGACTACGCTGCCTTCTCGCGAAACAAGAGCTTCGCTGTGACAATGCCCGAGATGAACATCACGGGGAAAAACAGCCAACTGGACAACCCGAGTTGGAGCGTCCCGCTGATCCCGTGACCGCTGGTGCACCCGCCTGCCATGCGCGCCCCATAGAGTAAAAGAACGCCTCCGATAAAGGCCGCGACCATTCGCTTCGCGACACCCGGTCCGTGATATCGGGCCCAGAGTGGCGGAACCACCTCCGCTGACAAATCTCCGGACAGCTTCGCGCTGAGAAAAGCTCCGACTGCCGTAAAAATGAGAAATACCGTGCTGTAACCGAACGCCGGAGTCTTCGACGCCCAGTATGGGTTTTGAGTCATCGCTTCCTGCCCCATAAAAATCCCCGCAACCCAGCCGGAAAACTTTGAAATCTCAGTCGACATCCCGAGCGGCTTATTGACGATCAGAAAAACGAGCCAACTCAGGACTCCGATACCCACACCCACTGCATAAGGACTCCAGGATTTCCGGAAAAGCGACAGACTGAAGCCGGAGGAGGGCAAGGTGTTTTCGTTTGCATTCATAATTCGATGTTGGTTCGTTTTGAGATCTCAGAAAATAAAACAGGACAAGCTCATTGACCTTGTTTCTTTCTTAACTATATTCCAATATACAAATATATCAAAAACATCAAACTGAATTTTTATGCCAAACGAACAAAAGCTGGATCGCGAAGCGCTGGAACGAGTCGCCAAGGTGTTCCAGGCCTTTTCGGATGCCACTCGGCTCGCGATATTACAGGAACTGAAACCCGGTCCGTGCGGTGTGGGCGAATTGGTTGGCAAAGTGGGAAGTTCCCAGGGGAACGTTTCCAAACAGCTTCAGATACTTGCGGAAACCGGTTTTATCCGCCGGGAGAAGCAAGGCAATCAAGTGTTCTACTCAATCAATGACCCGAGCGTCTTCGATATGTGCAACGTGGTCTGCGCCAAACTGAACAATGAAGCGAAAGACAAAGTCGGCTTCGTATTCGAGATTTAAACAGCATCCGATTCAGTGAGGAGAGCACTCAACGAAATCCCCTCCCTCGTCATCGAATCAGTGAACGCGCGCGACAAAAAGGCCGGGAAAAGAAGCACTTTCCCCGGCCTTTCTTAGAAACACACTTTTACGCAAAGCGCCCGATAGAAAGAGGTATCACCGGGCGCCGTGAATCACTGAGCTTACAAAGCCCAGCCGTCACGGTAGTTGTGATGAACGAGCTTATCCGCTTCGGCATTGCCCGTTTTCATCGTTTTCGGATCCCAGGTCAACTCAGTGCCTTCGCCGATCAACGAGCCAATAGCGCCGAGCAGTAAAGTCTCAGTCAACGGCACCGCGACATCAAAATTCGACTTCGCGAGGGACGGATCGTTTTTCTGGATCGCGTTGATCCACTCGACGTAATGCCCCGGAGAACGTTCCTCCGTCTCAGCGGGCTTCGTGAAGGAAGCGAACTTCGCATCGATGATCTCCGGCTTGCCTCCGTGGCTTCCGTGCATCATGTCGTGCTCGCTGCCGAGATAGACACAACCATTGTCAGGAGTCTCTTTGTCGGCACGCATTCCCTTGGTGCGGGGAATCTTGTACTTGCCGTCGAGCCACTGAAGCTTGACCGGTCCGCGACCGTTGGCGGCAGCAAACTCGAAATTGATGATGCAGGAAGACGGATGAGAATCCTTCTCCGCGCCGGGAGTGTTGCGATCCGCCTTTTCAATCGACACTTTCGTGGGAAGGCCCAGTCCAAGCGCCCACATCGGGTGATCGATAATGTGTGCGCCCATGTCGCCGAGCGCACCGGTTCCGTAATCGATGTAGCCACGCCATTTGAACGGAGCAATCTTGCTGCTGTAAGGCTTGTTCGCCGCAGGCCCCAACCAGAGGTCCCAGTCGAGAGTTTCCGGCACAGGCTCAGCATCCGGACGAACCAGGTCCTGAGGCCAAACGGGGCGGTTCGTGCGGCAATAAACCTGCTCGATCTCACCGAGAGCCCCGGATTGAACAAATTCGTTCGTAAGGCGGGCCCCTTCAGCGGCGTGCCCCGTGTTTCCCATCTGCGTGCAGACGCCGGCCTCCTTCGCTGCTTTGTGAAGCGCGCGGGCCTCTGAAATCGTGAGCGTGAGAGGCTTCTCCACGTAGACGTGTTTCCCCATTTTAATGGCCGCCATCGCTGCAACAGCGTGGAGGTGATCCGGAGTCGAAACGATCACCGCATCGATCTTATCACCTTCCTTTTCGAGCATCTCGCGCCAGTCGGTATAAATCTTCGCATCGGGATACTTTTTGAAATTCGACTCCGCCCGCGCCTTATCCACGTCGCAAAGCGCGTAAATGTTCTGCCCGGCTTTGTCACAGCCGCTGATGTTCGCCGTGGCACGGCCACCGGCGCCGATCGCCGCGATATTAAGTTTCCCATTCGCCGCAGTTCCCTGCCCTCTCGCGAATCCGGAGAGAATATTGAGCGAGGCGGCCCCTACTGCAGCCGTCCCCAGAAACTGGCGACGTGAGGGAGAAATGGATGTCGTTTTCTTCATAGAAGGCGAATTTCCGTTGCGAGAGGGAACACGTCAACCCGGATCCCCCTCGCGATGACGCCTCACTATTGGCAAAAAAATGCAGGACTTCCCGTTTTTCCTCACTTGCAAAGTAATTACACCTGCCCTAAAGTCGGCGCTCCACCAACAATACACCTTTTTTTTACGTCATGTCACAACACGCCAGCCTCAAAAAGTCCAGCAGCATCGGAGCCAAGCGCAGCGTTCTCAAACGTTTTGAGCGTGTTAAATTGCTCCAGAAGCGCGGTGAATGGGAAAAGGGAATGAGCCCACTCGGCCTTCCCAAGACTGAGCCCGAGGCTTAAGTCTTACTTTTCCTTCAGGAAAACTTTCGAATGCGGTCCGTCCAACGGGCCGTCTTCAACACACTGCTCTCATGGCATCACCGGCGGACAAAGGCGTTCGCCTCAACAAGTTTCTCGCTTCCTGCGGAGTCGGGTCTCGTCGTGGCGTCGAAGAATTCATCACGCAGGGACGCGTCGAAATTAACGGGAAGATCGTCCTCGATCTCAGCTCCCGCGTTCGCGAAGGCGATCACGTCAAGTGCGACGGCAAAATGCTCCGGCAGGATCCACCGCTTACGCTGATCCTGAACAAGCCGAAGGGTTATCTTTGCACAAAGAACGATCCTCAAGGCCGAAAGACCATCTACGAGCTGATCCCGAAACGGTTCAGCAAGTTGCATTACGTCGGTCGTCTCGACATGGAGAGCTCCGGCCTCCTCTTGATGACGAGTTCCGGTGAGCTCACCGAAAAGCTCACCCACCCCCGCTATCACGTTGAGAAGGAATACGAAGTCCATCTCGATCGCGCCCTCGAGCCCGAGTACACCCAGAAGCTCCTCGACGGCATCCATCTCGCCGAAGGTCTCGCCAAAATCGATTCGATTCACTTCGAGTCACGCCGCCGTCTTCGCGTCGTTCTCACCCAGGGAATCAATCGCCAGATCCGGCGCATGTTCCCAAAAGTCGGCTGCAACGTGAAGCGCCTCGAGCGCATCCGCATCGGCAATTTCCGCGCCCCCGCTCTTTCCACCGGAGAGTATCAGATTCTGAATCACAAGCAGATCGAAGAGGCGAGCAAGAAGTCTGATTAAGTCCGGCAGACTGACAGGCTTCAGCGATAACGCCAACTCTGTTGGATCCGCGACTTAACCCTCTAGTGTCACCAACCTGACAGGGTTCAATGAAAGACCCAACCCTGTTGAATCAACGGGGAATCAGGATCGCACCGCATCTGCACGCCTAAAAAAGGCTATACATTCGCGGAGCCACTTCATAACCTCAAACCAGAGGTTTTGTCCCGGATCTGCACGCCCCGGTTTAAAGCGCATAAACGGCAGAGATTCTGCTCCTAACGGAACCTCTCCATCCGTCAAAAAGACACCACCTGATTTTTTCCTGACAAGCCGATCCCGACGGCACGGCCCCCTTTCGACATGAATCGTTTTTCTCCCTTCAATACTCCCATCCGAACGAAGCGACTCCAGCTGGGAACAGCGCTCATCCTGCTCGTCAGTTTTTTCGCGATCATTCCGGAATCCGAAGCAGGGCTTTTCGATAAAATCAAAGCGAAGCAGGCAGCGAAACGCGCCGCTGCGAAGAAAGCCGCGGAGCCCGTCAAAAGGAAACCCGTCCCGCGCCACCGCTCGTGGTATCGTGACGAACACAAAGACGCCTACATCAATCAGGAACTACTCGACGGGGAAAAGGACGCCGAGCGCAAAGTGATCATCGATATCGGACGACAGCGCGCCTACCTCGTCGTGAAGGGACTCGTCGCGATCGACTCTGCGGTCTCCACCGCGAGGCGGGGAAAATACACGCCGCGCGGAACCTTCCGCATCTCGGAAAAGATCAAATCGGGCAAAGTTTCAACGCTCTATCATGTCTACATGCCGAACTGGATGAGGCTCAGCAATTCCGCCGTGGGGATGCACACCGGGGACCTCCCCGGTTACCCTGCCTCCGCCGGCTGCATTCGACTGCCGCAGAGCGTCGCCCCTGTTCTCTATGAACACACGAGCCGCGGTGTCACCGTCGAAGTCGTCGATTCGTGGGATGAGTCGGAGCTCGTGCTCCCCTACACGATGCCGCAGCCGCATTTGATGGCGTCGGCCTACTGAGGATTTGACCGATTCGGTCGCTGGAAATTCTTGCGGAGTTCTCTCTCCGATTCCACGTTGAAGAATGTCAGACCATTCTTCATCACTCACTCACCTGCGCGAGGACGGTAGCGCGGCCATGGTCGACGTCGGGGATAAACCGGTCGTGCGACGCGAAGCAACCGCTTCCGGCTTCATTTCACTGGCACCTGATACGGTCGCAGCGATCAGCGATGGCGACATCCCCAAAGGCGACGTGCTCGCCGTGGCGCGCATCGCCGGCATTCAGGCAGCCAAGAAAACGGCCGAACTGATCCCGCTTTGCCATCAACTTCCCCTTACGAAAGTGGCCGTCGACTTTGAGATCGAGTCCAATGGTGTAAAGATCTTCGCAACCGTGCGAACCGATGCCAAAACCGGCGTCGAAATGGAAGCCCTCACTGCCGTCAGCATCGCCGCGATGACGATTTACGACATGTGCAAAGCAATCGACAAGAAGATGGTCGTTTCTGAGATTACCCTGGTGGAGAAAACGAAAAGCGCCGTTTGAGACTCAGGATTCAGCGAAGCAGCTCAACACGACGATTGACCGGTGAGGCAAACACTCCTGTTTGCCAGTCGAACCGAGCCTCCGGCAAACAGGAGTGTTTGCATCACCCGGGACGACGCGACTTCCCTCCTTCAGAAGACCGTGGATCTTCTCATCAAAGAGCGCCGTTAGAGAGTCGGGCTTCTGCGAAGCAGCTCAGCACGGCGATTGACTGGTGAGGCAAACACTCCTGTTTGCCAGTCAAACCCAGCCTCCGGCAAACAGGAGCCTTTGCATCACCCGGGACGACGCAACTTCCCTCCTTCAGAAGACCGTGGATCTTCATCGAAGAGCGCCGTTTGAGAATCGGGCTTCTGCGAAGCAGCTCAGCACGACGATTGACCGGTGATGCAAACACTCCTGTTTGCCAGTCGAACCAAGCCTCCGGCAAACAGGAGTGTTTGCATCACCCGGGACCACGCGACTTCCCTCCTTCAGAAGACCGTGGATCTTCTCATCAAAGAGCGCCGTTAGAGAATCGGGCTTCTGCGAAGCAGCTCAGCACGACGATTGACTGGTGATGCAAACACTCCTGTTTGCCAGTCGAACCCAGCCTCCGGCAAACAGGAGTGTTTGCATCACCCGGGACGACGCGACTTCCCTCCTTCAGAAGACCGTGGATCTTCTCATCAAAGAGCGCCGTTAGAGAATCGGGCTTCTGCGAAGCAGCTCAGCACGACGATTGACTGGTGATGCAAACACTCCTGTTTGCCAGTCGAACCCAGCCTCCGGCAAACAGGAGTGTTTGCATCACCCGGGACGACGCGACTTCCCTCCTTCAGAAGACCGTGGATCTTCTCATCAAAGAGCGCCGTTAGAGAATCGGGCTTCTGCGAAGCAGCTCAGCACGGCGATTGACTGGTGAGGCAAACACTCCTGTTTGCCAGTCAAACCCAGCCTCCGGCAAACAGGAGTGTTTGCATCACCCGGGACGACGCGACTTCCCTCCTTCAGAAGATCGTGGATCTTCATCGAAGAGCGCCGTTAGAGAATCAGGCTTCTTCGAAGCAGCTCAGCACGACGATTGACTGGTGAGGCAAACACTCCTGTTTGCCAGTCGAACCCAGCCTCCGGCAAACAGGAGCCTTTGCATCACCCGGGACGACGCGACTTCCCTCCTTCAGAAGACCGTGGATCTTCATCGAAGAGCGCCGTTTGAGAATCGGGCTTCTGCGAAGCAGCTCGACACGGCGATTGAGCGGTGAGACAAACACTCCTGTTTGCCAGTTGAACCCAGCCTCCGGCAAACAGGAGTGTTTGCATCACCCGGGACGACGCGACTTCCCTTCTTCAGAAGATCGTGGATCTTCTCATCAAAGAGCGCCGTCTGAGAATCAGGCTTCTGCGAAGCAGCTCGACACGGCGATTGACCGGTGAGGCAAACACCCCTGTTTGCCAGTCAAACCCACCCTCCGGCAAACAGGAGCCTTTGCATCACCCGGGACGACGCGACTTCCCTCCTTCAGAAGACCGTGGATCTTCTCATCAAAAAGCGCCGTTTGAGAATCGGGCTTTTGCGAAGCAGCTCAACACGGCGATTGAGCGGTGAGGCAAACACTCCTGCTTGCCAGTCAAACCCACCCTCCGGCAAACAGGAGTGTTTGCATCACCCGAGACGACGCGACTTCCCTTCCTCGGAAGATCGTGGATCTTCTCATCGATTCGAACTGCGCGCCTACTTTGACCAAAAGGCGAACTCGCTTCCGCCGGGTTCGATGAATTGAAACCGGCGCCCACCGGGAAAGGAGAAAATCTCCTTCGTTATCGAGCCTCCTAACGCGATCACTTTCTCCCGGGTCGCCTCCAACCCGGAGTGATACAAAACGACCAAAGGTGCGCCCTGCTCAGCGGACGAGATCGCCTCTGACAGGTAAAAGCCACCCGTGGCGCTGCCATCATCGAACGCCGTGTATTCCGGGCCGTAATCCTGAAAATTCCAACCCGCGAGCGCCGAGAAAAACGCCTTCGTTGCGTGAAGATCCTTTGAAGGAAATTCGAGGTAATCGATCGAGTTATCAGGCTTCATTTGGAACGGACTATCGCCGATACGAAAAACCGGAGAACTGTCGCTCTCCGGTTTCTCATCGGCGGAAGATTACTTCGACCAGGCAACCGCTGTCTGACTCGATGAACCGAGGCCTTCGATGCCGAGTTCAACGACGTCACCGGGCTTCATAAATTGTGGCGGCTTGAATCCCATTCCCACGCCCGGAGGGGTTCCTGTCGAAACGACATCGCCGGGTTCGAGCGTCATGAACTGGCTGAGATAACTCACGAGATGGGCGATCCCGAAAATGAGCTTATTGGAATTTCCATCCTGCTTCGTCTCGCCATTGACCTTGAGCCACATCGCGAGGTTCTCAGGATCGGCGATCTCATCACTCGTCGCAACGAACGGTCCAAGCGGAGCAAACGTGTCGCAGCTCTTACCTTTGACCCACTGACCACCGCGCTCAATTTGAAATTCGCGTTCGCTGTAGTCGTTGTGCAGGACGTAGCCGGCGACATGATCAAGCGCTTCGTCCTCAGAGACATAGCTGGCTTTTTTACCCACGACGAAAGCGAGCTCAACTTCCCAGTCTGTTTTCTGACTGTTGCGGGGAATCGTGACGTTGTCGTTCGGTCCAACGATTGCGCTCGTAGCCTTCATGAAAACGATTGGCTCGGCTGGAATATCCATACCCGCTTCTGCAGCGTGATCGGAGAAGTTCAATCCGATACAGATCAGCTTTCCGGGACGAGCCACCGCAGATCCGAGGCGCACATCTGCATCCAGTTTGGGAGCGGTTGCGGCATTTCCTTCGACCCAGCTTTTCAGCTTATCGAGGTTCGCCGGATCGGCGAAAAAGTCATGATTCCAATCCATCCCGAAGCCGGATGCATCAATACGGGTTTCATCATCGAGTTGAAGGCCGGGCTTCTCTTCACCTACAGGGCCAAAACGGAGCAATTTCATATGGTCGCGACAGTAACGACGCGACCGCCGCTCGTCAATTAGCCGAAACGCCGTATTGACGATTTTCGAGAGTCCCGTTCACCGCCCGTTTCTCGGCAGCGCGTCCCGTCTCCGATGAAGAGGTGAGGGTTCCCTCTTTCATATCTCCCGGGATCAGCTTCCAGAGCGTGTCGGAAAAATAGTCTTTGGTGAAGTTTTCGGGCCGGGCCGTCGTGTAATACAAGTGATCCTGATCGAACAATTGCTCCGGTTGATAAAAGGCGGAAGCAATCTCGACATCGACAAGATCCTCCATCCCGAGCTCCTTTTGCAGGGTCGACTCCAAAACGTATTCCCCCTTTTCCGTCTTCACCGCCACCCAGGCGTGCTGACCGATATTACCGTTCCAACCGATTGCGACCCGAGCGTCGAATCCAGCCGTGATGAGCGCATCCGTGAGTAAAATCGCGGTGTCTTCGCAATCCCCGGCCTGCGTCGTCCACGTTTCGCTGGGACGCTTCCACACTTCGCGAACATCCCCGAGCTCCTGATCGAGTTGGTATTCACACTGCTCGGCGACTTGTTTCCAGATGTTTAAAATGCGCTCTTCATCGCTCAGCGACGTCAGCGCGACATCACCGCGCTCGAGATCAAAGCCCTCAAAAAACTCAGTCGCGCGATGAATCGTGTTCGCGGTATCGGAAGCGAGCACGTCGAACGGCAGGTCACAGTAAGGACAGGAAAGAATGATCGTTCGCGAATCACGATCCAGTTCGAGCGCGTGAATTTCATCACAATGAGGACACCTGTTATAAAAGCGCCCCCCGTCCTGATTGGCCGCCTGCAGGGAGAATCGCGGAATTCTACGGGAAAGCACACTGAGAGCTCCGATGCCCCGCTTTGATTTGAATACCGCGGTGTTCACGACGTTAAAATCAGGATTTCCAATCGCAGTCCAGCCGGAGATCCGACTCACCAAATTATCACGTCCCGACGCAGTCACGAGATTGGCAGCGAGATATTGAGCACCGGGAAAGCGCTCCTGCACCGAGTTAAAGACCGTTTCGAGAGACAGGTTCTCCGGATCTTCGTTTTGAGAAATCAGTTCGTTCACAAACGCCTGAAGCGGCTCATCGCCCCGAACCAGCTCCGCACCCATCGGTTCACGCACCGCGTTGATATTCGCCATGACATCAGACCGGAAGCCCCGTTGAAAGGCATCATCGATTTCAGGTATGGGACTGAGAGCAGAAAGCACGTCGATATGACCTGTCTTCTGCAAGCCAATCAATAGCGCTGCCCCAGCGACGAGCATAAACCCGCCGAAGCATAGGATGCCTCGTATCATTCGTTTCTGTTGTGTTGTGTTTTATTCACTGGAGTCGTGACTCCCCAGCAAATGGCCCCGGGTCGTGACTCCCGGGGGTGTGTTCTGTTATGGTAATTATAAGACTAGCCACTTGGAACTACAACAAAATATTTCAAAAGGGCGATTAATGAAAGCTTTAATTTAAAACTTCTTAACCGTTCCAGAGCGGTCCTCAAAGCGCTCCACCTCCCGCCCTCAGGCGGATCAGGAGGAATTCACTTTAAAACCCCCGTCAGTCACGGTTTCAATACTTCTTCCAAATTTTTAATATTTTGATGCATCACCTCCAGCCAATCGCCTTCGTCGGGACGGTTCGCGGCAGGTGAGAAGACTAAAGATGACAAGCCCAGTTGAGCAAGTGCCTTGACGTTTTCATCGCCCGGGGTGCCTTCCCAGATCATCCATTGCGGGTTGGATTTAGCGATGACCGCTTTAAGATCGGCGATTTCCTTTTCCCCCAGTTTCATATCAGGCTCCCATTCCAGAGCATCGATCTTGATCCCGTAAGCTCTCGACCAATACTGATAAATCGGATGAGAAACCGCAAAAGACCGATCCCTTAGCTTTTCAGCCAGCGATTTCATCTTCTGATCGAGTTCGCCCAGATCAGCCTTCAGCGCCGCCAGATTCTCAGCAATCTGCTTCGCCTCAGCCGGAGCGTAACGCGTCATCCGTTTCGCAATCGCCTCGGCCTGCATCGCTGCCTGTGAGAAATCGATCCAGGTCGTAAATGCCACCCCCGCATGCGAATGAACCGCCCCGTCGCCATGACTGTGCGCGCCTCCTTCGACTTTAATAAGACGATCGGAAA
Source organism: Verrucomicrobiales bacterium (assembly GCA_048260165.1). Classification (GTDB taxonomy): domain Bacteria; phylum Verrucomicrobiota; class Verrucomicrobiia; order Verrucomicrobiales; family DEV007; genus Arctic95D-9. The sequence goes on from JBLXHA010000001.1 coordinate 723,409, forward strand.
AGGCACGGGAAGTATCCACCATCGTCGTGGAGGGCAGGGTGACGACTTGCATCCACTTGGCATAGTCAGCGCCATTGCGAATCACAATGTCCGCCTTCTGAAAGGCGACCAGTGCTTTATCATCCGGCTCCCAAAAGGCGGGATCCACCTCGGGCGCCACGAGGTAGTCGATCAAAAATGAATCGGTCGCGATGCGTTCCGCGAAGTAATGCAACGGGTAGTTGACCGCCACGACGTTGACTTTATCCGCCCCTTCGACCGCGCCGTGAGACAGGAGCCCACCGATCATGAACGCCGCCGCAATTATTTGTATCCCGAAATTCGTCGCTCTCATTGTTTAACACTTTAACTTATCACGACCGATTCAATCGGCACGATTGCGCATAAAATCCGCTACCTGCGCAAAGAACGCGGTGAGCGTTTCGTGCACCTCTCCCTCAAGACCCACTTCAGTCATCGCTTCGCCCATCAGCTGAAGCCAGCGGTCCCGCTCCGCTTCCCCGATTGAGAACGGCATATGGCGCATCCGGAGACGGGGATGGCCGCGCTTCTGCGTGTACTCATCTGATAAGCCGAATCGAAACAAGAGGAAACCGGCGAGCCGTTCCTCCGATCCCTGCCAGTCATCATCAGGATACATCGGACCAATCAGGTCATCATTCGGAACCCTGCGATAGAAGGCAGCCACCATCTCACGAATCCCCTTCTCTCCCAATGCGTCGACTATCACTGATTCCATACTCATCAGCGCCACATTTCTCCGGAAAGCCCCCTGCCGCAACTCCGCATCACCCATCCTGTTCCAACTTTGCTGATTGAGACCACTCACCGTTTCGCGTTTACTAACGGGCAGATCATGAATATCAGAGAAGCCGTTCTCGAGGAACATTCCAGACAACAGTCGGACATCATTTCCGCCTACATCGGAAATCGCCAGAAGCGTTTCGATGGACTGATGTCTCTCGTTTTCACGAATGAAGAACCTATCGCCCGCCGCGCCGCCTGGACGATGGGACATTGTTGCTTGGAACACCCGGAACTGTTGGCTCCGCATTTCAATCAACTGCTGGACCTCGTTTCCGCTCCCGACACGCATCCGTCCATCACCCGAAACGCGCTCCTCGTTTTCCAGACCGCGGACATTCCCCCCGCCCTGACAGGGAGAGTTTTCAATCTCTGCTATGACAAAGTGGAGAACCCCGACGAAATGGCGGCGACGCGCATCTATGCGATGACGATCCTCACGAGAATCTGCGAATGGGAACCCGAATTGGCCGACGAAGTGGAACTTCTCATCAAACAAAATCTCCGGCACAGCTCAAACGGATTCAAAGGAAGAGCCCGACACCTCCTCAAGGATTTGAAAAAACGCCGCTAGCTGAACACACCAGAATACGTACCTGTTTGGGGCTTGATTTATTTCTCTGCGATCCGGATACTTTGGTCGAATTTCAAGAAATTCCATCTTTTATGAAACGCACCCCTTTATTACTCGCCCTGTCATTGGTCGCTGGCTTTTCCGTGTCACTCAAGGCTGACGTCAACTCCAAGCAGCTATATAAAGATCTCGTCGCCCCCGTTTTGATGGCGAAATGCGCAGGATGCCACGGTGAAGAAAAACAAAAGGGAAAACTCCGAATCGACAGTTTCGAGGCGATTATCAAAGGCGGCAGCGAAGGTGAAACCGTCGTCGTTGGCAACGTTGACGAGAGTTCACTCATCCAGCGGGTCTATCTTCCTCTCGATGACGATGAGCACATGCCACCGGAAGGAAAGGATCAGCTTTCCGCTCAGGAAACAGCCCTGGTTGCCTTCTGGATCAAGTCCGGAGCCAAAGAGAAAGGAACCGTTGCCGAGCTGAAGCCCGATGCCGAAACGGCAAAAGCAATCGCGCACGTCGCCGACAACCTTCCAGAAATGGAAGACAAAGTGGCAAAGACCGACGCTCCGAAAGCCGACCCGGCGAAATTGAAACTCGTCGCCGACACGATCGCACAGGTGGAAAAATCCGGCGCATCACTCATGGCGATCGCTCAGGACACCCCCGAGCTTCGCTTCAGCGCACTGAACGTGAGCAAAGAATACTCAGACGACCAGATCGCTCTCTTGAAGCCGGTCGCCGAGGACATCAAATGGATCGACCTTGCCCGCACCAAGGTCACCGACAAAGGTCTCGCCCATCTCGCGGGAATGAAAAACCTCTCGCGGCTCCACCTCGAGAACACCGCCATTACCGACGCGGGTCTCGATTCTCTGAAGGGCCTCACCAATCTCGAATACCTCAACCTCTACAACACCGGCATCACCGATGCGGGACTCGCGAAGCTGAGCGGACTGAAAAAGCTGAAGAAGATCTTCGTGTGGCAGAGCAAAGTCACCGACGCAGGCGCAGCAAAATTTGCCGCTGCGATCCCCGGTGTTGATGTCAACACAGGCTGGAAAGAGCCGAAAGTTGAGCCCGTAAAACTGGCGGCAGCCGCTCCGGCGAAACCAACGACACCGGCACCAGCCACCCCGGCGCCGGCCAAGCCTGCTCCGAAGCCCACCGCGAAACCGGCACCCCCCGCTCCAAAGCCTGCGCCCAAGCCGACAACGCCCGCACCGAAGCCTGAGCCAAAGCCAACGACGACTCCCGCTCCGAAGCCGGCACCCAAACCTGCGCCCGCACCGGCACCGGCTGCAGGCGACATGTTCAACAAAGCTCTCGCGGAACTCCAGACCGCCGCCGAGGCGTCAGGGAAAAAAGCAGCTGCCTCAAAAGCTGAATTCGATGCCGCAATCAAAGAGGTTGCCGCAGCAACGAAGAAAGCAGAAGCGTTGAAGGCATCCTCAGAGAAAGCAGCAAAAGTCGCTGCCGAAACGAAAGCAGCCCTCACACAGCTTCAAAAAGCAATCGAGGCGAGCAAGTAATTCGAAGGACCGGGTTCACTTGGACCCGCAGATCTCAACGCAGGCTCTGTCGGCACCACCGCCGGCAGCGCAGCCGTTGAGTGAGCCACTCGTAAGTGCCGAGCTCCGCACAGGTGAAGCAAACACTCCTGTTTGCGAGTCCGACGGAGCCACCGACAAACCCAGGCACCTGCCGCAGAAGCCACTGCAGCAACGTGTTTGCCGAACTAAAATTAAGGTCACCTTTAGCGCTTTCAGCGCGAAGCGCTACGACGCCTGCTCCCGAACCGCTTTGCGCATCCGGGCAACACTCTCATCGAGAGCAATGAGATGATCTTTCGTGGCCGAGAGAGTCGTATTGAGCTCATTCATCGCGTCACGGGCATTTTTGGCATGCAAATGATGCAGAGCTTTATCTCCGGAAGGAGAACCAAACTCGATCACCTTTCCGTTCGGTTTCGAGGCGGAACTGCGCTCTTCCTCAATGAAAGGTTCCATCGCGCGCTCGACGCGGGAACGGATGCGATCGACCCGCTCCGTGACCTGAGCGGTCAGTTCCTCTGCATGAACGACCAACTTCACCTCAAGCGCGGAAAGTTTCTCCTCAAGATTCTTCGATCTATCCTTCCCCAGCAATGGCCTGCTTTTTGACGGCGCATGAACAAATTGATTTGAAGCCGCAGTCTGGGCCTCGCCGGGTGTGGTGAACGGAATACGAATCATCAGGTTAAGTCGATTTAGAGCATTTTATCAAAAATTTCATAATTATCAATAGTTAAAACATCTTAAGTAATTTGAGTCCTGACACGCGATGGTTGACTTCTCCCCCTTTCGTAAGATTATTCGCCGGAATTTGTTAGTAACCACGCCACAGGAAATCTCATGAGAATTGCTTTTTTGACCGCCGGGGGCATCGCTCCCTGTCTTTCAGCCTCCATCGGAGGATTGATTGAACAATACAACGCCCTGGCCCCTGAGGCCGATTTGATGGGATACCTGAATGGCTACCAGGGCCTTCTCCTCGGGAACTCCTACCACTTTCCACCCGAAGTGCGTAAAAACGCCGCGATCTTCTACAACTTCGGAGGAAGCCCGATTGGGAACAGTCGCGTTAAGCTCACCAACGTCGCCGACTGCACGAAGCGCGGACTCGTAAAGCCGGGCGAAGAGCCTCTCAAAGTCGCCGCTGACCGACTCATCGCTGACGGAGTCGACATCCTTCACACGATCGGTGGAGACGACACGAATACGACTGCTGCGGACCTCGCCGCCTACCTGAAGGAAAACAACTACGATCTCACCGTGGTTGGTCTTCCCAAGACGATCGATAACGACGTTTTTCCGATCAAGCAAACGCTCGGAGCCTGGACCGCAGCGCATCAGAGTGCCCGTTTCTTCCGCAACGTCGCAAACGAGAACACCACGAGCGCACGCCAGCTCATCATTCACGAAGTGATGGGTCGTCACTGCGGTTGGCTCACCGGCCGCGCTGCCTACGAGTATCACGAGAGCCTTCACCAGTATGACTGGATGCCCGAAGCATTGCTCCACCAGTTGCGCTGGGATGTAGACGCCGTCTGGGTCCCCGAAATGGAAATCGATCTCGATGCCGAGATCGACCGTCTCAACGAAAAGATGGACGCGCACGACAGCGTGAACATCTTTCTCAGTGAAGGCGCCGGTCTCGACAACGTCGTTGCCGAACTCAAGGCCCAGGGCAAAGAGCCGGAGAAGGATGCGTTCGGTCACTACCGTCTCGACGATGTGAATGTCGGAACCTGGTTCGCGAATCAGCTGAAAGAAAAGCTCGGCGCAGAGAAAGTCCTCATTCAGAAGAGCGGTTACTTTGCACGAAGCGCAGCTCCCAATGACGATGACCTCGAACTCATCAAAGCGAGCTGTGCGCAGGCAGCGAAATCCGCACTCGAAGGCATCAGCGGAGTCGCCGGTCTCGACGAGGACAACAACGATGAGATGAGCACGATCGCTTTCCCCCGCATCAAAGGCGGCAAGCCGTTCGACATCGACGAGAGCTGGTTCACGATTCTTCTCGAAGAAATCGGACAGCCAAAAGGAAAGCGAATCGAAGCGCATTGATTCGCCGGGGCCGTCCGCGGCTCCACCCCGTTCCTGTCAGCCTCCCCTTTCGCCCGACGGAGGCTCCGCGTTCGCAACTGACCGGAGCCTGAGGGCGGGAGAAAGTAGAAAAGCGTGCTCTTCGCGTGCCAAATCGGTTAGCAAACCTAAAATTTGACAGAAACGCAGTCACGCTTAAAGTTGCGCCGATTCGATCCTGAGCGTGTTTCGGCTGCAATCCCCTTTCCGCACTGCGTCATTATAACGCCGCTCTGATCCATTCAACCGATCTCCTTTCAGTAGGAGTGCCCTTTTTCTCTTTCTTAAATACAAAACCCAAGGAAGCATCAAAAGCGATATGGCGACCAAAAAAACTGCAAAGAAAGCGGCCTCTAAGAAGGCCAATAGCAAAGCACCTGCCCGTGCTCAGAAACTCGTTTACTACTTCGGAGCTGGAAAGTCCGATGGTAACGGTAAGCAAAAAGCGCTCCTCGGCGGTAAAGGCGCAAACCTCGCTGAGATGGCAAGCATCGGTCTCCCCGTGCCTGCTGGAATGACGATCACCACTGAAGTCTGCAACCACTACTACGACAATGGTTGTAAATGGCCTGCTGATCTGAAGAAGCAAATCGAAGCTAACATCACCAAGATCGAAAAGGCGATGGGTAAGAAGTTCAACAACCTGGACAACCCACTTCTCCTTTCAGTTCGTTCCGGAGCTCGCGAGTCGATGCCCGGTATGATGGACACCATTTTGAACCTCGGTATCAACGATGAAGTTGCTGAGGCTCTCTCCAAGAAGACAGGCAACCCAACTTTCGCGTGGGACAGCTATCGTCGCTTTCTCCAGATGTATGGTGAAGTCGTCATGGGTGTCGAAGAGCACGAAGGTGAGCACCACGATCCGTTCGAGGTGATCCTCGACGCAGCAAAAGCCAAGCGTGGCGTTGCTTCCGATTCCGACTTGAACGAAGAAGAACTCAAGTGGGTTGTTGCTGAATTCAAGAAGCTCATCAAAGAGCGCACCGGTAACGATTTCCCAACTGACCCAATGGATCAGCTGGTTGGTTCCGTGAACGCTGTTTTCAATTCATGGCAGAACGACCGCGCCAAGGTTTACCGTCAGAAGTACGGCATCCCTGCTGAGTGGGGCACCGCTGTTAACGTTCAGGCAATGGTCTTCGGTAACACCGGTAAGAAGTCAGGAACAGGTGTGGCATTCACACGTGACCCCGCGACTGGTGAAAACGTTTTCTACGGTGAGTATCTCATCGACGCCCAGGGCGAAGACGTGGTTGCCGGTGTTCGCACACCTAAGCAGGTAGCTCAAATGGCGAAGGATCTTCCCAAGTCACACAAAGAGCTTCTCAAAGTTCGCAACATTCTTGAGAAGCACTTCCGTGACGTTCAGGACGTTGAGTTCACGATCGAAGACGGCAAACTCTGGATGCTTCAGACTCGTAACGGTAAGCGCACAGGTTTCGCTGCTGTTAACATCGCAATCGACATGGTTCGCGAGAAGCTCATCTCCAAGGAAGAAGCTATTTTGCGCATTCCTGCTGATGACCTCAGCCACCTCCTCGCACCGATCTTTGACGCGGCTGACGAGAAGAAAGCTAAGAAAATGGGATCCGGCCTTCCTGCTGGACCCGGTGCTGCCTCCGGTCGCATCTACTTCTCAGCTGAAGAATCAGTGAAAGCCGAAGCTCGCGGTGAAAAAGTCATGCTCGTTCGCATGGCAACTTCTCCCGAAGATCTTCGCGGTATGATCGCTGCTGAGGGTATCCTCACAACGGAAGGTGGTGCTTCATCACACGCAGCACTCGTTGCTCGTCAGATGGGTAAAATCTGCGTTTGCGGTGCTCACGGCATGACAATCGATTACAAGAAGAAGACGCTTTCCGGAAACGGAGTGACTTTGAAAGAAGGTGATTTCCTTTCCCTCAACGGTTTCGTTGGAAACGTCTATGCAGGTGAGATTAAGTCCTCCCCTTCACAGGTTATCCAGGGTCTTCTCGAGAACAAAGCGGCTGCTAAGAAGTCCGACACTTACAAGAAGTTCGTTGAGCTCATGGAGTGGACCGACCAGCACCGTAAGCTCGGTGTTCGCACCAACTCGGACACACCCGAGCAGGTTCGCCAGGCGATCCTCTTCGGTGGTGAAGGCATCGGCCTCACACGTTCAGAGCACATGTTCTTCGAAGGAAACCGTATCGACGCCGTTCGTGAGATGATTCTCGCCGACGACGACGAAGGTCGCGCCAAAGCGCTCAAGAAAATCAAAGCTTTCCAGAAGAAAGACTTCATCGGTATCTTCGAAGCACTCGAAGGTCGCCCTGCGACAATCCGTCTTCTCGATCCACCACTTCACGAGTTCATCGGCACAATGGATGCCGCTCAAAAGAAAGATCTTTCCAAGAAGATCGGCATGAGCGCAGCAGCGATCACCAAGCGAATCAATTCTCTTCACGAAGAGAACCCAATGCTCGGTCACCGTGGTTGCCGTCTCGGAATCAGCTACCCTGCAGTTACTGCGGCACAGGTTGAGGCGATCCTCGAAGCTGCTGCTGAAGTTCAGGCTAAAGGCACCAAAGTTCTCCCTGAGATCATGGTTCCTCTCGTCGCTTATGCACGTGAGCTCGAGCTCCAGAAGCAAGTCATCGACGAAGCTGCTGTCGGTGTTCGTAAGAAATACGGTCTTAAGAAGTCTGAGTTGAAATACACAGTCGGAACCATGATCGAGATCCCACGCGCTGCTCTCACCGCTGATGAAGTGGCGAAGCACGCTGAGTTCTTCTCATTCGGAACCAACGATCTCACGCAGACTGGTCTCGGCCTTTCACGTGATGACTCCTCTTCATTCCTTCCTACCTACCAGGACGCTGAAGTTCTCAACAACAACCCATTCGCCGGTCTCGACCAGGAAGGTGTTGGCCAACTCGTTGAGATGGGTGTTAAGAAAGGTCGCGAGACGAAGAAGAAACTCAAAATCGGTATCTGCGGCGAGCACGGCGGAGATCCTGATTCAGTGAAGTTCTTCCACCGCACTGGACTCGACTACGTTTCTTGCTCACCTTTCCGCATCCCTATCGCCCGCCTTGCAGCAGCACAGGCAGCGCTTGAAGAGAAGCCCCTCAAGGCAGCTCCCAAGAAGAAGGCAGCGAAAAAGAAAGCCGCTAAGAAAAAGACTGCTTCCAAGAAGTAATCTGATTCTTATTGCGTGACGCTCACCGCGTGATTCACGCTTTTCGAAAAGGCAGTCCGGAAACGGGCTGCCTTTTTTTCGTGTCCGGACGGGGCGCTGCGCGCCGTAAAAGGTAAAAGGTAAAACCGGAGCGCCGGCCGGGTAAAAGGTCGGATAGGCTTCGGGCGGATGGGCTTCGATCATCTCTCGGAGCGAGATGGTTACTTTGCGGCAAGACAGTCTTACGGATCCTAAGCCTTCCCTGCACCGCCTTTATAGGTTTTACGATTAACCGGACGTTTCCTTCCATTACTCCTTCCTACCGGGTCCGCAAACGGATCCGCTGCGGCGTCTTCACCGACATGACCGAAGGAAAAAATGTACGGACCAGCTGGCATTAAAAAAAGCCTCACGGCTGAAAGATCAGGCACGTCATCAGCTGTAGCGGTCACTGGCAAGCCTGTTGAAACGAACCACGTGAGAATCAAAGCGAACAAATGTAGTGCTTTCAGCATCCTTTCACTTCAACAAATTCCAGCGCACCGGTCAATCGCATCTGCGCTGATTTTCGAGGCAGTTAATTGTTCCTCTTTTGGATCGTTATGGTTTCAGCATGCTGCTATTTTCGGGCTGAAACGGTGCATGCCCTCCCTTTTTCGCGATTGCGTTGTCAGGTAATAGCATGCCACTCTCCCCCTCGATGAGAATCCAGCTCACTCTCCCCCTCTATGGCCTCCTTGCGGCAGCTGCGATATCATTAGCCGGAGCCGAAGAAGCAGCACCCCCGCCCAATGTGCTCTTCATCTCGATGGACGATCTCAACGACTGGATCGGTTGCATGGGCGGCAATCCTCAAACGATCACACCGAATCTCGATCGGCTCGCCGCGAGTGGAACCCTTTTCACGAATGCCCATTGCCCGGGAGCAGCCTGTAATCCTTCCCGGACTGCGATCATGACGGGATTGTCGCCGCACACCTCGGGACTCTACGAGAACGGACAAAAGATGCGGGAGATCCTGCCGGATGCAGAATTGCTTCCTCAGCACTTCCGAAACCACGGCTATCGCGCCACTGGATCGGGAAAGCTCCTTCACTACTTCATCGACGCGCGTTCCTGGGATGAATACTTCCCCGCGAAAGAATCCGAAAATCCGCTCCCGAAAACGCTCTATCCTGAAAAACGTCCCGTGAACCTTCCCAAAGGCGGACCCTGGCAATACGTCGAAACGGACTGGGCCGCTCTCGATGCCACCGATGAAGAATACGGTGGAGACTGGCTCGTTTCGAAATGGATCGGTGAGCAGCTCTCGAAGGAACACGAAAAGCCCTTCTTTCTCGCGTGCGGCATCTATCGCCCTCATGAGCCATGGTTTGTCCCCGCCAAATACTACGAGCCTTTTCCCCTCGAAGAGATCCAACTTCCTCCCGGCTACCAAGAGGACGACCTCGACGATCTCCCGCCCGAGGGAAAGAAACGAGGCCCGAATCGCTACTTCGCTCACATCCGCGAGGAGGGGCAATGGAAGAAAGGCATTCGGGGCTACCTTGCCTCAATTCATTTCGCCGACGCAATGCTGGGACGAGTCCTCGATTCCCTCGAAAGCGGCCCTAACAAAGACAACACCATCGTTGTGCTGTGGAGTGACCACGGGTGGCATCTCGGTGAAAAACAGCACTGGCAAAAATTCACCGCCTGGCGCGCCGTGACTCGCGTTCCCCTCATGATTCGCATTCCGGAAAACGCAGCCCCCGGATTACCTGAGGGAACAACCGCCGGCAGCGTCTGCGACCAGCCCGTCAATCTTCTGGACCTTTTCCCAACCCTGACCGAGCTCACCGGGATTCCGAAAAAAGCCGACAATGATGGAACCAGTCTCGTCCCTCTCCTCCGCGATCCCGAAGCCGGGTGGAATCACGTCTCGCTCACGCACCTCGGTGAGCCGGAAAGCTATGGGCTCAGTGCGAAAGACTGGCGCTACATTCACTACGCCGGTGGTGATGAAGAACTCTACCACATCAAGGTCGATCCCTACGAGTGGACCAATCTAGCAGCCGTGCCGGGGCACACCGCGAAACTTGAAGAATTGCGCTCGCAGGCACCCACCACTTTCGCACCCCGGAAAGAGCCTTCCCAGAAGTCACTCCCCTCGCTTCGCTGGCACAGCGCCGCCGGGAAAACCGCCCCTGCATCCAAGCCCGACGGCGATCCCTTTCCGGTCAGTTTCCAGAATCTCCGATCAACCACCGTCGAGTTGTTTTGGATGAACGAGAAAGGAAAGCCGACCTCCTACGGAATCATCGAACCGGGGAAATCCAAATCTCAGCAATCACGTCCCGGCGCGATCTGGAAAATCATAGACACGGAAACCGGACGCGAACTGGGACATTTTCGAGTCGGCGATCGCAAAGCAAAAGCAGTCGTTCCCGCCAAAACAGCCTCGAAGCGCTAACCCATCAACAGTATGTCATCTTCCGAATCGAATATCTTTCAGGGCTGCATTCCAGCCCTCATGACGCCCTGCGATGCCGGGGGCACCCCGGACTTCGCCGCCCTCGTCCGAACCGCGACGCATCTCATCGAAGCCGGAATGCATGGAGTGGTCTACTGCGGATCGATGGGCGACTGGCCGCTCCTGACTGACGCACAACGACAGGAGGGCGTTCGCGCGCTCGTCGAAGCCGGTATCCCTGTCGTCGTTGGAACCGGCGCACAAAATTCAAGAATCGCCGCCGCCCATGCCGCGCATGCCCGGGATACAGGTGCTGCCGGATTAATGGTGATCCCGCGAGTTCTATCGCGGGGCTCCTCGCCCGCCGCACAACGCGCTCACTCTGCTGACATTCTCACTGCCGGAGGCGATCTCCCCGCTGTGATCTACAACAGCCCCTACTATGGCTTCGAGACCAGGGCTGACCTCTTCTTCGATCTCCGGAAAGATCACGCCAACCTCGTCGGGTTTAAAGAATTCGGAGGAGCCGCCTCACTCAGCTACGCCGCCGGGAACATCACGAGCGGCGATCCTGACCTCACTCTAATGGTCGGGGTCGACACCCAGGTCGTGCATGGCTTTGTGAACTGCGGAGCTGTCGGAGCCATCACCGGAGTCGGCAACGCCCTTCCGAAAGAAGTCCTTCGGCTCGTCGAACTTTCCACCGCAGCAGCCGCAGGTGATCCCACCGCGTTACGTCTCGCGAAAGAACTCGACGACGCGCTGCACGTTCTTTCCACCTTCGACGAAGGCCCCGACCTCGTTCTTTACTACAAAGAACTCATGGTCCTCGAAGGCCACCCCGAATACAGCCATCACATTCACCCTTCCGATCAACTCAGCGCGAGCCAGCGCGGCTATCTACACGCCCAGTGGAAACAGTTCCGGACGTGGTGGGATCATTGGGAAAGCACCAACTGCTAGGTTGCCAACGACTCCCACCCATGACTGAGAGACAATTAAGGTTGAGTGCAATCAAAAGGGTTAAGTCCCTCATTCAACCCTGCTGGATCCTTCTTGCTTGCCTGCTATCAATCTCTCAGGCCGGAGAACGATCCAACACTGCCGCGATACCGATCGAGGGCGATCACCCCGAACCTGATGACAAGGAAGCAGCCATCGCTCCCGCTCCGAACATCGTTGTGATCATGGGAGACGACTGGTCCTGGCCTCATGCCTCGATTCTCGGCGACAAAACCGTAAAGACTCCGAACTTCGACCGGATCGCCCGCGAGGGCGTTCTTTTCGAAAACGCGTTTGTCTCGTCCCCTTCCTGCACCCCTTCACGTTTCGCTGTCGCAACCGGACAATACCACTGGCGGCTCGGCGAGGGTGTCAATCTCGGCGGCTCGCTTGCACAAGACGTCGCCGTCTACCCCGACCTCCTCGCCGGCGTCGGCTACCGAACCGGCTTTTGCCGAAAAGGCGCCGGACCGAGTCAGCACACCTATCGTGGCACCGACCCGTTTGGCGGACGCTTCAAGAACTTCGCTGAATTCTTCGACAAGCGAAAAGACAATCACCCCTTCTGTTTCTGGTATGGTGCCGGAGAACCGCATCGCCCCTACGATTGGCAGGCAAGCCTCAGAAGCGATCTCGACCTCGAGTCGATCGAAGTGCCGCCCTACCTGCCTGACAATGAAACGACACGGACCGATCTGGGTGACTACTATCTCACGGTCCAACAACTCGACCACTTCGCCGGGGAGATCCTAAACAAGCTCGAAAAGGCGGGCGAACTGGAGAACACCATCATCGTCATGACGGGTGACAACGGGATGCCTTTTCCAAGGGCCAAGGCAACGCTCTTCGACTCAGGGACACGGGTTCCGCTCGCGATCCGCTGGGGTGCCAAAGTGAAAGGCAGTCGGGAGATCACCGATTTTGTGAACCTCACTGATCTCGCGCCTACTTTTCTGGAAGCGACCGGCTTGCCTGTTCCGGACACGATGACAGGGAGGTCGCTGCTCTCGACTTTGACCTCGGAGCAATCCGGACAAGTCGAGGAGCATCGCACCTATGTCCTCACGGGAATGGAACGGCACGTTTATCCCTACCCTTCACGGGCGATTCGGACGCGCGACTTCCTCTACATCCGAAACTTCGCTCCCGAGCAATGGCCTCCCGGGAAAGCGAAAGGAGACGAACCTGTCTTTGATTTTACCAAGACGCCATGGCCAACGCAGTCAGGCGCCTTTTCCCACAACATCGATCCCGGTCCCACCAAGCAATGGATGCGTCTCAACGAATCGCCGCAAAACGCACAGGCCTTCGGTCGCAAACCAGCGGAGGAACTCTACGACCTGAAAATTGATCCTCACCAACTCACCAATCTTTTGGCGACAGCCGAATTTCGGATCTCTATTGAATTGAAACGAAAGGAGCTCGCGACCCGACTCGTTGATGAGCTCCGGGCGAGTCACGATCCCCGGTTTACCGAACCCCATCACGCTACCTTTACCGTTCAAGGATGGACGATTCATCTCCACGACAAACTCGTCAGGGATCATTCGCAGCCAACGAATCGCATGCTTGAACTTCTTCACGGCCAGCTTCAGCGCGTCGTCGATGCGGTTCCCAGGCCGGCCCTGAAACAGCTCCGCGAGATTCCGATCTGGATCAATCCGCCCTACGGAATAAAGCGTGGATTGGCCGAATATCACCCCGGAGCAGGCTGGCTCAAGGAAAACGGTCGCAATCCGGAAATGGCCAAGGCGATCGAGATCACGAACGTGATGAATTTCCCATTCGAGAACCGGCGCATGCCCTACGTGCTCCTCCACGAACTCACCCATGGCTATCATGATCGGATTTTGGAAAACGGATACGGCAATGCAGAGATCAAAGCCGCCTACGAACGCGCTAAGGCCTCCGGTAGCTACGACGAGGTCGCGCGCTTTGACGGCAACAAGACGATCAAAGACAAGGCCTACGGGATGTCGAGCCCCATGGAATACTTTGCAGAATCAACGGAGGCCTACTTCGGCAAAAACGATTTCTTTCCCTTCAACCGTTCCGAATTACTTGAGCACGATCCCAAAATGCACGACTTAGTTCAAACTCTCTGGAACGCTTTGCCAACGCCCTAACAACACTATAATTTCACGCTATGAAAATCACTCGAATCTCCGTCTTCCAGGTCGACCTACCGCTCCGTGAAGGCTCCTACCACTGGTCCGGCGGAAAAAGCGTCTCTGTCTTCGACAGCACGATCGTCCAGATCGACACCGACGAAGGTCTCACCGGATGGGGCGAAGTCTGTCCCCTGGGGCCCTTTTACCTCCCCGCATTCGGACAGGGAGCACGCGCCGGCGTCTACGAACTGGGACCGCACCTCATCGGGGAGTCGCCACTCGAATTGACAAAACTGAATCGTCGCATGGACGCGGCGCTGAAAGGTCACGCCTACGTCAAATCCGCGATCGACATGGCGTGCTGGGATATTCTCGGGAAGGCGACGAAGATGCCCGTGTGTGAGTTGCTCGGAGGTCGCTACGGCGAATCGGTTCAACTTTACCGCGCGATTTCACAGGAATCACCGGACGAAATGGCGATGAAAATTTCCCGCTACCGTGAAGAAGGTTACCGCCGTTTTCAGCTCAAAGTAGGCTGTCATGACGTCGATCTCGACATCGCCCGCATCCGCACCGCGGCGGCGGAGTTGAAGCAGGGAGATATCCTCGTCGCCGATGCCAACACCGGCTGGCTCAAGCACGAAGCGATTCGAGTCTGCCGCGGGGTTTCTGATGTCGACGTCTACATCGAACAACCCTGCGCGACCTACGAAGAGTGTCGCGCGGTTCGTGATCGTTGGGATGGACCTTTCATTCTCGACGAGAATATCGATGGATTGGATCCCCTTCTCCGCGGCCACGCCGAACAGGCCATGGATGTCGTGAACATTAAGATCAGCAAGTTTGGCGGTCTCACCAAAGCACGTCAGGCTCGCGATCTTTGCGCGGACCTTGGCATCGCGATGACTATCGAAGACAGTTGGGGTGGCGACATCATCACTGCCGCGATCGCTCACCTCGCCCACAGCACTCCGGAGGAAATGCGATTTACCTCCACCGACTTCAACAGCTACGTCACCGTGAGCAATGCCACCGGAGCCCCGCAGCGGGAAAACGGAGTCATGAAAGCATCGATCGAACCCGGCCTTGGAATCGAGCCTCGCATGGAAGTGTTGGGAGAAGAACTCTTTGAGATCGAGTGAAAAAGGGTCAAATCGCTTGAGTCATAAAAAATCCTATCGTTTCGTTCTGATATGCGTCTCGACCGCTTTATTGCCAAACATCAATCGGTGAGCGAACGCAGCGCGCGGACGTGGATTGTTGCGGGGAGAGCGCAGGTCAATGGAAGCACCCAGTCGGGGCATTCAACGGAAATAACGAGGTTTGATCAAATCGACCTCGATGACCAGACGATCCAACCGGCCGTTGAGCGACTCTATTTTATGCTTAACAAACCGAGAGGCATTCTCAGCGCGACGAAGGACAATGAACACACCACCGTCGTCGATCTTCTCGATCATCCGGACAAAGCATCCCTTCACCTAGCGGGACGACTCGATCGCAGTTCCACCGGGCTTATGATTCTAACCAATGACGGGAGCTGGTCGGATCGGCTCATGCAACCGGATGCGAAGGTCGCGAAGTCCTACCTTGTGGAAACGGACCGCCCCATCCCCGAAGAAGCGGTCGCGCTATTCGACGCCGGATTCGAATTTCCCACCGAGGGAATCACAACCCGACCCGCGCAACTCACTCTGCTTGGTCCCTGCCACGCCCGTGTCATTATCCACGAAGGCCGCTACCATCAGATCAAACGCATGTTTCACCGCATCGATGAAATCCGACTCGTGAGCCTGCATCGCGAAAGCATCGGGGAGATCCGTCTTCCTGAGGATCTCGCGATCGGTGCATTCAGGCCATTAACCCGGAACGAAATAAAAAGTGTATGAACCTACCATCCTCCCCTCTCTTCGGCTCTCTATGCGAGATCATTCTCTATGTGTCCGACATGAATGCTCAAGTGGCATTCTATCGCGACACTCTCGGCCTATCCGTTTCCTACCCTTCTGGACTCGACAATTATTCGGACCAATTTTGGGTTACCTTCAAGACCGGAAGCTGCGTTCTCGCGCTCCATGGTGGAGGCGAAAAGAAGTTGGGAAAAGACGCCCCGAAATTTGTTTTCCACTCGAGTCAAATCGAAGCGGCCCGCCAACACCTTCAAAAACACGGAGTCCCCGTGAGCGAAATCGATTCACCGGCTCCCGGCGTTCAAGTATTTGATGCGAAAGATCCGGAAGGCAATCTTTTCTCGGTGGAAGACCGCTGAGAAAGGAAGCCTTCCGGAACGCTTCGATCCCATCAACACGACGTTGACGTCGGATCGAACCTCGCCATCGTATTCTCAATTAAACACCCACTTTTCCTCACATGAAAAATCTCACCTTTATCTGCTCACTCATTCTCATCGCTCTCGGTCTCGTAGGTTACTTTGCCTGGGAGGCAATCGGGGCATCAAAGCAATCCGTCACCTCACTGATTCCTGCTTTCGTTGGTATTCCTATGCTCATCGGTGGGCTCATCGCGTTGAAAAAGAATATGCTCGGAATGCATATCGCCGTCACATTCTCCCTCCTCGGCGGTCTCGCCGGCCTCGGTCGTCTCATCCCCGGTCTCATCAAAGGAAGCCTCGACTGGTCGGCTGCAGCACCTAAGCTCATTCTCGTAATGACGGTCGTTTGCATTTTCTTCACCGTCATGGCCGTGCGTTCCTTCATCGCCGCCCGTCGCGCCCGCGGCTGATACGCCATCTACATAAGTAAGTCGCGCGCTCCTCGAACGCCGCGGCAATAGCGCCGGATTCCCGCCCGCGCGGGGCTTTTCGGAGGAACGAGGACGTGCCATTTCCCCGGAAATGGCATTTTCATTCCTGCCAATCACGCTCACTTGCAAGCCGGTCCGGGCTATCAACCGAAAGGAGGAATCCCCGCCGTCGCATTCTCCCGCGAAAAAAAATACGCCATTATCCTAAATTAGGCCTTGATAATGAGACCTTGTCTCATTAGTGATGAGAATCAAATTATGAACCGATTCATTACCACCTCGATACTGAAGCCATTTAAAACCATTTCGTCTGGTTTTGCTGTGGTCGCCCTTACCTTTTCCGCGGCATCGATTTCCGCTCAGGAAACCGCGGGTGAGATCGAAGCTGTCATCGAAACGACAGAACCGGCACCTCCTGCGACTCCCGAGACAAATCTCGGACCGGTCATTGACGATCAGACCGGACAACTCGACGCCACCGTCGTGAGCGCCGCCCCCGCCCCTGCGAGGACTCCCGCTCCCACTCAGACCGTCCGCCGCGCAACGGTTTCCCGCCCGGTCGAGGTCACCGTGTATGACACGATCGAACCTGAAGTGCTTACCGGCGGTGCCACGGAAACGTTCGAGCTTCCCGGTTCCGGATTTTTCGTCACCGAGGGCGATATCCGCGATCACAGCTACGTGAATGTGAACCGCGTTCTCGCGAAAGTTCCCGGCGTTTACACGCGTGAAGAGGACGGAGCGGGGCTTTTCCCCAACATCTCGATTCGCGGCGTCGACGGCACCCGTTCTGAGAAGATCACGATCATGGAAGACGGAATTCTTCAGGCACCGGCCCCTTATGCGGCACCGAGCGCCTACTATTCCCCCAACGTAGGCCGCATGGCGGGTATCGAAATCCTGAAAGGATCAAGCCAAATCAAATACGGCCCTAACACCACCGGCGGCGTCATCAACTACCTCTCCACGCCGATTCCCGAGCATGAGCAATTTTACCTCCGCACTATCTACGGTTCGAACAACATGTTCCAGACGCACTCGCATTACGGCAACACAATCCAGACTGACATTGGTAAAATCGGATACCTCGCAGAGATTTACTACAAGCGTTCCGACGGCTTTCGCACGATCGATCCCGGCATTGGAATTCCACAATCGAACAACACCGGCTATTCGGTGATCGAGCCGATGATCAAGCTTTCGTGGGAGCCTGACACGATCCTCGAACAGAAATTCGAATTCAAATACGGCTACTCCGAGAACAACGCAGACGAAACCTACCTCGGACTAACCGAAGCTGATTTCCGGGCCGATCCTTATCGCCGTTATGCAGGATCATTTCTCGACAACATCGCCACCGAGCAGCATCGCACTTATCTCAAATACAACGCGGCTGTGACCGACGATCTCGACATTCAGGTCGCGGGTTACTACAACCAGTTCGAACGGGACTGGTTCAAAATTCGCCAGGTCAACGGCAGCGCGCTCCACACCACGGTCGGACCGACTGGAAATGCGGGCGATCTCGCAACGCTCAAAGGCCTCGCACCGGGAACACTCGGCTACCGCCACAATGCACGCAGCTACGAGTCCTACGGGGTGCAGTTCTCCGCTGACTACCGCGTCGACACCGATGTGATCGATCACACCTTCAGCGTCGGCGTTCGCGAGCACACCGACAGTATTCGACGCTTCCAGGAGAACACCGACGTCATCATCGGCGGAGCAGCCCCCATCATCAACGACCTCGGCCCGGGGTCGGGAGGCAATCGCTATCAGGAATCCAATGCGACATCGGTCTGGCTTCAGGACACGATGGAAGTCGGTCGTCTCTCGGTCACTCCCGGAGTCCGCTACGAGAACGTTCGCCTTCATGCCACAGATTTTGCGAGTGACGCAACGAACACCGTAACGGACGCCTTCAACGGCGAGACGGAATGGTGGGTCGCCGGAGTCGGCGTGAACTACGAGCTCGATGACACGCATTCCATCTTTGGTGGCGTTCATGAAGGCGTCGCCGTTCCCGGTCCCCGCTCCATCCTCAAGAGCAATGTTGACCTCGAGCGCAGCACTTCCTACGAGTTGGGCCTGAGACATCGCAGCGAAAACTTCAACGCCGAACTCGTCGGGTTCGCCTCCGAGTTTGAGAATATCATCAGCACCTCCGCAGGACTCGGTCTCGGCGGACTCGCCACGAGCAATGCAGGAACCGGCTCCGTTCACGGAATCGAAGCACTCGCGAGTTATGATCCTTTTCAGGATCGTGCGGTTCGCATGCCCCTTTTCGTGAGCATGACATGGACCGACACCGAGCTCGACCAGGCACTCAACTCAGGCGGCGGCGAAGATATCTACGGTGACGGCGCAGGTGGCGCAGGCATCGCCGGTGCGAGCCTCCCCTACATCCCCGAGTGGAAGCTCACTGCGGGCGTCGGACTTGAAACGGACGTCTGGGGCGTCGATCTCACCGCGACTTACGTAAGCGACACTTTTGGAACCGCGCTGAATTCACCCGTTCCGGTAACCTCTTCACGACAGGGGCTCATCGATGGCGGCGTTCTCGTCGATCTCTCCGGTTACTACCAGATCAATGACCGCACCCGCCTCATCGGTGGCGTTCACAACGTATTCGAAGAAGTCATGGTGACGAGCCGGATTCCGGAAGGAGCCCGCTCCAACGCACCCCGCGAATTCTACGTCGGCTTTGAAATGCTCTGGGAACCGCGCGGATTCGCCTCTGGCAAATCTCCCATCTCTAAATAAACACGTAAAGATTGCGGTCGAGACAACGGGGCAATCCGTTTAAACTCACCTCGCTACCATGTGGAAGAATACTCATCTCCTCGTCTGTCTCATCGCGGTTCTGAGCAGTGGCTCGATCGCCGCAGCTCAGGACGAGCCGGATTCTCTGGCAAAGACAACACAGACGAAACTTCAGGAGTGGGTTAAAACGAAGCAGATCACCGCTCAGGAAAAAGCGGCGTGGGAAGAGGAAAATGCGACTCTTTCAGAACTTAACGAAATTCGCACCCGCGAACTCGAGCAATTGAAAGCATTCACCGAAGCCGCCCGCACCCGTGCCGTCGAACTCGACAAGCAACTCTCCGGATTTGCCGAAGAACGCGAGTCACTGAAGACATGGCGGCGCGAGCTCCAGAGCCTCGTCAACGAATGGGAGAAGCAGATCCAGTCAGGGCAGAAACTCTTTCCCGCCCCCCTGAGGGAGAAGGTTGAAGAATCACTTCTCCGCATCGAAAACGCTGATCCGGACCGCCCGCTCCAGCAGCGCACCCGGGATGTCCTTCTCATCTCACAGGCCTACCTCGATTTCCAAAACGTCTTCACCGTGGATTCTGAAGTGCGTGAGATCGACGGCGAATCACGCTCCGTCGACGTTCTCTATCTCGGCCTCAGTAAGGCCTGGTTTGTCGACGCGTCAGGTCGCTACGGCGGCACCGGAACGCCATCCGCAGAAGGTTGGCAATGGACGGTAAACAATCGTATCGCCGGAGCGGTGCGCGAAGCAATCGAAGTTCAGGCGCGTCGCACCCCTCCTGTTCTCGTAACCCTTCCCCTCTCTCAGCAGCTGGTGAAATGAAATTGATTCTCTCCACTCTCTTGATCAGCCTCATCGCGAGCCTGCCGCTGATCGCTCAGGACGAAGCCGGAAAGGAATCCGCTTTGACTGAGGTCATCAAGTCGATCGACAGCGATCTCGACGCCGCCCTCGAGGAGCTTGCCAAGCAGCGTAGCGCCATCGCGAAGGAGAAAATCCCTCTCGCGAAAAAAACCAATCAGCTGTCGGCAGACTTGCGGGAATCACGTCGTCTCGCCGACCTCGCCAAAGTCAGCCGCGAAGCCGCTGCCGACGAAGTCGCCAAACACGAAAGTGAGCTGAAAGCCTGGCGCGACGAAAAGGGCTACCTCGAAAGTCTCTTACTCGATTTTCGAAAAAGTTACGAAGCGATTAACAGCCTCCCGCGTGTCGAAGCGAATCGCGAGATCCTGAACCGGAATGATTTTGCAGGGCGCGCCACACTGATCACCGAGACCCTCAACCGGCTCAACGCCGCCGAATCCGTCTCAAAACTTCCCGGCTCCGCGCTTTCTGAAGGCGGCGTATTTGTCGAGGGAACCTTCGCCGAAGTCGGCCCCGTCAGTTGGTTCGTCTCCTCCGATAAAAAGCTCGCAGGACTCGTCACGACCGGAGATCAACTCCAACCCGAAATCGTTTCGGCGGGCAATTCTTCTGCCGCCATCGAAGCGCTCCTCAATGGTGAGGAAGCCGGAGTCACCTTCGACCCCACCCTCGGCTCCGCGCTGGCAATGGTGGAAACGAAGCCGTCTCCGATCGAGCATATCAAAAAAGGTGGCTTCTGGATTTATCCTATTCTGTTCCTCGGCCTCATCGCTCTCCTCGCCGCGATTGGCAAATGGCTGCAGATCTCACGAATCAAGGAGGTTCGCCCTGCCGCAGTGCAATCCGTCATCGATGCGCTGAACGAGGGTAAAATAGATTCCGCCCGCGAACAGGCGAGCGCAATGAAGCATCCCTCCCGAAAAATTCTCGATCAGGGTATCGACGCCTACAGCGAGAACCAATCTGTTTCACGGGATGATCTCGAAGAGCAGCTTTTCGAAAGATTCCTTGAAGCTCAGCCGCCACTGCAAAGCTGGCTGCCACTCATCGCGATCGCTTCGGCGACGGCACCACTTCTCGGTTTGTTAGGAACCGTCACCGGAATGATCGAGACGTTCCGCATGATCAATATCTTCGGAACCGGCGACGCCAAATCGCTCGCATCGGGTATCTCGGAAGCCCTCGTCACGACCGAGTTCGGACTCATCGTTGCGATTCCGGCGCTGATCCTTCACGCCCTCCTTTCACGGAAGGTCTCTGCGATCAAAGCCAATATGGAAATGACCAGTCTCGCCTTTTTGAACGGGTTCGGAACAGATGACAGCCGGGCAACAGCGAAAGCGGACATCAAGTAACCATGCCCGATTTCAATTCCATCCTAATTGATATACAAGCCCTCGTTCACGAAGGCGGATGGGTTTTTGTCTCCCTCCTTATTCTCGCATTCGCGATCGCCTTCGCCCTGCTTTCGCTCTGGAGTTCGATGCGACTTCCCGATGCGCCCGTCATCTCCTCCCGCGAATGGCTTTCCCTGCTGAAGCAATCACCCGAAAGTGACCGCTTGAAAAAGAAGCTGATTGATCGCCTTCCCGCGACAGCGGATCGTTCGCGTCAACTTCAGGAAATCGCGCAACGCCTTTTTGCGAGGCAGGAACGTCGATTCCCCTTCGCTTTCATCCTCATCAGCTCAGCGCCTTTGATCGGCCTTCTCGGAACCGTCTCCGGGATGTTCACCACCTTTCACGGCATGTCGAGCAGCTCAGCCGGAGCTCCCATCGACGTGATTTCACGAGGCATCTCCGAAGCGCTCATCACGACGCAAACCGGACTGGTGATCGGCGTGCCGACCTACATCGTATGCGCCTGGCTCAAGAGTCGCTACGACGAACTCGTGCTGCACTACAGCCAGCTCGAATCTCAACTTTTACAAACCTCGACCCGCTGACAGATGGCACGACGATTCCAGCGCTTCGGGGAACCCACCGGAGAATCGACAGGGGAAATCAATATCTCCCCGCTCATCGATGTCGTTTTCATTCTTCTCATTTTCTTCATCGTCACGACCGTGTTCGTCGAAGAAACCGGTGTCGAAATCGCGAAGCCACGCGCCGCGACCCAACAGGATCTGGAGAAGGAAAGCATTCTCATCGGCATCACCCCCGCCGGTCAGGTTTTCTACGGCGGCCGTGAAATCGGGATCAGCGGCGTGCGAGGTGTTGTCAGCCGTTTGTTAAAGGACGACGCCTCCCCCGTCATCATCCAAGCCGATCGCGCCACCCCCACCGAGACCACGGTTTCCGTTTTAGATGAAGCAAAGCTCGCCGGAGCCAGCCAGGTTTTCGTATCCACCGTCGATGAATAGAGCACTCCACATCGCAGGACATCCTGTTCTTCGTATTCTCCTCGCGCTTATCGCGACGGTTGGATTGCTCATGTTCCTCTCCGTGATCCGGCTCTACAAGAGCGAGCCCACGCAGACGCTCACTCTCCGGACGCTCAACACGACGCTCCCCGTAAGCATGCCCGCGCCGCCTCCACCGCAGGTCGAGCAGCCGCCACCACCGCCGGAAGCGAAGCAACTCCCGAAACTGAACATCGAGCTCGACTCGGTTGCGCCTCCCGTCAAAGCGAGCCTTGATCGTGACATCGAACTGAGACTGGAGACGACGGATTTTGCCCCGCAACAGGAGCAGGCGCAGCAACGCATGACGTTCACGTCGAACGAACTCGACAGCAGTCCGAGACTTGTGAGCCGCCCGACCGTGACCTTCCCCGCGGCTCAGAGAAAGCGTGGCGTCACCGAAGGCCGAGTCACCCTCGAAGTGCTCATCAACGCCGCAGGAAAAGTCAACGTCCAGCGGGTTCTCGACTCGAGCCACAACGACTTCACGGCAATGGCGCGGACGTTTGCGTCGAACTCCCGCTTCACCCCGCCGCGCAAAAACGGACGCGCCGTGAACGCCCTTTTCAAATGGCCCCTCATTCTTCGCCCCTGACCCTTCTGATGCGCCACGTCCTTCTACTTCTCATGCTTGTTTGCTCGACCGGGTTTGCCGCCGAGCCGCTCCCGATTGATCCACTCTGGAAGAGCGAAGCGTTCCGGAAAGCGATCACGGGAAGCTACGGGATTGATTCCCGTATTGAGCCGCGTCTCACCGAGGACGAAGCGGAGGAACTCGAAATTTCGGGCAAACTGCTCGCTGAGGAGAAACGTAGCGAGGCAATCAAATCGCTCAACAACTCCGGTATCGCTGAAAAAAGCCCCGCGATCCTTTTCTCGCTCGCGACGCTTCAATTCGAAGAAGGCAACAGCGACAAGGCGATCGAGCGATTCGAGGAAGCGCTCGCGTTGTTCCCCAATTTCCGCGACGCCCACCGCAACATCGCCGTCGTTTTCGTTCAGGAGGAAAAATGGGACGACGCCGAAAGACACCTCATTCGCGCACTCGAACTCGGCGCACGTGACGGGCTCACCCTCGGCCTGCTCGGCTACTGCCATGCGCGCAAAGACCGCGCCGCCGCAGCTCTCGATGCCTACCGTCAGGCGGCGATGGTCCAACCACAGGAAACGCAGTGGAAATCCGGACAGGCGCAAGCCCTGCAAATGCTCGGCAATCATAAAGAGGCCGCGTCGCTCTTTCAGGAAATGATCTCAAAGAAACCTGAGAACATCCAGAACTGGCTAGCGCAGGCCGAGAGCTTGATCGCACTGGAAAAACCCGTCGAAGCAATCGCCAACCTTGAACTCGCTCATCGAACCGGCGGACTGGGAGCCTCGCAAACGTTTTCGCTGGGACACCTTTACCTTCAGAACAACCTCGTCGATCAAGGTTTTGACCGCTACCTCGACGCCCTCGCAAAAGAAGACGGCGTCACCCTCCGGCAGGGAGCCGACGCGCTCGGGATGCTTGCGAATAGGCAGGAGTGGGAACTGGCTACGCAACTGTTGCAGCAATGTCAGGCCCATCCGAAAATCGGCGAAGCGGCACGAGCGTCCGCCGAAAGCGATTTCCCCAAAGACGACCTGTCACGCTACGCCCGTTCCGTTGCCTTGATCCACGCAGGAAACAAGAACTTTGAAGAAGGCATCGCCGGACTCGAGGCCTACCTCGCACAACAGCCAACAGACGGCGAGGCACTGCTCCTCCGCGCCCGCCTCCATCGCGACGCCGGACACCGTGAGGAAGCCGAGATGCGCTACGAAGAAGCAGCCCGGATCGAGACTGTTGCCGCAAGCGCCTATCGCGAACACGGCGAGCTGCTCGTCGACGCTCGTGAATATGCGAAAGCGATCGAACTCCTCGAACGCTCCCTCGCACTGGAATCGTCCGACGCCGTCGCCCGCTATCTCGCAGCGGTGAAAGAACTCGACTAGAGGAACGCACGTTTTTTTAAGCGGTGATGCAGTTCACTCCTGACTGCATTTACCAGGCAATCGGAGCCTCCGCATGCAGTCAGGAGTGAGAGCATCACCAGAGCCGGTTCCCTCCGCGAAAACACGATCCGTTGATTGACAGGATCCGCGATTGTCAGTTGAAATGGATCGGATATGACTTTCCTCCGCTACTTCGTTTTCTCTCTCGTCTTTGCAGGAACCCTGGCCACCGCAGAAGTAGTGGAACATCGCGGCGTAGTCTTCCACGTCTACCGCCTCGATCCGGGGAAGAAGAAACTCGAGCTCCACCTCAGCGGCAAGAGAGGTGAACCTAACACGTTCCCAAAATTGGAGGAGAAAGTGAAACGTGAGGGACGCGTCCTGAAGTTCGCGATGAACTCCGGAATATTTGAACCCACCTTCCTGCCTTCCGGCCTGCACATTTCGGAAGGCAAAACGATCACGAGACTGAACCTGAAAGACTTCGTCAAAGAGAGCGAAAGCCAGTTCA
Source organism: Verrucomicrobiales bacterium (assembly GCA_048260165.1). Lineage (GTDB taxonomy): Bacteria > Verrucomicrobiota > Verrucomicrobiia > Verrucomicrobiales > DEV007 > Arctic95D-9. The sequence goes on from JBLXHA010000001.1 coordinate 748,412, forward strand.
CTCCGAACTTTTTTCTAAAACCAAACGGCGTTTTCTATCTGCTTGAGGACGGCACCGCCGGGATCAACGAATCAGATCAATACTCGAAACTCGGGCTGAAACCTCTCCTTGCGACGCAGTCGGGCCCACTTCTCGTGAACGATGGAGTGATTCACCCGATCTTTGGAAAGGATTCGAAGAGTAGTAAGATCAGGAACGGTGTTGGAGTCACCGCCGATGGCAAAGTCGTTTTCGCCTGCTCTGTACTCGATCCAACGCGGGGGCGAACCAGTTTCCATAACTTTGCCGAACTGTTCAGAGACAAGCTCGGCTGCCCCAATGCACTCTATCTCGACGGGGTGATCTCCTACATTTACATCAAAGGCGAAACCCCGCCGATACGTGAGACGAATTGGTTTGCCGGAATCCTCGCGATCACAGAACCTGCGCCATGATCCTGCGCGTAATTTCCTCCTTATTCCTGGCTTTCCTCCTTACCCCCACCGCGAAAGCCGACCCGAAACGCCCTAACATTCTCTTGATCGTATCCGACGATCAGGGCTACAACGATCTTGGTGTTCTCGGCAACGGCATCATCACTCCGGCGCTGAACCGACTCGCTGAGGAAGGCACGCGTCTCACGAATTTCTACGTCGCCTGGCCCGCGTGCACCCCGAGTCGGGCAAGCCTCCTCACAGGGCGTTACCCGCAACGAAACGGAATTTACGACATGATCCGGAACGAGGCTCCGGACTACGGCTACAAATACAAACCCGGCGAATATGACGTCACTTTCGAGCGGGTCGGCGGGATGGACCTCCGGGAGAAATTCATTCCCGACCTCCTTCCCTCCGAATACAAATCCGCGATTTACGGCAAGTGGGACCTGGGAACGCTGAAACGCTTCCTCCCGACCTCTCGCGGATTCGATCACTTTTACGGATTCGTCAATACAGGCGTCGATTACTTCACGCACGAACGTTACGGGGTGCATTCGATGTATCGCGATCTCGAACTGACAACAGAGGACACCGGAACCTACTGCACCTACCTCTTTGAACGGGAGGCATTGAACTTCCTCGAAGCTCACTCCGGGAAGGACCCGTTCTTTCTCTACGTCCCCTTCAACGCGCCGCACAACTCATCCGCGCTCGAACCCGAAATCCGCACGAGCGTGCAGGCTCCTGACAAATACAAAAAGTTGTATTCCCCGGTCGATCCCGAGTTTAAGGAAGTCGCGAACTACAAGTATGGCGGCCCCGCGAAAGTGGTGACGAAAGAGGCCCGTCAGCGCGACTACCGTGCCGCGGTGACCTGCATGGATGACTCCATCGGAAAAATGCTCAACCTTCTCGATAAAAAAGGAATTGCCGATGATACCATCGTTGTCTTCTTTAGCGATAACGGCGGCTCGGGCGGCGCCGACAATTCACCGCTTCGCGGACACAAAGCCCAGACCTGGGAAGGCGGGATTCGCGTTCCCTGTATCGTGCGCTGGACCGGTGGGAAAGTGCCCGAGGGAACGACCAATGATGCGTTTCTTTCAAGCCTCGAACTCGTTCCCAGCTTCGCCGCAGCGACAGGTCACGAGATCCCCGATGAAATCATCCTCGATGGCTATAACTGGTGGCCGACGCTGCGAGGCGAAACGGAATCACCGCGAGAAGAAATGTTCTGGAAACGCCGCAATCAACTCGGCGCACGTGTCGGCGACTGGAAGTGGACAATGATGGGTGAGACACAGCAGGGCCTCTACGATCTCTCTAAAGACCCAGGAGAGAAAAATGATCTATCAAAACAACATCCTGAGAAGCTGGCCGAACTGAAGGCCGCCTTCGACGCCTGGCTCAAAGCGATGGACGAGGCCGAACCGCGCGGGCCGTTCCGCGATTTCTGAGTTGCGATTCAGAACGGTGAAAGGACCGCACGGCTTCGGTATTTCCCTTTCTGAATGACAAAGGCGACGGTGTAACCGCCGGCCCCGTCGCTGTTAAAACTCGTGATGTAGATCGCGTCGTCAGCAGGATTAAGAACGACTCTGGTGTTTCCCGGATAAAGGCCGGGATTAAACAGGTTTTTCAGTGCCTCGCCGGGCAGAACGATCGTTTTTTCGCCCTGCTGGATCACGATCTTTTTATATTGCTCCCGGGGCATCCCACCGTCCGTGCCCCAGTATTCAGATCCATCAATCTCGATGAGGTAGCGCTCATCTTCTGAGACTTCTTTATAGGTAAGTTCCCGCCCCTCCAGATCAAAGGGTTCAATCTCGATTCTGACGTTGAGATCCCCCTTTTCAAACACTTCAGCCTGATCCTCCTCCGAAACCTTACCGGTAATGCTCTCAAAATCGGTGAGCGGTTTAACCCGGCTCGCGTGGATAAATCCGGCTCGCTCTTTACCCTCCCTGTCCATAAAAATGACGTTGGGCCATTTCTTCACTGCCCCTGCATAGATCCAGACAATCTGTCCGTGATCGACCTTCGCAATCACCTTGCTTTTCAGGTCCGGCTTCTCCCTGACATTGGTGTAACCGTCGCTGTCCTGAACGATGCAAAATTCATCGGGTTCGCCGGCAGACACGGTCAGCAGGCTGAAAAGGCAAAAAACAGGCAGACACAGGACGATTGCTTTCATGCCCCTATTTAACGCAACGAGCACCGCAAAAACCAGCACTATTCGGAATCAACTTCCGTCTCTCCACCCCCGATCGGTTTCGATCGGCTGTTCATCCGGAATGGCCGCACCGGCCCTTCCTCTTTACTCTCAGCGTCCCCGTCTCCGTCCATCTCAGAATCGCCCTTCGGCTCATCTGTATCATCATTCATCGGCGAGGCAGCCGCGGGCGCGCCCACTGCCGGCACATTCGGAAACAGACTACCTGACGGTTCAACGGGAAACTTACTCGAAGGGAGATCCGATTCCTTTACATACTTGGTCGTCCCCCAGTCGTAACCGTCACCGACTGACACGACACGGGAAGCCTGACGCTTAAAACTCACCTGTGAGTAGAGCCAGTCGATGCTGTTGTCGAGAAGCTCATGCTGCGTTTTTACAGCTTCTTCGAACTCGTCAGGCTTTTCTTCGATGAGTTCATCGAGGATGCTTCGGGCCTCACTCAAGGTCGTGAGCGAATCTTCGAACTTGTTCTCAAAACGCTGCTTCTTACCCAGCTCATACGACTCGATGAAATCGAGGTATTTCATCATGATATCGTGCTCACCGGTCGTCAACTCTCCCTGAGCGGCTTCGATATCCTCCTCCAATTTTTCGAGTCGGTAAGCGACGACGTCGGGCTCATAATCGGGATGTTCCTCCGCCAGTATCTTGATTTGGCGGTCCGCCTCGATGTAGCTCCCGATCGCGAGCGGCCAGAGTTTCGACGCGGCAAGCTTATCCCCCGTCTGAATCCACCCGTAGGCGCTCACCCACTGCGAACCGGCATCCTCCTTCGCCCGCGCAACAGTCGCGACCAAAACCAGACAGAGCAGGACAGGTCGCACCCACCTGCGCGCCCAACCCGAGCATCCGACTGTTCTCTGACCAGCCATCTTCCAGAGTCACTCTCCCACTTCGCGAATCAGCACTTCGACTTTTCTGAGGATTTGAAAGTGATCACCTTCCGCGATCCGATAGCCATGGCGCACCACCTTCTTCACTTCCCCGGGACGAAAAGGCTGCTCCATGAACTCTTTCGTTCCCCACCCTTTCTTAACCAGAATCTGGACTTCCTTGCGAAGCTTCGGCGTCAGCATCGTCCCCTTATCGACGAGAAATGGAGTCACCCCGTTTTCGCTGAGGACACTCGCGAGTTTGTCCTGAAAAGCGGTGAGTTCGAGATAGATATCACGGTATTTTTTAGACTTCGCGTAACTCTCGACGAGCCCATCGAGTTCGTCGACGCGCTCTATCAACAGTCTGAAAATTTCCTGCTCGCGATCATTCGCAATGACCATGGACTCGAATCGCTCCGGAATCGCCACCTCGGTACCTTTACGACTCAGGCTCTGCGCCCGCCGGACTTCGTTATCCACCATCGCGCGAATCTCTTTCAGATCTTCCGTCGATTTTTCGTGGAGAACGAGCTGCTCGTCCCTGCGCCGCTCGAGGTCAACCCGTTCGTCTTCGAGGTTGGAACATCGCCGCTGAAGCTCTTTCTGAACGCCGTCTCCGTATTTGAGCCAGATCGGCTCGATCAAATCCAGTTCGGATCGAATCGCATCCGCGACTTTCTCGCTTTTCGCGAAAACAGCATCGACCTCGTCGCCGGAATCATCAGCCCCAAATTGATTCTCCCCGGTCCATTCCTTCCAATCGCTCTGCAACCGTTTCAAAAAGGCGCCGGTTCGAGCGAAAAGAGCGGCGCGACTCGACTCCGCTGAATCAGCTCGCTGCAGAGCAACCATGAGCGCACTCGATTTCTGCTCCAGTGAATTACTCGCAGCGCTGTGCGCGACCTTTAACTGTGCCAGCTCGTCAGCCGTTCGATCAGCCGTCTCCTGTAAACGCGTGAGACTTCCGTCGCGCTGGCTCACTTCATACGTCAGCGCGGCGATGTCCCGCTCTTTCTGCATGAGTTCCTCACGCGTAGCGCTCAGCTGGTCACGAGTCCGGCCTTCACGATCGACCGCCTCCGCGAGATCGCGCTTCAGAGAACGCAGCTCCCCGTCCAGGGCCGCGGCCGATGCTTTCAGCGCGGAAATCTCAGCCCTCGCAGCAAGCTCCTCCTCCGTCGGACCCGAGGGTGCCGCCACAGTTGGTTGAGGTGCCGTTTGCCCCATGGATCGACCTTCCGGTGGCGCAGGAAGAGGAACGCCTGTCGTCCCGGGAACCACTGGCTCGGCCGAACCGTTCAACGACACAACAGTGAACTCCGCCGACGCCAACCTGACAACATCGCCCTCGACGAGCGCATGCTCCTGAATCTGTTCACCATTGACGAAAGTCCCGTTGCTGGAATCGCAGTCGTGAACCTCGAGCACGCCTTCGCTGTTCACCAGAAGCCTGGCGTGACGGCTCGAAACGGCTTCGACATCGACCTGTGCATCATTCCCTGAATCCCTGCCTAAATACACGGCTCGTCCTCCCTCGGGAATTTCAATCACCCCGAGAGGAAAACTTGCCGGGTTAACTGGTTTCAAACAGAGCGCCATCACAGGTGTGTCTCCACGTCAGTCTTCACCTCGCATCATACCGTAAAAACTTCAAACGCCTTTATATAGGTTCAGAGAACGGTCGGCTACGAATTACATAGGATAAATCTACCGTTTTCGTGGAATTGACGAGCCTCTGGATTCCTGCCACGCTCACTCCATGCAACAGGATAAATCTGCACTTCCCTCCCGCCGTTCCGCGATCAAAACCACTGCGGGAGCCTCAGTTCTCGCTGGAATCGCCCTCCCTCACGTCCACGCACAGGACAATCAGGAACTGAAACTCGCGCTTGTCGGCTGCGGGGGCCGTGGAACCGGTGCCGTCAAAAATGCCCTCAGCGTTTCCGGGGCGCTCGGACCACTGAAATTGCACGCGATGGCCGATGTCTTCGAAGAAAATCTCAATCGCAGCTACGAAACGCTCAAGAAACAGGAAAGCATCGCCGACAAAATCGACGTCGCTCAGGAGCGCAAATTCATCGGCTTTGACGGCTACAAAAAGGCCATGGACAGCCTCAACAAAGGCGACATTGTCATCTTTACGACCCCGCTCGCCTTTCGCTGGCCCATGTTCGAGTACGCCGTCGAGAAAGGGCTCAACGTCTTCATGGAAAAGCCTCTTTCGGCAGACGGTCATTCTTCACGCAAACTTCTCGAAATCAATGAGAAGGCGAAAGCGAAGAATCTCAAGGTGGGCGTCGGACTCATGTGCCGCCACTGCGTGTCACGAAACGAGCTGAAAAAGCGCATCGACGACGGAGCCATCGGCGACATCACTTTTCTGCGATCCTACCGGATGCAGGGAGCGATCGGATCGTGCTTCACGCCGAAAAACACGACTGATATGACGGAGCTTCAGTATCAGATCAAAAACTTTCACAGCTTTCTCTGGCTCAGTGGCGGGGCGTTCAGCGACTTTTTCATCCATGGAATCGATGAAATGTGCATGATCAAAGGCGCCTTTCCCGTTGAAGCGAAAGCGGTTGGTGGACGGCACTACAAGACGATCGAAAGAAACGGCGAGCAACTCGAAGCGGTTGATCAGAACTTTGACAGCTACGGGGTGGAATACACCTTTGCCGATGGCGCCAAGGCGATCTACGAAGGCCGCAACATGCCGGGATGCAATCAAGAATTCGCCGCCTACGCCCATGGCACTAAAGGATCAGCCGTGATCTCCTCAGCCGGTCACATCCCCGCCCGTTCGCGACTCTACAAGGACCAGAATATCAGCACCAACTACCGTGCTAAACCCGAGAACCTGCTCTGGTCATTTCCCACCGGAGAGCGCGGCGCCAGCCTCGAAGGAAACCCTTACGACATCGAGTGGGAAGACCTCCTCGAAGCGATTCGCAATGATGACGAGTACAACGAAGTGGAACGGGGCGTCGCAGCCAGTGTCACCACCTCGATGGGACGAATGGCGGCGCATACGGGACAGGTCATCACCTACGATCAGATGCTGAACAGCGAGCACGTTTTCGCTCCGAATGTGAAGGAACTGACGATGGACGGCGACTCCCCGCTGATGCCGGATGCCGACGGTCGCTACGCCAAGCCCGAGCCGGGCATCAAAAAAGACCGCGAGTACTGATCCAGCGGCGCTTCCGCCCCCGACAGCGAAGTGGAAACGCCTCCTGTCGGAATCGATCCTGATGGAGTGGCACAAGCCGCCTCCCATCTCCCGGGCCCGTCGAATTAACGACGGGCTTTTTCGGGCGTCGGCGCAAAACGATCTCCCTTCAAAAAAGCGTACCGTTCACCTCGCAAACAACACGCGTTCCCATTGCCTCAGACATCAAACAGGGTTAGATGTCTGACCTGCCCCTGTTGGGGGTGTCACTCGACCCTGTTAGGTCCATGACCCGACCCTCTTCACCCGGATTGCAGGGGCAATTTTTCACATGGCAATCATCTCACAGGAAACGATCCAGAAGATCCTCGACGACAACGACATCGTCGAGCTGATCCAGGGCTATTTCCCGCTGAAAAGAGCCGGGACAAACTGGGTCGCGAACTGCCCGTTTCACAACGAGAAGACCCCGAGCTTCAACGTCGTCCCCGGACGGCAAATCTTTCACTGCTTCGGGTGTCAGGCCGGCGGAGATGCGATCAAGTTCGTGCAAATGTACGACAACATGCCCTTCCCCGAGGCGGCCCGGAAACTGGCTGATCGCGCGGGAATCATGCTGCAGGAAGAGGTCTACGACCCGAAAGCCGAGGCCCGGCGCAAGGGAAAGTCAGAGCTCATGCGTCTCCAGCGGGCCGCGACCGAGTGGTTTCACCTGCTCCTTTTCAAAAAGCCTTTTGCCCAGCCGGCCCGCGATTATCTGAAATCACGCGGCCTTGGAATGGAAGTCTCCCGCAGCTGGAAATTCGGCTACGCGCCGGAAGATCAGCGCTCCTTTTTTGAATGGGCCAATGGAGAAGGATTCTCCGTTCAGCAACTCGTCGACGGAGGGCTCGCAAAATGGCGCGATGAGAACGATCCGAACCGTGGCGCCTACAGCTTTTTCCGCCACCGGCTCATGTTCCCGCTGAACAACGATTTCGGCGAACCGCTCGCCTTCAGTGGCCGGGTTCTCTCTGCCGAACAGGGAGGCGGAAAATACGTCAACTCGCCGGAAACCTCACTCTTCAACAAGAGCAAAACGCTCTTTGGACTCGACCGCTCCAAGCGCGCCATCATCCGCGACAAGAAGGTCATCGTTTTTGAAGGTCAGCTCGATTTGATCGCCGCCTTTGAGAATGAAATCGAGAACGTCGTCGCACCACTCGGGACGTCACTGACGGAGGATCACGCCCGGATTCTGAAACGTCACACCGATGAAGTCGTTCTCTGCTACGACTCGGACAGCGCCGGGGTCAAAGCGGCGAGTAAAGCCTTCAAACTTCTCGCCCCGACCGGGATGCTGGTCAGGCTCGCGCAACTTCCCGAGGGCGAAGATCCGGACTCATTGATTCGCAAGCAGGGGGCGGATGCGCTCCGGGAAATCGTGGGCAAGGCTCCCGAGTTCTTCGACTTTCAAATCGACAGTCGCGGCACCAAATTGAATCAGGGAACGCTGCGGGACCGACTCAATTTTGCCAAGGATCTCGCGACCGACATCGCGCTGATCGACGACCGCATGCTCCTCGACTCTCTCATCAGCCGGGTCACGATCCGACTCGGAGTCGGCGAAGATGACGTCCGAAAGCTGGTTCACGAGGCGATTTCCGCGACAGAACGATTCGAGAAAACGAAGCGCAAAAGAGACGCGATTTCGAAACGCCGCGAAGAGGAAGGCCATCACCATCCCCCTCAGAATCAGGGAAATTTTCAGCCGCAGGGCAGTTCCGGTTTTCCCGGCAAAAGCGGGCCTACCGAGATTCAAAGCCGGTCCGTGCGACTCCTCTGCCGCGCGCTCCTCACCGACCGGGAAACTAAAGAAACCATCGCCTCACAGCCCATTCCTGAGTATTTCAGAAATCTCACCGAGACTGAATTGCTTACCGCGATTTGGCAGGCTCAATTCGATCCCGACGTCCCCTCGAGCGTGAACGCCTTCATCAGCCAGCTCACGAATTCCGATCAGCAATGCCTCACGAAATTACTGACGGAGGAAAGCGCCAACCTTACTCTCGCCTTGGCTCACGACTGTCTCGCTAAACTCGTCAAACAGAGCATTCAGAACCAGATTTCGGTCACTAAGGCTCAATTGGGAGCACCTAACCTTCCACCTCAAGAGATAGAACGACTAAGTAAACTACTTCTTGACCTTAGAACACAACTACACGACCGTTAGCGGCTCCACAGCACCCGGGTGTATAGACTCACCTGCACTTTTCCGAGCACCTCAAAAATGGCTGTCGATAAAAAAGCGAAACGAACGAACACCAAGCAGGGTAGCAAAGCTGCGGCGAAGCGTTCAACTAAAAAATCGACAAAAAGGAAGTCCGCTCCGCAGGCCGCTGCCAAGGCAAAGTCGCCCTCAAAAAAGAAGAAGACTTCTGCTGCGAAAACCAAAGCTGCTGTCACCGCACCCGCTTGCAAGTCATTGCTCGATTCCCCTGAATTCCAGCCCATCGTCCGGGACCTCATTCGCCTCGCGAAAGAGCAGGACTACCTCACTTTTGACGACATCAACGAAGCGCTTCCTGACACGGAGACGGATCTGGAATTGATGGAAGAACTCATCGAGCGTCTTCGCACGATGAAATTTCGCATCATCGACTCGGCCGAGGTGGACAACCTCAAAGCCGATTCAGATGATGAAGATGAGAGCAGCACAGATACGCCGCCCGTGAAAAAGGTCGCTCCGGAGAGAGCGGGTCGTCTCGACATTCTCGATGACCCTGTCCGGATGTATCTCAAGCAGATGGGTCAAGTCCCCCTTCTCACGAGAGAAGAGGAGGTTGAAATTTCAAAGCGCATCGAGAAGTCCGAGCTTGAGATTCGTAAGATTCTCGCGCAGTTCGGTTTCATTCCCGATTCCTACCTCGATCTCTCAAAACGTCTCGAAGCGGGAGAAGAGCGGTTTGACCGGCTCATCATCGACAAGAAGATCGAGAGCCGTGCTCGTTATTTAAAGAATCTCACGAAACTGTGTGATCAAGTCGAGTCGCTTCGCGATGAAATGACCGACACCTATGCGAAGATTCGCGCCGTGAAAGGCGATCCGACGCCCAAGCTCGCTGAAAAGTGGAAGAAGGGACTCGCGAGTCTCTCCCGCACTTACAATCGCTTTTACTTCAAGCAGAAGGTCACCGAGGACCTCGTCAATTACACGGCGGAGTTCACGGAACGCTCACTCGCCCTGAAAAAAGAGGCGAAGAAAGCGAAGGACCGCACGCAGAAAAGCCAGGCAACGCGTTCGAAAACCGCTTTCGAAAAAGAGGTTTGGATGGATCAGGAGGCCTTTGATCTTCTTTCAGCCGAACTTGAGATTCATGTCGCCGAGGCACGGAAAGCCAAAGACGAAATGGTCGAGGCGAACCTTCGTCTCGTCATCTCGATTGCGAAAAAATACACGAACCGCGGCCTCTCCTTCCTCGATCTGATTCAGGAAGGCAACATGGGCCTGATGAAAGCGGTCGAGAAATTCGAATACCGTCGCGGCTACAAATTTTCCACCTACGCCACGTGGTGGATTCGTCAGGCAATCACCCGCTCGATCGCTGATCAGGCACGGACGATTCGTATTCCGGTACACATGATCGAAACGATCAACAAGCTGATGCGCGTACAGAAGCAGCTCGTTCAGGAATACGGTCGCGAACCGACTTCCGACGAAATCGCGGAGGAAATCCACCTCCCCGTCGAGCGTGTCAGCGCGGTTCTGAAAATGGCTCAACAGCCGATTTCTCTGCAGGCACCGGTCGGTGACAGTGACGAAACCAGCCTCGGTGATTTCATCGAGGATAAGGGCGCCGAAGATCCCAGCGACATGACTTCCATGTCGATGCTGAAGGATCGCATCAAAGATGTCCTCGATACCCTCACCGAGCGCGAGCGTGAAGTGCTCGAGCAGCGATTCGGACTCGTCGATGGCTACAGCCGCACGCTCGAAGAGGTCGGAAAACAATTTCAGGTGACCCGTGAGCGAATTCGGCAGATCGAAGCGAAAGCGCTCCGGAAAATGCGTCACCCGACGAGGATTCGACAGCTGGAAGGCTTCATCGACGCCCCTCACCTGTAAACGGCGGGGCTTTTTCTCTTTTTTCCAAAAGAGTTTGAAACTTCCTGCTTCTTCCGGAGTTTTAAAGGACATGGAACATCAGGAGCCAACCAATCCCGAGCTTGATAAAGCCTGGGAACTTCTCAAATCAGCGAAATCCGTTGAACCCAGCCCGTTTTTCTCCCGAAATGTGGTCAGGGAAGTGCGCCGCCTTGAGGAAGAGAGTCAGGCTGGCTGGATGTCCGGTCTCAGAGGGGTGAAGGAATTTTTCGCCGCATCCGCTTTCCGTCCGGTTATGGTCGGTGCCGCCACCTGCGCGGTGGTCGCTCTTGCTGCGGTTTTGCTCTCGAATCCCGATTCTTTCGAAGCGGGCAACTCCGCAGTGGCTTCGTCAGAGTCTGCGACAGAGGAATTCGATCCCGCCACCGAAATGGCCGAGGTGGAGTATTTTGGCCAGCTCATGGCTGTGGCTGACCCGGCAATGCTCGACGATGCCTCGATTGCCAATTTGTTCTTCTAACCCTGCCACTCGCAGCAAAAACCTGTGCAACGGGTAAAGAAGCACGGAGCCGTCAATACGGAGTGAGGAAGCGTTGAACGTGAACCGTTCGATGCTAACATAGCCACCGCAAACGAGCGATTCAGACCACCTGAAAAGTGGCGAATTACTTCATATCAGGCAATTTTTCTAAGGCTGAGTCTGCTCATGCGTTTATATTGTCCCGGCGGCCGGTTCAAAGTCCCCACTCTTTGAGTCACCGCCGTTTCCCGTCCCCCGTATGAAAAGACATCATGCCCCGTTGATAGCTGTCGCGACTCTGTCGGCCTGCCTCGTCGCGGTCGCTTGCCGAACCGTGCCGGAAACAGGCCGGAAGCAGGTCAACTTCATGAACCCCGCAGAGGAGGCCGCACTCGGACTGAGCGAATTCGACAAGCTCAAAAAGGAGAAGCCGATCTCGAAAGACCCGACCTACAACTCCCTCGTTCAGCAAGTCGGAGGGCGACTCTCAAAGGTCATGCCGGTGCCTAACGCGGAATGGGAATTCGTCGTTTTTGAAGATTCCTCCCCCAACGCGTTTGCGCTCCCCGGTGGGAAGGTCGGAGTCCACACCGGGCTGTTCCAAATCACTCAGAACGAAGCCGGTCTCGCCGCCGTCATTGGCCACGAGGTCGCCCACGTCGTTGCGCGGCACTCCGGTGAGCGGATGTCCCAGAACGTTCTTTCGGGCGTCGCGGTCGCCGGCGCAGGCTACATGCTGAACAAGAAAACGGGATCGAACGGAATCCTTCCAACTGCAGCCCTCGGAGGAGCGGCATTGCTCACGACAAAAGCCTTTTCCCGCAAGCAGGAGCTCGAAGCAGATCGCATGGGAGCCATTTTCATGGCACGGGCCGGATACGATCCGCGGGAGTCCATCGAACTCTGGAAGAGATTCTCCGCCTGGCGCGCCCAAAGCGGTCAGAGCAGCACGCCCCCTTTCCTTGCGAGTCACCCACTCGACGAAACCCGTATTTCCGAGCTGCAGCGCTATATGCCTGAGGCACTCGAAGATTATAAAAAGCCATAATGGATAAACAGCTCCTACGCCGCGAAGGCTTCGCCACAATCGAAGCCATCACACCCGAACAAAAAGCCAGCGCCTCGGTCGCGATCTGTCGTCAGCTCGCTGACACAAGAGTCTTTCGCAAGGCCGAAGTCATATTCGCCTACCTCTCACTGTCCAGCGAACCAACTCTGGAGTCGCTCTTCAGCACCTACCCGCAAAAGCGATGGGGCTTTTCCCGCGTCAACGACGAGGGACTTCTCGATTTTTATCACGTCACGAGCATCAGCCAGGTCGCGGTTGGCGAACATGGCATTTTTGAGCCCGATCCAGAGCAATGCAAAAAGCTCACGCCGGAGGAAGTGGACCTCATTCTCGTTCCCGGAGTTGCCTTTGACGCCTCAAACGGTGCTCGTCTCGGAAGAGGCCGGGGCCATTACGACCGCTACCTCTCAAGGATCATTTCAACGCCCGAGCCCGCCCATGTCATGGGGGTATGCTTTTCCAGCCAGCTCACTGAGCTCAATCCCGAAGAGCACGATGCACCGATGGATCGGATCATCACCGAAAAAGGGATTGTGCCTGACACATCGCGATCAGGTCGCCCCGTGCTCAGCTGAAGGTGGCGGCAAAGCCGGCCTCGCGGAGGGCTTTAATGACCGCGTTGCAATCGAAGTCCTCTCCGGTTACCTGGATGGTCGGTGCTCCGATTTTGGCATCGACTTTGTCCACGCCTTTGACGGATTCGACCGCTTTCTCGAATTCCCTGACGCACTTGCGACAGAAAAGCTGCACGCTGCGAACGCGCATCGTGCTTGAGATAAATTCACCTTCTTTCAAATCCGGGATTTTGATCGAAGGATGATCTGAGACTCCGTAGAAACCGATTTTAGCAACCGCTTCCACGGCAGTCTTGGCGCCCTTTCCCGTCGGCGCGGTCACGACAACGGTGCCGGCGTCAGCGTCGACGACGTATTTGACCCCTTCACCGGCGGGAATCCCCATGATCGCATCTTCGCATTCCCCGCAACTGAGGTGAACTCCACTGAGCGTGACGGTGGTCTCCCCTTCCGGGATCGCCGCCTTCTCTCCTTCACCCCCGGTCGCGGCCATTTCCTTCTTGTCACCGGCATTGAGCGCTTTCACGAACTCGCGATCAGCTTCGGACAAAGCGGAAAGAGGAACGTCAAACTGGCTGCCATTCGCCATTTTAATCTGGACCGTTGCCTCATCTTTCATTCCGACAAACTCTGCGCTGATCTTTTTCCCATCAGCAGCTCTCGTCCAGTCTCTCAACTCGGCCCGGAGCAGTGGGGAGGCAGAAAACAGGATCGCGATCGCTACCGTAAAAAATTTCTTCATGCGCTGATTTTAGCGATTGTCCACCGCCCGGTCAATACCTGTCGCGTTGCGGGTTACCGGTCACACACGCACTTTTCCATGGCGGGTGAACGTCCCCTCTCAGAATTGACATGTCTCATTCGAACTGGTGCAATTACCTCGTGAAAAGTTACTTATTTTTATCCTTCCTTTTCCTGACACTGAGTTCTCTCAATGCCGGAACTCCGGCAGCCGCGCCCGCTGCCACGACGCAACTGGGCAACCTGTCCCAATGGAACAGCACCGGTGAATGGGCTATGGCCGAATCCGTTTCAGGCAGCACCACTGAGATGAAGTGGAAGTCGGTCAAACCGGGGAAGTCAATCCTTTACAACGGAAAAACCGGAAAGAGCACTAACATTGTCAGTAAAGTCACCCATTCGGATGTGGAAGTGCTGGTCGAATTCATGATCCCCAAATCATCAAATTCGGGAATCTATTTTATGGATCGCTACGAACTTCAAATCCTCGACAGCTATGGGAAATCCGACGATGCGCTTTCCTACGGCGATTGCGGAGGGATCTACGAACGCTGGGACGATACAATCGAAGACCCGAAGAAGCGCGGCTACGAAGGAACCGCTCCGACGACCAATGCGTCAAAAGCACCCGGGGCATGGCAACAGCTTATGATCGCCTTTCGAGCGCCACGTTTCGATGAGACGGGTAAAAAGAGCGAGAACGCACGCTTCGTCAAAGTGACTCACAACGGGGTCGTCATCCACGAAGACGTCGAGGTGACCGGTCCCACCCGCGGGGGCAAGAGCGGCGAAGAAGCCAGCGAAGGGCGCTTCATCATTCAAGGCGACCACGGCCCTGTCGCGATTCGAAAATTTCAGATCACGCCGAAGACTTTCGATTAGAAAATCTCCGACAAAAACCGTCAGCGGAGATCCTGCGGTTCCTCGAAATCGGGATACGCGTTGAGCGAAAGCTCATTGAAGTCACTTCCCAAAAGCTGATCTTCCCCGGAGACTTTTAGACCGGAAATGTTGTCGATCAGCTTGAAGAGAACGAGGGCGATCACAAACGCGCTCAGCCCGAGCGCGCCCGCTCCCGCCAATTGAGTCTTGAGACCTTCCAGTCCTCTCATTTCCACGGGACCAAACAGGGAGACGGCGCCCACTCCCCAAAATCCGCAAAAGAGGTGGGCCGGAATCGCCCCGCCCGCATCATCGATACCAAGCCGTTCAATCACGGAGGTACCAAGCACCACGATGACACCGGCAACGGCTCCGATGATGAGAGCGTTCAACGGACTCAGAGAGGCCGCGCAGGATGAGGCGGCGACGAGCCCACCCATCGCGCCGTAAAACGTCGTGTGAAATCCCGTCGCCCCGTTCAACAGGCGATAGACCATCATCGCGCTCAGCCCGGATGAAGCGGCTGCGAGCAGCGTCATCACGATCACTTTTCCTCCTGACGCCCCGGCAAGGCTGGAGAAACCGAGATGGAAGCCACACCAACCGATCAGCGCCAGCATCACGCCCGGAGCAATGAGGACAGGCTGGTGTCCGGGGGCATGTCGAAGCCTTCCGGTGCCAAGGCGTCTCCCCCTCCTCACGCCGACAATCATGGCACCGGCCAACGCAAAAGCACCACCGACAAGATGAATCACTCCGGCGCCTGCAAAATCATAGAATCCGGTGCCCCACATCTCGAGCCAACCGCCCGGAGCCCCGGCCGCATGTTCTGAAGCGGAAAAACGACTTCCCCATCCCCACTGAGCCAGAACTGGAAAGACGATCCCGGAGAAAAGAATGGAAAAAACAATCAGCCCCCGCAGCCGAATGCGATCAATCATCGAGCGACAGGCAATCGAAAGCGCGATCGCAACGATCCCTGCTTGAAATCCTAACAAGCTCCAACCGGAATCGCTTTCAGTTGCGATTCCAGACTGCAAGATCGACTGCCAATCAGGAGCGGGCAGTCGCCCTTCAAAGAACAGGTGCCCGAAAGCGATATAAGCCGGCACGCTGAGAGCAAACACCACCCACTGATTCAACGAAGTGCTCGCCGCGTTTTTCGCACGGGCGGCCCCGACTGCGATCAAGGCCATTCCGAGAAACATCAGGACAGGAACAAGCGCATAGACCACGGGAAAGGAGGCAGTGTCAGGTAGCGAAGACACTGCCTCAGGCACAGCTGACGAAACAGTATCGACAGCGGAGAGGAACGAGCCGCCGATAGAAGGAATGCCTGACAGTGCCTTTGAAATCATAACAGGGAAGGTCCTCTCTTTTGACCGAAATAAGTCAGGCTGAGTTCGTTGTGCGCAGCCTCCAGCTGCTTCCGGATTCGTCGATCGCGAACTTGTGAGATCAGAGATTTCCCGAAGTTTTTCTCAGGGGGCTCTTTTCGGGAGTCGTAGGGAATCGACTTAATCTTTTTCCATTCAGGCTCCAGAATCCGACGGACCTGCTTAGAACTTAACACGCTCACAAAAAGTGACTGCACCTCCTCCTTAAAACGCACGTCACGGGAAAGTGGATCAAGCGTGTCGAAGGAAACCGGCATCGCCCCATTGATACCGGATTCAGCCTCCTCTGGCGAGTCAGAATCGATAATCGCAGCATCCTCTTCCTCTCCCGGGGTTTCAACCTCAATCTTCAACTCGGGCAGGGCCACGACGCTGCCATCTTCGATCTTCAACGAATCTTTCCACTCCTCCAGGAATTCCTCTCCCGCTTTTTCAACGATGGTTGCGTCATCGGCGTCCCCGAAAAAGAAGCAGAAAACGTAAGGTGCCAAATTAAAAACGAGGAAGCTCCCTCCGCTGAAATTGAAAAGCGCGCGTTTCAACGGACTGCCCGAATTTCGATACTGAGCAAGCAGGGCTTTGATCTGCAGAACGAAATTGTTCAGTTCCCGCTCGCCCAGCAACGTCTCCGAGCTGAGACACTCCCCGTCTCTGATCACAACGGTGCCGTCGAGCTTCCGGATCCGCTTGAGCCGCTGCAATGCCTGCAACATCGCATCGTAAGAACTGGTATTACTCGTCGCGCTTTCCATCCCTCTCATTTCCCGACGGATTCACCAGCGCGATTCGCCAGCATCAAACTGCTGGCCGAGTATGACTCACCTGACGCAAAAATCCCCCGGGCATCGATCTTACTGGATGAGGAATCCACAAATCGAAAGGAGAGACCGCCGTCGCTGCTACTCACGGAGCATCCGTGCAACCTGGGAGTTCCGAGGGTCTTTCCAAGCTCCTTTGCAATCAATTGGAGACCTTCCGCTTCACGAGCAAACTGATTTCGAACCTCTTCAGAGTCATCCCCATCGATGCAATGGACCCGGTCATCGCTGATCTCCAATAGTGATAATATTTTTGCAGCCATCAAACTTGCCTTCGCATCGCCAAAACGCTCTAATGAAAATCAAGAGTTACAAGAATACCTCTACGTAACAAACATAAATTTGAGAATTTTCATCAAGTTTAATTAACTAACCACCATGAAGATCGTTGTGAATGTTGCCTTGCTCTTGATCTTGCTGGCATTGCTTGCACTGGCGGTAACGATCCCCCGAAAATGGACAGAGCAGGGTTCCTCCACTGCAGAACCGGGAGAGCCCTCGACTTTTGTGA
This sequence comes from Verrucomicrobiales bacterium, assembly GCA_048260165.1. GTDB lineage: Bacteria > Verrucomicrobiota > Verrucomicrobiia > Verrucomicrobiales > DEV007 > Arctic95D-9. The sequence goes on from JBLXHA010000001.1 coordinate 765,711, forward strand.
TCAGGGAGGAAACCGATCAAGCCCCACCCGAACAAACTCCTGCTAATCCTGACATTGCCACAAAGGAGAAACCGGAGCCCAAACCGAATCAGGTCGCGCCATCCGAAATCATCAAAATCGTTTCAAAACTGCAGAACGGTGAAACCGACGAAGCGGCATTGTTAGTCAATGATGTGGTGGATTCGCTCGATGACGACGACGCGGTGGCTCTTCAGTCCATCGTTTCAACAGAGACAGCGAGAGCGGAGCAACTGGAATTGCTATCGAATCAACTCACTGCGTCGAAACAGGAACTGAACGCCGTGGAACACAAGAGCCGGAAAGCTCTCGAGGAATCCCTGAGAACCCTCGCAGCTGCCACAAAGCTGGCCGAGGATGCGACGGCGGAGTCAGAAAAGCTGACCCGTGAACTGGAGAAGAAGGTCCTCGAGGAAATCGCCGAAGCGGAAGCCGCGCAACCGGAACCGCCTCTACCAAAAGAGGCTATCAAGCTCCCCGAAAACGATCTTATCGACTTTTCCTTTGGGTCGACCTTCCTGAACGACGCGAACAAGAAAACACTTTCCAAGACGGTCAAGCTTCTCAAAGAGCGTGACGAACTCGCAGTGCAGTTGCGGGGCCATACCGATACGATCGGAGAACCTCAGTACAACGCCATCCTCGCAAACGCCCGTTGCGAAATGGCACGCGATTTTCTGATTGAACAGGGCATTGAAATCAGCCGCATCTCTATCGTCTCTTTTGGTGAAAGTCAGGTTTTCAAAGAAGGCGTGGTCGCCGAAAAACCGCGACGCGTCGAAATACTTTACCGTCCCAGATCCTGACTCCCGAGAAGGCGTCGGATTTAACGCTCACGACCAAAGGCTTTTGAATTCCGGAACAACGATCGAAAAATAGCGCGTCCTCGTCCACTTTTTCCGTGGAACTTGATTCATTTCCTGCGACGATGCGAGCCGTCGCCTCAGAGAAAACCTCAGTTGCGGCCTTTTTTCATCATGAAAGTCAGCGCGATACTCCTCATTCCTTTTCTGATCCTGACACTTTCGTCAGGACACGCCGCGGAAAAAGATGCCCCCGGCAAAACACTTGAGAAGCCCACTGAATTCCTCAGTTCAGCCGATTATGACAAAGAGGCTGCCGTCCGTATCAGCAGCTTCACCTTACCTGAAGACATCGAGGCGTCGCTGTTCGCCGACTCGAGCCAGATCCAGAATCCGAGTGCGATTTGCTTCGATCACAATGGCGATCTTTTCGTCGCTGAAATCCATCGCTGGAGAGCAGGCGTTCAGGACATTCGGAATGAGCAGCAAATCCTCCTCGATGACATCAACAATGAGTCGAGCGAGGACCGCTACGAAATGTATGAGAGGGACCAACTCACTCGCCCCCTCTCCTTTTACACGGAATTTACCGATCAAATTGTTCTCCTGAAAGACTCAGATAACAACGGCCGAGCCGACACCTCATCGGTGTGGGCGACGGGATTCAACGAGGTTCTCGACGGCCCCGGGATCGGACTCATCGCGGGTTTCGAAAACGACATTTACTACACGAACATTCCTCATCTCTGGCGAATCACCGACACTGACGAAGACGGAAAAGCCGACAAGCGAGTCTCGATTCAGGACGGCTTCGGCGTGCGTATGAGCATCTCCGGACACGACATGCACGGGCTCGTTTGGGGTCCGGATGGAAAGCTCTACTGGTCCATCGGTGACCGCGGTTATTCTTTCACAACCAAGGAAGGCCGACACTATCATGAACCCTACCGGGGCGGCGTATTCCGCTGTGATCCCGACGGCTCAAATCTCGAAGAGATCTACACGGGACTTCGAAACCCGCAGGAGTTGGCTTTTGATCAGTATGGGAACCTCTTCACCTGCGACAACGATGCCGATCAGTGGGACAAAGGACGACTCGTCTACATCCTCGAAGGAGGCGACTCAGGTTGGAACCACGGACACCAGGTGCTGTTGAATTTCCGCAACCAGCTCGAGCTTCGCACGCCTACCTACGAGCATCCCGGTCATAAAACGATCCCGATGAATCCGTGGATGACTGAGACGATCTGGGAAACACAGCAGGAGGACCGCCCCGCCTTCGCGCTCCCGCCGATCGACATCGTCTCCTGGGGACCGAGCGGACTCGTTTACAACTACGGCGTCACTGCGATGCCCGACCGCTATGCGGAACACTTCTGGATCTGCAACTTCGGTGGTGCCAAAGGCGATCTTGAAGCCTTCAGCGTCAAAGAGAGCGGTGCCGGGTTCGCCCTCGATCATAAGGAGGTTTTCATGGAAGGCCTCGGAAACACCGACGTGGAATTCGGTCCCGACGGACGCATGTATCTGAGCTGCTTTAACAACAACGGCTGGGTGAAACAGGATCTCGGAAATATCTACACCCTCGCCTCACCGGAAAAGCTCAATTCACCGGAGGTGAAGCAAACGCATCAACTCCTCCTCAAAGACTTCGCTGCCTTTGTCGAACCCGAACTGATCGAGGCCCTCGGCCACCCTGACATGCGGGTGCGTCAAAAGGCCCAGTTCGAACTCGTGAAACGAAACGCGACGGAGGCGCTGAAGAAATCGTCGCAGCCGGGTGAGAATCAACTCAAACGCCTTCACTCCATCTGGGGACTGGGACAGCTCTCGCGTAAAGAGTCCGCAGTCCTCACTGAAATCGCAAAATTTCTATCCGACGAAGACGCCGAGGTTCGCGCACAGACCGTTAAGATCCTCGCCGATTCTCGAAATCCCGAAATGGGTACGCTTCTCGTGCCACTCCTCGACGATGCCTCAGACCGGGTAAAATCGTTTGCCGCGATCGGTGTCGGCAAATGCGGAAATGCGTTCGCCCTGCCGAAGCTCTTCGAGATCCTCGCCGCCAACGACAACCGGGACCACTTTCTCCGGCATTCTGCCGTTCAGGGAATGTGGTATCTGAACGAACGGGAAAAGATTCTCAAAGAGGCCAAAAATGAGTCGGCCGGAGTCCGGATGGGGGCGCTCCTCTATTTGAGAAAAGTGAAAGACCCCCGCGTAAAATATTTCCTCAAAGACGATGAGAAGAGCATTGCCTACGAGGCAATCCGCGCGATCAACGATCTGAACCTCATCACCGCGATACCTGATCTCGCCAAAGAGATCATGCCTTTCGTAGAGGGCGAGGAGTCGGCTCGCTGGCCTCAGGATCACCGCGACATCATCATTCAAACTCGCCTCATCAACGCGAACTTCCGCGAAGGAACGTCGGAAGCCGCCGGGCGACTTGTTCGGTATGCCGCGCAGAACAAGCTTCCTGCAGTGCTCCGGGAACAGGCTCTCCTCGCGCTCTCTGAGTGGAAAAATCCCAAGCCGGTCGATTCCACCGACGGCAGCTACCGCCCCATCGATCCCGCAACCCGCGAAGACATCACCGAGGCGGTCCAAAACGCGCTTCCCACCGTTTTTGACACCGCCGATGGCAACCTCGTCGGTATCGCCACCCGCATCGCGCTTGAATACGGCGTCGCGGCACCGGTCGAGCTGCTGATTGCTCAGATCACAGACGAGAAGATGAATCTCGATTCCCGGGTAGCCTCCCTCAACGGCCTCGCGAAGCAGGATCCCGCCGCGCTGAAACCGCTCTGGCCGGATCTGCTCAAGTCATCCGATCCCGGATTCAAGGCCGCCGTCGTATCGGAACTGCTCACGACCGACCCTGATCTCGGGCTTTCCGAAGCGTTTGCGATGGCGAACTCGGATGACGTCAAAGCGAGGCAACAGGGCTACCGCCTCCTCGGGTCGATCCAAAATGCCGACGTAGCCGCGCTCTTCGCCGGGTGTCTCGCCAAAATCAGCGACGAGAAGAAAGGCGCCCTCCTCGATCTAATCGAGAATGCCGCCCTCCAGACAGATGAAGCCGTGAAAAAAGCGCTCGCAGCCTACACCGCGTCGCTCGATCCAGCCAATCCGCTCGCAGCGTTCGAACCCGCCCTCGAGGGAGGCGATGCGAAGCGGGGCAAAGAGATTTTCATGACGCATGCCGCCGGCCAGTGCGCCAAATGCCACAAGGTGAACGGTGACGGCGGAGTCGCCGGCCCGGAGCTCTCGGGAATCGGCACCCGTCACACACGCAACTACCTGCTGGAGTCGCTTGTCGCCCCCAGCGCAGTCGTCGTGCCCGGCTACGGATTAACGATGATGACGCTCAAAAACGGCGAGACTGTCGGCGGAGCCTACCTTTCCGAAGATGACACGCATGTAACGCTAAAAGTCGCTGATCCCGACAATTCCGCTCAACAGATTGAGCAAAAAATTGCTCTCGCTGACATCGCAACACGGCAGCCCCCCGTCTCCGCGATGCCCCCTATGGGACTGATCATGAAGAAGTCAGAAGTCCGTGATCTCGTCGCCTTTTTGGCGTCACTTAAGGAAAAAGGAGGAAAAAAAGGTCATTAAACCCCTGTCTCATCCGTTTACATGGTAGGAGGGCTCTTCTTGAAAGTGTCCCCAAACTATCCTATGGTATTAATTGTGATGAGGAAAATACTCCCAACGGCGTTGATCATTGCTCTGGCTTCTCCCTGCGTCTCCGACGCTCAAGTGAAGAAGAGCGGAGGTCTTTTTGGTTTCAATCGCGACGAGGAGCAGCTTTCATCGGGACTTTTCCCGACGGAAACAACGACGCAGCAAGTGTCTCAGACGAGCACAGCGCCCGCAACGAGTGCCCCGGCGCCCCCCTCACAGGCCTCAGCTGAACACGATGGAATTTTCCGGGGAGGATCCCCCACTCCGGTCGCACCTGTTTCCTATGTCATTGAGGAAGGTCGCAAGGTCGAGAAGTCGGACAAAAAATCGTCCTTTTTCGGATTCGGCAAAAAAGACAAACCGGAAGAATCAGAAGCGCCCATCGTAGCACCGCTGCCACCTTCGACTCCTTACTTTTCAACGACCGCCGATCCCGCGGTTTCGAAACCGGCACCGGCTCCCGCGCCTCAACCAGCTCCCGAACCTGTGGTAAACGGGAAGAAAAAGGAGGAAGTTGTCGCCGAGAGGTTGGAAGACACTCCTGTTTTTCAATCCGATGAAAAAGATTCCAAGAGTGGCGGTTTCTTCTCATTCTTCAGCCGGAAAAAATCCGAACCCGAGGCTGAGATGCCAGCGCCTCCTGTAGCAAGTCCGACAAGCGATACAGTCGCTGCGGTTGAGACCAACACGGAAACCGCAAACCCTTCAGGAAACCTCTTCGAGGTCCCCGCGATGCCGGGCACCGTAAGCGAGCCCGAGAAAGAGAAAAAATCGATCGCAGGAACTATTCTGTCACCGGTAACAAAAATTCGCCCTCCGAAAAAAGAAATCGATTTCACCGGTGCTGAAACGATCATCGCCGACGGCGAAATCGTGAATGATGACAGTCAAAACCTCTCGAATCGCGTCGTTACGACTCAGGGAGACGGCAAAAAAGATCCTCCTAAGATTGTGAACGGAGTGAAGACTTATTCTTCATGGGAAGATGTTGAAGGCAGCAGCGTTTCCGCTGCCGACAAGATCATCAAGCAGATCCGCTGATTGTTCTCCGGCTTCTGCCTTATTTTACTGGAAAATGCCTCATCTTGAGGCAGCATTGGACGCTTGCTGTCAATGTCTTCCTCTCTCTCTCAGTCCCCTTTTCTCAGCCGCTCGATCTGGCTCATCGCTGCGGTCCTGGTGTTCAGACTGATTTATGCCTGGTTCATTCCCGTGAATCCTGCGGGTGACGAAGCCTACTACTGGGACTGGGGCCGGCAGCTCGACTACGGATACTACTCGAAGCCTCCCTTCATCGCCTGGTTGTATGCCTTTGTTGACTGGATTGGACAAGGATCCCTCTTCGGTATTCGCGCCACCGCAGCGGTTCTCGGCACGACTTCAGTGCTGTTGCTCTACTTTCTAACGGCAGCCCTCTTCGATCCCAAAACCGGATGGGTCGCCGTCATTCTCGGACTCGTCGCTCCGGCCAATTCCGTTCTCAGTTTCTTTCTCACGATCGATGCCCCCCTCATGTTCACCTGGTCGACGGCCCTGTGGATGCTGTGGCGCTATCTTTCAGGAAAAGGCGGCACAGGCACTCTGATCGTGCTTCTTTTTGCTCTCGGAATCGGTCACCTCAGCAAGCAGATGATGATGATTTTTCCGGTCCTCACCGTGGTCTATCTCGCGATGAACGGGGAAACGCGGCACCACCTGAAGCGTCCCGCGCTCCTTCTCACACTCTTCGGTTCCTATCTGTTCCTCGCCCCGCCACTCATCTGGAATGCTCAGAACGAATGGATCACGTTTCAGCACACGGGACACCATTTTGAGAGCGATGGCTTCCTATTGGGGACGCGAATTAGAGAATTCTTTTCATTCTTCGGCAGCCAGTTCGGAGTGCTCTCCCCCGTGACCGCCTTTCTCGTCTACAGCCTCTGCATCCCGGGACTGTTCATCATTCGAAAAGTGACTTCTCCGATTCGTTACTGCCTCACCTTCAGCGCGATTCCACTAGCGGGTTTGCTGATTCTCGCGATGCGTCAGGAACTGCAACCAAACTGGCCGGCGGTCTTTTATGTATCGGCGATCGCCCTGACCGCTGGATGGTACACCGGAGCCGTCACCCTTTTCAAATTTCCTCCCGTAGCCTGGAGAAAACTTCTTCCCATCACCGTTTCGATCGGTTTGTTCCTGATTCTCTACTTTTATGCGGCCCCCCTGTTTTTTAAGGCGATCGGAAAGCCGGGCCACAAGGCCGATCCTGAACGGCGACTCATGAGCCATGATCTCGTCGTCGATAAGGTCGAGGCGATCCGCCGAGCTCAGCCTGACGCTGACGCCCTCTTCCTCGCCGCCCTCGGACACCGTGATCTCATCAGCCACCTCGCTTTCGGCCTTCCTGATCAACCCCGCGTCTATGGGTGGCACGGGCAGGACACGATATTGTCTCAGTATGATCTCTGGCCCAATCCGGAAGACGATGGCAACGTCGGGAAGAACGGACTGATTGTTCAATGGGGTTCCGTTGCAGCGCTTCCGCCCAAAGTGGCCAACGCCTTTACTTCGGTGAAAAAGCTGGAGGAATTCACCGTGCCATTCGGCTATAATGCCGAAAGGACCTACACCGTGTTCCGAGGTGAACATTTGAAATCATGGCCGGAGAACGGCAGTAAATAAGACTTTCCGATTGCTATGAAATCACCCGGCTACACATCTCCGTTTGAGCAACCTGCAGGGCTTCGTTCGTCAGCGCCGACTTTCGACACCGTGAGCGTCGTGGTTCCCTTCTACAACGAGGAAGAGTGCGCTGAATTTGTTCTCAAAGAGATCGTGGCTTGCCAGCCCGACGCCGAGATCGTCGCGGTGGATGACGGGAGCACCGATGGCACCTGGGACATCCTCTGCAGCGTGGACGGCGTCACGCCAGTCAGGCTAACTGAGAACCGGGGACAGAGCGGAGCGCTCTACGCAGGCTTAAAATTCGCGTCCGGCGACATTCTCGTGATGCTTGACGGTGACGGTCAAAATGATCCTGCCGACATCGGAAAGCTCGTTGATCTTGTGCGCGGGGAAGGCTGCGACGTCGCCGTCGGTAGACGCGCGAAGCGCAAAGACACCTGGAGCAAACGCACCGCGTCCAAAATCGCCAACCGCATTCGTCGCTGGTTCATTCACGACGGCATCAGTGACACCGGCTGCTCACTGAAGGTGATCCATCGCGACTACGTCGACCTTCTCGTTCCCTTCAACGGACTGCACCGCTACCTCGCCGGGATTTTCACCCATGCCGGACTCACCATCGCCGAGATCGACGTGAATCACCGCGAGAGAAAGGCCGGCACGTCAAAATACACCAATCTCGACCGCGCGATCCGCGGAGTCTACGATCTCATCGGCGTTTGCTGGCTCCTGAAACGCGGTGTCATCATCCCCCCACTTGAGACAGGCGAGAAAAAGAATGCGCCTTCGGAGTGATTTCGCTTTCGCAGCCACCCTCACTTTTCTAAAATATTCCCATGAGAATCAAAGTCATTGCGAGTCCCTTTTTTCTGGCAATGGTGATGGCGTTTCCTATGACCTCCTGCGTTGAAACGGCTGGCACAGCCTCTTCACTGAATTCTAATTCAGCACCCACGAACGCACCCGCACCTGCGCCTCAGGAGAAACTCACGAAGCACGACGCCGCACTGAGATTCCTCACCGCGTTCATCCGACTGGATCGCGGCATGGCGCTGCAATACGCAACGCCTGAGGCCGTGAGCAAACTGAATTGGAACATGCCCCACGGGAGCAACATCCCCTACTATGACGACAAGATGATCCTCTACTACAAAGGAGGTCTCGCAAAAGTCTACTTCCAGGAAGACGCCAACGGCAGCTTCCGTGTTTCGAATCTGCACGTTTACTAGAATCTCTTTTTCTGACTCCTGATCTTAAACGAGGTCGGTCGTGAACGGAGACACCGGAGGAAGGCAAAACGAAACGATTCGCGGAGACGCCTCCGCGAATTCAGGACCTCTTTACCCTTATCGCTGTCTTTGTCTTCTCCCCGCTTCCGCGGCTCAGTGATCTGAGCCGCGGGGATTAAGAGTAAGATCAGGAAAAAGAAAAAGAGTCTTAGCGAAACATTTCCCGCGCGGAATACGCAACGCCCAACGCGGCAGACCAGTCTCCTCCGGAGGCCCACTCGAAACGAGTCGTGACCTGATCAGGATTGATCGGACTGTGCCGGTAAACGTCCCAGGCACGCTCTGCGAAGCCTTCGCGAACCCATTCCATATACTGGTCGCGGAAACTCGTTTCGGCGAGGCCGCCGCCAATGACGACGAGCCCCGGATCAAAAACACGAACGAGATCAGCGATACCGTAACCAAGGATTTGACCCTGCTGACGAAAGATGCCGATCGCCATCTCATCGCCATCGGTCGCATAGTCGCGGAGCGCGAACGCTTTCTCCTCGACCGTCTCGATTGCCTGAATGGGGTGATTCTTGTTCTCCTCTTTCGCCAACTCGAGAGCAACCCGACGTCGAAGCGCGACGAGTGATACCCAGGCTTCGAGACAACCCATTTTTCCACACGAACACTGAGGAAGTTCGCCGTCATCTTCGCGATGCGGAGCGGAAATATGCCCCACTTCGAGCGCCAATCCATTCGCGCCCTCGTAGGCCGTTCCGCCGGGGAGAACGAGACCACCACCAAGTCCGGTACCCGGAGCAATCAAAAGCAACGCGCCGTGATGCTTGCGCCGCACCGAATATTCACCGAGCGCCGCGGCATTGCCGTCATTCGTCATGTAAACCGGAGTGCCGCCGAGTCGCGCCGAAAATTCGTCGCGAATGTTCGTTCCGACCCAGTCCTGAGCCAAATTCGCACGGCCCCAGATCACGCCGTCACTCGAAGGAGCAGGAACATCCATTCCAATGCCGCGGACCTGATCCCGGGAAGCACCGATGTTCGAGGTGAGCTGATCGAGCGCCCCCTCCAACTGACCGAATGTCGCTTCGTAGCCGTCTTTGACATGACTCCGAACTTCGACCATCTCGCCGGCGAGATCGCCCTTTTCATCCACCAAGGCGGTTTTCACCGTGGATCCACCAATATCAAGTCCTGCAAAGTATTTCGCGTTTTCAGCCATAAATATATCCCGTTAAGAAGAGGGAAAGAGGAATACGCTTTGGCTATAGCAACGTCAACGGGAATTCACAGCCAAGCCGACAAGCCCGCGCAGCAGATCCTGTGGCAGGCGACGCTCGCAGAAGGAAGCGGGAGATACTGCCCACTGATTTCCGACGCGCACTAAAGAGCGGGCACCGCAACGGAAGCACGTTCTGCATCCGCTTCGACCGGCAGAGGCATCGCTTTTGTCGGAAGAAACAAACCGTTGAAATCGAACTCACGCGCCAGCTCGTATCCCACACTCTCGAGCATGGCGATTACAGACGAACGCGATGAATCAAATCCATTGAGATTGCCATCGTAAATCTCCATCACAATCGTGGGGCGGTGTCTTTTAATGAGATCCCACATCCCCTTCAAGGCTTCTTCCTCGGCGCCTTCGATATCCATCTTGATGAGCCCCACCTTCATATCCAGATCATCGAGATAGTCGTTGAACACCTTCAAGTGATCGAGCCGGGCAACTTGCACCTGAAAACGATCTCCATCGCGGTGAGCCGGATCCGTCGGAGACTCCAGAGCGGACTGCCCTACGTGTGCGGGCGGCTCGACGAAGGTTGCAACACCGTCCCCGGAAGCAAGAGCGACCCGAAACACCGTCACCTTGTCCTCGAGATGATTCACCGCGATCGAACGCTCGAGACAATCAGCGGTCTTCCCACCGGGCTCGAAAGCCGCAACGGGACAACCCACGTCTTTAGCCACGCCGAGACTGTGAAGTCCCAGATTCGCCCCGACATCGAGAAAGACTTCGTCCGGGTTCGCATATTCACGCAGAAGCTGACAGGTCTCGGGCTCATACGTCCCGAAATAGCGAAAAAGACGGGACAAATGATCTCCCGGACGCACGAACAATTTCACTCCGGTCCGCATTTTCACCGGCTGAGGAAGCGTATCAAGGTATTCCTTCGCCTCATCAGACAGCAGCGTAAACAAGCGATAGCGCCCTGTCGCAAAAGGCCAACAGTACATGAATTTGGTGAGTAATTTCGCAAAAAGCATGAGGCGAGAGGATGAGTCCAAAATGATTAAGTCGAGCCAACCGTTTCGATTAGCCGATCAACCAAATTACAAAAATACTAGTTTTTATAGTATTTGTCAATTTCCTTAATTCTCAGCAAGCATCGCCTTGATCCACGCATACACATTCTTCCCGATCGCTTCGTATCCCGCGTCATTGGGATGCACCGCGTTATCGTGAGGGTATCCGAGATGAGGATCCACGCTGTGCGACGTGGGAACGACGTGTATATTTTCCGACTCCCGCCCCGAAAACGCCTCAAGCTGTCGCTGCACGAGTCGGTATTGAATTCGGCGCCAGCCGTCCCGCGTGTATTTATTCCCGTAATTGGTGACGAAAGCCCCCTCCCTGTCATTGGGTGCGGGAGTGAGACCAAGCCCGATCACCGCCCCGGGAGCAGCCTCTCGCAAAGACGCCAAAAAAGTCTCAGCCTGGACCATCATCGCATCAATCCTCGCCTCTATCGCCACCGGATCTTCAGGATCGGGATGAAAGCAATCGTTGATCCCGAGGAGGATAAAAACAAGATCCGGCACGCTCCCCCCGTGGAATTCGGCAAAATAGCGTGAAACGTCGAGTTCGGGTTCGCCCTTGTCTGACAGAAACACAAACGGGCTCGTCCGTGTCTTTCCGGTTTGATTCGCCTTCGGCGCGTACTGGGTATTGAAGCGTGCCCAAGTCCAGCCGCCGTATCCTTCGTGAAAGACCTTCGGAGACGCCGAACCCGGATGGTACGTGCCCATCATGCGCCATTTCGGGTTGCCCGGTTCATCGAGCAGACGCGCGATCGTATTCGGGTAGCGTGACGCATTTGTCAGGCTGTCTCCCATCACCAGGAGAGAGAATTCACTGTCTTCATCAGAGTCGCCGGACACCACTCTCACGGTTAGCGATGCAGAAGTCGCGGGTGTCGCGCTATCCCCGGAAATTCGAACAGTCATCCGATGGTCGCCGACATCCGCCCCGGAAGCACGAAGATGCCACACCTCGCCTTCGAGTTGCCCCACTTCGCATTCGACCTCGACAGTCAGAGGATCCGTCGGAGCCACCTGAACCAGAGTCCGGCAATTCAACGACGTCGGAACACCCTCAACCGCGTAGAAAATTTCGGGAACCGTCACGGTCAGCGATGATTCGGCCTCCTTTCCGAATCCATTTGTAAAAATACACGCTGCCAGTGCTGCTATGATCAATCTTCCCATAGTCTTCGTTGTCGCAAATTAAGCGGGAGGTAGCAACGACGAAGTCATGGCCTCAACAGGGTTGGATCAAACACCTGACAGGGTCACCTTCTGCACCTGACAGGGTTCAATGACGGACTCAACCCTCTTTAATTTCCCGTTCGAAGGTGCGATCCCGGGAAAGCGGACCGATTCGCCGGTCCCTGAATCCCACCATTTTCACGGCGTGACAACCTGCTGGAAATGATCGCAGTTCCCCTGCTGAAGTGATAAAACGATTTCGTTTACGAAGTGATGACGAATCAAAAATTCATCGCCGTAGCCCTGACATTCCTCTGCTTCGGTCTCGCGTCGGGGCAGGATAAAGAGACCAACTGCGCCGCCTGCCACCAACTCGACGGCATGGGCAATGCGATCGGAGCGAAACTCATGGGAATTGGAAAAATCGGTCGCGAGGCCATTCTCCAGAACATCCTCGATCCCAATCGCGACGTGAAGGCTGAGTATCTCAACTATACGCTGGTGACGAATTCAGGCGAAACGCACTCGGGAATGATTCAGTCCGAATCGACCAACAGTGTCACCCTCCGGCGGCTCGACGGATCGGTCGCTGAAATTCTCCGGGTGGATATCGCCGGTATTTCCGGGATGGGCATCTCCTTCATGCCGACCGGACTGGAGAATCAAATCGATACCATCGCGATGGCGGATCTACTTGCCTACCTCACCGCGCTCGACAGAATCCGGCTCTCGCGAAGCAGTCTTGCGGAGGCAACGTCCTCTCCGTTTTACCCTCCATTCGAAGGGACCTCAGTCGAATCATTTCAGCGAGGTCGCCTCCCTTTTCACTTTACGAAAAAGCCGAAAAACAACAGAATCAGTTTACCCCCCCTGCTTCCCCCCTCCCCTGAAAGGCCGTTCGGCATTTCGAACAAAAGTTGATGAATCACGCTGAAAATCCCTCTCTCAGAATTCGCGCGTTCTCATTGATTGAAGTGACGATTGCGCTGGCCATCTTTTCATCGGGCGTCCTGTTGCTGTTCTCGATGTTACCGGGAAGCCTTCACACGATGAAGGAGGCATCCTCCCGTTCGATCGAAAGACGCATCGCAAAAAATCTCGTCAATGAACTGATGCTCAACGAATGGGAATTGCTCCATCAATTCGACAGCAGACAGCTCGGAACCCGGCACTTCGATTCACAGGGCATCGAGCTCTCTGAGTACGGAATAGATGCCGTCTTCACCGCGAGAATCCGGGTCTACCCTCGCGACGTGACTGTCGATCCTGACAGAACACTCGAATCGATCACGGTTTCCGATTCCGAGGACTACGCCCTGCCGGATGATACTCAGCTCACCAAGTCCACCAGTCAGCACGTGAGGCGCATCACAGTCGAAGTCACCGACGTGCCGCTCGAGTCATTCGATTTCGATGATGCAGAGAACGCAGGTCGCTTTCGCAGTTTCTCAACCGTGGTCGCCAACATGAAAGACATCGACTCGCTGAGCCAGCAATTCTAGTCATGCGGAGTAACAGAATCAGTGACCACCGACGCAACTGCCACGGAGCCTTCTCCCTTGTGGAAATGTTGGTGTCGATGGCGATCCTTTCCGTCATCATGGTATCCGCCTCAATGATTCTTAAAACGACTCAGGAAGTGTGGACCACTTCATGGGAAAGGACGTCTCAGTTCAGGGACGCGAGGCTCGCCTTCGAACAAATCAGCCGGAACTTGAGCCAATCCACGCTGAACACCTACTGGGACTACGACTACTCCGGGAGCAACGCAAAGACCGGCGTTCCCGAGGAGTATCGCAGAAATTCTGAGCTCCACTTTTTCACCGATGCGACCTCACGTTTCATGGAGAGCAGAGAAGCGGTCACTCACGCCGTTTTTTTTCAGGCCCCTCTCGGCTACACCAGAGACGAGTCTTACCGAAGGCTCGACGGCCTGCTCAACGGACTCGGGTATTTCGTCGAATACACTGACAATGAATTTGGAAAGCCGCAGTTCCTCGTGGCGAGAGAAAAATCGAAGAACTCGCGTTGGCGCTTTCGCCTCATGGAATTCCAACCGCCGACTGAATACAACGCCGTCTACGAAGCTGACGAAGCCGGAGGCGACTCCACGGAGAAGATCAGGGAATGGTTTTCGGCTGAGCAGATCACGGCCTACAAGCGCCCTCTCGTAGACAATATTATAGCGCTGATCATTTCCCCGCAACTGAGCCGCACTCCGGGAGTCTCAAAAACGAATGCCTTGAGGATTGCGCCCCTCTACCGCTACGACTCACGCAACCCGGCCAATCCGGATACGCTGAACGTGCTTCCTCCACTCGTGAAAATAACGCTCGTTGCGATTGATGAGGAAGCGGCGATCCGCCTCGAATCAACAACGCAACCGGGAGAGATCCCCCGCCTTGTTCAAACACAGTGGTTCAAGGAGGCGAAGAATTACGAGAAAGATCTGGAAGCACTGAAGCAATCACTTACTGACCGTTCATTGAATCATCGGGTCTTTTCAACCACTGTGGCAATTCGCTCAGCAAAATGGAGCACTTGAATTTAAAAGCCCCCTGTTACGCTGAAAGAAAAGGAGGGTTCTCACTCGTCGAAATCCTCGCTGTGCTCACCATTATCTCGCTGTTGCTCTCGATGAGCGTCCTCGGGATAAACAGGATGGCGGACGCCACCGATTTAACCAGCAGCGGAGATCAGATCGTCAATCTTTTCGTGCAGGCCCGTCAGAGAGCCCTCGCTGATAATGCACATGTGGAAGTTCGGTTTTACCCTCCTCCGGAAAGCGCTCCTATCAAGCAGTGGACGTTGGTCCTGGCGAGACAGGGGCTCGAAGATTCACCGGCCCCGTTGCAGCAACCGCTCATCCTCAGTGAAGGCATCGCGATCAGCGAGCACAAAGTTTTTTCCACGCTGATCGCCTTGAGAGAACCGGAACAGGACGCCTCGCTGCTCCGCTCCCCTTCGGGAACTGAGAGAGAATACATCAGTTTCAAATTTCACCCGAACGGCTCTACCGATTTACCCTTAAGCCCCACTGGAGACACCTGGCACCTGACCGCGGTTTCCCGTAAATACCTCGAGAGGGATGAGGCGGCGCTCCCCGACAATTTCTACACGATTCGAGTCGACCCGTTCACCGGAACGGTCCGCTCATTTCGCCCCTGATAATGGAACTGCCCCAGCCAACATTGCTACACAAAACCAGCGGTAGATCCGCGGGGGCGGCACTCATTTCCATCCTCCTCTTGATGGCCCTCATGGTCATTCTCGTGATCGCGATTGTGCTTCTGGCGCAGTCGGAAATGCGCTCGTCGGCGGTTTATGAAAATCAAATCTCATCTCAGGATCTCTCCGAAGTGGCGACGAACCTGGTGATCAGCCAACTGCGCTCCGGCACAGTGGGAAAATCCGAAACGTGGGCGAGCCAACCCGGTGCGATCAGGAAGTATGACAGCAGAGGCGATTTCCTCGCCGGTTACAAATTGTTCTCAGATGACGACATGATCATCGACGACGAGAAAGAGTTTCTGGAGGATCTTCCCCCCGGCAACTGGCAGCAGGAAACGCAGCATTTCGTCGACCTCAACCAGCCGTCACGGATGGACAGCGACCTCGTCTTTCCTATCATTGATCCAAGGGCACGGGGAACCGTCGAGGGCTTTGACATTTCCGAGACGATCGAGGGAACCGTTCTATCGGAGGATACCTCAGCCCGTCTCCCGATGCCGGTCCGGTGGCTTTACATGCTCGAAGACGGAACCACGGGCCACCTCGACCCGAAAACCGGAAAATTTACAGGAGTCCGCGCGAACGGAGAACGGGTGATTCCGGATAAGGACAATCCCATTGTCGGTAGAATCGCTTTCTGGACTGACGACGAGTGCGCGAAGCTCAATATCAATACGGCGTCAGAGCCCACTTTCTGGGACACCCCGAAATCGGTCTCGAGAGAGGATCTCTGGTATGGACGAGCGCAGCCGACGCAAAAAGAGTACCAGCGTTTTCCCGGACATCCCGCGACGACGGCGCTATCCCCCGTTCTGTTCGGGAATGAGGTGGAGCGGAAAACAATCGCGGAACTGGATGGCGACACGATGCGAACCTCGCGAAGCCTTTCCCGCGACATGCGCAAGAACAGCGAGATCAAGGAAATCATCTATGACCTCGTTCCCCGCGTCAATACGGGCGGATCCCGAAGCGCAACCCAAGTCAACCGTCGCGGCGATCCGGGAGTGGAACCGGACGATGACAGGCTCTACGCCAGCGTTGACGAATTCATCTTCAAGGCACCGAGACTTCAGACTCAAAAGGGAAAGAGGGAAACATCGGAAATAGTGAGTCGCGATCTTCTCGAGAAATCCCGCTTCTTTTTAACGGCGCACAGTCGTGCTCCGGAGCTCAATCTCTACGGCCTGCCCCGCGTCAGCATCTGGCCGACCACGGCCGATGAGAAAAGTAACCAGTATCTAACCGGCTTCGATAATCTGATCCGGTTCTGTTCAACCACTTCGTCAGGGCACCCCTACTACTTCACCCGAATGAATTCAGACAGTCCCACTGATGACTGGAGAAGAATTTCACGAAACCGGGAGGTGTATGACTACCTGAAACAACTGACGTCACAGCCGGTTCCGGGGGTGGGAAAGGACTTCGCATCCAAGTTTGACGAGGATCACGAGCAGATTCTCACTGAGATTTTTGACTATGTCAGGACAACCAATCTCTTCGATGACAATCACCCGAAACTGTTTTACACAGGTCAGGAGAGCAGCGCGAACAAACAGACCCAGTTCACAAACGGTCGCACGCTTTACTGGAGCAACGGGGAACTGAAAGAGAATTTCAACGGCACCCATCAGGGGCACGGTCAGGTTGCCCCCATTCAGATTGGAGACACGATGGGTTTCGGGCGCTTCCCTACTTTTTCTGAATTCACCCTCGCGTTGATTTGCTGCGCCTCCCCCGGCGATTCACCAAGGCCGCAGAAAACCGGAGGTGAACGCATCGTCGATTCGGTTCCTATCAAACTCCCGCCCGGCTACAAAGGAGGAACGACAAGAATTCATTACACAAATTTTCCACCGCTTCATCCTCTTCCCAAAAACGTCGACGTCAGGAAGCTCCCCCCCGAAAAGTGGCCCTATCAGCCTGTCCGCGACCGGAACAACAGACTCAGGTTTTCAAACGATCCGGCCCATCCGGGATACGATCCCCTGAACTGGAACCACGCTCTGCCCGTGTGGAAAAGCTGGCACACCGGCCTTACCGATCCGACCAACTGTAAGAAAGAGGAAATCGTTGTACAACTCTGTGTGATCTCAGAGGCGTTCATTCCCGGTCAGGGGTGGTCATCTATCAATTCGCGATTGCGAACGCACTGGACCGGTTTGAACTCTCTCCGAATCAACAATGAAGATCTCGGACTGCAGCCTCTCATCAGGAAAAATCGCGCGGGCAGCCTGAGCTCGGGGTTTCATGGCCGGGCATGGGGAGGCAACGCCGGCTTCCGGGGTAATACGGACTTTTCGTTCGTAAGCGAACCGATCAAAATCGACATTTCCTCAGGAAAAATCGAATTCAGCCAAAAGGAACCGGTGATTCTGGATGTGTTCTGCGAGCACAACGGCTACCAGAGCCAGGCGATTCAACGGATTCATCTGCGATTCCCCGACGCCGAATTCCCTATCCCGGTTATTCAGAAAGAAGGCTCACGGACAAGAGCCGGGAAACCGGAAACCTCCGCCCGTTTCTGGTGGTCGTTCAACAATTCAAAAGTCAATAACGCCCGGAACTTCCCTGAGACTGATCCCCGTCCCGATATTCCCTGGCACATGAACGGACAGGCCCTCGTGGAAGGGAGAAAGAAATCGCGAACGGGGAGACTGCTTCAGACCGATAAGCTGATCGGTGCCTATTATTGGGGAGGTCGACTTACCGGTAAAGGGTCCAACCCGGGCTCTCCGTGGACCGTCGCCAACAATCACAGCGAAGAGGCGAAGACCCTCGATCCGCGCTGGCGTCCGGGCGTTCACAAGGGCGGTTTCTGGAAAGAGGGCGACGTACTGAGAAGCCTGACCCCGTTTCACGGCAGAGGCAATCAGGTCGCCGGTGGAGATTTCAGACTCGTTGCCGCGAGCAGGGATGTGAATGTGAATGTCTTCCGACCGCACGCCGGTTACTTCAATCATGCCGACCCCATCGATCACACACTCTTTCTGCCCGCCGGAGCGCACTACTACTGGAGGTTCGGAAACGCCGACTTACACAAGACGCCGGACGGGTTTTACCCGAAGTTCAACTACCCCGTCGAAACCCAGTTAACGGACGCGAGCTATCACTTCTCCAAATTCCCCGATTTCCCGCGAGGCTATTCCTCTCCGGAAGGAATGACGCCCTCAAAACCGATTGCGACCGGCGACTTTGATAACGGCGTCGCGCTCACCGTCGACGGCCCATACCTCAATAAGCCCGATGGAGGCAATCGCTCCAATCGCTGGGGAGTGAGTCGCGGCGATGCCTTCTCCGATGTCCCCACCCCCTACTTCGACAACAACTGGGGGCAGGCGATTCAAGGGCCGGGCTATTTTTCCCCGAATCGCCAGATCAGCTCACCGGTGATGTTCGGTTCGCTTCCGACAGGAGTGAAGCGGGAACTCCCGTGGCAAACGCTTCTCTTCCGCCCACAAACCTGGGGCCATCCCGCCGATTCGGGCAGGCCACATCCCGGGTCTGAAGGTCTGAAAGACCATTACCTTCTCGACCTCTTCTGGATGCCGGTGGTCGAGCCTTACGCGATCAGTGAACCCTTCTCCACCGCGGGAAAGATCAACCTCAACTACCAGATCATCCCCTTCACCAATGTGAAACGGGCGACGGGATTGCATGGCGTCATGAAAGCGGAGGAAATGCTCATCATCTCCGATCAGGATGCCGCCCATTACAAAAACTGGGATCACGCTCTCGCCGACTACTACGTTCCTCCCCTTCCCTCTCAAGTGCAGTTGCGACACCTCATCGATATCGATGAAACTCTCAAGCAGTTCGATGACCGCTTTCTAAACGGGGAAATCTTCCGTTCGGCCACCGAGATATGTGAAATGCATCTCATTCCGATGCGCGACCGTCCCGGCATGAGTTCACTGAATATTCCCGAGCCTCAGGAAGGGAAGAAAATCCAACCTCGCGTCGACCAGATTATGGAAACCTTCTGGGCGGCTCACAGTCCCACCGGAGACAACTCACGTGAACGCCCCTACTCGAATCTTTATCCACGACTCACAACCAAATCGAATACCTTCAGAATTCATGCCAGGGTTCAAGTGGTGAAAAAGGCGAGAGACAGCGATCACGAAACATTCAATCCTGACAGAGACACCATCGCAGGAGAGTGGCGCGGCGAGACCCTCCTCGAGAGATACATTGATCCGAACAACAGCGGCATCCCCGACTACGCAAAATCCGGCAACGCGCTGAACAAGGAGAATCTCGACCGGTTTTATCAGTACCGCATCCTCTACCAAAAACGGTTCGAAGGCTGATCACGATGTGCCACTACGATCGCTTTCCTCCCTGAGGCGTTTCGCAGTCCAGCACCCTCGCAAATACATCCCCCGTCGCCCGTGCCATCGCTTCACGACTGTTGGCACGGAGAACCCACTCCCGCGCCCGGATGCCGAGTTCACGGCAACGCGCTTCGTCGGCGAGAAGCGACCCGATTTTTTCCGCAAGGTCGGCGGCATTCTCCGGGGCGCAGAGCACCCCGCCTCCGCTTCCGGCAATCATCTCAGGATAAGCGCCTCGATCGGGAACTACGACGGGCAAACCACAGGCCATCGCCTCAAGAACACTCAAGCCTTTCGGCTCGATAAAACGGGCCGGCACCGTGAACACATCGACGCGATTCAGCATTTCCATTTTAGCCGCGCTATCCGGCGACACATGAAGTTGATAACGTTCCGTGAGCCCCGCCCGCTCAATTTTCTCACGTTGCTGCTTCACAAATGCTTCGTCTTTCTCCGACAACCATCCCCCCGCTTCGAACCGGAGCGACGGGTCATCCGCCGCGAGAAGCAGAAAAGCATCCACCGCGAGATCGAATCCCTTCTCCGGCGCGAGACGCGCAAAATACCCGAGCGTCTTCGCCTCCCGCGTGCCCTCATGCGAAGCAACGACCGTTTCAGAACCATCCGTTTGAAGCCCTAACGGTGTGATAAAAAATTTCTCAAGAGGGATCCTGAAAATACGGGAGATGTGGTCACGGTAAAATTCAGAAAAAGTGATGAACCCGTCCGCTTCGGCCGCAAGCTCGCACATTGCCTCCAGCACCTGCCCCCGCCAGGGCTCTTCCAGTTCATCCAGAAAGACATCGTCCCCCTGCAACATGACGAGAACGGGAATATCCAGTTCGCGCTTCAAAGCCGGAATACTCCCGCCCACGAGGAGGTTGGTCAGGCAAATCAGATCCGGTTTAACGACTTCTTTGAGCCAGTGCACGAGACGTTGGACTTCCTTTTTCTGAAACCCGTCTTCTCCACGCACCATAGAATACGTCATCGATCCGAGCTCTTTCGGGCTCACTGAAACCGCTCCGGAGGCGACCCTGCGAATCAAGTTGGGATTATCGAGCCACCGGTCCAGAAACTTCGGAATCCAGCGAAAAAAGGGAATCTTCTGCTGCAGGTAAACATTCACCCCGCCGAAGAAAACCTGATCAACCGAGCGGTCCTCTTCATCGACCCGGATCGGCGTATAGAGCGGTAGCAGCATCACATCCCAGCCGAGCTCCTCAAGCCCGGCGACGAGCGCATTGTCGCGAATGCAACTGCCGCAATACATGCCGCCGGCACCGGCTGTGATATAAACGATTTTCGGGGATGAACTCACAATTCAGAGAATTACTTCGCGATTAAATAAAGCGGAAGCGCGTCATAACGCCAGTGATAGATTACAGGAGACACGTATGCTCACTTGTTCATGAAACCTCGAATTCTCCCCCTCGCAATCCTCACGTTTTGCCTGACTTCCATTTCAGTTCACGCGGATTGGCCGCAGTGGCGCGGACCGGAACGCAATGGCATCGCAGGCCCTGACGCAAAACTCCCCGACACTTTTCCTGAGGATTACGAACTCACGAAGCGCTGGGAAACGAGCGATGAAATTCCAAGCGATCACTACGGCGGTCACGGCAGTGTCATTGCCGCAAACGGCAGGGTCTTTCTCTCGCTGGTCTGGCATCACGACGAACCAACCGAAACCCGGAAAATCGATTCGAATGTGCTTTCCTCGCTCGGATACCGGGGCCTTGGAAGCCTTCCCGAAGAAACCGTCAAAGCGATGGAACACGAGCGGATGAATCTGAACCGTCGTCTCCGTGGCGCTGCACTCGACGAATGGGCAAAGAATTGGGTCGAGAGCAATTTGGACAAAAAGTCCCGGTTGAGTCTCGGCAGCTGGGTCACCGGAAGGTTTAAAAAAGGAAAAGCCGCCATCCCCCTCACCGTTTACGACACTCTCAAGACGGTATCGAAAAGAGAGTTCGCGAATCAGAACGAAGTCGAAACGTGGGTGAATGCCCAGGGATTCGATCCAGTAGTTCGTGATCAAATCATCAAAGCGATTCCAGCCACCAAAAAAGTGGCGGATGATGTTGTTCTCTGTCTCGATGCAGAGACCGGGGAAGTGGTCTGGCGTTTTGAAACCAAGGGAAAACCCAGCGGACGGGGTTCTTCGAGCACACCGTGCCTTGCCGACGGAAAGGTCTTTGCCGCGCTCAGTGAAAACCTCTATTGCCTCGAGGCCACCTCGGGTGAGGAAGTGTGGCGGGCGCCGCTCGCCGGAAAAAGCGGTCCGGCATCCTCCCCGCTGGTTTCGGGTGACAGCGTTTTCCTCCAGCAGAACCGGCTCTCCGCTTTTGATATCAAAACCGGTACGGAACGCTGGTCAAATCTCGAAGTCAAAGGAGCGAACACCTCTCCGGCGATCTGGAACGGAACGATCCTCTGCAATTCGCAGAAAGATTTTATGGGAGTCGACGCCGTCACCGGTGAAACGACATGGAAACGCCCCGGCGGCGGCGATGCCACTCCGGTCGTATCCGGTGATCATGTCATCGTCACCAGCAAAACCGAGGGGAAAAATCTCATCGCATACAAGCTTTCCGAAGCCGGTCCGGAGGAACTCTGGTCGCACGCCTTCCTCGCACTTCGCTACGGATCCAGCCCCATTATATTCGAAAATGCCGTCTACCATCTCGGAAGCGAACACCACCTTTGCCTCGATCTCGACAGCGGAAAAATCCTCTGGGAGCGAAAAGCCCAATCGTCGATTTCCTCTCCGCTGCTCGCCGATGGCAAGCTCCTCGTGTATGAAAACCGGGGCGGCTTTGTCTCGGTCATCGCCGCGCGGCCGGACGAATACCAGCAACTCTCCCGCATCAAAGTCGGTGCGCTCTATTGCGCCTCTCCGGCACTCGTTGGCAGGGACCTCTACTTCCGCACCGCCAAGTCAGTTTCCAGCCTGAGATTCGACTGAACTGACGACGCCATTTGTCACGCGACAGAAATTCTATACAAAAATCACTTTACAGACAAGTCTGTCTGTTTATATTGATTCCACGATGAAGAAACCAAATGCCAGAGAACGAATTCTTGAAACAGCCGGAAAGCTGTTTCATCAACGCGGCTACTCTGAAGTCGGAATCAACGAGATCATCAGCGAAGCGGAAACTGCGAAAGCGAGTTTTTATCAGCATTACCCTTCTAAAGAAGCGCTGTGCGAAGCATGGCTGGAATCGATTCACGAAAAGTCTGATACGAACATGAAGGCCATCATCGAGGCCGATGGAAGCGCGAGTGAGAAGCTGTCCGGGTATTTTGAATATCTGAGATCCTTTCTCACCCAGAGCGAGTTTCGCGGCTGTCCTTACAGCAACACGGGTGTTGTCTCGGGAGATAACTGCACCGGAATTCGTGAACAAATTCTCGAGCACAAAGCGTGCCTCCGTCACTTCTTTCGTGAGCTGGCCTTCCAGGCATGTGGCGATCGAAAGAAAGCTGATTTTACCGGCGACCAGATCCTCGTGATCTTTTCAGGTGCCTCAACCGAAGCCCAGAATCTCAAGGAGATCTGGCCCGTGGATGTCGCTCAGGAAGCAGCTCTTCAACTCCTCAAACTCTAATTTTTTTACGCAAACAACAGACAGACCTTTCTGTATCTCTAACCCCAAGCTAATATGAAACAGCACACTCTCGATCCTGAGAACTGGAATGTAGCCCACCGTAGCTACTTGATTCAGTTCGCCCTCCCCCGAGTTTCCGATTACGGAACGGCAGAGGATCTTGTTCAAGATGTATTCCTCTCCGCCTGGAATGCCCGCAGCCGCTTTCGCGGTGACTGCACCGAACGCACCTGGCTTACAGGGATATTGCGAAACAAGATCATCGATCTCTACCGTCGCAACGGAAGACGTCCCTCCGTCCTCACGACCGATATGGATGCGACCGTCCACGACGACAGCGGCGCCTTTTCATGGCTGGACCAGCAGCCCGACCATCGCACTGCGAATCAACCCGAGGCGGAAACCGAACGACACGAGTTTCTCGAAGAACTCGAGACGGCGGTTACCGCGCTCCCGGACAAGATGGGCCAGGCTTTCAGAATGAGAGAAATCGAAGGGTTCTCAACCGAAGAGATTACCGATGAGCTCAAGATCTCGAAGTCGAATCTCTGGGTGCTCATTCACCGAGCCAAGCAGTCTCTCAACGAGCAGTTGAGCCCGAACTGGGACGGCGTTGACGAATTCGGTGGTCAACGCGCCGCCTGATTCACATTTATTTAACAGAAAAGTGACTCATTTCCTGAGAGCAATCGTCTACCCGTATGACCACGTATTCTGCACTCGTCACTCTATTCGGATTGGCGACAACAGAACGCAGCCGCAGACCACAACGGCATCAACTCGGGAATCGACAGGAAATGGCAGAACTCGCAAAACAGATCATTCGCCAGCAATGGGGGAAGCGACATCACCCTGACGCCAACGTGCGCTCTCAGGCAGTGACTCTGATCAAAGCACATATCGTGATGCTGCGAAAATGGCAGAACCTGAGAAGCTGAACCTCTTTACTTTAGATTTCCGGTAGTGCACCGGACTTCCCCCTGCTGAAGACCGGCCCCCTTTCACGGAAGGCGCCGGTCTTTTTGTGGTATTTTTAAAAATTTCTCTTTAATTTTAGTTAATAAGCCTTAATTTTTAAATTATGCTTATTTTCCGCACATATTTAGGTGTTTGTTTTAGTTTTATGCTAATTCTCTCGCTCCCGACGCTTTCTCAGGGAGAACCGGAAAAGGCCCGTAAGCGATCTTTCCGACCGATCGCCCCGGTAAGACACATTCCGATTAAGCAGAATGTGAACGACGGGATGACTCAGATGAAGAGCCAGTCGGTGAAGGTGACGATTCCCCCTCCGCCGATTCCTGACACTGCCACTTCACTCTTCCCGGACGACAGCGTTCCTGTCGTTAATTTACCTCCCGAGTCATTTGAAGAGGTTGATCTGACTGATAGTGAATTCAAAGAATCGACAGACCTTCCCCCAACCGAAGGCGAAAGCGCATCAGGCCCCACGCTCAGCGAGCTTCGCGAAGAAGCGCATAAACTCGCGACGCAGGGCCTCACCTACTCTTTCGGCGCAGACGATCCCGACAGCGGAGGATTGGACTGCTCAGGAGCGATGCAGTATCTCCTTAAGAAGATCGGTGTCGATGATGTTCCCAGGACTTCCTACGATCAGTATGATTGGCTCAAAAAGAACAAAACACTCGATGATGTTTACGGAAAAAGCGCAAGTAAGAAACTCTTCAAAAAGCTTTCACCGGGTGATTTGATCTTCTGGGGTGGCACGTGGAAATCAGGGCACCGCGTCTCTCACGTCATGCTCTATATGGGCTACGATCCCAAGGAAGACAAACACTGGGTCTTCGGAGCCCGCGGTAAAAGCTCGAAAGGAGAATTCGGAAACGGTGTCGATCTGTTCGAACTTGAGCCCGACCGGGGAAGACTGATCGCCCACGGCAAAATCCCGGGATTGAAATACTGATCTACTTCATCGGAGCGAGAAGATCCTCCAGTTCATCCTCGGAAAAGGACAACTTCTGAGGCGTCCCATCGAGGATACCCTCGAAGAGAGCGCGCTTCTTCTGCTGAAGCAGGAGGATTTTTTCCTCAATCGTTCCCGACGTGATCATCTTATACACGAAAACGGGATTCTTCTGCCCGATTCGGTAGGCACGATCCGTGGCCTGCGCCTCAAGCGCCGGATTCCACCACGGGTCGAAGTGGATAACGGTATCCGCGACCGTGAGGTTCAGCCCTGTCCCCCCGGCACGCAAACTGATGAGGAAAACGGGCACCTTCCCCGCCTGGAAATCATCGCACAATTGCCCTCGATCTTTTGACTGACCGGTGAGAGTCTGGTAGCGAATTTTCTCTTTGCTCAACGCTTTCTCGATCAGGGAAAGCATCCCTGTGAACTGCGAAAAGACGAGAATTTTCCGACCTTCCCGCACCATCGAAGGGAGCCATTCCATGAGAAGATCCATCTTCGCGGAATTCGTCGCTTTCTGAGCCGTCGGCAGATTCAGGAGTTGAGGATGATTGCAAACCTGACGCAACTTCAGCAGCGCATCGAGAACCCGAAGCTTACTCTTCTCGACACCGAACCGGGTAATCTCCTCGTGCACCTCACGACTCACCGCAGCCCGCACCGCTTCATAGAGTTCCACCTGCTTGGGCAGCAGCTCCACGGTGCGAACAATTTCGGTCTTCTTGGGTAAATCCGTTGCGACCAACGTCTTCGTCCGTCGCAACATCAATGGTGCAACGCGTTCAGCCAAACGCTTCCGCAGGCCCTCGTCCCGATGGTTTTCGATCGGGATCCGAAAGCAGCGGTTGAAACTTTCCTCGGTGCCCAGAAATCCCGGCATCAGGAAGTGGAACTGAGACCAGAGCTCTCCGAGATTGTTTTCAATCGGCGTTCCGGAAAGACAAAGACGATGCCGGGCATCAATCTGGTAGGCAACTTTGGTAACCTGTGAGGACGTGTTTTTGATCGTGTGCGCCTCATCGAGGACCACGTAGTGAAACGGCTGCGCGAGCAACTCATCCGCGTCGCGGGCAAGCACCGGATAGGAGGTGATTACCAAATCGGTGTACTTCAGAACGTCGTAGTATTTCTTCCGGTTTGGTCCCTGAAGGGCAATCACCTTCATCGACGGGGCGAATTTTTTGACTTCCTTCTCCCAGTTCGGCACGACGCTTTTCGGCGCGAGGATCAAACTCGGCAAATCCCCTCGCCCGCTCGCCTTTTCGCAGTGAAGGTGGCAAAGCGTCTGAATCGTTTTACCGAGGCCCATATCATCGGCGAGAATACCGCCGAGATTCTGCTCACGAAGGAACTGCAGCCATTCAAAACCATCCTGCTGATACGGTCTCAGCGATGCCAGAAACCCCTCGGGGGCGTCCGTGGGAACCCGTGGCTTCAGAGACTCCAGCTCCTCCGCTCTGGCTTTGAGCGCCTCGGGGGCGAGATCGACAAGAGCCTCCTCACCGGAGAGACGCGTCAGTTGGGCCGCTCTCACGTGGTGGAGCTTCACCTTTCCTTCCGGCGAGACGGCATGGTGGTCGAACAACTCCGAAATAATCTCGAGAATGGTCTTCAGCTTGTTGGCGGGCAAGGCGGCGTAAGTGCCCTTTTCCCCCAACTGAATAGGAATTTTCCTGGTGCCGCCCGACTCGGCCAGCTTTGCCATCGAATCGCTCGAAGGTCGCCCCTCGAGATAACGCACGATATAAGGTAGCAAATTGACGCGGTCGCCTTTGTCCTTGAAACCGTACTCAAAACTGAACCAATCGACATCATCATCACCTGAGTCAATCTCCCCGTAGAAGTTGATCGGCTCAATCACCTGGAGCCCGAAGCTCTCATCCACTTCGATGTGACACCCCAGATTCTCCAGTTCCTGACGTCGGTTCGTCAAAAAGTCCGCCCAGAAGACTTCCTGCATCCCTTTCCGGATTGCCGAATAGGCGTAACACTGCCGGCAGTCAGCTTCGATCTCATCCCACGGATACAGCTCAACGAGGCGCTTGAGCCCCATCTCACGGAGTCTCGTCTCCACCTTCGGATTGACCCCGCTCAACCTCGCAAGCGGCATCGCCTCGAGGACAGCCCTGGCATCGGTGTCGTCCCAATGCAGGATGCCGGCGCGGACATCGGAGGAGAACAGCCGGATCGAACTCACCTGATTACCGAGGCCGAAGAGTCGATCTTCGCATCCACCCTCCTCTAACATTGCCGCCATCAGTAGTGCGGCGACGTGAGAATTGTTCTTAGCGGAATCACAATCACTGCTCCCGTCAACTTTCCAACCGTCGTCCGTCCGATGAACGACGACGCTTACTTCAGCCACACTCCCTTCATCCGCGAGCGTGACCTGACCGAAGATGCCTGCGAAGCGGCCCTGCACGTTGGCCGTGACGACACGAACCGCCCCGATCTCGACAAGGCAGCGCCCTGACAGGAGTACGTCACGGGAGAAAATTTCGCCGCAAAAAGGCGCCTCGGAGAGCACGATCTCTTCGAGCAGGCCGAAATCCGTACGGGATTTGCTCTCCACTTTGGAGCGTGCTGTTGCTTTGGAAGTTTTCAAAAAGGCGGAACGACGGGAAACCGTAGTTTCACGAATCAATGCAAAATTTCAACCTCTACGAAAGAAAAGTTTCCGCCCCTCCCGACAGCGTTCCGCCGGAAAACAAGAAACCGGGTGGCTTTCACCACCCGGCTCTCAGGTCTACTTCCACGACCAATCCTAGCTCGGTCGGAAATGATATAAAACGGCTACTGCGAGAATTCCCGCTTCAAGTCTGACATCGCCTCACGATTGCGATTCAAAATCTGAATTAACTGTGAACGACGTGCCTCTGACTCGGGCATCTCGGAAACGACACGCTCCAACTCGCGCTGAACGCCGGTGAGTTCGGAGAGAATCTTGAGATCCATTTCACCGGACTGCACCGGGTTACCGCTGATAGAGACAGGCTTGAAACCGGCAAGAATCTTGCCGCCATGATCCAAATGCGAATCACTGCCGTCCATTGAAACAAATCCGCGGACAAAAACAGGAGATTCGATCCCCTGGTCATCCGAACTCGAAATCAATCGCTCTCCGAGACGATTCTCAATCGTCACCACTGCGCTGCCATGATCTGCGACCGGAGGCAGATAAGAGTCAACACGACTCATCAGCGCGTTTTTAGCGCCACTGCCGGAATCGCTATGATAAGACGCGGGCACTATTGAAGACGCATCGAGGTAAGTCGCATCAATTGAATCATCTGCCGTAGCGAGCTGAAGCCCGTTGATGTCGTCCACCTCGTCGGCAAGAAACAACTGAGGAACATTCGCGACGGTCCCGCGATCGACGGTATTTGCCGGCTCAACCGAATCCTGCGAAGCGGCAGACATCGCGAACTTGCCGTTTGCAGATCCGTTCGAAGCAACCGGGCCCGAACCGGAGTTCACAAAATTGCTACCAACCACTGCCATCATCGCAACAGCCGCAGCGGCAGCGAACAAAGTCTTCCTGCCCGGTCCGAAGGAACCCTCAACCACTACATTCGATTCGACTGAGGGAACCACTTCCAGTTCTGTATTCTCCGTCTCGCTCTCCCACTCCTGCGCCAGACCTTTGCTCAAAAGTCCCATCACAGCATTCATTTCAGCAAGCTCACGAGCTGCTAGAGGAGAGTCTTTCAACTTGGCTTCAAACTCAACACTCTCCGCAATGGAAAGTTCGCCGAGCGCATAAGCGGTCATCTGAGGATCGTCAGTATTTACAGGTTCACGGGTCATGGCAGTATTAAGGCAGGTAAAAAATCAGTCGAGGTCTACGCCCATCATGGATCGCAGACGTTTAATTCCGGTGTGGATCAAAAAGCCGACGTTGCTGACACTCAGCCCGGTGACGTCGGAAATTTCTTTGTAGCTCAGGTCGCCCTGAAACTTCAGGCGAATCACCTCCCGCTGATTGTCAGGGAGTCGGTCGAGAAACTTAATCACTTCCTCGTGTCGCTCTTTCTGCTGCATGGAAGCAGAAGGATCAGGCGTCGAATCATCAAGCTTCGCAAACGCTTCGCCCGCAGAAGTGATCATCGGGTTTTCCTTTCTCAGCACATCGATAGAGCGGTTACGGCAAACCGTATACAGCCAGCTCTTCAGCTTCCCCTTGATCGCGTCGGGGTCCTGCTTGTGCAGTTTGATGAACGTGTCCTGCACGACATCGCGGGCACGATCCCAGTCTCCGCCCAACAATCCGGCAGCATAACCCGTCAAAGGGCCTTCGAAATCCGCCTGGGCGGATTCTACAAGTTCGCGGGGCGAAACTTCCATGATATGACAGGGAACAGCAGACATTGAACGAAGTGAGTTCACCGCTTAGAACGAGTCGCTGCTCCTCTTATTAGAAAAAGATTTAGGAATAAGATAATTCCCTTTCGCTCTCAGCACAATGCCGGGCTTCCTCAGTGGCCAAAATAGTTAACCTGAAGCGATTCACGACAGGAATGAGAATCGCTTTTTGCAAATATGAGAAGATTTTAGTTGCTTTAGTTAACATTTCCGTAGTATTTGATAGTCTTAAGCAATTACGCGCCATCTCTAATACCACTCAGTAATCCAACCATCTCATGGCAAAAATCCTAATCATTGATGACGAGGCAGCGATCCTCAATCTCATGGCCAAATCCTGCGAACAGCAGGGGCACCAGGTCACCGCGGTCCAGACAGGCCGTGAAGGGCTCGCCTCCCTCGAGGCTAACACCCCCGACCTCATGATCGTAGATCTCTTCATCGGGGATATGAATGGTCTCGACATCATCAAGCAGAGCAACGAGCACCACCCGGACGTTCAGATCGTGATGGTGACAGGAAATGGAAGCATCGAGTCTGCCGTTGAGGCGATGCGATTGGGCGCATTTGATTACCTGACCAAACCCTTCGAGCTTTCCGACCTTCAACGGACCGTTGAGTTGGGACTCACCAAAAGAGACACCCCCGCTCAGAACACAAGCGGCGACTTCAGATCATCCGCGATCGCTCTGGAATCCGGCGGCATGATCGGTGAGAGCGGTAAAATCACCAAGATCAAGGAGGTGATTGAGAAGATTGCGGACAATGACTCCCCCGTCTTACTCGAGGGAGAATTCGGCTCGGGCAAACAAATGGTCGCCCGTTCGATTCACAATTCATCGAAACGTAAAAGCGCTCCTTTCAAAGTGCTTCAGTGCTCCGCGCTCCCCGAAGAGCTTTTGGAAATTGAGCTGTTCGGTTCGGCGACGAGCAGAAGCGAGACGATCTTCTCCCGGGCCGCCGGCGGAACCGTTCTACTCGAAGAAATCCACGTGTTGCCCGTTCGACTTCAATCCAAATTGGAAAGTTACCTCGAGGAAATCAACACGAGACGCGTCGTCAATGATCTTCCCGAGAGCATGAACGTTCGCTTTATTGCCTCTTCTGCGAAGCCACTTCAGGATTGCATCGAAAGCGGAGCCTTCCGCGAGGATCTCTTCTACAAGATCTCGGTGATCCCGATCGATGTTCCCCCACTGCGAAGCCGTGTCGAGGACATCGGAGTTCTTGCCCAGCACTTCCTCGCTCAGTACTCAGAGAGAACGGGTGTCAAAGCGCCCGAGATCGACAAGTATGCACAGACCATCCTCGATGGCTACAACTGGCCCGGTAACGTTGGCGAACTTCAAAATGCGATGGAGCGCGCGTGCGCGTTTGCTGAGAACGGACGCATCCGCCCCGTCGACCTGCCGCCGAAAGTCACGCAGAAAGTCGAAATCACCGATGATGATGAGAAAACCACTCACCACCTTCCGATCGGGACGGCGCTTCAGGATTACATCCGCAAGCAGGAGAAGCTCTTCATTCGCGAGACACTGAACTACAACGGTGGTTCACGTGAGAAGACAGCCAGCATGCTCGGAGTCAGTATCGCCACTCTCTATCGCAAAATGGGACTCAAGCTCGAGAGAGACAAACTCATGAAGGCCTGAGCCCCTTCTCATCGTTGCTTAAACTTTAAAAGGCACCGCTTCTCAGCAATGAGACGGTGCCTTTTTTCGTGCCCGCCCCAC
This sequence comes from Verrucomicrobiales bacterium, assembly GCA_048260165.1. Lineage (GTDB taxonomy): Bacteria > Verrucomicrobiota > Verrucomicrobiia > Verrucomicrobiales > DEV007 > Arctic95D-9. The sequence goes on from JBLXHA010000001.1 coordinate 796,808, forward strand.
AGGGCCGAAGAGTTCGATAAAGCTGGAAGCAGCTCGCCCCCGGGGAAGACGCTTCGCGCCGGAAAGGAGAATCAATCTAAACCGAGCAACTCACGCTGCCAGCTCATGATCCCTTCAAGCTTGGTCGCTTCATCGAGATTGGACGAAGCCAACTTCTCGAGAACAATCCTCGTCGCAATCATCGTCGGCTCAACGTTGAGCTCGGACGCCACCTTGTTCCGGTGAGAACGCAGCGCATCAAAGCGTTTTTCATCGATGTCCAACCTGAGCCCGTTCCCCCTCTTCCGTTTCACCGGATACTCCGATGAATCGACTTGAGCAGCAACAGCCATCGCCTCTTTGAGACGGGCGGCCGGTTGAGACCTGATATAATGCGGCAACTTCGGCTCCCTTCCATTTTCGAGGGCTTCGGCCATTTTCAAGAGCTCCGCGTTTCCGAGAAACTTAAAAGCGGGTCGATCCAAAATTTTACACTCGCTGTCTCTCCAGTGCCAGAGAGCGCGCAGGAAATGCAGTCCCTTCGAAGAGAGCTTTCCCCATCCGGAAATCCGCCAGACATCATCTTCGCTCTTACCCGTGCGGACCATCACCGAACTGCGCGCAAAATCACAAGTCTCGCAGAACCAGTCGAACCGACCGATCTCCTCTAGCTCAGCAACGTATTTTGCGCCCAGGTCGAGTAGGTACCTCACGTCGTTGTAAGCGTAGGCCATCATTTTCTCGCTGAGAGGACGTCGACTCCAGTCCGCCTTCTGGGACTGCTTCGAAACGACGACGCCATACTCATCCTCGAGCAAATTCGCGAGGCCGAATTTTTCTTTTCCGATGAAGCGTGCCGCAAACTGCGTATCCCAGATTTTCCGGGGAACCCAGTTGAACGTTTCGTTGAACAGCGAAATGTCGTAGTCAGCTCCGTGCATCCAAACGATCTCAAACCGGTCGACAAACTCAATCAGAACGTTGAGATCCTCCCTGCTGAGAGCGAGCGGATCAATAATCGCGAGTTGTCCCGGCATCGAAAACTGAATGAGGCACAGCTTCGTCTCATACGAATGCATGCTGTCAGCTTCCGTGTCGATCGAACAGGCTGCGTATGTTTCGTCTGAAGGGACGGAGGCAACAAATGCCTCCAGATCTTCAAGACTGTCGATGTAACACTCCGGAATGGAGCCAAACTGCGCTTCAACTTGTTCGGGCGTCATAGGACGAACTTATTGAATTCCCCGGAGGAGCAATTCGGCATTGGATCCCGTGGAACCAATCAATTTCAGGAGAACCTGCATCGACTCCGCAGCCGGCCGCTGGGCCATCTGCTTACGAAGACTTGAAATCCGCTGATACTCCTCAGGATGATAGAGCAACTCGTCTTTTCTCGTTCCGCTCTTCAGCAAATGAATCGCAGGGAAAATCCGGGACTCCGCCATCTCGCGATCGAGCGTGATCTCCATGTTTCCCGTTCCTTTAAACTCCTCAAAAATGACATCATCCATCCGACTGTCCGTCTCGATCAAACACGTCGCGAGGATTGTGAGGCTTCCGCCGTCCTCCACGTTACGGGCGGCTCCGAAAAACCGCCTCGATCGCTCGAGCGCTTTAGGGGAAATACCGCCACTTCCGACAGCCCCGCCGCCGCCACCACCACGTCTCTGCTTACCGCGTCTGGCACCTCCGCCGCCACCGCCGCCGGATTGGTTGGCTGAATTGTGAGCCCGAGCGAGACGGGTCAAGCTATCGAGAAGAACGACGACGTCCTTCCCTTCCTCAACAAGACGCTTCGCACGATTCAAGACCATATCCGCGACTTCGATGTGGCGATTGGACGATTCGTCAAACGTGGAGCTGAACACATCTGCATCCACGGTCTCTTTGAAATCAGTAACCTCTTCCGGTCTCTCGTCGAGAAGCATCACGATCAGCTTCACTTCGGGGTTATTCTTGTAAACCGAAACGGCAATATTCTTCAGCAGAATCGTCTTACCGCCCCGCGGTGGAGCAACAATAAGTCCACGCTGCCCTTTGCCGAGAGGGGCAATCAAATCGATCACGCGTGAAGACGGGGACGAACTCTCGTTCGACTCCAGAATCAGACGATCTGAAGGAAACATCGCCACGAGATGATCAAAATCATCCGGTGCCTTCCATTCCTCCGCGGGAACGCCTTCGATCTCAAGAATCTCGCCGGCAGAGAGAAATTTCTCCCTGTCCTTTGGCGTTCTCACCTGACACATAACCTTATGACCGGGCTTCAAATCGAATTTCTTGATGAGCTGAGCAGCCACGTAAACGTCGTCAGCATTCGAAGCGAAACTGAACCTCGGCCATCTCAGGAATCCGAAATTGTCGCCAGAGAAATCCAGATAACCTTCCGCGACCATCTCAGTGCCGCGGCTCCCGTAAAATTTCAAAATTTCAAAAACGATCTGATGCTTCGAACGAAGTCCCGCAACACGCAGCTTCGCCTCCTGGGCAGCCTTGTGCAGGGCGTTCAGAGAGAGCTCCTGAAACTCATTAATGTTGAGAGTTTTCGGGACCTCAATTTCGTCCTCTTTTTCGTCAGCCGGCGCCTCAGCGTCGACAGTTGTTTTATCTTCAGTCATTCAGTTAAATAATGAAATACAGCGATTCGCCAAATGCTCAATCTGAGCGTCCAACGATTCCAGGTTCCCCTCGTTCCAGACCACAATATCGGCCCGCTTCATTTTAGCGTCTACAGACATCTGTGATTTAAGAATATTGGCAGCGAGATCTTCAGGTAATTGACGATTCTCGACAAGTCGCCTCATTTGAGATTCGGCAGAGGCCGCAACCACAAGAACCATATCTCTTCGAATGGGAAATTCGACCTCAAAAAGCAGAGGAACCTCAATAATCAAAACTCGAGTCCCGTCATCCAGCTCTTCAGCAAATTTATCGGCACGCGCGAGAACACGGGGATGGAGTTCGGACTCAACCTTCTCACGAAATGTGGAATTTTCAAACAAGACTTTCCGCAGGAGATCCTTATCAAATCCGGCCCCTGAGGCGATCGAAACACCGCACTCCTCCGCCCTCTTCATCAGCGCGTCCTGAATCCCGCGCTCCGCAAGCAGGCTCTTCACGACCGCATCACAGTCGAGTCGCGCCGTCCTCCCCTCAGGAAAGAATCGCTGCAATCGCTCAACTACGAGACTTTTTCCACAGGCCACCCCACCCGTCACTGCGATTCTCAACATAGCTTACCGTGGAAACCAAAAAAGCGCAGCTCGACGAGCCACGCTTTTCTGAAAATCAAACTAATGGGAGCCCACTCTTATTTCTGGTAAGGAATCGGACCGGGAGCGAATGTCGTCGGAGTCGTGATCGGAGGACGTGGCACAGGCTCTGGGAGCGGCTCATCCTGAATCCGTCCGTGAATCGGCATTCCTGATGGATCCATCAGCTGAGCCTTAACGAAGATCGTAAGATTCTTCTTAAGGTGCAACTCGACGCTCGAACGGAAGAGACGACCGATAACAGGAAGGTCACCGATAATTGGGACTTTATCCTCAACGTCCTGGATATCTTCGCGAATCAACCCACCAAGAGCAACGGTCTGACCGTCCCAAATAGTGACCTGAGTGGAAACCTTACGGGTGTCAAACACAGGCATCTCGATTCGGTTCTCGGTGATCACAACCGGAGTCGCGATTCCAAGAGCATTCACAGACGTGGTCTGAATAGGGCTTCCGTAGTTAATGAAACCGCTGAACTCAACCACTTCAGGAGCGAGGCTCAAGTCCACCGTGTATTCATCAGCACCGAGCACTGGATCAACCTCAAGAGTCACACCGGTGTTACGGGTCTCAAAAGCGGTTGGTGTCGCAGGAGTCACGGGGAATCCGCCACCGGATGAACCGCCACCACCGGGAGTCAACGAAACGGTCTGAGTTCCGCCAAAGGTGTTTGGAATCTCCGGTGGATCATATTCGGTTGGGTAGATGAATTCGCGAATCACTTCGACTTTCGCACGCTGACCGCTTCGGGCCATCACAGAAGGAGCAGAAAGAAGGTCCGTTCCTTTGCGCTGATTGAGTGCGCGAATCATCAGCTGGAACTGAGGGTCAGTAAAGACGCCTGAGATACCGAACACGGCCGGTGCCAACTGGGAACCGGGAGCACCTGATCCCGCAGCTGCGGCAATCAGAGCATCGATTGAGTTACCACTGATCGCCTGTGAACCGGAGCGCAATCCTGAAGTCAGAGGGTTGGTTCCCACAGGTAAGCCGGTAGCTGGATTAACGAATGCGTAATCACTCGCAGCGCCGCCGCCGATTTGGTTTCCGTAAGTTCCGCCACTTCCGAACACCCGTGGCTGAGAGCCGAGGTTGAAAGGACCGACCAACCAGTCGAAACCGAGCTCTTCAGTGTCCGTCTCAGCGATCTCAACAAAACTCGAAGTGATGTAGATCTGCTTCTCAACGCCTCCGATGATCGATTCAATGTAAGCTTCAACGAGCTCCATTTGATCCTGAGTGTTGCGAACGATCAGCTGTGAAGACGAACGGTTGTAGATCGCGCTTGAACCTGTGCCGAATGAAATTCCGGCGCTTTCGAGGATGGCCTTGGCTGTTTTACGGGTTGGGATACCACCACCGCCGCCGGCATCGCCGGGATCAGCAAATGGATCCGCTGCAGCAGCTCCGCCACCACCGCCGCCGCCACCGTCTCCCATTGAAAGGAAGGTAGGAGGAACCACGTATGTGTTGGTGAAGAGATCAGCGTCAGGCTGAGAAAGAGGAATCACAACCACAGCGTGCGGCTCGACCTTGTATTTGAGCTGAGCGAGTGACGTTGTGTAACGGAGCGCCTCGGCGATAGGAACATTGGCCAAACGAAGCGTGATACGAGTGTCACCGATTCCGCCTGCAGCATCGAGTGCCCCACCGCCGCCGCCGCCGGCAAATCCAAAGCCACCTTCATCACCACCGGCCGGAGCCGTGGGAGTTGCCGCTGCTGCGCCAAGTGCTCCTGCATCAAGAATGATGTTGATACCTTTCTTAGCCGCGATGTTCTCGGAAATGTCGAGTTCCACGCTTCGCTGCTGAATGAAATCAAGAGCGTCTTTGAGAGGCGTGTCAGCGAACTCAATACTTGGAATGATGATCGTCTTGAGCTTCTCCTCAGTGCGTCGAATGTCTGTCGTGCTGGTGTCCGTCGGAAGACCGATTTCAGGAGCGACATCAAGACCGCTTGGAACCGGTGATTCCCATCCCGCAGCCACCTGGCGAAGCATCTTCGAACGAGTGTGATCGTAAGCAGCATCGTAGTAATTCATACGATGACGCTCGTTATTCTCCTGTCCGCGTCTCGCAGCAGTGTTGTAAGGATCTTCGCTCAGCGCCTTGTGATACTCGCGGTCGGCACGGTCATAGTCACCGAGGTCGACGTATCCCTGGCCTGTTTTCAGAGCCAATTTCACCCGGCGCACGCGCTCAAGGTGTGAAGGAGTCAATGCAGGTGAGTAGTAATCAGGGTCGTTCAGCTGCTCGAGAAGTTTCTTAGCTTCGATGTTGTCCGGAGCGACACTTGGCTGAAGAACCTCTTCCACGAGTGCGATCGACTCAGGGTAACGGCCTTCATTCGCACGGTCGCGGGCAAGAAGAACACTGGCGCGGGCAAACTGCTTAATGTAGGCGCGACGACGTGGCTCAGTCATGGGCGCATCAGGAAGCAAATCCAGAGCGTTGCGATACTGATCGATCGCTCCCTGGTAATCCCCGTCGGCCATCAACTGGGATCCGCGCAAAGCCGCTTCATCAGCCTTCTTTACGCGCTCTTGCAAACGGATCACATAATGTGATGCGATTGATGGAACACCACTTCCTCCGCCACCGTATCCGGAAGGTCCCGCGATGGCTCCCGACATACAGGCAAATGAGGTAATCGCGCATAAACATCCCATCAGGGAATACGTGATCGTTCGGTCTGTAGCTCTCATGTTCATAATTCTTTACAGCAAAGGATGTTTCAATTCCTGATGTGCCGATGCAGCGGCAATCAAAACCAGAATATCCCTCTTATGTCAACTCTTAGTTCTTCTTAATTTCCACTTCTTGCACGGCTGCGTCTCCTGTTTGATAGGAAATCGCAACCGAGTCTTCATTAACCTTAATCACCCGATATTTCGTCTCCGGGTCGATCGTGAGATTGAAAGCATCGCCTTCTTTCACGTATTCCATAAACGAGGGATCCAACTTAAACTGCATTTGAGCAAAATAAGTGGGGATAGTCGTCTCCACATCCTTAACGAGCTCGTGCTGCTCCCCTTTCGGGAGGTAAGTGATCGTAAGCACGGTGGCATCCACTTCGATGCCGAACCGGTTCTTGGCTTTCTTCTCCTCAAAGGAATCGAGTCTGAACTGGCCATCATCGGAGGTCTCCCCTACCCGCAGATAGAAGTTCTCACGTTTCGGCCACTTCCGCGTTGGCACGCGCATAATCTGGAAACGCTCCTGATCCGGACGCGCCGCGAACTTCAGCATATATTCCTGCTGCTCACGGGAAACAAAAAGGAGCTTGTCAGCATAAGGAGGATGAGAATCCGGATCGTTGGGTGCCGTCTTCGCATTCCACTCCTCGAGACTGGTGTAACCGTCACCGTCGGGATCCTGCGACAGAACCCCTGCAGACAGGAAATCCAAATTATTCGCGATGAGCCAGGAATTGGAGACCGGCTCCCTCAACGGAGGCGTCGTGGGGTCCAGCATGTCATACAACACGCCCTTGGCCTCGACGATTGGAATGGAGACAAAGAGAGGAACAGGCTTCTTACTTTCTCCTGATCCCTTCCCGACAGTCTGCCAGACCAGCTTACGCTTTACATAGCCGGTCGCAATCTTAGCAATTTGCGCATCGGTCTCAGCAATCTCGTTATTCGGAACCGCCGACTTCAGCTGAAAGCGATCCGAAAATCCCGTCACCTTCATCGCGAAGAGAGCGGAAAGGCCAATCACGACCAAACCCACTGCAACCAGCAAATATTTATCCCAAGGTTTTTCGTTCATCGTTTTCTAGTCTTCTTTTTATTATCAGCAGCCGCCTCTTCTTTAGCGACCACGTCGTCCGGATTCACAAATCGGGCGATATCAACAATCATAAACACTTCAAGTTGCTCCTGCCCCATGATAACCCGGGCATCCTTGCTCGCCGGCGTGAACCCTGCGGCCTTGGCCTTCTCCTGAACTGCCTCTTCCGTGTCGGTGCCATACCCCCACTCCAGAAGCATTTCGTATCCGGCGACCTGCTTGGTGTTCTGATCCTCGTAGACAGGGAAAGCACTGCCGTCCTGTGAGGTCAGCTTCGGCGCCCCCTCGGTTACCTGGTTCTTCACTTTGAGAACGCGAACGATGTAGAAATAGTTCTCATCGTTGGCAATCCGATTCACGAATGACTGAAACGAATCGTGAGGCGCGACAAATCGCAAGCGGACAGGGTATTTATGGACCACAACCCCTTCGTTGTTGGGCTCAGTTCCCGAAGCCTCACCGGGAATCAGATCCCGCTCGAAGGTTTCCATCGAGGTTACCCCCGCAGTGACCAACTCCCTCAACATGTTATCGATCGCGTCCAACTCGTAGTCGAGAATCGAAACCATCGCCGGAGGAGGCAGATTGGCGCTGTAGCGCTCGAAGCCGAGCTGGAACTCTTCTACGGTATCAACCGCCATTCCACCCGCCTGGGCAAATTCGCGAAATTCTTCAACCCGCTTCTTCACCAACTGCTGGAACGCTGTGTTCTCCAGATCCGCCCTCAGGGGCTTCTGGAAAGTATTCAAGCTCTCAAACAAGCCTTTAACAGCGGCATCATACTCGACCGCCTGCTGCTTGACCGCCTCCTCATTCTCCTCGTTGGGATAGGGAACGCGAGCCTCAAGACTCTCAATCGTCCCCACCTTGGTATTCCAGCTGGAATCAGCCTCGGAATATTCCTTATACTTAGAGACGGCGAAGAAACCTGAACCACCAATCAAGAGGGCAGAAAAGACACCAAAAACAATTAACCAAACCTTAGAATTCATACTGATTGCTGGAAAATATTACTTGCTGAATTTCACCTGGTTTCCTTCGGGTAGCGGAAGGGTCATCTTGAAGGGATAAGCATACCGGTCATCGCTCGTTCCGGCATCCACCTCAATCACCTCGCTGATATCGACTTCCTTCAGATCGAAGAAGGTATCGGTCGTCTCGTCTGCGGCGTCATCTTTAAGCTTCTTGAAGTATTCGTAGACGACGTTGTTCCCCTTCGGGTTCTCGCGCCAAAGCCCTTTAATCAGGAAGGAGTCTACCGTCGTTGCCTCTCCTGCCCCTTCAACGCTCAATTGGCTGTCCTGATCTGCGATCAGCGGCACGCCGGCGGAAAGCGGTTCAATCGTGGTGAGAAACAACAAGTCGTTCTCCATTTTTGAAGCGAGGTAATTAAATACCCGAACCCAGTAAATCCGGTGAATAACAGCTTCTTTATACGGGTTCATCTGCCCGTCTATCTTTACAATCTCGTCCTTCGCCTCCTGAATCGCATCGTTATGCTTTTTCAGGTCAGCGGCTTTCATCTCAATCTCAGCAGCTTTGGCGGAAGTGACCTCGGCGCCCTTCATAAAGAAGATGCCCATCGCCGCGAGAAACACTCCCAAAGCCACTACGGAAACGACCAACGCAGGCTTGCGCTTCGCCAGAGTTCTCTCCTTTTGAACCGATTCCGGAATCAGATCGATCGCCATCGGCACTTCGCCGGCCTGATGAAGCGCACTACCCACGATGTCGCCGAAACGATGAGCATTTGCGGCGACATACGCAGAGTCAACACCCTTCGCAACGGGCACATTCCGGAACGGATTAAAATGATCGACCGGCAGGTTCAACTTCTCCGCGAAAAATTCGCGAATAAACGGCAAACCGGACGTAGCACCGCTCAGCAGCAGCATCTCCGGAGCCGAGCCACCCTGCTGGCTGCGGTAGAATGTGATCGTCCGCATAATCTCGGAATGCAGACGGGTGAGCGAATTACGCACCACCTTTGAAATGCCGGCAATCTCGGGATCCTCGTGGTCGGCATAAGCGCCTCCCAGAGCAACGAACCCATCGTTAATCTTACGGAGATCCGCGCCCCCGAATTCGGTTCCAAATTCCTTGGCAATCGCGCGGCTGATGTCAGCGCCACCGATCTTGACCGTCCGGATGAAGGATTTCCCACCTTCGCGGAAAATCATATCAGTCGTTCTCGCTCCGATATCAACCAGCAGCACAGTCCCCTCGTGATCCGAGTAATTGTAAGCCAGAGCATTGAAAATAGCGACGGGTGAAACCTCAGCACCGGCAGACTTCACGCCGGATGCGGTCACCATATTGTCGATCTCATTGAGCTCATCCGACTTCACCGCGGCGAGAACAACCTCCACCTCGATATCATCGGGATCACCCATGAGCTGGTATCCCCAAACCACTTCATTAATGGGATAGGGAACCTGCTGTTGAGCCTCAAACTCAACGATCTGATCAACCTGCGCACCATCGAGGGCGGGAAGACTGGCGAACTTCAATAAAACCGGGAACGAAGTGACCACGTAGGACACTTTCTTACCCTTTATCTTAAGCGCCGCTACGATTTCGTTTAAGGCCTGCGCTCCCTGAGCATTTCTCGAACTGTCCTCTGCGGGATCGCCGATAAAATCACGATGTTCGAGCTTCTCCAGCTTAACGCTGCCATTAGCGCCTTTGCTGAAAATAGCGCCGGTGATCTGCTGAGAACCCAGCGTCAAAGATATAATTCGATCATCTGCCATGATTTACTTTTCCAATAGGAATACGGAGCGTGAAAATATTAAATAAGAGGAACGGTCGCGAAGTGACACTTACTGCTTCGCACTCTGAGCGTATCGGTCAATCCAAAGCAAAGCGAAAGGAGTTTCAGCCTTGGGAAGAATTCCCGCAACGGTTCCACCCGTCCAGAATTTCGCTTTGGAACCACTCATCGAGGAAGCGCCCCCGATGATGACACCATTGTAGTAAACTTCAACTCCCTGAGCGATCACTGAAGATGGCTGGAATTTCTTAAAATCCCCGGTGATCTCACCCAGCGTGCTCGGCGACACGTAGCAACTGGAATAATACTCATCGCCGGGAACCACATTGATGTGCTTCACGTCGCCTGTCAGAATCCGTGGTGAACCGGTCTGATCACGGAATCCCACATAATAACGGAACAACAATTCGGGAACGATTTTGTCTTTGTCACCCTTCACCTCGAACTTCACTTCGAGCTCAAGCCACTCCCTTGGATTGGGAACGTTCTTATTCTTAACTCCACCCGCCTGAAACTGCGGTGTTGGCTGAGCCTCGATATCGGGCTCGTCGACTTTGATGTCCCCCACCGCGAGTTGGATCTGAGACATTCCATTGGTCGAGAACCCAAGAATTCCGATCAGTGTGAGCAAGGTAAGCAGTGATTTCATAATTTCAGATTAAAATTTTACGGATGATGCCAACCTGCCTCATCCTAACATCGAGACTCTACGATAGATATTTCAAAGAGGTAAAGACCCAAATAGTATCATTTCGAAGATTTTTCTCAGAAGCGCTCAGTGAATTCGCGAAATTACTCTTAAGCGTAATATCAGGCTTTCCGCCACATAAAAAATTACATTCAGGAAAGTTCCGTCTCACTTTGAACTTCTGCGCCGGTTGATAGTGATTCCTCACCACCCTGTCAATCAAATCGAGAAAAATTTCGCACTTTTTTCGAACAAGCGCGCACCACCCTCTCATTAACGCAATAATCCCCTCAACTGCGCTCAGGGAAAAGCCGGAAAACTCCCGCCGTCGCCTGGAAAAGAACACCCTGCCACTACCAGAACAGACAACCCCTTACTCTGCCTGCGGTGCCCGGATTACCTCAACGATTCGCCCCGCCGCACCGGTCTCCCCGCTGACTTGCCCTGACACCTTCACAATCGAATCGGCGGGAATCCCGCTCACCCTCAGAAAGCTGGCCAGGAACTTCGCTCTGTTACCGGCGATCGAGCGGTTGGCCTCTTCATACTCCGTATCATTGGCATACCCCTGAATCTCAAAGCCCGCGCCTGGACGCTCCCGGATCTTTTCCTGAATCCATTTCAGAGCTTTCTCCCGCCCCTCAAGGCTCGCCGCGGAATTCAAATCGTAACTCACACGGAAGATTTCAGGCGCCTTCGGAACGGGACCTTTCTTCACCTTTTCAGCCTCAGCCGCAACCTTAGCGGCATTCGCCCGCTTTCCGGCGGCAGCCGCATCGAGCTCGATTTTCTCTTCCAGCCTCTTTATCGTGGCTTTGGCGGCCTGCAACTCACGCTTCAACAGCGCCACCTCCTCCGCAGAACCTGCCTTTTTCCGGCGTGCTCCCGGAGCCTTCTCAAGAGTTCTTTCCAGCCGGTTGATCGTCTCGGTCTTCTCTCCCAATTCCTGATGGGCGACATGGAGACTCTCCCGCGCATTTTTTAAATCCGCCTCAGCCTGAGCGAGACGCTTCGCCGTCTCCGAGGGCTCAGCGAAAACCGTAGCGGCAAATCCCACGAAAAGGAGACTCAAAAACAAGACCGGAGATGGGCGATGACACATGGTTGAATCTTCGCCGGATTCCACACCGCTTGGCAACTCTGAAATATAGCGCCTTTGAGTAGAGATCGACCTGATCTCCACATAGTTAAACCGACACGCCGATTCAGCGATCGTCGCTTTCCTCAAGCTCGACATCCACGCGGATACCGTTGAGCTGAGCGGATGCTATCGCGAGACTGCGAATCGCACCGATTGTCTTCCCCCCTTTTCCAATGACGCGACCGGCATCATCGGGGTGGAGACGTATTTTATAAAGATGACGCTCCCCCGACTTCTCGTGGAGAACGCTTGCTTCGTCGGGGTGGTTAATCAATTGAACCACCACGTATTCGAGAAATTCATGAACGGCGAGACCGGCTTCCATTTTCCCGAATAAGATTTCCCGAGCGCCACTGACGCCGGGAGAAATTTGAATTGCACCAAACCTGCCTGCTTACGCAGAAGCGGCCTGACGAGCTTTCTTCATAAGGCTGCGAACCGTATCAGAAGGCTGAGCGCCTTTTGCGATCCACGCGTCTGCCTTTTCAAGATCGATCTTGCAGTCGTCCGTTTCCTTGAGAGGATCGTATGTGCCGATGAGCTCGATAAAAGCGCCCTGACGACGAGCACGACCATCAGCTACAACGATTCGATAAAAAGGCTTATCTTTTGATCCTTCGCGTCTGAGTCTAATCTTAACCATTTTCCTAATCTGTGTAGAAAGCCCCGCTGCCCGGGGAAAGCAAAAATGCCCCGCAGAGGCGGAGCGAATGACTTGATACGGTCTTCTAAAGAAAAATCAACCGGTAGTTTCAGCGTTTTTGCGAAGAATTTTCGTTCAATCCCTCGAATTGTCCTCGCAATTTCATCTCATCACCATTTCAATTCCCTTCATGCCGCTCGAGGAATCAGAAATCGCCGAACACGCCGGGAAAGTTAAACGACTGACGGACACCCTCAATCAGGTGCTCTTTGGACAGGAGGATTTAGTCAATCAAGTCGTAACCGGCCTGCTCGCAAGAGGTCACATCCTTCTCGAAGGCCTTCCGGGATTGGGAAAAACGGAGCTGGTGAAAGGGCTCTCCAAATGTCTCGACCTCGACAACAAGCGCATCCAGTTCACCCCGGACCTGCTCCCCGGCGACATCACGGGTAACCCCGTCCTTCAGGAAACAGCGAGCGGCCGCGAGTTTGTTTTTCAAAAAGGCCCCCTTTTCGCCAACCTCGTCCTCGCCGACGAGATCAACCGGGCTTCACCGAAGACGCAGTCCGCACTTCTCGAGGCGATGCAGGAACGACGAGTCACCGTATTAGGTACCACTCACGAGCTTCCCGATCCCTTCTTCGTTATCGCGACGCAAAACCCGATCGAGCTGGAAGGCACCTACCCGCTCCCCGAAGCACAGCTCGATCGCTTTCTCTTCAAACTCGAAGTCTACCGGAACCCCGTCGAGACCTTGGAGAAAATCGTCCTGAACCGCGAAATCGGAGTCGAGCCGACCGTGGAAAAAGTAATGACCGGTGAAGAACTCGCAACGATCACCGAAGCGGTCCGGCAAATCTACCTTCCCGACGTCGTCGCCAACTACATCGCCCGCATCGTCGACGGCACGCATCGCGGCCAGTCAAAGAGCGCTGACGCGATCAAATTCGGAGCGAGCCCGCGGGCAGCACTCGGTCTCGCCTCTGCCGCAAAAGCCAAGGCGCTCATCGAAGGCCGAATCAACACCAGCTTCGAAGATGTCGCCGCCGTCGCCGCTCCGGTCCTCCAACACCGAATCATTCTCGAATACGAGGCACGCATCGAAGGACGGACAAGCCGGGACGTCGTTAACGATCTCCTCGAAGAGATTCCGCGCCAGGCGCTAGATCTTCCCTCAACGCTCAAAGACAGCTGATTGCGAAAATCTGTCGTGAGCTTGCAAGAATTCCTCCCCGGAGCCCGTTCATTCTTCACCATCCGATTTCCATGCTTTCCCAATTGAAATGCTTTGCCCTCATTGCGGCGTGCCTCCTTGTGAGCTTCTCCGCCACCGCTCAGGACGAGATCGCCAAAGTCACTTACGGGAAAGTGCCCGACACCTCCGCGACGGTTCAGAGTGTTTTCGGAAAGGCGGCGAGACAGGGTGCCCTTCCCTACCGAATCACCATCCGCAACAATTCCGGCGCGGATCGCGTCTGGGTAGTCACGTTAAAAGAAGGCAACAGCTCCCGAAAGCTGAGCACGGAATCCCGTTTCCAGTTTGCTGTCAAAAACGGCACCGAGATCAGGGAAGACATCATCTTCCACTTCGCTCCCGCGTTCCTCGCTTACGACTACCGCAATCTCGAGGTCACGATCACGGCGAACGGACTCGAACGCTTCAGCCGGAACAATGGCGAACAAACGAACCGGAGCTTCCCCAAGCTGGCCCTCAGCAAAACACTTGCGCAGCGCAATCTGACGAAATTGAACGACCTGGTGAAAAAGAACGACTCTCAGAATCACTTTTTCGGCCACAGCTTCGAACCCGACTACCTGCCGACCAACTGGATCGGCTATTCCGCGCTCGACGGACTCCTCATCGACGTCGACAGCCTCTCCGAAATTTCGACCGCGCAACTCCAAGCGCTGCGGTCGTGGGTGAGATTCGGCGGCAACCTCGAAATTTTCTACAAGGACGACAGCGAACTGACCGGCATTCCAAAGGCGCTTCTGGAGAAGCCGGATCTCAGAAAATCAACAGCCGTCAGCCTCGGCCGCATCAGTGTCAGGCAATGGAACGGCTCCGAACTCGATTCGAGGCTGATCTCGAAACGCGGCCCCCTCCTGAAGAGCTACAAGGCCCGGGACCAATCGCTCGAAAACGATTTCTCCAACAACTGGCAACTGCAGAAACGGTTCGGTGTCAAAACCTTCGATCCCGTTTTCGTTTTCATTCTCCTCCTGATCTTCGCGATCCTCGTCGCACCGGTGAACCTTTTCGTCTTCGCGAAAAAAGGCCGGCGCCACCGCCTCTTCATTACGACTCCCATCATCTCGCTCGCCGCCTGCGTCATTCTCATCGCCGCGATCTTTCTCATGGACGGGGTCGGCGGAACCGGACTCAGGGCCATATTTGCCGACCTCCACCCCGGACGCAACGAGATGCGCATCTACACCACACAGGAGCAAATCAGTCGCACCGGAGTGATGATCAAACAGGGATTTGAGACCGAAATCCCCTACGACATCAATCCCGTCGACCTCCCCTCCAGCACCTACAACCCTTTCTCGCGCAGCGGCAGCCAGTCCACGCTCTACGAGATTGCGAACACCACCTATCAGGGCGGCTTTTTCCGCAGCCGATCGGAACAGGGATTTTCCATTCGGGCGGCGAGCTCAACCCGCTCGCGAATTGAAAACGCCGGATTCAATGACGGTATCCCCGTTCTCACGTCAGCCCTCGACACCGGTCTGAGCGAACTTCTCTATCGCGACGAAAACGGCAAGACATGGACCCTTCCTGAGAACACCACCGTCGCCTCGGGGAGCAAAATCCCGCTTCAGGAAATCACCGCCGATGAGTTCGAAGAATGGCTCTTCGCGGCAAAAGACAACTTCAACGCCACGTTAAAGACGACGATCAGGAACCTCGGCAAAGAACCGAATCGCTTCTTCGCCAAAGTGATCGAACCCGAAGCCTTCGCGCTCCCGACCCATCCCGGAATCGATTGGGAAAACACCCAAATGCTCCTGACAGGCACACCGCTCGAAAAAGAAACCCTCACCCGTCCGGAAGCCGGATCACCCGCATCGACCAATGAGTGACTTGAGCGACACCCCATCCGAAGCCGGGGAACCCGCTGAAGCGTCCCGCGCGAGCGGCACCGCCACGACCCCGGCAACCCCGCCGACGACACCGGCGATCGAGGTCACGAATCTCTCGCGCTGGTTCACCGGCGTGCATGCCGTCAACGACATCTCTTTCACCGTCGAGCGCGGACAGGTCATCGGATTTGTCGGAGCAAACGGAGCCGGTAAAACGACGACGATGCGCATTCTCGCGACCCTCGATTACCCGAGCGGCGGCACCGCCAGGGTCGCCGGCTATGACGTCATCAAATACCCCGGCGAAGTCCGCAAACGCATCGGCTGGATGCCCGATCACTACGGCACCTACAACAACATGACCGTGCTCGAGTATCTCGACTTTTTCGCGAGAGCGCTCGGTTACAAAGGGCAGGAACGTATCGAGCGCATCGCCGACGTGATGGACTTTACCGATCTCGGCAGTCTCTCCGACCGGCTCATCGACAAGCTCAGCAAAGGGATGGGCCAGCGACTCTGCCTCGGACGCGCCCTCATCCATGACCCCGACGTTCTCATCCTCGACGAACCCGCCGCCGGGCTCGATCCGAAGGCCCGCGTCGAACTGAAACATCTCATCCGCATTCTTGCGGAGGAGGGAAAGACCGTTTTCATCAGCTCGCATATTCTCTCGGAACTCGATGAAATGTGTGACTCGCTACTTTTCATCAATCAGGGAAAAATCATCCACCACGGCACCTCCGAGAGCCTGAGAAAAGGTTCCGCGGAAACCTCGCTCATCGAAGTTCAGCTCGCGCATTCCCGGGAACGCCTCCGGGAATGGGCGTCCCTCGCCCCTAACGTGACCTTTAAAGACGCCACCAAAAACGGCGGGCGCATCGAAGTTGATTCCATCGACGATGAGGTCATCGCCACCGTGCTTCGCCGGATGATCAAAGACGACCTCCCCGTGACCGATTTCCATCTCCGCGAAAGACGCCTCGAAGACGCCTTCATCGAAATCCTCGGAGAGATCGAAGCCTCAGGCACTCCCATCGTAAGTTAACCCTATCAAGCCCACCACCCAACAGGGTTAATTCCCCGACCAAACCCTGTCAGGTCAGCCTCTCTCTCTAACAAGCCCCTCCTTTTCACCTTTTCCGCCACGAAGTGGCCCCATGAGCAAACCTTCCACCAGCACCCCAGACCCAATCGGCGAATCGATGACCGATTTTCCGGCGCGGCTCAGTCCGATGCTGGTGAAGGAACTGCGTCAGGGAATGAGGACGAGTCTTTTCGCGGTGGCGTTCATTCTCCTTCAGACCTTCATGGTCCTCTGCTTCGTCGCGAACATCGCTGAACCGGGATCAGCCGACGCGAACGGATTTTTCTGGTTCTTCATCATCACGACCCTGCTCGTCGTCCAACCGCTGCGGGGATTCAACGCGCTCAGCTCCGAGTATCAGCTCAACACGATGGACCTGATCCAGCTCACGAAACTGAGCGGCTGGCGCATCACCCTCGGCAAGTGGACCGCGCTCAACGCGCAGACGCTGCTCTTCATCACCGGCGTGCTTCCCTACCTCGTGATGCGATACTTTTTCGGGAACGTCGATCTCATTCTCGATCTCGTCACCCTCCTCCTTCTCGGAGTGGGCTCCGCGCTCGCGAGCGCGATCACGATCGGGTTCTCCGTCTTCAGAAACTTTCTCCTCCGCGGTGTTCTCGTCATCGGTGCCGCGATCGGGATTATCGGGCTCTTCGTTGGCGTGAGCGAACAAATCTTCCGCAGCGGGATCAACTCCGATGAAGCGGCCACTCTCGCGCTTCTTGCGATTTGCAGCCTCTACGGGTGCTTCTTTTTCCTCGCCTTCGGAGCGAGCCGCATCGCCTATCAATCTGAAAACCTCGCCACCGTGAAACGACTCGCCGCGCTCACGATGTGCGGGGTCGTCTACTGCTTTTTCCTGCTCCCGGTGGATATCGGTGAGATCATCATCGTTGCGAGCGGCATCGTTTTGAGCTTCGCGGTGATCGATGCGGTCACGGAAGCGCTTCCCAACTACGCCCGCGTCCTCATCCCCTTTCGGAAAAATTTCATTACACGCGGGTTTGCTCTCGTCTTTGCTCCGGGATGGATCAGTGGACTCGGCTTCTTCTGCCTCGCGTCAGCCGTCTGGCTGGCCGGATTTGGATTGCTTCAAAGTTTCGACGGCGAAGGCCCCTCCCGCACTGAAGACTGGGTCGCGATCATCTCAGGTCCGAACGTCCTCATTTTTCCGCTCGTGATCATCCAGCTCTTTTTCCACCGGCAAACCTCGAGCCAGTTCACCTTCGGTATTTACACCTTCGTTCAGGCCTGCCTCCTCATGGTTTCGATGCTGGTCCTCGTCATGGCAAACGCGATCCGACATTACGAAGAACTGATTTACAGCATCGTTCCGCTCCCTTCCGTGCTCCTTTTCGCGGCAGCCGATGGAGAAGCCGACAAACCGCTGTTTTTCTACATCGCGCTCGCAACCACCGCCGTGAGCCTCATCGTTCCCCGGATTCGCAGCCACGCGAGCTACCGCGATTTTTTCAAAAACCTGAAGTGATCCATGGCCGCCGTCTCCACCGATTACGATCTCAATGCACTCGCCGCCCGGGCGAGGCGCTACGCGGAACTTTTCACACTGCCCCTCAAAGATCGCAACTGGCGGGGCAGCTCGGGTGATTTCTCGGGCTCCGGAGTCGGCAGCTCGCTCGATTTCCAGGACCATCGCAACTACCTCCCCGGCGACGATCCCCGGCACATCAACTGGCAGGCCTACGCGCGCACCGGCAACTACTCGCTCAAACTCTATCGCGAGGAGGTGCGACCCGTCGTCGAGATTATCTTCGACGTCTCCGACTCGATGTTTTCTAACCCTGCCAAAGCAACACGGGCGCTCGAACTCTTTTACTTCGCGATCGCCTCCGGCGAAAAATCAGGGGCCGCGACACATGCCTATCTCGCCAAAGGCCCACGCTGGAAAGCACTCGAACCCGGCGCCGTCTTTTCCCACCACTGGGAGCAGATCGCGAGCGAAATGCCTGAAACCGAATCCTCCGCCTCGCCCAATCTCATGGCGATTCCGCTGCGGGCGCGATCCCTCCGGGTCTTCATCAGCGATCTGCTTTTTCTCTCCGATCCCGGCCCGACGATGCAGGCGCTCCTCCATCACAGCGGGCGCGGCATGATCCTATGCCCCTTCGTTCGCGAAGAATCGAACCCGAACTGGGAGGGTAACTACGAGTTCATCGACACCGAAAGCCGAGCGAGCCATGACCGACGCATCGACCGAACCGTTCTCCGGCACTATGTCGAAGCCTACCGCCGCCATTTTGCCCGCTGGAAAGCCGCCGCGATCCGCGCGCAATCACCCCTCGCCCGCATCCCCTCGGAAACCGCATTTGAAGCAGCCATCAACCTCGAAGCCGTCCCCTCCGGCGCCCTGAATTTGGTGTAAACGGGTGCAGGAACTAAAAATCAAACCAATCCCTAAATCCCTAAATCCCTAAATCCCTAAATCCCTAAATCCCTAAATCCCTAAATCCCTAAATCCCTAAATCC
>JBLXHA010000002.1:0-35149 GCA_048260165.1 Verrucomicrobiales bacterium
TGCGATGCTCCCGACGAGACGCCGCCGGTTTTTGGAACCGAATTCCGCGTTGGATACGACGTGCCGTTCAGCTTCCGGATGAACAAGGTTACGGTTCTCTCCTCGGGCGAATGGCTCATGCCGGTTACCCACGCCAAAGAGCCGGTTCACGGATGGCAGACCGGAAGAAATGACAAGGAGCAACCGGCCCTGCACGGCGTCGGCATCTCCACCGACAAGGGGAAGACGTGGAAACTCCACGGTGCTGTCGAGTCCGCTCCCTGGGCGTTGGAGAACATGATTACTGAGCTGAAGAGCGGGCGTCTCTGGATGCTGATCCGAACGAACAGCGGCGTCCTTTGGGAGAGTTTCTCAGAAGATAAAGGGCGCACCTGGTCAGAAGGAACACCGAGCACAATCAAATCCCCGGGAGCACGTTTCTTCATTCGTCGCCTCGCTTCGGGCAAGCTTCTCCTCGTGAATCATCATCACTTTACAGGCCGCAGCCACCTTACCGCGCTGCTTTCCGGGGACGAAGGGAAGACATGGAGTGACGGATTGCTGCTCGATGAGAGAAAGGGTGTTTCCTACCCGGATGGAGTCGAGGACAAAGACGGTCTCATTTGGATTACCTACGATCGCAACCGCGGCAGAGAAGGTGAGATCCTCTACGCGACCTTCCGGGAAGAGGACGTCGCCGCAGGCAAAGACGTCTCCGGAAGTGTTCGACTGAGAAACCTCGTCAATCGACTCCCTGAAAACCGCTAAATCCCGTCCATTACTGATCAGGAAGTTTCACGCAGAGACGCAGAGCCGCAGAGTTTTTTTCTCTCAATCTCTCAATCTCTCAATCTCTCAATCTCTCAATCTCTCAATCTCTCAATCTCTCAATCTCTCAATCTCTCAATCTCCCAATCTCCCAATCTCCGCACCTCCGCGTGAGAATCTCTTTCTTCGCATATACATTCCACCGTGAGATCCGCACCCGACTCGGGTCGGTTGACTTTCGACACGGGAATTCCTAGTCTGATAAGGAGAGATCACTTCCAATCGGAAGACCCTGATCTTCACTCTCTGCAAACTGATATGAAGGAAGCGCCAGCCAACCCATCGATGATCCAAATCGCTTACGCGAGTTGCACCCGCGGCCTTCTGTCGTCTGACGGAATCATGGACATATTGAAAGTGAGCCGTGAAAACAATACGAGGCGAGGAATCACGGGAATGCTTTTGTATAAAAACGGCAACGTGCTTCAGGTCATCGAAGGCGATGAAAAAGAGGTTCGGCAGCTGTTCGATGTTATTTGCAGCGATGAACGCCACTACGGCGTCTTGAAGCTGTATGAACGGAAAATCGAGGAACGGGAGTTTCCCGAATGGGTCATGGGGTTCTCGGATCTGAACGAGGGAGGCGCCCGTCACCTCGAAGGGTTTAGCGAGTTCCTCGATCCTGATTTTGATATCCAGCGATTGAAACCCTCCTCCGCGATGAACCTTTTAGCCACTTTCAAGAAAGGCGTCAGATAGAGCTGGATCCTCGGCATATAAGAATTTCTTCGCGCCTCCGTGACTTCGAGCAAATATCCACTCTGGCATTCGCTCAATAGTGCTGCCGGAATTTGAGCGATGGAAGAATCCCTTTCGATACACCAGGCGAGAAAGCTGGTCCTGCTTTCGCAGCGGGTGCCGCCAACAAAACCGACCGGCTCCGCAACCGCCGCGACGCTGTCGGCGATTGAGCACCTTGGTTACATCCAGATCGATACATCTCGGTCATTGAGCGCGCGCACCACCACACTCTGTGGAATCGGAATCCGCGCTATGCACCGGCCCAGCTCGATCAACTCCTCGATGACAAGGTGGTTTTTGAATACTGGTCTCATGCCGCTGCCTACCTCCCGATACGGGACTATCGATTCAGCCTGCCCCGGAAAGGTGCGCTTAGAAGAGGCGACCAGGATCACTGGTATGACCGCGATGAACCTATGATGAAGTCGGTGCTCGAACGCATCAGCAAAGAAGGCCCCCTCATGGCGAGGGATTTTGACTACACCGGAAAACGGCTCGGCGAGTGGAAAACGAAACCCGCGAAACGCGCGCTCGAGTATCTCTTCATGCAGGGGGATCTCATGGTGCCTTGCCGCGTCAATTTTCACAAAGTCTACGACCTTACCGAACGGGTGTTGCCTGAGGGGATCGACACCACTGAACCGGAACCGGAGGAATACGCCCGCTTCCTCATCACCCGGTTCCTCCTCGCAAACGGCCTTGGACGTCCTGCCGAGTTCGCCTATTTGCGAAAGAACACGAAGCGTCTCATTACCGGGACCGTGAAGGACATGGTGTCGAACGGTGAACTGCTGCCGATCCGTGTCAATGAGATGACCTTTTACGCCCTCCCCGGATCGCTGGAAGCACTCAGCAAACCGCTCACTCGCAGCAAACTGAAAATACTCTCTCCGTTCGACAATTTGCTTATCCAGCGCAAGCGGATCGAGGACCTCTTCGGATTTGACTATCAGATCGAGTGCTACGTTCCCGCGGCAAAACGACGATTCGGCTACTTCTCGCTGCCGATCTTATGGGATGGAAAACTCGTCGGCCGAATGGACTGCAAAGTCGCCCGAAAGGAATCGCTGCTTCACATTCACCACCTTGCGCTCGAGCTGTCCCTGCCGAAACCCGATGCATTCATTCACGCGCTGCACCGTGAATTGAAATCGTTTCTGCTCTTCAATCGCTGCACGGGCATCCAGCTGCACGACGTCTCCCCGGCACCTCTGAAACCGGAGCTGCTGCGAGCAGTCACTCATTTGACCGGGTGACGGGAGTTTCCGCCGGCCCAACGCACCCCTCCCCTTCCGGCGCCGGATCATATCAGTCGCACCGCGGTCGGTTTCAAGAGCACTCGTTTCCCGGCGATTTAATGCAGAACTTTCTCGAAGAGCAGTGGTTCTATTCTCACCTTCCATTGCGGCAGCTCGAATCCCTCTGATTTCCTGATGGCGCTAAACGTTTCAAAAATCCCTCGATAACAATTTGCCGGAAAATCGGGACAGCCCGTCTTTTCTGTAACTAACAAAACCCTGTCTGTTATTCTTTTTAGATCCTCTTACTCCATGACTCGCGCGTTATTCACTTTTGCCTGCCTTATTACTCTTTCCGGAGGACTGACGGGTCCCCGCGCCTCTGCTGAACCTCTGTCAGGCCGGGAGGTCGAGAGCATCCTCGGCGAGTTGGAAACGATTGAAGAAGTGCTCAACGGCAACCGCGTCTCGCTTCGGACGAGTGCGGTGCGTGCCTTTGAAGCGGCAGCAGCCAGTGATAAGGCCGCTTATGAGTTTTACCTTCAGTGCCACAAGACTCTGAATTTCGATGCGAAGGACGCTTCTTTCACCGACTTCCGGGCCTGGAGAGAGCGAAACGAGGAAAAGATCAAATCGAAATCCAACCTCGCCGCACTGCGCCTGCAACTTCAGTATCTCGTCCTGACGATGAAGGCGGCCGAAGGCGTCAAACGGGAAGCGCTCATCCCGGAGCTCGAAAATTTCGTCGCGAATATCGTCGCACATGCCGAGGAATTGGAGAGGTCAGGCATGAAGACGTTGGAAGAGTCGGTTAAAACGAGCATTTTCGCGGAAGCCTACAAACTCGACAAGTCACTCGAGGTACCGAACTGGAGCTTCGAACCCGGGAGATTCGGTCAGGTCTACGAGCAAACCGTTTTTCCCTATCTGCGATCGGAGCGCCCGGAAAGCCTCGGCGCGGCGTGGGATCGTCGCATCGAACTCGAAAAGCGGTTCGTCCTCATCATGCAGGAAGACAACCAGTTCGAACTCGACAAGTTCCAAACGGAGCGACTTCCCCAACTTTACTGGCGGAAAGCGACTGACATCTACAGCAGCCACTCTCCCAAACAAGGCGCCCAATCGATGCTGGCACTTCTAAAGGGAAACCCCAACCACACCAGTCTCAAAAATTGGCTCGAAGAATTCCGGACGCTTTTAGAGAGCAGCGAGGTCGCGACGCCGGCATCCTCCGAAACCACGCCTCCCGTCGATGCCTCGAATCCTCTCGGATTTGAGTAATCACTCAATCCCGCCCCCGCCCCCTTCCCGACACCTCCAGAGAGGACTAACACATGCAAAAATCACCACTTTATACCAGTGTCATCGCACTTGCCCTCAGCGTGTGCTTCGTGCCTCATTCAGGCTCCGGTGAGGAACCCAACAAGCTGACCCCTGTTCTCGCCGAAGCCGGTGACGTGTTCCTCGACGATGATTTCGAAAGTGATTATGTGATCGGAAAAGGACATCCCGTTTTTAAACCGGGTCAGGGAACCACCTGGGAGAGTAAAGGCGGACTGCTCGTCGGAACGCAATCGAGTCCCGAGTATCAGGCGAAGAAAAAGGCTCAGGGGAACGGACATCTCGGAACCGCGCCACGCCTTCAGTTTTCCGGATCGCCGAAGGACGTGATCATCAAATATTCGTTCAAGATCTCGGGAGGAAATTTCACCAAACTGTTGCCCATCATTGAAGCCGGTCATCACTTGCGGAGAATCTACTTCGGCCCGGAGGGAACCGAGATTCTCGTCGACCACGAGAAGACGACCATCGCGGAAAGCGACTTCGTTCTCGAACTCGACAAGTGGTATCACGTCATGGTTGAGATCAAGGACAATGAATTTCTCGTCCGCTTTCAGGACGGCCCGACGATCTATGGTGAGGACGAGGGCGTTGGTGCTGAGTTCGTAAATTACAATATCGGTATCACTGCGACGAACCTCGGGACGATACACATCGACAACATGACAATCCGGGAGGCAGGTGAGTTAAAGAAGGATTGGCCGAAAACGAAAGCAACGCTTTCAGCCAGATAAACCACCGAAAAGAGTGACCTGACAGGGTTAGGTGCGGGACCCTACCCTGTTGCCTCATCCCCATGACCTCGACCCGCCCACGTGCGTGACTCCGCGGTGGAGAAAGTTGAGGAGCGGAACGATCCGCCCCCCGGCGACCAGACTACTACTCGCCACCGAGAACTTCGACATGGCGCAGAACGCATGCAGCGAGCGTCGGTGGATCGTATCCGCCCTCCAAAACGGAGATTATTTTTCCGCCGCAGACTCGATCAGCGGTTTTCTTCACCATTCCGGTCAGAGTCGCGAATCCATCAACGGTGATCAAAAAGTCAGCCATGGGATCCTCAGTCGCGGCGTCGAAGCCGGCCGAGATGATAATCACTTCAGGCGCGAAGGCTTCGACTTTCTCAAGCGCCTTTTCCCAGACGCGAATCAGAGCCGCATCCCGGGTGCCCAGAGGGAGCGGAAAATTCAGCGTCGTTCCGAGTCCTTTCCCCGATCCGACCTCCCCCTTCAAACCGGTATTGGGAAACACGCCTTCCTGATGGGAAGACACATA
Organism: Verrucomicrobiales bacterium; assembly: GCA_048260165.1. GTDB lineage: Bacteria > Verrucomicrobiota > Verrucomicrobiia > Verrucomicrobiales > DEV007 > Arctic95D-9. The sequence goes on from JBLXHA010000002.1 coordinate 5,403, forward strand.
AAAAACGTCCTCTGATTCGTAGAAAATATCCTGTGTCCCGTTGCCGTGATGGACATCCCAATCGAGGATCGCAACGCGACCGACTCCGTGTTTCGTCTGGAGATATCGAGCGAGGATCGCGACGTTGTTGAAGATACAAAAACCCATTCCCCGGTCTTCAGTCGCGTGATGACCCGGCGGGCGCACCGCACAGAAGGCGGCGTCGATCGCCCCTGACATGACTTCATCTCCCGCCGCGAGGACGCCACCCACCGCCGCCATCGCGACGTCGTAGGAATCCTGCGAAATCATCGTGTCACCGGTTCGGAGATTATCGCGGAACTCGTCGATATCGATGCGCACGAGGTCGTGATAACTCGCGGAGTGGACGAGTAACACCTCTTCCACCGTCGCGACTCGATCGGGGATGCGTTTGGCTCCGTGCACCGCTGCGAGTGCGTCCAAAACCGCCTGATACCGTGCCGCGGATTCAGGATGACCCGGGCCCGTGTCGTGTTTCAGGCATTCCACCGTGGAATAGATTCCCAATTTGGAAGCGGTCGCTTTCACTTTCTGCTCTAACAGGCCCTCAATGTCGAGCCAGAATTCGTCGCTGTCTTCTCCGGGAACGCTCTTTCGCTTCGCGCCGAAATTCACGAAGAGACGTGCCATCGCGACGTTGCGCTTGAGGACGCTGGCCCAGAATTTCAGAATCCCCCGTTCCCGCGCGATCACCGCCATCTCGCTGAGGAGATACTGAGCGATTCCTTTCCGGCGGGCATTCTCGTGAACGAGAAACGAGATCTCGGCGGTGTCTCCCGAAGGATCGACATAGAAACGCCCGACGGCGCGGAGATCCTCTCTCAAGTGATTGCGGTAAAAGACGCCGAGGGCGAGATCCTTGGACTGATCCACCGACGACATCCGATACGAAGTCTGCTCATCGAGCCTCGGCATCGCGTAGCCATATCGCAGGCGGATCGTTTCCTCATCCTGTGCGTAGAAAAATTCCTGAAGCGAACGCATGTCACTGGGATGAAGCGGGCGGACGACATACTGGATCCCGGAGAAATCGAGTTTCTTGATCTCAATTTCGCTGTCATCGTTCCGAATATTCCCGGAGGTCGCTCCGAACGTTTTCGGAATCCAGCCCTGCCGTCGAGCGCCTTCCAGCAACGTTTCCTGAAATCGAGGGTGCGCAATTTCAACGAGGCGAAGGACCCGCTGCCGGATGCTTTGCCCCACGAGATTGGCGACTCCGAACTCCGTGACGACGTAGTGAACGTCACCCCGGGAGGTGCAGACACCGCTTCCCGAGGAAAGTCCCGTCACGATTCGCGAAGCTCTGTCGCCGTTCCGCGTCGCGGTGAGAACAATGATAGGGCGACCACCATTACTACCCGCGGCACCCCGGATAAAATCCTGAGTCGCACCGATCCCGCCGTAAAAGCGATGGCCGCGGGAATCCCGCACGACCTGCCCTGTGAGATCAACCTCCCGCGCTCCATTAATGGCAACCATGTTAGGGTGCTTGCTGATTCGATGCGGCGAGTTCGTCCACTCGGAACTGTGCATCTCGATGTCGGGATTGTTGTCCAGAAATTCATAGAGGTCCTGCGATCCGAGGCAATGGGTCGCGACGGTGACACCCTTTTGAAATTCCTTTTTCCGGTTCGTGACGACACCCGATTTAACGAGCTCCATCATCGCATCGGTGAAGCACCCGGTGTGAATCCCGAGGTCACGGTGGCTGCGGTTCAGCTCTTCGAGGACGGTCTGCGGACAGTCGCCGAGGCTCCCCTGAATCGTTGATCCATCATCGATGAGCTGCGCGGCATACCCGGCGATCTTTCGATGACGCTCGCTGAATTTCTTTGGCGCCATCGTCATCAGAGGCGTGTCGTGCTCGACCTGATAGTCAATCGCGCTCAGCGGAATCAAGGAATCCCCGTGCGTGTTGGGGATCATGCGGTTGACCTGAGCGACGACGGTCCGCGCATTCCGAATCGCAGAGGAGAGCACGTCGGTGCTCACTCCCAGTGACACCATGCCATCCTCGTTCGGAGGACTCACCTGAATCAGCGCGACGTCGAGTTTGATAATTCCCTGATCAAAAAGCCGCGGGATATCCGACATCGGGCACGGCGTGTAGTCGGCAAACCCCTCGTTCACCGCATCCCACATGCTCCGGGTCAGAAAAAAGGTATTCGTCCGAAAATGCCCCCGGTAACGAGGCTCAAGCCAGGGCAATTCCCCAAGCGTGTGAATGTGCATCCATTCGACGTCCTGAAAAGAGTTGGCCTCCTCGAGGAGTTGTTCGACCAGGACATAGGGAACGCTGGCCCCACCTCCGAGAAAAAGACGGCCACCGTTCGGTAAGATTTTCTGCCAGGGAATCCTCATGTGTTCTCCCTCAACTATGGCCATGGGAGCACCCCTAGCAAGGTACAGCAACGACAGCGATAAAGTCGCTCTCAGGAAAATTAATTGTAATTTATCGCATTGGCTGTATTTTTCATACTTATGAAGGTGGGAAAGCGTCTAGCAACCTGCGTGGCAATTGCTGCCACGGGGTTGTTCTGTACAGACGCTACCGCTCAATTCTCAGGTGATCTCATTGCCTCCCACATCTCTCTCGACAGTGGATTACCCAAGGTCGAATACCTCGATTACAGCCAGAAGCTCGCCGATCTTCTGAATGGCTATTCACCGGAGGCCCTCGAACGGATCTTCGGAGACTTCGTCCCGGCCTACGCCAAGCCGGTCTCGCTCAACGAAGAACTCGACATGGGAGAAATGAACTTCCCGTCGCTTTCGGCCGAACTTACTCCGGGTTCTAAGCAGGAACTGGACAAGGTCTTTGACTACCTTACCGACAACCCGAGCGCCAGAATCGTGATCGAGGGTCACACCGATGACAACAAGAGCTACGATCAGGCCCTTTCGGAATCGCGCGCCGTCGCCGCGATGCTATACCTCGCTGAATTGGGAATCGCGCCCGACCGGATTGAGACGATTGGCTACGCGGGAACGAAGCCTATCGAGTCTGGAAATTCGGCTGCGGCAAAGGCAGCGAATCGTCGCATCGAGATCGCGCTCCTCAATTAGCCGGCGTTCCTACTGCAGTAGCGTGATCACGAACGCCTACCAATGCTTCGTGACACTCAACCTCACCTGACGGGGTTCGTAGGGATGAACGTGGGTGTCGTCGATTCCGCCAGCGACTTCCCCGGGGAGTCTTGAGGTGTAAAAATACTCGATATCGTTGTCGTTTGAATCGAGCAGGTTGATAAATTCGAGCGCGACTTCCCAGTCACCCTCGACGCGATAGCCCAGCTTTGAACTGATCTGGAGTGCGTCCTTCGACTTGACGCTGCCGTCCCCGTTGAGAGGGCGCGGGGAAAAGTAGCGCGCGCGAACCGCCGCGAAAGGACCCGAGGGTTTGCCGTAAGTGATCCCGCCGGAGAATGAGATCGGCACCGAGTTTTCGATCTCCTCGCCGCTATCGACGAAACGTCCTTCGGTCGCGGTGAACTCTGTATCGATCGTGAGCCAGTCCTCCGGTCTCCAGTAATTCGACCATTCGATCCCGTAGCGTTCGCTGGCCCCGCCGGCTTCGATGTTTCCGGCATCCCCGACGTAGACGAGTTCGGATTCACTTTCGAGATACCAGAGCGCGAGGCTGGAGGTCAGCGTGGGAATGAGCTGGGTGCGAACGCCCACTTCGGCCCCACGGGTCCGCACGAGCGCGGGAATATCAGAGAGCGCCTGCCCCGTGATCGGATCCTGCGTGATCGTCACGCCTCGTGCATCGTTGCTGTGAAAGCCAAACCCGCCGTTGAGGTAAAACTCCGTGTCATTCCAGGGTCCGAGAACGATGCCCGCCTTCGGACTGACGATTCCATCCCACTCGGAGCCCGAGTTGGCGGCGAGCGATTTGGAGTTCACATCAAAATGATAAAGATCCCCGCGGAGTCCCGCCTGGGTGCGCAGCCAATCCGTCCACGGCACCTCCAACTGCGAGTAGGCGGAAAAGCTCGCCTCGTAGACTTCATCCTCCCGCACCGTTGAGAGCCACTGACGCTGACTCGTCTTGTAAAGCCCGACGTCGTTAATGAAATCGTGATGCGTCTGGAGACCGACCGAGAGCGTCGAATCGCGATCCATAACCATGAAATCATCAAAGGTGTGTTCGATCGAGGCGCCCGCGAACCAGCGATCATCAAACTGATTGAACTGATCCCCGTTAACCGGATCATCGAGGAAAAGCGTGAAATTGGAAAAGAGATCGAGCTGATATTTCCCCGCGTAGACAGAACCCACGGTGATACCGGAATCCCCGGTTTTCCGAAAATCAGCGGAGAGACTGAAGCGATAAGACTCGCCGCCCACGGAGGGATCGACGTATCCGAGCCGGTCGATCCCGCCGCTGTTGATGAGCCGGCTCGGCACCTGATCGGTCGCGTTCCACGTCGAGTCATACCCCATCAGCGTGATCGATGCGAAGTCATCCTCATCACCGATGACGTATCGGAGAAAACCATTCCACCGGTTGAGTTCATCCGACGAGACCCAGGGGCCGTCGTAGTAATTGTATTCGAGGGCAAAGGTCGCGATCCCCTCCCCCGCCTCGACCGAATCGGCGAGAAGTCCGCGGTAGAAATTATCGGAGCCGATGCTGAACGAAGCGATCCCCTGAGGGAGTTCACGGTAGAGTCTGAATCGCGCGGCTCCGGCGGTGCTGAAATCGCCGAATCTTGAAAAGTAAGGGCCTTTGACATACTCCAGCTCCTCGACCAGTTCCGGGATCAGAAAATTGATATCCGCATACCCCTGTCCGTGCCCGTGGCTGCGGTTGTTCACCGGCATATTGTCGACGAACACGGCAAAATCGGTTCCGTGATCCAGATTGAATCCGCGGAGGAAATACTGGTTCGCTTTGCCGCCGCCACTGTGCTGCGTCACGATCATCCCGGGGACGACCTCGAGCAATTCACCGCGCCGGAGAAAAGGTCGATTGCTCAGCTCTTCGCTGCTCGCGCGACCGCTCGACGCGCTGGGTGCAACGGAGGTCAGGTTCTCCGCCTTCCCGGGAGAAACAACCGCTTCAAAATTCGTCACCGTCGGAGCGGACACGCCCGTCACGGACCGGGAGGCTGCCACTCGTGGCCGCGCCGGAGCAGACGAGACAACGGTCGCTTCGAGAGTGCTGACATCGTCTAAAGGAGCCTGAGCCTGCGGCACCTCATCGTCCAGGATCGCCGGAGCTGCATCCGCCGGCTCACTGTCCTGCGCCTCGAGGAAAACGGTGGAGCAAAGAACAATCGCGAGAGAGAAATAGAATCGATTCATGAGTTCAAAAGAGTGAAAAATCAAACGGTCCGGATTCGATCAACGGCTGATTTCCTTCAGATTCGCGAGGTTCTGCTCCATCACGGACATGAAATCGCCCGACTCCGGCCGATTGCCACAGGGATTGACGACGACACTTCCCACGCCGAGCTCTTTGAGAATCGCAATCGACTCATCGACCGGCTCACCTTCCCAGATCATCCATTTCGCAGGGTGGTCCGCGAGAAGCGTTTTCAACTCGTCGAGCGCAACCTCGTGAGGCACGGTCTCCGGCTCCCAGAGCACCGATTTGACGTTCAGGTTGTAGCGTCTCGAAAAATACGCGTAGACCGGATGCGAGGCCACGAGCGGTTGTGCCCCGATTGCAGCCCCGACCTCTTTGCAGGCGAGATGGAGCGTCTCGAGTTCAATCGCGAGGAGTTCGAGATTTTTCCCGATCGTCGCAGCATTCTCCGGACTCAGGCGAATCAGGGAATCGCGGATTTCCTCGGCCTGCCAGATCGCCTGCTGAAAATCCATCCAGGTCGTGAATTCGGTCCCCGCGTGAGAATGCGAATCCCCGTTGCCGTGCGTGTGCGTCACCGAAGTTTCACTCGCGATGTAATCGCCTTTAAACGGCTTCGACGTATCGACAATCCCGCTCTCGGGGAGACTCACCGTCTCGAGCCATTTCTCGTAGGTGGCGCCGTTCGTGATGACGAGATCAGCCGATTGCATCGTGATGAGATCTTTTTCCGAAGGCTTCCAGAATGCCGGATCTCCCTCCGTCGGGGCGGGGAATTTCACGTCGACAAAGTCACCGCCGATTCTTTCCGCGAAATAATAGAGCGGGTAATTCGAGCAATACACCTGCGGCACCCGGTCCGGGTTCGCATCCTCAGTCGTCGCCCGGGGCGTCTCACCACATCCGGCAAGAAAGACGCTGAGAGAAAGAATCGCAAAAGTGGTCGGGAACGGAATTTTCATGAGTCGGAAAGAGGAGAAATGAGCTCCTACATCCGTTTGAAACGACAGATTCCCTGACGACCCCACAAAAAAGAGGAAAAAATCACGCCTCGCTCTCCTTCTCGACTCTCAGGATATCACGGGCGCGGTAGAGTCGACCTTCGATCGCGCGGACCGAGCAGTTGAGAATCTCGGCGCAGTCGCTCTGACTGAGCCCCTCGAGGGCGAAAAGAATCACCGCTGAACGCAGCTTCTCCGGCAGTGCATCAATCTCACCCTGAATCCGGTCGCGTTCATCCGCCTGCTCCGCGGTTTCGTCAGGTCGCGCGAGCGGGCAAACCGATGACTCTTCCGCCCTGCCGATGAACTGTGTCGCCCGTCGCTGCCGCGCCGTTTTCGACTTGTAATGATCGCGGCAGAGATTGAGCGCGATCCGGTAAAGCCAGGTCGTGAACTTCCCGCGTTTTTCGTAACGTGGAATCGCCTCGTAGACGCGGAGAAAGGTGTCCTGAGTCGTCTCGCGCGCATCTTCGAGGTCGTGCGTCCAACGAAAGCAAAATTGAAAGACGCGCTCCTGATGCAACTCGACGAGCCGGCAGAAGGCCTCGTCGTCACCGCGCGCAGCGGCCTCGGCGAGACGGTCGTCATGAGCCTCCGTAAACGATCTCGAAACCGCTTTGCTGCGCTCGGAACCACCGAACTCAAAATCCTCAATCGTGATGTCCATGAACGATACTGTCGTGAGTCCATCCCAGCAGCTTCGCGCCCTGCTCCTCGGTGAGATGGTCTTTCATTGCGAAAAAATGATCCAATGTCGCCTCCTGCAATTTCCCCTGCCATTTCGTGAGCTTCTCACGCGCCTCCGTCACTTCGGCGGAATGGGCATCGTATGAGCGGATCGCGTCGGCAAGTTCACGACCCGCTGATTCAATTTCTTTGCGAATCCGTTTCCGATCTTTTTCGAAGGCAAGCTCGTGGGGGTGCAGAATCGCCTCCTGCTCCGGGGTGATCGCCAGATTCTCGTGCAACCAGGCGTGAAAACCCTGTTCGGAATGATCGTGATTCCGCGGCGATTCCGATCCCGGCAGCGTCGCACGAGCCACGAAATACGAGACAATCGCTGCCACGCAAACCGTCCCGAGAGCCCAGAGAATGGAACGCAACCGGGTCATTTTGAGGAAAAAGGAGCCGTGTCCGCGTTGCTTTGGAAAAGGAGCAACGGAGGGCGCGGATCATCCGACGCAGAAGGGCCGGCGCCGAGTCCGAAGGCGATCGCAATCAGCAGCGAGACAACGCTCGCGACCGTCAGCCATTTCCAGTGCTGTCGCAAAAGCCGGCGCACGAGCTTGCCCTTTGCGAGAATCTCCCCGGCGAAATTCTCAGGAAGGCAATCCGCCGTCGCCGGTGCCTCCTGATTCAAAAGCCGCTGAAATTCGGAACGATTCATATCACTGACAAATCATTCACCACAAGCCCGTCCGGTCAAGGCGCTCTCTCAAGAATGCGCGCATAACCGCCAGTGCCCCTCGTGCTTACGCCAGTTGACCAAAGTGTCTCCAAGCCCAAAACTTGCTCGTAATGAAAGGTTTGGGAACCACACTGCTTATGTTGGCGGCACTCGTGCAATCGGGCAACGCCGTCGACCCTGATCCTCTTGCGATTTTGAATCGGGAATGCGTCAGCTGTCATTCCGAGTCAAAGCAGAAAGGCGGACTTCTCATCGAGTCACGTGAATCGCTCATCAAGGGCGGCGACACCGATGCTTCGATCGTTCCCGGAAAAGCGGCCGAAAGTTATCTCGTGGAATTGCTCTACCCCGATGCCGATTCTCACATGCCTCCCAAATCGCAACTCGATCCCCGCGATATCCTCGCGATCGAAAAGTGGATCGATGACGGCGCGAAGTGGGACGCGGAGAAATGGGCCTCGCTCCAGTTGCCCGAAAAGACGGAAGTGAAAATGGCCGCGCTTCCTGACACTTACGCGCCGGTTCTCGCGATGGCCGTTTCACCCGATGGCACGACTCTCGCGGTCGGGCAGGGAAGTCATATCGATTGGTACACGGTCACAAAACCGGATGAGAAAAAGGAAGTCTTGGAATTGAAATGGAAGGCGACCTCCCCGGCGGCTCATTCGGACTCGGTGCAGTCGCTGACCTTTTCAGACGATGGAAAAACGCTCGCCTCCGGCGGGTTCCGTTCGCTCTTTCTCTGGGACACCGCCGAGCCTGCGAAAGCTCCCGCCAAACTCGAAGCGCCTTTTCTCGGGCGACAGACCGCGCTCGTTTTTCTCGATTCCCCGCCACGAATCGTCGCGGCGGATTCACTTCCCTCACAACTCGGACGTCTTCACGAAATTGATCTGAAGACCAAAAAAGTGAAGTCATTCGACACCGCCCATCTCGATTCGATTTACGCGCTCTCACGAAGCCGCTCCGGCAAGTTTTACGCGACCGCCTCCTCCGACAAGCTCGTCACGATCCGGGACAGCAAGACTCACAAAATCACAACCCGGCTCGAAGGCCACACCGGTTACGTTCTCACCGCGTCCTTCTCACCCGAAGATGATCGCATCGCGACCGGTGGTGACGACGAGGAAATCAAAGTCTGGAATCTGGAAACCGGCAAAAAAGTCGGTGCCTTCTCCAGTTCGCGGTCCGGCCCCGTCTATGGCATTTCCTGGCAAAGCGATCCCGCTAATTTGAAAAAGAAAAAGGAGGAGAAGGATCCTGAGAAGGCCAAGGCGATCAACACCGACCGCATCTTTGCCGTGTTCGAATCCGGGAAGCCGGGCGCGTTTATCGATCTGAAAGAACACGAGGGCGAGCAGCGCTCCACCGGCGCGAAGGAACGCGCTTTCGACTCCGTTTCAACGAACCTCTTTGCGATGGCGGTCCTCCCCGCAAAGCAATGGCTCGTCGCCGGCGGCGAAAACGGAAAACTTTATCTGTGGGACGAAAACGGAAAGCTCAAGCAAACCGTCGAAGTGCCGGATCGTAACCCTCAACTTGCTAAAACCGGTGAATAGAATTCTAACGCTTACCGCCGCAGCGGCTCTGATCGCTTTTCCCGCCTACGCAGAAGGAGAGCCCACGATCTCGTTCAAAAACGACGTCCTTCCCGTCATCACGAAAGCCGGCTGCGTCGCGGGTGCCTGCCACGCGAAGTCAGACGGTCAGAACGGATTCCAGCTTTCCATTTTCTCTTACGATCCCGATTCCGATTACCGGGAAATAGTATTCGATGCGAAAGGACGGCGCATTTTTCCCGCTTCCCCGGATCATTCGCTGATTTTGCTCAAGGCCACAAACCAGATCCCGCACGAAGGTGAAAAGCGATTCGAGGTCGACTCGGAATCTTACAAAGTCATTCGTCAGTGGATTGCCGAAGGCGCCCCCCGCACGATTCCCAACGAGACCGAACCCACCGGCATCACGATTGATCCTCCGGCGCTGAGTTTCAAGAAAGGCGAAACGCGCCCCATTAAAGTCACGGTGTCCTACTCCAATGGAACGAAGCGGGACGTGACCGACCTCTGCGAGTTCACTTCGAACGACGCTGCCTTCGCGACGGTGGATCACCACGGGAAAATCACCGCCGGCAAAGTCCCCGGCGAGAACAGCGTTATCGTCCGTTACGTCGACCAGGTCTCAGCGGTCCGGGTCGTGATTCCACCGGATCAGCTTTTACCCGAGAGCGATTACGCAGCACTCAAGGTGAACAACAAAATCGACGAACTCGCCTACGGACGATTCAGAGAACTGGGGTTGTTTCCCTCCGAGCCCTGCACCGATTCAGAATTCATCCGACGGGCAACCCTCGATACGATCGGTCGCCTGCCGACAGTTGAAGAGACCAACCAGTTTCTGACTAACAAAGCACCGGACAAACGCGCTCAGTGGGTTGCGACACTCCTCAGTGATGAAAACCGTTTCGACTATGCCAACTACTGGGCGACGAAATGGGGAGACCTCCTCCGTCCTAACACGCAACGCGTCGGGGTCAAACCGGTCTATCTTCTCGATGACTGGATCCGTCAGAAGTTTCAAGTCAACACGCCATGGGATGAGTTCGTCACGGAGATGCTCAGCGCCTCGGGGAGCACCCACCAGTATGGTCCCGTCGCGGTGATTCGGGACAAACGCGAACCGGCAGACATGGCTGAATTCATCAGTCAGATTTTCCTCGGGGTCCGACTCAACTGCGCAAAGTGTCATCACCATCCCTCAGAGAAATGGAGCCAGGATGACTACTACTCAATGGCCGCCTTTTTCGGATCCATGAAACGTAAAGGCCAGGGAATCTCGGCACCGATTTCAGGTGAGCCCGAGTTCTGGTGGTTTCAACCCGGCGGCACCGTGAAACATCCCGTCTCCGAAGCGGTTATGAAACCCCGCGCTCCCGACGGGACCGAATTCGGAGATACCGGCGAAACCGATCCGCGGACGATCCTCGCAGGGTGGATCACCAAACCGGAGAATCCCTTTTTCGCCCGCGCCATGGTGAATCGGATCTGGGCCGAACTGCTGGGGAAAGGACTCGTGGATCCCGTCGACGATTTCCGGGAATCGAATCCGGCCGTAAACCAACCTCTCCTCGACTGGCTCGCGAAGGATTTTGTAGAACACGGCTTCGACCAGAAACACACGATCGCGACGATTCTGAACAGCAACCTTTATCAGCAAAGCTCGACTCCCAACGAACACAACTCGGCTGACAACCGGAATTTCTCGCGCAGCTACCGACGTCGTCTGCCGGCGGAGGTGCTTCTCGACGCGCTCTCGAACATCACCGGCGAGCCGGAAAAACTTCAAGGTCTTCCGAACGATGCACGGGCGATGGAGCAGTGGAACCACCTTCTTCCGAACGACTTTCTAGACGCCTTCGGTCGCCCCAACTCGAGCGCAGCCCCGCCGCTCGAACGCGATCCCGGAGGCAGTGTTGTTCAGGCTCTCCACCTCATGAACTCGAAGGTGCTTCAGAAAAAATTCGCGGGGGAGAATCCCTGGGTAAGCGACCTCGCGAAGAAGTCACCAGAGGAAGCCGTCGGACAGGTTTACCTCCGCCTCTTTTCCCGTTCCCCTTCCGATGACGAAAAAAGAATCGCGCTGAATCATCTCGGCCCGGGCGAGACTGCTCCGAGAGATAAGATAGAGGACCTGATCTGGTCACTCGTGAATTCGGCGGAATTTGTTCTGAACCACTAACATTCTCACATGACACCCCGACTCCCAGCCTTCCTCTCCGTGATCCTGCTCGGAAGTTTCACATCGATCGCTTCGGCGGAAGAGCCTCTCAGCATTTCCGGGATCGAGGTGATTACACTTCGCGAGAACCGGGATGGCTCGGAGGGAACGACGTGGTTTCATCCGCGTGCCGCAATGGTTCCGTCGAGCACCGGTTCTCCGCGTGCCCTGATGTGTCTGCAGGAGATCGCAGGATCGGATTACTTTGGTCCCGTCCACTGGTCGGAATCCTCTGATCTCAGCAAGACCTGGAGTGAACCCTCCCCGATCGAAGCGCTCGGACGCATCCCCGTTCCGGGACACGAAGGACTTGAAGCGGGCGTCTGTGATGTCGTGCCTCAGTATCACGCGCCGACCAACACCGTTCTCGCGATGGGTCATGTCGTCTTCTATCGCGGACCGAAATTCTCGAAGAAAGACCAATTGCCACGCTACCCGGTTTACGCGATTCGCGATGCTCAGGGGAACTGGTCGGAGCGAAAAATCCTGAAATGGGACGACCCGAGGGTCGGCTATATCTACAGCAACGGCTGCGGCCAGCGCGTCGTCGATGACAACGGGGATATCATCATGTCATTCACTTTTGGATCGAGCTCGGACGCGCGATCCGTCGCCGGGGTGCGATGCCGCTACGACGGAAAGAACCTCACGATCGCAGAAGTCGGGCCATCATTGACCAATCCGGTGAAACGCGGATTGCTCGAACCTTCGGTGACGCGTTTCCAGAATCGCTTCTACATGACGATGCGGGCGGAAGACGAGCGCGGCTACGTCAGCGTCAGCGATGACGGGGTCAACTACGCGCCGCAGAAAGCCTGGACGTGGGATGACGGGAAACCACTCACGATGTCGACGACACAGCAACATTGGATTGCTCATTCCGACGGCCTTTTCCTCGTCTACACGAGAAAAGACGCATCGAACACAGCGGTGACACGGTGGCGATCACCGCTCTGGGTGGCTCAAGTCGATCCGGAGACGCTCCACCTGATTCGCGACACCGAAAAAGTCGTTATCCCACTCCACGGCGACGGAGTCAACGAGCCCGATCTCGTTCCACTCATGGGGAATTTTCACGTCACGAACGCCAGCCCCGGGGAATCCTGGGTCACGGTGGGAGAATGGATGCCTAAAAACGGCGCGCGGGGAAACCTCACTCTCGCGAAGATTCAATGGTCGAAGCCGAATCGGCTTGTGAGCAAATGAGCCAGTCCGGTCCCCGCAAACACGCCGTTGGATTCGTAGTGAGTTGAAGCGAAACTACTTAACAGAAAAATGAGCAACTTCCGTTCACTACTAAACTGCGAAGGACTTGGGCGTCGGGATTTTATCCAGACCGGCCTCGGCGCGCTCGGCGGACTCGGTCTCGCTGACATGTTGAAGCTGAAAGCACAGGCAGCCGCAAAAGGGGGCAGTAACACCCGTTGTATCTTCGTCTGGCTCGACGGCGGCCCGTCTCATTACGAAACCTTTGATCCGAAGCCGGACGCTCCTTCCGAGATTCGCGGCGAATTCGGGACAGTTCCGACAACCGTTCCGGGAGTTCATTTCTGCGACAAGTTTCCGAAGCTCGCGAAGACCTTCGACAAATTCACCGTGGTCCGCTCGATCGCACACAACCAGAACAACCACGGCGCAGGGAACCACTATCTCATGACCGGTCGCCCGACACCGGTTCCGGTCGGCTGCGGTGCCTACGTCACTTTTCACCCCAGCATCGGCTCCGTCGTGAGCAAAAACCGCGAGGTGAAGCACGGACTTCCCGCCTATGTCTCCGCCCCGAGAATGTCGCGTTCCGGTGGTCCCAATTTTCTCGGAGCGCAGCACGCCCCGTTTGTGATCGGCGACGATCCCAACAGCAAGAGCTTCCGGGTCAGGGACGTTTCACTTCCAACCGAAATCGAAGACGGCCGTGCCGGGTCACGCGTCGAACTCCGTCAGTCACTCGACCGGCTTCGTCGCATCACCGACACCGCAGCGGAAGATCCCGCGGTCGACTTTGACGACTACTACGCTTCCGCCTTCGATCTCATCACTTCAACCGAAGCTCAGGAGGCTTTCGATATTTCCAAAGAGCCGGAAAAGACCCGCGAAACTTACGGGCGAAACGATTTTGGTCAGCGCCTTCTCATGGCGCGACGCCTCACTGAAGTGGGAGTTCCCTTCGTCACGGTCTACAACGGCGGCTGGGACGATCATCGAGGCCTTTTCGACAATTACAAAAAGACCAAAGCCGAGCGGGTCGATACAGGCGTGAGCGCTCTCATTAACGATCTCGCCGAACGCGGCTCACTCGACAACACTCTAGTGGTTCTGCTAGGTGAATTCGGACGAACTCCGAAGATCAACAAAGATGGCGGTCGCGACCACTGGTCCTTCGCGATGAGCGTGCTCATGGCGGGCGCAGGAATTCCCGGCGGTCAGGTCGTCGGCGCCACCGATGTGAAAGGTTACTACGCGAACGAAAACATCTACGCTCCCGAGGATTTCGCGGCGAGCATCTATACGAAGATGGGAATCGATCACGAGATGATCCTGCACGACGCCTCTGGCCGACCGGTTCAGTTGGTAGACAACGGAAAGCTCATTAAAGAACTCTTCGCGTGAAACGGGTTCTATTCTTTTTCCTGATCGTTCTGCCGATGGTGGGACGATCCGCTCCCGCAACGCTGGATGCGATCTGGCCTCCCGGAGGCACGCGCGGGACCGAGATCGATGTCACGCTCACCGGCAAACTCGATCCCTGGCCCTGCCAACTGTCCTTCTCAAAAAAGGGATTCACCTTCACCCCTGACAAAGAGAAGAAAGGCGCCGGCAAACTGAAAATCGCCGCGGATGCCGGGACAGGACCCGTCGTGGTTCACGTCGTAAATCCTGAAGGAGTCAGCGCCGCTCAGTTTTTTATCGTCGGTGAACTGCCCGAAATTCTCGAGGAGGATAAGGACGAAAATACGACGTCAAAGGCGCAGAGCATCGATGCATCTAAGCTGCCCCTCGTCGTGAACGGAAAGCTTCCCGGGAACAACGAACTCGATGCTTTCAAGCTCACCTTGAAAAAGGGCGAAACGATTCACGCCGCAGTCGAAGGCTACACAATCCGCTCACTCATCGATCCCGTTCTTCACGTCTACGATGCGGAGGGACATCGCCTCGCGATGGAACATGACGGCGCGGTGCATCTCGACCCGCGCATGGAATTCACCGCTCCGAAAGCGGGCGACTACACCTTTGCCGTGACCGCCTTTGCGCACCCTCCTGCTGCAAGCGTCTATTTCCGCGGAGGAAAAAATGCTCAGTATCGACTCTACCTTGCGCGCAAACAGGAAGAACTCCCGAAACGACTTCTTCCCGCAGATCCCGGACCTGACGTGAAAGAAAACAAACTCACCGCGGAGAAAGCCGCCGCAGGAACGCTCTCAAAACCCGGCGAAACGGATCGCTACACATTCACTGCAAAGAAAGGCGACCAGCATCTCATCACGGTGGAGTCAGCGAGCCTCGGTTACCCCACTGATGCCGTTTTGCGAATCCTCAAGCCCGACGGCGCGGAGCTGAAACTGATCGACGACGCGAACAAGGAAAACGACCCGGAGTATCTCTGGAAAGTGGCAGCGGACGGCGACTACGAGATCACGATCGCAGATCGATTCCAACGGGGCGGCCCCGCTTTCCGCTACCGGGTCAGCGCGTTGAAACCGGTTCCGCATTTCACGACCACGTTTGAGAAATCCGAATACCTTCTCGAACGGGGAAAGTCAGTCGATATCAAACTGAAGGTGACGCGGTTCCACGGAGACAAAGAGAACCTCGTCTTTGAAATCACCCCTCTTCCCGACAAAGTCACCTTTACCGGTCCTGACAAGGTTTCCGAAAAAGGCGGCGAGGTAACACTGAAGCTCGAGGCAGCAGCCGATGCCCCGGCCTTTCAAAAACCGCTCACGGTTCACGCCTACGTGGCGGACAAAGACGGAAAGAAATCCGGAAAGCCCGTCGCAGCCTATCGGTCCTTCAAAGACGATCCGAATTACCGGGGTGCGTATGTCCTCATGGAACTGCCTGAACTGTGGCTGACGATCCCCCCGAAAAAAGAGGAACCGAAGAAGCCTGAACCGAAGAAGCCCGAACCGAAGAAGCCTGAACCGAAGAAGCCTGAACCGAAGAAGCCTGAGCCGAAGAAGCCCGAACCGAAGAAGCCTGAGCCGAAGAAGCCTAAGCCGAAGAAGCCTGAACCGAAGAAGCCTGAGCCGGAGAAGCCTGAGCCGAAGAAGCCCGAGCCGAAGAAGCCCGAGCCGAAGAAGGCAGAACCGGAGAAGGCGAAGTAGGATTCGAGATCGAATCCTACTTCAAAGACATCAGTCAATCAGATTGCTTTCGACGATACTTTTCTCTGCGTCACCGAGATCGATCGCTTCGACCGGCGGAGTGGTGCGGCGGTTGATATCCGTCACCGTATTTCCCGTGACCATGATCGCGCGGCACTTTCCGGTCCCTTTAACCGCGCCGGCATCCAGTCCCGAGAAGCTGTTCCCCGAGACGATCACGTTCCGGCTGCCTTCGAGAACGACTCCAGTGCCGATGTCGATTTGCATGGGCGTCTTCCCTTCAGATGGACGTTTGTCTTTACCCCCGCCGATGTAGGTGTTGGAGAAGTTGTTTCCCGTGATCGTGATACGACCACTTTCCCCGCTCAGTTTCACCCCGAACTGATGAGTGAGGACAAAAGTATTGGCGGAGACGGTGCAGCCGTTGGCGTCCTTGAGTTCAATACCGCCCTCGAGATGGTGGGCGATCACGTTGGCGGACAAAGTTATCCCGTAACAGTCCCGGTCGAGGATGATTGCCGTGCCGTTGCACTCTTCGATCATGTTCCCCGAGACGACGGAACCGTAGGTGTTTTCGATGACCACGCCATTGCCGAGGTGATCATCGATGTTGTTCCCGTTCATGCAGAGATTGTAGCCATCGACGCAAACGACTGCGTCCTGATTTTCCTCAAAGTGATTCGCGTTCACGACGATGTCATGACAACCATCGATGAAAAGTCCCGCTTTGGAATTGTAGGTCAGAATCGAATCTGATACCCGTGGATCCTCGAAGCAGTTGATCAGAGCAATCCCGTGCCCGGCGTGGTGGTCGATTGACATCCCCTGGAGGAAAATCTCCTGAATAGACTCCGCGTAGATTCCATCACCGCTCTTTTCATTTCCACTGATCCTGAAATTATCCAGCTGGATACGCCACAGTTTCGCTTTCTTTTCTTCAGCTAGATTGGGCGGCTGAATACGAAGAGCCGGTTCGCCGGTCGTGTTGATATTTTTGATGTGAGTTGATGCCCCGCTGCCTTCAATCCGGGTCTCTGCTGTCGAGATCACGAGCGGTTCTGAAATCTCCACCGTTCCCGGCGGAAGCTTCACGATTCCCCCCGATGCGGGCAACGCATCGAGAGCCGCCTGAATATTCGGGAAATCGGCGGCATTGATCAAAGCAGGTGCTTTCGGCTCCTGAGCGGAAACGCCCGAAACGGTCGCGACGAGGCAGGAGAGAACGATGGAACAGAAGACTTGCGGTAGTTTCATAGACATTACTGCTAAAGGATTAACACTCACTTCTACAAGGAGTTTTCCGCCTTGCTCACGCCGGTTTTTCTTCCTTACTCTAGCAATCATTCATTTACAGCCGCCGTGAACACAGAACCCAATTCCACCACCGCCCCCGAAACGATCACGCTCGACATGGTCCGTGAGCATTTGTTTACCGCCGTCATCTCTGACGCGCTCGACGAATCCGGTTACAGCGATCAAAGCATCCCGAATCTCCTGCTGCCCATGACCGGCACGAAACGACTCGTGGGGCGTTGCCGCACGACCTTATGGGAAGACATCGATCACGAAGATCCCGCTCCCTACGAGCTCGAACTGAAAGCCGTCGACGGGTGTCAGCCCGAAGATATCATCATCGCCGCCGCAGAAGGATCGACCCGGTCCGGAATCTGGGGCGAGTTGCTTTCCACGGCAGCCCGTAACCGCGGTTGTGTCGGTGCCATCGTTCACGGGGCGGTCCGCGATATCGAGCAAATGAGCGCGATGAATTTCCCGGTCTTCGCGAGCAGCGCCTGCCCCTACGACAGCCTTCATCGCCAGCGCGTCACCGCGATCGACGTTCCCGTTAGGATTGCCGGTCTGACTTTCAACCCGGGTGATCTCGTCATCGCCGACGAAGACGGACTCGTCGTGGTTCCCGCCGAAGTCGAGCGGGGGGTGATCAGTAAAGCCTGGGAAAAAGTCCACGCGGAAAGCGTCACCCGTGACGCGATCCGTGGCGGGATGACGGCTACGGAAGTCTACCAAAAATACGGGATCCTGTGAGCACTGACGAACCATTTGAAGTGATCGAGATCGTTGGCGCCGCCGGTGGCCCCAATCTCCTCATCACCGCCGGCGTGCACGGAGACGAATACGAGGGCATCGCCGCGATCCGCGAACTCGCGGTTCGACTCGACTCGCAACGTGAACACCTTCACGGAACGGTCACGCTGATCCCTGTCGTCAACGAACCCGCCTTTGGAATTCCGGCCCGTTGCGGCGACGATGGTAAAGATCTCGCGCGAACCTGCCCGGGGAAACCCGACGGGAGCCCAACCGAACGAATCGCTCACGCCATTTCCGCCCGCATTGAAAAGGCCGATTTTTTCATCGATCTCCACACCGGCGGAATGGCGATGCAAGTCTGGCCGCTGATCGGCTACGGGCTTGTCGATGATGAAACGATTCTCGACACTCAGCGAAGAATGGCACGCGCCTTTGGACTCCCGCTCGTGTGGGGAACGAGTGCCAAAATGGAAGGCCGGACGCTATCGGTGGCGCGCGACGCGAAAGTTCCCGCCATTTACGGTGAGTATCTCGGGGGCGGGATGTGTTCCGACGAAGGCGTAAAAAGCTACATCGAAGGCTGCCTCAACGTCATCGCCGAATTCGATATCCTGAGAAATCACCCCAAACCCGCCCTCCTCAGCGACGAGCACTCGAGCGAGGATCCGGGAGAAGAATCCGGGCACATGCAGATCTGCCACCCCTGTCCCGTCGCAGGCTATTTCGAGTCAGCGGTCAAGCTTGGGGAAGAGATCGATGCCGGAGCCACACTCGGACGAGTCATTCCCACCGGCGGCGGGGATCCGGTTTCCGTCGTCGCGAATGAAAGCGGTCGAATCATCGTCCTGCGGACCTGCTGCTCAGTTCAGGCCGACGATCCCCTCGCCGTAATTCTCGAGAACCCGCCCGCAGCGGCGTTCCGCGACTACCCCCTTTCCTCATGAGCATTTGGCGTTTCGCAAACCGACTTCCCGCCGTCCCTGACGAGCACCAACTCACCCTCGGCGAAGGCAACACGCCACTGGTTCGTTCGCGGGTGATCGGGCCGGCACTCGGGCTCGAAAATCTCTATTTCAAACTCGAGTCAGTGAATCCGACCGGCTCCTACAAAGATCGCTTCGCCGCCGGATCGGTGGCGCATTTACTGGCAAAAAAGCGCACGCTCTGTCTCGGCACTTCCAGCGGAAACACGGGAGCTGCTCTCGCCGGTTACTCCGCTGCGGCCGGTCTGCGCTGTGTTCTCGCGATCGTCGAGGGCGCGCCGGAGGCGAAGCTTCAGCAGATGCAGGCTTACGGCGCCGAGCTGATTCGGATACGCGGATTCGGTGCCGACGCCGAAGTCACGCGTGACGTCGCGAATCAACTTCGGCAGCTCGCCAACGCCCTCGACACCGAACTGCAAATCAGCGCTTTCGCATTCGCCCCCAACGGAATGGCCGGAGTCCAGAGCATTGCCTGGGAACTCGCCGAACAGCTTCCAGAGGGTATCGATCACGTCTTCGCTCCGGCAGGCGGCGGCGGACTCGTCCTCGCGACCGCGAGAGGGTTTTCGGGAAAACCGACCGCAGTCCACTGCGTGCAACCCGAAGGAAACGACACGATTGCCGGCCCCTTGCGTGAAGGACTCGAACGGGCCCGCACCTGCGAATGCACGACCTCCGTGAGCGGTCTTCAGGTCGCAAGCGTGATCGACGGCAACAAGGCAATCACGGCCTGCCGTGCGTCGGGTGGAACCGGATTTCTCGTGAGCGATGACGACGTCTTTGCGGTGCAGGCCCGGCTCGCGCGGAGCGAAGGCGTCTTCAGCGAACCCGCCGGAGCCGTCTCCGTCACCGCCCTCACACAAGCTGTCACCGAAGGTAAAATCCAGCGCGACGAAACCGTCGTCTGTCTCATCACCGGAAGCGGGTTCAAAGACGCCGCTTCGATTGCCCGGATGACCTCCGCGAGCACCTGCCCGCTGGTCGACGACTTCGCCGATTTTGAATCCCTCGTTCGCTCCAACAGAACGTGAACAATCACTCCTGAACACCCCGTCTCTTATGCGCATCGGAATCGTCGCTCTCCTCCAGGAATCGAACACCTTCGTTTCCGGGAAAACGCGTCTCGAACATTTCGAACGCGAGTTACTTCTCACCGGCGACGCGATCCGCGAGGCCTTCGTCGACGCCGAGCACGAAGTCGGTGGCTTCTTTGCCGGACTCGCAGACGAAAGCGATGTCGAAGCCGTTCCCATCTTCGCAGCGCGGGCACTTCCCTATGGCACGATCGAAGGCGAGGCTTTCGACAAACTGGTAAAACGCCTTCTCGACGGCGTGCGCAAAGCGGGACCGCTCGATGGAATTCTTGCGGCTCCGCATGGAGCCACCGCAGCGGAGAATTATCCCGATGCGGACGGGTCGTGGCTCACTAAACTTCGAGAACAAGTCGGCGCAGATCTACCTGTCATTGCGACACTCGATCCACACGGCAATCTCTCACCGGCAATGGTCGCCGCGACGAACGCCCTCGTCGCCTACGGCACGAATCCCCACATCGATCAGCGCGACACCGGCCTGCGTGCTGCCGACCTCATGAAGCGGACCCTGCGCGGCGAAATCCGCCCGACCCAGGCAGCAGCGTTTCCTCCTCTTCAAATTAATATTCAAACTCAGAATACGGGGGAAGCTCCCATGAGCGTTTTCTACAGCGACGCAACTGAGATCGCCAGAGAAGCTCAAGTCGTTTCTCATAGCATCATGTTAGGGTTTCCCTATGCCGACGTCAGCGAGATGGGCTCATCGGTCATTGTCGTGACTGACAATAACCCCGCTCTCGCGACCGAAATCGCTGACCGCATCAGCGATGAAATGTGGGAGCGTCGCGATCAGTTCGACCCCGAGTTCACCGATGTCGCCAGTGCCGTCGAACGCGCCCGCATCAACGAAGGCACCAGCGTGCTCCTCGACATGGGAGACAACATCGGAGGAGGCTCACCCGGCGACAGCACCTTTCTTCTGCACGAACTCGAAAGAACCGGGACACATTCCCTTGTTATCATTGACGATGCCGCCTCGGTTGCCCTGGCAGAGAAAACGGGCATCGGCGAAGAGGGCGCATTTTCTATCGGAGGAAAGAACGACACGCTTCATGGCACGCCCTTGAATGTCACCGCGACCGTGAAAAGCCTGCACGACGGTCGCTTCAGCGAAAGCCGGGCACGTCACGGAGGGATCACTAATTTCGATCAGGGACGAACTGCGATCATAGAAACAGACAATGACGTCACGATCATGCTGACCTCGCAACGCACGCCGCCTTTCAGCCTCGCTCAGCTCACGACTTTCGGAATCAATCCGTCGGACTACCGCGCCATTGTCGCCAAAGGGGTCATCGCCCCCATCGCCGCCTACCGCGAAATCGCCGACCGCTTCATCCACGTCAACACGCCGGGTGTGACCTGCGCCGACATGCGGCAACTCGACTTCCGGAGTCGACGCCGACCGATGTTCCCGTTCGAAACTTGAAACCGCCCCCCCCGCTGCAAACAGCGCTTCCGAAACACCTGACCAAATCAGAATAATGACTGCACGCCTCGTGATTATTTCGCTCATTTCATCTCTGACTTTAAACGTTCTTTCCGGCGATCGGTTGATTGTCGACGACGGTGTCCCGAAGGCGGCCATTGTCATTTCAGAAACACCGACGCGGATGCAGCGCGTCGCAGCGGAAGAGTTTCGAACACAGATTGAGAAGATAAGCGGCGCGCGGTTGTCTATCGTTACGGAGCCACCGGAGGACAGGGTCAAAATCTACATTGGCGCGAGCTCAGCGAATCCGGTGAAGGCCGACGGATTGGAGAAAGGTGCCTATCACATCGCGTCCGGCCCGGATTGGATCTCTTTCATCGGGGACGACACTGACTTCGAACCGGCGCTTCCCTTCGCCCGTAACAACAGTGACATTCCCCGCGCACAGGCCGAGTGGGAAGCGATCGTCGGCGCTCCCTACGGAATGCCTTCCAAAGGACTCTATAAAAACCGGCTCCGACTTCCCGGCAGCGTTGGAAAGCCTGACGGGGCGGAAACCGATGCAAAAGAGACACTCGAGATCTGGGGACTCGACGAACGGGGTAGTTTCAATGCGGTGTGCGGCTACCTGCGCAAACTCGGCGCACGCTGGTATCTCCCGGGTGGACCGGGTGAGGTTCTGCCGACGATGAAGTCGATCCCTCTGCCCGAAATCGACGAAACCGTGAAACCCGATTTTCCGATTCGGCAATTCAATTTCCGGTTCAGCACCGCAGGTTACGAAACTTCGATGTGGGCGATGCGTCTCGGGATCCGGAACGAGGAAAAAATTCAGGTCGCCCACGGGATGTCCGGGATGACGAACAACGAAAACGTCTTCGCGAAACATCCCGAGTGGTTCGCTCTCTATGGCGGGAAACGCGATTTCGAACCCGGCAATTCGAAATGCCAACTTTGCTACTCCGACGAAGGTCTCTTTCGTGAAACGGTTCGCTACACCCGCGCCCTTCTCGACACCTACGATTTCGAAGGGGTTTCCGTGATGCCTCCGGATGGCTACACCGCGATCTGTCAGTGCGAAAAATGCGAGGGAAAAGACTCACCCGAACGGCACGAGCGGGGACGGCTCAGCAACCATATCTGGGATTTCACGAATCGTGTCGCCCGCGAGATCGCGAAGTCACACCCCGGGGCGAAAGTCGTCAACGCGGCCTACGGCGTCTACACGCTTCCACCGGATAATATCGACAAACTGGAACCGAATGTTCTCGTGTGTATCGTCGGGGGCCGGAGACCGATCAACAAAGCGGGATTCAAAGGGGAAGGTGAAGCCTCCCCGGAACGCCTTCGCGCGGATTGGACCAAAAAGACGGACAACCCGATCCTCTTTTTCGAAAACTACCCCTTTACCGGACGAGGGTGGTATCTCCCGAGCTTTGCCGCTCATTCGCTCACCGAAACCGTCAACGCGACCAAGGGGATCTCCATGGGGGAAGACATCTGGTTGTCGGTCAGCAAAGATTTCGACACCAACGGGATCGGCTTCAATCACTTCCTCGTCTACTTCACGGCCCGGCTCTACTGGGGCGGAAAGGATGCCGACGGAGATGCCTTGTTCCGGGAGTATTGCCGACTTTTTTACGGTCCCGCCGAAGAAGCGATGCACGCTTTCTTCACGTATTGCGAAGAGAACTGGGCAGAGATGGAAAACGGGAAAGAACACGCCGATACCGCGCTGGATCTCTTCGCGAACGCCAGATCGAAAGTGGACGCCTCCGGGATCTATGGCCAACGCATTGCCTTGATCGATGACTTTCTGAAAGGTCTTCGAATGAAATCGGAGCAGCTGGGACAAAAACGGGGACCCGTTCCCACGGTGCGCCTCGTCGGCGATGCCTACGATATCGTGATCGACGGGAAACTCGATGATCCGTATTGGGAGAAATGCCCCACTGCCGCAACCGGCAGGTTGCGAGAACTCCAAACAGGTCGGATTCCCACGTTCGGCACGACCTTCAAATCCGGCTGGACCGGCAACAGCCTTTACTTCGCGATCCGCTGCGAAGAGCTCCCCGGTGAGAAGCCGTTCGATGCCGCGGCAAAGCCCGATGACTCCGCGATTTGGCGGGGCGATGCGATCGAAATCGAAATCGCGACGGAGACCCACTCCTACTACCAGCTTGCGGTAAGTCCCGGCGGAGTTCTCGTCGATCTCGATCGGGAAGTGTCAAAAGGCAGCGGCATGAACTGGACGTCAAAGGCGGAAGTCGCAACCCGGATCGAGGACGATCACTGGACGGTCGAGATTCGCATACCGGTGACGAGTGATGAAAACGACCCTCTTCATCAAGTGATCGGACGCAAACCAACGCTGAGCCTGCCCTGGCACATCAACTTGTGCCGTCAGCGAATCCGCGAGGACGGGCAGGAACTCAGCGCGCTCTCCCCGACGGGAACGAAGACATTTCACGAGCCGATGAAATTCGCCCGGCTCTATGCTGGGAAATCGCATCGCTTTGAAGCCGATCCGGAGGTCACCGATTTTGCACTCGGGTTTCAAGAGGCCACGAAGACGCGCAAGGCGGCTGCTTTCCTCGCGCTCGCGGAAGGCGGGAACGTCACCGACTTCCAGAAGTCGGCCGCTCTCGAGCAGGCCGCAGGCTACAGCCGCGGCGAAGAAAATCCTATCATCGAACAAATTCCGATCGAAGCGGTAAAGAAGTCAGCGGAGATGCAGCAGCTTCTCAACGCGGGAAGCACGCCGGAACTGATTGCGAAATTTTCCGGAGAAGCTATTTCGGAGTGGCCGTTCTGGAAACGCGGGGACGGCTTTCGCCAGCGGGGACGAGCCTACCTGATCACTAAAACGGGACCCGAAGCAGAAGCGGATCTCAGCTCGGCACTGCTCTGGACGAGCGAACCTCGGGCCCGCGAATCGATCGGTGTGATGCTCGCACAGAATCGCGAGAACAACCTCGGGGACGACGAGGGCACCCTCGAAGCGTATCAGGCGGTCGTCGCGGATCGCGAACGCATTGGAGGGTCGGACGAATATTATGCCCTTCAGGGAATCGCCCGCATTCAAACCAAACGCGGGCAGTTCGATGACGCTCTGAAAACGCTCAGCCGCGCGGACGTCGAGAAACTGCAGGGCACGTGGAAGGCAAATATTCTCAAGTCGATCGAAGACGTGAACGCCGCGAGGAAAGCAGAGACGAAGAAGTAGTTCAGGGAGCCTCCCCTTTGAGAGTCTCGATCAAATACGACTGAACCGACGTGTGCTTCGCGTCCTTCACTCCCGGGTAATACAGATCACAGGTGACTCCGTTCGCCTCGCAATGCTCTTTCAGCTTCACCCCGAAGTTCGAGGTGTGAGTAGGATCTTTATGGTCCTGACCCAATGCCGGTGGCTTGGTGTAGGAAAGGTAAACCGGTGGATCGTCTTTGCTTACGAGCGCATAAGGGGAGTACTCGGCGATCCATGGGAGAATCGTATCGCGCTTCGCGTGGAACTCTTCAAAGTTCCCGAATCCGAAGGCATGCCCACCGTAACGGCTGTTCGGCGTCCAGTCTCTCATCTGCTTCGGATCGAGCGTCGTCTGCGCTCCTGACACTGCGGCACAAAACAGACGGGTCGATTCACGCGCCACCGGATCATCGCTCCCGGGATCCGCCATATCGGGGTGAAAAGCGATCCAAAGCGACGAGCAGGCTCCGGCCGAACCACCCGATGCACCGATGCGGTCTTTATCGATGTTCCACTCCGCGGCTTTACTGCGAACAAATTGAAGTGCGCGCGCGGCATCGCTAAGAGGCCCCTTTACCGGAGGCACGACGCCGTCGGCAATCGCCTCAGGAGTGAAGCGATACTCAACCGACGCCACGGAGATCCCCGCTTTCAGAAACTGAGTCAGCATCGGACTGAGCCCACTCATTCTTCCTCCCGCCTTCCATCCACCGCCGTGAATGAAAAACAAAAGCGGCGTCGGTTTGTCAGACTCGGCTTTCCAGAAATGCAGCTTCTGCTTCAGGTGCGGCCCGTAGGCAACGTCGAACTCGGTGGGATTGGGGATTTCCGGACTGGCCGCGAGCGTCTTGGCCGCCTCTTCTTTTCCGATCTCGCGCACGAAAATATTTCTCCACCGGATCTCTCCACCGTGAGTCTGAAGCATGACCGGTCCCGTTGCGGGGAGTGGCACTTCCCGATTCCAATAGTTCTCCATCACCGCGCCCTCAACTACCGCCTGCCCATTCAAGGTCACCCAGGTTCGCGCGCCGATTTGGCGGATGTGCACCTTATTCCACTGACCGAAAGGTTTATCCGCGACCCGGAGCGGATCGCGTCCGAGCGTGTCGGGCGTGTTGTTGAACAGACCGCCGGATCCCATGTGCGGGCGACGCGTCGGCTTCTTCGGGTCAAAGACCTGGTTTTTATCCCAAATCTGCACCTGAGGCGTTCCGCGCAGGTAAATCCCGCTATCCGCTTTCGCGACCGTCTTGTACTCGAGCATGAACTCCATGTCGCCGAGGTCTTCATCTGTCGTCGCATACGGACCGTGACCGTCATTCACGAGCTCCCCGTTTTCGACCCGCCAATGATCAGCAAATTCAGCCCGCATCTTCGCCAGCGCAGCCTCCTTCTTTTCCCCCTCCAGCTTCGCCACTGAATGAGGATTCAAACCATGCCAACCGGTGAGGTCTTTCCCGTTGAAAAGAGCGCGGAATCCCTCCGGAGGAGCGACCTCCTGCGCGTGGAGCGGGATGACAAAGAAGAGCAGAAGCAGAGTGAGAATGCCGGATAAAGTTTTCATGGAACCCCCATTCTTACAGATGTCGAAGGAGGTGAAAGCGTGAAGCACTCCGTGATGGCGCAACCGGAATGGGTTGATTTAGATTGTATGCGCCGCTCCGCCCCTTCAAGATGATCCACCATGAATTGCTGGAAATTCCTCCTGCCGGTCATCGCGTTCGTCGCCCTCGGGTTGGCTAACGCTGATGAGAAAAAAGCTCAGTTGTCCTATTACTATCTCGATGGATGACCCATGTGCGCGAAAGTGACGGTCATAGTTAATGACCTCAAAGAAGAGCACGCCGATAAAGTGAATATCGAGACCGTGAAAGTAGGAGCAGGTGACTCCAAAAAAGAGATCGAAAAAGCCGGCCTCAAAGTCCACGGCATCGTCGCCAGGGACGCCAAAGGTGAAATCGTCACCACCGTCGAAGGCCACAGTTACGGCAAAGGTAAAGTCGAAGAGGTGATCGCCTTGCTCACCAAAACCGAGTAGAAGAATGGTATTTCGCCGGTGAATGCCTTTCGCAAAAGGGCATTCGCCGCGCCTGCCAACCCGCACGTCCTTGCACGCGACCTCGTCCGGGTAAATGCCTTTTGCCAAAAGGCATTCACGACATCCTGAATCCCTGACGCACCCGCACCCGCACATGGTCGCCAACACGAACGAACTGCGTCCGGGCGGGACACAGCCATCCACCACGACTTCCGAATCCGCACATCCGATTCGCTACGTTCTTGCCAAGGCCACGGCATTATTGGCATAAACAACGCCCAAACAACGTTCCCCATGGCACTCACTCCCACCGCACGCTCTTCGACTCCCCTCTTCGCCACGCTCAGCGTGATGATGTTCGTCCTCTTCTACACCTGGGGATCCTGGTTCGCGGGACTGGGTCGATTCATGTTCGAGGCCGGATTCAGCGCCAAGGCGATCGGCAACGCTTATTCGTGCACGCCGGTCGCTGCGATCGTGACTCCCTTTTTCATCGGCATCTTCGCCGACCGGTTCATGAATGCCGAACGGCTCCAGGGACTGCTCATGATTCTCGCCGCCGGCTTCATCGCCGCAGCACCGAGCTTCGCCGATCCTGACAAACCGGGAATTTTCATCGGCCTCCTCCTCGCGCACTCGCTTTGCTTTATGCCGACGCTGGGGTTATCCAACACGATCTGTCTGAAGCATCTCGCTGACGCGGAACGGGATTACCCGCGCGTCCGTATCTTCGCCACTCTCGGGTGGATCGCGGCCGGACTTGCGATCAGTTTCATCTTCAAGTTCGATACCTCGGTGAACCAGTGCTACGTCGCGGCGGTTGCCTCGCTCGTCGTGGGTGTCTACTCCTTCTTTCTTCCCGCAACGCCGCCACCGGCACGGGGTGAAAAGGTTTCCTTCGGTGATCTCATCGGCCTTGGAACGCTTCCCTACTTTAAGAAATTCTCTTTCGCGGTCTTCATGTTCGCCTCACTCCTCGTGTGCTGTGCCTTCATGCCCTACTGGGTGAATCTCGGTGCCTTCCTCGGGCAGGGCGGGATGGATAAAACGACCGCTTTCCTCACGTGGGGGCAGGTCGCCGAACTCCCCGTTCTGTTCTTTATCCTTCCGATCTTCCTGAAAAAGCTCGGGATCAAGTGGACGATGATCATTGGAATCGCCTGTTGGATTCTCCGCTACTTTGTTTTCGCCTCAGCCGCCGGCAGCCTCGCTGACGGTGCCGTTCTCCAGGGCAGCATTACCTGGCTCGTCCTCTTCGGGGTACTGCTCCACGGGTTCTCCTACGACTTTGTATTTGTGTCAGGTTACCTCTACGTGGATCGCAACGTTGATGAGAAAATCCGCGCTCAGGCTCAGGGATTGCTCACGGTCTTCACTCAGGGCATCGCGTTCCTCATCAGTTCGCAACTCCTCTGCGGCTATTACGCGACGAAGATCATGGGCGAGGAAGCGACTTTCGCGGAATGGAAACAATTCTGGATGCTGCCGGTCGCCTACCTGGTCGTGATACTGATTCTATTTGCTCTGATGTTCCGCGAGAAAAAGATCGTCGTTGAAGAGTAGGCAGGAGAACGACATCCCCCGCGTCCCAATTCATGAAAAAGAAGTCTGACGTCCCGTATCTGGATTCCGGGCACGAGCGTCAGGTTCTGGATATCTACACTCCGGACGAGGTCCCGCGGAGCCTTCCGGTAATGTTCTGGATTCACGGAGGCGGATGGGTCAGCGGGGACAAAAGCAACGTTTCACTGAAGCCGGAGATCTTCACCGAACGGGGCTGCGTCTTCGTTTCGATCAACCATCGCTTTCTGCCCGATGTCGTGATGAGCGAATTGACCCGTGATGTAGCCGCCGCGCTCGCCTGGGTTTACGAACACATCGCAGACCATGGAGGGGACCCGGAGGAAATCATCGTCGGTGGGCATTCGTCAGGCGCGCAGCTCGCCGCGCTCATTTGCACAGACCCGACCTGGTTGCGCGAAGCGGGAGTCCCCCCGGGCGTTCTCAAAGGGTGCATCCCCGTCGATGGGGATACCTACGACATTCCGAAAATCATTCTGACCGCCGAAATGCGGCAGGAGCTTTACGAAGGCAAACTTTGCACCTTCGGACACCGGCAGAAATTTGAAATCTTCCCTGACAGGCACACCGTCTTCTCCGCCGTGACTCACGTCGCAAAAGGAAAAGGCATCCCGCCTTTTCTCATTCTCTATTTCTCAGGCAATCCGGACACCACCGCCCAGGCGCATCGACTCGAGGGAGTGCTGAAGGGAGCGGATATTCCGGTGACGGTCCACGGTGAATCCGATACCAATCACGAGCGCCTCAATGACGATCTCGGTAAGCCCGGCAATCGAGCCACCGAGTTGTTGTATCAATTTCTCGACACGCTGATCGAGTAGCGCCAATGAGGTCAGGCTTCATGGTCGAACGTCCACAGCTGTTCGAATGGCACGGGCACCGGGGAAATCCCCACGGATTCCTCTACATCGGAAAGCGTAGAGAAACTGCGTGAGCATTTCTTCACCCTGCCTATCCGCGATCAAGCCCGGGGTTCTCGACACGCTGATCGTGCAGCGCCGATGAGGTCAGGCTTTATGAACGAACGTCCACAGCAGTTCGAATGGCACGGGCACCGGGGAAATCCTCACGGATTCCTCTACATCGGAAAGCGTAGAGAAACTGCGTGAGCATTTCTTCACCCTGCCCAGCCGAAATCAAGCCCGGGGTTCTCGACACGTTGATCGAGTAGCGCCGATGAGGTCAGGCTTCATGGTCGAACGTCCACAGCTGTTCGAATGGCACGGGCACCGGGGAAATCCTCACGGATTCCTCTACATCGAAAAGCGTAGAGAAACTGCGTGAGCATTTCTTCACCCTGCCCAGCCACGATCAGGCCCGGGGTTCTCGACACGCTGATCGAGTAGCGCCGATGGGGTCGGGCTTCATGGTCGAACGTCCACAGCTGTTCGAATGGCACGGGCACCGGGGAAATCCTCACGGATTCCTCTACATCGAAAAGCGTAGAGAAACTGCGTGAGCATTTCTTCACCCTGCCCAGCCG
>JBLXHA010000002.1:35249-256898 GCA_048260165.1 Verrucomicrobiales bacterium
GGGGAAATCCTCACGGATTCCTCTACATCGAAAAGCGTAGAGAAACTGCGTGAGCATTTCTTCACCCTGCCCAGCCGCGATCAAGCCCGGGGTTCTCGACACGCTGATCGAGTAGCGCCAATGAGGTCAAGTAGCGCCGATGGGGTCAGGCTTCATGATCGAACGTCAACAGCGGCTCGAATGGCACGGGCACCGGGGAAATCCTCACGGATTCCTCTACATCGGAAAGCGTAGAGAAACTGCGTGAGCATTTCTTCACCCTGCCCAGCCGAAATCAAGCCCGGGGTTCTCGACACGTTGATCGAGTAGCGCCGATGAGGTCAGGCTTCATGGTCGAACGTCCACAGCTGTTCGAATGGCACGGGCACCGGGGAAATCCTCACGGATTCCTCTACATCGAAAAGCGTAGAGAAACTGCGTGAGCATTTCTCCACCCTGCCCAGCCACGATCAGGCCCGGGGTTCTCGACACGCTGATCGAGTAGCGCCGATGAGGTCAAGTAGCGCCGATGGGGTCAGGCTTCATGATCGAACGTCCACAGCGGCTCGAATGGCACGGGCACCGGGGAAATCCTCACGGATTCCTCTACATCGGAAAACGTAGAGAAACTGCGTGAGCATTTCTCCACCCTGCCCAGCCGAAATCAGACCCGGCGACTCGACACGCTGATCGAGTAGCGCCGATGGGGTCAGGCTTCATGGTCGAACGTCAACAGCAGTTCGAATGGCACGGGCACCGGGGAAATCCTCACGGATTCCTCTACATCGAAAAGCGTAGAGAAACTGCGTGAGCATTTCTTCACCCTGCCCAGCCGAAATCAAGCCCGGGGTTCTCGACACGCTGATCGAGTAGCGCCAATGAGGTCAGGCTTCATGGTCGAGCGTCAACAGCAGTTCGAATGGCACGGGCACCGGGGAAATCCTCACGGATTCCTCTACATCTGAAAACGTAGAGAAACTGCGTGAGCATTTCTTCACCCTGCCTATCCGCGATCAGACCCGGCGGCGACGATCGGGAATATACGTCCCCGCCCGACCTCGCCCCTGATGAGCCGCGTCCTAGCGTTCAGAAAACTTCTTATACGCCGCGGGGATGTCAGCGTCTTCAGGGCTGCCTTTGTAGAAAATCGTGAGGTAGCGGAAAGTGATGCTGTCACCTGCTTTGATCGTGTAGTCCCCCGCTCCGATTTCGGTCTCTTTTTCAAAGTTCCCCTGCCCGAAAGGATTCGCGGTGAAAAGACCGTAATGTCTGGCGTGCCACCAGGTCGGATGACGAAAGCTCGAAGGATGATCGAACATCGCAATCCCGATGGAGTTGCCCGCGCGATCTTCTCCGAAGTAGTTCACCCAGGAAGCCCGTTTCCCCCAGGCAGCTTTACCTTTATCACCCTCACTGTTGAGGATGTGGCCCTTCGCGTGATCGCCTTCGAGACGGAGCGTCGGAATCGTACGAATCGCCCAGGCGCCTTCTTTGTCGTCTTTGATTTCAACGTCACCGGCATCCGCATTGAGCTTCAACTTCGTCTCAATGACGAGTGCGCCGTCCTTACGGTAGTAAAAAGTGAACTCCCGCTCGTCCGAGCAAACGCGCTTCTCCTGATCCGCCTGAGGCACCCACTGGGATTTCACGCTGAAGGTGAGCGAATCACCTCCCATTTTGACGCCGTTCATTCCTTTATGGATGATTTTGCCGAACGTTTTGTCCTGCTTTTTTTCGTCACCGTAAAAGTGCCAGTAATCGAGACCATTCACTTTACCAAGCCCGAACCACAGGCCGCGCTGGTGGATGTGATCCTGCTCTTCATCTTCAAAGCCTTCTTTCATCGGCCAGTGACGCGTCATGTTTTCCCCGGTGGGCCCGACCACCGGGTAAAAGAATGGCTTACCCTCCTCTTTTCCCGCGTTGTAATCAGAGACGTGCTTGCCGTCGAAATAAATCCCGATCGGGTCACTTCCCCGGATGGACCAGCCGCTGCCGTCGTTACCGACGGTCTGTCCTTCCGCAGAAAGCAGACAGGTGAACAAAAAAACGGAAATGGGTAAAAGAAATCTCATGTCAGATAAGGTGGTTTACTGGATGAGGACTATCTCAACTCTTGCCGAGTTGAGCAAGCGCCGATACCCTACCTGTATGAGTCACTATGCTTCGCCAAATCGTCGTCGTTTTTTGAAGAGCGCCGCCGCCGGCCTCGCCGTTTCCCCCTTCGCAGCGGCCGTTCCCGCGTTGGCGGAGGAAAAGTCCCGTTTCGAATTCTGCACCTTCACCAAAGCGCTCCAGCCTCTGAGCTATCAGGAAATGGCGGAGGCGATCGCCGCGCTCGGGTTCGACGGGATCGAAGGCGCGGTGAGACCGAAAGGACACGTTCTTCCAGAAAACGTCGAAGAAGATCTTCCGAAAATGGTCGAGGCGCTGAAAAGCCAGGATCTCAACCTCACCCTTCTCACCTCGGGGATCAACGAAGTGAGCGAGGAGCAACATACCGAAAAGGTTCTGCGCACCGCTGCCGAACTCGGCGTGAAGCGTTTCCGGATGGGTTATTACCGCTACGATCTGAAAAAACCACTCGATCCTCAGCTCGAGGAATTCGGAGCAAAACTCAAGGATCTCATCGCGCTGACCGACGAACTCGGGATCAAACCGATTTACCAGAACCATTCCGGTGACAAATACTTCGGTGGCCCGATTTGGGACATGGCGAGCGTGTTTTCCAGCTACACCCCCGATCAGGTCGGCGTTGCCTTTGATATCGGGCACGCCACCGTCGAAGGAGCGACCGCATGGCCACTGAACTTTGCCCGGATTCGCCCTTACATTGACACCGTTTACGTCAAAGAACCGTCCTGGGATGACAATAAACTGAGTTGGGGTCCCCTCGGCGAAGGCGCGGTGAATCCCAAGTTCTTTAAAATGCTGAAAGAAAGTGATTTCAGCGGTCCGATCAGCCTGCACATTGAATACCTCGGTCACGGCGATCCCAAAATCGTTCCCGCCGTGCTCGAGGAAACGCGTAAGAATTTTGCCACGCTCAGGAAACTGCTTTCTTAACTCATGTTTGATACCCGTGAAAAACCCCGCATGGTCGAGCGGGCCTTCCTTATTGGAGCCTACTTTGACCGCGCCGACGAAGACAACGCAAACAGCCTCCTCGACGAACTCGTCGAGCTGGTTGGCACCCTTGAGATCGAAGTCGTAGGCCGCGCCTGTGTCTTTGTGAGAGCGCGCCACCGCGGTTACCTCACCGGAACCGGAAAAGCGCAGGAGCTGATCGATCAGGCGATGGACCTCGATGCGGACTGCATCGTTTTCGACAACGAGCTCGCTCCGATGCAGCAACGCAACTGGGAGGAAGGCGGCGACATCACGGTGATCGATCGAGAAGAAGTCATTCTCGATATTTTCAAAATGCGCGCCCGCACCAAAGAGGCAGCGCTTCAAGTCGAACTCGCACGGATGCAGTACTCGCTCCCGCGCCTCGCCCGGATGTGGTCTCACCTCGATCGCCAGCGTGGAGCCGGCGGCGGAGGGAGCGGCGGAGGCGGAGCCGCCCGTGGTGAGGGTGAACAACAGATCGAGGTCGACAGACGTCTCGCCCGCAAGCGCATCGATCGCATCAAAGCCGAATTGGAAGCCGTCCGGCGCAACCGCGAAACGCAGCGCAAGCAACGCGCCGACGAAGGTGTCTGCCAGGCATCCATCGTGGGCTACACCAACGCCGGAAAGAGCTCGTTACTCAATTTTCTCGCCGACTCCGACATCCTCGCCGAAGACAAACTCTTCGCGACACTCGACCCGACGACCCGCCGAATCGAACTGCCCGACGGCCAACCGCTCCTCCTCACTGATACGGTCGGATTTGTGAGAAACCTCCCCCACCGTCTCGTCGAAGCGTTCAAAGCGACGCTGGAGGAAGCCATCATCTCCGACTTCCTGATCCACGTTCTCGATGCCAGTTCACCGGAGATCTACGCGCTTTACGACACGACCCTGAACGTCCTCGAAGAGCTCAAAGCCTCCGGAAAGCCGACCATCATCGTCCTGAATAAGATCGATTTGATCAAAGACGACCCCGATCGACTCCACGAGCTGAAGAGCCATTTCGACGACAATTCAGTTTTCGTATCCGTTCACACCGGCGAGGGAATGGATCGGCTCCTTTCCAAACTCAACGACATGATGGTCGATCGCGTTTCGCGACTCAATCTTCGGATCCCCCAGGCAAGACATGACCTCGTCGCTCTCCTCCATCGGGAAGGGAAAATTGTCAGCGAAGAGTACGAAGGAAACGACGTGCTTCTCACCGCGATCATCCCGCACGTGATGCGGCACCTCTTTGAGGCCTTTGAATCGGTCGACGCTACGCCTTCCGAAAACGACGCAACCGCTGCCCCATAGCAGGGGTGCCGGGCCGTGGCACGTTGATCGGTTCGACCGCAGACCGCATCCCGTCCTGCTTACGGAGGTTGAAAGGACGGGAGAAAATAACGCCGGAAAGCTTCTTCTTCGCCAACTCGACCGCCAATTTGGTGCGCTTCAACTTGCCGCGTGAAAAATCCCAATAAGACGAAACGCCGACGACGTAATCCGATTTTTCAGCGAGCACGCTCACCTCGGAATACCCCTCAATCGACGGAGTCGCGATGAGAATGAAGTCAAAGCGGCTGCGCATCTCCCACAGCAGGTCATCCATTCGACGATTCGTAATCAAACCGCAGGGATCCATGTGCATCGGACCGCTCGGCATCAGCCAGACATTGGAATGACGTGATTTGATCACCGTCTCTTCGAGCCTCATTTCCCCACTCAGGAAATCCGAAAGTCCCGGATGATTCGCCGCATCAAAATGAGTGTGCAACTGCGAGTCGTGAAGGTTGGCATCCACGAGGAGAATCGTCTGCCCGCCATCGGCCATCACCTTCGCCAAATTGCTCACCGCACAATCGAGATCGCTGCCGCTGCCAACCGGGAGAAAAGAAATCACGACACAATCCTTTCCGGGGAGTCGACCCAGCTCCGTTCTGAGATGGCG
The DNA here is from genome assembly GCA_048260165.1 of Verrucomicrobiales bacterium. Classification (GTDB taxonomy): domain Bacteria; phylum Verrucomicrobiota; class Verrucomicrobiia; order Verrucomicrobiales; family DEV007; genus Arctic95D-9. The sequence goes on from JBLXHA010000002.1 coordinate 40,276, forward strand.
GTAGGGCTCCATCGCGAGAAAGGGCAACGGAGTTCCGGGAGGTGATTTTCGATCCGGAACAGGGGCAAATCCAACAATATCCAACTCCATTTCCTTGCCCATCTTCGCGGCAACAACAAAACCGGGACGACCGCGCGACGTCGCAAGCGCGAAAGCCACCCCGCATAAAACGCCGCCGAAAACCGTAAGCACCAGAGACGCAGTCTTCACCCCGAGCGGACGCACCGCATCGAGGGTCGCTTTCCCAACGAGACTTACCCCGGGAGCAACGACCGCCTTGTGAGCGATCACCTGCTGGCGTTTCGCCTCGAGTGACTGCGTCAGATTCATCTCGCGCACCATTTCCTTCCGCAGACGCACCACCTCATCCGATCTCGACTCCTCTCCCGTCGCGAGCAGTTTCAATCGCGTCTCCAAATCCGCGATCTGCTTGTTCCGCGTTCTGATTTCCGATTCGAGTCGAAGACGCTTGTCTTCGAGCCCCATCACCGCCTGCGACCGCTTCAATTCTACAAATTTCTCTCCCCAGGCGTTCGCAATCTTCATCGCCATTTCCGGTGATTGATCGCGAACCAGCAGTTCCAGCTGAGTGTCGTCATCCCAATCAGGACGCGTCGTGAGCCGCTTTTTCAACTCGCGAATCGCATGCGCGTCGGACGATAACTTCCATGCTCCCGTGAGGTCACACGCGCTGACAACGCGGGCGAGAAGACCGGCGCTCAGCAACTGATGGATACTGCGATCCATCGAAGGACGACCGGAATGGTAAAACGCGGTCGACAGCCCCGTGTCCAGATAGGTCGTTGCATGCACCTCGTTCGCCGCAATCAATGCGGTCACTTCATAAACTCTCGGCTGTTTAGACCACACACCCGCAGCCACCACCATAACTGCTGCTGTGATGAGAAAAACAAGTGGCCACCGTGATTTGACCAAATAGAGATAATCCATCCAGCCATACCGGACGGATTTTTGATCGAGTTTCATAAATATGAGAATATCCTGATATTTATGAAACACAAACTTATTTGTTGTTTCTTCAGCTGGAAAACCAGTTCCTGAGCCGCCGAGCCCCCTTTTCCACACAGGAAAGCCCCGTCGACGGACCAGCCTCCCTCCGAGAGCAAACGGCCACCGCTCCCCCGAAACGCGATCGGAAACGGGCAACAAGCGAACGGTTACTCCCCGGGACCTGTCCCTACCTCCCGGCCGTCCCCGACATGACATCACGCAGCACAGGCAAGCCGCGAGACAACTCTCTGATTCACCCGGATAGACACTGGCATCTCGATTAAAACCTTGTCAAATAAAGGGCCGCTGGACATTCTCGAACATGAACACCTCAAGTGATATCACTTCGTGAGGTGATACTAACAAATACTGTTCGGTTCAGAAAACTACGCGATGAATTCACGTCTCGAAGAAGCATTTCGCCGGTTGGAGTTGCAGGACTTGAGAGGCGGACCGCCCCTTGAGCGATACCCAGATGAAGTCTGGCAGTTCATCTACGACAAATTCCCGGACTTCGCACCTCGCTGGTATCGCGAATTGACGGAGCGATTCCGGATTGGCGGTGCGGATTTCGTCTATCCTATCGACAACGAGCGCGATTATCTCGGACATTGCACAGTGATGCGCCCGTCCTTTGCATTGCACTATTTTTACTTCGGGTATCCGTTTCCACGTCTCTACGAGCAGAACTATTTCTGTTTCGCCGAGGCCGACGATGGCAACATGTGGATATTCCGGAACGACTCTGGTGACGACCCTGAGGTTTTGTTTCTTGAGTCGACAGCGTGGGATGGAGGAGAAGTTACCACCGAGAATGGATTAATCTGTCCGAAGGTTTCTCTCTCGCAGTTCCTGACCTATGGAGCTGATTGGCGTCCCGACGACGAAGAACAAATCGGCACCGAACAAGATGCTGCGGTGAAAATCCAACAGTAATTTGAGGTATTTTGTCTAGATTTTGTAAGGGTTAGAGTGCGGTTCGGAGACCTTTTTTTTCGAAATCACCGGGGACAGGTTATCTATTCGGAGCAGGAATCTTTGAAATCATATTTCGAAGACAGAGCTGAAAATATCAGATCGAACTGTTAACCTGTCCCTCCTTCCGTGTCCCTCCTGCCGTGAATTTCAAACACTTCGCTCAAGAACCCGTGAAAAACCTCCTTCTCGCCACAGTCTTTCTGTTTGTATCCGGCTCCGGCGCGAGAGCGGACGTAGTGCAGATTGCGATGAAGGGTCAGCCCGTTGTGAAGCTCTCAAATCCTGGAGACATCGATTACCTGAGGACGCACGTGGTGTACGTGTTTGATATGGCTGCTCACCATTGCCAGAAAGACAGTGACTCCCGCTGGAAACCCAACCAGATCGAGATCAAGGACATGATCAAACGGCTGAAAAGTGAGAGTCACCTTGAGCTTGAGTTTACAGTTCCCACACCCATTACGGTGGAAGAGAGAAATTTCGTGATGAAGCGATTGTGGGTGAGTATTCGGAACAGGGACTGGGCGACCTTCGATTGGGCGTTTGAAACGCCGGAGGGCCAGTTGGTGGCGCTGAGCGGTATCGAAGGCACCTTCAACCGCAATTTGGGGCCAATGATTCGGATGCTTGTGAGAGCCCCCGGCGACGTTGACCAATCCGCTACCGCCCCGGGGTCAGAACTTGAGGGCAAGGAGAAGCTCAATCCTGAATCGGAGGTGCCCCCCCGGTAGCGGGCGGCAGGCTTTAAACGTTGGCTCAGACAATGCACCATGAACATTCTCTCAACCATCGTCTACGTATGGGAAATCTTGTTACTTCTCATATTCGTTTGTGTGCCAATTGCCTTTCTCAGTAAAATCACCGGGGACTGGTTATCTATTCGGAGCAGGAATCTTTGAAATCATATTTCTCATACATCGAGGACAGAGCTGAAAGTATCAGATCGAACGATTAACCTGTCCCTGCTGCCACTGGGTCCCTCCTGCGGCCGGGCGGCATTTTATCTAACTCGTTCACTAACAAAACAATGGAAATCGATATGAATTGCCTACCGACAAATCTCATTGATTTCCTCCAATCGCACAGCGGAGAACCCGTCCCTTTTCGACCGCTCGCTGCAGCCGGATCTAGAGATAGATACCGTGGAGTTCTATTCACCTTCCGAACTCACCGTCTCGAACTACACAGTTGATTCCTACGAATATTTTTTGAACTACAACGAGTTCGATGAAGATCCCGGGTTACGATACGAAATCCCCGGAGTGGACCTCATCAAACGCTGCAACGATTATTCACCTGAAGGTCTTCTCGTTTTCTTCCCTGCTTTTTCAGGATTCGGCTCATGGGATGGTGATCACCTTCTGATCAGGACGTTTGTCCATTTCTCTCTCCCGATTCAGGAGCCCGCTCTCGCAGCCTGCGTTAATGCACAGTGGTATCCGAACTACGCGACTTCGGAATTGCTCCGCCCGTGGGACGATTCCCGATGTGAGGATTTCGCGATCGCGGCTTCTTAACCGACAGCCTTACCTGCGCGAACCCACGAACTCGTTCCCACTCGCGGTCGAAAAGGCTTTTCTGATTCCGATCGATTTACTACCATTCCGTCGGTGTTATGCGCATCGAGGCGCCCCGTGAACGCGGGGCGATGCAACGACCGGGCCGGAACCTGACAGCGATTTAATCCTATGAAGACAAAACAGATTCAACTTACGAAGCGCGGAGTGAAGATCATCTTACTGGCATTAATCACTTTGATCTACCTTGTTCCGGATGCAGGCGCGCAATCGCTCAACCTCGATGAAGTCCGGAACCGCCTTCCGGAAACGATCACGCAACTCACGGAAGAGCAGTTGGCAACCGCGGTTCCGAAATCGTATTTCTTCCGGTATCGTGCGGAGCCCGAACCCGGGACGCGCGAATGGAAGCAAATCGACAAAGACACGTGGCATGAGATTTACCCCGGCGGGCGAATCAGCGTCTTCAGGGTTCTCGGCCACACGACCGTGAAGGGAACTCACGGAACCATCGTGATCAACGTGGGCGATGGCAAAACAGACGTCTTCCTGACAAACACCGGCCGGTTGCGCCTGCAGGCGTTCATCCCGGACAAAGGCAGCAGGAAAATGCGTCACCTCTATCGGAACACCGCGAGAGGTGATACGGATTGGAACGACCTTGCCGCGATGCGAAAAGTCAGATGAGACCCGAAACGAATGCGTGAGCACGCGGGCGTGAGCCCCTCCTCCCCGCCGGTGAACGTTTTGCCCCCGGTTCAACCGGTTCCCCATCCCCCACCCGTCAGCGGGCGGCTTACCCGTTGAGCAATCCCCTGCCAATGCGACCGCAGATTTCACGAAAATTAATTGCCACTGTGACCAGGATTCTCTGCTTCGGCATGGGTGTTATCTCTCTCATCTCGGGGCTTGCGCTACTTCTGCTGGTTGTCGTTCCGGTATTCGCTGATCGCGACGAAGGCACGACGCTGCTGATCCCCATGTTGGTCTTAGGCTTCTCGGTTTTTGACATTTCCGTTGGCCTTCTCCTCCTGCTTCGGGGGAAATCTTTCTCCCGGTTTTGTGAAGCGAAGTTCGTTCAAATACTTTCTAACAAAACCGTCAACGACCGCCCCTCGACCGATCCCAACTGATACCTATCATGCTCTTCATCATTACAGGCGCCTTTCTCCTCTACCTCGGTGCCGAAGGGTTGGTCAGAGGCAGCGCGAGCCTTGCCACGAGAGTCGGCATCTCCCCGCTCGTCGCGGGTTTGACGATCGTCGCCTTCGGAACGAGCGCCCCCGAGCTGAGCGTCAGCGTCTCCTCAGCGCTGAAGGGTCATTCCGATATCGCGCTCGGTAACGTGATCGGTTCCAACATTTTCAACATCGCGGTTATTCTTGGAATTGCCGCGCTGATCCAGCCTCTCAAAATTCATCTCTCCGTGATTCGACGGGACATTCCCGTGATGATCGCGGGGTCAGCGATCGCCTTCGCGCTGATCGCCTTCGACGGCTTCTCCCGTCCTGCGGGAATCGGGCTGTTGCTCGGGCTCGTGATCTACCTGGCTGCCGCGATCCGTTCCGGAAAGAAGCTCTCAAGCATTCCCGGGGAGCCGACGATAGACGTGCCACCGCTGCTGTCGAAGAGCGGGTGGATAGACGCAGCGATTCTCGTCGCGGGGCTCGGCGTGCTGCTTCTGGGATCCCACCTTTTCATCGACGGGGCAACGTCCTTTGCGAAATCACTCGGCGTTTCCGACGCGGTGATCGGACTGACCGTGGTCGCTGCGGGAACGAGCCTCCCCGAGCTCGCCACGAGCGTCGTCGCCGCCTTCCGCAAGCAGTCCGACATTGCGATCGGTAACGTCGTTGGATCGAACCTCTTCAACGTGTTTTGCATTCTGGGAGTCACCGCGACGGTGTCTCCCATCAACGCTTCAGAAATAGGACTGCGTGACGGAGCCGTGATGCTTTTCCTCGGCACCATCCTGCTCCCCTTCGCGATGACAGGACGCCGGATCTCGCGGGTCGAGGGAGCGGTGTTCGTCGGGATCTACCTCGCCTACCTGTTTCTGTTGTGGCCAAAAGCGAACGGAGTGTAAGACAAAGGTGTCGGGCAGGAATAATTAGTCACGAATTAAACCTTCTCGAAAACGGGGAAGCTCGTCGCGCAGACGAAGGCGCGCGGGACTGACTTTTTTTGTTTCAGCCCCAGTCTGATAGAATCATGTTTCGTCCATGCCTATCAGCGGCAGCGCTCTGCAAAAGGAAGCCCGGGATCAGGAACTCAAATGCTCCAGCACCGGACAGGGGGCGCTCGGAGAGCTTTCGGTACAGCAATCATGAAGACGGCGGAGAATCTGCCTCATTTCACGCATCGCCTTGAGCTTCTGTTCAAGATCGGAAAGCTTCTTCTCCACCACTTTCTGGACGCATTCGCACGATTGCATCTCTCCGGCCTCCAGTCCCATGAGTTCACGGATCTCGCGCAGCGTGAAGCCAATTTCCTTCGCCTGGCAAATGAAGCGCAGTCGGGCGAGAGCCCCCTCGTCATACTCACGGTATCCCGAGGCGCTCCGCGCCGGTTCAGCGAGCAGTTTCTCACGCTCATAGTAACGAACTGTCTGCGGGTTAACGCCGACAGCTTTTGCGAGTTCTGAAATTTTCATCGGCCTTAAAAAGAACGGTCTTGACCTTATACTATACTACAAGGTGTAGGCTGCAAACATGACGGTAGAAAAAGTATCTCGGCAATGCCCCTCATGCGGCGAGGGCGGAAAAATGGTGAATTCGATTACGCTTACCTCGCATCTCTCCGATGCCGCGAGAGCGGGTTTGGATTCGACCGAAGGATTCGTATTTTGCTCGAACAGCGACTGTGAGGTCAGCTACTTCGGTCCGCAAACATTCCCGGTAAGCGACGTCGAACTCCCCATCTTTCAGAAAAGCACCGATCCGAATCGGCTCGTTTGCTACTGCTTTAAACATTCCGTTGCGGAGATCAAAGAAGAAATTGCGACGACAGGTTCAACGACGGTATTGGCCTCGATCCGGGAGAACTGTAAAAAGGGATTTGATGAATGTGAGAGGAACAATCCGCAGGGTTCCTGCTGCCTCGGAAACGTGACACGGGTCATCAAGAGCAGTCCATCGCCCGCCGATATGCGTGAACCCGAGGGTGAAGACAGCGCATGCTGTGCAACCTCCGATGAAACGAAATGAAGAACAAATCTTCCAAATGGGTGATCGGAGGTGCAGCGCTGACGGCCGCACTTTCTTCTGCCTGCTGCTGGTTGCCGCTGTTACTGCTCGCCTTCGGAGCGTCAGCGGCAGGAATCGGAGGCGTTTTCGAAACCTATCGGCCGAATCTACTGGGAGCGACCGTGCTCTTACTGGGAGGGGCGTTCTATGCGGTGTATTTTCGGAAACGCATTTGCCGCGAAGGCGACGGATGCTCGACACCAAATCCCAAAGTCAACCGACTCACGAAGACACTCCTCTGGATCACAACCGTCTTTGTTTTGGCCTTCGCTTTCTTCCCGAATTACATCGGCAAACTTCTTAGCTCCCAGGGTGCTCCGTCCATGAGCATTGATACGGCGGGACTGATTGAGTTTGTTGTTAAGATAGAGGGTATGACTTGCGAAACCTCCAGCCTTCAGACGCGAACAAACCTCTCCGCGATTCCCGGTGCCAGATCTGCAATCGTAAGCTACAAGGATGGAAGCGCGACGATCGTGGGTGACAGTCGGTTGAATGAATCAACGATACGCCAAGCGATCGAAGCAGCGGGATACAAAGCTCGAAGCATCGTTACTCCTCAGTGACAACTCCTCTAATCTCTCCATCGTTATCTCCTGACCGCCACGTATCGCGCGATATCAGAGCGATCGCCTCACTTAAAATTGTGTGATCGTTAGAGCTCAGATTCAAGTGGCCCACTCGAATCTGCCGGGGCGGCGTCATCCTCCGACTCCGTCTCGTTTTCAGCAGTGATCAATTTTCCGGAATATGATAGAATGATTCCCTTATGGAAATTCAGGACACTATTGCATCGATTCTCGCCAACAAGAATAACACGGAAATCTTCAGCGCTCCGCCCGACGCGACGGTGTTCGAGGCGATTCAATTGATGTCGGAAAAGAATATCGGGGCGCTGCCGGTGCTGGATGGCGAGATACTCGCGGGGATCATTTCAGAGCGGGACTACATGAAAAAAGTCGTCCTCTGCGGGAAGTCGTCCAAGGAAACCGCGGTCCGGGAAATCATGACGACGCCGGTCTATTGCATGCCTCCGACGATGAAGGTAACGGAGGCGCTGCAGTTGATGAGCGAGAAAAGAATCCGCCATCTACCGGTGACCGAAGGCGCCAAACTCATCGGAATTATCTCGATGGGTGATCTCGTGCGACGAATGATTTTTTCCCAGGGAGCGCTGATCGATCAACTGGAAAACTATCTCTCGGCGGTTTATCCGGCCTGATTTCCCCCCGACGAATTTCCTCTGGCAATCCTCGGAACTCCTCTGGCGGGTTATCCCGTCGGGAGAGGCGCTCCTGCCTCGAGGCAAACCGGCAAACATGAGTGTTTGCCTCACCCGGGGCTCTCATACCGGGAGCTGAGTCCGATGCCCAACAGGGTCGGATCACCCACCCAACAGGGTCAGTGCCGACACGTGACAGGGTCAGGCCGCGCACCCAACAGGGTTGGATGCGCCTTTTCCGGACTACTTCGCGGTGGATTTTGCGGCCGGCTTGGCTACGGGCGCATCGGCGACGTCGCTTTTCGGCTGAACTCTCCAGAACTTGGCCAGCGAGGCGGTCCAGTCCTTGAGGAGTTCGGCGCCTTTAGCGCTGTCGGTTGCTTCGACGTGTGCTTCGATGAGCCCTTTGAGCTCTCCGGCGAAAAGGTCGCCCTCTTCGAGTCGGATCACTTCAACCATTTCGGGGTTGTAGAGCTTCTCAAATCTTTCTTTCTCGTCGAGAATGTAAGCCGCTCCACCGCTCATACCGGCACCGAAGTTTTTCCCGGTTTCACCGAGAACGACGACGGTTCCGTTGGTCATGTATTCGCAACCATGGTCACCGATGCCTTCAACGACGGCGGTTCCCCCGGAATTTCGGACGCAGAAACGTTCCCCGGCGCAACCGTTCGCGAAGAGATGTCCGCCGGAGGCACCATACATGACGGTGTTTCCGAGAATCGAATTCACGGCGGGATCGAAGCTGCGGTTCAGCGGTGGCTTGATTCGAATCTCTCCTCCGACCATACCTTTTCCGACGTAGTCGTTCGCTTCACCGGTGAGGGTGAGACGAATGCCGCCGCAGAGGAAAGTCGCGAAGGACTGTCCGGCACTGCCAGCGAGCTGGATATCAAAGGTTCCCTCGGGGAGACCGTGATCGCCGTGCAGTTTCGCAACTTCGCCGGTGAGTTTGGTTCCGATGTTCCGGTGCGTATTCTTGACGTCGTAGCTGAGCTGAGCGGATTGCTTGCTCGCAATCTTGTCGCCGAGATCGGCAATGATTTGATCGTCGAGCGGTGCCGCGTGATTGCCGTCGTTGCGCTCCTGCTTGCAGATGCGTGGAAGATCGCGTCCTGACTGCTCGGCCACGTCAGTGAGGATGCGGCTGAGGTCGATGAGGTTCGCCTTCGGGTGATCGGGCAGCTTGCGCTGGCGGAGGTATTTCGTCTGACCGATGAGATCGTCGAGTTTCCGGACTCCGAGACGGGCCATGTGCTGACGCGTCTCTTCGGAAACGGCGTTGAAGAAGTTCACGACGTGTTCGACCTCACCTTTGAATTTGGCGCGGTATTTCGGATCCTGAGTCGCGATTCCGACGGGACAGGTGTTGAGGTGGCAACGGCGAACGTAGACACACCCCATCGCGATGAGAGCGATCGTTCCGAAGTTGTATTCCTCGGCACCGAGAACGGCGGCGTGGATGATGTCGAGACCGGTGCGAAGTCCGCCGTCAGTTCTCAGGGTGACGCGGTCACGGAGGCCGTTCATCATCAGAACCTGCTGCGTTTCAGCGATACCGATTTCCCAGGGAAGACCGGCGTGCTTGATCGAACTGAGCGGTGAGGCTCCGGTTCCGCCATCGTGACCGGAAACGAGAATGATGTCGGCGTTGGCTTTCGCAACTCCGGCGGCAACGGTGCCCACTCCGGTTTCGGCAACGAGCTTCACCGTGATTTTCGCAACAGGATTCAGTTCCTTCAGATCGTGAATGAGCTGGGCCAGATCTTCGATCGAGTAAATATCGTGGTGAGGCGGAGGTGAAATGAGCGTCACTCCCGGCTGCGTTTTACGAAGTCTCGCAATGAGTCCGTTGACCTTGTGGCCCGGCAGCTGTCCGCCTTCTCCGGGCTTGGCGCCCTGAGCCATTTTGATCTCAATCTCCTCGGCAGACATGAGGTAAGCGGCGCTGACGCCGAAACGCCCTGACGCGACCTGCTTGATCTTCGAGTTGCCCCAGTCCCCGTTGGGATAAGGCGTGAAACGGCGGGGATCTTCGCCGCCTTCTCCGGAATCGGATTTTCCTCCGATACGGTTCATCGCGATCGCGAGCATCTCGTGAGCTTCGGGGCTGATCGCTCCGAGGGACATCGCAGCTGTCGTGAAACGACGGCGAACGTCTTCGATCGGCTCCACTTCCTCAATCGGAATTGGACCTTCGTCGTTTGGCACGAGTTCGAAGAGATCGTGAAGAGCGTGTGGCTGATTCAGCTTCAGTTCTTCGAGGTATTTCTCGTAGTCATCCGGGTCATTGCCCCGAACGAAGGTGTGGAAGTTTTTGATCACTCCCCCACTCACGGCGTGCATTTCGCCATCGCGACGGAAGCGGAAAAAGCCGGGATCACCGAGATCGAGTTCGCCCTGATCGTTCGGGACCGCTTCGCTGTAGGCGGCGGAATGGCGGGCGATGCTTTCGGCGGCGATCTCGTAGAAGCCAACTCCGGCAATCTGAGAAGGCGTGCCGGGGAAACACTGCGCGATCACTTTTTCTGAAATACCGACGGCTTCGAAAATCTGAGCACCCTGGTAGCTGTTCAGCACCGAGATTCCCATTTTCGACATGATCTTGAGAACGCCTTTTTCGAGCGCCTTGTGATAATTCAAGAGAGCCTTCTCGACGGTAATTCCCTCGAACTTGTTCTTCGCATTTTTCTCAACGAGCTCCTTCATCGTCTCGTGAGCGAGCCACGGACAGATCGCTGTCGCGCCGAACCCTACGAGACACGCCATCTGGTGCGTGTCGCGTGCTTCAGCGGTGTCGATGATCAAGCTCGTGAGCATCCGCTTTTTAACGGAGCCGAGATACTGGTGAACCGCCCCGACTGCGAGAAGCGATGGGATGCCGACACGGTCGTGATTGATCGAGCGGTCCGAAAGAATGATCGTCCGCGCGCCTTCGTCGATCGCCTTTTCCGCCTTGTGACAAAGATCGGCGAGGGCGTCGCGCATCGCATTGGCTCCGCTGTGCTGCGGCCAGGTGATGTCGAGCGTCTTCGTGGGGAGCGACTCGATGTTGCGCATCGCTTCGAGCTGATGCGTGAAGAGAAATGGGGACTCGAGGTGAACCGTCGCGGCGTGCTCGGGGTCCTCGGCGAGGAAATTCCTCTCAGGTCCGAGATCGACTTCGAGCGACATCACGAGAAATTCGCGAATCGGGTCAATCGGCGGGTTCGTCACCTGAGCAAAGAGCTGCTTGAAGTAGGAAAACAACAGTTTCGGCTGACGGGAAAGGGCGGAAAGCGCCGCATCGTCTCCCATCGAGTAGATTGCCTCCATTCCCGAAAGGGCCATCGGAGCGAGAACCATGTCGACTTCCTCGCGGTTGAAACCACTCGCCATCTGCAGCTGCGACCGCGAAAGCGGATCGTGCGCGGGCTCACTCGCGGGAGGAGCCGGGTCGATGAGATCTTTGAAAGCGGTCTGATGCTCTTTAATCCACTCACCGTATGGCTGTTGCGAAGCGAGAGTCTGCTTGATCTCGTGATTGAAAATGACCTCCCCTTTCACGGTATCGACGACGATCATCTCACCGGGAGCGAGACGGCCTTTCTTCTCGATTTTATCGTCATCGAGGTGGCAGGTTCCCACCTCGGAACCGAGCGAGAAAATCCCATCAGTTGTGATCTTGTAACGGGCGGGGCGGAGACCATTCCGGTCGAGCGAGGCCGCTACGGTTTGGCCATCAGAGAACGCCAGCGCAGCCGGTCCATCCCAGGGCTCGCTGAAACAGCTGTGATAACGGTAGAAATCCTCGACCTCTTTACTTGTAAAAGGATCAATTTTCCACGCCGGCGGCACGAGCATTGCCATGGCGTGCGGCACTGAGCGCCCCGAAAGAACGAGCAATTCGAGCGCGGAGTCGAGACTTGCCGAGTCAGATCCGTCGGGATCGATGACATGATTCAAATGATGAAGCTCGTCGCCCCAGACATCGCTCTCAAACTGGCCGACGCGGGCATTGAGCCAGTTCCGGTTGCCGCGAACCGTGTTGATCTCTCCATTGTGGCAGAGCATACGGAAGGGTTGTGACAGCGCCCACGTTGGGAACGTGTTCGTGGAAAAACGTTGGTGATAAAGACACACCGCGGTCTCGTAGTCTTCATTGAGAAGATCGGGATAGAACTCCTCAACCGCAGTTGCGACCATAAAGCCTTTGTAGCTGATGAGACGATGGCTCAGCGAAGGGATGTAGAATTCCTTGATGTTCTCATCATTCGCTTTGTCTTCGATCTCGCGGCGGCAGAGATAAAGCTGACGCTCGAAGGTGTCGTCGTCCATTCCTTCGGGACGCTGAAGCAGAAGCTGCGTGATTTCCGGCATCGTATCGATACCCAACTGTCCGAGAGCACCGATCTCTGTAGGAACTTTTCTCCAACCGATCACTCCGATCTTCCGGCTGCGGATCACCCCTTCAGCGATCGTTTTCACCTTGGTCTGGTTCTCGGTATTGTTGAGAGGCAGGAAGAAAACGCCCACGGCGAGATCCTTCTCCGCTTTCAGCTTCGTGCCCATCTCCTCTGCCACGGGCAGGAGAATCTTATAAGGTAAATTCGTGGTCACCCCTGCTCCGTCACCGGTTTTCCCATCGGAATTCACGGCTCCGCGATGCGTCACGTTGCAGACGGAATCCAATCCGAGACGCAGAACACGGTAACTTCTCTCTCCCTTAATATGAGCAACCACTCCAACACCGCACGAATCGCGCTCCAGTTCAGGGCGGTGCAGGCTGTTGTTGATTTCAGGAATCTTAAGATATTTACTCATATTTCTTTCAAATTGCGGGAAAAGCACGGCGGGGCCATTTCTAACTTCCGACAAGCGTTCCCCTGAAAATACGCTCAGTTTTCGTGCCAAGATGACTCGAAAAATGGCCGACTTTATTATGGTTTCTTTAAAGGTTTATCAAAACCAGACCTTCGTTCGGCTAATCGCAGGGAAGGGGATTTTAGTCAGGATTGAGGCGAGGTCAATTCACAACTTTATCGCCATGATCCGGTTGCTTTTAGTTTGCGTTGGCTGACGAATCCTGAAAGAACATGTTTTAAGCATATGGGAGAGAATATTCGCGCAGAAAACCGGGCCTACGGATTCAGGAATCCGGGGCTCTGGATCGGGCTTGCTGCCTTCTTTTTGATCCTTCTTTTCGGAAATCTCGATCCGCAGAACCCCTCTGTTACGAGGATGGCGGCCGTCGCCGTCCTCATGGCGGTGTGGTGGATCAGCCAGGCGATTCCATTGGCGGCGACCTCGCTGCTGCCGCTCATGCTTTTCCCCCTGCTCGGAATCATGAAGGGGAAGGATCTCGCCCCCACCTATGTGAATTACATCATTTTCCTGTTTATCGGGGGCTTTTTGATCGCTCTCGCGATGGAAAGATGGAACCTCCATCGCCGCATCGCCCTCCGGATTATTCTCGCCGTGGGTTCGAAACCCTCCCGTCTCGTTCTCGGATTCATGCTCGCGACCGCTTTTTTGTCGATGTGGATCTCCAATACCGCGACCGCGATTATGATGCTCGCGATCGCTCTGGCGGTGATCAAGAAGACGGAAGAACTTTTCGGAACGGAGAAAACCTCGAACCTCTCCGTCGCGCTGCTTCTCGGCATCGCCTACAGCGCCAGCATCGGCGGGCTTTCCACTCTGGTCGGGACGCCGCCGAACCTGGCTCTGGTTCGTTTGTTCGAGCTCAGTTTTCCGGGAGCCGCGGCCGCTGGATTCGAGATCGGATTTGGTCAGTGGATGCTTCTCGGTCTCCCTCTAACCGTCATTCTACTCGCAGTGACGTGGCTCCTTCTGACCCGATTTCTCTTTCGGACACCCCCTGACATGGAGTTGCCGCACGACATCATCGAGAAGGAACATCGAAGCCTCGGCAAAATGAAGTTCGAGGAAATCGTCGTGATGAATGTGTTCTCCGCGACGGCTCTTCTCTGGATCTTCCGGAGAAGCCTCACGATCGGTTCTGTCACGATTCCCGGATGGTCGGAATGGCTTCCTTTCGGCGAAATGATTGATGATGGAACGATCGCTGTCTCGATGGCTTTGTTTCTGTTCATCATACCGGCACGCAGGAAAACGACCTGCGGACAGGACGCCCGCGCGATCCTCGACGGAGACGTCTTCGCTAAAATCCCGTGGCATATCATCCTGCTTTTCGGGGGTGGATTTGCCCTCGCGAAAGGGTTTCAGGTTTCCGGGCTTTCCGTCTGGGTGGGAAGCTATTTTGAGAACCTGGGTGACGCGCCTCTTCCCCTCATCGTTGCGGTCATCACCGGCGGGATCACCTTTCTCACGGAATTGACGTCCAACGTCGCAACCACGGAAATGATTCTCCCGCTTCTCGCATCGATTGCCAAATCAGCGGGTATCCATCCCCTCATCCTCATGGTTCCGGCCGCGCTCGCCGCGAGCTGCGCCTTCATGATGCCCGTCGCGACCCCGCCGAACGCAATCGTCTTCGCGAGTGACCGCATACGCATCGGGCAAATGGTGAAGGCCGGGCTCATCATCAATTTCATCAGCATCGTCGTGATCACCGTTCTGTTCCTCCTCATCGGGCCCGGGGTGTTCGGAATCGACCCCGAAGCGATTCCGGAGTGGGCGAAGTAGAGTGATTTTGAAATCGAGGGTCTCCCTCAGCCTCCGCATTTCGTAAGGACAATTTATGTCCGAACCGCCGAGCAAACCGAACCCTTCGAAACCCGCTACACCGTCAATTCAACTGGCACCCGAATTCTCCGATCTTGAGGAACTGCTCGATGCGCGTGAGGGAAGGGCTTCCGGTTTGACCCACAAAGTTTCGCTCGAAGTGGCCTATGAAAAGGGTGTCTATCCCTACAAGACGAAGATGCCGGCAAATACCTACGAGCAGGAGAAACTTCGACTTCAAGCTGAGTTGCTCAAGGTTCAAAAGTGGGTCAAAACGGAGGGAAAGAAGATCGTGATTCTCTTCGAGGGTCGCGACGCCGCCGGGAAAGGAGGAACGATTAAGCGTTTCATGGAACACCTGAATCCCCGGGCAGCACACGTCATCGCTCTCGAGAAGCCAACTGAGCGCGAGAAAGGGCAATGGTATTTTCAGCGATACATTCGACATCTCCCCACAGCCGGTGAAATGGCTTTGTTCGATCGGTCCTGGTACAATCGGACCGGAGTGGAACGGGTCATGGGATTCTGCGAGTCGCGCGATTACCTCGAATTCCTTCGTCAGTGCCCCTCGGTGGAGCGGATGCTCGTAAACAGCGGAATACTCCTTTTTAAATACTGGTTTTCGGTGAGCCGCACCGAGCAGTTGCGGCGCTTTCACGGACGGAAAACAGATCCGCTGAAACAATGGAAACTCAGCCCTGTCGATTTGAAGTCACTGGGCAAATGGGACGACTACACCCATGCGAAGGAATCGATGTTTTTTCACACCGACACCGCAGACGCCCCGTGGACAGTGATCAAATCCGACGACAAGAAGCGGGCCCGCGTCAATTGTATCCGTCACTTTCTCCAGAACCTCGACTACCCTGACAAAGATCCAAAGATGGTCGGGGAAATGGATGGAAAAATCGTCGTGAAAGCCTCCGAGGAATACACACCCGACGATGTGCTGAAAATGGTGTGACCCCCCCCCTCATCATCCCGGGCTTAGCTCCCGAGATCGGTCACCGCCCCTTCGAGCCGTTCACGAATCTCGAGCCAGCCGGCTTTGTTGTTCGCGACGGATGAAAATTCGATCGGCTGGCCGATTGAGAGCTTCACCGAACCGGGACGTGGCAGCTTGCGATCCGCAGGCCAGACCGTGAAAGCACCTTCGAGAAAACAGGGAACTACGGGCACCGCGGTTCCTGCGACGAGCATGCCGACTCCCGGCTTGAACGGGTTCATCGAGCCATCACGGCTCCGCGTTCCCTCCGGAAAGACGATGAAGATGCAATCGCCCCCGGCAAGTCGTTCCTTGAGACCTCCGAGCGCCTTAGCGCCGCCTCGCCCCCGCTTCAACGGGAGCGCATTGACCCATCGCGTTGCGAACACGGTTTTCGAGGGCGTGTCGAAAAAGTAGTCGGCAGCGGCGAGCGAGAAAAACTTCCCCGTAAAACGTGCCGGGAGAATCGACGAAATGAGCAGGGCGTCGAGATGACTGGAATGGTTCGCCACGAGAACGAAGGGCGCATCACACGGTAATTTTTCGAGGCCCTCCACCCGGATTCGAACGAAACAGAAGAGAAAAAATCGCGTCATGAGTCTCGCAACCCCATGACAAAACGCCCCGATGAGCCCGACCTCACGCCGTTCACTGCGCAAACGATCCACCCCTTTCAGATCGAGATCCCCCGCCCTCTGATACTTCCAGGAACTGCGATCCTCCTCACTCATCAGAGGCCTCCCCAGAAGATGCGAACCGGCTCGTTGAGCCCGAAACCGTTGAAGTAGCCGATGAAGTGAAAGTAGGCCGGGCCCGCGAGAAGCAGCGAATCGAACCGGTCCAGCATTCCTCCATGACCGGGAAGAATGTTGCCCGTGTCTTTGATCTTCAAATCCCGTTTCACCGAGGAGATGACGAGATCCCCCAACTGTCCCGTGACACTGACGAGTATACCGAGAGCAATCAACTTCCCCGGAGAGTTCATTGCGGTCCCTTCGAAAACGAAAGGACCGAGTAAATAGATCAGCATCGTCGTTCCCACGACCGCTCCGAGCGAACCCTCGATTGTTTTGTTAGGACTCGTTTCCGGAGCGAGCTTCCGCTTTCCGAAAAGATTCCCCGCGAGGTAGGCAAAGATGTCATTCAACTCCACCGCGATGAGAAACAACAGTATCAGAGATCGAAAATCCGGATCGTTTGCAATATAGGCAACATGACCTAACGAAACACCAAACATGAGAAATGCGAGCACCGCCAGCGCGACCCGCTGCAGGTATCCATGCGGCCGGTCACTGAGGACTCCGAGCGTGGCGATGAGCACCACACCAAGCGAAGCAGTCGCGGTAAAAAAGTTATACCAATGGTCTAACACAGCAAAAAATACCACGATGATTCCCACGACCACAGCAATACTAACCAGATAATTGCGAAACAACCCCGTGATTCTTGCAAACTCGCGATAGCAGAAAATCGAAAGGAAAAGCAGACCGAGAATCGTCCAGAAGGCGCCAAAGAAGAGCGGAGCTCCAATCGCGATGACGAGGGCGATCCAGGTAAAGATCCGGGAATAGAGCTCTTTGCTCCGCTCCCCGCTTATTTTCCCCAATCGCGAAAGAACTGTCGTGAGGAGCAGCGAAATCAGCAGAAGCGCGCCGATCCCGATCCCGGCAATGATGAAGAACCGGTTGTCGAGGGCTTGAGAATAGTCGAACCAGCGCGCTGTCGTGGCGACATCCATCAGTAATCAAATGGCGGTTTCGACGGTCCCTGTGAGAGCCGGCTCCCTCCCCGGAGGATCCGGCGAATCGCGGTGAGAACGCTGCCGACGATGACAATCCACAGCGCATAGACAGGCCATGCCACCTCAGGGAGAATCGCCGCCGCTATCGCCGCGCCAATGATTACGGCCATCCTGTGTGCTTTCGCCATCGGACCGATAAAGAGCTGCTTCCCGCCCGATACCGAAATCTGAGCCCTCACGTAAGCAACAAACAGTGCCAAACAAGCGGCGACAAAGCCGAGGTTGACCGAGCTGCCGACGGCATACCCGAACCCGATGAGGATCACCGCATCCGAAATTCGATCCGGTATCTCGTTGTAGAGCTCCCCCAGCGGCGAAGTCGCTTTCTGAAGCTGGGCGACCATTCCATCGAACAGATTCGCGAGCAGCCGCAATTGAACGAAAACGGCCCCGGCAATCCAGAGGAGCGCCGGAGGGATGCATCCACATTGAGTAAAATAGAAACAGGCACCACCAAGAATCGCGAAGATCATTCCCCATACCGAAATGGCATTCGGCGTGATTCCCGTTTTCGCTATCGCCGAAGCACAGGCATCCGCCCAACGGGTGTTTCGCGAAGCAATAGGTCGTCTCTCCATGAGCCCGAAATTAGATCAGGTCACAATGGAAAGCTCAATCCTTAACCTTCCTGCATGTGTATAAAATGTTTGTTTCGGGGTTTGTTGATTTGTGAGATAATTCCGCCGCATGAGTGAACCTGCCAAAACCACTTCCCGATTTCCCGACTGGATCAAGGTCGCCATTATCTTTTTCGTCCCGCTTCTCTACGGTCTTATTTTACGCCTTCTCTTCAATATCGATGCCTTCGGGGAAACCTTCGCGATCGTATCTCTGGCCTTTGTCGTGCTCGTCCCCATCACTCTGGGAGGACTGACTACACTCCTCGGGATTCGGTTCTTCTCGGCGAGCACGTTCTGGGTTTTCTTTGCTCCGATGCTTACGGTCGTGATTGCATTTTTCGTATCGATCATCACCCAGTTGGAAGCCGTTCTCTGCGTCGTCGTCGCCGCGCCGATCTACCTCCCCGTCGCGCTGCTCTCAGGCTGGGCGACTTCCGCGATCATCAAACGACGCAACAGCCGGCTCAACCTCCCGCTCCTCGTCCTCCTCCCGCTCGCCTTCAGCCCGCTGGAATCACTTTGGGAACAACCCCATGAGACGTTCGAAGTTCTCGACACGATCGACATCGCCGCAGCTCCCGCCGATGTCTGGGATGAAATCGCGAGCGTTCCCGCGATTGCCCCTGACGAACTCCCGTTCCAATGGATCTATTGGCTCGACTTCCCGCGTCCTATCTCCGCCGAAATCGATAAGAAGGCGGTCGGAGGCAAGCGACTCGCCCGTTTTGAGCGCGAGGTGAGCTTTTTCGAAGTCGTCACCGAATGGGAAGAGGAGAAGGCCCTCGCTTTCACGATCGAAGCTGATCCCCGATTCATTCCGCACACCGCGTTTGATTCACACATCATCGTCGGAGGCCGCTTCTACGATGTTCTCAATGGTCGCTACGAGATTGAGGAGTTGGCACCGAACCGGACCCGCCTTCACCTCACGAGCGAACACCGTCTTTCGACTCCGTTTAATGCCTACGCCGGATGGTGGAGTGAATGGGTCATGCGGCAGGTCCAGGGCTCGATTCTCGAAGTGATTAAGAACCGGGCGGAGGTTATGTAGCTCTACGAACTCTTATTCCCGGTCGTCTGAGTCTAATTCAGGCTGTGAATCAGAACTCTGCTTTTCGAAAATCCAGCAGAGTACGTTGCATAGATAACCAATTCCCTGAGAGCTGAAACCATATGTCACTATAAAGAATATGAGCCCCCGGAAAATACCATATTCGGCTTTGTCGCACCGGTAAAAGACGTAACCAGCGATTAGAAATGGAATTCCCCAATAGATAAGTAACAGCGCATATCTATAAACAGGCTGCAACTCAGGTAGTGACTCTTCCTGAACGCACGGCTCACAGAGCCCTCTATTTCGCTCAAGGGTTTCAATTAGCGCCTCGTGATCACAATTCAGACACTTTCCACGCCCTGCTTCCATCACTTCCCGAACGGGGAAAACTTCACCACACCCATGCTGCGATCCTTGATCGAATCGTCGCCGGTTTTCGTCAGCGTGACTTCCGCAGCAGTGGGCTTGTTGGGTTGGAGTTCAAATTTTCCACTGAAATCACGAATCTCGAGGCGGGTGACCTTCTCCCCGTCATCCCCACGGGCACGACCTCCCGCTTTGACACTGTAGGTGCTTTCCGCGGTCAGTTTCATCGTCCCGTCGGGAACAAGCACAGGGTCGGCCGTCGTTCGCAAACCTGGCTGATCACTGTCGGGAATCCCTTCATCACTCAACCACTGCGTCATTCCCGCCTTCGCTCGCTGACCGCTTCGAACGACAAAACGAGTCGACGCGAATCGATTCCGCCCCGCGACCGCATCCGGGCCGGAGGGAAAGAAAGCCGTCTCAATGTATGCCTGCGTTTCAATTTTAGTGCTCGCGGGACTCCCGGTGCCCGTCCGCGCCTCCGCTATCAGCAAAAGAAGATCATCTTCCCACTGCCAACGACAGATGAAAACCGGTTCACCGCTTCGCGCCGCGACCTGTCCCGTGTAAGTCTTTTCGATAGGCTCGTCGCGATCTTTCCGATTGTAGGACGCGTGCATATTCCAGCTCACGACGCCATCGACGATCAATGGGTCGACCTCGACTTCAAGCCCGTCTTTGCTCTCCCCCCACGGCATCGAAACCGTCTCTTCGCGTGATGATTTCTGAGTGCGCTCGCCGACGGGAACTTTCATCACGAATGAATCCTCTTTCGTGACCCGCTTCTGCTTTTCAAAATCCGGGAGCCTCGCCACCGTCGCAACCGCGATCTCGCCACCCTGAATCAACCGATCCTCGAGCGCCGTCGCGATCGCTTCCTCCATGCGGTAGACACTGAACTCGAATTCGATTTCCTGAGCAGAAAGAGGAGAAACAAATAGTACTGCGGCGAGTGCCGCTAAACCGTGCCTGACGAGAGATCCCATGTCAGCACGATAGGCACGGTCTTCAAGACCGTCGAGAAGAGAGATGCGGATCACTAGTTACTTTTCCTCGTCATCTGGAACCGGACGATCAACGATGATGTCGTTGGGGAGAAGACTCATCGGTGGATGAAGATAGCTTCCGCCATTATCGAAAAAGACGATACGAACAAACTTCAGTGACCAGTCATCCTTATCGAAAATGAGATTGAGGTTTCCCCGCCTCCCCTTCTTGTCACCATCAAGGATACTCATCCACTGATGGCGACACCAAACACTGAGCTCCCCCGGAGGATAGACGGGATGATGGCGCTCGGTCCGGAGAGGGTATCGGTCGTACTTTCTCAACTCCCTCGAAATCCTGTCAAAAGTCTGATTCACAAGACCTCCGTCAAAGGTGAGGGGTGATCTCGCCAGCTCGTAAAATGCAGATTCGTCATTGTTCCACAGCGCATCGATGATTGCTTCACGCCTCTGATCGAGGGGAAGGGGATAAGGTGCCAAAGTTTCACTCGGACCGGTATCAAAAGTTCGGTTTCGCGCCCGAATCGGAATATTCTTCTGTTGCGATTCCTCCACGAGCGCGCCGAAATCCCGGATTCTAATCTCTTTTTTCGACCATTCCTCCTGAGCTTCGATTGAGGGCAAAACGGAAAAGGTGAGAATGAGTAGTATGGCGATGCGATTCATGAAGTCACTTTAGCGTTTCGTAAGTAGGATGTGTCAAACCTGTCTCATGTTTTTGTAAAAGCTTCGTAAAACACAAGTTCGCGTAGGACTGCGACATGCTTGCGGTCTTGCCTCGTTCTTCGAATTGGGAGAGATTCCGGAATGCGATTTCCCGGTCTTCTCTTTCTGTTATCCTTTCTCCTCCCCCTTTCAGGCGCAGCCAAACCCAACGTCATCATCATCTACACCGATGATCAGGGATCGGTCGATGCGAACTGCTACGGGTCGAAGGATCTCGCGACTCCGAATATGGATCGCCTCGCGGCGACGGGCGTTCGATTCACTCAAATGCTGGCTCCCTCCGCTATCTGCTCAGCGTCACGGGCGGGGCTGATGACCGGTCGCATCCCGGCGCGCGCGGGGGTTCCGTCTAATGTTTCTTCACTCGAAGGCACCGGGGGAATGCCGACAGCTCAAGTGACGATGGCAGAGATGTTTGGAAAGGCGGGCTATGCGACCGGTCATTTTGGAAAGTGGCATCTCGGTTACACACCGGAAACAATGCCCAACGCTCAGGGCTTTCAATACTCGTTCGGCCACATGGGCGGATGCATCGACAACTACTCGCACTTCTTCTACTGGAACGGCCCGAACCGCCACGACCTCTGGCGCAACGGGGAACACGTCTTTGCCGACGGGCAATACTTCGGCGACCTCATGCAGGAGGAGTTGCACCACTTTATCGAAAAGAAAAAGGAGGAGCCGTTTTTCGTCTATTGGGCGATCAACTGGCCGCATTACCCGCTACAGGGAACACCGAAATGGAGGGAGCATTACAAGGACCTCGAACACCCGCGTAACAAATACGCCGCCTTCGTTTCGACAACCGATGAGATCATCGGAGAGCTCCTCGACAAACTCGAAGCGGAAGGACTTCGTGAGAACACAATCGTTCTATTCCAATCCGACCATGGGCACTCCGTCGAAGAACGCACCTTCTTCGGCGGCGGTTCGGCAGGACCCTATCGTGGCCATAAAGGCAACCTCTTTGAAGGGGGACTGCGCGTTCCCTCCATCATAAGCTGGCCCGGTCACTTGCCGGAAGGCGAAGTGCGCGATGAACTCGTCACGGGGATGGACTGGTTTCCAACTCTCGCTGAACTGGCGGAAGTCGAAGTTCCGGCGGATCACCTCATCGATGGAAAATCGATCACCGGAGTGATCAAAGACGGAGCGGCGACTCCGCACGAAGACATGTATTGGCGCCTCGGAGCGAATCCGGCGAAAGCAAAATGGGTCGTTCGTCAGGGTGACTGGAAATTGCTCGGCAACGCCTCAGAGAATGTTCGCCCGGAAGGCGCGCATGAATTGTCGCCGAAAGGAAAGGAATTCTTTCTCGTGAATTTGAAAGAGGACATCGGGGAACGCACCAACCTGCGGGACCGCGAACCGGAGAAGCTGAAGGCACTTCTCAAAATTCGTGAAAGATACGAGGAGAGCCTCGCAGGGGAATGACAGGTCAGGAGAGAAACGTCGTTCCCGAGATTCTCGACTCATTGCCCTCGCACGATCCGCGCGCGGAACGGAGCCGGCGGGACCTTCATCGCATCAACGTGGCGATGGGGAACTACCGGTGGATCGCCCGGCACATCAAAGAAGCGGTCGACAGCGGATGCACAGACTGGATGGAACTCGGAGCCGGTGACGGTCCTCTCGCGCGGGTTTTACCGGAAACGCTGCGTGACTGCCTTCGGGTCGGCGCGGTGGATTTTGCACCCCGTCCTGCGAACTGGCCGGCGCGGTGGGAATGGAATCAGGGCGACCTCTTCGAAGTTCTGAATTCGCGGTCATCGGAAGAAGCGGGGCAGGGGATGATCGCAAACATGTTTCTGCATCACTTCATCGACGACGAGCTCGAGAAAATGGGCGCGATTCTTCGGCGTTCCTTTTCCCGGTTTCTCATTTCAGAGCCCGCTCGATACAGACGCTTCGAATGGCTCGCCCGCCCTGTCTTCCCACTCGTAAATGACGTGACCCGCCACGATATGATCATCAGTATTCGCGCCGGATTTCGAAAAGGAGAACTTCCCGCTCTTCTGGGAATGGATTCAGAGACCTGGGAGTGGACCGAAGCCGTAACCTCAATGGGCGCCTGCCGACTGCACGCCTGGAAACGGAAATGAAAAAAGAAATTGTCATCGCGGGCGGGGGAATCGCGGGCCTCTCTCTCGGGATCGCGCTGCGCGAACGCGGTATCGAAGTGACACTTTGCGAAGCCGGTCGATATCCCCGTCATCGAGTCTGCGGCGAGTTCATTTCAGGGGTGTCTCAGGAGACTCTCGATTTTCTAGGGGTGCTCCCGCTCCTCGCCGACGCGGAGCAAAACCGGATGACGTCGTGGTGGGACAGGGAAGGGGTCATTTTAAAGAAAGCGATCCCGAAGCCGGCCCTCGGGGTGTCGCGTTTCCAATTGGATCAGAGAATGGCGGAACGATTCGTGGATTTGGGAGGAGTCTTG
Source organism: Verrucomicrobiales bacterium (assembly GCA_048260165.1). Taxonomy (GTDB): domain Bacteria; phylum Verrucomicrobiota; class Verrucomicrobiia; order Verrucomicrobiales; family DEV007; genus Arctic95D-9. The sequence goes on from JBLXHA010000002.1 coordinate 63,929, forward strand.
AAAGAGGGCGAGCGCGTCCCTGCGATCAGATCAACCGAAGAGGGGACAATTTTCGCGACGGGGCGTCCTGCCAACCGGGAGAGCCAATGGTTGGGATTGAAGGCGCACCTTTTAGACTTCGAACTGGAAACCGAGCTGGAGATGCACCTCGGCGCGGCAGGTTACCTTGGCATGAGCGCGATTGAGGACGGAAAAGTGAATGCCTGCGGACTTTTCAAAATCCGCGAAGAGGTAAGCGTATCCAAAGACACCGCGTTGGCCGAATACGTTTCTGCGATCGGGCTGAAGTCCCTCGGGGAGAAGATCTCCAACGCGGAGAAAGATCCCTCCTCACAGATGGGCGTGAGCGCGTTCGTCCTCGGCGAACAGAAGCACGACGATTCACGCGGGGTGCGTCTCGGCGATCAGGGAGCGATCATTGCCCCGTTCTCGGGAAACGGCATGAGCATGGCCTTTGAGTCATCAGCGATGGCGGTTCCTCTCGTTGAATCCTACTGCGACGGAAGCCTTTCATGGAAGGACGTGGAGCAGCAGCTGAACGCTCAACTTTCGCGGCGGTTTCGCCGACGGATTCGAATCGCCAATCTCTTCAACCCGTTGCTGACGAGCCTTCCCATGCAACGGAGCTTCGCCATTGCGAGCCGGGCATCCCTGTTTCCTTTCGAAACGCTCTATCGGCTTACGCGGTGAAATCCTCACGGATTCCTCTACACGCTATTCCAGAGTCCGGGAGGGACTTTGCAGGTGCCGGGACCTTTCTCGTGAGAAAAATTTCTAATTTTTCTGAACATATTTCGCGGTTTCTATGTCGTATATGGAGATGCACGAATTTTCTGAAGACTGGAAAGCCTGGATAAAAGAGAATGGTAGTCGTCTCATGCTCTTCGCCCGACAACAGACCCGGTGCGAAGCGGACGCCGAGGACGTGCTTCAGAATGCACTCGTGAAAACCTGGAAAACGCATTCGGGACCACCCGACGACAAAGTCATCAGCCTCGCCTACACCAACGTGAGGCGCTGCGCGATCGACCTCGGCAGAAGCAACGACCGCCGCCGCGTTCGTGAAGACGTCGCGGCACGGGAAACGGGAGAACTTGTTTCCTGGTTCGAGTTACCGGAAGACGACACCTCGCGCGCCCTTCAGGTGGCTCTCGCCAAAGTTCCCGAGAAATTCCGCGAAGTCATCACCCTCAAAATCTGGGGTGAACAGACGTTCGATCAGATCGGAAAAGCACTCAGCATTTCCCCCAACACCGCCGCCTCCCGCTATCGCTACGGGATGGATTCACTCCGGCGGAGTCTCGTCCTCGAGAAGGAAGAGATTGGCTTGATGTGAGCCCTTTCGACGAATCGCGCCCTCTTTGAAGTGAGAATCCCCTAACCGGCTTTTTGAAACCGGTAGGAATAGAGATCCGCATCCTTGAGGAGGAACCGAAGTCGGACCGCCTTCCCGCTGAGCTCGCTCAAATCGGTGCCCTTTTTCCAGTGCACGATTCTGTCAACGGTATCACCAAATTGAGGAGAGCAGTCGTCAGCGGAAAATCCCGGAACAGGTCTTCCATTCGTATCCTGAATCTCGACACGAACACCGCCCGCTGCTGAGCTGGCGAAATTGAGACTGAGCTGGTCGCCTTCGAAAATGATTGGCCTGGTGACCAACTCTCCTCCGTCCCAACCGGCGTTGGCGGAAACGAAGCCATCGAGACGCAGAGTGTAACGTCGCAGCGCGCTGCCTTTCCCATGCCAGTAGCCTTCCGTCGCGTAGAAAGACAATTCATTCGCCGCGCCCGGGAGGCTCGACTTCGTTTCTACGACGTGCCATGCGAGATACTGGGCGCCGTAGTGCCAGGTCCCGGTCCGCTCTTCACCGGGGCGGAGAAAGGCTTCGTTCCATCGTTTGAAATTCACCCCGTCACGACTCGCCATCATGAGCCCCTCGGTGATGGCATATCCGTAGCGTTTGCTCGCCGCGGCGCGGTTTTCGCGGTCTTCAAAATCCGGTAGCGCTGACATCGATTCCGAAGCACCCAGCTCGACATAGCGCGTCGGGAATCCCATGAGAATGTGGGGTGCACGGTAGTAAGGTTTGACCTGGTTCGTATAGAGATGCTCGACGGGGGAGTTCTCATACACGAGATCCTGATGAGGCGTCCAATCCTCAAGGTTGTCGGATGTCGCGGTGCGAATCAAACGCACCCCGCCCGGCTTCCACTCTTTTTCATTCGTCACCCCTGAGCCGAAAGCCCGCCAGTAAGCGCGGTATTTTTTGATTGTCGGATCCCAAAACGCGAGGTTCTGAGAATCGAAAGCACCCACTCCCTGAAAGAGAGGTTCCTTGCTCAGCGGCGACCAGTTGATTCCATCTCCTGATTGAAAAACGAGCAACCCCGCTTTTCCACCGGAGCGTAAAATCGCTTTATATTTCCCTTCAGGAGCCGCGTTCGGATTTTCGTCAAGGAAGACGGCGGGATGCCCCGCGTCGGCTTTCAGGTCACCGTAGGTTCCGCTGACGATCGTGATGTTGTTCTCCTTCGAGCCCTCGAATTCGTGAATCCCGAGTTCCGGTTTCCGCCAGATGATCCCGTCATCACTCTCGGCATAGCAGCAGTAGAGGGGATGGCGATTCGTGATGAACTTTTTGTCCTTCACCTCGATGTGCCACGCTTTGTAATACATGCGGTAAAGATCGCCATCGCGAAAAACGCTGTGATAACCGCTCCCGGTTCCCTCCCACGGCTCGTCGTGTTCGAGAACAACTTCGCGGGCGACGGGATGATGCAATCGCAAATCGATATCTCCCTCGAGCGAATCGACGAGCGAGCTCTCCACGAAGAGTTCGCGGCGATCGCCGATGCTGACGGCAGCCGAGTCTTCACCCGCTGCGTCAGCCGGGAAGATGCACCAAATTAGCGCGATGGAGAAACAGGGGAGAAGAAGCGAACCTCGTGATGATAGTGAAAGCATAGCTAAACCATCGAACTCGAAATCAGTGTCATCGGTCAATTCAACCCACGCCGTAATCGTGTCGGGTATTGATGGGGGTTGAGCAAAAGCTCTGCCACCTCTCCCGAAGCGGTCAGGCCACTCACTCTACACAATCGGATCGGGACAGACTTCACGGCGGTCGCACTTGATGCAATGCTCGCCAATAAAGAGATCGTCGAAGAGCTGCATGAGCGCTTCAAGAGTCTCTGGTGTATCTGTTAGGGTTCCGCATTCGAAGTTACGTCGCTTCGCAGACTTCGCTCCCATGCCGGCACCGGTGAGATTGGCGGATCCGAGAAAGGCACGTTTGCCGTCGACGATGACGCACTTCATGTGGTTCCTCGGGCAGAGGATTCGTTCGAAGCGATCGGAGTTGATCAGGTTGGGGAACCGATCGAAATCTTTTCGAAACCGAGGCCCCGGCTCTTTCGCGTGAATGAGCCGGATCTCGACGCCATCGGAAATGAGGTCATCGAAAAGCCCGAGGAAGGTATCGAACCTTTTCCGCCCGGGACGTGCGATATGAAGATCCTTGATGTCCGCCGTCGCGATCCAGACGAACTTTGTTGCAGACGGAATGAGATCTTTGAAGACCGCTTCGTGGATCTCTTCGTTTAAGACAAGGCGATCCATGAAGGTGATTAGGGATTTAGGTTATCAGGTATTTAGGAGAACAGCGCTCGACCTCACAAACAAAGGATCGTGCCCAAACTCCTAAAACCCTAAACACCTAATTTCCTAAATGTGTATCGCGTGCCCGTAAGCGTCGCTGGTTGCCTCATGGACTGCCTCAGCGAGCGTTGGGTGCGCGTGGATCGTTGCTTCAATCTCTTCGGCGGTGGCTTCGAGATTCATCGCGAGAGCGATCTCTGCAATGAGCTCCGTGGAACCTGCTCCGATCATGTGGGCACCGAGAATTTCCCCGTGCTTTTTGTCGAAGATGATTTTCACAAAACCTTCCGAATCAGCGACAGCGAGGGCGCGTCCACTCGCGGAGAAAGGAAATTTTCCGACGCGGTAATCGAGTCCCTGTTCCTTACACGCTTCCTCGGTAAGACCAATCGAAGCGACTTCAGGATGACAGTAGGTGCACGCGGGGAAGAGTCCCACCTGCTTCGGCTCGTGTCCGTCGACGAACATTCCCTCGACGGCCTGAATCGCTTCGTAACTGCCGGTGTGGGCGAGCCATGGCGGACCGGTGATGTCACCAGCTGCGTAAACGTTGGGAACGCTTGTCTGATAACGGGAGTCGGTATCGATGAATCCGCGTTCGAGTTTGATTTGCTCGGCGTTGTTCGGAAGCACCGGAGCGATACCAATCGCAACGAGACAAACTTCCGATTCGATCACGGTCTGGTCACCGCCCTCGGCAGGTTCAACCGTGAGCTTCACGCCGTCACCACTCGTGTCAGCGGAAACCGTCTTCGTAGAGGTGAGAATTTTAATTCCCTGCTTCGTGAGAGTCTTCTCGAGAAGTTTGCTCACTTCGTTGTCTTCGATCGGAAGAATCGTATCGACCATCTCGACGACGGTGACTTCGGTCCCGTAGGCGTTGAAGAAATACGCAAACTCGATTCCAATCGCGCCGGCTCCGATAATCGTGATCGACTTCGGCTGCTCGGGAAGATTCATCGCGTCGCGGGATCCGATGATTTTCTTTCCGTCGAAAGGAAGGAAGGGGAGTTCGCGGGAAACACAACCGGTCGCGACGAGAACGTTCTCAGTCGTGAGCATTTCGCTTTTCCCATCGGCGTCGATCACTTCGACTTTTCCGTTTGCAGCGAGACCACCGACTCCGCGGATGTAATCCACTTTGTTCTTTTTGAAGAGGAATTCAATTCCGCCGGCGAGCTTGTCGGAGACATTCCGTGAACGCTTGATCACTTTGCCCCAGTCGTAGGAGAGATTGTCAAAAGAGATACCGAAGGCGTCGGCGTCGTGCTTGAGCGTGTGGTAAAGCTCCGCGTTTTTAAGAAGTGCTTTCGTAGGAATACAGCCCCAGTTGAGACAGGTTCCCCCGGCGCGCTCTTTTTCAACGCACGCCACTTTTTTACCAAGTTGCGCTGCGCGAATTGCCCCGACGTAGCCGGCAGGGCCACCTCCAATTACGATAAGATCATATGTTGCCATGATGTGGTTGCCGCTTTGCGGCGTAGAAAGTTAAAGGTAAAAAATTAAAAGTTAAAGACGTAGTCTCAGGTCTGAATCTAGGAGATTAAGAGGAATGGATTTTCCAGGTAGCGTTTCAACTCGGAAAGGAAGCTGGCTCCAACCGCACCATCGATGACGCGGTGGTCACAGCTGAGTCCGATCCACATCCGCTGACCGGGAACGATCTGATTGAATTCATTTACGACAGGCTGCTTCGTGATTGTCCCCACGGAGAGAATCGCTGCCTGAGGCGGGTTGATGATCGCGTCGAAATTACCGACTCCGAAAGCGCCGAGGTTGGAGATCGTGATCGTGCCGCCCTGCATTTCATCAGGAGCGAGCTTCTTGTCACGAGCGCGACCCGCGAGGTCTTTGATCTCAGCACCGAGTTCTTTGATCGACTTGTTCTGAGCCGAACGAATCACCGGAGTGACGAGTCCATCATCAATCGCCACCGCGATCGAAAGATGAACATCTCCGTATTGAATAACCGAGTCTCCCTGGAAGGAGGCATTCACCGCCGGAACGGATCCCGTCGCGAGCACGGTCGCGCGCATCACGAAATCATTCACGGTGTATTTCGGCCCCTCGTTGGCGACGCTTGCCTCGTTGACCTGACTCCGAAACTTCATGAGAGGTTCGGTGTCGACTTCGATGTTCAGGTAGAAGTGAGGAATCGTCGTCTTGCTCTCAAGGAGACGCTGAGCAATCACCCGACGCATCCCGGTCAGTGGAATCACGGTGTCACCACCATTCGTCGGAGCAGGCAGCAGTCCGAGATTTGAACCGCCTCCGCCGGAGGGCGCATAGTTCAGATCCTCGGCAACGATACGACCGCCGGGGCCCGTTCCACGGACACGGGAAAGATCGATACCCTGCTCATCAGCGAGCTTGCGGGCAAGAGGGGAGGCTTTGATGCGACCACCGGAAGCATTGGTTCCGGCCTCAAGCGAAGAAGACCCGGAGGAAGCCGGAGTCGCCGCTGCAGGTGCCGCATCGGAATCGGACGGCGCAGAAGCTTCTTCCGTTTTCTCTTCCGCGGGAGCGGACTCCGCCTGCGGAGGAGTGTCGGCATTTTCAGGCGGCTCTTCACCGTCTTCAAGAATGAGAGCGAGCGTGCCACCGAGTGGAACGGTGTCACCTTCTTTCACATAAATCTTATGGATGATGCCTTCGTCGAAAGACTGCATCTCCATCGTCGCTTTGTCGGTTTCGACTTCAGCGATCTTCTCATCCATCCCGACGGAATCACCTTCTTGCTTGAGCCACTTGACGAGGGTTCCCTCAGTCATCGTGTCACTCAGTTTCGGCATCGTTACGTAAGCAGCCATAGGTCAGTTTTTGAAAGTATAAATAGTGTTATGTTAGTGTTTTTAAATCCTAACAAATAGTCAAAGCGCGCTCCACGATTTCTTCGGGAGTCGGAAGTTGGAGTTTCTCAATCGGAGGACTGTAGAAGGCGGGAGCATCGGCACTGGTAATACGAAGCACAGGCGCATCGAGATCATCGAAAGCCTGCTCCATGATCATCGAGGAAACCTGAGCACCGACTCCGCAGAATGGTTTGTTCTCTTCGATGTAAATCGCGCGGTGCGTTTTCCGAACCGTTTCCATAATCGCGTTCTCGTCGATCGGACGAATCGAACGAAGGTCGAGGACCTCGGCATCGATGTTGTATTTCTCAGCGAGAATTTCAGCAGCGGCGAGCGAGGTGATGACGGCGCGTCCGTGAGCGATGAGAGAGATGTCCGCCCCTTCGCGTTTCACTTTCGCTTTTCCGATCGGAACGATCAGTTCGCCATCTTCGAGTTCGTCGTTTGAAGGAACTTCTCCGGTCATCCCGTAGAGCACGGTGCTCTCCATAAAGTAGACAGGATCGTTATCGCGGATCGCGGATTTGATGAGTCCTTTCACATCGTAGGGATCGGAAGGGGAGACCACTTTCAAGCCGGGCATATTCGCGAAAATATTCTCCGGGGTGTGGGAGTGAGTCGCTCCGACATTCGTTCCGCCGTTCGCAGGACCACGAACGACGATGGGGCAATTCGTGAGACCACCGGACATGTAACGACACGTCGCGGCGTTGTTCATCATCTGGTCAAATGCGACGTATGCGAAGCTGTAAAACATCAGCTCCATGACGGGACGGATTCCGAGCATCGACGCTCCGATTCCCATCCCGATAAATCCGGCTTCTGAAATAGGCGCATCGATGAGACGCTTGTCGCCCCACTTTTTCCAAAGGCCTTCGGTGACTTTATAAGCGCCGTTGTACTCGGCAACTTCTTCACCAATGATGACGACGTTGTCATCGTGGGCGAGTTCTTCGTCGAGTCCTTCACGGAGCGCGTCGCGGTAAGAGATTACTCTTGGCATGATCTTAAATCGAGAAAGTTAGAAAAGGTAACAGGGTTGGGTGTGTGACTTAACCCTGTTGAACAGGTAAATATTATTTGTGGAAGAAGTGACGTCCGGTTCTTCCGGCTTCGGTGTTGTTGTCGACCTCCCAATAGATGTCATCGAAAATTTCGGACTCGTCAGGGAAGGGACTCTTCTTAGCGAACTCGGCAGCTTCGTTTGCTTCGGCGCCGGCTTCCGAATTGATCGTTTTGTAATCGTCTTCGGTGATGACTTTCTCAGTGAGCAAAGTCTGCTTCCAGAACTCGATCGGATCGTGCTCTTCCTTGTATCGCTGAATCTCTTCTTTGGTCCGGTATTTCTCCGCATTGGCATCGGCGACGGAGTGACCCTGGTGACGGTAGGTGAGGATCTCAATAATAGAGGGACGTGATTTCTTGTGAGCGCGCTCGACTGCTTTCTGAACACCGGCTCGAATTTCGTAAAGGCTGACACCTTCAATTTTGTCCCACTCCATATTGTAGGCTTCAGCACGTGCCGCGAGACCCGCCTCCGGGTGAGCCGACGACCGCTCCTGTGATGTCCCCATCGAGTAACCATTGTTCTCGATGATGTAGATAACGGGTAGATCCCAAAGTGAGGCGAGGTTCAGCGACTCATGAAAAGCCCCCTGATTGACAGCACCGTCACCGAGGTAACAGAGGCAGCAACCTTCGAGCCCTTTGTATTTTAATGCGAAAGCGAGACCGGCGCCGAGCGGGGTCTGACCGGCAACAATCCCGTGACCGCCCCAGTAGTTTTTATCGGGAGCAAAATAATGCATCGAACCACCTTTGCCCTTCGAGCAACCGGTCGCCTTTCCGAAAAGCTCGGCCATGCATTCGTTCATTCCCATGCCCGCCATGAGCGCGTGCCCATGATCGCGATAAGCCGTGATGACATGATCGTTATCACCGAGGAGCGACATCGATCCCACCGCGACTGATTCCTGTCCGATGTAGAGATGGAGAAACCCTCCGATTTTGTCGCCCTGATAATGTTTCAACGAGGTTTGTTCGAAACGACGAATCCGAACCATGGTCCGGAGCAATTCTATTTTTTCCTCGTTGCTGAGCGACTTGTTAATTGGGTCGTCAGCGTAGTTCGTTGAGCTCTTGTTTGAAGATTTGGATGCCATCACAAATAAAAAGATTCTCCCATGATTGGAAGGCGGCGAACCGTAGCGTAAAGTATGCCATTATGAAAACGCTAAGTCGCTGAATTTGGCGATTCATGTTCCTTTTTACGACCATGTTCCACGTGGAACATTTCACACTTCCCAGATGTTTGTTTACCCAAAAAAATACGATGTCCTGATTATCGGTGGCGGCCACGCCGGAGCCGAAGCTGCTTTCGCCGCCGCCCGTGTCGGCGCGAGTGTTGCACTACTCAGCCAGAATCTCGACACCCTCGGACAAATGTCCTGCAACCCTGCCATCGGAGGATTGGGGAAAGGGCACATGGTCCGCGAGATCGACGCACTTGGCGGCGTCATGGCATTGAATACCGACGCCACCGGAATCCAGTTTCGCATCCTGAATGCGAAGAAGGGTCCCAGTGTTCGCGCCCCTCGCGCGCAGTGCGATAAGAAGGCCTACCAGTTCCGTATGAAGTGGCTTCTCGAAGAGTGCCCCCTCATCGATCTGCACCAGGGAAATATCGCCTCACTTTTAACGGAAGGCGATCGCATCATCGGCGCCTCAACCAACCTCGGAGTTGAATATCAGGCTTCCTCCGTCGTCGTCACCACCGGCACCTTCATGCGCGGTCTCATGCACGTGGGAATGAAGAATCAGCAGGGGGGACGAATGGGGGATGCACCCTCCACGCTGAGTGACGATCTCAAGCGCCTTGGTTTCGAAGTGGAGCGCTTCAAAACGGGAACACCCTGCCGCCTCAATGGACGAACAATCGACTTCAGCAAATGCGAACGACAGGACGGTGATGAACCAGCTCCGCTCTTTTCCTTCCGCTCCCATCGTGAGCCGAGGGGGAAAGATGATCTCTTTTCTCTGAACGCCTGGGGAGACCCGATGTTCCACGTGGAACAATTGCCCTGTTGGATGAGTTACACGAACCAGACCACCCACGACTTCATCCTCGGGAACCTCGACAAGTCACCGATGTATTCCGGCAAGATCGAGGGAGTCGGCCCGCGCTACTGTCCGTCGATCGAAGACAAAGTCGTCCGATTCGCTGAGAAAGACCGACACCAGGTTTTCCTCGAACCGGAAGGACGACACTCTCACGAATACTACGTGAACGGCGTTTCAACCTCGTTGCCCTTCGAAGTTCAATACGACTTCATCCGCTCCATCCCCGGACTGGAGAATGTCGACATCGTCCGCCCCGGCTACGCCGTCGAATACGATTACTGTCTACCGACTCAGCTCTACCCGACGCTTGAAACCAAGTTAGTCGAAGGACTCTACTTCGCCGGACAGATCAATGGAACTTCCGGCTACGAGGAAGCCGCCGGCCAGGGGCTTGTCGCCGGAGCCAATGCCGCCCTCAAAGCAGGCGGGAAAGAACCCCTCATCCTCGGCCGGGACGAATCCTATATCGGAGTCATGATCGACGACCTCGTCACGAAAGGGGTCGACGAACCGTATCGGATGTTCACGAGCCGGGCCGAGCACCGCCTTCTCCTTCGACATGACAACGCCGACCTCCGCCTCTCGGAAACAGCGAACAACGCCGGACTCATCGACGAGACATTCCGAAACGATTCACTCACGAAGCAGGCGACGATCGACGAACTCCGCAAGATCCTCGAGACGACTCACACCGACAAAGGATCTCTCGCTAAATGGCTCCGTCGTCCCGAATCAAACTGGACTCAGTTCGACTCCGAACTTTGCGATCGCTACTCGCCTGCAATCTGGGAACAGGTCGAAATCGACGTGAAATACGAAGGCTACATCACGCGGCAGGGTGAGATGGTCGCGAAGGCAAAACGCCTCGAAGACAAACGCATCCCCGCCGAGATGGACTACTCCGCCATCACCGGGCTCAAACGCGAAGCGCAAACCAAGTTCGCTTCCGTTCGACCCGTCACGCTGGGTCAGGCCGCACGAATCAGCGGAATCACTCCCGCCGATATCTCTCTGCTCTCGGTCTGGATCGAGCGGAGCCACCGGAGCGCCGAATAGCGACATCGCCCCCGCATCGACACCACTCCTCCCACGTAATCACCCGGCAGCCATCATCCCCACCCTCGGCGCATTAAGAACCATTTGAAGGCCAGCCTTTACATCGCTCCCGAAAATCTCGCACTGTTCCTGAAATGAAACTCACTTCATTCTCCGCATCGCTCCTCCTGATAGCGACACTCGGTTTTCAAACGTCCTGTTCGAAAGACCCCGTCACCAACATCATCGAGGCCAACCGAAACGATTCACCACCGCTCCCTGACCTCACCCCGTTCACGATCGAGTTTCCCACCACGAAAGATTTCATGCCGCAGAGCTGGATCGAAGAACCGATCTCGGCCGAGATCGAACCCCTCGATGAATCCCTGCATGACGAAGCTGAAACCATCATCCTCGGCGCACTGGAAAAATACCCGGAAGCCGTCCAGCAACAATTCCTCTCCGGCGTCAGTCTTGTCGGTGCCCTTCGATTCTACGACGTGGGATATGGCGGCACCTACATGGCGAACGGGAAGCGAATCATCCTCGTCTACCGGGAGAACTTCAATAAAGTCGGATTCGAACAGAGATTCCATCACGAGTTCTCGTCTATCCTTTTAAAGAAGAACAAAAGCCACTTCGAAACGGCCCGCTGGGAGGCCGCGAACACCCCCGGCTTTGAATACCGCGCAAAAGGAGTCATCGAAGAGCAAACGGGGGATCGATCCGAAGCGACACGCGTCCTCGAAGAGGAACAGAAAAAAACCGGGGGCTCCGGGAGCGGACTGCTCGATCTCAACACCGATTTGATGGAGCAGGGTTTTCTCACACTCTATAACCGCGTCTCGATCGAGCAGGACCTCAACGAAACCGCCGCACATCTCTTTACGAACCCCAGCCTCTGGACCTACGCCGCCGCCTATCCGAGAATCGATCACAAAGTGGATGTCCTCATCGACTTCTACCGGAGTCTCGACCCCACTTTTGACCGCCTCTATTTCCGGACCCTCACGAAGAGACCCGAACCCGAAACCACCACCTCCACTGCTGCCGAATGAACCGCCTTTCCCACACTCTCGTTGAACTCGCCCTCGAAGAGGACCTCTCCTCGATTGGCGATCTCACCAGCGCCAACTTTGTCGACGCCGCTCACCGATCGATCGGAAGAATCATCAGCCGCGAGGACGCGATCATTTCCGGTCATGAGGTTGCCGCCTACGTTTGCTCCAAGGTTGATCCCGACCTCGATTACGAAGTCGTGATTGCCGATGGCGAAGGAGCCGAAAAAGGGGACCTCGTTGCCGAGATACGCGGCCTGACCCGCTCGGTTCTGACCGCCGAGCGAACCGTCCTCAATTTCATGCAACGGCTCTCCGGCATCGCGACAGTCACACACGAATACACCGAGCACATCACACACACGAATGCCATCCTCCTCGACACCCGGAAGACAACCCCGGGATGGCGACAACTCGAGAAAGCTGCCGTTGCTCACGGGGGAGCCACCAACCATCGCATGGGTCTCTACGACGCCATCATGGTGAAAGACAATCATCTCGTCGCCAACCCGAGCCCGATCAATCTCTCTGAGCGGGTCGCTGAGATCAAAGCCAAGTCGCCCGATTTGAAAATAGAAGTGGAAGTCGATCGTCTCGACCAGCTCGAAGAATTTCTCAAGATACCGGGCATTGATGTGATCCTGCTCGACAACATGAGCAATGACGAACTCACCACCGCGGTCGCGATGAGAAACGAAGCGAACTCTCCTCTCAAACTGGAGGCCAGCGGAGGCGTCAATCTTACCACCGTTGAAGGCATCGCCGAAACGGGTGTCGACTTTATCTCCGTCGGCGCACTCACGCACTCGGTTCGATCCATCGATCTCGGACTCGACCTCACTTCGGCGTGATGAGCACCTCGACTTATAACGAAGTCATCGCTTCTCTGTCCGCCGACGAGATCGCCTCATTTCCCCCCACCGCGTTCCAACATTTGGCGCAAACCGGATCAACGAATGATGACCTCCTCCAACTCATCAAACAGCAGAAGGCGGAACCCTTTCACACCGTCGTTGCCGATTATCAAACCATCGGTCGCGGGAGAAGGGGAGACAAGTGGGAATCTTCCAAAGCGAAAAATCTTCTCTTCTCGATCGCACTGCCCCTCGAGATTTTGCCACAACACTGGGCGAGAATACCTCATCTCGTCGGCTATATCGTCGGCAACGTAATCGAAAGCGTCGTCGGCAATATTCAGGTCCAGTCAAAATGGCCCAACGATATCCTCATCAATAACAGAAAGATCTGCGGAATCCTCGTCGAGACCACGACGCATACCACTCCCCGGGCCGTCGCCGGAGTCGGTTTGAACCTGAACATGAAGCAGGAGGATTTCCCCTCCGAACTGCAAACTGTCGCGACCTCACTCTACGAAGTGATGGAATGCGAATCGAGCCGCTGGTTTATTCTCGGGGAGATCATTTCCGGATTCATCCGACACTATCCAGCCTTGATATCGGACTTCGACACCGTCCTCAACTGGGCCCGGGAAAGGGACTTTCTCATCGAAAAAGAACTCCGGATTAAGACACCCGGAGGAGAAATAGAAGGCATCGGATCCGGACTCGGCGAAGCAGGGGAATTGCTCGTTAAAACATCCGACAACCGCATCGTTCCCATTACGAGCGCTGAGCAATTATGCTATTGTTAGAGTGCTATTCTCGGAATTGATAATCCGGAGTTATTTAAGTTGTCTTAAATAAAAGGGGGGAGTATTATCAGCGATTCACTCGATCCCACCACTCTTCCCCCATGGCTGATTTTGTTTTCGCTGACGATTACCAACTAGAACAAGGTAAAACACGTGCGTTTTATGAGACTTTTCTCAAAGCACTCGTGCACAAAAACAATAATCTGCTCGGAGTGATCCAGGGATTTTCCAGCCTCGTTCTCTACGATGAAGACCTCGGAGCCGACGTTCGCGAAAGCACCGAACAGATGCACGAAGCGTCCAAATGCGGATCCGACCTGAACAAGGTGGTTCTTCAAGCAGGAGGGTGCGCCAAGACTTCCACCGAGCTGATCGATCTCTCGAATCTTCTCGTGTTCTGGAAAGGAAAGTGCGAGGACGTTTGCAACGCCGCCAACGTGACGCTTCAATTCAACGCAGAGGAAGGCCTTCCCCAAGTGCGGGGAGACGCTAGCCAGCTCAGCGAGATTCTCATCTGCCTCGTAAAGAACGCCGCCGAGGCAGCTTCGGAATTTCCGAACGGAACGGTCGCGCTCGATCTCTTTCCTCCCGGTAAAGCCAGCCCCGGAAGCAATGTTGATTTGTTCATTCGCAACACGAGCAAAGATCTCGACGAGGCATCCATCAAAAACGCATTCATTCCCTTCGAATCATCGAAAGGAAACGAACATTTCGGCCTCGGCCTGACCACCGCCGCGGTGATCTGCGGAGACCTCGGAATCCGGCTCGGACTGCGCTCGTCGGAGGGCACTATGACGACCTGGATGTCGATTCCCGCAGCGGGATAACATCGTCAGACACACCCGCGGAACTTCTCACGCTTTGAGAATTCCGTAACGCTTTGCCTTCTCTCTCAGAGTGATTCGGGAAATCCCGAGCCACTCAGAGGCGTGACTGATATTCCCCCCGCAGCGACGAAGCGTTTCGTCAAAAAGGACCTTTTCCAACTCCTCGACGGCATCGCTGTGAATCCCGCGCACGCCGTCGTTCTCCGCCGAATCGACGAGCGAATCCGCCCACTTGCGCAGCGTCAAACCACCTTCCGAGTCGAATTCCCCGGGGTCCGTCTCGCGAAGAAGAGAATCAATCAAGGCGCGGTCAATTTCGTATCCCCGCGATCTCAAAAGTGCCCGACGGATGATGTTCTGCAGCTGACGCACATTCCCCGGAAGCGGTGACGACTCGAGCCTTTGCGTCGCCGCTCTCGATATCCCCACCGGAGGCAAACCCAACTCGCTGCCAAGGCGCTTTAAAAAGTGTCCAGCGAGCACCGGAACATCACCCGCCCGATCGCGAAGGGGAGGCAATTTGATCGATGCGACGTTGAGCCGGTAGAACAAATCCTCCCGAAACTTTCCGTCATTGATCATCCGCTCGATCGGCTGATGGGTCGCTGCAATAATCCTAACATCCGTCAAAATTTCCTTGTTTCCGCCGACTCGCTGAAACCGTTTCTCCTGGAGAACCCGCAGCAATTTTGCCTGCAGGCTGTGGTCGAGGTCTCCGATCTCATCGAGGAAAAGCGTCGCCTCATGCGCCTGCTCAAACTTCCCGATTCGATTCGACGTCGCGCCGGTAAAGGCTCCCTTTTCGTGTCCGAAGAGTTCCGATTCAAGAAGACTCCCCGGGATAGCCGCACAGTTCACGGTGATAAAAGGACGGTGCGCGCGATGACCATGCTGATAAAGCGCTCTCGCCACGAGTTCCTTTCCCGTTCCCGTTTCACCACGAATCAACACCGTCACCGGCGTCGACGAAAGCCGCCCGAGATTTTTATACACATCCATCATCGCGCGGCTCGTTCCCACGAGCGTGTCGGAAAAATCATCGCGCTCATCGTAGGGATCAATCGACACCGAGGAACCCGCCTTGCGCGAACAGTCCATCGCCTCGCGAAGCGACTTCTCGAACTCGTCGCGAAGCAGCGGTTTTGACAGAAAATCAAAGGCACCCGCCTTCACGATCTCGATGGCTGACTCACTCGAACTGTCATTCAGCGTCACGAGAACGGGGAGCAGGGGATACCTCCTTTTCAATTCACGCAGCAACCCCAGAGGCCCCGTCTCCTCCTCGTTTTCACCCAGCACCACCGCGTCAAATCGATGCGCCTCAAAACTCTCATGAAACCCGGCGAGATCCCGGACCGGGATAAACCGGGTCTCCGATTCAGAAAAAACGTCACGCAAGATCTCCGCCGTGTCGGGATCGCGATCAAATATCAAAACCTGTGAGAGTGCCGCCATAACGTTTGCCTGAAATCATTTTACCAGCAGGTGGTAAAAAATCTACCACTTCTCCCATTTCGGTCGAAACCAACCACCCGTGAAGCCCGCTGCGAAGCGGTATTCACAGAAAAACGACATCTGGCACACAAAATGCTTAATCTAGAACTCTACCGGAAGAAAACTCCAGGAACTAAGAAAAATGAAAAAGATCGAAGCCATTATTAAGCCCTTCAAACTTGAAGAAGTGAAAGAAGCTCTCACCGAAGCCGGCGTTCACGGAATGACCGTTAGCGAAGTAAAGGGATTCGGACGCCAGAAAGGTCACACTGAAATCTACCGTGGATCTGAATACACCGTCGACTTCCTTCCTAAAGTGAAGCTCGAGATCGTGACTGAGGACGGTGATGCCGGAACGGTTGTCGACACAATCGTCAAAGCTGCCTCCACCAACAAAATCGGTGACGGAAAAGTTTTCGTTTCCAACGTTGAAGAAGCAATTCGTATTCGCACCGGCGAGCGCGGTGACGACGCGATTGCCGTCTCCGCTGAATAATTCAGCTGACACCAGCATTTTACCGAAAGACCCGGGCTGCCTGCGCAGTGCCGGGTTTTTTATTGTCCGGAGGAAAACACCCTCCGAATCCGCATTCAAAACGAATACTTGAAACATGCGGTCACAACTTCCTAACATCGGTCGACAGCTCAATTCAATCCCCTCAACTAAATCGCCGGCAGAAAACCAGTATGAAGACCGCAATCCTCTGCCTCATCACCGGAACACTGGGAGCTGTGATTTCAGGCCTGCTCGTGAACAGCCATCACGTCGCACACCCCGACTACAACCGGGACCAAAAATACAATGAGGCACTTTCGAGGGAATTCGTTTTCGCAGAGGGAATCACTTTTAAACTGGAGGACATTCGTATCGAGACCTACTCCGAAGGACGTCCCTGGACACGGATTATAGGATACGCGAGTCAGCCCGGCATCCCCATGACCGTTGACCTCCTCGACGACACCGGTGAGTCGATTCTCTGGAGCGGCGCAACCGACGATCGTGTCCTAATGACCGATCCGAAACACTATTATTTCGAAACCTACATTGGTCTCTGGACCCGAGTCCCGGAGCTGAAATTAGTCGTCACTATCTTCCCTGACAAAAAGGAACGAACCCAGACGATTCAGCACAGCATCCCGAATCCCATTCATTTCCATCAGTTAATCGACCTCGACCAGGGAGCAGACAGCTATACCAGATCGATCAGGATGGGACCTCCGGGAGAGACCGGCGAGTAGGCGATTCAGCTTTCCCCGGTATTTCTGAACGATAGACCACGCCAATTTCGGCTTAATCGAAATCCGGAAATCCCAATCACACCCGGGCACCATCTATCGAGGCTTCCGCGGGGAAAAAATTCGACTTTTTTGCGAAAGATCTCGTTCTCGAACGTCGTATTTCTTGAAGACCTGGAAACGTTCGTTCTTTCAGGAATCCAAAAACCCACCAACTCATGAACAAAAACATTCTGAATCCATCACGTGTTCTGCTCACGCTCACAGCCGGAATCGCCCTCTCGATCGGAAGTCCTCCCGGCGCACACGCCGGCTCTTACGACGCACCTGTCGTCAAACAGATGAAAGTCAAAGATCACAAAGTGAAAGTGAAAATGGTCGGCGGAAAGGCCAAGATCAAACTCAAGGCGAACGGCAAAGAGAAAGTCAAAATCAAAGGTCGGAACGGACAACTCGCCGCTGAAATTGCCGCGAATGCGAACGCACCCTCCAACGCCCCGGCACCCGCTCCTTATTACGGAAAGTGAGTGAACCGTTGCTAAGATTTGCGCGAGCCATCAACCGATGGCTCGCCCATTGACAGACGGCACGTCGCCCGGCTTACCCGATCGTCTCGGCACCGAAATACGGCACGAGCGCTTCGGGAAGTTTCAGCGTTCCATCGGGCTGCTGACAGCTTTCGATCAACGCGACGTAGAGTCTCGGCAAGGCCGTACCGGATCCGTTCAAGGTATGACAAAAACGGTTCTTGCCATCTTCGTCTTTGAAACGGAGACGCATGCGACGAGCCTGATAGTCACCGAAATTCGAACAACTGGACACTTCGAGGTAACCTCCATGCCCCGGAGCCCACACTTCGATGTCGTAAGTTTTCGCCGAACTGAATCCGATATCACCGGTGCAAAGCTCGATCGTCCGGTAGTGAAGACCCAGTTTCTGAAGCACCGTCTCCGCCTCCACCGTCAGGGCCTCGAGCATCGCCGCGGATTCATCGGGATGAGCGATGTTCACGAGCTCGACTTTGTCAAACTGGTGCATCCGAATCAGACCTCGACTCTCGCGCCCCGCTGATCCCGCCTCACGGCGAAAACACGGTGTGTAAGCAGTCACTTTGATCGGAAGATCCTTCTGCTGGAGAAGTTGCTCGCGATAGAGATTCGTCACCGGAACCTCGGCTGTCGGAGCGAGGAAAAAGGCACCGTCTTCGAGCCCATACATGTCGTCCTCGAACTTGGGCAACTGGCCCGTGCCATACATCGACTCGCGGTTGATGATAAACGGAGGAGACACTTCACGATAGCCGTGTTGCTCGGTGTGGAGGTCGAGCAGAAACTGAATGAGAGCGCGCTCAAGCTTCGCACCCGCCCCCGTGAAAGCCACAAAACCGCCACCGCTGACACGCGTCCCGAGTTCGAAATCAAAGAGCCCGAGTGACTCGCCGAGAGCGACGTGATCCTTAGGCTCGAATTCGAATTTCGGCTGTTCACCCCAAACACGAATCTCCGGGTTGGATGCCTCATCTTCTCCGACCGGACAGGCTTCATGCGGCATGTTCGGAACCTGCAAAAGCAATTCGCGCTGGCGCGTCTCGACCGCCTCAACCTCTTCGCCTACCGCCTTGATCTTCTCCCCGATTCCGCGAACTTGCGCTTCGATTTCAGAGCTGTCTTTGCCTTCCCTTTTCAACGCGCCGATCTCTTTGGAGATGCGGTTACGATCACTTTGCAGGGCCTGTTTCTCGGTTTCCCCGACACGACGTTTTTCATCGCATTCGAGAATTTCGTCTATGAGCGTCCAGGCATCTCCACCACGAGTTTTCACTCGTGCTTTGATACTTTCAGGATCCTCTCGAAGTAATCGTATATCCAGCATAACGGGCAGAGTGTAGCGCAGCCTTAAAACCCGTCAACGGGGCAAGCACTCAGATGCAGTCGAATTACCCGAAGAAAAGCAGCAATACCCACGGGAAGAGGAGCGCTCCATCGGCGAGCGGCTGCATCAGGTCCGTTCCCGCCCATTTGCGACAAGCGAGTTCGAACAGCGCAGCGACCACCAAGGCTCCCCCGATAACAGGGAGAGAATTCAGAGTCACCAGAGTAACGGCCAGGACGAGCGACCCCACGAAGAGAACCGAAGGGATCCAGTTTCCCTGATCATTTTTCCCGAAGAACGCCGCACCGTCCAATTTCCGATCGAACTCGTGCTCGGCCCGGCCAATGACGAGACAGTTCCCGGCAAAAAGAGCCGCGAGCGCCGCCTCGATTACAAAACTCGAAGACGTCGAAAAACGACTCCCGGCCGCAACCATCACGCCGCTCGCAAAGCAAAATCCTATGACCAACTCCTTCGCGGGGAATGAGGACTCGCCGCTCCGCTTGATGAACCTGAAAATCACAAAATAGAGCAAACAGAGAATTCCGGGGAACAGGGCAGCCCGAATCAAATCCAACGTCACGTGCGGCAGAATGAAAATTCCCGCAGCGCTCATCGCGATCCCGCTGAGCGCGAACAGGACGGAACGATGCTCTTTCGCAAAGGCGTGTCGACGGGGCGTCTCCTCTATTAAAGGAAACCGGAACGAATCGAAAACACGATCAAACAGATAAATCCCCCACACCGCGAAGAACAGCCCCCCTGTCATATAATGCGGAGGATACCCCCCACTGATCTCGAGGCTGATCAAAGCCGCCCATCCCGCAGCCACCAGAGGTGCATCGAGACAAAGATTCGACGGCAAAGAAATCGCCTCTTGAACAATCTTTTTGATGATGAGAGCAGGTTACAGGAATCTTTCGTGCATCTCAGGGTGAGATGTAGCATCTTGCCTCCTACCGCCATCGCCATCAAACCGAACCTTACCGTTTTTCATGCCTGAATCATCCACTCTTTACGCACTCATCCTCGCCGGCGGCAGCGGAACCCGCTTCTGGCCGCTGAGCCGCAACACGCGCCCGAAACAACTCCTCGCCCTCTTTGATGAGGAAACTCTGATCGAAAAAGCCGTGAACCGCCTCGAGGGACTGGTACCTAAAGAGCGCATTCTTGTCTTAACGAACGAAGCCCAACTCGAAGCGACGCGGAAAACACTCTCCGACCTTCCTCCCGGTAACATCGTTGCCGAACCCGCCCGTCGTGATACCGCCCCCGCGATCGCCCTCGCCGCCGGATGGATTGCCGCCCGCGACCCGAAGGCAACCATGATCGCTCTTCCCGCGGATCAACTCGTGATTCGCGATGACGTCTTCCGCGACGTTTTAGAAACCGCCGCTGCCGCCGCGAATGACCACAGCGCGATCGTAACGCTCGGGATTCGTCCGGATTGGGCCTGCCCGAGTTACGGTTATATAGAAAGGGGAGACGAGCTCTCCGATACGACTTCCGGGAAGCACCCCGTTCACGAAGTGGTTCGCTTTCGCGAAAAACCCTCCGGGGAAGTCGCGAAGGAATACCTCGCCAATGGCAATTTTTCCTGGAATGCGGGAATTTTCATCTGGAGTCTCCCTACGCTCGTCGGGGAATTCTCGCGCCACTGCCCGGCACTCGCCGCCTTCGTCGAGGAACTGAGTCAGTCAGACGACTTCGATGCCACCGTTGCCGAAAAATTCCCGTTGCTTGAGAAGATCTCCATCGACTACGCGCTCATGGAGAATGCCGACCGCATTTTGAATATCGAAGCGGACGTCGGCTGGGATGATGTCGGTGGCTGGCCGTCGGTGGCGAAGTATCTCGAACAGGACGCCAATGGAAATTCGCATCGCGGCCCGCTGCTCTCAGTGGACGCCTCGAACAACATCGTTTTCTCGATTCCGGGTGCACCTCATGTGGCTTTGTTAGGAGTGAATGATCTCATCGTTGTGCAAACCGCCGATGCGCTTCTCGTCGCGAACCGCAACGAGGCCGACCAGATCAAAAAGCTCGTCGACGAGCTCCCTGACCAGTTTCTCTAACATTTCAACATGAGCGATTGGGTCAAAGCATTGGGAATTGATTACGGCAAGGCGCGCATCGGACTCGCCGCGAGCGATGACCTCGGCATGCTTGCCCATCCGGTCGAAACCGTTCCCGCAGCGGATCGCGATATCGCGATCGCCCGTATCGCCGAAGTGGTAAGTAAGCGCGGGATCCTTGACGTCGTCGTCGGATTGCCCCTCCACATGAACGGGGACGAAGGTCTCGCCGTTGAAGGGGTCAGAAAGTTTGTGAAGCATCTCAAGAGGCAACTCCCGGAGACGATTCGCTATCACGAAGTCGACGAGCGGCTTTCAACAAGCATGGCGATGGACAAGCTCCACGCCGCAGGCCGAACCGCGAAGAACGCCAAAGGCATCATCGATCAGGCCGCGGCCGTCGAAATCTTACAGCAATGGCTCGATCAACGTGCGGGTGAGGAGGCAATGATTCCTTTTGAATAGAAGCATCCGCGACGAATAGGCGTTGCAAAGCATTGCGTCCTGCGTTGAGATTCAACAATGCAGACAGAAGGGTTGGAAAAAGTGGGCCTCATCGGGCTGGGCATCATCGGGTCACGCGTCGCCGAATCGCTCAAAGGAGCCGGAAAACAAGTTTACGTGTGGAGCCGCACTCCCAAACCGGTCGCCAACTTCCTCAGCTCTCCCGAGGAGATTGCCGGACTCGCCGACGTCATCCAGCTTTTCACCCCGGATGAAACCGCGCTCCTCGAGGTCGTCAAAAACATGCTTCCGGCCCTGACGAAACGCCACGTTATCATCAACCATTCAACCTCAGACCCCGAAGCCGTCGTCGAAGCCTACCAACTCGTTCGCGATACCGGAGCGGCCTTTCTCGATTGCCCGTTTACCGGAAGCCGTGACGCCGCCGATAAAGGAGCACTCGTCTACTACGCAGGAGGTGATCCAAAAGTTCTCGACCGGGTTCGCCCCGTCCTCGAAATCAGCGCCAAAGAAATCGTCTACCTTGGACGCGTCGGCGAAGCGTCGGTTATTAAGATAGCAACCAACATGATTTCCGCCGCCACGATGGAGATCGTTGCCGAAGCCTACGGCATGATCGAAGCAGCCGGTATCGATCCCGCCCGCCTTCAGGAAGCGATCAATCACAACGGGTGTCGCTCCCCCCTAATCGAAACGAAACTCGCTTCGGTGATCAAAGGCGACTACGAACCCCATTTCACGCTGAAGAATCTATTCAAAGACATTCAATACGCGCTCAAGATGGGGAAAAGCCTGAAAATCGAACAGCCGGCCCTGACCACGACGGCGAACGTTGTCTTCAAAACGATCAAAAACGGAAAAGGGGACAGGGATTTTTCAATCCTCGCAGAGCGTTTTCAGAATCCCCGCTCTCCGCATTAATAATTACACATGCAAAATTCACCCGAAAATCCCATCGAGGCAGGAAACTGGATTCCCCTGGAAACGAGAGCCGTATTCAGACTGACGGGGCCCGACCGGGTCCGCTACCTCAACGGACAGGTCTCCAACGACGTCGCGCAGAATCTCGAAGCCAACGCCATCGCCGCCTGTGTCTGCACCCTGAAAGGAAAAGTGGAAGCGCTGGTATGGATCTCCAGCGACGGCGACAGCCTCATTATCGACGGGGAACTGAGCCAACGTGAGGAGCTCTTCGCGAGGCTCGATCGCTATCTGATAGCAGACGACTGCGAGCTTATTGATATCACCGGTGAACTCACGCTGATTCACCACTTCGATGAACCCGCCCCCGGGATCCCTTCGAAGCGCACTCTCACCGTCGGAAAAGACCTTTGGATTCCCAAGCCGGATTCCCATCCCTTCGACGAAAAACTTCGATTGAACCCGGACACGTTCGAATTCGCGCAGCTTCTCGCGAAAATCCCCACGGCCGGATGCGAGATCACCGCCAATGAGTTTCCCGCCGAACTCGGCATCGATACCTGGGCCGTCAATTTCCACAAAGGTTGCTACCTCGGGCAGGAAGTCATCTCACGAATCAAAAGCGTCGGACGGGTCAAGCGCACGCTTCATCTAGCCACAGCAACGGAATTCGTTCCCGCCGGAACGGAAGTCACCGCCGAAATGGACACCGTCACGATTACGGGAATCACGACCAGAGACTCCCGACCGAATGCTGACGGGGCGCAACTTACCCTAACACTCTTCAAAAACGTTCCCTCAGGGCACCCAAATGCCGAACCCGTTGCGCTCAATTCCCCGGAATAAAAGCCATACACTTCCAAAAAGGGTACAAAATTGCCATACAGGACACCCAAAAAAGGCCCGTTTCAGCCTCAAAAATCAGTCTAACTAACTGAATCTTAATTCTTTCTCATTCATCAGAACTGAGAATTCGCGCAGGGACGGAGAATCGTTACGTCGCGCAAACCCTTATCCCACTAAGGAACTCTCACAAAAGCGCCCCCCCGGTCGCTCTCGAAACACGACTGCAAAAACAAAAACTTAGATCTAAATGATGTTTTTTTTGTTGCACGTCGTCAGCAAGTAATCAATGGTTCCCCATCCGCAGTTCATTCACGGAGCGTTACTTGTAAACCAGGCAACATTCGTAAGTGAACAACGGGAAACGGGGAAACCCAAAAAACCAGGTCTCACGACCACATCTCAAACCAAGGGAATTAAACTATTATGAAAAAAGCAATCCTAGTTGCAATTATCGGTGCAATGACGCTCGGCGTTAATGCAGGAGATTGGGGCAAAGCTCCAGTAGCGCCTTCAAAGGCACCAATCGAAGAGTGTTATGACATCGGTGGAGAAATCTCCGCTGGTTACATGAGCGATTACATCTTCATGGGTTCACGTATTGCACGTGACACCATCTGGACTGACGTCAACTACACAGTCGACAGCTTCGTTCCAATCACTGTTGGTGCGAGCTACTTCAATGCTACAAACACACTCGTAGCAGGCGACAAGCTCGACCTCTATGCAAGTGCAGCACTCGGAACCTTCGCTGGATTCGACACTGACCTCGGCTACACACACTACTTCTTCCCTGAGAACTCAGCAGGAAGCTTCGGTAACATCAATCTCGACCTTCGTCGCAGCCTTGGTTTCGCTGATCTTCTTCTCGGAACCAACTACGCAGTAGGCGGACCAAACGCTCTCAACAACGGCTGGTATCACCACGCTGGATTTGAGAAGACTTTCGGTCTTACAGATGCAATGAGCCTCGTGCTCGGTGTTGGAGTTGGATACAACGACCAGTATGTTGTTGGAACTTCAGGTTGGTCTAACTACTACGCAACAGCTGCTCTTCCTATCGAGCTCAACTGCCGCGCTACACTTACACCTTACATCGGTTACAACGGTTCAATCAGCCAGCACAACGGCGGACAGGTTGCTGACCTTCTTCCAGGTGCAGGTTCATACGGAGACGTTCTCCACGCTGGCGTAAGCCTCAGCGTTTCTTTCTAATCTGAAAGAACGAACCACTTAAAACACTTTAAAGTTTCTAAACTTACTTAGAACCTTGGTGTGAAAGGCCCTCCCTTAACGGGGAGGGCCTTTTCTTTGTACCGATCCACAAGTCTGATTCAACCCCTTACCCGGCCAAAAAGCCGCCAGATCGCCGAAAAACGAAAGCTACCGGGATCTAAATCGAAAAAAAATTACCCTCTTCTAATAAGACCCGGCGGGAACGATTGACTCAACGACGGGGAGTCGCAATCCCTTTACACTGACCCGATTGCAGAACGAGCCACGAACGCGAGCGGCAGTTAAAACGCAGCAAAAGCGATCTTATTAGAAATTAGTTCAACTTTTTTTCAGTTGCATCAATTTCGAATGAAGATAAATGTCCGTCACGCAATGACGGTAACAGGAGAAAATGTCAAAGTTGGCACCGAACCTGCTACTGTCACTGTGAGAGGAAAAATCCTCAATCAGGTCACTACGACCACATCTCAAACCAAGGGAATTAAATTATTATGAAAAAAGCAATCCTAGTTGCAATTATCGGTGCGATGACGCTCGGCGTTAACGCAGGAGATTGGGGCAAAGCTCCAGTAACACCAGCAAAAGCACCAATCGAAGAGTGCTACGACATCGGTGGAGAAATCTCCGCTGGATACATGTCCGACTACCTCTTCTACGGTTCACGTCTTGGACGCGACTCCGTTTGGACTGATGTGAACTACACGATCGACAGCATCGTTCCAATCACTATCGGTGCATGGTACCTCAACAACACGAATTCAGTTGTTGATCCAGGTGATGAGCTCGACCTCTACGCATCTGCTGCACTCGGAACCTACGGTGGTTTTGACGTTGCTCTCGGATACACTCACTACTTCTTCCCAGAAGGTGGCCCAGCCGTTCAAAGCCAGGGTGAAATCGGACTTGACCTCAGCCGCAGCCTCGGTTTCGCCGACCTCGCACTTGAGACCAACTACAACTACTCACTTGACGCTTGGTATCACCAGGCTGGCCTCGAGAAGACTTTCGGTCTTACCGACGCTGTGAGCCTCGTGCTCGGAGTTGGAATCGGTTGGAGCGACGGTTACAGCACTGCTAACCTCTCTAACTGGAATCACTACTACGCTACTGCTTCACTCCCAATCGAGTTGAACTGCCGCGCA
The DNA here is from genome assembly GCA_048260165.1 of Verrucomicrobiales bacterium. Taxonomy (GTDB): domain Bacteria; phylum Verrucomicrobiota; class Verrucomicrobiia; order Verrucomicrobiales; family DEV007; genus Arctic95D-9. The sequence continues at coordinate 89,413 of JBLXHA010000002.1, forward strand.
ACACTGACTCCTTACATCGGATACAACGGCGACCCAACAGGTTGGGCAGCTCAGGACCTCGTAGACGGACTTAGCACTCGTGCAGACGTTCTTCACGCAGGTGTGAGCCTCAGCGTTTCTTTCTAATCTGAAAGATCCGATTAAAAAACACTTTTAAAGTTTCTAGTCTTACTTAGAACCTTGGTGTGAAAGGCCCTCCCTTAACGGGGAGGGCCTTTTCTTTTGCCCTGATCTCTTCCACACCCATCAAGAACGAAATCAACAAATCTGAATTATTACAATTTACATAATTATAAAGTTATGTTAAATTAACCGGGCCACATTCCACTGTGCTGAGGATTCCCCTCAAAAACGAACCCGGTTGGCTTCATTCGAATCAGGAAAATCAGATCATTATGAAAAAAGCAATTCTAGTTGCGATTATTGGTGCAATGACGCTCGGCGTTAACGCAGGAGATTGGGGCAAGGCTCCGGTGGCGCAGGCCAAAGCACCTATCGAAGAGTGCTACGACATCGGCGGGGAAATCTCCGCCGGCTACATGAGCGATTACATCTTCTTCGGATCCCGCCTCGGCCGCGACAGCGTTTGGACCGATGTGAACTACACATTCGACAGCATCGTCCCTCTCACGATCGGTGCCTGGTATTTGAACAGCACCAATTCGGCCATTGATCCGGGTGACGAGCTCGACCTCTACGTCAGCGCAGCCCTCGGAACCTTCGGTGGTTTCGACGTTGCGCTTGGATACACGCACTACTTCTTCCCTGAGACAGGCGCAGGAAGCCAGGGTGAAATCGGACTCGACCTCACTCGAAGCCTCGGCTTCGTCGATCTCGCTCTCGAAACGAATTACAACTACTCGATCGATGCCTGGTATCATCAGGCTGGAATTGAAAAGTCTTTCGGACTCACAGATTCCGTGAGCCTCGTGCTCGGAGTTGGAATCGGTTGGAGCGACGGCTACAGCCAGAACAATCTCTCCAACTGGAACCACTACTACGCGACGGCGTCACTCCCGATTGAACTCAACTGCCGCGCCACGCTCACGCCTTATGTCGGATACAACGGTGACCCAAGCGGATGGGCTGCGATCGACCTTGTGGACGGCCCAAGCCTCGGTGCAGACGTTCTTCACGCCGGTGTCAGCCTCGCTGTTTCTTTCTAAAAAGAGATTCGAATTAAAAAACACTTTTAAAGTTTCTAGTCTTACCTGGAACCTTGGTGTAAAAAGCCCACCCTCAACGGGGTGGGCTTTTTCTTTTTATACTAATGGCTGTGGAACAGGTGGCGAAAGTGTTGATCGATGGAGCGACGAGTGATCTCTCCTTCAGTTATCTCGTTCCCGACGGAGTCACCGTCCTCGAAGGGCAGCGTGTTCGGATTCCCCTTCGCAACCGTTCCGCGATCGGAACCGTCACCGCTCTCGAGCAAATCGACACCGCCACGGTCGGCTACCAAATCAAGCCGATCCAGTCCGTGGTGTCCGAGGACGCCTTCCTCACCGCCGGCCTCATGAAACTGGCGCACTGGATCTCAGACTTCTACCTGACCCCGGTGGAATCGGTTATCCGGACGATGCTCCCGAAACCCTCACGGGGAGGAGAGGAAAAACGAAAGTTCTCCAAATTTGTCGAACTCGTCGCCGATGTCTCTGATGCAGACCTCGAAGCAATGCCCGCCCGACAGGAGAAGCAACGGGCCGCTCTCGAAAAAGTGCGCGAACTCAAGTCCGTCCTCCTTTCCGAGCTCACCGGGAAGCACGAGATCTCGCGTTCATCGATTAAAGCACTCGAAACGAAAAATCTCGTTCGTGTGACTGAAAAGATCGTGAGTCGCGATCCCATGAAGGAAATGAACTACGTGCCCTCGAAAGCACTGGTGATGAATCCTGAGCAGGAGGTCGTTCTCAAAATGGTTTTCGATTCGTGGGACGCGATTGAAAGAGGCGAAGCAGTAAAGCCCATCCTTCTTTATGGAGTTACCGGCAGCGGAAAAACGGAAGTCTATCTTCAGGCGATCCAACGGGCCATCGACGAGGGAAAAGGCGCCATCGTTCTCGTCCCGGAAATTGCCCTGACGCCTCAAACAGCCGATCGTTTCAAACAACGCTTTGCCCATATCAAGGACCAGGTCGCCATCCTCCACAGCAACCTGTCAGAAGGAGAACGACACGACGAATGGCGAAAAGTCCTCGATCAGAAGGCGCGTATCGTGATCGGAGCGAGAAGCGCGATTTTCTCACCCATCAAAAACCTCGGGCTCATCGTCGTCGATGAGGAACACGAAAACTCCTACAAGCAGGATTCCGCTCCGCGATACCAGGCACGCGACATCGCCGTGGTGCGCGGTCATATCGAAAAATGCCCCGTCCTCCTCGGAAGCGCGACGCCCTCACTGGAAACATGGAACAACACCGAGACCGGCAAATACGACGTCGCCTACATGCGACAACGCGTCGATGACCAGAAAATGCCGCTCATCCGCATCATCGACATGCGACAGGAGGGTAGAAAATCAGCCTCAGGACCCACGATTCTTTCTCTCAAGCTCCGCAAGTCGATGGAGGAGCGACTCGCCGACGGGGAACAAACGATCCTCTTCCTGAACCGCAGGGGATTTGCGCGGAACATTCTCTGCACCGAATGCGGGTTTGTATCAAACTGTCGTCATTGCGCGACCACCTTGACGCTGCACCGGGGCGAAGACCGGCTCATTTGCCACATCTGCGGATTCTCACAACTCCCGCCGCGGAAATGCCCCGAATGCTCGAGCAAATCGGTCGTGAATGCCGGCTACGGAACCGAGCGGGTCGAAGAGATTTTGAAGCAGGTCTTCACCGACGCCCGTATCACCCGGGTGGACACCGACTCCATGCGGAAGAAGAACGCTCTTCGTGACACGCTCAACGCCTTTCGAGCACGTAAGATCGATATTCTCCTCGGGACGCAAATGATCGCTAAAGGCCTCCATTTTCCGAATGTCACCCTCGTCGGCATTCTCAACGCCGACGTCGGACTGCACATTCCCGATATCCGGGCGGGGGAACGCACCTTTCAGCTCCTCACCCAGGTCGCCGGTCGTGCCGGCAGGGGAGAGCTCGAGGGCGAAGTCGTCGTTCAAACCTACACGCCGCACCACCCCTCGATTCAGTTTGCCCGTCACCACGACTTTGAAGGCTTTGCCGAGCAGGAACTCGCGATGCGTCGTCAGTTTAAGCACCCGCCTTTCATACACATGGCACTGATCACAGTTCGCTCCGTGCATCAGGAACGCGCTGAGTTTTCTCTGAAAACACTTCATTCCCGCCTGACGAAAAACCTCCCTGAAGGAATCTCAGTGACCGACCCGCTTCCCTCGCCGCTCGTGAAATCCCACGACCAATGGCGTTTTCAGGTCGTTCTCAAATCAAACGGCGCGAGGGCTCTGGCCCGCCATATCAGGGGAGTGCTCAGCAGTCTCACATTCCCAAGCGACGTGATTGTGACTGTGGATATCGATCCCTATTCCATGGCCTGACAAAGCCCCCCGAATCAGAAACTGCTATTTTGAACAGTTTTACCGCTAAAAGAGATTGCCAAACGCTTCAGCAATTGGAATGCTGTTCAAATGTCGTTGTCCTGTGTTTATTCCGGTGCGGTCCGCGGAGTGGATGCAGTCGCAGTTGAAGTGGAGGTGAATGCTGCAGACAGTGGCAACATCGACATCAAACTCGTCGGTCTTCCCGATGCCGCCGTGCGCGAGAGCGTTGACCGCGTCATCACCGCGGTGAAAAACAGCGGACTGCGCTGGCCTAACAAACCCATCACGATCAATCTTGCTCCCGCCGATCTGCGCAAAGAAGGCCCCAGCTTTGATCTCCCCATCGCGGTGGGCATGGTGTCGCTTTCCGAAGAGCAGAACGGCGCTCTCAAAGAAGGCGCTCTCGAAAAATGCATGGTCGTTGGTGAACTCGCTCTCGACGGACGCGTGAGACCGATCAAAGGAATTCTTCCGCTCACGCTCGAAGCCAAAAGGCTCGGCAAAAAAGCAATCCTTGTCCCCAAAGGGAATGCGATGGAAGCCAGCATCGTCGAAGGGATTTATGTCTACGGAATCGAAACTCTGCGCGAAGCCTACGAACTTCTCGCCGGAACCGGAAACGTTGCGCCTGAGCAACTGGATAGAGACGCCTTTTTCCGCTCCAAACAAACCTATCCGATCGACTTCAACGAAGTCAAAGGTCAGGCCCACGCGAAACGCTCCCTCGAAGTCTCCATGGCCGGCGGTCATAATATCTTGATGCTCGGCAGTCCCGGAACCGGGAAATCGATGCTCGCGAAACGGCTCACCACCGTTCTGCCGACAATGAGCGAAGCCGAGGCGATTGAGACGACTAAAATTCACAGCGTCGCCGGACTCGTCGACGCGAAGAACAGCTTCCTTGCGACCCGTCCTTTCCGCTCCCCTCATCACACGATCTCCGACGTCGGTTTGCTCGGGGGAAGCAGTCACCCCACTCCGGGCGAAGTAAGCCTCGCGCACAACGGAATTCTCTTTCTCGATGAATTACCCGAATTCCGCCGCTCCACCCTCGAGGTCCTGCGACAACCGCTCGAAGACGGGCAGGTCACGATTTCGCGGGCGGCGGGCAAATTCACCTTTCCGAGTCGGTTCAGTCTCGTTGCGGCGATGAATCCGTGTCCCTGCGGCTACCTCGGCGATCCCGCGCGGGAATGTCGTTGCTCGCCCAATCAGATAGAAAAATACCGTCAACGTATCAGCGGCCCGCTCCTGGACCGCATCGATCTCCATATTGACGTCCCCGCCGTGAATTACAAAGAATTGCGGGCCGAGAGCGGGGGAGAATCCTCCGCGGTGATTCGCGAGCGCGTCGAAGAGGCACGCAACGTCCAGCTGATGCGCTTTGTCTCCCATCCCGGCGTCAATACCAACGCCGACATGGGAAGTCGGCTCGTTTCCCAATTCTGTGTTCTCGATAAAGCGAGCGAACGAACCCTCGAGCTCGCGATGGATTCTCTGAACTTCAGCGCGAGGGCCTACGATCGCATTCTCAAGGTCTCACGCACGCTCGCCGATCTCGAAGGGGATATGGACATCCGCGAAGTGCACGTCATGGAGGCGATTCAATACCGGACCCTCGATCGCAATCTCTGGGCCTGAGCCATTCCCGCAGCCGTGGCGACCGGTGCCCCGGTTTCTTATGTCCGTCATGTCCCGTTGGTGACCAACTGAGCTAAAAAAGCACTTTAGCCCCATTAAAATTGAATAATTCATTCATTTAGGCGTCTACATCTTGCAGCCTTCCTGAACTTTCTTTGCTAGGACAGAGTGAAACAGGGAAGGATCTTCACCCAAAACTCCTTATCTATATGAAAAAACTCCTCGCAATCGTCGCTGCCACGGCAGCTCTTTTCACCTTCACTCCCACTCCGGCAGAGGCGGGAAGCAGCTACCGATCAAGATCAGTGGGAACCTGCCAACACTGTCGCGGTAAAATCTACGCTTACTACCGTCCCGTCAGCACCTATCGTGGTCGCTCGCAGTATGGATGGGTGACGGCGCAGCACACGAAGTGTCAGTCAGCTGCCTATGCGCAGCGCAGTCGTCAACTTCGCTCCTACAGTCATTCCTACGTTCGCCCCAGCTACGGATACAGCCGTTCATACAGTCGCTCTTACGTGCGCCCCGGCATTTCCTTCAGCTTCGGAACGAGCCGTGGACACGGTCGTTCGCACTGCCGCTGAGCCTGACTAACCCCTCATTTTTCTCCCCTGCAAAAGCCTCACTTCGGTGAGGCTTTTGTCGTTTCGGGGCCGGTTACACGTAAAACAGGCAAAAAGGTGTCATTTTCCTTAAATTCCTGCTGAAAGATCGCTTGCACGAAAGCACTTTTGAATTTAAGGATTCATCCCTCCCGCCAGTCTCCACGGTCTGGTGAGGAATTCGCTCGGGTGGCGGAATTGGTAGACGCGCAGGATTAAGGATCCTGTGGGGCGACCCGTGGGGGTTCGATTCCCCCCTCGAGCACTTTTTTTAAACAGGCCCCCTTGGCCTTTGAGTCTTTCGCATTGAGTGCCTCTTCAAAAGATTCCCCAACGGCCATACTTCTCATCTCCTGCGCGGATCAGCCGGGAATCGTGGCAGCTGTCTCAGCTTTTCTTTACGAGAACGAAGGCAACATTATCGACGTCGATCAGCACGTAGACAAAGAAGCCGGCACCTTTTCGATGCGGGTGGAATGGGAAGTCGAAGGATTTAAAATTGCCCGCAACGACATTCGCGGCGCGATTCAATCTCTGATCGACCGCTTCTCGATGAAAATCGAGCTTCACTACTCGGACAAGCCGGCTCGCGTCGCTCTCTTTGTGACACGCGACAATCACTGCGTCTACGATCTTCTCTCCCGCCACGAAAGCCGCGAACTGAACATGGAGATTCCGTTGATCGTGAGCAACCGGGAGGATCTCCGCTCCATCGCCGACCGGTTCGGAATTCCTTTCCACTATTTTCCGATCACAAAAGAGAACAAAGCGTCTCAGGAGAAAAAGGAAATCGAACTGCTGCAGGAGCACGAGGTGGGTACCGTTATCCTAGCCCGCTACATGCAGATTTTGAGCCCTCTCATGACAGAGGCGTTTCCGAGTCGCATCATCAATATTCACCACTCGTTTCTTCCCGCGTTTCCCGGGGCACGCCCCTATCATTCCGCCCACAAGCGCGGCGTGAAGCTCGTCGGCGCGACAAGCCACTACGTGACGGAAGAACTCGACGAAGGCCCCATCATCGCTCAGGGCGTCACCCCGGTTTCGCATCGCGATTCCGTTCAGGATTTCATCCGCAAAGGCCGTGCTCTCGAACAAAGTGTTCTCAGCCGTGCCGTATGGTTGCATCTCAATCGCCGCACGCTCGTGCATGGCAATCGCACGACGGTCTTCGGGTAAACTCACTCCGAATTATGGCCCAGAAATTTCAGACCCTTCCCGGCTTCCGGGACTTTTATCCCGACGAATGCGCCGCTCGCAATTACGTTTTCGAAACGTGGCGTCGTGTCGCGCGCCGTTACGGCTTTGTCGAATACGAAGGCCCGATTCTTGAGCCCACCGATCTCTACAAGCGGAAGAGCGGAGACGAAATCGTAAACCAGCTTTTCTGTTTCACCGACAAAGGAAAGCGGGACGTCGCGATGCGCCCGGAACTCACGCCGACGCTCGCGCGCATGGCCGCAGCCCGTCAGCGCGATTTTAAAAAACCGCTGCGCTGGTTTTCCATCGGACAGTTTTTCCGCTACGAGAAGCATCAGAAAGGACGCGGTCGCGAGTTTTACCAGTTCAACTGCGACATCCTCGGAGAACCGAACGTGATGGCCGATGCCGAACTCGTGGCGCTCGCGATCGACCTGATGCGCGAGTTTGGATTCACCTCCGACGATTTCCGGATCCGGGTCAGTGACCGAAACGCGTGGGTCGACTTCGCGACCTCCAACGGAGTCACCGAGGAGAATCTCACCACCTTCCTTCAGGTCGTCGACAAGATGGAGCGCGCGCCGGAGGACAAGACGGACGCCGCACTTCAGGAGCTCGGGCTCTCACTCGAGCAGGTCAAAACGTTCATCGCTTCCGGTGCGGAAGCCTCATCTGCGATTCGTGAAATCCTCGAAGATCTCGACGCACGCGGCCTGAGCAGTTACGTCGAAGTCGATCTCAGTATCGTGCGGGGACTCGCCTACTACACCGGACCCGTTTTCGAAATTTTCGATATCGGAAAAGGAATGCGTGCCGTTGCCGGCGGGGGGCGATACGATCAGCTCCTCGAGCTCATCGGAGGCGTCCCCATGGCCGCCTGTGGATTCGCGATGGGGGACATGGTCATCACCGATCTGATCCGCGAATCGAGCGCGCCCGGGGAGCTGCTGAACGCCGCCGTGACCGACCTCCAAAGCGTCGACGGCTACATCGTTATCGCGGACCCGGAACAACGTGGCGCCGCTCTCGGAATCGCTCAGAATTTACGCAGCGACGGTCACCGCATCATCGCACCGCTCGCCGATGCGAAAGTCGGAAAACAATTTCAGGCCGCCGAACAGGCAGGCGCCAGGTTCGCCGTCGTCGTCGGGTCCGAATACCCCTCACTCACCGTTAAAAACCTCGCCGCCCGCGATGAGATTTCCTGCGACGTGAGTGAACTTTCGAGCACATTGGCTGAAATCCCCCGGAAATAGCCCCTTCGGGCCCCCATTTCCCCAACAGTCGAGGCACTTTTCGTTTTCGAATCGGTCGCGCAATGCTAAACTAATGGTGTCCTCCACCTGTTTACCTGCGCCTGACTCAAAATGAATAAAACGAACCTCATTACCTTTTTATCCATTGTCATCGCGGGAGGGATCGGATCGTTCATCTATATCACGAAAAAGGCGGATCGCGTCGAAGTGGGATCCACTAACACTGAACCCAAGCTCCGCGTCATCGATGAAGATCCCGCGGAGGAATTAACCGCGGAGGAAACCACTCCCAAGGTAGCGGAGAAAGCCAAGGCCCCGTCACCTGCCGAGCCGAAAGCAGAGCCGGCGAAACCGAAAGCCAAAACGACACCTGACAGTCCTGCTAAAGTGCTCTCCGCGTTGAGCGATGCGATCGCCGCGAAAGACTTCGAAGCCTTCGCCGCCAACCTGAAACCCGGTGCAATTTCCGAATCGATCAAGCCTCAGGTAAAAGCGCTCGTGGAATCACCCGACTACGACCTCGATCCGAAAAAACCTTTCATCGAAGTTTCAAAGTCACCGAAATCCCTGCGCTGGGCATTGAATTTTGTCCCTAAAACCGGAGACGCGAAGAAGCAGCTCTACACCGACATCGCCGAAGGGGAAACCGTAGGCACCCTTGAGATCGACAAAATCTCCCTCCCACTCGAGGCCGCCATCGCGAATGGCACCGAAGCCGCCTCTCCCGGAACTCCTGCAGAAGGTTCCCCCGGGGACAAAGCTGATTCCCTCGCTGTCGCTCATGCGTTTTCCAAAGCGGTCGTGAAACGCGACTTCAAATCCGCCCGCGCGCTCTCCGATCCTGCGACGGTTACCGATGAACGCGTTGCCGCACTCATGATTGCGATCGAGGAAGGAAAATTTGCGCTTAAAGAGGAACGGCCGCTCGTCGTGACACTTTCCCGTGAGGACATCACCTGGGTTCTCACTCGCGTCCAATCCGACCAGTCCGCTTCCGAATTCGCCCTCGAACTCGGCCAAATTGACGACAACTGGAAAGTGAACGGGCTCACCTTCTCCAAGGTCCTCTCAGCGCTCTCTGAGCAGGCTGGCGGAGGTCAGGTTGCCTACAGTCCTATCGTCGAAGATCCCGCGGGAGGTGACTCCCTCGTGCTCTACTTCGAGTTCGATGACTCCGAGCTCACGCCGAGAGCTGCGAGACAGCTTTCGATCGTCGCGGACATCCTCAGTCAGGGAGACGATCGCGTCATGCGCATTAACGGTCACGCGGACGCCAAAGGCTCCGACGACTACAACAGCAAGCTCAGTGACGGACGCGCCGATGCGATTCGGAGAGCGCTCATCGGTATGGGGGTAAAACCCGACCAGATCGTCACCGAAGCCTACGGCGAAACCCAGCCCCGCCGCCCCAATTTCAACGCCGACGGAACCGACAACCCGAACGGACGTTCCCACAACCGGCGCGCCGAGGTGTTCCTCGATTTTTGATCCGGGGTCGGGCGGCATCCCGACGTGAAATCGCGAGATGAGACGCAAAGCAATTATCGTAATTGTCTTCGGCTGTCTCGTCCTGCTGGCAGCCGCTCAATTGCGGGGAAGGCCACCTTCGCTTCCGGAGTCGACGGAAACGGTGACAATCTCGCTGTATGAGTCTTCCCCGGAGAAACGGATCGTTGAAAAAACCATCTCAGATCAGGATAAGATTGAAGCGCTCATCAGCGTCCTGTCCGGGGCGAAATCCTGCAGCGACCACAAGTGTCCCTCAATCGGGGAAATCTCCCTCCTCTCGAGTTCCGGCGTCAAAGTTCTGAAACTTCTGCCGGGGCACGATTCAGCGAAATACGAATTTCGCTATGAAGGCGGTATCTTCCATTTATCGAGAACAGCCTTCATCGACGCCCTCGTTGCAGCAGGGATCGATCGCCAGGACATCCCCCTCGACGGCATTCCCGAATACACTCCGGATACGGACGGCAATTAAGTGTCCCCGCCCCGCAAGTGCCTCCACTTTTTCCAGCGCGCGCAAATCGACGACTCTCGCGTATCCCCATGAGTCCCGCCGGTGATTAAGAAAGAGAGGCAGCCGACGGAGGTGGCCGTCTTCTGAACCGGGAATCAAACAGGGTTGGGCCGGACACCAAACCCTGTTCACCCGCGGTAATTTACCCTATTCTTTTCTGTTCCACCTCTCAGATATCGTTATCTTTGGAGCATGGATACCCCCTCTACCTTTTCGAGACGATCATTTGTCACAGGCTCCACCGCAACAATCGCGGCTGTCGCAGCCTCAATGAACCACCGCTTCTCTCTCGCTGACGAGGCCGCAAAAGCCGCAGGCGTGACGACGAAGATCAATCACTCGGTCTGCAAGTGGTGCTACAAAGGGGTCACACTCGAAGAACTCTGCATCGCCGGAAAAGAATTCGGCCTTCAATCAATCGAACTGCTCGACCCCGCCGATTTCCCCACGCTCAAGAAACATGGCTACGATTGCGCGATGGTGAATTACCCCTCCGCCAAGGTTGAGATCGGCGGAAAGGAGAAGAAAGTCGGATCGATTCCCCATGGCTTCAACCGCCTCGAACATCACGACACACTCGTGGAGCTCTACGAGGCGCAAATCAAGACGGCGGCTGACGCCGGTTTCAAACAGGTCATCTGCTTCTCCGGAAACCGCGACGGGATGGATGACGAAGAAGGCCTCAAAAACTGCGCCGTCGGCTTGAAGAAAATCATGCCCGCGGCTGAGAAACACGGCATCACAATCTCGATGGAACTGCTGAATTCCAAGGTGAACCACGCCGACTACATGTGCGATCTTTCGAGCTGGGGCGCAGCCCTTTGCGACGAAGTCGGTTCAGACCGTTTCAAGCTGCTCTATGACATCTACCACATGCAGATCATGGAGGGAGACATCATCGCGACGATCAGAGACCGCCATCAGTATTTCAGCCACTACCACACCGGCGGAGTTCCCGGTCGTGCCGAGATCGATGACACACAGGAGTTGAACTACCCTGCGATCGTCAAAGCGATCGAAGCCACCGGATTCAACGGCTACATCGGTCAGGAGTTCATCCCCAAACGCGAAGACAAGATCGCGTCTCTCAAGCAGGGCGTTGAAATTTGCCGCGTCTAGCGGCGCCGGCAGGAGTCTAATCCGCTCACGGGAGCTTCCAGGGGCCGCGATACTGCTCGTATTCAGCCTTCGGGAGCAACACGTAGACGGGACGTTTCGCCGGCTCCACCGTGGCGATGAGATTCTTCAGATTCGATTCGGCCATCGTCGTGCAACCAAAGGTCGCAGACCCGCCGCCGTTTCTCCAGATGTGAAAAAAGATCGAAGATCCCGCTCCCGGAGTGATATTGGGATACGCGTTGTGGGCGATAAAAAGCTTCAGCGAATGCGCGTGATCGCCCTGTTTCATCTGCGCCTTTCTCTCCGACGAATTACTGGGCTCGTGATCAATCCGGCGGTACTGATTGTAATACTGCGAGCTCGTGTCCTCATACCAGAGGTCACGCGTCGTCACCTGGACGTAATTGAGGTTCGGTGACTTCTTGATCGAAGGCGCGTATCCCCAGGCACCACCGAGATCGAAGACTCCCGCAGGCGCGCGGCGATCGCCCTCTTTTTTCGTCGTCGCACCGGCGGGAACCGGATGCAGCCCTTTGCCCCAAACGAGGCCGTTCTTTCCGAGACGACCGCTCCAGGAGGACCCGGACTTTTTCCATTCCTTCCCCTTTTTCTCATACAGCGTCAGCGTGACGCTCGAGTCATTCCAGTTGTCGGCAATGCCGACGAGGCACTGCTTGGAATCAGACGGGAGTTCAAAGGCGGAGCTGAATCCACAGGCGGTGAAAAGAACGATGAGGGCAAACGCGAAACGTTTCATAAAGGAAGATAAGTTAATAATTCCGAAATATCCAGACCATGGACGCGCGGGGTATCATATAGACGATGGAACCGGCGCTCTTAATAGAATTTTCAGCACCTGTTCCGCTGCCTTTTTCAGCTCTCGCCTCTCGCGAGATTCTCACATCCTTTGATATCGAGTTTTCCGGACGCGAGAATCGGAATCTCCCCGACATCAACGATCTTTTTCGGAATCCAGAGCGCGGCGACCCCGTCACCGGAGAGCGCAGTTCTGAGAACTTTTAAATCAACGTCAGGATCTGCACTCAACAGAATCAACGCCTCACCTTTGGCTTCATCGGGAACTCCGACAATCGCGATCTTCCGCTCATCGTCGTTATTCCCGAGCGCTTTGTTGATGAGATCTTCGACCGTCTCGTGCGGAACCATCTCCCCGCCGATCTTGGAGAAACGGGAGAGCCGTCCTTCGATGTAGAGGAAGCCGTCTTCATCGACGCGACCGATGTCCCCGGTCATAAACCACCCGTTCTGCATCACTGCGGCGGTTTTTTCCGGTTCATTGAGGTAACCTTCGAAAATGTTTGAGCCACGAAGCCAGATCATTCCCGACTCATGCAGGGGAAGGGGCTCGTGCGTTTCAGGATCAGTGATCCGGGCCGCTACCCCCGGGATGAACATACCCACCGACCCCGCGCGATGATTCGGCAGGACAGGATTGCGATCGTCTTCGACATCAGGATCGGGAATGTTCACATTCGTCACCGGCGAGGTCTCCGTAAGTCCGTAGCCCTCGAGGACAGGTTTGCCGAAGCGCTTCATGAAACTGTCGGAAACCTTGCCGGGCAGCTTCTCGGCTCCTGTGATCACGAGTTTCACGCTCGCGAGCTGCTCCTTCTTCGCCCGGCGCAAATAGCCGCGGAGGAACGTGGGCGTCGCGAGAAGAAGACTGACTTGATGCTTTTCGATCAACTCCGCCAGTTTCACGGTTTCGAGCGGACTCGGGTAGGTCACGAGACTGACGCCCTCAATCATCGGATACCACATCGTCACGGTGCAGCCGAAACTGTGAAAGAGAGGGAGGCAGCCCAACACCTTGTCACTCGACTTGAGATCGATACGGGAGCCGAACTGATTCACGTTTGCGAGCAGGTTACGGTGGGAAAGCACGACCCCTTTGGGATCGCCTGAGCTACCGCTCGTAAACAGAAGAACCGCTTCCTGCGGGCCACCTTTGCGGGGCACCTTCAGAAGCGCCGCCAGCATGCGGGCGGAGAACACTTTGGAAAGCCCGAGCCAGAGAACGATGGATTTTTTCAGATCGGGAAGCACGCGGTCGATCAGAATCATCTGGCGGTTCGGCGGCCAGTTGAAAGTGCTCATCTTTCGCACGAAGGGATCGGCGCTGATGAATTTATCGAGATCCGCCTGCTGAATACACGAGGCGATCGCCTTTTCTCCGGCCGTAAAATTCAAGTTCACGGGGATCTTCCCCGCCAGCAAAACGGCGACGTTCGTGAGAATTCCGCCTTTCCCGGGAGGAAGGATGATCCCGACGCGCTTCTTCTTCGTCGATTTCCGGATGATCTTCGAAAGCACAATCGCGACGGCGAGAAGCTTGTCGAAACGCAAAACACTGCCATCAAACCCGTCGATAATCTCAGCCGAACGACCGTGCTTTTTCAGCCCCCGCAACACTTCGTAGGCGAGATGACTCTGAAGAATCGGCCGGGCCGAGTAAGCCACCTCCGCCGCGATGAGAAGATTCTCGGTGAAGTTCGCCAGATTCGATGCCTCACGCTGAAGCGCGACGCCGAATGAAAGAACAATTCGCTCCGTCTCTTCGCGAGACTCGACTCCGAGCGCCGTTTCCTCGGGATGATCCACATACAACGGCAGGACGGGAGCGCCACAGCTCGTGAGAAATTTGAGAATGCCGGAGGGAATCGCGATGAGCTGTCCGGGTCTCACATGAGAAACACCGGGGATGAAAATAACGACGTTCCCTTCCGAGATGTATTGATGGAGCGTCTTTTTGAAACCGGCTTTGCCTGCCTCGTCGGACGAAAACTCGAGCGCTTCGGTGTCATCCTTCTCGAGATGCGCGTGCAACAGCGGGTCATAGTCCAACCCCCGTTCGATGAGATACACCAGATTGCGGTCCTTCATCTCTGTCTCGAGATGCAGCAAATCCTGAAATGAAAGCCGGTTCGCGATGATCAAAATTCCGGAATCCGGAATATTTGCTTCACCGTGAAGTTCCAGCTTTTCGTTGTAACGGGCCATAATAGGGAAATGTGGTGTCTTTTTGCAGTATTTCGACCAGTTTAGCGATTTTCGCCTTCAAAAACAGCAGCGTTTTTCTATAACTACCCTCCCACCGCGTCACGCGGCCACCTTACCAAACTTGCAATGGCAGATAACGAAACAAATACAGATGACGGCAACAGCACCGCTTACTGGCGCGCCAACCTCAAATGGCTGGGCATTCTCCTCACCATCTGGTTCCTCGTCTCCTACGGTTGCGGCATCCTTTTTGTCGAACAACTCAACCAGTTCAAGCTCGGCGGATTTCAGCTCGGCTTCTGGTTCGCCCAACAGGGGAGCATTTACGTCTTCGTGATCCTCATCGCGGTTTACGTCCGCGTCATGAACAAGCTCGATCACAAATACAGCGTGAAAAAGAAGTAATCCGTCCCTTCAGAAACCCGCTACTTTCCCATCTTCTTACTTTTCAACTTTCCTACTCTTATCCACATGGACGTACAAATCTGGACCTACATTCTCGTCGGAATCACCTTCGCCATCTACATCGGGATCGCGATTTGGTCCCGCGCCGGATCCACCAGCGAATTCTATGTCGCCGGTGGCGGTGTTCCCGCCCTCGCCAACGGTATGGCAACCGCAGCCGACTGGATGTCTGCCGCTTCTTTCATCTCGATGGCCGGATTGATCTCTTTCCAGGGCTACGACGGCTCTGTGTTCCTCATGGGATGGACAGGGGGCTACGTGCTGCTCGCCTTACTCCTCGCGCCCTACCTGCGGAAATTCGGCCAGTTTACGGTTCCGGATTTCGTCGGGGACCGCTACTACTGCCGAACCGCCCGTCTCGTCGCGCTGTTCTGCGCGATCTTCATCTCCTTCACCTACGTCTGCGGACAAATGCGCGGCGTCGGTGTCGTCTTCTCGCGCTTTCTCTTCTCCGAAGTGGAAGGCCCGATGTGGTTCGGCTTTGAGCCCATCACCTGGGGAGTTCTCATCGGCATGACCGTCGTCTTTTTCTACGCCGTTCTCGGTGGGATGAAAGGGATCACCTACACGCAGGTCGCTCAATACTGCGTCCTCATTTTCGCGTTCATGGTTCCCGCGATCTTCATCTCCCTGATGATGACCGGAAACCCGATCCCGCAGATCGGTCTCGGCTCCGAAGTGACCGGCGAAGGCGTCTACCTCCTCGACAAGCTCGACGGACTGAACCAGGAACTCGGGTTCGCCGCCTACACCGATGGGTCCAAATCGATGATCGATGTCTTTTTCATCACGATGGCGCTGATGGTCGGAACCGCGGGACTGCCGCACGTCATCATTCGTTTCTACACCGTTAAAAAGGTGAGCGCGGCGCGGGTTTCCGCGTTCTGGGCCCTGCTCTTCATCGCGATCCTCTACACGACCGCTCCCGCCGTTTCCGCTTTCGCGAGAACCAACCTTCTCCAGACGATTCCCAATAAATCCTATTCGGAGGCACCCGCCTGGCTGAAATCATGGGAAGGCGCCGGCCTCATCGGCTGGATGGATAAAAACAACGACGGCATCATCCAATACGCACCCGGCAAAGCCTTCGAAGGCAAACCTGATTTCAGTGACAACGACAGAGGCGCAAACGATGAACGCCTTCTCACCAACGCACCCACCGACGGCGCGAACGAGCTCTATGTGGATCAGGACATCATGGTCCTCGCGAACCCCGAGATTGCGAACCTGCCCAACTGGGTCATCGCCCTCGTCGCCGCGGGAGGACTCGCCGCCGCGCTCTCGACTGCAGCCGGTTTGCTACTCGTGATCTCGACCTCCGTTTCTCACGATTTGGTCAAAAAGACCTTCGCTCCCGGCATCAGCGACAAACAGGAACTGATCATCGCCCGCAGTGCGGCCGGCGTCGCCGTGGTCATCGCCGGGTTTGCCGGAGTTTATCCTCCGGGCTTCGTGGCCTCGGTCGTTGCCTTTGCCTTCGGTCTCGCTGCCGCGTCATTCTTTCCCGTAATCATTCTCGGGATCTTCAGCAAGCGCATGAACCGCGAAGGAGCGATTCTCGGCATGGTCGTCGGTATCGTCTTCACCGCCGCCTACATCATCTACTTCAAATTCATCAGCCCGGAATTGAACAACAAGGATCACTGGTGGTTCGGGATTTCCCCCGAAGGCATCGGAACCCTCGGCATGATCTTCAACTTCGCGGTTTCCTTCATCGTTTCACGCTTCACTCCGGCACCGCCGAAAGACGTCGTCGAAATGATCGAAAGCATCCGCAAGCCGGAGGCTGAAGGTGAGGAGTTGGCGGTAATCGATCACTGATCGGGAAATAGTTAACAGGGTTAAGTCGATGGCTTGACCCTGCTGCGGGCGCCCCTTCAGGTCGCGCCATTTACCACCATCTATCCCGGGGCTGAAGCCCCGGGCTCTGTTAGGCCGGCCATTCAGCCCGTTCTCTTCGCACGAGGGCCACCGCCCCGGTTCGATCTGTTTCGAGCAATGGTGAGCACTGCCACCGTTCCGGTTCACGGTTATAAAACGACGCCGATTCAATTGAGTTTGCCCTCATCGACTCAAAGATTG
Organism: Verrucomicrobiales bacterium; assembly: GCA_048260165.1. Taxonomy (GTDB): domain Bacteria; phylum Verrucomicrobiota; class Verrucomicrobiia; order Verrucomicrobiales; family DEV007; genus Arctic95D-9. The sequence goes on from JBLXHA010000002.1 coordinate 106,339, forward strand.
CAATTCCGCTCCCGCTGAGATTGGATGAGGCATGCTCCATCTCGTTGAACATCCGATCATTCGCGAACGCCTCACTCACATCCGTTCGACGGATTCAGACACCGCGGCATTTCGTCATGCCCTGCACGACATCGCACGACTCATGTGTTTCCCGGTGACCGCGAGCTTGGAAACTTCCATAACCGAAGTGGAAACTCCGCTCACGAAAACGGACGGCCATCAACTGATCCGTCCCATCGTCCTCGTCCCTATCCTCCGCGCCGGAGCCGGCATGATGCAGGGCTTCTCCGAAATCCTCACCGAAGCCTCGGTCGGCTATATCGGACTCTACCGCGACGAGGAAACGCACCAACCACATCGCTATTACTGCAAGATGCCGCCGAACCTCCCCGGGGCCGATGTCATCATGATCGATCCCATGCTCGCGACCGGAGGCAGCGCCGCCGATGCCGCAGACGAACTGAAAGAACTCGGCGCCTCACGAATCCGCTTCGCCTGCCTCATCGCCGCACCTGAAGGAGTCAGCGCTTTCGAAGAGCGCCATCCTGACATTCCCATTTTCACGGCATCACTCGACGAACGCCTCAATAAAGATGCCTACATCGTTCCCGGACTCGGCGACGCCGGTGACCGGTATTTCGGAACGTGAGAGTTGAGAAAAAGCACGCTCACCCGCCCCCGTCACTTCGCGACCACGTTGCTTTCGCGAATGCTCAGATCCTTCAGAGAAACCTGCTGCAAACCTATATATATTCCGTGGGCTGAAATGCGGAAAGCCGCTGGCATTCTCAAACACCATCGCGACTTCCCCGCATAGAAAATGGATTCTGATTAGGTAACTACAAAATTACCTTGGCAATTTCAGACAATTCGACACACTCATCTACCATGAAGTGGCCGCATCTTCTTTTACCTGTTTTGTTATCCATAGCTCTACCTTGCACGGCGGAGGAAATCGATTGGAAGAAGATTGCACTGGAGACAGACGAGCCTGCTTTCGGGCAACTGATTTCCCGCGTGCTTCCGAATTCTCAGGGCGAGAAACTCGGACTTCAGGCGGGAGACTATATAGTGCAAATTGATGATCAGCAGATTCGCGGATACGGAAGCAAACGCACGAGAGAAGACCAGATTTTATTTTTCGTCCGAAAAGGAGGGAGGCTCGAGGAGGCGATCGTGCACTCAGGGAACATTGGTTACTATTACAGCGAAATTTTTCGCCCCTGGCTCGCATACCTCCGCGGAGAGATAGGTGTATTGTCGGATGAATGGGAAAATGATGTCGTGGCATTTCTCATGCAGCTCCGCAATGATCCTCCTGAAAAGTTACTCGAGAGCTGGGAAGCGATCCGGGAAAAAGGCTACCCTGAAGATGAACTCGATGCGGTCATCCGCGCACGAATCGCCTGGCAGCAAAACGAGCCGGCTCAGGTTCGTGAAGCATTCGAAAAGGTAGTCGCTGAATTTGAAGCGCTTCCTATGATTTACTTCACGATGCTGGAAGACCTCGCTGTGGCTTCCAATCAAACGGGAGTCCTGCGGGAACTTCACCGCCTGGATCCTGCCACGTCGATGACCACTGACGATCAAATCAGACTTTGGGACGAACTCGAAGTGGATCCCAACCCACCGCACCTGAACCTGTTGGCAAAAGCTGAACAGCTGCGCGGACGGGATATCGTTACCGAATTGGAACGTCTGGAGGGGGAGAAGGACTCAGTTCGAGGCATCGAACTCTTCAGAAGGAGCCGACGAAGCGATGTTTCTCCCGGTAGATTCATCAATTTCCGGAATAAAATTCCGGATGATGTCACCAATTTCCACTTTCACATGGTCGTCGTTCCCGAATGTTCGGGATACAGCGACAGTTGGGTGTCCAACGTGAAGGTTTCAATCGACTCTATTCACAAATCGGGGAAGGCACCCTACGGTTCCTCGCTCATCTCCCGAATCGGAATAGGTGACAGCCCGTATAGCGGTCCCTACATACTGTCCAGTGGCGCTCACAATGCCATGATCAGGAAAACGGATGACGAAGGGCTTCGAATCGGACTCTACAACCTCGACGAAAATAAAAAGATGATCCGCATCAGGGAGATGCCGAAAACACCCCATACCCTTGACATGATCTGTCTCGATGGAGAGTCAGCGGTTTTCTGCGACGGCCGCCCTTATTCACATCTGCCCTTCTCTCAAGATCACGACGGGCTGGCTGTCGTGATCCACCTGTCAGGAATGGGCGCCCTTTTCACTGAGATTAATTTCTGGGAACTGAATCCCTGAATCCCGATCACCCCAGCTCCTCGATCTTGTCACTGAGCTCGCTCCACTTGGTGTAGAGATCCTGCAGTAACTTCTCGAGTTCGGAAAAACGGATCGTCGCCTTTTCAGCGCCATCCCCCTTGGAGAAAAACTCGGGATCGATGAGCTTTTCGGAGATCTCTGCTTTCTCCTTCTCCACCTGACTGATCTCTTTTTCGACCTTTTCGAATTCGGTTTTCAGCGGCTTCAACCTGGCGGCCTTTTCCTCTCGTGCCTTCGCTTCGAGACGGCGCTGCTCTTTCCGGTTCAGCCCGCTGCCGGCGCCTTTTCCACCCGCCTTCGCGGAGGAACCCGCCGACTGCCGATTCGCTTCCGCTTCGAGATCCGCCTTCTTCTTTTCGAGATAATCGGAAACGTTTCCGTAATAGGTCTTCGGCCCCTCGTTCGGAATAAATTCGAGCACCTTCGTCACGATGGGGTCGAGGAACGATCGATCGTGGGAAACGATCACATACGCCCCTGTGTAATCGAGGAGCGCCTTCTGAAGCACTTCCTGTGATTGCAAATCGAGGTGGTTCGTCGGCTCATCGAGAATCAGAAAGTTCGCCGGCTCGAGGAGCATTTTCGCAAGAGCGAGACGACCGCGCTCACCACCCGAAAGCACGCTCACGGACTTGAAAACATCATCACCGCGGAACAGGAACGCTCCGAGAATCGATCGCAAATTCCCGACGACTCCGCTTCTCGCGCTCTCCTCCATCGTCTGAAGAACCGTCTTCGTCGGATCAAGTTCATCTGCGTGAGTTTGGGAAAAGTAGGCGATGTCCACTTTATGCCCCGCTTCACATTCCCCGATGGTCGGCTCTTCGACTTTCGCGATGAGTCGGGAAAAGGTCGACTTTCCGGCTCCGTTGACTCCCACGATCGCAATTTTGTCGCCGCGCTCGATTGAAATCTCGATGTTATCGAGAACTTTCTTATCACCGTAGTGCTTGGAAACGCCTTCGAGTTTCATCACGGTCTGACCGCTTCGCTGCGGCTGGGGGAAACGAAAATCGATCGAAGAACCTTCCTCCTCGATTTCAATTCGCTCCATTTTGTCGAGCGCCTTGATTCTCGACTGAACCATTTTCGCCTTCGACGCGGTGGCACGGAACCGGTTGATGAGCTTTTCCGCCCGTTCGATTTCCTTCTGCTGATTCTGATGAGCACGCACCAACTGCTCACGACGCGCGAGGCGTTCGCTCAGGTAAAATGAGTAGTTACCGGAATACTGCTCCACCCGTCCGTTCTCAAACGCGAGGGTCCGGTTCGAAAGGTTATCCAGCATGCTTCTGTCGTGAGAGATCAGCACGATCGCACCGCCATACTGCCGCAGCCACTGCTCCAGCCACTGCACCGTTTCGATATCGAGGTGGTTGGTCGGCTCATCGAGCAGGAGCACCGACGGCTCGCGCAGGAGCAATTTTGCCATCGCGATTCGCATCTGCCACCCGCCGCTGAATTCAGAGGTTTGACGCTCGAGGTCCTTCGGTGAAAAGCCCAGTCCCGCGAGAACCGTTTCGATACGGGGCTTCATTTTGCTCACATCGTGATGATCAAGTCGCAGTTGAAGATCGCCGTAAACTTCGAGCAGATCCCCGTAGGCATCGGACGTAGGATCCTCGGTATCGAGTGAACTTTCGACCTCGACGAGTTGTTCCTGAAGCTCCTTCACGTCATCGAAAGCCTTTTCGACTTCGCCATAAACCGTCGTCCCGGTGTGATTAACGCCCTCCTGAGGCAGATATCCAATCGTGGTCTGCTTCGCTTTGATAAGCCCGCCGCTGTCAGCGGTTTCGATCCCCGCGATGATCTTCATGAGCGTGGATTTCCCCGCGCCATTCGGCCCCGCAAGCGACCAGCGCTCCTTTGCACGAATCGTGAAGGAGAGGTCGCGGAAGAGAGTACGTGCGCCGTATTCGATGGAAACTTTATCAACTGCCAGCATAGAGGTCGCGACTGTAACGCATTCCTCCCGCGGTTCCAGCGAGGTTTTGCCGCTTGCATTCTGGCATTTCGGGTGGTCATTCACGCGAAATGTTAGACAATCCCATTACTCCGGATCGCATCCGTAATATTGCCATCATCGCTCACGTTGATCATGGCAAGACCACGCTCGTGGATGAAATGCTGAAACAAGCTGGTTCTTTCCGCGATAATCAGGTCGTTGAAGAACGCGCCATGGACTCCATGGATCAAGAGCGCGAACGCGGTATTACGATTAAAGCGAAAAATACTTCGGTCCACTGGCACGACAATATCATCAATATCGTCGACACTCCCGGCCACGCCGACTTCGGTGGTGAGGTGGAGCGCGTCATGAAAATGGTGGATGGGGTTATGCTCGTTGTCGATGCATACGAAGGCCCTCAGGCTCAGACTCGTTTCGTTTTGAAAAAAGCGCTCGAGCAGGGACTGACTCCCATCGTGTTCGTAAACAAGATCGATCGCCCGAATGCCGAGCCACTCGAAATGCACGACAAAGTGCTCGAGCTTTTCCTCGAACTCGAAGCGACCGAAGAGCAGTTCGAAGCACCGTTCCTCTATGGAAGTGCCAAGAACGGTTATGCGATGAAGCATCCCGATGAGAAGAGCGAAGACATGATTGCTCTCTTCGAGACGATCATGGAAAAAATTCCGGCTCCGGAAGTTGATCCGGATGGTCCGTTCAAAATGCTCGTTTCCAACATCGACTGGTCTGACTACGTCGGTCGTATCGCGATCGGAAAAATTCTTTCAGGTGCCGTCAAACTCGGCGACACCGTGTGGCGTTTGCATGAAGGCGAAAAACCTCAGCGCGCCAAAATCAGCAAAATCTTCGAATACAGCGCGCTCGCGACAACCGAAGTTCCCTCCGCTATCGCGGGTAACATTGTTGGCTTGTCAGGATTCGAAGATGTCGACATCGGAGAAACCATCGCAGGGGACGCCGAGTCGGAAGCGCTGCCTTTCGTTGAAATTGATCCCCCGACCGTGATGATGTCATTCGCCGTTAACGACGGGCCTTACGCCGGTCTTGAAGGTGATCGAGTCACTTCACGTGAAATTCGCGATCGACTTATCCGCGAGGGCCGCACCAATGTTTCCATCAAAGTGGAAGAGACCGATGCAGCCGGGGAGTTCAAAGTGAGCGCCCGTGGTGCGATGCAGGTCGCCGTGGTCGTCGAGCAGATGCGCCGTGAAGGATACGAAGTGCTCGTATCCCGACCAACCGTGATTAAGAAGGAAATCGACGGAAAATGGCACGAGCCGTTTGAAACGCTTTATCTCGAAGTTCCCGACGAAGGCGTCGGCGGCTGTATGCAGTCACTCGCAAATCGTAAAGGGCAGACCGAAGCGATGAGCGCAAAGAACGGACGAACCACTCTCGAAGTGACGATCCCGACTCGTGGACTCATTGGTTTCGAATTCGAGCTCCTCAACCTCACGAGCGGTGAAGGCATCATGTCTCACCTTTTCAAAGAGTATCGCCCCGACACCGGTGACATCCGGACACGCCACACAGGAACGCTTGTCTCGATGGAGAAGGGCGAGGCGATGACTTATTCACTCACCGCTATTGAAACCAGAGGAAAACTTTTCGTTGGCCCCGGTGACATGGTTTACGAAGGAATGATTATCGGAGAAAATCCAAGAACGGATGATCTTCCCGTCAATCCAACGAAGGCAAAGCACGTCACCAACCACCGTGCTTCAGGGAATGATAAAACCACGTCGCTGACGCCTCCTTTGAAATTCTCATTGGAACGTGCCATCGAATACATCGCTCCCGATGAGCTCGTCGAAGCCACGCCGCAGAACATCCGTCTCCGCAAGCGCATCCTCGACAGCAACGCCCGTAAACGTGCGAGCAAGAAGATCTCGGAAAGCTAGCCCCGGCTCTTTACCGTCTTCAATTCATTGAGAAAGCCGTGCCTCACGCACGGCTTTTTTAATGTACTTCCGGAATCCCGGCTCTGATCTGTCCTGAGCCGCGTAACCCTTTATTACCCATGACACAACCAACGACAGAGGAACTCGTAAAGCAAATGACCACCAACATCTCCCAGTTCAAGGAGATGTCACACCGGGCAAGACTTCGTATCGAGAAGCTGGCAGAGCTGTCGATGCTGATCGAAGACGAGATGAAACAGAAAGAGTATGCTGACCGGGTCAGTGAACTTTTCGGAATCGCCGCTTCATTCGAGGACAAGCTCGAATCGCTCATTCACGACTACGAGATCGAACGAAACCGTATCGAAAACGAAGAGACCTGATCGTTTCCTCCCCGGCTCAATATCCGCCGGGATTCACTCCCCGAGGTGGAGACCGAGGAAGGCGTAACTTTCCCGCCGGACGGCCTCGGGAAAGTCGTGATCGGAATTCGGGTAGGCAATGCGCAGTCGGTCCGGGACACCGTAGCGTCCATACACACGGCGAATCTCAGGGGCAGCCTTCTCAACGCCCCGGTAGTCAAAGTTGCTGTCGTGGAGCGGTGAATTCGAAAAGAACGCCCGCGGCGCCAGCGCAGAGACAAGCCCGAAGAAATCGAACGGCACGAGATCGGGATTCAATTCATACCGGTCCCGCAGGGAGGGAAAATAACGTTCACTCGTCCAGCCTGAAATATTGCCCTCCTTGTAATCGTGAAAAGGCGTCCAGCCACAGCTCGAGACGATCGCCTTGACCCGCTCATCGAAGACGCCGAGAAAGATCGCGTTGTGCCCCCCGAGAGAATGACCGATCGTCCCGATGCGCTCCGGATCGACCTCCGGAAGTGAGACTAACAAATCCACACAACGCATGTGATTCCAGATCGCTTTCATCGCCCCGGACTCGTATCGATCTGTGCTGAAATCGTAGTCCAGTTGCTCACCGAACGAGGGATAATCAGGAGCCACGACCACATACCCCAGCTCCGCTAATTCTCTCGCATAACCGCGATTCGGTCTTTGGCTGAGACCATCGACGACGTCTTTCCCGATCTTGTGAGTAGGGTGTAAGGCAACCACTCCCGCCCGCCGCTCCACGGCTGGGTCCTTTTTCGGAAGATACAAAAGCGCTGTGATTCTGTCGCCCTCCTCAGCGACAAACGAAATACGCTGCTTCACAAAATCCGGTTCCACGACTTCCTCGTGAACCTGCATATCGATCGCAGGCAGTTTGTCCCGCGAAGGCAGCTCTCCCGCCGCCTCCTCGAATCCGGCGATGACGGCCTGACGTCGCCGCTCCCAATCATCGGTGTTCCTGATCGGCAATGCCTTGCCCGCACCATCCGGATACCAGCTCAGATCCTGCCGCGATTTCACCTTGCCCGGTCGCTCTCCCAAACAGAGAGATCCCGACATCATCAGAGCAACGAGGGCACAGTTAAGATAAACACGCATCCTCCATTCATTTCGGAAAACCCGCGGTTTTACAATCGGATTTCCGCCGCGATCACCGCCTTTACGTGAGCAAAACCTTCTCGTCATTCGTCGCCTTACCCGCTGAACTTGCGACATGGCTATAGAAAAACTCCGCTTCGCTGCCGTCGGCTGTCGACACCAGGCATGGGCTGACATCACCCGCATCACAGCTCACCCCGCGGTCGAACCGGTCGCCTTCTGTGATATCGACCAGCGACACTTCAAGGAGGTGAACAAAAAGTGGCCCGACAAGCCGCAGTTCTCCGACTACCGGAAAATGTTCGCCGAAATGAAAGATCAGATCGACGCCGTCCTCGTCGCGGTGCCCGATCACTCGCACGCGATCATCACTCAGGCAGCGCTCGATCACGGCTTCCACGTCTATTGCGAGAAACCGCTCACCCACACCGTTTGGGAAGCGCGGCAAATCGCCAATCAGGCAAAGGCGACCGGACTCGTCACCCGCATGGGCAACCAGATTCACTCCGAATACCAATACCGTGTCATTAAAAAAGTGATTCAGGAGGAAAACGTCATCGGAAAGGTCAAAGCGGTGCACACCTGGATCAGCGCTGCGGGCCATGGCCGGTCCGGCCTGCTCGAGCCACCTGAAAAACCCGAAAGCACCCCCGCGGAAGTCGATTGGGATCAGTGGATTGGTCCGGCACCGATGCGCGACTACGGAGGCGACTACGTCTATCACCCGCGCTTCTGGCGCGACTGGCAGGATTTCGGAACCGGCTCAATCGGCGACAATGGTTGTCATCTCCTCGATCCGCTTTTCACCTCAATCGGTCTCACCGCGCCTCTCTCGGTAATGGCGGAGCATTCAGGGATGAACGACGAAGTCTACCCCGCTCAGGAAACACTGAGCTACGTCTTTCCCGGAACCGAGTTCACCGTCGGCGACACCCTGAAAGTGACCTGGTATGATGGAGGGCGACGTCCCAACCTGAAACTCCCCGGACTCCCGTCCGGTCAGACACTGCCGCAACCGGCCTCACTCATCATCGGGGAAAAAGGCTATCTCCTCGTGAATCACTGGGCGCTTCCCAAACTCTATCCCGAAGCGGACTTCGCTGACTACCAGTGGCCGGAACTGGAAGAGGAAAATCACTACTTTGTCTGGGTCGAAGCCTGCCTCGCCGGCAACCCTGATATCTCCGACAACTTCGCCTACGCGGGACCGCTCACCGAAACCGTTCAACTCGGCAACGTCGCGGTGCACTTTCCCGGTGAGCGACTGGAGTGGGACGCTGCTGCGCTTAAGGTCACGAACCTGCCCGAAGCGAACAAAAAACTCACCCGGACCTACCGCAAAGGCTGGGAAGTGAGGGAGTTTCCTGAGGAAGGGTAGGGCTCTGAGACAGGCTACGAACATCACTCGGAGAGTGATGGGCACGTGCCCTTCCACCTCCGGGAGAAGAAGCAGAGACTCCGGGCGAAGCCAATGGCGTTATGCTATGGGCCGATCGGCTTTGCGAATCCTCCGGAGCAAGTTGGCTCCTATGTCTCGTGCATCAACGGATTGGCCATCTTCTCCGGACTGAGAAGATCATCCAGTTCCGCCTTCGTCATCCACCCGTGCTCAAGCACGAGGTCGTAGACGCCTTTGCCGGTCTCGAGCGCTTCATGAGCAATCGAAGAAGATCGCTCATACCCCAGCTGCGGACTCAACGCGGTAACGATCCCGATCGAATTTTTCACGTAGTCAGCGCAGCGCTCGCGGTTCGCGGTAATGCCACTGACACATCGATTCGCGAGCGTCAGCGCCGCGTTTTTCAAGAGCATCATACTGCTGAGAAGATTGTAGGCGATAATCGGCTCCGCCATGTTGAGCTCGAACTCACTCGCCTCCGCCGCCATCGAAATCGTGAGATCGGATCCGATGATCTGATAACAAATCTGGTTCACCACCTCCGGCATCACCGGATTGACCTTGCCGGGCATGATCGAAGAACCCGGTTGAAGCGGCGGCAGGTTGATCTCGTTCAAACCGCAACGGGGCCCCGACGAAGCCCAGCGCAGGTCGTTACAGATTTTGGAAATCTGAATCGCAGTCGTCTTCAACGCATTGCTCATCATCGAAAATCCCGCGGCATCCTGGGTCGCTTCGACAAGGTTCACCGCCAGCGTCACCGGTTGCCCGCTGATTTCGGCAAGCCGTTTCGTGCAAAGTTCCGCGTAGCCATGTGGACTGTTCAGTCCCGTCCCGATCGCAGTTGCTCCCATGTTTACGACGAGCAATTCCTCTGACGCCTTCTCGAGTCGCTTTCGCCCCGACGCCAACATCGTCGCATACGCCGCGAACTCCTGACCGAGTGTCATCGGGACCGCATCCTGATTCTCGGTGCGTCCCATTTTGATGACGTCGGAAAACTCGTTCGCCTTCGCCTCAAAGGCAGACCTCAACACATTCAGCGCCGACGTCGTTTCGTGGAGCGCCGAGACCACCGAAAGTTTCACCGCAGTCGGATACACATCGTTCGTCGACTGCGACCGGTTCACGTGGTCATTCGGATGACAATATTGATAGTCACCTTTTTCGTGTCCCATGATCTCAAGCGCGACATTCGCGATGACTTCATTGGCGTTCATGTTAGAAGAAGTTCCCGCACCGCCCTGAACCATATCGACCACGAAGTGATCGTGGAACTCGCCGGCGATGATGCGATCACAGGCCGCTCCGATCGCAGCGGCAATGGACCCATCCAGCACTCCCAGTTCCGCGTTGGCGGAGGCGGCTGCCTTTTTCACAAATGCGAACGCATTCACGAGGTGTTGAAAGTGAGATAACAAGACGCCCGAGAAAGGAAAATTCTCCACCGCTCGCGTCGTCTGCACCCCGAAGTAATGCGTGTTCGAAATCTCCCGATCACCCAGAGAATCGTGCTCACGACGATAGTCGGTGATGTCCTGACGCACGCGGTCCGTTTTCAGAAGCAACTCCGTCGTCTCTCTGAGCCGCGAACTGATGCGACGTGCCGCGCGACCCACCATGCGGAAGAACGACTCCGGATTCTCGAACTTGAACGCCTGAATCTGCTCTTTCGGAATCGCCCACACCTCCACATCCTCGAGTGCGAGACCGGAGACGCTGTGCGCGAGTTCATCGATGAAAAGACTTTCACCAATGACAGCCCCGCCGGATAGACAGGCAATCGTGATGCTGCGCCCGGAAAGCCCCCGCTGCAGATTGATTTTGCCCCTCAGAACGATACCGAACCATTGCCTAGGAGCCCCCTCATGAAAGAGGTAGTCCCCCTGCTTGAATTTTTTCAACTCTCCCCTCGAGGCAAATTCCCGGAGCTCCGAAAAGGGAACATCCATCTCACCCGCGACGCGGCGAATCAATTCTTCGGTCAATTCCATAGCTACTTTTTCTTTCTGTTAGACAACACTTTGACGAGCGATATGACAAAAAGAATCAGAAATAGAGACGAAACACACAAACCGACGGCAGTAGCGACGATCGACTTGGAGATCCCTTCCGAAAGCGCAGCGGGATCACCCTGGCCATCTTTTGACACGGCATCAAAGGCCTGAACCATTCCAAAAACCGTGCCCAAAAGTCCCAGAAGGGGAGGGGCTATCATCCCGAAAATCGAAACAAAGAGGCACGTCAGCCAGGGATTTTGGCAGCATTTCGCCTTCGAATCGGCAGGGGAGGACTCAGAGGGTTCGCTCATTTCAATACCACTCAATAGCGTTTCGCAGCGGAAAGAGCACGACTTTTCCCAAGGTGCCGGTTGCGAAGCATCCATTCCGCGCAAAAGTTTCCGGCATGGGAAAAACGGGATACGATTACGCGCCAAGTTCAAAGACATTGCCACCAGTGGTTCAGCCGGGTGAGTTTGTCTTTTCAGTCACAGGATTGGACCACGGCCACATTTTCGGCCAGACCAACGGCCTCATCGACGCCGGGGGCACGCTCAAATATGTATATGACGCCGATCCGGTGAAACTCGACGATTTCATGGAGCGCTACCCCGACGCGACCCGTGCCGACTCCCTCGAACAGATCCTCGAAGATGAAGAGACGATCTGCGTCGCCTCCGCCAGCATTCCCTGCGATCGCGGCCCTCTCGGCGTGAAAGTGCTCGAGGCCGGTAAGCACTACTTCACTGACAAATCACCCTTCACGACGCTCGAGCAGCTCGAGGACGCGAAGAAGGCCGTCGCCGCGAGCGGAAAGCGCTACATGGTTTATTTCAGCGAGCGTCTCCACAACGAGTCCTCGATGAAAGCGACCGAGCTGATTCAAGGCGGCGCGATCGGAAAAGTCCTCCAGGTCATCAATCTCGCCCCGCACCGCATGTCGAAAGACGCGCGTCCTGACTGGTTTTTCGACAAAAAGAGTTACGGCGGCATTCTCACCGACATCGGCTCCCACCAGTTCGAGCAGTTTCTCGCCTTCACCGGTGCGACCGACGGAACGATCAACTTCGCGCGTGTCGAAAATTTCACCGCTCCCGACAAGCCCGGCCTCGAAGACTTCGGCGAGACATCTCTCACAATGAGCACCGGCGCTTCCTGCTACTGCCGGATCGACTGGCTCACGCCTGACGGCTTGCGTGTCTGGGGCGACGGACGCGTCTTCGTCGTCGGAACCGAAGGCACCATCGAAATCCGTAAATACATCGCTCTCGCGCGTCAGGAGCCCGGCAACAAGCTCTTCCTCGTCAACGGCGAAGAGGAACAGGAAATCGACTGCGACGGCACGACCGGCTTTCCTTTCTTCGGTGAAATGATTCTCGACCTCCTCAACGGAACCGAAAACGCAATGACCCAGGATCACATCTTCAAATCAGCCGAGCTTTCCATGCTCGCCCAGAAGATGGCCGACGAGGCGAACGCGTAAACCGCTCGGCTTACCGCGCGATGGTAGGGACGATTGTCCCCAATCGTCCGCGAAGCCCATCCGCCGGAACCACCCCTCCGGCAAAGAAATCCTCACGGATTCCTCTACTCCTGAAACGTAGAGAAACTGCGTGAGCATTTCTCCGCGGTGCCCATCCGCCATCAGGACAATCGTCCCTACCGACTTAAAAGGGTCAGGTGCTTCATCCAACCCTGTTGGATCGCCCCGTCATTTATCCCGACCGCTCTTCCAGAGTTCGATCTTCTCAAGCGGAACGTCGTTCTCGGCATCCGGGCCGTCTGTGCTGCGGCCACGCGCGACATCCTGCTTGAGCAACGCGAGTAACTTCAACACGACCTCCGTCTTTTTCTCGTAAGCGTTGTTCGTCTCCCCGGGATCGTTGCCCATGTGATAAAGCTGACCCTCGGTTCCTTTCCCTCTCATTTCTTTCTCATTGGGGGAACTCCATCCGCCGGAGCCACGCGCGAGAATCAATTTCCACGGGCCCTGACGATACGCAAAGTGACCGCTCACGGAATGGTGAATAACGCCGTTCCTCGACGACACAATCGGCTCGCCCGAAAGCGCCGGTAAAAAGCTGACGCTGTCTTCAGCACTGTCGGCGGGAACTTCCACATCGAGGATATCCGAGGTCGTCGCATACAAATCGGTCAAACAAATGAGCTGTTTGCTGGTCGATCCGGGCGCCACTTTTCCGGGCCAGCGCACGATGAACGGAATGCGGTGTCCACCGTCCCAAATGTCCGCCTTCGATCCGCGCAGGTGAGCGCTCACGAGATGCCCCTGCTTCTCGAGATTTTTGATATCGGCCGCCTTCGAACAGCCGTTATCGCTCGTGAAAATCACGAGCGTGTTGTCCGCGAGCCCCTGTCTTTCCAGCGCCGCTGAAATTTCGCCGAGGGCGTGATCGGTTTGCATCACAAAGTCCCCGTAATCACCGAGGCCACTTTTTCCTTTCCAATCCTCCGACGGCACAATCGGCGTGTGAGGCGATCCGAGCGGCACGTAGAGAAAGAACGGCTTCTCGTTTCCCTTTCTCGAATCGATGTATTTGACCGACTGCTCGGTGAGACGCGGCAACATGTTCACCTCGTCATCATGGGCGATCACTTTGTCGTTCTCGATCACGGCCTCCATGTTCCGGGCATGATGAAATCCGTGGTAAAAATCGAAACCACGCGTGGTCGGGCCGTCGGGGATTTTGGCACCGACCGGAGGCATCTTGTGCTTCTTTTGAGAATAAGGCTCACCCGTTTCCGGATCCAGGTAGAGAAAATCCAAATGCCACTTTCCAATGATCGCGGTGTCGTAGCCCTGGCCTTTGAGGAAACTCGCGACGGTCGAACGGTCTTCCGCGATGAGATTCGGCGCGTAGCCTGTCACCACCCCCCGTTGCAAACGCGTCCGCCAGCTGTAGCGCCCCGTCATGACACCGTAACGCGTCGGAGAACACACCGACGATCCCGAGTGCGCATCGGTGAAAATCATTCCTTCCGCAGCGAGCTGATCCGCGTTCGGCGTCGCAATCTTGCTCGTCTCAGGCGCGAGGCAGTGGACGTCGCCGTAACCGAGATCATCACAAATGACGTAGACGATATTCGGCCGATCAGCGGCATAGGAAAACGTTGCGACAAAAAGCACGCAACACATCAGGAAAAGGGGAGATTTTTTCATCGAAGGTTAACTGGCGTCGGAGACGGAGGAGAGATTAAAATCACGGACGAGCAACGACGGCACATACATCGGCATGGCACCTTCACTGCCCATGACGCGGGCTTGTTTCCCACTCGCGACGATGTTTTTCAAGACATTCACCGGTGATTCATTAAAACGAAAATTCTTCAGCGGAGCAACTACCTTCCCATCTTCAATCGCAAAAGTCCCGTCACGGGTCAGGCCGGTATAGAGCAGGGTTTGCGGCTGCACCATCCGTAGATACCAGAGCCTCGTGATGAGCACGCCGTCCTCAACCTGACCGATGAGCTCGTCCATCGACTGCCCTTCTCCCGCCATGATGATGTTCCCCGGCGAAGGCTGAGGCTTGATCCCTTTTTCCTTTGCCCAGAAACGCCCCACACTGAGATTCTTCAGAACGCCTTTGTCGACCCAGCTCGTTTTCTCCCGCGGCAACCCATGGGCGTGAATCCCACAGGGCGCGGCCGGATCCTGCGGATCTGAGTAGAGCGTCGCCTTGTCTCCGAAAAGCGCTTTTCCGACCGGATCTTCACCCTCTTCGACGAGGCTGTTGAGAAAGCTGCGTCCCTCGTCAAAACCGCGTCTTCCGAGTCCCCAGAAAAGCAGTGAGACCAAATCCCGCACCGCGGCCGGTTCGAGCACGACGGTGGTCCGGCCGGGAGCGCGTTCGACTGCGTTCTTAGATGCGAGCGCTTTCTCGATCGCTCGAGCGCCGACCGGCTCGAGATCGAGATTCGCGAGATCCGTGACCTGCGTGCTCGCCCAGCCCGAACCTCGACCCTCGGCCGCGCGTGCGGTGAGAGAATAATCGACCCCTGTCTCGGTTTGATAAACAAAAAGCCCCTTGCTGTTCGCGAGCGTCGAGCTGCTCACGGAACGCTCCAGGTAGCCGGCGCTGTCGACACCGGCCGCTCGTGCCGCTTCGATCACGGGACGAATCCGCGCGAGCCCCTCCTCCGGCGTGAGACCCGCGGTCGCTTCCGAAAACGTCTTCGGCTCGAGATACTCAGTCGGCTCCAGTTCCGGCATGTGCTCCGGATCTTCGGGAGCAAGTTTCGCCATCGCCTGAACCTTTTTCACGGCGGCCTTCAGCGTTTCCTCATCGGTCTGATTCACCTGAATCGACGCGGAGCGTTTTCCATAGCTCACCGTGAGATCGATTCTGATGCGATCGACGAGACCGTTCGAGGTGATGTCGTTGTTCGCGTAGCGAAGCTGCAAATCTTCCGAATCGTTGATCTGAACATTCGCGCCATCCGCCTCGACGAGATCGAGAACGCGCTGACTCAGCGACTCACTTTGTGATTTAGTTAGGCCCATGATGTTTTTCCTCCTCCGCTGCAGTCACAGTTTTGGTGTGATTGAGTGGGATCAAGCGATGCCACTTTTTTGCCGGATTCCTCGGCTGTATTTAAAATGTTAATTTGGCGAAATCTTCCGGGAACCGCTCCGTGCGAAACCGGAGCGACCTGACCGGGCTGCCCTTTTCCGCAGTTGAAGGCACCGCCCAGTTCGTAAGTGTCTTTGCCTCCGAGTCCATCGCAGGCGTTCCAGAAATCGACCGAGTTTCCCTGGTAGGCGACGTCGCGATACATCCCGTCGAGCTTGCCGTTTTTGATGCGGTGAAAGACCTGACCGGTGAACTGAAAATTGTAGCGCTGCTGGTCAATGCTCCAGCTTCCGTTGCCGTCGATGTAGATACCGTCCTCGACTCCGGCGATGAGATCCTCAGCCGTGACCGAATCGTCTTTCCCCGGCTGCAGCGAAATATTCGGCATCCGCTGAATCGGAAACGAATCAAACGAATCCGCATAGGAACACCCGTTCGAACCGCCTTCGCGCCCGATCAATTCCGCCTGACCGATCGCCATTTGGAAGTTCCTGAACATGCCATCCTTGATGATGGGGAACTCTTTCCCCGCCGTCGCGACGCCGTCATCGTCCCAGCCAATCGTCGCGAGACCGTTGTCAGCGGTGCGGTCCGCGTAAATGTTCACGAGGTCGCTTCCGTATCGGAGCGTGTCGAGTTTGTCCGGCGTGCAGAAGGAGGTGCCCGCGTAGTTCGCCTCGTAGCCGAGCGAGCGATCCAACTCCGTCGGATGCCCCACCGTTTCGTGTACCGTCAGCCACAAGTTGCTAGGCGCGATCACAAGATCCATTTTCCCGGGCTTCACCGAGGGAGCTGCCATTTTCTCCTTCGCCTGCTCCACCGCCAGCGCCGCTTCGGCGACCGCATCCCAGTCACGCAAATGCTCGTAGCCCGCTCCACGCGGAGGAAGCATGCTGGCACGACTCGCAAATTCCCCCTTCTTCTGATCGACGACCGTGATACTGAAGCTCGGATGTATCCGCACTCGTGACTGCTCGGTGCGGGATCCAAACGTATTCGCAAGCCACTTTCGCTCGCGCACAATCGAGACGTAGGAGTAACAATAATTCGCTCCTGCTCCAAGCGCTGAACGATTGATCCCGAGAAGGTGTTCCACCTTTTCCTCAAGCGATACCGTGAAGGGATCGACCTCGATCGGCAGTTCCCATTTCCCGACGTTGGCCGGCAGCGTTTCGATCTCGATCGGCTGACCGCGCCATCCGGCCTGGCCCTTCGCCGTCGCGATCGCGGCCTCAACGAGCGATACGATCTTTGCCTCCGAAATTTCCTCACTCGCAGCAAAGCCCCACGCACCATCGACGAGGACGCGAACCGAACAACCGAGCGACGATCCCGCGTCGACGCCCTGAACCATTTCCTCGCGGACGTAGAGCGACTCTTTGTCCGTCTGCATGACATGAAAATCCGCGAACGAAGCCCCGAGCGATTGCGCCTTGTTCAACGCAATTTCCGCGAGCCCGGGAAAACGATCCGAAAGCCCCGCCGCCTCAGCAGCAGTGACAGACCAACGATTTGTAATGAGCGCCAAACCCGCTGCCGAAGTCCCTTTTATCCAATCTCGCCGATGCATGGCGAGACGCTAAAGGGTCTGGAATCGAAAGGCAACCCGCATCGAATGATTCACGATCCGACACTCTTAGACAATTCCCGGACGGAAATGAGCCTTTAATTCTGAGAGACATATAAATCGCTACATGATAGAAAGGAACTCTGATGAAAAAGCTGATTTTGCCTCAACTCACTCTACTCGCTGCGCTGTTCAGCCTGCTGACCTTGCCTCTGCACGCAGAGACGGTGACGATTACTCAGTCAAAATCCGGGAAATCATTGGAGGCCACCGTGAAAGGTGTCGAGGGCGGCGTCCTCACCTTTGAAACGAGTAGCGGAAAGGAATTTTCCATCCCCGTCAATCAGCTCACGCCTGAAAGTGTCGAAGCCGTCAAAAAGCAACTCGCCGCCGCCTCGAAACCCGCTTCCTCCAATCTCGCGGAAGTGAAGCACATGAACGAAGTCATCGGGCACAATCTCTTCGGTGAAGTCGCTTCACTCTGGAAAGAAGACGCCGGGGCGATTGCCGAGCGACTCGACTGGAAACTGGAGAGCCGCAAGGCAAACACGAGCAGCTACCGACTCTACACCAAACTGGACTACCTCTTTCTCGGAGCCCACCCTTACTGCGTGACTCTCTACGGAGGGGAAGGCAACCTCGCCAAACGCATTTCGCTGGTGTATGCGAACAAGGGGGATTTCGGAAGCCGCCTCGGAATGGGCGAAGATCATTTCAAGATCGCCTTTCCCGACAAAAAGCCTCCCGGAGATCTTAACGAAGCGATCGAACTCGACGCGGAGATGATCACCGAAAAACTCGTCGCCGGCCTCGGTGAACCGGCCGAGCAATACTACGGAGAGAAAGAGGACAAACGAAAAGTGAAGCGCTGGGATTTCAACGACCACGCCTTTCTTCTCTCGACCACCGAAGACGAGTACACAACGCTTCTCATCGTCTCGACAGAGAACGCTGATCTCGAAGGAAAAGTCGACTTCATCGTCGATTCGGATTTTCGAAAAATGCAGATCAAAAACGTCGTCAAAGAAGCGAACGGCGATGTCTGGGTCGACAACATTCCCATGGTCGACCAGGGACCGAAAGGCTACTGCGCTCCGGCGACCTTCGAGCGGGCGATGCGCTACATGAATGTTCCCGCCGATATGTATCTGCTCGCCACCGCCGCAACGTCAGCGGAAGGGGGAACGAATACGAGAAAGCTCTCCGAGGACTGCAAACGCATCGTGCGGAGCAAAGCGAGACGCATTAAAGAGCTGGAGCTCGACGAAGATTTCGAGATCAAGAACCTCAAAAAATTCATCGACGAAGGCGTTCCAGTTCTCTGGCAAATGTGCAGCCTCAAGCAGTATAACGACATCGCCAACGAGCGCTCCGAAGCCCGCGAAAGCGTCACCGATTTTGCGAAGTGGGCCACCGAGATCAACGAGGAAGCGATCAAGTATGCTCCCACCCTGGAGAACGTAAGAGACAACTTCCACATTTGCATGGTGATCGGCTACAACGAGGCCACCAACGAAGTCGCAGTGAGCGATTCCTGGGGACCGCGTTACGAAATCCGCTGGGTCCACGTCGATATCGCCAGGGCGGTTACGAGCAGCGGCGGCTTCGCGATCGATTTTTAAGAATTGTTCACACTTCACCTGTGAATAACAGGAAACTCAACAGGGTTGGATCCTCGACCTGCCCCTGTTTGGTCGTCATATCGAACCTGTTAACATCTTACAGACAGAGATGAATAAGTCGCGGTTTCTATAAATGCTCGCGCAGCTTCCACATGAGCTCATCCAATGCGAGGCCCATGCCGTCCCTTCGCGTGTTCGCGCAAGCGGCCCAGACCTCTCCCGACTTGGTTCGCACGAGGAGGCTCGTTAATCCGGGGAGAGATCCTGTGTGCCAGAAGTTCCCGTGCTCGTTAACGTTCCACCCGCAGCCGTAGCCGGGGTTGACGCCGCCCCGGTAGGTCATCGCCTTGACGGTATCGTCCTTCAAAATATCCGGCGGTTCGGGAAACCCATCGACGTGCAAACCGAACTTCACGAGGTCCGTCGGAGATCCGACCCACCCTCCATGGGCGTCCATCCGCCGCACTTCCATGGGAAACGTGACGACCTTCCCTTTTTCGTTGTAGTATTGAACTTCATTTCTCCCCGGCTGGTTACCTCCGAGATGCATCAGGTCAATCCCGCACGGCCTGAGAACAGCGTCCCTGACATATGACTCATACGACTGACGGGTTTTCGCCTCGATAACCCTCCCGAGAAGGCAATAGCCGAAATTGGAATACGCGTAAGTTTTGCCGGGCGGGTGAGTCAGCGGATACTGCTTCAGCGCCCACTCGATGAGTTTCGCATGGGTGTAGTCCGTTTGTTGAAACATCGGATCGTTCTCCTTATTCGGCCATCCTCCGCTCGTGTGGGTCAGCAAATGATAGACCGTGACGCCTTCCGGACCATCGTATCGCAGAATCCCTCCGGGCCCGAAGACCGGCTCCGTGAGCCCTATCCTTCCCTCCTCGATCAGCTTAAAAACCGCTGCGGAGGTGATCGGCTTGCTCAGGCTCGCAATACGGAATTGATGATCCGGATTCAGCGCGGCTCCCACCCCGACATTCATCAGGCCGAACGCTTCACGCCGTTTCATGACTCCGTCTGACGCGAAGGCCACCGAAAGCCCCGGCACCTTGAAATCCTCCATGAATTTCTTCGCGATCACCTCAAACGGCCCGGGGCCCTGTGCGCGCGCGGCTCCGGGCACTACTGCCGGTGAGCCGAGAGAGAGAAGATAGAGACTGCGACGACGATTCATGACCGGAAGTTCAGCTTATCCAATCAGATCCCGCTTCAAAGTCGATCACGGAGTGATATCGATGATTGCTTTCCACCGGCCGTTTTGGCTATGATAGAACCATGTCAGAACCAAACATTGCAGCGAAGGCCCCCGTTAAAGTCACGCTCGAGGAGGGGAAGAAATACTTCTTTTGCACCTGCGGCAGTTCAGCCTCCCAACCTTTTTGCGACGGCACCCACAAAGGAAGCGACTTTGCACCGAAAATGTTCGTTGCAGAAAAAAGCGGCGATGCCTTCTTATGTCAGTGCAAACACACCGGGAACGCTCCTTACTGCGACGGGTCCCATTCCAAATTGTAAGCCGCCTAACTCACGACGTCCGTTCGTCCAATCAAGCGATGCCACTCAATTCCGCCATTCGATCCACCGCTCTCATCGCGCTCCTGATTCTGGGGCTCGGTTCGGAGCTGGCGTGTGCAGAGGAGGGGCAGGCCGGCATTTTCATCGTCGATTCCGAAAAAGGAACCGCCACGGCTTTCGAGCAGAACAGCGCGGTCCCGGCGGACGCTGAATTTCGCGTCTTCGCCTCCGGTCCGAAAGGATCAACCGTCGTCATCGGGGCGTTCGGAGAAGACGGGCTCCACGCAAACCTCCTTCCTCTCGCCGTCAAACAAACCGAAGCGTCTGAAGCGGTGCGCTTTCCTCCTTCTGACGATTCAATCAGGAAGACCTTCAAAACCGGCGGAAAAAGTGCCGAGCTCTACGTCGTCATTTTTCCCGATTCCCATCCGGCACTCGAATCCATTCACACGGAGTTGAAGCAAATCGAAGCAGCACAGACGAAAGGGGAGACCGACCTCGTCATGCTGCTCTCGCTCGAACTGAAAAAGGAACTCGCTAACGCGATTCGCGAAAACGGAGCGAAAGAATACCGCGATGGGTTCGGCGATTCGCTCGCCGATTTGCTTAAAGAAGAGCCCACCGCCAAAGCCGCGGTCACCCGCACCGGAACCGGCATCGAAGACCCCGCTGCGGAAGTCATCGCAGCGAAACCGGCCGAAAAAACTCTGGAAGAACTCGAAAAGTCCTGGCGCGACGACAGCGTCGTACTCCCCATCGGTCTGGTCGCCCCGGGTGGCCTCGTGCGCACTATCACTCCCACCCCGTAATCACGGTTGGAACCTGCATCCGAGAATTCTGAAATCAGTCCGCACGGTGCAAAGTCCGGCGCCTGGTGGTTGGTGATTCCCGTCTTCGCCCTCTTTGCAGTACTCCGCATTGCCCTGCCGAACTTCGCTGCGGAGCCTGAACTGCTCTCTCTCGACGAAGCGCTTCAAACGCGGGCCACACTCGGCTTCGCCCAACCGCTCGATCCATCGATCCGGTTCGCTGAACTGACGATGAACGAATCGATCGCGAGGCGTTTCGCGGAAAACGGTGAATACATCACCGCAGCGGAAATACTCAAAACGATCGCGTCGCTCGGAGCCAAAGTCATCGCGGTCGATATCATCTACACCTGGGGGAGAAAAGAAGACCAGCAATTGCTCGCCCAAACGATTCGGGAAATCAACGCGACCGGAACCACCACCGTCGTTCTCCCTGTTTCGATTGAAAATACTCACGAAGGGCAAAGCCTGCTTCAATCACTTCCCCAAGCGGGAGGGGATCAATTTCCACGCGGCTCAGTCAATGTCATTCCCGACAACCACTGGCGTGAGTATCAAATGGTGCACCGGCTCAATGAAGAGACGATTCCCTCGCTCGCGCTCGCCGCACTCGGAGCAACGCTCCCGAAACCGCTCTCGCCGAAAGCCATCGAACCCGGCACCATGCAATGGAAGTCTCTCGCCGCCGGAGCAGTCACGACGAGTCAGGCCGACACTTCGCGGCTCTTTCTCAACCTCCAGCATTCCTACTACGACAACCAATTCGAAAAACCGATCGAAGGAGCGAAGCACCTCCAACGCGTCTGGAGCATCGAACAGCTTGAAAAACTGGCCGAACGCTCGAAAGGCAACAGCCCCCTGAAAGATACGATCGTGTTCTTCGGCTACGGGGCAGAGGTCGATGGAAAGCCAACCGCACACGGCAATCTCGAACCGGGGATGCTCCTCCACGGAACCGCGCTGAATGACCTTTTCGCGGGAACCTCGATTCGACCCGCCGGTCTCGCCTTCGATCTGCTTCTTTATCTGGCCACCGCTCTCCTCGCTGTTTTCGTCTTCATTCGCATGAGACAAAAACGCTGGCTCATCATCGTCGCGACAGGGGGAGGGCTCCTCATTCTCGTCGCAGGCTGGCTTGCGATCTGGCAGGGCCACATTCTCATCGCTTCGGTGAATTCAGCGATGATCTGGGGATTGCTAGCCGTCCTCGAAACGGGACGTCGGTGGAGCTTCGAGCAACGCGAACGGCTTCATCGTGATGCGATGTTAGGGTTCTACTTTTCCCCCTCGGTTCTCAAACAGGTGACCAAGGATCTCGGGATGATCAAACCGAAGGGGAGCCGGGTCGCGGTTCTCCTGAGTGACTTGCGCGGCTTCACCCATCTCTGCGAGACTCAGGAAGTCGAGCGCGTTTTCGAACTGATGAATCAACTCTTCGCCGTCGAAACCGATGCGGCACTGAAAGAGAACGGAAGTCTAGCCCGCTTCGCCGGAGATCAGTTTCTCGCCTACTGGGGAGCACCGGAACCTTACGACGATGCTTCCGACCGCGCGCTGAGGGCCGCCCTCGAAATACAGAGAACGCTCATCGGAAGACAACAAGCTGCAGCGGAAGGAGAACTGGATTCATGGCTCCGGATCGGCGTGGGACTCCACGTCGGCGAAGGACTCGTCGGCCACGTCGGATCGAGATCCTATCGCGACTACAACATCGTCGGCGACAGCGTCAACACCACCGCGAGGGTCGAAGGACAAACCAAGAATTACGCGGCTCCCGTTCTCGCGACGGGACAATTTATTCAATCGCTCTCGACTCAGCCCCCCTCCCTGAAAGTCGATGTCGTTCAGGTAAAGGGAAAAGCGGAGGCCACCGAGTTATTCGCCATTTTTCTGGAGGGCGATGACGCGCCACTCGATGCCGCGCAGCTTTACCGGGAAGTCTTCGCGCTCTATGAGGCCGGGGATTTTGCGGCGGCGGAAATTCAATTCGAATCCTTATCAACACACTCACACGACACGATTTCGACCTCCGCAAAGTTATTACAGAAACGCTGTGAACAACTCGCGCTTGATCCACCAAGCCCCTGGAACGGCGTCTTTGAGCTGACATCGAAGTAACCGCAGCACCTCGCAACTCCAAAACAATGACTTCAAAAATCATCCTCTTTGTTTCGGTTTCTTTATTGTTCCTAAGCGAAGTAGAGGGCAACTCATGGACCTTGGAACCGCTGATCCATATTCCCGCTGCAGAAGTGATAAAGACAGTCGGAATAACAACACCTTCGACAGGGGCTTCGGCCAAAATCGATTCCGCGTTGCTGAAAGAATTTTTATCTCGCGGGGTGAATCTGAAAATTTCAGTTTTTGGACAGTTAGCGAGCCAGCATCCGGAAATTTGGAACTCGATGGACGAGGATACAAAACTCTTCCGGGGGATGATCACTGCTCGAGGAGTCATCGTCACGAAGGATTACTCATTATTCCGCTGGCACTTTCAGACACCTCAAATCCTTCAAATTTCGAATTACGAGATGACGAAGGCGACCTTGCTCTACCTGGAAAATCCATCCAACCCTCTCACTATTCGAGATATGTCCTTTCCCACTTATCTCAATTCAATCCGGGAGGAATCCAAAATACGTCAAGCTGAAGAAATCGAACGTGTAGAAGAAGAACAACGAGAAGAGAGAAGAACGGGAATTCCAGCAGGATTGAACCCGCACCCATCTAAAAAGGGTGAACGAACGTCAAAAAGGTAAGTCGCAAATGCGCCGTGGCTGCACTCGACACTTTCGCACCGATCTGGTGAAGATAGGGAATGCTCAGGATTGCATTGCCCTTACTCACCCTCTTTCTATCGTCCCTCTCTTTTGCGGAAGACGCTCCCTTTAAAATCGACCTCACCTCCGCACAGGAGGGCTTCGATAAGAAAATGTGTTGGGTTCATGCACGGGCCGGGGCCATCCCCGGAGCCGGCGAAGACGGGGAACCACTTGTCGTCATGACGCTCCAGAAACTCCAGCTCTCGGGTTCGGATATCTTCTATGCGATCAACGAAATGCGCAGCGGAGACAGCGGGAAAACCTGGACGAAACCTTTCGAACACGAATCTTTCGCGAGGGTTCCCTTTGAATTCGAAGAGAAGAAAGATCTCGAGATCACGGTTTGTGATTTCTGGCCCCGCTGGCACGAGAAATCAGGCAAGCTCCTCGGAACCGGACACACCGTCGTTTACGAGAACAACAAGGTCATGCACAAACGCCCGCGGAGCACTCCCTACGCGATCTACGATCCTGAGACACACACCTGGTCGCCCTGGAAAACGATCAATTTGCCTGACGAAGCCAAATTCGGCAACGCCGGTGCGGGTTGTGTCCAACGCTTCGATTTACCGAACGGTGACATTTTGCTCCCGATCTACTTCGCTGAGATCGGAGCAGGCCGCTACTCGACCACGGTGCTTCGCTGCTCGTTTGATGGCAGTGAGATGCGCTACCTGAGCCACAGCAACGAGATGTCCGTCCCAATCAAACGAGGCCTCTACGAACCGTCTCTCACCAAATTGGGCGACCGCCTCTTTTTGACGATGCGAAACGATGAACACGGCTACGTCTCGGTCGCCGACATCGGAGAGAAACTTCAATTTTCCGAGCCGAAGAAGTGGACCTTTGACGATGGCTCCGACCTCGGTAACTACAACACGCAGCAGCATTGGGTGATGCATCCAAAGCACGGACTCTTCCTCGTCTACACCCGGCGCGGCGCGGACAACGATCACGTCTTCCGTCACCGCGCTCCTTTGTTCATCGCGAAAGTGGATCCTGAGAAGCTGCAGATCATTCGATCGACCGAACAGGTTCTCGTTCCTGAAAAGGGCGCCCGCCTCGGTAATTTCGGAGTCACCGAAGTCACCCCGAATGAGACCTGGGTCACCGCGACGGAATGGATGCAGGCCCCCGGCCCGAACTATTCGGATCCCGAACCTCTGATCGCACGCGGCGCCAACAACCGGATCTGGGTGGCGAAGTTGAAGTGGGATCAGTGAGGACTTTCACCGCTCGCGACCTCGAATCAGATACCTCGCCAGATCAATGAGCCCCGCATATTTGAATTCGGGGTCGGCATAGTGATGCAGCACATAAAACGCGAAATAGTAAAACCGACAGAACGACCAAACCGCAATCACGAGCAGGGCGGCTGTCGTGAGATCAAAGTGGAAACAAAGGAGTAACCCACTGCTGAGTAATCCCAAAAAGAGAAAGAGGATCCCTTTCAGTTTTATAATCTTCGGATCTTTGATGTCCATAAAGACAGCTTAACAGAGAATTAGAGCGAGACCTCCGGAGATCGCCACAAGGTGTTTCGTCTCCAGGATTGTGGTTCTTCCACCCCGGTGGCGTCAGGTGGAAAATTTTCGAACCCGGGCATTGGGGTCGACCGCAAAATCACCCTGTTCCCCACGTCTGCGAGCGCCCCTTCAGGTCGCACAGAGTTGCTATTTTTTTCCGAGGCCTTCAGCCCTTTGAGATCAGATCTCAGCCTGACGCCATCGGGCCTTTGAAACACCGGAATTTGAACGCGCAACCGGCACCCCTGAGACGGGTCGTGCCCCGGCGGCGGTGACCCGGTTGATCGTTCGTTTTCTTTCAGCGTAAAACCCGCTCACAAACCCTATCAGCCGGGCAAATAAGGCTTCAGCTTTGCAGCGGTGAGCCCTAACAAGTCCGCCGCTTTCGATTCGTCACCGTCGCTGTCCTCGAGCGCGACCGTCGTCAGCTCTTTCATCACCATATCCACTGGTGAGACGTCACGATCTTTGGCGAGGTCAATGATCGCGCGGGCAATCTTTGAAGCCTGTTCGGCGAAGTCGTCCTTTTTCGCAGCATGATCCATCGGGAGATCTTCCGGCAGCAGGACATTCCCCGTCGCGAGAACGCAGGCACGCTGAATCAGGTTCTCCAGCTCACGAACGTTTCCGGGCCAGTGATACTCCTCCAGTGCCGCGACCGCCGCTTTTGAAAACTGCATCGTCCGGACTTTGCCCTTCTGCGTCTGGCGATGAAGGAAATGCTCAGCGAGCAAGCGGATGTCTTCGACGCGCTGACGAAGTGGCGGAATATGAATCCGCACGACGTTGAGACGATAGAAAAGATCTTCGCGAAAAGTGCCGTGTTCGACCTCCTCCTCGAGACGCTTGTTTGTCGCCGCGAGAATACGAACGTCGCTGAGCAAATTCTCATTTCCCCCGACCCGCGAATACTCGCCGCTCTGAAGAACCCGCAACAACTTGCTCTGAACCTCGAGGGGCATGTCGCCGATCTCATCGAGAAAGAGCGTTCCGCCGTCGCATTGTTCGAAACGCCCCATGCGCCGGCTCACCGCACCGGTAAAGGCGCCTTTTTCATGACCGAAAAGTTCACTCTCGAGCAAATTGCTCGGAATCGCCGCACAGTTGATCGCGACATATTCCTCCTTCGCCCGCCTTGAAAATTTGTGAATCGCGTTGGAAACGACCTCTTTACCGACGCCGCTTTCCCCCGTGATGAGCACCGGAGCATCGGCGCGTGCGACCCGCCCGATGAGCTTGTAAACATCCTGCATCGCCGGCGAACGGCCGATAATAAGGTCGTCGGATGGCTGAGGCTGCGCGTTCCCGTCCGCCTCGCTGCCGTCCTCCGCGATTCGCATCTGATCGGCCGACTGCAGCGCGCGCTCGGCAACCTGACGCAGCTCGAAGTTCACCGACTCCCGTCTCAACACGTCAAATGCTCCGAGACGCATCGACTCGATCACCACATTGGTCGAAGTGACATGACCGTTCAGGATCACCATCGCATTCGGTTCCGCGAGCCGGACCTTCTTCAGCAGGCCAACCCCGTCCAGCGGCATGTTGTTGAATTCGGCGATCAGCAAGTCCGCCTTGTGCTTGCCGAACAGAGTGAAAGCATCGTCCGAACTGGAAGTACAAATCACCTTAACCGTCTCAGCCTCAAGGTGCTTCGACGCCCACTCCAAAAAATCGGGATCATTATCCACGATGATGACGGTTTGTTTCTGGATATCTTCCATAAAAGGTTCAAACTTATCGGGTCGGGAGTTGCGTCTGCAATCCCCCGAACCAGAAGGCTGGACTATACCACACCCACTTCCGTTTAGCTGCGATTTTAGGCGATGAAATACCGTGAAATTCCTTCAGATCTCTTTACTTCAAACCGGGATCGCCTTCGCGAAAAGCTTCCCGCCGACTGCGTCGCTATTTTTAATTCCGCTGACATTCCCTGGCGCTGCGCGGATGGCTCGATGCGATTTATCCAGAATTCCGACCTCTTCCACCAGACCGGCATCGATCAGGAGGAAACGATTCTCGTGCTGACACCGTCGCATCCGGATCCGGATCTTCGCGAAGTTCTATTCGTAAGGGAAACGTCGGACCTCATTCAAATCTGGGAAGGGCACAAAGTTTCAAAAGAGGAAGCCACCGCGATTTCCGGAATCAAGACGGTCAAGTGGACGACGGAGTTCGAACCGTTTCTGCGCCGGGTCAGCAGACTGACCGACACCATTTTCCTCAATCACAATGAACACGGGCGCTCCGGATCGCCTATGAATTTTTCACTCGACGACCGGTTCCGCCAGCGGTGCCAGGCACTCTATCCGAACCACAATTATTGCCGTCTCGCGCCGATCATGCACCGCCTTCGTGCGGAAAAACTCGAAGAGGAAGTCAACCTGCTCCAAACCGCCTGCGATATCACCAAAGACGGATTCGAGCGCGTCTTGCGATTCATCACCCCCGGCGTCAACGAGTGCGAGATTGAGGCGGAGTTCATGCACGAATTTCTCAGACAGGGATCACGCGGGTTCGCCTACGAACCCATCATTGCCTCGGGCAACAACGCCAACGTCCTCCACTACCTGAGCAACGATCAGATCACCGAAGACGGCCAACTTCTGCTCATGGACGTCGCCGCCGAATACGCGAATTACAACGCGGATCTCACGAGAACGATTCCCGTGAATGGAAAATTCACCGACCGTCAGCGCGACGTCTACAACGCTGTCCTGCGCATTCTGCGAGTCTGCATCGACGAACTCGTCGTCCCCGGAAAGGACATGAAGAAAGAGTATCACCCCGAAGTCGCGCGCTTGATGGAAGATGAACTCATTCAGCTGGGGCTGATTGACGCCGAAACGGTTGCGAAAGAACGCGCCGAAGAGAATCTCCCCGAAGAGAAACGTGCCTACCGGAAATACTTCATGCACGGCGTTTCACACAGCCTCGGCATCGATGTCCACGATGTCACCCCGGTGGCGAATCAGTTCGTCGAGAATATGTGTGTCACCGTCGAACCCGGCATCTACATCCCCGAAGAGGGATTCGGCGTTCGCCTCGAAAATGACATCATCGTAAAGGCGGGCGGCAACATCGACCTCATGGCCTCGATTCCGATCGAAGCCGATGAGATCGAAGCGCTCATGGCGAGTTCATAGCAGGCACCGGTTAGGTGAGGCAAACACTCCTGTTTGCCTGAGAATTACAGGACCCGGGCAAACAAGAGTGTTTGCCTCACCTGCGTCCTGTGAGATCTCAATCGATCTTGTCTGAAGTCCATTTCTCCTGAGAGCGCTTCGCAGGGTCCAAAAGCGTGAATGCGCAATGCAACATTGATCGCACATCACCAAGCTTGATGTGAGAAGTTCTACGGTCTTTAATTCGACCCAACTTATGTCCAATCATCCCAAATCCGTTCGCGTTCGAGAAGTCAGTTTGTATTTCATCCCCGTGGTGATGCGGGTTCCGTTGAAATTCGGCAACCAGGTCCTCGAGTCTGTCACCTGTGCCCGCGCAAAAGTCACCGTCGAAGATGCCAACGGCAAAACCGCAACCGGTTGGGGCGAAACACCTCTCTCAGTCGGTTGGGTCTGGCCATCGAACATCGATTACGAAGATCGTCATACCGCGATGAAAGATTTCACGATCGCGATCGCCGAGGCCTTTCAACACGGCCCCGAAAGCGGACACCCCATCGAAATCGGCTACGACTTCATCGAAAAACGCCTTCACCCGCTTCAGGACTCCTTCAATGAAAGCCGCGACGAAGAAGCCGCGCTTCCGCATCTCGCGGCGCTCGTTTGCTTCTCGCTCTTCGACATCGCGGTCCACGATGCCTACGGAAATCTGCACGAGTGTCCCGTCTACGACACTTACAACGCCGACTTCATGTCCCGCGATCTCAGTGATTTCATCACCTCGGCCTCCGAAGACGTGAATTTCGACGGACTCTATCCTGACACTTTTCTCAGCGCGAAACCGGAAACCAAACTGCCCGTCTGGCACCTAGTTGGCGGACTCGACCCCATCAGTGAAGAAGAACTCACCGGCGACGAACCGGACGACGGCTATCCCGTGCTTCTTCGTCAATGGATCCGCGAAGACGGTCTCGATTGCCTCAAAATCAAACTGCGCGGAAATGACGCCGAATGGGACTACGACCGCCTTCAGAAGATCGGTCAAATTTCTCAGGAGGAGGGCGTTACCTGGCTCACGACGGACTTCAACTGCACCGTCACCGATCCGTCCTACGTGAACGAGATCCTCGATCGCCTTAAAGACGAAGACCCTGTCACTTATCAAAAAATCCTCTACGTCGAGCAGCCCTTTCCCCACGATCTCGAAGCCAATCGCATCGACGTTCACAGCGTCAGCGCCCGCAAGCCACTCTTCATGGACGAGAGCGCTCATGACTGGCGCTTCGTGCAAATGGGTCGCGAACTCGGTTGGACCGGCGTCGCTTTAAAAACCTGCAAGACGCAGACCGGAGCCCTTCTCAGTCTTTGCTGGGCCAAGGCGCACGGGATGACTTTGATGGTTCAGGACCTCACGAACCCGATGCTGGCTCAAATTCCACACTACCTTCTCGCCGCTCACGCCGGAACGATTATGGGCGTCGAGTCCAACGGGATGCAATTTTACCCCGAGGCGAGCACCCCGGAACTCAAGATCCACCCCGGTCTCTTCAAGAGGCAAGAGGGTATCCTCGATGGCTCAACCCTGTCTGATCACGGTTTCGGCTATCGCGTCGATGAAATCACCCGCGAACTTCCCACTCCCGTTTTTGAATCATGAGCGATCCCTTCATCGTCGTTATGGGCGTGTCCGGCTGCGGAAAAACGACCGTGGCGAGCGAACTCGCAGCCCGTCTCGAAAAGGGCGTCTACCTTGAGGGCGATTCCTTTCACCCTCCCGAAAATAAAGCCAAAATGGGAGCGGGGATTCCCCTCGACGATTCCGATCGCTGGCCCTGGTTTGATGCCTTGATTGCCGAGGCAAAATCCAAACTCGCTGAGGGACAGACCCCGGTTCTCGCGTGTTCCGCCCTGAAGGAGGCCCATCGCGATTACCTGTTTCAAGATTTCCCCGCGTATCGACTCATTCATCTCGATGGATCGTTCGAGCTCATCAAAGCACGGATGGACGCCCGCGATCACGAATACATGACGTCCGACCTCCTTCGCAGCCAGTTTGCCGCCCTCGAGGTCCCGGCAGAGAATGACCACCTGCTGACCCTTTCCATCGAACAGACGCCTGACGAGCTCGTGACGGCCGCGATGGAATGGTTGGAGTCGAACGCCTGACCCATCAGAACAGGCGGCGGCGTCCCGCCTTGTCTGAACGCTGCCCTGTTCTCAGGCAACTGAAGCAGGCCTCGCCTCGAGTGGCTTGAGCATACGCTGCTGAGCCATTGGGAAAGCCAAAAGTTCATTGCAAGGAAGGTTCCCTGATCTCCTCGAAAGCGCCCTTTTCCGAGTTATTCACATCCTAGTAGAAGAAACTGATTTTTAGAGGAAATGAATATTCTTATTATAGGTGTGAATAACTCTCAATTGTTATCACAAGTCATTCATTGATAGTCGGTTACTGTAAAAATAAAAATGTGAACAAGCGGGGTGAACAACCGCTAACAAGTGGGGAGTTATTACCACTGCCCTGAGTTACTTCACTGTTCCCCACACTTACTCACAAGTTATTCACATCTTTTCTAAGGGGCTCTCAATCAGTTTTCTTCTTCAACAAGCCCGTAAAGGAACGAGGGGCTGATCGTTACACTCTTCCAGTCCCTGAGTTCACGACTGTGGGCCGGGTGATCTTTGACCGCGCCGTGCAAGCTGGCCGTTCGATCAGTTTTCAGGATAAGAACGGTTGCAGGGTATCCTGAGAAGACGTCGGTGACTCCTGTCATTTCACGGGGGAGTTGATCGTTTCTTAAAGCGCGGCCCCAATGCAGCAACCGATTGTCATCGAGGAGGGCGTAATTTTCTCCTCCTGCCCAAACTTTGATAACAGATGCGTTTCCGATTTCGGCGTTCGGGACGGTCGCCTCGCCTGAGTCATTGCGACCCCACGCCGCCAGTTTTCCGCCCTCTATCATCACCGTCGTCTGATCTCCGCAAATTTCAGCGAGACGGATCACCGGTTCTAAATCAGAGGGAACGTCACATTGGCCGAAGAGATTCGATCCCCAGGCGACGACGGTGCCATCACGTTTCAGGGCAACTGAATGACGGGGACCGGCGGAGATTTGGATGACATCACTGAGTCCGGCGGGAACCGAACATTGCTCCTCGCTGTTGTCACCCCAGGCGATTACGGTGCCGTCTTTCTGAAGGGCAAGGCTGTGCCGCCAACCGGTAGCGATCTGAACAACATCGGAAAGCTCGGGAACGTCCGCCTGTTTAAATTCGTTCGCTCCCCAGGCGAGGACAGAACCGTTTTTGCGGAGCGCGAGGACATGCCCGCTATCGGTAAAGCCGGATTCGATTTGAATGATATCGTGAGGAAGGTCGGAGGGAAACGCCGCCTGAACGGAACTGAAACGTGGAACCGCGAGGACGTTTCCGGAGCGTTGCACTTGCAGTTTCCCAGCCTGAGATTGACCGCTGTTACCGGGAGTCGGCAATTCCACAGCAGGGGCGGGAGCGACGCCCCGGAAATGATCAAAGACCGCAAATCCACCTCCGGCAAGAGCGATCGCCACCAGTGCCGCGGCTATTTTGTGGCGTACTTTCTTCTTCTCGGTAGCTCGGTGTCGAAAATGACTGAGGCCTTCCGCGGCTCCCTCGTGGCCGGGTTCCAGGCGGAGACATTGCTCGAACAACTCCACGGCACGTCTACGATTTTCTTCGTTCCTGTTTTTCTCCCAATGAAGCAAATGCGCCTGGCCGCAGTGGTACAATACGTCGATTCGATAGGGCGCGAGAATAACAGCCTGATCCAGTTCGGTGACGGCATCGTCGCAGTTTCCAAATTCGAGGAAATTTCTCCCTTTATCGAGATGAGCCTGGAGCCGCTCCCGGAGTCGATCCCAGTCGTCTTCGGTCAATCCGCTTCTCAGTGCGATCGCTTTCAGATCCTCCTCCGTTAGCTGACGGTCAGGATCTTCCAGCTCAACTTTCAGGGCTTCCCGTAGAAAGTTTTCCAAATCCTGCGTGCGTTTCGCGTCGGCATCCATATCCGCCCAGCTTAATCAGAAGTAAAGAACCGCGGCAAGCCTGCTCTGATCAGCCAGCGCCGGTGCATCATCATGCATAGAGGTAATTCCGGACACGTGAGTTGGAGGGCTGCCGGCTATTCGGCAGTGCCGTAGGATTATCGGGGATTGAGGCCGGCTTCTTTCAGCACGAACTCCATCGCCTCACTTGTGTCTTCGTAGTTCGTCGAGTGTCCGGTGGATTCGCGATGGATGCTCAAGACCGGCCTACCGGCCTCCTTCAATTTTTCGACGAATCGTAAAGCGCTGTGTGGCGGAACCGCGGTGTCTTTTCCGCCTGTCGTGACCGCCACCGGCATCGTGAAATGTTGCGTCCACAATTCGGCGCTGCGCTTTCGATACTCTTCGGGAACTTCCGTTTTCGTCCCGCCATAAGAAGCGCTGATCGCATCCTGAAAATTGTCATACTCGACCAGATTCGCGGTGCCGTTGAGACTGCAGACGCCGGCGATCAATTCCGGATGCAGCGCGGTGAATATCAGTGCCGCTGTTCCTCCCATCGAACCGCCTGCGAGAAATATCCGTCCAAGATTGTGCCGCTTTTTCAAGATGGAAATGATCTGCAGGACATCCGCTTCGGCCGTCGGCCCCATCCACGAAGTCTTCGCACGGTAATCGGGTGAAACGACGATCAGTCCATACCGGGCCGCCACATCCCGAACGCCCCGGCATTCGCCTCGCGTTTCCCTGACAAACTGCCAACGATCCGAACCATGACCATGAAAGACGATCACCACATCTGTTCTCTTTCCGGCGTCGAATCGAGGTGGCAGTAACTCGACAAAGCGCTGCTGCGACCCATCACGATCGGCTTTGAATGCAATATCCTCAGGTTCCGCGGATTGCGTTTGAGAAGCAATCAGTGAGAGAAAAACGGCGCAGCCCAAACCGAGCGCAGAAGACCGATGTGTCGGTTGGACCTTCGAGATTTCAGGTTTCATAAGTCCTGCGTGCGTTTCGCGTCGGCATCCATAGTCATCGAACATAGTGAGCACGAATAAGCGCGGCAAGCCTGCTCTCATGAAATGAACGGTCCGCATTCTTGAGTGAACTCGACATTGTCCCGGCGATTGAATAAGCTGATTGGATTGAAAACGAGGATTCTATTTCCCTTCCTTTTAGCCGTCGGACTGCTCAGTTGTCTTCCGTTGCAGGGGGAGGAAAACAAACCGCAGCTGGCGACGGTGTTATTCAGCCTGCCTGAGAATTTCGATGAACTCGGTTTGAATGAAGGCCTTCCCGCTCAAGCGCTCCTCGAGAAACACGGCGTTGTTTTTCCAAGTGGTTCATCAGCTCTATTTTTAGAAGCGAGCAACCAGCTGGAAGTCACCAATCATGAAGAGGAGCTCATGATTGCGGAGGCGGTTTTAGCTCTCTGGAATCGGATCGGATATACAAAGCGTGACGAGGAACGCGAAAAACAGAAGAAACAGATTTGGAGGAAGCTGATGGAGATCATCATTCCACGCCTGGAATTTGAAGATACTCCGTTATCAGAGGTCGTTGTCTGGTTGGAAAAAGCATCGGTCGATTTTGACCTGATGACGGAGAACGAACTGAAAAAAGGGATCGCGATTTCAACGGAGCGTCTTCGAGGCGTTAAACAGACTCCCGTTTCAGATGAGAGCGGGTTTGGATTTCAATCGAACAAGCCGCTGAGTAAGACAGAAATTCTAGATCTACCTATTACGATCCACCTTGGGAACATTCCACTTCACGAAGCTCTCAGGGAAATCACCTCCTTAGCTGCTATTAGGTTTTCGGTGACGGAAAATGGAGTCGCTTTTCAACATTCTCATCAGTTCGAAGCGCCACTGGAAACGGTCGTCTATTCCATTCCGCCTGAGTTCAACGAGGTGCTTAAATCGCTCCTCGATGCTCAAGAATCATCCGAGTGCTTCCCGGAAGATCCGTTCCAGGGGAAAAAGGACGAAAAAGTAAGTCAAAACCTGACCACTCACGAATTACTGGAATGGATGGGAATCAGCTTTCCCATTGGATCCTTCATTCAAATCCTGGAGACGAAGAATCTATTCGTCGTCAAAAACAGTCCAGATCAAATCGAATTGGTCGAAGCGCTGCTTGAGGTGGCTGATGCAAAAGCCCCACCTGAATGGCAGTCTCAGCAAAAGGCCCTCATTAAATCGAAGCTCGCGTCTATCCGTTTACCCAAGCTCTCTTATGACAAAGCCCCTTTTCACCAGGTAAGAGAAAAGCTAAAACGGGAAATCCTCCGCCTCGACGCTGAATCAAAAATTTGGAACCGGGGAATCATCATTGATCTCAAAAAATCCAATTCAAAAGATTGGTCTGATCAGTGGAATCGCGAAATTTCGATCAAACTGGAAAAGACCACCGCGTCTGAAGCGATCGAAAAACTGGGTGCTAAACTCGATGGGGAAGTCATCATAACCCCACGAGGCGTCACCTTCTTAACCGACTAGCCTCGCGAAACGACATATTTCCAGATCATGGGCAAAGTTCTTTTCATTCGAGGCGGCGCGGTAGGGGACTTTGTTCTCACGATGCCGGCGATGCAACTCGTCCGCAAAACGCTGCCGGACAACGAAATCGAGGTGCTCGGGTATCCGGGGATGACGGATCTCGCGCTGGTGACCGGCCTCGCAGACAAACAGCGTTCCATCGTCGATCCGAAACTCGCGCCGTTCTACGCTCCCGGTGCCGAACTCGACCGGGCCTGGTGCGACTACTTCGCCGGATTCGATCTCGTCGTGAGCTGTCTTTACGATCCCGACGGGTTCTTTGCCGCCAATCTCAAAAAGGCCGGCGTCAAAACGCTCGTGAGTCTTCCGTTTCGCCCCGACGAATCAGAATCATCGACCCACGCTTCACTTCAGTTCGCGAAACCACTCGAGAGTGTGGCTCTCTTTCTCGACGATCCCGGTATCGAGCTCGACTATCCCGACGTATACACCTTCGAGCGGCGCACAGAAGGTCCTCTCGTCGCGGTTCATCCCGGGAGTGGTCATGCGAGTCGAAACTGGGGATTTGAATCCTGGGCGGCTGTTCTGGGGCTTCTCGCCGAATCGCATCCTGAAATCGAATACGTCATCACCTCAGGCGTCGCCGAGTCCGGGATCATTGCCGAATTCCTCACGATTCTGGACGAACTCGATCTGACCTACACTCATCTCGATTCGCTGCCTCTCACCGAACTCGCCTCGGTTTATCAGCAGGCCGATTATTACCTGGGGCATCACAGCGGAATTGCCCATCTTGCAGCGAGCACGGGCACTCCCGGATTGCTGCTCTTTGGAAACGCTGATCCCGAAGTCTGGAGTCCTGCCTCAGGGCAAATGGAAGTGCTCCAATCGAAGTGCCAAACGCTCAATGGAATCAGTGTCCCCGAAGTCCTCGAAAAGGTCCAAATTCCGAGTTGTTCACATCCTAGTAGAAGAATCTAATTTTTAGAGGAAATGAATATTCTTATTATAGGTGTGAATAACTCTTAATGATGATCACAAGTCACTCATTGAGAGTCGGTTACCGTAAAAATAAAAATGTGAACAAGCGGGGTGAACAACCGCTAACAAGTGGGGAGTTATTACCACTGCCCTGAGTTACTTCACTGTTCTCAACAGTTATTCACAACTTATTCACCGTTTTCCTGAAGGCTTTCTTTCTCGATCCACCTCCGCAATTCGAGTGCATTTCCGGCGGCGTTGATCTCCGCTTCCTTTTTGCTTTTACCGTTGCCTTCACCGAGGAGCATTCCCTCCCACGAGACCTGCGAAACAAATGACTTTTCGTGGTCGGGGCCTTCCTGGGAAATAATGGAATAGGAGGGACTCGACTGAGTGATCGACTGGAGGTGTTCCTGCAGCATTCCTTTTGGATTGCTGTCGTCAGGTTGGTTGGCGATGGCGTCGATGAATGACGCGAAATTGTTCAGGATGAAATTCTTCGCTTCATCGTAGCCACCGTCGAGATAAACGGCACCGGCGAGCGCTTCGACGGCGTCAGCGAGATTGGAGGGACGTTCCTTGCCTCCGCTCGCAGCTTCTCCCTTGCCGAGGAGGAGGTATTCTCCGAGACCGATGAGGTGAGCGTATTCGCAAAGCGCGTCACGTGAGACGAGTCGGCTGCGCAATTTCGTGAGCCGTCCTTCCGCGAATTTGGGAAACCGCTGATAGAGCTCGTGAGTGAGAATGAGCTGAATCACCGCGTCGCCGAGATATTCAAGGCGTTGGTTATCGAAATGCGGGCGTTTCGATTCGTATGCCAGACTCGGGTGAGTGAGTGCTTCGGCGAGTAACAGCGAGTTGCTGAACTTGTATCCGATCCTTGCTTCGAGAAATTCCATTTATAGGAGGGTGGCTGACGGGACTTGAACCCGCGACAACCGGAATCACAATCCGGGGCTCTACCACTGAGCTACAGCCACCATCAAGGCCGGTTGGCTTAAAGGCCAATCCGAGTGGAGACGGAAATTATAGCATCGAAACCGTTTTTCCAGCGGAAAAGAGTGCTTTATTAGAAAATCGTATATTTGAGCGATTTTAGAACTCTGACACTATGGAAATATCTGACCCGAATTGGAAACCTGTCGCCTTCAAAGAGTGGCAACTTATCTCTGACGCTCTCGTCTCGGGGGAGCAGTCTGTGATTTTGCGAAAAGGGGGGATTTCTGAGGGAAAATCAGGGTTCCAGTGGATTCACGACCGGTTTTTTCTCTACCCCAGCCTCTTCCACGAGCAGGTAAAACAGGTGAAACCGTCTCCTCAGGGTGGGGGCGAACGTCAGCTTTCCGACCCGCTTGCCCCTGAAGGAAGCGTCGCCTTTTCCGTATACGTGGAAACGCTGAAAACGGGCCGTTTGACCGATTGGGACGAGGTGATGAAGCTCGATCCCTACCATATTTGGGATGAAAAGATCATTCGCGAGCGGTTTGAGTGGGGCGATGAACACGGAATTTCCTTCGCGATTGTGAAAGCGTTTGAGCTGAAAACGCCCTGGATTCTCGAAGACCGGAAAACTTTCGGAGGGTGTCGTTCCTGGTTCGGGCTTCCTTCGGATGAAGCGGGAGGATGGCAAAAGCACCTCGAATCAGCGGTCGAAGCCGGATCTGTTTGCGGTTATCCGGACTGGCTTCTTGAAGTGAGCTGAAAAGAGCGCGGGGCGTCCCTCAAGGTCGTCGCGCGACGAGCAGTGGCACAGGTTCGCAACCGGTGTTCACTGCCCACCAGCTCTTTAGGCTATTGGCAGGGGCTTCGCAAACAGGATACAATCCTGTTCCACATTCTCTTCCTTCATAATTTGGCCTCAATCAATCTCCCGCTTCCGCTGATTTAGATTGGCAAACGGGGAAGCGTGCCTTTTGATACTGCCGGAATACACGTTCACCTTTTCAGACCAGACTATTATGTTACCCGAAGTCGAAAAACTCCTCCGAGTTCAGCATCACGATCAACGAATTGCGGCGATAGACAAAGAGCTCGCGGGGATTCCGATTCTCGAAGAAGACGTCAGAGACAAGCTGCTCGAAGACGAAACCAGGCAGAACGAAGCGAGGAGTGCGCTTCAGCATACGGAGATAGCGATTAAGAATCTCGAACTCGATATCGATACGAGAAAAGACTCGATCGCGAAGCTCAAGGTGCAGCAATACGAGACCAAGAAAAACGACGAGTTCACCCGCATGGGCGAGGAAATCACGCGATACGGTGAGGAGATCACCGGTCTCGAAGACAAAGAGATCGAACTGATGGAGCAGGCCGAAACGCAAAAGGCCGCCTACGAAAAAGCGAAAGCGGAGCACGAGGAAAGTAAAAAAGACGTCGTCACCGAACTTGAAGACCTCGCCGATCTCGCGAAGAATCTTAAAAAGGAGCGCGAAGAGGAAGTCGTTAAGCGTGAATCACATGCTGAACCCGTTGATGACGATGTTCTCTACAGTTACGAACGGCTTTTCAAAGGCAAAGCAGGGCACGCCATCGTCGGCCTCGTCGACGAAGTCTGTCA
The DNA here is from genome assembly GCA_048260165.1 of Verrucomicrobiales bacterium. GTDB lineage: Bacteria > Verrucomicrobiota > Verrucomicrobiia > Verrucomicrobiales > DEV007 > Arctic95D-9. Next base: position 145,050 of record JBLXHA010000002.1, read on the forward strand.
GGGCTGCCACATGAGAGTCGTGAAATCCACCTACATGGAAGTGAAGGCGGAAAAGAAGCTCACGAACTGCGAAAACTGCGGTCGTATTCTCTACTACTGGACCGACGATTCCGTCGGAAAAGACATGGGCGGGTATTAGGCGGGCGGAGCTCGCAGAAGTTGGGGGGAAGAATGAAGTAGAGAAATAAAGGAGTCGAGAAGTAAGGAATGAGATGAACAACCGCCGGGAGATGTTCATCTTTGTTGGAGCGTTAATCTTCGGGGTGTTTTTCGGGGGCTTCGGAGTTTCAGGTTGGAACCTCACGGTTCAGCGGGCTCAATATGCAGGTAACGATAATCTCGGAGCATCGTTGATGGATTATCAGGAGGCCTTTTTCAAAAAGAACCAGCGCTATCCGGCGACCATCAGTGAAATTGATCAGTCTCAGCTTTGCTTCAGCGATGGAGCTTCGGGGGAAATGATAGATGAAATGGTCTATTTTTGCGACTCAACCGGATCTCGTTTTCTCGCCATTCTGGGGAAGGGACCGCGTAAAGTGGAGTTAAGAGGAGTCGGCGGAAAGGTGTCTTTTAATGCGTGGAATAAGCACGGGGCTCGGAAGCCTTCTCGATAATTCCTGATCGCGCAGAGCTCATCCGATTCTTTACTTCTCGACTCCTTTACTACTTTCATTCTTCTTCCTCCTTTGACACTTCCTCCCGCTTCACGCTATCTTCCTCTTCATGAACACCACGCTCCGGCTTTTCTCATGTGCCCTCCTCGCCGTCGTTACTTTTGGCCTCACGGGATGCGGAGGGGACTGGATCGTTGGGAAGTGGGATTTTGATAAGGAAACGACCCTGGCTCAGGTTCAGGCGAATTCTCCGGTTCAGGGGCAGGAGGAAGGCGGGATCTTGAAGAACGTTATTTCCGGTCTCCAGAAAGGGATTTCCCAGGTCGTCCTCACACAGTTCGAGGGTCTGACCCTCGAGTTTACTGCTACCGAAATGCGTCGCATCCGGGAGGGAAGCGGGATGGCTCAGAAATACAAAGTGATCGAAAAGCCGTCACCCGATAAGCGGGTCATTCAGTATGAGGACGGCGAAATCAACACGCTGATCCGCACGGAAAAGGGGATGAAGACTCAGGTCCCCGGGAGCGAAGATCTCTGGATGCACTTCAAGCCGGCGGCACCGTGACGTTTCGCGGATAAGATCGTCGAAAAAACGCGACCCTGGATGACGTGACGGTAGGGACGGCCTGTCCTCAGCCGTCCGTGCAGCCCATCCGCGCCGGAGTCTCCGCTGACGATTGGGGACAATCGTCCCTACCCGTCTATTCTGAATTTCGCGCGGTCTGGCCGGACCTTCACGAATCCACCAACCCCATCTCCTTCAACTTTCGCTGCATCGTCCGGCGGGAAATTCCGAGAAGGCGGGCGGCTTCGGTTCGGTTGTCGCCGGTTCGTTTGAGCGCGAGTTGAATCATCCGCTCCTCCATTTTCGCGATGTTCAGGTCATCGCCTTCGCTGATCACCTGTGAGCTGGAAGCTGAAGCGCCTCCGCCGGTTGTATTCCTGAACCCGTGATGGGAATTATCTCTCAGGAACGGGGGGAGATGCCGCACCCCGATTTTGGCAGTGTTAGACATAACGACGCCGTGTTCGATCGCGGTGCGAAGTTCCCGAACGTTTCCGGGCCAGTCGTAGTCGAGGAGAAGTTGCAGCGCTTCCGCGGTCAACTCCATCGAGGGTTTCCTGTTCTCTTCGGAAAACTCTTTCAGAAAGGCATCGACCAGCAAAACAATATCCTCTTTCCGCTGGCGCAGCGGAGGCATGTCGATCGAGACGACGTTGAGCCGGAAAAAGAGATCATCGCGAAAGGTTCCCTCGCGCACCATTTCGCTGAGGTTTTTGTTCGTCGCGGCGACAACGCGAACATCCACTTTGATGGGTTTGTTAGAACCGAGTCGCTCGAAAGTTCTCTCCCCGATCGCGCGGAGCAATTTGACCTGAGTATTCAGATCGATCTCGCCGATCTCATCGAGAAAGAGGGTTCCTCCGTCGGCTTCCTCGAAGCGTCCCGCCCGCCGCTCGACCGCACCGGTGAAGGCACCGCGCTCGTGACCGAAGAGTTCGCTTTCGAGCAACTGTTCGCTGAGGGCGGCGCAGTGCACCGTGACGAGCTTCGATTTCGGCCGTCCGCTGAGGTGGTGAATCGCGCGTCCCACGAGCTCTTTACCGGTTCCGCTTTCGCCTTCAATCAACACGGTTGCCCGCGTCGGTGCGACCTGTTGGATCGTGTCAAAAACGGGCTGCATCACCGTTGAGTGGCCGATGATGTTTTCGAGCCCGAAGCGTTCCGTGACCTGCGCTTTGAGCGATTGATTCTCCTCTTCGACGAGGCGACTTCGAATCGCCCGTTTGATCACGATTTCGAGTTCGTCGATATTGAGCGGTTTGCTCACATAATCGTAGGCGCCCTTCTTCATCGCCTCGACCGCCACGTCGACGGAGCCGTAGGCGGTCATGAGAATGCAAACGGGAGGCTTCGAGCGGGCGAGAGTCCGGGTGATGAGGTCCATCCCGTCTTCGCCACCAAGCCGCAGATCGGTCAGCATCACGTCGACGCTTTCGGATTTCAGGATCTCCTCCGCTTCGGCAATATTGGCCGCGACGTAGACGTCAAAGTCATCTTCGAGAGAGAGCCGCAATCCGTCACGGGTGTTTTTTTCGTCGTCGACGATGAGAACGGTGTTGTCGAAAAAATCCATGTTCGGTCAGGGTTAGTCTTCCACGTCGATGTCGATGACGGAGGTCTCTGATTTTTGAGGAAGGACGCGCATGAGCCGTTCCGCCCTCGGCAGGTAGACCGTCACGTCGGTGCCTTTGCCTTCACGGCTCTTGAATTCCACTTCGCCTCCGTGCGACGAGACGATGCGATGCACGATCATGAGCCCGAGACCTGAACCGGTTTTCTTCGTCGTGTAGTAGGGTTCGAAAACGCGGCGCACCTGTTCCCCGGGAATTCCCGGGCCGTTGTCGGCGAAGGTGACGAAGACATTTTCATCGGTGAATCCGGTCAGGATCGTGATCTCGCCGTCCGACCCCATCGCCTGGGAACTGTTACGAATCAGATTGTAGACGACCTGCTTCATCTGATCGCGGTCGACGTGAATGAGGGGAAGGTCCTCGGCCAACTCGAACGTCACTGCGATGCGGCGGTCAGCCACCTCGGGGCCGATGAAATTGAGCGCTTCGTTGAGGAGCTCGTTCAGGTCGGTCGTCTCCGGCACGAGGTGGGACGGACGCACCGCGCTGAGAAATTTCTCGACGATGAAATCGAGGCGCTTGATCTCGCTTCGGGCGATTTCGATCGATTCGAGCAGCTCCCCCGCGAGCGCCGGATCGGCGTTCTTTTTGATTTTCCGCTCCGCGACCTGGAGGTGAATGTTGAGCGAGTTCAGAGGGTTGCCGATTTCGTGCGCCACACCCGCGGCGAGACTTTTGACCGCTTCGATCTTTTCCGTCTCGATCTCTTTGATCTGTCGCTCACGGCTTTGCGTGTCATCCCGCAGAATGACCACAAATCCAAAGAGGTCCTCCTCGTTGCCCTCCGTGTCCGTCTCAGGTTCCAGCGGGGCGATGTAAAAATTCAGATACCGGAGCTCGGGATAGCGAACGACGATATCGCGGCTCACGACTCCGCCGGACTCGACGACCTCGTTCCATTGAATCCCCGGAAAGAGGTTGGCGATCGTTTCGCCGGTGGGATCCTTTTCATTGAGACCGAAGAACTCCCCCGCCGCGTGATTGAGGTAATGGATCGTCCCGTTCGGCCCCGCGACGATGATTCCTTCGCGAATTACCTCGAAAACACTCTCCATGAGCCCTTTTTCCTGCACCGCTTTCAGGACAATTCGTTGAATTTCCTCCGGCTCCAGCTTGTCGAGACGGTCAATGAGCTTATCTATTATCCCTGATTTCATGCCGACTGATCTTTGATAACGAGATGATTGAGAGACAAAACGACGCGAATGATAGAGCCGTTCTCGTGATCAGCACTTTCGCTGACGAGGACTCTGCGAGACAATTTGGCACAAGTGTGGTCGAGTCGCAACTCGCAGCCTGCGTCAATATGGTCCCCGGAGTGTCCTCCATCTACCGGTGGCAGGGCAAGATCGAAGAGGAGTCCGAGGTCATCGCGCTGATCAAAACGACGTCAGGAAAACTGGACGAACTCGAGGCATTTTTGCAAAATAATCACCCCTACGACGAACCCGAATGCGTCGTCGTGCCGATTGAAGCCGGATCGAAGGGGTATCTGGACTGGCTTCGTGGTGCCATAACGGGTCAAACGGCGTTGGACAAACCGGCAACCTGAGGCATAAGTCTCAACTACTAACGAGCAACAGACAGTGAGTCTTATAGTACAGAAATACGGTGGCACCTCGGTCGGAACTCCCGAGCGGATCTTAAATGTGGCGAAACGCATTCTTGAAACCAAGGAAGCGGGTCATCAGGTCGTTGCCGTCGTATCGGCGATGTCCGGGGTGACGAACCGTCTCATCGAGCTGGCTGATCAGGTCACGGGCGAAAGCAAACCGACCGAGCGCGAGATGGATGTCCTCCTCGCGACAGGGGAGCAGACGACGATCGCGCTCACCGCGATGGCGCTCAATTCGATGGGCGCGGAAGCCGTATCGCTCACCGGTGCGCAGGCCGGCATCGAAACAGACGGCGTCCATACGAAGGCCCGCATTTCCAACATTTCCCCCGAGGGCGTTCACGAAATGCTCGACGAAGGTAAGATCGTGATCCTCGCTGGATTCCAGGGCAAGACCTCTGACGGCAAAATCACGACGCTGGGACGGGGCGGATCCGATTTGACCGCGATAGCGATGGCAGCAGCGATCGATGCCGATCTCTGTCAGATTTTTACCGACGTCGACGGTGTTTACACCTGCGATCCCCGCGTCGTGCCTGATGCGAGAAAGATTAACGAAATCAGCTACGACGAGATGCTTGAAATGGCGAGCTCGGGGACGAAGGTAATGCAATCGCGTTCGGTTGAGTTTGCCAAAAAATTTGGAGTGCGGTTTGAAGTGCGAAGCAGTTTGAACAACAACCCCGGAACCTTAGTCCGCGAAGAAAGTATGAGCATGGAATCCGTTGTCATTCGAGGAGTCAGTTTGGAAAGAGAGCAGGCGAAAGTCACGATCTCCGGTGTGAACGATCATCCCGGAACCGCCGGTAAGATTTTCGGGGCCGTCGCCGAGGCCAATATCCTCGTCGACATGATCGTCCAGAACGTATCCGTGAAGCAAACCGGAACGACCGATATTTCCTTCACCGTTCATCGCGACGATGTCGAAAAAGCGGAAGCCGCACTCACTCCCGTTCTCTCGGAACTGGGCGAAGGCGTCACGATTCGCGCTCGCGACGGGATCGCCAAACTCAGCGTCGTTGGCATCGGGATGCGTTCCCACTCCGGTGTCGCCGCAGAGATGTTTGAAGCGCTTTCCAACGCGGGAATCAACATCGAGATGATCTCCACCTCCGAGATTAAAATCACCGTGACCGTTTCCGAAGATCAAATCGACGAAGCCGCGAAAGTGATGCACAAGGCCTTCGGTCTCGCTGAGGCGTAAGGCCCTTTGTCGCACAGGCAAAGAAGGGATCGGCTGACGGGCTCCTTTCCGCGCTGCTGAATTGAATCGTGTTCGTTGCTCGCTTGAGGTATCCTCTCGTCGAGCCCACATGCCTCCGATCACCATTTCCCCGCTACTGCCGGAACTCACAGGCGCCGAACTCGCGTATGCCCGCTACAACGCCGCGCGAACGAGCTCCGCGGATTCTGTCGGTATCGCCGTCAAAACCTTCGAAATCGGGCGGGGAATCGTCGATCCGTCGAGGCCCGACAATCCCTACTACAATCGTGTCGTCCCCGAAAAGGGCGCCGGTCGAAACCTCGATCCCGGCTCGATCCCTGACTCAATCAAAGCCGTTGAGCTAACGCCTCCGTTTCAGACTCCGGCGAATGAGAGCGGTCTGATCGCAGCGGGATTTTCGCGCGGTTACGATCTCTGCTATCTGGTGAGCCAACCGCTGAAACCGGTTCCGGTTGCCGCCGATGTCAGAAGGCTCGGACCGGATCAGACCGACGTGTTTTTCGATTTGTTAGAGCTTTCAGGAGTGGCTTTTCCTCAAGAGACGCGCGCCGCTAAAAAGGGCTCGTATTGCAACGATCGGTTTCGCTGCTTCGTCTCCTCTTCACCTGAGGGAAATCCGACCGGGTGGGCGACTTCCTATGTCGAAGGGGGATCCGCTTTCCTGGGAAATGCTTTCACGATTCCGGAGTATCGGTGTCGCGGCTATCACGAGGCACTCCTCCACGTGCGATACAACGACGCGCACGAACTCGGTCTTCGAAATGTTTTCACCGATGTCGAGCCGGATTCACCCAGTCAGCGGAACTGTGAGCGGGCGGGATTTCAGCGACTCTCCCAAAATACAGTCTGGATCAGAGAATGAAAATACGCTGACGAAATTCACGCTTTGAACGAAATGAAACGAACCATCGCCATTCATCTGTTTTTCGCAGCGATCTCGGAGGCGTTAATTCTTCTCGTGGTGCATGGAATCTCTCACTCTACGGTAGAGTTCTGGAAGTGGCAGAATCCCGATGGAACGGTTCAAAGCGGAGCGAGCAATGGCCTTCTCATCGCCAAAGCGGGACTCGTCATTCCCGCCGTTCTGCTTCTCCTCGCTGTGGCCGCCGTGTCAGGGCGACTGACATCCCTCAAAACGACGATCCATTGCCTCGGTGTGAGCCTGCTCCTCACGAGTCTTATCAGCTTCAACACCGCTACAAAATCATTCTTACTTTTCATGCCGGGGGTGATCACGGAAATGGGTTCGCCGCCTCTGACGGAGGACGCGAAGGAGGAGTCCGGAGCCGCCGGCACGATATCCGTGTCTTGCCAATAGTGACGCGAACCGGAAGATTTCCGGCATGAAGCTTTTTCCCGGATTTCTACTCATTCTCGCAAGCGTGTCCCTCTCCTTCGCCGAAGAACCGGGGGTGCTTCTCCACGATCAAGCGCTCCCGCTCCTCGCCGCACCCGACTTCGTTGAGCCGCTCGACGAGAGCTTTAAAATCTCCAAAGGAAGCTGGATTCCCAAGGAAGGCGTCCTCGCGGTTCTTGATATCCCCGGGGAGAAACACATCCCGGTCCTGCATCACCTCGTCGGGTTGTCCGATGCGATCATCGAAGTGGAATTTTTCCTCGATGGGCCCGGTTCATTTCTCGTTGGTTGTGATTCCAACAAACACATCGGCCGCGTCGTCATCAATAAAAAGGGGATGAGCCTTGCCGAAGATTCCGTGAAGCCTTCACACACCCTCGCAACCCTCCCCCTCGACGTGAAACCGGGCGAGTGGCACCACCTCCGCGTGGAGTGGAAAGGCGACCGGATCGCCGCGAATCTCGACGGTCATGAACTGATCGCTCAGCACGACTTTCTCACGACTCCCAAATCCCGGAGTTGGATCGCCGCAGGAAAATCCGTCAAAATCCGCAATCTCAAGATAAGCGGGGTGAAAGGCGGCGAGTAGAATTTTCTCACGATGATGCTGATGGAAGTGTGTGGTGATTTCGGGATTGGACCCTGTTAGGTCCGTGGTTCAACAGGGTCTGGTGGGTGATTCAACAGTCAGGGATTGCTGGCTGGGCCCTGAGGCAAGGGATGATCCCCGATACACGTGGAGTTGAGAGCATCGCAAGTGAATCCATAATTTCAAACGTCCAAGCCCACTCGTGAGATACACTATCCTGATACACAACAGAAACTGTTCTACTGAATGTGTCCAACGACCTCGAGTCGGCTAACGATTGATGAATGCCAATATGCAATCGCCTCAAGAATTAAGTTAGATCTTGAGATCTGCCAGTTCGCTCTCAAATCTGATGAAAGATATTACGAACTACTGTACGGTTATCCAGATGCTTCGGGCTGGCTGCGAAAACCAGATGAGGACCTCGCCCGCTGAAAGACTTCAATGGGACTTCAACTGCATCTTTGAGATATTGCGCTGCAAACTTCGGTAAGAATCCGCCATAGAGTCCGCTATTGATGTAGGCTGCGATTTGCGGCATTGAGCTTGCTTTGACACGAAGATTTAGCTGGATACCTGCCTTTTCCGCCTCAGCCTGTATCAGGTGTTGAAACGATCCTCCGCCTTCTAATGTTGCTAGTGGAAGATCCGTGAGGTCTTTAAACGTCGGCGATTTTCCGAGGCTTTTGCTGAGCTGCTTCGGAACAAAGAGCAATGAAGAGCCGTCGACGTTCTTGATTTTCTTGGTCTTCAGGGCTGCATCAGCAGCGGCGTCACTGAGCACTCCCAAGTCGATATCGCCGCAGAGAAGTTTGGCGTTGATATCCTTGGTGCGAAGGTTCAACAAGTGAACAGAGATTTTAGGAAAGGCCTTAGCTAAGCCATCTACAAAGGGAGGAAGCACCCACTGAAGGAGACTCTCGCCTGCGCCGATTCGAATGGTGATGTGATCATCGGCCCCTTGAACCTTCAGGTCGTCCAATTCTTGCAGAAGACTTCGGCAGGCGTGAGCTAGCTTGATTCCGCATTCAGTTAACTGAACAGGTTTTACATTTTCCTCCTTCAACTGAACTCCGAAGAATTCCTGTAACTCAGTTATCTGCTTCGAATACTGGGCAAGCTTGCTCGCGTCGCCTTTTGCTGCTGCGCTCATCGAACCTGACTCTGCAACAATACATAAAGTTCTAAGCCGCTGAAGGGAAAGGCCGCTACTGCTATCAAAGAGTGAATTAAACATGTCTGAGAAGACTAGTATATTGTAATAATCAAATCTATGCAAACAAGAAGAATTGAGACATTATCCTATCAACCCTCGATGAACAAAACTTGAATTCATCGCCGGAGTCCATGAGTATCGACCAACAGATTTTCAAGCTTCCCACTATGCTGGATTCGGCATATGGAGATCTGTCTGTTGCGATGGCCTCTACCAATTTCGAATTCCTGCGTGAAAAGCATCCGGAACTCGCCGATCTCGGGAGTTTTGCGGAGCTCTATGCCTTTACGGATCAGGACAGCGCTCTCGTGAAGCTTCGCGTTTTCGCGGAATCACTGGTTCACGCGATTTACAATTATCGACGCTTCGATCAGCTCCCGGATGACCGTTTCGTTGATCTTCTCGGCCGTTCCAGTTTCAAGGCGGCGACGCCCCCCTTGATCCAAAACAAATTCCATCTGCTTCGGAAGAAAGGAAACCAGGCAGCCCACGGAGAACTGCAGCAACACACCACGGAGAAAGTTATCGAGTTTGTCCGAGAAGCACACGGGCTAGCTCTCTGGTGGCTTCTATCCTCGGGGCAGGGAAAAGTCGGGGAACTTCCCGTGTGGAAAGAGCCCACTCCTCCCGAGTCAGTTGACGAACTTAAAGAAAAAAGTGCTGTCGCGCAACGAGCCTTGCTCGAACGCGAACTCCAGTTGGAAAAGCTCCTCGCCGATTTGGAAACGGCCCGGGCAAAAGCAGAAGCCAGGGATTCTTCTGAGCAGGAACTCCATGCCATGTTGGCCAGCGCTCAACACGCAGCGGATGTCCTCGAATTCAGTGAAGAGGAAACCCGGGCCAAAATCATCAACGAAAGTCTTCGCTCTGTCGGTTGGGATGTTGGTCTCAACGGTGCCGACACCGCAGAGGTGAAGCAGGAGTTTCCAGTTAAAGGTGGTGGCCGAGCTGACTACGTCCTCTTCGATCCGTTGACGAATAAACCACTCGCCGTAATAGAAGCGAAGAAAACGGCTGAAGATCCAGACAAAGGAAAAATCCAGGCCAAAATATACGCCGACAGGCTTGAGGAACAGTTTGGCCAGCGCCCGGTCATCTTTTTCACGAACGGTTTCGAAATTTTCATCTGGGAGGATGCAAAAACCGAACCCCCGCGTTCACTTTACAATTTCTACTCTCGTGACAGCCTCGATTATTCGATCTGGCAGACTCGCGAACGCGAATCGGTTCTTGCCGCTCTAAATCCTTCAGAGGATATCGTCCCCGGTCGCCTCTATCAAAAGGAAGCAATCAAACGAGTCGCCACCGCCTTCGATCAACGCAAGCGCAACGCCCTCGTTATACAGGCCACCGGCACCGGCAAGACACGCGTCGCCATCGGCATCTGTGAACTGATGGCGCGCGCCAAGTGGGCGAAGCGCATCCTTTTCCTCTGTGACCGGCGGGAGCTTCGCAAGCAGGCCAACGACGCGTTTTCCGAATACCTCCCCGACGCCTCCCGCGTCCTTGTTTCCAAGGCAACCGCCAAAGACCGCGACAAGCGAGTTTACCTTGCGACCTACCCGGCGATGATGCGATGTTTCCAGGATTTCGATCCCGGCTTTTTTGACCTCGTCATTGCCGACGAATCCCACCGCAGCATCTACAACCGCTACGGCGACCTGTTCAAGTGGTTCGATTCCTACCAGGTCGGTCTCACCGCAACCCCGGTCCAGTTCATCGAGCGAAATACCTACGAACTCTTTGGCTGCGAAGATCAGGATCCCACGTTCAACTACGACTACGCGGAGGCAGTCGAGGCCGGGTATCTCTGCCCGTTCCAGGTGATCGAGCACTCCACGAAATTCCTTCGTAAAGGGCTCAAATACTCGGAGATGACAGCCGAGCAAAAGGCGCAGGCGCAGGAGCAAAGTGCTAATTCCGAGTCGATCGACTACGAAAAGGAGGACGTGGATCGCAAAGTGTTCAACAAAGACACTGACCGCCACATCATCGAAAACTTGATGAAAAACGGTCTCCGCAACGCTGACGGCACCCGTCTCGGAAAGACGATCATCTTCGCCAGGAACCACAAGCACGCCAAGCTCCTCGTCGGTCTCTTCGATGAACTCTACCCCCAATACGGCGGCGACTTCTGCCTGCGGATTGATAATTACGAACCCCGCGCCGAACAACTGATCGATGACTTCAAAAGCAGAGACGGTTCAAAAAATCTCACCATCGCCGTCTCCGTCGATATGCTCGACACCGGCATCGACGTTCCCGAGATCGTAAATCTAGTCTTCGCCAAACCCGTCAAATCCCACGCCAAGTTCTGGCAGATGATTGGACGCGGCACCCGGCTCTGCAAAAATCTCTTCGGCCCCGGTCAGGACAAAACCGAGTTTCTCATCTTCGATCACTGGGGCAATTTCGAATACTTCGATGAGGCCCAGACCGAGCGGCAGCCGACTCGTTCCAAAAGCCTCACCGAGCAGCTTTTTGAAAAGCGCATCGATCTCGCTGAGGCTGCCGTGGACCAGCAGGATTTCGATACCCACCCGCTCGCCACCAGCCTTCTCCGCGCTGATGTGGTGGCGCTTCCGGATGCCTGCCTCTCCGTTCGCGACCGCTGGCGCGAAGTGAAGTCCATGGAGAAAGCCGACGTCATCAAGGATTTCGCGCCCACCACCCGGGCCATCCTTCGCGACGTCATTGCCCCGCTCATGCAGTGGCGCGATCTGCAGGGAAAAGAGGACGCTTACCGCTTCGATCTCGTCTTCACCCGCCTCCAGCATGCCCAGCTCCTCGGTTCAGCGGACGCCGCTGATTTCCGAGATGCCATCATCGAAATGGTCAGCGCTCTGCCCGCCAACCTTAAAGTTGTCCAGGATCACCGCGAGAGCATCGAGGCGGTCAAGCGGCCCGGGCACCTTGCCGCTTGCACCGTAGTCCAATTGGAGACGATTCGGGAAGAACTCCGTGGGCTCATGCACCTGCGGAAAAAGACGATCTACACGCCGTCGGAGCCCGAATACCTGAACATTCTCGAGGAGACCAGCGAAGTGCACTACGGCACTCGCGCGGTCACTCTCCCCGGCGGCATGCAGGCGTACAAAGAGCGTGTCGGTGCACTCTTCGCCGAACTGCTCCAGACCAACGCTGCCCTGCAGAAAATTCGCAGCGCCCAGCCTGTCACCGAAAGCGAACTCGAAGACCTCGCCGCCGAGATTCTGCTGCGCGATCCCGATATTGACCTCCAGGATCTTGTCGCCCGCTTCCCCAACAAGGCCGGATCGCTTGCGCTCGCCATCCGCCAAATCGTCGGTCTTGACGCCGAAGCCGTGCGGGCCCACTTCGAAACTTTTGCTACTGCGCATCCTGACTTGAACGCCAATCAGCTCCGCTTCCTCAAACTCCTCGAAGGCCAGGTCGCCGCCCACGGCGCCATCGAGCTGAAGCGCCTCTGGGACGCGCCCTTTACTTCCATCCACACCGAGGGTATCGGCGGCGTTTTCCCCGACTCCACCCAGGTCACCGAACTCATCGACATCGTCAAAACGATCAACGAACCCGCTTCCTGAAACCTTCTCTCTGATTCCAGATTTTTCCTTTTCCCATGACCGTCGCCACCACCCTGAAATCCCAGATCGATAAACTCTGGCTCGCCTTCCACACCGGAGGCGTGACTAACCCGATCTCGGTGATCGAACAGATCTCCTACCTCATGTTCGCCCGGCTTCTCGACATGATGGAGACCAAGGGCGAGCGCATGGCCGAGCAACTTGGCGAACCCTACGAAAACCCCATTTTCACGCCCGAGCGTCAGCACATCCGCTGGAGCAGTCTCAAGAACGAGCCGCCCACCCAAATGCTTGAGATCGCCACCGATCCGAAAACCGGACTCTACCAGTTCTTTCGCGAGGAGCTTCCCCGCCGTCGTCCTCTCGGTAATTATCTGCAGAACGCCAACTGCCTCATCCCGACCGGTGACCTCTTCCAGCAGGCCGTCGAGATGATTCATAGACTGCCGCTCACCGACGGCGATACCAAGGGCGACCTCTACGAATACCTGCTCAGCAAGCTCTCAACCGCGGGCATCGCCGGGCAGTTCCGCACCCCGCGCCACATCATCCGCGCCATGGTCGAGATGATCGATCCCGAGCCGACCCACACCGTCTGCGATCCCGCTTGCGGCACCGCTGGATTCCTCGTTGCCACCCTCGAATACCTCCAGCAGAAATACAGCACTCCAGAGCTCGTCACCACCGACGCGGAAGGCAACAAGAGCTATCCCGGCGACCTGCTTTCCATTCACCAGGCGCACATCCGCAACCACATGGTTCACGGCTTCGATTTCGACGAGACCATGATGCGCATCGCCGCGATGAACCTCATCCTCCATGGCATCGAGAATCCCGGTCTCTACAAGCAGGACACCCTCGGCGGCAGCTTCGCGGAAAAACACCCCAAGCTCGCCGAGAACCGCTTCGACATCATCCTCGCCAATCCACCCTTCAAGGGCAGCATCGACCTCGAGAATGTTGATCCCACTCTCAAGAGCGTCGTTAAGACGAAGAAGACCGAACTGCTCTTTCTTGCCCTCATCCTGCGTATGCTCGACACAGGCGGTCGCGCCGCCGTCATCGTTCCCGATGGCGTGCTCTTCGGCGCCAGCGGTGCCCATGTCGGCGTGCGCAAAGCCCTCCTTGATAAGAACCAGCTTGACGCGGTCGTGTCACTTCCCGCTGGTGTTTTCAAACCTTATGCCGGAGTTTCCACTGCCGTGTTGTTCTTCACCAAGGGTGGCACCTCCGGAGATGTCTGGTTCTACGACGTCGAGGCCGACGGATACTCGCTCGATGACAAGCGCACCGCGCAGCCGGAAAAGGACGACCTTCCCGACCTCGTCGCGAAGTGGAAGGAGCGCGACCCGAAGCAGGAAAGCGACCGCACGGCGAAGCACTTTTATGTGCCTGCCGATGAAATTCGGGAGAATAGATACGACCTCTCGCTGAACCGCTACAAGGAAACGAAGTATGAGGAGGTCGACTACGATCCGCCGAAGGAAATCCTGGGGCGGATGCGGAAGTTGGAGGAAGAGATCTTGGCGGATATTGATGAATTGGAGGGGATGTTAGGATGATTCATTTCAGCCAATACAATCAGGCGTGGCCGGTGGAGCCTCTTGGAAACCTTTGTGATATTGTTATTGGCCGCACACCAAGTCGTAGCCAAGCAGAATATTGGGGTGGCGATTTGCCGTGGCTTTCGATCAAGGATATGAATCAAGGTCGCGTGATTGATGTGACGAAAGAGCAAATCACGGAACTTGGCGTCAGTGCATCTGGAGCACGACTCGTGCCCAAGGGTTCAGTGCTGCTAAGTTTCAAACTTAGCATCGGAAAGGTTGGAATCGCTAATCGTGACCTCTACACGAACGAGGCAATCGCAGCTTTGCCAATCACTCAGCCCGACTTGGTCGACAGAGATTACCTCTTTTGGACTCTGGTGAGTATTCATCTTGAGGAAGAAACTGACAAAGCCGTGAAGGGTAAAACCCTAAATAAAGGTAAAATCGAAAGACTCCAAATTCCGCTTCCACCAGTCGACGAGCAGAAGCGGATCACGGCGATCCTGGACAAGGCGGATGCGATCCGCCGCAAGCGCCAGCAAGCCCTCCGCCTCACCGAGGACTTCCTCCGCTCCGTCTTCCTCGACATGTTCGGCGACCCCGTCACGAATCCGAAGGTGTTGCCGAAACTCCCACTATCCGAGTTCGGTGAAATCGTGACGGGAAACACTCCTTCCCGGAAAGATCCTGCGAACTACGGCGATCATTTGGAGTGGATCAAATCCGACAATATCAATACACCTTCTCACTATCTCACCAGATCCTCGGAAATGCTCTCTGCAGCCGGTGCGGAGAAAGCGCGAACAGTCCCCGCCGGCTCGATTTTGGTCACTTGCATCGCGGGAAGTCGCGACTGTATCGGAAACACTGCTATGTCAGACAGGCGTGTGGCATTTAACCAGCAAATCAATGCGATTGTTCCGAACGAAAAAGTTGATGCGAAATTTCTCTACACTCAGTTGCTGGTAGCCAAGAAGGCGGTTCAAGCGGCTTCCACCAACAGCATGAAAGGAATGGTCAGCAAATCAACCTTCTCGGCGATCGAATTCTTGCGTCCAAGTCAGGAAGAGCAGGCCGAATTCGGAGGGATTTTGAATCGGTACGAGCAGTTGCTCCAAAGTGCCAACCTCGAAGCGAGAGACGCAGAGTCCCTTTTCGCCTCCCTCCAACAACGCGCCTTCCGAGGCGAGCTCTAACTTTTGGACTCAACCCTGTCCACTCATCCACTCAACCCTATTGAATCACACCAACAAACCGACAAATTTACACCCTTTGCTCCGGCACGAAACAGGGCCGGAGGGAACTCTTGTGAAGTCAAGGCCGAACAGGAAGCCCGCAAGGGTGACTGTCGCGCCAGCGACTTTAACAAGGCTGTGCAGATGAGTAATTGTCTTCATAGTATCAGTTACACCATACACTGGTGTGCTTGCATGCAGCGGCTCCGCTTCGGCGGGGTGATGGTATTCAGTTCGGCTGACCAACGAAGCTGAGGGGCGGGAAAAGGACGGCTGCGACCTGTACCCAGGCTCTCCGAAAGGAGGGTCGCCCCTCAGTTAAGCACACAAATTTTCATCCCATGGAACCGGAAGATTTTCGCTTCAAGCCACGCACCTATCTGCATTTCGACGCCCCCGTGTCGGAAGCAACCGCGCGTGCCCTGGGCTCGAATCCCGAACGTGTCGCCAGCCACTCCTTCTATCCGTTCCTCGGCTACACGATCACGACGCAGAAGGTAGTTCGGAAGGATGGCCGGAAAGTTCCCAAGACGAAGAATCGTGAGATCAGGATTGCGGCGCACGCCGATGCAGCGATTTACAGCTACTACAGCCAGATCTTATCCGATCATTATGAAGAGGAACTTGCCCGGCGGGAGCTCCATGATGTTCCAACCGCATTTCGCTCGTCTCTGGGCGGGCGCACCAATATTGAATTTGCGGGTGAAGTGTTTCGTTTCGTCGATTCTCACCGGGACTGCGTGGCCCTGGCGTTCGATGTTGAGCAATTTTTCGACACGCTCGATCACGACTATCTGAAAGATCGGTGGAAGCATCTTCTGGGAGAGAACCGACTGCCCTCGGACCACTTCGCCGTTTACAAATCGCTCACCTCTTTCTCGTGGGTTTCCCGCGACGATGCCTACGACGCCTTTTCGATCAGTCAATACAACCCGAAGCATGGCGGTCGCCGCCGAATCTGCACGCCGACAGAGTTTCGTTCTCAAGTCCGGGGAGGAGGATTGATCCAGCCGAATCCGAGACAGGGGAAAGGCATCCCGCAAGGCTCTCCGATCAGTGCCGTGTTGTCGAATATCTACATGCTGGAGTTCGATGCGATCGTCTCGGAACGGGTTCGACAAGTGGGTGGACTCTATCGGCGCTACTGCGACGACATCATGGTTGTTGTTCCTTTGAGCCGGGGACACGAGACCGAGGCGTTTGTGTATGGTGAGTTGGAGAGCGCTTCGCTAACGGCTCACCCGGACAAGACGAAGCACGTTCCGTATCAAGGCGCACCCGGTACGCCATCCAACGACATTCTGCAGTATCTCGGCTTCACATTTGACGGGGTGAACATCCTGTTGCGGCAGGGTTCCATCGGGCGCTACTACGGAAAGATGCGGAAGGGAGTGAGCCTGGCGAAGCAGACGCAGCGAAAATACAATCAAAAGGAAGAGGCGGCAGGGCTGCCGCTATCGCCTCTCAAGAAGCGAAAGTTGCATCTTCAGTATTCCTACCTCATCTCACGACGGACGAAACGGAAGAAAGGAAACGACCCAAAAGCGAACGGGAACTTTCTCACTTACGCCTACAAAGCCGCACGAAGGCTCAACTCACCGGCGATCAAACGCCAAGTGAGAAATCATTGGAAAAAATTGAACGAGGAAATCGGCAGGGAAATCGGCGGCCAACTTCGTGACCCTTAGAGTTATGGCTATCACCAGAATCAGCATCGAAAATTTCAAGGGCATCGGCCGGCGCGTCGAGATCCCGATCCGCCCGATCACGCTTCTCTTCGGCGCGAACAGCGCTGGCAAGAGTACCATCCTCCAGGCGCTGCTCTACATGCGCGAACTGCTCTCCGGTGCGTCTCCGGATGTCCATCAGATCAGCAAAGGCGGCAGCCACATCGACCTAGGCGGCTTCGCCAATCTCGTTCATCGCCACGACCTGCGCAACGAAGTCGTCATCGAAGTTTCCATGACCCTCGACGGCGACGGCCTCGCCAACACCGGCCTCTATCACCTGAATATCATCGGTGAGGAGGAACCCGTCCGGGGGCGGGGCGCCCAGTTCGCCACTGAGATCTCCATCGAACTCACCGTCGGGGTTGGAGTCGGCGACACGCCCTACATCAAGTCCTTTCGTCTCCTCGCGGACAGTGGCATGGACAACGACCCAGGGGACGACTCAGCCAGGCAGAAAGGCGAACTCGGAGAATTCGACCAGCTCGCGCTCTGCGTCGCGACGCCTAAGGAGGCGGGACAGCTCACTGAATTCAATCCTGCGCACCCTGCCATCACCGGAGCGGGCTTGTTCGACGATCCTACTCTTCCTTCGGACGAATACGCCGCTGCCGCTGAAATCGAAGCCTTTCTCGAGTCCGCCGATTCGCTCACAGCCGGAGGCCTTACCGTCGGCACCTCGGCCCTGCCCAATCACGATTGGCTCCGCGAGAGCGATCAGGGCGATGAGCTTTTTCAAAACCTTCTCGCCGATGCATCGGAAGATCGCCAGACCGCAGAAGCCGAACGCAAAGCCGTCGAGATCGGCTACGAGATCGTCACCAACGTGCTCGGGCTCTCCGTGAAGCGCATGCTTGCCGAACTCGACCGCATTCGCTACATCGGTCCGCTCCGAAAACCGCCACCACGGGGACTCGCCAACAACCCGTCCCGGCAGGCGGATGATGATTGGTTCGACGGTACCGCTGCCTGGGCAACGCTCTACGATCCCGATCACTTTGACCAGAAGACCGCAGACCTGATCGAGGATCTCGGTCTCGGATTTCGAATCGAGCCGAAACCGTTTTGGGAAGTGCCCGAAGTCTCCCGACTCGGTAGTCTCCTCGAACAACCGCTTCCGACTGATCCAGAGGCTCTCGAACGGCTAATGCCTCAAATCATGAGCGCCTTCGGCAGCCAGACCGAACTGCGCAAGAAGACCAAGGTGCAACTCGAAGATATCGAGACCGGGCTTCCCGTCGAAATCGCCGACGTCGGGGCCGGTGTCGGGCAGGTGATTCCTGTCGTCGTCGGAGCCACTCATCCCGGCTGTTCCGTCCTCGCCGTCGAGCAGCCGGAGTTGCACCTTCACCCCGCCATCCAGTGCAACCTGGGCGACCTTTTCATCAAGGCCTCGCACCAGCATACCGGCCGCCGTTTTCTCCTCGAAACCCACTCGGAGCATCTGCTGTTGCGATTGTTGCGGAGGATTCGGGAGACCAACGCGAATGGCACGGATGCACCCGATGAGGAACTGAGCCGGGAGTCACTCAGCGTAATCTTCGCATCGAAAAGCGAAAACGGGACAAGCCTGGAAACTGTCGCCTTTACCGAAAGGGGCAAACTGGCGTCTGACTGGCCGGGCGGCTTTTTCGAAGAACGTCTCGACGAACTTTTCTGATGATCTTCGCTGTATTCCTGGATCCGGATTCCATCCGCGAAGCGGATGAAGGGGGCGAGTGGGCTCACGATCACGTCATCGGCGTGATGCGTGGATTGATGAGCAATTGTCTCTTCGCAGAGACCGAGAGTTACCGCGTCGAGCAGGAAACGGGAGCAGCGATCAAAGCGATCTCTGATCCAAATTTAAAGAAACGTCTGGCTGCAGTGTTCGAAAAGATTTCTATGCGCAGTCAGTTTTGCGTGATGGTTGATGATTCGGCACACGATTACGATGTACCGCTCGGAGTAGTTGGCGTGGCGGACCGGTCTAATGAGCTACTGGATTGCATCATCACCTCGGTTGCCGCTGACGACGAACCGGGCGTAGAAGTTGTTTCGCTTCAGCGATATCATTCCAGCGACTTCGAAAATCGAAGACATCACAACCTCACCGAAGGTATCACAATTGCGCCTGATCAGGTTGATGCAGGGGACCTTTTCCCCCGTTTGTTCGGGAAGCTTCTCCATGCGTCAAAAGAATTTTCAATTGTCGACAAGCAGATCGGAAAAGGCGATGCAACGGGAAAAATGAACACGAACTTCTATGTGGGGCTCGAGCATTGGGCGGACTTTTTCCGTGCTGCTCCGCATCAGGTCACCGTCTCCATCGTTACTGAATGCGCAAACCCGAACATCAAGCGAGCGATTAAGGAACGCTTAGAAAATTTATCAGACCAAAATTCGGTAACATTCAAACTCGTCGAGATAGCAAACCTTCCGCATGAGCGATTCCTCCGAATCGTGGGAAACTCCAACAACAGTGATCAGAACCTGTTGCGAGCTTCAAAATTCTCTTTCAACATCGGGCGTGGAATTGACCTCTGCGATCAGGCTGGCAGGAACAACGATATCTGTGTGACAATGTCGAATTGATATTGTCTGTTAAGACAATATCGTTGCAATAAGACTTGTCTGTATGGTTTGATTAAAATGTCGATCCGGGTGAAGTTCTTCTCATGGAAGAACTCCTCAAACGCATCTCGTCCTACGACTTGCTCAACAATCTGATCCCCGGCGGCTTTCTCGTCTTCGTGCTTGAGAAAATCTTCGCTCCCGGTCTCGCGGATCAACATCTTCTCGTCCTCGCCATTGTTACTTACTTCCTCGGTTCCGTTGCGAGTCGGGTGGGCTCCCTCGTGGTTGAGCCCTGCCTCAAGAAACTCAAGCTGCTCGATTCTAAGCCCTACGCAGCCTTCATCGAAGCCTCGAAGAGCGACAGCAAGATCGAGATCCTGCTGCAGACCAACAACACGTACCGCTCCATCTGCGGAGCGGCGCTACTCGCTCTCGGTGCCGTGGGAATCAAGGTGTTGTCTGCGCACTACCGGATCGAGATGAATCACCTCCTCCTCGCCGGTTCCATCGGCCTTGCCCTTCTCTACGCCTTCTCTTTCCGGAAACAGACCAGCTATCTCTGCCGGCGTATTCAACACGCGGTCGACAATCCTCCCGAACCAAAAACCGATTCTCAAACAAGCCAAAAAACCACAACACAATCCCACGACAAATGAGCACTGATTTTTTTGAACTCGATTTCCTCCCCGTAGGAGACACCACCAGCGGCGATGCCATCTGCCTTCGCTACCAGAAGAATGGCATTGAACGCGTCCACGTCGTCGACGGAGGCTTTGCCGACTACGGTCAGAAAGGGCTCGATCACATCGATAAATACTATGGAAAGGGGCGGCACATCGACGCGGTGGTCGCCACTCACCCTGACCAAGACCACGCCTCCGGTCTTCGAACCGTATTGAGGGACCGGAAAGTCAATGAACTCTGGATGCTCCGCCCCTGGATGTATGCCGACGAATTGATCGACCGCTTTAAGCACTACACAAACGTGGAGAATTTGAGGAAGGTGCTCCGCCAAAGATATCCTTACATCGCAGAGTTGGAAGCAATCGCGATTGAAAAAGGAATCCCGATTTTCGACCCATTTCAGGGAGCGAAGATTGGTGATTTTGTTGTGCTCACTCCTTCGAAATCCCGGTATCTCGATCTCGTGGTATCGTCAGACAAAACTCCCGCCGAAAAATCCAGCGCGAGCAAGTTGCTTGAACTCGTGAACGCGGCCGCGGAATCCATCAGCGTTCTTTGGGGAGACGAAAAATTCTCCGCTCAGAACACGGCAAACGAGAACGAAATGAGCGTCGTCCAGTACGGCGAACTCACTGGGAAGAAGATGTTACTCACCGCCGACACGGGCCGTGAAGGATTGACCGAAGCCGCGGATTTTGTCAATGACTGTGGAATTCTACAGAACCTCAATTACTTTCAGGTGCCCCACCACGGCTCCCGCCGCAACGTCTCCACCGAATCCCTCGACCGCTGGCTCGGGGAACGTTTCGATAGTCCCGCGCACGCATCAACCTTCACTGCAATGATCAGTGCGGCAGCAAACGACAAAGACCATCCCCGAAAAGCTGTGATTCGCGCCATACACCATCGGGGCGGTCGCCCCGTTGCAACGCAAGGCCAAACCATTTGTTATAGCGACAATGCTCCCCAGAGGCCGGGGTGGGGGCCAGCGACTCCACTCGATTATCCACATCAACAGGAGGATTAGCCCATCGTCACTGGACTGTCGACACCAGCTCTAAACCAATGGGGACCGTCGCAGAATTTCAGATAGTGCTCTCCCAAGTATCAGTTCTAGCCATCTCAAATTCACCAAGGCCGCCGATGATTTTGGCTTCTAGTTCCGCCCGTAGCGCGTCCGCCATCGCCGGCTCGTCTCTGCCGGTGTCCTGCCACTCACCAACGTCGTGTTTCCGAGCCAGCAGTCTGGCCCCCGGGCGTCTCACTGCTGACCGCAGAGGCCCACGTCAGCGATACATAGCAGCGGAATCCGCGGGGGGGTAAATGCCGCAATTTTTATCTCTATTCCGCGCAGGGCCTGCTACTATCCTTCATCGAAAATGAAATCCAGGAACTTGGCTTTGCGCATTCGCAGGGACGGGGCACGCCGATCGAGGTGATCCAGCTTTCCGGGCTGCGGCAGCGGGAAATGGACATCGATATCGCCGCGCCGACCCGTCACCGCTTCTACCTGCTGAAGTTCGTAACCGGCGGTTCGGGATCGCATTGGGTGGATTTCACGAGGCACTCCGTTTCCCGGGGGGACGTCCTCCAGGTGCGGCCCGGTCAGTTACACGCGTTCGATGCCGATTCCGACCATGAAGCGTTGCTGCTGATTTTCCGACCCGAAACGGTTTCACCCGAACAGGTCCGTCGGCTCGCGTTGAATCCCGACACGCCTTTCCCGCTCGAACCGCGTGACCATTCCGCGATGGTGCAGTTGCTGGAATTCATCCGCGGGATGGAGGACATCCCCGAAGAACTGCGACTGACTTCGATGGCGCCCGGACTGCTGCACGCGATTTTGTCCGGCCTCAACGATCTTTATCTCCGCCGCACCGGAAAAGTCCGGACGCCCGCCCACAACCGCGCATCCGAACTGGTCTTCCGTCTCGAGACCCTGTTGCGGAACGAGTCGAAACGGCAATCGCTCACCGACTGCGTGAGGCAGCTCCACGTCACCCCGCGCACTTTGTCGCGTGCCTGCCACGAGATCCGGGGGATCAATCCGAAACGACTCATCGATCAGCACTTTGCGATGGAGGCGAAACGCCGACTCGTCCTCGGAGACGAAACCGTCGAGGAAATCGCCTTCGATCTCGGGTTCAGCGAGGCGACGAACTTCGTAAAATTCTTCAAGCGAATCGCGGGAACGACGCCGGAGGCGTTTCGACAGGAGCAACGGGAATCGTAGCGGAACAGGGTTGTTGTCCATTTTTGACCATCGCTTGTCGCTTGCTTACCTTGTTGCGCAGCCGATCTCCATTAGCTTGCTGTCGATTAAAAACCAAACCCGAATAATGAAAGCAAAGACCATCCCCCTCATTCTCATGGCTGTTTCAGCCCTTGTCACCGGACTGTTCGCGGCCGACACACAGGTCAAACCGGATCGCGCCTCGGAATTGCTTAACGCCCAGAACCATCAGTTCGAGCGCAGGGTCGTCCAGGTCAGCGAGAACGTTTACACCGCCGTCGGATTCCACGGCGCCAACACCTCGATGATCGTTGGCGACGACGGCATCATTATCGTCGACACCCTGCGCGGGCCCCTCAGTGCACGGATGGCGCTCAACGCTTTCCGGAAATACACTGACAAACCGGTCAAAGCGATCCTCTACACGCACAGCCACGGCGATCACATCGGTGGTGCGAGCGCCTTTGTCGGAAAGGAAAAGCCGGAGATCTACGCGACGGAGGGCTTCGGCTCTGCTGAAGGCGTCAACAAAGCCGTCGACCCCGTGAAGATGCGGCGCAACGTCCGACAGTTCGGTCGCGACCTTCCCGCCGGACAGATCATCAACCGCGGCGTGGCCCCGGCCAGCACCAACGACACCGACGGCGGAAAAGGGTTCGTCCCGCCCACCGTCCTGATTTCAGACGACGGTCACAAAGAAACGATCGCCGGCGTCGAACTCGAGTTCTACCTCGCGCCCGGCGAAACCGATGACGCGATGTTCATTTGGCTGCCGAAAGAGAAAGTCCTTTTTTCCGGCGACAATTTCTACCACGCATTCCCCAACCTGTATGCAATCCGGGGCACGGCCTACCGCGATGTTTTGAATTGGTCGAAAAGCGTTGGTCACATGGCAGAGTTCAAACCCGAGCATCTCGTCCCCGGTCACACCATGCCGATCAGCGGACAGGAGGCCGCGACGGCTCCGCTTGAAAACTACAGCAAGGCGATCCGCAGCGTCTACGATCAGACCGTCGAGGGCATCAATCAGGGAAAGGGTCCCGACCAGCTCGCGAACGAAGTGAAGCTTCCCGAAGAGTTGCAGGACAAGCCCTACCTCCTCGAATTCTACGGCACCGTTCCCCACGCCGTCCGTGCGATCTATGCGGGTTTGTTAGGATGGTTTGACGGCAATCCCACCACTTTGAATCCGATGGAGCCGAAGGTGAAAGCGGAGAAGGTCGCCGAGCTCGCCGGAGGCACGGCGGCGCTCACCGATGAGATGAATGCAGCGCTGGAACAGAAAGACTACCAGTGGGCGCTCGAACTTTCCGACCATCTCAAGTGGCTCGAGGACGGCGACCGGAAGTTGGCCCGCGAAGTGAAGATCGAAGCGCTGCGCGGTCTCGCCGCCCGGGAATACAACGCCCCGAATCGCAACTACTACCACAGCTACGCCAACGAACTGGAGTCGGGGCAGTTGAGCGAAATCTGGTTCTGAGCGAAAGACCGTTAGCCCGCGTCAGCCAACCTCCTCGTAGAACAGGGAGGTTGGGTTTGCGCTCCGATTGCGCTTCCGCATCACGAACGGATCACTCCACTCTTTTCGGGTCAGTCAGGGCAACTCCGGCAAAAGCGGCGGCCGGTGTCCCGATACTCATCGCTACCGCCCCTTTGACCTATCCCACTTCCAGACCGGTCATCGTTCCCGTCGACGACGAGAACTGATCCGTTTCCACACCGAGTCGCTGAAGCATCGTGACGTAGAGGTTGGTCAGGGGGTAATTGTTTTTCGTGTCGAAGGCGAGGTGCTGTCCGTGCTTGAATCCGCCTCCGGCGAGGAAGGTCGGAAGATTGGTGTTCGAGTGACTGTTCCCCGAACCGATGTTCGATCCGAACATGACCATGGTGTTGTCGAGGAGAGTGCCGGATTTTTCTTTGACCTCGGTGAGGCCGTCGAGAAAGAGCCGGATTTCCTGAAGCTGAAGTTCCTCGACAATGCGCAGCTGTTTCATTTTGTCAGGATCGTTGCCATGGTGCGAAAGCGGGTGGGTGCCGTCGTTGACGTTTTCGATATCCTGACGGGTTGAGCCCATGTGAATCCCGAGCGAAATTACGCGCGTGGAATCGGTAACGAGGGCAAGCTTCATGACGTCGAAGATGTTGCGGTGCTGCTTGATCCCGTCGGTGAAGGTGGTGATGTCAGTCGGCATGGGAGCATCGACGACAGGTTTCGGCTTTTTCTCCCACGCCTGCGTTGCGATGAGCCGATGTTCCAATTCGCGCACCGAGGTAAAATACTGGTCGAGTTTGACGCGGTCCTCCGAGCTCACGTTCGCGTTGAGTTTTTTCGCCCGACCCATCAGGTTGTCGAGGATGCTGCGCTCTTCCTGAAGCCGAACGAGTTGCGCTTCGACTTCGGCTTTGTTGCCCTGGAGGAACATTTTTTGAAAGAGACGAGTCGCACTCGTTTCTCCCGGAATGGGAACCCCGGCGGAGGTGAAAGACATCGGCTCCCCTTGTTCGGGCCCGCCATTGGACGGCGAGATCATGATGGGCATGAAGGGAAAGCGCGTCTCCTGTCCGATCGCTTCGGCCGCAACGATATCAAGTGAGACGGTGTTTCGAAACCCGGGGCGACCGGGATGGGCGGCGCCAGTCAGGAAGCAGGGCAGGGAGCCGTGCCCGCTGTCGACGCCGGGCAGGGAGACCCCTGACATCACCGTCATCTGATCGCGGTGACGGGAAAGGATATCGAGGTAGGGCGTGCTTTCGTAGTCGAATCCGGCGGTCTTGGGAAAGAAATGCTGAGGGATCAGGCTCAGGCTGTTCATGAGGATGACCATCCGCCGGGGTGAGGCCGCTTCGGCGATTTTATCTGCCGCGCGCACTCCCGGTTTCATCGCGTCGAGGAAGGGCAGCCCGAGCGCCACTCCGGAAGCTCGTAGAAAGGAACGGCGATCCATGACTTTGCGAATGTGCGGCATCTGCAAGGGGCGGGCGCCGGATCTTCCGGAGGATTTTGGATGGGAGGATTCACTCATGTTGAAAAAGAGGACGAGCTATTTTTGGAGGAACATCGGGGTTTCGATCAGGCTCAGGATGAGCGAACGCATACCGTAGCCGTTGGCGGCGTTATCATCGAGGATCTGTTCGATGACGGCACGGTCGCTGAAGGTCGCGACCGCTCCGGTCGATTGAATGAGAAGACGCTCGAGAAGATTTTTCGCAATCTGGCGATCCTCCTTCGCGAGGAGCGTTTTGAAGGATTGGATTTCGGAGAAGTCTTCGCCTTCAAAGGTGCCGGAGGCATCGATGGGGAGTCCGAGTTTGATGTGATAGCGAAACATCCCGCGGTCGATCGCTTTCGCTTCCCCCTTCTCGATGCTGCGGTAGCGGGTTCGGTAGCCGCCCATGACGTCGAAGGATTCGAGCGCGAAACCGGGAGGATCGATCATGAGGTGACAGCTCGCGCAGGACTCGACTCGTCGGTGTTTGTCTAGCTGTTCGCGGACCGTCGTTGCTCCCCGGGTGTCGGGTTCGATCGCGCCGGCATTGGGCGGCGGAGGTGGTGGATGAATCCCGAGGATGCGCTCGAGGACCCAGACGCCCCGCTTGACCGGCGAGGTCGTGAAACCGTTCGCGGAAATCTTCATCATGCTGCCCTGCGTGAGAATGCCGCCACGCACGCTGTCGGCGGGGAGAGACACTTTGCGGAGCCGGTTGCCTTTCACTCCCGGAATATCGTAGTGAACGGCGAGCCGTTCGTTGAGAAAGGTGAAGTCGGAATTCACGACCGTCGCGCTGGGCAGATCCTCGCGCACCATCTCGCGAACGAAGGCACGGGTTTCGGCAGCGAGTGATTCAACGAGGTTGCCGTCACTGCTGTAATCGGGGTAGAGCTTGTTGTCAGGAGCGGTTGCGTAGAGCGCACTCAGCTCGAGCCATTGATCGGTGAAGTTGTCGATGAAACGATCCGCCTTGCGATGATTGAGGAGGCGTTTTGCTTCGGCTTCGAGGACTTCCGGCTTCAGAATTTCTCCGCTGCGCCCCAGATCGATTAGTGGTTGGTCAGGGAGTGACCGCCAAAGGTAGAGTGCGAGACGGGTCGCGAGTTGGTCACCGGTGAGCGGCCCCGGCGTCTCGGTCACAAAGAGGAAGTCAGGTGAGCAAAGGATGGACTTGTAGGCAATCAGCATCGCATCCTGAAAGCAGATTTTCTTCTCCATCGCCTCGAGAACGGTCGCCTGCATTTCTTTCACTTCCGGGGCGGTGACAGGGCGACGATAGGCACGCTCCATGAAGCGTCGCAGCAGTGGCTCACTGTCTTTCGCCGGATCTTTTGAATCAATGAAGTAGGGACCACCGGGAGCATTTTGAGGCTTGCGATCTTTGTCGGTCCCCCTTGCGATGGCTCGGGGAGGAAGGAGGCCGCTTTCCTTCGTCCATTTCTTCATGGGGAGCTTCCCGAGGAGCGCTTGATGACTTTTCGGAGGCCACTCTTCAATATGCGGCCCCTCGAATTCAGCCCACTCAATCGCGACGCCGTCCCAGATCTCCGGCTTTCTCCCGCCGACGAATTTCGTGTCGCGGAGCGGAAGGTCATGGAAGTGAATACTGATGCGCTCATTCCCATGCAGCCAGACCTTGCATTCGTAAACGCCGCCCTCCGGGGTGATGTCGAAGGTTTTGAGGAAACGGCCGAGCACGATTCCAAGCGAGACGGTTTGGTTCTTCGTCCCCGGAAGCAGCTTCGGCTCGGAGGCGGGTTTGTCTGCGAAGGCGCTGTCGGCGATTCGCGTGGATTGGGCGCGCAGGCGAATCGTGTAGTATCCGGGTTCCTTCGGTGTCGTGAAAACGCCCCAGGGCCCCTGCGCTTCGACCGGCTCTTTGATAATCACGAGCTTCTCTTCAGCGATGACCTTGGCCTTTTGAAACACTTTTTGGTGGGCGGCTATCTTCGTGAAGCGTCTCCTGGGAAATCTCGGCTCGGGAAGCATTGTGACCGCCGCTTGCAGTGAGGCCTCGGCCGCTTCGAGATACTGAGCGATTTGGTTGTAGGCGAGTTGCTGGCGATTCGCGACGTTTTCGATCCCGTGATATTTGGTATCGGCGGGGACGTAGGGTGCGACGGTGAGATGGGGCAGAAAGAGGAGATCTCGAACGATGTTCTCGTATTCGTGTGAGCTGAGACGGCGAAGAACGACGCGCCCCTGACTGGCCTGCATTTTGCGATCGAACGCGGTGAGCTCGGCTCCGAGCGTGCCTGTGAATTCCTTGATTTCCTCCGGGGAAAACGCCTTTTTGTCAGGCGGCATCGCTCCCGAGGCGACTTGATCGTAGACTTTCAGCCAGGTTTCCATCGACCCCGGCTCAGTGCTGACAGGGTCGAGTTCATCGAGACGCATCCCGCCCTTCTGAGTGGTGTCGTCGTGGCAGTCGAGACAGGAATTGCCGACGAGAGTGAAGGCATCGGGCTTTGCGTTCTCCTCTTCAGCGAAACTTGCCGAAGGTGCACAGAGACCGAAAGCGGTGAGAAAGGCATACCCCGCGAGGGAAATACGTCTCTGTGGCTTGTTGTCTCCTCTCGTGCAATTCATTCAGTTTAAATCGTTTACGGCGCTATCCAAATCCTGACTGATCCATTCCTCGTTGACATTGATCCATCGGAGGTCTTTCAGTGAACAGGCCGCAAACATCGAGCATAACAGGAGAAAGGCATCTGGAAACGGTAAGTAAGGTGTGGAAATGAATCGCAGTTCCTCTGCTCCGCTTGATATCATTCGTCCCGAACTTCCATGGAGAATCAGAAGGATATCTCTCAGCTGAGTTCAAGCTACCCTGAAATAGAATTCATGATGAACCACCGACCATTTTCCCACGCTTTCGCTTTTGCGATTCTCACCTTGTTCATCCAGTCGCCCGCTTTTTCGGAGGACGTTGAGATCACCAAAACAGAGACGATGACGATGAGCCACAGTCTCGACTGGGTGCGGGAGAAGTGGGGGGATTCGAAAAGCGGGACGTGGGACAGCGTGCTCGACGAGATCGAGTGGGGAACCCCGGCGGAGGGGAAACGCCCCGTTCAAAACTGGGTTATTCGCGTCACTGATCAGGAATGGACGGATTTGGTGGAGAAAAACGGAGCGGCTCCGGAGCAGGAAGTGACGCTCGACTTGTGGATTCCCGGAGACGTCACGCTGGTGAAGGGCGTCGTTGCGATCTCTTCTCATGGCTCGGGTAAGTCGCTCTTTGAAAATCCTGAACTGAGAAAAATCGCGCGCGAGCTGAATCTGGCGCTCTTTCGGTTCGTTGGCGATCCGGTGCAGCGTGGCTTCTGGCCGAAGAGCCTTCTCTTCGATCAGCTGGGGAAATTCGGAGCTGAAGCCGGTCATCCGGAGCTTCCCAACGCGCCGCTCTTTCTCTACGGGCATTCGAACGGAACCGGATTTTCTGCTCTGTTTACGGCGGGAGCGGGCGAGCGGGTCTGGGGCTGGGTCTCGATGCGTCCCGGAACCACTTTTCAGGTGTTTCAGCCTCGCGCTGCCGCCGTTCCCGGACTCGTGATCTTCGGTGAAGACGATCCTTTTTTCGCCCGTCCCTCCAACGAGGCCAACCTCGGCGTGGTTCCTCTCATGAGAAAAAAACACGACGCGGTTTGGAATTTCGCGGTCGAGGCTCACTCCGGTCACGGCCCCACCTCCAAAACCTGGCCCCTCGTTTTCTCGTTCCTGAAGCACAGTTTCAATGCCCGCGTGCCGGAGGATGCCGATCCGTCGAGGGGACCGGTCAAGCTGATTGAACTCGATCCCGCCTCCGGTTTGCGCGGGGAGAATTGGAGTCTCACTCCGGGTGGCCACCAAACCTTGAAGACGGGTCCGGCCGGAGATTTCGGCGACGAGGGGAAAGCTGCCTCCTGGCTCTTCAATGGCGCGTACGCCGCAGACTGGCAGTCGTTCCAGAAATACGGAGAAGTTCGACAGGGCGGGGGACTTTGAGAGGCCCGATCGCACGGGGGCCGAGGGCGTTTTCCTGAAATCCCGCCGGTCGAGGCGGCCCGGAATCGACCCGGATGCTACGGTTTCGGGTGGGCTTTGAAGAAATCCCAGATCGCGTCCAGTCCATCGAAATCACGACACGTTTTCCCGATGATTCTCTCCGGTAGATACTGCGCTCCGCCGGGCCAGGTGTGACCACCACCGATCACTTTGTAGAGGACGACAGAGGTTCCGTTTTTGCCGCCGCTCCAGCTCGACTTTTCGACGGTGCAGCCATCTGATTTGTCTTTGTCAGGAATGTTCTCCGTCTCGACCGGTGCCTCTTCGAGGCCGTTGTGCTTCCGCCACAGCGCGACCGCTTCATCGGTGGAGCTGGTGGCGCCGCGTTCATTTTCGACCGGCTCAGGCTTTTTGATACGCGGCGTGAAGTCGGCCGTGATCGGACCTCCCTCGTAGGGGACGAGGGGATCTTCCGTCCCGTTCATCATCAGTATCGAAATCGGTTCAGTCGGATCGAAGGGCTTCTTCCCGCTGAGATAGGGCATCGGGATTCCCGCGATGATGACTCCGGCTGCAGCGAATCGGTCGCTGACTTCGATCGCGAGCCGCTGACTCATGAACCCGCCGTTCGAGGGGCCCGTCGTGAAAATCCGTTTCGGATCGATCGAAAATTTGCTCTCTAGATGATCGAGCAAAGCCACGAGGAACGCGACATCGTCTGTCTTCGCATCCTGCTCCGCGAATTTTTTCGACTCCCTCCCGTCATTCCAATGTTTGTTCAGCGCTTCGGGGTAGACCACGAGAAAGCCTTCTTTCTCCGCGCGGGGAGTCCATCCCATGACCGATGCCAACTCTGCGTTTCCGCCACCCCCATGAAGACAGAACACAAGCGCCGCAGGAGATTTTGCCGATTCTATCGTCGCCGGGACGTGGATGCGATAGGCTCGTTCGACACCGTCGACGACAATCGTCTTTCGCTCGCCGGTTGGTTGGAATCGCTGCGCTGACAAAGGGTTTGTCAGAGCTAGAGCGACGGTGATGAGGAATAAGTGCTTCATAGGATTGTCGTGGGGAAAGACGTGCCAGCGGCCGGGGCGGTTACATTTCGTCTTTAATTGTGTCGCGCTTTGCGTCGCGGAGAATCTACCCGGTTCCGGAACTGGACAGGAACAATGTCGGGTGATACGCCATAGCGAAAATCCCTCACCACGCTTACTGTGAGTTTTCGTAAACGTATTCGACCCTTTCTCATGCAACGCCGCCAATTTCTCTCCACGACCACCGCCGCCGCCGCTTCTGCGGTTACCTCTTTTGCTTCAGCTCAAAGCGCCGGCGAGACGAAGAAGATTCTTTTGCGCTCATCCTGGCAGACCGTCAACATCGGCGACATCGCCCACACCCCGGGCATGCTGACCTTGTTCGAGCGACACCTCCCCGATTACGAAATCACGCTTTGGCCGAGTCATGTCGGGAACGGCGTCGAGGAGATGTTGATGAAGCGTTTCCCCAAACTCAAGATCATGGCTCGTACCGCGGAGGCCAAAGAGGAGGCCTTCGAAAATTGTGATTTCCTCCTTCACGGATCCGGCCCCGGCATCGTCGCGCAGAATTCGCTCATCGAGTGGAGTGAGAAAACCGGCAAGCCTTACGGAATCGGCGGCGTCACCTGGCAATTTTCCGAGGAGGGACTTGATGTCATCAGCAACGCCGAGTTCTGTTTCTTCCGGGACTCGGTTTCGTTGCAGTTGGCGAAGGATAAAGGAGCGACCTGTCCGATCATGGAGTTCGGTCCCGATGCGACCTTTGCCTGTGATCTCACCAATGATGCGGCGGCGTCCAAGTGGCTCGCGGAGGTCGGTCTCGAGGACGGGAAGTTCATGTGTTGCATTCCGAAACTGCGCAACACGCCCTACTGGGAAGTGAAAGAAAACTACAAGTTCAATCCGGAGAAGCACGCCCGCAACGAGGAGATGAAGGAGCACGACATCGGTCCACTTCGCGACGCTGTCATCGCGGTGGTGAAACAGACCGACATGAAAGTGCTGCTTTGTCCGGAGGACGGCACCCAGATGAAGCTCAACAAGGAGATGATCTACGACAAGCTTCCGGACGACGTGAAAAAGAGGGTCGTCTGGCGCGAGGATTACTGGCTCACCGATTTTGCGCAGAGCGTCTACGACCGCTGTGCCGGTTTGTTCGGCAACGAGCAGCACAGTCCGATTCTGTGCATCGGGCACGGAATCCCCGCGATCGTCTGCCGCTACAAGGAGCAGACGAGCAAGGGCTTCATGTGGAAAGACATCGGTCTGTCCGAATGGCTCTTCGATCACGATTTCGACGAACCCGAAACGAAGCTGACTCCAGCCGTGCTCGCGATCGCGAACGATCAGAAGACGGCTCGCGCGAAAGCGGCAAAAGGCAAAGCCGTCGCCGACGCCCGCATGAAGCGGATGATGGAAGTGCTGCAGGCCACGGTCGAAGCGTGACCCCTGCCGGCGGCTCTTATCTGACTGATCAGTAAGTCGATCGCGGCGTCACCTATCGTGAATTTCGCGCGGCTTTCTCCGCCGTTTTTCTCGCGAGCTCCGCTTTCCCGATGCCCGGATCCCAGTGGGGGTTGCCGGGGTTTTCGACAGCGAGGGGAGCTTTATCTCCGTAGAGCTTTTGGTGTTTTTTGAGAGCTGTCATCAGCGTTTTGATGCGTTCGACATGTTCCGGCTTTTCGGAGAGATCGCTCATCTCGTGCGGGTCATTTTGCAGGTCGAAAAGCTGCGTCTTATTGATCAGGGGGTACCGGATCAGTTTCCAGCGATCGTCGCGGATTGAGCGCTGGTTTTTCTTGAACGCAGTGAAGAGATAGTCACGCACCTTCGCCGACTCACCCGTGATGACGGGCGCCAGACTCTTCGCGTCGAGCTGCTCCGGGAACGCCGTGCCGGTCAGGTCGCAAAGCGTGGGGTAAATGTCCATCAGATAGGCCAGCGATTGGCTCTCTCCTTTGGGGATGCCGGGACCGGCAAAGATCACGAAGGAGTGCATCCCACCGAATTCGTAGAGGTTCTGTTTTCCCATCAAACCGTGATCGCCGTTCGAATACCCGTTGTCACTGGAGACGACAAAGATCGTGTTCTCATACTGCCCGGCTTGCTTCAGCGCCTCGATCACCCGGCCTGCTTCCGCGTCCCAGAAGGTCGTGGACGCGTAATACTTTGCCAGTTTGGCCTGGAGCGCCTTTTCAGTGCGGGGCCATTTCAACGTTCTGGTTTCGTCGGCCTCGAGCAATGCACCGTTGTCGAACGGATGGTAGGGCAGGAAGCTGACCGGCAGTGGAATATCGGCGGGATCATACATCGCGTAGTAGTTGTCCGGCGCATATTGCGGGTCGTGAGGTTCATGGCCCGCCATGTAGAGAAAGAGAGGCTTCGTTCCCCCGGCATTTTTCCGAATGAATTCGACGAGGTAATCCGCGTTGCCGTCGGCATGTCCCCCGTACTTATTTTCGTCAAAGACCTCGTCGCCGTTCCTGGGTTTTCCCGCCCGCATCGAGAGGTATCCCGCCTTTCTGAAGGTTTCCGCGAGGGTGGGGATCGTGTTATTCGTCCGGAATCCGGGGCGAAAGTAACTGACCCCTTTCAGTATCATCTGGCGGCTCGGGATACACACCGCGGACGCGTTGGAGCCCAGGACGTAGGTGTTCCGGAAAATGTGCCCCTCTTTGCAGACCTCGTCGAGGTTGGGTGTCTTGACTATGGGATGCCCCAGAATCCCAAGGCAGTCCGCCCGCAAGTCATCAGCGAGCAGGATGCAAATGTTAGGCTTGCTCGCGGGAGCGCTTCCGTCAGCGGCTCGCACTCCGTCGAATGAACCCGACAGGAGCAGCACGGTCAAAAGCACTGGAAATAAGTGACGTGTCAGGATTCGAAAGTCAGAACGGATAAGGCATTTCGAAAGGGTGGTATTCATGGTGTCTTGTTCACGAAAATGGATTCAACAGGGGAGGGGCATCGGCCCAACAGGGTGTGGTGAAAGTCAGGGGGCATCGCGACGTGGCTTCACCGCGAGTCCATACATCGCCGCGGAATCTTCGTCCTCGCGATCGCGCGGCGGGCCGAGTATCACCTCACCGGCCGGCACCTCGCGCTTCCAGACGTCGGCGGTCAGGTAGGGACCGTCCTTTTCCATGACAACCCCCGGCTCGTTCGCCATCGCGGGGTTCCACGGGCCGACGCGGAGTTGCGTGCCGGTGGACGTGAACTGGTTCCGCAACCATTTCGGCGCTTCGAAACGGGAATCCTGAAACACGTACACGACGGCCGGTTCGGCGATTTCGAGGTGGAGGCGGTAGTAGTGACGACTGCGGAACTGATGGTAGGTGCGGATCTGGTCGGCGCCTTCGAGCCATTCGGGAAAGGTCGAGTCCACTGCCGCGTGCCAGCGGGGATTCGGCTTGTCGGTGAAGGCGAGGGCTCCGTCTTTCATGCCGCCGTCGACGACTCCGTAGAAGGGATTCAGTTCCTCGTTGCCGAGGTTGTCGTGAACTTTCGTGACGACTCCGGTGGGGGATTTTGAGGAAATTCCGGCGGCCTGCGCTGCGAGTGCGACATGGTCCCAGCGGCGCAGCCCTGCGAGCGCCGAAAAGCGGGCGGCCTGACCCTCGGTGAGAAGAATCGTCTCGGGGTCTCGCGTTTCGTTGCGGTGGCGCGGGCGGACTTCGACTTTTCCCGTGAAGACCGCGACCCGGCTTTCCCCGTCCGGATCCGCTTCGATGCCGAGCTCCGTTCCGAGGTCGATCACGTCGCCGGCATCAGTGTAGACCGTGAATCCTTTGCCGCGTTCGCCCACGTTCGCATTGAGCCGACCCGACTTGAGCCGTAGATGCATCGCATCGATCAGCTCCCCTTCGAGTGGCCCCGTCATTTCGAGATGGACTCCGGAGGCGAGCTGAAGCTCGAGGCGTCCCGCTTCGAGAACGATCGGGCCCGTCGCGAAGGATGAACCCACGCTGAGTGCTTCCTCGCGGTTCGTGAGCCTGACATTTTCAGCGGCCATGACCTCGGCGATCGCTCCGGAATCTGACCGGCTGCCGGAAAACCAGAGCGCACCCGCCAGTCCTAACACGACGATCGCCGCCGCAGCCAGCGCCGGCAGGAAACGCCGTCGTGATGGCCGAACCACTGGCGCTTTCTCCGCTGAAGCGCGATTTTCGAATACCTGAACCGCTTCGCGCAGTTGCTGATCCCTGATCGACGCCTCGACGAGACGCTCGAGATTTTCGGGGGCTTCGCGGAGCCAGCTTTCAAGGCGCTCCTGTTCGACCGGCTCGAGGTCGCCGTCGAGCCATCCCGCGATGAGAGTCTCCGTATCATCCGTCATACCGAACCTCCTTCCAGCCTGAGCTCCCGCTCGACGCACTGACGAAGTTGCTCGCGACTGCGCTGCAAGGTGACCCGCACGTTGCCCGCGGTCAGCCCTAGCGCCTCGGCGATCTCGCCGGAATGATGACCCTCAAAATATCTCAGTCGGATCACCTTGCTGAGACGTTTCGGCAACTTGGCGAGGCAGGTTTGCAGCGCGGCCGACTCGTCGGAATGTTGCGGGGCCAGCTCCGACCACTTTTCCGTGTAGGCATCGAGCAGGTCCGAATCGAACATCACGCGGCTCCGCGCCTCGTCGCGGCGATGCCCGAGCAGTTCGAATTTTGCGACCCCCATCGCCCAGGGAAGAAAAGGCTGAGCGCGGTCGTAATCGTCAAATTTTCGCAGCAGCACCAGCGCGGTGGACTGCAGCAGATCCTTCACCGTCGTCGAATCGCGAACGAGCGACAGCAGGTAGTGCGAAACCGTCGGCTGCGCCTCGGTCCACAAGCGGGTGAATGTTTCCTGATCTTCTTCAGACAACATGGGCTTGTTACTTCTCTCCGTGGGAGGCCGGGAGTGTAACAAGTTTTTTGAAAAAGATCGATTTTGTCAGTTTCGGAGAAATGGAAGGAATCACATATCGGAAGCCGTGAGGAAAACGAATCAACAGGGTTAAGTCGATGAAGCAACCCTGTTGGTTCACGGGAGCGGAGTGCGAATCGCCGGATTTCTGCTCATGTTAGAGCAATTCCGCTCCGTCCGGGAAAATAGTTCGCAACCGGCCCCTCCCCGGCAGGGTTACAGGAACCGTCATGAGTTGTTCTATTTTTGTGTGCCGGGTCGTCTTTGCAAAAATGTCGTTATTGAAACGGGACGTCGGTGTGTGTGTGTTGGCCGCCCTCGCTTTCTTCACGGGAATAACGGGCGCTGCTGCGGCGGAGTCGGTCATCGACTTACCGGAAAACCACGACGCGGCGCGGGATCGCAATGTTCCGCTCACCTTTCACCTGCCGAAGCAGAGAGACGCCCGGCCTCTCGTCCTCGTTTCTCACGGCGGGGCCGGCAGTCGCAACGGGATGTATGCCCTCGCTTCCGAAATCGCGCGGCGGGGCTACGTGGCCCTGTGCCTCGAGCACGTCACGAGCAACACCGACGACATCCGCCGGCGCATGCGCAGTCAGGGAATCGGATTTCGGGAAGCGCTCATCGAGTGCGGCGAAGACATGACCGCGAGAAAAAAACGGCCGCTCGACGTGCGCTTCGCGATCGACCTCGCCGAGAAATGGAACCGGGAGGATGAACGACTCAAAGGCCGCATCGACCTGTCGAAGATCGCGATCCTCGGTCACTCTTACGGCGCCTACACCGCGATGGTCTGCTGCGGAGCAAAGCCGGTCGGGATCGACGACGATCTCGCCGAACCTCGCATCACCATGGGCATCGCCCTGAGCCCGCAAAGCGCGAACGGAAACTTCTTCGACGCCGACAGTTTTTCGAAAGTGACGCGTCCGTTTGCCGGCATCTCAGGAACCGGAGATCTGGACGGTGAGGGGCACCGCGACTTCTTCCGGCTCATGCCCGGGGGTGAGAAGCACCTCCTCTGGTTCCACGACGCGCACCATTTCAGCTTCTCCGATCCCACCGGAGGCCCTCGAACCGGCATAATCAAAGCCGACACCGATGTCACCAAAGCACTCCAGGTAATCGTCCCCGCGATTCTGGATCGCTACCTGCAAGGCGGGCCCGCGCTGGATGAGGCCGCGCGTGAGGCGTTGGTTTCGAAGAGTCTTGGCGGCAAAGTGCGGCGGGTTGAGTGGGAGGTGAGGTGAGTTGGGGGGGGAAGATCAGTAAGCAATTGTCGCTGTTTCCGAGGTAACAGGTTTACCGCCGATTCAAATGTTCATTTATTCCACCGTTGGATTCAAACCGAACACTTGCTCGATTGTCAGAACGTAATGTTGAAAGAAGTTTCTGCCCTTCGTCGTCAAGGAGGTTTGCCAAATTTACTTTGAACATTACCGCTCCTGTGGCGCTTCTAATACGTCCATCGTCAGAGTTGACGAATGAAAATCTGTAGCGATTAAATAGATTCAAGAAAAAATCTGCAGTAATATTCTGATCGTCCGCTGTCTTAGAAGGATCAAGATTTCGATTCCAGACGAACGACTCTGAATACCTTAGAGCCGAAGACAACGCGATGGAACGTGAGTCAGAGTCTTGAAGAGAATATAAATTAGAAAATAAAAGGGTGCAGTATTGAAATGCCCGTTTTTGGAGCTCCGTAGATTTTCGTCCAATTACGAGACATCCGTAAAACGCTATCGCTAAAGGCTCAGGTGAGCGAACTCTGATTGCCACGTCCGCCCACTCGAAGAAGATTTCGTAAGCTTTTTCCTCCTCCAATTTCCTGACTAATTGGAAGGCGAGCCACCCAAGATCGGTGATGACCTCCGACTCCTCCACTCCTGAAAACTGAATCGTAGAAAAAGGACCACTTCCTAGGCTATGCGCACGACCCTTGGGAGGGTTCGAAACTAACTCACTCGTTGCAGGAATGATATATTGAAGAAGCTCTTCAGAAGCGCTTGCTGCGATCAACTGGAGCGTATTTACGAGCCCCGGAATTCTTTCTCGCAAAACATTAGGTGAGTTGATAGCGCTGATAATTGCCTCCACAATGTCCTGATCGTCTCTTTTCCATAATTCTACATCTTCAAGGCCTCCGATCACAGAACCGATTGCTAGATTCGGATTTTCGTCTTCCGGAACCGACTGAATACATGATTCTAAAACCTTCTTTCTAACACGAGCTTTGAGTTGCGTTTGCTCCACATTTTTTGAATCGCCTTTAACGATCTTTGCCAATTCAATCTCCAACCACGAATCGGAATTTTTATCGATATTAGAAAACATAGATTCATCGAGAACTTCTCGTGCGCGATGGACCTCAATCAGGAATTTTAATCGAAAGAATCGGAACGAAAAATCTCCGCCTTGCAGGCAAAGCTCACCGGCAATTTTTTGAGCAGCCTCTAAGGGCGCCCAAAGCAGCCAATCTCTAAGAAGGCCACTAATTTTTGAATCTCGCACGCTAACTGAAAGTCTCGCTAGGTAAAGCATGCCTTCTGTGAGAATTTTCCAAAGTTCAGAATTTAGTGCTACTAGCGGAAAAATAGAGCTGAACATCTGAAACGGATTGAGATGCCACCCCCCGGCACCCTGTTCTTGTTCGTTCAATTGCTTGAAGTAGGCCATCGCCCAGTGAGCCATTCTTTCCCAATGGCACTCAGGCACGAGATCCCCTACGTCGAACAGGATTTCAGCGGCATAATAGCTGTGCCGAGGATATGTCTCAAATATTGAAGGAAACAAATCCCCGAGCAATTTTGAGTCGATTTTCTCTAATCTTCTTTGGGCATATCGCGAGAAACGGTCTTTGTCACGCCGCCCGATCGCTCCAACTCTTACGCCCAAATCGATACCAGCTACAGGAACGAAGTCGTTGCAATCGTCCCACCGTGAGGACTCAAGAAAAACTTCCGACTGAGGCTGCACTGCATCCCTCCACATCCAATAATCCCAAAGACGTAAAGACGCAATTTCGTGCAGCATAGCAAGCTGCCAAATCTCAAATCGGAGGTTTGCCGCTCCTGAGCTTGATTTTTGGAGAAGTGTTTTTTGAAGCTCAATGATTTTCGAATGCCGCTTTTCATGAAAAACGAAGAGAGGAAAACTGAGCGACATTTCAAGTCGCCTCGAAAACCAATCGCCGAGGGAATTTTGATCTTGCTGCCCCGGCAGCAGGTTCGTTTGCCAGTAATCAGCGATTTGGAGCCAACGAAAAGGGTCGCTAGTATTAAGGGCCGCCAGCTTTTCAACTTTCTCCAAAACTGCGGCCCGATCATTCTCAAGATGAAGCAACCATATCTCAGCTAGTGGATGAATTTTTCGAATTTCCTCAGCGAATTTAATATGCAACTTGGGGTGTTCTTTGCATGGATTTGTCAACCGGGTTTGAACTGACAATCTCTCTTCAAGACCGCTCAGGCTATCCGCTAACCAATGACTATCTGACGAGATCCACCTCCTAACAGTGTCTCTCCACTCCCAATTAGAAACCGTACGAAACCACGACAGCTCGATGAGGTGTCTCGCAAGTTCTCGCGTTTCCAAACTTGGGGTGGTTCCAAAATCCGTCGCACACACATCGTCCAATAACCCCGCTGTGTGCCCGCCTCCCTCTAAGGGTTGTTCAAGATGACTTAGGTAACATTGAAATAGTTTGGCTACAGTTTTATCGTCGTCACTTCGAACGGGAATTTTATTAAACTTAGAACGGATAATAAACAGCTCATTTCCACTAAGGAGCCAGAATGCCTTAAAAAAGAATGCCCACAAGATATCCCTAACCGGGAGGTCGAAATCACCAGATTCTACTATTTTTAGAATTTGGCTCGCAGCCGATGAACATAAGCTTCCTACTCTAAGACCATTTCCTTCAAGGTGCGCGGAATAAGCTTCCGTCCTTAGAAACTCGAGCGCCCTACGTTTCTTAGATTCTATTTTATAATCGTCACCCATTTATAGAAGCGCTTGAAAACATTGTTCAGCCGTGGTATGCGGCGGGACGGTACCTCGAATTTCGTAAAAGCGTGTAAGGTCAATTGGTACTAGACCAATCTGCAAAAGTCGTTGCACGTCAGAATCGGGTATCCTCCGAGCATCGATTAATGCCCACGGCATAAAGCTTGAGAGCAAGTGATATACCAAAGCACCCTGAGTAGCAAATTCAGATAGTTCGCTCCAATCGTGTATCCCCGAAGCAAGTAAGGAAGGTATCCCCGAGCTTGGAGTGAATGAAACGGAAACTAAATTGGCAGACACTTGGTCCAGTTGTTCGGCATAGAGAAGTACGAGTTTGTAATGATTCCTGAGAGCAGTAAACACCGTATTTATTTGAACATCCGTGTTGTCAGGTCGAGCAAGTTGTACAGCTATTTGCCCCTCATCAACTAAGACTCGACCTTGTGTCAACCCGTGTCTGATCCAATGGGCGACGTTTAGCGCGCTTCCGAAACGGTGGCGCAGCAATGTCTTCGAGTCACACCGTAGCGAATCTTCGTCTAGTAAATCAGAAACAGCGAGCATCGCCGCTAACCCCTCATCAACACTGCTAAACGAAAACTGATTCCATTCCCAAGGCCATTTCTCGTGAGCCTGCGCGACCTTAATTGATCGTAGAAAAATCGGATGCTCAAGGATTTCAGTGTATTCTGACGTTCGGAAAAGCCGCGAGACCAACTGTTCTAGCCGAGTGACGTGAGTTGCGCGAACCCATTCCGACAAACTTTGAGTAGAGCGTGTTCCTGTTAGCTGTTCACTTTCTGGTAAGTCTTCAGGTCTTTGAGAGAGCATTCCTACATCGTGAAGAAGGGTGGCCAGAAGCAGCACTGTAGCGGTTTCCGGCGTGAATTGCGGCTGGTCGATAACTCGGCCAGACCGTGCGGAGGACGGGCTTACGGTCCACCGACTCAATCGGTCCACTAGGCTACACAGATGAGATAACCCATGATCGGTAAATTCAGGGAGATGGCAACTTAATGTCAATCGATAGATTTCTTGGACCAACTCTCGGAGAAAGACGCCAATGTATGGAGGATCGGGATGAGTGAGGGCACGTCGAGCTAGCGGGCAATCAAAAATAAAATCCGAAGCATCTCGCAAAGATAGATCGGGATCTGGCAACGGTCGCATCGCGCAATTTTCACTATATCTTCGGATTATCAAATGGTCGCTCCAGCTGTGCTTCGAACGCACTTTTGTGTGCTGCCACAGTGAACGTTCCTTTCCAAGAGTCTTCGGATTTGGCGGGCGATTCCAACACTATAACTCGAGCCAACCCTGTTTCCTCCCTGACCCAACCCTGTCGAATAGTCCCATCAGGACTTTTTCGCTACGTAAGGCAATCCCAACGTAAACTACTAACCTCCATAATGATCAATAGGGTTCAGTCAACAATTCTCAACAAACCCCGCTCTAACAACCCATTCCCGCCAGCCCATCTCTGCCTCATCCCTCCCCCCCCCAAAAAAAAAGCTCCCCTAACATCACCAACAACGCCTTCACCAGCACGTTCAGCAACTCCTTCTCAAACCGCGACGTCCCCAGCCAGATTTCATACCCACCCAGCTCGACCCGGTTCTGTGAAGGAAGATACCCATAGCTGCCGTTAGCCAGCTCGATGAGGAAGGTGCGCGGCGCCGGTAGTCTTCTTGTGGATCGCCTCGCGTTCCTTGCGGGTGAGGTCGAGCAATCGCAGGGCGTTCTCCACCTCGGCCCCGGTGGGGCTGCGGTAGTTGAGCGTCACTTCGCGCTGGCGCGTCGCGATCACGGGGGGCGGTCCCGCAGGCTGTAAGACAATCCCAACCGGGTCGACTAAGCTCCAGCATGCAGCCAACCTCCCCATCTCCAAAGCCCGCGTTCTCCCTGTCGCTTCTTCTCGCCATCGGCCTCACCACATCCGCCTTTCCCGTCTTCGCCGGTGACCTCCAGGACCAGCTCGACGCCCGCCGCGATGCCTTTCTTGAAAAGGCTTCGCCGGAGATCATTCAGAGCCAGGAAAAAGCGCTCGCCGAATTGCAGGAGTCGGGAATCACCGATCAGGCGCTGAAGGTCGGGGACAAAGCACCCGACTTCACCCTTGGCGATCCCGACGGCAAGCAGGTTCGGCTTTCCGATCTGCTGAAAGAGGGACCGGTCGTGCTCACCTGGTATCGCGGTGGCTGGTGTCCCTATTGCAACATTGCCCTCGCCTCGCTGACGAAGCACAACGACGACTTTACAAAGCTCGGTGCCACCCTCGTCGCGCTGACGCCCGAGCTGCCTGACACTACCGCCGAAACGGTCAAGGAACAGGGGCTGCCCTTCGAAGTGCTCAGCGACATCGATCACAAAGTGGCGGATCAATTCGGTCTCGTTTTCAAACTCAACGACGAAACCCGCGTGCGCTACGCGGAGAAGTTCAAACTGGTCGAGCGCAGCGGAGAAAAAGCCGCCGACCGGTTGCCTCTGCCGGCGACTTACGTGATCGGAACGGACGGCGTGATTCGTTACGCCTTCCTCGACGCTGACTACCGTCGCCGCGCCGAGCCGGAAGACATCATCGCCGTGCTGAAGGAGTTGCAGAGCGAGTAGCGGGCACAGACGACTCGGACTCTCTCGAACTGGTTTTGATGCATCCCTCCATTCTGCCGTCGTTGAAGACCTGAACTTTCTCTTCGGCGAATCGCTTCCGGAACTTCCGAACACCTCGGTTTTGAGTTATGTGAGGCCTGATCGTTCGCATCCTCACCCTCAACGCTTCATCGACTTCCTGCTCACAAGCGTGGAGACAAAGTGATGCATTGGCAGTGAACCCTCAGAGCCTTCCCCCGCGGAATTCAAGACGCTCGCTGTTGAGGCCAACGCGCGACCTCACGGATACTTTTTGTGTTCCGTCAGGATTTTCCCGAGGGCTTCGCGGAGTGGTGCGAGCATCGCATGATCCTTTACCGCGAGATTGTCCCACTCGTGTGGATCGTTTTCGTGATCGTAGAGTTCTTCGCTCCCGTCGACGTAACGGATGTAGCGCCAGCGGTCGGTGCGCAGCGCGTGGTGGTCGCTGAAAGTGGTCAAGACGGGGTGCTCCCACGTGGCATCGGGATTTTCCAACAACGGGCGCAGGGAAACGCCTTCGAGTTGGTGCGGCGGCTCGAGGTCGACGAGATCGAGCACGGTGGGGTAGAGGCTCAGCAGCTCGACCGGTTCGTCGCAGATTCCGCCCGGTTCGATGCCGGGACCGACGACGATGAAGGGCACGCGGGTCGTCTGCTCCCAGAGCGCGGCTTTGCCCCAGTGTTTCTTCTCCCCGAGATGCCAGCCGTGATCGGAAAAGAGAAACAGCCAGGTGTTGTCGGCGTGGGGGCTTTCGCGGAGCGCCTCGACGACGCGTCCGACTTCGGCATCGACGGAAGCGATCGAGGCGAGGTAGGCGCGAATGATCGCCCGCCAGTAGTTGTGCTTCGTGACCCAGTCGTGATTCCAGAGTCCGGGCGCTTCGATGTCATCTTCGCGACGCGGCTTCTTGCCGAAGTAGGGCAGGTCGTCG
Organism: Verrucomicrobiales bacterium; assembly: GCA_048260165.1. GTDB lineage: Bacteria > Verrucomicrobiota > Verrucomicrobiia > Verrucomicrobiales > DEV007 > Arctic95D-9. The sequence goes on from JBLXHA010000002.1 coordinate 187,890, forward strand.
TTGTCGTTTTCCAGCAGTGGCGGCAGCTCGATCTTTTCGCCGGGAAACAGGTCGAACCACTTTTGTTCCGCGTAGAGCGGCGTGTGGGGGCGGTAGAAGCCGCATCCGAGAAAGAAAGGGCGATCGTGGGTGTCGCCGAGGCGGGCGATGACGCGGTCGGCGATTTCCCCGTCAAACGAAGCCGCAGCGGGATCGGAAGGTTTCAGCCCGACGCGCAGTTCCGGGGCCGACGGGGGAACGCCCCAGTCGGAAAGGATATCGTCGCTCCGGTGGCGGAGACGTTTCTTCAGGAACGGACCGTAGTGGTAGCGGCGGTGCTGCTGCCAGTCGGGCCAGGCGTGATCGCGATGACCGGAATGGAAGAGCTTGCCGAATCCGGCGGTCAGGTATCCGGCATCGCCGAGCGCCCGGGGAAGACTGATGACGTCGCGAAATTCCGGGTTGTCGCGGAACCAGCCCGAAGGGTTCGTCGTGATCCCCGTCGTCGTAGGACGCAGCCCCGTCCACAGCGAGCTGCGCGACGGATTGCAAACCGGGGAGTTGCAGTGGGCGTTCGTGAAAAGCAGCCCCGATTCGGCGAGCGCGTCGATGTTCGGCGTGAGCGCGTTGGGATGCCCTCCGAGACAGCCGACGTAGTCGTTCAAGTCATCGATGACAATGAAGAGAACGTTCGGTTTTTCCGGTTCCTCCGCCGCTCCGTGTGGAACGGTCAGCGCGAACAAAAGGACAAGGATCAAGAGGCGGGACGTCATGGATGCGAATTCATCGTCAAAGCGGCGGACCGTTCGCGAGCTTCTTTAGCCTGCGTGCGCCGTCGCGTTTTATTCAAAAGGGGAGGTCAAACCGTGAATTTCATTCCGCGATGTGTCAATGACGACTCGCTCTCCTATCCTCTCCTTTCGCACGTCGAAGCGGTCGAAGGCGGGGACCGCTCGCGGGAAAACCAAATCCTGTCGCTTTGGGGATTCAGCAATGCACCGTTTCGATAAGAGTTGTATCAGGCCTCCTTCGACACCGGCCGCCACGCCGACATCGCTCAGTCTTTCACATTCCCCCTTGCTTCGAGCTCCTTCGTTCTTTAGATCCAGATATGGCGACTGAACCGAACACCGAAACCCTGCTTACCTATCGAGTGCCCTATGCGGATACCGATCAGATGGGAGTCGTCTACTACGCCAATTTTCTCGTCTACTTCGAACGGTCCCGTAATGAGGCGCTCCGTGCTTTGGGTCTGACCTACAAGGAGATGGAGACCAAGGGGTTTCTGCTTCCCGTCATAGAAGCCCGCTGCCATTACCGGCAGCCGGCGCGCTACGACGACCTTCTCGATATTCGGGGATGGTTCACCCTGGAAGGGAAAACACGCGTCCGGGCTCATTGTGAAGTTCATCGCGGCGACACCCTCCTGGCCGGGGGATACACCATCCATGCCTGTTTATCAGCCGAAACGATGCGCCCGGTTCGCCTGCCTGAGATCTTCCTGTCATGAAACGGTCGCGACTGAATCCCGGCCGGGAGACGTGTTTTCCGGCCTCCGAGGGGCGCTGTTTGCCCGACGCTTGCCCCGTCAGATAGTCGAGGTGAATGCACGGCTCGCGCGCAGGTGCCTGGCAAATCGATCGACGGCCTACTCCCGACGCGCCTCGTATTTCCCCTCCACCTTGAGGACATCGCCCTCTAACACATGCCTGTATCGTCCTTCGACGGTCGCTGATGTCGGCGAGACTTCCGTCACGGGCTTGGTCCAGATGATTTCGTCGCCGTTCCGGAGAATGCAGCGACCGTCTTCGGTGAACTCGCGGGTGTAGGTGTTGCGATAGGTCCAGGTTCCCAACAGCGCGTGCCCTTTTCCGGGGCTCACGGCTTTCATTTTTGAATTCGTCCCGGGCGCCGCTTTCGGCTTTGCTTTCACATCCGTGCCCGCGCCAGACGTCGGGAACTCATCCAGCGCCACGTCCATCTTCGTCTCGAACGGAGGAAGCACTCTCAGTCGCAGATTCTTGAACTCGATGGGAGCGCCCTCTGACTCGAGGCAGAGATATCCCTTCGCGGGGCTGATGTTTTCGCCGCCGGAGACTTCTTCGCCGTTGACCCAGAGACGGACGACGCCGTCGATCGCGCGGATGTAGTAGTGATTCCATTCGTTGATTCCCTTCGACAATTCCTTCGAGGGGAAACTGCGGCTGCCGCGGGGGCCGACGGGCGGGAAGGGCTTCATCTTGACGCCACCGCCCACGGCAAAGACGTCGCCGTGACTCGTGAACCAATCGCCCTTTTTCTTGAAGGCTTTTTCATAAACTTCGCGGTAGCCGAGATCGAGCACCTGCACCTCGATACCTTTGGGAAGTCCGCGTCCCCGCTTCATCACGGCGTTGAGCGATTCGGGCGAAGCCCAGACGAAGACGCCGGAGTTGCCGCCCTTTTTTTTGTGCATCCATTCGCAGGAGAATTCGAAATTGGTCAGGGGATCGCGGTAACGGATCACGCCGGTGGGCTTTCCGGTGCACCACGCGTGGCTGCCTTCCCAGCGCCACGTGTCGGGAAAACAACTGACGTTGTGGAAATCTTCGCCGGTCAGTTCGACCCAGCCGGGGCCTTCTCCGTGACTGAACGCGGGCTTGAGTTCGGCGGTGAGGCCGCTGTCGATCTCGCCGGCGATGTCGCCCATGAGGTAGGCGGCGATGTCGCGGACGTCCTGACTGGTCAACCCCATGTCGGAGGCGGAGGGCATCCAGGAATGATTTTCGGGAAACTCGATCTTCGCCTTGGGGCGGCGGAAAGGGATCTTGAGCGTGGCACCGCCCATCGTTTTGACACGAATCGCGCCTGAGTGCCAACTGTAGCCGCGGGAAACGCCTTCGAGCCGGTGTCCGTTCTGGGTCACGACGACGGGCTTGTCGAAGCCGTGCGCCAGCTCAGCGGAGGGATCGACGAGCGCTTTGATCACGGAATTGAGGTCCCGCACCTGACCCCAGTTAGTGAGATCGGGACCGAAGGGGGCGCCACCGGAGCCGATCCGGTGACACATCATGCAAAGCGTTGCCCGCGCGCGACCACTGTCGAGATTCGGCTCGAGCGCGGCGATTTCTTCGATCGTTCCCATCTTGGTCGCGACTCCGAATTTTGTGGGGAAAAGGTAACTCTGTGTGAGCGGCTCAGGATCCGGGTCACTGATGTCTTTCTCGAGAAACTCAGTGATCGTCTGCTGGTAGTCTTCACCCTTGAACGCCTCGTGCGATTGGAAGCGCTTCATGATTTCGAGATTCCGCCGGCGCTCGTCGTCGGTGTAGCAGAGACCGTAGGTGTAAGCCAGTTTGCGGAAGGTGGCCGTGTCAGGTTCCTGCGCGAGGATGCAATCGGCCAAATCCGACAGCGCTGCGGGGGAGCGCAATCGCCACGCGAGGTTCTGCTGTCGCTCATCCCATACGACCGGATCGGATTGCTGTGGCTTTACGATTTGCTCATAGATCTTGTCGCGGTGCTCGTCGAACGCGGCTCCGAGCGCTTCGAGATACCAGCGGTTTTGCCCGTCGTAGCCGGCGATGAGTTTTTCGAGTGGTTGGCGGATTTTCTCAAACTCCATGTCCCGCATCACCGCGAGAATTTCCCGTCGAACCGCAGGTGAAGGATCGTCGGCCAACTGTTCGACCAGCGGCAGGAGCGGTTCGCGTTCGCCGAATCGCAGGGCGCGAAACGCGGTGATCCGCAAACGGGGATCGTCGGACTGAAGCAGGGCCTTTACGTCGGCGGTGCCGCGCTCATCGTTGAGCTGCGCGAGGAGGAAAACGGCGCGCGCCTGATAGTAAGGGTTGGCGTGATTCGTCTGAAAAAAGGCGGCAACGGCTTCGTAGACATCATCCTTTTTCTTGAGTCGATCCTGTGCGACCCAGCGAACGCCGGGGGCGGGACTTTTCAGGGCATCGAGAAGTCCTTGCGTGGTGTCGAAGTCGATTTTCGGGGTGCTGACCGGTTCGCCTTTCTTCGCGATACGAAAGATCGCGCCCTCGCCGTTGCCGGACTTTCGAGCGTTCGTGCCGGAGTTCCAGTCGCTGACGAAGAGCGCGCCGTCGGTGGCACCGGCAACGTCGGAAGGGAGAAATGCGGCGGCCGATTTGTTTTCGGAGGCGCGGTCCGTGGCGAAGAAATTCTTCTCGAGGTCCAGCAGCTCGATCTGCGCCTCGCGGAGTTCGGGGCGGAAGCTGAAGACGGCGCGATGGACCGTTTCACAGACGAGGTAGCTGCCGCGAAAAGCTTCGCCGAGCTCGTCGCCCTCGATCATGTAGTCGCCGGTGGGAGCGCCCGGTCCCCACACGTTTCCGGGAGGAGTGACGCCGGGGAAATGCTCGCGCCAATGGCCTTCGTCGCGGCGGAGGACGGACTTGGAATGCCGCTCGTAGGCGTTCTCTTTGACCTCCTCGGTGACGGTCTTTTTCTCCCAGCTTTTCGCCGAATCTTCCCACGACCGGTTTCCATCCTCGAGGGCCGCGTAGCCGAAGTTTGAATGTTCCATGACCCAGGCGGCGCGCGAATGAGCCGGGTCGTCGTTATCCGCCTGGAGCACGTCACCGAATGAAGTGACGAGCATGGCGTGGGCGTTGCGCGTGTTTTGGAAAATGACTTCGGCACCGCTGCCATCAGGATTCATCCGCAGCCCGAAGCCGCCGACGTAGAGCCGGTCGTCGAAACTTTTTTTGCCAATGCTCCCGGGATTCTGGCTGTAGTAGGAACTCGCGTGAATTTTCCGGCCGTCCGCCATCGTGACATCCGCGCCGATGTTACCGTGGTTTAGATACCATTTGCCGCTTGGCCCCGGGACGACCTGATGGAGGGCGTGGTCGTGGGTGCTGCCGTGAAACCCTTCCGCGAGGATGGCTTCCGTATCGACTTCGGGATCAAAAACGTCGTCGCGATTCACGTCGGTGAAGACGTGGATCTTCGGGGCCATGGAGACGACGATGACGTTGTCAAAAACACTGATCCCGAGCGGTTTCGAGTCAAAGGTCGGCCCGAACACTTTCACCGAATCAGCACGTCCGTCCTCATCGATGTCCTCCAGAATCTTGATGCGCGCGTGGACCTTCTCATCGCCCGAGTGCTGAAGGTCCTCGGTTGCCCAGACCCGCCCCTTCGCGTCCACCGCGATAGCGACCGGGCTGTGAATCAGATCCGTGCCCGCCCACAGCGTCGCCTCGAGACCGGGGGCGACCGTAAAACTTTCCAGCATCGTGTCCTGACCGTTCGCCGCGGCGGTCCAGACCACGAAGGTGAGTGTGAGGAGAGGTAAAAATGTTTTCATATTTCCGGGAGTCGGATTCAACTGCGCACTTCCCCGTCACTTTCCGGGACGGGGGCAACCTCTCTCTCCGCGCGAGGTGGAAAGTGTAACAAATTTCCGGGAAAAAATCAGTTCGGCCGATTTCGCCCCCGGCTCAGTGAGCGCCGCGGAACTTGTCATCGACATCGAAGTTGCGATGATACACTGTAACTTCTCACCAAGTGTCCCACCCAACTTAAGTCTATGTCAGAGTCCCATTCACGCCCGGTTTACAGTTACGTTGTGAGAACCGAAGCTCGCGACGTCGTCATGTTTCAGCGAACGATTTATCTTGAGGGCGATGCGGAGGGTGGATTCCATTTGCTGGCAAAGCTGGATGAGGAAGAGGGTGCCATCGACCTGAGCGAAATCCTTCTCGAGGATGCCATGTCGAGCGATGTCCCGGGAGAAACTTCGATCAACGAACACGTCGTCGACGGGTTTGGTCATGCGCTGGGACTGTCCCTCGCGCGGCAGATCGCGAAACAGACTCCGGATCACTCTGCCGATGAACGCGCACGTCTCGCCCTGGGCTGCATCGTTACATCTCTCGGTTCCTCACACACCGAAGAGATCGTGAACGGCGCTCAGCAGTATCGATTCGAGCACTGTCCTCTCTGCGACGCGAGTCAACGCACCGGAATTGAAGAAGTGGATTTGGCGCACCGTGCCCTCGCGTCGCTGCTGGAAACAACGCTCGAAACGATTCATCCCGGCCAGCGTGTCAGCATGCCCCGCGGCAAGGATGAAGATCACGTCTTCGGCCTTCTGTAAGCGCGGTGATCGCGATGCGCGCACCGGCGCCCCGATGAATCCGTCGGGTGATAAAACGTTTCCACCTCACCGATCCACGTTAAAAAACGACAACAGGATCTTCGATAAAATCTGCTCGCCGTATTCGTTCGCGTGAACGCGGTCGCGGTAGAAACGATGTGGGTGGACGCCGGAGGAGACGATGTATTCCGCCCATGGAGTCGTCATGTCGAGGAAGGCGCAGTCGAGTTCGTCGGCGATCTTTTTGAGTTCTCTGCCGTAGTCGGAAACGCCGGAGTGCTGGGCGGTGGCGAGGAGGTCAGGACGGCGCGGGTCGACGTTTCCGAACACGCCGGTTGAAAGCAGAATCTCGGTGTCGGGCAGGTCTTTCCGGATTTGCTGAATCACGGAGCGGATCGCCTCGTAGTCCTTTTTCTGGCTGATTCCGCCGATGCAAACGAGGTCGGGCTTCAGCGGCACAAGGTTCTTCGGAATGCGGTCCTCGATCCAGTAGTGCCGGCACGCTCCGCCACCGCGAACGTAGACGTTCCCTTTGATCTTAGCCTTCGGGTATTTCTCTGCGAGTTTCCCCACCCAGCCCGAGCGAAAGGTGTCGTTGATGATGCTGTCACCCAGTCCGAGAATGTGGAGGTCGCCGCCTTCGGTGAGCAATTGCTTCGTCCGCGAGAGATGTTCCCAATCGGTGGGAGGAGGGGTGAATTCCCCTTTGATCATCTTGCTCTGGATCGCATCGATCTGAGCGATCGACCGCGCGGGCGTTTCGGTGATCGAATAGTAGGGTTCGGGGCTGACTCTCTTGACGTCGAGGTCGGGTGGAAACTCCGCCGGGAGCGCGCCCTTGTCGGGGAAGACGACCGGCGAATCGGCCATCATCGCTGAGGGTTTGTTTTTCGAATTCACGGCGTTCTCGTCCTCGGGTTTCGCGTCTTGTGAAAACACGAATCCGGGGAGAGTGACGGCGGCGGTGATGAGGAACAGGAGGAACTTCATGGGTGGGGATCAAGCTATCGAAAGGAAGCCCCGTCTGGCAAGAAACCAAATGGCTCTCTCGCATCCTGCTGGGAGACTCCGTTTTTCCTCCGGTTCTCTCCAGCGCGTTTACTAAAATGCGGCTAGGATCTGTCACTCATGGAATTGTGGCACTACTTTCTTCTCGCCGGCCTCGGTGTTATTGCGGGCACTCTCAACGTTCTTGCCGGTGGCGGATCGCTTCTGACTTTGCCTGCGATGATTTTTCTCGGGCTCGACGGCGCGGTGGCGAACGGCACGAACCGCGTTGCTATTCTGGCTCAGAACGTGACGGCGGTCGGAGGTTTTCGAAAGCTAGGGTTCTCCGACATGAAACTGAGTTTCTCGCTCGCTCTCGCGGCGCTGCCGGGTGGCATTTGCGGGGCGCTTCTAGGCACGATGGTTCGAGGGGAACTTTTTAACCGCGTCCTCGGTGCCGTCCTCATCGGAGTGCTCATCTACATGGCGTTGCAACGGATTCAAAAGGCGAAGAAAGTTTCGGCCGATCAAGTCGAAACGGAGAAGGCGGAAAAGTCCGATGAGCCGGAGAGCGCGGGCCCGTCCCGGCGTCAGCTCATTCTCGGGCATCTCGCGATGGTGGTGGTGGGATTCTACGGCGGGTTCATCCAGGCCGGGGTCGGCTTTTTGCTCATGGCGGCGCTGCATCAGGTTCTCGGACTCGATCTCGTCCGCGTGAACATGCACAAGGTCTTCATCGTCGGCTTTTTCACTCTCGCCGCGCTGATCATTTTTGCGCTGCGGGGGCAGGTCCTCTGGATTCCGGGGCTCGCGCTCGCGGTGGGGAATTCCGTCGGAGGCTGGATTGGATCGCATCTCAGCGTCCTCAAGGGGGAAAGCTGGATCCGCAACGCTCTCTTCGTCGCTCTTTTCATCATGGCGATCAAGCTGCTCTGGCCGAGCTGAACTTTCCCGACAATGAATCACGAACTGAGCGAGACCGAAAGACCTCGCTCCTGTTGGATTCTTCACCGTTCAATCGCGCAATCGTGATGTGGAAACCCGATTTTGCGCGGCTACTGTGGCGGGAGATGATGAAATTTTTGAAACGTTTGGTGCCTTTGTTAGCTTTTGCTTTTTCCCTTCCAACAGTCGCGGCTGCGGAATCTGAATCGTTTGACGTCGTGATCTACGGAGGGACGAGCGCGGGAATCGTTGCCGGAATCCAGGCGAAGGAGATGGGGAAAACGGTCGTTGTGATCGAGCCAACCGATCGCGAGGGCGGTCTCACGACGGGTGGACTCGGGCAAACCGACATTGGGAATAAGCAGGTCATCGGAGGCCTTTCCCGTGAATTTTACGAACGCATCGCCGCCTACTATGCCAACGATGACGCCTGGAAATGGGAGAAGCGTGAAGAATACAAAGACTCCGGGCAAACGAGAACCGCGAAGGGGGAAGCGACGATGTGGACCTTCGAACCGAGCGCTGCTCTCGCGGTGTACCGGGCGTGGATTGCGGAGACGGGATTGAAAGTCGTCTTCGAAGAGCGGCTCAATCGCGAGTCCGGGGTGAAAGTGACTGATTCGAAAATCGTCGAGATCACGATGGAGTCGGGACGCAAATTTGCCGGGAAGATGTTCATCGATGCCACCTACGAGGGCGATTTGCTCGCTGCTGCCGGCGTGAGCTACACCGTCGGGCGCGAGGCGAATGCTCAGTATGGCGAGACGCTGAACGGCGTGCAGACGAAGATGGATCGTCATCACAATTTTGTGAAAGGAGTCGATCCCTACCGGGAAAAAGGGAATCCTGAGAGCGGGTTGCTGCCCTTTCTCGATCCTGAAGGTCCCGGCGAGGAAGGCGAGGGCGATCATCGCGTCCAGGCCTATTGCTATCGGATGTGTCTCACCGATCACCCCGAAAACCGGATTCCGTTTCACAAGCCTGAAGGCTACAACGAAGAGTGGTTCGAGCTCTTGCTCCGGAATTTTGAAGCGGGAGAGAAAGGGATGCCGTGGATCAATTCCTCGATGCCGAACCGGAAAACGGACACGAACAACCGCACCGGATTTTCGACTGACTTTATCGGACAGAACTACGATTACCCCGAAGCGAGTTACGCCGAGCGGGAGGAGATCGCGGCACGTCATCTTTTATACCAGCAGGGCCTGATGTGGACGCTCGCGAATCATCCACGGATGCCGGAGGCAATTCGCAGCCAGATCGCGAAGTGGGGGATGAGCAAGGATGAGTTCACCGAGGGCAACGGCTGGCAGCAGCAGCTCTACGTGCGCGAAGCTCGTCGCATGGTGAGCGATTTCGTGATGACTCAAAATCATTGCCAGCAGAAGGATGAAGTTTCCGACGGCGTCGGGATGGGCGCCTACACGATGGATTCTCACAACACGCAGCGCTACGTCACCGCGGAGGGCTTTGCCAAAAATGAAGGCGACGTGCAGGTCGGTGGTTTTCCGCCTTATCCGATCAGCTATCAGTCGATCGTTCCGAAAAAATCCGAGTGTGAAAACCTTCTCGTGCCGGTGTGTTTGTCGGCCACGCACATCGCTTTCGGTTCGATCCGGATGGAGCCGGTGTTCATGGTCCTCGGCCAATCCGCGGCAACGGCTGCGAGCATCGCGATCGACGAAGGAATTCCGATTCAGGAGGTGGAATACAACAAGCTGAAAACCCGGCTGGCTGCAGACGGACAGATTCTTGACTACACCGCCCCGCCACAACCGGCGGCGAATTACAAGGCGCTCAACTCACTTCAGGGGATCATCGTCGATGATTCCACCGCGAGCCTCGAGGGTCCGTGGTCGCCCTCGAGTATGAGAAAGGGCGTTCATCGCGGCTACCTCCACGACGGCGGAGCGGCGGACGGCAACGCGACGGCCGAATTTTCGACGGAGCTGCCGAAGGCGGGCAAATACGAGGTCCAGGTCGCCTACAGCGTCAATGAAAACCGGGCCACGAACGTTCCGGTTCGCATCACGCATGCCGGAGGCGACGAGGATGTGAAGCTGAATCAACGCGAGGCGCCGAAAGTGGGCGGGCTCTTTACTTCGGTGGGAACGTTTCAGTTCGGGAAGTCGGGGAAGGTGGTCATTTCCAACCGCGGGGTGGACGGCTTTGTCGTGATCGATGCGGTTCGCTGGCTGCCGAAGGCGGAGTGATTTTTTTTAAACGTTCCCGGAGATCTGCCCCGAATCCGGTCGCTCTCTCGGGGAATTCCGGGGGCAGGCGGGTTCCCGCCATGGCTGATGCCGCCCGGTTCCGGCGGGCTCGTTTCGTTGTCGCCCGGGAGCTTGCGGCTTTTCGCCCTTGGTTGGGCTCAGTAAGAAAAGACAGTCGAATTCTAAGCAAAATTAATTTTATAATTATTATGAAAACATCTTGAATATTTGGTAGCTCTTGATATTCTCCACCGATCCATCCGCGCACTAACTGAAAGGCGACTTCGCGGCTTTTTATTTCCCAAACCGCTCTGTGATATCCTGTATGAAAATTTCGTCGTTCTGTGATCTGTCTGCGCCAGTCTCTCTTCGCCTCGGGCGACTCATCATTCTCAGCGCCGGGGTGATGCTCACATGGTCTCCTGTTTCAGGCATCGACATTGACGCGCCGGGTTACATAGGAGAACCCGCCGGCCTCTCAGATGCAGGTGATTTGTCAGGAGCAGACGGGGGAGGTGAATCAGATGGTCGGGATGCCGCGATCGTTTTCGGAGAGGGAAGCGGGGAAACGCAGGCCGAGCAGATCATCGAAGGTGGAGACGGTGGTGATGGCGAAGCGGGAGAGGATGGTGGAACCAGCGCCGATGGACAACGAGGTGATCCGTCAACCAGTGGTGGCGGTGGTCTGATTCTCGACGGTGGAAGAGAGGTCTACATGGAAATTTTGCACCGCGGTCTCATCAGTGGCGGTGACGGCGGCGCAGGCGGTAATGGAGGAAACGGCGGAAATGGAGGAGCTGGAGACGATTTCTCTTTCAATTCGGGCGGCGATGGTGCGGAGGGCCGCAATGGCGGAAGCGGCGGTTCGGGAGTTACCGGGAGTGGCTTTTTCCTGACGAACGACGGCTTCATCACCGGCGGTATGGGTGGACAGGGCGGTAACGGTGGTAAAGGCGGCAACGGCGGATCGGGGACATCAGACTCTCAAGTCAACGGCGGGAATGGCGGCAGCGCCGGCCGGGGTGGAACTGGGGGCACCGGGGTTGAGGGTGGTGATTTTGATCTGCTCAATCGTTCGATCATCCTCGGCGGTGACGGCGGGGCGGGCGGACGCGGTGGAGATGGCGGGCACGGCGGATCGGCCACTTTCGATTCGGAAGCTTCAGGCGGTGACGCTGCGAGCGGGAGTGGAGATGAGTTGGAGCGGATTGAAGGTCCCTTTTTGTTTTTCGGAAACCAAAACGGTGGCGAGGGAGGCATCGGCGTCGAAAGCTTCGGTTCGGATATCACCAACGAAGGGATAATCAGCGGGGGACGCGGAGGTGATGCAGGCAACCCCGGAACCGGGGGATTTGCGGGCGCTATTGTAACCGGAGTGAACGAGCCGGGAGAGGCCGGCGGGGGACTCTCCGGTGGAGGCGGAGGTATCGGTATCTTCGGTGAAGACCTCTTCATCGAAAACGCCGGGTCCATCTTCGGGGGTGACGGCGGTGATGGGTCGAATCTCGAACTCGGCGGCAGAGGAGGCACTGCGGTGTTCGCTGCAGACACCATCCTGATCAATAGAGGAACGATTTCAGGGGGTGAGGGTGTGAACGGGCGCGCGGCCGCGGTACGTTTTTTTGGCGGCGACAACATTCTCGCTATCGTGGAGGGCTCGGAGATCAATGGTAATGTGATCGGAGATGGCGATGACAGACTCATCTTCGCGGGCTTTGAAGGGGAGGATAATCTGTCGTTCGACGCAGCGAAAATCGCAGGATCCTACGAAATTGCTCCGGATGATGAAGAATTTGGCCGGCCGCTCCGGATCGAGGAGGGGCCTTCGCCACTTACGATCGACGGTCCCCCCGAACTGTTTCACGAAGACTCTCAGTATTTCGGTTTTGAAACGGTGGAGATCTACACCACGGGCGTCGTTACTTTCACGGGTGAAGCGAGATATAATCAGGACACTATTGTAAACGAAGGAACGCTCAACGTTGCGGGAGATCTCTCCAGCACGAGTGTCTACGTGGAGGAGCTGGGCATTCTCAAAGGGATCGGATCGACTGGAGATTTGACGCTTCGCAACGGGGCTCGTCATGCGCCGGGCAACTCGATCGGCACTCAGACGGTGAATGGCAACTACGGTATCTATTCCTCAACTCTCGAGATCGAAGTGACCCCCGGAGTCGCCAGTGACCGCGTCGTCGTGAACGGCGAAGTCGAAATCGATGACGGGCGGCTCGAAATTCTCGGGGTGAACGAAACGGGAGGCAGACAGAGCGCGAGCCACGTCATCATTCTGAACGACGGGGATGACGCGGTCGTCGGAGAATTTACGGAAGTCGACAACCGACTCGCCTTCTACGATGTGGAAACGGAGTATTCCGGTGGAGACGGGAATGACGTCGAGCTGCACCTGACACGAAATGCGGTCGCTCCTGAGCAGGTCGCGAGTCAGGGAATGCAGGGTCAACAGGCGCAGCAGCAGAGAGGGGTCGCAGGACTCGTCTTTTCCAACAACAGTGCCGACGGACACAGGATCCGGAACGCGATTCTCGGAATCACCGCAGGGGAAGCCCAGGATGCATTCGAGCAACTCTCAGGAGATGTCTACTCGGCGGGATCGAACACGCACAACATCGTTCGAAGCGGGCTCAACGCACCGATCGCGAACCGGATGCAGGGCGGCGGATCATCAGGTGGATCGCTCGCTTCTTTGTTCACCGGACAGGAAGTTCAGGTAGGCGCTTTCGTCGCTGATGAACCGGCAAACGCGGGAACGGGCTCCGAAGTCTGGGTCGAAGGCGTGGGCGGTCGCGGAACGATTGACGGCGGAGTCGGGATCGCAGAATCCGATTACGATTACCGCGGTCTCGTTGCAGGATACGAATTCCCAACGGCCGATTCGCTCGTCCTCGGACTCTACTTCAGTTTTGCCGACGTTGATTTTGTCCAGACGGACCGTGCCGCTTCGATTCGCAGCGAGAACTACGGCGTCGGGTTCTACGGCGGATACGGGTTCGGAGATGACTGGCGTCTCAGCATGCAACTCGGAGCGAGCTGGAATCAGAATAACGCTCAGCGTCGACTTGCCTTTGGAGCGATCAATCGAGTCGCGGAAGCGGACTACGAAGACTTCTATCTGAACGGATCCGTCGAAATCGCGAAAACCTATTCAACCGGTAAGAGCGGATACGTCGAGCCATTTGTGGGTGTGACAGGCCGTCGTGAGAACGAAGGCGCCTTCGTCGAAACAGGGGCCGGAGCAGCCAACCTCTTCCGCAATTCCGATACCGAATACGCAGGGGAAACCCTCGTGGGACTCCGCTTTGGACGTGACATCGAGACCGACACGCCATGGCTCATCCAGCCGCGGGCGCAGGTGGGATGGCAGCATCATCTCGGCAGCACTGAGAATACCTACGACACGAATTTTGTCGGACTCCCTGCGAACGGCGCGGTTCCGGTGAACGGGACCCATTCCGCTGAAGACGCCTTCATCGGAACGGTCGGCGTGAATCTGCTTTCCGAAGGCGGTGCAAGTCTCTACGCCGACTATGGATTCGGAGTTTCCTCTGTGCACCGGGAGCATTCGATCCGCGGTGGCGTGAGCCTCCCCTGGTAGAGCGGCGAAGCTCGGGTTTTCCAACCTGGTCAGGGTCAGGGATCAGGGTTCCACCGTTACCCAGAGATGGGCGATCGCCGGTTCGCCCCGCTCGTTGACGCGTTCGACGCGGACGACGTATTCGCCGGGTTTGGTAAAGCGATGCTCGCTGATGGCAAACCCGTCTTTGGCGAGGCGTTCCACCGCGCCGTCCGATTTCACGGTGACGGGTTCGGAGCCATTTCCAAAATCCCAGCGCTCTTCCCCATGCGTCGTGCGGAAGGTGCGAACTTTGAACGTGACCGGCGCTCCCGCTTTCACCCCGAGCGATGGTGCGTAAGCCGCCTGAATGCTCGGCGGCACCGCATCGGGATCGTCGCGGTTGATCACCTGAACCGGAGCAAAATCATAGGCGACGTGGCCACTCGAATCGGTCACTTTGAGAACCTCGCTGTAGTGCCCCGGCTTTTTGTAAGTGCGTGAAACGGTCGCGCCTTCCGCGGTTTCCCCGTCGGTGAACGTCCACTCATAGCTGAGCGCTTCGCCGTCGGCAGCCCACGATTTTGAGCCGTCGTGTGTCACCGTGTCGCCGGTGAAGATCAGATGGTGCGGACGCGCCACCGCGAGGACGTCCGGCTTCTGTTCACGCAGGTAGGCTTCCCAGGCAAACGCATACGCCTCCTGCGTACCCCATTTGCCCGAAGGCTGGCGACTCACGATTCCAAAATGCAGGTGCGCCCAACCGCCGCTGGCGCCTTCCTTGCCGAGCGTGCCGATTTTCTGACCCTTTTTCACGCGGTCGCCGATCTTCACGTCGATGCTGTGAAGATGACTGTTCCGGTAGTACCAGCCGCGGTCATCGAGCAGATAAACGACGTCATAGCGTGGCTTCGCCGGCGTCCCTATCATTCCCGTCATCATCTCGTCCGACGCGCTCACGACGATCCCGTCGACCGCTGCGACGACGTCGACCATTGCTTCGCACCCCCCGAAATCGAGGTCGTTGTGGTAGTAGATTTTCCGGTTTGCGGGCAGCTCTCCGCCGTCGACGAAGACGGGTTCATTCGCGAACTGCGTTCCGCTCGCAAACCAGCGCTGTCGCACCGGGTAGACGAAAGTGTCCGGCGCGATCCACGGTGAGCCGGCCGGCCAGAGCCGGAGCCGTGCCGTTTTCTCGAGACCCCAGGGATTGCCGCCGGAGTTCGAGTAGTAACCCTTCGTGATCGAACAATCGATCTGCACGCCGCCCGCCGTCACCGGCAAATGGTAGTTACCCGCGTCGAGGGTCGTCGTCTCCCCGTTGACCTCGACGGTGACGCGGGCCGCCCGCACTGCGTTGCGGACCTCGTCACGGGTTTCTTTCAATTCGATCAGTTTCACCGTCGCCTTTGAACCGTCTGCCAATTCGACGACCTCCGATTCCCCGGGGTCGAGATCGACGACCCGCACGAGCGGTTCCCGGGTTGGCTCGGGCGGCGCGGCGTCCGCCGAAAGGGTGGTGCCAAAAATCAGAAGGCTCACGAGGAGTGCCGGCGGGAGTTGAGAGAAGTTCATGGTGATCAGTTAAATCGGAAAAAGTTCGTCAGTCATTCACTGGTCCCGTTCGGGGCAGTTCGGCACCTCCGCAATCACGGCAGGAGTGATCTTTTCAGTTTCGGCTGAACGAGAGATCAATCCGCCGGCTGGAGCGCAAACCAGGCGCGCATTTGGTAACTGCACTGGCACTTCAGTGATCCGTCGGGCACGAGAACGAGCCCGTTGGCGGGGATCGCGTTGATCCAGCAGCCGGGGCGGATCCCGCCGTAGTTCTCGGTGCCGGCGTCGCGGGAAAGATCTTTGTAGCCCAGCGTCGCGGAGCGGAAAAGCATGAGGTGAGTCGACGCTGAAATCTGGCCGCAGCCGTAGGATCGCTCGAGCTCGAACGGCATTTCCTCGCCGGTAATCAGATTCCACGCACCGCCCTGCGCGAAGATCGTGTAGTCGTTGATGAGCGGTCGCGTTTCATAGTTCGCGGCGTGATCCCAGCGACGTTTGCCCGTTTCGATATCGATTCCTGCGAGCCGTCCCCCGGTCTCCGACGGCAGCCCGAAAAAATTATGTCGCACCGCCTGGTAGTTCATCATCAGCGTCGAGTGCGCTTCGCTGACGGCGAGCTGGGTCGCGAAGATGTCCTCGTCGTTGCGCCACAATTTGTCGCCGGTTTTTGAATCGAACGCGATCAGAACACCGGGGGGCACTTCCTCCGCTGCCAGCTTTTTCACGTGTTTGCCGCCGCGTTTGGGATTGGGAACGTTGTCGCTGTCGACGAGAGGACGGTCGACGAGAAAGACCCGCTCTCCGGCCACGGCGATGGCGTTGTTTCGGATCGAATCTTTCGCGTCATACCGCCACTTCACTTCACCCGTTTGTGCATCGAGGGCGAAAAAGCACCGCGACTCGGTCCGCAATTTGGTCAGGTTGTAGCGCGGGCTGACCCGGTGTGTGTCGTTGAGCACCGAACCGTAGAGGAGGCCATCGCTGTAGGCGAGAAAACCCCAGTTCCGATCGTTTCCTTCCTCCGGCGCCGGAGTAGAAAATTCTCCGAGGACTTCCCCCGTGAAAAGATCGATACGAAAACAGCGGTCGGCATTTTTCAAAAACACGGCGTCGTCGCTGAGACAGAAATTGCTTCCCGTTTCACCGACTCCGACGTCGTGATGGATGCCGTCATAGTCGGCGAGGTTGCCTTCGATTTCAAAAGTCCACAGGAGCCTCCCGTTGTAGGCGTCGAGGCAGGTGATCGCGTCGACACCGCCCACGACCATGCACCCGCGATGGACGAGCGGCGCGGGACCCTGACCGTGACGGTTCGGGATTTCAAAATCAACATCGCGGAACCAGAACATCGAGAGCGGTCCTTTGATCGCGGCATCGTCGGAGCAGAGCGTGTTCGCCGGATTGGAATTCTGGTGCGTCCACGAACCCGATCCCTCGAGCGGACCGCGTTCGTCAAACTGCATCGCATCGACGGGCCCCGTGCAGACGATGCCGCCGGACGGGCGCTGAAGGCGTTGCATTTGCGTGAGCAAATCTTCCGGCAGGTCGCCCTCGAGCGACTGCGATGAAACCACGAGGTTGGCGAAATATTTTGGAAAGGCCACCTTCGCCGGATCGGCGTGAACCACGATGACGCGGCTGCCGTAGAGACCGAGTTCACTGAGCCGGCGGCGCGCCGTTGCCACTTTCGTTTCATCATTCTCGACTGCGTAAATTTGGAGATCGGATTTTTTCGCGAGTTCGATCGCAAGGTCACCGTTGCCTGCCGCAAGGTCGACGCAGAATCCCGCGGTGACGCCCGAGCTTTTCAGGATCTGCTCTGCTGCTGTTGCCGCCGTCGCACCCGGGGCATCCGACACGACTTCGTCTGTCTGAGTTTTCGGGACGTCATCCGCGGCTGCGGGATCGCCGTCGAAGCAGTAGACCAGACCCCGGTCGGTGCTCACGACGAGCCGGCCGTTCGCGGCCGCGAGACCGAGCGCTTTGCCTTCCACCTCATGCGACCACCACACGGTGCGCTGACCGGCGTAGTCGACGACGCTGACTCGGCCATCCTCCCCGCAGACGGCGTCCCTGCCCGCGACAATGAAGTCGAGAATTTCCCCGTCCATCGTGATGAGCCGGCTTTCCTCGAGGCGGCGGACCTTCTGCGGCTGACCTTTACGATCGACGATTTGCGCGTCCTGCCACCGGGAGGCTTTGAGCGATCTGCCGGTTGCCTGCACGATGCCACCGCCCACCGCGACGACCGGACCATGACCAATCTGCGAGCTCAGTTCGCCGCTTTCGATATCGAAAAGGCAGCCGGCATTGATCAGAAAGCGATCCGCTGCGATCACCCGCGAGCCGCCGCGCTGCTGATTTTTCTGTAAATGATAGTGTCGCAACTCACCGTTGGCACGATCAAAAAATGCCGGCACCGCACGCCCCGTCGGCACGAGCAGTTGATCACCGCTCGCGACGAGGTAGCCCTGTGCTGAGACGCCGCTCTCCGCTTCGGCACCCCCGTGCGGTTGTGCCATAAAGATTTTCCCAGTCTCGCTGTTTGACCACACCGGCTTCCCGGTCTTTGCCTCGAGCGCGTGCAGGTAGACGCCGTCACTGGGCCAGACCCCTGCGGCAAAATAGACGACGCCATCGACGACGACGGGGCCGCCCCGGGCCGGCCATTTGGAGGTCATCCGTTCATTGCCGATCACCATCGCCGCGTCGGGTCCGCCGCGATGTTTCCACAGCAGCGATCCGTCGGTCAGCGCCAGCGCGTAGAGCCAGCCGTCATCGCTCGCGACAAAGACGCGATCCTCCCAGCCGAAGGGAGCAAACCGAACCGGCGCCCCCGTGAAAAAGGTCCACTTTGACTCGCCGGTTTTTCCATCGATCGCGTAGACCTGATCGTCGACCGAGCTTCCGAAGAGCACCGTGTCACCGATGATGACGGGTTGAAAGACACGGTCAAAATCGATCCGTTCCGAGGTCGGCCACGCCGGTCGGGGGGCTTCGTTTGAGCGGTGCACCCAGCGCAGCGTCAGCTGATTGGGAATCGATTCCGCGGTGGAGCCACTGCGGGCCGGGTCCGCCCGATAGGCCGGCCAGTCCTCTGCGGTGACAGGAAGGATTCCCGCGAAGGAGATCAGGCAGAGAGTCAGTGTTGCTCGCAAGGTCATCTCACAAGGTAGCAGCCCGCGGAGGCGATCGGCAATGACGCGCTCGCGGCGTGACCGCGTTCGAACTGACAAGGCGCTTCGCCGCCATCTATGCGCCGGGTTTCTTGTTTTGCTGGAAGCGATCAAACTCGGTATGGGTAGTAAATGCTAATGATGAAATTTCGATTCCTGATTCCCTTGTTGTGGCTTGCCGGTGCCGGCTCAGTTTTCGCGGGGGTGACTCGAATCCAGATCGACACACGCGAACCGTTCGCGGAGGGCGTCGCGTTCGGTCAGGTGGGCGCCTACGAATCGATTTCGGGTCGGCTCTTCTTCGATGTCGATCCTGAAAACCCTCACAACGAACGGATCACGGATCTCGAGCTGGCGCCTCAAAATGCCGATGGCCGCGTCGAGTTCTGGGCGGATTTCTTTCTGATGCAGCCGATCGATCCGGCGAAGGGCAACGGGACGCTTCTCTACGATGTTCACAATCGCGGGAACAAGCTCGCGCTCTGGACCTTCAACGAGGGGGAGCGAAGCAATGAGCCAACGGGCATTGAGCACGCGGGGAACGGGTTTCTGATGCGGGAGGGCTACAGCCTTTTGTGGACCGGGTGGAATGGCGATGTCGCGGGGGACGGAACGGGGCGGCTCCTCGCGGGACTTCCGATTGCGCGTCAGAAAGACGGCAGCGCGGTGACGGGGCGGAACTACGTCGAGTTCTCCGTCGATGAAAAGTCCTACAGTGAGCCGTTTTTCGGAAGCCCCTGGGGAACGCCGAAAGCGTATCCTTCGGTCTCTCTTGAAAACGACGACGCGGTCCTCACGATGCGTCCTGATCGGTCGAAGCCGGCGGTGGAAATCCCCCGGGGCGACTGGGCCTTCGCCGATTTTAAAGACGGTGAAGTGGCTCCCAATCCGACGAGCCTTTACATCGAGGAAGGGTTTCAGCCCGGATGGATTTACGAACTCGTCTACACCGCCCGCGACCCTCGCGTCTCCGGTCTCGGGCTCGCGGGCCTGCGCGATGCGGTCTCGTTTTTCCGCTACGCTGACGCCGGCAACCCCGCGATGGGTTCGGTCGATCGCGCGTGCATCTTCGGGATCTCGCAATCGGGACGGCTCATCCACCACTTTTTCTACGAAGGTCTCAACGCTGACGAGTCGGGAAAAACGGTGTTCGACAGCGCGATCATCCACGTCCCGGGAGCGGGGAAGGGGCTCTTCAACTATCGCTTCGGGATGGCCACGGTTTACGGAACCCATCGGAGGAGCAATCTGTCGCCGTCAGAATTTTTCCCATTCACTCCCACTCAGCAAACCGATCCGGTGACGGGCGAAAGCGGTGACTCGCTGGCCCGCCTGAGGAACAGCGACCAACCGATCCCGAAGATATTCTTCGTGCAATCCGCAACCGAATACTGGTCGCGCGCGGCGTCGCTCCTGCACACCGACGTGGACGGAAAAACCGACATCGAGATCGATCCCCGGGTGCGGATTTATTCGATCGCCGGTGCCCAGCATCTCGGTGGCGGAACACCCGATCGGGGGATCTGTCAGTATCCCCGCAGCCCCTTGCGTCACCGCGGTCCTGTCCTGCGCGCATTGCTCGTCGCGATGGATCACTGGGTGAAAAACGACGTGGCCCCGCCTGCGAGCCGTTATCCGAGAATCGACGACAAGACGCTCGTGGATATTGAGACGTTTCGCGGACAGTTCCCCGAATTTGCCGACGTCACCGCGCCGGAAGCCTGCTACGAACCCTTGCGGCTCGACCCCGGCGCCCGCTGGCACAGCGAAGGGATTGCCGACAACATTCCTCCGGTGGCGGGTGCTCCGTATCGCACTCTCGTTCCGGCGGTGGATGCGGATGGCAACGAGCTCGCCGGAATCCGGCTGCCTGAAGTCGAAGTCCCGCTCGCGACCTACATGGGGTGGAACTTGCGCGATGCCGCTTACGGGGCGGGCGGCGTCCTCGCGGGATTGCACGGTGGCTACCTCGAATTCTCCCGAACCGCCGACCCCGGAGATCCGCGTCCGTCGATTCTGGAGCGGTATCCGAACCGCGAGGCCTACCTGGCGAAATTCACCGGAGCGGTTCTCGAGCTGCAAAAAGGCGGCTACCTTCTCGATGAGGACGCGATGCGAATGCTTCACGAAGCGAGCGAACGCGATTTCTGGAAAAAGTGATCCGGGACGACCCGGCTCCTGACCTCAACGCTGCCGGCTGCCGGGGTCGGCGCGATGAGGCGCTTGCCGGTCACTGCCTCAACGACGATACTCCGTCGATCTTCTCTTTGTTTTTACCCGCCCGCAGGGGCCTGATCCATGACTTATTCGCGATCTTTTCTTCTCCCGACTCTGGTGCTTCTTGCCGGGTTGGTCGGCCCATTTTCAAGCGTGGCGGAGGACTGGCCGATGTGGCGCTACGATGCCGGTCACACCGCGTCCTCCGATGAGGTCTTGCCGGAGGAACTCCATCTCGAGTGGGAGCGGGCCTACACGCCCCGCGAGCAGGTCTGGGATGATCCGCTCAATCACGATCTCATGACCTACGACCGCGTCTTTGAGCCGGTCGTGCTGGGCGATAAAATGTTCATCGGATTCAACGACGCTGACAAAGTCGTCGCGCTCGATCTGAAAACCGGCGCGGAGCTGTGGACCTTTTACACGGACGGTCCGGTCCGGCTCCCTGCAGTGGCGGATCAGGGACGCGTTTACTTTGCGAGCGACGACGGGCTTTTCTATTGCGTCGATGCTGAAACCGGAAAGCAAATCTGGGCGTTCAACGGCGTGCCTTCGTCGCGAAAGGCGCTCGGAAACGGTAGAATTATCTCGGCCTGGCCGGCGCGGGGAGGCCCGGTCCTGCGCGACGGTCACGTCTATTTTGCGGCGAGTATCTGGCCGTTCATGGGCACTTTTTTCTACTCTCTCGACGCAGAGACCGGTGAAGTGATCTGGGTGAATGACGGCACCGGGGCCGATTTCATCAAGCAGCCCCACAGCGCGCCTTCGTTTGCGGGGGTGGCTCCGCAGGGAGTCCTCGTCGCGACGGAGGATCTCATTCTCGCACCGGGCGGTCGCTCGGTTCCCGCCGGCTTCGACCGGAAAACGGGTGAGCTGCGTTACTTTCATTTCAACGAAGGCGGCAAAGGAAACGGCGGCTCATTCGTGATCTCGGGGGAAAAGTATTTCTACGTTCACACCCGCGAGCGGGAAGTGCTGGTTTACGATTTGGAAACCGGGGTCGCCGGAAAATCGAAGATGGGCGAACCGGTCATTGAGAAGGACCGGCTCTACGCGGCCGGGGTATCCGGGGAAAAGGAACCCGTCATCCGTGAACTCGGGACGAGTGAGAAAACAGTGTGGGAGGTCAAGGCTGACGGATCGGGCGACCTCATCCGGGCGGGGCGCAAGCTGTATGCCGCGGGGAAAGACGCCATCAGTGTCGTCGCTTTGCCGCAAAAAGAGGACGAAAAACCGGACGTTACCGCCACTCTGAAAGTCGACGGATCGATTCAGCGACTTCTCGCGGCCAACGGAAAACTCATCGCGGTGACGCTCGACGGACGGATTCAGGTTTATGGTTCGGGTGAGAAGAAGGGCACGATTAAAGCAGAGCGCAAGACGCTCGCGGCAGCGAATCCCGGGGCGACCGAAAAGGCGCAGGCGCTCCTCAAACCGCTCGATGATCACGGCGGGTTCGGACTCGTTTACGGTTGGGAAGATGACGGCCTCGTCGAAGCCCTCCTCACCGCGTCGGAAATGTCCCTCGTCGTCGTCGATCCCGATCAGGAGAAGGTCGAGCAGCAGCGCCGCCGGTTCGATGCGATGGGGCTCTATGGCGATCGCGTCACCTTTCACGTCGGCGATCCGCTGACTTATCAGGCGCCGCCTTACGTCGCCCATCTCGTCGTCGTCGGTGAGAGTCAGGCCCCGTTGTTCGCGGGTAATCTTGAGATTTTGGCCGCCGCCTACGAGTCGGTCAGGCCCTACGGAGGGATTCTTTATTGGCCGGGAGCGGAGACTCCCGAATCGGTCGCGCAGCTGGAAAATGCGAAGCTCCGAAAAGCGGCAGCGGGAACGATGATCGTCCGCGCGGGAGCCCTCCCCGGCGCAGCGGACTGGACGCATCAATACGGAGACATCGGCAACACCGTGAAATCGGATGACAGCCGCGTCCGCGCACCGCTCGGCGTGTTGTGGTTCGGGGGCAATTCGAATCTCGACGTGCTTCCGAGGCACGGACACGGACCACCCGAGCAGGTCGTCGGCGGACGTCTCGTCATCGAGGGGATGAACAGTCTCAGCGCGCGGGATGTCTACACGGGACGCATTATCTGGCACCATCAGTTCGACGATCTCGGCACCTTCGGCCTCTACTACAACGAGACATACGAAGACACGCCGCTGAGCACGGCCTACAACCAAAAGCACATTCCCGGCGCGAACGGTCGCGGCACGAATTACGTCGTGACACCCGACTCCGTCTATGTCGCGGTCGGCGGCGAATGTCAGGTCCTCGACGCGAGCAATGGCAAACTGGCCCGCAAGATCGCTCTTCGCGAGGACCCGAAAGATCCCGCTCAGTGGGGATTCATCGGCATCTACAACGACCTTCTCATCGGCGGTGACGATTTCTCCCACGCGACGGTGCGCCTCGGCGGAGCGAAGAGCCGGTCCGCATCGACGATCGAAGACTACTCGGCCAGCGACGGTCTCGCCGTCTACGATCGGAATGACGGACGTTTGCTCTGGCGGGCGAAAGCGCGTCACAGCTTTCTGCACAACGGAATCGTCGCGGGGGACGATCGCATCTACTGCCTCGACAAGCTCACCGCCCATGGTGAAAACCTGCTCAAGCGCCGCGGCACTGAGTTGCCGGACGACTACCGCATCGTCGCCTTCGACGCGCTCACCGGTGAGCAGGTGTGGGAATCGCAGGGGGAAATTTTCGGGACCTGGCTCGGCTATTCAGCGGAGCACGATTGCCTCCTTCTCGCCGGAGCCAAGGCGAGCGATCGCCTGAAGTCCGAGACCGGCGATGGCATGGCCGTCTACCGAGGAAAGACGGGGGCCGTCATCTGGAAGGAAATGGATCGCTCCTACACCGGCCCCTGCATCATTCACAACGAAAGCATTTTTACGGGAGCCAATTCCTACGCGAATTCGGGCGGCGTCTTCAATCTGCTCACCGGAAAGCAGAAACTGGTGAGGAATCCGCTTACTGGAAAAGAGGAACCCTGGCGGCTGAACCGTTCCTACGGTTGCAACACGATCGTCGCGAGCGAGCACCTTCTTACTTTTCGCTCCGGCGCGGCGGGATACTACGATCTCAATTCGATGAGCGGCACCGGCAATCTCGGAGGCTTCAAATCCGGTTGCACCTCGAATCTCGTCGTCGCGAACGGAGTCCTCAACGCCCCCGACTACACCCGGACCTGCAGTTGCAGCTACCAGAACCAGACCTCGCTCGCGTTGATTCACATGCCGGAAATGGAGATGTGGACCTACAGCCAGTTCGGAATCGATGGAAAGCAGGGCGACCGGATTTTACGGGCCGGCATCAACTTCGGTGCTCCCGGCAACCGGCGCGCTCCCGACGGCACGCTCTGGCTCGAGCACCCTCACGCAGGCACCGGAAACTCACCGCGGTTGGGAGTCGAGGGGCTGCCCGAATCGACGGAGTTTTTCCGCCGTCACAGTTCGCAGGTCAGAGCCGATGACGGGGGGCATGCCTGGATCGGCGCCTCCGGTTTGCGGGGCGAAGGCGAGATCGTGATCACCCCTTCGCTGCGTCGTCCTTTCCTGAAAAAATCGAGCAAGTCGGGCGAAGCTCCGGCGGAGGAACCGCTTCTCAAGGTGGATTACCCGACGCGGCCTCACACCGTGAAACTCTACTTCAGCGATCCCGATTCACTGCCGCCCGGCGAACGGGTTTTCAACGTCAGCCTTCAGGGGAAGACCGTTTTGGAGAACTTCGACATCGCTACTGAAACGGGCAATGCCAACGGTCTCTCGGTCCACGAATTTCACAACATCGCGATCGGAGCCAACCTGCGTGTTGAGCTCACGTCCGCCGAAGGTTCCGGGAAACCACCCGTCATCGGCGGGATTGAATTCATCGCCGAATCCCATCCCGCTCCCGCGACGAAACCGGTCTCCGCGAACTAGACCGCGGTTCTCCGCTGCTTCACGAGTCGGGGATGGCGCTGGCGGGCGTCACTTCGCCTCTTTCAACTCGAGCATCATTTCGAGAATCGCTTCCGTGATCCGCTCTGACGCATCGAGTTGAACGCGATTGGTTCCGAACCACGTCTCATACCCGCCGAGGCGATGCTGGGCCGGCGTCGGGAGATAGCCGCCCGCCCCGTTCGCGAGCTCGATCGTGAAGGCGTTTTCGAACGGGCTCTCCGCCTTGATGCGCAGACCCGTTTCGACAAAGGTCTCGTAGGGGATCGCGCCGATCGCGAGGTCCCCGATACGGAATGCCTGAACCAACTTGGGAATCTCATATTTTCCCGCGCCCATCCGCTCGACGTAGCCCGCGTATTTCAAAACGTCCCGTGGATACTTTTTGATATCGTCGACATTTGTCAGGACGCTCTCCGCGAAGGCCAGCATCTCCGCGTCAGCCTTGCGCGGCATCAGGGGCAGCTCGCGACCCGCGGCTCCGAGAGGCACCCAATCGTGAAAGGTGATCCCGCGGTGCGCCGCCGCCACCTTTTGCGCGATTTTTTCTGCGACTTCGGTCATGCGCTGGTAGGGCGGAACGGGTTCTTTCACCACGGTTCGGTCGCTGTTGTTGATGTCCCCGCTCGTGCCGTTCGACATGATCCCGACAAAAGCCGGAAAGCCCGGATCCGCGCCGAGCAACTCACCGATTCGATTCGCGAAGATGCCGAAATAGTCCGCCGAGATCTCGCCCTGCGCCGCGCCCCCGACATAGTGGAGCGAGTAGTTGGCGAGCAGCGCGATCGGCTTTCCTTCGGGAGATTGCACGCTCAGAAACGAAATCTCCGGATCGATCTCTCCCGCCGGTTTGATCAGTGAGCGATGCCGCGTCGGCGGGTTCGTCCGCACCTGATCGACGCCACCAAACGGGTTCTTCAAAAGCGCGGGATCACTCACGAGCCAGCGTCGATTGAAAACCTCGGACGGTTCATAGACGCTGCCCCACCCCACCTTCGCGGGCCTGAGATTGGAGATGCCCCGAAGGACACAGTCGGCGATGCGTCGCGCGAGGAAATCGCGGTAGTCGGCGCCATTCGCATTCGGACCGGAATGCGTGTGGGTCGCTGAGATCATGACGTTCTCCGGGAGGATCTGAATCGCTTCGTCGCCGGCGATAAACTCCCGCGCCTTTTCACAAATCGAATGGGAAATGCCACTGCTGTCGCAGACGACCAGAGCGATCCGTGTCTCCCCGTCGTCGAGGACCAGGGCCCGAGCGTGCAGTTCGTCGTGAACGTTGTTCGTCGGGACCACGCTGCCCGCGCCCGCCACCGGAGTTCCGAGAAAGGGCGTGATATTGCTCACCGCGGCACCCGCGCGGAACACCTTCCCCTCATCCGCTTCGAGACTGAGTGAAACGACGGCGAGTGAGAGTCCGATAAAAAGACCGGAGACACGGATGGAAAATGTTTTCATGGTGGACTCAAACCGACCCTGACAGAAATCACTGCGGCGTTGGAAATCTATTCCGGCGGCAGGCAAAAGGTGAGCAGGGAAGGAATTTGGTTCAAACGATATCGGAGAAAGGCAGGAGGAAGAGGAGCATGTCGGCCTGCATGAAGGCGCACTCCGTGACTTCCTCGCCGCGGTCGCGCATCGGCAGGAGCCCGGACTTCGTCCGTTTGCTGAGCATCACCTTCAGCAGTCGCTCCGCCGCTTCCGTGTTCTCATCGCCCCCGACGCGCCTCAGCACGTTGTAGGTGATCGCGTAGGTCCACATGTTGTATTTCGCGGAGGACGTCTCGTTTTCCTCCCAGAGAAGATTGCCCCCGGGATCGATGCATGAGCGGAGGAATGACGTCGCTTTCGTCAGCGCTGTTTCGAGATCGGCGGCCGGGGCGAAGGAGTTGAACTGGGCCGCGGATGCTTTGAGGTCGATGCTGTTGCCCAACCCGGGCCGCATCGGTTTGTCGATCAAATCGAGAATGTTCAGGAGACACCAGACGACGAGGGAGGTGTAGTTGATCGTGACGCCGCCGTTGGTGCGGTAGGGGAAGCAGCCGTTGGGCATCTGGCAGGTGAGGGTGTGCAACACGCTGCGCTTCGCGCCTGAGAAGAAAATGTTCAGGGGGCGCTTGAAGATGATCCTCGATGCCCGGTAGCCCGCCATCAAGGTCTCCGCGGCATGGAGATTGGCGTTGAGCGTGTCGTGGGGCGAACGCTGGTGATGAGGAAAAACGCCCGAGCCCGGAGGCCATTCGATCGACAGTTGCCAGTGGCCAGCTTTCTGCATGCATTCGCTGTAGAGTTTTTTCGGCGGGAGCCCGAGCAACAGCGCGTGGCCCATTCCGTGCGCGGCGAAGCCCGTTGAAATCGTAGAGGCTTCCTCGAGACCGGTGTATTCCCAGTCACTCGGCACCTCGTTGTTCTGGATCTCGAGGAAACCGCCGCTGGGACGCTGTCGTGCTGCGAGCCAGTCGAAGGCGAGCTCAGCGCGGTGCTTGAGCTCGGCGTCGTCGCGCTTCAGTCCGAGGAGCCACAGCGCAAGCCCTGCGCTTCCGGCGGCGCGGTGGTGATGGCTCCCGCCCGCATCGTAGTCGAGAAGCGGCCCGTGATAACCTTTCTCACTCCAGAAGGAACCGTAATATTCCCCCGGTGTGAAATCCTGACATTCCAACAGATAGTCAAAAATCCTTTCGCAAATCGAATCGATTTCCGCGGTCTCCGGTTTGGCCGGCTCAGCGGGATCGCCTTCCGCGGCGAACCCTCCGGGAACGGCGAAGGACACGGCACCCAGTCCGAGGGTGCGCACGAAGGCGCGGCGATCCCGCGCGCTTGAGAACGTTTCCGTGAGTAAGTGTGAGGATTTCGGTTCCGGTGTCGGGGTGGTTCGATTCATGGTGCGTGAAGAGTTCGTGTGAAAGCAGCGGGCGTTTTTAAAGTGGGTGTGTGTCAGGTTATTCCTCGATGCGATTGTCCTCGCCGCCTTCGATGATGACGGGTTGGAAGGGAGGCTTGTCCTCCCGGTCGTCGCGGATGAAGTTTCCGTGGATTCGGCTCCGGGTGACGTCGCGGAGGAGAAGGCCCGCGTTGTCGCAGTCGAGGATCGTGCAGTCGCTCACGTGAAAGCGGCTGCACCGCTCGAGGATGAGCGCGGCGGGTTGGTTGTGAACGCCCGTGATGTGCAGCGCGCTGAGCGTGCAGTCGACGCTGTCGCGGAAGAGGATGCCCTGGTTCGGGAACTCGGTTCGCCCGTTCTCATAGCCGGGGTTGCGCTCGAAGTGGTTGCCGGTCATGACGACGTTGCGGCACGACTCGACGAGGACGTCCCGATCGAAACCTTCCCAAAACGTGTTCCCCGTGATGACGACGCCGCGCGCGTGGAGGAGGTGGATGTTCGTGTCGACGTCGCTGAGAATGTTCGCCGAGATCGTGATGTGGCCCCACTCGGTTCTTTTCGCTTCGGGTGTGCCCGCCTTGTAGTCTTTGCCGGGGCCGATCACGCGGATGTTCGCCGAGTCCGGCGCGAGGTGGGTGTGCTGAATCGTGCAGCCGGTGATGGCGACTTCCGCGGTTGTCCCGCCGCGATTGTCGATTTCGACGTTCGCCGTCGGAGCGGAATCGGGTGACATGTTAGACTCGAGGTCGCAGCCCGCGATATGGACGTTGCAGACGTGGCCGCCGCGCGTCACGATCCCGCCGCCGTTGCAGTAGCTGATATGGCAGCCCGTGATATTCGTCTGGTGCAGATTCACTTTGTCAAAAAAGATCCCGATCCCGCTGTTGTCGTAAATGTGGCAGTCGGACACTATGACGTTGCGGTTTCGCTTCACGAGGCGAATGCCGTGCCTCAGTTTGCTGAGCCGCGAGCGCGTGATCGTGAGTTGCAGCGTGCCTTTCGCCTCGATCCCGTCCGCCTCCGCATTCTCCCCGACGATCTCGAGACCGTCGACGATCGGCATCCGCTCTTTCGCGAGGACCGCGTCGCTCACCGTCGTCGGAGAAGCGGTGCCGTCGTGCGTCCCGATGAAGCGGAACGCCGGACCGCTCCCCGCCATGATGATGCGTGCGGTGCCGTCTCCGAGGAGCGATGTGAAGCCGACCTTTGTGAGATCGATCGTGATCGGCTTCGTGATCCGGTAGGTGCCGCTGAAATGCAGCGCCCCGCCCGCGTTGGCGGCTTTCTGGATCGCGGCGGTGTCGTCACCGCCGCCCGGCACCGGATCGGCGGCGAAAGCAGCTGTATTGAGAAAAGCGAGAAGCAGGAGCGTCGTTTTCAAAGCGGCGCCGAAACTGGTGCGGCGTCGCGTTGACAAGGTAGTTCCCGATTTCGGCGTAGAGGTGTTCATGACAGGTTCGAGGAATCTTTTACCCCGTCGCCCGAAAAACTACCACTAACGGATCGACATCTTCGCGGGATCCGAAACAGGGCGGTGCGAACCTATTTCTCCACATCGAGAGAGTAAGAGCGCACCTCGGCGCTCTCGCCGTCCTTGATTGCGAGCGTGATCACAAAATCCCTGCCGTAATCAAATCGGAAGTGAACGAGTGGCACCCCGCGCCCGTTTCGCTTGATCGAAAGGCGCGTTCCTTCCCGGCTGAGTTCGAAGGTCCCAAATTTCTCCTGCTCGCCGAGCTCGAGATACAGCATCTCGTCGAGTCCCGCGCGGTCGAGAAATCCCAGTTCGTATCCGCCTTTCACCTCTATCGTGAACACAAAATCCCCCTCGGGAACGGCCGGGAACACGAGGTGCGCATGCTTGTGGATGCCGCTCGTGTTCGTGATTTTTGTGACGGCTTCTTTTTCCTCAACCGTCATTTTCTCGAGCCCGAGATCCTCCCACTGCTTCGCGTCGAAATTCCAGCAGCGCACGTTCCACTCACTCGCATCAAACGCCCCCGCTTCCAGAAGCCCGCCCTGAAAGGCCAGTGAGACGAGCGCAACGATGATGAATTTGGGCAGGGCAGAAGTCATAGCCGTGAAAATAATACCATTTGAGCGATTCGTATACCCGAACGAATGGCACGTTGCGGGGAGGCAACTCAACAGGGTATCGTCACCGACCTGACCCTGTTAGATCGGTCGGGGGGATCTTGTTACCGGGGGCGGAATACACGGGGATTTAGACCTTGGAGGCGAGAGGCATACTGCTCCGCCTACTCTGACTCTTGCAACTCCAATTGTATGGAAAAGTCGGTGAACGGATAGGATTCTTCGGCGCCCTTGGGCCAAGTCACGTCAACTCGAGTCACATATTCATCCATCGCCAGAGCGATAAACTGTTGTGGTGTTGATTGAGATAGATAGCTGCTGCCGGCGCGTATCTCACGTATAAGCTTACGTCCCTTTGTCGTCGAGATTTTCAGGGTAGCACCAATCCCGGTTGGATTCCCGGGAACTCCACTGAGTTCTATTCTGGACCAGCGTGTTGCAGGGCCGCGCGTTTGGTTAACCAACGTTCTGACACCGCCATTATTGATACCTATGACGAGATCGGGCGCACCGTCGTCGTTGAGGTCTCCGATCGCGAGGCTTTTGGCATCTTCGTGAATCACGATACCGCTGACTTTAGGCCAGACTTCGTCGAAGGAGCCATCACCGTTCCCTTTCAGGAAGAGGCTGAGTCCTCCGCTCATTCTTCCTGTTTCCGGCTGGGGTGAGTAGAAGTTCTGGGCCAGCACTGCATCGAGGAGGCCGTCTCCGTCAAAGTCTTCAACCGCGACTCCGAAGCCGGGGGCAATTTGAGCCAGTGGTGGAAGGGGCACGATTTCGAATGTGCCGCTACCATCGTTGAGCAGAACAGAGGAATCGAGGTGTGTAAACTTGAGGACCCTCGCCTCATCCAGTTGCAGTTCGGTGTAGATAGAAGTGAGTTCTGCCGAGGCGTAATCGTGAAACGTTTTGAATTTTTTGCTAATGAAAGGCATTGCCTGTGAACTGCAGCTTCGACCCCGCATCGGGTAAAGGGTGTTGCCCTCGAATTCGGATTCGACGAGGTCGAAGGTGCCGTTGCCATCGAAGTCGTTCAGGTAAACCAGAATGGGATGTTCTGCCGAGGCGTGATATTTGGTGTTTCGGCCGAGGTTCGTCACGATGAAGTCGAAATCCCCATCGCCGTCGAAATCTCCCCCGTCGATTCCCTGCCACCAGCCGTGCGCTTCAGATAATCCGGCGGCGGTGGTGGCTTCTTCGAGGGTGCCGCTTTCGGACTGCTTGAAAAGACGGACAGGTCCCCACGCAGTGGTCACGAGGAGATCGAGGCGTCCGTCTCCGTCGACATCGGAAAACAAAGCTCCTGTCACCATGCCACAGTCGCGCAGGGCGGGGGAAACTTCATCAATGACATCGGCAATTCGGTCCCCCTCATTGCGAAGAAATCGGTGACGGGGCATTTCGTGAATTTTCCCGGCGACGGTGCGGCTCCCGACAAAGATATCGATGTCGCCGTCCTTGTCGTAATCCGCGGCAGCGACAACTCCTGAGCTTTCCCATGCCCGGTTTTCGGGATTGGGATCCGGGTCCGCTTTGGCGAAACCGCGAGCGGTCTTGTCATCGTCAGTTGATTCAATATTCAGGTAGAGGCGATCTTCGAGAACCGGTTGGGAGTCATCGGAGGTCTCCTGATTCCCGCCGCTGGCGACGTAGAGATCGAGATCGCCGTCTTTGTCCGGGTCGAAGAATAGCGCTCCCATGTCTTCGGAGTCGGAATCCGCTTCCCATGGACCCCAGGGGATCGAAGTCCATCCACCGGTTTCATTACGCTCGATAATTCTGCCGTTCTGACCGGTAGCGCCTCCTATCCAAAGATCTTCGTCCCCGTCCGCATCGGCATCACCGAAGGCGATTCCGGGTCCGAGGCGGGAGAGGCCCCAGGGAAGAAGCGGTTGTGTTTCGTAGTCGTTGAAGGAGTCCTCCTCGTGCTCGAACTTGAATCCGGGAATGGTGTCACTCGAAAATAAAGTGTTCCTGCGGATCGCTTTGCCTTGAGCGGGTGCCGGGAGGGTTGCCTGATCCGGTTCTGTGATGACATGATGCTGGTTAACTGCCAGTCCGGTAATCACCTGCTTCGCCCCGCTTGGCCAGTCGATTTCCAATTGATCGATCACTTCATCCTCTCCGAGTCCAAAATGGAGTATCGGCTCGCTCCCTGACTGATAGCCTCTTGCGAGGCTTAGAAGGCGGGTTTGGCTGCCGGATGCTGAATGCAATCGGAGGCGGGAGCCGACCCCGAACGAGTTGCTTTGGATTCCGCGAAGTTCGATCAGGACCCGGTTCCCTGATGTCGTATCATTTCGATAGATTCCAGCAGGTTGGTTCATGTTGTTTGTCACCGCATCCAGATCACCATCCCGGTCCAGATCAGCGAGGATCAGTCCGAAGCTCGCTGTGAGATCATTGTAGCCCCATGCTTCACTCACATCTTCGAAAGTCAGATCACCGCGGTTGCGAAAGACTTTGTTGTGATCATCGCCCGCCTTGTCATAGGTTTTCATCTTTTCGATGAGTTCATCCGCTTTCCCCTCTCCCCGTATCTTGTTGAGCTCCACGATGTAGTCTGAATTGTTGACGTCCCGTGCGATGCCGTTTGTAAAGATTGCATCCTCCCAGCCGTCGCAGTCGAGGTCGGCGAACCGGGTCGCCCAGGTCCAGCCGGTGCTTTCCAGGTTCGATTGAAAACCGGCTTCAAGAAATCTCCCGCTGCCGGTATTCACGAAGACCGTGTTTCGCATGAACTGTCGGGGTTCGGCCCAATTCAGAAACCAGGCGCTTCGGCCCATTTCGCCCATTTCCATTTTCTGGCGGTAGTGATTCATCGCTGACATGTCGGCGGTGGCGTAATCGAACCAGCCATCGCGGTTGATGTCAGCAAAGTCACTCCCCATCGAAAACCAGGAGGTATAGGTGACCATTTCGGGTAGGACATCGGTAAAGGTGCCGTCACCGTTGTTTTGCCAGAGATGGTCGGGACCTTTGAAATCATTCGCTACATAGAGATCCGGCCAATTGTCGTTGTTGTGATCCCACCACACAGCAGAGAGGCCATGATTGGGTTTTGTCGAGATCCCGGAACTCCCGGTCACATTTTCAAATCGGCCATCTCCCGTATTTCGAAGCAAAAGATCGCGCCTTCCAAGCTCGTGGAGCCTTCCCTCGATAAATTCATATTCCTCCAGCATATCCGGATGAACGGAGGGGGTGTCTCCATCCAGATAGCGAACTTTTAAATCCGGGAAATCTTCTGCTAGCTCGAAAATGCGATAGGTTAACAGGTAACAATCGAGATCACCGTCACGATCATAGTCGCAGAATGAGGCCATGACCGATCCTCCGCTGTAGTCCAGTCCCCATTCTTTCGCCGATTCGATAAAGCTGCCATTACCCTGATTGAGAAACAGCATATTGGGGCTTCCCTGGTTGCAAAGGTAAATGTCGAGATCGCCGTCATTGTCGATATCGATCGCGGTGGCGCCGGTTCCCATGGCTTCCCCGCCGGTCAAGTCGCCTGCTGCCTGGGTGGCATCTTCAAACTGCCAGGCGGTGGTCTGACGCATGAGACGGTTCGGCCCATCCTGTGAAACGAGATATAAATCAGGAAGTCCATCCGAGTCGAAGTCTCCGACGCAGCCTCCGGCTCCCTTATCCAGATAATTCCTGATATTTTCCTTTTTGAGGAAGTTCTGAAAATCCAATCCAGACTCTCCAGCTGAAACCGTTGTAAATCCGGCCTTCGCGGGGAGATTTGATTTTGCCGCGAGAAGCGGTCGACTGCTGACCTCCTGGGCATCCGTTTTGGCACCGATGATGCTCATGCTGAGAAATAGACCACAGAGAATTTGGAGTTTGCGCATATGGAGAATCTGGTTTATCCCGAATAGGGGAAAGTGTTAGCGTGATATTTTGTTTCTCGTGCTTAATTTCGCCATCAGCCAATAAAATGATTATTAATAGCCGCTTTTTCTTGTCGATCCAAGTGTGGGCACTCGCGATGACCGCTTTATGGCTGTGTGCTCCAGCGATGGGGCAGACGTTCGTCACTTCGGATCCGGCAGTCGCTATTGGAAGCCCAAGTGCACCAACTTCACAAACTATCGTAGTGCCAGTCGGAACCGGAATCATTGTTGATTTAGATACCTCTTTCTTCTTTAGCAATTCCGGTGCTTTTGGCTCGGAGATGGAATTTTCACTCCAGTCTCCGACGGGCACTCAAGTCCTGCTTTGGGATGGAAGCTTAGTGAACGGCGGAGGATCAATCACAACCGGAGCAGGGGGTACGGGAACATACTATTTTGATGATGATGCCTCTGCGCTTTCCGATTCAAATATCAGTCCAATTTTGGCTGCATATGCCCCTGGAAATCTCGATGGAAGCACTTTAGCCGATTTTAACGGGGAAGTTTCCGATGGTACCTGGACTCTGATTGCCTCTACAGTCTGGGGGGGGCAGGTTTCAGACTTCAGTCTTTTTATCGAAGTGGAAGAAGTGGCTGAAGTGGCTGAAGTGGCTGAGGTCGTAGAGAAGGTTGAGCCGACAATTCTTGTTGCTGACAACGGAGCCATTAACTCACTCCAAACCACGGGAGTCCTTATGCCCGCAGTGCAACAGCAGGCCGTGCAAGGCGCTGCTCAAGGCGCGACGGCTGACCTGAACAGTCGGCTTTTCCGGGCGCGTTCCGGCAAGGGACAGTCTGCCGCCGGAGCATCGAGCGATGCTCCCATTTCCCGTTACCTTGATTTCGCAGCACGCAACCAAATCAGCTATCGTTTCGCAATCGGTCTTGAGGATGAGGATCGAAAGCCAGCGGCAACTTCCGAGAAACGCTCAACTTCGAGGTCTCAAGCGGGGGGCGCTGAAACCGGCCTGAGCCGTGAAGTGAAAGCCGGGGATCAGGTCGCATACGGAGATAAAAGCGTTCACGGAGGAAAGGTTGCCTTCGATGACAGCGTGGATAGCGAATGGGAAGTTTTCACCGAAGTGGACTACGGATTTTACGATCAGGACAATTTAAGCGCCGTTGCCCGCGGGTTTCGGTCAAACAGCTACGCAGCCTCCGTTGGTGTTGAACACGCTTTCCTACCGTGGCTCTACGTGGGAGGAGCGGTTTCCCGTCTTCAGAGTGACACCGAGCTTGAGGCAAATCTCGGAGGAACCGATTTGGACGGAACGCTACTGAGTGCTTACTTCACCGCCTTCCATGAGAACTTTTACTTCGATTTTCTCTACAGCTATGGAAATTACGACAACGAAGTTAAGCGGAACACACTTCTGGGGTCAACTGCGACGGGTTCGACTAACAGTTACTCTGACAATGTGGATCTCAACCTGGGTTATGTTCACGAGCTGACCGATCAGATTCGGACCGGTCCGATTGCCGGTTTCAACTACACCCTCGGTCAAATTGACGGCTACACCGAAGCCGGCGGAGGAACTGCTAATCTGGTCTACGGGGACAGCGACTTTGAGTCGATGGTAGGACGTATCGGTTGGCAGATCACCTTGACTGATAAAATTCCAGCCGGACGCCTCACCACGCAATTTATTGCCCAGTTTGCCAATGAATTTCGACCGGAATCCGGGGCGACTCAAGTCAGTTTGCTGAATTCCCCGTTTGCCCTCGTCGGCCCCGGAGGCACTCAGTCAGTGGGCGGCCTGGGAACGACTGCGACTGGTCCTCACGTAGGTCAGGACTGGTTTGAGCTTGGAACAGCCATCAGGCTTGATCTTGAGAATCAATGGAACGTCTCCGTGGATTACAGTGGCCAGTTTGGGCGCGACGATGCCTCGGCGCACTTTGTCGGAGCCCGGTTAGGCTACGAGTGGTAGAGGGCGGCTCATTTGCAGCGCTCTGACGGTATGGCCGCAGGGTGTGTGGGTTTAAGTAATGACTCTGTCAGGCTCTCACGCCTGACGCCGGACACGCGCCCGTCCAGGCCTCTAAAGCACCAGCCCGGTCACGTCGCCTTCGAAGACGAGTTTGCCGTCGACGAAGCCCTGTGTTTCGAAGACGGCGATTCTTGAGCTGAGCTTTTTGGCTTTGGCGATCATGAGGAGGTCGCAACCGGGTTCGACGCTGCCGCGGAACTTGACGTTGTTGACGCCGCCGAAACCGAAGAACTTTTTGCCGGCGGTGTTGAATTTCAGGTGATAGATCACGGAACTCAGCTGAGCGGCCATTTCGATCATGAGAACACCGGGCATGATGGGGCGGCCGGGAATGTGGCCGCGGGTCCAGAATTCATCGGGAGTCTGCGCTTTGATCCCCACGGCGAGGCCCTCTTCGAGATCGATCAAAATCACCTTGTCGAGCTGCTCGAACTCTTCGCGCTGCGCGTTCAGTTCGAGGATTTCCTCTTTCGTGACGGCGACGTCATCGAGGTTGAGGGTAGCGAGATCGATAATTGGTTGGGATGCCATGGTGTTCTAATAGATGGGAGGAGGCCCGTTCATAGGGGCCGCAGATGAGGGCCGTGGGGCCAACTCACCCTTCTCCTACTATTGGAATCGGGTGACGGCTAGGAAATTCCTCTTTCAACCGATGGCTGAAAGAGGGGGCGATGCGGATTTTTTCCGACGCTTACTCGGCGATGAGCTTGTCGATGTCGTCGAGTGAGATCTTGAGCACTTCCATGGTTTGCTTCGCGCCGGAGAAGGCGACGAGGAGGTGGCCGTCCTGTTCGATCATGTGGGGGTAGTCGATGTGGCGGCCGCCGACGAGGTGGAAGAGGTGGGTGTAGACGAGTCCGTCGGCGCTGATCGCGAGCGTGAGCGGGTTGCGGGCCTTCGGGTTGGCGTTCGAGACGAGGGCGTGGTAGCCGCGCGAGGTGCGCAGCGCGAAGAATTTACTCGTGGCGTCGGGGAAATTGGTGCGCACGATAGGGCTCCAGCTTTTGCCGTTGTCAGTCGAAAAGGTGCGGAGGATTCGTTTGGATCCGCCGTTGTCGCGGATGAGGCCGACGATGTTTTTCCCATCGGGGAGCGTGTACCAGTAGGGTTCCTCGGGCCGACCGTTTCCGTCGTAGGTGGCCATGGGATGAATTGACCACTGATCGAATCCCTCGACGCCGCCGACCATGACGGAGACCTGACGCTTATGGTCGCGTCGCGTCATCATCCACTGACCGTTGGGGAGTTTCTTCGGGGGGAAGTTGTTCATCGAATCGTCGAGGACGGTGCCGTGCGCTTCCCATTTGTTGGCCGCTTTGTCCCAGCGGAAGGCTTCGAGGCTGAGGCCCTCGCCGGGATAGCCCGGTGCGTTGAAATGGCTCGAGAGCGCGAGGAGTTCTCCGTCGCGAACCCAGAGTCCGCGGGCGATCCAGCCGAAGCCGTCAATGCGGGGCGGGCCGGTGAGATCGGCGGGCTCGCTCCAGGTGACGCCGTCGGTGCTCGTCGCGTAGGAGTTTCGCGTCCCGGGGCGATCGTGATGCGGGACGACGTTGCGATGTTTTTCAGCGCTGACGTTTTTAATGGGAAGGCCGGGCCCGTCGCTCCACATCGCCCAGTAGCGACCGTCGTAGTAGGCGAGATAGGCGTGCTGATGGACCCATGTCCCGGCTTTGTCACGGACGTCGCTGAGAATCGCGTGTTGGGAGGGAACGTGGGTGAGTTTGCTGAAATCGATCTTCTTTGGATCGGTTCCTGTGGTCGTCTTCAGGTTGAGCATGAAGGTGCTCTCCTGTGCGGTCTCGGGGTGGGGAAGCGTGTAGTCCGATTCCGCTCCCTGCATTGTCGCGAGGGTTCCCGCGAGGAGGAGTGAGCAGAGGGGGAAGGCGAGGTGTGGCGTTGCTTTTTTCACGGTATCAGTGGGTGGTGTGTTTCAAAATCTGGCCCTGCCGGGCAAGTGTATTTTGGAGTTCAGAAATGGGTATGTTGCGGGGAGAGCGTTGATGTTCGACTGCGAGGTGAGCAGCGATCCCGGCGGCCTGACCGAGGCTCATCCAGGTCGGCTCCATCCGGATCGAGGAAAAGGCGACGTGGGTCGTCGAGGCGGCGACGGGAACGATGAGTCCGTCGATCGTTTTCGGAATCATAATCCGGTAGGGGATTTCGTAAGGCCGCGTGATCGAGTCCAGCATTCCGAGATAGCCTTCGAGCACGATCTCATCTTCGGGCTGGCGTTTCCGGCACGGAAAGCTGTCGATCGGAAATTCCCCGATCGCGATCGTGTCGGGATGCGCTTCGATTTCGGGACCGCCTGATTCAGTGATGTCGTGTTCGGTCAGGGTGTATTCGCCGACGAGACGCCGTGCTTCGCGAACGTAGAGCTGAAACGGGAAATGACCCGTGTCGGTGAATTCGTCGAGCGGGAGGTGATACTGATTTGCGATCGCTCGGTGTTCCTCCGGGATCTCGCTGTCGTTTTGAAGGAAGTAGAGAAGCCCGAGAACGAGGTTCCGGATCCGCCGGAAAATGACCTGTCGCGCCGCGTCGTCCCCTTCGACATAGCCGATGTTCTCCTCACCGAAGGGAAACGCAAGCGGGCGCGGGTTGATGTTCACATCGGTTTTACCATTCGGCAAAGTCGTCACGGAAAGGGCTCGCACCATCGTGTCAAAATGAGCCGGCTCGTAGCCGCGGTCCGGTTTCCAGTTTTTGGGGCCGCTGAGGCGCCCCGCCGCGAGATCGTCGAAGTAGCCGGTGTAGTTTTTCCGGTCGTAGTCCTCCGGCTCCGAGGTGAGCGGCACGGAATTCTCCGGTCGTGTCGAGAGGCAGAGGCGATACGTGTAGGCCGGCAGGCGATCGTCTGCTTTGCCCGTCGTCCGCGGGAGAAACGTCGCCGACTGGTAATCGAAATAGATTTCCCCGGCATGAGGTTCGCCGAACTCGTCCCGGGATTCGCGTCCCAGTCGAAACTCCGCTCCCGCCGCCGCGAGCAGGTCGCCTTCGTAGGTCGCATCGATGAAGACGTTCGCACTGATCGAGCGCTTCGAGCCGTTCGTGCGATCGATGATCTCAAGGCCGGTTACGGTCTCGTCTTCCACGGTCGCGTTTCCGATGCGGTGATTGGTCAGGATGGTGAGCCCTTTGCATTCCCCTGACATTTCGAGAAAGATTTTCTCAGCAGCGGAGGGTTCAAAGTAATAGCCGTTTTTGCACAGCTCAAAGTCGCTCGAGTTTTCACCGAAAGTGTCGAGGTAGTGCTGCTTCATCCGGCCCGTGAACTCGCGGAAGAGTCCGCCGATTAAATGCGGTTTCTCGACGTCGCTTTTGCCGAGGCCGCTCGATGACATCCCGCCGAGATGATTGTGATACTCCACGAGCAACACGGAGCTGCCGAGACGCGCCGCCGCGACCGCTGCAGCGATTCCGCCGGGAGTGCCGCCGATCACGACGATTTCAAAAGTGTTCGTGTCAGGGTTCATTGCGTGCCTTTCTTCATCGTCCAGACCGTCAGTCCGCTGAGGTCTTTCCGGTTTCCTCCGCGGAACACCGCGACCGCTCCCGCGATGACCAGGAAGGCTAGGTTCACGAAAAGGCCGGTCCAGTAGGAGTGAATCGGAACGGTGACGCTGTCCGGCAGCCATCCCGCCGCGCTGATGCCGAGGTAGACGTTGAGAAGGATCGCGCCTGCCAATCCGATGAGGGCCGCGCGGTTGTCGATCCGCGTCGTGAAGAATCCCGCCATGAAGAGTCCGAGTAAACAACCGCCGAAGACCGATGCGACGATCCAGCTCAGGTCGTTCATGCTTTCTTTTTCGATCGAACTGAAAAAGACCGCTCCGCAGATCATCAGGACCGAAGCGAGCACCGCGATGATTTTAGCCCATCTCAGGTAGAAGCGATCGTCCCGCCCTTTTGCGAGGTAGGGCTTCATCAGATCGACCGTGACGATCGTCGAGATCGCGTTGATCGATGAGTCCAAACTCGACATCGCTGCCGCGAGAACCCCCGCGATGACAAGGCCGGTAATCCCGACCGGCACCTGCGTGAGAATGAAATACGGGAAGACGGTGTCGGCATCGAGTCCCGCGACTTCGTCGCTTGGGAAGACTTGGTAGAAGACGAAAATGCACGTCCCGAGGAAGAAGAAGAACGCCCAGGTCGGCACCGCGACGATCGAATAAATCGTGGTCGCCTTTCGTGCCTCCTTCAAGCTCTTCGCCGCGAGATACCGCTGGACCACGGTCTGGTCGCTCGAATACATCGTCAGCCAGCTCACAATGCCGAGGAGGGCGACGGTCCAGAAGGTGCGTTCGTTGAGATTGAATCCCATCGATCCGACATCGAATTTAGAGTGCTCCTTCCCGACTTCTATAATCTGTCCGAGCCCGTCCGGCAGCTGCGTGACGACGGTGATGAAACAGACGATCCCGCCGAGCCAGAGGACGATCGACTGGACGACGTCGGTCCAGATCACGGCTCCGATACCGCCGAGAATCGTGTAGAGCGAAATGAAGATTCCGACAAAAACGATCACGATCCGGATATCCAGTCCTGTCAGCAGGCTCACCGGAATCGATACGAGGAACAGGACCTTCCCGAGCCGGATCAGTTGGAGGAGGATGAAACTGAGCGTTCCGTAGAGCCGCGCCCCGGGGCCGAAGCGGTCGCCGAGGTATTCAAAGGCCGAAGTCGTCTTTCCGCGTCGGAAGAAGGGGATGAAAACGATGATCGCGAGCGCGGCGACAAACGGGAGCGTCAGATTCGAGACGAGCTGTCGCCAGTCCAGCGTATAGGCAGCGGCGGGGAAGGCGAGAAATGTCACTGAACTGACC
Source organism: Verrucomicrobiales bacterium (assembly GCA_048260165.1). Classification (GTDB taxonomy): domain Bacteria; phylum Verrucomicrobiota; class Verrucomicrobiia; order Verrucomicrobiales; family DEV007; genus Arctic95D-9. The sequence goes on from JBLXHA010000002.1 coordinate 228,283, forward strand.
GAGGTTCCCAGCATCGACAAACCGATCGCCCAGCCGGGGAATGATCGTCCCCCGAGGAAATACTCCTCCGTCGTCGTGTTTCGTTTCGAAAACCACAGGCCGAGTCCCGCCATTCCCGCGAGGTAGAGAATGATGACAACGATGTCGAGAGGGCGGGCGATCAGGTTCACGCCAAAAGACTAGCGCAGGGAAACCTTGCGGCCAATGTCACAATCGTTCATAAATTTAACAAAATCGATCATGATGGAAGACGTCACCTACGTGGGAAGCGCCCATATTCGCTTTCAAAAATCACTTCATCTCCGCCCTCGGAAGATCGGGAACCATCGTTTTCTTTTCGTCGAGTCCGGGCGTGGCGAGTTCCTCTTTCCATCCAAAACGCTGAAGTTCGTCGATCGCACCCTGCTTCTCCTCGCTCCCGGGATGAGGGAGATTCGCTATCAGTCAGGGCGTCCGGTTTCCTATCTCTACGTGGAGTTCAGTATCCCGGGGACTCTGATCCGTCATCCTTTTCTGGAATGCCCCGCGACCTCGCCGCATTTTCAAACGCTCGTGAATTTGCTCCGCTCGGTGAATCAGGAGAGAGGCGTGGGAGTGGCGCATCTCATCCCCGCGGCGATTGATCTGGCGCTGCTTCATCCCGCGTCGCTTGATTCGTCGGCGCCCGACAGCAGAATCCAGCGCGCGCTCAATCACCTCGACGGGCGTCTCGATCATCCGCTCAAAGTTTCCGACCTCGCCGGGGAAGCGGGGCTCTCGCTTCCTCATTTTCGCCGCCTTTTCCAGAAAAGCGTCGGGATCGCCCCGAAGGAATATCTCATGCGTGAGCGGATGCGTTACGCGCGGAAGATCCTCCAGACCGAAGGGCTTCGCGTTGGGGAAGTCGCCGACCTCATGCAGTTCGAAACCGTTTTCCAGTTTTCCAACCAATATAAAAAAGTCCACGGTCACAGCCCCGTCAATGACCGTCCCGCGGGGTGATTCCGGCGTTTGCACGCCCGGTTGACGCGGGCAGTTCTCCGGGAGCGCTGCTTAGTTAATGGTGCGCTCAATGGCGCGAACACACCCATGGAGTGTTTGCAGAGCGCCGTAATTTCCACCAAGCTGGAAGGGAGCTGCTACGCAATGAACAAACCCGAACCCCGTGCCAACCGCCCTCATCAGGCCTCGTCATCACCGAATTCCCGTGCCGGTAAAGCGGGGGCGGGGAATCGGGAAAAACGCGGGAATCAGGACTGGCCGGTGGCTCCGACGAAGGCGGAGTCCGCGCTTCTACCGCCGTTTGAGGGGCTTTCACACGAGCAGATCCACGTGCCCGGAACGCTCGCTGAATGCCGGGACGCGGCCGAAGAGATTTTCGCCGCCGGGGTGGGGGGATTCGACACCGAGGCGAGGCCGACCTTCCGCGCCGGACAGAAGAGCGACGGACCACACGTGGTGCAATTCGCGCTCACTGACAAAGCCTTTATTTTCCAGCTGCACCGGAGTGAGTGCGAGAAAGCGGTCGCCGATCTTATTGCCTCGAAGGAGGTCCTCAAAGTGGGTTTCGGGTTGAAGAATGATCACGGACAGATTCGGAGCCGTCTCGGAATCACGCTCAATCACGTCCTCGATCTCGATCAGGTCTTTCGCAAGCAGGGCTACCGCGGGCAGATCGGCGTCCGCGGCGCGATGGGGGTTCTTCTCAAGCAGGGGTTCAAGAAATCCAAATCGATCACGACGAGCAACTGGGCGAAACCGGACCTTCGTCCCAATCAATTGCTCTACGCCGCCAACGACGCCTACGCCGCCCTCAAAATCATGGAGGCCCTCGAGGCGGAGGGCCATCTCTAGCCGTGACCGGTCCGGGATCAGCTCGGGCGCTGCCCGGACAAAAGCGCGCGGCGACGTGACTCTAACCTTTTTCCATAACCGGTTTTTTTCGAAATGATGACCCGTCTTAGCAATCACGTGACCCCTCTGCTCGTTCTGACCCTGACCTGGCTCTGTGCACAGAATGCCGGCGCCTGGGGTTCGGGGCACGACGATATCATGCGCGAAGTCATCGAGCGAATTCCCGCTGAACTTCGCGATTCCTTCACGCCTGAGATGATCAAGGAGGCGATTCATCATCAGAGCCACTACCCGGACAACTTTGATCCTTTTCTTCCCGACGATGTCGGTGAAGCAACCGTGGCGCGCCTTGCCGAAGCCGGAGTGAAAAAACGCTACGATCTTCACTCCGAGCGCGGTATGGCGATGGCATTTCTCATGCTGGTTGATGCCTTGAAAGAGGGGGATCCCGCCCACATCGCGCTCTGGATTTCCGCCTACTCTCATGTCATCGCGGACATGGCGGCGTGCAATCACGACCCGCTCGTCCACACCGCGACCTACGGGTGGGCCGACTGGAAGCTGAAACTTCCGGGTGGTGAAAACGATTACTCGAAACTGAGATCGCTCCTCGATCTCGCCGGGACCGCGCACGATCCCGAAGGAGGTGAGGCCGCCTTCGAAGCGGCGATCGAGGCGTTCCATCTCGCGGACACGGGGCAGACGCCCGAAGAGATATTGCCCGAGGTCATGCTTTACGGTCAGGCCGGTGCCGACTTTTGCGCGCCGCGCGGCGTTCGCGTGTTGGAAGGAGCGGCCGGCTGGGTTGATCGGGGCGATACCGCCGCGCGTGAGATGCTCTGGAAGAATCTGGGAGAGCTCGGCGCCTGGGCCGTGGTCCGCACGCTGCGCGATGTCGAAATCGCGCGCCGCTACGCTAAGTCAGATATCGCGATCGATCTGACACCGGAGATCGAGGAAGCTCATCGAGAGAATGTCGTCCGCTTTCTCGCGGGACGAAAAATCGAGGATGACGCGCTTTTCGCCCCCTTGCTCCGCGACATTGAATCGGTCAAAGGCCCCGCGACCGGGATCGTCTTTGAGCCCTGCTGGGCGATGAATGGTGCCGTGTTAGGGTTCGCCGCCCGCGTTCAGTCCGCCGCGATCGCCCGTCATTGGCAGGAGACCGGAAAGGCCTACGCGACCTTCGATCTTCGCGACGCACTTGCCGACGGTTTTCCCGCACCCGAAGCGATGCCGCAACTCGTCATCGTCGCGAATTCTTTTCACAGCTACCACTCGCTCAAATCCGATGCTCTCGATCGCCATCTCAAGTCCTACCTCGATGCGGGCGGGCGCGTCCTCTGGATATACGGAACGAGCTCGCCACCGGTCGGCGCATTCGCCGGGATCCGCACGGCTCTGCAGCGTGGCGAAACGGGGAATAAGCTTCCTGTGTCCGACGCCGATTTTCCCGGAGCGCGGGTCTCGCTCGTGGGTTCCGGTCTTCCCGCTTCTGTGATCGCTCATCCCGCCGCGACGAAGGCGGGGTGGCAGCAACCGTTCTGTCCCTGGACCTTCGATCTCGAAAACCGGGACGACGTTCGGCCTCTCGCGACTCTCGAGACTGAAGCGATCTCCCTCGTCGTCGGCGCAGTCGATACCGCGGGAAAACGCGCGCTCCTTCCTGTCTATGCCGTCACTCCCTATCTTTTCGCCGGTGAGGCGGGGCCGGAGTCTCCTCACGAGCCCTCGCTCGATGCGATCAGTGCCGCCCACCTCGAGGCTGCACTGAAAGCGCTCGTCCCGGCTCCTTGATATCGTTCAAGCGAACGACGAGGCGGCGCTGAAATTTCACGCGGGATTCCGGGATTCCATTTCGAGAAAGAGCTCGTTGGGATCGAACTGCATTGCCGCGAGCGCCTGATCGATATGCGCCGTCGTCCGCGCTCCGATCAGGACCGTGTCGATGCCCTCCTGATGCGTGGCCCATGACAGCGCAAGGTGGGCCTGAGAGTGACCGCTCTCCTTGGCGAGGGCTTCCAGTCGCGAGAGGCGATCTTCTGATTCCCGGTGGAAGTAGACCGCCTGATGGCCGGGTATGAGATCGAATCTCGAACCCGGCTCGACTCCCCTGCGGTGTTTTCCGGTGAGAAATCCCGCGCCGAGAGGGCTGTAGGTGACGACATCCACTTTCTCCTTTTCACAGAATACGCGGTAGGCGGGATCGACGTCGCTGACCGCGTAGTTGAAATTGTTTTGCAGGACGCTGCATCGCTTCAGGCCGAGTTGATCTTGAAGCGCGAGAAGAGCCTCCAACTGTGTCTGTTGGTAGTTGCTCACTCCGAGAGTTTTGACATGACCCTCGCCGGCGACCTTATCCAGTGCGGTGAGGAATTCCGCGTTGTCAGCCGTCTTGTCCCACTGATGCAGGTAAAGCAGATCGAGCGTCGAAACGCCCAGTCTTGAGAGACTTCGATCGACGACTTCAGAAACGCGGTCGGGGGTGAACGGCGGTTGAAACTTGGTCGCGATTCTGAGGCTCGCGAGGTCGGGGCGTCGCGACGCGAGCCAGTTGCCGAGGATCGTCTCGGAGGCGCCGTCGGCATACGCGGCCGCGGTGTCGAAGAACGTGATCCCGCGTTCAAAAGCGTAGTCGAGCAACTGATGCGACGTCTGCTCATCCACCTCACGGCCGAAGGTGACGCAGCCCAGTCCAATTTTGCCAGGTCCATTTTTCATCGCTGAAAACAAGGTCTCCGATCAGGGGCGTGGCGCAAAATCTTTCACCGAATTTATGCGCCGGATAAATTCTCGCAAAGAACGAAGGAATCGGGTTAAAACGGTTTCATTCCCTGTCCACTCACTTGCTATGCCGGAACCATCCACTATCACCGTCGCTGTCGTTACCGAAAAAGAGGGGGCGCATCTGGGTGCGTATCTCGAAGCGCTGCGCGACACGATCGAATGCGATGGCGTCGTTATTTGTGACCCGAGTGGCACTCATTTCGATACGGCGAAGAAAGTGCTGGGCGAGAAGTTGTCCGCCGTTTTTAAGGATCCCGGGGTCATGCTGACGAACGCGATGCCGGAGATGGCCCTCGTCAGCATGGAGGGAGTCAACGCGCCTCCTGTGATTGAGAAACTGCTCGACGCGGGGGTTCACATTCTTTCGGAGAAACCCGCCTGCACCCGCGTCGCGGATTTTGAGCCGCTCGTGAAAAAAGCGGAAGCGGCTGATTTGCATCTGATGCTGTCGCTCGCCAATCGCATCACCCCTGCGGTTCAGAAGGCCAGGTCGCTCGTATCGGAGGGATTCCTGGGGGATCTCTATGGCGCGTCGATTCATATGGTCGCGGATCAGACCCGCCTCAAGAGTGAAGCCTATCAGTCGTCGTGGTATGCGGATCACTCGCGTTCGGGCGGGGGCATTCTGTTGTGGCTCGGGATCCACTGGCTCGATCTCACGACTCTGATCACGGGCGAGAATGTCACGGACGTCGCTGGATTTTCGGGAATCGTCGGAGGGACCCCGCTGAAAGCCGAAGACTCCGCCGCGCTGGCGCTGCGTTTTCAAAACGGAGCCCACGGCACGATGAACGCCGGATACTACACCGACAAAGGCTACCATTCATTTATCAAACTGTGGGGTTCCGACGGCTGGATCGAATATCAGGAACACCTCGGTGGCCGAACGGCGATGCCGCTGAAATGGTATTCTAACAAAGACGCCAAATCGGGAGTCATCGAATACGAAGGCGAGATGGAACCGAAAGGCTACACGCCGTGGGTGAGGCATTGCGTTCGCGCCTGCGCCGGCCTGACTGAGCCACCCATCACCGGCGCCGAAGGATTGCGCGCGCTTCGGACCGTGTATGGTTTTTACGAGGCCGCGGAGAAAGGGGTATCTGTGAAGATCGGTTAGGGTCGCTCCGTTATCGGTGCGCGGATTGCTTTTCCGGGGAAGGTCTCCTCGACGATTTTCGAGTCGCGAACGACGGGGATGCCGCCGACGATGACGAAGGGAATCCCGGCCGACATCTTCTCAGCGTCGGTGAAGGTGGCGGTGTCGGTGACTGTTTCCGGATCGAACAAAGTCAGGTCGGCATCTGCGCCCGGCTTGATCCGGCCTTTGTTCTTCATCGCGGGAACGCGTTGTTCGAGCCGCTGAGCGGGCATTAATGAGATTTTGCGGAGAGCGGTCATGAGATCGAGTTCCCCGCGTTCACGGGTGTAGAATCCTAACACTCGTGCAAAAGTTCCTGCATTTCGCGGGTGCCCTTTTAAACCGTCCGAGGCGATCAGGGCGGTGGGATCTTTGATCGCGTTCGTCACGATTTCCTCCGTGTTTGAGTGGACGATGACGAGTCCGCCCGTTTCGCGGTATCGGGCGAAGGTCGCTTCGGTGAGCCTCTCTCCGGTTTCGCCCCATTGGAGGTCGCTGTAGTCCAGTTCGAAATCACCCTGCCAGCCGTCGGCGAAGATCGCGGATTTGATGTCGGTCATTCCCGCTGTGTAGGGATAAATTTCGCTGATGACATCGAGACCGTTCGCGCGTGCCTCCGTCACCATTTGAAGCAATTTCGGAGTTTCCCCCGCGCCGGTCGCCTGGAGGTGGACGATTTGCAAAGATGCGCCCGAGAGGGCCGCGGCGGCGATTACTTCGGCGACGCCTTCGATACTTTCCTTCCGCCGCGTCCGGATGTGGACATGGCAACTTGCATCGTTTTCCGCGGCGACGCGGAACAATTCGATGATCTCCCGGCGCGATGCCGCCGGGGTGTAGGCAATCCCGAAGCCAACCGCGACGGCGCCCTCATCCAGACCGAGCTGAATCCCGGCCTTCATTTTTTCGATCTGTTCCTCGCTCGCTTCGACCGTTGCGGCTTTGGAATCCGACTTGGGGACGAAGGACGGAAGATCGCCCATCACCTGCATGCGAATTTTGATGTGTCCGACCGAGACCCCGTGGTGAAACGGAAGTTTGCCCTCGTGTTTTTTATACCAGGCAGCGACCTTGTCGGCACCCACTTCCAACTCGAGAACGCTGGTGACGCCGTCGCGGATTTTCATCCGGACTGAGTCGGAATCCCACGCGTGTTGGTGCATGTCGATGAAGCCGGGAGCAACGACGAGACCTCCCGCGTCGATCGTTTCCTTTCCCGGGAGGGGTGTCTCGCTGATCGCCGCGATTTTTCCGTCAGCGATTCCGACGTGGCGGATTTCGTCGAGTCCGGATTCGGGATCCATGACCCGGCCGTTCGCGACGACGAGATCGTATTTCTCATCTGAAAACCCGGCGGTGCTCAGGAGAATGAAAAACGCGAGGAGCAATCGAACAGGGTTCATCCGATGATTCAACCCTGTTTGATTCGGATGGTCGATCCCCGAGTGGGACGAAATCGGGCCCCCGGAACTCGATGGGCACCTACTTTGACTTCTGCTTTTGCAGCGCCTCTTCGATGACCCGTGCGACTTCGCTTCCGAGCAGGGATGAACCTTCGGGTAGAAAATGGACGTCCCCTTCTTTCTGAATCCCGGCGAGTTTGGGCTTCGTGAAGGTCCACAAATCGTCGATGATGACGTTGTTTTCTTTCATCACTTTGGCGGCGATTTGGTTGTAGATTTCCGAGTCACCGGGCTTCCAGATGCCTTTCGCGGAGTCGGGGATCGGAGTCGTGCTCGCCCAGATCAGCGTCGCCCCGGTGGCCTGCAGCGTTGCCACTAACTCACGCAGCTTCGCTTCGTATTGTTCCGGTGAGTTGCGCCGGAACGCGTTCGCGGTGGTGTGAGGCACTCGATCCTCCTTGGCGGTGGTGCCGAGGTAGTGCATGAGATCGTGGAGTCCCCAGTTGAAATGAATGACATCCCATTTGCCCCCGCCCAGCCACTTGTCGATGTACTTGAGTCCGCTGTCGGTTGGGCCGCAATTGGCCGCGGGACGGTGCACGTTCGCCCTGCCTTCCAGCGCACGTCGAACCGGCAGCGTGTAGCCCATCGAAATCGAATCTCCGATCAGCAACACCCGGGGGAGACCTTCGACATCTTCGACTTCGGCAAAGGAGGGATGCGGCGCTTTTTTCTGCGCGGCTGGATCCGACTTCACATCGGATGCGGTCCCGGCGCTGACGGATAAACCGGACACAAGCAGCACGAGGGATACGAGAATGGTTTTCATAGGGGGCCTTTTTTAGGAGCCGCGACCTGAGCCGGCAAGGAAAATAGGAGGCGGGGATGCAAATTCAAAACTCGTGCGGGTCGTTCGTTTAAACAGGACGGGAGAGGTGGTGAGGTTTCCCCGGGGACCGGTTCAGCTTCGTTGCCGCCCCCCTTCACAAATAACCCCGTCGGGGCTCCTCCTGTGTTATTCTTTCGGGTCGTTTGACATTATGGATATCACCAACAAAACCAAGAAGCCCCTCAGCGTTCCACTTCCGGCCGGGAAGAAACTTTTCCTCGGACCGGGAAAATCCGGGCAGATCACTCAGAAGGCAGCCGGGCGTCCTGCCGTGGTGAAGTTGGTCGACGCAGGGGATGTCGAGATTTTCGAGGAAGGTGCGAAGCGACAGGGCGGTGGCAATTCCGGAGGTGGAGTGTCCGGCGGCTCCCGTCACGGCGGAACCGGAGCGATGAGGCAGTCGGGCGACAAATAAGGTCTCCGGAAGCCACGGGGGCGTCTGCCGTTCACGCCCGCCAGGCAATCGGTTTTACCCGCGTGTGCTCGACGCGGCGCAGTGTCTCGGTGGGGTATTCCCCGAAGCGGCTGCGGTATTGCGAGGCGAAGTGACCCAGTGCCTGAAACCCGAGCCTTTCGGCGAGATCTTTTACCGTGGTTCCCTCCGGATCGGCGGCGAGAAGCTCCCTGCGTGCGGTGTCGAAACGCCGGGTTCTGAGATAGTCCGAGGGGGAAAGATCGAGTTGGTCGCGAAAGGCGTATTCGAGGGTTCGTTTCCCGCAACGAAGTTCGCGGCAGAGCCCCAGCATGGAGAGTCGAAAGTCGCGATCCTCCGCCATGGAAATCGCCCGTCGCACGAGGGCTCCGGTTCGTCCGTTTGTTGGACGTGCGTCCCGGGAATGATGCAATGAATCGACGAGGATCTCGGCGAGGTTTTGGGAGAATTGTTCGGGGGCAAGTCCGGCGGGCGATTGTTCGGCTCTCAGGATCTCCCGATTGAGTCGCTCGCGAAAACTCTCCCCGTCCGTTTCCGCCGACTGCAGGAACACGGACTGCAGATCGAGGAAGTCAGGATCATACCCGGCCAGATCGACGAAAAGGCTGTGAAATCGCTCGCGCTCGAAGACGACGACGCTCCTGTGATGATCCGCGGGGAGGACGAGGTCGAGTTCGGTGCCGCCATTTCCGAAGGGGATTCCGTTCGCGGGGTGGTCACTTCCCCACCAGCGGCCTCCTTCCCGGGCCGAGGGGCAGGCGAACGCGAAGGCGATCAACCCTTCAGCGAGGGCCCCGACGACTCGCTCTCTCGTATCAAAGGTTTCCTCGGAGGCGAAAGCGTCCGGCGAAAAGGCGAAGCGGTAGTGCGCTTTGAATCGGCCGGCCCCGAGTTGCTCGTGCTCGGCTTCCCAGATCTCAGGCATCAGCGTCGTGATCTCCTCTGCCTCGGTAATTGTCCGATTACCGGTCTCTACCTTCCTCTCCATCATGAAAAAGTGGCCTGTTTTCCAGCCTGTTGCAGGCATTCACCGCAACAATCATGCTTTTTGCGCATTTCGCACAGCCTACCCGTAAATCGAGTTTTACTAAATGTGGCGGAAAATGCTAGAAAATTAGCCGGAGGTTTCGAGACGGGCCATTTTTGTGGAACTAAACGAAGTCTTCTCACGCGCCGGATCCGGCTTTGCAAAATTGTGCGGGTCTGCGATGCATTTCATCTCTCACTTCCTCCCCGGGAGAAGGAGTGCTGCGGGCTTTGTAAAGTCGATCCGGCCGTGAACCTCTTTCAAACCACCCCACGTGGTCGCCCGCATTCCACCGGGTTTGAAGCGCTTCGCGGTGGCGTGATTATCTCGCAATCAATTTTGACGCAGGGGAAAAACAAATCCAGTTTCCACTTCATGAATAAAAAACTGGTTTTGTTGTTGGTTGCATTGGTTTTCGCGGCAGGATCAAACTCTCTTTCCGCACGCACGTGGACCCGCGCTTCCGACGGCGCAACGATCGAAGGGGAGTTCGTTCGCATGAAAGATGCGGGAACGATTTACGTCGCGCGGACCGGTGGTAAAACCATCGAACTGTCGCTGAAGACCCTCTCGGCTGAGGATCAGAATTTCATCAAAGAAAAGGCTGCCAACGCGACCTCGGAAGTCGCTGAGAAAATGGAGATTCCCAAAGGGGAAACGGAAGTCGCCTTGTCGGGCGTTCACCTCTGTTGCGGCGGATGTGAACAGGGCGTTGAAGACGCCGTTGTTGCCATCGAAGATCTGGAAATCGATATTTCGAACGACATCATTACCCTGAAAGGAAAGAGCGGAAAGGTGGTGCAATCCGCGATCGACTCAATCGCCGCCGCGGGATTCTACGGAACCTCGAGCAATGAGGCCGTCACTTTCAAGGAGGATGCCACGTCGGACGAAACAGCCGCCTCGGTCACCGTATCGAATGTGCATCTTTGTTGCGGAAAGTGCGTTCGCGCGATCGATGCTGTCGTCAGTTCCGTCGAAGGGGCTGCCAAACACGATGCTGAAAAAGGATCGGATTCGTTCACGATCACGGGCGGGAACATCAAGCCCGCAGAGGTGTTGGCTGCCCTCCATGCTGAAGGCATGAACGGGAAGGTGAAGTGAACCGCTTTGCCGCAAGAGGCGGTCATTCCTGCGTTCTCTTTCCGGCTCACCTCTCTCGTCAGATCCTCCCGGATCCGTTTCTCTGCGAGCGGATTGCCCGGCGGTCGAGGATCAACGGCTCATGGAAACGGAGAGTCCGATCAGCGCCGCCGTAAAGAGCAGGCCTGCCAGTATCACGATCGCGAAAATGGCTCCCACGACTGAACAGCCGGCGAGAATCGGTCGTTCCAGTGACCACCGTTCCCAGCGATTCAGGGGAACTTGAACGGTGGGAGGATTCGCCTCCGCAAGCGCGGCAAGTTCCACGAGGCGACGAACCCAATCGGTCATTTTCGCGGCGTCGACCCGCGTGATATCGATCCGCTGGGAATAAGTGAGGAATCCCGGCCACCATTTTAATCCGATGTTGGGAGGCAGTTCCGATTCCGGCAGCAGGACTTGAATTTTCTCCTTCACATCGGAGCGGTTGATGAACGATTCGACCCACTCCGGTTCGCTCGCCCAGATCGTGAGAAAATCGCAGACGCCGCCTTTTCTTTGGACCTCGGTGGCTCCAAACCAGCGATTGGTTCTAGCGCCCCAGCGCTCCAGAGAACTGGTCGGGCGGGAAAGCGCGCAGCGTGTCAAAACGGAAGTGACGACTGTGATTTCGATCCGGTGCCCGTGGTAGATCCGATAGCGAATCTCACCCGAGTAGCGGGTTCGGGAACGGCGCGAGGCGTGAACTTTGACGACATGACCGTCGATCATCCCCCGCAAGTTCAGCCCCGATTGAATCGGTGCTTCGGAGTCGTGCTCCAGTCCCAGTGCTTGAAGTGCTCCTATCCAATCGCGGTCACCGTCGGCCGGAGGCAGCGGGGGTGGCCCTGCGCGGTTTGGGTCGGGAAGTGGGGGTGGATCCGCCATGAACGGGGAATCCTACCAATAACCCGGCAAGGTTACCAGATCATACCGCGATTGAGATTCTGGTAGGAAAAGATTACAGCAGGGACAGACCCCGGGTGTCTTAAGTAATCAATTCAGAAAGCGTGATTAGTAGAATAGTTCAACCGAACGGTTGTATCTATTGGCAGCAAGCGAAACCTAAAGATTCGCGTCTACGTGATATTAGCCACATCAGGTCTGTCACTTGGAACCTCTCCAACTCACCCGGATATACGCATGCCTCTCAAATAAAACCTTGCCAGGTCGGGGGCTGCAGGACATTCTCAGACATGAATGCCTCAGGTGATATCACTTTGTGAGGTGATACTAATAAATACTGTTAGGCTGAGAAGTGTGGATCCCTATCGCAATCACACTGTTCACGGTAGGATTCTGGATAGGAAGTATGTTTCTATGGATTGAGTGCCAAGTGAATTTCGGAGACTCTCATATTCGTATCTTCTCGAATAATGGTGAAATTACAGGTCAGTTGGTTTGCTTGGGAAAATTCGATTTCATGCCGAATTCGAGATTCACTGCGGACCCAATCCCGAACCCTTTTGACCGTGATCTTGACCCTTTTGAACGCCCATCCTTCGCCGAGTCTATTGGAGGCAGTTTCGGTTATTCATCATGGGATGGAACTGCTATCGGACTAACACTTCCGTTCTGGTTCCTAGTAATCGCAATAGCGAGTCTTGCGGTGACCCTGGGCTGCCTAACAAGCCGGAGATCTCAAGCCCGGTCACGTTCCGAGTTGATTGACTTACCCGATTAGAATCCTTAACCTCCAGTCGAGGATTCGCCCTCTGATCGGGCTGAGATTCCTCTAACGTTGTGCCTGAAAAGATGAGGAATCTGATTCACGAGTTCTACGGGAGCGATCCCCGCTATCGCAAATTGTCCGAGAGGGATCAGATCAAACTATTCTCCGAATGGGCGGACTCAGAGGGGGGGAACGCGGAATTGAAATTTAAGCAGCGAATATACCCGATCCCTCTCTTCTGTCTTCTGGCGCTGGGCATGGTAATTTACCCCCTAAGCTTATTAGATAACTTTAGCTGGATTCAATGGCTCTCTTTGCCGTCGGCGCTGATGTTCGGAGCTGTTTATTGGGCGAGTCGCTCACGACCTGTCATCCGAACGGGCACAACACCTATTAAGCCCGGATTAGCAAGTGACAAAAGGAGTCCGTAAGCAGTTTTTTATGAACTGCCTTTATCTATAGAAAGGGGCGATTGCTCTCCGGTTGGATTCAGTTGATACAGATCGGAACTCGAGGCTCCGTCTAAACACCTATTCGAGTTCTATCCAGTCTGGTCGGAGTCCGTGGACTCCGCCGACCTTCCTGCCAGTCTCTCGTGCTTTTCGCTGCGGAGAATGACGACTCAGAAACAAACATGCAGTTACCCGTCGACTATCCATTCAAGTGATAGGTTGGCTGCGGAATCTCGTTGGATCCCGATCCAGTTGGTAGGGGACTTGTCGCCGGGGCGGATCGAGCCTGGGCGCCGGCTATCCGGCTTCGCCTCTTTCTCGAAAATGTCGGTAAAGTGGTGACCCCGGACGCGGAAGACTCCATTCAAGAGCGCCTGTGCTACCCTCTTCGCAAGCGAAGCGCCTCCCATAGATCCATGTGCAGTCGTCGCTGCAGAGCGATTGGATCTGTCGTTCGGTTCGGCGGCTCGTTTCATGAGCAGGGTTCCAGTTATGCTCTCCGGTTGGTTTTCCGTAGCGTCCGGGATCATTTAAAATCAGGTGGCGAGGGTGGTGCGCCCGGTCAGTTTCTCCACGTCGAAGGCGGTTCCGTTCTTCAGCATGAAGTAGACGGCCCGGCCCAGTTTGCTGGCGAGGATGGAATTGCCTTTGAACTTGCCGTGCTTCTTCTCGAGGCGCCGGGAGAAGGCGTCGAGTTCTTCGTGGTGGCGTTTGCCGAGCACGGCGGCTTCACCGAATGCCCAGCGCAGGTAGGGGTTGCCGAGTTTGGCTCCCCGCAGTCCTTTAATCTTTCCGGCGCTGGCGACAGTGCCTTTGACCAACCTCGCGTAGCTGAGAAAATCCTGCACGGAGGGGAACCGCTCGATGGATTCGATTTCGTAGAGAATGGTCAGGCCGAGGGTCTTGCCGATGCCGGGCGCGGTGCGCAGGATCGCGAAGTCGCGTGGCTCGCAGCGTTTGGTGATGGCGAGTAGTTCTTTTTCCAGCGCCTTGATGGCTTCGTCGTAGTGGATGATGAGGTTCACATCCTGCTCGATGGCGAAACGGTGGCGGGGATCTTCGGTAGCTTCGAGAAGGGCCTCGCGCCACTTTTCCCGGTTGTTGCTGAACTTGGAGACCGGCACGCGGTTGCGGGTGAGTTGGCTGGTGGTGACTCGCTGGAGCAGTTCGACCCGTTGCCAAACGTAAGAGGCGCGCTGTCGCAGAAGAGCGCGCACGGGGCGCTTCGCGGCGGGGTAAGCGTAGGCAGGCGGGATGAGATTGCTGCGCAAGAGGTGAGTGAGTTTCTCGGAATCGATCCGGTCGTTCTTGTTCTTACCGCCGTGAATGGCTTTGAGGTATAGGGCGTGGGCGAGGACGAATTCAAGCCCGGCCTCTTCGCAGGCGTCGGCGAGCCAATACCAACAGAAGAGGCACTCACAACACACCGTCAAGTCGTGGCGCCATGGGGCGATCTTCTTGAGGAAGAAATCAAAGTCGTTGTTTTTGATATTCATGTGCAGGAGCTTGTTGCCCTGCGAGTCCATTACGCAGACATACATTTGACGCGAGTGGAGATCGATTCCGCAGTGGTATTGGGTTGTCGATTTGTAGTATTTCATCTATTCTTGTGGCTCATCTATTCTTGGTTTCCGGAAGGCATCGTGGGATCCGCTCTAACGGTCCCGCCTTCCGGAGCCAGTTTAACATCCCTTGCCAGAACAAGGGCTTAGATGAGTTTCAAGACGGCACTGACCAACCCCGATACCCGCGGCGAGTCAGTTGACTTTTCTGACTCGATTCTCTACTATTCCAATCGGGCCGCCGCTCTCTGGTATAGGGGTTGCAGGCCTCGACGTTCGCTATGAATAAGATTTCCGCTGCAAGGGTTGCAACTCTATCGCTTTTCGCTGCAGTATTGATTAGCTGCGATTCAGCGTCAGATCTTTATTATTTGTCTAAGTCGCAGGTGCAGCAGGCTCAAGAAAGTTACTCACATAAGGGCGGGAAACTCGTCGTCGAGCATGGCAGCGATCTAGAAGGTCCATTTGCTGTGGGCCCCGGCGTCGCGGGTGCGAACGGGGGATCAATCTCGCTTCAAGCCGGAGATCAAAACATAAAACGCAAAGCTGAGCCAGGTCACCGTATCGAAGCTTGGTCGTATTTGATGCAGGACGGGCGGGCTTGGGTTGTTGCTAGGCAATTCCCGGCAGGCTGAGCGGTTTGGACGCGCATCCCTACGTCAAAAGCCGAGCCGAATAAGTTGCGGCACGCCAACTCGATCCCGCTCCGAGTCGAAAATTCTTTTCTGATCTCGAAGTTTGTTTTACCATCCATCTCGCGCTCCCCGGATCGAGTCGGGAGCGCTTAAACGTTGGGCTCAAAATCTCATGTTCATCGCTGGGCTTATTTTATCTATCTTTGGTGGTGTTATGCTATGGGCCAGCGCAATGGGATTGTCATGTTCCAAACAAAAGGACGAGATCTCAGCCAGTGAAGCTCTCGATGTGTTCGTGCTCGGTGGCGTGATCACTTTCTTTAGCTATCTTTTTGGTGGCATTGCTGACGGCATCCGTGATCGATCTTCGTCAGCTTTCCCATTGGTCGTGCTCTTCTGCGTTTCGATTGTGCTGATCATTGCTGGGATCGTCCTCCTGAATTTCGCCGACGCATGAGGTCTTGGGCACAAGCCTCAGGAACGACCCAGCCGAACAAGACGCCGATCGCAAGCCCGATATCGCCCCGAGTTGATTGACTTCCCTGATTCGAATCCTTACTCTGTCAGCGAGACATCGCCCTCTTATCAGGCTGCGATGACTCAAACGTGCGGTCTAGAAATGAGACTCTCCCTTCAACTTCTGACCTCGCTTCTGACATATCTCTTAGCTGGATGCGGAACGATTGAACTCACAGAGCAAATGCTGAATGCTGGAATCGAATTGACTCCGGAAGGGATCTACGAATTCGAAGCGGAATACTACCCCAATTCCACCTGGAGCTATTTGGGCGAACGTGACGGATCTCATCTATTCGATCGAACGGGGCTTTCGGAGGATGGAACTCCCGTGATGTCGCTTTCACCGTGGGTACTGAAGGATAAGCATCTGGATAGTATCCGTGGTTATCCTTTCGATTCCGACTCCGATGACTCACGGCCGGTAGACCTGGAGATACACAAAGAGTTTATTCAGATCGAGGTTGAGGGCGAGGAACCGGTCCGAATCCCATTTAAATCGAAAGGATTTATTACCTCGGATCACCGACCCCGCAACGGGTCAGAACAAGCCGACGCTGGCAAGCCCAATCCCGCTGCGAGTTGATTGACTTCTTTGATTCGAATTCTTAACTTTCTAACGAGGTCTCGCACCCGGATCGGGCAGCCATGCCTTAAACGGTCTCCGAATTCAATGTATCAGGGACAGTCTCCAGTACATGGGTATAGAAATCTGTCCGATTGTCCGGAGACCGAAGTCACGTCTTTAACTTGCGGATGAGGGGGCGGAGCGTGTCGTGAGCGATTGTGTTATTCGGTGGAGCGGGCGATCGCGAGTCCGAGCTGTTGTCCCACGGTTTGATAGCCTGCGGTTGTGCTTGCGGGAGTGTTCCACGCGGTTTCGAGCGTGATGGAAACGGCAGGGGTGCCGAGCCCGGCGACCCAGTTTTTGCTGATCGTGGTCCAGGCTTTGGGATCATACCTGGCGCCGGACTCGATCACTCTACCGGTGAAGCGCAGCGGTCCTGTCATCTCGGTTTTCGCCGCTTTGATAAAGTGGGCGAGGCTCGCTCTGCCTTCATCGGAGAGAACGTCGGCGGGTGGAACGTAGAAATACGGGAAGAGGTCGCTCGCGCCGGGATTGTGGAGGTCAATGAACATCGCGAGCCGTCCCGCCCCGGCGGCGGCCCTGATTTCTTTCTGCGCCGCGGCGACGGCATTCCAATGCGGGGCGTCACTCCAGTCACGGTTGTGGTCCTGTGGCTTCTGACTTTTTCCCCCGGCTCCGCGATAGACGTTGTCGATATCGCAGATCGGAACGAAAACGATTTCGTGATTCCGGCGAAGCGTTGAAGCTTCCGGTGCGTCCGAGACGATCCATTCGGCGAAGCCTTTCCCGACCCAGCTGGCACCTGATTCCCAGGCGTGTTGCCGGGCCTGGATCCAGATCAGCGGTTTCCCGATGGTCCCGATCCGCAGTGCCGGTGTGTCGCGGTCTTCGCGGGTGCGGCAGAGCGAGAAGACGGTCGCGTCATCGGAGGCTGCCGCGAGGGTTTCGACGAGCGCAGCGGCGTCGGCCGGAACGAAGGGTGGTCCCCATGCGACGAGCGCGGTTTCGGTTTCGAACGTCAGCGGGTAGCGGATCCGTTTTCCATTCCGGGTTCCCTCCTCGCTGTGGTGCCATGTTTTCCCGCCATCGAAGCTGTAGGTCGCGCGGTTAGGCGTGGCCCAGGGAGCCTCGCCGACGTCGAGCGTGATCTTCTTCCCGGGAGTGATTCCGGTGAATCGGAAATACCACCAGCAGCGCCAGCCCCGGTCAGGGTGGTTCGCGGGATTGAGCACGACCGTGCCGCTTGTTTGATCGATCGATACCACTTCTCCTGAGCCCCCGGGAAAACCGGTCTCCACCGCAAGTTCGGCAGCAGCCCAACCGGGGAGTATCAGTGTCGCGGCGAGAAGTGGAAAAAGTCTTATCATGGCAGGGCGTTGCGTTGCGGTTCTTTTAGAAAACGAGAGGCGATGAGGCAAGCTAACAATAATTGAGCGATTGTCAGGCACAGCCTTCGTTGGCGGAGTTGTTCTCTGAAAGGAAGGTAGGTAAAGTTACCCGAATGTAGGTAAAATACTGCTTTGTTCGGTACCGACTCGACCGGCGGGAAGGCCTGTTTAAATGCGGTTTTTCCTTTTCCCGTTTTGGAGGAAATGCTAGTCCCTGTTGAGTATGTTTTTTGAGACCTGTATCGAGCCGTATCCGCAAGTTTCAGCGCCTCTGGAAAAGGTTGCTGAATTATTTATTTCCGGTCGAGCAAAAGAGGCAGGTGAATTACTGAAGACGAGGCTCTCTGAGTGCACGGCGGCAGAGATGGAAGCAGCCCTTCCCGGTGACTACGTCCTGCAAATCGAACTGTTGAGAGCGGAAGGGAGACATTCGAGGTCTTTCGCTCTGGGTCGTTTAGCTGCGCGCAGATTCCCCGATGACCCGGCGCTTCAAGTTTACAAGCTGAGGAGTTTGTTAGGAGCCGGCCGAATTCTTGAGGGGATACGATACCTGGAAGTGGAAGCTGTTCAGCTGAAGGAAAGGCACCCCGCGATTCACGCGGCGGAATTGGCCTCGATCAAAGCGGATGCGGGGTTGGAGAAAAGTGCGGACGAGATGTTGCGGAGGGTCGGGGAACTTCGGGCTCAGGAATCAGAGGATTGTGTCGTCACCACCTATCTCGTTGCCTGCGCCAACGGGGGGATGCGTCGTTGGGATGAGTCGATTGCCCACGGTCGGCGTGCGGTGGAGCTTTCGCCGCGCTGGATGAGAGCAAGGACGCGGTTGCTTTTCGATCTTCTTGCAGTGGGAAATCAGGAGGAGGCGAATCAGCTCATCCGGGAAACGGAGGTGCTTCAATCTGAGGACGCGAATCTCGAGTTCTACCGGTTGTTTGCTGAGATTACCCGTAGCGGACTCATTTCAGTGAAGGCGGAATTACTGGAGTATTTGGAGCGTTGGCCCGGATGTGAGTTCATCCCGCCGATCAAACGTTGCCTGTTCGTTATCGCCGCTGAAACCGGTGATGAAGATCTCTTGAACGATTTGATGGCCGACCAGACGGACTCTATCCGGGAGAAACGGATTGAGGACGTTCCAACGGGGAGTTCCAGTTCACTTGTTTCGCTGCCTTTTATTGCTCAGAAGCGGGACGAGTGTGTTGCAACGACGGTGGCGATGATTGCCCATGCTCAGGGAATGGAATTTGATCCTTCCCGGATATACCGGGAAATGAAAGGGCGCCAGGGGATCCCTCTGTGGAGAATGCGGGACTGGGTTCTCGAGAAAGGATTCCGGTTTGTGTGTGTGGAACTCACTATGGATAACATCGCCCCGGTGCTGGATCTAGGTATTCCGATTCTGGGTTTGGTAGAGGGCTTCATGATGAGTCATGTTGACGTCATTTGCGGACACAATCGCGATCTCGGGCTCGTCTACGTGAGGGATCCGATGTCCTGGATGACGATCCCGATGACGATTGAGGAGACGATGCAGAAGCACGTCACTTCTCCGGCTGTGTATCTCATTTTAACGGAAGCGAACTACCGTCAGCACCGGGATGTGATCGATAGTTTGGCTCCCTGTCCTGAGGGCGAGGCATTGATCGATCTTTCAAAGGCCTGTCTTCTCGGGCAGAGGGGTGAGGCCGAAGCGGCATTCGCGCGGATTCCGCAAGGTCATCTCGCGGAGTTTTCTGCGGTCGGGTACGGGAATAAAGTCGTGATGAGTCCGACGCAGGCGGATGAGGCATATGACCGGATCAGCAAGGATAATGCGATTCCGTTACCGGTCCGTTTCAATGCGTTGACGGTGCGCTCGGGGGGAGACACTGCCGATGCGATAGATGAGCTGCTCGAGAGTGGTGATCTCGATTTGGCGCCGAGCGGGGAGAAGATTCTTCATTTGATGAAAGCCCGCTCCCAGGGCGATTCAGACAGGGCTCTGCAGATCTGCGAGAAGCTGCTCGGAGGACGCATGCAATCCGCGTTTCTTTGGGCTACCCGCGCGGGACTTCTCATGGATGTGGGGCGCCTTTCCGAAGCAATCGATTCACTGGAAACGGCGATCGAGATGGAGCCTCTGAATGTTAATTCCCAGGAGCTGATGTTGCGCCTCAACGGTATGAAAACTCTGCCGGAGAGTGAGCTTCAGGAATTGGAAAAGCTGGTTGAATCGGATTCCGATAACAAAGCACTTCTCTGGATGATCGCCGAAGCGCTACTCAACGGACCGGATGGATTGGCCTACGAGAAAGCGGTCCATGAGTATCTTCAGTTTTTCCCGAGAGATCCGGCCGCCTGGTATCGACTGTGGGAATGGTATCTCTATCAGGGGAATCATGAGCGGGTCGAGGCAACGGTGGCTTCCGTGAAAGAGCTCCTGCCCGGGGATCCGCTTCTGGATATGATGGTGCCTCCTGAGGGCGGGGATTCAGAGCGAAAAGAGGGGGCGGAGTCACGGCCTGAGCTTCTTTTCGGGGACGCGTTGAAGGCGAAGGAGGAAGAGGAGACTGAGCTTCCGGATGGCGTTCCGGACCTTCTGAATATCTACAGCAAAGGTGAGCATCCGCTCCGAGCTGAAGCTTTTGAAGCGTTGAAGGATCGACGCTGTCAGGGCGCGTTGCAGTGGCACGAGGAAGGCACCTTTCGAGCGATTTACCTGAGCACTGATTATTCAAATTCAGAGGGCGAGCCGGATCGTTTTGCGCTTTCCGCGCCATCCGAAGGCGTCCGACATCAAATGGCGCGTCAGGTCGTTCAGTTGAATACCGACTCCTTTCCGGTCTCAGCGGCAACCGCGACTGCGATATACGAATGGATGCAGAAAACGGCTCCGGGGTATAAATCGGAAAGCGAATTCTGGTTCAATGCGGTGCTTTTACTGGAGGCGCGGGGCCGAATCGAAGAGGCGCTCGTGGAGTTGGAGAACCTTCTCAAAGAATTTCCGGGCTGTTCGTCCGCTGTCTTTCGCCTGGGGATGATTCGCTTTCAACAGGGGCGGAAGGACGAAGCGGTCGGCTTGTTTCAGCGCTGTCTGGAAATTGATCCGGGACTGCCCGGCGCACTGAACGGACTGATTGAGCTTGGCACTCAGCTGGATCGGAAAGATCTCGTAACGGATGCGCGGGAAAGGATGATAACGAGATGGCCCTATCATTATGCTCATATACAGGATTATCTCGCCGACGTTTTCAGGAACCATGGAATGGATGAAGCGTTGTCGAAACTGGAATCGATCGAATCGAGATTTGGCGGGGATTATCCCGCTTATTTCAGAATCAATCTCGAACTCGACGCTGAGAATCAGGTCAAGGCCGGGAAACTGGTGAAGGGACTCGAGCCACCGGAAAATGATATCGTCTTTGAGGACTATCTCTCGTGCCGACTCCGCTGGGCGTTTGTATCCGATATTGAGCAGGAGATTCACGATGCCTGCGACGCCGGGTTGAAGCGCTGGCCGAAATCAGCGAACCTGCTCAAACTGAAGGGCCAACAGTTTGCTGCCTCGGCCAGCTTCGACAATGCCGAAACCTTTTTTAAGAAAGCAATCTTCACGGGGGAGCCGGATCCGCAGACCTACTTCTTCCTGCTTTCGGTCGTTCCCGATCCGCTTGTGACGACAAAGGAGTGCATTGAGCAGGTGGAGGAATCCATGCAACCGCCGCTGATTGCGAATTTTCTGACTGTTTATCAGCACCCTCAATTTTCACCTCAACGGGCTCAGTTCCTGAAGTGGGCCTCCAAACGTTTTCCGTCGAATGTTGGAATTCAGGAGGGGTATATCAATCATCACGTCGCCGGTGGAAATCCGAGGCGGGCGGTGAAGCTGGCGCGGAAGCTGGTGGATACTTTTCCGGTCGATCCTTATTTCCAGTTCCTTCTGGGCCGGGTTCTGGTCGACTCGGCGCCGCGCGAGGCGAAAACCTATTTGGAAAAAGCCTATGAGGAGAACCAGTCCACGGATGTCATGTTCAACCTTGCCCGCTGCCATCAAGTGCTCGGGCAGAAGAAAGCATCCGGGAGAATGCATTGGGAGATTTTAGAAAAGGATCCGCTCTTCTCCGCTTCGGTTACGAATCTGTTTTTTCTGAACGAGTCTCCGGCAAAGCTGTGGCCGCTGGTGAATCCCATTCTCCGATCCGGGTGCAATTACGAAGATGAATACTTCTGCGTCGCGACGGTTAAGCTCGCTAAACTAACGGGGAACGTACTCGATGACTCGTGGATCGACGCCGCGACGGATCGATACAACATTCTGCAGACGAGACCGGGATTTCAGGATGAGCACTCACGATTGAAGAAGGCGATCAAGGCCTGGTTGACCGTAAACCCCGCCTTTGACCATCCTCTGAATGGCGGCATGAAATGGTTCTACAAAATGTCGTGGCCCGGATTGAAGTGGATTCCAGGTCATGAGTGATCCGGTAGTTTCCGCGTCGTGATCGCCGGTTCCCCCGTCGTGATCCATGGCTGTGAAACTGGACGCGCGCGTCGATCGAACCGCGTTGCGCCGGAGCGGGGAATGGCAATTTGTTACAGATTTTTTCGCGTGATTGAGGAGCCGAAAGGGCTTGAAAGCGGGGGTAAAAACGGGTTTTTTATGATGACCCCTTTTCTTTCCCTATGATCACCCGAAGAAAATCCCTACACACGATCGCGACCGGACTTGGTGCTGCCTTCGGGTCCTCGATGTTTCCCGACCTGAGTCGAGCTGCCTCGACTGCCTCGACTGCCTCGACTGCCTCGACTGCCGCTGCTTCGTCCGGTGGTCCGAAGCGCGTGATCTTTTTCATGCAGAACCAGGGGTTCGATCCGGCGACGTGTATTCCCGCGGGGATGACGAGTAACAGCTCACTCGCGAAAGCGAAACTGCCCGAGCCGATCGCGGCACTGGAGCCTTTCAAAGAAAAGCTGCACATCATCAATGGTTTGCACGGCACCCACACGAGCCCCTCGCACAGCGCCTTTTTCGGAGCGCTTGGCGGATATCGTGGCAGCGACGGCGTGGCTCCGAGTGGTCCGACGATCGACTACGAATTGAGCAAGGTGCTGCCCGAGACGCTTCTGCCTCATCTCTGTATCGGCATGGATTCGATCGAGAACATGAGGGCCAAGCCTACGGTCGCCAATCTGTCTGCTCGCGGCGCGGGTCGTCCGATCTTCATGCACTCAAATCCGAACCATCTTTACGAGATGCTTTACGGCGGGATTTCCAGTGGTGAAATCCGGAGCCAACACGAGGCCCGTTCCGGCATGCTCGACCGGATCGAGCAGATGGCTTCCGCCGAGGGCAAAGCGTTGCCGACCGCTGAGAAGGCACGCTACGGTGAGTTCGTTCAGGGATTCAATGACATGAACGGGCTCCGAGAGCGCCTTGGCAACGTTTCCGATCACCTCCGTCATTTCGCCCCCGAAGTCGATGATCGCTACACCAATCCGGAGTTCGAAACCGATTGGCACGACGTGCTTCTCGACCTGGGAATCTCGGCTCTCAAGTCGGGCACCACGAGCGTGCTTACGATCGGTTCGGGCCGCGGCGAAATTTTCGGAGCGTGGAAAGGGCTCGGCGTCGAGCAGCAGGGACACAACCTCGGGCACATGGTTCAGAAGGACAATCCGATCTGGATCAAAATCCGCCAATACAACAGTCGCATGCTCGTGAGGCTGGTGGAGGAATTGGAAAGCGTTCCCGAAGGAAGTGGCACGATGATGGATAACACCCTCATCGTTTACACGAGCAACAACGCCGATAAACAGCA
Organism: Verrucomicrobiales bacterium; assembly: GCA_048260165.1. Lineage (GTDB taxonomy): Bacteria > Verrucomicrobiota > Verrucomicrobiia > Verrucomicrobiales > DEV007 > Arctic95D-9. The sequence goes on from JBLXHA010000002.1 coordinate 251,527, forward strand.
CACGAGCGGAGCGAACTGGCCGGTGATGCTTCTCGGTAACTGCAACGGAGCTTTCAAGACCGGTCGCTTCACGCAGATGGAAGGGAAACGTCCCATCAATGCGCTTTACGCCTCTATTTTGAAAACCGCCGGTGTCGAAGTCGATCGCTTCAATATGTCCGAGCAAATGGCCGCGAAGTATGACTCCGGCACAGGACCTCTCAAAGAGATTCTGGCATGAGCCGGCTTGCGTTGACGTTTGCGGTGGTGGCTCTGGCCACGCCCGGCATGAATTCCCGTGCCGCGGATGCCTACACGCCCGGCGAACCGGTCCGGGGCGATTTCGAGAATTTCGCGCAGGGCTTTCTGGATAAGCACTGCCTTGAGTGTCATGACGACATCTCGACCGAAGGCGATCTGAACTTGCTCGATCTCGGTCCCGTCGATGAGACCAACGCCGCGGTCTGGAAATCACTCTGGGCGCAGGTCGCGCTTCAGGAGATGCCGCCGAAGGATGAAACGCAGCCGGAAGTCATCGAGCGGCTTCAGTTCTCCGACTGGATCGTCAGCGAATTGGAACGCGTCATGGAGGACAAAGGCGGTTTTCAAGCGCACCTCGATCCTGACAAGGGCAACTTTATCGACCACAACCTGCTCTTCGGGTCACTTCCTGAGGGTATTAAACTCACGCCGACTTCCTCACCGGCCCGCATCTGGCGGGTGACGCCTCAGGAGCACATCACGCGGCTCAATGAACTGATCAATACTGAACCGGCCTACGATCCGGAAAATCCGGGACTCCGCACCCGCGGCGATGTCGTCCCGACGAATCACGGTGGCGAGCTGAAACTTTATTTTGGAACCGATCGGATCATCCGGTGGGAGGGCGGAACCGTGGCCTACGCCACTGCGGTAAAAAGTGTGCCGGTGGTTCTCTCTTCGGCCCGGAAACACGGGTTCGAAAACTACCCCGATTTTTATACCGTCAACAGCGCCGAAGCGACCCAGATTCTCGCGAAGGCAGACAACATTCTCCGCTACATGGCGTATGGACCGCTCAGTATCGTCGGGATGCCCGAGCAAATCACCGACGATCCGAAAACCTACGACAAGGTCAAGCCTGAGGGCGACCTCCGCGGACTGCCTACCGCAATTGTTTACAGCACGAAGGTTACCCGCCCGCTCACTCCCGTTTACGATCTGATGAAAGAGGATTCGGAAATCACCGACGAGCGTTTGCGGAACGCGGTGGATTACCTCTTCGAAGCGCTGACTTTCCGCCCGCCGACGGCTGAGGAGTCCGGCGACTACACTGCGTTGGTGAAAGACGCCATTTCGAAAGTGGGGAAGGAAGACGGCGTTTTTATGGGTTTGTCAGCAATCTTCCTCGACCGCGATGCTTTGTTTCGACCTGAGTTGGTGGAGAGTGGGAAGCCCGATGCGCACGGACGCGTCATGCTTCAGGATTGGGAACTCGGCCTCGCTGTGAATCACGCGCTTCGTTACATCAAGCCCGATGACGAGCTTCGCAAGGCGATCACAGAAGGCCGCATGCGGACACGGGAGGACGTCGAGCGGGAGATCACGCGGATGCTTTCCGACGACAGCATCCGCAAGCCGCGGGTCCTGCGTTTTTTCCGGGATTATTTCGACCATGATTTGGCCGGTTACATTTGCAAAGATGACAAAGCTCAGGCGACGACCGGAGCCCCCGCAGGGACCGCTCATTATCGCGCTATGTTCGATGCCGCCGCGAGCACCGACCGTCTTATCGAGCTGATCCTCGAGAAGGATAAAGACGTCCTCAAAGAACTGCTGACGACGCAGCAAGTGGTCGTCAGCAATGCCGACAAAACCTACTTCGGAAGGCGACACACCGCTGAGGAAACCGCCGTCGCTGTGGCCGCGAAGAAGCAGAAGGACAAAGAGCTGGCAGCGAAAGATGATGCCCGGCTGAAGGAATTGGAAACCGAGATTGCCGAAGTCAGCGCCGAATTGAAGGCGGAGGGACTCGAAGCGAAGATGAAGAAAAGCCTCGCGGCGAGGAGGAAAAAGCTCGATGCGGAAAAAGCGCGGATCGAGAAAAACAGGAAGCGAAACAAGAGCAACATGAACGTTCTCGTTGCCGAGGCCAAGTTTACCGGCCCGAAGATCAACGCCCGCGTCAGCCATCCTTCCTTCGGCGCCGGCTCGATGAAACCGGAGCGGACTCTCTCGACGGCTCCCGAAGGGCAGCGCCTCGGTATTTTGACTCACCCGAGCTGGCTCGTCTCCCAGTCCGATGCGATGGACAATCACGCGATCCATCGCGGCATCTGGATCCGCACCCGACTCCTCGGTGGCGGCATTCCCGACGTGCCGATCACGGTCGACGCCCAGCTTCCCGACGAGCCGAACACGCCGCTCCGCGAGCGGATGCGAGTGACGCGGGAGGAATACTGCTGGACCTGTCATGAGAAGATGGATCCTCTCGGGCTTCCGTTTGAGATGTACAATCACGCCGGACTTTTTCGCACGACCGAATTTGATGAGCCTGTTGACACGACCGGCGAGATTATCGACTCGGGCGATCCCGCTCTCGACGGTCCCGTGGAAAATGCCCTCGATATGATTCAGAAGCTCTCCGGGAGTGAACGCGTCGAGCAGGTCTTTATCCGCCACGCCTTCCGCTTCTGGATGGGGCGCAACGAGAACCTCAACGACGCCCCCGTCCTCCAGGCCGCTCACAAAGCCTACCGCGACAACGGAGGCAGCATGAAGGCGCTCATCACGTCGCTCGTTACCTCCGATGCGTTTCTGTATCGCAGGGTGGAGGAGTGAGCGAGCGGGGTGAGCCGGCGAACCCGAAAGCTTCTGATACCTCACCAAGTCTGATGCCCGCGTGTCCGGTGACCCGGCAGGTTCCCTGACTGCGGTCTGAATAGGCTGGTGCTCGTTCGACGGGAAGTGAAGACTCAGGCGGATCCCAATTGGAGCTGAAAAGAAAAAATGAGTGGAGTGTTAGAACGTTTTAAACTGGATGGGAAGCGAGCTCTCGTGACCGGCGGAAGTCGCGGGCTGGGTCGTGAGATGGCGCTCGCGCTGGCGGAGGCCGGTGCCGATGTTGCGATCACGGGACGTGATCAGGAAAGCCTCGAGGCGACTGCGAATGAGCTGAAGAACCGCGGCGTGATGGCGTGGTTTTATCAGGCCGACGCCGCCGATGCAGAGCAAACCGAATCGATGTGCGAAAGCGTTCTCGGGGATACAGGGGGAATCGATATTCTGATCAACAACACGGGAGGACGGCTCGTGAACGTTCCTGTCGAAGAGCAGACTCTTGAGGATTGGAATCGGATCATTGATCTGAACCTGACGAGCACCTTTCTGTGTACGAAAGCGATTGGAGGTGCCATGATCAGTCAGGGGCGGAAAGGACGGGTCATCAATGTTGCGTCCATCTCCGGGATGATCGCGAACCGGGGAATCGGCGGGCGCAGTTACGAAACGTCGAAGGCTGCCGTGATTCAGTTTACCCGCGTGACCGCGGCTGACTGGGCTCACCATGGAATCACCGTGAATGCGATTTGCCCCGGTGGCTTCATGACCGAGCCCAATAAGCGGTGGGCGAGTGAGAATCCGGACGTGATCACCGAATTCGAATCAGCGATCCCTATGGGGAAATTCGGGGAACCCGAAGACCTCGGCGCACTGGCGGTTTATCTCGCAAGCGACGCGTCCCGCTACATGACCGGAGCGTCACTCGTCATCGACGGTGGGTACACGCTTTGGTGATCGGGTGTGAGTAGTGGCAAGGGGGGGGCGCCGGGGAGTATGATCGAATCCTCGATGACCGGTTCCCACGGTCGGCGTAATTGCTTCGAAGGCGCGTCTATAGAGCGCGCTGCGCACCACGTGAGTGACGCCATCACGGCGAATCGTTCGAAAGGATTGCTATCGGCCGGAAAACTTGGTTGGCTCTTTGAAGCATGTTCCGATCAACACTCCTCTGCCTTTCCCTATCCTTTCTCCTGCCTTCGATTCAGAGTGCCGATGACTGGCCGTGGTGGCGCGGCCCTGATCGAAACGGCGTTGCTTCGCCCGACCAGAAGCCTCCGCTTCAGTTGGAGGGTGAGAAGCACGTGGTGTGGTCAGTCGATCTCCCGGGGCGCTCGCACGGATCAGCGACCGTCGTGGGAAATCGCATCATTCTCGCGGCAGCGGATGAGGAAAAGAAAACGCAGTCTCTCCTCTGCTTTGAGCGGGAGACCGGCGCGCCTTTGTGGCGTTCGTTGATTCACGACGGGGGGCAGAACCAGAAAAAGAACAAGAAGGCTTCGCGGGCTTCGGGCACGCCGGCCTGCGATGGAGCGCGCGTGTTTATCAATTTTATCAATCGCGGTGCCGCGTGGACGACTGCGGTAGGCCTCGAGGACGGCAAACAGCTTTGGCAAAAGAAGATCTGCGATTACGAAATCCATCAGGGGTATGGATCCTCGCCGGCGATCTACGAAAACCTCGTGATCGTCTCAGCCGACAACAAGCTCGGCGGAGCTGTCGTCGCCTTTGAGCGCACGACCGGAGATGAGGTCTGGCGCGTCGAGCGTGCCGGGATGCCGAATTATCCCTCACCGATCATTCTCGAAGCCGCCGGAAAAACGCAGCTCTTCCTGACAGGAACCGAAAAAGTCTCCAGTTTTGACCCGATGACCGGTAAGGTGAACTGGGAGATCGACGGGGCGACGACGGAATGTGTCACCTCGACGGTGACCGATGGAAAGCATATCTACTCGAGCGGGGGGTATCCGAAAAACCACGTCGCTGCGATTGCTGCCGACGGATCCGGCAAGGTCGTGTGGGAGGTTTCGGATCGCGCGTATGTTCCCTCGCTCCTGATCAAGGATGGCCATGTCTACGCGAGCCTCGACGGGGGGATCGCGATCTGCTGGGATTCTGCCACCGGAGAGGAGAAATGGAAGGGCCGCCTCGGGGGGAACTTCACGGCCTCGCCCGTTCTCGTGGGAGATCAGATCTATGCGTTCAATGAATCCGGTGATTACTTCGTTTTCCGGGCTGACCCGGGTGGACTCGATATTCTTGCAAAAGGTAAAGTCGGACACGAGGTCCTCGCCACGCCGACGATTTGCGGCGGCCGAATCTACCTGCGGGTCGCTTTCTATGAAGGGGAAGTCAGAAAGGAACGGTTGATGTGTTTCGGGGAGTGAGCACCGGCAGGGCTTCCGCGGCAGGAAATCCTCACGGATTCCTCTACTTGTGTCAGATCGTAGAGGAACTGCGTGAACATTTCTCGGCGGAGCCTATCCGCTCGCGGGCGCTGTGATGGAAATCCTCACGGATTCCTCTACTTGTGTCAGATCGTAGAGGAACTGCGTGAGCATTTCTCGGCGGAGCCT
>JBLXHA010000002.1:256908-354081 GCA_048260165.1 Verrucomicrobiales bacterium
GCGGGCGTCGTGATGGAAATCCTCACGGATTCCTCTACTTGTGTCAGATCGTAGAGGAACTGCGTGAGCATTTCTCGGCGGAGTCCATTCGATCGCGGGCGTCGTGATGGAAATCCTCACGGATTCCTCTACTTGTGTCAGATCGTAGAGGAACTGCGTGAGCATTTCTCGGCGGAGCCTATCCGCTTGCGGGCGTCGTGATGGAAATCCTCACGGATTCCTCTACCTGTGTCAGATCGTAGAGGAACTGCGTGAGCATTTCTCGGCGGAGCCTGTCCGCTTGCGGGCGTCGTGATGGAAATCCTCACGGATTCCTCTACTTGTGTCAGATCGTAGAGGAACTGCGTGAGCATTCCTCAGCGGAGCCTATCCGCTCGCGGACGTCGTGATGGAAATCCTCACGGATTCCTCTACGGGGTATTTTTTGAGATTCAGACGGGTAAGGATCGCACCGGTGCGACATCGGAGGAATGTCTGATCTATAAGCAAAGCGCCCCCGCAGCTGCGCACGCAACCGCCGGAATTCTCATGTGTTCGGGAATTGCCGCGGCCTCGTGCGTCGTGATACGCTGTGGTATGAGAGACCCCTTCCTGCGATGTCTTGTGGTGGCTGTTGGTTTTCTGTTTGCGAACTGTTCGGAGAGCGACGTGACGGTCGGCGAGGGGCCATGGCTTCACTTCCCCGGTAAGTCAGGAGCGGGGGAGGGGAAGCATATTGTGTTTGTCACGGGTGAGGAATACTACCGGTCTGAAGAAGGGATGCCGATGCTCGCGCGGATCCTCTCGGAGAGACATGGCTTCGATTGCACGGTCCTTTTTGCGATCGATCCGGTATCGGGTGCGATCAATCCTAATCAAGTCACAAATATTCCGGGGCTTGAGCATTTGGAGGCCGCGGACTTGCTGGTTCTCTTCACCCGTTTTCGGGAGCTACCGGACAGTGAGATGGAACACTTTGAAGAGTTTATCAATGCGGGGAAGCCGGTCATGGCTTTTCGTAACGCGACTCATCCTTTCAAGTATCCGGCGGACAGCGCGAGCCGGTTTGCGACATGGGATTTTAAAAGCAAGGATTGGCCGGGCGGATTCGGTCAGCAGATTCTCGGCGACACCTGGGTATCGCATCACGGGAAATTTCTGAAAGAGGCAACCGTAGCGCATGTGAACCCGGAGCAGAAAGATCACCCGGTATTGAAGGGGGTGAACGAGGAGATCTTTGCGCGCACCGATGTGAACGGAGTCAACAAACTGACGGACAAAGATACGGTCCTTTATTATGGGAAAGTCCTTCCCGGATTTGACCGAAGCGAAGCGCCGGTCACCGATGGTCGGAATGCCGCACCGATGCCGTGGGCCTGGTTTCACCGCTACGTGTCTCCCTCGGGAACTGTTGGGCGATCCTTTTGTGTGACGGCAGGATCGTCTGAGGACTGGCTCGAGGAAGACTTGCGGCGCCTCGTCGTGAATGTTGCCTATTCACTCACAGGATTGGAGGCAAGTATTCCGGCAAAGAGCGATGTTCGTTTTGCGGGTGACTACGAGCCGTCGGCGACAGGATCGCTGACCGACGAGCAGTGGGCGGAAAAGAACCTGCGACCTGAACGTTTTGCCCCCTCCACCCCGGGGCGATGAGCTCCGGGAACACACCCTGACAAAACAATTTCGGATCAGTTCGTTTTCACGGTCGTGCCACGAGTCGTGATCGCCTCGATCAATTCGGGGAGATCCCCGTATTTGACGGAACCGGGGATGAAGTCGGCGTCGCGATAGGTGGTGATGTCAGCGAATCGGAACTGGTCGCTCCCGAGAGAAATTTCCTTCACCGCTCCGGGCCCGGCTGCCGCGGTCGCGGCGAGGGCGATGGGCTCGCTTCCGTCCGTCGCTGAGAGAATGACGGTTTCCCCGCTCTCCTGCGCCGCTTGAATGCGGGAGAGCAGCGTTCGTGCGCGATTCGCGAAGACGCTGTGATTGTAACCATGGGTGTAACCGGCAAACCCGCGATCCTTGTTCACGACCGGCGTTTCCTTCACCTCGGGGAGTGCGCCGAGGGAAATCGTGGTGATGTCGTTCGCTGAATTGACCGTGAGCCAGTCGGCGGTGCCGTCTGCGGTGATCGGATCGTCGATTCCGACGAGAATCTCCCAGGCTTTCGTGACGGTTTCAGCGCGGTCTTCCGGTGAGAGCGCTGCGAGTTGCTTCCCGGATTCATCGGCGAGCCAGCGGGTCAGTTGGCGCTCAAACTCGTCGCCACCCCCGGGACGGGGATGTTGTTCGTCGTAGACCGCGTGTTCTTCGTCGGTGAGACGGTAGAAATCCTCTTCGACGATGGGTGTCTCGAGTCCAAGTCCGAGATGCTCGTTGAACCATTCATACATGATCTTGCGGGTCACGTAGTTGTAGTTGTGTGAGAACTTCAGGAGGTCGCCGCAGATGACGTTGTCGGGTTTGCCATAAAGGCCATACAGTTTTTGGAGTTCGGGAAAGCCCTTGCCCGGAACGAGCATTTCTTTGGTCCAGTCATTCGCCGCGGTCATGCCCTGCGGTTTCGGAGCGTATAAGGCCGCGAGCTCCACGTTGCCGGTTCCGATGCGGAGGAGGCTGGCGTTTTCGCAGGTGCAGCCTCCCTGCATTGAACTGGATACCATGCCGTTGGGGAAGGAGACGATGGGACGCGAATCGATCGCACACACCATGATCGACTGTGTTCCGCCGCCGCTGCCTCCGGTCACTCCGATGCGTTTAGGGTCGACGTCGGGAAGTCCCTCGAGAAAGTCGAGCGCGCGAATCGAATTCCACGTCTGCAATCCGAAGATCGACTGGAGTCGCATCTCCGCCTGTGCGCTGTAGAGACCCCAGCTTTCTTTGCCTTCGAAGTCGGGGCGGGGTTTGGAAAATCCATGACCGAGTTGACGGGACAACTGCTGATTGTCGGCGTAGCCAATCATGTCGTAGAGCAGGGTGACGCAGCCGAGTCGGGCGAGAGTGACGCAACGGGCGACCTTGGGATAGCGGCCGGATTCAGCAAATTTCTCACCGCCGTTTGCGAGATGTTTTTTAATCCCTTCTTCGCCGAGATCATAGAGCCGCCCTCCATGTCCATGAGGCGAAAGCACTGCGGGATACTTCTTTCCGGGAGTCGCATTTTCCCCTGAAGGACGGAACAGCAGCCCTGTGACATGGAAGCCGGGCACGCTTTCGAAATAGACTTTTTCGATCGTGCAGCCGTCGCGTTCGAACTTGCCGTGGACGACCGCGTTGAGCGGGGTGCGCTCCGGCAGCGGGTAAAGACCGTTGGAGACGAGAACCCGGCGGCGCAGCAGTTCCGCTCTTTCCTCCCATTCTTCGAGAGTGTCGGGAACGGCGAACGGAAAGAACCCGTTGAGGTTCTTCAATTCTACTGCTGACTCATTTCCGGTATCGGCGGCCTTCGTCGACATCACGACTGCGAAGGGCAGAATCAGGCTGGCGACGAGAATAGAAAGAAAAGCGGAACGTTTCATCCCTCAGGTATCTCAGTTTCTCCCCGACTTGTCCCGTGCGGGTTCACGTCATTGCAGCGATTCGCAGGAGAGCTTCACGGTCGCGGGTGCCCGACGGGTTCCGGGCAGCATTCGGGGTGGCCTGAAAATCAGACCTGACCCGGCTCCGCCGATGCACTGACACCGCCACTGCTTTTCGCTGAGCTGCTCAACTCGAGGATGCCGCTCATGCTCGAGGGGAGGAACACTTTGTCGGCCGGGTTCTGGGAAATGCGGTCGAAACCATCGATGACTTTCTGCGCGAGCAGTATCCGCGCCGCTTCCTGCGGGCCGATCGATTTGGAAAGTGTTTCGAGATAGGCACTTTCCGCCGAGGCAATAATGTTGAGGGCTTTGGCCTGCCCTTCGGCACGCTGCACCGCAGATTCTCTATCGGCCGTCGCTGCTTTGATCGTGGCTGCCGCCTGGCCTTCCGCCTCAGAGGAGAGGGCGCGGCTTCTGCGTTCGGCTTCCAGCTGCTGCAGCATCGCCTTGCCGGTTTGATCGTCTGTTTTGAGTTCCTGAATTTCGACCCGTAGAATCTGGATTCCCCATTTCTTCAGGGTGTCGATCAGACCGGCGACGATCGTCTCATTGAGGCTCGCCCTTGTTGCCAATGCCTCGTCGAGATCGCGGGAACCGATTTCCGAGCGGATCACATTCAGCGTGGCCTGGAGCAGCGACTGGTGCAGATGGTCGACTTCGTAGACCGCCTTAATCGGGTCGGCGACTCTCCAGCTGATGACGCAATCCACCGTGACCTTGGCGTTGTCTTTCGTGATACACTCGCGCGGGTTGGTGTCGACGATCTGTTCGGTGAGTTCGATAAATTTGCCGTTCTTATTGGTCTCAGCGCCCCAGACGTCTGACACGTCGCGAACTTTATCGATGACCGGTAACTTGAATGCCAGCCCGCTGTGTTGAACTTTCACCGGCTTGCCGAAGCGCTCGATGATACGGCAATGATTTTGAGGAATGGTAGTGATCATGGTTTAACAGGAATTGAGTTTAGTGTGATGAGGTTGCACCGCCGGAAGTGGCGCTGCGTTCGGTGATGGTAAAGATGCCCTTGTCGGCGGTCTGAATTGTGACTTTGTCGTGATCCCGGAATCGTCCATCGTCGGTATCGGCAGTTCCTGCGCCGTCGCCGTCGAGATCGACGGGCCAGAGATCCCCGTTCCAGTAAACGAAAGCCTTGCCGTCGATGAGCCGGAATTCGCCCACTGATCCGACTGCGGAATGGATCGACTCATTCATGCCACTGGTGAAGCAGCGTCGAATCAACGGGCTGATAAAACGTTTGAAGACGGTATAGAACAGCCCCGTGACCGCGAGCCAGCAGAGGAGTGCGATCAAGATCCGCCATTTCACCTCAACATCGAAGAGTAGGGAAAAGTAGATCGATATACCGAGCAGCGCGATGACACTTAAGATCTCGGTCTCGAAGAAGACGTCGATAATGATCACGGTGAGACCGATAGCAATTACCCAGAGAAAACCCTGGAGCGTGAAATCGAGTAAGTCAGTCATAGTAAGGTTGATGCGATCTTTGCACTACCTATATGAGACACAGCGACCGCCGCTGCGAGTATAAAATCAGACCTTGTGTGTAACGTAACCTTTTATACCGGAACACTGTTCACGATTAGGCAGACTCCGGGCGAGCGAGTGCACCGGTCTCGAACTTGCGGAGTGTGCGCGCGGCTTGTCCTGTTCAGTGAGCGCCGATCAACTCGTGAAGCAGGCGGCGAAATGAAATCGGGTCACGGTGCGAGCCGGAAACCGGAAGAGATTTCGCGAAGGGTTTTCCACGGCGTTTCCTGTTCCGGTGGGGCGGGGGAAACGCAGGAAAAGACCACGGGTTGATCACCATGATTCCACACGAAAATTTCGAGGTTCAGAGTCTGGGGTTGTTGGGTTGCGAACGGCTCTGTCCAATTCAGGCTCCCGCTGTAGGCAGCGACCTTGTCAGCTGATGTCGGCGCGGCCCCGGGGTTCTGCATTTTTGTCAGGGAGATCGTGAATTGCCCGGCATCGACGGATTTCCCCTTGCCGGCCATGACCGCTTTGGAGAGTCCCCGGTAGTAGGTAAGCAGTTCTTTTTTCAGCTTTTCCGGTGAGACATCTGCTTCGGGTGAGAGCAGAAAAGTGATCACGTAGGAGAAGAAATCGGGGGCGTCGGGATCAAACATCCCGGGAGCGAAGCGAATGTGTTCGACCCCGTTCCAGCCGAGATCAGGAGCGAATCCCGGCGGCAGTTCGAGCCGCTCTCCCTTCCATGCCGGAACGCCCGTGTCGAAGATGAACTTCGGCTCTGTCGCCGCTTCCTGTGCTGCGGCGGGCGGGGCGATTACGAAAAGCACGGCGAGGACGAGCCAGAGAGCGCAGGAAAATGATTTCGGCATAGCGTCTTAGTATCGGCCACGCACGATCGAGTCAAGCCGCGCTCCCTTCGCGAATCCGTCATCCGGTGCCTGGCACTGCCTTCAATTCGCCGGTTTCACGCTGAGGTTCAGTATTGAACCCCGTGAACTCCACCTGCACATTACGACTATGAAAGCTTCGCTCATCCTTTTCAGCTTCATCGCCGCGCTTCTCACTCAAGCCAGCGCCGGCAGCTTATCTCTCAACTTTCGAAATCAGGTCGAGACCGAAGAAGGTTCCGGGAAATATCACTCGCTCACGACTCCGGGTGATTGGGATCCTGCGAAAACGGTCATCGTCATCTGCGACATGTGGGAAGACCATTACTGCCGCAATTCCGCCCGCCGCGTGGCTGAAATGGCTCCGCGGATGAACGAAGTCATTTCCTCCGCCCGCGCAAAGGGAGCACTTATCATTCACTGCCCCAGCGGCGGGATGGATTTCTATAAAGACACTCCTCAGCGCAAGCTCGCCCGGGAGGCCCCCGCGATAGAAACCGAAATCCCTCTCGAATCCTGGTGCTATCTCAAGCCCGATGCCGAGGCGCCCATGCCGGTGGGAACTGAACAGCCCTGCGATGACGCGAAACTTCGTGAAGTCATCGCGATGTCCCGCCGCCAGATTGAGACTCTCGAAATTCACGAAGGCGACGCGATTACCGATTCCGCCGAGGCCTTCTACCTCATGAAACAGCGCGGCATTGAAAATGTCATTCTCATGGGCGTTCACACTAACATGTGCGTTCTCGGTCGCCCCTTCGGTATTCGCCAGATGGTCCGTCAGGGGATGAACGTTGCTCTCATGCGCGACCTCACTGATACGATGTACAACCCCGCCGAAGAACCTTTCGTCAATCACTTCACCGGGAACGACCTCGTTGTCGAGCACATCGAACGCCACTGGTGCCCCACGATCACGAGCGGCGATATTCTCGGTGACAACGTCGCCTATCGTTTTCCGGGCGACACTCGCAAGCACATCGCCATCGTTATGGCCGAGCGCGAGTACAAGACGGCTGACACGCTACCTGCCTTTGCGCTCGAGGAACTGGGAAAGGACTTCAAGATCAGTCTGGTCTTTGCCGATGCCGAAAATCGCGACACGCTCCCCGGCGTCGAGGTGGTCGCTGACTCCGATCTCGTTCTCGTCTCTGTCCGCCGTCGCAATCTACCGGCGGATCAGATGGCGCTTTTTCGAAAACACCTCTCCGCGGGCAAACCACTCGTCGGAATCCGGACTGCGAGTCACGCCTTTTGCCAGAACAAAGAAGGTGCTCCACCTGAGGGGCTCACCGAATGGCGCGAGTTCGATAACGACGTCCTCGGCGGTAGTTACCATGGCCATCACAAGGCCGACATTACGACGTTCGCACGCGTCATGAAGAATCAGGCGGCACACCCTGTCGTCGCGGGCATTCCCGAAAAACAATTTCAGACCTACGGCTCTCTCTACGAAGTGCGCCCCCTCGCTGAAGGCACGACCGTCCTCATGGAGGGGCTCGCCCGGGGTCCCGCCCCTATCGAAAACGAACCCGTCGCCTGGACCCATACCAGCCCCGGTGGCGGTCGCGTTTTCTACACCTCCCTCGGTCATCCCTACGACTTCGGCATCCCGCAATTCCGCGCTCTTCTCCGAAACGCGATCTACTGGGCCGCTGAGGTGCATGAAGGCGAGGTGGCATCCTGTTGCGAGTAGGGTTGCTTTTCCGGGAGGGGTTTTGGATGAGCGTCAGGCGACTCGGCGGGTTGCGTTGATACCCAGTGCGGCGAGAAAAGCAATCAGGTAGCCGGCTGAGAAAAGGAGAAAGGCTTCATGCCAATCGCCGTTTGTATCCCATTGTTCGAGGACGAGAGGAACGAGCAGGGGAGTCGTTGCCGCTCCCAGGTTGCCCCACATGTTTCCCCACCCGAATACGGCTGCGGTATTTCGGCCGCCGACATCCTGCATATATGCCCAGATTGCGGGAACGCTCATGTCGGTGACAAAAGCGACGACGCAGACTGCGGCGATGAAAGCCCAGACCGATTCGAGATGCAGGCAACTGAGGTATGCCCCCAGTGCAATCGCATAACATGCGGCGATGGGCAGTGAGCGCCCCCAGCGACGCCCCAGTTTCCCGACCGCAAAATCGGTGAGTCTGCCTCCGCATAGCATGCCTATAATCCCCGCGACGAGAACGGTTGTGGACATCATTCCCCCCACCGTCGCATCGACTCCTTTGACATCCTTCAGATAGGTAGGAAGCCAGGTCACGAGGAATACCCAGCCGATATTGATCCCATACTGGAGGACACACATCAGCCACATCGTCCCGCTTTTCATCAAGGGGATGAGAGGGGGAAACGGGGGAGGGCCGTCCGAATCGGAAGTCGTTTCCCCGTTTCCCGACTCGATCAGTTCCCGTTCGGCGTCATTGCTGAGAGGATGTTCTGCCGGAGTCTCGCGGAACACTTTCCAAAACAGAAGAGCTACGAGCAGACCTGATGAACCATACAAAACGAGGACCCATCGCCAGCTCAAATACTCCTTGAGCAACCACGCGGTCAGAATCGGCGCGACGGCCCCGCCGAGCCTGCCTCCGAAGGAGACGATACTGCTGGCGGTGCCCCGGGCGGGGAGCGGAGTCCAGCGTTTGATGAGGCTTCCCGCAGTCGGATAGCACCCCGCCTGCGCGAGACCGAAGACGAACCTGGCTGCAATCAGCATGAGGAACCCTGAAGCGAGACCGGTCAAGGCCGTGCAGATCGACCATAGCAAAACGTAGACCGGCAGCATCCGGCGCGCCCCGAAGCGATCGGAAAGCCATCCCGCCGGAACCTGGGCCAGCGCATAGGAGAGGAAAAAAGCCGAAAGGATCGCTCCGGTTTGTGTCTCGGTTAGTCCCAGCTCGTTCTTAAACGCGTCGAGTTTGGCGATCTCCGCGATGCAGATGCGATCGAGGTAGAGGAGCACCGCCGCGAGCGTGGTAACCCCGATGACTCTATGCCTTACGTTGGTGGGCTCACCCGCGGCACTGGTCTCAGACATCGCTTCGTCGATATTGGTTCGTTCCCGGCTCAAAAAGCTCCGGCAACAGGGAGGTGCCGAGGCCGGGGTCGGTCGGCAGTTGGAGTCGGCCGTCCACGATCTGCGGCTGCCGATCGATCAGTTTTTCGTAAAAGGTGCGAATGTGAGCTCGCACCGTTTCCTGGAAGATCACATTGGTCGAGGCGGCGGAACAATGCAGGCCGGAGAACAGGGTCAACGGGCCGGTGCAGTCATGCATCGTCGCGGGAACGTTGAATGTCTGCGCGAGGTCGATGATCCGTCGCGTCTCGCTGATGCCCCCGGCCCAGGTGGGATCGACCATGACGTAGTCCGCGGCCTGTTCCTCGAGTATCGCGAGGTAGGAGGGCCTTCCCAACAGCATCTCTGTCGCCGCGATCGGCATTCCCGATTGCCTTCGGAAATCAGCGAGAGTTTTCACGTTGTCGACCCGCAACACATCTTCGAGCCAAAGCGGCTCGATTTCCCGCAGCGCATTCGCGAGACGCAGTGCCGAGGGCAGCTGGAAGAAAGCATGGCCTTCGATCATGATCTCGATCCTGTTCCCGACGCGTTCCCGGATTTCGCGGAGAGGCTTCATGCCCTCTTCAATATCGGCGGGGGAGATGTAGAGGCCGCCGTCGCGATGGACGTATCGATCGAAGGGCCACATTTTCATTCCGGCAATTCCCTCGGAAATCAACTCTTCAGCAAGGTCGCCAGCTGCGTGGATCGAAGACCAGCTATCCTGCAAAGGGCCGGGCTCGCCTTCATCTCCGAATCCCGGCCATCCCGGATGCTTCGGCGTTTCGTGTTTCTGTCCTTTCACGGCACCATATCCGGGTCCACCGCAGGTGTTGTAAATACGGACGCTTTCCTGCGCAGCTCCTCCCAGCAGTTTCCAGACGGGCTGGCCGCAGACTTGTCCGAGAATATCCCAGAGTGCCACGTCGATCGCGGAGAGGGCCCGCATTTCCGCTCCCGGCGAGCCGAACGCGGTGCAGCGCTCGTAAAGGAAGCGCCAGTGCGATTCGATGTCGGTTGCCTCCGCCCCGAGAAGCCGCTCCGCCATCCAGTCGTGGATCAACGCATCGACCGCATGCGGCGTGTAATAAGTTTCTCCGCAACCGATCCTTCCGTCCTCCGTGTGAATCCTGACAAGAATCAAATTGGGCATGATTCCTTCGGGAATCACGGTTTCAATAGCGGTTATCTTCGGCATTTCCGGACTGTTATAAGGTTTTTTCTGCGGGTGAGGCGATTCCGGGGAATGTCACTTCAGCCTCGCTATCGCCGCTTCGATTTCCTCTTCGATCCTGGGAAGCGGATTCAAGGGGGTGAGCGGATCAGCGACCGGTGAAACCTCGTTCGTTTCCGGGTTCCAGTTTACCGCTCCGTAGCGAGCTGGTCCGGCCTTTCCATTGAGAATGTGATCGCCGGCGTCTCCTTTGTTGAAATGCCAGAACTCGTAGGGGAAGTGCATCATCCCGTGGCTTTCCATGAGGTTGGAAATCTCGAGTCGGTTCTGCAATTCCTCCTCCGTGATAAACGGCGAGCGCATCGGAGTCTTTTCGCTGACCTCGAGGTAGGGGCCCCCTCTCCATACTTCGCTGCCGTCTTCTTTCCGGAATACGGAAATGTCGATCGCAGACCCTGACATGTGCGAACCGATTTTCGGAATGTTTGCGATCATGACGATAGCGCGACGGAAGACGAAATCCACGGACGGCATTTCCCCTCCATTCTCCCAGAGGCACTTTTGCAGGATCGCGTCGAAGACTTCAGGTTTCCTCACGAGCGCTTCCTGCATTTCGAGAGTGCGGAAGCCTTCTTCAATCTTGAGAATCCAGCCGCGGTCGTTCATCTCCCGGCCAATCGCGAGGACGTCCTCAATCAAACTCTCCCGCATGAAATAAATGCGGTCCAAATCGCCCGCGATTTTGGTGTCCGAAAACATCATCTCGACACCGGCCGCCTTGGCGGCATCCGGGATAGAGCCGAACCGCTCACCACACTCTTCCACGGGGAAGGTAATGAGCTCTTCAACCATTCCATACCCGAGTTCCATCTGCTCAGTCCAGTAGGCGCGCCGTGCTTCTTCAGAATTTTCCATCGTCATCAATTCTTTGTCGTATTTAAAATCTCCCCTTTTCCGTTTCCGTCGACATGATGACAAGGAGCGTCTCCGAATGCACGGATTTTGATCTACCGGCATTCCGTAGATTTGACCTGAATCCTGACAAGATGAAAAACAGGAATAAAGGGGCGCAATATTCCTGTTTGCAGGAGAGCCGTCCCGTGTTATTCCACTTTCTATGAGCGCAGAAGCCAGAATCAAAGAACTTGAACTCCAACTTCCACCGGCACCTCCACGGGGAGGCGTCTACAACCCGCTGGTGATTGTGAACAATCTTGCCTATGTGTCAGGGCACGGTCCATTTCAGGATGACGGCACCTACATGACGGGGCGCCTCGGCGAAGATCTCACCCTCGAGGAAGGGCAGGCGGCGGCGCGTCAGGTTGGGCTGGCTCTCCTCGCTACGATCAAGTCTGAACTTGGTTCTCTCGATCGGGTCAAGCGCGTGATCAAATCGCTCGCTCTCGTGAACAGCACGAATGATTTTGTGGATCAGCCTCAAACCGTCAACGGTTACAGCGAGCTTTTCGGTGAAGTGTTCGGAGACGCCGGGATCGGGGCTCGAAGCGCCCTCGGGACGAACGTTCTTCCCGGGAATATTCCTGTCGAGATTGAAGTGATCCTTGAGATTGAGTGATCCGTCTGGCATCACGGCTGCGCTCCGATCCGGATGTGCAGCCGGTCTTCGGCCGGTTCGCCGTGTTCGTTGACCCGCTTCACGTGGACGAGGTAGTCCCCCGGTTTTTCGTAGCGGTGCGTGACCACCTCGTAACCGTCTTTGGCGAGGGGTTTGACGTTGCCATCAGATTTTGTCGTAACCGTCGGCGTTCCATCTCCGAAGTCCCAGAGCTCTTCCCCCTCTGTGAGATAAAAGGATCGCACCTTGAAAGTGATTTCCTGTCCCGGTTTCAGTCCGTTAGTGGGAGCGTAAGCGAGGTGCAGGCGGGGCGGTAATCTCCCGGGGTTTTCGAGATCGTAGACTTTCACCCGGACAAAATCGTAATCGCTGCGGCCCCGGGCGTCGGTCACTTTGAGCGTCTCAAAATACGTGCCTGATGCTGCGTAGGTGCGCTCAACTGTCGGTCCGTTCGCAGTCGAGCCGTCGGAAAAGATCCACTCGAATTCAGTAATGGGTCCACTTCGACTCCGGGAGCGGGAGGCGTCGTGTCTTACTTTCTGTCCTTCGAAGGTGACGTGCCCCGGTCGGGCCACCGCGATGATTTCCGGTTGCTGTTCAGCGAGACAGGCCTGCCAGAGAAAAGCGTAGCCGTCCTGAGTTCCCCATTTGCCGGAGGGTTGGCGGCTTTTGATTTCAAAATGCAGATGCGACCAGCCACCGCTGGCACCCTCTTTACCGAGCACTCCGATCTTCTGCCGGCGATGGATCCTCTCGCCGACTCGTATTCCGGGATCAATCGAATCGAGATGGCTGTAGCGATAGTACCAGCCCCGGTCGTCCCGCAGGTAGACGACGTCGTAGCGGGGCTGGATCGGTGTGTCGGTTTCGTGGCCTTTCATCACCTTCATCCCCCGCGACACCACCAGCGCATCCGTTGCAGAAATCACGTCGACGAGTCCTTCCGCTCCGCCGATGTCGAGTCCTGCGTGGTAGTAGAGTCTCCCGTCAGGGCGCGGCGCGACGGGTTCATTGGAAAAGGAAGTCTGGCTCGCGAACCAGGCCTGGCGCACGGGATAGGAGAACGTCCCGGGAGCGATCCACTCCGATCCCGCCGGCCAGATTCGCACTCGAGCGTCAGCATCGAGCCCCCAATGGTCGATATGACTGTTCTCTTTGAGTTTTCCCGTAATCGGACAGTCGATCTGCACGCCGCCGACTTCCTGAGGGAGTCGATACAAGCCGGCGACG
Source organism: Verrucomicrobiales bacterium (assembly GCA_048260165.1). GTDB lineage: Bacteria > Verrucomicrobiota > Verrucomicrobiia > Verrucomicrobiales > DEV007 > Arctic95D-9. The sequence continues at coordinate 269,879 of JBLXHA010000002.1, forward strand.
ATGGTCTTTTTCTCGCCATTCACTTCGATCGTGATTTCCGGTCGTGAGATCTCGCCCCACACTTCGCCTTTCAATTCGCTGACGCTCAGCAGCCGGACGGTCGCGGATTCTCCATTGGGCATTTCGACGGTTTGGGATCTGTTGAGTGTCAGGTCCGCAGTGGCGAAAAGGGGATCTCTCTCTACCAACTCGGCGTCTCTCTTCCCCTCGGCCGCCCCGGCGACAGCGACGGCGCTGGAAATAATGAGGCAGGAGAAAAGAGGAAGGACAGGTCGAAGCAGCTTCTTCATGCCGCCGATTCTGAACCTGTCAGCGGGACGACGTCAATGACCCGGGGAGACGTGTCCAGGTATCCCGGTGGAAATGGAGAATCAATTTCCGATCGAAAAACGGTCCCCGAAACTGACGAGCTCACCGAGAGGGGAATTCGACAGGATCTCGCGCCAGCGAGTTGCTCCGTCCTCACAGAGAAAGAAATACGTCAGTGAAATCCAGGCGATCGTTCCGAACAGTTCCTTCGAACAGTAGGCGTTGCCTCGCGCCGCCAGGCTCATCCACTGCCGCGATCCCACTGAGGGGGCGGCTTTTTTTCTCCTGCTTTTCGAAGCTTTGCCCGACGGGAGGAAAAGGGCTGCGAGGGCAGAAAACGCGCCGCGGATGATTCCCCATCCCAGGATGAGGGCGCATTTGACGACCCACCATGCGATCAGTGCGGCCAGCAGAATGATCTGAACAGGAAGCCGGAGCAGTGGCCGAATGATGCGCTGAAAAGTATAGATTAAGGCCCGGCGCAGGAAGTAGGTCATGCCGCCGGTGCGCCCGCCGGACTGGCGAATCGCGCGTTTGGCGACCCGGATCGCCTCGTCGATCTCGAGGTCGAAAAACTCCCGCGTCGTGTTGGTTCGGTAGGGGTCAAGATGCCGGTGGAGGATGGACTCCGCGAGGTGGCAGTCGACCGACTCACTCCACCAGACGACTTCGAAGGGCGTCGGCACTCCGGTCGCTCTCGAGATCTCAGCGGCACGTTCGTCCGGATCGCGCTCTGTCCGTCCGATTTTGAGATGCGATTCCGAAAGGGACGGGTTCTGAAGTATGTAGATGTATCCGGGATTCACGGGTAGGGGGCGCGGGATCGCGAAACGATACCCCCGATGAGCGGAAATCACCAGTGCGGGAGGAGAATGAGAGAATGACTCTGCGGTTCTGTGTGAGCCTTTCCGCTACGCTCCGTGAGTCGCGTAACTTGTGCGATCGAGGGACTCACGAGACCTGCGCTGCCGAGCACGTCGTCGTGCTCAGTTTTTCAGGCTGATCTGTTTTTTGAACGCTCCGGTAAACGAAAGCCGGTGGCACATTGCTCCAGACGACCCTGCTTTGGTGGACATCCTGAAATTCGTCATTCAGCAACTTGCGGAAGCGAAGCGCCGCCGGGAGAAGCATGCCCTGCAAATACGCGAAGGTGACGAATTTTCCACCCGGCGCGAGGACGCTTTTCATTTCCTCAAGTAGCTCTTTTTGCAAATCATGGGTGAACACGGCCCAGGGCAGGCCGGAAATGACGGCATCCACTTTTCCGATTCCCTCCTTCTTGCAAAGAGCCGAAATGTTAGAGACACAGTCCGTGTATACCCTTGCCTCCGGGCAGCGCCTCCGCGTGATCTCGGCGAGATGTTTGTCCTGCTCGACTGCGAAAAATTTGCAACCGGGTTGAATTTTGGTCAGGATTTTCTCCGTGAACACTCCCGTTCCGGGGCCGAATTCGACGACGCTCTTCACCTTGTCCCAGTCGATCCACTCAACCATCTCATCCGCAAGTTTATCGCCGCTGGGAGTGAGTGCCCCCACTTGCGATTTGTTGCGAAAAAAGGCGCGGAGAAAGTGGCGATTGGCGGATCCCATAAAGTCGGGAGATTGGGTCCGTTTATTGCATTTTGCAAGTTAGGAAAAGTGACCGTTCAGGCACAGGCGAATCTCAACTCGGGTCGACGAAACGCGGTCACGGAAAGCCCGTGGAGATCGGAATCTGCGCCGGCGCAATCGGAGTCAGGCGATAACCGTTAGCTGAATCTCCGGTCGGGCAGTTGAGTGTGAAGGCGCCGGTTGCGGTGAGAATGGACTCTCTTGACACTCCGTTTCGGAGTCTCATACTCCTGTTATGTCTCGTGTCATTAAGGTTTGTTCGCAGATCCGGTTTGCGGTTGTCATCGCACTCGGTGTCCTGCTCTGGCTGACTCCGGCTTCCGCCCAGTCTAACCAATCCGTCGCGAAAAAGGATCGTGTTTATGCGAACGCGTCCATGGTCGATCTCGGTGCTGAGGGTGCCTACATCGAAACTCCGGAAGGGCTCAAGCTCATTCCCTGGGTTGAGTTGTCCCGGTTTCAAGTAGGGACGATTCGTAACAGCTTTCAGGACGCTCTCTACAACATACGCTTAAAGACCTACTGGGTTGAGGCTGAGGTGTTTCAGGCGGTCGAAGGAGGTGGAGTGGTCGTCAACGCAGGCCTCGTGGAGAACGATGACGAAGATCCCGCAAAAAAGGCTCCGAATCACAAACGGGGAGCGGAAGTGCTTTCCAGCCTGATTTATATCAAAGATTTTCCGGGGAAGCCGGAAGAGGGCGCCCCTGTGAAAACTTACCTCTACGAGAGTGGCGGCACTCTGACGTATGATATCGGCTTCGGTAAAAAAGAACTGAAGATCTACACCATCGCGAAACCGGCGTGGGCCCGCCCCTCGGAGTGGTCAGACACGAAGGGGCGAACGATGCTGGCGGAACTGGTTGAAGTCGCCAACGGCAACTGCCGCTTCCTGCGTAACGGTAAGGAATTTCTTTTCCCCCTCGACCAGCTCATGGAGGCGGATCAGAATCGTGCCATCAAGCAGCAGACCTACATGCGGGTGATCCCGCTCCCTGAGGGGTGAGTAACGCGACCCGGGCCGCGCATAATCTGATTGTGTCAGTGAAGGTGGGGCGGGGGAATCAAGGCTCGCCTTTCATAATCTCGCTCGCTATGATGCGTTCAAAAGAAGCCGGTTTCGCAGCGCATAAAGTCGCGTTGAGCAGAATCGGGCAGACAGATGATCTTACATGAGTGCACGAACAGACGGGAAATCGCCGAACAAAGCTGAGTCAGCAGGTAGCAACGGCGGGGATGCCGCCAGCGAAGGGAATAACGTAGACAAAATCCGGGAGCTCCTTTTCGGCGAGCAAATGACGGGATACGAGGCTCGTTTCAAAGCTCTCGAATCGAAACTGATCGCGGAAGTCGAAAGCCTTCGCCAGACCGTGGAAGACTCCGTCTCGGAATTGCGTGCTCAGTTTGACGAGCGCGCCGATGCCGTGGAGGACGCCTCCGTAGCGCGTGAAAAACTTGCCGATTCGCTCGAGAAACTGGCGAGGAACCTGCGGGATTAATTCCGTGTATCGCGACGGAACTTTCCCGCTCCCGGATCGGATTGACCGGTTACCGATCCCCGCCGGGGCAGTGTGATGAGCCTGAAACCAAAATCGACCGACCGCCTGAGCGAGCTCAAAGAGTTGATGCTCGGAGACGAGTTGCGTGAGATTCTGGAGTTACGCGGGCGGCTCGACGAACAGGATGAGGCATCCATTGATCGGATCGCCCGGGATTTGGCCGCTGCACTTCGTCGTCGGCGCGAGATGGGCGATCAGTCTTTCGATGAACTGGTAGCCGCGATTCAGCAGAGCACTGAGTCGGCCATTCAGAGGAGTGTCAGCGAAGATAAATCGACGCTTTCGAAGGCCCTGTTCCCTATCATGGGGCCGGCGATACGAAACTACGTCGTGGATCTGTTTCGCGGGATGGTGGAGGAATTCAACGAGACGATTCGCGACACGACTTCGGTCGAGCGGATCAAATGGCGTTTTCAGGCGAAGCTCGCGGGCAAGTCCTACTCGGAGTTTGTGATGCTTAAAACGCGCAATTTCTTCACTGAGGAAGTCTACCTGATGGAAAGGGACACGGGGCTTCTTTTGCTGCACGCAGCGCGAAATGAAACGGACGAGGCAAGCGGTGAGGCCGACCTCGTTTCAGGGATGTTTACGGCGATTCGCAGTTTCGTGAAAGACTCCTTCGCGGGGGATGAACCTGGCAATGACGAGTCGTCGGAGTTGGACAGCTTCACCTTCGGAGAGCGTGAGGTTTTGATAGAGGTGGGGCCGGCAATGGTGATCGCGGCAGTGGCGAACGGCGTTCCTCCCGCTTCAGCGAAGGAGGAGTTGCAGCGAATTCTCGAAGAGCTTCATTCCGAACTGGGAGATCGCCTTCGGAATTTTTCCGGCCACATGGCGGAGTTGGAGGGAAGCCGGCCGACTTTGAGGCGTGCCCTCTTGGAAAGCAGAAGTCCCGGGAGCGAAGAGGCGGGTGGCAGTGGTATGTGGCGCGCCTGGGTTGCGCTCGGTGTCATCGCTATCGTGGCAGCGTTCATTTGTTTCTTCGGGATGCGGGATCAGGGGAAATGGAACGACTTTGTGAAGGCACTGCGATCAGAACCGGGGGTCGCGATCACAGCGGTGGAAAATGATGGCTGGTGGCGGCATCGAACCGTCCGTGGCCTGCGTGATCCACTCTCGATTGATCCGGCGGCAGTCGCTGAAAAACATGAGATCGATCCCGGAAAGGTCACGTTCGCTTTCGATTTGATGGCATCGCTCGATCCGGCTTTTTCGGCGCAACGGGAGGCGACGGTAAAAGCAGGACAGGAGAAGATTCTCCAGTTGCTGGAAGAATTGCGGAATGACCTCGATAAGTCCGCGTCGACTTCCGCGATTGCCGCGATGCAGAAGTCTGTTGAGGGTAGCGTCTCAAAATTGGACGAAGGGATCGCCGGTCTCCAGTCAGCGATCGAGGCACAGGCGCAGAAAGATCAGCAGATCGTGCAAGCGTTGATCCAAAGTCAGTTCGCCGGATTTGCCGGCTTGAAGATCGAGTTTGAGGGCGAGACCGTAAAATTTTCCGGTGACCTCGAGAGCGAAGACTTTCTCACGCTTATTGATCGGATCGCGCCGTTGGAGGGGCTGATCAAGGTGGATGCTTCAAAGCTCACGGATAACTCTTCCGCCCGCCTCGCGAAAATATTGGCGCAGATCGAGGAGATCCGGATTTCGTATCAGAGTGGCACGCTGGATGAAGGTGATCAGGAGCGGATGGAGGTTCTCGAAGCTCGAATGGAGGAACTCGATGAACTGGCGAAGAAGTTAAATCGCACTTATCGATTTGACGTTGTCGCGCATCCTCTGATCGGTCCTAACAGAGCAGCGAATCGAACGGTTGAAGCGCGACGGGCGGAGCAGGTGCGTGAAAAGTTGGTCGCACTCGGTATCTCAGGAGATCGTATCAAAACACGACTGAGTGAGGATTTTACGCGCGGGGGTGAAGGCGTCAGCGTGGTCGCAACCGAAATCGGTGAAGAGGATTCTGAGTAATGATTAAGAAGAAAATTTGTTTGATCGGTGGCTTCGCCGTGGGAAAAACGAGTCTGGTGAGAAGGTTTGTAACGAGCATTTTCTCCGAGGACTACCTCACCACGGTCGGAGTGAAAATCGATCAACGAAAGATCACATCGGGTGGTCGCGATGTTCTCCTGATGCTTTGGGATCTCGCGGGGCGGGACGAATTTCAGGCGGTTCAGAAATCGTATCTCCGCGGAACGTCCGGATTCGTTTACGTCATCGATGGAACGCGTCGCGAAACGCTCGATGCGGTTCAGGAAGAGATGGCGGAAATCGACGAAGCCTACCCCGGCGTGCCGTCTATTCTCCTCGTCAACAAGCATGACCTTCTCGACGCGTGGGAGTTGGAGGATTCCCATTTTGAGGAGTTTCGAAACCGGGACTGGCAGGTGCTTTATACCAGTGCCAAAACCGGAGAGAACGTGGCAGAGGCATTCGATGCCCTCGCTGCGGAGATGCTACTGGTTCAGGAAAAATAATCCGCCGGAAAAAAACGATGAGTGACACTGACAGTTTGGGCGCCGAATTTGCGGGCGGAGCATTGCGGGCGCTGGATGTGGCGGTGCTGAAAAAAACTTCCGGTGGCGGATTCATCGGGATGGAGCGGATGCCGGAATGGTGGCCTGAGGCTTTCGGGCCGGTCGATACGTTCTGTGATCGTTCTCCCTTTCTCGAAGACTTTGTCGAAGGTGCAGCCTCCGAAATCTGGGAAGCCACTGATGGCGTGGAACGAACGCTCCGGTCGGGAATCTGGGAAGAGACATCCGGGAAAGGGGAGTCGCTCTTTTTTGAAGCGATCGCATCCCGCGGCGAACGGGGAGAGGGGTTGCTTATTATCGTTCCTTCCTACAACCAGTGGGAGCGTCAGCAGGCCTTTATCCAGTTGGCTCACGATGAAAATCTGAGCCGGCGCCAACTGCGGAAGGAATTGGAGAAGAAGCAAATCCTGCTCGAATGTATTATGCACGACCTCGGAAGTCCGCTCGCGACGGTGCTGACGAATCTCGAGCACGTCGCCCGTCATCTCGGTGACAAACAACAGGCCCTGAAGTCGGCCCTCCAACAGGCGATCACTCAGGCGGAGCGGCAACAGGAATTGATCGGTTCGATCGTCGACGTTTTCGCTGCCGATATCGCGGGGGCAAAAAGTGACGACGACACTGCCCGGATCCTCGATCTCAGCAAGGCCGTTGCCGAAACAGTGGCGGCTTGTGCCCCGGCCGCGGCGGAGAAAGGCATCACGCTCTGTCCGTTTTTCAGCGAATCGATGAAGGTGACCGGCGACGCCCTGTCTCTCAGTCGCGTCATCGAAAATCTGCTCATCAACGCAATTCGTCACAGTCCCGAAGGCGGGAAGGTATCGATTTACTTTGAAAATTCAGACGGCTTCGCCATCTGTCGAATCGAAGATGAGGGAAGGGGCATCGATTCCGGTTTGGAGGATACTCTCTTCAAGTCTTTCAAGCAGGGGAAGGATCAACAGGGGCGATCCGGTCTCGGGTTGTATTTTTGCCGAATGACAGTGGAAGTTTGGGGCGGTTCCATTCAGGGCGGGAATCGGCCGGAAGGTGGTGCCTGTTTTGAGTTTCGCTTGCCTTTGGCCTCTCCGGCAAAGACCTGTCGAACCGCGGCCGGCTGACAGGGAACGGCATCGTGGAACGCTCTACTTGCGAACCCACGCTGCTTTGAGTTTCTTCGCCTCCTCGCCAAAGGTTTGCGACACGACGAAGCCGCTCGCCTGAGAGGTGTAAAAGATTCGTCCGTTTGAGACGACGGCTCCGAGACATTCGCGGGAGTCGATCGCCGGTCCCGTCGATACCAGTTTCCCATCCTGAGAGAGATCGATCATGTCCATGTTCGCCCCGAGAACGTAGGGTTCGGAAAGGGTGAAGCGGCAGCAGGCGTAGTTGTGTCCAATGCTGTTGACGACCTTACCTGTCTCTCTATCAAAGACATTTCCCTTTCCGCGAAGCGCGTTCGAGAAGACGTATTTTTCGCCGACGGTGACGACATTGAGCGCCGAGGTCACGGGGTCAGATTTCCAGACGAGGCTCCCGTCCGTGGCATCGAGGCACCAGACGAAGCGGTCTTCGGTGCCTTCCTGAGCAATGTTATAGCCTCCGATGAAGATCCTCCCGTCGCGCGCGCTGAGGGTGCACTTCGAGGTGACGTAGTAATCGTTCGTCTGCCAAATCACGTTTCCTGATGCGGGATCGATGCACGCGGTGTAGCCATTGTTCTCAACGGGAAGGCCGCGTCGTTTTTTCTGACTGGTGGCGTAGCCGAAGAAGACGGAGTAGTAGAGTTTTCCATCGAGGATGCAGATTCCACAGTCATTTCCGCCCTTTCCCTGATCGGAGAAATCCTTTTCCCAGACGACTTTCCCGGTATCGAGATCCCAGGCCCAGACGGTGGGTTTTTGATCTTTTGGATAGTAGGGGTTTGTGTTCGAGTAGATCCAGCTCATGACTTCGCGTCCGTCTTCGCGAGGTTCCGGTTCACCGCCGAAGGTGAAATATTTCTCCGACCCCTGAGCTGCGTATTCTCCCGAGCCCGAGGCGTAGATCGCGATGTTGTCGTGGACGACGGGAGGAAACTGCCGGCTCCATCCCGGCGATCCGGTGAAGGGCGTTTCCCAAAGCAGCTCCCCGGTTTCGGCATCGAGGCATCGCATCATGGATTTCTTCAAGCCTCCCTGGGGGACCAGCAATTTGCCGTCGATATACAAAGGAGAGGTGAAGGAGAGATACACATCGGGCCAATAGCGACGCCAGAGAAGGCGACCGGTGTCCTGCTCGACCGCGATGATCTGCCCCTCGGAAGTGTGAGTGTAAAGGCGACCGCCGCCGCATACCGGTAAGTGCTTCACGGTGCCTTCGAGACGTCGTGCCCAGCGCATTCGCAGAGGCGGCTCGAGGCCCTGATCATTGGCATTCGATCCCGCGAAATCGCCGTAATTCGTGTACCAGTCGTATTCGGGTCCGGCCAGTTTGCTGTTGAGAGGGCTCCGGATCTTCCAGTTTTCGAGGTCGGTTGTCGGCTGCTCCGCTTTTCCGCCGGGACCGAATACGTAGAGGTAACCATCTTCGCAGGGGACAATGATTTGCCCGTCCGCAACCGCAACCGGCGAAGTGATTGCGGCACCGAATGCGGTCTTGAGTGCGACGCTCTTCTTTGTCTTGTCGAGCGGCACCAATTGAACCGTTCCGTTCAGTCCCCCGATAATCGCATGGTTCTTTGTCAGGACGGGTGACGTGATGGAAGGTGCCTCGCTGAGAACTTCAGGTTCCTCCTCTCCGGCTCGATGCCTCGCCAGTCCGATCCCGGATTCGGGTCGAACCCGATAGACTTCCCCGTCCCGGATACTCACCGGGGAGAAGCTGAGAAGGCCGTGCAGGCGAATCGTCGTTTCGCTGCCCTTCACGAAATCGAAAGAGAGTTCTCCCTCCTTTTCCGTGATCTTTTCAACCCGGCCGGAATTGTCGCGGCGGTGCCACTGCACATAGACGTTGCCTTCCTTGTCGGCGCTCTGGCCGAAGGTTGCCGGATACTCGCTTCCCGCAAATTTGGGAATCTCTCCTGTCGCTTTCAGTTTCGGCCCGTCGGCGGTGTCCTCGAGAAAAACGGTGCGTCCTCCTGCCGGCATCACGACCGTTTTTCCAATCACGCAGATATCGCGCGAGCAGACGAAGTGGTCCTTCCAGTTGACCCGGTCACCGCGAAAGGCTACCCAGTCTTCTCCCTTCCAGCGGTTTCCTTCAAACCCGACGACCTCTCTAACGAAGTCCCAGGTCCAGACGGTGGTTCCGTCAGGCTCCAGCGCGAAAACGCGGGCACCGAGCGTCGCGAAGTAGACGCGACCTTCGCTGGGAACCGGCGTGCTGAAAATGGCGTCCTCGCAGTCGATCTCATTCACGATTTCGCCGGTCTCCCGGTTGAAAACGTAGTAGAATCCCGCGGTCGTTCCCACGTGAAGATAGTCGCCCACGATCGCAGGCGAACTCACGTTGTTGCAATTCAGCTTCCCTCCCTCCGTCTGAAAGTCCCAGACGGTTTCCAGCGTGTCAGCCGTGATACAGCGAACCAGTCCCGATCCGTCGATCGCGTAGATCTTCCCGTCAGCGATCACCGGGGAGGTGAAAATTCCATCGGAGAATGGAACCGCGCCGACGAGACCGAGTGCCTCCGGGGCGATCTCACGCTCGGGAGCGTTTCCTGAATGTCCCGCGTCGTATTGGAACTGGAGCCAGTCCTCCCCCTCGAGGGAAAGGAAACTGAGGAGTAGAACGAAAGTCAGGAATCCAGGTCTCATGCCGCATCGTCTCTCTTTGGCAAATTTACGACAAGTCGAAACGCCTTACTGATTCGAGTCTGTATCTCACTTGAGAGTTGGTTCGGAAAGGGAAGCGATCGCTCTAGGCACGACTCGTTCGCTGCTGGACAAAGATGTCTCGATTCAACAGGGTAAGGTCTCCCATTCAACCCTGTTTGCTCATGAGATGTCTTTTCGCTTTTCTACTGTTTTCGATTCTTGCGCCTTCGGCGAGAGCAAATGACTGGCCGGGATGGCGCGGGCCCGGTGGCGACGGCAAGCTGCCCGAAGCCAGTGGGTATCCGTTAGAGTGGTCGGATTCTAAGAACCTGCGATGGAAGGTCGACCTGCCCGCTCCCGGAAATTCCTCACCAATCGCAGTTGGCGACCTGCTCTTTCTCACCTTTGCCCGCGACGGTGGACGTCAACGGGTTTTGCAATGTCGCAACACGGGCGACGGAGCTGTGGTCTGGGAAAAGTCTGTCGCGTATGAGAGGAAGGACACCACTCACAAAACCAACCCCTACTCAGCGGCATCGCCCTTCTGTGACGGTGAGCGGGTCTACGCCTGGCATGGGAATGCCGGTCTTCATGCCTACGATCTGAAAGGCAGGGAAGTTTGGAGTCGGGATCTCGGAAGCGACTATGAGCACATCTGGGGTCCCAACGCGGCGAGCCCGATTCTTTACGGGGACACGCTCGTGATCCACGCCGGGCCGGGCATGGAGGTGCGCCTCTTCGGGATTCATCGGAAGACCGGTGAGACAATGTGGGAGCGGGAACTGAAGGACGAGGAGAGCGCCGGGCCTGATCAGTTCAAAGGATCGTGGGCGACTCCGTTGATCATCGAGAACGCGGGGCGGGCGGAGATGCTGATCGGCCTTCCCGGTTTTCTGAAGAGCTTCGATCCGCTCACCGGTGAAGAACTCTGGCGCTGCTCGGGACCGGGTGAACTTGCCTACACCAATGTCCTCGCTGATAAAAAGAACGCCGTGTATTTGTCAGGGTTCGGCGGTCCCGGGACGTGCGTTAGATTACCATCCGCGAGCGATAAAGGTGACATAACAGAGTCGCACCGCCTCTGGACCGAGCCGGGGAAAAAGCCGAACCGTCAGCGAATCGGATCAGGGCAGCTGATTGACGATCACCTCTACCAACTCGATGAGCCGGGGATCATGGTATGCCTCGAAGCGGCGACCGGCAAAAAGCTTTGGGAAAAGCGGATGAGTAAACGCAGTTGGAGTTCGATGAACCTGATCGGTGATAAGTTGTATGTGAACGACGAGTTGGGAACGACATATATCATTGAGCCTGATCCAGGCGGGTTACGCCTTCTTCACACGAACCGCCTCGAAGGGAACCAGCACACGAACAGCACCCCCGCTTTCGCTAACGGAAATATCTATTTGCGAACGGACTCGTCCCTATTTGCTATCGGCGGTCGCTGAATCTTTCCGTTTTCAAATCGAGATATGACTGCTTACTCCCGCGAGTGAGTGGCGGTTACGCGTGACCTTTTTAGATTCCCTCACGCAGAGGAGGCCTTCATTCTCGGGCTTCAGACGTGCGGGGCTCATACGGACCTTTCGCTGCTGAAAAGAACTGAAAATTTGAGATTATGACCTGGATCGATTTTACCGTGCTTATCCTCTATTTTGTCGTCATGATTTTGATTGGCTTCTGGTCGATGCGCCGCGTCAAAGGGCAGGAGGATTACTTCATGGGAGGGCGGGGATTCGGGAAACTTCTCCAGACTTTTGCTGCCTTCGGTGCGGGCACCGGTGCTCATGAGCCGGTCACGGTCGGCCGGACCGGATGGACGAGCGGGCTCAGCGGTGTCTGGTCGGCGCTGATGTGGCTTTTTGTTACGCCTGTCTATTGGATCACCGGCGTTTGGTATCGCCGCATGCGGCACCTCACTCTGGGTGATTGGTTTGTGGAGCGCTATTCCTCCCGCGCGCTCGGTGCTGCCTACACGCTTTTCGCGATCATTTTCTACATGTTCTATCTCTCGACGATGTTCTCCGCGATTGCGAAGTTCGCGGTGCCTCTCCTCGGAGTGGAGACGATAGGGGGAATGGATCTCAAATACGTAATCGTCCCCACGATTGCCCTCATCGTGATCCTTTACGGGGTTCTCGGCGGGCTGACAGCGGCCTACTACACCGACTTGATCCAGGGGGTCTTCATCATTTTGCTTTCGGTGCTCTTGATTCCATTCGGTCTTCTCGCTCTCGTGAGAGAGTTTGGCGATCCCGCGACGCAGGGGATCATGGACGGATTCCGTATCATGCACGAGCGCGTCCCGGATGATTATTTTCAGCTGTTCTCCGGTCCCAGTGCGGGAGAGTTTCCGGTTCAGTATATTGTTTCGCTCACGCTCCTCGTTCTCGTCGGAATCGTGGTTCAGCCGCACTTTATCGCGACGGGTGGTGGTTCGGCGAAGAGTGAGATTGAAGCGCGGATCGGCCTCGTTACGGGAAATTTTCTGAAGCGTCTCTGCACCGTCGGCTGGGCTCTCACCGCTTTGATTGCTCTCGCACTGCTCGCTGGAAATGTGGAGATCGCCAAGGATCCGGATCGGGTCTGGGGAGTTGCCGCCCGGGAGATTTTGGGACCGCTCAATTTTGGTTTGGTAGGGCTCATGTTGGCGTGCCTCATGGCGGCGATGATGAGTTCGGCGGACACCTACATGATTGTCACCTCGGGACTCGTGACCCGGAACGTGTATGCCGCCTTTATCAATCCGAAGGCGGATGACAAGACCTGCCTCCGCGTCGCCCGGGGCGCCGGTCTCGTCATTATTCTGGGCGCGTCGTTGATTGCGATCACGAAGGCGGATGTTTTCGGGCAGTTCAAAATGGCGGTGGAATTGCCTATTCTGTTTGCCGCCCCGTTTTGGATCGGGATGTTCTGGCGCAGGGCAAACAAGCAGGCTGTCTGGATCACGATTGCCTTTTCCGTCGTGTTTTTCTTCGTCCTGCCCTATCTGCTCCCGGTGATGTCGCCCTCGATGCGAACCAATCCGAAGTTAACGCAGCCGAGTTACTTAGTGACGACGACGGTGACGCGGAAGGCGACGGCAGCAGATGCGGCGAAACATGAAGGCTGGTTGAAAGCGACCCGTGAAGCGCAGGAAAAAGGGGACGACGCTCTTTTGAAATCGATCGGAGCTGAGCCCCCTCTCGCCGCGGCCGGGGAGATGATCGAAGTGCGATCAACTTCCGGGGGGAAGTCGATTTTCTGGCGCGACGGGCTCGAAGTCACAGGAGAGCTTGCTCTCGAGACGGTGTCGGAGAGCACGGAGGGCAATACCCACACACTGGTGCAGCGCGCGACCAATCTACATACCGGTCTCGGATCCTTCAATGCGGATTTCCTGCTCTATCTCTGGATGGGCGTCGATCTGTCACAAGCATCCAAAGCGACGATTGAAACGCTTCGGCTTCCACTTCGACTGTTCATGCCGTTTCTGGTTTTGATTATCGCCAGCTACCTGACCCGTCGACAGGACGATGAAACGCTCGATCGCTACTACGCTAAAATGCGCACCGTGGTGGATCCCGATCCCGCTACCGACAGGGCGAATCTCGAGGCGGCCTACGCCAATCCCGCCAAATCGGCTGAGCGAAGACTGTTTCCGAATACCGACTGGGAGTTCGTTCGACCGCGCCGAATCGACGTGGTTGGGTTCATCATCTCAGTGGGGATTTGCGTGCTGATCATCGGCCTGCTCGCCTCGTTGGCAAGTATCGGCCGGGCGTAGGCAGGTGAGACGGGTGGATTTGCGAACGCTTCGGGAAACGTCGGGTGGGGTGTCGATGTCAGGACGTAAATCCCGGCGGATCCGGCTCGCCAACCTCGTCGAAAATTCCGGGATCAATCCCCACACCAAACGGGGCCGCATTGACGGAATCCAGAGAAATGTCGCCATTCGCGATCTGAAGAGCTGCGAACCCTCTCTCTCCCTTTTTGTAAAGGTCAGGGTGGGCCTCCAGCACCGCTTCTTGAAGTGAGTCGGGATACATCGAGAGGCCTGCAAAATAGTGGTGCCCGTTCCTTTCGACGTGAGCGATTTTCAACAACGCCACCATCGCGAGGTCCTGCAGCAACGCCACCGGCCCCAGATTCGCAAGATCCTCTGCGCTCATGACACCGCCGACCTGATCGATCAAGACACGATTGGCGAGACTCTTCACGATACCTTTGCAGTTTTTGTGACTGGTCCCCACGTAACCCAACTCCAGAGCTCTCGACAGACTTCCCACCCCCGCATCGGATTCGTCGATAATCACGGGTGGCGCCTCCTTCCAGTTTTCAAATCCGGATTTCACCTCGTCCGACAAGGCATGATCCCGATGGATGGGCTGCTCCACAAAAAGTAAATGATCGAAAACAGGAGCGATCTTTGGATCGGCTGCGTGCTCAAGAAAGTGATCCCGAAACGTCTCGATATTCGAATACTGTTCGTTGCCGTCAATCGTGATTTGGTAGTCCTCCGGTGCCTCACAAGTGAACAAAGTCGTCAGCTCGCGCAGCCGATCGCGATCCGTTTCGAGGTTGCCACACAACTTCAATTTAAAATGAGTCAGCCCGTAGTAATGAATATTGCTCACGAGCGAATGCGGGAGTCCGTCATCGATGCGGTCGGATTCGGAAATGTCCGTGTCAGTCAACGGGTCCGCCAATCCCACGGTGTGCCGGGCACGGACCGAAGCCAACGGCGCACGTCCAAAAGCATCCGACATCGCCACCCCGTCGAGCTCGGCGTGCACCTCTCCCAGTCTCAGTCCGAGAGTATTGTCGCTCACGAGGCGGTGCAGGGGGGAAGCCTGAGATCGGCAAAGAGCATCCAGCACGGTTCGTTCCATCAAGGCTGTGCCCAACTGTGCGAGCAAAGGGGGGATCGATTCCTGCGTTGCCCAGCGGTCCTGCTGGCGCGTCAGTGCCTGCCAGAAGTCAAAGAACGACAGGGGCTCATCAATCGTTTTGGCGAATTTCGCGGCCTGCGAGATGACCTGCTTCATCCCCGGGTAGTCGTCCTCTTCGAAGGTGGTATCTGCGTTTTTCGTAAACCATTTCGGAGGCAACCCCTCGCTCGCGAGCCCCGCGACCACTTTCCCGTCTACCTCCAGTTCACAGCGCACAAACAAATGGGGCGCTTCTGTCATCGCTGCGATCCCGTAGCGAAAAGGGAAACGCGTTCTGGTCGGCAACACCGAAAACTGAATATCGCGAACCTGTAGTTTAGGAAAAGCTGTCATCGATCATCTTCCGGTGGAACGAGGCGTCGCGGTGCCCCGACAGGATCCGGTGACGGATCATAGCACGGTTGAGATGAGGGGCTCAGTAAAGAAACACGTGCCTGCTTATCCGATCAGAGGGGCTTCAGCGGGGCGGAAGACGATGATTCCCATGTTGCTTCTTTTCTGCGTCAGGTAGTCTGAAATGCGAGAGTCAACGACGCAGCAGCGACCTTTGCTGCGAACCGAGGTGGCATGCATGAAGCGGCAGGTCGATCCGTCGCGTGCCGCGAGACCGACGTGTGAGGTGTAGCCGGAAGGGTCTCTTGACGCGACGGCGATGACGTCCCCGTTCTGGAGGCGCGATTCGATTCCGGCGACGCGTGAGTTGGGAATGTAGGTCACCGGAAGCGCGGAAACCCGGGCCTCCACTTGAGCGATCCCGGGAATCAGCGAGGTGTCGGATCGCAGGTAGCGGTAGCTTTTCCAGGCCGCCTGCATCTCGCGGATGTTTCGTTTCACCGGAATGCCTCCGAGTGAGCGGGTGATGTTCTCTCCCTGGTTGCGGCGCTCGTTGTCGGCAAAGACTTCTTCGAGGTGGTGCATACGGCTCAGGTAGCTTCCCGTGCAGCGACCATCACGGTATCGTTCGAGCTCGATGTAGTGGAGCAGGGCTTCCCGTGACCAGAGCGACGAGGGGTTCCTGATCATCCTGGAAAACGCCAGCGACGTTTCGTAAAAAGTCCAGCAGTCGAGCCCGTCGAAGTTCACGGAGGGCGATTCGATCCTGTCGTCGATCTCGAGAGTGTAATTCACGTAGGGCGTTCCCACGATCGACTTTCCAACCGTGACGGTGCGTTCACCGAGAGGGAGATTGGCCCAGTTTTTTCTCCGTGCCGCATTGCAGAGCTTTTCAAACTTGTCCTCCCCTTTGAAAACCGTCGACCAGGGGAGGCGGGGCTGACTCAGTGTCACCGAAGTCGTTTCGCTGTCGGGGAGTGTTTTGCAATGAGTGAGAAATACGCCGGAGCCGGCACCGCCGAGAAGGCTCAGCATCTGACGGCGGGAAAAAGGGGACAGTGAAGATTCCGGTAGCATGGGTATGAAACGAACGAGATGTCATATAAAATAGTCCACAAAATTTCGGGGACAGGTGAAATATCGCGTAGTTGACGTTTCGTTTTTATCGATGAGGTGCATCTTTACACCGATGTCTACTACGCTCTCATCCGACTCCCGGGGAATTATTCTGCCCTGTCCTGCCTGTGAATCCGCCAACCGCATCGCCTACCCCCGCGTGGGACAGAAAGGTCGCTGCGGCACCTGCAAAGCCGAGTTGCCGTTTCCCTCGCTCCCGGTTGATGTGACTTCGGAGGAAAGTTTTACGAACTTGATTGCCGGGTCCGCTCTCCCCGTCATCGTCGATTTCTGGGCGACGTGGTGTGGTCCCTGCCAGATGATGGCTCCCCAGTTTGCCGAAGCCGCGGGAAAGGCGTCGGGTCGCGCGATCCTCGCGAAAGTGAACACGGAGAAGCTGCCCGGCATTTCCAACACCCAGCGCATTCAGGGAATTCCCGCCTTTATTCTCTACCGGGGGGGAAGTGAAGCAGCCCGCACGACCGGGTTTCAACCGGCGGAGCGTTTGCTGACGTGGGCGGGAGTGGCGTGAGCGAATCGAGGATAAAAATCGTTCCTCATTTTCCCGCAGGGTTTTCCGAATGAAAGGTGATGCCGATGTAGCCCCATTCGGAAGTTTCATGAATGAATGTTAGAGTCGCGTAGGCCGGCTGATCTGCGGTTGGAATCTCGACTTGCAGGTTGAGTGTGGGTCCGGTGTCGCCCGTTACCGCCCGCGTGAGGAGCCGCATTTGATCGAGTTTCCACGTCTCGTAGGGGACCTTCCCTTCGGTGAAAGCGGGGTAGGCGCCCTGAACCCGCTGCAGAGGGAAGTTTTCCCGGAAGAGTGGGGCGGCCTCTTTGTAGAAGGTTTCCAGCGAACCTTCCGTGAATCCCTTGAAGAGTTTATCGAGTGTTGACCGGGCGAGAGCGAGGCATTCCGCTTCGGCTGGAGGGGCTGTCGGGGAATCCGGGTTGAAATAACTGCCTCGCCAATTGGTGAGCCATGGCTCGTTTTTTACATCGGCCCAGAGAGAGCGGAACTCAAGATTGAGGCGCCTCCTTTTGTCGGGAAAATCGGCGACGAGGAAATAGGTGGCGGACTTGTCTCTCATGACGCCTTCGCGCTGCACGGCGACGCGGTCAACGAGCTCTTTTATCGGGCCGTAGCGAGATTGATCGAGTCCTCTCAGGACCCCTTGATAGACAGCGAGGCTGTTTTGCTGACGATCCTCCATCGGGAGACGTTGGTAGGCGGCGGCGATGTCGCCCGTCTCTATCGCCCGGGCGAGGTGGGTGAGGGTGTCGCGAGCAAGGCTGAGCGATTTTTCCATATCGCGGACAGGCGGAGGTAATTTTGAGCCCGTCGGTTGAACCGTAAAAGTGACCATGCGGAAAACACCCTCTTCCTCTCCGAGTTGAACTCTGGCGACAACGCTCTTTCCGGACGCATTTTTCCCGCGACCAACGATGAGCGCATTCTTTCCGTCGTCTGAGGCGGTGGCCTTGCTGAGTTTGTAGTCCGTCATCTCCGCGGCGCCCGATTCATCGATCTGCGCCCGAAAATCTTCCAAACGGTTGGACCGCTGGTAGCGGGTCGACGTTTTACGGTAGGCCTGTTCGACATCCGGGGCGGTGAGTGCGTTCCAGAAATCAGTTCCGGCGACGACGGCCGGGTGCGGTTGCTGTTGAGCGTGGATGCCGTTAGCGAGTAAAATCAGAGTCGCGGTGAGAAGTATGGGAAACGGTTTCATACCGGGTTTTGACGAACGACATCGAAGAGGTGGTCAAAAAAATGAACGACGCCGCGCTCAACGTTTCTACCATTTGAGAGCCGATTCCCCAATCCCGAATGACCGTTTATTTCCAATTCGAATCCCTGTTGCAGAGAGATGAGGGGTTCTTCAATACATTCTTTGAGACCGCGTCTCCTCCACCCAAACATTTCGACCGGTTCAGAAAAATCGGTAATTGGACAGTGCTTCTCAACTTTTTTGCGTTCTTGTGATCGACTTCGTGCTGGATGATTGTCTTGCATGCAAAATCTTACTCGAAGAAAAGCACTCGCCGCGCTTGGCCTCGCTCCTCTTGGTTCAGCCCTTGCGACGGCGGCAGACGGAACTCCGAAACGCGTTCTTCTGCGTTCATCGTGGCAGACTGTGAACATCGGCGATATCGCCCACACTCCCGGAGTGCTTCACATTCTTGAAACGCACCTTCCTGAAGTCGAAGTGACCTTGTGGCCTTCGAAACTCGACAACGGAGTCGACGAACTTTTGCTTGCCCGTTTTCCTAAACTGAAGATCGCTAAAAAAGGATCTCCGGAACTCAAACAGGCGTTCGAGGAGTGCGACTTTCTCCTTCATGGATCCGGCGCGTCTCTCGTCGCTGAACACGACGTTAAAAAGTGGCGCGATGAGACGGGGAAACCATATGGCATTTACGGGATTACTTTTCCTTTGAAGAAATCCTCGAAGACGACGGCGACGTCTGAAGAGGGAATGCAGAATGCGATCGATATTCTGAATGACGCGCAGTTTGTTTACTTCCGTGATTCCCATTCACTTGCGCTGGCTAAAGAGAGGGGCTGCACGGCTCCGATCATGGAGTTCGGGCCGGATGGAGCCTTTGCCTGCGATCTAAGGGATGATGAAAAAGCCGCGGCTTTTTTGAAAGCCAATGATCTCGAGCCGGGGAAATTCATGTGCGTGATTCCCCGTCTTCGCTACACGCCATACTGGACGATCAAAGAAAACGTTCCTTTTGACGAGATCAAGCACGCGCGGAACGAAGAGATGAAGGAGCACGATCACGGTCAGCTGCGCGAGGCGATCATCAAGGTCGTTGAAGAGACTGATCTCAAAGTGCTCGTTTGTCCCGAGGACCGGACCCAGATGGCGGTCGGGAAAGAATTGCTCTACGATCCACTCCCTGACACGATTAAAAAACGCGTCGTCTGGCGGCCGGATTACTGGCTCACCGGCGAAGCGATCAGTGTGCATGATCAGAGTGCGGGACTTTTCGGGAACGAGATGCATTCGCCCATCATGTGCATCGGTCATGGCATTCCCGCGATCGTCTGTCGTTGGGAAGAGCAGACAAGCAAAGGCTTCATGTGGGAGGACATCGGTCTCGGTGACTGGCTGTTCACGACTGACAACGAGGATGAAATGCCGGGGATCGTTCCCGCGGTCCTCGACATGGCCAAGAACCCTGATGCAGCACGAAAGAAGGCAGCGAAAGCGAGAGCCTTCGTCGAGAAACGCCAGAAGGAGACGATGGCTCAGTTGAGAGTTGAGCTGGGTTTGTAGGCTTCCGTCGCAGGTTTCTGATCGGTGGCGATGTTCCCGGCACGGGACGCGTCAGCTGTGAGGCGCTCGCAATTGGGGGAGAACGAACCGGAGGTTCTGGAGAAATGCAGCCGGCGGTGGAACCACCGGAATCTGCTCTTCAGGGCCGGGGGAGTTGACGTGGCGGGTCTCCCGGAGTTCCGCTGCGCTTCTCACCGCGCTAATCTCTGATGAGCCTCCAGCTCTTGAGAGCAGATTTTGGACCCGAAGCCCCGTTTTACGGAGCATCGATCAATCCGACCCTGATCAGGCTATGGTGAGACCGGTAGCCCTGTGATATTGATCGCCACACACTTATGAGAGGATTTCGTTACTTTTTGCCGCTGCTTTTGACTTTGGGTCTTTTTGTCGGGTTTGCGACGGCGCAGAACAAGAAAGGGAAAAAGGAGAAAGCGCCTCCAAAGAAGGAATTCTACTCGGGCCAGCCGATTAAGGCGCTCATCATCACGGGAGGGTGCTGTCATAATTATCTCTATCAGACCTTTGCTCTCGGCTCCGGCGTCCAGAAGGTCGCCAACGTTGATTTTGAAGTGATGAACGTCGGCGGAAAAGGAACCGAAGCGCAGATCGATCTCTACGACGATCCCGACTGGGCGAAGGGTTATGATGTCGTGATTCACAACGAGTGTTTCGCGAACACAGCGGATCCTGAATACATTCGCAAAATCACGTCAGCGCACAAAGGGGGAACCCCGGCCCTCGTCATTCATTGTGCGATGCACACTTATCGCGCCACGGAGATCGATGATTGGAGACAGTTTCTCGGGGTGACGAGCCGGCGCCACGATCATCAGAGCAACTACGAGGTTAAAGTCGAAACGGCGGATCATCCGGTCATGGCCGGTTTCCCGAAGGACTGGGTCACGCCGATGGATGAGCTTTATATCATCGAGAAAGTTGAGCCGACAAATACGGTTCTTGCGACTTCAGTCAGTGAAAAGGACGGCAAGGCGCACCCC
This sequence comes from Verrucomicrobiales bacterium, assembly GCA_048260165.1. Taxonomy (GTDB): domain Bacteria; phylum Verrucomicrobiota; class Verrucomicrobiia; order Verrucomicrobiales; family DEV007; genus Arctic95D-9. Next base: position 290,333 of record JBLXHA010000002.1, read on the forward strand.
GTAATCTGGGCGAACGAGTTCGGCGGAACCCGTGTCATGGGAACGACTTACGGTCATTCAGACGAGACTTTCGGAGACGAGACCTTTATTCGTATGCTCGCCCGCGGCATCATCTGGGCAGCAGGGAAAGACGACGAAGCGCACCCGCCGCAGTAAAATTTGGTTCAGAGTCAGTGGAGGGGCAGGGCCGGTTTTCCCTGCTCCTTCACTGATATTTTCCAGACCGACGGGTAGTCATCCACCTTCCGGAAAAAGACGCCACATCGGGGCGGGCAAACGGGAGTGTTTGCATCACCGAGGCATATGGAAAGGGGCGTTCCGATCGATCGGTGAGGAGTCTACCCCATCTCAGCGAGAGTCTTTTCGATCAGTTTCTTCGTGCCGATGATACCTGCTACAGGATCGGATTTGCCTTCGAATTCGATTCCGATGTAGCCCTTGAAGCCGCCGTCTTTGATGATCTTCAGCATTTTCGTGAAGTCCGTGTCCCTCGCTGAACCGTCCTCCTCGATGTGATGTACTTTCGCGCAAACGGCGCGTGCCCATGGGAGCATGTCTTTGACACCCTGATACTTGTCGTAGTCTTTGAAGTTTCCGAAGTCAGGCAAGGTCCCGCAGTTGTCACGATCTAACGAGGCCATAAGATCTGCGACCCACATCCCGTTGCTCGAATGGTTTCCGTGGTTTTCGACGATGATATCGATCCCGTAGGGCTTCGCAATGTCGCACAGTTGATTGAGCCCATCAATGGCCTGTTTTTTCACCTCGGCAGGATTGCCGGGGGAACGCACGTCAACACGAACGGAGTGACATCCGAGTGTTTTGCAGGCTTCCAGCCAAGGGCGGTAGTCGGCGGCGGCGGCTTTGCGTGTAGCAGCGTCCGCGTCATCGAGAGCGCGGTTGTTTTTGAGAAGCATGAGCTGATTTTCGACGCCGAGATCGTCGCAACGCTTTTTGAGTTCAGCAAACCAGGCCGTGTCGTTCGCCTTGTCCATGATGAATCCGTTGAAGTATTCCAGCGCAGAGATCCCGCACTTCTCGACAGCCAGTTTCGGGTAGTCGAGCGGATCGAGTTCGCCTTTCTGCAACTGACGGTTGAAGGAATATTGCTGGAGCGAAATCTTCAGCCACAGTTCGGAGTCTTCGCTGAATCCAGTGGCAGCGAGGGCGGCGATACCGGTGAAAGGAACGTGTTTGAGGAGTCGTCTTCTTGAGAAATTCATGAGGGGGGAGCGTTTCAGGTTTCCGCATTGTCGGCAACGAGAAAAATCTCACGGGAGAACGTATCGCATCTGAGCAGCGTGCCGGAGAATGCGTGCGACTTTCCGACGACGTCGCGGAGATCGTCGAGGCTCGTTTCCTCGGGGTAGGCGATCACAAGCGTGACCGGTTTTCCATCCTCGAGTAGACAAATCTCCCCGCGCATGAGAAACCCGGGGCCGCGTCCGAAGGTGCGATCGAGAAAGTATTTATCGACCCGCTGCGGAACGATTTTTGAGCTGAGTTTTTCGTTGAGGAAGAGCTTTTCGAAGGCGGTGGAGATCGCGTAGTGCGACTTGTGCATCATGAACAGATCGAGAATGTCGCACGCAAAATCGGAAACCTCGTGGCGGAAAACAGGCGGATCAAGCTCCTCCGGAATTTCGACCTCTTCCTCGATTTCAATGGGGATTTCCTCGAGCTCAGTGTGCTCTGCCATTTCAAAAGGGGACGGCACCGGCGGGTTTTCCTCGGGGACTTCAGGTTTCCCTCTGATCAATTCCACGGCGACGGGATCGTCAGTCGACGAGGGGCTCCGATTCGGGAGCGGAGGGGGGATCGGCAGCGATTGGGTCTCGTCATTCATCATAGCTTTTGCGGTTCCAAACAGCAGTTTTGTCGCCCGCACCAATTCTTCGGGGTCTGTGATCAGGGAATGCTCTTCCACTTTGATTCCATTGTCGGTGATCGTGTAGCCATCAAAGCGACCGAAGAGGCGTTTCAAATGATCCCGCCTTTCACGGTTGAGAAATTCGCGGACTTTCTCGGGATCCCTTCCTGAAATGATGACTCTTTCGTCGAAGGCAAGATCGCCGACTTCGATGTCCTGACTGTTGAGAAGCTTTTTGGAAATGCCCGAAAGAAAGTGCTGCTTTTTGAGTTCGAACGGGACGGGAAGTTTCTGATCAAAACGGAGATTGAATTCGGTCCATCGCGTTTTGTTTTGATAGGTCGTGCCGACAACGATGGAATACCCGGCGCGGCTTCCTCTCATTTCCTGCCCGCCGGAGGCCCGCTTTTCAAACTTGAGATGAAGCTCATTCGCCGCCTGAGCCCAGGCTTCACTGACGCGGGCGTTGTGTCTGATCCCGAAAAAGAAAATCAGAATAACGATGAAGACGAAAATGATGAAGAACTCCATGTAGGTTCATAGTCCAAGACGGAGCCACGAAACACCACTACAAAATGCGTAGTGATTTCCACCAGCGCCTCGCAGCCTATATATGGAAACACCCGAGAGGGTTGAATGCAGGGCCCAACCCTGTTCAATCACGATTGATTGATCGCGCGACGTTATGGCATCGGCACACCTTCTTCGAACGAGCGAAGGACGATGATGCATTCCATAATCACGAAGATAATGAAGCCCACAGGGAGACCGTAGAGGAGAAATCCGTAGGCGAGCTTGAGCCTGGAATACTTCTTTTGAAGAACCAGTCCCATTTCGTAGATGTCACCCATCATCGCTTTGTAGAGACGGTTCGGGCAAGTGACCAGCTCACTGAATCCTTCAATGAATTCCTGTTTGTGAAGCGCGGTGAAGCTGCCGAAAAAGAGGAGGTTTGATTTTCCCTCCTTGATGCTGACATCGCCCGGATTCATCTGTTTGAAACGGGGGCGCGCCACGAGGACGGCGAAGATCATCGAACCGATACAGGTCGCGATGACGATACCGACGGGTATGAGAAGGCCCTTGTGCGTAATGTATTTCTGCCCGTGGGAAACGATCAGGATCAAAATGATACTGTTGACGGAAATGAGGAAGTTGGCCTTGGCGTCGGCGAGCGCGCTCACTTCGACATGCACCCGGTAACAGTTTCGAAAAAGCGTTTCCACTCCCCGTTTCGTCCCGAGTTTTCTGATCACTTTCTCGGTTTCTGTGAGTGGTAGTTCGTTTTCCAAATTACTTGAGCGGTTTAATTCCAAGGCGGAGAGATTGCCATTCGCCTCCGTCGTCAAATCGGCTGATGCGATTCACAAATCCACCGGGATGACGAACATCGCGTAGAATTCCGGGAATCACCGTATCATGATAATCCTGAAGGACGCCATCTTTTACGATGATATCGAGATAGGGCTTCTCCGTCGATGCTTCCCGGGAGTCCGAGGGAATGAATTCCATCCTTGCGAGATCGTTTTCAATCTCGACGAGCGGGATGCGGTAGAGACGTGCCGCTGCAATGCGATCTTCTCTTGTCGTCAGGGGGATTGCGATCGTCGGCGCGGGACCGGCTTTTTCGTCAGGCGTCGCAAGCCCGAATGTTTTTGCAATGATGTCGCGGCGGCGAATCAGTTTCCACGTCAGGACCTGCTTGTAAAAATCGGGTTGTCGTGAGTGCTCCACGGCAGCTCTGATCTCGTCGCCGGTAATGCGCATGATGTGCTCAGCGGCGGCGCGGTGATCGGCGAAGGTAACGTGGTCCCACGCCGAGGGGCGGTAGATCTGAAATTCATTGGAAAGAACGAGTCGGCCTTCAGGGCTCGTCCATAGGAAGCCTCCGGTGCCGTGATCGACACTGAATTTGTTGAGCTCGCCGGAACGGGCTGCGCCTCCCAGCGCGGAGCCTGAGTCGTGAAAGTACTCGAGATACTGCGGGCCTGAAACGCCGTTAAAATTGCGGATCGTGACCGATTTGAAGTTGTCCTCTTTGACGTCCACCTCGCCGATCCAGAATGCGATCAGCATCATCTGGCGAAGAGCACGGTCACGCGAGGCAAAGTGAGTGTAGTTCGAAACGGGACCGCCGGTGGTGAAGGCGTCGTGCTTCGCTTCGACCATTGATTCGCGGAAACGAATCCAGGTTCGGCCAATGAGCTTTTTCGGGCGGAACTTCTTTGGCGTTTCAGCGGGGAGCCCGCTCAAAATGGATTCGGCATTCGACGCGGTAAGGACACCGTGTGAAAGGATGAACGGTTCGATGTTGAAGTCGTAATTGGACTCTTTCATCGTCCTGACAAACGCCTCTTTGGTGAGCGGCATCGATTTGTCAGGGTTCATCTGCCGCTCGAGCTCTGATGGCAAAATGAGGAGGTGAGACTGGCCGTCGACATCGGCATAAGCGAGGTCGGTGAACTTCGCGCCAAGCAGTAATTTGAGGCGGTTGGCAACCGGTTCGGTCGCTGACTCTTCGCCCCATTTGAGTTTCCATTCTTTCCCGAAGACGTCTTCGGTTTCGATTTTCGGAGAGGTGGCGGTGCTTTTCAGATCATCCCAGAAAAGAACCCGGCGGGCGGCTGATAAGTTGTAGCGAAAAGCGGGATGTTTCTCGCGGAACTTCTTTTTGTCGAGAAGTTCGGCGCTGACTTCGCGGGAGAGCCATTGCTCGAGTTCGCTCCAGGTATCGGGGCGGCATTCCTGCATGAAGCGGCGGGTGTGCCATTGCGGATTGGTGGGGGCAACGTCGAGAGCCGCGACTTCCCCGTGCGTCAGCTTCGCCATTTCATCGACCGGAACAAACCGGTTCGGGTCCTGCGGGTGCGCGAGATTGGCGGGCTCCTTTTGCGCCCCGAAACGGTAGAGCTTACGCTTGCGCTGAGAGGCCTGATTCATCATCGGCGTCGCGTTCAGCGTTGCCCGGAACATGAACTGTTTCGCGACGTTCATCTTCAGGCGCATGTCCTGGGGAAGCGCGATGCCTCCGCGTTCGGACATCATTTGATCGGCAAACAGCGAATAGAGGACCCGTGCCGCTTCATCGCAGGCTTCGTATCGTAATCGGGTATCCTCCGGTGCCCGGCGCGCGCGCTCGATTTTGGCGAGAAGCGGTTCTTCGAAGGCGATGTATTTGCGGAGGTCGTTGCGCTCCGAGCGAATCGGGAGTGCTGTTTCGCGGAGGCGGAGATAGTTGGCCAGATCGGCCCTGGGATTCCGGACCTCCTTGATTTTGTCGTCGTCCTTCTTTTTCTTCTTCTTCTTTTTGTCCCCGTCGTCCTTGTCGTCCTTGTCGTCCTTGTCGTCCCCGGCTTTTTTATCCTTCTTCTTATCCTTCTTCTCTTCGTCATCATCCTCCCCGTCGTCGGTGAGGTAATCCTCCAATTCCTCGAATTCGTCTTTCAGCGCATCATACCGGTCGTCGAGCACCGTTTCGCGTGATTTGGCGTGTCCGAGGTCAGTTCTGACAATCGTATAGAACTTCTCCAGATCCGAAGCGTTCCAGTCTCCGCTGATTCCCTGCGCTGCTAAAAACTCTTCAAACAGCGACAGCAGCTCCCCCGCTTGGCGCGTGTTTTTCTCCCCTTCGCGAGGATTAAAACTCTGCATGTCCAGCCCCGTCGCGAGGGGTTGTTTAATCCCGCTGATGGAAGAGGTGGCAGGAAGTTTGCCGTTCTCATCACCCGTGGCGATCAGCGTCAGCGCACCTACCCATACAGCAGTCAGAAGGTGGGGTAGGGGAGAGCGCTTCATTTCGTTTTCTTACTGCGTCAGTGCTCTGACATTCAGATCCTGCTTTGCATTCACGGTCGAACCCGAGATTGCCCTCACCCCGAGCAGGTCGAGGCACAGGTTACCGGCACCGGCATTGCGAATCGGCGGGAGGCCGTCGTTGGGTTCCGGATTCCGGCTTCCGGGATCTTTTCTCGTTTCCGGGTTGAGCGCATAAAGGTCGGCTCCTGCTGGAATTCCCGGGCCCCATACGTAAAAGGGGATCGTGTAGTTTTCGGGATTCTGAATCGTCTTGTGCTGCTTCTCCCCGGTCGCGCCCCCGTGATCAGCGGTCACGACGAGGTAGGTTCTCCCTTTCCAGGCGGGGATGGATTCGATCTTTTCAAAGACATCGCCGAGTAGCTCGTCCGCTTTTCGAACCGACGCCATGTAGGGAGACGGCATCTCGGTATTCCATTTGAAGACGTGTCCGGCGGTGTCCGGATTTCGGATGTGGAGCATGAGGAAATCAAAGACGTCCTTTTTCATCGTTCGCTCGAGGCGATCGACGACGTTCTCAGATCTGTTTTTGAATTCGAAAACGTCGATTTTGTCTCTTCCATTGTCCGGGCCAATCAAGTCTTCGGCTCCGTTCGTTTCGTTGTAACTGACATCGAAGAGGGAGAATTTGGATTTGCTGGCGTAAAGCGCTGTTCGAAATCCGTGATCGTGCGCTTCCGCGAAGACACTGTCGAGGTAGCTTCCTTTCTGTCGATGCAGCGTGATATCGAGTGGAAATTCCGTGTCGCGATTGATCGTCCAGTTGTGACCTTCGGGGCCGGTAACGAGCCGTCCCGTGATCATTCCGGTGTGATTCGGCAGGGTGATCGTGTAATCCTTCGCCGAGCGGGCGTTGTCTGTGAAGGCTCCTTCACGGCGGAGCCGGTAAAAATTGGGGACGGTATTGGCACCCAGTTTTGTGATCGCATCGGGGCGCAGTCCGTCCACGCTGATCAAGATAACCGACACCGGTGAGGACGATGGATTCCCCGCGACCGGATGTGTGTCAGGTTTGCTTTGTGCGCCGACGTACCACATCGTGATCGCCAAAACCGCGCAGGGAGCAGTGAAAGCTATGGATCGCATCTTCGATGATCATAGACTCCCGAGCGAAACACGCAATCTTTTGGATAATCGTATTTCGAGGCCGGGGAGACACAAAAAAAGCCCGGAGAACGAGTCATCCGGGCGATTGGAAGCGGAACTGCCATCGAGGCAAATCCTGCTGATGTGTGGAAACAAATCCTTTTCCCGAAGGAACTAGGACTGTGCTCCGTGTGCTTTAGCCACCTTAACAGGGTGCTTAAGAAGCGTGAGGATCTCGCGTGAAGTGAGTTTCTCAACGGCACTTTCTTCCATGCCGAGTGCAACGAGACGTCTGCGCTGCTCAAGGCGACGGCGATTCTTAGCTGCTCCGTTCTTACGGGGGCGAGTCAAAGGGGTCTTCTGGGTAGTTCTCCGTTTGCGCATGGTGTGGCTTTTGTAGAAATTAAAAATTCCCGAAAATTCGGGTGGGACTGATAGGCGCGATCAGCCCTCTGGTCAAACAAATTTACAGAAAGTGGTTGCTTTGAGCCCCTCCAGCCCTCCTCCGGTGTGGAAAAGGCGCGGATTATCAACCTTCGTTGAGCGACAGGTGCCGGCGCAATTGAGAGCGGAACCAGGCGCGGTCGGCGGGGGATTCGGGATTTGCGATCGTGGAATGCGGTGTGAGTAATTTTAGCGGTTCCTGCGTGTCAGCGACGGTGACCCAGTCCCGTCGCGAGTGCTGATACCGGCTTCCGGGGCGTTTCAGGACGACGCCTTCGAAGCGGTCCGCGAGCTGATGATCGCTGAGAAAGCCATGCAGCGCGTCGAATTTCGCGACGGGGGCGAGTGGGTCATGGGCGTAGTGAAAGCCCACGATTCGCTTGTTCGGATTTCCCCGCATCGCGGCTGCGAGCTGATTCATCGTCTCGTCGGGGATCCCGAGCGCGACTCTCTTTTTCTTCGATTGCGGCAGGCGAAGGAGTATTTCGGGATAGTTCTTCACGGGGAGCGCCGGTTGCGCGAGCACGGCCAGCTCGACTCCGGGTTCCGCGAGGACGGCGAGAGGGAAATTCCCTGTGAGACAGTTCCCGATCACCGTGAGCGGTTTCCCGGCTTCTTTTTCCTTCACCCAGCGGGTCCACGCGAGCGTTTCGGCGAGGATGGGGCCTGCATCGGTTTCGTCGTGCAGATTCCACCGTTGATCCAATTTGAGAAAGGCGAGCGCTTCAAGCGCCATGTCATAGCCGAATGCAGAGTCTCCCGCGATCGGATCCCCGTAAAGGCTCGGGAGATAGACCCGGTAGCCCCACGTCTCCATTTCGAGCGCGAATTCGAGCAGCGAAGGGCTGATCCCGTTGATCGCGTGGAGAAGTACGATCGGTTTGCCGGGGGAGCGGGTCCTCCAAACGGAGTCCGGTTCTGACTTCCCGGGGAGCGTCACGGTCAGGTGGTCAAATTTTCCCCGGGCCGGCAACGCGGTGGTTTCTTTGGGGCAGTGAGTGACACAACTGGTCAATAATGTGACTGAAGCCACTACCATAACAGTCAAACAAGGAAGCAAGTCTGCATCCCTTTTTTGCTTTGTTCCGTGTTGGTTTCGCCCACTGATACGCCCATCATTCCAAACAATTCACCATGCTCAAACCACTTTGTTACTTTTCTCTCTCGCTTCTCGTCGGATTTCCTTCGTTGCTCCCGGCCCAGGAAGCGGGAACGCTTCAGATCGCGATCACCGGGGACCCCGTCGACAAAAAGCCGACCGCACTTAGCAAGGGGTTCACGCTCAGTCGATTGGGTTTTGATGCCTCGGAATCAATTGCGGAGGAAAAGGAGAAGGGAGGTGTGGTGTTTTCCTCCTACAAACCCGGAGCTGTCTGGTCGGGGGCGGTGCCGGCGCACTTCGCGAAAACCCTTGCGATCGGCGGTGAAGACGAGTTTCCGATCACCGACGTGATACGCTCGGGAGATTATTGGTTCGGGTTTTACGGTAGCGATCATTACCTGACTCGCGCGCTTTCCGTCGTCGATGAAGACCGGCGTATTGCCTATGAATTCACCGCGTTGGGAGTCAAAGACCTCTCTTTCTGTGCGATCGAAGACGGAGTTCTCTACTACACCACGGTCGAGGCGAATCTCGGTGAAAAAGACCAGGCGCGTCTCTACGCTTTTTCCATCGACGAGGGTAAGCAGCTCTGGGCAAGCGATTCCGGCGTGGCTCACGGGGATTTCATCGTCCGGGGGAAACACCTTATCGCTCATTACGGATTCACCGATCAAGAGGATTTTCTCACCGTGATCGACCGCGGGAACGGGAAAACGTTGAAGAAGGAGAAGCTCAAAACGGCGGCGAGTCGTTTGATCGTAGGAGACGACGGCACGATCACGATTCCTGCCTATACCGGAGTCTACCGCTACGCTTTTACTGAGAAATGACGGCCGCGGGTGGCGGGTTCATCGACAGTGGTATCCGCAGTTTTTCAGCCACTTGATCCTCGCCGCGTAAAAAATTTGTGAGACCTTTCGGTCTTGTGAGGGTTTAGAGAGATGAATTTACATTCATTTGTTCTATGAAATCGCTCTCTCTGTTTTTCTCCGTTCTTCTCGTTTGCGTCATCAGTTTTGCGCAGAAGCCATCTGACGAGGACACGCCGAAGCCCGGTGATCGCCTCGCAGCGGCCCTGAAGCGTTTTCCTCAGAGTGACACTAACAAGGACGGAATTCTGACGAGAGAGGAAGCGGTCGCCTTCTTCCGTGCCCGTCGCGAAGGTGGTGAGAAACGGGAGGGGAAACGGCGGGGCGGACCGCCGCCAACTCACGCTGATGTCTCATACGGAGATCACGGGAAGCAGGCCTTCGATATCTGGTTGGTTCCCGATGCGACCGAACCAACTCCGTTCGTCGTTTTTATTCATGGTGGTGGTTTTCGCTCCGGCGATAAATCCGCGCTCCCGCCGTCCGTGGTCGATAAATATCTGAAGGCGGGGATCTCCTTTGTGGCGATGAACTACCGGCTTTCCGATGTCGGCCCGTATCCCATCATGATGGAGGATGCGGCCCGCGGCCTGCAGACGGTTCGCAGTCGGGCTTCAGAATGGAATCTCGATCCCGAAAAAGCGGCTTGCTACGGCGGTTCGGCCGGGGCCGGGATTTCGCTGTGGCTGGGCTTTCACGACGACCTCGCCGATCCTGAAAGCGAGGATCCCATTTCCCGGCAATCGACCCGCATCGTCGCTGCAGGAACGATGAACGGCCAGTCCACTTACGACGTGAACGATTTCAGAGAGTGGTTCGGTGTTCCCGGATTGGTTCCGGATCGGGCGCTTCCGTTGCTGTATGCCGTCGAGGATGATGCCGATTGGGAGAGCGATCGGGTGAAGAAACTCATGGTCGATGCCTCTCCGATCAATCACCTCACAGAGGATGATATCCCCGTCTACATGTTCTACAGCCGGCCCAATACCGAGATCACTCTCGACACGGGTTCCAGCGAATGGGTTCACCACGTGAAGCTCGGGCTCAAGCTTCAGGAAAAAATGACCGCGCTCGGTCTCGAGTGCCTTGTAACCGCGCCCGATGTGATTCCCGAAAACGATCCCTATGGCTCGCTCGAGGATTTCCTGATCGCGAAGTTGAAAGAGTGATTTTTCTTTCTTTTCTCCTCCTCCGGGAGCGCTCAGCTGTTCGGAGTGAAGAGGAAGTTGTTGTAGTAGCTGGCTTTGTCCCAGAACCGTTCGCCTTCCTGAAGTTGGTGCTTTTTAAAGTCGAACTCCGACAGCGATTTGAGCCCTTCGGTTGAGAAAAAGAATCCGCTGTAGTTGGCGTCCTCCATTTTTGAGAACAACTCCCGAACGCCCTCTTCTCCAATGTGGCGTGCTTCTGACTCGATGATCCAGCTCGGTTTCAGATCGCGCAGCGTGTTGGTCGCTCCTTCGATGACGTCGACCTCGCTTCCCTCGACGTCGAGTTTGATAAAGGCGATCGAGTCCAAATGGTGTTTCGCCACATATTGATCCAGCGTCGTCGTAATAACCGTCGTCGTCGTCATCGTGTCCGCCTCGTGAACCGCGACCTCCTTCTTCAGCGAGGCGCCCGGAGAGGTCGATCCCGCTTCGCCCGGCACGAACATTTCAAAGGAGCCTTCCTTGTTCGAGAAAGCGATATTCTCGAGCGTGACGTTGCTCCAGTAAGAGGGGGCGAACAGCTTCGTCAAATAGCGGTGCAGCGTCGGTTGTGGCTCGAAAGCGAAGACGGCGCCAGTGCTGCCGATTGCCTTTCGCATCCAGTAGGTCCACCCGCCTTTGTGCGTGCCGATGTCGAAGCAGACGTCGCCCGTGTCGACGTTCTCCATGATCCAGTCGATTTCGGCGGGATCCCATTTCGAGCGGAATTTCCGGGCACGGAGCGTGTAGCGTAGATTCATTCTTCTGGAAGCGTTGAGTGGCAGGGTAAACCCGACGGCATCGACGGGGCTCGCTGCCTTTTTGTGTCGACACGTTTGATCCGGTTTAGCTCGAGGGCAAGATGTAAACCTGCGAAAACAGGGGCAGGGGGGAATGCCTCCCGACGGCGGCTTGGGAGCCTGTCGGGTCGACTCAACGGTCCGCCGATCCTGCCATCGTGACCGTGTCTTCGCGTGGAGACTCCGGGGTCAGGAGCTCCGCCCGGTTTGAAAGCGGAGCGTGGTGCGCCTGTTTGTTTCTCGAAGAGGGAACGCGGGTCAGTTTTCCATCCGGCACTCTCTCAAGAGCGACGGCCTCGCGGAAAAGCTCGTAGGCCTCGACCGCATCGTCGGGCCTGTCGATCGGATCACGTTCGATCAGCATCATCACGAATTCACAAATCGAATCCGGAAGATCGGGCCGGTAGCGTTGCAAAGGTTCGACCCGGTGCGCGAGATGATTGTTTATCGTTTCGGTGCAATTGTCTCCTTTGAACGGGGAGTTCTGCGTGAGCGCGAAGTAAAACACGCAGCCGAGTGAGTAAAGATCGGTGCGTTGATCGAGGAGACCGCGCTCGAATTGTTCCGGTGCGGCGTAGCCGACCGACCCGAGAAAGGAACCTGACAAATCCACCGTTTGAACACGGGGCGCGCTGGTGATTTTGGCGAGGCCGAAGTCGAGGATTTTCACCTGTATCCTGCCGGAACGCAGCTGCGAGAGCATGATGTTTTCCGGCTTGAGGTCTCGATGCAGTAAATTCAGCTCCATCGCCGAAATAAGCGGGTCGATAATCTGCCCCGCGATCTCGACAAAGTCCGTGTAACTGAGAGCTCCCTCGTCGATTATCTCTTTGAGCGACTCGCCTTCGATCAGTTCGAGCACCGCAAAAGGACCTTCTTCGTCCTCTTCAAATTCGTAGACGGTGATCACGTTGGGGTGTTGGAGCTGCGCCAGTGCCAGAACTTCGCGGCTGAGGATCCCTTCATCCGTCTCGTCCAGTTGCGTCTTTTCCAGTGGGAGAAGGCGCTTCACAGCGACCTCCCTTCGCAGGTGGTTGTCGAAAGCGCGGTAGACGGCACAGATACCACCTCTCCCGATCCGCTCACCTAATTCATAACGCGACATAGATTTTTCGATAAAAACCGGAATTACCAGAATGTGTAACCCGGATGATTATTATTAAGTCGTCTTAATTAATCAAGGAAATTGCGCACTATTTTAGAGGCTTCCGGCAAGGTCCCGGCTGTAGGTGCGGGTGCCTCATCCGGAAAGGTTGCTTCTTCGGCTTTGAAAACCGGGAGAGAAGGACCGCCGGGAGTTGGGGATCTCGAAATTTTCCAGACATCGCCCTTGCCCCGATTCGGGCATTCTTTATGATGGAGACCCCACTTCCGACTCCGTTTTTCTGCCATGGCGACCGATCCCTTTATCCATCTGCATCTGCATACCGAATACTCAACTTTGGATGGGGCGGTGAGGATTAAAGATCTCATCAAAAAGGCCCAGCGGAGCAAAATGCCGGCGGTCGCGATGACGGATCACGGCAATATTTTCGGGGCAATCGACTTTTTTCAGGCCTGCAAGCGTACGCAGAGCAATGACGACGAGTTTTCCGTAAAGCCCATCATCGGAATGGAGGCCTATCTGACGCCTCCCGGAGTCGCTTTGACCGATAAAAAGGCGGAGCCCGTTGCGGTTGGCGGGACCAAGAAAAAGCGCAACTCTCACCTCACGATTCACGCTGCCACGAACGAGGGCTACGCGAATTTGATGAAGCTCACGAGTATCAGTCACCTCGAGGGCATGTACTACAAGCCCCGGATCGACAAGGAGACGCTCGCAAAATACTCCGAGGGCATCGTCTGCATGAGCGGGTGCATCAACGGGGAGATCAATCAGTTCATCCAGAACGGTGACCTCGACAACGCGCGTAAAAGTATCGGTGAGTTCGTCGACATTTTCGGGAAAGACCGTTTTTATCTCGAAGTCCACGATCACGGGTTCAGCGAGCAGGCGCTGTGCACCAGGCAGATGGTGAAATTCGGGAAAGAATTCGATCTCAAGGTCATCGCCGCCAACGATGTGCACTTTCTCAATCGGGCCGATCACGACGCACATGATGCGATGATTTGCATCGGCACCGGTTCGCTCATCATGGATGAGAACCGGATGAAGTATTCCCCCGAGGTTTATTTCAAGACGACGAACGAGATGCGGAAGCTCTTCAAAGAGATTCCCGACGCCTGCAAAAACACGCTGGAGTACATGGAAATGTGCAACGTCGAAATCCATCTCGATTCGACCAGTTCTGAGAAATACCCTCAGTTCGAATCGCCCGATGGCAGCCCGCGTGAAGCCTATTTTCGCAAAGTCTGTTTCGAGGGGCTCGAGTGGCGCTACGGCGAACGCGCCGCGACAGATCCGGAGCTTCGGACCCGCCTTGATTATGAAATCGGGATTATGGAGAAAATGGGATTCGTCTCCTACTTCCTCATTACCTGGGATTTCGTAAAATGGGCCAAGGACAACGGGGTTCCCGTCGGACCCGGTCGTGGATCGGCTGCGGGATCGATCGTTGCGTATGTGCTGGGGATTACCGACCTCTGCCCGATCCGGTTCGGGCTCATTTTCGAGCGATTCCTCAACCCGGAGCGTGTTTCCCCGCCGGATATTGATATCGATTTCTGTCAGACCCGTCGACCCGAGGTGATTGAATACGTGCGTCGGAAGTATGGCGAGCGCGCGGTTTCGCACATCGTCACCTTCCAGACGCTCGGGGCGAAGAGCGTCGTTCGCGATGTCGGGCGTGTTATGGGCTTGAGCTTCACCGAGGGGGATCGTGTTTCGAAGATGATTCCCGGTGAACTTGGAATCACTCTCGCCGACGCGAAAAAGAAGAATCCCGAGCTCCGCGAAGAGATCGAGAACAACCCGACGATCGCCGAGCTCTGGCGATACTCGACTTTCCTGGAAGGCCTCACGAGGGGCACCGGAATTCACGCGGCGGGTGTCGTGATCGGTGACCGCGAATTGATGGAGCACGTCGCTCTTATTCGCGGTAAGGAGGGGGAGGTGGTGACTCAGTTTGCGATGAGTCCGCTTACCGATTTGGGGATGTTGAAGATGGACTTTCTCGGTCTCAAAACGTTGACCGTGATCCAGGATGCTCTCGATCTCGTCCATGAGCACACGCCCGATTTCAAGATCGATAACGAAGGTTTTGATGATAAGCCGACTTTTGACTTGCTGAACCGGGGGGAGACGACCGCTGTGTTCCAGTTGGAGTCCGGCGGAATGATGGCGTTGTGTCGTCAATTCCAGGTCGATCGAATTCAGGACATTATTGCGTTGATCGCGCTTTATCGTCCGGGTCCGATGGATCTTATTCCTGATTTCATCGACCGGAAAACCGGGAAAAAGAAAGTCACGTATCTTCATCCGCTTCTGCAGGAGGCGAGTGAGGAAACCTACGGGATTCTGATCTACCAGGAGCAGGTGCAGCGGGCTGCCAACCTTCTTGCGGGATACTCACTCGGTGAGGCGGATTTGCTCCGTCGTGCGATGGGTAAGAAGAAGCTCTCCGAGATGGTGAAGCAGCGGAAAATGTTTGTGGCCGGTTGCGATCGTGTGAACAACATTCCCGAGAAGCAGGCCAACGAGATCTTTGACTTGCTGGAGAAATTTGCGGGATACGGTTTCAACAAATCCCACTCCGCGGCTTATGGGTTGATCAGTTATCACACGGCTTTCCTCAAAGCGAATTACCCCGTCGAGTTCATGGCGGCGGTCCTCAGTAACGAGATTAACAACACGGAGAAAATTTCCGTGTTCGTGGCTGAATGTCAGCGCATGGGACACGCGATTCTCGCTCCGGATGTGAACAAGAGTAAGCTCAAGTTTGCGCCTGAAACCGAGCCGGACGGAAAGAAAGCGATCCGTTTCGGGCTGGCTGCGATTAAGAACGTCGGCGGGGCTGCGATGGAAGTCGCGATCAAAGAGCGGGAGGCGAACGGGCCTTTTAAATCGATTGAAGACTTTGCGAGCCGTCTCGACTCCAAATCCGTGAACCGGAAGATTCTCGAAAACCTGATTAAAGCCGGCGCCTTCGACTTCACGATGGAGCGACGCGACGACATGTTCTCCAAAGTCGGGCAGATCATCGCCGGCTCCAGCGCCGCACAAAAGGATCGTCTCACCGGTCAGGGCGCCCTTTTCGACATGAACGAACTCATGTCTGCCGCGCCCGCACCCGACATCGTTGAAGAAGATCGCGTCGAGTGGAACCAGCGCGAATACCTGTCCCACGAGAAAAACCTCCTGGGTTTCTACGTAACAGGGCACCCGCTCGACGAATACAAGAGCGTCATCGATAAGGGGAATTACAACAAGATCTGTGATTTGGCGGCAATGAAGCCGGGGAAAAAGAATCAGCGGTATGCGGGGCTTATCTCAGAAGCGACCGTCAAATACACGAAGCGCGAAGGAAAGCCCTTTGTGATTCTGCTGCTCGAGGACTTTACCGGTTCCACCGAAGTGATGTGTTGGAACGAAGTTTATCAGAAGGCCAACCCCATCCTCGTGAAAGGGAATGTGATCGAGCTGAAAGCGAAAATCGAACAGGATTCAAGAACCGAGACGAATCGGCTCACCGCTGACGACGTCAAAGAGATCCTGCCAGATCCCAACGCTGTTCCCATGTCCGTCGACCCGAGAGCGATGCGCGGGGGGAATCCCGCGGAACATCACTCAACAGGGTTGAGTCACTCACCCAACCCTGTTGCACGGGCCGCCTCAGGCGCAAACGGGAATGGTCAGGCCCCCGGCCCCGGCGCGCCGTTTGCGACACCGGTCGTGTTGCGTCTCGATGCGGTGCGCGACACGCTTTCCGCGATTTCAATGATCCGGGACGCCGCCGCAGAGTTTCCCGGTGACCGCCCTCTCCACATTGAAGTGACCCGGGCAAACGGTCACCGTGTCGTCCTCGAAGCCGGTGCCGCCTTCTGTGTTTCCGACGAATTTGTTTCGGCAAGAATGCTCAGTGGGTGGATCGCGAAGGGAACGTCGGTCGGCGCATGATGCGCGTTCTTCGCGATTGGCTTCAGCACTGACACGTCCCGCGTTACGATTCTGCAGGGCCCTTCGGGATTCCTGCAAAATTCAATGCGATTTCCTGACGAAGATCCTCTTTCTCTTTACCTAGTTTGCGCGCAAGACAATCGAGCTTGTCGTCGGCGCAATCGGTCTCCGACAGTTCGAGGTCTTCATCTGAAACAGCTGAATACTTTCGTTTCAATTCGGAGCGAATGTATTCCCAGTTTTCTTCCAGTTCGTTGTTTTTCATTCCTCTATAAATCGCAGGACACGTGCCAGCGGTCCGAATGGGCTTCCGTCCCGCCAAAAGGCCCGGGAGAATGCGAAGTGCATTTTTGATCGTGAAGAATGCAAGGGTGTGAGGCGTTCTCGAGGTAAGGAATCCCCGAAAGCAGGGGGCTGGCGCACTGGCCCGCTTACTGCACGTAAGTAGTAAGCGACGACCGCCTGAATGGTTCAGGTGAGAGTTGAAAAAAAACTAACAACACATCAAAAATGAATACCGATAAACTGGAAGGCAACTGGCACATTCTGAAAGGAAAGCTGAAGCAGGAGTATGGCGACCTCACTGATGACGATCTCGAGTACACCGAGGGTCAGGAAGAGGAACTCTACGGACGGCTCCAGCGCCGCCTCGGAAAAACGAAAGAGGAAGTGAAAGATATCATTGACGATCTCTAGGATCAGTCACCTGATACGACATCAGACATTGTTGGCCCCCGCCGATGCGGCGGGGTTTCGGGGCGTAGCTGGCGGGGCCCCGGAGAGTCTTCCACACCCTCCCCGGCTCTTACTGCCCCGTTTCGGGCGAACGATTCCGGCGCCCGAATAGAACGACGGGACCGCTCACGATCAAAGAAAGCAGAAATACCAGGGGCCACGCACGAACGGGGTTCAACGGGTAGGGGCCACTCCTCAGGGCCTCCATGTAAGTCCGGTAGGCGTCGGTGGCGTTCTCAGCATCCGAGTCCATCACGTCAACCTTAACGCCTCCGGCGCAGTTGCTGTAGAACCAGAAAAACTGAATCAGATGCTCGTCCTTCAGGTAGGCATCCATTCCCCGGGACCCGAGAAACGCGCGAAAGAGGTGCGCATCTTCCGGAGTGGGGAATGTGGCGATAGTGGTCATGAGCTCCTCTTTGCTGCGCTACGGTGACGCAGGGTTTACGCCTTGGGCGATGCGTCGAAAGAAGCGTAGAAAATTGACCGGGAAATGTCAACTCAGTCTCATCGGACGAATATCCATGGTATGCGGTTGGCGGGACTCCGCGGGTGAATGATATAAACATATCGTGACCTGCCAGCCGCCAGTTGGAAAAACAAACCCTGCACAGGGCTGCATGGATAGAATTGATCTGTCCCGGTACGTTTCAGGTCCTGCTCACCGCAATCAGTTCTCCAGAGACCAACGCAGTACCGTCTCAGAGTCGGTCCAGATGTCGTCGAAGTTACTCCCTAACACGACGGCTAACACGGTTTTGTCTCCGCGAACTGCGGCGGCAATAAGACACCTTCCTGCCGCCTTGGTGAATCCGGTTTTCATACCGACGCACTCAGAATAGGTATGTAGTAATTCGTTGCTGTTTTTGACGGGAACACTTTTGCCGCCGTCATATTTAAACGACGAGTCTTTGATTTTTACGATGCGACGAATCTCGGGATTCGAATACGCGGCGGCGGCGAGAATCATCATGTCGCGGGCGGTGGAATACTGGCCTTCTTCGGTGAGTCCGTGAGCGTTCACAAAATGGGAATTCTCCATTCCCAGCGCGGCGGCTTTTGCGTTCATCAGCTTTGCAAACTCCCCCTGACTTCCGGCGAGGTCACGGGCGAGGCATTTCGTGACGTCGTTGTAGCTGCGCATCAGCATGACCTCGAGAAGGAGTCGCTTCTTGTAAGAGCTCCCCTGGGTGATCCAAATGTTTCTGGGCTCGACGCGGCCGTCGGTGCTTTTCACCGGAACCATAGCGTCGAGGTCGCCGGACTCAGCGATGAGGAGCGCAGTCATGAGCTTCTGGGTGCTCGCGACGGGGCGCTTCTCGTTGATATTTTTTTCCCAAATGACTCTGCCGTTGCTGAGGTCGACGGCGTAGACGCTCGCGGCGGTGACTTCGGGGGGCGTCAGTTCGACCGGTTGTGCCACGAGCTGTGCTTCCGCGTTGAACGCCGTAAGCACAGTCGCAATGACGACGATCGAAAAAAGACGAATCATCTGCGGTTGGGATCGAAGCCTTTGAGTTCGGCCATTTTGAGGAACTTGTCCGGAGAGCGCATGAGGGCTTCCCCGACGAGAATCGCATCGGCTCCCCAGGATTGAATGCGCTGGGTGTCTTCGCCAGTGTAGATCCCGCTTTCGCTCACGAGAATGTGATGAGGCCCGACTTCTTCGCTCAGCATTTCAGTGGCGTGGAGGTCGACTTCGAACGTCTTGAGGTTGCGGTTGTTGATCCCGATGATCTCCGCATCGGTTTCGAGAGCCCGCTCCATTTCCTCGAGATTGTGGACTTCGACGAGGACGTCGAGCTGGTAATTCGTCGCGACGTCGTGCAGGTGAATGAGTTCCTCCTGTTCGAGAGCCCCTACGATCAGCAGAATCGCATCGGCGCCGGCGACGATGGACTCGTAGATTTGGACTTCGTGAATGATGAAATCTTTCCGGAGGAGGGGGAGATCGACCGTCTCCCTGATCTGATGAAGGTAGGAAAGGTGCCCCTGAAAATATTTTTCGTCGGTGAGGACGGATAGGGCGTTCGCTCCGGCTTCGGCGTAATCTTTCGCAATCGCGACGGGATCGAAGTCGCTGACAATCGTTCCTGCTGATGGAGAGCCTTTTTTGATTTCGGCGATGACTGCGAGCTCATTTTGTCCGTAACCTTCGTCGTCTTCCTGGTGCCGAATCCCGCCCCCAAGGGCGATAGCGAAGGATCGAAAGTCCTCTCTCGCCTGAGCCGAGAACTGCAATTTGTCCTGAAGGGGGAGGAGTTTTTCCACCTCCGCCTGCTTGTCTTCAAGGATCTCGTCGAGTTTGTTTCCGAATTTCTTCATGGGATACGCACTGATGCTTAGCCTCTCCTTATTTTGGTTGCTACTCGAATTTGAAAAAATTCCCTTGAAAAGATTCCGAATCTCTCCACATTGCCGTCCGCGCTACCGAATGGTAGCGAATGCGGGTGTAGCTCAGGGGTAGAGCGCAACCTTGCCAAGGTTGATGTCGGGCGTTCGAATCGCCTCACCCGCTCCATTTTTTAATGGAGCCGCATTCAGGAAGTCCAGACCGTCCAGGGATCCCCCGGTCGGTCTTTTTTTGTATTTTTAAGATCCGTTTTCCCGATTTGCTGACATGGAAACTCTTTTTCAATGGTCTAAATACGTCACGGACGAGCAGCTCGATGAATGGGAAACGAAGCTTGTCATCGCGGAGATCGCCTATACGGCGGAGAAACTCGTTAACCGTAAGCGCTGGCAGTTAAAGAGTTATGCGACAACTCGAGAGGCGGCGCTGGAACTCCAGGGGCGTTTCGGAGGCGGGGTCAGCGAGCTGAAGCCTGATCACTGGCAGCCTTCGGGAGAGCCCGACGCGGGAGTATTGCTCCGGATCCGGGATGAAATCATCGTGACGGAATCGAACGATGAAACGATTCTTGCGGAACTGAGGGCCGAGAACCCGGGGCGAATCATTCTCAGTTTTCCTCCCCAGCTCGCGTTCGGGACGGGGGCGCATCCTACGACGGCAGGCTGCCTGCGGTTTCTGACTGATTTTGCGAAAAAACAGGGTTCGAAGCCCTGGCGGATGCTCGATCTCGGCTGCGGAAGCGCGATTCTCGCGGTGGCGGCGGCTAAATTGGGCGCGGCGGAAGTGATTGCGGTCGAGAATGACGACATGGCTCTCGACTACGCCCGCATCAACGCGGTGGCTCATGACTGTGCGGATCAGATCCAGTTCATCGAGGCGGATGTGCTCGAATTAATTCACGATGAAAAGTTGGGTCTGTTCGATTTAATCGCCGCAAATCTTTTCAGCGACCTGCTCGTTGAGCTTCTTCCCTCGTTTCCCGCCTGTTTGGCTGATCCCGGGGAAGTGATTGTCTCGGGGTGTTTGACGTCGCAGGTCAAAACGGTGACAGAGGCGGCTGCCGGCGCCGGGATCCGACTGAAGGACTTTCTCCGGCGCGGAAAGTGGGTCGCGGCGAGAGGAGAGTAGTCCGCAGTGCTCGATAGTGTATCCGGCTGAGGGAAACGACTGATCGCAAATACTCCCATTTTGAGTATAATGCGCAGAAACCATCACGTTCCCATGAATTCCGGCGCTTTACTCAATGTTGTACGCATGTTTTTCCTGCTTCTGTCAGGATTTGTCGGCGCTACGGTCGCGACCGGGGTTGCAAGCCATATCTGGTGGTTCGGCGCGATACTGGGAATCGGCTTCGCCTCCGTCATCATTGTGTTGGACATCATTCTGCGACCGCTCAGCATTCGGTCGTTCTCCCATGGCACGTTTGGACTGTTGATCGGCCTTCTCTGCGCCTGGTTGGTGACGCGGATTGGATTTTTTGAAGCGAGTCTGGATCGTTTCGAGCTGGCGGGAAACATTTTCAATCTCGCGATCTTCCTCGCCTTCGGTTTCATCGGTGTGATGCTCGCGCTCCGGAGCAAGCGTGAGGAATTCTCCCTCCTGATTCCCTACGTCCGCTTTCGTCAGGACGCGCTGCAGGATCTCCCGACGATGGTGGATACCAATATCATTATCGATGGCCGCCTTTCAGGGATCTGTGCGGCAGGCTTTATGGGGGGAACACTCGTCGTTCCCAAATTTGTCCTCGAAGAGCTTCAGAAGATGGCGGACTCCAACGATGAGGTTAAGCGCAGCCGCGGCAAACGAGGGCTCGATTCGCTGAATCTGATGAAGTCGACGGAAGGGTTTGAGGTCACGATCCACGATGAACCATTCCGCGAAGGTCTTTCAGAGGATGACAAAATGATTCAGCTCGCTGATATCCTCGGTGCCCGGATCATCACGAATGATTCGAATCTCGGAAAAGTCGCGCGGCTCAAAGGAATCGGCGTACTCAATTTGAACGAGCTTGCGATGGCGCTGAAGCCTGTGGTCGCTCCGGGCGATGAACTTGATCTCGAACTCGTGAAAGAAGGGAAAGACGAGCATCAAGCGGTCGGTTATCTACCTGATGGCACGATGATCGTCGTGAATCACGGTAAGCCGCACATTGGTGAGCGCAAAGCGGTCGTGGTCGCCGGTGCGGTTCAGACGAGCGCAGGCCGCCTGATTTTCGCGGAGCTGGCCTGACTGGCAATCCACGGGAACGACCCCGTGAGATTTCAGTCTGATGGCGCAATTCCGTCGCAACCTTGCGCGTTTTCAAACGTTTAAGGGTACGGACCTTTTCGATTTTTTCCCTCATGAGAAACCTTCTTTCACCTTTTTTTGCGGCGGTAATAGCTGCGACCCCGTTTTTCGCAGGGGCGGAAACGTCTCCCTCGGCAAAAATCGATCAACTGATCAATCAAAAGCTGAAGGCTGAGGGGCTTGAACCGAATAAAATCGCGGATGACTCCGTTTTCGTGAGGCGCGTCTATCTCGATCTCGTGGGAAGGATCCCGACGCGACTTGAGACGACCGAGTTTACTGAGTCGGAGAGTCCCGATAAGCGTGCGGCGCTCGTGGAAAAGCTGATCGGGTCCGAAGGTTACGTTTCCCACCAGTTCAATTACTGGGCGGATCTGCTTCGCGCCCGGACCACAATCTCCGGCAGCGGACAGAGTTCTCCCTCGGGCATGGCATATGAGCAGTGGCTCAAGGAATCGATCCGATCCAACAAGCCATACGACGAACTCGTCTACGAACTCGTCACCGCGAGCGGCAACTCCTGGGAGAATCCCGCGATCGGCTACTACCTCAGGGATTACGGGATGCCGCTCGATAACCTCGCGATGACTTCTCAGTTGTTTCTCGGAACGCAGATCGTTTGCGCTCAATGCCATAACCACCCGTTCGATGCGTGGACCCAGATGGACTACTACCGGCTTTCTGCTTTCACCTACGGGATGGTGACGTCGAACAATCACCCGGTCGCCCGTGAGGCGCTGAGAAAGTATCAGCAGAAGAAAAAGGGAATCAGTAAGGAGCGGGCCGGCGAGCTGAAAAAGGCAGCCAGTGAGATTTTGATTCCTGTCCGGTTTAGCAGCGTCTACGAGATGGATCGCAGTCTGAGGCTTCCGCATGATTACCAGTATGATGATGCCAAGCCGAAGTCGGTCGTGAAACCGGCGACGTTGATGGGGAATGAGGCTGTCCTGAGCGGTAACACCTCTACGATTGAGGCCTTCGGGGAATGGCTCACCTCAGCGGAGAATCCGGCTTTTACCAAAGTGATGGCGAATCGGCTGTGGAAGCGGGCCTTCGGTGTCGGGGTGTTTGAGCCGGTCGATGATCTCAAAGATCACACGCAGGCCTCGAATCCCGAGCTGATGGATTATCTTACGAAGCTGTTTATCGAACTCGATTACGACATTCAGGCTTTTCAGAACGTCATATACCGCACCAGAGCCTACCAGCGGGAGGCGACTCTCGAAGAACCCGTTCCCGGCGCTCCCTACTATTTCGCGGGACCGATTCTGCGACGCCTCAGCGCGGAGCAGATCTGGGACTCGATCGTGGCGCTGACGATTGAAAACCCCGACGAGAGAAATTTGGCCCGTGAACTGTTTGCGAAGCGCCGCATCGCTGAAGTGCAACTCGCGGCTGAGGCGATCTACGATCAGAACCCCAATCAGTTCATGCAAAATATCGTCGAGATCTCTCGCGTGCAGAAAGACCTTTCCACCGAAATTGAGGCGGCTCTTGCGAAAGTGACTGAGGCCCGTCTCGAGGGCGATCCTGATAAAATCCGTGAAGCCACCGCCGCGACCCGCGAGATTCGGAAGCGACTTGGCAATTTGATCGAAGAAAAAGTGTTTCGCGAAGGGCTCGAAGAGAAACTGATCGCCATGAAACCTAAGATCGATGTGGTCGCTTCGGGTGGGCAAAGCGACGCTTTCCTCAACGAGCTTGCCGCCACCGTTTTAAAGGATCATGCGACGGCGGGTGAAGGGATGGATGCTATCATTGGTAAAGACAGCAGCGGGGGAATCATCGATCAACTTGTGGAGGCCATGTTCGAGGACGAACAGAAGGCGCTCAAAAAGGAGCGGGATGAAATGGAGGCCCGTGAAATGAGTGAGTGGAATGTGAAGTCCAAAGCAGACAAAGGGGCATTCAAATTTCTCTCGAAGACGATACGGCGTCGTATGCAGCGGGCTTCAGATTTGAGTTCTCCCACGGGACCGGGTCATTTTCTCCGGGAGTTCGGTCAAAGCGATCGTGAACTGATCGAAAACAGCAGTGACCAGGCCTCAGTGACTCAGGCACTCGCTCTCTTGAACGGTCCTGTCATCGCCGGGATTACCAATAAATATTCGGTCCTCTCGCGGGATATCGGCAGCACGAAGACCTTTTCGGAGCGACTCGACATTATCTACCTCTCCATGTTGAGCCGATTGCCCACGCCGCAGGAGCGGGCCATTTTTCGCCGGGCCTGGGAATCCGATCCTGAATCCGGCACCGTGAAAGGGATCATCTGGACGCTCCTGAACACACGGCAATTCCTCTTCGTTCAGTAAATTCAACCCTGTTAGATCAGTGGGCCAACCCTGTTGAGTCGGGCCCCTCTTCTGAAATCCTCTACTTTTTCCCAAAATGAACTCAGAACTTTCCAGACGACGTTTTGTTTCCCGGGCCGCGAAGTCATTTCTCGGTGTGAGCGCTTTGGCCGGCCTGCCTGATTTCGGTCGTGCCGCCGGTGCCGGGGCTTCGTCATTGAAGCAGATTCCCACCGCCAAACGCGTCATTTATCTCTACATGACCGGGGGCATGTCACACCTCGACACGCTCAATCCGAAAGGGAAGAACGAAGTCATGGGCGCCACCGGCCAAATCGATACGCCGGTCGACGAGATGAAGCTTTCGGACAATCTTCCGCTCCTCGCCCGTCAGGCTGAGCATCTCGCGGTGATCAATTCGATGACCTCTACGCAGGGAGCGCATCAGCAGGGGAATTATTACATGCACACGAGCTACGAAATGCGCAGCTCGATCCGCCATCCGGCGATGGGAGCGTGGGCACTGAAATTCAACGGCCGGAACAATCCGGCGCTTCCGGGGAACGTGCTCATCGGAAACGATTCCAAGCACCCCGGTTCGGGCTTTTTTGAAAGCAGCCTTTCTCCTCTCTCGGTGCGCGATCCCGAAGGCGGGCTCCAAAACAGTTCGATGATGGCCGGTATGAATGAAGACCGGTTCAATTTCCACCGCAATCTCGCCGAGCAACTCGATGCTCCGTTCGTCGAGAAATACGACCAGAAGAACGTACGTGCCTACACCGACATGTACGACGATGCGATTAAGTTGATGCGCAGCAAAGACCTCGCCGCCTTTGATCTGGCCGGTGAACCTGATGGACTCAAGGAGCGCTACGGTAAAAATGCCTTCGGTCAGGGGTGTCTTCTCGCGCGGCGTCTCGCCGAGAACGGCGTGAATCACGTGGAGGTATCCTTTGGGAGCTGGGACACCCACAATTCAAATTTTGTGAACGTTCCTGAGATGGCAGGGAAACTGGATGCCGCGCTTTCCACCTTGCTGATCGATCTCCAGCGAAGGGGAATGCTGCATGACACGCTCGTCGTCCTCGCGACGGAGTTCGGCCGAACTCCTGAGATCAATGCCAACGAAGGGCGGGATCACCACCCGCAGGCCTTTAGTTGTTTGCTCGCCGGAGGGGGGATCAAAGGCGGACAGGTCTACGGGAAAACCGACGACCGCGGGTCCAAGGTGATCGAAAATGCGGTCAAAGTGCCCGATCTCAACGCCACGATCGGCTACGCGCTCGGCCTTCCGCTTGATCAGGTGCTCTACTCACCGAGTATGCGTCCCTTCACTCTCGCGGACGAAGGCAAGCCCCTCGTCGGTCTGTTTGCTTAACGCTATGCACGTTTCCTGTTAAGCGGAGTTAGCTTTGCAGGCGGTTTAAGAGCCTTTGTCAGCTCTGGGCTGCCGCAGCGTTTTTGTATCTCAGTGCAATCGCCATCGGAACTGCCCAGGCGAGACAGATCAGAAATCGTCCGGGAGTGGTGAACTGATCCGTCAGGGCGCAGGCATTCAGAAACGACTGCACGAGAGCCGAGGAAGTGAGGAGAAAGACCTCCCCGTTGGTCCCGTTCAAGGTAGCGCGTCGAAGCAGTTTTACCGTGAACACCAAGAGCCAAATGGTAACGCCGATGTAGAGCAGCATACCCGGGAAACCGGTGGCTACGGCGTAGTCGATAAACTCGTTGTGAGGGTGGGGTTGGAATGATGTAGCAGGATATCCCAACTCGGCGAGTTTTTGCGGGAGAAGTATGTCGTTGGCATTAAATCCGATCCCGAAAGGATGGTCGCAGAGCATTTTCAGGTTGGATTTCCAAAGATCGAGACGCACCGAGTTTGAAGTTACGGTGGGGTCAAAAGAAGAAAGAAACCTTTTAAGGAGTGGCGCATTGAAAGCCAGCGTGATTCCTCCGATCAATGTGGCCGTCCCCAATCCGAATACGTTTATTTTTCTGAACGCGGTGGGCATGATCGCCAGGGAAAATATGCCCGTAAGAGCGACCGCCAGCCATGCGCCCCGCGCAAGACTTGTTAAGAGACACGCGAAAAAAAGCAACGCGAGTCCCGCCGATATCGCAGCCACCTTCCGTTTCCCGATTGAGCGCGCAATCATTGCCCCGACGATAGCGATATGAAACAGAGAACCTACGACATGAGCGAACGGGATCGGATTTTGTAACAAGCCTGAGCCTCGCTTTCCTGTAAGAGCGGTATCGTCGAAAAGAAATAATCGTCCAAACTTTTTACCAGCAACAACCTGATAAACAGAATCGATTGTCGAGTAAACTGAGATGATGAGCAAAAACAATAGTGCTATTTTCTCAATTGATCGAAGATCTGTAATTCTTAAGTTAGTATTGAATGCCAATGCAAAAACAAGCGGGAAACTTAACCATTTCAATTCTCCCATTTGCCCGATGGATACAATGTTGCTTGCGAGAAGTGTGAGGGCAAAGATAATCGCGAATAGGAAGAGCATCACCCAAGCGGGTCTCGCTGCTTCGATTATCGACGGGATCGTTTTTCTCAACTCTTTCCATTTGTAGCTCCAGACAACTAACGCAGATATGATCCCGAACTGCACGTACATAGCTGTCGCGCCCAGCATCAACGATACGAGGAAGAAAATCAGGCTCGCACGGAGCAATGATAGTGAATTTTCGGAAGCCATCGGGTGCGGTATCCTACGATTCAAGGATTGATAACGCGAGTGCAGAACTGCCGATGATTCCGGCTGTATTTCCAAATCGCGCGTGTTTGATCGCCAGATGATTGAAACATTCGGAGGTCAGCGATTTTTCGAGATACTCTCGAAGTGGATTGAAAAGGACGTCACCGGCGTAGCTGATCCCTCCCCCTATCACGATCGCATCGGGGTTGAGTAGGAAAACGGTGCTCATGAGGCAGGAGCCAAGGCAGCTGGCGACATTCTTCCAGAGTTGATCGGCGATCGGATCTCCGTCCTCAGCGAGCTTCGCCATATTTTCCGGAGACGTATCTTCAGGCCTCGTGACTCCCGCTTCGTCGTAGAGCCTCCCCGCCCATTCGGTGATCTGACGATTTCCAATATAGCGCTCGAGTGCCCCGGTGTTGTCGTAGGGGCCGGGCACGCCCTGATAATCGATGCTCATCTGCCCGATTTCACCGGCGGCATACTGACTGCCCCGATAGAGGTCGCCATTCAGAATCAAGCCTCCGCCGACTCCGGTTCCGAGGGTCACGCAGATCACGTTGTTAAATCCCTGTGCGGCTCCGTATTTCCATTCGGCGAAACACATGCAGTTCGCGTCGTTTTCTATCACCACCGGGAGGCCGGTTTTTTCCTTCATGATGTCACGCAGCGGAACCTCGGTCCAGCCTTGCACATTGGTCAGGTTGTAAGTCATTCCTTTCGCGAAATCGACTGAACCGGGTAGACCAAAGCCGATCGCGTCCACGGCGGGAAACGCGGATCTCAAGACGTCGATCTCGGCAACGATCCGGTCGATAAGCGATCCGGAATCCTTGAAATCCTGAGTCGGGATACGGCGTTCGTCGGAGACCAGTTCAGCCCCTTCGACAACGGCGAGCTTCACTGAAGTCCCCCCGAAATCGACACCTATTGCCTGCGTTCTTTTACTCATGAAAAATTGATCTGTGCGATGCGAAGTAACCCCTCCATCGTGAGGTAGGGGGATACTATCTCGATTTCGGGGAAATCCTCTGCCATCAAACTCGCATATCCGCCGGTCGCAATCACTTTTGAAGGGAATTGTGTCTCCCGCCCGATCTGGAGGAGTATCTCGCGAACGAGTCCCCGGTATCCGTGAAAGCCGCCCGACTGCATCGCATGGGTCGTCGACTTTCCGATCGCTGATGCGGGGCGTGAAATTTCGATTTCGGGGAGCAGGGCGGTGCGCTGATGCAGATAGTGCCGCATCGCATCCAGGCCCGGCGCGATCACTCCGCCGATGTAGGCGGGGCGGGAGTCGACAATATCGAAGGTCACCGCGGTTCCGAAATCGACGACGATGACGGATTCGCCCGGAAACTGGCCGGCGACGGCGGCGGCATTTCCGAGGCGGTCTGCGCCGATTCCGGAGGGATCCGGGAAATCGATATCGACGCCGAGAGGAATGCGATGAGACACCTCGACGAACCTTTTTCCGGAATGCGCTTCTTTTAATGCTGAGACGCTGGATGGCACCACCGAGGCGAGAATCACGTCCTCGTATTCCCAGTTTTCGAGCAGTGAAGCGATGTTGGAGGGAGTGACCTCCGCGGTCGCGATCGACTGGTGGGCAATGAGCCCGTCATCGGATGCCAGCGCGAACTTGGTCCGCGTGTTGTTGTTGTTGATCAGTAAAAACCGGGATCGCTCTTTGGTCATAGGCGAAAGGAAAAAATCAGGGGAGCACAGCTTCGACACGTTGTCCCTGAAACTCCAGCCAAATCGAGTCGGTCGGTTTCTCGAGCCACCAGCGGGTTGTTATGAGAGATGCCTGATCTGGATAGAAAGTCAATTTCTCGCGAAAGGGTTCAAAAAAGCGGCTCACCGGCTCACCGGAGGCGGTCATCGCCTTGAGCGTGTCCTCATCGACGATCGACTCCTGCCCGTTATTCGCACGACCTGACAAAGTCACCTCGACAACCTTCCCTTCACCATCGGGGCGCACGAGCACGTCTTTGACTGCGAAGGTTGGCTCGGAGTCAGGTTCATCGGTTCCGCCGCCGGAGTTACCCGGAAGATCGACCTCGAGTTTTTTCGCGAGAAGCACGGGAACCTCTTTCACCTCAACCACTTCGGTATCGACCTCTTCGGGTGAGAACGCGACGAAGAGAAGCCCGGCGACCACGGCGAGCAGCAACCAGATTTCAAAACGCTTAAATAGAAAAAGAAATGACATGTTTTCTAAGGCCGTTTCAAAGGTTGGAGTGGCCGGTTTCGCTCCAGAATACCATTTTCCTTAGGATAAAAAAGCACTCCGTTCTTATTCAGTTTGGTCACGAATTCTTCAAGATCCGCTTTGAGTTTCTTGTCGTTGATTAAAGCACTTGCGAGGCCATCCCCCTTATCAATCTCCTTCACGAGGGCATTCACCGTCGCAATCATCCCGCGCAGGTCGTCGAGCGATTGATCGAACTCTATCACCGTCGGATTGATCGTTCCGAGCGTCCTGCTGAACTCTTGCATCGTGCTGTCGACCCTGGCAAAAGTCGTATTAGCAGTGCCGGCAGCCTCGTTCACTGACTTGATGGCGGTGGACGAATCCGCGAGGAGCGGGCCAACGTCCTCCGTGGCGGTTTTCAATTGGCCGGAGAGCGTGCGCATCTCGATGAGGAGTTCGCTGAGATTTGAGAGATTCGTCTCATTGAGGATCCCTTTCTCTATGCGGGTGAAAATCTCATTGAGATGCTCAACCGACACGCGAATTGACGTCATCGTCGTCTCGACCTCTTCGATCGCCGAGCCGGCGTTGGTCGTGAGATCGTTGATCGTGCTCGTTTCCGCGGCTCTGATGCGTGCGCCTCTCTCGATAAATCCACCGGTTGGAGTGGCGGGAGGCAGGATGCGGACGAAGCTGTCTCCCATGAGACCGCTCGTCGCGATTTGAACGGCTGATCCCGTTGGAATCTTGATGTCAGGATAAATCGTCAGGGGGACTTCGATCACGGTCGATTCGCCGTTCAACTGCGGGAGGGACGAAACCACTCCGATATCAATCCCGCCAAGCCGCACTGGAACGCCGTCCCGAATCCCCGAGGCATCGCGGACTTCCACCGTGATAGGATAGCCGCCCCGGCGATCGCGTCCTGACTTGGAAAGCTGCAGGAGAAGCCATCCCAGGAGGAGGAATCCCACAAGGACGAACAAACCAACGGAAATCTCCGGGCGATGTGATTTAGCGGGCATGACTACCGGCTCTCACTATGCGCCCTTTCGAGATTCCCCGCAATGGCGGGAGCGAGGGGTTAATTCGCGACAATATTCACGAGTCGGCCCGGCACGACGATCACTTTCCGGAGCGTGAGCCCTTCGATGAACGACTGCACCTTCCCGCTTTCGAGGGCGAGCTTCTCGACCTCCTCTTTCGGGGCATCGTTGGGAATGAAGATCTTGTCGCGGACTTTGCCGTTGACCTGAATCACGATTTCGATCTCATCCTCGATCAGGCAGGCCTCGTCGAATTCCGGCCAATCCTGACCGGAGAGATCGTCGCTGCTGACCGAATCGAAGGCTCCTGCGAGCGTCGCATTGAGCTCTTCGGTGACGTGGGGTGCAAAAGGATTCAACACTTTCAACAACGTTACGACCGCGGAAACCGGAATTTGATCGAGCTTCGTGAGTTCGTTCGTGAGCACCATCATCTGGGAAATTGCGGTGTTGAAGCTCAGTGAGTCGATGTCGTCTCCGACCTTTTTAATCGTTGCGTGAATCACCTTGTTTGTTCCTTTGTCCGGATCGATTTCCGCAAGCTTGTCACTGAGCGTCCAATTTCCCTCCTGGTCGCTGTCCATGACGAGACGCCAGACGCGGGCAAGGAAACGGAAGACGCCCTCCACGCCTTTCATCGACCAGGGCTTCACCTGCTCGAGTGGTCCCATGAACATTTCGTAAAGACGGAGTGAGTCCGCGCCGTAGAGCTCTACGACTTCGTCCGGGTTCACGACATTGCCGCGGGACTTGGACATTTTCTGTCCGTCCTCACCCATGATGAGGCCCTGATTCACGAGCTTCTGAAAGGGCTCGGGAGTCGAGACGTGACCGAGGTCGTAGAGGACTTTGTGCCAGAAGCGGGCGTAGAGAAGGTGCAGCACAGCATGCTCGGTGCCGCCGATATAGAGATCGACGCCGCCGGGATTGCCGTTTTTCCCAAGCCAGTAATCGTCGGCCTCCTTGCTGAGCGGGGCCTCGTTATTCTGCGAATCGCAATAGCGAAGGTAATACCAGCACGATCCGCCCCACTGAGGCATCGTGTTCGTTTCACGCGTCACGCCGTCGCCGAGATTGACCCAGTCAGTGGCCTTTGAAAGAAGAGGCTCGGGGGTGCCGGTCGGCTTGTAGTCCTCCAACTCGGGTGCCAACAATGGCAACTCGTCCTCGGAGATTGCCTCGTGCTTTCCATCGCGCCAGACGATAGGGAAAGGCTCACCCCAGTAACGCTGACGGGAAAAGAGCCAGTCGCGGAGTTTGAAATTAATCGTCTTTTTGCCGAGGCCTTTTTCCTCGAGCCATTCGGAGATCTTCTCCTTGGCTTCGGAGGTGGTAAGGCCGTCGAGGAAACCGGAATTGATAGCGGTGCCGTTGCCGGTGAAGCATTTCTCTTCGTTGCCTTCAGGAGCCTGAACGACTTCGATGATGGGGATATCAAACTTCTCCGCGAACTCGTTGTCTCTCGCATCGTGCGCCGGCACTGCCATGATCGCACCGGTTCCGTAGCTCATCATGACGTAGTCGGCGATCCACACGGGGATCTTTTCGTCGTTCACCGGATTGATTGCAAAACCACCTGTGAAAACGCCGGACTTTTCCTTCGCGAGTTCGGTTCGTTCGAGATCCGACTTGGAGGCACAGGCAACCTTGTAGGCCGCGATCGCCTCTTTTTGCTCATCCGTCGCGATTTGATCGACGAGCGGATGCTCGGGAGCGAGCACCATGTAGGTCGCGCCGAACAAGGTGTCGGGGCGGGTCGTGAAAACGGTCACCTTTTCCCCGTTGATCGTAAAATCGACTTCAGCGCCCTCGCTGCGTCCGATCCAGTTCGTCTGGAGCAACTTGATCCCCGTGGGCCAATCGAGACCTTCGAGTTCATCGATCAAACGCTGGGCATACGAGGTGATTCGTAACATCCACTGGCGCAAGGGGCGGCGTTCCACGGTGTGGCCCTTGGCGCGCCATTCTTCGACTTCCTCATTCGCGAGAACGGTGCCGAGATCCGGAGACCAGTTCACCGGCGTTTCAGCCACGTAAGCGAGGCGACGTTCGTCGATTTCGTCACGACTGAGCCCCTGAGCCTCCAGTTCCGAGACCGGTTTCGCCTTCTGATCTTTTTCACAGTAGTAGGAATTGTAGAGCTGGAGAAAAATCCACTGCGTCCACTTCACGTAGTTGGGATCCGTCGTGTTGATCTCGCGCTCCCAGTCGTAGGCGAAGCCGAGGCTTTTAAGCTGACGGCGAAAGTTATTCGTGTTGTTCTCGGTGTTGATGCGCGGGTGCTCGCCGGTTTTGATCGCGTGCTGCTCGGCCGGAAGACCAAAGGCGTCCCAACCCATCGGATGAAGCACGTTGACCCCGTTCATCCGCTTGTAGCGAGTGATGATATCGGTCGCGGTGTATCCCTCGGGGTGACCAACGTGAAGGCCCGACCCGCTGGGGTAGGGGAACATATCGAGCACATAATACTTCGGCTTTGAAGCATCAAATCCCGGCTCTCCCGGATTCGGAACTGAAAAGGTTTTTTGTTCTTCCCAACGGCTCTGCCATTTGGGTTCGAACTCGTCGAAAGGAAACTGTTTCCGTCGCTGTGCCATGATTAAAAGTCGCTTATTTGGGTGGCGTGGAGTGTAAAGCCTCTCAGCCGTCCCGCAAGTCATGACAATCGACGATTCAACCCTGTTGGATGGAGGGGGCAACAGGGTTAAATTGGTAGTTGGATGATCGATATTCGGATACGTCGATGGGTAGTATGAGTTGTTTCATGCACCGGATCGTGGCCGAGGAGAGGCTGCATCTTGCTGCCTGCAGAGACTCTTGGCGCGGTGCCGGCGGCTGGAAGCGCGCCACTCCTTGTGGATGCGCCATGACGCGGCGTGATGGCATCCGGGATTAGATTGACGTGATAGGGAGCCTTTCGCGAACGCGGCACCAATCTGCCGGAATTGACTCAGCCCCGCCATAGGAAGTGACGATTCCTCCGACGATCGCGCTGTTGGTATCACAATCGCCACCGACTTCGACTGAGCTGATAAGCGCTTCCCTGTAGTCTCCAATGCATCTGCAGGCGTTCCAAATACAGAATGGAACGGTATCCTGAGCCGAAATTTCTGCCCCATTTCCAAGCTCTTTTGCGGCTTCCTGATGTGTCGCCGTTGTCATTTCACGAGCGCGAATGATTCGATCTCTAACCGCGCTCGCGGGAGTCATATTGATGGAGGCTTCCCAAATGTGGTTCGCCGCTTCATCCGTTGGCGTTGATCGCGACTGAGTCGCCGCAGCAGCACTCACCGCGACGGCAATGGCACCGGCGATACCTTCGGGATGATAATGAGTAACCCTTGCGGATTGAGCAGCGAGCTCGGGCAGAGATTCCATTTCCTCCGCAAAATAGGCTCCCAGCGGGGCGACTCGCATCGCGGCGCCGTTTCCAAAGGACCCGCCTCCAAACGCATTTTTCGATACTTCCTCCCAGGGCACCCCCACGCTGATTTCGGCGAGGATTCGTCTCGCCATGCGTCCGTAGCCGCGATCCGGATCGTTTCGGAATCTTGTGGAGAAGGCCCGGGCCAGCGCGTCCTCCTCAATGCAACGCGTGCGATCAAGCGTTTCGACGATGGCGATCGCCATTTCGGTGTCGTCGGTATACCTGACCGTGCTGTCACGAAAAACGGAAAAGTCGCACTGCTCACGGGCATCGTAATAGCGGTAACTCAACGCTTCTCCCAGAGCGTCACCGACGGATAGCCCCTCGAGGGTCTCGCGGGCAAGGGCGATTCTCGCGTCGTGGTCGCGCATTCTCTTACAGGAGTCTGGTCAAATAGTTCACTTCACCCGCGCTTCTTTCGCGGCTTCGACGAAGGCCTTCAGCAATTTTGCCTGGCGTTTGTCTTCGGGCATCAGCTTTTCGGGGTGCCATTGCACGCCGATGAGGAAACGGTTGGGATCGGTCGACTCGGTGGCTTCGATGACGCCGTCGGGGCAGCGGGCGACGACGCGGAGGCCGTTGCCGATGTTTTTGACGGCCTGATGATGAAGCGAATTCACTTCGAAGGTGGTGTCTCCGAAGATCTGACTGAGCCTCGAATCGGGCTCGAGCGTGACTTCGTGTGTGACGTCGCGGTGATTCACTCCGAGGGCGGAGGGGATATCCTGCACGAGCGATCCGCCGCTCGCGACGTTGACCCACTGACTGCCAAGACAGATTCCGAGCAACGGTTTGTCGGTTTGTTCGATCCAGGCTTTGCTGATCGCCTTTTCAAACAGAAACCGGTCATCGTCGAGGAGCTTCACGGTTTCGTGGGTTTCCTCTCCGTATTCGGAAGGGGGAATGTCTGCACCGCCCGGCATGAGCAATCCGTCGAGCAGTTCAAGGTAAGCGGCTACTTTTTCGGTCGAGCCGTCGGTGTTTGGCAGGACGATGGGGATCCCTCCTGACTCGCGCACCGCTCTCACATAGTTGGCACTTGTCAGGCTCGCGATTCCAATGAGCGGTGCGTCGTCGGTCCCGGGAGAAGTCGACGCGGTGTTCTCCTGTCCTAACTGAAATCCAAAAAATCCTGCAACACCTACGAGTGCTGATGCAATGAGCGTGCGACGGGTTGGCTGGTCCATGCCTTTTGCTATCCGAATTCCCGCAAGCTGTCGAGAACGGGATTCGGCTGCGATTTTGTGAGGTCCCGGCTTCGTCCTTCTCGTTGCGCTTGTCAGAGGTTTGCGATCACGCTACAAATCGGGGATGTTTTTCCGGAAGTGTCTCATCCTGTGCCTCGTCATTACTGGCGGCGCGGTTTTCGCTGAAGAGTCCCGTGTTCCATGGACGGGTTCTGCGGTGAAGGGCTCTCCCGAAGCGCCGCTGCCATACGCGGCGGAACCATTCTGGCCGGAGATCACGTTTCAGAAGGGATGCGACATTGCCCATTTTCCCGAAAGGCGGGTTATCGTCGTCACAGAGCAGGGCGGCAGGATCTGGGTGCTCCCGGACGATATCGACACTCCGAATCCTGAGAAGCGTCTCTTCGCTGATTTCAGTGAAAGTCACGATCCGTTCAATTCCGTTTTCAGTCTGTGTTTTCACCCTCGCTACGGGGAAACCCGCGAAGTTTTTGTCTTTTACCGGATCAATGTTCACGGTGAAAGCGACGGTACGCGGATCTCGCGATTCAAGACGTTTGAGGACCGCTTTGAGCTGAATCCAGCTTCTGAGGAAATACTGCTGACCTTCCGATCCGGCGGTCACAACGGAGGTCATCTAGGGTTCGGGCCCGACGGGATGCTCTATATTCTCACGGGAGATTCGGAGGTTCCGAGTCCGCCGGATCCGCTCAAGACGGGGCAGGATATCAGCGATTTACTCTCCAGCGTTTTGCGAATCGACGTCGACCGTCGCGCCGGGGGAAAGCCCTACGCGATCCCTGAGGACAATCCTTTCCTCGAGGTACCCGATGCGAGACCTGAAGTCTGGGCCTACGGGCTGCGGAACCCGTGGAAGCTTTGTTTTCATCCTCAAACCGGCGATCTCTGGGTTGGTGATGTCGGATGGGAACTTTGGGAAATGATCTACCGCGTCGAGCGGGGTTCGAATTTCGGCTGGTCCATCGTCGAAGCGGTTCAGCCGATCGCGCCGAATCAGAACCCGGGACCCTCTTCGATTTCGCCTGCGGCGGCGATGCACTCTCATACCGAGTTTGCATCCATCACCGGAGGGTATGTCTATGAGGGGGCGCGCCTTCCCGGCCTGCGAGATGTTTATCTTTACGGTGACTTCGTGACTGGCCAGCTTTGGGGGCTCTGGCTTGATGGAAGCGAGGTCGTGAAAAAGGAATTCCTCGCCGACACGCGAAAGCAAATCGTGTCCTTCGGAAAAGCGGCCGGGGGGGAAGTGATCTTTATCGATTGGCAGTTCGATCAGCATCTGTATCGACTCGTGGAAAATCCGGCGCCGGATCTGTCGGGAGACTTCCCTCAAAATCTCAGCGAGACGGGTATCTTTTCAGACACGAAAAAGCAGACTCCCGCGGCGGGCGTTTACGCTTACGAGATCAACGGCGCGATGTGGCATGACGGCGCGTCCGCGCAGCGCTGGATCGCGATTCCGGGGGAGGGCACTCTGGTCGCAAAAGCGCGCAGCCCCTTCGCTGAAGTTCCCAAAGACACCGTCCTCGTTAAAACGATCACGCGCGGGGAACTGAATCTGGAAACGCAGTTGCTTCACTACGACGGCTCTGCCTGGCAGGGTTACAGCTATCGGTGGAACGACGATCAGAGCGATGCAGCGCTCGTTGAGGCTGCCGGCCAGACCGTGACGATTGCGGGGAAGCCGTGGACCTTTCACAGCCGCGCTGATTGCGTCCGGTGCCACAACATTGGATCGGATTACCGTCTTTCGTTTCATCCCGGACAGCTCAACCGTGAGGGGCAACTCGAGCGTTTTCATGCTCTCGGTTTGATCAATGAGATCTTCGTCAGTAAGCGGGATAAGCAGCCGACGGCTCTCGTTTCGGATGCTGAGAAGCCTGTCGAATTGCGGGCGCGCACCTGGCTTTCGGCGAATTGTGCGCATTGCCATCGTGATCGGGGAGGGGGTTCCGTCACGATCAAAATGAATCTCGAAACGCCTCTCGATCGGATGGATCTGGTGAATGTCATCCCTGAAAAAGGCGGATTCGGAATCGTCGATCCTCTGCTCATTGCCCCCGGCGAGCCCGCGCGTTCGGTTTTGTATTATCGATCAGCGACCTCCGGGATCGGTCACATGCCGATGATAGGATCGAAAACGGTCGACCCCGCCGGAGTCGCTGTCCTCTATGACTGGATCGCGTCGATGGAGGAAAAGAAGCCTCTGGAAGCGGGTGTCGACACGATCGAGGCAGCACTGCGGGCCGCTCATTTGATACGCACCGGCGAAGTTACGGGAGCGAAGGCGGATCGGTTCATTGAGGCGGGGAGGGCCTCCGCGAACCCGGTGATCAGCGCTTTGTTTGACGGGCTTTAGTTTTCATCGCGCCTGATCATCGGGCCACTGATCTGATACGACGAAAATCCGCTCGAGCTCTTTGATGGTTTCCCCGGTCGAGCTCGTCACGCTGATGAGAAGCGGGTGTTTCCTCTCCGCAAAGTGCGAGGCGATCTCATCGACTAAATTGGGAATCGCGGTGCCATCGCGCGGCGGGCCGAACCAAAACGGCTTTTGGAGAATGGCTCCGGTGACTTCTCCGTTGTAGCGGGAAAACCAATCGAGTTCCGACTCGCGGATCCAGACGCCCTCCCGGTGATCGGGATTCATCGGGTCGGGAAGAGGCACGGGCGTCGCCTGGTCCGGATGATAGAAAATCTGTCCTTTGATGATCGCGACGCTTTGCTCGATTTCGGGGAAATGCCTTTCTCCGAAAGGGAGCTGCTTGTTCGCGAGTTTCTCCCACTTCTTCTCAAAGTTGTCCGTCGCGTTCGGGCCCATGAAGTGGCTCCCCGAAGCGTGTTCCGGCTCAAAGTAGAGGTAGTATTTCAGCGCGACTTCGAGATGAGTGGTCGTGGGTTTTTCCCGCCCTTTTGCCAGGTCGAAAATGAAATCGAGTTCGCCGAGGGTTCGCTTTCCCTCGAACACCTGAATGCTGTGTCGGAGATCACGAATCGTCTCGCTCTTTCGTAAGAGTGCTTCGATGAAAGATTCGAAGTAGTAGCCGACGCGGTGCCAGGCATTCGAGTTGAGGAATTCCCGCACCGGGCTGAGATCCACGGCGGATTCCATATCGATCAAATCGGAAAGCGTGACGACGCGTTCGTCGAGGCAGAGAGAGGGGCAGGTCAGGATCCAGTCGAGATCGGCGAGCAACTGATCGTTGTTCACGTCCTTGGCGTGCGTTCGCGGCGCTGATCGAAAGTGCTTCGTATTCAATCTACGGAGGGCACGGGAGCCTTTTTTTCGGGAGTCGGCGTTTGGTCCGCTTTCTCCGCCTGATCTGTTTTCTCCGCTTTGTCCGGCTTGGGCGTCGTTCCTGTCGTTTTGATTACGAAGGGCTTGAACGGCTCGCCCCGCTCAAATTCTGCGAGACGGGTTTTAAATTCCTCTTTCCCGGGGCTCAGTTCGATCGCCTTTTTCATGAAGTCGATCGCTTCGTCCTTTTTGCCGAGCGCGTATTTCACCTGCGCCATGTGATCGAAAATGACGCCATCGAGATTATCCTCTCCCGTCTGCGCAATGGCTCGTTTCATCTCCGTTTCGGCCTCTTTGTAATTGCCTTTCACGAAGTGAAACCATCCGAGGCTGTCGGCAATCGCGCCGCTCTCAGGATCGAGGTCGGCGGCTGTCTTGATGAGCTCACCTGCCTCGTCGACATTCAGTCCATTCTCGAGCCACATGTAGCCGAGGTAATTGTAAGTTGTCGCGGTGAATGAGCGGTAACGCAGATCGTCCGGTTGCCTGGATCGCTCGTTCGCGGTGATCAAAGCCATCGTCTTCCGGAACAGTTTTTCCGCCGTCTTGAGGTCTCCGGATCTTTCCTCGGCCGCTGCGTATTGAAAATAGAAGCCTTCATTCATCAGATCAGGGCGATCTTTGGAGGCTTTCTTCTCCGCTGCTTCGTATGCCTCGATCGCTTTATCCCATTCCTGCAGGCCGGCGAGGGCTCTGGCTTTTTGCAGAGGGAACTCAGGTGCCTCCGGGAACTGATAAATGGCCTCGTCAACGAATTCGATCGTCGATTCGAGTTCGCCATTGTCCAACATCATATCACCGAGGGCCCGGTATTCCTCCAGCGTTCCTTTGGAAATCTCGAAGGCTTTGACGAGATGAGGGATCGCCTCCTTGAATTGCTGAAGGCGCATGTAGACCCCCGCGAGACGCTTGCGGTATTCGGCGTTGTCAGGATCGATTTCGACGATCTCAATATACGTGGAGATGACTTTCTCCTGATCTCCCTTGCCTCCGTAGACCGCCGCCAACTTCTCGCGCAGTGGGAGGTTGTCAGGCGTCGCGCCGAGGACTTCGGTGTAAGCGTGGATCGCTCGATCGAATTGCGCGGTGGCGTGGTAAAAATCACCGACCCGTTCGACTACGGCCCAGTTCGTCCCCGCGTGTTGCAGGGCTTTCGCGTAAATGCCGTTGAGCAAATCGGCGTCAGTCATCGGCGCGCCGCGCTGCGCGTTCCATACCTGACCGGCGATTTTCCCCAGTCGGATCCAGTAAATGGGGTCTGGATTGCTGCGCGCCGCCGCTTTCGCAATGATTTCACGGGCTTCGGTGCGACGACCTGAAGCGACGAAGAGTTTTACGAGATGCTCGTAAACCGCGGGTTCGTCGGGGAATTTTTCGACGGCTTCCTTAACGATCGCAAAGGCGCGCTCTTTCTTCGCGGAGTCGCTTTCGTAGGTCGCGAGGAATTCCGACAGTGAAATGTAGGCGTAGGGCTGGTCGGGGTTCTTTTCGAGACTTTCTTCAAGCAGCTCCTGCGCTTCTTCGGTTTGACCGGAGCGGGCGAGGATGTAAGCCGTTTTTCTCGCGAGGAAAAACTGATCGGGCTGATTCTTGAGAACGGCACGGTAGGCTTTGACCGCATCCATGGGGCGTCCTTTCGACTCGAGGGAGCGTCCTTGTGAATAACGGGCGAGCGCTTCGCTCTTGTTTTTTCCCTTTTGGGAGAGCTTCAGCGACTCATCCGGCTCGAAATACTGGTTTACGTAGACCTGCGCGTAATCATCCGCAGTGAGTTCTGCGCTCGCGGGGGTGGAGCAAAACAGGCTCGCGCCCATCCCCAGCCCGAAGGCTGCGGAGGTGGATACGCGCAGGGAACGGCTGAAAAAGCTCAAAAACCCCTGCCTGTACGCAACAATGCAGCGGTGATCCATCAATTGAGGCCCACCTTGCTGCATTGTTTTCATGTTGCCAAGTTCAACGATTAGCTCTTATAGCGCAAACGCTTCTTATGGCGGTTTGCCCTACTGCGCTTACTGCGCTTGTGCTTGTTGATCTTGGTCTTTCTTTTCTTTTTGAGAGATCCCATGATGAAAAACAGTTAAGTCAAAGACTCTCCGAATCGAATCGCCGATTGGGGGAGGGTCGCGAACATCGTTCAGCCAATGACTTTATTCAAGGGGTATTCGATGATTCCTTCAGCGCCTTGTTCCATCAGCTCCGGAACGAGCTCGCGGACCTGGAGTTCGGTGAGCACGGTTTCGACCGCCACCCAGCCATCCTGAGTCAATTTAGCGACGGTTGGCTTGCGAAGGGAAGGGAGCGTTTCGAGCACTGCTTCAAGGCAGTCTTCGGGAAGGTTCATCTTCAGACCCACCATGTCGCGGGCGGTGAGAGCGCCTTTGAGGAGAACGGCGATGCGTTCGATTTTGGCGCGTTTCCAGGGATCTTCCCAGGATTCCTTTTTCGCAACAAACTGCGGGTAGCTCTGCATCAACTCATCAACGATGCGGAGATTGTTGGCGCGAAGCGAGGAACCTGTTTCGGTGATGTCGACGATCGCATCAACGAGCTCAGGGACTTTCACTTCGGTGGCACCCCAGCTGAATTCGACCTCGGCCTTCACATTGTTTTTCTCGAGGTAGCGCTCGACGATGCCGACGGCTTCGGCGGCAATGCGTTTACCCTCAAGGTCTTTTACGGACTGAATCGGTGAATCGTTCGGCACCACGAGCACCCAGCGCGTCGGTTTGGAAGTCGCGCGGCTGTAGGGGAGGTCGCAAACGACATGCACATCGGCACCATTCTCCGCGATCCAGTCCATGCCCGTAATTCCGCAGTCGAGGAAACCATGATCGACGTAGCGACCGATTTCCTGCGCGCGGATGATACGCACCTGGAGTTCTTTATCATCGATGGAAGGGCGATAAGAGCGTGATGCTCCGTGGATGTTGTATCCCGCCTTTTCAAAGAGATCCATTGTGGGCTCAAAAAGGCTCCCTTTCGGCAAACCCACCTTAAGAATGTTGTCTGTTTCTTCAGCCATGTTTGAAGCTACATTGCCGCGAAAAGACGATCTGTCACCCGTGTTTTTTCATCATTAACTATGAATGAAATCACCATCAGTCCATGAATAATGTGAAAACAGCGTTTCCAATGACCACTTGATTCACGGGTTAAATTCGCCAATGATG
The DNA here is from genome assembly GCA_048260165.1 of Verrucomicrobiales bacterium. Taxonomy (GTDB): domain Bacteria; phylum Verrucomicrobiota; class Verrucomicrobiia; order Verrucomicrobiales; family DEV007; genus Arctic95D-9. The sequence goes on from JBLXHA010000002.1 coordinate 331,288, forward strand.
GCGCGCGACGAGTCAATAAGTGACTCCATTTTTTAAGGAACCGAGAATTTTATGAGTGATCTGAATAAAGAAGCCCTGTCCCGCGCCGCGACTGAAGCCCGCGGCCTCGCCATTGACGCCATCCACGCCTGCAGCTCCGGCCACCTCGGCCTGCCGCTTGGCGCTGCTGATGTTGGATCCGTTCTCTTCGGAGACGCGATGCGCTTCAATCCCGACGAGCCGAAATGGCTCAACCGTGACCGTTTCATCCTTTCCGCAGGGCACGGAAGTATGTTCATCTACGGCTGGCTCCACCTCGCCGGTTACAACCTCTCTCTCGATGAGGTCAAAAATTTCCGTCAGCTCCACAGCATCACTCCGGGACACCCCGAGTTCGGCGAAACAGACGGCGTGGAAGCAACGACCGGCCCACTCGGCCAGGGCGTAGGTAACGCGGTCGGATACGCGATGTCCGCTAAAATGGCGGCTGCGAAATACAACACCGACGATCACACGCTTTTCGACCAGACGATTTTCGTTCTCGCTGGTGACGGCTGTCTGCAGGAAGGGGTTGCCGCTGAAGCGATCGCGTTTGCCGGTCACTTCGGACTCGATAACCTCGTTCTGATTTATGATTCAAATGACGTCACTCTCGACGCCATGGCGGACGTGACCCAGAGCTACAACGCCTGCGATCGCTTCAAGTCATTCGGATGGGATGCCGTGCAGGTTGACGGACACGATCTCGACGCGGTTTCCGCGGCGATCAACGAAGCGAAAGCGAATCGCAACGGCAAGCCGACTTTGATCGAAGCCAAAACGATCATTGGAAAAGGCATCCCTGAAGTCGCCGGCACCGCTGCCGGACACGGTGAAGGTGGCGCCAAGTTTGCGGAAGCCGCTCGCAAGGGGCTCGGGCTTCCTGATGAGACCTTCTTCGTCTCCGACGAGACACGCGCTTTCTTCGCAGATCGCAAAGAGAAGCAGGCTGCTGAATTCGCTCAGTGGCAGGACACCTACGATTCCTGGAAAGCGAGCAACCCACAGCTTGCGAGCCAGCTCGAAGACGGCGTCGACGGCAATCTCCCCGAGAACCTTCTCGACCTCATCCCTGAGTTCCCCGCCGACTACAAGAACGCGACACGCGCCGCCGGCGGTGAGGTGATTCAGGCGGTCGCGGAAGCGGTTCCCTCTTTCATCAGCGGAAGTGCCGACCTCTACGGTTCCACGAAGAACTACATCAAATCGAGCGGCGACTTTTCCAAAACGGATAATTCGGGTCGCAACGTCTGGTATGGCATTCGTGAGCACGCGATGGGCGCGATCTGCAACGGAGTCGCCTACGACGGCGTCTTCCGTGTCAGCGGAGCGACTTTCGCCGTGTTCGCCGATTACCTCCGTCCTTCGATTCGTATCGCCGGACTCGCCGGTTTGCCTGTCGGCTATATCCTCACTCACGATTCTGTCGGAGTCGGTGAAGATGGACCTACGCACCAGCCTGTCGAAACCGTCAGCGGTCTCCGCGTGATCCCGAACGTGGACGTGATCCGTCCCGGTGATCCCGAAGAAACAGCGGGCGCTTTCGCTGCGATGATCGAGAGAAAAGACGGACCTACCGCGCTCTTTCTCACTCGTCAGAGCGTTGCGACGCTGAATGAAATCCCCGTGAAAACCCGCCGTGAAGGTGTTTTCCAGGGCGGGTACATCGCGAGAAAAGAGACCGGTGAACTCACCACGATTCTCCTCGCGACCGGAAGTGAGCTTCAACACGCGATGGAAGCGGCGAAAGAACTTGGTGACGGCGTCCGCGTCGTATCGATGCCTTGCTTCGAGCGTTTCGAGCGTCAGTCCGATGAGTATAAGAAGTCCGTTCTTCCGTGCTCCTGCACGAAGCGCGTCGCGATCGAAGCCGGAGTCAGCGATCTCTGGTGGAAGTATGTCGGCTGCGAAGGCAAAGTTGTCGGTATCGACCGTTTCGGCATCAGCGCACCGGGCGACACTGTCATGGAACAGCTCGGCATGACCGCTGCGAATCTCGTCAGCGTCGTGAAAAGCCTCGGCTGAGCCGACAGCTGATTAAACTTTGAGAGCGGAGTCGAAAGACTCCGCTTTTTTTGTGCCTCAATAGCGGTAGATCGCTGCAATGTCTGCTCCCTTCGGCAACTCGTCGTCCCCGAGGTAGCGGACTCTACCTCCGGCGGCGGCAGTTCTCATGACCGCTGCTTCGATGAGTTCGTCATCGTCGGCTTCGGGGGTGGCGTTCGCATGGCTCGACACGGCGTGGCGCTCCTCGTCGTAGGTCCCGTAGCGGGTGGCCCCTTTCTTAACAAAGAGGGTCTCGACCCGACCAGTGAACGCGGACTTGATGACTTCGTCGAAATCAGACGAGCCCAGATTTTGAGCGATTTGACTCTGAAGAGTCTCAAGCGCCCCTGCTGCGTCCGCTTTCGCTTGTTCGCCGACCCAATCGAGCATTCGGTTGTTCAATTCTTCGTCGCTCTGGTTGCTGGGGTTGAACCGGATGTCGTCCTCGTGAAGATGAGGGTAGGAACAGATCTCGCGGAAATGGCCGACTTCCGAATCCGGTCCGAAAAGAACCAACGGCGTGGTGTGGTCCGGAAAATTGTCGGCGAGACTTTTATCCACCATCTCCATATAGCGCCGGACGTTTTTCGTCTTTGCGCTGTCGTTGGCGCCTCCCTGTCCGTGATGGATGGAGTCCAGTTTGCCCTCGCCTCCGGGCGATGAACCGGCGCTGTGGTGCTGGAGTGATTTCTCCGGATCATCGTATTTCATCGCTTCGTCGAGACTGGTCGGGCCGTGTTCGAGTTCAATTTCATGAACGTCCCAACGGGTCGCTTCGAAGAGGCGCAGCTCATTCAAATCCAGAGCGAGTATGTAGAAGCGGAGATCGTCCACCAGCGGCATGAGGCGACCGAGGCGCGGGCGTTTACCAACCCATACAAATTCCTCCATCGGGAATGGAGTCTTGAAAGCGGTGGCCTCCCCGGAGTCGCTGACAACCAGCGCCAATCCATTCTGCTGGTTCTGCCAGAATTCCGCAGCAGCATCCTCGGGGAGATCCAGCTGTCGAAGAGCGCTCTCCATTTTGTCGAGGCCGCAATCATTTCTCTCCACCATCTCCTGCGCCCTCTTGAGCGCGTTCTTGAAGACGATGGGATTCTTTCTGGTTTCCACGCCCTTCTTTTCCATGGGAAGGAGAAAAGTTGAAAAAGCGGCGTCGTCATCGTCAGGTGCGAGCAGCGAAGTGAAGTCCTCGCTCTTCAGTCTGCTGATGGGGTGAATCGTCAAGTTTGTGAAGGAGTCTCTCATAAGGCTACTCGTAGGTGCAGAAACTATACCGGACCTGTAATCCTGCTGGAATGGGCGATCAGGCTTTTGAGTTGCGGAGGGTTCTTGTGATTTGCACGACGAATCCTTTGCCGGGCACTGCAATTTGTAAGGCGGGGCGACGATCTTTCGTTCGACCTCCCCGGTGAGGGCGTTGACTGAAAGGCCCCTGTCCGGAACGAAAACAGCGTCGCGCGATCGCATGTCCAGGGGTGGCTCATGACCCGGGGCTTTGATCTCTGCGTGGCTCTTTTTCCATCACTCCGCAATCCTGTTTGCAACCCTCGCGGCAACGGGTAGAATTCACGCCACAACACTGAACGCATTTTTTCTATGAGCGACTCCATCAACAAAATCGTAGTGGCCTACTCCGGCGGCCTGGATACTTCTGTTCTCGTAACCTGGTTGCGCGACACTTATCAGGCGGAAATCATCGCCTATTGTGCCGACGTAGGTCAGCAGGAAGAGCTTGACGGGCTTGAAGAAAAGGCGCTCGCGACGGGGGCTTCCGCCTGCATCATCGACGATCTCAAAGAGACTTTCGCCAAGGATTACATCTTCCCGATGGTTCAGGCCGAAGCGATTTACGAAGGCCAGTATCTGCTAGGCACTTCGATCGCTCGTCCCTGCATTTCCGAGGGAATGGTTCGCGTTGCGCGTGAATACGGTGCTGATGCGATCGCGCACGGTGCGACCGGAAAAGGGAATGACCAGGTGCGTTTCGAGCTTTCGGTTGCTTCACTTGCTCCCGATATCGAAATGATTGCCCCATGGCGTCAGCAGCGTTTCCGTGATCAGTTCCCCGGCCGCGCCGAGATGATCCAATACGCCGCGGACAACAACATTCCGATTCAGGCTTCCGCGAAAAAGTCCTACAGCATGGACAGGAACCTTCTTCACATCAGCTTCGAAAGCGGTGTTCTCGAAGATCCATGGTATGACGCGACCGGCGACGACGACCGCGACATGTATGTGCTCAGTGTTTCTCCTGAAGAAGCGCCTGACACACCGGAATACGTTCAGTTCCTCTTCGATAAAGGCAACTGTATCGGACTTAAGCTCGATGCGATGGATGACGTTCTCGCGAAGCTCGGTGATGTGAGCAAACAGGGTGAAGAGGGTGAGTATACCCTCTTGAATCCTTACGGCGTGATGCGCGTGCTCAACTTCCTCGGTGGCAAGCACGGCATCGGCCGGATCGACATGGTTGAAAACCGCTTTGTCGGCATGAAGAGTCGCGGTATCTACGAGACCCCGGGCGGCACGATCCTCATGGATGCGCACCGTCAGATGGAAAGCCTCACCGTTGACCGCGAGGTCATGCACATCCGTGACGGACTCATTCCCAAGTATGCACAGCTCGTTTACAACGGCTTCTGGTTCGCTCCTGAGCGGGAAGCGCTTCAAACGCTCGTGACTGAGTCGCAGAAATCCGTTTCCGGTGAAGTGAGAATCAAGCTCTACAAGGGCAACATGATCACGGCAGGTCGTCGTTCCGCGCTCAGCCTCTACAACGAGGACGTCGCAACGATGGAAGGCGGAGCCGAGCACGCTTACAACCAGGACGACGCGACCGGGTTCATTCACCTGAATGCGCTCCGCCTGAAAAGCGAAGCAACTCGCCGCCTCGCGGGTAACTAGAGCGCGTGGATTTCAAGGTAACCGGTGAAGCGAGGGCTTCGCCGGCGTTCAATGCTTGTCCCGGCGCGAATGCCGGGACTTCGTTCGCTTCACTCGTCCGAAAAGCGAAGCTTCCCTTCGTCTGCCGAATACTCGAAAATCGTCGGTGCTTCGGCCCTCGGTCCCAGTTCAACCGCGCGGAGTGTTCCGTCACCTTTTTGAATCGCGAGAGCGTAGGTGTTTCCGTGAGCGTTGAGTTCGCCGCTTCGGACCGGAGTGGCTTCGAGGTTCGAGGTTTCGCCAACGACGATTCCTCCCGGGTTGATGATGGACACTTTCCAGGGTGACTCGATTTTCGGATTCGAAACCGGACCGTGATGTCCCGCGATTTTGACGATCGTTCGCGGGTCGGAATGCGGTGAGGTCACTTTCAATCCATGCGTCATGAAGGCTTCGATTTGTGCGGGATCCTTGAGGTTGAGTATCGCCTTTTGAGACATTTGCTCGAAGATGATTTGCTGAACTTTCGTTGAAGTTCTGCCCCGTGAACTGACGTGGGGTCGGAATGGGATGAGAACCAGCGCGGTGGTGGCAATCAGGAAAAACGGCAGGAGGATTCGCTTCATCTCAGCCACGATCCTATCATGAGTAGCAAGGCGCGTAAAACCCCTGTTCCAACTTTGCGGCGGAATTGTAGTGGCGAAGTCGATGCTCGTTCGTCTATTCTTGCTCCGTAATGCGATCCACCCTCATACTACTGGTTGGAGGCGGGGCTTTTGTCAGTCTCATCCTGATCTTTATCTACAACAGCCTTGTTTCGAAACGGAACATGGTTCGTAGCGCTTTTTCGAGCATCGACGTGAATCTCCGGAAGCGTCACGACTTGATTCCCAATCTCGTCGAAACGGTCAAAGGCTACGCAACACATGAGAAGGAAACCTTCACGCGGCTCATCGAAGCGCGGCGGCAGATTGATTCGGGGAGCCTTTCAGAGTCCGAGCGTCTTCGGGTCGAGGAGCGTATCGGCCCTCAGATGCATCGTCTCATGGCGGTGGCGGAGGATTATCCTGATCTTCGTTCGAGTGGCCATTTTCTGAACCTGCAGCGAACCCTCACCGAGGTGGAGGAGCAGATTTCCGCGGCACGTCGTGCCTACAACGCAGCGGTATTTGAGATCAATAATGCGGTGGAAAGTTTTCCCTCCAACCTCATTGCCAACGCCTTCGGATTCGGGCGTCACGACTTTTTTGAAGCGGGTGCCGACGCGCGTTCTTCGGTTGACGTCAGGATGGACTGATGAAAAGCGTATCTGACATTCTCGCCGACTTGGTCCCGACGCTTGAAGGGCTTGAGCAGTCGCGGCTGCTTTACCGGCAGACGCAGAAAAAATATCTGCCGATTATCCTTCTTCCTCTTGCGCTGTTCCTTGTCAGCGGGATGCACCCCGATGTCAGTTTTCTCGGGTTCATCGCTGCGGGAGTGTGGGGGATCATCGGCTTCGCTCTCTACTTTTTTCGAGTTGCCCCATTGGGGAAATGTTATGTCCGGGATTACAAAAATGCGGTGATTCCCGCGCTGCTGCACTCGATAGATCCCGGGTTGAAATTCGATATCGATTCCGGAATTCCGGGGCCGACTTTTACGGGCACGGAGTTGTTTACAACGAGCCCGGATCGCTACCGTACCGAGGATTTGATTCACGGGAGCTACGGAAAAACGTTCCTGCAACTGGCGGAGATCGACGCGGAAGACAGGCGCACTCGCAGGGACAGTAACGGAAACACAGAGACCTATTACGTGACGATTTTCAAGGGGCTCTTGCTCATCGCTGACTTTCACAAGGATTTCCGGGGACGGACCTTTGTTCTGCCTGACAATACCGAAAAAGCGTTTGGAAATGTGGGGCGGTTTTTCCAGAAAATGGGAGGCCGGCGCGAGACGAGTCTGATCCGTCTCGAAGACCCGGAGTTCGAGCAGGCTTTCGCGGTGTATTCCACCGACGAGGTCGAGGCGCGTTACATTCTCAGCACGGCGATGCTTCGTCGTATTCTGGATCTCCGCGGCCGGTTCGGGAAAGACGTTCGCCTGGGATTTAAAGACTCCTGCCTCACCCTCGCGGTTCCGCACGGGGATCCCTACCTCGAGCCCAACACTTCATGTCCGGCGACCGATACTTCGCAGATTGAAGGGATGCTGTTCGAGCTGAAATTTTTCCTCGATACGATCGAGGAACTCGATCTCAACACGAGAATTTGGTCGAAGGAGTAGGCGTGTTCCCTACGAAGCGGGAGGCTCGAGCCCCTTCTCGTAAAGGTCGGGCAATTTCTCAACCGTCTTGTGGGTTCTTCGCTCGAGTGAGTCGAGGAGGCGGCTGTTGTTCACGAATGAGGGAAGCGTGAAGGTTCTCGTTTTGCCGTCCCGCAGTTTGATTTCGAGGTGGTGCGTCGTGAGCACCATGGGCAGTCTCCCGCCGTTGGATTTCTTCGGACGGAACGTTTTGCTGTATTTGCCGAGAGAGGTGATCTCTTCGTAGCGGGTCGATTTCACCCCGAAAAAATTCCGGATTCGGAGTTCGCGTCCCGTCAGTTCGTAGCGGGGGTTGAACGAGAACCGGTGAAATAGAACGGCGAAGGAAATCAAGGCAGCGCTGGTGACGAGAAGAAAGAGGGCGTCCCCATCGATATTTGAGAGCGAATCGAAGAACGCGATGAGCATGGCGAGGCCGAGAAGGAAGGGAAAAGCGCACACGAAGTAGACCGCTGCCTTGGACTTCTCTTCGTGGAATGATTCAGTGTCAGGGTCTCTCATTGTTTACTCTTTTAAGGTCCATACCTCGAAAGTTTCCGGCACCACGGCGACGCCGCAGACGTGAAAGCTAATCGAAAGATCTCTCAGGTCGTTGGAGTGGGGCAGGTTGGAAAGGACGATGCCGTTGCAAGCGAGGGCGACCGTTTTATCATCGCATACGAGATCCATCGTGATCAGTTCGGAGAGGCTTTCCGGATCTTTCGGAAGATCCTCCCGCGCGCTCCCGAAATTTTCCTTGTCACTTTGCAGTCGGGGGATGGAGATGTCGGGCAGCGGGTAACGGCGTTGTGAAGTCGATTCGGTGGGAAAGAAGGAAAGGTAGCTCCCTCCGGTTTCCGGGGCCTCGACTGACATCTCTGAGATTTTTTTCGTTTTGCTGTCCCCCGTTTTGGAATAGAGGCGGAGTCGTGCCGCAGAGCGAAAACGGGAATGGTTTCCGAAAGAGGCCATTCTGAATTTCATCCGGAGATGCAGCGTCGTGAGTTCGTCAGGGTGTTCGAGATTGGAGAGACGGAAATGTCCGGGTGAGGCTCCCTGAGGTTTCTTCCCAATCAGAAAATCAGGGGAAATGATTCCCGTTGCGCCTTCTTTGTCGCCCAGGTTCAACTCGTCGGTGACTCGCTTTTGATGACGTTTTTCGATGGAGGAGAGATCGAGGGGGGCGGAGGTTCCGTTGGCTTCGCGGGCCTTTTCCCATCGTTCGATATCCGATTCCTTGACGGTTGAGGAGTCGGGATCGAGTTCGTGCAGTGCCCGGAGAACGCCCGGCTCGTTCGAGGCAATCGCCATGTCTTCAAGACCGGTGTAGTAGACAAACGGGATGACTTTAAATTCCTTCAGGATCGCGTCGAAAGCATTTTGCACCGGCGCTGCGCGGCCGAGTCGCCACTTCGTAAAAGCGTCAAAAAAAGCGGAGAGTTCGTCTTCTTTGTATCCCGCCGCGACGGCTTTTTTCCACTCGGTGATGGCTGCTTCCGGCTCGTTTTTCATCAGCCTTAACGCTGCGATCACGGAGTCATCCCAGCCGGGATCCGGTGCGCCGATTTCACCTCTGAGGTAGCCGATCCACGGGCGGTAGGCTTCGCGAAAGCGCAATCCGATAAGCCCGGGTTTGACGATGGCTTCTTCCTCTCTCCCGCCTTTCCGGACAAAAAAGAATCGATCCTCTCCTCCGGAGCGGCGCAGTCCGAACTCCCTTACGAGCTGATGGCCCACCTGCATGAAGTAGTCGCCGCGAACGATTCCGAGCCGGTCGGCCTGAGAGCCCGGTGTCACATTGATGATCTCGAGACCGTAGGAGGGTTCGTCGGTTTCCGAGGCGATCTTCCGCCAGTCCACTTCCTCAGCCGACGCTCCCATGGAGAGCGCGAGGAGAAAAAGAACCGGGAGGAATTTGCTCATGGGGTGCACGAAGATAAAACAGGAATGTCTCCTGCGACGAGTGAAAAGGGGAAAAAGACGAGGCGCGTTCGCAGTCGTGTCCCGCAGGATTGTCATGGTGCCGCCCGACGGGCGTGTGGAGGCGTTTGGGGAGTCCGCGAGGTCACGCGCGTGGCCGCGCCTCCCGGCTGCAGAGGAGGGCTGACAGGCGTGAGCTTATTTCCCCCAGGCGCCGCGCTTCGCTTTTTGCGCTTTGCGCTCGAGTGTTCCCAGGTAGTCGCGATGCTCAAAAAAGGAGTCGCCTCGCGGGGTGGGCACGGGGTTCTCTTTGGAGCCGGGACCTTTCGTGTGAATCCGCGCGAGTCCCTCTTCGACGAGGTGGTTCCCAAGGTATTTGCCATCGGGTAGTTCGACGAATCCGTAGTAGCGCTCGCCGTCATAGACTTCCTCCCACTGCGTGTAGATCGTGAAGGTTTTGCCTTTGAGCTGTGACTCGGTGTAGGCCTTTGCCGCGAGGCCGACCTCGACGGCCTGCTCGGGGGTGATGCCGCCCATTTCACGCGCCTGTTCGGCAACGCGACGTCGCTGATTCTCGTAGCGGTCGCTGAGGTATTTCTCGGGTGCGTCGACGAAGTAGAGTCGGAACTCGAATTCACGGCCGCCCGCTTTCACGAAGAAACTGTCTCCGTCGTTGCCGTCGCGTTCGACGAGGCGGGCGTCGGTGAATTTGTCGTAACCGCGCACCTTTTCAGCTTTCGTTTCGCCTTTCGAGAAATCGACTTTCTTGAGAACCGCCGTGGGCTTGTCGGATTTCGGTTCCTCTGCGGGGAAGTTGTTTTTCTTGAGAACAGCGGTCGAGCTATCGGTGCTGGCAGCCTCTCCCTGAATCTCACCGCGCTTCCAATAGCCGTAGCCGAGGATGGCGGCGATGATGATGATGCGGATGATTCGGGATTTGCCTTTCATAGTAAAAATCAGTCTTTCTTCTCCTGAACGGTCGACTTGATATACAACTCACGAAGCTGCTTGAAGTCAACTTCTGCAGGGCTCGCTGACATGAGGTCGGAGCCTTTGTTGTTCTTCGGAAAGGCGATCACTTCGCGAATGCTGTCTTCGCCGCAGGCGAGCATCACGAGACGGTCGAGACCGAGGGCGATACCGCCGTGTGGGGGCGCACCGTATTTGAAGGCACCGAGGATGTGGCCGAAGTTTTCGGCCTGCTCTTCGTCGTCGACGCCGAGAACGTTGAACATTTTCGCCTGAAGATCGGCTTCGTGAATCCGGAGGCTTCCGCCACCGAGTTCGTTTCCGTTCAGAATGACGTCGTAAGCCGCGCCGCGAATTTCGCCCCAGCGGGACTCGTCGTCGAGAAGCGCAACGTCATCCGCGTGAGGACGAGTGAAAGGGTGGTGAACCGCGTTCCATTTGCCTTCTTCCTCATCAAAATCGAGGAGAGGGAAATCGGTGACCCAGAAGAAATCGAGCTCGTCGTCTTTTCCTTCGAGCCAGTTGTTCATCTCGCAGCATTCGAGGCGAAGGCGTCCCAGCACGTCACAGACGGTCGCCCACTTGTCGCAGCCGAAAAGGATGAGATCGCCCTCCTCGATATTGAGATCTTTCTCGATCGCGGCGAGTTCCTCTTCACTGAAGAATTTCACGATCGGGGAACGCCAGGTATCATGCGCGGCTCCTCGAACCTGGATGTAAGCAAGCCCTCCAGCTCCGGCTTCCTTGGCGATTTCCTCAAGACGCTTGATCTGGCCCGTGGAAACGCCTGCGAACCCTTTCGCATTGATGGCGCGAACGACACCGCCGCCTTCGATGGCGCGTTTGAAGACACCGAATCCGGAGTCTTTGAAATGCTCTGAAACGTCCACGATTTCACAACCGAACCGGCGCTCGGGTTTGTCGCTGCCGTATTTATCCATCGCCTCCTGATACGTGATGCGCGGGAACGGTGTCTGGACGTCTGCGTCGCGTGATGCTTTGAACGAGCGCGCGAGAAGCGACTCCATCATCGAGTAGATGTCCTCCTGAGTCACGAAGCTCGCTTCGACGTCGACCTGGGTGAATTCAGGCTGGCGGTCGGCACGAAGATCCTCATCGCGGAAACAGCGGGCGATCTGGAAGTAACGCTCCACACCGGCGACCATGAGCAACTGCTTGTATTGCTGAGGTGCCTGAGGAAGCGCGTAGAATTTACCGGGGCTGAGACGGCTCGGGACGAGAAAGTCACGGGCGCCTTCCGGAGTCGACTTGGAAAGGATGGGCGTTTCGATTTCGAGGAAACCCTGCTCGTCGAGATCGTCACGGATCGCTTTCGTGATCGTGTGGCGCATCTTCAGGTTCTTCGCCATGCGGGGACGGCGAAGATCGAGGTAACGATACTTCATCCGGAGATCCTCGTTGCTGAGCTCTTTATCGAGCTGGAACGGAAGGACCTCCGCTTTGTTGAGAACCTTGAGGTCGGTCGCGACGATCTCGATTTCACCGGTTTGGATCGCATCGTTAAAAGTGGACTCGCCATCGAGCTCGGGGCGGACTTCCACTTTTCCCGTGATCTGAACGACGTCCTCGCCGCGCAGCTTGTGACTGAGTTCCGTGGCTGCGGCGCTTTCCTCCGAACGGAAAACACACTGGGTGACACCTTCGCGGTCGCGAATATCGATGAAAATAACGCCGCCCTGGTCACGCTTGGTATTTACCCAACCCACGAGAGTCGCCGTCTCGCCGGCATCGGATTTTCGGAGTTCGTTACAATGATGGGTTCGGTACATGACAGAATAATGAGTGATGAGATCCGTTCTATACGGAAGGCGGGGAAAATAGGGCCAAACGGCCGCTTCGCAAGGCCCTTTGGAGAAGGCGGAAGAGAAGTAAAGTAGCAGAGGAGTAAAGGAGTAGAGAATCGGGTGGGCTTTGCGGAGAAATACTCAGGCCGTTTCTTTGCGGAGGTTCGTCGACGAGAGGGCGAAAGTGAATCGAGGAAAGAGAAATTCCTTCGAGACAAAGCCGGGGACCGTAGCTGCCTGGATTTGTTAATAAATCTAAGATATTCATTGATCTGAATTGCTAATGAGTTCATATTTAGGCGTAATTTTCTCATTTATTGCCGCTTTTCTATAATTACTGGAATTGCGGTTCTTTTTTCCCTGATCACGAACCGCTTCATGGCAGCCAAGACCTCCAGCCCCGCAAAACGAAAGACTGCCAGTCGTAAGAAAGCGAGTTCGAGACCCAAGGCCGCGCCCAGAGCGAAGCGGGTTCCGGCGGACGGGCCGTATGCCTTTCACGAAGTCGTGGCCATTGTCATGGGTGGGCTCTGTCTCATGTTTCTCCTCGCGCTGATCTCGTATTCACCGGCGGATTTGCCCGCGTGGGTGCCTTTCAGCAGTCAGGCGGCTCACGGCGGGATGGTGAATAATTTCATCGGGCCGGTTGGTGCCGTCACCGCGGGGTACGCCTATTTTTTCTTCGGTGCGGCGAGCTACCTGATTCCTGCGGTGCTCGGATGGTGGGCATTTCAGATTCTGACGGGGACCCGTCCGTTTCACCCCCGGAACGTGATCTCCTTTGTTCTTTTGATTTTCTCGGCGGCCTGCCTCGCTGAATTTCAGCCCTGGTTTTTTCAGGACTGGTCATCGCGCCTCAATCTTCCGCGCAGCGTCGGCGGCTTCTTCGGCTTTGTTCTCGGCCACAAATTGCTCGAGCAATTTCTCGGATCGGTCGGATCGGTCATCGTCATGATGATTGCCTATGCGATCTCCCTGATTGTGATCACGGGGATTCATCCCTTCCATTTTGCGGCGATGGTGAGAGAGAAATGCGGTGAGCTTATCAGCGACCTTCGTGAAAACGGGATTCCTGTGGCCGCATTCATCGAGAAATTCAGACCTCCGGCTTCGGCGCGGTCAAGGCATAGGGTTTCCGAGAAAGCGAAGGCGAAAGCGGAAAAATCGGCTAAACCCGAGCGTGAGGAGCGCGCGAAAGCCGCCAAGGACCCGGTCGACGACGAACCGGATCAGCCTGATCTGTTCACCGAACCCAAGGCGAAAGCACCGGAACCCAAGATCATTGATTCAGCGCAACGCGCGAACCGGAAACTGTCACCCGAAGAAGCGGCCGGGTCGCTCTTTGACAGGAAAAAGGACGAAAGCACCGTGCTCGGCTGCGGTAGTGAGTTCGCGGACTACGAATTGCCCCCGCTTTCGATTCTCAACTACTGCGAGGATGAGACCGAGCCGACCGATGAGAATTTGCTGTTTGACCAGCAGAATACGATCGTGGACACGCTCAGCACCTTTGGCGTCGACGTTGAGCCGGGAGACATTACGCGGGGCCCGACGATTACCCGCTTCGAACTCGTTCCCGCTCCCGGCCTTCGCGTGAACCGGATCACCTCGCTGGAGGCTGACCTCGCGCGGGCAACGCGCGCCGAACGTATCAATATCCTCGCGCCGGTTCCCGGGAAAAACACCGTCGGTATCGAGATCGCCAACTCGGATCGCATTCCCGTCGCATTGCGTGAATTGTTTGAAGACGACGCCTTCCGGAACAGCAAGGCGAAGCTGCCGCTCGCTCTCGGAAAAGACGTTTATGGAAAAACCATCGTCGGCGACCTCGCCGGTATGCCGCACCTCCTCGTCGCCGGTGCGACCGGTAGTGGTAAGAGTGTTTGCATCAACAGTATCATTGCGAGTCTCCTCTACCGCTTCACGCCCGATGAGCTCCGCTTCATCATGATTGACCCGAAGGTCGTCGAGATGCAGCTCTACAACGACCTGCCTCACATGGTCGTGCCTGTCGTGACCGATCCCAAGAAAGTGCTTCTCGCGCTGCGTTGGGTCATCAATGAAATGGAGCGTCGCTACGCGCTTTTCGCCAAAGTCGGCACCCGGAACTTCGAAGGCTTCAACGCGATGCGCGCCCGTGATTTATCTGCTCAGTCGGATGCTGAGGACGCGGCCGAGGCGGCGGAAGCCGCGGAGATTGACTTGAGGGGCGAGGATTCGGACATCCCCTTCGCGATGGAGCCGGAGATGGCTCATCACGTCAGGATCAGTGACGAGCTCGAGAGCGAAGGCGGATTTGCCAAGGAAGTTCTCTCTGTCGAAATGCCTGTTGAGCGTGAAACCTCGCCGCCGCTGCCAACCGAAGAGGCGCTGCCGGACAGCCTTCCCTACATCGTAGTGATTATTGATGAGCTTGCCGACCTCATGCAGACCGCCCCGGCGGATGTCGAAAGCGGGATCGCCCGTATCGCGCAGAAGGCCCGTGCTGCGGGAATCCACCTCATCGTCGCGACTCAGACCCCGCGGGCCGAAGTCGTGACGGGGGTGATCAAAGCGAATATCCCGTCCCGCGTCGCCTTCCAGGTTTCATCGAAGACGGACAGCCGGATTATTCTCGATTCCAACGGAGCGGAAAACCTCTGCGGAAAAGGGGACATGCTCTATCTCCCGCCGGGAAGCGCGCAGCTCATTCGTGCTCAGGGCGCACTCATTACCGATGAGGAAGCCCAGGACCTCGTCGATGCCTGCGCCTCGCAGGGGACACCGAATTTCGAGAGCGAGGCCCACGCCGCTATTGAATCCGGAACGATGGACGATGGCGATGAAGAGATCTCTGACGCTGATGAGGAAGTGCTCGAAAAATGTCTCGAGGTGATCTATTCGGAGAAAAAAGCCTCCACGTCGTTGCTCCAGCGGCGCCTCCGCCTCGGCTACACCCGCGCCGCGAGAATGATCGATATCCTTGAGAGCCGCGGCATTATCGGCCCCGGAGACGGCGCCAAGCCGCGGGAAATTCTCGTCGACCTTTCGGATGACTTTGACTAATCTTCAGCTGAAGGTTGTGAAAGTAATGATTTCGTGAACTATAGGCGGAATCCCAAAGAAATGATTCTATCAGTGAATCGCGGGACTATTCCCGGCCACTTATGGCAACTATCGGACAGGAACTTGGCAATACGCGGCGTGAAAAAGGCTTATCGATTGAAGATGTAGCCCACGAAACGCATATACATACCAGCACGATTCGCAGCATCGAAGCAGACGATTTTTCGATGTTCCCCAGTGTGGCCTACGCCAAAAGCTTCATTCGCAATTACAGCGAATACCTTGACGTGGATGTCGCCGATTTCCTTGAAGACCTGAGCACCTCCGAAACGGACCGCTTCTCCGACAATGAGCTCATGGGGGAGATGAAGGATACGATTAAGAAGGACAGCCTTTTTCGCACCGGTAAAAAACCGCTCTTTTCCCGACGTCGGCCCGGAAAGCCGGGTGGCGCTCCCGTCTTCCTCAATTTTATTCTCGCAGTGCTGATCGCCGCCCTCGTGATTTTCTATTTTCTCGGATACAACGCCTCCTCGATCGACGAGGCCAAATCCGAAATCACGAACGGATTGAGAAAGGCGAATCCGTTCGGACACGAAGAGGCCGGTGCTGAATCAGAAGCTTCGGAAGGTGGGCTCACCGCTGAAGAGATCGCAAACGGGAAGCTGAATTTCGAGGACGAACTGCCTCCGCTCGCAAATGGTAAGGGTGCCGAAAAAGCAGCGATCCCGCCACCACTGATTCCAGCCGACGGAGTTACCCCGGTGACCTTTGGCGAAGCCGATCAGAAAGCTCAGGAGAAAGTGGATCTCCCCGCGATGAAGCGTCCCGTGGTCGAGCCGAAGCCCGAACTGCGGCCCGAGGGCACTGAGCCCGTCGCGATTCCGAAGCCTGTGCCCGCTCCGGTTGCAGGGACGGGGAACTGAAAGTTTTAGGCGCAAAAAAGCAAAAACCGGGATAAGGGCATTCGGCCTTTGCTTGAAATGGTGGCAAAGTCGCCATCTCGCTCCGAGAGATGTTCGAAGCCAGTGCGACCCGCCCATAGCCTAACTCGCCTTGAGGTATCTCATTTTCTTCTTTCAGATCGAACCTGATTCCGGCACCCTTTTTTTGAATGGTAGTCAAAAACGAATCAATGCCGGTCCTGTGCGGGGTTGCCGCCGAAGTAGACAGTCCCGTTTGCAGGTAAACTGACGGCGGTATAAGACACTGTTAGGAGAGAGCAATCTACCGATGAAGCCGACAAGCGAACACGGATCCGAGCGAAGAGCGATCCGGCGCGTGCTCTGGTTGGTCCTCGCCGGGGTTTTGGCAGGATGCGGAGCTGATAAAGAAGGGGTTCAAGCGGAGAGCGGTAGCGAGGTCGCAGTAGTGCAGAGCTCGCCGGAAGAGCGAGCGTTCACGCTTAAGCTGGCCGCGATCCACGAAAAATGGATAGGGACGCCCTGGACGTTTTCAGGAACATCTCAGACACCCAAAGAGGGTTCTATCGCCTGCGGGTATTTTGTCACTACGACTTTGGAACAGGCCGGCGTGGAGTTGGATCGCATTCGACTGGCTCAGGCCGCATCAGAGACGATGATTCTCGCGATTGCTCCCGGGGAAAGTGTGAAACGGTTCAGTGATACCTCCCCCGGAGGCTTTCTGAGCAGTGTGAAGAGCCAGGGCGAAGGTTACTACATCGTCGGTCTCGACAATCACACGGGCTTCCTCAGGGTGGATTCAGATGGCGGTATCAAGTTTATCCATTCAGGGCCTGGACGCGGAGTCGTGGTCGAGAATCCGGGGGATGCACCTGAATTGGCTCAATCCCGATATCGCGTTACCGGCAAAGTTGTCGGGAAGAAAATTTCGAGAGACAGGTGAGTTGTCTTTCTTTAAACTTTTATACTGACGATGTGGACGTGCGCAATTTGTAAGGCAACTACCGGAGATGACGACTGGGAGGTTTGTTGGAAATGCGGGAATCCGAAAAAGGTGAACGTCGAACTCTCTGACGAGGCGCAGAGAAAATACGATGAGCGGATGAAGCAAATGCGGTCGTGTCTGCGGTGCGATCACATGATGGAATATGCAGGGGTTCGGCGATTTCATGAAGGATCGCGCGTCGGTCTTATGGGTGACCTCGCAGAACTGTTTTTGAACCGGGAGAATCTGATCCTCTATGTCTGTCGAAACTGCGGGAAGGTGGAGTTTTATATGGATGACGTTGGAGCCGACTACCGCATGGACCCCTTCGTGGATCCGCCGTAGTCCCGGTAACTTATCTCAGGTGTTCATCCGCTTGCCGCTGGACAGAGAAATTGAATTTCAGAAAATGATGGCTTTGATTCGAGCCGCGTATCGACGACACGCGCGAATGAGCTCGGAGAAGCCGGACGGTTTCGGTTAAGCCGTCCGCGAAAGGTAATTTTGTAGTGGCGGCCTCCGCGAGACAGATTCAGATGGTCCTGTCTACTCGGGTTGTCCCAGTCCGAGAGGGCGCTTCTCGGGATGTCGCTTGAGGTAGTCGGCAAAACCTTTTTGGATTGCGACGATACGGTCTTTTTCTTCCAATGGCTGCGTGTCTTGAACCGCGGAGGGATCGAGAGGGGCGATCCATTCCGGGATTCCCCAAAGGGGGTAAGCTGCGTCAGTGAGATCAACTGTCGGATCGATCATGACCTGGTAGGGGTGATCGTTCAAGGAGACGACCGAATGCACATAAATTTCTGTCCCGGGAAATCCGTTAGCGGCGAGGCTTTTGTCCAAATGCCGGACGTATTGAAGAAGCATCCAGGGGTGCTCTGACATTCTCGTGATGTGTTCGGCCGCGATGTTTGGCCGCTTGTCGGGGTTCGCGTTGAGCCAATCTTCGGCCTCTGGCGGGTCGAATACAAAGCGGATGTAAGCATCCTTGTTGCGCAGCATCATGCGCCACGAGAATTTCTGCCCCACTTCGGTCCAATCGGGCCGCTGCCCCCAGAGGAAGTGGCGGAATGGGACGGCGATCTGGATGGAGAAATAGACGACGAATACAGCAGCGATCCACATTGGTGGAATTCTCGAGGAGTGAGATAATGCATCGAGTTCAGGCATGCGGATTCGTCGGACGCCGGCCACGAAGCGCTGAAGCCATCCCCAGGCGATACGGGCGGTTGACGGTGCGAAGAACGGAACCAGAAGCCCGATCGCGATCCAGGGGAAGAGCCCGATTTTGAAAAGCCGGCTGTTCATGAGGTGGAAGGAGATGAATACCGTCATCGCGATCCAGCGGGTTCTTTTCCAAAGAAGAAAAAACGGGCAGACGAGATCAATGAAGATTCCTCCCCACGAGGCCATCATCGCGAACCAATCCTGCGAGGCGACCAGACTGAGTGGCCACTTGATCTGGTCCCCCATGCTGAACCAGTAGCGCAGTGGTTCGCCGCGGATCCAATCGCCGTTCAGTTTTGCGATTCCTCCGAAGATGTAGAGAACGAGGATTTGTCCGCGTATCAACCAGTATTCCCACGATGCTACGGTTTCAGCGGGTGCGCAGCCATCATTGTCGCGCGCGCGGTAGGAACGGATGCTGAAAGCACGGTCGGCGTGCGTCATCGCCATCAGAAAGCAGACCAGCACGGTAAGGTAGAAGTGATTGTTGTAGTAAACCTCGTCGATGAGGAATAAATGCAGAAACGTCAGTCCGTAAGTCACCGATGCTGTCCGGAACCAAACACCGAAAAGAATGGCGAGGCCGGCAATGGTGAGGAGTCCGCACTCGAAGTAGAGAAATGTGTGGCTTGTGGGCAGGGGCACCCATTGTGCCATCAGGTAGCGGAAATGAGTGAATTCGGGAGAATAGATTCCTGTGACATGGCGGAATCGTGAGAGGGCCTCCGCTGTCAGCAGCGCCCCCCAGATGAGGCGGAAGGCACCCAATGTTGCTACGTCGACCGGGCGAAACAGGAATCTGGGCATAAGCCGGAGGTTAGCACCGAACGCGGCTGCAGAGAAAGCTCCGTTTACTCGGCGATATTACCCGGGCTGGGAAAATTGATTACCGTGCCATTGATCTCGATTGACCCGGTCGCGTCGGAAGTGTCGCCGTCGTTCAGCATAAGCCCGCTACCGGCACCGACGCTTGTATTACCCGTTCCCGAGAACGGCATTGGATCGCCAAGATGAACTGTCAACTCGATGGAATCGCCTCCATTGTTAATGAAGGCGTTCCCGGCGATGATGCCGCTCTGATTCGTAGCACTGGGATCGATGTGTAAGTCAAATCCATCATCGTTGCTCATCTCGATGCGGTTGTTGGACAAATTGAGGGAGACTGTTCCGGTAGTGTCCCAATCGGCATCGATTTGCACGCCAGTTGCTCCGGCGTTCAGGAAAGTGTTGCCTGTGATAAGGAGGCTCCCGTTTGCGCCGCTGCCTACGTCGGAATCGACTTCAAGGGCATCATTGCCCGAGTTACTGACCATATTCGAAGAGACTGTGACAGTGTTCGTGCTTCCATTGTTGAACGACGTGTCGATGTCAATTCCAGTCGAGGAAGCACGAAGAATAGTGTTCCCGGAAATGAGGGTGGATGAGGTTGTCCCAACGCCATCGGTGTCGATGTCGATGAAGACGCCATCGTCTCCCGCATCGAGAAATTCATTCCCGGTGACTGTCACGTTTAAGTTGCCGGATGATGCACCGACGGACATTTCGAGAGCCGTATTTGAACTGAGGCTGACGACGTTGTCTGTCACATTGACGAGCGTCGCTATGTCGGATTCGATCGCTATTCCCCGGTCGCCCGTTGAACTGATCATGTTCCGATCGGCCGTGAACTGTGAGACATCAGTCGCGGCAATTCCAGTTCCGAAACCTCCAAGGCCCGAAGGATTGAATCCTAATCCTGTGGTGATCGAGTACCCCTGAACAGTGGCAGACTGAACCGTGTCGAATGCGAATCCGCCATCCATATTTACTCTAGGTGTGTCCCCGCCAAATGATTTTCCATCACAGGCTGCGATAGCTACAAAACTGGAGGTGAACACGATTTGCGTGGCCGGTCCGGCAAGGACGCGCGGGGTTGATATCGTGCCGGATGCGAGGTTGGTCCCGGTCGAGTCTACTACGACATCTTCTGCGTAGGTAGTGCCGGTTGCCTGAGTGTAGACCGTAGCAATACCACCAAAGCCTGTCTGGACGATGTTGGCTCCCGCTTGAATTGTATCGACGGGGCGTTCCGCCGTGCCTGTGCCGGCGGCGCTTCCCGCAAGAATGCCATTGCCGACTGCCGCTCCGTTGTTCACGAAAACAATGTCCGATGCAATTACTTTGGTTTCAGTAGAGGACTGAGAGCGATTGAATGAATTGACGAGGAGGGGGCCGGACTGTTCGATAGTCATGCGGCTCTCTCTAACCGGTCCGGTCAGCATTTTTGCCTGCATATACTCGCGACCTGTTGACTGACGTGACTTGGGACGTTGTGAGAATGCCTTTGCCAAGCCGCGACCCCATTCGCGTGGATCGAAAAAGTTCTCTCCTTCCACCGGTATCGTAACCCCTCCGCTGAAGAACCAATTGTCGCCATGCAATTCTTCGTGTCCGTAGTAATCTGCGCCTACGACGACTCCTCGAAAGGGGAAAAATTGAATGCCGGCGAGAAGCCCCGTAAGGTCTGCTCCGCCAAAATTCCCTTCATAGTGATACCCCCCAAAGCTCATTCGCGTCGCGATGAAATCGCTAACAACGGGGACGTCTACGACTGCTCGTAAATCGCCGCCGCGCCGTCCAACTTCGCGGAACTCGTATTCGTTGAGAACGTCGACGATATTGGTTGTCTTGATTTGCTGAATCTCGTTCCCTGTTGCAAAAGGATCCGAAAAATCGATATCCTGAGTCCGTGTCCTCTGGGTCAACCGGTCAGTAATTTTGGAGTCATTCTCAGCGAGGTAAAGGTTTCCATGAAAATCGATTCCTTTGTTGGTAAACAAATCAAAGCCCAGGCCAAGTTGTCCGAATTGATTCCCCGAGGCTGTGTCGGTGAAATCGCCATGAATACGAAATCCGACGATCATACTTTCGTCTGCCGTGAGCCATCGGTAATTGGCTCCTACACTGGAGGAATCATTGGCACCGGAGCGGTTTAAAACCAAGGTCGTCGATAAGAGGCGGTCTCCTGAAGGGCTGAAAAAGAGTGGCACGGTTGCCTCAGCCTGCATCTCAGTCGTTTCATTGCCGGTTCTAGTCGAAAGAGTGATTGGCACTGCTGTAGTATACGGAAAGAAGTCTTCGAACCAAATCCCTCCGACAGAACTGCTGTCGTCGAGCACCGGTGCAGCGAGAAACCCGGGACCATTATTCTGGGCGTAGGAGACGCTGGTGATGGATAGTATCACGAGAAGGGCACCGATATTTAGCTTTCTCAGCAATTGCTTGGAGTTCATGATCAAAAAGTTATTTGAGGAATCTTGTGGGAACCTCATTATAGAAACGTCCGCCTACGATCGGAGATGCCGCCTTTAGAATTACTATTTGATTCATAATGGGTAAAAGTCAAGGAAGCCACTGGTAATTGGTACGAATTCCCGCCGGAGGGACCAAGGGGAAGTAAGGCACTTCCTTTCTTTGTCTGCACGATCTGCCGTTTCGAAGTGGCTTCCTGGAAATCGCTGCGTCCTTCATCAGTTTATCTCAATTTCTGAGGGCACAACTCAGCTGTATTCCTATTCAAATAAAGGTATATTCCGATGAAATAATCGTCCATTGTTCATGAAATTCACACTGCTTGTTACCTACGTCGTTGCGGCACTCAGCCTCCAGTCGGCTTCCGCTGAAGATCTCATCATTTCACCGGGTTCGGATGGATGGAACGATATCTACGAGCCGGATGCCTCACAACCTGTTGAGATCGCTAAAGCTGATCCGCTTCGGAAAAAGCTGT
Organism: Verrucomicrobiales bacterium; assembly: GCA_048260165.1. Lineage (GTDB taxonomy): Bacteria > Verrucomicrobiota > Verrucomicrobiia > Verrucomicrobiales > DEV007 > Arctic95D-9. The sequence goes on from JBLXHA010000002.1 coordinate 353,167, forward strand.
TTGGTCTGGCCCGACCGAAGTTGGAGAAAGTTGCCGGAAAGCCCATCCTCTTCAACGGCAGTCTCAGAGGGTTTCGCAACTGGGCGCTCTTTCGGGGAGTGTCAGAAGACAAGAGTGGCAACCCAATTGCCTACCCTGAATTTGGTAACTCAGACACGGTCGCCTTATTCCTCAGAACGGTGAATGGCTGGGTCCTCGTCGATTACAGTGGAGGTCACAGTGATGTGTTTTATGAGATCTGGACGGAACAGTATGGAATGCCGGCTGAGTTGTTAAGATTCTAGCCCGGAGCCTGGCCATTCCCTTCACAACCGAGCGAGCTTGAACCCTGACCGGTTTCTGTGCATGCTGGTGGCATTTCAAAATGGGAGATCTCCTCGTTAAACTCTACGACTTACCTGACTCACAGCCGGCGATGGCTTCGCTTGAGGGGGCGGGATTTGTGATTAAACGTCCGCTTTCTCCCGAGAGAAAACTCGTCGTCGATTGGGTGGCCGGGCATTTCAGTCAGCGCTGGGCCTCGGAGGTGGAGATGGCATTCTCGGGACATCCCATCACGTGCTTTGTGGCGTTGGACGCAGAGTCGCGTCCCGCTGGATTCGCCTGTTACGACACGAGCTTCCGCGGGTTTTTCGGTCCCACCGGAGTCATCGAAACGAGTCGTGGGCAGGGAGTCGGAACCGCGCTTTTGCTGAGAGCGTTAACCGCGATGGAGGACGCCGGTTACGCCTACGCCATCATCGGCTACTCCGGCGCGGACGAATATTATCAGAAAACAGTCGGAGCAATCCCCATCGAAGATTCCGAGCCGGGACCCTATCGTGGGTGGATACAGGGGTAGGGATTTAGGGATTTAGGGATTTAGGGATTTAGGGATTTAGGGATTTAGGGATTTAGGGATTTAGGGATTTAGGG
>JBLXHA010000002.1:354091-694505 GCA_048260165.1 Verrucomicrobiales bacterium
AGGGATTTAGGGATTTAGGGATTTAGGGATTTAGGGATTTAGGGATTTAGGGATTTAGGGATTTAGGGATTTAGGGATTTAGGGATTTTGCGGGCTCCCCTACCAAACCAACACCGGAACGATCCAGCTCACTGCGACATCGCACGATGCGGGACGCCAGACGTCGGCTCCGGGGCCGAGGGGATCGTCTTCGCCCCAGTAGAGGTCGATCTGGCTTTTGTAGAGTCCGCCGCCGGTGTCGCCGACTTGAAAACGCACCGCTCCGAATTGGTTATACATCCCGGGGTCGAGAATCCAGGCTCTCGTCGTTTTCCCGAAGAGGGGATTCCCCCGATGCACCGCAATTGATTTGCGGTCGATGAGGGTGTTGTTCCGGTTCCCGAGAATCCGGGTGTGGAACTTTCCATCATACGAGAGATAGGGACGTCCTCGAACCGGCTCAGCGAGGCGTCCGAAGCCTTCGACGTAGGTGGCTTTGACGAAATCGTGGGGGAATTTCTTTGAGCGCAGCGCCCTCAGCGAATCGGGCGTCGTGTTGAATCCCCGTTCTTCGGTGAACCCGGATTCACGCGGCGTGTAGTAGACGGTGCAGAAAAAATAGTGTGTCGTCGGTGGGTTTTCGAAGGTTTCGTAAATCGCTTTGAGCACTCCGGTAAACGGGCGTATCCCCTCGGCGGCGACGGCGCGAGGGGGGATAACGGCGGCAAATTCCTCCGGTGTTTCCATGAAGTTCTCCCGTTCGAGCGGTGTCGCGAGAATCTCGCGCCACGTGACTTCGGGGCTCGCCGCGATTGCTGCCGGGGAAAGGCCGGCGACGCCGACGAGGCAAATGAGGAGAGCGGGAACTTTACACGGTTTCATCGAAAAGAACGGATTCAGGCCGACCGCAGAGAATCTCGATCGGGAGTTTGTTGAATTCATATTCATAGGGCGGCTGCTTCCACGCGAAGTCGGATGGGTGTTTCTCCCGCAGTAATTCTAGAATCGTGAGCGTGGTCGCGACGGGGTGAAAGGCGCGCCTGTCTGTGACGTGAAACTGTGCGCCCCGACAGATCTCGCCGGCGTATTTTTGAAAGCCGGGTTCGAATGATGCGGCGCGGAAAAGGACGCCCGGTAGCGCGAGGGAATTCAGTTCCGCGGTGAGTGCTTCGCCGTCGATCCACGGAGCGCCGAAGAGTTCGAACGGCCGCGTTGTTCCCCGTCCTTCGGAGACGTTCGTTCCTTCGAGCAAACACATTCCCGGGTAGACGATCGCGGTGTCGATCGTGGGCATGTTAGGCGATGGCATCACCCAGGGAAGTCCGGTCTCATCGTGGAACTGATCTCGGTTCCAGTTCTCCATCGGAAGGACTTCGAGGTCAACGCCCGGGTAGCACGCTGCCTGGAATTGCCTCGCGAGTTCTCCGATTGTTTTCCCATGTCGAATCGGCAGCGGGTAAAGTCCGACGAAGGAGAGATGATCTTTCTCCTGAGGGCGGCCTTCAACGTCGATGCCGTTGATCGGGTTGGGGCGGTCTGCGACGACGACGCTGATGCCGCGTTCCTCTGCTGCTTTCATGCAGAGGAACATCGTCCAGATAAAGGTGTAGTAGCGCGCCCCGATATCCATGAGATCGATGAAGAGAACGTCAATGCCCTCGAGCATCTCGCCGGTGGGTTCGCGGTGTTTGCCGTAGAGGCTGTGGATCGGAATATCGAGCCGCGGATGCCGGTAGCCGGTCCACTCGATCATGTTGTCCTGAGTCGTCGTTTCAAAGCCGTGCTGAGGCCCGAAGAGCGCGGTCAGTTCGATCTGCCCGGATGAGGAAAGCGATTCGAGAACGGCGAGGGTCGGCTCGAGATGACTCGTCATCGAGGCGGCGTGAAGCACTGCGCCGACGCGCCGGTTCCTGAGTCGGTCAGGCCAGAGCCGGGCGAGACGGTCGACCGGAAGGATGACGGGTTGCGCGCTCACTCCGATTTTGTTTCTGCGTTCTTTTTGATAAAAGAAATTACGTCGTTCGTGATGTCGGTTGCCCCGGGTGCGTGGACGACCTGAGGGAGCCCGTTCGACGAGGCCGACGACTGATCGAGGATGACGGCAAAACGCGCGTCTTTGTTGAACTCGGCGACCGACTTCTGGATGTCTTTCATGATTTCCAACTTCGCTTTGCGAAAAGCCTCTTCGAGATCACGAAGCCCCGTCGAGCGAAGCGTCGCGATCGCCTTTTCGGCTTCGTTCGCTTTTTTGAGTTCCTCCACCGCTTCCTCTTTCTTTCCGGCACGGATCAGCTCCTGATGATTCTGGAGCGTTTTTTTCAGCGTGTTCGATTTCTCTTTGAAATCGGCCCGTGAGGTTTCACGGGCAGCGGACAGGTCCTTCGTGGCTTTGGCCGTCGAGGGGTGACTCGCGAACACCTTCTGCATGTCGAGCACCGCGATCTTGATCGTGTCGTCTGCGAGAGAGGGGCAGGGGCAAAGCGTTAGAAGAAAAAGGAGGGGGAGCCAGTTTTTCAGCATGCTCCTTTTTGACACGGAATCGGGAAATGCCGAAGTAAAAAAGAGCCGAATGAGAACCACGGGGCATGGCGGGGAAACGGCGGGGGCGGAGTCGGCTGTCGAGGTCGTGCGCTACCTGCTGAGCCCGGGCGAGGCGCAGGCCCCACCTCTCAGGTTCCGGGGCGTTCGTCCGTCTGCGCCGATTCCCCGGCTTCAAGGGGGAGTAAAAAAGCTTTCAAACGACAATGTTTACCGGAAGTTTCACCATGAGTCGCCTTCCCCTTCTTGGTTTTGCCGCTTTTATACCGTTGCTGCTGACGTCGTGTGAATCCCTGGGGATTCCCGGCGGGCAGGCGAGTGCGACGACTGATCAAGCTGACAGAGATCATAATTTCATCAGGCCCGGGCTGCGCCGGACCGGTCAGGTGCATGAGGGAAAAATGTCCTGGTACAGTGTGCGGACGAACGGGGGAACGAAAACCGCGAGTGGAGAACGGCTTTCCGATTCGGGCAACACCGCTGCTCACAAAACACTGCCGATGGGAACGCTGGTGAAAGTGACCAATCTCAACAACGAGCGGTCTGCGATCGTCAGGATCAATGACAGAGGGCCTTATACTCACGGTCGTATTATCGACGTTTCCAAAGGCGTCGCCGGAAAACTCGATTTCGTGGGGAACGGCATTGCTCCCTGCCGGATCGAGGTGATGGAGGTGTTTTAGGTAAGGGATTCCTCCATGACGGGGATCTCGAGTGACCGGGGGGCATCTAACCTACGGCAAAACCGCCTGCAGGCTTTGTTTGGCGAGAGCGCGTTCGTCCTGTCCGAGAATCCCGTCGCCGTTGGTGTCGAAGCGGGCGATGGCCTCGTCGCGCAGTTTTCCGAAGACGGTGAGTTTGTCCTTCCCGACGACATGGCTTCCGGCCTTCCAGACGAGATGGTCACGTTTTGCATGATTCAGTTTTTTCAGAGCGACCGCTGATTGTTTCCGGTCGCCTTCGGGAATCACGAAAAGATCGATGCTCCCCATCTCATCATAGGACTCGAGGCCCCAGCGCACCCGGACGGGCGGGACGACGGGATTGTCGCTCGATTCCGCTGAGTTGTCCCACACGATGGTGGCTTCGAGTCGGGTTCCTGCGGGCAGGGCGACTTCATGGGCGAAGCGATATTCTTCCTGCCAATCCATGTCCCAGTCGGGGATGTCGAGCAGCACGATGGTTTCTCCGTCGGGGAGGTGAGCGCTCATCGAAAGAGATTTTCCGCGGTAGTGCGAATGCGGATGCGCTCCGAAAGCCCTCACGGCAACCGGCAGTTCAAATGAATCGGTGACGACGGTTTCCTCTGCTCCCGGTGCGAGGTCGATCCCGGAGAAGGCACCGAATGCGGGAGGCAGCTGGATCGAGGTGAAGTGGCGCTCGGGGGGCTTCTTGTCGAAATAGAGGCCGATCCGGGAGCGTTCTTTCTCGGGTTTGCCGGTGAGATGAAAGTGCGATTGGAGAACGATGTCGCTCCCGGCGGGGATGTGGTGGGCGAGTCCTTCGGGAAGGGGGCGCGGACTCGCTCCCGGCACCCAGCCGCCAATGCTGCGACCGGACCCTTCGCCGATCGGCATTTCGGCGAAGCCGGGTTCCGGATCAGCTGCGTCGACTGCACGGGCGCGCCCTTTTGTATCGACGGAGAAAAGAGAGTGGTGCACGACCTCGGGTGTGGAGGGGCGGAACTCAACTGCTTTGAGGAATTTGTCTTTTGTCAGGCCGGTCGGGATGACGAAGCTTCGATAAATGTCAGGGCCGTCGGCGGGAAGCTCGTAGGCATCGGTCATTGTCAGGATGAGATCGGGCTCGCCGAGTTTCCATCCGTCGGGATAATCGCGGGGAGCCGGAAGGTCGGCGGGATCGCCTTCGGGACGGTTTGCGTCGACCCACTTTTGAAATCGGTGAATTTGCTCTTCGGTAAGTCGCCGGTCGTCGACGAGTGGGATGTCGCCGCCGGTGGCGTGCCAGGGCGGCATGTAGCGGCTTTCGACGACGCGGAGGATCGTTCGTGCTTTTCGCTTCGTCGATTCGTAGTCGGTCAGGTTGAAAGGCGCGCCTCCTCCCTCCCGGTGACAGCCGACGCAGCTTTCCTGAAGAATGGGCGCGATGTCGCGCGAGTAGGTGACTTCCTCAGCGAAGGCAGGGGAGATGGCAACTGAGAGTGCGAGCAGGACCGGGGTTTTCATGTCGAAGCGGGGAGTGGTTTGGTCGGATCGGTTCGGTGAAATTTTTCGATGAGCCAGGGGAGAACGATGAGGTCGGCGAGGAGCGCGGTGATTGCGACGATGCCGAGCGTGACGCCCGTCCAACGCAGGGTGGTGAAACTGGAGCTGAGAAAGCAGGCCGCCGAGATGAGGAGGACGACCGAGGTGAGGACGATCGCGAAACCGGTCGAGACGATCGCCTCGTCCATGAGGGCGCGATGGCTGTCTTCGGGTTTCTCTTTCTGAAGCTGTTTGAAGCGGACCATGAGGTGGATCGTGTCATCGACTGCGAGGCCCAGGCCGATCGAGAAAACGATGAGGATACCGAGGTGCAGCGACGCGCCCATCCACCCGCTGATTCCGGCGACGACGAGTAGAGGGATCGCATTCGGGACGAGGCAGAGCAGAGCGAGTTTCGTGGACCTCAAGACGACGATGAGAATGATCGTGATCATCGCGAGTGAGCAACCAAGACTCATCACCATCGTCTTCGACATGAGCGTGGTGCTTTCGTAGAACATCGGGAGATAGCCGTTGAGTTTCATCGTTCCGTCGCCGGGGAGTTCGCTGGCGTAGTCGCTCACGCGGTCGCGAAAGGCCTCGTAGCCTTCGGTGCCGAAACCCCGGGTTCGATAGAAAACGATGCAGGCCCGATCGAGATCGCGGTTGAGTAAGGTTTCGGGAAAGGCCCCGCCGGAGCCCAGCGCCTGTATCCCCAGCATCGGGCCGTCCTCCGTTTCGACGACTTCCGGAGCGAGGGTCATCTGGATGGCGTCGACGTAGGAGCGGGATCCCGAGATTCCCGGAAAGTTCCGCAAATCGTTCTGCATTCTTTCGACGAGAGAGAATACCTTCGGGTCCCGGAGGTCGGCGTGGAGGTCGACCTCGATGCGATCGAGGCCGCGGAAGTTCTCAGCGAACCAGTTGCCGTTCTGGACAACCTCGAGCGATTCCGGCAGCTCGCGATCGAGGGAGGAATCCATTTTGGTGCGGAACACGCCCGCTGCGAGAATGACGAGCAACACGGTCACCGGCGCGGCGAAGCGCCGCAACAGACGAGTGTTGATGAGGGAGCGCATCGGAGCGGGGGCTCCTTTTCCGGGAAAGAAAATCAGAGCGACGGGGAGAAAGATGATCACGGTAAGGTAGGCCGTTGCCACGCCGATCGCACACCAGATTCCGAAATCGAAAATCTCTTCATGTCGCGCCACGAGCAGACTGAGGAAGCCGCAGATAGTTGTCAGCGAAGTGAGTGCGCACGCCCTCCCGACACTGCGGAACATCGCGTGGAGCGACTCCGCTATCCCGAGCCCTTCGGCGCGTGCGTCGTCGAACTTTTGCTGGAGATGAATCGCGTCGGCCAATCCGATGATTAGAATCAGCCCCGGCCCCGCGAGGTGCATCGGACCGAATTTCTGGCCTGCGAGAATGAAGATCGAAAGATAGAACGACAGCGCCGCCCATGAAATCAGGACCGGAAGGTAGGCTCGTCGCAACGATCGCATGAAAAACGGAATGATGAGGAGTAGCGCAAGGACCTCGAAGAGAATCAGGGCCCGGAAATTCGACCTGAGCAATCCGCCCATTTTCTGTAAGAGATAGTCGGTTCCGACGATGCGGAGTTTCGCGTCCGGCCACGGGGGGATGAGCGTTTTTTCCACCGCATCGTGAAGCGCGCGGCGACTGATGCCCTTTTCCTTGATCAGATAGAGCGCGACCGACTGCAGGTCCCGCGAGATGAGATTGCCTTTGAAGGTTTCCATCCCGGGGCCGTCGCCGAGGACGAGCGGTTCGTTTCCGGTTCCGCCGAGTCGCGCCCACTCGTCGAGAGTGAAGCCGTCGAGCTTCAGGTTGAGGAGGAGGTTGGGGGAAATGACTGCCTTCACTTCCGGAAGCGCGCGCAGCTGATCTGCCCACATCTCGGTGGCTCGCAAATCGTTCACTGTCAGGGTTCTGTCTGCCGATGCGCTCAGCATGATGTGGCCGTCAGACGGTGGAAAAGTCGAGTAAAACTCCTTCACATCGACGACCTGATCATCGTCCCCGCGCAGCATCCGGCCCAGATTGAAACTGAAACTCAACTGCGGCATGATCCACAACGAAGCGGCCATCGCAGCGATCAAAATCGTCGCGAAAATCCAGCGTCCTCGAATGAGAAAAGAGATCCAATGGTTCAACATCGCCGAAGCGTATTGCCTCGAATCTCGCGGGTCAATCTCTGACGCGGCGCATTAAACCGAAATTTCGATCAGCCGAATCAGTTCCTCTGCGATCTCGCTTTTGAGGGCGCGGGGGAGGGGTGTTTTCCGCCCGTCGCGGTGGAAGGCGATGACTTCGTTTTCCTGATGATCGAACCCGATGTCGCTGCGGCTCACGTCGTTGGCGACGAGGAGATCGCAGCCTTTCTTTTCGAGTTTCCCGACAGCGTGTTTTTCGAGATCGGTGGTTTCCGCGGCGAACCCGACGAGAAAACCTTTGAAACCAAATTCTCCCCGTGCGCTGCCGAGGATGTCAGGATTTTTGACGAGCTCGAGAGTGAGCGTGTCGGCTGACTTTTTGATCTTTTCGCCGGCCTGTTCCGCGACGCGGTAGTCGGCGACGGCGGCGCAAAAGATCGCGACCCCGGCCTTGGCGATCTGCGAGGCGACGGCATCGAACATTTCCCGGGCGGTTTCGACCTGGATGACGGTGGCCTTTTCGGGAGGTCTTAGAGAAACGGGGCCGGAGATCAAGGTGACCTCGTGTCCGGCGGCGAGCGCGGCTTCGGCGAGGGCGTATCCCATTTTCCCCGAAGAGCGATTTGAAAGGTAGCGAACCGGGTCAATCGGTTCGCGGGTGGGCCCGGCGGTGATGAGAAAGTGCATCCGGCTCAGGCTTTTTCCGCGAGGAGGCGTTCGATTTCGGCTTCGATGCCTTCGACGGGCCAGAGCCGTCCGATTCCTTCGTAGCCGCAGGCGAGGAGGCCTTCTTCGGGGCCGATGAAGGAGACGCCGCGTGACTTGAGTGTATCGACGTTAGCCTGAGTAGCAGGGTGTTGCCACATTTTGCCGTTCATCGCGGGGGCGATGAGAACGGGAGCGAGGGTCGCGAGGTGGATCGCGCCAAGCGTGTCGCCGGCGATGCCGTTGGCGAACTGGGCGACGACGTTGGCGGTCGCGGGCGCGACGACGAGGAGGTCGGCATTGTCAGCGAGTTCGATGTGGCCGGGGTGCCAGTTTTGCTTTTCGTCGTAGAGATTCGTCGTGACCGGCTGGCGGGAAAGGACCTGGAGCGTCAGCGGGGTGATGAATTCCTGCGCGTCATTCGTCATCACGACGTGAACTTCGTGCCCGCTTTTCGTCAATCGGCTCACGAGATCGGCGGCTTTGTAGGCGGCGATGGATCCCGTGACCCCGAGGACGATGTTTTTCCCTGTCGAAGAAGTGCTCACGGGGAAAGGTCGTTTCCAGCTGTGGTTTGCGCAAGTGGGGAGTTTTCGGGGCGGGCTGCAGGGCCTTGCGTAAATCTTCGCCACTTCTCCCGGAGCGAGAAGGCCACCATGGTGATCTACCCGGATCGACTGGATCTAGAGATCGAGCTCAGGATGCGCTCCGGCCCGCTTCTGAGCGCCTTTGTCTTTGAGGCGGGTCGAGCGGCGGCGTTCGCCGTTGATGATAGAGCTGAAGGTGGCGAAGTCGGTCTCTTTGTCCTCGCTGATGATCGTGTAGCGATAGTCCTTCCAGTGCCGGATCTCTTCGTGGGCATTCTGGAGGCGCAGATCGACCTGTTCCTGCGATTCGGTGCCGCGAACGCCGAGGCGTTTCAGTAATTCGTCATCACTCGGGAGGAGGATGAAAACGTCGACGAAGGCTTCCCGGATGCGGGTGTCGCCCTGCTCGCGAATCAGAGCCGCGCCCTGGACATCGAGATCCATGAGCACGTCCCGTCCCGCGTCGATGTGGCGGATCACCTCGCTTTTGAGAGTCCCGTAGAGATTCCCGTGAACCTCTGCGTATTCGAGAAATTCGCCCTTCGTCGCTTTGGTCTCGAACTCCTCACGGGTCATGAAATAGTAGTCGATGCCATTTTCCTCACCGGCGCGGGGATCGCGGGTCGTCGCTGAAATCGCGTAGGTGGCGCCTTTGTCTTCATCCGAGAAGCGGCGACAAAGCGTCGTCTTCCCCGAGCCCGAAGGGCCGGATACCACGCAGAGCAAGCCGCGACGCTGGAGATCAAGAATCTTCATTCAACAGGGTTAACTCCATGACCTAACCCTGTTAGGCCGCCGTGATCAAACGCTTTACTGCACGTTTTGCACCTGCTCGCGGAATTTCTCGAGTTCGGTTTTGGCGTTTACGATCTCCTGGGCGATGCCGGGGTGGTTCGCTTTGCTGCCAATCGTATTCAGCTCGCGGTTGAGTTCCTGACAGAGAAAATCGAGAGGACGGCCGGTCGGTTCGTCGCTTTCGAAATACTTGCGGAACTGGGCGACGTGATGGTCGATCCGCGTCAGTTCTTCAGTGACATCGCAGCGCTCGGCGAAGAGGGCGATCTCACGGAGAATGCGGTCATCGCTGAAATCGCAATCGATCCCGGATTCGTTGAGTCGTTTGAGGAGGCTTTCCCGGTAGGTTTGAGGAACCGTCGGGGACAGTTCTTTGACAACGGACACGCAGGTCTCGATCCGGGTGATGCGGCTGGAGAGGTCGTCGTGAAGGTGCGCGCCTTCCTCCTCCTGCATCTGGATGAGTTGGGTGATGGATTCGGCGAGAGCGGAGAAAATACCGTCTTTGACGTCGGCGGCGGAGACGCGGGCGTCATCGAGTTTGAAAACGCCGGGAGCGCGGAAGAGATCGGCGGCCTCGACGTGGGTTTCGAGTCCGTTTTTCTCGGCAAATCCCTTGAAGGCGTCAACATACTGAGTTGCGAGCCCCTCGTCGAAGTTGAGCTGGCTGACGCTTCCGCCGTCGCGGTTGAGATTGACCCGTGCGTTGACGCGGCCTCTCGAGATCGCTTCACCGATGACACGTCGCACTTCGGCTTCGAGCTCGATGAGAGACCCGGGAAGATTGACGTTGATGTCCGATTGCTTGCGGTTCACCGCCGAGAGTTCGATCTCGATTTTCCATCCCTGTGCCGCAGCTTCGCCGCGACCGAATCCGGTCATGCTTCTCATAAATAAAAATGGTTTCCCCGAAGAGCGGGGACTCGCCCGACCGCAGCAGTCGTCGGTTTTGAGAGAAATGAAAGGCTATTCCTCCAGATCCGAGGCTTCCCGGATGTCCTGAAGGGCCGTGATGAAGTCGTCGAGGAACTCAGCGGGAACCATAATCGTATCGCGCCGGCCGCGAACATCTTCCGTAATCTTCACGAACTGGCCCCGGTCATTCTCCTTCAGATCCAAAAAGAAAATTTTGCGATCTGCTAGAATTTTCTCTGTGTGTATGGGCCCGTCCTGGGGGCCGCGCTTGTCCTCGTCGTAACCGAACATGGTTTCTATTCTACTGTGTTTTCTATTTGGAAGCGGGGCAAAACCCGAAAGAGATATCACCTCCGTTTTCCGATACAAGCAGCAACCGTAGCGTCATAACCAAAAAATAAGCAAGTATTCTGCGATACGTATTTGCAGTCCGCTGCTTGCGCCCCTTTGCCGTTTCTGAAAATGCGTCTAAAGTTCCGTCCCCTACAGTCCAAGTAGATCATCATGCTCAAGACCGCTTTCGAAAAATTGTTTCAAATGAGAGAATCCGCCTCCCGTGCCCGACCCGGTGCGGATGACGGATTTGATGCCCATGAAAAGCCGTTTCTCGACCATCTCGAGGATCTTCGCACGATGCTGATGAAGGTCGGTGGAACGCTCGCCATCGCGACGGTTCTCTGCTTCACATTCCACGAGAAGATTTTCGATCTGATCAAAATCCCCGCGCAGCTTCCCATGGCGGAGATTTCCCCCGGGGTTCAGCTCTGGGAAAAGCTTGAACTGATTACGCTGGGACCGCCTGAGTTTATCGTTTTGATGCTGAAACTGTCGTTTTTCAGCGGGGTCATCATTTCGTTTCCTTTCACGGTTTACTTCATTTTTCAGTTCATCATCCCGGGCCTCCGTCAGGTGGAAAAGCGAACCATCATTCCGGGGGCGCTGATCGGGTTTGTGCTGTTTCTCGGAGGGGTGGCCTTTGCCTTTTTTCTCGCGGCACCGGTAGCGCTCAAATTTTTCTACGTGTTTGAGAATGAGCGGATTTCCAACATCGATCCGGCGTCTCAGGCGATGGCAAAACCGATCACGGAGATCGCTTTGCTCGGACCTGATGGTCTGATTATTCCCCCGGTCGATAAAGCGGAGAAACCTGAGGCGGGTGACGCTGCGACGGACGCTCCGAAATCCAATCTCAGTCCGGAGATGAAGGAGGAGATCCGCACCTACATTCGGGGAAGCTTTGCGACGATGGACAGCTCGAATTTTGCGCTGCGTTACGATGATACGCGCGACAAACTGGTCATCGTCGCGGCGAAAGGGGGGCAAAGTGTCTATCGCATCGGTGAATACATCAACTTCATCGCGAGGTTGGTGCTCGTGTTCGGTATCAGTTTCCAGCTGCCGGTGGTGGTGACGATTCTGGTGAAACTCGATCTCCTCACGGCCCGGGTGATGCGGGCGACGCGAACCTACGCCTGGATTATTATTCTCGTCGCGGCTGCGATTTTGACGCCGCCGGATATCATGACATTGGGGCTTTTGGGAGGACCGATGATCTTCCTCTACGAGGTCTGTATCATCATTGCGACGGTGATTGAGCGTGGAAAAGACAAGAAGGCCCGCGCCGAAGAGGAAGCTCGCAAAACCCGATTGCAGCGTCTTTACGAGAAACCGGCAGACGATCTCACCGAAGAGGAGAAAGCGGAGATCCATAAGGCCGAGATCGCTCAATACGAGAAGGAGCACGCGCACCTTTACGATCACGAGAGTGACCATTCCGACTCAGATGATGCCGGCAGTTCTGATACCGTGGCCCGCGACAGTTTCCATGGCGACCCGTACCACGGCAGTGACGACCACACGCAGCACGATGAGAGCTGGCATGGGGATGATCATTACTGGCACGACGGTCACGAGGATGATCCGCATCACGGCGAGGAAACGCATGAGCCGGTTCAGGACTGGCCTGACAAGGAAGGCGAAGCGGCTCCCGAGGGGATGGAGAGCGATCACGCCGAGCCTGAAGACCTCGAGCCGGGTGAGAGTGATGAAAAGGTCGAAGAATCAACGTTTGATGACGACCTTCATGAATCCGAGGGCTGTGAGCCGGAAGGTCCTGTCGTGGATATGAATCACGCGACAAAGGAGGAGCTTATGACGCTTCCCGGAATCGGGGAGAAGCTTGCTGAGTCGATCATCGATCACCGGCCTTACGAGACGTTCACTGATCTGGAAATCGTTCCCGGGCTGACCGAAAACAAGGTGAATGCTCTGATCCACCGATTGATGTTAGGGTGATCCAAAGCCGGGGGCTGGCGCTGCGCTGCCTGAGGCGGTCCCCCCTGGTGGGCAAGGAATGCGTGCGGGGGCACTCCTGCCGGGGAAGCGGGTCAGCGATTGTGTTTCTTGATGAAAGACTTCAGCTGATTCGCGTTTTTGAATCCAGTCGTGGTACCGACGACCTCGCCGTCTTTGACGGCAACGATGGTGGGAAGAATGGATACGTTGAAGCGTTGGGTCGTCTTGGGGTCCTTGTCGACGTCGACGGTCTGGAAGGTCACGTCTTTGAAATCGGCTGAGACCTTTTTGAAGATCGGCTTCATTTGCTGACAGGGGCCACACCAGTCGGCTTCGAACTTGTAGATTTTCAGCGAGCCACTGTCGGCACGGCTTTCCTGAATTGAGAAACCGGCTACGGCGGCGAGCGCCAAAGCGGAAACGGAGAGAAGGGCGGTTTTGAGAAAGGTTCGTTGGTTCATGGCAGTGTGTTTGCGTTGGTTGTTAGACGTTTCTTATACGCTCCTAATCGGGAAAACTTACACCTTATGGCGCATTTCCGGATATCCGGTAGGTGTGTTGTTACACGATCTGGCCATGCCGATCGAGCCAGGCTTGCACGAAATCTTCGGTTTCGGGACTCGCATCGGTGTTGTAGCGCCCTTCGAGTTCGCCGATTCGCCAGCTGGAGAAAGGGGAACTGCGAACAATCGAGAGCGTTGAGCGCTCCGGAAAGAGAATCCGGTAAATGAAGATGTTCCCGTCCCGCACTTTGGAGGCGTAGCTCGCGACGCAGTTGCCCTGAGCTTCCCCTTCGTCGACGAGCTGTGCGGCGCTCGTGACGGGCTCGATTTTGCCGGCGATTCCGGGAATGGGCGGATTCCGGAAGTGATCGCTTTCGTGCTGCGATGCCTGGGTGAGCTGGTGGGCGCGCCGGCGGTAGTGCTCGGACACCTCGTCGTGAACGGTGCGAAGGCGTTCGACCGAGGCGAAGCGATCGCACTTTTTGCGGACCCGCATTTCGTCCTGCATTCGGAGCGTGCTCGTGATGAGGTGAACGATCCGCCCGCGGTAGTTCTCGGAACGGTCTTTCGCGACCTCCGTGAGAAGGGAGGGGAGCGCGGCGTCGGCGGCGCTGCGATCGAGCAGAATTTCGACGACTCCGGAATTGATCGAAGGGAGATGATTGAGGCGCGGCTTCCGCGAGTCCAGTTCGGCTTTCAGCAGATCGATGATGGATTGCCAATTGTCTCCGTTGAGAGAGGACGGTGCAATTTTCCGGAAAAGCTTCACCGCGTTGGGCGAAGAAGGCAGCCCGAGGACGTCGAGGAGCTCCCGCTGGCGCATCTGGCTGCAGCCGAGGGATTCTATCAGCTCGCGATTGCACCGGAGGCGTTGCGCGAGGAAAAAGGCGAGCGCGGGATTGTTCGAGGCGAGGTCGAGAGCTCCCTCGTCGCAGGCGAGGAAGGTCAAGAGCGGCCACTGATGCGTCCGGAACGGCTCGATGACGTTGGCAACGGGCTTTGGGAGGGAAAAGCGGAACTGGTCCAGCGCCCGCTTTTTCCGCTGCGCCGGAGTGGCCGGTTCGACCTTTCCGGGAGCGTAGGTTGCGTCAAAGAAATCGAAGGCGAGCTGGTCCTTGTTTTCCCGTTTCCGCGAGAGTTGCTTTTTGGTCGCGCGGTAGGGATGGACGAGTCGAAATTCGGGAATGAAAGGGTCCCACTTCGCCGGCGGTCCGTTTTGATGGATTCCCCGACGCATCACCGATTGCGGAACGGGCCAACCGGTGATGCGCACCTCAAGGGAATCCCTCACAATGCGGAGTGAACCGTTTGTGAAGGAGTACCCCGTTGCTTTTCTTTGTGCGGAAGAGGGCATCGGGACGTTCATGAAACGACAAGCCGATGCGTTTTGCAATGCTATGCTGCCTCACCCCCGATTTTTCGATTGCCTCATCGAGTAACATCGATTTTTCTGATTCGTTTTTCGTTTGCCCTAACACGCTCTCCTATGTCTGAAACCTGGTTTACCGCTGATCTCCATCTCGGACATGGAAATATCATTAAATACTGCCAGCGCCCTTTCCTCGCGGACCATGAAAAGCCCGAATCCGGAGCGAGCTTTCGATCGGGGCCGCGGGTGTCCCGGGAAACGGTCGAACGTCACGACGCTGCCTTGATCGGCGCGATCAACGAGAGGGTCGCCCCCGACGACGTACTTTGGATCCTCGGGGATTTCTGCCTCGGAACCGTCGACGAGGCCGCTGCCTACCGGGAGCGCATTGCCTGCCGCGAAGTGAATTTCGTGCGGGGGAATCATGATGCCCCGGGCTACGATGCGCTTTTTGCCAAAGTGATCGATCAGGGCATGATCAAAGTGCAGGGGAAGAAGATTTGGCTGAATCACTACCCGATGCGGAGTTGGGACAAGGCTTTTCACGGCGCGTGGCATCTCTATGGTCACGTTCACGGACGGTTGCAGGTGGAGGACGCCCGGAACCAGCGGCATCTCGTTCGGGACGTCGGCGTCGATGCCTGCGACTACGTGCCGGTCAGCTTTGCAGAGATGGAAGCGTATATGGCCCCGCGGGAAAAGGTGTTCTGGGAGTGGCGGGAGCGATTAGGGGATTGAGAGATTAGGGGATTGAGAGATTGGGAGATTGGGAGATTGGGAGATTGGGAGATTGGGAGATTGGGAGATTGGGAGATTGGGAGATTGGGAGATTGAGGGATGGGGAGATTGAGAGCGCTGGGGAGGATAACAGGAATCGAAACGCCTGGCGGGAAGGCACGTGGCGGAACGAGGACCGTGACACGTGTCGGGCCATGGTCTCGCCAGAGTAGGCTGAAGGCCTTACCGAAAAAAGCCCGGGACTTCAGTCCCGGGTAAGAGGGCGGCCAACTGGTGCGTCCTGTAGGGACGCCCGCAGACGTCGGGGGCAAGGGGCATTTGCGACCGACGCTTCATCCCGGTCAATTTGGGAAGAAACGCGCGGGTGTGGACGTCTCGTCAAAAAAGGCTGAAGGCCTTACCGAAAAAAGCCCGGGACTTCAGTCCCGGGTAAGAGGGCGGCCAACTGGCGCGTCCTGTAGGGACGCCCGTAGACGTCGGGGGCAAGGGGCATTTGCGACCGACGCTTCATAGCGGTTCTACAAAGTCTCGGTTGGTCGGAATCAGTTTGATTCCGCTACTCACGAGAGTTCAGAGCAAATCCTGTTTTTTGGGGATTGAAGAATTGATGCGTTCTCATAAGGTGGGACGAAGCAGCCATGGCGGAAAAAACGACAGACAGCGAGCCGGTGAAACTCACGCCGATGATGCAGCAGTATCAGACGATGCGGCGCGAATTGCCCGATGATGTCCTTCTCCTGTATCGCCTCGGGGACTTTTACGAGCTCTTCCTCGACGACGCCAAGGTCGCTTCGCCGATTCTGAACGTGGCGCTCACGAAGCGGAACGGAATGCCGATGTGCGGGGTTCCGCATCATGCCGCGGAGGGCTACCTCGCCAAGCTCATTAAAGCGGGCAAGCGGGTCGCGCTCGCTGAGCAGACGACGGAGCCACAGCCGGGTAAAATCGTCGAGCGCGCCATCAGCCAGATCATCAGCGCCGGAACGATCGATGATCTCAATCTCCTCGATTCGGCACAATCCAATTACCTCGCCGCCGTTTTTCAGGTGAAGGGGAAAATCGGACTCGCCTACATCGAGCACACCACCGGCGAATTCCGGCTCACTGAGTTTACGGACCGGGAAGCGCTCGAGGATGAACTCGCCCGGCTCCGACCGAGTGAGTTGCTCTTTTCCGAAGAGCAGGCGGCCAGCTTTGACCTGCTCCGCAATGCTCAGGACTACGACGGCTACACCTTTCTGATCGATCAGGCGGATTACACGCTGAAGCAGCATTTTAAAGTGCAGTCTCTCGACGGATTCGGCTGCACGGGGCTCACCGCCGCGATCGGTGCCGCCGGAGCGATTCTGCATTACGTGGAAACGCAGCTCCGCCGGAGCGTCGGGCATTTGCGGACGCTTCAGGCGTATCAGACGAATTCCTACGTGCTCATTGATGCATCGAGTCAGGCAAATCTCGATCTCGTTACGAGCCGATCCGGCGGGGTGAAATCTTCACTGCTCGGCGCGATTGACCGCACTTCCACACCGATGGGGGCGCGCAAGCTTCGCAACTGGGTCCTCCATCCGATTCGCGATCTCGACGTGCTCGTGTCGCGTCAGGACATGGTTGAGGCCTTCATCCGCGAGTCCTTTCTTCTCAATCAAATCCGGGAATCCTTTTCGGGGGTCCGTGACGTCGAGCGCACCATCAGCCGCCTCAGTCAGGGATCCGGAAACGCGCGTGATCTGAAATCGCTCGAGCAGTCACTGCGTCAGGTGCCGGCGATTCGTGAACACGTTCAGGCGCTGGGCGGTGGTGCGCTCGGAGAATCGCTCAGCCGACGTCTCGGTGATTTCACGGAACTCGTCGAACTGCTTGGAACCGCGATTGCTGATGAACCACCCGCTTCCCTGAAAGACGGCGGCATTTTCGCCCCCGGATTCAGCGCGGCGATCGACGAAATCCGGAGCGCCGCGACCGAAGGAAAACAGTGGGTCGCCCGCCTCCAGTCCACCGAGCAGGAGCGGACCGGGATTCCTTCGCTGAAAATCAAATACAACAACGTCTTCGGTTACTTCATTGAAATTACGAAGAGTCATCTCGACAAAGTGCCGGAGGAATACACGCGCAAGCAGACGATGACGAACGCGGAGCGCTACATCACGCCCGAGCTCAAGGAGGTCGAGAACAAAATCCTCGGAGCCGACGAACGTCTCAGGTCGCTGGAGTATGCCGAGTTTCTCAACCTGCGTGAGACCGTGCTCGAATCGCTCGAGGCAATCCAGCAAACCGCAGCGGCGCTTGCGGAGGTCGATGTCCTGACTTCATTTGCCGAGATCGCGAGGTTGTTTGGCTACTGCCGTCCTTTCCTCAACGAGACGCAGAATCTCGTCATCAAAAATGGACGTCACCCCGTCCTCGATCAGAATATCGGTGAGGAGAAATTCGTTCCCAACGACACCGATATGAATCCGGTAGCGAATCGTTTCATGCTCATCACGGGGCCGAACATGGCGGGTAAGTCTACCTACATTCGCCAGGTCGCGTTGATCACGCTCCTCGCTCAGATCGGTAGTTTCGTTCCTGCTGAAAGTGCCGAAATCGGGCTCGTCGATCGCATTTTCACCCGCGTCGGCGCGAGCGATGATATTTCGAAAGGGCAGTCGACCTTCATGGTCGAAATGACCGAGACCGCTCTAATCGCGAACAACGCGAGCGAACGCAGCCTCGTCATCCTCGACGAGATCGGTCGGGGCACCGCTACCTACGACGGACTTTCGATCGCCTGGAGCGTCGTCGAGCATCTGCATGACCGCGTGAAGTGCCGTTCACTCTTCGCTACGCACTATCACGAACTCACGCAGCTCTCCGAGTCACGCGAAGGGGTGAATAATTACAACGTCGCCGTCCGCGAGTGGAATGATCAGATCATTTTTCTTCGTCAGATCATCGCCGGCGCAGCGGATCGCAGTTACGGCATCCAGGTCGCAAGGCTGGCCGGACTTCCCGACACGATCATCAATCGCGCGAAGGAAATTCTCGCAGGACTCGAAGGCGACGTCGCCGCTCAGGCCGTTCCTTCAACGGAAGAACCCGAGGCTGAAGCACAGGCTCCGCTGAAAAAGAAAGCAGCGAAGAAAAAGCAGGCTAAGGTGAAGTCAAGGGATGACGAAGGTGCCGGCGGGGAGAAGGGCGACGAAGACCCGCAGATGATGTTGTTTGGGTAGCGCTTGGTTAGGAGGGCGTGGGCAAGTTCCCGGAGTTCCCGGGGACAGGCTATCTATTCAGAGAAGAAGTCTTTAAGATTATATTCGTCGTATCTTGAGGATAGAACTGAGAATACCAGATGGAACAATTAACCTGTCCCCACGAACTCCCACGAACTAACCTGTCCCCGCGAACTCTGATGAGACCGCGCTCAATGCGTGGCATGGGATTGCGTCCCGTGTTCTCTGCCTGTCCGACTTTTTTCGCCGGCGGGAGTTTTCGCCAACAGGTTGCAAACCTGTTCCGCGGTGGAGATCTGCAGGTCCCGGAGTCCCCGCGAGCTTGCCCCCGTCGAAATTGGGCGGTTGGTATGCCTTCTCTTACTCAGGGTATCGGAACGCGCCAGATCGGTTGTTTCTCCTTTTCGCTGGAAAGGAGAAGCGATTTACCGTCGGCGGAGAAACAGATCCCTTCACCCTGCGGTTGCAGGGGCAGGGCGATCGCCGCAGGTGGTTCGCTTCCGAGCACTTCGGCCCAGGATTGGTTCGGTCCTTTCTCGTAAACCCAGGCATACGGATAGTTGCGGATCGCGAGGCGGGTTCCGTCATTCGAGATATCCATTCCCGTCAGGTTTTTCGTTTTGATCTCGCCGATTCGTTTCGCGACGAGTGTCTGCTTTGGCCCCGTTAGCTCGTCGGGCAGGGGGAGCTCATAGATTCCGGGGGTTCCTCCAGCCTCGGGGTAGATCTTCTCGACGAGGAGAATTTTTCGATTCTTCACATCGACGGCGACGCTTTCACAGTTGCGGGGGCCATCTTCGTAGGTGAATTCGATATTGAGCCAGTCGTCTGATTTCCGTGAATCCACCGACTTATCGAAGGCGGGTTCC
Source organism: Verrucomicrobiales bacterium (assembly GCA_048260165.1). Taxonomy (GTDB): domain Bacteria; phylum Verrucomicrobiota; class Verrucomicrobiia; order Verrucomicrobiales; family DEV007; genus Arctic95D-9. Next base: position 372,975 of record JBLXHA010000002.1, read on the forward strand.
GGCAGGAGGCAAAGTTGGCAATTTTCCCGTTTTTTGAAATTGTCTCCGACATCGCAGATCATGAGGTAAGCGGTGTCATCGATTTTGAAGGTGGAAATGTCTTCCCAGTCGCGATTGTCGCTTTTCTTGATCTCTATCTCTCCGGCGGTTTCGCCCGTGGTTAAATCGACGAGGTAGGCGCGATCTTTTCCTCCGGAGTCGTTGTGCGTCCAAACTGCGGAGGAGCGTTCGTATGAGCTGTCGATGCCGCTGCTTTCGTCGATGCCTTTGTCGCGGAGAAAGACGAGGACTTGCTGAGCGGAAGCGGTGCTGATGAAAAGTCCGAATAGTAGCGCGTAGCGTAACTGCATCGGGAAACGTGGCCCATTCGATTGGAAAAAACAAACGGTCGAAGCGGATTTGATGCGAGCGGAAGAGAGTTTTCACGTAGATGCGTTCTTCAGGCTCGTTCCTGCGATGTCCGGATGTTTTGGACCGTTCGACCGCGACCGCGACCTCGCACTTCGGGCCACTGCGACGCGGTTTCCGGCTGGAGCATTCCATGCGCACCGCGGATGGTGAAATGATCTTTCTGAGGTGCGAATATTGATTCCGTGCGTAACCTCTCAACGCAGAGACGATGGCGAAGAAAAAGACAAGCTCCGGAACCGGGAAAGTAATCGAACTCAAGGGCGTTCGGCAGAACAATCTCAAGGGAATCGATCTGGATATTCCGATTGGGAAACTCACCGTCGTGACGGGGCCGAGCGGATCGGGTAAGTCGAGTTTGGCGTTCCAAACGCTGTACGCTGAAGGCCAGAGGCGTTACGTGGAGACGTTTTCCCCCTACACGCGGCAGTTCTTCGACCGGATGGACAAACCTCAGGTCGACTCGATCAAGGGAATTCCGCCGGCGATCGCGATCGAGCAACAGAATGCGGTGAAATCGACCCGCTCGACGGTGGGGACGATCACGGAGATCAATGACTACTTGAAGCTGCTTTTTCCCCGTCTCGCCAAGGGGTATGATCCGGTGACGGGTGAGGAGATCTCGCCGGACACGCCGGAGTCGATATTGAGGAAAGCGAAAGAGCGTTTCGGAGAAGACGATGCGCTGCTGATTCTCTTCTCGGTGGATGCGCCTGCGGATACGAAGGTGGAGGATTTTTTCGAGTTTCTTCAACAGCAGGGATATCTCCGGGTGTGGCTCTTTGGGAAGCCCTACCGGGTCGATTCGCCGAAGGACTATGATCGTAAGACGCTTCCCGGACGGGTTGATGTGATTCAGGATCGCGTCGCCCCGGCACGTCGTTCGCGGTTCCTCGAGGCGCTTGAGCGGGCGCTTGACCTCGGGAAGGGAACCGTCACGGTGGTCGATCCGGAGAGTGGCGAAAGAGCCGGCTTCTCACGGGGATGGTTGAATCCGGAAACGGGAACCGAGTTGAAAGCGCCGACGCCGGGCCTGTTCAGTTTCAATCACCCGCTCGGTGCGTGTCCGGTTTGTAAAGGATTCGGAAAAGTGATCGGTATCGATATCGATAAAGCGCTTCCCGATAAATCGCTTTCGATTGCGGAGGGGCTCGTTCGGGCGTTTCAGGGGGATGCTCATTATGAATGCGAAGAGGATCTGGAGCGCTGCGCGCGGACGCGCGGACTCAGTCTCGTGACGCCGTTCGATGAGATGGACCCTGAGGATCAGAAATGGCTCATCGAGGGCGATGGAACTGATCCCGAGGAGGCCTGGCAACACGGAACGTGGTACGGGGTGACCGGATTTTTTGAATGGCTCGAATCGCGCGCCTACAAAATGCACGTGCGGGTTTTTCTGAGCCGCTACCGCAGTTACACGACTTGCAAAACCTGCAAGGGAACGCGCCTCAAACCCGAGGCGTTGAATTTCAAGATTGCCGGCAAAACGCTCCCGGATCTCTGGCGGCTTTCGATCGACGATGTCGCGGCGTTTTTCAAAACGATCACGGTTCGGAAAGCGGATAAGACCGCGACGATGCTGTATGAAGAGGTGAGCAATCGCCTCGGGTATTTGCAGGAAGTGGGGCTCGGGTATTTGAATCTGGATCGTCCGACGCGAACGCTGTCGGGCGGGGAAACCGAGCGGGTCAACCTCACGACGTGTCTCGGGGCGAGCCTCACAAACACACTGTTTGTTCTCGATGAGCCAACCGTAGGACTGCACCCGCGCGATGTCGGAAAGCTGATCGCGGTGATGCAGCGGCTTCGCGATCTCGGGAATACGATAGTCGTCGTCGAGCACGAAGAAGCAGTGATTCGTGCCGCGGATCATCTCGTCGACATCGGTCCGGGCCGTGGTGAGAACGGAGGCGAGCTCGTCTTTGAGGGGGCAGGTCTCGCAACAGTGCCGGCGGCGAGGAAGCAGTTCGCTTCCCATCCCCGTGCGCTCACGCTCGAGTATTTGTCAGGGAAGAAGTCGATCCCGGTTCCGACGACACGGCGCAAACCGAAACAGTGGCTGAAGCTCAAGCGGGCCGCACAGAACAATCTCAAGAAGATCGATGCGGAGATTCCGCTCGGGGTTCTTTGCTGTGTCACGGGCGTTTCGGGGTCTGGGAAATCCACTTTGATTCACTCGGTTCTCTACGGGAATCTTCAGGACGCGCTCGGTCTCGCCGGCGCCGATTTGGAGGTGGGTCAGTGCAAGAGCATCAGCGGCGCTTCCAAAATTCGTGAAGTGGTGATGGTGGATCAGTCGCCTCTCGCGAGAACGCCGCGTTCGACGCCTGCGGTTTACACGGGGATTTTTGAGTCGATTCGAAAACTCTTTGCTGAGTCTCCTGATGGTAAGTCACGTGGCATCACGCCGGGTTACCTTTCCTTCAACAGCGGCGCCGGACGGTGCGGCCGTTGCATGGGGAATGGTTACGAGAAAGTGGAGATGCAATTTCTGAGCGATCTCTACGTGACCTGTCCTGAGTGTGAAGGAAAACGCTACACGCCGGAGGCGCTGGAGATTCAGTTTGAAGGCAAGTCGGTTCAGGAAGTGCTCTCAATGACCGTCAGCGAGGCGATTGAATTTTACTTTGCAGTCGAGGACAGAAAGGCGGCAAAAGTCGTCGCGGGGCTGCAGTTGCTCGCTGAGGTGGGGCTCGGCTATCTCCGGCTCGGGCAACCGCTCAATACGCTTTCCGGTGGTGAGAGTCAGCGGCTCAAGCTCGTCGGCCATTTGCTTTCGAAGCCGAAGCGCGCGCCGAAGGATGACAAGACGACGTTGCTGATTTTTGATGAGCCCACGACCGGTTTGCATTTTGATGATACCGGAATGCTGTTGAAGATGTTCGATCGACTCGTCGATGCGGGTGATTCGGTTGTCGTGATTGAGCACAACCTCGACGTGATTAAGTGCGCTGACCACATCATCGATCTTGGACCCGAAGCGGGAGTCGACGGGGGAGAGATTGTCTTCACGGGGACGCCTGAGGAACTTCTCGCGGCGAAGGGATCGCACACGGGAGATTACCTGAAGCAGCTCCTCACGCCGAAGCTCTCGGTGGTTAAGAACCAGCTCAAGGTGGCTCAAACGGCTGATCCGGTTCTCTATGAGGTGAAGCGCGATGAGAATGCGATCGAACTTTTCGGTGCGAGGGAAAACAATCTTAAGAACATCGATGTCACGATTCCCCGTGAGAAGTTTGTTGTCGTGACAGGGTTGAGCGGGTCGGGGAAATCCACGCTCGCCTTCGACATCCTCTTTGCGGAAGGGCAGCGGCGTTTTCTCGACAGCATGTCCACTTACGCGCGTCAGTTCGTCGAACAGATGGAGCGTCCCGATCTTGATGTGATTACGGGGCTTCCGCCGACCGTGGCAATCGAGCAGCGTATCTCGCGAGGAGGAGGAAAGTCGACCGTCGCGACGGTGACGGAGGTGTGGCACTTTCTCCGCCTGCTCTACGCCAAGGTCGGGCTGCAGTATTCGCCTGACACGGGCAATCCTGTCGAGGCTCAGAGTGTCTCCGCGATTGTGAGCAAAATTCGTGCGGAAGCGGCGAAAGACAGGAAACTCGTCCGCGTTATGGCTCCGCTCGTTAAAGCGAGAAAAGGATTCCACACCGAGATCGCGGACTGGGCCGGAAGGCAGGGATTTGAGGCTTTGTTAGTTGATGGCCAGCTCGTTCATGTCGCGGAGTTTCAGCGTCTTGAGCGATTCAAAGAGCACACCATCGATGTCGTCATCGGTGAGGTCAAAAAGGACACACCTCCCGAGGTAACTGCGGAGATCGTCGAGCGGGCTCTGAAGATTGGAAAACGCACGCTGAGGTTCTTTGACTCGAAAAATCACATTCGGGTCATGAACACAGAGCGATGTGATCCCGAGACGGGTCGTTCTTTTGAGGAACTCGATCCTCGTCTTTTTTCCTACAACTCCCCGCATGGATGGTGTCCCTGCTGCCGCGGTTACGGAACGGTTGAGAAACGTCCTCCGTCGTCTGACGATCGCGATGCGGAGTCGCAGCTCGACGCCGAGTTGCGTGAGGAATACCGACGTTCCCGCTCACGGAATCCCGCGGAGTTGGAGCCCTGTCCGGAATGCGATGGTGCCCGCCTCAACGAAGTCGCCCGCTTTGTCAGGATCGGTGAACACGCGATTCACGAGATTGCCTCGCTCTCCGTTTCGGAAGCCAAGGTAGCGGTCGCGGCATTTGATTTTGATAAGCAGAGTTCGCTCATCGCCCGGGATATCATTCCCGAGATTTCGCAGCGGCTCCATTTCATGGAGGAAGTGGGTCTCGGCTATCTGCAATTGGACCGATCCGCGACGACGCTCAGCGGTGGTGAGAGTCAGCGCATTCGGCTTTCGGCTCAGTTGGGCTCGAATCTGCGCGGGGTGCTCTATGTGCTAGACGAACCGACGATCGGCCTGCACCCGCGTGACAATGACAACTTGCTCGACACGCTCGTTGAATTAAAGACGAAGGGGAATTCGCTCGTTGTCGTAGAGCACGATGAAGAAACGATTCGTCGCGCGGATCACCTCATCGACCTTGGACCGGGTGCGGGACAATACGGAGGTGAGGTAGTGTGGGAGGGAGATCCAAAAAAGCTTTTCGGTGCGAAGTCTGAGGCGGGGCTGTCGCCGACGCGGGATGCGTTTTCGAATCCGATGAGCCATCCCATGAGCGGGAAGCGGAGGAAGCTTCCTGCCAAAAATCGAAAGGAAGGTTGGCTGCGGATCAAGGGCGCGACGGCGAACAATCTCAAGAACGTGGATATCCGAATTCCGATCGGGAGGCTCACCGTTATTTCAGGTATTTCCGGATCAGGGAAGTCGAGTTTCATGCGGGGTGTTTTGAAGCCCGCGGTCGATTCGATTTTGAAGAAGCCGACGAAGGGTGCTAAAAAGCAGGCCATTACGAAGACGTGGAGAAGCATCGAAGGCGTCGAGCAGCTCGAGGCAATTTACGAGGTCGATCAGTCTCCGATCGGGAAAACTTCACGGTCGACACCGGCGACGTATGTGAAAGTGTTCGACGAGATTCGGAAGTCGTTTGCTCAGCTGCCCGACTCCCGTGCGAGAGGTTACACCGCGTCCCGCTTTTCTTTCAATACCGAAGGCGGGCGTTGTGAGGCGTGTAAAGGAAACGGTCTCATCAAACTGGAGATGAACTTCCTCCCGACTTCCTACGTCGAGTGCGAGGAATGCAACGGGAGGCGCTACAATTCGCCGACGCTGGAGGTGGAATACAACGGCAAGTCGATCGGTGATGTCATGGATCTCTCGATTGAGGAAGCTTCTGAATTTTTCTCAGGGCATCCCAAGATATCGCGAACGCTCGGGCTCATGAACGAGACGGGGCTCGGGTATCTGCGGCTCGGACAGGCGAGTCCGAGTCTTTCCGGCGGGGAAGCGCAGCGCATCAAATTGGTGACCGAGCTGACCCGGGGAATCGGGCGGGCGAGCAATGCGAGGCTGCGCCAAAATCGTCAGCCGAAGTCGAACCTTTATCTTATCGAGGAGCCCAGCATCGGCCTCCATCATGCCGACGTGAAGCGGCTTCTCGAAGTGATGCATCGATTGGTTGATGATGGGCACACCGTGGTCGTGATCGAGCACAGCCTCGAGATCATGGCAGAGGCGGATTACCTCATCGATATCGGTCCTGAGGCCGGTTCGGAGGGTGGTGAAGTCGTCGCGGCGGGAACTCCCGAGGAAGTGATCAAGGTAGCGGAAAGCCGCACGGCTCCGTTTCTCGCGAGAGAGTTGAAGTAGGCGGCTACGAGGCAGAAGATGGATTTGCTTTGGCGACGGTGTCTTCAATGAGCCGCGTGAATATTTCGCCGCCTGCAGGTGCCACGGGAATCACAGGGAGAATCAGTTCGATCATGTTGCGACCGTCTGCGGTGGCAACAGCCTGAACCGTGCCTCCGTGCTGGAATGCGGAGAGGTAGCAGGCGACGAGGTCCGTGCCCAGTTCGCCGGGTCTGTCGGCGCGCACGAGAAACGGGTCAAACAACCGGGATCTTTCCTTTTCGGGAACCGGTTCGCCATTGTCGATGCACTGGACTCGAACCGCATCGAATCCCGATGATTTCAACGTGGTGTTGGAGAGCTGCACTTCTATTTTTCCCGATGAGCCGGCATTGGCTACCGCCTCTTTGATGAGGCTGTCTGTCATTCTGGAAACTTTTCCCGGGTCTGCTGTGATGGTGTGGAGCGTGGCGTCTGTCGTCACGGTAAACTCGATCCCGGGGATGGTTTCGAGCGGCTTTTTGACGGATGCCTCCACGAGTTCGGCAAGATCGATCCCCTCCCTGATGTGAAGCACGGGATGATGAGAGCTGCTTGCTCCGGCCCCGTCGGAGAGGTTCGAGAGGATCGAGATCATCCTTCCGATTTGTTCTTCGACTTTCTCGTAGTATTCGTTCCAGAAAAAATAGTCCCGTGGTTTCCCGTTGTCCTCCTCCTGGATTTGCATGGGAATCATGTCAAAAAATGCCTGAACCACGGTCAGCGCATTCCGAATATGGTGATTCAATCCGGATGAGAGAATTCCGATGCTCGCCGCTTTTTCGGCCATCAACATCTCCTGAAAAGCGACGGCTCTTTCTCTCAACAGCTTGTCTCTTTCTCTCGTGATCCAGAAACGGTCCAGAGATTTCTTGAGTCGGATTTCAAGTTCCGCCGGATCCCAGGGTTTCGTCAGGTAGGAATAAAGGAGCCCATCGTTCAAGTATTCCACCGCTGAATCCAGATCGGAATACGCTGTCACGAGAATCCGAAGCGGCTGGTCATCGATGTTTCGGATTTTCTCGAGAAACTCGACCCCGGTCAGTCCGGGCATTTTCTTATCGCTGAGGACGATTCCAATCTCTCCCTGATGGTTGCGAAACGTTTCCAGTCCCTCCGCCGCAGACCTGGCGGTAAAGATGGGAGCGATGTCGGCAAAGCTTTCCGTGAAGTACTTCAGCGCTTTTTCCTCATCATCTACATACAGTATTCCGATTGTGTCGATGGCATTGGCCAGGGGGTGCATAGATGAGGGGGGGGCAGTTGTGCTGGGGCGGGGCTTTCGATTTGCAAATCAGGTTACGCGGTTCGCTTTCGCAGAGTGACGGTAAAAGTGGTTCCTGCCGGCAGCGCGCTGGTGACGTCGATAGTTCCGCCGTGCGCCTCGATGATACGATAGCAGATGCTGAGGCCGAGCCCGGTGCCTTCGCCCGGATTCTTGGTTGTGTAAAATGGATCGAACAAACTTTTCAGGCCGCTCTCACTGATTCCGGGGCCGTTGTCTGCGATCCGAACTGAGATGAGATCATCCCGGGATTCGATCAGCGTTATCTCCAGCTTCCCCGGCCGGTCGACGGACTCGATTGCCTGCACCGCGTTGTGGATGAGGTTGGCAAACACCTGAACGATTTGATTTTTCACGCCGATAATTGTGATCGTCGAATCCAATTCGGTCTTCAGCTCGATTCCCGATTCTGTGATGGATTGTTTCAACATGCGGAGAGCACCTTGAATCGCTTCGGACAGTGGAAAAGAGTCACCTCCGACCCCTCCGTTATGCGAGAACTCGCGGAGATCGCTCACGATTCCTCTCATGCGATCGAGACCTTCCTGCATGTCTTCGATGACCTCGTTCGTGTCATTCTCGATGCCGATATTGCTGAGCCTCTTTCTGAGGGCGAACAGTGCCTGATTGGTGAAGTTGAGCGGGTTCCCGATTTCGTGAATAACGCCGGCGCTCAGTTCACCGAGAAAAGACATTTTGTCGGATTGATAGAGTTGTCTCTCGGTTTCGCTGAGGGTCGCCAAAGTCTCCTGGATCTTGGTGTTTTTTTCCCGCAGTTCGATCTGATTCCGTCGCAGCCGCATCCGGGTTTGAAACTCAATGTTTCGCAGGCGCATGTGAGAGTAACTGCCGAGAATAACGATGAGCCCCACCGCGCCGATGAAGAGGCAGTTGTTGACGAAATAGGCAATGGACCTTGGATGAGGACCGGAGAACACCGCCGGTAAGGTGACGGCGAGGAACATGCCGAAAACGAGACACGTCGAAATGATCGCCTCTTTGAATGTCCAGTGCAGCAGTGCACCGATCGCGACGAGGCAGAGAATCAATCCTGCATAATAGGGTGTTCCGGGATCTCCCACCATATAGATCATCAATGAGATGAAGGTGGCGCTCACCAGTGGAATCAGTGTCGCAATAATCCGATACCATCTCCGCGCGAAGCGTTGTTTGCTCGCGAACCAGATGATGAGAATGATGACCACGCATTCGATGCGCAGGATGAGGAAGGAATAGAAATAACCGGGGTAGACAAAGTAGTCGAGGATCGAAAACAGCGGGACGAGAACGGCTGCCAACTTCGCGACGAGTGCGACATTCTTGAGGGTCGCCTCACTGTCCTCTGCGAAGAACCTTCCCCGCTCGAACGTAGAAAGACTCCCAACGAGGAACTTTTCGTCGCCAGACGAATCCCCGCGCATGGTTTTGAGCAGTGGCATTTCTTGTTAAAGAATACCACAGAATCGGATCAACTCACACTTGGAAGATAGGGGCTGATGTGGGGCGGGGCGGTCAAGCGCTGCGGCGCTCGGCGATCGCATAGAGCTCGGTGCCGGTCGCGTCGGTTTCGATGTGATACGAATCCTTTGCTCCCGTCTTTTTCATGATCGAATGAAAATCGTCGACGCTGCGGTGGATCAATTCCCAATCGAGAACATACTCCATGAAATTTTTCAGCGGGTTCGGCGGTGCGTAGTTGCTCACGAGCACTTTTCCTCCCGGTTTCGTGAGAGAGTAGAGGTAGTCCGTCACACTCCGGCAGAGTCGGTCAGAGAGGTAGTCGTAGAGCCCCGCGCAGTAGACGAGGTCATACTTTTGGTCGAGTCCGCCTGATTGAGTTGAACCAGATGCGGCGCTCCGTGTCCCGTTGATGAGTTCAACGACAGAGCTCTGTTTCAGTTTAACGCTCACATGATCGAGCGTTGAAATCTTCTGAGCATTCGTGAATCTCCGCTCAGCTTCCTGAAGCGTCCGCGTGCTGAAATCGACGAGTTCAAAGTCGACTTTCTCGTCTCCCTTTCTCTCGGTGACGTAGCGCTGCACTTCGAACGCCACTCCGCTGCCCATGCTGAGAATGTTCGTCTTCTCGTTCCGGCTGTTGGAGGACTGAACGGCTTCGTCGATTGATTTGCTGAGGAGGTCGATGCGATGACGGTAGGCCTTCGCGGGGTGCGAGGTGAGAACCCACGCGTTGAGCATTCTCCCGAAAAGGGTGTGACCTTCGTAGGGATGCCCGAGAATCTGGCCGAGAACTCCGTAGTCACCGGGAACGCCGATCGGTTGCTCGATAACGCGACACAGAAACGGTGAGCAGAGCATGAGGGGGTAGAGGCGCTTCTGAGCAAACTTGCGGAACTCAGTTTTGATTCCGTCTTTGGCGGCTGCCTCCGCGGCTTTCTCAAAATTGTCCATCGCCGCGGTGAGAGCGGGAAAGAATCGTCCTTCGGCGTATTCGACCATGCGCTCTTCCATGCGGGAACGGTCCTCTGCGTCGACCTGAAAAAGGAACTTTTCGAAAGGTTCGAGGTCGTCGTAGAGCTCCTGAAGGATGTGCTCGACATCCGAGACCGCGGTCCGATGAGATTGAGGGATGATACTGCGATCAAGCATTCCCTGAGAAAAGCGGGAATAGATCGGTGAATCCGGCTTCTCGCGGGATCTCACAATCCGGGTGATCTCATCCGTCGGTGTGTTCTCTTCAAATCCTTCGATCTGCCAAATTCCCGGCAGTCCGATTTCGATGAGTTTCCGCTCAGCGAGTTCAGTCACTTTTTGAACAATCGGTCCCACCATTTCGATGGATCGGTTTCCCAGCGTCACGACGGTATCTCTGAGGAAGGAGCCTACCGCGAGGTTGGAATCGGCCGTAGTCTCGACGACGACGGCCCGTGAATTGTAACGGATGACCCGGGAGCGGAATTCGTTCCCCTGTGCGTCGAGCGCAGTGAGGAAATTCTCCGTCTCGTTGGCAGGCGCAAGAGAGCCGCCACCTCCGAGGAAAGAGGGGATTTCACTCGTTTCTGATTCCAGATTAAAAGAAGGAACCCACTTCGACACGACCTGTCGTAAATCCTCGGCGTTGAAGGGTTTGGGGAAATACTCATTCGCACCGGCTGCGATCGCTTTGCGGGCGATTTCGAGATCTCCGAAACCCGTCATGAACAGAACCGGGAGGGCTGAATACTTTTCGCGAATTCGTCTCAGAACGCTGATACCATCCTGACCCGGCATCTTATAATCGAGGACGACCGCATCGACTCCATCAAAATCGAGGCGTTCGACATAGTCGGTCACTCCGTCTAACTCCTGCAAAATCGTAGCACCGGGTGCCAGGATCTGCTGAATAAGGCGTTGAAGGCCTGCATCATCATCGATCACCAGAATGGTGCATTGTGAAGGGATGGTGCCCGGGGATTTTCCCGTTGCGCTTGCGCTCCGGATCGGAAGGTCTGACTGGCGAACATGCTCGTCAGATAGGTATTCTGTAACGATTCTCATAATTGCGGCTCAAAACCGCGAAGGGGGGAATCCACTCATACTAACATTAGTAATGTTTTGCTATTTTTTTTTGTAATAATTTTGTAATCCTGACAAAACCATAACCATTCACAGCGTTCATAAGATGGTTAAGGTTTGTGTAATTCGTTTAAAATGAGCCACGTGTGACGGGCGCTGGATGGTCCCTGAAATCGCAAGTTTTTATTTCGGGGCGAATGGCTCGATCGCGTATTTCGGAGAGGGCGGGGTGGCCCTCCGGACCCTCGAGCGGGGCACAAAAAAACCTCACGCCTTCCGACGTGAGGTTTTTAGATCGTTTGGTCAGCAGAACTGATTACTCAGAAGTGGCTTTCTCGGCTTTGTCAGCGCCTTCGTTGATCGCTTTTTTGGTGCTTTTAACCGCTTCGTCTGCTTTCTCAGCAACTGCGTTTCCAGCTTTCTTAGCGCCTTCAGCGGTAGCGTCGACGGCCTTCTTCGTTTCTTTTGCAACGGCGTCGCCGGCATCTTTAGCGGCTTCTTTTGTGGCTTCAACGGCCTTAGCGGTCTTCTTCGCTACAGCGTCGCCGGCATCTTTGGCAGCGTCACCGGCTTTTTCGACAGCCTCTTCAGTCTTCTCAGCCGCTTTTTCAGTGTCTTTTTTGATGCCTTCAACGGTCTCGCCGCAACCCACAAGCGCTACAGCAGCGCCGATGAGAGTAAGTGACATCAATTTTTCGATTGTTTTTGTAATTTTCATAGTGGTTCAGGTATAATTTGCCTAAGGAGGCAATGATTCCTTACACCGCGATCGCGGAATTTTCAATGCATCATAGCGAGACCGAAGTTTCCGTTACCGCTCCCTCTTAGCCTGTGCTAGTTTCCGCCAAAACGTCTAACAACGGGAATATGAGTCAAAATCTCTTCGAAAAGGTCTGGAACGCACACGCCGTCAAGCAATTGTCCAACGGGCAAACGCAGCTACTTATTGGAACTCACCTCATTCACGAGGTGACAAGCCCGCAGGCATTCGGAATGCTCCGCGATCTTGGTCTTAAAGTAAAATACCCGAACAGAACGTTCGCGACGGTGGATCACATCGTGCCGACAAAAAATCAGGTCGAGCCATTCGAAGATGGTTTGGCGCAGGACATGATCCAGGCGCTGCGTGACAACTGTGAGGAATTCGGCGTGAAATTTTTCGACATCGGCAGCGGTGCTCAGGGAATTGTTCACGTGGTAGGACCTGAGCAGGGCATCACCCAGCCGGGAACGACGATCGCCTGCGGTGACTCGCACACTGCGACCCATGGTGCTTTTGGCGCGATTGCTTTCGGAATCGGAACGACTCAGATCCGCGACGTGCTCGCGACACAGACGATGGCGCTGAGCAAATTCAAGGTGCGTCGCATCAATGTTGACGGTGAACTGCCTCCGGGCGTTTACGCGAAAGACGTCGTTCTTCACATCATCAAGCTCCTCGGGGCAAAAGGCGGTATCGGCTATGCCTACGAATACGGCGGCAGCCTCTTCGACAATTTCTCGATGGAAGAGCGCATGACGGTTTGCAACATGTCGATCGAAGGCGGCGCGCGTTGCGGTTATGTGAATCCTGACGAAAAGACTTTTGAGTATCTCAAAGATCGCCCTTACTCCCCAACCGGTGAGGCCTGGGACAAGGCAGTTGCGGATTGGACCGCGCTGGCTTCGGATCCGGATTGTGAATACGACGACGTCGTTAATATCAATGCGGCGGATGTGGCCCCTTCAGTGACCTGGGGGATTTCCCCTGACCATGGCGTTTTCGTGAATGAGAACATTCCGAGTGTCGATGATGCGAAAGATGACGTTGAGCGCAAGAGCATCGAAGAAGCACTCGAGTATATGAAACTCGAAGGTGGCGCTCCCATCGCCGGAACGCCGGTTGATGTGTGTTTCATCGGAAGTTGCACGAACGGACGTCTTTCCGATTTCCGTGAGACTGCGAAATTCCTTAAAGGTCGCAAGGTCGCTGACGGCGTCACCGCGATCGCTGTTCCCGGATCGGAGATCGTCGACGTGCTCTGCAAGCAGGAGGGGATCGACAAGATTTTCACCGACGCCGGCTTTGAATGGCGGAACGCAGGATGCTCGATGTGTCTCGCGATGAACCCTGACAAGCTCATCGGTGATCAGCTCTGTGCGAGCTCGAGTAACCGTAACTTCAAAGGCCGCCAGGGAAGCCCTGTCGGACGAACCATTTTGATGTCACCGGTGATGGTGGCGGCGGCGGCGATTACCGGTGTGGTGAGCGACGCGCGCGAAGTCTTCGATGTGACGGGATCGGCTGCGGCCTGATCCGGTGACCGCAGATTTTGCGGGGAAAGAAGTGCCAGAGGACTGCGGCAATGTTGGACAAGCTACCGTTGCTGCCTTCCGGCCCTGGCGGATTTCACCTGCCACCATTCCGCAGCCTCTGACGAGGCGAATATACACAGCACCGGAAAAAAGCCAGCTTTGAAAACAAACTCCTTATTTCAGGCGTAACTTTCTTTTAGAATTCAACGAACATGACGACGGCAACAACTTCCACGGCGCTTCCGGATGAGAGTGGGCATTTTGGCACCTTCGGAGGACGCTTCGTTCCCGAGACGCTGGTGGCGGCTCTCAACGAATTGACTGCTGAATACGAGGCAGCCAAGGCGGATCCTGAATTTCAGGCGGAGCTGGACCGGCTCCTCCGCGAATTTTGCGGACGCGAGACACCCCTCTATCCCGCTGAGCGCTGGACGGAAAAACTGGGTGGCGCGAAGATTTACCTCAAGCGTGAGGACTTGCTTCACACCGGGGCGCACAAGATTAACAACGCGCTCGGTCAGGTTCTGCTGGCAAAGCGTCTCGGCAAAAAGCGCATCATTGCTGAAACCGGAGCGGGGCAGCACGGTGTCGCGACTGCGACCGTGGCCGCGAGATTCGGGTTGGAATGCATCGTCTATATGGGGGCGATCGATATGGAGCGTCAGCATCTCAATGTCGTGCGGATGCGATTGCTCGGAGCCGAAGTTCGCGGTGTCGAAGCCGGACAGAAGACGTTGAAGGAAGCGGTCAATGAAGCGCTCCGCGACTGGGTCACCAACGTCGACTCGACGCATTACATTCTCGGGAGCGCCCTCGGGCCGCATCCTTATCCGATGATGGTTCGTGATTTCCACCGCGTCATCGGGGTGGAGGCCCGGAAGCAGATTCTGATTCACGAAGAGCGTCTTCCCGATTTGCTCGTCGCCTGTGTCGGCGGAGGCAGCAACGCGATCGGATTGTTTCACCCTTTCCTCGAGGATGAGGACGTCAAGATGGTCGGCGTGGAAGCCGGCGGGCACGGGATTCGTCACGGCGAGCACGCGGCTCGTTTCCAGGGCGGTAAACTCGGCGTGCTTCAGGGAACCAAGACCTGGTTGCTGGCCGACGACGATGGTCAGATCGAGTTGACGCATTCGGTCTCGGCCGGGCTCGACTACGCCGCAGTGGGGCCTGAGCACGCGTTTCTTCAGGATTCCGGTCGTGTCGATTATCACTACGCGACCGATGATGAGGCGCTCGATGCCTTCAAGGAACTTTCCCACACCGAGGGGATCATTCCGGCACTCGAGAGCTCGCATGCTCTCGCCTACGTTAAAAAAGTCGCCCCGAAGATGTCAGCTGATCAGATCATCATTGTGAATCTGTCAGGCCGCGGGGACAAGGATGTCGAGCAGGCTGCGAAGTATCTGCTTCCCGGGGAGGCGTAAAGCGAGGCGTCAACCTGGCAGAGCCCCGTCGGGAGATGGCATCGCTTGCGGTGAAGAGCTATGGTCAAAAATAGCTGGAGGCGACCGCGATGGCTGGATCGATTTTGATCCACGCTTGAGAAGGTTTACTCGGGGACTTCGCCTGAAATGACACCGCCGGTCGCGGTGGGTTCACGCACCGCGGGTTTGGAATTCGGCGCGGCCGGCTTTTTATCTTTTCCGCCCGCCTTGATGAGGCGCTTGCTCCCGTAGGCTTTGTCGACAAGTGCTTCGACGATGCTGTGGAGTTCCCGCACTTCCTCTTCACCGAGGATCTCCTGCTCGGGAATGTCGACGCGTTCCTGAATGTTCTTCAGTTTCGCTGCGATCTCGGTCACGAGTTCGTTCCCCTGAATTCGAGGTTCGAGGGTTTCGAGATTCAAAATAAAGTATTCGATGATCTCCGGTCTCGCGAGCGTTGAGGCTTTCTCAGGGTCGTAAGGGTTCAGCGACGCGGCGCATCCGATCTCAAAGGCGCGGAGCCACCCCGCGAGACTGATGAGATTGGCGGCGTCGACATCGCGGATCATCACCATTTCCTTTTCGACATCTTTCTGCGTGTGAGCGAGTTCCTTCTTGAGTTCATCCCAGTCGCTGAGCGCTCCCTTTTCCAGCATGCTTTTGAGATGGCTGGAGACTCGGGTTCCCGAACCGAGAACCTTCGCGTGATCGAGAAGCGAGCGGCCCACCGGCTCGAGATCGTAAAATTGCTCTGCCTCGACCGCGAAAAAACCATCGGCGAGAAGCAGGCCCAATGTCAGCGCGACCTTGGTCCGGTCGGTCGGCGTTTTGCCGGGAGTTTGACGTTTTAACTCTTCGTAGGGGAGCGGGCGCAGACGGTTGAGATCATCAAAAATCTTTTTGATCGACGGTGTCGTGAACTTGTTGATGCCGAACTCTTCGCGCACGTGCTCATCCTCGAGGAGTTCATCAGGGATATCCTGCGCGGTAACGGCGACAGGAGCAATGCAGAGCGAAAGGGCAAGGACGGACTGCAGGAAGTGTTTAAAGTGCGGCATGGTTGCTCGGGTGGCTCGTAGTTGAGACGGATGAAAACCTAATTCCTCCAAAAAAGATTGCTAGAAATTTGTATTTATTTAAAAAGGGTTAATATTAAAGCTGAGAGCAATCTCAGTTCCGCCACTCAACTTTCGGAATTTCACAGTTTTATCGGGAATCGTAACGGGGTCTTCTAATAGAAAACCTAGTCTGCCGTTATATATCCAAATCCCATGAAACTTAAAAGTGTTACTCAATTGAGTGGAATCGCGTTTTTAGCTGGAATTTCACTCTTCACCACCAGCTGCGCGGTCCAGACCAGCGCCAAGCGTGACGATCTGAATGTCATGGAAATCTCCGTGCCGCAGCAAAAGATGGCGCTGTATCACAAAGGGGAATTGGTGAAAACCTACCCCGTTTCCACTTCAAAATTCGGCCTTGGGAATGAAAAAGGCAGTTACCGGACGCCGGTGGGTAAGATGGAAGTCGCCGAAAAAATCGGTGATGGAAAACCTGCCGGAGCCGTTTTCAAAAGCCGCAAGTGGACCGGCGAAGTCGTGAAGCCAGACTCTCCCGGTCGCGATCCGATCGTCTCACGGATCCTCTGGTTGAACGGGCTTGAGCCTAAGAATAAGAACACGTATTCCCGCTGCATCTACATTCATGGAACGGCTGCGGAGCGCGACATCGGAAAGCCCGCCAGCTATGGTTGTGTTCGTATGAAGTCCAGGGACGTCATCGACTTACACAAGAAGGTCGGCGAGGGATCGAAGGTGTTTGTGGTCCAGAAAGGGCTCTGGCGTGACTCCAAAAAAGCAGAGGAAGCAGCCGCAGCTATCCGCGCAGTTCCACTTCCCTCTCAGCCCGAGGCACCGCTGGCAATGAATGCTGTAGGACCGACCGCAACGATGCCGGTTTGGAACCAGGTGGGTGATTTTACGACCGGATATGATGTGCTCAGTGAAGCCGGATTTGACGAAGGTTATCTCAAGCTCGCGGAACCCTCTGACTTAGATCTTGACTGATCCGCGGAATCGATTATGTTCCGCGCCCCTCGTATAGAGCGAAACACCTTTTAGCATGGCCAATACAAGATCAGCATTGAAACGCGTCCGTCAAACCAAGACGGCGACACAGCGTAACCGTCTGCTTAAAAACCGCGTCAAAGAAGCCCGTAAGAGCATCCTTGCCGCAGTTGAAGCAGGTGACAACGCCGCCGCTCAGGAGGCATACATCGCGCTCGCTTCGGCAGCCGACAAAGCTGCCAAGAAAGGTGCGTTTCACAAGAAGAGAGCAGATCGCTACAAAGCACGTGGCGCTGCAGCTATCGCCAAGGCTTCCGCCTAAGGCGTTTTTCTGTTAATTTTTCGACCTGACCCTGTCAGGTCAGTGACTGAACCCTGTTGAATAACAGGGTTTTTTCGTGTCCATCCCGAAAGGCATCGAACAGTGCCTCAGTGCCTCAGTGCCTTTTTCATTTTCTTAATTTGTATTTTAATCTCCTGCGAAGCCAACTCGGGTGCTGACGAAAAGCCGCGAGGCTTCCGGTGGGAGAGTGAAAAAGACAAGGGGAAGCAGGGAGAAGCGGGCGCTCACCCTCTATTCGTCGTCGAACAGCGGGACGATGAGCGCTTTCGAGTCGCCGGCGGCGTATTCCTCCCACGTGAGGTAGGTATCTTCGTTCTCATCGAGGGCTGCGAAGGCGGCTTTGAATTCCTCGTTGGCGGTGATGAAGGTCACGGCTTCCTCCTCGGTGATTTTTTCGTCGCCGTTTTGATCAAGGCGCTTGAAATGGGGGGCATCGGCCGGTGCAGAGGGTTTTGCGACCCGCCATTCGCGGACAGAGATTTGTTTGTCATCGTCGAGATCGAACTCGGCGAGCGCTTCGCGGTGCTGGTGCGCTGCCATTTCGGCCGCTGAAGATTTCCCGTCTGAGTCTGCATCAATCGCTGCGAAGACGGCCTGACTGATGCCTTCCTCCGCATTGGAGTCTTCATTCAGGGTGCGGCATCCGCTCGTGCCGAGGATGGCGAGAGCTAGGAGAGGGGCGAGGCGGAATGTTGAATGCGGTCTCATTTCAGACAAAGGTCGCCCCATAAGTATGTAAATTCTAGTAAATTCAATATTGCTATCGTGTTGGTGTTCCGGTTGAGTGTGGGTCTTATGACTCGATGCCTCATTGTCTTCAGCTCGGTTTTGTTCTTTTCGATCGCTTTTTCCCATGCTCAGGAGGCAAAAAAGAAGGGGATCGACAGGAGCAAGGTGGTGCCGGATATGTCGGAGGGCGTCCGTGCGGAAGGCTCGATCATTTTCAATTATGTGGATGAGAAGAGGCGCCGCCGGCTCAGTCTTGATCTGTATCGCCCGGAAAAGCAGGAGGGGCTTTCGCCGGCGATCGTGATGTATTTTGGAGGTGGTTGGCAAAACGGAAGGCCGGCGCTGTTCGCTCCGTTGGCACAGGCGCTTGCGCAGCGAGGCTATGTTTGTGTTGTCCCTGAGTATCGCCTTTCCGGTGAGGCTCCGTTCCCGGCGGCGGTTCACGACGCGAAGTCCGCGATTCGCTGGACGCGAAAAAATGCGAAGCGGTATCAGATCGATCCGGACCGAATTGCCTGTATCGGAGGTTCCGCGGGCGGGCATCTCTCGGGCTTTGTCGCTGCGACGAGCGGAAGCGGGATGTTCGAGGGGGAGGGTGAACATCGGGACGCCTCTTCCGAAGTTCAGGCGGCGATCGTCATGTGCGGGCCGATGGACTTTCTCGATCCTCAGATGGTGAAGACGATCGAGGCTGCCGCCGGAAAGCCGGAGGGGCACGCCGTGATCGATTTCATGCAGGGCGAGACGCCGTCGTCGAACGGGCGCCTTTACAAGGAGGCGTCACCGTTGACCTATGTCGGCGCAGCGACTCCGCCGATGCTGTTTATCGACGGGGAATTCGATCGTCCCGAGGCCCGCTACACGAAGTTCCGTAAGGTTCTCGATCACCACGATATCGTGAATGAATTTGTGCTCATGCCGCAGGCTCCGCATCCGTTCTGGGTGATGCGTGAGTGGTTTGATCCCACGGTCGACGCGGTCGATGATTTTCTGAAGCGGCAGTTTGCCGAGTGAGAGGTGGTTGGTGCTCAAGCAAAGACGACGAAGATGGCGACGTATTCCTCGCGCAGATCAGCCCAGCGTTCTTTGTAGGGGGAGTGCATCCCGAGGTCGTACCGGACGATTCCCCCGGCGGCGACGCGTCTGATGTTTTCGACCTGAAGGGCGTTGCCGATGCCGCGGTCTCTCGCTGAGTCGATGTAGCTCATCTGAAATCCCCGGTAAACCTGCCCGGAGATTCCTCCGAAGATGTAGGCGATGTCCTCCCCGTTTTCCGTCGCAAAAATGACGCTCAACTCTCCGGCCGCGTGGAGTTGGCGAATGATCGCTTCGTAAAAATCGGCGTATTCCTTCATTTGGAAAATGTCGGTTCCTTCGTGCCATTTGTAGGTCTGGCGTTGCAGACGGATGATGCGCTCGAGCAGTGCTTCCGGTTCGAGGTGGCTCGCGTCATCGATTTTCAACCCGGACAGCCCTGCGCTCTGCCGGAGGCTTTTTCGAAATTTCTTCGATCGCCGCTGATGCCAGGCGTCGAAGCCGTCGCTGAGGTCGATGATCATGCAATCGGTCGTCGGGAACGCTTCGAACTGCATCGTGTCTTCGCGAATCGCTTCGAGTTCGCGTTGGAGCGGTCCATCTTTCCGGACACCGCCGATGCAGAATCCAACGGGGCCCCGGGCGTAAGTTCCCGGCATTTTCCGGAGCAGGGCGACGGTCCGCGCGGGATCTCCGATCAGCGGGCAGCCGAACATCCAGGCGGATTCGAGGGGGAAGAAAACCCGTGGCTGATCGCGTTCGACGAAAGCCAGCCATTGGCCTTCGTCTTCGACGATGAGGTGATTCGCCTCGTCGTCGATCTTGTGAAGGAAGTCGTGCGCGGCCTGTTGCCAGATCGGTCCCGAGCAGAACTTTGCGATCTCCGGGGTTCGCGCGACGCTGGCTTGAAACGACTCCTGCTCCCTACAGAACTCGTTGTAGGTCAGTGATCTCATCAGGTGGAGGCTGGAAAGGCGGGCTCGCGAATCAGGGATTCAAGAGCGCTTTAATGACGTGACCGTCCCGGCTCAGGATCATCACCGTGGTTTTACCCTGTGGGAGCGAGCCGAGGAGATCGTAGAAGGTCGCTACGTCGGTAATGGGGTCCTGATTGATGCGGTGGATGAGGTCACCCGGGGCGAAGCGTTGCGCCGCCTGTGAGTTCGGTTTCACCTCAGAGATGACAATCGCCGGATCGGATTCGGTGAGGCCGAGCGCGGTTCGCTGTTGCGGGGTGAGGTTGGAAACCGTGATGCCGAGGGCAGCGGCGATGGATTGGCCCGTCGCCGAGATGTCCGAGCGCAGCTTCAGGGTGTTGGTATCCGATTTTGCGATGGCCTTCACCGAGGTCTCGAGGGCTTCACCTTTCCGGATCACGGTGATCGTGCCGACTTCGCCCGATTTCATCGAGCGAATCCGTGAAAGGGCATCTTCGGCCGTTTTGATTGGCTTCTTGTCGAATTTCAGGATCGCGTCTCCGGGTTTGAGCCCGGCTTCCTCCGCGGGAGAGCCTTTCACGACATTGGTGATGAGCGCTCCCTGTGTGCTGCTGAGCCCGAGTGCGATGGCGTAGTTTCGTCCGATGTTATCGACTTCCAGTCCGAGGTAGCCGCGGATGAGCGGTTTGCCGAGGGCGATGGCCTCGAAGACTTCGCGCACTTCATTGGAGGGGATGGCGAGGCCGATTCCCTGCCAGACGTGGACATCCTGCTGTCCGGTGAAAATCGCGACGTTGATGCCGATGATTTCTCCTTTCACGTTTACGAGGGGGCCTCCTGAGTTGCCGGGGTTGATGACGGCGTCGACCTGGAAATACTCGTTCGATCCGTCGCTGAGTTCGCGCTGCTTTGCGCTGATGATTCCACGCGTCACCGATTCGCTGAGCCCGAAAGGATTGCCCACGGCGAGAACCATTTCCCCGACGCGCACGGTGTCGGAGTCCGCGAAGCTGAGGGGGCGGAATTTCGGGAGCGTGCCGCCCTCGGGGGCCTTCAGTTGGAGCACGGCGACGTCGACGTTGGGATCGCTGCCGACCCATTCGGCGGTGTAGATGCTTCCGTCGTGCGTCGTGACTTTGATGGCGTCGACTCCTGCCACGACGTGGTGATTGGTGACGATGTGGCCTTCCTCGGTGACGATCACCCCTGAGCCAAGGCCGGGCGCATCATACTTCTGGCTTTGGCGGTAGCCGAAAATCCCGAAGCGGTCCGCTGGAACGACGCGGGTAACGTTGACGCTCGTCGTCGTGTCGATGCTGACGACTGACTGGACCACGGCGTCGGTGAGGTCGGAGAGGGCGGTGTTTACGTCTTCGAGGATTTGAGTTCCGTTGAGATCCAGCGGCACGGCCCGGAGCAGTGGCTTGTCAGACGTGCTCTGAGCGAGGACGGGTGAGCTACCGCCGATCACAGCGGTGAGGGTGCGGCCCCGGAGGAGATCAAAAATGTCGTAGCGGCTGTCCTGATCAATAATCGCGAGATAGAATAGGCCGGCGGCGCACAAAATGCCTGCGAGAGTCGTGAGCTGGAGGAAAAAGCGCATCATTAAAGAAGGAGACGAGGTGAAGAAACAGATTATTCAGTGGGCAAAACGATCTTAGCCACGGGCGGGAAAGACTCCACTAACTTTTGATCGGCGGGAGCGAGATCGTTGATCTTGAAGGCCCATTTGGTGCCGGAGACATCTTTCAGCTGAACGTAGGTCCGGTCCTGCTGCACGAATCGGGCAAAGATCTCTTTTCCGAGGTAGTTCGACCAATCGCGGTAGCCCTGTCTTCGTCTTGCCGCCTTCTGGACCTCGATCGATTCGAGGACGGGGCTCGTGATCGACTTCAGTTCATTGAAGTAGTCGACGGGCCGCCCCGAGCGGTAGCCCCTGATGCCCCGTTCGACTTCGCCGTTCGGGTTGAAAATGATGATGTTGGGGTAACCTCTGACGTTGAACTTTTCCTTGATCGCGCGGAGCGCCTCGTGGGTGTCGGTGTAGTTTTTCTCGTAGTTCAGATAGCAGATGATGAGATTTTCTTTCACATACTCGTTGAAACTTCTCGTCGAGAAGACCTCCTGAGAAAGGCTCATCGCCTGCGCGTTCCACATTCCGGTGAACAGGAGCATGAGCGGCTTCTGTTCCCGTTGGGCGCGGTTGAACGCGTAGTGGGGATTGATTTCCCACCACGCACTCTCGGGATCGTCGGGATAAACTTTGACGCGCTCAGGACGAACCGTTTCCATGACGTGGGAGCGGGCCTGCTGCTGCGAGACCGTCGTGCCGGAGGGCAGATTGGTCGGGACAGCGGAAGTCATGCCTTCCGGGATCGCCGTGGGCATCGGTGGCGTGTAGGGCACGCCTGCCGGAAGGCCTCCTTCTGTCGCGAAGCCCGCCGCCTGAGGGACGGGGCCCATCTGGGGCGTCGGGGTGAAACCCGGAGCCGGAGCCGGGGGCGCCGGTGCCTGCGGAGCCGGAACGGCGCGCAGGGGTGGATTGGTCGGTTGAGGGGGCGCCTGCGGGACTGCGTCGGTCGGGGGCGGTGGAACCTTCGGGGACTCCACACGACTGTCCTGCGCCATGATCTGGCTGCTCCAAATCGCTGCAATACAGGCCCCTGCAAAAAGCGAGGCAATCTTTCTGTCCCCGGTCATTTTTTCGTAACAAAGTAACAAAGCACGGATTTTTGATTAGGGAAATTGACAATGGCCCAGAATGTTGTTCCCGTGCTGGTCTGCTATTCACTTCAGTTGATGGAAAAAGGAACCTCTAATATAACTCTCTACCGCATGATCGTCTTCGGACTGCTCATGGTCGTGTGGGTTATTTTCTCGGGTTTGCTCGATGGGTTCCACCTCACTCTCGGGGTGATCTCCTGCGGTCTCGTGACCTGGATGTCTTCGGATCTGCTTTTTGATGACAGGGAGATCGGTTTGCGGGATCGTCTGCGTCAGGCGGTGCGTGCGACGGCCTACCTGTTCTGGTTGCTGTGGCAGATCGTTCTTGCGAATTTACACCTCCTCAAACTCGCTTTCGGCAGCGCTGATCTTCGCCAGCCCCAGATCGTCCGCTACAAGACAGAATTGAAGACGGACTTCGAGAAATTTCTTCTTGCGAATTCAATCACTCTCACGCCCGGAACGGTGACGATAAAAATTCTCGGTGACACCTTTTACATTCACGCGATCAGCGATTTTGCATCGGATGGTTTAAATGGAGAGATGGACAGGCGGATTGCCCATATTTTTGCGGACTCGGAATCAAACGTGGAGGCCGTCAGCAGCGAATCTTAATGGACTCGAACACGTTCTTTACCGGAGTGGGGCTTGCGCTTCTTTTTCTCATGATCCCAGCCATGTGGCGGATGTCAGTGGGGCCGACCGCGCTGGATCGCATCGTCTCGGTGAATGTTATCGGAACGAAGACGGCGGTGCTGCTCGTCGTGATTGGTCAGATTTTCGGGCAGGTCGAGATGTTCGTGGACTTCGCGCTCGCTTACGCGCTCTTGAATTTCACCGGTTCGCTCGCGGCAGCGCGATACCTGCATAAAACCAAGGCGGGAAGCGGCAAGCTGATCGACTTTGAAAAATCCAACGCGGATAAATAACGAATGATTATCACTGTCATCAGCGTCATTCTGATTCTCGCGGGATTGATTTTCTTTCTCGGAGCTGCGGTGGGCCTCGTCCGTTTTCCGGACTTTTACACCCGCATGCACGCGGCGGGAAAAGGGGACACGCTTTCGAGTTTGCTGGTATTGTTAGGGTTTGCGGTTTATCAGTTGCACGATTTTGAAAGCTTCAGTGAGAGCTGGTTGATTCTTCTCGTTATTCTCAAGCTGATCACGATCAGCACCTTCATTCTCATCACGAGCCCGACGAGCACGCACGCGCTCATGGATGCGGGGTGGGAGGACAAAGTTCGGCCTGAAATTGCTAAAGACCGAAGCAACGACCTCGCGGAGGATTGCCCGAAACGTAAATAACCCCGGAATTTCTGAAGCTGTGATTTTTGCCTTCGACATCGTTATTCTCATATTCCTCATCGTTGCGGCGTTGATTGCATTGAATGTGAAGGATCTGCTCAGCGCCTCGATGATCTTCGGGATCTACGGGTTTTTGATCTGTTTGCTCTGGGCGGAAATGGGCGCGGTCGATGTTGCCTTCACCGAAGCTGCGGTGGGCGCGGGAATCAGCGCGGTTCTCTTTATCGCCACGGTTTATAACACTCGAAGGAGGTCGTCGGACTAATGATCACTAAAGTTTTAGCCACACTTGCCGTCGTCATCACCGGAGCTCTCCTGCTCTACGGCACGGCCGATTTTCCCGCTTTCGGTGACCCCAATTCTCCGGCCAGTGCCGGTGTCGAGGGCGGTGCTCCGTCGATTTCGAAATATTACATCACGCAGTCCTACGGGGATACCAAGGTTCCCAACCTCGTGACTTCGGTTCTCGCTGATTACCGGGGCTACGACACGATGTTTGAAACCGTGGTGATCTTCGCTGCGGGGATGGCGATTTTTGCAATTCTGCGGGTTTTCCGCGAGGGCGATGACGTCGCGCCCAATGCGACTCATTCCGATGGCAACTCTTTCACCGACGGCGATCACAGCCGAATCATCGTCGGCACGACGGTTCGCATCGTTGTTCCTGTGATCCAGCTCTTCGCGCTCTACGTTGTCGCGCATGGCCACCACAGCCCGGGCGGTGGATTCCAGGGCGGCGTCATTCTCGGAGCGAGCTTCATCATCATCGCGCTGGCGACCGATCTGGGTAACGCCCTGAGCCGGTTCAGTGAGAAAAGTTACTTCACTCTCGCTGCTGTCGGGATCCTCATTTACGCCGGGTTTGGTGTGCTTTGTCAGGTTCTCGGAAGTGATTTTCTCGATTACGGGGTGTTGCAGAAAATCTTCCTGACCGACGGTCCGGAGATGGCAAGGTCGCACAGCATGCTCGGTGTTGAAGTCGGAGTGGCCTTCACTGTGACGGGAATTATGTTCGCCATTTATGCCAACCTCTCCAGCCGTGGCACGCTGAAATCGGGTCTCTAATTCGTCTAGATTATGGCAGAATTTTTTCAAACCACGGTCCACGACCAATTTAACTACTGGGTCTACGTGATCCTCATGATGATTGGGCTCTGGGCTGTCATCGCGAAAAACAATTTCATCAAAAAGTTGATCGGTCTCTCGATCTTCCAGACGGCGATCATTCTGTTTTATGTTTCCATTGGTGTGAAAGTCGGGGCTTCGATTCCGATTCTTCATCACGACGAGCCTGCGGAACATGCCGGCGTGCATGAGACGCCTCACGGCGAAGAGGGACATAAGGTCGACTATTCCGCCGATCACAAAGCGGACGAAACTCACGAAACTCACGAAGCCACTGACGACCACGGGCACCATGCCGGGGCGCATGAGGTGAATGCCGATCTCATCGCAAACCCGCTGCCGCACGTTCTCATGCTCACGGCGATTGTCGTGGGCGTTGCGACGCTGGGGGTTGCTCTGGCATTGTCACAACGGATTTTCAAGGAATTCGGGACGCTCGAGGAAAATGAGCTGCTCGAACAACTCAAAGGAGGCAACGTCGATGGGTGATCAACTTCCAGCCATTATCGTCCTCGCGCCTATGTTCGGCGCGATGTTTGTCGGGCTCTTCGGGAATCGTGATCACCGGGTCTGCTTCCCGATTGTTCTCGCGTCCTTGTTAGTTTCCCTCTGTGCCTCGATTGCCGCTGCTCAGCAGGTCTTCACGACCGGGGCGATTGATTACTTTGTGGCGGGATGGGAAGAGCCGATCGGGATTGGCATTCATCTCCGCATCGATTCGCTCAACGCGTTGATCCTCGTGCTCATTTCGGTGGTTGTTGTCCTCGTTTCGTTCTTCTCGATCCGGCGGGCGGGAGATCAGCACACCGAGAAAACGCCTCAGTTTTATATTCTCTACCTTCTCCTTTGCGTCGGGCTCCTCGGGATCTCGATCACGGGTGACGCCTTCAATTTGTTTGTTCTCGTCGAGGTTTCTTCGCTCACTAGCTACGGTCTCGTCGCGATGGGCAGCTCGAGACGCGGCACTCACGCCGCCCTCAACTACCTTCTCATGGGAACGGTGGGGGCTTCCTTTTACCTCCTCGGGGTCGGTTACCTCTACCTGAAAACCGGCACCCTGAACATGCAGGACATCCACGCGATTCTGCAGGCGAACGAGGCGATTGCGAATTCGAACGCGGTGCTCATCGCCTTCCTCTTTATCCTCGTGGGGATCTGGATCAAGATGGCGTTTTTCCCGCTCCACGGCTGGCTTCCGAACGCCTACAGCTATTGCCCGTCGACGAGCGCCTGCATCCTCGCTCCTCTCATGACGAAGGTCTCCATCTACGTGATGATTCGCGTCATGATCGGGATTTTCGGCGTCGAATGGGTCTTCGTGCACCTCGGCTGGAGCCATCTCATTGTCTGGCTCGCGGTCATTGCGATTCTCGCGGGATCGATGCTGGCGTTGGCGCAGCGCGAGATCAAAAAGATGCTCTGCTACCTCATCGTTGCCGAGGTCGGTTACATGGTCGGCGGCGCCTGGTTGTCGGATCCGAATCACTGGGGGCTCACCGGAGCGCTCTACCACATCCTCGCTGATGCGATGATGACGCTCTGCCTCTTTCTCGCTGCGGGCGTTTTCGCGAAGCGACTCGGGGCGGTCGAAATCAAAGATCTCGAAGGGCTCTTCAAGAAGATGCCGCTCACTTCGGTCGCTTTCGTCATCGCTGCTCTCGGTATGATCGGGGTGCCGCCGACTGCCGGATTTTACAGCAAATTCTATCTCATTCGCGGGGCGATCGAGGGGGCGCACTGGGAATACGTCGGTGCTTTGTTGATCTCGAGTCTCGTCAACGCAGTGCTCTTTTTCCGCATCTTTGAAATCGCCTTCTTCGGCAACAAACCGGCGGAGAGCCACGGGCACGACGATCATCATGGGGAGGAAGCGGTTGTCAGGGTGGAGGCGCCCTGGTCGGCACTCTTTCCGCTTCTCGCCTCGGCAGCGATTATTATCCTGTTAGGACTTTTCAGCGGGCCGATCGTGGAGTTGATCCGCGAGTCTCTCGATAACCTTCCTTCCATCGTCGCCACTCAAGCTGACTGAACTGTATGGAAAATTCTGTGACCAGCTTCCTACCTGTTTTGGCCTGTCTTGCTTCATTGCTCGCGGTGCCTTTGATTCTGATTTTCCGGAAGGAGCCGTTTCTTCGCGAGGCGTCCACTTTCCTCGCCGGGTTCGCCAAGCTTGGATTTGTCCTCGCGATGGTTCCGATCGTCCTCAGCGGCAAGGTGATCGAATACACCTTTGTTGAAGGCATCGCCGGGATCAGCGTCCCGATCATGTTCCGTGTCGATGGCCTCGGAATGACCTTTGCTCTCGTCGCCTCATCGCTCTGGATCGTGACCTCACTCTACGCGATCGGCTACATGCGCGGGCTCAAGGAGCATTCGCAGACGCGGTTTTTCTGCTTCTTCGCGCTTTCACTCTCGGCGACGCTCGGGGTCGCGTTTTCGGGGAACCTGCTCACGCTTTATTTGTGCTACGAACTGCTTTCTCTCTCGACCTGGCCGCTCGTGACTCACCACCAGGACAAGGAGGCTCGCGGCGGAGGTCGCACCTACCTGACCCATCTTCTCGGCACTTCGGTCGCTTTCGCACTTCCCGCGATCATCTACACTTACTTCAAGTCGGGCGGCGATCTCTCTTTTGCCGGTGATGCGATTCTGGCCGGCAGCGACATGAGTTACCTGCAGGGTGTCGTGCTCCTTCTCGCCTTCGCGTTCGGATTCTCCAAAGCGGGGCTGATGCCGTTTCACTCGTGGCTTCCCGGCGCGATGGTGGCACCGACTCCGGTGTCGGCTCTGCTCCATGCGGTGGCGGTGGTGAAAGTGGGCGTCTTCTGCGTGATTCGCGTCGTCACCGGTGTCTTCGGAACCGACCTCCTCGACAAAGTGGGTGCGAACGTCGTGCTTTGCTGGGTCGCAGCCTTCACCGTGGTGACGTCATCGCTCATCGCGATGAGTCAGGACAACCTCAAGCGTCGACTCGCCTTTTCCACGATCGGCCAGCTTTCCTACATCATTCTCGGTGTCGCTTTGCTCTCACCCTACGCGGTGCAGGGCAGCATGATGCATATCGCGATGCACGCGTTCGGTAAGATCACCCTGTTCTTCTGTGCCGGAGCTATTTTTGTCGCGACCGGAAAGAAATACATCAGCCAGCTCGACGGGCTTGGAAAAGCAATGCCGTGGACGATGGGGGCTTTTACGATCGGAGCGATGAGCGTGACCGGGCTTCCTCCCACGGGTGGGCTGCTCAGTAAAATGTACATGATCCGCGGGGCGGCCGATGCTCAGCAATTCGCGCTCGTCGGGGTTTATCTCGTGAGCTCAGTTCTCAACGGCGTTTACTTTTTCCCGATCGTTTATCGGGCCTTTTTCAAGTCTCCCGCAACGGGCGAGCTCAGCGTTGGTATGAAGGAAGCTCCGGCCGCCTGCGTCATTCCGCTCACGATCACCGCGATTGCCTCGGTGTTACTTTTCTTCTTCCCCGGCTTACTTTTTGATCTGACCTCACTGATGCTTCCCGGGAAATAATATTTAACGATTCGAACGATGGCCACCCACAACAACAGCGACGAACCGCTCAAGGAACTGAAGCACGATGCCGTGCCCGGTTACCTCAAGGCTTTCGTGATCGCCTTTGCTGTCATGGGGCTCTACCTCGCCATTCTTTTGATCACCACTCCCGGTCCTGCCAAGGGGCATCATGGTCACGGCGACGGTGAAAAATCTCACGCCACAGAAGCGACGCATTAATGAAGCCAGATTCTTCCAATCCTGACGAAACTCCCGGCTGGTTCGACCGGAAAGAGAATGTGAGAAAAATTCTCATGGGTCTCTTCATTGGTTGCGGGGTCCTCGTGCTCATCGATGTGATTTTCTGGATCACCGGTTTCGACAAGCACCCTTATTTCCGCTGGGAACAGTGGCCCGGATTTTACGCCGTTTACGGTTTTGTTGCCTGTGTCCTTTTGGTTCTCGTCTCGAAGTATGTTCTCCGTCCACTCGTGATGAGAGATGAAGACTTCTACGAACAGAAAGAGAGACGCGATCAAATGAAAGGAGGGTCGGACGATGTTTGAAGCAGTTCCTCCCGCAGCGATTTATCTGCTCGGCGCCCTCCTCGTGCCTTTCCTGAAAGGGCGTTCACGTCAGATTTTTGCTCTCGCGATCCCGCTTGTGGGATTGCTGAACTACACTGCGATCACCGAGGGCGTTCACTGGACCGCTTCCTTGCTCGACTTTGAACTCATCCTCGGGCGAGCCGATCGCTGGAGTTTGATTTACCTCAACATCTTCACGGTGCTTTCGTTCATCGGGATTCTCTACATCATCAACGACAACAAGGCGCTCGACCTTTCGGCGGGCCTCCTCTACGCGGGTAGCGCGATGGGTGTTGTCATGGCGGGCGATCTCCTCACCCTCTTCTTCTTCTGGGAAATGCTCACGATGGGCGCTGTCCTTTGTATTCTTGCGAGAAAGACCCGGGATTCGGGGAAAGCCGCGTATCGCTATCTGCTCGTGCACGTTTTCGGGGGCGTCATCCTGCTCGCCGGAATCCTCATCCATCTCGCGACGGGTGGCTCGGTCGCCTTTGATAAAATCGAACTTTCCGGCGTCGGGGCCTGGCTCATTTTTCTCGGATTCGGGATCAACTGCGCCTGGCCCATCGTCGGTGCCTGGCTCACCGACACGTATCCGGAAGCTTCCATCGGCGGCGTCATCTTCATGGCGACCTACACGACGAAGACGGCGGTCTACGTGTTGGCGCGGACCTTCCCCGGCGAAGATACGCTGCTCTGGATCGGAATGGCGATGGCGACGATCCCGATTTTCTATGCCGTGATCGAAAACGATCTCCGTCGCGTTCTCGCCTACAGCCTCATCAACCAGGTTGGATTCATGGTCGTGGGGGTCGGGCTCGGAACCGCGTTGTCGCTCAACGGAACCGCGGCACATGCCTACTGTCACATCCTCTACAAAGCGTTGCTCTTCATGTCGATCGGCGCGGTGATCTATCGTACTGGAAAATCCAAGGCGACCGAACTCGGTGGTCTCTATCGCAGCATGCCTTGGACGTGCGTGTTCTGCTGTATCGGTGCGGCGAGTATTTCGGCCTTTCCGTTCTTCAGCGGCTTTGTCAGTAAATCGATGATCATGAGCGCTGCCGCCTCAATGGGAACCTGGCAAACTACGCTGATCTGGGCGGCGCTTCTCTTTGCTTCCGCGGGTGTGTTCCACCATGCGGGGATCAAGATTCCGTTCTTCGCCTTTTTCTCTCATGACTCGGGGATCCGCTGTAAAGAAGCGCCTCTGAACCAGCTCATCGCGATGGGTATCGCCGCCTTCCTTTGTGTGTTTGTCGGGACTTTCCCGAAAATGTTTCTCTACCCGATGCTTCCGAATCCTGAGGTATCCTACGAGCCTTACACGGTGGGACACGTCACCGATCAGTATGCGTTGCTCCTCTTCAGTGCGCTGGCCTTCACGCTGTTGATGCGGGCGGGGCTTTATCCGGCGGAGATTCGCTCGACGAATGTCGATGCGGATTATCTCTATCGTCGTGGCGGACCTTTCCTTTACCGGATCTTCGACAAAGTGCTGAACGCCGCGAATCGTCTTGCCTCGGCGCTCTTCATTGGAGTGATCGCGAGGAACGTCTGCAACTTCTTCGAATCCGGCGCCTCGCGTCTCGCCTGTTGGGTCATGACTCCGGTCTGGGTGATGCAGGGAGCGGATGGCAAGCAAATCGAAGACAACCGTCAGGCGTTCTTCCGCATTGCACGCAAAGGAGCGCTTCCGATTGGAATCACTGCCTTCTGCGCGGTGGTGATGTTGGGGCTGCTTTCGCTGATCTTCCTGTTGGAGAAGTAGCTGACTGCGGGGAGTGGCGCGTTTGGTCGCGCCGTCATTGTCCTCACCGGGGCAACTCAGTGGAAAACGACGTCTTTGATATGGCTCATATCAGAGATTCGGTCCGAGGCGTCTCTCGTTCCGGTTCGGATCGGATGTCCGGGCAGGCAGATTAACCCGTCTTTCCAGGTGGGGACGCCGTTTACGTGAACGTTGTTGAAAGGCATTCTCATCGCTTCGCGAGCTGCCCAGTCTTCATCTTTGGAGAAAAGGGTAAGGATATGATGGCGCTGTGACAGGATCGTGCCCGTGGCTTCGCGGGCTTTGCTTATTTTTGTCAGGCCTATGATGGGTCCGGGGATCTCCCTTTTCGAAAACCGCGTGTCGTGAAGGCTGCACTCTCCGAGAAGCGCGGGCTGGAGCAGCCGGTTCCCGAGGCGGGCACCGGTGACGAGTTCGGCGCCATGTTCGAGTTCGTATCGGATGCGATCTTCGATTCGGTTGACGTTTTTTAACTCCGTAATAGGCCCGAGCGATGACCTGCTGTCGAAGGGATCTCCGGGTTGGAGTTTGCCCATTCGATCTGCGAGTAGGTCGCGAAGCTCGTCGTAGCGTTTCTCAAAGCAGGCGATCCAGGTCGGGGTAAAGGCTGTCTGTCCGCTGGATTCGAATGCGGTGTTCAGGATTTGATCGGCGACCAGTTCGATGTCGGCGGTCTTGCCGACGATGCACGTCGAGACGCAGCCCCATTGAAACTGGCTTGTCACAAAACTCATCCTCGATCGCACGTCTCTGATCGTGGGGAGGCTTCCGGAGCAAATGATGTGATCGACGAGCGGGTGCCGGCAGAGGGCTCTGCCGATCTTCTTTCCGGTTCCGGTGAAGCAGGCGATCGCTCGCGGAGACAGTCCGGCCTCGAGCAGCATCTCGACCAGTTTCAAAACAACGAGCGACGAATGGCGGGAAGGTTTCAGCGCGACTGCATTCCCTGCCGCTATCGCGAAGAGCGCGTGCGTCATCGGAAGGATCAAAGGCTGCGGATTCGGCGTCACGATCGCGACGACCCCGTGAGGATGCCGGACGGTGTAGCCGGTCGCTCCGTTTTTCGAGGCTTCCATCGCGAGAGGGAGAATGCGCGGACCGATCAACGACGTGTTGTAGGTGAGTGCCTCGGCGGAATTGAGGCTGGTTTGCACTTCTGTTTTTGCCTCAAAGAGTGTTTTTCCCTGCTCTCTCGAAATGGCCTCAGCCATCTCTTCCCTGCGATTGGTTAGAATCTCGTGAAACTTCCTGAAAATGGCTGCTCTGTCCTCCCGTTTCGTTTTCAAGAGTTCCCGGGAACCCTTTTTGAGATCGGCGAGAGCCCCGTCCAGAATCGACGCGTCCAGTTCGGGAATCGTCTCGAAGACTTCTTCGGTGAAAGGGTTGATGACATCGATGCGCGGATCTCCCGATTGCCAGGCTCCGGAGTAGTAGGCTTTCATCGCAATGTTATTGAGTAAGGGCTTTTCCTGACGGAAGCGGAATGCCGGACGTTTCAGCGGGCTCCCGAAGAATCTCCGATAAGTGCGGAGGCTGATTCATCGTCATGCAGTGCAGGCTCCCGCCCTTTTTTGAAATTTCCTCACAATCGAGCCCCACGACTTCCCGGTCGGGCATGAGCGCGGCGAAGCGGTCGAGAACCTCGCGGTCGAGCTTCGGGTCGATGTTAGGGTAGGTCGGGACGATCAGGAGTCCGTTTGCGAACATGACATTGCAGTAGCTTCTGAAATAGGTGTCACCGGAAAAGGGCATTGGAATTCGCTCCACGTGAATCTTTCCCACTGAGGTTTGGAGCCCGTTGAGCGAAGCGGCAATCCCGTTCAGCGTCGCCGCGTTTTCCGCGTGATCCGACGGGTGAATCTCTCCCACCACCAAGAGCCGCGGCGACAGGAACGTTGCCATCAGATCAATATGCCCGGTTCGCTCGCCCTGCAGCGGAGTGACGGCTGCCCACTGGGTTCCTCCCGCTTCCGAATCGAGAATGGCGGCGAGTTTTTGATGATCGCCTCTCAACTGGTTTTGCATCAGAATCGTCTTCGAGCTGAGGAGAAGGCCGGCTCCATTCGAGAGCAAATTTCCGCCCTCCAGATTCAGTTCCACTTTCCGGAACGCTCCGGGGAAATGAGTTTGGAACATTTCAGTGGCACCGATGTCATCGCGATTTCGCATGTGTTCCTGATTGAAACTCAGGAAGACGCGGTGCCCGTTCCGATCGAGGGCGGCAATCGGGGAGAAATCCCGCACCCACATCGCGGAGGTCTGCCGCGGGATGAAAGTCACCGCATCGGAAGGCAATCCGGAAGTGGCCAACAGAATCCTCGCCAGCCTCAAGAGCCCGGGGGCGATCACACCGAAGAGTTGAACTCTTTCGTGAGAGAGCGCGACGAAGTCGACAAACGTTTGCGGGTAGTGCCGCACGAGTTGCCCGCAGCCGAAAACGACGGACTCCTGGCGTTCGAATTCACCCGGGATCCGGATGTCACAGTTCGGGGAAAACAGCGGGGATGGCGAATTCTGCATGGTTGAACGATGCCCGCGGACATGAAGCCTACAGAATGCAGGGAGCTGAAAAGGTTGGCAATGACTAACAGATGCCATCGCGAGGCGTGATAATTCGGTTGCAATCGGGAGGACTGAAGGAAAATTTCCCGAAAGCAAATCCCGGACGCGCGTGCGATGACGCGCATGAAAGTGCCGGATTTTTCAAAACAATATATGAACCCGGGTTTTTTCACTCTGGTCGTTGCAGCGGCATTTCTGCTTTTGCCGTCCACTAAAGGTCAGGAAGGTGCCGCAGCCGGTCACCGGTTCGGATCGGCTCTCAATCCGGAGGAGAAAAATCACGCCGTGGGACCGTGGGGGGATCTGGAGTTCTACCAACTGATCCTCGAGCCATCCGATTTCTTTCTCACCACTTCCTCAGACCTCCGGACCTGGAAAGACGGCACCGTGTGGAAGTTCAGTGCTCTGAACTCGTCCGGTGTGGAGGGGATTCTCGAAAACGCGGGAATCAAACGCGAGCTGCGCGAGATACTGCTTTCCGATCAGTATCTGACTTTGAACAGCGAAACCGGATTTTACGAAATCCGTCCACCGGAGAACGTTATCATCGCCCTGAATTCGGAGAACCGGAGAATCCTCTACCCGCAAATTCTCCCCTTCAGCGATATCAATCCTTTCTACTCCACCTTCGCCTTGCCGGTCGGCGGGTTGGATACCGTGACGTATCTACCGACCGGTGTTCCGCAGGAGCAGCTCGATCTTATCAAGAGACTCAGTTTCAAGAGAGGAAACACGATTCAGTTTGCGGATATCAAACTCGTTTTTGCCAAGGCTCAGAGCGAAGAAGAGCGGTGGAGGATTTTGAAGACGATTGCGCGAGAACGAACCCTTTCGGTGCAGTTGCGAATCTCAGAGGACAGCAACCTGTCGCAATTAGCTGACTACTGGAGTGCCGGTGGAAAAAACAGGGAGATCCTGCCGATGCTGGAGTCCGTCTTTATGACGACAGGACTTGAGACCCTCGATCTTATTCACCTGCTTCCACCGACGCCGCGGAAGCTGCTTCACACTTACCCGTCGGGAACCGGGGACGGCCTCGGCAGAGAGATGCCCGATTGCTACTGGACCGCTGCCAGCTTTTTCTCGGAAGATCCGCCGGACCGGCACCTGGATTCGATATCGCAGGTGATCGATAATCGTTATGAAAAAGCTTCCCGGCCGCTTCAGTTGGGCGATCTCATTCTCCTGACCGATAAGCAAACCGGCGGATCGATTCATGCCTGTAACTACATCGCCGGAAATCTGGTTTACACAAAAAACGGACAAAGTCTGGCGCGCCCCTGGATCGTTGCCGCGCTCGAGGATGTCGTGGAAAATTACCTGTCCGTCGAGGAGATGTCGCTCACCTTTCTCCGCCTGAAGCCTCAGTACCGAAAATGATTAAGGTAGGACAGCTCGCAATACTGGCGCTCCTGACCTCGGGTTCGGTCTCTGCGCAGTCGTTTGAGAATCAGGGGCAGGCGATCAAGCTGTCTCCACCTGCGATGACGGTTCACGCCTGCAAGCCGGGGCCGTGGGGAGATTTGGAATATCACTATCTCTACCTCGAGGCACCGCTGTCGACGGTCGAACTGATCAACGTGCCGAGCCGGCATGCCGTGTGGTGGTTTCCGGGGAAAAATGCGGACCGGGTGCACGAGTTCCTGATCAATTCGGGAGCGTCTGTGGAGGAAGTGAATGCGCGGCTCAAATTTTCAATGACCTACCAGATGGGAGGTCCCTTCAAATTCTTCCCGTCAGCTAAACTCATCAACGAATTGGCACCGGTAGCGAGACAGGCGATCTACGCTGAGTTGAGAAGGTGGCCGGAGAACAAAAGTTACCACGCGCCGGTCGTGATTGCCTCGGGAGACGTATCTGACTGGTTCAAGAACAGTGGCTTGAAGCCGGAGACGATTCAGCACATCGAGAGACTTTCGTATCCATTGGGAAAAGCGGTGGGGTTTTCAGATGTGTCGACGGTGGTTCAGAACATACATGACGATGTCGAAGAGCTTTCACTGCTGAAAGCGCTCACCCGAACCCGGAGTTTGATTCTGTCTTTGAGGGTCGAGCCGGGCGCCGACACGGAGAAATTGAAGGAATACTGGTCAGCCGGTTATAAGAGCAAAGATGTGCTCACGCTCTTTGACGCGGTGGCGCGGATTGAAGGTCTGGATACGATTGATGTCACGAGGCTGCTGCCTCCGACGCCCCGGAAGTATCTCTATACCTTTCCGTCGAGGTCGCTGGGTGTCGACGGTACCTACCCCGACAGTTTCTGGGCGTCGTTGAACTTTTTTAACTACTTCCCTGATGACCAGTTCGACGACATTGAGAAAGTCATGAACTACGCGAGGTTGAATTATGACATCTCCTCCGATCCGCTGACTTTCGGAGATCTCATCATCTTGAAGGATGCGAGGTCCGGCCGGGCGATCCATTCGTGCGTCTTCATCGCCGACGATATCGTTTACTCGAAGAATGGCAGGTCTATCTTTCAGCCGTTCATGCTGATCAAAATGGAAGATCTCTATAACCGGATTGCGATCGATGAAAAACCTCTCCTCGAAGTCTGGAAAAAGAAAGAGCGCTAGCTGCCTGCCTGACGGGCTTTCGATCCCGGACGGGGGTGGTCGTCGGTGGAGAGGACCCGGAAAAGCATTCAAAGTTCAGCCCGGGTGCGGTGAACCCTTATTCTTAGCAGGTAAGTGTAGTGCAGCGAATCAGCTCATTCTGTGGATCAGCGCCACTGCCGGTTAACGTAATTGTTTCTTTTGGTAGATTGACAGTATTGAATCGTTTTGAAGAATAGCGGTGTTTCAATTATCCGGATTTTATCATGTATCAGTCATCGATTCGTTCACGCATTGTCAGTGTTTTGCTTCCCGTTGTTTTGTCAGGGATTTCGGTTGTCGCTCACGCCGATTCCACGGGAACCGGGTTTTTCGTCTCGGCGGATGGATACCTCGTTACGAATCATCACGTCATTGAAGAGGGGAAACAATTTGTGGTTAAGCAAGGGCAGGTTTCCCGTGAGGCGAAGGTTGTTGTCGTCGATGCGGAGAACGATTTGGCGATCTTGAAAGTCGAGCCCGAAGCGACTCCGTTTCCTTTTCTCGCGGTGCAGGGGACAGTGGAGGCCACTCCCGGGGCGGATGTTTTCACGATTGGCTTCCCCGATCCGGGCGACCTCGGTTTCACTCCGAAGACCACCAAAGGCAGCATCACGGCTTTGGCGGGATTGCATGATGACCCCCGCCACTATCAGATGAGTGTTCAAATCCAACCCGGTAATTCCGGCGGGCCCCTCATTGATGAGGCGGGACACGTGATCGGTGTCACCACGTCGGTCATCAATGCGATGCTGCAGGTCGAGCGAAAGGGGTATCTGCCGCAGAATGTGAACTACGCGGTGAAGTCGTCCTACCTCCGCGAGCTTTTCAAAAAGATTCCCGGCAAGATGCTCGGAATGAAGCTGAGCGGGCTCAAGCAACAGCACTTTCGCGATTTGCAGAAGGAGGCGGAAGCGTCGGTAGTGCTGGTTTATTCGAAGACGGAGGCGGCACCTCAAGCGCCTGCCCCGCAGGGACTGAAGTCACCTCGCGAGCTCTTTAATCCTTAGGTTCAGCGGGCGCACTCTTTCCCTTTTCGGTGGATTTCTCCGGCTTCTTTTTTCCGTCGATCGTCACGTCGACCCATTCGCCGAAGACGAGTTGCTTGCACCATTCCCCGGTTCTCCAACCAACCTGAAAACTCATTTCGGGTTTGAGGAAGGTGAGGGCGGATGCTTTGAATACGTCACCTTCCTTGAGTTTGCTGTATTGCCACTCAAAGGGTGGGGAGTCAGGTCCGGCTCGCATGCGGCACACCATTTCCGCGCCTTCGGGCAGGTTCTCGCGCCAGCCGTCGGGGAGCGACGGTGTCACGATGATTTCCCCGTTCGCGCGGGTTACGTCTCCTTCGGTGACTTCAGGGAATTTTGCCGTGGTTGTCTCGTATTCGTCCCGCAGAGACTTGAGACGTGAGCGGAAATTGGCGCGCACTTTTTCGAGATCGTATCCGGCGGCGAGGCAGGCGTCACGCCAGGTCGCGAGACCTCCCAGTTTTCTTGGTCCGTCAGGGCGGGCGATCGCGGTGAGGAGCGCGGTTGGTGCTTCTTTACCGTAGACTTCGATGAGCGATTCCACCCAGATCATCCCGGCGGGGTAAACGATGAACCGGTCGTGCGTCGCGTTGAGAAGCCCGTCTTCGACGAGTTCCGAAAATTGCACTTCGCCCCAACTCGATGAGAGCGCGAGCCAGCGTTCGTAGTCTTCGGTTTCATCGGGCGCGCGGAAGAGATCAAATTCGATTTCGCTGGCGAGGCCTTCGTGGAACCACCGGGTGACGCCGAAAGATTCCTCCAGTCGTCCGTCCGTCATTTGATCGATGAAGACGTGGGTCGCCTCATGTCCGAGAATCGCGAGAGCCTCATCGGTGCTGTCGGGAAGGCCCATGCGGATCTTTTTCCAGTAAGCCTGACCCGCATTGTGTGAACCGAGCGCGCTCGTGAGATCGACAACGATTTTGATGGATCGGACTTCGTCGGAAACCATGAGGTAGTCGGCCACTTTTCCGAAGACTTCGTCGGCGCCGTCGATAAAGGGTCTCATCCCTTCGACGTCTTTCTTTCGGTAGAGGAACTGAAAGTGATCCGACTCGCCGGTCAGGATTTCGTTTTCGCCGGTGACAGCCGCGGCGCGTTCCTGAACGACTTCGGGGACGTAAGGTTCGTCGCTGTAGTCCTCTTCTTCGTCGTAGAGCGACACCGCAAAGAGGCTGAGCCAGACGATGGGAATCATAACGATTGCGCAGCCGCCGGTGGCTTTACCGATCCAGGAGTTTTGAAACCATTTCCGCGAAGGACCGAGCGGACCGGTGCGGGTGTTGAAGGCGATCAGTCCAATGATCCAGGCGCCGGCTCCGACCGTCGTGAGCACTGCCAGTTGGAGCCACGGAATCTGCCACGGATCACCCGGCTCGAGCGGACGTTGAATGAGAGTGAAGGGATTGAGAAATTCCGCGTAGGGGACCTGAAGCCGGCGAAGCCAGAAAACGAGCCAGAAGAGTGCCCCGAGGACGAGAAGTGCCCAGCGGCGGAGGAAGGAAAAGCAGACGATGATCGAAACGAAGAAGACTGCGAGAAAGTTTTCGAGGAGTCCGAAAACGGCGTAGTAGCGGAGTGAAGAGGGTTCTGTCAGGCTTGTTTTAGACAGCTGATCATAGACGAAGCCTTCGAGCAGCCAGAGGAGATTGACAGTTACGACGAGTCCGACCGCGACGAGCCATTTAGCAACGTAGACCGATGTTCTCGTGATGGGGAGGCCGTCGAGGTAGAGAAGGGTGCCGTCGTCTTTTTCTCTCACCATGAGCCCTATCGAAACGACCACGCAGAGAACGAAGTTCACGATCGCGATCGTATCGGCCTCGCCGAACATGTTGTCCCAGGTCGGGTAAGTGTCGACGAACTCGGTGACCTGAACAAAGAAGAGCCCGAAGATAAAGAGAGCGAGGAGCAGAAAGGCGAAGGGCTTCAGAGAGACCCACTCTTTCCAGAGGATGGCGGCAAATTTCATCATTCGGATTCCTCCTTTTCGGTCACCTCTTCGGTGTGGTGTTTCCGGATGTAGTGGATCGTCGCCTCGACGAATTCGCTGAGCGTGAGATCAAAGGTGTTCTCAAATTGCCGATCGACGGGATGCGTTTTGTCCCACCAGACAGCGCGACCATCCTGACGGGTGACGGGGCGATTGATCGTCGCGCGGGCGAACTCCTGAAGCGTCTCCATCCCGAACGTTTCCCTGAGATAACGAAACCCCATGTAGATCACGGCGTCGGCTTCTTTCCATCCGGCCTCGTCAGCATACTGCGCGCGCCCTAAGAGTTGCTCTACGGAAAAACCAAATTCATCGAGCGTTTCAAAAGCCAGCTCCTCCCGCGCTTTGACCCGGTCCGGGGTGGCGTCTTCCAGTTCCCAGAGACCTTCGTAGCCGCAGACGATCCACCACCGGTGCTCGACGCCGTTTCGACCCATCGAGAAACTGTCGAGCGTCTGGCTCATGCTCCACGCCATGAGCGTTTCGCGGTGGAATTCGGGGTTCCGGTAGTCCGCATACATGAGGATTGCTTTGTCGCCTTCGACCGGCTCCCACTCGATGAGATCTTCCTCGATCCCTGTTTTCTCGACGACGTAAAGAGGGGGGAAGTCGGATTCCGAAATCCCGAGCCAGTCCCGTTTTTCGGAAAGTTCACGAACGAGATAGCTTGCGAGCTGGACTTCGAGGTCGGCCGTTTCCTGAGGGCCTTCCGGGGAGACGTAGACGTGCATTCCGTTTCGTTCCTCGGAGATCGCTCCGGGGATATCGAACGGTTCCGCTACGGGCGTCTCCCACATCATCACGGCCATGGAACCAATCGCGATCGCCGCACCGATGAACATTTTTTCCCGATAGGACATCTTTTCCCCGAGGAGAGCGGAGACGGAACCCTCCTTCGCGAGCGCAAGCGTGAAGGATGCGGCAAAGAAACCCAGCGTGATAAGAGTGGTCGCGATCATCTCGTCGCGTGGCCAGATTTCCCGCTCGAAGCCGAAGCGTTCGATGAGAGCGAACGGCGGGAAGTCACCCACGGGAACCGGGCTCGAACTGACTAGCCAGTTGAACAGGAAGAAGACGATGATGAGCACAGGGATTCGATAGCGCCCCAGAAAACCGACGAGGAAAAAGAACCCGGTTACGAACCATCCGAAGAGCGCCGAAGTCGAGATGAGGATCGCGAGAAAGCGGGGCGAGACGGCCTCGGTGCCGCCGGAGGCGAGCCAGCCGATGAGGACGATCGCCAAGGTGTAGAGGCAGGTCAGAGATGTGGCGATGAAGGCTTTCACGAAGACCATTTTCCACCGGGGGAGGGGGAGTCCTTCGAGAAAGAGTTGGGTTTTGTTCCGGTATTCGACCGCCACGAGAAGATGACAGAGAATGAAAACAACGATGGGGAAGAAGTAGGTCATGCCCTGACCGATTCCGAAAAAGACACCGCCGCCGGTGCCGTCCTGGTTCACACCGCGGACGATCATCAGGAAAACCAACAGCGTGAGGCCCCCGAGGATCACAAACCAGAGACCGTGTTGTCTCCACTCTTTTCGAAAGAGAACCGCGGTCATTCGATTAGATACGGGTCGTGGAGATGCCGACGCAGGCGATGAAGATGTCGTCGAGGGAAAGACGATGACCGATCAGGCCTGATCCCGCCCACGTCATCGGATCCGCATCGACGATGAGCATGCGGGTGTTCTCGGGATCGTTTTCCTCCGGTTCGAGTTCGCGCCACATCTCAAATCCTTCGGGGAGCGGTGCCTCGCGGTCGAGTCGGATGCGTCGGACGCGGTCACGGAGGTGGCTCAACTTGCCCTCGAAGCGCTTTTTGCCCTGATGAATGATACCGACGCGATCGGCGGCCCGCTCCACCTCATCGAGGAGGTGAGTTGAGAAAAAAGTCGTGCGCCCATACTCACGGGCCTGGTGAGTGATGATTTCGAGAAATTCCCGTCGTGCCACAGGATCGAGTCCGGCGGTGGGTTCGTCGAGAATGAGAAGCGACGGACGCGGGGCAATCGCGAGGGCGAGCGCGAGTTTGACCTTCATCCCTCCGGAAAGACCCGAGACCTTGCGGTTCGTCGGGACCTCAAGGACCTCGAGGAGGCGGCGGTATTCCTGCATGTCCCAGGTCGGGTAGAGCGCTCCGACAAATTTGCCGAGCATCTCCGCCGTCATCCACGGGTAAAAAGCCTGTTCCTGCGAGACGTAGCCGATCGACTGCTTTTGCTTCAGCGTCGTGCGTTTCGTTTCTTTGCCGAGAAGACGAATCGTTCCGCTGTCGGGAGCGACGATGCCCATGAGCATGCGGATTGTCGTCGTTTTGCCGGCTCCGTTGACGCCGAGGAAACCGTAGATTTCCCCTTCCTGCACCGCGAGATCGAGCCCGTCGACGGCCGTGAAGCGACCAAACGACCGGCGAAGCTGGTTGACGGCAAGAACCGGTTCAGGTGGGAGAGCAGGGGGAGCACTGATCATTGAGGGCGAAGTATCATACAGAGCGAATAAAAGGTCGAGTCCGCGCTTCCATTCTTTTGCGGCGGGTGAGGCCATTACCCTGCTGTCTTAAGCTTTTTCTTTTTCCTAATCTTAATCCTGATCTCCACGGTGAGATACGTTTTCGGCATCAGCCGGATAGGCTCTGTTTTTAGATTAAGAGCAGGATTAAGAAAAAGAAAAAGGGGCGAGATTACGCTTCGGGGCGGCGATACCAGAGCTGGCAAAATTTGCGATTCCGCATCGCCCAGGGGCAGAAAAAGATAATCGTCAGCTGCCAGATGAACTGCCCCGTCGAAAACCATTCCGATTTGCGTCCCGAAGTGATCACGGGAGGCTCGGAAATGACGACAAAACGCATCTTTTGTTTCCGCGCCCAGCGCTTGATCCGTTTCGCGAGCCAGATCTCCTCTCCGGCATAAACCGTCTCATCGAATCCGCCGGCGGCATCGTAGGCGTCCCGTCTCGTGTAGAAAAAGCTCCCCGCGGCGTAGTTGAACAGCGCCGAGCTCTTGTTCCAGAAAACGGTGATCGCATCGACGATAGGGCTGACGGGTTGATCCATCGTGACGCGGGCTCCTCCGCCGGCAATATTGCCCGATTGCAGATTTTTCAAGGCGATCGAGAGCAGCTCAGCGGTGATCAACGTATCGGCATCGACAAAGACGAGAAACTGAATCTCCGGAACCGCTTCGGCACCGGCATTCCGTGCCCGCGCGATCTGATTGTGCGGCTCGAAAACAACGCGGTCGGCGCCGTTTTTTTCCGCGACTGCCGCCGTCGCATCGCTGGAATTGTTGTCGACGACGATGAGTTCTCCGGATAAATCCTGCCCCGCCATCGCGCTCCGCGTTGCTTCGAGCGTCACGGCGAGGTAGGCTTCCTCGTTGAAAGCGGGGATAATGATGGCGTAGTCCGGCATTTTTGGAAGCTACGGATGGAAAGTGATTCACCAACAAGAAAAAT
Organism: Verrucomicrobiales bacterium; assembly: GCA_048260165.1. Classification (GTDB taxonomy): domain Bacteria; phylum Verrucomicrobiota; class Verrucomicrobiia; order Verrucomicrobiales; family DEV007; genus Arctic95D-9. Next base: position 415,519 of record JBLXHA010000002.1, read on the forward strand.
CATTCATGTCGACATGGATTGCTTCTACGCGGCGATTGAGATCCGCGAGCGTCCGGAGCTCGCCGGCAAACCCGTCGCGGTCGGCGGTGCGAGCGGGCGTGGTGTCCTCACGACCTGCAATTACGAGGCCCGGAAGTTCGGTTGTCGTTCCGCGATGCCGGGGTTCAAAGCCCGCGCGCTCTGTCCCGATCTGATTCTGCTTCCGGTGCGCTTCGATCTCTACCGACACGAGTCGGCACGCATTCGGAAGATTTTCGAGGACTTCACCGATCTCGTCGAGCCGCTTTCCCTCGATGAAGCCTACCTTGACGTCTCCCATCTCGATTCCGAGCCGTCATCGATCGCCTGGGAGATACGCGAACGGATCCGAAACGAGATCAACCTGACCGCCTCGGCAGGGATCGCATCGAACAAGTTTATCGCGAAAATAGCGAGCGACTGGGAAAAGCCGGACGGGCAGTTCGAGGTTCGTGATGAGGACATGTTAGATTTTCTCTCCGACCTTCCCGTCGAGAAAATCTGGGGAGTCGGGAAACGCACCGCTCAGAAACTGCACGCCGCCGGACTCACGACCTGCGGGATGATTCGCGAGCGAACCGAGTTGGAACTCGTGCGGCGCTTCGGTCGGTTCGGCAGTTCGCTCTATCAGCTCTGTCGGGGGATTGATACGCGGAAGGTGAACCCCAACCGCGAGCGGAAGTCCGTCAGTAACGAGCGCACCTTTCGTGAGAACCTCACCTCAGTGGAAGAGGGCGAGCCCAAGCTCGACGAACTCGTCGAGGAGTTGCTCGGAGACCTCAGTGGTAAGCACAAGGATCGCGCGATCCGCGAAGGCGTTGTGAAACTGAAATTCGAAGACTTCCAGGTCACCTCAGCGCAGCGCGGCCTCGATCAGGTCGACGCCGGCGTCTTCCGCGAGTTGTTGGCGGAAGCCTGGGCGAGAGGGGAGGGGCGCTCGGTCAGGTTGATCGGCGCCGGAGTGAGATTCCACTCGGAGAACACCGGCGAGGTGGAGCAGCTGGAAATGTTCTAGTGGACGGGGGTGAATTTACTGCTCAAGCGGAGAACCAATTTAGTTCTGTCAAGAATTGTCGCCTGACCCCGAAATTCGCCGAAATTCCTACCAGAGGATGCCTCGCGAATTCATGAGGACCACGATGAGTCCGATCGCGATTCCGAGGCACGCGATAACGATCTCGCTGTGGCGCTTCGATTCCGGTGGCCCATTGAGCACGACCGATTGGGAGGGATTGGTGGCGTCATAGAAGACGGTGATTTCGCTACCCTCCGGATGCTCGTTCGCGAAATTCAAGGTCTCAGGGTAGACCAGCGTGTAAAAGGCGATTTTCGATCCCTCATGCTCCGTTTCCCCGACGCGATAGTCATACTTCATCGCGAGTTGCATCGCGTCTTTCATTTCGGATCCGATGCGACGCTTCCCCCAAAGCGCCACTTCCGTAACACGCCCTTGAACCGAGGGCCATGAGGCACTTGCAAGAGCCCTTTTGTAGTTCCCCAAAGCAAACCTGAGAAAATAAAGGCTGAAGAGAACAAATCCTGTTCCAACGAGGATGGGGGTATTCATTTGGGAGGGGCGTTAGGGAGAGGGGGGGGAAGCGCTGTGGTGGAACCTGATCGGGTTCGTTGAAGGTTTCACCGCCTCGAGTCGTCCGGCTATCCCGGTATGTTAGATTTTTACGACAGGACCCAACTTGGATTCCAAAAGATCCCGAAATGAGTTCATCTCAGCCTCGGAGGTGAAGCTCCGTTTTGGTATGATCGAAAATGATCGTTTCGAGATCATCGGCATAAAATAGGAGTCGCTTTCCATTGCTCTCTCATAGATAGACCAGTTCAGCTGCGAATTCCCGTTCGGATTTTCCACCGCGATAAGACGTTCGTCAAATTTGGCCACGGTGAGTCCTGCAAAAGTGGGGTTCTCTCGATAGGCACGTTTATGCAGTAAGTAACGCAGTGGGACGATCGCTGCAAGTATCGCCCCTGCGACGATCAAGCCCCACCCTATCAGATATCCTGACAGAAGTAGGATTGCCCCGCCTGCGATTGTCGCAATGCCCCAGATAACGTCACCTTTGCTGCTGTGCTTCCTCGAACGCCAGAATGCTTCATAGGCGTCCATGAAATCGCTCTCTGAAATCTGGTATTCTAGTCTCACAATTTTTTGCAACTATAGAATCAGATGCTTCGGGAGTGTAGAAGAACGCGAGGGAGTTTGGGCATCATTACGATTAAATTTACAGGAATGATCCAACTAAACTCCACACAAATTCACCGTCATCCCCAGCTTCTCCGCCAGCGCGGCTTTCGCTTCCAGACACAGATCTGCTTCCGCCGCGGAATGCCCGTAAGCGACCTGAATGTGGTTTGACTTGTGTTTGGCCATGAGTTGATCGCGGTCGACGCCGTGCAGTGTCGCGTGCATGATAGGCCATTCGCTTGTCGTGCTGTTCCAGCGGCGCTGGGTTTCCTCTTCGGGCAACTCGACGACGGTTCCTCTGCCGATGTCCATACTCAATCCGTTCGGCTCGACGTAGATACGGCTCCAGACGATCTCGCCGGGATGGGCGACGCCTTTTAAGGACGAACCGCCTGAGGGGAAATACATCGCGGGCTGGCGCTCGCCTCGTGATCCGGCGTAGCCGCCGACGTGATGAGCGGGAGGCGCCGCTCCGCTGATTTCGAAGACCCAGACGTATTCGTCGGTCGTTCCCGATTGATCGGCGTCGCCCCAGCGAATGTCGTGGAGCGTGTTTTCGCTCGGCTGGCCGAGGGCGCGATGAACGCGTTCAGTGAGGATGCCGTCGATCCCGGCGCATTCGTCGACTTCGTTGAAATGAGTGAAAGGAACACCGTCTTTAATGACGTTGCCGGCGGAGTTCCTGACGGGCGGGCGTTCGCCGTTGTTGAGCATTCCCTCGACGAGGTCGGAGGCGGGGCACATGTCTTTGAGCCCCTGCTGATACTGAATTCCGATCGCGTCACAGCCGAAAGAATCACCGATACGGCAGGCTGCGATGTACATTTTGCACTGGATGAGCACTTGAGCTTCGGTCAGTTGCGTCGCGTGATCGGTTCCGAAATCGAAGGTGAAGCCGGTCGCTTTGATCCAGTCGAATACCTCCTGCGCTTCGTCATCGCTCACGGTGTTCATTTCCGCGAGGAGCGCGCTTTGGGAGAGGCGTTCTTTGAAAAAGCCGAGCGGGTGAAGTTGTTCGTCGGGAACGATCGCGTTGTACATTCCCATGCAGCCTTCGTCGAAGACGCCCATGATCACTTTTTCTTCAGCGATCTGAGCGGCGAGCTGCTCAGAGGCGGCGGCGGCTTTTTCGGAAATGGCGGCGGCGTCGAAGGATCTCACGTGAGGCTGCGGGTGCTCGAGTGCTCCGGTCTCGAGCCAGGTCCGGAGTTTTTCGCGGAATCCGGCGTCGGAAAAGTCTTCACCCCAGAGCGTGGAGTAGTCGCGTCCGGCTTTGGTGAGTGAACCGTTCAGATTGAGGAGTCCGACGAGTCCCGGCCACTGACCCGACCAGTTCGCGAGGGTGAGAACGGGGCCCTCGTGGGTGAGGAGTCCGGGGTAGACGTGGTAGGAATACTGCCAGACGGCGACGGCGACGATGATGGGCGCGTCCTTCGGAATGTCTTTGAAGATATCGAGTCCCTCCCGCTGGCCGGCGATGAATCCGTGCCCTTCGTCCTCTTTGAAAGGGTGGGCGCGGACGATTTCATGTCCGAGCGCGGTGACGGCGTCGGAGAGTTGGGTTTCCATTTCGGCCTGAGCAGGCCAGCAATTCTGATTGGCGGCAGGGCGGGAGTCTCCGGAAGCGAGTGTGTAAATTTTCATCAGATGGGATCGGTGGAATCCGGAGAATATAGGGATTTGGCAAAAGCGTCATGAGTTTTTTGTGGCGTGGAAAGGGCTATCTGGCACCTCCGAAAACCTCCTGTCTCGTCCGAATAGCCAGAATGATCGCCCACTTCGTTCTGAAAAATCCAGTTAATCCTTATTAGCTAAATTTTTCACGCCTCGTTCGCGATGATTCTGACTGCTCCGGCCTTCGCGATAGATTTCCGGAAGCACCCTGAATATCGTTTCTGACCGACTCTTGATCCTGATTCGTAAGCGCTTATCGTTTCGCCTACCCCGTCTATGGATCATCTCGAAAAAGCCCGCCGCGTCATCTCGCTTGAGATCGATGAATTGAATCGCCTCGTTGAGCGGGTCGATGCTTCTTTCACGGCTGCGGTGGAAATGCTGAAGACTGCGATCGAAGGCGGTGCCCGCATCACCGTGGTCGGTGTCGGTAAGTCGGGGAACATCGGAAGCAAGCTGGCCGCGACCTTAAATTCGACGGGCGCTCCGGCGACGGTGTTGAATTGTCAGGACGCGATTCACGGCGATCTCGGTTTGGTGAACAGGGGCGACGTCGTCATTGCTCTGAGCTACTCGGGGGAGACGGAAGAGCTGCTCGCCTTGCTGCCGCATCTGAAGCGCCGTCAGATTCAGCTGATTGCGATCACGGGAAAATTGAACTCCACGTTGAGCAAAGCGGCCGACTGCGTTCTCGACGTCAATGTGGAGCGGGAAGCGTGCCCTCTCAACCTGGCGCCGACTTCGAGCACGACGAATATGCTCGTGTTAGGGGATGCGCTCGCGATGGTTCTCCTCGAAGCGCGGGGCTTCACCCGTGATCATTTCGCTGAACTGCACCCCGGGGGATCGCTCGGGAAGGCCTTGCTTCTCCGGGCGGCGGACATCATGCGGAAAGGGGATGCCTGTGTCAGGGTTCTCACCGCGACGACAATCACGGAGGCGATATCTCAAATGACGAAGGCCCGCTGCGGCGCGGTTACGATCGTCGATGAGTCAGGGAAACTTCTCGGGGTTTTCACTCAGGGTGACTTTGTGAGAGCGTTTCAAAGCGGCAGCGTGGAGATCGGAGCGGCTCCGGTCGGAGACTACATGACAGCGGATCCGATTCAGGTTCGGGAGACTCAGCTCGTAGGGGAGGTGATGCGACTTCTCGAAGATCATCATATCGATGACCTCGTCGTCGTCGACGCCGGTGGGTGTGCCGTTGGCCTGATCGACACGCAGGATCTGGCGCGGCTCCAGGTGGTCTAGGTGGAAAAGCAACAGCCCGGACTCTTCCGAGCCCGGGCTGCAGTGCTTGATTTCAAGTCAAAGACTCGACGCGCTATCAGTCGACGCGCTCTTCAAGCTTCTCGAGGATGAGGAGATGGCTTTTGATCCGCGGGATCAGTCGGGTCTCATACAGAGCGCGGTGGCTTGGCATGAGTTCTCCGCTCTTGATGGCGTCCTCGTAATCGTCGAGGCCTTTTCGCTCGCCTCGCTCAAGTGCTTCCACAGCAGACTCTTCACCGAAGAGATTGGCGGCACCCTGAACGGATTTGGCGAACACGCCCCATGCACCCGACGTTTCGTCGATCTCGCTGCCCATCTCGCGGAGGGCATTTTCGAGGTCGGCCACCGAGCGGCGGTGCTCTGCCTGGATCTCCCGGAGTTCGGCGAGTCGCGGGTCGCTGCCGTGCTTTTCGATTGCCTGCCCGTAGGTCTCTACGGCGGAGCGCTCTCCACGGAGCAGTTTGTTGCACCATTCGGCGCATTCTTCAGTCATCTCAGATTTATTCATTGTTGTTTCCATAATAGTATTTGGGTTCGGCTTGTGAGCCGTGATTGCACCTCGCTCTAAGCGCAGCTCCGGTGCCAAATACGTTCTGTGATGCCGTTGAGATTCGGTAACTCGCTGGTGTAGAACTGGTTGCGTATTTTTACAGTGCGGTGACCTGAAGGCGGCGTGATTACCGCCGGGCGCGAAAATACACACAATCTGCAATTCCGGGGGCGGTATTCTGTGCAGTCTGCACAGACGGGCGCGTGCGACAGCGGGGCGGATTACGCGGGCCAGGTGGTGAGCAGAAAGGTGGTGTCCGAGGCTGCTACCATTGAGGACGTGTCCGCTCCCACGGGCACGATGAAGAAATCACCCTCACGGAAAACGGCTCCGGTGGCTTCGAGGGAACCGGAGGTCACGGCGATGATGGCAAAGCGATCGGCGACTTTTTCCCGAACGCTTTCGCCTTGCCCGATTTCGTGTTTCTCGAGTTTGAAATAGTCACACTCGCAGATGACAGCTCCGCTGGAGGTGTCCATCGACGGGGCGACGTCGGAAAAGTCGATGCACTTGAGCGATTCCTCGATATGGAGGTCGCGTGGTTTTCCATCGAGCCCCACCCGGCCCCAGTCGTAAACACGGTAGGTGGTGTCGGAATTTTCCTGGATTTCGTAGATCAGGAGACCGGATCCAATCGCATGGAGGCGTCCGCTGGGGATGAAGATGTGCTGGCCTGTTTCGGGGCGGATCGTGTGAACGAGGTTTTCCGTGGTTCCCTCTTCCAGAGCTTTTCGGAAAGAGGCTTCAGTGACGCCCTCCTCGACGCCGATGTAAATCTCAGCGTCCGGCTCTGCATGGGCGATATACCAGACTTCAGTTTTGGCTTCGCCACCGAGCTCGTCTGCGATGGCTGCGGGGGGATGCACCTGAATGGAAAGTCGCGATCTGGCGTCGAGAATTTTGCACAGGAGTGGAAATTGGGACGTGTCGGGCGCGTCGGGGCCGAACACGGCATCACGGATTTCCTCGTCGGCCCAGATTCCGGAGAGCGTTCTTCCTTTGAGCGTTCCCTCTGTGACACGACTGTCCGCCTCTTCGCGCGCGGAAATGTCCCAGCTCTCTCCGTAAGGTTGACCGTCATCCGGTAGATTCCGGTGCAGGTGGCTTTCCAAGGTTCTACCTCCCCAAACGCGAGTTTGATAGATTGGCTCAAATCGAATATAAGATTCGGTGGAGGGCATGACTGGAGGGACTCTGTAAACCATATGCGAGTTAAAAGCAGGATCTTTACCGAATTGTTAAATTAAAAGCCATAATTAATGGTATTTAGTATAATTCATCACGAATTGATTTCCAGTTTTTTGCTCCGTCAAAAGGCATTGACCGGAAACCCATTGAAAAGCTAACGTTCACTGAAGATCTATTTTTCGAATGAATCCTGAGATTAAAGAGCGCTTTGACGCATTTATCCGTCAGCGCGGGATGCGCCGCACGGGGCAGCGTGACGTCATTGTTGAGGCGGCATTTGCGAATGACGATCATTTCACAGCGGAGGAGCTCATGGAAAAGGCGCGCCGGATCGACCCGAAAACCTCGCGGGCGACGCTTTACCGGACCATTTCACTGCTCGTTGAATGCGGCCTGCTTCGTGAGATTGATCTCGGGAAAGACGAGCGGGTGTATGATCCCAACTTTCTCGATTCACCGGATCACAGTCATCTGATCTGCATCGATTGCGGTAAAGTGCTCGAATTTGAGGATGAGAATACGGCGGTCCTTATCGATTGTATCACGCGGCGTCTCGGCTTTCGCCCCGCTTCGAAATCGATGCGGATCGAGGCCTGTTGTGACCGGTTGAGGTCGGATGGGATGTGCGAAAACCTGATCGAAATGCGGTTGGGGAAAAAGATCTCGTAAAATCGCGGTTGAAATAGCGCCTTCCACGGGCGATTCACACATTATGTGGAAAGGCAGGTTCCAAACCGAAACTTCAAATCTCGTTCAAAAATACGGCGAGTCGATCTCTTACGATTGGAGGCTTTATGCCTACGACATCGAAGGGTCGATCGCTCAGGCAGCTGCGTTGCAGGAAGCGGGGATCATCACGAAGACTGAAGAGCGTCAGATCGCGAAGGGGCTCCGTGAAATCAAAACCGAGATCGAGACCGGCGAGTTCCGCTTTCGAACCAGTCTCGAAGATATTCACATGAATATCGAGCGGGCTCTTACCGAGAAAATCGGTGACGCCGGCGCCAAGCTCCACACCGCGAGAAGCCGGAACGATCAGGTCGCTCTCGATACGAGACTTTATTGTCGTGCGGAATCGACGGCGCTTTTTGACCGCGTCACTGCGATGCAGAATGCGTTGCTCACGCTCGCGGTGAATCATCCCGAGGCTGTCGTGCCCGGATACACTCACCTTCAGCGCGGTCAGCCCGTTTTGTTCGCTCACCATCTGCTCGCCTACATCGAGATGCTGGAGCGCGACAAGCAGCGGATTCGTGATTGCTATCAGCGGATCAACGTGATGCCGCTCGGATCGGGGGCTCTCGCCGGATCGACGATTATTCTGAACCGCAAGCTCGTCGCCGAAAAACTCAAATTTCCTGCGATCACGCAGAACAGCATGGATGCGGTCAGTGATCGTGATTACATCGCGGAACTGCTTTTTGTCATCTCGATGATCGGGGTGCACCTCTCCCGCCTCAGTGAGGACGTCATTCTCTGGGCCTCGGCGGAATTCGGGTTCATCGAGTTGAGCGACGCTCACACCACGGGATCGAGCTTGATGCCGCAGAAAAAGAATCCCGATGTTGCCGAGCTGACCCGGGGAAAAACGGGGCGACTCGTCGGAAATCTCATGTCGCTTCTCATGACGATCAAGGGACTCCCGATGACTTACAACCGCGACCTGCAGGAGGACAAGGAGCCGCTTTTCGATTCGCTTGATCAAATCAAGCTGGCCCTTGAGGTGTTTGCTGAAATGATGGCGGTGGCAAAAGTGCGCGAAGACAAAACGCTCGAAGCAACGAGCGATCCGTTTTTGCTCGCGACGGATCTGGCGGACTACCTCGTTCTGAAAAAGATTCCGTTTCGCGACGCTCACGAAATCATCGGCAAGCTCACCGCCTTCAGTTTGCGCGAGGCGCGGGGATTCGGTGAACTTTCACTCGATGAATATCGTCAGTTCTCGGATGCATTCGAAGAGGACGTTTTCAAAGTGCTCGACATCAAAACGGCACTCCGCGCGAGAAAAGCCGTGGGGGCACCTTCACCGGTGAATGTTGGACGTCAGATCACGAAGTGGCAGAAGCGACTTCACGCGGCCGCGTCTTTGTAGAAGTCGGACCGGTTAAATCTTTAGACAAAATCCGGAACGACTCCCGCTCTATCAGTAGCGGGATGAAAGACGAAGCCAACCAGAACGAATTACCGGAAAACGACGAGGACCTTGAGGCATTGCTGAAAGGGCTCGATCCGGCGGCACTCGATGTTGGAATCGAGGCCGGATTGCTGCGCGATTGGGAACGAGTTGCGAGTCGCCGTGATCCTTCCGGAAGTGCCTATGATCCGAGCCATATCCAGTGGCGGAAGGTGATCCCGCTGACCGCGGTGTGTTGCGCTGCGATGTTCGTTCTGGGATACTTGAAAATTCGTGAACGACTTCCCGCGACAGCGGAAGTGTCAGGTGGTGCGGACCTGCCTGCGATGACTCTCTCAGATGTGCCGACGGCACCTCCTGCGGTCGGGGGCGGCTCCGATGGTGCGGTTGACCGTTTTCTCCCTGTGTCCGCTCAGGGGTATCTCCTCGAGAGTTCGTCCGGTGGCGTGATTTCCACTCCCGACGGTCCCCGTGAAAAGATGAACGTGAAGTTCGGGGATGCCTATCACTGGCACGATCCCGAGACCGGAACCAATATCCGCTTTTTTCAGCCGCGCAGTGAAGAATTTGTTGTTCCTCTTCGGACGAACTAACCGGAAAACGTTATGAAAAACCTCCTCTTCTTCGCCCTCTTCGCCGGACTTTGGGCAGTCTCTACAGCGATCGATATCTCGGCGGAACCCGATGCTAAGGGGGAAGCCCCCGCTCGATCCGAGGCGCAAAAGAAGCGCTCGGATCGCGAAAGAAAGCCGGCTCCTCCATCGAAAGAGGAAGCACCACGGCGAGCTCCCGAAACGAAAGGGAAGCGCGCGGATGAGAATCCTACTCAGACCTGGCTCGGCGTTGCGACGGCTCCGCTGCCGCAGGCATTGCGCGAATACCTCGAGGTGGAGGAGGGTTTCGGCGTGCAGATTTTCCAGGTTCTCGACGATTCTCCCGCGAGTAAGGCCGGTCTCAAAGCGAACGATGTGCTCGTTGTTTTCGGCGATCAGATGCTGATTTCGCCGGATCATCTTTCCCTGCTCGTGAAGCGTTTGAAGAAGGGGGATGAGGTAGGCGTGACCGTTATCCGTAAAGGCCGGGAAGAGGAGCTGAAGGTGACGCTTGGAGAAACTGACTACCGACCGTTTGTGCGCCCCGGTGGTCCCGATGGAGGCAGGGATTTTCGATCGGGATATGGAGCGATGGGTTCCCAGTCACGTCAGTGGGAAGAGGCGATGAGACGTCAGCAGGATCACTTTCAAAAATGGATGAAGGATCACAACGCGTCCCGCGGTGACGAAAATACGGCTCCCTCCCCCGAAGGCGTGGATCAGGAAAAGCCACCGGCGATTTCAGTTCGCCCCGGGTTTCCTGTGGAAGTCCTGACTGCGGAAGGTGTCATCAAGATCGACAATGAGAAGGGGGAACTGGTGATCACCAACGATAACGGAAAGCACGAAATGATCCTCAAGGACGAGACGGGGAATACCATTTACGAGGGGGATTATGATCCCGAAGCAGGGACAGAAAGTCTTCCCGAAGCGGCGCAGAAACATCTCAAGGAAATGAAGCTGGAAGATCTCAAGGTGCTGACGCCGAACGCGCCGGCCCCGAAGCCGGAGAACGCTTCGCAGCCTATCGAGCGCGCTTCGTTGGAGCGGTCCAGATCACCGGATTTGCTTTAGCTGTTTTATCAATTGAAAGAGAACGCCGGGCTTCCTCCCCGTTTGCCTAGCGTTTCTCCCGCAACTCGCGAATGGCGTCTGAACTCGAGAGGTGCCCGAGTTCTTTGGCCGCGTCGAGATGATCGACACAAAACCAGACGAGCCCTCCGGGATGACCGGGGCCGTCGATGGGCTCGAAGTTGGCAAAGCGCACCTGCCCGAACTTCAGGTCGGGGTCGCTACGCAGGTCGCGACCGCAGACGGGACATTCGGGAGGCATCATGGTCTCAGGATCCGCTCTTGATTCGGATTTTCAATTCCTAAACTGATTCCGGGCTTCTGCGTTGGTTCCGCAGGAGAGTGAGAAAAAGGTTGAGACTGGTCGGCTGTGCGGGCCGGCATCGATTGAACCCTGTTGGGTCGATGACCTGACAGGGTTGCGTCGGAGGTGCGGCACCCGGCACCCGCGCTCTCGCACGGGATCAGCCGGATAGACAGGCTCAGTAACTCTTGGCAAAAATGACGCGTCCCTCTGCCGGCTGGCCGGTGTAGATACAGGTTCCGGCTTCGCCGCGGAGTGCGGAATCTTTAGGGATGCAGCGAACCGTAACCTTGAGTTCCTGTTGGAGCGCCTCTTCGTCGGCAACGCTTCCGGCCCAATGCACGAGAGCGAAACCTCCGTGGATTTCGGGCTGCTTCGAATTTTCTGCGGTGAAGAATTTTCTGAACTCGTCCATCGAGGTGATTTCAACGGTGTGCTCTTCGCGGAAAGCGAGAGCCCTTGCGAGGAGGTTGTCCTGAATCGACTCAAGCGTTTCGACGATGGAGGAAATCGCTTCGGCGGTGGGAAGAAAGTCTTTTTCTTTCGGACCCCGATCCCGTCGTGTCACCGCAACGGAACCTTTTTCCAAATCGCGAGGGCCGATTTCGATCCTGACAGGGACGCCTTTTTTAATCCATTCCCAGCTCTTCACGCCACCACCGAGGTCGCGCTTGTCGATTTCGACTGATACGTTTTCACCGAAGACCGACTCTTTCATCAGCTCGGCTGCGAGTGCTTCGCAGGCGGCGAAGACCGGTTCTTCGTGTTCGGGTTTGGGGGTTACGGGAATGATCACGACCTGAGTCGGTGCGACGCGTGGAGGAAGGACGAGTCCGTCATCGTCGGCGTGTGCCATCAGAAGCGTTCCGATGAGACGCGTGCTCACGCCCCAGCTCGTCGTCCACGCGTGTTCGCGGCCCTGCTCGCGACCTTCGAATTCGATACCGGCGGCTTTCGAGAAATTCTGTCCGAGAAAGTGAGACGTTCCCGCCTGGATCGCTTTGCGGTCCTGAACCATCGCTTCCACGGTGAAAGTGTTCAGCGCTCCGGGAAAACGCTCGGCCTCCGTTTTCTCTCCGGCGATGACGGGCACCGCGAGGTGGTCGGTGAGGAAGCGTTCGTAAACTTCGTGCATCTTCACGGTTTCCTCCATCGCCTCTTCGGCGGTTTCGTGAGCGGTGTGGCCTTCCTGCCAGAGGAACTCAGCGGTGCGGAGAAAGAGACGGGGGCGCATTTCCCAGCGCATCACGTTGGCCCACTGGTTGATGAGGAGAGGCAAATCGCGGTAGCTCTGAACCCAGCGCGCGAAGGCGGCCCCGATGATCGTTTCCGAGGTCGGGCGGATCACGTAGGGTTCGGTGAGTTTTCCGGCGGGAACCATTTTCCCATCCTTCAACTCGAGGCGGTGGTGGGTTACGACGGCGCACTCGGTCGCAAATCCCTCGACGTGCGTCGCTTCCTTTTCGAGGTAGCTGACAGGGATGAGGAGGGGGAAATACGCGTTTTTGTGACCGGTGTCTTTGAACCACTTGTCGAGCTGCTTCTGAATCTGCTCCCAGAGACCGTAGCCCCACGGCTTGATCACCATGCAGCCGCGGACCTCCGAATTCTCGGCGAGGTCGGCTGCTTTGACGACTTGTTGATACCACTCGGGAAAATTTTCGTCACGAGAAGGGCTGATCGCATTTTTGGGTCCTTTTGCCATGGTTCTTAGATAAAATTGAAACTGTTCGACGGTATCCATGCCTGAGCGAATTGCCAGCGTGGAAATTCGCGTTTAGCTTGAGGGGTGAAGCTTTTGAATTTCTACCTGTCGCCCGGGCACAACTATTTCGGGCATTTTGGGAAACCTGCCGGAACCCATCCGGTTGAGGAGGTCGACGTCCTCGATTGTGTCGAGAACAAGGGGATTCAAGGGGACCGATTCTTTGACTATAAACCCGATTACAAAGGTCAGATCACCTTTTTTGAGATCGAGACCCACCGCAAACTTTGCGAAAAGTTCTCCGTTTCCGACAAGGGGCCGGAGATCTACCGTCGCAATGTCATCACCGAAGGGGTGGATTTGAACGAACTCATCGGGAAGGAATTCGAGATTCAGGGGGTGCGTTTTCTGGGGACGGAGGAGGCAAAGCCCTGTTTCTGGATGGATGAGGCGTTCGGCGAAGGCGCTGAGGAGGCGCTCAAAGGAAAAGGCGGCCTCCGTGCCAGAATTTTGAATTCGGGAGCTCTGAAGAAATGATCCTCGAAATCTCCACTCCTGCGTTGCTGTTCCCGGCGGTGAGTTTGCTTTTCCTTTCCTACACGAATCGCTTTCTCCATCTCGCTGCGTTGATTCGGAATTTGCACCGCGACTGGGAGGAACTGAGGGACGACGCTCTGCGCGCGCAAATTGAGAATCTCCGGCGGCGTCTCATTTTGATTCGCTGGATGCAACTTCTCGGGGCGATCAGTTTGTTCCTCTGTGTCAGCTCAATGGTCGCGGTGATTTTTGACTATCATCAAACGGGAGTGATCGCCTTCATTGTCGCGCTTTCGTTGATGGGCGTTTCTCTCGCCTGCCTCGTTCTCGAAATCTGGTGTTCCGGCGGTGCGCTTCAGATCCTTTTAAATAGAGTTGAAGAAGACTGATTTCTCCCTGACAGGTTGCAAGATGACGGACATTGAGATTGCTCAAAACGCGGAATTGCGCCCCATCGAAGAGTTGGCCGCTGAAACTCTGGGCCTGTCCCGGGAGAGCCTCGTTCCCTACGGTCACTTGAAGGCAAAGGTGGATCTCGATCACTGGGAAAAATCAGATTCCGATTCGTCCGCAAAACTCGTTCTGGTGACGGCGATTTCCCCGTCGCCTCCGGGGGAGGGCAAGACGACCACGACGATAGGTCTGGGTGATGGATTGCGGGCGCTGGGGCACAACGCGCTGATGTGTTTGCGTGAGCCCAGCCTGGGGCCTTCCTTCGGGATGAAGGGGGGAGCTACCGGTGGCGGGCATTCACAGGTCGTTCCGATGGAGGACATCAACCTCCACTTTACCGGGGATTTTCACGCGATCACCGCCGCTCACAACCTTCTCTCGGCAATTCTCGACAATCACCTGCATTGGGGGAATGCGCTCGACCTCGATCCGCGCCGGATCACCTGGAAAAGGGTTCTGGATTGCAATGATCGCGCGCTCAGGCAGGTAGTGACGGGCCTTGGTGATGGGAATGGTGTCGTCGCGGAAAGTGGCTTCGATATCACGGTGGCATCCGAGGTCATGGCCATTTTCTGTCTCTCTGAGAATCTGGGCGATCTCAAGCGCCGTCTCGCGAGGATCATCGTCGGTCAGAACACTGCAGGCGAGGACGTCACGGCGGGGGATCTGAAAGCCACCGGTGCGATGGCAACCTTGTTGAAGGATGCTCTGTTGCCGAATCTGGTGCAGACGATTGAAGGCAGTCCGGCGCTGATTCACGGTGGACCTTTCGCGAACATTGCGCACGGATGTAACTCCGTGATTGCCACGAAGGCGGCGATGAAACTCAGTGACATCGTCGTGACGGAAGCGGGGTTTGGCGCTGATCTCGGAGCGGAAAAATTCTTCGATATCAAATGCCGCAAAGCGGGGCTGTCCCCCAATCTCGCGGTGCTCGTTGCCACGGTTCGCGCCCTCAAATACCACGGGGGGGCGCCGCAGAAAAAACTGGAAGAGGAAAACCTCGAGGCACTCGAGAAGGGATTTTCCAACCTCGAACGTCATCTCGAAAACATCAGTAAATTCAAGGTTCCTGCGATCGTCGCGCTGAACGCCTTCGCCTCAGATTCACCGGCGGAGACCCGAAAAGTGATCGAACTGTGCGGGAAATTGAACGTTCGCTGTATCCTTTCCACTCACTGGGCCGACGGGGCGGCCGGAGCTAAAGATCTCGCGGAAGCGGTCGTTGAAGTGCTGGGGGAAAATCCCGAAAGCCAGTTTACTCCGCTCTATCCCGATACCGATTCTCCGGAGGAAAAGCTGCGGAAAGTGGCGAAAGAGATTTACCGCGCAGATGACATCTCGCTCTCCAAACCGGCGAAACGCAAGCTGAAGCGGCTCATCGGCACGGAGGCGGCCCGCTTCCCCGTCTGCATCGCGAAAACCCCCTACAGTTTCAGTTCCGACCCGAAGGAGGTGGGAGCGGCGACCGGATTTACTTTCCCGATCAGGGACATCAAAGTGTCAGCCGGTGCCGGCTTTATCGTCGCTCTCTCCGGAGACATCATGACGATGCCGGGACTTCCGAGGACACCCTCATCGGAAAATATCGATGTGGATGATGACGGCCGCATCGCAGGGCTCAGTTAAGCGAGCGAGGGCTTTCCGGCAATCCGGCGTTCTAACTTTCGTCCATCATGATCAGCTCGGTGATCGTGACGAAGCGGTAGCCTTGCGCGAGGAGCTGGTCGAGCGTCGCAGGCATCGCATCGACGGTGGGCTCGTGAAGGTCATGAACGAGGAGGATGCCACCGGGACGGGCGCCGTTGAGGAGCCGGCTCGTGACGACGGAGGCTCCGGGGCGTTTCCAGTCTTCGGGGTCGACTGACCACAGGATCGTGGGGTAGCCGAATTCCCGTAGCATGAGCTTTTTCTGATCATTTTTGATCGCACCGCCGGGGGGACGCATCGATCGGGGAGCCACACCGGTTTCTTTCAAAATCAGATCGTGAGCGGTTTGCAGCTCTTTGCGCAGGCCGTCGTCGCTCATTCTGGAGAGCGTTCCGTGAGTCACGGTGTGATTTCCGATCTCGTGCCCTTCGGCGATCATGCGGCGCAGGAGAGGCGGGCCGTAGCTGTTTTTGACCATCTCCCCCACGACGTAGAACGTGGCTTTGATATTCCGCTTCTTCAGCATGTCGAGAAGGCGGGGAGTGTTCGTCCCGTGCGGGCCGTCATCGAAAGTGATCGCGATGACTTTCTCGCTCGTTTTGATGCTGAAGTAGGTCGCATCGATCTCTTTGTCCCAACCGGGGATCCCGGAAGGGGGCTTGATCTGATCCCAGGTCGGCGCTTCGAGTCCGACCATGAGGGTTTCCCACGATTTCGCATCCGACTCACCGTTCAGGGAAACCGGCTCGTAGGAAATCGAGGAAGGCACCTGACACGACGACAACGCGATACAGGTCAGGAAGCTCAGGCAAACAAATCTCATAAGTGTTCCGTATGATCAGGAAGCCTGACCATTTGGAACTGTCTTACCGCCCACCGAATTTTCAAGGGGCAGTTTTTTGAGTGAATCGGGACGCTAGAACTGACGGGAATAACTGAGTGTCAGAATATTCCAGGAGTAGTCGTAGTGACCGTTGATTGCGGGATCGATATTGCCCTGAATGTTTGAGTCATTCATCAGGATGCAGCTGTAGGCGAGATCGAGGGTGTTCAGTCCCCAGGTGTAGCCGGCGCCGATACTCAGGATGTGTCTGTCGTTGGCAGGCACCGAGGGCGTGTAAAACTGCTGGTTCATCGGCGACTCCGAATACTGATAACCGGCGCGAAACACGAGTGACTCTGTCGCCTGGTATTCGATCGCGGTTCCGATCGAGTAGGAATCATCCCAATTGAGCGGGGCTGCCATTTTCCCGGCGAGAAGTGGCTGGTTGGCTCCGATCGTGAGAGGAATATCGTCGTGGCTGGAGTTGCCGATCCATTCGAAATCGACTCCGATCGTGAGTTTGTCTGTCGCGTCGAAGGCATAGCCGACGCCGACGCTTCCGGGGTGCTGAATTTCCGAATCAAAATCGGTGCGGGGAAGCGCGACTCCCGGGGCGGGGATGTTGGAAATTTCAAATTTTCCGTCGTAGTCCACGCTGACAGGAAGTCGTCCGACGAGGGCGAGGTGATGACGATCGCTGAGGTCGTAGTTCACCCCGAAGTATGCACCGAGTCCCCAGCCGGTTCCCTCGAAATTCATGTCGCCGTCCGGAACGGGACCTCCTGCAACGAGAAACCAGGGAAACTTCTGCTCAAGCTGGAGCTTCGACCGGAAAATATCGAGACCGAAACCGATGGAGAGATCGTCGTTGATCTTCAAGCCGAGCGCCGGGTTGATCGCCACGGTCTGCAAATTCGAATTGTAAGCGCCGACGTATTTGAAAACCCCTTCGCGCTCCCATTTGATGGAAACACCAAACGGGGCGGTGATACCGAGACCGGCGGTCATCGTGTCGTTGATCGGATGCGCGATGTAAAGGCTTCCGAGATGTTTCCACGGATCATACATGGACTCGCTCTGGCCGAAGTTACCGTTGAAATCAGTCTCGCCATGCCATGACTGATACGTCACCTCCATCGTCGTATCGACGATTTTGGGGAGCGATGCCGGATTGGAGCGGACCACGGCGGCGTCATCCTGAATGATGAGACGACCTCCGTTCAATGCCATGCCTTCAGCCGTATCGGCGAGTGTACGGAGTCCTTCCGCGCCATACGAATACCCGCTCAACGCGAATATGAAAATTGTAATAAACAATCGACTGATAATTTTCATAAAGTTAAAAGACTCTAATTATATGGAAAAGTAAAGCTTAATTACCACGATTGCGCCATATCTCACGAACAAGCAGCCGGTTCCGCGCGCGGGAATCAGATCCGTGACCGAACGAGGTCACGGAGGTCTTCGGGGAGGTCGTAGGATTCTATCTCCGCTTCGAGACGCTCCTGCGATTTATCGATGCCTGAAAACAGGTAGGCGTTGAGGCGCGTCGCGACCGTGGAATCGGCGAGCGCTTTTCCCGAGGCGTAAATTTGAGTCAGAAATGCCCGCAATTCCGGATACTGCGTGAGGTAGTATTTCTGGTGGTAGTCCTCTGCGTAGGTGAACTCGCGCATCGGGATGATTTCCGTCTCAATCTTCCGTTCAGGAATATCGCGCGCTGCAGAAACTTCGCTCAGCGATTTATCTGCAGCCACCTTTTGAGTTTCGCTCCGATAGAACAAAGCGTGGACATACTGCCGGCTTGCGTTGTTCCGCGTCGGCTCGTGCGCATTCCAGAACTGCTTCAAGAGCGCGTCGAATGAGATCACGTTGGGATCGTAGTCGATCGAGATGGATTCCGTATGATCGCCGAGGTCATAATAGGAGGGGCTTTTCTTGAAGCCCCCGCAATACCCCGCTCTCACTCTGAGCACTCCTTCAAGACTCCCGAACCGGGAGTCGGGGCCCCAGAATCAACCGAGGCCAAAGGTGATCGTTTCGTAGCTCCCCGCCGCTGTTTCGCGGTCCAGTGTCAGCGTTTGCGCGGAGACAATTCCGTCTTCAGGTGGCAGCGCGACAGGAGGGGATTTTCTGCGATTCAGCATGGTGCGATGTCGTGGGCGAGGCCGGTCGGTCCGTAGACGGGACCGGAGGAAACAGTTCTATTTGCCCAGCGTCACCTCGGTTCCGGCGACGACGCATTTCCACGTATGGGAAACGCCGTTGCTGTAGCGGGCGCGGTAGGTAATGACCTGAACCTGATAGGGGACGAAGCGGCCACAGGGGAGGCAGTGCTGCCGCGTTTCCCACTCTTTCTTCACCTTGCACGTCCAGATACGATAGACGCCTTTGGGCGCTTCGTATTGGCCGACGCATTCACATTTGCTGAAACGTCCGGCTTCGGCGGAAGTCATCGAGAGCTGCATCGAAACAGCGGCGAGCAGGATAGCGGCTAAAAATTTGGTCATCACGTTGAGGGTCAGTCTGTGTTACTCCAAAGGAAATAGAGTAAATTTTTGCGCGAATCAATCTTTTATGAAGCGCGACCGTTGATCGCGCGACTGATCAGTAAAGAACTTCGAGCAGTTCGACGTCGAAGATCAGCGTTTCGTTCGGGCCGATTTTCGGAGGCGCGCCTCGTGGGCCGTAAGCGAGATTCGGCGGGATCGTAAACCGGTATTTCGAGCCCTCCTGCATGAGCTGGAGTCCCTCGGTCCAGCCGGGGATGACCTGGCCGACGCCGAAGGTGGCGGGCTGACCGCGCTGCACGCTGCTGTCGAACACGGTGCCGTTCGTCAAGGTGCCGTGGTAGTGCACTTTGACCTTGTTGAAAGTGGAGGGGCGTTTCCCGGTGCCTTTTCTAATCACCTCGTATTGCAGTCCTGAATAAGTCGTCTGAACACCTCGGGGAGCAGCGGGAGCTGTCGGGCTTCCGGCCTGGCCCCCGCTCGTGTCGCCCGGATTGACCGTTGGGGAAACGGCTTCCTCTTTGTTTGTCCGGCACCCGGAAATCAGGAGTGTTGCGATGAGGATGGCTCCAATGGGGAAATTGAATCGAGTCATGATTCGGAAGCTTCGCCGAGATAGGGCGGTTGGAAAAGGGGAAATTACCGGCTTCAGCGGTTGGCCTAAATACTAAATTCGAGAAGCCTCTCGATCAAATCGCGATACGCGAGCGCCGCTTTGATGATCAGATAGGATACGAAGAGGAGAATTCCCCAATAGAAAAGTTTGGGCGTCCACTCGGCGAGTGATTCCATCGCTTCTCCTGTCGACTCGGAGTAAAAGCGTCCCCATTCGGCGAGTTCCCGGTCCATCTGTCCCGATTCTTCAGCGGCAACCATGCCGCGTGTGAAGTCTTTCGGGAAAGCCCGTCGGTGCGCATTGAGCACTGCTGAGACGTCACTCCCGCTCTCAATCATTTTTGCTCCCCTTTTGGTCGCGCTTCGGAGGATGCCACTTCCGGAGGCCCTTCCGGCCCCGTAGATCGCATCGCTCATCTTGCGTCCCGCGAGTAGAAAAATCTCGAAGACCTGCGTGAATCGTTCCATAGCGATAGACTTTCGCACGGTTCCGAGGATGGGGATGCGGTTCAGGATCACGTCAATGAAACCCGAGTGGCGCGAGAGCCGGTGAAGGATCGCGCCACCGATGAGAAGGATGAGAATGATCGCGTAGATAATGAGCATCGACTTTCCTGAAGCGATCAGGGCATCCCGGAATGGTGTTGTTCCGCCGGTTCCATCGAGAGCAAAGTTGTTCGATACCGTCGCGGCGAGGGTCGTGACGGGAACGGCGAGATGCAACAGCACGAGCGGATAGGTCAATCCTTTGACGACCTTGCGGCGGGTCTTCGCGATTCGCCGGAAATAGACCGCGAGGTGACCGAAACCCTTCTCTAACATTCCTCCCGATTCCGCGGCCGTGACGACTTCCACTTCGAGTGACGAAACGACCTTGCCGGCGAGCCCGAGTGATTCGCCGATTCCGCGGCCTTCGTTGAGCCCTTTGAGGAGCCCCTTGTAAATTCGGCGTTCAGCACCGGGGACGCGAGATTGCCCTAACAATGACTCACAGGCCTTCTCCATTCCCATGCCGGAACGGGCGTATTTTTCCAAATTCGAATAGATCTGGCTTTTTGCCTTCGCGGAGAGACTTCCCATTCCGAAAGGTGCCACCTGACGGTCGATTTGGAAATCACAAAACCGATCACAGACCTTTCGATTTTTCGAATCGTCAGCGCCGGACCTGATCGCGGATAGAAAGGTCAGACGGTCGGAGACGGACCGTACCTACTTTCGCGGGCCACCAACGACCTTGCTCCCGCCGCTCGGCATGACGACGCGCAGCTTCGAAACCGCAGCACGGATCGCTTCGACCGCGGGCGCGATCTCGTCTTCTGTATTGAGTCGGGAAAGAGAAAAACGAACGCTGCTGCGGGCGCGGGCGGGGGAGTGCCCCATCGCTTTGATGATGCGGCTTGGCTTCACTGCTCCGGTGCTGCAGGCCGAGCCCGGTGAGCAGCAGACTCCCGCTTCGTCGAGGAGGATGAGCAGCCCTTCGCCGTCGACTCCGGGGAAATAGAGATTCGAGGTGTTCGGAAGTCGTGCGTCGACCGCTCCGTTGATCTCGACGCCTTCGATCGCTTCGATCAGCGCTGTTTCGAAACGATCCCGCATCGCTGCGACCGTTGCGATCTCATCGAGGTGCGTCATCGCGAGTTCCGCTGCGACGCCGAATCCCACGATCCCGGGGACGTTTTCCGTTCCTGAGCGGCGTTCATTTTCCTGGCCACCACCGAGAGCCTGCGCTTCGAAACGGGCGTGGCGGTTGAGGTAGAGCGCGCCGATTCCCTTCGGGCCGTGCAATTTGTGCGCCGAGATCGAGAGCGCGTGGATCGTGTGGTCGCGAACCGAGACCGGCACTTTCCCTATCGCCTGAACCGCGTCGGTGTGAAAATAAACATCGGACTCCGCGGCAATTGCCGCTGCCTCAGCGATCGGACTGAGAACACCGGTTTCGTTGTTCGCCCAGATCAAACTGGCGATCGCGAGTTCATCGGTCGCGCAAGCCTCTTTCCACGTATCGAGGTCGAGTCGGCCTTCGGAGTCAACAGGGTTGAGTGTCACATCATACCCTGTCTGGTCGAAGAATTTGGCGACTTCATCGACCGCGCTGTGTTCGACGGAGGAGGTGAGAAAGCCCTTTCGCCCGTGGCGCAGCTGGAGGGCGGAGCGAATTGCGGTGTTGTTAGATTCGGTTCCGCCGCTCGTGAAAACGATTTCCTGAGGTTCAGCGTCGATCAATGCCGCGACTTTTTCCCGCGCTTCCTCGATCGCTTTGCGTGACGCTTTGCCCAATCGGTATCCCGCCGAGGGATTGCCGTAGGAGTCTTCGAGCCACGGCAGGATCGCTTCGCGGACTTCCGGCGCGAGCTTCGTGGTGGCGTTGTTGTCGAGGTAGATCATTTCACCGGTCCTATACACCTTCGGCTACTGAAGGCTCACTTCAAAGTCCCCATTTTCGATGAGGCTGAGGGCTTCCCCGACGAGGAAGAGCGAGCCCGCTACGAGAATCCGTTTGTCACATTTCTCCGCGATCGCGAGTGCCGCCGCGACGGTCTCCGCCGTGTCTACATGGATCCCGGTTCCGCCCGCCTCGTTGAGCGCGGTCTTCATCGCATCGGGGGAAAGCCGGCGTTCCGATTTGATCGCCACAAAGATCACGGAGTCGATGTGCGGTAGCAGAAATTCAAACACCGAGGTGACGTCCTTGCCCTCCGCTGCGCCGAAGATGAGGGTGGCCTTCTCGCCGGGGAATTCATTCTCCCAGGTCTTCGCGAGGACTTCGGCGGCGTCGGGATTGTGGGCGCCGTCGAGCACGATGCGGTCGTTGATGACTTGAAACCGCCCCCGCCAGGTCGTTCTCCCGAGTGACTCGCGGATCCCGTCGCGCGTGAGCCGTTCGTCTTCGACGCGGCAGACCGCCTCGACCGCGAGAGTGGCGTTCTCTTTCTGGTGCGGACCGGGGAGTCCCATTTTCCAATCATCGGGGAGCGGGTGTGCTTCGATGTAGGGAATCCCGAGGGTGAGAGCTTTTCGACCGATCACGTCCCGCGCTTCGGGATGAATGTCGGCGACGATGACGGGGACGTTCCGCTTGAGAATGCCCGCTTTTTCGGCCGCGATCTCCCGAATCGTTTCTCCCAGCCACTGCTGATGGTCGAGCGCGATCGATGTGATGACGCAGACGTCCGGGGTGATCGCGTTGGTGGCGTCGAGTTTGCCGCCCATGCCCGTTTCGAGAATGATCACTTCTGTCGTGTCGGCGCAAAAGTGCAGCAGCGCGAGGATCAGAGTGATTTCAAAAAACGTGGGGTGGGGATCCCAATCATTGATGAGATCCCGAATCGTCGTGAGCCCTGACGCGACTGCCTCTTCGGAGATCAATTCCCCGCTGATTTGGATGCGTTCGCGGAAGGTGACGAGGTGCGGTGAGGTAAAAAGTCCCGTTTTGACTCCTGCATCGCGAAGAATCCGGTCGGAAAAGGCACAGACTGACCCTTTCCCGTTGGTTCCGGCGACGTGGATCACTTTTCGCCCTGCGAGTTGCTCAACGAGACCGAGCTCCGAAATGAGACGGTTCACGTTCTCCAGCCCCAGCTTGATGCCGAAAGTCTGAGTGCCGTAGAGCCAGTCGATAGATTCCTGATAGTTCACGCACCATTAACGGGTACATAAAAAGTCCTGTCCACGGACAAAACCGCGGACAGGAAATTGGAGCTAAATATAAAAGTTAGAAGTGGGGGGGAACGACTTAGAATGCTACACGCGCACCGACGAGGATCGAGTGGCTTGCAGGATTGCTGTCAGTTACGTTGGTGAAGTCACCGAAGTCAGTAACGAAAGCCATGTCTGAAAGAACCATGTAGCGATACTGGGTGAAGAGGCTGAGGCAATCCGTGATTGGAATGTCGATACCTGCGATGAGCTGCCATGCGAAGCCTTCGTCCGTGTCATTATACTCAACTTCGGCGAGATCACCGTTGAGAGTCGTTGAAGCATAACCAACACCGCCACCGAAGTAAGCTGTTGAACGCTCGAAACGCACTTCTTTGAGCATGTTGAAGAAAACTGCATTGGTCGAAAACTCCATGTCAGCAGGAAGCGCGAAGCCGGTGTACTGAACGCCGTTAATGTCGTTGTTGGAATGTGAACCTTCAAACTCGAAGCGGCTTCCACCGAAGAGATTGGAGAAAATTCCAACACCACCACCGAACGTCGAGCCATTCTGAAGATCGAAGTCGATCGGAAGATTGACGGGGTTCGGGAAATACTCTCCTTCGTAGAAATTACCGGGTACATCCCAGTTACCAGTCGTGTCGAGCGTGGTACCTGTCGTGATGCCGCCGTATCCGAAGAGATACATGCGTTTCTCCTGCACCTTTTGAATCGGTGCTTTGGAGTTCATGCGAAAACCGCCACCGGCGAAGGCAGAGGACGAAACAGCCACAGCAGAGATGGCTAACAATTGGAGAATTCTAATATTCAGCTTTTCCATAATGTTATTCTAAATCTAAATTATGGTAATTCAAGAGATAAACCATAATTTATAAAATTATTTACGATTATTTTAAAAAGATCCAGTTTTGGGGTGTGAGGGAGGTAACCGTAAATTCGTGAGGTCCGGGCACAAAAAAAGGCCCCCGAATGGGAGCCTGAAGCCGCTGGGCTGATGGTTTCCGGCTTTCGCCCGCTCCGGGAGCGCGGTGAAAGCCGAGCTGCTTACTGTATAGCGTTACGACCGGGCAGCCTCGTCCGCCCGCCCGAAGCCATAGGCGGAGAAAACGCGATTGATCTCGTCCCGAACGCGGATGAAGACCTCATATTGCTCTTCTTCGGTGCCTTCGGCGTGTGCCGGATCGTCGAAACCCCAGTGATAGCGCTTCACCTGACCGGGGAAAATCGGGCATGCCTGATCAGCATTGCCACAAACCGTAATCACCGTCTCAACCTCTTCATTGAGAAATTCATCGAGATTCTTCGAGCGGCCTTCCGAGAGATCGAGCCCGATTTCGGAAACGGCTTTCACCGCGAGAGGGTGAACATACCCGCTGGGTGCGGAACCGGCACTTTCGACGCGCAGGACGTCGCCGGCGGCTTTCTGCAAAATAGCCTCTGCCATCTGCGATCGGCAGGAGTTTCCGGTGCATAGAATCAGGACGAGAGGGCGGGAATCGGAGTTACTCATATAGAATGCGAGTTAAAATCGACCTGCCAACTCTGTCAATCCGTGGTTTGTTGCAGAACTGTCTCACTTGAGAACCAGCGAATGAACGAAACCTCTGCCAAACCTTTGCCTTCCGCCTACGGGCTCACCCTTGATGATTGGATCGAGTGGGCGCTCGCGCACGATCAGACGAAATTCCGCGCCAAGCAGATCGTCGAGTGGCTTTATATAAAGCGCGTCGCCTCATTTGATGAGATGACCAATCTCAGCCATCCGCTGCGCGAACTGTTAAAAGAGACTTTCGTGATCAGTCGTCTCCCTGTCGTGAGGACGACCGGTTCGCAGGACACGACTCAGAAGTTTCTCTTTCGCCTGCACGACGGCCGTCTCGTCGAAACCGTGAAGATTCCCGCGAACGTTCATTTTGACGGGGGGCAAAGTGACCGGATCACGCTGTGTGTATCGAGTCAGGTTGGTTGTGCTTACGCTTGCCAGTTCTGCGCGAGCGGGCTCGCCGGTTTCACGCGCAACCTCGAAGCCGGCGAAATCGTCGGACAGGTTATCGGTGCCGAAATCGCGAGCGGCGATTCGGTGCGGAACATCGTTTTCA
The DNA here is from genome assembly GCA_048260165.1 of Verrucomicrobiales bacterium. Lineage (GTDB taxonomy): Bacteria > Verrucomicrobiota > Verrucomicrobiia > Verrucomicrobiales > DEV007 > Arctic95D-9. Next base: position 440,572 of record JBLXHA010000002.1, read on the forward strand.
TGGGAATGGGCGAACCGCTTGCGAATCTCAAGAATCTGACGAAAGCGCTCGAAATTCTCAACGCGCACTGGGGCCTCAATATCGGGGCACGGCAGATGACCGTTTCCACGAGCGGGCTCGCCCCGCAGATCGAAAAGCTCGCTCTCATTCCGATGCAGATCCGGCTCGCGCTTTCGTTGCACGGCGCCACCGACGAGGTTCGCGATCAGATCATGCCGGTGAATAAAAAGTATCCGATCAAACGATTGTTCGAGTCGCTCGAGGTGTGGCGGCAGCATAAAAAGCAGAAGATCACCTTTGAGTATATTCTCATCGAAGGCGTTAACGACGGGCTCGACCAGGCAGGTGTTCTCGCGAAGCGCGCGCGTTCGATGAACGCAAAAGTGAACCTGATTCCTTACAACACCGTCGAAGGTCTCGATTGGAGTCGTCCCGACGAAGAGCGTCAGGAGGCGTTTCTCAGTGTGCTCAAAAATGCCGGCGTGACGTGCACTCTTCGACGGGAAAAGGGCCACGACATCGATGCCGCCTGCGGTCAGCTGCGATTGCAGGAGGAAACCGCCGAGGGGATCATCGCGACGGTGGGGGAGTAGGATACCTTCCCGTGTCCAGTCGATCGATCCGGTGACGGGTTGGATCTGTCAGTTAAACTGCCGGTGGAATCCCTCCCGCTGATTGCCCGTCGAGTAAACAGCAGGTAGTCGGACGTCGAAGTTATGCGTAGATGTTTCTTTTCATCGCTTCGCGATTCTTTCACTATAGTCTGTTACTACCTGTCCGGGCAGTGACTTGTTATCATTGTCCCGGGAACCACCGACTGACAACATGACTCATCTTTCTCAACTTCTCAGTATCTCAGCGCTCTTCCTCTTTCTGGCTGGCTGCTCAAACGAATCGACGAAGCCGGAAACGCTCGTGATCGACTATGATGAGGCGGAGATGGAGCAGGCCATGGTGACCGCGAGAGAACGCGTCGGGGAATTTATCGAAACGCTCGAAGCCGGTGATGCCGACTCATTTTCAGTAAAGGTGCCGATCACCGACGACAACGGGACCGAGCACTTCTGGATTACGGAAGTCAGGTTTGACGAAGGTAAGTTCAAAGGGGTGATCGGAAATGACCCCGGTGTCGTTGAAAATGTGACATTTGGTCAGGAGTGGGAAACCGCTCAGAGCGGGATCAGTGACTGGATGTTTGTCCGCGGGGAAAAAATCCACGGGGGCTTCACGATCGATCCTCTTTTGAACTCCTATCCGAAAGAGGATGGGGATGCTCTCAGAGCAAAACTCGTGCGATGAATCGGAGCGAGTTATTTGCGTCGTCATCAAAGTTTCCTGCAGAAGCGGTGTCGAATTGCTGCGACGGCACTGTCTATACCATTGACGCGAATTCGGTCTCCTTGTTAGTCTCCCCGCAATGGGGATGACGACTTCGGAGGTGCATCAGTTGATGGTGCGATATGCGCGTGAATTCGAGACGCAGCCGGGGCGCTTCAAGATGAAGGTTTTCGGGTTGATCATTCTCGGGTATGCCTTCCTCGTTTTCGCTCTCCTGTTCCATCTCGCGCTTCTCGGCGCACTGATCTACGTTCAAATCACGAAGGGCTCTCACTGGTCGTTGGTCGCGGGGTATGCCGCGATCGGGTTGCTCGTGATCGCGATGATTCGGAGCCTCTTTGTCCGGCTCCCTCCGCCGGTCGGTCTGACGATAGAGCGCGATCAATTTCCTTATCTATACGATCTCATCGATTCGTTGAGGAAGCCGATGCGACTCCGGCGTAAGCCGATTCGGTTGATCCTCGACTGGGAATACAACGCGTTTGCAAGCACCCGTCCTCTCTTCGGTCTTTTCGGACCGTCGCAGTATTACGTGGGAGTCGGTCTTCCTCTGATCGCTTCGCTGAACGGGGAACATCTCAAAGCGATTCTCGCTCATGAACTGGCTCATCTCTCCCGCAAGCACACTCGCTTTACCGGAAAGGTGATACGGGTGGCGATCGTGTGGGAGATCCTCGTGGCGCGTCTCAACCGGCGGTCGATTTTGAGTCTTCCCTACCGGGCGTTTGCGAACTGGTATTTTCAGTATCTCAATGCGGCGCGCATTGCGATGCGCAAGTCTCAGGAGTTTGAGGCTGATCGTCTCGCGCTTCGCGCCGTTGAGAAGGAGGCCATAGCCCGCGCACTGCTCCGCGGGGCACTCAGGGCTCGACTCGTCGTCGAGGACTACTGGGATTTTCTGTGGGGAAAAAGCGTGACGGTGGAGGAACCGTCGGCCAAGGCAATTTCTCGTCTTTTTGACCGGCTCGGGCAAACGATATCCCCGGAAGTGGCGGCGCATGAAATCCGCTGGCGGCTCGGTGACGTTGCGATGCCCTGGGACGAGCATCCCTCCCTGCGTGATCGGCTTTCAGCGCTGGGGATTGAGGTGCCCGAAGACGAATCGCAGCTGCCTAATTTTGTGGCGCGGTGGAACCTGACCCGACCGGAGAGCAGCTATCAGAAAGTCTTCAGCGGTCAGACGATCGAAATCAATCAGGAGCTCGATGCCTTCTGGAAGCAACAGAATTTGATCCCCTGGAAACTGGCACACGGGGCGGCGATACCGGCGGCTGCCTTGATGCGCTACCTCGATAAAGAGTGGAAAGAGAAAGGCTCTCTCGGTCCCGGGAATGCCTGGAAGTATGCAGCTCTATCGATCAGCTTCTTCGGGTTGAAGCGGGCGCTTCCGGTGATCGAGTATGTGCTCGAGCAGAAGCCCTCTCATCCTCATGCGAATTTTTGCTATGGCTCGCATCTCGTTGAGCAGCTCGATCCGAAGGCGATCGACTACTTGAAAAAGGCGATCGAACTCGATCCGCTGAATTACCGTCGCGACGGGCTGGCTTTGTTATCCGACCTTCAGCGTCGGATCGGCAGCGCGGCGGAATCGGAAATGGCCTGGGCCGGTGCGGAGGCGGCGAATGACAAGTTGGAACTGGCGATCAAGGAGAGGGAGAAACCGGTTCGCCGCAGCGATGTGTTTCTGCCGCATGAGATGGAGGAAGTGGATCTCAAGGAACTCTGTGATGCCTTTGCTGAGGTTCCCGGCATCAAGCGGGTCTCGCTGGTGCGGAAGAAAATGGAGCACATGCCCAACAGCCCATATTACGTATTCATTCTCAAGCCGACGATGGGAGGGCGCCTCTGGCTTCGTGCGATTCAAAGAAACTGCCTCGAACCTTTCGGCTTTGCGCGCACGCAGAAGGTCTTTCCTTCGACCTGGTGGAACCTCCCGCTCCGACTCAAAATCCGGAAGGTTGATGGCGCGGTGATTTACCGGAAGGGGAAGTGAGTCGTCTTATTGCACGTATTGGCATGCAGTTTGCACGGGGTGAGCGCCCGGAAAGATTCCCGGCGCGCGGCAGGTGATTTTTTTTCGGGTGTGAGGAGCTCGGCGGGAGTAGGGCAGTCGCGTTTTTGATGGCCGGAGAAGGCTCGTGGCACAGCTCGTGCGATTAGAGGAAGTCACCATGAAAAACGTATTCAAAACTCTACTGACCGTCATCGCAATCACAGGCTTCCTCTTCGCAACTGTATCCTGCAGCGCGAGAGCAGGAGGGTCCGGTGGCGGCGGCGCGTCTGTCGGAGGTAGCGGCGGAATTTCCGCCAATGCCAACGCGGGACTGGGTGCTTCACTTCGCTAATTCGTGAAGCGGCCTAAGACCGCACGAGATTCCGTCGCCCAAGACGACGGCAATTGCTCATGATCCCCCGTTCCTCGGCCGCCAGTGCCTTGCGGAGCGGGGGATTGTTACCCAGTTCGGCTACGACCCCGGTGAGATTGGCGAGGTCGTTCCGGTCTCCGAGACGGGAGCCCAGTCTTGAAATTCTCTGGTCGCGTATACCCGGATTCCGGCCCTGTATTTGCGCGAGAAATTCACGCTGGTAACGGAGGCGTTTGACCCGCTTTCGCCAGTTATGCCAAACCTCGGCATCGGTGTCGTGCATCGCTTCTTTCGTTGCGGCTTTAGCCTGCCTCTCACTCTTTCTGATCGCCTGTCGATGCGCCCGTGTTTCGTCCTCTTCCGAATCGAAGACGACGTTTCGCCACGCTTCAATTTCACTGAGGATCATCACCTTGATCGCTTCGGGGGCGTCGCGGTCGGTCGTTGCTGAAAATTTACTCTCGAGGTGGTCGACGATTGCTTCGAAGCCCGGCTCGGAATGACGGCCGGCGAGTTCTCGGCTCAGGTTGACGAGGACGGCGAGATCACGGTTTCCCGCGAGCAGTGCTGAAAGTTGCCGGAGAACGTCGGCGCGTTCTGTCTCGATTTCCTTTCCTGCGGCAGCTGCTCCGATTTTCCACGCCGCCCTGAGCCTTTTCGTCGCAACACGGAGCGCGTGCACCACTTCCTCGTCCTCGAGTCCGCGGGGAGAGGCTTCGAGCGCGTCGAGGCACTCCGTGAGGAGCGTGACGCAAATGGAGCTGAGACGTGAAGATTTCGGCATTAGTGGAAGGGCAGGACGGAGCAATGTTCCATCCTACGATTCGACCAGCTCCGGACAACGGATTTTTCTCTGGAGCGAGCTCAGCTCGAAAGCCAAGATCCACTCCTTCTTAACTTCTCCTCCCTCAGTCCTTGAACTGGGAGACGAGATTCGTCATCGTTTCCTTCGCGTCACCGTAGAGCATACGGGTGTTGTCGCGGAAAAAGAGGGAGTTCACGAGACCGGAGAAACCGGCTCCCTGACCGCGCTTGAGAGCGAAGACGGAACGGGCTTTGTGCACGTTGATGATGGGCATTCCGTAAATCGGGCTGTTGGGATCCTCGCCGGCGGCGGGGTTCACGACGTCGTTCGCTCCGATCACGATCGCCACGTCAACGCTCTCGATGATCGCGTTAACGTCATCCATTTCGCAGAGTTGCTCGTAAGGCACGTCGGCTTCAGCGAGGAGGACGTTCATGTGACCGGGCATACGACCGGCAACGGGGTGAATCGCGAAGCGGACTTCCGCGCCGTTTGCTTCGAGGATCTCGCCGAGTTCTTTCACGGCGTGCTGCGCCTGGGCAACCGCCATCCCGTAACCGGGAACAAAGACCACCGACTCAGCTGCTTCAAGAATGTAGTAGGCGTCTTCGGGGGAGATCGCTTTCATTTCACCTTCGACCTCCTGCTGTTTGCCGCTCGCGGCGCCGAAGCCTCCGAAGAGGACGTTGCCGAGGGTTCGGTTCATCGCCTTACACATGATGACCGTGAGAATGATTCCGCTCGCTCCGACCAAACAACCTGCCACGATGAGCACGTTGTTCATGATCACGAATCCGGCTGCCGAAGCGGCGATACCGGAAAAGCTGTTGAGGAAAGAGATCACGACCGGCATGTCACCGCCGCCGATTGGAATGACGCCGAGCACTCCGAGGAGCAGCGAAAGGCCGATCACCGCATAGAGAGCCCATGCCGCGTGAGTGAAAACGAAAACACCGCCGAGCGCGAGGATCGCGACGAACACGAGTGCGTTGAGCACCTTCTGTCCGGGGAAGACCGTGGCCGAACCGCCCATTTTTCCTGAAAGCTTCAGGTAGGCGATCATGCTTCCGGTGAAGGTGATGCCACCGACGAGGATTGCAAAAATGACCGCGAAGCCGACGAAGACCGGATTGGTCGAATCGCTGAAATCGGGATTGTGAGCAAATTCGGACCAGCCGACGAGGAGTGAGGCGAGGCCTCCAAAACCGTTGAAAAGAGCAACGAGCTCGGGCATGCCCGTCATTTGAACGCGCTTCGCAGCGACGATACCGATGACGCTGCCGATACCGAGTCCGGCAATGATCCAGGTGTAGTCGAGACCTGCACCGAGCAGGGTCACGACGACGGCGATGAGCATACCGATGGAGGAAAGGCGGTTCCCTTTCTTCGCGGTGTCGGCGGAACCGAGCATTTTGATGCCGAAGATGAACAGCACCGAAGCGACGATGTAGGAAATGTTAATGATGTATTCCATGAAATAGTATTTCAGTTAGAGGTTTCGCTTTCGCTTACTTGACCTTCTTTTTGAACATGCCGAGCATTCGGTCGGTCACCATGTAGCCGCCGACGACGTTGATCGTCGCAAGAATGAGCGCGGCGAATCCGAGCCAGTTTCCGAGGGCGCCGCCATCGTCTCCACCCGCGGTGCGGATCGCAATGATCGCTCCTACCATCGTGATACCGGAGATCGCGTTGGAGCCTGACATCAGTGGCGTGTGCAACTGACTGGGGACTTTTTGAATCAATTCAAAGCCGAGGAAGGCGGCGATGACGAACACGAAGATGAGTAGGATGAGTTCCATGGTTTTGGAGTAGTAAAGAATGAAAGGAGTAGAGAAGGAAAGGGTGCCCGGCTTCCGCAGAGCCTCCTGATTTTGCGTCTTTTGCGCCTTTTTGCGGCTAAGTTCAATGGTCAGTCTTTGAAGCGTTCGTGAACGACGTCTCCGCCGTGAGTGATGACGCAACCTTTCTGGATTTCGTCGTCGAGGTCGATTTTGAAAACCTTGGCCTCTTCGTCCCAGAAGTGTTCGATCATGTTCGCGAAGTTGGCTCCGAGAACCTGAGAGGCGTGCTTGGAAACCTGTCCTTCGAAATTGCCGGTACCGATGATGGTGACGCCGTTGTCGGTGACTTTCTCTTTGCCGAGTTCGGTGCCTTCGACATTTCCGCCGGTGTCAGCTGCGAGGTCGACGATGATGGAGCCGTGTTTCATGCTCTTGATGACGTCCTCTTTGATCAGAATCGGAGCGGGGCGTCCGAACAGTTTCGCCGTCGTGATGACGATGTCGTTCTGCGCGCACACTTTGCCCTGCTCGACGCGTTGTTTCTCGAGCTGCTCGGGAGTGAGCTCTTTGGCGTAGCCCTGATCGGTCGCGCCGGTTTGTCCGAGGTCGATGCGGAGTGCTTTTGCTCCGAGTGATTCGGCCTGTTCGAGCGCTTCTTCGCGGGTGTCGAAAGCGGTGACGCGTGCGCCGAGGCGTTTCGCGGTTGCGATGGCCTGCAGTCCGGCAACGCCGACGCCAATGACGAAAACTTTCGCGGGGGAAATCGTTCCCGCCGGAGTCATCATCATCGGGAGGATGGAATTCATCCGGTTCGCCGCGGTCATCACGGAAACGTAACCGGCGAGGTTGGCCTGCGAGCTGATCGCATCCATTTTCTGCGCGAGCGTCGTCCTCGGAATCATCTCGAGACTGATCGCAGTCGATTTCTGTTTCGCGAATGAACCGATGAGGTCTTTTTCGTTAAAAGGATCGAGGAAACTGATGTGGATCGCGCCTTCTTTGAGCTGTCCCACTTCTTCAGGAGAAGGTTTGCGGACCCGCGTGACGATGTCGGCGGAGCCGAGCAGGCCACTGCGATCTGTCGTAATGGAGGCACCGGCAGCTTCGTAGTCACTGTCGGGGTTGTCGGATCGTGCGCCGAGCCCGGCTTCGATGACGACTTCGGCTCCAAGGCCGGTGAGCTTTTTCACGGCGGCGGGATCAAGCGCGGCGCGTGGTTCGGAGGGATCGTTTTCTTTGGGCGCAAAAATTTTCATGCCTGTGTGTATTGGGAATTCCCTCAGTATTGAGTTACTGAGAGGGAATTCCTAAATTAAGGGCGATCACTTTAGCAGCGCGCAAGGCTCTGTCGATACGAAATTCCGTATCGCATGCGGCAAGAGGACCTCACGCCTTGAAGTGAGGCCCCGAATGGAGGATTGCCGGCGTTTACGCCTGATCCTCGAGCGCGGTGATAAAGCGCTCGGCATCGAGGGCTGCCTGACAACCGTTACCAGCGGCGGTGATCGCCTGACGGTAAACGTGGTCGGAGACGTCTCCTGCGGAGAAAATACCGGGGATGTTGGTGTTCGTCGAATGTCCGTCCTGCAGAACGTAGCCGTCTTCGTCGAGCTCGACGCCGGAGCCTTCGAGGAACTTCGTGTTCGGATCGTGGCCAATCGCGACGAAGACGCATTTCGCTTCGAGCTCGGACTCTTCGCCGGTTTCACGATTGAGAATCTTCACCGCGCGCATTTCCCCTTTTTCGTCGGTGAGATATTCTTTCAGTTCCGAATTCCAGACCGGCTCGATTTTCTCATTCGCGAGGGCGCGGTCGGCCATGATTTTGGAAGCACGAAGCTCGTCACGACGGTGGACGAGGTAGACCTTGCTCGCAAAACGGGTCAGGAAGCTCGCTTCTTCGCAGGCGGAGTCACCGCCGCCGACGACGACGACCGGGACGTCAGGGTAAAACGCGCCGTCGCAGGTGGCGCACGAGGTGAGGCCGTGCCCGACGAGTTCTTTCTCGTTTTCGAGGTGCAGCCAGCGGGCGCTTGCTCCGGTTGCGATGATCACCGTTTTGGCTTCGTATTCTTTTCCGCCGGAAGTTTTCAATTCGATGACACCGTCATCACGACGCTGAACGCTCGTCACAAAATCATATTCAACACGCGTGCCGAACTTTTCGGCCTGCTTGTGCATGTTCATCATCAGTTCGGGTCCCATGATGCCTTCGGGAAAGCCGGGGAAGTTTTCCACTTCCGTTGTCGTGGCGAGCTGACCACCGATTTCTTCGCCGGCAATGACGAGTGGATTCAGGTTTGCCCTGGCCGTGTAAATTGCTGAAGTCCAGCCGGCGCAGCCGGTTCCAATGATGATCACGTTTTCCATGTCGCGAATGTGTCGTTTGTTCTGTTTCGAATCAATGGGAAATCTTCCGCATTTATCCTGCTTGATCATCGACGCCGGGAGCGCCTTCAGCTTTCACTTTATCCGTGTCAATCTTGCGCGGAGCGGAAACCGAAGCCGGTCGTGCCGACGCTTCAGCGACGAGTCCGTTGACAGGTTTCCGGTACCTTGGAACAATGGCGAAAAGCAGCACTCATGTCATCATCCAGTCACGCCAACCAACGTATCCTCACCGCCTTCCATGAGGCGGGGCACGCGGTAATCGCTATCGTGGTGGGGCGATCGGTGAACAAGGTGAGCATCGTCCCCGGGGGCAATCGACTCGGCGCGTGTAAAATGAGCAAAGGTCGCAAGAAAGCCAGTCAGGACGCGCTTGAAGCCGATCTTCTCATACTTTTGGCGGGTCTGGCTGCTGAAGGGCGGAAAAGCGGTCGCTACAATTTGCAGGGAGCGGCGCAGGATCTCATGAATGCTGAGAAGCTGGCCCTGTCGAGAGCCGGAAATTCGAGACAAGCAGAGAAAATTATCAAACGAACTTTGGATAAGGTGCATCACCTGTTCGACCAGTCGGCAAACTGGGCCGCTACGAAATCGATCGCGGAAGCTTTGCTGAAAAGTGAGGAGATCAGCGGTCGCGAGGCTGATCATCACTATCGGATGGCGGTTGAGCAGGGCAAAAAGAAAAGTTAGCCGCCGAACAGGTGAGGCAAACACTCCTGTTTGCGAGTGCCCTGCACAGACCCGGGGCGAACCACCGGTGCTCCACCTGCTTTAGCTTGCGATAGGGCGCTGCGTCATGATTCTCCTGCTTCCGGCAAGGTGAAGGCGATGAGGCTTCCGGCAACTCCGAGGAGCGCAAAGATCAGTATGATGGCGCGTTCGCCGAGGGCGCCCGCAAGGAGCCCGAAGGAGCCGCTCAGGAGAAGAATGATTCCCATGAGCGTGTTGCTCACCGCGACGAGGCGGGCTCGGTTGTCCTGATTCGCATGATCGATGAGGTAGGTTTTCCGTCCGTTCCGGATTCCGGTGTGCGCGAGTCCGATGAGGAAAAAGAGCGCACCATAGAGCCATGCGGCGCCGACTTCGCCGATCTCAAACGAGGATCCCCAGGCGGTGAGGCATCCGATCAGACCTGCGGCGAGGCCGGCGATCGCCAGTGTTTTGCGACTGCTGACATCTGACTTCTTTCCCCAGATGACTCCGCTGAGAGCGGTCGCGAGACTGCCCGCAATCATGAGAATGCCGAGACTGCGGATTCTTCCTCCGGTCGCTTCGTGCGCGAGGACGACGTAGAAAGGCATCGACAGCGCGGTGCTCGCCAGCAGGGCCCGCGCGATGCAGAACCGCAGAAATACAGGGTCCGATTTCACGAGTCCGAGCGACTCTCTCATTTCCTGAAAAAATCCTTTGCCCGTTGAGGTATCTCCCGGCTTTTCGATGACGCGGCTCATCACGAATGCCCCGAGGAACCAGAGGATGCCGGCCGCGAAGAGAAGGCCGGCGAAAAGACTCACGGGTAGTTCCTGCGCTTTGTTGAAAATGAAGAATACGGCGACTCCCACCGCGATCCATCCGGAAATCGAAGAGGCGAGTCCGCCGAGCCTTCCCCGTCTCGTCTTGGGGATCGTCTTTCCGAGAAGGTCCTTGGAGGAAATCGAGCAGACGCCGCGGGCGAGGCTGAAGAGCACCAGCAGGCCCACTACGGACCAACCCGCTAGCGCACCTTTGAGAAAGAGCGCGACGAGTCCCATTCCCAGGACAGCGACTCCTTCGAGGAGGCTTCCCACGACCCAGAAAGTTTTGCGGATCTCGCGCTGCCGGATGAAATTGGCGACGACGAGCTGGGGAAGAAGCGAGCCCGCCTCCCGGATCGGAACGAGGAGGCCGATCGTGATCGAGGGGGCTCCCAGAGCCGTGAGGAGCCACGTCAGGATAAGGCCCGGTTTGCTGAATTGATCTCCCGTTTTTGATGCGACGGAAGCGATGACCTGCCTGCCGAAATTCACGGGGACATGCTCAGCGGCTTCAGCGCCGATCCCCGCGCTCAGGTCGGCGTCAGCCCCGTCGTCCGTCACGAGTTCGTATAGTTTTCTCTCCATGGCGGTGACTACCCGGTCGGATCGGAGGAGAGATAGGCTTCGATCCGGGACGCGGCATCGAGTCCTGTCTCAATGGAGCCCGCGATGCGTCCTTTTCCGACGAGGGCGTCGCCTGCGATGAAAACACCGTGAGGCAGCGCGGCAAGCAGTTCAGCGCGGTTCGCGGCCGTGTGTGGATGCGCGTAACGCCATCGCTGCGTGTCGCACCAGGTCGGTTCGGGGAGGTTTGGATCAACGACAGTGCGCACCGCTGAAAGCGCCTCTGCAATGATCTCCGCGGCAGGCGTGTCGTAATGCTCTCCGGACCAGTTCGGCGCCATCTGAGCGATGAGGAGGCTTTCCCCGTTCGGGACGTGGCCGGTCTTGGCGTTTTCATGACTGACCCAGGCGAGGGAGTGTTCCCGATCCGCGTTGATGAGAGCGTAGCAATTTCCCGGCATCGTGATCGGGGCGCGGAAGTTCATGATCACGGAAAACTGCGTATGGTAGTTCGCCTCAGCGAGAGCGTTGATGAGTCGTTCCCGGATGGCATCGTCGCCGAGTTCGCTTTCGCGGAGAAGATCGATCGTCTGGGGTCCGGGCGGAGTCAAAAGAACCGCGTCGTAGTCTTCGTAGCGGCGGCCTTCGTCGTCGATGAGATCCCATTTCGTGCGGCATTGTTCGATGCGAACGATCCGTGTCGTCGGGATAACGTTGAGCTCGGCGAAGGTAGCCATCAGTTTGCCGAGCGTGCTGATTCCGTCGCGGTAGCTCCATTTGGCGCTGGCGTTCTGTGCGGGGTCGCCTTCGGAGAACTGCCCGCTTTTGTCGAACGTGCCCACATCGCCGACGATGCGGCAGAGGTCGTCGGTCGGAAGGTCTTCGAAGATGAGCTGTGCCATCGCGTCGCTCTCGACTTTAAAATAGTTGGCTCCGTAATCGTAGCGCGCCCCGTTTTTCGATCGGGAGGCGGCGCGACCGGAGAGCCCTTTGCTTTTCTCAAAGATTTCGGTGTTGTCATCCCCTGAGGAGAGTTGGAATGCGGCGGCGAGTCCTGAGACTCCGGCACCGATGATGGCGATCTTCTTTGGCATGGTCGTGAGTGGTTACGTAGCCCGGGGAGGGGCGGGATTGAGAGTCAAGTCGTGAGCGGATTGGCTTTTGATGGAGCCGGATAACCATATATACGGAATTGCTATGAGGGTGCTTCCGGATTTAGGGTGACGTTAAGTATAGTGATTGAGTCTATGAAATTTCCCTGTCCAAACTGTGGTGCCAATATCAAGGTGACGGAAGAGTGGTACGGTATGCCGCTGAATTGTCCGCACGAGCGCTGTGGCGCAACGATCACGGTTCCCACTCCCCTCGCATTGTCAAAGCGGGAACGTAGAGGCTTTGGTGAAAAGATTGAAGACTTCTTCGTCGGTTTGTTTGGCAGGAAGAAAGATTCCGGAGAGAGCGAGTAGCTACGCGACGAGTTCTTTGAATCCACAAAAGAGTTTCCCGTCATCTTCGGGATACTCGGGGAAGACCTCGTCGGAGGAAAGGTGCTCGTCACAAATTTCCTCGAACACAGTGAGTGAGTTGGCGCGTCTCAACGCATAATTGAATTCACCGCCGTGGATGCCGGAGGCGATGTAGTTAGTGAACTTTTTCATGCGGTGGACGAGGTGCGTGTCGCTGTCGAACTCACCGGATGCCCGGATCTCATCTCTCAGTTCGAGGATGTATTCTTTTACGTCCGCCAGCGTGAGGGAGCGGGATTCGATTCCGGAAAAAGCATCGCGCACCTGCTGAAATAACCAGGGATTGCGGATCCCGCCGCGCCCGATCATGAGACCGCTCGCACCGGTGGCACGGTGCATTCCCAGCGCGGTTTCGACCGTCACGATGCTCCCGTTCGCAGTGACTGGAAAGGGGAGCGCGGCGACGGCGCGGGCGATGCAGTCGGTGTGAACCGGCGACTGGTATTTTTCCCGAACGGTCCGTCCGTGAATCGCGAGGCCGTCGATGGGAAGTGAGCCGAAGAGGGCGAGAAGGGTTTCGAATTCTTCCGGGGTTTCGAAGCCGACCCGGGTTTTCAGAGTGAAGGTTCCCCGGACCTCGGGGCGAAGTGTTTCCGCGATTTCGCGAATGAGATCGTGATCTTTTAAGAGTGCACCTCCGGACTGTTTTCCGCACACGGTGGGTGCGGGGCAGCCGAGATTGATATCGACTCCTGCGCAGTCGGACTGGTCCTGGAGCAGCTTCGTAGTGCGCAGAAGGTGGGCGGGGTCGTTTCCTATCATCTGGGCGATGACCGGTTTGTCCCCGGGGAAATCCGTGATCGAGCGGAGGATTTCTTTCTCCGGATGAGAGTCTCGATGAACGCGAAAGTATTCCGTTACGTAGACATCGGGGCCTCCCCGCCGTTCGAGACAGCGCCAGAGCGGCAGAACGGAGACGTCCTGCATCGGGGCGAGGGAAAGTGTCGGAACAGGGTTCACGATAGTGACCAAACAAGGTTAGGTCGGGGAGTCAACCCTGTTGGGTGGGAGGATCGACTGCGCCAGCGCCGTGATGTCGTTGTCGAAAACGGGTAGCCCTCTGAGTTGAGCGCGCAGCACCTCGGCGTTGGTTTCGCTCGAAAGATCGCTCTGATCAGGAATCGTGTTGAGATAGACGCCGGCGCAGGTGAGTCCGGCAGATTCGATCGCGCGCAGGGTGAGGAGGGTATGATTCAATACGCCGAGGCGGTTCGCTGAAACGATGAGAACAGGGGCGTCGAGGGCGATCGCGAGATCCTCCATGCTGCGCTTGCCGTCGACGGGGACGAGCCATCCGCCGGCACCTTCGATGATGACGAATTCGGCGCGGTCGCAGAGCGAGTCTGCCGCCGATTTCAGTTCGGAAAAGGAGACGTGTTCGCTCGCTTCCATCGCGGCGGGGGCGAGGGGGTGCGGGAAGGAGACGGGGTTCACTTCGCGGAGCGTGAGATCGGGGCGCTGGCTCGCCTTATGCAGCGCGGTGGAGTCGGTGCTGCCGCCGCATTCGATCGGTTTCATTCCGATCGCATCGTGCCCGGCTTCCCGGAGCGATTTGATCAGTTCCACTGCCACGTGGGTTTTTCCCACGTCGGTATCGGTTCCTGTGATGAACAGGGCTCGGTTCATGAAGCAGGCGTTTCGCCGATTTCGGCAACGATTGCAGCGGCGAGTTCGTCGGCTGCCTTATGAATGTAGTCGGCGTCTTTTCCTTCGATGAGAATCCGGAGGAGCGGTTCGGTTCCCGAGTAGCGCAGCATGATGCGTCCGGCGGTGCCGAGATCGCTTTCAATTTTTTTCAGTAGTTCTCCGGCGGCGAGTTCTTCGATCGGTACTTTTCGACTGACCCTGACATTCTTCAAAATCTGAGGAAATTTCGTCATGATGCGACGAAGTTCGCTGAGAGGTTTTCCGCTCTCGCGAAGGATTTTTAACAACTGGACTGCCGCGACGATGCCGTCTCCGGTCGTGTTGTGATCCATGAAGATGAAATGGCCGCTTTGTTCGCCGCCGAGGTTCCATCCGTTTGCGCGCATCGCTTCGAGGACGTAGCGGTCGCCGACGCCGGTGCGTTCGACTTTTCCTCCGAACGATTTCACCGCCTCTTCGAGACCGGCATTGCTCATCACGGTGGCGACGAGCGTGTTGTCCTTGAGGGTGCCGTCTTCGATCATCGCCTGCGCGGCAATCGCCATGAGTTCGTCGCCGTCGAGGACGGATCCGGTTTCGTCACACAGGAGAACGCGGTCGGCGTCTCCGTCATGTGAAACGCCGACGTGGGCGCCGGCATTCTTCACGAGTTGCTCGATGACCTCGCCGTGAGTGCATCCGCAGTCCTCGTTGATGTTGATCCCGTTGGGGTGATTGTGGCTCACTTTGACCTCGGCGCCGAGAGAGCGGAGCACGGATTCGCTGGACTTGTAAGCGGCTCCATTGGCGGCGTCGAGAGCGATGACCATCCCGTCGAGCAGGTCAGGATCGTGTCCGGCTCCTTCGCGGACGAAGGCGACGTAGCGCTCCGTGGCATCAGTGATGACCGAGGTGCGGCCGATCGCCCATTTTTGATCGCCCGGTTCAGCTTCGATCCGTTGTTCGATCTCCAGTTCAAAATCGTCATCGAGCTTGAATCCGTCGGGTCCGAAGAATTTGATCCCGTTGTCGCCGAACGGGTTGTGGGACGCGGAGATCACGATGCCGAATGCGGCTCCGGTTTCTCTCGTGAGCAGTGCCACCGCGGGTGTCGGGATGACTCCGGCGAGTCGCACGTCGATGCCCCGTGAATTGAGCCCCGCGGCGATCGCGCTTTCGAGCATGTCGCCTGATTGACGGGTATCCCGGCCGATTACGACCGATGGCCATTCTCTCGATTCTCCGCGTTTCTCGAGGAAGGCTTCGGCCGCGGCCTGTCCCAGTCGCACGGTGAATTCCGGGGTGAGGGGGTGAACATTCGCTTCGCCGCGAATTCCGTCGGTTCCAAAGTAACGCCTCTGCATATCGCTTGTAGTCGGAGAAAAAAATTAACGTGTCTCGCTGTTGCCCGGGACCGGTGGGCTCAGCGGATTGAGGATCGAGTCCTCGATGATCGGGGCGGACGAGCTCCGGGGAGCGGGGCTGCCGGTTCCGGGGACGGGGAAGGACTGCTGATCGGCATCGAGATGCGATTTGATCACCCACCAGATTGAGACGGCGATGAAAAGTGAGATCACTTTCCCGCGCCAGTTTTCAACGAAGAAAAGTTTAATCTTCTCCATCTTCCTCCTCTACTTCTTCGATTTCCTGATTGCTCAGCAGGCCGTTGAGTCGCTCCCGCAATTCGGTCTCCGAGAGGTTCCGTTCCAGTTTGCCTGCGATCGAAACGGAGATGGCTCCGGTTTCCTCCGAGACCACAAGTGCGATCGCGTCGGATTCCTCGGTGATGCCCATCGAGGCCCGGTGTCGCAGTCCAATACTCTGGTCGCTGAGTTCCCGCTGATTGAGCGGAAAAACACATCCGGCTCCGGCGATTCGTTCGTCACCGATTCGGACGATCATACCGCCGTCGTGCAGCGTCGTTCCGCTGTAGAAGACGGTGTAGACGATCTCGGGGGTGAAGAGGCAATCCATCTCCGTGCCGGTTTCGAGATACTGTTTCAGATCGATGCCGCGTTCGATCGCAATGAGAGCGCCGATGCGTTTCCGGGAGAGGCTCTCGACGATTTCGATGAGCCGGTCGGCGAACTCGGCGCGGGCGCGTTCGTTGATGGAGGAAAAGAAACGATGGCTTCCCAGTTCGGCCAGTGCCCGGCGAAGCTCCGGTTGGAAAATGATGATCAGGGCGATCGCCAAAATCACCGAAACGTATTTCAGGAGCCAGCCGATCACGGTGAGATCGAGCCAGCCCGAGAGCAGGGTCATCCCGATGTAAAACCCCACCAGTGCGGTGAAAATACGCGCCCCGCGAGTCGCCCTGAAATAGCGGTACGTATTGAAGATGATCACCCAGAGGATGACGATCTCAATCGCGTGTCGCCAGTGAAGGCTTAAGAACTGGGTGGTGGCTTCCATTCGTGGAGTCGATCCTCAGGCCGGCTGAGGTCGGAGGGTAAGCTACTACGGGTGCGGCGGTTTGCATCCCGTGAAAAGGAAGATTTTTATCTCTCGGGAAGAGCAATCGACGCGGAGGCGAGCGCGGCGATTCCCTCCTCGCGACCGACAAATCCCATCGTTTCGTTGGTGGTGGCTTTGATCCCGATATCAGCGGGTTCCATGCCAAGGGCTTTCGCGATAGCAACTTTCATCGCGGGCGCGTGCTTCATCACCTTGGGTGCTTCAGCGATCAGGCTGGAATCGATGTTCTCGATGTGGCCACCCGTTTCTTTGACGAGCTCGGCGGCTTTCTCGAGAATTCGGAGGCTGCAAATGCCCTCAATCGAATTGTCTTCGGGGGGGAACCAGTAACCAATGTCAGGCTGACCGATCGCCCCGAGAATCGCGTCTGCGATCGCATGAGCGAGGACGTCCGCATCCGAATGTCCTGCGAGTCCCTGATGATGGGGGATGGTGACGCCTCCCAGAACGAGAGGGCGTCCCTCCGCAAATTGATGCACGTCGTATCCAATGCCGCTTCGATATCTCATTATACAATTCCTTCAAATGACAGTTTTCCGTTGCTGGAAACAATTCCTGACTTGTCCTCGCCGAATGGAGAGGGGGATAAAATAACACTTCCGCCGCCGCGTTCGAGCATGAGTTGTCCCGCTGCGATATCCCAGATGCTGATCATTTCCTCGATGTAGGCATCGAGTCGACCGCACGAAATGTAGGCGAGGGCGAGGGCGGCGCTTCCCATCATCCGCGTCTTGCGCACTTTGTAGGCAAAATCGATGTAGCGCTTCCCGCCCGCTTCGATGGATTCTCTGGATTTGGAAAAGCCGACCGTGATGATGGCATCCTTCAGCTCGCTGCGATGGCTGGGGGAGACGGGCTTTCCGTTTTTGGTCGCGGGGCCTTCGAAATCGACCGCGAACATTTCATCCATCATCGGATCGTAGATCGCTCCGATTTTTAATTCCCCTCCGCGACGCATCGCGATGGAGACACAAAAGTGGGGGATGCCGTAGTAGAAATTCACGGTTCCGTCGATCGGGTCAACGATCCACTGGGTGTCGCTGGACTGGTCTCCCGCGATGCCTTCCTCGCCGTAGATCGCGTGATCGGGAAAGCGCGCGAGAATGAGACCTTCGATCAGTTTCTGGCTTTCGACGTCGAGAGCGAGCTTGATGTCGTGAGCCTGCATGTCATCCACCGCGAGATCGGATTCGAAATGCTGACGCAGGAGTGCACCGGCTTCGCGGGCAGCATGAGTGGCAAGTTCGAGTTCAGGAGACATAAAGGTTTTGATCAATGAGTCAGTCCCTCATGCCTACTTTGGGAAACGCCTTTGTGCAAGTGAACGTGGGATCTTCAGGGATTCTGCCTCCCTCCCTCTTTTTCTCCCCCTTTTTCTTTTTCTTAATCCTGCTCTTAATCTCAGAAACCGGGGCGGGAGTCCGCAGGCATAGGCGAGGCGTGAGTCTCTGCCTTTGGATTAAGAAAAAGAGTAAGAAAAAGAAAAAGAGTAAGTCGGGAAAAGGGGATACAGAAAGGCCCAACGGCTCGCGCAAGATGCGGTGCCGTTGGGCCAGCCAATCTGTGTAAAGCGAGTCGCGGGAATCGATCCGTATGGATTTTATTCCCGCATCGCTGCGTGTTTCGGATCAGTGCGCGTGGCAGAATTCTTCGAAGCGGTCGAGACCCTTCTTGATCACGTCGAGGCTCGTTGCGTAGCTGAGACGGATCGATGAGTCGTAACCGAAAGCTTCACCGGGAACCGCCGCCACTTTGAAGCGTGAGAGCAGTTTCTCGGTCAGGTTCATTGAATTGAGACCGATTTTCGTCGTGTCGACGAGGAAATAGAATGCGCCATCCGGCTCGACGATGTCGACGTTCTTGATCGTCATGAGACGGCTCATCATATACTGACGGCGCATGTCATACTCTTCGACCATGTCGTGGATCATGCCCTGGCCGCCTTTAAGGGCTGCGAGTGCACCATACTGAGCAAAGCTCGTCGGGTTGGAAGTGGTGTGGCTCTGGATGATGGAAATGGCTTTCGCGATTTCAAGGGGAGCGGCGGTGTAACCGAGGCGCCATCCTGTCATTGAGTAAACTTTACTGAATCCGTTCACCGTGATCGTGAGCGCTTTCGCGGCGTCACTGACGGAGGCAACGCTGACGTGCTCCTTGCCGTTGTAGATCAGTTTTTCGTAAATCTCGTCGGAGAGAATGAGGATGTCCTCGGATGCAGCCACTTCCACGAGAGCTTCGATTTCCTCTTTCGAGTAAACTGCTCCGGTGGGATTGTTAGGGCTGTTCAGGATGAGCATCTTGGTGCGTCCGCTGATTGCATCTTCGAACTCTTCGGCGGTCAGCTTCCAGCTGTTCTCTTTCTTCGTATTGACGATGTAGGGGGAAGCACCGGCGAGACGAACCATTTCAGGATAGCTTGTCCAGTAAGGCGCGGGGATGATCACTTCGTCCTCAGGGTCACAGCAGGCGAGGATGGCGTTGTAGCAGGAGTGCTTTGCGCCGCAGTTGATCGAAATTTGAGTCGGGTTGTATTGAATCCCGTTATCGGTGAGAAATTTCTCGGCGATGGCTTCCTTCAACTCGGGGATTCCGGTTGCGGGCGTGTATTTGGTTTTGCCTTCCTGCAGTGCCTCGATGCAGGCGTCCTTAATGTGCTGGGGAGTGTCAAGATCTGGCTCTCCTGCTCCGAAGCTTGCGATGTCCTGCCCGGCGTCGCGCATCTGCTTTGCGGCAGCGGTGATGGCGAGGGTTTGCGATGGGGCAATTTCAGAAAATTTTTCGGCGATGAAACTCATGTCTTTTGGATGCTGTTGGAAGGTTTTGGCAGAAATTTCTCACCATCCTCCCCATCAAATCCAGGTTGATGAGAACGGAGCGGGTCGGGAAACTCACTGCCTTCACGATACGACTGTCCCGCAGCAACAGGAATTAAAGGTGATGGCTCGACCGCAACTCCGTGTCAATGCGGAGCCAAGACCTAACTGATCTCAGCCCAGATTCAAGCTTTTTGCCCTTGCTGATGCAAATTGTTTCCCGATTGCGCCAATGTGTTCGCCTTTATTGTGTAATCAGTTGCTTCACTTGAGAATTTTCGATGCCAATTCACTCAACAAACGTATGGTGCCGGTATGTCCTCGTTCAAAGCATTTGAGCTGATTCCCTCGATCCAATCCACCCTGAAAAAGCAGGGGTTTACCACGCCTACTGAAATTCAGGAGCGCTCTCTTCCTGTGTTGCTCCGGGGGGAGTCTGTGGTCGGTGTCGCGGAGACGGGGAGCGGGAAGACGCTCGCCTACGTCCTGCCGGCGTTGCAGAAATTCAAGCAGCTCGAAGAAGCCGGAGATTCCGTCACCGATCCCGGAAAGCCGAGGGGCGTCGTGCTCGTTCCCACGAGCGATCTCGGGGAGCAGGTTGCGAAAGTATTTAAAACGTTCACTCATGACACGCGGCTTCGAGTGCGATCGGCTCTCGGGGGAACCGGGCTCGCGATTGCCCGGCGCAATGTCGAGGGACCGTTTGAAATTCTCCTCGCGACTCCCGGACGTCTCGAGCAGTTGATGCAGCAGAAATTACTGAGCCTCTCCGACGTGCGCTTTCTCGTTCTGGATGAGGCGGATCAGATTCTTGATCAGGGGTTTCTTCCGGCGGTGACGCGCATTTTGAGAGGGACCCCGGCTGAAAGACAACTCGCGTTGTTTACCGCGACTGCCTCGGACCCCATTCAGGCTTTGATCGGAGATATGTTCAAGGATGCTGAGGTGATCGAGACGCGCGGGCGCCACCGTATCGTTTCCTCCCTCGTCACCGACAACCGCAAGGTCCAGAACGGAAAACGATTTCCACTCCTCGAGCAGGTCCTCGCTGAACCCGTCGACGGGGGAACGCTCATTTTCGCGAACACGCGCGATCAGTGCGATAAGATCGCGGAAGAGCTCATCGAAAACGACTATCGTTGCGCGATTTATCGCGGTGACATGGACAAAAAAGAGCGCCGGAAAAACCTTCAGGCGCTTCGGGATGGAACCCTCGAAGTTCTGATCTCAACCGACCTCGGCGCGAGGGGGCTCGACGTCGAAAACGTGGATCGGGTCATCAATTATCATCTTCCCAAAGAGATGAAGAACTACCTCCACCGCGCCGGGCGAACCGCGCGAGCAGGGCGCAAGGGGACCGTGATCAATTTCGTGACCGAGCGTGATATCAATCTGATCAAACGCCTCGATTCGATCGGGTAAACAGGCTGCGTAATGATCCGGCGTTGATCATCGCCGTTCCTGCGCGGCGGGCAAAATCCCATCGCGCTCCGGTGGGCATTCGCTGATCTTGTCGAGGAATCCCTTCGGGCCGGCGATCTTGATTCAGCTGATTTGGGTTTTGTGTGATCCCGATCAGTGGTCGGAGACTGCAGCGGGGAGCGAAGGTTCGATCGTAATCAATCCGATCGATGTCTCTTCTTTCCCTCCTGTATACTTGATGAAATCGGTGTTCATGGAAAACGTATCGGGTCGGCGTGCTTTGATCGACTCTAAGAAGGGTTTGATTCCGTTGGTGGGCCAGTTGGTGAACCATTCTCCGTTGGGGGCCTGATAGATTGATCGATAGCCGCTGTCATAGGTGGCTGCGATTTTTTCCGGCTTCGCGGATAAGGATATCTTATCAGTTAACTTATTTACCTGTAAAATCCGTCCATCCTCTAAGACCACGTCCGTTCCGTGGTGGGAGGATTTTTGCAGGGATACGAATCTGCCTTGAAGCCTCTCCCATTCACCGAGATCAATCACCCCGTTGTGATCCCACAACCAGAGTTTTCCATCTGCGGTCACGGTTCCCGCGAAAGAAATCCCTCCCCCGATCGAGATAACATTTTTCGTAGCGTCGGCAGGTGGGCGGGGCCAGGCGTTTGTTGAGATGACCCACTCCGGTAGTCTTTCGGGATGATCATACCTGTCGCCCCAGACGCGAACGCTTCCATCTTCGAGTTGGGCGATCGAGTGTCTCACCATCCCGAAGTAGTCGATCAATCTCGCCCTGCGGAGTTCTGCGGGAAGTTCCTCATTGAGTATTGCGTTGCTCTTCTTGTTGTCGGGGAAAAATTCCAGAGAGAGATCGTTGCTTACAAGAGCGAAATCGTCGTGACCGACGGGATAGAGGTTTGTGATGTTTTTGCGATCGGCCGTAGCATCTGATGAAATCGTCGTTCCATCCTCACGAAGTCCAATCCATCCGTTTCGTTGCAGGACGACTTTTACGAAATCGTTGATTCCTTCTGCCCGGGAAATGTCGACTGGTTCTCCGTTACTGTAAGTGCCGGCAGCGGTTAATTTTCCCGGGGCAGACAGGGTGGTCGCTTCCCCGGATTTTGCGGGTTCGATCCAGAGCAATGATTCGTAGGGGACGTTGTTAATGCGCCCAGATGAGGCAGCTACTGAGTAGGCGTTGGGGCTGAGGTTTTTTAAGAGCGGTTTGACGGTGTCTTCAGCGGTGAACCACTGACCTGATTCTCCGCGCCAGGATTCTCCGTTGAGAAGCTCGGCCCGTTCTGAGTAGTCGAGTTTGTTCAGCTCGACCAATGCTCCGGATGGTGAGTTCTCGATCGAGGGAGCTCTCAGGAATAAGTAGCTCCACAACTGCCCGTCGGAATCCAGTGCCAGAATTTGATTTTCAGAAGAAGCGATTGCTTCGATTTTTTTCAGCTCCTTGTTTTCGGGGAGTTCAAGAATTCCCGGCCATCCAAAAACAGAAAGGGTGCCGTCATGAGTCAAGGTTGCGGCGAGGACTTCAGTGGTGGCAATTGCTTTTATGTTCCGCAAAATCTCGGGCGGCGGCATTGGCCATTTGTCTGTTCCCCAGAATTTGTGCTCAATTCGCTCGTGGTAGCGTTTCCCGAACACGAGGGCACGTCCGCCCTCAGTGAGCGCGATTCCGTGTTCCTTTCCCAGCTTCACATCGATCAGGTTTGCCCGACCGGATTCATCTGAAAGTGTTGAAGCCAAATTCTCCGGGTATTGAAGCTGTCCCTCGTTGTCAATGAGCGCAAAATTCTCGCCGAAGCTCCAGGAGACGCTCCGAATGTTGTCGAAGTCTGCTATGCCGGTTGCTGAAATGGTTTCGCCGTTGGAACGAAGGGCAACCCAGTCTCCGGTTCGTCCTCCTGCTGCGACGATATCGTCGAAAGCTGCGACTCTGGATAGGTCAATGAGGGCGCCGTTTGGTCGGCTCCCGGCAGCGCGAAGGCGTCCCGGGGTGTGTTTTTGCAGGGACGCTGTTGAGCCGGAAGTGCCGGCGATTCGCGGGGTGGTCGCTTCCCCGGGATTTGCGGGTTCGATCCAGAGGAGCTTGCCATCTTTCCAGGAAGAGCCGGAAGATTCGAAGAGGATATCCACTGCCGGGCCAAGGGAATTGATTTTATCGATGAGGCCTGAAGTATCTCCGCCCCAGGCTTTCCAGCTCCCGTCTTCCATTTGCGCGGCGAAAACTGCCTGATCCGCTCGAATGGCATGGGCGGGGCCGAGATCGTCAGGCGGGAAGGAGCGGGAGGAAAGAGGGCTTTCCTGCCGAGTGGGCGATAGCCACACTTTGATGGATCCGTCGGCAAGGCGTGCTGCCCAGAAGCCGGTGGAGGTAGCAATTTCGACTGCGTTCGAAATCGGAGGGGTGGCCTTTACAATCCCTTCTGTCGACAACCATGATAGCACTTCACCGTTTGCTCGCAATACCGCAGCAGAGCCCCGGCCGCAGTCTATCGCGATCGCATCCTTAATTTTTGCGAGCTCCTCCAGAACTTCGACAAATTTTTCTCCGTGCGATGCGGGATGGTCTCCTGAAGGAACGATTGAAACGGTTCCGTCGCGATGCAGGAAAAGCCCAAATTGCAGGCCCGATCCGCCGGAAAAATCAGCATCCACGAACTCGCCCTTTTTCAGTTCTCTCTGCTGCTTCCAGCAGTGGAGGAGGGAGCCGTCTTGCAGCACGCCGTATTGAGATCCCAGGGAGGTCAATTGTTCCCCGCGTTCGAAATTGGTGAAAGGAGTAATGCTTGCACCGGACGCGCTTCGGGCAATCCAGCGAGGCGTGTCTGAGTCGAGGAGCCCTTCGAGTTTGATGATGTTGTCAGACTCTTCCGCTACGCTGATATCGATGGGGGTGTCCAGCTCACTCGCCCACTGTCGCAGTCGGCCACCGCGTTCTTTCATGGCGGCCAAAGCGGGTGGAAGAATTCGCTCTGTCGCGAGTCTCGGTGTCGATGATTCAGATTCGGGGGTGCCGGCGATTCGCAGGGCTTCCGTCTCACTCGAAATCCCGTCGTCTTTCTGAGCGAATGGTTTGGCCGCCCGGTTCTCATCCTCCCGATTCATCCCCCACCAAACGCCCGCTCCAATCGCAGTGGCCGCGACCAGCCCGAGCGCGATCACTTTGCCCTTTCCGTTTCGTGAAGTGGGTGCCTGCGTTGCCACGATCTTCCGGACATCGTCTGCGAGGTCGCCGGCTTGCTGGTAACGATTTTCCCGTTTCGTCTCGAGGGCTTTGTAGATGACGTCATCGATCCGGGGATCGACACCGACCTTTTGCGACGGTGACTTGAATCTCCCGACGGGGCGATCGCCGGTCAGCATTTGGTAAAAGATCACCCCGAGAGAATAAATATCCGAGCGATGATCGACCTTCTCGGGTGCGTCCCACTGTTCCGGGGCCATGTAGTGGGGCGTGCCCATCGTGGTGCCGGTCAGGGTCAAACCCGTCATGAGGTCGTCTTCGTTTTCGACTATCTTCGCCACGCCGAAATCCGCGACCCGTGCCTGACCTTCCGAGTCGAGCAGTATGTTCGCCGGTTTGACATCCCGGTGGGTGATTCCGGCGTCGTGCGCCATTTGCAGTGCCTCGCAAATTTGAGGAATGATCGCGAGCGTTTCATCGACGGAGAGTGAGCCGGATCGGATTCGTTCTGACAGATCCGATCCGTCGACATACTCCATCAGGAAATAGAACAACGGCAAACCGTTCGGGCCGCCCTCTTTAATCTCACCGAAGTCGAAGATAGTGACTATATTAGAGTGGTGCAGCTTTGCGAGTAGCTGTGCTTCGCGCTCGAAGCGCAGGGAAAAAGATTCGTGTAGCTCCGGGGGGCATGACAGGACTTTGAGTGCGACGAGTCGATCAAGACGCTTTTGACGGGCCTTGTAGACAGCACCCATTCCCCCGGCGCCAAGCAGTTCAAGAATTTCGAGATCGGGAAAGAGTGATTCGAGTTCCTCGTGCGAAGGCGCGAAATCAACGGCTCCTGTCTTCTCGGGCGGCGAAGCCTTCGCGTTGGAAGATGTGGCCGCGCTGGCGACCGCGGTCGAGAAGTCGGTCGGTAGCTCCGCATCCATCGCCATGGTGGGGAGGTCATCATCGGGGGGGCGCTTCCGCCTGTTCGGGGATCGAACTTTTGAGTAGGCATTTGGGACACAGCCCGCCGGGGGCGGCTGCCGGTATTTCGGAGTCGCAGGTAGTGCAGTGGTTATCCTTTTTGCTCTCCTTCAAATGTGGTAATTAAAGTCCCTATCGAAAGTGAAGGCAAGTCAGAGCACACCATATCACCGGAAAAGTGAAGTCGATAAGTAGGGTGGGTCTATATGATATACCTGAGTGTGTTTTTATTGGGGCAGGTATAGTTCAAGAGGGAGGCTGAATGGTCGTTCAATGGTGGCTCCCGCATTACCCCGGCAGCGCTGGTGAGCGGTCGGGAAGCGATCCCGGGTGTGACGGTAATACGTTCTGTATTCCTGAAATTCATCTGATAGCATCGGCGCTGTCATGATTGGTAACCTGTATGTGATTCTGTTTGTCGGCCTCTCACTCGCCGCCCTGACTGCTTCCAACGCGGAAGATAGTGGAGAGCTTCGTCCGGAGAATCTCGAAGAGGCTGTTGCGGCTGAGAATGTTTGCGCGTGGCCGAATCTGACGACTTTGCCCGACGGGACGATCGCAGCGATTCTGCACAATCAACCCAGCCATGGACAAATGGAAGGCGACATCGAATGCTGGACGAGTGCCGATGGGTTGAGTTGGGAGAAGGCGGGCACGGTGACGCGGCATGAGCCCGGAACCGTGAGAATGAACCACGCCGCCGGATTGGACGCGGAGGGGAATCTCATCGTGCTGTGCTCGGGGTGGACGAATAACAAGCAACCGGAGCGACCCAAGCAGGCGGCATTTCGTGACGATATCCTCCGGGCTATTGCGCTTCGTTCCCGGGACGGGGGGAAGACGTGGGAGAAAATCGGTGGCTTGCCGCGCGTCGAAAACGGGTGGTGTGAGCTCATTCCCTTCGGTGACATCCGGGCGGACAAAAGCGGGACGCTCGCGGTGTCCTGCTATCACGGGAAGTTTTCGGATCCTGCCAAGTCCACCAAAATCCCCGGTTATCGATCCCGTTTGCTGCGCAGCTCCGATCGAGGGAAGACGTGGAAAACGGGTCCGGTGATCGGGGCAGTCCACAACGAGACGACGATTCTTCCGCTGGGCCGGAATCGATGGATCGCGGCCGCTCGCGAAAAGCAGGTCGACATCATCCGCTCCAGTGACAACGGGCGCTCCTGGTCGGAGCCTGAGCCCGCAACGGGACGAAACGAAATTAACGGGCACCTTCTCAGTCTCGCCGATGGCAGGACGCTCTTGAGTTACGGCGTGCGGCAGGCGGACCGTTTCGGTGTTTGTGCGAAACTGAGTGACGACGAGGGCAGAACCTGGGGGCCGGTTTTCCGCATCGCGGATTCGACTGAGAGGGATTGCGGCTATCCTTCGTCGGTGCAGCTCCGTGACGGGAGAATCGTCACGGGCTGGTATGCGAAGGCGTCGTCCCTTTCGGATGATTACCACATGGGATCAACGGTCTGGACGCCGCCGCCGGTCTACACCGGAGCGATCGTTAAGGTGAAGAGGGAGGTTTACGCGAAAAACACGAGGGAAGGCAAAACACCGTGGGTCTACGTCTTTCCGGGGAAACCCGGATACCGGGAGGAACTTCATACGGTCTGGTCGCACGAAAATCAGGAGCGGGGTTACGGCGATTCTCCCTCCGAACCTAAGCAGCGATTCTCCTTTGATCATGGGAAAACCTGGACGCCGCTCAAGCCGCTCCCGCCGATGATGACCTTTCAGGAAAATCTTTCATTTCTCGATTGGAAGTTTTGCGGGATCTACGACCCCGCCTCCGACCGGCTTGTCTCGCTTTCGATCCATCACATCCGCGACATGCGTGACGGTGAGCCCCGCGCGATCTACAATCATGGATTGATTCGTCTCTCCAGCGACGACGGAAAAACCTGGTCGGAACCACAGGTTCTCAAATATGAAGAGGGGCCCGACTTTGATCCTGATAATCTTCTCGATCCCGAATTTCTGACGACGAACAACGCCTACCCGGGGCAGTCCATTCTCCGGCACAGCAACGGAACACTCGTCATTCCGGTGACGAATTCCCGAATTCCCGAAAGCGTCGGAGACAAACAACCCGGTCCGGCGCGCTGGCCGGCGGATGGGACGATCGGAAGCCTCTGTCTCGTCGGTAAATGGAATCCTGAGGAATCTGCCTACGATTGGAAAGGCGGGAAGCCGGTCTGGCTTCCGCGCAGTATCGCGATGAATGGCTTGCTCGAATCCGATATCGCCGAGCTGGAAGACGGACGCATTTTAAATGTCTGGCGGGTAACGCATGCGAAAGGAACTGAGGCTTTCAAATGGCGCGCCGTCTCCGACGACGGAGGTCTGACATTTTCACAACCCGAGCCAATGAGCTATAGCGACGGGTCGAAGGTTTTCTCAGGGAGTCACTTCCATCGTCTCTTTCGAAGCAGCAAAACCGGCAAGCTCTACTGGATTGGAAACATCGCCAAAATGAACCCCGTCGTTTCCGGGCATCCCCGTTTCCCGCTCATCATTGCCGAAGTCGATGAGGAAACGCTTGGATTAAAAAAGGAGACGGTAACGATTATCGATACGCGTCATTCCGGTGAGGGTGAGCAACTGCAGTTATCAAACTTTTGGTGCGTCGAGCACGGAAAGACCGGGGAGCTTGAGATCTATGTCCCGCGACTTTATGAAGATCCCGCAGATCTCTGGACCGCGAGCACGTATCGATACACCCTGACATTCGTCGAGTAATTAAAAACAGTATGCTTACACCAGCCATTCAGCTCAGGGAGAAACTCGCCGGAGGCGAACGGGTCATGGGAATCATGGCGACGGATCTCCTCTCACCCGTTCTCATCGAAGTCGCGGCGCAGGCGGGGATCGATTACGTCGTCGTTGATCGGGAGCACGGCGCGTTTTCGGACGAAGCCGTCGCCGAATTTTGCCGCGTCGGTCGGCTTGCGGATTTTGCGGTGCTCGTTCGCACGATTTCCTGCGAGCCGTCGGTGGTGCGGCGAACGATCGATCTCGGGCCCTGCGGAATTTTGCTTCCGAATGTCGAATCAACCGACCAGCTCGATTCGGTTGCCAACACGATTCAGATGCCGCCGGAAGGGAGTCGTCGACCCGGTGGTCCCGGAAATTACTGGATGGGAAATTTTCACCGTGAGTCCTGGCGGGAGAACCTGGAGGCGCATTTCATCGTCATTCCACAGATCGAGTCGCTCGCCGGAGTTGAGACAGCGCCGGAACTCGCGGCTCATCCCGTCGTGACCGCGCTGGGCGTCGGGCCGTATGATCTCTCAGCCGATCTGGGATGTTGTTGGCATCCTGAGAACGAAGATTTCCAGGATGCGCTTCGACAAATTCGTGTTGCTGCAGATGCCGTCGACAAGAAAGTCTGGATCGGAACCGACGTCGGGAAATACGCGAGCGAAGGCTACACCTTTCTCTGGTGTGGAACCTTTGCTTCCGTCCTCTCGGGAGCGCTGACACAGGTCGTCGCGGGTTCCCGGGTAGAGGAAGGTGGTTCACCGCCGCCGGCCTGAATCAGACCGGCGAGACGGATCGGTAAAAGGAGGATCGCTTACCCTTTCTTTTTTCTGAGCATCGCGTCGGCACTGAAGGGGCCGACGCCGGCAGCGGCGAGGAAAAGATAAACGAAGCAATAGAGCACCGCGAGTTCGCCGCCATTCAGCATCGGCCAGAAGCCCTGCGGGGCGTGGGCCATGAAGTAGGCGACAGCCATGAGGCCGGAAAGCACGAACGCGGTCGGACGCGTGAACAATCCGATGGCGATTAGAAAGCCTCCGGCAAGTTCGAGAATCCCCGCGAGTCCTATTTGTGACATCAGGTCAAAAGGCATTTTTTGCGGAGCGGGGAAACCGAGCACTTTCTGCCCTCCGTGTTGCATCATGAGCAGACCGGAGATGAGTCGGAGAGCGCTGAGGAGGATTGATTGGTAGGGGGCGAGTGAGAGTTTCATAGTTTGATGGGGTGTTTTTAAGTGACGCGCCGAAAATTACCACAAATACGAATCGCTCAACAGGGAAAGGTTTCTCAGGAGGTGAAGGCAGAGCACAGCTGTTTCCTGTCTGTTGAAGTGAGTGGGAAAGCGGTGAGTGGCTTTCGATCGTCCCCCGGAGAACAAGTGGGGGGGGGGAAGAATGGTGCGCGATACTGGGATTGAACCAGTGACCCCCTCCGTGTCAGGGAGGTGCTCTACCGCTGAGCTAACCGCGCATTCTGATACCCTGTGAAGGGGCGCGAATTTAATCATATGTGCTCAGATCTGCAACTGGAATATTTACGATGTTGTTCGAGAGTGCGTGTGTGTCAGGTATTGAATACACAGAATCATTCTTCGATTCCGAAGTGGCGGGGTTCCGGATCTATGAGAGAACGGGCGAGCCGGTTGCGGGAAAAAAGGGCACGGTTCTCATGCTGCACGGGCTCGGTGACTACTCGAGACGGCATGATGAGGTCGCTGATTTGCTGGGGCGGCAGGGGTATGCGACGCGCATTTTCGACTGGCCGGGCAACGGCGACTCTTCAGGAAAGCGCGGACATTTACCGAGCGTGGCAGAGGCTGGAGCGTTGATTGGTGAGGCGCTGAAGCGTTCTGAAGGTCCGGTCGACGGTATTTATGCGCATTCGACGGGTGCTTTTTACCTGCTGCACGCGCTCTTTTCCGATCCGGGCGGGTTTCACGATCTCAAATGGGTATGGCTCAGTTCGCCGTTGGTTTCCCCGAAGGGCGGTCAGGCCGCTTTCAAAATTAAGCTGGCAGAATATCTGGTGAGGCATCTGCCGCGATTGACCTTGAGTACCGGAGTGCGCCAGTCGGATTGTTTTCATCCTGAAAAGGGAGCCTGGCATCTGTTTCCGGATGATCCGAAGCTGCACAACCGCGTGAGTCTGCTCGCGGCGACTGATCTGATGCGAAACGAGGAATCGTTGAACGCGCGAGTCAAACAGTTGCGCGGCTCGCTCGCGTGGCTCTTCACTCAGGGGGATGAAGACGGGGTCTGCCCGCTTCCGAAGACGATGGAGGTCTTCAACGGGTTGGCTTCAACGGATAAAACTTTCGTGATGATCAGCGGTGCGAGGCACGAACCGATGCACGAACCGGAGCATACCGGGTTTTTATCGGCGGTCCGGGCCTGGTTGGTTACGCTTTGTCAGGATGACGGGGACAAAACGTCGACATCTCATTGACAAATTTTTCTAAATTTTACTAAATTGACCCAATGTCTAATAACGCATTCTCCTTAGTTGTAAAAATCGCCGGCCAGGATCCGGTGAAGCATAATCTGGAAGCAGATACCATCACGATTGGCCGCGGACCGGATAACGACATTCAAGTTCTTGTCGCTGAAGTTTCAGTGAAACATGGCGAGTTGGTGAAGTCGGGCGACACGTATAAAATCGCCGACGGGGGCTCCAGTAATGGCACCCAGGTAAACGGTAAGCGGATCGATTCCGATGGCGCGGCGCTGGCTCCGATGGATAAAATTTTACTGGGCGCGACGACGCCGGCTTATTTCGTTCCCACGGCGATCGCGGATTCCGGTTCGCTGGAAGAGCTCATTTCAGGCATCGAGGCCGCTCCGAAAGCCGCTCCTCTTACGGCGCCGGTTGCTACCGCTGCTGCAGCGGTTTCGCCCGTTCCCGTTAAACCGGCTGCGCCCGGGGCTCCGGCTGCTCCGGGGGCACCAGCTCCGGTGAAACCCGCGCCTCTTCAGCCTGCGGCAGTGAAGCCCGCAGCGGTCAAGCCGGCTGCGGCAGGTCCTGCGCCGGTCGCAGGTGCTTCAACCGTGAAGCTCGAACAGGTTCAAGTTCCCAAACCGGGTGCGCCCGCTCCTGCCGGTCCGGTTCCTCCTAAAGTGGGAGGTGCTCCTGCTCCGATGAAACCTCCCGGCAGCGCTCCGGCGGCACCGGCCGCGCCTCAGGCTCCAGGCGGTGCTCCCGCTGCTCCGAAACCTGCCGGAGGACCTCCGGCTCCGGCGCCATTGAAGCCTCCCGGTGCAGCGCCTGCACCGGTTCCGCTTAAAAAAGTAGAGCCGAAAGCGCCGTCGATCCCGCTCCCGCCTAAAAAGCCGTAGCGCTACTAGAATCATCCCCTGCTTCCTCCTGACAGACGCCTCCTTCCTGCCGACGATATCGGTGGGAAGGGGGCGGCTTTATGTTGGGGGTGACGCTTTTTCTCTCCCGCCGTCTCTCACGCCGGCCTCAGTGCGTGAGCGCGTAAAAGACGATGTTGATCCCGAGCGGGTAGGCGTATTTTTCTGAGAATTCGCGGAAATACCACGGGTCGGTTCCTTCTTCCTCCCAGCCGTCTCCGAGGTCTGTGTTGAAACAGATCATCATGCAGATCCGGCCCTTGTCGTCGAGGATCGCCCGGTAGTGGGGCGTTTCCGAGCCGGGTTTGTTCCATTCGTAGGTGATGCCCTGCTCGCGTCCCATCATCGCCATTCCCACGGCGGGAATCTGAGGCTTGAGCTCGAGATCGAAAACCATGTGGAAGATCGGATGATCGAGTTCCAGTTCGACGAAGTCCCGGTCCGGGAAAATCTGTTTGAGCGCGCGATGAAAGTTCTTCCATTCGTAGTGGCCCCAGAAATCATCAACCATGATGAATCCGCCGTTGAGCATGTAATCTCTCATCGTTGATGCTTCCTCGTCGGTGAGCCAGATATCGCCGGGTTCGATCATGTAGATGAACGGGTAGTGGCGCATCTGCTCGGCATCGATGTCGACGATGGCCCCTTTCGGATTCACTTCGAGCGAGGTGAGCTGCTGGAGCCGGTAGGAGAAATTGAGTTCGCTGTCGGGGTAGTCGATCATCCACTTGGCCCGCTGACCCATCCAGGTTCCCGAATTGTAGCGGAGCCGGGCGAACGTGAAAATATCGTTGGGAAGCTCCGTGCTGACTTTCCAGTCGGGAAAATCGTAGTAGCGTCCGCCGCGCCACTCCCGCGGGTCCTCGGGCATCTCGCTGTCCTTTGAGCCGAAGTAGGTCGGGGTGCCGCTTTTTTCGCCATCGGCGGTGTCGCGGGCCAATCCGATCGCCATCGTTCCGAGCACGAGGAGAGGGGCGATACCTTTTGCGACACGGGTGAGCATGGGCGAAGGATACGCGAGCGGGAAGGATTCCGGCAACTTATTCTTGAACGCGATGAGGATTTCGGGGTCTTATTTAGAATAGTTCTTGATATCAACAAGCTTTCCGCTACGGGTGTCGTAGCTCTTCAAAAGATGGCAGACCAACTCACAGACACACAGGAAACAGGCGTATTCGGAGGACTCCGGATGACGAAACAGCGCCAGGTTGTGTATGAAGTGGTGAAAGATATGGCGAGTGAGCACCCCACCGCGTCGGCTGTGTATTCGGTGGCGAAGGAGCGAATGCCGAATATTTCGCTCGCGACGGTCTACAATTGCCTCGAAACGTTGAGCGAGGCCGGGGCGGTGACACAGGTGAATATTGACCGGGAAGCGTCACGCTTTTGTCCCAATCTGATGCCTCACGCGCACTTTTTCTGTTCTGCCTGCGATGCTATTTACGACATCGAGCTTCGCGAAAAAGCAGATGCTTCGGCTCCCTGGGAGCTTCCTGAGGGCTTGAAAATCGAATCCGTTAATGTGGCGATGCGTGGAACGTGTCCCAAATGTGGCAAGGAATCCTCCGCCACTTCCAAATAAATTTACTACAATGAGCAATTCGCTAAAAATTGAAAACCTGCACGCCTCGGTTGAGGGAACTGAAATCCTCAAGGGCTTGAGTCTCGAAATTCCGAAAGGGGAAGTTCATGCCATCATGGGGCCTAACGGTTCCGGAAAATCGACGCTTTCGAAAGTGATCGCCGGTCATGAGGATTATGAAGTGACCGAAGGAACCGTTCACATGGACGGAGAAGATCTTTTCGCACTCGAAATCGATGAACGCTCACGCGCCGGGTTCTTCCTCGCATTTCAGTATCCACATGAGATTCCCGGTGTCAGCAACGCCAACTTCCTCCGCGCCGCTCTTCAGGCCCGTCTTCCGAAAGGTGAGGAAATCGACGCGGTTGCCTTCTATAAGGAGATGTATGCCAAAATGGACGAGCTCGGAATGGACCGTAAGTTCACGGGGCGTTCGGTGAATGACGGCTTTTCCGGTGGTGAGAAAAAGCGCAACGAGATTCTTCAGATGATGATGCTCGAGCCGAAATACGCGATCCTCGATGAGACGGACAGCGGACTCGATATCGATGCGCTCAAGATCGTGGCTCAGGGTGTGAACTCAATGCGTTCCCCCGACCGTGGATTTCTTGTCATCACTCACTATCAGCGACTTCTCGACTACATCGTTCCCGACGTGGTTCACGTGATGCACGATGGCAAAATAGTAAAAACGGGCGGGAAAGAACTCGCTCTCGAACTCGAAGAGAAGGGCTACGACTGGGTAACGGAAGAACTCGCCGTAGCGTAATTAATTTTTTCCGAAACAAAACATCATGGCAGACAGCGCAACACTTGAAGCGGTCAATATTGATCAGGATGAAGGGGACTTTTCCTATCCGGAGGACTATCAGCACGATGCCGGTACCGGGCTGAACGAAGGAACCCTCGATTACATTTCCGATATCAAGAAAGAGGCGGACTGGATCCGTGAGTTCCGGAAAAAAGCGCTCAAGGTGTTCAACGACAAGCCGATGCCGACCCACTGGGCGAGCAAGGATTTGGAGAACATCGTTTTTCAGAATATTCGTTACTACCTTTCAAAAGGTGGTGCCCCGACCCGCAGTTGGGACGAGGTGCCCGACGATGTTAAGCAGACCTTCGAGCGTCTCGGCATTCCTGAAAAGGAGCGTAAGTATCTCGCCGGCGTGGAAGCGCAGTTCGATTCCGAGGCTGCCTATTCGAACGTGAAAGAGGAGCTCTCGAAAGAGGGTGTCATCTTCGTGAACTCGACGGAAGGCCTTCGTGAGCACCCCGAGATTTTCCGCAAGTGGTTCGGTAAAGTAATTCCCACGGGCGATAACAAATTTTCAGCTCTCAACAGCGCTGTGTTTTCCGGCGGCAGTTTCATCTACGTGCCTCCCGGCGTGAAAGTGAAGCACCCGCTTCAGGCATACTTCCGAATCAATGCGGAGAACTTCGGCCAGTTCGAGAGAACGCTCATCATTGTCGATGAAGGCGCTGAAGTGACCTACATGGAGGGTTGCACCGCTCCCAAATTTGAAACGGCAACGCTTCACAGCGCGGTGGTGGAGCTCGTCGCGATGAAAGACGCGAAGATCCAGTATATCACGGTGCAGAACTGGTCGAACAACGTTTTCAACCTCGTCACGAAGCGTGGCCTCGCTCATGAAAATGCCGAGATCCGCTGGATCGACTGCAACATCGGGTCCCGTCTCACGATGAAGTATCCGGGTGTGATCATGAAGGGGCGTAAAGCCCGTGGAGAGGTTATCTCGATTGCGCTCGCCAACGATGGTCAGCATCAGGACACCGGCGCGAAGATGATTCACGCCGCCGATGAAACGACTTCCAACGTCGTCGCCAAGTCAATCTCGGTGGGAAGCGGTGTCTCGACTTATCGCGGTCAGGTTCACATTCCGAAGCACCTCAAAGGTTGTAAGAACAACACCGAGTGTGACGCGCTCCTCATCAACCCGACGAGCAGGACCGATACCTACCCGGCGATTACGGTGAAGGGAAATCAGCATTCCACGCAGCACGAAGCAAGCGTGAGCCAGGTCAGCGAAGACCAGATTTTCTACATGAAGCAGCGTGGCCTCTCCGAAGGGGAGGCAATGAGCCTCAGCGTGAACGGGTTCGTGAACGACCTCGTTCGTGAGTTCCCAATGGAGTACAGCGTCGAGCTGAAGCGCCTTATCGACATGGAGATGGAAGACAGCGTCGGCTGATCCCATTTGTCCTAACAATTATCTAATTTCCCTTTTACGATGTCCCTTACTTTGACGCCTCCTGAAAAAATGGCAGAAAAACAATCGACCGATCAATGGTTCGCGAGCGCACCACTTACTGATTCGAACGATGCTCTGCCCGAATGGTATCAGCAACTTCAAGCGAGTTCCTGGAAGCAGTTTTGCGAGAATGGCGGGCCGACCCGGCTTGACCAGAACTGGCGTTTCGCCGATCTCAAAAAAGCGCGCCTTTCCGGTCTCACGACGGCTCCGGTCGTGGATGCTGAGTCTTCGATTAAGCGCGCTCTCAACAATCGCCTCGAAGCTTACGCCGCGCATTTTGTGTTCGTGAACAACCGTCTCGTTCATTCTGAGACGGGTTCACTGCCGGAGGGTGTCATTTGTCTTCCGATGAATGAGGCGCTCGAGAAGCACTCCGATTTGGTGCAGTCCTACTTCATGAAGGAGGAAGGTTGTCTCGGTGGTTCCAAGTTTCGTCAAATTCACGCCGCGGCGACGCTGAGCGGAGTGTTTGTGCACGTTCCCCGTGGCGTTGTTTGCGAAGATCCGATCCTCGTGAATCACTTCGTGGGTGGCGATTCGTCGACGATTTTCCCTCACACGCTTGTCGTGGCGGAAGACAACACTTCGGTCTCGTTGATGGATACGTTTCAGTCGATTCACGAAAACGAAGGAACTTTCGCAATCGGTAACGTCGATCTCTACGCGGACAACGGTGCTAATTTGCAGTACGTGGCGTTTCAGGATTCGAGTGATCTCAGTGCCAAGCACGTGCAGTTGAACCGCTCGAAGGCGGGGCGTGATTCGATGATCAAGTCATGCTTCGTCAATCTGGGTGCTGCCTGGGTGCGCAACGAATCGATCAATCGCATGTCCGATAACGGAGCGGATTGCCAGATCTACTCGGCGAATCTCGCGAGCGGGATTCAGGAGTATGATCAGCGAACCCTCCAGGTTCACGAAGCGCAGCACACCACGAGTGACCTTCTCTTCAAGAATGCGATCTACGACGACGCACGGACGATTTTCTCGGGACTGATTCAAGTGCTTCCCGGTTCACATCACACGGATTCCTACCAGACCTGCAGAAATTTGTTGGGAAGTGAGAGGGCGGAAGCGAATGCGATGCCCGGTCTTGAAATCAATGCGGACCAGGTGAAGTGCTCGCACGGATCAACCTCCGGGCAGATCAGCGACGAGGAAATCTTTTACCTTCAGGCTCGCGGCATCACCGCCGAGGACGCCCGTCGAATCATCAGTCTCGGATTTCTCAATGAGACCGTGAGCCGGCTCGACGGCGACAAACTGAAGGAGTTTCTCTTCAGTCGTATCGAGCGGAAGTTCGCCGCTCTTGCCTGAGAGTGGTTCTCCTTTCTTTCATTCAGACACAAAAAAAGCAGCTCAAGTTGAGCTGCTTTTTTCGTTAATTGGTAACCGTTCCCGGAATTATCGACCGCGGAAGAGGTTGAAGAAACCTCTTGGATCGATCCGAACGGCCTGCTGGCGTTGCGGAGTGTTCCGGTTCCACTGGTTGCCCATGTAGTTGTTAATGTTGCGCGTATCGGTGCGTGAGCTGTGGCTGTCATGGTGATCGTTGTGGCCGCCGTGACCGCTGTGACCATGACCGGAGCGCTGCATGCGCTGGATGTTGGCGACTTCAGCTTCCATCGAGTGGACGAGCCGCTCCATGTATTCCATGAGGCTGTGAACGTGATGGGTGTTGCCGTGAACGTGTCCGTAGCGTCCCTGATCGGCCGCATCGACGAGGTCGTGGAGGTGGTGCACATACTTATCAACTTCGATGATGTCGGTGCGGAGGTGGATCAGCGAGGTGTAGGGATTATGGGAGAGTTGATCGATGTGCTCTGCCTCAGCGTGTAAGCGAGCCGTATCAGCGAGCATGTGGCGATATACACTCGTATGTGAGTAATGCTCACGAAGCTCGACGTTGAGTTTAGCCACGGTGTTCTCGAGAGCGTGAGCGTAACTGATGAGCCGTTCGCCGCCGGCCGCTTCTGCTTTAGGTGTCGCGAAACCAAGCACAGCAAGTGCGACGGTTGCGGTGATAGCGATTGTTGAGTGGGTTTTTTTCATTTTGTTCTGCTTGGTTTAGCTTCTGCTGTATGACGAACCGGAATGGGGGATTATTCGTGAATTCAGTCGGAAATTTTTCCGGTTTGACCGGCCTCATACATTTCTTCGATCATGCTGTTAACGGGAATTCCGCCGACGCGGTAACCTCCGTCTTCAGTGAGAATGTCATAAGAGCGTTCGACACCGCGATAGGGGCGGATCGATTCAACCTCATGACCGCCGGAAACCACGTTTCCGATTTCGAGTTCTTTTGCGCGAACGCCTCCAATGCGATGCATCGTGCAGAGATCCACCGTCGAGCCGTTCGAGAAAGTGATTGCCAGAAAATCCGATTCGTCAGGATTTTCGAGATAGCCGCTGACCTGTCGGATTCGCACCGGTTCGCCGTCATAGCCCGTGATCAAATCGCCTGCTTTGAGCGATTCAATCGCTCGCGTTTCCCCGTCGGGGAGGTCAACGTGCGTGCCTTCCGGGAGACACGCGAAAATCAATTTCAATGGAGCGAGCGCAAACGCCATCTGGGCGGTCGGGCCGATCAATCCGCAACTGGTGACGGAGACGGAAATGGCCAGAGCGATGCACAGCCACAGGGTTTGGAGCGATTTTCCGGTAAAACGAAAAAAGGTCGGGAAATTCATAAAAAGGAGACCCGCGGAGGGTTTGCGAGTGCTCGAGCCTAGCGGTTCGACAGGGTGAACACAATCATTAAAGCCCACTGAGGAAGTTCCCTCAGCGGGAGTCCGGCGTGGCGCGGTGAGCCCGCTGCTGCGGTGGCTGCGGGGTTCGTGGGGGTGCCGTCGGAACCTTATCCGGCATAATTGTCACTGACTCTTATCGGAGCGGGTGAGCCGGGGACTACTCCTCGCGGTAGTAGTAAATCTTCACGTATTCCATGTCCCTCTCGTCGTCGTGACCGCGCTCCATGAAGTTGGCTGCCTGATGAATGAAGCCGTTTGAAAAGCTCATTGTGACACCGACGTCGAGTTTGAGGCGGCTCTTGAGGCGTCCTTCCGCTTTCTCGGCTTCCTTCTTCGAGACGGAGAACTTCTCATCGAGGGCCTGTCCCTTTTCCTCCTCGTAGTCGACTTTGAACGCTTCGAACTGGGCGATACGCTCGGGTTCTTTCAACGCCGTTTTGTTGAAGTCTTCGAGATCGAATTCCTCGTGCTCGTTGATGTAGTTCATCGTGCTGCTCGCGACTTCCATGCGTTCCTCCTGCTTCGTCTCCTCGGGGAGGCCTTTTTCAGCAAAGGCGACGCAGAGCTCCGAGTAGCGTTTCGTGAGGTAGTCATCGTTCGTGACCGGCTCCGCTCCGACGAAGTCGCGCACCCAGAACTGGGTGTTGCCGCCCGCTTTGTCGAAGAGGTAGACCGAAAAGCCATCGGCGCGCCCGTGATTGATGATGAGGCAGCCTTTGTCGATTTTGTCGGGGTAGATTCCCTGCTCCGTTGTCAGAACGAGGTCGCCGTCGCGCTCGGAGATCTGGAGAAAGGGGACTTTGCTCTCTGATTTCACGATGCTGAGCGCCTGCACGCTCTCGCCGGCGACGATGATGTCGTCGATCAGGGCCACGCAGAGGTCGCCCGATTTGATGTTGGGGTGATTTGACGTCGCATACAGATGACGGGCGATCCCCGCGCCTTTTTCGAGAAGGGAGGTGTTGTCTTCAAATACCGCCGCGGCGTAGCCGAAGAGCTCGTTGCTCTCTACGGCGGTGTGATGCGTTAAATGGTGGAGTTCCAGCGACTTGAACGACTTGAGGAATGAATGCGTTAAAATCTCCGCTTCCTCGTCTTTAAACCGGCAGAGCGTCTGCGAAGTCTGAAGTGGTTCATCGCGCATCGGATTGCCCACCTTCGCGAGTGACATCGTTGATAGCGCCGCCTTTTTGAAATTTACCGAAAGTCCCATAGATTGATTTCGTTTATTTATACCCGCAAGCAAGCTCGAATCAATTCACAGAGAGCGATTCATCAGCGCTCCGGTATTCGATCAGCCGGGGATGCGCTGAGTCATGAAACGCCTCGACGCTTCCCTGGAAAACCACGGAGCCGGAGCTGAGAAACACGACCTGATCAGCGACGGTCCGGACGAGACCGAGGTGGTGGGTCACGACGACTGAGGTGAGCGAAAGCTTCTCTTTCAGGCGGACGATGAGCTGTGCGATGGTCGAGGAAAGAACGGGGTCGAGCCCCGCGGTCGGCTCGTCGTAGAGCATCGCTTCGGGCCGGGTGATGATCGCCCGGGCAAGACCCGCCCGTTTTCTCATGCCGCCGGAGAGTTCCCCCGGCATCGTGTCGGCCGCTTCGCCGAGACCCACCTGTTTCAGCGTTTTGGCGACGCGGGTTTCGATTTCTTCGCGGGACAGTTTCAACTGTTCATTCAGCGGAAACGCGACGTTCTCCCCGACCGTCATCGAGTCGAAAAGCGCTCCGTCCTGGAAGAGCTTCCCGATTTTCCGGCGGATCGGCACGAGTTCGGATTCGCTCTTTCCGTCGAGCGGCGTGCCGTCAACCGAGACGGTGCCGGCGTCGGGAAGAAGAAGGCCATTGAGGTGCTTGAGGAGAACGCTTTTTCCGGCACCGCTTCCGCCCAGGATCACGGTCGTCTTGCCCCGTGGAATCGCAAACGTTGCCCCTTTCAGGACAGGCCTGCCATCGAAGGCCTTTTCAAGTCCCTCCACTGTGAAATAGTTATCCGGCTCCTCGGGTTTGGCGCTCATGGGGAAAAGGGGGACATCGGGAGCCACTGGTTGAATCCGAGGGTCAGGAACAGATTTGCGACGAGAATGATAAGCGAAGAATAGACGACCGTCTGCGTTGTCGCTTTGCCGACACCGCTCGCCCCGCCGGAGGTTCCGAGGCCCTGTTGGCAGGCGACGAGCACAATGATGAGCCCGAAAAAGCCGCCTTTGATCAGGCCCACGAGGATGTCGTCCGCGCCCGTGTGTTGCGAAAGCTGCTCCCAGAACCAGGTGCGGGGAACGCCGAACAGTTCCACCGTGATCAGATCCGCCGCGAGAATCCCGAAGGCGATCGCTTCGGCCACGAGGATGGGCATCGAAATCACCATCGCGAGCGTGCGGGGAACGACGAGGTAGTCCGTCGGCGCGACTCCCATCGCCCGCAGCGCGTCGATTTGTTCGGTCACTTTCATGCTTCCGATCTCGGCTGCGATAGCGGCGCCGGCGCGCCCTGCCACCATCAGTCCCGCGAGGACGGGGCCGAGCTCGCGGCACATCGCGAGCGATACGACCGGGCCGGTTGCGGTCGCGAGGCCGAGTTGATTGAATTTGTAGTAAGCCTGCGCGGCAAAAACCGCCCCGGTGAAACCGCCGGTGATGATGACGACAGCCTGAGATCCCACGCCGATGAAGGCGATTTGTTTCAGCAGCTCGGCGAATCGGATCCGGAACCGGAGCGCGCTCTTCAAAACCGCCCAGCCGAGCAATGTCACCTCACCGAAAAATGACGCAAACGCGAGGACAGTCGATTCGTGCTGACGGCGATCGCTCATGAGGCTTTCATCCGTTCGCGTGATTCCCGCATGATCTCCCGCGCGGCCGAAAAATCGCTTATCGTCTGGCCGATCGGGCCGCGCTTATCGAATCTTCGCGCCGAACTGATGAGAGGCGGGGTGATGGTCACCGTTTTCCCCGATGCTCTCATTTGCATCGAAAAGTCGAGGTCCTCACCATAGGGGAGCGTTTCATTGAAGCCGCCTCGTGCCTCGAAGAAAGCCCGTCTCACAAAAATCCCCTGATCGCCGAGGAAAACCCCGAACAACCGGCTCCGGATGCCCGCGAGCCAGCAGGTGAATTTCAAAAAGAGAGAGGGGCTGTCGAAATACCGGACGAACCCTCCGCCCACGATTTCCGGCGAGTCGTCGACGAGGGAGCGGAGCCGCTCTGCCGCCCGGGCCGACAGCGTCGTGTCGGCATGAAGAAAAAGGAGAA
Source organism: Verrucomicrobiales bacterium (assembly GCA_048260165.1). Classification (GTDB taxonomy): domain Bacteria; phylum Verrucomicrobiota; class Verrucomicrobiia; order Verrucomicrobiales; family DEV007; genus Arctic95D-9. The sequence continues at coordinate 481,339 of JBLXHA010000002.1, forward strand.
CCTCGCCCCCGCATTTTTCCGCGCCGCGGTTCATCTGGCCGGCGCGACCTCCGGCAACTTTCTCGAGGACGGTGCACCCGAGATTTTCAGCGACTCTGACGGTGTCGTCGGAGCTTCCGCCGTCTACGATCAGGATATCGTTCAGCCCGGCTTCGCGGAGCGAAGCGATCGTCGAAGCAAGGCTGCCTGCTTCGTTCAGCGTCGGGACAATCACGGATATAGTGGGCACACCCTAAGCCAACACGATTCAGGGGGCGGGATCAAGTTCAGGCATTGGGGGAATAAGGTTTCGCTTATACGGTATGCGGCTCTTGACGGGGCATTGCGAAACGCTAGACTCGCACTTCAAAAATTAAGTCTTTAGAGCACCTTTTTTAGTCAGATACACCCACTATGAGCATCGAAAAAACTGTAGAAGAGGAAGCCGCTGTGTTGGCTGAGGTCAATGAGCGGCCGATCGCAAGAAGGTGGGCGTATTTCGCCAAAAAATCCGGTCCGGGCTGGCTGCAGGGAGCGATCACTCTCGGTGGTGGTTCACTCGGTGGCGCGCTCTATCTCGGTAGCTTCATGGGATACAACATGATGTGGCTCCAGCCGCTCGCGATGATCCTCGGTGTTATCATGCTGAGCGCGATTTCCTACGTGACTCTTTCCACGGGGGAGCGTCCGTTTCTCTCGGTTAAGCGCAACGTTTCACCGCTTCTCGCGTGGGCCTGGCTCATCGCCACTTTGATGGCCAATATCGTCTGGTGTATGCCGCAGTTCGCGCTTGGAACCGGCGCGATTCAGCAAAACCTCGGTGGTGGCAGCATTCCCACGTGGGCCTGCGGTGTGATCCTTCTCGCGGTTGGGTTGCTCGTGAATTTCTTTTACGGAAAAGGCAGCAAAGGAATCGGCATTTTTGAGACGATTTTGAAAATCCTCGTCGGGATTGTCGTGCTTTCCTTCTTCGGCGTCGTGATCGCGCTGACCACTTCGGGGGCGCTGGATTGGAGCGCCATTTTCAAAGGGCTTATTCCTGATTTCGGTCTCTTCAGCGAGCCTGCTCCGACCTTCGCGGCGCCCATTGCGGCCGCAGGCGAATTCGCCACCTTCTGGAACGATAAAATCACCGCGACCCAGTTCGACGTCATCATCACGGCCTTCGCTACCGCGGTCGGCATCAACATGACGTTCCTCCTCCCTTATTCCATGCTGAAAAAGCGCTGGGGAACTCACCATCGTCAGCTCGCTATTTTTGACCTTTCACTCGGCCTGATCATTCCCTTCGTGCTCGCGACCGCCTGCGTCGTGATCGCCGCGTCCTCACAGTTTCACACGCAGTATGCGGATGTCCTGAACGAGGACGGCTCCGTGAATCCGAAGTTGGAAAACAGCTTCAACGGATTTGCCGATTCCCGCATCGCAGCCGAGGTCGGCAATGAGACGTTCGCAACGCTCACCCCAGAACAGCTTGCCGAGGCCCGCGCCGCGCTCCCCGTTCCGGATCGTCAGCTCGCCGCGATGCTCGTGAAGCGTGACAACCAGCAGCTCGCCGGAGCCCTCGAACCACTCGCCGGGAAGACCGTGGCGCAGATGGTTTTCGGTATCGGCGTGATCGGAATGGCCGTCTCGACCATCATCATTCTTATGCTGATCAACGGATTCACCTTTTGTGAAATGCTGGGAAAACCGGGGAATCGCAACGTGCACCTCCTCGGTTCACTCGTCGCGGGTATCGGCGGATTCCTCGGGCCGATCTGGCTCTGGGCCGACGCGGATGCCAAAGCGGCGCTGACGGTTCCGACCTCCGTGATTGGCGGCAGCCTCCTCCCTATCGCCTACTTCACCTTCATGCTTCTGATGAACAGCCAAAAGGTTCTCGGTGACAAAATGCCCCGTGGCGGAAAGCGCATTTTCTGGAACATTCTGATGTTCGTTTCCACGGCTGTGGCAACGACCGGTTCGGTCTGGGTCCTCTCAAAAAAGGGAACCGCCGGAACCATCGGAATCGTGATTCTCGCGTTCCTGTTCGTGTTTGGACTGATCGGCTTCCTCGTCAACGAGAAGAAACCGGCCCGCGATTAACGGCCCCGGGCCTGTCACGTTTTACCTTTCACCTTTTACTACTGCATCGCGGATAAAATATGAAATTCGGAATTATTGGAGCCGGCATGATCGCCAACTTCCACGCCAAGGCAATCGCGGCGATGGAAGGCGGGGAACTGCACTCGTTTTACGGCCGTCGTCAGGAGGCGGTCGATGAACTCGTCGCTGAGAATGGAGGCAAAGGATACACCGACCTCGAGGCGTTCCTCGCGGATCCGGAACTGGATATCGTCACGATTGCAACGCCGAGCGGTGCCCACCTCGAGCCAGCTCTCGCGGCGGCCAAGGCGGGCAAGCACGTCGTTTGTGAAAAGCCTCTCGAGATCACTCCCGAGCGCATCGACATGATGATCAACGCCTGCGAAGAGGCGGGTGTGACGCTTGCGGGTATTTTCAATCGCCGGTTTCATCCCGCGATGGAGGCTTTCAAAAAGGCGGCCGACGACGGGCGTTTTGGAACTCTCACGATGTGCGACGCCTACACGAAGTGGTATCGCGATCAGGCCTACTACGATTCCGGTGCCTGGCGCGGAACGTGGGCGCTTGACGGTGGTGGCGCGTTGATGAATCAGTCGATTCACCTCATCGATCAGCTCATTTATGTCGCGGGTGACGTCGCAGCGGTTTCCGCCTCGATGGCCTGCCTCGCTCACGAAGGCATTGAAGTCGAAGACACCGCCGTGGCGATTCTCGAATTCAAGAGTGGCGCCCGTGGCGTCATTCAGGGCTCGACCGCCTGCTGGTCTTCGACAGGACATCCCGCGGAGCTCCACATCTGTGGCGACCAGGGTTCTGTTTTCCTCGCCGATGATAAGTTCCGCGTCTGGGATTTCGCGGAGCCGGCCCCGGAGGATGAGGTTATCAAAAGCGAGCTGATGCAGGGAAGTGACGCCAAGGGAATCGGAGCGAACGATCCCAAAGCGATCAACTTCGAAGGGCATAAGCTTAATTTTGAAGACGTCGTCACAGCGATTCAGGAGGGACGCGCTCCGAGCGTCGATGGCAAGGAAGCACGAAGAGCGGTTGCATTAATTTGCGCCATCTATGAGAGTGCGAAGAACGGTGGAGTCAGGGTTACACTCTAACAGCGCCTGAGTGCCGTTCTCAGCTCTCGTTATGAAATGCGCTCTTGTCACCGGTTCAGCCGGCTTCATCGGACATCAGGTCGTCAAACAACTCCTCGCCAGCGGCGTGGAGGTTGTCGGTGTCGATAATGTGAACGACGCCTACGATCAGTCGATCAAGGCGCATCGTCAGGCCGATCTCGAAGGTGCGGACGGCTACACGTTTTACGAGGCCGACATCGAAAACCTCTACGACCTGAAACCCGTTTTCGGGAATCATCAGTTCGACACGATCTTCAATCTCGCGGCTCGCGCCGGGGTTCGTTACAGCATCGAAAACCCGCACGTTTACCTCCAGTCGAATGCGCAGGGAGCGCTGAATCTGCTCGAACTCATGCAGCAGAACGGGTGCAATAAAATCGTGCAGGCGTCGACCTCGTCGCTCTATGCGGGGCAGCCGATGCCCTTCCACGAAGATCAGCCCGTCGAGCAGCCGCTCTCGCCGTATGCCGCTTCGAAAAAAGCCGCCGAGGTGATGAGCTACACCTACCATCACCTTTACGATATCGACGTCACGATCCTGCGGTATTTCACCGTTTACGGGCCTGCGGGACGTCCCGACATGGCACCGTTCCGTTTCATCAAATGGATTCAGGAAGGGACTCCGATTACTGTTTTCGGTGACGGCACCCAGACCCGTGATTTCACCTACGTCGATGACATCGCCCGCGGCACCCTGCTCGCGGCGAAGCCGCTTGGTCACACCGTCATCAATCTCGGCGGAGGAAAAACGCCGATCACGCTTCTCGATTTCATCGGCAAGATCGAAGACCGCCTCGGTAAAAAGGCGGAGATCATCTGGGAGAAAATGGGCGCATCCGAAATGATCGACACCGCCGCCAACATTCAAAAGGCCAAAGACGTTCTCGGCTGGGAACCCGAAGTCGATCTCGACGAAGGTTTGGATCGGACGGTGGAGTGGTACCTCGATAATCTCGACTGGGCTTCGAAGGTGAAGCTTTAGCAGACCTCTCGACGCGAAAGAAATCCTCACGGATTCCTCTACAAAGGCTGTAGAGAAACGGCGTGAGCCTTTCGACTCGCAGCCCATCGCTTCCCAAATACGCGCGAGCGCTGTAGCCGGGGCAAGACGCCTCGTCCCGTGGGCTGAAAGCCCTACCGAACAAAGCCCGGGGTTTCAACCCCGGGTCCACTTGCGACGACGTCTGTGCCCTGAAAGGTCACCCGAAAACGCCGGTGTTCCTATCCCTCCAAACCCAACAGGGTCAAGCCACTGACCTAACCCTATTGAATCAATTCCAATCCCTCCACGTCGCCGTATCGCACCGCGCCGGGGACCATGTTGTCGTTCCAGAGGTCTTCGATTTGGGTGAATTGGAAATCCTCGAGGTCGACTTCGAGGGCGTCGATCGCATCGGGGTAGATTGCTTTTGCGGCGAGGGCGACGGCGGCGAGGTCTCCGGTCGCGCTGACTTTGATTTTCTTCACGTCCCAGTCGGGATGCTGTTTTGCCATCGCGATCGTTGAAATAAGATCGTGGACGCGCCTGATAAATACCGAATCGTTGTAGCCGTAGAAGTAAACCGGTGAACGCTGCCAGCTGTCGGCAGGAGGATCGCTCTTCCCGGAGTATGTGATGGGCGCGTTCTTCGCGAGCTCGTCGTTCTGACCGTAGAGGTTGGGGATAATGACGGCCGCATCAATCTTGTTATCGATAACCACTGAAGCGCCGGAAGGATGAAGCTGGATCACGACTTCACCGTTCCACGTCGCGGGGTAGGCGATCGCCGCGGTGAAAGGTGAGCTGTTTCCCTTGATCGTTCCCTTCATCAGCACTGAGTCACCGTTTTTGGATTTATCCCCGAGCTCGAAGGTGGCGGTGGTGTCTTTCACGTCGGAGGCGCGGAGGATTGTCTCCCACCCCGCCCGGACCCAGTCCCGCTTTGCCGGGTCCTTTTCAGCAATCTCAAACCTGGCTGCCGCATCTTCCGCCCAGACGCGGTTGACGTCTTTCTCGTGCGCATCGCCGCTGAGGTAGCCTTCCGGTTTCGGAACCGAATCCGACCAGACGCCGATGTCGTCGCGGGTCAGGTAGGTGAAGTCACTTTCGAGAACGGGCGTTTCGAGGCCGAGTTTGAAATGGCGATTCACGAAGTCATACATCTGTGTCCGCGAGACGTGGTTGTAGTTGTGTTTGAAGTGAATATTGAAATGCGCTTCGTAGTTTTTCGGCACCTTCAGCATTTGATACAATTGCTTCAGGTCCGGGTAACCTTTCGTTTCAAGTTCGATCGTCCAGTCGTCGGCGGCGGTCATGCCGAGTGGTTTCGGGGCGATCGCGGCGGAGAGGTCCATGTTGCCCTGACCGATGCGCAAATAGTGGGTGTTTTCACAGGTGCATCCGCCCTGCATCGCGGTCGAGGGCATCACGCAGGGGAATGACGCGTCGATGCGATCGTCTACTGCGGCGAGGAGCATCGTCTGGGTGCCGCCTCCGCTCGCTCCGGTGACGAGGAGGCGGTCGGAGTCGGTTTCTTCGAGGCTTTCGATAAAGTCGACGGCGCGGATGCTGTTCCAGGTCTGGAGCCCGAAATTGGTCTGCAGCCGGAGCGTCGCCTGTGGACTCACGAATCCGAACTCGCCCGGCCTCGTTCCGTTCATGTGCGGGCGCGGGCCACGGCGGTGCTCGGCGAACTGAACGGAGTCGGCCTCGCCTATCATGTCGTAGGCAAAAGCGATGCATCCCATTCGCGCAAGCTGAACGCAGCGCGCCACGATGCTGTTTCGGGCCGCGGCTTCGAATCGCTCGGCGCCGATCGCGATTTGCTGCTTCACGGCCCGGTCGCCGCTTTTCTCGATAAGATCAAAAAGCCGTCCGTTTTTCCAGTGTCCATGCGGGCAGAGAACGGCGGGGCGCTTCCCGTCGACGAGTCCGAGCGTCGCTGACGCTCCGGTCGGAGTGAAAAGGCTCCCCGTCACGTAGTGCCCGGGGAACGACTCGAAATAGACGCGCTCGACTTTGAATCCCTCCTGCTCGACCGCACCAAAACGGTGGGCATTCAGCGGAGTCTTTTCAGGGAGAGGGAGAAGGCCGCATGCGAGCAGCGATCTTATTTTGATCGCCTCCCGTCGCTCCGGCCAGTCTTCTGCTTTGGTTACTTCCCGAAAGGGATGGTAGCCGTGAAGCGTGACCGGTTCGGTGAAACGGGTTTCGCCTTTCGCGGTTGCAGCGATTCCTGAAGAGGCGAGAAGGACGGCAAGTGAGAGGCGGATCATTCGGGCAATGTCAGGTAAAATTATTCCCACAGTGAGGGCGGCGTCGCGCCCGTTTCGGGATGTTTGGTGAGCGGTTTTGCATCGACTTCTTTGCGCCACGAGTTCAACTCCGCCGCGAGTTCTTTCGTCGTTTCTGCCTCGAGCTGTTCGAGGTTGTTGTGCTCTCCCGGATCGGTTTTGAGATCGTAGAGCTCGTAGGCTCCGTCTTCGAGATCCTGAATCAGTTTGTAGTCTCCTTTGCGGATCGCGCTGGCAGGGAAGCCGCCCTGATTGGCGTAGTGAGGGTAGTGGAAGAAGATCGGGCCCCGGTCATATTTGGAGAACGGGTTGCGGAGCAGAGGGACGAGGCTGACGCCGTCGACGTGTTGGTCCGGTTTGGGAGGGAGCCCTGCCATTTCCAGAATCGTCGGGTAGAAATCGGTGCTCACGCCGGGGCTGTCGCAACGGGTTCCCGCGGCGGTGATGCCGGGCCAGCGAAAGATGACGGGCTCGCGGATGCCGCCTTCATACATCCAGCCCTTGCCGCCTCGATAGGGGAGGTTGGAGGTGGGATGGCCTTCTGAAGTGGAAGTTCCTCCATTGTCGGACATGAAAATCACGACGGTGTTGTCGCGCAGGTTCAGCGAGTCGAGCCGGGCGAGGACTCGTCCCACCGCGGTGTCGAGGCTTTCGACCATTGCTGCGTAGGTGGCGTGATCCTGACGGATGCGCACTTTGCGTGGCTCTTCTACCGGCCAGACCTGGCGCTCCCGCTCGAGGTCGAAGCTTCCTTTTTCGTCAGCGATCCCGAGTCGTTTCGCTTTCTCTTCGTATTTTTGGATGAGTTCTGCAGGCGCCTGCAGCGGGGTGTGGACGCTGTAGAATGAGAGATAGAGCAGAAAAGGATCTTCTGATTTTGAGGCATCTGTCAGGAAGTTCTCCGATTCCTCCGCGAGGCGGGAAGTGAGGAATTCGCCTTCGGGGCCGGGGGGGAGGTTCTCGACGTTTTTGTAGGGTGAGAAATAGCTGCGGGGAAGACCGTTTGATCCGCCGCCTTTGTTGATGTCGAAGCCCTGATCCGTCGGACTGTGTCCTCCATCCCCGAGGTGCCACTTTCCGGCGAAGAAGGTCTTGTAGCCGTGCTCTTTGAGTGTTTCCGCCAGTGTCACCTCTTCAAGCGCCATCTGGGTTTCAAAAGTGGCGGCACCGAATTTGCCGTTGCGTCGTCCTGAAAAGAAATTCGTCGTGTCGGTTCTTGCGGGGTATTTGCCGTTGAGGATGCTGGCCCGCGTCGGAGAGCAGACCTGACACGCTGCATAGAAATTGGTGAAGACCATCCCGTCGATCGCGAGCTGATCGAGGTTCGGGGTTTCGTAGAACGTTTTCGGATTGTTGAATCCGACGTCCATGTATCCGAGATCGTCCGCGAGGATGAAAACGAAATTCAGTTTGTCAGCCGCAGAAACGGTCAGACTCGACAGAAGGAGTGAGGCAGATAGGAAGAGGGAAAACAGCTTCATAGATTGCCGATAGAATCTCATGCGACGCGATGAGTTCCAAGCAAAACGATGGCGCAATACGGTGGGCTGACGCGCGAGGGAAGCGACTTCAAAAAGGCACAGAATCCGCAGACGCAGGGATTGGTGATCGGGACAGAGGCTGGACAGCATCGGGCAACGACTGCTTATCAGCTTTGGTGGAGAACGTTCTCCTGGAGAAAGCGGGATATGCTGCGGTCACGGGGACAAACGACATTTCTTGACAGTAGAACCGAGTAACATTTTCAGAAACGGAAAACATCTCCAGAGCCATGCAACATCCCCCGAAACCGTGACTCCGGAACCGCCCCTTTGTTGAGGAAACGTGAAACGGGGCATTTTAAAAATCGTGGTTCCAACGAAACCACTGCGATGGACCGCGGAAGCGATCCTGACATTCCGGGAATGAGGCAGGCCAACTGCAGTGGGTTGAATAGAAAACCTATTTTTTCTTCGGCGCTTCGGGCGCTTTCTTCTCGGTGAGCCCTTCGATTTTCGCGTTGATAAGGTTCACGTTCAGGGTCGCGCCGGTGCAGGTGCCGAGGACCGCGACGGGTTGTCCCACGGTGAGGAGGGTTCTTCTGTCGTTCCGGCTGATGAGACGACCCTGCGTGGGGAGGACGTCGACGTAGAAGTCGTTCCCGCTTTGGATTTCGCACCGGATCAGGGAATCGTTCGATTCGGATTTTAAACTCAGGACGATGGTCTGGCTCCCCGCTTCGAAGCTGGCGATCGTGCCGACGACTTTGAGGTAGCGATTCTTGTATTCCTCGTCTGCGGCGACCCGGTCGATTTTGTAGGCGCCCACCAGATTCGTTGCTGAAATTTCCTCCGGTTTGAGAAGACCGGCGAGTTCGTTCTCTTTCACTTTTACGCCGACGGCGGCGCGGAGTTCTTCGTTCTCTTTGCGAAGGTCGTAGACGGCGTTTTTCAGCGTTTCGACTTCAGTGCGAAGCTCGTCGACCGTTTTGGCGGTTTCGAGGTAGGATTCCTTCAGTTCGGTGAGCTGCGTGGGCAGGCTCGAAACCGAATCGGGCACCTTGATGTCTTTGACTTTATTGAAAAGGTCCCCGAGCGAGCTGCCGGTTCCGCCCTTTTCTTCTTCGGAGCGAAGGTGGCCGGGGAGTAACGCCAGTGACACGGCCAATGCGATGATCCATTTTATCATGCCTTATTGTGGATCTTTAAGGCACTGATCCAAACACATTTTCGTCCGAATGTGCGGGAATCGCCGCGCCCCGGTCAATCCGAAGCAGGCTGCGCGCCCCGGGCTGCGCGCCTCGGGTATTGATAAAGTGGCGAAGCAACGATAAGCTTCTACTCATGTCTCGAAAAGTTCGTCTAACCAGGATGATCGGTAAAGCAGATGATGTTGCTTACGATCTCAGCAGTCTTCATTTTTCAGGCTTCCAGTCGCTTGATGGATGGAGACCGGATGTGAACGCTTATTGTTACGATGACAGGATCGAGGTGTGGGTCGATTTGGCAGGTGTTGAGAAATCGAATATCAGCGTGGATGTGCTTCCTGACCGCCTGCGCGTCACGGGAGAGCGAAAGCCGCCGATGCCGATTCGTGATGCTTCCTGTCAATGCCGGCAGGTCCTGACGATGGAGATCGCAAGCGGTCGATTTGCGCGGGAGATTCCACTTCCGAAAGAAATTGATCGTAACAGGGTCAGTGCCAAGCAGGAAAACGGCCTTCTTCGTATCATTCTCCCCGTCGAAAACGACTAGTTGAAGTGGATTTTCTCCACTCGCTCCTTACTACTTTTCCCTCTTTTACTCCCTCCTTTTTTCTCTTTAAGTTTACATGGAAGATTTTGAACAAATGCTGCAGGAATCCTCGGGCGAAATCATTGAGATTTCGACGAGTCAGCCGGACGCGGAAATGCCCGAGTGGCGCAGTGATCTGCCGGATGTGATTCCGGTGATGCCTCTGCGCGGGGTCGTCCTTTTTCCGGGGACGGTCGCTCCGCTCACGGTGGAGCGGGCCGCGAGCCAGAAACTGCTCGAAGAGCTGCTTCCCACGGGGCGCCTCCTCGCGTTGACGACTCAGAAGGATGCCGAAATGGATGTCCCGAAAAGGGATGACGTTTATCCGGTCGGGGTGCTCGGGAATGTGCTTCGCATGGTCCGTCAGAGCGACAATCAGACGCTCGTTCTCATCCAGATTGTCGAGCGAATCAAACTGGGGCCTTTTGTGCAGGATTCGCCCTATCTGAAAGCCAAGTTCAAGATTCTCGAGAACCGTTTTCCCAAAGCCGGTGATGTTTGGGAGGCCACGCTTCGCAACCTTCGCGAGACGGCTCAATCGTTCATCGCGCTGAATCCGAATATTCCGGACGAGGCGAACGAGGCGCTTCAGGGGATCGACTCGCCGTCGATTCTCACGGATTTTCTCGCGACCAATTTGAGCCTCGATCTCGTTCAAAAGCAGAAGCTTCTCGAGCAGGTGAGTGTCGGAAAGCGTGCTGATCAGGTGCAGCAGATTCTCAACAACCAGATGCACATCGCCGAGTTGCAGCAAAAGCTCCGGGCTGATGTGGAGGTCGAATTTTCCGATGCGCAGCGGCGGGCTTATCTGCGTGAGCAGTTGCGGGCGATTCAGAACGAACTGGGCGAAGGCGATGGTTCGGAAGAGCAGGCGGACGAGTTGCGCGACCGGCTCATCGCGGCGGAGATGCCCGAGCAGGTCATGGAGCAGGCTCAGCGGGAGCTCAAACGTCTCGACATCATTCCCGCAGCGAGCCCGGAACATTCGGTGATTGTCACCTATCTGGAAACTCTCGCGGAACTGCCGTGGTCGAAGCTGAGCGAGGATCACGATGACCTCAAGGCGGCGGGGGATATTCTTGATCGCGACCACTACGGACTTGAGAAAGTGAAGCAGCGTCTCCTTGAATTCCTCGCGGTTCGGAAATTGAACCCTGAAGGGCGCGGTCCGATTTTATGTTTGTTAGGTCCTCCGGGAGTCGGTAAGACGAGCCTCGGACGATCCATCGCGGAAGCGCTCGGGCGGGAGTTCGCGCGGATCAGTGTGGGTGGTTTGCGTGATGAGTCGGAGATTCGCGGCCATCGCCGAACCTACATCGGATCCATGCCGGGACGTCTCATTCAGGAGATTCGCCGGGTGGGAACGAGGAACCCCGTCATCATGCTCGACGAGGTCGACAAGATCGGGGCGGACTTTCGGGGTGACCCGGCGAGTGCGCTTCTCGAGGTGCTGGATCCTCAGCAGAACAGCACGTTTGTGGATCGCTATCTCGATGTGCCGTTTGATCTCAGTCAGGTGATTTTTATCGCGACGGCGAATACGATTTATCCCGTTCCGGGGCCGTTGCGCGACCGCATGGAGGTGATTCACCTTCCCGGATACACGACGGAGGAAAAGGTTCAGATTGCCGCAAAGTATCTCGTGAAGCGTCAGCTCAAGGAAAACGGACTCAAGGTGAGACAGTGCCGCTGGAACAAGACGGCGATTCACAAGGTCGTTGAGGATTACACCCGCGAGGCCGGGGTTCGTAATCTTGAGCGCGAAATCGGAAGCGTGTGCCGTTCGGTTGCTGCTCAGGTCGCGCTCGATGATAAAGTTGAGATCAAGGTGACTCCCGAATTTATTGAGGAAGTGTTAGGGGCTCCGAAGTTTGCCCGTGAGTCGAAAATGTTGAAGAGCCGTCCCGGTGTCGTGAATGGTCTTGCCTACACGACGGTGGGTGGTGAAGTGCTCAATATTGAAGCGATCCGGTTTCGCGGAAGCGGAAATATCAAGCTGACCGGCCAGATCGGTGATGTCATGAAGGAGTCGATGCACGCGGCCTGGAGTCTTGTGAAGCAGCATGCCGACGAGCTCGGAATCGACTTTGAGGATTTCGGAAAATACGACGTTCATGTGCACGTGCCTGCAGGTGCGACACCGAAGGACGGGCCCTCCGCGGGCTGCGCGATGTATACGGCGCTCGCTTCGCTTTTCGCTGATCGTAAGGTCAACAAAGACATCGCGATGACAGGTGAAATCAACCTTCGCGGATCGGTTCTTCCGATCGGCGGTCTCAAGGAGAAGGCGATCGGAGCGGTTCAAGCCGGGATCAAGACGATTCTAATTCCCGAGATGAATGCGAAAGACGTTCCCGAGATTCCTGAATCGGCGAGGAAGAAGCTGAAGATCATCCCGATGTCGACGGTGCAGGAAGTGCTCGAAGCGGTTTTGCTGAAGCGTTAGATTGTTGAGGGCTTTGCAAGTCGATCTGTCTGAACCTTTTTCTTTTTCCTAATTCTAATCTTGATCCCGGAATCGGAGTTCTCCGTTGAGTCGACGATAGTCGAACCAGCCTGAGTCTCCGCCGGATTAGATTAGGAAAAAGAGTATGAAAAAGAAAAAGAGGCGCTCCCCGCGGAAATCCTAAACCGCCTTCCGGATCGCCTGGATGACCATATTGACGGTGGTGCGTCCGCGCCATTCGTTGCGATCGATCGTGAAGGCAATGTCCCACGGCGGCTTCGGCAGATCGATGTCGGCCGAGTTGAAGTAGATGCCTTCGTGTTCGACTTTGTCCTGCTCGAAGCGGAATTTGAGATGGCGCTCCTTGATGACCCGGGGTTCCTGGGTGACGCGCACTCCGGCAGCCATGAATAACGGCTGCGGATTGGCGGCTCCGAAGGGGCGCAGGAGCTCGTAACTGTCGAGCAGTTCGAGGCTCAGTTCGGAAAAGTGAATCGTGGCGTCGATGTGCAGCTTCGGCGTGAGAACGTCCCCTTTGACCTGTTCTGCGACGCTTTTTAAAAAGGAATCGCGGAAGGCATCGAGATTCTCCTCGCGGACGCTGACTCCGGCGGCCATCTCGTGCCCGCCTCCTGCTTCGATGACGTCACGGGAATCGTCGAGGGCGCGGACGAGGGAGATGCCCTGGACGCTTCGGCCGCTGCCTTTTCCGAGTCCGTCGTCGTCAATGCCGACGACAAACGTCGGGCGGTGATACTGACGCGAAATGCGGGAAGCGACGATCCCGACGACGCCGGGATGCCAGCCGCGCGAACCGACGACGATGCCGTGGCTGCGCTGTTTGGGGGAAAGGTTGTTGATGATTTCCTCGGCCTGCTCGCGAGTCTCGAGTTCGAGCGCCTGCCGGTCGCGGTTCTGCTGGTCGAGCGCTTCGGCGAGCAGTTCGGCTTCGATCAAGTCTTCGCTGAGCAGCAACTCCAGCGATGCTTCGGCTGTGTTGAGCCGGCCGGCGGCGTTGAGTCTCGGGCCGAGGCGGAACCCGATGTCGTGGGAGCGTGCCTGACTGCTCACCCCGGAGACGGCTTTCAACGCGATGAGCCCCGGATGGATCGTGCGATCCAGCTGAGCGAGTCCGCGGCGGGCGAAGATGCGGTTTTCGTCCTCCAGCGGGACGATATCGGCGATCGTTCCGAGGGCGACGATGTCGAGATACTCTTTGAGATCAAAATGGGGGAGGGGGCGCATCTTGAGGAGCGCGTGGGCCACCTTGAAGACAACCCCGGCGGTGCAGAGGTAGTGGAATTTTTCCCCCAGTTTCGGGTTCACGAGAGAGATGCACTCGGCGGTTCCCTCGGGCGAGGGCTCGTGGTGGTCGAGAATGATCAGGTCGATTCCCTGTTCCTTCAGCAAAGCGGCCTCCTCACGTGAATTGGTGCCGCAGTCCGCCGCGATGAGAAGCGACGGGGGATTGTCTCCCATGCTGTTGCGGATGCCCTTGGCACTCAGGCCGTAGCCCTCTTCGAGGCGTGTCGGGAGGAAAGGGCGGGGTTCGAGCCCGTAGGCTCTGAGAATGCTGCAAAGCAGGGTGATCGAGCTGACGCCGTCGACGTCGTAGTCGCCGAAAAGGACCACAGATTCCTTGTCATCGATCGCCTGAAAGATTCGCACGACCGCGGCATCGACGCCGGGGAGGGAGAAGGGATCGCTGAGATCTTTCAGCCTGGGATAGAGAAAGCGTTCCAGTTCTTCACGTTCCTCGAAACCCCGTTGAAGCGCCAATGAGACTACAACGGGAGCAAGACCCAGGGCGCTCGCGTATTCGCGAACGAGCAGGGGATCTGGAGCCGGTGTTACGACCCATTTTTGCTTGTCAGGCATCGGCCCAATCTAGAGAGATCGGCTAGGGTGTAAAGGTAACCCTGAATTTATTCGCGAGTATCCTTTATCCGGATCGATGAAACTTATCCAGTTCACCCGTGGAGCTCGTCTTAAAGCGTCAATAGCTCCTGCACTTGCGGCAGGATCTGGTTGTGGGTGCTGTTGCGACCTGCCCGTGTCAGAATGTCGGCGACGAGTGAGGCGTCGGTTTGACCGGAGGCGGGAAGCCAGTTTTCCTCAAGCGCGCAGCCTTCGCGATGAACGAGGGTGCGGATGAAATCGCGCGTCTGGCATCGGGAAATCTCGATTTTGGTGCCGGATAGCTCGAAATCCACTTCGACGCTTCCTTTTCGATCGGGATCGAGTGGACACATCTCGACCACGAATTCCGTCTTCTTCCCCGAGTAGACGAAGCGATCGGAGGTGGAGGAGTTGAGGTCGAGTTTGCCTTTGAGTCTTGAGGCGACCCATCCGGCGAGGTAGAGCGCGCTCATCCGGTAGCCGTCGGCGTAGCGGAGCTTGATCTTATCGAGCGTTTTCACTTTTCCGGCAACGCCGACTCCATCGAAAGCGTTCGCGATGGCGTGGCGAATCGAGTTGATCCGCGTGAACGCGAGATCGTGCATCACGAAGGAAGTGGAGGAGCTGGCCTGCGCTTCGGTAAGTCGGATGAACTGATTCCGCGGAGAATCCCAGCACTCGCTGTCGAAGAGGAGGCGGTCGATCCGGGAGTAAAGTCGCTCCTCGAAGGCGTCGGAAAACTCACCTCTCCACCAGAACGCGAGCGGAAGATCGGAGTCGAGGTTGGCAAAAACGATGTTTCTGAGAAGGCCGGGGGAATCGCCGGTGAGGAAAAAGCTGATTTGCTCGGTGCAGACAGACTTGTGGCCGTCGCGTCCGATCTGGCAGTGAGCCTGAATCCAGGCGCGGGCGCTCAGCTCGGTGTGCTTCGTGTCCGCGTTGATGAGGAGCGACCGGCAGGCGGATTCGCTGGTGAGCTCGGCGAGGACGGCGGCGTCTTTCTCGAGGTCGTCCTGATTTTCGTTGTAAAGCGTGAGGTTGATCAGCGACGCCCTCGCGATTCCGGCTGCGTTGGGATCATCCGCGTCGGTGGTGTCGGGGAGAAAAAGCGTCTGCAGGTCTTTCTCGACGTTGGAAATTTCAACCGGTTGTCCGAGCAGTTGGAACGCGGGAAGAGTGGGAAGCGCTGTTGAAGTCGTCATGTCAGCTTTATCATATCCGCATTTTTCACGGTGGAAAACAGTTTCACCCTGTTACATCTTCTCAACTGACTCTTCTATGCAGCCTGAAACTCAAATCAAACGTCTCGACAATGGTCTTCGTGTCGCCACGACCTCGATGCCTCACATGGCCAGCACCGCGGTGGGCTTCTGGGTGGGGTCGGGAAGCCGGCACGAGACCTCCATCGAGCATGGAATGGCGCATCTCGTTGAGCACATGGTCTTTAAGGGAACCCCGACGCGGAGCTCGATGGATATTTCGCGTCAGATAGAGGGGATCGGCGCGTCGATTGATGGCTTCACGGTGGAGGATCACACCGCCTATCATGCGAAAGGGCCGGCCGATCAGTTCGAGCCGATGTTCGAAGTGATGTCGGATTTTTTCCTGAATCCAACTCTGGATCCGTCCGAAATTGAATCGGAAAAATTAGTGATTCGCGAAGAAATTGCGATGGTGCGCGACCTTCCGGGGCAATATCTGGAAGATCTCATCAGCGAGGCCGCGTGGGGTATGTCGCATCCGCTGGGGCGTTCGATCACGGGGACGGAGGCGAGTCTGGACTCTTTTCAGCGTTCGCATATCCACAATTTCTTTCAGCGTTCCTACTGCGGGGAGAATGCCGTTGTTTCGGTCGCGGGAAACATCGAGCACGCGAGAATTCAGGACTTCGTCGCCGGTCGGATGAGCGATCTTAAAGCCGGCAGTGCCGCGGTTCCCCAGCCGGCGCCGGCACACGAAATTCTTCACCGCTTTCACGAGGAGAACGATCAGGAGCAATCCCACGTCGCGCTTTCTTTTCCCGGCGTCGATCGATTTCACAAGGATCGGTTTGCCCTGAAACTGCTCGACGTCATTCTCGGCGAGAATATGAGCTCGCGGCTCTTCCAGAAAATCCGTGAAGAGAAAGGGCTGTGTTATGAGATTCAGAGTGACCTCGTTTCCTTTTCCGATGCAGGGCTCCTGCAAATTTACCTCGCGCTGAGTCCGGAGAATTTGTCTGAAGCGTTGGACGGAATCCTCGAAGTGGTCACCGACATTCGTCTCGATGGCGTGACGGAGCGAGAACTCCGCGAAGCGAAGGCGTATCTCGTCGGGCAGAGCCGGATCAGTCTTGAGAACACGAGTTCGCAGATGATGTGGGCGGGGGAGACGCTGCTCTTCTTCAATGAGTGGATTGAAGCGGAAGAAGCTCATCGCAAGGTGATGGAAGTGACCTCGGACGAGGTGCTCGACGCGGCGAGATCGTATCTCAATCCGAGAACTCTGTGCTCCGCTCTGATTGGCTCCGGCGATTCCTGCCGCACCCTCGAGCGCTGGCTCGGGGCGATTGCTTAAGGGCGGGCGTTCGAATACCTGCTCTTTTTCTTTTTCATAATCCTGATCTTGGTCTCAAGACGGAGCTCTGTCCGTTATTCGCTGCGGGATGCGTGGAAGGTGCGCGTGAGTCTCCGCCGGGAGATTGAGAGGAAGAGTAAGAAAAAGAAAAAGGTTATGACTGATAGGCTTCAGACCCCGTCAGTGCGTGCAGCACATCGGGCCGTCGAGGCTTTCGAGCCTGCGGAACCAGAGAAATTTCCTCGCAAGAAGCGGGAGCGGCTCAAAGGCAGCATCATCGCCGAAGGCCTGACCGTCTTTCCTTCCCAGTTTCTTCACCTCGCCATTGCGGCTGTAACTGACTTCGAAATCGCCCGGCATCTCGCTGACGAGGCGGCGAAACTCAAACCACGGGATGATTTGGTGACCGATATTGGCAAACTGCTGAATGCCCCGGGGGCGCTCGGACGGTGCCAGGATATTGGGCTCGGATGTGAGGACCTCGATCATGTCACCCTGGAGCTTGAAGAAGTCTTTCCGTTTGAAAAAGAGATGATTCGATTCCCCTTCCGACCGTAGATTGCTGTACATCGAGAACGAGGTTTGGGTGCGTCCGCCGACCCACGGGTAGACGCCGTTGAGCAGCACGGGGAGCAGGCCGATCCAGGCGAGGCTCCAGCGGGCCTTGTTGGGGAGTCCGAGGTCTTCTTTTCGTCCCTGCCACCCCGCGAGAAGGTAGCAGCCACCGATCCAGCAGCCCCAGATAAAGAAGGCGAAAAAGCCGACCCGGTTGGCGCTGAAAAAGGTCTCGTAGGTGCGGCCACCGGTGAGGTAGAGGGAGCCTTGAATGATCAGCGTGACGAAGAACCCTCCCACGGCGAGCCACTTGGCGATCCTGCGGCCGCGTTCAGGAGAACCCCGGCCGAGCCAGTTGAGCTGGCGATCCCATGAAGTTTGAAGGCGATCTCCCCAACCGAGCGGGAGAAAGAGAATCAGCACCGCGAGAATGAGAGAGCTGAAACTGAAAATCCCGGCCGCGGGGTGGATCGCGAGCCAGAGGTGAAAGAAAACTGCGGCGAGGAATCCCGCGAAACGGGTGCGGCGAATGAGTAGCAAAATCGGGATTCCGAATTCGAACAGGTAGGAACCCCAGATCGCGCCGTGCAGGGCCCACGTTGAAGTGGGGATGAGCGGGCCGAAATAGGCGGCGATCTCGGTGTGGAGCTTTGCCGCGCAGGAAATTTCAGGATTGAGGTAGTCCCAGTTGAGTTTCTGAGTGCCGGCCCAGAAATACATGATGATGATAGCGGTTCGGCAAACGGGAGCGAAGCGTGCGAGGTAATCTCTTCCCTGTTCGAGAGGAGGGAGCCCGAAGAGAAGTCGCCCGAGGGCGACGAGCATGAACAGCGTCGTGAGAGCGCCGGGGACGTAACCGTGAGGAATTCCCGGAATGAGAAAATAGCCCGCCTTTACCGCGACGGCGATGAAGAACCAGCGCAGACGCGGGACCCATTGCGCTGACACTTTCCGGAACTCCGCGACGCCGGGACCGAAGAAGAAAAAGCCGAGGAAGGCCAGCACCATGATAACGTGCAGCATGCCTTCGAAAAGAATGTGATTGGGAACAAACGGGAGTTTGTGCCAGAGATTGAGAAGCGAGGCGAAGACCATCACGCCGAAACGGAGGACGCAGGCGGGCTGAAAGATGACGGCAGCTGCGGCGAGCACGAGAACCCACCCCTGCCAGCTTTCCGCCCAGAAGGTAAACGCGAGTTGGTGCGCAAGGGTCGTCACCGCCCAGATCAATGCGAAAGCGCTGAACGGACGATATCCACTATCCCCCCCCGATGTGGACTTCAAGTCGGTCATAAAATTTTTCGTATCCTAGGATTTGCTTCCAACGCGGGCAAGCCGGAATTCGAAGGGTTTTTGTTAGGGCTTGTTAGAGGGTTTCGTCGCCGCCGCGAGTGCGTCGGGCACGTGCGAACCACCCTCCGCGTTCACCGGAAAGAGCCCGCGTCCGGAGATCGCAGCCGGAATGCTTTTCGGCAAAAGACATCCACCGGTTACTTCAGCGCGATCCCGTGTCGTTGCCAGAAGGCGACCAGTTCCGCCTGAGAGCCCCTGAAGACATTGCGTTCGGTGGGCCTGTCGATATTGCCGAAGTAGGTGCTGTTCGGGTAGGTCCCGTTGGAGAAAACTTTGGGTTTGGATTTTCCGTCGGCCCATTCCACGCCGCCATACTGCCACATCGTCCAGTGAGGCCAGAGGTTGTATTGTTTGACGAGGTTTTCGGGAGTGCCCGGGGCGGGGTAGACGGGTCCGGATCCGCTGACGCTGGAATATAGCGCGAGCCAGTAGGGTGCGCGGGCAATGCGTGCCTTCGTTTGCGGGTCGGCTCCGCTGGTTTGCTGTTTCAGCTCCTGACTGTTCTCCAGATACGCGACCGGAACGATGCCGGTGCGCTTTTCCACCCGATCCATGAAAGCGAGGATCGATGAGAGCGGGAGATCGCCGTCGTAGTCGCCGCAGAGGAGGAGTGAGGGCGCATTCCAGCTTCTCCCCCGCGCCAATGCCTCGGCTCGATCGACGAATTGATTTGCCTGACTCACCGCGCTGACGTGCTTCTGGACGCGGTAGTAGAGCCCCGGGAGCATTCCTGCTTTGTCGGCGGAGGCGACGAAATCGGCGCACTTCTCGTCAAGTTTTCCCCCCTTGCCCGCCCGGGCGATCAGGCCTCTCGCTCCGTTCGCGGCGAGAGCTGAGACGTCGTGCTGGGAGAACCCTCTGCCCTCGCGCTGTCTTTCTTTGGGATCGTATGCAGAGACGTTGATGATCTGCTGCAACTCTCCCGACCGACCCGCGACAGGCGCAGCGGCGCTCGCATCGTCGTCAGGAACAGAGCGGCACTGAGCGAGCAGCAGGATTAGCGGAAGAAGGTAGAGGCCTTTCATTTAAGAAATCTAAACCATATTCAGGAAAGAGTCAGTCGCATGTTTCGGGAGAATTGAGGGGGATCAAACGCAGTGTTGGGGAGAGGTGAAACCTCAGCTCTCCATCAAATAGGTAATCTCTAACTACACTTTTCGAAACGACCTGGTGGGAAGTAATGGTATCAGTCTTGGTGTGTTTTTGTGGTGGGGGGAATACCGGAAAGTGAAGCAAACGGTCCCGGTGGGAGCCGCATTGTTTTTGTTGCCGGTTCGCGTGGCAGGCAGTCAGCGAGGGGTGAAGGTAGGACGGACCGAGCGGGTCGGCTCGAATCTACGAATCGCAGCGGATGAGAACGCTCAATAGTGTCGGTTATCTTAGTGTTTGATATATTTTTAATAAATACTATAATTAAGTCTCTCTTTCTTATAGTAATAAAATGAACATCTCACGACGCCGAATAACCCGTGCTGCGGGTTTCACCTTGATCGAAGTCACGCTCGTAATTGCCGTGCTTATCACCTTCATCAGCGTGCTTTTTATCGGTGCTGCCAGCTACAAAGAGGGCGTGAATCGCGCCAAGTGCCTTTTGACGATTTCGACGGTGCAGAGAGCGGTTCGCTCCTACCAGAATCTGCATGAGCTGGAAATCGGGGACGACATCGGGTATTCAACTCTCGTCGGCGAAGGGAAACTTCTGGAATATGTAACGCCTTGCGGCACACAGGAATACGATCCGGTCACGTCTTCGAGCACCGATGGGTTTGACGCCTCCGGATATATCGGGCTCGGCAAAATCCCCGAAGCTGGAATCGCTTATCTTGCCTGCAAGACCACCGATCTTGAGCACGTTCCCGCTGCGATCGGTGGTTGGTAGCCTCCCGGTCGGTCCTCAGTGCTTGTCGCAGAATTTCCGCGGGATCAGGTCGTGAGGGACTTCCTCCACGTAAACGGTCTCTGATTGGCGGCACCCGTCTCCGGCGAGGAGGCCTGACTCGCGGCAAAGTTCCATTGCGATCACCTCTTCGGGCTCGGCGAAGTCCGTAAATTCGTATCCGATCATTTCGGCTTCGGACATGATTTCTTTCCAGATGGGAAGAGCGATTCGGCCTCCGTAAGCGCCTTTCATGATCGTTTCGGGCTGGTCGAGTCCGAGCCAGACCCCTCCGGAAAGGCGGCTCGTGTATCCGACAAACCAGGCGTCGAAGAAGTCGTTCGTCGTCCCGGTCTTACCTCCGGCAGGAGCGCGGAAACCCATTTCACGAATCGAGGCGGCGGTTCCACCCGGCTGCATCACCTGTTTGAGAATGTTGGAGGTCAGCCACGCGGCCCCGGTTGAGAGGACGCGGTAGTTGGCGTCTTCGTGAGCAAAAAGAACGGTGCCGTCGCGGTCGTCGATTCCCTCGATGAAATACGGCTGATGACGAACCCCTCCGGTCGCGAATACAGAGAAGGCGCTCGTGACGTCTCTCACCGTGGCGCCGGTCGTGCCGATATAGAGCGTGGGGGAAGGTTCCATTTCCCGCCGATCGCCGAGTCCGGCGTGCTCCATCATCGCGAGGACGTTGTTGATCCCCGCCCATTCGCCGACCCGAATCGTCATCGTGTTGCGGGAGCGGATGAGGCCCTGTGAAGCCGGAAGCATTCCGCCGAAAACTCCGTCAGAGTTACCGGGATTCCATTCGTCTTTGGCCCAGGGAATCTCGTCATCCCCTATGGCGGCATCGCTGATCCACTGACCGGGGAAGAGTCCCCGTTCGAACGCGGTGCCGTAAACGAGCGGTTTAAAAATCGAGCCCATCGGCCGCCGCGCCTGAGTCGCCCGGTTGAAGGCGCTCTCTGAGAAATCACGTCCCCCGACCATGGCTCGCATCGCGCCGGTGTAGTTCTCGAGCAGCACCGTCGCCGCCTGGAGATACGTGGGGTCGCCGGATTGATGATTCGCCGCCTTTGGATGCGGGTAACCGGCCTGCGCCTCGATTTCGTCGAGGTGGTTCACGAGCGCTTTTTCGGCCGCCGATTGCAGTCTCGAGTCAAAGGTCGTTCGAATCGTGAGACCTCCCACTCCTGCGAGCGAGGGAACGAGTTCATCCACCTGATCGCTCACCATTTTCAGCAGATAGGTCTGCTCGGAAACTTTGGACTGCTTGCGAAGCATTTCCATCCAGATCGACTGATCCTGGACGACCGGTCTCGCGTTCTCCATCGCCTTGGCCTCTTTTTTGGAGATGAAGCCCTCGTCCTCCATGCGCCAGAGAGTGCTGCGCATTTCCCGAAGCGCTGCGTCGTAATTCCTGAACGGTGAAAAGCCATTCGGAGCGCGAATCACTCCGGCGGCCATCGCTGCCTCGGGCAAGGTCAGAGCTGCGGCGGTTTTCCCGAAATAGCCCTGAGCGGCCTGCTCGATACCGTTCATTCCCGTCCCGAGGAAGACACGGCTCACGTAGTGGTAGAGGATTTCGTCCTTCGTGTAGTTGCTTTCGATGCGACGGGCGAGCGCCATTTCGAGAAGCTTGCGCTGCATCGTTTTTCCGGTGAGCCCGTAGCTCATTCTTGTGAGCTGCATCGTGATCGTGCTTGCCCCCTGCACCGTTCTCTTTTCTTTGGCATTGCGGAGCCACGCCCTGACAAGTCCAAAATGATCCACCCCGTGATGGCTGTAAAAACGGCCGTCCTCCCGTGCGATGAGCGCGTTGAGGAAGTGAGGGGAGATCTGGTCGAGCGGAACCGGTGTCCCGATGTCCTCGCCGTGGAGGTAACCGATTCTTTCCCCCGTGGCATCGAGAACGATGGATTCCTGAGGCATCCGTCCCACGGCCGAAATATCGTAGCGGGCCGCGGCGCGGTCGTATTGGAAGAGGATCATTCCCCCGATGAGAAGTCCGATGAACGAGGCGATCAGTCCCGCGATAATGAAAAGGCGGAAGAGCGGGTTGCGCAGGACCCGGGCAAGTTTGCTTTCGGGCGTGCGCCTTCGGCTTCGGCTCGCAGACTTGCGTGCCGCGGATTTACGCGAACGCGAGCGTTTGGAGGGGCGTGACATCGGTAGCGGTGAAAAACGCGAGTTTCCCGCATATTGTGCGGAATCTCAAGTAGGACTTAACCCTGTTTATCCTCAGCCTTAACAGGGTTGAGTCCTCCTCTTTTTCTTTTTCTTAATCCTAGTCTTAATCTCCGAGCGGAGCCTGTCCGCTGTGGAGGCGGCGAGGAGGAGAGCGGGAGTCTTTGTTTTCAGAAAAAGAGTAAGAGTAAGAGTTAGAAAAAGAAAAATGTTATGACGGATAGGCTCTGAGGGGCGGTCGTGGTGGGAGTGAGGACGACCGACAAATGGTCTCTTTTTCTTTTTCCTAATCTTAATCCTAATCTCGATGCGGAGCCCCATCCGCTGCGGAGTATGCGGGGCGGGAGAGCGGGAGGCTGTGCTGTTAGAAAAAGAGTAAGAGTTAGAAAAAGAAAAAGGTTATGACGGATAGGCTCTGAGGGGCGGTCGTCGTTGGAGTGAGGACGACCGACAAATGGCCTCTTTTTCTTTTTCCTAATCTTAATCCTAATCTCCGAGCGGAGCCCCATCCGCCGCAGAATCTGCGCGGGTGTGAGTCTCCGCCTTCGATAGTATCAAGTCATCGCGAGAATCAACCGCACGGAATCGACGCGGAGCGGCGTATCCAGAAGATACTTCTCCAAATCAGCCTGTTCCTTCTGCGCAATCTCAATCTCGGCGTCGCGAACGGGGTGACCCATTTTTTTGAGTTGAACGAGGCGCTCGACTTCGCCGCCGACATCCTCTTTCATTTTCGCGATTGCTTCGGCACGGATTTCGTCGGCGCGGAGCTCGGACTCTTTCTCGGCCACTTCGAGCAGCGCGGGAACGGTGGCTTTGAGCGCGGTGGCTTTCTCACGAAGGAAAACGGAGGGCCCCGGTCTCCCGTCGTTGCGGACGCGCTCGGTCGTGAAATCGTCGGTGCGGTTGCGCCCT
Organism: Verrucomicrobiales bacterium; assembly: GCA_048260165.1. Taxonomy (GTDB): domain Bacteria; phylum Verrucomicrobiota; class Verrucomicrobiia; order Verrucomicrobiales; family DEV007; genus Arctic95D-9. The sequence goes on from JBLXHA010000002.1 coordinate 504,865, forward strand.
TTCTGATCGACGAGTCGACGAATCGGCTTCGAAGGCAGGAAACGTTCGGCGTGGAGGTGCGGCGGTGCGACGCATTCGAGCACGGAAACGGTCTCGATCATGAGCAATTGCTCTCCGGCTTTTTCGAGTCGGAAAAACGCGGCGTTGCCGTGGTCGGTCGAAAGAAGGCTTTCCAGCGCGCTGATGACCATGGGGTGGTCTTCGGTCAAAAAGGTGATGTCTTCACGGGCGAGCGCGGTGGCGCGGTCGAACGTCACGGACATGCCTTCTTCGGGGAGGCCGGGGAAGGCTTCGGCGGAAAAGAGGTGCTCGGGGAGGAGGACGTAGCTTCGTGTATCGAGGTCTTCAACGGTGACGCCGAAGTGATCGAAGAGTTTCAGCATCAGATACTCGAGGCGGGTGTCCTCGTCGAGATCCTGGATCTGAGAAACGAGGGCCTGTCCCTGGTCGCGGTCGAATGAGCTGATTTCGAGGAGGTGATCCCGTCCGTCTTCGAGTTCGAGATCGACTTTCGCTTTGAAGGCTTTGGTGCGGTCAAGGAGGTCGGGAAGGGCGGACTCTCTGTCTTCGGGGGATGCCTTGGTGAGTTTTTCCAACTCGTCGCGGAACTCGCGGTGAATCGCGCTGGAGCCGTGAAGGGTGTGCTCGAAAGCGCCGAGGCCATTGTGATACCAGAGCGCGACCATTTCCTCTGCGGATCCTTCGACGAAGGGAACGTGGATGTGAATGTCCTCGGTCTGGCCGATTCGATCGAGTCGGCCGATACGCTGCTCGAGAAGTCCGGGGTCAGTCGGCAGGTCGAAAAGAACGAGGTGATGAGCGAACTGGAAATTGCGGCCTTCGGATCCGATCTCAGAACAGATCAGAATTCTTGCGCCCATCTCTTCATCCGCAAACCAGGCTGCGTTTTTATCCCGCTGCAAAAGGGTGAGTCCTTCGTGGAACATCGTCGCCTGGGCGCTGATGAGAAATTTCAGCTCATTTTCGATCTTTTCGACCATCTCCCGGGAGTGGGTGATGAGAAGAAATTTCGAGTCGGGATCGGCTTTGAGCAGGCTCACAAACCATTCGAGTTTTTTCTCAAACTCCTCGTCCTCTTCGCAGGTGAGCGGGCTGAGGTGGGCGTTTCGCTGCGGAAATGTATCGAGAACGAGACGGCGGTTACGGAAGAGCACGCGTCCGGTTCCGTGCAGGTCGATCAATTCGCTGCGGCAGGCGTCGCGTCGCGCGGGGACGTCATCCTCTTTCAGTTTTGCCGCGGCTTCTTTGCCGAGGAATTTGGCGATCTGCTTGAGTTGCGCCGCGGTGAGTTTTTTCTCTCCTTTGAGGCTGTCGGCGAGATCGGAGATCGCCTGATACTTGTCTGATTCTTTGATGAACTCGTCGAGGTCGGAAAAACGGGCCGGATCGAGAAGGCGGAGGCGGGCAAAGTGTCCGGCGCGTCCGAGCTGCTCGGGGGTCGCGGTGAGGAGAAGGAGGCCGGTCGACTTGGCTGCGATCGCTTCGACGGCGTCGTATTCGGGGCTCGATGATTCGACGCTCCACTCGAGGTGGTGCGCCTCGTCGACGATCGTGAGATCCCATTCCGCGGCCGCGGCCTGCGCCGCGCGTTTCGGATTCGTGGCGAGCCAGGACGTCGCACAAATCACCATTTGATCGTCGAAGAACGGGTTGTCGTTTTTGCCTTCCTCGAGTCCGCCTTCGATCGCGACGGCGCGCTCTTCGTCAAAAATCGCACAGGAAATGGCGAAGCGTCGATAGAGCTCGACGAACCACTGGTTCACGAGGGCGTCGGGAACGAGAATGAGAATGCGTTTCGCGCGGCCGCTGAGTTGGAGCCGGTGAAGGATGAGGCAGGCCTCGATCGTTTTTCCCAGACCCACTTCATCGGCGAGAAGGACACGGGGAGCGTTCCGGTTCGCGACTTCTTCGGCGATATAAAGCTGGTGGGGGATCAGGGAAACCCGTCCTCCAATGAGGCCGCGGACGTCGCGGGCTCTCGCTTCGTGTTGATTGCGGATCGCGGACTGACGCAGGCTCCAGAGCCTCGGGTCGTCGCTCACTCCGGAAAGCAGGCGCTGTTCGGGGCGCTGCACGTTCATCGTATCAGAGAGACTGCTCTCGGGCAGCTCGTTCCCTTCGCCGTCGATATAGGTGAGTCGCTTGTCATCCTCGACGACTTTGCTGACGAGAAATGAATTTCCCTCCTGATCACGGACGGTGTCTCCGCTTTCGAAAACAACACGACGCAGCGGCGCATTTCTCGCTGCGTAAGTTAAGGTCTCACCCACCGCTGGATAGAAGGCGGTGACGTGAGTTCCATCGCTGGTCATAATCAGGGCGAGTCCGAACTCTGCCTGAGTTTCACTGATCCAGCGTTGACCCGGCGCGAACTGGGAAGGGTCGATGTTGTCGGTCTGATATCGCGAATGTTTCATGCAATTCTAAGGGAGGGGAGAAATTCTACCGTGTTTCGGGGGATGCGCCAACGACTAGAGAAGAATTTTTTCAAATTGACAGTTTCGAAGTCGAAACGAACGTGAATACGATGCCATCGCTCATTCGCATACCGACTTTTTTGGTCGTGTTAGGACTTCTCATTTCGGGGGGGCAGGCGAAAGTGTGCGACTTTGTAGCTCTGGCAGGTATCGATTTTCACGCGCCGGCAGCGGAATGTGCCCACGACGGAGTGGAGCATTCCCATTCCGATCCGGTGCCGTGTTCGGAGGGGTGTCTCGTCGAAGTGAGCGAAGGGGTTGCGCCGACTCCGGCTCCTGTTCCGACTTTGCTCGCTGCGGAAGGACTGGATGTCTTCCTCGCGTTGAATTTCATTTCTCTTCCTGAAACCGGTTTCTTCAACCGGGTTTCAGAGGTGTGGCACGGTCCTCCGCTGGAGCTTCCGCCGTCACTTCACAGCGACCCTCTTTTCTCGGGTCGTATCCAGGTTTGATTGAAACCTCCTCCGGCATTTTCACGCCGGACAAGCGCCGTTTAGGGGTGTAGTTCCTCCCCTGATATGGTTTCATTGCGCTATCCTGCATCCTATAGGTGCGTCACGAAAAGGCTCGCGTGAAACGGAACGAAACACACACAAATACTCATCAATGAGATTTCACATCACACTTTTACTGTTAACCGTCCTGGCGCTGATGGCGTTTCCGGGGACGGCCGAAGCGCGTTCCCTCTCGAGGAATGAGGCGATCACGTTGGCTCTCGCGAACAATCGCGAACTCAGCATTGCCACTCTCGAAATCGAGCGTGCTGCTTCCAGCTTCCGATGGGCGGGAAGGCTCGACAACCCCGAGCTCGAGGTCTCGCGTGCCGGCGACGGAATCGGTCTCGACGACGGTGAAAGCACTTACGAGGTCGCCTTTTCGCAGCGCTTTCCGATCACTTCGCGATTGAAGAAGGAAAAGGGTCTCAAGAAATATGAGGTGCTTCTCGCTGAGGCGGAAATTGCTGAACGACGACGGGAGATCGCAGGCGAGGTCGATCAGGCGATCGTGGATTTACTCGCGACACGCGAGCAGATTCGGCTCGAACACAAGTTGCTCGAATTGAACCGCGAGATCGTGGATTTTCTCAAGCAACAGCAGAAGAGAGGTGAGGTCTCGTCGCTCGATGTGATGCAGGCGACGCTGACGGGGCGAAAGCTGGAACAGGCGGCGAAAGGGCAGGACGCGGTCGAGCGCCAGAAACTGTTCGCTCTCAATAAAATACTGGGAATCGAAGCAACCTCGTCCGTGTCGATCACCGAAACGCTGAGACTGCCCGGAAGCGCTCCTGCGACGGAAGCGGATTTTTCGACGATTCTGGGACGTCGTCCCGATTACGTGCTCGCTCTCGCGAAGATCGATGAGGCGAACGCGGCCATCGCGCTGGAGGAGGCGAGCCGATGGGAGGACATTTCGGTGAAGCTTTTCGTCGAAGGTGAAAATGCGGTCGATGACCCGAACGGGCTCGAGCGGAACTCGTTTGCCGGTTTCGGGATTTCCATTCCGCTTCCGCTTCGTAAGCGAAATCAGGAGGGGATTGAGAAAGCCAGGATCGATCGCAGGGCGGCCGGCAAGGGAGTCGATGCCGCTTCCTTCACAATCCGGAGCGAGTGCGAAGATGCCTTTCAACAGCGGAGGGATGCCTGGGAGCTGGCGACGGAAGCTTCGGGAGAGCTTTTGGATCTCGCCGAACAGAATTTAAAAGAGTTCCGGAAAGCCTATCAGGAGGGGCAGGCGAGCCTCATTCAGGTGCAACGCGCTCAGGAGCAGGTGCTTGAACTGCAAAACGCATCCGTCGAATTCACTGCCGAATATCACCGCGCCGCCGCGAGAGTTCGCTACGTAACCGGGGATTACCCGAACCTTAACATCACCCACTCTTCAAAATGAACTGGAAACGCTGCTGCATTTTTACCGGGTGCCTTTCGCTGGGACTCGCGGCTCTGAATCTGTCTGCTGCCGAAGAGGCAATCAGCGATGACAGGGCGGCCAATACCATCATTCTCAACGAGACCGCGGTCGCGAATTTGAGGATCGAAAAGGTGGTGGTCGAGGAAACGACGTTTGAATCAACGGTGTTTGCGATCGGTCGAATTGAAGAGATCCCTGCGAATCGATCCGCGCTTTCCTCGCGTATCGCCGGTCGCGTCGTGAAGCTGAATGCGCAGGTCGGGGATACCGTGAAACAGGGGGACGTTTTGGTCAGCATCGAGAGTCGGCAGCCGGGGAATCCTCCGCCGACGATCGAGCTGAAAGCGCTGCAGGGAGGACTCGTCGTCGATTCCCACGTTCGACTCGGTGAGCCGGTCGACCCGGCCGAGGACCTTCTCGATATTTCGGATCGATCGAAAGTGTGGGCCATCGCCGTCATTCCTGAGCCGGAGGCTTCGGGGATTGTTCCGGGGACGAAAGCCCGCATCAAAGTGCCTGCTCTCGGAGGGGAGGTGATCGACGCGGTCATGACCCGATACGGTGTGAACGCCAATCGCGAGGCGGGTGCGGTCGAGGGCATTTTTGAACTGGATAATGAAGATCGCAAACTGCAGCCCGGGATGCGCGTCGAGTTCTCCATCATCACCGGTTCCCGCAAAGATGTCTCTGCGGTGCCGCGGACGGCGCTTCAGGGCGACCCGACGAAGCGGGTTGTTTTCGTCGAGGACTTTGAACTCCCCAACGCCTTTGTCAGGGTGCCCGTCGTGTTGGGCGAGCAGAACGACACGCATGTCGAAGTGCTCTCCGGCCTTTTTCCGGGGGATGAAGTCGTCACCCATGGTTCCTACGCTCTCAGTTTTGCGGGCGGGGGAAGCGGCCTGTCTTTGAAGGAAGCGCTCGATGCGGCACACGGACACGAACACAACGAGGATGGTTCCGAACTGACGGATGCGCAGAAGGCGGGAAAAGCGACTGCTGAATCCGGTGGCGAAAGCGGTGGTTCCACTTCCTTCGTGCAGCTCGGGATCATGATCTGGGCGGGAATCGCGACGCTGCTCTGTCTCATTTTTGCTCAGTCTCTCTGGAAAAAACGCAACCGCGCCCAGCTGTCCAGCGAGGCCTGAAGTCACCGAGATCCACTGGATTTTCTCCTCACCACTTTTCTCCCGCTCTTTCGAAATGCTCAACACACTTATCAGATTCTCGCTCGCGCAACGCGCCCTCGTCGTCGCGGTTGCCGCCATGTTGCTCGGGCTCGGGATCAAGAAAGTGACCGAATTGCCGGTGGAAGTGTTGCCGGATCTCACGAAGCCGACCGTGATTATTCTCACGGAGGCACCCGGGTTTGCCCCCGAAGAGGTGGAGACGCTCGTCACGATCCCGCTCGAGAACGCGCTCATGGGCGTCAACGGCGTGACGCGGCTTCGCTCGGTGAATGACATTTCGCTTTCCCTCGTTTTCGTCGAATTTGACTGGAACACCGATATCTACAAAGCCAGGCAGTTTGTGCAGGAGCGGATGACGGGGGCGGCCGAGCTTTTGCCCGAAGGTGTCAGTCCCTACATGACGCCGGTCGCGTCTCTCATGGGTGAAATTATGTTGGTCGGCGTGGTGGATCCAACGGGGAAGACCGTCCCGCGGGATTTACGAACGCTGGCTGACTGGACCGTTGCCACGTCATTGAAATCGGTGCCGGGTATTGCGGAAGTGCTTGCGATGGGAGGCGGGGTGAAGCAGCTGCACGTTCAGCCGCAGCCGAATAAAATGCTCGCTCTCGGTGTGACCTTTGACGAAGTCCGCGAAGCGGCGACCCATGCGGTGAGCAATACGACCGGTGGATTTCTCACGGGATCAGCGCAGGAAATTATGGTGCGAAATCTCGCGATGACGACCGACCTCGATGAAATCGCGAGGACCGTCGTGAGCCATGATAACGACCGTCCGATTCGTCTTTCCGACGTCGCGACCGTGAAGTGGGATGTCGAACCGATGCGCGGCGATGCGGGAATGGGCTCCCGCGATATGGAGGCTTCGAAGGGGAAAGATCAGCCGGTTGGTTATCCCGGCGTTCTACTGAGTGTCACGAAATCCCCGGGCTTCGATACGATCGCCCTGACCGCCGCGGTCGAAGAGCGACTCGATACCTTGCGTGAGACGCTTCCTGAGGGGACCGAGTTGATGGTCGTATACCGCCAGGCTGATTTCATTGAACTTTCCATCGGTAACCTCGAGGAAGCGCTTCGCGATGGAGCGATCATGGTGGCGGTGATTCTCTTTTTGTTTCTCCTCAATTTCCGGGTCACTCTCATCACCCTCACCGCGATTCCTCTTTCGCTCGCGATCTCGATTCTCGTGTTTGATTTCGTCGGCCTCACCGTGAACTCGATGACGCTCGGCGGGTTCGCCGTCGCGATCGGAATGGTGGTTGATGATGCGATCGTCGATGTCGAAAACGTTTTCCGTCGCCTTCGCGAAAATGCGGCGAAAGGCGAGAAAACCCCGCGGCTCGAAGTCATCGCGCTCGCGTCGGCTGAGGTGCGGTCTTCAATCCTGTATGCAACCGTGCTCATCATTCTGGTGTTCGTGCCGCTGCTCGGGCTCAGTGGCGTCGAGGGACGTCTCTTCGCGCCGATCGCGATTGCGACGATCGTGAGTATGGCGGCCTCGTTCGTGGTTTCGCTCACGGTGATTCCCGTGCTCAGTTCCTATCTTCTGAATCCGAAGCCGGGGAAGACACACGACGATCAGATCGGGGTGCGTTGGCTCAAGCGCGGGTTTCATCACACCTTGCTCCGCTTCGCGCTGTCCCAGCCGTTTCTCGTTCTCGCGCTGTCGCTGATTCTCGTGGCGGTATCTGCGGTGGTCTATTCGGGTATGGGAGGAAATTTCCTTCCCGCTTTCCGTGAGCCCACCGCGGTGGTCGCGACGACGATGGCTCCCGGCACCTCGCTGAAACAAACGACGGACATGGCTGACACGGCGATGGATTTGCTTTTGGAAATTCCGGAGGTCGAAACGGTTGGTTATCGCGCCGGCAGGGCTGAGCGCGGGGATCACGTCGTTCCCGTTTCCACCGTCGAGTTCGAAGTCGATTTTCTCGAATCGGAAGAGAGGAGCCGCGACGAGGTCATCGCGGATATTCGTTCAACGATGCAGGGGATACCCGGAACCTTCAGTGCGATCAGCGGGCCGCTTGCCGACCGGATCGGGCATATGCTCAGTGGCGTTTCAGCGAAAATTGCCGTGAAAGTCTTCGGGAATGATCTCGACGAATTGCGTCGGATTGGCACTGATATCGCCGATATTGCACGCGACATTCCCGGGTTGGAAGAGGCGAGGATCGAACAGCAGGCCCCGATTCCACAGCTCCGGATCGAAGTGGATCGTCAACGGGCTCTTGCCTACGGAGTGAGCCCCGGAAAATTGAACGAGGAACTCGGTGCGCTCATGGGAGGGGAGCCGGTCACGGAGATCTATGAAGATCAGCGGGTTTATGATCTCGTCGTCAGATTGCCGGAAGAGTGGCGGGAGTCGCCTGAAAAGCTGGCTCATCTCTACATCGATACTTTGAACGGAAACCGCATCCCCCTGAGTTATGTCGCGGATATCCGGCAGGCGAGTGGTCCCAACACGATCCTGAGAGAAAACACGCGCCGGCGCTTCGTGGTCTCGATCAACCCGACTTCGAGCGATCTCAATGCGATGGTTGAACAGCTCCAGCGCGAAGTCAGTGCGAAGCTTGAGCTCCCCGTGGGTTACACCCTTTCCTTCGAAGGTGAGTATGCGGCGCAGGCGGATGCAAAGCGACGTATTCTGATCATGTCATCAGTGATTTTGTTAGTGATTGTCTTTCTTCTCTTCAGCTATTTCCGGAGTTCGTTTTTTGTTTTGTTAGTCCTGTTGAATATTCCGATCTCCCTGATTGGCGGGATTCTTTACACGAAGATGGCGCTGGATACGGTCAGCATTGCCACTCTCGTCGGGTTCATTGCGATCTCGGGCATTGCGGCGCGAAACACGATTATGATGCTGTCTCACTACCTGCATTTAATGAGGCACGAAGGGGAATCGTTTGACCGGGGAATGATTGAGCGGGGAACGGAAGAGCGTCTCGTGCCGGTCCTGATGACGGCGCTCTCCGCCGGTATTGCTCTGATTCCGCTCGTGCTCGCGGCAGATGAGCCCGGAAAAGAAATTTTAAATCCCGTCGCCGTCGTTATTGTCGGAGGTCTCATCAGCTCGACTTTCCTCGGGCTCATGGTGACTCCCGCCTTGTTCCGCGTCTTCGGAAAGAAAGCTTCTGAAGCCTCTATTTCGCGAAACTCGGCCGCGTCGCTTTAACCTTTTTTTGAATAAATACCTGAACGAACCATCCAACTAACATGAAAAAAACCCTACCACGTTTTGTAACTCTCCTCGCCGCGACGGCTTTTGCGTTGACTCCGGCATGCACTAAAGAATCCGGCGATCATGACCACGATCACGACGAGCATCATGAGAATGATGGTCATAAGCACGGCGAAGAAGGGCACGATGACCATGCGGATCACAAAGATGACCATGCTGAGCATAAGGATGATCACGGTCACGATCATGGGCACGATCACGACAGCATTGAAGCGGGGCCCAACGGCGGTCGTATTCTCCATGACGTCGAGCCGCACGTGGAGTTCCTCGTAAAGGAAGATCGAAAAGTCCAGATTTCCGCCGTGAACGACGATGGGAAAGTGATTCCGGTCACCACTCAGACAGTCTCTCTCATGGGCGGAAGCCGTGCCAATCCCACGAAAATGAAATTCACGAAAGAGGGCGATGTGCTTATCTCTGACGTCGCTTTTCCTGAAGGCAACGACTTCCCCGTCGTGATCCAGCTCAAGGGTTCTCCTGACGACAAGGCGGCAACGGTGAAGTTTAACCTGAATCTTGCAGATTGTCCGACTTGTTCGAACAAGGAGTATGCCTGCACTTGTGAGCACTGATTGCTTCGCTATCAGATTGTTTAAGAAAGAAGAGCGGGTGAGCAATCGCCCGCTTTTTTGTGTCCGGGGAAGCGTTGATAGTCGCAATCATTTCATGTGATGGCGCAAAAATAGCTTAACTTCAGGCATGTGGCTCCACGCAACCTGTCAGCTCGAATTCAACCTCGCTGTTTCAACGCCGTTTCTGTTTATGCTGCGACCGAGAAGCGGCAACCAGCAATGGATAGGCCGGGACGAATTTCTGATGTCGGAGGGAGCGACGGGAAAGGAGTTTACGGATTCTTTCGGCAATCTCTGTCAGCGCGTCCATGCCCCCGCAGGACACTTTTCGCTCTCATCGTCCGTGTATGTCGAAACGGCTGGTGCCTCCGATTCTGAGCCGGGTGCCCCGTTCGTGGAGGTCGACCATCTTCCTCACGAAGCGATTCAATATCTTTTTCCGAGTCGCTACTGCGAATCGGATCACTTTCTGGAGCTTGCCTCCGAAGTGACTCAGGGTGTTTCCGCCGGTTACGATCAGTGCGCTGCCGTGGTGCAGTATATTCAGAACTCGATTCGCTACGCGCCTGAATTGGGGGGAGATGTCATCAGTGCCTGTGAAGTGAATCAACGTTCCGAAGCGGTCTGCCGGGACATGGCACATCTGGGGATCGCGATTTGCCGTGCGTTGTCGATTCCGTCGCGACTGGTGGTCGGCTATCTGGAGACGCTCAGGCCGGTTGATCTTCACGCCTGGTTCGAAGTTTTTGTGGGAGGGCGTTGGTACACTTTTGATCCTACGCAGGAGACTCTGGAGGGCGGTCGCATTGCGATTGCCTACGGTCGCGATGCCGCCGACGTCGCGGTCTACACCCAGTTCGGGAGCCCCGCCGACCTCCTTTCGATGAAGGTCGAAGTTGAAAGGATTGATCCTCCTCAGGCGTGACCGGAAAAGGAGGTGGGGGGATCAGCCGATCTTCACTTCCGCCTTGCGGATGATGACGGGATCTTCGGAGCCATCCTGATAGAGGTAGCCGCAACGGAGCGTTTCGATGATCCTCGTGGGACCATCGCCTGATTGCCCGTCGACGATGACGATGCGGCTGCGCATCGCGGCGGTAACCTGCGTTCCCGACTCGAATTCGAAGGGTTTGAACGAGCAGTGCTTGAGCAGGCCGACGAAGTCGTTTTGCAGGATATCGAGTTGCTTCACGACATCCGCTTTGGACTGACGGTTCCCCGAGCGAATCAGGCTGTCGAGCAGGTCGATACTTTTGACGAGGGAATTGCCCACGGTGAGGTCGCGGTGGCTGTCGTGAGGGGAGTTCGACATCGCAACGATAGGTGAAATCGGGGCGGTCGGGTCATCTTCTTCATCTTCAGCGTTTTCTTCCGGCAGTTCCAATCGATCAGCGGGCGGTTCCGGAATTTCGGGGGAGGCCGCCGACTTTGCCGGGGCATTCTGCTTCCGCGATGACTTGATGATGAGAGCGACCCCTCCGAAGATCACGGCGAGAAGGAGGCAGGCTCCTCCTATCAGTGACCACAAAGTGGCGAGATTGGACAAATCGAGATTCATGCAACGGGCAGTCTTTTGTTCTATCGATTTGGCAGGTTTTCACAACTGAAAAGTCTCATGAGGATTTCATCGATTGCGGTATTTCGAGTCCTGATCAAGAGTCCCCTATGCCGAAGGACAAGTCGTTCCCCTTTCCCAACGAAGTGTATCCGCCTGATTGGTTTACGCCAATGCAGGCAGCTGATCTCTCATCTGATGGCCGTCCTCTCGAGCTTGATCTCGGTTGCGGGGATGGATCCTTTCTCATTCAAATGGCGGAGCATCACTCTGATCGCGATTTTCTTGCGGTGGAGCGCCTCCTCGGTCGCGTTCGCAAGGTGTGCCGTAAAATCGACCGCGCCGGTTTAACGAATGCGAAAGCGCTCAGGGCGGACTCCAACTACGTCGTAAACTGGATGCTGCCGAAAGGCGCCTTTCATCGCATCCATTTCCTCTGCCCCGATCCGTGGCCGAAGAAAAAGCACGCGCGGCGCCGGCAGATGTGCCAGCTCCCGTTTCTTCAGGCGCTCCACGATCTCCTCGTCCCGGGCGGGGAGTTGCTTTTCATGACCGATTCGCCGGAGTATTTTGCCGAGTCGCTCGAAATGCAGGAGAGTTGCGACTTCTTCGAGCAAAAGCCCTGGAAGCCGGAAGATTTTTTCTACGCTCAGACGGACTTCGAAAAACAGTGGCTCGAGCAGGGCCGATCGATGAACCGCCTGAGATTGGAGGCGCTGTAGCGGAGGTCGCGGTCAGGCGGGTTTCACTCCGAGTTCCTCGAAGGGGACCTCGTGCGGGAGAACCTTGTTTCTCGCGGCAATCGCGCAGGTGATACCGGCCGCCTCTCCCATCGCCACGGCATTGCCGGTGACGCGGTAGCTGCTGTGAGCAATGAAACTGCCGCTAATGCAACGACCCGCGAGCATGAGCCCGTCGACGTCCTTCGCGATGAGCGATCTCAGGGAAATGTCGTAGGGCTTTGATTTGAAGGGCTTCGATTCGATCGCTTTTGTCTTTGTCGGATCGGTGGCGTGAACGTCGATCCCGAAAGTGACGCGGCAGATGCCATCGTCAAAGCGGGCGCCAGTCTTGAGGTCTTCGTCGCTTGAGGTGTAACGACCGTGGATGCGCCGCGCCTCGCGGGTTCCGATTTGTTCTCCGGTGGAAACGATTTCGACATTTTTCCAGGGACCGCCTTTCTTGCGAAGCGCATCGATCATCGCGTTGTTCTCCCGGCGTGCTTCGAGGGTCGCCCGCGTCACGTCGGTCGCGTTGATCGCGGAGACGTTATACTGATGATTCGCCATCATCGCATAAAGACCGTCGTGAATTTCAAAGATGGAAGGCCCGCCGTAGGACGGATCGATTCCGGCGCTGCGCAGCTCGGCAAGAAAGTTTGCTTTCCCGCGCCCGAGTCCGTTGGCCGCTGCGTAGTGATTGATGAAAGGCGCGATCTCTTTCGTTTTCACTCCGTGGAAAAGGACCATGAGGCTCATCGGCTGGGTGATCCCGTCGCCGGGTCGACCGAAATCAAATCCACAACCCGCCTGCGCGGCGAGGTCGCCGTCACCCGTGGCATCGATGAAGGACTTCGCGGTCCAGACTTCGCGGCCGGATTTTGATTCGGTGAGAACGGTAGAGAGCCGGTTCGATTCATCGGGGACGGCTCCGACGATGCGGGTGAAAAGTCGGATATCGACGCCCGCCTCGAGCAGCATGTCTTCGAGGAGGAGTTTCATCGGCTCGGGGTGATAGACCCACGCACTTTTGACCTGCTTGCCGTTGCCTTGTGCCTTCAGGCGGGTGATCAGCTCGCCCATAATCCCGGGTTTGCCCATGCCATCGAGAATCCACGCGAGCATACCGGACGTCCAAACGCCTCCGACGCAGCCATGCACCTCGATGAGTGCGGTTTTGGCTCCGCTTCGAGCCGAGGCCAGCGCGGCCGCAAAACCGGCAGGACCACTCCCGGCGACGATGACATCGTAATCTCCGACCACGGGAATTTCGCGGGCATCTTCTTCAAACCACTCGCCCTTGAGTTTGCCCGAAGTTCGAACGTGCATTCGCTCGTTGGTGCCGAAGATTTTCTTTTCATCGCCCGGACGGGGGCGTCGAAGGGGAACGGGGCGGTTGTCAGGATTGACCTTTTCCTGCGCGCTTCCTCCCTGGATGCCAGCGGCAAGGGCGGCGGCGCCGACGGTGAGGCGTTTCGCAAAATGACGGCGATCTAACGGGCGATCTTTCATACCGTCAAATGAACCTCAAGGAGGCGTCGTTGCAAAGCACCGGATCACGCCGGATTTTTAAGTGTCTGAAACGGGGGCGCGGGACATGGAGGTGGCGGCAGGTCGATGAGAGGTGGGGGTTTCCGTCACCCCTTCAGGGTGCGCTGTGTGGGTTTGGTAGAGGTCCGGTGGTTTCGCTGCGCTTCACCACCGGCTACAGTCTGGAGAACCTCCGGCTCACATTGCAATAGCCGAAACGGTTGGGAGCGGATGAATTGGAGCGCCGTTTTTGAGAACGAATAATCCAGAAAAGGGGTGTCGGTAGTGGAACAGGCCCGGAGGTTCATCAAGAACCAGCCAGTGGTGGAGCGGGGCTGGAAGTTCACCGGGAATCTCGTCGGCAGTGGGGCAGGGCCGGAGGTCCGCAAAGAACTTAGCCGGTGGTGGAGCGAACGCGGAACCACCGGATTTCCATTCCCCTGAATCATAGCGCCCCGGCAGGGCCGCCGGAAATGTTGTTGCTGCGTTCACCGCCGAATTACGATGATGCATCTCCCCGAACTCAGTTTGACGGGAAATACAAAAAAAAGCCTTCCGGCACCCCGTGTCCGGGATGCAAAAGGCTTTCTTTCGTCGGGCCGGTGGTTGCGCTTCACTTCGCCACCGGCTGTTACCCGTTGAGCCTTCGGCTCACGGGCGCTTTCGCTGCTTATCCAACCAAACCGTTCAGCGTTGCGCTCGGGCGCATCGCTTCGCTCGTCTTGGTATCGTCGGGGAGGTAGTAGCCGCCGATGTCGACGGGGCTTCCCTGAACGGCGATGAGCTCGGCGACGATCGCTTCTTCGTTGCTCGCAAACGCTTCGGCGATCGGAGTGAACTCGGCCTTGAGTTCGGCGTCGTCATCCTGATTGGCGAGCGCTTCAGCCCAGTAGGCTGCGAGGTAGAAGTGGCTGCCGCGGTTGTCGATCCCTCCGAGACGACGAGTCGGTGACTTGTTCTCAGTGAGGAATTTTCCGGTCGCGGTGTCGAGTGTTTTGCCGAGGACGATCGCCTTGGGAAGGTCGAATGTTTCACCGAGATGCTCGAGCGATACGGCGAGGGCGAGGAACTCGCCGAGGGAATCCCAGCGAAGGTAGTTTTCCTGAACGAACTGCTGGACGTGCTTCGGCGCGGAACCACCGGCTCCGGTTTCGAAAAGGCCGCCACCATTCATGAGAGGAACGATCGAAAGCATCTTCGCGCTCGTGCCGACTTCGAGAATCGGGAAGAGGTCGGTGAGGTAATCACGAAGCACGTTTCCGGTGACGGAGATGGTGTCTTCGCCGGCCTTGAGGCGCTTCAGAGTGAAGAGCGTCGCGTCGACCGGTGACATGATCTGAATGTCGAGTCCGTCGGTGTCGTGTTCGCTGAGGTAAACGTTCACCTTGGCGATGAGCTCGGCGTCGTGGGCGCGGTTTTCGTCGAGCCAGAAGACGGTGGGAGTGCCGGTGGCGCGGGCGCGGGTTACGGCGAGTTTTACCCAGTCGCGGATCGGAGCGTCTTTGGCCTGACAAGCACGCCAAATGTCACCTTTGGCCACGTCGTGTTCGGTGAGGACGTTTCCTTCGCCGTCGACGATGCGGACTTTTCCTTCGCCTTCGATTTCGAAAGTTTTGTCATGTGAACCGTATTCTTCGGCTTTCTGGGCCATGAGTCCGACGTTGGGAACGGTTCCCATCGTTGTCGGGTCGAACGCTCCGTTTTCTCTGCAGAAATCGATCGTCGCGGCGTAGACTCCGGAATAGCAGCTGTCGGGTATGACTGCGAGCGTGTCCTGAGGCTTGCCGTCCTTGTTCCACATTTGGCCGGAGGTCCGGATCATGGCGGGCATCGAGGCGTCGATGATGACGTCGCTCGGAACGTTCAGGTTGGTGATTCCTTTATCAGAATTCACCATCGCGAGATCAGGGCCGTTTTCGTAGGCGGCCTGAATGTCGGCTTCGATATCTGCCTTTTCGTCGGCGGGAAGTTCCTCGATTTTGGAAAGGAGGTCACCGAAGCCGTTTTTGAAATCGACTCCGAGTTTGTCGATGGTTTCGCGGTGCTTCTCGATGAGATCGGAAAAGTAGGCTTCGACGGCGTGACCGAAAATGATGGGGTCAGAGACCTTCATCATCGTTGCTTTCATGTGCACGGAGAAAAGAATCCCTTCCGCCTTTGCTGCTGCGACCTGTTCTTTCAAAAAGGAAACGAGGGCGTCTTTCCGCATCACGGTTCCGTCGATCACTTCCCCTTCGAGAAGAGGGAGGGAGTCCTTGAGAACTGTCGTGGTTCCGTCGGCGCTGACGAATTCGATTTTCGCGGTGGTGTCGGCAGCGATGGTCGTGGATTGCTCGTTTGAGCAAAAATCGTTCGCGGTCATGTTCGCGACACGGGTTTTTGAATCGGTCGACCAGGCACCCATGGAGTGCGGGTTCTGGCGGGCGTATTCCTTCACTGCGCCCGGGGCGCGACGATCGGAGTTGCCTTCACGGAGGACGGGGTTCACCGCGCTGCCTTTGACTTTGTCGTAGCGGGACTGGATGTCTTTTTCCTCATCGGTCTTCGCTTCTTCAGGATAATCGGGAAGTGCGAAGCCGAGCTTCTGAAGCTCTTCAATCGCGGCAATAAGCTGAGGGACAGAGGCGCTCACGTTGGGGAGCTTGATGATGTTGGCCTCGGGTGTCTTCGCGAGTTCGCCGAGTTCAGCAAGCGCATCGTGGACTCGCTGCTCTTCTTTGAGGAGCTCAGGGAACTGAGAGAGAATCCGACCTGCGAGGGAGATGTCGCGGGTTTCGACGTTGATTCCGGATGATTTCGTAAATGCCTTGATGATGGGCAGGAGCGAATGAGTGGCGAGCGCCGGAGCTTCGTCAGTTTTCGTGTAAATGATGGTCGGAGCCTTGGACATATTCTTTATGAGGTTGGAAATCTGCAAAATCGATACAAAATGACTCCCGCGCTTTACACCGTACGGCGGTTAAAATCAAATGATGGGCGCGTATTGGCGCGGTTCTCTATCCGTGGAATTTCCCGTTGAATTGCGAACTTGTGTCATACAGGCAGGTTTGTGGTCACGAAAATGAGTGGTGCCGGTATATGATCATCATAGCGCCTCTCATTGTGCTTCAGATTATTATGAAGATAGCTTTTCTCCTTTTTTTCGCCTGTCTCGCCTTCGCTGCCACTTCACAGGGGGACGAAAAAGTGCGCCAGCTGATTACCCGTGCCGGTGGTGAAGTGGTTTTGGGGAAGTCGGTTCCGGGTCTGATTGACATCACGACGGATGATGGATTTGCGCTGCTTCAGGATGCCAAAGGGAATATCTTCGCTGCGGGAAGTGAATCCGGGAAAAGGCGGGCGGTTGGGTTTACCCACGGAAGTTTCCTTAAGCCGGGTTCGCTCCTCGAGCAGGAGGGCGTCGCGGCGGTGCTCGCCAATTCAATCCGCTGGGCGGGGCGGTCCGGGAAACCGGTCGTCGGCTTGCATCCTTCGATCGCGGGGCTGGAGGCTGCGCTTTCGGAAAAAGAAATGACCGTGAAAGTGCTGAAGCCATCGGAAGTCAGCCGCGGCGGGGTGAGTGTTTATTGCTTCATCGGGCATGAAACTCTGGAAGAGAGCGAGATCGAAGCGTTGTCGGAATTCTTCGCCGGCGGCGGAGGGGTTGTCATCGCGACGACTCCGTGGGCTTTTAAAAAGAAGTATGAGGATTTCTCTCAGTTTCCGGGGAACCGGGTGTTTGCTGCTGCCGGTATTCAGTTTCTCCCTGACGGGTATGCGCGAAATCAGGATCCTATCTCTTTGGGAGGGGCTGATTCTCCGTTGGAATCGCTCACTTCGACACCCGGAGAGATGAAGTCGGGGCGAAACGGTGAATCCGCTGCGCTGGCTGCGGCGAAGCAGTTGGCCGCCGATAAAAAGGTCGATCAATCGTCGGCCGGCTCGCAGTTGCTCGCCGATTTGTTTTCCGCGAAGGCCTTGAGGGGTGCGGCGCTTCCTGAATTTCTCGAGGCGTTGAAAGCGCTCAATCTGGCGGTCGGCCCCATCATCCCGACGAAAGAAAATCCGGTCGTTCCCGGTGAAGACCCTCTCGTCGATGCGATTATTGAGCTGGAAACCCATTTTAACGAGAACGCGCCCGCCGGTATGATGTATGCGATTCCCGCTGCGGCGGATTTTCCGGGTTCGGTGCCTGAGGATGCGGAGAGAATCACGAAAGAGCTCACGATTGACGGTACATGGCGCGGGTGGCTGGAAGGCCGGAATGCAGCGGGCTGGGCCGCGAAGGAGATGCGCCCGACCGGTGTTTACGCCGCTCCCGGAGAAGTGATTAAGGTCACCGTTCCCGCGCGGATCTCCGGCGAAGGCTTCGAGGTCACGATCGGGTCGTATGGCGGGAAGTTGAACAATCGGGATGCCTGGCATCGCTACACCGATTGGCAGGTCTCGAAGCCGGTCGCGTCGCGGGTCACTGAAGTTTCAAGTGGTCTTGGCGGGCTCGTCACGATCCGGATTCCCCGCGAAGCAAAATATGAGTCGCTTGATCTCGTCATCGAGGGCGGGGTTCGTGCGCCGCTTTTTGAATACGGGAAGACCGATCTCAAGGAATGGGCCGCTGAGATTCGAGAGTATCCCGCTCCGTGGGCCGAGATCGCCGGCCCGCGAGTGATCATTGCGATTCCGAGCGAATACGTCCGCAAGCTCAGCAACCCGGATGAGGTCATGGAGGTATGGAACCGTTTTATCGATTCCGCTGCCGAGCTCGTTCAGGTGGACCGCAACGATTACCGCGCCGAGCGCATCGTCTTTGACCGTCAGACTTCAGCGGGATCGCTCCATAGCAGTTATCCTGTCGCGGCACACACGGGGAGAGATGCGGAGCTGGCGGTCGATGCGAGCGCGTTGGAGAAAGACGGCAGCTGGGGCTTTTTTCACGAATACGGCCACAACCATCAGCACAATTTATGGGCTTTGCCCGGAACCGGCGAAACGACCTGCAACCTCTGGTCCGTTTACCTGTTTGAAGAAGTGGTCGGGAAAAATCGCGACAAGACACACAACGCGATTCGCCCTCTCGACCGGAAGCAGCGGATGAACGGCTACTTCAGCGACGGTGCGAAATTCGAAGACTGGTCAACGTGGGTTGCTCTTGAGACGTATCTTCAGGTTCAGGAGGAATTCGGATGGGAGCCGTTTAAGAAAGTTTTCGACGAATACAACAAGCTCGAGCCGGATGAACGGCCGAAGGGGCAGGAGGAAATCAACGATCAGTGGGTGATTCGCCTTTCCAGAGCCTGCGGGAAAAACCTCCAGCCTTTCTGGGCAACCTGGAGCCTTCCCATGAGCAGTGAGGTGGAGCGGGCGCTTAAAGAGCTGCCGGTCTGGGAAGATCACCCCGTCGCGAAGTATGCCGGAAAATCGTGATTGAGGCGTGGCGCCCCCGAATTCCGGCGTTCTCAGCGGATCGAATGGCGTTCCGTTGCGTAAATACTCGGCAATCTCATTTCAAAACCACTTGAACCCGCTCTCTTTTCTGGCATCCTCCGAAGGCCCCTTTTGCTAGCAGGGGTTCTTCCCTTATGGCAAGAGAAAAAAAACCAGCGATCCTCGCGCTCGAAGATGGAACAGTGTTCCACGGAACTGCTTTCGGTGCAGCCACTACTCAATCGGGCGAGATATGTTTTAACACCTCGATGACAGGGTACCAGGAGATCCTCACTGACCCGTCCTATCGCGGTCAGTTTGTGACAATGACCTGCCC
This sequence comes from Verrucomicrobiales bacterium, assembly GCA_048260165.1. Classification (GTDB taxonomy): domain Bacteria; phylum Verrucomicrobiota; class Verrucomicrobiia; order Verrucomicrobiales; family DEV007; genus Arctic95D-9. The sequence continues at coordinate 523,815 of JBLXHA010000002.1, forward strand.
CTTGATCGGGAATTACGGAGTCAGTTCGGTCGATGCCGAGAGCTCGGATATTCACGTGCGGGGATTCGTCATCGAGGAACTTTGCGAAGTGCCGAGCAGCTGGCGAAGCGAACAGTCTCTCAGCGATTACCTTGCGGACGCCAACGTTCCCGGAATCGAGGGAGTCGATACCCGTGCGCTCACGAAAAAGCTTCGCGTGGCCGGTGCGATGCGCGCCACGCTTTGCACCGACGGAAGTCTCGATGCGGACGGTGCTGTCGCTGCGGCGAAACAGGCACCTCCCATGGAAGGCTCCGACTTTGTGAAAGAAGTCACGACCCCTGACCACTACCGGTGGGACCCTGAGAGTGAACTCAGCCGCGAGTGGACGATTATCAACGCCTCAACGAATGAGGAGCTGATTGAGGTGAACGGGGAGATGTATCGTCCCCTTTGTGATCCGAAATATCGCATCGTTGCCTACGATTTTGGAATCAAACGCAACATTCTCCGCAGCCTTCGTCAGAAAGGATTCGAGGTCGAAGTCGTGAATTCACGCACGCCGGCCTCCGAGGTTCTAGCGATGAACCCGGACGGGGTCTTTCTTTCCAACGGCCCCGGTGATCCGGCGGCACTCGATTACATTCACGACGAAGTGAAGCAGATCATCGACAAGAAGCCCGTCTTCGGGATCTGTCTCGGACACCAGGTGCTTGCCCACGCGTTTGGTGGCAGCACGTTTAAGCTCAAGTTCGGTCACCGCGGAGGGAATCACCCGGTGAAAGATCTTCGTTCCGGAAAAATCGCCATCACTTCGCAGAATCACGGTTTTGCCGCGGATGGCGATGCGCTTCCCTCTCACATCGAAGTGACGCATATCAATCTCAACGACGACACCGTCGAGGGGATGCGTCACCGTGATTACCCCGTATTTTCCGTACAGTATCACCCCGAAGCAGCCCCCGGTCCGAATGATGCCTCTTACTTCTTCGAAGAATTTGCTAATCTCATTGATCAAACCCGCTGATTTGTTGTAGAAAGAGAGAAATTATGCCGACTATTACACTCTACGTGCCCGATCAGGAACCTTACGCACTCGACATCAGTGGACTCGAGCAAGTCACTGTCGGACGTGCCGAAGAAAACAGCATTGTGATTGATCATGGATCGCTTTCCGGATCTCACGCGGTAATCACCAACAACAATCGTGGCAATTACCAGGTTAATGACCTCGGTTCAACGAACGGAACTTTTCTCAACGGCGAGCCGGTAACCGAGGCCATCGTCGAAACCGGATCCCAGATCAGTTTTGGTGAAGTGCTGGCTGTTCTCGACCTCGAAGACGGTGCCGGAACGGCGGCTGAAGAGCCTGCGGCTGATCCCGGAGACGGAAGCGGATACACTTCGGGTGTTTCAGCTGATATCGCGGAATCCTCCACCAAACCGGCCGATTTTAAAAATCTTTCTCCGATCGAGAAAGTGGTGAAAAAAGACACGCTCGGCATGGTTGCCATGCTCGTGGGCGTCGTTGCCATTGTTGCGGCAATTGCCGTGATTGGCCTCGCTTTCACGATGACGGCCGCCTGATTTCCGGATCTGTTTCGTTATTATTACCGAACCATGAAAGTTGCCCCGTCGGGCGATCTGAACTTTTGCGCGTTGCGCTCTCTCTTATTGGGGTGAAAGATTCCCCTGTCGTTTCTGTATAGAACACTGAATTCTCATGTCGAATACCATAGTTATTGGCGCCCAGTGGGGTGATGAAGGAAAAGGAAAGATCGTTGATCTTCTCACGGAAAAAACGGACGTAGTGGTCCGGGCCCAGGGCGGGAACAACGCCGGCCATACCGTGATCAACGAGGGGGTCGAATACATCCTCCATCTCATTCCCTCCGGAATCCTCTGGCCTGAAAAATCCTGCGTTATCGGAAACGGTGTCGTCATGGACCCTGTTGCATTGCTCGGAGAAATTGACGGCCTTGCCAAAAAAGGAATCCACGTCACCTCTGACAATCTCAAGATCTCCGACCGTGCGCACCTCGTGATGCCGTTTCATCGTGAGATGGACGCCTATCGCGAAGCCAAAAAAGGAGCCGGCAAAATCGGAACGACGAAGCGTGGTATCGGACCGACCTACGGTGATAAAGTCGACCGTATCGGTTTCCGCCTGCACGACCTCGTCGGTGATCCTATCGTTTTTATCGAGCGTCTCAACGCACGCATCGCTGAGTGCAACGATCTCTTTGAGACCGTTGGCATGGAAAAACTCGACGCCGAAGCAATCGGACGCGATCTCCTCGCTGCCGCTGAGCGTCTTGCTCCGTATTGCGCTGACACCGTTGAAATTCTTCACCGCGACATGAAGGCCGGTAAGTCGCTCCTTTTCGAAGGTGCTCAGGGAACCTACCTCGACATCGATCAGGGAACCTACCCTTACGTGACTTCATCGAACACGACATCCGGCGGTGCCTGCACCGGTTCCGGAGTGCCTCCGCACAAAATCGATCGCGTCGTCGGTGTGACGAAGGCTTACACGACTCGTGTCGGAGAAGGGCCTTTCCCGACTCAGAATGACACGCTCGCGGATCGCTTTCACAAAATGGGCCGTGAGTTCGGTGCCACGACAGGACGCAAGCGTCGCTGCGGTTGGCTCGACCTCGTTCTCGTTCGCTACGCGGCGATGGTCAATGGTTTCACCGATCTTGCGATTACGATTCTCGACGGTCTTGATGACTGCGAAGAAATTCCAATCTGCACTCATTACGAGCTCGATGGCAAGAAGCTGAGTCTTCCTCCTGCAGCGGCTAAAGACTTCGAGCGCGTCGTTCCCGTCTACGAAAACCTTCCCGGTTGGAACTGCGACACGACCAAAGTCCAGCACTACGACGATCTTCCTGAGAACGCGAAAGCCTATCTCGCCCGTATCGAGAAGGAGACTGACACCCCTGTCAGCATGATTGGTGTCGGGCCGGCTCGCGATCAGACGATCGTTCGTTGATTTTTCTTTCCCTACACCATGGCAGCGATTGATCCGGAAAAACCCATTCCGCAGCACGTTGCCGTGATCATGGATGGCAATGGTCGCTGGGCCAAAGCCCGGGGACTCCCGCGCCGTGACGGCCATCGCGCCGGCGCGGAATCGGTAGAGGCTTGTCTCGAATCCTGCGGCGATGCGGGAATCAAGTTTCTCACGCTCTACGCATTCAGTTCCGAGAACTGGAAGCGACCCGAGAGCGAGGTGAATGCGCTCATGAACCTGCTCGCGCACTTCATCAAGGAAAAGACTTCCAGCCTGATGAAGAACAACATCAGGCTCAAGGTGATCGGGCAAATGCACCGACTCCCTGACAAAACGCAAAAGCTACTCAAGAAATCCATCGACAAGCTCGACGGAAACGACGGTCTCACTCTCATCGTTGCGCTCAGTTACGGCTCGCGCGAGGAGATCGTCGACGCCGCCCGTCGGCTCATGGATAAGGCTGCCGCCGGTGAAATGAATTCCGCTGATCTCAACAACGAGATCTTCGCCGATCATCTCTACACCGCCGGTATCCCCGATCCCGATTTGCTCGTGCGAACGAGCGGAGAGTTCAGGATTTCCAATTTCCTGTTGTGGCAGATCAGCTATTCCGAAATCCACATCACCGACGTCCTCTGGCCCGATTTTCGCAGTGAGCATCTCACCGCCGCGATCGAAGACTACCAAAAAAGGCAGCGGAGGTTTGGCGGATTGGGAGAAGAGGCGTGATATCGGGACCGCTGGCGTCCCCGTCGGATTCACTGCCTGATCTTCCGGCGAGGTTCTCATCGAGAGGCGTTTCTTCCCTTGCGCATGCTTTAAGGTAGCGGATTGAAATTCATTCCGTCTCGAAGGGCTATCCTCAGGGGGCTCTGGTCGGAAGGAATTCTCCTTCCGCTACAGGAGGCTTTGCGTAGGGGATTGAATATTCGAGGTCAGGGGATTTCGGTATGAAATTACAACTCCGATGACGATGCTGAAAGCATCATCGAAAACAGCCCTGGATTTCAATCCGGGGTTATTGATGGTTCTATGCCTGCGTCCTGAAGGGACGCTCGAAAGCTATGCTGCTCCGGGGGATGTCCGATCGTTTTCGCGCGTCCTTTCAGGGCGCCTTCCCATTATCAATTGGGAACCCCGGATTGAAATCCGGGGTTGTTCACGTGGATGCCTTCAGCATCTCCGGGGCAGATACCTGTGTTAAAACAGGTGGATGTTGATAAGCAGAAAGCAGCAGTGCTAAGAAGAATCCGACCTTCTGCTATGCACCTTTTACCCGGCCGGCGATCCAGTTTTGCGCCGCTTTGCGGCATCTCCTACCCCAACTCCTCAAGGTCGACCCACTTGCGTTCTTCCCAGCTCTTCACGCCGGCTTCCGCGAGTTGAACGCCTTTCGCGCCTTCCATGAGATCATACGGAAACGGTTCGTCGAGGGCGACGTGGCGGATGAAAAGCTCCCACTGGATTTTGAAGGCGTTGTCGTAGTTGGTCGTGTCGGGGACTTCCTGCCAGCCTTCGTAGAAGTCGATCGGTTGATCAATGTCAGGGTTCCAAACGGGCTTGGGCGTCGTTCCGAGCGACTGCACCCAGCACTTCCTGAGGCCGACGGTCGCGGATCCTTTCGTGCCGTCGACGTTCATGACAAAGAGATCGTCGCGGCGCACGCGGACATCCCAGGAACTGTTGAACTGACACACAATGCCGTTTTCCAGTTGGAAGGTCGCGTAGCAGGCGTCATCGGCGGTGCATTCGTAGGCGTTGCCCGCTTCGTCGATGCGCTCGGGAATATGCGTCGCGCCGAGGCATGAGACGCTGCTGATTTTCCCAAAAGTTTTGTCGATGAGGTATTGCCAGTGGCAGAGCATATCGATGATGATTCCGCCGCCGTCCTCTTTACGGTAGTTCCAGCTCGGGCGCTGGATTGGCTGGTCGGCATCATGACCGGTGAAAACCCAGTAGCCGAACTCGCCGCGCACCGAAAGGATCTCGCCGAAGAATCCCTGATCGATGAGCGTCTTCAATTTTCGAATTCCGGTGAGCCAGAGCTTGTCCTGAACAACGCCGTTTTTAACACCTGCATCGCGACACACTTGAGCAAGGCGAACCGCCTCATCGGTTTCGACCGCGGTGGGTTTTTCGCAGTAGATCGCTTTGCCTGCCTTCGCTGCCATCTCGATGAAACGGGCGCGGTGCAGCGTCGAGCTCGCGTCGAAGAAAATCTGGTTCGCATCATCCGCGAGCGCCGCATCGAGGTCGGTCGTCCAGCGCTCGACCTTGTGTTCTTCGGCGAGCGCGCGGAGCTTGTTCTCGTTGCGCCCCGTGAGGATAGGATCGACTTCGATCGTCAGTTCCGGAGAAACTTTGATGCCGCCTTGATCGCGAATCGCGAGGATGGAACGGATGAGGTGTTGGTTGGTGCCCATGCGTCCGGTGACGCCGTTGAGGATGATGCCGATTTTCATGATGTTCGCCGCAGGCGGCGGTAAAAGGTTAAAGGTAAAAAGTGAAAGGTGGGGAGTCCTGGTAGCGGAACGAGGATCGTTCCGACTTCGCCTGGATTGGGTTTCGTTCGATTAAGAATGTTCGAGGTAAGCGGTTTTGATCGCTTCCAGGAATTCGTTTTGATCTTTGGCCCACCAGCGGTTGGAGAAGACTTCAACTTCGTTGAAGCCGTTAAAGCCAGCCGCTTCGACCATGGCTCGAATGCCCGGAATGTCGATGCAGCCTTCGCCCATGAGACCGCGGTCGTTGAGAAGGTCGGCGGTGGGAGTCATCCAGTCGCAGATGTGAAAGGCGAAGAGCCTGTCTTTTTCCCCGGTGAGTTTGATCTGTGCTTCAAGATCGGGATCCCACCAGATGTGGTAGACGTCGGCGGCGATTCCCACGAGGGGGTGATCGAGCTGATCACACACCGCGTTCGCCGAAGCCATCGTGTTGATCGCGCTGCGGTCGTCGGCGTAGACAGGGTGGAGAGGTTCGATCGCTAACTTGATGCCGTGCTCTTCCGCGAGGGGCAGGACAGCGGCGATTCCGTCGGCGATCTGCTTGCGTGATTCTTCGAGCGGTTGCCCGGGAACGGCGCCGCAGACGAGAACGATCATCGGCGCGCCAAGGGCGGCCGCTTCGCGAATCGCGAGCCGGTTGTCTTCGATCGCGGTTTCCCTGTCCTCTGTCGTTTTGGCGGGAAAGAAACCGCCACGACAGAGCGAAACGATCTCGAGATCCCGCTCACGAAGTTGGTCGCCGACTGTCCGGATGTCGTGACCGTCGAGCCATTGCCTCCACACCGTGATTCCCGCTACCCCCGCGTCGGCGTAGCGATCCATGGCCTCCTCGATCGCCCACGGTTTCGTCGTGATCGTGTGGACGCAGAGTTTGGAGAGATCGGTTAGAGGCGCGGGGCTCATGCGAGTTTGAACTGTTCGATCCCGAGGCGCTCGGCGACACGGAGGGGGCGCTGCATCGCTTCGAGCATGCGGGCGTCCTCACCGTCGGGGCGGAGGTCGGTGCAGTCGGGGTGGATCTCGGTCGAGTCGATCAGCCCGAGGTGCTTGAGAACGTGTGCGGTGCTGTGCTTGTAGTCAGCGGCGCTGCCCTTCGGATTGAGTCGGAAGACGGCGTCCTCAAGTGACTGGAACGCTTCGAAAAGTTTGTAAACGCGCGTATCAAGCGGCGTGGTCTGCCACATTTTTTGCGCCGCGCAAATGAGCGGGCAGGCGGAAACTCCGGCCCCGATCAGGAGCGGTTCGCCGACTTTGATCGCGGTGGCGATTCCGAAGTCATCTCCGCTGTGAGGGGAGAAGTTCAGGTTCAGATCGCGGCACATCGCCGTCCAGTAGAGAAAGTGTGGCTCGTCGAGGGTTGAGATTTTTCCACCGACATAGGTGTCGTGCCCAGCGAGCTGATGCAGAAGCCAGGGATCATACGGCGTCGCCCAGGGAACGAAAGAAGGCTCGAGCGCGTGGGCAATCGCGGGAACGGAAATCATTTCGGCGATCTCGAAATAAGCATCGCGGCGCGACTCGGGATCGAGCTGGTTCAACAACTGCGACGTCATCACCATGGCTTCGATATTGTCGAACTGCTGGGCGATATCGAGATGAGGACGATACCACTCAGCTTTGAAGGTGTCGCCTGATGCGCCGACCGCGGTCGTTCCGCAGATGATCTTGGGTTCGGGAAAGGCGGCGCGGAAGCGGCGGAGCACTTCCTCGTAAAGTTCCGTGCTCAGGTTGAAAATGAAGCCGGTGTCCGCATTCAGAACGAAGACGACTTCGATGCCGAAAGCCTTCCCGCAGTCGATCATCCACTGAACGCTGCGTTCAAATCCGGCCCAGTCGGGCTTGCCATCCTTGAAGGGAAGCAGCGTCGCGACGCAGAGCCGCGGGGTATTGGTGTGAACGGAAAGTGCCGCTTCGGAGGTTTGGCTCCAAATCGTTTCCTGCCAGGTCGTCGTCGGTGTGAGTTCTGAAGGATGGGAAATCATGTCGTCAAGATTACCTCCTATCCGAATTCCACGTGAGAATAAAAGCGGACAGATTAGCACAAAAGCGATATCGTTTTATGAATGAGTGATGAGCTGCAGTCTATCCTTCTTGAGGATCTGAAGATCGCCCTGCCCGGGGTCGTCTTGCGCCGCGTCGCGTTGAATCGCCACATGCCGCGGGTTGAGAAACTCAGCGAGCACGTCCACGACTTTCAGCAGATCCTGCTCTACCTGAGGGGGGCGGGGGAGCAGCACCTCGATGATACGGTGGTCCCGGTTTCGAGGGGCACCGTGCTCTCGATTCCCCCGGGAAAAAAGCATCGCTTCGTGAAATCGAAAGCGGCGAGCCCGATCTGTCTCGCGATCGATCTGGATATGACCGCCGGTGGAGACTGGCCGGATCAGGGCCTTTTGAACCGCAACCAACTCGCGACGGTTGAGAGTCGTCTCTTCGATCTGAATACGCTCCAGCGAAAAAAGAATCCCTCCTCCGTCGCGATCGCGAGTCGGATTCTCCGGATTCTCGGAGAGATCGAGGAGGCGCTACGGGAGGTCGAACCTTTCCCGACGGGCGGCCCCGTTTCATCGAGAGTGATGCGGGTGATAGAGAAAAACGAACTACCCGATCTGACTCCACAAAAGCTTGCCGAGGAGCTGGGGCGGAGCCTCGATCATCTCAATCGACAACTGGGTGACGAGTCAGGAATGACGGTCGGGCAGGTTCTCAACAAGGCCCGGCTCGAGGCGGCTGGTAATTTTTTGAAGAAGACCTCAAATTCGATCGGCGAAATCGGGTCCGCGATCGGATTCGACGATCAAAATTACTTCGCGCGCTGGTTTCGAAAGCAAACCGGACAAAGTCCCACCCGCTGGCGCGAAGTGAATCGTTCGTAGGGTTGCCCTCACGAATGCGTCATAAGTGCGCTTCTACCTCCGGGAGAAGCCCCGGAGACTCCCGGGATCTTCGGGTTGAAAGGTCAAGGCACGGTCCATTGGCTCTGAATCATCACTCGGAGAGTGATGAGCACATACGTTATAAGTGCGCTTCTACCTCCGGGAGAAGCCCCGGAGACTCCCGGGATTTTCGGGTTGAAAGGTCAAGGCACGGTCCATTGGCTCTGAATCATCACTCGGAGAGTGATGAGCACATGCGTCATTCGTGCGCTTCTACCTCCGGGAGAAGCCCCGGAGACTCCCGGGATTTTCGGATTGAAAGGTCAAGGCACGGTCCATTGGTTCTGAATCATCACTCGGAGAGTGATGAGCACATACGTCATACGTGCGCTTCTACCTCCGGGAGAAGCCCCGGAGACTTCCGCTCCGAGCTTGACAGAGAATGATGCGTCTGTTCAACTGAGTATGTGAAAGCTGTATCGTGGGATCAAGAGGTGAAACAGCTGGGGCACCGTCGACTGCCGCATTGGTCGCAAGCGGGCGCGGTTACCTTTTTGACTTGGCGAACCGCAGATTCGATTCCACAGAATTTGATTCGCGAATGGAAGCAGGAGCGAGAGAATTGGTTGATCAATAACGGGTTCAGCGAGAGTAATCTGGAAGAGCCGCATTTTTTAGAACAGCTTCCATTTGAGGTCCGCGAGGAATTTTGCCGGCGATTTTCGAAGAAATGGAATGACGTTCTGGATCGAGGGTTAGGGAAGTGTCTCCTCGGTAATCCTGAATACGCCCGCGTTGTCGGCCAGAGCATACTTCATCATGACGGCGGTCTATATGAAATTGATTCGTTCGTGATCATGCCCAATCATGTCCATATCCTCGCTGCTTTTCGCGAAGCTGATGACGTGCTGAAGCAGGTCGAGAGCTGGAAGCGATTTACGGCACGGCGAATCAACCAACTGGAGAAAGTTAAAGGAAGATTTTGGCAGACTGATTGCTTTGATCATCTTGTGCGGAGCCGTATGCAGTGGGAGGCACTACAAGCGTATATCTCAAGCAATCCTGCGAAGGCGGGGATCAAGGAAGGGGAGTTTCTGTTGTGGAAGCGCACCGGCTCTGAGTCATCACTCGGAGAGTGATGGGCACATGCGTCATGCGTGCGCTTCTACCTCCGGGAGAAGCCCCGGAGCCGAGGCCTCACTCCGCCAAGCCTCGTAACCGAAGCCATTCCGTGCCACGATCGGTCCACGTTCCAATCACCGATCCCTCACGATCGCGCGTTCCGTAGCCATGACCGCCGTTTTGATAGACGTGGAGCTCGCCGGAGACACCGTGCTTTTTCATCCCCAGGTAAATGAGTGCCGACCCGAGCGAGGAAGACCTGTCGTCATCGGTGTGAACGATAAATCCCGGAGGCATCTTTTCGTTCGGAGTGATTTCGGGCATCAACTTGCCGGTCTTTCTATCCGCGACGTTCCAGGGATAAATCAGCATTGAAAAGTCGGGGCGGTGGCTGACTTCGTCGACCTCGTCAATCGCATCGTAGAAAGCCTTCTCCTGTGTGAGGTGAAGCGCTGCGACCTGCCCTCCGGCCGAAAAGCCGAGCAGGCCGATCTGTGTAGGATCGAGCGCATACCTGGTGGCGTGCTTCCGAAGGTATCGCATCGCCCGCTGTGAATCCTGAAGTGGCCTCAGCCATGGCTTTTCCGTGATCGGTTCGTCAGCCCCCGTAGTCGTGCGATAGCTCAGGACGAAGGCGCTGATGCCGAGTTCGTTCAGCCACGCGGCTGCTTCGGAGCCCTCCATGTCGGGAACAACCTTCCCGAATCCGCCTCCGGGGAGGATGAGCACCCCGACTCCGGTGGCCTTGTCTTCCGGTGCTGGAAAAACCGCGAGGGGAGGTGCAGTGATATTTTCGACACGGGTGATCGCCGGTTGGTCCGCCTCACGCGGCGGAAGCGCCTCGCCCGTTTTTCTCGTTGTCTCACCCGGAGCGAGGTCCGGCCAGATCGAAATGATTTCCGATGGCTCGGGCGCGGCGGATACCCGGAGGCAGAGCAGGAGCAACAGGCAGGCGAGTAATGCGGGACGCAGTAGGGGCATGCAAAAAGGTAAACATGCCGGAGGTAGGTGGAGCAATCACTGATCCGCGTAGATATGAAGTAGCGGAACGAAACTCGTTCCTGAGGACGTCGGACCTGTCTTCTGCGATCGTAATCAGTTTGATTCCGCTACATTGGGGACACGTGAACGATAGAGGAAAGATCGCATTGCCCTCGACTGAGAGTAGATGTTTTGTGACTATACTTCCGTATGAAGTCTATTTTATATAGTTGCCTCGCTCTCTTCTCATTGGTTGCGGTAGGGGAGTCCCAAGTGAGGCAATCGCTGCTTCTTAATGAAAGATTTCTCCAGGGGGAGTCGTTGCTTTGGTCTCCTGCTTTTCAAAAGTGCTGGGATGAAACAGCTAAGGCGGTTGGTTGGGAGAGCATTCCGCTCAAGCCGGAGACGGACATTGTCAGGCAATTGAACTCTTTTGAGTGGAAGTATGAAGAAACCGTTCCCGGGAGGTCTCATTTTGTTTTTGTCAGTGGCACGGGCGATTCCTTTCGTGAGAAGGCAAACAAGCTGATCAAGCGTCATTTCGGGACCGCGGTTCCTCCGCTTGATGAAGGGTATTTTGAGTCATTGTTGGGTCCTGAAGACTTGGCGAGTCCTCCGGTGGAAATGATCTTGTTATCTATTCTCAAGCACGACCTGAATTTTGAAACCAGCTTTGAAAAGGAGCCTGAATCCCGGGTCTTTGTCACGGGGACAGGTGCTATCAAGACGACCCGGTTCTTCGGTTCCTGGGGGGAGCATCGGGAGAAATTCGGAGGAGCTGCCACCATCTTGAATCATGCCCCGGAAAGAAAGGCATACAGTCTCGCCTTTCAGGGAGCCTCGCCGGATGAACTCCTGATTTTAGTGAGAGATGATTCCCTCAAATCGATTGAGGATACGGTGGCTGCGACCCGCCGTTTTCTCTCCGCGGATTCGGAGCGTGTTTCGAATTCTCTTACCCAAACAGACACTCTTTTAATTCCAGAGGTGAATCTTGATTCGTTTGTGGATCTCGCGGGGAACTTGCGCGGCTTGGCGGATGACGGGATACGGAAAGTGGCGATTGCGCGAGCAGGGCAGCGTATTCGGCTCAAGCTTGATCAAAAGGGGGCCTCGATGGTGACAGCGGCGTTCCTGATTCCTCCGACGTATTTATCCAGTTCGGGTGGCGATGACGCGAGAGGGCCTGCGGGGCGCCGTTTTGTCTTTGACCGGCCCTTCCAATTGATGCTGTGGCGACGAGGGGCAGAGTGGCCATTTCTTTTTGCTCACATTGATGCTGACAGCCTCGTAGCGCCGTGATTTTTCACTCGGCGGAAACCCTCACAAAGTGCGAAAAATGCGCTCGAGTGAGAGGAGCGAATAGGCGGTGACGAGAGCGGGGTCGTCCTCCATCCAGCGATTCGACCCCTCGTTGATCCATGAGCCATCGGTTTGCTGCGTGGCCATGATCTTGAGCGCGAGTTCTTTTTTCCAGTGGATCTCGTTTCCCTCCGTATCCACGAGCTTCTGCGTCCCCGTGATCACGAGTGCCTTCGCCATGGTGTGGTAATAGTAGTAGAGTCCCTGGGCATCGAGTCCCGGATTTTCGTCGAGAGTGTAGTTCGCCTGGAGCCATTTCATGACCGCTTCAATCCTCGGGTCGTCACGGTCCATGTCGGCGTAGATGAAGGCGAGGAGTCCTGCGTAGCTCATACTACCGTAGCTTCGCAGAGCGGTCTTTTCCCCGTCCCTGGTTTGGATTTTTACGGTATCGGACTTGGTGCTGCCGGGGAAATAGACGAAGCCGCCTCTGTCCTCTTCTCGAACCGTGGCCCAGTCACCGAGACGTTTCGCGGTATCGTCGGTGTTCTGCGAGGCGCTGATGAATTCGATCGCGGCATCCCAGTCGAGTTCGATTTCATTGCTCTCATCGAAAGCGGTATCGGCGAGGACCTTTTTTGAGTAATGTAGAGCTTCGAGCGCGAGGTGCGTGTTGGAAAGATCGGAGTGCGCGTAGCTGCCGCCGTAACCGATCCCGCCGTCATAGAGGTTGTCGACTTCTCCGCGTTTGTCGTGATCCTGCTGCTGATTGATGAGAAGGCGTCGCGCTTTCGCGATGATGGGGAGATGTTCTTTTTTTCCCGATTGCATCAAGGCCATCATCGAGAGCGACGTGTTGTAAGTCGCGAGCCCTTTCCCGTAAATTCCGCCGTCGGGTTTCGCGTTGCTGACGATATATTCAAAGGCCTTTTCCACTTCCGGAGGGAGGCCGTCTTCCGGATTCAATGACGGATCGCCGAGGATGGCGGAGACCGGCAAGGCCGTGAGCGCGGGGAGAGTTTCGTCGCTCCAGGTCCCTTTCTCCTGATTCTGGGTCGATTTCAAATAGGTGACGCCCTTATCGATTGCCCGCTGGATTTCGAGTTTCAGGGATACATCCGGCCCATCTTTTCCGGGGCTGATTCGATCCTGCGCAGTGGCAGCGAATGAAGCGAGCAGGAGGGGGATTGAAAGCAGGATCGCGCGTTTTTTCATAGCGTTGGAAGTGGAGGCTGTTCGAGGTTATTTGTCGGGTGAAGCCTGTTCAGTGACTTCAATCTCATGCGGGAGGATCCGGAAGATCCCCTTCGTTCCTATCTCAGGAATCGCAGAAGTCCGTGCGCCCCATCTGTCATCGAGGTCGGCACCGTCCCGGGTGGTGTTGAAAAGTGAGAGGTGATCGATGTAGATCGCGAGGATCGACCCTTCCGCCTCCGCCATAAAAGTGCCACCTTCGAGAGCAGACCCCGTGTAAATCCAACCGCCGGCCTCCATCGCTTCGGCATCTTCACCGTCGACGATCAGCTCATACGCGGGGACCGGTCGGGATTCGCCGTCGGGCTGGAAACCGAAGAAAACGGTGTCTCCCCTGTCTTCTTTTTTTCCGCCCTCTTTCTCGATGAGCTCGGGGGGGAGTAGCTTGTTGAAAACGTCACCTTTTCCCGCTCTGTATTTCAAAAGCTTCATCGCTATCTGAATGTCGAGCGGGGACGCCGCGGTCGTAAGGATCGACTCGTGGACCTTACCGGTTTCGTGGACGAGGAGGTATTCGATCGGCCCCCCTTCACGCATATTCACTGTCACCGGGATCGCAATCTCGCGCGACTTTGCGTCGAATTCCACGAGGCCGAGCCGGTAGCGGTTCTCGCCGATCTTTTTCACCTTTGGCTGCGGCGCGACTTTCTCCTCATCACCCTGTAAAGGGAGGTAAAAGATCGGGAGGAGCACGAGGCAAAGCAAAAGTCGCATCCGTAAAGTTACGCTGAGATACGGATTCTGAAAAGCGTTCAGTGGCCGCGTATTGGCGTTAAAATGCGATGCCACGATGACGGGGAGGTTCCACCTCGATGTAGCGGGATACCTGAAGAAGGAGACGAACTCTCGTTGATTCCCATTCTTAATGAGACGACCATTTCTCTGAATGCGGATTTTTCTCGTTATTGTCATTTTCAGTCTTTGGGGACAGATCTGCGGGTTTTCGCAGACACATCCTGCCATTGTCACAGCCAAGTGTTCCGGTTGTCATCCCGTCCCGCGCGCGACTTCGATGCCGGTCTATGCGTGGCCGCGGATCATGAATTCGATGAGGGAGTTGATGGCGATCGCAAATCTGGAGATCTCGCAGGCTGAATACGATGAGATCGAGGCCTATTACGTCGCCAACAGCCCGCTGAAGCTGGCTGAGATCCCCGATGACTATCTTGAGAACACTCTCAAGTTCGACAAGTTCAGCGTCGGAAAAGTGTCGCCTGAAGAACGGCCGCAGGTCACCAGCGTGAAATTTTGTGATCTGAACGGAGACGGAATCGAAAATGAGGCAGTCGTGACCGACAACGTCTTCGGCGCTGTCAGTGTGCTGAGTTCGAACAGCGGGGCCTGGCTCGAAACTGAAATTGCAAAAATTTCAGCGCCGGTGAATACCACGCCCTTCGACTACGACGGGGATGGAGACATTGATATCGCGGTTTCCGCTATGGGATACATGCACCCGAATGATAAGTTGATCGGGGAATTTCACCTCCTCATCAATCGGGGGGACGGAACGTTTGAATCCCGCCAGCTCCTCGAAATTTCACCTCGCATCACGGACTCTGCTCCCGGTGATTTCGATGGCGACGGCGATATCGATTTTATCCTCGCGATGTTCGGTTGGCGTTACACGGGGGCAGTGGGGTTCCTCGAGCAAGTCGAAAAAGACCGATTTGAGCTCAGGGAGATCATGCCCATCAACGGGTGCATGAGAGTCATCCTGAATGACGCCAATGGCGACGAGCTTCCCGATTTTGTTGCCCTCATGACTCAGCAGCACGAGTCCATTGTCCAGTTCACCAACACCGGCAACGGAACTTTCTCCAACAGCTTCATCGCCCGTGCCAACCATCCCGCGTTCGGTTCCTCGAGCATCTACCTGCATGACCTCGATGGGGATGGGGACGAAGATATCCTTTATACCAACGGCGACATGATGGATGAGAATCCCGAGCCCAAGCCCTATCACGGGGCCCGGTGGTTCGAGAATGACGGCACCGGGAATTACCAACTGCATTATCTCGCCGGAATGCCGGGGTGCTACGACGCGAAGCCCATCGATATGGATGGGGACGGAGATCTCGATGTCGTGATTTCGGCGCTTTATTTTCAGTGGATGGATCACGATTTTCCCACGCTCGCGTGGCTGGAGAACACCGGTGGGTTCAAGAATTTTGTTCGCCGGAAAATCGCGTATGCCCCGACCAACCTTGCCAATATTGCTGTCGGAGACATCGACGGGAACGGAAAGCCCGATATTCTGGGCGGGGGAATGCACGTTCCGGGCCCGTTGGAACGCAAAGGCAGGCTCACGATGTGGCTTCAGAAGTAGGCGAACTTGAGCGTGCTGAAATTTTCCTGAAAGCGAGTGCTTGCAGGATCGGAGAAAGCGGTTAAATTCCCGCTCTCCCAATTTCGGGAGAATTTAGAGAAAGGCCATTTTAGCTCAGTTGGTAGAGCAGCTGATTTGTAATCTGCAGGTCGTCGGTTCGAGTCCGACAAATGGCTCTCTTTCCTAAAAAAACATCCATTTCGGACGAGAACCGGGTTCGGTTCGCGTGCCTCTGACCGCAACAGCGGTTCACCAAACCCTGCGAAGCAGCACTCCGCACGACGGTTGCTGCCTCAGTGGCAACCATCAATCCGACAAATGGCTCTCTTTCCTAAAAACCCGTCCATTTCGGGCGAGAACCGGGTTCGGTTCGCGTGCCTCTGACCGCTGCAGCGGTTCACAAAAAAAACAGGCGCATGGCTCCCCGCCTTCAGGGGGGGGAAGCATGACGCCGGAATCGGGGATTGAAAGTGTGCTGAAATCAGCCGGCGAGAGCGTCGAGCTGGGTGCTGATCATTTCCACGGGGCCTTCGATAACGCCACCAACCCCGGGGATCATTTCCACTTTCTCAACGAGACCATCGAATGTCTCTTTGAAGCCACCGGCTTTTGACTGTATTTGCTCCCTGATCGGGGCGGGAAGGGAATCAAGCTTTTCAACGAGACCTTCGAGCGTAGCACCTGCTGACTCGAGTTTGGAAACCGCGCCTTCAGCACTGGCCTTGTCGGTGACCGCACCCAGGGAGGACGTGATAGATGTGATTGACGAGGTCAGGTTTTTTACGGCGTCGGCACCGCCGGAAATGGAGGCGGCCTGTTCACAGCCACTCAGGAAAAGAGCGGCGGCAGCAAGCATGACAGAAAGAGTGGAAGTGATTTTAGTTTTCATAGTGTGGCATTCGCTTAGAGAGAGGAATTCTGCGATTAGTCACAACAATCTTTTCCAACCCCGGATTTGAAAGCCTCTGCGGCGGGGGGGGTGGTTATTGCCTTTTTCAGTATTCCCACGCTTCAAACTTGCGGATCGCACTGCCGCGGATGCGACAGGGGCATCGGCGAGCGCAGCGCCGCCCTGATTTCTGCCGGAATTCGGTGTCTTTTATTTTCCGCTTCATACAGTATGGGTGCTGACTTCGGAACATGCTTTTTTCTCTCTCCAAAACGCGGGCACGTCATCGGTCCAGTGGGTTTTCTCTGCTGGAATTGATGGTCGTGCTGGGATTGCTGGGGCTGATTCTGGCGATGAGTCTTCCGGCGCTGATGGCGACGCGGTCGGTGAGCCTCGATACCGCGGCGCGAAATGCGGGAGCCTTTTTCGAAGTGGCCCGTTCCCGTGCCGTGACGCTGGGACGGCCTGTCAGAATTTTGATTCATGATGAGCCCGATAATTCCGGTTATTACCGGCAAATGATGATTCGGGTCGAGGGGACCGGGGACGGCAACTGGAGGTCGGAGGGGAGCCCGCTGCTGCTGCCTCCTGACGTGGTTTTTGACACGAGGTGGTCGGATAGCACGAGCCGGCGAATGGAGTATGCCTCCGGACAGGGGGATCCCCATTTCTGGCTCTACTACGAGATAGGGGCAGATGGATCGGCCGCGAAGGCAGGGCGGAATTTCGTCCTCGCTTCCGGGGAAGTGGTCGGGGGATCCGTTTCCATTCCCGATGCGAATGCGGTGAAGGGATTTCGGATCAGCAGGAACGCCCGCCTTCTCAATTTTCGCAAAGCAGACGATATTGAGGAGGTTTTAAAATGAACCATCGGCGGCGCGGACCCATCGAGAGGGCTTCGATGATGATCGAGGCGGTAGTCGCTTTGGGGATTGTCAGTATCGGGACGCTGAGCCTTATCGGTTTGCTGGGCCAGTCAAATGTGTCCTCACGGGAGAGCCGGGACAGGGCGGAGGCGATTCAGAACTTTGGGTTCGTAAAGCAGGGACTGAGAGAGCTCCCGTTCGACGAGGCCTATGAGGCGATGAAGGGGCAGGATCCGCCGTATTATTCGTATCAGTATTGGGCGAGCCCTGAAATGTTTCGCGGTGATGGTTCGGCGCAACCGGAGCGGGAAGCGGGAAGCCGGTTGCGGAGAGGTTTTCGTCGAGGTGATGACCCGCTCCTGAAGGAGGATTTAGCGTTCCGTGAGGGAGCTGTCTTCCGGTTGCGACTTTCGCCTCTGGTCGACGGGACGGCGGCACCGCCTTCCTTGCCGGATCCTGATCAATTGCGGTCTCCCGGATTCAGCTTGGCGTTGGAATTTTTTGTCGATCCCCTGCCGGGAGAGAACGAGGGAGTATGGGAGGAGACGAACCGTGTCTTACGGGTCCCGGTCTCCATTGCGAGATGAGAAATTCCGGAAGCAGATTGATACGCTCGACGGGGGCGACGACTCTGATCGAACTGCTCGTTTCGGTGGCGGTGACTTTGTCCATCATGGTTCTGCTCGCGATGATCGTCTCGTCTGTTTCGAGACAATGGACGGGGGGCTCTTCGCGGTTTTTGCTCGATGCAGAGGCGAGTGTTGCGCTCGATTATCTGGTCGAGGATTTGAGGTCGATGGTGAGAAAAGGCGATGGCTCCGAGTGGTTCAAAATCAGGAAATCGAGCGCGGGCGGAGCCAATCAGGATTTCCTCATTCTGCTATTGGCTCAACCTCTCGATGGAGAGGGGAAGGTGGCGACGATTGCCTACCGGCTTGGTTTTCATGATCCGATGGGCGGTAGCGAGGAACGCCCGGTGATGTATCGATGCGTGTTTCCTGCGGAGGAAACGATTGAGCATCTCGGGGCCGCGGAACTCGAAGTGGCGTGGAATGACCGGTTGGAAGAGGTCGTCGATGATGACTGGTTTCTGGCGGAAAACGTCGTCGAAGTGAGTTTTACCTTTCACCTGAGGGATGCGGACGGGAAAAGCGTGACGGTTGAGTGCCTGAATGAAGCGAGTGGTGGGAAGTCGGTCGTGGTCGATGGCGCGCCGCTCACCGTCGCCGGAACGACGTTGGAACGTGCCACGGTGAGTCTCCTCCTGCTGGATGAGATGGGGCTTCGGGTTCTGGAGCAGGAATCGATGTCGCTGCCGGAAATTATTGCCCGTTACGGACGCGAGTATGTCGAGGAAGTGTCATTCCCGGGGACGATCGGTGAGATAAAATATGATATTTAACGACCAGGATCAGAAGCGCAGAGGATTTGCGTTGATCACCACTTTGCTACTGCTCGTGTTGGCGGTCATGCTCGTGGTCGCACTGCTGAGCCTTCGGATGAAGGAGGGGAGCAAGGTCTCCAGCGATCGCGAACTGGCGGCGGCGCGGGCCAATGCGCTATATGCGCTGGATGTCGCAGCGGGGGAATTGCAGCGTTACGCGGGACCTGATCAGGCGGTGTCAGGATCGGCGGCGGTTCTGGAGGAGGGTGATGTTGCGAATCCACATTGGACGGGTGTTTGGAGCGCGACGGAAACGGGTCGGTTGAACGAATCGGTCGGGGCTTTTCTCGTGAGCGGGAATGAGAGGTTTGATCTCGATGAAACGACGAGTGCCTATCCTGCGGGGTATCTCGATCCTGTTGATCCGCTGGACCTGAGCGATCCGGACGTGCTGGAATTGGTGAAAGAGACGAGCGATTCTCCGGAGCGTCAGGTGCTTGTGAAAAGGCAGGAAGTGCCGGCCGAAGCGGATGCGGTGCGGAGAGGGCATTACGCCTACTGGGTCGGGGATGAGGGGGTGAAAGCCCGCGTCGATCTGCGGGATCCCTACCGGAACGATCCCTCTGACGAGGCCGGGGCGAACCGTTTGCGAATCGCTCAGCGACCGGGAACCGGGGCCGTGCTCCCCGATCTTGATATCGATGATGAGCGTCTCGACTCGGTCACCCGTCTCGAGGAGATCGAATTGCTGCAGAATTCCGGTGCGGCGCAGGGGCCGGAGATCACTCATGAAAAGATCCACGATCTGACGACGGTGAGCACGGGGCTTTTGACGGATGTTAGAAAGGGAGGGCTGAAGCAGGACCTGACGCTGGCTTTTGAAAACGACGAAGTCTTTGAGCGTCTCTTCGGGGCGGAAAAAACGATGACTACCGCGACGACGGCGGTTTCGAAAGAGGATGTTTACAAACTGGATCTCTCCCGGTTGAATGATTTCTATCTCGTCCCCGAGATTCTCGAGACGGCAACGAATGAGCATCCGTCGGAGGGCGCCTGGGTGGGTGGTCCGAACTGGGGAAATTTGCGGGAGTATTTTTTGCTATACAGAGAGCCCGGGACTCATTTCCCGTTTCTTCCGCATCCCCGTTGTGCGGTTCGGATGCGTCAGTATGCGTTCAATCCTTACAAGCATGCTAACGGAGCGAGCGGGAAATATGACTACTACCAGCGCAACAGTCCTGTCTCCCCGGTTTTGACGAGAGCGCAGATGAATGTGCGGCTGCGAGCGAGGCCGATTCCAACTCCGGCGGGAGAAGAGGGGCTCTACGAAATTGATTTGGAGATCCAACCGGTCATTGGAATCTGGAACCCGCACAACATCGCTTTTACGAGCCGGATCTATCGCTTCGACTGGGAGATTTCGGTTTATCTCAATCTGAAAGTCGATGGGAAGAGTCGTCGATACGACTTGTATCGATTGTGGAACAGCACTGATACGCCGTGGTTTTCTCTCAACACCGCGCAGGTGGATCTTCAACCCGGGGAGATTCGGATGTTTACGATCGACCACACCCGTTCTCTTTCGCAGCGGGTCACGCTCGTTCCGCGATGGAGTGACAACGGGGCTTTCCGCGTCACCCTGCCGGAGACGCCGCCCGCTCATCGAAAGCCCGCAGGGCCTCCGCTCCGGGTGACGGGGACTCAGGCGATCGAGATTGAGGAAGTGGGTCTCGTCGCACCGCCCGCCAGCGAGGGATGGTCGGGGGCTCTCAAGGATTTGCAGAAGCACAACACTTTCATGGCGATCAAGTATGGTGAGAGTGTCGGCTCCGCTTCCAGTGCCGTGGAGAGTTCCAGCGTGAGAATGAACAATCTCTGGAAAGCGGATGATGAATCAGGTCCTGCCGTGGTGCCGGCGCCCGGAGATGCGATTCCTCCTTTTCAGGCAGCGCGCCACGTAGCGGAGCCGGCTCATATCGCGGCGTGGGCTTACAACATGCGGACGACGCGGGAGGATGATCTCGGGCATCGCAATTTCATCGACAGCAACGTCCGGGCGATCGCCGCGAGTTCGCGGTGGGATGGTTCGGTCGAGGACCGCGGATGGCGGTCGATGGGCTGGCTCAACGACGGGGCTGAGAGAGCGCTGCTCCCTCCCGGGAATGTCGAACCCGAGGCGGACGGCCTCGACCGGTATCGGGGATTCGGGGGGAATGCGATCGGGGCGGGAGGTCAAACTCATCTGATTCTCTTCGATGTGCCGCGCGAACCCCTCGTCAGCGTCGGGCAGCTGCAGCATGCCAATATCGGGCGCTACAACAATGAGCCTTCGTTCGTTGTCGGTAACTCTTATCAGAATGTCAGGATACCACTCGATCAAACAGAGGTCCGCAATTTCGCCGATCACGACGACAAAGGAATTGGCTACGAGACGAAGAAACTCGACGTGTTCGACCTGTCCTATCTCGTGAACGAAGCGCTCTGGGATTCCTGGTTTTTCTCGACTCTGGATTATTCAGATACGACGAAGCAATTCTCTGCACTCAAGGCTGACCAGCCTCTGAGTAACGCCCGCTATCGGCTGTATGATCCTGACGAAAGTCTTGAGGCGAACGCGTTCAGTGATGCGATCGGCGACAGCGAGGCGTACGCGGTTCTCGGGGCGCGCTTTCTGGTCGAGGGGGCTTTCAATGTGAATTCGACCTCGGTCGAGGCGTGGAAAGCGGTGCTGCATTCGATGAACGATCTCGCGGTTCCCGAATATGACGTTCATACCGGAAGTCGGCTGAGCGAGGATAAAGGGGGCGTTGTTTTCAGCCGGTTCGCCCGTCCCTTCGGCGGGGCGTTTGACCCGGGAAAGAATTCCTCTGATGAAGCTTACTGGAGAGGCTACCGCCGCCTCGATGCAGAGGCGATCGATGAACTGGCGGTTGAGATCGTGCGTCAGGTGAAGTTGAGAGGGCCATTCCGTTCTCTCGGTGATTTTGTGAACCGCTCCCTCATTGATTTTGATTCTTCGTCGGCGCCGGAAGATGACACCCGCCTGTCGGGGGCGCTGCAATCGGCGTTGGACCGTGTCGATACGGTGAATGCGGCGATTGATTCGTCAACGGCGTCGCCCGTCGATCCGATACCGGACCCGAAGAATGAATTTCATGATGTTCCGGAGGCGACTTCGCAGGGGACCGGTTTTCCCGGCTATCTGTTGCAGGGGGATCTTCTGCAGGCTCTCGCCCCGACCTTGTCGGCGCGTTCCGATACGTTCCGGATTCGCGCCTACGGGGATCGGGTGGCTACGCCGGGAAACGGCGGTGGCGTGGAGATTCCGACGGCGAGGGTCTGGTGCGAGGCGATCGTGCAGCGGGTCCCCGAGCCACTTGAGCCGCTCGAAGCGAGTGTTTCCGATGAACGAAATCTGATTCAATCAGCGGACGACGTGGAGGCTTTCTACCGTTCGAAAGGGCGACCTTATTTTGGGCGGCGTTTTCGCGTGGTTTCCTTTCGGTGGTTGAGAGAAGAGGATCTCTAGTTCGTAGTTTTTATTTTCCGATGTTCAGGTATCAAAAAATTCCAACGATGGTGCGACTTGTCGTTTTTGTCGCGATGGGGGTGTTGTCAGCGGAGGCGCAGGAGCCGAAAGCGGCGGTGGAAGCGGAGATTCTGACCTTGTCTCTTTCCGGCGTCGTTCCCGATCTTCACTACCTCGCTAAAGGCGGCGTCGCGAAGACAACGGTATACAGTCGCGGGTTCGGTATTCCGATTCTCTACGAGGGGCCGCAGGAGATTGTCTTTTTCCGTCCGACGGCGAATCCGGAAGGTTTCTCCGGCGGGGATCAGAAAATCATTTCCCGCGTCGTCCTGCCGTCGGGGGCGAGTCGGATTTTGCTCTTGTTTGAAAAAGTGGAGGACGCCGAAGACGAGGCCTACAGGATCATCGCGGTCAACAATGACCCCGGAGGCATGCCCGCGGGCGCTTATCGTATCCTGAACCTTTCGGCGGTTCCCTTCGTGGGAAAGATCGGGGAGAAACGTGTCACCCTTGCTCCGGGCGCGACCTCCATCGTTTCCGATGACGGCGATGAGAACGGGAATTTCGAGGTGCGCTTTTTCTCAACCGAAAAGGGAAAAGAGGGGATTGTCTACAGCTCGGTCTGGCAGACGAAAAAGACGAGGCGAACGACGGTTTTTCTTCTGGCGTCTTCATCGGATCGAGAGTCCCTCGAAGTCCGGAAGTTTGTCGAGCCGTTCATCGAGCGGAAAAAGAAGTGACCGCCCTGCTCAATCAATCCTGCAGATACGGATTCGTCGCTTTCTCCTCTCCGATCGTCGTCGTCGGGCCATGTCCGGGAAGGACGTGGGTTTTGTCGGGCAGGGGCCAGAGTTTTTCTTTGATTCCGTTGATGAGCAGGTCGTGATCCCCGTTGGGAAAATCCGTGCGGCCGATTCCCTGTTTGAAAAGGACATCTCCGCCGAACATGACGGGTTGTGCGGCGATGCGGAAGCAAACGCTGTCGGGTGAGTGACCGGGGACGTGATACAATTCGAGCTCGAGTTCTTCGAGGCTGAGGGTGGTTTCGCCTTCGAGGAGATGATCGACCCGATAGGGCTCAAGTTCGCAGGGAACGCCCGTCATTTGCTCGAGGCGCTTCGCGAGGGTGAGCTCTTCACTCGGTTTCGACCAGGCCCAGATCGGGCATTCGGACTGCGCCTGAGCGGCGCCCGCTCCGATGACGTGGTCGTGATGCTGATGAGTCAGAATGATGCCGTCGAGCTTGAGATCTTTCGATTCGATCCATTCACTCACTCCTTCCGGAGCATCGAAGAGCCAGGCTTTTCCGTTGGCTTCGAAGAGATAGCCGTTCGTTTGGAAAAGTCCGCCGCAGTAGATATCGATTTCCATGGAAGAAGGAGTGTGGAGGACAGGATCTGCTTAGAGGATTTCAAAAACAGCCTCGACTTCGACCGCAACTCCGGTGGGGAGTGCGGAAAATCCAACCGCGCTGCGGGCGTGGTAGCCGTCACCGTCTTTGCCGTAGAGTTCGTGGAGAAGATCGGATGCGCCGTTAATGACGAGGTGCTGATCGGTGAAGCTTTGATCTGAATAAACCATTCCGAGGAGCTTGATGACACGGAGACCGTTGAGCGTGCCGTGCTCGTTGTGGACGGAGCGGAGAATTTTCTCACAGCAGTTTTTGGCTGCTTTGTATCCCTCTTCGACGCTGACGCCTTTTCCAAGAATACCTTTGAGGTCACTGACGTGGCCCGAGGTGATGAGTTGGTTGCCGCTGCGGATACAGAGATTCAGATATCCTGCGTCCTGTGGTGAGAGGTCGATTCCGAGTTCGTTGGCTTTTTCTTCAGGTGACATGGGTCGGTTGTAATGCGGGCGGGACGGTTTTTCCAGCGGAAAGCGCTCTCCTTTTTACCGTGATGCAGCAATGGGGCTGGTATGTGGATGGCGAAGTTGTATGATCAGAAAGGAACTTTATCCGTCGCAAATATGAAATCTCTCTTTGTTGCTCTCGCCATTGCCTTCGGACTTACCTCCTGTGAAACCACGGATTCCGCTGCGCCAGTGGCGGGTGAGCCGTCGCAAACGGCCGTCGCTCCTTCGGGTGAGGCCGCTGCTCCGGTTTCATCGGGAGTGAAGCCCTACCCGCGGAATTCCTGTCTCGTAACGGGTGAAAAACTCGACGCGAAAGGAACGCCGATGACGTTTGTTCACAAAGGGCAGGAAGTGAAAGTGTGCTGTGTCGCCTGCGAAATGGCTTTCAAAATGTCACCGGGAACTTACCTCGCAAAAATTCAATAGCTCGCGGCTTTCCTGTTTTATTCCACGGACCGGGGCGGGGGAGTCATCTGCTCACTGGAGGTAATCCGGTAGCGTTTCCGGAACTGCTTCGGTGTCGTTCCTTTCAGCGCACGGAAGCGGCGGTTGAAGTTGGACAGGTTGTGAAACCCGCAGTCAAAAGCGACGTCGGATACGGGGCGATCATCTTCGAGGAGAAGGCGGCACGCTTCCCCGATGCGAAGTTCATGGAGGTATTGAATGAACGTTTTTCCTGTGTTGCTTTTGAAGAAGCGGCAGAAAGATTTCGGGCTCATTTTGGCGACCGAGGCGACTCGCTCTAGCGTGATCGTTTCGGTCTTGGAGTGTTGGAGAAAGGTGAGCACTTCGTCGAGACGGGAGATGTTTTTCTCGTTCAGTGAGGGCGAGTAGGCGGGGCTCGCGAGAGTTTGCCTCTCGTTCGATTCAGCGAAGAACTGAAGGAGCCGGAGGAGCTGGGTAAATCGCTCGAGCGGGTTCTGGTGTTCCATTTCGAGAATGAGTTCCGCGGCGGCCGAGGCGGTGGCGCCCGAGAATTCGAATCCCAGTTTCGCCTCATCGAGAAACTCGCGAATCGCCTGCATTTCCATTTTGGAAAGCAGTTCCTCTCCCAGCGATGCCCGCGAAAACTGAATCACGGCGAGGGAAGGTCGTGCCCAGTCTTTCTCGTCGTCTCTCCCCGAATGAACCGCATGAGGGATGTTGGGCCCGTTCATAAAGAGGGTGCCTTTTCTCAACTGCCCGACATGGTCCCCGGAAATGAACTCTCCGGCGTGATCTTTCAGCGAGAGAAGGATGTCGAATTCCGGATGATAGTGATACACCGGCCAGATATCCCGGTCGATTTTGAAGATAAGAGCCTTGGAAGGGCCGGTTGAGATGAATTCCAACTGAGGGCGAGCCATAACGAATTCGCGTAAAATGGTAACAAATTAGCGCATTTGCGGTGGATGGTTCCAGATAAATGTGAAAATCGTATCAATATGTGTCCTGATCCGATTTGTTGAATCGACCGAATCGTGGGACTCTTGTTACTTTGATTGTTCGACCTGACTTCTGTTTATATGGCCCCCTCCCCCCGGAACCGCACTATCACCGCCCTGGTCTATTTGTGTCTCTCCGTTGCCGGCGGTGCAAAGGCGGATGATCTGGAGTTCTTCGAAAAGCAGATTCGTCCGGTTCTCGCGGAGCAATGTTACAAGTGCCACGCCGCGGATTCCAAAAAGCTGAAGGGCGGGCTTCAGCTCGATCATCGCGAGCATCTCCTCGCGGGTGGCGACACGGGGCCGGTTATCGTTCCCGGGGACGTCGAGGAAAGTCTGCTCATCGAATCGATTCGTTATCACAACGAAGACCTTCAAATGCCGCCGAAGGAGAAACTTTCCCCCGCGATCGTGAAGGATTTCGAAACGTGGGTTCTCGCGGGGGCTCCGTGGCCCGACGAAGCGGTTCCACAGCGCGGCGATAAAGCAGCGGGAGAGGGCTTCGATTTGAAAAAGCGATTCGAGGAACACTGGAGCTGGCGTCCGGTCGTGCGTCCGGAAGTGCCTTCTGTGTCGAACGCGGAATGGCCGGGCAGTGACCTGGATCGGTTTATTCTGAATCGGGTTGAAGAGGCGGGGCTCGAGCCGGCGAAGGAAGCGGAT
Organism: Verrucomicrobiales bacterium; assembly: GCA_048260165.1. Taxonomy (GTDB): domain Bacteria; phylum Verrucomicrobiota; class Verrucomicrobiia; order Verrucomicrobiales; family DEV007; genus Arctic95D-9. The sequence goes on from JBLXHA010000002.1 coordinate 549,790, forward strand.
AAGCGGACCTGGTTGCGACGGGTCTATTTCGATCTCATCGGTCTTCCTCCGACACCGGAGGAGCAGGCCGATTTCGTAAACGACGCGTCGCCGGGTGCGCGGGAGGCAGTCGTAGATGAATTGTTGGCGTCCCCTCACTATGGCGAAAAGTGGGCGAGGCACTGGATGGACCTGGTTCGTTATGCCGAGACTTACGGTCACGAGTTCGATTATCCGATCAGTCATTCCTATCGCTATCGCGACTATCTGATTCGGGCATTCAATGCGGACGTTCCCTACAACGATTTCATCGTCGAGCACATCGCTGGTGATTTGTTAGAAGAGCCGCGACGGAATCCTGCCGACGAAACGAACGAATCCATTCAGGCAACTGCGTTCTGGTATTTCCATGAGGCTACTCATGCGCCTACCGACGTGCTCGGAAATGAAGCCGACATCATGGATAATCAGATTGATGTCTTCGGGAAAACGTTCCTCGGGTTGACGGTAGCCTGTGCCCGTTGTCACGATCACAAGTTCGATGCGATTTCGACGGCCGATTACTATGCTCTCACGGCCTACCTGCATGGGAGCGCTCGGCAGGAGGTGCCTCTCGATGTCGGAAGAAAGCGGGAGAAGACACACGCGAAACTGGTCGAGATGAAGCGCCGGGCTGATGCGACAATTGCTTCGGTGCCTTCGGCGGAAACGAGCGAGGTTCCAACCCGCGAGGGCGAGACGGTTTACGAATCCTTTTCCACGGGGGAGATTCCTGAAGGGTGGAGCACGTCGGGGTTTGCCTTTTCCGGAACCGGCTCGAAACCGGGAGTGCGATTCAATAAGGCCGATTCGATCAGTCTTCCCGGGAGCATCGACAGCGGACTCTACGGCGATAAACAGGTCGGAATTTTGCGCTCGCCGACTTTTCCGATTGAGACGGACTTCATTCATCTCCTGGTGAAAGGCAGGGCCAGTGAGATTCGACTCATGATCGATAACTACCAGATGGCAAAATTCAGTGCTCTCTTGTTCAACGGCACGATCGCGAAGAATCTCGATACGAAAGGGGAATATCGATGGATCACGCTGACCTCCGAACTGAGGAAATACGGGGGGCACCGGGCGTATCTGGAATTCCTCGACACGAGGGACGGGTCGTTGATCGTCGATGAAATCAGGTTTTCCACGTCGAAGGATGTGCCCCCGCTTCCCGCGAGACCCGCAACCCCGGCGTTGTCCGGAGAGGCGGAGAAGATCGTGATGACAGGGGTTGAAATGGCCGGTTCGCTCCCGGCTCCGACGTTCGCGGTTGCGATGGCGCAGGGAACACGCGAAAACGCGCACGTGTATGTGAGGGGAAGCCACAACAGCCTCGGGCAGGAAGTGCCGCCCCGTTTCCTCGAAGCGCTCGGCGGGGTCGAGGGGGATCGACTGGGTCTCGCTCGCGAGGTCGCAAATCCTGACAATCCGCTCACGTCACGCGTCATCGTGAACCGGGTCTGGCATCACCTTTTTGGCAAAGGCCTCGTCGCTTCGGTCGACGATTTCGGTCCGATGGGAACAGCGCCGACTCATCCTGAATTGCTGGATTTTCTCGCAGCGCAGTTTGTCGAGCAGGGCTGGTCTCTGAAAACCTTGATTCGCGAGATGGTTCTTTCCTCGACTTACCGGCAGGCATCGGAGTCTCATCCGGACGTGTCGCCGGGACATCTTGCCGAGGTCGATCCCGACAACATTCTCCTTTCGAAGATGCCGATCAAGCGCCTCACCGGTGAGGCAATCCGGGACAGTGTTCTAGCTGTGTCAGGAGAGTTGAATACCGCGATGACGGGGCCGTCGGTTCCCACCTATAAAACGGAGTTCATGACAGGGCGTGGTGGAAAGAAAAGCGGCCCGCTCGACGGGGAGGGGCGCCGCAGTATTTACGGGGCGATTTATCGGAACTTCCTGTCGCCGTTCATGATGACGTTTGATGTTCCCGGCCCTTTCGGGCCGAAGGGGCGGCGCAGTGTTTCCAACGTTCCCGCGCAGGCACTCGTTTTGATGAACGATCCCTTCATTGTGGAGCAGAGTCGGAAGTGGGCCGAAAAATTGACGGCGACCGGGAAGTCGGAGGAGGCGATGATCGACGAGGTGTTCCTGTCCGCTCTCGGGAGGGTTCCGGACGAAAAAGAGAGGACGCGTCTTGAACAGTTTGTGAAAAGCGAAGTCAGAGAGGGCGGGACGAAGGTCGAAGCTCTTGCCGATCTGACGCACGTCGTGATGAACATGAAGGAGTTCATCTTTATCCACTAAGTCACCGAATCAGTTGCTATGCATTGCGGAAAATTTGAACATCAGCCCTTATCGAGACGTGAAATGTTGCGTCGTGGCGCCATGGGATTCGGCAGCGTCGCCTTGCAGGGGCTCATGGCCGATTCGGCCCGGGCGGCCAACGTGAATCCACTGGCTCCTAAACCGACCCACTTTCCGGCGAAGGCGAAAAACGTCATTTTTCTCTACATGGACGGCGGTCCGTCTCAGGTCGACACCTTCGATTACAAGCCGCTTCTTCAGAAATACAACGGACGGGATCCCCGTGAGGTGATTGGAAAGCTCGCGCCGACTCAGTTTGATAACGTGGGAAAAATCCTGCAGGCGCAATGGGATTTTAAACAACGCGGCGAAAGCGGAAACTGGGTCAGTGACCTGTTTCCTCATCTCTCCCGACCGGAAGTGATCGACGAACTCGCCTTCGTGAAGTCGATGACGTCGAACTTCTCAGAGCACACCTTCGCGAATTATTTCCTCCACACCGGGAGCGGATTCCAGGGACGCCCGAGTATGGGGGCATGGACCGGCTACGGGCTCGGAACTGAGAATAAAAGCCTTCCCGGTTTTGTCGTTCTCAACGGTGGATTGATTCCTCCGGGTGGGTTGGATTGTTTCGGCGCGGGGTTTCTTCCGGCGAGTTATCAGGGGTCGGTTTTTCTGCCGAAAGCCGAGCCGATTGCGAACATTCATCGTCAGGAAAAGACCGCTGAAGAGCAGATTCGGAAGCTGAATCTTCTCAGGGACCTCGATGGCGGAGTGGTTCGCGACGTGGACCCGGATCCCCAGATTGAGGCGGCGATTCAGAATTACGAGACCGCGTTTCGGATGCAGACGGCGGTGCCGGATCTGATGGATCTGCGAGGGGAGTCCGATGCGACGAAAAAGCTCTACGGGTTGGATTCCGATTTCGAAAACACGAAGACCTTCGGGCTCCAGTGCCTTCTCGCCCGCAGGTTGGTTGAGCGGGGGGTGCGCTTCATCGAATTGACCTGTCCATCAGGAAACGGGGATCGATGGGATCAGCACAAGAAACTCGTCGATGGTCATTCTAAAAACTGCAAAACGGTCGATCAGCCGATCGCCGGTTTGATTACCGATTTGAAACGCCAGGGGCTTCTCGACTCGACCCTCGTGGTCTGGGCGGGGGAGTTCGGGCGGACGCCGTTTGCGCAGGGTGGAGACGGACGCGATCACAATCCGTTCGGCTTCACGATCTGGATGGCCGGCGCGGGAATCAAGGGCGGCGCCTGCATCGGTGAGACCGACGAGTTTGGATACAAAGCGGTTCGCGATCGCTACGAGATTCACGATCTCCACGCGACGATGCTGCACTTGTTAGGGATCGAGCACACCAAGAGCACCTTCCGGTTCAGCGGGCGAGACATGCGACTGACCGATGTTCACGGTCATTTGATTGAGGGGATTCTGGCGTAGCCTCCTTTTTCTTTTTCGTAATCTTAATCCTGATCTCTACGTTTATCCGGTCTGTTCGGGCCGGGGAGGAGGGAAGACGGATAGGCTTCGCCAAATCTCTCGGAGCGAGATTGCCACTATGGAACGCGAGTCCGTAAGCGGGGGACGCTTCTTTTCCCCCCCCCCCAAAGACCTCGTTTTCTGAGGGTGTGCCTGATTTAGCAAGTTTTGTGTCTTATTTATTGAACGGATTTCAAATTGGTGTGTCTATTCATATAACGGCGCTTCTTCCGAGGGGCGCAGAAGTTTAACCCCAATGAAAATAGAATAGATAAAACAAACCTCGGCGATTTGCCGCCCGCATTGTAGTCGAGGTGCCCTGTAATAAAGATCGAGATACTCACCAAAACGAGCCTCCATCCTAAGTCCCGACCGAAAAGGGGTGGGACGACGAGGACACCCCGAACCCCATTAAAGGCTGCCGTCGCCGATACCGCGACACGAACATGGCAGCCTTATTACATTTCTTCAAATTCTCCCGATCCGCCGATAAAAGATCCGGCGTCGAACCAGCGGAGAAACGGCCACGCTCAGGCCGTCCCCGCATCGGGATAGCGCTCTCTTCGGGGGGAGCGAGAGGCCTTGCCCACATCGGCGTGATTCAGGTTCTCGAGGAAAACGGAATCGCCGTGGATGCCATCGTCGGCACGAGCATGGGAGCCTACGTAGGTGGTCTTTGGGCCTCGGGGCTTTCAGGAGCCGAGCTCGAAGTGTTGGCTTCTAAAATCCCCGGGAAGCGCGACCTCTGGAAATTGGTCGATCCCGTGTTCCCGCCCCGGCAGGGATTCATTCGCGGGCGGTCGATTCAGGATCGTCTCGAGACAACTCTCAAAGGGAAAGAATTCAGCGATCTGAAAACGCCCTTCCTCGCCGTCGCGACGGAACTGGACAGTTTGAAGCGTGCCTTGTTGGACGATGGTAAAGTGTCCTCTGCGATCCTCGCGAGCCTTGCGGTTCCGGGGGTGGTCGTTCCCGTCGAGCGGGACGGTGTGGACTATATCGACGGCGGCGTTTGCGATCCGTTTCCGGTTCGCCTCGCGAAAGAGCACTTCGATCTCGATTACGTCATCGGCGTGAATGTGCTTCCGCCGGTGGGCGCGCTGAAAGTTCGCAAATCGAAAAAAACTCCCCCCGGCCTCGTGCGACGCGCGCTTCGCTGGCTGAATCAGAATTTCAACTACTTCGCCAGGGGCAACCTGCTCGATATCCTTCGCAACGCCGCGATGGGATCTCAAATGCGCCTCGTCGATCGAAGCGCGATTGCCGCGGATGTCTACATCCCGGCGATCAGCGGGACGGCGGGTTGGCACGATTACCATCGCTATCGCGATTACATCAAGATCGGAAGAGCTGCGGCAGAAGCTGCTCTCCCCGAAATCCGGAGACTTCTCAGCGTGCCGAAGGAATCGGCCGGCGACATCAACCTGAACACGGAGGAACTGACATGCGTATAAAAAATGACCGACTCACCAAAGGCTGGGACTCTCTCGGCCGGGATGAACTGAGGGACTTGCAGGGGCGACGATTGCACGCCTTTCTCACGAGGCATGTCGTTCCGTTCTCGGAATACTATCGGGGCCTCTTTAATGAAGCGGGAGTCGATCCTGAATCAATCTCGACGCTCGAAGACCTTGAGCGCGTGCCGTTCAGCTCCAAGCGCTCGTTGATTTCAGAAGTCGACGGCACGCCGTTGACGCGGGATTTTGTTCTCGTCCCGGACGAGAAAGTTCTCTCCCGCCGCCCTTCGACGATTCTCAAGGCGCTCACGCGAGGTCGCGGCAGAGTGAAATCCGATTTTGAAAACGAGTATCGTCCCATCCTCATGACGAGCACGACGGGCCGCTCGGCGGAACCGGTTCCATTTCTCTACTCGCAGTATGATCTCGATAATCTCGAAATGACGGGACGTCGGCTCATGGAGGTCTGTGATTCGCGGAAAGACTTCAAGCATTTCAATCTTTTTCCCTTCGCTCCGCACCTCGCCTTCTGGCAGGCGCACTATGCCGGACTCGGCTACAACACGTTCACCCTCTCGACAGGAGGGGGGAAAGTGATGGGGACGGATGGCAACGTTCGTTTGCTCGGGAAAATCAAGCCGAACGCTCTGATTGGAATGCCGACCTTTATTTATCACGTGCTTCAAGTCGCGGTGGAGGAAGGTCACGAAGTTCCTGACATTCGACGAATAGTTCTCGGTGGAGAGAAGGTCCCTGATGGACTTCGCCGGAAGCTGAAGGCGCTTTGTGCGAATCTCGGTTCGGGAAACGTCGAGGTCATGGCGACCTACGGATTTACCGAGGCGAAGATGGCCTGGCCTGAATGTCCCTCGGGAGGTTTGGAAGAACCGACCGGGTATCATCTTTATCCCGACCTGGGTATTGTTGAGGTTGTCGATCCCGATACCGGAAAGGTAGTCGGGGACGGGGAACCGGGTGAAGTTGTTTTCACTCCGCTCGACAGTCGCGGAAGTGTCGTGATCCGCTATCGGACCGGCGACCTGATTTCCGGGGGGCTCGTCTACGAGCCCTGTCCCGGCTGCGGGCGAGTCGTTCCGAGACTCATGGGAAGAATTTCCCGCGTGAGTGACATCCGACGTCTCAACATCGGGAAAGTGAAAGGCACGCTCGTTAACTTCAACGAACTCGAACACGTCCTCGATGATCTCGACGAAGTCGGGACCTGGCAGATCGAACTCCGCAAGCGGAACGATGATCCTCTCGAATGCGACGAGATCATTGTCCATGTCGCACCTTCGAGGCGCGGTGAGAAGGACAAGCTCGTGCAGAGCATCAATCGGCGCTTCACGGCTGCGACCGAGATCCACCCGAACCGGATTGAATTTCACGATGCGGAGGACCTCCGCAGACGGCACGGCGTCGGGAAAGCCCTCAAAGAAGAAAAGGTCGTCGACCACCGTGAACTCGGCACCACTGCTGATAAGCCAGCTGCAACCACCTCTATTAAATCATGAATTCACCTGACACTAACCGATCGAAAAAATCACTCGTCGTCGTGGACGGCGTGAGGACGCCCTTTTTGAAAATGGGCACTGAGCTCGCCTCCCTTGATGCCACTGAACAGGGTAAGGTCGTGGTGCAAACCCTGTTGAGTCGTGTTGGAATCGATCCCGCCCTGATTGACGAAACGATTCTCGGATGCGTCTCCCAGCCTGCGGATGCGGCGAACATCGCCCGCGTCGTCGCCCTGAGAGCGGGGATTCCCGAATCAGTTCCGGCGATGACGGTTCATCGCAACTGCGGGAGTGGACTCGAAGCTCTGACCGTTGCCGCCGAACGAATGGCGGCGGGTCGGGGAGAAATTTTTATCGTTGGCGGAACGGAGAATATGTCACGTATTCCTTTGCTCTTTTCAGCTGTCGCGGCTGCCAAATTCAACGCATTAACGCGGATGAAATCTGCGGGCGGCAGGGTAGCTGCGGCACTGAAATTCAACCCTTCGGATTTTGCCCCCGTGATCGGACTTAAACTCGGTCTGACCGATCCGGTCTCGGGAATGAACATGGGCGAAACCGCTGAGCTGTTGGCGCGGGACTTCGACATCTCGCGCGACGAACAGGATTACTTTGCGCTCGAGTCCCATCGTAAAGCGGCGGCGGCCCGTGAGCGTTTCAATGATGAAATTTGCCCGGTTTACCTGCCCGGTGGAAAATTCGTCGATGCCGACAATGGCATTCGCGAGGCGCAGTCGATGACGGCCCTCGGGAAGTTGAGTCCGGTTTTCGAACGCGGAACCGGAACGGTGACGGCAGGGAACAGTTCTCAAATCACCGATGGCGCCGTTGCGATGCTCGTGATGACAGAGGAGCGGGCAGAAAGTCTGGGATACACCCCTCTGGGGCGTCTCGTCGATTTTGCCTACAGTGGTTGTGATCCGAAGCGAATGGGGCTCGGTCCCGCCTTCGCGATCCGCGACCTGCACAGGCGATCGGGCCTCCGACCGGATGAGGCCGCCGTCGTGGAAGTGAACGAGGCTTTCGCGGCTCAGGTGCTTGCCGTGAAAAAACTGCTGAAGACGCCGGCTTTCGACGGACTGGAGCTTCCGGAGGAGCGCCTCAATCCGAATGGCGGGGCGATTGCTTTGGGGCATCCCGTGGGAGCGACCGGAGCGCGTCTCGTGCTCACGACTTTACTCGAACTGAAGCGCCGCAGGGCAAAGCGCGGTCTCGTCAGTCTCTGCATCGGGGGCGGCCAGGGCGCTGCGGCTTGGCTCGAAGCATTTTAAATTTGGAAAGGACAGAAAAATGACAACACAAATACTGAGAGAAAAAGCCCCGGAAGGAAATGAAGGATCTCCCGTTCGGGGACCGTTGAAGCACACTCTTCACATTGATTTGTCGAATCGGAATATCGCGGAGGTGATCTTCGATAATCCTGACAAAGCGGCAAACATTTTTGACGAGGCGACCCTGGATGAACTCGATCTGGCTCTCGATGCGATCAGTCGGATCGAGCCCGACGGCGTCGTCTTTGTCAGCGCGAAACCGAAAGTGTTCATTGCCGGTGCTGATCTGGATTCCCTCGCGAATGCCAACGAAGAGCATCTCGAGCATCTCATTGTGAAGGGTCAAAAAGTGTTCGAGCGAATTTCGAGGCTGCCGATGCCAACGGTGGCGGCGATTCACGGCGCGTGTCTCGGTGGGGGATTCGAACTCGCCCTCGCTTGTAATTTCCGTGTGGCGAGCGATGACAAGGTCACCAAGATCGGTTTGCCGGAAACGCTTCTGGGAATCGTGCCCGCCTGGGGTGGTTCCACGAGATTGCCCCGATTGATCGGACTTCCGAAAGCGCTCGCTGCGATCTTGAGCGGCAAGGCCTACACCGCCAAACATGCGAAGAGTCTCGGGATCGTTGATCGTGTCGTTCCCCGCGAGCGGCTCTCCGGTGCCGCTGAAAAAATGGTCACGGGATCGGAGATTTCGAGAAAGTCATTTTTCCTGACGAACAACTGCCTTTCCAGTGCGGTGATCCGCTGGTTCGCCCGACGCGATTTACTCAGAAAGACCCGGGGGAACTACCCGGCACAGGAGGCCGCTATCGAGGTGGCGGGTCGCGCCGGATACGGTCCCGTTGATCGATCGCTCAAACGCGAGCGGGAGGCTGTCATGAAGCTTGCCCGCTCTCCCGAAGCCCGCCATTTGATGCGGCTGTTTCGTTTGCAGGAGCGTTCGAAAAAGTTCCGCTACGATGCAGGCGTCGATCGCGATTCGCTTCTTCCAGTGACCCGCACCGCGGTGATTGGAGCCGGCGTCATGGGTTCGGGAATCGCGCAGTGGTTCGCCGCCCGGGGAGCCTCGGTGATTCTTCGTGACATTGATCGCGGCAAGGTCGCTGCAGGAATGGATACGGTGCGGAAACTTTTCAGCGGAGCGGTTCGAAAACGGATCATGACAAAACACGAAGCAATGAGAAAAATGGATCTCATCACGCCCTCGGCGGAGGTGGTTTCATTGAATCGCTGTGACCTCGTTGTCGAGGCCGCGGTCGAGAATCTGGAGATCAAAAAGAAGATCTTCGCTGATCTCTGCGCGCGTTCGTCGGACGAGACGATTCTCGCGACGAATACCTCGGCGCTTCCGATTTCAGAATTGTGCGAAGCGGATGGAGTGACTCATCCCGAGCGAATCGTCGGGCTGCATTTTTTCAATCCGGTGAGCCGAATGAAACTGGTCGAAGTGGTCGTGACGGAGTGGACCTCTCCAGGAGTGGTCGAACGGGTTCTCGCATTCGTCCGCGGGATCGGGAAGCTGCCCGTAGTCGTCAAAGACTCACCCGGCTTTCTCGTGAATCGCATTTTGATGCCTTATCTGATCGAGGCCGGAAGGTTGGTCGATAAAGGTTACACTCCCGCCTATATCGATGAGGCGATGCTCGAATTCGGAATGCCGATGGGACCGCTCCGTCTTCTTGATGAGGTCGGGCTCGATGTGGCGTCTCACGTCGCCGCAACGATGGGGGAATCGTTTGGCGACCGCTTCGCCGTGCCGGTTTGCATCAAGGGGCACCTCGCCGCAGGCAATCTCGGTAAGAAATCGGGACGTGGATTCTACCCCTACGAAAAAGGAGAGCCGGTCGTGGAGATGAAACCCGATCTGCCGGTGACTGCGCTGAGCCGGAACGCGATTGCTGAACACCTCGCAAGCCTCATGTCGAGTGAGGCGGAACTTTGTTTAAACGAAGGCATCGCCCGGGATGCCGATGATATCGACTTTGCCATGGTCATGGGAACCGGCTTCGCTCCGTTCCGGGGTGGGCCGCTTTCGTATGCGCACAGCAAGAACAACCCTGAAACTGGAAAGGAACCTGTGAAATGAAGAACGTAGTGAATGACAAAAATGACAAGTCATCCGGAGGTGTCATCGATACCTCTAAAATGTCGGCGGAAGAGCGGGCCGCTCTCGAGCTGGCGGAGGCATCCCGCGTTGAGGCGGGGGCAATGGGCAGTTTTGGAAGTTCGCTTTTTATGGGGAATCCCCATTTCAAATCGATGTTTCCTTTTCCGGCGCAGACGATCGAAGATGAGGATCAGGGCGATGCGTTTCTCGCGAGGCTGGAGGCTTTCCTCATGGAAAACGTCGATCCCGATGAGATTGACCGGACCGGTGAAATTCCGGATGAAGTCATTAGAGGACTCGCGGAGCTTGGCGCTTTCGGGATCAAGATTCCACGCCGCTACGGCGGGCTCGGCCTCTCCCAGACGAACTACTCACGTGCCGCGATGGTCCTCGGAAAATACTGCGGCAACCTGACCGCGCTGCTTTCGGCTCACCAGTCGATCGGAGTGCCTCAGCCGCTCATCGTTTTCGGGACGGAAGCGCAGAAGAGGAAGTTTCTTCCGCGTTGTGCGAAGGGGGAAATCTCGGCCTTCGCTCTCACCGAGCCGAACGTGGGATCCGACCCTGCAAAGATCGAGACGACGGCGACGGTCGATCCTGAATCGGGTGACTACATCATCAACGGTGAGAAGCTCTGGTGCACGAACGGTGTCAAAGCCGGTGTCATCATCCTGATGGCGCGAATGGCGGATTCCGATCCGGCGAAACCGAATATCAGCGCGTTCATCATTGAGATGGACTCACCCGGGGTTGAGGTGACGCATCGCTGTCACTTCATGGGGCTGAAGGCGCTCTACAATGCGGTGATCACTTTTAAAGATGTGGTCGTTCCGCGGGAGAACCTCGTTCTTGCTGAGGGGCGTGGATTGAAAGTCGCGCTTACGACTTTGAATACCGGACGTATCACCCTGCCCGCCGCGTGTGTCGGGTTGGGGAAACGCTGTCTCGAATGGTCGGTGAACTGGGCGGGGCGCCGCGTTCAGTGGGGCGCCCCGGTGGGACGTCATGATGCGATCGCGCAGAAGCTCGCAGCGATGAAAGCCGATACCTTCGCGATTGAGGCGATGGTTCGTTACGTGTCCCTGCTAGTCGATCGCGACAAGAAGTCCGACATCCGGATTGAGGCGGCTTTCGCCAAAATGTGGGGAACCGAAAAAGGCTGGGACATCGTCAACGAAACGATGCAGGTGCGCGGCGGACGTGGGTACGAAACCGCGGAATCGCTCGCGGCCCGCGGTGACGAACCGGTTCCGGTGGAACGCTTTCTGCGCGACAGTCGGATCAATACGATCTTCGAAGGTTCGAGCGAGATCATGCGTCTCCTCATTGCCCGGGAAGCGCTCGATCCGCATTTGAAAGTGGGCGGTCCGGTCTTGAACACGATGCTGCCGATGAAGGTCCGTCTCAAAGCCGCGATGCGTTCGGCCTGGTTTTACGGTCGCTGGTATCCGATGCTCTGGTTGCCCACCTTCGGAGGGTTGTCGGGAGTGTTGCCCGAATTCAGGCGTGACGCCCGCAAGGTTCGGGGCCTGAGCAAGAAGCTCGCGCGGAAGCTTTTCCATTCGATGCTTCGCTACGGTCCGAAGCTTGAGAAGAAACAGGTTCTGCTCGGTCGCTTTGTTGAGGTCGGCGCGGAACTCTTCGCGATGACCGCTTCGATGGGCTACGCAAAACAGCTCATCGAATCCGGAAGGGGGGATCGTGAGGATCTCGTCGAAACGGTGCGCTACTTCAATAAGTCGTCCCGTGGAACGGTGGAGAATCTCTTCCGCGACATGGGCTCAAATGCCGACGTCGAAGGGTATCGGATCGCCAAGAAGATGCTGGAGGGATAGGGAGAAGTAGAGGAGTAGAGGAGTAGAGGAGTAGAGAATGGCTCCGTCCGAGAGGGGGGGAGCTCTGCCGGGAAATCCTCACGGATTCCTATACGGCTTGCGTGCGTAGAGGAATCCGTGAGGATTTCTTTCGTTTTTCGGAGTGAGAACTCGGGTTGAGGCTGATGGGCTTTGCCGAATCTCCCGGAGCGAGATTGCCACTATCAGGCTAGGTGCTTTTTCTTTAACGGGAGACGAGTCCGCTTTAGGATTCAGACTATCATGATCAGAACGCTCCTCCTCTTACTTTGCCTTTGTGCGACTCCTTCGATCGCCGAAGACCTCTCCGTGATGTCTTTCAACATTCGCTATGGCGGGGCGAAGGATGGCGACAACGCCTGGCCGCACCGGAAGGAGCTGGTCGCGGAAAGGATTTCACTCACTTCGCCCGATCTGCTCGGGCTGCAGGAGTCTGTCGATTATCAGGTCGAATTTCTCGCGGGGAAGTTACCGGAGTATCAGGTCTACTCGGTTCCGCGCACGCCGGACGGCGGTGAATCCTGCGCGATCTTCTTTCGCAAAAGTCGTTTCGAGTTGCTCGATGAGGGAACTTTCTGGCTCAGCGAAACGCCGGAGGTGGTCGCTTCGAAGAGTTGGGATTCGAGTCTTCCCCGAATCGTGAGTTGGGTCCGCCTTAAAGAAAAGAAATCAGGAAAAGAGCTCGTCTATGCGAACACGCATTTTGATCATCGTGGCGAAGTGGCCCGCGAAGAATCGGCGAAACTGATTCGCCAGCGTCTCCCCGGGATCGCGGGAGAGGATCCTTTTATTATCACGGGAGACTTCAATTGCTCGGACGGCAGCGCGCCTCATGCTGCGCTCGTCGGTGATGACGGGAAGTTCGTCGATACCTTTCGTCACCTCAATCCCGAGGTCGTGCCTGAAAAGGAAGGCACTTTTACCGGCTTTAAAGAAACGGACGACGGTCGGCGCATCGACTGGATCGTCTGTTCGCCGTCATTCGAAGTGAAGTCTGCGGGAATCGATCGCACCCGGAAAGAAAAACGGCTGCCCTCGGATCATTATCCGGTGACAGCCGTTTTGGCCTTTTGAATGTTGAGGCAGTGACTGGCAAACAGGAGTGTTTGCCTCACCTGAGTGCTGGCGGGTGTTCTACCAGGCAGCGTCGAGATTCCACTTCGCGAGCATTGGCTCGAGTTCGGGGCGCATGGGCCAGTGATCGGGCTGCGGCTCGATGCCTTCGTGGCGCGTGCTGGCTCCTTTGAGAACCATGCAGCCTTCGTTGTCTCCGATGACGCGGATCGTCTCGATTTCCTCAGCGGATAAAGTGACGTCCGGAAGAGCCGCGAACTCGCTGACCTTGTCTTCGATGAGACGGGCGTCGTCTCCGGCTTCCTGAACGAATGTCGGGCCGACAGATTTCACAGGTGCCTGGCTGAGATCCCAGACGCAGGCGAGCTGCAACATCGTGAGTCCGTGCTTCTCGGCGATCGGACGCATTTTCTCGAGCTTCTCGTTGCCGTGATCGATCCATCCTTCGGCACGGTAGGTGCGGTGATCGCCGTCTTTGAAAAAGTGGCCGGGCTTGACGTCGTCGTGAAAGATTCCGCCGAAATCAACGACGCGGGCGAGAATGTCGATGTCGAATTCCTGAGCGATCGGAAGCACGTAGCGCCCCGGCCACGGCTCCATCGGATTTAAGATAATCATCGCTGCGTCGATCTCGTCGTGGAAATTCTCCATGCAATAAGCCATGTCGATCGCGAAGCCGTTCGCAGGTCCGGGAGCGATTCCGGTGTTTTGGGCGAGACCTTTTTCGCGAAGCGTTCCCATCGCCTTCCAGACGTCGGGGCTGGAGTAGCCGATCGAGTCGGGGTTGTGCAGCATCACGATATCGAAATGATCTGTCCCGCAACGCTCGGCGCACTTCTTAGTGGCGCGCTCGAGATATTCTTCGTAGCCGTCGGGCCCGCGAAGTTCAGGGTGGGTGAAACGGGCGTAGCCTTTCGCGCCGGCGCGCTGACCGTCGTAGATGTCGTGTCCGATCATGGCGACGAGGCAGTAATCATCGCGGTCGATGCCTTCGAGAGCTTTTCCAAGGAGTTCGTCGCCCTGCCCGATGCCATACACGTCCGAGGTCAGGAAAGTGCGGACACCTTCGTCGTATGCCTGGCGGGCAAGTTTGATCCAGCGGTCTTCTTCGAGGCGCTGACCAAAGTGCATGAAGCGGCCGCCACTCCATGATCCAAATGCGGTTTTTGTGAGATCCATCTGAGACAATCGCGAAGAGATGCCTAACCGTCAAGAAGCAGAAAAACGGGAGTGCCTTTTGCTGCGGAATCGACGTAGCAAATTGTCCCCTTAGGTACCGCTTACAATAGGTGTTGACCATCCTCTTGTTTGAGAGGAACCTACGCGCCTTACAAAATCGCAGATATGGCAGCAAAAATCTATACAGACAAAGACGCGGACTTGGCAGTGCTTAAAGGCAAGACCTGTGCCGTGATCGGTTTCGGATCACAAGGTCACGCACACGCCCTGAACCTGAAAGACAGTGGAGTGAAGGTCGTCATCGGCCTCTACGCGAAAAGCAAATCACGTGCAGTGGCTGAAGAGTATGGCTTCGAAGTCATGGACACAGCTGATGCCGTTAAAGCAGCAGACGTGATCTTCATCGCGACTCCTGACACGAAGATCGCTGCGATTTACAACAATGACATCGCACCTCACCTTGAAAAAGGTAAGACTCTTCTTTTCTCACACGGTTTCGCTGTTCACTTCAAAACCATCGAAGTGGATCCAAACGTCAACGTGATCATGGTTGCTCCTAAAGGACCCGGTCACATCGTTCGTCGTCAGTTCGTCGAAGGCAAAGGCGTTCCGAGTCTTATCGCGATCCACCAGAACAAAGATCGTCAGGCTAAGAAAATCGCTCTCGCATGGGCGAAAGGAATCGGTGGCACACGTGCCGGCGTTTTCGAAACGACTTTCGAAGAGGAAACTGAAACCGATCTCTTCGGTGAGCAGACGGTTCTTTGCGGTGGCGTCAGCCAGCTCATCACAGCCGGATTCGAAGTTCTCGTGGAAGCGGGATACCAGCCTGAGATGGCTTACTTCGAGTGTCTTCACGAGCTCAAACTCACGGTTGACCTCATCAACGAGTCAGGAATCAGTGGTATGCGTTTCTCCATCTCCGACACCGCTGAGTGGGGTGATGTGAAAACCGGTCCAACGATCATCGACGCTTCTGTTAAGAAGAAAATGGAGCGTGCTCTCAAGAATATCCAGTCCGGCAAGTTTGCTAAAGAGTGGATCAAAGAATCTGAGACAGGCTGCAAAAACTTCAAAGCGCTTCGCAAAGAAGGCGAGCAGCACCAGATCGAGAAGGTCGGTAAGCGTCTCCGTAACCTCATGCCATGGCTCAAGAAGCGTGACATCAAAGGTTCACAGGCTTCCTACAGCTAGTGTCTGATTCGTCAGCTTAATTTCAAAGAAGCCGGGGCAGAGATGCTCCGGCTTTTTTGTGCCCTGAGAAAATTGTGGTGTGGAGGAGGCCTTTTCGGCCTTAGATAAGGCTGAAGATTTTTGCAATGAGCGTCTCCGATTTTAAATGCCCTGAATGCGATGCTGACGTCTCACCGAACGCGCGCGGGTGTCATGCCTGCGGCGCGCGGAAGGAGAACGGGAAGTGGTTGCGATCAGAGATCTACGATGGAATCGGCGTCGATGGGGATGATGATTTTGACTACGACGAGTTCGTCGAGCGGGAGTTTGGATCGGGGCGGAGTCGGAAGACCCCGATGGAGAAAGTCTGGTGGGTCGTTGCGGTTTTTGTCCTGCTCGTTTTTATCTGGATGGTGACGGGCTGCTGAGCGCGGTCGTGCTGGATTCCGATATGGAATTTGCGGCGGTTTCCCGTTCCCGCGAACCGCGAATGGAATCGCGGGGCATCCGGTGAAAGCGGTTAGTTCACGCGTTCTGCTTTGAGGATCACAAAGAGCTGACGTCGTTTCATCTCCTTCGAAGTTTTCTTGTTCAACCCGAGTGGTCCGCTGTCTTCGATGATCGTTTCCTGTGTATCCGTGAAATCGCACAGGACACAGGTGCTTCCGTTGGGAATGACGACGTTGTTCTCGTGTTTGCGGTACGAAAACACCGGGGTAAGAATCTGGTTTTCACTGATGTGGATGGGAACAGGGGCGCCGAATGCTCTGTTTTTCACCTCAATAATGGGGTTTCCGTAGTCGATAAATCCGTCGAATTCCGACAGGATTGTTTCGGTGTTGATTGCGATATCTCCGTTGCTCCGGGTGGTTGCTGTCAGGTTCATCTTTATGCCGGTGTTCACCGTCTCGAATTCCGTCGGCGTTCCCGGCGTGACCGGGAATCCGCTCCCTTTGCCCGCATGATCGGGGGCAATCTCCGGAGGGGCGTATGCGATAGGGTAAATAAATTCACGCGTCAGTTCGACGGAAGCTTGCTTGCCGGGGAGGGCTTCGACTGAGGGTGTTGTTAGGAAATCGACTCCTTTTTTCTGATTCAAAGTTCGGATCAGCAGTTCGTATTTTCCGGGATTCATCACGGGGTCGCTCGCTTCGATGAGGTCATCAGATTCGACGAAGTAGACTTGAATCTTGATCTTATTTCCTTTTGCGGGAACAGCAGAGGGGAGCGCTTTGATCGTTTTGGCAGTAACGGAAATGAGCACAGCGACTTCTTCGTCGGGGCGTGCCGGATAGGTCGTCGCGCCTGATGAAGTGCTCGTCAGAATGGTGCGGGTATTCCCTGCCGCGCGCGGGTTACCTGATTCCTCTTTTGCTTCCAATGGATTGAGAAAACAGGATCGCTTCATCTTGATCACTGCGTAATGGGGGGAGTCCTCTTTGGGTATACGAGTGGAGAAAGTGATGCTCGCATCGCTGAAGGTGGGACCTTTCCGGGAGTCCCTTGCTACCTCCCTCGCTTTTGATTCCGGCTTCGGTTTCTGACTGGTGATAAGTGGCGATGTGTTTGTCTCAGACAAATCCACAAGTGTCACTTCGTTAACGGAACCGTCGATCTGGATGCTGCCGTCGCTGCGCAGAGTTGGCTTGATTTTCACGGTAGTTCCCAATTCTTTTTCAGCGAAGGATGTGGCCTGGCCGGGAATGATGGTCGAGTTGGCGTGATCGGTTTTCCCGGTCGGTTCAATCGAGTAAAGCTGATTGTCGGATTCTGCCTGGATCAGTCTGGTCGTGTTGTAATGGGAAGGATATCGGATCGTTTTCGTTTTCCCGGTCGTGACCGATTCACCTGATGGCGTGATCGTCGAAAATTCGAAGCGGAGCTGGCTTAACTTGTTGTGGGCATCGGTCGCGAGCGTGGCAAGTTCCTCCTGGGAGGGGGAATCGCTGATCCCGGATTCAATTTCGTAGAGCGATGTTCTCAACTGAATGAGTTCGCCCGCGCGGGAAAGTGGTAACGACAGGAGAAGGCCGAAAAGGAGGGCCGGAAAAACAGGGTTCCACTTCATTCTCCGATTCTGCACGGCCTCAACCGGGAGGCAAGCTTATAGGGTGTTGCCGGATTGTCTCGAATTGCGCATTTACTCAAAGTTTTCCATTGTTTCGCATGCCGGTAAGAGGGAAGATTGACGCGTGTTCCAGGTAATTTTTAACGAAATCAGTGCGGCTGAGATCTCGCAACTGCCGACGCTCGAGCAGTTGGAGGTCTTGAGTGAGTTTCAAGTGCGTCCCGAGGATCTTGAGGGGATCGAGGATCATCCCGCCGACGCGCCTTTTGGTGAGATTCAGCGCGATGGGAAAAGTCTCTATCGCTATCGCGCGAGTGACGTTCGAATCTATTTCGAAGTTTCCGATGATCATCAGTCGGTGATCGTTCACCGGGTCTTGAGCAAAAACACGTTCCAGGATTTTCTCTACCGCGCCAATCTTCCGGTGGAAGACGATGAGGTTCTCGCCGAGTCGAAACAGTTTTGGGAATTGATTGAGGAAGGGGAACGCGCTCGACGCGTCTAAGCTGTCATGTCAGACCTCATTTCCCGTATCGAATCCGACGAAGCCTTTCGTCGGGAGAATTTCCCGTCCTGCCGTGATCGCATTTTCATGGCTCATGCTGCGGTGACGGCGATCCCGCAGGTCGCGATCAGCGCGATGGATGAGTTCAACCGCGCCTCCTCCACGGGAGAGCTGGACTACTCTAAAGTGCTTCTCAAGGACATGGATGAGGTGCGCGTTTCCGCGGCCCGTTTAATCCAGAGCAGTCCGGATGAAATCGCGCTTCTCGGGCCGACGAGTTTGGGCTTGAGCCTCGTCGCCAACGGGATTTCCTGGAACGAGGGCGACGAGATTATCACCTATCTCGATGACTATCCGGCGAACGTTTACCCGTGGAAATTTCTCGAGCGGAAAGGCGTCAAAGTCGTCTACCTCCAGCCGTCGGAAACCGGTGCGATCACTCCTGAGCTCGTCGAGGCGGCGATGACGCCGAAGACGCGCCTGCTCGCGCTCGCGTCGAATAATTTCCTGACCGGTTTCCGACTCGATACCGAAGCGATTGGTGTTCTCGCTCGCAAACACGGAGCCTTGTTCTGCCTCGATGCGATTCAGACCTGCGGCGCGTTTGAGACCCTCGCGAAAGACGTCGACTTCATGAGCGCCGATTCGCACAAGTGGATGCTCGGCCCGATGACGGCGGGCATTGTTTACGTGGATAAAAATCGATTCGAGGAGCTGGAGCCAAGTCTCCTCGGGGCCTGGAATGTGAAATCACCCAACTTCATCGCCCAGGACGCAGTCGAATTTGAGCCGGGCGGCCGGCGCTATGAGCCCGGTGTGCTGAATTCCCAGGGTCTCGTGGGGATGAGGGCTTCGCTCGATATGTTGAACGAGTTGGGGATTTCAAAAGTGGAATCGCGACTTCTTGAGCTGAAAGCGGCCATTTGCGAAGGGCTGGAGGCGATGGGCCTGAAGGTTGTCGGCCCGCAGACAGGTATCAACGCCTCGGGAATCACCTCTTTTACCGATCCGGCTGATCCGAAGGGGATTGAGTCACTTTACCCGTTTTTACTCGAGAAAAACGTCGTGCTCAGTTTCCGTCATGACCGTGCCGGGGTGCCTTATTTACGCTTGAGTCCCCATTTCTACAATACTCACGCCGAAATAGAGGCCGTATTGGAAGCGATAAGCAACGGTCGCACTTGACGAAAGGCACAGATGCGTATTCTATCGGGCTGATTTTAGCACTGGCATCCTGTCACTATTTACGTGAGAATACGGCGCGCCAGGCGCAAATTGTAACTTAACTGAGAGGGATCGCATTGGACTTCAAAGAAATTAAAAAAATCGTAGAGCTCATGGACGAACATGGGCTTTCCCAGTTTAAACTTGAGCAGGACGAAACTAAGCTCGAATTGAAAAAAGGGGGTGACGTTGATATGCTGGCTATCCAGCAGATGATGGCCAATGTGCCGGCTCCACAGTATGCCCACGCACCTGCACCTGCTGCCGGTGCGCCTGCGGTTGCTGCCGGAGAGCCTGCCGGGCTTCCTGCGGGCATCGAGGAAATCACCTCACCTATGGTTGGCACTTTCTACGCGGCTCCGTCACCGGATTCGGATGATTTTGTAAAAGTGGGTTCGAAAGTTTCCGCTGATTCACCTGTCTGCATCGTCGAGGCGATGAAGGTGATGAATGAAATTCAGTCCGAGATTGCCGGTGAAATCGTCGAGATCCTCGTCGAGAGCGGAACTGCCGTTCAATACGGCGAAGCGCTTTTCCGCGTCAAAACTTCCTAGTCAGCTTTCTTTCGAGCCGATTAGCCCCCCAACACCGGGAGCCAGACGTCATGTTTAAAAATATTCTCGTAGCCAACCGGGGGGAAATTGCCCTCCGCGTCATTCGCGCCGCCAAAGAGCTCGGAGTCCGAACCACTGCGATCTATTCAGAAGCAGATGCGGATTCCATGCACGTGCATCTGGCTGACGACGCCATTTGTATCGGGCCTGCCGCGAGCGCAGACTCGTATCTCAAGATGGAAGCGATTCTGTCTGCCGCTGAAATCGCCAACGTCGACGCGATTCACCCCGGCTACGGTTTCCTTTCTGAAAATCCCCGTTTCGCGGAGCTTTGCGAGAGTTGTAACGTGAAATTTATCGGCCCGTCAGCGGAGATCATCAAGATGATGGGCGACAAGAACATGGCCCGTGCCACGGCTACCAAATACGGTGTGCCGGTGACTCCCGGGACAGATGGGATTGTCGATTCAGAAGAGGAAGCGATCAAAGCGGCTGACGAGATCGGCTACCCCGTCATGATCAAGGCCACCGCCGGTGGTGGTGGTCGCGGAATGCGTCCGGCCTTGAACAAGGCAACCTTTGTGAGTGCTTTCCATGCAGCACGTCAGGAAGCTGAGGCGTGCTTTGGCAACCCTGATGTCTACATTGAGCATCTCGTTGAAAATCCTCACCACGTTGAGTTTCAGATCGTCGCCGACAGTCACGGAAACGTGAAGGAGCTCGGTGAGCGTGATTGCTCGATGCAGCGTCGTAACCAGAAGATCATCGAGGAGACGCCGTCTCCCCTTCTGAGTGACGACCTTCGCCAGCGGATGGCAGAGGCTTCCGAGAGACTCGTGAAGAACATCGGCTACGAGAATTGCGGAACGATCGAGTATCTCGTCGACGATAACGAAAATTTCTACTTCATGGAGATGAACACCCGGATTCAGGTGGAGCATCCCATCACGGAGGAAGTTCGCGGTTGTGATCTGATTAAAGAACAGATCCGCATCGCCGCCGGTCATCCGCTTTCTGATCACGTCGTCTACAGCGAGCCTCGCGGGCACTCAATCGAGTGCCGTATCAACGCTGAGGATCCGTATAACAATTTCGCTCCGAGCCCCGGTAAGATTCGTCTTTTCTACGCGCCCGGTGGTCGTGGCGTTCGCGTCGACACACACGTCTACAGCGGCTACGAGGTTCCGCCGAATTACGATTCGATGATTGCCAAATTGATCGTGACCGGGGCAACCCGTGAAATCGCGATCGCCCGCATGATTCGATCACTCAACGAGTTCGTGATCAAAGGCATCAAGACGACGATCCCTTTCCAGGCTTCCATTTTGAAGCACAACGCGTTCCGATCAGGCGACTACAACATCGCCTGGGTCGAGAAATTCCTCGCTTCTCAGCCATCTCCTCCCGAAGGGCTTCCGGAGATCATGCTCGAAGAGGAGTAGGCGTTCTCAATACAGAGAGCGGGTGGAAGCGCCCAGCTGATTCTGGAGATTGGCGGCGCGATCCACCGGTCTGACCGGTTCGGTGGAGTAGTACCCCGCGTCTCCTCCGGAATCCGGGGCGGTCGCAGCGCAACCGGCGAGGGTGAAAAGTGCCAGCGTTAGAAAAAGTGCCGTTTTCATCGTCAATACTATGACGATGGCCGGGATGAGGCGTCAATCTGAAAGCTTGCCTTGTGGGCCGGAGTAATCGTAATTCAGAGGCATGAGATTCCTTCTTTGCCTCGTCATTCTTTCAGCCCTGACACTTCCGTTTGTAACCGCCTGCCAATCGGGTTCCTATTCGGATGACCGGGCCGGCTATCCCTATAACGGAAAGAATAAAAAGAAAATGTCCTATGCGGAGAAGAAATTTCTTCGTCCGCGATAGGACACATTGAGTCGGGTTGCTCTCTTCGAGCTTAGTGGTTGTGATTGGCGTGACTTCCGCCGAGACCACCCCACTGGATCTGAACCTGAAACCAGGCCGCGTGTTCGCCGCCGATGTCGTCGTTCATCGTGTAGTCGTATTGAATACGGGTCCGAATGCGTTGATTCGGATCCACAAACGCAGTCAGGGCCGCGGAAATGCGCTGAGATTCAGGCAGCTCGGCGATCGCAACACCGGTGACCCAATCGTGACGCAGGGAAAGGGTTGCCGCGTCGCTGAGTCCATAGTTCAAACTCGTTGAGATGCCGTAGTCGCCGAAATTGAGCGAATCGCCGTCCTCGTCGTAGGCGTTGACCCGGCGACCGATAAATTCAGACTGGAGCATCAGGGCTTCGCTGCAGAATTCAGGGCCTTCTCCGTGGTCGTGGCCGTTCCAGACTTTCTGAAAACCGAAACCGTAAGCGGTCGTGTCACGCCCGAATCCATTTTCACCGAAGGCGAGAGAAGTCGAAAGCACTACGCTGTCATCGAAGGGGAGGCGGAACCGGTAATCGGCCGAGAGAACGAAGTTTTCAAAACCCGCTTCATCCGCTTCGAAGTGATGTTCACCTTCTTCGTGGTCATGGTCGTCGTGATCGTCGTCATGGTCTTCGCCTTCCTCTTCGTGACCGTGATCATCTCCATCTTCGTGATCATGGCTGTGAGCATGAGAGCGAACGCCTCCGCCACCGAGCGTGAGAAGGCCGTTGTTCCCCGGGGTTTTGAGAAGGATTTCGCCTCCATGGCTGATCAGCTCGCCTTCGTTGAGGATGCGGCTGTTGACGAGGTTTTGATTCACAAATTGCCAGTCGTGAGCGTGATTGGTTGCCTGAAATCCGAACCGGCTGAGATACTGACCGCCACCGATTGCAATATTGTCAGTGATCCAATAGTGGAGGAATGCCTCTTCGAGCTCCGCTTCCCAGACGCCTTCGGCGCCCATGTGGCCAAAGCCGGCAATCATACCGGTGACGACGTCATCGATATTGATTCCGAGATGCATTTCGATACTCTGGATTCCAATATCATTGAGCGGGTCGTGTCCACCGGTGGCGTAATCTTCCGCACCTGTGCTTCCGTCAAATACACCCCAGGTGCCGGCGACATACATTTCCGGGAAAATGAAGCCCCCGATATTGGCGTTGTCGCCCATGATGGCGTTGAAGCCGCTGGCCTCGTATTCGAAGACGTCCTCCTCCGCCTGGAGGGGCGTTAAGGCGTGAGCGGATGCGACGATAAGAGGCAGAACTTTTGCGATTGTCCGGAATGATTGCGGGAGAGAATTCATAGGAAAGAGGCGAATAGTGCCCCTAATGCAAGATACTTGCAAATAATTAATGCAATAAAATTGCATTAGCTTGCCAATTCCTAAATGTGTATTAATTTTATGGTAAATGCAAAAGTTTATTACTGTTTTCGCGATCGTCGTTCTGGGATTGGTGGGTCAACTCAAGGCTGATTCAGGTGTCACCTACACGGGAAATCTCACCGGTATTGATTGTGATGGCTGCAAGCGCACCATCGCCTCTTCCATCGCCAAAATTAAAGGCGTCAAGACGATCAAAATCGTCAAGAAGTCAGAGGGTTCTCACGTCCTCACGGTGGTGACGAAAGGCGCGAAACCGATTTCGAAGGCGGAAGCGTCGAAAGCGCTCGGAAAAGATTCGCACTACAAGATCACATCCTGGTCTTCCAACTGAGCAAATTTGCCGGCGGCAGGTCCGGCGCAGATGTTCGATGGCTGGCGTTGTTGCGAACATCGACAATGATGCCGCGCCTCGATCCTGTTGAGAGCGGCACCTGACCCTGTTGGGTCTCCTGAGGGGGGCGCAAAGGAATACTCACAACCGGCATTCAACCCTGTTGAGTCTTTCACCAAACCCTGTTAAGTGACGGGGTGAGCACTCCTGATAACGACATGGCTGAAAAGCGGATTGTGGTCCAATGCGATGACCTCTGTTTTCGCTACGGGAAGCAGTGGGTGCTTGAAGACGTGTCCTTTGAAGTTCCGGAAGGGGAGTCGCTCTGTGTCATTGGTCCGAACGGTGGCGGTAAGTCGACTTTACTGAAACTGCTCCTCGGGCTGCTCGAGCCCGGTCGGGGATCTCTGACATTGTTCGGCGAGTCGTGCGAGAAAGCGCGCTCCCGGATTGGATACGTCCCGCAGTCGATGCAGTTCGACCGGATGTTTCCTATCTCGGCCCTCGACATCGTTCTGATGGGGCGGCTCGACCGTCTCAGCGTAGGGCGTTTCTCGAAAGAGTGTCGCGCCGTTGCCGCTGCGGCGCTGGACGAGGTCGGGCTCGCGGACATCGCGAACCGCCCTTTTTCTGATCTTTCCGGCGGTCAGCGGCAGCGCGTGATGATTGCGAGGGCGCTGGCCTGTGAACCTGAGTTGCTGTTGCTCGACGAGCCGACTGCCAATGTGGATCTTTCGGTCGAGGAGCAGTTCCTCGAGACTTTGGTCGAGTTGCGTAAAAAAATGACCATTCTCGTGGTGACGCATGATCTCGATATTATCTCTTTGATAGGGGATTCCGTTCTCTGCGTGAACCATCGCGTGCATCGCCATTCGCTCCCGCTTTCGGGTGATACGATCAGGGAAATCTACAGTGGTCGAAGACGTCTCGAACACGATCGACGCGCCCGGCACACTCAGGGAGACCATTCCGCCTGCCAGCATGACTGAATTTCTCGAAGCCATTCAAAATGTGCCGCTGATTCGCTACGCGCTTCTAGCGGGAATCGTCTCGAGCCTGACTTTTGGTGTCGTCGGGACATTTGTTGTAACCCGGCGAATCGGCTATATCGCCGCGGCAATCGCTCACAGCATTCTCGGCGGGATCGGTGCCTCGATCTATTTCAGTCGCGTCTACGAGCTGGCGTGGCTCACGCCTATGGTCGGCGCGGTGATCGCGGCGTTGCTCTCGGCAGGTGTGATCGGGTGGGTCAGTCTCCGCACGAGCGAGAGGGAGGACACCATCATCGGCGCGATCTGGGCCTTCGGTATGGCGACAGGGCTCCTCTTTATCCATTACGCTCCCGGAAAAGCGGTGAATCTGGAGAGCTACATTTTCGGAGACATTCTTCTTACCTCGCAGAGTGATGTCATTGCAACGGTGGTATTGGCGGCTCTCATATTGACGTTGGTGGGCCTTTTCTATCACAAGCTTGTCGCCGTGTGTTTTGACGAGGAATTTGCGCGACTGCGCGGCATCTCATCCAATTTCTACTATCTTCTTCTGCTCGCGATTACCGCGATCAGCATGGTTTTGTTAGTGAGGGTTGCGGGGATTATTTTATCGCTCGCTCTTCTCGTCCTTCCCGCGGCAACCGCCTCGCGATTTTCGCGTCACATGTGGGTCGTGATGCTCATAGCGATCGGGCTCGCTCTCGTCTACAACACCGGTGGGCTCGCGGTCAGCTTCGCGCTCGATACACCGACAGGGCCGTTCATCGTCCTCGTGGCCTCGATTGTTTACGGACTCTCGTTCCTTTTGAAAGGGAGGCGATAGGGCGGAAAAAAACCGGAAGCCCCTTGCGAGGCGACCGGTTTCTCAGGGGAGGGAAAGTTTTGAATCAGGATTTTGCCGCTCCGCTCCGGGCCTGCTCAATCATTGAGACAAGCGCTGTCTTCGGTTGTGCACCGCGGGATCCCACGACCGGCTCTCCGTCTTTAAAAACGATCAGGGTGGGGACGGAGCGAACTTCAAAGCGTGCCGCGAGGTCTTTTGCTGCGTCGATATCCACTTTCGCGATGATGGCTTCCCCGTCTTTTTCTTCAGCGAGCTGCTCAAGAACCGGCGCGAGCATTTTGCAGGGACCGCACCACTCAGCGTGGAAATCCACGAGCACGGGGAGCGTCGTATCGGCAAGTGTCTGGTCGAAATTTTCGGAGGTGAGTTCAATTGTCTTCATAGTATTCGAGGAAGGGTTGTTCCTTTCTATTGAGTCGTTTTTTGCTGCGTTTCCTTACAAGTCCATGAGATGATCCTGCGTATGAAGCGTGATGATTCCAGTCCGGGGGCCTATCTTGATTCGATCGATGAGCCTCAGAAAACTCTTCTGCTTACGATTCGTAAACTGATCATCGATGTGGCGCCCGATGCCGAAGAGGGAATCGAATACGGGATGCTCGGCTTCGGTGACATCGCAAATCTCGCGGCTCAGAAAAACTACGTGAGCCTCTACGTGCCGCCCGCTGCGCTGGAGCCGTTTCAAAAGCGGCATCCCTCGATCAACTGCGGAAAATGCTGTCTCCGTTTCAGCTCGATGAAACGCTTCGAAGAACTCGGAAGCGATGAAGTCCGCAAGCTGCTCGAAGCCGTCGTCGCCCTCCCTCCTGAGCAGCGGAGTTGTTGAGATCAGTGAAATGAAGATAATTCTGTTACTGATAGCGTGCCTCGCAGGCCCCTTCGCCTTTGCTGAAGAGTATCGATACAATCTGATGGTGACGACCGGATTGCAGCAGCGCATTTTCGATCAGCGTGGAAAGGAAACGACGATTGTATTTTCGGAGGAGTCAGATCAGGAAGCGCGTTTTGTCTTATCCCAAATTCTGGAACTGGGAGGCATCAATGGCACGAAGGGGAGAGAAGACTGGAACGGGGTTCCCTTTGAGCAGGCTCTTATAATCAAAGGGAAATTGGATCCTGAAATTTTAAAGGTCCGGTCTTCACAGGATGCTGCGTCTGCGGAAGACTATCAGAAATTTACTCTCGAAGAGGTTTTAATTCGATTCCCAATCGTCCGGCAACGAAGCGGAAAGAATTTCGATACAGCTTATCTTGAGACGCATTTTTCCTTCGAGACGCTGTTTCCGGATGGGCTTCTTTTTGACGGACGGAAAGTTGATTTCGACAGTTATACCTTCAAGACTCTGGAAGCCAGGGGGCGTCAATCCAACTCCGGGCAGAGTTTAAAATCTCCGACGGTGTTCCCGCAGCCGAAATTGGAGGCACGCTCACTGGAGTAGCGGGGGGTGGATGCCCTTAGATCAGTAAACTTTCCGGTTCCCTGCCCAGTTGCCGCGCGGGACGTTGGTGAGCTTTACGAAGACGCGATCAGCACTCGCCTCGAGGTGCGACTCGGCCAGGTCTGAAAGTGCTTCGCAAAGTCCTTTCGCAGGTTCGGGGGTGAGCTCGATGCCTTCGATTTCGAAAAGCGCGGTCGGGCCGTCGGTTCCTCCAAACAGCATCGCTGCCCCGGTCGAAGCCGTCGCCATCATGATGGACTCCGGTTTGCCGAGTTCACGGGCGGTGATGGTCGTAGCCTCTTTTAGAAGCTCAGTAGTCGCTTCCACTGAAAGCGACACGTTCGTGCGGATCTGGATGAGTGGCATGACTTCGGGAAGTTACCCCAGTAGCTCAGCTGCTTTCGCGAGAATCGCGTCGACCTGATCGGCTGCGTTCGGTGCCGCACCGCGAGCCATCCCGGGTTTGCCTCCGCCTTTACCGCCGGCAACGGCGAGGGATTCGCGAACGATATCGCCGGCCTTGTGCTGATCGGTCGCGTCTTTTGAGACGACGGAGCCAAGGTGGACGGTTCCGTCAGCAACGAGGGCGACGGCGACGGCTCCACTGAACTGACGCGCATTGATCACGTTCATCGCTTCCTGAAGAAGAGCGGGGGAATCTCCGGGGAGCAGTCCTGCGTAGGTGTTGCCTTCCAGCGACGCGAGGGTGTCCTCATACCACTGCGACGCGATCGCTGCTGCCGCTCCGGCGGAGGCTTTCTTCACGGCTTTCTCCGCGTCGACGGCGGCGTTTTTGAGTGTGTCGCGATAGGACTCGAACGCGTTCAGTGAGGCGTTGGCAGAAGCGAGCTCGCCTTTCTCCAGTGAGGCGGCGATTTCTCCGGCGGGATTGCCGGCGGCTTCGACGATCACTTCCTCTTTCCCGAGCGACATCAACTGCTGATTCGCCGCTTCGAGTTTGGCGATGGCTTCGGTCACCTCAGCGCAGACGGCTTCCGTTTGATCCTGAATCAGGTCGGCCGCGGCACTCCCGCAAACGGCTTCGATGCGTCGGATTCCGGCGGCGACGGCACCTTCGCTTTTTACTTTGAAAAAGCCGATCGTGCCCGTGGTCGGGACGTGGGTTCCACCGCAAAGCTCCATCGAGTAACCGTCGAATTTGCCGGCTTCTCCCCCGATCTGAACGACGCGGACGAGGTCACCGTATTTGTCGCCGAAGAACTGCATGATGTTCGGGTTGTCCTTGATCGCTGTCTGGGGCACTTCGGAAATGGCGACGGCGCTGTCGTCGGTGATGCACTGATTGACCCTCGCCTCGATCTCTGAAAGTTGCTCCGTAGTGAGCGCTTTGGAATTGAAGTCAAAGCGCAGGCGGTCGGGAGCGACGAGCGATCCCTGCTGGGTTGCGTCGGGATCGACGACCTCGTGAAGCGCCCAGTGAAAGAGGTGCGTCGCGGTGTGGTGTTTCTCGATGCCGCGGCGGCGGTCGGTGTCCACTTTCAACGTCACGGCGTTCGAGCTGGAACGCTTTTCGACCTGAAGCACGGTGGCTTCGCCGACTCCGACCACGCTGAGAACGGGAATCGATTCCCCGTCGGAAATCATTTCGCCGACGTCGCCAAGCTGGCCGCCTTTTTCGATGTAGAAGGGGCTCTTGTCGACGATTGCGAAAAGACCGGCTTCGTTTTCGATCCACTCGACGATGTTGGCTTCGGTCTCATCCTGTTCGAATCCGACGAACTCGGTCACGACCTTGGTTTCGATGGAGACGGCTTCGACGACGCTCGTGGTCTGGCCTTCGGCGCCGGTGCTCTTGTGAGCCTCAACGAGGCGTTCGACTTCGCCCTGATCGGCGGTGATGGAGCGCTCGTCGAGGAGGAGTTGCGTCAGGTCGGTCGGGAATCCGAACGTCTCCCACAGCTTCACGACGGTGGCGGCGGGGAAATTCTCCCCCGTTTTGACTTTGTCCGCGGCGTCGTTGAAGAGCTTCAATCCTCGGTCGAGGGTGCGGTTGAACTGTTCCTCTTCGGCGAGGAGGACGGCTTCGATTTTCTCCTGACGAGCGGCGAGCTCGGGGAAGACGCTGCCCATTTGCTCAACGAGCACGGGAACGAGCTGATGGAGGAAAGCGCTCTCCGCATCGAATCCGAGGATACGCCCGAAGCGGACCGCGCGTCGGAGAATGTTGCGGATGACGTAGTTTCGTCCTCCGTTGCCGGGTTCGATTCCGTCGGCGATCGCGAAGCTCGTCGTTCGGATGTGATCGCCAATGACGCGGAAGGCGATGTCGATCTGCTCCTGCTCGGAGAGTCCGCTGCGCTTGCCGTCCTGAGGAACGGTGGAGGTGTATTTCTTTCCGGTCAGTTCGGACAGCTTTTCGAAGATCGGGGAAAAGACGTCGGTGTCGTAGTTCGAAGCGAGAGTGCTGAAATCGGTGAGTCCTTTCGTGCACTGGATGATGGAGCAAACGCGCTCGAATCCCATTCCGGTGTCGACGTGACACGCCGGAAGCGCGCGGAACGTGCCGTCTTCGTTCGCGTTGAACTGAATGAAAACGAGGTTCCAGATCTCGATACAGCGCGAGTCGTCTGCGTTGACGAGGCTGCCTTTGGTGTCGCCCTCGGGAGTGAGGTCGATGTGTAGCTCGGAGCAGGGACCGCAGGGACCGGTCTCGCCCATCATCCAGAAGTTGTCCTTCTTGTTGCCGTTGACGATGTGGATCTTCGGATCGAGGCCGGCTTTTTCAAAAATCGCCGCCCAGAAGTCATAGGCCTCCCGGTCGAACTCGGCGGGATCGCCTTCGGAGGGCGCGTAGACGGTTGCGTAAAGGCGCTCGGCGGGGAGCTTCCAGCGTTCCGTGAGCAGTTCCCAGGCCCAGTTGATTGCCTCTTCTTTGAAATAGTTCCCAAACGACCAGTTGCCCAGCATCTCAAAGAGCGTGTGGTGGTAGGTGTCGTAGCCGACATCCTCGAGGTCGTTGTGCTTTCCTCCGGCGCGAATGCATTTTTGGGTGTCGGCGGCGCGTGGCGGATCATACGGCGCGGCTTCGCTTCCGAGGAAGTAGGGGATGAACTGGTTCATTCCCGCATTCGTGAACAGCAAGTTCGGCGAGGTCGGCATCAGCGATGCAGAGGGCACGATGGTGTGCTTTTTCTCTTCGAAAAAGTCGAGGAACGATTGCCGTATTTCACTTGAGGTCATAGCGCGGTGACGGTAGCGCGATAAAGCGATCACGCAAGCGTGTCGCTTTGCTCTGTGGCAAAGTAATCAGGTGGGAAAGTAAGAAGGTTGGATAGGCTCTGCCGAATCTCCCGGAGCGAGATTGTCACTTTAGCAAGGACGTCGGAAGCTCCCGACCTTCTTACCTTTTCACTTGTCCACCTTCTCACAGCGCCCCGCGCTACAGCTTCGACTCCACGAGTGCTTCCATCTTGACGATGTCGGCGGAAAAGGCGCGGATGCCTTCGGCGGTTTTCTCGGTCGCCATGGCGTCTTCGTTGAGGAGGAAGCGGAAAGTCTTCTCGTCGATTTCGAGGCGCTCGATGTCGGCGTCAGCGGCTTCGCCGGCGTCGAGTTTCTTCTCGAGGGTTCCCTCGGTGTTTTGAAGCTCTTCGAGGAGGCCGGTTCCGATCGTGAGCAAGTCACAGCCGGCGAGTTCGATGATCTGGCCGGTGTTACGGAAGCTCGCGCCCATCACTTCGGTGTCGTAACCGAACTTGCGGTAGTAGTTGTAAATTTCCTTCACGGACTGAACGCCGGGATCATCAGCTCCGGTGTATTCGTTGCCGGTCGATTTCTTATACCAGTCGTAGATACGGCCGACAAAAGGCGAGATGAGCTTGATTCCGCCTTCGGCGCAGGCGACGGCCTGAGCGAGCGAGAACATGAGCGTGAGGTTGCAGTTGATGCCCTCTTTCTGCAGCTTTGTTGCGGCCTGAATCCCTTCCCAGGTCGAGGCGATTTTAATGAGAACGCGCTCGCGATCGATACCGGCCTCTTTGTAGAGCGCGATGATGTCGTGAGCTTTGGCGATCGTTCCGGCTTCGTCGAAGGACAGGCGGGCGTCGACTTCGGTGGAGACGCGGCCGGGGACGATGTTGAGAATTTCTTTTCCAAAAGCGATCAGCACTTTGTCGATGATCGCTTCGGTGAGAGCTGTTCCGTTCAGGGAGGAGCGTTTTCCCTCGACGACTGCCTCATCGACGAGAGAGGCATATTGCTCCTGCTGTGAGGCTTTGAGAATGAGCGAAGGGTTCGTCGTCGCGTCCTGCGGCTTGTATTCGACCATCGACTCAAAGTCTCCGGTATCTGCTACGACGGTGGTGAATTGCTTCAGTTGCTCGAGTTGATTAGCCATGCCTTATGGTGAAAGAGGATCGCGAGACTGTCCAGCGATTCTCCTGTCACTTTCCTTCGAAGATAGTCATCGAAAGTATGAGGAAGGCTCATCCACTTGTTCCTTGTTTCCGGTTGCCTGGCGGACTCCGTCGAGATCCATGCTGCGGAAAAAGTGAGGGCCGGAGAAAATGAAAAAGGCCTCTGCGAAGAGCAGGGGAGCGGCTCAAGTCGGGAGCGACCACTGCACTGGAATCTCGAGAGACTGGTTGAAGCGGTTCTTGTATTTGACGATTCCGTGCTCGACTCCGAATTCGTGCACCATCTTGGTCACCTTGACGTCGAAGCAGCAGTATTCGGCGATGTCCATGATACGTCCTTCCTGCCACCATTTGATCGCGTCGGTTCCCACTGCCGTTTTGCTTTCCCCGAGTGAGGACTCGGCGACGGCGTCAAGTTTCGGGCGGTGCTGAATCTCTTTCTCGAGGTCGAGCATGAGATCCAGATTGGTTGTCTGCTCTTTGAGATCCAGAATCGTGTATCCCATGAGCACTTCGTAGTCGAAGTAGATGTGGTTGTAGCCAATCACGAGGTCCGCTTCGCACAGTTCGTCGATGAGCTGCTGCACGTTCGACTCGTCGTAGATCATGTAGGCACCCTTGGCGGTGCTGTAGGTCACGCCGACGGACATTTTCATGTCAGCTTTGCGATCCCAGCCTCCGACGTCATTCGCGGAGCGCTGCGTTTCCAGATCAAAATAGACGTAATTTTCCGCCATCAGTCTTTTTCTAACGGAGGTTACTGATAAGGCTCAAAAAGATTCCACGGCAGATCGGCGAAAATCGGATTCAGCGCTTCGATCTCGGTCAACTCGTCATCGTTTTCGCCCCGGGTCATGAGATCCCACACGCGATCGAAATTCTCAAGATGCCCGTTGGTGCGCCCTTCCGCATAATCGCGGGAGGCTTCGTTCAGCATCAGAAATCCCCAATCGCTCGACTGAGCGAGAAGCAGTTCCCGTGTCAGTAGCTGAATGCATCTCTGGTAACGGGCGATCGCTTCTTCGGTGTACTCGCTGCGATTCTCTTCGAACAGTTTTACGAAACGGGCAAGACGCTCGGAGCGTTTTTGAAGCTCGGCCTGAACCCAGCCGTTCTGCTCGTTTGTCCACGTTTCGAAGTAGCCTCCTTCGCCCCATGATGAGGAGACGGGTGAGGCGAGAGACCATTCCTGTTCCGGATTGGAAGCGAGGTAGTTCGATGGAGTGGTGAAGGAAAAATCCTCACGTTCCGCCGTTTTTCTAAAAATCCTCTCGAGGAATTCGGTGCCTTCATACCACCAGTGTCCGAAGAGGTCGGCGTCAAAGGCGCAGACGATATTCGGATTCTCGACGCCGCTTGCTTCGAGGGCGGCGAGCTGAGCGCCCCGGCTGCTGACAAAGCGAACCGAATGCTCTTCGAGTGCTTTTCCGGCGAGAGCCGTATCGTAGGGGAGGCTGTTTTCGCCATCCCGCTCTGAACGGTAATACTTGATCCCCGTGAACTGGCGTTCGTTGCTTTTGCCGAGGTAATCGGTCAAATACTCAGGAGGCGCTTCGAGACCGATGTCGCGGAGAAAATCACGGTAGCGACTGTCGCCGGGAAAGCCTTCATCGGCATTCCAGATTTCGCTGCTGCTCGCCTGATCCCGTCCGAAGACCATGAGATCGTCTGCGGTGATTCCCGGGACGAAGGGGAACTCGTCCGCCGCCTGCGGTGATGTCGTGAGGCCGTGCTCTTCGACGAGAGTCCAATCGATTCCCTCTCCCTTGAGAAGGCGGCTCAGTGCCGGTGCGTAAGCGCATTCGGGCAACCAAAAGCCGCGGGGCATGCGTCCGAACGATTGCACATACTGACGAATCCCCGCTCGGACCTGCGCCTGCACCGTTTCGGGAACGCGCATGTGCAAGGGGAGGAGGCCATGCGTGGCGGCGCTGGCGGTGAGTTCGATATGGCCGCTGTCACGGAGGTCGGCGAAAGCCTTGATGAGATCGCCCTGCCACTCGTCCACGAAGAGAGAGCGGAAACGGAAAAAGCGATCTTCATACATTTCAGCGAGTTTGCCGAAACCGGTGATGTCACCCCGTTCGACTTCGTCACGACAGAGTCGGAGCGTGCGGTCGAGGTAGGCGAGCGTTCTCCGCTTGAGTGACCGGTCCGCCATCATCGCGAGAAGCGTTGGAGACAGGTTGATGGTCAGATGAAAAGGGACTTCTTCGCTACGGAGTCGGAACAGCATCTCCAGCAGGGGAAGATGAGTTTCCACGATCGCACTGTGCAACCAGTCCTCTTCGAGACAGTGCTCGACATTGGGATGCTTCACCCAGGGAACGTGGGCGTGAAGTACGATGGAACAATTTCGACTCATGAAAATTTAAGAGATTGTAGCATGATTAAAACGAAAAATGCCCCAATGGCCAGCATTATCCTGACAGGGCCAAGTTTCGTATATTCAACCTTTGCTCCGAGATGCTGATCCCAAAGACAATCGCCGGTAGACATCAGTCTGAAAAAGCTGAATACCATGCCGATCAGAATAAACGGAACTTGGTAAAAGCCAACGCCTAATAGGTATACATAGAATGATCTCCCTACTGATTTGAGTGGTTCTAGTCTTGAGCCGTCCAACTGTCTCACGCGGATCCCGAACAGCGCTTTTCCCGGGGTGGTTCCGAGGACGTGGAGGAGGATGCCTTCGAGGAAATGCCACCCAATCATCGCGAAAAACTGCGTCCGGGCGAGGAGCTGTGCCTCGGGTTTTTGCATCTCGGCGATGTAGCGGGCCAGGAGGTCGCTGAAGGACTCACCATCGAGAGGTTGAGGCATGGAAACGTCGGACAGCAGGAATACGATGACTGAGACGATCGTGTAATCGAACATCCGGGCCCAGAAGCGCAGGAAGGGTCTCACGTTGGTCGCAATCTGAATGGAGGTTGTCTCCATCGTTGCGGTCGCGGCGCCCGAGGCGTCGGGAAGCCCTTTCGGCGGCTCCTCAGGGAGAGGCGGTCTTTCAGAGGACTCCCTTTCCGGGGCTTTCTCCTCCTTCGGCTTGACGTGTTCAAAGAGGTTCTCGAGTGCCGGAACCTCCTTGAGTGGTTTCCAGCCGGTCATGCCGACGTGCCAGACGAGCGTGTCTTCGGTCGCTTCTTTGCTCTCAATGAGCTCTGAGACTTTGAAAATAG
This sequence comes from Verrucomicrobiales bacterium, assembly GCA_048260165.1. Lineage (GTDB taxonomy): Bacteria > Verrucomicrobiota > Verrucomicrobiia > Verrucomicrobiales > DEV007 > Arctic95D-9. Next base: position 583,975 of record JBLXHA010000002.1, read on the forward strand.
AGTAGGGGCCCTGTTTTTCGCCTCCGATCGAAAGATAAAAGTCCATGTTTTGTAGAAAGAGGTGGGGTGCCGGGCACCGGGTAAGGTAAGGCGGTAGAGAGGACTACTCGCTGCGAAGTGCCTTGGCTGGCTGCATCTTCGCGGCGATCATGGCCGGAATCAATGATGCAAACGTGCAGGCCAGAAAGGCCCCGATGGAAATGATCGCAAAATCCTCCGGCGTCTTCTTCGCGGGGAGGCCGCCGTCGACTTTGTAAATCGCTTCGGAAAAGATATCGACGCCGAAGGTGCTCCCGATCCATCCCGCCATGTGATTCCTGAAATGCAGCGTGAATTCCGCCATGAGAAGACCAACGACGACGCCGACGACGCCGACGAGAACGCCCTGAAAAAGGAATACCCATGCAATCTGGCCCTCGCGTGCGCCGAGAGCTTTGAGCAGGCCGATCTCGGCCCGCTTCTGGAAAGTCACCGTGATCATCGTGTTCATGATTGTAAAGCCGCCCACGATCATGATCATAAAGAGGATCAGATACATCGCCTGCCGTTCTGCGGCGACAGCGTCGAAAATAAGCTTGTTCATCTCCGACCACGTCACCGCCTTATATTTTTCAGGAAGCAGTTCATGAAACGTTTTCTGAAACTCGTTGGCTCTGAAGCCATCGACCGTTCTCACCCCGATGCCGTGGCACTGATCGAGGTCGAAATTGTAGAGCACCTGAGCCGTTTCGAGATGAACGAAGACAATGTTGCTGTCGAAATCCCAATGACCCGAGTCGAAGATCCCCGTCACGGTGACTTCTTGCGGAGCCGTCATTTCGCGGATTTCATTGAGTCCTTCCTTTCGCTTCTTCTCGGAGTCGGAATCCTCCGCGCGATCCAGTGAATCGAGGAGCCTCGTTACATCGGCGGTGGAATAGAGGAGGATCGTGTCCCCGACTTCGATCCCGTGGGCTTCGGCAAGACCGTCACCAACGACCGCGGAATAGAATCCCTTCACGTCGAAATCGCCACGCGGGACCGTCTTCTCGAGATCTGTCGGGAATTTGGGATCCTGACGCTGGGCGAGCTTTCCTCTCATGCGCTCCAACTCGTCCCCTTCAGGAGGAAGGATGCCGCGAATCATGGGCGCTTTTCGAAAGGTGCCGCGTTCGTTCGTGACTTCCATGATGACCTGCCCCGTAACGAAGGGTGTCACCGACGTAACGCCTTCGACGTCTTTGATGATTTCGAAGGGTTCCGGCCAGTTGTCGATGATGCCGCCGGCGCCGACGACGAGGTGTGGTTCGAAGCCGAGAATGCTGTCCTTGATACGCTCTCCGTATCCGGTGAAAACAGCGATGACGACAGCGAGGAGCCAGACGCCGAGCGCCACGCCGAGAATCGAGATAACGGTGATGATTGAGACAAACGTCCGCTTCGGTTTGAGGTAGCGGGACGCAAGAAAGGGACTGAAAGGCATGACTTCGGGAAAATTTACAATAATGTTACGCTTTTCTTGTGAATTCGATAGTGTAATTCCCTTTTTCGACCCTTTGACCGAATATGATTGGCGAACGCCCCGATAAATATAAAGCAGTGATTTTCATGGGTGCGCCCGGTTGTGGAAAAGGAACTCAGGGAGGAATTCTCGGGGTGATTCCCCGGTTCTACCATTTCTCGATGGGGGACGCATTCCGCTCGATGGACACGAGAACGCCGATCGGACAGGAATTCGTGTCTTATTCACGAAAAGGCCAGCTCGTTCCGGATGAGTTGACGGTCCGGTATTTCGAGACACAGATCGATGCGCGCGCGGACTTGCATATGTTCAAGCCGGACATCGACGTGCTCATTCTCGACGGGATTCCCCGCAGCGTTCAGCAGGCAAAACTGCTCGAGGAGCATATCGAAGTGGTGCAGCTCTTCCATCTGTCCTGTCCCAATCGCGATGAGCTGATCACGCGGATTCGGAAGCGTTCCCTGAAAGAGGGGCGTCTGGATGACGCGAGCGAAGAGACGATCAAACGCCGGATTCAGACCTACGAGGACGAGACGAAAGAGCTTCTCGAATACTACTCCGACCGTCGTGCCGACATCAACGCGAACCAAACGCCGATCAAGGTAACTCACGACATTCTCGGCACGATCCTCGATCAGCCCGAGTGGCAGCAGTTCGTTAAGGCGGGAGCTGAGTGATCCGGCGGAAGGCATTCGCAGGGGGCGTCGGGCTTCCTGCAAACTCCCGACCTAACCCTGTTGGGTGCATGACCTGACAGGGTACAGCGTTGCATTCACGTCACGTTCGCACTTGCGGCGGTGTCGCGAGAATCGTAACCAATAGCGTGAACTCTGAACGCGATTTTTACGACAGCCTCCACCCGACCGTGGGAAAGTGGTTCCGTAAAACGTTTCGGAAACCGACGGAGGCGCAGCGTCTGTGCATACCTGACATTGCGCGAAAGGAATCGGTTCTTCTCTCGTCGCCGACGGGATCGGGGAAAACGCTCGCGGGATTTCTCGGGATCATTGACCGGCTCGCGCGTGAGCATTTCGCAGCGGACCTGAAGCCGCACGGGATACGCTGCGTTTACGTTTCCCCGCTGCGGGCACTTGCTTACGACATCGAGAAAAATCTGCGTGGTCCTCTCGAAGGTCTCGGGCTGCAGGAGGTGATTACGGTGGGGATGCGAACCGGCGACACGTCGGCGTCAGAACGTCAGAAGCAACGCCGCAAGCCGCCCCACATTTTAATCACGACGCCGGAGAGCCTCGCGATTGTTCTGCCGCAAAAGGGCTACCGGGATGCGCTGGAGCGCTGCGAATTTGTCATCGTCGATGAGCTGCATGCGTTTGCGGAGAACAAGCGGGGGGTGCACCTCACGGTTTCGCTGGAGCGGCTCGAGCGTTTGCGGAAGGCGGAGGAACCGCTCTGCCGAATCGGACTTTCGGCGACGGTCGCTCCGATGGATGTGGTGGGGCGGTATCTGAGCGGTTCAGGTCCGGCGTGTCGCCTTCGGGAGGCGGCGGTGGGGCGGCAGTCCATCATTGAAGTGCTCACGCCGATTCGAAAACATGCCTATCCCCCGGCAGGCTACACCGCGACGCGGGTCATCAGGGACATCGCCGCGATCGTTGATAAAAACCGCGCGACGCTCATTTTCACGAACACGCGCTCCGGTGCCGAGCGCATCGCCCACCGGCTCAAGCTTGCGCTGCCGAAACTGGAAGCCGTGATCGAAGCGCACCACTCCTCGCTCGACCGGGACATCCGCCAGGAGGTTGAGGACAGACTGAAAGTGGGGGAGCTGCGGGCCGTGGTTTGTTCGACGAGTCTCGAACTCGGGATTGATATCGGCCACATCGACACGGTCGTGATGGTGAGCACGCCGAAAGGGATTTCGCGGGCGCTCCAGCGCGTGGGACGTTCCGGTCATTCGATTGACCGGATGAGCCACGGGGTTCTCGTCGCGACGAATATCAACGATCTTATTGAGTGCGTCGTATGCGCCCGGCTCACGCACGAGCGGAAACTCGATCCGATCGAGACGCTCGAATTTGCTCCCGATGTCATCATTCAACACGTCATGGGAATGGCGATGGATGAAGGCGTCACAGCCGACGAGGCATTTGAAACGATCCGTTCGGCCTATCCGTTTCGCCACCTTGACCGGGAACTGCTCGACCGCATCATGGAGTATCTCGAGGGCGGTGGGCGATCTTTGCAGAATCAGTATCGCGAGACCTTCGGGAAAATCATCGAGCGCGATGGCGCATTTCACACCGTGTCAAAAAAGATCGAGCGGGAGTATCTCGTCAATGTCGGCACGATCCACGCGGACGGAATGGTGAGTGTTCTCCTGAAACGTCGACGTCTCGGATCAGTCGAGGAGCGTTTCGTAAAAGGGCTCAAGCCCGGTGATATTTTTGTATTGGCAGGGAAAACCGTCAAGCTGATCGACAGCTCTCCCGCCGAGGTCACGGTTGAGAACGCGGCGGGGAGAATGCCCACGGTTCCGAGTTGGAACGCGAACAAGATGCCGCTCGCCTCGGGGATTGCGAATGAGGTTGCACGACTTCGCACAGAGATGGATCGACGCATGAACGTGGCGGGCGAGTCTAAGGGCGACCTGAGCGACTGGCTCGTCGAGGAATGGTCGATCTCACAAACGAACGCGTTGGCGATCATCGATCATTTTGAGAATCAGATGCTCCTGTCGAAAATTCCGACAGAGAACCGTTTTCTGATCGAGCGGTTCGAAGATCCCGAGGAAGCGGAGGAGGAGCGGGTTCATTTTTTCTTTCACAGCCTCATCGGTCGCAGCGCCAACGATGCCCTTTCGCGTATCATCAGTCGGCGATTGAAAAAGGCCGTCGGCGGCAACACGCTCGTGACGATCGATGACTACGGATTTCTCTTGAGTTTGAAATCCTTCCAGGCGCTCGAAGTGGATGCGTGGAAATCGCTGTTCGAAGAAGGCGATCCTGACAAAGAACTGAACGATGGCCTCGAAGGATCGCAGTTGATGAAGTGGCAGTTTTCCGGAATCGCCCAGACGGGGCTCATGATTCCGCGCAATCTCCCCGGAGGGGAGCGGAAGATGAAACAGATTCGATGGAGCTCTGACATTCTTTTCAACGTGCTCTCTCAACACGAGCCGGATCACCCTCTCATGCGTCAGGCGCTCCACGAAGCGAAGCACACGTTTCTCGATGTCGAGCGTGCCAAGTTGTTTCTGAAGGCCGTGGGTGCGAAACAGTGGGAGCTGGTCGAGGTGCCGGCGGTTTCCCCCTTCGCTTTCGGTCTTTACGCGAGCAAGATCAAAGAGGGGATGATGATGGAATCACCCGAAGAGGCGATAGAACGACTCTACGCGGCGATGCAGCGGAAGCTTGGTCGAGCGGAGTGAGACATCCTCACACGTGCGTGCGAATCCCTTTGTTGGTTTTGAAAAAGAGACTGACTCGCAAACCCTGTTCTCCGTCCTCCCGGGCCGAGACCTGGATGAGGCCTTTGTGCAGGTCGACGATTTTACGCGTCACGGTCAGGCCGAGTCCGGTTCCCACTCCCGTGGCCCGCGTCGTGAAGAAAGCGTCGAAGACACGATCCACTTCGTCTTTCGTCAATCCCGGTCCCGAGTCGATGATATGCAGCGCGACAACTTCATCGCCATCCCGCATCCGGTTTCCGGAGCGAGCGCCTTCGTTCGAACCAATTCCCGACAGTTTCGTTAATTCGGATTGAAACGTGAGCGTGCGGGCGTCGCCGCCTTCGAGTTTCATCGCCTGGATCGCATTCTCGACGATCTCGCCGAGGCCTCGGCGGAATTCTTCTGATGCGAGCGGCACCGGAGGGAGCTCGTTTTCCAGTTGGTAGAGGATTTCGACTCCGGCTTCAGTGAATTGATTTTGAAATTCACCGGCGAGCCTCTTCACTTCGGCATTGAGGTCCGTGGGGATCAACTCGAGCTGTTGGTCCGCTGACGCGCGCATGAGCTCCTTCACGATGACGTCTGCGGCTTTCACGGACTCGCGAATCGTATCGGTGATAATCTTTCCCGTCTCCTGATCCGCTTCGGGGAGACTGCTGAGGAGCGTTCCGAATCCCGCGGCGGCCATTTCGATTCGGCCGAGAGGATTACGGATTTCGTGGGCCACTCCCGCCGCAAGCAGGCCAACGGATTCGATTCGCGCGGCATTTACGAGCGACTGCTGTGCGCGCTTCAACTCTTCGTGAGTCTTTTTCAGCGCGAGGTGCGAATTGAGTCGTGCCAGTAGAATTTGAAGATCGAGTGGCTTGGATACGAAGTCGTTGGCGCCGGCTTCGAGCGCGGCGAGGACGTCTTCCCGTTCGTCTTTTGCCGTGGCCATGATCACGGGCAACTGGATGCTGCTCCAGCGCTTTCGGATGTGGGTGAGAACCTCCATCCCGTCGATGTCCGGCATCATGATATCCAACAGCACCGCCATGACGGGAGGTTGCTGTTCATCACTATCCAAGTGGAGGATCTCGAGGGCTTCTCTCCCGTCGTTCGCGAGGAGAACTTCGAACCCCGCATCGGAAAGTTTCGTTTCGGCGACAGTTCGATTCACCAGTGAGTCATCCACTACCAATATTGGTTGAGACATAGGTTATTATCTGCGAATCGAGCGGCCGGTGTCAATGCCAATCGGGGCGATGTGGCCGTGCGAATCGTGGCTTCGAATGACGCGATCTCGCAGAATGACAAGCGGGTGGCGGGTTGTTAGTGTTGCGCGACATCGATGATACTTTGCAGACTTACTTTTGTGCTCGCGCTTTTGACGGGGGCCCTCATGGCGGAGGAGAAAGCCGTTCCCGCTGACGGGAAGGTGGAGCCGTATTTTCAAGAGCACTGCATCCGTTGCCATGGCGAGGATAAGCAGAAGGGGGATTTCCGGATTGATACCCTGTCGCGTGATTTTCAAAGCGGAGCCGACACCGACCTCTGGTTTGAAGTGGTCACGCGGATAGGTGCCGGTGAGATGCCGCCGGACGATGAGGAGGTGCTTCCCGATCCTGATGAATCGGACTTCGTCGTCGGCTGGTTGACGGATCAGATACGCAAGGGTGAGGCGGTTCGTCTCGCAAAGCGCGCACCGGTGGAGCATTACCGGCTCAGTCGTGAAGAATACTCGAACACCGTCTATGATCTGCTTGGGGTCCGATATGACACGCGGGCACCGGGGGCATTTTCGGAGGACCCCGAGTGGCAGGGGATTGAGCGCCTTGGATCGGAGCTGTCGCTCTCACCCTCACATGTCGAAAAGTATTTGAAAGCCGCCGCGACGGTTCTCGACCGGGCCTTCCCTGATAAAGAGCCCAGGTTGCTGGAGACTCACCGCACCGCTCTCGATATCGATTGGCATAACCGTGAGAAAGAAAAAGAACTGACCGAGATCGGTGTCACGGAGCATGTGCGCACCTTGATCTGGGCGGGGCATACCTTGAGTTACCTGCGTCCGCACGGAGGTCACGGTCACAGCCCCGGGCTCTATCGCGCCAGAATAAAAGTGAGCGGTCTCGCGCCGAAAGGAGGTCGCCCCCCTCACCTGACGTTGTTTTCGAAAAAGCTCGATCGGATGATTTTCGAAACGGACGTTCTCGCGCCGGAAGATGAACCGGTCGTTTTTGAATTCGAGACTTACCTCCCGGACGGGCAGGTTGATATCTCTATTAATAACGATGTGCCGGGCCCCTCCAACGCGGGGCGTTCCGGTCGTCCCGGGGATTTTGTTTTCACGACTCTGGATGACCCGAAATCACGAGCTCCCTGGCAGCGGAAAATGACGGATGACGAAGGCAACCCGCTTTATCCTTTTTTGATCTTCGACTGGATCGAGTGGGAGGGCCCGATCTTGAAGCCGGAGGATGTCAGGAAACGTGAGGGCATTTTCCCGGAGGAGAATGATACGGAGAAAGTGAAAGCCTCGCTCCGGACATTTGCGGAACGCGCCTGGCGGAGACCGGTGAGTGAAGGTGAACTCGGGCGCTACCTTGCGATCGTCAATCAACAGCTCGAGTCGGGCGCGGAGTTTCGTCAGGCGTATAAGGCGGGAATGTTAGGGGTGCTTGCTTCAAAGAATTTCAATTATCTCGTCGAGGGAACCGCCGGGGAGAAACGTCAGAAGCTGAACGGCTTCGAGCTTGCCTCCCGTCTGTCTTACTTTCTCTGGGGTTCGATGCCGGACGAACGGTTGTTTGAGGCCGCCCGTGCCGGGCGTTTGAGCGAGCCGGCCGTCTTAGCTGCAGAAGTGGACCGGATGATCTCGGATCCGAAGATTCAGCGATTCACCGGGTCCTTTGCGCATCAGTGGCTGCAGCTGCAGAAGGTGGGGATGTTTCCTCCTGATGAGAAGTTGTATCCTGACTATGACAAGTGGCTCGAACAAAGCATGGTTCTCGAAACGACGAAGTATTTTGACCGCGTCTTTCAGGAGAATGCTCCGATTGTTGAGCTGATTGATTCGGACTGGACGATGCTCAATCCCCGCCTCGCCGATCACTACGGATTGCCGGTGCCGGAGAAGTCCGGTTTTCAGAAAGTGTCTCTCAAGCCCGATGACAAACGCGGGGGCATTCTCACTCACGGATCGATTCTTTCGCTGACGTCCGATGGCACGCGGCATCGACCGGTGCATCGCGGAATCTGGGTTTCGGAGGTGATTCTCGGAAAGACTCCGCCACCGCCACCGCCCAACGTCGACGCGATTGCACCCAACCCTGTCGACGAGCCGAAGGCGACGATTCGCCGGAAGCTGGCGGCGCATATCGCCGATGCAAACTGCGCGAGCTGTCATGCGAGGATCGATCCTCTCGGGCTCGCCTTTGACAACTACGATGCGATTGGTCGCTGGCGCACCGAAGAGGTGGTCTTGAAAGGGACGGGAGATAATCCCCCCGTTGACGCCAGCGGTAAACTTCCTGACGGACGCACCTTTGCGGGAGTGGATGAATTCAAACGTCTGCTGGCCGGGAGAGAGGAAGTGTTTGCTCACGCCCTCCTTGAGAAATTGTCGACCTACGCCCTGCGCCGTCGCATGTCATTTGATGACGCGGCGGAAATGAAAGCCATTATCGAAATGTCGAAAAAGGACGACTACCGATTGAAGAGTCTGATAAAACGCTTCGTAACGTCTGACTTATTTCTGAAGAGATGAGTGACTTTAAGATCGGGCTGACCGTAAAATCTAAACATCCCCGGGCGACTTGGAAGCAAGTCATTAATAAATCCAAATCCGTGTCGATCCGCGGTTTCTAATTTTCCCATGAATATCCAATCTGAAAAATGGCTTCTCTCGCGGCGTCACCTCCTGCGGGGGATCGGGGCGTCGGTGGCGCTTCCGATGCTCGATTGCATGCGACCGCTGCGGGCGGCAGGTGTTGCTCCTGCGCCAAGGCCGAAGCGCAGCGTTTTCATCTACCTGCCGAACGGAGTTAATACACTGGACTACCAGATTCTTGAGGCGGGCGCCGATTATACCTTCAGCCGGAGCTTGAAGCCGCTCGAAAGACATCGTCCTGACATTACGCCCATATCCGGTTTGCATCACCCGAATGGACTGGGGCATCACCACGGCTGTCAGTCGATCTGGCTGACGGGGGGAGAGATTGGTCCGGGCAAGCGAAACCGCGTGTCGCTCGATCAAATGATCGCGGAGAAGACGGCTCCTTTGACACGGTTCTCATCGTTGCAACTGAGCAACACAGGGCGATCGCTGGCCTACAATCGAGACGGGATTCAGCTTCCGGCTGAGACGAAGCCGGCACAGATTTTTGCGAGGCTCTTCGAGGCACCTGACGGAGGGATTGAAAAGGAGCGCGCCGGGCTGGTTCGGCAGGGTAGCATTCTCGATGCGGTCCTCAGCGAAGCGAAGGAGTTGGATCGCCGGATGGGAAGCGAGGATCGGACGCGTCTTGATCAGTATCTGACCTCGGTGCGGGAAGTCGAAATTCGCACCGAGCGATCCAATCAATGGCTCGACGTGCCGCGTCCGGAGATTGACGATGCGTCGCGGCGCAGGATTACGAAAGAGGTCTCGCAGGGGGATCCCGGAGAATATTTCAGAACGATGTATGATCTCATGATCCTTGCCTTCGAGACGGACGTCACGCGGGTCATCACGTTCAGTTCAGGAGACGAGGGGAAAGGGCTTCCGATTCCCGAGCTCGGAATCAATCAGACGCGCCACGCGTTATCGCACCACAACGGTGACGCCGATCAATTGGACCGCTTGACTCAAAGCGACGCCTTCAATTTTGAGCAGTTCAGCTATTTTCTGGATCGACTCTCGGAAGTCGAAGACGAACACGGGAAGTTGCTCGATTCCACGATCGCGATGTACGGCAGCGGGATGGCCTACGGGCACAGCCACGGAAATGCCAACGTGCCGACTCTCGTTGCAGGAGGGAAGTCGCTCGGACTCAAACACGGGAAACATGTCGATTTTAATCAGGGCCATTTCGATGGTTACAACCTGAATGAGCCGAAGGAGCATTATCAAATTTGCTCCCAACCCGTGAACGATGATGCTCGTGTTAGTAATCTGTTAGTCACGCTGGCTCAGAAAATGGATGTCGAAGTCGAGTCCTTCGCCGACAGCGTGAACACGCTTTCAGAGATCGAGGCGTAGAGAGAGTTACGATGAAAATTTTTGCTGCAATCGTGTTGTTGGGAATTGGCGGGGCGATGACGTTTGCCTCAGCGGAGGAAAAAAAGGCGGATCCCCGGATTGCGATGGATGAAGCGTTCCCCGACCCGGGAGGAGCCAGCTATTTCGGCGGGGAGATCACGTTGGTCGAGCACGTCAACCGCAGAGGGATCCTCAGGCTCGACCGGGACGGAACGCTCAATAAATACTTCTGGGATCTTCCACACCAGTTCCGGATGCTGCCCTACGGGGCGATTTTTCTGAATGGAGCGCCTGCTGAGCTTCGTGATGTTCCGATCGGAACCCACCTTCACGGTGAATTCTATCTCGGGCCGGAAGGGGATTTTGAAGTGACGCCTCCCGAGTCCGGTTACATGGCCGGAAAGATGGCGCGACCGGATCTGAGGTCGGTGGAGTCAAAATACTCGAGGGTGTTTCTGCTCGAAGATGATTTCAGTTTTTACCGTCGTCACAACGCAGGGTGGCGGGTCAAGACGATCGCCGAAGACAAGACGCAGTTCGTGGTCGAGCGCGTTTCATTGGACTCCGGAGAGGTGCAATCCGGCGACCTCAAAGGAATGGTCGGCGAGCAGACGTTCCGCTTGAACGAAGGGACGCGATACTGGAAGGGGAACGGCTTCGCCTCGATCGATGACCTCGCCGTGGACCAGGTCGTTCAGTTGAATCTGGGGTGGGTGTCGTTGCTCGGCACGCAGAAGCAGGATGCGCTTTGCCGTGATATTTGGCTTGATGAGGCGAGCTGTATACAGGCTGAGAAAATTCAAACGGGGCGTTATGTGGCTCATGCGAAATTGCGTGGCGTCGGGGCAAAGGTGATGAAGACTGAGCACACCCCCGGAAAAGGCGCCGAGGGAGAGGTGACGATTCAGCTTCATGCGGGGATCGCACCGGAGCTGGTGGAAGAGCTGGCCGCTGCGAAGCGAATCGTGGTGAGGGCAGCCGAACCATCGATGCGGATTTATGACATCAACGATAAGAAGCCCGCGACGATCGTGGAAGTGAAGCGAATCAAAAATCCACCGGCGGGAAGCAGCGGTGTCGAGATCCGGTTTCATATCTACGAGATGTTTGAAGGACTTCGCAAGGGTCGCACGATCCGGGTTGCGAATGAGTCCTGGGACATTCCGGTCGCGCCGCGAGAGGAGAAACTCTGGCCGAATGATATTCGTATTTTTAAAGTGGGGCCGCCTCATATCAGCTGGCGCGACGGGCCGCCGGACGCGGACGCGGATGCGGGCGATTCCCGTTTGAATCCTTGACGGTGGGCAGAGCCGTGGGCGACGCTCAGCCACGAATGAACCGTTGGTGGACAGCTCTTATCGCGCTCGGCTTTTGCGTTGTCGCGCAGAGTCAGGATGTGCCGGCGAGGCTCGGCATCGTCCTCGACACTTCGCCGGAGATGGGTTTCCTCGTTCCGCAGGTCAGAAAGGAGATCCGGATTTTAAATGACCAGCTTCAGGAGGCGGGGCGCCCTCTGGTTGAATACACTGAAGTCGCGGGCGCGGGGCTCGACAAAGAGGGCTCATTTTCGGTCGGGGCGAGTCGGAATAATCTCTATGCGATGCAGAAGCTGTTCAGGGAAAAACAGGTCGCTACGGTTTATTGGATCACTTCGATGAAAGGGATGCAGACGCCGGCGGGACTGGCAGCGCTCACCGAACTCCTCAATGAATCTCAAGAGACGGAGCGGAAACTCGTGATTCGAAACGTGTCGCAGGAACAGCTCGTTGCGGGATCGGAATGGGTGTCGTCTCCTCCGCCTCCTGACGATGACCGCCTCGATCCGCGGAGTCGTCCCGGCGATTGGTATGAGTTGCTGGAAGCAACCGGGGGGATTGTGATTCGATCCTGGCAGACGCCGTCTTTGAGTCATCAGGCTCAGTTCGGATTTCCGTTCAGAATTCGAAGCCGTGCGATTGCGAGCCGCATGCAGGTGGATTCGAGCGAACTCCATTTCGATACGGCGTGGACGGGGAAGCTTGAAGCGAAGCACGGTTTGAAATGGGTCCGCTCAAACGAAGAATGGTTGCCATCGATTACGGGGCGGAGATGGATTTATGACGCCACGATGCTCCCCTTTCCGGATGCCGAATCAAGGACGCTGCGGGATGATGCGGTCTTTGAAGCGCTTCGCGAAAGGCCCTCGATTGAGGCGGATCTCGAAGGAATTTCCGAAGAGAAGGTGGGAGTGCTTTTCAGTTTCGGGTTTGTCGAAAAGGACGTGACGCGGTTCAGGGAATTCGAATCACGAGGGCTTCCCGGCTACGTCTCCGGCTACATGGCGGATTTCGAGCGTATTCTGGAGGAGGTCAGGGGGCACACCAAAGGGGCGCCGAAAACGGACCGGGTTTATCTGAGCCGTATTGAGGGGCTGCTGAACCGGAACCGGCCTCCCAAGGGCATTGATCCCCACGTTGCCGGTCTCGCTGAGTTGATCACGCAGCATCAGCCCGGGGCAATCTATTGGTTCACGAACGGATACATGGGCAAGGGGGATTACGGAAAATTTGGCGCTGACCTCGAGGTCTTGTCGCAGGGCGTTTTGAACTCCGGGGTGAAACTATACGTTCGAATCCCGTTCGAATTGGGGATTGCGCCCGCTGCGCTCGAGGATCTCGCGCTCAAGTCGGGCGGGGCGGTTCTCAAAGGTTCCCCCGGAGACGAAGACTGGAGTTTTCGGCCAGTTCGGGATTGAATGCTGCGATATTTCAGGTTTGCTTAGTAAATGCGTTTCCAAGTCCTTCTCCTGTCTCTCGTTCTGGGATTTCCCGTAGCCGGTTTTGCTGATAATTCACTCTCCGAACTGGTTGAGGCGATTCAGAAGGAAAAGGGAACACGCACCGCGTCGATCGGCGTCTGTCTCGTGCCGCTCGATGGCGAGCCGTCCGATGCCTTCGGATATCAGATCGATCAGGGGCTCGTGCCGGCCTCGACGATGAAGTCGATCACGACGGCAACGGCGAATGAAATCCTCGGGAGTGACTACCGTTTTAAAACCGAATTACAGACCGCCGGAGTGCTCGGTGATGACGGCACCCTGAAGGGGGCCGTCGTGATTCGGGGCGGCGGTGATCCCACCCTCGGCGATTCACAAATCTCGCGAACCTTCGCGGTTTGGCAGGAGGCGTTGGCGAAGGCGGGGGTGAAAAAGGTTGAAGGTTCTGTCGTTGGCGATGCCTCCGTTTTCGGGACCAAATTGATCCCCGATTCGTGGCAGTGGAACGACATCGGTAATTACTACGGAGCGGGTGCCAGCGGCCTGACCTTTCACCAAAATCAGTTTTTCTGTTCCTTTCAAACGTCGAAAGTGGGGGGCATTGCCAAGTTTATCGGAACCGATCCGAACCTTCCCGGCGTCGAGTTTATCAACGAAATGCGGGTGGGCAGCGCGGGGTCCGGGGATCAGGGATACATTTACGGCGTGCCTTACGGTAAGGTGTTTTACCTGAGAGGTTCCGTTCCTGCCGGGAAGTCGACTTTCACGATCAAGGGGGCACTTCCCGATCCCGCGTTTTTCTGCGCACGCGCTTTTACGAAACATCTCAATCAGGGCGGGCTCGAGGTCACGGGGGAGCCGACGACGGTCCGGCTCATGATGGTGGCGGGGGAATCTCTCGCCGCGCGCAAAGTCATCCACGAGCAATCATCCGATTCTCTCGCCTCGCTCATGGTCCTGACCAACCACAAATCGGTCAACTTACGAGCCGAGTGCATGCACCGTGCGATCGGGTTGAAGGCGAAAGGAAACGGGACCACTCTCGATGCTTCCAAAGCGGTGACCGAACACTGGGCCGATAAAGGGATCGATATGACCGGGTTCTACATGGCAGACGGTTGCGGGCTTTCGCGTTCCAACACGGTGACGGCGAAGCAAATGGCGCTGATTCACTACCATGCTGCGAAAGGCGAGCACTTTGACGCCTTCCACGATTCACTTCCCGTTGCGGGGCGTTCGGGGACGTTGAAAAGCATCGGGGGCGGCACCTCCGCCGAAGGCCGTGTTCGTGCCAAAAGCGGCACGCTCGATCGCATCAAAACCTACGCGGGCTACGTGAACGCCCGTTCCGGGAAGCGCTACGCGTTCGCTGTATTCATCAATAATTACTCAGGGGATTCCTGGGATGCGAAATCCAAGATCGTCCGGATCTGGACGAAGATGGTCGCGTTGTAGCAGGCAGCAGAGGCCTTTTTCGCCCTCAGATGCGGATTCTCGGCGATGGGAATGGCAAAAGATCGCTAATTGAACCACTTGCTTTATTAATGAGATAGCGTCTCAATAAGGCGTTGAATTATAGCCCGGCAGCGACAAAGACTCTTTTCGGTTCGATTAACCGCACTCCCGTGTGGGCGGTTGACGGGATTTCTCCGGAAAATACTGCGACGTCCCTGCGGGTGGAATCTGATCAACTGATCTGCCTGCTCCATCGACAGGGGGCGCTTCGCATTCTCAAAGATGACCGTCCCTGTCTGACTGTCGAAGCGGGACACCTCATTTTTCTGAGGAATGAAGCGGGCTCCTCTCATACGATTGAGTGGAGCGGTGGCGGCGGGAGTGACTTGCTGATTTTCGGGTTCGAGATTCGGTTGATTCAGAGCACTCTCCGGAGTTCGTGGTCTGAGCTCGCGGCTGAACTTTCGAGTCTCGTATTTGACGTGGAGGGCAGGCGGGAGCCGGTTCAGACGATCATGTCAAAATTGATCAGTGAGCGAATTTTTTCCGATCTGAGAAATCCACCGGTAACAGGAAAAGCCGTCGATCTGTGGAACGAGGGGCGGGTCAGAGAAGTGATCGCACTCTGCTTCTACCACGCTCCCAAATCGGAGGAGCAATTTTTCTGCACGCGTCAAAAGCGGCTTGCTCAGGAGCGGGTCGTGAAGACCAAATCGTTCATTCAGGCGAATCTCGACGAGGCGCTGGATCTCAAGGCGGCGGCTCGTTACGTTGGCTGCAGTCCGCACTACTTGAGTCGGACGTTTTCAGAATGCGAAGGGCGCACGATTCTTCAGTATGTGAGGAAAGTCCGCATCGAGAAAGCGGCAAGTCTTCTCGCGACGGGGAAATACAACGTCAGCGAAGCCGCCGTCGAGGTCGGATACCAAAGTCTCAGTCACTTCAGCAAAGCCTTTCAGCAGGAGAAAGGAATGCTCCCGTCCCGCTACGAGAGCGAAGGCGGGAAATGAGCGGGTGGCTCTCAAATGCGTAATACAGACGACAGTTTATCAGCCGGACACTTCATCGCGAGAACGGTGCATTCAGTCGCGAGCGCGTGGAGGATGACGGTCGAATATAGAATCGATGATAATAAATAATTTTGATCAACGCGTCAGCGGCAGCTTCTCCGTTCCCCGTGAACGACGGGAATATGTGAGGGCTCTGGAAAGACGCCTCAAGGCGAGCCGCGCAAAGAAGTCGAAAGCGAAGCGCGCGGGGTGAGGCGGTTTCATGCGCTGCCTTCACCGATTCTTCGCGGAAGCTATTCGTCCAGCGACTGACGGCGCTTCCGAGGGCCCTGCGCGTGACGCAACAGGGTCAGGTCAGTGACTCAACCCTGTTCAATCGAAGGCGTGTTTCAGAGTTTCACCTTCGCGAGATAGATACAGGTCTTCTCTTCGTGTGAGGAATAATAGCTGACCCAGAGGATGTCGTCTTTGTAAACCAATCCTGCGTAGCTCGTGTCTCCACCGGAGGGCAGTGTAAGGCATTCGGTCAGGGTGGCGTTTTCGGGGTCGAGCCAGCAGAGCGAGGTGCGTGCTTTTCCGTTGTAGGACCGCACCGCTGCGATGATCCTGCCGTCGGGAAGTTGGATCATGTTAGGGCCTCCGATGCGTTTGTTCATCGCTCTCCACTCCCACTGATCGTAGGGCGGTTTCGCTTTCCCGAGAAAGGCCATTTTGTCGCCCGTCTCGTGACGGAAAAGACAGAGTGCTGAATCATCTTCGAGGAACAGAATCGTGTCTTCGCCGACGCCGTTGGGGAGGTTCACTTTCGAAATCAGCGTCTCGTAGGACTTGCCGTCGTCGCTCCGGTAAAAGCGGGTCGTTCTCTGCTCGCGGTCGCGATTCGTTTCATAGCCCATCGTGTAGCTCTTTCCCTTGTGCCATTGCGCGCGCCAGAGCCAGAAACCGTAATCGCCGATGGGGTGCTCTTTGCTCCAGGTTTTCCCATCGTCTTCCGAGAACCACGAAAACGACTGGTAGCGGATCGGTTTGTCCTCCTGCATGCCGGCGCCGTTAATCATGAGCTTGCCGTCCGGCGTCACCGTGATTTTCGCATCGCGCAGGTCTTCGATGTCATGGGTGATCAGGGCGAGCGATTCCCAGGTATCGCCGTCGGGCGAAGTGATAACGCGGATCGAACCGTCGGGTGAGACGTGGGCACTGCCTTCACGGAAGACGCAGTACCATTTTCCTTTGTGAAAGAGCAAGTCGGTGAACGCGTTGTGTGTCCCCTTGTCCCAGATGCGTTTTGACTCGATTAATTCAGGTGCGGCATTCCCGGTGAGTTTTTTATCTTCCTCTCTCGTCACTTCGTATTGGTGGCCCGAATTCTTCGCTTTCTCGATTTTGAAAACGGCGCGATCTGCGAAATCAGCGGCGACCCCGGTTGCCTTGTTCGCATCATAGGCACCGGAGTGAGCGTGTAGAAGATAGCGAAGTGTCAGGGGGTTCTCAGCGGTCGCGACGAATCCTTCATCGAGGCAGAAGGCGGCCCCCATCCAGCCGTCGGATCGAACGTGCCATTTTGAGGGGTAGCGGGGATTGGCGGGGTGATCAAAGTAGGTGATGCCTTCGGTGACGGTTTTTCGGTTTTCACCCTCGCCAACGACGACCGGGCCGGAATAGTCCATCCATTTCGACGCTTTCCCAAAGATGTCCTTCTCTCCGACGACGCCGTCGCTGTTGGTGAGGTTGCCTCCACCGAAGCGGTTCGAAAGTGATTTCGCGACGCGAACCGCGAAGAGCCCGAAGTTGGTTTTTTCAAAGTTCACGCTCTCCCGCCCTTTTGCAGGTCTCATCGTGAGTTGAATCTCGAGGGTGTGCTCCCCGTTCTCGAGCGGTCTGAGCGCAGCGACGACGTCCTGCTCGGCGATCTCATTTCCTCCTTCTTCGTCATACCACCCGAGGAGCGCTGCCATGACCGCTTCGTCGGCGCCATCCTTGTAGCGATACCACTGTTTGTGCCGGATCGTTGCTTTGGAATTGTTTGACCAGAAGCTGATGCCATCAACGATGTGGTGGGCGAACCAGGCGGACTGGTGATGGTCGTGGTCAGGAGCACCCGGATGGCCCATGCGGGTGAGCGGTGAGCCCGACGGGCCGTTGAACGGGAAAAAATACGGACGGGGATAATCCTCTCCGAAGTTCCAGCGCAGTTTTTCGATGCCATCAATCCGCATCGAGACCTGATGACCATCGAGAGGGATTGCTTCGCATCGGGGGACCGTGAAGGTGGAGTCGCTTTCCTGAGCCTGTTGCGTTTGCACAAACAGGAAAGTGAGGGCGATGAGAAAAAATCTGGTGCAGACAGCCATACTGTCAAAACAACACATTCGCGACTGGATCAACAATGACGTCTTCGAGGTATTTGTAATGAGCTGGACGGGTTTCCCGCGTTTTGGTAGGAATCAGGGGCGTTATGACGATTTTTCAATACCTCGAATGGATCGCTACGTTCGCGGTTTCGACTGAAATGCCGGTAGTGGAGCTGTCAGAAGTTTACGCGGCATCAGGAGATAAGGCCGCGCTGGTCGAGAAGGGGGAGAGGTTGGCTGGCAGAGTGGCGGAGGATTTGGCGGCGGGGAGCGGTAGATCTTTTGTCTGGTCCTGGATGATCCTCAACCAGCTGAGCGCAGAGAAAGACGAGTATAGAGAGAGCGTGCAACCACTCGTCGATCTCGCTGTGGAGATGGAGGAGAGCGAAGTGTTGGGGGCGCACGGTGAGACGGAGCGATGGCTTTCGCTTTTGGAAATGATGCTGGCCCGGACGGATTCGAAGCGACTGGAGTCATTGGCGGGGATCGATTCGTTGCCGTCAAAATACGGCATTATCGCGATTGCTTCCGGCAACGGGGAGAGGGCTTCCCGGTGGTATTATTCGCTCTCAGAAGAGACCGAGCCTTTCTTCTATGCAGGGCTGAAAATGCGAAATCAATTGCTGCGCCGCCTCAGGAAAGCGGTCAACCCGGAGGAAGTCGATCCCGCCGAATTGGAAGATCAGCCGCGGATCGACTTGGTGAAAGCCTATCTGAAGCATCCCTTCGAGCATCGCCTTCAGCCGTTTTATTCAAAGACTTTCAGTCAGCTCATCGAGTGGAAAATACTGACGCCGGATGAGCTTTTTGAGCACGGTGAGGATTTAGTCGACGCCCATTTTCGACAGGGCATGGCGTATCTGGATCTCGCGAGGGAGTACCGGAAAGCGGGGCAGTTTGAAAAAGCGCTGAGCTATATCGACAAGGGAATGACGACGCGGCTTCAGTTCGAGAACCGTCTTGGCTGCTACCTCATTGAGAAGGTTATCATTCACCGCGACGCCGGTGAAATTGAGAAAGCGTGGGAGGTGATGGGTGAAGTGCCGAACGAGCACCTCGATCAGTACAACCGCGAGTTGAGGGCCAAAGTGATCGCCTCTCTCAGCGAGTTGGATCGCTAGAATGGCTCTGCCTCACTGGCCGCGAATGTCGGGCCGGCGCGCGCCCGGGGTCTCCTGATCAGTTCTTCCGGAAGAGCGCCGAAAGGATCATTCCAATTCCGCCGATGATGAAGAGGAAAGGAAACCAGATCGAATAGAGGGCGGCTTTGGAGTCCTTTTTCAATACTGCTTCCGACGGAGCTTCAGGATTGATATAGCACACCGTCTCAGTGCCTTCCGCATAGGCCTCGATATGTTTTTTTAACTTCCTCGGATCGCTCGATTCTGTTGGAAGTCGTTTGATTCGGGAGCCGGTAAATTTTTCCCCGTCGAACTCGTAATCATAGGCGACGACCATCAGGTATTTGGTCATTCCTCGCTGGTTGAGGAGCGTGTCATCGACCTCGAGTTTAGTGATTACGCAGGGCACTTCTGTCCAGGCATCCATGAGGGCGGCCCGCTCATGCGAGTGCCACAGATACTGGACGAGAACCCAGGCGACAGCGATGAGAAAGGCGCCCATGGCGACTTTCCAGAGGCGTCCCGGAAGGTTCAATGAGGGGCGGGTTTCAGGAGATAAAGATTCTTTTTTCACGTCTCGCGAAAGTTGGGATCGTTGCTACCTTACCCCCATGAGCGAACTATCCCAACAGATTACGGAAGATATGAAGACAGCGATGCGTGAGAAAAACGCACTTGCTCTCGGAGCAATCCGCATGCTGAAGTCGGCAATTAAAAACGCGGCTATCGAAAAGGGCGGGGCTGATTTTGAGCTGAGCGATACCGAAGTTGTCGCGGTGATTCGTAAAGAGGTTAAGAAGCGTCAGGATTCCATCGAGCAGTATGAAACTGCCGGTCGTCCCGAGCTTGCTGACAAGGAAAAAGAGGAAATGGCGGTCCTGAACGGCTACCTGCCTGAGCCTCTCAGCGAGGAAAAGGTCGCAGAGATTATCGATGCGGCGATCGCGGAGGTCGGTGCCACCTCCCGCAAGGAAATGGGGCAGGTCATGAAGCTCGTTCAGGAGCGAACCGCAGGACGTGCTGATGGGAAAACGCTCTCCCAGGCGGTGATGGCTAAACTGAGCTAGTTGATGCTACGAGCCGTTCTTCCATGAAAATTTCGGCGATCATTGTTGCGGCCGGGAGCAGCCGGCGCATGGGCTTTGATAAATTGGAAGCGGACCTCGAAGGCGAATCCGTTCTCACGCGATCGCTTCTCGCGTTTCAGTCCTGCCCCGAAGTGGGCGAGATCCGGGTGGTGACGAATCCGGAGAAATTCGATGCGATTGAGGCGACCGTCGAACGGTTGGGGATCAGTCGGTTTGCGGGGGCGGTTGAAGGTGGCGCGGAGCGACATCTCTCTGTCAATGCGGGGCTGGATCGTGTCGGGAAAGAGTTTGATCTCGTCGCGGTTCACGACGGGGCCCGTCCGCTGGTTTCGGCGGCAGCGATCACGCGTTGTGCCAGCGAGGCCGCACGTGTTGGAGCTGCGACTCTCGCGCATCGGGTCACCGATACCCTGAAACGGGGAAATGACGATTTGGAAGTGTGTGGCGCGGTCTCCCGTGACAATCTCTGGGCGATGGAGACCCCGCAGATTTTCCAGCGGGAGCTGATTCAAAAAGCCTACGGGCACGTCCTTTCTGAGGGTGCCGTGGTCACTGACGAGGTATCCGCGATGGAAGCGATTGGTGTCTCCGTCAGGCTCGTTGAAAACACGGAGCCGAATCTGAAAATCACCGTTCCCGGTGACCTTGTCGTCGCCGCCGCGATTCTGAGAGGTCGTTAGTCCGGCCTGCGGCTCACTTGCTGAAAAATATTTTCAAGTTCTTCGTCTGTCTCGCCGCTGCGACGATATCGGCTTTGCCGTCGCCGTTGAGGTCGGCCGATTTGATGTCTTCGACGGCGACTTCTTCGGCGGAAATTTGGTGCTCGCGCCATTTCGTTCCGGAGTCATCGAGCGGGGTGAAAAATTTGATTCCGGGATCGCTCTTCGGCTCTTTGGGATGCATCGCCCGCCAGCCGACGACGACCTGGCCGGATCCAATTCCGAGAAAATCGTCGATCGCGACGGCGTGACCATCAACGAGCGCGTCACTGAGAACTGAAGTCTGCTTCCAGAGGCCTTTGCCGACTTCAGGTTCGATGTAAACCGCAGAACGGGTCCCGTGCATCGGTTCGACGGTGGCGATAAAGCGTCGTCCGCCGGGAAGTTTGCCATCGCGGAGTTCGCCGGCAAAGTCTTCGGTGAGCTGCCTCGATTTCCATTCGTCGTTCACTCTATCAAAGTGCCAAACACCTTCTTTCGCTGCGACGATAAGTTCCTCTTCGGGGTCGTCATCCCAGTTCACCGGATGGAAGTTGTGGGAGAGGTGGAGGAAATCCCCGACGACACGGGTTTTCCATTCTGCCGTGGGATCTTCCGGTTTGAAATACTCGAGGATGCGAAGCCCTTTTCCGACACCGTCGAGGGTCCCTTTCCCGCGAAGCGGTTTCACGATGAGGGTGTAGGAATCGTCTGCGCCCCTGATCCAATGCATGCGATGCGTGCTGGGATCGTGGGGTAGCGAGATCGGCGTCCAGGGCTGTGTTCTGTCCTCCGGCGCGACGAGATAAGTGACTGCGCCGTCCTTGATCGTTTCTTTGAAATTCCACTGACCGCCAATCGCGATCTCGCATTTGCCGTCACCATCGATGTCCTGTGCTGCGATGCAGACGTTGTCGCGTTCCGTGAGATCGCGGGCGATGACGTGCTTTTCCCAGCCGGGATTCTCATACCATTGCACGGTCGATTTGTCGGCGAGAATAATATCGATGTCTTTGTCGCCGTCGACGTCTCTCAGGGCGAGGCCGTAGCCGATTTCGATTTCGTCGATCTCGACTTCATCCCACTGGAATTGGGGAGGGGCCTCAGAGTATCCGATCGCGGGAGCGAAGAGCAACAGGGCGGAAAGGAGATGGAATTTCATGGTTTAGCTGATTTGAGGCGAACTTGATAGACCTGTTGGGTTCCGTGTTTGACCTTCTTCATTTCAAATCGGTCGATCGCTTTGAAGAGGTCGGTGAGCTTGCTGAATCCGTAGGTGCGGTGATCAAAGGGGCCCTGGTTGGCGATGTAGGCTCCGACGGGGCCGAGGGTTGCCCAGCCGTCCTCATCTGCTGCGGCATCAACCGCGCTGCGAAGCGTGTTCATGAGCTTCGTGTTGCCTTTCAGCTGGTTGCCGGAAGTCTTCCGTTCCTTGCGCGCTTTGCCGGCGGCGTCGTCATCGTCGAGGTAGAGAAACCGGGTGCAGGCGTTGATAAACGGATCCGGTGTGTTTTGTCCTCCAAAACCGATCACCTGTTTTCCCTCGGCGCGGATTCGTATGCAGAGCGGAGTGAAGTCGCAATCAGAGGAGACGATCGCGAAGGTCTGCACGTCTTTGGTGTAGAGCATGTCCATGGCATCGATGAGCAACTTCATGTCTGTTCCGTTTTTCCCCTTCACCATGTCGAAGAGCTGGACCGGCTCGATCGCATTTTCGTGCAGCACTTTGGTCCACCCTGAGAGTCCCCGTTTCGTCCAGTTTCCGTAGGCCCTGCGGATGTTGACGACCCCGTGGGTCGCGAGCTCGGTAATGATGAAGTCGATCTTCGCAGCGGGGGCGTTGTCCGCATCGATGAGCAGAGCGATGGAGTCGTCGGGTTCTTGAGGCATGGAAATAAGGATGGGTGCTGATTAGACAACAGAAGGGATTCACCGATCAAGGGAGATCGATTCTAAATTCATGAGGTGTGCTTTGCCCGGATTGGAGAATCGCACGTAGAGATCACCTCGTTTTGGCGCCGGTTTGATTTCAAACGTGAGATTTTTCTGTTTGTCCCAGCCGCCCGTGGGCGCGGCGACGACGCTTCCAAGCAGCTCCCCGTCTTCGGACCCGTGTCGGATTTCGATGGTCGCTCCGGGGCCGCCGGATGAGTAGGTGACGCTTGCTTTGGTTCTGTCAGTGAGATTGAGATGGGAAAACTTGAGCCAACCTTTGTCCATGATGGCACCGGCGCGGGTTCCCGAAAGGCTGAGCCCATCGAAGGCATCGGCTTCGGCGGGGAGGAGCGTTGAACTCCTGAGCCGGATGCTCTTTGAGCCACTCAACGGGGCGATGGGAGGAGCGCCACCGTCGAGGTAAGTTGCTTCGACAATGAGAACGCCGGGTCCTTTTTGTTTGTCCGTTTTTTCGGGTTTTCCGAGGCTGAACTCACCGGTCAATCCTGAAAGAACTGAGCCGGATTTCTCTTCGCCGAGGGAGAAGATCCATTCGACCATCTGGCGTGACTGTTCGATCCCGTGCTGGGGGTGGGGGATCATTGGGACTTCGCCCCAGATGCCGCTGGAACCGGTCACGATTCGCTTGGCGACCTCGTCGAGCGCGTGCTCCTGATCCTTGTATTTGGCGGCGACTTCGAGATAGGACGGGCCGACGAGCTTTCGATCAACGATATGACAGTTAAAGCAGTCGCTCTTCTTCATCAGCTCCAGTCCGGGTGGCAGCGTTTCTGCGCCGGTCAGGGAGGCCTCAGTGTCTTTGAAGTTTCCGGGGACCAGTTGATGGAATATCTTAACGCGGTCGGACACGGGATCTCCATCCTCGGGATCGACTACCGCAACGTCCCACGAGATCGGGGAATCAAAATCGTAGAAGTCACCGTCCTGCGGCGATTTAAATTCGACGGACGGTGGCTCATTTCCCACGAGCACAGGAGTCGAGGCGGTTGCCGAGGCTCCGTGCTCGTCGGTCACCGTGAGGACGGCCTGGTAGGAGCCGATCGTCCCGAAGGCGAGCGTCGGATTGGCACGTTCGTCTTTGAAGGAGTCACTTCCGGGGACGATTTTCCATTCGTAGGACAGCTCGTCGCCATCGGGGTCGACGGTGCCTTCGCTGGAAAAGGCGACTTCGAGTGGAGGCCTTCCGGCGGTGTCTTTCGCGGTGAGTTTGATCTTCGGAGGGCGATTGCCGCGGATGTAGTCGACGCGAACAAGCTTGCAGTCGGCGTTCACGCCCCAGGTCTCCCCGTATTCGATGAGGTAAAGCGAGCCTTCCGGTCCGAAGTCCATGTCGATGGGTCTCGCAAATTCGTAATCAGGCATGAATTCATCGAGCGACTCGATGTCCGATTCGGCGTCGAGCTTGACTCCGAATATCCAGTGGCGGGACCACTCGTAAATGAAGAGGGTGTTGTCGAAGTGTTCAGGGAACTTCGTCGGGCTTTTGAGGTCCTTGTCGTAATGATAGACCGGTCCGGCACAGGCGGTTCTTCCTCCCGTGCGCAGCCTCGGGAAGTCTTCGGTTTCGTTCCGATGGTAGTAGATAAAGGCCGGTTGAGCAGGCGGCAGCGTTTGAACGCCTTTGCTGTTGGGTGAGTCGTTCACCGGGGCCTCGGGGGATTGGGTGGCTCCGATTTCTCCCGTCTCAAAGTTCACGTCGGGGTAGGCGAGGTTGGGACCGACGAAGTAAGGCCATCCGAAATTTCCCGCCTCGCGGGCCTGGTTAATTTCATCGTGACCGGCGGGGCCGCGGTCACCGGGAACGCCGGCGTCGGGTCCGACTTCGCCCCAGTAGAGGTGGCCGGATTTTTGGTCGACGCTGATACGCCAGGGGTTCCGGCAGCCCATCACGTAGATTTCAGGAATGCCTTCGGAGCCGTCTTTGGGAAAGAGATTTCCCTCGGGGACTTCGTAGGTGCCATCGCTTTTCGGTTTGATCCGGAGCACCTTGCCGTTGTAGCTGAATTTGTTCGAAGCCGATTTCTGCGCATCCCAGGGCATCCGGTCGGGGCGTTCGTCAATCGGAGCGAATCCCTTCGAATCTCCGCCGGGGTGGGTGTTGTCACCGGTCGCGATGAAGAGGCATCCGTCAGGCCCGAACTCGAGTGATCCGGCGTGGTGGCAGCACTGGAGTCGCTGCTCTTCGAACTTCAGGAGTCGCTTTTCAGAGGCGAGATCGAGCGTATCGCCTTTCATCGTAAAGCGACTCACGTGTTGGCCCGAATAATTGGGCGGGGAGTATTGCAGGAAAATATGCTGATTTTTTGCAAACCCGGGATCGAGGGCGATTCCGATGAGTCCGTTCTCCTGTTGCGTCGCGACTTCGAGGGTGCCCGCTTCCGTGATTTTCTGAGTGTCGGGATGGAAAATGCGAAGCTTTCCGTCCAGTTCGATAAAGAAGACGCGTCCATCGGGAGCGACTTCGAGTTCCATGGGACGGATCAGGCCCGTTGCCAGTGTCGTCGGCGTAAGACGGCCGGGATCGAAGGCCGTATCCTCTGATGCCGCCCACGTGAATGCGAGCAGGAGTAAGCCAAGCGGAAGGAAAAATCGGGAAGAGAGGAGCGTTGTGGCAGTCATGTGATCGAATGCCGGAATCTCTCGCGATTCACCATTTTAGCCAGTGGCGTGACTGCGATTTTTCATAAACGTTTCGCGAAAGGAAGCGAGTGAAAGGGGGGGGCATTGGTCCGTCCTATCAGGGAATGCAAAATCTCCTGTCGTGGCTGCTTCCTTGGAAAACCGATTTTAAGATACCCTTCAGTAGGGGCTGAACTTCCAATGCTTAGCGAGTGCTCAAGATGGATAGTTTTCACGCAGACAAAACTGAGTCCTCCAAATCAGTTTATCAGACTCTCATTCAATGAATTACGCCACTTTCCCACGCCTGTCGTCACAGTGCTCACACATCTATTCCGGACTTCACGACTATCATGTTTGGCAAGTGCCTCGCCTGGTGGTCTCAAGCCTCCAGCGGCCCATCTGAGCCAACGGAGGACACAGCCGGCGACTTCTTCCCAATTGGCACCTGACGCGATTCGGGTTGCCACATTCCCGGCGAACCTCGCGAGCGAACGCTGCGACATTCAAGTCCGTTTGGACGACTGGAGAGGACAAAGGCTGGACGATTATCGTCTGCAACTGCAATTCCGGTGGTACCGTGTCAGGGTGATTCTCCTGACAGTTTAACAGCGATGAGTTCTCCCTCGG
Organism: Verrucomicrobiales bacterium; assembly: GCA_048260165.1. Taxonomy (GTDB): domain Bacteria; phylum Verrucomicrobiota; class Verrucomicrobiia; order Verrucomicrobiales; family DEV007; genus Arctic95D-9. The sequence goes on from JBLXHA010000002.1 coordinate 609,789, forward strand.
CGGTGCGACAGTAGACCTGACCGTTCGCGAGCACGGGGACGGTCCAGCATTTGCCCTCGGCGAGTTTTTGCTGCAGGAGGGGCTCGTATCCTTTCGGGGTGGTCCGGAAAATGATGAGGCTTCCCTTGTCGAAAAGGAACGCGGTGTCTCCCGCGGCGGTAACTGCGCCGTTCCCGAAACCCTCTTCCGACCAGATCGGTTCGCCGGTTTTCAGGTCGGTGCAGGTCAATTCGGTTGGTCTGTGAGTCGTTCCGTTGACGGAGTAAATGTGCCCGTCGATGACCACGCCCGCGTTGAAATACCACTTGAGATCGCGTTGTTCCCAGATCACCTCCGCTTCGGATCCCGATGACGAGGGCTTCAGCATTTTGGTTCCGTTAGTTGATGAGAGGATGATGCCTTCGTCCGTCACGACGGGATCTGCTGCGTTGACGTCACGGCTCGCTTTCGAGGGGAAGCTCCAGATTTGATTTCCGTTCGTTGAGTCGAACGCGATCAGCGCTTTCGCTGAAAAAAGGAGATGCTGGAGCGGGATCTCTTTTGAGGAAAAGGGAACCACGGTTGCGTAACCGGAGGTGGCTGTGTCAGGCATCCAGAGCGTTTCGCCGGTGTTGGCGGAAAGGGCGAGGCCGCCGCGGCCCACGTTGTAGAGGACGCGATCACCGTCGATGTAAGGGGAGCTGGCGAAGCTCCACTCCGGGAGTTCGAAACCGTGATCGGCGACGAGATCTCTCGACCAAAGTGGCTTCCCCGATTCGAGGTCAAGGCATCGGGCGTGTCCCTTTTTGCTGAGCGTGTAGACGCGACCCCCGTGGATCGTGGGGGTCGAGCCGGGGCCTCCTTCGTAATAGAGGGGGTCGAGTTCGCAGTCGTAGCGATGTTGCCAGAGAATTTCCCCGCTCGCGGCGCTGAGGCACCAGACGGTATCCTGATCCCCGGAATTCCCCATCGTGAGAACGCGATCTCCAACGATGGAGACGGTGCTGAATCCCGTGCCTACCTGTGCTTTCCATGCGACCGGGAGCTTGTCCGGAATGGTGGCGGGGACGGTTTCATTCGATACTCCGTTGAGCATGGGACCGCGCCACCTCGGCCAATCGTTGGAACTGGCCGGGGCCGGCAGCAGCAGGCTTAAAGCGAAGGCGGGGATAGCGATTTTCATGACGTGAAGAGACGCGGCATATCGATGAGACCGTGTCGGGGGCTGTATCTAACAGGGTTGGGTGCAAGATTATACCCTGTTTCGTCGCGGGAGGATACGTAGGCGATCCCGCTAAAAAAATTGAGACAAATCGCTGAATGAGGGCGCAATGCTGTCAGCGAACTGGTCTTGGTTCGCGGCAAATGATTGGTATAATCGCCACCTCTTATGTGGAAACGATTTACAGGACTTCTTCTCACCCTGTGCACCGGTATCGCGGTCGGGAATGATCTCAGTCTTTCCGATGAAGTGCTTCCGATTCTTTCTGACAAGTGTTTTCACTGTCATGGGCCGGATGAAGCGGATCGGAAGGCGGACCTGAGGCTCGATCACTTTGAAGGCGCGACGGCGGATCTCGGCGGGTATTCCGCGGTGGTTCCCGGGGATGCTCGAGCGAGCGAGCTCGTGAAGAGGATTTTTTCGACGGACTCCGATGAGGTGATGCCGCCACCCGAATCGAAGCTCGTGCTTTCGCAGGCGGAAAAAGACTCGCTGAGGAAGTGGGTCGATGCGGGAGCGGAGTATAAAGAACATTGGTCCTTCGTGAAACCGCTGCGGCCGGAGGTGCCTCGGCACGACGGAGTCAAGGGCCCGATCGACGCGTTCGTCTTCAATCGGTTGAAAAAGGAGGGAATGAGTTTTTCCCCTGAAGCGTCTCCGGAGCGGTTGATCAGACGGGTCACGCTCGATTTGACGGGGCTTCCTCCGGGGCTTGATGAAGTGGATAATTTTGTCGCGGCCTACGAGTCGGAGGGCGATTCGGCTTATGAGGCGCTGGTGGATCGTTTGCTGGATTCACCTCGCTACGGTGAGGCGATGGCGCTGCCATGGCTCGATGCGGCGCGCTATGCCGATACGGATGGGTATCAATATGACGGGCCGCGATTCATGTGGCGATGGCGTGACTGGGTTATCGATGCCTACAATTCGAAGATGCCGTTTGATCAATTTACGATTGAGCAGCTCGCGGGTGACCTCCTGCCGAATCCGACGATAGAGCAGCGCATCGCGACGGGATTCAACCGCAATCACCGCTACAATTCGGAGGCCGGGTTGGTCGTCGAAGAGTTTCTGTTAGAGAACGCCGTCGACCGGGTCGATACGACGTCGACGTTGTGGATGGGGCTCACGGCGGGATGTGCCCGTTGTCATGATCACAAGTATGACCCGATTTCGCAGAAGGATTACTATCAGTTGATCGCCTTTTTCAACAGCATCACAGAGGCGGGGCGTGCGTTGAAGTCACACAATTCCGAGCCCGTCATTCCCGCTCCGACGAAGGAGCAGCAGGAGGAGTTGGCGAGGCGGGAAGCGGCTCTGGCGGACGCGAAATCGAAGTTGGCGCCGGGCGAGACGCCGCAGAAGGGTGGGTTGCTGATTGATCGAAAGTTACTCCATCATTTTTCGTTGAAGAGCCTCCCCGGGGAAAATGCGACGGTGCAGGGTGACGTAAGTTTTTCGGGATCAGCTGCGGTGTTCGATGGGCAGTCGAGTCTTGAGATCCCGGGTATTGATAAAAAGGCGACGATGCGGGCGGACAGGCATTTTACGATTTCCCTGTGGGTGAAACCGTCAAAGCTGGAGGATGCGATTCTCTTCTCACGCCAGAAAGGTGGGACGACCCGGCCGGGAGTCGAGGTCGCGCTTGTCGATGGGGGAAGAGTTCAGTTCGATCTGATCTCGAGATGGGTCGCGGGGGCCGGAAGGGTTCGCACGAGATCACCACTGAAGGCAAACGAGTGGACGCACCTTGCGATATCCAACGACGGTTCGCAGAGTGCCAACGGACAGTTCATTTTCATCAACGGAGAGCGGGCTGAGGTTGAGGTTTTACACAACACGAACAGCAACACGGGCGGCGTTGATGAGAAACGTCCTCTCATCATTGGAAGCGGGATTCGTCCGAAATCCGGGAAGTTCGCGGGGATGGTTCGTGACGTGCGACTCTACGACACCGATCTCTGTGCGGAGGAGATTGAGATTCTCGCGGCCGAATACGGAGGGGAAAAGCGGAAGACGTTTTCGCGGCTGAAGATGACGCCTGCGTATGCCGATTACGTGAAGCAACGCGAGGGGCTGGAAGCCTATCTCGCGGCGCTTCCCACCGTGATGGTGATGGAGGAAGCGGCCGCGCCGAAGCCGACCTACATTCGAAATCGGGGTGTTTACCACGACTACGGGGAGAAAGTCGAACGCGCCACGCTGTCGAGGCTTCCACCCATGGACGAGAGTCTTCCCAAAAATCGACTCGGTCTCGCGAAGTGGTTGTTGTCGCCTGAGCATCCGCTGACGGCACGGGTCGCGGTGAACCGTTACTGGCAGAAATACTTCGGCACCGGACTCGTGAAAACGGCGGAGGATTTCGGCGTGCAGGGCGAGGCTCCGAGTCATCCCGATTTGCTCGACTGGCTTGCGGTCGAGTTTCGCGAGAGCGGTTGGGATGTCGCTGCGATGCAAAAGCGAATCGTGATGAGCTGCACCTATCGGCAGCAGTCTCATGCCGATGCGGAGGCGATGGAGCGCGACCCTGACAATCGTCACCTCGCGCGCGGGGCACGGAAGCGCCTTTCGGGACATGTCCTGAGGGATCAGGCGCTGTCGGTTTCGGGGCTTTTAAAAGAACGTATCGGCGGACCCTCGGTCAGTCCCTATCAACCGGCCGACCTGTGGGCGGAGATGAGCATGGGGATGAAATACACGCAATCGAAAGGGGATGACCTTTATCGTCGGAGCCTCTATACGATTTGGAAACGAACCGTCGCACCTCCGGCGATGGCGGTATTTGATTCGGCTGATCGCGAGGCCTGCTGGGTGAAGTCGAAGGAAACCAACACGCCTTTGCAGGCGCTTACGCTTTTGAACGAAACCGCCTTTGTCGAGAGCGCCCGTCACCTCGCTGTTCGAATGTTAGAGGAAGGCGGTGATGATCCGGTGGGTTTTGGTTTCCGGGCGGTAACCGCGAGACCGCTCGCAGAGAAGGAGCGCAACCTCTTTGAAAGTGCGATGGTGGAATACCAAAGTGAGTTTGCGGAGAACGAAAAAGGTGCCGCGAAGCTGATCGCGGTGGGTGCCTCGCCGGTGAACGAGTCGTTCCCTGCATCCGAAATTGCCGCCTACACTGCTCTCGCGAATGTCTTTTTGAATCTCGATGAAGTCATCACACGGAAATGATCGAAACACCTGACACATTGCTAAAGCGTCGCAGCTTCCTTTCGAATTCGGCAAAAGGGCTGGGTGGAATTGCGCTGTCCTCTTTGCTGGATCCCGAGCTCTTCGGGGCTTCTCAGTATCAGCAAATCGCGCCGAAGGCGAAGCGTGTCATCTATCTGTTTCAAAGTGGCGGGCCGCCTCAACACGATCTTTTCGATCACAAACCCCATCTCGATCAGGTCCATGGTCAGGAAGTGCCTGATTCGGTCTTCAATGGTCAACGGCTCACGGGGATGACGGCGGGGCAGAGCTCCTTTCCCGTGGCCCGTTCCGTTTTTAACTTCAAGAAATTCGGTGAAGGTGGCGTTGAACTGAATGCTGATTTGCTTCCTCATCTCGGAGGCATCGCCGATGACATCGCGGTGGTCCGGTCGATGCACACCGAGGCGATCAATCACGATCCCGCGATCACTTTCTTTCAAACGGGGTTTCAACTCGCCGGTCGCCCGAGCATCGGCGCGTGGGCGAGTTACGGGCTCGGGAGCGAGAATGAGAATCTTCCCGCGTTTGTCTCGATGACTTCCAACCGCGGCGGTCAGGCCCTTTACGACCGGCTCTGGGGTGCCGGTTTTTTGCCGTCGAAGCACCAGGGGGTCCGGTTCCGATCGGGAAAAGATCCCGTGTTGTATCTCAGCAACCCGGATGGCATGTCATCGGAATTGCGGAGGAAGACTTTGAATCACATTGGTGCGTTCAACGTGATGCATCATGCGGAGTTCGGCGATCCCGAAACGCAGGCGCGGATCGCTCAGTATGAGATGGCCTACCGCATGCAGAGTTCGGTCCCTGAATTGACGGACTTGAGTAATGAGCCGGATAGCACGTTCGATCTCTACGGCGAAGATGCCCGGAAGCCGGGGACGTATGCCTACAACGTCCTCCTCGCGAGAAAGCTGTCGGAGAAAGGGGTGCGTTTTGTTCAGCTCTTCCATCGGGGATGGGACACGCACGGAAACCTGCCGAAGCAGCTCGGGCAGCGGTGTAAGGAAACCGATCAGGCGAGTGCGGCGCTCATTACCGATCTCAAGAGACGCGGTTTGCTCGAAGATACGCTTGTGATCTGGGGCGGTGAGTTCGGGCGGACGGTTTACTGTCAGGGCGCGATGAGTTCGACGAACTACGGGCGGGATCACCATCCGAGGTGCTTTTCGATCTGGATGGCCGGCGGTGGAATCAAAGGTGGAACGACCTACGGTGAAACCGACGATTACGGATACAACATCGCGAAGGATCCGGTGAGCGTACACGATTTGCACGCCACGATTTTAAACCAGATGGGCGTCGACCACGAACGACTCACCTACAAATTTCAGGGGCGTCGTTACCGCCTCACCGACGTGCACGGGAAGATCATCAAAGGAATCCTCAGCTGAGGCCTCCGCAGGAGAGCCGCTACGAAGACGCGCGTGCTTTCTCTTTCGCCGCTTCGCAATCGGCTTTCAGGCTCGCGATTTCACGGGCCTTTTGCGTTTCGAGCTGCGTCATCTCGTGGTAGTTGCCTTCCATCTGAGCTTTGACCAGCAGGTCAGCGAGAAAGACTTCCCGCTCTGCGATTTTGGCTTTGAACTTTTCGTCGATGGCCGCAATCTCCGCCTTTTTCTCGTCGGAGATCTTTGCCTGAGGAGATGACTCCTCAAGCCGTTCCATCGCAAGTTCGTAAGCGCTTTTCATCGGGGGAATTATTCCTCTTTGTCGCCTGATTCCTCAGGCTTGGCGGCGGCTGCTTTTTTTGTCGCTGCTTTTTTCGCCGGTGCGGGCTTTTCCCCGGGCTCTTCCTTTGCTTCCGGAGTGGGAGCGGGAGCAGGCTCGCCGAACTGGAGTTCAGGTGTGGCTTCGATCAGTTCAGTGATCTCAGGCCAGCCTTCGAAACGCTGGAGTTGGAAGACGTGGATGTAGGCCTTCACGATTTCAGGATCGTGATCCTTGAGCAATTTTTCGACGGTGCTTTTCAGCTTCTTCTTGTCGAACTCGTCCGGGATATCGTCAGCAGCGCCTTCGCCGTCGTGTTCAATGCCGAGGCCGTCGAGAAATTCCACGAGCACATTCTGGTGGCCTTTCATGAGCCACAGTTGGATGACGTGTTCGGCGATCTCTCCGGAAGCGCGCAGCTTCACATTTTTCACCAGCCATTCGATTTGTGCCGGAGCCGGCTTCCGCTGAATAAAGACGGGGCGAAGCTTTCGGTTCGCAGCAAGTGAGGAAAGTGAGGCGGTGTAAACTTCACGCTGTTCGTCGCGAAGGTATTGAAAGACAGACGCAGCTGTCTCCGGCTTAAGTTCCTGAAAAATTTCGTAGGCTTTCATTTCGAGACTAATAGAGCGGTCATATCCACTCAAAATTAGGAGGTGGGGGACTGTGCCAGCTTTGTGGGCCGACGCAACATCGAATCAGGAATTCGAATTCTCCGAAAACTGCAGTTTATAAAGCTGTTTGTATTCGGGACAGCGGCTCAACAGCGTGTCGTGCGGGGCTGCATCGACGATCTTTCCTTCCTTCATGACGACGATGACATCGGAATCGAGAATCGTGGAGAGGCGGTGGGCAATCGCGATGACGGTTTTTCCTTTGGAAAGCTCATCGAGCGCTTTTTGAATGGAGTGCTCTGACTCCGAGTCCAGCGCAGACGTCGCTTCATCGAAAAAGAGGATCGGCGGATTTCTGAGGATGGCGCGGGCAATGGAGATGCGCTGCTGCTGTCCGCCGGAGAGCGTGCACCCTTTATCACCCAGCATCGTTTCATAGCCGTCGGCCTGTTCCATGATGAAATCGTGAGCAAAGGCGTTTTTGGCCGCTTCCTCGATTTCTTTGTCTGTCGCGTCGAGTTTTCCGTAACGGATGTTGTTCCGGATCGTTTCGTGAAAAAGGAAGGTGTCCTGACTCACGAGCCCGATTTGGTCGCGAAGGGAAACCTGTTTGAGATCCCGGATGTCCGCCCCGTCGAGGGTGATACTCCCGCTTTCGGGATCGTAGAATCGGAGCAGGAGCGAGAGCATCGTCGACTTGCCGGATCCGCTTTGGCCCACGAGTGCGTATTTTTTCCCCGCTTCAAAAGTGATGGAAACATCGTTGAGCGCGTTGCGATCGCCGGTGTAGGAGAAAACGACGTCCTGCATCTCGATTTTACCGCGGCATTTCTCAATCTCTACGGGGTTGAGTGGATCCTGAATATCCGGCGAAGCATCGATGTATCCGAAGACCTTCCGGGCGGCGACGAAGCATTTCTGGAGCTGGATCTGCATCCGGCTGAGCGCCTTGGCGTGCGGATAGATACTCATGAGACCGAGGTTCAACGTCAGGAAAGTCTCCGGCGCCATCTGGGTCCACCACGCGTAGGCCATCCCGACGGCGACGCCGAGTGATCCCACGATTTCCACCATGGGGCTGGAAATCTCCATCGCCTTACGCCAGCGGATGATGAATTTTACGATGCGCTGACTCGCTTTGTTGAACTGTTCCCGCTGGAACTCTTCACGGCCGTTTGCCTTGACGAGACGGATCCCGGCAAAGCTTTCGTGCAGGATCACCATGAGACTTTCGGATTCCTCCTCCTCGCGGCCTCCGGCCTTTCTGACCCGGCGACTGATCAGTGCAACGGGGACGATGCACAGTGGGAAAACGACGAGGGCCCCGAGGGTGTAAATCGGATCCATGATAACCACGATTGCGATGATCGAGATAATCCCGGCAGGGTGCTGGATCAGCGCGCTGAGGAGTTGGCTCGCGGCATCGGCGGTGGTTCGGGTCTGGTTGGCGACCGTCTGGATGATCTCGCCCTGTTTTACGTGATTGAAAAAAGAGAGGGACTGTTTGAGAAGGCTGGAAAAGGACTCATCGCGGAGGCGGTAGAGGACCCGCATGTTGATCCAGAGCATGCAATACTGATGCAGGAAATAGAAGAGCCCGCGGATCAGAAAGAGAACGGGGATGCTCAGGCAGACGAGCAGTACGAAAAGCCACTCCGGAATCGGCGGCGGCGTGATCGTGAAATCGGTGAAGACGGGTAAGTCTTTGAAAGGATAGTATTTATCGGGAATGGGTTCTCCCTGAGCGCCCGGCAGAACCACGGTGAAGACAGATTTCAAAACGAGGAGGAGGACCCCGTTGAAAACCCCGGCAAGAACCCCGCAAATGATTCCCCAGGTCAGACGCGTGCGGTAGGGCCTGATATAGCTGAGAAGCCGCTTGAATACATCGGTGCGGTCTTCGGCGAGGTCATCCGACGAAGTCTTCGCGAGATCGAGCGCGCGAGCCGGTTTTTTCGGTTCAATCGGAGAGGACATAATGCGTGAGGCCGATGCCTGTGGCGGGAAGCATTCCGGTGAACTGATAAAGGCAATTTTCCATTTCTGCAAGAAGTCCTGCTCTCGGGAAAAACCGCCGGTTGAACCTGCATGGTGAGGCTCTATAGTGAGCGTTCCTCCCTGTTATCTCCCCTATGATACCGTCCAGTCACGAAACCGGAAATGGTTGGTTTTGTGTTCGAACAAAACCGAAAGCCGAGCACGTTGCCGCGAGGAATCTTCTCACTTACGCAAAATTGGAGGAGGTGTTCTGTCCGCGGATTCGTTACGAAAAATCAACGAAGCGAGGGAAGTCCTGGTTCGTTGAAGCGCTCTTCCCGGGATACATTTTTGCCAAATTTGACCTTTCGCAAGAGCTGCGCACGGTCAATGCGACGACGAATGTCACCGGCGTGCTTCGATTTGCGGACCGCTATCCCACGATCGAAGATGAGCTGATTGCGGCTCTCCAGAGGGAGTTTCCGGAAGAGGATGGTGCGGTTCGCGTCCTCGAAACTTCGATCAAAGAGGGGGATGAGGTCGTGATTGATGAAGGCGTCCTCCAGGGAGTGACAACGGTCGTTAGCCGGATCAGCCTGAACGGGGACAGGGTTGCCGTTCTCATGGACTGGCTGGGGCAGGAAAGAGAGGTCGAGGTCTCCGTGAAATCGATTTCACCGGTCGGCGGCGCACCCCGGATTCTGAAAGAGTAGTTGTCTCCCTCTAGCGCGCGGCGGTCGCTTTGAAGAAATCACAGAGCGCTTCCGCTTCGCGTTCGATCGTGTAGTGCTCGCGGATTTTGACGTGCCCCTTTCGGCCCATCTCCTCGAGCTCGTCCGGAGACGCGAGCATGTCGGCGAGGGCTTCCCGCGTCGCGGCAAGGTCACCGCAGGGAACGATACGGCCATCGACGCCATCCTCGATGATGTCTTTCCAGGCGCCTGCTTCTGACGCGAGAACCGCGGTTCCGCTCGCCATCGCTTCGGGAACGGTGAGGCCGAAGCCCTCGTTCCGGCTCAGGGCCGCGACGATCGTCATGGAGCGGAAAAGAACAGGAATTTCTTCGAAGGGCCGTTTTCCGAGGAAGACGAAGCGATCCTCGAGGTTTGCTGCTTTGATTTCTGAAATCAGCTTTTCCTGAAAGGATTTTTGATCCGGTGTCGTTTCCCCGCAAATCACGACGGTGTATTCCGGGTGATCTTTTAAAAGCGGGATCGCAGCGCGGACGAGGAGATCAACGCCCTTTTGCTCACGCACCCGACCGAAGATCCCGATGCCTTTGCTGCCCGGGAGTCCTGACTGATCCCAGTCGGCCTGTCGATCGCTCGACGGCGCGTAAGTCGCGAGGTCGATCCCGTGAGGCGCGAGCAGCGCCGGCGGCGTACGCAGGTAGGAGGCTGCCGCGTTGCAGGTGCTGATGACGGCATCCATCCGGCTCATGAGCCATCGGGTGAAACCGGAATGATGACGCTGAGCCGTCGAGGTGAAGACGATCCTTATCTTTGCTCCGAAAAGATGTTTGAGGAGCAGTGCCTGGATCATCTCGTCGTTGCGACGCGCGTGGAAAATGCGGGGTTTCCCGTCGGGAAGAGGTTGGCTGCACAGGCGGGCCAACTCCATAAAGGTGACGACCGGCACTCCTTCAGGAAGGTGGTGTTTTCCCAGCACAGCCAGTTTCATGTGCTTCTGCTGGTGCTGCAAGACCTGGAGCATAGTCGAAGTCACTCCGGAAAAGCGCCGGTTCGAATTGCCGAGAATCAGCTCCACTTCTTCGAATTTGTTTCCGTGGTCACTCATGCGCTCAGGATTTCTTTTGCGGTCTGAGTGAGTGTTTCCCGGAACTGCTGATCATTGGACAAAAACCAGTCTCTCGCGGCGTCGCCGGTTTGTTTCAACGATTCGGGTGAAGCGCTGAAGAGCTCAATCAAGCTCGATTCGAGCGCGTCGGGATCGACATGAAAATTGGTCCCGAGGTGCCGGGGCTCGCTTTTGTGAAAGGGAACCGCGATGCCTCTGCCCGCCGTAACGAGCTCGTTCATCGGCGGTCCGTCGGTGGTCACGACGACGGCGCCGCAGCTCATTGCTTCGACGATGTAGTGCCCCCAGCCTTCGGAAAGTGAGGGGCAGAGGTGGATGGGATTGGCGTTGAGATGGCGCTGGATCTCTTCATCGCTCAGGTAGTCGGTGAGGAGCGTTACATTTCCGGGAACCGACGCGGGTGCGTTTTCGCTGCACTGGATGAGCGTCAGCTGTGGCCACTCCGGATGTTTCTCCCACAGGGCGAGGACCGTTTCCGTTCCCTTCAACGTGCTGCGGCCGGCGAGATGAAGGCAGGCGTGAGATTCGTTTTCTGGTATCTCCGCGTTGAACAGATTCGGAGAGGTGAACCGGACGAGATGCGTCCGGGGCACGAACTTTGAGAAAATCTCATGCCCGTGGGCTGTCTTCGCGAGGACGTGATTCATCTTCCTGAGAAGGGGGAGGTGGCGTTTCGGAAAGCGCTCCTGATTCGGTATTACGATGTTGATCGGGGCGCTGCCGAGCCAGCGGGGGAAGATCCTTTCGACGAAGAGATTGGCATCAAATTCCCCTTTCTCCGGAAAGAATCGCCGCAAGGGGGAGATGCCGCGGCAATGACTGATCGTGACTTCAAAGCCGGCCGTGCTCAGCACGTCGTGAAGGAGATCGACATCGCGATCGAGGCCGACTCCGTTTCGGCGGGCAATGATGTTAATTTTTCCAGACACCGTTTCTCAGCCGGGTTCGGCTACTTACGAGAATTAAGCGCTTTCTCGACCGGTGCAAGAATATGCTCCAGTTCAGCGAGTGTTTTTTCCGCCGAGGTGATCACTTTGAGCTGCGGCTCATATTTTTCCCGGTGCTCGCGACAGACATTTCGAAGGGGCTCGAAAAGCGCGACAAAGTCGTGATAGAATTCGGCGGTTCCTTCGGAGAAAGCTTTGCGCTGAGCTTCAGCGACCTTTTTGCGGTGAGTTTCGATCGTGGTCGTGTAGAAGGCGCGCGTCGTCTTAACCGAGCGCGCTCCAACGACGGCGCCGAGCGCGAGGCAGATCGCGGCAATCCCGAAACTCACGGCGTTCCACGGGGCGAAATCGAGCATCATGAGAATGACGCCTCCGAGTGAGGCGATGATGGCCGAGAAGATAAATCCCCAGATCAATTTGCTGCGGCGTGAGAACAGCAAACCGAGTTGATCTTTTAACTGCAGGTCACGGAGTGCCTCCGAGGTCGCTCCTTCGACTTTCTCTTCGAGTTTGTTTCTGGATTCCGTCCAATCGGGACTTCCTTCGTCGCCGACGCTGAGTTCGAGATTGAAGGCGGCCTGCATTTCGTCGCCGACGCGTTCCCAGAAATGCTGAACGTCCTCTTCGACTGCGCCCGCGCCGGATCCGATACTGCGGCGAACCGCTTTCATCGTCGTCGCGAAAATCAATCCTTCGATCTCTTCGGAGCGCTGTCGCTGAGGGATGAGGGCGGACATCACGCTGAATTCGGATTCGAGGAGCGGTTCCGCCTGGAGTCCCGCTGCCATGAAACTCTGGTCGAAGGCTTCAAAGAGAGGTTCGCATTTTTTCAGGGTGCGTTCCTGTTGTGCCGCGCTTGCCGGCTCGAGTTCGCTCAGGAGTTCGCTGTCAGCCCGAATGATCTCAGAGGCTGCTCCGAGCTTTTCTTTGATATCGTTAAGGACGTAGCACGACGCCCGCCACGCGTGGATCAGTTTGATGAGACGCGGTTCCGAAGATTCGACGACGCCCGCAATGTAGCGCTCGAGGCCTCCGATCTGGCTCGTCTCGGAAAGCTCTTCGTTTTTCAGGCCTGACGTCTTGGCGAGAAAAGCCTGCTTCGCGGAAATCGCAAAGGTCGGGAAATGCTGGCCGAAGCGGTGGTGCGCGGTCGTCTGAAGGTGCTCGAGAATCGCGGAGACTTCCTCCTCGGTTCGGAGGTCGCATTGCTGGAGAACGAAGACGATCTTCTTTTTCCACTGGTGGTGAATGCGATCGAGAAAATCCCAGGTCGTCGCTCCCCACGGATTGGTCACCGAAAAGACGAAGAGCACCAGATCCGCCATCGGCAGGAATTGCTCGGTGATCTGCTGGTGCTTGGACTCAATCGAGTTCGTTCCCGGAGTGTCAACGATGTTAAAATCTTTGAGGAAAGCGTTCGGGCGAAAGACCTCGACAATTTCTTCCGAGAAATCGAACTCGTGCGATTCGACGCCGTGTTTGAAAAACGCGATCCGCTCCGTTGTCGGAATGACGTCGGATTTGCAAAAGTCCTCTCCGAAAAGCGCGTTCAGTAGCGTCGACTTGCCTGCGTTGACCTCGCCGGCGACGACGAAGAGGAACGGGTCCTCCAGGTTTGCCATGAGGTTCTGAAGGAGCGAAAGCCTCGCCGGATCGACGCCGCAATCAACGCCGAGCTCGTTCAGCAGTGCGATGGTTTCGCTGAGCTTTTCGCGGGTTTGGAAATAATTTTTTCCGGGAAGATCTGTGGGGCGGTCTGGCAAAGCGGGCGGCGGGCAAGAGTGTTAAGAATTTAGTTATAAACTCTATAGATAGTGAAGCGAATTATTTCACTTTGCCAAACTAATTATTTCGCGATGAACGCCCTATTCCGGCCGTTTCATCTGAAAGCGGTCGGACGTCCGGCAATAGCCTGAGGGGACTTCCATCCGGCCAATCGGAGCAAAGGCCTCCGGATTTACGAGAAGGGTTTCCGGATCGAGAACGCCGTCCTGAGTGAAGACCCGATCGATCAATCCAATCACAAGGCGGTTTTTGCCGATCTCGAGGGTGGACCATTCGCGGCATTCGAGAGCAACGGGTGCTTCGGCGATGCGGGGAACGGCGATCGCGACGCTCGCTTCGGTCTTCAGTTCAGCCAGTTCGACTTCACTCACGCCTGCGGCGACTTCACTGGAGGTGAGGTTCATCCGTTCGGCGCAGGCTTCGTCGACGAGATTGACGACGAATTCTCCCGTGCGTCGAATGTTTCGCGCGGTGTCCTTCGGAATTCCCGGTTCTTTATCACCCGGCGCGAAGCCGAGGATAGGTGGCTTCGTTCCGAGGACGTTAAAAAAGCTGAAGGGCGCCGCGTTTACGGAGCCATCCTCATTCAGGGTCGTGACCCAGGCGATGGGGCGGGGGGTGACGAGCCCGGCGAGAAGTTTATAAGCGTAGCGCGAATGCTCGCCGGTGAGGTCGAATTCCATCGACGTGCTTTTTGAAGCAACGGATTTGCTTCGGCTCAACTCACTTGGAGACGAGAGCCGGAGTCACGATCTCCGCTTCCTTGCGATAGGTTCGCTGGAATTTTTTTCCCCACGCGCCATTCGCGTAAACCGGACGGTAGGTGATCACGACCGCCTCGTAAGTCTGGTAGTTTCCGCAGTCATCACGATCCGTGATCGTAACGTCCTCGCGGCACCACTCGATATTGCCCAGCATTCCCGGAGCGGGATTGCAGAGCTTGTGGCGGAGTGAGAAATTAGGAAAGACTTTGCAGAAGCTGCGGTCTTTACGCGGGTAATGACACTTCAGTTCGGGTTTGATGTTGGCGTATTGCTCGGCGAAAGCGGTGGAGCCAAAACAGAAGGTCAGAGCCAGAAGAGCTAAGTAAACGCGTCTCATATCGTGTCGTGTGGTTGGCGCATCATTGAAGGATTTGGATGCGAATTCAAGCGGAAACTTGGGCAACTCGCTCGCTCATCCTGCTTCAACGGGGCGAAAGATTTATAAATGAGTCGTGAAAAATCGGTTTCCACCGTTGCAACCTCGCCCGGCCCATGCAAATGGTGAGAAATTTTACACTCAGGAATATGCCGCGTGACACTTCGATTCACAAAATTCTTCTGATCGGTTCCGGACCCATTGTTATTGGGCAGGGATGCGAATTTGATTACTCCGGGGTTCAGGCCTGTAAAGCGCTTCAGGAAGAAGGCTATACGGTCGTTCTCTTAAATTCAAATCCGGCGACGATCATGACCGATCCCGAATTCGCCTCGAAGACTTACGTCGAGCCGATCACTTCGGAGGTTGTTGAAAAAATCATCGAGAAAGAAAAGCCGGATGCCTTGCTTCCCACGCTCGGAGGTCAGACCGCTCTGAACACAGCGATGGAGTTGGTTCGATCCGGTTATCTTGAGAAGTCCGGCGTTCGACTCATCGGAGCCAATGCTGACGCGATCGAAAAAGGTGAAGACAGACAGCTTTTCAAAGATGCGATGACGAAGATCGGGCTCGACATGCCGCGGTCCGGCGTCGGTAGCACGATGAGTCAATGTTTTGAAATCGCGGCTGAAATCGGAACTTACCCGCTCATCATCCGTCCCGCCTATACGCTCGGTGGAACCGGCGGCGGAATCGCCTACAACCGTGAGGAGCTTGAAACGATCTGCCGACGTGGAATCGACCTCTCTCCGGTGGATGAAGTCCAGATCGACGAGTCACTCCTCGGGTGGAAAGAATACGAGATGGAGGTCATGCGTGATCACGCCGACAACTGCGTCGTGATCTGTTCGATTGAGAACTTCGACCCCATGGGCGTTCACACCGGTGATTCGATCACGGTGGCGCCGGCTCAGACTCTGACGGATCGCGAGTATCAGCACATGCGCGACGCTTCGTTCGCTGTGATTCGCGAAATCGGTGTCGAAACCGGAGGCTCTAACATTCAGTTTTCCATCAATCCCGAGAACGGTCGCATGATCGTGATCGAGATGAATCCGCGGGTTTCCCGCTCTTCGGCGCTCGCGTCAAAAGCGACCGGATTTCCCATCGCGAAAATCGCAGCCAAGCTCGCCGTCGGTTACACGCTCGACGAACTTCGCAACGACATCACCCGCGAGACACCTGCCAGCTTTGAGCCGTCGATCGATTACTGCGTCGTGAAACTGCCCCGCTTCACCTTTGAAAAATTTGCCGACGCAGATCCCACTCTCACGACTCAGATGAAGAGTGTCGGCGAGGCGATGGCGATCGGCCGGACTTTCAAAGAGTCTCTCCAGAAGGCCCTCCGCTCGCTCGAGACCGGCCGCTTCGGACTCGGTGCCGACGGCAAAGACGGCAACCCCGATATCAGTTACATCCGCGAGCGCCTCGCGACTCCGAATGCCGAGCGGATTTTCTTCGTTCGACTCGCCTTCGAGGCAGGGCTGACTCTGGAGGAAATTTTTGACCTCTCCGCGATCGACCCCTGGTTCCTTCGCAACATCGAAGACCTCCTCGAAGCGGAAGCCGGTCTCGGCACCGATCTCGGGAAGCTCGATTTTCTCCGCGCGAAACGTCTCGGTTATTCCGACATGCAGCTCGCGCACATCACGGGCACGACGCACGACGAAGTGCGCGCCGCTCGGAAAGCAGCCGGCGTGATTCCCACCTACCGACTTGTCGACACCTGTGCCGCTGAGTTCGAGGCCTACACCCCGTATTACTATTCCACTTACGGAATCGAGAACGAGGCACGGAAGAGCGACAAGAGGAAAGTCATGATTCTCGGCGGCGGTCCCAACCGGATCGGGCAGGGGATCGAATTCGATTACTGCTGTGTGCACGCGTCCTTCGCGCTCAAAGAGCTCGGGTTTGAAACCATCATGGTGAACTCGAATCCTGAAACCGTTTCGACCGACTACGACACCAGCGACAAACTTTACTTCGAGCCGCTCACGCTCGAAGACGTTCTTAATATTTACGAAGAGGAAGACTGCTGGGGCGTCATCGTTCAGTTCGGTGGCCAGACGCCGCTCAACCTCGCTGCCGACCTCGAAACCCACGGCTGCAACATTATCGGGACGTCTCCGAAAAATATCGAACTCGCCGAGGACCGGAAATTTTTCTCCGCGCTCCTCGACAAGCTCGACCTGCAGCAGGCTCCGTCCGGAACTGCGATTTCTCCCGAGGAAGCCGTCGTTATCGCGGGGCGCATCGGCTATCCCGTTCTCGTTCGTCCTTCCTTCGTTCTCGGCGGTCGCGCCATGATGATCGTCTACACCGACGACGAGTTGAGCCACTACATGCAGAACGCCGTCGACGTGAGTCCGGCCCGTCCTGTCCTCATTGACCGCTTTCTCGAAGACGCCACCGAAGTCGACGTCGACTGTATTTCCGATGGCGATACCACCGTGGTCGGATCGATCATGGAGCACATCGAGGAGGCCGGGATTCACAGTGGCGACAGTGCCTGCGTGATCCCCTCGTTCTCGCTCACCGATCCGATGCGGGTGAAAATTTCCGACGCCGCCAAAAATCTCGCAAAAGAACTTGGCGTGCGCGGCCTCATGAACATTCAGTTCGCGGTGAAAGACGAAGAGCTCTACGTCATCGAAGTGAATCCGCGGGCCTCACGAACCGTTCCGTTTGTCTCCAAGGCAATCGGGGTTCCTCTTGCGAAGCTCGCCGCCAAAGTGATGGCGGGCGAAAAACTCGTCGACCTCGGATTCACCGAACCTGTTTTTCCGAAACACTACTCGGTCAAAGAAGCCGTATTTCCTTTCGCTAAATTCCCCGGCATCGACATCAGTCTCGGGCCTGAGATGAAATCGACCGGTGAGGTCATGGGAATCGACGCCGATCTCGGGATGGCCTACGCCAAGGCGCAGATGGCTGCCTCATCGCAGCTTCCGCTCAGTGGTAACATGTTCATCAGCGTCAAAGATTCGAACAAGGACGAAGCCGTCGAAATGGCCCGTCAGTTCAGCGAACTCGGATTTACGATTTACTCGACTTCCGGAACCGCGAAGCGAATCAAAGAAGCAGGCGTTCCAGTGACGCGGCTTCACAAACTCGCCGAAGGTCGTCCCAACGTTCTCGACATGATCAAAAACGGCGACATCGCCATGGTCATCAACACGCCGGGCGGACGGATCCCCCGACGTGACGAAGTTCGTATCCGCAGCGGCGCCCTCGCAAATCGCGTTCCCATCATGACCACGATGCGGGCCGCGCAGGCGAGTCTCCGCTCGATCAAGTCGCTTCAGGAAGCACCCATGGGCGTGATGCCGCTTCAGGCGTATCACCCGCAGGATTAAAGTGAGAGCATTGCTCTACGGGAGATAGGTGCCTTTTGGCAAAAGGCGCAGTCGACAGGGTTCGGGCAATCGAACCCTTCCCGTGGATTGCATGCCCGCGCGATAGACGTCCCGGCTCAACCCTGTCAGGTGCTCGACCCAACAGGGTTGAATCGAAAAGACCGCCCGCCCCTGCGCCTGAACGCTTCGAGCGCTCCCGCTAAAATTCCCCAATTCTCTTCTGGTGCTTCTGAGAAAACCGGATACAATAACTGTTCAAATTAGCAGTTATGTTTTACGACAAAAGCGATTCAGATTTTCCGCAGTGGAGAGAGCAACTCGATCAGGAGCATTTCCGTGGCATCCGTTCTGATTTCGATTCGAGTACCGACTGCTGCGACAACGGCGGAGGAGAGGAACTGAGAGAACCTGTAAAAGAGCCCGAGATCTATCCTGTCAGAGCCGCCTACGAGCGCGAAGTCATCGCGAGCGTCTGGGAGTGCGCCGAGACGGTTCCCGGAATCGATTCTGTGATCTGGCGAAAAGACGAATTCGGTGCCTGGATTCACCGCGCTGACTACGGAAGGCGCACTTCCGAATTCGGATGGGAGATCTTCGATCCCGGCGTCGGCCGACACAGCCAGGGCGTCTACGCGATGCGGCCGATGCAGTGGCAAAGTTACATCAGCCAGTATTCGACGTTCCTGTGATCGGAGGATGGACGTGGCGGGGGAGGCCTGTCACTGGATTGGGGACGTTGTTCGCCGGCTTGGTGAACTTTCGTCTCAAATATCCAAAAAAGAATGATATTTCCATAATGTCGTTCGTCCGTCTTTTATGACCAAATTGCAACAGTGGGGGGTGTTCCTCACAATCACTTCGGGATGGCTGTTTCTGACGTGCCCCGGCGACGCTCAGAATCGGCAGGAAACGACTTCGTCTTCCGGTGCAGATGTTCGACTCATTCTCCTCGATGTTTCCGCCGATTTGATGCGGCCCATAGCTCCGGGCAATCGACCTGCGATCGAGGTGTTGCAGGAAGCGGTCGCGGATTCGTTCGGAGATGTCCCCGGCGCGGCGATCGGTCTGCGAACTTTTGGGGGAAGTGACTCAGCCGCGGGCACGCTCGTCGTCGCTCCCGCTCTCAATCAGGAACGGGCTGTGAAGAAGGCGATTGCCGCAGCGAAGCCGGGAGGGGAACGTTTTTCCCTGTTTCGTGCCGTTCAAGTCGCGACGGAGGACCTCGCCAACTTTTCCGGAGACCGCAGCCTCGTAATCATTTCCGGCGGCGAGCTGGATTCCGAACCCGATGCCGCCCCTGTGATCGGGGAGTTGAAACGGCTGAACGTAGCGGTCGAAGTCGTTGCGCTCGGAGGAGACAACTCGTTCGCCTGGTTGAGCGATCTCGCTCTCGCGACGAACGGGCATTTTCACTTCGGTCTCGACGAAAAATCTGCCGCAAAATCGATCGCGACAGTGTCCGAAGGCGCTTCCACTTTCTCCGCTGCGGTCGTTTCTGTGGCGACTGCTTTGATGCCGGCAGATCCTGCCGATGCCGCGGCGAAAGACTTCAGCGAAGACGTTTCTCCCGCCCCTGCCGCTGAGCTCGTTCGCGTCACACCAGCCGACATCGGTCCCTGGCGCGGGAAATCGAACAACGCTTTTGACACCGGTGAAGGATTGCCGGACGCCGGGGTTCCGGTGACGAGCGATAAGATCGCAGGCACCCTTGAAATCATCTTTGACGCCTCAAATTCGATGAATGCGAAGATGGGTGGCGTCCCGAAGATTCGCCTCGCCAAAGACGCGATGTATCACCTGCTCGATGTCCTCGAGGGTGCGCCGTTCCAAACCGGTCTCAGGGTATTCGGTCACGACCAGTCGATCAGCCGGGAGGATCTGTCGCGTGCCTGCAAAAACTCCGAGTTGGTCGTGCCGATCGCAAAAGGAAATACCGAGTCGATGCGCAGTCGCATTCCCGGGATGGAGGCCTGGGGGCGCACTCCGATTGCCTACAGTCTTGAGCAAGCCGGGGAGGACCTCGATGCTCATCTCGAAGACAACCCGATGGTGTTGCTGATCAGCGACGGCGTCGAAAGTTGCGACGGCGATCCGGCGCTCGTGATCGACCGGCTCAACCAGCGCGGAATCAAGATTCAAACCCACGTGATCGGTTTCGATCTCAAGCCCGGAGAGAAGGCAGCGCTCCAGGCTATCGCCGCGGTCGGTAACGGGAACTACTACGATGCCCGAAACTACGGGGAGCTGATCGAAAGTCTCGATCGTTTCGCCCGCGACGTGAAAGCGGCGGAGCCTCCGAAGCCTCCAGCCTATCTGAACCCGGTGCAGGGTGGTCCCTCGATGGCTGAAGCCGTCGAGATTGGAGCCGGCACTTACACGCTGTGGGACGTGCTCAAAAAGGATGAGTTTGTCTGGTTTAAAGTTCCGACAACGAAGGCTCAGCGAGTCGCGGTCCGCGCGACCAGTCAGGGCCGTGCGCTCTCCCGCGACGCGGGAGGCAAGCTACAGGAGACCGCGCTTCGCAATGGGGCGGTCAATGTCGCTTTTGTGGAGAAGGACCGTCCCGAGCGCAACTTTACGACGCTCCTGCTCGGTGAATCGAATCTCGCGGGAGACTGGATCAGGATTCACTATCAGGACACAACCGGAGAGGGCACCTTTTTCAAAGTTGGTTCCCCCTATTCCGAGTCGAGCCCGAACGTGAAGCTCGAGGTCATCGTTCAGGAAGCCGGTGATCTCTGGGTTGGTCATGAGGCGCCTGACGATCCGAAGTCAGCCGATCTCGATGACGCACCGCTAGGGGAGCCCTTCTACGGTCACTTTGGTCCGCCGGACAAAAAAGATGCCTACCGCATCCCGCTCGGCGACACGCCGTCGGACAACCTCAGTGTCGCGATTCAATTTTCCGACGTCGATGTGCCGGCCCGGTTTAAACTGGAGTTCCTCGACGGTGATACCGGACGCCGGATCAGCCGAAGCCGGGTCACCGAGAGTGGCATCACGGTTGAGGTGCCGACCAACGGTGCGAAATCGATCATCATGGTCGTGCACGATGACAACCCGAAGTCGATCCTGAAGGTCTACATGAACAGCTACGAGGTCACTATCACACCCCAATAAGAAAGCCAGCCTGGACCTGTTATGAAGCTATCTCTTTCCCCGATTTTCGCCCTGCTGCTTTCCATGGCGGCCCTGTCATCGATCACCGCTCAGGAGCCGGTGGTTCGGGACACCCCTCACGCGCAGGTACTTGAGCGAGCCTTTCTAGGCTTTTACACGAGCGTCGATTCGGCCCGTGCGGCAACTGATCCCGGCGAAGTCGTGAAGGCCGGCCGGGGTTTCTGGCACTTGCCCGATGAAAAGGCCGGCAAGAGCCTCGACGACTTCGCAAGCTGGCTGCTCGTTGCCAAACCTGCCGGCGTTGCCGTGGAGAATGTGAAAACAGCGGGGGACCTCGCGCGGATGACGGTTCAATTTTCGCGGGTGAAAGAATCGTATCCTTCCCGTGCCGAAGTCACGTTGGTTCGTCTCGGGGACACGAGCGCCGGAAACTGGAAGATCGTGAAATTTGATCCAGCGGAAAGTGCGCCGGTGACAGCTCCCGCTGTCTCAAGTAGCCCGATTCCGGTGCCTGCCGGGGAAGGTGCCCGCGAGACACTCGAGAGTTACCTGAAAAGGCTTTCAGAACTGGCGGCCAATCCGGCTGCGAACGCCAACCCGAAGGAGCTCGCCGATGGCATCGCCGAATGGTGGGTTGATAAGCGGGATCGCAGCCAAATCCGGGCCATGACTCAAGGTGCGATGTTCTTCCGTCTCTACCAGCCGGAAGAATGGACGATCGACTCCGTTGGTTCCGCGAGCGCCACCGCTGCGACCTTCGCAGTCCGCGTGCAACCGGGGAATGAAGTGGCTCGTCGACTCGGTCCCAATACGCTCACTTTCGGGCTCGTAAACAGCGATGACCGCGGGTGGAAAATTTCCAGCTTTATCAATCCCCGGCTCGTGCCCGCGAAATGAAACCGGTGATCGTATTCTTCGGGGGGCTCCTCCCGGAGCCCGCGCGGATGTGGCGCGCCAACGCGAGGAGGCGTTCGTATCGGCGAAATCGAACTGGCTGACCCCTGACAGGTTTCCCTGTTGATCGGAGGTGACCCTCACCTCACACCAATCCGGTCATGGTGCCTTTGCCGGTTGCAAAGGTTTCCTCTTCGAGGCCCATCTCCTGCATCATGCTGACGAAGAGTTTCGCGAAAGGATAGTTTTCCTCCCCTTCGAATTTCAGGTGTTGGCCGTGTTTCCAGCTTCCTCCTGCGAGGAGGACGGGAAGGTCTTTTGTGATGTGTCCGCTCGCGCTGCCGAGGTTGCTCCCCATCATGATCTGGGTGGCGTCGAGAAGCGTTCCTTCGCC
Organism: Verrucomicrobiales bacterium; assembly: GCA_048260165.1. GTDB lineage: Bacteria > Verrucomicrobiota > Verrucomicrobiia > Verrucomicrobiales > DEV007 > Arctic95D-9. Next base: position 631,934 of record JBLXHA010000002.1, read on the forward strand.
ATCGGGTGTGGCTTTGAGGGCCCGGATAAACGCGGCCCACTCGTGGATCATTTCGCGCTCGATGATTTCGAGTTGAGTGATCATGTCAGGGTTCTGACCGTGATGGGTGAGGGCGTGATACCCCATCGTGACACCGGGGAGCGGGGGCACCTGACTGTGACCGGCTCCGGCCAGCGCGACGACCCTGGTGGAGTCGGTTTGCAACGCCAGTCGGATCACTTGAAAATGTTCGCGGAGCCAGTTTATCACGTCGGAACGGGGCGCGCCTTTCGGGGCGGGTTCGTCGACTTCGGGTTTGGGAGTAGCGAGCCACTTCTGTGCTTTTGTGAGGCGACTCTCAGTTTCGCGAACGGCGGTGAAGTATTGATCGAGTTTCTCCCGGTCGAGACGGCTCGCCCGCTTCGCAACCGACTCGGCCTCGGCTTTGACGACATCGAGGATGCTGTGACCGCTCTGGAGTTGTTGTCTTTGTTTGCTGATCTCGGATTGGCTTCCTGTGAGAAAGAGTTTCGCGAAGAGGTGGTCGGGGCGGGATTCGCCCGGCACTTCGACACCGGTGGCGGTCCAGGAAATACGTTCTCTTCCGACGGTGAGTGAGGCGTGGCGCGTTTCGTCTCCGATTTTCCCGGCGATATACTGATCGAGGGAGATCGTGTTTTTGAATCCCCGTGAAGCAGGGTGGGGAGCTGCCGTGAGGAAGCTGGCCTCAGCCTCGTGGCCGCCGTCGACTTCCGGGTGGCTCGTGCCGGAGATGACGGTGAAGTCATTTTTGAGGTCTTCGACCGGTTTGAGGTAAGGGCTCGGTTCGTAACCGGCACCTGATGTCGCGGGGAAGAAGTTTGGCGGGTAAAATCCGAGCGGCATGTTGATGCAGACGATACGTTTAGGCGAGTGCGGAGACTTCTCTGCGAGAAGGTCGAGGGCGGGAAGCGCGAGGCAGACTCCGGCGCCTCTCAGAAAATGTCTTCTTTTGATCATGAGTCTTTTCTACGGTGTTTTAAACAGGTCGCTTCCGACGATGAGTTTGAGGAGAGTTTTTAATCCCGCTCCTTCGTTTTGAGTCTGCCTGACAATGCCCTCGACGGCGCCGCGATCTGAGAATCCCAGTTCACGCCCGAGCCCGTAGGTGAGGAGGCGATCGGTGAGGCATCGAATGAAACGTTCCTCGTCTTTGAGGAGAAGCTTTTTAAATTCGATGATGCTCTCGAATGACTCTCCGGTGCTGAGAGCTCCGGACGCGTCGACTTTTTTTGCCTCGATGACCTTGCCCCAGCTCTTGCCGGGAGTGGGGATGAACTGCAGATAGTTTTCGCGAAAGCCTCCGATGGGGTCGAAGCTCTCAAGCGCGAATCCGGGCGGATCGATATACTGGTGGCAGGACCGGCAACTCTCGCTGTCGCGATGGAGGTCAAGTTGCTCCCTGACCGTCGTCGCTTCACGGATATCGGGCTCGATTCCGGCAATGTTAGGCGGCGGTGGCGGAACGTGTTGTCCGAGGATGTTTTCGAGGACCCAAACTCCGCGGGTGACGGGAGAAGTGTTCGTGCCGTTTGCGGTGACTTTGAGGATGCCGGCCTGAGTGAGCAATCCGCCGCGAATGCTGTCGGAAGGGAGGGGGACAAGTCTCATCGTGAGGCCGCTCACTCCGGGGATTCCGTAGTGGTTCGCGAGGCGCTCGTTGGCCATGATGAAATCCGAATCAAGAAAATTTCGCACCGGCAGATTATCGTGGAGCACCGTTCTGAAAAAGGACTCTCCCTCCGCCACCATCGCGATCTGCAGGAGTTCGTCGAAGTGTTTGTATAAGTTGGAATCCGGTGAGGTTTCGTTAATGTCTCTGAGGCCGAGCCATTGTCCGGTGAAATGTTTGACGAAGCGTTCGCTTTTCGAATCGTTGAGAAGTCGTTCCAGTTCCTGCCCGAGTTTCGCGAGGTCACTCAAATCACCTGAATCGGCGAGGGCGAGTAGTTGTTTGTCAGGGGCGCTGCTCCAGAGGAAGTAGGATAAGCGTGAGGCCAGTTCGTAGTCGGAGATGAGCCCTTCTCCAGCCGTTTCGGTGAGAGTGAGGAAGTGGGTGGAACAGAGGATCGCTTCCATCGCGGTGCGAAGGCTATCCTTCGCCGAAAGTCCGGTCTCTTTCTGTTGCTCGAAGAGAGCGAGGTAACGGCTCAGTTCCAGCTCGGTAACCGGTCGGCGAAAGGCAGCTGTCGCCAGTTTCTGCAGGATGTCTCGGGCCTGATCGTCGGAAAGTAAGTTCAGATCAGCGTCGCCGACGAGATTGAGGTGGCTTTGAGGCGGCCACTGTTCTGCGAGCGGTCCGGTGATTTCCACTTCGCTGAATCCGATTCCGGTGAAATTATTCAGATCAGGATCTTTTCCCCAGGTTGGCAGGCCGAGTGCGAAAAACTGGATCGATTCATTGTCTGCTATCCGTGTTTCGACTTCGAACGTTTCGGGCTGAGTGCCGACTTCGAAATAGCCGAGCGTTTCATCTTCGCTTTTAGGACCCGATTTCATGACGGAGAAAACTTCTTTTCTCTCTGTGTTTCTCGCGATGGCTGAGAAGCGGAAGCGATATCTTCCCGGCTTTGTGAGCCGTGTCCTGCGCGTTGAGATTTTGCTGTAGCTTTGTCGGTCTGTCAGGTAGGCGAAGACGAATCCGTCGTGATAACCGTATTGCTTTCCGAAATAGGGTTTCGGTTCCTCGACGAGCGTATCGATGATTGTTACAGTTTCGGGGCGGGGACCGTCAACCAGCGCGGCGTCGAGGGCGATTCGCGCTGCTTTCAGATAGCTTTCGATCAGTTCCGACGAGATCGCGAGTGCGGCTCCGTTGTTGTCAAATCCGCCCGCTTGCTGGTCGGGCGGGAGGTGTTGTTTCAGATCGACATCGATCCGGAGGAGGTCGTGCATCGTGTGTTCATATTCGATGCGGTTGAGTCTCCGTTGCACCACTTCCCGAAGCTCGCGGTCGGCTCGATCCAAACGCGGGGTCAGGGCGAGTAGGAATGAATCGACGTTTTCAGCTGACAGGTCCTCCCGTTTTTTCTCCGGCGGCATCTCGCCGTTTTTGACGCGGTCGAAAATGTGGGTCCATCGTCCCACCTGCGTCGGTCCGGAAATGGAAGTGGGATCGAGTTCGTAGAGGTTGAGTCCGCCCTTGCTGACGTCGTCATCGTGGCATTCGAAGCATTGCGTCTCGAAAAAGCTCTCTATGTCGGACGGGGCGGCGTCCCCGTCAATCGCCCCGACGCTCAGGAGAGCAGTCAGGAGGATCAGCGGGAGGGGGTGGCGCATTCCCCTAATGTTTGGGTGAACCGGCTCTGCGTCAAATGCGCAATGTCATGGGGACTTTCCACCCGAAAGAGTTACGACGGAAGGCTAGTTCGGATTGCTGGATTTGATGTGCCACAAGTTCATCGAGCCGACTTCTATTTTTTCAAAAGCGGACGAGATGAGTATCTCTTCCCAATGCTGCGAGCGGTGCGGATAGTCCAGGAGCCAAACGTCGGCGTCGAGTTGTGCCACCTTATCCCGAATCAATTCGGGTGAGATGAAGTGGGCGCCAAGATCCTGTCCTTTAACACCTTCGGCTTGAGTGATGTCCGCCGTCGTGACGTACCAGACATTCTCCCCAAAGTAGAATTCCAGGCTTGGGCGAATGCTGTCGCTGATGAGAAAGTCGGCTCCGTTCTCTTTTGCAATCGCGGCAGCCTTTCTGACGCTGGAGCTTCTTCCCACTTTATTTTCAAATATCGGCATCAGCGTTCCTGCGATGATCAGCGTGACACAGGCGGTGAAAAACAACGCGGTGCATTTTTTGCGAAAAGCTTCTGACTGTCCCGCGATCATATAGCCGGTCCAGGCGGCAATCAACGGAACGCCGGGAAGGCTGTAGGTGACGAGCTTGGATGAGACGCAGGAAAAGATCACCAATATGAGCGTTGCGCCCACGATCTCCCAGGGGAGTTTCAGGCGCCGTTCGTTCCAGCTGAGATTTTTCCAACTGTCTTTGAGTTGGCGGCAGCGGATGATCCAGAACGGCCACCACGGAAGCCAGACGACCGAGGCCACTGCGAAATGGAAGCCGAAGAATCCGGTTCTCCCGTCTTCGTGGCCGGTGATCCGCCCTGCGACCTCGCGGACGAAGAAGAATGAGAAAAGTTCCTCGTGCCGGTTCATCATGATGATATACCAGGGGCTCCCCAGAAGGAGAATGACGAGAAGCAGGCGAATCGGTCGAAGCCGGGAAAGGAGATCTTTTTCCCCGCAGATGAGAAGCGCACCGGAGATGGCACCGAGAGGGACGAGTGCTGCGGTGGCTTTTGTCCACCAGGCCAGGGCCCAGAAGAGGGCGCCGAGAAACCAGAGCCAACCTTTTCCCCGTAACACAAGCGCGGTGCCCATCGTGTAAAATCCGCACAGCAGGATATCAGGGGAAAGAAATCGTGATATCGCCCAGAATTGAATGGTCGTGGCGCAGGCCGCTACTGCCCAGAAGGCTGCTTTTTCCCCGCCTCGTTGGGAGGCAATAAGACCGACTCCGACAAGCGTGAGGACACCGCCGAGGAGGGCGGGAATTCGCGCTGCAAAATCGCTTTCGCCGAAGGTGAGAAATGAAACACCGGTGATCCAGTAAATCAGGGGTGGTTTGTCGAAGTGCCCCACGTCACTCAGAATTGGCTCAAGCCAGTTATGCTCCGAAAATTCTGTCCACTCCATCGCCATGTTGGCGTAGCGGCCTTCGTCCGGTTCGATGAGGCCATGGTTTCCCAGGGCGTAGAGAGCGAGGAAAGCGACGATGAAAATCAGAAGGCTCCAGCGGGTGGATGGCTTGGCGATGGCGGTTGGCGTCATGCGAGTGCGTTGTCTAAATCGTAATCGGACGAAAGGTGCGTCGGTGTTGGTAAGTGTGCAAGGAGTGGAACGATCGAGGGAATTGGGAATCAGGGCGGGGCTGAGAATGTCGGGTAATCAGACAGTGTCAGGTGAGAAGTCCGGGAGGGTTGGGTCTCACGATTGGTTGCCTTGCGTTGGAATCGGGGGCGGAAAGGTGTGCACGGGTGGTAGCGGTGGAGGGAGGAGTCGTCCCGCTTTGATCGTGCCGGAGATGACGAGTGGGTCGAGCCGGCTCAAGCGACGAACGTCCTCTCTCAGTTTGATGACATCGCTCTCCCGTTCGGGGCTGGATCCGAGATTCAGGATTCGTTGTTTCTTGTAGGCGAGTTCGGTTGCCTGATGGAGAAGGCGCTTCCGCCGGAACACTGTTTTGAACCCCCGGTCGAAAACGCTGAGACTGCTCCGTGTCCAGAACGCAGCGGCGTCGAGTGCCTGCTCGGCGTAAAGGACACCGTCAGCGACCTCGTTGGAAAGTTGGATGCGTATCCAGCGATTTTCATGCACGAGGCATACGATGACCGTGATCGCGAACCAAATCGTTCCGAGGCTGATTCCGAAGACCGCGTAGGTGATGTTCTCTCCGCCCAGCGTCGCGAAATAATTGTGTAGCGCGTGGGTGAAAATCGCGAGCGACAATCCCAGGACCGGCCAGAGAATTTTCATGAGCGGGCGGCCTGAAAATTTCCCGAGCGCGAATCCGACTCCCGTCAGTCCGGTGAAGAGAGCGTGCAGCATCCCGAAAATGAAGGCTCTCAGGAAAAAGAGGAGCATCAGGCTGCCTGCATCGGGTTGACCTGAAAAGTAGAGAACGTTTTCGACCGCCGAAAATCCGAATCCGACCATGCTGCCGTAGATCAGTCCGTCGAGGATGGAATCGATCTCCTTGCGGAAAAGGACGACGATCAGCCAGACTCCGAGCCCCTTGAGTAACTCTTCGGTGACGGGCGCTACGAGGCTGGCTTGATAGAGCTCGGCCATCAACGAGATTTCCCGGTCGTCCCCTGTCATAACGGGGAAGTTCAGCACGTTTTGGGCGATGATGGCGAATATCACCGAGGGGATTGCGCCCCAGCAAAAGGCCGCCAACATCAAAGGGAACGGTTCCTTTTCCCAGCGATCGAGACGCCATACGATGAGGGCGTAAATCATCATCGGAACAATTCCGAGAACGATTGAGGCGAGGAATAAAGTCATGACGGGCGCAGCGGAGTGTAAAGGGCCGCTAGGTTAAAGCAAGATCCCTACTGAAGGGATGCCCTGTCTGTACTTCCTGCCCCGGGCTCAGCCATTGAGCCGGCGAGCGCATTAGATCAACCGGCTCCCGGTTCGAGACAGAAGCAGCTAGTTCGCGCTTTCCATCGCGATGAGCTGAGTCACGGTCACGAACTGAAATCCCTTCTGCTTCAGTTGGTCGACCGCTGACGGAATCGCGTCGATCGTCGGTGCGTGGATGTCATGCACGAGAAGGATGCCTCCGGGTTTGGCGCCGGAGACGAGTCTTGAGGCGACGACGGATGATCCGGGACGCTTCCAGTCTTCGGGATCGACGGACCAGAGAATTGACGGGTAGTTAAATTCGCGTCGAATCCACGATTTCTGCGCTTTGGTGATCGCTCCGTAAGGTGGGCGCATCGTTCTCGGTGCGACGCCTGTCGCCGAGAGGATCGTCTGATGCGATTCCGTCAGTTCCTTCCGCACCTGCGCCTCTGACATTTTACTCAGGTCTCCGTGGGTGATCGTGTGATTTCCGATCTCGTGACCTTCAGCGATGATCCGGCGCAGGATTTCCGGGTATCGTTTCGCGTTCGTTCCGACGACGTAGAAGGTCGCTTTAACGTTTCGGGACTTCAGGATATCGAGAAGCCTCGGCGTGTTGACCGGATGGGGGCCGTCATCAAACGTGAGTGCGAGGAACGGCAGGTTGGTGTTAACGCTCGAATAGGAATCTCTGCTTCCGATCGAGGTGGGGAGCGGAGGGTGTTGTCCGGAGGCATCTCCGACCGCTCCCGAATTGGGGAGCGATTCGGCGTCCTTCTTTTTCTTCCCGTTGGTCTGACAACCGGTGAGAAGTGAAACGAGGAGGCCGACGGTCAGAATCGGTACGAGAATGAAACGGAGATTTTTCAAAATAGCAGTGCAGCTGTTCGGGGATCGTGATCCTCAAGTTTAAGAAAGTTTTATAAAACTGCAACGCAAAATTGAAATAATGGTTAACTTTTTATAAATCTTTCAAGAATGGGGCGCAGGTTTTCGGTCGTTTCCTGCGGCCAGAGTTCGCCCGGGGTGACGAGTGCGGAGTCGAGTGCGCTGTGTTCCGGCCACGTCGGGGACTCCGGTATTTGAGGAATAACTCTTTCCAGAATGGCTTTTGCGCTCTCGGCATTGGCCTGAACGTGTTCGATCACGGCGTGGGCGTTGACGGCGTCTTCCTCGATCTTCCAGCAGTCGTAATCGGTGATCATCGCGAGCGTGGCGAGGGCGATCTCTGCCTCCCGTGCCAATTTCGCCTCGGGGAGATTCGTCATCCCGATAACATCAAATCCCAGTTTTCGATTGGTTTCCGATTCCGCACGAGTTGAAAAAGCGGGGCCGTCCATGCAGACGTAGGTGCCGCCGTCGTGGACGTTTTTCCCGCAATCGATCGAGGCGGTTTTCAGCAGCTGTCGGAGAGATTCCGAGATGGGGTCTCCGAACGCAATGTGAGCTACGATGCCCTTTCCGAAGAAGGTGTTGTTGGCTCTCTGGCTCGTGCGATCGAAGAACTGGTCGGGGAGAACGATGTCGCGGGGAGGGTAGGTTTCCCGAAGCGAACCCACTGCGGTGACGGCGATAATCCACCGCACGTTCAGTGACCTGAGTGCCCAGATATTGGCGCGATGGTTCAGCTCGGTAGGGAGAATGCGGTGACCTTTTCCATGTCTGGGCAGAAAGCAGACTTTCCGGCCATTCAGATTCCCTGAGATGATCGCGTCGGAAGGCGCGCCGAACGGCGTCTCGATATTCAGTTCTTCGACGTCGGTGAGACCGTCAAGTTCGTAGAGGCCGGACCCGCCGATAACTCCGATGGCGGCTGGGGAAGATGGATCAGATTGAGACATGGCTTAAAAGTAGAAACGAATTCGTTAATTCCAAGCAGCAATCCGCGGCTCCTGTCGAAATGGCGAGACCAAGATTGAAGTATTGATGTCTTGATTATTATAAAAACTTAACTAAAGTTTTAAAATGTTTTTGCGGACGACCATTTCGATCGTTTTAGTTGGCTTTGGTGCGGCGGCTCCCTGGTTGGTGCAGGATTGGCTCAATGTGAAATCTGATCAGGAAAGCGCCGGTCGTCTTTATACTGCGGTGGACGGCTTTCGCTCGAAGATCGCCGGAGATCCGGCCGGCAGGGAAGAGGTAAAGCGTGCGAGTAAACCTCCCGCACAGGAAGAGTCATCTGCAGGGCGTCAGAGGTATCCGGTGGCGACGTCGACAGTGCGGCTTCTGCAGGGCTTGTTCCCGCCTTCTCCGGGTGGAGGTTCGACGGGTGGTTTTGCGTTGATGAATACCAATAAGATTCCGGCGACTTCGCGTTCCCTCTCGATTGTCGAGGAGACCCGCGCCCGGCTCGATGCGGGGTTGAAGCGGATGGATCTCAAGGTGGGCGATCCGGTGTTCTTGCGTCTCTTTAAAGAGGAGCGGGAGTTGGAGGTATGGATGAAGCCGGCAGGTAAGCCCTCCTACACGCTTTTCAAGGTCTATCGAATGAGCGATGTCGAAGGAAAGGTCGGCCCTAAAATAAAGGAGGGGGACGGTCAGGCCCCCGAAGGTTTTTACTATGTCTCACCGGCGCGTTTTGTGCCGGATACGAAGCACTATCTCGGGCTGGATCTTGGCTACCCGAATGATTACGACAAATATCACGGAAGAACGGGAGGGGATTTGATGATCCACGGCGGCAGTCGCGCCGCGGGAGCCTTTGCCATACCGAAGAAAGGAATGGAGGAAGTGTATACGTTGGCAGCGGCTGCGGTGTCCAGCGGACAGAAATTTTTCCGTGTGAATGTTTTCCCTTTCCGGATGGATGATAAGCGGATGGATAAGGAGTTTAAAAGGAATTCAAAGTGGCTCGATTTCTGGATCAATCTCAAAGAGGGATACGACTTTTTTGAGAACGCTCACTTTCCGCCGGATGTTGCATTGTCAGGCGGAGAATATGACTACCGTCTGCAATAGGATATCCCCCGCGACAGTGGTATTTCCTGCCTGAGGCCCCGTCGCAGGAGGATATCACGTGATTTTCAAAAAAAACCGGTAACGAAATCGTGTTTTGCTCGTTTTTTTACTTCACGTCGTGGGTCAATTCCTCTAGCTTCACGGACCCGACGCCTGCATCGCATTGCAGACGTTGGTGATTTACTGAATTGAGCTTCATGATTGGGGCTTTTGAATTACTATCGCAAACAACTCCCTCGCCTTGTACTCCAACGAACCTTACCTCCTTGACCTCCTGCGTGAAGCGAATGTTTTTGATGAGGCTGCCCTTGAGGACGTCAATCACAAGAAGAAGAACCAGGAATCTATTTTAGAGGGACTGATGTCTCTCGGATTGGTTACCGACGAGAAGATTGCCGAGATTTTGGCAGTTAATTCCGGAATGGAATACGTCGAGTTGTCCAAGATGGAAATCGATCCTTCGGTCGCTACTCAAGTGCCCGCCGATTCCGCAGTTCGCTTTAAGATTGTCCCGATTGCTTTTAGTAGTGGTAGTCTTGTGATTGCGGTGACCGATCCGCTCGACTTTGATTCTCTCGATTCGGTCAGACACGTGCTTTCCGTCGAACCTGAATTTGTGGTTGCCTCTGATTCCGCGATCAAACAGCGTCAGCTCGATTTCTATCAGGCTGAGCTCGATTCCGATCAGTTGGCGAAGCTGGACTCCAACGCGATCGCGATGGTCGAGGCTGATGGCGAGGGCGGTGATGCTCCTATCATTAAGATGGTGTATCAGATTCTTCAGGAAGCTTACCAGAACCGCGCTTCCGATATTCACATCGAACCGCTCGAGAACGAGCTGCGCGTCCGGTATCGAATTGACGGTGCGCTGCACAAGGTGCAGACCCACCCGACTCGACTGCTTCCTTCCATCGTCAGCCGGATCAAGATCATGACCGGGACGATGTCTATCGCCGAGAAGCGTATCCCGCAGGATGGACGAATTCAGGCGAAGTTCGGCAGCGGTGATCTCGACCTTCGTGTTTCAACGATTCCCACGAGTTGCGGCGAGAGTGTCGTCATGCGTATTCTGGATAAGAGCTCGCTGACGCTGGGGCTTCCTCAGTTGGGTTTTTTCACGGATGATCAGGCGAATTTCGAAGAGCTGATCCGTCTCCCCGACGGGATTATTCTCGTGACCGGACCAACCGGTTCCGGTAAGACGACGACGCTTTACGCTTGTTTGAATACGATCAACAAGCCGGATCGCAAGATCATCACGGTTGAGGATCCGGTTGAGTATCTTCTCTCCGGTATTAACCAGGTTCAGGTGAAGGAGTCCATCGGCATGACCTTCGCGGCGGCGCTGCGGGCGATTCTTCGACAGGCCCCTAACATTATCATGATCGGGGAGATTCGGGATCTTGAAACGGCATCGATTGCGATCAATGCCAGTCTCACCGGTCACCTCGTTTTCAGTACCCTGCACACGAACGATGCCCCCTCCGCGGTGGCTCGACTGGCAGATATCGGCGTGAAAAAATTCCTCATTGCGAGTGCGGTTCGTTCCATTCTCGCTCAGCGTCTCGTGAGAAACATCTGCCCGGATTGCGGGGAGGATGCTGAGATCACTCCGAAAGAGATCAACGCGCTGCGATTGTCTGCCGATCAGCTGGCGAAGGCGCAGATTCGTGGTGGTGCCGGCTGCCGGACCTGCCGGATGACGGGATACAAGGGGCGGAAAGGCCTCTTCGAGATCTTCAATATTGAGGAGGAGGTTCGTGTTCTCATCAACAATGATGCTTCCTCAAATGTCCTGCGCAAAAGGGCGCGGGAGTTGGGTATGCGGACGCTTCGTGAGGATGGTGTGCGGAAAGTGTTGGCTGGAATTACCACTGCGGAAGAAGTGCTTCGGGTGACGATGGCTGACGAAGATTAATCCGGAGAAATAAACTCTTAAATTTTTAACTACGTTATATGACGGTTGACAGTGTAATCGATCTCTTGATTTCAAGAGGACTGATAGACGAATCGCAGCGGAGTGACTACATCGTAGCCGCTCATGACAGCGGGAAGGATATCACTTTCGCGGTGGAGGAATTGGGAATCATTCAGAGGGATCAGCTGTTTCAGTTGGTTGCTCAGGATATCGGCGGCGAGTATTATGATTTGAGCGAGTTTGAGCCTGAGGAAGTCGTTCTCCGGGCAGTCCCTGCGGGAACGGCGAAGCTCTATCAGGCCATGCCTATTCAGTTTCTTGAAGGCGGACTTCAAGTGGCGATTGCCAATCCGCTGGACCCTCAGAATCTTGAGGAACTGGGATTTTCATTGAATCAGCAGATCATTCCCGCGGTGGCTCCACCGGAGCAGATTGCTGCATTGATCCAGCGCTGCTACTACGGCGGTGGTGGTGAAGGAGCTGACGGTGCGCCGGGCCCCGGTGCCGGGGAAAGTGAAGCGCTCGCTGCGATCCGCGCGGAAGTGGCGGCTCTTTCTGAAGATGATCTCGAAGAGGAATCCAATGCCGCGCCCATCATTCGCTACGTGGATCTGGTTCTCTTTCAGGCGATTAAAGAGAAGGCTTCCGACATTCACTTCGAGCCGTTCGAAGATGATTTCAAGATTCGTTATCGCGTCGATGGTGCTCTCTATGAGATGGCGCCGCCGCCACAGCACTTGAAGCAGGCGATTACCTCCCGAATCAAGGTGATGTCGGGATTGAACATCGCTGAGACGCGCCTTCCGCAGGATGGACGTATTACCAAGGAAGTGAACGGTCAGGCAATCGACATGCGTGTTTCGACGATGCCGACTGTGTTCGGTGAGAGTGTCGTGTTGCGGGTTTTGGATCGATCCAATGTGAATCTCGATCTCGAGGCGCTCAATTTGCAGCCTCACATTTACGAATACATCGAGGACGCGATTCAGAAGCCGAACGGCATTTTTATCTGCACGGGTCCGACCGGTGCGGGAAAAACCACGACGCTTTACGCCTGTCTTCGCAAGATCAACACAGAGGATTCCAAGCTTCTCACGGCAGAAGATCCGGTGGAGTATGACATCGACGGTATCATGCAGGTTCCGGTTCAGGAATCGATCGGGATGACCTTCGGAAAAGTGCTGCGGGCCTTCCTTCGTCAGGATCCTGATCGGATTCTCGTGGGGGAGATGCGTGACCTTGAGACCGCGCAGATTGCGATCCAGGCTTCGTTGACCGGTCACCTTGTTCTGTCGACGCTTCACACGAATGATGCTCCCGGAGCGGTGACTCGTCTGATCGATATGGGGTGTGAGCCCTTCATGGTCTCGGCTACGCTCGAGGGTATCTTAGGTCAGCGTCTTCTGAGGAAGATCTGTCAGGATTGCAAGGTTGCTTACAAGCCGACTACGGCAGTGCTTGCTCAATTGGGGCTGACCGAGGCTGATATCGGTGCGAACCAGTTTTATACGGGGCAGGGTTGTGACGTCTGTAACGACACCGGTTACAAAGGTCGACAGGGACTTTTCGAACTGCTGGACATGTCCAATGCGATTCGAGAGTTGATCGCGCAGCGCGCCGCTACCGTCGTGATCAAGCAAAAAGCGGAAGAGCTCGGCATGAAGACCCTCCGTGAGGACGGGATCAGAAACATTTTTGAGGGGATTACGACCATCGAAGAGGTGTTGAAGTACACTTGATCGACCGTGACCTCTTTTTTTCCATCGACATCGACGTCGTGGAATGACTAATCTTAGGAAATTTAAACGTTAAGACACTAACAGATACGCTATGGCGAATTTTGAATACATTGCTCTCGATGCGAAGGGCGAGGAGACTACTGGATCGATCAGCGCGAAAGACGAGGCGGATGCCATCGGTCAGCTGAGAAAAAGCGGTCTCTATCCAACTCAGGTAGCCGCTGCCGGCAAAGGCGGCGTCTCGGGGTCTGCGAAGCGGAAGGCGAAGAAAGGGCAGAAAGCGAGTGGTAAAAAGGGCAGTGGAGCCGGCGGTAAGGTGAAGGGGAAAATCCTCATGATCTTCACTCGTCAGCTCGCGACGCTGGTGGATGCAGGTCTGCCGTTGTTGCGTGGTCTTTCCGTTCTTGCGAAGCAGGAGAAAAACCGGGTGATGGCGGGAACGATTAATCACCTCGCCGATTCGGTTGCCGGTGGTTCGACCTTTTCAGAAAGTCTCGGGCAACATCCGAAAATCTTTGATAAACTCTATGTAAACATGGTCAAAGCCGGTGAGCTTGGTGGTGTTCTCGAGTTGGTTCTTATCCGTCTCGCTGAGTATCAGGAGAAGGCCCAGAAGCTGAAGAACCGGATCGTTGCGGCGATGGTTTACCCTATCATCGTGATTGTGATTGCGGTGGCAATTCTGATTTTCCTGATGGCGGTGATTGTTCCGCGATTTGAGAAGATTTTCGCCGAAATGCTTGGCGACAAGCCCTTGCCCGGCATCACCCAGTTTGTGATCGGGATCTCCCGATTTGTGCAGGGTAACATGATCATTATCGTCGTGGGTTCGGCAGTCTTTTATGCTGCTTGGATTGCCTTCAGTAAGACCAATGGTGGTCGCAAGATCATCGATCGCTGGAAACTGTTCATTCCCGTGTTCGGACCGGTTGCTCTCAAAGGCGGGATTTCACGGTTCACCCGAACTCTCGGAACGCTCGTCACCAGTGGTGTTCCCATTCTTCAGGCACTCAATATCACGCGGGACACTGCGGGAAATGTGATCATCTCTGATGCGATTGACAAGGTTCATGAAGCGGTTCGTGAGGGTGAGTCCGTTGTGGCTCCACTCGAAGCGAGCAAGATTTTCCCTCCTATGGTGATCAGTATGGTGGATGTTGGCGAAGAGACCGGTCAGTTACCTGACATGCTTCTCAAGATTGCCGATGTTTACGATGACGAAGTCGATAACGCTGTGGATGCGATGACGGCGATGATCGAGCCTATCATGATTGTCTTTCTTGCGGGAATCGTGGGAACGATCGTGGTGGCCCTTTTCATGCCGATGATTTCCATCATCACAGAAATGAACAATGCGGCTGGCTAATCCCGGCTCGAAAAAAGTCAGCAAATTGTTTTACAATGTATTGACATCGTAAATCCTGATTTGCTACACTGATGGTATGAAATTGACTCCAAATTCGAAGGGATCGCGCGGCTTCAGCTTGATTGAGCTGATGGTCGTGGTCGGTATCATGGTGGTCCTTGCCGGTCTCCTCATTGGCTCATTGCCGGGGATTCAGACGAGGGTGAACCGGGGTAAAGTGGAAGCCTTTATCGCTGAACTGGAGTCGGGGCTTTCCCGTTATCAGATCGACAACGGTTCCTACCCTCAAAATCCTCCTACCGGGACCAGCGCTGACGCTCGCGACACGAGTGGTATTGAGGGCGCGAGAGTTCTCTACAGGCACCTCTCAGGAGACTGGGAGCAAACAGGGTCTGCAGTGGATGATAAAAACAAGGACGAGAAGATTTACGTGAATAAGCTCGATTACGAAGGGAACAAGAATTCTAAAGAGCCGCGGGCAATCAGTATCGGAGGCGAATTCATGGTCGTTGATTCTTATGGCAATCCGATTCGTTATCTGGCTCAGCCGCCGAACATTCCGGAGAATGAGAGAAAGACTTACAATCCGACCTATGACATCTGGTCGATTGCAGATGCCGATCCTATCGAGGAAGACGAGCAGGCCCGTCATATCACGAACTGGCAAAACTGATTCTTCTGATCAATTCGGAGAGTTCGTTCGCTCCTGCTGAAAACAGGAGCGGAGCGCATCAGTCGCGGGAAATAACTTCCTCCACGAGTTGCAGGAACTTTTGTCGCTGAGCGGCATCCCGTTCGTCGAGATGGGTGCCCGCCATTTGGAGCAGGGTGTCCATTTTTGACTCCCAGTTGAAAGGTTCCTCATCGAAGTTTCCGCTGTGTTCATTGACCCAGGTGAATCGTTTCCAGTCAAACATCCAGGCGGCCAGCGCCGGGTAGAACTTGGAACTGAGCCGTCTCAGAATCGAATGCCAGCTGTTCGTCGTGAGGTAGTGTTCAGGTGGCGTTTCTGCACGGATGCGGATATCCCAGGCGGGCCATTTTTCAAATTCCTCCTCGATCACGCTCTGCCATCGGGGCACGTTTTCAGAGGCGTCAAAGTGCAGCTGGATCTGCCACGGTGACCGGAGTTGGAGCTCGAAGTCGGCCGTCTCGAACTGGGCAATGGCCCGATGGATTTTGTGAAGGACCGAGAGAGTCTCCCCCGGGGTTAATCCTGACTTTGCCATCAAAAGGGAGGGCAGGGGAATGCCGAACTCGCGATCGGAAATCAGACAGGTGTAGGCCGTCTCGCATGTTACTGAGCGAATTCGGATCCCGTTGTGGTGCGTCTTGAGAAACGGGGTCGTCATCTTGCGATTGATCGTCTCAATCACGGAATGAGAGAACCAGTGCTCGGGAGTCGTGAAGTAAATGACGGTATCGGCGGAGCCCTGTGACGCCGGTGATCGCGCCGGCGAAACGAAGCCTGAAAACGATTCCTGAGTTTGACTGGTCGTGATCGTATAAGACTCGTTCCCGCTGGCGATCTTCGCGTATTCTTTTCTGATCAAACTCGTGATTGCAGTCCTCGGAAATTCAAACTCGTTCAGAATTTTCGGAACCCGGGGAGCGGAGTTCACTTCGAACGCCTTCAGTTCTCCGCGCAGGAGGGATTCGAGCTGTTCGAACTTTTGCGGGAGGCTCAGCTCGCTGTGCTTCTCGAATGATTTGAAGAGCGAACCCAGTTTTCGCGTTAGAGGGGTGATGAGCTGTTTGCGATCCCGCTTCGATTCGTTGTTTGAAAAAAGGAATGAAGTGGAAGCAAACTTCGTGAATTCATCGCGCCAGAATTCCCAGAGACGGAAGTCACTCAAGGGGGATTCCTCTCTCAGCACGGCGCCTGCGATTCTCAGTTCGGCGCGGAGCCGGATGCCGTCTTCGGCGTAGACCACAAAGTCCTGCAATCGGACGTTGGAAAGAATTCTCGGGTAGTCGACATAGACTTTCAGATCGGATACGAGATCCAGAAGCAGCTTGATTGAGCTCCCGCTCTCAAGCTTGTTCTGCCGGGGGACAAATTCCAGGATAGGTTCTCCATCGGTGTAATGGCACGCGAGTTCGGCTGTGGATTTCTCAACGTCATACCGGAATGAGAGCGCGGAGCGTCTGCCGTTTTTCGCGGCCGCTTCGGCGAGCCGAACCCGCTGCTCAACGGACTCCAGATATCGTTTTTCAAACGCGGAAACACTTCCGGCCTGAAATCTGAGAGACGGTGTTTCCCCGTCGTTTTCCCTGATCAGCAGGGCTTTCCAGGGAAGAGGGCAGGCCTCTGAATCGAGAAGGCCATCGTTGAACTCATCATGAAGAATGATGAAATCGTTTGATGGCCCGGACATAGTTCAGCAGTTGCTCTGCGCAAAATAAAAGTAGAACCCACTTAGTCGCGCGGAGTGTAGTCAAACACGAATACTTTTTCGAGGCGTGGCTTGATCAGCGAAACGAATTTCTTGTGCTCGGGGTGGGGGAGATAGGTTTCGAGGCCTGCTTTGTTTTTGAAGGTGACAAGGAACGAGTGGGTGAAGCCGTCGTTGAGGGGTTCGATGTTCTCGGAGGTTCCCCATTCGATATCGACAATCGTATCAATCTTGTTTTTGAGTTCCATAAACTCTCCGATGATCTCCATATACTGATGCTCAGTAGTGTCCTCTTTGAACTGGAAGGAAACGAAGTGACGGAAGACCTCGTCCGCGCTCGCGCTCTGAGTTGAGAACGAAGTTATGATAGCAAGTGAAACGATTAGAACGAGTGATTGAATTTTTTTCATAGCGAAACCCTTTGCCAAAGGAGATGGTCTGTCGATCATAAAAGCACAAATCATGAGCACCTGGGACACCTACAAAAATTCCGTCATCCGTTACCCTGAGATGGGCTTTTCCCTCGATTACAGCCGCATGGATGCGCCGGCAGAGTGGTCGGACGAGATGCAGGCGAAAATCGAGCGGGCTTTTGCCGACCTCGTTGCAACGGAGCGCGGTGATATCATGAACCCGGACGAAGGGCGCGCGGTGGGGCACTACTGGCTGCGAAATACGGCGATTGCGCCGCCTGAGGAAGGCAAGTGGATTGAAGAGGTGAATGCGAAAGTGAAGAGCTTCGCTTCGGCCGTGCTGTCCGGTGAGATCACGGCTCCCAACAACAAAACTTTCCGTCATATTCTCCTCGTTGGAATCGGTGGTTCCGCGCTGGGCCCCCAGTTGATTTCAAAAGCGCTTCTTCCTCCGAACGCGCCTCTCGATATCAGCTTTCTCGACAATACGGATCCGGGAGGGATCGATGACGTGATTGCTGAACTGGGAGCAGGACTCGCGGAGACGCTTGTTATCGTGATTTCAAAATCAGGTGGAACCGCGGAAACTCGAAACGGAATGCTCGAGACTGAGGCTGCTTTCAAAGCCCGCGGACTTGATTTCTCAAAGCACGCGGTCGCCGTCACCGGAGAGGGGAGCAAACTGGATAAGCATGCCGAGGCGGAAGGGTGGATCATTCGGATCCCGATGTCTGACTGGATCGGTGGCCGCACCTCGATCATGAGTGCTGTCGGACTTCTCCCTTCAGCGCTGCTCGGACTCGATATCGATGGCTTCCTCGAAGGTGCTGCGATGATGGATGCCAAAACGCGGGTCGCTGATCCTGCGGTCAACGCGTCGATGATGCTTGCCTTGATGTGGTATCACGCCGGCGATGGTGTCGGGAAGAAGGACATGGTCATCCTGCCATACAGTGACCGGCTCGATCTCATGAGCAAATACCTTCAGCAACTCGTGATGGAGTCGCTGGGAAAAGAGTTCGAACTCGGAAACGAGAAGCGCGTGAATCAGGGAATCGCGGTGTATGGAAACAAGGGCTCAACCGATCAGCACGCGTATGTGCAGCAGCTGCGTGACGGCTTGAACAATTTTTTCGCGACTTTCATTGAAGTGCGGCAAACCCGCTCCGGAGAATCCATGCAAGTGGATGAGCTGGGGGCAACGACCGCTGATTACCTCCAGGGATTCCTTCGCGGAACGCGGGACGCTCTATATGAAAGCGGACGCCTTTCATTGACCCTTTCACTCGAGAAAGTGGACTCCCGCTCTCTGGGGATGTTGATCGGTTTGTTCGAGCGGGCCGTTTCGTTTTACGCCAGTCTCGTCAATATCAACGCCTATCATCAGCCGGGTGTTGAAGCGGGTAAGAAAGCGGCCGGTGATTTTCTCGACCTTCTTTCGCGCGTGAAAAACCACCTCTCCGAGACGGGTTCGAGCGGCGTTACCGCAGCGGCGATGGCATCGAATCTGGGTGAAAGTGATGTTGAGCAGGTCTATCACGCTCTGAATCATCTCGCCGCAAACGGCTTTTGCAGTCGTGAAGGGGGAGAGACTCCGGACGAAGATATGTTCAGGTGTTAGGGGGCTCGCCTCACTCTTTTTTGAAAGTCATACGGTCGCAGTATGGCTTTCTCCCTGAGTCGTCTGTGAACTCGGTAAACATCAGCACTTTCAGGTAACCTCCATCCAGTTCGAGGGTGAAGCGCATTTTCGAGAAATGGGTTTCGTGGACTGCTGTCCCGAAGCTTGGCGGTCGATTGTCGCTGACGCTTTTCCCGTAAAGGCTTAAGTCGAAAGGTCCGTATTTGGAATTTTCCGGGGATGTTTTTCCCCACCAGACAAACGTGCCCTTTCCATTTGCGTCAATTTCGATCTCGATTTTGGGAGCGCTCCCCGTGTCTGGATTGGTGTTGATCCAGTTTCCCTCGAGCGGTGAGGGTTCCCCGGCGGAAAGCGGGGCAAAGCTGAGAAAAATGCAGGTGAGCAGGCTCGCGACAGAAGTTGGGTAGTTGATCATCGAAGATCACGATACCGTCGTCTCATAAAATTGTGTGAACCGAGTGTACCGGGTGCGTAAAAGTTTCGTAAAACAGCCCTGACACGCCCCTTTTTTTCCGGGGGCCCGGATTCTCGAACCGGAGAGGCTGTCTCGACCGGTCGTGGCTCCGCTAGTTGGCGGGGCGGACCGGAATGTCGAATTTCGCGAGGTAATTCTTCACATCGGCAACGGTGTATTCGCCGAAGTGAAAAATACTCGCGGCAAGAACCGCATCGGCCTTGCCTTTGTCTAACACTTCCACCATGTGGTCGAGGTTTCCCGCGCCGCCGCTGGCAATCACCGGAATGGATATGGCATCGCTGATCGCCGCGGTCAGTTCGATATCATAGCCTGCCTTGGTGCCGTCAGCGTCCATGCTCGTGAGCAGGATTTCTCCCGCGCCGCGTTCGTAAACCTCCCTGGCCCATTCGACGGCGTCTTTACCGGTCGGCGTTCTCCCGCCGTGGGTGAAAATCTCCCAGCCTGAGCCGTCGGCTCGCCGTTTGGCATCCATGGCGACAACGATGCATTGAGCTCCAAACGCTTTCGAGCCGGCGGAAATCACATCGGGATTGCTGACTGCCGCCGTGTTGACGCCCACTTTGTCGGCCCCTGCCATTAACATTTTCCGCATGTCGTCGACCGTGCGGATCCCTCCGCCGACGGTGACGGGCATGAAGCAGCGTTCCGCCGTTTCCCGAACGACGTCGACCATCGTTTTCCGTCCATCCGACGACGCCGTGATATCGAGAAAGACCAATTCGTCTGCGCCCTGCCGATTGTATTCGACCGCGCAGTCCACGGGATCGCCGGCATCGCGAAGATTCACAAAATTGGTTCCTTTGACAACTCGACCGTCGGTAACGTCGAGACAGGGGATGATTCGCTTGGTGAGCATGAGTGGCTTTGACGATAGCAGTGAGCTGAGATTTCTCAAACGTCTCGCATTTTTTGAGTGGAAATCGCCGAAATTTCCCTCAAAAGCTAAAAATGTGCGAAAAATATGGAAATTCCTTATAAAATATCTGGTAATTTGAAAATAAAATGATTAACCTTCCTTAACTATTTGAATTTTGCCATGGAAGCCGTCGCCAACTCCGCCATTTCACCCGTAGAAACCGCATCCTCTTACGACGATTCCTTTTCGGTTATTCCCCGAAATTGTGATACTGCGGTGGTTTACTGGGACCTTGCCAGTGAGCGTCAGCCGATTCATTCCAAAACCAGACTCTGCCTGCAGATCAATGGAATCGATTCGGATGCCGAGGAAATGATCATTTTGCATCGCGAGTCCGGACACTTTATCGTGCCGCTGTTAGCCGAAGACAGAAACTACCGCATCGCACTCGGTTGGTCTGATTCGAATGGATTCCGCGCTATCTTCGAGCAGAGCATCAAGCTTCCCAACTACCCGGTCAGCGATGAGGGCGCGCTCAGCTCCTCACTCAGTTTCAGAGGGCACCACTTCTGGCCCAAGGGCTACGGAACTTCGGTGAACTAGCCTCGGCTTTCGAGGATGTCGGAAAGTGAGGAAAAGGCAGGTGCTTCCCGCGAATGGGAAGACTCCCGGGTGGATGCCTTTATGGAATACCTCTCGGTGGAGAAAAACTGTTCTCCGCGAACGCTTTCCAATTACCATCACGCTCTTTCCCGCTACGCGGAATCAGCGTCTCCTTTTCGCGGATGGGAGGCGGCGGACGCGGACGACTTTCGCGACTACCTTTACGACTGCATGAAGAGTGGGTGGGCCCGCTCCACGGTCCGGCTTCACTTCGCCGCGTTGAGAAGCTTCTATAAATTTTTGAACCGCCGCTGTGGTTTCAAATTGAACCCGATCGCCGAGGTGCAGCTGCCGAAGATCGAGAAAAAGCTGCCCGTGGTTCTCAATATCAAGCAGGTGACGGAACTGCTCGAGATGCCCTTTCAGATAGATCAGCCGAAACAGGCACCGGTGTGGACCGCGGCCCGGGACGCAGCGATTTTGGAGCTGTTCTACAGTTCCGGTGTGCGTCTTGCTGAACTTGCGGCAATGAACGTCGAAGATTTTGATTTGCACAACGAGTGCGTCCGCGTTTTCGGTAAAGGGAGCAAAGAGCGGGTGTGTCCGGTTGGCCGCCTCGCCGCGGAGGCGATCCACCGGTACCGGAATGAAGCCCGGGTTATGGACGGGGCGCTTTTCATTTCAAAGCTCCGAAAACGCCTCACCTCGAGGGCGATTTCAGACGTGTTTAAAAAATATCACGCGCTCACTGATATTCCCGTGAGCGTCAGTCCGCACAAGTTGCGCCATAGTTTCGCGACCCACCTCCTCGACAACGGGGCGGACCTGAGAAGCGTTCAGACTCTGTTAGGCCATGCGAGTCTCTCGACCACGCAGATTTACACGCACGTCTCAATTGAGCGCATGAAGCGGGTATACGAGGAGGCGCATCCCCGGGCCTGATTCATCGCTTTGGTCGGAGGTCGTGAAATGGACCCAGCCCTGTTGAGTCATCGACCTGACCCTGTTGGGTAGACGTATGCGCCGCTTTCGGCGCATACGGCAGGGAAGGTCGGAACGTCTTTCGGGCCGTTCCCGAAGCTTCAGGGAATGAGCGTTTCGAGCTCTTTCCGCTTCCTGGAAGGTTGGCCGGAGTATTTGGTGATCCAGGCTTTGACCTGCTCTTCGGTAACCGTTTCCGCGTCATTGTCGAAATTCTGGCGGAGATAGTTCATCACCTCGGTCAGTTGTTCGGCATTCAACGCAGCGGCGAGAGGTGCCATCATCCCGATGTATTTTTGATCCTCTTTCTGGATGCCTGTGAGGATAATCGAGGCGAGCGCTTCGCCGTCGCCGGCCGCTACGAGTGCGGATTGGTGGAGCGAGGGCGCCATGAGCATCGCGCCGAGATTCACTCCTTTTCCGTCAGGGCCGTGGCAGGCCGCGCAAAGCGAGTAGGACGGAGGCGTTGGACTTTCTCCAAAAGCGGCTTCATTTGCAAAACAGCTCAGGGCAATCAGACAGGTGGTAAGTGAAACTTTCAGGGTCATGTTAAGGTGGTAATGCGAGAGGGCCGGTTTGTCTCTGCGGCAAAATGCCGCAGGTGATGGTAAAGTGAGCCGTTTGGCCCCACAGTTTCGGTGATGATAGACGAATCGGTTACAGACTCAGTTCCTCAGACCTCGTCCCGACGGTGGCGGGCCCGCTTTGGTGTGGATGAGGTGTGGGTGCAGGGGCAGTTGTCCTCCCGGTTGTTTCTCTCACTGCGGTGGATCGCGCTCGTGGGACAGAGTGTCACCCTGCTGATCGCCGGGGGGCTCGATATCCTGATTCCGTGGACGGTCTGTTTCGCCGTTCTGGGGTTCACCCTGATTTCGAACGCTCTATTGGAATGGTGGAACCGGGTCGTTAAAGGTGATCTCGGGAGCACGATTTTCCACGTCGCCCTGTGGGATCTCATCAGTCTGACCCTGCTTCTCTACGGCACCGGGGGACTCGATAATCCCTTCGCTATTTTCTATCTGGTTTTACTTACGGTGGTCACGGTGGCGCTTCGGTATGAGGGCATTGCCGGGTTGACGATTGCCGCCGTGACTGCGTGTGGCGTTCTCTGGTTTTTTCATGAGCCTCTGGTTCTGAAGAGCGGGGAACCTCCGGCGAAAGAGGTGATCGCACTGGGGCGGTTTGTCGCTCTCGTGCTCGCGGGAGCGACGATTTTGATTTTGCTGGTTGCGGTGCGCCGGCAGTCGTTGGCGCTGCGAAAGGAGCGTGAGAGGCTGCATCTCAAGCTCGAGGCCCAGGACCGGTTTTTGTCAGTCGCTACGCTAGCGACGGGATTTGCCCACGAGTTGGCGACTCCGCTGGGGACGATTTCGATCGCCGCTTCCGAGTTGGCGAGAGGAGCGGATGAGACCAGCCTGGCTGCTACGATTCAGAGAGAGGCCATCAGATGTGAGTCGGTATTGAATCGGCTCCGCGATGTCGGACAGGAGGCGGTGGAAGGAGCCGCTCCCGATGCGTCCGTTGCTACCCTTGTCGAAGAAGCGCTGGCGCAGCTGCCTCATGAGCAGCGGTCGCGGGTGCGGCTTTCGATGGGCGGGGAGATCACGGGGCTGGTTCGGTCGGCCGGAGTGTGTGAAGCGCTTCTCGTCGTGTTGCGAAACGCGTTGTTGTCTTCACCTGAGGACTGTCCGGTTGAACTGAAGGTGACGCGGGATGACCGCTCGGTGGTTTTTGAAATATTGGATGAGGGCACTGGATTTGACGGGGAAACGTTGCTTCACTGGGCTGAGCCGTTTTTTACGACCCGCAGCGAAGGGCTTGGCCTGGGACTTTTCTTTGTCCGGCGCCTCGTGACTTCTCAGGGCGGGGAGGTGGAGATCGGGAACCGGAAAAGTAGCGGGGCGGTGGTTCGGTTGCGGCTCCCTCTCACCGAACCTTTTTTCGACGCGGTGGACTAATTCTCAGACGACATGAAAACAGTGTTATTGATTGAAGATGACGAAAGCTTTCGCGTCACGGTTGCTCAGGCGCTTAGAGCGCGCGGCTATCATGTCAGCGAAGCAACATCGGGAGAATCGGCGCTTGAGCTTGTTGCCGAGGAAGGCGCTCCCGACGGAATCCTGCTGGATATGCGTTTGGGGCGCAGCCACGGAATGAGTTGGATACCCGGATTGAGAGAGCACTGTCAAATGTCGCGTCTCGTCATCCTGACCGGTTACGGAAGTATTCCGGAATCGATGGAGGCGTTGAGGTTGGGGGCGGATGATTATTTACTGAAACCTGCCGGTATTGATTCCATCATCGGGGCTTTGAGTGGGGAATCAACTCACGGGGAGCGCGGGGTGGATGGAGATCCTCCGAGTCTGGCGAGGGTGGAATGGGAGCATATCCAGCGGATTTTGCATGACTGCGGGGGCAATATTTCGCAAGCGGCGAAAAGACTGGGGATCGATCGACGGACCCTGCAGCGCAAGCTTTCCAAGCAGCCGCCCGATTCGTGAGACGGAATGAGTTTGAAAGGTGCGGCATTTCGCCGCATTGGAAATGAGTCCACAGGGCGCACATTCCACGTATAGACATACCGGAATCCCGAAGTGAGATTGCGTAGGTTTTATTGAAAGTAGCGAGGAGATGGCCCGTCTCAGTTCCGCGAGTGAAATGAAAAGACTGACATTACTGCTAATTCTGCCTCTGGCTTCGCTCACTGCGCTGTTGTTTTCCGGTTGTGGCGGAAATGGTGAAGAGGGCGGTTCAAACGGGGGCGGGACGGTCTATCCCGTTCGGGGAGTGGTTCAGAAGCGAATGGACGACCCTTCCATGATCCTGATCGATCACGAGGAGATTCCGGATTTCATGCCGCGGATGATTATGCCTTTTCGCGTTCTCGATCCGTCGGAGTTCGACGGGCTTGAACCGGGGATGGAGGTGACCCTCGATTTTCACGTCACCGAATCCGACTCGTGGGCGACCAATGTCGCGGCGACAGGGGAGCTCGGGGCGATCACGCTGGAAAAGAGGGCTGACTCATCAAAGCTTCTCAGTGTCGGCGATGTATTGCCGGATTATGAATTTGTTGATGAGACCGGCAGGACCGTTCGCTTCTCGGATTTTCGCGGGATGCCCGTGGCGGTGACTTTCGTCTTCTCCCGTTGTCCGGTTCCGGAATACTGCCCGCGGATGATGAATCATTTTGCCAGTGTAAGGGAGAAACTCGACTCGGATCCTGAGGCCCCGGAGGCATACCGA
This sequence comes from Verrucomicrobiales bacterium, assembly GCA_048260165.1. Lineage (GTDB taxonomy): Bacteria > Verrucomicrobiota > Verrucomicrobiia > Verrucomicrobiales > DEV007 > Arctic95D-9. Next base: position 656,686 of record JBLXHA010000002.1, read on the forward strand.
CTCCTCACGATCTCTTTTGACAGCCAGCACGATTCCTCAGAAATCATGAAGACGTGGGGCGCGAGTTTCGGGCACGAGTCAGGGCAGCCGTGGAGTTTGCTTTCCACCCCGGAATCAGAAGTGATCGACTCGATTGCTTCGCGAGTCGGTTTGCGGTTTGGTGAGGCGAACGGAACGTTGCAGCACAATCTCCGCACGCTCGTGCTCGATGGTAAGGGCGTTATTCGAGCTCTCTACACGGACGAGACGTGGTCGGTTGATGACTTGATCCTTGAAATCAAAAAGTCGGACTCATGAATCTCGTGAAACGTTCTCACCAACTTCTCGCGCTGGCGATATCGCTGAGCCTGATTTCCTGCAGCGAAAAGGCTTCCACCAGTGGTGTCATCGTCGGTGAATTCCGTGAGGTCGCGGAATTTGCTTTCACCAATCAATCTGGTGAAGCCTTGAACCGGGACGACATGAAAGGCAAAATCTGGATTGCCAATTTTATCTTTACCTCCTGCGCGGCGGAGTGCCTCGTCCTCTCTTCCCGGCTTTCCGAGTTGCAGATGCAATTCAAAGATTACGATGATGTCGCTTTCGTTTCCTTTTCGGTGGATCCCCAAACCGACACGCCGGAGCGTCTAAGTCTCTATGCGGAACGATGGCATGCGAACCCGGAGCGGTGGCAGTTCCTCACCGGCGATTCCTCTGAGATCGACAGTCTGGTCCTGAACAGTTTCCTGCTTCCGGTGACGCGAAATCCCGTCGAGGCGGGAAAGCTCCTTTCCGATTCTTTGATCCACACGGACCGTCTCGCGATTGTGGATAGAAGCGGCAAGGTGCGGGCTTATGTGAACGGGCTTTCGCCCGGCTCGGTGAGTGATGTCGCCCGCATCGTCACACAAATTCGACAGGAACCTTTTCCTTCGGCCCCTGATTCAGGCGTCCCATCTTCAAACCGACAAAATCCAAAATGAAACTGATCCACTCTCTTCCCGTCCTTCTTTCTGTTCTCCTGATTTTTCAATCGGTGCATGCGGAACCTTCTTCGGAAACGGTTCAGTGTGAGATTCCCGCGATGAAGTGTGCCGGGTGTTCCTGGGCCATTTCCGAGGAGTTGAAAAAACTGGAAGGCGTTTCCGCGGTTCATGTCGATTGGAAATCGAAGACTGCAATTATCGAAGTCGATTCCGTGACGGTTCCCGGTAAGACTGCGATTTTCGGTGCGGTGAAATCCGCCGGTTACGACGCGGCGAAATACAAGCGGCTGGACCTGTCCTTTTCCAAAGCGAAGAAGAAGTTGGAAAAATCGGAGTGAGTTCGCTTCCGATCGCACGACGGGAACGTCGGGATGTCCCCGGGGACGGTTCAACAGGGTTCAGTGATGCCCTTAACAGGGTAGTGTCGAACTCCGCCCCGTGACCTGTCCTCCGTCGTTGGAACGGAATTTCAGTCGTTCGGCAGTTCCTCAGCGGGAACGAAACGCAGCGCGGCTGAATTGATGCAGTAGCGCAGCCCGGTGGGAGCGGGACCATCGGGGAACAGGTGACCGAGATGAGCGTCGCCGGTTTTCGAGCGGACCTCGACGCGGCGCATTCCATGGCTGGTGTCCTCAACTTCGAGCACCTCCTCCGCATCGATGACATCGAAGAAACTGGGCCAGCCGGTGCCGCTGTCGAACTTGGCAGAGGAGGCGAAGAGGGGTTTTCCGCTGATCACGTCGACGTAGATGCCTTCCTCTTTGTGGTCCCAGTACTCGTTGTCGAAAGGTGGCTCCGTGCCGCCGTTGCAGGTCACTTGATATTGGGAATCAGTCAGCTTTTCGCGGAGGTGGGATTTGTCTTCAGCCATGGGTGGGTGGGGTAGTTCGGAGACTATAGCATGGATTTTACGCTCCTATCACGTGGAACGGTCTTCAGAAATGGTCTCATTTTTCTCTTTACCTTCCATAATTATTGGATTTGAGTCTTATTGTTATGAATTTTATCAAAACCGCTACTGTGATAGGGGCGATCTCGATGATTGGATTCTCAAGTCTCGCCGACGAAGAGGTATTCGATTTTGAGCGACTCAAGACCACGCACGGGCGCACTTACGAAAAGATCTTCGTGCTCAGCGCCGATGCTCACGGGCTGATGTTTCGTCATGAGGCCGGGATCGCAAAGTTGAGTTTTACGGAGCTGCCCATGAATCTCCGGATGCTCTACGAGCCGGCAGAAACAGAAGCGGAGTTGAAATCGGAAAGTCCGGAGGAAGAGGCGGAGGGAAAATTGGCGCCCGCAGCCTCTCCTGTTTACCTTACGTATCTGATCCGGCCGGTTTATCAGGTCTACCAAACGATGCCGAATTATTGCCGGGCTCCGGCTCAATACTGGCCCAATCACTGGCCGCGGTATCATCCCGCTCATGCCCTCGCGCATGCGCCTCATCGGGAACTGGTTCTCCGCGACTTTCTTTACACGACAGGATTGGCGTGCAAACCGCGGGGAGTCGTGACGAGGCGTCTCCCGTATCGTCGTCCGTATTTGATGCACTGAAACCTCACTTCAGAGGGGATTTCACAATCGTCGAATTCGAAAGAGAGGGATTGGCTGAATTCGTTCTGTGTAGTAAACTGCGAACATAATGATGGGTCCCGATGAGATTGGAGAGAGCAGGCAGGTGAATCATACGCCAATGATCGCCCTGGGAGCAGCAGCCGTATTGCTGCTGATCGTATGCGCGATGAGTTATCGGGATTACGTGCGCGACACTCTCGAAAAGGAGTTCGCAGAGAAGGAGCAACGGCTCATGCAGCGAAACGGATACTATCCTGCCCCGCAGGGTCAGCAGCAGAATCTTCAACCTCAGCTTCAGCAACAACCGGTTCAGCAGGCTGACGCGAGAGCGTATACGCAACAGCAGCAAAACGTCCAGCCGTCGAACGCGGTCGCTGCCAATCAACAGCAGCCTCAGCCCCAGGCTCAGCAGCCATACTTAGCTCCGGCTCCTCAGGGTGCCGCGGCGGACAGTGCGCAATCTTCACTGCCTCGACCGCGTGATCCCGAAATGGATCAGCTTCGCAATTCGATGAATCAGGTGAAGGAGCAGGCGGCGAGAACCGATCAGCGCTACAATCAGATAACCGGTGATGTCGATCGCCTCGCGAGAGATGCTGAGACCTCGGCATCGGAAATCACCGCCGAGCTTCCTGACTTTCTTCGTGATGCCGTTGAGAATCCTCCCGGTGGAAATGCCGAAGTGGAAGCGAGATTGAGCCGGATGAAGGATCAGGTTCGCATGGCGCCTGCACTTGCGCGAGTCACGGGTTACGACAAAGACTGGGGATTGGTGACGTTCAACGCCGGTATCGGGCAGGGAGTCAAAAAGGATCAGCGTTTCGCGGTAAGACGCGGAGAAGACATTCTCGGTTGGGTCAAAGTGGACCAGGTTGAGGAGAACCAATCGATCGCTGTTCTCGTGACCAAAAACCGGGAAATCGACACGGCGGCAAAGCCTGAAGTGGGCGATGACCTGATCGATTTTGAGCTGTTTTAATCGCTCCGGGCGCGGCTGGTGCGCCGTGTTTTCTCAGTTCGCGAGCAGCGCTGAGAGTGTGGTCTCGAGATTGCTCGAGGCGTAGGGCTTCTGGAGAAACGCGACGTGGGAATCGCCTCCGAGATTGTGGTCCTCCGGGCTTTCGCAGTAACCGCTCGTGAGGAGGATCCCGACCTTGGGCCGGTCTTTTCGCAGCTCACGGGCAAGATCCCAACCTGACACGCCGTCCGGCATCACAATGTCCGAAACGACGAGAGAGATTTCATCCTGAATCTCAGGCCAGAGTTCGAGTGCCCGCCGTCCTGATTCCGCTTCGATGACGGTGCATCCGAGCATTTCGAGGAGCTTGCGAACCAGCATGCGAACCGCGGATTCATCTTCGACGAGAAGGATCTTAGTGCCTTCTAGAACCTTTCTCTTCGCCCCGAGAAGCGGATCAACCGAGCGTTTTCTTTCCGTCATCAGTGCTGCCCGGGAGCAGGGGAGAAGAATCGTAAAGGTGGTCCCTTTGCCGACTTCACTCTCGACATCGATAGTGCCGCCATGTTCCTCGACGATAGTGGCAACATTGACGAGTCCCAGGCCGGTTCCCCGACCCTTCGTGGAAAAGTAGGGGGTGAAAATCTTCGAGAACGTTTCTTTCGGAATCCCGACGCCGTTGTCAGTAACTGATAATTCGACGTAGCTTCCCAGGGAAAGAGGCCCGTCTTCTTCTTTCACTTCGGTTGCCTGCGTCTTGAGCGTGATACGGCCTCCCGCTTCGGAAACGGCATCCCGTGCGTTCAGCACTAAATTCATAAGCACCTGCCCGATCATAATCGAGTCAGCTCTGATTGCGCCAATCGCGGGGTCGAGCTCTGCTTTGAGATCGATGGATTCTTCGATCATCCGCCTGATCATCGTCATGAAGTTTTCGATGATCTCATTCAGATCGCAGACTTCGAGAGTCGTCTGTTGCTGATTGCCCACTTTCAGCAGTTGCTTCGCGAGACCGGCTGCCTGGTTTGTTGCATCCTTGAGCAGGTCGATGGATTCCTCCTCCCGCTGCTTCGGTTCCTCTAAAGACTGCTCCAGGAGCATGATGTGTCCCTGAATCACGGTGAGCGCATTGTTAAAATCATGCGCGATACCACCGGCCAGTTTGCCCATCGTGGCGAGCTTTTGATACTCGTCGATCTGGTCGAGGAAATCCTGATTCAGATCGCCTTCCAGCTTATCCAATGAGGTGGCGTGGAGAGAGTCGTCCGAAACGAGTTCGATTAAGCAGCAATACTTGTTTGCCGGGGAATCTGAACCTGGGACTGTGGTTTGTCGCACTTTGATCCACTGATTTCCGGAAACCGGACGAATGCGATAGGTGATGGTGGAGTTTGATTCCTTTTTATCGATGAGATGATCGAGAAACTGCGAGAACTCGGCCTGATCGCGCGGGTGAATGCGGATCATCCAGTCTTCCAGAGAGGTTCCCGCAAAGAAACCGGGGACCGTCAAAAGATTGGACGACTGATCCCAGTTCCAAAACGAAAAAGACTCGTTCTTGAAGAGATCGAGCACCTGACCGGCAAGCTGACCTCCTTCCGAAAAACTCTTTGGACTGCTGATATCTGTGGGGAGAATGCTCAAAAATCACTAAATTTATGGTAATTATACCATTTAGGGTAAAATAGTCAAAAGCTATCTTTTAAGCGGACATTTAATGGCTCTGCACAGTCGGGCTTGGGCGCGAGAAGGCGCCACGTCGGATGAAAATCCGATCATCAGAGAATCGGCCCCTCTCAGGAGAGGAGAGGAGCGGAGCTGTTGCTACAGCCTTAGGGTTCTATTTCCCGAGCGGGATGGGTTCGGGCTGACCCTCGACTTTGAGTTCGCGAGTGTCATAGATCCACGTCTCAGAGCCGGCGGGTTTTTCACCCCTGACATGGATCGTGCCTTCACCTTTGGGACCGGAAACCGGAATTTTGAAATCCACTTCGCCTTCGCCGTTGTTGATGCTGATATTTCCGGAGGGGAACATGCCGGGCTTGATCGGCTCGCCGAGGGCGGCAATCGCAGCGGGATTGGATTCAACTGAGGCAATCGCATCGTTATACGGGGCATTGGACTTCAGTAGTTTGGTGACTCCGAAAAAGATTCCCGTTCCGCCCAGAATTGCTATCACGAGGAGCGCGAGGCACCCGCATCCGATGATTTTTCCGACTGGCGTTTTCTTTTGTTCCTCAACCGTGCTCATAACAGAAGGATGAAACAAAAGAAAAATCGAATCAACACTTTTCGAGCGTCCGGTCGGAATGCAAAAAGGGCGCATCGGAAATCCGATGCGCCCTTTCCTCAATTTCCAAGGAGGAAATATTATGAAATCACTGACAGGCTTCGCACTCTTCGCCGTTCATGAGGGCTTCGATGGAGCAGGCCTTTTGTTCCGCTTCGGTGAATTCCTTTTTGGAGGCATCCGGTCCGATGCGGACTTCCTTGTTTGAGTTGGCGGTCGCCTTCTCAATATTGGAAGCAGCCTGAGTGCGGAGGTAGTAGGTCGTTTTGAGGCCTTTGTGCCACGCCGCACGATACATGTGGGACAGCGTCTTGAGATCGGGAGTCGCGAGGAACAGGTTCACCGACTGAGACTGATCAATCCACTTCTGACGTCGAGCCGCCGCTTCGATGAACCAGGTGTATTCGATTGAAAACGCAGTCGCATACTTCTCTTTGAGGTGTGGCGGAATTTCGTCGATGTCGGCGAGTTCGCCGTCGAAATACTTGAGTCTTTCGACCATTTCCTCGCCCCAGAGACCGAGTGCTTTCAAGTCGCGAACGAGGTGGGTATTGAGAACGATGAAGTCGCCGGAGAGATTTCCTTTCACAAAGAGGTTCTTGAAAGTGGGCTCGATACAGGGAGTGCTTCCCATGATATTCGAGATCGTGGCGGTCGGGGCGATCGCGAGAACGTTGCTGTTACGCATGCCCTGTTTCTGGATCTTAGCACGGAGGCTGTCCCAGTCCATTTTCCCACCACGCGGAACTTCGATCGCCTGACCGCGTTGCTCTTCGAGAAGATCAACGGTGTCAGGGGGAAGGAGTCCGCGGCTCCATTTCGAGCCTTCGTAGGAAGAGTAGCTGCCTCGCTCAGCGGCGAGATCACTCGAAGCTTCGTAGGCGAAGTAGGCAATCGCCTCCATGAATTCATCGTTGAATTCAACGGCCGCTTCACTTGCGAATGAAGTGTCGCGAAGGAACAGCGCATTCTGAACTCCCATGACGCCGAGCCCGACAGGGCGGTGGCGACTGTTCGCATTCTTGGCCGACGGGGTCGGGTAGAAGTTGATGTCGATGACGTTGTCGAGGGCGCGAACCGCGATCCGAATCGTTTCGCGGAGTTTCTCCAGATCGAGTGATCCGTCATCCTTGATGTGTGAATCGAGAACCACTGAACCCAGGTTACAAACCGCGGTCTCGTCTTCCGACGTATTGAGCGTGATCTCGGTGCAGAGGTTTGAGCTGTGAATCACACCGGCGTGATCCTGAGGGCTGCGAACGTTGCAGGGATCTTTGAAAGTGATCCACGGGTGACCGGTTTCGAAAATCATCTTCAGCATCGACTTCCACAAATCGATCGCAGGAACCTCGCGTCCACTGATGCGCCCGGCTTTGTGTTCCGCTTCGTAGTGGATGTAGCGTTCCTCGAATGCTTTTCCGTAGAGATCGTGAAGATCCGGCACTTCGTTGGAGCGGAAGAGCGTCCAGTTTTCACGGGCTTCCATGCGCTTCATGAAGAGATCCGGAATCCAGTTCGCGGTATTCATGTCGTGCGCCCGGCGTCGCTCGTCACCGGTGTTTTTCCGGAGCTCGAGGAAATCGGTGATGTCGTTGTGCCAACTCTCAAGGTAGGCACAACCGGAACCGCGGCGTTTTCCGCCCTGATTCACCGCCACGAGCTGATCGTTGTGGAGTTTCAGGAACGGGATCACCCCCTGGCTTTCGCCGTTGGTTCCCTTGATGTAGCTGCCGGTTCCACGGACGGAAGTCCATGATCCGCCGAGACCGCCGGCCCACTTGGAAAGGTAGGCGTTGTCGGCGATTCCGCGCTGCATGATGGATTCGATGCTGTCATCCACCTTATAAAGGTAGCAGGAGGAAAGCTGGCTGTGGAGCGTTCCCGAGTTGAACAAAGTCGGAGTCGAGGAACAGAAGCGACGGCTCGAATAGAGGCGGTAAAGATCGATGATTTTGGCTTCAACATCACCCGTCTCATCGACCATCAGGCCCATCGCAACGCGCATCCAGAAAAGCTGAGGCGTTTCAAGGCGGCTGTGATCTTCACCGGTCTTGTTGATGATGAGGTAACGATCGTAGAGCGTCTGAATCCCGAGATAATCGAAGTCGAGGTCGTAGGTGGGGTTGATTGCATCGGCGAGGCGATCAAGATTGTAATCAAGAAGGCGGGGCGCAATACGTTCGATCTCCACACCTCTCACGAGGTTCTCCTTGAAGGCGCGGCGGTGAAAATTAGCGAGCGATTCGACTCCGTCCCGTGCGACATCCCAGTTCAATACTTCTCCGTAGATGTAGGTGAGAAGAATGCGTCCGGCGAACTTGGCAAAGTCACCGTCTTTCTCGATCAGTGTTTTCGCATTGAGGATGACGGTGTTCTTCAGGTCCGACTCGGTCATCTCGTTGAAGAAGGCGCGTCTCAGCTCCTGTTCAATTTGCTCAGGGCTGAGGCAGAGCTCGAGACCTGTCATCGCAAATTCGATTCGCTTGCGGAGATCCGCTCCATCCCAGAGATCGCTCGTGCCGTCCTTGCGCTTGAGGACGATCATCGATTCCTGCGTGGACTCGTCGGCCTCCACTTCGGCGATTTCGTCGTGCGTGCGAAGTCCTGAACGGTGCGCGCGATAGAGAATGTATGATTCGGCGACTTTGAAATGTCCCTGACGCATCAGTTCTTCCTGAACGCGGTCCTGAAGCTCTTCGATGCGGATGAATTCTTGACCGCTGCGGGCGATGCGGGCTGTAATCGCATTGGAAATTTCACGGGCCGGTGTCGAATCCATTCCCTGAGAGAGGAAGGAGCTGCGCACCGCGATCTCAATTTTGTTGGGATTCCAGGCGACGACTTCACCGTTGCGCCGGATCACGCGACAGAGAGGTTTTTCCCCGGTGGGGACCGTGACACGATTGGCATCTGCAGACTTGCGTCGGTGGAGGAGACTCTTCGCGACATCGTGCGCATTCTGTTTCACGAGCGCCACTTCGATGATGCTGGAGAGCTCTTCCGCAGTCAGAAGGATGGACCCGTCGCTGTCTTCGCTTTGCTCTTTGTTAGAGAGCATTTCGGTGACTGATTTAACGATGTTGGAGACGAGCTGCCGGTTGCGATCGTTGTAGATGTCGTCCTGCTTGCGTGAAAGCGCGAGGTCTGTCACCGCTTTGCCGACGGTCTCGGCGATTCGTTCAACACTCAGGTTTGTTTTTTCGTCGCCTACCTGAACGATGATTCGGGATTCAGGAAAGTCTGAATGGATGCTGCCGTCACTCCAGTTGAAGCGGGGTTTCATTTCCTGGGGAGTTGCGGCACAGCGCTGCAACTCAAGGTCATGCTCAATAAAATTTCGATCAATCATTATACAATATTGTGGGGATGTGGGATACGGGGTTTGACGGGGCCGCAATTAGCAGACGGGGGGAGCCAATTACGGGATCCAACAGGGTTGAGCGCGTGACCTCAATCAGTCGCTCAACCTCGTTGAAAAGTGGTTAAGAGATTAAAGGTCGTCGTCGTCGACAGAGGCGAGAGAAGATGATTTCTGGTAATCGGTGACGCGCTGCTCGAAGAAGTTCGCCTCCTTCTTGATGTCCATCGTCTCAGCGAGCCAGGGGAAGGGGTTCTTCACGCCCGGATTGAGCGGCTTCAAACCGACGCCTTCGAGTCGACGGTCTGCGATGAAATCGATATACTGACAGAATTCCGCTGCACTGAGGCCAACGGCACTAACAGGCAGACAATCGTTGATGAAGTCTTTCTCGAGAGTGACGGCTTCACGCATCGTCTCGGTGAGTTCCTCTTTGAATTCCGCGGTCCAGATTTCCATGTTCTCGCTGATGAGATCCATGAAGAGATTTCTGAAAACCTCAATGTGGTTCGACTCGTCCCTGAGGGTGTAGCGGAACATTTGTCCAATACCGGGGAACTTGTTCTGACGGTAGAGACTGAGAATCATTCCGAAGAGACCGTAGAACTGGGTTCCCTCCATGCACTGACCAAACACGAAAATGTTGCGGGCGAGCGCCTTCTTGTTAGCAGGATCGGTGAGATCGATATCGCGACGGAGCGCGTGAGACGTGCGCGTTACGAAGTCGTTCTTGGCCTTGATCGTCGGGATTTGCTCGAACATTGACTCGCACTCGTGCGGGTTGATTCCGAGGCTGCTGATCATGTAGAGAAGGCTGTCAGCGTGGATGTTTTCCTCGTGGGCGTGGCGACCGAGAATGAGTTTCAATTCGGGTGCGGTCACGAGCTCGCGAACCACGTGGATGATGTTGTCACCGACGATGCCTTCCGCGGCGGAGAAGTAACCGATTCCCATGCGGATGATCCAGCGTTCGCTCTCACTGAGATCACTGCCCTGCCACTGCTCGATATCCTTTTGCATCTGGATATCTTCCGGCTCCCAATGGTTGGCCTTCATCGTGCGATAAAGGTCGTAAGCCCACTGATACTTCAAGGGGAGAAGATTGAAGGCAAACGTCTTGCGGCCGTTGATAATCTTTTTGGCTGCGTAAGCTTCTTCAGCTTTGTCTTGATCGAGAACGAACTTACGGTCTCCAATGGTGAATGTCTTATCCATGTGCGGGTGAAATATGGTGGGATGTTGCGGTATTCGGGACGGATTGACCAAGAAATAATCGAAATTGTTCCCTGGAGTGAAATCAGACTGTTTTCTAGAATTTTGAGTATTGCTATTTACTGGCGAATACTCAAAATGACCGGAATTTGAACGATTTAATCCAACTCAGACGATGTTGTGAAAACACCATATCTGGGTGTTGGATGACCACCATGCACAATATGTTGTGGTTATTCAAGGTTAATCTGATTGGCAGATGCAATTTTTCTCCAAACCCTTGTCATTTAAGCTTTTCGCTGTTGAGCCACTTTATCTTATGCCCTGTTTTGGAGAAAAATCAGCCGAAAATAAGCCTTTTTGAGCCGAGGCGTCGTGATTCGGGCACAAAAAAGCGGGCTGCGTTAACAGCCCGCTTGTGATCTGAAAAGTTAGGGCTGTTCGTTAGCATTTGGATTCGTTTTGGCGTTTTGAAAAATGAACGTTCGCCCAGGTTTGCATTGGTCTTCACGGGCCGGGACGGAAGGTGCGAATCGAGAACGACTGAATAGTGGTGAGACTTGGGATATTCTTCGAGGCTGAAACGAAGACTCTGAACCGGGAACCAGTTTAAGGAATAGGTAAATTAGGAGCGCCGGATTATATTATTGCGTTAATAAGTTGGGCCGTGTATGTCATGTATTTCCGTGCCGTTCCGAAATACGGACATAATATTTGTTGGGATTATATAGTTTGAGATGGTGTCTTTAAATAGCATTGCGGTGGCGTTTCCTAAACCAGTGATACGTTTTTTGTTTTCAGTTTTGGTAGGTGTATTCTTCGTTGGGTGCAATAGCGATGAATACGATATTGCGATGGCGGAAAATCTGAAGGCTTCGAACAAATTGAACGAGCTTCGGACGGAAGAGAGCCTTCTTTGGACTGAGCAGAGTGACCTCAGGCAGTTGATTTCTGAATTTGAATCCCTCCAGAGAAAAGAGGGCGAAGTCTTGGCCGGAGCGCAGGAAATCGAGGAATATAAGAAGGATCTTGAGGCTGTTGTGAAACACTTAAGCCCACAACTCGCCACTTGGTTAAGCGCTACGCGAAGTTCTCTCATAGGTGAAACGTTAGAAGCGTTTCGCCTTTCTGATGGTCGAACTATTTCTGATGCCGGTATTTTAGATTTGAGCGGTGAAATAGTGATTCTTAGACACGGCGGGAGAGATGAGCAATTTGATTTAGCCGGTTTGCCGAAAGCGGTGCAGAAAAAGCTCATTTTTGAGCCCGCTATCGAACTTGAAGTGGAAATTGATAACTAATTATAACATGGCTTTTTCGAGAGCAGCAATTGGCATCGTGCTAATTCAATCTTTGGGGCGGTTTGGCGTCTTCGTAGCATTCATAGCTATTTGTTTCACTTCTTCCGGGTGCTACGATGCCTATGGCGTGCGGCAACTTGAGGCAAAAAAGAAGGTTTACGACAGCCAGATTGCAGCGGCTGAAAGAAAGCTTGCTGAAATGGCCGAGAAAAATGCTGAAATGGCTCCAAGAGCGGAGCAAGTTCGGAAATTTCGTGCCTCTGTTGAGTCTGTTATCAAAAGCAGAAGCATAGAGAAGAAAGAAATTGAGGATCTTGAGCATGATTACTTACGGATTCTTGCTGTTTTAAAAGCCTGCCAGACGAGTTTTAAATCCAAGTCTCTCATAAAAGAGGGGGATGTATTTGACTCTCTTGAATTGAAAGGCGGTCAAATCCTGAAGGGGGTAACTGTTAAAGGAGTTGATCCGAATTCTCTCAAGCTTAGTCATTCAGGTGGATTGGGCCTTTATCGAGTGGCGGATTTGCCAGATGCTCTCGCCAGGAAGTTTATAATACCTCCAGTTGCGCCGAGGAGGTACACTGATCCTTTGGTTCTTTTCGTTAAAAAGCCTTCAGTGTTGATGAGCCAGGAGGAAGAGGCTGCTATGAGCAGGAAATTCGCTGCGATTGAGCGCGAAGAAATGGAGAGGAAGTTCAAACGGGACGACGTGGAGAGAGAGTTGAAACGTTCTCAGGAAAGGCGAGTGCTCGCGGCCAATGAGGCGAGAGATGCACAAAAGGAAAAAAATCGACAAGAGAAGAGATCGGTGATCGACGGTAAGATCAGCTATCTCCGAGACAGAAATTCTACTCTCGAAAGGCAAAAAAGTGCCCTGCAAGACAGATGGAGTAGGTCAACGATTAAGCCGTCTCAATTAGATCAGGACAAGCAAATGGGGCGATTGGACAAACAGATCGAACTGAATAATCAAGCGGTCAGGCAATTGGAGGCTGAAAGGAGTGGCTTGTAGTGGGTCGGAAAGGAGTAATATCCCCTTATTGTCTGAATGTTAGTCAGTGGCATCGCTTGCTGCATGGAATGTTTTTTTTGCTGTTGAAAGGAGGGCACAAAAAAGCGGGCTGCGTTAACAGCCCGCTCAAATCGTTGAATAGACGAGTCTAAAAAGTTACCCTTTCGCTGCAGCGAACTTGTCGTTCACGGCATTCCAATTCAGGACGTTCCAGAACGCGTCGGCGTAATCGGGACGGCGATTCTGGTAATTGAGGTAGTAAGCGTGCTCCCAGACGTCGAGTCCGATGATAGGCGTGCATCCACAGCATCCGGCGGCATCACCCATGAGAGGGTTGTCCTGGTTCGGTGTGCTCGTGACAGCAAGCGTGCCGTCTTCTTTTACGCAAACCCAGGCCCAACCTGAGCCAAAGCGCGTCAGTGCCGCCTTTTTGAACGCTTCTTTGAGTCCGTCGAGAGATCCAAATGCGGCGTCGATCGCGGCGGAGAGATCGGCTGAAGGGGCTCCGCCGTCAGGGCTGAGGATTTCCCAGAACAGTGAGTGGTTTGCATGACCGCCTCCGTTGTTGCGAACGGCTCCGCGGATATCTTCCGGGACAGCGTCGAGATCTGAGATCAGCTCAAGAATGCTTTTGGATTCGAGGTCGGCTTTGCCTTCGATCGCTCCGTTGAGATTCGCGATGTAGGCTGCGTGGTGTTTTCCGTGATGGATCTCCATCGTTTTCGCGTCGATGTGCGGCTCGAGAGCGTCTGTGGAGAATGGGAGTTCAGGTAATTCGTGTGCCATAATGAGATTTTTGTAGGTCGTTGCCTTTGGTGATGTCGCAAACTGACGACATAAGTAATGAGATACCTTCCGGCGTTGTTGTCAAAAGACGTTACGCCGTGATTGACGAAATCGAGGGGATTTCTTCGCGTGAAAGCGTGAAGAATTGCCTTGGGCCGGCTTTTCGGGAATCAGAAGAGGTAAACCGGCGTGGGCACGTTGATGGCGTTGTTCGCGAGATCGATCCCTTCGGTCTCCTGAATGGAGCTCACGGTGTTGTTCGTGAGATCAATCGTGACTCGCCCTGACTCGACTTCGACGTATTGCGTGACGGGGACGGGGTGTCCAAACGAGTCGTATCCAATCCCGGTTTGGGGGACCCGCTCATACGAAATATACTCCAGAGTGTCGGTGCGACCCTCCGTGTCGACTTTCGAGCTCCTTTTGTCGGGTGGCCCGATCGAGGCGATGACTTCATCGACGGTCATTCCGAGCGCGACCTGATGGTTATCGATCAGCTCCTTCACGACCTGATAGCGCTCGTAGTAGTGTTTTAAATTCGCCTCGAAAGACTCGGGGAGTCCTGTCACGGCCGCTTTGCTAACCCAGCCCGCGACCTGTCCCTGTTTGGCTTTTCCCCGCACGCGATAGGCCTTTTCGCTGACCGCGAGGAGTTCCGCATTCTGATTTTCCAGTAAATTGCCCATCCAGCGATCGGCGGACAGCGTTGAATAAATCGGGGCCGTCTTCGTGATTCGGACGACCACCTTGTCGGCCACCATGCCATCGAGATAAATGGCGCCCTTTTCCGGTATCAGCTTGCTCTTGTTCCGGTCCTCTCTCTCGATCGTCACGAAGCCGGGTCGTCTCAGTTGCGCTTCGGCCGGGAAATGAGACGAGAGAAGAAACAAGAGGCAGGAAAAGGGGATGATAGCCTGAAATTTCATGGGTGGCAGGGGACTGAGGGCGTTTCCGCGAGCGTGTCCGGTACGACACATCGCTACTCTTTAAACGACGTATTCACCTCGTTGGTTAGGCTGATTATCTCTGATTTACGGGCATATCACAAGATTTTCCCCTACGCGAGGTGGTGATCCGGTGGTGGGGCATGTGAGCTGAATGAATCTGAAAAGATGAAATTATCTTAGATGGGAATCAAAAATACGAATTTCATTGAAATTTTGATTTAATGCCATAATTTTCAGACTGAGAGCAGCTTCAATAGGGCTGCTGTGAAGAAACTCCGGAAGACTCACGGCGAGTGATTTTCGGGGGCCGCCCACGAAAACGACCATGATGAAACTCCGGACAGATCTCACTTTCACGATGAAGAAACGGGTTTTTCGAGCTGTCGCGATCTCTCTGTTGGCAGTCGGATCCTCATTCGTGATCGCTGACGAAGAAACCCGCTTCGGGCTGCTCAAGGGAAGCGAAGGCGTCGGGAAAGTCATCGCGTGGGAGAAGTGGACCGGAGAGAAAGTCGCTGCTGCAGGCGAAAATTTCACGGCCGGAACGTGGGAGGATTTTTCAGGAGAGAATCCAGACTCAGCCATCGCGATCGCTTTAGCCGACTGGGAAGCCGCCCTGCGGAAAAATAAGAATGGGATTCGTCAGGCTGATCTGTTGATGGAATTTGCGATTCCGCTCTTCCCTGAAACAACGATGTCGGGAGATTCTCAGAACCTCGAGGTCGAGGAGCTCTGGTCGAAAGGTGCGGAGGGAGTGTTTAATGAACACTTTCGGGCGCTCGCAGAAACTCTCGTGTCGAAAGGGTGGGGTGGTGCCCATCTCCGTCCTGTCTCACATCTCGAAAGTGGACGGGGGGCTTCCGCGTGGGGGCTTCGCGGAAAACCGGAGCGATGGCCGCAGTTTAAAGCGTATTGGAAACAGATTCATGAGACGATGATGAGCGTCGAAGGCGCTGATTTTAAATGGGTTTGGTGCAGCGCGCTGGACGGGGGCGAAACTGAATTTGATCCCATCGAGGCGGCATGGCCCGGAGACGATTTTGTCGATGTCGTCAGCGTAGTCGCGCTCGATGAATCCGCGAGATACTACCGTCAGCGGTATGAAAGCGAAGAGCCGACGCACGACTGGTTTACGCTGCGCCGGTGGACCTGGGAGGAGAAGGCTTACGGAGTGGTCCGCGATCCAAACACCGGAGAGGTTCTTTCTGAATCGGTTCCGAGTCTCTCGAGTTTCTATGATCTCGCGAAAGCGAAAGGGAAACGTTTTGCGATCAGTGAATGGGGAGTGGTGCGGGGAGATCGTTTTCCGCAGGACGAAATCTGGGGAGGCAATGACAACGCCCTGTATGTTGAAGCGATGTCGCAATGGGTTAACGGGCGGGAAGTTGATTACGCGCTCTATTCCGAAGTTTTCTCGAGTTCGAAGCGCTTCGGAAACCGGGATCATTCGATCCTCCCCGATTTCTGGAACAGGGGCGCGGGTTATCGGAACGCGATTCATCCGGAGGTCGTCGGCAATCCACTGAGTTCGCTTCAGTATCTGGAGTGCTTTCACAAGCGTTTACCGGAAGGTTATAAGCGGAGTAATTACGATGCGCCCGTTCTTGCCTCGGAAACCTTCAGAGAAGGCGTCTCAAGTCTGTGGGAGCTGAGCGGGCCATGGGAAACGAAGCGCGGGGCGCTTCACGTAACGAACGAAAATGAAGAAGAGCAGGCGGTTGCGAAAATGAGGACGCCTTCGATCAATCGTCAGTCGATGGAGTTTCAGCTGCTCGTCGCGAGCGAAGGCGACGGCGTCTATCTTCAGGTCGGGCCATGGCGGCTCCGGGTGAGCCTTTTGAGCGATGGGCGACTCGGTCTCGTGAGTTTGTTCGACACTGACGCGGCAGAAGCGGTTTCCACCAGCCTCGTCGGAAAGCCTTACGTGATCGGTGAGACCTACGTGCCGATCAAGATGGATATCAATCCGTCGGGCGTCACGGTCCGCGTCGGTGATGAGCTTCTCGTGAATCATGAGGCAGGCGCGGAGAGGGAGATGTCGATGGACATCAAAATTATCGCCGGTTCCCACGCTTCGGTATTCCTGAGATCCCTCGAAGTCTGTGGCGGGGAGGAGCCCAATCCTGCTCAGTGAAAAGGCGGTTTCTCCGCTCAGGGCAAAAAAGAACCGGCAGCGCTTTCGCACTGCCGGTCACTTTAAATTTCAAGCGTTGTCGAAAAGAGACGACTACTCGCGAATCTCTTTCTGTGTCTTCGCATCCGCGATGACAACCTGCTCCCGGTAGTAGGAGGCGTCGCTTCGGAAGGTGAGACGTGCGTTGTGGCGGCGCTCCAGTTCGACGAAGAGTTCGCCGTCGTTGGTGCGAAGTCGCTCCATCACGTCGGGATGAACAACGACGAGCAGTTCACGTCCCTGATTTTCGCTCTTCGCAAGAGTGCCGTTGATACGACGCTGAAGCTCCACACTCATTGACTCGGCGCTCTTGACGAGTCCGCGGCCCTGGCAGTAGTGGCAGGGTTCGTTCACGGTGATGTTGAGGCTTTCGTGGAGTCGCTGACGCGTCATCTCCATCAGTCCGAGTTGAGAGATTTGGAGCACGTGTGTCTTCGCTTTGTCGTTTTTCAGACCTTCGCGCATCACCTTGTAGACCGTCATCTGGTCGCGTCTTGATTTCATGTCGATCAAGTCGACGACGATCAGTCCGCCGATGTTCCGGAGTCTCAACTGACGGGCGACTTCTTCAGCGGCCTCGATGTTGGTTTGAAGAATCATCTTGTCCTTCGTCTTGGCCCGGCCGGTGTTCACGTCGATCGCGATGAGTGCTTCGGTCTCGTCGATGACGAGGTAACCGCCGCTGGGGAGCCAAACCTGACGGAAGAATGCGTTGTCGATCTGACGCTGAATACCCAACTTCTCAAAAATCGGGGTGTTGGTCTGGAAATGCTGGATGCGTTTCCGTGAGCGTCGTGAAATCACGCCGATGAGATCTCTCATCCGCTCGGCCGCTTCGGCGCTGTCACAGAGAACTTCGTCGATTTCGTCGGTCAGAAAATCACGAACGGTGCGTTCGATGAGGTCCGGCTCCTGGAACACGCAGGCGGGGGCTTTGCAGTTTGCCGCCTTCTCTTCCACCTCTCTCCATTCCTCAACGAGGATGGCGAGGTCTCTCACGAAATAACGAACTTTCTGGCCCGATGAAACGGTGCGGAGAATCACGCCCATCTTTTCAGGGACGGTGAGCTTTTCGCTCATGATTTTGCGCAGTCTCGCGCGTTCTTTGGGATCCTCGATCTTGCGGGAAATCCCGAGTTGGTCATTGCGCGGCATCAGCACCATGTAACGGCCCGGAAGCGAAATGTTCGTGGTGATACGCGGCCCTTTTGTTCCGATAGGTCCTTTGGTGACCTGAACGAGAACCTCGGATCCAACGGGGTAGAGATTGGGGATGTCTTTCGACTGGATGCGCCCTTTGCGTGGCTTTCCTTTACCGCCACGGCCCTGGTTGCCGCCTCCACCTTTGCCGCCTTTGCCTCGCTGAATTTCTTCGAGACCGGAATCGAGTGCTTCAGGAATCGCATCCCAGAAGTGCAGGAATGCGTTCTTCTCGAGCCCGATGTCGACAAACATCGCGCTGAGCCCCGGTTCGATATTGCGAATAATACCCTTGTAGACGGAGCCGACGATGTTGTCGTCGTTGGCTCGCTCAACGGTATATTCTTCAAGGGACCCGTGCTCGAGTAGGGCTACCCGGGTCTCCAGTTTTTCGCAATTGACTACAATTTTGTTTCCTTCTGCTAATTTTTTAGGACCGAAAAATTTACGGATTTTGCTAAACATGATGAGATTAAAGATCGAATTTGAAAAAAGAATGCGGAACTGCCGTGGCTGCGCTCCGGACGGAATCGGAAAGTATAGACGGAATGAGTTCTCATCTACGTTTCCTGGTTAGCCATTTGAACGGCTGGAATTTAGGTTTTGGTTTAGAATTCATGCTACCGACTCTGCCACGGCTGTCGGAAGATTCTTTGATCGAAGGTTGAGCGACGCTGCCGCTCATCGGTCGATAAGTTCGTGTTTGCAGTGAGTCCGGCACAAAGGCGGCCACATCCACTGCTGATTCAGACTCCTCCTCCTGCCCGAAGGCGGCGAGGTCGGTGTCGTTAAAGGCTACGCTCATGATTCGGTCGTTCCGGCCGATTGCTTCAGGGATCGCAACGATTTCCATTTCGCGTCCCTGGTCGAGAGTGAAGGCGTTATCGATGATGTTTTTCGCGATAGGGGAAGCCGCTCCGCCTCCGGAGTTCCCGTTTTCAACAAAGATGCACACGGCAATCGTCGGCTCGTCGTAAGGCGCAAAAGCGATAAACCAGGCGTTGGTGGGCTGCTTTGGGTTGGCGGTCTGTGCCGTCCCTGTCTTTCCCGAGAGAACGGTCAGCTCGGATCGAGCACGTCCCGCGGTTCCGCCTGCTTCATTGACGACGCGCCACATGCCGCGTTTCACGATTTCAACCTGCTCGGCGGTGAGCCCTTCCTTGGTGAGATCGTGCTTTAAAATCGGAGGTTCCTCCCAGACCACTTTTCCGTTCTTCTCGGCCACTTTTTTGATGATCCTGGGCTGGTAGACTTTCCCGCCGCTCGCCAGCGACGCGGTCACCGACGCCATTTGGAGCGGGGTGGCTTCGGTCGCGCCCTGTCCGATGGAAGTCAGCGCGGTGAAGGCATCGCTCCAGAGCAGACCCTGCATGCGAAGCCATTCGGGGTTGGGAATATTTCCCGCGTTTTCCCCTGTGATTCGAATCCCGGTCTTTCGGCCCATCCCGAGGAGCGTCGTCATGGTCTGGATGTTCCTGATCCCGGTGTTGTTCGCGTAGCGGTAAAAGAAACCGTTGCAACTGACTTTGATGGCGGTACTCACGTCGACGCTGCCGTGATTGGAGTGCCAGCATTTCATGAACTTGTTACCGTATTGCGCTCCGCCGCCGCAGCTGAAGCGATGTTTCCAGGAGTCGGAAAGGCAGCCTGAAAGTGCGATCGGGATTTTGCAGGTGGAACCCGGGGCGTAGGGGTTGATCGCCCGACTGAACATCGGACTCGTGGGATCGTCGTTGTAGCGTCGCCAGTCTTTCACGCTGACTTCCGGGATAAAGACGTTGGGGTTGAAAGAGGGAACCGAGGCCATCCCGAGGATGTCCCCGTTGCGGGGATCGATCGCGACGGCCGCCCCGCGGCCGACTTTGCGGAGGCTCTGCTCCATCACCATTTGAATGCGTCCGTCAATCGTGAGGTAGACATCGGACCCCGGCTGCGCATCGGTTCGGCTCACTTCACCGACAAATTTTCCTTTCTCATCCTTCTCGATGATGAGTTTGCCTGCCTTCCCCTGAAGGTAGTGGTCCATGGTTTTTTCAATCCCCATGACACCGTAGTCGTCGCCGACGTAGTAGTTGAACTCGCCTTTTTTCTCATCGGAAACCTGATCGACGTCGGCGAGGTTCATGTAGCCGAGAATGTGGCAGGCCAGTGAATCGTAAAGATAACGACGCTGTCCGGTCCGCGCGACGCTGACTCCCGGAATGCCGAGATTGTTTTCCGCGAAGCGGGCGAATTCTTTGAAGCTGAGGTCTCTGCGAAAAGTGAAGGGGACGATCCCGCGCGTCGAGCGGTAGTGAACGCGCATCGCGCTCGTGCTGTAGTCCGCGAGAAGGCCAAGCTCCTGAAGCCCGGGGAAAACCATTTCCTCAACGATCTTTACGATGTCCGTTTCCGTCTTCGTTTCCTGAAGTCCGTAGCGGTCGATGCGGTTCCAGGGCGTCTTCGGGAGAGAACCCTGGGCTTTGAGATAGGCCGCGGTGATCTCCCGCAGATCGAGGCGGAGCTCGTAGTTCGGGGTGCTGTCGACGAGGATGCGGCCGTCGCGGTCTCTGATCTCCCCGCGAATACCGGGAATGCGAACGGACTCGAATTTGCTGCCCGGAACGCGGGCCGCGTAGTAGTCGTGTTTCACCACCTGGATGTCGTAGAGCCGATAAATGAGCACACCGAACCCTGCCAACACGAGGAGGGCGACGAGGTACAATCGGAATCTATAATGAGTCACCATCGTAGGTGTGGCGCCGCTTAAGGCCTTTCATTCGAATGCGGTAGCGAAAGCGATCCGCGAGTCGACTCAACAATAGCAGCAAAAAGGGTGAAATGAGAGAAGAAAACAGAGCGGTCATCAGCAATTTCCACCAGAGTTCCGCCGGTATTTCCAATCCGCCGCGGTGAAAGCTGATCACGAGGTATTCGAGAAGCAGGCCCAGCGTGGTGCAGAGGCCAATCATAAACACGGGAAGCTCCCATCGGCCGCGACGGAAAAGGGGGCGAACGCCCTGAATCATCGATCCCATGAGGCCGAAAATGAGAATTGTGAACCCGAACGGAAGTTCCGCCTGCGTGAAAATTCCCTGCATCGCTTCCGGAGGATAGACGGGAAGATGGTAGCGGGCGTCCCAGATGAACCCGGTCACCAGCGCGAGTCCGAGCATGGCGGGAAAGGGGACCGCGACGGCGATCGTGTAGAAAACCGCGTGGACGATGAGAAGCCGTGAGCCGTAAGCCCAGTCAAACACGGGCACGAACTCCTGCAGAATGAAGGAGGCCACAATCAGTGAAATGACGACTCCGAAAAATTTCATAGCTTCGCTTCCGCCGGAGCATCAATCGCCTCTAAATCCACTGCCGGCTCCACCGCTTCCGGTTCGCTCGTCTCCTCCTCCTTTGCGAGTTCGGGGAGAATGATAAAGACATCGACGAGTGAATCGAAATCCACTCCGGGCCTGACTTTGGCCTCGGAATCAATCACTCCGGATTCGATGCTGATAATTTCGCCGAGGTAGAGATTCGCGGGGAACAGCTCACCGGTCCCGGAACTCATCACCTTCGTGCCGGCTTCAGCATTTGCCTCCTTCGAGAGGTAGCGAAGTCGAAGGTTTGGCAGGGTCTGGAGAGCGCCGCGCTGGCCGTTGAGAATTCCCTGTTCCTGAGACTTCACCAGTTTTGCCGATACCTGACACATCTCATCGGTGAGCAGGAGAACAACAGCGGAATGATCGCCGATGACCTCGGTGATTTTTCCGACAAGACCGGCTTCCTCCCCGACGGGAACGATGACAGGGCTGTCGACCTCGACGCCGTCTAAACTTCCCTTATCGATCACGAGAGTGTTGTACCAGTTCGACGGCTTGCGATTGATGACGCGCGCAGCGATCAGTTCGAGCGGGGACTTTTCTTTGTAGAGAAGGGCCCGGCGGAGCTGGTTGTTCTCGTTGATGAGTTCGTCGAGTTGAATCACTTCCAGTTGGAGGCGGTCGCGATCACTTTCGACTTCTGCCAGTTTTGCCCGCATCTGAGCGGGACTGAGAGATTCCGACCCCAGCGTTCCGAGAGCGCCTTCGACTTCTGATGAGGCGCGAATGAAGGGGCGAAACGCGACCATGGCCCCGCGCTGGATGGTCGAGACTGCTTCCGGCTGGAACAGCGTGATCCAAATGAGAAGCCCGACAAAGGCAATCAGGAAGATGATGTTAAGTCGACTCATGTAGGAACGTCAGAACCATTGATGCCTAACGACGACCCGGCTGCGAGACTTTTTTGAGGAAATCGAGCTCGTCGAGGAGCTTTCCGGTTCCTTCGGCCACAGCGCTGAGAGGGTCATCGGCGACGTGGACCGGAAGTCCGGTTTCTTCAGACACCAGTTTGTCGAGGCCCTTGAGAAGCGCACCGCCGCCGGCGAGAACGATTCCCCGGTCGACGAGGTCGGCTGAAAGTTCCGGCGGGCATCGTTCGAGCGTTACCCGGATCGACTCGATGATGATATTGAGCGGGTCAGTGAGCGCTTCGCGAATCTCGGTGGAAGTCACTTTAATCGTTTTGGGAAGTCCGGCGACGAGGTCTCTGCCTTTCACTTCCACCGAAGTTTCTTTCGGCTGGGGGAAGGCGGAACCCATGCGGATTTTGATCTCCTCCGCGGTGCGTTCACCGATCATGAGATTATAGGCCCGCTTCATGTATTGAATGATGGCCTCGTCCAGTTCATCTCCGGCGACCCTCACGCTGCGGCTGTATACAAGACCGTAGAGGGAAATGATCGCGACCTCGGTGGTGCCTCCTCCAATGTCGACGATCATGTTTGCGGCCGCTTCCTGAACCGGTAGCCCCACCCCGATCGCGGCGGCCATCGGCTCCTCGATGAGGTGCACCTCACGGGCACCTGCTGCAGCCGCCGATTCGTTCACGGCGCGCTTTTCGACCTCGGTGATACCGGAGGGAACGGCAATGACGATACGGGGGCGGATCCAGTTCCGGCGATTGTGCACTTTGCGAATAAAGTGTCTCAGCATCGCCTCGGTCACTTCGTAGTCGGCGATAACCCCGTCACGGAGCGGGCGGATGGCGACGATGTTGCCCGGCGTTCTCCCGAGCATTCTCTTGGCGTCATCTCCCACCGCGAGGACGAGATTGGTGCCCGCTTTGACCGCGACGACCGACGGTTCCCGCAAAACGATTCCGTGATCTTTCACGTAAATGAGCGTGTTGGCTGTTCCCAGGTCAATGCCGATATCACTGGAGAAAGCGCCGATAATTTTGCCGATCATGTGGAGGAAGAGAAACTCGAAAAATAATGGGCAACGCCCCTGTGATGATGATGCAGAGAACTCCCTGCTACATGCTCTGGTTTATAAAGGCTGCAAATCTAACACGTAGGAGGATTTTTTCCAATGGCGCGTATGATTGGTGACAAAAAAGGTAAGGTTTGTCAAAATTCGAATGATTGCGTGATGATTTCCCTGACAATTTCGATAAAATCGCGATCTTGATCTCATGAGTCTCTATGACATGGAGGAAGGGGTGCGCTACGAATGCCAGCGCTGCGGAAATTGCTGTCGCTGGCCGGGGGAAGTGCCAGTGTCCGACAGGGAGATGGAAGCGATTTCCTCGTATCTCGGGATGACTCTTTATGATTTTGTCGCGGAACACACCGAGTTGCGGATCAATCGCACGGGGCTCACGCTGAAAGAACGCCCGAACGGGGAGTGCGTGTTCCTCGACGGAATCGAGTGTCGCATTCAGTCGGTGAAACCGGATCAGTGCGCGGGATTCCCCAACCAGTGGAATTTCAAAGGGTGGCGGGAGAAGTGCGAGGCGATCCCCGTTCCCGTCGATCCCGGCGATTCCGCTAAATCCTGATCGGGTGAGCACGTTCATCCGAATGAACTTTCCGCCGGGGCACAAAAAAAGCGCAACGGATAAACAGCTGCGCCTTTTCTGATTAAATTGGCTGTTAAATCAGCCGATTCGCTTATTTCAGCGAGCCCTTGAGGGCAGACGAAGGCTTGAAGCCAACCGTCTTGGAAGCGGCGATCTTGATCGACTCTCCTGTTTTAGGGTTACGACCGGTGCGGGCTGCACGGTTGCGGACTTCAAAAGTTCCGAAACCGAGAAGCTGAACGCTTCCGTCTTTCTTTACGCCTGTTGCGATATTCTCCAGCACTGCTTTAACTGCCTCTTCGGCTGCTTTTTTAGAGGTGTCTCCACCAAGAGTGTTCTGGACTGCTTCAATTAGTTCTCCCTTGTTCATTACGGATTGTTAGTTTGAGTGAGTGGTTATGTAAAGCCGTTTTTTGCGGAGGAATCATCTTGAAACCACCGTAGATCAACGGATTGAGCATTTAATGCTAACCTTTACTAAGTAGATTAAAAAGGTTTGGCAAGCTTAAATTTTAAGGAATATGGGCTATATTAAGTTTATAGAAGAATAAGAAACTTCCCTTATGGCTGCTGCAAAAATCTGTTCTCACATTGATAAAAAACCTAACATTGATAAAACTTCGTTCGTCGCGCCGGGGGCGATCGTGATCGGTGACGTCGAGTTGGGAGCGTTCTCCAGCGTCTGGTATCAAACCGTCCTGCGGGCTGACATTCAGCGTATTGTGGTGGGTGAGGGGAGCAACATCCAGGACGGGGTGGTCATCCACCTCGCGAGTGACCGGGGCACGACGGTGGGGAACTACGTCACCGTGGGGCATAAAGCACTGCTCCATGCCTGTGAGATTGAAGATGAAGTCCTCGTGGGAATGGGAGCCATTGTCATGGACGGCGCCGTGGTGGGTTCGAGAAGCATCGTCGGGGCTGGAACCCTTATCCCACCTGGGAAAATCATCCCTCCGGGCTCCCTCGTCGTCGGCAGTCCGGGGCGCGTCGTTCGTGTTTTGTCAGGGGATGAGCAGAAGGCAATTCGAGGCTGGGCTGAAAAGTATGTTTCCGTCGCGCGCGAGCACCGCGAATTTCAAGGGTTGCCGGCGGAGAATTAATTTGAAGTCCGGCCACTCACCGGTTGCCATCTTCACGATCGATTACGATAGTTGGAAGAACGAAGCGAATGGAAAAATCAGTTGTAGAAGTTGAGGTCAAGAACGTGCTGGCGACCAGCGCCGGATCTGCCGTGTTCATCGGCAACGACGAGAAGGTCTTTGTGATCTACGTGGATCATGCCGTCGGTTCAGCGATCAATATGTTTCTGCACGGAACGCCAAAGCCGAGGCCTCAGACGCACGATCTCTTCGGTGATGTTTTAACCGCACTCGGAGCTCGCGTTGAGCGAACGGTGATCAATGATTTCACCGATACGGTGTATTTTGCCCGTCTCATAATTGTTGCAGAAAATGAGCTCGAAGAGCGAAAAATTATCGAAATTGACGCTCGGCCGAGTGACAGCATCGCTCTCGCCGTTCAGGGAGAGGCGCCGATTTTCGTCGCTTCTCACGTCTGGGAAGCGGTGGAAGATATGTCAATTGTCCTCAAAAAGATGGAGGAAAACGGCGAAGGCTCCGATTTTCCGGACGCTTAAGAAGTGGTTCCGGGGCGAATCCTTCCGTCAGAGGGGGGCACCTTTTATCCTCTGATTTGATTAAAATGCGTCTCTCTGTCTGGATGCGTGGCGTAAGCTCTGGGTTCTGAAGGGTAAGTTCGCATATGTGTTTCGCTTTTTCATCATAACGGCTCTCTCCGTTTTGATTTCCGGCGTCTTGCCATTGTTAGTTCAGGGGTATGCCTGGATCGATATGGCAAACAAAGCGGGAGGGATTGAGCAGCTCGGTGCCGTGATTTCTCATGCCGAACTGTGTTGTCTTTGTGACATGGCCCGGGAGCTGAATGAATCTTCTCCTTCTAATGGTAAGAATCCGTTCTCCTCGAAGAGCCTCGACCTTCTGATGGGCGTTGCTGGCTCCACCACTTCGCTGGTCGCCACGGTAATGGTGGAGTCGGACGATCAAATTCCTATTCCCGGAGATTTATTCCCCCCGGCCGGGCGGGAAGCAGGCCCTGCGACTCCGCCGCCGCGCCCGGTCCTGACTACTTGCTGACCGACATCCATTGTCTCCACCGCAGTCGTTGTTCAAAGGTGAACAGGGGCATAGACGGGGAATGCACCTGCCCGAAACGAGGCCGCTGTTATCTTTGGTTTTTTTCGATCTTTTCGAAGTGGTCGGTCATTGCTCGCCACAGGTTTCCGTACCCTTTTCAAAAACGGATTTATTCAATATTCAAAATTTATCAATATATCAATTTTTATTACAATGACGAAAAAAACAGCATTTGCGACAGCGGCCTTAGCGGTCACTCTTCCCCTCTGCGTGGCGAATTCAGCCACTGCAGGTGATGCCATCGAGTCGGGGAAAAACTCCGGCAAGTACGTCACCGCCAGTGACGGACTTTGGGATTCACACCGGGTCGACTCTCACGCCCCCATTGGCGTGATGGGCGACCATACTCACGAAGCCGGGGAATTTATGTTTTCGTATCGATTCGGCTACATGGAAATGGGAGACATGCGCGATGGAACCACAGACTTGAGCTCCGGCGATATTTTCCGATCCGGCTACATGGTTGCGCCTACCGGTATGAACATGGAGATGCACATGATCAGTATGATGTACGCTCCAACGGACAATCTGACTCTGATGGCGATGACAAGTTATCAGTTTCGTGGGATGGATCATCTCTCCATGCCGGGAAGTCCGGCAAGGGCTATGAACGGGGCTTCCTTTGAAAAGAATGTCGAGGGATGGGGAGACCTAACTCTTGCGGGGCTTTTCAAGATCTATGATGCTAATTCTCAGCGCGTTCACCTGAATCTTGGCGTTAGTGCTCCAACCGGTGAGTTTAACCAGCGCGCCTACCCGATGCAGCCGACCACGGGCACCTGGGATCTTCTCCCCGGTATCACATGGTTGTGGCAGGACAATGACCTCTCCGGTGGTGCCCAGATTAAGGGGCGTGTTCATCTCGATGACAACGAGTATCAATACACCTATGGGGATTCCGTCACAGGAACTACCTGGTTGGCATACCGGTTGACCGATTCCCTGAGTATTTCAGGTCGTGTTACTCTTGAGCATGCAGAGTCAATCGATGGAACGGATTCCCGCATTACCGGGCCTCTCATGTCCCCGCCGATGGATCCAGCTAACACCGGTGGAAACTGGCTCGAAGGTGGTCTCGGTCTCAATTATCTCGTTCCGAACGGTCCGCTCAAAGGGCATCGTCTCGCCGTTGAAGGAATCATTCCTATTTACCAGGATCTTAACGGTCCGCAGATGCAACGCGATGTTTCGGTTGTGGTTGGATGGCAGAAGTCGTTCTGATCTAACTGAAAATACCTGAATCGATATACGGAGCGGCACTCATTTGAAAGAATGGGTGTCGTTTCGCGTTCCTCTTACGTAATAGAGTATGAGGCGGCTTTTTTGGCACGACGGTATCGTCGGGTTAACCGGTCAGCTCTGTTGATGGACGAGACAGTTTAATGATCTGCTTTCCCTCTTTGAGGTGAGTTGACATCCGGGTTGTTTCATCCAAACTTCGTTCAAGCCGTGAGTTTTCTCAAATCCATCCTAGCTGTTTATGTCAGTCTCTATTTGATTCTGCCGGGATGTTTGTGCCAGATTCTTACGGTTTTCGGGTGCGAGAATGCGATTCATGCAGCGTCGCAAATCGATTTGCCGCTTGAGGCTGCTCCGCTGCATAAGTCCTATTCGATGGTCTGTCACTGCGACGACCACGTCGATAAAACGGCGGAGGCTCAATTCGCCGAAGCTTTCGACGACTCGGCTCTGACCATTCAAAGCCGGATTGTTAATCCTCCTGATTTCAAGCTCGCTGATTCCAATGCCCGCTACTCTGCCGGGTCGCGGGCGCCTCCAGGTTGGGCTTTCTGGACTCTGACGTCACATTCCGGCGTATTTTTGATCTGATCCCCGGCTCTCTGCACGGTGCTGTTCGCACGTGGTGGAGCCCGGGGTTTTTTGTGTCTGGACGAAAGTGCCACGCACTTTTTCCGCGCCTGCCTCACCTCTGATCCTCTTTTATTCAGGCTGGATTTGAGTTTTCTCCAACTTTTTGACGGGACCGTTGGAACGATTTTTTACCGTCGTCTCTGAACTTTTTTTGAATTCAATAATGAAACACATTTCCTATTTTTCCCTCATGCTGGCTGTCACACTATGGCTGCATGTTTTCCCCGGTGAGTGCCGCGGAGCTGATTCGATCACTCTTCCCGAAGCGGTATCACGGGCCCTCGAGAAAAATCCTGCGCTGGCAGTCTACAGTGCTGAGACTCGCATTGCCGACGCCCGTATCATCTCGGCGCTGGCCCGTCCGAATCCTGAATTGGAAACCGAGGTCGAGGATGTCCTCGGCAGCGGCGACTACGACGGATTTCACAGCGCTGTCTACAACGTCGGAGTGAGTCAGTTGATCGAGACCGGCAAGAAACGGAAGTTGCGTGGAGTGGTCGCGGAAGCGGAGCAGAATGCTCAGGCGCTGGGATACGACGTGGCGCGACGTGAGATTATTGCCGAGACAGGGAAGCGGTATGTCGCAGTCCTCGCATCGCAGAATGCGGAAGCCAACGCCGAGGCGGATTTCAAAACCGCTTCAGAAGCGTATGCGGCGATTAAAGAGCAGATCAAAGGTGGCCGGGGCACAGCGATTGACTCGGGGCAGGCTCTTCTCGGTAAAAATGAAGCCAAGATTGCCCGTGAGTCGGCGAAGTTGGAAAGCACTCTTGCCCGCCAACAGCTCAGCGCGATGTGGGCGGAGGCCAAGCCATCGTTCAATTCTGTAGTTGGCAATTTGGCTGGTCCCGGAAGTGCGATTCCTGATATGGATGACCTTTGCGGAACGATTGACTCGCATCCGCTTGTGGCCCGGGCCGAGGCGGGTGTTTCCGCTGCCGATTCCCAGCTCACGCTTGAGGAGAAAAAGAAAATTCCCGACGTGAATTTCGGAGTTGGCTATCGCCGGGACAGCGTTGTTGACGACAATGCGCTGGTGATGGGTTTTTCGCTTCCGTTACCGCTTTTTAATAAAAACGAAGGAGGCATCGCCGAGGCGAAAGCGACGATCGCGAGAAATGAAGCGCTCGTCGCTCAGGCTCGAATCCAGGTCGAAATGTTGATCGCATCGGCCCGTGCCCGCCTCGTTGCCGCGCGGATGGAATACGAACTGATCTCCGGCGAAATGTTGTCAGGGGCTGCCGATCAGTATCGAACCGTTTCGGAGGGTTTTTCTTTGGGGCGCATCAAATATCTCGAACTGCTCGAGGCGCGTCGAGCGCTCAACGCCGTCAGAAAACAGCGATTGGAGGCTCTCGCAAAATATCACTCAGCCCGGGTCGATCTCGAGGCGATCACCGGATCAAAACTTTAATCCCTTCGGAGACTGGTGACTTCGGTCCTTCTCCAACCATTCAAAAATATGAAAAATTATTCCATTTCTCTCTACAGCGTTCTCGTTGCGTTAGTGCTCGGTCTCAGCAGCGGGGCCATCTCTCAGGAGATCCATCTCGATGCGGCGGCGGTTGCCAATTTGAACCTCAAATACACTCCGGTCGTTTCCGGGGGCGTTTCAGAAACCCTTCGTGCTGCCGGCACCGTTCATCTCAACGAGAAACGGGTTTTCGAGGTGACTCCCCGTATTAACGGAATCATCATGGGGGATCCGCTCAGCCTCGGTGATGTTGTAAAGAAAGGAGATACTCTGTGTAAGCTTCAGAGTGGGGAGCTCGCCGATTACATCGCCGTCTATGTGGCTGCCGAAGAAGCGATGACTTTTGCTTCAGCAGCGGCCTTACAGGAGAAGAAACTGGCCGAGAAGAATTTAAGTTCGACTGAGCAGGTTCGAGAAAAAGAGTTGCTGCTGACCCAGGCGATTTCATCTCATGCGAAGGCGCTTCAGCCTCTTAAGCTGCTTGAGTTTAATGAGGGAACGATACACCAGTTTCTTGTCAATGTGGGCGCTTCTGATTACACCTCTCTTGATATCACAGCTCCGGAGAGCGGGGAAATTATTGAGAAGGACCTGAGAAGGGGCGCGGCGGTTGCTCACGATCACTCACTTTTCACAATTGCTGATCTGTCAGATCTCTGGGTCGATTTTTACGCCGCTCTGCGGGATGTCGGCAGGCTCTCGATTGGTGATGAGGTGCTCGTGGAATCCACTGTCACCGATAAGAAGCGAAGCGCGAAAGTCTTCTATGTTTCACCAATCGCAGATGAACAAAGCCGTATGGTCATGGTCCGCGCCCTCCTCGATAATACCGATCGAGCCTGGCGACCCGGGAATCCCGTAAACATCAGCCTTTCGGGTGGAGGTGGCGGAGGTGAAAGCGTCTCTGTTCCCGTCGGGGCAGTAGTTGATTTTGAAGGAGGGAAAGCCGTTTTCGTCAGGTCGGGTGACAACATCTTTTTGCCTGTTTCGGTGGAGGCCGGAGCCACTGACGGAGAGAGAATCGAGATTCTGAGCGGCCTTGCTGTTGGACAGACCGTGGTGAGTGAAAACGCGGCACAGCTCAAAGGGCACCTCGCAATGACGGTTGGAGAATAGAAAGGAATATTGCTATGTTAGACAAAATTATTCAATTTGCGCTGAATCAGCGCTTTCTCTTCATCGTCCTGACGCTGGTTCTACTTGGAGCCGGCATAAGAGCATTCAGCGAGCTTCCGATCGATGCTTTTCCGGATATCTCAAATACGCAGGTGCAGGTTATTGTCACGGCCCCGGGAATGACTCCTGAGGAAGTTGAGCAGCGAGTTACTTATCCTCTCGAGACTGAGGTTCGCGGGATTTCCGGACAGACGGTTTTACGTTCAGTCACCAAGTACGCACTCAGCGTCGTGACGATCGATTTCACCGATGACACGGACATCTATTGGGCGAGGCAGCAGGTGAATGAGAGGATTTCTCAAGTGCTTGCCGGTTTGCCGGAAGGCGTCGAGGGAGGGCTCGCGCCGATTACGGTGCCGCTGTCTGACGTTTATATGTTTCTCGTCGAGGGCGAAGGCTATTCCAATATGGAACTGCGGAGTGCTCTCGACTGGATCATCCGGCCTCGATTGCTCTCCGTTGACGGAGTTGCGGATGTGAATGCGCTGGGCGGAGAGGTGAAGAGTTTTCATGTCATTCCCGATCCGGAGAAGTTAAGGGCCTTTGACCTGACAATTTCCGATGTCGGTGAGGCACTTGAACTCAACAACCGAAACGCCGGGGGAGATCGCTTTGTGAGGAACGATGAGGTTCTGCTAGTGGGGACGCTGGGGCAGTTGAAGACGATGGAGGACATCGAGTCGGTGCCGGTCGCGACACGGGGAGAAAATGTGATCCTCGTGAAAGATATCGCGGTGGTAGAATTGGGCGCTTTGACCCGATACGGCGGTGTCACCGCAAATGGAACAGGGGAAGTCGTCGAAGGGCTTGTTTTGAACCGACGCGGCGCAAATGGGCGCAAGACCGTCGATGCGGTGAAGGCGGCCCTCGAGGAGGTGAAGCCGGCGTTGCCGAAAGGAGTCAAAATCGTCCCCTTCTATGATCGTTCCGAATTGATCAATACGGCGGTGAGCACGGTGCGCAATTCTCTGCTCCAGGCGGTGATTCTCGTGCTCGTTGTTCTTCTCCTCTTTTTGGGAAATCTACGCAGTGCGATCACGGTGGGAGCGATTCTGCCACTTACGGTGCTGGGTGCGTTTCTAGTGATGCAAAAAATCGGCCTGAGCGCCAACCTTATGTCGCTGGGTGGTATTGCGATTGCGGTGGGGATTCTTGTCGATTCGGCAGTGGTGATGGTGGAGAACATTCAGTCGAGTTTGCAAAAGGCGGACCCGGAACATCGACCCAAGGCGCTTCTCGCAGCAGCGAAAGAAGTGGCGCTTCCGATTCTGTCGGGCGTCGTCATTATTGTGGTGTCGCTGTCGCCAATTCTCAGTCTCACTGGAATTGAAGGGAAGCTTTTCCGACCACTCGCGATGACGATTGCGATTTCGATGCTGGTGAGTCTCGTTTTGTCGCTGACGGTCATCCCGGTATTGAGCAGTCTTCTCATGAAGAGTGGCAGTGGCCGCGATAACTTTGTGATCCGCGGAATCAAGAAAGTCTACGCTCCTGCGCTACGTCTCATTCTCGGGAATTTCAAAGTGGCGATCATTATTGCGGTCACTTTGCTTGTTGTGAGTGGCATTCTCGGTCTCCGGATTGGGAAGGAATTTCTACCGTTTCTCGATGAAGGCACCCTTGTCGTGCAGTTTGAAAAGCTCCCCACGATCTCGCTCGCGAAGTCGCTTGAGATTGACTCGAAAATCGAAGCGGAGATGCTGAAGCTTCCCGAGATCGAAGCGGTCGTAGCCCGTGTCGGGTCGGATGAGCTGCGGCTTGACCCCATGAGCCTGAACGAGAGTGACGTGTTTTTCGTGACTGCTCCTCGCTCCGAATGGCCGGAGCCTACGATGGCGGCGCTTCACGCGAAGCTGCGAGTTATCCTCGACGAGTTTCCCGGGGTCGCCTACGGATTCACTCAACCGATCGACATGCGGGTTTCGGAAATGATTTCCGGCGTGAGTTCTGCGGTCGCGATCAAGTTGTCCGGTGATGACTTTGAAGTGCTGGATCAGAAGGCCCGTGAAATTGAGGCAATCGTTTCAGGGGTGGAGGGTGCTGTCGATGTTCAGCGCACGCCGCTCGGTGGTCAGCTTTACCTTAACATTGCTCTGAAACACAGGGAGATGGGCCGACTCGGGTTGAGTGTTGAGCAGGTCAATGCGCTCATTTCAAAGGCGGTCGCCGGTGAAGCGGTCACCGAAATCATCGAGGGGAATCGTCGTGTTCCCGTTCTCTTGCGCTATCCCGCGCACCTCAGGAGTTCGGCTGAAGCGTTGAAGAATCTACAGGTGACGACCGCGACCGGTCAGCGAATCTTCCTTTCCGATATTGCGGAATTGAAGGAGGTCGATGGACCGACTGCGATTTCCCGCGAAGACGGAAAACGGGTCGTCGTTCTCGAGTCGAATGTCGAAGGCCGTGACGTCGTCGGATTTGTCGCCGATGTGGAAAAGGCGCTGGGCGAAAACCTCGAGTTGCCGCCCGGATATTTCATCGACCTGGCGGGGCAATTTGAGAACCAGGCGAGGGCAAGTAAGAGGCTCGCGGTCGTGGTTCCCTTCGCGTTGCTTGCGATTTTTATGGTTCTGTTAAGCACTCTCGGAACGGCGCGTCAGGCCATTCTGATTCTTGCTAACATTCCGTTCGCGTTGATCGGAGGTATCCTCGTCCTTTTCTTTTCCGGGTTCTATCTCAGTGTGCCGGCTTCGGTCGGATTCATCGCCCTCGTGGGGCTGGCAATCATGAACGGGGTCGTCATGGTGTTGTTCTTCAACCAGCTCCGGGAAGAGGGAAAAAGCATCCACGAATCTGTTGTCGAGGGGGCTCAGAGACGGGTCCGGCCGGTCATGATGACAGCGATTCTCACTGTTCTGGGACTGGTCCCTCTCCTTCTCGCGAACGGGCCGGGATCGGAAATTCAGAAGCCGCTTGCAGCTGTCGTCGTAGGTGGAACGATCTCATCGACGATTCTGACATTGCTGCTACTGCCGGCGATGTACCGGGCAATTGAAGAGAGAGTTGAACGAGCGAACCCGAACTGATCGGGTCCGACATTCAACAGGGTTAGGTGGTTGACCTAACCCTGTTTGATTACCGGAAATCAGTCGTCCAGCGTGTAGACGAAAAGACCGGAGCGGAGCTTGGGCTCGAACCAGGTTGATTTCGGCGGCATGATCTCATTGGCATCGGCGATGTCGATGAGCTGCTGCACCGTCGTTGGATACATCGAAAAGGCGACGGCCCACTCGCCACTGTCGACGCGCTTTTCGAGCTCGGCGGTTCCGCGGATGCCGCCGATGAAGTCGATGCGCTCGTCGGTGCGGGGATCTCCAATTCCGAGCATGGGGGAGAGAATACGATCCTGAAGCACCGACACGTCGAGACGATCGATCGGGCTTTCGGAATCAACTTCGTCCCAAAGCAGGGTGTGCCATTTTCCGTCGAGGTAAACGCAGAGTGACTCGGCGTGCTCGGGGGTCTTCTGTCCGTTGGAATCGAGGCGGAAGTTTTCGGAAACGCGCTGGAGGAAGCCGTCTGCGGAAAGTCCGTTGAGATCTTTCACGACGCGGTTGTAAGGGAGCACCTTGAGCTGGCTCGCGGGGAAAAGCACCGCGAGGAACCAGTTGTAGTTCTCGGCTCCGGTGTGATTGGGATTGGCGTCACGACGCTCTTTGCCAACACGTGCGGCGCTCGCGCTGCGGTGATGGCCGTCAGCGACGTAGGAAACGGGAACTTCGCCGACGGATTCGAGAAGCTCTTTGCCTTCGGTCTCAGAGACACGCCAGACGGTGTGCTGCACTTTGACATCATCGGTGAAATCGATTGTCGGTTCGTGGCTGGAAATCCAGTTTTCGACGAAAGCGTTTACTTTCTCGACGTCATTGTAGGTGAGAAAGACGGGACCGGTGTTGGCACTGAGCGTGTCGGTCAACTTGGTGCGGTCGTTTTCTTTCACCGGACGGGTTTTCTCGTGCTTCTTGATGATATCGTTTTCGTAATCCTCAATGTGGCAGGCGAGGGTAATCCCGATCTGGGAATGCCCGTTCATGATCTGACGGTAAAGGTAAACGCAGGGCTCGGGTTCGCGCACGAGGACGCCGTCGGACTGGAGTTTGTCGAGGTTCTCTTTCGATTTTGCGTAGATCTCATCTCCGTAAGGGTCGGTGCCTGCGGGGAATTCGATCTCAGCACGGACGACGCGGAGGAAACTGTGAAGGTTGTCACCGGCGAGCGCGCGGGCTTCTTCGGTGTTCACCACGTCGTAAGGGACGGAGGCGACGGTTTCTGCTTTGCCGGGGGCGGGGACAAGGGAAGGGAATGCTTTAATTCTCATGTGATAAAACGTGCAAGGGCACCTTCGAAACTCCTACACCGAAGTAATTCGATCACAACTTTCAATTCCGTCCCATTTTTTTCCGCGGGAGGCTTTGCGGTTGTGTGGTGGACCCTGTATTCTCCCTTTATACTATGACAGAGCTTCAAAAATTGGTTCAATCCGCAGAGGGATGGTTGGCGACAGATACGATTCCTGATTACCCGCAGGCGCTCAACGGGCTGCAGTTGGAGAATTCAGGGAAAGTCTCAAAAATTGTCGCCGCCGTGGACGCGTGCGAGGCAACGATCGAGGCGGCCTGCGACAGGGGGGCTGATTTGCTCGTCGTGCATCACGGACTTTTCTGGCAGGGTGCTCAAAAGATCGAGGGCAGTCTTTATCGGAAGCTCAAGCGGGCGATGGACGGTGACCTCGCGATCTTCAGCTCTCATATTCCTCTCGATGTTCATCTTGAGTTCGGTAACAACGCGCAATTCCTCGCTGCGATCGGATTCAAGGGCCTCTCGATGCCGTTTTTCCCCTGGAAAGGGATCGATCTCGGGTTGCGCGCGAATGTCGAGGTCTCCCGGGATGAGCTGGTTGCCCGCGTCGAATCGGCAACCGGGAGCAAGCCTCATCTCTGTCCGGGAGGACCGGCGGAGATTCGGAAAGTGGGCGTGATTACCGGAGGGGCGGGGTCGGAGATTTTTCAGATCGCCGCGACGGGTATCGATACCTTTATCACCGGTGAGGGGCCTCACTGGAGTTACACCGCGGCCGAGGAACTCGGGATCAACGTGATTTATGCCGGCCACTACGCGACGGAAACCTTCGGGGTGAAGGCGCTCGCGTCACGCTGGTGCAGAGAGAATCCCAATCTGACGTGGGAGTTCTTCGATCATCCGACAGGATTGTAGGTTCGAATCACTCCGTCCAGGGGATCACTTCCCCGAGGGTGCGGGAGAGGATGGGATCGCGCTCATAGACGTCGCGTCCGGGAGCGAGGACGATTTTTCCACCGTCGATCGGGCGGGGGAAGGTCGTCAGGTAGATGATGTAGACGTTGATCTCGGTCTTGATCGCGAGGCCTTTTCGTTCGTCGGCGTACATGGCTTTTTTGACCTCCTCGGGGGTCCAGCCTTCACTGGAGAGAACCCACTCGCCGAATTCCTCCGGCTTCGCGACCCTGACACAACCATGACTGTGATCCCGCTCGCTTCGCGCGAAGTAGCTTTTGGAGGGGGTGTCGTGCATGTAGATGTTGAAGGAGTTCGGGAACAGGAACTTGATTCTTCCGAGCGAATTTGTCGGCCCAGGCTTTTGTCGCAGGAATAGACGCCCTTGTGAAACGAGCTCGAGATTGGCCGGGGAAAGCCGGTGGCTGGATTTGTCGTAGGGGTTGAAAGAGCTGACGATCTCATAGCGATTGCGGCTCAGGAATCCCCAGTCCTCCTGCGCCTTGGGAAGGATTTCTTTCACGGCGATGCTCTTGGGCACGTTCCAGTAGGGGCCGAAGACCACTTCCTTCATCGTGTCCCGGAAGATCCGGGTGCGGTGGGAGTCTTTCGATGCCCGACCGTGAACGACTCGCATCGTTTTCATGTGAAAGTCGTTTTCATCAAACGCATAGAGTTCGGCCGATGGCAGGTTCGCGATGACGTAGCGTTTGCCCATTTTGTTGGGGATCAGTCGTGCCCTGTGGAGATTGAGGATAATCGAGCGGTAACGATCCGCAGCGTTGGTATTCAGATACTGCCAACTGCCGGAGCCGAAAATGCCATCGGTGTCCAAACCGTAGTCGCCCTGGAAGGCAGTAAGTGCCGCCGTCAATTCCGGGGTCATCGAGGACAGTGTTCCCACGAGTTCCGGAGCCATCGTCAAGTATCCGCGGTCGACGAGGTGAGCCGCCAGCGCCGGCGCAGAGGGGTAAGGTTCACCGGGTTTGGCCGAGCCTGAGCTTGCCGGGTCGGGAATGCTCGGCAAGCCGGAGTATTCGAGGATGGCCGCTTTTGCTTCGGGGTAGGCTTTCAGCAATTCGCGGTAGATCCAGTTCTTTGGAGCCATGATCTCAACGGACTTCGCGGTATCCGCCGGTTGCAGCGAGGTGGCGGTGACGAGATCTCCGACGATCGATTCGATGCTGAAATCCGCTGAGCCCGGTGTGTCCTCTTTGTTCCAGTCTTCCCAGATGCTCTCTGTGGGAACGGCTCCCATCCGGATCAGGAGCGCGGTGTCGCAAAACGCGATCGTGAGAGCGAGATCCCCCTTCGTAACCGTTTCATCGGTGATGGAGCCGAGGATCAGTTCAGGATCCGAAACCATCGTTTCAGGGAAGGCGTGTTCGGCAAGTTTAGCGGACAGTTCCCTTTTAAAGAGGAAGGCATCCACTTTCGGATCCCAGAGAGGGCGGAACCCGCGTTGTTGATAAATCGTGGCGATGACTTCAGCGGCGGTATTCTTGAAATGGCGCGTCGCGGGAAAGGCGGACAGAACCTGATTGCGAACCGCTTGAAACTCGGGACTCGTCTGTGTTGCCACGGGCTCCTCGACAGGGGGTGTTTCGCTGCCGGCCGGGGGCATCGCAGTGGTGACTCCCACGGTTGGATCAATCTCCTCCACGGGATCGACGGGGATCGCTGAGATTTTGAGCCCTTTAGGCAGTGAGCTCCTCCCGTCGGTCGGAGGGGATGGGGTATCGATGACCGGACGGGCGATAAGCACCGGCTCCGCTGGAGTTGATGCGGTGGAATCCTGCGACCGGGCGCAGTAAACAAGGGAGCCTGAGAAGCTGAGTAGCAGGATAGCGCACTTGGGGAATGGAGGGTTCATAAAGAAGAGCCCGATGCAAAGACCGGGACGAAATATAATCCAACGCAAAGGAAAAAGCGAGAACCGCCCTCTCAGCGCGATTTTAAGCCCGTCGGGAACGGTGTTTCAGAACCATCGCTCAAGGCTCTGAAATAACCATAAATTGAATACGTGTTAGAGCGATTTTGAGGTGTTTTTGGACAAAGTGAAAAAACATTAACAAAAGGCCTTGCGCCCCTCAGATTACAGGTTATAATCACCTCCCGCCCAAAAGAGGGTTGGCACCAAGATCCGCACGATGCGGATTTCCTTATTTAAGG
>JBLXHA010000003.1:0-626739 GCA_048260165.1 Verrucomicrobiales bacterium
CTAAAAGTGTAACCCAGAACAAAAGAAGTGTTACCCATGTTCTGAACCAAAGGTGTTACCTTTGTATTGACTGCGCCGTATTGACTGCGCCCCAAACCTTAGATCCAACATCCAACATCCAACATCCAACATCCAACATCGAACGCCGATGAAACAGGTGCTGAAAGCACCTTCGACCTCAGCCCCGGATTTCAATCCGGGGTCTGAAGTCGCAGCATCCAGCGCGTCCTGTAGGGACGCCCGAAAACGCCCCCCGATCACCTATTCCACGTCGATATCAATGATATCGGAATCCTTGTCGGACTTCTTCTTCCCGAAGATACTTCCGATATCGAGACCGAAATAAGCGAGACAGCTGATCAGGAGAGCCGCCGCAGCTGCTTCGTCGAGGTTGCCAATGATCGGAAAGTTATCCGGGATCAGCTCAATCACACCGGCCGTGGGATTGAAGAGATACAAAGTGCTCAACGCCCCGAGAACCCCGACGACGATCCCTTTTCCGACGCTCCTGGACTCTTTCGAATCCTCTTCAATAGATTTCTGGTTTTCCATGGTGCAAATAATGCTGAAAAAAGTCAGTTCATTCGACTACAAACTGCTTATGCCTTTATAACGCATAACCGGGGGCCCGACTTTGTGAAATTTTTCACAAAGTCACCTTGACCCTTTAAAACGGCGCACCGATAGTCGATTTTTTGGTGCTCTGAATCACCCCCACGAGCCACTTAAAACTGCCATGTCGAAGACAACCCGGGAAATTGAAATAAAGGATACGGCTACCCGTTCCTCGGAACTCGAAGGCTACCAGCAAACCACAGACGATTTAGTCGGTGAGAAGCTGGTCCTGAACATGGGTCCTTCGCACCCGGCCACCCACGGGGTGCTGCGTCTCGTCCTCGAAATGGACGGCGAAGTGATCACAAAAGCGGATCCCGATATCGGCTTCCTCCACCGCGGCGACGAAAAAATCGCGGAGAACATGCAGTACAACCAGTTTGTGCCTTACACAGACCGCCTCGATTACCTTGCCCCGCTTGCCAACAACGTCGCTTACGCCTGTGCCGTTGAGAAGCTGATGGACTGGACGCTTCCGGCCCGTGGCCAGGCGATTCGCACAATCTGCTGCGAGATGTCCCGTATTTCCGCTCACCTCCTCGGACTCGGCGCCTACGCCATGGATGTGGGTGCGATGACTGTTTTCCTCTACACGTTCCAGCAACGTGAAACGGTCTACAACCTCTGCGAACAGCTCACCGGAGCGCGCTTCACAACGAGTTACACCCGTGTTGGCGGCCAGATCCGCGATTTGCCGGCCGGGTTCACCGATTCTCTCCTCAAATTCTGTGACGAGCTTCTCACCTGCCTCGATGAGGTCGAAACGCTCCTCAACCGGAACAAGATCTTCCTCGACCGAACCCGCGAAGTGGGAGTCATCTCGAAGGAAGACGCGATTGCCTGGGGCCTGAGCGGTCCGAACCTTCGTGGTTCCGGTATCGAGCACGACGTCAGAAAGGCGAATCCCTACCTCGATTACGAGCGCTACGACTTTGAGATTCCCGTCGGAAGCGTCGGAGACAGCTACGATCGCTACCTCGTCCGCATGGAAGAGATGAAGCAGAGCGCCAGCATTCTCAAACAGGCGGTTGCCGGTCTTCCCGATGGCCCGATCAACGTCGCCGATTGCAAAGAGCGTCTTCCTGAGAAGGAACGCGTTCTCATGAGCATGGAAGAGCTCATCCACCACTTTATCCTCGTCACAGAGGGCCTCGACGCCCCTGCCGGCGAAGTTTACTTCGGAGCCGAAAACCCGAAAGGTGAACTCGGATTCTACATCCACTCGAAAGGTGGAGGGGTCCCGTATCGCCTCAAGATTCGCGCACCCTCATTCGTCAATTTGAGCATTCTCAGCAAGCTCCTTCCCGGCAGCATGATGAGTGACTCCGTCTCCATCCTCGGCAGCCTCGATTTTGTGATGGGCGAATGTGACCGATAAAAAAATTCAGCCGCAAAAACGATTAATCTCATGTCCTTCGAAGTCCCCTCAGATCTGGAAAAAGAGATCGACGAACGCATCACCCATTATCCGGTGAGCAAGCGATCGGCAGTGCTTCCCGTGCTCCACGCACTGCAGCATCATTTTGGCTTTCTCTCCGAGGACGCCGTCGAATGGACTGCTGCGAAACTCGAACTGGAGCCGATCAAAGTCCTCGAGGTCGTTACCTTTTACCCCGGTTTCCGCCAGGAGGCGCCCGGCAAGTATCACATCCGCGTCTGCCGCACCCTGAGTTGCGCGATGGCCGGCAGCTACGAGCTGATGGAAAGCATTTGCGATAAAACCGGCATCGATCGTTCAGGGGTCACGCATCACAACCCTATCGCCGTCAGTCCTGACGGAAAATTCAGCATCGAATTTGCAGAATGTCTGGCGAGCTGCGGAAGCGGCCCTGTCTGCCTTGTCGAAGATGACTTCCACGAAGCCGTTAC
This sequence comes from Verrucomicrobiales bacterium, assembly GCA_048260165.1. GTDB lineage: Bacteria > Verrucomicrobiota > Verrucomicrobiia > Verrucomicrobiales > DEV007 > Arctic95D-9. The sequence continues at coordinate 2,485 of JBLXHA010000003.1, forward strand.
CGATGTCGATTCACTTCTCAGCCAATATCCCTGATCTATGAGCAGCGTGATTTACAAAGAAGGCCGCGAGCCGCACCCGAGAGAACACCGCGTCGTTTTCAAGAACGTCGACCGTGAAGGATGGGATCCGTCCATGGAGAGATATCTGAGCGAAGGCGGCTACGACCAGCTCAAAAAAGCTCTCACTCTCAAGCCGGGTGAAGTCACCGACGAGGTGAAGAAAGCCGGTCTTCGCGGACGCGGAGGTGCAGGTTTCCCCGCCGGCGTGAAATGGGGCTTCATCCCCCCGACCAACGAGAAGCCGGTTTACCTCATCTGCAATGCGGATGAATCAGAACCGGGCACGTTCAAGGACCGCTACATCATTCACCAGGATCCGCACCAGCTCATCGAGGGCATGGCGATCTCCTGTTTCGCAGTCGGAGCAAACCTCGCTTACATTTACATTCGCGAGGAGTTCCCCGAGGGCGCTCAGATTCTCGAAAAGGCGATCGCTGAAGCCCACAAAAAAGGCTTTCTCGGTAAAGACATTCAGGGATCGGGTTTCGATCTTGAGATTTACGTTCACCGCGGAGCCGGCGCTTATATTTGCGGCGAGGAAACCGGTCTCATCGAATCACTCGAAGGGAAACGCCCTTACCCGCGAATCAAGCCGCCGTATTTCCCGGCAGCAATGGGCCTCTACCTCTGCCCGACGATCGTGAACAACGTCGAAACGCTTTGCCATGTGAAACACATCATGGAAATCGGCTCTGAAGCGTGGGCCAAAACCGGAAAACCGAACAACACCGGCACTCGAATCCTGTGCGTGAGCGGCGACGTTAAAAAGCCGGGATACTACGAAGTTCAGGTCGGGCACGTCACGATGGGCGAGCTCATCAACGATATTTGCGGCGGACTCAAGGATGGACGCAAACTCAAGGCGGTCATTCCGGGCGGCTCCTCCGCCAAAGTGCTGCGCGCCGATGAAACCTTTAAAATCGGACGTGGTGACGACGAGAAGGAAATTTCGATCTGGGACATCCCGATGGATTTCGATTCGCTCGCTGCCTGCGGTTCCATGGCCGGTTCCGGTGGTGTTATTGTGATCGACGACAGCCGCTCGATCAGTTGGGTGTTGAACAACATCAACAACTTCTACGCTCACGAATCCTGCGGACAGTGCACGCCTTGTCGCGAAGGCTCCCTTTGGATGAAAAAGATCACCGATCGCGTCGTCGCCGGAAAAGCGAGCCCGTCTGACATCGACACGCTTGACAGCGTTGCCCGCAACATCGATGGACGCACCATTTGCGCCTTCGGTGAAGCCTCATCCTGGCCGACCGAAAGCTTTGTTGAAAAGTTCCGCGATGAACTCATCGCAGATACAAATCCGGAACTTGAAGGCGTCGTAGTGAACGCTGAAACCTTTACTGCTGCTGCCAATCTCTAATCAAATGAGCGAGGAAAAGACAGATCTACTGGACGTCCAAATCGATGGTGTCTGGCATCAGTTCCCAAAAGGAACGCGCATGATCGAAGCCTGCCGTCAGGCCGGCGTTGAAGTGCCGCATTATTGCTATCACCCCAAACTGACTTCACCCGGCAACTGCCGTATGTGTCTCGTCGAAATGGGAATGCCTCCGCGCCCTGCGCCGGGTGCAGAGCCGGCCGAACCGGATGAGGACGGTCACCTTCCGATTTCATGGATGCCACGTCCCGTCATCGCCTGTGCGAACACGATCGGTCCTAACATGGGCATCAAAACGACCGGACCGCTCACCGAAGGGTGCCGCGAAGGGGTCATGGAACTGCTTCTCGCAAACCACCCGCTCGATTGCCCGATTTGTGATCAGGCCGGTGAGTGCAGTCTTCAGGAATTCAGCGTTGAGCACGGAAAAGGCGAGTCCCGTTTCCGTGAGCAGAAAGTGAAGAAGCCGAAAAACGTTGAGGTGGGTCCCCGTATCCGTCTCGACGACGAGCGTTGCATCATGTGCAGCCGCTGCATTCGTTTCACGGATGAAATCGCGGACGATCCCGTCCTCGGATTCACCGATCGCGGCAGCCACACCGTTTTGACCGTCTATCCCGGTCGTGAACTCGCGAACAACTACTCGATGAACACCGTCGATATTTGTCCCGTCGGAGCGCTCACTTCAAACGATTTCCGTTTCCAGATGCGAGTCTGGTTCATGAAAGAAACCAACACGATCGACGTGAACTGCGCGACGGGTTGTAACACGACTGTCTTTACCCGCCAGGGCAAGATCTACCGCATCACGCCACGTCAAAACAATGACGTGAACTCCGATTGGATGCCGGATTCACACCGTCTCAATTTCCATTGGATCGAAAGCGAAGCGCGTCTCACCGAGCCACTCGTGCTCGATGGTGATCATCACCGCACGGCTACCTGGAGCGAAGCCCTCGCAACCACGGCCGATAAGCTCAGCGCGCTCAAAGGCAGCGAAATCGCTGTGATCGCTTCGGCGCGGATGACGAATGAGGAACTCCTCATCACAGACCGCCTCGTGAAACACCTCGAAGCCGGACACGCCGACACCGTTCCTCGCATCGAGGAAAATGACGGCTATCTCGTCGCGGCTGACCGCAACCCGAACACAAACGGGGTGAAACTCGTTCTCGGGCTCGACAATCCGGGCTCACAACTCGACGCGATCCGCGAAGGAATCGAACAGGGCCGCATCAAGGGGCTCATCGTGCTTCAGGAAAACCTCGTCGGTGACGCCGGATTTTCGACAGAACTGCTGAGCAAACTCGACTTTCTCCTCACGACCTACCCGCTCGCCAATCCGACCGCTGACGTCGCCGACGTCGTTCTCCCCGGCGCTTGCTGGGCGGAGAAATCCGGAACAATGATCAATGTGACCGGCCGTCTCCAGCGCCTCAACAAAGTCGTAGACGGCCCCGGTGCGACACTTGAGCCATGGGAAATCGTTCGCGACCTCATCCAGGCAACGGGTGGCGGAAATGGCATCTACGCGGCAACCGACCTTTTCAAACAACTCGCTGAGCAAATTTCCGAATTTTCCGGCATCAGCTGGGATCAAATCGGCGATCTCGGAATACCTCTCATCGAAACCGGCGAGACCATCCCCCTCATCGAGCGCGAGAAAGAACGCATCGCGAGCGGGCTCGTTGTTGGATAATTCGAATTTTGTAACACATGGATTGGCATATCATCATCGCAGCGGCAATCAAAGTCGTCGTATTCGTGTTTCTCATCACGCTCCCTCTCGTCGCCATGTCGGTGTGGGCGGAACGCCGCGTCAGTGCTGCAATGCAGGACCGCGTCGGGCCCAACCGTGTCGGCCCGTTTGGATTGCTCCAGGCGGTCGCCGACGGTATTAAATTCCTTCTCAAAGAGGATTTCACCCCGGACCACGTCCGCAAGGGTTACTTCTGGCTCGCGCCCGCGCTGACGATGGTGCCCGCGCTTCTGACCTGTGCGGTGCTCCCCTTCGGCAGCAGCTTTCTCGGAGAGAAAATGGTCATCGCCGATCTCGATGTTGGCCCGCTCTTCGTTTTCGCAATCGCCTCACTCACCGTTTACGGAATCGTTCTCGCCGGTTGGTCGTCGAATTCCAAATACCCTTTCCTCGGCGGCGTCCGCGCGACGAGCCAGATGATTTCCTACGAGATCTCCCTCGGTCTTTCCGTCGTTCCGCTGGTCATGATCTACGGAGAACTCAATCTCGGAAATATCGTGATGCAACAGGCCCAGAACGGCTGGGCGCTCCTCCCCCTCTGGGGCGAAGGTCTCAGCGTGAAAGGCTTTATCCTCGCGATTCCGCTCTTCATCTCGTTCATCATCTTCACGGTTTCGATGTTCGCGGAAACGAACCGCCTTCCCTTTGACCTTCCCGAGTGTGAAACCGAGCTCGTCGCCGGCTATCACACCGAATACAGCTCGATGAAATTCGCGCTTTTCTTCCTCGGGGAATATGCCGCAATGATCATCGGTTCCGGTCTCGCCGTGACGCTGTTCTTCGGTGGCTGGAGTCTTCCCTTCGGATGGCTCACTCCCGAAAGCGCTGACGCCGTCGTTCCGTGGTGGGTCGGCCTGATTCACATCGCGACGTTTTTCGCCAAAGTGATCGGCTTCATTCTTTTCTTTATCGTCGTCCGTTGGACACTCCCCCGTTTTCGCTATGACCAGCTCATGCGACTCGGCTGGGTTTTCTTCTTTGAGATCGCCCTCCTCAACGTTGTCATTACAGCTTTTATCCTTGCCGGGTTCGCTCATTTTGAGGCGCAACCATAACAATTTTTTCTAACATGGCAAAAATCGTCGAACGTCCAAAACTGAAATGGTGGGAGCAGCTCTACCTGCCCGCTCTCGCTCAGGGCATGCGCGTGACTCTCGGGCACCTCATCAAAAACCTTTCCGGAAAGACGAAAGTGACAATGCAGTATCCCGAGGAAAAATGGGATGAGCATCTTCCAGAGTATTACCGCGGAGCCCCTGCCCTCGTCACCGACGAACAGGATAGAGAACGTTGCGTCGCCTGCCAGCTCTGTGAATTCATCTGCCCGCCACGGGCCATCACGATCAAGCCGGAAGAGATTCCCAGCGACGACAAGTGGGCAAAAGTCGAGAAGCGTCCTAAAGCTTTCGACATCGACATGACCCGCTGCATCTATTGCGGCCTCTGCGAAGAAGTTTGCCCCGAGCAGGCCATCTTCCTCAGAAAAGACTACGCCATCGTTGGCCTCACCCGCGAAGACATGGTTCACGACAAAGAACGCCTCTACGAAATCGGCGGCAAGCGCGACGGTCTCGTCAACAAATGGAACGAGCTGAAGTGAGCCGGAGGCTCAAGAAGTAGAGTAGCATAGAAGTAAAGGAGTAGAGAATGGCAAATCCCGCGCGAACATTTGAAGATCTCATTGTATGGCAAAAAGCTCATGCAATGGTTCTTTCGATCTACCGCGTGAGTTCGCAGTTTCCCAAGGAGGAAATTTTCGGATTAACTTCTCAAATCCGAAGAGCTGCTGTCTCGGTCACCTCAAACATTGTCGAAGGGTTCAATCGAAACGGCATTGCCGACAAACTGAAATTTTATAACTACAGCGACGCATCACTTGAAGAGACACGGTATCAGCTCGTCCTAGCCAGCGATCTTGGATCCGCAGATACCGCCAATCAGCAAAACATGGCAAAAGAAGTCAGAAGAATCCTCTCCGCCTACATCACGTCTATCAAAGCCTAGCCCGGCGGAGCCAACCTTTACTTCTCTACTCCTTTACTACTTTACTCCTCAAAGAAAAATGACTTTTCTATTCTACATCTTCGCTGCTTTCGCCCTCATCGGCGGCATTGGAGTCGTCGTTTACCGCAACCCGGTTTCTTCGGCGTTCTCGATGATCCTTTCCTTTCTTGGATTGGCTGCGCTGTTTATTCAGCTCAACGCTTACCTCGTGGGAGTTCTCCAGATCCTCGTCTATGCGGGAGCAATCATGGTGCTGTTCCTATTCATCATCATGCTGATCAATGTTGAGGACGAAGAGAAACGACGTTTCCCCATCTTCAGCTTTCTGGGAGCTGGCGGTATTGCTGTTGCCTTTGTCGCCCTTCTCGCCGTTGTCTTGAAGCGATTCACACCAGGTGAAGCAACCATCCCCTCAATCAAGGCGCTCGAAGGCCCCGGCACGAGCGACACCCACCTCATCGGTGAACTCCTTTTCAGCACCTACTGGTTCCCGATTCAGATTATCGCCATCCTCCTCCTCGTCGCCACCGTAGGCGTCGTCGTCCTTTCCAAGAAGGAGCTCAAATAAAGGAACCAGAAAAGCCCATCCGACCTTTCACTTTTTACATTTAACCTTTTACGGCGCGGCAGCGCCCCAGCCATGGAACTCACCCTCAATCACTTCCTCTTCGTCAGTGGCATTCTCTTTGCCATCGGACTTTCCGGAGTCCTCCTGCGACGCAATTTGATTGTCATTTTCATGTGCCTTGAGCTCATGCTCGCGGCGGCAAACCTCACTCTCGTTGCCTTTTCCCGCTTCAATTTGCAGGAAGGTCAGCCTGACTACGACGGTCACGTTCTTCTTTTCTTTATCATCACCGTCGCGGCTGCTGAAGTCGCGGTCGGCCTTGCCATTATCGTTGCCCTCTTCCGCAACCGTGAAACCACGGATGTGACGAAGATCAATTCGATGAAATTCTGACCACTTTAGTGACCTCTTTTACATGGATGTAAATACACTCGCCTGGGCCGTTCTCCTGCTACCACTCCTCGTGGCGGCTTCTATTCTCCTCGGACTCAAACGCTGGTCAGGACTCAGTTCGCTGGTCTCGACAGGGTCCGCCCTGATTACCCTGATCATGTGCTTCATGCTCTCACGGTCCTCCGGAGTGCATGAAATGCCCTTCCATTGGATCGTGCTCGACGATGGCAACTTCACCGTCGATATCGGAATCACGCTCGACAAGCTCAGCAAGGGAATGATGCTGATCGTGACGCTGATTGGATTCCTCGTTCACCTCTTCTCTCTCGCCTACATGAAAGATGACGAAGGCAAGTCACGCTACTTCGCCGGCCTTTCATTGTTCATGTTCTCGATGACCGGAATCGTTCTCGCGAACAACTTCGTGATGATGTTCGTTTTCTGGGAACTCGTGGGTGTCAGCTCCTACATTCTCATCGGCCACTGGTATAATAAGGATTCCGCTGCCGACGCCGCGAAGAAAGCATTCCTCACCAACCGCATCGGTGACTTCGGCTTCATGATCGGAATCCTCCTCGTGTGGGTTCTCACCGGATCGATCTACTTCGAGGAAATCGGAAAAGCGGTCGGCGGTGTCGCCAATCTCACGCTTCTCAACATCGCGATGATCTGCGTCTTCTGCGGGGCGATTGGTAAATCAGCCCAGCTTCCTCTCCACGTCTGGCTCCCCGACGCGATGGAAGGCCCCACGCCCGTTTCTGCCTTGATCCACGCTGCGACGATGGTTGCCGCCGGCGTCTTCATGCTCGCCCGCGTTTCCTTCATCATCGACCTCACCGAACTTGCGGCTCAGGTCATTTACACGATCGGTGCGATCACGGCCCTCGTTGCCGCTCTCATGGCGCTGCAGCAGAACGACATCAAGCGCATCCTCGCTTACTCGACACTTTCCCAGCTCGGCTACATGGTCATGGCGCAGGGACTCGGACACGGCGGCAGCGACGCCGGCATGTTCCACCTCTACACGCACGCGTTTTTCAAAGCGCTCCTCTTCCTCGGAGCCGGTGCCGTCATCTTTGCCTGCCACCACCGCCAGGACATCTGGGACATGGGCGGGCTCCGCAAGAAAATGCCGATCACTTTCTGGACTTTCGCGATCGGAACCGCCGCTCTTATCGCGGTTCCTTTCACGAGTGGATTCTGGAGTAAAGAAGTCATCCTCGAAACCGCTCTCCACGAAGGGAAAATGCTCCCTTACGTCTGCGGAATGATCGTTGCCTTCCTCACGCCGTTTTACATGACACGACTCGTCATCGTCGCTTTCACCGGAAAAAGCCGCACCGATGATGCAGATCATGCGAAAGAGGTCAGTCCAATTATGTGGATCCCCCTCGCGATCCTCGCGTTCATGGCGATCTTTTCGGCCTACAGCTTCATCTCGAGTCCTTTCCAGGCGAACGGGCACGCCGATATCGGCCATCTCTTCAGCCACATCGGACTCACCGCGATTCTCTCCCTTGTCGGACTCATCGTCGGCGTTGGCGGAGCCGTCTTTCTTTACAAAGGGAAAGACAAAGATCCCATCAGCATCCCCATCTTCCGCGACAAGTTTTACATCGATGAAATCTACAACGGTATCGTCCGCATTTTCCAGGACGGCGTCGCGGCTTTCCTCGACATCGCTGATCGCTTCATCGTTGATCCTGTCGTCGCCCGCGCCCCTGCGGTCGGAGCGATGATGGCCGGATCTTTCCTTCGTGTTTTCCAGGTCGGCAACGTTCAGGCTTATGCCTTCATGTTCGGCGCCGCCGTCGTTGCCCTTATCTTTTTCCTCATTCTCTGATCGAAACCTTTTCCCTATTTTCGCCGTGAGTATTCTAGAAATCATCGTCTTCCTGCCGCTCCTCGCCGCTCTCGTGATCGGGTTGGGCGCACCGGCACGTGCCACCGCTCTTGGAGTTTCCATCGTGATCCTCCTCGCCAGCCTCGTTACCGCCATCCGTTTCGTGCCTTCGGTTGAAGGTACCATGCAGATGGTCAGCTCCCGCGCCCTGCTCGATATGCCGGGCTTTCCCAAACTCAGTCTCGCCTTCGGTCTCGACGGCATCAGTCTGGTTCTCCTCCTTCTCTCCGCCATCGTTATGGTCGCAGCGGTGTGGATTGCTCCGCAGGAAAGCGCCATCAAGAAAGGCAGCGTCAAACTCTACTACGCCTCACTGCTCCTCATCGGCGGTGGTGCCATCGGAGCGTTCTGCTCAACGGACCTGTTCTTCCTTTACGCCTTCCACGAACTCGCCCTGATCCCGACATTCCTCATGATCGGTATCTTCGGCCACGGCGAAAACCGCGTTAAAACCGCCTGGACGATTACGATCTTCCTCGGAGTCGGAAGCTTAATTCTTCTCGTTGGACTGATCGCTGCTGTTGTCGCCCTCGGAGGTTCGACCTTTGCCGTCGCTGATCTCATCGCTCTCGCGAAAAATCCTGAAACTGGCATCGCAGCCGATTCACAAAAATGGATCTTCCCGCTGCTTCTCGTCGGATTCGGAGTCCTCGTTTCCCTCTTCCCGTTCCACAGCTGGGCCGCACCGGCTTACTCCGAAGCACCCACTCCCGTGGCGATGCTCCACGCCGGCGTCCTCAAAAAATTCGGTCTCTACGGCCTCATTCGGATCGCGATGCCGATGCTTCCAGCCGGAGCTGAGATGTATCTCAACGTCATCCTCGTTCTCCTTCTCGGAAACATCATCTATCTCGGACTTGTCACGATTGCGCAGAAGAGCCTCGACCGCATGCTCGGTTACTCCAGCGTGATGCACATGGGCTACATCTTCCTCGGAGTCGCCGCGGGCAACTCACTCGGACTCTCCGGCGCGGTTCTCCTCATGTTCGCCCACGGCATTTCCATCGCACTGCTCTTCGCCCTCGCAGGCTGGATGCGCGAACGCTTCGGAACGCTCCGCTTCGACGAGCTCGGCGGTGTCGCCAAATCACTTCCCAAGCTCGGGCTCATGTTCGGATTTGCAGCCTTCGCCTCAGCCGGACTCCCCGGCTTTGCGAACTTCGCCGCTGAAGTGGCCGTTTTCTTCGGTGCCTTCCAAAGCGAAGGTGAAGCGATCGGATGGCTCCGCTGGACGACGATCATTGCCCTCTGGGGAGTCGTTATTTCCGCGGTTTACATGCTCCGTGCCTACCGTCACCTCTTCATGGGACCGAAGCCGGCAAAACTCGAAACCGGAGCCGACATTACCTGGGCAGTCCGTATTCCCGTCTTGCTCCTCGTCATCACCCTCTTACTCGTCGGCTTCATCCCCGAAACACTGAACCAGTTTATCCGCCCCGCCGTCGAGGGACTGCTCCTCATCAAAGCAGGCTGAATTTGAGATCAAACAGGGTTAAGTCATCGGCTCAACCCTGTTAAGTCGAAGCACTCCCAACTTTTTACTTTTTACCTTTAACTTTTTACCGCGCGCAGCGCGAACTAGCCATGCCGGTTTACTATCTTGAAATCATCGTTGTCGCCCTCGGACTCGTCATGCTCATGGTCGACGCGTTCGTCAAATTAGATGACAAACGCTCCATCGCTAAGATCGGACTGCTCGGTCTCAGCGTTGTCTTCCTCCTTCTCTTCTACGTGAAGGGCCCCGAGAACACCGACGCCGCCTTCTGGCAGTTCTACAGCCCCAACGATTCGACCGCGCTCTTCTTCAAAGGCATCGCGGTTCTGACTACGCTGATCGTCCTCGTCATGGCCGTCGACTACAGTCCCGTCATCGTCGATCAAACCGCCAAACCGGAGAAAGGCGCTCACCCGCAGGCCGGACTCGGGGAATTCTTCGCGCTCCCCATGTTTGCCTGCGCCGGGCTCATGTGGATGTCATCAGCCAACAATCTCGTCAGCATTTTCGTATCGCTCGAAACCGTAACGATCACCTTCTACATCCTCGTCACCTACCTCCGGCGAAATGTCGGATCACTCGAGGCCGGGGTAAAATATCTCATCCTCGGAGCGCTTTCGACCGGCTTCCTTGTCTACGGATTTGCCTGGCTCTTCGGAATCACCGGGAGCATGGATCTCGCGGAGATCACGACCGCTCTCGCAAAGCCCGACGTCAACACGACCGCCGCGCTTTTCGCTTTCGCGCTCATCCTCATGGCGAGTGCTTTTAAAGTCGGCGCCGCTCCTTTCCATCTCTGGATCCCCGACGTTTACCAGGGCGCTCCGACACCGATCACCGCCTTCCTTTCGGTAGGATCTAAAGCAGCCGGCTTCATCGTTTTCCTCCGCCTCGCGACACCATTCCTCGCGAGCGAGCCCCTCGTCGGTAAAGTAACGATGGTTCTTACCGTCGTCGCAGCGCTGACTCTCCTCTTCGGTAACTTCTCAGCGATCCCGCAGAAGAACTTCAAGCGCCTCCTCGCCTACTCAAGCATCGCCCACGCAGGTTTCCTCATGATGGCTCTGGCCTCCGCTCCCGACAAACTCGTCGAAGGATCAAAACTCACTCCCGTCACCGTGATCGCCTTCTACCTCGGCGCCTACCTCCTCATGACCCTTCTCGCCTTCCTCGTCATGAGCACGATGCGAAAAGTGCAGGTCAGCGAGGAAATCGACTCTTACCGCGGACTCGCGAAGCGTTCTCCTTTCCTTGCCTTCGCGCTCCTCATCGCAATGGCATCCCTCGCTGGAATCCCGCTCACCGCTGGATTTTTCGGAAAATTCTTCGTCTTCCAACTCGCGGTTGCGCAGCAGCAATGGCTCCTCGTCGTTATCGGATTGATCGGCGCCGGAGCCGGATTCTACTACTACCTGAAAATTGCCGCTTCGATGTATCTCTCTGATACAGAGAAAGGAGCCGACACTTCCGCGATTACGATCAGTCCGATCTCCCGGGTTACCATGATCGCCCTCATCATTGCGATCATCGCAGCAGGCTTCGCACCCGGACTGATCTTCGGATTGATGGGCTAGAGGGAAGCACTATCCGTCCGAAAGAGCGCGCAGACACTCGCCAACAGCGTTGGCGAAAACATCTGAAGGAGGCCGCCGCGACCTCGCTCTTCAAAACTCCGGAAATCCCGCACGATCCCTGCCGAGCACACGGGATTCGGCTACAGCATCCCCCTCCGCATCCGGAGCGAAAACCACGATTCCGCCGTTGCCGGGATCGTGAAGCTTGGCAGATTTATGAACTATTTTATGAAAATCGTATCCTTTGCCACCCTAGCACTCGTCTTAGCCCTGCTCTCACCAGCCATCGCAAAAGACACGCCGAAGCCACTCGCTCTCACCCCTGCCCCTCATCCGGGTAAAGAGAAGCTGCACGAGTCATTCAACGAGATTTCAAAGCAGGGCGAAGCTCCCATCGTTTTCCTCGGTGACTCGATCACTCAGGGGTGGAGCGGAAGAGGAAAAGCCGCGTGGGACAAGTATTGGGCTCCCATGGGTGCTGCGAACTTCGGCATCGGCGGAGACCGCACCGAGCACGTCCTCTGGCGTCTCGAAAACGGCAACTACGACGGCCTCACGCCAAAGCTCACCGTGCTCATGATCGGCACGAACAACACCGGACACGAAGGACGCCCCATGCCGGAACACGGTGGTGCCGTCTACACGAGCAGCGCCGAAGAAACCGCAGCAGGCGTCACCGCTATCGTCGAGAAGCTCCAGCAAAAGCAGCCGCAGATGAAAATTCTCATCCTCGCGATCTTCCCCCGCGGAGCTGACAACAATGACGCAAAACGTCAGAAGAATGAGAAGATCAATGAGCTCATCGCCAAACTTGCCGATGATAAGAAAGTCTATTTCATGGACATCAACGACAAGTTCCTCGAAAAAGACGGCACTCTTCCCAAAGAGATCATGCCTGACCTTCTCCACCCGAACGCCGACGGGTACGAAATCTGGTCCAAGGCAATTGAAGGAAAAGTGAAAGAGCTGATCGCTGAGTAATCCGACTCGCTATCTTGCCTGCAACTCCGCCATTGCCTCGGCGAAGCCCTTACCGATTCCGGCCATAATCTTAGCCGAGCCGAGGTAGTGATAAGCGGCATTGGAGACTCCCTTTTCAAGGATCTCCAACTCGTCCTCCGGGAACTCCTGTTTTCGTAATTCCTCACGCTTGGCCTGAGCGTCTTTACCTCCAAGCTTCAGTTTCCTGATCACCTGCTTGATCTTTTCGTCACGGGCGACGAGATCACTCAGCTCCTCATCCCAATAGTTTTCAGTCAGGACCGCTGCGACACTGCCTCGAAATTCGGGGGATTTGGCCGGGGCCGCCATCGCATTCCTGAAATTTTGATGAGTCGCTCTCATCCGCTGTTGATCGGGGCCATAATTGGCGACGGGACCGCCGACACCCATCACTCCGATGACAAAGGGTAGCGTCGGAGCCGAAAGGTCTTTTCTCACATCGCGAATGAACTGCGAAAAAAGATCTGAATAGTTGTCGTAGCCGCCCATCTTATCCCGATCCGGATAGACCCCGCTGTCGACCATGTCGTTCCATCCCTGGAACCAGACAACCCCCGCCAACTCGTAACCGGCTTTCGGATCGTAATCGGGATAGACCTGCGAGATATCTTTCAGAACTTCTTCGGCATGAGCCATCATCTCCCGGTAGTAATGGCCCGTCGCTTCCGCTTTTTCAGCCTGCATCGCCTTGAGGTCTTTCCCCTGCTTCACGATTCGCTCGATTTGCGTCTCGCTGAACTCGTAAGCCCCCGCCCCCGGTGGCCGGAAATCGGTGTGCAGGCTTTTGCCACCCCAGGCCGTCTTGATGATCAAAATCGGCTCTCCCAGCAGCTTTTGTATCGTGATCCCAAAAGTGAACTCCGGGCCGATCTTCTCTTCATCAGCGCCGAATCCCGCGGTCAATTTCCCGGCCTTCACCCCATTGGTGGAAAGCGATGAAATCCATACTTCTTCACAGACTCGAGGGCTGCCTTCAGCATCCTGCATCTCCCGGAGCAGCGGAACCGTTCGAGGATCCATTCCGATATGTTCAAACGTCTGAACTTTCGCATGTCCCTGCATGTTCGACTGCCCCACGAGCAGAAACACTTTGAGCGGCTTCTTCTCAGCATGGGCATCAATGCTGAGAAGAAGAATCAGGAGAACAACCAGTAAACGCATTCCCCAGCCTAGAGAATATTTCCAGAATACTCGATTCCAATCTTTCGGAGGCGATCGCTCCTTTCCAGTCAGCCTCCCCCTGCCCTGACTCGAAGTCCGGAAAGCACAGCCCACCTCGACCTTCTCTCATCGAGTCGCCGAAGTGGGGAAATTGAACCTACGCTTCGTAAAGTTCGTCGATGACACCGGTCGAATCGCCGAAGGAATCAGCCTCGACCCCCGACCCTTTCAACTGCGAGAGCCACAGATTACACAGGGGTGTTTTCGGATCGCTCATGACAAGACTGCGTCCATGTGAGAATCCGGAACCCCCACCGGTCACCAGCGTCGGACAGTTTCTCAAAGTGTGAACCGAGAACAGATTCGTCCCCATTGTCAGCGTCGAGTTATCGAAAAGGTTGGAACCATCAGCCTCCTTCGAAGCCTTGAGTTTATCGATGAACCGGGCAAGGAACTTCGCATTGTGCAGGTCGCGCATCTCAGACACGTCACGACGCTCCCCTTCCGAATAGTGACTCATCGTATGAGCGCTCATTCCCGCACCCAGACTGGCGATCATCGTATCAACCGGCATCCGATAGGTAAAAACCCGGGTCGCATCGACCTGCATCGCCGCCACCATGAGATCGGCCATCACGCCCATTTCCTCGTATCCGAGGAGTGACTCACCGGGTTCCGCAACAGGATCCTGAGGACGCTTCTTCTCGACACCCAACCACTGCTCCTCTTTCGAAAGACGCACTTCGATCTCGCGAACCGACTGAAAATACTCATCCAACTTTTCGTTGTCAGATTTGCTGATTTTTCTGCCGACCGACTTCGCATCACTCATCACCGTGTCCAAAACACTGCGCTGCTCATTCAATCGTGCCTGACGCTCCTCTAAAGGGGTGTCCTCGTCCGAGAACAATCGGTGAAAGGCAGCCACCGGAGTGACCAACCCCGACACCGGCTTTCCGCGACGATTCCACGCCAGCGAAAGTCCCGGACCATGACCGTCACCTCCCGAACTCGCGGTCCCTTTGGCGCATAATTGAATCGAAGTAAAACGCGTCTCATTCCCCAAAGTCTCGGCAGCGAGCTGGTCCACCGAAATCGAGTTGTGAAAGCTTTGGCCGGGCACCGCATAGCGATTTGCCCCCGTGAGCCAGAACGTGCTCCCCGAGTGTCCGTCCTGTGAATACTTGTGCATCAGGTTCTGGATGAAAGTCAGATCCTTACGATGCTTCTCAAGTGGCTTGAGAATAGACGGAAAAACATAATCCGTTCCCGCCTCCTCCCGCTCGGGAAACCACTTGTCCGCGGTAACCCCGAACCCCATCCCCAACCAAACGAGACGCTTGGGAGGCACTGCCGCTTCAGCTGCCGAAGCGAACTTACGAAAGCCGAAGCTCTCCAGAAAGGGCAACGCGACCGTTGCGCTGCTGCTCTTTAAGATGGCTCTCCTCGAAAGAGGGACGGAGAGAGGGGGAGACGCGGCGAGGGGGTGATTCTTCGGTGAATTCATTTTGGGATCAGAGTTTCCAATTTTGGGGGTTGTTGATCATATTTACTAACATTCCGATTATATTGTCGTATTCAGAGTAAAGCTTCCGCGCGTCTTCAGATTCCAAATACTCGCACTCAACGGCGAACTGAATCCAAGTTTGGGTTTCCGCTGCTTCCGCCTCAGAATCCGACAACTTCGCAACAAAAGCGGCTGGGTAGCGGCGCTTTCTCCAAGCTTCCGCCAAATTTGCACAAACAGATCGAGAAGAACGGCGGCATTGGTCGGTCAGAGAAAATCGCTCATGTTTTGGAAAAGATTGGCTCACTTGAAAAATCTCCATAGCCGCATCAAAGCCACGCTGATAAACATCCAAATCAGTGTGCCTTCGGATAGTGCCCTTCCGCTCTTCTCTCATTTGGTCAACGAACGCTCCATCTCTCCATCTCTCCATCTCTCCATCTCTCCATCTCTCCATCTCTCCATCTCTCCATCTCTCCATCTCTCCATCTCTCTACCTGGAACGAAAGGGTTTGGATTGAACGAGCTCGTGGATACAACGTTCGATTTGATAATCAGACTTGGAGATTTCTTCTACGATGTGATGAGCCAGTTCATGATCACTGAAACCGAAGGGGCGCCCGAGCCCATAGGCGATTAGCGCTTCGGTCAGGCCCATCGCGAAATTTTCAGTGCGATCCCCTACAACCTCCCGAAGGTCGAAGTAGGATTTGAATTCGGTTCCATCGGAAAGCTTACCGGCCGGCTCGATCGGAAACTCTGTCGCGACAGTTTTCTTTTTCCCCGATTCCACCACCTCGACATCACGCCATTTCCCCGATGGATCAAAGTTCTCCATTCCGTACCCGATAGGATCAATCTTCTGGTGACACTGCGCACACTGGGGCTGCTCCTGGTGAAACTTCTGGAGCTCGCGAGCACTGAGAACCTCATCATCGAAACGACTCAATTGAGGCACGTTTGGCGGCGCAGGCGGCGGCGGATTATTGAGCAAATGACGCAGCACCCAGACACCTCGCTCAACCGGCGAGGAGCGAACTCCATCCGAACCCATCGCCGCGAAAGCCACCGTCCCTAACAAACCTCCACGAGGAGAGTCCTTCGGCAAATCCACTTTGCGAAACTCATGCCCGCTCACGCCCTCGATGTCATAGTAGTCACCGAGAACATCGTTGATCACGATAAAATCCGATTTCAGAAGGTTCTTCAGGGGAAGCTTCTCCCGCATCACGTAGGTGAAAGTCTCATAGATCTCCTCCCGGGCGGAATCCCTTACCGCGTTGTCGAAATCGGGGAACTGCCGCCCTTCAAAAGAGAACATTCCGAGGCGGTGCATGTCCAACCACTGATACACGAATCCCTCCACAAAGTTCGAGGCGCGAGGATCAGCGAGCAGTCGATCCGTCTGGGCTTCGAGCACTTTCGGATCAGAAAGCTTACCGTCTTTTGCCAGAGCAAGAAGCTCTTTGTCAGGCGGAGAACTCCAGAGAAAATAGGAAAGACGAACCGCGAGTTCATAATCGCTCAGATTCTTCTTCTCATCTTCATTGGATTCCGAAAAGTAGAGGAAATTAGGAGAGGAAAGGATAATGGAGAGCGGTTGAATCAACGCCTCTGTTTCCGATTTTCCTTCGGCGCGCTGAGCCTCGTAGCGGGCATAAAGTTTCTCCAGATACTCGGGGTTGGCCTCGGCTCCGCGGAACGCCCGATTCGCGAATCTCCGAATCACTTCCCGCGGATAATGCGAAGCCTCCATCTCATCAGGTTTCTCAAAGAGAACGCTTTGAGCCGCTGAGTTCAAACCTTCGCCCGGGGATTTCTCAATCTCCGCCCAATCGATCCAGACTCCCCATGGTGTTCCGATTCCATTCTCCTTGCGGTGAACCGCCCAGAGATTCTTATCGCCACGATCTTCGTGTGTCCGTTTTTGAATCCAATAGGCAAGATTTTTTCCGGGAGGGTGATCGATCGTAAACTCAATCACCTGCGGCTTCCGTAGAGTTCCCGTTACTTTACGATATCCCAACCGCTCCGCGTTCTGGCCTTCTCTCCGCGTAAATTCCAGGTAGTGAAATCTTTCCGGATCATCCTCATAAGCACCGGCGCGGACACGAATCGTATGGAGACCGCCCTCGTTCCACATCACCTGAGGAAGTTTGATCTGAGTGAATCCCTCCTTAATCGTAATCATTAAAGCTGCACCCGTTTTGTTCTCGGGAGCCGCCAGATACTTCGCGACCTGAGGATAATAATCCGCAAAACTGTTCAGCTGACGCCCCGCCTGCCATCCATCGAGAAATCCAAATTTCTTTGCGATCTCATCAGTCCCGCCGGCCAGCTGCCAGGAATAGTTTCGTTGCGCACGATCCAACAAATCCGAAGCGACTTCCAAATAGTGTGGATTGTAGATTTCCTCCGGTTCGACCCGGACGATCTCCGGCTCTCCATCATCGCTCGCATTTCGATTTTTCTCCCGCGGTATCAGCGCCAGCACCAACGTATCGCTCGCCGTCTCAAGATACAGTTCCAGCTGATCGCTTGAAAAGAAAAGCGAAGCGCCCATCGTGTCGAACTCGGCACTGGCCTGGTCATCCGGCAACGACGAGATGTCCGGTCGCACCCCGAGAAGTTCCTCAATTGTATTGGCATACTCACGTCGATTGAGGCGTCGCAATGCAATATCGCCCCCACTGTCCCCGAGAATTGCTCTTGCCAGCACCATCTTCTCAGAGAGATCTTTGAGAAAAGCAGACTTCTCTTCGTCGGTGATCTGCGGCTCATCTTCAGGTGGCATCTCCCCCGAGTTGATCGCATTGAGAACTTTATTCCAGGTCTCAGCCGTTTCGATATTCTCGACCAGAGAGAAGGAAAGATCTTCGAGATTCACCTCCCCTTTCTCCGTGAGTGAGTCGTGGCATTCGAGACAATATTTATCGAAAATATCGAAGTGGGTCTCCGGCATCTCAGCCTCGGCTTCGAGTCCGGCTTTCTCCTTCTCCGCCGCGACGACGAAAGATACATTCGGGCCTATCATCAAGCCGATAAGAGTCAGCCAAGCGGTGAAGTGGTGTTGCATATAGGAAACAGTCTTAACGTGAAATTATTCAGTGAGGATAATCTCAAGAACAGGCCCTGAGGTCTCCGGGTGCGAATCACTGGCAATCGCATGAGTGTATCCCGGACCGTCCCCATCGAGGTTCCCGGTCTCCCTGACAAAAATAAAGGAAACGGAGCTACCGGCCCGGCTTCGAACGAAATCGGACAAAGCCTCTCCGGTGAGATCGATCTCCCCGCTCGTCTGACTCCGCGGGATCTCAAACTGAGCAAGTAGAACACAGTCCGCCGGAGCAGGTGCATCTTCCCAACTATCATTCACCGACCAATTTTCTCTTTCTGAACTAACTAAGCCATAAACAAGAAAGCGATTCATCTTCGGAAGCCGACTGATGAGGCCGTGCCCGCTGTGCACTAGATTGATACGTAAATGAGCTTCACCGATCTCACTCGAATCAACTTGTGAAAGGTCAAAGCCCATCACGACACGCTGGTCAAACCCGTTCCCATGACTTGATGTCTTCAAGGTCAACGCTTCAGGTCTCGTCCATTTGTGAATGTGATTGTTCCTGATAAAGGTGGCGGCACGCCCATCCGTCCGAATGCGCACTCCGCGATCAAATTGCTCGAATGGAGCCTCAACCTTTCTCTCCTCACTTGATTCCAAACGATCTTCAAACATTGATGCGGTAGCGCCACCCGAGAGCTGGGTGACTTCCCTGGAAATGTCGTGACTAATCGTCACCTTCCCGGAAATTGATTCAAAATCAGTTCGGGAATCACGGGGCACCGAAAACGCGGCGAACACGCCCTCCTGACTCACCGCCTGACCGAACTCGGTCTCGAGAACGAAATCTTCGCTTTGCTGTGACTTCACTACAACCGTTCCCGACATCAATGTCGCGCGCAACGGCCCCTTAAGATACAGCTTAACCGGAGCCTCAAGCGTCACCTCCACGCCGGAAGTCAGCTGAACCCTCGCGATACCGGAAGCCAATCTCAGAGTCCCTTTCGTCAGCAACGAACCGGGCTCAGTCGAAACCGCCCGCTCCCATACGGCATCTTCACTCGAAACCAGAGTCGCCACGACTCGTCGCTGCTCCGCAATCGTCCAGGTCAACGCCGACAGCAAAACGAGCACCGCCGCTGCCGCCAACGGTCTGAAAAACGGCTGCTTCCGAAACTCTTTTCCCGATGAAAGCGGTACGATCATCGCAGCTTCGCTTTGCACTTCCACCTTCGCATCCGCGCTTATATTTTCTGCTTCACGCCGCAAACCGGAATCGACACGACTGGCACGATGATACAATTTTCTCACGTCCGGAGAATCCCGCAGCGCCGATTCAAGCTGAGCAAAATTTTCATCCGAAATCTGCCCGGTCTGATACTCAGCGATAAGGCGATGATAGTGATTCAGCTCGCTCATGAGAGTTGTCCTTTCATTCCCGGACCCGACATTTCGCGCTCGATACACGCGGAGAGTTTCTCCCGCAGTCGGCCGATTTTCTTATAAAGACTGTTCACGGTCTTTCCCGATTCCTTCGCCAGCTCGAGAACTGCGCCGTGCCCGCGATAGGGAAGCAAAACGAGATCGCGCTGCGCCGGGTCAAACTTACCGAGGCAGGAAGCCATCACCTCGCGCTCACGTTGCAACTCCTCTTCGTCGTTCGAATTGTCATCCGCAGCGAGCAGTTCAAAAACATCATCCCCGAACTGATGCCGATCACGGGCGAAGGTGCGACGCGCTTTGAGCGATTCGAATCGAACGATCACCTTCGCCCAGGGGAGAAATTCACTTTCCTCCCGCAGCTGATCCAGCTTCCGCCACATCACCAGACTCGCCTCCTGCATCACTTCATCGACCGCCTCCCAAGTCGGAAGCAGGGCACGGGCGTAGGCACGAAGGTCGTCTTCGCTTTTCAGAAAAACCCGTAAAAAGGTTTCCTCAGATGGTTGTTCGGCGGGCATTCCACCCTCTTACTACCAACCTCGAATAAACCTGCCGATCTTTTTGCGTCGAGAATCGAAAAAAGCGCTAAACCCCGAATTCAGCCCCAAGCCATCTACATTACCGGTTGCATCGTAGTCACCGCCCACCAGGGACCGTTGGTCCGCTGAAACGTCGCGCTCCAAAACCAGGTCGAAACCTCGGCCCAGGAATCGGAGTCATTGAAAATCGTTTCCTCAACCCGATAGCGATTCCCCGAAGCACTGTCTCTCGCAGAGAAGCGTCCCGCTCGCTCCGTCGCGATCTCGTATCCCTCGGCGCGCAGACAATCTGCAGAGGAATGCAAAAGTCGTGTCGGACGGGTCACCCATCGAAATATCACCTTACTGTTTCCTGCTCGAAACACCGCGATCTCGCCGGGGAACGCAGAAGCAAAACTCTTCTCCGATTCGCTTAAACGAAGCGGCTCAAGAAAATGCCCCTGCCACTCTTCAGGCCAACCGGGAAAGACCTCACCTCCATCCTGCGATGCGCCCACCTGATCTTGCACGACCGGCTGCACTGCGCCCAACAGGCAAACCAGTAGAAATGTAATTCTGGCACGTTTCCCTCCGAAAGCGACACAAGGCCTCTCCGCAGGAACGTTCGATTCTAACACTCCCCCATCTCCCAGCTCAGAGCCTTTCCGGAGCGCGACGACGAGAAGGAGAAACACCAGCAATCCGATCCCTTCGTGGGTCCAATCGGGAAGGTCCAGCAGTCCCGATTCCTTGACAAAGAGAAGCGTCACGCGAAAGCCATTGGCGAGTACGACCGCAAAGCACCCGCATGCCATAAAGATCGCCGTCCTGAGCCATCCGTATCCGCCGACGGCACAGATCAACGCCGAGATAAAGGCCCCCGTCCAGAGCATGCGAACGCCGCTGCAAGGAGGGTCAACTCCCACCGGAGTGTTTCCGTTCAAAATCAGCTCGGTTCCCTGCCTTGCCACATCGAGCCCGACCAACGAAAGAATTCCATCTGCCATCGTCGCTGAAAACCAACGCATCGGATAGCCGAGATAGAACTGCAAACTCGCGATAACAGGAAGCGACAAAAGAAACAGGCACCACAACCCGGGCCGCTTCAGAACACTTCCTGACAAACAGGCAATCGCCACAATCGCGAGGACCGCTCTTATCAGTGGCGGAAAAAACGGGAAGCCAACCACATAGACAGCAAGACAGCCTCCCGCAGCGATCATCCCGACCTTCGTCAGTTCAACTTCCTCGCGATTCCACCAGAGGATCACGCCGCCGGCAATCAGCGCGATCACACCGAGCGGCTCGTCGGATCCATCCGTCATGCGCCGCAGATACCAGACCCAAACCGGCCAGAGCGACAGGACAATCGCGACAACAGGGAACACAGGAGACAACCAATTCACTTTTCTCATCACACTCATCAGGGTTGGGTCATGCACTCAACAGGGTTAGGTCGCTCTATTGGTTGCCCTTCTTCCGTTTGCTGAGAAATCCAGCGGCACCGGTGAGAAGCAGCAGGATGATTCCCGGCTCAGGGGTGGTGCCGCCTCCGACCGCATGAGAAGAAACGCCCTTCGGCAAAGGCAGGGGCTGCTTTACGGTGTGACCTTTTTCACTATCGGGGCTTTTGCGAACTTCCGTATCAACCGCGACGAAGGAAGTGAACTCGGTGAGGAGTCGATATTTCAATCCGAGTGCGATGATCTGATTTTTCAAGTCACCGCTCCCGCCCACTCCGCGATAGTCTGACAATGTCCGAATCTGATCCCGCGCCCAGAGAAGTGGCAGTGCCGTGTTCTCCAAATTTCCGCCTTCTACCGGAACCACCATCTCCTCATTCTCGCTCCCGCTTCTTCCCGTCACTCGAATCTCGCCATGAGGCTTGCCCTTCCATTTACCGAAAACCGCAATCGGCCGATCCGCGAGAACATCCGGAACGGTCGCGGGGCTCACGTCGTAAACGTCAAACTTACCGAAGTCGACTTCGACATTGGTAAGGACCGGCGATGAGATATATTTTCGGAATTTCTCCGCTTCCTTCTTCGCAAATTTCGGATCCGTCACCACGAACGGCTCGCCTCGACCAACACGAGCCATGCCCTCGATGAGATGACGGTTCACACTCCCGCCGATCCCGAAGACAAAGAGATTGGAGCGGTTGAGATTATTACGAATCAGATCAAACGCCTCGTTTTCAAAATCGATGTAACCATCCGTCACCACGACAAGCGATCTCGATACGTTCTCCTCACCCGGAAGTTTCATCGCCCGATCAAGAGCCGCTACCAACTCGGTGCCGCCGCCTGCGTTCGACGACTCCATCCAGCGGATCGCACGGCCCACATTTTCAGCACTTGCAGAAACCGAGGCTTCCGCGAATACATCAGAGCCTCCCGCGAAACGAAGCACATTAAAACGATCCGTCGGCTTCATCCCCGAAATCAAATCTTCCATCAGTGCACCTGCAGTCTGCAATGGAAAGCCATGCATCGATCCTGACACATCAACCACGAAGATGTATTCGCGCGGTGGGATCACTTCCGGAGTGATCCGCTTCGGTGGCTGCACCGTGAGGAGAAAGAAGTTCTCACCCAGTTCTTCGTCACGGTGCAACAGAAGCCCGCTCGCCACCTTGTCCCCGGCAAGCCGATAACGAACGATGACATCGCGGTTCCCCGCCTCCCCACGAGGAGAAGCCAGAGAAACCGTCGCGGTCGACTCATTTTCGTATTCAATTACAGTTTCGTGAGAGTCACAGGCCAGACTCTGGAGAGGCATCCCCGCAGCCACTTTCAACGCGATATCAAAGGTCGCCGGTGAATCGACGCCCTCAGAGAGAAAGGGATTTTCAACCCACTTCTCCTGCTCCGTTGCTGTCACGGCGGGAGTCTTCGAATAGCGAGGCCCTGCCACCGTCGGGTAAACAAACTCATAGACCCGCTCAGTCGGCACGAGAACCTCTGTATAGCGAAGCGTCACCTCGACGATGTCTCCGGGCAGGATATGTCCCACATTCATTTGGAAGAGATTCGGGCGCTGCTGCTCCAGTAGCGACGCCGTCTTATTCTCCCGCTTCGCCTTCTCGTAAGTTTCGCGGGCTTTCTCACGCTCCTGAATCTCGGCCTCGATTTCGCGCTCACCGACCCGCATCGTCAGCCCGTGGACCGCGGCGCGCGTCGAACCGGGGAAGGTGTAGATACCCTCGAGGGTGGATTCCCCCCGATTGTGATAAACTTGCGTCACCTCAACATTCACAAACGTGCCCGAGATCGAAGCGTTCACTTTGGTGGATTTGAGAGGGAAAGATTCGACACCTCGACTTTCCGGATCCCCGCCCTCTTCGACGACGAGAAAGTAGGGGGAAAGCGTCGTGTCAGAGCTCTCCCCGTCCTCCGCCCGCGCCGGGAGGAAAACGGCAGTGAACACACAGGCAATCAATGCGATGAGATATCGAGGGGGGCGATATTGAGATTCGACGGAGTGATTTTTTCTTTTCATGATGAGGTGACCTTTTCAGTTTCAGTTCACCGTCATCATCCCTTTCAAATGTGAAGAGATTGCGAAGTGAATGAGAAAAACACGTGAAAAACAGGAAGCCTCATCAAAATTCCCCCTGTCAGATGGATCGTCTCCCCGCCCCGCTGCAACAGGTCAACCCACGTGTATTAATCTCTGATTTATACCGTTTCCGAACTTGATTCCGTGACTCGCGGGCGCATTATCTCCCATGTTCCAAAATGGCCAACGCGTTGTCTGCATCGACGATTCCTTTGAACCCTGGGTCTTTGATTTGTATCAGGACCTCCCGAAGAAGAACAACATCTACACGGTCCGCTCCGTGAAGTCGGGCCGGTCCAACCCGCAGTTCGTCGTCGACGATGATGCCAATCTTTCAATCGGTGCTGCCGACTACGATATTCTGATTCTCCTGAAGGAACTCGTTAATCCGAACGATCCTCACTCCAGCATCGAGCAGGAACTTGGCTTTCGGTCAGAGCGTTTCGCTCCGCTTCAGGAGGACTACGAGGAGAACGTGGAAGTCGAAATGGTCGGCGTCGGAAAAGAGGAAAAAGGGAATCCCTTTTCCAATTAGGAGAAGTTCTTTTTCCGCTGCTGACAGGTCAACGCGCCAATCGAAGCCGTTACTTAATTCAGCCATAGCATTCACTTGTCAAAATGAGGGAATCCCCCTAGAACGACGAGATGATTAATCGACGCAATTTCATCCTTACCGGAACGTCAGCCGCAGCGGCCGGAATCTTACCAACTTCCGGAGTCGCCGCCGAAAAGCCGACATTGAAATCCGGAAGCGTAATTCTCTTTCAAGGCGATTCGATTACGGACGCAGGTCGCGACAAGAAAAATCAGGTCGCCAACGAACCGGCGAGTCTCGGACACGGCTATCCCGCGGTGATCGGAGCGGGACTGCTCGCCGATCACGCCTCGCTCAATCTTCAGGTTCACAACCGCGGCATCTCCGGACATAAAGTTCCCGATCTCGACAAGCGCTGGGATAGAGACTGCATCGATTTGAAGCCTGACATTCTCAGCATTTTGATCGGCGTGAACGACATCTGGCACAAACTCGCCGGCCGATACGATGGAACCGCCGAAGTCTATCGCGATGGTTTTGCCGCGCTTCTCGAGCGAACCCAAAAGGCCCTGCCTGACACGACCATAGTCGTTTGCGACCCGTTTGTTTTAAAATGTGGAGCGGTCCTTAAAGGCGAGTGGTTCCCCGATTTCGACACGCGCAGAGCCTATGCCAAGGAAGTCGCCGATGCGGCGGGAACGCTGTGGGTTCCGTTTCAGGAGATGTTCGACGAAGCCGTCGCGGCAGGAACCAAACCCGAAAAATGGGCAAAGGACGGCGTTCACCCTACCGCTGAAGGTCACGCCTTGATGTCCAAAACGTGGCGGGAAGTCGTCGGCATTTAATTGAGCAATCCTCCCTAGCGGGAAGCGCGAATCGATTGCTGAAACGCCTTCACGCTCATTCCGGCCTCCCGTTCAAACACGGCATTGAGTTGCCGGGTGCCGCTGAAGCCGCAACTCGCGGCGATCTCCCCGGGGCCGATCGTCGATTTTGATCGAATCAACTCCTGAGCCGCTTTGACGCGTTCCCGTTTCAGAAATTCTGAAGGGGAACAACTCAGCTCGCGTCGAAACGCTTCTTCGAGCCAGCGTCTCGACTGCCCTGAGGCGGCAACGATCTGATCCACTCCCACGGCCTCGCGGAAACGAATCCGAACAAACTCTACCGCGGCGGCGAGTGCCGGATGATCGATCGCAAGCGTCTGAGTCGATTCCCGCTCCATGAATCGCCCCGGCAACACAATCGTCTCAGGCGCCACCACTTCCCCCTGCATCATCCGGTAAAGCGTCTCCGCCGCAAGTCGCCCCACGAGATGCCCACTTCGACGGATACTCGTCAGGGTAGGGCGTGAGGTTTCACAGGTGATCGTGTCATCGTTCACACCTGTCACCGCGACATCGGACGGGACCCGCAGCCCGACACGTTCGCAGGCGCGAATCACCATCGTCGCCCGCGGATCGTGCGCCGCCATCACCGCAAACGGAGGCTGTTGCCCGAGCAGCCACTCTTCGAGTTCCTCCTGACCGTGATCCCAACGCGGAACGGACTCCATCGTGCTGGCGCTGTGAAGCGTCTCGACGACAGTGCCCTCCTCCGCCACCGAGCCGCAAAACCCGGCCTCGATTTCCGCCGAGTACCAGACATCTTCAACCCCGTAGAAACCGAAACGTCTGAATCCGCGCTCGCGTAGAAACGCCGCGGCCCGTCGCCCGATTTCCCGATAGTCATTAATCACCCGCGGAAACGGCGTTTCCCTCAAAGCCCCGGAGATGTTCACAACGGGACATTTCAAAGCAGCGAGAATACGCACCTCCTCCGGCGTGTTGCACTGCGCAATCACTCCACTACCGCTCCACCCTTCAAGAAAGTGGGGCGGCAAATCATGGGTCTCGGGACTGATCAGGAATCTCCAATCGGTCTCCGCATCGGCAAAATCGCGGATTCCCTGCGCCACTCGACCGAGATGAGGCACCCCCACCCGAATCGCCAGAGCCACTTCCTCCCGATCAATCGCATTCACAGCCGCCATTTTTGCGCAAATATGCATCATTTTGCAAAATTTGTCCATTGTGCGCTGTATTTACACTGCTCTGTTAGGGCAATGAAAAGCAAAACACTTTTCGCGCTGGGTATGCTCGCGCTCTTCGGTTCCGGTTCACTCATGGGCGAAGACCGATTCATCACCCTCGACAACAAGCCTCTCGGAACACCTGAGAAGCCACTTGTTCTGCGAACCTATTTCCCCGATCCCGGCCTCGGTCGTGAAGTTCTTGCCAACCATGACCTCGGCTTCCGTGCCCGAAAATACAGTCCCGGAAAAGGCGACGTAGAAGGCTTCGATGATCCCATCAGAGGAATCCCCGGTGCCATCGGAGTTAATTTCGGAGCCGGGCTATCCTACTGCTGGGACGCCACCGAATGCCGACTTTTATTCGCCTGGCAGGGTGGTTTTTTAGACATGTTGAATTACTGGGGCGATCCCGAGAGCGGACGGCGCAAATCCAACGGCTACATCCCCGATCTCGTCGGATCGCTTATCTATCTCGCACAGGGATCTCATCCTCTTGCGGTCTTTGATGATTTCGTGGAAACCAACGCTCCCGTTTTCAAAGGCTACCGCCTCATCGACAACGTCCCCGAATTTGAATACATTCAAGGCAAGGCGCACGTCCGTGTTCGCATTGTCCCGGGCGCTGAACCGATGACCTTCGTGAAGCACTATGCTATCAGCGGCGTCGACGAAGTGGCGTATCTGGAGTCGGGCTACAAACAGAAAATCGAAAACAAGGACGCTCTCAACTTTGCAGTCACCGTTTCCGGACGAGTCGTTTCCCCTTCCGGAAGCGGAGAACTCGCGCCTGACTACTCAACTGAGAAACCCAACCTCGAATGGGGCAAAGCACTCTACACGCAGCTTGGCTGTCTCGCCTGCCACTCCACCGACGGCACCCGCGGACACGGTCCGTCCTTCGCCGGCACGTTCGGTTCGATGCGAAAAATCACGGGGCTCGACGAACCCGTCCTCGCCGATGAAACCTACCTCATAGAGTCCATCAAGAACCCCATGGCGAAAGTCGTCGATGGGTTCCCTCCCGGTTACATGCCTCCTTATCCTATTTCTGACGAACAAATCCAATCGCTCGTCCTCTTCCTCCAGACCCTGAAAAACGAATGAAATCTCCCATCCTTTTTCTACTCCCTATCCTTGCCGCCTGCGCTCTCTTCACGGGCAGCCTGACATTCGCAGACGACGGCTACAAGCTCGAGTCGATTCCGTTTCCCGAAGGGGTCCCTCCTGAAGTCGGAGCGATTGGGTTCAATCCCTCAGGCGAACTCGTCGTCGCGCTTCGTCGCAGCGACGTGCTCATCGCGAAGCCAACCGAAGATCCGACGAAGTTCGAATGGCGCCTCTTCGCGAGCGGTCTCCACAACGCGTGCGGCATGCACATTGTGAGCAACAGCGAGATCATCATCAGTCAGATGCCGGAACTCACCCGCATCGTCGACACCGACGGTGACGGCTCCGCCGACCTCTACGAAACGCTCAACGCCTCATGGGGCATGAGCGGGAACTACCACGAAACCAACCACCTGACTCCTGACGGAAAAGGTGGCTACTACCTCGCGATCGGAACTGCTTCCCACAACGGCCCCGTCTTTTATAACGTTCGCGGCAACTATTCTAAAACCGGCCGCCGTGGGCGTAACTACTCCGCCGCGTCGTGGAAAGGCTGGGTTCTCCACGTCGACGCCGAAGGCAACATGAGACCATTCTGCAAAGGCTTCCGGATGCACAACGGGATCATGAAAGACCGCGATGGGAATCTCTGGGCCGGTGACAACCAGGGTGACTGGCGCGCCACGACACCGTTCTATCATTTGCAAAAAGATCATTTCTACGGCCATCCCAGCAGCCTCGTCTGGGACCCGAAATGGGACCAGTCCCGCGACCCCTTAAAAATGCCGCTCGCAGAAATCAACGAGATGAGAACGCCCGCTGCGATTCTCCTCCCGCATGACATCATGAACCGCTCCGCCTCCGAGCCGATTCAGATCCCTGACGATACCTTCGGTCCTTACGGCGGCCAAATCCTCCTTCCCGATAACAACGGCAACCGTATCAGCCGGCTCATGCTTGAGAAAGTCGACGGGCAGTTCCAGGGGGCGTGCACTCATTTCTGGAATGACAACGGTCTCAATCTCGGGAACAATCGCGTCGCTTTCAGTCCTGACAAGACCACTCTCTACGTGGGCCAAACCTCACGCGGATGGGGAAATCTCGCCGAAGGCGTCCAGAGGATCAAAAGAACTGAAGCGAAGATCTTCGACGTCCTCACGATGAGCCTGACGAAGAACGGGTTCAGCCTTCATTTCACGCAACCTGTCCCTGACAGCGCCCTCAAATCGGCACAATACGAGATGCAGCGCTACCGCTACGAAGACGGGCCGACCTACGGAGGTGATAAGCTCGATGTGACACCTATCTCAGTGGGAGGCGTTTCACGCATCGACGACAAAACGATTGAGCTGGAAATCGCCGACCTGAAAGACGGTGGCCACGTCTACGAGCTCAACCTTGGAATCGAAGGTCTCCGAAGCCGGGTGTATTGCTATACTGTAAATCGGCTGCGGGTGAAGTAGCCCGTTCACCCGGGATCGGGTGGGGTTTTATTTTGCTCTTCCCAGCCATCGCTGGAAAAATTCGATTCGCTTCCGTCTGAGATAGGGCCGTTCCCCGACTCCGTGACCTGCGCCGGGGATGCAGTAATATTCGAAATCCTTGTCTGCTTTAACGAGCGCATCAACGACTTGATACGTGGAGGACGGATCGACGTTGGTATCCAGTTCCCCCACCGTCAGAAGCAGGTGCCCCTGCAGTTTTTCGATATGAGTCAGGTTGGAGTTGGCTTCGTAGTGCGGACCGACGGGCCAGTCCATCCATTGCTCGTTCCACCAGATCTTGTCCATGCGATTGTCATGACATCCACAATCAGCAGCACCGGCTTTGTAGAATTCAGGATGGGTCAGGAGCGCTGCGAGTGCGCTTTGCCCTCCCGCTGAACCGCCGTAAATACCCACGCGGCTGATGTCCATTTCAGGGAATGCTTCAGCGGCGGCACGGATCCATTTGATCCGATCTGGAAAACCCGAGTCGATGAGGTTCTGATAGGCAACTTGCTGGAATTTTTTCCCGCGGTGATTGGTTCCGAGCGCATCGAGCTTCACGACAATAAATCCCGCGTCCGCCATCTCTGACATTCCACCATGAGAGGCCCGCCACGCCTTGGGAGTAAAAGATCCATGAGGCCCGGCGTAGATCGCCTCAACAACAGGATAGCGCCCCCCCGCTTTGAAATCACGGGGCCGGAGGATCATGCCGAGGATGTCGTATTCGCCGTTGCGGTCTTTCGCGACAAACCGCTGCGGCTTCTGCCAGCTGACTTTCTCAAGTAAGTCGAGGCTTCCCGGTTCGGCCAGAGTCGCAATCTTCTTTCCATCGGACAAGCGTCGCACTTCGTGGGTCGGCGGTTGATCAACTCTCGACCACTTCACGGAGTAATGAGTCCCGTCCGGAGACCAGCGAAGCTCGTGTGTTCCATCACCATCAGTCAGGAGCGTCATCTCTCCGCTTTCGAGATCCACTTTGGCGTAGTGAAGATGATAGGGGTCCTGCTTCGCATAGTATCCCGAAATCTCAACGATGACAGTGCGCGCCGTCTCATCGACAGCGACGACATCCCTCACGACCCATTCCCCTTCGGTGAGACGTCGGATCACCTCGCCGGTTCTACCATTGAGAAGATACAAATGATTCCAGCCGTCGCGCTCCGAGAGCCAGAGAATCTCGTCCCCTCCCTTGAGGTCCTGACGAAAACTGTTGCCGAAGACCTGAATGAACTTCTCATCCGTTTCATCTACAAGGACTCTCTGCTTTCGGGTTTCCGTGTTGAGCTCGATTACCCGATGGGCCCCGAAACCCCGCTCGATAAATTCAAAGAGAAATCGATGACCGCCGGGGCGCCACCCCCACTTCCGCAGATCATACGGATTCTCGATCAGGCCCGGGTCGACCTCAAATGATTCTCTCCCATCGACGAAAGCGATGACGGGGTGTGAGACGTTGAGTTCGTCTCCTGCCTTCGAGTAGTTCTTTGAAAAATTCTCCGGCTGGATCGAATCTTCCGGACTCGATCTCACATAGTGAACCTGACGCACAGGAACTGAGGTGTTTCTCCCAATCGCGAAGCGGGTCGAATCCGGAGACCAATGAACCTTCTCTTCCCAATGAAGCCCTTCCCCAGCCGATTCGAGAAGCACTTTATCATTGAGAAAAACCTTCCCCTTCCGCACGCTGACGACCTGTTTCCCATCCGGAGATTTGAGCCCCGCCTTCAAGATCAGAGCAGCGGGTGGAGGTTTACTGAGAACCGGCTTTTCCACGCCCTTCGTGAAATTCCTTTCGTAGTCTTCCGGTCTCCGTTCAAAAACCTCAATCTCACCACTCTCGAGATCCAATACCCGCCAGTCCCTTTTCTTTAACGTGGTTTGAACAGCGAAGCCGACCTTGCCTCCCTCTTTCGACCAGAAAACCGGAAGCCCCTCATTGAGAACTTTCCCTGCGAGCTGAGATCCGCGCTCCTTTCGTGACTTCTCAAAAGCGCTCGTGGCACCATGCTCTGCAATCAGAGGCCGGGAAAAGAGAGCGAAATACGCGAGCGAAAAAACGAGGAATCGAACCATCACAAAGTGGACCGTTTTGTACAGTCCAAGTCAATCACGCAAGAGATACTCCTCAGAAAAGACTCTGCATCCACTTCGCGATCTCAGAATCATCGCCTATTGTAAGCAAAGCTTCACCGAACCAATAATCTGACATCAGCCCAGGTAATGAGCGACAAAACTTCCCATTCAAACGCAGACGATCGCGTCGACGAATTGACTCCCGAAGAGAAGTCAGAACTTCGCCGGAAAGACCGCGACGCGAGTGAATACTTCAGAGAGCGACTCGCGCAGGAGAAGCCGCCCCGCGAACGCCCCTCTTCGTCCGATACTGACAAGGCCGACGAGGAGCGATAGAAATCTCCCTCCGCGAAGAAACACGTTTCCGTTGTCCAGGCTCCATTGAGATAGTAAACTGAACGATGGCTCGCGAGGTCCAAATATATTGTCCGAAATGCAAATGGGAACCTCGTCCCGCTGACCGCTGGTGTTGCGTCGAATCGTGCGGCTGCTTCTGGAATACTTTTGATACGGGAGGTGTCTGTCCCGAATGTGGAAAGGCATGGCTAGAAACTCAATGCCCGAGTTGTCATCTCCACTCACCTCACCGTGACTGGTATCACCACTTCGGCAATGACCCGGTTGAGGAAACCCACGAGGTGGAAACCGGCATCCCAAGCAGCCGATAGAGATCAGTATTTCTCAGGCACGACCATTTCCTCAGGCACGTCGAGACGCACGTAATCGTCGTGATGGACACGTGGTGGAAGATCTACCGGGGCGTGTTCGATTTCGCTGTAATCGACCTGACTGAGGAGATGACTGATACAATTCAACCGCGCCCGCTTCTTGTTTTCAGCCGGGACAATCCACCACGGAGCCTCCTCACTGTGCGTGCGCTCTAACATAACCTCCTTCGCAGCGGTGTAAGCCTCCCACCGCTTGCGCGATTCTAGGTCCATCGGGCTCAGTTTCCAACGCTTCAACGGATCATGCATCCGCGCCTTGAACCGAAACTGCTGATCCTCATCCTGAATCGAAAACCAATACTTGATCAGCTGAATCCCGGAACCAATCAGCATTTTCTCGAACTCCGGAACGGTGCGAAAAAATTCTTCACGCTCTTCTTCAGTGCAGAATCCCATCACCGTTTCGACTCCGGCCCGGTTGTACCAGCTGCGATCGAACAATACGATCTCACCGCCTGCGGGGAGATGACTGATGTAACGCTGGAAATACCACTGCGTTTTCTCACGATCATTCGGAGCAGGTAAAGCGGCGACACGACACACCCGGGGATTCATTCTCTGGGTCAGACGGGAAATAACGCCACCTTTCCCTGCCGAGTCGCGCCCCTCAAAAACCACGACGATTTTCTTTTTATGAGCGACAACCCAATCCTGCAGTTTTACCAACTCGACCTGAAGTCGGTGCAGCTCACGAAAATACTGACGACGAAACGCAACCGGATCATCGCTCGCTGATTCGTCTGAAGGATTATCCTCCGAAAAATCGTGGAGCTCCATTTCCAGTTCTTCATCGAAGGTATCAAGATACTCCTCTCGAATGCGGGCAAAATCATCTGACTCAAGCATAGGCAACACCATGACAAATCTTCGCAAAACGTCAGTCTTAAAAGGTGGCAATTTTGCCACACTTACCAGGGAATGAATCCCTGAGGCGCTTCCGATAACCACAAAAAAGCCTGCCCGGAATCACCGGACAGGCTGTAGCAACAAAAAAACCTGGGACGTCCCTATTGAGCCGCCAATACCGCCTTATTTGCAGCGAGATCAAAACGGTCGAGATTCATCACCTTCGTCCAGGCGGAAACAAAGTCCTGAATGAACCGCTCTTCTGCATCGGCACTGGCATAAGCCTCAGCAATTCCGCGGAGTTGTGAATTCGAACCGAAGATGAGGTCTACCGAAGTCGCCTTCCATTTCTCGTCCGCAGTCTCGCGATCCAGCCCCACAAAGAAGTGATCACAATCGGGAGCCTTTTTCCACATCGTCGCCATGTCGAGGAGATTCACGAAGAAGTCGTTACTCAGCGCTCCCGGCTTGTCGGTAAGGACACCCAAATCAGGATGACCCACGTTCGTATTGAGAACACGCATTCCGCCAATGAGCACCGTCATTTCCGGAGCCGTGAGCGTTAACAGCTGCGCACGGTCGAGGAGTTGTTCCGGAGCAGGCCTGTCCAGTTCATGGCCGAGAAAATTACGGAAGCCATCCTGCTTTGGCTCAAGCACGGCAAGCCCCTCAACGTCAGTCATCTCCTGAGTGGCGTCCGTTCTTCCCGGTGAGAACGGAACACTGACTTCGTGCCCCGCCTTCCCCGCTGCCTGTTCAACCGCCGCCGAGCCGCCAAGAACGATGAGGTCTGCCAGAGAAACTTTTTTACCTCCGGTTTGCGCAGCGTTGAAGTCCTCTTGAATCGCTTCGAGCACGCCGATTACTTTCGCGAGCTGTGTCGGCTTGTTCACTTCCCAGTCTTTCTGAGGAGCGAGACGAATGCGGGCACCGTTTGCCCCGCCACGATTGTCACTCCCACGGAAAGTTGAAGCCGACGCCCACGCCGTGGAAACCAGTTCGGAAACGGTGAGTTCAGAATCGAGAATCGTTTTCTTGAGGGCCTCGATATCCGCCGCATCAATCGTGGCATAGTCTGCCTCCGGAACGGGATCCTGCCACAAGTGTGATTCCTCAGGAACCAACGCCCCCAGATAGCGGGAAGCAGGACCGAGGTCGCGATGCGTCAGTTTGAACCACGCTTTGGCGAAGGCGTCCTTGAACTCTTTGGGGTTCTCGAAAAACCGTTTCGAAATCTTCCCGTAAGCCGGATCTTCCTTCAAAGCCAAATCGGTCGTGAACATAATCGGAGCATGGCTCCTGGAAGGGTCATGCGCATCGGGAACGGTGCCGTCGCCGGCTCCGTCTTTCGGTATCCACTGGTGTGCACCTGCCGGGCTTTTCACCAATTCCCAATCATAGGTATACATGTTAGAAAAATACATGTGCGACCATCTTGCCGGCGCGCTCGTCCAGGCTCCTTCGAGCCCACTCGTGATCGTGTCTTCGGCATTTCCTTTACCAAAAGAATTGATCCAGCCGAATCCCTGATCCTCGAGATTGGCCCCTTCAGGAGCCTCTCCCACATTGCCTTCCGGAGTGGCAGCACCATGAGCTTTGCCGAAAGTATGACCGCCCGCAATCAGTGCAACGGTCTCCTCATCATTCATCGCCATACGGGCGAACGTTTCGCGAATGTCTTTCGCGGCGGCGAGTGGATCCGGATTTCCGTTGGGTCCTTCAGGGTTCACATAAATCAGTCCCATCTGAACCGCCCCGAGAGGGTTTTCCAAATCCCGCTCCCCTGAGTAACGCTTATCACCAAGCCATTCGGATTCAGGGCCCCAGTAAACATCCTCCTGCGGCTCCCAAACATCTTCGCGACCACCTGCGAATCCGACGGTTTTAAATCCCATCGAATCGAGCGCGACGTTACCCGTGAGAACCATCAAGTCTGCCCACGAGATTTTCTGTCCATACTTCTGCTTAATCGGCCAAAGCAGTCTACGTGCTTTGTCGAGGTTTCCGTTGTCGGGCCAACTGTTGAGCGGCGCGAATCGCTGAGTGCCATCGGAAGCACCGCCGCGACCGTCCGTGACCCGGTAGGTTCCTGCACTGTGCCACGCCATGCGAATGAAGAATGGACCATAGTGCCCGTAGTCAGCAGGCCACCAATCTTGAGACGAAGTCATCAACTCGGTGAGATCTTTCGTAATCGCATCGAGATCGAGTTTTTTGAATTCTTCGGCATAGTCAAAATCTTCACCGAGCGGGTTACTCTTCGACGAATTCTGATGGAGGATGCCGAGGTTCAGCATGTTGGGCCACCAGTCTCGATTCGACAGTCCTCCAGCAGAGGTAGTTCGGTTAGGACCCGCTTGTGTACCCATGACCGGGCATTTACTTATGTCTTTCATATTCTTTTCCGTTTGGGAATGTAACAGACCGATGCCCGGTCCGGAGAGGCACAGAAGCGCGAGCGCCGTGAAGCGCGCTTTTCTGAAGACCTTGTTCGTTCGATTTTGACTCACGCCCTCCCGGGGGAGGACCTCGCTTTCAGTAGTGTTGTATTTCATGGGGTGTTCTTTTGGGGTGGGGAAATTCAAGTTTCCGTTGAAATGCCTTAGTCAGGGAGGCAATCGGGGCAGGTTCCCCAGTAGATGACTTCCGCCTCGTCGATGACAAAACCGGAATCATCCGCAGCAGTGAGGCAGGGCCTCCTCCCGACGGCACAATCAACGTCAGCGGTTTTGCCACAGCTGCGGCAAATCGCATGGTGATGATTATCGCCGACGCGGTTTTCATAGAGTGCCGGGGAGCCCGCGGGTTGAATGCGCCGAATGAGGCCTTTCGAAGTCAGCATTCCGAGAGCGTCGTAAACAGCCTGCTTGGAAATAGTTCCGATTGTGGCGCGCACCTTTCCGGCGATGGCATCCGCTGTGCTGTGCGGCATTTCGGAAATCGCATTGAGCACCGCTATTCGCTGAGCCGTTACAGGCACCCCGCGTTCACGAAGAAGATTGGCTGGATCAAACATCGATCCAGACTAATTCCTGTTTTGGACTGAGTCAAGATTTTTACAGAATCAAAAACCAGTAAGAGGTTCTTTACTTTGGGGCGGCAGATAGAACGAAGTTCGAAAGAGTATAAAGACGGTCACTTCTCAGACCCATTCTTACAGGGATTACCGACGGCGAATCGGAACGACAAAACGCATCCTCACGATGCGATACGAGCGCGGCGCATCCTTTTTGCGAAGCCGTTTTCTGAAATGCCTCTCAGCCTATTCAGACGCTGAGTCCATCCCCGGCTTGTAAACCAGAGCCACCACCATCCCGATAATCACGCTGGAAAGAATCGATCCCACCGTCCATGGAATTTTAAACTGGTCCGGAATCGGCAGAAAAACGAAATTCACCAACGACACCCCGCTCGCGAGAAGCCCGAGAAAGAACCCATAAATCGCGCCACATTTCACCCCTTTAGATCCAAATCCAAAAGCCCATACGGTGCAGAATCCGATCGAGATCAAAAAATCTGAGAAGAACTGAAACGGCATTCTCGCCATCATCTCGTCTTCTGGACGCCACGAATCCGCCGTCTCTTTGTAGGAATTCCCCAGCAGCATTCCGTGATAGAGAAAATCAAACGCCATGATTACAACGGTAACGACAACGATCGAAAGAATTAAGCGGGGAATACTCATAGCGCCCCCCACGATAGCGGAAATTCGATGTCCGGGGAAGAATATACCGTTTCTGAAAACCGGCTCATTGCGAAGCCTCTTCGGTGATCTAAAGTAAACTGATGACACCCTTCTCAAACCCATTGGCACTGCCGTTCCGCGATTGGCTCCGGCTTCAACTGGCATCGTGAAGTCCGCGTAGAAACGCTCCGTATCAAGACACTGAAAGGTTGTGGATCAGAACCAAATTATCAGCTTCGGGATCAACGGGATCATCATCATCACGATGGTCATCGTCGGCCTCGACGTCACCCTGCGTGAATTTAAGGATCTTCTCAAACAGCCGAAACCGGTTCTAACCGGCCTTCTCACGCTGACGCTCTTTGTTCCGATTTCGATCGGGTTCGTTCAACTCACCGATCTGCCGGCCCATCTCGACGCGGGCATTCTGCTCCTCGCGATCTGTCCCACCGGCAGCATTGCCAACCTGTATACCTCCGTCGCACGGGCAAACCTGGCCCTCGCCATCACCCTCGCGATTGCTACCGGACTGCTCGCATTTGTCACGATGCCCCTGTGGATTCAATTCTACGGGTTGCTCCTCGAAGACAGTTTCGATTTCCAGATTCCCGCCTCAATGCTCCTCGTGAGGCTCTTCTTCGTTCTCGCACTCCCCATTGCACTCGGAATGTGGATCCGTTCCCGGTTTCCTGATTTTGAACGGAGATTTCACCGCCTTCTCAAACGAATCGCGTTGATCTGTGTTGCCGTGCTTGGCGGCTACATCATCTTCAGTGATCGTCGCGGATTCGCAGATGGATTTGGATCCACGATGATCTCGGCGCTCATTCTGACACTCGCCGGTATGGCGGTGGGCTATGTTGTCTCGCGAATCTTCGGGCTCGACCGACGTGATTCCATCACACTGCTCTTAATCTCCCCGGTTAAAAATTTCGGAGTGGCGATTGCAATTGCTGTCAGCATTCTGCATCAGACTGAATTCGCACTCTTCGCCACGACTATGTTCATGGCACAGCTGCCGATCCTACTCGGAGCCGGCCTGATTCTCAGACGTCTCGCGCCTCCACTCCCGGAGTGAGCCTGAAAGTGCATTCAACGCTCCCGCCGGATGCGGCAGGAAGTCCGCCTCGCCCCACGGCCACGAAGAATACGTCCGCCGTCGCGCGGTCGTATCCCCGCAACTCTTTGAATACCAGAGGTCGATATGGATCTTGTTTCGATCCGCCTTCTCTGCTTTTCTAGATTCGGAAGATAAGAACTTAGTTCGATCAAATCCGTCAAACCCTCAGCCCCCATGTCTCAATGATGAAAAACCCGCTCATTATCCTAACATTAACACTAGTCCTCCCCTTACTCACTTTCACCGCTCAAGCTGACGACACCTCCCCGGTCAGAATGGGTTGCGGGATCATGACCTTCGACACCGTTCCCGGATGGGGGCTTGGCGAGGATGGAAAATCCATTCTTGGTGCCACGCACGGCGGCGTCGTGATTGACAATGCCGGCAGCATTTACGTGAGCGCCAACAAGGGCGTAGTCGTTTTCTCTCCCGATGGAAAAGTGATCCGCTCGTTTGTCGGACCGGAGCACTCCAACATGCACGACATCGAGATTCGCGAAGAGGACGGCGTTGAATACATCTACGCCGCACGTAACAAAAACCGCGAGGGAATTAAATTCCGCGCGAGCGACGGGGAAATCGTTCTGCATCTGCCTTTTCCCAAAGCGTCCGGAGTCAATCCCCTGAACTTCAATCCGACAGCGATCACAGTCGCCCCGAACGGTGACATTTATCTATCCGACGGTTATGCCAGCAACATCATTTTCCGTTTCGACAAGGACGGAAAGTATCTCAGTCACTTCGGAGAAAAGGGGAACGAGCTCAAACAATTCAACACCGCCCACGGCATGACGCTCGACTCGCGCTACGATCCGCCTCGTCTCCTGATCTGCGATCGCAACCACAAGCCAAAGGGGCGCCTGCTTCACTATGACCTTGAAGGCAACTTCATCGAAGAAGTCGTCACCGGACTCGGGATGCCGACTTCCGTCGCGATTCAGGGGGACTACGTTTCGGTTCCGGATCTCCATGGGAGAGTCGTCATCCTTGATAAGAACAACACCATCATGGCGGTGCTCGGGCACAACCCTGACCCAAAGACGCGCGGTGCCCACGGAGTCAAACAAGCCGACTGGATCGAAGGTATTTTCAGCGGCACCCACGGTTCCTACTGGGACAAGGACGGCAATCTCTACATCCAGGATTGGAATATCGACGGTCGAATCATGAAACTAGTCAGGGTCAAATAATCCCCCCCCCGATCACAGGCATTCGAAGAAATTAACAGGTCGCGTTCCCGTCTTATTATCCTCTTTTCGAAAGCAGGATTTTTGGGAACAGTAAAGGATGCGACTTCTCTCATTTACTGCCCTCCTCTTCATCTCCCTTTTGGGTCATTCAACCCTGTTAGGTGCGACACCTGACAGGGTCTATTTCGGCACCTACACCAAAGCCGATTCCAAAGGCATCTATGTCTCCGAGTGGGATTCGGAGAAAGGATCTCTTTCGAGCCCAGAACTCGCTGCAGATATAGAGAACCCGTCGTTTCTGGAATTGAGCGGTGATGGAAAATTCCTCTACTCCGTCTCCGAGACAGGCGAAGGAACGGTCAAGGCGTTCCGCATTCTCGAAAACGGAAAACTGGAGCCGATCAATGAACAGTCAGCGAAAGGAAGCGCTACCTGCCACCTCTCCATTTCTAATAATGGAAAAGTACTCGCAGTCGCGAACTACATGGGTGGCAACGTTGTTAGTTATCAAATCAATGAGAACGGTTCACTATCGGAACCCATGACCATAATTCAGCACAAAGGCAGCAGCGTCGACGCCGCTCGTCAGAAGGCACCTCATGCCCATTCGATCAACTTTTCGCCCGACGACAGATTTGCCTACGCGGCAGACCTCGGAACCGATCGCATCTATCGCTATGCCGTTGATTCAAACAAAGGCACGCTCACTGCTTCAGGGGAAACCGTAATCAAGCCGGGTTCGGGTCCACGTCATTTCACATTCGACACCAGTGGCCAGTTTGCCTACCTGATCAACGAAATGGCACTGACGATTGAAACCTTTTCGGTGAATCAGAAAACCGGCGACCTCACCTCTCTGCAAACAGTGAGCACCCTCCCCGCCGACGCCGCGAAGCAGGGATCTACCGCTGAAGTGGTCTGCCATCCTTCCGGCAAATTTCTTTATGGATCGAATCGAGGTCATGACACCATCGTCGTTTTCCAAATTGATCCAACGACGGGAAAACTTGATTACGTCGAGAACGAGCCGATCCGGGGTGAGGCTCCACGAAATTTTGCGATCAGCCCTGACGGGGAATGGCTCATCGCGGCGGGACAGAATTCACACACCTTATCGATTTTCTCAATCGATCCATCAAGCGGCGAACTGACCTTTTCAGGGAAACAGGAAAACCTCAACAGCCCGGTCTGCGTGCGCTTTCGGATTGGAGAAAAATAAGTCGAAGCGCAAAAAAACTCAGCGCCCGCCTTTCAGTGTCTTATCGAGAATACCTTCGTAAATTCTAGCACGCTCAGGCAGTCCCAGTCCGCGATTGCGATACTCATACATTTTAATGTTAATCGCTTCGCGCTGCTTCGTCGACAGCCTCGAAAGTTTAGCAATCGTCGAAGCGGGAGGTTTGTCAGGGTAACCGTCGGCAAGAAATCCTTCGCGGTAATTGTGAGCCCCGCGCCTGGCGTCGTCCATCTGATCGTCGGTTAAGACCCGGGGATCAGGTCCGCCGTGAGGTCCCGTCCCACCGCCACTGCTGCTCCGTTTTTTGCTTGCCGGCCCTCGCTTGAATGCCTTCGACGGCAATTTTTCGTATCGAATCGAAACGACCTCGCTGCCCGCCAGCCTGATGCGGGCGGTCACGGATTCGAGGTCCGACTGATCACCCTTGATACCGACCAACTGCCACCCTTCAGGGTTGGCCTTTCTCCCAACGAGAAAAGACTCCTGCGTTTCCACGTTGAACAGTGTCGCAAAAACGCCGTCCTCGATCTGAGCAATTCCGGTTACGACGATGGCCTCGGAAAGCCCGATCGATCGCAAGAACGGCGAGCGTTCTTTGAGCATCGCCACGTTTTCCTCCGTGACCGGCTCGGGAAGCACAGAGGAGCGCCCTACTTTTCCGGGGGACTCGCCACGGAGCACGACGCTGCCCGAAAAAACCACGACCACTCCCAGGGTAGCGAGGGCAAATCCGGAGACCTGCCTCATCGAACCCGATTGAAAACCAGGATGTCTAATCTGTTTATTCACAAGCGGTAGGGAACAGTTTTACCAAGCACGTCAGCGGGAGGCAAAATCGGAATCGACGGAAAGCCGTATGGCTCCCGCGACCCGGCCGGAGATGTTTGCCGCTCGCAAGAATCCTCCTCATGCGTTATCACTATCCGATGAAAGCCCTCATCCATGCTCTCTTCGTCTTCGTCATTCTCTCCTCACACGCCTACACACAGACCGGCGTAATCACCCCGGGGGAAGCCTCGAAGAAGACCCGGAAATCGAATCCCGCTTTCGCTAAGGTGGTTGATGATCCGTCCCTGCCGAGAGTGTTGCTTATCGGGGATTCGATCTCAATCAGCTACACCGCCGCAACTCGCGAATTGCTGGCCGGCACAGTGAATCTCCATCGGGTTCCCGGCAATGCGGGGGACACCGCGATGGGGTTGAAAGGGCTTCCTAAATGGCTCGCGCCAAAGAACGGAAAATGGGACCTGATCCATTTCAACTGGGGACTCTGGGACCTCTGCTACCGGAACCCGGAATCAAAGAACCAGGGCAAACGGGATAAACGGGGCGGAACCCTGACACACACACCGGAAGAATACGCGGCGAAGTTGGAGGCGCTTGTCGTCGAGCTGAAGAAGACGGGGGCCGTCCTCGTGTTTGCCACGACCACTCCCGTTCCGGAGGGCGAAGCCGGCCGCAAGGTGGGCGACGATGAAATCTACAATGCCGCGGCCCTGGCGGTCATGAAGCGTCACGGGGTTGCGATCGATGATCTGCATTCTGTGATGAAAGGAAAAATGGACACCTACGGGAAAGCGCCCGGTGACGTCCACTTTACGGAGGAAGGCGCAGCCGTTCTCGCTGCCGCGGTGGCGAAGTCGATCAAATCCAACTTGAGGAAAGCACAACACTGAGGCCATTGCGCCCATAAAAGTTTCCCCGACTTATTCGCACTCGATACTGAATTTGTGGTTAGACTGTCACCATGAGCCGAAAGAAGAAGCGCCAATCGAACGGCGAAGGAACCACCGAGTCCCCCACTCCATTCAGTGCCCTGAATGAGCTGAGCGGTCTGCCGGAAGGAACGATCACGCCACCCCAACCGACCTCACGGCGTGACCGGAAAAACACGACGCGGGGACGACTCAACATCACCCGCGAATACGCCCACCGAGGGGGAAAGCTCGTCACCGTGGTCAGCAATTTTAAAGGTATCGCTTTGCCGGAGATCAAGGAATTGGCCCGGACTATTCAAAAGTCCTACGGCGTCGGCGGAACGGTCAAAGACGGCCGTATCGAAATCCGGGGCGACCTTCGCGAAGAAGTGAAAGTCATTCTCGAAGAAGCGGGATTCCAACCGGTCTTCGCAGGCGGTTGATCCGAAATCCTATTGCCGCGCGAGGACTTGATCGAGCGCCGCTCTCAGCATCGCCGTATCTCCGGCATCAACACTCGTAACCCCGTCGATTCCGGCAAGCCCACAAGCATCCGTTGCGATCACGGGAATCCCGGCGGCGACGGCTTCCAAAAGCCGACGAGGCTGATTTTCGACCCACGCGGGAAGGACCACCACCGCAACGTCCTCAAGCGAGAAATCACATTTCTCCACTTCGATCCCCTCCCAGAAATCTGCCGACTCGATGACCGGCCCTGTAATCGTAACGGGCTCGCCGAGCGAACGAAGCTCCCACGCGCCTTTTCGCCCCAGCGTTGAAGCCGGGAAAAGGATCCGCTTCCCAACGACACCGCGATCCGATCGCGGCGGAATCGCCCACTCCAATCGGACAGCGCGGTCACCGGCCAACTCTGCCACTTTTGAATGAGGAGTGATCCAGTGCTCCGCTTCGGCAAGTGCGGCCCTTTCGTCCCTCAACAGCTCAGGGTCCGTGCGAAAATCCGAAAGCGTGTCGCTCTCCGGCCAGCGCTCAGCCGCCTTATCGAGAGTCGACTCCAGATGCTCGAGCGGGAGACGTGTCATCAACACATCGAAGGTGCGGCCACCCAGCACCCCCGACCGCCAGAGGAATGGTAATAAATTCTGACTAACGACGAGGTGGAGCGCCGTCGGCGGAACCCGTCGCGCAAAGCGGAGCGCCAACTCCCGATCGAACGCCAACAGCGCGAGCTGCCGGGCCGCGCCCTGCTGAGCGAGCCGACGAGAGACTAATGAGCGCCTCGCCACCACCCACGGTGATTTCAGAACGCGGGCAAAGCCGTCACCGCTCCATCGGTAGCGTCCGCCCGCCATGGGCACAAACAGCCAATCCCCGGCGCAGGAATTCCGTCTGAGGTAGTCATCGTATTCAGGCCAATGAGCATCGACGAGCCACGCGGTGACAGATGACTCCGGGAGGCGATGCGTTTCCGGATGCCTGAAGCAACTGGTCAGGCCGCAGGTCTCGCAACTCTCGACCGGATCTCCCGTGGGGATCAGGGAGCCGATCGGTGCCCCCCCTGAATCACCCACCGTCCTTTCATTCGTGAACGGAGATACCGGGCCGCCCGAGCGGAAACGAACCACGAGTTCTCCCCGACCGAGTAACACCTCAATCTGAAAGCTCACGTTTGAGCGGAATCGAAGATCCACATAATTCCAGAACAGAGTCGCATCACGCCCCATCTCCGCCATCGAGCCCGGGAGGGTGCGGGAATGACCGTGACGTTCCACGACTTCGAGATTGGCTTTCAAAGCGCAGTCGTAGAGAGCGTTCGAAAGCTGGCACAGGCCGCCTCCGACGCTGGGGATGATGCACCCCTCCCGCAGCTCACGCCCTTTTGAAAAACCCCGCCACAACGTCGGTCGGGGAACGTGTTTCCAGAAACTGAAAATGCGATCCGCTTCCACCCGCACGCCGTTCAGGTGTCGCGCCGCAATCCGGAGATTCTGAACTTTTCCCGCCTGAAGCGCAAACTCGGCTCCGGAACCGCTCGAATAAAGCACCGTCCGTGATTCGGCAATCACCGGCAAACGGTCATCGACAGTTGAGCAGGGAAAACGCCTCAGCCCTCCACTGAAATTGTGAAGCGCCCGCCTTAATCGAAAACACGAGGCCTTTACCTCAAACGCGATCGCCTGAGATAAAGTGGGTGTTCCCTCGTTAGCGGACCGGTGCATCACCCGATCATACGAAAGAGAAGTGATCTGTCTTTCGTAAAAGATCGGAAATAATCAGATCATCCCCGGGCCAAGTGAGGACCGGGTGAGTTGAGATCTCACAACTTTCTGATCGAAACGTTTCGGAAATAAACCGCATTTCCGTGGCCGGCAAACCCGAAGAACCCGTCTTTATTCGCAAGCCCGGGATGCTTTTTCCCGGCCATGAATTCAGCGGGATCAAGCGCTGCCAAATCGGTATCCAGGATCACGGTGCCGTTCAGCTCAACTTTGATCGTGCTCCCTTTCACGGTCACCTCCTGATAATTCCATTCGCCGACCGGCCTCATGTAACCACGGTGGGCCGCGGCCATTCCGTAAGCGCTGCCATGAAACTGACGGTCATCGAGCTTGGCATATTTTTCAGCACTGTTGTCTAAAATCTGAAGTTCACACATACCCACATAGGCGGTGTCCCCTTTTCCCGGATAGCGAATCGCGAGACCATTATTTCCCCCTTCGGGAACTTTAAACTCCAGCCGGGCGACAAAGTCAGTCAGGGTTTCATCAAAATAGAGCGTGCCGCCTTTTCCCTCTTTGCAGCCAATCGCACCATCAACGACCTGATAGTTTTCGACGGCTCCCGCCCAGCCCGAAAGATCGGTGCCGTTGAAAATGCTCTTAAATCCCTCGTCTTTCCCTCTCAGGAGAACATTCGCCTCATCACCCGGAACTTCGCGGAGAGCGATATTCTTCCAGGCAATCTCGCCTCCGTGGGTTTGAAGATGAATTGGTCCTTTCGCGGGAAGGGGCGTTTCACGGTTCCAATAATTGTCCATCACCGCGCCATCGACGACGAGTTTGGAATTCAACCAAACCCAGGTTCGGGCGCCGAGCTGCCGGATGTGAAATTGATTCCACTCGCCGAACGCTTTGTCGGCGAGGACGAGAGGATTCTTACCCGGGTTGTCTTTGTTGTTGTTCCAAAGCCCGCCGGATCCGAGATCCGCGCCGTGCTTGAATGCCGCCTCGTTTGTGTGATCCCAGATCTGAACCTGAGGAGTTCCCCGGAGGTAAATCCCCGAGTCCGCCTTGGGAACGGTCCTGTAGTCCACCGTGAATTCGATATCCCCGTAATCCTGATCCGTCGTCGCATAGGGGCCATGGCCATCATTCACGAGGGCTCCGTTTTTCACTGACCAGTGCGCTTTGAATTCCTCCTGCTGATTCTTTACTGACGCTTCCGGTCCCTCTTTCGCTTTACTGGTCGTGTGAGGATTATTCCCATGCCAGCCGGAAAGATCCTTTCCGTTAAAAATGGGAGACAAAGCCGTTGTGTCAAAAGGCTCC
Source organism: Verrucomicrobiales bacterium (assembly GCA_048260165.1). GTDB lineage: Bacteria > Verrucomicrobiota > Verrucomicrobiia > Verrucomicrobiales > DEV007 > Arctic95D-9. The sequence continues at coordinate 47,175 of JBLXHA010000003.1, forward strand.
GCCTGAGCAAGAGTCGCGAACGCAAGAAGCGCAGTGATTGGAATTTTCATGATAGATGTTCAGGACAGAGAGGCCTGATCAAAGCCCCCTCTTTTCGATTCATCTTTTACCGCCCTCCGCTAAATGGCGCAACGTTGATTGGATACGCAGATAGGCCGAAGCGGATATCACCATCGCAGGACAAAAACGATGCCCTCGATCAACGGAGGCGAAGAGTGTGCTCCGCCTACAAAGGACGATCACTTATCAAACAGCTCGTGCTCAGGATTTCCACCGGAGATAAGATAGGCCAGAAGGTCGAGAATATCGTCTTCGTTCATCGACGAAATCAGACCCGCGGGCATCATCGAAACGGGAGACGGCTCGACGGACTCCAGCTTATCCGCATTGACCTGCGTGATCGTGCTCGGGGTCATCATGTCCGTATTCACCCAGTAGTTATCGCCCTTCATGTTCATGATCCGGCCGACGACTTGAGTGCCGTCTTTCATTTTGAAAATACTGCCACCATATTGATCGCTGATCTCCTTGCCCGGATCGACAATTGCCTCGAGCAAATCGTGCGGGCTGAACTTGCCGCCAACCGACGAAAGATCAGGCCCTACCGCACCGCCCTCATCGTTGAAGCGGTGACAAACATAGCAAGTCCCCGCACCGAACATCTGACGTCCGTTTTTGAAATCGCGATTTCCCTCAAGCCCGGCACCGAGGAGCGGGGTGAGATCTTCCATCGCCCACATCTTGACGAAGTTGCGTGGCTCGAGCGTGAACTGCGGATCCTTACTTTCCGGCGGCGTCTCAATAAGCTTAGTAAGAGCAGGCGTCATCTCCTCATTCGGAATCGATGCAATCGCGTGTTTCTTGATATCAGCGAGATAGTTGGCGAGCCGGGCACCGCCCCGATAACTGCCCGCGAGAACGAACCATTTAAAATACTGTTCCCGCAGTTCAGGTGTCCAGCCGTGTGTGAGATGACGCAAATTCAATGCGTAACCGATTTGCTCCTCCTGCCCCGAGGCGCCCGTCAGAAGATCCATCCCCTTCTCGACAGCAGAGGGAGCTTCGAGAAAAGCGGCGATTGCCGAGAGGTCCCGATTCTCTTCGGGGGTCTGTGCGGGATAAATCGAATCGAGCCAGGTGATGATCCCGGCCCTCAACTCGTCGGAAGGTTTCCCACCACGGGTCAAGGCAAGCGTCACGCTGCGCAACACATCAAGACGCTCCTGACGATTTTTGAGAGCGCCATAATCAAAGCTCATCGATTTCCGGAGAATCGCGGGCCCGGATTGCTTCCCGTCGGTTCGGGCAAGAGCGATCAATGCAGCGGTGGCAATGGCAGGGTCCGCCTCCCCGGCGACGCGATCGCTCCAGTCGGCGACGGGTTGTTTTTCAAGCGCAACCCGGGCAGCGTGGCGAATACCACGGTCAGGGGATCCCAGCGAAACCCAGATTTCGTCGAGCTGCGAGCTCGTTGCCTCAGTCGCGCCCGCCTGGAGGTATGACTCGAGGGCATGACGCTTTTTCCGTTGCTCAGCACCCGCTTCGGTCGGAGCAGCAGGGGCCGTCGACTCGTCGCCGGTGTAGGTCACTCGATAGAGCCCCGACTGAACCCGGCGCCCACCCACGGCAATGTACATCGCCCCGTCGTCGGGATTCACGAGCAGATCAGTGAGCGGTAAAGGCTGCGCTGCGGCAAACTCCTCAAAGCTCGCCGTGTAGGTGGAACCTTTCTCCTCGAGGTGAACGGCGTAGAGTTTTCCATACGACCAATCAGCGACGAAGAGTGCGTTTTGGTATTTGGCAGGAAACTTTGCCCCATAGCCGAAGCTGACCCCGGTCGGAGATCCGGGACCGATATCAACGACAGAACCGAACGTGTCACTGCAGTATTCCATGAATTTTCCGGTTCCTGTTCTCCATCCAAATTCAGCGCCATCGATGATGTGATTGATCCGCGTCGGGCGATACCAGGGCGTGTTCAGATCCCACTCCATGTCAGCATCGTAGGTGAACAGTTCACCCTCACGGTTGATCGCAACGTCATACTGGTTTCTGAATCCGGTAGCCACGATCTCCCAGGTTTTCCCTTCAGGATCGATCTGCGCAACGTGACCGAGAGGCGCCTCCGCTCCGACCATGAAATGCTGAAGCGAAGGAAGGAGTTGATCCTCGCCCCAGACTTCGGGGACACGGGAGTGCGTGTAGTCTTCAGGGAGCTGAGTCTGATTCCCCATCACTACATAGAGGTGCTTTCCATCAGGAGCAGGAAGAATCGCGTGAGGCCCGTGTTCGCCGCCCGTGGCAGCCAGTTCTTTGATGGTCACGATCTTGTCGAACTGATCATCGCCGTCAGTATCGAGGAGGCGGAATACACCGGAACCGGTCGCACTCGCTTTGGAATTCACGACGACATAGAGGCTGTCGAAGGCGTAGCAAAGTCCCTGAGCATGACCGATGCGGGGAAGTTTGAGCAATGCCGGATCCACCGGCTTGGCATCCGCCCTTTTTTCCCCTTTTCTCAAAGGCGCCTCGTCCGGGGAATACGTGATCTGCTCGATCGACGCGGGATCGACCAATTCGCCGGATTTGGGAACCGGAAAGCGATAGAGCCCCCCGTACTGATCGCTGACGATGAGCCGACCTTTATCATCCTGACACATTGCCACCCAGGACCCCTGATCATCGCGGGGCACCGAATAAAGCAGCTCAATCTTAAATCCTTCGGGTAGCCGAATCTTGTCAGCCGGCGTCGCGGTGCGCTGGGCATTCGCGATGGGCGAGAAGGCAACCACCGCCGCCAAAAGGGAGAAAAGTCTCTTCGAATGAATCATATCGGCAAAATTACCACGTTTCCAAAACCGGGAAAGTAGAAGCTATCTCAAAAGCCCCCGTCTCCCCGCACACAAAAAAGCCCGGGTCTTTCGACCCGGGCTTCTTCAAAGTTTGGTAGAAGAAAGGATTACTCCCCTGCTTCTTCGCCAACGCCGAAGCGATCGAAACGAGCCACCGTGATTTTATCGCCGGTCGCAGTACTCACTTCTTCGATGAGGCCCTGGATCGTCTTATCACCATCCTTGATGAAAGCCTGCTCAAGGAGGCAGTTCGTTGCGTAGAACTTACCCATCTTACCACCGATAATCTTCTCGATGATTTCAGCCGGCTTGTCTTTCATTTGCTCGCGAAAAATGTCTTTCTCCTTCTCTACGAGATCAGCAGGAACTTCGTCCGATGAAATGCAGATCGGCTGAGCCGCTGCGATGTGCATGCAGATGTCTTTAGCAAGCGCACCGAACTCAGGAGTCGCGGATGTTGCTTCATTCTCGCAAGCGAGTTCGACGAGAACGCCAACGCGGCCTGCCATGTGAATGTAAGTGCCTACGCCACCGGCGCCGGAAACTTCGTATTTAGCGAAACGGGCAAGCCCCATGTTTTCGCCGAGTTCACCCACCTTGATTTTGATGAATTCCTCAAGCGTGGAAGCGTCACCAGCGAAGTCTTGAGCAAGAAGTGCTTCAACGCTGTCAACGGAGTCGCTCGCCTCGATGTGATCGAGGATCGCCTCGACGAAGTCGCGGAAGTTATCGTTCTTAGCAACGAAGTCAGTCTCGCAGGCAACCGAAGCGAGAATTCCGGTTTTGCCGTCAGCAAGAACACGTGATGCAACGACTCCTTCAGAAGCCGCACGTCCTGCCTTCTTGTCAGCATCCACGATGCCTTTTTTGCGGAGAATAGTCTCGGCTGCCTCGAGGTCGCCGTCAGCTTCGACAAGAGCTGCTTTGCAGTCCATCATGCCGCCGTTGGTCTTGTCACGAAGCGTCTTAATAAGTGAAACAGTGATTTCAGCCATTTTGATATATGAGTTCGATTTTGTGAAAATAGGCCCCCTTCTTTTGCTGAAAGGGAGTGTCAGTCTTGCTTCAATCACTGGGAAATCACCGGTTTACCCGATAATCCCCCCGACGAATCGATCTGACGGGGAAGAATATTAAGCGATTCCTACAACAGGATCGATGAGCTTCTTGAGGATCACCCGAATCGAGCGGATCGCATCATCGTTCGCAACGATTGGATACGTGATCAAATCAGGATCAGCGTTGGAGTCAACCAATGCAACGATAGGGATGTTCAGCTTACGCGCTTCGTTGACGGCGTTGTATTCACGAGCGGAATCAACCACAACAACCGCATCAGGCTGGCGCTCCATCTTGCGGATACCGGAAAGACGAAGGTTAAGCTTGAGCTTTTCACGGCCGAGGGAGGCGATCTCCTTCTTGCTCATCTTTTTGAAGTCGGGTGACTTCTGAAGATTTTCAAGCATTTCCATGCGTCCGACGCTGCGACGAACTGTCTCAAGGTTGGTGAGTGTGCCACCCAACCAGCGGTGGTTGACGTAATACTGACCCGTTGCTTCAGCAGCTTCACGAACGGCATCCTGCGCCTGACGCTTACAACCTACGAAAAGGATCTTTTTCCCTTTGGAAACGAGATCAGCGAGAAATTTTCCTGATTCGTCCAGCTGGAGAACGGTTTGCTCAAGATCGATGAGGTGAACGGCGTTCTTTGATCCGAGAAGATAAGGCTTCATCTTCGGATTCCATTTGCGTGACTGGTGACCGAAGTGAGCTCCGGCTTCGACGAGTTCAGTGATGAGTTCGTTTGACATATTTTAAGAGGGGACCCTTTTTGCAGGTATTCCCGGAAGTTTGAAAGGCGCCATCGTTATCGTAACTCCCTGCTCTCTCGAGCATTCGCCTTTCATCAATTTCTATGATGGATTGGGAGGGTCGGGAATAAAACCGGTAATCGCCGGATTGCAAGGCGGGAATGGCGCTTCGCGCCGTAAAAGGTAAAAAGGGGAAGGTATAAGGGCCGCCAGGCTCCGGCTGATCGGCTCTGATTATCCTGATGGGGAATTTGCTTTACCCCGAATTCTTTCTTTTCCCGATTCTCTCACACTCCCACTCCCCCGCCGAAACCAAAAACACCCCGACAGGAATGGTTACCTGACGGGGTGTTTGGAATTTTGAATTAAAGCTTACGCAGTCTCTTCAACGCCGGCTTCCTCCTCCAACTCAGCCTCAGCGGCTTCTTTGGCGGCGGCTTCAGCGGCAGCGCGGGCAGCTTCGATTTCTGCAGCGTCAACGTTTTCGACAACACCCATATTTCTATTGGTGTGGAAACCGGTTCCGGCAGGAATGAGGTGACCCATGATGACGTTTTCTTTGAATCCGCGGAGGTAGTCAATCCGGCCGAGCGTAGACGCTTCGGTAAGAACACGGGTGGTGTCCTGGAATGATGCTGCAGAGATAAAGGAATCCGTCTCAAGAGACGCTTTCGTGATACCGAGAAGAACGGGCTCGCCTTCAGACGGCTTACCACCTTGCTCTTCCATATCCGCGTTGATCGCTTCGAAAGTCGTTTTCTCGACCTGATCACCCCAGAGGAACTGGGTATCACCCGGATCGGTAATCCGAACTTTACGAAGCATCTGACGAATGATGATCTCGATGTGCTTATCGTTAATTTCCACACCCTGGAGACGGTAAACGTCCTGAACCTCGCTAACGAGGTGCTCCATGAGCGCGTGTGGCCCGAGAATGTCGAGAATGTCGTGAGGAACCACGGCACCTTCGGTAAGTTTCTGACCTTTGTGAACCGTATCACCGGGCTGAACAAGATAGTGCTTACCAAGAGGAATGAGATGTTCTTCCTGCTCTCCGGTCTCCGCATCCGTCACGATCAACTTACGTTTCGCACGAATCGTTCCACCGAGTGAAACCTCACCGTCGATCTTGGCGATCTCAGCGATCTCCTTCGGCTTACGGGCTTCGAAAAGCTCGGCAACACGGGGAAGACCACCGGTAATATCTTTCGTCTCGGAAACTTTACGCGGCGTTCTCGCGAGCTGATCACCACCCAACACTTCCTGACCTTCGCTCACGGAAAGGTGAGCACCGGTTGGAATGGAGTAGGTAGCAAGCTCGTTGCCCTTCTTGTCCACGATGAGAATCTGCGGGTGCAAGTCCTCTTTGTGTTCAATAACGACGAGGCCTTTCGTGTTCGTCTCTTTATCGATCTCGGTATCCAGCGTAATGCCCTGAAGCATGTCGCGGAATTTGATCTTACCCGACTTCTCTGTGATAACGGGAACACTGTAGGGATCCCATGTCGCAAGCGTCTGACCTTTCTTGGCCTCACCATTGTCAGGAATCTCGATAAGCGAACCACTCACGACGTTATACATTTCAAGCTCGCGCCCGTCTTTGTCGTGAATCGAAATCGTTCCGTTCTTATTGAGAGCAACGAATTTTCCGTCAGCGGTCTCAACCGTCTTAAGATCGTTGTAGTGAACGACACCTTTGGCCTTCACCTTAATGATAGGCTGCTTGAACGTTCCCGATGCAACACCACCCACGTGGAAAGTACGCATCGTAAGCTGTGTTCCGGGCTCACCGATTGACTGCGCGGCAACAATACCAACAGCCTCACCGATCTTCGCCATCGCGTTGGTCGCGAGGTTCATTCCGTAACAACGGGCACAACAACCGCGTCGGCTCTCACAGGTGAGAACGGAACGAATCTTGAGCTGCTCGTGGCCGATGTTGTAGAGATTGAGAGCGATCTCCTCGTCAATCATCTGACTTGGTTTCACGATCTCAACGTCACCGTTGACGACCTTCTCAGCGGAAACACGTCCGTAAATACGAGTCTTCAGATCAACTGCTTCTTCGTCACCCTCGTAAATTGATTTCACGACGATACCGTTGGCAGTCCCACAATCTTCCTCGGTGATGATCACGTCCTGCGCGACATCGACGAGCTTACGGGTCATGTAACCGGAGTCAGCTGTCTTAAGCGCGGTATCCGCAAGTCCCTTACGGGCACCGTGAGTGGAGATGAAATACTCCAGAACGGAAAGACCGGAACGGAAGTTCGAAATAATCGGGCGTTCAATAATCTCACCGGAAGGCTTGGCCATCAAACCTCGCATACCGGAAAGCTGCTTAATCTGCTGACGGTTACCACGGGCACCGGAATCGACCATCATGAAGAGCGGGCTCGGAAGGTCTCCGCCATCATTGTGCTCAATCGTGCGGAAAAGTGCCTTGGTGATCTCATCACCGGCGTGAGTCCAGATATCGACGATCTTGTTGTAGCGCTCTTTGTTGGTGATAACACCTGAACGATACTGATCATTCGCCTTCTGCACTTTCTCAGTAGCATCCGCCACTTCGACTTCCTTCTCGTCGGGAATGATCATGTCGAAAATTCCGACCGAAGTTCCTGAACGCGTCGCCTCTTTGAAACCGAGAGACTTGAGCAAATCGAGAGATTTCACCGTACCATCCTGACCAACGGCCTGGTAACAGCGCCAAATGAGATCGGAAAGCTGCTTCTTGCCGACATTCTCATTGAAGAAGCCAAGCTCTTCAGGCCAAATCTCGTTGAAACGAACCCGTCCGGCCGTCGTGATGATGACCTTCTTCTCAGGCTCGCCGTAGGCGCGGCCTTCTGACCCGAAATCCGGGTTACGCACACGAATCGGGTCGTGCATGTCGATCGAACGGTTTGCGACAGCAAACTCCACCTCGGTGGTGTCAGCGAAGAGAGAGAGCTTCGGCTCAAGCTCAGGATCGCGAAGCGGGATCAGACGGCAGTAAGTCAGGAAGTATGACCCGAGGGTAATATCCTGCGAAGGCGTCGTAATCGGCTTACCACTTGAAGGGGTGAAGATGTTGTTCGGAGCCAGCATGAGCATACGGGCCTCCATTTGCGCCTCAACCGAGAGAGGAACGTGAACCGCCATCTGGTCACCATCGAAGTCAGCGTTATACGCCGTACAAACGAGTGGGTGAACGCGAATCGCAGATCCCTCAATCAGGACAGGCTCGAAAGCCTGAATCGAAAGACGGTGCAACGTAGGCGCACGGTTCAGGAGAACCGGGTGTCCTTTGGTCACTTCTTCAAGAATATCCCAAACTTCTGAGGTCTTGCGTTCGATGAGCTTCTTCGCACTGCGGACGGTGTGAACGTAGCCAAGCTCCTTGAGTCGACGGATGATGAACGGCTCAAAAAGCACGAGAGCCATCTTCTTGGGAAGACCACACTGGTGGAGTTTGAGATCCGGTCCAATCACGATGACGGAACGTCCGGAGTAATCAACACGCTTACCGAGAAGGTTCTGACGGAAACGTCCACCTTTACCCTTGAGCATGTCGGAAAGTGATTTCAGAGCACGGTTTCCAGCGCCGGTAACAGCACGTCCGTGACGGCCGTTATCGAAGAGAGCATCAACCGCTTCCTGCAGCATACGCTTCTCGTTACGAATGATAACGTCAGGTGTTTTGAGCTGAAGAAGATTCTTGAGACGGTTGTTCCGGTTGATGACACGACGATAGAGGTCGTTCAAATCGGAAGTCGCGAAACGACCACCCTCGAGAGGAACGAGCGGACGAAGATCCGGAGGAATCACGGGAAGCACTTCGAGAATCATCCACTCGGGACGAGTTTTCGAATAATGGAATCCCTGAGCAAGCTTAAGACGCTTCGCAAGCTTTTTACGAACCTGCTTGGAGCGGGTTTTGCCCATAGCCTCTTCCAACTCTTCGATCTCCTTGAGAAGATCAACGCGGGAGAGAAGGTCACGGACCGCCTCAGCACCCATTCCAGCCTGGAAACCTTCGTTACCATACTCTTCCTCCGCATCGCGGAATTCGAGTTCAGTGAGAAGCTGTCCGGGCTCAAGCGGCGTGTTGCCGGGCTCGATGACGATGTAATCTTCGTAATAAATGACGCGCTCGAGCTGACGGGCACTCATGTCGAGCATGAGACCGATGCGCGAAGGCATACACTTGTAGAACCAGATGTGGGAAACCGGAACAGCGAGCTCGATGTGGCCCATGCGCTCACGACGGACGCGGCTCAGGGTCACCTCAACGCCGCAACGGTCACAAACGGTACCCTTGTGCTTGATACGCTTGTATTTTCCGCAGGCACACTCCCAGTCCTTGGTAGGACCGAAAATTCGCTCGCAGAAAAGACCGCCTTTTTCAGGCTTGAAGGTTCGGTAGTTGATCGTTTCCGGATTTTTCACCTCTCCCTGACTCCATGAACGGATAGTCTCGGGGTTGGCGACGGTAATACGAACGTGATCGAAACTGTCGGACTTGCGCTCAAGGCCGAAGATTTCGTCCAGATGGGTTTCAGAACTTAAAGATGGAACAGACACAGTAGTAGTTGGCTAAGGTTCGAATGCTGGATTGATCTGGGATCAGCCAATTTGGAGGCTATCGGCGAGGATTTCTTCAGGAGAGCGTTCCGAGGAACCGACGCGAACGTCGAGGCCGAGACTCTGCATCTCCTTAATAAGGACGTTAAATGATTCCGGCGTGCCGGCGTCGAGGGTGTTGTCACCCTTGACGATTGATTCGTAAATTCGGGTACGTCCCTGGACGTCATCCGATTTCACGGTGAGAAGCTCCTGGAGCATATAAGCCGCTCCATAAGCCTCGAGTGCCCAGACCTCCATCTCTCCGAAACGCTGACCACCGTATTGAGCTTTACCACCCAATGGCTGCTGCGTAACGAGCGAGTAAGGACCAACCGCACGTGCATGGATTTTGTCCTGCACCAGGTGACCGAGCTTAAGCATGTAAATAACACCCACCACCACAGTCTGATAGAAAGGATCGCCGGTTCTGCCATCATAAAGCTGAGACTTACCGTTGGTTCCAATCCATTCGAATCCGGGTTTCGCCTTCGCCTCTTCGAGGTATTCGACGATTCGGGATTCCGGAATACCGTCAAACACCGGCGTTGCCACTTTGAAGCCAAGGGCTCTTGCAGCGACACCGAGGTGAGTTTCCAAAACCTGTCCGACGTTCATTCGAGAGGGAACACCGAGAGGGTTCAAACAGATATCAACGGGAGTTCCGTCTTCGAGGTAAGGCATGTCCTCTTCAGGAACGATCGTTGCAACGACCCCTTTGTTTCCGTGACGACCGGCCATTTTATCACCAACAGAGAGCTTACGCTTCTTGGCGACATAAACCTTAACCTGCTTGATGACACCCGGATCGACTTCATCACCGGACTCAATACGGTCCAACTGACGCTCCCGCTCCATGTCCACGTCTGCGAACTTCTGTTCGTAGCTGGAAATGATGTCGAGGATCTTGTTCCGAATCGGGCTCGGATCGATTTCGATGTTTGAGTAGTTGTCAGCAAGCTTGCGAAGAAGAGTCTTCGTGATCTTACGATTCGCAGGAATGATGATTTCACCGGTGCGGCCATTGACCACATCGAGAGGAATCTTCTCTCCGAGCAAAATGTCAGAAAGCTTCTCAGTGAGCTGCTCAGTGAGCTCCTCGTGACGGCGTCTATGCTCGTCAATGATTTGCTTCTGCTGCTTCTGCTGCTCTTTGGGATCGAGTTTCTCTTTGCTCGAAGCATTGCGGCTCGATACGCGAACATCCATGACGATACCCACACAACCGGAAGGAACGCGGAGAGATGTGTCTTTCACATCCGCTGCTTTTTCACCGAAAATCGCGCGAAGGAGTCGCTCCTCAGGGGCCAGCTCCGTCTCACTCTTCGGTGTGATTTTTCCAACAAGAATATCACCGGGCTTCACCTCGGCACCGACGCGGATAACACCGTCAGGACCGAGATCCTTGAGAGCTTCCTCACCGACGTTCGGAATATCACGGGTGATCTCCTCAGGGCCGAGCTTCGTGTCACGGGCTCCAATGTCGAACTCATCGATGTGAATCGAGGTGTAAACATCCTCTTTCACGATGCGCTCTGAGATAACGATAGCATCCTCAAAGTTGTAACCGTTCCACGGCATGAACGCGACGAGCACGTTACGACCGAGAGCAAGCTCACCGTGTTCCGTGTTCGGTCCGTCTGCAAGAATCTGGCCCGCCTTGATTTTCTCACCGCGAAGCACGATCGGCTTCTGGTTGATGCAGGTTCCGGCATTGGAACGCATGAACTTACGGAGAGGATAAACGTAGGTGCCGTTTTCCTTGTCGCTCTTCAGCTTGAAAGGATTGGTAAGAAACTGAGCCTCAGAACAGGGAAGCTCACCATCTTTGGTAATCACGATGATCTCGGCCGTTGCCGCAGCAACCGTTCCGTTACCTTCCGCAATCACAACCGAGCGGGAGTCACGTGCGACCTTCGCTTCCATTCCGGTTCCCACGTATGGAGAATCGGAGATCAACAACGGCACACCCTGGCGCTGCATGTTTGATCCCATGAGTGCGCGGTTCGCATCATCGTGCTCAAGGAAAGGAATCAGAGAAGCCGCAACCGAAACAAGCTGCTTCGGAGAAACGTCCATGTAAGTCGCCTCGTTCGGGTCAACCTCGATGAATTCACCAAGGTGACGCACCGTGATTTGCTTCGTCTGGAAAACACCTTTGTCATCGATCGGGTTGTTGGCCTGAGCGATGAGATAGCCTTCCTCCTGGTCAGCGGTAAGATATTCGATCTTCTTGCTCACCTTGCCTTTGATAATCCGGCGATAAGGAGTTTCGATGAATCCGAACTCGTTGATACGAGCATAACAGCTCATCGAGTTGATCAGACCAATGTTAGGTCCCTCCGGAGTTTCAATCGGACAAATACGTCCATAGTGAGACGGATGAACATCTCGAACTTCGAATCCGGCACGGTCACGGTTAAGACCGCCGGGCCCGAGAGCGGAAAGACGACGTTTGTGAGTCAGCTCGGACAGAGGGTTAATCTGATCCATGAACTGCGAAAGCTGTGAACGACCGAAGAAGTCACGAACCACAGCAGCAAGCGCTTTCGGATTCACGAGCTTCGATGGAGTCATGCCGTCGAGATTGATGTCGAACAAAGTCATGCGCTCTTTTACGAGACGCTCAGTACGGGCGAGACCGACGCGACACTGGTTCGCAAGCAACTCACCCACCGCACGAATACGACGGCTGCCGAGGTGATCAATATCATCGAGAACACCTTCACCACGACGAAGACCGAAAAGGTATCCCATCGCGACGAGGAAATCATCAGGAGTGATAACGCGCTCGTTGTCATCAATGTCGAGACCGAGCTTCTGGTTGATCTTGTAGCGACCCACGCGAGTGAGGTCATATTTCTTCGGATCAAAGAAAAGTCGCTTCAGAAGCGCACGGGCATTCGCGACCGTTGGGGGATCACCGGGGCGGAGACGACGGTAAATATCTTTAAGAGCCTCCTCTTCGTTCGTAGCAGGATCTTTCTTGAGTGACTTCACGAGAAGATCGTCGTGAGATGCGGTCACCACTGGAACAGATTTCACACCGAGAGCGTGAAGCTGTGTGATCGTCGCAAGAGTGAGTGGCTCGTATGCCTTCGCAACCACCATCTCCCCGTCGAGAATATCTTCGAAAATAACTTTGTTCTGAAGCTCAGCCTCATCCATTTTTGGATCGACCTTGAGCTTCTCGATTTCGTAGAACTGCTCGATGATCTCTTCGTCAGTCGCATACCCGATCGCACGGAGGAAAGTGGTTGCGAGGAATTTACGACGGCGACGACGACGGTCGAGGTAAACGTAGAGCAAATCGTTCGTATCGAACTGAACTTCCATCCAGGAACCGCGGTCGGGGATAATCCGAAAACCGTAGAGCGTCTTGCCGTTGAGGTGAAGATTTGTCTCGAAACAAACACCCGGTGAACGGTGGAGCTGGCTCACAACAACACGCTCGGCGCCGTTGACAACGAACGTTCCACGCTGAGTCATCATTGGAAGCTCACCCATGTAAACGCGCTCCTCTTTCGTTCCACTCTCATCAGTAAGAGCGAACGTGACGTAGAGAGGGGCACTGAAAGTTTCACCATCGCGAAGCGACTCAAGCGCAGTCAACTTCGGCTCACCCACTTCGTACTTAACAAAGCTGAGCGTAAACTTTTCGTCGTAGCTCTGAATGGGGAAAACCTCCTGAAACACGGACTGAAGCCCTGTCGCGAGACGGTCGTCAGAAGCAGTTTCCTCCTGAAGAAACTCCTTGTATGAATCCAGTTGGACTTCGATTAAATTCGGGGTCTCGATCGCTTCTTCAATCTTCCCGAAATAAATACGTTCAAGTTTCTTAGCTCGTGCTGGCATATTCGCTCTGATATAATGGTCTGACAACGCCTGCGCGACTTGCAACTTTCTGAGGAAACAGCGCCATCCCCTACCCGAAACAGGTGTACAGGGAGTAGCGCAATTTGCTCAAAAAGCCGGTCGTCAAATCGCGAGACGACGAAGCCTGGATGCATCTAAGCAACCAGGATTCGACGTCTAGTTTAGAGAAATGGGCGAGCGGATAGCAACTTGGTTGAACAGATTACGTGTGAATCAAGAAATTTCTTAAGTTTTTTTGGAAAAATATTCCGGCCGGGGAACGAAAAACGTTCGTCCGACCGAAATATTCCAAAGTGTGTCTACTACTTGAGTTCGACTTCAGCACCAGCTTCTTCAAGCTTGGCTTTGATGTCTTCGGCTTCAGCTTTAGCTGCGCCTTCCTTAAGATTAGTAGGAGCGTCTTCAACCAACTTCTTGGCGTCAGCAAGTCCGAGACCTGAGATCGCTTCGCGAACTGCCTTAATAACGGCAATCTTGTTCTGACCGAAAGACTTAAGAACAACGTCGAAGGAATCCTTCTCTTCTGCTGCTTCGCCACCAGCTGCTGGAGCTGCTGCAACGGCTGCCGGCGCTGCTGCGCTAACACCCCACTTATCTTCCAGTGCCTTCACAAGGTCCGCGACCTCAAGAACTGTCAATTCACTCAGTTGATCAACTAATGCGTTTGTATCTGCCATATTTTTGGATGGGTGTCTCCGCGTCGAACAGCGTTTCGACATTTAAGATGCTTCGCTAAGCATCCGGAAAGGAACCCGGTTTTGTTTTTTGTTTTCCGAACGCCGGGAACTTTCCCGACGCTCAAATTGTATAAATGGATTAACCCTGGTCCGCTTTTGCCTGCAAGAGACGGGCGAGACTGCTTCCGGGTTCGTTGAGGGTGCGCACCAACTTGGAAGCCGGTGATGTAAGCACTCCGAGGAACTGGGCCTGAAGGACTTCTTTCGGCGGAAGCTCGGCGAGCGCCTTCACTTGATCCGCATCAAGAAATTCGCCATCGAGGACCGCGCACTTCAACTGAGGACGCTTAGCTGTTTTCGCGAAATCTTTGAGGACTTTTGCAGCCGCACAAACATCGCTCTCGCCGGTAACCACTGCAGTCTGACCGCTGAGCTCAGCAGCCAGTTGCTCAGGATACTCAGCCGAGTTGGCAGCACGCTTTACGAAGGTGTTCTTCGCAACGCGAAACTTGGCACCGGCCGCTTTAAGCTGGGTACGAACCTCAGCAAATTCCGGCACCGTCATACCGCTGTAATCAGCAACAATCAGGAAAGGTGACTCGTTAATGCGGTCAACAATGTCGTCAATAATGACTTGTTTAAATTCTTTCATCTTATTGGATGGGTCTGGTTTTGAATTCTGGTTTCTCTTACCGCCTTAATTATTTCCAGGCACTGATATCAACCGATACGCCAGGTGTCATCGTTCCGGCCACTGTGCCGGTCTGAATGAAATCACCTTTCGCACCCGGAGGACGGGAACCGGCGATAGAATCAACAACCGCCTTCGCATTCTCAATGAGATCAGCATCAGCAAACGATGCCTTTCCGACTGGAACTGAAATATTACCGTTCTTATCAAGTCGGAAATCAACCTTACCAGCTTTCACCGCCTTCACAGCAGCTGCCGTGTCATCAGTAACCGTTCCCGTCTTGGGATTGGGCATGAGACCGCGCGGCCCCAACTGACGACCGAGCTTACGAACTTCAGACATTGCTGCCGGAGTTGCGATAACCGCATCGAAATCCATCATTCCACCCTGAACCTCTTTGATAAGATTCTCAAAACCCACGTGCTCAGCACCTGCATTTTTCGCTTCTGTCGCGGCATCACCTTCAGCAAAAACCAAAACACGAACGTCTTTACCGCTTCCGTTTGGAAGAGGGCATGATCCGCGAACCATCTGATCCGACTGACGAGGATCCACTCCCATGTGGAAAGTGATCGTCACCGACTGATCGAATTTAGGAGCCGGGAATTTCTTCACCAGCGCGACAGCATCCTCAAGTGAGTAGAGAGTCGTTGAATCGACCATCTCCGCTGCCTGCAAATATCGTTTACTTCTTTTTTTAGCCATGTTTTATGATGCAGTTCAAACGGGCGATAACCCTCCTGCTTTCTGGTTTTGAACAAGCAGGGAAGAACTCCCCGCCACGCTCGAAAATTAACCCGTGATCTCAAGACCCATCTGACGTGCCGTTCCGGCAAGAATCCGGCACGCAGCCTCTTCATCGTCAGTGTTCATGTCTTCAATCTTCACTTTCACCACCTCAAGAAGCTGAGCCTTGGTAATCGATCCGATTTTCTTTTTGTTCGGCTCACCGGAACCGGAAGCAATCTTTGCCGCCTTCTTAAGAAGCACAGCCGCAGGTGGCTTTTTGGTAACGAATGTGAAACTCTTATCCGCGTAGACACTGATGACAACAGGGAGAATGTCCCCGGCGCTCTCCTGCGTGCGTGCGTTGAAGTCCTTACAGAACTCCATGATATTCAGACCGGCCTGACCGAGCGCAGGACCTACTGGAGGAGACGGATTCGCCTGACCCGCGGGGATCTGAAGCTTAAGTTGTTTTACTAGTTCTTTTGCCATCGTGCTTTGTTGTTTAATTCAATATTGCTTTTCAGCTATAACCGCCGCGCTAACATCACGCAGCGGCCACAAATTCTTTTCCTCTACCCAATCTCGACCTGCCAGTACTCAAGAGGGACCAATGTCTCGCGACCGAAGATATTCACGGAGACCATGACTTCGCCCTTCTCTTCATTCACCTCGGCAACGACGCCGTTCTGACCTTCAAAAGGACCATCAGAAACGATCACCGTATCACCTGCCTCAAAGGCAACCGCAGGCTTGATAGAACCTTCGCGTTCTTTGATTTGATTGAGCATCCCCTCAACCTCACTGCGAGGCATCGGCATAGGCCGGTCTTTCGAGCCGGCAAAATTAATGACGCCGTCGGTCTCCTGGACAAAATACCAGGTCCGGTCAACGAGCGTGTTATCTTCATGCAAGAGGTGCATGTTGATGATGATGTAACCGGGATAGAACTTGCGATTTGCCTCGCGTTTCTTACCCGCCTTGACCTCGGAAACCCTTTCCTGAGGAACAAGAACCTCGAAAATGACATCACTCATTTCCTCGGCCGCAATGCGACGTTCGATACTGTCACGAACCTTCAACTCCTGTCCGGAGAGAACGTGGATAACGTACCATTGGTCGTTCGGTGCTGGAATCGTTGCCATTGCTTAAAAATATAGAAATAAAATCGGATATGAGTGGAAATGAAACCGGCTCAATCCGGTCGACTAAAATCCAGTAGTGAGAAACGTCATCACGTTGCGCATCGCAAAATCGATCGTCGCAACAAACGCTCCGAGAAGAACCATCGCAATCAGGACCACTACGGTCGAATCGATGAGCTGCTTGTATTTCTTCAACCCCTTCTCCTTAGGATCCCAAGGCCAGGTTGCTTTTTTGAGTTCCGTGCGAACTTCTCCGAAATACTTTCCAATCTTCATCTTCTTTGTGATTACCTACTGGTATAAAATTCTTCAGGAAAACCCCTGAAGTGGCAGGGTAACTGAGACTCGAACTCAGAACCAACGGTTTTGGAGACCGCTACTCTACCAATTGAGCTACTACCCTTTAACTAAAAATCAGACTTAACGTCTTAGCGGCGGAAAGAGGGAATCCGAAAATTCGAATTCCCTCCGCCAAAAATCTCAGGCTACCGGGTCGACCCTCAAGGGCTCGACCCGAATAAAATCCTGAATTCGTGTGTTACTCGATGATCTCACCGACACGACCAGCACCAACAGTACGGCCACCTTCGCGAATCGCGAAACGGATCGTCTTCTCCATAGCAACCGGAGTGATGAGCGTTACCTCCATAGCGACGTTGTCACCAGGCATAACCATCTCAACTCCATCAGGAAGCTGGCAAGAACCAGTCACGTCCGTGGTACGGAAGTAGAACTGTGGGCGGTAGTTGTTGAAGAACGGCGTGTGACGGCCACCCTCGTCCTTACTGAGGACATAAACTTCTGCCTTGAACTTGGTGTGAGGAGTGATGCTACCGGGCTTAGCGATCACCTGACCACGCTCGATGTCATCTTTCTTAAGTCCGCGAACAAGGAGTCCGACGTTATCACCTGCACGACCTTCGTCGAGCAACTTACGGAACATCTCGATGTCAGTGATAGTGGTCTTCTGCGTGTCGCGAATTCCAACGATCTCAACTTCTTCCATCTTCTTAACGATGCCACGCTCGATACGACCGGTAGCAACTGTTCCACGACCTTCAATTGAGAACACGTCCTCAACAGGCATAAGGAAGTCACCGTCGATTGGGCGCTCAGGAAGCGGGATATACTCATCAACAGCTTCCATAAGCTTGGTGATGTTCGCTTTGTGATCTTCGTCACCCTCAAGAGCTTTGAGAGCAGAACCACGAACGATTGGGATATCGTCACCGGGGAATTCATACATGCTGAGAAGCTCGCGAATCTCCATCTCAACGAGATCGAGAAGCTCATCATCATCAACCTGGTCAACTTTGTTGAGGAAAACCACGATCGCTGGAACACCAACCTGACGTGCAAGAAGGATGTGCTCACGAGTCTGTGGCATTGGACCGTCAGCAGCAGAAACAACGAGAATCGCTCCGTCCATCTGAGCCGCACCTGTGATCATGTTTTTCACATAATCGGCGTGTCCCGGGCAATCAACGTGAGCATAGTGACGGTTCTCCGTCTCATACTCAACGTGTGCCGTTGAAATTGTGATACCACGCTCGCGCTCCTCGGGAGCTCCGTCGATCTCGTCATAAGCACGCTTTTGAGCGAAACCCTTGTCGGAGAGTGTGGATGTGATAGCCGCGGTGAGCGTCGTTTTACCATGGTCAACGTGACCAATCGTTCCCACGTTCACGTGCGGCTTGTTACGTTCGAATGCTTCTTTAGCCATTGTCGTTTGTTTTGTTGGTTTTTATCTTAAAGACTGTCCCTCCGATGACGGACTTGATAAGCTACCGCTGCGGAATCGCCCTGGATGATGTTTTATTCAGTTTCTAATATCTCAAAGTGGAGCTCTTGATGGGAATTGAACCCATGACCTCTTCCTTACCAAGGAAGTGCTCTACCCCTGAGCTACAAGAGCCTTTCAGCACCTTAAGCGTAAAGAAATGAATCTCACAACCCAGGTTGCCAATTTCTACCTGAAGTCAAAAGATCCCATGCAACCTTTCCCTTTCGGGTGGGAGCAACGAGACCGTTTGCCATTAAGGCAGATTTAGCCGCGAAAACTACTCGACCCCTTGCTCCTGTCAAAAAAATTATTCGGATTAAGTTTAAAAAACTCAAATAGATTCCACTAACAGCTATAATCTTCAGAAAATCGGTCGATTTTAACCGCTTTTCCGGTCGTTTCGTCGATATCAACGATCGCGCCCCGAAGACCAACATCACCTTTGGCGACGGGAAAACGTCTCGGAGTCGCCGTTTTAAACCGCTCGATCACCGGTTCGATCGTTCGCCCGAGGACAGACTCCAGCGGACCGCACATTCCGGCATCACATAAAAAGGCGGTTCCCCCGGGGAAAATTTGCTCATCAGCGGTTTGAACATGGGTATGAGTGCCCACCACTGCGGAAAGCCTGCCATCGAGAGCGCGTGCGATCGCTATTTTTTCACTCGTCGTTTCGGCATGAAAATCGAGAAAGATCACCTTCACGTCTTCCGCCTCTTTCAGCCGGTCGATTTCCGCTTCCAGCATGAGGAACGGATTTTCTAATGGGGGCTGCATGAAGCTGCGCCCCTGAGCATTGAGAACCGCCACCTTCCCTTTCGCGGTATCAAGAACCATCGCCCCGGCTCCAACCGTTCCCGCAGGATAGTTGATAGGGCGCAGCACCCGGGGCTCCAGTTCCATGAAGTCCATGATCTCCGACTGGTCCCAGACGTGATCACCCGTTGTGATCACGGCGACCCCGGCACGAAGCAGATCAATCGCGATCTTGGGAGTGATCCCCCTGCCACCTGCGGCGTTTTCACCGTTCGCGATAATAAAGTCGATCTCGAATCGTTCCTTAATTGAAGAAAGCTCTTTAATTACGGTCTTCCGTCCGGGTTCCCCCACAATATCTCCTAGAAATAAAATCCTCAGCATGCTTCACTACCTTTCATGAGAATACGGGGCATTCAAATAACTACCTTGCGTTGAGAGCAATAAATCGCAGCACTCCAATTCTCGTCCCGGGACCTGCCAGGCGCGCCTTCCTCTTGGCGGGAGCACTACTCGTCCTCTTCACCGTCTCCGGAAATTCCGAAGAATCGATCGCGCCCGCCCCCTATATCGCACGGCTCGGCGAGGTCCCCGACTGGTCCTTACTCGATCCGTTTCAGGAAACGATCAGTCGCGAAGAGTTCGTCTACCTCCTCCGCCACTGCTACGCGCACGCACCGGAGGATTACGCGGACACGATTTTAATCCAACCGGACCGCGCCCTCATTCTCGAACAATCGAATTTCCCCGACGCGGGCTGGTATGAGCTCCGCTTCAAAAACTCGAATCATCTCTCAGCCACCCCACCGAAGTTTTGGCGGACACCGGTCGAGATGCCGGACCTCCGCGCCAACTCCTCGAAGCCGCTGCAGGGAATTCGAATCGCAGTCGATCCCGGTCACATTGGCGGAAAATGGGTCACCTGGGACGACAGACATTTCAAAGTGGGCCGGGACACCCTCTCGGTTAACGAAGGCGAAATGACCCTCAAAGTCGCCAAAATCCTCGAACGGGACCTCACTCTGCTGGGCGCCGAAGTGATCCTCACCCGAACGAGCAATAACCCCGTAACGACGGAACGCATTGAGACTCTTCAGGACGAAGCCGTAAACTATCTGAAGGAGCGGAAGATCGTCCCCTCGAGCGGGCTTATCGCGAGCACCGCGAAGAAAATGTTCGCGATATCAAGCGAGATTCGCAGCCGCGGCAACCTCGTGAACGAGAGCATCCAACCCGACATCGCTCTCTGCCTCCACTTCAACGCATCGCCCGCGACATCACGCCGGCCCGCCTTCCGAAGCCCGAACCATCTCCACCTCCTTATCAATGGCTGCTACAGCAAAGGAGAGATCGCCGAAGACGACACCCGTTTCGAGATGGTCATGCGAATCGTGCAGAGAGTTTACTACGAGGAACTCGATCTCTCCGATGAGATTTCACGAACCATGAAAAAGGAAACGCGTCTCCCCGCCTTCCACTACGACGGGACAAACGGTATGGCGGTGAACGACAACGATCTCGTTTGGGCGCGCAACCTCCTCGCGAATCGCGTCTTCTTCTGCCCCGTCGTCTTTTTCGAACCCTACTGCATGAACAACCGCGAAATTTACGGGCGCGTTCAGGAGGGCGAATACGCCGGGCTGCGCGAGATCAACGGCATCTACCGGAAAAATATCTATCAGGAGTATGCCGACGGGATCACCGCCGGCCTCGTGAATTACTACCGCAAGGTGCGATGAGTTGAGCGGCACAGAGCCTGATCAAGAAATAATCTCACGCGGAGCCACCGCGATCACTCCCTGTAAAAACCCGGCTCGACTCCGATCGATCCTGTGATGCGCTTGATATAAACATCCGGATTCGCCTCGAAGTCAGCAAGCGACGCCCGCGTCTCATCCAGTCGGGTGCTCAGCTCCAGTCGCTCCGCTTCGAGGGCGTAATTCTGTTTATGTAAAAACTCCTCAAGGCAGACGATGTGATCACGCATCATCCTCAGCCGAAGGTTCTTTTTCGCCTCGAGCCGCTCCTGATACCAATCGCTCGCGAGAACTTTCTCGCGGTCAAACAATTCCCGAACCTCCGGGTCGTGAATCGTTTTTCCTTCATAGTCACCATGAGCCATAATATGGAGCAACGCTTTGAGCGGTGGAATCGCGAGGTCAATCCCCCCGTCCTCGAAATAACTCATCGCCACTTTTTGATGCGTTTCCGTGATATTTTTAATCCCGTCAATATACTGAGCCCGATCCTGAAGCTCCGGCTTCAACATCTCCTCGGAAAAGACGCTGGAAGGCTCTGAAAACATCCGCCCGAAAAACACCTTCACGAATCGCGAAGTGATCCGGTAGCCGAGGCGACTCGCATAGATCGTCTCCCCGTCCTCCTCGAAATCTTTTATCTCTTCGAGAAACCCGTGTTCGATGAGCCACTTCGGACGCCGCTCATGCAGGAACATCCGACTCCAGACTTCAGGAATGAGCAGACTGATGTCGTGGTCGACGCGGAATTTCGGACCGATGTAGCCAGCCGCAGAACTGAACCCTTCGTAACCGGCCATCAGGTAGCTCAGCATCGCAGCGTTCAGATCCACCACCGGAAGCAGGGCATTGAACGGTCCCTTCGTGAGAGCCCCCTCGGAACCGGCCCCCGTAGTCGATGGAGATTTCCCCGTCAAACTCGCGACGAAATCCATGAACAGCTCGGGCAGTTCCTGATAGTGCACCGGATTGAAAACCGCGAGCGCACGAATTCCCTTTTCCGGCTCTCCCGGATTGTTTCGTCTTCCCGGCAGGACCGCGTGCACCGGATTATAAACAGGACGCCCTTCATCGATCCGACGATACAGGCGTGACCCGATCTCTCCCAGATACTCACTTCTTGGGTTCTCCAGATCCGGACGATTCTGCAAATACCGGGGATTCTCACTCGGCTTGCCGTCGACGATTCGGGGGTGAGCCGTGCTGACCACATAGCCGGGCCCCGACTTCGCTTTCGCAAATTTTGCCAACACCTTCTTGAGCGGTGCGGTGAACTTCTCGAATCGAATCGAGTCGCTGACGATCGCTTTCCCCTCCTCACGCGTCTTCGGTTCGTAGTTGGAAAAGAAATTCCCTCCTTTGGAAAAATCGAGCTCCGCCTGCTTATCGTACCCGCGATGAATCGCATCATCGGGACGCTGGAAAAGCCGGTACTCGCAGTTCGTCGCAAATTTGTAAGCAGGGAATCTCACCTCCGGGTGAAGGAGCGATTCGTCCAGGTCTCCCGCCGGAATCGTAATCGATGCCGTGATATCATCCTCACGCTGGAGCTTCGTGCTCGGCACAAAATCTTTCCGGAGACTGAACATCCGCCACGATCCGTCGTGAGCATACCCCACGCGAAGGTACTGCGTCATGACCTGATTGAGACGGTATTTCAAAAGGACGCCCGACTCGCCGTTGATGCTGTCGACACGGAAACGCGACCTCCAGTCATCTCCCCAACTCTCCTTCCAGTAGCGTTTTAACGTCAGGATAAAATCCCGAACGCTGCGCGGAATCGTGGCGATAAACTCGTTATACTCGTCGGTGAAGGCATCACTCTGCGAAAAAAGACGCATCACCGAACCGAGCGAACGCTCCGGATCGAGAATCCCGCGACTCTTTTTCCCGGGCTCATTGGGATGCTGAAAGCGATCGCCGTAGTCGCGCTTTAAGAGCTGCTCGACGAGAAGCATGTCCTGCTCAAACCGGGGCATAATCACCGGCCCATCCTGCATCGCATCCGACAGCGATTTTGAAATCTCAGATTTTCCACCGCCGGAAACCGTGCAGGGCTTGTGGCAGAATGTGCCTTCCGCGTTCGTTCCCACGAGGCGCCACCGCTGCCCGACAGAGGGCTTTCTCATCTCCACCTTATAACCGGAAGGAAGAACGTAAGTGCGCTCAGGCTGCAGCGAAATGGACTGTGTCTCCCCATCCTTTTTCCAGCTCACCGACTGGTCTCTTAGATCAATGTAAGCATCTTCGGGAATATACAAAATCGAGGGATACGTCTTGTCGATGCTGTAGCCCTCCGGCTGCAAATCCATTCGATCGCCGTAGCGTTCAACGACTTCACTGAAGGTGTGATTCACCTCCTGACGAAAATCACTCAGCGAAAAATGCTCACCCAAATCAAACGACGGGAAAACCAGAGCACCACCGGCGTGCTCTTCTTCAGCCAACCCGTATAGGTTCGTCGCGTAACTGATCTGTGTTTTGACCTCCTTCTTACAGTAACCGAAATAGTTATCCGCAATCATCGTCACGACGACACCCTTGGAATCACGAGCCGTCAGCTTGAAAGCCGAACCGTTGTTATAAAGTTCGTCCTCCGACTCCCAGCACATCCCGTGAGCCTTCTGCTGGTCGGTCGCTTCAGAAATGTGAGGCAGCCCGACATCCTTTTTCTTCA
The DNA here is from genome assembly GCA_048260165.1 of Verrucomicrobiales bacterium. GTDB lineage: Bacteria > Verrucomicrobiota > Verrucomicrobiia > Verrucomicrobiales > DEV007 > Arctic95D-9. Next base: position 70,532 of record JBLXHA010000003.1, read on the forward strand.
CCGTGGTGAGATGCGGCGCCAGAATCACGCACCCGGTGTGTCCCGACCAGTGCCGCACGTCGAGGCGGGCATCGTTCTCGGGCAGATACGGATCACCCGCGTTCCCGAAAATCGACTCCACAAAATCGAGATTGCTGACCAGATTACCCGGAGCAAAAAACCGTGTCTCCATCGTCTTCTCCGCGTAAACCTCCGGAACTTCCGGACTGATCACCGGACGCAACATCAGTGATACGAAGGCCTTCACCGGCTCCTTCTCCTGACTCGTAAACGGAACCACCATGAGATCCTCCGGTGGATTCAGCGCGACCTTGAGCATCGCGGCAAAAGTCTTCTTCGGAACCACGAGTTTGTCCGCCGCAATCGGGAGCCCGCCTTCAGCGACATGAAACACACCTTTCGTTGTCCGCTTATCCTTCGCCGGATTGTGACATACCCCCTGCCAGGTTCGATAACTCGAGACGATGTCGGACTCAAACTTATCGCCTTCCGCAGGCAGGGACAGGAGTCGCGCGAGACCGTGTCGCTCCAACATCAGAGGGTTCGGCAACATCGGATCGCCGGGAGCAAAGACATCAGTCCCTTCCAGATAGCCCGCGAGCCAATCGGAAATATGCCGATCAACCGGGGCTCGATGGTCCTCGAGAAGACGCAGCCGCTCTTGAAAATTGAGAAGCAACGCCCGGGCCATTTCGAGGAAGGGAAAGTCCTCCTCCTTTCCGACAATCGGAAATCCACGGGCCGCCAGCTTCAAATTGATGTATTCCCGGGATGTCTCGTCATCACTTTCACCCGCACGGGGTGCCTCGCCGTTGAAACCGATTCGATCCTGGAGATAATGCTTCGTCATAAATAGTTGAGGGGAATCCTTTCAGCGCATTACAGCGCAATTCCCGTGCCACTAAAGAGAGCAATATAACGCGGTAAGCCAAGCTAAATTTGAAACAATTCCGGCGAATTCTGAAAAAGAATTCCGACCGGATCCGCCCCCGCAAAACAATCGATCACCGATGACTTGCGTTTCCTCCGTCCTCCGTGAAGATTTACCACCCGAAAATCTCATGCCCTATCGCATCTGCAGAATCTTTGAAATCGAAAACGGCCACATGCTGAGCAAGCATCCCGACAAGTGCCGCTTTCCCCATGGCCATTCCCGGAAGGTCGAATGTGTCCTCGAAAGCGACACTCTCGACAATCGCGAAATGGTCTGCGATTTCAAAGTTCTCAAACTCATCCTCAGCGAATGGCTCGATCGCTACGATCACGCGATCTGTATGAACACCGACGACCCCGCCTTCGAGGAATTCAAAAAGCGCTTCGGGGAACGCGTCATCGCCCACGAGTCGGAGGATCCCACCACCGAAGTCCTCGCACGCGATATTTTCCTCCACCTCAAAGCAGCCCTGAGCGAATATCTCGCCGACCCGGTCGATCCCGATTACAAGCTCAGAGCCGAAGTCAGAATCTCCTCGATTAAAGTCTGGGAGACCTCCAGCTCCTGGGCCGAATATTCAGAAGGGTGACCTGACAGGGTTAAGCCGATGACTTAACCCTGTTGGATTAATGGGGCGAGCGCCTTCACGCTTCACTTCCAATTCGGAATCGACTCACGAGCTCTGCCTGGGAGTGAACCGAATAGAAAGCGTAGATTTCTTTGATGTAGCCGCTCACGGTGTGAATCGAGATTCCCATCTCGGCGGCGATCTGCTTTCTCGACAGCCCCTCGAGAAGTAAATTCAGTGCCATGCGACAACGATTCGGAAGCGCCGGCACTTTGAGCGCAGACTCCCACGGCCACCCCTGTTCGTGCAACCAGACCACTTCGGACATGATAATATCCGTGATCCGGGCTTCGCGCGCGCTGAAGGGTGGACGATCAAAGCGTCGATAAATACCGATACCGCTCAAGCTGTTGTTGGCGACAGGACGGTAGCAAACCAGCGGTGCCCCGACGTCGGCTTCCTTCCACAACCGATGGACATCCTCCCGTCCGAACACGTCTTCGACATCGTATTCCGAAGGGAGCCGGGTCACCTGAGCTCCTGTCGCTTTAATCTCTCTCCCGAGCGGCTTCATCGCCTCTTCCAACTCGCGGTTGTCGAGCGCCAACAGCAGCCTCGGAACCTGCTCTTCTGAAAAGCCACCGCTGATCATCGCGGTGTAAACCGGTCCCGCCTCCGGATCGTAATCCGCGGCGAGTCCCCAGACCCAGAAATCACCTCCCACGAGAGAGCAAAGCCGCTCCATGAGAAGGTGCTTTTTCTGCTCGTGACTTCCACCCGCGATAGCGACATCAGCAAGCAGCCGGACCATTGACCGGGCGTCCTCTTCGAGTATCAACTGATCCGGCTTGGAGGACATCACGAAAAAGAGGGGTTTAACCGAGAGCGTCGCGCGCCGTCAGGAAGGCGGCCTTCAACGCTTCGTAGTCAGTTGCCACGGGAAACTGCGGGAACTCGTCGATCACATTTTGCGGCGGACAGAACAGAATCCCGCGATCGGCTTCGCCAAGCATCGTCGTGTCGTTGTAGGAGTCACCGGTCGCAATGACTTTAAATTGCAGCTCATGAAACCGCTTCACGGCTTCCCGTTTTTGATCGGGCATCCGCAGGTGATAGTCCGTAATTTTTCCGGACTCATCGATTCCCAGCTTGTGGCAGAACAGCGTTGGAAAATCAAGCTGACGCATCAGGGGGTGAGCGAACTCGTAGAAGGTGTCCGAAAGAATCACGACCTGGAACTCTGACTTCAACCAATCGAGAAACGCCTTTGCTCCGTCGAGGGGCCCGAGACTGTCGATCACCTCCTGAATATCCGAGATCGTGAGCCCGTTCTCTTCGCAGATTCTGAGACGCTGCTTCATGAGAACGTCATAGTCGGGGACGTCGCGTGTCGTCGCGAGAAGCGCATCGATTCCGGTGCGCTCGGCCACATTGATCCAAATTTCAGGAATGAGGACACCTTCAAGATCGAGACAGGCAATGAGAGACATAATAGTTCGGTAAAATACTGTCCACGATTCAGCCAATTCGATCCGTATTTCAATCGGATTTCGCGAAAAGAAAGGTGACCGTACTTGAATTGAAATTTCAAAACGATTCCAAACCCGCCGATTCACGAACCCGGAAAACCGGTCGCATCGTCTTTAAAAGAGCAATCATTCTCTTGCGAAAGTTACCGGATTGAGACTTCGTAAGATAATTATGTCGACTGAATCATTACGAGTCCTCGGGGTGATCCCGGCGCGATGGGGATCCACCCGCTTTCCGGGAAAGCCTCTTCATCTCATTGCGGGGAAACCTCTCATCCAGCACGTCTGGGAGCAGTGCTCGAAATGCGAACACCTCGACGAACTCACCGTGGCCACGGACGACGATCGCATCGCCAAAGCAGTGGAAGGATTCGGAGGCAGCGTCACGATGACGCGCGACGACCACCCCAGCGGAACAGACCGGGCCGCTGAAGTCGCTGAAGCATTCCCCTCCGCAACCCACATCATCAACATTCAGGGCGACGAACCACTCATCGATGCCGCGCTCATCGACCAGCTCGCAGCGGACCTCAAAGCGGACCCCGGGCTGCCCATGGTCACCGCCGCGAACCCCCTGCAGCCGGGCGATCCCCTTCTCGAAGATCCGAACGTCGTCAAGGTTACCGTAAGCACCCGGGGGGAGGCACTCTACTTTTCACGCAGCCTCATCCCTCATCCCAGAAACGCCCCCGAAGGACTCATTTACTACCGCCACAAAGGAATCTACGGCTTCAAACGCGATTTTCTATTCTCCTTTGTCGAGTGGCCTCCTTCATTGCTGGAGCAAACCGAAGGGCTCGAACAGCTCCGTGCGCTGGAAAATGGTGCCCGAATTCGTGTGGTTTTTACCGATGATGATTCGCCGGGCGTTGACACACCGGAGCAGGCGGCGATACTCCACGAACAATTGAGTTCATGAAGTATATCTTTGTAACAGGTGGAGTGGTTAGCTCACTCGGAAAAGGCCTTGCGGCAGCTGCATTGGGTACGCTTCTGGAGCACCGTGGACTGCGCGTCCTCATGCAAAAGTTCGACCCGTATCTCAACGTCGATCCGGGGACAATGAGCCCCTTTCAGCACGGCGAAGTGTATGTGTTAGACGATGGCGCCGAAACCGACCTCGATCTGGGTCACTACGAGCGATTCACCAGCGGTCGACTTTCAAAACTGAACAACCTCACGAGCGGTCAGGTTTATGAAAACGTGATCAAAAAGGAACGCCGTGGTGACTACCTTGGTGCCACCGTTCAGGTAATTCCTCACGTCACCGACGAGATCAAGCGCCGCCTCTATGACGTCACGAATTCCACGGACGCCGACATCATCATCACCGAACTGGGCGGAACCACCGGTGATATCGAGGGTCTCCCTTTTCTCGAAGCTCTCCGTCAGTTCAACGACGAGGTGGGACACGACAATGTCGCGTTCATGCACGCAACCTTGATCCCCTACATCAAAGCCGCCGAAGAGCTTAAAACGAAACCGACCCAGCAGAGCGTCGCCAAGTTGAGAGAGATCGGTATCGCCCCTGATGTCATCGTCTGCCGATCAGAATACCCCGTCGACGCTGATTTGAAGCAGAAGATCTCGATGTTCTGTAACATTCGAGCCGACGCTGTCGTTCCGTTTCTCGACCTCAAAGAGACCATCTACGAGGCACCACTGAAGCTTTATGATCAGCACCTCGACAGTATCATCTGCGACAAGCTCGGACTGAAAACGGAGGAGCCCAATCTGATCGAGTGGCGCAACATGGTTGATCGGATCGTCAATCCCACACACAACGTGAAAATCGGTGTCGTCGGGAAATACATCGAACTGCAGGACGCCTACAAATCAATTTACGAGTCACTCACTCACGCCGGCGCAGCCAACGACACGCACGTCGAAGTCGTCAGGATCGACTCCAGCCTCATTGAGGAAGAGGGCGCCGAAAAAGTCCTCGCAGGGGTTTCCGCAATCCTCATCCCGGGTGGCTTCGGCGATCGCGGAATCGAAGGGAAAATCAGCGCCGCTCAGTACGCGAGGGAGAACAAGATACCCTTTTTCGGAATTTGCCTCGGCATGCAGATCGCGACGATCGAGTTCGCGAGAAATGTGTGCGAACTTGAGGGTGCCCACAGCACTGAGTTCAATTCAGATACGAAACACCCTGTGATCTGTCTTCTCGAAGAGCAGAAGGAAATCGATCAGAAAGGCGGCAGCATGCGCCTCGGAACGTGGGAAACCGCTCTCACCTCGGAGAGTCACTCCTCGAAACTCTACGGCAGCTTAACGGTGAACGAACGCCATCGCCACCGTTACGAATACAACCAGGATTACCGCGAACAGTTCGAATCCAAGGGTCTCAAACTCGTCGGGACTTCACCCGATGGATTGCTGGGTGAAATCGTGGAAATTCCCGACCACCCCTTCTTCATCGCGGTTCAGTTCCATCCTGAGTTTCAGAGCAAGCCAACCGCACCGCACCCCCTGTTCAAAGGGTTCGTCGCCGCTGCACTCGAGAACCGGAAATAGGAGTGAGTGCTCAAAGCATCTCCTCTATGAACGGCTCCGACGCATCACGTAACAACTGAACGAGAACGGGATCCATTCGCTGATACTCGTCCGGGATATCCAGTGAGCGGATCGGCGGAAGAGCACTCATTCTTCTCGCGCCCTGACGAATGCGACGGGCGTGCTTCGGCTCCATCACGAGAATGAGATCAGCCCACCCGAGGTCGCGCTCAGTGAGCCGACGGGCGCTTTTGTCGCTCGTCCCCGCTGAACGAACCTCGATCCGAGGATCCTTTCGATAGATCGCCTCCGCAGTCGGGCTGCGCCACTGATTGCGGCTGCAGACGAACAGGATTCGCGGACGCGAGGCCATCCGATCACACGAGCCCGCAACGAATCATGAGGGCGTCCAACTCAGGATCGCGCCCCATGAAGTCGCGAAACAACTCGCCCGCTTCTTTGGAATTCCCGCGACTCAGAATCTTGCTCCGGAATTCGCGCCCCACCTTTGCCGAAATCACCCCGTCATCAGCGAATCGAGTGAAGGCATCCGCATCGAGAACTTCGGCCCATTTGTAGGAATAATACCCTGCGGCATACCCCGTCGCGCTGGCAAACAAGTGCGTGAACCGCCGCGCCATCGTCGGCGGCTGCGTCGCGAGAGGCATCGTGTAACCGTCGAGAATCTCCCTCACGAGCGCATCGAGGTCAGCGCCCTCCTCTTGCGAATGATGATTGACGTGAAGCTCGAGATCCATCTTCCCGAAGGCTACCTGGCGCATCATCGTCATCGCAGACTGAAAATTGCGCGCATCCAGCATTTTGCTGAACAACGCCTCCGGAATGGGTTCCCCCGTCTCCCAGTGCTTGGCAAAAAAGTCGAGACTCACGCGCGACCAACAGAAGTTCTCCATGATCTGCGATGGCAACTCCACGAAATCCCAGACCACGTTAACTCCGTTGAAAGACTTGATCTCCACCTCACCCAGCAAGTGGTGCAAAAGGTGTCCGAACTCATGGAAGACGGTTTCGACCTCATGGTGCGTCAGCAGCGCAGGCTTCCCTTTCGAAGACGGAGTCAGATTTCCGCAAATCAATCCGAGGTGTGGCTTTCGCTCACTCACCCCTTCGACCGCGGGCGCTCCCGTTTTCAAATAATTCATCCACGCACCACCGCGCTTCTCATCGCGGGGATGCCAATCCGCATAGAAAGAGCCGAGATGATCACCGCTTTCTTCATCGTGAAGATCGTAGAACTTCACCTCAGGGTGCCAGACCTCTACGCCGTCGCTCTCCGGTTCAGTGCCGGGGGTGGCGTAAACCGCATCACGCTCAGTGATTTTAAATCCGAACACCTGCTCAGTGAGACGAAACATTCCCTCGATCACATTTCCAATCGCAAAATAGGGGCGGACTTCCTCCTCATCAAAAGCGTAGCGATCTTTTCGAAGTTTCTCACACCAGTAGGCGACTGCCCAGGGCTCAAAAGGCCCCTCCCAATCCGGCTCCCGCTCTTTGCGAAATGCCGCGAGCTCATCAATTTCCTTTTCGTAAAATCCCATCGTTTTCGCGGCAAGATCTTCGACAAACGACAGCGCTGTTTCACCGTCTCCCGCCATCCTCTCCTCGAGCACCTGATCGGCGAAATTCGCTTTCCCCAGGATACTCGCCTTTTCCTGTCGCAGCTTGAGAATTCGCTGAATCAAACTCGTGTTGTCCCATTCCCCCGCTTTTCCCACGGTGATGCTTCCCTCCCAAACCTCACGGCGAAGATCATCATCATCCGCATACTCCAACACAGGAAAATAAACCGGCGCTTTGAGCGTGATTCGATAGACGGGGTTTTCCTCCGTCCCCAAATCCTTCGACGCGGCCTCCGCCTGCAGGACAGCCTTCGCGGTATCAGGAAGTCCCGCGAGCCTGGAGTCATCCTCGAGAATCAATTCCCACGCATTCGTCGAATCGAGCACATTCTCCGAAAACTTCTGAGTCACCTCAGCGAGTTCGGACTGAACCTTTTCGAGACGCTCTTTCTCCGCAGGGGGCAAGTCAGCACCGCTCCGGACAAAATCCTTGATCGTCTCTTCGAGAAACCGTTTCCGCACACCCGTCAGCGATGCGGCATCGTCGGATTCGGAATACGCTTTGAGCCGGCTCCACAACGCCTCGTTGAGAGAAATGCGCGAGTAAAACTGCGTCACCTTAGGCAGCATCTCATTATACGCCTCACGCAGGGCGTCGTTGTTTCGAACGGAATCGAGATGCCCCACCTTTCCCCAGGCGGCGGACAATTCCTCCGTCGCGCTTTCAAGTGCGAGCAGCGTATTTTCGAAAGTCAGGTCTTCCACAGGCGCCTCACAGAGCGCATCGATATTGGCCTGAGCCGTAACCAGCGCCGCAGAAATATCGGCAACAATGGCTTCAGGAACGAGAGTGGACCAACGAATATGAAAATCGTCCTGCAGGAAAGGGTGAGTCGAATCAGACATGAAGGACGGTAATTGCCTTCATCGCTTCGTAAAGCGTTTGCAGAAAATTTTTCCCGGCACGCAACCGGTCACGCCCGCCCGAAACGATCAGCTCACCACCGTCGATTCCGTCGCAACGCGCTTCGGATTCCAGAAGAAAAGAAGCCCGGCGAGAGCACACCAGATGGAATCGGCAACGAGCGCGTTCCGCAGGAAAACCCATGCGGGAGGAGCGAAATTGGGATTCCCAATCGTCTGGGATTGCCACCATCCGGCGAGAGATTTTTCATACCCCGGCCACGCCAGAAAGCTGTAAGTGTTGGCAACCACATAAAAGAGGATGCCGCAAAACAGAGTGCCGCACCACATCATCGGCCAGATGCGCTCACGACTTCCGGCGCGCCCGCCTACCCACGCGACGGACAGGTAAAAGAAAGCCGACATCAAGGTGTAGCCACCAATCCCACCGGAGCCGTTTACGAATCCCAGAATGAGATCGCTGACAATCAGGAGGAGAACGGGAAGCCACCAGAAACGCGCCCCGAGGAGCATCGCGCCCCCGAAAGCAATCGCCATGAGCGGCGCCGTATTTCCGAGGAAGTCGAAGCTCGACGCAATAACACGGTAGGAAACCGTGATCACCACGAGCAGGAGTACAAGCGGGATCGAAAGAGGATTCCCCTTCCGAGAGAGCTGTTCAGTCGTGTTCGCCATTGGGTAATCAGGGTGTTAAGAAGCAGGAAGGCGATCTTCCTCCTCTGAAATCAAGCGAATGAATTGAGCTTTTCGATGATGGCATCTTTCATCATGATGCCCGTTTTCGTTTCCTTGATTTCGCCGTCCTTCATAAAGACGAGCGTAGGAACCGCACGAACATTGAACTTCATCGCGAGCTCTCTTTGATCCATCACATCCACTTTGGTGACCTTCGCTGCATCACCGATCTCAGCAGCAACTTCGTCCAATACCGGAGAAAGCATTTTGCAGGGACCGCAATGCTCGGACCAGAAGTCGATAATAACAGGAACTGACGCCTTCTCGGCTTCAGCTTCAAAATTTTCACTCGTGAGATTTACGATGGATTCGTGTGCCATGGGATTTGAAATTAAATAGTGATTCAATCCGACCGGTAGAACTGATCACAGCTCCGGTCGATTGAATCTATCTTTCGTTCAAAAACAGAAACTAGGCAAGCCTCAATTCATCTTCACCGTGACGGCAATTGCCCGCGTACACGCGAGTGCCTTTCGGGAAATCCGAACACCATCGGGAGAAAACAAATCTCGCCCGGATAGGGTCTGAGGCTCCGCCGAAAGAGGCGGAGTAAACATCCAGCAACCGGCCCCGCACTGGGGCGATAGAGGATCAGCCTCCTGCGCCCATCTTGGTGAAAAGCTCGATAGCTAAAACCGCAACGGCAAGGATAAGGACAATGATTGCAAATGGCATAAGACCGGATTCTTCGTATTCTTCTTCCCATTCCTCCTCTGCTTCCTCAGCAGTGGATTGAATATTGGGCTTCTCGTTAATGACTTTCGTGGAAGGACCACCTAATCCCTGAGTTTCCCCCATCTTAACCGTAGCCTGAGGAAGAGGCTTCGCACCACCCTTGAGTGGAACGGTAGCCTTCCCTACAGGGACCGGAGAAGGGCCGCCAGGGCTCTTCGAGAGAGGAATTGTTTTGGCTCCCACGGGACCGGCGGCAGCCACAGGCGCAGCAGCCAATGGAGCTGCGGCAGCTACGGGAGCAGTCGGCCCGAGCGGATCGGGGCTTCCGGGGGCGGCAACCGGTGCGGTTGGACCGAGTGGATCAGGCCCCTTTGAAAGTGGAATAGTCTGTGCACCCGATGGCGCAGCAGGTGGTGCCGGCGGGGCTCCCGGGGCACTGCTCAACGGCGTCGGAGCAGGAGCTCTCGGAGGCGCCGGCGCTCCCGGAGGAGGTGTCGGCGCGGGCGGTGCTGCCGCGGACGGTGCCGGCGGACGTGGTGCATTGGGAGACGTGCCAACGCCCGCAATCGGAGCTGTCGTTGGCGCGTCGGTTGGAAGAGGCGCTGTCGCATCAATCGGATCAGTGGGACCGCTTCCCGCAGCAGGTGCGATAGGACCAGTCGCCGGCATTCCGGCTACGGGTGCCGTCGACGGGCCGTCTGAAGGAATCGGCGCAGTGGATCCTTTCGGAGCTACCGGGCCGGACTCATCAGGCTGGGCTCGCAGACTAATTCGGACAGTCTCCTTCTTCAACGGCACCGTTGAAGTGCTCACGGAAGGCTTGGGTGGGTCTTGGTCGCTCATTCGAAAATAACTTTTTAAAAGTTCAGCCTCCCATAAGGCATTGAATCGTGGAATGTGTCAACAGCATAATGAGTTGTGACTCTCAATTTCGCGATTTTTTTTCACCATCAGAAACGATGAGAGCGAGGCTGCGCCGCGACCCCCACCCACGGGCTAACCGGAATCAATCGGTGCCGATCAACCTTCAAAAAAAGAGCGATCGCCTGTCCCGGATTTCACGGTGCGCATCCGGTTGTTTTTTGTCCGGCGCCTTTAATTTTGAGTTCCTCCGATCAAAATCTCTTCTATGCTTCAGTTCTCATGAATTTTCCTGACTCCCCTGTCGCCCTCCTCCGGGAACTGATACGCATACCGAGCGTGAATCCGGACAACGCCCCCGATCAGGGGGCGACCGGGGAAAATGAATGCGCAAGGTGGGTCGGAAAGTTTCTGGAAAAATGCGGCGCTGAGATCTCCTACGAAGAAGTCCTGCCCAATCGTCCCAACGTGATCGCACGCTTCCCCTCCCACTCGACGGAAAAGGGAGTCCTCTTCGCCCCTCACATTGACACCGTCAGCGTCGTGGGGATGACCGTGGACCCGTTTGCCGCCGACATTAGCGACGGAAGAATTTACGGCCGCGGCGCGTCTGATACCAAGGGCACCATGGCCGCCATGCTCTGGGCGCTCTTCACGATGAAAGACGAGCTCGCGGCACTCCAGCGACCGGTCGCGTTCGTCGGACTCATGGGGGAAGAGGCCGGGCAACCCGGATCAACTCACTTTGCCGTGCAACACGGCAGCGAGTTTGACTTTGCGCTCGTCGGGGAACCAACGAGCCTCGAAACGGTCCACGCCCACAAAGGATGCGTCTGGCTCGAACTCATCACCCGTGGACGCTCCTGCCACGGCTCAACGCCTCATGAAGGAGTGAACGCGATCCGGCCGATTCTCGATCACCTCCCCCGGCTGATCGACAAGATCGAAAGTATTTTACCGAATTACCGTGACGAGACCCTCGGTGCCCCGACCATGAACATTGGAATGATCAGAGGCGGAACCAGTCCGAACATCGTCCCCGATTTTTGCTCAGCAACGCTCGACTTCAGAGAAACGCCATCATTCAACGCCGACGGGGGAGGACTCGCACTCGTCCGGAAGCTCCTCGCCGATGAGGGATTGGAGGATCTCTTCGAGATTAAAATTCAATGCGACTCAGTCCCTCTGCTGACGCCGCCCGAAACCGATGGCGTCCGGAGATTGGAATCAATTGGCTCTAAACTGACGACAGCTCCCTGGTTCTGCGACGCAGGCAGACTCTCGGGAGGAGGGATTCCATCCGTCGCATGCGGCCCCGGCAGCATCGCCCAGGCGCACACGAAAGACGAGTTTCTGGCGATCAACGACTTGGAAAAAGGAGTCGAGTTTTACCAAAACTTCATCAAAACCTATCGAATCTGATCCCTTCAGGCAGGTAGATTGGAAAATATTCGCACAAAAAAAGGCCGTCCGGAGACGGCCTTTTTAAATTAATCCCGTGAAACAGGATTGAGAATATCAGAGAAAATTACCAAGTCCGACCGCGGTTGTATCCCGGGGTTGTGAGGAAACCAATCTGCGGAGGAAACTCCTCATATCCCTGAATGGGGAGATAATTGATATCAGCCATTGGGGGACGGTAGCTGTCCTTGTAAAGCGGACGCTGGAAGTTAATCACCTCGTAAAAACCGAATTTGAGACGAGCTCCTGCACGCTGGATGCCTTGGAACATATACGCTGTCATGATTCCTGCAGACTGCTCAGTGTGAAGCTCATTCGCACGAGTCATCGTCGTGGGAATCTCAGTCCAGCCATACAAAATGTTCGCGACACCACGACCGAGCTTACGCGTCTTCGTGTATTTCGTCTTAGGTGGTTCGTGGATGTCTGCAACACCAACTGAGGTGAAAGCGACGAGCAATAGGGCTGCCAAAATTTTTCTCATAATTGAACGAAGATTAGGCAAGTGAATTAAAATTGGCAACCAAAAATTTTTTTCACTTGGCGAAGCGCTGGTTATTCTTATGTTGGGAGATAATGCATCCCGATCTAGAAAAGTTAGTCTCAAGAGGCAAAATCGAAACGGCAACCGCCGAAGAACTGGAACTCCTTCCGCCCGGCACATTCTGCCGGCATAAAAGCTGGGGGGCCGGAAAGGTAGTGGAATGGGATCGATTGAATCTCAAAGTGATCGTGGATTTTGAAGACAAGCCCGGCCATTCCCTCGGAATGAAGTTTGCCGGCATGTCACTCACGCCGATCACTGATGAATCATTTCTCGCGAAACGTCACTCCTCTCTTGAGGAAATGCAGGACCTCGCCAAAGCGGATCCAACCGCTCTGGTAAAGCTCGTTCTCTCGAGTAACAATTCCCGTCTCTACCTCGATCAGCTCGAGGAGCTCCTCAAGGGCCACGTCATTCCCGAAGGCAAATACAAGAGCTGGTGGGAATCCACGAAAAAGAAACTTCGTGATGACATGCAGTTCGTGGTTCCGGCCAAGCGCACCGAACCTCTCGAACTCCGTGAAGAAAATTTCGATCCCTCCGAGGGCCTGATCGAAGACTTCCGCGAGGCGCGCGACCTCAAAGCGAAAGTGAAAGCGATCGAAGTCATCATCAAGGACATCAGCGCATTCAAAGATCAGCAGAACAAACTTGAAGACCTCGTAAAAGAGATCAGCGATATCGCCAAGAAGGGCGTGAAAATTCAATACGTCCCCGCTGTGGAGTTGATCCTCATTCGTGAGGAACTCCAGAGCAAACTCAAGGACTACACTCCAAGCGACGACCAGATCACCACCGCTCAGATCCTCGCTACCAACGAAGCGGCGATTCCCGGGTTGTTCGGCGAACTCTCTCTGACTCGACTTCGTCAGGTTCTCAAGAGTTTCCCCGACGCGTTTGGAGAAGACGAATACGTCGATAAGATGCTCGGCCTGATTTCCGAAACCAACCTTCGTTCCATCGCTGAGATTGCGAACTATCTGAACGGAGCCGGCGAGAAAGATGCAGTGATCGCCCACATGAAGGACGGACTTCAGCAGCGCTCTCTCTCATCCGACGCTCTTGCCTGGATCTGCCGGGAACGTAAAGGTCTCGCTGAGTCAATCTTCGACCCCGTTCTCAGTCTCTCAGTGATGAGCTCACTCGAGTCCGACCAGCTCAATGACGAAGGTGCCGTTCGCTCCGCAAACCGCCTTCGTGATCTCGTTGGTGACGACAAAGATCTGATCCCGGACCTCATTGAAGGTGCCAACATCAACACGATCAGAAACTTCGCGAGTCGCCTCGTTACCTCCGCGTCCTTCGACGAACTTACCCGTAAATCGCTCATGGCCCGCGTCATCAAGATGCATCCTGAAATTCAGGATCTCCTCAGCGGACGCACCGAAGTGAAAGAGGAAATGCTCATCGTCTCCGAGAAAAGTCTCGAAGAGAAGAAAGCAGCCTTCGACAAACTCGTTAAAGAGGAGATTCCTCAGAACCGGGAAGATATCAAGGTCGCAAGATCCTACGGTGACCTTCGGGAGAACTTCGAATACAAGTCAGCGAAAGAGTATCAGCGCGTGCTCATGAAGCGCCAGGACGACTGGGAGCGCGATCTCAAACTCGCCCAGCCTACTGACTTCTCCAGCGCTGACACAGCGGCTGTTTCCATCGGAACCGTCGTCGAACTGGAGCCGGTCGACGGCAAAGGGGACACGCTCACTTACAGCGTTCTCGGTGCCTGGGATTCAGATCCGGACAAAGGAATCATCGCCTACCTCTCCGAGCGTGGCAGCCAGATTCTTGAGAAGAAAATCGGCGACGAAGTCGAGTTCCACTCAGCTGAAGGCGCAACAAAGTCTTATCGGGTAACCGCAATTAAGCCTTTCAAAAGCTAGATAGAAATCTCTACAATCGGCGCTGTATGAAATTATTTCTACAGCGCCTTTTTGTGTACACCTTTCTCGCCTCGCCTGCCCTTGCGGAGGAACTCCCGAACATCGTCTTCATCAATGCCGATGATTTGACCTACACCGATCTCAGCCTCTACGGAGGACAGGCTGAGACTCCGAATTTCGACCGACTCGCCGCTGAGGGGATGACCTTCTCCCACTGCTTCCAGACGGCTCCGATGTGTTCTCCGACACGCCACAATTTGTATACCGGCATCTACCCTGTAAAAACAGGAGCCTACCCTAACCACACTTTCGCCAGGGAGGGCACGAAGAGTATCGTGCATCACCTCAAACCTCACGGCTACCGCGTCGCACTCAGTGGAAAGCGCCACATTTCCCCTGAATCTGTTTTCCCGTTTGAGTATTCAGGCGTGCAAAACAATCCGGACATAGAGGCAATCAGTGCGCTCATGTTAGAGTCAAAAAGAGACGGGAATCCTTTCTGCCTTTTTGCGTGCTCAAACGAGCCTCATACCCCATGGAACAAGGGCGATTCCGGGAGATACCCACCGGAGAAAATCGAGCTCCCGCCCTACCTCATCGATACACCGGAGACGAGAGATGGCTATTCAAAGTATCTCGCCGAAATCACCTACTACGATGATCAAGTCGGACAAATTCTCGACCTGTTAGAGACGCACGACCTTGTCGAAAGCACCATCGTTATGCTATCGAGCGAACAGGGAAACAGCATGCCGTTTGCGAAGTGGACGCTCTACGATCCCGGCCTTCGAACGGCCCTCGTTGTCCGCTGGCCCGGAAAAATAGAGCCGGCAAGCAAGACCGACGCAATCGTCGAATACGTTGATGTCGTCCCCACGCTTCTCGATGCCGCCGGCGTCAAACCGGTCGGCGAAATGGACGGAAAAAGTTTTCTGTCCGTTCTCAAAGGAGATTCCGACGAACACAAAACGCACGTTTTCGGGATCATGACGACCAAAGGAATCAACAATGGATCTGACACCTACGGGATCCGTTCCGTCCGAAGCCGGGACTACCAGCTCATCGTCAATCTCACGCCCGAAGTAAAGTTCACGAACGCGTGCACCCAGTCTCCCGAATTTCTCTCATGGGTTCGCCGGGCGAACGCCGGCAAAAAGCGTGCCGCAACATTCGTAAACCACTACCATTACCGCCCTGCCGTCGAACTTTATGCCACCGGGAATTCCTGGCACGAATGGAACAATTTAGCCGATTCAGCGGACCACGCTGAAGTGCGGGCAGAACTCCGGAAGAAGCTCGACGACTGGATGGCAGATCAGGGTGACAAAGGCCAACTGACCGAAATGGCCGCGATGGAGCATCAGGGGAAAAGCCGCAGCAAAAAGAAAAATAAAGCCAAGGCCGGATCGGAAAAGAAGTAGAGCTGAACCGGGGCGAGTCTCGCTTCTCAGCGCCCTCCGATACAAATCGGCAGCTTTGCCGAAGTCGCCCGGCAGCTCACTGACAATTCTTCAGATTCAGCGGCTTCCCGTTTATCTGGAGCTGACCACCATGAGTGTTCATACTCTTCTTCTGCACATCGACGGCTCTCCCTTTGTCAAACACAACAAACGTAACCGTGGCGATATCACCTTTCTGCTTAGCAAACGTCCAAAGAGAAACAGGACCTGTTCCTTCTGAAAAACGGCCTCAACTTGGTCGCGGAATCGACTCTTTCGCAACGGGCTGCCCGAGCTCTTGCACGACCTGACTCGTGCGCTGTCCCTCGATGGCGGGACCGGAAAACCGCCCCTTCGCGACGTAAAGTGATCCGGCGATTGCGAGCACAAAAAGCATGTTCCCCATGGAGAACCCTCGCTGTGCGTGTCTTCGTTTCTGAATGAACTCCATGCACCGTTACTATAATTTCCATAATTTTAGGTATCAAGCTTAATTTGGGAGACTCCGGAATGTCCGCTTACTCGTGGACGCCCCGACAGCAGCAGTTCGATAAGGCGGCAAAGCTTCCCCGCGGTTCAACCTTCTCTTCAATCACACGGAGGAGCATCCGCCCCCCGGCCTTCCGGTGTCGTGACAAAGGTTCCGAAGGGTATGAGATCTTCCCGGGAGTGGATGCTAAACCGGAAATCGCAAAGTCATCTCCGCGCCGACGCCGGCCCGGTTCGCGAGAGTGGCATCGCCGCCGTGAAGCTCCATCGTCGCGCGGACAAAACTGAGCCCGATCCCGGATCCCTTGCGCCCGGTGACCTCATTTTTCAGCGAGTAGAAGCGCTCAAAGACCCGTCCCTCGGCGTAGTCGGGGATGCCGGGCCCCGAGTCGATCACCCTGAGAACCAAGCGGTCGTCCTCACGCGAGAGGAGAGCCTCCAGCGCGCCTCTCCCGGGAGTGAAGTCGATGGCGTTGTTCAGGACATTCCGAACCGCGATCCGAAGCATGAGCGGGTCCCCCTCGAGCAACTGCGGCCCATCGAGCCCCTCCGATCGCACTCGAAGCTTTTTCGTCTCAACGACGGAAGACAGATCGGCCAGTTCTTCCTGAACAAGGGCCGCAAAGTCGAGCTTCTCGAGCTTTCTCAGCGAAGTTTGACTCTCCACCGAAGCCAGTTGAACGAGACGTCTTACCATGTCTTCGCTCCGGCTCGTTTCGGTGAGAATGTTGTCGAGAAATCGTCGACGTTGCTCTTCCGGCATCTTCTCATCGATCAGTTCGGCAGCGCCCCGAATCGCTGCGAGAGGGCTCTTCAATTCGTGCGTAAGAGCCTGAACGTAGTTCTCGACGTAGTGCTTTCCCTCCAGCTCCCGCCGCATATTTTCCAGCGCAATACTCAGGGTGCGAAATTCAGCGATCCCCATTTCAGGCATCGACGCCTGCCGCCCCTCGGCAATGCGCTCGGCCTCCCTGGTCAGCCGGCTCACCGGAAGCAGGATCCAGTATGCCCACAACGAGCCCAGGACCACGACGATTGCAGCGGTGACGAAACTCGCCTTCAAGATGAGGCTGCGCGATTCCTCTGCAAAAGGTGCCATCGCCGTCTCCGGCCTCGAAACCGTGAGCGTACCGGCCATTTCTCCGCTTTCCTGATCAAAGATCGGGGCCGCGACATAAAACACCGTCGTGCGCGAATCGTCAGGATCGGTTCTTGAAGCACGCTTCCCGTAGGCACCGGCGCGGGCGAGGTAAACATCGTTGTATTGTGAATAATTCTCCCCCTCACGAACGCCACCCTCGGAATCAAAAATGACGATCCCTTCAGCGTCAGTCACGTAAACGTGAGTTTGAATCTCCGTCTTCCGGATCTGGTAGATCTGCGCGACAAACTCCCGTTCGTAAGCGTCCTCAAACCCCTCCCTCATAACGGAAACGTCGATCACACCATCCTCGACCCCCTGCTCTAACAAACTCGCAAAAAGATGAGCGGTATCGACAAGGGGTTCCTCCGACGCCTGCGAGTATTGCCGCTCAACGTCGTTTCGAATCGTCTTCATGAGAACGAAAAAGCCTCCTCCGGCGATAAGGAGAAAGCCGGCCACCATGAAAAAAGTCGTTTTCATTTGATCGAATCAGTCGTCGGAAAAACTGTAACCTATCCCGCGATGCGTTTTCACGGGATCAAAATCAGAATCGATTTCATGGAGCTTCCGACGGAGCGTTTTGATATGCGCATCTACGGTTCGATCCAGCGCCGACTCGGGTTCATCCCAGACCTGTTCCATAAGTTGATCCCTCGAATAGACCCGGCCCGGATGCTTCATAAAAAGCTTCAGCATGCCGAACTCGTAACGGGACAAATCCAGATCTCTGCCATCCAGTTTCGCAAGGTAACGATCCATGAATAACTCAAGGCGACCGTTCTGAATCATCTCCACCTCGCTGCTCTGCCCCGGGTTCAGCCGATTCATGGTCCGACGCAAAATAGCATTGATCCGCGCAGTCAGTTCCCGCGGGCTGAAAGGTTTGATCACATAATCATCGGCACCGATCTCGAGCCCGACAACGCGATCAATCTCCCCCTCTCTCGCGGTCAAAAACAAAATCGGCACATCGGACGTCTTCCGGATCTCACGACACACCTCAAAGCCGGTGACGTCCGGCAAACCGACATCGAGGACGATAAAATCGGGAACCCTCTCCCGAAAGGCGGCGAGGCCTCCACCACCCGTTTCACAATGAGTTGCCTCAAATCCCTCCGACTGCAGCGCGTATAGAATCGTCTCCGCAATTGCCGGTTCGTCTTCCACTACCAGTATTCTAGATTGGCTCATCGCAACTTCCTGCAGGATCACAATCTAACAAACAGATCAATTCGACCAAGCTTTTCGTGACCTCTTTTTCAACGGAAACGAGGTCGCGAAATTCCATCGGACGGATCAGTCCTCCCGCTCGAAGCGGGAGAATCCCTGAAGTGCGCCGGTGAAAGCCGTTAGGAAGCCGTTAGGAAGCCGTAACGGCTATCGCATGACTTCCTCCTGATGAAAGCGGGTCCGGGCCCTCACGCCCTTCGCCGCAGAATCCCCCCCCTATGGGAAAGGAGGATGTTTGATAGGAAGGTGTCGGGGGCTGTATTCCTCGCCGGGATAGAAAAGAAATCCGGGGTTCTCGCTGATCAACTCATACTTCGTGATACGAAATTGCGGCACCATGAAATTCGAATTGGGGTCGTAGATATCACCGCCGACAAAACTTCCCCAAATCCGGTACTCGTAGTTGTGGTCGTAACCGTGTCGGCGATTCATCCCCTCTTCAGGAATTCGATCGGGCTGCTTGGAAATCGTCTCGTTCATGATCACGAGCTTGGCCTCTGACCACGGCTGACGCGGCTTGCGAAGATACCCCCAGAAGCGGGTTCCATCCGTCCACCAGCGGCGACCGATGTAGTAATCCCCGGGCGCTTCCATCGCAATTTGAGCATTCCGCGCTTTCACGGCAGGATTGTTCAATTTCGATGGTGAGAGCTGTCCGGCTCCACTGGGTCCCGTCGTCGACGTCTGCGTGGAAGTCGTGGTACAGGAAGAAAAGAGTAAAGCGCCAAATCCTGCAATGAGAATAGCAACCAGCCTGTGCATCGGACAACCAATGCGGTGTGTTTCGTGTTTCATGTGTGTGTAAAACTGTCTGTCCGGCAGGTAGACAGCCCGACGATAAGGTGACCGCGGGAATTAGTAAAATACGGATTCACCCGGAACCTCTCATACGTGAGAAAAACTTTCGTATTTCACCGTTTTTTGCGAATTTGCTTCTGAAAGAGCGGCAAAAGCTCGGCTTCAATCCAATCGAAAGCCGGTTGAAGCCCCACTTCGCGATAGATCGTTCCGATTTTGGCTTCCACCGAAGTGGGGTTTCCAAAACAGGCCAGAAACTGATTCGACGTCATCATCCGGAGCGTTTCGCCGCACAGATCCCCTTTATTCTCAAGGATCCAGCTACGGGCATACAAGTCGAGCACGGTGTCGCCAATCCAGGCAAGTTCCTGCTCTCTCCGCTTCGGTCCTCCTTTTTTTGATACACTCATTGTTCGATATACGCCTCCAACGCTTCCCGTGTGACGGTGTAGCGGGCTCCGCAACGCGGGCAACTCGCCGCCAGAGTTTCATCACCCGCAAACATGTCATCGAGCGAAACTTTGTCCATTCCGGCGATGATAGGGAAAATTTTCTCAATATTGCAACCGCAGCCAAATCGATACTCACGCTTCTCAAGCAAGCTCAGCGTCTCAGTTTGATCGATAGTCAAAATCGATTCATCAGTCAGTGACTCGAGCCACTCCATGTCGCATTCCGGCTGAGCGGTGACGAGGACAAAATCCTCTTCTCCATGAGCAAAATACCGGGCGCGGCGCTGTTCACTCTGCTCGTAAAACGACTCCGCAACGGCGAACAAATTGGGCTGATCGACCGTGATCATGCTTTGCCGCGGCTCCTCCCCTTCGCGGGAAACCTGCGAGACAAACAGATTCTTGTCCCGCTCTCTGACGTCCCTGGTAAAGACTCTCCCCGTCACATTTCCGTGAATATTGCTTCCCGTTACAAAAAGGTTCTGCAGCGGCTTCTGCCAACTCAGAGTCCAGGCAACCGACTCATTCCACGGCCGTGACGCAAGATGCAACGTGAGAGCAGCGAGCCCGTCCTTGAGCCAGTCGTCCAAACCATCCTCGTAGCGAATCTGTTGCTGCATCAGATGAAGGTAAAAGTCCGTGTAAACCGGCGAGAAGTCTCCTCTCACGAGAAGAGCGTTGCGCTCACGGACGAAATAACACCGAACCTCAACCGGCTCGGCGTCGGATTCTTTAGCTGGGTCGTTCAACATAATTCACAAAAACGGCTCGTAGTTTGCCGGAAAGGAATCGACACCCGATCGGACCAATCGTCAATCAGTCAACCAAAGCGGTAACGATCACCAGATCCTCAGCTTCATTTGAAGCCTGCCTCGCACCGCCCTGAATTTCGCCCCGCAGAGTCACGCAGGAATCCACGCGGCGAAGCAGATCCGCCTCCGCTATATCCGGGCCGGCACACTGGATCCTGTAGTCCCCCATACTCAGCCGCAGATAAAGACCCGTTGCCCCATCCGGGAACGCGCCCGCTTTCTCGACGATTTGTCCTGTATACGTTCCCGGCTCGCCCGGTGTTTTTCGCCGTTCCATTCTGTCCATAACCTGAGTGTCGGATCTCGAAGCCACCAATGCAATCGCCCGCGCGGCGTTCCGCTCCTTTTTTGCTGTTCCGTTATCTACCGGCAGAACTGTCGTGTTTACGGACTCTCAGCTTACTTGCGATCCTCTGAGAAACGGTTCAATCTATAACCGTGCTCCGAATCAGAGATCTCAGGCTCGGAATCACACCACTACACCCTGATGAATACCGCCGGTCTCTCCGAACTTTTTTCAAAATGTGATGTCTTCGCTACGCTTCCGGGCGAAGAGCTGGAGAATCTCATCAATCAGGGAACGCTGCATCAGCTGGAGCCCGGCACCGTTCTCATCCACGAAGGCAAGACCGGGGAGGGTATCTGGGGACTGGTCACGGGGGACCTCGACGTCTCGATCGACGGTCAATCCATCAACCGGGTCTCCGCGCCCGGCGAAGTCGTCGGCGAAATCAGCGCGGTTTCACACACCGCCGCAACGGCAACGGTTAAAGCTGCGACCGAAGTGTCCGCACTGGGAATCCCTCACGATAAACTTCACGAAGCGATGAAAGCGTCACCGGCACTCGCCGAAGCGATGATTCGCTCGATGACGAAATACCTGGGTCGTCGCTGATTTCAAAAACGGCTAGCCCACGCCTTCTTTCATCTCCTGCGAGAGCTGGAAAAGACGCTGCACCTGTTTGAGCGGGATATGACAAATGTCCATCCGCTTCTCACCGCCGAGTAAAATCGAAAAGGTGCCCAGTGACTTCCCTTCGTCACGCATCAAGGTGTTCGTGATGCTCTTCCAGGGATGCGCTTCGAGTTCATAGCCCACGCGTTTTTCATTGATCAAAAACAGGTGCTTCTCCGTGATCACGACGCACTGCTTCGCTTTACTGAGGAGGCTCGCCTTCGCCTGAACCGCGATGTAATAAATGTGCTCGCTCTGCCCGACGATCGCCGTCACTTCGCGGAAGGCAATTCCAACGCGCTCGGTGTCCTGCCCGTCATCGACAAAATGACTGATCTGCTCCTGAACATCGAAAACTTCGTGGATCGGTTTCCACTCACCAAGGCCTTCGTAAAAAACCATATCCTCGGTCGAAGCATCTCCGTTGTTAAGGAGTTGTAACAGATCGTGCTCGGAATAAGGCCCGATCGGATCCCTCTCTCCCCGTCTCAGGATAGAGAACATTAATCCCGCTTCTAAATTGTCTGTTTCGTTGCTCATTGAAAAAGGCGTTGTATTTACAATGTGAGTGATCAGTTTCACCTCAGCAAGAAAAAAAGCAGCCTCTTAATGACGGATTTAAGCTCCGGAAATCCACTCCTGAGGCATCCGTTTCGGGCGTCCTGACGGCATTTGGACGAGCGCCACGGTTTGTTTCGCACTCGCGATCACCTTCGGTTCCCCGCCTGCGTCCGCTACGGACAATGCAAACTCACAGGTTGCCCGAACTTTCCCCACCTCAGCGAGGCGCCCTGCAATAATCACTTCATCTCCCAATTTCGCCGGAAAAATATAATCAATCTCCGTTCTCACGACGACCGGGAACAACTGGCTCTCGTTCATTTCCGCCAACCCCATTCCAAGATCGGTAAAAAGCGCCGCTCTCGCTTTCTCGACGAACCGGAGGTAGGCGATGTTGGAAACGACTCCACCGCAGTCAGTGTCGTAAAAAAGAACGGTCTCAGAAACTTCAGTATTCATCATGAAAGTATTGAAAATGATAGAGCAGGATAGACAGAGAGCACTCAGAATGATAGCATCGCTAGTCATTCGCGAGGCATGAAAGCGCCCCTCTCAGTTACCTTTTCCATCCTTTTCTGCCTGCCCATGGTTTTGGCGATGCAGGCTCGCGCCTTCGATGAGCCGCAATATGACCGTATCAGCTTTTCAGCGGATGGCATTTTTCTCGAGGAACAGGAGAAAGAAAACCTTCTCGGAGCACTCGTCGCGATCGTCTCGAACTTCAGCGGCCAGTCTAAAGTCGACGAGGATCTGAAGGAGAAATCCCTCGCCGTCGCCCTGAATCTCAGCCCCCTCCACTACCAGTCGAGAGCCGCCTACCGCAACCTCATGCGCGGCGTCCTGCCGGAGCCCACCCCTTACTTCAAAAGTCTCAGCTCAGTTTCGGAAATTCTGTGGAACCACGCCTCAAGAATGCTGCAGGCACCGGTCGAGCCCGAAGAGCGGAAACTCGCTGCGCTCCTCCTCGATCTCTCGATCATCCTTCATCCCGATCCCCCGGATGAGAGAATTCTCAAATTGGCAGAGTCGACCAACGGGAAACCCGTTCCCTGGAGCGACTTTCTCGCGCTTCAGCCCGATTCCTCTAAATCGACGGCCCGCTCGGATTATTTCATGAAGGAGGGCAGAGAACTTCTGCGAGCCGAAAAATCAAAGATAGCGTCCATCAAGCCCCCGGCAACGACACCTCAAAAGATGTCGGACGAACGCCCCGCCTCGCGGCCGCCGAAACCGGCAACGGATCTCTCTGAATTCACCCCGATTTCACGCTCGCTTCCAGCGATTTTGAAAGTGGCCGCGATTGACGAATATTTCGTAGCCGGCGATTTCGAACTCACGCTGCGCAATCCCCGTGGTGCCGCTGAGAAAGACCTTTTTCCTTTCGTCGGCGCAGAGAGCCCCGAGCTCTACCCGACACTGCCGATTCTCGCAGACACTGAAGGAATCCCTCTGCCGCCGATTAAGATATCTCCGAAATTTCTCGAAAAACAAAGTCTTACCTGGCCTGCCGACGCCATCGGAGTTTTCCGGTTCTCGTCGGAAGATCAGCTTCCCGGCCCGCGAATCCAGTGCCAGGCCAAAGTGGGCCGATGGATTCCCGCGCTCCTCGTGGCAACGCTCAGGGAAATCACCGTTAACGAACAGTTCAGTATCTCCGAAGCCAACACGAGGCCGAATGAAATGGAATCGCTCCTCGAGGCTGCGTCGCGACTGGGAAAACCCTACCTGCTCATTCGGGAGTCAAATTTCGAAGCTCTCGTCGATTACTTGCAGACCTCCAACGCTCTTGAAAAACTTTTCGAATCCGAGATAATCACTTACTCGACACCCGAAGAAGCGATGGCGTTGCTCTCCACCGAAACGCCGCAAAACCTTTTGGATGCGAGCGCCGCTTTTGCCGAAATCAAACGGGCGTCGGAGAAAATGTCTCTCGCAGAACTCTCCCGTTTCCAGTCGGCGCAGGACAGGCTCGAAGCGATCGTCAATCAGTTCAGAAACCACGGGTCCGCGCGGGCGATGCTCGAATACGGGCAACGTCCCGTCTCCCAGAAGGCAGAGATAATGAAAAGTTTAGACGCCGTCACGACGGCGATTGAACCGTTTTTTGAACTTGAAAACCGGGGAATCGATTACGAGGCATTGAAGCGCAAATTGGAAGCGTCTGACTTCATGCTTTCCAAAATGCGCACACAGGTTCACGCGGACGTCCGGGACTACCACGGCCAGGCAGACGACTTGATCGATCTGGCCAAGCTCTATCTCAACCTGTCCAATAAGGGCACATCGATTGCGACTCAGCGCCTCAGCGGCATTCAGGAACTCATCAATGAGATGAAAACCGAGAAGGAGAGCATTCTCGCTAACCTTGATCCCTGAGCGCATTCGCCAGAAACCGTCTCCTCATCGCGATCGGCCACGAGTCGAAATTCGAAGGGAATCGAGCGCCGGCCCCCACTTGCCGGCGCGGAGCTTCGGTGACACGCGAGTTCATGCGAATGAAGCGAGAAGTTCATCCCGACGTTGACGGGCAACGAGAACGTCGCGCGTTTTCAGCGATACCCTGATTCGTTCCGAGGTGTAATCCGCCCGATGAAGCGTGAAATGACACCACCACGTGCCCCGGTTATTCCAGAGGTGGTGATCGGGATTGTCCTGTTGCCCCCGCGAGGCGAGGACCGCTCCCCGGGAGCAGGTCCCGGTGTTCGATGTGCTGCCGAGCGTATCGGCGCTTAAGTCTAGATAGGTCATTTTCTTGATGCAGTTTCCGGTTTCAATCAGTTACCGCATCAGGATCGGGATCCTTTCCCACCCGGGAAATTCTCCGGAGAAATTCTGTTCAGACGCGAGCGTCTGCACATCGGCTACTGAAGAGAGTTCCCCCTCCGCAGCATCCAAGGCACCTTGGCTTCTCCAAACCAGGTTGCCGGATCCCGCTTTCGCGAAACCACTCCTGATGCTTGGAGAAAGATGAACGAATTCGTCGGCTTAGGCAAGACCGCGTTTTGTCATACAAAAAAATGACTTTTTAACGAAAAACCAATTGCGCATCCCGAGAAACATCCTATCAACATATATACAAATCAAGATATGATGATACGTAACTTCAAGACAGCCCTGATCGTCGGATTTTCCACCTTGAGCCTGCTCCATGCTCAGGAGACATCGAGCACTCTCGTCGATGACGTCGCGAGCCTCGACGTCTCCGTCGTCACGAGCGGAGAATCAACGCGCTCCGTCGTGATTCGGGAAGCGGCGATTCAGGAGGCGGCGATTCCCCAAATTTCGACGCGGAACCCGAAGCCTGAAATCACCGAAGACGCGACGGACTCGGCCCTACTCCCCTCGGTCGACACACTCTCCGGCGCTGAACTGAGAACTTTCCAGCACTACGACATTCAGGACACGCTTCGGCAGTCGGCCGGCGTTTCCGTCGTTCAAACCGGTCAGGCGGGATCGACCACCTCTCTTTTCATCCGCGGAATGGAGAGCAATCACACCGTCGTGATGCTCAACGGACGTCGCCTTCCCCCGGGACTCGCCGGCCTCTACCAGATTGAGTTTCTCGACACCGCGAACCTCGAGTCGATCCAATTGCACAAAGGAGCTGTGAGCTCACTCTACGGTTCGGACGCCCTCAGCGGTGCGATCGATCTGCGCTCCACCGATGCCCGCTATGTCGAGTCCAACACTCTCAGCACTTATTTCGAAGGCGGTTCTTTTGACACCTTCCGCTCCGGCCAGAAAGTCACGCTTCGCGACGGACGCGTCGGCATCGCGCTCGACACTTCCTACCACGAAACGGAAAACGACCGGATTCAGTCTGCTTTTGAAAACCAGTCGATCCGCGGAAACGTTGCCTACGAAATCGGTGACAGCGTTTATCTTGACGTTCTCGGTTACATTCAGGACGGTGAAGTGGAAGTCCCCGGCTCATCACTCGGCTTCGGATTCCCCGAGCAACAGCTCAATAAAAATCAGTCGAGCCTCTTTTCACCCCGCTTCTCGATCCAGCGGGACGACTGGGATTTCTCCACCTTCTACAGCTACACCGAGAACGAGCTCGAAGCGACTCGCGCCCCCTTCTTCAGTGACAATCTCCTCGAGCAGTTCGGTCACGAAGCCGAAGCGGTCTTCAACTACCATCCTACCAAAGATGCCACTTACACCCTCGGCGCAGGATATTACGGCTACGAGTTCGAGCGCACCCCTCTCATTCCCGGATTCTTCAATCAGCCCTCACAGTTCGAATACAGCTACACCAGCATTTTCGCTCAGGCTGACATCGCGCTTCCCTACGGCTTCCACCTCCTCACCTCGGGGCGCTACGACGATCACGACTCCTTCGAAAGCAAAGGCACCTACAGCGCTCAGCTGAGCCACCACACCGAAGCCACCGGCACGACGTTCTTCGGAAAGGTAGCGACCGGATACAAAGCCCCCTCAGGGCAGGACTTCATCTTCCTCGACCCCACTCTCGATCCGTCCACGATTCTCCCCGAGGAGAGCACAACCTGGGAAGTCGGAGTGCAACAGCGCGTCATCAACGAACGCAGCAGCATCGCTCTGACCTACTTCCAGTCCGATGTGGAAAATCTCATCGACATCGATCCGATTACTTTCTTCCTCCCCTCCATCGTCGACACCTACACCTCCGGAGTCGAACTCGAATTCAAATACAGCCCGTCTGAGAACGTCCAGTTCTACGCCAACTACACTTTCCTCGATGCAGAGATCGTATCAGGTCAGTATTTCGGAGGATTTCAGGGCGGCCCCGGCGACCGTCTTCCACGACGTCCCAGACATCAGCTCGGCGCAGGAGTCGTGACTCGCGGCGACAAGTGGACACTCGGTGCTGAAATTACCGGCGCTTACGACAGACTCGATTCACCCGGCGTCACCCTCAGCGATTACACCGTCGCAAGAATCTTCGGAAGCGTCGAAGTCTCCGACAACGTCGAATTCTACGGCCGGGTCGAAAATGTATTTGATGATCCCTTCACCACCACGACCGGATACGAAGCCGCCGGACTCGGAGCTTTCGGTGGCGTTCGCATTATTTTTGGACAATAAAATAAAACCAGACAGGGTACAGTCCCTGACATACCCCTGTTAGACACCGCCCTGTTGAGTCTTTGACCCAACGGGGTTATTGGTGTTTCAAAACAGACCGTTTTTCGAGCCCCTCGTACCTCACCACAGAGACTCCCGACCTTTTACTTTTCACCTTTTGCGGCGCGCAGCGCCATCCACGTCATGTCATCCGAACTCACTTCCGAACTTCGCAAAGCCCTCAAAGAACGCATCCTCGTCCTCGACGGCGCAATGGGCACCACCATTCGCGGCTACGGCCTCGAGGAGTCCGACGCCCGCGGCGAACGTTTCGCGAAGAATGACAAAGACCTTCTCAACAACGGAGACATCCTTTCGCTGACGAAACCCGACGTGATCGGTGACATTCACAAGCGCTTCCTCGAAGCGGGATCCGACATCATCGAAACCAACACCTTTTCCGGAACGACTCTCGCGCAAAGCGAATTCTTCGTCGAAGATCCCCGCGAAAAAGGGACCGGACGCAAAGACCCCGAGTTCTTTCAGGAAAAGGTCTGCGAAAATCAATTCCTCCTCGATCTCGCGTGGGAAATTAACTACGAGTCCGCCAAACTCTGCCGCAAATGGACTGACCGCATCGGGAATGAAACCGGTCGCAAACGCTACGTCGCAGGAGCGATCGGGCCGATGACCGTCTCACTGACGAACTCACCCGACGCCGAAGATCCCGGTTTCCGTGTCATCACTTTCGACCAGGTCCGCGACAGCTACAAACATCAAATCCGTGCGCTCGCCGCCGGCGGAACCGATATCATGATGGTGGAAACCATCTTCGATTCGCTCAACGCGAAAGCCGCTCTCGTCGCCCTGCGCGAAGTCTTCGACGAAGACGGCGTTGAATACCCCGTCATCATCTCCGCAGCGGTCGGTCGCGGAGGAGAAACGATGATCTCCGCTCAGAAAGTCGAAGCGATGTGGAACGCAATGGCCCACATCAAACCGCTCGCGATCGGGCTCAACTGCTCACTCGGCCCCGATCTCATCGAGCCGCATCTCGTTGAGCTTTCCCGCACCGCCGAAACGTTTATCTCCGTCTATCCCAACGCCGGACTGCCCAACCCGCTCGCTCCTACCGGCTTCGATCTCGAACCGGACGACATGGGCAAATACCTCGGCGACTTTGCCGCACAGGGCCTCGTCAATCTTGTGGGCGGGTGCTGCGGAAACACACCCGAGCACGTCGCCGCGATCGCAGAAGCCGCCGCCAGGCACGCGCCACGTGAGGTTCCCCAGGCCTCCGAAGCGATGCGCCTCAGCGGATCCGAAGCGTTCAATCAGGATGAAAACAAAGGGTTCCTCATGGTCGGTGAACGAACCAATGTCGCCGGCTCCCCGCGCTTTGCCAAACTCATCAAAGAAGGCAAACTCGAAGACGCCGTCTCCGTCGCCCGTCAACAGGTCGCCAACGGCGCTCCCGTCATCGACGTCTGCATGGACGAAGGCATGATCGACGGCGTCGAAATGATGACCCGTTTCCTCAACCTGCTCGCCTCCGAGCCGGACGTTGCCGCCGTGCCCACCATGGTCGACTCCTCGAAATGGGAAGTCATCGAAGCCGGCCTCAAGTGCCTCCAGGGAAAAGGAATCGTGAACTCCATCTCCCTCAAGGAAGGTGAAGACGCGTTCCGCGAAAACGCGCGCAAGGTCATGAAATACGGCGCCGCTGTCGTCGTCATGGCCTTCGATGAAAAAGGCCAGGCAGCCACCTACGAGGACAAAATCCGCATCTGCGAACGCGCCTACCGCATCCTCGTCGATGAAGTCGGATTCAATCCCAACGACATCATCTTTGACCCTAACATTCTCACTGTCGCCACGGGAATGGACGAGCATAACAACTACGCCGTCGACTTCATCAACGCGACCCGATGGATCAAAGAAAACCTCCCCGGCGCGAAAGTCAGCGGCGGGGTGAGTAATATCTCCTTCAGCTTCCGCGGTAACAACGTCGTCCGCGAAGCGATGCACTCGGCCTTCCTCCTCCACGCCGGACAAGCCGGAATGGACATGGGAATCGTCAACGCCGGGATGCTCGAAGTTTACGACGAGATCAAACCTGAACTCAAGAAACTCGTCGAAGACGTTCTTCTCAACAAACATGAGGGCGCAACCGAAGCGCTCATCGATTACGCCGAGGAACTCAAAAACAAAGGCGCCCACAAAGTTGAGAAAGGGAGCACCGAAGACCTCGCCTGGCGCGACGCTCCTGTCGGGGACCGCATGACGCACGCCCTCGTCAAAGGCATCACCGATTTCATCGTCGAGGATACCGAGGAAGCCCGCCTCGCCCTCGGCAAGCCGCTCAACGTCATCGAAGGGCCGCTCATGGACGGCATGAAGGTGGTCGGCCAGCTTTTCGGAGCCGGAAAAATGTTCCTCCCGCAGGTCGTTAAAAGCGCGCGCGTCATGAAGAAGGCCGTCGCCTACCTCGAGCCTTTCATGCTCGCGGAAAAGAAAGAAGGCGAAGAGGACAAGGCACCTGTTTTTGTCATCGCGACCGTCAAAGGAGACGTCCACGACATCGGTAAAAACATCGTCGGCGTCGTCCTCGGCTGCAACGGTTACAAGGTCATCGACCTCGGCGTCATGGTTGACTGCGACCGCATCCTCGCTGCCGCCGAAGAGCACAAAGCCGACATCATCGGCCTCAGTGGACTGATCACGCCTTCGCTCGACGAGATGATCTACAACGCCAAAGAGTTTGAGAAACGCGGCGTCAAGAAACCACTTCTCATCGGAGGTGCCACGACCTCACGCGCTCACACCGCGATCAAAATCAGCGAACACTATTCCGAGCCCGTCATCCACGTCATCGATGCCTCACTCGTTGTCGAGGTTTGTAATTCACTCCTTTCGGAAAACCTGCGAACCGACTTCATCGAGGCACACAAAATTGCCGAGCAGGACGCCCGTGACAAACATGCGCAAAAGGGTTCCAGCGCGGTTTACATCCCCTACGAAGAGGCGAAGCAACAGAACTACAAAGTGGACTGGGCCACCGCCGACATCGCCACCCCGGAATCGATCGGATCACACATCTGGGATCCCGTTCCTCTCAGCGAGATCGTCGAAATCTTCGACTGGTCACCGTTTTTCCACGCGTGGCAGTTGCGCGGCGTTTATCCGAAAATTCTCAGCCACGAAAAACACGGCGAAGAAGCGACCAAGCTTTTCAACGATGCCCAGCGCATCCTCGAAGATCTCGTCGACAACAACCGCGTCCACGCCCGCGCCACCTGGGGCGTCTGGCCCGCGCATTCCACCGGCGACGATATCGAACTCTACACTTCTGAATCACGTGACGAAGTCCTGACTACTTTCCATTTCCTCCGCCAGCAGAAGGAGAAAGTGAAAGCCGGAACGCCGTTCCAGAGTCTCGCCGATTTCGTCGCGCCAAAGTCGAGTGGACGCGCCGATTACCTCGGAGCCTTCGCCGTCACCGCCGGAAACGAAGTCGAAGAATACGCGAAGACTTTCCGCGACGCCGGGGACGACTACACCGCGATCATGATCCAGTCGCTCGCCGACCGCTTCGCTGAAGGCCTCGCCGAATTGATTCACCGCAAAACGCGTCGCTTCATGGGATTTGGAATCAACGAAGATCTCACGACCGAAGATCTCATCAAAGAACGCTATCGGGGGATTCGTCCCGCCGCCGGATACCCCGCCTCCCCCGACCACACCGAGAAAGGAATTCTCTGGGACCTCCTCGACGTCGAAAAAGCGGTCAACATGGAGATCACGACGAGCTACGCGATGTTCCCGCCAAGTTCCGTGAGCGGACTCCTCTTCTTCAACGAAGCCGCCCGCTACTTCAACGTGGGCAAAATCGAGCACGATCAACTCGAAGATTACGCCAAGCGCAAAGGCATGACGATGGAGGAAGCCGAAAAATGGATGGCGCCGAACCTGGCGGATTGATTAGCCGTTAAGCGTTCTTACTGAACTCTTATGGCGGCATCGCAGCGAAAGTCGACGCACCGGTGAACATCCTTCCGGTGCCCGACTTTCACGACGAAAACAATCAGCTCTTTATCGCGGATTTCATAAATCACACGGTAGACACTAATAGGAACTGATACAGCTCATCCCGCTTCAGCTTTTTAGCATTAGCGGGAAGAGGATCATCCGCAAGATTGCCAACTCTCTCGAGGATAGGCTCAACATCCTTCTTCGGAAGGCCACGAAGATCGTTACGAACACGCTTTGAAAATGCGACGTTATATTGTGCTATCCTGCTTTAGCAGCTCGACGAATGCCTCATAACCGACGGGTTCATCATCCTTTCTTTCCCTCCAATCCTTAAGATCCTCCAAATCCTCCTGAAGGCTCACCTTTAAGGCCTCATTAACCAATTCCGACACGGATTGCTTAGTCTCTGCCGTCTTCAGTCGAAGAGCCTCATGAACCGGTTCTTCTAAATACAGAGTCGCGCTACTCATTCAGGAAACATGCCATCATAGGGTCATGTCGTCATGGCGCCTCATCTACGCGGACCGGATCTCCCAGACCTACCTTTGAGGCAAAAGTATGCAAAACCTCTGCCCCCATATTAATACACCCACCCGTGACGCATTTCCCGATGCGGCCCTGGTCCTGCGTGCCGTGAATCGCGTAGGAGTACCAACGGAAGACGCCTTTGTATTCGCCGAAGTGAAAAGGCTGCTTTGCCATCGAGTTGACCGGCTGCAATCCGATGAAGCAGTCCCCGTATTCACCGCCCTCTCCATCGCCGTCAAAATCGATGGAACCCATATTCGAAAACAAATTCTCTGCGAGCCATTCGCGGGACTTGCCTGACTCCCGGATCAACGCATCCGTCATTTCAAAACGATCCCGGGAGAGAACGGCATTCACCTTGAACTCACCAAGCAGAGAATAACCTCCCCGAAACGCTTGCCCTGCGGGAAGTAACCCGCGTTTACCAAACCCCACGGGAACGCCAACCGTATCGTCATCTCGCAGATACGCCCTGCTCTCACCCGGCGTTGTCACATCGAGAACGATTCGGATCGCGGTCGATTCGTTCGCCTCCAGATTGATCTGAGCACACAACGAAGCGGTCGCTAACGTCGGGAAAAACTCTCTTCGATTCATCGCCGGCAACGTAACTCATCCAGCCGGTAATTCAGGTGAAAGAAAATACCGATTGACTTAGTGTTTATTTTACACCTATTGTTGAAGCGTGAGTTTTACCTACGAATTTCCCAGAGGAGCCCTGACCGTTGACTGCGTTGTTTTCGGCTTTGATGGCGGTGAGCTGAAGATTCTGCTGATTCAGCGAGGGGTTGAGCCTTTCAAAGGTGAATGGGCATTACCCGGCGGCTTTGTCGATCCCGGCGAAACGCTCGACGAGGCAGCGCTTCGGGAACTCAAAGAGGAGACCGGTTTGGAGAACGTTTTTCTGGAGCAGCTCTACACCTTCGGAGCGGTGAACCGCGATCCCCGCGAGCGGGTCGTCAGCGTCGCCTACGTTGCCCTCGTCCAACCGGACGACCACACCACCGTAGCCCGAACCGACGCCGATGATGCGAAATGGTTTCCCCTTTCAAACATTCCCCAACTCGCTTTCGATCACAGCGATATACTTGCTATGGGCATCAAGAGGCTGCGTGGAAAACTCCGCTACGAACCGATCGGTTTCGAGCTGCTCCCCGGGAAGTTCACCCTGCCAGAGCTTCAGAAACTTTACGAAAGCGTCCTCGGCACTGAACTCGACAAACGGAACTTCCGGAAAAAAGTTCTCAGTTTCGGATTGCTCATCCCACTCGACGAAAAACGACGCGACGGCCCCCATCGCCCCGCACAACTCTACCGCTTCGATCCCGGGCGATACGAAGAACTGAAAAACGAGGGATTCTTATTTGAGATATGAACCACAACACCCCACTCCTAACCGACCTTTATCAGCTGACGATGGCGGCCGGTTACTGGAAGACGGGAAAGGCGGAGCAGGAATCCGTTTTCCATCTCTTCTTTCGCAAGCTTCCTTTTTCCGGCGGTTACGCCGTTGCCGCAGGACTTGGCGATGTCATCACGTGGCTTCAAAATTTCCGATTTCAACCTGATGACATTGCCTTTCTCGCCACCCTCACAGGAAATGACGGGAAAGAGCTCTTCGGCGAAGACTTTCTCGACTACCTCGCCAAGCTGGAGTGGACCTGCAGCGTCGATGCGATCGCGGAAGGTAGCGTCGTCTTCCCTCATGAACCGCTCCTCCGCATCCAAGGCCCACTGCTGCAATGCCAACTCGTGGAAACGGCTTTGCTGAATATCGTCAATTTCCAGACTCTCATTGCCACAAAATCGGCGCGCGTTTGCGATGCCGCGCAAAGCGATGACGTTCTCGAGTTCGGCCTTCGACGCGCACAGGGACCTAACGGCGCGGTCATGGCGAGCCGGGCAGCGTTCATCGGAGGATGTTCCGCGACTTCGAATGTGCTCGCAGGAAAAGAACTGGGAATACCGGTTCGCGGAACTCATGCGCATTCGTGGATCATGTCTTTCGACAGCGAGCTGGAGGCGTTCGAAGCCTACGCGGACGCGATGCCTAACAATTGCATATTTCTCGTCGATACCTACGACACCCTCGACGGCGTGCGCAACGCAGTGAAGGTCGGAAAAAAGCTGCGAGAAAACGGTCATGAGATCGCAGGAATCAGGCTCGATTCAGGAGACCTTGGATGGCTCAGTATCGAAGCACGGAAGATCCTCGACGAGGGCGGATTCCCCGCGGCGAAAATTGTCGCGAGCAACGATCTCGACGAGAGACTCATTCAGAGTCTCAAACAACAGGGCGCGAAGATCACGATCTGGGGAGTCGGCACGCAACTCGTCACCGGAGGCGACCAACCGGCTCTCGGCGGCGTTTACAAACTCGGCGCCGTCCGGAACGAAGCCGGCGAATGGGAACCGAAACTCAAACTGAGCGAGCAGGCGATCAAAGTGAGCAATCCCGGTCTGCAACAGGTGAGACGCTACACGCACGGAGGAAAATTCTGCGGCGATGCAATCTACGATGCCGAACAGAGTTGCCCCGAACCCGCGGAGATCGTTCATCCTACCGAAGCGCTTCGAACCAAGCGAATGCCCGACGACGCAACGTCCGGCGATTTGCTCGTGCCGGTTTTCGAGGAGGGAGAACTCACCTACCAACCACCGACCTTGCCGGAAATACAAATTCACTGCCGCAGCCAGCTCGACTCGCTCGACCCGAGCATCAAACGTCTCGATCACCCGCACGAGTATCCCGCCGGAGTTGAAGCCTCGCTTCAACGAAAGAAGCTCGAGATCATCCATAAACTGAGAGAACCATGACCACAACACTGTTTCGCCCCGTTGGCCCGGAGGAGCTGGAATTGATTAAGGAAACCGATTGGAAAGCGTTCCCGCCCCGCCTACCTGACCAGCCTATCTTCTACCCGGTGATGAACGAAGAATATGCGATTCAGATCGCGCGAGACTGGAATGTGAAAGCATCCGGATCAGGATATGTCACCAGGTTTGAAGTAGACTCGACTTATCTGAGTCAGTTTGAAATTCAACGCGTCGGCGGAAAAACGCACGACGAGTTGTGGATTCCGGCAGAAGAACTGGAGGAATTCAATCGTCAGATTGCAGGCACAATTGAAGTCACCCAAACATTCACATCTCAAACTAAATGAACCCGTCCACGCTCCTGCTCGTCGATCTTCAGAACGACTTCATGCCCGGCGGTGCCCTCGCAGTTGCCGATGCAGATAAAGTTATCCCGGTGGCAAATGCCCTGATTTCCCGGTTCGATCTCGTCGTCGCGACACAGGACTGGCACCCCCCGGATCACGGCAGCTTTGCCGCCAACCACGAAGACGGCAAGGTATTCGACCGGATTGATTTGAACGGGCTGGCCCAGACGCTTTGGCCCATCCACTGCGTTCAGAATACAGGCGGCGCGCTCTTCGCCCCCGGTCTGAACACCGCCGGAATCAACCGCGTCTTTCCAAAGGGCACCGACTCAACAGTCGACAGCTACAGCGGTTTTTATGACAATGGGAAGCGCGCCTCAACCGGACTGGCCGACTGGCTCCGCTCGCAGGGAGTCACCGCCCTCACCGTGATGGGAGTCGCGACCGACTACTGCGTCAAATTCACGGTCCTCGATGCGCTCGAAGAAGGCTTCGATGTGACGCTTCATCTCCCCGGTTGCCGGGGCGTCGATCTACAGAGTGGTGATAGCGAAAAAGCGATTGAGACAATGCGCAAAGCAGGTGCCTCGACGCAAAACTCACCCGGCGCTTAACTGCCTTGCGACATCCTTCGCGAAGTAGGTCAGAATCATGTCCGCACCGGCGCGTTTGATTCCGATGAGGGATTCCATCGCCACTTTTTCCTCATCGATCCAACCGTCCTTGGCCGCGGATTTGATCATGAGGTATTCGCCGCTGACCTGATAGGCGGCAACGGGAACGTCGACGGCGTCAGCGAGCTGCTTGATAATATCGAGGTAGGGTCCAGCCGGCTTGACCATGATCATATCGGCGCCCTCGGCAATATCGAGATCCGCTTCGCGAAGGGATTCACGGCGATTGGCCGGATCCATCTGATAGGTCTTTTTATCCCCCGCTTTCGGAGCAGAATCCAATGCCCCGCGGAACGGACCATAGTAGGCTGACGCAAATTTGGCGGTGTAACTGAGAATGGAAACCTCCTCATGCCCCGCGGAATCGAGTGCCTCGCGAATCGCCCCGACGCGTCCATCCATCATGTCACTGGGCGAAACGATATCCGCCCCGGCGTCGGCGTGACAAATGGCCTGCCGGCAAAGAATCGCCACCGTCTCGTCATTCAGGATTTTAAGATACCCCCTGTCATCGGCCCGGACAATTCCATCGTGCCCGTCCGAATTGTAGGGGTCCAATGCGACATCTGTAATCACCACTAAATCGGGATAGGCGGTTTTGAGTGCCTTGATCGCTCGCGGCACCAATCCGTCAGCATGATAACACTCAGCCCCTTCCGAAGATTTGAGATCCTCTTCGATTTTCGGAAAGAGGACCACTGCCCGCACGCCGAACGCATAAGCTTCCCCGACTTCACCGACGAGGCCCGGCAAGGTCCACCGGTGACACCCCGGCATCGAGTCGATCGGTTCATTCTCCGATCCTTCGTGGATGAAGAGCGGATAAATCAGATCCGACGGTGCGAGATGAACCTCGCGAACGAGGCCCCGAACGGCGGAAGACTTGCGATTCCTGCGCGGGCGAATCGGTAAATTCAGTTTTTCAGACATAATTCGTATCCTTCCTTGGTGTCTTTCAATTCCCAGCCGGCTGCGGCAATTTCATCCCGCAACCGATCCGAGGTGGCCCAGTCTTTCGCCTGCTTCGCGGCAAGCCGCTCGTCCGCCATCGCGCGAATCGCCTCCGGAATATCACCTCCGGCAGCTTCCTCTTCAACCGGAAGCTCGAGGCCGAGTCCCTCGAGGACAAAACGAAGCGCCTTCCATTCGAGCAACGCCGTGGTTTCATCGAGTTCTCCGGGCTTGATCGTTTTCATCGCCGAAAAGATCTGACCAAGGCAGTCAGGGGTGTTGAGATCGTTCTGCAAGGCGGCGAAGGCCTCGGCGAAAGCCCCCTTGTCCGAAACTGATTTCGCGGACTCGATGTCGAACTCGCTATCGGACACCCCCGCTTGTTCCGCAAGCGCCCGCTCAAAACGGGCAATCTTCTGCAACGCCTGTCGCGCGCCGAGAAGCGCGGGAAAGGTCTCGGCTCCGTCGGCATCTTTCGCGACAAAGTTCATCGACTGACGATAGCTCGCCGAAATCAGAACGTAGCGAAGCTCAGCCGCAGAGAACCCTTTTTCAGCCAGCTGCCCGAGAGTGTAAAAGTTGTTAGCGCTCTTCGACATTTTCCCGCCGTCGACGAGAAGATGAGTGAGGTGAAACCAGTGGTCCGCCATGTGATGGCCGGTGCAGGCCTCACTTTGTGCGATCTCATTCTCGTGGTGGGGAAAAACCAGATCGACCCCTCCCGAATGCAAATCGAAGGTATCACCGAGATACTCACGACACATCGCAGAGCACTCGAGATGCCATCCCGGACGCCCCTGCCCCCAGGGACTTTCCCAGAAATTCGCACCATCCTCCTCACGACGCCCTTTCCAGAGAACGAAATCAGAAGCGGAGTCCTTATCATACTCGTCGTCCGAAGTGGATCCGGAAGCCCCTTCCTTCAGCTCCCGCTGGTCAAGACGCGACAGTCGACCGTAGCCTTCGAAACTGGAAATCTTGTAGTAAACCGAACCGTCTTCACTCGCATAAGCATGCCCTTTTGACACGAGATCCTCGATCATCGCAATCTGGTGCGGAATATGCTCAACCGCACTTGGCTCGACATGAGGACTCAAAAGATTCAACCGACGGCAATCCTCGTGGAAACGATCCCGCCAGAAATTCGTAAAATCGGTCAGCGTCTTCCCTTCGCCCTGAGAATCACGAATCGTCTTGTCATCGACGTCAGTGAGATTTCTCACGTGAAAAGCATCCATTCCGGAGAGCTCAACAACGCGGCGGAAAACGTCCTGAAGTACGAAAGTTCTGAAGTTTCCGATGTGCGCAGGCCCGTAAACCGTCGGACCGCAGCAATAAAAACGAAAAGTTTTACCATCCCGGGGAGAAATTTCGCGAATTTCACGGGACATCGTGTCAAAAAGTTTCAGAGCTGACATAAGCTATCACCAGACCGCCGTAAGCCCCGTTTTGCAAGAGTTTCAGCAGAATTATAATCAAAAACAGAAACTTCGGAGAATCTAAATAGCCATAAAATTCGCATAAGTGAGACTCAGTTAATTTACTTTTAGTCTTTCCTGAGAGAGAAAAATCGAGTATGTTCCGACTCCTCCAATTCCTCCCGATTACAAACAGAGATGACTTTAAAGCTCGTAGTGACGACCAACGTCAATGGTGACGTATTCGAACTTGTCTTGAAAAACGCCAAATACGGCGTTGGCCGGCGTCATGATAACGACCTGCGTATCAAAGAAACCTACATCTCCGGATACCATGCCGAGTTGAATCGCAATGAGGATGGAGAGTATGAACTGAGCGATCTGGGCTCGAGCAACGGAACCTTTCTGAACGGCAAAAAGGTGGAGGGCCGTGAAATCGTAAAAGCAGGCGATTTCATCAAATTTGGAATTCTGAAGGTCGCGGTGGCGGAACATACAGGCAGAAGCCCCAAGGTGGTTTCGCTCAAGGATCGGGCGGCTTTTTCGAGAAAAGTGGAGGGAATCACCTCATCTATCACTCCGGAAAGCAGCGCCGGGCTGGTTGGAACGCTCGACACTCCCGCTTCCTCACCGGTTAGCGGAAAAAGCAAAGAAGCGCCATCGGCGGACGATTCAGTGATCGAGGAACTGAAGGCGCAACTCAAGAAGACAGAGGAACGTGCGGACCGTCTCAACAAGGAAGCGACGAAGCGTGAGAAAGAGGTCGAGTTGCTCAGCGAAGAGATTGCCGATGCAAAGGCAGCCGCAGAGAACGCTCAGGCGGAACTCAAAGCCTCCCTGAAGGACGCTGAGAAGAGCAGCGATCTGGAGAAGAAACTGGCTACGCTCACTGCGGAGGCCCGGGAGAACAAGGACAAGTCATCCGATCTCGCAAAACAACTTGCCTCAGCCACAGATGCTCTCGCTGCCGCGAAAATTCTCTCATCCAAAGAGTCTTCCAATAAAAGCGAAACAGAAAAGGAGCTTTCGAAAGCGCGGAAGGATCTGGAATCGCTCACTACGGAGAAAGCGAAACTTGAAGAGAAGCTGTCCTCTAATGAGACCGCCCTCGCGAGTTCCAGTGAGGCGGCAACGAAAGAACTCGCCGATACCCGAAAGGAGCTCGAGACACTCCGAAAGCAACTGAGTGAGCACGAAAAAGCGGAAGCCGCTCTCGACGGCAAGCTTTCAGCAGCGGAGAAATCCGGTGAAGAACGCATCAAGGCACTGGAGACCAGTCTCAAGGCAGCTGAGTCAAAATCCGAAGCACTCGAACAGTCACTCGCGAAAACAAAGGACGAAATAGGCGATTCCTCAAACGCGCTCCAAACACGCGAGAAAGAAATCGAAAAATTGAAGAGCCAACTTGCTCAACTCGAGAAAGCGGAAGCGGACCTCGGCAGCAAACTTTCGGATACCGCGAAATCCAGCGAGGCCCGCATCAAGGAACTCGAAACCAATCTCAAAGCGGCCGAGTCCAAAGCAGGCGACCTTGAGCAGTCATTGGAAGAAGCCACCAGCGAACTTAAAGACAAACTCGACAAGGCTGAAACGGAGGCCAAAGACAAAGCGAACGCGGAAGCAAAGGCACTTGAGAAGATCGATCAGCTCACGGCTGAATCAGAATCTTTGAAGAAGAGTCTGAGTGGAAAAGATTCCGATCTGAAAGCCACCGCAGCTGAAGCGGCCAAAGTGGCAGCGTTGACGGCAACCATCGAAACCCTCACGAAAGATCGAGACAGTGTTAAAGAGGAAGTTCAAAACACATCTCTCTCACTGAAGGAAGCGGAGAAGAGTTCCAGGGAAGAGCAGAAGAAACTGACCGCTCGGCTCAAAGCGGCGGAGAAGGAAAATCTCGAACTCAGCGCGGCGGTTGAAAAAACAGAAGCGGATCTCGCGAAACACCAGGATCAGGTCGTCACGCTGAAAGCCGATCTTTCGGAGAAAAGTAAAGTCGCGCTCTCCGCATCGAAAGAAGCGGCCCGCCTCACCGCGCTGACAACCGAGCTTGAGGCGCTCAAGGAAGAGCTTCAGGTCACTCACACCAGGCTCGACGAAACCACCGCATCCGAAACTTCGGCAAAGGAGAAGGCAGCACAGAAGGAAACCGAAGTCGCTGAACTGAATAAAAAGCTCGAAGCGCTCACGAAAGATCAGACCGCTCAAATCGAGCAGCTGAGAAGCGAGCTTGAGACTGCGAAATCCGAGAAGGAAGAATCTATTTCAGCTTTGTCAAAAATTGAAAAGGAGAAAGCTCAGCTCGAGTCAGGTGCGGAATCAGATCTCGATGCTCTCCGGAAAGAACTGAACGAAGCGCAGACGAAACTGAAATCGAGAGACGAGGAGGTTTCCTCCTTCGAACAAAAGCTTTCCGATACGCGGAACGAACTGGAGTCCACCGGGAGCCAGCACTCGACCACTCTCGCTGAACTTGCGACACTCACTCTGGCCCTGA
The DNA here is from genome assembly GCA_048260165.1 of Verrucomicrobiales bacterium. Taxonomy (GTDB): domain Bacteria; phylum Verrucomicrobiota; class Verrucomicrobiia; order Verrucomicrobiales; family DEV007; genus Arctic95D-9. The sequence goes on from JBLXHA010000003.1 coordinate 110,912, forward strand.
AATCGGCAGAGAAAGAGCGGGACAAACTCGCCGAGGTTGAAGAACAACTCAAAACGGTTCGCGAGGAGCAGTCGAAAACAGCCAAAGAACGCGACGCCCTGCAGGACTCCCTGAAAGAGGCCGAAGCAACGCGCAGCGAACTCGAGGAAGCCAGAGAGCAGCTCAAACAGATCGAAGGAGAACGCAAATCGCTGTCAGAATCTCTTTCAGAACTCAAGGAATCCGGGTCCAGCAGCGAAAAGCAGGCTGCCAAACTTTCTTCGAAGCTCAGTTCTGTTGAAGGTGATCTCGCCGCGACAAAGGAACAACTCGAGAACGATCACAAGGCGCTCGCGGCGGCGAAAGCGGAAACCAACGCGCTTCGGGTGGACCTGAAGCGTGCGAAGGATTCCGCAAACCAGTCCGCTCAGGAGATTGAGAAAAATCTCACTGCGAAACTGGAGGCTACCAGCACAGAGTTGCATTCAACGAAGGAAAGAGCGGACAAGGCCGAAGCGGAACTGAAGGCGCTCACGTCTGAGAAGAAGACGCTTTCGGCCGACGTTGAGAAAACGCGGGAAGAGGCACTGCGACTCAAAACACACCATGACGATCTTTCGAAAAACCTCGGTCGCCTTCAGGCGGAACTGAGTCAGGAAACGGTTTCGAAGACGCAACTTGAGAAAGATCTCGAGACCGCCCGCGCGAAAAACACACAACTTCTCACCGAATCTGAAAATCTACAGGAGGCGCTCGAAGTGAAGAAAAGAGAGCTCGCCGAGAAGGATCAGGAACACGCGCGAAACGAGAGCGACACCGTCCAGCATCTCAAACGTCAACTCGGTGACACCGAAGCAAATCTCAAAAGCATAGAGGAAAAATCCTCTCAGTTGATGAAGGAGAAGCTCTCTCTGAGCGGGGCCTTTGAGCGCCTGAAAGAACAACTTTCCACCAGCGAAGCCGCAGCAAAAGAAAGCGCGGCCAGAGAAGAGGAACTGGCTCACAGCAAAGGAGCGCTCGCCCGGCGTCTTGAAAAAGCCGAAGCAAGCAACAGCGAGCTCGCCGCAAGAATCAGAGAGGAAGCAACCGCATCTCTCGCCAATCAAAATCTCGTCGAGAAACTGGAACTTCAGCTCCGGGAAAACGAATCCGAAGCCGTTGCCGAGGAGCAGGCAATCAATCTCGAACTTGAAAAAGAAATCCGCTCACTGAAGCGTGAAGCGAACGAAGAGGAAAGAGTCCGCGACGAGCTTCGGGCCGATCTCACGGCTCTGCATGAAGAGAAACGGATTGCCGATGAGCGAATCCTCGCAGCGGACGAACAGATTCTCGAGAACGAAAGCGCTCTCACTTCGATGCGGGCACTGCTTGAAGAGAACGAGAAAAAACGCTCCGACCTCGTTTCTGAACTCGCCGACTTCAAGGCATTGGCTGCCAACCACGAGAAAATCGCCGGCGAACTCCGCGAAGAACTCACGGCTACGATCACGCGCTTTCAGACGAATGAAGCGGAACTGCTCCATAAGCACGGGGAGGAGATCGATGCCCTCGTGTCCGAAGTCCGGTCAGAAAAAGACGCCAAGGAAAAACTCGCGGCCGAACTGGAGAACACCCGTGTCGGACTTTCCGAAGCGCTCCGCAACTCTCGTAAAGAAAGCGAGCGCGCCCAAACCCGATTGATCGCAGAAGGGAATGCGAAACTCTCGAAAGTCGAAGACGAACTCAGCGCCGTGATTCATTCGCGCGGAGAGATTGAGGAAATTCGAAACGGTCTCGAGGATACGCTGAACGATCGTGATGAGACGATCGAGAAACTCTCCGAGCACATCGAAGATCTCGAGCTGAAACTGAAAGACGAACAGGAATCCCGTCACGGGGTCCTTTCGGAACTCGATACCACACGCGCTGGATTTTCATCGGCCCTTCAATCCAACTGGAGCCATCTCGCCGAGGCCAAAGCGTTCCTCGAAGAAGAGAAGGACTCGAGACTGCATGCCGAAAAAGAGGGCAGCGAGCTCCGAAGCAAACTCGAAGCACTTCGTGAAGAATTAGAAACGAACCGCGAACGTTACGAAGAGGATGTCCGCAACTGGGAAGATCGCTACGACGCCCTTCGTGAAGAGAAGCTGACTCTCGCGACGGAAGATGCGAACCTTCAGAAAGTCCGCGATCAGATTCTCGAGGCGACCACTCACAAGCGCGAGATCGAAGATGAACTGGCTAAACTCACCGGCGAGATGTCCACCTATCAGGATCGACATCACGACTTGAAAGCACAGACTGAGAAACTCGTCAGTGAGAGAGAGGAATTGAAAGCGGGATTGAATCGCGGTCGCAGCGAGCTGGAGACGCTTCAAAAGCGCGCCTCCAATTCAGCCGAGCAGGAAAAGAAACTTACGGATACGATCCGTTCCTCCGAAGGGCGCATCGAATCACTGAAGAAGCTCGAAGCCCAAATGGAACAAGTCGTCGAGAGAAAGCGTCAGGAGAACATTCTCAGTCGCAGCGGAGTCTTCAGCGAAGACGCCGAAGCGCTCATTTTGAACGGCGATTTTTCACAGGAGGAATTTTACAAGAAGCTCATCGGAAAACTGGACCTGCTCGACGATCTCACGAAGCGATACGACAACAAGTGGCGCTACCCCAAAGTGGCAGACCAGCTGAACCTGTTAAAAAGAAGCTTCCTCGATTTTCTCCAGGACCATTCCGTCAATCAGTTCGACCTCGAGCCGGGAACCGTGCTCTCTGTTGAGCAGAGAAAACGGATCAAGCTGGTCCCGGTTCACGAGATGATCGGCAAGAAGCCGGTAACAAACGGAGGCAATAACGGTAGAAACGGCGGATCGTCGAAAGTCATCGAAACAGTCCGGCCGGGCTACGTCTACCGGGTCGGGACGCGCGACGTCGTGATTCGCAAGGCTGAAGTCGTCGTTGCCTAACCCTCCCGAGAGCCTGCCTAAGCGATTGAATACCAAGAGATTACGATACCTGATCCTTATAAATTCAATAACCATTTACATTTATTTAGCTTTTCCAAACCTGTTTCCTTATGTCAGACACCAATCCTAAATATGTCGGTATCGACCTTGGCACGAGCACTTCTGCTTTGGCTCACGTGCGCTCCGATGGCAATCCAGAGATCGTTCCCAATGCAGACGGGGAACGGCTCACTCCCTCGGTTGTATTCTTTGACCAGTTTGAAGGAGTGAAACTAATCGGGTCCTCCGCAAAAGATGGCGGTGATCCTGAACGGACCGTGCGCCACATCAAAAAGCACATGGATGACCCGGCTTTCGTCGTTGAAATCGATGGCGAGCGATGGACTCCCACTGAGATATCAGCCCTGATTCTTTCCAAGCTGAAAAAGGAATGCTCGAAGCTGATCGGTGACATTCAGGACGTCGTGATCACCGTCCCGGCCAACTTCAATGAACTCGCAAGAAAGGCCACCGTGACAGCGGGGAAACTCGCCGGTCTGAATGTCAAAAGGATCGTGAACGAACCAACCGCCGCGGCGCTTTACTATGCTCACACCAAAGCGATAAAAGGTCGCGTGCTCGTCTACGATCTCGGTGGCGGGACGCTCGATATCACGATCCTCGATATCGACGGCGACAATATTGATATTCTGCTCAGCGAAGGGGCTCGCCATTTGGGGGGATCCGATTTCGACGACGTTCTAATCGATCTCATCGGGCAAAAATACCGTGAGCAAAACGGAAAAGAACTCATCCTGAGCGATGTCCAGAGACGACGTCTCCTTTCGACTTCCGAAGATACGAAAAAGCGCCTCTCCAAGCTGAACATGGTTTCGGAGAAAATCGGCGGGGAAGACTTTGGTCTCGCCGAGGTGGAACTGACCCGCGACTCTTTCGAAGAGGCGATTCGAAGACTGCTGACAAGGACCGTGATGCTCGTTGAGCAGGCCCTCGACAACCTCGACCTGAAGCCGTCGGATATCGACCACGTGGTTCTCGTAGGCGGTTCGACCCGAATCCCCAAGGTGCAAACCCTGCTCGAAAAGCAATTTGGCAAGCCTCCCATTTCCTGTGGAAATGTTGATGAGTGCGTCGCCCTCGGAGCGTCTCTTTTTGCTCAACGAGCCCGTCGCGTTTCAGAGGTTTGCAATCACAGCTACGGCACTCTCGCGATTATCGAGGATGCAGCGACCGGTGTCGCCCGTGTTCAGAACTCGGTTGTCATTCCGAAGAACACCCCGATCCCCTGCTCGATGTCTCAAACTTACGTGACCTCGGAGGACAATGAAGAACTCATCGAGGTTGAAATTACACAGGGGGAAGACCTCGATCCCCGCTACATCGACGTGCTGGGAAAAATCACTTTGAGAGTCCCTCCCGGTCGCCCGGCAGGTTGCGAAATCACCGTGACCTACAGCTACGACGAGAACCAGCGTGTGCGGGCACAAATCTATGATGAGACATCCGGACTCCGCAAAGATATTGCGATCGAATACAAGGGTGAAGGAGTTCTCGGTGAAGAGGCAATCGAACGAAAATCCGCCTACCTGAGACAGGTCAAGATCGCTTAACAAAAAACCAATTATGATTAAGAAATTCTTTAAATGGCTCGCCCCTTCGGCGAAGGACATCAACCCGCAGGTGGGCGGAATTTTCGGAAACATGACTCCGGAAGCACTGTGCGGAATCGACCCGTCGCGGATGGAAAAGGAAGAGATCCGAAAGCAACTCGCGATGCTTTACAGACGGCACAATCAGGCTGCCAGCTCTCTGAATCCCGAGCTCCGCGACGAAGCCGAGGAAATGCTCGACGCGATCGTTCACTGCCGGGAGAAATATGTCGACTAGCCCTGCCTGAGCTTTCGATTTTTTTTAAGTCAAACCGCTTCCGAGCCGCAGAGCGCCTTTTCTGATTCTCCTCGAACCGACGAGACAATCCCGCCCTTTTACTGAAGCCGACCGGCCCGGCTCAATCAGGAGACAGCACATCAGCAGCTCGCAAATCATCCAGATAAGCGAGCAAATCGGGATAAAATTCCAGGAAGTGTCCTTCCATCTCGTCGAGATGAGGAATGACCATCCGCGACGAGCCGCGGACAGGGGTCAGAACTTCCGATCGATGCGAGACGCGGTCGATCGTCTCCTCAATTCCCGGGATCGTCCGGTAATTCAAGAGCCACTCTTCCGAGATCATCCCGCCAATCACCTCCCGTGCGTCACCCGGAGCCTGATGAAGCGCAGTTTCAAGATCCCCGTGAATCGTGTCGACGGCCTCCTCCAATGACACATCTGAAAAAGTCTCCCAGTGCTTACTCAGGAAGTAATCATAGAAGATATCGATGATGATTCCTGCAAATCGGCGAAGATGTGACGGCAATAATTCACGGCTCTGCTGCCAGACAGGATGACTGTCGGTAAACGCATCAACGTAACGGTGCTCCATTACACCTTTCCAAACGGGATCAGAAAACCGCTCATCCCAGGGATGCCCTTTCACGAAGTCACCCAGTAAATTCCCCAGCCTGGAATCGGGAGTCGGCTCAGCAAGATGGAGGTGCGCGAGAAAGTTCATCTTAAAAGGTAAGGAGACGTCCATACGCCTCCCGGTTTACTTCTCCGCTCCGGCCGCCCTCTCGATAAATCCCGGAATCGACCACTCCGCGCAACAGAGCTGAACGATCCATTTAAACCGGGAGCTACCTTCCGTTGAACGGATTCAAACTTTCGTGGATAGAGCCGTCGGGCATCAAAACATGAGGCCCCTTGCCGTGGAAGCCACCGCGCTCAATCACCCAGGGCTGATTCCATCGGAACGGCGTCGCCGGATGCTCATCAAATCGCGTCGGAATGTAGGACCCCATATATTCGTCCTTATCCTTTGCCTCCTTCATCTTCCTTTCAAGCGCACGATCCGAAGGGCAAAGCCAGGTATCACGGTTCAAACCGTGCTCCTCCGTAATCGATACCCAGAATTCGAAGAACTCCTCCTCCGAATGATCCCACTTATCCGCTTCCATCTGAGGCCAGTGCCCCACCTCCTGAATGTAACTCATGATCCCGGAATGAATCGTTCTCATATGGGACAGGCACTTAGCCTTCTTCGCCCTGTTCATATAAGTCGAAGTGAGGGGGACCACTACACCAAGCAGCGTCAGGACCAAAGCGACAACCACGATGAGCTCCAACAAGGTGTAACCGCTGAGATTCCGAGCGCCATATCCGGACAGGCTCTTCCTTTCTTTGGCTTTATTCGGTGAAAAAATCATAGTTTCATCCATCGCCCCCGAAACAAAAAAGGGAGGCCGCGTTAAAACGTCCTCCCTCAAATTTGAAGATCGAGTCTCGTGCTCTTATAAACCGAACGTAATCTGTGACGAGACTTTCGAACCGAAGATGGTGAAATCAAACGAATCTCCATTTGTGGTCTCGCTCGCCTCACCCGTTCCCGAGAAACTCGCAGAAGGAAGCAAATCACCAGAAGTAAGAAGCGTCGCCTGGAACGATGAATCGAGGAAACGTCCGCCACCCCCACGCTCGGGAGCGTTACCGACACCGGCAACAATACCCAGTGCGGAGTTCACCGTGCCTGAAGTCCTTCCGAAGTAGGATACCCCTTTGTAGAACCAAATGTTACTGGCAGGGGTCTCATTCAATCCAAAACCGCCAATGAAAATGTTACCTGAGTTAACAGCAGGAACACGGGCGTCAGTGAGGCTTCCGATCGAGTTGAAGTTTTCCAATCCGGGAAGAAGGCGAAGACCTGTGTCCTGTTCCTGGGAACCGCCGAAATCGTTGGCTACCGTGATTCGGAAAATTCCGATCGCGTTCGGTCCTGTTGCAATCCCTTCGTAGACGCCATCGTCTCCTGACTCGCCAAAATACGAGTTATTACTGAAAGGACCACCAATCCACGCGTAGGTGTTAAACGTTGGTGCTAAGATCAGAGCACAAAAAACAGCGATGAGTTTTTTCATAAGGATTAAAGAGTAAATTCTTTGGTAAAAGAAGACTCTTTTTTGAGATGTTTCGCAAGTAAGAAATAACATTTTTATCCTTAAGATAACCAAACTATTTCGGCGTCCGGAAGTCAGTCTCGCTTTTCCTGAAACCGAAAAAAAGGGGTGCCGTAAAGCACCCCTCTTCTCAAATCTTGAGAACGCTATCTCAACTTACAATCCGTAAGTAATCTGCGACGAAACTTTTGAGCCGAATACGGTGAAATCAAAGCTGTCACCGGTCGTCGTCTCACTTGCCTCTCCCGTTCCGGAGAAACTGGACGACGGAAGTAAATCACCGGAAGTCAGCAACGTCGCCTGAAACGATGAATCAAGGAACCTTCCACCGCTTCCCCGCTCAGGAGCATTGCCCACGGCCGCTACAATACCGAGAGCTGAATTGACGGTGCCGGAGGTCCGTCCGAAGTATGACACACCTTTGTAAAACCAGATGTTACTGGCGGGCGTCTCATTCAATCCGAAACCTCCGATAAAAATATTTCCTGAATTGACCGCCGGAACCCGCGCGAGGGTGAGACTGCCGGCCGAGTTGAAATTTTCCAGACCGGGGAGAAGCCGAAGTCCAGTGTCCTGCTCCTGAGAGCCGGCAAAATCGTTAGCGACTGTAATCCGGAAGATACCGATCGCATTTGGACCGGTTGCAATCCCCTCGTAGACGCCGTCATCCCCCGACTCACCAAAATATGAGTTGTTACTGAAGGGACCACCAATCCACGCGTAGGTGTTAAACGTTGGTGCTAAGATCAGAGCACAAAAAACAGCGAAGGCTTTTTTCATAAAAGTTGAATTCTTGAAACGAAGGAAACCCTTTTCCCGGTCGTTCCGCAAGCAGCAAATTTCGTTTCTATTGTTAAGAAAACCTAACCTTTACGCCCCCTTCATCGCCTCGAGAGCGCGTTCAAATCGCGCCTTCAAATCCTCCGGATCCTCGAGTCCCACCCAGACGCGGATGAGGTCACGACTCGCCCCCCGTTCGCCGGCCCAGTCGAGCTCATTGTAATGGGCAAGCAGGGTGTAGGGGCAGACGAGGCTGAAATCAGTCCCCAGACTCGGCCCCTTGGAGATTTCGAGGGCATCATAGAATCGCTCCAATTCAGACTGGTCCGCTTTCAGGCGAAGTGAAAAGAGCGCTCCATAACCACCGTCGGGGCGCCTCACCGCATCATAGTTTTCCCGACAACACGTGCCCGGATACCAGAGGGATTCGACTTCGGGCCGTTCACTGAGCCAGTCGACCAGTTCCAGTCCATTCTCATTCGTCGCGCCGACGCGCTCTTCGAAATGGCGGGAATTGATCTCCAACGTGATCGCATCCCGGACAAAGAGAGGACTGGCCCCCTCCTCCGATCCAAGAGCCTCCTTCAACTCCGCATAGAACGGTGACTCGGGATTCAAAATCACCGCCCCCGCGGCGACATCCCCGGCACCGGAAAACACCTTCGTCAGGCTCGTCGTGAGCACATCAGCATGGAGAAAACCGTTCACATTGATTGAAGTCGCGACGGTGTCATCGACGACCAGGGGAGTCCCCCGTGATTTCAGAACAGCCGAGATTCCTTTGAGATCAGCGGTCTTCAACAATGGATTGCTTGGCAGCTCCGTATAGACGCCGGCGGCTTCACCGCCCTCCTCAAACCACTGCCTGAGTTCGTCGAGGCCACCACTCGTGGTCATGGAAAAATCGATGACGCCCCCTTCTCCGAATTCCTCCTGCATCTTGAACGAGTCAAGATAGGGAAATTCGATTTGAATCGTCGGCTTGCCCGGCTTCCTCGCGAGAAGGAGACGGTGCACCGCAAAAATGGCTGCCATACCGGAGGAAAACAAAAACACGTCTTCCGCCGAGACGCCTTCGTGAAAAGAGGCAAGCCGCGCCTTCAGCACCTGCACCGCCTTCTCGCCGGCCTCCGCGACGACATCCTCGAGAGGCTCGTCGGTCAAAGCGGATTCAGCGAGACGACTGCTCACGATCTCACCGCCATGTTGCCAGCACTTCCACGCGATATCGTAGGCTTCTTCATCGAGAAGCAGGACCGTCAGATCCCCCCAGCCATAGGTCTCAAGCCGCAGCGAGGTTTCCCTGCGGCGTTTCACGTAATCAGCGCAACGCCACGCCGCCGCAAGCGACGGAAAAACAATCGCGACTTCGTCCTTTTTCGCAAACTCCTGCTGAGCAGCAAGAAAGAGCTCGGATACGAAAGGGTGCAGAAGAAAACGGGGATAGCCGCATTCGAAGGTCTCGAGAACTTCCGGATCACCCTCCTCATAGCCGATCACATCACACCATCGGGGCAGACACACCGAAACGGCGTGATCACTGTCGGGAATCGCGAGACCGAGATCTTCGGGTTGACAGAAAGGCTTGGTAAAAGGATCGCGCATCGTCACTAAGCTAAAGCATTCTTCACATCCTGAATGAGATCGGTGACGGTTTCGATCCCGACCGAAAATCGCACCAGCGAATCGGTGATCCCCACCGCCTCCCTCGTCTCTTTGGGAACACTGGCATGTGTCATCGACGCAGGATGACAACAAAGCGACTCCACTCCCCCGAGACTCTCCGCCTTCGGAAACAGGGTGAGCCGGTCCAGAAACGCCTGCGTTTCATCGAGCTTCATTCCGAAATCGACGGTGACGATTCCCGAGCCCCCGCTCATTTGGCGTTTCGCGATTTCGTATTGGGGATGGGAGGGAAGAAAAGGATAACGAACCGTAACAGCGCAGGTTTCACTCTCAAGAAATTCAGCAAAAGTCAGCGCGTTCGAACTGTGTCGCTCCATCCGGATCGCCTCCGTTTTCGCCCCTCGCAGCGTGAGCCAGCAATCCATCGGCGAAGGCTGCAGCCCGAGCGCTTTCTGAGCAAAAACCATCTTCTCCTGCCAGGCTTCGTCATTCGCGCAGACCGCGCCTACGAGCGCATCAGAGTGCCCGTTCGTATATTTAGTAAGTGAGATCAGCGACAAATCAGCTCCCAGCTCAATCGGTCGCTGCAGGTAGCTGCTCGAAAAAGTGTTGTCGACAATGAGCGGCGCCCCTGCCGCATGCGCTGCCTCCGCGACCTCTGCGATGTCGATGATTTTCAAATTCGGATTCGTGGGTGATTCGATCCACACCAGCGCAGGCTCGCAGGAATTCAACACCTTGAGGTAGGACGGCTCCGTAAAATCCACGTAGCGAACTTCGACGCCGAACTTGGCAAACACCTGAGCGAAAAGTCGAAAAGTGCAGCCGTAGATATTCTCCTCAGCGACAACGATGTCCCCGCTCTTCAAAGTCGAAACCACTGCCGTAATCGCCGAAACACCGCTGCCGAAAGAGGTGCAGAATTCAGCCGATTCCAAGGTCGCGACGGTGCGTTCAAGGAGTCGAAAATTGGGATTCCCGGACCTCGTGTAATCAAAGCCGTTTGGATTGCCATACTCGAAAGTCGACGTGAGCCACACCGGCGGTGTAACCGCTCCGGTCTCGCCGACGTAATCTCTTCCCGAATGAATGGCGCGGGTTTCAAAGCCTTTTGACTCTTCCTTGTTCATGTCGTCTCGAATCAACAGGGTTAGGTCTTACAGTCAACCCTGTTAGGTGTCATATTCTGCAATCCTGCTTGCCATTTTACAACCGCTTCTGACAGACTTCCGACCCGTGAAATTCAATTCCTACCCGACACCACCGCAATTGTTCCGGCAATACGAGAATGGCGAGATCAGCCGTGAAGAGCTTCATGCAACGATGGCGCTGCACGCCCGCGGCCTCATCGAGGAAATGGAGGAGGCGAACAAAAATCCGAAAACCTCCTATCTGGAGCGACTCAGAAATCATGCCGCGGTTCGCAAGATCGTGAAGAAACACGGTCGGGCGGTGCTTCGTGAAGCCCTGGCGGTTCTCGGAGACATCGCCGACTTCCCGCCTTCACAGATTCTCTGGAACGCCGGTCACGGAGACGTTCCTCTGCATTGTTTTATCAGAAGCCGGATCGAACCCGTCTTTCGAATCACACGCTTTGAGGTGCAACCCATGTTCATCACGATCGAAGTTGAATACGGGGCCCACGCCAAAGACAAGACTACGCGCGAGTCATTTCTCCTCCAACGGGACGCCGCGCTCAAACTGGAAGTCGCCGAACGGATCCAGCTTTAGAGCCGGGCTCACTCAAACTCGAGCTTCAGCTCCGGATTCTCCTCAATCTTCGCAAATGCCAGGATCGCCTCGTGATCTTCGATATCGATCACCTGAGCCCCCTCGTTTTTCAGACCCTCACAAATTTCCTCGGCCGCCTCCGCGCTCTCGGGATCCTGAGATTTTTTCGCCACGAAGAGAAAAGCCTCCGGCAAACTACCGATCGACTTGAGGCGCTTCACCTTGGATATCCACTCATCGCCGTGCATGTAAATTTTTGTCGGAGAGGAGTGAGCGAGATTAATCGGCTTGATCGCTTTTTCCGGAGTCTCCCTCCCCTTCGGCGTAAACGTGAGAGGAATTCCGACATGATAAGCATCTGTCCCCACCCAGGACGACTCCTTATAAAAGCGGTCCATGTTGTTCTGGTGGAGTAAGCGCTTGATATCACGCGTCAGTTTTTTCTCTTCGTAGTCGGGCGGTGTTAAATTCCAGTGCTCGACGTAACGCCCGTAGACATCCTTCAAGCACTCATCGACATCGTCAGTCAACCGGGTGCCGTGGGAAGCGTAGAAAAAAGGCGATCCCCGAAGCGAAGTCAGTCGCTTGAACAAATCATTGTCCCCTTCACCGACGAACAAATCACTTTGTGCCGGGTGACTGACACCGGCCTGCTTTGCATCATCAGCCCAGAGATTGGTTTCGATCGAAAGCGCCGCCAGCTCGCTTTCAAGTCGCTTCAATCCCGATCGATAGATACCCAGATCGATTTCAGGAAAACACACCGAAATCCGCTTTGTTTTCTGCGGCGAAAGAAGCCGGTAACTGAGATAGCGACTTCGCGCCTCGACCGCGACGACGCCGACGTTCACAAACTCGCCGATCTCGGCGTAGGGCCGGAATCCAATCGCTGCGTAATTAATGACTAAATTCATGCCGGTATTAATGAGGGAGGATGCCCTCGACATCGTGCTCCGGTTTAATCAGTTGGGCCTCGATCGTCTGTCGATCGAAAGAAATGCGGGAATTTCCCGCTTCGTCGAGAAGCCAGCTTTCCGGAATTTCCTCCCAGAGTTTTCCCAGATTGTAGATCGTCGATTCAAAACGGGTTCGCCATTTCTTGAAAAACCGCTTTTCGATAAAGGGACGCGAGTCACGAAAAGCATGCTCGCGCTTGAAGGCGTCGCCATCAAACGCAGGGTCGAGGCAGTGACTGTGATCGATGAGATAGACCCCGTTAAGGAGTGGATCCCAGAGCAAATTCGAATCACCGCCCAGCAAGTCGAGCCTCCGGTTGGAGTTCCTCACCCACCAGTCAAAGCACAGGCACCGGATCCGGACCTCCTCTTCAATCAGGCTCACGTGCGAAGCGCGGAGATCATCCGCAAACGGAATTCGCTGCGAGCCGAACACCTCTCCCTCGAGAAATTCATCCGGCCCGTCCAGAATCGCGAAGGTCTTCAACGCCTCCGGAACCGAGAGTATCTGAACCGGCGCGACCGGGAGCCCACACTCTTCGGCAAGTCGACTGATGAGAAATTCACGGACGAGCGCATCGGGCGAAAGGTTGCCGCTCTTCACAAAATAGAAATTGTCATCGTTGGCCTCACAAAAAAAAGGACGACTCGATCCGCTATCCGATCTTCCGCAGGCGCTGACAACTTCCACTGACATTGAGGATATTTGATGACAGGGTATGCCTGACACGGCAATCAATTCTTGATTCTTTTTCGATTTTTTTCAACCCTGACGGTTGCCCCAGCTCCGCATATTGGAGAACCGAACCGATGACAAGGCCACTCCGACCTGAATTTTGTCACCGTGTTTAAGAAAGCGCTGAATCCGCAGAACGATCCGAAGTCGAATTCCGGCACCACCTCCCTCTTGCAAGTCGGCGTATTCTTACGAACGTGAAGCGTAGTCTCTTTTTACCCATGCCGACCTTCGATCTCGAATCTATCCGCGCCGAATTTCCGATCCTTTCCCGCCAAGTCGACGGGAAACCGCTCAGCTATCTCGACAACGGTGCCACCTCGCAAAAGCCCACTGCCGTTCTCGATGCGGTCGATCGCTTTTACCGGGAGGAAAATGCCAACATCCATCGTGGCGTTCACTTTTTGAGCCGTGAGGCCACCGATGCTTACGAGGAATCCCGCGAAGTGATCAAAAAATCGCTGAATCTGCCCGAATCGCACGAGCTCATCTTCGTTCGCGGCGCGACCGAAGCGATCAACCTCGTGACTCACGGCCTCTCATTCGAGCTGGTCGAGGGAGACGAGATCATTCTCACGATCATGGAGCACCACGCGAACTTCGTTCCCTGGCAGATTCTCGCGGAGAAAAACGGACTCAAGCTTCACTTCGTCGGCCTCACTGAAAACGGTGAGCTCGACCTCGAAGAGTGGAAGAGCAAGTTCAACGACCGGACCAGAGTTGCGTCGTTCACCCACATTTCGAATGTCCTCGGAACCGTCAACCCGGTCACTGAAATGGTCGCTTACGCCAAAGCACGAGGCGTCAAAACGCTCGTCGACGGTGCTCAGGCACTCCCCCACGGGCCCGTGGACCTCAGCGAAATCGGATCGGACTTCTACGTTTTTTCCGGCCACAAAATCTACGGACCCGACGGTATCGGCGCGCTTTGCGGCCCCCGCGACCTTCTCAATGCCTTCCCCCCTTACCAGAGCGGTGGCGACATGATCGTTCGCGTCTCGATCGAGGGAACCACCTACCGCGACGTGCCCGAGCGTTTCGAAGCCGGGACCCCGAATATCTCCGGGGCGATCGGACTCGCGGAAGCGTTTCGCTACATGGAGAAAATCGACTGGACCGCCGCGAGAGCCCACGAGCACGCCCTCGCACAGCGCGCCACGGAGGAACTCGAAGCGCTCGGAGACATCACGATCTTCGGCCGATCCGAAGGAAAAGCGCCCATCGTCTCCTTTCTCTACAAGCCGGCACACCCTCATGACGTCGGAACGATCCTCGACACGGAGGGAGTCGCGATCCGGGTGGGCCACCACTGCGCTCAGCCGCTCATGGACTACCTCAAAGTCCCGGCCACGGCGCGGGCCTCTTTCACCTTCTATAACAACGACGCCGAGGTGGATGCCTTTATCATGGCCATGAAAAAGGTCGCGAAATACTTTGGTTAAGCCAGCTTCAACCGCTTGCGTTCACCGCCCGATCAGGCACAGTAGGCTCCGAAATAAAAAGCGACTCATGAGTGACACCCCTTTGCAAATCTATATCGACGGAGAATTTTATTCGAAGGAGAACGCGAAGATTTCCGTCTTTGATCACGGTTTGCTCTACGGCGACGGGGTTTTCGAAGGAATCCGCTTTTACAACGGCCGCGTGTTTCAGCACGACGAGCACATCAATCGTATTTTCGACTCAGCGAAGGCAATCCACCTCGAAGTGCCCGCGACGAAAAAAGAGCTTGGAGACATGGTCCTTGCCACGATCCGGGAAAACAAACTCCAGGACGGCTACGTGCGCCTCATCATCACCCGTGGAGCGGGCGAACTGGGACTGAGCCCCTACCGTTGTGAAAAAGCGTCTATCATCGTGATCGCTTCGACAATCTCGCTCTATCCCGAAGAGAAATACGAAAAAGGTCTCGTTCTCGCGACCTGCTCGACGCGCCGACCCACGCACGATTCGCTCTCACCCGCCGTGAAATCGCTCAATTACCTGAGCAACGTCATGGCGAAAGTGGAAGCGATGGCAGCAGGGGCCGAGGAAGGCGTCATGCTGAATTCGGAAGGCTACGTCGCGGAGTGCACCGGCGACAACATTTTCATCGTTAAGGACGGCGTCATTTCAACGCCCACGGTCGCTTCGGGCTCGCTTTACGGGATCACCCGCACCGTCGTCATCAATCTGGCGCGCGAGGCCGGCTACGAACTGCGCGAAGTGCAGATGACGCGCTACGATCTCTACACCGCCGACGAGCTGTTTCTCACGGGAACCGCGGCCGAAGTCGTCCCCGTCGCCGAGTACGACAAGCGCAAAATCGGCAACGGTACGACCGGCCCGATCACGCGCGAACTGATCGGCGCTTTCAGAAAACTCGTAGAAACCACAGGCACTGCGATTTACTAATCCCGTTTCCTGTCGTAACCTATTCCTGAGGATGAACGACGGAGACTCTCTCCCCTGTTCCAGTCCTATTGGAATCAATGAATTGCGACGTTTGTCAGACCGAAAAGGCCACCGTTTTCTTCAGCCAGATGGCTGATGGAAAGCTGCAGAAAGTCAATCTGTGTAAGGGATGCGCCGATGAAAAGGGCGTTACCGATCCAACGGGATTCGCGCTTGCTGACATGTTGGAGGGAATGGGTGAAGAAACCACATCCGAAGCGGAATTCGCGCCGGACGAACTGATTTGCGACAGCTGCGGATTTTCCCAGACGGATTTCAAGAAGACGGGGCGATTCGGCTGCGCTGACTGTTATCACGTTTTTGACGAAGGATTTGAAGGTCTGCTGGAGGCGATGCACAAGCACACGCAGCACACCGGAAAATCCCCCGCCTCCTTCCCGGACCTCCCCGCAGCTCCGGAATCGATCGATCCGGATACCCCGATGGAGGCGAGTCCTTTAGATGAATTGAGCGAATTGAAGCAAGCGTTGTCTAAATCCGTAGAAGATGAAGATTACGAGGAGGCAGCGCGACTTCGCGACGCCATTTCTCAGCTGGAATCTCAAATTGGCGACTCCTGATCTTCTCTTCTCACTGAATTCTAAACATGCGATTTTCGACTCTACTAAAGAATCCTGCCGAGTGGATGAGAACTCCCGGCCCGCAAAGCGACATTGTGATCACAAGTCGTGTCCGGCTCGCTCGCAATCTCACGTCGCATCCCTTTCCCGGCTGGGCGCGAAAGGAGGATCGCGCCATTATCATGGAGGAAATCAGGCCCGCGCTTGAAGACCTCGACGAGATGAAAGACTCGTTTTCGGAGGAGATGACCAAGCTCTCCGCGATCGAGAAGCAAGTCCTCGTCGAGCGCCACCTCATCAGTCGAGAGCACGCTGCGAAAGGCCCCGGCTGCGGCACGGTCATGAATCGCAATCAGACCATCAGCGTGATGATCAACGAAGAGGATCATCTCCGCATGCAGGCGATCCGCCCGGGATTGCAGCTGAGTTCCGCCTATCAGTCACTCGACCGGATCGACTCGAGTCTCGAGGAAACGCTGCCTTTCGCTTTCGATCACAAATACGGCTACCTCACCGCCTGCCCGACCAACCTCGGGACGGGGATGAGAGCGTCCGCGATGCTGCACCTTCCGGGCCTCGTCCTCAGCGAGCAGATCAATCAGACGATCCAGGGTGCCAACAAGATCGGTCTCGCCGTTCGGGGACTCTATGGCGAAGGCACCGAAGCACTCGCCAACCTCTTTCAGATCTCAAATCAGAACACCCTCGGCAGCAAAGAGGAAGAGATCATCGAGCATCTCGACCGCGTCATCTCGCAGCTCATTGAGAATGAGAAAAATGCGCGACTGAAAATGCTTGAGGATAAACCGACGGCAATTCAGGATCAGGTTGGCAGAGCCTATGCTGTATTGAAATTTGCCCACATTATCAGTTCCAAAGAGGCACTGAACCATCTTTCCA
Organism: Verrucomicrobiales bacterium; assembly: GCA_048260165.1. GTDB lineage: Bacteria > Verrucomicrobiota > Verrucomicrobiia > Verrucomicrobiales > DEV007 > Arctic95D-9. The sequence goes on from JBLXHA010000003.1 coordinate 127,625, forward strand.
TGATTCGTTTGGGCTGCGACCTCGGCTTTGTGCCGGAGGAGGAGCGCGAAGCGATCAATGTTTTACTAACCGAAATTCAACCTGCACATCTTCAGATTTCAGCAAAACGTAAGCTTTCGCCGGATGAGCGCGACATTTTACGTGCCGACATCATACGAAGTAGCTTAAATGGCCTGACGGCACCCGATTTTAGCACTATATTAACCGAAAGGGACGACGACGATGAATAATTTTACCCCTCGCGCACAACAGGTCCTGGCTCTTGCTCGCAAAGAAGCCGACCGATTCAATCACAATTACGTGGGAACCGAGCACTTGCTCCTTGGCTTGATTAAGCTGGGACAGGGAGTGGCAGTCAACGTGTTGCAAAAAATGAACCTCGACCTTGAGACAGTCCGTCTCGAAGTCGAAAAACAGGTCGGAAATGGCCCCGAGACCAAAATGGTCGGGAACATTCCCTACACTCCCCGCGTCAAAAAGGTTCTTGCCCTTGCCGGCAAAGAAGCCAAAGCGCTCAACCACAGCTACGTTGGAACCGAGCACATCCTTCTCGGACTTCTCCGTGAAGGTGACGGCGTCGCTGCACGCGTCCTCAAGAATCTCGAAGTCGACATCGAACGCACCCGGAACGAAATTCTGCGCGAACTCGATCCTAACTTCGCCGGAAGCGGTGGAATGGAAGAGGACGAAGGCGAATTCGAAGAAATGGGCGGCGGCGGAAGTCGCAAAGAGGGCAAAACACCTGCGCTCAAAGCCTTCGGTCGCGATCTCACCGAGCTCGCCCACAACGCCGACCTCGACCCCGTGATCGGACGCGAGCCCGAAATCGAGCGTGTCATTCAGATTCTCTGCCGACGCACGAAAAACAACCCGGTCCTCATCGGTGAAGCCGGTGTTGGTAAAACGGCAATCGCTGAAGGTCTCGCACAGGAGATCGCTTCAGGAAACGTGCCCGAACTTCTTCGCGACAAAAAAGTGATCACTCTCGACCTCGCCCTCATGGTTGCGGGAACGAAGTATCGCGGTCAGTTCGAAGAGCGGATCAAAGCCGTCATGGACGAGATCAAGCGCGCCGGAAACGTGATTCTTTTCATCGACGAACTGCACACCATCGTGGGTGCCGGTTCCGCCGAAGGGGCTATGGACGCCTCGAACATCATCAAGCCGGCTCTGAGCCGTGGTGAGCTCCAGTGTATCGGTGCCACGACGATGAACGAATATCGTAAGTTCATCGAGAAAGACGCCGCCCTCGAGCGACGCTTCCAGCAGGTCAAAGTGGAGGAGCCCAGCATCGACGATGCGATTCTCATTCTCCAGGGACTGCAGTCCAAATACGAAGCGCACCACAAAGCGAATTTCACAGAAGACGCGATCGCAGCCTGCGTGCGCCTTTCGGCCCGCTACCTCACCGGTCGTTTCCTCCCCGACAAAGCGATCGACATCCTCGACGAAGCCGGAGCCCGCTCCCGCATCAAGTCGATGACCCGCCCGCCTTCGTTCAAAGAACTCGAGAGCGAGATCGATGAAATCGTTGTCGAGAAAGAAGCGGCGATTAAAGATCAGGATTTCGAAAACGCAGCGGCTCTTCGCGACAAAGAGAAGACCAAGCGTGGAGAGATGGAGGAAATCCTCGAGAAATGGCGCTCCACCAGCGAAGAGAAAATCGTCACGATTGAAGAAGACGACATCATGGCGATCGTCGCAAAATGGACCGGCGTTCCTCTCCAGCGGATGGAGGAGAAAGAAGCCGAGAAACTTCTCAAAATGGAGGACGAGCTCAAGACTCGCGTCATTGGTCAGGACGAAGCGGTCACCGCGATCTCGAAAGCCCTTCGACGCAGCCGCGCCGACCTCAAAGACCCGCGCCGTCCGATCGGTTCGTTCATTTTCCTCGGCCCGACCGGTGTGGGTAAAACCTACCTCGCCAAGAATCTGGCTGATTTCATGTTCGGCGATCCCGAAGCCTTGATCCAGATCGACATGTCCGAGTACATGGAGAAGTTCACGAGCAGCCGTCTCATCGGTTCGCCTCCGGGATACGTCGGATACGAAGAGGGCGGACAGCTCTCCGAAGCGGTTCGTCGTCGCCCTTACTCCGTCGTTCTTTTCGACGAAGTCGAGAAAGCGCACCCCGATGTCATGAACCTGCTCCTGCAGATTCTCGAAGAGGGTATGATCACTGACAGTCTCGGTCGCAAGATCGACTTCAGAAACACGATCATCATTCTCACCTCGAACGTCGGTGCCGACGTCATCAAGCGTCAGGTCAACGTAGGCTTCAACGCGATGGGCGGCGGAGACGAAAACTACGCGTCAATGAGCGAGAAAATTCAGGAAAAGGCCAAAGAGGTTTTCAAACCCGAGTTCCTCAACCGTCTCGACGAGAAGATCGTTTTCCACGTTCTCGACAAGCCTCAGCTGATCCAGATCGTCGATCTCGAAATCAAGTCAGTGATCAAACGACTCGCGACGAAAGACATCCACATCAAGCTCGACAAGAAGGCTAAAGAATTCCTCATCGAGGAAGGCTACGACCCTGCTTACGGCGCCCGCCCGATGCGACGCACCGTCGAACGCCACATCGAAGATCCACTCGCAGAGCACCTTCTGCGCGGTGATGTCTCACCCGGCCAGCTCGTCAAAATCTCCCACAAGAAGGATGAGAAATTCCTCACTTTCAAAGCGGAAGACATCGACGACGGCGACAAAGACGAAGCCAAAGAGCCAGCGCAGGTCGAAGGCTGATTCGTAAGCGTTCCAACCGAATTTAATCAACACCGATCCCGCGAACGCAACGTTCGTTGGATCGGTGTTTTTCGTGACCACCGAAGCCATAACCCAAGAGGGTTGATCGAGCGACTCAACCCTGTTGAGCCTGTCATTCAACCCTGTTGAGCCCATCGCCCCACCCCGTTGGGACGGATACCCGCATTCACGATCGATCGATTTTTTCGCCAATTTTTTCGCGAAGCGATACGTTCTATCAGAATTCATCTGCATGATTTTTCACATCTCTCATCCCGCTTATTTCATTGGACTGCTCGCGTGCTTAACGGCAACGCTTTCGGCGCAGGAAACGTCGCCCGACGCCCGTCCTAACATCATCCTCGTGATGTCCGATGATCAGGGAGTGGGCGATGTCGGTTACGCGGGTCATCCGCTCCTGAAAACTCCCCATCTCGATGCAGGGGCGGCGGCCGGACTCAGGCTCGATTCTTTCTATGCAGCGGCACCGTCCTGCTCTCCGACCAGAGCCAGCGTTCTCACCGGCAGACACCCGAACCGCATGGGCGTCTTCAGCTGGGGGCATTCGATTCGACCTCAGGAAACCACCCTCGCCGAAGTGCTCAAACAGGAGGGCTACGTAACAGGGCACTTCGGAAAATGGCACCTCGGGTCGGTTCGCGCCGACAGCCCCGTTAATCCCGGCAAGAATGGTTTTGATCGATGGGTCAGCTCTGCGAACTTTTTCGATCAGGACGCGAAACTGAGTGATCAGGGAGTAGAGACAAAGATGAAGGGCGAAAGCAGCGAAGTCGCAGCCGATGCCGCGATTGAATGGATAGGCGAGATGGCACTTCAGGATAAGCCTATTTTTGCCGTGATTTGGTTCGGCTCACCTCACCTCCCCCACCGCGCGGATCCTGAGGATTCCCAACTCTACGACGGCGAAAAGAAGCGGATGCGGGAGTATCTGGGTGAGGTCACAGGAGTCGATCGGGCGTTCGGCCGAATTCGAGAGACGCTGTCCGAACTCGAGATCAAAGACAACACGCTGCTGTGGTTCACCAGTGACAACGGAGCCATCAAAAAAGTCGATGGCAACGCAGGGTATCGCGGCAGCAAACACAAACTTTACGAGGGAGGCCTTCGCGTTCCCGCTTTCATCGAATGGCCGAATGGCATTCCGACCCCCATGACTTCAGATGTCCGCTGCACGACGAGCGATATTTTCCCGACCGTTCTTGAGCTCGTAGGACGGGACACGGCGGATTTTGCTTCGCTGGACGGGATCAGCCTGAATCAACTGTTTCACGGAGAAATGGTGCGCCGACCTACCCCGATCGGATTTTGGAACGCCGGAATCCCCGGAAAATTTACAAATCCGGCAGGCCCGATTTCCAAGGCGCTGCCCAAAAAGCTGCATTGGACCGAAGGTCGTATTGAGCGGACCACCAAACGAGCTGAGAAACTGCCCCGGTCGAACCGTTTCGAGAAACGATTCAAGGGTCATGCCGCCTGGATTTCAGGAGACTGGAAGCTGCACCGAATCTCGACAGGAGAAGGTGAACAGGCAAAGTTCGAACTCTATAACCTGAGCGACGATCCCGGGGAGAGGAGCGAAATCTCGCGGAACTACCCCGACCTCGTCAAAGAAATGAATGCCGAATTGCAGGCCTGGCTAGAAAGCGTCGCCGCCAGCTACGAAGGAGAGGACTACTGATTTTCAGGCGATCGCCTTGAGGTCAGCCAGCTTCTCTTCCTCGATCAGACAGCCGCAAAGCGCACCGATCGAGCCGCAACCTCCGCAGAGATCGAATCGTCCGCTACCGCATTTCGCGGGCATCCCGCAGAGAACGCGCTGAATTCTCACGTGGCAGGCGCCACAGCCTCCGCCGGCTCCGCAGCCCGCAGTGACTTCAGCGATGGATTCAGCCCCCTGCTCCACCACCTCGCGAACCGTGGATTCGCGCACATCGAAACAACTGCAGACGAGGAGATCGTCCCCCGTCTGCTGCAATTCTTTCGCCACGGAACAGTTCCCGCAGGCAGAATGGTTGTTTTCCGATGCCAGACTCATCGCGCTTATTCGGCGCTCGCCCCCATTTGCTGAGCGAGATACTTTTCAATTCCGATCATTTTAATGAGATCAAACTGAGTCTCGGCCCAGTCGATACTCTCCTCTGACTCCACCACCATTCGCTCCATGAGATCGCGGCTTCCGGAGTCTTTTGCCTCGATGCAGAGAGCGACTCCCTCGTTGTAAGTCGCAACTCCTTTAGCCTCGAGAGAATGGCTGTCACGGATCTGCTGTTCCGGGGTTTCCCCGACTGCGATCGTGTCGTAGCGGGCGATTTCGGGCTTCCCTTCGAGATAGAGAATCCGATCGATCACTTCCTCGGCGTGCTTCATCTCCTCGATTGATTCATCGTAAAAGTGCTTTGCAAGGACGTTGAAGCCCCAGTCAGAACACATTTTTGAGCAGATGAAATACTGATTAATAGCGGTGAGCTCAATCGTAAGACCGGCATTGAGAGCGTTGATTACTTCTTCGTTTCCTTTCATAGATAAATCACTTTGAAAGACGAACATCGACCCGCTTTATGCTCAGCCCCACTCGCTTCCACCACTAATGAGACCCATTCTCAAGAGTTTGCAAATCAAAATGAAGCCTCGATTGCGACCCGGCGCTACAGGTGAAGCCCGTAACATCGAACCGGATTCTCGTGATTGCGGGCAAAGTCGACATGCCCGGAGTTGCCCGCGCGACCGCCTAACAATCCCCCAGAATCTTCCGGTTTTTCCAGACGTAACTGACGCCGGAGAGCAGCGTCAGAATGAGACTCACCCAAATGAGGGCGAGCCCCAGGTAATCAGGGCTGAGGATTCGGACCTGGAAAAGAGGGCTGATCCAGGCAAAGGCCGATTCAGCCGCGGCAAGGAACAAGAGAAAATAGATCACGGTTACGATCTGAAACACCGTCTTGTACTTTCCGAGATTCTCGGCCGCGAGGACAACTCCCTCAGCGGAAGCGAGCAGGCGAAGACCGGTAACGAGGAATTCGCGCGAAAGAATCACGACGACTATCCAGGCGGGGATCAGTTCGAGCCGCGTCAGCAGGACGAAACCGGCACACATGAGAATTTTATCCGCAAGCGGATCCATGAGCTTGCCGAAATTGGTAACCAGATTGTGTTTCCGGGCGAGGTACCCATCCAGAAAATCGGTTATCGCAGCGATGCAGAACGCGATCAGGGCAGCCGTCTTTCCGAAGGCGATACCTTCGATCGAAAGTAACGCTACAAAAACGAAGGAGAGAACCAATCGTGCGACGGTGAGCTTGTTCGGCAAATTCATAGGAGGAAGCTAAGGATAGCGTCCTACCTGCCCTGCGGCAACCGGTTCAATTCATCAAAATCGATTCATAGAATCGAATCGCTGAACACCCGCCGGTGTTCTTCGCCGATATTCCAAATTCTCTAGGATCTCGGGATCGGGGAGAAAGAGCGCGGCTGGCGAGCGGATTCGCCCGTTGAGCTTTCCACTTCCACCTTGGGAGCCGGCCCGGGCTTGTTCTCAGCAAGCTTTTTCGATTTTTTCCCGGGAATCCCATCCAAAGCCGGATACGAAACCCGCTTCGTAAAATCACTGTCGTCCCGGTTCTCATTATCCATTTTCTTGAACACTTTAGCCGCCACTGCTTCCTCTGACACAGTCTCAGGGAAGACGGCTTCCTTGCTCACGACCTTGTCTGCCTTGATAGCGTCCCCGCCCGGAAGGGTGACCTCTTTCTTCTCCGTTTCCAAAGTCTCTTTCACCACCGTTTCCTCCTTCTTCACTGGAACGTTTTTCCCGGGTTTGATCGCATCCGCGTTTTCGTCCGGATTCTGATCCGTCTCCTCGGTCTTTAAAGAGGACAACTCACTCACCAACTGTTCCGGCATCACCTCGATAGAATCGACATCGGGCACCACAATCGACCTCTGAACGGTGGTAACGGGTTGAGTTCGGGATGAGTAGACGGCAATCGCCACGACATGGACAATCGTTACAAGAAAGATGATTCCGACACTTTGAAACGGCGCGTTCATTAGGATTAAAACAGGTTCTATTTGGCGCGCAATACCGCTGTCTGACGCGCAATGGGATTGAGAGAGAGAGCTTCACCTTCCGGCTTGCTCACGAGCTTTTCACGGATCGAATGGTACTGCTTCTTCGTCCCGGGTTCGGGCTCGGTGCCCCCTGTGTCGGAACGCTCCTGTCGATTCGACCGGGCGGACTGCTTCGTTCCATCCGCTCTCGCAGCCGGAACTTCTTTCTGGCTTTCGCGAAGCGCAAAGCTCCGTTCGAAGAGTCTCGAGATGTCATCCCGGAACTGCTGCAACTGACGCCGACGGCTTTTCGCCACCATACCGAAGGCAAGACGGGCGAGCTTGGAAGGAATGATGATGAGGAAGGAAACGACGACAAAACCGAGGCCTGCCCCCACTTCAGGACCTATTTCCTCGAAGGTCTTCGCGCTGTCAAAACCAACCATGACGACCCAGACAAACCCAAAAGCACCGAGAAGCAGAGCCGCTGAACCGAAGATTTTCAGCATCGAAATACCGGACTCAAGCTTCAACAGCGCGGAACGATATCCCGACTGAAAGGCCAGCGTCAGATAATCCATCTTCCGGGAGGAAAGACGTCCCGCTTCCCTGACACGACTCTGAAGCATTTCGGTCGGCTCGCGGCTCCCCAACAACTGGTAGGCAGCTTCGCGTGCTCCGGCGAGGTAGATCTGATACTGAAGCGCATCAGAATCTTCCCACCCTTCTTCAAAAACTTCCAAAGTCGTCTTCGACTTTCTCAGGCGCTCCGAGAATTTTTTTCCCGCGCGATTCATCCGATAGAGCTGCGTCGCTTTCGAAAGGATCACAACCCAGGACGCAATCGACAGCATGAAAAGCACCCACATCACCATCTTTCCCGGGACGAGAGACTGATTCAAAGCGTGAGAAATGCTTCCCATCAGATGAAATGTAGTAAGTTGAGTGATCATGCGCTGACAAAGTTGACCGGAATCGGTTCAAATATTTAGTTAAGTTTTTTAAAATATCTTGAATTGCGTAATAAAACAAGCCATTTACTCTAAAAACTTATCCTTTAGATCAATTATCAACGCACGGGTTCAAAAAAGTTTCGATTTTGTAATCGAGAAACGGAACCTGAAGACTCAAATTAGTTTTCGATAGGCTCAAACGCCGAATCGCTTTATCTTCACCCACTCACTATGAACACGCTTATTATCATTCTGGTCATCGCGGCGGTTATCCTCCTGCCGGTTATTTTCGTAATCGGCCTCTACAACGGCCTCGTGAAACTCCGCAACCGTTACAAGAACGCGTTCGCCCAAATTGACGTCCAGCTGAAGCGACGTCACGATCTCATTCCCAATCTCGTTGAGACCGTGAAGACTTACATGACGCACGAACGGGAAACTCTGGAAGCGGTCATCACGGCAAGAAACGCAGCCACGTCAGCGAGAGAAGGCGCCTCCCCCGGAGACGCGGCCTCGATGTCGAATCTGGCCGAAGCGGAAAACGGACTCGGCGGTGTCCTCGGACGACTCTTTGCGCTGTCAGAAAACTACCCGGATCTCCGCAGCAATCAGAACATGCTGCAACTGCAGGAGGAATTGACCTCAACCGAATCCAAGGTTGCCTTTTCACGTCAGGCCTACAACGACGCCGTGATGCACTTCAACAACAAGCTGGAGATGTTCCCGTCGAACCTCATCGCGAACATGTTCAACTTTGTCCCCGCAACGATGTTCGAAGTCGCTGACGAAAGCGAGCGCGACAGCGTTAAAGTGAAATTCTAATTTGTTTCATTTCGTCGACCGCCCGCCGCTCCCCTGCGGCGCATCCGCCCTATGGATTTCTTCGAACACCAGGAGGTAGCGAGAAAGAAGAGCCACGTGCTCGTCTTTTACTTCGTTCTTGCCCTCGCAGGCATTATTACGGCGGTCTACGGGCTCGGGCTCGCGATTGACACGTTCACCGGAAACGGATCACGGACCGTCACCTGGTGGCAGCCTGAGCTCTTTCTGATGACGGCAGGAGGAACCAGCGTCGTCGTATTTCTTGCCTCCACTTTTAAAACGATGCAGCTCTCCGGCGGCGGTGAAGTCGTGGCACGGGAACTGGGCGGACGCGAGGTCGACATCCACACGACTGACTATCACGAGCGTCGTCTCATCAACATCGTTGAGGAAATGGCGATCGCCTCAGGAGTTCCGGTTCCCACCGTCTACGTCATGGATTCGGAAGAGTCGATCAACGCATTCGCCGCCGGCCGAACCACGAGCGATGCCGTAGTCGGGGTCACCCGCGGTTGCATGACGCTCTTGACCCGTGACGAATTGCAGGGCGTCATCGCTCATGAGTTCTCCCATATTCTCAACGGAGACATGAGGCTGAACATGCGCCTCATCGGACTGCTGTTCGGAATTCTCTTCCTCGCGCTCATGGGCGAGCTGATCATTCGCAGTGCTTTCCGCGGGAGTCGTCACACGAGCCGGAATAAAGACGGAGCCAGCGCGGCACTCGTCATCATGCTCGCGGGAGTCGGACTTCTCGCGATCGGTTACATCGGCAGCTTTTTCGCTAAATTGATCAAAGCATCGATCTCCCGCCAACGCGAGTATCTCGCCGATGCCTCGGCGGTTCAGTTCACGAGAAATCCTGATGGCATAGCCGGGGCTCTGCAAAAGATCGGAGGACTCAAGGCAGGCTCTTCAGTGGCCCACCCCATGGCCAAAGACGCGAGCCACCTCTTCTTTGGAAACGCTCTCTCCTCCTCGCTCCTCGCCACTCATCCCCCGCTCTCCGATCGTATCCGCAGACTCGTCCCCGGTTGGAACGGGGAATACAGCGCCGTATCGCTTCCTCCTATCACGGAAAAAGAAGACCGACGCAGCAGTCGCGATCGCCCCCGATCAGGCGGAACACGGGGACCGCTGCCCGGGAGAGCGCTTCCGGGAATGTTTCTCGATGGCGGGGAAGGCAAAGTTCATCTCACCGACGAGGAAGCCATCGAAAGCATGAGCGCCCTCCACCCCGAGCAGATCCAGCTCGGAGAAGAGATCCACGCGTCGATTCCCGCACACTGGATCGAAGCCTGCCACACTCTTTCAGGTGCTCAGGCCGTCGTCTTTGCACTTTTGTTAGGACAGGATGAAAGTCTCAGAAACGCAGAACTGAGTCGTCTCCGTCAGGAAACTGACGACACCACCTACGCCGCAGTGAGCCGTCTTTTCGGTGAAATCCGAAACATTCATTCCGCAGTAAAGCTTGCCCTCGTCGACCTCACGATCCACTCCCTCCGCAAACTGTCGTCGGGCGAATATCAACGCTTTCGCAAGATCATCACCGATCTGATCCACAGCGATAAGAGAGTCGACCTTTTCGAGTTTGCGCTCCTGAATATCGTGACCCGTCACCTCGACAACTATTTCGAGCACCGGCGAGCGCCGAAGATAAAATACCGGAATCTGCGCGCCCTCTCCAATGAAACCGGTGTTGTCATCACGACCCTCGCGGCAATGAGTCATCCCGATGATGACAACTCCATTCAGGACGCTTTCCGAAAAGCAGCCAATCATATTGCCAATACCCTCGGCACCGAAATCTCTTTCAAATCGGCCGGGGAATGTGGCCTTGAACAGATCGAAGCGGCGCTCGAAAAATTCGCGGAAGCCACGCCGAGCCTGAAAAAGCACCTTCTCGAAGCCGCCAGTAAAAGCGTCATGGCTGACGGGGCGATCTCCAGCCGGGAGGCGGAACTGATACGGGCAATGGCGGATGCGATGGGCTGCCCGATCCCACCGTTTGTGAGGACAGCCAAACTCATCTGAAAGACGCCTGAAAAGGGATCGCTCTTTCTGAAAGAATTTCATAAAGTAAACGTATTGAGAGTCCAACTCTCTGACCACTTCCGGTCTATACGCTTGCCACTATGAAACCGACGTCTTTGATTCAATTCTACTCGTTTGTCTGCCTCTGTTGTCTGACACTCGGGACCCACTTCGAAGTCTCCGCAGAGGAGACGGAAAAGAAGGCCGTTCAGAGCCTGACATTCAGCCGCTATCCCTACCAGTTCAACAGCAACAACCCGCTCACCGCTGACTCGCCTTTTCTCCTCCAGTTCAGCGCCCCCGTCGACCCGGGACAGGCGGCTAAGTATTTCCAGCTCTACAACGCCGAGAAAAAGCAATTCGTGAAGCTCGTCGCGAGCCGACCCACGCAGGAAGAGGTCAAACGGATTCACTCGCGCCCGGAGCAAGCCGCTGACATCGGGAACCTGATCCTGTTTCGCCCCGCGCAACCGCTGCCGGTTGGCTTCAAATGGCAACTCCACTCCAAGCTCGGATTCGGAAGTGCCGACGGAACTAAACATATTACCGAGAGCAGCCTCGACTACGTAGGTGAATTGTATGCTTTCCAGTACAATGAAATCCGAACGTCCAATCCCTACAACGGGTCGCTCAAACTGCACATCAAACACAACAAGCCCGCCCTCGCAAAAGGGTGGGACGACGGAAAGTTGAAGGATTTTATTTCCATCACACCCACTCCCGCGAACCTCACTTTCTCCTCCTCACGACACCAAATTCTCGTTAACGGCGACTTCGACTACGGGATCAATTACGAGGTCAAAATTCGCGAAGGCATTGTCGCGAGCGACAAGACCCAGTCAGAACAGTTCGTCTCGAATGAGGTCACCTTTATCCCGAATCCGGGATTCATCACCTTCCCCGCTTTCAGCTCCACCCAGAATGCTTCAGGGCATCGGAAGTTTGAGATCAAAACAGGCAACCTGACAGGAGTGCGAACCCGCATGAAGAGCCTTGAAGGGGCGGAACTCATCGTCGCGCTTCATGACTACGACGAAAATTACGAGGGCTGGGGAGGTGTCGTGGAGACGCCTTTCGAAATGGCACCGGGAAAAACCACTTTCGAGAAATTCACCGAACCGACCGTGGGGGTAGACAAGTCAGAGTCGATCACACTCGACTGGGATGAACTCGCAAAGGGTGCGACAACAGGGGCATTCTACCTCTGCTCCGAAGGGAAGTCCGCAACGCGTAACGATCTCGCAGTTGGCGCCCAGAGCCTCATCCAGCTTACCGACATCGGGCTCGCCTGGAAGCAGTCGGGCAAAGGCACCTCACTCTACGCCTTCTCCCTAAAATCAGGGACCTCGCTTCCGGGCCTCGAGGTGTCCGTTAACACCTCCACAGCACAACAGCTCCACCAAACGAAGACCGGAGTCGACGGCACCGCGACGATTCCACCCGAAATTTACAGAGACACGGAAGACGCGCTCTATCTTGACGCCCGACTGGGCAACGACCGGCACGTGATTCGTTTTCACGGGGACCTCAGTTCAACCGGGCTCTGGAGTTTCTCGATCCCGCAACGCTACGATGACCTCGTTACAGGCGAACGCCGCACGCTCCTCTTCACCGATCGCAATGTCTACCGCCCCGGTGACGAAGTGAAGCTGAAAGCGATCTCCCGATTCGTCGACGAAGACAGTCTTCTCGGTCCGGCTGACGGAACCGCACAGCTGCGCATCTTCAATTCCCGACATCGCAAAATCGTTGATCGCGAAATCAGTTTCTCAGAACTGGGCAGCTTTGATGACGCCTTCAAACTCCCCGGAGCGGGAATGGGCTGGCACTCGATCGAGCTCGATTTTAATAAACTCAAAGAAGGCGAGCACCCGGACTGGAGACTCATCACCCACGGATCGTTTCAGGTCGAAGACTACCGCGTTAACACTTTCGAAGTCTCAATCAATGCTGAGTCCTCCTATCTGTCCGGCGACGAAATCAGCATTCCGCTCAACGCCCGCTACTACATGGGCAAGTCACTCTCGAAAGCATCGCTTGAATGGAACCTCTACTCATACGACGACTTCCCCCGCCCGAAAGGATTCGATGAATTTCAGTTCGGGGACACCACGCAGGACAGCGACAACTACTCCACCGACGGCACCGGCCACCTCACTTCAAAGGGCGAATCGACGATCGCCTTTGCGCTTCCGGATCAGGGAGCCAAGCCGGCACCCCGTAAGGTTTCGATCACCGCGGAAATCACAGATGCAAATCAGCAGACCATTTCGAACTCAAAAGCGTTCACGGTTCACAGCTCCGATTTCTACCTCGGCCTGCGACGGCCGGACGGGGTTCACCGCGCGGGAGACACCGCTACTTTCGCAATCGCGGCAGTGACGACCGATGGCAAAGCACACACCGAACCCGTCGCCGCCAAAATCCTCATCGAGCGGGAGATCTGGTACACCGTGAAAGTGATCGGAGCTAACGGACGCCCCACCTATCGCAATGAGAACCGGCTCGAAACGATCTCGGAAGAGGACTTCCTCTTCACAACAAATGTCGAAACCAAAACGGGTCTCACCGCAGCCAATCCGAAAAACGTCCGGTTCGAAAAAGCGGGAGACTACCTCATTACCCTTTCAGGACATGACAGTGAAGGGCGCCCCGTTCTGACGCGTTCACGATTCACCGTCATCGGAGCCGAGGAACCCGCCTGGTCGTGGCACGATGTCATTCGCATCGACCTCATCCCTGACAAAACCACCTACAAGGCCGGAGAAACCGCTAAACTCCTCGCGCGATCACCGGTTTTCGGACAGGCGCTCTTCACGACCGAACGGGGCGGCGTCCGCACGACTCAATCCATTGCGATCACGGATTACGAAACGGTCCTCGAGGTTCCGGTCGATGCCGACTGCGCTCCGAATATTTTCGCCTCCCTCATGATCATCAGGGGTTCCGACAACAGCCCTCACATTCATCAATCGGCGGACTACCGACTCGGCTATTGCCAGATCAACGTCGACGATCCCGCGTCGCACCTCACCACGACGATCGACACGGGGGACGCCAAATCCTACCAACCCGGAGAGCATGTTGAAGTGTCCACCACGATCACTTCACACGATGGCACCCCCGTCCAAAATGCAGAGGTCACCTTCTTCGCGGTAGACGAGGGCGTTCTCAGCCTCACCAATCACAAGACGCCCGATCCCGCCGACGTCTTTTTTGAAGAATTTCCTCTCGCGGTCTGGACCGGCCAGAGCCTGAGCGATCTCCTCGCCGAAAACCCGCAGGAACAGTATTTCGATAATAAAGGCTACGTCATCGGCGGCGGCGGGTTGAGCGACGGAACCAATCCAGACCGGCTCAGAAAAGACTTCAAAGCTCTCGCTTTCTGGGAAGCAGCACTGAAGACGGATGAGAACGGTAAAGTTTCCGCAGAATTTGTCGCACCGGACAACCTCACCACCTTCCGCGTCATGGCGATCGTCGCGGAAGGAAATCGTTTCGGGCACGCCGAAGCCCCTCTCGTGATCAACAAGCCCCTCATGATTGAGCCGGCCCTCCCTCGATTCACGAACGTTACCGATCAAATCGACGTTGCCGCGATCGTTCACAACAACACCGATAAGCGACAGGAAATCTCCCTTACTGTAGAGCTCGACAAACACGCAGTTTTTCTAACGAAAATCGGTTCCCCCATGTCCACCAACGCAACAGTGCCGAGTGAAACCTCACGAACGCTCTCCGCGTTCATCGAACCGGGTGAAACGGAATCCTTCGCCCTCCCCGTTGCCCTTACCGAAGTCGGTGAGGCGAAGTGGACATGGAAAGTCGCCTCGCTCACCGAAACCCAATTCCGTGACGCAACCGAATCGAGAATTCAAGTGGGCTACCCGCTTCCGACTCTCCGCGAATCCCACTCACTCACTCTTCGCGATGGCGGGCAAAACGCGGACGCACTCAGCGAGTTCGCCCCCCGGCTCCTCGAAGGCACGGGAGAAGTTCAGCTCACGCTCTCGAATTCCAGACTCGTCGAGGCCGGCGATGCCCTCGGCTACCTTCTCAATTATCCCTACGGTTGCGTCGAGCAGACGACCTCGTCTCTGATCCCGTGGCTCAGCACGCAGCAACTGCGTCCCGTTCTGCCGGAACTCGACAAGTCCGAGGAGGAAGTCACCGCGACGATCGAAAAAGGAATCGCCCGCCTCTTCTCGATGCAGACCGGTGACGGCGGCCTCGGCTACTGGCCGGGATCAAACGACTCCGTGCTCTGGGGCAGTGCCTATGCAGGAGTCGCGATCGCGATCGCTCAACGTCGGGAAATCCCCGTTCCCGAAGAGCAGGCAGACGCGCTCTGGGACTACCTTTCCACCAATCTCAGAAAGACCGGCGAAATCAAAAACACCTACGAACTCTCACAGCGTTGCCTCGCCTGTTACACCCTCGCCCTCGCCGGAAAATCGGAGCCCTCCTATCATGAGGTTCTCTTTCAGAAGCAAAGTGAACTGTCCGCTGAAGCGCGCGCCCTTCTCGCTCTCGCATTGATCGAAAGCGACACGCAGGTGCCGGAGCGAATCGCAGCGCTCCTCAATCCGGATCCCAATGTTCCCGTCGCCGAAGTCTCGTGGTATAAACGCCCCTACATCGTGGCGACCCAGCTCCTCGCGCAGACAAAACTGAACGCCAACTCGGAGGAGAGCGGAAGACTGGTCTCTGAGCTGATAAAATTGAAAGGGCCGCGAAACGGATGGGGCAGCACCTACTCCAATGCATGGCCGCTTATTGCCCTCGCCGAATACGGGGAAGCGACGAGCGCCCAACTCGGATCCAACGATATCGAAGTGACGATGGGAGACCGGACCTACTGGGTCCAACTGCCCGCCACCCCCACCGGAAAGTCGATCTCGATTCCCTTTTCCGCCGAGCAGGATCCGTCTAAGCTCACGATCAGTGCCAGCCATTCCAGCCCCGTGCACGCGAACGTAATCGTTTCATCTCGACCTGCAATCATGCCGATCAAGCCGGAAAATCAGGGCTTCGCGATCAAGCGTCGCTACGAGAAAGTCCTCAACGACGGCTCGATCGCCCCTGCGGAAAATATTGAGGTCGGCGACCTGATACTCGTTTCCCTCGACATAAACCTTCCTCACGAACGGGAAAGTTACATCGCGATCGACGACCCGCTTCCCGCCATTTTCGAGGCAGTGAATCCGGAGTTCAAAACGCAGGAGACGAAAAAAGTAAACTCGGATAAAAAGGCACGCACGCTGTACACCAACTACCGTGAGATCCGTAAAGACCGCGTCCTCTTTTTCGCCGACAATGTTTATCGCGCGGGAGACTACACGATACAGTATCTCGCCCGGGTCAACGCACCCGGTGACGTCACCGCCCCTCCCGCAAAAATAGAGGCGATGTATGAGCCTCAGCGTTACGGTCTCAGCGGAACAGAAAGCATCTCGGCAAGAGCCCGGAAAGATAACGGCGGAGCCGTGGCGGCGAGATGAAATCGAAAATTCTGAAGTTCTTCGGCTTGTCCCTGCTCTTCGCGGGGGCGGGTCTCTACATCGCCCCCCTTTTCTTCCCGCTCCCGGAAAATCTGGAGACGAGCGCTCCCGAAGGACTCGTCTTTCTTGACGAAGAGGGAAGCGTGATCCGCCGGATGCTCGACGGGGATCTAAGAGCAGAGGCTCCGGCGGCATTCAACGAATTTCCCCGGGTGTTGATTGAGGCGACACTCGCCGCTGAGGACAGCCGTTTCTATCAACACAACGGTATCGATCTTCTCGGCACCCTCCGCTCGGTTCGCGACGCGCTTACCCACGGACGTTTCACCTCGGGCGCCTCCACGATCTCTCAGCAAACGATCAAGATCTACTCACCTCCACGAAGAAGAACCTTCCGCACCAAACTTATCGAAACGATGACAGCGCGGAAACTTGAAATGTTTTTCTCCAAAGAGGAAATCCTCACCGCCTACCTGAATCGACTCCCCTACGGAAATCAATTCACCGGAGCGAGAGCCGCGACGAGAGGCTATTTCAACAAACCGCTGTCCGATCTCTCCGCCGCCGAGGCGGCACTCCTCGCAGGATTACCTAACAAACCAACAAGATTGAACCCTTTCCGGAATATGGCAGGAGCGGAGAAACGCCGGGATTGGATTTTGATGCGCATGGCTGAAGAGAACTTTCTCTCAAAACCGGACCACGATGCTGCGTGCGAAGAGGCAATCCAACTGCAACGGGGCAGCGTCGCCGAGTTCAACGCACCTCACTTTATCGAGCTTATTCTCACGCGAAATCCTGACATCGCCACTCGAGTCGACAAAAAGGTTGAAACGACGCTCAATTTCCGGCTTCAGAATTTTGTCGAACAAACCTTAATCTCCGAGCTCTCCAGACTCGTCGAGAAATCCGGAACGAACGACGACCTGCAGGGGGCCGTTGTCGTAATAGAAAATCAAACCGGTGCAATTAGATCCCTGACCGGTTCCCGATCCTTCTTCGGTTCCCGCTCCGGACAAATCAACGGCAGCTGGAAACCCCGTTCGGCAGGCTCAACTCTCAAACCTTTCACCTATCTGATCGGTTTCGAAAACGGCTTTACTGCCGCATCCATTCTCGCTGACACACCCATCGAATACATCACTTCAACCGGTTCCTATCAGCCCGTGAACTTTGACCGCCAGTTCACCGGACCGGTTTCGATTCGGGAAGCGCTCGCCAATTCGCTCAATGTTCCCGCTGTTAAATTACTCAACGAGATCGGCGGTGCGGAAGCGCTGCATGATCGACTGACAACCGGACTGGGATTCTCGAGCCTCACCGCGGACGCGAACCGCTACGGACTCGGACTCACGCTCGGAAATGCAGAAGTTCGATTGCTGGAACTGACGAACGGTTATGCGACGATCGCCCGTCTCGGCGAGCACCGCCCCTGCCGCCTCCTTTCTGAGGATAAAGGGACGCCCCCTTCGAGCGTGTTTGACCGGAATGCCTGCTGGTTGATCGCTGATATCCTCTCCGACAATCAGGCCCGATCAAAAGCCTTCGGGCTCAACTCGTCACTCAAGCTTCCCTTTCGAGCTGCGGCCAAGACGGGAACTTCAACCGACTTCCGGGACAACTGGACCGTCGGCTTCACCCCTGAATACACCGTCGGAGTCTGGGTCGGCCGGTTTGACAACCAGCCTCTCGACAAAGTCTCAGGAGCTATCGGAGCGGCTCCGATCTATCACCGCGTCATGGAGGAACTCTATCGCGAGCGGGAACCGGCATGGTATCAACGTCCCGACGGCATCGAACGCAAAACCGTCGACCGCATCAGTGGGAAATTGATCACCGACACGATTGAACTCGCGCCCTCCCGCACAAAAGCGGAGTGGTTCATTAATGGGAATCTCCCGCTCGTCGCGACGGCAGCCGACTACACGGATTCCGGTCTCACGATTCTCCCTTCGACCTATCATTCGTGGTGGCGCAACGCGAGTAACCCCGCGAAGCAATTCTCGGCGATCGCCCGGGCATCGGAATCGCCTGCTGCCCCCACCTTGAGAATCGTGAGCCCGCTTGAAGGCACCGTTGCATTGCTTGATCCCGACCTGGCGGGAAACGGAAACCTCTTCCCTCTCGAGGTGTCGTCCTCAGACACTTCTGAAATCGAATGGAGCAGCTCGACCCTGACCATCAAGAACGAGGGCGGAAAGTTCTGGGCAATCCTCGCCCCCGGTAAACACGAAATCATTGCCCGCGACAACAAAACCAAGACGGAGGCAAAAACCAGATTCGAGATCCGCGCGCTCTAATCAATCGGCGGACTCCGCGAGAATCCGATGCGCCTTTGTCGTTTCAGAGTCGCGTTTCACGAGATTTTTCTGCTCGAGCGGATCCGCTATGAGGTCATACAACTCCTCACTCTCGATTTTCCCCTCACGGCTTTTCCAAAGCTGATACCGGTAGCGATCCGTCCGGACCGAGTCCCCGGTGAACTTTCCGTTGTACCGAACGTAGTAACTGTGAACCGAGTCCCGCACCGTGGCGTCTGGATCATCGAGCACAGGAGCGAGACTCGATCCCTCGAGATGCGACGGTTTTTCCAAACCGGTCAGATCACACAAGGTCGGATACAGATCGATAAGGCCTGCGAATGAAGCGCTCCGCCCCGCCGGTTTTCCCGGTGCGTCGATAATCAGCGGGATACGGGTTCCGGTTTCATAGTTGGTCATTTTCCCCCAGACGCTCTGCTCACCGAGATGCCACCCGTGATCCGACCACAACAGGACAATCGTATTCTCCCTCTTTCCGGATTCGTTCAACGTTTCCAACAAACGTCCTATCTGAGCGTCGACGTACGAAACGCATGCCGCGTAGGCTTGCTGCAATTTCAGTTGATCCGTCTTTTCAAGGACACCGAGATTTCGAACGCCCTCGTAGCTTCTCATCTCATACCCGTTGAGCAAAATCGCCTGCTGACGATTGGGGCGAACCGGAATCAGTATTCCGACTTTCTTCGCGCCTCCCACATAACCATCCGAACTGAACCAGGACACAGGTGGAACACCCGCAGGCGGCTCCGGATTACGAGGAAGCCAGGAACCATCCGGCTCATGCATATCAAAGTATCGCTTCGGCGCGACGAAGGGGAGATGGGGGCGACGAAACCCAACCGCGTAGAAAAAAGGACGCTCATCGTCTCGCTTCTCGAATTCAGCAATCACCTCATTCGTCATGCGACCGGCAAAGAGGTGATCGTCCGGAACGTCCGGGCTCTGCATCACCGGACACTCCCACCGCTCAGCAATTTTGCTGGGTGCCGACGGGTCCGCCTCGTCCACAATCTCGAGCATTTCGCCCTCGCGCCCCGGCGATGGAGGTTCACTCCAGTCCCGCAGCTGACTCCATCCATCGTGATCGATCTTCCCGAAACTTCGCGTCTCATAGCCGTGATTCTTGAGCCATTCAGCCATCGTCACCACATTCCGATCCCCCGAACGAAACCGGGCGACATCGCGGTCACCATGCCCGAAGACACCAACCGTGGTCGGCTTGAGACCTGTCATCAGAGAGAGTCGCGACGGACCGCATTTGGAATACTGGCAATAGGCCCGCTCGAACAGCATCCCGCCCTCAGCGAGACCATCGATGTTCGGAGTAATAGCACGGGTATCGCCATAACAGCCCAGCATCGGGCGAAGGTCGTCGACCGCAATCATAAGGACGTTGGGACGATCAACCGCCAACACGACCGATCCCGCCATGGCAATCAACACTCCCGCAAACTGACCTTTTCGGATTCTCATCCTCCAACGTGCCGCGTCGTAAAAACAACTCCAGCCCCGCAATGCGCCAGTAACAAACCCTCGACCGGCTACGGAAGGTGCAGAATGCGAGTCACTTCCTCAATCGTCTCAACGTCATCGAGGGCACGGTGATTGGTCGGAACAATCGCCTCCGAGACCACATCGTCGAGATGACTGCTCCAATAGGGGACGATACCGTCCGAGCTTTTTTCAAGCTCTCCGGGTCTCCCTCGATTTCCAATGATACTGTGAAGTTTCACCGGGTAACCGAGCGGCAGTTCCGCCAGAATCTGAAGCGTCGGCTGGCGTGGAGAAAGCGCGCTGACACTATCCATTTTCCCGGAACCCAGATCCGCATACGCTTCGGTAAAAGCACCGGGATTCGCAGTCGACACGCGCTCATAAAATTCCTTGTAGGCGCTCGGCGGTTTCACGAGGGCGCCTCCGATCTGCCCGATCAGATTGTCGGCGTATTTGCTTCCTCGATGCGGCACCGCGATGAAAATCACCCGCTTAACGCTCGGCTCCGGCTTCCAGTAAAATGCATCTCTCAACGCATCCCGGTCTTCGCGGCTCATCGTGAGTGATTCGAGCGGTTGCGTAAACGCAGCTTCCCAAAAGGCATTGCCCGGATCCGTAATGAGACCCCGCGCGACCAATCCGCCCATGCTGTGAGTGAGTAAAGTCGTTCGTTGAAAGGCAGGGTCATTCCCGTTGGGATCAAACCGCTCCCTGAGTTCCCGATACTGCCCGCGGAGAATCCTCCCGGAATAAAGCGCCGGGGCCGATGTGTTGTAGAGGAAATGCCAGATTTGATAACGTCGCCGGATTTTTTCATCGGCTCGTAGTGCATTCGTCAAATCAGCCCAGGCAAGCGTCGAATCGAGAAGCCCGTGAACCATGATCAAGGGTTCCTTGTCAGGATCATAGCGCTCCATCAAATACAGTTTAGGGGTGCGCTTGGGAGTCGGGGTAAAGAGATCCACCACTTCAAGACGACTGAGATCTCCGGACTGCTCGAGAAGCGCCGCGAGAGCGACCGAGTAATCCGCGGCGAGCGGACGCGTGCGCCCTGCGACATGCACCGTTTCACGCTCGAGCACGCAGAGCAATTCGATTTCGAGTTCCCGCTTTCCTCCGCGCAGATTCCCCGGGTGAATCACCGCTGTCACCTCCCGCGTAATTCCCTCGGGCGGATAGCAGAGTTCAAATTCATCAAGCCCCTGATTTTCGCGAACCGCACGCAACGGACTCCCGACGCCGTCGCGGGTGAAGTGATCGATCTTCTTGATCTTGTAATCGGCCGCAGGACTGAGTTCGTCGAAATACGCAGGCGAAAACCGGAATTCTCCGTCCGTCCGGAAACGAACTTCGAACGTCTCTGTCGTCAGCGAATCCGGGGAAGGCACGACCGTTCCGGACAACGCTTTCCCGTTTTCGATTCGCCAGCGCTCCACCGCGTGACCGAGGGCATGAGACGAAGCGCCTTCGTTCGGAGTCACCAGCGCCTCCTCGAGAAGACTGTGCAGCGATTGACTCGCGACTGAATGACCGTTGTAATTGAGCGCATCGATCCGGATCAGCTTTGCAGGCACGATCGAGCACGAAGATACCATAAACAGCATCCACGCAAATAACCCTCCCTGTATGATGCGTTGCAAGACCTCACCTTGGACGGCTTTTCACAAAAACAAAGCGTCGCGACACGTTTTTTTGCTTCACATGGGTTAAGTTTTCGCGTCCCTTTTAAGCCTCATTTGTGTGAATCTTTTCCCTCATTCCAGGGTTCCATTCCTATGAAGTTATCGCTGACGCCTGTTCTCCTTGCCCTCTCATTCACCTTTTCCAATCCCGCACACGCCGACTGGACTCAATTTCGCGGAGAGAACGGTCTTGGCGTAAGCAGCGAATCGGTTCCGACAGAATGGAGTGAAACGAAGAACCTGCTCTGGAATACCGAACTGCCGGGAGAAGGCACCTCCTCACCCATTGTCTCAGGAGACGCTGTTTTCGTAACGTCCTTTTCCGGAGAAGAAAGCGCGCGCCAACGACATCTCAGCCGCATTTCACTGGATAGCGGAGAGATCCTCTGGACGAAGTCAGTCGGGGCGGATTTTCCGGAAGATCCCGCGCGCGGCTACATCACGGAACACGGCTGGGCGAGCAGCACACCGGTCACCGACGGCGAGGCCGTTTACTGCTTCTTCGGAAAGGCGGGAGTCTACGCCTTCGATTTCGACGGCAACGAACTCTGGAAAGCAAGAACGGGTGACCTCACTTCCCCCAAAGCCTGGGGATCCGCCTCGAGCCCTGTCCTTTATCAGGATCTCCTCATCGTCCCCGCCGGAGAGGAAACCAACGCGATCATCGCCTTCAACAAAAAAGACGGAGTCGAGAAGTGGCGCGCCGAAGGCGACAGCCTCGTGCAAACGTACGGAACACCACTCGTCGTCAAAGTCGATGAGACGCGAACCGACCTCGTCTTCCCCGCCGTCGGGGAAATCTGGGGAATCAATCCGGACACCGGAAAACTGCGCTGGTTTGCCGAATACGACCTGCCCGGAAACATGTCGAATACCGCCCACCTCAGCGGTGATATTCTCACGGTGTCAGGAGGCTTCCCCCGCACCGCCCGCGTCGCGCTTAAGATCGGCGGCAAAGGAGATCTTTCCGACCGGATTCTCTATGATACACAGAAGCCGGCGACTTACATGACGGCACCTGTCGAAGTCGATGGCGTTCTCTACTGGGTCAGCGACAGCGGGATCGCCTTCGCCGCCATCCCCGGGGAAGCCGAAGCACTCTGGCAGGCGCGCATGCCCGACCTCACCGAAGGAAAAGGAAAACCTTTCTACGGTTCCCCTGTTCTCGCCGGAGGAAAAATCTATGCGCAAAGCCGCGCCAACGGCGTCTATGTGATCGAGCCCTCGAAAGAGGAATTGAAAGTCATCGCCCACAACAAATTCGCCGGCGACGACACGATCTTCAACGCCTCTCCAGCCGTTTCAGATGGAAAGATCCTCCTCCGCTCGCAGAAAGCGATTTACTGCGTGGGTGAGTAAATCTACCCGGGCACAAAAAAAGCCCGCCTCCTCTCGGACGCGGGCTTTTTCGTAAATCGATGAGCACCGAAACGATGCTCGTATCGTCATTTAGCTGGGGATTCCAGCGGAAACGATCTCAGCAAAGCTGGTGGGATCGAGTGCGGCACCACCAACGAGGAACCCGTCGATGTCAGGCTGACCGATGAGCTCACCGGCGTTGCCCGGCTTCACACTTCCGCCATACTGAATGCGAGTTGCACCGGCGACGTCCGAACCGAAAAGCTTCTCGAGAACGCTGCGAACGAACTTCTGCGTGTCCTGCGCCTGCTCGGAAGTAGCGGTTACACCGGTTCCGATTGCCCAGACCGGCTCGTAAGCGATCACGATATCAGCCATTTGCTCAGCGCTGATGTCAGCGAGGCTGCCTTCGAGCTGCTCTGAAAGAACGCTCTCAAGCTTTCCGCCTTCGCGCTCTTCGAGAGACTCACCGATGCAGAGGATCGGCTTCATGCCCGCGGCGAGAGTCGCGTGAACTTTTTTGTTAATGACAGAGTCACACTCACCATAGAGTGAGCGACGCTCGCTGTGACCGAGGATCACGTAATCAACGCCAACGTCGTTGAGCATTGCAGCACTCGTCTCACCGGTGAAGGCACCGGATGCTTCGTGAGACATGTTTTGCGCAGCCAGAGAAACGGCGGGGTTGGGACCGATCAGCTCAGCGGCTTTCGGCAAAGTAACGAAGGAAGCTCCGATGACGATGTCCACAGGGACAGCCTCTTTGAAAGTTCCAAGAAAGGCGTCAAGATAAGTGACCGCCTCGGAAGGTGTCACGTTCATCTTCCAGTTGGCAGCGATGATAGGTTTACGGCTCATGTTATTTTTAGAAATAAAGGAGTTAGAATTAGAGGAGTAGTGAATGACTTAACCCTGTTAGGTCGGTGACTCAACAGGGTTATATAACAGGGTCGGATCGCGGACCCAACCCTGTCAGTCCTGTTTTCAGGCGTCGTCGAGAGCGGCGATGCCGGGGAGTTCTTTTCCTTCGAGCAATTCGAGGGAAGCACCTCCTCCGGTGGACATGTGATCCATTTTCTCACCGAACCCGAACTGGTTCGCGGCGGTTACGGAGTCACCTCCACCAACGATGGTGATCGCTTTCTCATTCGCGGCGATGGCAGCGCCGATCGCTTTGGTTCCGATGTCGAAACCGCGCTTCTCGAAAACTCCCATGGGTCCGTTCCAGATCACGGTGCCGGCTCCGGCGATGACTTCGGTGAATTCCTTGATCGCAACATCACCGATGTCGATGCCTTCGCGATCTGCAGGAACCGCAGTCCCCTCTTCGCCCCAGATTCCGGTGCATTCGGTTGGAGCGTCGTCCGCGAAATCGTGGGTGTGACGCGTGTCAGCAGGAAGGTGAAACGGTGTGCCGTTTTTCTCAGCCGTCGCCAAAATACCGCGGGCCATTTCGAGTGCTTCCTCTTTGCGCTCGGCAAAGCTTTTGCCCATCTCATACCCCTGAGCGAGACGGAAAGTGTTCGCCATCGCTCCACCGATGATGAAGGCGTCGGCTTTCTCCATGAGACGCTCGAGGATCTGGATTTTATCCGAAACTTTCGCACCGCCCATGATGACGACGAAAGGTCGCTGGGGATCTTCGAGTTTGGTGACGAGGTATTCGAGTTCTTTCTCAATGAGAAATCCCATCGCACAGACGTCGATGTAATCGGTCACCCCGGCAGTGGAGGCGTGCGCACGGTGTGCGGTTCCGAAAGCGTCATTGACGAAGATATCGCCATGCGCGCCGAGCTGTTTAGCGAACCCGGGATCGTTGTCGGTTTCACCGGCGTAGAAACGAACGTTCTCCAGAAGAAGCACCTCTCCGTCTTTGAGATCGGCAACGGCAGCATCCGCTTCGGCACCAACGCAATCGCCGACGAATTTCACATTCGCGGAAATGAGTTCCCCGAGTCGCTCGGCAACGGGCTTGAGAGAATACGTGAGATTCTTTTCCCCCTTGGGACGACCGAGGTGCGACATCAGAACGACGCGGCCTCCGGCATTCGTGAGGTGTTCGATCGACGGGATCGCCCCTTTGATGCGGCTGTCATCGGTGATGTTTCCGTCTTTGTCCTGTGGGACGTTAAAGTCGACGCGCATCAACACGCGTTTCCCGGCCGGCTCAATATTTCGGATCGATAGCTTCATAATATTTTTTCTACTCTCTACTTTCTTCTTTCTCCTTAAAGAAAAAAAGCGCCCGCCAACTGAATCAGTCGGGGGCGCTCCTTAAATCAAAATTGGAAGTGTGAACCCAACCTTAGAGGCCGGCTCCAACAAGTTCCATGGCGTCAACAGCGCGGTTTGAGTAACCCCACTCGTTGTCATACCAACCAACCACTTTTACGAAGCTGCCCTGAGCCATCGTCGTGAGTCCGTCGAGGATACAGGAGTGTGGATCACCAACGATGTCCTTAAGGACGAGAGGATCTTCGCTGTAGCTGAAGATACCTTTAAGAGGACCTTCGGCAGCTTCTTTGAAAGCGGCGTTGATCTCTTCAACCGTTGTCTCTTTTCCGAGGATCGCGCTGAAGTCAGTCACGGAACCGGTAGGAGTAGGAACGCGGAACGCACCACCTTGAAGTTTGCCATTAAGCTCAGGGATAACGAGGCCGATTGCCTTCGCTGCACCTGTGCTGGACGGGATGATGTTTTCAGCGGCGGTCCGTGCACGGCGAAGATCGCTGTGAGGAGCATCGAGAACAACCTGGTCACCTGTGTAGGAGTGGATCGTGCTCATGAAACCTTTCTCAACACCGAAAGTGTCATTGAGAACTTTCACCATTGGAGCAAGACAGTTAGTCGTGCAGGAAGCGTTGGAAATGATGTGGTGCTTGTCAGCGTCGTAGAGATCGCTGTTGATTCCGATACAGAAAGTAAGATCCGGATCTTTCGCAGGAGCGGAGATGATCACTTTCTTAGCGCCGGCAGTGATGTGCTTTCCAGCACCGTCGCGATCGACGAAGAATCCGGTGGACTCAAGAACGACGTCGACGCCTTTACCACCCCAATCGAGGTTTGCAGGGTCGCGCTCAGCCGTGGCGATGATGCGATGACCATTCACGGTGATTGATTCGTCGTCGAATGTCACAGTGCCGGGGAAACGCCCTGCAGTTGAGTCATACTTGAGAAGGTGAGAGAGCGTCTTGTTGTCAGTCAGGTCGTTAATTGCGACGACTTTCTTGAGCTGCTCATCGGTCATGGCGCGCAATACATTGCGGCCAATTCGTCCAAATCCATTAATTCCGTAGGATGCCATAATAGTTAGAGTAAACGTGTTTCTTTAAAACGGGCGTCCCGACTGATTGCCCGGACTCTCATCGAAGCTCCATCGGGAGCTTCGCGGCTACCCTATTGAGGAATTAGATTCCGTCAAAGAGAAAACCCGCACCGGAATCGTAACGCAGCTTTCACGCCAGCCCCCGTGTTATCAGGAGAATAGCGCAGGCAGTCACTCATCAAGGTCACGGGAGCCCCTGAATTTCGACAAATTCGGCAAAAAATGTGAACAAATCATCATGAATGGAGGTCTCAATTCGTCGGTAAGTACGAAACAAACCCCTTATAAAAACAAACACGAAACGCGATTTAATTTTCGATTTCACCGATTAAAACATTAAGAAGCCTTAATTTTTAAAAAAAGTTAAACTTTTGTCTTGAACGGGAAATTATAAAATTTATAGTCGTATTACAAAATTTGACCTGCCATGAAAAAACTGATTGTCGTAGTAAATGACTTAGAGCGCTCCGGGAAGTCTTCCGTTGCACGCGCTATCACCCATCATCTCTCCTCACTCGAGGTGAATCACCTCGCCGTCACATCCAATGAAATGGACATGACGGATTCCTTCACAGGAGAGTTCTGGGATCTCGAAGACCAATTCGATCTCTCTCTCCTGATTGGAGCTATCGACAATCACGATGCCATCGTTCTCGATGTGCACACCGGTGCCGCCCGCGTCTGGGGTGAGCTTTGCGAAGAGCACGACCTTGAAAATCTCCTCGCCGAACTCGACACCGAAATGACTCTCGTCGTGACCGACACTCGCAGTGAGCGTTGCAACGAAGAGATCTGCGACATTGCTGAAATTTTTGCCGATCAGGCAGACTACATCATCGCACACCTCCCCGGCGATCAGCGCAATGAGATGCCATGGAAAGGAAGCCTCGCCGCGAAAGCACTCCGCTATCTCGGCGGAACTGAAGTGGAATTCCCCGCTCCTTCTGACGATCTCGCAACCGCACTGGCCACCTCCGAAGTGGAGCTCGCCGTTGCGTTGAATAACCCTGCAGGTCTCCCCCGCTTCACTGAAGTGCCTCTTACCCAGTGGCTCGAGCGCGCTTCAGCCTCACTCAACAATGCTCAGGAATACCTCATCCCCGAGGCAGTGGGCATCGTTGCTCTCGATTATTAATCGGGTCTTGCATTTGTCTGGCAGACAAAGCCCCCAAATTTTTAGCGTAAAAAAGCTCTCCGGAAACGGAGGGCTTTTTTCGTGTCCGGAATTCGGTGATGGAAAACCGATCCTGCGGTGTCATTTAAAAATGGCATCGAGCCCCATCGCGCTTTTCCGTGCAATCTTGGGAACCATCCTGGGTCGGGTTCGCTTGAGAGCAAAGTACACAATCGAAAGCAGCCGAAGCCCGATGATCTTATCGATAAAGCGGTAACCCGGCTGGTTCCGCAGAAGATAAGCTTTGAAAAATCCGAGATAGCGCCGGTTCAGCTTGAAGGGCTTGAAGTCGAGCTTCACGGTGTAGCGATATCGTGAGCCCTTCGGGTAACGCCGCTTGTATTGTTTCTTCGCCGTCTCGAGACGCGCCCTCATTTCATCATCGTAAGGACGGAAAAAATACTCCCGTGCCAGCGCGACGATACCCAGCGTGTATTCCATGAACTCGATGTCCTCCTCCGGGAGATGGCACATGAGAGCGAGTGTCCGCATTCGTTTGATCTTCGCCATCGCGGCACGTGCCGACCGGATGCTCGCTTCACCGTCGTAGACAGCGTGAGAGACAATTTTTTTCAGCGAATGCGCGACAAAGATGTGATGCCAGTAGACGCCGATGAGCGGGGGAATTCGCACTCGCCGAAAGTAAAACCGCTGCCGAGCAAAGTCCGGCAGGTAAAGCAGTTCCTTCACCACCTCTTCCGAGAGACGCAGCAATTCGATCAGGGACGGCAGGTCGTCGACATTCGGGAGATGAGTCAGCGCCTCCTCCACCATCTCTCCGTGTTTAAACAGGCGCAAAGTCACGAAGGTGTTGATATCCGTCCAGATCGCGGAGTCATCAATGAAAGCCAGCCGGCGGAACGGCGTCCATCCCCCGGTCTGGCACCACACCGAAATCCCTATCACATTCGGAGCCTCCCGCAGCTCGATCGCGAGTTGCTCATAATCCCGTCCGATGAAACTCGGAAACTCGCCGCAGCCCTCGTATTCACGGCGGGTCTGCAGCTCAACAATCGTCGGAATATCGGTCACGAAAAAATTCCGGTTCAGCGAGAGGTAGCGGAAAAAATCGGACTCGCCGTACTTCATCGAGAGAACGAACGCAGGGCTGTCGATCCTCGCCACGGTTTTCTCGAGAGTTGGCTCGTGCCAAATCAAATCACCGACGGAATGCGCTCCAACCGTCCAGGTGCGAAAAATGCAGCGCCTCCCGTATTTCTCAAACACCGGCAAAACTGCTTTCAAGGTCCGGTTCACCATTGCCGGGCTCTTTAACACGAGCTTGCTCCGGAACTGCTCCTTGATATCAACGCCATCACTTTCACCGATGCGAAAGACGACACCGGCCACTTCCGGATAGTCCCGGAAAAATCCATCCAGCAGTGACACCATGAACTCTCTCTGGTCTTTTTCACGATTTCCCAAACGCCGTTCCAACGCCGGTGTGAACGTGAGGATATCCATCGTCAGGTAGAGGTGAAGTCCCTCTTCCCGAATAACCTCGAACAATTCTTTGAAGTGCCGACGGTAGAGAATGATCCGTTTTCTCACCGGCGCCTCGTAGAAACCGTGGTCAGCGAGATGCGGCACGTCATCGAGAGTGACGCCGTTGTATCCGATTTCGGCCACGCTGCGACAGAACGTCCGCATGTCGCTCTTGATCCGGTCGAATGCCGCCGCCAGCTCCCGCTCCGACATTTTCTCAAACCGTATCCAGGGAAGCTTCGACCAGTTGATACGGAAACGATCGTAACCCGGAAAAAACGGGCCGATCGCATCGATCAAATATAAGGAAGAATGAAGAGAAGGCAGTTCCACGAGGGATGCTGTTTTAACGTATCAGGCCCCATCCCGCAAGGGCCACTTCCGCCGAATACCGCCAGACAACCGCAACGATTTCGACACAAAAAGACCGCAGAGGTGCGCGCCACCACGCCACAGAAAAACTGGCCGAATGTGAAATGATCCGCCATAGTCCCGCGTATGCATCCGAAGACATCATTTATGCACTGGCTCAAAAATCCGCTCATCGTCACCGCCTCGATCGCTCTCGCAACGGGGATCGCCCTCGTCTCGCTGACATCCTGCGGTCAGCCATCAGCAGATGCGGCCTCGGCCGAACCGACAAAGATCGTTTTCATCGCAGGCCTTCCCAGCCACCCCTCGGGCCAGCACGAATTTTTCGCCGGAGCAACGATCCTCGCCCGCTGCCTCAATGAGCAAAGCGGCCTCCCCGTCGAAGTCGAAGTCGTGCGCAACGGCTGGCCCGAAGATGAAACTATCTTCGACGGAGCCAAAGCCGTTATCATTTACTCAGACGGAAACGCGAAGCATCCCGTCAACGGTCACGAGGAAAAGATGGACTCACTCGTCAAAAGCGGAGTCGGACTCATGAACATGCACTATGGCGTCGAGGTTCCCGCGGGGCCTCAGGGCGAGTATTTCAAAAGCTGGATCGGCGGGCACTACGAAAGCGGCTTTTCCGCAAACCCTCACTGGACTGCTGCGGTCGAGCTGAACGAGGACCACCCCATCAGTAATGGCGTTCCAGGTTTCAATGCGAACGACGAATGGTATTACAACATTCGTTTCGCCGATCCGAAAACCGCTACCGATATCCTCACCGGAATTCCAACCCGCGAACGCATCAATCGCTACATTCACTGGAATCCGATTGCCGAAAAAGGCCTCGGTAAAAAGCAGACCATGATGTGGGCAGTCGAGCGACCTGACGGAGGACGCGGCGTCGGGTTTACCGGCGGTCACTGGCACCGGAACTGGGCGATCGATGACTTCCGCAGAGTGGTCCTCAACGCCATCGCCTGGACCGCCAAAATCGACGTCCCTGAAGATGGTGTAAAAAGCGAGGCAGTCACCGAAGCGCAGCTCAATGAGAATCTCGATGAGAAAAAGGACATGGTCCACATCGCTCTTCCTTCCGAAGCTGATCTCACGCAGCCTGCCGCCGAACCGAAGGATTACGGCTGGCCCGGAATGCCTAAAGAGAAGAAGTAGAGGAGTAAAAAAGTGAAGTAGTGGAGAATGGAAGCGGCCCACCCGAAAATAGGAATCCTTGATTCGGGAGTGGGGGGACTTTCTGTTCTCAAAGAGATTCACCAACTCCTCCCTCATGCGGAGCTTCACTACGTTGGTGACTCCGCCTGGTGCCCCTACGGAAACAAATCGCCCGAAGTGATTCTCGGGCGCGTTGCCACGATCACCGACTACCTTTTAAGCAAGGGCGTCGAAATCATCGTGATCGCCTGCAACTCGGCGACGATCCACGCGGTCGGAGCACTGCGAGCCACCTATCCCATTCCCATCGTCGGCATGGAGCCGGCCGTCAAACCCGCCGCAGCCCTGACTGAAAGCGGTGTCATCGGCGTCCTCGCAACCGAGGCCTCTATCGCCGGTGAAAAATTTCACCGACTCGTGAACCAGCACGCCAGCGGGGTCAACGTCATCACCCGCCCCTGCCCCCGCTTTGTGGAACTCGTCGAAAAAGGCATCGTTTCCGGTCCCGAAGCCGACGAAGCCGTCAGAGAGGCCGTCGCTCCACTCATCGAAGCGGGAACTGACGTGTTCGTGTTAGGATGCACGCACTATCCGTTTCTCCGCAGCGTCGTCGAAGAACAGGTCCCCGCCGGAAGTCACGTCGTCGACACCGGGCCCGCCGTCGCAAAACGCGTCGCGAGCCTTCTTCCCGCGACTTCCGATTCTTCCAACATTCCGCCCGAAATCCACATCGAAACGACAGGAAATCTCGAGCGATTAAATTTACTCTTACCTCGACTTCTCCCCGCTATCGAAGCCCGAACTTCAACCGCAGTAATCTCATGAAGCACCTTCTCTTTTTCGTCACTCCCTTCATTCTCTATTTCTCATCGGCGCAGGCTGCTCCCAACTTCCTCATCATCGTTGCCGACGACTGCACCTACAACGATCTTCCCATCTACGGCGGAGCCAACGCAAAAACCCCTAACATTGATCAACTTGCCTCCGAAGGATTGATCTTCAATCAGGCCTACCTCGCCTCCGCAATGTGCCAGCCCTGCCGCGCCGAACTTTACACAGGGCTCTACCCCATGAGCAACGGCTGCGCATGGAACCATTCCGCGAGCCGGCCCGAAACGAAAAGCCTTCCCCATTTTCTCAAACCCGCAGGCTACCGCGTCGGCATCGCCGGAAAAGTTCACGTCAAACCGAAGAAGGCGTTCCCGTTTGATAACGCCGCAGGTTTTGAACCCAGCTGCGTCCACGACCCGACCCGCCCCCACGACCTCGCCGGGATCCGTGATTACATGAACGGCGAAGAGCCTTTCTGCCTCGTAGTCTGCCTTGTCGAGCCACACGTCCCCTGGGTAATGGGCGACGCGTCGAAATACCCTGTCGAAAAAATCAAGCTGCCACCCAATCTCGCGGACACTCCCGAAACGAGAAAACACTTCGCTGACTACCTCGCTGAAATCACTTACATGGATGGTCAGGTCGGCGATATCGTAAAGACTCTAGACGAAACCGGAAAGCGCGACGAAACCGTCGTGCTCTTCACCTCTGAACAAGGCTCGCAGTTTCCGGGCTGCAAATGGACCAATTGGAACACGGGGCTGCATACCGCTCTGATAGCTTCCTGGCCGGGCCGGATTCCGGAATCAGCGAGGACCGATGCGCTCGTTCAGTATGCCGACGTCGTTCCCACGCTACTCGATCTTGCCGAAGCCGAAACGGACAGCGCCTTCGACGGCACCAGCTTCGCGCAGGTCCTGACCGAAGCAAAAACCACTCATCGAGAATTCGCCTATGGAATTCACAACAACCTCCCCGAAGGTCCTGCCTATCCGATCCGCTCGGTCACCGATGGGAAATTCCGCTACATCAGGAACCTGAGTCACGGGGAACTTTACATCGAAAAACACCTCATGGGCGGCGGGAAATTCAACAACCCCTACTGGGCTACCTGGGTCGGCGACGATCCGATGAAGTCCCCCAATGCGTATGACAGGATCAAGCGCTACATGCTCCGCCCTGAGGAACAACTCTATCACACCCTCGAAGACGGCTACGAACTCGAGAACCTCGCAGAGGACGCCAGCTACGGGGAGATCAAATCCCGTTTGAGCGCCGCTCTCGATCAATGGATGACCGCCGAATCTGACCCCGGCGCCGCCGTCGATACCGTTGACGCCCTCGAAGCCTCACGAAAAGGGAAGCATTTACACGGCAGCCTCGATTAGCCCTTTTCGGACTCAACCCGCGATCATTGCCGTCGCGGATGAAAGCGATTAATAGAATTCATGAGAAGATTGGCTCGTTAAGACATCATTAAGACTCGCGATTGGCGTCAAAGCCGCTTCTATGACCCTCCAATGAGAATGATACACAAACTGACCTTTCCCACGATAGCACTCTGTCTTTCGGCAGGCTTTGCACAGGCAGGCGAGCCATCCGGAAAAGGGTTGGTGCTGAATGATGAAGTGCCTTCACTCGTGGAGATCACACTCGATACCAGACTTCGCTACGAATACGGCGATCAATCAGGTTTATCTCCATCGAACGCCGCCACGATTCGTAACCGACTTGGATTGCTCACCCGTGAGATCAATGGCTTTCAGGGCTATGTCGAGTATGAAGGCACCGTCGCAGCAGATCGCTTTGACTACAATGATGCCACAGGCCGCGCTCCGGGAGGTAAAACCGTAATCGCCGACCCCACCTCACAGGAACTCAATCAGGCGTGGATTTCCTACAAAGATCCCAATGGAATCCTGGCAGTCAAAGGCGGCCGTCAGGCACTCAATCTCGACGGCCAACGCTATGTCGGAACCGTCGGTTGGCGTCAGAACATGCAGACATTCGACGCGGCAACGCTCACGTTCACACCGAACGATGACCTCGAGATTTTCTACGGATACGTCTGGCAGGTGAATCGAATTTTCGGTTCAAACAACTTCAATCCCGGCGGAACGGATTTCAAAGGCGGCTCCCATCTATTCAACGCCAAGTTCAAGAATCTTCCCGTTGGAACGCTGACCACTTACGTCTATTCAATGGATCTGGGAAATGTCACGGGAAATGCCGGCAGCAATAACAGTTTCGGTCTCAGCCTCGCCGGGGATTTCGTCGGAGACACCAAATACTACGCCGAATACGGCTACCAGACGGACGCCTACGACAGCCCTCTGAACTACAACGCCAGTTATGCTCACGCCAATCTCTCCGGCAAAGTGGGTTCAGCTGTCACCGCTACGGCGGGTTACGAATACCTGGGATCTGACAACGGAGTCGGATACCAATTCCCTCTCGCCACGCTCCACAAATTCAATGGTTTCGCCGACCGCTTCCTCGGAACACCCGGCGGAGGACTCAGCGATTTGTATCTCTCAGCAGCAACCACCGTTGCCGGAATCAAATTCGTGGCGGCCTACCACTACTTCTGGGATGATGGCTTTGACCTCGCGCTCGGTCAGGAAGTCGACCTTGTCGCCTCAAAGGCACTCAACGAACACGTCTCCGTGCTCACTAAAGCCGCATTTTTCATGGGCGAAGGAACTCAGCCCGACGTAACCAGAGCCGTCGTCGAAATGAGCATCAAATACTGATCACCTTTCGATTCGACACTCCATACTCTTAAAAAAAGGCCGGGCATTTCCCGGCCTTTTTCGTTTCCTCAGGAGGCATCGCGATCCAGCTCAATCCGGTCTTTCAGTCGCTGCTCAGTTCGAAGCATCAGGGTATCGACCACGTTTCGGCAAATTCCCGAAAATACATCCTCGATCATCTGAGGTTGGTGACGGGGATCCCGGTGAATCGACCACCGTCGCTTCAAATGCTTCCAGGGAAGCGGCCGGAAAACGAGACTGCCATTCGCAATCTCCTCCTCGGCCACCCAGGGCGAGAGAAGTCCAATCCCCATTCCGATTTTAGCCATTTCCTTAATCGCCGCCATACTCCCCACCTGCAGCGCCGTCTTCAAATGAATGCCGTTGGCTAAAGACTCCTGCTCAAGTAAACGAAAGGT
Organism: Verrucomicrobiales bacterium; assembly: GCA_048260165.1. Taxonomy (GTDB): domain Bacteria; phylum Verrucomicrobiota; class Verrucomicrobiia; order Verrucomicrobiales; family DEV007; genus Arctic95D-9. The sequence goes on from JBLXHA010000003.1 coordinate 162,121, forward strand.
CTCACTGGCCTGATTGTAGAAAATAAAACTTTCCGCAAGTATATCCTCCGGACGAATCCGGGGCGCGCTCGCGAGAGGATGCATCGGCGAAATTGCCATTTGAATGGCGTCATCGAAAAGCGACTCCATCTTGAGCTTTTCCGAAAACGAAGTGTCCAGAGCGACCGCGACATCAATTTCGCCCGACTCTAACAATGCCATTAGCTCGCGTGAATCATCAGTCACGACCGAAATGTCAAAGGATGGAAAACTTTCCCGCAACTCCCGCAACACCGACGGAAGCACATATTGGGAGATCGTAACCGTCGCTCCGATTCTCAATCGGCCATGACCGGGCCGATCGAGCAAAAGCAATTCGTCCTGCGCGCGAACCATGCGGGAGAGAATTCGATCGGCGTGAGGCAACAGTGCTTCCCCCGCTCGCGTCAACCGGACCGTTTTCCCCAACCGCTCGAAGAGAACGGTATCGAGAGAACGCTCCAACGCCTTGATCGAGTGGCTCACCGCCGATTGCGTAAGACATAAAGCCCGCGCCGCAGCGGTGAAACTTTCCTGTCTCGCAAGCTCCTGAAAAGCCCTGAGTTGTCTGCTATCCAATAATTCCATCACGCACCGGTATTAAGATCATTCATCGATTTCATGAATTCATTGAAAGCAACTTTTAGACCAATCTGAACAGAATGGCACAAAAAGGGCTTTAGAAGGTCTGCGTGAGAAGAACAAATTACAGCAATCCCACCCGGGCCAGAATCGGATTCGTTCCACTTGTTGACTGCGCCCCTATCGCCGTGGCATTCGAAACGGGAATGTTCCGTGAGCGAGGACTCGACGTTGAACTGATGCGCGAACCCGGCTGGGCCACGATCCGTGACAAGATGGCCTACGGTGAACTCGAAATGGCGCACGCTCCTGTCGGAGTCGCATTCGCGCTGAACTGGGGACTCGGTGTTCTCCGTCACCCCTGCTCCACCGGGTACCTGCTGAACTCAAACGGCGATGCTATCACCGTTTCCAAAAAGCTTTTCAACGAAGGCGTCACGAACGCGGAAACCTTCGCTGAAAACATCAAGACCGTGAGACGGGAAAGCCCTCTCAGACTGGGCATCCCCCACCGGTTCAGCACTCACCATTTTTTGCTCCGTCAATGGCTGCGTCCCTCCGGAATCGTTCCCGGAAGAGATATCTCCATCATTTCACTCCCGCCTTCGCTCATGGCTTCCTGCCTCGCCGCTGGCAGCATCGATGGCTACTGCGTCGGCGAGCCTTTCAATACGATCGCGGTCCGTAAAGGGGACGGCGTCATTCTGGCTGAGTCCGCAGACCTCGCTCCCATGCATCCGGAGAAAGCGCTCATCGTGAGCGAACACTTCGACAGTCGCAGCCACGAAACCCACCTTGAGATTATCCGCGCAATCGCCGATGCCGCAGCCCTTTGTGAAACACACGAAGGCCGTGAAACCGCTCTTAAAATCCTATCAAGACCACACTATCTGGGTCTTGACCCGGCATTGATTCGCTCAAGCCTCTTTGCCGGGAGCCAAAATGAGTCCAGCGAATTCTCCAGCGAGGCATTCCACATTTTCTCCTGCCCGGAAGTCAATCGGCCCACCTCGGAAAAGGCAAACTGGCTCGTCTCACATATGCGCAACGCGGATCTCCTCGACAGCGTGAACACCAAAGCGGGACCGCCCCTCAATCAAATCTTCCGCGAAGACATCTACGACGAAGCCATCGAGCCCGTTGCCGTCAGCGCTTAATCCAATTTCCTCCTCCACTCCAAATACGAAAACCAGATGAGAACCATCCCAATACTTCGAAACACCGTTGCGGCAGCCCTGATCCTTGCCGGAACATCCTCGCTCAAAGCCGACCTTCTCGACGTCGAGAAAGACACCCTCAAGTTCGGCTTCATCAAACTCACCGACTGCGCTCCTATCGTCATTGCCAAAGAAAAAGGCTACTTCGACGATGAGGGACTGAGCGTCACCGTGGAAGCGCAAGGCAACTGGAAAGAGTTGCTCAACCGCGTCATCACCGGCGACCTCGATGGCGCGCACATGCTTGCAGGCCAACCGATTGGAGCCACCGTCGGATTCGGAACTCAGGCGGACATCATGACCGCCTACAGCCTCGACTACAACGGAAACGGAATCACCGTCTCCAATGACCTGTGGGCTCAGATGAAACCCAACGTCCCGATGGAAAATGGGAAGCCGATTCATCCCATCACCGCCGACAGCCTCAAACCGATCACAGACGCCGCTGTCGCGGAAAACAACAAACTCAAGATGGGTATGGTCTTCCCCGTCTCGACCCACAATTACGAGATCCGATACTGGCTCGCAGCAGCCGGAATCAAACCCGGCTTCTACTACGACCCCGGCACCGGCCAGGTCGACGTTCCCGGCTTCCTGAACGGCGACGTAGAACTTTCCGTGACTCCTCCACCTCAAATGCCTCAGACACTTGAGCAGGGAACCATCGTTGGCTACTGCGTCGGAGAGCCGTGGAATCAACAGGCCGTAGTGAAAGGAATCGGGGTTCCCGTAACCACGAACTACGACATTTGGAAGAACAATCCCGAGAAGGTCTTCGGCGTCTCCAAAGAATGGGCGGAAGCCAATCCGAAAACCTGGATCGCTGTCACCAAAGCACTCATCCGCGCCGGACACTGGCTCGATGCGTCTCCCGAAAACCGAGTCGAGGCCGCAAAGATCCTATCACAACCAAATTATGTCGGGGCACCGTTTGAAGTCATCAGCAGCAGCATGACGGGAACCTTCGAATTCGAAAAAGGAGACAAACGCGAGATGCCTGACTTCAACGTTTTCTTCCGTCACAACGCGAGCTTCCCCTACTACAGCGACTGCGTCTGGTTTCTCACTCAGATGATTCGATGGGGACAAATCACGGAACAAAAACCGGACAGCTTCTTCAAAGAAATGGCGGAGAAAATCTATCGTCCCGATGTCTACATGTCAGCCGTCGCAGAGCTCATCGATGACGGGGAATTCACTCGAGAGGACTTTACCGAAGCCACCGCTGCTTTTGAAGCCGGCGGATACAAACCCGAGACAACGGACTTCATCGACGGAATGCCCTACGACGGAACGAAACCGAACGACTACATCAAATCTTTCAAAATCGGCCTGAAGTGAGTGGCACGAATTGAGCTAATACGAACAACCGGGATCCGGGGGCCGGAAAAGCCTCCGGGTATCCCACTCCGACCCTCTTTCTAAAACAACCCGGATATTCTTATGGAAACGACCGCAACAGCCAACTCGACCAATGGAGTTGATCAACCTTCCGTGAAGCGTAAATTTTCCTACAATCCCAACCGCGTCGCGCACACGCTCAACAAACTGGGACTCGGTTACTTCGCTCCATTTGCACGGCTCATCGGAAAAGATGAACCCGCAAAACAGATTCGCGAGATCGTAACTAACACTGTGCTTCCGATCGTGGCGTTCCTGATTTTCGTCGCGCTCTGGGCCATCACCGCCAGCGCCGTCAAAACTGACAGCGTGCAAATCCCCAGCCCGAACCAGTCCTGGTATGCTCTGACGGGAACCGCGATCCCCGGATTCCCCCACCCATTCCCCGAAAGCATCGAAGGACTCACAAAGCCATACTTCGAAGCAAACGGAGGACTCGATCCCAAGTCAATCAACGGGTTTGCCCGGGCGGAGACCATCGCTGAAGAGACCTACCTCGAATCCCAACAGGAACGCGTCGACAAGTTCATGGGCCGCTCCAAAGAGGCCGCCGCAGAGGGAGATACCGAAAAAGCAGCGAGGTATAAAGAGAACGCGGAAATGTTTGCGTCAAAAACCTACGCAGGGAACAAGACCTTCTACGACCAGATCTGGATCTCACTCCTGACGGTCTCGATCGGGTTCATCATTGCCACCGTCGTCGCTGTTCCCATCGGGGTCCTCTGCGGAATCTCCCCGATGTTTAACATCGCGATGAACCCGCTGATTCAGCTCTTCAAACCGGTGAGTCCTCTCGCGTGGTTCCCCATCGTGTTTGTGATTACGACGTGGGGTATCGACGCCCCTCCCTCCGACTCGATCTGGCAGCGAGCTCTCTTCACCTCCGCCGGAGTGGTGATGCTTTGTTCGCTCTGGCCAACCTTGATCAACACCGCTGTCGGCGTCGCCTCGGTGGACAAAGACCACCTCAATGTCGCGAAAGTTCTCAAACTCGGCTGGTTCAAAAGGATCTGGAAAATCGTTTTACCCGCCTCACTGCCGCTCATCTTCACCGGCCTCCGCCTTTCTATCGGAGTGGGCTGGATGGTCCTCATCGCCGCCGACATGATGGCTCAGAATCAGGGACTCGGGAAGTTCGTCTGGGATATGTATCAGAACGGAGACACCATGAGCACCGCTCAGATCATCGTCGCCGTGTTCGTCATCGGCGGAGTCGGATTCATGCTCGACCGGGTCATGCTCGTATTCCAGCGCCTCGTCACATTCGAAGAGCAGTCCATCTAGTTCACCCCCGCACACACGATACAATGGCTTATATAGAACTGAACAACGTCTCGGTGGGATTCGGATCGGGAACGAACCGCTCAGAGGTGCTCACCGATATCAATCTCCACATGGAGAAAGGAGAATTCGTCGCGATCCTCGGATACTCGGGAACCGGAAAATCGACGATCATGAACCTCATCGCCGGACTCGTAAAGCCGGACAAAGGCGAGGTCATCGTCGACGGAAAGAAGGTCGAAGGACCAAGCCCTGACCGGGGACTCGTTTTCCAGAACTACTCACTTCTCCCCTGGTTCGACGTTTACAAAAACGTCGGCCTCGCGGTCAACGAAGTGTATCCGGATGAATCCGCCGAAACGAAGGACAAGCTCATTCGGGAAGCGATCGACCGGGTCAATCTCACGGACGCCGCGCACAAGAAGCCGGGGGAACTCTCCGGGGGAATGAGACAGCGCAACTCGGTTGCGAGAACGCTCTCGATGAATCCTGCGGTGCTCCTCCTCGATGAACCCCTGAGCGCCCTCGACGCACTGACCCGCTCCGTGATTCAGGACCAGATTCTCGGAATCTGGAAAGAGCTTGGCCAAACCATCGTTCTCATCACGAACGATGTCGACGAAGGCCTTTACATGGCAGACCGGATCATTCCTCTCAGCGTCGGACCTCCCGCCACCTTCGGACCTGAAACCGTCGTTAACAAAGAGAGACCCCGTGATCGGAGGGCAATCACGACCGGACCGGAATACCACCCGCTGCGGCAGGAGGTCATCGAGTTCCTCCTCGATGAAAAGGAGAAGGAACGCTCCGGATCGATGCGCAAAGCCGTTTCACTCCCTAACATCAGCCCAATGGACATCAGCAGACACAAGCCAAGCTGGTTCGTTGGACTCCGGCCCAAACCCAAGAAAAACATCAACGCCGCCTGAACCATGTCTTACTTCGAAGCAATAAATTTAGGGAAAACCTACAAAACACCATCCGGTGATGCCGTCATCGTCGACGGGTTTGATCTCAAGATGAAAAAGGGTGAGTTCGTCTGTGTTCTCGGCCATTCCGGCTGCGGCAAATCCACGGTCCTCTCCATGGTTGCCGGTTTGAATGATATCAGCGAAGGAAGTGTTCTTCTCGACCAACGGGAGATCGACGGCGCCGGCCCTGATCGAGGGGTCGTCTTTCAATCCCCCTGCCTCCTTCCCTGGATGACAACCTGGGACAACGTCATGCTGGGCGTCGAACAGGTTTACTACCATGCCACCGCCGAAGAACGGCATCAGATCGTTGAATACTATCTGGAGGCAGTGGGTTTAACGGAAGCGGCAGACAAGCGGCCCGCAGAACTCTCCGGCGGAATGCGGCAGCGGGTCGGGCTCGCCCGGGCTTTTGCCCTGAACCCGAAAATGCTCCTTCTCGACGAGCCCTTCGGAATGCTCGACAAACTCACCAAGTTCGAGCTCCAGCAGGTTCTTCTCGATCTCTGGAACCGCGAGCGTCTCACCGCGATGATGATCACACACGATGTCGATGAGGCGATCTACCTCGCCGACAGAGTCGTCATGATGACAAACGGCCCCGCCGCACGTGTCGGGGAAATCGTCACGATCGATTTCGATCGTCCCCGGGATCGTCGCGACATCATGGGAGATCCCAAATACCTCGAATACCGGGAGCAGCTCATCAGCTTTCTCGAAGAACGCGTCTACCTCATGGACGAAGCAGCTTAACCGCACGCACGCGATGAAAACCCTACCATCCATCCCAACTTCTTCGCCTTTCAACGAAGCGCAGCGCCTCTGGCTCAACGGATACATTGCAGGCCTCATTTCAGAATCGGACGATTCGCCTTCCCTTTCGAGCAAGCCAAAAGTCCGCGTTCCCGTGCTGTATGCGAGCCAGTCGGGCAACTCCGAGGAACTCGCCGAATCGTTTGCCGAAGAACTTTCGGCTGCCGGCTTCGATGCCCCCTGTCTCAGCACCGAAGACTTCGCTGAAATCGATCTGACATCGGAGAAACGACTCGTTCTCGTCTCAAGCACATGGGGCGAGGGTGATCCGCCGGACAACGCGATCGAATTCTGGAACGCGCTTCAATCAGATGACCATCCACGTCTCGAGAACCTCAGCTTTGGCGTTCTCGCGCTGGGAGACAGCAACTACCTCGGGTTCTGCGCTCAGGGAAAAGCTTTCGATAAAAGACTCGAGGAACTGGGAGCAAAACGCTTCATCGACCGCGCCGATTGTGACACCGATTTCGAGGACACCGCCGCGGATTGGTTTGCGTCCGTTCGCGAACTTCTCGCAAAAGAACAGGGAGACGACGCACCCGCATCCACTTCCGCGCCAAAGAGCATCCCCGTCGCAAAGGTCGAGCCGAAGTGGTCGAAGAAGAATCCCTTCCCCGCGCGGCTCTTGATGAACCGTCGCCTCAACAGCGCCAATTCAGCCCGCGACACGCGTCATTTCGAGATCGAACTCACCGGTTCCGGACTCAGCTACGAAGTGGGCGACGTTCTCGGCCTTTACGGACACAATCACCCTCAGGCGGTCGACGAACTGACAGCGCTCCTCGCGTTCGATGGCGACAGCACCGTTACCCTGACCGATGGAGAATCGATGTCCCTGCGGCAGGCGCTGATCGAGCGTTTCGATATCCGAACGGTCAATCGCCCCCTTCTCGATGCGTGGGCCCGGATCACCGAGTCCGAATCACTGCGCCAACTGCTGGCCGACGAAAGTGACACCTCCGCTGTCGACGATTATTTGTGGGGTCGCGAGATCATTGATCTCGTCGCTGAGCACCGTCCGCGTTTCGCCGACCCGAGCGACTTCCTCGCCCTGCTTCGCAAGCTCGGCCCCCGGCTCTATTCAATCTCGTCGAGCCCCAAAGCCCACCCCGACGAAGTTCACCTCACGATTGCGCGAGTCGGCTACGAAGCTCACGGACGTCGCCGGTTCGGTGTCTGTTCGACCTATTTGTCCGACCGCGTTTACCCCGAGGGTGAGGTCAAAGTTTTCCTCCAGGAGGCGAAACATTTCAAGCTACCCGCAAATCTCGACACCCCCGTCATCATGGTTGGCCCGGGCACCGGGATCGCCCCGTTTCGCGCCTTCCTTGAGGAGCGTAAAGCCACTGCCGCTCCGGGACTCAACTGGCTGTTTTTCGGCAATCCGCATGAAGCGGACGATTTCCTCTATCGCGACGAACTCGAGCAGTTGCAGAGCGACGGGGTCCTGACCCGACTCGACACAGCCTGGTCCCGCGATCAGGAGGAAAAAATCTATGTCCAGCAACGCATGATCGAAGCGGGCGCCGAACTCTGGAAGTGGCTCGAAGAAGGGGCCCACTTTTACGTTTGCGGAGATGCCAAACGCATGGCTAAAGACGTCGACGACGCCCTGCACTCGATTGTCACGCAGCATGGCGGCAAAACGGGAACAGAAGCAGCCAGCTATCTATCGGCGATGAAGAAGGAAAAGCGGTATCAGCGGGATGTCTACTGAGTTGCCGCAATCGATCGGATAACTGAATTAATCAAGAATCATGAATTCTGTTCATACCCGCGATCAAATTCTTTCCGGACGATTTCATGACTAAGGAAGCCGGACGGCACGGGCGCTGCTTTTACACAGTCAGAGTTCCCGGAAAGCCGGGAGAGAAACCCAACCTCGATTTCCCATTATCATGAGTCTGCTTCCAAAAACAGTCGCCGGCGCTCCCATTTCCTCGGAGCAAGAGCAATATCTCGACGGATTTTTCGCCGGAATGAAAAACCGCGGGCTGTCTTTTGCCGACGCCGCCCCTGAAGACGGCCCCAAGCCGAAAAAGAAAAAGATCACCCCGGAAGAGCAAATCAAACAGGAGATGAATCCGTTTGATGCGCTCGCTGAGTTGCGCGCCAAAGCGAAGACGAACACAGCGCCGGAGAAAGAAGACATCTTTCGGTTCAAGTGGAACGGACTCTTCTGGCTCGCTCCCGTTCACGAAGGCTACATGTGTCGTCTTCGCATCCCCGGAGGAGACATCACCACTACTCAGTTCCGCGAACTCGCTTCGATCGCCGATGACATCGCGAGCGGATACCTCCAGTTCACGACGCGAAACAATCTTCAAATCAGGATCATTCAGCCGAAGGACACGCTCGAGTTACTCCAGAGGGTGGAAGCTTGCGGATTGAAATCGCGGGGATCCGGAGCCGACAACCTGCGGAACTTCACCTCCAATCCCGCCTCCGGACTCGACCCGCATGAACTCATCGACGTGCTCCCCTATATTCACGATCTCGCCCACTTGGTGCAAAACTCGGCCGAGTTCTACGACCTTCCCCGGAAGTTCAATATTTCCTACGACAACGGCGGTTTGATCGGCGTCGCGGAAGACACCAACGACATCGGAATGCGCGCCGTAAGAATGGATGGCGAGGTCTATTTTCGAATTCTGTTAGGCGGCGTCACCGGACACGGCGAGTTCGCAGAGGACAGCGGTTTTCTCTGCAAACCGGAAGACTCCGTCGACGTCTGCGCAGCGCTCACCCGGGTCTGGATGCAGAACGGCAGCCGCGCCAACCGGGGAAAATCCCGGATGATCTATCTCATCAAGGAATGGGGTTATGAGAAATACATGGAGGAAACACAAAAACTCCTCGGCTTTAATCTGATCCCGTTTGACGCCGCGAAACTGGAAGTGATCGACAAACCCAGTGAGCCACACCCTCAGATTGGAGCTTACCCACAGAAACAGGCCGGCCTGAACTACCTCGGGGTCTACGTCCCCGTGGGGAACCTGCCGACCGAAGACGCAAGGGCCATCGCGCAGATCGCCGATGAATTTGGAAGCGGAGAACTTCGTCTCACCATTTTCCAAAACCTTCTCATCCCCAATATTCCCGACGGGAAACTGGAAGCGGCGAAAGCGGCGCTCACCGCCGCTGGAATCGGGTTTGAAGCCAGCTACATCCGTGGTGGGGCCGCCGCCTGCACCGGAAGCCGTTACTGCAAGTTTGCGAGCGCTGACACCAAAGGAAACACGATCTCGCTGATTGAATACCTCGAGTCGAAACTGACGCTCGACCAGCCGATCAATATTCACACCACGGGCTGCCCGCACTCCTGCGCGCAGCACTACATCGGCGATCTCGGGCTCCTCGCCTGCAAAGTCCAGGTGGACGATCAGTCCGATCCCGCAGAAGGCTATCACGTCTTCGTCGGTGGTGGCTTCGGCGAAGAGAAAAAGAAACTCGGACGCCAACTTTGGAAGAGCGTTCCCGCCGGCCCTATCCTCAATGAGAAGATCGAAGCCTTACTCAAGGCCTATCTGGCGAAGCGGGAGAACAATGAAAACTTCCAGTCGTTCACGACACGTCATTCCATCGAAGAACTCGACGCCCTCGTCACTCCCGTTGCGGCATGAGCCTCGCCCCGACCAGAAACCTGATCGACGAGCTGTTGGAGGACCAGCAGTCCCTCACCGCCGTCGAACGTTTCTCTCAGGCGCACAAAGAGGCCACGACCCCGGCACTGGAATCGCACTACCGGAGCCTGATTCCGTTGAGCCGCCCCGGGGAAGGCGAGCAATACAGTTTCGAAGTCGACCTCGACGCCTGCAGCGGCTGCAAAGCCTGCGTCACGGCCTGCCACAGCCTAAACGGGCTCGATGACGGCGAATCCTGGCGAGACGTTGGGACCCTGGTTACGCCTGCGGTCCCTGAAGCCGTTCAGCAAACCGTCACGACCGCCTGCCATCACTGCAGCGATCCCGCCTGCGCCAACGGCTGCCCCACTCTCGCCTACGAGAAGGATGCCGAAACCGGCATCGTCAGCCATCTCGATGATCAATGCATTGGGTGCCAATACTGCACCATGACCTGTCCCTACGACGTGCCGAAGTACAACGACCGTCTTGGTATTGTCAGGAAATGTGACATGTGTCAGTCACGTCTCAAAGAGGGCGAAGCGCCAGCCTGTGTTCAGGCCTGCCCTAACGAAGCGATTCGGATTCGCATCGTTCCGGTCGAAGTGATTCACAATCGGGCGGTGCCGGGAAGCGCGCTCGTTCCCGGCGCGGCCTCCTCCACGATCACGAAACCTTCGACCACTTTTCTCAACCTTCGAAAATCCGAAAGTTCGGCCACCGTTCCCGCGGACGAAGGCAATCTCTCTCCGGCCCACGCGCACCTTCCTCTCGTGATCATGCTGGTCCTGACGCAGGTCGCCGCCGGAGTCCTCCTCTTCGACGTATTCACCCGGATCGGCTCAGGGGAAGCCGGTGCCCCCGGAAGGTGGCACGCCATTCTCGGAACCGGACTTGCCATCGCCGGCCTCATCTCAGCGACCCTCCACCTCGGTCGCCCCTTGCAGGCATGGAGGTGTTTTCTCGGTTGGAGAAAATCGTGGCTCAGCCGCGAGATCCTCGTTTTCGGAGCCTGGTCAGGAGCGGCCTTTGCCTATCTCGCAACGCTGTGGCTCGTTCTCCCTCCGTTCATTGAAACGAGCGTCGCATTGGCTGCCGCCGCCAGCGGTCTCGTCGGTGTTTATTGCTCGGTCATGGTCTACGCTTTTACGAAGCGTCCGTTCTGGAACCTCACGCAAACAGGCACTCGATTCGGTCTCACCCTGCTCGCAGCCGGGAGCTGTTTCACCTTCCCCCTTTTCAGTCTCATCGCTCTTGCAACGAAACTCGGGTTTGAGTTCTTCCTCCGTGACGAAGCACGCTCCCCCTTTCCCCATTCCGCGGGAATGATCAATGGACCGCTGCGTAAGCTGTGGGCAGGACGCGTCATCACCGGATTCGCCGCACTCGCATTCATCGCCGGATCTATCGTCGTTCCGGCACTCGCCATCCCCGGATTCGTCCTCCTTGTCGCCGGAGAATTCCTCGCGAGAGCTCTCTATTTTCAAGCCGTCAAAGAACCCAAAATGCCGGGTGGCATCACAGGATCATGAGCACTTTTTCCCGCGCCAGCGAAGAGATCCAAAAACGCATCAGAACGTTCTCCGGTCCACTTACCGAGTCCCTCGTCCGCGAACCGGGCGCCTATGGTCTCGGCCAGGTCCCTTCTTCCGTCGCACCGGAAGCGACCACTTCCATGGTCTGCGGATTCTGCGCGACAGGCTGCTCACTGAACATTCACCTTCGTCGCGGTGAAGCGACCAATCTCACCGCCAATTTCGATTACCCCGTCAATCAGGGAATGGCGTGCCCCAAAGGGTGGGAAGCGCTCGCACCGCTGAAATCAATGGAACGGGCCACGACTCCACTGCTTCGCTCAAAACGGGGAGAAGATCCCGCACCCATAGACTGGCAAACCGCCGCCGAAACATTTCGGGACCGGCTCAAGCCCATCATCGATGAACACGGTCCCGAGTCCGTCGCGTTCCTCAGCACCGGACAGATTTGCAGCGAAGAGATGGCCTTCATCGGTTCCTTTGCCAAGTTCGGCATGGGTATTGTTCACGGGGACGGCAATACCCGACAGTGCATGGCGACCGCGGTTCGCGCCTACAAGGAATCGTTCGGATTTGATGCCCCTCCCTACACTTACAAAGACTTCGAAGAGTCTGACGTCATCGTCTTGATTGGCTCTAACATGTGCATCGCCCACCCTATCATGTGGCAGCGCGTTCTCCGGAACAAACGGAGTCCGGAAATCATCGTGATTGATCCGAGACGTACCGAGACCGCGATGCAGGCAACGCAACACCTCGCGATCAAACCCAAATCAGACCTTACATTCTTCTACGGCCTCGCCCACCTCCTCATTGAAAAAGGGCTCGCCGACAAAGAGTTCATCGAGAAACATTGCGATGACTTCGAAGCCTTCTCGGAACATGTCAAAGGCTTCGACCCGGCCCGCGTCTCAGATAAAAGCGGGATCGACAGCGAAGAACTGAACGCACTCGCAGAATTGATCGGCAGCGGAAAACGCGTTTCCTTCTGGTGGACGATGGGCGTGAACCAGAGCTACGAAGCGACCCGCACCGCGCAGTCCATCATCAATCTCGCGCTCATGACCGGCAACATCGGCAAGCCGGGAACGGGGGCCAACTCCATCACCGGGCAATGCAACGCGATGGGCTCCAGACTCTTCAGTAACACAACCAATCTTCTCGGCGGCCACGACTTCGAAAAAGAAGCCGATCGGGAAAAGGTCGCTGAGATTTTAGAAATCCCGAAAGAGCGAATCCCCGACCGGAACAGTCTTCCCTATCACGCTATCATTGACGGAGTTAAAAGTGGAAAAATCAAAGGGCTTTGGATCATCGCGACCAATCCGGCCCACTCCTGGATAGGGCGGGAAGACTTTGCCGGAGTTCTCGATAAACTCGACTTTCTCGTCGTGCAGGACATGTATTCCACCACCGAAACAGCCGCCTGTGCCGACCTGATTCTGCCGGCCGCGGCCTGGGGTGAGAAAGACGGAACGCTGATCAATTCCGAACGCCGCATCGGAATCGTCAAGAAAGTCGCAAAGGCGCCCGGACAGGCACTCAGCGATTTTTCCATCATCAAACTTCTCGCCAACGTCTGGGGTTGCGGGGATTGGTTTAAAAAGTGGCAGAGCCCGGAGGCCGCCTTTGAGCTTCTCCAGAAACTCAGTAAAGGGCAGCCCTGCGACATCAGCGGAATCGACGGCTACCGTCACATCGACGAAGAAGGCGGCGTGCAATGGCCCTACCCTGCCGGAACAACAGAAACGGGAAAACAACGCAGGCTCTTTTCCGACGGGAAGTTTTTTACCGCCAATAAAAAGGCCCGTTTTATCTATGACGCCGTCCAGTCAGATCCCGAACCGCCATGCGATGACTACCCGATCCGACTCCTCACCGGCCGAGGCAGCTCCGCCCAGTGGCACACCCAAACGCGAACGAGGCAGTCCGCCGTTCTCAGAAAACTGGGACCCAAAGAAAATTACGTTGAACTCCATCCCGCCGACGCCGGTGCGCTCGGGATCAGCTCAGGGCAGATCGTCACCGTCACCTCCCGTCGCGGCGGGATTCAGATCAAAGCCTTTGTCACTTCGACCGTTCAGAAAGGAACCGTCTTCATCCCGATGCACGAGGAAACCACGAACCGCCTCACCCTGCCTTCCTTTGATCCACACTCACATCAGCCCAACTACAAAAGCTGTGCGGTGAAGGTGATGAAAAACAGCGTCTAGTTTTTCATCATCCACTCGATGCCGCGGGGGATGCCATCCGTGATCATTGAATTGTAGTGACCACCTGCGGACACCGTCGCCACGTCAGAGTCGCCTCCGCGATCTTCGATCTGCCGGGCAAAGCCTCTGCCATCTTCCAAACTGACTCGCTCATCGTCTTTGGCAAAGAAGAGGAATACCGGAACCTCAATTGCGTCGACATGGGTAATCGGGGATGATCGAACGATGAATGACGAAATTCGCGGGTATTGCAACCTGACAGACAGGTCATCAGACAGCTCTCCATAGTCTCTGTCCAAGTCACAGATCGGAGCATACGCCACCGCTCCCGCCAATTCAGAAAGGTGCGAGGCAAGCAACAACGATAACGTTCCCGCTGAACTGTGCCCCGCTGAAAAAATCTTTTCCGGATTCACCTGCGGAAGCGTCTCCTTCACGAGTTCCATCGCGTTTCTTCCGTTGATGACACCGGCTCCCGCCGCACGAAACGCTTCATACCCCTCCTTGATTTCATCCGTATTTTCATCATCCGCCACGGCGCCATCGATCGAGTAATTGATCACCACCATGCCCGCCTCGGCATAGGGAAGCGCTTCATACCCCTCCTTGATTTCATCCGTATTTTCATCATCCGCCACGGCGCCATCGATCGAGTAATTGATCACCACCATGCCCGCCTCGGCATAGGGAAGCGCTTCATCGTGATAATCGCCCCCATCGAGACTCAACCCACTGAGCAGATTCGATCCCGCAGGAGGAACCAGCACGCAGGACAGCGACCCGGGCGAAGCCTCACCGGCGGGCAGATACACACGAAACTGCATTGCCTCCCCCGGACCATCCCCGGAGGTGGAGAGATCGTAAAACCGGACGCCTTTCCCGCCAACCTCGCGCAATTCACCCGGCGTCGGAAAGGAGGGAACTACCGAACCCTCGAGTGAAAACAACTCTCCGGCCAGCTTGGTCTCTTTCTGTTCGGAGACTATCGAAAACCCCAATACGGCGGCAAAAATCACCGCGTTCAAAATCCCGATATAACCGATAATAAGCCCCGCCACAGCAATCCCGTAACCACCCGTCGCCCCGGCCGACTTCTTAATTTGTCGCAACGAAAGATGTCCGAAAATAACAGCAATCACGCCCAGCGGAACGATACAGAGCCCTAATATACCCGCGACTAAACTGGTAACAGCAAAGCCACTGGTTTGAACGGGACGTTGAGTTTGATCCATACCAGAGAGAATCAGTCACCGAAAAATCGTTCAAGCTAATTCACGATACGGAAATCAGGTCCCCGCCAAATCTAAACTTGCTTCCCCCAGTGGTTCCGGCAAAGCTTTCCGGATGACTTCTGAAACGACCGTGTCGATCCACCCTTACTTCAAACTCCACGAAGGCAAACTCGCTGAGTTCGCTGCGATTATGGATACCTTTGTGGAACGCACCTCCAGCGAGGCCGATGTTCTCTTCTATGACTTCACGATGTCCGGCGATATCGCATTTTGCCGTGAAGCCTATGTCGGCAGCGAAGGCGCTCTCGCTCACCTCGCGAACGTCGACGACATTATCCAGGCTGCACTCGAAGTATCAGATCTCATTCGCCTCGAAATTCACGGAGCGGCAGCCGAACTCGACAAGATGCGGGAACCACTCAAAGAGTTGCCCGTTGACTGGTTCGTGCTGAAGAAAGCCCTCGTGAAGCAGGCTTAGCAGTCGACCTTGCAGAGGCGCTGCGCGAGGAACATTCCCACGGCCATCATGGGGACGAATATGATCGCCTCCGTTCTGAGCGCGGCGAGATTCGCTATCGCCGGCCCGGGGCAGAAACCACCGAGCCCCCATCCGGCCCCGAACAGGATCGCCCCGAAAATGAGTTTCTTCGAGACGGGATCGGACTCGTTTCCGGGGAGGTGACATTTTTTCCGGAGAAAAAAGTAGCCGGCAGAAAAGACGAAGAGCGCTCCGCCCATCACGAACGCGAGGGTGGGGTCCCATTCACCGGTGACATCGAGAAAACCGATCACACGCGAGGGATCCGTCATCCCGGACAGGGCGAGTCCTGCCCCAAAGAGCAATCCCGCGAGAAAAGTGAGAAGCAACTTTTTCATAACGCAGGGGCAGCGAGTTTAAAGAGGTAGACCGTGACGAAACCGGCCGCCATGAAGACGAGTGTCGCAATGATAGAGTCGCGAATGCCCATTCCCATACCGCAGACCCCGTGACCGCTCGTGCAGCCGCCTCCCAGCCGCGTTCCGAATCCGACGACAATACCGGCAATCGCGAAGATCCAGATCGAAGATCGCCCTGCCGGAACCACAAAGCGCGCTGCGTCCGCGTTGAAGTGAAAGAGGAGAAATGCCCCTGCGATCAGACCCAGCAAAAACATGATCCGCCAGCCCTTGTCTTTCGTTGCCGGGCGGAGCAAACGGCCAAAGACGCCGGAAACTCCCGGAACCTTACCGCTCGCGATCATTGCGAGAAGACTGCCCAGCCCGATGAGGCATCCTCCAATCAATCCATTACTATACGAATCAGGCATGAGCTTAGCTTAGCGGGCGGTCTTCTCTTTGCAAGCGGCTGCAACCGCGCGGGCAACAATCGGCGCGACCGTGGGGTTCAGCGGAGAGGGAAGAATCTTCTCCGCGCAGAGATTTTCAACCGTTCCCGCGAGTGCATGAACGGCTGCCATTTTCATCTTCGGCGTGATCTGCTTCGCCTGAGCGTCGAGCGCTCCGCGAAAAATCCCGGGGAAGGCGAGCACGTTGTTCACCTGATTGGGAAAATCACTGCGCCCCGTTCCCACGACAGCAGCGCCTCCGGCTTTTGCCTCGTCGGGCATAATCTCAGGGGTGGGATTCGCCATCGCGAGAATAATGGAATCCTTTGCCATCCTCGAAACGTCATGACGATCGATGAGATCCCCCTTACTCACGCCCACAAAAACATCAGCCCCTTCGATGACCTCCTGAAGACTCCCGGACCGGTCATCGATATTCGTGAACGCTAACAAAGCCTCCTTCTGGGGATTCAGATCAGTTCGGCCGCGGTGAATTGCTCCTTTGCTATCGCAAATAATCACATCGGAAACGGGAGTGCAGACATCAGGATTCTGATCAATGCAGCGAAGCAACTTGGCAATCGCCGTCCCCGCAGCACCCGCGCCATTAATCACAATCCGCAAATCTTCCGGTTTTTTCCCCACGACTTTTGCAGCATTCAACATTGCCGCGAGCAGGACGATCGCGGTGCCATGCTGATCGTCGTGGAAAACCGGTATCCCGAGATCCTGCAATCGATCTTCCACTTCAAAACAACGCGGAGCGGAAATATCCTCCAGATTGATCCCTCCAAACACGGGTGCAATGCGACGCACCGTCTCGATAATTTCATCGGCGTCCTGAGTATCAACACAGATCGGCCAGGCATCGATATTCGCATACTGCTTAAAAAGAACCGCTTTTCCCTCCATCACTGGAATCGCAGCGAGAGGCCCGATATTCCCCAGTCCGAGCACGGAGGAACCGTCCGTTACCACCGCCACGGAATTGTGTTTCAAGGTCAAATCCCTCGCCTTCGATGGGTCTGCCGCGATCACTTCACACGGCCTTGCCACTCCCGGAGTGTAGGCAATTGAAAGATCGTCCTGCGTGTCGATCGGCAGCTTCGAACTGATCGCTATCTTTCCGCGGAGTTGTTCGTGAATGATGAGTGAGCGTTCGCCGTAATCCATGGGCAAACTGTAAAGGGAGCACGGTGGTGTGCCAGTAAATTATCGTGACCGGCCCTAACTGACAATCCAACGTCGGAACGTTTCGATCACCTTTCCGATCGCAGAAGCCGGGATGTCGAGGTGAGTAACGAGTCGAAGTTTTCCACTGATGTAGCCACCGATCTGAATCCCGTTTTCAGCAAAGAAACGAATCACTCCCTCCTCCCGGTCGGAAGGCAGCGCGACAAAAACCATATTCGTCTGAACGGGGTCAACCGACAGACCTTCGACTTCCTCAAGTCCCGCCGCGAGGATCCGGGCTTTTTCATGATCTTCTGCAAGGCGCTCGACATGATGATCGAGCGCGTAGATTCCGGCGGCAGCGAGGAGCCCGGACTGTCGCATCCCGCCTCCGAGCATTTTCCGCCAACGTCTCCCCTCCCTGACAAAGTCGGCACCACCAACCAGCAACGAACCAACAGGAGCGCCAAGCCCCTTGGAGAGACACACGGAAATCGAATCAAAGGGATCGGCCAGTGAGTTCGCGCGCTCACCCGATGCGACGACGGCGTGAAAAAGCCGCGCCCCGTCGAGATGCATCTTCAACGCGTGGGCATCCGCCAGCTCGCGCGCCGATTGACCGTAACCTTTCGGTAACACCTTTCCCCACGTCGTATTCTCCAGAGAAAGGAGCCGGGTTCTCGCGAAATGGAAGTCATCCGCTTTGATCACCTGCTCAACTCGTTTCAGATCGAGCGTGCCATCCCTTTCCTGCCAAAGCGGCTGAGGCTGGATTCCTCCCAAGGCAGCCGCTCCACCCGCCTCATAGAGATAGTTATGAGCCTCCTGACCGACGATGAATTCATCCCCACGCTGGCAATGTGTCAGGAGCGCGATCAGATTGCACTGCGTCGCACTGGGTGCAAACAAGGCAGCCTCCTTTCCCAGAATCCCCGCGACCTTTTCCTCCAGCTGACGCACCGTCGGATCCTCACGAAAGACATCATCCCCCACTTCGGCGGAAGCCATGGCCTTTCGCATCCCGGCGGTCGGGCGGGTTACGGTATCACTTCGAAGATCAATCATTTCTCAAATCTAGAGAGAACGCGGGAAAACGAAAGCGATTCCAGCAACACAGGCGAGGCGCCCTTCAGGCCGGGGTGGCTGATCATATTCCATTTTGGCCAATTTTTGATAAAACGCGTCTCCACGTGACAAGACAGCGTCGAAGATTTCCGTTAGTATTCCGGCACCTATGAAGTTCCTTTCCCTTTCTGCGGCATTCGCTTTTTGCCTGTCACTTCTATGCACCGTTCCGGCAAAAGCGGCATCCGAAGAGCGCGCGATTCGAGTTCTCTTCGTCGGTCACCTCGCGAAAAATCATCCATCTGATCTTTACTACCCCCTGCTGCAGCAGGCACTCGGACGTGAGGCAATCTACTTCGACTACGTCACCAACACTGCGGATGCCTTCGGCAGAAAAGACTACCTTGCCAAATTTGACGCGGTTCTCCTCTACGCAAATCACGAAACGATCGAGCCCGGGGAATGGGAGAATCTGAAATCGTTCATCGAAGAGGGCGGCGGATTCGTTCCTGTTCACTGCGCAAGTTGGTGTTTTCAGAATATCCCCGAATATGACCAAATCGTCGGAGGACGCTTTGCGAATCACCGAACGGGAATTTTCCGACCAAGGACCGTCGCCCCCGATCACGCCGCGATCAAAAACGTGCCTGAGTTCGAAGCGTGGGATGAGACTTACGTTCACTCCCGTCACAATCCGAAAGACCGAACCATTCTTCAGGTTCGCGAAGTCGCTCAAGACGACAACATCACGGAAGCAGAACCGTGGACGTGGGTTCGAACGCAGGGAAAAGGGCGCGTCTTCTACACCGCCTCCGGCCACGACGAACGTGTCTGGAGTGAGCCGGCCTTCCACGAACTGTTGAAAAAAGGAATCCTCTGGTCGGTCGGCGAAACGCGACTCGCCGGATACGAAGCCTTCCTGAAAAAGCGCACCCCTCTCACCTATCAGAAAGCGGACGACATCCCCAACTACGAAAAACGCCCCGAACCACTTCCCAAACAGGATCCGCTTTCAGCAGAGGATTCGATGACCTACACCCGGGTTCCGGTGGATTTCCGTCTCGAGCTGTTTGCGAGCGAACCGGACATCGTCAATCCCATCTCTCTCGCCTGGGACGAGCGCGGTCGACTCTGGGTTGCGGAAACCGTCGACTACCCGAACGAGGTGCGCGACGGAAACGGGGAAGACACCATCAAAATCCTCGAAGACACCGACGGCGACGGCCGCTGCGATAAAGTCACCGTTTTTGCCGAAGGACTCAACATCCCGACTTCGCTGGTCTGTTATGACGGCGGCGTCATCGTCGCGCAGGCTCCGGATTTTTTGTTTCTGAAAGACACCGACGGCGATGACAAAGCGGACGTGAGAAAAGTGCTCTTCACGGGGTGGGGAATTCAGGACACCCACGCGGGCCCGTCAAACTTGCGCTACGGGCACGATAACTGGATTTACGGCGCAGTCGGTTATTCCGGGTTCAACGGTGAAGTCGGTCACGAATCGCTTCGTTTTGCGTCGGGCCTCTATCGCTTTCGGCCTGACGGATCCCGAATGGAATTTCTCTACCAGTTCAACAACAACACCTGGGGACTCGGATTGAGTGAGACCGGAGAAATCTTCGGATCTACCGCGAATAACAATCCCAGCTTTCACGGCATCCTCCCGGCGACGATCTACAGGAAAGGCGGGAAAGGCCTGAGCGCGGAGATGATCGCTAACACTGCCACCTTTCACCCCGTCACTCCCAACATCAGACAGGTCGACGTGTTCGGCGGCTACACCGCAGCCGCGGGTCACGCGCTCGCCACCTCGGCCAATTTCCCAGCCTCGTTTCGCAACCAGTCGGCGTTTATCGCAGGCCCCACCGGCAACCTGCTCGGCCGCTACAGCATAGATAAAAAAGACCACCACTACACCGCCACGAATGCCTATTCGTTCATCGCGAGCGCAGATGAATGGTTCTCCCCCGTGTCCGCTGAAGTCGGCCCCGACGGGAACCTGTGGATCGCGGACTGGTATAATTTCATCATCCAGCACAACCCGACCCCGACAGGCGAACGGGGTGGCTACGATGGAGTTAAAGGCAGAGGAAACGCTCACGAAAATCCGAACCGCGACCGGCAGCACGGACGCATCTATCGGACGATCTGGGAGGGGGCAACGCCATCGACAATTAGCTCACTGACTGACACTAACAATGCCACACTTATCAGCGCACTCGGACACGATAATCTGTTCTGGAGAATGACCGCGCAAAGACTTCTCGTAACCGCCGGGGACCCTGCGCCGGCGAAGGCGCTTCGCGATCTCGTTGCGGGCGAATCAACGGTTGCTGCGATCCACGCGCTGTGGACCCTGAAAGGTCTCGGTGAACTGGATCCCGCAACCCACCAACTCGCGTTGCTGACTCCCAATCCTGACATCAAGCGAAACGCGATTCGAGCACTCGACACAGACGAAGCTGCCCGACAGCTCTTCTTTGACTCCGCCGTGGTCACTGCCGATGATTTCTCGATCCGCCTCGCGGCGTTCATCAAACTGGCTCAGTTTCCGGAGGACGAGACCGTCAGCCTCGCCGTCGAACAGCTCATGAAAAATCGCGCGAACCGTTCCGATGAAACTCTTTCCGCCGCGCTCAAGGCGGCAGCTGCCAATCAAGGGGTAAAAGGGCCTGCGACCTACGGACCCAATCTTTTGAGCAACGCATCGTTCGAAGAAATCACCGGACCCGATCGTCAACCGAAAGAATGGACGACCCGCACCTACAAAGGTGCCGCCCTCCATATCGTCGACTTCAAAGAAGCGAAAACAGGAAAACGCAGCCTGAAAATCACATCGAGGGAAGGCGCCGATTCCAGTCTCTTCGCCAAAGTGTCAGTGAAACCGGACACGGATTACCAGTTGAGCGGATGGGTCAAAACGGCGGGCATCGCGGGGGCACGCGGGGCGCAGTTAAACGTGCATGAAATCCAAAGCCCCGAATCCGCTCGCACCCGCGGTCTGCGCAAACGGAACGACTGGACCTTGCTGGAAGTCGAGTTCAACAGCGGAAACCGGAGAGAAATCACGGTCAACTGTCTCTTCGGGGGCTGGGGAACCTCGACCGGCACTGCCTGGTTCGACGACATCGCGCTCCGGGAAGTCGTCTACCCGACCACCTCCGGCTCCGACGAATCGCTCACCGGTGATCCGGGGCGAGGCAAAACACTCTTCAATACCCACCAGGTCGCAGCCTGCATCCGCTGTCACAAAGTTGGCGGCAAAGGGGAAGGCATCATCGGCCCGGCTCTCGACGGAATCGCGACCCGGAAGAGCCGCGACTACCTTTACGAAAGCCTCGTCAATCCCGGCGCCAAACTCGCGGAAGGCTTTCCCGCTCAGGTTTCCCCAATGCCTCCGATGGGAGTCCTCCTGAAACCTCAGGAGCTGGCCGATGTCATGGCTTACTTGTTAACACTGACCGAGTAACCGGAGTATTTATTACGTAACTAACACTTTTTCACTTTATAATTTCCATAACTAAATTAATATAGTCATTACCTGGTAATGGCTACAATTATACCTTCGAGCATTCCGACCTCGGCAACCGCCGGGGAGAAACGTCTTCACCACCTTCTCGCGCGGCTTCCCGATGATTGTGTTGTCTATTACGAGCCGGATATCGAAGGACGCCACCCTGACTTCGTTGTCCTCTGCCCGACTCTCGGCATCCTCGTGATAGAGGATAAAAACTGGAGGTTGAGCACAATCCGTGGCGGCGATCGACACCGGATTACGATTCAGACGAAGGAGGGATCAGAGAAAGCCATTACGCATCCCGTCAAACAGGCCCGCGCCTACAACAACAGACTCCGTGATATCGCCGAGAAGAGCCGATTCGGCCAACCATTCCTGCACTCTCACGGCCTTCACAAAGGACGCCTCACCTTCCCCGTCGGACATCTCGTCTCGCTCTCTAACATTACCGCGGATCAACTGAACGGAGCAGGCCGCGGATTTCGTGAAGTTTTCCCGGAAAGCGAGACGATCACCCGTGACGAATTGCTCGAGTGGGAGGATAAATCGCCGCTCGAAATTCTGAACCGACTCAAAGAATTTTTCGATCCCTGGTGGCCGATCGCCCGACTCTCCGAACAACAGGTAAACGCCGTTCGCGCCCTCATTCATCCCGAAATCGAATTGTTCGATCAATTTTCAACCGATGCTCTCGTTGCTGAACCTGAACCTTTCCATGATCAGCTCGATCTACTCAAGACACTCGATCTGCGACAGGAAGACGCCGCGCAGGCTGTCGGCGAAGGGCATCGAATTCTCTTCGGTGTAGCAGGGTCAGGCAAAACGATCATTCTATTAATGCGGGCACGACTCCTCGCAAAACGGAATCCGGAGGCGCGGATCCTGCTGGTGTGTTACAATCGCGAGCTCTCCAAATGGCTGAAACGCCAACTTGAAGACTACCCGCAGATCAATGTCTCAACCTTTCACGCATGGGGTGTTCAGGCAGGTGTCGACTTTGTATTCAACCGCAGTGACGAGAAATACGGTGACGCTTTGTTAGAGCTACTTGCCGACGATTCACCTGAATCCGGGAAGTATGACGCGATTCTCGTCGACGAAGCTCAGGATTTCGAACCCGTCTGGTTCCGCTGTCTTCTCAAAGCGATGAAAGACCCTGAGGACGGTGATCTTCTCATCGTCGCCGATGGAGCGCAAAGCCTCTACCGCCGGAATCCCATCAGTTGGAAATCGCTCGGAATCAAAGCACAGGGACGAACCGCCTCAAAAAGGTTTGATCTCGACCGCAATTATCGGAACTCGATTGAAATCCTGTCACTCGCCGAAACCTTTGCGAGCCGCTCCGACTTCGGAGACTCCAGCGAAGACGAAGTCACTTCGATGCGGGTCAATCCGGAACTCTGTGAACGCATCACGGGGGCTTCGCCGTGGATGATTCTCAGCGAGAACCACGCCACCGAAGTCGACACCGCAGTAGAAATCGTGCGACGGCTCCTCGCGGGACGCTGGCAGGGCCGTTCCATTCCCCCGCTCCGCCCGCAGGAAATCGCAATCCTCTACCCGCGTTCTTTCCAGGCAGACAAGGAGCTCCTCTCCGAACTTCCGAACCTCCTTCAGGTGAAAGCAGGAGTAGCGGGGCACTGGATCAGCAGGAAAGGAAAGTCACCGAAGAATGCCGGAGCGGTTCGCATTCAAACGATTCACTCTGCGAAAGGGCTCCAATTCCGGGCCGTGATCGTTCTCTGGGCCGGATCCCGACCTTTCGCCAAATCCAACGACGCCTTTCTCGAGGCTGAAGCGGAAAACCGGCGTCTCCTCTACGTGGCGATGACGCGCGCCGAGAGCTTTCTCGCTATGACCGGCAGCGGGAAATCCCCCGCTTTGAACGCCATCATCAAATCACCCGCGTGCACCGTTTTTCGAAAGCAGGACCGGGCTTCGGGCGTAGAACTGGCAAATTAGAAAGGGCGTTCCCGCCTACCCGAAACCACCCCAAACTCCGATCAAGATTCATTTCACCGGAGTTTTCGGCAACTTGGTTTAAGCTCCCCACATGGCAAAAGGCTATCAGGCAAATCAGGACCGGGTCGCGATTATCAAATCGTTTGGCAAAGAGCTCGCGCGGCGCTCGCGTTCGAAATGTGAACTCTGCGAAACGACGGGAGCCGCGCTCTCCGTGTTTGAGATTCCACCCGAATCGAAAAGTGATCCCGAGGTGGATCGATGTCTCTTCCTTTGCGAAAACTGCCACGAGCAGGCCGGCAACCTGAAACGCTTCCGCCCCGGCGAACACTGGCGTTGTCTCGCCCAAACCGTCTGGAGCGAAACACCTGCGGTTCAGGTTCTCGCTTCACGAATGCTCCGCCGGCAAGCCAAGAGCCAAGCGTGGGCACAGGAAGCACTCGACGGCGTTTTTCTCGATGAGGAAATCGAAGCCTGGTCGCTCGAGGCGGAGTGAACACGCTTTCAAGTTCGCCTCGACAGTCAAAAATCGAGCCTGGGTCTACTCATTCGCAGCGGGCGTTACAGGCCCCGATGAATCTGACTCGATCACGATGAGACCAACTGAGGTTTGCTCGTCCTCTCTCGAATAGTCCACGAACTGATTGAGAGAAAAATCCGCGGCATCGAGCCCCTTAAGTATCTCAAGAACCCCATCGAAATCTTTTGTGTTCCACGGAGAAAACCAATCCCCTCTTTCATCCCGATAAAGTCGAAGAAAGCCGCCATCAGCCATGCTGGTGATTTTGTAACGCTGCTCTTTCGTGTGAAAATTTCCTTCCGAGTAGTCGAGTAGAAGAATACGGCCATCACTCAACACGATATCGGTGCCAGCGTAGGGAGACGTCCTTAAGGCCGAAAACTCCCCCTGGAATTCTTCCCATTCGCCTAAATCGATCATCCCCCCGTGATCCCAGAGCCAGAGCTTCCCGTCCTCGGTCACTGTTCCTGCCCAGCCGACACCCGTTCCTATGGAAACGACTTTTTCCAACGCCGCTTCAGGCGGACGGGAAAACAATTTATCAGGGCTCCCCCAGTCTGGAATTTTTCCCTCATGATCATAACGATCCCCCAAAACGCGTGCCGTGCCATCCCTCAACAAAGCAATACCGTCAAAACACTTGGCCGAAACATCGCGAATGCCGACCTCTCTAATTCCTTTGGGAACATTCCATTGGATCGGCAGTACCTTTCCATTTTTGTAAATAACAAATTCCAGGGTTTGATCCTCTTTCAACAGAACAAACCCACTCTTATCCAGCGGAAAGAGATCCGCGACGTTCTCCCGGCCCCCCTTGCCATCTGATGAGACAGTCTCTCCATTGCTGCGCAATCCCATCCAGCCTCTGAATTGGAGCACGACCTTTACGAAATCGTCGATGCCCTCGGCCTTCGACAAATCGATGGGCTCACCATCGCTAAAAGTGCCTGTGGCGACAAGCTTGCCCGGTTGCGCTTTCAGCCCCCCTTTCGTTAAGCCCTCTTGCTCAGCTTCAATCTCACGCCGCACTTCGGGCTCAATCCAGAGAAGAGATTTAAATTTAGTTTGGCCATTCATACCCGCCGTGGCAACAAAAGCCGGCTGCCGCGGTCCAAACGGGTTCGACTCAAACAAGTCATTCAAGAGTGGTGAAAATGAATACCAGCGACCTGATTCACCCAACCAGGATTCCCCTACCAGAGCGATAGCCGGCTCGCCGGAGGAAAGCTTTTTGATATAACGCCCGTTTTCGAGGACCGGCTGTGCCGGAGAAGGATTGCGAGGCAAGGCAAAGCCCCACACCTGACCTTCAACATCAAGCATCAAGAGCCTGTCCTCCGAGGAACCGAGAGCCTCAATACGAGCCAGTCCCTCAGTGTGAGGCACGTCGAAAATCCCTTCCCATCCGAAGACCGATAGCGTTCCATCGTGCTTCAATGTTGCTGCATGAGTCGTCGTCACCGCGATATCCTTGATCCCACTGAGAACACTCTCCGGGGGTAGGGGCCATTTCGGGGTCCCCCAACTCTTTCCATCCGTAGGATCGCCCACCTGTCCCTCGTATCGTGCCCCGAAAACCATAGCGCGCCCATCTTTAGAGAGGGCAATGCCGTGTTCGTCACCTACTTTGACATCGACAAGAACAGCCTCTTCAAAACTGGCAGGCAATTTCATTTCGCCCCCTTCCGGAAAACGAAGCTTACCCATCCGGTCGATCAGGGCATAGAGGCCGCTATAACTCCAGCCGATGCTGCCAATATTCTGAAAATCAGCCACCCCTGAAGACGAAATGGTATCTCCATTCTCTCGCAAAACGACCCAATCATCAGCAGATCCACCGACCTCAATGAGGTTATCATAATCTGCGACCTTTGACAAATCAGGTGGATCGCCGTTCTGCATCGTGCCCAGGCTACGCAGGCGTCCTTGAACGGGTGAATGAATAGAGTTTTTCACGGTAGTTGGCACCGGTTCTTCATGACCAACCTGGAGCAAGGCAGGCTTTGCTCCCCATCTCGCTTTATAGCCCCAAGCGCCGACTCCCAGGGCAAGTATTAACAACACAGATGCGACAATGCCTTTGAGCGACCCACCTCGACCTCGACCCGGGATCTCCGCGGGCCCGCTCACGACCCGCGTGACATCGTCCTTCACCTCGCTCGCCCGCTGGTAGCGCAAGTCAGGCTCACGTTCCATCGCCTTCATTACGACATCATCGATGCGGCCATCAACGCCGGATTTCTCCGAGGGCGATTCAAAAATCCCGTGAGGTCTTTCCCCCGTCAGCATCTCGTAGAAGACGACGCCGAGGGAATAGATGTCAGCACGGTGATCGACGTCCCGGGGCGAATCCCATTGCTCGGGCGCCATGTAGTGGGGTGTCCCCATGGAAGTCCCCGTCATCGTGAGACCGGTCATGATCGCCTCCTCCTGATCCGCACCAATCAGTTTCGCGAGACCGAAGTCAGCGATCCTGACATTGCCCTTTTGATCCACGAGAATATTGGCAGGCTTGATATCGCGATGAAAAATCCCTTCATCGTGAGCGAATTGAAGAGCATCGCAAATCTGAGGAACGAGCATGAGAGCCTGAGCCGGTTCGAGTCCGCCCGTGTGAATGAGCCGATTGAGATCGGCACCATCGACGAACTCCATCATGAAGTAGAAGAGGTTATTCCCCTCCTCATCAGAAGTTCGCTCTATTTCCCCGAAATCATAAATCGATACGATGTTAGGATGATTGAGCTTCGCGAGCAATTGCGCCTCGAGCTCAAAACGCAACGCGAAGTTTTCATGCTGCTCCTTCGGGCAACTCAAAATCTTCAGAGCGATGACCCGGTCCAGACGTGGTTGCCGTGCTTTGTATACAGCTCCCATCCCACCCGCTCCGAGCAATTCGATAATTTCCAATTGCGGAAACATTTCCGACAGGGCGTCGATTGTCGGGGCAAACTGACGAGCCCCGGGAGACTGAGGGGGGGCCTCCGTCGAAGCATCCGGTTCATCCTCTGCTCCGGGTTGCAGGGAAGGATCCATTGGCATCGTGCGATCCTCATCAACAGTGATAGGAATCGTGACATCGTCCTCCGCCTGTAGTGGCGACAGGATGTCATTTTGATTCAACAGGCACCTCGGACACATTCCCCCCGGTGCAGCAGGGGGTATTTCAGCGCCGCACGTCGGGCAAACAGCAGTGTCATCAGCACTCAAGTGAAAAATATTAACAATCGAAGGGGAGGTGGCGATATCTAATTAGTCGAAAACAGACACTCGCATATCACCAATCCCCCTTTCTTCTCTATACCTATCATCACAAAAGGTTACAGAGGAACCACATATACCTCATTTCACGTGAGATAACAGCTCAAGAAAATCAACCGAACGCGGCCATCAATTCCTGCAATTCCTTCCCCGTCTCTTCCCCCTCCAGGAGAGTGTCCGCAATCGTCTCTTTAAGTAAACTGGCATAGCGGTTCCGCAGTCGATACGCAGCCACCTTCACGGCACTTTCTGTCATTCCTTCAGCCTCAGCGACCTCAGCGTAGGAAGTGCCCGGCTCTCCGGTAGAGATGACGTGTCGAAGCGCTTGAAAGAGGCTTCCCTGCCCCCTTTTCTCGTATCGCTGCTCAAGCGCCTCAAGAACGTTGTGAAGGACTGTGATCGCCCATTGGCGATCAAAGATCGACTCCGGCGTATCCTTCTCGGTAGGTTCGATAAACTTGCCGTGCCCGTCCTCATATTCGATGTCGATTGAAATCACTTCGATACCGCCGCCCCTCTTGAGGCACTGCCGGCTTCGCCAGTCGTTGTGCATAAAGTTCTGCACCGATCGAAGCATGTAGGTGCGCAGTTTCCCACATTCACGGGAAGCCTTCGCAAAGTCGTCGCGGGCGAGAAAACTCAGGAAAAACCCCTGTGTTAAATCCTCCGCCTCCGCCCGACTGGCCCCTTTCGACCTGATAAAAGCATATACAGGAGACCAGTAAACACGGCACAGCTCATCCAGTGCCTTTGCCTTCTTCTCGGGGTCCAAATCCGCTACCTCCGCGATCAAAGACCACCGGGTCGCCGGAAATGGACGGTTAGCAGTATTCTTTTGATCCACGGTTTTGACATACCAAATACTGACCAATATAGCAAGAACGTAAAGAGATGCATACTTACTTTCCGAGCGGATTACTGCGAATAAATAGAAATGCGTT
The DNA here is from genome assembly GCA_048260165.1 of Verrucomicrobiales bacterium. Classification (GTDB taxonomy): domain Bacteria; phylum Verrucomicrobiota; class Verrucomicrobiia; order Verrucomicrobiales; family DEV007; genus Arctic95D-9. Next base: position 190,768 of record JBLXHA010000003.1, read on the forward strand.
AGATTCATCACAAATTCCGCAATCACACCCCGAAAAATCCCGCTTTCAGCCGCTTTCCCGACCGAGGCCCGTATTGCCATCTTCGCGATGATATACTTCCCGAAAATAGCCCCATTTCCCCGCGAAAACACAATTCCTCTTTACTTAGTGTATTTTTTACATTAATATCAGCGCCAGAGAATCTCAAGCGAACCCAACGACTGATTATTCCCGCTTGGAACTCTGATTGTCATGGCCACCAATCCTTTTCCATACGCAAGCAGCGATACACGGATCGCAGGTGAACAGGAACGCGGCGAATATCTACAAGCAGTTCCTGACTCAGTCCTCCCGACCTTTGAGATAATGAATCTCGAAGATTATGTAGCATTGCGCGACGACGCTCCGGAGGCGATTCTCGGAGCGACCGTTTACACCTCACAACCGGACAGGGTATCCGACCTTCATCCCTTCGAAATGGTGAGCACGCTCCCTCCGATTGAATCAAAATCGCGGGTCGAGTGCTACCGGTTCCCCCGGGAATCTGCAGCTCCCGCCATCAGTCGCAGTCAGAAGAGCGAACTCAGGATTTCTTACACGGCCGACTTTGCCTTTGGACACTGGGAAACCGAATTAGCGGCTCCCCATCCTGTGGAGGACACGACATACCGGGCCTATCGCTCGATCCTTAATTCGCTCCGCGAAACAGGTAGCTTTCACCTGTGGCGCTGCTGGAACATAATTCCTGACATTCACAAAACGGAAGGCGCTGTCGACCGGTACATGCAGTTCTGTCTCGGTAGACACAAGGCACTCCTGACGGATGGAAATCTGACCACCGACACGCTCCCCGCAGCGAGCGCGGTGGGTTCCCGGGGCAATCGCCTGCAGGTCAGCTTCGTCGCCGGAAGAAAGGCGGGGAAAACCTTCGAGAACCCTGACCAGCTCAGCGCCTACTCCTACCCTCGTCAGTATGGGCCCGCATCTCCGTCGTTTTCACGCAGCCTTCTCGCCGGCGACCATCTCTGGCTTTCCGGAACCGCGAGTATTGCGGGGCACCGGACACTTCATGCCAACGACCTTGCCGGTCAGGTGCACGAGACCGCCTCGAGGATCAATACCCTTATCGCGAATGTCGAAAAGCAACGAGGCCTCGATATCGCCCCGCCGAAACACCTTAAGGTCTTCCTCCGTCGCCGCGAAACGGCAGACGAACTGATGCCGCTTTTGAGATCGGCATTTCCGGGAGAAACCTCATTCCATCTCGTCGAGGCCGATATTTGCCGCGATGACCTGCTGATCGAAATCGAAGGAGCAACAACATGAAACCACCCCCCAATCCGAACGAACACTACGAGGTCGCTGATGGACGAATCCAAACGCGCTCCCTCGAAGTTCACATCGTCGATCATTGCAACCTTCGTTGCTGGGGCTGTTGCTCCCTCTCACCGATTTCTAAAAAGGACTTTTACGATCCCGATCGGATGGGGAGGCAGCTGGAAATGGTCAGCAAAGCAGTTGCCCCCGGCCGCCTGAAACTGGTGGGGGGCGAACCACTCCTCCATCCTGAGATTATCAAATGCCTCGAGATCGCGAGAGAGGCCAACGTCGCGCCGAGTCTTTCGGTCACCTCCAACGGGTTCCTTTTACCCCGAATGGAAGACGCCTACTGGCGGCTCATCGATCACATGACGATTTCCCTGTATCCCGACCCACCTCTTCCTGAACCGGTCATCGAATCGATCAAAGAAAAAGCGCGCGAACATGAAGTCGAACTCAATTGGAAAAAGCAGGACGAGTTTGTCGGGATGGACCGCGACGACCTCACGGCGAGCGACGCAGAGACAGAGGCGATCTACGAAACCTGCTGGTTGCGGCGGAGATGTCACCTCATCGCCAACGACCGTTTTTACACCTGTACTCGCCCCTCACACGTCCACAGCGTTTCGGGCCTGGATGACTCCCCTTACCTCGAGGACGGAATTCAACTTTCAGATGAACCCGATCTCGGGGAAAAAATCCTGGAGTATCTGATCGGAAAGAAACCACTCGAAACCTGCCGCATGTGCCTCGGGGGTGACGCACCCGCACGACCGCACCATCAACTGAAAAGAGACGAACTGATCGCTGAGCAAACTCTTCGCCGGCAACTTTACCGGGACAATGCAAGCTTACCCGCCCCTTAACACCGAAAGCCTGATGCCACGGTATCAGGTCGAGGGCGGGACGCACTCCGCGGATCGCATCGATAGTCTCCTCGCCCGATTCGAGCCCGATCAGAGGAAGTTCAGCCAAACCGGAATCGAAGCTTTCCGATCGGGACAGGTAACGGAGCACTCGACCTGCTTTGAACGCATCCGTCGCGTCTTCCCGCTCGGCCGCAACCCATTGCCGTCCGAAAACCCGGGTGCCCTGAAACCCGCCCTCATCAAAACACTCGAGGACAACCTCGCCCGTTCCGAAAACTACGTCGTCGCACTGAGCGGAGGTATCGATTCGTTCCTTCTCGCGTGCCTGCTCAGGGAAATACTCGGGCATCCCCCGAAAACGGCGACGCTCATCAGTCATCTCCCGGGATACTGCGAAGGGGAAGCGACGCTGCGACGCGCCGGACAGCTCGGTCTCGATGACGTCGAAACCATCGAGGTGAGTGAGGAGAGCTTTGTCGCCCGTTTACCCGAAGTGATCTCTGCGTGCGAAGTGCCGCTTTACAACCTGCACCCCGTTTCCAAATGGCTGTTTGCGCAGGGGCTGCGGAAGCGTGGCTACACTGGATGCCTCACCGGAGACGGAGCAGACCAGATTGCGGCGGGAAAAATTGCCTTTGATTACCTTCCGCTTCTCGCGCCGTTATTCAAAGATCATCAGATAAATCTCGTCTGCCCGTTTCTCTCACCGCCGGTGATGCGAGCCATTCAATCGAGAGGCACAGATCCTGACAAACAGATGATCAGAGAACTCGCGATGAAGTACTTACCGGAGGATTTCAGCCATCAGAAGAAGAGGCCGTGTTTCACTCCTCCAATGGACCTCTCACGATATCGAACGACTCGCGATTCATACGATCATCTCGCTACAGACAATGATAGCGACCGGGAACTGACCTTCCTTACGACACTCGGCTTCCTCGAACACAGCCATCTAAAGCAGAAATTACCATGTGCGCCATCGCCGGCATAATCGATAGGAACCGCCCCTCGGATTGGCTCGTGTCGGCATCACTCAGGATGTCAGACGCCCTCGCGCACCGAGGCCCCGACGGCAAAGGTCACTGGTCAGCCCCCGGCATCGCCCTGTCCCATCGACGGCTCGCTTTGATCGATCTCAAAGGAGGACACCAACCCATCGCTGACCACTCCGATCGATACGTCCTCGTGTTTAACGGGGAGATCTACAACTACCGCGAACTGCGCACCGAACTGAAATCGGATTACCTCTTCCGAACTGAAAGCGACACCGAGGTGCTGCTCGCGGCGTGGATACGCTGGGGAAAAGACTGCCTCTCGCGCCTCAACGGGATGTTCGCTTTTTTCATCTGGGATCGCGAGACGCAATCCGGTTTCGCGGCGCGGGACGCACTCGGGATCAAACCACTCGCCTACCGTTTTGCGAACGGCACCTTCGCGTTTGCTTCAGAGGCGAAAGCTCTCCTGACGCTCGAAGAAACCCCGCCGAAAGCGGACCTCGAAGCCATTCTTGAGTATCTCGTCGCGCCCTGTTTCAGCGGAGTGTCCACCTCTCCTTTCGAAGGAATCGAATACCTTCAGCCCGGACAGTGTCTTCACATTTCACCCCGCGGACTTCATCTCGAAACCTGGATCGACCTTTTCGATCAACCCGAACGCTGGATCGACGACGGGGAGCAACTGCGCAGCGCGAACCTGCAATTGCTCCTTCCACAGGCCGTCGAACGTGCTCTCACTTCTGACGTTCCCGTCGGCACCTACCTGAGCGGAGGATTTGATTCCACTCTGATCACCGCTCAGGCAAAACAACTTGGACACAGCGACCTCGGAGCCTTCTCGATTGCGTTCGATGGACATGAAAAATTCGATGCAGCGCATTCGGACATCGTTATCTCGGATGACCACCCCTTCGCTCGCGATGCCGCCCGCGAAATCGGGATCGATCTCGAATGGGTTCCTGTGGCCGATCAATCGATCAACACGCTACTCAAGGAAGTCACTGCGAGCAACGACGCCCTCCCCGCCTGGGAACAGGAACTGGCGCAACACAGCCTCGCCCGCGCAGCGGCGAAACGTTTCAAAGCAGTGCTGGTCGGAGACGCCGCAGACGAAACCCACTACGGCTACCAATTCCTGCTCAACGAAGAAGCTTGCCGCACTCCTTCACAGTTATTCGGGGAACGGTTTTCAGCTCCCGTCCGCAGCAGCGTCATGACCGATCCCATCGCTCACTTCGATGAGAAATACCGGTCACTCATCGCAGGAAGCCGGCATGATTGGAGCACCACTGAAAACAGGCAGGGCGCGACGACCTACCTGATCGTGAAACGCTGGTTACCCCGACTTTTGCACAACGGTGATATCCACGCGATGGCCCACGGTCTCGAAGCGCGGGTTCCTTTCGGCGATGCGGATCTCCTCGCTTTCGCCCAAACCGTCCCGCCCCGTCTCGGCTTCCACAAGGGCAGAGAGAAATCGTTTCTGAGAGACGCCTCCCGTGGACTGCTTCCCGAAGCGGTGAGAAGCCGAACGAAGTCAGCCCTGCCAAAAGCACCTCTCGGTTGGCTGGCCTTTCAGAAAGAATTGCACTCCGATCTCGACGGGACGCTCGATGTGGCCGGGAGAGTTCTGGATCCTGACACGATCCGAAACCTGATCACACAGAACCCGCCCGTCAACGAGCGGGAGCAGAGCCTCCTTTTCAGATTGGCAGCGATGAAACACTGGTTTAAACACTTCGATGTCAGCTGGTCATGAAATCACAACGGATCCTGTTTCTGGTTATCCCTGAAAAGGGCCATATCAATCCCGCCATCGGCGTGGCTCAGCACCTCCAGGCACAGGGATTCCACGTCGCCTTTCACTCACAGGGAAACCTTGAAGACCAACTGGGAAGAGCAGGGCTCCGCCAGTTTCCCGCGCCGCGACCGCACTCCGAAGATTCCCCCAACCGGGGGAGAGAGTTTTCAGAACAGGTTCGCGATCCCGGTTGGCTGCGAGACTGGATCAAACGAATGCTGATCGACGGTGCTCGCGAGGCCGTCTCTCCACTCAGGGAAGTCATCAAGACGTTTCAGCCGGACCTCATCGTCACCGACCCGATGATCTATCCCGCTGTAATCGCTGCGCAACTCGAGGCAATTCCGTGGGTGGCACTATCCAATTCGCTCAATCCACTTTTGAACCCGACGATGAAGAGCGACCTCCTCGACACTGTCCTGACATTATCACAGGATCGCGATGATTTATTCTCCCACTTCGGGCTGACCGCTGAATTCCGAGGTTGCGACGTGATCTCGCCCTTCCTCACGATTGCTTTCACGACCGAAGAATTCTCAGGCGTCTCGATGGAAGGAATTGCCCAAGTCGGCCCGTCTCTACCACTCCACCAGCGAGGAGACGAAACGGAATTATCGGAGTGGAATCTGGAAGATTACTCCATCCCCCTCATCTACGCCTCCTTTGGAAGTCAGGTATTTTACCAGCCCGACTTTTTCCTGAAAATCATCGAGGCGGTTCAGGGGAAAGAGGTCCGGCTGATCGCTGCGGTTCACGAGTTGCAGGATGCCGCGCGTTTTCACGACCTGCCACACAACGTGACCATCTGTGGATACGCCCCCCAACTCGCGATCCTCCAACGGGCAAATCTCCTCATCACTCACGGCGGAGCGAACTCGGTGATGGAGGCTCTGGCGACCGCCACGCCTGTTCTGATTCAACCGATCTGCAACGATCAGTTTCATCAGTCGTGGTTCGTCGAAAATGCAGGCTGCGGTTCAACGATCGATCTCGACGCACTCTCTCCGGAAGAACTCTGGAAAAAAATCCAAAGGACAATCGAGGATCCGGAGTTGAATACGAGAGTTCTCGAAATCGCCAAATCGTATCAAAGCGACGGAGCCGGAAACGCCGCCGGCCTGATCAGCAACCTTCTGACAGAATGACAATTACGGTTGCGATCACGGCGAAGAACGAGGCGGGAACGATCGCCGCCTGCCTCCAATCACTCATCGACTCCATCGAGCACGCCGAATCTGAGAGCACCTCCCGCTTCGATCTGCTGGTCATTCTCGATGATTGCACTGACGATACTGAAACGATCGCGAAAACTTTTCCCCGCGTCACAACCACACACTCATCCGGTGGCCTTGTCCGGGCGCAACGCTCAGTCGCGAACCGCGATCCCTTCGTCATATTCTCCGACGCCGACATCCTCGTTTCGCCCGAGACGATAGGAAAAGTCACCGAAGCGATGCTCTCAGACCCGCACCTTCAGGTCGCTTATCCGCAGAAAAGGCCACGAAAACCGGCGCGGAGATCGCCACTCGCTTTCGCACTCCACACCTACAACCGGCATGATGGCTTTGAGACGAAACGCAATCACTTCAACGGCAAACTGTTCGCGATTCGGAACTGGCGTATCCCCACCGGCGAGGCACTTGCCGACAGAATCAGTTCGCTCCCCCGCGATAATTTCTATCGTTTCGAAGAAGGAGTCCTCGCCGACGACATCTACCTCTCAAAGTCGGTTCTCAAGGAGCACGGCCCCAATGCAATCAGGGAGATAGCCGGAACCCAAATTCACTATCAGGCGCCGGAGACCTTTGAAGGAATGCATCGCTACTATCGACGAATGCGAATGGAACTGGAGCGAATGAGCTATCTGTTCCCCGAGTTCAACGGAACACCGTCCCGGCACCCGAAACGACGGACCGATTGGGATCGCCTGAGAAGAGCGGGCTTCTCTCAACAGATCGGCTGGCTGATTTTCCAGGCGGCCTTCAGGATATGTAAACTCCGATACGTTGTGGAACGCTATTACTACACACACCTCTCGTCCCGCCCGTGTCCCTTCTGGCCCACCGTGGTCGAAACGAAGACCTTTTCAGCCAACGGCGAACCCCCGAAGCCCTAACCTTCCTCAAAATGCGAGGGTCGACCCCTCATCCCCATTGCCGGGGACCCGCTCTCTGATAGGCGCGGTTCGGACCAGTCTTTGATCTCAACGAACTTCCCGGACTTCTCAAAATCCCTCCGGGTAGAGATTAAGAGTCGAACTCCTGTTGTAGTGAGTTACGCTGGAAGCCTGTCCAGCTCCCAACCCACGTCGCCCTTTGAACAGGAGCGGCACAAACCCGGATCAACTTCTCCCCAACCCGGGGAACTGATCATTGCCTGTGTGCCGATGCGCAGCAATGTCAACATTTCAGGGATCGCGCGGACCGCGAGCGCGAGCGGAGTCTCCCGACTGATTCTCACAGGGAATGCAAAACTCATCAAAAAGATCGCGCGGGACGGAGCCGATGAACTCTCCGTCGAAGTGCACCGAAGCCTCAGCCCCGTCCTGCGAGGTTTCCGCGAGGAAGGCTTTCGGCTCGTCGGTCTCGAACAAACGAGTCATTCAAGCGACTTGAATCACTTCACCTTTCCCGAGCGCACCGTTCTCGTGATCGGAAACGAACGACTCGGCATTCCCGAAAAGATCCTCGCCGAACTCGATGACGTCATCGAAATCCCCGTCTACGGACTCCCCCACAGCTTCAACGTGTCTTCCGCCACCTCGATGGCTCTCTACGAATACCGCCGCCAGCGGAATACGTGAGTGAGAGTGGAATCATCTTTTCCGGGAAGCATCACCGATTAACGGTCCCTGCAGGCAGGTGGACCTTTTGGTGGTTGAGAAAGACGGAAAAGGAATCCGCGTCACAATCCGAACGCCTCGCGCGGGAACCGACTCTCAGTTTCAGAGATTCCTGAGCGCGTTGCTCAAGCGCACGAGAGCGCCTCGACGGGCCACAAAAAAACCCGCGCAAGGCGGGCTCTTGAAAAAAGGAGAGTGGCTCGACCCAGATTTGAACTGGGGACACAAGGATTTTCAGTCCTCTGCTCTACCAACTGAGCTATCGAGCCATCCCTTTTTCCCTGCGACTTCACAGAGTGAAATTCGCGGGGACGAAAGTAATACCCGCGTCAGCGGGAAAGACAACTGGAAATTTCGGGGATTATAGCTGTTTTTTCCAATTGGACGCACCGTAAGGGCCTACAGAGGCTTCACCGCGATGCGTTCATAGTGCACTTCACTGTCGGGATCGTGCGCCTGAATCGCGAATGTTCCACTGGAAATGGCACGTCCGGGAGCGATTCCCTCACCGGGCCCACCCTCGGGTTCGGTGTATTCCACCGTCGTTTCGCCATTCACCTGAATCGTGATCTGCTTACCTTTTACAGTGATATGATAGTCAAACCACTCACCATCGGTGCTCGGAGCGGCATCGCGCTCTTCGTGTTCGCCGCCTTTAGGTGGCTCCTGCCCTTCCTTGAGAACGATGATATTCTTCACCGCGTAGAGGCTGCCCGTCTTTTTAGGGTCTTTGTGAGTTGAATTGACCTGTGCTTCAAACCCCTTGTTCGGCCAGCCTTCATCCTGATACTCGGTGTGAAAGTAAACACCGCCGTTCGCATTCGGGAACGTTTTTGCACGAACCTTGAGCTCGAAGTCTTTAAAATCAGCACCGTTCACCTCACCGGTGTAGAAAAGGTGACATTTTCCTCCTTTGGCGATCAACTGACCGTCTTTCACGGAAAAGGACTCCGGATTCTCTTTGGAGGTCGTCCAGCCATCGAGATTCTCACCGTTGAACAATTCGATGAATCCATCGCCTTGTGCTTCGGCATCAGGTGTTTCCGTATCGGCCGTTGCCGTCGGTGCGGGCGAATCGCAGGAAGCCACGAAAAATGCGGCAACCGCGACAATCAGGAAGGAAAGTAGGTTTTTCTTCATTCCGCTACGAGACACGCTGGGATTCAGGGTGCAACAGTGAATGTGCGTAAGGCCACCTCCGGAATTACCCGTATGGCAGAATATGCGTATCAATCGCAAGAATCCGTTTGCTTACCACGCTCCTAAGCTCTTCTTTTCCAAAATGTCGAAATCCACCCTCCATATCGGCCTCGCAGGCTTCGGCAACGTTGGTGCCGGAGTTTTCAAGAACATCGAAAAGAATCGTGACCTGCTGCGCGAACGAACGGGTCGTGAACTGGTGATTACTAAAATCGCGGTTCGTGATCCATCGAAGGCCCGCGATGTGCAGCTTCCTTCTGAGCTCGTCACGACTGATCTCGATGATCTCGTGAACGACGATTCCATCGATCTCATTGTGGAGCTGATCGGCGGAACCGACCGCGCCTTCGATCTCGTCAAAGCAGCGCTCGAAAGCGGTAAAACTGTGGTGACGGGGAACAAAGCGCTCCTCGCCGAACGCGGACAGGAGCTTTTCGCGATCGCTGCAGCCAATCACCGACCTATTTTCTACGAAGCCGCTGTGGCCGGAGGAATTCCGATCATCAAGACGGTGCAGGAATCCCTCATCGGAAACCACATCCAGTCTGTCGTCGGAATCATCAACGGGACGTGCAACTACATCCTCACGCGGATGACAGAAGCGGGACTCGATTATCCCGAAGCACTCAAAGAGGCAATGAATCTCGGCTACGCGGAAGCGGACCCCACCCTCGACGTGAATGGATGGGACGCCGCGCACAAAGCTATCATTCTCGCCTCACTCAGCTACGGAGCCTGGGTTCCCTGCGATCAGATCCATGTCGAAGGGATCGAAAAAATCAAAGCCGAAGACATCGCCTTTGCCGACAAGCTTGGCTACACGATCAAATTGCTCGGGGTGATTCAACTTCACGAAGACTCCGGCGCGATCGAAGTGCGCGTCCAGCCTTCGCTCATCCAGAAAAGCCACATCCTCTCCTCGGTGAAGGGAGTTTTCAATGCGATCATGGTCCGGGGAGACATCGTCGGCGACACGTTGTTTTACGGCTCGGGCGCCGGACAGGACCCGACCTCCAGCTCTGTCATTGCCGACATCGCCGATGCGGCTTCGCGGGTCGACTCTCAATCGGCCAAGGGAATCGGCGAGACAGGATTTGTCTCTCACGGAATTTACGGAAAACCGCTCCCCATCGCTGAAACCGTGTCGAAATACTACCTCCGCGTCGAAGCGGAAGATCGCCCCGGCGTTCTCGCCCGAATCGCGACCGTCCTCGGTGAGCACAACATCGGTATTCTCTCGGTGATCCAGCCCGAAGACCACGACGAGGAGATCGCCCCTATCGTTCTGACGCTTCACTACGCGCCTTTTGGGATCGTCCGTGATGCTATTGCCAAAATCAGCGCGATGGACTGCATTCGCGATGAACCGGCCCTGCTCCGCGTCGAAGACGTCCGATAGTCATCCACTCCTAATTTTTAAGAAAGTGGCACTGAATTGCCATTTTCGTTTTTAAACTCTCCAAATCGCTCTTACTCTCTCTCATGGAATTTGTTTCAACTCGCGGCCTTAGTGAGCCAGTCGGCTTTTTCGATGCTTTCGCAAACGGACTCGCACCGGACGGCGGACTTTACGTGCCGAAACATCTCCCGCTTCTGCCCAGCGACCTCCTCGTCGATGAAGCGTTGCCTTACCCGGCACTGGCATGGGATTTCCTGAGCCTGTTCGATTCGGACCACGACTCGGATCACCTCATCGATCTCATTGACCGCAGCTACGGTGATTTCAGCGAAGACATGAGCGCTCCGCTCCAGCAGGTCTCGGACAACACTTTCATCCTCGAACTCTTCCACGGCCCAACGCTCGCATTTAAAGACTTCGGTCTGCAGTTGATGGGCAATCTTTTCGAAGAACAAATCGAACGCACCGGCGAAACCATCAACGTTCTCGGGGCAACCTCCGGTGACACAGGTGCCGCCGCCATCGCCGGTCTTGCCGGCAAGAAAGGCGTTAACGTCTTCATCCTCTATCCCAAGGGCCGCATCTCCGAACTGCAGGAACGTCAGATGACCTGCACCGGCGAGAGCAATATTTTCCCCATCCCCGTGGAGGGCACTTTCGACGACTGTCAGGCAATCGTGAAAGAGCTCATGGGTGATCCGGATCTGAAGAGCAAACTTCGCCTTTCCGCGGTCAACTCTATCAACATCGTCCGCATCCTTGCCCAGTCGATTTACTACGTGCACGCTTACATGCAGCTGCCGCAGGAAAACCGGGACGACGTCCGCTTTGTGGTTCCGACAGGAAACTTCGGCAACGTTTTCGCCGGCTGGATGGTTCACCAAATGGGACTCCCCGTTGACGACTTCGTCGTTGCGACGAATAAAAACGACATTCTTTACCGCCTCTTCGAAACCGGAAACTACTCCTCCGGCACCGTTGATCCAAGCTCCGCGCCATCCATGGACATCCAGGTGGCGTCGAATTTCGAGCGCTTCCTTTACTACCACAACGAGAAGAACGCCGATAAGACCTTGTCTCAGATGGCTGATTTCGCTGCTACCGGTTCGATCGAAGTGCCTGATTTCAACAGCAGTAACTTCTCGGCGACCCGCTGTGATGACGACGAGATTCTCGAGAACATCCGTAAAGTGAAAGAGGAATTCAACTACGTCGTTGATCCCCACACCGCCTGCGGATTTCAGGACCTCGACCTCGCGAGCACACACGTGGTTCTCGCAACCGCCCATCCGGCGAAATTCCCGGACGTGATTGAAAAAGCGATTGGCGAAAGGCCAACCGAAGATTCGCTCGAGGCGATCAAGAAGAAAAAGCAAGTGAGCTACCCCGTCGAGAACTCAGCCGAAGCGGTTCAGAAGTTCATCGAGGACAACGCCTTGTAGCCTTCTCAGGGCGGACACGGTCCGCTCCGATTCCTCAAGAAGAGGGCCGCAACTTCGTTCTTTGAACGTTGAGACGTCGAAGAACGTTCGGTCATCAATATACAGCCGGCTGCCTTCTCTCTCTTCGCGCCGTCACGCACAGAGCCGGAGGCTCAAAAGAAACCAGCGCGGTGTGGAGCGCAGCGAAACGCCGGGAATACCCGTACCCGTTTCCCCGGCCCTGGAGGGGCCGCAGATTCTCATCGCTACCACCACAGACTTTCTATCCGAAGAACGCTCCAGACGGAGGCAACAGGACCGTCGACTCAAATAGAAGTCACGCACAGAGCCGGAGGCTCAAAAGAAACCAGCGCGGTGTGGAGCGCAGTGGAACGCCGGGAATACCCGTACCCGTTTCCCCGGCCCTGAAGGGGACGCAGATTCTCATCGCTACCACCACAGACTTTCTATCCGACGAACGCTCCAGACGGAGGCAACAGGATCGTTGACTCAATCAAAGACCCGCCGCTCAAATCAGGCAGCTTCTTTCTCGGCGTTCTTATTCGCCTTTTTGTCAGTGACGACCTTGGGCTCCTTCCTGCCTTCGACGACATCACGGTCGACAACGACTTTAGTGAAACCCTCCCGGCTGGGTGCATCGAACATCACGTCGAGCATCAGCTTTTCAAAAATCGCCCTGAGGGCACGGGCTCCCGTGCCGCGATCAATCGCCTGATCGGCCAGCGCTTCAAGACCGTCATCGGTGATCTCCAGATTGACTCCGTCCATCGCGAGAAGCTTGCTGTATTGCTTCACCATCGCATTCTTCGGCCCGGTAAGCACCTCAACCAGCTCTTTCGTCTTGAGAGGACGCAGCGTCGAAACAACGGGAAGTCGTCCGATAAATTCAGGAATGAGACCAAACCCGTGAAGGTCTTCAGGAGAAACGTTACGAAGCTGCAATTCGATTTCGCTCTCGCTCGCGATCTTGGTTTTCTCTTCACCGAATCCGAGCACTTTCTTGCCAAGGCGACGCCCCACAATCTCTTCGAGTCCGACAAAAGCACCGCCGCAGATGAACAGAATCTTCTCAGTATTCACCTGAATGTATTCCTGCTGCGGATGCTTGCGGCCGCCCTGTGGTGGCACGTTGCAAACGGTGCCTTCGAGCATTTTCAAAAGAGCCTGCTGGACACCTTCACCCGACACGTCGCGCGTGATGCTCACGTTCTCGGTCTTGCGGCCGATCTTATCGATCTCATCAATGTAGATGATTCCCATCTCCGCTTTCTTCACATCGTAATCAGCGGACTGAAGGAGGCGTAAAATAATATTTTCAACGTCCTCACCGACGTAACCCGCTTCGGTCAGAGTCGTGGCATCCGCGATGCAAAAAGGAACATTGAGCACTTTCGCGAGCGTCTTGGCGAGCAGCGTCTTTCCTGAACCGGTCGGTCCGATCAGGAGAATATTACTCTTCTCAATTTCAACGTCTTCGAACTCGGAAAAACGCCCGTGAGCCCGCATCGAGGCAGGAGCCGAGAATTGATTGAGACGCTTGTAGTGATTGTGAACCGCGACCGAAAGGACCTTCTTGGCGTGCTCTTGAGCGATCACGTAGTCGTCCAGCTTGGCACAAAGCTCGTGTGGCTTCGGGACCGACATCTCACTCGAGGAAACTTCCTCCTCATCTTCGTGCAGCTCCTTCTCAAGGATACCGCGACACACGTTGATGCATCCGTCGCAAATGTAAACTCCCGGACCGGCAATCAGCTTCTTAACCTCTGAGTGGCTCTTGCCGCAGAAGGAACACATTGTGAGATTGGACGCTCTTGCCATAAGGATAAAGAAAGGGGAAAACGTGGGAAATCAATGTCGGACTACCAACTAAAAGAGGAAAACCGGAACAACATCTTATTCAGATGAGTGATAAAAGCCAGCAGGAATTTAAATTTTCAGAAATATTCAAACTTTTTAAACTTCTCAGGAGTTCCATTCATCCCCGATTATCCCTTCTACGACGTCGCAGAACCACAATCCTGACAGCCAAAGCCACGGGTTCAGCCTAATTCGTCCCGCACCTGCTCCCACTCGACTATCGTGTCGACATCGATTCGAGGCTCGAGCTGGAAGCTCTTGAGTCCACCGCATTGAGCGGCCTGCAAACTCGCCTCGAGGGTTTCCTCCGTGCTCCACGGGATGTCGCGGAAGAGCGCTTCCTGAGGTTCTTTCAACCCGATGAGATAATAGCCGCCATCCTCCGTAGGCCCGAAAACGACATCAATCCCCGCCGCGAGCGATGCCCACGCCTCTTCGAAGAGATCGGGGTCGAGGTGGATGCAGTCGGTTCCGATCACACTGAGAAGCGTCCCGGGGTGCTCTTGAAAAATCGCCTGCGATGCAGAATGAAGCCTTTCGCCGAGATCACCCGGAGATTGCGCGATCCAGGACACCTCGCTGTCCAGCAACTCGATCCGGGGAGCGAGCCAGTCCTTCACTTGATCGGCTTTTTCAGGAGGATCAAATGCGATCACGATCCGGTCCGCCAACGCTTCACCGCAGCGCTCAAACACCGCGGTAACGAGCTTCTCATAGGCGGCAGCGGCAGCTTCGTCACCGATCGATTCAGCGAGGCGGGTTTTAACCTTTCCCGGCACCGGCAGTTTTAAGAAAACAAGGATAACTCTTTTCATTCAACGGTCTCCTTTGAACGGCAGCGCATAAGATTTCACCATCGTCGATTCTTTTGTAAACGTGATGTGATTGAAGGGAATCAGACCGCCCGTTAAAAAATCACAGAAATCGTCGCTGGGCCCCGCCGAAAACTCGCAGGCCGGACTCGATACTCCGGACTGTAGAACGCCATGGTGAAACAGCTGAAGCCCCCGGTGAAGATGACCGGTAAAGATTCCGCGGAGGTGATCCCCCGCTTTTTCGCGAAGCCGCTCGTGAATGCTGTCGCCGTTCGTCACGAGCAGGTGATCATCAATCCAGGCCGAGCCGATCGGAGTGAGCGGGTAATGAAGAAACACCGCAACCGGCTTCTCTCCGGAGATGCGCTCGAGGACCGCTTCGATTTGGTTTTCGGACACGAAACCGTGAGGCCCGTCCTCCGGAGGAACTTTTCCATCGAGAACGAACAATTCCATCGCATCGGCAGCGGCCCCGCCCACCTGATAACAAAGCACTTCGTCACCGGCAATGAGCGGGTCATAGGCTCCGAAACGCATCGCCGACTTCATCATCCCGACGTCGTCGTGATTGCCGGTAGCGTAGTAAACAGGCACTTTCAGCGAGGAGAGCACTTCCTCAGCGAGAGCGTAGGCATCTTCGTCAGGATCGTTGACGATGTCGCCGGTGTGCACAACGAGATCAGGAACAAAAGGGAGCGCGCCAATCGCCTCAACGAGCGCTTCGCTCCGGGCGCAGGCATTCGAGCCGCGGATCAGGAGTGAACGATCCGGGCCAAAATGGGTGTCGCTGATGTGAATGACTTCCAACACGTCTGCCGGGGCTCACTGATTGGGTGTTAATGAATGCGACAAAAACCACTTGTACAACTCCGGGTTGTCGTAGGTTTCAGTCCACGAATCATGATTCGCTTCCGGATAGACGGTCAGTTTGGCGACACTATTCGGGTTTTTTTTCAAGATCTCGATGAGGCGGACGGATTCGTTAAGCGGAACCGCGGTATCTTTGGCACCGTGAAACGCCCAAACCGGCAAATGGGGAATGAATTGCATTTTGTAGGGAATCCCTCCACCGCAAACCGGAGCCACTGCCGCAAACCGATGCGGAGCCTTCGTCGCGAAATGCCAGGTCCCGTATCCGCCCATACTCAACCCGGTGAGATAGATTCGCGACTTATCGACCCGGTAGGTGGATTCCAGATAATCGATTAATTCGAGCACCGGTTGATCGCTCCACCAGTCATTCAGAGGACACTGGGGCGAAGCGACGATAAAAGGGAATTTATCCCCCGCTTCAATCCGTTTCGGAGGCCCATGCACCTTCACCAAATCAAGGTTGTCCCCCCGCTCACCGGCGCCATGCAGAAATACCAGCAACGGCCACGTTTTCTTTTGATCGGCCTCGTAATCCTCCGGAAGCGAAAGGAGGAATTTGAGCTCTTCGGGCGCCTCGGACGGAACCACGAACCGCTGCGGGGTCTGATCAGCGCGAATCACGGGAGCGAACGCAACTAACAAGATACTCAATATCACCGGGATGGCGGGGAGCTTCATGCAGAAAGCCTACCGTAATCAAAATTACGCGCCACCAAAAAAAGCAGGCAACCGCGAGTGCGGCGTCACAGCCCCCGACAAGCGCGGCTTCATTTTTGACAAAATCGGCATTGATTCCCCTGCGGTTTCCCCCGACCCGTTTACATGAGCGAACATAAAACGACCCTGACATGGAAGCGTGGTGAAAGCGGATTCGGCTACAAAGAATTCCCCCGTAAGCACACCTGGGAGTTTCCCCGCAGCGGACAAAGTCTCAGCGCCTCCGCCGCACCTGCCTACTTGGGCGACGCCGACAGCACCGATCCCGAAGAGGCATTCACCGCCGCGCTCACCAGCTGCCACATGCTCACCTTCCTCGCGATCGCTTCCATGAGCGGGTACGTCGTCGACAGCTACGAAGACAACGCGACCGGCTATCTCGAAAAGGGCGACAACGGAAAACCCTGGCTCGCGAAAGTGGTCATGAATCCAACGATCACCTTTTCCGGCGACAAGCAGCCGTCCCCCGAAGACATCGCCAAGCTCCACGACAAGGCGCACCACGAATGCTTTTTAGCAAACTCGGTTAAGACCGAGGTGACCTGGAGCTAACCCGTCCCCACGGGCTTCTTACCCAAACATCCGGACAATCGCGACTCTGCGACCGGGCCCGCGGGCCCCGGCTACAGCGCTGGCGCGAACCCTGTAGGCGATGGCCGCGACTTCGCTCTCCGACCATCCGGACGTCCACAACAGGGTCAGGTCACAGACCCAACCCTGTTGAATTCTGTCAAACCTACCACGCCGCGCCCAACTGAGGCTGAGGATTGGTGCGATAGGGCATCCAGACGATTCCGACAGCCTTGGCTGAACAGTTTTTCTTAAGCGGGGAAAGGCTGATCGTTTCGAGCTTTTCAACCATGGGGTCCATCGCCTCTTTCAATTCCTCAACCGCTTCCTCACACTCGCGTTCGAGTTCTTCGAGATCATCTTTGTAATCCTCCACCTTGTCTTTGGCCCGCGAAACATCGCGACTCTCTTTCCAGGCTCTCGAGGCGCCGCTCATGGCACTGCGACTCCGGGAACTGACACTGCGGCCTAACACGGCACTCAAAATCGTTCCCCCGATCCGCATTGCGGTGTCCATTTTGGCGCTGCTCGCCTGAGCGGCCTGTTCATCGACGACGTCCATCGCTTTCGCGATGCGCGCTTCCATCGCCTCGATCTTCTTTTCGTAGGTATCCTGAAGCTCGTCGACTTTCTCGTCGCGCAATTCGTGCGCGGCATGAACGAGACGGGCGCGGAAGTCACCTTCGCGTTCGCCTAAATTCGAATACATGCCCGTGAGCGGACTTTTGAAAATCGTGATCGTGTGATTCCCGTATAGATAATTGATGAGTTCCTTATTCAGGTCACTCCACATCTTTGTTTCCAGCATCGACTGCGGAAGCTCTGAGAACGCGGCGCCCGGCAGCGGCTCACGCCCGAGCTGACTCACCTGAAGCCCGTTCGGTAGCTCCATCGACTGTGACCAGTCCACCTCCCCCGTATCGGGATCGAGCTTGTTGATCATCGCAACCGCTTCGGTTCCGGAAATCCCTTTTTTGCTGTCCTGGTAACGAACCTCCCCGACCTGGATCACCGCCGGAACGTAATTGATCTCCTCCGGTGGCACATTGGGGCCGGTCGGAATGAAGAAATCCTCGGCACCACGAGGCAGCCTCGGGCGAAGCTTCTGAGGCGCCTTCGGCTTCGGAACCTCCACCGCCGGAGTGGGTGCCGCAGCGGCCACCGCAGCGAGCGCTTTGCGCTTCACATCCATCAGTTTTTTAATCTGACGTCGTGCGAGCGGGCCGGTGAGGTAGCTCATGACCCAGCGCACATGAAAGACAACGGGAGCCCCCTCGTGAACATTGTTCATCAGAAAGACACGGCTCCCGAGCCCGGCGAGCAACTGCTCCATTTTTCCTCTATCAAACCCACCATCGTTATCAGCCGCAGCCCCTTCGAGACCATCGAGGACACGCGCCTTGTCGCGCTCGGTTTGAAGCCGGCCAAGCCACCACGTTCCGATATTGGAAAGCGCTTTGTAGTCGAGATCGACCGGGTTCTGTGTCGCGAGCAGCACCCCGAGACCGAAGGCACGAGCCTGCTTCAGCATCGTCATCATCGGCTTTTTCGACGGAGGCATCGCCGACGGCGGGAGATAGCCATAAATCTCATCCATGTAGAGCAACGCTCTCAAGCTCGTCGTTCCCGACTGGGAACGCATCCACCCGAGCATCTGATTGAGAAGCAGCGAAACAAAAAACATCCGCTCGGAATCGCTGAGGTGAGCAATCGAGAAAATGGAAATACGCGGCTTCCCTTCCTCGGTGTGCAGCATGCGCTTGATGTTGAGCGGCTCCCCCTCGAGCCAGCTCGAGAAACCGGGCGAGGCGAGGAGATTGTTCATCTTCATCGCGAGAGCACGACGATCTTTCTCCGGACACACCGTCTCGAGATCCATCACCCCGATTTTCTGAAAAGGGGGCACCTGAAGATGCGTGATGAGGCTCTCGAGTGTCACGCCCTGCCCGGCTTTCCAGCTGTGGGCGAAAATGTTAGACATGAGAATGTGCTCGGGATCCTGAATCGGATCCGCCTCGCTTCCAACGAGGGAGAGCAGGCTCGAAACGGTCGATTCGATCCGCTCACCAAAGGCTTCAGCATCATCGAGAACTTCGAATTCAGGCACATCGAGCGAGCTCAAGATCGAAACGGGCAATCCCGCGCTCGATCCCGGCGTGTAGACTGCCATATCCACCTTGTCACGGAACGTTTGAATTCGCTCCGGCCCCTGCCCCCAGCTTGCGAGTCCTTTTTTCCACATCGCCGCGGTATTCGCGGCGTGCTCATCAGGGGTGATGCCTTTTTTCTGGGCATCGTCCTCATTGATCCAGGGACGAAAATCCTCCGGAGCCAGATTGGGGAAAGTCAGCAGCAGATTCGCGATGTCCCCTTTGGGGTCAATCACGATCGCGGGGATGTTATCCATCGCCGCCTCTTCGAGCAA
Source organism: Verrucomicrobiales bacterium (assembly GCA_048260165.1). Classification (GTDB taxonomy): domain Bacteria; phylum Verrucomicrobiota; class Verrucomicrobiia; order Verrucomicrobiales; family DEV007; genus Arctic95D-9. The sequence goes on from JBLXHA010000003.1 coordinate 209,872, forward strand.
TCCGATACAGAGACCGGTCTTGCCCGACCCTGTCATTCCCAGAACAACGCCGTGCGTGACGAGATCTTTGGAGTCATAGAGAACCAGTTCGTCCTCCAGTTCCTTCTCTCCGAGGTCGTATTCCCGTCCGAGGTAAAACTTGCCGAGTTTTTCGTAATCTTCTGTGCGAATTTCCATGATGATAAAAAAGTAAGTGGCGGTCAGTTCAGCTTGTAACCGATCGATTCCCCGTGCAGGGACTGGTAACCGCCCTGCCCCTGCCAGGCCCAGAGTTTGAATCCCCCTTTGATTCTGGCGAGATCGGATTTGGACAGCGTAAAGGTGCCCTGCCCGGAACGCGACCGGCCGACGGGAATCGTTTTGACGAGCTTAAGCCCGGAGCGAATTTCGATTTTCGAGACCCAGCCTCGTTTCACGTAAAAGTCGTAAGTATGACGCCCGTCCGCCGCGAGCCTGCGATTCGCCCCGCGCGGTCGAACGACCTTGATGTGAGGTCGATAACTCTGACGTCGCAACATTTTCTGCTGCTGGTCAAAACTTCTCGAGAATCCGTATCGAGACTGCGCTTCAACATTCGCAGGCATTAGCACAGCTATTCCACATATCGCGAGAGTCAGGGAGAGGCAGAAATATTTCATAAGAAGAGGGGGAAAACCCGCGCCGTTTCCGAGTCACGGTTTCCCGTGCTTTTGATCCATCGCGCAGAAGGTATTTGTATGATAGAAACTCCGGACACGTTTTCCAACATTTCTTATGACCAAATTCATCACCCTGTTAGTCACAGCTTTGGCCTCATTCGGTTTACACGCCCAATCCGAAGAGCATCCTCCCAACGTCGTAATCATTTTCACCGATGATCAGGGCTTCGGCGACATCGGACCGAACGGTGCAGTGGGATACGAAACGCCGAATATCGACCGAATGGCTGAAGAAGGCCGGCTTTTCACGCAATGGTATGCCTCTCAGCCGGTCTGCTCCGCTTCCCGAACCGGGCTCCTGACAGGTTGCTATTCGAACCGCGTCGGAATCAATGGAGCACTTGGTCCCGGCAGCCGTATCGGAATCAACCCGGAGGAAACGCTCCTTCCTGAGATCTTTAAATCCAAAGGCTATGCCACGGGAATGTTTGGAAAATGGCACCTCGGTGACCACGAGAAATTTCTCCCTACGAACAACGGATTCGATGAGTATTTCGGAATCCCCTACTCCAACGACATGTGGCCGCAGCACCCCACGTCGAAGAATTTTCCTCCGCTTCCACTTTTCAGCGGCACGGAACGACTCCGCACCGCCGATGAGCACGATCAGAAAATGATGACCACCTGGCTCACGTCAAAAGCCGTGGACTTCATCAACCGGAACCGGACCAATCCCTTCTTCCTCTACGTCCCCCACCCGCAACCGCACGTGCCGCTGTATGTGAGCGATCGATTCGCAGGCACAACGGAAAACGGAATCTACGGTGATGTCATTGCCGAAATTGACTGGTCCGTCGGGGAGATCCTCAACGCGATCACGACGAACGGGCTCGACGAGAACACGCTCGTCATTTTCACGAGTGACAATGGTCCGTGGCTTTCCTACGGAACCAATGCCGGCTCAAGCGGTGATTTCCGCGAAGGAAAAGGCACCGTCTGGGAAGGTGGCGTTCGCGAGCCCTGCGTGATGCGCTGGCCCGGAAAAATCCCCGCCGGAACCGTCTGCAAAACCCCCGCGATGAACATCGACCTGCTTCCGACAATCGCCAACCTGATCGGTGCAGACCTCCCCGAACGCAAAATCGACGGCAAAGATATCTGGCCGATCCTCGCAGGTGAGGAAGGCGCAAAAAATCCGCACGAGGCCTACTGGTTTTACTACAAAAACAACGAGCTACAGGCGGTGCAAGTCGATAACTGGAAGCTGATTCTGCCTCACACTTACCGGACCGTTCCCGAAGGACTCCAGGGTGATGGCGGGCTTCCGGTGAGATATAACAACATCAAATCAGGGCTCGAGCTCTATCACCTCGCGCTTGATCCCTCCGAAACGACCGATGTCGCGAAGGATTATCCGGAGAAAGTCGCAGAACTCATGAAACACGCCGAAGCGGCAAGAGCGGAGCTCGGCGACAGACTCACCCAGTCGGAAGGAGCCGGCAACCGCCCTCCGGGAATGCTCACCGATGAGGAGCACGCCGCTCTCGACAAGATTCACTGGCCGAACGGAAGACCTCAGAAAAAGAACAAATAACGAAAGAACTTCCGCGGTCGCCCCGTATTCAGCTGCCACCTCATTATGGCAGAATACGAAGACCGATACGAAGACAACGCCCCCGGCCGATTTTACGTCGATGACATGTGCATCGACTGCGATCAGTGCCGGCAGGACGCCCCTGACTTTTTCACCCGCAACGATCGTGACGGTCATTCCTTTGTGAAGCGGCAGCCCGTCACGGCGGAGGAAATCCGCCTGTGCGAAGAGGCCGTCGACGGCTGCCCGATCGAGGCAATCGGTGACGATGGGCCGGAGAAACCACCCCTTTCCGAAAACCGGAAATCTCTCGCAAAAATCGATGCTTGAGGGCCGGTTTCGTGCGAAACTGGCGCGGCATGCATATCAACGACATCATTTCGAAGGACAAACCGACCCTTTCTTTCGAATTTTTCCCTCCGAAAACGGCAGAAGCTTCCGAAGCGCTCTACACAACGATCACTGAGCTGGAGGCGTACGCGCCCGACTTCGTGAGCGTGACCTACGGGGCGGGCGGCACGACTCGCGATCTCACGAATGATCTCGTCGCCCGCATCAAAAACAACACGACGCTCGACCCGATTCCCCATCTCACGTGCGTTTGCCACCAGGAAAGTGACATCGAGGCAATCCTCGCCCGATACGCCGAGGAAGGCGTGAGCAATATTCTCGCGCTCGGGGGTGATCCCCCGCAAAGCCTGACCGGTTACAACCGCGCCGACGACTCTTTTCAGCATGCGGCAGACCTCGTTCGCTACATCCGCCATTTCAACGCTCATCCCGACCCGCGCGGATTCGGCATCGGCGTAGCCGGTTTCCCTGAAGGCCACCCCGCTACCCCGAACCGGGTCAAGGAAATGGACTACCTGAAGGCGAAGGTCGATGAAGGCGCCGACTACATCGTGACGCAGCTTTTCTTCAACAACGACGATTTTCTCGATTTCCGGGACCGTTGCGAGCTCGCCGGAATCAACGTTCCGATCGTCGCCGGGATCATGCCGGTGACTTCGACGAAAGGAATGGCGCGTATGGCAGACCTTGCCGCCGGAGCCCGCTATCCCGCCAAGCTTTTGCGCGCGCTCAGTCGCGGAGGCGACGACGCCGATGCCGTTGAAAAAGTGGGCATCCACTACGCGACCCAGCAGTGCTCCGATTTGCTCGAAAACAACGTGGCGGGAATTCATTTCTACACGCTGAACAAATCGCACGCGACTCGCGAGATCTACGCGAACCTCGGGTTGAAGCCAGCCTCTGAAAAAGTCGCCTGAGCGCCGGAGGCTCACTGACCACACCATGAAGAACTTCCCCTGGCGGATTGTCCTTTACCTGGTCTTTATTCTCTACCTTCTCATCGATCTCAAGTGGTGTGGAGGCCCCTTGAAAAGGGCCTACCAAAACCGCCACGACACCACCGTGCAATCCGCGGTTGAGAACCGCTGGGTTGCCGTCGTGAATCTCGAGCCAATCACGGGCGACCAACTCGACCTCGCGACTTTCCGTCACCTCTACCAGCGGGGTAAGCACTACGATGAAATTCCGGAGAAAAATCTCCAGATGATTCGGCGGGCGGTCCTGCAGAGGCTCATCGACGACACGCTCGTCCGCCACTACGCGGACGGTGAGCATTTCAAAGCGCCACCTGAGGAAATCGAGCGCTACATCTCCTCGTGGAAAACGCAGTTCGCGACCGAAGACGAGATGCTGAGCCGACTCGAGGCGCAGGGCCTCACCGAAGCGGAACTCGACGAGGAACTCGCCCGCGTCTGGAGCCGGAAACGCTGGCTCGAAGGAAGAATCCTCCCCGCCGTCGAAGTCACCGACGACGAAGCCCGTGCCTGGTTCGAAGCCAATCACGAAAACAACGATCGTTTTACCGAACCCGCGAAAGTCCACGTCCGGCAGATCTTCCTCAGCACGATTGATGTCGAGGACGATTCAAAGGAAACTCTGATCCGCGAGATTTACACCCAACTCACGGAAGAGGAAGCTGACTTTTCAGAACTCGCGAAACAGTATTCCGAAGACGAACGCAGCAAAAACCGCGGCGGCGACATCAACTGGCTTGCGGCCGACCGTCTCCCCGAAGACTTCACCGGCCCCGTGTTCAAACTCAGGAAAGGTGAGCTGAGCGAACCGTTCCAAACCGCGATCGGGTGGTATATTGTCGAAATGTTAGACAGGGAGGAAGAGCGCGCTCAAACGTTCGACGAAGTCGCTGAGGAAATCCGGGACCACCTCGAAAGCGAAAGGACCGTCGAAACCATCAAACTGTTCATGAAGAAGCTGCGCACCGTCGCGAACATCCAGCTTTTCCCCGAGCATATTTGAGAAGCCCTGACCGGTTCAGTGGCAGATGCGCCCCGCCGGGGGGCACCTCGCGCGGATCGCCCGCGACGGACTGCTCACTGGATCACTGATCGCAGTCACGCGAAGCCCCTTCACAGAGGCTCCGTTGACCGGGCAAACAAGAGTGATTGCCTCACCTGCCCGTCCCTAAAACGGGATCGTCTCCCCCTGAATCAGATCGTCAAAACTCTGACGTTCGCGAATCACGTGAGCCGTATTGTTATAGACGAGGATCTCAGCAGGCAGGGGGCGGGAATTGTAATTCGACGCCATCACAAACCCATAAGCTCCGGCACTGAGGAGGCCGATTTTGTCGCCCGACTCCAGTTTCGGAAGCAACCGGTTCTGAGCAAAGAAATCGCCGCTTTCACAGACGGGGCCGACGATGTCCACCTCCTCCGATTCAGCACTCGGCTCGCTCAACGGGACGATATCGTGATGCCCTTCGTAAAGCGCCGGACGAATCAGATCATTCATCGCCGCATCAACGATTTTGAAGGTCTTCGCGGAACCTCGCTTTTCGTAAAGCACTTCGGAAATAAGAATACCCGCGTTCCCTACCATGAAACGCCCCGGCTCGAGAATGATTTTCAAATCGAGCGGAGCGAGAAGAGGAACGAGCTGTGCTGCATACTCTTCAATCGTGAGTGGATTCTCATCCTCACCACCCCACCAGTCTTTGGTTCCGCTGGCGAGGGTGTCTTCGTAAACAATCCCGATTCCGCCACCGATGCTGAAAAACTCGATCTCATACTTTTCCTTCAACTCTTCGACGAGAGGAGTCACCTTCTTCACCGCTTCAACGAAGGGGCTCACTGAGGTAAGCTGAGATCCGATGTGCATCTGCAATCCACGAATCTTGATATTCGGAAGCGCCGCCGCTCTTTCATAAGCCTCGCGGATCACCGAGAAATCGATCCCGAATTTGTTCTCACTCTTGCCCGTGGAAATGTATTTGTGCGTCTTCGCATCGACGTTGGGATTCACCCGCAGCGCAATGGCCGCAGTGACACCCATTTCGCCGGCCACTTCGTTGATCAGTTCGATCTCCGCCTCGCTCTCGGCGTTGAAGCTGTAAATCTCACGCTTCAGCGCATACTTGATTTCTTCGCGAGTTTTACCCACGCCCGCAAATGTGCACTTGCCACAATCGCCGCCCGCTTTTTCAACCCGGAACAGTTCCCCTGCTGAAACGATGTCAAAGCCGGCTCCCTCTTCCGCAAGCAGATTGAGAACCGCGATATTGGAATTCGCCTTTGTCGCGTAGCAAATCTGGCAATCCAGATCGCTCATCGCGGCGGAAAGACGGTGATAGTGATCGAGAATTGTGCCCTTGCTGTAAACATAGAGGGGGGTCCCGTGCTCCTCAGCGAGCGCGTTTAAATCAACTCCCTCGCAGTGAAGCGAGCCATTTTCGTAATGGAACGAATGCATGGCGGCGAAGATAGCGGGATTTCCCGCGAGGGCAAGTGCGACCGCTGCGGTGCGGGAATTTCAGTGTCACGCTCTCACCTCCATTGGGCCCCTGCTCGTTGCTGTGGTCGGCCCGCTCTCCGCAATTCTGTCAGTTACGGAGGCGAAAAATCATCCCGTAGCGCCGTAGCAGATCATCAATTTATTATAAATATTATGGAAATTTTAAATTTAACGTTGCTTAATTATAATATTAGTTGTATTTTTCATAAAATTCATACAAATGAAAGCATCCCTCACGTCCTTAACTCAAAAATCAGCGCTGCTACTCGCAATGCTGTCTGTCGCGTCGAATGGCCTCGGCAGAGATCACTTCCGATTTTCGAGCGTCAGCGCCAAGAATCCGAAGATGGAACTTGCCTCCTACGAAAGAGGTCGTGACACGATTTGCTACCCCTGCGAAATGCCGGGCGGCGTCACTTTCAGCGGTCGTTTCGGTGACAACGTTACTGAAGGCCAGGTCGATATGCTCGCCCCTTTGAACGATCCCTACAATTCAGGTATCGCGACTTTCCTGATGCTGAATTACCTCCACTCCGACTACGGCCAGGAAAGCTTCGGTATCGGACTTGGCTCCCGCTGGATGATGGAAAATCTCAATTCGGTCGCCGGCTTCCGCATCCATGGAGACTTCTCTGACACCGCTCTCAACAATTCCGTGAGCCAACTCAACTTCGGTTTCGATCTGTTCCACGCCAAAGGGATCGATCTTCACGCCAACTACTACCTGCCCACTTCCAGATCGCAGCGCCAAACCTATCGCATGGATGAATCATCGACATCCAGCGAATATTACTCCAACGAGTACGGGGACGACCCTTACGCCGCGGAAAACCGGATTCTTCAGGAATATTCGACCGAAGAAGTGGAACGCACCACCACCACGGAAATTTCCAGGCTCCTGCAGCAGTTCGAGCGCGGTCGTGAAGGCGGCGATATCAGACTCGTATTCGATCTTCTCGGAAAAGAATGCGGACCGAAAGTTCGCGGCATGATCGGCGGATATGCCTACGACGGACTCTATTCTGACAGCCTCTTTGGAGCGATGGCCGGCATCTACGCCTACCCCGTTCAAGGCCTTCAGTTCGGCGTTGAATACTACGGAGACGACGAACTCTACGGAGACAACTGGGTTGCCACCGTGGGAGCGACCATCAAGACCGACTTCCAGAACATGTTTCGGCCTTCACAGTGGGGCAACGGCGGCTCCAACCCCTATGCTCCCGACTCCAAGAACAGTGGCAAATTTTGCGCCCCCGCACCCCGGTCTGATTATCTTGCGAGCCGCATGTATGCCAACGCTCCCCGCATGAACCGCCCCGTGCTTGAGCGTTCAGCGCTGACAGAAGATCTCAGCGCCAGAGTCGTGGTCGAGAACACTTCCGAGACAGTGGTGAACACCACAAGCGGCACCAAGGTCCTGCTCGACAATGTCATCTTCGTGAACAACGGAGCAGCCGTCGGAAATGGAATTCAAGCCGGAGCCGCCGGCGGTAACGGCACCGCGGAAGCACCTGTCGATACGATTCAGGGCGGAACCGCAGCCCTCGCAGCCAACCTCGGCGGAGTCGGAAACGTCTACGTCCAGGGCGGAGGGGCAGCTTACAACGAAGTCGTCGAAGCAGGCTTCGGCGCCGGAGCAGGTGTTACCAGCGTAGCCTACCACTCCAGCTTCAAGGGGATCGAAGGCTGCGAAGCCAAATTCTTCGGAGGAAACACGCCACGAGCTCAAGTCGTTGGTGGATTCGAACTCACCAACCTCAGCTACGGCCAGGTTAGCGGATTCGATATCAGTGGAGGCAACTCGGTTGATCAGGGAATCACTTCAACCAACAATGAAACCATCGACATCAACTGCAACATCATCAGCGGGGTTGTCGATGCAGGGATCGTGGTCATCAACGACTCAGTCGCTAACGGAAGTGTCACGATCAACGAGAACATTGTTACGAACACAGGAACAGATGGCATCAACGTGGCGCTCATCGGAGCAGGCAACGCTCTCGATCTTGATATCGCCGACAACACCGTCACCGACGCTCAAGGCATAGGAATCTATGTCGAGTCGGGAGACGATTCACAGATCAACGTCAGCCGGATCGACAATAACATCGTCGAAAGATCAGGAGTTGCGGGCATCGTAGCAGAAGCGGAAGATGACTCCACTATCCGGATCGACAGCATGCGCGCCAACGAGATCAACGGCATCACCCGCATGATCGATCCCGATGACGTTGCCAGCGAAGGCGGCGCGGCAATCGGATTCTACGCCGGCAACAACGCCACTGTCGTAGCCGCAAACGTATCTGAAAACCGCATCGGTGAAACCACCCCGCTCGCCCGTGGAACGGGAGCCGGAAACATCGACGCACAGCACGGATTCCGTATCTACGAAAATGGAGCCGGAGCCAGCGTCGTCATCAGCGGAGAAGACAACATCGTCAACTGGGACGGCCCTGCAGCGGGCGTCGCCGGAGAGAGCGGCAATTCCGTCTTCGCCACCGGAGATACCATCTCCGCCGGTGCAGGAGGCTTCGAAGTCAACAACGCCAATGCGATCTTCGGGGCCGATCCTTACCGCCTCGACTAACCGATTTTCATCCCACTACCGTAACAACACCAAACACCACCGCTCGTTTTCGAGTAGGTGGTGTTTGTGTTTCCGGGAAACGGAAGATCACTCCGTCGAAATCTGCCTCTCATCACGCAGCGCCGCGGCGAGCGTGTGCCACGCGAGAGTCGCGCACTTCACCCGCGCCGGAAACTTCCTCACGCCGAGCAGGGCAGACAACTCACCGAGATCGAAAGGATCAACGTCCGGCTCCTCTTTGGAGGTCAACATTTCCAACACCTCTTCGATCTTCACATCGAGATCCTTTCCACTGAGCCCGTCGACCTCCTTCGTCATGATCGAAGCCGATGCCTTCGAGATCGCGCAAAGCTCCCCCGTAAACTGGACCGCCTCGACCTCGTTTCCGTTGCGACGCACGTAGACGTTCACCTTGTCGCCGCAGAGCGGGTTGTAGCCCTCCGCTTCAAGATTGTGCGGATCGAGCACGCCCTCATTTCGAGGGCGCTTGTTGTGGCTCAGAATAATTTCCTGATAAAGGTCTTCCAGATTGTCCATGTGAAAAAGGATTACGATTCGCCCCTGTCGGGAGGCGCATTCAAGAGAGCGGTGTCCAACAGGGTTAGGACAGTCACTTAACCCTGTTAAGTCGTGGATTCAACCCTCTTAGAACGCGTTCATCTGCTCTTTGAGGGAAACAGCGATCACGTCGGAAAGCGACGTGAGATCTCTCAGAATATACCGGGAACAGGACTCGAACCTGCACACCTTGCGGCACTTGAACCTAAATCAAGCGTGTCTACCAATTTCACCATCCCGGCATTTGAGAGAGCGCTAACCTGCCACCAAATTACGAATCCACAAGCCCCCGTTGCAGGACGCGGAGGGATTCAAGGCGACTCTTCATCACTCACATAGGGACGAATTCGAAGATTGCGATAACCGACTTGTCCCTCCCTTTGGCACAGCAACGAAAGCCTGCCTGCCCCCTCCCCGGGCAGGGAAACGGAAACCGCCGCTCTCCGGCGCCCCCGAATCCATGACTCGCAACGGTCCTCCGATACGATCCACCGAAAGGAAATCCACTCGTCGTCCCGTATCCGTAGTCGGTCTTCAGGAACGCCCTTTCCCCTGTTGGCTCCGAAGAAGAAGAAATCGCCACTCCAGCGTCCCCCGCTGTTGATCCCTTCCGATCCCACAATCTGCAGCTCGGCGAAGCCCGGAATCGCAATCCCTCCGTTCCCATCACTCGAGACTAAAAACTCTCCCTCCAGTTCAAACGTCCGGAAAGGCAGCGGTCTCGAAAGGCTGACCGACCTCCCGTCGCTGACGCAGCGGATCTCCTTTCCCGTCACAACCCACTCGTTTACGCTGCCTCTGTCCCAGTCGCTCAAATCCGTGCCGTTGAAAAGCTCGACCCACTCATCGCTTCCGTCGGAAGGAGCTTCGCTCGCCGCTCCGTCTTCGCCTTCCCCCCTGCCGGGCTCCGGTTCAGCAACGTAAGCATCACCGGGCAGTTCCCGCGCCCTCATCCAATCCAGATAATCTCCGACGACACTGGCTTCATCAACGCGGAGAGCATTCACAAACCCCGTTTTAAGGTTCTGAAGCGACTGCACCAGAAGCATCGTATTTTCCCTTTCGATGTTTCCGATGAGACGCTCGAACGTGCTCCGCTTCTCCTTCACTGCGGCCGGCGCCTCCTCACCCATCGGGGCAAGGGCGGGGAGGTCCTCAAGAGTTTCTCCACCTGTCACTTCCATCACCGAGATGATAAAGGCTGCGATTTCATTTTGCTCGCTTTGAATCGCCACGACCGGCTCGAGCTCACCCGACGCGGCTGCCGCCTGCGCCGCGGTCACGAGGGCCGCTTGATATTTTTCCGAGAGATCCACCAACTGCGTGCGCCGCGCTTTCTGAAAATTGGTGAATCGCGTCTGCACCTCCGGAATCCCCGGCACCGCCATCGACAAAGAAGCAAATTCGGGCTCTCCGCCGTCCTTCTCTTCAGAAACGCCAACCTCTTTGCCCTCTTCCAATATCTTTGAATCCAGTTCCGGTTTCTCGCGCACGTCGGGAGCGGTCTCCTTCATTTCGACCACAGCCTCTTGCTGCGGTTTCACCGGCTCCGGTTCCGCAACCACCGATTCAACGACCGCCGGGGGCGACGGCTTCACTTCAGGGGCCGGCTCCCCGGGAGGAACCGGCGCAACCTCGACTGGTTTAACGCTCACGCCTACGGGAGAAACCGTTGCCGGCGACGGCGGCACCCTCATTTTGAACCACCAGAAGACGCCCCCTGCGAGGACGACGACAACGGCACCTGCCATCAGGACGCCGGAAGCACTCATCTTCGCCGGGGCCGGGGCCGCTTTTTGCACCGGCTCCGCCCGACGCATTCCCGGCTCCGTGAAGTCGAACTGCTCGGCGGGAGGTCTAATCTCGACGGAAGGCTGCTCGGGCTCGATCTTGGAAATAGGAGCGGATTGCAGCTCATCCAGCTTCGCCCGGAATTCGCTCGCGTTTTGAAACCGGCCGTTCGGGTCCGCCTCCATCGCCAGCTCGATAATATCATCAAGGCGCCCGTCGATCTCGTTGTTCTCCTCACTCGGAAGTCTGAAAATTCCCCGGGGAACCTTCCCTGTGAGCATTTGATAGAGCATCACGCCCACGGCATACAGGTCAGCCCGATGATCGGGCGTTGCCCCCGAATCGAGAGCCTCGGGCGCAATAAAATCCGGAGTCCCCATCGCCACATTGGTCATCGTCAGTCCCGTCTCAGCGGCCTCACCGTCGAGGGCCACTTTTTTGACGAGGCCGAAGTCGGCAATTTTCACCTTTCCCTCCCGGTTGATCAGCACATTCGCCGGCTTGATGTCCCGATGTATAATCCCTTTTGAATGTGCGTAGTCGAGTGCATCGAGCACATGCGAAACAATGGCGACAGCGTGATCCGGATCTACTTTCCCCTCGCTGAGTTGGATATACTTGTGAATATCCATTCCATCGATGAATTCCATCACGAAGTAGAGATGCCCCGCGCTTGTCTGACCGAAATCATAAACGGAAATAATCGCAGGATGATCGAGACTCGCCATGGAGCGAGCCTCCAGCTTGAATCGCTCAGAAAAATTCGCCTCAGTCCCTCCGGCGACAAGAGATTCTGGAAGAATCTTGATCGCAACAGGACGGGCCAGAGCTGCTTGCACCCCGCGATAGACGGCGCCCATACCGCCGTGCCCTATCATGGATTCAATCTCATATTGCGGAAGGAGGGCCTGCAGTTCCCCAACCGTGGGAGGACTCCATCCCGGCCCTCCGGAACCGGTGCCGAATGCAGATGATGACATATACGAAATACTAACGGGATGACTCTGTTTATCAACCGGTCACTTTACCTACTTCAAACTATATTAACTCCCGGAACGCCCCCCGTCTGAAGCCCTCGCTCCACGCATGCTCCGCCCCTCCCACAAGGGGCGACAACCCATCACTGCTGCGAATTCGACGAGGCGGGGGAACAGGTCAGAGACCGAACCCGAAGATGAACCATTGAATCGCCGCCCCACTTCGATGGCCCTTTTTCCCCGGTTTCAAAAACAAAGTTCAAGACTGGAAAACGGGGCTGATCGATGGAACGCTTCCCACTCACTTCCCCATGCGCGAACCCGTTATCCTGAGCCGAAAATTCCTCTCCGACACCGGAGGCTGGAAAGAAATGAAAGAAGCCCGTGCGATTCACGGAGCCGGGCGCGTCAGCGGACCCACTTTTGAAAAAGGCGTTCTTGAAGGAAACGTCAAAGACCAGGGGAAAGCGCTCAAGGTTCGGGTCGTTTTCAATTCCCGTATCGATGTAGAGAATCATTGCCCCTGCTTTCGCGCGCGGAGGGACGGGATCATCTGCGCGCATGCGCTCGCCGTCGGACTGGAGTTTATCGAGCCCACCGAAAGGTCCGGTCGCAGCGGACAAAGCGGCTGGGGAGATGAAAAGCCCTCCCCCAAACCAGCCGCCAACAAGCCGACTCCGGTAAGCGATGATTGGCCGGGAATCACCGAGCAGTGTGACGACGACTCCATTCCCGCGACCTTGCATCTCGTTCTCCCGCCGAAACTGCCCGACGTCTGGGCAAAAGGCCGCATCAACGTGGGCGTCGAAATCGATCTCGATGGCGACCGACGTCTTCTCAAGTCCGTCGATGCCGCGACGAAGCTGTTCTTTGACTCTTCGGACGCGACCCTCTTTCGGGCGCTCCAGCAAATCTCGCCGGAGGACGTGCCCGGTATGATGATCATCAACGTCGATGAATTTTCGACGCTGCTCGCCGCGATTCCCGGCCATCACGGAGTGAGTCTCGGGAAAAGGACCCCGCTTAAAATCTCCCACCTCCCCTACCGTCCCGCGCTCGAGCGAGGGGGAAATTTCAAACTGCGTCCCGTCTGGGCCGAAACCGTTCAACCGCTCATCGGAGGAAAAAACGCGTGGGTTCTCAACGGGGAGGATCTTCTTCAACCCGTCGCTCACGGACTCGCCTCTGAGTTGCTCCCTGTTCTCATTTCAGGGCTCAGCCTCACCGCGTCCAATTTCCGCGAAGCATTTGTGCAGCTTCAGCGACATTTCGAGACGAGCGCGATCGAGACCGCCACCCCTGCTTTCTCGGTGGAACTCAAACTCGAGGGTTCGCTCAACTATCTCGATGCGGAGCTCTCCTTTGCCTACGGCAAAAAGCTTATTCCTGCCGCGAAGGAACGGGAAGCGGTGTGGGAGGTCGACGGAGTGCTCCAGCTCGCCGATCAGCGGCGCGAAAACGAGGCCATCGCCGAGCTCGAATCGATCGGATTCGAAAAACGAAACAAGGAGGGCCGCTTCGTGCTCAAAGACAAAAACCGCATCCTGCAATTTCTCGCCCACGGTTATCCCGCCTTTCAGCAGCGCTGGAACATCGAGACGGGCGACCGGTTCGCCCATGCCCTGAATCAGGTCGAACCTATCGAAACGGCGATGGACTTCCGCCCCGGCGGAGAAGACTGGTTTGCGATGGAGGTCGGATTCGCGACCCCTTCGGGAAATAAAATCCCCCGACAGGAAATCGAACGCCTGCTCCAGATGGGGCAATCGAGCCAGCAGGTCAAAGGCGGGAAGATCGCAGTCCTCAATACACGCCTCGCCGATCAACTCGGCGAGATCATCAACGATTGCGCCCCCGAGCAACTCCAGCCCGGCACCTATCGCATCGATCAATCTCAGGCCGGCTACCTGAAGGAAACCGCGAACGATTACGGTTTTTCCGCAAAAGGTGCCGTGCCGTGGCAAATTTCAGACGAGACGGTTGAGTTCTACGATCTCTCAGATTCTCTCGAAGAAACGCTTCGCCCCTACCAGCGCGAAGGGGTCAACTGGATGCAGTCTCTCGCCTCACAGGGAATGGGCGGAATCCTTGCCGATGACATGGGCCTCGGAAAAACCCTCCAAACCCTGTCATTTCTCTATTCCGTCGGTGGCAGGAGCCTCGTTATCTGCCCGTCATCGCTCGTTTTCAACTGGGTCGAGGAAGCCGCTAAATTTGTTCCGGAACTCAAAGCGGTCGCAATCCACGGCCCTAACCGGGCCAAAACTCTCGAAGAGCACGGCGACGCCGACATTATCGTGACGAGTTACGCGCTCCTTCGCAGGGACGAAGCCTGGTATCAGGAACGCGAGTTCGATGTCGTTATTCTCGATGAGGCGCAGCACATCAAAAATCCGGAGGCCCAGGTCAGCAAGGCGGCACATCGCCTCCCCGGAACCTACCGCTTCGCCCTGACCGGAACGCCTATCGAGAACTCGGTTCGCGACCTCTGGTCGATCTCGCAATTCGCCCTTCCCGGCTATCTGGGCCGCCGGCAGGATTTCGCCGAACGCTTCGAAAAACCGCTTTCCGCAACCGACGCACCGGCCTCGGTTCGCGAACGCCTTCACCGCCGACTGCGCCCCGTGATCCTGAGACGACTCAAATCTGAAGTCGCAAAAGATCTTCCCGAAAAACTGGAACAAATCATCTATTGCGATCTCAAGCCCGCGCAGCAGGAAGTCTACACCAAACTGCTTCAGGAAAGTCGCACCAGCCTTCTCGAAGCCGAAGGAGGTCGCAAACGAATGCTCGCGCTCACGGCGCTGCTTCGCCTCCGGCAGACGTGTTGTGATCTCCGTCTCCTCGGAATGCAGGACATCGCCGACAACGATGCCTCAGTCAAAGCGGACGCTCTTTCCGAGTTGCTCGACGAAGCCATCGAAGGAGGGCATCGCGTCCTCGTCTTCAGCCAGTTTGTCGAAATGCTGCAACTCATCGTCCCGCAACTCGTTGAAAAACAGGTCGATTTCTGCTACCTCGACGGGCAAACCAAAAACCGGGGCGACGTCGTGAATCGTTTCCAGACGAAAGACATCCCCGTCTTTCTCATCAGCCTGAAAGCCGGTGGCGTAGGCCTAAACCTCACCGGAGCCGACACTGTGATTCACGTCGACCCCTGGTGGAACCCGGCGGTCGAAGCACAGGCGACGGACCGTGCCCACCGAATCGGCCAGACACGCGTCGTCACGAGCTACAAGCTGATCACCCGCAACACCGTCGAGGAAAAAATCCTGACACTGCAAAATAAGAAGCGGGCAATGATGGAATCACTCCTCGCTGACGCCGGTGACGCCAGCATGAATGAAGGTGAGTTGATGAGCCTTTTTCAGTGAAAGGCGTTGGTTCGACCATGCCTTTTTACTCCTTCTCTTTTTCGAGGCAGAGACAAAACCCTCTACCAGATGCCATCGGCAGCGGAAATTAAGAATAAGATTTAGAAAAGAAGAGAGTTGTCGTCGGGAGAACTTCTTCGAAACGGCCGATTGGCTCGTTCGAACATACCTGAATGTTCGAACGAGTTTCATTCTTCTACCTTCCGCCGGAGACGACGAGTAAGATAATCAAAAACTTACCGCTGTGGAGCAGGTCTCGGAACCGGCGCCGGCTTAGCAGGTCTTGCAGGAGTCGCCGCTTCGGTGGTGTCGGCTGAGCTGCTGGGCGCGAGAGGCTTCACCGCTTTGAGATACTTGAAGAGATCGCTGTCCGTCGTCAAAACCACGGTGCTGTCATCGAGCATCCCCTCATAGAGCTCCATCGTCCTGACGAACTCATAAAACTCAGCCGCATCCGGTGACTTGTCATAGGCCGCCGCGTAGATTTCTGTCGCCTTCGCGTCGGCCTCACCCTTGAGGATCTCCACTTTCTTGTAGGCTTCGGACTCAATCTTACGAAGGTCCTTTTCCATATCTCCGAGAATCTTCGCCGCCTCACCATCACCTTCTGAACGGAATCGCTCCGCGATCTGCTGACGCTCGGAAATCATCCGCTCATAAATTCGCTCCTGAACGCTCTGGTTGTAGTTGATACGCTTGATACGAACGTCGAGAAGCTCAATTCCGAACTCGCCAAGTTTGTCTTTAGCGGTAGCGAGAATGTCCTCTTCCAGCGCGACCCGTCCACGACGAATCGGAATAAGCCGTCCGATCGCCCCTGTCATGTCAGCTTCGGCAAGATCCTCCTCGACCTGAGGTTTACGGTCCTTGGTCGTGCGAACCGCCTCAATCAGCTCGTGCTTGGCGATTGAGTTTCGCAGCTCCGATCCAAGAATGTCATCGAGGCGGGACAGCGCACTTCGCTCATCGCGAAGCTTCTGAAAATATTGCAAAGGGTCGACGATTGCCCAGCGGGCGTAGGTGTCGACGCGAATGTAGGTCTTATCCTTTGTCGGCATTTCCGTGGCGGGACCATCCCACTCCAGAATCCTCTTATCGAAAGAATTCACCTTATGGAGAAAGGGAATCTTAAACTTCAAGCCCGGGGTCACGATGGGTTTGCCAATCGGCTCACCGAACTTCGTAATAATTACCTGCTCAGTCTCGCTAACCGTGTAAATGGCACCTGAGACCACCATGAGAACGGCCAAAGCAATGACGGCAAACGCGCATCCAAATCCTGTTTTTTTCATATGAATAAAGGGAGTAAAAAATTATCGGGCGGCGGGAGCCTGCTTCGCTTGCTGTTGCTGGAGCGGGAGGAAGGGGAGCACCTGACTCGCCCCCTCGTCTAAAATGACCTTGTTTCCGAGGCGGGGCATTACGACCTCCATCGTCTCGAGG
This sequence comes from Verrucomicrobiales bacterium, assembly GCA_048260165.1. Lineage (GTDB taxonomy): Bacteria > Verrucomicrobiota > Verrucomicrobiia > Verrucomicrobiales > DEV007 > Arctic95D-9. The sequence goes on from JBLXHA010000003.1 coordinate 226,656, forward strand.
TAGATCCTGCGTCGTGTCACCTCGGGAGCTTTCTGATACTCGGCATAGAGCGCGTTGAACTTCGCCGCGTCACCTTCGGCCTCGTTGATTCGCATCGTCGCGTAACCCTCGGCCTCGCTGACTGTTTTCTCAGCCTCACCGCCAGCCTTGGGAACGGCCCGGTTGTATTCACCGTTCGCGATGTTGATCGACTTTTCTTTCTCCTGCTGCGCCTGGTTAACCTCGTTAAAAGAAGCCTGAACCGGCAGAGGCGGATCGACATTCTTCAACTGAACCTGATCGATTGAGATTCCCAATTCGTAAAGATCCACAAGCTCCTTCAGCTTCAGGTGGCATTCCGATTCGATCTCCTGACGACCCACGGTGATTACTTCATCAACGGTGCGATCGCCAACCACTTCACGCATCACGGACTCACTCGCATCACGAAGCGTGTCATCAGCGTTGCGGACTTTGAACAAATAATTCTCCGGGTCTGTGATTCGGTACTGAATGACCCACTCAACGAGCGCGGTATTGAGATCACCGGTGACCATGTTTTTCTCCATTTCCATGTCCTGCTGTGAGCTCCACTGGCGGGAATTGGTGTTACCCGGGGTGCCGAAGCCGAATTCCTGCTTCTGCTGACGCCTCACCGGAACGGTCGTGACGCGGTCGATTCCGAACGGGAGCTTGAAATGGAGCCCCGGCTCCACCGTTTGTGTGTTTTTTCCAAAACGGAGAACGACGCCGGCCTCATCTGCCTGAACCGTGTAAAAACAGCTGAAGGCTGCTATGACCAGAATCAGGATAACAGGCCCGATAATAATCAATTTCCCCAATGACTCGGGCAATTTCAGCTCCACAATCTCATTTCCAACTTGTATGCGCATGGGCCGAGCTTACGCGGCAAAGGGCAAGGTGGCCAGTTACAAAAAGGGAATGATTTTCCAACGCGTGCGATTGGCGGTTCTTCTATAGCCGATTCCTGCTCTCGATGAAAAAATCAGTAAACGGCTGAACCGCTACTGCCCGCGAATTGCGGCGATAACGCGAACGCTGTCGGTGACCGCTTTCACGTTGTGAACCCGGAAAATGTTCGCCTGCGCGACCAGTCCCCGAACGAGGCACGCGATCGTTCCGGCATCCCGCTCGGCTGGATTATCGATACCAAGGACATCGCCGATGACGGTTTTCCGGGAAATCGGCAACAAAATCGGCAAATCAAACTGCGTGAGCCGTTCCGCTTCACGGTAGATTTCGAGGTTGTCTTTACACTGCTTGGCAAAATCGATACCTGGATCCAGAATGATCTGATCTTCACTCAGCCCAATCGTCCGGACCCGCTTGAGCCGGTCTTCGAAAAACGACTCCATCTCGCTCCAGAGATCCTGGTATCGCTGCTCCGTGTGAGGCACTTTCGGCTCCCCCACGGTGTGCATGATGAGAAGGCAGCATTCGTATTCAAAGCACAACTTCGCATTCGTATCATCGACGAGTCCGCCGATGTCATTGATGATATCGCAGGCACCGGTCTGCAAAACAGCTTCAACGACCGGCGGCCTCCACGTGTTAATCGACAACAACGGAGGCCAGATTTGCAGATCATCGCGGGGATCGATCAGTTCACAGGATCTCCGGAATCTCTCGATAAAGGGAATCAACCGGTCCACTTCCCGCTCCACCGCTATCGCTTCGCGGTTCGTCCGGGCGCTCTCGGCCCCGACGTCGATAATGTCAGCGCCCTCCTGAGCCATGCGCATCGCCTGCTCAAGCGCGAGATCAACATCGAGCGTGCCGTCACCCGAAAATGAATCATCGTTGATGTTTACAATCCCCATGACGCGGGGAAACGTGAGAAGCTCGTCCCGCATAACTAGCGCGCCCCCTCCTTCCCGGACCCCATCGAAGAGGCATTCGGATCGACGGACCCACGTCGCGAACGACCGTCCACCATCGAGACACAGGCGCCCCATTCAAGTCCGAAGCCTGAATGTCTCACCGCACCGGTAACGCCCCGCGCAAAAGTCGTATGCCTCAAAAAGCACATGAATCCAGTGGATGAAAAATCACCCTCTGAAGCAACGCTAAAAGGAAAAATGGCTGAACTTTTCCGAACGAATAGCCTTGCCAACGAGACAATCAAGCGATCCGAACGCTGCGCTTTTTATTCAGTTTCAGCACCTGTCCCGCTGAAAGGGAAGGTTCTGATTTCGGATCCATCACCTTTTCGCCGTCGATCTGAATGCTTCCCTGCTGGATAAGGCGACGGACATCCCCGCCGGATTTGGGCTCCTCAATATCGGCAAAAGCGGCCTGAACAATCCCGAGCAAATCCTTCCGATCTTCCGGAGGGGAAAACTCAGGCAATTCAACCTCTTCGAGATTCCCCCGGTTGTTCCAGTTCGTAACCGCCTGCTCTGCGTCTTCAGCAGAATGGTATCGAGTCACTATTTTCGCGGCGAGCGCCTTCTTCGCCTCCAGCGGATGAGCGTCTCCGGGAATCTCTTCCCCTAACAAGAGCACCGAGTAACGCCCCATGAGCTCATCAGAGATGCTCATGATTTTACCGAACATCTCACCGGCGGGCTCGGAAATCCCGACGTAATTATGAAGGCTCTTGCTCATTTTCTGAACGCCGTCGAGACCTTCAAGAATAGGAAGACACATCACGACCTGAGGCTCCATTCCCTCATTCTTCTGCATGTCCCGTCCCACGAGAATGTTAAAGAGCTGATCGGTTCCGCCCAGCTCCACATCGGCGCGGACCTCAACCGAATCCCACCCCTGAACGATCGGGTATTGAATCTCGTGCAGACGCACTTCCTGATCGTTGGCGATGCGGTTTTTGAAGTCCTCGCGCTGCAACATCTGCTGCATCGTGACGCGCGCATTGAGCTGGATCACATCACTGAACGACATTTTGTTGAACCACTCACCGTTGAAAACGATTTCGGTCTTATCTTTGTCGAGAATGCGGAAGGCCTGCTCGGTGTAGGTCTCAGCGTTCGCGAGAATATCTTCACGGGAAAGCGGTGGACGCGTTTTCGACCGTCCGGTCGGGTCGCCGATCTGAGCGGTGAAATCACCGATAATCAGGACCGCCTGATGACCGAGCTCCTGAAACTGCCGCAATTTTTCGAGAACCACGCTGTGCCCGAGATGCAGATCAGGCGAAGTGGGATCGACTCCGAGTTTTACGCGAAGCGGTGTGCCGCGTTGCAACTTCTTGAGAAGTTCCTTTTCGCTGATCAGGTTTGCGACTCCTCGCGTGAGAATGGTGAGCTGTTCTTCCGGTGACATCATGGCCTTAGCCTCCATTTAGAGGAGGGCCGCAAGAAACATGGCGAGTCGCTCCGGATCAAGCTCCTTCTTCAGGAGTCTCGTCTTTCTCAAGACCGAACTTTTCACGATAAATCGTCGGAGCGATGTCGAAAACCGCCTCGAACTGCTTCACGAATTCACCCGTCGTGGTAAAACCGAGGCTCTTCGAGATACGGCGGGGCTCTTCGCGGCTCGAAAGGAGGTGGCAAGCAGCATGAAAGACGCGCCGGCGATTCGCATAATCGTGCATCGACATACCGGAAACATCTTCAAACGAGGTCTCAATCGCCTGCTTCTCAAAGCCTCCGCGGGGCATTTTCGCGGAATCAAAGGTCTCTCCCCGCAGAATCGTGGACTCGATCTGATCGAAGGCGTGCATCACCTCCGGAACGAAATCGACTTCGTTCACCCCGCGCCAGAAGCGCTGATGCTCATCCGCGAGCAACATCATCAACTTGAGAACTGAAACGCGCGTGATCGGCTCCAGCTGACGCTTGTCTTTGAGCAGTTTCCGCAGGTATTCGAGTTCACTGCGAATCAGCGAAGCGCCTTCGTTCAGTGTCGTGAAAACGTGAAAATTCTCGTCACGCGGGTAGCGAAGCCACGACTGATCGAAAAAGAGCGACAGGACGGTGGGTGAATTCACGATGATCTCATACTCCTGCGCGAGCCATTCCGGAAGAAAGCGAACCCTCGTGAGAATAACCTCTTCGGGTTGCTTCACGGAATGCTTCAGACCGGGATTGATAATCAGGACCGCGCCCTCCCGGACCGCCTGCGTTCCCGCAATCGTCTCGTGCAGAAAATTCCCCTGCTGAACGAAGAAGATCTCCGGGAAGTTCGTCGCCGGAAATTGATAGTCGTCGATGAGATGAAAATGCGTGAGACGCACAGGCCAACGACCCGAATTCTCAATACGGTTTTCTCCTATAGCAGAATTTTTGAAAAACAGACCCATCGCTTGGCAGGTGGATATCAGGTTAGTCGTTTGGGGAGCATCTTTCAGGCACCGGAATGATCAAACCTATCCGGATAAGTTACGTTCACCAACGAGAGGCCATCCGGCGGCGCGCAAAAAGGTGCTTTTTCACCTGAATCCACCCCCTTGAGAAGTCTCCCCATTTCGGAACGGGAAATTCTCCCATTTACACAATATACAGCACTTCCCACAAGAAATCGTACCATTTTATAAAGAAATCCATTTCCGCGAAATCTCAAAACCAGCCCTTCATCATTCGATTCCGCGATATCAGCGAGCAGAATAGTGCGATTCGTGTCGCGATCAGCATCGTGACCGTCATTCCGATTCGCCGAAAACGCGCGGAAATCATGAGTCCCCTCGTAGATCGCCAGCACTTCACCGAGCAACCGGGGGTCGGGGAACTGCCGCTGATGCCAGGCGAGCCCCACCAGCATAGGCGACATCACATCAGCCGTCGCTATACGGTAATGATATTCTTTTTCCACCGCCGAAAACCGCGCGTGAAATTCCGGACTCACCTCGTGACACGCCATGATGCGAATCGTCTTCGGCAGTGACGAATTCAAGGCCCGCTGCCATTCCCCGCCCTTCATTCGCCAGGAATCAGGCACGTCAAAATGAGCCACCTGCTTCGAAGCACTCACCCCCGCATCGGTGCGACCGGACCCGTGCACCCCCGCAACAGCGGGGCAAATCGACGTCAGCGCTGCCAGCAAAAGATCCTGAATCGTCTCGCCGCAGACCTGACTTTGCCAACCGGAGTAGGGCCGGCCGTCGTAGGCGACGTCGATTCGAAAGCGTTTTTGATCCTGGCTGGGCTGATCCATGAGCAGCCAACCTAAGAGACTGTTGAAACGTTGCCAAACGTGAACTTCTGCGATCTATTGCGGGGTGTTAAAAAAACCGGTCTATTTCGATATCAAGCAGCATCTGAAGGAGTGGCATCAGCTCGTTCTTCCGATCTTCGTTGTCGTTGCCGCAATTGGACTCGTTGCTTTTCTCATCACCCGCACCAACGACGAGTCAGAGCAACCGGAGCTCACTCCGGTCCGAATCGGATTGCTTTCAGCGAATGCCGATCCCCTTTTTGATCCCGCTTTTGCAATCGCCTCGCCTATCGAAATGGTATCCGCCCCGACTGCGGACCGCTTCGACTACCCCGTGGGGAGCCGACACGGCGCACTCACCTACAACGCGCAGCCTTTTCTCACGAATAAGCACCTCGGCGACGACCTCAACGGAATCGGCGGTCAGAATTCAGATCTCGGCGATCCTGTTTTCGCTGTCTCCGATGGTCTCGTCGTCTTTGCGGGCTGGCCCTCCGATGGCTGGGGAAACGTCGTCATCCTCCTTCACGAACTCGAGAACGGACGCATGATTGAATCGTTTTACGCCCACCTCGATTCCATCCACGTGCCCGTTGGAAAACAACTTCGCCGCGGCGACCAACTCGGAACGATCGGAACCGCGGGCGGACGATACCTCGCGCACCTACACTTCGAACTGAGACGCTACACCAGCCTCGACGTCGGAGCCGGCTACGCCGAAACCAAACAGGGCCGACTCCCGGGAGAAGCCTCGCTCATGAAGTGGCGGAATCGCAGGGACAACCAACTCGCGCCTCCGGTAACGGGTCCGGCAATCGAACCCGGCAGCCTCAACCTGGAAGTCGACGAATTGGACGGCAGCGACTCCTGATTGGCAATGGATTCCGTCCTCATCATCGTAGCGGTGACGCTCTTTTTCGCCTCTTTCCTTCAATCGGCGACCGGCTTCGGAATGGCCCTCGTTCTCATGGCGATCCTTCCCATGGTCGTTTCGGTGGAGGAAGCATCCGCCTTCACCTCCCTCGGTTCGATGATCGTGACGATTTTCGTGATGACAGCAAACCGGTCCGGACTCTCCTTGCGCGACGCAGGCCCGCTCGTTCTCGGAATGTGCATCGGAATTCCGATCGGCTTCTACGGATTGCGGCTCCTCGACGGTGAATTCATCATCCGTATTCTCGGCCTCGTCCTCATCGCCATCACCCTCGCCGAATTTTTACAAAACCGCATCAAACGCCTCACCATCCCCGAAAAGAGCGGAACCGCATTCGGGGTCGTCGGGGGCGTTCTCGCGGGATCGTTCAACGTCGGCGGCCCACCTCTCGTCGTTTACGCCTACTCCCGGGGGTGGCCGAAAGTCACGAGCGTCGCCGTTCTCCAAACCGCCTTCCTCGCCGGCGGCGTCGTCCGCAACAGCCTCGTCGCCGGAGCAGGTCATTTCACCCCTGACCTCCTGAAGCTCATCGCGTTTTCGATGCCGACCGCCATCATTGCGGTTTGGTTAGGTAAAAAGACTCTCGATCGGATGCCGCGGGATCAGCTCAAAAAAATCGTCTTCGGGATGATCTTTTTGATCGGTCTGCGCTACCTCATACTCGGCTGATCTTCGGCATCGCCGAACGCCTCCTCGTAAATGTAGATCTGCCCGAGCGTAAGCCAGGCACACGAGACAAAAATGCCGACGTATAGCGCGAGCATCCCGAGAATCGACAGAAGCAGGGCCACCAGCGAGAGCATGACAAATTTAACCCAATGCCGCTTCGTCGCCTGCCATCCCAATGAGATTGCCTCCTTGGCATCTAAATTTCCATCCATGATCAACAGCATCACAAAGCAGCCGATCTGCTGAGCGAGGATCATAGGAACCATCGCTGCAAACAAGAGAAGCGAGCCCAGCAGAACACCCAATGCGACCGCGACAGGGTTTTCGAGATTGCCTCCACTTGACCCGTCAATCACAGCGGCGATCCCGGCACAGCCCCCGAAACAGGCGATTCCGAGAACCATGAAGAAAAGCATCGCAACGCCTACAATCGCGAGATTAGCGAGCGCGAGAGGACCAAACTGACGTCGGAAGCCCTCGAACAAAAGATCCATCTCCGCCGGTTCCCCGCGCTTCCGCAAAAGTGCCCACCAGGAGTATCCCGCCATCAGCGGATACATCAGAAAGAAAATCGTGACTCCGAACTGAGAGACGATTCCCAGAATCAGATACATAATTGCAAAGAAACCGACAAAGGGCCAAAAGTCCGAAACCATAAGACGCCAGCCCCGCCCCAGCGTTTCCCGAATACTGAATTCGTAAACGGGATTGAACGAGATTTCACGGGGAACAAACGAGGACTTCGGTCGAAGCGCAGGAGGAAGCATCGGAGGGGACGCCTTTTCACCCGAAGGGGAATCCGCCGCGAAAAGCTCACTCTCGCAAAACGGGATCCAGTCAGCATAGCCGTCGCGCCACACGAGCGTCTCTCCGACAACCTTTCCCGACGTTTTCAATCCGGCAAGAAACTCCGCCGCAACCGGTCCTTTTCGCTCACCATTGTCCTCGTAGAACCAGATTGCCTCACTCATGAGGAGAAGTTTGCCTCAATCGAAGGAATCGCGCAATCACTCAAACGGCTTCATCCGACACCCACGGTTGCCAAAAGATCAGAACAATGAAAACCACCCAGGCGGTGAGTCCGACAAAACTGATCGTATTCGCACTGAACTTCTCTCTTACTCTTCCAAACGTAAAAGGATAGAGAATCAGATAGCCGGTGAAGTAGGCCACCCCTTCGATGATCACTTCGCAGAAAACTCTCGTGACGACTTCAGCTATAGCTTCTCCCACCGGCATTCTTACAAGCCGGTGAAAAACATACCCGCGATACTGGCGGTGAGAAGACTCGCAATCGTGCCACCTATCATCGCCTTAAAACCGAGCGAGGCGAGATCGCTTCTCCGCTCCGGTGCCAACGCACTGATCCCGCCGATCTGAATGCCGATGGAACTGAAATTCGCAAACCCGCACAGCGCAAAAGTCGCGAGAAACACCGTTTTAGGATCGAGACTTCCGGCCCCTTCCAGCTGCCCGAGCTGGAGGTAGGCGATGAACTCGTTCGAAACCAATCGCGTCCCGAGAAGCTGACCGAGCTCCAGATAATCACCGGGTGCCGCACCTATCGCCGCCGCTACCGGAGCAAAAAGAAACCCTAACAGGGCCTCGAACGATAAGCCCGAAAATACGCCGCCGCTCCATTTTGAAATCAAACCGTCGAGCAGGCCTGCCGCGCCCTCCTCATCCCCGGCTCCCAGCGATCCGAACCATCCTAGAATCGCGTTGAACAGCGCAATCACCGCCACAAAAACAATCAACATCGCTGCAACATTGAGAGCCAACCTGAGCCCCTCCGTCGTTCCCTTCGCGATCGCGTCGAGGGCATTTCTTCCATGCTTTTCCCTGGGAACGAAGAGCTCCTCTCTTATTTCCTCCTGCTCGGGAACGAGAATTTTCGCGACGAGCAAAGCAGCCGGGGCATTCATCATCGAAGCCGTGAGCAACTGCCGCGCCACTCGCAGTTGCGTCTCTGTATCGTCGCCACCGAGCGTGACGACGTAGAGCCCGAAAACCGTCCCCGCGATCGTCGCCATCCCGCCCGTCATCAGAGCCATGAGCTCCGAACGTGTCATCCCCGCGATGTAGGGCTTCACCACGAGCGGTGCTTCCGTTTGACCGACAAACACGTTCGCCGCAGTCGCGAGACTTTCCGCACCGGACAATCGCATGACCCGCTTCATGACCCAGGCGAATCCGAAGACGATCCACTGCAAAATGCCGAGGTAGTAAAGCAGGGAGGTCAACGCCGCGACAAAGAGAATCGTCGGAAGCACTTTGAAGGCGAAGCCGTAACGACTCGCGTCAATCAATTCGCCGAACATGAACTCCGCGCCGACATCACTGAAGCTCAATAGAGAAACGAATCCCTGTGACGCCCACCCTACCACTCCGCCAAACGGAGTGCGCAGAATCAGAACCGCGAGAATCGCCTGAAGCGCCACGCCCCCGGCGACGAGTCGCCAGTTCACCGCTTTTCTTTTACTGCTGAACAACAAACAAACTCCGAGCAGAAATACGACTCCGATAAGCCCGCGAAGAATGTTGCCCGGTTCCATCGATGCTAAAACGCTATCTCTTCATCACTCCGCGCCGACTTCAGGCAGGCATCGAGAACGATCTGGGTTTTCAGCGCAATGTCAGGCCAATGGGGCTCGGGTTTTCCACCGAGAACAAGGTCACTAAACCGACGAAACAGCTTCGTCTCCTGCGACGTCGCATGACTGTCTGAATACTCGTTCACCGAAACGCGTCGGGAATGACGTTCCATATGAAACTGACACAGATTCACATCAAAATGGGCCTGCTCGACCTCGAAACCCACTTCAGGACCAAAGTAAGGCAGGACGAAATCGTTCATCGTGATATGCCCCTTCGTCCCGCTGATATTGACCCACTGCTGGTGCTCCGCTTCGAAGGAACAATAGAAAGTTGCCGACACCCTGCTCGCAAACATGAGCTCAGCTGACAGAGTAACCGGAACGCCGCTATCATCCCCACCCGCTCCCGACTGTCTGATCATCCTCGCGCGCAGGCTCGTCGGCATCTCATAATTCAACGTCCAGAGAATGATGCGAATACAATACCACCCGAGGTCGCCGAGACTCCCAAGCGGTTCCATATCAGACTGCATCCGGATATTTTCATCAAAATCATCCGGAGCGAGAAAGCTGAACTGCGTAGCAATTCGCTTGATCTCGCCGACCGCTTCACCAGCGTCGAGTTCACCGCGCAGCGCCGGCATCCGGTCGCTGTGCATGAACATGACCCCGTCCATGAATTGCACGCCGGCCTCCTCACAGGCCGCAATAATTTCACGAAGCGCATCTGCATCGACCCCGCAGGGTTTCTCGCACAAAACGTGTTTGCCCGCCTTCGCCGCCGCGATAGCATAATCCTTCCGCACCCCTGTCGGGAGCGGAATATAAACCGCATCAATATCTTCGGCCGCAATGATCTCATCATAACCGCCGATCGGACGCGGCGGAGGATCATGCGCAATCTGGCTTTGATTCTCAGCGATATACTGAGCGGCCCGTTCTTCAGTCCGACTCGCCACCGCGACCAACTGCCCGTTTCCGCTGTTCAGAATTGCCTGCCAGTTTTTCCGGGCGATTCCCGCCGTCCCCATAATGCCCCAACGGACGATTTTTTTACTCATACAAAAGTTGATCTAACAGGGTTAGGTCATCGACTCAACAGGGTTGAGTCCCGGGTTGAATTTTCCTCCCTACTGAAAATTGATCCGCACGCCGCGTGACCGCCATGACTTTGTGATGTCGGCTTCCATTTCGTCCCAGGTTCTCCCTGCGAGAAGCGGCTCATACATTTCAGGGACCTTCTTCCCTTCCTTTAACCCTTTGAGGAAGTTTTTGATGTTCGCGGCATCTTTTTCGCCATCCATGTGAAAAAAGTAATACACGACGAGCGCGCCGAGACCGTAATTGAGCTGCGCATTGCCAACAAAGGACCCGTAGTCCTGCGTGAAGAACTCGTTCAAATCCGGAGCGGTAAATTCCTCTCCGAGGGCGCGCCCGCCGCGACCGTCCTCACCGTAGGCGGTGACACGGGCTTTCAGTTTCTGGAGGTCATCGACGTTGAATTTTCCCGAGCGGTAGCCGCTGTTCGCGATGTATTCGGCAAGCCCCTCGGTAAACCAGCCCCGCGACCCGGCGCGGTAGTATTCCTTGTCAGTAAGCTGGTGGGTAATCTCGTGAGAGAGCGTCGTGTTCTCCTCTTTATAATCCACGCTGTAGCTGCTACCGACTTTCTTCACGCCGAGGCTCGTGAGCGGGACGAGAATATCGCCTTCGCCTCCACGCGAAATGTAGACACCCGCCGAATCGGGAGGACCGCCCTTGGAGATGTAGGCATCTTTCGTTTCAAAGAGATGAATCTTGTGCCGCTCTTCCCGGAAGGGTTTCACCATCCCAATCGGCAACTCGCGACAAAACTGATTCGTCGCTTCGAAAAGCAGTGAGAAGCGCTTCACGACAGAGGTATTTAAATTCACATCGCAGATGAACTCGTAGTGCTCGCTCGCGTAGACATATTCAGATTTGCCCTCAGTTCCGCCCAACTCTTCGATCTCCTGATCGATATCAGCCGACACGAGTTTCGGCCATTCGCCGTCCCAGTTCGGTTCGATCGCAGCATCGCCCGCGGTATCCGCCGGTGCCGATTTGCTCCACTCTTCGATGAAATCCTGATCCCCTTTGGAAAGCGTTTCGATCGGCACTTCAAAACTCCGACCGTTCATATTGAGGACCGCATTTCCCTCCGTAACATCGAGCAACTCGGCGGAAATGGTTTTACCCGCGCTGTTTGTCCAATCCCTCACGTCCGCCTTCAGAGCAGTGGTGTGAACACAGACAGCGAAGAAGAGAATCGACAGCTGAATTTTCATCAGGCCGAGTGTAGAAGTATTTAAAATTACGGGCAAGCTCTATACCCCTCTTAAATCCGCCATCTCCGATCCGCCTTTCATGACTCCCCGCGAAGCGCTCCAACTCCATTTTGACCACGACGGATTCCGTGATGGTCAGGAAGCGGTCATCGACATTCTTCTCGAAGGTCGCTCCGCCCTCGCGCTCTTTCCCACCGGCGGCGGGAAAAGCCTTTGCTACCAACTTCCGGCTCTCCTCCTCGAAGGCCTCACCCTCGTCGTGTCACCGCTCATCGCGCTGATGAAAGATCAGGTCGAGACGCTCCAGTCTCGAAACATCCCCGCGGCCCGGCTGGATTCGACGATTGAACTGGAAGACGTCGGGGAAATTTACGAATCGATGGCGAACGGCAGTTTAAAACTGCTCTACGTCGCGCCGGAGCGGCTCGCAAACGAAGGCTTCATCCGCCGACTGAGGCGCTGCCGCATTTCACTGCTCGCAGTCGACGAAGCGCATTGCATCTCGGAATGGGGACACAATTTTCGTCCGGATTATCTCAAGCTTGCCAATCTCGCGAGAGACCTGTCGGTCGAGAGAATCCTCGCCCTCACCGCGACAGCGACACCCAAAGTGGCGGAGCAAATTCGAGAACGTTTCGGAATCACCGCGAAGGATCATATCCAGACGGGATTCGCACGGGACAATTTGCATTTCAATATCCACCCCTGCTCCGAAGCCGATCGCGATACGCTGCTCTGCGAGCTGATGCGGGCGCAGTCTCCGGGAGCCTCCGTCGTTTACGTGACGCTCCAGCAAACCGCGGAACGCGTCGCCGGAATCCTGAGAACCGCCGGACTGCAGGCACGCGCCTATCACGCGGGAATGCGGAACGATCACCGCGCCGAAGTGCAGGATAACTTTATGGAGGGGGCCCTCGACATCGTCGTCGCAACGATCGCGTTCGGGATGGGCGTCGACAAGTCGAACATCCGTCACGTCTATCATTACAACCTCCCGAAATCGCTTGAGAACTACGTCCAGGAATCGGGCCGCTCCGGACGCGACGGAGACATCTCGACCTGCGAAATTCTCGCCTGCGCCGACGACCTCACCGTCCTCGAGAATTTCATCTACGGCGACACGCCTTCGGCAAATTCCCTGAAGTCTCTCGTCGAACACGTCCTCCTCCAGGGCGATCATTTTTCCATCTCGCGGTATGATCTCTCGCAGTCGAGAGACATGCGTCCGTCCGTCGTTTCCACCGCGCTGACCTACCTCGAACTCGATGGCATTATCATCCCACGAGGCCCCTACTACGGAGGCAATCGCGTGCAACTTCTCCGAAATTTCGAAGACATACTCGCAGGGCATCCCCCGGCGCTACAGCATCGACTCAAACGACTTTTTGAAACGGGCAAAAAGGGCTGGAAATGGCATTCATTCAACATCGCCGAGTCAGCCTTCGAGATTGGCGAGGACGAAGGAAAAGTGCGTGAGGCGATTCAGATTCTCGGGGAGAGCCGGGACGCCATCGTCACGCGCTCACACCTGCGCCATTCCTACGAACTCGCACCGGACGGAGAACGCAACGTGGCCTCGATCACTCACCGGATGGTGGAACGCTTCGAATCGAGGGAAGCCGGGGAAATCGAACGGCTCAACCTCGTCGTCGATCTCTGCGAAAGCGCCGCCTGCATCCCGCAGACGCTGATCGCCTACTTCGGTGACACGATGGAGCCCTGCGGAAACTGCGGTGCATGCCTCGGCACGTTCAAGGGCGGCCCGCTTCCGGCCGCGAAGCGAACCGAGATCAATCTGGAGCAGGCCGAATCGATCCGGCTGATGAAAAATCAGAACATCCCCGTTCTCCGCGAACCGAGACAGCTCGCCCGCTTTTTCTGCGGCCTCTCGAGTCCGGCGACGACTCGCAAAAGGTTGAATCGCGATGACAATTTCGGACTGCTCAACGAGGTTCCTTTTCTCGACGTCCTGACACACATCGAAACGATGTAGCAAATCAGCCGACGCCTTGAAGCACTTCCTTAAGCGGAAGGAGACCGCCCTCCTGCTCTGACAAAGCCACCAATCGCGCCGCCGCCGCCGGAATGTGCTGGAGAAATTCGGACTTTCCTTTGACCTCACTGAGAAAGCCATACGCGCCCATCGCCTGCATCAATCGCTGCGTAGCGCACTGGTTGAGCCGTTTCTGAAACTCCTCACGCGTGGTTCCGTGCCCCGCTTCCTGCTTGAGAGAGAAATAGTATTCCACGAGCTCATCCCTCTCCGAATCGGAAAAGGCGATATAGGGATCGTAAACCATCGAGGCGAGATCGTATTCAGGCACGCCCCACCGGAGCCCCTGATAATCGATGAGGTGCGCCTCGCCGCCGGGCATCATCACATTGGTGCTTTGAAAATCCCGGTGAAGGAGGGACCGGGGCAGCTTCGCCAAATCATCGCGTAACGCCTTCATCTCCGAACAGGCGGCGAGCGCCTCCGCCGTTTCTGCCGAGAGGAACCGCGCTACATACTGCTCGAGGAAATACTCCTGCTCCCAGGTGTAGAGAGCGTCATCGAAAGGCGGCTCCAATTCAGGAAGATCTTCCGGTGCATTCGCCTCGACAATCGAATGAAGCAGGAACACCGCCTTGAGCGCCTCACGATAGGCCGGTGCGCGGACCTCGCTCCAATCGGACGCTTCGAGGGTTCCCAAATCGATTTCCCCGAGATCTTCGACCCAGAGCAGATTCCGCTCATCGTCCCTGCGAATGACTTCAGGTGCGGGGATACCGTGACGACTCAGAAATTCCGTCACCGGCGCAAAACGCTTATTATCCGCTCTGTCATTGAGGTAAAACATCGCGATAACCGCGCCGCCATCGGGTAAACCGCTGACCCGCACAAAAATACGGCCCGACCCGCCTTTCTCGATCAGATCGAATCGAAGATCCGCCTCATTCCATTCCGGAAAAGCGGTGCGCGTGTGTTGTTCAATTTCAGTGACGGTCATGTAGTAAGGCCCTTTGACCAAACCACGAAAACTGGCGCGGAAAAGGGATTTTTATCTCATTGCCCGTCTCGAATCAAATGCTTATCGTTGACGTAGTCCCCATCCGTTTATGTCGAATCAAAACCCTGCGCCACTCCCCCCGGAATCGGCTCCCTCAAAGAAGAAGTCCCGGTTAAAAACGGAAGGACGTCGTGTTGGGCTCCTTCCGGAACGAGGCTGGGCGAAGCGAAACTACCAGTATTTAAGCGGCAGCTTTCTCCCCTCGCTGATGCAGAAGCGGGAGGAAACCGGAACCCCGCACCCGCCTGAATTCCGCGATCTCGAGGGACACGAGGTGGAAGTCGTCTGGATCGGGCACGCCAGCTTTCTGGTTCGAACCGCCAATTTCAACGTCCTCATTGATCCCGTCTGGGCCAAATGGGTCGGTCCGCTGAAGCGTCATCGCGACCCCGGAATCGACATCGAACACCTTCCCCATATCGATCTCGTTCTCATCACCCACGCGCACTTCGATCATCTCTGTCGCATGACATTGAAGCGTATCGTCGACGGTTCGCAGACCGTTCTCGTTCCTCACGGGGTCGGATCTGTCATGAGAAAACTCAAAACCAAAACAGTCATCGAGATGACCGATTGGGAAATTTTTGAGTTCGGCGACGCGAAAATCCATTTTACGCCGGCCCACCACTGGGGCGCTCGTTACATTCACGACACCCACAAAGGATTCGGAGGATACGTCATCGAACTCCCGGACCACACCGTTTACCACTCGGGTGACTCCGCCTACTTTGACGGTTTCAGAGAAATCGGGGAAAAGCATTCAATCGACACCGCTCTGTTGCCCATCGGGGCCTACGATTGTCCCAGCGGCCGCGAAGTGCACATGAATCCGGAGGAAGCGGTTCAGGCGTTTTTCGATCTGAACGCCGCAAAAATGATCCCGATGCATCACGCCACCTTCCCCATCAGTAACGAGCATCGCCACGAGCCCCTGCAACGGCTGCATTCCGCGATAGAAGAACACGACCTGAATGATCGCGTGATTTCCCCTCATGAAGGGGAACAGGTCATCCTTTCATCCAGGAACGAAAAGTAGACCGCTGCTATTCCGGGCCGGGAATGGAGAGCAGTTTCCCGTCCTCCCCGGCGACGGTTCGCTCGCCCACTGTCGCGGGCTGAATGATACGCTGGCCGTCGGTGCCTGATTTCTCAGCCAGATAAGCAGGTGGGTCAGGGACTTCGATGCCCCGCCGCGCGGCGATAAGACGCCACTCGGAAATCGTTTCCAACCCGACTCTGGCAGCATCGGCATCCCGAAAAGCCTTCGCGTTCATCGCCGAGGCGTAGGCGATCTGCGCTTCGTTCACCTCACCATTCCTGAGATGGTGCTCCGCTTCGGCGAGCATGAGATTGCCGTAGAGAGGCGCCCATTCCCGCGCGTCATTCAAGCGCTGGAGGGCCCTGTCCTTTTGCCCGAGTTCATCCAGCACGGCGACGTGTCCGACCGCAGTGAAAATGTCCTGAGGGTAAAGGTCCCGGGCACGTGAGAAATACTGATTCGCCTTTTCCAGAATCTGTTTCCTCTCAGGCGATGCCATATTGGACGAAATAGTGGCGACCTGAGCGTGCCCGCTGAGAATGTAGGCATACGGATTCTGCGGATCCAACTCCCTCGCTTTTTGAAGGTGGGTGAACTGTTTGAAGTTCTGGCGATCCGCCTCGAAACCGATCCGGGCCATTTCGTAGTGATATTCGCTTCGAGCGTAAGACACCCCGAAAATCAGAATCGCGATACCGCATCCGCAGGCGAGCGAGCGATGGGTGAAGAGAACACTTCCACCGGGAAGCGTCGGAACGCTTCTTTTCTCGAGAACCGCAGCCATCGGATCCGGAACCGCGAGAATCGCCATGAGAATCGACGCCGTCAGGGCGAAAACGGGAAGGTGCATCACGAAATCGAAGCACGATGCGACGCCCATTCCCGCGAGAACGCCAATCGCTCCCACGACGTAGGCGAGATGATCCGATTTCGGCAGGATGCCTCCGAAACTGAAATATGACTTCGCGAACCGGAAGCCACTCGCCACGTGGAGACTGATAAATCCCATGAGAATGAGGAGGCCGACGAGTCCGTAATCGGCGGCGACCTGTAAATACTCGTTGTGGGCGAACTCCTGCTCATTAACCGATGGGTCGAGCGACTCCGAGCGGAAGAGACGACTGTAAAAGTAAGAGGTGCGGCTGCCGGTGCCGAGGACCGGTGCCTCCGCCATCTGACTGACAGCGCTGTCCCAGAGAAGCGGGAGACTCACCGATTCATTTTTCGTGAGAAGACTTCGGGTGACCTGCCGTTTGATCGGCCCTTTCGCAGCGATTGCGATAATCGAACCGATCAGGAGAAAACACCCGGCGCCGATGAAAAAATGACGCCGAAACGATGAGTTTGTCTTTTTCCAGGCGATCAGAAGCATCATCGCGCCCAGAATCCCCACTCCCGCGAACAGACTGACTACAGCCTGCCCCGATCCGGCGAAAGCGACGACCACAAAAGAAACCGCTCCGAGAACCATGTAGCTGAGCCGGACCCGCTTGCGTCCTCTCCCGTAAAAGGCAATCGCGAACCACAGCGGCGCCAGCGAGCCGATGAAGGCGGCGAAGTGGTCGGGGTGGTTGAACAGCCCGCTGATCTGATCCGGCTGAGTGCGCTCGTATCCGGGCAGGAGCCAGGCAGATGAGTTGAAAATGCTCTGATGCAGCGCCATTCCCAGATTTGCCAGCACGACGGTCGCGAGCGTGACGATGAGAACGGTCCGCGAACTCGCAGAGGTAAACAGCGAGAGAAACAGCACGTAACAGAGAAACGCAGCGATCAGCAGCGTCGTGTCTTCACGGGCAAAATAGTGGATCGGGGAATCCGTCGCCCGGATAATGAAGTAGCCCACAACCGCAAAAACCGCCACCGCCGTCGCGCGGGACAGCGTGTAGGAAACCTTGTTAAACAACATTCCCACCGAAAGCGCTCCCGCCAATCCCAACACGATATACCCCGGCCAGATGAACGTCATCGAGCTGGAAGTGCCTAAAATACTGGACACGAAGAACCCGACGAGAAAAATCACGACTACAAAAAAGCGCCAACTGAGGTTCATTTTTCGCATTGAGTAGGTTATCCGGTAATTATGCCGTAATTTTAGAAAAACTAAAATCTTATTTTAGTTAAATATTTAGTCTTTCTAACTATTCTGGCAGATTCCAGGGCCTAACTCCGAAAAACAGTTGAGGTGGAGATCCTTTTTAGTCAGGATAATGAGGGAAAAGTGAGCTACCTTTCCCCAACACGAATCCTTTCGACCGAATCGGAGATCCCCGTCTTCCGATTGGTTAAGCCCCTTTTATGAGACGTATCCTATTTCTCCTCTTCGGCCTTCTGGTCCTTTTTTCAGCCCGGGAATCCTCGGCTCAAATTGTCCTCGACCTGGAAATGGACCGCGCTCTGTTTCTTTCGCATGAACCCGTCACGGGCACACTGACGATCGTGAACCGCGCCGGCAAAGACCTGATCTTCGGAGATTCCGCCGGAGGGCTCAGCTGGCTCGACTTCACCGTGACGGACAATCGCGGTCACCTCATTACCCCCACGCAAAATCGAATTCAGGAAAAGCCCATCGTGCTTTCCGCCGGCCAGACTTACAAACACAAGGTCACGATCAATCGATACTACCCCATGGCGACGCTGGGGAACTACCGGGTCAAAGCTAACGTAACCTTCCCTCAGATCGATCGCGTTTTCACGACGAAGACGGTCACGATCCAGGTGACAGAGGGGCAACCCATGTGGAGTCAGATCGTCGGCGTCCCCCAGGGGCACCCGCAGGCCGGCAGCACGCGGGAGTATTCGCTGATGACGTATTATCACGGCGCACGCGCCAAAGCGCTCTACTTCAGGCTCAAAGACAGCAACTCAGGGATGGTCTTCACCACTTTCTCGATCGGTGATTACATGACGGTCATCAAACCAGCCTACGCGATTGATACGCAGAACCAGCTTCACATTCTCCACATGTCCGGCCCCAAGCGCTTTAAGTACACGGTGATTGATATCGACGGCAAACCGGTGAAACAGGCTACGTATTGGGAAAAGGGATCGAACCGCCCTTCGCTGAAAACATCGGACTTCGGAGATGTCAGCATCGTCGGCGGCCTCACGGAAGAGGAAATGCAGACGCCCTACGAAGAGGCGGAGTTTCGACGCCTCTCTGAGCGCCCTCCCGGAATGCCTTCTCTCTAGATCGACCCCTTCATCGTCACAGGACAATCGGTGACGCTCGCTCTGATTTCTCAAGCGTCCGAAGACTCGCTCCGGACGATTTTGCTTAGAGCGCTCGCCACTTCCCGTGTCAGAAAAGCTTTCAGGAGAGGGCTCGATACGGAAAAGAGAAATGCGGTCAGCTTCGAAAGAGCCGGGAAAAACGACCATTTCCGGGACTTTGAGAGGCGATTTCCGGACTCCGCTTCCCCGCGACTTCCCTCGTCGCCGCCGATCGAGGCAACGCAGATCCCCGCGACAACAGCGCCGCCGATCCACCAGAAGAGATTTTTCTGAACCGACGCCTTCACCCGACTGCTGAAATCAGCCGCCTTGCGGGTTTGCATCAGCCCACTGCGCAATTCGCGACGTGATTCGTGAACCGCCGCCAGCAATCGTTCCCGCTCCGTGGACTCTCTCATTTGTCGCGACGCATTTCCTCGAGCCATTCGCGATCCCGTTTAAATTCATCGATGGAATCGCGAAAAGGTCTGCGCCCGAATCGACGCTTCGCGATAGCTACCAGCACCACCGCCATCAGTAAATGAATCCCCGCGACGATGAGCGTGACCTTATACCAGGTCCATCCCTGGCTGGTCGAGACCCACGCAACCCCGCCCACGAGAGCGATCAGATACGTGAGCCCTGAGAAGACAGCGGCGACGAGAAAACAAAGAAGACGAATGACGAGATCGGTCCCGGCCTCTTTCGCCTCGAACTGGAGGAGGCTCAACCGCGCGTGAAAGCAGTCCACGGAACCGATAAGCGCATCGACCACCGCATCTCCCAATCCGCCCTTCGCCGGGCCGCGGGGTGTGTCAGTGGAATCCATGCAATAATGATGTTCGCAAAAAAAATTCCCCGCCCCACCCCTTTCAGAGACGGAGCGTGAAAACCGGAAGATTTATTTCCGGAAAATCTTCGCGAGGAGAAATCCGGCCCCGAGCGCAATGAGAACCGCCTTCAGGGGATTTTGCCGCACGTAATCCTCACCCTGTTTCTGATAATCCCCGATTCTTTCCTGAGCTTCAGAAAAAGACTCTTCGGCGAACTCTTTATACTGATTCGCTTTCTCATAGGCCTCGCTCTGAAACTGCTCCGCGTGCTCACGAACGAGGTTCTGATATTCCTCCTTCGCTTTCATCGCCGCTTCGCGCAGTTCCCGCGCTTTCTCGGCCGCGGCGAGTCGTAACTCATGCGCCGCCTCCTCGGCCAGTGCTTTACTGGATTCGATGTGCTTCTTCGCATCGTCCGCAGAAACAACGCCTTCATCCATTTCCTTAACTGATTTCTTCGCGGTCATGGTTTGCCTGGTTGTGGTTCGAAAAAAAGATTCTGAATCGTTTCGGAACCTTCACTCTCTTAAGTGAACGACGAATACAGCAACGCGTCAAGTCATCGCATCGGCACGGAAGGCGCCTCAACCGGCCGCGGATTTCAACCTTTATCGAGCGGAACGAGCGAACAAAGCGGCGACCTGCCCCGCTTTATTGCCACTTAACTGAGCTCTCCAAGGCCTGAAAAATAAGGGAAATTCTGAATATTTAGAAATATTCCCAATCATTTTGAACATTATTCGTCAAATTGTTACATACATCTTAAACATTTGTGTTTCTTAATTAACTGTTCAATAGTGTAATGAACTCAAAAATGACCCCTCACCAACACCACTCAATCTCAATCAATTTGCCCCCGGCAAACTGCTTCACGATTCTTGTGATAGACGACATGCTCCCCAATCGGGTTTTGCTGCGCAAGGTTCTGGGCAATGCTGGATACGAGGTCGTAGAAGCGGTGAATGGGGAAGACGCCCTTGATCTTTTACTCAAGGGGCAGGTTCGCCCGCACCTCATCATCACCGATATCGAAATGCCGCAAATGGATGGTATCACGATGGCGACACAGCTTCGACTGCCTGAGAACGGTCTCGATTCGATTCCGATTCTCGCGGCCTCCGGCAACGCAGATGACAACATGCGCCGGGACGCTCTCGCGGCCGGTTGCGACGTCTTCATGACCAAGCCTTTTGATATTCGAAGTCTTCGCCGGGAAATCGCATCGCTGCTCAAAGCGAAGCGAAACCGTCCCAGCCGTCTCACGAATTCCCCCTCAGGTCTGGCCCCGAATCGTCTCGACACGAGCGCCGATAAGGTTCGCTCGTAGAACGTTCGTTAAAAGGCGCGCAAAAGGTTCTGCTTTCGCTTTACCCGATAAGCGCTAAGGTCAGCGTCCACCGTGTCGCCTACCTACTGCTGATGACAGGTGGTTCATTTCTACCATTTTGTCATTGTGAGCGATTCCAGTTTTTCATCTCTAGGTCTACCCGAAGCACTCGTTGCCGGGGTAGAACAACTCGGCTTCGAAGAACCTTCTTCCATCCAGGCGGCAGCAATTCCCGTCGCCCTCTCCGGAAAAGATCTCATCGGTCTCTCCGAAACAGGATCAGGTAAAACAGCTGCCTTCGGCCTCCCCGCGCTGGCGGCAATGGATCTCGATAATCCCTCGCCTCAGCTTCTCGTCCTCTGTCCGACACGGGAACTCGCCGTTCAGGTCTGTGCCGAGATTCAGCGACTCGGATCAAAACTTCCCCGCCTCCGCTCGATCGCCATTTACGGTGGAGCGCCGATCGATCGTCAGATCAGGGCGCTGAAACAGGGCACTCAGGTCGTCGTCGGCACACCGGGTCGTATCATTGACCACGTCAAACGCGGCACCCTCGATCTTTCATCCATCAAGATCAACGTTCTCGATGAAGCGGATCGCATGCTCGACATGGGATTTCAGGATGAAATGGAGTCCATCCTCCGCGCTCTCCCCGAAGAAAGACAGACGATGTTTTTCTCCGCAACGATGAACCGCGGAGTGAGCCGCCTCATCGAGGGCTTCGGTAAAAAGCCGGAGACGATTCAGATCGAACGGGAAAGCCTTACCGTCGACTCGATCGAGCAAGTCTGTTTTGAAGCTCGTCACCGTTCGAGAATTGAGCTCGTTTCCCGGGTCATCGAGCTCGAGCAGCCGAAACTGACAATCATTTTCTGTAACACGAAACGCGCCGTCGACGAATGCACCGAGGCCATGCTCGCCCGCGGTTATTCCGCAGACCGTCTCCACGGTGATATCGCCCAGGGACTTCGCGAACGCGTTCTCCGACTCTTCCGCGAAGGAACGATCGAAATTCTTGTCGCCACGGACGTCGCCGCCCGGGGTATCGACGTCAATGACGTTGACCTCGTCGTGAACTACGAATTGCCGCAGGACCCCGAGGATTACGTTCACCGTATCGGACGAACCGGCCGGGCCGGACGCTCCGGAAAAGCCGTCTCTTTCATCGCAGGCCGCGACATCTACCGGATCAAGACGATCGAGAGATACATCCGCCAATCGATTCCGATGGGAAAAATCCCTTCCCAGGAATCAGTGGAATCGCATCTCGCTGATCAGCTCGCGACGACCGTTTCCGACAAACTTTCCGAGTTGCCCGACGGCGCCGAAGGAGAAGGAACTTCCGAGGAAAATCCAGCTCCCACCGCACACGAACTTGCGATTCAATCACTCCAGCCGATCCGCGAACAGGGGCACGACTGGGATGACATCGCCGGCGTGCTCATGACCCTCCTCCGCGAAATGACGGCGCGGGAAGGCGAGCAAATTGCTGAGGACAACCCCAATTACAAAGGCGGCAAAGGTGACCGCCCGGAACGCCGCGAGCGTGGCGGTGAAGACGGTGGCGGTAGAGAGCGTCGTGAAAGACGCCCGCGCGAAGATCGCAACCAGGGCCCCGATGAAGGCATGTCACGCCTCTTTCTCAGCCTCGGAAAACACGACAACGTTGGCGCCGGCGATATCGTCGGAATGCTTCACAACGAGTGTCATCTCGAGCGTGGCACCGTGGGCCGAATCCAGCTTTTCCCGAATTTCAGCCTCGTCGACATTACCGACAGCGACGTTGATCACGCCATTTCGGAATCCCGCAACGCCAAGCTGCGCGGCAAATCATTCAAACTCGATCGCGATCGCGGGCCGAGAACCGACGGCGACAGTGATAGCGGCGGCGGTGGCTACCGTGGTGGTGGTGGCGGCGACAGTCGCGGCGGCGGCGGCGGTGGATACCGTGGCGGTGGCGGCGGTGACAGTCGCAGCGGCGGCGGTGGATACCGTGGCGGTGGCGGCGGTGACAGTCGCGGCGGCGGTGGTGGATACCGTGGCGGTGGCGGCGACAGTCGTGGCGGCGGCGGCGGATACAAAGGCAGTCGCGGCGGTGACAGTCGTGGTGGCGGCGGATACAAAGGCAGCGGCGGCGGTGACAGTCGCGGCAGCAGCGGTGGATACCGTGGCGGTGGCGGCCGCGAACGTCGTGGAAACGACCAGCGCGACAGCGGCGGCGATCAAGGCGGACCACGCCGATCAGATCGCCGGGGACGGGATTGATCCCGCGCTCTCTACTCCGAGAGCGATTCGATCATCTCTCCGACGTCAGTCGTCGGAAGTTTACAGGCAAAGCTTCTGCACACATAGGCAGTTGCTTTGCCGTCAACGGGCGCCTGCGTTTCCGTAAAACCGGCAACACGACCCAGCGTCTCAGCATTTTCGTCAGTTCGAACCAGAACCACCTGCCCCGGACGAAAACCCTTTTGCAACGCATCAACCATTGGCTTCGCCGCTTCCAGCGTCGGAGCGCTGATCACGATCTCATGACCCGGCTCGAGATGAAAATCCAGCCACGTCATCACCAGGGGATACACCATTGAGTTCCGCTCAATTTCTCCTGAGAACGCTCGAATCAGCTCATCGGTCCTCTGCCCGAAAGCAGGACGCCCCGTCATGCGATAGAGCCGTGAAAGGTTACCGATCGAAACGGCATTCCCCGACGGAATCGCCCCTCCATACAGTTTTTTGGCCCTGACGATGAGTTGCTCACCATCATCAGCCACCGTGAAATATCCGCCTGCTTCCTCATCCCAGAAATGCTCGTCCAGCATTTCCTGAAACGCGATCGCCTGCTCAAGGTAGCGAACCTCAAAAGTCGTCTCGTAAAGATCGATCAATCCCCAGATCATGAAAGCATAGTCCTCGAGATGCGCGGCAAGACCGGCCTCACCCTGACGGTAGCGCTTCATAAGTCGTCCCTCGTCGGTCCGGAGTTCCCCGAGAACGAAATCCGCCGCCTTCTTCGCGATCGCCGCATACTTTTCATCACCGAGCGCCTGCGCCGCCCTCGCGTAAGCTGAAATCATCAAGCCGTTCCAATCCGTCAGTATTTTGTCATCCTTCTGCGGATGAACCCGCCCCTCACGGCGTGCGAACAGTTTCACCCGCATCGCTTCAAAACGTTCGCGAGCCTCGTCGAGAAGCTCTTCCCGGAGATGAGGAATGTTCGCTCCCGTCTTCTTCCTCGCCGCCTCATCCACGAAATTGCCCTCCTCTTCCAATCGAAACATCTCGATGAAAAACGCGGCATCCTCTTCGCCTAACACCTCAACAACTTCCTTATTCGTCCAGACGTAGAATTTCCCTTCCTCGCCCTCACTGTCGGCATCCTCAGCCGAAAAGAAACCGCCCGCCTCATCGGTCATATCCCGCTCCACATATTCGAGTATCTCACGGGCCGCCCGTGCGTAGCGCTCCTTGCCGGTGAGCTCATAAGCCTCCACAAATGCCGTCGAAACGAGTGCCTGATCGTAGAGCATTTTCTCAAAATGCGGCACGAGCCATTCGCGGTCCGTCGAATACCGGTGAATTCCGAACCCGATGTGATCGTAAATTCCGCCGCGACGTATCTCCGTGAGCGTCTTCTCAACCATCGCGAGAGCCTCCTCATTTCCGGTGCGATGCGAATAGCGCATCAGGAACATCAGGTTCGGCGGAACCGGAAATTTCGGGCGCATCGCAAAGCCACCGTTCTCCTCATCGTAACGGGAAACGAACTGGGTAAAGGCGGTCTCAAAAACGGAGGGGTCAAGATCCGCCCCGGGAGAGCCGCCCATCATCTCCGCCATCTGTTCAGAAATATTCACCGCCGTCGAATCCACTTCATCACGCCTCTCGGTCCACGCCTTCGCCAACTCAGTGACGACCTGCTTGATTCCGGGCCGTCCCGCCATCGACTCTTTCGGAAAATACGTTCCCGCGAAAAAGGCGTGTTTGTCAGGTGTCAGCATCACCGTCATCGGCCAACCACCTCCACCGGTAATCGCCTGCGTGATCTGCATATAGACCTCGTCGATATCGGGCCGCTCCTCCCTGTCGACCTTCACCGGGATACAATGCTCATTGATCAGCGCCGCCACTTCAGGATCCTCGAACGATTCGTGCTCCATGACATGACACCAATGACAAGTCGTGTAACCGATACTGAGAAAGATCATTTTATTCTCTTTCCTCGCCTGCTCAAAAGCCTCCTCACCCCACGGCCACCAATCCACCGGATTTCGCGCGTGTTGCAGCAAATACGGGCTCTGGGAAAACACGAGCCGGTTGAACTCCTCTCCCCCGTCCTCCGGCAGTTTCGCAATTTCCTCCTGCGGTGGAAGCGGTTTACGGGTATGGCCTTCAGCAGCGTTGCTCATAGTTGGAAAAAGAAGGCAGTAGATGGAAAGGGCGACAAAAAGTGCACGCATAGGCCCCATCGTCGCACGGAAGCCCCGCCTTTTCCATCCTTCTTGGATACGCGATTACCCGAACATCGCGCGACAGATCACCACCGCGGCGATGACACCGGCCAGGTCTGCCGTGAGCCCCGCAACGAGCGCATGACGCGTGCGACGCACCGCGACCGATCCAAAGTAGACCGCGAGAACATAGAAAGTCGTCTCAGTCGATCCGAACATCGTTGCCGCCGTGTACTTGAGAGTTTCAGAAAGCCCCTCGTTCGTAAGTATTTCCACGAGAACGCCCTGACTGCCACTACCACTGAGCGGTCGCATCAGAGCCATCGGCACCAGCTCCGCAGGGAAATGGACCAACTCCAGAACGGGACGAAGCAGATTCTGAAAAAGGAAAAGCGCTCCGGAATTCCTCAACATCGCAAGCGCGGCTAACATCGCCACAATGAACGGCATAATCCGCACCGCGACCTGCCACCCCTCTTTCGCGCCTTCGACGAATTCCTCATAGACGGGGATCCTTTTCAAGGCGGCGAAAACAATGAAAAAGACGAGCACAAACGGGATCGCCGCCACCGAAACAGCGGAGACGGTTCTCTGCCAAAGCGGGTCTTCCCCTTCCGGCTTCACCTCGTCGAGTGTTGGTGCTTCCGCATCCAGCTGAATCGCGACTTCCCTGAGCCCCAGTGCCTCCTGCAGTCGAACGCGCTGGTCCGGCACCGTCTCGAGGAAGACAATTCCCGCAAACATCAACAGCACGACCGCAACGACCGCTTTTCCGCGGCCTGACAACTTTCGTGAAATCGTTTCCACCGCTTCGACATCCTCTTCAACGGCCTCATCAGCGACTGCCTCACGATTGAACATCGGTAGTTTCTCAAGAAGCTTCACCGCGATGATCGCAACCGTCGTCGAAACGAGCGTCGCCCCGATCGTCGTTCCGACAATCGCGTAAGGCTCGGCAATTCCCTGAGCCGCGAGCAAGCCAATCGCGGTTGCGGGGATCAAAGTGACCGAACTCGTGTTGATCGCGAGGAAGGTACACATCGCATTCGTAGCCGTGCCCTTGTTAGGATTCAGATCATCCAAATGCTGCATCGCCTTGAGACCGAGCGGAGTCGCAGCGTTCCCGAGACCGAGCATATTCGCCGCCATATTCATCACCATCGCGCTCATCGCGGGGTGATCCGCAGGCACATCCGGAAAAAGACGCTTCATAACGGGTCGCACGGCGCGGGACACCACCTGAATCATCCCGGACTTTTCCGCGAGGCGCATAATCCCCAGCCAGAGCATCATGACCGCACTGAGCGGGATCACGATATTCACGACGCCAACCTTGATCATCGAAAACATCCCCTCAACGATGCCGTTGGCACCGCTCAATTGATCCAAAAGCGCCGCAACGACGACACCGATCACAATCATCCCCATCCAAATCCAGTTCAGCATAATCCTATCTAACGCTACGTTGCCACCTTGCCGCAAACCGTTTCGCTACAAAAAGCGAATTCCTTTATTTCAGCCGGTTGCCGATAAACCGCGCCACTTGCTGCCCGAGGAACTGATTGCCTGTTTCCTTGAAATGACAATCGTCCGGATTTTGGAACTCCTCCAGTCGCGGATTCATCACCGCAAAGAGATCGTTAACCTCGACTCTATGCTTTTTCATTATCTCCGCAGCCGCTGCATTGCGTTCCACCATCGAAAGCGCGGTCCACTTCTTCGCGGGAAGATCCGGCAACGGGGTTGAGCTCGCCCAGATCACAGTGGCGCCCGTCGCTTTCATCCGCGTGACGAGCTCCTCGAGGCGTTCACGATACTCGGGGAGAGGCGTCGATCTGTCATGAATCCCGAAATTAAAGTGGATGTAGTCCCACTTTCCGTCCCCCAGCCAGATATCCAGCTTCTTCAGCCCGGTCGCGGTGGGACCGCAATTGGCGGGAGCGCGATGCACATTGGCCTTTCCCGCAAGCTCCCTGCGCGCCGTCAGGGTGTAGGCGCGCGAGACAGAGTCACCAATCAACAAAACGCGTGGCAGCTCCGGATCATCCTCCACAAAATCCCAGGCATTCGATCTTCCCTGCACTTTTGCACTTTTGTGGATCGGGAGATAAAAGCTCCCCAGCTCAGCCTGAAGGACTTCCTCCCATGCCTGCGCTTTTGGCGAGAGTGTCAGGACCCACGCTTGATACTCCTTGTCGATTTTTGCCTCAGCGGCCGCCTTCTCCGCCTTCTCCGCCTTCTCCGCCGCCGCTTCCTCCGCGTTCGTGGGTTCATGATTCGAAGCCGAAGAAAATTGCTTCTCAAGAAACGCCAAAACGAGGGCCTTCTCCTTCCCGGTTATCTTCCACCCGTGTCCGGCTCCGGGCACAACTTCGAGATGAACATCGAGTCCGGCCTCACGGGAGAGTTTCTCCAAATGCTCAGACTGGTCGAGGAAAACCGTTTCGTCCCGGTCGCCATGAAAAATCAACATCGGAGGATCATCCTTGCTGAGGTATGTGACAGGGCTGGCGGCGCGGGCCGCTTCAAGATTCTCCTTCACCGCCCCGCCGAGCAGGAGGTAGACGCTGCCCTTCGGATCATCCGTTTTTGATATCTGATTCTCCGAACGTTTCACGAAATCGCTCGGACCGAAGTAATTGATGACGCCCTGCACGCGGGACGATTGATCAGAATGTCCCGCTGTTTTGCCCTCCAACTCCGCAACGTCCCCACTTGTTCCCATCAGCGCCGCGAGATGCCCTCCGGCAGAGGTGCCCGCGACGACGACCCTCGAGGCGTCGTAGCCATACTCATCGGCATGCGCTCGAAGCCAGCGCAACGCGCCCTTACAATCCTCGATCTGAGCCGGAAAGAGAGCCTCCTGACTCAACCGGTATTCGATACTCGCGACGGCATACCCGTGTTCAGCAACCCACTCGAGACGGCATCTGCTCCGCTTTCCGCCACGCCAGCCACCGCCGTGAATGAATAAAACGAGCGGGGGCTTTTCCACTGCGGAGGGAAGGTGGAGATCGAGCAGCAACTCGACGCCATCTGGGCTCCCGAACGGGATCGCCTCATGATGCTTCACCTCCGCCGCAGAGCAGAGAACTGAGGAGGAAACGAACAGAATCAGAACCAGGGCAGTGGTCTTTAAAAAACGCATCCCGAACCGTAGAGCAGGCTTCGGGACACGTTCACCTAAAAATGTGACGTGTTGATGTCACCGCCACATCAGCCTGAGCATCGCAATTACTATTGCAAATCAAAGAGGATTCCCGCCCCGGCTGATGCGCGGCCCTTGATCCATCGCCAATGTGAAGCAAATTCGCATTTCCGGAATTCCGATCCAGAGCTCTATTCCTGAATCGTTCGTCATGAAATCGAAACACTCCTCTGCCCTGCACATTTTCAATCGCCGACACTTCCTTCGCGCCGGCGCAGCCACGATCGCCCTCCCCGCGCTGGAGGCCCTCTCAGCTCCGGCATCAGACACGGCTGAGGCACAGAACTTTGTCTCGATCGGAACCTGGCTCGGCTGGCACCAGAATGCTTTTTTCCCCAAAGAGACAGGACGCAACTACACGATGCCGACGACGCTGCAGCCTCTCAGCGAGTTTCGCGACGAATTCACGATTTTCTCGGGACTCGATCATCGCGCGCCGAACGGTCATAACGCGTGGAGCAACTTTCTCTGCGGATCGAGACCGGAGACCTACTCGCTCGACCAGCAAATCGCCGATCAAATCAGCCAGAAAACGCGCTTCACCTCGATAGAGCTCACCGCAGGCGCCGGGGAGGTTTCCAAATCGATGAGTTACACGAAGCAGGGCGTGGGCCTTCCCATGATCCAGCGCCCCAGCGTGCTTTACAAAAAGCTCTTCATTTCCAAAGCAGACCAGGCCCGCACCGAATACCTGCTCCGCAGCGGTCGCAGCTCACTCGATATGGTTCTCGAGGACGCGATGCGTTTGCAGAAGTCGCTGGGCGGTCGCGACGGGGATAAACTGGAGGAATACTTCGAATCTTTTCGTGCCGTTGAAAAGCGGATGGGGCGTCAGATCGAAACGATCAATGACCCCGTTCCCGAGACGGATTACAAGCTGCCCGGTTACGACCCGATCACCCCGAATCTTCAGATCGAAGCCGAGGCGATCATGTATGACCTCATGACGCTCGCTCTCGAAACCGGGTCGACGCGGGTCATCTCGCTGTTCCTCCACGGGCTCGGGCAGGTTTTCTCTTTCGACGGCGAAGCGCTCAGCGCCGGCTACCATGGGCTTTCCCACCACGGAAACGATCCTGTCATGATCCGCGACCTCGTCGCGATCGAAACCGCTCACATGCACTGCCTCGCAGGATTCCTGAAACAACTCGGGGAAAAGAAAAACACCGCCGGGAAGTCACTTCTCGACGACACCGTGATCCTCCTCGGGACGGGAATGGGTGATGCGAGCCGCCACAGCAACGCGAACCTGCCGACCCTCGTCGCGGGTGGAGGATTCAATCACGGCAGCCACATTGCGATCGACAGTTCGAAGTCGGACGCGCCGCTCCTCGGTGACCTCTACATCACGCTGATGCAGCGCCTCGGAATCGAGGCCGACAGTTTCTCAAACGCGTCGCATAACATGAATCAAATTTTCAGCTGACCGGCTGACTGACACTTCCATCAGCCAATTTCGATGAAACTGAGATTTCTCCCTGTCTTGTGCGGACTGTCGGCACTCACGATCCACGGGATCGCTGCCGATAAAATTCCTGAACCGATTCAGAAAATCATTTCCAACAACTGCCTCGAATGCCACGACGCCGACTCTGAAAAAGGTGACGTCAATCTCGATAGCACCACGATCGACTGGAACAATATTCAGGACATGGCTATTTGGCAGCGGGCACTCGATGCGATCGATGGGGGGCTCATGCCGCCGCCCGACAAGGAACAGCCCACCAAAGAGAACCGGGACGCCGTCCTCGCGTATCTGGATGAAAAGCTGATCGAACACACTCCCATCGGGGGCACCTTACCCAGACGCCTCAACCGGGCGGAATACGAAGCGACGATTCGCGATCTCATTCAACTTTCCCGATTCAAACTCCCCGTTGGTTTCCCGAAAGACACCGAATACCACGGTTTCGACAACGTCGGGGAAGGCCTCGTCCTGTCACCACCACATCTCGATGCCTACGCAAGCGTCGCGAGAGAAATCGCCGATCAAATATTCCCTCCCGAAAGAGCTGCTACGAAAATACAAAAATGGGAAGCCGGCCCCGGGGACATGGTTCTCAGCTTCTCCGCGGCCACCGTTCACGGCGATGCCCTCCGGCTCGTCTCACGCAGCATCGACATCATGCGGAGCTGCACCTGGCCGAGCCGAATCGAAATAAGCCGTTCCGGCACGTATCGCGTTTCGGTCAGTGCTTCGAAATTCCTCTCCGAGAGAGGTCATTCATTCCCGGACCCGATGCGCCTTTCGGTTTATGCCAGGGCTGTCTCAGCCACCGATCGCTCCACGATTCGGAAATTCCGCCTCCTCAAAGAAATCAGCGTAGAAAATGAAAGTTCCGAATCTTCGACCTTTGAAGCCGACCTCTACGAGGGGGAAACGCTCCTCTTTCACTGGGCCAATGCGGAGATGACTCATGCCCATGACGAACTTCTGGATCAGTTGGAAAGCTGGTTTAAAACCGATCCCCGTTTTCTCGCGGCCTGGCAGAAAGCGGTATTTCGCGGGGGCGATATTCGCCGCCCTCAGACGACGCCTCTTCGCGGACGTAACGGGTGGGATATTATTTCCAAACACTGGGCGGATCCCGACCTTGATCTCACCGAAGCGACGATGGATTCAAGAATGACGCAGCGGCTTCTGCGAATCGTGGACTCTAACGAAGGCACCTTCAATCTCGCCGACGCACTCTGCCATTTCTATCACAACAACGGACCGGCACTCGAACTTCACCATCTTGCGATCGAAGGTCCGATCAAACTGGTCGAAAGCCCTGCCGACAAAGCCCGGGAGAACCTCAGGCAGCGCATCACCGGCGTCCGGAAGGAGGGCCAGTCGCAGGAAGACTTCGCGCGCGAAATGCTGAAATCATTCCTTCCCCGCGCTTTCCGGAGACCGGTCAGCGACGAAACGATCGCGAGCTACCTCACCATCGCAACGCGGCACTGGGACGAGGGACACAGTCTCGATGAGGGACTGCACCTGCTGCTCCGGAATATTCTGATCTCTCCGCGTTTTCTCTATCGCAGTTTAAATTCGAACAAGATGGACGATTTTGATCTCGCGACGCGACTCTCCTACTTTCTGGCACAGCGCCCGCCTGACGCCACCCTGCGGGATCTTGCGCAACGGAATCGCCTCTCACCGACCATTCCCGCCGGGCCCGACGGTGAGCGAAAAGAATACTGGGTCCTCCGCCGCGAGGCCGAACGACTTCTCCCGACCAAAGAAACAGCCCCGTTTATCCGGGGATTCGTCGGACAATGGCTCGATACAAAAACGCTGAGCGGAATCATGCCGGATCCAAAATTCAACTTTGACGAAGACAGCACTGAAATGGCTAAACGGGAAACCGAACGCTTTTTCACCGAGATCCTGACGAAGAACCTCCCGATGACGGATTTCATCGATCCCGACTTCACCTTTTCCTCAGTCAACTTCGTGACGAGAAATTACGGATTCACCCCTCGAATCGCAAGAGCAGGAGGAGCCAAACTGGATCCCGGCGAAAAGGCGAAATTCCAGCGAATCGGCATGAAACGGGGCGGGCGCTACGGCGGCCTTCTCGGTCAGGCCGCTGTCCTCATGGCAACCGCAAACGGAGTCGATACCCAGCCCGTCATCCGCGGCGTCTGGGTTCTCGAAAACATCCTCGGAACGCCGCCGCCTCCTCCGCCGAAGAACGTGCCCGCGCTCACGCCCGACACGCAGGGAGCAACAACCCCGAGAGAGCTCCTGACCGCCCATACCAAAGACGCCGCCTGTGCCGGCTGCCATCAACGGATCGACCCTGTCGGTTATGTTCTCGAGAACTATGATCCCGTCGGTCGCTGGAGAACGGAATGGCCCGAATCGAAAGCGAAGATCGATCCCTCCGGCGTTCTTCCCGACGGAACCGAAATCAAAAACGCGATCGAGTTCAAATCATGGCTCGTCGAAAACATCGACCTCTTTTCCCAGTGCCTCGCCGAGAAATTAATGATCTACGCCACCGGCCGCGTTCCCAATTACGCAGAGTCGAGAGAGATCGAAGGGATCGTGAAACGCAATCACGAGAACGGCAACGGGTTCCGCGATCTCCTTCTCGCCCTGATTGAAAGCGAAACCTTCCGCACCAAATAGTCGCGGGCGAATTGCCTTTATCGAAGGCCCGAAAATCCCGACACTGCCCGCATGATCCCCCGACTGCTTGGTTGCCTTCTTCTTTTCCTGACAGGGACTGCGCCGCTCTCCGCAACGGACAAACCTAACATTCTCTATATTCTTGCCGACGATTTGGGATTCAGCGATCTCAACTGCTTCGGCGGCGAAATCGAAACCCCGGTTCTCGACAGTCTCGCAGCGAACGGTGTTCGCCTGACGCAGTTTTACAACACGGGCCGCTGCTGCCCGTCCCGCGCCGCGCTCCTCACCGGACAATATCCTCATCGCGTCGGACTCGGGCACATGACCACCAACGACCTCGGCCGCCCCGGCTATCGCGGTGTCATCTCGGCCGAAGCGCAGACCATCGCTCAAGTGCTCGCCCCGGCCGGCTACCGGTCATTTATCTCAGGAAAGTGGCATCTCGGAACCGACGATCCCACGCAGCACGGATTCGAAGAATTCTACGGGACACTCGTCAGCGCCAAGCGCTTCTTCGATCCGTCCCATCTCATTCGATTGCCGGAAGGGCGAACGGCTCGCGAGTATCCCGAAGGGGAATTCTACGCGACCGATGCGGTGACCGATCACGCGATCGACTTTCTCCACCTCGCCCGCGAAACCCCGGAGAAACCGTGGTTTCTCTATCTCGCCTACAATGCCCCGCACTTTCCCCTCCACGCCCCCGGGGAGGAAATCGCCAAATACGCGGAACGCTATCGTGGCGGCTGGGACAAACTCCGCGAAGAGCGCCTCGGCCGCATGAAGCAACAGGGTATCGTCCCTGACACAACCCTGTTAGGTCCCCGCTCGACCTGGCAGAACTACGGTGAAACCAAAACCGGAACGAATCCCGCCTGGGACACGCTACCGGAAGACCGGCAACGCGACCTCGCGCGACGCATGGCGATCTACGCCGCGATGATTGATCGACTCGATCAGCAAATCGGACGCGTCATCGCCGATCTCAAGGCAGCCGGAGAATGGGAGAACACGCTCATCGTTTTCACCTCTGACAACGGAGCCTGTTTCGAATGGGATCCATTCGGTTTCGATATCGTCTCGAGCAATCAGAACATTCTCCACACCGGGAAAATGATAGACACAATGGGCTCCGCGGGAACTTTTCACAGCATGGGATCGGGCTGGGCCAACGCCGCGAACACACCCTGGCGGATGTACAAACATTTCAATCACGAAGGCGGCATTGCTTCACCCGGTATCATCCACTGGCCCGCGGGATTGAAAGCGGAACCGGGTTCCATCAATCACGCCCCCGCACACATCATCGATCTTCTCCCGACCGCGGCGGCCCTTGCAGAGGTCGACTACACCGGAACGCTTTCTCTCCCCGGTCGCAATCTAATCGATCAAATCAACAACGGGAGCGCCGAACGAACGCTCTTCTTTGAACATCAGGGAAACCGCGCGATGCGACAGGGAAAATGGAAACTCGTCGCGCTCGATGACCAGCCCTGGGAACTCTACGACTTCAGCGTTGATCGCACTGAAATGAATGATCTCGCCGCGAAATACCCCGGGCGGGTCAGGGCAATGAACGACGCCTGGGAAAAGTGGGGAGCCGAAAACCAAGTCACGCCGCTACCCAACGATCTCGGGGTAAAGTATCTCAAGGTCGATCCTTGAATCACCGCTTCCCCGAACAATCCCCACCCACCCTCCTGCCATGAAGACCGATCGAATTGAATGGATTGCCGCCGACTGGGGCACTTCCAATCTCCGTTGCTGGGCGATGTCCTCCCGCGACGAAGTCCTTTTCCGCGCCGAATCGAACCAGGGAATGAGTGCGGTCACTTCGGGCGATGGTGATTTCGAATCGGCCCTCCTCGATTTAATTCAGCCGTGGTTGAGATCCGGCGAATCTATTCCCGTATCCGCCTGCGGCATGGTCGGGGCGAAGCAGGGCTGGATCGAAGCACCCTACGCGCTCGCCCCCTGCTCGCCGGTAACGACTCAAATCTCAGCTCCGGCGCGAAGCCCTGAAATCGATGTGCGCATTCACGCAGGAGTGAAACAAATCAATCCCGCCGACGTCATGCGCGGAGAGGAAACGCAAATCGCAGGGCTCCTCGCGGCGGAACCGGATTTCAAAGGACTCGTCTGTCTTCCCGGCACCCACACCAAATGGGCAACGATCAGCGACGGCTCCATTCAACACTTTCACTCCTACCTCACCGGCGAGCTTTTCACCCTTCTCGCGGAACAGTCCGTCCTGAGACTCACGATCGCTCCCGAAGGTTGGACCGAACCGGCTTTCCTCGATGCGCTCCGGGCCTCCTTCGCAACTCCCGAGTCGCTGCTCTCGAGGTGCTTTAGTCTCCGCGCCGAAGCGCTCCTCAATGATCTTGATCAGGTCGAAGCCCGCTCCCGCCTTTCCGGTTTCCTCATCGGGCAGGAACTGAGCGGAGCCTTGAAAGATGCGAATCCCGCCGGAACGATCACTTTAGTCGGCTCCGATTCCCTCGTCGAAATTTACCGTGTCGCCCTCGAATCCCTTGGGCGGAAAGCGGATATCGTGCCTAACGAAACAGCCATTCTGGCAGGTCTCGCTGCAGGGAGATCATAAAAGCGCCCCTGTCATTACCGGAATCAGGGTTGGAGCGTTTGAATTCCTTTCAGCTTTCGGAAGCTCACTTCCCGCATCGTCCGGATAAAATCGGTCACGTAGGACGTCTGACTTCCGGTCGAGGTGGTGGCCGCATAAAGTTCACAGCGAAGACCGTTTTTTCCAATGGGTCGACCAATCACATATTCGCGATCGAGGAATGGCTGAATCGCCCACGCGGGAAGAGCAGCAATCCCCCGGCCACTCGCGACGAGCTGAAGTATCGCCTCCGTCAGCATCGCGGTTCGTCGCTGAGGATTCACCCCGGCAGGACCGAGAACCTGTCTCACGAGGTCGAGGCGCTCGTCGGGAATCGGATAAGTGATGAGAACCTCATCAGCGAAGTCCCGCGCCGTGAGATGCTTTTTCCCGGCAAGAGGATGTTTCCGCCCCAGAATCGCCGGCATCGTGAAAGAAAAAAGAGGATGAAAATCGATCCCGGCCCTGCGCTTCTTGCGGGATACGATGACCATGTCCGCCCGGTTCTCGGTCAGCAATTCGACCGGGTCCGGGTGAAATCCGGAAACGAGATCCAACTCCACTTCATCCCAATTCTCACGGAACACATCCATCGAAGGCATCAACCAGTCGAAACAGGAATGACACTCGACCGCGATCCGAAGCTGACCGGCGCGGCCTTCGAGAAGGCGGGCCACTTCGCGATTCGCATCATTCACGGCGCGGTTTAAATCGTAGGCCAGTCCGACGAGGCGCTCACCGACCGGAGTCCACCGGAGCGGATTCGTTTTGCGCTCAAAAAAGGGACACCCGTAGTGATCCTCAAGCGCCTTGATTTGATGGGAAAGCGCCGATTGCGTTAGATTCAGCCTTTTCGAAGCCGCTACCATGCTCCCCGTCTCCGCGAGCGCCGTCAGCGTATGAAGATGTCTCAACTCAAGCATCTAACACCAGTAGCGGATCTTGAATAGCATTCAAGTTACAGGTGAATTCCTTTCGTTTTATTCAACTGAAGAGTCTGACTAACTTCAGTTCATGACAACGAACACCATTCGAACTCAAAACCTCGGCTATCCCCGGATCGGTCTCAGACGTGAACTCAAGAAGCTGGTCGAGGCCTATTGGAAAGGAGGCGTGTCCGCCGCCGAACTTGAGCAGTCAGCGGCCGGGCTCCGACAGAAACACTGGACGACGCAGAGAGACGCGGGAATCGATCTTGTGCCCTGTAATGACTTCAGCCTCTACGATCAGGTTCTCGACATGACCTGCCTCCTCGGAAATATTCCGTCACGATTTCACTGGCATGGTGAACCGATCGATCTCGACCTCTACTTTCGCATGGCCCGCGGCAAAGAAGGCGAAGGAACTCAGGAAGAAGGATGCTGTGGCTCGGGGGCGGAGCTGGCCTGCGAGATGACCAAGTGGTTCGATACCAACTACCACTACCTCGTTCCGGAGTTTGATGAAGCGACACAGTTTCAGGTTTCCAGCTCGAAAGTCTTTGATGAATTCATCGAAGCGAGCGGACTCGGTTTTCATGCCAAGCCAGTGCTCATCGGGCCCTTAACTTACCTGACACTCGGAAAAGAAGTCAACTCGAGCGAGACCTTCGACCGCTTCGAACTCGCCGACTCACTGATCGACGTCTATGTCGAAGTGCTGAAAAAACTGAAGAGCCTCGGTGCGACGATCGTGCAAATCGACGAG
Source organism: Verrucomicrobiales bacterium (assembly GCA_048260165.1). Lineage (GTDB taxonomy): Bacteria > Verrucomicrobiota > Verrucomicrobiia > Verrucomicrobiales > DEV007 > Arctic95D-9. The sequence continues at coordinate 263,821 of JBLXHA010000003.1, forward strand.
CCCGCCGTCGTCCTTGATCTTGAAGACAATCACCGCGAAATCCTGAAACGAGCGTATCAGAAATTCGCCGACGAAGTCCCCGGTCTCGAGATTCAGGTGACGGCTTACTTCGGGGAATTGAGAGAAAATCTGGAGACGTTTCTCGATCTGCCCGTAGCCGGTGTTCACCTCGATGCAGTGCGGGGAAGAAGTGAGATCGAAGTGGCGGTCTCCCGCCTCAAAGGAACCGGAAAATCCCTTTCACTCGGAGTGATTGAAGGAAGAAACGTCTGGAAGACCAATCTCAAATCCGCGCTCGATCTGCTACGGCATGCAGCCGACGAGCTCGGCAATGACAAACTCATCATCGCACCGTCGTGTTCGCTTCTCCATGTTCCTGTCAGTCTGGCACAGGAAACCGACCTCGATACGGAAGTTGCTGACTGGTTGGCGTTTGCCGACGAAAAACTGGCCGAAGTGGAGACTCTCCGCGTCGTTCTCGAAACCGGTGACCGCTCGAATACCGCCTTCGTCGACAACGAAGTCGCGATTCAGTCCCGCCGTCGCAGCCGGAAAGTTTCAGCACCCGCGGTGCAGGCACGCCTCGCCGCGCTGCGCGACGACATGTTCCGCCGGCAATCCCCTTTCGAGATTCGTCAGGAACGCCAGAGGAGCAAACTCAATCTCCCGGCCTTTCCGACGACGACGATTGGATCCTTTCCCCAAACCAGCGAGGTGCGACAGGCGAGAGCCCGTTTTCGCAGCGGCGAGTGGAGCGAAAAACAATACGAGACCTTCCTTCGCCTGCGGACTTCGGACTGCATCAAAATGCAGGAGAGCCTCGGCCTTGATGTCCTCGTCCACGGGGAATTCGAGCGCAACGACATGGTCGAATACTTCGGCGAGCAGCTCGAAGGTTTCATCTTCACCCGCTTTGCGTGGGTCCAGAGCTATGGAAGCCGCTGCGTGAAACCACCTATCATTTTCGGTGACGTCAGTCGCCCTCATGCCATGACGGTTCACTGGGCGGAATTTGCGCAGTCACAGACGGGAAAGCCGATGAAAGGAATGCTGACGGGACCGGTCACGATCCTGCAATGGAGCTTTGTCAGGGATGACCAACCGCGCCGGGACACGACGATGCAGATCGCACTCGCGATTCGGGATGAAGTGACAGACCTCGAGGCTGCCGGCCTGCCTATCATTCAAATCGACGAAGCCGCGATCCGGGAAGGACTTCCGCTGCGACGCAACGATTGGAGCGCTTACCTCGACTGGGCCGTGAAAGCGTTTCGCCTTTCCTCTTCCGGCGTCGCGGATGAAACTCAAATTCACACTCACATGTGCTATTCCGAGTTCAACGACATGCTCGACGCGATTGCGAATCTGGATGCCGATGTCATCACGATCGAAAACGCGAGGTCCAACCTCGAACTACTCGAAGCATTCGCGCACTTCTCCTATCCCAATGAGATCGGCCCCGGTGTCTATGATATCCACTCACCACGGGTTCCCACCACGGAGGAAATCGTGGCCCTGCTCCGACAGGCAGGCACCGTCATCCGTGACGAAAATCTCTGGGTCAACCCGGACTGCGGACTGAAGACGCGCTCGTGGGAGGATGTGAAACCCGCCCTCCGGCGAATGGTGGAGGCCGCTCAAACCTGTCGTGATCAGGTCGCAGCAGCGGTCTGAAGCGATCGCCGTAAAGCGGCATATCGAAAGGCAGGCGGGCTTGGATCCTGCCTGCCTTCCCACAGGAAAGTTGAACTTATTCTGAGGGGTCGGTGAAACTCCGGTGTTGTGGTTACTGGTGGTTTCTCTACCATTGGCGGCAACATGAGACCTTTCTTTTTCCTCAGTATTCTTCTCTGTTCATTGACGGCAGCTCACACGCACGCCGACGACGGGAAAGGCACGCTCGAGGCTTACCTACAGGAAGCGCTCGCTGCCAACCCGGAACTTTCCGCCCAGTTTGATCGCGTCAAAGCCTCCCGCCAGATCGGCGTTCAAATGGGAGCCCTTCCGGATCCGAAGCTGAGCTACACCGAGTTTGTTTCCCGCGTGCAAACCCGCACCGGCCCGCAGGAACGGGCGGTGAGTCTGACGCAGGCATTCCCCTGGCCGGGAAAACTCACGCTGCGTGAGGGAATCGCCGACCAGTCGGCCCAGACCGCATTCTACCGCTTCGAAGCGACGCAGAGACAGGTCATCCGGGAAATCGGATTGGGGTACTTTGACTACGCCTTCCTCGCGGAGGCGACGCGCGTCACGAGGCAGAACCTGAGCCTTCTCAAGCAACTCGCTCCGACCGTCGATGAGAAAGTGCGGGGCGGCGGCGATCTCAGCGCATCGCTGCGTCTCGAAGTGGAACTCACAAAGGCGGAGGATCAACTTCAAACACTCGAAGAGCAACGCAATGCGCTCAGTTCCCGTATCGCGAGCCTCCTCGGCAGGACTCCGGATCTTGATACGCCGCTCCCTTTTCCAACGATGAGCGCACGAGTGCCCCGCATTGGGTCCACCGATTCCCTCGAGTCAGCGGTGAAAGGACACCCCCTCGTTGAAGCCGCCTCATCGGGTGTGATCACCGCCGAGCTTGCCGAGCAACTCTCACGAAAATCGCCTCTCCCCGACATCAACATCGGAGCGAACGTCATCGACATTGGCGGCAGCGGAGACACGGCCGTAGGCGTCATGGTGGGCGTCAGCATCCCGCTTCAATTCGACAAATATCGTGCCGAGAAAATTGAAAAATCCGCGCTCGCCTCTGCTGCACGGGCCGACGTCGAGAGCATCCGGCAAAAGCTGCTCGCAGATCTGCATCGCACGATTCAGGCATGGAAAGAAGCCGACAAAAGACTCCACCTTTACCGCGACAAACTGTTACCGGCCGCCGAACAGGCGCTCGAAGTCACGAGCGAAAGCTACCGTAACGACAAGGCGACCGTGACCGACCTGATTGACTCCGAACGCACCCTTCTCGACCTGCGCCTCATGTATCAGAGAGCGCTCGCGTCCGCTCACAAAGCAGCCCTGGAAATCCGGACACTCACGGAACCCCTGTCCATCTCGAACAAATGAAGAAAACGATTTTCACCGTCGCGATATCAGTTGCTGCCGGACTCGTGCTCGGCGCACTCCTGTTCCGGGGCGGCGGTGGACACGATCACGAAGCCGGCGAAGGATCGGCCGAGGAAGCGAAATCGGAGGTGTGGACGTGCTCGATGCACCCTCAGGTGAAGCAACCCAATCCGGGGAAATGCCCCATCTGCGCGATGGATTTGATCCCACTCACCGCCACCGCCGGAGGTGGCGGCGAACGTTCCTACTCGATGTCGGAGGCCGCGAAGCAGTTGGCGGGAATTTCAACGACAGAAGTCGTTCGCGGGTATCCCGACGCGGAAGTCCGCCTCTTTGGAAAAGTCATGTATGACGAAACCAAGATGCGCACCGTCGCGGCCCGGTTCCCGTCACGGATCGATGAACTCTACGTCGACTACACCGGCATCCGCGTAAAGAAGGGCGACCACCTCGCAACCGTCTACAGCCCCGAACTGCTTTCCGTCCAAACCGAACTGCTCACCGCGAAGAAATTCGGAAACGAAAACGCCGCGAGTATCACACGCGACAAATTGCGGCTCTGGGGATTCTCCGAAGAAAGCATCAGGAAAATTGAAACCTCGGGCAAAACCTCCGACCACCTCACGATCGACGCGCCGACTTCCGGGATCGTCACGTTCATGAATGTCAGAGAGGGTGAGTATGTTGAGGTCGGCACTCCCTATTTCAAAATCGCCGAGGTCGATGAAGTGTGGGTAATGCTCGACGCCTACGAGTCCGACACCCCGTGGCTTCGCTTCGGGCAGAATGTCCAGTTCACTACCGAATCCATCCCCGGCAAGCAGTTCGAAGGAAAAATCTCGTTCATTGCGCCGGAACTCGATCCGGCGACGAGAACCGTTTCCGTGCGCGTCAATGTTCCGAACGAAGACAGCCGACTCAAGCCGGGTATGTTCGTGTCAGGATTGGTGACCGCAAAAATTGCCGCCGCAGGCAAAGTGCTCGATCCATCGCTCGCAGGGAAGTGGATCAGCCCGATGCACCCGGAGATTGTGAAAGACAAACCGGGCCAGTGCGACATCTGCGGGATGGATCTCGTTCCGGCCGAGGAACTGGGATACGTCGTAACCGAATCCATGGCTAAGCCACCTCTTCTCGTGCCGGTCAGCGCGGTGTTGAACACGGGGAAACGATCGGTCGTCTACGTGGAAACGCCCGACACAGAGCAGCCGACCTTCGAAGGACGTGAGATCCTCATCGGACCTCGTGCAAACGATCAGTACATCATCGAAGCGGGACTCAAAGAGGGCGAACGCGTCGTTTCTCAAGGGGGTTTCGTCATCGACAGCGCTCTCCAGATCCAGGCCAAACCGAGCATGATGCTCCCTTCCGACGACGAAGAAAAACTCTTCCCCGATGCAGGCGCCCCCAAAGAGTTCCTGACACAATCAGACAAAGTTCTACAGAGCTACTTCAACCTTCAGGAAGCGTTGCGAGACGACTCTCTCGAAAAGGCGAAATCAGCGGCGAAAGAAGGAACAACACAACTTTCCGATGTTTCGGCGGAAACACTCTCGGAATCCTCCACTGAAATCTGGAAGGACCTCGCAGCCCGGCTCAAATCGTCCTTCGAGAGCATTGGGGCAGCGAAAAAAATCGAACCGGCACGGGCCGAATTTCAAACACTCACGACGATTGCGGACGAGGTGGTGCGACGATTCGGAACCGCTCATTTGCCGGTCTACGAACATTACTGCCCGATGGCGTTTGATAATACGGGAGGAACCTGGCTTCAGACGGATGAGAATCTCCTCAACCCCTACTTCGGCGCCTCCATGTTGCAGTGCGGAGAGGTTCGCGGGCAACTTGCCGCAGCGAAGGCCATTCCTCTGAATGAAGCGGGAACCGACGCTCTAACCGCAGTGGTGGATGATTACCTCGCTATCCAGTCAGCCCTTTCGAAAGACTCTCTGGAAGCGGCGGTTTCCAGCGCGAACGCCCTCGTATCAAGTGCTGCCGACCTGACTGACACCGCCGCTGAAAATCCGGAGGCATCGGCCCGACTCAAGAGCCTCAGCGAGCTGCTCAAATCCACTTCCGAGACTGCAGCAAAGACAGACAGCATCACCCAGTTCCGCGCGAACTTTAAGACTCTGTCAGGGATCGTCGAATCACTCGTCACCGCATTCGGTGCCGAGCTCGATCTCCCACTTTACACAGCGCACTGCCCGATGGCTTTCAATGATGCCGGAGGAGATTGGATTCAAACGACGAAAGAAATCGCAAATCCCTATTTCGGCGCCTCCATGTTCGGTTGCGGAGAAATCACCGCTCAACTTGCCGGAAAGGAAGAGCCGTCACCGGACGAGGAAGCACAAGCACCTTCTGAAACGCAGAGGAAAGATTCAGAATGAGCGATCCCAATCCCATCGACACGACGGGTCCGGTGGCGAAGCTCATTCGCTACTGCCTCACGAACAAGCTGATCGTCCTGCTGATCACGTTCATGCTCCTGACCTGGGGCGTGCTCGTTGCTCCTTTCGACTGGGAGATTGGCGGAGTTCCTCGCAGCCAGGTTCCGGTCGACGCGATTCCCGATATCGGGGAGAACCAGCAGATTATTTTCACGGAATGGATGGGACGCTCACCTCAGGATGTTGAGGACCAAATCACTTTTCCGCTGACCGCTGCGCTCCTCGGAATCCCCGAAGTCAAAACGATTCGAAGCTACTCCTACTTCGGTTTCTCGAGCATCTATATCATTTTCAAGGAATCCGCCGAATGGGATTGGTCCCGCGCCAAAATCCTCGAAAAGCTCAACAGTCTCCCCGCGGGGACCCTGCCTGAGAAAGTCAGCCCCGCTCTGGGACCGGACGCGACGGCTCTGGGACAGGTCTTCTGGTACACGCTCGAAGGGCGCGACAAAGAGGGAAATCCCGCCGGAGGTTGGGACCCTCAGGAACTCCGGAGCATTCAGGATTTCTATGTCCGTTATGCACTCCAGTCGACCGACGGCGTCGCGGAAGTCGCTTCGGTGGGAGGGTATTTAAAGGAGTATCAAATCGATGTGAATCCCGATGCGATGCGCGCCTTCGGGGTCACTCTGGAGCAGGTGTTCAAAGCGGTGATGGATGCCAACGTCGATGTCGGCGCGCGGACCATCGAGATCAACCGCATCGAGTATGTGATACGCGGACGCGGATTTCTGACCTCACTCGACGACCTGCGGGAAACCGCGGTGACGGCACGCGGAGACATTCCGATCACGCTGAATGAAGTCGCAGACATCAATTTTGGGCCGGCGCTCCGACGGGGCGTTCTCGACAAAGCCGGAGCAGAAGCCGTCGGCGGCGTAGTCGTCGCCCGCTACGGAGCCAATCCGATGCAAACGATCAAAAACGTGAAAGAATCGATCGCTTCGATCTCGGCGGGACTTCCCACAAAAACGCTGGAAGACGGAACCGTGAGCCAGGTAACGATCGTGCCCTTTTACGATCGCACCGGACTCATCAACGAGACACTCGACACACTCAACATCGCCCTCGTTCAGGAAATATTGATCACCATCATTGTTGTTCTGTTACTAGTCTTTCACCTCCGCAGCTCGCTGCTGATTTCATTTATTCTCCCCGGCGCCGTGCTCCTGACTTTCGTCGGAATGAAAGTATTCCACGTCGATGCCAACGTCGTTGCGCTCTCCGGGATTGCGATCGCGATCGGGACGATCGTGGACATGGGAATTGTCCTTTGCGAAAACGTTCTGCGTCAGCTCGAGGAAGCGGACGACGATGAACCGCGCCTGGAGGTTATCTTCCGAGCCTGTGCGGAAGTCGGAGGAGCCGTCCTGACCGCCGTGATGACGACCGTGATCAGCTTCCTGCCTGTTTTTGCGATGGAGGGAGCCGAAGGGAAATTATTCAAACCTCTCGCCTACACCAAGACATTCGCGTTGATCGCGTCTGTTCTTATTGCTCTAGCGGTGCTGCCGCCGCTCATCCACATGCTTTACAGAAAGCGCTTCGATCTTTTCTCGAAACGCGCTCCCCGAATCCACACCGGATTCGTAGTCGTGCTCGCAGTGATCGTTGCGAGCATCCTCGGGCAGGACTGGATGCCGTTGGGACCGACCTACGGCCTGCTCAATTCGCTTTTTGTTTTGGTTTTGATAGGAGTCCTCATCGCTCTCGTTTATGGTTTCATCCGCGTCTATGAACCCATCCTGCGATTCTTTCTACGGGTCAAACTGCTGCTGATTGCTCTCGTCCTGACTGTCGTCACCTGCGGCGTTCTCATCTATCAGGGACTAGGGAAAGAGTTCATGCCCTCACTCAACGAAGGTTCCTTCCTCTACATGCCGACGACGATGCCGCACGCCTCCATCGGTGAAGCGAAGCGGGTGCTTCAACTCCAGGACCAGGCAATCAATGCGATCCCCGAGGTCGAGATGGTCGTTGGAAAAATTGGCCGTGTCGAAAGCTCTCTCGATCCCGCGCCGGTTTCGATGGTCGAGACAATCATTAATTACAAACCGGAATGGGGTGAGGATGAAGAGGGAAACCGAATCCGACTCTGGCGGGATCACATCCGGACCGCGGATGACATCTGGAAGGAAATCATTGCCGCGGCGGAGCTTCCCGGTGTCACTTCCGCACCGAAACTCCAGCCGATTGAAACTCGAATCGTGATGCTCCAAACCGGAATGCGCGCGCCAATGGGCCTGAAGGTCTACGGCCCCGATCTTAAAACGATCGAGCACGTCGCACTCGAAATGGAGGCGATTCTCAAAGGCGTCTCATCGATCAACCCGGCCACGGTTTTCGCCGACCGGGTCGTGGGGAAACCCTATCTTGAAATCAAAATCGATCGGAAGGCGATCTCCCGTTACAACATCAGCATTCGGGGAGTTCAGGATGTCATCGAAGTTGCCGTCGGCGGGAAGCGGATCACCACCACCGTGGAAGGACGCGAACGCTACCCGGTCCGCGTCCGCTATCAGCGCGAGCGCCGGGACTCCATCGAAGAGCTTGCTGAGATTCTCGTTCCGGCCCCGGACGGCCGCCAAATCCCGCTCGGAGAACTCGCCGAAATCGAATTCATTCGCGGCCCTCAAACGATCAAAAGCGAGGACACCTTTCTCGTCGCCTACGTCATCTTTGATAAACATCCCGGCAATGCCGAAGTCAGCGTCGTGAACGAAGCCCGCCAACTCATTGAAGATCACATCGAGTCGGGCGATTTCGTCGTCCCCGCCGGAGTGAGCTACCAGTTCACCGGCTCATACGAAAATCAGGTCCGTGCTGAAAAACGTCTCGCGCTCATCCTGCCGCTCGCCTTGATGCTCATTTTCATCCTGATCTATATCCAGTTCCGGGTTGTCAGCACATCCCTGCTCGTGTTCAGCGGGATCTTCGTAGCGTGGTCCGGCGGCTTCATGATGATCTGGCTCTACAATCAGGGTTGGTTCATGGACTTCACCCTCTTAGGTATCGACTTCCGCGACCTCTTTCAGATCAAAGCGATCAACCTCAGCGTCGCTGTCTGGGTCGGATTCCTTGCGCTGTTCGGCATCGCAACGGACGACGGAGTTATCATGGCGACGTATCTCCAGCAGAAGTTCAAAGAAAAGGCCCCCGCCACGGTTCAGGAGATACGGGACGCCACCGTCGAAGGAGCGATGAAACGCATTCGTCCCGCGATGATGACGACAGTGACGACCCTCCTCGCTCTCATCCCGGTCCTCACCAGCACCGGGCGCGGATCCGATGTCATGGTTCCCATGGCGATCCCCAGTTTCGGGGGAATGACCGTTGCCGTGCTCACCGTTTTTGTCGTCCCCACTTTATACTGCGGAATCGCCGAGCTGAAACTCAAATGGGGAAACCGCAGAAACAAATCCACCCGATCAAAACCAACCCAAACACTAACAACCACATGAAATCCATGAAATCCATCCTCAAATTCACACTGATGTCCGTCTTCGCAATCGCTCTCGTAAGTTGCGGCGGAGACAAGCCCTCCGATCATGATCATGCCGACCACGACCATGATCATGCGTCAACCGAAGCCGCTCATGTTGACGGCGATTACCCCCTCACCACCTGTGTCGTCTCCGGAGAAGACCTCGGGAGCATGGGCACCCCCGTCGAGGTGACCCACGATGGCACGACCGTAAAACTTTGCTGCAAAAGCTGCATCAAAGAGTTCAACGCGAGCCCCGATAAATTTGTCGCTAAAGTAAAAAACGCGCGGTAACGCCTCACTTTTTTTGAGGGGAGAAGCCGTCAAAGGTGTTCTATCCTTGGACGGCTAAACTCATTATCGCCGAAGATGAAGGACCAGAAACAATTCCCCGAACCCGAAGAATGGAAGATCGACCTGCCGGAAGATCCGCACTTCCATTCCGCAGTCTGGCGTGAAATCGCGATGCGGGATTCCGCCTCTCCCTCCAATCGATTTCGCGAACTCCTTGATCATCTTCTGGTTCCCCGGCTCGCAATCCCGCTCGCCAGCGCAGCGATCATCGTCGTGCTCCTGGGCGCTTCTCTCCACGGACTTCGCAACCGGGAGCGAACCTGGGATAATCTGGGTCTCGCCTACAACTCGGCGATCGACCCGATTTCCCATACCGGAGCGATTTTCGCATCTCCTCTGAAACGTTAATTTCTCGATCCGGATGGCTAAAAATCTCATCATCGTCGCTCTGAGTCTCGCACTTCTCGCGTGTCTCTACGGCGGCGTCTATGGCCTGATCACTGCGGATACGTCTCAGGCAATGCAGTCCGACCATCCCGAGTTGGAATGGCTGCGTCGCGAATACGAACTGTCAGACGCTCAGTTTTCGAAGATCCGCGAGCTGCATGAAGCACACGACATCGTTTGCCGTGAACTCTGCCGTGATTTCGTGAACGTCCAGAAAGAGTTCGAATCCGTCATCTCGACTCATCCGCAGGTAAGCCCGGAAGTTCAGGAGGCCCTCGCTGCCTGGACGAGACAACGCAACCGATGCTACGAAACCACTCTCGCTCACATGTATGACGTGAGCGCCGTGATGAACGAAGACGCCGCTTCCCGCTATCGCGAAAGTATTTTTCGCCACCTCATCATTCCCGGGAAGATGCCGCACATCGGAAAGAACGGCGAATTTCACGAGGAGCTAATCGAGCATGCCGCTCCCGGTTCGACGGGTTCAATGAATCCGGATGATGACCAGAACTGAGGAATCAGACAGTTCTGATGAGGCAACCGGACGCACCCTTCTCGTCCGGCTCAAAGAGGGCGATGACCTTGCGTTGAACGCGCTCATGGACCGCTGGCGAAAGCCCATACTGAGCTATCTTTATCGCACCACGGGCGATTACGAAACGGCGGCCGACCTCACTCAGGAAGTCTTTGTCAGGGTTTATCGCTCCCGCCGGAAATACCGTCCGAGCGGCAGCGCGACCTCCTACCTTTTCACGATCGCCGCCAACCTCGCCCGCAATCATTTTCGCTGGAGCAAGCGCCATCCCGAAGCGGAACTGACCGATACTGTCACCTCTCAACTTGAGTCCGACGCGATCGGTTCAGATCCCTCCGCCCACCTTGAGAGCGACGAAGCAAGCGCGAGGATCCGCGATGCCGTCCAGCGTCTCCCCGAGAAATTGCGCACTCCGGTGATCCTCTACCATTTCAACGAACTGCCCCAAAGCGAGATCGCAAAAATTCTCTCGTGTTCCGCGAAAACCGTCGAGACCAGGCTCTACCGGGCCCGAAAGTTGATGCGCTCCTTTCTGGAATAAAAAGCGACAACCTCAGCTATCCCTTTTCCGGATACCCTGAATTCGCAGAGCCATCTTAGTAGCGCGAGAGCGGATTCCGTCTCCAGCTTCACGCCGGAGCGTTCCCGGAGATATCGAGGCAGCCCCTGCTTTGTCGCTCGCGAGAATTTGCAAGATCTCGCTTTCACCACGAAATTTCACCTCCTTATCGAACGGACAAAGAAAGCCAACCTGCTACCTGTCACATCGAAATTCCGAATTTTGCCAGTGCTTTCACCATCAAAAAATAAAGTAGCATTGTTAGAGCGCAACCCGCTGCGATGCTGGGCCAGAAACCGATCCCTTTCTTTAGCATCGCGGGAATCAGGAGGAACATGGGGAGCGAAGGAATCACAAACCAGAAAACACCGGTTGAGTGGGCAGCAAGCTTTGGCGCCCAGACTTCGGACTGTGAACGGAGGTCGAACCAGATCCAAAAAAATGTCAGCAGTGAAACCAACGGCAGTGAAGCGATCAAGCTCCCCAAAAGAGGCTTACTATGGCGGACAACAACCTCGTTGACCACGTAGATTAAAACGGCGGAAGTCAGTATTTTAATGAGAGGTAACATGATCTCAAATGGCGACTGATTATTGGAGAGTAAGATCTCGAAGGCCCCGGGAAGGAACGAGTCCTTCGGAACCTACGAGCCTTTACCAAAACGAAGGGATGCTGAAATGATGGCTTCTCAGCCCTTCTTGACGTCCTTAAGCAATGGAATTGATCCCACCGCTTTGGTGCCATCGGGTTTCTCGACCTCGAGCCACCACTTCGCACCTGCCGGCAGCGGATTCGGAGCGACTGCGTGAATGTCATAGTCATCGTGTGATGGAGCATACTCTCCCTTACCGGTGGACGAAAGTGTGCGATCTTCGCTCCCGATCCAGGCTCTCACTGTGGTAGCGCCATCATCCTTGTACGACAACTTGATGACAAGGTGACCTTCCTTGCCCGCTTCGACATTGCCGTGCCCCTGAAGAGCCTCGACTGAGATGCCGCCGATGTCGAAGGTACCGAGGGCAATTTCTTCATGCTCGTGTTCGTGCTCCGCCTCATCTGGGTGAGCGTGATCCCCCTTCCCGTCCTCGTGTGCGTGTCCGTGGTCATCAGCGGGAGCCGGAGCTTCCTTGCTGGACTCTGAGCATGCAGTGAGAAGCCCGAAAGCAGCCAACGCGGTTATGATGTAGTTCTTTTTGTTCATGGTTCTTTTGTAGTATTGGGTTTAGTTATTGGGTTTGGTTTGCTGGCAGAAACGCGGTGAATCGCCGCATATCCCGCCGGGACAATGATTAGATTGAGAAAGGTAGAGGATAGAAGCCCTCCGAGAATGACCACGGAAAGCGGTGCGAGAATCTCATTCCCGGGCCGATCTCCTTGTAAGACGATGGGGACAACCGCCAATGCAGCCGTCAGTGCTGTCATCAGGATCGGAACAAGTCTCTCCGACGATCCCTGAACAATCGCTTCATACATAGATTTACCCTCGTGATCCATGAGATGCCGGTAGTGATTGACCAGCAAAATACCATTTCGAACCGCTATCCCGAAAAGGGTAATAAAGCCGACCATGCTTGCGATCGAGATCACCGGCGCGGTGTAGTGCCCGCCCAGATTGAAGAGTGCCAGAGTATTGGTGAATACATTGGGAGACTCGCTCAGGTAGATCGCGACAATTCCGCCAATCAAAGCCAGCGGCAGATTGACGAGCACTAGCAAGGCCACACGAAGCGAGCCAATCGCGAGCTGTAGAAGCAATGCCATGATGAAGACAACGAGTCCACTGAAGACGAAAATCGTCCTACTTGCGTTCTGCTGCGCTTCAAACTGGCCACCATACTGCACAGTATAACCGTATCGCTGAACGATGGGATCCACTTGCTCACGCACCTGTCCAACGATATGCCCGAGGTTGTAACCCTCGTCGATGTTCAGGGTCACTACTGCCTTACGTTGCGCGTTTTGCCGGGCGACCAGATTCGAGGTCATCTCGGGACCGATTTCGGCGACTTCGTGAAGTCGCACCTGAGCTCCGCCTGCCCCGAGAAGAACCAGATTTCGCAAATCGCGCAATTCATCACGTTCTGATTCGTCCAGTCGAACCGCAAGATCATAACGCCTGACGCCCTCATTGATTCGAGCCACTTTCGCACCGAAAACGGCATTCCTCACTTGCTGTGCGGCAGAAAGCGGAGTCAATCCGTAGGCTGCGAGGTCTTCAGGGCGATAACGCACCGGAAGCGATTGAATCATCACCTCCCGGTTTGCCGCCACATCGCGAGTTCCGGGAAGCGGTTTCAGAACACCTTCGATTTCCCTGGCGATGACTCGGAGTTTCGCTAGGTCGTCCCCATAGACATTGATCGCGATCGCCGCCGGAGTTCCGGAGAGAATATGACTGAGGCGGTGCTCAATCGGCTGACCAATATTCGTCGTGACCCCGGGAACGCTTTCAAGAATCTGACTGATTTCCGCTCGCACTTCCTCTTTCTGGAAACCTGGTTTGACGGTGACATCAATTTCCGAATTGCTCACGGGTTCAGCATGCTCATCCCGTTCCGCCCGGCCGGTCCGCCGTGTCACGCTCTTGACACCGTCGAGCGAAAGCAACTGCGCCTCAATCGCGCGGGCGATCCGATCGCTCGCAATAAGGGATGTCCCGGGTGTTGCGAACAACCCCACCGTGAACGTACCTTCGTTGAACTCTGGAAGAAATGACTTTCCGAAAGTGCTGCCCAGCCAAATCGCGACGACTGTTGCCACAATGGCAGCGGTGATGACGATTTTTCTAAATCGAATCGCACGGGTGACCATCGGCTCATAGAAACGCTTGAGAAAACGAACAAGTCCGGAGTCATTCGATTCAGAGTGTCCCGCTTTCCCTTTCATGAGGTAACGGCACATCGCAGGTGTCACAGTTAACGCCACAATCAGCGACGCGATGATCGAGATGCCGAAGGCAATACCGAGCGGTCGGAAGAAGCGGCCCTCAATACCCTCAAGAAACATGAGTGGTAGGAATGCCAGCACAATGATGATGGTCGCGAAAACCATCGCCGGTCGGATTTCATTACTGGCGCTCAGGATCACGGACAAACGTGGCTGACGCTCAGCTTCAGGCCGGGACGCATTCTGATTCAGTCGTCGAAACACGTTTTCAACATCGATAATCGCATCATCAACGAGACTTCCCACCGCAATTGCCAAACCTCCCAACGTCATGACATTGATCGTTTGATTCATCCAATCCAGAGCCAGCAAACCGACACCCAACGAGAGCGGTATAGCGGTCAGCGTAATCAGAGTCGTTCGGACGTTCAAAAGGAACAGAATCAAAATGACCGAGACGATGATAGCAGCATCCCTCAAGGCGTGAATCACATTCTTGACTGACAGCCTGATGAAATCAGCCTGACGGAAAATGTTACGGTTTATCTGAATGCCCTCCGGCAACGACGGTTCCAACTCATCGAGCATCGTGTCGATTCGCTCGGTAATACCAAGCGTGTTCGTTCCGGGAGCCTTCTGGACAGTCATGACAACTGCCGGCTTCCCCCCATCAGCCCCGGTTCCTCGCTTCGGCGCTGCCGCTATTTTCACTTCAGCGACCTGCCCGATTGTCACGGGAAATTGATCCTGATATTTAATCAGAGTTCCCGCAACATCCTTAACCGAGCGCACACTTCCGCTCTGCCGCACGGGCATTTCAAGCGAATCAATATCCGGAATGTAACCAGCACTGAGCGTGCTGTGACTCGCGCCTGCCGCTTTCGCAACATCCTCGATCGTCAAACCGTAGAGACGCAGCTTATCCTGATTCACGACTACCTGGTATTCGGGAAGTTCGCCACCAATGACAGATATCTGAGCCACTCCGGCAATGCCGAGGAGCTTGTTTCGAAGTTCGTATTCCGCGTATGCCCTGATTTCGAGATCCGACTTTGTCTGGTCAGGCGATGACACCGCCAGCAACATGATTTCACCAGTGATCGATGTGATCGGAGTCATCTCAGCATGAGCGTCCGGAGGCAGATCCTCCCGCACTGAGTCGAGCCGCTCCGAGACAAGTTGCCTTGCCGTCATGATATCGGTGCCCCAATCAAACTCCACGTAGGCGACCGAAAGACCGATCGCGCTCGTCGTACGAACGCGCCGAATTCCAGGCATGCCATTGACAGAGGTTTCGATGGGAAAGGTGACGTATTGTTCCACTTCATCGGCAGCGAGGCCGGGGGCTTCCGTCATGATGACCACGGTTGGGGCATTCAATTCGGGAAACACATCCACCGGCGTGGATTTGATCCGTGCGACGACGGTCACCAACATAACGGTGGCCATCAAGAGGACCAACGATGCGTGGTCCAGAGAGAATTTGATTAGTCGAGACAGCATCAGTTTCCCTCCTCCTCTTCAGCGTGATAGGAACCGTCCGCGTGGAAATGTCCACCCTTCTGGGCGGTTCCACTCTGAGACGTTGCAAGCTTCAATTCATAGACGCCGTCGAGAACGACCTCGTCATTCGGACCAAGCTCACTTTTCACCTCCACCCAGCGTCCGTCATCGACACCGAGATCAGCTTCGACACGGATGGCCTTGTTAGCGTCAGCTGGATCGCGTTTAAAGAACACGTGAGTGATTCCATCTTTCACTACCGACGATCTCGGAATCGCGAGGACGATACCTCCAGTTGAATCGGAAGCGACCTCCAGGAACGCCGACACTCCGGGCCGACACCAGGAACGGAGTTCCGTAGGCATCGCGAAAAGCGTGATTGTCCTATGGTTGGGATCCGCCGTCAGACCTACTTGAAAATCGGCTTCAACGGAATCATTCACGTCTCCTCCATTCCCTTGAGGAGGAACAATGCGAACCTTTCCAACACCATTGAACTGATCCAGATCAGCCTGCAAACCAAGTGCCCTGAAGCGAACTTTCTTCGGGTCGACCGTTGTCATAACAAGCGCAGCGCCCTCAACAAATCCACCATTCGAGACGGATAGTGATTCAACAAAACCAGGCTCGGTGGCCATCACTTCGATACTGTCGACCGATTGGTAAAACGGCATCGAACGTCCCTCTTTCTCGACTTCTGCAAGCAACTCATCAGGAGTGATTCCACTGGAATTCAACGCCCCGTGAAAATTGAGGATTCTTGCAGCTCTGTTCAAAGCAGCCTGTAATTCCACTTCGCTTTTGACGACATCGGCTTTCAAATCCGCGCTCTCCGTTTCGAGGTCTGCCCGCTTGAATTGGGCTGACTTCAACGCCTGTATTCTCGCCTCAACGGTGCTGAAGTGAGAACGATCCTGATCAAGAGAAGCTCTTGCCAGATCGATCTGCGATTGAAGTTCCAACCACTCCTGAGAACGGAAGCGATAGAGAACGGTGCCCGCTTTCACTTCGTCAAACTGGTTGACCGCGAATTCCACACTGCCCGGGAGCAAGAGACGGTATTCCTGTTTTGCGAGAGGCTGCAACTCGAACGAACCCGGAACCCGGATCGTCGTAGCAAGGCTTCGTCGTTCCACTTTGGCAAAGGTGATCCCCAGATTATTCCGGACCGTGGAAGGGATCTCCACGCGGTTCGTCGGAAGTTCTCCGTCCTTTCCGTTGCTGGAGGTTGATTCCGCATCGTCGTCACGACTGCATGCAGGAAGCAGCAGAACCAGAACCGCTGATAATAAGGTATAAAAAGAAAATTGTTTCATGTAGTAAGTAAAATTTATTTGCGATTGCCGGGACCAACGAGGTACCGGATCTCATTTCTCACGCGAGCTTCGTCGAGTTGGATTTCGATAAGCTGCAGCTTTGCCTCGTACGATCGAAGGAGACTTTCCAGCAACACGAGGCTGCTTCCTTCACCCAAAGAAAGAAGCCGGTTCGCATCGGAAACCTGACGGTCGACCAGCGGCACCAGGTTTTTGTTGATCGTGGCACGGCGATTGCCAATCGCATCAAGACGGGAATGAAGCGCCGCGAGTCGGCCCACCATTTTTTCCAGTTCTGTTTCGTAGACGGCACGGGCGACCTCGCGTTCAGCTCGCGCTTCGGCGATGCCTCCCTTGTTTGAATTCAAGATAGGAATCGGAATCGCTCCGATGAATCCGATCCTCGACTGACCTTGATCGCTCTCACCCTGTGGGCCGAATGTGAGATCGGGGTATTGCTTCTTGATCTCACGCAAGAGAGTTTGCTCAGAAACCTCATACTCACGCCGGAGCCGGGCAAGCGTCGGATTCCCTTCGTTGGGTTCCTTCGCGCCTGAATCCCCCATTCTTGCTGAAAGCGTCGAGACCATCTGAAACGAGGCTTTCGGAGAAAGTCCCATCAGAGAACGGAGCTGCTGCTCACTTTCCTCCACTGCTCCCCGCAACCGATCGCGCTCCGCCTGACGGCTCGCCCGCTCAATCGTGAACAAAGCAGCTTCCGTTTTTGGCAGTTCACCCTCCCTTGCCAGCCTCGAAGTAGAACCAACAACAGAATCGAGCTCCTTGAGAATAGCTTCAGTCTGCTGCAACTGATGTCTCTGAGCGGACCACGAAAACCACTCCTCAGCAACATCACGAAGCACCTTCCATTCAGCCTCCGCGACGCGTTCCAATTCAGCATACTTCGCGGCCTCCGCTCGCGCCTTTTCAACACGAAGACGCCCGGAAATCGGAATCGTAAAAGACAATGCCGAACCAATGATCCAGGGATCAGGCACATTCGAAGTTACATTCAGGACATCGATGCTAAGTGAAGGATCATCCCAGAGACCGGCATACTCTGCTGTCGCCTCAGCCACTCCGGCCCTGAGGCGTGCGACACGCAGATCGGGGTTAAACACAAGCGCGACGGTTTCCCCCTCACCTAGAGAGAGTCCATCGCTGGAATCGAATGCACGCTTGTAAGGCGACGTTTTGCCAAGCCGCTTCGCGAATTTCTGAACGCTCTCGCTCGACGGTTCACGAGCTTCCCACTCCTGCATATGAACCGGTCGGCTGAGCGCCTCGGGCTGATAGGTTTGACAACCCGAAAAAAACAGTATGGCTGACACGCCCAGTGCAAACGGCAAGCTGAGCCTTAGCGCCGTTCGCCACAGCAAAGGCAGGGCGTCATTTTGATAGTAAATCATTGTTCTGGATTAAATTTATTCTGAATGTGAAATGGTGTGAAAGACACGGGGCCGCATTGACCCGTGGAGGAAGAAAAACTCGCGCCCGGACATCACGAACCCGGGACGTGAGGACACAGAACTGCCAAACTCTCAGATTGGCGAGAGGGGCGTCCTTTAACTGAGGAACGGCGGTGCGTTCGACTGAACGCTATGGGCCAGCTGGATCAGCGCCGGCGGATGGTGATCCGATTTCCCCCGAGGAGGCTCGTGTCCGATATCAGTAACGGACGAACCCGGCAGAAAATGAATTATCGCGAAAAGAAGACAAAAATCTGTCCCTGTAATTTGCCTGGGACCATCGACCCCAACCTTAACGACCGTCGAAGTCACCTGATCGGTATGCGTATCAGGCAACGGGATGGTATCACGGTGATCGTGCTCCGACTCATCCGAATGAGAATGGCCTGCATGATCATGAACATTTTGATGAGTCGCAGAAACATGATGATCGTGGTGGTGGTCAAGATCGAACAAATCCAACCAGGCATCATGATGGAAAGCCCCCGACCAAACCACCAGGGTAAGGATCGCGAAAAATCTCATCAGGAAACTGTGCTCACGAGCGAACATTGTAAAAAGAGTCGCGGGTTGTCACTAAAAGTCAAGCACCTGAATAATTTCGCCAACCAGGCAGCAACGAGATTAGCGCCTTCATCACCGGCTCGCATCTCCTCATTCATTCACTTACTAATGTCCGCCCCCGGCACCCGCCTCTTGCGGAATTCTCCTGCCCGGCTCCAATCCGAGGGGCGCGAAACGGCTGCAGATCTTCTGCTTAGCAAGTTTTTGTCAGGCTCTACCGGGCCCGAAAGTTGATGCGCTCCTTTCTGGAATAAAAAGCGCCCGAATTACCGAATTTGATTGAGGGCTGAATCGTTCAACGGGGTTCTTCATGAGGACGGCGCGGCAATCTCTGAAGCGCCCTATCAAAACCCTAATTAGAAACAGAAATGAAAACAAAAACCTCAATCCTTACTCTTTCAATCGCAGCGCTCGGCATCAGTTTCGCCGCCCCGCAAGTTGATGCGAGGCCGAACCTGACCGTATCGGGAGAGGGCTATCACAAGCAGCAGATCGACCCGACCGTCGAACAGGCTCCTCAAACCCGGAAGAAGAAAAAGTCTTACTGGCAGAAAAAGATCGGAATCTGAACAGATCAGATCGAATACTCTCTCCACACCGGCCCCGAAAAGGGCCGGTGTTTTTTCATCAGGTCTTCGCGCCCCGGCGTACCGATCTAAAAAATACCGCCTGCAATCGAAGAGATTACTTCAGCACCGGAATCAAAAAAAATAATGAGGGGTCAGCGCGGGGCCGGGGTTTCGCTTCCATTGCGGTCGCATCAATCCAGTCCCCTTCGGGATTGATTCGCCCCTGTGAACTCACTACCCTGATCCTGTTACGCTGGATCATCCGGGTCTGAGGTCAAAAACCACCCCCCAGCCACCCTCTCCGAAAAATGACTGAAAACGCCCCTTCAGAAAATCCCGATTCGAACGAACACAGCTGCTGCGGAGGACGGCATTCAGGCTCAGGTGAAAAGACTTCCGCTCCGCCGATCCAGGGCACCCGATACACCTGCCCGATGCATCCCGAGATCATCGAGGATGAACCGGGTGACTGCCCCAAGTGCGGCATGGCTCTCGAACCCATGGGCGTTCCCGCGGGGAGCTCTTCAACCGTTTACACCTGCCCGATGCATCCGGAGATCGAAGAGGACACGCCGGGCGACTGTCCGAAATGCGGCATGCCGCTTGAGCCGAAAACGATCACCGCCGGCCCCGACTCGCATGCCGAAGAGGAAATTCGCGATCTTTCACGCCGCTTCTGGATTGGTCTCGCCTTGACCGTCCCGGTCTTTCTGATCGCGATGGGGAAAATGTTTCCCTCCTTTGGGATTCCATCATGGACGCGGTGGATCGAACTGGCCCTCACTACCCCTGTCATTTTCTGGTCGGGCGGGATATTCTTTCGCAAAGGATGGAGTTCGATTAAGAATCGCCACCTCAATATGTTCACCCTGATCATGATCGGGGTCGGGGCTGCCTACCTCTACAGCGTCATCGCTGTTCTGTTTCCCGGCATTATCCCCGAGTCATTCCGAACCCACGGTGAAGTCGGCCTCTACTTTGAAGCCGCCGCCGTTATCACCGTGTTAGTCCTCCTCGGACAGCTCCTCGAAGCCCGCGCGAGAAGTCGAACCGGAGAGGCGATTCAATCGCTTCTCGGACTCGCCGCCAATGAAGCGCACCGTCTCAAGGATGGCGTCGAAGAGGATGTCCCTGTCGACAGCATCCACCCGGGAGATCTCCTTCGCGTCAAACCCGGCGAGAAAGTCCCGCTGGACGGCGTCATCACCGAAGGGAAAAGCCACATCGACGAATCGATGATCACCGGCGAGCCCGTCCCTGTCGAAAGAGCCGTGGATGATAAAGTGATCGGCGCGACCGTGAACCAGACCGGGGCCTTCACGATGCGGGCTGAGAAAGTCGGAAGTGAAACCCTGCTCTCCCAAATCATCCAGATGGTCGCGGAAGCGCAGCGCAGCCGTGCCCCGATTCAGAAACTCGCCGACACCGTCGCAGGCTATTTCGTTCCGGCGGTACTGCTCATTTCAGTGATTACCTTCGCGGTTTGGGCGATCTGGGGACCCGCCCCGGCAATGGCCTACGCGATCGTGAATGCGGTCGCGGTACTGATTATCGCATGCCCCTGCGCGCTCGGGCTCGCCACACCGATGTCGATCATGGTCGGGATCGGCCGGGCGGCTCAAGCAGGCATCCTGATCAAAGATGCAGAAGCCCTCGAACGACTCGAGAAAGTGGACGTCCTCATCACCGACAAAACCGGGACATTGACGGCGGGACAACCCAACGTCACCGCAGTTATTACCGCAGAGGGCATCTCCGAAGACGACCTCCTCACGACAGCGGCCACCGTGGAGTCCGACAGCGAACACCCGCTTGCCCGGGCCATCATACGCGAATCGAAAAAGCGAGAACTTCCTCTTGGATCAGCCGCGAATTTTCAGTCTCATACCGGTGGAGGTGTCAGCGGTGAGCTCGACGGAAAAACGATAGAGATCGGTAAACCCGGTTTCATCGAATCGAAAGAAATCCCACTTCCGGATGATTTACGCGCGCGGGGAGAAGCGCTTCAAGCCGAAGCGAAGACCGTTGTCTGGATCGCCCGCGCCGGACAAGTGATTGGTCTACTGGGTATCTCGGACCCCATCAAGGAATCCACCCCCGCAGCGGTGCAGACGTTGCATGATCATGGCATTCGTCTCATCATGGCAACAGGAGACAATCAGGCCACTGCCGAAGCGGTTGGCAGGGAGCTGGGAATCGACGAGGTTCACTCCGGCCTCTCACCGGAAGACAAAATCAAACTCGTAAAACGACTCCGCGCTGAAGGTCACGTCGTCGCGATGGCGGGAGATGGAATCAACGACGCCCCCGCCCTCGCCGAAGCCGACGTCGGCATCGCGATGGGAACCGGCACCGACGTAGCGATCGAGAGCGCCGCAGTCACCCTCGTGAAAGGCGACCTCAACGGAATCGCGAATGCGATTACGGTAGGAGAAAAAGTGATGCGGAACATCCGCCAGAACCTCTGGTTTGCCTTTGGCTACAACACGATTGGCGTGCCGATCGCGGCGGGAATTCTCTTCCCCATCTTCGGACTCCTTCTCAGTCCAATGATTGCCGGAGCCGCGATGAGCTTCAGTTCCGTCTCGGTCATCGCGAACTCGCTTCGACTTCGACGTTTGTCTCTCTGAGAACTGCTCGACAAAGCCCCGCCGGGCTTCCAGGATCCCCAAACCTATTCACCCCCATCAACGCCTCCATGGAAAATCATCGTCCACTCCTCCTATCTCTCGTATTCGCGCTTTGCGTACTCTCTGCCGATAGCTTGCAAGCGGGTACCGTCGAATACGACCTCACGATCGAACGGGGAACCGTAA
This sequence comes from Verrucomicrobiales bacterium, assembly GCA_048260165.1. Taxonomy (GTDB): domain Bacteria; phylum Verrucomicrobiota; class Verrucomicrobiia; order Verrucomicrobiales; family DEV007; genus Arctic95D-9. The sequence continues at coordinate 285,782 of JBLXHA010000003.1, forward strand.
ACTTTACCGGAAACGATCGCCCCGCGATGACGATCAACGGCGGAATCCCCGGACCGGTGCTGGAATTTACCGAAGGTGACAACGCCGTCCTTCGTGTTCACAACCGGATGGACACGGAAACTTCAATTCACTGGCATGGTCTCCTCGTGCCGCCGGATATGGACGGAGTCCCTTTCATCTCCTATCCCCCGATCGCAGCGAACACGACCTTTGTTTACCGGTTTCCAATCCGTCAGGCGGGAACCTACTGGTACCATTCCCACACAGAACTTCAGGAGCAAAAAGGAGTCTACGGTCAAATCGTCATTCATCCCCGGCGACCGAGACAGGATATCGGTCGCGTTGATCACGACGTTCCGGTTCTGCTCTCGGACTGGTCGGATGAGAGCCCTCACGAGATCACACGAACGCTGCGTCGGGGAAGCGAATATTACTCAATCAAGAAAGGGAGCGCGATCAGTCTCGCCGGTGCCGTGAAGCATGGAATGCTCAAAGACTATTTTCAGCGCGAGCTGGTCAGGATGCCGGAAATGGACATTTCCGACGTCTACTACAATCGCTTTCTCGCCAACGGAAAGAGCGAGATAGTTGTCCCGGCAAAGCCGGGCGAAACCGTCAGGCTGAGACTTGTCGACGGTTCGGCGTCTTCTTTTTTCTACGGGGAGTTCGCAAAGGGACCCATGACCATCATTGAAGCGGATGGACAACCCGTCGTCCCCGTCAAGCACGACCGACTCCTCATCGGAACCGCCGAAACTTACGACGTCCTTGTAACGGTTCCACACGGTGGCGGACTCTGGGAATACCGCGCCACCGCACACGATAGCTCGGGGCATGCGTCCATCTGGATCGGCAATCCGGCAGGAAAGCGCCACCCCGCTCCCGACGTTCCCGTGCCGAACCTTTATCACTCTATGGGGAAGCCGACCCTCGACCGCATCTTCGCCCTCACCCCGGCCGGATCAATGGGAATGCCCGATCGCAAAGTTGACGCCGGGATGTTCGACAAACCGGGAATGACGATGAACATGGGCGGGATGGACCACGGGTCCATGAAAGGCATGGAGGACATGGGCGGCATGAAGATGAAAAACACCATGAACACCGGACTCGCTTCGCAACCGCCCGGCGAAGAGCAACCACGCCCGGGCATGGGGATGAGCTTGCCCCGAGACCGGCGCAAAAAGGGCGGAATGTCAGGCGTGGACCACTCCGGCATGGAGATGGGTGAAGCGCCGATGGATCATGGCTCAATGGGCCACTCCTCACGAACCAATCCCCCTGAAAAAGAAATGGAGATGTCGATGGGACCGGTCATGGGAGGCCCCGTTGACGGAACGCACTACGACAGCAGGGGACGCGAGATGGTGGTTGATGGCATGAACCCGAAGCGGCCTCTCCCACCGTATCCGAAGCTCCGGGCGCTCCACCGAACTGCTCCATCGGCAGGCAAACCAGTCCGCGAAATCCGCCTCACTCTTGATGGAGATATGGAGCGGTACGTGTGGTATTTGAATAACAAAGCTCTCCACGAGGACGATCAAATCCAGATCAAGGAGGGCGAGATCGTGCGCTTCATCATGATCAACCGGACCATGATGTATCACCCCATGCACCTGCACGGGCATTTTTTCCGTGTCATTAACGGACAGGGTGATCGCTCCCCTCTCAAGCACACCGTCGCAGTCATGCCGATGGCCACAACCGTTTTCGAGTTCGAGGCAGACGAGGTCGGCGACTGGTTCTTCCACTGCCACTTGCTCTATCACATGCACAATGGCATGGCGCGCGTCGTCGAATACAAAAGCTTCACCCCGGATCCCGCGACCCGGGCAGTGAGAGATGAACTCTTCGAAGTCGATATTTACTCCTATGGCATGGGGGATTTCATGTCACACATGACCGAAGGATTCTACGAGTTTGCAGGGATTCGCTACTCAGGTCTTGTTGAGTGGGAAGTCGGCTGGGGCAACGTCGCTGAAACCGAATACGAGATCCAGCTCACGGGAAATTACTTTCACAACCGCTTCCTGAGCCTCTTTGCTGGAGCCGAAATCACCAACAGCGATGCCTACCCTGAAGGCCGCGGGATATTCGGCTATCGCTACCCTCTGCCGTTTCTGATCGACAGCTTCGGCTGGGTCGACACCGAGGGGGAATTTCGTTTCGGCGTCGCAAAGAGCTACCCCGTCACTGATCGACTCCATGTCTTCGGGGAGCTCGAATACGACACCCGCACAGAATACGAGTGGGCGGCCGGCCTCGAGTATATCATCGGGAAAAATATCTCTGCCGTAGGCAACTATCACTCTGAGTTCGGCGTCGGAGGCGGCATCTCAATTCGCTTTTAACTCTACCAACCCAACCAATATTTTGAACTTTATCAATTTTCAGGAGAATTCCGCAAGACGACAATTCTCAGACTTCCCGTTCTCAAAACGGGCAATCCAGGTGGCGGGATCGTTGCTCGGATCAATCTTCCCGGGGAGACGTTCAAAGGTTGAAAAAGAACCCTTTGCCGACGACGGGAAAATCCTGAATCGACTGATTAGAAACGGACTCTACGCAAAGGCATTCAGGGAGAAAGACCACCAGCAACTGCGAAACTTTCTTTCTCATTATTGGGGACGGGAAGCAGCCGCTTTTCACGAAGGATGGGACGACCGCTTCGAGAGACTCTTTCTCGGCCATGACGTCAGCGTGATCGACGAACTTGATTCGTTGCTGACGGAACGGGGAGCAGATCGGCCCCTGAACCATCTCTACGAAATAGGTTGTGGCGGCGGTCAGGTTCTGGCTTACATGCGGGATCGGTTCCCGCAATTTACAACCATAACCGGAATCGATCTGGGAGAAGAACAGATCCTGAAAAACAGGGATGCGAATCAATCGGAGAAAACGTCATTCGAAGCCGCCGACGCCAACGAGTGGATTCCCGAACACGCAAAACCGAATTGTTTAATTCTCACGAACGGGGGTGTCCTCGAATATTTTCTGCAGGCAGAACTCGAAGCTCTTTTCACTTTCGCCGCCGGGAACCTCTCCCCGGTTGCCATCTGCCTCATCGAGACCATTGCCACGGATCATGATCTCGAAACAGAAACCGACTCTCTCATCTACGGACGAGAAATGGCATTTTCGCACAACTACCCCCACCTGCTGAAGGCAGCCGGATTCTCCCTCATCAGCCAAACCGAGAGAGCCGGGGACGCTATTGACGGAGGAGGACGTTGGATTCGGGTTTTAGCGGTGAAAGAATAACCGCTCTCCAAAAAGGACTGCGCCCCGTGCCCATGAGAGCCCCCGTCGGATACCAAAAGGGGCCCGACATCCATGAGCAATAACAACCTCAAGCGCTGACTCAACTCGTCTTCACTCGAAGTTCGCCCGCCACACCGAGTTTACCGCAAGGCGAGCTTCTCATATGGTAGCGGGAAGACTCGAACACCTGCCCCAACTCTCACGCAATTCAGCGTGACGTGGCACATGCTGTATGAGAGTGTTCAAAGATTCGAGAAGAGAGCCGGAATCGGAAACCGTCACGGCTACCCGTTTCCGGTCAAAAGTCTGAACGCCCAAGGTAAATGCCCCCGCCAGCAGAATCTGATCGCCACCATGGTTCATCGACCCGCCGGATACTCGTGGCCGGTCTCCTTACTCTGATTCCGCTCTGGCTCACCTGGCTCGTCGTCTCCTTTCTCTTCCAGACCCTCTCCGTCGTCGGCAGCCCGCTCGTGGAAGCCACGACCACTTTCGCGAAATCCTACTTTCCCGGCATCGATCCCTACCTCTCCAACGAGGTGGTTCGAAATGTGGTCGCTTTTATTTTTGTCATCATCATCATCTATCTCGTCGGCCTGCTCACCCTCTTCGTGGCGGGCCGGAAGCTTGTCGCCTTTTTTGAATCGCTCCTCAACCGGCTCCCTCTCGTCAAAGATGTTTACGGTTCTGTCAAACAGCTCACGACCGTCCTTCAGGGCAAGCCGGGCGGCAACATGGAGAGAATCGTTCTGCTCAATTTCCCCTCTCCGGAAATGAAAAGCGTGGGCATTGTCACCCGCGTTTTCAACGATGCCGGAACCGGTCGAGAACTGGCTGCGGTCTATGTGCCGACAACACCCGTTCCGACTTCCGGCTATCTGGAAATCGTGCCACTGGATCAACTCACCCCCACCGATTGGACGATGGACGAAGCGATGAACTTCGTCGTTTCAGGTGGAGCCGTTGCCCCGTCCAAAATTTTCTATGACCGAATCCCCCCCGATGAGATTCATGACGAAGCGACCTGAATAAAAGACACCGGATCATCCAGGCTCCCATCGCGCACGAACCCGGCCTGAAACATCGCCACCTTTCATTAACGGACCATGCCACCATCCAAAAACCTGCTCCCCTGCTTCATCTGCGGGAAACTGTTTCCTCCCGGCAAAATCTCTCCGGTCGGAACAATACGGCCCAAAGTCCTTCGCGAGATCGAAAAAGACCATCCGGAAGTCCAGCTGACCTCCTACATTTGTCAGGAAGATCTCGCGGACTACCGCGTGCGATACGTCCAGAATTTGCTGATCGGCGAGAAAGGGGAACTTTCCCACCTCGAAGAGGGCGTCCTTGAAAGTCTCAAGCAACAGGACCTCATGTCGCAGGAGGTCCACGCCGACTTTGAAGGCAAACTAACCCTCGGTCAGAAGCTCGCCGACGGGATTGCGACTTTCGGAGGCAGCTGGACGTTCCTGATTTCGTTTTTCGCGTTTTTGCTGATCTGGATTGGAATCAACACCTTCCTCCTCCTGACAAAGCCATTTGACCCCTATCCGTTCATCCTTCTCAATCTGTTACTTTCCTGCCTTGCCGCGATTCAGGCCCCCGTCATCATGATGAGCCAGAACCGCCAGGAAGCTAAAGATCGCGTCCGGGCCGAACACGACTACCAGATCAATCTCAAGGCAGAACTGGAGATCCGCCATCTCCACGAAAAAATGGATCACCTCCTGTTGCAGCAGTGGGAACGACTCGTGGAAATCCAGCAAGTCCAAATCGAATTGCTGGAAGAACTCAGCGCCAAAAAAGAATCCTGACATTACCTCCCTCTCGTCGGACTCCATTTCTGTTATTCTTATCAGGCAAACACGTGATCTGAATCCGTTGGCTTAAACCCGCATTTATTGTACATTTTTACAGGAGCGAGATCTTTGGACTCGCCCTTATTCCCCTGATCCAACTACCCTTAACGACGATCACAATCCGGCTCAGTCATTCTAGAAACCAGCAACCAGTCCCATGAAAGTACGTCTCCACGAAATGTCCCACAGCCCCTACTGCATCCCCGTCGCCCGGGTCCTTGAGGCCTACGGGGTTCCCTTCGAGCGTGTTCCCGTTCCGGCCTGGGACAGGCGCGAACTGGCCCGTCTCACCGGTGGAGTCTACTACCAGGTTCCGGTTCTGGAACATGGCTCGGCGATCGTTCACGAAACGCCGGAAGATCCTCTCGCGGTCCCTCATTATCTGGACCGGCATTTTGCCAAGGGCGATCTGTTTCCCGCGCAGCACATCGGTATTCAGGATATCGTGATCGCTCACATCGAGGACTATCTAGAAGGACTCGGCTTTCCCCTCGCCGATCCGGCCGTGATCGCTGCGATTGAAGACCCCGGAGAGCGAATCATGCTCATTCGCCACAAAGAACGCAAACTGGGAGTCGGATGTGTCGATCAATGGCGGGAAAACGCGGAGGCGATCGCCGCGGAATTTGAAAACGCTCTCTCACCCTACGAAGTGCATCTTCAGGACTGCGACTTTCTCTTCGCCGATCACCCCGTTTTTGCCGACTACGCGCTCTTCGGAGTGATCGGGAACGCTCAGTTCAGCGGGGATTTCACGATCGGCGACTACCTCCCCAACATCAAGGAATGGGAAGCGCGCATGAAAACGATTTCGATGGTCTAGGCGGTTGCAGAACGTTGTTCCCTGTTTACCGGACCGAGTTGAGATCACCGGTAGCAAACATCGATCGTCGCACCGCATGAGGCCCCGCCATTCGATTCGGACGTTACTTCTCTGACGTCGCAAACAGTTGCGAAAAAGCGCTCTCTGTAATTTCGGCGGCAACGGGGTGCTTCACCTTCCGTTCCCCCGTGATCGCATAGAAGTCACTCCCGCATTCCTCCACTTTCGCGATGACACGCAATCCGTAATGTTTGAGCGCAGCCTGGTCGACGACGGTATGAACCGTCGTGAATCCGAGAGCACCCGAGGCAGCCACCTCCATCAAAGTCGCGTCCTCAAACTCGCCCACTAAATGGGGCCTCACCCCTACGGTGTCGAACCACGATTCAAGCGCCCAGCGCATCCCCATATTCTCACTGGGCAGTAAAGCCGGAGCCCCGTGGAGCGACTCGGGAAAATTGCGTCGCAGTTTGGCCGCGAGCTTCGGAACAGCACAGAATGTGACACCCGAATGGCCTAACTGATGATTAAACATCGCCGATTTCATACTGCTCGTGACCGGTTCATCCGCGAGAATCAGATCGAGTCGATGATTCTGAAGTTGGTTCACCAGTACCGAAAGCTCCCCCTGACGCGTCACAACATGCGTGGGTCGCGAATAATGGAACGCCGGTTTGAGAATTTCAAAACCGATCAGCTTCGAAAGTGAATCGGTCATCCCCACGTTGAAGCGAAGCGAACGCCCCGTTCCCATCCCCACTGCATTCACCAGTTCACGTCCCGCTGAGAAAATCTCGTCGGCGTAGGCCATCGCGGTTATTCCAGCCTCAGTCAAAACGAGCCTCCTCCCCGTGCGCAAAAAAAGCTCCTCCCCGAGAGAATCTTCGAGCAGCCGGATCTGTGCACTGATCGAAGGCTGGGAGACCCCGAGCTCCTCGGCGGCGCCCCTGACACTCCCATTTCTGGCGACCGTCCAAAAGTAGCGAAGGTGGTGAAAATTGAGATATTCCATCGGTGAATCAATTGATACGAAAAACCTATCAATTCAATCGTTTCTTAGTCTTAGAAGATAGAATTATTTTCACTATTGTTGGGTCGCAATCTTTACCCAAACACCATGAAAAACATAGTTACCCCCACTCAGCTTCTTCCTATCTATATTACACGTCAGGATAAATACCGGCTTCAACAAATGTTACTGACATTTGAGAAAGAGAAGAACCTGACGACGGAGCTGAACGCCTTCGCCGCCGAATTGGAGCGAGCTACCACAGTGGAGCCACACAACCTTCCGGATGACGTCGTGAGGATGAACTCCCGTATTACGATAATGGATTTGGACACTTCAGAAGAACTCACCTTCACGCTCGTATTTCCCGAGGACGCCAATCCTGATGAGAACAAGCTGTCGATCCTCGCGCCCATCGCATCCGGCGCCCTCGGATACGAATGCGGCGACGAGATAGAATGGGATGTCCCTGCGGGAACCCGACGATTCCGTATCACCGAGGTCACATACGATCCCGGAGAAAGCTGAAAGCACAGTCATCGATCGCACGTTGGCGAACAAAGCCGCCGGCAGGACATTCGAATTCACTGCAAAGTGATGAGCCGACTCGGTCTGAGATTTCTCAGACAGAGCGGAACTTTCTCCATGCCTACAGCATCAGGACTTAAACGCCCGGACTGTGATCACAATGGACGGCAGCAAACCACGGACAGTTGAATTCTGACGCGGCAATCGCGGATCCCCGGACAAGAAGCGACCCGGCCGTACTGATGACAAGTTGAACGCTTTCCGACTTGCGCGCAAATCCGGAGGAAAACGAACTCTTCGATGCGATGGCGGAGAAAGAATCTTGCCGGCTTGACTCTTCAGAACGCGTGAACGCCCCGTCGCCAAACCCGCGACGAGACCTTTCGTGCGGCCGGAATCGACCGAACAGCGCCATATAGGCACCTCCATGATTGGGCACCCCGGAAGCCTTCCGCCATCGGAAGAACACAGGAATTTACGGCCCTCCTGAAATAGCATTACCCTGATATTTCCCGAACGATGAGAAATGAAATCACGGGCAGCGCGAATATCATAACTTAGCAAAAAGCTATCGATCGGTTCGTTTCTTCGTCTTTGCCGAAGTATCCATCTCATCTATTTTAACAGAGTTCCAGCAACCCTTCGCCTGAAACGAGCGAATCGGAGCAAACAAAGCAACTAATCCCGGTCCACTTTATGAAAACGCTAATCAGAAGAATTCTTGTTCCTCTCGATCCATCCGACTACGCAACGGCAGCAGCGGAAACGGCATGCCACGTAGCCTGGATCCATGACTCAGTAGTGTCCGGTCTCGCAGTTTTAGATTCTGAGGAAATCAGGTCGAGCGTCATCCCTGCTTCAGGTCCTTACTACCCGAAGATGAACGAAAGGGTGGAGAACAAGATTTTCCATGCGAAACACATTTTATCCGGGTGCCTCGAACGGTTTGAGAAGATTTGCAGCGAAGCTGACGTCGAATATTATAAAACTGAATATGCCGGAATGCCGGTGCAGAAGTTATTGGAGTCAGCAATCTTTTTTGATCTCGTCGTGACAGGTCTCGAGACTTCCTTTCATTTTGCAACGCGAGAGACCAATGGCAATTCACTGACCGAATTGTTGGATCGCAGCACCACTCCGGTTCTCGCGGTTCCCTCAAAAGCGGTAGAGAAATTCGACTTTGCCTTAATTACTTTCGACGGAAGTCTGGCATCTGCGAGAGCAATGCAGGACTTCGCTTCCTTCGCGGTCCCCTTCGACATGGAGGTCACCGTTCTGGTTGCCGAAAAGGAGCCGGAACAGGCCAAATTTCTACTCAAGAATGCCGGGGCATTTCTCCGGTCCCACGGAATCGGAAAGGTGAAACTTGAAAGTGTGAATTCACCGATAGAATCGGCAGTAGACGACGACTACCTGAAAATGTTCGACGTCGTTGTAGCAGGAATTCATTCCCGGAAGTTATTGAAAGATTTTTTCGTCGGCAGTTTCACTAAAAGTTTAATCCAGCGAAAGAAGAAAGCACTTTTTCTGTCGCACTGAGCAGAGCCGCGACCACTCTTTCAAGCCGATACATTCGCCGGCGAACCCGGTGAGGAACTAATGTCCGACGAACCTCGATACCAGACTGACGAGACCGGAAGCATCCTGCTCGAGTGTCGCCCGACAGCACTCCCCGGGGAAGAGCAATGACTCACGAAATATTGTTCGTATTCGCAGTCGTCGCAATAGCTGGTTCGCTTTTCGTTTCCGGGAGAATGCGACTCGATATCGTAGCTCTGCTGGTCGTACTTTCACTAATTCTAAGTGGGATCCTCACTCCATCCGAAGCTTTCTCGGGATTCGGGAGCCCGGTAGTTATCATGGTCGCAGGCTTGCTTGTCATCAGCGACATGCTGGCGCGCACCGGAATCGCTCATCAAATCGGAACGTGGCTCGTGAGGTCTTCGCGAAACGGAGAGGCACGCCTTCTTGCATTGTTAATCACCGTGGTAGCTGTGTTAGGATGTTTCATGAGCAACATTGCTGTGAACGCGATCTTCATCCCTGTCGTGCTCAGCATAGCCAACAGATCCAATCTTAATTCTTCCCGCCTCCTTATGCCACTGGTCTATGCCGGAGCGGTGGGCGGAATGACTTCCCTTATTGCCACAACATCGAACCTGGTCGTCTCTGCTGAATTAACCCGAGCCGGTTTCGAACCACTCGGATTCTTTTCATTCACCCCGATCGGGATATCCGTGTTGGCGCTGGTCATCATTTATATGATCACTATCGGACGGCGATTACTTCCCGGGGACCGAACAAATCCCCCGAAGACGCAGATTCAAACGGTGAGAGACCTCCTTGAAGAGTTCGAAATCCCCGGAGCCGTGTATCGACTCCAGGTGCCCGCAGAATCAAGCCTCGTAGGCCGGAGCCTTACCACGTCAACAATCGGGAAAGACTACTCTGTCAGAATAATCATGATTGACCGCAGAGGACCTCTGGGTTCGGCTGTAACTACAGTTCCCCCGGCAGATACAGAGATCAGGGCCGGAGATGTGCTCGTAGCGGTTGGCGATGCCGGGACCGTCGAGGAACTTCAATCAAATTTTGAACTCGAAAGACTTGAAATCCGCAATATCGACCGAACTCGCTGGGCAAAGGAAACCGGGATTGCCAAAGTTCTCGTGCACCCTGAATCCAGACTGATCGGAACCACTTTGCGTAAGTTCGGCCTGCGATCCATCTACGATATTCAAATTCTCGGACTTAGACGCAAAGAGAAGAGCCTCCCGGATTTCATCGATCAGGAAATCCAGAGTGGTGATTCCATGCTCGTCGTTGGTCCCTGGACGCGAATTCGAAAACTTCAGTCAAAACTTCATGATTTTGTCGTGTTGGCTCTTCCCGCAGAAATTGATCAGGTCGCTTCAGCGTGGCAGCGTGCTCCCGTCGCTCTCGGAATTCTCGGTCTCATGGTCATTCTTTCGGTATCCAATATCGCGCCGATTGTGGTTGCGGTAACGATCTGTTCATTACTTGCCGTCGCGACTCGATGCCTGACGATGGAGCAGGCCTACAATGCGATTCACTGGAGCACGATCGTACTGATCGCAGGAATGATGTCCATATCCGAAGCGTTCGTAAAAACCGATGCCCTCGACGTAATCGTTGAACATCTCGTAACCGGCATCGGCGGCGCCGGACCGCACACGATGTTGGCAATCCTGTACGTCTTTGCCGCCGGAGCGGGAATTTTAATCTCCGGAACTACGACATCCATTTTACTCGCACCGATCGCAATCCGTGCAGCAGAGGCACTTGAGGTGACACCCTATGCTTTTGCTGTCACGATCGCTATCGGAGCATCGTCTGGGTTCGTCCTTCCGTTCTCCAATCCCGCTGCAATGCTGGTGGTGAGCCAGGGGAAATATCAACTCTCTGATTATTTCAAGGTAGGCATACCGCTGCTCATTTTAGCCGGCCTCGTCACCATTTTTCTGACACCCCGGCTCTTCCCTTTCTGAAAGAAGCCCCGAACGGTCAACCTAACGCGGCGACTTACAGTTAGCTTAAAACTAACGAATCAATTGGTTCTTAGTCTTAGATGATCAGTATTTCACTCTTATATTGAGTCAGTAAGTGAGCCGGAAATACGCTGATTCTCATGATGAAAGCCAAATAACGACACAGCAAGATTACCGGACCTTCCTACGATCCGGAATCGGAAAAACACTTTCATCTCTGATTCCGACTCTCACACGAGTGACTGAACTCAAACCCCGAACTTAACAACAAACCATGCATTATCTGGACTTAGACTATACGCAAGAACTCTACAATTCCCGAAAGCAGCCCTGTCTTTCACTCTACCAGCCAACCCATCGAAACTATCCGGACAACCAACAGGATCCGATCCGATTTCGGAATTTGGTAAAGGTTCTGGAGAAGTCACTCACCAGGAAATACCAGTCAAAAAAGGTGAAAGAAATACTGAATCCATTTAGAAAGCTCGCAGAAGACGTCGACTTTTGGAAGCAGTCCGGTGACGGGCTCGTCGTGCTTGGCGCCTCCGACTTCTTTCAAGTCTATCGTCTTCAACGGCCAGTCGAAGAATTGGCAGTCGTAGCCGGCAGTTTTCACCTCAAACCCCTGCTCCGAATTCTACAATCAGCGGACCGTTACCACGTGCTCGGGGTCAACGGGAAGAAGGTCACTCTGTTCGAAGGCAATCGCTACGGAATCTCGGCTGTTCCTCTGTCGGAGGAGGTGAGAATAGCAATTGATAGCGCGCGGGAAGTGTCGCGAAAGGAAATGCACGTGGAAGTTTCCACGACTGCCCCGCGTTCAAGCGGTAGCCGAATGCGCGGTGGACTGGGCGCCGAAGAATCAGAAGATCATGATTCCGATCGGTATTTCCGTGCAGTGGACCGTGCTATTCTCAAGCACTACACACGACCATCAGGTCTTCCCTTAATCCTGGTTTCTCTACCGGAAGGCAACAATGGATTCAGACGGGTAAGCCGAAATCCGTTACTGGTGAAAAACGGCATCACGACCAATCCGGAATCTCTTTCGATAGACGAAATGAGGGATCGCGCCTGGCAGGCCTTCGAGCCCTGCTACTTGGAACGCCTCGCTGGAATGGTCGAAATGTTCAATTCAGCTCAGTCCAAAGGACTGGGAAATTACGATCTCGAACAGGTGACGAAAGCAGCTGTTGCCGGACGCGTGGCAACGCTCCTCATCGAAGCTGACCGCCAGATCCCCGGGCGTTGTGACGAAACTTCCGGCATCATCGAGTTCGATGAACTGGAGAACCCTGACGTCGATGACCTACTCGACGACCTCGGGGAGAAAGTAGTCAAGACCGGAGGACAAGTCGTCGTCATTCCTAAAGATAAAATGCCGACCGACTCCGGCCTGGCTGCCATCTACCGATTCTGATGAAACTCCGGAATGAACCTTAGAAACACTCTTTGCGGACAGAACAGCCTCTCGCATCGCGAGGATGTTCTCACACCTCGTAAAGAAGCGCGAGCAGCGAGGTAACAGAATCGACGTAACAAAAACAGAAGATATCACAATCGCCCTCACTCAGATCCAGGAAAAGACGTTTTGGATACTGAAGAACCTCCTAACACAGAACTAAAATCCACTGAATTTAGAACGACCCATCCCCCCCCTGTTGGCTCATCGACCGAACTCTGTTGGAACGATGCGCCGCTCCCTCACGACTCACAATTCCATGACTCCCCTGAAAAAAATATTGTTTATCACCTCACACGATCAAGACGATTCAGTTGGCTTGCAACGGGCCGTCGCACTGGCTAAAAGCAACCAGGCATCGTTGACTTTGGCTTCGATCCTCCGGATTCCACCCGGTTATAATCTGCTACTGAATGCTCACACCGGCTTCAGGGGTCTCATGGAGAGCGAGAAGGCACTCGTCCGCGAGAGCCTCGATGCCCAATGCGAAGAATTGCAACGCGAGTCCGATCTCGAAGTCTCCACGCAAGTTCTCACCGGAAAGATGGACTACGAAGTGGCAGCGGCAGTCATCCGTGACGGCTATGACATGGTCATTAAGTCGAGCGAGGCACCGGACGGTCCGAAAAGGTCTCACGTTTTGTTCGGCTCAGCCGACATCAATCTAATGCGATATTGCCCGTGTCCCGTGCTTATCACCAAACCCGTTTTCAAACCGAGTCTCGACGTAATCGTCGCCGCGGTGGATCGAGACGACGAATCACCGGAGAACCATCTCTTAAACCTCCGAATTCTGGAGTTCGCCGCCTGGCTCGCGATCGCAGATTCAAGCAAACTGCACATCGTTCACACCTGGAGAATGCCGTTCGAATCCCTACTCCGTTCACCTCGCAGCCACTTCACACATGAGGAAGTCGACCTGATGGAGCAGGAAGAGCAACAGGACAGGGAAAATTGGATCCTGGATCTGATATCGGAATTCAGTGAAAAGCACCCGAAAGAGATGGAGTATCTGGAGCCCCACCTCTACGCCATCAAGGGGTACGCATCTCGTGATATCCCCGCAAAGGCGAGAGAACTTGATGCAGATCTGATCGTTATGGGAACAGTCGGGAGAGTGGGGGTACCGGGTGTTCTCATGGGCAACACTTCAGAGTCCATTCTCCAACAGGTTGAATGTTCAAGCCTCACCGTAAAACCACCCGGGTTCACCAGTTCAATTCCCAGCTGAATCTCTCATCCCCTTTATTCCTGCAATGAAACGTCCTGACAACAGCCATAGAGTTGAAATGAAAAACTCCGGGGTCTCGCTGGTGCGCATCGGGTTCGATGGGCGGGTTCACAAGTGGTTCAAAGGTCCGCTCGCAAAAGAGCGTTTCGAAAACGAGCGCCGCGCTCTCAACTACCTCGAAAAACGGAACTGCCCCTTCGTTCCGAGGATTCTTGAGTCTGATCACGACGAACTCTATCTCGTCACCAGCAACTGCGGTGGCCGGGCGCAGAAGCTCAGCAAGCGGAAGGCACGCGAACTCTTTGATTCGCTGGAAGAGTATGGTGTCCGCCACAACGACCGGGCAAACCGCAACATTACCTACGATTCCCGCAGAGGGTGCTTTTGCCTGATTGATTTTGAGTTCTCCAGAATTCTGGAAACGGGGCAGGGATTGGAAATCGGAGACGCTGAGAATGAACAGTCGCAGCTCCTTTCTTCCAACCTCCCGACGACGCCGGTGCTTTCGCACCGTTGAGCGCTCGCGATGACCTGCCCCGTCATTGCCGCCCCGCAACCGTATCGGAATGCTCGATCATACCATCGTCACTTTTCCGAACTGAACGGGAAAATCAAAGAGGCGAATCCCGATCAAATGAGATCAAAAAAAGGGGCTCGCTGACGCGACTTTCGTCACGCAGCCAGCCCCGGTTTTAATCGGAAATGATTCTATTATTCCGCGCCTACCTCGCGAACGAGATCTTCCAGTTCTTTCGCGTAATCGATCCAGACCTGCGCTGCCTTTTCCTTGTTTTCGACATCCTTGCCGGCGTGAACCGCAGCCATGATGTGCGGCTCGATCGAGAGCCAGCCTTTGTATCCACGCGCGACGAGATCGCGAAGAATGCGCTCCTGCACGGGATCCTCTTTAGGGAAACAGGTGATGTAGTCGCCACCTTCGGGATTCGGCTTCGCGCTCTTGATGTGGATGTGAGCGGTTCGGTCGTAGGTTTCGGTATAATACTTCCAGGTCGCCTCGATATCATTTTCGTGCAGGCTGGAGTTCCCCGTATCCATGACGAGCTGGAGCGCCGGATTCGGCACCGCTTCGAGGATTTCCTTAACGCCTTCGAGAGACTCCCCGTAGCCGGAGCAGTTCTCGTGAACGAGGATGATGCCTTCGTTCTGCGCCATTTCAGCGAGGATCGTGACACGGCGAATCACCTCGTCGCGGTAGGCTTCGCGCTCGAACGGACTGTCAGGATCATTCGGATAAGACATGATGCGCAGAAACTTGCAGTCGACTTCGCGCATGCGGGGAGCGACGCGCTCGAGTTCGTCGAGATCCTTCTGAAAGTCGCTCGATATGGGCCGGGCCCAGTTACCGATTTGCCCGCCGAAGCCCACGATTTGAATTTCCGCTTCGGCAAGTTGATCGCGAACCGAGGCCCACTCTGAGTCCGACAAGTCGCAGACATTCGCACCTTCAATGAGTCGCAATTCGATCGCGTTCCAGTTTGCCCGCTTCAGGGTTTCAATCTGGCCGGTCAGTGTCTTGTCAGCTTCATCCGCGAAGCCGGTAAATGAGAAGTTCATAGATTTATTCATAGGGTAAAATTAAAAAGACACAATCGGAAAGCACCGGCGCATTGAGAGTGGTGTGTCAGGAAAAGTTATCGTCGAAGGCGTCATCGTGAGATCCAATCTCTATTCTGTAACAGGAATCACATCAGGCTGTCACGCACCGGAACCGCTGATCGCCGGCCAGACTTTCTCGACGGCAGTGTAAATCGACATCCCGATGAGGACGACGAGTCCACTTCCCGCCGCGATGTTCATACAGATACCATTGCGACGCTCCCCCATCACCGACTTCAAATTGGTCAGCCAAAGCAACGCAAAAGCAATGAGCGGTGCCGCTATCACGGTGGTGGCCTGCGCCGCGACGATCGCAGAGACAGGTTTTGCCCCCGTCTCGATGACATACATCGCGACTCCCATACCGATGAGGAGCACGGCAGCAGTCAAATAGCGGGGCCAGCGATCGTCGGGAGTGCTCCCGAGCCCGAGGGCATCCGCGAGAATAAAACCGCCGGTCATCGAGTTGACGATGAACGAGGAGAAAGCGGCGGCGAAAAGTCCGACGCAGAAAATAACACGTCCTTTTTCTCCGAAAAGCGGCTCTAACTGGTCGGCGACATCGGCGACGTTGGTAAGATCCTGCCCCCGCAGGACAGCGGCGGCGGTGGCCATGATCATAATCGTAATCACGGCCATGATCCCCGCCGAGACCCGCGCATCGACCACCCCGCTTCTCAGATTATCGACGGTCCAGCCTTTGAATCTGACAAGATACGACTGATAAAATGCGGCATTGATCACAAACGTCGTCCCAATCAATCCCAGCAGAGGCAAACCGATCGTGGAGCCACCGCTTAAAGGATTCAAGCCCGCTGCCATCTCCACCGGATCAGGTCTCGCGAAAATCAGGTTGATCGCAAACGCCACCAGCATCAGGGCGACGAAAAACGTCATGACCCGTTCGAGCAGTTTGTAGAGATTCTTGAAAGCGAAAAGAAAAGTCAGCGAAATCCCGTTGAGCACGAGCGGCCAGTATTTGAATCCTGAATAGGCTTCGAGCGCGGAATTGGCGCCGAGATTGTTTCCAAACTGATACGCCGCCGCGATGTAAAACACGCAGAACCCAATGAGGATCGCGAACCACCTCGACATGTGCCGACGAATCAGGTCACCGTTGGATTGGCCCGTCACGGCACCGAGGCGCATCCCCAACGTGATGTAGGTGAGCATAAAAAACACCGCAAGAATGACGACCCAGATTTTTGAGTAACCTTCGACAGCCCCCACTTTAGAAGAGGTCAGAATACTGCCGGGACCGATGACGACACAAGCAGTGACGAGGCCGGGACCGATCTTCCGGAAGATGCGAGCGACTTTTGAAGTGGATTCGTTACTGGGCATGATGACGGATAAATAGAGAACCGAAGCCTGCGACCGCTCTGCCCGGGGCGCCTCGAACCAACCGACAGAGAAGCGTTGCGATCTTCGCTGATAGTTCGGCGTTTGAGGGGCTTTCGGTCAATACCCGATTGAGCCGGTCATGCGCTTTCCGGGCAACGCCCGATCCTCAACCGCCGCGGCGCGAGTAGCCAAGTCACGCGCTACCTTTGGAGACAGGCAGAGAGGCGGCGGCGATCGCCTGTCCGTGGCGTTTCATTTTTTCGCTCGGAGCGGTCAGCGTTATTTTCTCGTGCAGCTCAGGAAACTCCCGTTGCAGCACCTCTCTGGCTTTCTCCATGAGCAAATCACCACCGGCGCCGCTCGTGACGCGTCCCATAATGATGAGTGTGTTGATGTCATAAAATTCAGCGTAGTGAGCAATCGAGTAACCGAAGCAAATTCCCAAAGATTCGTAGATCGCCCGGGCTCGGGAATCGTCCTCTTTCATCGCGTTCTGAACTTCGATCAGCTGATCGGGGAAGCCCATCTCTCCAAACCCGAAACCGGCTAATTCCGCGAGACGGGCGACGCCTTGCTGGGAGAAAAACTGAACTCCGCACCCTTCGTCTCCGGACCACTCATCGACGGGCCCGTTATCCCGATAGTCGACCGGAGCAAACGCAAGTTCATTGAGTTTCGATGTGATACCTCCGTTCGTGTCGACATATCCCACCGCTTCCGCCGTTCCCATCGCGATGCCGAGAACGCCGTTGGTGTTCATCGTCATCGCGCCGGCGAGAGCAGTGACATCTCCGTCATTCGCAATTTCGAACGGCACTCCGGGGTAGTGTTCCGCCATGATATCGGTAAACATGGGAGCAACCCGCTTCTTAAAGACGGATTCGTCGGTAACGCCGCGAAAGAGCGAAGCGAGGCACACTTGATTGTTAATGTAGATGCCGGCAGCGGAACCACCAATCGCATCGACACGGGGAAGGTGCGAGGCGGCGCTCTGCAGTGACTCGAGAATCCCCCGGTAATGATAGTCGGGATCGGACTGGAAATAAGGATCCCATTCGATCTCCTCGGAGAACACCACTTCACCATCGATCACGGCGGCACACTTTCGATCCGAACCACCCAGGTCAAAGCCGATGCGACAGCCATCGAGGTTTTTCCCGGGGGAAGCGGCGTTGGATTGCTCCGCCGGGAGCTCACTTTTCTCCACGCTCGTGACGGTGACAGGCTCGCCGAAAACACGCGATCCGAGGATCTCGCTATCGAACTTACGGGCACCGGTCGCGGAATAAACTTCGGCCAGCTTCGCAGTCAGAGCTTCGTTCCCTGCAATGAAAATGCGGGAGCCACCTTGCGCCCACAGGAGAAATTTGATGAGGCGCTCGACATAGCGATAATTGTGCGCCGCATTCTCCTCAACCGGACTCAAAATCTTCGTCGAGTGTCGAAACGTAACACCGTCCGGCCGTGCCAGAGCAATGTGAATTTCCTCGGAACCCGGGTCGAGGGCAACTCTTGCGCGGAAATTCCGGTTCCAAATCACGGCAGGATCAAAGCCGGGATCTAATGTGGGTTGGATCATCATAGTAGTCGTCTGAATGTAGTCTCTGTTCCGAAGCTCTCACAAGACCGAATCACATGTTCCAAAATGAGACCGGACAGCCGATCTCATTTTCGCTGGGGTTTCGAAACGGTTTTCCCTTCAAGAAATTCAGGGATGAAGCGAAATTCCCTGCCGCCGCACGGCTCGCCTTGAATCAGCTTCTCGAGTTGATTGATGAAACAGCGCTCGTAGTCAGCGGTGGGACTGAGGAATCGCGTGATCTCAGGATGAATGAACTCCATCGCCGGCGCGCTGCCGCAACTGATCACGGACAGTTTTTCGGGAATGCGAACGCCCTGGTGCGTTAGAAACGTGACCGTCCGGATCGCGTCGTGAGTTCGCCAGCACAGCAAGCCGCTTGGAGGATGAGGTTCCCCCAGCTTTTGCTTCAGCAAATCGATCAAATTAGCCTCGTCGTGCTGAAGGATGCGAGGCGTCGAATCCGGACACCTTTTCTCCACCGCCTCCCGGAAAAGAGTCGCTGCCTCCTGATTGATCTCGGCGGGATCCCGCCGAATCAGAAACATCATGTCCGCCGGCTCGTGCCCGTTCGATTCGAGATGATTAACCGCGTGAGCAATCACCGTCCCCGCATCCATTTCAACGGAGGTGAAGGCTGCCTCCTGAATTTTAGAACCGAGAACAAGAGCCCGTTCCCCGTGACTCTGACACCATCGCTGAACCGCACCGGAGCAATCATGCAGGAGCCAGACAGACCGCGGGTACTGTTTCTTCAATTGGCCCAGTTTCCGGTTTAATGCTTTGTCAGAGCCAGTATCGACGCGCCGCGGGATCAAATGAATTCCGTGTTTCGTCAGTTTCTGAAACATACGGTTGAACACGATCCGCGATTTGCTGATCCCGCGGTCTTCGGCGTAGGGGCTCAACAAGAGAACATGATCAGGAACCCCGGTGCCGGGCTTCGCGTCGGACGCATCGAGGAGGACCTCCCTGGGTTTCCCCGGAGTCGTCTTAATAGCCCCGGCTTTTTCCAGCGCGACGAGTCCGTCGCGAACCGTGCGACGTCCGACTTCGTAATGCCTCGCCAGCTGATGTTCCCCCGGAAGGGTTTCCGTCCAAAGACCGCTTCTTATATCCTCGCGGATACGATCAGCCAATTTCCGCCACAGAGGCTCGCGAGAGATACCGGGAACACGGGAACTCATCGCAACGCCTCCATCTCACTGCCAGACAGAAAGTCTTTCGACGGTTTCCGATTGAAAACGATTGATCGCATCAAGAGCAAAATCCTTTGCCGAAAGTGAAGGATCTTTGAGGAGTCCCAAAAGATCGATTCCCAGCGAGGCGAGCGCAAACTCATCACCTTCATGAGATTCCCCGTAGGTGGCATTTCCCCTGCGATGCCCCATCTCCCCGAGGTCGTAACGTTTCCCTCCTTCGATCTGAGAATCAAACACGCCGATCAAAGCCTGAGCGAGATGCTCCCTCTTGCCACTGTCGAAGGTCAACTTCTGCGTAGGTGACAACCAGTCGAGTTTGCCCCATACCTCTGCGCCGATCCAGGCCTCCGGGAATTCATCCGGTGACAACTTTCTCAACGCCTCGAGGAGGTGATAAAAAACCGCAATGTGGGTGGCGTGCCGATCGAGAGGCTGATGACTGACAATCGTCGAAGCGTCAGCTGATTTCGCGATACTCAGCAAATCCTCCACGAGGTCCGCATTCACTCCCGATTTGATTTCGCTGCTTTGATAGTCCAGCTGGATCACCGCGCTGTATTCGCCCACCATCGCGGCCCGGTTTTGCTCGCGCCTGCGGATGTCCCGCATTTCATCGTCGCTGAAATCGGCATAGGGCCCCGTCCGTGAGCTGCCACGGCCATCAGTAACGACCACTCCGGTGAACCACGCATCCGGTTTGCCGAAACACTCTTCGATGGAAGTGTAGGCCGCAATCTCGAGATCGTCGTGATGCGCTCCGAATGCGAGGTGAGTGGTTCTTGATAGAGCCTCCTCAATGGATACTCCGTCGGGCACGAGAATGCCGGCACTTGCTTTGGAAGGTGAAAATGTGCTCATGTCGAATTTCACTGAGTGAATGTCAGGACGGCATTAGAGCCCTTTGATCTCCCAACCGGGCCGGTATTCCTCTTTCACATATTGGTTCGCCGTCGTTTCACCGGTGAACTTCAGCGCTTCAGAATCCCATTTCAAAGTCTCTCCGGGAAGACGGCTCGCAACCGTTCCGAGGAGCACCGATTCCGTCATTGGACCCGCGTAGGACCACTCGCAAACAGGCCCGTCAACGTTGTCGCTGCGAATCCCCTCCGCCCAGTTCAAATGATGCTTCGTCGAAACGGTCGGGTCACTCTCAATCTCAACCGGTGCGCCGGAACGATACAATTTCGGCATCGCGGTGAAGCTGTGGAAAAGCACGAGGGCCCCTTCTGTTCCGATAACGACGCTTCCGCTCTTCGGCAGATTCGCCGGATCTCCCCCGACGACGCTCAACACCTCTTCAGGAAACGTCTCGGTCCCGTCATACCACGTAAAATCAAAATCCCCGTCAGTGAGTGCGTTGCCCTTCATGCGGTAGTGAATCCGCGAATTGGTGGGCCAGCTTTTCAGATCGGCATGCGGACCGGGGCCATGAGAAGTCACCTCGAGAGTCACGGGATTATTGAGCCCCATGAACCACGGATGGTAAATGTGGCACCCCATATCCCCGAGTGTTCCCGCGCCGTAGTCGAGACGTTTCCGCCAGTTACTGGGATGATAAGCCCCCGCAATGAAATCCGCCCTGGGGCGAACCCCGTTCCACTGTTCCCAGTCGATATATTCCGGAGGCGCTGTCACTTCACCCTCGAGCGGACCGAGCTGCCCCCATGACTTGGGATTGACCGAGTGAACCGACTTCACTTTTCCAACGATCCCCTCTCTGAGCCATTTCACCCCGCTGCCATTCGATGAGCTGGATGCCACCTGATTGCCCATCTGCGTGACGAGCTTCGGATTCGCCTTCGCATACTCCTGAAGCGCGCGGCATTCGTGAAGGGTTCGCGTGAGAGGTTTCTCACCGTAAGTGTGCTTTCCGAGCTGCATCGTGCTCATCGCGATCGGACCGTGCATGTGGTCCGGAGTCGCAACAATGGCGGCATCGAAATGATTCGCTTCCTTGTCGAGAAGCTGTCTCCAGTCCTGATAAATTTTGGCATCGGGATGAACCTCTTTCACATGATTAGTGCGGTTCAAATCGATTTCGGCGACCGCGACCAATTTGGAATTCGGGACTTCAGCCACCATTTCCTTGATGTTCGCCCAGGCTCTGCCGTTCGCTCCGAAACAGACAAACCGGATTTGATCGCTCGGATTACCCGCGTTTGCAGTCGATTTCCAGCCGACCCACGGCGCGGCCAGCGTTGAACCAACCACGGTTTTTACGAAATTTCTGCGGGATTTATGAGAGTGCATACTGATGGAGTGTTTCGATGATTCGCCATAATTGAACATGAATCTTCGTCGACGACAATTTGCGAATCGCGCCACAAGGTGTCCCAAAAAGGAACCTGTTTCAAAGCGTGACGACGCTGGTTGAAATCGCGCGAGGCCACCGGAGTCGACGGTTGATGAACTGGACGAGGCCTGAATCCCGCCGGGGCTTAGGTATTTTTGATGGCAGAGGGAGTGGGATTGTCCGCGCCGTCAATCGCTGCGCGCTTTCCTTCGGCCGACCTCTTCGCTGCGCCGGGCGGCGATCCGCTTCGAGTCGAACATTGGTTCGAATCGAACACCTGAATATCAAAATACCTCAAGCCCGCTTCGCCGGGCCTGAGGTATTTTGATGGCAGAGGGAGTGGGATTCGAACCCACGGTAGGTTGCCCTACACTCGATTTCGAATCGAGCGCCTTAAACCGGACTCAGCCATCCCTCCACTTTGTTCCGGGAGACTTCGTCCTCCGGATTAATGTGCTGCGCACTTTATGCGGGTACGCTCCGCTTTCAACAACCACTTTCGTGGCGAGGCATGCAGCCATCCCTCCATTGCACTCCGGGAGACTTCGTCCTCCGGAAGAGGCGAACCCTACGAAGTTTCACGAGAGTTTCAAGACTCACTTTTCCGGATGATAGCGGTAATGTCCGACCACTTTCCACCGCTCAATGCCTCTATCCTTCACCGGACCACCTCCGATGTTGTGCACAAACTCGTCTTTTCCAGTGACGATACCGATGTGCCAGAGGCCACTTCCGGTGAGATCCCAGGCAACGAGGTCACCCGGCAGGTATTCGCTTTTCCCGCCCGCCGTCACTTTCGCGTCTTTCCGCTCGAAAAATCGCTGCAGATTCGGAACGCGACGGTGATCGATGTTTTTATCCGGCCGACTTAATCCCCAGTTTTTGGGATAGGAGGCAAAATTGTATTTCATGTCTTCGTGAAGACGCTTTTGCAGGTCCACTCCGAGAGCGCGGTAGCTTCGAATCACGACGTCCGAGCAAACGCCCGTGTCAGCGGGAACATCCCCATTGGGATAATCAATCACGACGTAGGCCGGCTCATATCTGACGCTCTGCGTGGTTCTGAAATTGGCCGCCTCAACGAGTCGATCAGCAAAGGTCTCCCCCGACACGACCGCCCTCGAATCCTGTGCCGAAAGCATTTCAGCAAGAACCCAGACTCCAAATAAAATTAACGAAAAATACTTCATCGCACTCTCTCTACGTAGAGACGTGCGAGTTCCTTTCAAATGACATTATTTTAACAAAAACAATGAGACCTGACCGGGTTGAACGCGGCACCTGACCCTGTTTAAAGCCGTCGGACCCGATCGCAGATTGATTGCACTGGCGATTGGGGACAATCATCTCTGCCTCTCGCGCCGGGGAATCGTCGTCCTAATCGATCCGGGCACGCGAGACGAGAGCCGTCGTAACGCGGACGGTGGCGTTCCGGCCGGGGGTTCCTTCACGAACCCGTTCGGCGAGCTGCTCGACAAAATCGCGCGGCAACGGGCGGGAAGTTTCGATCACGTAGGTAATCTGAAGATTCCCCTCGAAATCTTTTCCGACCGACACCTCGTAGCGTTCCAGATTAAGGCCCTCCTCCTTCGATTCGTCCTTGAGAGCTTCGCCGGCGAGTTCCGCGATTCCAGTCTCACTCCGAATCGATTTCCCGGCTTTCGAGAGCAACACCG
Organism: Verrucomicrobiales bacterium; assembly: GCA_048260165.1. Lineage (GTDB taxonomy): Bacteria > Verrucomicrobiota > Verrucomicrobiia > Verrucomicrobiales > DEV007 > Arctic95D-9. The sequence continues at coordinate 309,175 of JBLXHA010000003.1, forward strand.
TTCCGAGCGGAACCATCAGAATCGCGAGGAGAATGAGCAGAAAAACGATCGATCGACGCGCCCAGAGCTTCCCCGCTTTGACCTGCCCCCGCAACCCGCTCGCGAAAAAGGCCGCTGACGCTGACAGGATAATCGCGACGACGTTGGTGCCGAATAGCAGCGCGGCGCCTTTCGCATTCACCCACTCCCCGAGACTGAGAGAAATCCCCACCGTCGCGATCGGCGGGACGAGGGCGGCGGCGATCGCGACCCCAGCGAGAGCCGACGACAAACCGGGACGCGCCACGCAATAACTGGCAGCGAGGCCCGATAGAGCCGCGACGCCGCAATCGAGCAAATTGGGATTTCCGCGGGCGAGCAGCTCCGCAGTGAGCCCGGCCGAGGGCGAAATCAATCCCGCGAGCAACCCGACCACCAACGCGGCAAAGAAACCGAGAACGATGGATTTGAGACACTCCCGCATCATCGGAAGATTCCCCTGCACGAGGGCGAGCCCACTCCCCAACAATGGCGTCATCAAAGGGGCTACCAGCATGGCTCCGATCACGACGGCCGGACTGTTCTGAAGCAGTCCCAGCGAAGCGATTCCCGTCGCCAGCAGCATCAGAGCCATGAAATCAAAACTCCATCGCGACTGCGTTTGAAGCCGCTCGAAGAGAGAAATTCGATCATCCCTCTCCAGCTGCGGCACGCGAAGAGAAAAGAACCTTTCGACAAAATCGCGAATGCGATGCCCCATCGAGTGCCGTTTCCGAATCACGGCGATCGTCGCTGCGTTGTCGCCGTCGAGCATTCCGGGTGGGATCGCCCCGAAGAGCTTTCGCTTCACGGAAACGCTGTTGGACGCGCCGATCAGAATCAAATCGTAGTCAGCGTCCGAAACGGCCTCGGCGATCCCCTTCCCAACTCCATTCGCGACAATCACCTCGGGGTGAACCTCGCATTCCTGACTGTTGACCCCGGCCCCGGAAATCACCTTTCCCAGAATCCGGTGCCCCACAGCCTGCCCGTCCTCTTCACCGATATCAGCGGCAACGTAGAGCGGAGTGATGCTCCCGCAAAATCGGCTTGCGATCCGGCTCGCTTTTTTCAGTGCGACTCGGGAATGAGGTCCACCCGCGGAAGGAATGAGAATACGGTCGCACTCTTCGAGCGTTCGATTTCCGAGCCGGAGGAGAATGGAGTCACAAACGGCGCGGTCGTAGATGCGACGGTTGAGCTCCCGTGCTTCGGGGTCCACTCCGGCGTCGCGGTTCTGGCCGAAAACCGCGAGCGTGATAAAAGGGTGCCGCAACTGATCGAGCACCGCTTCTTCATCGCGGACATTTTTCAAAGCGACGAACTCCCTCTCAGGAACCACCTGATGATGCTCCTCCCATCGATCAATGATGGCACGGAGCTCCGCCTCCTCGATGGACTCGGGGTGAAGAATGATCAGCCGCTCATCCCCGTCCGCGAGCGCGAAGAGCATACTCCATCGAATGAGCCCTTCGGCTTCCTCCGATGAATGAATCAAAGTCGCGACCGCCATAATTCCCGGTGGAGACTCTGACTACTTGAGCTTCACCGTGATTTCTTCCGACAGTTCAATCGTCATCGCTTCGATCTTCTTGAAGAGCTCTTTGACATTCTCCGGAGAGACGACGTCAGGCTCATCAATCGAGCGATCGAGAAAGGCACCGAAATCCGGATCCGTCATCACCTTGGAAATATCCGCGTCAGAGAGAATGATCAAATTCCCGGTGACATGTGCGGCATCCGTTTCAACGATACCGTCCTCCGCCCTGACAAAGAACCCCACTCTCATTCCCTGAGCCATTCCCGCGCTCATCTGCATCGCCTGAGAGGGAGTCATGTTCATCGCCTTTGCCTGATCGAGCTTCTCCTGATTGATCATGTCTCCCATCCCCGCTTTAGCGAAAGTAGAGAAAATAGTGAGCGTATCCCCCTTCAAATCAAAAGTGAGTTTTCCACCCTTTTCGGCCTCGATATCTTCACCCGAGGCTTCCACAAATTCTTTCGCCTTCCCGGGAACCGAATTCTGATCGATCTGGATCTTTGTCACGTCGTCGAACTCGTAGACCACAGTGTAGCCTTCCCAGCCTTCATCATCTTTTCCGGGTTCGTGCCTGGCGTAGCGAACCCCTTCCCCGAAATTGCCGGCGTCGGCCTCCAGCTCTGTTTTGTCAGGCTTGGCCATGTCGGCGATCAGTCCGAGATTCGCCGCCGGACCGTCACCTCCCTGCGCCTGAATCCCGGCCAACTGATCGATCATCGCCAGCATCTGCGGCGAAAAGTAATAGCGGGAAATGATGTTACCCGTTCCATTTTTTTTCACGCTGACAACGGTGGAGGTGCGAATGCACGATGTCGTCATCAGCAGGCAGGCGACAGAAAGGAGGCATAGGAAAATCTTTCTCATAAAGAAGATCCTAACCCCGTGACGAAACCGCTGGCAAGCGTTGAGACGACCTGAAAAATGCCACCTTCCGCGCGTTTAGCGACGCTTCCGTTTGAAGATCTTTTCAAAAAAGCCACCGCCGCCCGATCGTGGACGGCCCTGCGCTTCAGTCGGCTGAGGGACCACTTCCTGAATCAAACCTTCCGCCGCCGCATCAGAGGAACGGAAAATCGATTTGATCGGCTCGCGGTAGGAATAATCCTCAACCCCTGACTCCTCCACTTCGCCTTTGAGCTCGTTCGAGCGCTCGCGGACTTTATTGTAATTTTCTTCGGTGAGGTATTCTTCGAGAAACGCTCCGACCACGGGAGCGGCATTTTTACCACCACCGACGCTTTCACCGGGGTCACCTTCGTAAATCACCGCGAAAGAGTAGACGGGAAATTTCGAAGGGAAGTATCCGGCAAACCACGCGATATTCTGCTTTTGAGCGGGCTTCCACTGTCCTGTTCCCGTTTTGCCGGAGACGGTGATCTTGTGGTAAGCCGCTTTCCCGGTGCCGTTGCCCGCATTGACGACGTCATACATGCCTCGCTGCACCGCTTTGAGATTGTAGGAATCGACGTTCAGTGAATTCACAGGATCGACGGGATAGGTTCGTTCGATCTCGTGGTTGAGATCCTGAATCTGCAAAACAAGACGGGGCTTCAAAACCTGATCTCCATTTCCGACCGCCGCCATCATCCGGGCGATCTGCAGCGGCGTCGTTTCCACTTTTCCCTGACCGATGCTCATCACCGCTTCATCACCGTCAGACATCATGTGTCCGTAGTGATCGAGCCACCAGCGGTTGTTCGGGACGAAGCCCTCAGCCTCATTGAGCGGGATTCCGGTCTTCTGGCCGAGCCCGAGGCGGTTCGCCATGTAACTCATCGAATCGCCGCCGGCACTGATCGCAACCTCGTAAAACCACGTGTTACAGGAACGGGTCAAAGCGCCGACAACGTTCATCGAACCCTCCCCTTTTGAGTTCCAGTTCCGCATCGTCAGATTGCTGATCGTCCATTTCGACGGACAAGGATAGACATCATGAGGAGAAATGTAACCGCTCTCGAGAAAGCCAAGTGCGGTGGCCACTTTGAAAGTCGACGCAGGAGGATAACCGGCACGAAAAGCACGGGGAAAGAGCGGCTTGGCAGGATCTTCGATCAGCGCCGTATAATTTTCCTGCGAGATAGCGGGAATGAAAATATTGGGATCATACTGCGGGAAACTCGCCATCGCCATGACGTCGCCATTGCGGACGTCCATGATCACCATCGCGCCACGCTTCACTTTCTCTGAAAGCAGTTTCTCGCAGAGACGCTGCATCTCGAGGTCGATCGAAGTCACGACGTTGAATCCCGGTTTGGGACGGGCAAGAACGTCCTCTTTTACTTTGGTTCCGTCAGCTTCAAACAGCACATTGATCCTCCCGGGGGTTCCTCTGAGGTCGGGATCGAACGCTTTTTCGAGGCCATCGACCCCTTCGCCTTCGCCCCACAACGCTTCTCCATTTACGATTTCACCGCGGGGGCTCGGGGGACGCTTACCGACATAACCGATCACGTGCGAGAGTGCTTCAGCCTGCGGGTAATGCCTCATGTAAACCGGATGAAGCGTCAGCCCCTCCATCTTCTGACGGCGCAATTCGTCGACCTCGTCTGCCGCAAGAACCGAAGAGAAGCTCAACGGCACCCAGCGGCGCTTGCGGTAATGTTCGACGGCGCGTTTGTCGGACATATCCCATGTCGCACCGAGAATGTTATTTACGTGCAGGACCCGCTCACCGGCATACCTCGCAATTTCCTCATCCTTGACCTCGGAACCGAGAAAGGGGAACGAGATCGCCGCATAATGGACCACTTTACTCTGAGCGAGCGGGTAGCCGTTCCGGTCCAGAATCTGTCCGCGCGGCGCAGGAATCTTAAAGGTGAACGTTCTCGCCTCAGTCCGCGTGAGCACGGACGATCCGAGCTGCCCTGATCTCGTCGGGCTCGACTTGGCTCGCAAATCCCGCGCCGTGGTAGGCCTCCCCGACACGGGAATGTTCTTCATCAATTCGATGATCGACTCAGTGCGGGCCACTTTTTCCTCTAAATCCGCTTCCACTTCGATCTTCTCCTCGACTGCCTCTGGCTTGCTCTCCATGAGCTCAGCAGGAATCTCGACCGCCTCAACTTCTTCAGAATCAACCGGCAGAGCAATCGCAGCGCCATCTTCGAACCGGGGAATCGCCACCGCATCGGGCTGAGCGGGTGCCTCTTCCATTACAACCGCCCCCTCAAGCACGAAGCCAGTGTCGGCTTCCTGCTCCTGCGCCGTTGATAGGGAAACGAAAGCAACTGCGAGTGCAGCTGCCGCGAAAAGCTGTTTGAAAGCGTTTTGGGAAACGTTCATGGGGAAAAAAGAAAAGAAGGGACTCCGCAAGTTTAGCACGAAAACGCCCCCCGAGACACTGAGAATACGCAGGCTTTCTTAATGACTTTTCAAAAAATGCACGATTTCTGTCGCGAGCTTGCCCGTAATGCCGGCCACCTCAGCGATTTCGTCCGCAGAAACCTTCCGCATACGGGCGACTGAGCCGAATTTTTCGAGCAGTCGCTCTTTTCTCGCCCGACTGATTCCGGGACAATCATCGAGGATACTTTCCTCAACGCGGCGCTTCATCAGAATCTGATGATACCCGTTCGCGACGCGGTGGGATTCATCTCGAATCCGCTGAAGCAGCTTCAAAGCGCCCGTAGAATGGGGAATAATGAGAGGCTCCGAATTACCGGGGCGGAAAACCTCTTCCCTTTGCTTCGCGAGGCCAATCACAGGAAGATCGTGCAACCCGAGCCGGTTCAGCTCTTTCACCGCCATGCTGAGCTGGCCTTTTCCGCCGTCGACGATCACCAAATCGGGAAGGCGCACGAACGGCTTCCTCTTTTCGCCACCCTCGAAAATTCCGGCCTCCTCATCCGCCTCGATACGCCGCATCGCTTCGAGTGGGCTCTCCTGACTCGCGTCTGCGGCCTCATCCCCGACACGCTCACGCGCCTCCAGCAAAATGCGCGAGTAGCGGCGACGCACCACTTCAGCCATGCTCGCAAAGTCATCCTGCCCCTTCACCGTCTTGATTCGGTAGCGACGGTAATTGCTGTTATCAGAGACTCCATTCCGAAAGCGCACCATCGAAGCCACGATGTGATTCGAGGAAATATTCGAGATGTCAAAACACTCCATCACCGTCGGCTCGCGATCGAGCTGGAGATATTCCTGCAGCTCTTTGACGTCCTCCTCCGGATTGATGGCCTTGCCGGGAACCCCGCGTTTCCTAAACTGACGCGTCGGTCGGAGCGTTTTCTTCAAATTATCGACCATGTCGCGCAACTCGGCAGCCCGCTCAAAATCAAGCGCCGCAGCCGCCTCCGCCATGTCTTCTTCGATCGAAACGATGAGATCTTTCGAATGCCCTTTCAAGAAGTCGCAGGCCTGCTCGACCTTCGCCATGTATTCCTCACGCGTGATCCGCCCGATGCAGGGCGCGGTGCAGTTTTTGATGACGTCGTCGTGACAGTGCTGGTAGTCCTTTTCGCCCGGCTTCATCGGACGGCAATTGCGAAGACCGAACTCGCGATTCATCCACGAGATCGTCTGCCGCAGCGCTCCGGAATGGGCAAACGGGCCGAAATAGCGGGCACCATCGTCCTTTTTAAGCCTCGTCAGCTGGAACTTCGGCCACGGCTCCCCGGGATGCATTTTGACGAGCAGGAAACGCTTATCATCGCGAAACGCGATGTTGTATTTCGGCCGGTATTCCTTAATCAGCTTGCCCTCGAGAAGCAGCGCCTCCGGCTCATTGCGGACCTCGTGGATATCAAAATCCCAGATACTTTGGATCAGCGCACGCGTCTTGTGCTCCGCCATCCGCTGCCGCGACGGGGTAAAATACGAGGCGAGACGTTTGCGCAAATCCCGCGCTTTCCCGACATAAATGACACTGCCGAGCCGGTCCCGGTGAATGTAGACCCCGGGCTTGTGGGGCACTTCACGGAGCTTTTTCTGTAAATCGGGTTTTGCGTCGCTGGGCACGAAAGATTATACGCCTGTGAACCCGAAAAAGAAAGATCCCGCGCCGCCTCAAAATCACTGCTTCGGCAGATCCATCGGAAATCCAATCACGAGACCGGCGACGCGCTCTTCGAGCGACGTCCGATTACGAACATGGCATTTGAGACACTGATTGTGAATTTTGATGGTCCCCGCAAACCGGAATTTTGTCCCCTCCACGGCCTCATATTCTTTGGCTCCTTCCCCGAGCGCTTTCGCAGCCGCCTCCTCAAACCGGTCTTTAGGCCGATGGTCGACGCCCTGCATCGCGTTCACCCCGAGCCAGCGAATGTCGACATCCCAGGACCTCGACATTTCGTCGAAGACATCATCGAGCGATTGAGAAGGCAGAGCCAGAGATTCATCATCCCCGTCGCCGAAGAAATCACGGTGCATCACCTGAAGCGATCCACGGATTATCTCGTGCATCCAACGCGCTCTGCTGCGGGCCTCGTCGACTGTTTTCGGAAGATTTTCGGCAATCTGCGCCTCTGCCTTTTCATCCTTCTCGTCGGCTTTGAGCACCGAAACCAGGCAGGCCGCAGTGAATCCTACGAGAGCCACGCCCGGAAGCACTCTCCGCATTACGAATTGGGTATTGAACATTCTCATCATCTACAGGATCAAAAGTTATATCTAGAATATATCTTTATAGAAGTCTCATTAATTTAAGGCCTTATCAACCCGCATTTGCGTCACAGGTGCGTGATGCCATCCCATCTTACGCCACGTATTTACGGATTTTGGTATCGCCATATATAAACTACCTTTGGCGATGGTGAGTTCGAGGTTGGGGACAGGATTGGCAATAGTTTTCGGAGCATTCCACGCCGGAATCGCGGCCGCATCTGCCGAAGTCGATTTCGCCCGCGACATTCGTCCCCTTCTGAACGCCAAATGCACCGCCTGTCACGGCGGCGTCAAACAGGCCGGCGGCGTTTCCTTTGTTTACAAAGATCAGGTCATCGGATTCGAAGGCAAAAGCGGAAACACCGTTGTCGTAGCGGGCAAGCCCGACGAATCGGAGATGCTCTACCGCATCACGACGGACGACGAAGACGACGCGATGCCCCCGAAAGAAGATCACCCCGAAGGCCTTTCCGATCAGGAGAAACAACTCATTCGCGACTGGATCACGCAAGGTGCCGAGTGGGCGGGACACTGGTCATTCGAGCCTCCCGTGATGCCGGCGATCCCCGAAGTCAAAAACACGGAAAAAGCGAAGACAGCGATCGATCATTTTGTTTTCTCCGGGCTGGAGAAAGAGAACCTCGCCCCTTCCCCGCAGGCCGAGCCGGGGCGTCTGCTGCGCCGACTCTCGCTCGATCTCACCGGGCTGCCTCCCACCCTCGATGAACTCGAAGCGTTCGAGCTCGCTTTTGAAAAATCACCGAATGAAGCGATCGAGCAGGTGATCGCGGAACTTCTGAACCGTCCCGCCTTCGGCGAAAAATGGGCGACGATGTGGCTCGACCTCGTCCGCTACGCCGATTCCCGCGGCCTCGGTCTCGACGACCGCCGAACGATCTGGCCCTACCGGGACTGGGTCATCAATGCCTTCAACGAGGACATGCCCTTCGACTTGTTCACGATCCGGCAGCTCGCCGGCGATCTCCTCCCGAACCCGACGATCAACGATCTCATTGCCACCGCCGCGCATCGCAACACGCAGACCAATAACGAAGGCGGCACCGATGACGAGGAATTCCGCGTCGAAGCCGTCGTCGACCGCGTCAATACGACCTGGCAAACCTGGGGCTCGATCACCTTCGGCTGCACCCAGTGCCACGACCATCCCTACGAAGCATTCCGGAACGAAGAATACTATGAGTTCATGGCGTTCTTCAACAACACCGCCGACTCCGACCTCAACAAAGACGAACCCCTCCTGAGAGTCCCCGAAGATCGCTCAGAGGATGAACGGGCCGCGGAACTGGACCGGAGCATCGCGGAGGCACAAACGCAGATCTGGGAGAAAGGACACGCCCTCACTGACAAAACCAAATGGAAGGCGACGGAGAATCTGGAAGTCGCGACCAGCAACCAAACCCGCTACATCGTCGAAAAATCAGGAGAAAGGGAGCAGTTCACGACTCAGGGAACCGTTGAGCGAGGCCCGGTCCTGACCGTGCTTTCGAGCATCCCGGGCGAGACGAAAGCGATCACCGCGATACGTCTCACGATCCAACCGAAGAACGCAGAGACAGCCTTCAAAGACTCTGAGTGGGGTTTCGGGATCGACAAGTTGCAGGCCGATATGATCGCAGCGGATGGCACCGAACGACCGATCCTCTTCGAACTTTCCGTCGCCGATGTTCCCGCGATGCCGCACGATCCCCTCATCGAAATCAAAGCCAACGGAACCGGCTTCGCCGCTCAGACGAGAATCCATCACGAACGCCAAATCGTCCTCGTGCCCGCCCATCCCGTTCCAGTGAACAACGATCGACTCCGTCTCCAGGTCACGAGCAACGGTTTCGCACTCGGCGCGTTCCCTCTCGTCATCAAACGCGGCCACATCGATATCACCGGAGAGACAGCGTGGACCGATCTCGCAAAAGATCGCGAGCACAAAGCCGCCCGAAAATCGCTTCAAACCAAAATCAGCGAACGAAAGAAGATCCCGTCAGTGAACATCCCTGTGACGAGTGAGCGCCCCGCGCAAATCGCCCGGCCCACCCACGTGTTCGGCAGAGGAAACTTTCTCGAGAAAGAAGCCAGGGTTACGAGCGACTTTCCTGAAAGCATCCTTTCGCCGCCAACCGAATCCCCCGACCGACTTGCGATGGCGAAATGGTGGGTCTCGCCCGCACATCCGCTCACGAGTCGTGTCTTCGTGAACCGGATCTGGGAGAGACTCTTCGGAACCGGAATCGTCGCCACCCTCGAAGACTTCGGCTCATCCGGAGAGAAACCCAGCCACCCTGAACTCCTCGACTATCTCGCGCTCCGCTTCCAGAACGATCACGCCTGGAGCATGAAGGAGATCATCCGCGAAATCGTCTCCTCAGCCACCTACCAACAAAGCGCCGTGACTCCACCCGGCCTGAGTGAACGCGACTCCGCGAACCGGCTTCTCTCACGCGGGCCACGCAACCGCCTTTCCGCCGAGGTGATCCGGGATCAGGCGCTCGCCGTCAGCGGATTGATCACTGACGAAGTGGGCGGGGAACCCGTCCACCCACCGATTCCCGACGGCGTTTGGAAACCCTTCTCATCCGGAGACAAGTGGACGACGCCCGCCGCCGGAGATAAAAACCGCTACCGCCGCGCGATTTACACCTACGCCAAGCGAAGCATTCCCTACCCGACCTTTGCCACCTTCGACGCTCCGTCCCGCGAGTTCTGCACGCCCCGGCGGTTATCCTCAAACACACCGCTGCAGGCACTCACGATGCTCAACGACGAAGCCTTCGCCGAAGCGGCCAAAGGACTCGCCCGGCGTATGAAATATGACACCGCAGGCGACGTCCCCGCAAAACTGGCGACCGGTTACCGAATCACCACCGCTCGGGATCCCTCCCCCGAAAAGTTGAAAGAACTCGTGAGCCTTTACTCAAATCTCGAGGCGCAATACAGCTCCCTGCCGGAACTCAGAAAAGGAATGGCCGGCACCGCTGACGGCGCCGCTTTTACGATCGTCGCGCAAATTTTACTCAACCTCGACGAAGTGCTCAGCAAATAGCCACGATTCATCATGAAGCCTGACACTCTCCTGAAAGAACTGCAACTTCGCTCTCTCGAAGCCGACACGCGTCGTCAGTTCCTGCGCAGTTGCACGACCGGCCTCGGCGGCCTTTTCCTCGGCGCACGAGGTGCCCGCGCCGCAGGCGGCCAACCCGTTCACCTGCCTGACAATCCGCTCAACGCGCTCCATCCGCATATCAATCCCAAGGTAAAGCGCGTCATTTACCTGCACATGATCGGAGCGCCGAGCCAGCTCGAACTTTTCGATTACAAACCGGATTTGGAAAAGCTCGACGGAAAACCCTGCCCTCAGGAATTTCTCGAGGGGAAACGGTTCGCCTTCATCCAGGGAACCCCCAACATGATGGGGCCGCAGGCGAAGTTCAGTCAGCACGGGAACTCCGGCGCGTGGATTTCAGAACGACTCCCCCACCTCGCCAAACACGCCGACGATCTTTGCTTCATCAAAACGATGCAAACCGATCAGTTCAATCATGGCCCTGCTCAGCTCATGGTTCACTCCGGCCAATCGCGAATCGGGCACCCTTCGATCGGATCATGGGTCACCTGGGGAATGGGAACAGAAAACAGTGACCTCCCCGGATTCATGGTGCTTTTGTCAGGGGGAAGACTCCCCCGGGTCGGAAAAGCACTCTGGAGTTCCGGTTACCTTCCTTCCGTTTATCAGGGCGTCCAATGCCGCTCCGTCGGAGATCCCGTTCTCAATGTTTCCAACCCAGCCGGGAACAGCCGTGAAATTCGTCGAACCGCACTCGATGCATTGAAGCGTCTCAACGAGCAGACTCACGCCGAGTTTAACGATCCTGAAACCCTCACGAGAATCGCCCAGTATGAAATGGCCTACCGCATGCAGACAGCGGTCCCGGAGGTCATGAATATCGAAGACGAACCCGCAACGGTTCACGAGATGTATGGAACCGAACCGGGCAGGGAAAGCTTCGCCAACAACTGCCTCCTCGCACGCCGCCTCGCCGAGAAGGGCGTCCGGTATATCCAGCTTTTCGACTGGGGATGGGACTCTCACGGAGCCAGCAAAAACGAAGCGCTCAACGACGGGTTCCTGAACAAATGTCAGCAAGTCGACAAACCGATCTCAGCCCTGCTTACCGACTTGAAACAACGGGGCATGCTCGAAGACACCCTCGTCGTCTGGAGCGGCGAATTCGGACGCACCCCGATGCGCGAAAACCGGGGCGGAAAAGAGATGGCTTTAAAAGGGCGCGATCACAATCCCGGAGCGTTCACCCTGTGGATGGCCGGAGCCGGAGTCAAACCGGGATACTCCTACGGGGAGACCGATGCAATAGGGTATGGCCCCGCACTCAACCCTGTTCACTTACGCGACTTTCACGCCACGCTTCTGCATCTGTTAGGATTCGATTACAAAAAACTCCACTACCCCTTCCAGGGCCTCGAGCAGAAACTCACCGGAGTAAATCCCGCAAAAGTGATCAAAGACATCCTCGCGTAACGAGACTCCGTTAGTAGCAATCCCGCTCCGGGAGATTCAGCTAGGCCTCCCGCCAAACGCCTCACCCGAACAACTCCGAAAGCGGATCGCCGTGATACAGCGGCATCGGCCTGCCTGCGGTGTCGACCCAGTGTCCGTCGCGAGGCAATCCCAGCGCTTCGTAAATCGTCGCCGCAAGATCTTCCGCGCGCCGCCCGTCACTCACCGGATGCGCTCCGAGCTTATCAGTCGCCCCGAGCACAGCGCCTCCGCGTATTCCGCCTCCTGCGAGCATCACGCTCTGCACCGCGCCCCAATGATCACGACCGGGATACCTCGCTCCACCCAGAGTGGAGATTTTCGGGGTCCGGCCGAACTCACTCGCGAGCACCACGAGAGTATCATCCAGCATTCCACTTTCGGATAAATCATCCAGCAATGCCGATACCGCGCGATCCGTTGGCGGAAAAAGATAGTCCCTGAGAGTGGGGAAAATTGCCTGATGATTGTCCCAGGTTTCATTGTTTCCCAAATTCACTTGAACGAGCCGGACACCCGACTCGACGAGTTGCCGCGCCATCAGGAGCGACCAGCCGAATGCATTCCGACCGTAGCGATCCTGGGTTTTCGCATCGACCGAATGAACGTCAAAGGCCGATTGCGTCTTGGGATCAGAGAGCAGCCGCACTGCCATTTCCCGGTAGCGATCGAGACCGTCGGCATTCGCAGCGGACGCGAGGTATTGCTCCTGCTCATCGAGTTGCTGCCGCAGCTGCAACCGTTCCTGAAAACGCTCGAAGTCGATCGTATCGGGAAGATCGAGGCTGAAGGTTCGAAACTGAAGATCGTCTCTTTTCTGAAACCCCTTCGCGTGGTGAAAGTGAAAATCGGGAAATGCCCCGTAGCCGGTAGGATTGAATTTCGAGGCTTCCAGAAAAAAGGGATCGTGCTGACGCCCTAACAATCCTCCAAATTGACCGGGCAGAGTCCGCCCCGTGCGGTGAACCATTTTCTCAGGCAGAACGAGAGCCGACGGCAGCGTGCCGCTCGCAGGCAGAAGCGTTCCCGCCAGGGCGGCGATGGAGGGCCAATCGGTATCTTTCGGTTTTGTGCGATCAAATCCCGGCGGCAGATCCGTCCGCCCCGTCATCATGATATAATGCCCGTCGGAATGCTCGTTCGAACCGTGTGACAGACTGCGACAAAGCGCCCAGGTCTCACTCCGCTTCGCCAGTTCCGGAAGATGCTCGCTGATATGAAGCCCCGGCGTCTTTGTCGGGATCGGCCGGAACTCGCCCCGGATTTCAGATGGTGCATCCGGTTTCATGTCGAAACTCTCATGCTGCGAGAGACCGCCCGATAAGAAAATGTAGATGACCGATTTCGCTTTCCCCGCGCCGATCGCCCCCGGCTTTCCGCTCGCAGCTTCAAGCGCCGCGAGCTGATCCATCCCGAAGCCGCCCATCAGGCCGAGTGCTCCGGCTTTGACGGCGGCACGTCGCGTCGACATCGCGGCAAGCGAACTGCCTTTCGGCGAACGGAAATCAATGCTCATAAGTCCAGCGCACTCCCTTCATGAATTGAACCGTCTCACAAATCGATGGGAGAGGTAAAGGACTCACTATGACGTCTTTACGGAAACCGCCGCCCGTGAATGCGTAATCCTAACGACTCGAAGAATAGAGCCAGCGTCATTATTCTCTCGGGACAGTTAAAAGAACCGCAGAGCTTTTATGCTAACTATTCTCGGTGAAAATTCAGGTCGCTTTTGCGACGGACACTCAAGACGTTCCTTTCTCCAAATCGGGGGGATGGCGCTCGGGGGAATGTCACTGCCCCAACTCCTCGCGGCGGAAGCAGCGAACGGGTCATCTTCGCGCGGGATCAATCACAAGGCGGTCATCATGATCTTTCTCCCCGGCGGTCCTCCCCATCAGGACATGTGGGATTTGAAGATGGACGCGCCGAGCGAATATCGCGGAGAGTTCCAGCCGATTAAGACGAACGTTCCGGGAATCGAAATCTGCGAAGAGTTTCCGAAGATGGCAAAAATGGCTGACAAGTTCAGCTTCATTCGTTCCATGGTTGGCGCGGAAGGCCCCCACGATCTCATGATGTGTCTGACGGGACGCCCCGGAAGATCGAACGTCCCCGCGGGTGGATGGCCCAGTTTCGGCGCGGCCCTTTCAAAACTGAAGGGAAGCACGAGCGACTCCTGCCCTCCCTTTGTCGGACTTTCACCAAAATGCCGGCACGACGAATGGGGCGACCCCGGCCAGCCCGGATTTCTCGGTCCTGCACACTCCCCTTTCACCCCGTTCCGCGGCAGCGGCAAAGAGGATATCGCGCTGCAGGGAGTGAGCATCGAACGGCTCCACGACCGCAAAGCGCTTCTCGGCAGCTTCGATAATTTCCGCCGGGAAGTGGATCAATCGGGGATGATGGACGGTCTCGACACCTTCAATCAACAGGCTTTCGGCGTACTTACTTCGAGCGCTCTCGGTGACGCGCTCGACCTTTCCAAAGAAGATCCCGCTCTCGTCGAAAAATACGGGAAGGGAACCGAAAAACTCCAGTTGGACGGTTGCTGGAAACGCCTCGATCAGTTCCTCATGGCGCGACGCCTCGTCGAGGCCGGAGCAAGATGTGTCACGATCGGTTTTTCAAGATGGGACTGGCACGGTGCGAACTTCAAACGGGGCCGCGAAGATTTCCCATTACTCGATCAGGGCCTGAGCACTCTGGTGCAGGATTTGCATGATCGAGGCCTCGACAAAGATGTCAGCGTCGTCGTCTGGGGTGAATTCGGGCGAACCCCGTTGATCAATAAAAACGCCGGACGCGATCACTGGCCAAGAGTGAGTTCCGCGGTTCTCGCCGGGGGCGGAATGAATCACGGCCAGACGATCGGGGCGACCGATCGCATCGGCGGCGAAGCAACCGAACGCCCCGTCGAATTTCAGGAGGTGTTCTCCACTCTCTATCACAACGTCGGGATCGATGCGCAAAACACCACCATCGAAGACCTCAGCGGTCGCCCGATGTATCTCGTCGATCCCGAACACGCGCCCATGAAAGAACTGGTCGGATAATCAAAGCACCGCATGAAACTCCATCTTCTACTTTTTCTCACCCTGGGAATCCTCCCTGCTCAGGCGCAGGAAACGCAAGCCCCGCCGGTGGCACCACAGCCAGCGGTCGCTCAGCCGGCCGCGCCCGAAACCGCAGCCGCCAAACCAGCCGCACCGAAACCGGCCGCGCCATCTCTTCCTGAGGTAACGCTCGGGTTCCGTATGGATGACATCGCACTGAAAGGTTCCCGTGCCACGCACCAGCTCCTCGTCACGCAACAGCTGGGCACCTTTGAAAAAGACGTCACCCACGAAGTGAAGTTCTCCGCAACTCCTCCCGGCATCGTTGCTATCGACGAATACGGACACATCACTCCCTTGAAAAACGGTGAGACCACCGTCACCGCCAGCCTTCCCGGAACGAAGGCAAAATCACCTTCACAAACCCGGATCAAAGTCACCGATCAGGAAGTTCCTCAGCAGATTCATTTTGCTCAGGAGGTCGTTCCCGTCTTCACGAAATACGGATGCAATGGCGGAGGCTGCCACGGCAAGTCAGGTGGACAGAATAACTTTCGTCTCTCCCTCTTCGGCTACGAGCCGTGGAACGATCATGACTGGCTCGTTCGCGAATCACGAGGGCGCAGACTCTCTCCCGCCGCCCCCGGGAACAGCCTCCTCATCATGAAGGCGACCGGGGAAATCCCTCACGAAGGAGGGATCCGGCTCGAAAAGAATTCAGCGGACTACGACACGATCACTTCCTGGATCCGGCAGGGAATGGAATACGATCCTGACAATGAGGCAGAGAAAAAGATCGACCGCATCGCTGTCTTCCCCACCGAACGTGTATGCAAACCGGGCGCGCACCAGCAACTCGCTGTCACTGCCTGTTTCAGCGACGGCAGTTTCAAGGACATCACCCGCCTCG
Organism: Verrucomicrobiales bacterium; assembly: GCA_048260165.1. Taxonomy (GTDB): domain Bacteria; phylum Verrucomicrobiota; class Verrucomicrobiia; order Verrucomicrobiales; family DEV007; genus Arctic95D-9. The sequence goes on from JBLXHA010000003.1 coordinate 324,870, forward strand.
CGATATTTGAAGCCAACCAGAAGGGAATGGCGGAGGTCGACGAGAAAGGCCTCGTAACTCTCAAGTCGCAAACCGGAACCACATCGATCATGGTTCGCTTTCAGGAATATGTGGACGTCTTTCGTGCCACGATCCCCCTCGGCGGAACGATCACGGACCTCCCCGAAACGAAAAACTTCATCGATGAAGAGGTTTTCAAAAAGCTCTCTCTTCTCGGCCTCCCCCCGTCGAAACTCTCAGATGACGAATCCTTCATCCGTCGCATCACGATCGATATCACCGGACGCCTTCCTTCACCGGAGGAAACCCGCGAATTCCTTGCCTCGAAAAATCCTGACAAACGCGCAGCGAAAATCGATCAGTTACTCGAGTCTCCTGACTACGCCGCTTACTTCGCTCAGAAGTGGGCGAGCATTCTCCGCAACAAGCGGACCAAAGACACCTATCAACGCGGCACCTACGCCTTTCACGACTGGATCCGCACAGCCCTGCAGGAAAACAAGCCCTACAACGAACTGGTAACCGAGTTAGTGACCGCCTCCGGCGAGGTCGGACGCAACCCCGCCGTCGCCTGGTATCGCTCTGTCAAAGACAGCAAAGAGCAAATGCAGGATCTCGCGCAGGTGTTCCTCGGAATCCGGATGCAATGCGCCCAATGCCACCACCATCCCTACGAGAAGTGGTCGCAGGATGACTACTACAGCTTTGCCGCTTTCCTCTCGAGTGTCGGCCGAAAGAAAGGCGAACAGCCGGACGAGGAAATCATCTTCCACAAACGCGTCGCGCCCTCGATGCAAAACCCCAATTCGAAAGCGGTCCTGAAACCGGCGGCACTCGGTGAAGAGCCACTCACGCTCGAACTCAGCGATGACCCGCGAAACGCATTGGCGGACTGGCTCACGAACGAAGAGAACCCGTGGTTTTCACGCATGCTCGTCAACCGCTACTGGAAGCACTTTTTCTCAATCGCACTCGTCGAACCGGAAGACGACATGCGGGTCACCAACCCCGCGACTCACCCCGCGCTCCTCGATCGTCTCGCCTCCGATTTTTCAGCGAACAATTTCGATCTCAAGGAGCTGATCCGGACGATTTGCAACAGCCGCACCTACCAGCTCAGTTCTGAACCCAACGATCACAACCTGACGGATACCCAGAATTTTTCGCGCTATTACCCGAGACGACTTCAGGCAGAGGTCCTCCTCGATGCGCTTAACTACGTTTCCGATTCCAAAGACAAGTTCACGAATCAACCCGACGGCGTCCGCGCGACCTGGCTTCCTGATGACAAGTTCAACAAGGATTCTTTTTTCCTCACTGTATTCGGTAGACCCGAAATGGACAGCGCCTGCGAATGCGAACGGGTCGCTGACGCCAACCTTGCGCAAAGCCTGCACCTCATTAATTCCGATACCGTTCAAACGAAACTGAGTCATGACGAAGGTCGCGCCGCCGCACTCGCCAAAGAAGTGAAGCGCCCTGACAAAGATCGCGTCACCGAACTCTACCTCTACGCGCTCGCCCGGAATCCCAACGAAGTCGAACTCAAAGCCGCTCAAACCCATCTCAAAAAGAAACGGGAACGCGTCGGTCAATCAGAGGACAAAGAAATGACCGCCGAAAAAGCCGAGCGGGAAGCGTTCGAAGATATTCTATGGGCGCTCGTGAACACGAAAGAGTTTCTCTTTAACCATTAAACGAGGTCAAAATCAGATGGTTAAAAATCAGTCTATCGCAGCGCTTCTCGCGCTGTCAGCTCTCCTCCTCTCCACATCGAGGAGCAACGCCCAGTTCCCGATCCCCGAGATCCTCTCCATTTCACCGCCGGTGATTGAGGCAGGGAAGACCACCGAGATTTCGCTAAACGGAACCAACCTCGACGACCTCACCGGACTCACTTTCTCTTCCGCGGGGTTCACCGCAAAACCAGTTTTGCTACCCGCTTCTGAGTTCCGTCCCGCACCGGGCCGAAACGGGAACAAATTTCTCGTCACCGCCCCCGAAGTCGCACACACGACGGCGGTGGAAATCCGGGCCGCAGGCTTTTTCGGACTGTCGACTTCGCGCCCGCTTCTCGTCGCACCCGCCGGAAAACCTGTGGTGGCGGACAAGGCGGGAGTCGCACATCACCAGCTCGATACCGCACCCGAACTTGCCCGCGAAACCCACGCTTACGGAAACACCGACGCCGAAAAGACGGACTGGTGGAAAGTCGCGATGAAGAAGGGTGAACGGCTTCTCATCCATTGTCACGCCGAACGCATCGAGTCTCAGGCCGACATCTCACTCAAAATCGTCGACGGCCGCGGTTACGAACTCGAGACCGATCGTGACACGATCGGGAGAGATCCCATGATCGATTTCACCGCTCCGGAAGACGGCAACTACTGGGTGGGCGCTCACGATGTCTTTTACCGCGGTGGCACTCATTACACCTACACGCTCAAAGCCAGCGCCGCCCCGTGGATCGATGCGGTCATCCCTCCCGCCGGGAAGCCCGGGACCACTTATCCCGCCACCGTCATCGGAAGGAATTTGCCCGGCGGATCACGGGGGGAGGATGTCTCGATCGATGGAAAGCCCCTCGAAACACTTTCCGTTCAAATTGCCGTCCCTGAAAAAGCACCCGATATGGAATTCTCGGTAACGGATCCGGCGACAGCGCTCTTACCCGGCTTCACCTACCGGTTGGAAAACTCCAATCCTCTGCGACTGGGTTTTGCCTCCGCCCCCGTAGTCGTCTCCAATGAAAATGTGGAAACACCCCTGCTCCCGGTTCCCTCTGAAATTTCGGCGAATTTCGATTCAGAGAACGACATCGATCACTTCGAATTCACTGCCAAAAAGGGAACGGCCTATTGGGTCGAAGTTATCGGTGATCGGCTCGGCGATCTCTCTGATCCTTTTCTTCTCGTCGAAAAAGTGAGCGTCGATAAGGACGGGAAAGAATCCCTGAAGACCATCAGTCAGGGAGATGATTTTTCCAATCCCGGTGGTAGCACCTTCGACACCGGTTCCCGTGACACCGCTATCGGATTCACGGCCGATGCCGACGCCAAATACAAAGTCACGGTAATCAATCAATTCAATTCAGGCAGCCCGATCAACACTTACCGATTGCAGATCAGAGAGGCAAAGCCGGACTTCGAAGTCATCGCCGTAACGGAGCGCCCCTACCTCGATCAAAGACAGGTTTACCCGGCTGCCCCCTTCCTTCGCCGGGGAGGCACCGCGCCACTCCGGCTGCTAATTCACCGCAAAGACGGATTCACCGGACCGATAGTCGTCAAAGCAACCGGTTTACCCGAAGGCGTCACCTGCCCTGAAGTCACGCTGCACCATTTGGAAACGAGCGCCTATCTCGTCCTCGCCGCGACTGACAAAGCACCCAAATGGTCCGGCAACATTCAAGTGACCGCGACAGCAACGACAGGGGAAACCGCGACGACGCATCCGGTCCGCGCGGGAACCATCACTCTCGGCAACAACGACTACAATCTCTCCCGGGTTAAAAGCCGACTCTCGCCCGACTTTCCATTGGCAGTCAGTTCGGAGGAGGTCACCCCGGTCCGGATTGAGGTGGCAAACGGCGGGAAGTTCTCAGTCACACACGGCCAGAAGTTGGATCTCCCGTTCAAGCTCGTATCTAAACACGAAATCAAGGGAAGTCTGGTCGTCACTCCCGTCGGCCTCTACGGCCTCAAAAAACCTCCCGTCGTTACCGTGACAGAAGATAAAGACGAAGGAACCTTCAAACTGAATTTCGCCACGCAACCCAACGTCTTCGACGCGAAAGTGGGAACGTGGAATTTCGTCCTCAAAGCGACGGGCGTGACCAAATACAAACGCAACCCGGGCGCCGCCGAAAACGCAAAAAAGGAACTCGCCCATATCGAAGCTTTATCGAAGAAATACACCGCCGAAGCGGCAACAACGAAACAGGCAGTCGAGGCGAAAAAGAAGGCGCTGACCGCGGCAACGACAAACCTCTCGACCGCTACCGCCGACTCGAAACCCGCCGTTGAGGAAACCGTCGCCCGGGCAAAAGCGGATCTTGCCGCCGCTGAGAAGACATTTTCCTCAACCGAGGCAAAACGCGTTCAGGCGGAGAAGGAACTCACAGCCGCGAAAGCACGCTCAGCGGCTCTCACCAAAAGCGCCGCTCAGAAAGACGTGAAATTCACTTCATGGTCGCTCCCGATATCCGTCGAGATCCTCCCCGAAGAGGAGAAGAAGTAATTCATTCTTTCGCGGCGCCCTAACTTTACCTCAATCATGAGAATCCAACTCTTCCTCACGGGCCTCCTTCTGATCGCCTCGCCACTGATGGCACAACTGCCCGTCGCCGATCTGAAGCGCGACACTCCCGTCAACTTTGCGACGGAGGTCTATCCTTTTCTCAAAACGAACTGTCTCGCCTGTCACAACACGACCAAAGCGAAAGCAGACCTGATCCTTGAGTCCCCCCAGGACATGCTCAAGGGCGGCGAGACCGGTCCCGCGATCGAACCCGGCAACGCCGATAACTCACTCTTGTTCACCACCGCGGCCCACATTGAAGAACCAACGATGCCGCCGGCAAATAATAAGTCGAAGGCAAAAAACCTGACACCAGACCAACTCGCTCTCCTGAAACGCTGGATTGATGAAGGCGCAAAAGGCGACAGCGTCTCCACCGCAGCGCCCGAGTCCTGGACTATACTGACAGGGCCTCAGCCGATCTACACTTCGGCACTGACGGGAGACGGCCGCTTCGCAGCGGTGGGACGCGGACAAAAGATCGACGTTTACGATCTCCGACTCGGCAGAATGATTACGAGCCTGACAGATCCCTCGTTGAAACAACCGGCTGCCCACCGCGACCTCGTTCAGTCAATGGCCTTCAGCGACGGGGGCATGCTCGCATCAGGCGGCTATCGCACCGTCAAGATCTGGAACCGCTCGAAAGAGAAGGCCGGCGAACCTCTCACGCTCACCGCCGATCCGGTCGCCTCACAACTCTCCCCGAAACGGGACCGCCTTGCTGTGGGATACGCCGATGGCACGCTCTCCGTTTTCGATGTAAACGCGGAGAAACAAACCGTCGCGACGGTGAAAGATCACACCGGTGCGATCAATGATTTCAGCTTTTCCCCCGATGGGCAGTGGCTCTATTCCGTCAGTGCCGACAAAACCATTCGCCGCAGACAAGTCGCCGATATTTCCAAATCCACCGCCCTGACACTCCCCTCTCCTGCGAATGCCATCACCGTCGTGAATGGAGGAAAGCACCTCATCGCAGGAGGCGATGACCAACTCATACGCCTTTGCTCATCTGACCTCGTGACGCCGCTGATCGCAGCCGTCACCAGTCCAACGCCCTCACCGGAAGCCAAGCCCGCTCCAGCACCTGCACCGCAAGCCCCTGCAAAGCCAGAGGCAACTCCGGCAGCCACGCCACCGGCAAAACCAGCGACCGCAGCGACACCTCCAGTATCCAGGGCGAATCCCAAACCGGAAGCAGCACCCGCTCCTGCACCCAAGGCACCGATGCAGGCGAAGGCGCCTCCCGCAACGCCCGCGCCAAAACCAGCCCCACCGAAGCCGGCACCGGAGCCGACTCCTGTCATTCAGCTGCAGTTCAAAATCCACGCCCAGCCCATCGTCGCACTCGAAACCGTCAACGCTGCCGGAACCGAACTGCTCGCCGCACACAAGGACGGAACGGTGATCCACTTCAAACTTGATCCGGCAAAAATCACCGCGACTCCCGCCGAGGTGAGACGTCTCGCCCATGGCGCACCTCTCGATCAACTCGCAGTCTCTCTCATCGGCACATCAGCCCCGCGAGCGGCAACAGCCGGCCCTGCCGGTGCCGTCAACCTCTGGAACCTTGCTGATGGAAAGAAGGTCGCCGAACTGAAATCAAATCCTAACACACAACCCGTTCTCGATGCTTACACCCGCCGGATCGCAGTCGCGAATCGCCTCAAGGCGCACTGGGAGAAAGCCGGACCGGTGGCCGCGAAACTATCAAAAGATGAATCGGAGAAAGCGAAATCATCCGGCGATACAATCGCGAAAGCGAAGCGGGAGAACGCAGCGAAGAAAGCCGCGCTGAGAACGCTTAAAAATCAGGACCCGCCCGCGAAAGCGGAGGAGATCACGAAGGCGACCGAAGCTCTGGTGGAAGCGGAAAGAGCGCTCACCAGTGCGCTCCGCAACCGGGAGTCCTCGTCAAGACTCGCAGGAGATGCCTATGCGGATCAGATTACCGCAGAAGCTGCCGCGGCTGAAGCGACCGCCCTCGCCGCCGCGCTGAAAACCGAATCCGACGCGTTACTGAAATCAGATACCGAGGCACTCAAAACCATCATCAGCGTCGATCTCGCGTTCACTCCCGACTGTTCCACTCTCGCCGTCGCCCTGAAAGATGGCGGGCTACGGCTTTGGTCTGCAGAGACCGGCAGTTGGCTCGAAGATGTCCGGCGCCCCAAAGCAACCGGCCGGATCCACTTCGCGCACGACAGCCGCGCCCTCATCTCCTCAGCCGATAAGAAGATCGTTCCGTGGACGCTTCCGGGAGATCAGTGGACCCTGACCAAAACCCTGGGCGACGGCACGGCCCCTGAGCCTTTCGTTGATCGCGTCGCCGCACTTGCCTTTCACCCCGGGGGCGGGAAACTCGCGACGGGAACGGGAGTCCCTTCGCGCAGCGGGGAAATTGCGATCTGGGATACTGAGACCTGGGAGCTTCTCACCGAAAATAGAGAAGCGCATCACGACACGATCACCTCCTTCGCTTTCTCACCGGATGGCGGTCGTCTTGCGAGCGGCGGAACCGATCAGTTTGTGAAAGTGTTCGACACCGCATCCCTCGAACATGAAAAAACTTTCGAAGGTCACACCAGTCATGTTCTCGATGTGGATTGGAATGCCGACGATCTCACGCTCGTGAGCTCGGGCGCCGACCTTCAGGTGAAGGTGTGGGACATTTCCAATACCCAACAGAAATCCAAAGTGGAAGGCTTCCAGAAAGAAGTCGCGTCAGTCGCCTTCGTGGGTGACACCGACACGCTCCTCACTGCGAGCGGAGACAAGACGCTGAAACTCGCCAATCAACCGCTGCCCGGAGCCGGAACCACCTTTCTTCATACCGCCGACGTCAGCGACGATGGAAAACGGATCATCGCAGCAGGGCAGGACAGTGTTCTGCGAGTCTGGGACGCTTCGACCAAAAAGCTCATCGAGGAGTTCCCCTCACCCGAAGCAAACGCAACGAAGGTAGCGTCGGAGTAAATTGATCGTTCGTTAGCCGGTTCACGTCGAGCGACCTGTCTCAAAAGGTGTCCAGTTAGAAAATGGGCAGGGACAACTGTCCCCAATCGTCAGCACAGCCCATCCGCAGCAAGGTCCGCCGCGGGCGTTTGATGACGGACGCCCCGTAACGCCACGCTTCGAATCCCCCAACAGCATCGATTCAACAGGGTTGAGTCGATGACATAACAGGGTTAAACTCCGCCAATGAAATTTGATAGACGCCATTTCCTGAGTACCGCCGCCACTCTCTCTTCCGGAGCCTTCCTCACCGCATGTGGCGGGAAGAATGAGGAAACCGTTATCGAGGAACCAAAGGATGCGGGGCCCCGCTACCAAATTTCACTGGCCCAGTGGTCAAATCACGTCGCATTGAAAGCGGGCGAGCTCGACAACCTCGACTGGCCGAAATTCACTCAGGACAATTTCGGCATCAATGCTCTTGAATGGGTGAATCAGTTTTTCTTCGAACTGGATGACAAACTCGGCGCTCAGCCCAAGGGCCGGGATTATCTCACTGAGATGAAAAAGCGGACCGACGATCTCGGGATGAAAAACGTTCTCATCATGTGCGATCGAGTCGGCAATCTCGGCGATCCCGTGAACACCAAGCGCACTGCCGCAATCGAAGGCCACTACGCTTGGCTCGATGCCGCCAAATTCCTCGGCTGTCACAGCATTCGCGTGAATGCCGCATCGGATGGCTCCCTCAGCCCCGAGAAGCAAACTGATCTCTGCGCGGATGGACTCCGCCGCCTTTGCGAACACGCCGCCCCCATGGGCATGAACGTGATCGTCGAAAACCACGGCGGTCTTTCCTCCAATGGCGCGTGGCTCGCCGGAGTCATGAAAAATGTAGGGATGGATAACTGCGGAACGCTTCCCGATTTCGGAAATTTCTACGTCGCAAAGAACCGCGGCAAAGCAGAGGCTTACGCAAAAGCGAAAGAGCCTTACGCACACGATCCCGCCTATACCGAAGACGAGATTGGGCTCGGCTACGATCGATACAAAGGCGTTAATATGCTGATGCCCTACGCCAAAGGAGTCTCCGCCAAGTCGCACGATTTCGACGAAGCAGGGAACGAAGTTCACACCGACTTCAAACGCATGTTCCAGATCATCGGCGAATCAGACTACACCGGCTACGTCGGCGTCGAATACGAAGGCAAAGGACTCAGCGAAGTCGAAGGGATCAATAAGACCAAAGCGCTGCTGGAGAAGACGTTTGCTGCGGTTGGGTGATACAAAGGCGGTAAAATGACACCGGAGAAAGCATCTGTGGCGTGGAACATCGCCGCAGGACTTGGTGTCTTGCTATTGCTTTCTTCGGTTATTCCGTCCAAAACCTGCCCTTCACCATCACCCCGGATGCGGGCGGTGAATCACATGAAGTCGCTGGCGCTTGCCTGTCGGGCCTATGCTGCAGACTGGGAAGGAAAACTTCCGCCGACATTGGACGCGCTCTATCCCGACTATATTGACGTCGAAAGCTATTTCTTTGCGATCGATCCAAACGGGGGAAAAATCCCCATCATTTATCGAGGTGGCGAAAACCTTGCAGAAGAGGACCAAATATCAGCTCTGCTCGAATGGCCCATTCCATTCGGAGACAAAAAGATCGTCTCATACACCAACGGCCATGTCACTGAGGAGAGGCTGAAACAGTGAATGAAATATGGAAGATGACAGTCATTGGCTCAATCGTTGGGGAATTCCTCTGGTTTGCATCGCGGGAGCAATGCTACTGCTTCTTTCAATTTCGCCACTGGGATTTGGAAGGACCACGCCACAAGCACGAGCCGTGATGGAGAGATCAAACGTCAAAGTCTTATTACTCGGGTGCCGCGCCTACGCCGCCGACAATGAAGGGAAATACCCACCCCAACTCAGCGTTCTCTATCCTGATTACATTGATATTAGACCGCTCTTCGAAGGCCGAGATGAAAACGGTAAGAACAAACTTCCGATGATCTATTATCCGGGCCTTACTGCGACGAGCGATCCCAAAGCCCCGGTCATAAAGCACCCGTTCACTTTCGACGGCAAAAAGATCACTGCTTACGTGAGCGGACATGTCATAGAGGGAAGGATCAATCCGTAAATGGAGACGGAAGAAGACAGCCACTGGCTCAATCGATGGGGAATTTCTCTTGTCCCAATTCTCTTCGTAATGATGCTCGGTGTGACTCTTTATCTTCCTATGCAAACCGGAGTAGCTGAGCGAGCCCCAGTAATCATTGCCGTGAATGAAATCAAACAACTACTGCTCGGCTGCCGCGCCTATGCCGCCGACAATGAAGGGAAATACCCGCTCCAACTCAGAGTTCTCTATCCTGATTATGTCGACCACTTACCGCTTTTCGAAGGCCAAGATGAAAGCGGTGAGAACAAACTCCCGATAATTTACTATCCGGGTTACACCGATACCAGTCCATCGCGAACACCGATTATTGAGTACCCTTTCACCTTCGACGGCAAGAAAGTCATTGGTTACGCAGGCGGACACGTCACGATGGAGAAGCCCAAAGAGAAATGACCAAATCGAGGTCGAAAATCATTTGGTTAATCGCAGGCATCGCCACTGTCATTCTCGCAATCGCATTGATTAACCCAATGCAAATGGTCACGCCAAGCGTTGTTTCCAGGTCAATTGCGAAGCAAGAGCGCGATTACATTCATGCATTGCTTAACGGGTGCCGCGCGTACGCTGCGGACAACGAGGGGAGTTACCCGCCCCAACTCAGCGCTCTCTATCCCGACTACATTGATATTAAACCGCTCTTCAAAGGCCGGGATGAAAACGGTAAGAACAAAAGCCCAATGATCTATTATCCCGGGCTCACCACTTCGAGTGATCCGGACACCCCGCTCATCGAGCACCCTTTCACCTTCAATGGTAAAAAAATCGTAGCCTCTGCCGGAGGCCGCGTAACCAACGAAAAACCGGCCGGAAAATGAACATTTCCGCTGGTATCGCGTCCCAACCTGCGCCTTCTTCCCTTGGAAACCTGCCATACTATGGGCAACGCGTCTGACAGTCTCTCTTCACTCGATTCTCTTCCTCTTCCGGCGGAGTTGGCTCGTGAACTCTGTCACCTTCCGGGCTTTGTCTTTCTCGATTCCTCCGCGGCGGAGGCGTCACAGGAAAAAAGTGACGCATCACTCTATTCCATTATCACGGCCTGCCCGAAGGCCACCTACCGGGGCAATCTCTTCAATCAACGGGAGCGCGAATTTCTCCAGTGCGCCTATCACAGCCAACTTCGCCCCGATAAAGTCACTCCTGACATCGGGGTTCCCACCGCCGGTTTCTACGGAACGATTTCCTACGAAGGCGATTTTCTTTTCGGCGAATACCACGATTGCCTGATTTATGACCACCGCCACGAGCAGTGGACCGAGATCGGTGCTCTTTCAGAATCCCGAGTCCGGAAAGAGGAACGCCTCTCCGCCGCAAAGCCGGAATCGCTGAACTTCACCAGCAACGTCGAGAAGGAGCAATTTTGCGAAATGGTGAGTGCGGCGCAGGAATACATCGCGGCCGGTCACATCTATCAGGTCAATCTTTCGCATCGTTTCAGCGCCCCGCGCCCCGAACGTTTCGACGCTTTTTCATTGCACGAACGCCTTCGCGAGCAATCCCCTGCTCCCTTCGCAGGGTTCCTTTCGCTGGGAGATCATGAAGTAATTTCATCGTCGCCTGAGCAGTTCCTGAACATGAGCGGACGTCACATCCAGACGCGTCCGATCAAAGGAACGCGCCCCCGTTTTCGCAATCGCGAAGAGGATGAGAAGTCGGCTTACGATCTCATCACCTCCCCCAAAGAGATCGCGGAACTCGTCATGATCACCGATCTCGAGCGTAACGATCTCGGACAAATTTGTGAGTTCGGCTCCGTCGAAGCGACCGAACTCCTGAAACTCGAGCGCTTCGCTCAGGTCTTTCATCTCGTGTCCACGGTCGAGGGAACCCTCCGCCCCGAAGTCGATCATATCGACGCGCTCCTTGCCTGCTATCCCGGAGGAAGCATCACGGGAGCCCCGAAAAAGCGTGCGCGGGAGATCATCGAAGAGCTCGAAACCGTTCCCCGAGGTCTCTACACCGGAGCGATCGGGTGCCTCGGGTTCAATGGCGAAAGTCGCTTCAACATCGCGATCCGCACCGCGATCGCTGACAAAGATTCAGTCCACTTTCATGTCGGAGCCGGAATCGTCGCCGATTCAGATCCCGAAATGGAATGGGAGGAAACACTCCACAAAGCTGCCGGAATCTTCCAGGCCTGCGGCGGGTAGGCTGCTCTACGGAATCACTCCAGCAAATCAGGACGGTTCTCACGCGTGCGCTGCTCCGCCATCTCTTCACGCCAGTCGTCGATCTTCGCGTGATTGCCTGACAGTAACACATCAGGAACTGTCATCCCCTGAAATTCAGCCGGCCTCGTGTAGTGAGGTGCTTCGATCCGTTTCCCGTCACCGGAGAAGGATTCCACCTCCGAGGACTGATCGTCACCGAGGACACCGGGAATCAAGCGAACGACGGAATCCACGACGACCGCGGCAGCAATCGTTCCATTCGTGAGAACGTAGTCGCCAATCGAAATCTCCTCATCGACGAGCGCCTCGACAACACGATGATCCACACCTTCGTAGTGGCCGCACAGAAATATGAGATGCGTCTCCTTCGAGAGATCGACAGCCATCGCCTGCTTATATTGTTTCCCCTGAGGCGTCAGGAAAATCACCTTGGCCCCCGGCGTTTTGATCTTCTCGATCGCCGCGAAAAAAGGCTCAGGCTTCATGAGCATCCCCGGGCCACCTCCGAAGGGCATGTCATCGACCTTGCGGTGCTTGTCGGTCGTGAATTCCCGAAGATCGTGAAAATGGATTTCAACATGTCCGGCGGCAACCGCCCGCCCCATGATACTGGAGTTCAGCGGAGCTTCTGCGATCTCCGGAAAAATGGTAACGATATCGATTTTCATACAAGCCTGTTAAGGCTCAAGACTATCCTATTTCCGAAATCTCGCCACCGGAACCACGGATCGTTTTCCGTTCTCCTCAGATTCTCTCGCGAGAAGAACACGGGTCTCTTTGAAATCACCGATCGTGCCGACACTTTCGATCCTCAAAATATCTCCTGACATCGTGATCAAATCGGAAATCTCGTCCCACTCGCCGTCGCTGAGACCGAGCACAGCCTGGACCTCTCCCGCGTCCTCATACCGGTAATCGTCTACCGTTCCTTCCAGCCCGTCATTGCCATTCCGAACAGCAACGAAGTTGATCGCAGAATCCTCCGTCGTTCCCGTGATCGACAGCACGACCTCCCACGGGGCCGCATTCAGATCGATGAGGCCGTCGCTGTGGATCGTGAAATAATCCCGCCACATCGGTTGATAACGAGCGACCTCATCCATCCCCGATATGAACAGCATCTCCTCCAGCGAAGCGATTTCTGCGTTCGGAGGAAACTCCGGATAACCCACGCCCGAGTAAAAGGCTTTCTCGGCACCGTTGGGAAGCATGTTGGAGTCTTCATCGACCCAGTCGGCGATGGAATCGGCGGCCCGACTTGCCGCCGCGGCGTCGAGTCCCCACGACACAAAAAGCTCCTCCGTCGCGTCACGCAGAATTTCATTGTCGAGATCGTTGACCGGAATCCGACCGCTCTCGCTCGTAATCTTCACCTCGAATCGTTTTCCGGTCGCCTCCCCTTGAATCAAAGCGACATCTCCCGGTTCGACGTCCGGATGCGAGGCAATCACGAGCCCGCTCTCGGCGAGAAGCCCCGCCTGAAACCGGGCGCGCTCCAAAGTGCTCTCCTCCCACGACGGTTGTGAGGCTTCCCACAATCCGGCAACGATAATCGAAAGCGCCATGACCGCGACAAGGACTAACAATAATGCCATCCCACGCTCCTTCGATTGATGTTTCGGTGAAATCTTCATCGGGAACTTCCTCCGCCTCCGCCTGCCGGAGCCCCTCCACCGCCACCGCCGGGGCCTTGCCCTCCACCGCCGGGACCACCACGACCGCCGCCTTCTCCACCACCTCCGGGACCTCGCCCGCCACCATCGCCGCCATTGCCGCGTCCACCACCTCTCTGACCGCCTTCGCCCCGGCCACCACGCCCTTCGCCACGGCCGCCTTCCCCTTCTCCTCGACCACCTTCGCCACGACCACCCGGGCCATCTCCGCGACCATCCTGTCCGCCGCCGCCCCGACGCCCGGCGTTCGTTGACGTGTCAGTGGTGGTCGTGCTCGTTCCCGAACTCGCGGCCGCAGCGGCGCCTTCGGGATCGACCGCCTGAATCGGAACGTTGAACACCACCCGCATCGGGACCGGACGGAACTCCCCGCCCAGCGAAAATTCAAGAAGTGGGGGCATCTTCTCATCATCGGTCCATTCATCGAGCCACTCGCGTTGCTCCTCCCCCCAAAACCGCCAGGACGCGATCGTGACACCACTCATGAGCGGTAACCAGTAGCGGCCTTCTTCATCAGCCTGAAGCAGATCATCCGGTCCCGCGCGAAACACCAGCCCCCCGTTACTTTCCTCGTCGGGTCCAAAATCAGCCCGACTGATCGCGAGATCAAACTGAGGCTCACCGCCCTCTCCCGGAAGCGCCGGACGCAGAGCGATGACGGTCTCTTCACTGCCGCCCACTTTTTCGCCGAAGATAAAAGCCGTCGCGCTGTTCCCTATCACGAGTTCATCGAATCCTGAAGCGGACTCGGAAGCCGGCGTCATCGCGAGCGTTCCCTCGGGCGGAAGATTCTCAATCGTTTCACGAAGCAAAATCAGAAAACGGGTTACCTCCTCATCATTGCGATCCAGATCGCGAATTTCCGCGGCCGTATCACCGGCCTGCCAGATAATCGACAGCACCGCGCTGGAAATGATCCCTAGAATCGTCATCGAAACGACGATCTCAAAGAGCGAAAAACCCGCCGCATTCCTCCGATTAGTTTCACGAAAATGCCTCATGAATCCGGTTGGTAAATGATGAGATCCGCCCGCTCCAACTGATCGCCCCCGTCATCGGTGAAGCTCGCCTCAACCGTCAGTTGATAGAGATCGACAAGCTCCTTCCCCTCACCGTTGTCGACCTGAAAAGGTTCAACGTAACTTCGAAACGTGACGTCGAGAAGATCATCGTAGGTTTCTGAGGCAATCTCCGCGACGGGGAGCGTCCGCTTTTCGTAAAGCATCGCCTCGATATGCTGCTGAATCATCCGGTCCCGCGCGAACTCACCCGAGGTGCTGTTTATTTTCTGCATCACCTGCACGAGACCCGTCACCGTGATCGAAAACAACGCCACCGCGATCACCACATCGAGTAAAGCGTATCCACTTTGATGGTTAGCTCGAAAGATATTCATTCCACCCACGACCTTTCTGATTTCACATCTGCGGTGAGCGGATGGAATTCGATTTCAAAAAACGAGTCATCCGCTTCGACTTTGATTCGCATTGGCTCGCACATCCCCGAAGGCTGAAAAATCCAGCGCCTGAATTCACCGCCCGACAAACTCACCCAGTCCACTTCATCCCACAATTTGAGGCTGACCCGCAGGGAAGGATCAAACTCGACCGACTCAAAATACTGCAACCCTTTCTCAATCTCCTCGCGCTTCAGATCCGGTTCCTGCGTCCCCTCATTCAAGTCGATGCCCCGTGCCCGGGACGCTTCGATAATTTCCTGCTCCCTCGCGACCTCTTCCAGTTTGATGCGGAGCGTTTCGAATTCTTCAATGCCTCCGTATGGCTGAAAAAAACGCGCGGCTTTGAATCCCGAATTGTCGAAAACGATCTGATAAGGCCGCTGCTCCTTCATCGCGCGCAGCCGAACCTCGCGGGCTAGACTCAAAAGCGCATTGACCGGCTCACGCGCGAGACGCTCGCGCTGGACACTCGTGATCGCGGGCACTGCAATGCCCGTCAAAATCCCGAGCACCGAAATGGCAATGACTAACTCGACAAGGGTGAATGCGGCAGACCGACGCCCCGCATTCCGTCTACCAGTTGCCGATGTCATCCTCGCTCTCAACGCCGTCTTCACCGAGGGAAAAGATGTCATATTTTTTTGAACTCTTCTGAGCGGGAACGCGATACTCGTAAGGCTGACCCCAGGGATCCATCATTGGCTCCTCGAGATAGCTTCTCCAACGCTCCGGCTGCGGCTCGCCGGTGGGGCGCTCGACGAGAGCATTGAGTCCCTGCTCTTCCGTCGGCGGCTTGAAGTAATTGTTTCGCTCGTAACTCTTCAGCGCGAGATCGAGCGCCTTAATATCCGACTCGACCCGGGTGTATTTGGCATCATCAATGAATCCGACAATGAGATAAATTCCGGATCCTGACAGGACCGCAATAATCGTGATTACGATGACCAACTCAACAAGGGTGAAACCCGAGGCTGACTTTTTTGATCGTTGAGTGGATGAATTGAGAGAGACGTTCTTCATAACGGTTGGAATAAAATTTTACTTTCCACGAACTCCTGACATCGAGCCAAAAATCGTGGTAATCATGCAATAGGCGACGATCCCGACAATGATCGCAACAAAGACGAGCATGACGGTCGGGACAATTGTCGTCAATCGCGAGATGCGAACATCGAGATCTTCATCATACTTGCGGGCGGCCTTCGAAAAGGCTTTTCCGAGTTCGCCGGTTTGCTCACCGATCGCAACGCGGTCCACGAGCTGTTCCGGAAATGCTGCTGTTTTCTCCATTGCTTTCGCAAGACTGGTTCCTTCGCCCACATCCAACACCACCGTTTCGAGGTGGTTGCGAATGTAGCGATTGGGCGTGCCTCGCGTCACCAGCCTGAGCCCGTTCAACAGCGGAACCCCGTTGTTCACCAGATTGGACATCGTGTGACAGAACTGAGCGTAAAACCGCCCGAGAATAACCGGACCAAACGCGGGGATTCTCATTTTGTAGCCATCCCACCATTCGCGTCCATTCGGAGTGGAGATCGTCACTTTGAAAGCGACCGCCGCCGCGATCATGACAGAAAGGAGAAGCCACCACCACTCCGCCATAAAATCGGTGAACTTGATGAGCAGGTCGGTGATCATCGGAAGATCCTGTCCCGTTTTCTGCATCATGCTGCTCAACGAGGGCATCAGAACGGTGCTGAAAACAAAGATCAAGACGACGCAGGCGAGCATCACCGTAAGCGGATAGATCATCGCCCCCACCGTTCTGCGCTGGAGATCGAAGAGCTGCTTCAAATTGACGACGAGTCGTCGAAGAATGTCGGGAAGCGAGCCACTCGCCTCACCCGCTGCAACGAGACTGCAATACAACTCATCGAAGGAAGGAGACGCCGCCGGCAGGGATTTGGAAAACCGTCCGCCCTCGCGGATATCGTCTCGCAAACAGTTGGCGACCGCGCGAATCGACACGTTCGTCTGACGGTCACCGAGAATTCTCAGAGCTCGCTCGAGGTTCATCCCCGCATCGAGGAGATCGGCGAGTTCCTCCGTGAAAAGCACGAGCTCCGGCCTCTTCAGCTTGATTCCGCGTCGGCGAACTTCTTTCCCGCCCTTGGATCCAGACTTACTGACACCACCCTCGTCGCCTTCGTGAACCACCACCGGAGTGAGCGATTTTGACTCCAGCTCGCGATACGCCTCCGCTTTATTGCGCACGGTGACGCTCCCGGAAACTTTCTTTCCGGAGAGATCAATGGCGGTATAGCTGAAGGCGGGCATTCTCGTGTCGACAGAGCACTCAACCGTAAACCCCGTATCTTGTCAGTAGTTTCATCGGATTTGCCTAAAAAAGCGAGCCGTTACCGCTGCCGATTTCTCCGAAATCCCCGCTCCTGCTGCGCAGTCCTGCCATTTTCCGAGAGCCGACTGAACCGATTCGATCACGGATTTCGCGCGGCGCGTTTTCAACCGGGCGTGACGCCCCAGCGCGATGAGATCATCCAGTGCAAACCCATCCCGCTTTCCGTTCACGCTCATCTGATGCTGCCCCGTCCACGCGCCCTCCGGATTGTAGGAAAAAGTCACGTCATACGCGGGGGAGAGCCGCCACTCGCCCGCCTTATTCATGAGAAAAGCGATGTTCTTCGTGTGATCATCCTGATTTCGCGCGAAGACATTGAAGACCGCGCGACGAAACTGCTGCTCGAGTTGCTCATCCGGCAATCCCAGCTGCATCATGACCTGCAGGGCCTGTTCATAACTGGTCGCGCCGGCCAGGTTGAAATCGTAGTGCGCCATCGCACACAAACTTTGCATGTGAAGCCTCTTCCCCGTCAGGGTGCGGTCAAAGCGACGCGTCATGAAGTGGGACCGCCCGTTCTCCCGCAGGAGGCGACATTCGCTCATCTCGATTCCAGCCTCCTTAGCCATCAGATAATAGGCAAACTCGGTTTTCCCATACCCCAACGGATCCGCGATTTCCTTATCACGGTTTCCGGAAACACCGTCAAATTTGATCAACCACGGCTCGTATCCCGGGAGGTCCTTGATCTGGCCCGAACGAACTTCCCCTGTTTCTGGATGCCACGCGACAACGGCCTTGGCCCGGGCGCCTCCGGCGGAAGTCCCCACTTGAATGATCTCGCGCAGTGCCTCGGCCTTGGCCTCCGACTCATCGTCCGAATCGAGCTGCGTTCGCAACGCCGCCTTCTCGGCCAATGCCTCATTCGCGAGGCGCACGAGATTGGCAATCTCGAGCGGCGCCGACTGGCTCGTTCCGCTCTTGAGCACAGGATGAAACTCGAGCGCCCCCATGCCCCGCTCGCCGATGTAGCAAAGACGCTCAACCGGACTGAATCCCTCAGGCGTGCGCCCCTGTCCGGCGAGCCACTGATTGATCAGTAAATTTCCAAAGCGATCCGGAAGTGAATCGCTCAAAAAGCCGGGAAGCCCATGAAAGGACTCACGTCGCAGTTCCGGAAATTCAAAAACACCCGCCCGAAGCGGCATCATCAAAGGTGATGGCTCGATCCCGCTCTCCAGAAAGGGCCGCGCGTATTCGAAGCGACCGATTTTATGCGAATCGTCCCAGGCAATCGCTCCGATAAGGCGACCCCACATCCGAATTTCGGCAATGTCGACGCGGCCAGCCATCAGTCATCCCACTCCCATTTCTCACGGGGTTCCGTTACGACGTCGCCGTTGCCCTGCTTATGTTTTCCGCTGGCTCGCTGACGAACTTTTCCTTCGAGCTTCAGCAACTGCATCGGACTCACTCCGGGATCCGGTAAAAAGCGCTCCAAAGCGGCTAGCTTATTCAACCCTCGCAACACCGCGACGAAAGTGCCGAGCGTTCCACCCGCTCCGTTTTCCAAATTGGTAATCGTCTTGCGTGAGACGCCGGCGAGCTTGGCGAGCGCTTCCTGACTCAGATTTTGATTGAGCCGCTCGCGTTGAAGCCGATGGCCAATCTCGATAACAACGGCATCATCTGTATAGGCTCCTTTCATTTACTGGTAGAAGTTTACTCCAAAAAGCCAATTTTTCAATCTTTGCGCAACAAATAACCCATTAAGAATTATATAAAGGTAAAATAGTTACTCATTAACTCTTATTTCACCAACTATGAGTAAAACCTTACTCGATCAATATTTAAGACTCGATCGACCACCCCGCCCGATAATCCCGGCGGATCAATTTTCCGAGATCGGGACGATCCTTCACGCTCATACTCTCCGCGTCCCACTTGAGCGTATCCCCCGGATTCCTCTGCGCGAGGCAACCGAGAAGCACGGTTTCGGTGAAAGGCCCTGAATGCGCAAAGTCGGACTGGCCCCGCTCGACCTTCCCCTCAATCGCATCGACCCACTCCTTGTAATTATCCTGATTACGAGCGCGAGGAACGCTGATTTCCGGTGAGGCAAAACCATCAAACAGATTAGCCGGCTTCACAAACCAATCGCTCTTCCTCGCAAAATACATCTTCCCGCGCTCCCCGACGACGACGCTGCCGTATTTCCGATAATCGACGCCTTCGAGAATCGATTCGGGAGGACGGTTGAACTCGCCCGGAATGAAGCGCCAGCCATCGCGCTGAAATTGGGCGCCAATCTGGCCGTCATACCAGTGCAACTTCACGCCCTTGTCCGCGAAGTCGTAGGTAATGTTCGAGTTGATCGGAGCAGAGATTTCAGTGCCTCCGTTTTCGCTAGCCCTAATCGTCGTCGGAGCCCCCAAATCCAACGCCCAATACGGCATGTCCATGATATGACAGGCCATATCCCCCAGCGCTCCCGTTCCGTAATCCCACCAACCGCGCCACGCGAACGGAGCAATCTTCGCACTGTAATCCACCCAGGGGGCCGGCCCGATCCACTGTTCCCAGTCGATACCCGCCGGAACCGGATCCGCCTCAGGCGCCTTTTCAAACCCCTGCGGCCAGATCGGACGGTTCGTCCAGGTATGAACCTCCTTCACCTCGCCAAGGATACCCGCCCGAATCAATTCGACGGCGCGGCGCATGTGATCATTGGCGTGAGCCTGATTCCCCATCTGCGTTTTCACTCCCGTCTCCGCCGCCACCCTCGTGAGCGTTCGGGCCTCCCAGATCGAATGCGTGAGCGGTTTCTGACAATAGACATGCTTCCCCGCCTTCATCGCGAGCATCGAAGCGTGAAAATGATGGTGATCCGGCGTCGACACCGTCACCGCATCGATTTTGTCGCCCATGTCGGCGATCATCTCGCGGTAATCCGTGTAAAATTTGGCATCGGGATACTTGGAACGCGCCTCGGTGATCGACTTCATCCGGGATTTAATCGAACCCGAAGCCGTCTTGCCTGCCCCCAGCTTCTCAACGTCAACGATATCAACAATTGCCGTCGGATGCATCCCCGCTGCCACCGCGCCGCTGATATCAGCCTTTCCCTTGCCGCCCGTTCCAATTCCACCCAACTGAATTCTCGAATTGGCTCCCCAGACATGTGAAGGCACAAACTGAAAACCAAAGGCCGAAGCAGCTGCGGTTTTCACGAAGCGACGTCGCGTCGTCGAAGCGGAGCCACTCGAATCCCCGATCCCGGAACCCGATTGTTGAGAAGAAGGTAAATCCATACCCGGATAATGGCCGGAGCCGAATCAGGAGTCGATCACGCAATAAGGGATAACCACTCAAACCACCCCCGCAACACCAGTAACCACCCACCGCGTAACCGGTTCAGACGACCTCCGCGCCCACGGGACGCGGCTACAGTCGCATTTGCAGGCGCCATCTCCGAAATCCGGAAGGAGTTCTCCTTCCGCTACATTCTGTGTAGCAACTCTCCACGTCGCACCCCTCCACTAGCGGCACGAGTATCGTGCCGACCTAAGAGCCCAACAGACCATCCGACCCCGCATTAGGTCAGCTCCCACCCTCACAATCAGGAAGGAGTTCTCCTTCCGCTACATTTTGCGAAGCGACTCTCCACGTCGCCCCCTCCACGTAGCGGCACGGGAATCGTGCCGACCTAAGAGCCTATGCCACATTCCCCGCATGGACCGGCTGGCTACCCTGCATACCTTGCATTTGACCGGCCTCTTGGGCACCTCCCATGTACTGAACACTCTCCGCCACCACTCTGAGCTTCGATCTCGCCTGCCCCGACTGACTGTCTTTCCACGTATCCAGCTGGAGCCGTCCCTCCACGAGAACACTTCGGCCCTTTTTCAGATACTTGACTGCATTCTCGGCATCCCGCCCCCAGACAATGACGTCCACAAAAGTTGCTTCCTCCTGCTTTTGCCCGTTCTCGAGGGTTCTCGTTCGATTCATCGCCAAGCCCAACTCGGTGACTGAATTCTTATTTTTCGTCTGTCTCAGCTCAGGGTCACGAGTGAGATTGCCAACCAGTGTTACACGATTAAAACTACTCATAAGAACACATATTACATAAACTGTTCACTCGAACAATCTTTTTCTTTGAATTTATCCTACCTGTTTCAGGATTTGCGAACCTGCCGTCCGCTGCTTAAACTTCCGAGTCTCACGTTTCCCTTATGCAACCTGACGAACTCAGCCCCTTCACAGACTTCTGCTATCTGTTCCTCAGCATCATTCTCGAAGGTGCTCCTTTTATTCTGCTCGGAACTCTGATCTCCGGATTCATCGACGCCTACCTCCCGGCCGGTCTGATTGATAAGTGGCTTCCCAAAAACAAACCCCTCGCGGTCCTCTTAAGCGGGCTTCTCGGAGCGATTTTCCCTGTCTGCGAGTGCGCCGTCGTGCCGGTGATTCGGAGACTGATTCGAAAGGGGCTCCCCGTCTCCTGCGCGATCACCTACATGCTTTCCGCGCCAATCATTAATCCGATCGTGGTCATCAGCACGATGAAAGCTTTCTCATCATCTGTCGGTCAGTTTTCGATCCGCCAAAACGACGCCGCCCTGGCCTTCGGCCCCGGGTTCATGACCTCAAGCCGACTCATCATCGCCTTTATCATCACAGTTGGAGTCGGACTCGTCGTGTTGAAATTCCGTTCGTCCTCGATCCTCAAACCGGGTGTCCTCCCCAAAAACCTGACCACTTCGGATTTCGACGAAGATTCAGACGATTCGCACGATCACGGGCACGTTCACAGTCCCGCCGAAGGAGGCCCCAACAAACTCGTTCTCGCGATGCGGACGACGATGCGGGACTTCATGGAGACCGCGATGTATTTCACGATCGGTGTGGCAATCACCGCCGTCTTCAAAGCCTACGTGACGCAGGATTTGATCCTTCTTTTCAATCAAAACGAAGCCACCGGGATCGGCCTCATGATGGTGCTCGCCTTTGTTCTCAGTCTCTGCAGCACCTCCGATGCCTTTATCGCCGCCAACTTCCCCGTGCCGCAATCAGCGAAACTCGCCTTCCTTATCTTCGGTCCGATGATGGATGTGAAACTCGTTTTCATGTATCTCAGCGTCTTCAAATCGAAGTTTGTCATCATTCTCGCCGTCTCCCTTTTCTTCGTGATCGGCATCCTCAGTTACCTCTGGATCCGTCTTTAATCCGCGCCCTGATTTCCCATGAGAAAATTCCTTCAAAGTCTCGCGATCCTCACCCTCTTCATCTGGGGAGGGCTCTTCCTTTTCTTTTTCCTGAGCGGAAGAATCGATAAATTCCTCGATCCGAGTTTTCGTGTCTACGCCCTGATTTCAGGGATCGGAATGATTCTCCTCGCCGCTTTCAATTTCATCAATCGTAACGCGGATGTCGGAGATTGCTGCCACGATCACGCGCACGGCGATGCCTGCGACCATGATCACGGTCACGAACACTCACACGATTCGAAAACCTGTGATCACGACCATGCACACGATCACGATCACCCACACGGCGAAGCATGCGATCACGACCATGGTCACACCCATTCCAAAGAGTGCGGCCACGACGATCACGAGCATGAAGGCCACAGTCACGGTGCCCACGATCACGAGGAGACCACCTCCGGCCTAGCCTTTTCGCTGGCGGTTCTCATCATCCCCATTCTCGTCGCAACGAACGTCTCCCAGGACAAATTCAGCAGCGGCTATCTCGCGAAATGGGGCAAAATCGAACGTCAGATGATGCAGATGCGCATCGCCAAAGACCGCGAAGCGAAAGCGGACAAGATGAAAGTCGCCGAGTCCGCTCCGAATCCCTACACCCGCGAAGGGATCGAAGGCGAGACACCCGGAGCCGCCGACACCCCTCCGAATCCGGATGAGCCAACCGTCGGAGCCGATGCCGACGCGAATACCGAAGGCGGCGAAAATGAAGCCTGGGGAACCTTCACCCTCGAGGACCTCAAAAACATGGTACCCCAAAGCGACAAGGGGGATTTTCTCCTCGATGTCCCGCAGATTTTCTACACCGCCGGAGACAAAGAGCTCATGCAGGTGATGGAGGGCATCCCCATCGAAACGACCGCCCAGCTCATGGAGGAAACGCTCAACAATTCCAACGGGCAGCGCCTCAAAGCTTTCAGACTGTTCATCGAGTGTTGCGCCGCCGATGCGCGCCCTCTCTCCATCCCCGTCGACTTTGGAAAAGCACCTCCTGAATACACAGAAATGGGTTGGTATAAGCTTTTCGGGAAACTGCACTACGCCGAAGAGGAAGGGGAAATCATCCCTCTCATCAACATCGAGCGTATCGAGGAAGCCCTCGAGCCGACCGACGGGTTGCTCTACTGAACGAGACTTCGTCGCGCTGTGAGAAGGTGGGAAAGTGGGAAGGTCTCTCACGAAACTCTCTTCCACTTCGGCTGACAGTCCCTATCTTTTTCTTTTTCGTAATCTTACTCTTAATCCCTCACAAGAGGCCCGGCACCCTCCACCCGGGAGACGCGAGTCTCTGCCTGAGAAAAAGATAAGGATAAAAGGGATGACGCTTCGCGATGATCTCAATTAGCGCTCTGGCCCATCCTGAATCAGGGATGCTGAATCCGGGACGCTGGATGCTGATCCCTGGATACTGAAAGCATCAACGATCACAGCCCCGGATTTCAATCCGGGGACACCCCGCGAAAGACCCACAGCGTCCTGAAGGGACGCCCGAAAACCCGGCATTCCCGGGCAGTTGAAAATTCGCGAAAATGCGCTACGTTGTTCCCGACGGAATGTCAGTTCCGCCAGTTCTTTCCTAAAATGGGGGTGTAATGGTTTCGACTGACAGTTTGATAGATAAATTGCGTGTCGAGGTTGATCGGTTGGCCTCGTAAAAAGCCGATCAAAAAACAAAAGCAAATAACGAACCTGAACTTGCGCTGGCAGCCTAATTAGGCCGCCCGGGATTCGGCCGACGCCGGCTGAGCTGAATCCCGCTACTTTAGTCGGCTTAGTCTCCTGGCGGGTGTCCGGCCAAAGAGATGAAAGGTTACAGGGCAACCGGAGTGAAGGAATTCTGTTGATCGAAGTCCCCACTGCTAAAGTAAAAGACCAACTATGCATGTAGAGGTTTATTGAGATGACTGTTAGGACAGGGGTTCAACTCCCCTCACCTCCACTTTTTTATGCCCCAGTTCCGGGGCGAAAACCCCTGACGACATTCACTTGTTGCTCAAACCCAGCACTCCACGATCAGGACAAGCGGGACGCAACGATCAGCCTCATGCCCGCTATGAAAGGCTGCCACTGAGGGCTCATCAAGAGTGAGGGCGTTTTCCACGGCACCTGCGAAAGTTGCTAATTTTGTGATCTCACTCATCCCCCCTTCGAATCGAATCGATCACGTGGCTCCCCTGATTTAACGGGTTGTCAGACAGCACCCCCGCGACCTCTTGCTCTACAAAATCCCGGGTTCTCCTCACGCCCCGACAGAACGTGAACGCGGCATCTCGTGGCGCGACAGAAAATCGCATTTTCAGTATTCTGGGGACTGATGAAGAAGGGCCCCATCACTGTCGCGCTTCACTTTTCCCGGTTGCTCGCCGCTTCCCTTGGGCTGGGCTTGACGTGTCAGGCTGATGAAATCGATTTCGGTCAGGACGTGCTTCCACTCCTTTCCGAAAATTGCTTTCACTGCCACGGGCCGGATGCGGAGGAGCGAAGGGCTGATCTGCGACTGGATAATTTCGAGGGAGTCAGCGACGTCCTCGACCCCGAGAATCCGGAGTCCAGCGAACTGATCGCAAGAATCACTTCGACCGATCCCGACGAAGTGATGCCACCTCCGGACTCGGGCAAGTCGCTCTCATCCGCACAACGGGAGACGCTTCGCGAATGGATCGCAAGCGGCGCGACCTACGAAGCGCATTGGGCTTTCCAACCGATTGCGGAACCGGCGATTCCGAAAACCCGCGACGATCCTCGACTCACGGAAATTGACCGATTCATCGTTGCCGCTCTGGAAGAACGCGGGCTCTCGCTATCGGATCCAGTATCGAAGGCACAGCTGATTCGCCGGGCCACCTTTGATCTGACCGGACTGCCGCCCACGTGGAGCGAGGTGGAGACGTTCGTGAACGACGCAAGTCCCAACGCCTTTTCCCGGGTGATTGACCGGCTCCTGACTTTCGACGCCTACGGAGAACGTTGGGGCCGCCACTGGCTAGACCTCGCTCGCTACGCCGATACTCACGGGGGCAGCGCAATTGGCTTCAAACGCTTTCCTTTTTCCTACACCTACCGCGACTACGTCATCGCCGCGTTCAACGCCGATCTTCCGTATGATCGCTTCATTCTCGAGCAGCTCGCGGCCGACCAGTTGAAGCTGGATCAAAACGACCCGGCGCTGGCGGCTCTCGGATTTCTCACCGTGGGCCGACAGTATCGAAATATCCACGACCGGCTCGACGATCAAATCGATGTGATCTCGCGAGGACTGCTCGGGCTGACCGTGTCCTGCGCGCGATGCCACGATCACAAGTTCGATCCGATTCCAACGGCCGATTACTATTCGCTGCACGCCACGCTCGCGAGCAGTCGCGTCCCCGGGCAACTCCCGCTCGTGGGAGATGATCCCGTCGAGGAGAGCTATGCCACCGATCTGGAAAAACGTGAGCATCAGCGCGACGACATCGTGCGCGAACAGGGGCAGGTCTTTCGGGGCCGTCTCCGCATGCAAGTCGGAATGTATTTGAAAGAACTCGCGTCAGGAGTGCCGGAACAGGACACGTCGACGACCTTTCTTTCCTACCGAACCGAGGACTTGCGCCCCGTAATTCTGGAACGCTGGCGTGCCTACCTCAACGGGCTGAACGAAGAGGATCCGGTCTTCGGCCCCTGGCATCAGGCCTCAAAGCTGAATGAGGCAGAGTATCAGAAACAGTGCTCCGACCTCGTCGAAAATTTGATCAAAGCGAATGGCGATCCGGAGAAGTTCAAAGCGGAGCACACTTTCGCGACAACGCCCCCGCGCTGGAATCCGAGGATTCTCGATGCTCTTGAGAAAAAGAAGCCGGCGTCCTTTATCGAGGTGGCCGAAGTCTACGGCGAGGTCTTTGTCGAAGCGCACCGGCAGTGGCTGACCGGCTTGCTGGAAGCCTCGATCGAGGCAAGCCCTCACGGCGAGCTCGTGAAAGATCAGGATCCAAAGCATCGGGCGATCAACAGCGCGATCGACCGTCAGCTGCGACACCACCTCTACGCCCCCGGAACGCCGACAGACCTCCCCCTTTTGGAGGGCCGCAACACAATGATGCTGAACCGCGGCGTGCGGGACAAGGTCAACGGAACCGTCGCTGCGATTCACAATCTGGAACTCACGGCCAAGGCACCTCCTCGCGCCATGGTTCTCGAGGAATCCAGCCAGGATGACAACAAGGCCTTCGTCTTTCTGCGCGGAAACCCCGTCCAGCGAGGGGACCGGGTCGAGCCAAAATTCCTGTCCGCAATCTCCCCGAAAGATGCGCCCGCCTTTTCGCCCGGAAAACGTCGTCTCGATCTCGCCCGCGCCATCGTCGATCCGGACAATCCCCTGACCCGACGCGTTTTCGTGAACTGGGTCTGGCAGCATCACTTCGGCCGGGGACTGGTGCGAACCACTGACGATTTCGGGACGCGAGGCGACCCACCGTCGCATCCTGAATTGCTCGACTATCTCGCGACGAAGCTGCTCGAAGACGATTGGTCGATCAAAAAGCTGCATCGCCGGATCATGCTGTCCGCGGCCTACCAACAGGCCGCACTCGAGAATTCCTCCGCTCGCGAAAAGGATCCCCTCAATGCGCTGCTCTGGCGCATGCCCCCACGCAAACTGGAGATGGAAGCGATGCGCGATACCCTTCTCGCCGTGAGCGGCGAACTCAATCGTGAACGGGGCGGCCAGCCTTTTGACGAGAAAGGCGGCAAGGTCATTCCCCGCCGCAGCGTGTATGCGTTTTCGAATCGCGATGTCATCTCCACACTCGCCGCAACATTCGACGGTGCCGATCCAAGCGCGTGCACCGTAAAACGACAGGAAACGATGGTGCCCCAGCAAACGCTCTTCGCGCTGAATTCCGATTTTATCCGAAACCGGGCGCTGGCTCTCTGCGAGCTTCCCGAAATTCAGAACGCAAGATCGGACGAAGACCGGCTTCGCCTGATTTACCAACGCGTCTATTCGAGATTACCGGAACGGGAGGAAATCGAAATGGCAAAAACCTATCTCGACGACGCAAAAGATTGGCCCGCCTTCGTGCACGCGATGCTCGCCTCCAACGAATTTCATTTCATCGACTGAACGAGACGACCCGATGATTGATCCACTTCCCACTGACATTTCCCGTCGAAGATTCCTCCGCCGCAGCGGCATGGGATTCGGCTCCCTCGCATTGGCACAACTGATGGAGCGCGAAGCCTCCGCCGGATTCCATTTCCCCGGGAAAGCAAAGTCGGTCATTCATGTATTTCTCAACGGAGGCATGTCTCAAGTCGACACCTTCGATCCGAAGCCCGAACTGACGCGGCGCGGAGGTGAGATGCTCCCCTTCGACAACTTGCAAACCGAACGCAAAACCGGCGTCGCGCTTCCCTCGCCCTTCGAATTCAAACAGCACGGTCAAAGCGGAATCCCCGTGAGCGATCTTTTCCCGCATCTCTCAAAATGCGTCGACAAGATGGCGGTGATTCGCTCGATGCACGCGGAGCTTCCCAGTCACGAATTGTCGCTCATGCTGATGAACACCGGCGATCAGCGACTCGTCCGGCCCAGTCTCGGATCGTGGCTGAACTGGGGAATGGGTTCCGAAAATCAGAACCTGCCCGGTTTCGTGGCGCTCTGCCCCGGGGGCCTTCCCGTCGGAGGTACGAACAACTGGCGCTCGGCCTTTCTTCCAGGCGTCTACCAGGGAACGCTCGTCGATACGTCTCAGACCGACCCGGCCAAACTCATCGCCCACATTGAGAACGCTCACCTCAGCGAGAAAGAGCAAAAGCGGCAATTCGATCTACTCCGTCAACTGAACGCCCGTCATCTCGAAGCCCGTCCCGACGAAGCAGCTCTCGAGGCCCGCATCCAGTCTTTCGAGCTGGCCTACCGCATGCAATCGGAAGCGACCGATGCGTTTGATATCAGCCGCGAACCGAAAGCGATTCAGGAAATGTATGGCGAGGGCCCGCAAAATCGCCAACTCCTCATGGCGCGCCGACTCGTCGAGCGAGGGGTGCGTTTTGTTCAGACCTGGCACGGAAAGAGTCAACCGTGGGACAGCCACAGCAACATCAAAGCCGGTCACCGCAAAGTCGCGAACGAGTGCGATCAGGGATTGGCGACGCTCATCACCGACCTCGAACAGCGCGGCATGCTCGACGAAACCCTCATCGTCTGCTCCGGCGAATTCGGACGCACCCCCACCGTCGAACTAGGAACCCAGGGCGGCGGCGCGACACTCGGCCGCGATCACAATCACTGGGGGTTCTCTCTCTGGATGGCGGGAGGCGGCATCAAGGGAGGAACCGTTTACGGAGCGACAGATGAGTTCGGATTCAAGGTCGTTGAAAACCCTGTCTCGACCCACGATCTCCACGCGACGATTCTCCACTTGTTAGGGATCGATCACAAACGGCTGACCTATCGCTACGCCGGGCGCGACTTCCGCTTGACGGACGTCCACGGCAACGTGGTAAAAGAGATCATCGCTTAAAAAAAGCGGGACACCCGTCCGGACACTCGCACTGTCCGGAGGATGTCCCTGAAGCGATCGACGTTGGATCGAACGACCCGAAGGTCCGCTCAATTCTCAGCGTCGACGCCACCTCAGCAGATTTGTGAAGAGACTTTTCACCCGCGGGGTCAGACGTGTACGGTTGTACTGGTCGCCGACTTTTCGAATCGCTTCCGCCTGCGTCGGGTAGGGATGGATCGTGTTGGCAATCCCGCCGAGCCCGATCTTGTTGGTCATTGCCACAGCGATTTCTGAAATCATGTCACCGGCATGTTCGGCGACGATGGAAGCCCCGACGATCTCGTCCGTGCCTTTGCGCAAATGGATGCGCACGAATCCTTCCGTCTCGCCGTCGAGGATCGCGCGATCGACCTCGGAGAAATGCTGCGTGAACGTGACGATCTCGATTCCCTTGGCTTTCGCATCCGACTCGTAGAGCCCGACGTGGGCGATCTCCGGTGAGGTGTAGGTCGCCCAGGGAATCGTCAGGGCACTCGTTTTTTTACGACCGAAGAAGAGGGCATTCTGGATCACGATGCGCGCCATAAAATCGGCGGCGTGAGTAAACTGGTAAGGAGAACAGATGTCGCCGGCAGCGAAGATGCGCTTGTTAGTGGTGCGGAGGCAGTCATCGACGACGACGCCTTTTCGGGTGAATTCAACGCCTGCTTCTTCGAGGTTGAGCCCTTCGACGTTGGGGGCACGACCGACCGCGACGAGGAGATTATCCACCGTAATGTCATATTCTTTGCCGTGGGAGTTCGTCGTAATACGCACGGAGTCGCCTTCGCCTTTCCGGAGTTTCAGTTCTTTGCCGCAGCAGAGGAGTTTCACGCCGTCTTTCTTCATTCGCTCGAGAACGATCTCTCCGCCGTCGGTATCCTCACGCGGCAGGATGCCGTGTTCGGCTTCGACGAGGTAGACCTCTGAGCCAAGACGGGCGAAACTCTGCGCCATCTCGCAGCCGATCGGACCGGCTCCGATGATTCCGATCCGTTTCGGTATTTCAGTCAGGGTGAAAAGATTTTCGTTAGTGAGGTAGGGGACCTCATCGAGGCCATCGATCGGGGGAGCCGAAGCGCGGGCGCCGGTGGCGATAACGGCGGTGTGATAGTCGAGTTCGACTTCGCCAACCTTGACGGTTTTGTTCTTCGTGAAGCTCGCCTGTCCAAGAAAGACATCGATACCGAGTTCAGAGAATCGTTTGACCGAATCGTGTTTACTGATCCCGGCGCGGAGTTTTCTCATGCGCTCCATCGCGACTCCGAAGTCCACCTCAACATCCGAAGCGGTCACTCCGAAATCTTCGCCATGACGCATCCCCGCCGCCTTGCGAGCGGCGCTGATGATGCCCTTGCTCGGAACGCAGCCGACGTTGAGGCAATCGCCTCCCATCAGATTGCGCTCGATCAGCGCGACCTTTGCGCCGAGCCCGGCTGCTCCGGCCGCAGTGACGAGCCCCGCAGT
The DNA here is from genome assembly GCA_048260165.1 of Verrucomicrobiales bacterium. Classification (GTDB taxonomy): domain Bacteria; phylum Verrucomicrobiota; class Verrucomicrobiia; order Verrucomicrobiales; family DEV007; genus Arctic95D-9. The sequence goes on from JBLXHA010000003.1 coordinate 355,169, forward strand.
CCCCGCTCCGACGACGACAAGGTTGTAGCGGCCGTCTGGAACAGGGTTGGTCCAATCGGCCGGGTGGACATTGTTGACGAGGGTCCGGTTGTGCTCGTCGTCGGGAAGAATTTCATGACTGTTGTTCATACGCTTTAGCCGCCGATTTCGAAGCACCCTTAACAAGAATGTTTATCTCTTTTCACACACGGCTCAACGATGAGCCCGGCGTTTGTAAAATTCGAATCTCGAACCCGGCAGCGATGTAACTGGTTCAGTGGATGACGCGGCTCAGAGTTAAGCGACTTCACCAGTCCGCTTCGCGAGTGCCTTCCGGGCAAGCTTCGTGATGAACACCGTCACCGCGACGGTCGCGACGAGCCCGACCCCGTAGAGAGCCCATTGAGCGGGCGTTTTCTCCTGACCGGCGGCGCCCGCGATCGAGCCGAGATAGACATACATCACGGTGCCCGGCATCATGCCAATCCACGAGGCGATCATGTAGTGACTCAGTTTCACATTGGTGAGACCAAAGGCATAGTTAAGCAATGAGAACGGGAACACCGGTGAAAGGCGTGTCAGCCCGACGATCTTCCATCCTTCTTCCGAGACGGCGCGGTCAATCGTCGCGAATCGTTCGTTGCCTTCGACCTTCTTCTCGACAAAGCCACGGGCGAGGTAGCGTCCCACGAGGAACGCCGCGGTCGCGCCGAGCGTTGAGGCCAGAGAGACATAGACGGATCCCCAGACCACCCCGAACAGTGTTCCCGCTCCGAATGTCAGGGCTGAGCCCGGAATGAAAAACACCGTCGCGACAACGTAAACGAGTATGAACAGGATCGGTCCCCAGGCACCGAGTTTTTCAACTGTCTCGAGGGTGCTGGCGATCATGCCGCGCACATCGAACATCGTGAAAAGGGCGACGAGGGCGACCACGATGGTGGTGAGAAGGACCCACTTGCGCCAGCTGGCGCGCATCGGTTCGGAGTGTTCAGGAGTTTCAGATTCGGCGTTGGAAGTTGTCATAGGAATTGGGTTTGCCATTGAAATGATATCGGCAGCTTCCGGTTAGCCGCCCGCAATCGAGATGACTTAACAAAAATCTGAAAAGAAACGGCGTGAAGGGAACTCACTGCTTAGTTATCTGCAGCCCTTCCTCGCCTCACGGCGGAGGATCAGTACCGTGACACCGGAGATGGCATCGTTCATTGTCGGCCACCAGAGTTGAGTCGGCGACTTGCAGTTGTTCGATCGGTTTACCGAACGCGATCAGCCGTCTCGAATTAAGGAGTGTTTGGATTTGCCCAAAGGCTTCGCAGAATCGATATCCACCCAAAACTGCCGGGGCTCACTGCCGTAGTCGCCTTTGGTTTTCTGAGGTCTTTTCATGCCTTCAATCTTCGCGATCCAAAATCGAAAATCCAAAATCCCGCGACTGGATTTTCCGGCCGCGGATACCGGCTACTTCAACTCCTCGCCGGATGGCGAGCGGCTGGTAGGCTCATAGGCTGGCAGCTCAATCGCGGCGAGGATGCCAACCCGAATTTCCTCAGCGGGGAACCGCTTCAATCCGGGGTGTGCGATCGGCACGACATCCTCCAACGCGTCCTGAAAGAGGCGCGCCCGGCCCGGGACTTTTCAACTGTCCCTGCCCCTGAGAACTCAAACAATCACCTCTTTCCTAAGATCCCGATACGTTCGCAACTTGTCCCAATTTGCCCCCCGCATCTTACGCGCTCCGGTTTCTCGATTGGGATCAAGCAAGCCCGTTGCCTGCCCCCGGGCGAAGGCCTCCTCAACAAACTCGAAGCTCCCGAGAATCAATCCGTCGCAGAAATACCGGACTCGATGTCTAACCACTTCTTGAATCGGCATCTGCCCCTGACGTTCCACCACCGAGGCAACCGTCTCACTCGAAAATCCTCGTCGCCCCCCTTCGCGCGTCACCTCGTTTGCTTCACGCGCTTCCCCTTCCTCGTACAAAAGTTGCCGATACCGCGACGAAGTTCGACGCCAGTCCGTTCTCATTTCAGTATCCCTAAGCGACTCTGACAAAGCCACCCCAAGGCCCCGCCGTGCCAGTTTTGCCCCGCGCGTTCCCGAGACCGCTTCCGAATAGCCGCACCAGTGATAATCCTCCGGCCTATCCACGATTCCCGCCCGCACCGGGTTCAAATCGATATAAGCAGCCACCGTCAACAACGCGAGTTCACTTCCCTCGACAAGGACACTCTTGTAGCGACTCTCCCACAAGGTGCCTGACCGATTCAGCCGCTTGTTCATGTAGCGGGTCATGCGCATTTTCAGCTCCTTCATGAACTGTGAGAGCTTTCCACGTCGCCGCTCAAAACGAGCCAGCACAGCCGCCACCGCTTTCTCATCTCCACTCGCGTGAGCACGTTCCAACTCCTCCTTCACCGATTTCACCACCGTAGCATCGCTGATGCGCGGCAGAATCGAGAGCAATTCATCCTCAGACAGAGGCGCGAGTTCATCGGCGTCAGGGGTTTCTAAAAGAAGGTGAAAGTGATTCGTCATGAAGCAGTAGGTGACCACCCTCACTCCCATAAACACCTCCAAATCCCGCATCATCTTCCGAAAGATCCCCTTATCCTTCGCCTTAAAGATCATCCTCCGATCCACCACCCGTGAAATACAGTGGTAAAACGAACGCCCCTCACCCAGTAGCCGTGCAGTCCTCATCCCTTCAGGCTAGGGTTAGGTGTTCAAAATTACAATTTTTTTTCTTCTATTAGTCTGTCCCTTAAAACAAATGTCTGTATATATCGAGATTCAAGATCGGATCTTTGAATCGTTCTGGCCGGAGGATTAAAGTCACCATCCTGAGATCTCCGAAATTCAAAGCCGTGCTCTTTTGCTAATGATTCAAATCGAGGCGTGAACTCTTCTAGCACCTCGTCCAACTTGACGATCAAAGGGTCAGAGTGGCCGGATATCATCTTCTTGCCCAACGTTCAAGACATGGCGACCCGTAAATGGGAGCATTTTACGGGTTGTCCATCGCCGCCTTGTTGGGCGCTTCCTTTGTTCTGGGCGCCACCCACCGCAATGCAATCAGGCAAAGAAGAGCGGGACCATAAAGAATCGTGAAGAATGCGACGTAGAAGTCTAATCCAGTTGCCGCACTGAACCGGGTCACGATTCGAGCCAGCATTATTTCAGAGAGTTTTGTCTCCTGCAGGCAATATGGGAACAGGGCTAATCCTGCGACCCAAGTGATCCCGAATGGTACTAAAATGAGAGCCTGAAGTCCCGAATGTAGAATCCGTCTCATTTGATTTTCTTCGCCCAACGTTTGAGGAATCTCAGCCCGATCAGAGAGCGAGACCTCGACTGGAGAGTAAGGATTCTAGTCTGGGAAGTCAATCAACTCGGGACGTGATCGGGCTTGAGATCTCCGTCTTGTTGGGCTTGCCGATTTATGGTCAGTGTTCGTCGTCAGGTTCGTAAGCGCGCAGGGGAGGAAACTTCGGTCGATCAGGATCCGGAAGAACTGGATCGGGCGGCTCCTCATCGTCTCCGTAGTCAGGATACTCGTGCCGAAGCTCACAAATTTGAAGATCCGCGAGGTCTTGCATATTCATCGTCGAATACGCAGTTGCGAGAAGTTCCATGGCTTCCCGCCGGCAGCCTGGTGATCTCTTCGATTGCTGAAGATGTGCGATTGAATCCCGGTGACGCCCAGCGTGGCATAGTGCACGTCCCATCCTCAGCCTGACGAAATTGTCGGTCGGGTCTTTTTGTATCGCCTGCTCGCAGAGTTCGATCTCGTCAGCATCCGAGTCCATTTTTTAGCCCAACAGTATTTATTAGTATCACCTCACGAAGTGATATCACGTAAGGCATTCATATTCGAGAATGTCCTGCAGCCCTTGATTTGGCAAGGTTTTATTTGAGAGGTATGCGTATATCAGGGCCTCTTCGAGAGGCTCCCCGCGGCTGACCTGATGCGGCTGATATCACGACGAGTCCAGTCCTTATATTTAGATTTTCCGAAACAATTAATACTGTTCGGTTGAACTATTTAATTGACCGCTTCTTCTGAATTGTGTATTTGAACAGTATGAGTGCAATGAAGGCGAGCTGGTGTTGGAGAACGGATCTTCGGGAATTTCGAAACCTATCGGATCAGAGAAAGACGGGATTTTTGCTCGTTTTGGAATGGTTTGAGAACTTCAGACTCAGAAATGAACTGGAGGCAGGACGTGAGGCAGCGAGAATCTTTTGGAAAAACGAGGTGATTCGGGATGATCGCGAGCGGGAGGACTGGCAATTGGAGCAATGGGAGTCAGCGGTTCAATGGTATTTAAATTGGCTGGATGCCTGTGCTGCAGCTCATGCAGATCACCGGAGCCTTCCGGAGCGACTCAGAGTAGCGGTCAATTCGGCGGGATCGAGACGCGGTTTGGCAAGACGCACGAAGCAGTGTTATTCGGCCTGGGCGGCCCGGTATGCCTTGTTTTCGGATGGTGAACGCGACGTTATGCAGGTCGAGACGGCAACCCGCTTTTTAACCTCGGTGGTTGATGATGAAGACGCTGCATATTGATTCGGTGGCTCCGCCAGCCCCCTCACCCCTGCGGGGCACGTCGCATTCGCTCCTGTCCAAAAGGCCTACAAGCCTTCGGCCTTTTTCCACCCAGAAACAGGCGCTCAATGCGCTCGCGTTCTTTTTCAAGCAAGTCTGCGGAGTGGAGAATCCGCGCTTCAGGGTGAAGCTGAAGAAAACCGGGACTCGGATTCCGGTCGTGCTCTCGAAAGAGGAAACGCAGGCGGTCATTGCGAAGCTTGAGGGGCCAGCCAAAGTGCCGAGGAAAACCGACGGGCGGTATGGATTGCCGGCGCGCCTCCAATATGGCGCGGGGTTGAGGCGTTCGGAGCTGGTGCGGTTGCGGATCAAAGACGTAGATTTAGGACGAGGCACGATAACGGTTCGCCAGGGCAAAGGCGACAAAGATTGTTCTCGTCTCCGACGACGACCTGCATGGTGCATAGCCGCTCCTCCGCAACTATGGAATTGTAATGCGCATCCGCGCTGAGGCAGTGCGTAACGATGCTTCCGGCGAGCCTGCAGGAGAAGTTAGCAGAGCAAATCGAGGAGGCGCGTGTCCTGTGGCAGAAAGACCGCGTAACAGGTCTGGCGGGCGTCCACATCCCGGGCGCTTTATCTAGAAAATTTTCCCTCGCTGCAGAGGAGTTCAAATGGTTTTGGCTTTTCCCGGCACGACAGACGTCGATGGATCCGGAGACAGGAGTGAAGCGGCGCTATCACCTGCATGGGCAGGTTTACAGCGACGCAATCAAACGGGCTGCGGAAGCGGTGGGAATTGAGAAGCGGGTCACGAGCCATGCGCTCAGGCACTCTTTTGCTACGCATCTTCTGGAAGCGGGCACAGACCTACGTTCCATCCAGGAACTGCTCGGTCATGAGGATATCACGACCACGGAAATCTATCTACACGTGGCTGTGGGAACGAATGGGCTGGGAGTGAAAAGTCCCGTGGATGATTTGATGTTTGAAGTGGCTGGGAGCGTTTGCGGATAGGCTCTACATGGGGTTCAACTTTGAATCCAATTACCAGGCCTTTGTCGAGTTTCTATTTGTCTGTCACTTAAAACGCATCGCGGTCCCATTGAGGAAAGGCCGTAAGTCCGACAACGTCGACCGCCTCTCCAGAACGCGACAAACCTCCAAAGCCTCAAAGCGACGGACCGTAAGTCGCTTCGCCAATTCGAGGACAGTGGAGGCTGCGGGCAGCAAATGTTTTTAAGTCGAACTCCTATTGCCAATGTCTTCGACGTATTGCGCAATCAATCAGGGCTTGTTGAGCGACCAGTTGTAGTCGGTGTATTTGACCTTCAGTCCGCCCGCTGCAATTGCCTTGCGATCCGCACCTGAGAAATAGGGTGCGACGAACTCCTCGATCGTTCCGTTCTTGGTGAAATCGCCCGCGAACCAGTCGAAGATTGGAGAGAGGTAGAGGGTGTTGCCTTCGACTCGGTTGCGGGATTTGTCGGCGAGAAACACTCTGGCCTGCTCGTCGAGCTGGGCATCGAGCCGGTTGGCTTGAAAAGCCTCAGAGCGGAGATTGGGGCAACCTACGGAGGCGCAGTTCACCGCAAAGTGGACCCGTGGTTCTTTGTAGTTCACGCGGAGGAGACCGTGTTCGATGTGGTCGAGAGTCGTTTTGCTACCGAAGAGATCGACGACTTTTTGTTTCCACGGACTGGAGAAGGTTCCCCCAATGCTTTTAATGCTCTTAACCGGATAGTGGTCGACGACGAGTTTCAACGTCGCCGCGTTGTAGAGGTTCGCGAGAAATGCGATCTGTTGCTTTTCGCTCCAGCCGTTGAACTCCGATTCCTTCACCGCTGCAAGGCTGCCAAGGTAGGACTCGATGCCTTTCGGATCGGATTTGAGAGCCTCGTAATCGAAACTGCCGCCCCTCACATGTTGCTTAAGAACTGAGGTGAAGGCAGAGTGACTGTGGTCGAAGGCGCGCGCCTCTCCGGCTGCTGAAACAAACAGAATCGCAGTTGCCGCGAGTATCATAGAATATAGGGATCTTGTCATGTAAGCTTTGTCGTCTAAAGCATGATGACTCTTAACCGGAAAATTGTTATTTAATGAAGACGCCCTCACATTCAGCCCAACGTCACCTCGTTTTCGTCGGCGGTGGCCACACCCACGCGCTCGTTCTTCTCGCGTTGGGAAAAACGCCTCTGCCCGATTGCCGCATCACTCTCATCAGCGACGTGAAGTCGGCTCCCTATTCAGGAATGCTGCCGGGACGTGTCGCCGGCATCTATGAGGATGATGAGATGCACATCGATCTTCCGCGACTCTGTCGCTTCGCCGGAGCTGACTTCATTTCGGCCCATGTCAGTGGGTATGATACTGAGACCGGCATTCTGCAACAGGAAGACGGTGAGGCGCTCGACCTGCGTCCCGATTTCATCTCCTTCAATGTCGGCAGCGCGCCGAAACTCGACGCGGTCGACGGGGCGCAGCAATGGGCGATTCCTTCGAAGCCGGTGCCGACATTACTCGAAGGCTGGGCTCGTGTCCGCGAAGCGGCGGAGCGGATACCTCCGAATGGAGACCCGCTTCGCATCATCGTCGTCGGGGGAGGCGCCGGCGGTGTCGAGCTGACTCTCGCGATGCAATCGCAACTCCCCGAGTCGACTCGTTTCGATCTCGTCCACGGTGGCGATCACCTGCTTCCCGGGCACAACAATCGCGTCCGACGACGCTTCACGAATCTGCTTGCCGCGCGCGGTGTCACGACACGACTCGGGAAGCGCGTGGTCGAAGTCATGGATAAGCAAACCCGACTCGATGATGGCTCATCCCTGAAAAGCGATTTTGTCTTTTGGGTGACACAACCGGCCCCACCGAAATGGCTGCAGAACACGGGGATCGAACTCAATGCGAAGGGCTTTCTCGGGGTTGGCCCGACCCTGGAGTGCCTGGGACGGCGAGGAGTTTTCGCTGCCGGTGATGTCGCGTCGATCGAGGGTACTCCGCTGCCCAAGTCGGGAGTCTACGCGGTAAGAATGGCCGCTCCCCTCGAAGCCAATCTGCGTGCGGCGTGGGCCGGGGATCCGCTCGGCGCCTATGAACCGCAGCGCCACATTCTCAGTCTCATCGGCACGGCGGACAGGCGCGCTGTCGTTTCGCGTCCCTGGCTCCCGACCCTGCACTCCCGTATCGCGTGGTGGTGGAAGGACAGGATTGACCAACGCTTCATGCGTCAGTTCGTCGAGGCAGATCGCTCCGCGGAGATGGATTGAAGAGGGTTGGGTCGGCGACTCAACCCTGTTGACTCACAAACCCGAAATGACGATGGAAGGTCGTCCGACGGCCGTGTGACAACTGGCGCATTGTTGACGCGTCGCTGCATAAGCTGCCGTTGCCTGCTCGGTCTCGTTGGCCCCGAGGGCACTGACCAGTTCGCTGAAAGGCCCGTTCATCCACGCGTCGAAAAGGGGAGTCATGTCGAGGTCCCCGCCACCGGCACCTTTGCGAATCGGACGCGCTTCGATCCCGAGCTTCACTTCGGCCCCGGCTGCTTCAGCGAGAGCGATTGCCTCTGTCCATTCGCCGGCCGCCATTTTCTGCTGGGATTGCTCCAGTTGTGAATTCGCGAGGCGCATGTGCTTTCGCGTCGGGGTGGTGCAGGCTGATAAGACGATCAATGCGAGAAGTCCGGTGAGGGTGTGTCTGATTTTCATGAATGATATGTTAGAGAAATGGTCGAGGGCACCTCCGAAGGAACGAGCTTAGTGTTCGTGTATATCTTGAAGAGATCAAGATCGGAAGAGAACGCTCATCTGCCGCTGAGTGAGATTCGGTGTTCGGCGACAAGCTTAAAGAATACCTTCCCAGTCGCCGCCACTCTCTAGCGCTCCGCCACATCCGCTCCCGGCACCGGCGGTGCAGCCGAGGCAGTGATTCGCGGTGCGAATGGGGTATTGTCCGATGCTTTCCGGCGTGACATCCCAGAGAAAGAGGTCTTTGCCATTTCGCTGCTGCATCTTCAGCATCTGATTAAAATCGCAATCGAAGACCTCGCCTGCCATGCCGATGTTGATGGTGCTGCGACACATCAGGTCATCAACCGTGGCTGGATTAAAACTGTTCGCGAGGAGTTCGAGATAAGCGTCCCAGTTTCCGTGTTCGCGCAGATCGGTCGCGAAGCGTGCGATCGGTAAGTTGGTGATCGTGAAGAGCCGTGTGAACTCAATCCCGTAACGTCGGCGCAACTCTACCTTATATTCCGCTTCGAGTTCAGCCTGGCTCGGCGGGAGCTTGGGGCCGATGGGATTGTAGACTAATGTGAGGGGCAGTTTCGTTCCATAGCCGACTGCATTCAGCTTGCGGAGAGCACTGATGCTTTTGACGAAGACACCATCGCCGCGTTGCTCGTCCACATTTTCCTCGAGGTAGCAGGGCAGCGAGGCGACGACCTCCACTTCATGCTTCGCGAGATACTCAGGCAGATAGGCATGGGACTTTGTCTCAATGATAGTGAGGTTGTTCCGGTCGATCACGTGTGCTCCCACGCTGCGTGCGGTTTCGACGAAGTAGTTGAAGAACTCGCTCAACTCCGGCGCGCCTCCGGTGATGTCGACGGTGGCGGGCCTGTGTTCCTCGATCCACGCGCCGACGCGATGTACGGTCGCTTCATCCATCATCTCGGTGCGATGTGGGCCGGCATCAACGTGGCAGTGCGTGCAGGTCTGGTTGCACTTGCGCCCGACGTTGATCTGGAGCGTTTCAAAAGTGCCGCGCGTGAGCGGAGCCTTGTGAGCTTGGAGTTGGTTCTGGAATAGATTCATCGATTTTTGTGCCGGTTAGGGCAGTTTGAGGCGTTTGGGAGCGTTGTACTCGTAGTCACCGCTTTTGGTCATCTTGAGGACTTCGTGAATGCTGGGGCGGTCGCCCCAGAAAGTCCCCTGATAGAGGAAGCGCAGGACGCCGTCCTTATCGATAATGGCAACGGTGGGACGATTGATGTATTCGGCGTGAACGGCGAAGGTCATGGGCTGGACCTCATACTTCAAGCCAACCGCGGCGGCGCGATCCGCGAGATGCGGCCACCAGATTTTCTCGGTGTAGCCCTTCTGGAAAGATTGGCGTGAAAGCCACTGTTCCGGTGCCAGTTCTTTCCCCACCATGACCCGGGCCGCGAAATCGTCGTGGCATTCGAGGGTGACCACTTTGATCCCGGCGGCATCGAACTCTTCGCGCAAATTCATGAGGTCGTTGAACTCCCCGTGACAGACCGGACACCAGACCGAGAAGATCCAAACGAGCACGACGGGATTCTCTCCGGCGAAATCACTGAGCTTCCATGCTTTTCCCTCCGTATCAGTGAGACTGAAATCGGGGGCCTTTTCTCCGACTTTGGCAATGCAGAAGTCGGCTTCGTCGAGCCCTGCAAAGGCGGTCGCAAGCTCAGGTGTCGCGGTCTTGCCTTGCTTGAGCGCGTGGATCGCGATTTCGGCCTGAAGCTTCACATCCCGATCGCCGTCTTTTTCCAACGCTGCCTGCACTGTCGCGAGACTCGATTTCTCTCCGATCTGGGAAAGGGCGATGGCCGATTGAGAACGCACCGTGGAATCGGGATCTTCCCGAAGCAGTTGCTCCAACCGCGGGACGGCGGCCGTGGCCCGCTGCACGCCGAGAGCCCTCGCGGCGAGATAGCGAACGTGGACATTGTCGTCGTCGAGTGCATCAATCAGGGCGGGAACACCGCTCGCGCCGGCCCGAACCATGTCGCGCAGAGCGAGGGTGCGCACTTTCCAATCGAGATCCGCAAGATCGGCGACACCTGCTTTCTTTAAGGTCCGGTCTTTGGTGAAGCCTCCGGAGGTCGGGTGAAAATCGTGCGCGCGGATTTGCGTGATCGCCGTCTTGATATCGGCGGGTTCAGCAGATACCGGACTTTTCGCAATGAGGACAGCCAGAATGCCTGCGCAGAATCCAAATTTGGTTAGAGAGGATGTTTTCATTAGGTCTATTTTGATTGGGGCCGGGAGAGGTGAGAGGTGAATGGAAGAGGAATCGTTTTTTACTAACAGAGTCACCATTCGACTGGAGTTAATCGGTCGCTCCCGCATCAGTTTGACAGCAATTACCCGTTTCGGAAGGAGAGCGACGGCGGCCGCCCCAATTACGTCGAAGCACGGAGCGGTATGAGATAAAGACGAAGGCGAGAACGATGCTTCCACCGAGGACCGCGAGAGGGTAGTTCCATCCCGGCTTCTCGAGGATTTGCGGGATCAATCCGATCGCGAGGGCCGGAGGCATGTGTAGGTCAAAAGCGCGGAGAATGAGAATGCCTGCCGCCATCGAAAGTAGCGTCGCGACCACTCCGGGGCCCAGGGTGATAACCGCGGCGGTTCCGACGAGGGCCGAGAGAAAGGCCGCGAGCGGGAATCGCGCGGGACGGCGGGCCCAGGGGCAGATGTGTGGGTGCGCGAACATCTCGAACGCGATCACGACGAGCGGTGGGTAGAGGATCATGCGTTCCCCGGTGAGGACGACGAGAGCGGACACCCCTGTGACGAAAATCAACAACGCCGGAATCCAATCCCACCGTCTCGGGATTCGCTCCAACTGATCGTCGACCCGTTCCCGTTCGCTCGCTGCCACATTCGGCATTCGCGGAATCGCGAAACGCTTCCAGACGAAAAGGGACAATGCGAGCGCGCCGGTTCCACAGAGGATCGCAGGCGGATACCACCAACTTTCCAGTCCGGTCATGAGAGGTAGAATGCCAGCTGAAATAGCGGGAGCCACCGGTGACCGAAGGATCTGCACGATGAAGACACAGAGGACTGTCACGAGGAGGATCGAAACGATACCGAAAGGCAACCAGTTCGTGATCGCGACTCCGACAATCGCGGTGAGAACAGGTGTGAATGTCAGGAAGCCGAGAGCGGATGCCCACGTCCCCCTCGGTCTGGCATACCCATCGTAAGCCAATGCCGCGAGCTCGGGGAAAAAGAGCAAGCCGGCACCGGGCAACGAAGCTAAAAGGGAGATCAATCCTAGATATCCGACTGAGAGCAGTTGTGCGCCCACAGCAAGAGGCCCCTTGAGCGTCGAGGCCAGGGGAGGCCCGATCGCTGAAGGTTTCTTATCCCGATTTTCTCCTCCGGGAAGAAGCGGTGGGTTATCTGATTGCGACACTGCTGACATAACAACTCTATCAGCAGCAGGATCTACCTTCAGTGCACTGGGAAGGGTCGGACGTCAGATCGTAGCTCTCTCCTTTCGTTTCCTTCGCGTGCCTGATTCGCATTCCATCGCAAGCGTAAGGGGTTGCCTCCTCCGGCGGAATTTCCTCGCGGGGCTCAATCATTTCGAAATGCCCGAGGTAGGGAGCTTTGCGGTAGAGCTGGAAAGTTTTGTCGCAAACGGCGTAGCGCTTGCCCCGCTCCATGACATGGCCGTCGTCATCCTTCACTTCCGAAAAAGGTCCCCGGTAGACTACTGCCTGATTGCGCTCAAAGCAGGGCCCCTCTTTACCTTTCCACGCTTGAATCGTGACGCTGCGGAACTCGATCCCTTCGACGGTTTGCCATGGTTCCGGGTCCCGCTTCAAAATTTCGATTCCGTAAAATCCGGCGTCGACGAAGGCCTGCAGGAATCCGTCTTCGGTGAGTGCTCCGCTGATGCAACCACTCCAGAGATAGGGATCATTTTGCATTTCCTCGCTGACTTCTTCATCGCTGACGATATCGGAAATCACGGCGCGACCACCCAGTTTTAAGACTCTGAATATTTCTTCGAAGAGACGTCTTTTCTGGTTGGATTCGACGAGGTTAAGGACGCAGTTGGAGACCACCACATCAACCGAATCGGAATCAACGAGCGGATGCTTGACCCGCAGCTCCTCCGCCAATGCATCGGCGGACAAAAACGAGGTGACATCATTGATCGGCCGTTTCTTCAGTTCCGTATCGAGAATTTCCAAATCGAGGGCGAGGTCCTGGATCCGGCCTTTGCGAAACTCGACATTGGCGTAGCCTGTCTTTTCCGCCACGATCGGCGCATTTCGACGGGCGACTTCGAGCATGTCATCGGTCATGTCGATGCCGATGACCTTGCCTTCGGCTCCAACAACCTGAGATGCGATAAAGCAGATCTTGCCGGTGCCACTCCCGAGATCGAGCACGGTTTCACCGGGAAGGAGGTATTGGGAAGGGTCCCCGCAGCCGTAGTCTTTTTCGACGACTTCATCGGGAATGATCTCGAGATATTTTGGATCGTATTCCACGGGGCAACAGAGGCCGGCTTCCGAGACCGCCGCAGCTGCAGCGTAGCGGTCGTGGGTAGCGTGTTCGGATGTGACAGACTTGGACTGGTTCATATGGGATCGAGCTGACTTGCTTTTGGTTATCGATTGGTTCCGTCTATGTCGTCCGCGCGATGCGCCCATTAACAACTAAATCACTTTTTCTGAAACTTCGGCGATCCCCCGGCCTCGAGAGCGGTGAGTCATTGATAATTTCCACCGCACCATCGCCTGGAAATGCCCCCGATCAGTTGGCTGAGGAATGGTTGAGCCAATAAACGACACTGGCGCCCAGTAACCAGCCGGAGCCTGCCTGCACGCACAGGATGACGAGGTAGTACCAGAGCCGGTCATGCCATCCGAGAGGCAGCAAAATCATGAGGGTCGCTACCGCGAGCAAGCCCAGTGAATAGACCGGGAAGCGGTATCCTCCATCGGTCACCTGACCGGTCAGAAAAAACAGGCTCACGTTCACCATAATCAGAACGTTGCCGGTTCGTGAGAGCGCGGCCCAGAGAATGGCATGCTGCTGAAGAAAAGCGTTCTCGCACTTCTGCCAAAATCTTCCGGAGGCACACGGTAAGCTCATGAATCCTCAGGGCTGATGATCCTGTCCAGGTCGAGAATGATTTCGTCGATGTCGAATTTGGGATGCGGTGAGGTATCAAACTCGTTGGTGGTGATATAGCAGTCGACTTCGTTGCACGTCAGCGGATCGAGGACGGAATCTGCTTCGTCATTCGGCAGGACGCGATCGAGATCAGTTGCCGTGAGGTGTGCCGGAGGATCGATGCCATTGTCGGATGTCTTCATATTTTTTAGTAGTGAGTTAGTGTTTGGGTGCCTGCGGGAATGACCTTTTTCGCAGGGCTCACTAACTGAGTCGCTCCGCAGTGGAAGCTGTTAACCAGAATTGGCAAAGGGTTCTGTAATCTTCAAAAGAGTCGGGTGTGAATTGGAGTCGAATTATCATGATCCGATTGTAAGAAAATTCGATAGATTACGACTAAAGCCCAAGACTCAACCGACATGGCCCCGCAAGAAAATCACGGTGAACCCTCCGCCCCGCTTCGTGAAAAAATCGAACTATGGGCAAAGAAACACGCGGCAGAGTACCCTCCGGAAGTTCTTCAGCTGTTTGCGGACAAGTCGGAAGAAGTCCTCAAATCAGGTATTCTTTCCAAAAGTCCTGTGATTGGTCAGAAAGTAGACGATTTCGAGCTCCAGGGTCCGGATGGCTCATCGGTCAGACTCAGCGAAAAGGTAAAAGAGGGTCCCGTTATCCTGAATTTCTATCGCGGCTCGTGGTGTCACTTCTGCACGCTGGAATTTCAAACCTTGCTCGAGAAACTGCCTCAATTTCGATCACGCGGCGCATCGATTCTGGCGATCAGCCCTCAGGTCAACGAAACCAACGAGATTCCATCGGAAGCCGCGGGTGCTTTCATCAATCTCTCCGATCGCGGCAACGAAGTCGCTCGTCGATTCGGGCTTGTTTACCCGCTCGGTGACGAGATTCGCAAGGTTTACGAAGCCTTCGGAATCCGGCTCGACATTTTAAATGAAGACGATCGCTACGAGGTTCCCGTTCCCGCCAGCTACGTCGTCGACAGCGAGATGACGATCCGCTACGCCTTTGCCAGCGTCGACCTTACCGAGCGCGCCGAGCCCGAAACACTTCTCGCAGAGGTGGCTGCATTGGCCGCTTGAATCAGACAACCAGCCTTAGATAAACTCCTACCAATTCAAAAATAGCGATGATCAAAAAAATAACGAGGATGAGTAATCAAACGATGGCCTATCACGTGGCTCGACTTGCCTTCGGGGCGTCAATTCTCGTTCACGGAGCGGTTCGATTCCCCAAGCTGTCGGCCTTTGCCGAAGGTCTCTCGAGCCAGTTTGACGGGACCATCGTTGCCGGCTTTCCGGCGCTAGCGTTGGCCTACATCATTCCCTTCGTGGAAGCAGGGGCAGGTGTGATGATTTTGGCGGGCCGCCCGCTTGTGCGATACGGCCTCGCCGTGGTCGGCCTACTGATGGGCGTCCTCATGGTTGGTACCGGCCTGATTGAAAACTGGGCGATACTTCCCTCACAACTGCTGCATCTCGTTTTCGCTTACCTTCTCCTTCATCATCTGGAGGACTGAGAAGCGAAGCAACGGAAGTTCAGCCGGAAACCGGATCGCCCTCAGGCCTCGAGGAGGAGGTGAAGGACGTTGTCGGTGAAGGTGGGATCGCTCGTGAGCCCGAGGTGATCCGCGGCGATGAAAGTCGCATGAGTCCAGTCTACGGGGGACGAATAGGGCGAGTCTCCTGCGGGGGCCCTGGTCGAGCGCAGTGCCGAATTTCGGGTCACGGTTCCGTCTCCCAGAGCGGTCGATTTCTTTTTCAATGAACCCGGGCCAGTGATCTCTACGACGTCGGTCGTATCGGTGGCGTCTCCGGCGAAGAGATAGAGTCGAGTGTGCGCAGGAAGTTTCGCGGGCCGATCGAGGGTCCGGTGAAACTGGTCGGCGTTGGCGAGGCATTTTTCGAGATGATCCCGCGCGATCACGCTCCGCTCGTTCGATGAGGTCGTGGCGGGTAGTATACGTGCGAGAGATTTGTCCTGCCCGGGGCCGAACAAACCCAGTTCGCGGTTCACCCATTGCTCAGGATCGAACAGGTCCAGAGGCGCCCCGTCAGGCCCGAGGACCTTTCCGTCACGACTACGGGGAAGCAGTTCGTAAATCGAAGGCATCGTCGCGAGGAGTGCGGGCGGAAATTCCTGTAGAAAAGCGGCGGGCCGCCATCCGTTGACGAGTTGATCCGCAGCGAGTGAAGAGCCACCGTTCGGAGTCCCGACGAGGATTGCTTTATCAATGTGCTTGGCTCCGGCCCAGGTTACGGGTGGAAGCGCTCCGTTCTCAGGCAGAGGGGCTGCGCCATGTCTCAGATAATACCGCGCCACGAGACCGCCCATCGAATGCGCCACGAGATCAAAACGGACTGGACGCGTCTCCCCGAACCGACGTCGATTTTCGCCTTCAACGTAAGTCTTCTTTTCCTGTATGAACTGATCGAGTCGTCGCGCGTTTTCCGCCGAAGATCTGCGCCAGTCGTAACCGAATTGAAAGCAGGTAAAGTGCTCTTCCCCGTAATCGATCGCACCCGCCTTCCCCAGCGTTTCGTCACGATACCCCCCGACACCGAGAGCTCCGAGGAGCTGCGCGTAGGCCTTTACCTGGAGGGTGGCACCGACATGGACGCTGAGGCGATCGAGCACATCACCGGGAACGGTTGCGTCGGTGAGGTCGACGAGAGCCCGTCCTTTTTCCATCGGGACCGCGAGATGCTCGAACTGCTTGCGGATGTATCCCCCTCCCAGCACGCCCCACACCGTTTCGTCGGTCTCCGAATCGATGAGTCGCGAACCGAGGATCCCCGGGATCACGATGATGGGGTTTCGATTCGGTCCGTGTCTTCGCGCGGCTGAACTATAGATTTCCCCGAGGTGTTGATGCCTCATACCGGGGAGACACGAGGTTCCTAACATGGATGCAGCACCGACCGCTCCGAAAGTCAGAAAGTCCCTCCTACGCACCCCGCCCGACAGCCGTTGACGGTCATCTGAAACAGGACGTGCATCGGAACGGTCTGCTTGCGCGGTCATCTATTCAGCTCCCCTTCCGGGAGACTCGCCTCCGCCGATCCGTTCGCGAATCCGGCTCAGAGCATCGTTATCGAGGTGGATTTCTTCCGAGTGTTGCAAAGTCTCCGACTCATCGTGACCGGTGTCGTGATCACCCTCCCCACACACGTCGCACGAAGTCATCGCTTCACGAATTGCATCGAACTGCCTCGGAAGGCGTCGGCAAACTCCGCACATCAAGGCATGAAACCGATAACGCAGAGATTCGGAAAAAGTCAGCGGGCGGTCCATCTTCACCGAACACAGTTCGGCAAAATCCCGACAGGACATTTTCAGTGGTCTCATCACCGGTCCCATCAGCGCCTGCATCAGTCGATAACGAAGCGGGGGCCGGGGATGGTTTTCACCGGAACAACTACTCATGATGGCTCGATGTGATGATTTTGAAGACAGGCACGCATTTGGTGGCGGGCCCGCGTGAGCAGAACGGCGGCGCTTCCTGAGGTGACACCGGCCGCGACGGCAGCCTCGGTTACGGAGAGCTGGTCGATTTCCCGCATCGAGAACAGCAGGCGCAGACGCTCAGGCAATCCCCCCATGCACTCTTGAATGTATCGCAAAATATCGCTGCGATCCGCGTCATCAGCCGGTGTGTTGGACACCGATTTCATTCCGAAATTGGGATCACTTTTCCAGGCACCTTTCCCGTCGAACAGAGAATCCAGCGGGTCATTTCCCCAATCCTCACGATCGGCCGGTTCAGCTCTCATATCCGTTGGGGTGCGACGCTTCGACCGGTAGTGATCGAGTATTTTAAATCTCATGATCCCAACCAGCCAGGTCCCGAGTTTCGAACGCCCTTCGAAATTTTCACGTTTCTCCCATGCCGCCACAAGCACGTCCTGGACGAGGTCTTCTGCCTGTTGGCGATCGCCCACACGTTTCAGCGCGTAGGCGAATAATCGATCAGCTTCGGTCATGAGTAATTCTGGAGTGATGGGTGTCATGGGAGGATTGAGAGACTCTCCCGCACGGGTGAGTCGACCGCAGCGGGAAAGGATTAACGAGTATTTTAAGAAATCTTTTTGAGTCGTCCCCGAACGCACCGGAATCAGGATTACCCGAACGGCACGAGGCTGCGCGGATCGGAATGTCTGCCCTCCGCAACGAGAAGATGGACGAGATTACCAGATTGCCACATCGCGGTCGACCACCCGCTTCCGGGGAACTTTGCGCCGGGAAGTTGTGCGATGACCTCATCGCGAGACAATCCCTCGACAGCCTCTGCGGGAACCGTAAGAAGATGCAGGTCAATCCTGCCCCCTTCACGATCCAACTGGTGGAGACAAACCAAAGAGACCTTGTGGCCCTGCCAATCGATAATTTTACAACCGGTGAAGGATTGGTCCTTTTCTCCCGGAGCCGCTGCCACGGTGATCTCCGGAGTGCTTTCAACTCCCTGCTCCCGCAGCCACGAGGCAATGTCTGCAGGATTGGATGATTGGTGATCGAGCGAGTCCAGATTCGCTATTGCCGACAACATCCCGGACGTAAACTCAGCGGCAGTGACCCGCCCTCCGTCGGAACGCTGAAATGAATCCAAACCCACGAATGAGGTGAAGAGGAACCCCAGCGTCACACAAGCTGCCGCGATGAGCAGCACCGATCGTCGTCGCCACGGGCCCGGGCGCGAAACACGTATCCCGGTGAGAATGCCGGTCTTCAAATCAGACGGCGGAAGCACTTCGGTGAGGCGATCGGAAACGGCGCGGTCGAAACGGAGGGCCTCATCATACCAGCGCTGCAGTTCCGGATCCGTCTCGAGGAGGCGCAGAGCTTCAGCGATCTCATGATCACCCGGATCGATTTGATCTGACCGGACAGCAGACAGGAGGAATTGGGCTTCTTCTCGATTCATGGCAATGACTGTGCGAGGCGGGGAAAGGGAATTAGAGGCGCTCAACCGGCGGTCTTTCCTTCAAAAATTATTACATTGTCAGGCTTATCAGCGCGGGACAGCGTATCGGAGAGTCGCCCCCGCAATTCGCTCTTTCCCCGCGACAACCGGGACATCACCGTGCCGATCGGCACTTCGAGGATCTCGGCAATCTCCCGATAGTTCAGGTCCTCGAGATAGTATAATGCAAGAGGTTCACGAAAGACCTCCCGCACTTTGGTAAGTGCCTCCATCACGATCGTGGCATCAGCAGCTCTCACCGCTTCGTCTCCGATAGTTTTCGACACCACCGGCTCCGGAGCATTTTCCTCGTCAATGGAAGTGAACCGCCCGCTATGCTGTCTCATGCTGAAAAACTCTCGTCGAAGAGTCGTGAAGAGCCAGGCTTTGGCTTTTTTCAAATCACGAATCTGCCCGCCCCGAGTCGCAAGTGTGAAGTAAGTCTGCTGAGTCAGATCGGCGGCCTCGGCTTCATTCCGTGCGAGACTGAGCGCGAACCGATACAGGTTGGCATAATGCTCTTCAACGAGATGTTCGAGAACGGAAGGACTCAACTTCATGGAGTGGGGCGGATCGGGCTCAATCATGGGACGGCAAAATTAGAATCGATTCATTCGATCTTTCCCTTGGTCCCCGGACAGGCATCAACTCTTAACAAGTTTCGAATATTTCTTCGTGAAGGAGGTCATTAATGCCATGAAAGAAAGGTTCCGTTTATCGCGTTCAGGGCTTCCATAGTATCGTTTCCGGATAGAATGCCTGCCAGGCGAACCAATAAACATGCACGACAGGCAATTCGAGACCGGTCGCGCGATCGGACACTTTTGCCTTCCGCGAGTCGACCTCGTAGTGAACCAGAATCACTTTGTCTCCCGCCTCAATTTCGATTGCGACGGATCCATTTTTCGCAACGGAAGCAAGCGACTCTTCCGGAAGAGCGATTGCGGTATCACCATCACGCACCCCCAGGACCCATTTCTTGTTACCCAACTCCCGGCGATGTTCCGGCACGGGAAACAGGGTCCCCGGTCGGTCCTCGTATCCCTCATAGGGCATCCGGTCATAGTCGCGCTGAAAGCCGGTCTCGCGGGAGAGAACCTTCCCCTTCGGGTGTTCGCTTTTCCACGATTTCCACGTCTGCAAGCCCGACGGAATCCACTTCAGTTTCTGTTCGACGAATTTACCGCTGACACTTTTCATCGCCAGCTGCGACCAGAGCGATTCGGTTTCGCGGTCATACATCAAAACATCGCTTTGATAGAGTAAACCGGAGACGCCAAACGTAACGGTCTTCCCCTCATACTCCCTTAGAAACGTCATCGCAGTGCCGCACAACGGGCAGTAAGTAATCGCAAGCGGGGTTTCACCGACGGTGTCGTTCACGATTTCGTGCCAGACGAGAATGCGGAGCGGGTAGGCGCGATGATCCTCTCCGACTCCAACCGCCACGATGAGGTCTTCATCGTTAAGCCAATCGACCTCGTCCACGTTTTCGAAAACGGGTGTATCGAGCGAGGGGATCCCGTCTCGTGGAGGACCTCCCTGATAGATTTCAGAAATCGGTATGATCGCTTTGGTCAGATTAAAACCGTTCCTCGCCCGGCTTCCTTCCGGAAGCACGAGGATGAAGAGGAACAGCAAAACCGGAAATCCGGTTCGGATGAAGCCGTTAAGAGGGAGGGAGGAGGAGTTCATTTTGGTTCAGTCACTTCCCTCAGGATTTTCCGGAGGTGAGCGTTCTTCTGAAAGAAATCAAGGGCGCTTGCCTGAACCTTGCTTCGAGCCACTCCCCTGTTTCGATCCACTTCCCTGTTTGGAACCGCTGCCACCCGGTTTCTTGGCGTCGACGAGGACTTTATCAAGAATCCCTACAAACTGGTCCGGAGAAACGGCCCCCGCGAATTGACCAATCGGAGACCCGTCCGAGCGGAGGAACGCGAGGTGTGGAATTCCGGAAACGCCGAACTTGCCCGCGAGCGGACGATTCTTATCTTCATCCGCATCAAGATAGGCCCAGACAAACGAGTCGTGATAAGGCGTCACCGTTTTGCTCGGGTAGACCTCCTTTTTCATCTGCTGGCAGGGCGGGCACCACGACGCCGAGAAGATCACGATGAGAGGTTTGTTTTCTTTTTTGGCCACTGCCGCCGCTTTGTCAAAATCGTGTTCAAAGTGGGGAGCTCCGTCGGCTGCTTTACTGCTGCCTGCTGCGAGGGAGAGCCCTGCAGCGATGCCAAAAATGGATACGGAAGTTCGAATTCGAGAAGATAAGTTCATAAGGATTATAGTTTAGGATTCAGAATAAGAGAGAGTCCGGGACGCCTTTTTATTCCCGGAAAGTTTCAGGAAGACAGACGCTTTCTTCGAAGGGGCAACCGGAATCGGAGAATCGCGCTCGCGATCAGCGCGAACAGCACCGGTCCATGTTCAAGCCAGATCACGATCTCATCGTAAAAGCGTCGCCCATTGTAGTCTCCGAAAACCGGTTCGGGAAACTGATAGATGAGCCAGAATCGGGCATAGTAGACCATTGCGATTCCTGAAACGAGCCACCAGACGCCCGACCTCACGAAGCCAATAAACGGCAACCCCCAAATCCAATACCAGGGATTCTGCGTCGCCGACAAATACCAACTCGCCGCGAAGACCAGAAACAACCGCGTTCCCAGATCGATCACATCGCCGGGATCGCCTTTCCATCGACGGAAAGAGATCCACGCGATGATAAGCATCAGAAAAAAGCCGCATACGATCTGCGCCCCGAAGAAATCGGGCAACGGGATGAACCCTCGCTTATCGAAACGGGCTTCCACTTCCCGAACCCATCGATGCCACCCGACTCGCCACGAATCGGGAGTGAACGCGTACCACGGTTCTGACCTTGTCAGGGTATAAGTGCTTTCATCGAGCGGCCGGAGGTTTTCCCGGACCAAGCTGAAAAGAAGGTCGTTCATTTCCCATTGCGTAAGGAATGTGCGGAGCCCGGAATCTGTCGCGACCGCTTCCTCCCCACTCGCTTCCGCGTGATCATTCTGCTGATCAGGCCCGGCCTGGACGGTGAGCGCGAAGAGGGCAACAGCGAGAGCCAATCCCGGAACCGCCGCCGCGAGACTTCGCCAACGGAGACGATTCCACGCATACGAGGCGAAAACGGGAAGAACGATGACAGGATACCATTTCGCGAAAATGGCGAGCACGAGGAAAATGAAGGATACCGGGATCCAAACCGCTCCGCCCTCCGATGGTTGACTTCGAGCCGAAGGTCCACCCCGGTTGAATTCGTCGAGATACGCCTTTCTGTCCGGTGATCGCCCCGGATGAAAAAGTGCGAAAAACGCGGACACAGTGAAGAACACCGGTAGGGCATCCATGTGCGAAGCGTTGGCAAATTCCTTCAGGACGAGCGGACACCATGCATACAAGATCACGAAACCGAGGGGCAGTTGCCATCGCTTCGCGAGGAGAAAAAGGAGCACAATCGTCGCGATATCGAAAAGCGTGATGAGCCCCCGCAACACTGCCATTTGCACAAAGACCGGAGCCTCTTCGGGGGTCAGAAACGCCGCCACCGCGAAAACGGCTTCCGCGACGAGAGGGTAGACCGTCGGAACTTCACGGTGATCGATCCGGGAAAAAATCGTATCAACCGCGTCGGCACGGTCCAGCAGATTTACGAGCTCTGCTGCTGCCTCCGCGATCCCGTTTAATTCCGAAACCTCTCCCACCGTTACATCAGCGGGGGAGCGGAACCGATCGAGCTCCGCCGGTGAAAAACGATAAGGGGAGACGCCCTCTGCGACGACGCGCCCATCCCATAGATAACGATAGTAATCGATCTCCTGGACCGGATGGGAAAAAAGCAACAGCGGCACTCGCATCAGCACCGCAAAGAGGATCACCTCGCCCGCGTGAATCTCTTCCCCGGACTTCTTTCGGCCTGTCCAGACGGCACCGAGATAGCATCCGAAACTGATTGCGACCGCCACCGCGAGCCATCCGAAAGGACGTTCCTCTGAAGTCGTCCCGTAGGCGAACTCACGCGAGATCAGAGCCACTCCCGTCCAGAGAAAGACAGAAATGACCCCGAGCGCCCGCAGAGAGGAACGGGTGCCCGGAGTTCTGGATTCAGGTTTCCCCATGAGGCCTGATTCAGAGGCTGAAAATCAGCGGGAGCCGGATCCCTGAGGAACGGAAGTCCCCGATCCCTGTGGCATCGTTGTTCCGGATCCCTGCGGAGCCTTGTAGGAGGGTGCGGGAGCCGAAGATCCCGATCCCTGAGGCTTCGTGGTTGACCCGGAACCCTGAGAAGAACTGGATGCGGTTGACGCCGCGCTGCTTGAACGTGACGAACGGGGCACCGGATCAGAGATCGTTGTGTTGGACTCCGGGGCGGGATCCGACTGGCACGCGGTGAGGAAGACGAGTCCACCCAGCACGGCAAGCGCACCACGGAAGAAAGTGAAATTAATGATTTTTGAATTCATGACGATTTTGGTTCGATGGATTGGAATAAGGTAATGGTAGCAACAGCAACCAACCGTCCCACCTCTCTCCATTCGCCGGGGAAACCAGCTTGCGGGAGAGAACGGAATTCGGGCTGCTGAGAGGGAGAGGGGAATGTGTCTGAATCTATTCCCGATAAATTTCGTGAATGTTTTCGGGAATAGAATCCCCGCGATTCCCCTCTTTCTTTTCGATGAGATTTTCCTCACCCCATTTGTTCGCCCCGGTTCCGAATTTAAAGCCCCGGTTGCCTCGCGGTATCGCCGTCGTGATGCCGGCGCTGGACGAGGAGGAGTCAGTCGAGGCCGCGGTCCGTCACTGGAAAGACCGGGGTGCCGACACGGTGATCGTGGTCGACAACGGAAGCCGCGATGCCACTTCCCTCCTTGCCCGCGCAGCCGGAGCACAAGTCGTCCGGGAGGAACGTCGCGGTTACGGAGCCGCTGCATGGACCGGGACGCAGAATCTTCCCCGGGGAGTAGAATGGATTTTGTTCGCCTCCGCCGACGGAAGCGATTTCCTCGACGAGGACTCAGCACGGAATCTTTCCGAAGCCATCGAAAGTGGCGCGCACCTCATCGTTGGCGACCGAACCCGCCACGCTGCGTCCCGCCGTCACCTGACAATACCACAACGCTTCGGAAATCGACTTTCCTCGCTGCTCATTGCAATCGGATGGGCAGCTCCGGTTTACCGGGACATCGGTTCGCTCAGGGTAGTGGAACGCCACGCCTTCGACCAACTTGGCTTACGCGACCGTGGCTTCGGTTGGAACATTGAGATGCAAGTCCGGGCGATTGAAGCGGAACTCATCATCACCGAGGTTCCAGTTCGTTACCGGCCACGCACCGCCGGGGAACCTAAAATTTCCGGGAACCTCCGCGGCGCGATTCGGGCCGGTCGTGACATCCTCGCGATGATCGCCCGACTCTGGTGGATGCGCCACCGCCCCCTCCCGTTCAAAGCGAGCCGCCATGAAGCCTCAAGGCATGGGACGAAAGCGCTCTCAATAACGGATAAATAATCGTTAAGCATTTCTCACCCGGAACGACTCATATCTATAAACAGACAGACCTGTCTGTTTTATTCTGTCATTTCGTCAAACAGCGAATACAAAACCCAAACCAGAAAACCAAAAATACGTCATGAAATCGAACCTGATCCTGAAAACCGCTTTCCTCGCGCTCCTCGGCGGAGTCTCCCTGTCATCCCCCGCCGATGCCGGTGACTACAGCTTGCCGTCGAAATCGGTGATTACCTCCTCTCCGGTCGACACCGGTTTTTACTTTGAAGGATTCGGTGGTGTCCTCTTTCTGGATGACATCAATGGCGTTGGAGCCACCACGATCGACGCTGAATTCGACACCGGTTGGATCGCAGGCGGAACACTGGGCTACGAACTGACCCCCGCGCTTTCGCTCGAAATCGAAGGCGCTTCCGGCGAGGCTGACCTCGACGGGCTCGGCGTCAACGGTATCCGCCAGGGTGCCTTTTCCGGCGACCTGAGCTATTCACAGGTAGCGATCAACCTGATTTACGAATTCGGCCCGGAGAATCGAATCACTCCTTATGTCGGTGTTGGAATCGGTGCAGGATTTGCCGATGCGGACTTCACTTACGCCGGCGGACGCGTCAACGACGACGATGCCGCCTTCCTCTACCAGCTCATTGGCGGGGTGAAAATGGATCTCAGTCCACGCGCCGAATTGTTCGCCGAATACCGGTTCGGCTCACTCGATGAGTTCACGCTTCGAAGCGGAGGCGGCGGAGTCACCTTCGATGAGCTCCAATCTCATCAGGCAGTTGTCGGGGTCCAGATCAAATTTTAAGCGCCCCGGGCCGACCTGAATCACATCGACGCAATTCCCCGCGTCGATCATCGCACGCTTCGTGAACGTGCAACCTGCAGCGGGAGCGGCTCAATGAGTCGCTCCCGTTTGCTTTTCCCAACTCCACGTTCCCCCTCCCGCCGCCAAAAGCGCAATCCGGCCAGATTTCGGAGATGCTAAAATGATTCTGTGCGTGTTAAGATCCCGAATGAAATCCCTCATTTTCTCGCTGCTTTTTGCCTCATCGGTAGCCTTTGCTGAACCGGTTCCCGTGATCTTTGACACCGATATTACAGGAGACGTCGATGACGTCCTCGCGCTGGCGATGCTGCACACCCTCGCGGACCGCGGAAAATGCGAAATCCTCGCGGTGACGATCTCCAAGGCGAACCCGCTTGCGGCACCGTTTGTCGATGCGGTGAACACTTTCTACGGACGCCCTGACATTCCCATCGGAGTTGGCGAAAACCTTCCGGAGCGCGAGAGCAAGTATCTCCATCTCGTGAACGAAAAAGACGATGGCAAGTTTCGCTACCCTCATGACATCGGGGTGTCGGCAGATCCTGAAAAGGCAGTCCCCCTGATTCGACGCGTTCTTGAAAACGCGGAGGACAATTCCGTCGCGATCATCCAGGTCGGGCTCGCAACAAACCTCGCCGCACTCCTCGACTCGAAGGACGCCAAAGCGCTCATCGAAAAAAAGGTCGACCACCTCTCGCTGATGGCGGGAGCGTTCGAAACGATCAGCGGAAACAACCACTACCTCGAGGCGAACGTCAAAAATCACATCGATTCGATGAAACAACTCGCCAATGAATGGCCGAACTCCGTCCCTGCGATTTGGAGCGGTTTCAAAATCGGTATTTCAGCGGCCTACCCCCGCAAATCGATCGCGAACGATTTCAACTACGTCGATCACCACATCGTTAAAGAGGCCTACCTCCTCTACTGCGGCCCCGACCATGACAGACCGACCTGGGATCTCACGAGCGTGCTTTACTCCATCTTCCCGGATCGGGGGTATTTCGACTTTTCGGTCAAAGGCCGAGTCTCAGTGGAAGACGATGGGTTCACGACCTTCACCCGCCCGAAAGGCAAAGTGACGCCTCCCTACGACAGAGACCGCTATCTGCTCATGTCAGAGAAACAAACCGCCCGCGTTCAGGAGGCGCTCGTCCATCTCGTGGCTCAGCCTCCGGCGAAAAACTGAAAACGTTCTAGAGCTTGGCGAGCAACTTATCGTGAATGCCGTCGAAACCTCCGTTTGAGAAAACGATGATGACGTCACCGTCTTTCGCTTCGCTTTCCAGTCGGGCCACGATCGCATCAGCGTCGGGCTCGTAGAAAGCGGGCGTTCCGGTGTCGCGGATAGTCTTCATCAGCAAATCGGTATCGAGACGTTCGTCTTCGGCGAGACTCCCGGCACGCGCGACCTCGGCAAGACACACCGCATCCGCTTCGCTCAATGCGGCGGGAAGCGTTTCCTGGAAAACGTTGCGGCGGGTCGTGTTCGAACGCGGCTCAAAAACAGCCCAGAGGCGCGAGCCTTCGTAACGGCGGCGCATTCCAATGACGGCCTCTCTAATCGCGGTGGGATGATGCCCGAAATCGTCGATCACGGTGATGTTGCGATTCGTAACCCCGCGCACTTCCTGACGGCGGCGAACGCCGACAAACTGCTCCAGAGCGGTGCGAATCGCATCAGGCGTGACACCGCCGAACCGCGCCGCGCAAATCGCCATCGCTCCATTCCGGACGTTGAACTCGCCATTCAGAGGAAGGAAATAAGTCTCGCCCTCAATTGTGAAACGGGTTCCTTCGGGCTCGTAGACGACATCGCTGATGTGTGCCTCGCAGTCGTCGTGAAATCCGACTCGCTTCATCGGGGAATGCCCCTGATCAGCGAAAACGTCGAGACAGTTTTGATCGTCGCCATTCAGCAGGACGATTCCATTTTCCGGAACGAGACGAATCATGTGCCCGAACGATTTCTTAACCGCCTCGAGATCATCAAAAATATCCGCGTGATCAAATTCCATGTTGTTCACGATCGCCACTTCAGGGAGGTAGTGAATGAATTTGGAGCGCTTATCGAAAAAGGCGGAGTCGTATTCATCCCCTTCCAGAACCGTGATATCCGAATCGGTGAATCGGGCGCCCTGCTCGAAGTTCCCCGGCAGCCCGCCGATCACGAACCCGGGATTTTTACCCGCTGATTCAAAGATCCAGGCCAGAATCGACGAAGTCGTCGTCTTTCCGTGGGTCCCGCTGACGACGAAATTGCGCTTCCCGCGAAGGATTTGCTCGCGGAGCAGTTCAGGGAACGAAATGTAATGCCGTTTCTGACGCAGCACTTCCTCCACCTCCGGGTTCCCGCGGCTCTGGGCGTTTCCAATCACGAACCAATCGACATCATCGGGCAGGTTCTCCGCTTTATATCCGTTCAAAATCTCGATCTCACGGCTTTCGAGAAACCCCTTCATCGGATCGTAAACATGAGCATCTGATCCAGTGACCCGATAGCCGGCATCGCGGAACGCAGCCGCGACCGAACCCATCGCGGTGCCGCAAATTCCCATGAAATATAAGTGTTTGTCCCCGTTTCCGTTTTTGCTCATATCAGTATCAGTCTACGTATCAGGCAATATAATACGTATGACTGGTCCGCTTCTTACTCTTTTTTACGAGTCGGGGCAAAGACCCTTTTCCTTAATCTTTGCCTTATTATCAGCAAAGCCCCTGCCCGCGTGACCGCGCCGGCAACTTCCCGCCCGCTTTCCGGGAAAAAGAGACAGTTAAAGGCGGAGCCGGGAGGGAAATTGCCCCGTAGAACCTGCATTTCCGCACCGTTACCACTGCCGGTCATGCCATAATGTTACGCACTTTTTTCCACGACAACACGCAATTGACCGGAAAGGACCTTTCGTCGAAGATCCGACATGAGCAAATTCGTTAAACACGAAGCCAAATCGTCAAAAGGAGTCAAACTGGCCCTCTTTCTCGGGATTCTGTGGGCCATTCTCCTTGGAGTGATCTGGATTGCCTACCGCAACAGCGACGGCACAGAAGGCGGATTTATGAATTTCATCGGACGTTTCCACGTTCTGATCGTTCACTTTCCCATCGGAGTCATTTTTCTGGCATTCATCATGCACGTCCTCACCTACCTGACGGCGTTCGCCCACCTGCAGAAATCGATCCCCTTCGTGCTCTGGATAGGATTTTTGACGAGTATTAAAGCCACCGTGATCGGCTTTCTCCTCATGAAAGTCGAGGATTTCGGCGGTCATGCGATGGACATGCACATGTATTTCGGCCTCGCCGTCGTCATATTCTGCCTCCTCGCGCTGGTTTTCTCACTCAAAGGAAGCCGCGGACTCACCGGGCTCACTCTCGTGATTGCCATGTTCGCCACCCTCGCGAGCGGCCACTTTGGCGGCGCGATGGTCCACAAAGCGGATTATCTCACCGAACATGCTCCGGAAGGACTGAAACCCGCGCTTCTCGTCGGTCTCAGCCATAAGGAAGAGCCTGAAACGACTCCGGAAGGCGAAGGCAACACTGAGCCGGCCGAGATCCCACTCGGAGAGCGGGTCGTCTATACCGATTTTGTCGTCCCCATCCTCGATAAAACCTGTAACGAATGTCACAACGCTGACAAAATTAAGGGCAAACTCCGCATGGACACGCACGAGCTACTCCTCGCCGGAGCCGAAGGATCCGATTTCCAGACGGTTGCCCCCGGCGATGCCGCGGAATCTGAACTCATCGTTCGGGTCACGCTCCCCTCGGACGACGATGAATTCATGCCTCCCAAAGGCGACGGCCTCACCGAAGATGAAATCAAACTGCTGAGTCTCTGGATCGATGCCGGAGCCAAGCCGGACATGAAACTGGCGGAACTCGGCGACGACCCGACCATCGAAGCGCTCGCGCTCGCCGTCGAAGCGACCCACGCCGAAAGCAAAGAGGAAGTGGCCGAGACAGCCATCGCGACCTACGAATCCGTTTGGGACACGCTCACCCCTGAAGAACAGGACGCCCGTATGGCTGAGGTCATGGAATCAGCCAACAAGTATCACTTCTCCGTGATGCCGATTTCCGCAGAGGACGACCGACTTCGCGTCAACGTGATCAATGCGGCGAAGGAATTCGGCGATGATGAGATCAAACTGCTTGAGCCGATCGCTGATCGGATTGTGTGGCTCGATCTCGGCCGCAGCCAGATCACCGATGAAGGTCTCAAAACGGTTGGGAAAATGCGGGCACTCGAGCGGCTTCACCTGGAAAACACGAAAACGACCGAAGCGGGAATCGCCCACCTCGGAGGCCTTCAGCAGCTCGAATACCTCAATCTTTATGGAACCGGCGTAGGAAACGGAGTCTTCGATACCTTCAAGAAGCTTCCCAACCTGAAGAAAATCTATGTCTGGCAATCCAAAGTCGACGCAGCCGAGGCCAAAGCCTTTGAAAAGAGCGTGAATCTGGAAATCAACACCGGAGCGGATCTCGCTCCCGCCGCACCGGTAGCAGCCCCCGAAAAGGCGGAAGCCAAGCCCGAGCCGAAGAAGGAACCCACTCCCGCCCCGAAACCCGAGGTAAAACCCGCTCCCAAGCCCGAGCCGAAGAAAGAACCGACTCCTGCTCCGAAACCCGAGGCAAAACCCGCTCCCAAGCCCGAGCCGAAGAAAGAAACCACTCCCGCCCCGAAACCCGAGGTAAAACCTGCTCCCAAGCCCGAGCCGAAGAAAGAACCGACTCCTGCTCCGAAACCCGAGGTAAAACCCGCTCCCAAGCCCGAGCCGAAGAAAGAAACTGCGCCTGCTGAGAGCAAAAAGGCAGAATAGTGTTTTCCAAGATAGCGCTCCCAGCGTAGGGACGTGATTCTCCAAATAATCAATTGAACGGAAACGATCTCATTTGATCAAAACCGTCTGTCGACAATCGATACCTTTATCATGCACTTTGCTACACTTTCCCGCCTCCTGGCCCTCCCGGCATTGGTGGCACTACTGACTTCATGCGGCGACTCGTCGGATCCGACCACTCTCGTCCCTCGTGAACTCTCCGCCTCCGAGAAAGGCTTTAATCTCGTCGAAACTTCGCGGGAGCGCTTTCGCTATCAAACGCAGGCACCCGCATCAGCCCACGGCGACGCGGCTTCTGCTGATACCGGCGCCACGAATCCCAAGCTCACCTATGACACTCCCGAAGGGTGGGAGGAAAAACCCGGCTCGATGATGCGGGACGTGAATTTCGTATTCGGCGAGAACGGAGAAGGCTCCTGTTACCTCGCGAGGCTCCCCGGTGCCGGAGGCGGCATGGCTGCAAACGTGAATCGCTGGCGGGGCCAGTTCGACGCGGACCCGCTCACGGAAGAGGAAATCGCCGCGCTTCCGAAGATGGCACTGTTTAAACAGCCCGCCACGCTCGTCGAAGTCGACGGTCCTTTCGCCCCCGGAATGGGAAGCACAGACACGTTTGAAAATTACAGCCTTCGCGGCCTCATTCTCGCATCCAGCTCAGGAGCGGTTTTCGTAAAAATGACCGGGCCGAAAGAGCTCGTCGCCGCCAACTCCGAAGCCTTTAACCAGTTCGTCGCCTCTCTCGACGTCAAAACGAACTGATCCGAATTTCCGACCCAACAGCCCCATGGCAAAAAAATCCATCGATTGGTCTCCCGGCAACTGGCCCAAGTTGCTTTTCGCACTTTTCACCTCGTTCAAGCTGGCAACCTTCGTGTTGTTTCTCATGCTTCTGGTGACCCTTTTCGGCACCCTTGATCAGGTCGACCACGGCCTCCACAAGGCGAAGGAAATCTACTTTCACTCCTGGTTCATCAACGAGACCATGGGAAGTCTTCCCATCATTCTCCCCGGCGGAATGCTGCTCATGCTGATCCTTTTCGTCAACATGACGCTGGGAGCGATCGTCAAAGTCAAAAAGCGCTGGCGCGGAGCGGGCCTCCTCATTTCACACACCGGAATGCTGATGCTGCTCGCAGGTGGATTCATCACGAACAAATTCGCGACCGACGACTACATGGCTCTCTATCCGGGAATGTCTTCGAGCAGAGTCGAAAGCTATCGCGAATGGCAGCTCGAAATCCTGCCACTGACAGAAGACGGTCAGGCGGAGAAAGCCTGGATCTATCCCACTGACGTGCTCGATTCAGTCCGACCCGACGAACAGCGCGTCATCACGACGGATGATCTCCCTTTCGACATCGTCATCAACGGCTACTCGAAAAATGCGATGCCGATCCCGACGAGCGCGCCAATGGCTGCCAGCGTTGCCGGAAAAGAGATCGACGGTTTCAAACTCTCGCCTCAGAAATCAGCGAAAGAGTCCGAGCAGAATCTCCCCGGCGCCTACGTCGAGTTCCGCCCGAATGATGGCGCGGACGCGATCGAAGGAATTCTCTGGGCGGGCTCCTACTACTTCGATCCCCGCGAAAAACCGATGCCGTTCACCTTCAGCGTGGGCGACCAGCTCTACGGGGCTCTGCTCGCCAAGAAAACCCGAGCGCTCCCTTTCGAGGTCAGGCTTGATGAATTCATCTTCGAACGTCACCCCGGTGTGACGACACCTCGAAACTACGAAAGCCGTATCACCCGCATCGAAGAAGGCGAGCCTGACAAACCCGTCGAAATCAAGATGAACGAACCAATGCGTTATCAGGGCTACACCTTCTTTCAGGAGTCATTCGGACCCGCAGGATCCAATCCCGGCGACGATATGTATTCCCAGTTCGCGGTTGCGAAAAACCCCGCCGATCAATGGCCACTCTGGGCACTCTGTATCACCGGAGTCGGACTCATGGTCCATTTCATTATCATGCTCGTGAGCTACTCCAGCCGCGCGAGAAAAAAACGTTCAGCGACTGAAGCCACCTCATGAAACACCGTTTACTCATCCACCTAACCCTGTTGGGCGCCGCCCTCCTCGGTCTCACCGGGCTGACGACAAACCTGTCGGCGGCCGACCTGCCCAAAGTCGAGCTCCAGAACTACGAGCCATGGGAAGAGGAAACCGTTCACGCCTTTGAAAATATCCTCGTTCAGGACGGAGGCCGCGTGAAGCCGATTTACACGATCTCCCGTTTCACTCTGATGCAGTTCAGCGGAATCACGAAAGTTAAATTCGAAACGCAGGACGGCGAGGAGCACAAGCTCCACTACGCCGAATGGATGCTCGATGTTCTCTTCCGCGGTGAGGTCGCGAAGGCACTTCCCGTCTTCATCGTCGACGATTCTGAGGCGGTCGTCCAGATCGGCGTCTCTCCCAAGTCACGTCGCGACCGCTACTCCTACAACGAACTCGTTGCCGGACGCGCGAAACTTGCTGAACTCAGCGCAGAGTATGCCAAGAAACAGCAGCAGTATCAGGAGAGCGATAAAGACAAGCAATACGAACTCGATCGCATCGAAACCATGATCCTGACACTGGGTCGTAATATCAGCTCGTTTGAGTTTCTCCTCGGACAGTTCGGTTTCGCCCGTAAAGGTGAAATCCTCGTGAACGGAGACATCCTTTCTCCCCAGTTTCAGGAAATGGCCAAGACGCTCGACCCCGTCGAGATGATCACGAAGATGCCTGAAATGACGCTCGACCAGCTCTTCCAGACCGTTCGCCAACCCGTCGGTGATTCGGAAGATGAAAGAATGTTCTCGGACGCGCTCCGCCTTTTCTTCTTCCACGCCAACTCAGGCCGCGGACTCGATCTCTTCCCACCGATCGAAGATACCAATGAGGATTGGAAATCGTCCGGCGATGTCATGCTCGCCGCGCTCGAAAAGAAAGACCTCCGTGAGTGGGGCATCGAACAGCTTGGAAAAATCCAGGCTATCACCGCGGCTCAGCTTGAAAGCGAAGAATCCTTCCGCAACGCGCTCCAGTCGTTTTCCGACCAACAGCACCAAACGGCGGAGGATCGGGGTCAGGGAGTCCGCTCGGAAATGGAGATTTCTCTCTATCGTGGACAATGGTTCTGGAAGTCACTCTACTGCTTCGTACTCGGGTTCATCGTTCTCGCATTCAGCTGGTTCGCTCCGGGAACCCGCTTCAGTAAAATCATGATTCTCGTCGCGAGCCTCCTCGCGCTGGCAGGACTCATTTTCGATACATGGGGAATCACGCTCCGCAGCGTCATTCGACAGCGCCCACCGATCACCAACCTCTACGACACCGTTCTGTTCATCACCGCCACGGCGGTCCTCCTCGGGCTGATTGTCGAATGGTTCACCCGGATCGGAATCGGAACGCTCGTCGCGATCGTCTCGGGATTCGCGGGGATGTTCCTCTCGATCAAATACGAAGCGAAAGAGGCGACCGACACGATCACGCAGCTCATGGCGGTGCTCGACACGAACTTCTGGCTCGCGACCCACGTCACGATTATCAACATCGGCTACGCAGCCGGTCTCGTCGGAGCGATTTTCGGACTCATCTACCTCGCCGGCAGGTTTATCGGCCTCCTCACCGGTCACCAGAACAAGGACTTCTACAAATCACTCACCCGGATGAACTACGGCGTGATCTGTTTCTGCCTCTTTTTCTCCCTCGTCGGCACTGTCCTCGGCGGAATCTGGGCGAACTACAGCTGGGGACGTTTCTGGGGCTGGGATCCTAAAGAAAACGGCGCCCTCATGATTTGTCTCTGGACGCTCGTGATCCTTCACGGCCGCATGGGCGGAATGCTCAAAGACCTCGGGATCAACATGTGCAGCGTAATCCTCGCGGGCATTGTGACCTTCAGCTGGTGGGGCGTGAACAACCTCGGAGTCGGCCTTCACAGCTACGGATTTACCGACGGCATTTGGGGCGCTCTCTTCACTTCCTGGAGCATTCTCGGAGTGTTCCTTCTCATGGGCGTAATCATCTGGTTTGTGGAACGCTCGAAGAAAGCGGAGAAAAAAAGGGCCAGCGCAGGCAAAGAGGCCGCGACAACAGCCTGAGGAATGCCGGAGGCACAGGGACGGAGCGATTGCCCCGTCTCTGAGATTGCCCTCATCTTCCGATTGGCAAAAGTGAAAATAGTGGCTAGAATCCCCTCATGGCAATATTTCTTGGTATCTTCATCGCAGTCATCTTTCTTCTTCTGGGAGCAGCGGCATTCCGCTATCTTTTGAGTGGTGAGCAGTGATTGGAACCCGCTTATTCCCCCGCAATAAAGTGACTTTATTGTGGGAGAAACCGGTCCAATTGCATACTATCACCTCTCTCAATGGCCGGATTTAAAATAAGCAATGACGTCGGGGCGACAGTGTTCGCCCTCCTTTCCGGGCTCTCAGCCCTTTTTCTCACTGCCTGGATTTTCGGGTCCAGCGGGCGCACCGACACAAGCGCCCCCAAAATCACTCCGATCCCCGAGCCCGTAGCTACCGGCACCCGTGGAGACCGCGAAAAAATCGTCGCGTCCCGCAAGGCACTCGCCGAAGAATCCGCCCGGCGTGCCGATCTCGCCGCCGAACTTCGTGACCGGCATTCCGACATCGTTGCCCTGACAAAGGAAAACGCCGCTCTCAAAGCGAAGCTCACAGCCTCCAACGAAAACGCAGGAAAACTCACCGCGAGAGTTGGAGGTGCCGAGTCCACCAAAGCGGAACTCGATGCCACTGTCTCAGGCTTGCAGGCGAAATTAAAAACGCTGGAAAGTGAACGAAGTGCTCTCGCATCGAAGTTGAAATCCTCAGGCGAGGCAGCCGGCAAAATGACAGCCCTCACTGCCGAGCTCGCGGCACTGAAACTGAAATTCGACGCCGAAACCAAAGCGGCCAACGAAGCGAAAGCCTCTCTCCTGACACTCAAACAATCAGCAACAGAGAAAGAGAAATCCCTCCTCGCACAAATCGAAGCGCTCAAAGGAACGATGGAGGGAAACTCCGGCAAGCTCGCAACCGAGCTCAAGGCGCTCCAACTTTCATCGGCAGAGAAGGAGAAGAACGCAGCGGCTGAAATCAAAGCGCTGAAACTCTCTTCCGCTGATAAAGACAAAATCACCGCCGAACTGAAAGCGTTGAAAGTCTCATCCGCCGACAAGGAGGAAATCGCGGCCGCCCGGCTCGGCAAATTGAAGGCCGAAGTCGACGCGCTCACGAAGAAACTCACTTTGGATATCAAAGCCTGTGATGACGCCAAAAAGAAGCTGATGACGGAGATCAATCGACTCAACGGCGAGCTCGACGCACTCAAGAACGGAGACAAATTGAAGCGGGCCGGGGACTTCCCCGATCTCGATCTCCCCCTGCTCGTAAACGATCCGCTGAAACTGGACACCAAACTGCGACCGCTCTTTGTCAGTCTCAGAGGCATCAGTGAAACCGCCGCCGATCGCGAGGCGACTTACCGGAAGATTATCGAGCAGGGCAATTCAAATGCTGAGGATGTCGTCCTTTTCGAATCCGGTTCCTCCGCCGTCACCGCCGCTGAACGGAAAGAACTCGAAGCCAGGCTGAAAGGTCTCGATAAAAATGCGAAGGTGCTCGCGGTTGGCTATGCGTCCACTGACGGAGACGCAAAATCGAACCACGAACTCTCCTCGAAACGGGCTTCCAGCGTCGCCCAGGAAGTCGCCCGAATCACCGGGCTCAGCGCAGGTAACGTGCAGGCCGTCTATTTCGGTCAGACAAAACGGTTCGATGAAAAACGTCTCACTCCCAACCGCATCGTCGAAGTCTGGGTGACAAAGTGATCGCGCAGCGGTTCTTTCTTTTCCCCGGTTCCGGCAGATCCCCTGCCCTCAAGCAGCCCGCCGGAGCGCGGGCTTTTTTTGTATCGAAATTTTAACTGGTTACCGACCCGCATCGTGCGTATTCATGAAGTCTCCTCTTTCTTGTGAGGACGATTCCTTTTCTCAATCATGGCCAAGCGAAAAACCAAAATCATCGCCACTCTCGGACCTGCGACCGATTCTTCCGAGATGATCGGAAAACTCATCGAAGCAGGAGCCAACATCTTCAGGCTGAACATGAGCCATGCCGCCCATGACTGGGCGCGTGAGGTCGTTGCCACGATCCGCGAACAATCCAAAAAACTGGACACGCCCGTCGCGACCCTCCTCGACCTTCAGGGCCCCTCGATCCGGACCGGAGATGTCGATGGAAAACTCGATCTCAAAAAAGGAGATGTCGTTGAATTTCGGAACGCCGACCTGAACCCCGGATCGGACATTTCCGTGACGACCAACTACGACGGGCTCCACGAAGATGTCTCCGTCAACGACGTCATGCTCGTCGACAATGGAGAGATCCATTTCAAAGTCACCCGGATCGAAACAGGCCGACTCACCTGCGAAGTCCTGACCGACGGCAAAATGGGTTCACGCCGGCACATCAACCTCCCGGGTATTCGCGTGAACCTTCCCGCCCTGACAAACAAAGACCTCGTCGATCTCGACCTCGCCGCAGAGCTGCAAGTCGACTTTGTCGCGATCAGCTTCGTCCGCGATGCCGAGCACATCCGCTACCTGCGCGAGAAGCTCGCCGAATCCGATTCCCGCGCGAGAATCGTTGCGAAAATTGAAGATCAGGAAGCGGTTAAGAACCTTTCTGAAATCATCAAAGAATCCGACGCCGTCATGGTCGCACGGGGCGATCTTGGCATCGAAGTCCATATCGAGGAACTTCCCGTCGTCCAGCGACTCATCCTCAGGGAATGCGCTCGCATCGGCCGGAAAGTCATCGTCGCCACCCACATGCTCGAATCGATGATCGAGAATCCCGTTCCGACACGAGCCGAGGTCACCGATGTCGCCAACGCCGTCTTTGAGCAGGCCGACGCCGTCATGGTGAGCGGGGAAACCTCCGTCGGTCAGTATCCCGTCAAATGTATCGAGATGCTCGACCGTATCGCCAAACGAATGGAGCGCGAACCCGGCGCCGGATTCTGCAGCGAAATCGAATTGCGAACCGACAAACAGCACACCGTCAAATCAGCGGTGGTCCTCGCCAATTCACTCGCCGACTCAAAAATCATCATTTTCACGGCACGGGGCGTTCTCGCCAACTACGCCGCGCATCAACGCCCCGCCGATGCGGACATCTTCGCGTTTACCGCCGACGACCGTGTGGCCCGCGCTCTTCTCATGAACCGCGCCGTCACCCCGTTTACCTTGGAAATGGAGGACAGCCCCTCCGAGACCATTCTCAAAGCGGTGGCGGTCCTGAAGGAAAAAGGGCTCGTTGCGACCGGTGATCCCATCGTCATCCTCAGCGATGTTCTCGATCGTGATTTCGACACCGAAGCGATTCTCCTTCGAAAAGCATGAACCTTTCCACCTTCGAAAAGATGGATCCCCTTTTACTCGTGGGGCTCGTCAACACCGCGCTCAGAAACGATTGCGACAGTCTCGACGATCTCGTGAAAACGCACGATCTTGAGCGAAGCGCGCTCGAGAAACGTCTCGGCACAGCCGGCTACCGCTACGTGGCCGAACAAAATCAGTTCCGTCCCTCCGGGACCGCTCTCTGAGACGCGGAACGCCTCGATCACTCGCGAGACGAGACCACGGGAGTTCCGTAATTCCTGAGTGTAGTGAGATGCTTTCTCGCAAAAGGCATCCACTGACTCAGGTCTCGCCGAGACGGGCTTTTAATTCACGCTCGTTTTTGACGAGGTCGGCCAGCGTAACCGGCTCCAACTCTGCGAGAAATGCCTGCGTCGCCCGACGCAGGACGGACTGCAACTCGCAAACGCCTTTGATACAGCAGGTTCCCTTGCGGGGAGGCAGGCACTCGACCACCGCGAGCGGTTCGATCGCCTCCACCACTTCCTTGAGCCGAATCTTCGCAGGCTCATGCGCCAACTTCATCCCTCCTCCACGACCACGGAAAGTCTCCAGATAGCCAAGCTTTGACAGGTTGTGCACCACCTTCACGAGATGGTTTTCAGAAATCGAAAAAGCGGTCGCGATTTCACGAATCGATGTCATTTCACCTTTTCTCAGCGCCACGAAAATGAGGACCCTGAGAGAATAATCGGTGAATTGATTCAATTCCATTCCGTGAAAATGGCGCGGATCCTCGCAAGGGCCAGAAATTTCTGTTCGCGTTCCGCTCTTTAATTCGATTAAATCACCCGCATGCTACGATTCACCGCCCTCGCCCTGTTACTTTTCCCGGCATCCACGCTTTTCATCCAGGCTGAGGATACCTTCGGCGAACAACGCAGCGAAACCGGGATCCGGCATTCCTTTCTCATCGCGGGAAACCCCACCGTGATCGTCAGCGAAGAAGGCAAAGTGACGTGGAAAACTCAGGGAAGAGCCCGCGACGCGTTTGTCCTGCCAAACGGCAACGTTCTCGTTTCGACCGGCAATGTGGCCAAAGAGATCACACCCGCCGGGAAAACGGTCTGGGAATACAAACTCGCCCCTGAAAACAAAGAACTCGGCACCGCGGTTCGACTCGATGACGGAAACACTCTCGTCGTCGAACGGGGCGTGAGCCCGAGACTTCTCGAAGTGACCGCCGATGGAAAGATCGCGGTGGAAGTGCCTCTCCTACCCGAGACCGACAACGGCCACATGCAAACCCGGATGGCCCGCAAGCTCCCTAACGGAAACTATCTCGTGCCTCATCTTCTCGCCTTCGCGGTAAAAGAATATCAGCCGGATGGAACCGTCGTGAAAACATTCAAAACCGACCTCGAAGAACTCGGCGGGCGCGCCGCGGAATGCTGGCCCTTTACCGCGATCCGTCTGGAAAATGGCAACACCCTCGTTAATCTGACCCATGGAAATCAGACCGTCGAATTCGATGCCGACGGCAAAGTGGTTTGGCGTGTGACCAACGAGGACGTAGAAGGACGCTTCGCCGATCCCTGCGGAGGCCAGCGCCTCGCCAGCGGAAACACCGTGATCTGCAGCTACGGTCAAAAGAAACCAACCATGCCCAAACTGTTCGAAGTCACTCGCGACAGGAAAGTCGTATGGGAATTTTTTCATCCGAAAGTGAAAGCACACGAAGTGCACATCCTCACAACGAACGGAAAACCCGAAGGCGCACTGAAGTAGGCGGATTCTGACTACCCTCGGCTTCGCTGACGATTGGGGACAATCGTCCCTACCACATGGATCACGACGCTGAAGATGAAATCGAAAATGTCTTACCTGATCGGAAATGGATGCGGCACGGAACACCCCACTGGGTAGACTCCGATGCGATTTTCTTTTTAACGCTCTGCGCCGGAAATCACGGGAGCAGTGAACTTCTCGACGACAATCGAGCGGCGAGGATTCTGGATTCAGCGATGTTTTATCACAACAGTGACAGATGGTGGATCAGCCTGATTTTGGTAATGCCCGATCATCTGCATATGTTAGTGCAATTCCCGCCGGGGGCTGAGATGAACAAACTCATCAAAAGTTGGAAGCGTTTCCTCGCACGAGAGACAGGCGTTTCCTGGCAGAAGGGATTTTTTGAACATCGAATCCGAAGCGCCGAGAGCTTGAAGGAAAAAGCTGATTACATTCGAAACAATCCGCTCGCAGCCGGTCTTGTAGAGCGAGCCGGAGAATGGCCCTGGAGGGACGGTTCCATGAACAGGCAGGGACGATTGTCCCCAATCGTCCGCACCGGACCTGCTCCACCCACTTAGATTTTCTGCTTGCAATTAATTCCGAAAGGAACGTCAGGTCCCACATCCTGTTGTGGAGACATGTCTTCTCCATGTTTAGTCGCCGAGCCTAGTTCAGGCCGGCCGGGGCACCTTGCAAACAGCAGACCTATTACAGTACTATGATCCAGCTTATTTACCGCAAATTCGGCAATCGTCTTCAGGCGAAAGACGACCTTCTTTCCGGTCTTACCGTTGCCCTGGCGCTCGTTCCTGAAGCGGTTGCTTTTGCGATCATCGCAGGTGTCCCTCCTCTCGTTGGCCTTTACGCCGCGTTTATGGTCTGCCTCATCACCGCGATCGCCGGAGGACGCCCCGGGATGATCTCAGGTGCAACCGGAGCGCTCGCTGTGATCATGGTTGGCCTCGTCAAATTCGGAAACGAAAAAGGCGAAGCACTCGGTCTCGGAGAAGATGCCGGACTTCAGTATTTATTCATCACCGTGATCCTCATGGGGATCATTCAGATTCTCTGCGGAGCGCTCAAGCTCGGACGCTTTGTGCGACTCATCCCGCAACCGGTCATGTTCGGCTTCGTGAACGGACTCGCCATCGTCATCTTCATGGCGCAGTTCCCGATGTTCACCGAATCCCCCACCGTTCCGGATTCCGCATGGCTCGCCGGAGGTTCGCTCTATCTGATGCTTGGCCTCGTCGCTCTCACGATGGCGATCAGCTTTTTCCTCCCGAAGTTCACCACCGCGATTCCAGCATCCCTCGTCGGAATCGTCGTCGTCAGTCTCATCGTCATTGGCTTCAATCTCGACACGCTCGTCGTCGGAAACATGGCCTCTATCAGTGGAGGTTTGCCGAAACTCGTCTCGTTTACGATTCCATTCAATCTCGACACACTCATCTTCATCGCTCCGTTTGCCTTCATCCTCGCCGCGGTCGGTTTAATCGAATCACTCATGACTCTCACGCTGATCGATGAACTCACCGAGACACGCGGGCAGAGTAATCGCGAATGTGTCGGACAGGGCCTCGCCAACATCGTCACCGGATTCTTCGGTGGCATGGGTGGTTGCGCCATGATCGGACAAAGCATCATCAACATCCGTTCTGGAGGTCGCGGCCGACTTTCAGGCATCGCTGCCGGTATTTTCCTGATCTGCTTCATTCTTTTCGCAGCACCCCTCATTGAGAAAATTCCACTCGCCGCGCTTACCGGCGTGATGTTCATGGTCGTGATTGGAACCTTCGAGTGGTCAAGCGTACGCATCTTGAAAAAGATCCCCAAGTCGGATGCCTTCGTCATTCTGCTCGTCTCGATCGTCACGGTCGTGACTCACAACCTCGCTCTCGCCGTGATCTCCGGTGTGATCGTTTCCGCACTCGTTTTCGCGTGGAAATCCGCTCACCACGTTCATCGTGAAACCGAAATTCGTGAAGACGGAGCCAAAGTTTACTACATTCACGGCCCGCTCTTTTTCGGTTCCATCATCGACTTCAGCAATGAATTCTCTCCTGCCGAAGATCCCGACGTCGTCATCGTCGATATGATGGACTCCCGCGTCTGGGATCACTCCGGACTCGAAGCGATTCAAAAGCTCGCCGAACGCTACCGCAACAACGGCAAAGAACTCAAGCTGCAGCACATCAGCGCGAACTGCCGCCAGCTGCTCGCAACCGCCGGGAGTCTCGTTGACGTGATCGTTCTCGAAGACGATCCGACTTACATCGTTGCGAATCTGAAGAAGGGAAATCGCACCCCTTCAGCAGGAGCAATTGACGGGATCAGCACCTGATCCCCGGCTGTCGGGAAGACCGCGAACACGGCCTACCCATCGCCATTTCATTGCCCCAAGTTGTGGCAATGAAATGGATTCTCGCCCTCGGCCTGTGCATTGCCGTCAACAGCTTCGGCGCTGACGAAAACACCCTCACCTCCGGGCTGCTCGCGGAGGGAACCGAATCAGAGACTCCCTGGTATCGCATCGAATCCGGTGTCGAGGGTCCCACCTTCCTCCTTGTCGGAGGGATGCACGGCAACGAGCCGGCCGGATCCATCGCCGCCGGTCAGATTCGACACTGGCCTCTCGTCAAAGGAACTCTCGTCGTCATTCCGCGCGCCAACGTTCTCGCGCTCGACGCCAACGAGAGACGCCTCCCCGGTCTCACCGGTGATGCCGGAGATCTCAACCGACACTTTCCGGGAACGGATGAAGAGGATAAAACGCTGAGCCCCATCGCCGGCGAGATCTGGAAATTCGCCCAATCAGTCAAGCCGGACTGGGTCGTCGATTTGCACGAAGGCTTCGCTGTGAACCGACAGAATTCCGAGTCCGTCGGCTCGACGATACTCTGCGACGCAACCGAAGAAACTCTCCCGCTCTTCGAGCACTCGCTCGCCGCCGTCAACGCTTCGATCAACGATCCTGAAAATCTGTTCCGTCTCCTCGGGAATTCCCGAACCGCCAATGGCAGTCTCGTTCGCGCCTGCATGGATCGACTCGGCGCGACAGGGGCTATTTTTGAAACGACCTACACCGATCGCACGCTCGGCGTGAGAGTGAGACAACACCGTCTCATGATGCACCGGCTCCTCACCAATCTCGGGATGATCGCGAACGAGCCCGATGATTTGATCTTCGAAAAGGCTGATACCGAAATCACCAGCATCGGGATCTACGTCGGACCCGGCGTCGGAGGGTTCGGCCCCATGTCCCTGCGGGAAACTTTCACTGGATTACCCGGGGAATTCACCTCCCGGGTCATCGGCCCCGTCGAAGTTCAGAACAATTCCATCACCCAGTTTGACGTCCTCATTTTCCCCGGCGGGAGCGGAGGAAAACAAGCCGCCGCGATAGGAGAAAAAGGACGCGAGAATGTGCGAAACTTTGTTCGCGACGGAGGGAGCTACGTCGGAATCTGCGCCGGCTGCTACCTCGCGTGTGAGAACTTCTCGTGGTCGCTCAAGATTCTCGACGCCAAAACCAAATCTTCGAAATGGAGACGCGGGAAAAAAGTTCTCGAACTCGGGTTCACCGATACCGGGAAAGAAGTCATGAAGGTCGACCGCGACGCCGCACCCGTGCTCTACCAAAACGGCCCCGTCATGGAACCCGCCGGTTCCCCTGACATCCCCGATTTCGAAACCCTCGCGATTTTCAACACCGAAGTGGCCTTGAATAAAACTCCCGAAGGAATTCAGAAAGGTTCCCCCGCGATCCTCGCAGGACATTACGGGAAAGGGCGAGTCGTCGGCATCAGCCCGCACCCCGAGCAGACCGAAGGACTTAATAATCTCGCCCCCGAACTGATTCGCTGGGCCACCGCGCCCCGCGCCACCGCCGATTCAACAGGGTTGAGCCGGTGAGGATACCCTGTTGAGTAACACGCGAGTAAAAACGGTTAAGCAGCCCAGGTGAAGCAAACACTCCTGTTTGCCTGAGTCGTGATACCACTGGCAAACAGAAGTGTTTGCCTCACCTGTTACAAAGGGCGTTTTATTTAAGATGCAGTCAAAATTCGGGCTATTGCATCGAAAGCCTTTACCTTTTACATTTCCGGTGCCCCCGCTCTTGTATCGATACTTTTCATGAAAACAGCACACTCATTTGCACTCGCACTACTGATCACTGTCACCTTCGCTAACGCAGAGGATAAGCCGGGCACCTGGCCGATCGATCGCCTCAAAAGCGAAATCCCGGAGTTTCGGGTCGTCGATGATTCGCTTCCGATTCACTCGATCCTTTTCGAAGGCGAACCGGTCAACGGGGAAGAAACCGAAGTTTTCGCGTTCTATGCCTCGCCGAAGACACTCGGCGTCGCGAAGGAGGGAGAAAAATTTCCAGCCGTCGTTCTCATCCACGGAGGTGGCGGGACCGCCTTTTCCGACTGGGTCTGGCTATGGGCGCAACGCGGTTACGCCGCGATCTCGATGGACCTCTCAGGCCACCGTCCTCCCGCACCGACATTCGACGGTGAAGGCAACAAAATCAGCGACCACGGTCACAAGAAAGAGCTTCGGACGCGACTTGAGAAAGGCGGTCTAAATCAGGGACACGGGGAAAAATTCGACTGCATCGGTGGCACCGTGAGCGACGACTGGCCTTACCAAACAGTCTGCAGCGTCATGAAAGCGCACACCTTGATCCGCAGCTTTCCTGAAGTGGATGCCGATCGAACCGCCGTCACCGGAATCAGCTGGGGAGGTTACTCAACCTGCCTCGTCGCCTCGCTCGACGATCGTTTCAAGGCCGCGGTTCCCGTCTACGGTTGCGGCTTTTTGCACGAAGGTGAATCCGTTCAGAAGCCATCCATCGATGCGCTCGGGGAAAGACGGGAAGCCTGGGTCGCGGCCTACGATCCATCGAGCCATCTCGGGAAATGCACCGTCCCCACGTTCTGGGTGAACGGAACCAATGACGTTCATTACGTGCTCGACAGCTACGCGAAGTCCTACTCACTCGTGCAGGGGCCCAGGACGTTTCGTATCGAACCAATGATGGGACACAGTCATCCTGCCGGCTGGAATCCTGAAGAAATCGGAGTCTACGTTGACTCGAGGTTGAAAGACGGCACCCCTCTCGCTGAATTGAGCCCGCTCGATATCAATGACGGAACGGTCTCTCTGACTTTCGAATCCGGGGTCCCCGTCACCGACGCGGAACTTTTCTACACCACCGATGACGGGATTCGCTCGAAGCGGAAATGGCAGTCACTCCCCGCGACGATCGAAGGAAAGACAATCACTGCCAGTGGCCTGCCAAAGGAGGCAAACACCTGGCTCATGACTGTCACCGACGAGCGCGGGTTGATGGTAACCAGCGAAGCAGGCTTTGCTACTTCGGAGCCGTGACCATCGGAAAGTCGTCCGTCCGGAACGGTGTCATAGGGAGACCGTTTTCGGAGTGGACGTTACAAACGGGATTCTCGGCCCAGGCGTAGCGCACTGCAACAGGCTTGGCGACGGCGTCGCTCCAGACTTGCACGGTATCGGCGCCGGTAATTTTAGCGTCGGCCCAAACCCACTTTTTATCCTCTCCGCAGATCGCGAAGCCACGCACCTCATTGACATCCACGGTGCGAAGGCCGCCCGCGACGTGTGTGAACTTCAGATTCGCCTTATTCCCACTGACGCTCATCTCGCTGTAGGTCGGGCTTTGAGGTTCAATGCCTTCAATCCCGTAGTCCTTCGCAAGCGCCCAACGCACCAGTCTCGCGGCAACGTCATATTTGTTTTTGGGGTGAATATCATTCGCCTCACCGATATCGATGATGACCGCTTCACCTGTGTTAGGCAACGCCATCGTCATCGTTTGAGCCTCTCTCAGCTCAGCCCATGAACTCTCTCCGGGCTGCTCGACCTCGTCACGAAAATCAGCGAGCTGAACCCAATAGAACGGAAAGTCTCCCTGCTTCCACTCCTTGCGCCACTGCTCGATCATGTAAGGAAAAAGAGTGCGGTAATCATAGGCGCGACCGGCGTTGCTTTCGCCCTGATACCAGATCACACCTTTCATTCCGTAGCCGAGCGTCGGGTGAACCATTCCCGCGAAAATATTACCGGGGCGTGCGTTTCCTCCAAGCGTTGACTGAGGTGAGGCCGGACCACGTGGAGCCTTCTGTCCGGCCGCTTTTGCCGCTGCCGC
The DNA here is from genome assembly GCA_048260165.1 of Verrucomicrobiales bacterium. GTDB lineage: Bacteria > Verrucomicrobiota > Verrucomicrobiia > Verrucomicrobiales > DEV007 > Arctic95D-9. The sequence continues at coordinate 400,111 of JBLXHA010000003.1, forward strand.
TTTCTCTTTCCAAATCGCGAGAGCCTTCTGGTAAGCTTCCTGCGCCGCATCCGAACTGAGCTGTTCTTCACGATTTCCCCAACTCGTCATGACACCGGCAAACCGCTCGTCAGCTTCGAGTGAATCGCGACGGACCCAGGCCTCAGCCGCGGAACCGCCCCACGAGTTATTGATCAACCCGACAGGGACACCGAGAATCTCGTGGAGATAGCGACCGTAAAAGAAACCGACCGCGGAAAAAGACTTACAGTTCTCGGTATTCGACGCTTCCCACTGCCCTTTAAAATCGTCCTGCAATTCCTGCGTTCCGACGCGGGGAACCGTAATAAGCCTGAGATTGGGATGATTCGAAGCGAGAGACTCCACCTGGTATTTCCAGTCACCGGAAACCGTCATGCCCATGTTAGACTGACCGGAACACATCCAGACCTCGCCCACGAGGACGTCGGTAAGCTTCCGCTCAGACGTCCCCTTGATCGCGATCTCCGCCGGAGTCCCGTTCGCAGGAACAGCATCCAGCTTAACAGTCCATTTCCCGTCTTCTCCTGCCTTGGCCTTTTTTACCTGCTTACCAAAGGTGACCGAAACTTCCGTCCCCGGAGTGTCCCACCCCCAGATAGGATTGGCCTGCTTTTGCTGCAGAACCATATGGTCGCTGATGATGGCAGGAAGCCTCAACTCAGCCGTGGCGAGCGAAGGAAGAAACAGCCCCGATAGAAGCGTTAAAAGAATCGTTTTCGATTTCATAGGGGTGAATTTTGCTGGATAGGCCGTTTTTAGAAAGGCTGAATTTCACCGTGATAGCGGCAAGGGTGGATGTACCTCGCCGAGGAGCAGGTGCGTCCGGACGATCCCGCGCATCCGCTTAAGTCCCGTCATAGCCGGACCGCGTTACCTATGCCTTTTGGCAACAAGCATCTACCCACCCTCAATGGCGTCCCTTATTGGTCATTTCCTTCCACCCCCTGCCACGCTAAACTTAGCTCCACTTCCCATGAAAGCCCCCCCCTTCGCCCTTCTCCTGATGGGACTGACACTCCTCAACACCCAACCGAACGCAGAAGCGGCAGAAAAGCCAAACATTCTTCTCATCCTCGCCGACGACCTCGGATTTTCGGACCTCGGCTGCTACGGGGGAGAGATTCAAACGCCGAACCTCGATTCACTCGCCGAGACGGGTTTGCAGTTTACCCGGTTCTACAATACAGCCCGCTGCTGGCCGACTCGCGGAGCGCTCCTCACCGGATTCTACGCCCAGCAGATTCGCCGTGACAGCGTTCCCGGAATCCCATCAGGCGGAGGCAACCGGGGGATACGCCCGGACTGGGCCGTCCTCCTTCCGAAGCTTCTCGCTCCCGAGGGTTACCGATCCTACCACACCGGAAAGTGGCACATCGACGGCATGCCGGTGGAAAACGGATTTGATCACTCCTACTACCTGAAAGATCAGGGACGTTTTTTCAATCCGACCAAACACTTTAAAGACGACACCCCCCTTCCTCCGGTCGAAAAAGGAACCGACTTCTACGCGACGACTCATCTCGCCGACCACGTCATTGAAGTCCTGACAGACCACCAGAATAATCACGAAGCCTCTCCCTTCTTCCACTACCTCGCCTTTGCCGCACCACACTTTCCGCTGCACGCTCTGCCCGAAGATATCGCCGTTTACGACGATGCCTACAAGGCGGGATGGGACGCGGTTCGCGGACGTCGCTGGAAAAACCTGCAGGGCCTCGGTCTCCTCGATCCTCAATCCGTCCCCGCGCTATCCCGGGTTGAACGGGATCTCGGTCCACCCTACCACTTCCCGAAAGCGCTCGAGATACTGGGGGAAGGCGAAATCAACAGGCCGGTCCCCTGGATAGATCTAACCTCCGCACAAAAAGAGTTTCAGGAAAAGAAAATGGCAATCCACGCGGCGATGATCCACCGCATGGACATCGAAATCGGACGGGTTTTTGACCAGATCAAAGCGATGGGAGAGTGGGACAATACGATGATTGTTTTCCTCTCCGACAACGGAGCCAGCGCAGAAATCATGGTGCGAGATGACGGTCATGATCCCGACCTCCCTATGGGCTCCGCCGGAACTTATCTCTGCCTCGGACCGGGATGGTCGACGACCGCGAACACGCCTTTCCGTCGCCACAAGACATGGACGCATGAAGGCGGAATTTCGACACCCCTGCTCGTCTCCTGGCCTGATGGGATTTCCGACAAGGGCGGTATTCGAAGAACTCCCGGACACGTCATCGACATCGTCCCCACTTTGCTCGAGGTCGCCGGAGCAAAGCCCAACCCCAAAGCACCCGCCGCGCCCGGCAAGAGTTTGATGAAGATTTTCGAGAAAGACGAAGGATCACTACACGACGCAATCTGGTGGTTTCACGACGGCCACAAGGCAATCCGGATGGGTGACTGGAAAGCGGTCGCCCCCATCGCCGAGCCGTGGGAGCTCTACAATCTTTCCAACGATCGAGACGAGTCAACCGACCTCGCAATCCCCAACGCGGACAAACTCGATGAGCTCGTAAAGGAATGGGAACGCCGCATGGATGAATATACCGGGACGGCAAAGAAAGGCCTCTCGGAAAAAGCATTGAAATCGGTCGACCCGGCACAATCAGCGACAATGGGGTGGGCGCAGGAGGGAGCGAGACCAAAGCGCACTCAAGTTCTTCTCAACGGGGAAAGTTACAGGCTCAAGGACAGGCATGCCTTTCTCATGACTCCGAATGAAGCAGCGGAATCCGCAACGGGGAAACCGTGGATTTTTTACGGACCGACGCTGAAGAACACCCCTGACAAAGCCGAAAGCTGGATGCATCAGCAATTCCTCGACGCAGGTATTGCCATCGCCGGGATCGACGTGGGCGAGGCCTACGGGAGTCCCCATGCCTTTCCCTACTTTGAAGCGCTCTACAACGAGATGGTGGCACGGGGCTACTCGAAGAAACCCGCCTTGCTCGGACGCAGCCGCGGAGGACTCTGGGTTTCTAGCTGGGCGATAGAGCATCCCGATCGCGTCGCCGGACTCGGGGGCATCTACCCCGTCTACGATTTCACGACCTACCCGAAAGTGGCACGCGCCGCACCCGCCTACGGGCTCACCACAGAGGAACTCGAAGCCCGACAGTCCGAATTCAATCCGATCAAAAGGGCTGCAATCCTCGCGGAAGCGAAGATTCCCGTTTTCATCATTCACGGAACCGATGACAAGGTCGTTCCCCTTCCCCGAAATTCGGGAGCGCTCGAATCGATATATAAAGAAGCGGGAGCCGGAGACCTCATCACCGTTCTCAAAATGGAAGGCCAGGGACACAGCTTCTGGCCCGGATTTTTCAACTGTCAGGAACTCGTCGACTTCCTCATCACGAGCGCCAAAGGAATTTAGAAATGAAAGAACTACTCACGATCCTAACATTCATTCTTTGCCAATCAGCCACGGCCGAAGATACGCTCGAAGACATCACGAGCCCGCCTCCGGAATTCCGGGGTGACTTCGGCGAGTTCCGTTCTCCGCTATTGTTCAAGAACGGCGATCCGGTCACCTCCAAAGACCAGTGGGAGAAACGGAGAACGGAGATCCTCACGGAATGGTCGGACCTCATGGGCCATTGGCCGGAGGTCATCACCGATCCCGAAGTGGAAATCCTCGAAACAGAAAAAAGGGAAATTTTCACGCAGCACAAAATTCGGTTTCTCTGGACGCCGAACGAAAAGACGACGGGGTATCTGCTCATTCCCGACGCGGCAATCGAAGGAAAGCATCCCGCCGTTATCACCGTTTACTACAATCCTGAAACGGCAATCGGGCTTGGAAAAGAAAACCGCGACTTTGCCTACCAGCTCGCGAAACGCGGCTTTGTCGCTTTGTCGATTGGAACCACTGAAGCGACCGCTGCAAAAAACTACTCGCTCTTTTGGCCCTCAATCGAGGACACCAAAGTGGAGCCACTTTCCATGCTGGGATACGCCGCAGCGAACGCACTTGAGGTCCTCGCTTCCCGTCCCGAGGTGGATGCCGATCGCATCGGAGTGGTCGGACATTCCTTCGGTGGAAAATGGGCCATGTTCGCCTCATGTCTCTATGAGAAATTCGCCTGCGGAGTCTGGTCCGACCCGGGGATTGTTTTCTCGGATCGACGCGATATCAACTATTGGGAACCCTACTACCTCGGTTATGAGCCGAAGCCGTGGCGAAAGCGGGGGCTGGTCACGGAGGAAAATCCCATGACAGGATTGTATCCCGAACTGCTCAAGCAGGGACGTGACCTTCACGAACTCCACGCCCTCATGGCGCCGAGACCGTTCCTCGTTTCCGGCGGAAGCGAAGATCCGCCCGCTCAGTGGAAGGCGCTCAATCACAGCATCAAGGTCAACGAGCTGCTGGGATTCAACGATCGCGTCGCGATGCACAACCGTCCTTTGCACGGCCCCACGACCGAATCGAATGAAGTCATTTACCGCTTCTTCGAGCACTGGCTCAAACCCGGGGATCGGTAAGTCCCGCGGGAAACGGATCACTTCTTCGGTAGCTTCCTCACCGCCGCTGCCGACATGTTTTTCATGACATCGTCGATCGCGGGCGGAGCAGGATGCTGAGGCGGTCGCGGGTAATGAAACTCAGAGCAATTGGAACGTGAGTTCGCTTCCCGATAATCACTCGACGTGACCCACACCTTGCTGCCACTGGAAAGTTCGTAGAGGTGATACTCCGCCCTGACTTTCCGGTGCGAGCTTGAAGTCGTCGTGTAAGTGTCCGTCGTAATGCAGGCAATAACGTGACCGTCCTTGTCCAGAATCTCCTCCGTTTCATGTTCACAGGATTCACTGACATCTTCCCAGATTTCGTTGCCGTTCACCAAAACGATGAGGACATATTTAGCACCGCCCTTGCGTAACTTTTCACGATCCGACGCAGAGAATGATCGCGACAGCAAGTCACTGCTACCGCCGGAGCTCAGCGAGGGCGCTCCAGCGAGCCGCTTGACGGTGTCCCAGCCCATCACATCCTGCTTCCTTCGTTTCTTCGCGATGGTTTGCCCCAAATCACCGGCAATCGCGTTGCGGGCGGAATCAGTCAAACCGATCCCGGAGCCCGCCTGAAGCACTCCGCCGATCGCAATCGAGCCGCTTTGAATCGCCGCCTTATCGGTCGCCGGATCCTGAAGCTCCAGCGTTGCGGAAGCACAACTGAAGAGAAAACCCGAAGCGAAGAGCAGGGAGATCCGGGCGAGATGATACGTGAAATTCATTAAACAGGTGCTTGGAAGCCCACAAGAGCCCCATGGCAGGACGAGTGAAAGGAGCGTTTTATTCAGAATTCTCGACCCGCTGACAGGGACTCGAAAAAGTGACCGGAAGCGCGTTCTCCGTGTGGGTATGAAGCGTCAGAAAATCGATTCGCTCGATTGCTGATTGATCGGCGCTTTTCAACGGAACCTCCGCGACATAGTGACCGCTGAAGACAGGCTCCATCGCGACTGACTTCCATTCATCGAATTCAAAATCGAGCGTGTAGGGCTCGTGACGGTTAATCGAAAACCAAAGCTGATTGCGCTCAGGCTCGATGCCGTCAGAGAACGTCGCCATCACCTTCAAAATACCACTTCCCGCATCCCACTCGCTTTTGATCGTCGGCGTTTTCGGCATGGCACGGGCTCCCTCGAAATGGCTCAACGCAAAGCTCGTGAAATTGGCCTCGATTTCCGGCAAGGTTGGAACGCGTGTCGTAAAACCCGCCGTCGCCGGCCCTCCGTGTTGCCCACCGGGAATGATACAAATGGGAAAATCCGGATGCTGCATTCCGGCGGCCAACAAGGCAGGAGAAACGCTGTCATTCGTTCCCACATTCCAAAAATAAGCGAGCCCGCGGGCTTTGACCTCCGGCAGGAAATTCGTGATCCGGGTGGCATCCCAAACCCTGTCCGTCATCGAATAAATATCAGCATCGCTCCAGCCCGCCGCATTCGCCTGCTCGACGGTCACGCGGTGATTCGAGCGTCGCGCCGCCCTCTCCCGTAACGCCTGAGCATGACCGGGGTCCGCCTTTTTGAGAAACGCCTCATTCGCTCTGAGTATCATCCCGGGCTCCTCGCCCTCAACAAAACTTGGCGCACCGGGATTTCCCATCACCGGCGCGACCACCGGCAGGATCGCCGTAAATCGATCGTCCACAATCCCCGCCACCGTCGCCGCGACACCGCGCTTCGAGCCACCCGTCGTGAGCACTTTCTCCGGCTGAAAAACATCCGGCTCCGTCATCGCCGCCGTCAGCGCCCGCATCTGGCTCATTCCCCAAATCCATGCGACGGAGTAGCGCGGATCTTTCGTCGCGAGAAGCCGCGCCTTCATCCCCACGTGCAGATCGCCGACCGGTTTCATCATTTCGATCGTGCTCATTCCGATGAGAACCACGCCGACGCCATGATCCCTGAGCAAGGCCAGTTGTCCCCTCACCGGCAGCGTTGCCCGCTCAGCGAGCCCCTGATTCGCCACGACCACATTCCGGCAAACGCTTCCATCGGCGGGCGCATTCAAAGTCACCGGCAACCGAACCTTCTGACCGGGCCACCACTCGCACACCGTGATTTCAACTAGCTTCTGACGAATCGTTGGCTCCTTCGTCGAGACAGTCCAGTCACTGAGCACTTTGACCTCCAGCGTCGAGGCATCCCGAATCGCCTCGATATCAAACAACTTGTCCTCAGCCTGAGCCTGAGGAACGACCGATTGAATAGAAATCCCGAGACTGAACAGGGTCAAGAGGTTGACCCAACAGGGTTGAATGCGCTTCATGACGATACTTCACAGGAAATCGCGAGAGCCGTCAATCAGCTCTCAACACGTAACAAAGGGCTCCGAACGAGCGTAAAAAGAGAAGTAATCACGCCTTTGACCGGAGATTCCCTTCGCTCTAAACTGTATTCATGAAATCAAACACCCTTTGGATTCTCCCCCTTTTCGCACTCGGTGCGCTGGTCACCTACAACGCAGTCGCTGAGGATACGAAGAAATCCGACACCGTCATTGAAGTCATGGAAAAAGCACCCGAACAGCCAACCGACTTCGTCAAAAAAACCGACGAGGAATGGAAAAAAGAACTCACTCCTGAGCAGTATCGCATTCTTCGCGAAGCAGGAACCGAACGCGCCGATGGCAAGGTTTACGAAGAATTTAAGAAGCAGGGCGGCGGCACCTACTACTGCGCCGGTTGCAACGCGGAGCTTTTCACATCGAATGAAAAATTCGATTCTCACTGCGGATGGCCTTCCTTCTACGATCCGTCCAAGGCCAAAAACGTGAAATACAACGTCGACTATCATCTCGGCTACGCGCGCACCGAAGTCGTCTGCAAACGCTGCGAGGGTCACCTCGGCCACGTCTTCACCGGCGAAAAATTCGACACACCAACCGACAAGCGTTATTGCATCAACGGAACCGTCCTCAAGTTCGTCCCCGCAAAAGACGAAGGTAAGAAGGACGAGGCAAAGACCGACGCAAAAGGCGAAAAATCAGAGAAGAAGGCGAAGGAGTGATTGATCGCGAAACCGGGGCTTTCTGATGGGTAGCGGAAGGTTAAAGCAAGTCCCCCTCGAATCGATGCCGGCAGGCTTTGCTGAAAGCATGCCGCATTTTCGGGGTGTTTTTGACTCCGGAGTGACCGGACGCCATCTCGCTCAGGTAAGATGAAGCACGGTCTGCGCACCGATCATTCTTTCGCGAGTTGCTTCATCAACTCAATTGCCGCGTCGCGGATTTTTGCCTCCGCGTTTACTTCCAGATAGCTGGAGCGGGCGGCCCATGACTCGTAGCCACCCCACGCGTGTTGTTGCGCCGGGGGAAGGTAACCGTGGTAGCCATTTGCCAGCTCCATGATAAAACTGTCAGGAAAGACCGACGCCTTTTTAATCGCGAGACCGGTTTCGGCAAATACCTCACAGGGGATTCCGACAATCGCGAGATCACCGATCCGAATCGCCTGAATTCGCACTTCAGCCAGGTCGGGGTATTCCGCGAGACCCAGCGTTTCCTTCGCGTAGACCTGAGGCCTCGTGAGTCGGATCGGAGAATTCAGAGGGGCCGCATTCGCCTTCGCCCAGGCAAGTCGCTCCGCATCCGGTTTGCGAACCTTGAGCTTGAGAATCACTTCCGCCGCATCCACGACCGGCGGCGCTTCATAACTGACCTCATCCAACTGCCGGATCGCCCTCTTCGCGAGATCATTTCCGACTCCCTCCATATTTTCATAACGCTCCCGCTTCACCGCCTTCGAAGAAAAGTCGACGACGTTGACGTCGCCGCTCGTGCCATTACTCATCAACCCGAGAAACTTCTCATCGGTGCCGGGGATGGCACGGAGCGCCTCGGAAAACACTCCGAAATAATCAGCACTGACTTCGCCGGGTCCGTTTCCACCCACGTAGTGAAGCCCGTAATTACCCATCACTGCCATCGGAGCCCCCGAAGTATCTCGAATCGATAAGAGCGACAATTCAGGGTCGACCGGACCGGCGGGTTTGATCAGTCCTTTCCGCCCCGGATTCATCCGGACAACCTCCCCGTCCTCGCCGAACGGATTTCTAATCTTCGCGGTGTCATCCACAAACCAGCGGCGATTGAAAACATAATCCGGAACCTCAAGGCTCGTCCACCCGACTGTCGCCGGTTGGAGATCGGCATTCGCGATCCTGAAGGCTTCCGCAATCCTCACACTGAGCGAATCCAGATACGCTTCGAATGAAGGCTCCTTTACCAAACCAACGACCCCGCGCGGCGTGCTGTGACTGTGCGTTGCGGCGATGATGAGATGCTTCCCGGGAATCCCTGTCTCCGCCTCTATCAACTTCTTCGCCTCATCAAAAATGGCAGCCGAGATCATCGTGTTATCGACCGTTGCGAGCCCCACTTTTTTCTTCCCGTCGGAGAAGACCAGCGCCCTGACATGAAGCGGGTCATGAATTTTATTCACCGGGAAATTCTGGCTGATCGCTCCTGCCATCGACACGCCCATCGGCGGCGAAATATCAACGATCCCGCGTCCCACCTGAAACTCGCCAAAGGCGTCATTTCCAGCCAGGATGATCACGAGCAGGAGGGTGCTTTTGAAAAAACGATTCATGCCCCCAATTTGAATAACCGGCCCCGGGAAGTCGAGCCATCTGAATTACGGGTTGGCGGACTCTACTGAAACCAAACGCTTCAACTGCTTCAGATAGACGACTCTGAGATTCTGCCGCCATTCAGCGTCCTCTTTCGCGGCGAGGAGACGCTCAGCATCAGCCCGAATCAGTTTCACACTCACCGGTTCTCCTGACAGAGATTCAAAATGAACGTCATCATACTTTCGCACTCTCCGCTTCGTCACGACTTTACTCTGCGGGGAAATCCAATATCGATCGTGTTTAGTCGACTTCTCGACCCTTTCCAACTGCCCTGTCACTTCCGACGCCCCGGCAGCGAGCTGATAAATCCCCGGATAAAAGCACACACCGAATCCGACGCCGAAACAAATAAGCGTATAGACAGCCCGCGCCTTTCTCGAGGAGAGAAACGGCAACCCGATCAAAGCCAGACCAGCCGCGACGAGGAACCACAACGAGAGCACAAACAGTAGCACCTGCTGAAACCAGCTCTCAGGAGCCATCTCCGGAACCGTGGAGAGAATCGGAGTAACAGGAGCGAGAGCGACGAAGACAACGCCGGTGAACATAACCGCCAACTGCTTTCTCCCGGTGCCCGAAGCACGCTTTGCCGAAGGTGCCGCTTTCAAATCACCTGAGCCGAATTAAGCCTCATCCTCCTGACCGATGCGCCACAGGAAACCAACTCCACGTTTTCCGTAAGATCGATCAAACCCGTTTCCGAAGCGTTTTTTCCGCGGATCACGAGACGCCGTTCGAATGCCAAAATCTGCGACAATAGAATCCTGCGGAACATGCCGACAGTTCAGCATGCCCCGCGACCAATGAGAAGAACAAATTCCTCCCGTGATCGCATCGTAACAGTCGAATGGAATCCGGAGATATTTTGTGCGCGAAAATCGTATCCTCACGATGAACGGGAGGCGTTCCTTTCCCTCGCTTCGAAAATTCTAAGATTGAATTACCTGCAGTATCCTCGTAACCACATAGACGCGATTCTCAAATCGCTCAGCCAGATCCATGCAAAACCCCGGACAGGACCAAAATCAAGCGAAGCGTTTGCGCGCAGCTCGCCTTCTCGCTTCTCTGGCGATTGCACTGCTCAGCGCCAGCTGCAGCCTTCCACCGAAGCCGGGGACAACCAAAATGGCCCCGACTCCCGTCGGTGTGGTCGAGGGAGTATCCCAACCCGTCAACTATCTCAGACACACCGATCTCAACTCAGTCGTGCCGGTGTTCATCGTCAGCAGCCGAATCTTGAATGATAAACTGACTCGCGGAGTGGATCCCTTCGGAAACCAGAGAAACCAGCAGCCCATTCCCCACCTCGCCATCGCGGACGTGATCGTTGGTGAAAATCTTACGAGTGAGGAAATTTATCGCGAATCCACCACCGAAACGAAAAAGAAGCAAACGCGCTTCAAGCTGCGCAAAATAGCCGTCTCGGATCCGATCTCAGATCTCGATCCCTGGGCGATCAGAGGCGAAGGCGAAAAACACAATGAGCATCCCTGGATTCACGAAATCAGAAATCAACTCGATCAAAGCCGCGATCGCCAAATCACGATCTTCGTTCACGGCTTCAACACGCACTTAATCACGAATACTGAACAGGCCGCCGATCTCCATCATTTCATGGGACGCGACGGTGCAATGATCAATTTCGAGTGGCCTTCCGAGGGAAAGCTTCTCGGCTACATCGAAGACAAAGGAAACGCTCAACAAAGCACGAGACTCTTTCGTTCCATGATCAGCAGACTCGCAGAGGCCACTGATGCCTCCCGCATCCGCATTCTCGCGCACAGTGCCGGCACCCCGATTGTCGTCAATGCGATGCGGGAACTGAGGTTGATCGAGAACCACCTCACCGCAGAACAACTGAGAGCCAAATACAAGATCGACAGAGTGGTTCTTGCCGCCCCTGACATGGATCTAATGGAGTTCTTCAACGGCGTGTTCGATCGTTTCTACGAAGTTGCCAATGGTGTCGCGGTCTACGCTTCACCCGACGATAAAGCGCTCAAAATTTCCAGCTTTCTCTACAAGAACACCCGACTAGGGCGCTCCATCGACCAGCTTCAATCCTGGGAGCAGGAGGTCCTCGAGACCGCCGACGGCATTGAAATGATAGACGTCTCCGAACCCGAAAGCATCTACCACGTCGGAACCGGGCACAGTTACTTTCACCGCGACCCCTGGGTGAGCACCGACATCGGTCTCTTTCTTTACGAGCGGAACGCCAGACAACGCGGCCTGATCAGAGATGAAGGCGACGTCTTCTGGAAATTCCCGCCCGACTATCGCGAACGGCTGAGAACCCTGGCCCGGTGAACTCCGTCTTACTCCGTTGCTTTCGGAGTGTCGGGACCACTTTCCGGAAGAGTCGGCTCTTTGATAAAGTCGGCGTCGATCTCACCTTTGAGCGATCCGAGGAAGGTGATGATGGAAGCAATGTCTTCATCCGACAACTTCCGGCCCATCTGATGCTCGGCCATTTTTCCGACGACGCCTTCGAGCGTTTTCTCAGATCCGTCGTGGAGGTAGGGACCCGTTTCAGTGATGTTCCGAAGACTCGGCACTTTGAAGAAATACTTATCCGTCTCAACTTTAGTCGCCTCGTAACGCCCGAGATCTTTGGTCGGCCACTCTTTAACGAGACCGAGCTTCTGGTAGAAATGCCCGCCGACGCCCATTCCGTTGTGACAGGTGCTGCAGCCGGTTGTGAGAAAGAGATTGAACCCTTTCTTTTCGGCATCGCTCAGAGCTGAGTCATCCCCTTTCAGAAACGCATCGAAAGGAGCGGGAGTAAGGAGCTTCCGCTCGAAAGCGCCGATCGCGTTTCCAATGTTCTCATAGGTGACGGGATTCTCCTCATCCGGGAAAGCGGCTTTGAACGCTTCGACGTAGCCGGGAATCGAATTCACGACCTTGAGGACGTAATCGGAATCCGGCATTCCCATCTCGATGGGATTGGTAATCGGACCGATCGCCTGCTCCTCGACGTCTTTGGCCCGTCCGTCCCAGAATTGGGAAATGTGAATCGCGGCATTGTAAACCGTCGGTGCCGACCGCCCGCCTTTTTGCTTGTGAATCCCGGTCGAAACCGAGGCTCCATCATCACCGAAGTTCGCGAGGTCGTGACAGGTATTGCAGGAGACGGAGTTGTCTTTCGAGAGCCGCTTATCGTAATACAACATGCGCCCAAGATCCACTTTCGGACCTGTGATTGGGTTCTCGGGATTGTCGGCCTGCTCCATGAGCGGCTGAAACATTCCGAGCATTGCGCGATTCACTTCAACAGCCGAAGCGAACGAAGCGGTGAACAGAAAAAGGGTAACGGCAGCGATCAGAGAGCGTTTTTTCATAATATATCTTCGGGCGATTCGAAGCCTCAATGGAGGAATCTTGTTTAGTATGATTCCAGATTAAAGGAGAAAGTTCAGAGATTTACGTGTGAAATGAATGCGTCTTTTTCCGTATTTTCCGCCGTCAAAACGGGCACGCCCCTGAGCCTCAGGCGATATGCCGCGATTCTTTTTAATCCCCATCGGGAGGGTCTGCTTTTCGGCTGAATGAATCGTCCCTGCCATTTTATACGGACAAATTGACTCGTCAGCGCGCACTTTGAATGCGTTTCAGGTCGTCTCAACTCCGCGCAAAAAAGACCCGAAAACCTCCGATTGAGCCCGTTAATTTTATCCTCGGGCTTCGCGTAAAACCGATTGACTAATCTACTGATGAATTCGATTTTCAACGCAATTCAGAACCTATGCACAAAACTGTCATCGTGGGAGCCGGAGGAGTCGGCAATGTCGTCGCGCACAAATGCGCGCAGGACGCCGCAACCTTTGGTGAAGTCTGGCTCGTAAGCCGGACGTTGGAAAAATGCGACGCTATTGCCGCAGACATCCTCGCGTCCACCGGTGTCACCGTGAAGACCGCGTGCCTCGATGCAGACAATGTGGAGGAGACCGTCGCTTTTCTGAAAGAGGTGCAGCCGAAAGTGCTTCTGAACATCGCGCTTCCCTATCAGGATCTCACGCTCATGGATGCCTGCCTTGAGGCCGGCGTGCACTATCTCGATACGGCAAACTACGAGCCGCTTGATGACCCGCATTTTGAATACAAGTGGCAGTGGGACTATCAGGAGCGTTTTGAGAAAGCGGGACTCACCGCGATCCTCGGAAGCGGATTTGACCCCGGCGTGACGAATGTCTTTTGCGCCTACGCGCTGAAGCACTGGTTCGACGAGATCGAGACCGTCGACATCCTCGACGCGAACGCCGGCGACCATGGCCTTCCTTTCGCCACGAACTTCAATCCCGAGATCAACATTCGTGAGATCACCGCGGACGGCCGTTACTGGGAAGAGGGTGAATGGAAGACCGTTCCAGCCCTCTCCGTTTCCCGCGAGTTCGATTTTCCCGAAATCGGACCGAAGGACATTTATCTTTTGTATCATGAGGAGCTCGAGAGCCTCGCGAAAAATCTCCCCGGTCTGAAGCGAATCCGTTTTTGGATGACATTCTCCCAGAACTACATCACCCATTTGAAGGTGCTGGAGAATATCGGGATGACTTCGATCGAACCCATCAATTACGACGGGAAAGAAGTTATTCCGTTGCAATTCTTAAAAGAAATATTACCTGATCCTGCGTCCCTCGGTCCCCTGACCAAAGGCAAAACCTGCATTGGCTGCATGATCACAGGACGTCTCAAAGAAACCGGCGAAACGGCAACCCGTTTCATCTACAATATTTGCGACCATCAAACGTGCTACGAAGAAGTGAAAAGTCAGGCGATCAGCTATACAGCAGGCGTTCCCGCTATGATCGGAGCACGGCAACTCATGTCCGGAGCGTGGCTGCGTCCCGGGGTATGGAATCTCGAGCAGCTCGACCCCGATCCCTTCATGGACGACCTAAATGCCTGGGGGCTTCCCTGGCATGTCCTTGAAGTGGATCATTCATTGAGACCGTAGGCGTAGCGTTGGTTTCGACCGGCCTGCGCCTCCCCGGCACCCCACTTCGTGTTTCATCAAACACGATTGCACTCGCGTTGCGTCCTTCTCGCAGGCGTTTGCCCGTCCCTTCACGGGGAGAACTCTCTATCAATTTTTCTTATTTTATCTCATGTATATCGACGAATCTTCCGAGCGCGAAACCGCACTCACCCCATCCTCTGTTTTCACCGACGCTGCCACAACCAGCGTCCCCCCCGTTTCTCTGCCTGACAAAAAAAGCTCTTCCGACACCCCGGAGGAAACTTTCACCCGTCTCGCGGAAGCAGCGAAATCGTGCAATCTCCCGACCCCCTGTTACCTCCTCGATCACGCGGCGTTTCACCGGAACGGGCTGATTCTCAAAGACGTGCAGGACCGGACAGGAGCGCACATTCTCCTCGCACAAAAGGCATTCGCCTGCTTCAACCTCTACCCGACGCTTCGTAACTATCTCGCCGGAACCACCGCGAGCGGACTGCACGAAGCACGTCTCGGGGCTGAGGAATTCGGCGGCGAAGTCCACGTATTTTCCCCTGCCTACACGCCGGCCGAGATGACAGAGCTCGTGAAGATCTCCGATCACATCGTCTTCAATTCGCTCTCTCAGTGGAACCGCTACCGTGAAGAGGTTTTGACCGCTGACAGGAAAGTCTCTCCCGGCCTTCGTATCAATCCCGAATACGCTGAGTCCGTCGCCGAGATCTACAATCCCTGTGGTCAGGGCTCCCGCTTCGGCGTCCTCGCATCCAAACTGGAAGACGCTGATCTCGACGGGATCGAAGGACTCCACTTCCACACGCTTTGCGAGCAGGGCTCCGATGCCCTCGAGAGAACTCTTGAGCACGTCACCGCGAAATTCGATCGTTACCTGAAGAAGATGAAGTGGCTCAACATGGGTGGTGGCCACCTCATCACGACGCCGGGATACGACATCGAGCGCCTCGTCCGAATCATCGGGGAAATCCAGGCACGCTACCCACAGCTCACGATTTACCTCGAACCCGGCGAAGCCATTTCGACCGGAACCGGCGTCCTCGTCGGCAGCGTGATCGACCTCGTCGAGAACGGCATGGACGTTGCCGTCCTCGATGTTTCAGCCACGGCCCACATGCCTGACGTTCTCGAAATGCCTTATCGCGCCGGAGTCGAAAACTCGGGTGAGCCGGGAGAGAAAAACCACACCTACCGACTCGGAGCACCGACCTGCCTCTCCGGCGATGTCATCGGGGATTACAGCTTCGATGAACCGCTGAAAATCGGCGATCAACTCGTGTTTCACGACATGGCTCACTACACGATGGTGAAAAACACGACGTTCAACGGCGTTCGTCTTCCGGACATCGCGATCCTGAAAGAAGACGGCGAAATCGAAACAGTCCGCGAATTCACCTACGAGGATTACAAGATGCGTCTCGGGTAATTCTCCGGCACCTTCGCTCAACGAACCATTCTGTTTTGAAAACCACCCTTCCATCGATTCCCTTCATCGGAGCCGTCCCGCAACTCGTTGCGGGATGCCCTGCTGTTTTCGCCGCGCGATACGATTTGACCGCGTCATTTCGAAAAGGCACTGCAGCGGGACCCGGGGGAATCAGGGAGGTGAGCGATGCCGCGATTGAAACCTACTCGCCGGTTCAGAACCTCGATCTCGAAGACTTCATCTATTCCGACCTCGGAGATCTCGATATCGATCCGCGTGCAAAGCCGGAGAACGTCTTCGAGAGCGTTTACACGGCAACGAAGGAAATCCTCACCGAGGGCGGCATTCCCGTCCTCCTCGGCGGGGAACACTCCGTTTCCCCGGGCGCGATTCGAGCCGCCCACGAGAAACACCCGGACCTCGTTGTCATCCAGATCGACGCACACGCCGATCTCCGCGAAAGTTACGAAGACCAGGCCCACTCTCACGCCTGTGCGATGCGGCGGGTCCTCGACTTTCTTCCTTCGCACCAATTGCTTCAGGTCGGAATCCGATCCGGAACGAAAGAGGAGTTCGCCGAAATGCGCGACGAGGACAGACTCGTAGACGCAAGCGGCCCGGCCCTCCGCGACGCACTCGAACGCAAAGGTCTCGTCGGCGCTCCCCTCTGGATCACGTTTGATATCGATGCGTTTGACCCCGCTGAAGCACCCGGAACCGGAACCCCCGAAGCCGGAGGTATCCGTTGGGCGGAAGCCGATTCGCTCCGTGAGGCGCTCGTCGGAGAGACGATCGCAGGCTTTGATATCGTCGAAGTCGCGCCGGACCTCGATCCCACCGGGATCACCGCAGCCCTCGCAGCGAAACTACTGCGGGAGTGGCTTTTAACTACGATGCGGTAAGCGCGGGCGATGCTGAAGGGATAAGGCGAAGGCTTGACGAGAGAGACGACCGTCCCTCACATTCGTCGCAGATGAAACGCCTTCCCCGATCCACCCCACCGCTGAGCCAACCCGCGAACGCTTCGTTCCGGCGCAGCCTCGTGGCGATCACGCTGGGGTTTCTCTCGACTCTTTTTGCCGGGGCCGATCAGCCTAACATTCTCTTCATCGGGATTGACGATCTGCGTCCGGAACTGAACTGCTACGGCGCGACACACATTCACAGCCCCAACATCGATCGCCTCGCGAGAGAGGGCGTCCTCTTTGAGAAGGCCTACTGTCAATGGGCCGTCTGCATGCCCTCGCGCGCCAGTCTTCTCAGCGGATTGCGGCCCGACACGTTCAAAGGAAAAGCGAACGCTTTTCGGAAGGTCGTTCCCGAAGTCGTGACCCTGCCTCAGCATTTCAAGAGTCACGGCTACTTCACACAGTCCTTCGGAAAGATCTATCACGGCGCGTGGAAAACCGCCTACATCGGGAACAGTTTTCAGGATCCCGTTTCGTGGTCAACGGAGCGCTGGACGAGCAGCCCGCAATACTATTTTTCGCCCGGGGGCATCCGTATCGCCAGAGACGTCTTCGCCAATTCGAACGACAAATTCCTCCGCCACATCAAACGCGACCCGAACGATCCCGATCAGTGGACCCGCCATTTTGTGCGCGGCCCCGCTTTCGAAGCGCCTGAGGTAGCCGACGACATTCCCGCCGACGGACAAATTGCGAACGCCGCTCTCGAACGCCTTCACCAACTTCAGAAAGACCCTGACAGTCCTCCCTTTTTTCTCGCCGTCGGATTTTGCAAACCGCACCTCCCTTTCGTCGCTCCGAAAAAATACTGGGACCTCTACGACCCTGAAACGCTTCCTCCCGTGGAAGTCTCCACCCCACCCGGGGGCGCGCCGGAATTTGCGATACAGGTGGGAGCAGCCGAAGTGAACCAATACGTTCGTGAAACCCGGGGACCGATAAGTGCTGAAGAAACGAAGCAACTCCGCCACGGCTACGCTGCGTGCGTCAGCTACATCGACGCCCAGGTCGGTCGCCTCCTCGACGAACTCGACACCCGGGGAATTCGCGAGAAAACGATCGTCGTGCTGTGGTCCGACCACGGCTACAAACTCGGCGATTTCGGCTCCTGGGCAAAGCACACCAACTTCGAACTCGATACCCGCGTCCCTCTCATCATCAGCGCACCGGGACTCGCAAGAAACGCCCGATGCAGTGCCGTCGTCGAACTCGTCGACCTGCACCCCACCCTCAGCGAACTCGCGGGACTTCCGGTTCACGCGGGCGCCGATGGCGAAAGCTTTGCCCGGAACGTGAGCGCCCCCGACGCCCCCGGACAGGACGCGGCTTTCAGTCAGTACCCGAGAGGTGGCTACATGGGATACACCGTCCGCACTGCGACCCATCGTTACACCGAGTGGCAGAACCCGAAAGAGAACGGACGAGTCGTTGCCCGTGAGCTCTACGAATATGACGAGTCCAACCTCGAAAGCGAAAACCTCGCCGATCGCGCTGATTTCGCCGAAATCCGCAAATCTCTCGCAACCCTCCTGACAAACCGAAAATAAGACGCGCCGGGGAACCCCTAACACACGATCAGTACAACGTCCGCCCGAGCCAGCGATCGAACCAGGCAAAGCTCATTCGTCTCGCCACTCCGGGGAGTCCGTGACGCCCTGGGAATGAGAACCAACTGAAACAGTCACCCGCCCCGAACTCTCTGAATTGCCCGGTCAGTTTTTCCTCATCGATACGGTGACTGAAATCGTAGTATTCCACCGTATCCTCCCACCCCAACCGCTCCCTGCGCGCCTCGACAACGCCGGGCAGACCATCCACATCGCGCCAGTTGATGTAGACATCGAGAACCTTCGGCGCTTTCTCGAAAAACTTGTGACGATAAAACTCCTGTTCCGTCGAGAGCACGAGAAGCGGCCGCGGCGCAACCATCATCATGAGGTCATCCATGTTCACCGGTAAGGGCAGACTCTGGTCATCGACGTACTTCCGAAAGTTCTTCAGATAGATAAACGGACCACTGTTCGATTTAAAACCGAACCGCCTTTCCAGCTCTGCGCTACTCGTCGGTTCATCGACTCCCTCCTCCCACGGCTCCCAGTTATTATCTGCCGGGACACGGGAAAACGCACTGGTGTGTCTATGCAAATCGAGGACGCCACCGTTCGAAACCGTCGCCGTGATTCTCGGTTCAAACGCCCCCACAAAAATGGCCATGTGCCCTCCCAACGAGAGACCCGTCACTCCAATTTGATCCCGATCCACAAAATCCAGCGTCTGCAGAAAATCGACCCCGCGCCGGCAATCCCAAATCGTCTTTCCGATGATCGACCACTCGGGATGCTTCTTGTAAAAGACGCGAGTATCCATCACCCGGCGTTTTGGCTCAATCCGTTCACCGTCCGTGATCACATCGATACTGAGGGTGATGAATCCATGCCGCGCGTGCGTCAGTCCATAGTCGACGCCAATTTGGGGATCGGGAGCGGGATCGACCGGACGCTTGCCGGAAAGCCCGATCACCTGATCTTTCCCCGAACCCCAGGTCGTGCTGTGAATACAAATGATCGCCGGAGTGGGTTTCTCTTTCGCGGCGTCGGGAACCAGCAACCAGGCGGTCACTCTGTCATCCGGCTCCGAATTATAACTGACATGGTAACGGGTGATGCCCTCCTCATCCCACGCTACCTCCTTCATCTCGACCTCAGGCGCGGGAATTTCAGTGGGAAAATCGCCCAGAATTTTGAGCCACTCCCGCTCCACTTCTTTCCGACGCGCCGGCCATGAATCGCCGGAGTTTCCGACCTTGTCCGCTTCCGCGCCGTGGCTGACTCCCGCGCCAAGACCAAGAGCCGCCCCCCCGGCCAGCGCGGGAATCCCCAGCCCCAGCATTTCACGGCGCGAAGTGTGTTTCGTCGATTCGTCCATGCGGCGATCGTAAATAGAAACGGCAATCAAACACAAGCCCCCGAAATGCGTGCAGAGACGGGATTATCTGACGCTTGCGGCAACGATCCGACACACTTCCCTTCCTCTATTCCCAACGAACAATCTGATCATCGTGAACGGAAAATCCGCGACAACATTCAACGACTGATCCTCATAAAACCGAAACATACACGATTCCGTTCTGTTCCAGGATGCCCCCTTTTGGTATCATCATGGCGCTGAACACTGTTGGAGATCACGTCACAGACACACTTGGAACGACCACTTGAATACCATGAAAGAAGAAAAAGGAATTCACGAACTGTATGGAGAACTGGGAGACGAGGCGTCCCGATTGCTCTGGGGAAACGACCCGCTCGACGCCAGCCTCTCCCGACGCGGATTTTTAAATCGCAACGCGCTCTCGGCGATGGCGGCAGTGTTAGGCGGTAACATCGTGTTCGGTGACAAATTTCCCGCCGGGCTCATCCCCGCCGCACTCGCGCAGACGACAGAGCCTTTCACGATAGAGGGCAAAGACGGTTTGATTGTCCTCAACGACCGACCTGTCAACGCAGAGGCACAGCCACATTTACTCGACGATCCCATCACCCCGGCGAAGCATCTCTTTGTGAGAAACAACGGGCATCCTCCGGCAGTCGATACGATCGATCCGAAAACATGGACTCTCGAAATCGGCGGCCCCGGAGTGGACAGGCCCACCACGTTTACGATTCAGGATTTGAAGGACAAATTCGAGACCATCTCCCGTCAAATATTGATCGAGTGCGGTGGAAACGGTCGCAGTGAATTTTCTCCACCCGCCTCGGGTAACCAATGGACCGTTGGCGCCGTCGGCTGCCCGAAATGGACGGGAGTGCGGATGCGCGATGTTCTTAAAGCCTGCGGCGTTAACGACAAAGCCGTCTACACCGCCTACTACGGCAAAGACACTCATCTCTCGGGCGACGCTACAAAAGACCCGATCTCACGCGGCGTCCCTATCGCCAAGGCGCTCGACGAAGACTCGATGATCGCGTGGTCGATGAACGACGCCGACATTCCCTGGATGAACGGCCATCCGTTGCGGCTCATCACCGGTGGCTATCCCGCCTCCACATCCGGGAAGTGGGTTCACAAACTTCTCGTTCGCGATCAGGTTCACGACGGTGCGAAGATGACAGGCTCGTCCTATCGAATTCCGAAATACAGCGTCGCGCCGGGAACTGAAGTTCCGGAGGAAGACATGATCATTATTGAATCGATGCCGGTAAAATCTCTTGTCACTTTTCCCAGGTCGGGAATCGAAACACCCGTCGGCGAAACCTTTTCCTGCCGCGGACAAGCCTGGGCGGGCGATTTAAAAATCAAAGAAGTTCACACCTCGATCGACTTCGGCAGCACCTGGCAGAAAGCCAAGCTCGAAGACGCACCAAACCGCTTCGCATGGCAACGCTGGGCGCAGGATGGAATCAAGTTCCCCCGGATCGGCTACTACGAAGTATGGGCCAGAGCGACCGATGAAAATGGAAAGAGCCAGCCGATGATCCTGCCGGGATGGAATCCAAAAGGCTACCTGAACAACGCCTGTCATCGCATCGCAGTGCAGGCCGTATAACCCCCGCGTCTCCTGAAACATGAAAACTCATTTTTCACCGTCTGATATCAAGTTGTTCCTGTCGCGGGTGGCGGCGATCGTTATTATCACTTTGTCAGGCTCCTTCAGCAACGCAGCCGACGAAGGAGCGGAACCCGAAATCGATCCTGTCAGTGGAATGATCATCGATGATCACTGGCAGACCGTGCAGGCGATGTGCAGCGTCTGCCACTCCCCGAAACTCTTTACGAATTACGGAGCAACCCGGGAAACGTGGGCCTCACTGATCGACTGGATGCAGGAAAAGCAGGGACTCTGGCCCCTCGACCCCCGGATCGAAGACCAGATCCTCACCTACCTTGAGAAAAACTACCCTCCCGGAGAAGTGAGCCGGCGTCGCAACCTGTCAGCCGATTTACGCCCGCCGAACCCCTACGTGAGCGCCGCAAAAGCGGAGTTCGAAGCGAAACGTCAGAAAGGCGAAATCGCAAAACCGGACCTGAAGGTGGAATAGCAGATCGTGCCCGTCGACAGGGAATCGGCGAAGTCTCCATAGTTGAATTCGATCCGCTGGTTTCGTGAATCTTTTCAAATCGCCGGACGAAGTCGGTGACGCAGGAGGCCCGCGCACCTCGAACGCGCATCGTAAAATCTTGAAACAAATCGGTACTCTGAAAGAATCGGCGCATGAGAAACGCCAAAAAATTCAGCTTCCTGATCTGTGCCACGATTCTGTTTTCCGCAACGATCGGCATCTCGCAGGAGGATGAAAAGAAAGCCGGCGACAAACCGCTCCGCATCATTGCTTTCGGCGCTCACCCCGATGACGTCGAGTTCCGGCTCTCCGGTTGCGCCGCCAAATGGGCAGCCCTCGGGCACAAAGTGAAATTTGTCTCCGTCACCAACGGGGACATCGGTCACTGGAAGGAATCCGGCGGAGCGCTCGCAAAACGACGCGTCGCTGAAGTTCAGGAAGCGGCGAAGCGCCTCGGGATCGAGGTCGAGGTTCTCGACATCCACGACGGTGAGATCATGCCGACACTGGAGAACCGGAAAATCATCGCAAGACTGATCCGGGAGTGGGACGCTGATATTGTTATCACGCATCGTCCCTACGACTACCATCCCGATCACCGCAACGCCGGGCTCCTCGTTCGCGACGCCGCCTTCATGATCCGGGTGCCTTTCTATGTGCCCGATACGCCACCGGTTCAACATCCCACCACGTTCCTTTACTTCTACGACCGCTTCACCACACCGTATCCCTTCAAAGCCGACATAGCCGTCTCAATCGATGACGTCTTCGACAAAAAGCTTGATGCGATCGACGCACTCGCGTCTCAGGTTTATGAAGGCGGCGCGCTCGGCTCCGAGGATACCCTGACACAACGCTACGCCGGCGATGAAAAGATGCGGAAAAAGTTTCTTACGAAGAGCTGGCAGAACCGGGATGGAAACATCGCCAACAAATTCCGTGATTCGTTAGTCAAATGGTACGGCGAGGAAGACGGCAACGCCGTGAAGTATGCCGAAGTTTTTGAAATCTGCGAATACGCCTACCAGCCCAAAGAATCGGAAATCAAACGGCTCTTCCCGTTCTTTGACTAACAGAAAGCAAACGCTCACATTTACCGGGAATGAATAAGTTAACGCAGATTCAAAAACCACTCGTTGCCATCAACTTGATTCTGATCGTCTGCTTCTCGACCTTCACGGTGAAGGCTGATGCCGCAGAGAAAACATCACCCCCCTCCGGATGGACCGCTCTCTCACCCCGCGAAGAGATCCGACCTGATTTCTCGTTTTTAAAAGAAGGTGGCCACGGCAGCACCGGCTCACTCGTGATCGAGCACGACGAACGCGAGGGACTCGTCGGACGATGGTCCAGGCACTTCCCCGTCGAAGCCGGCAACTACTACCGTTTTAAAGCATTCCGGAAAGCGGAGAAAGTCGAGACGCCCCGGACCAGCACAATCATTAAAATAACCTGGGAGGATGAATCAGGAACCCGCGTCATGAACGACAGCCATGTCGTCGACTACTACCGCAGCTCGAACAACGCCAAATCGAATCGCGAATATCCGATCACCGAGAAGGACGCAGGAGACGGATGGACGGAGGTTTCTGGAATTTACCGAGCACCCGAGAAAGCATCCGAAGCAGCGGTCGATCTGTATTTAAAATGGGCACCCCGCGGAAAAGTCGAGTGGAGCGATGTTTCCCTCGAGAAGGTCGGGAAACCAGCCGGTCGAAAGGTGAGACTCGCGGCCGTCCACTTTCAGCCGAGGGGCGGCAAAACGCCGGAGGGCAATTGCAAATTGTTTGCCCCGCTGATTGCGGATGCGGCCGACCGGAAAGCGGATCTCGTCGTCCTCCCGGAGACTCTCACCTATTACGGTTTGAAAAAATCCTATGCCGAGGTTTCGGAACCTGTTCCCGGACCATCAACCGGGTATTTCGGAACTCTCGCAAAGAAGCATGATCTCTATATCGTCGCGGGACTTATCGAAAGAGACCGGCATCTGATCTACAACGTCTCGGTTTTGATCGGACCCGATGGCAAGATCGTCGGCAAGTATCGCAAGGTGTGTCTGCCGGACAGTGAAAGCGAAGGGGGCATCACTCCGGGAGACGATTACCCCGTCTTTAATACCCGATTCGGGAAAGTCGGCATGATGATCTGCTACGACGGCTTCTTTCCCGAGGTCGCCCGCGAGTTGACGAAAAACGGAGCGGAAGTCATCGCCTGGCCCGTCTGGGGGTGTAATCCGCTCCTCGCACGAGCGAGAGCGACCGAGAATCATGTGTATCTCGTGAGCAGCACTTACACTCCTGCTGACACAAGATGGATTGTTTCCGCTGTATACGACCACACAGGAGAGCCAATGGTTTCGGCGAAAGAATTTGGCGAGGTCGTCGTCGCTGAAGTGGACCTCGACGCACCGACCCTGTGGGCGGGCATAGGCGATTTCAAAGCCCAGATGGAACGACGTCGCCCCGAAGGGAAGCGCGATCGGTGAGCGAATGAAAGGCAGTTCATGAATGCGAGCCCAGTCAGAGTCAGTCACCGCGCCACCCGAAGCGCCTTATTGACTGCCGGACTGATTTCGTTCGCGTGCACGGGCATCTGCGCGCCAGCTGAGGAGCTGAGCTTCAATCGCGATATTCGCCCGATTCTTTCGGACAAGTGTTTCCGTTGTCACGGTCCCGATGCCGCGGCATTGAAAGGAGACCTGCGGTTGGATTCAAGGGAGGATGTCTTACGGGAGCGCGACGGCTATCAAGTCATCGTCCCGGGACATCCCGAAAGAAGTAATCTCGTCGAGCGTGTCACGCATGAAGATGAGGACGAAGTGATGCCGCCGCGCGATTCCACTTCAGAGCTCAGCGGCGGCGAAATCGCTATCCTGAAACGCTGGATCTCCGAAGGCGCCCGCTACGAAAAACACTGGTCACTCGTCCCGCCGCAACGCTCTCCCGATAGCGATCTGGATTCGTTCGTGTCGAAGCATCTCAAAAAGAACGAAATGTCTCTCTCGCCTGAGGCATCGAAAGAAACTTTGATCCGCCGACTCTCACTCGATCTGACCGGACTTCCGCCTTCGATACAGGAAGTCGACGCCTTTCTAGCCGACCATTCGACCGAGGCCTACGAACGGCTTGTCGACCGCCTTCTCGACTCTCCCCGCTTCGGGGAACGGATGGCGGTGCACTGGCTCGATGCGGCTCGCTACGCGGATACGAACGGCTACTTCGGGGATAAAGAACGGACGATGTGGCCATGGCGGGACTGGGTGATCAATGCCTTCAACGGGAACATGCCATTCGACCAATTCACGATCGAGCAACTCGCGGGCGACCTGCTGCACGACGCGACTCAAAGCCAATTGATTGCTTCCGGATTCAACCGCAACCACATGACCAACAACGAAACGGGAATCGAAGACGAAGAATTCCGGATCGAATACGTCGCCGACCGCGTCAAGACGACTTCGACGGTGTGGATGGGACTGACAGTCGAATGCGCCCGCTGCCACGATCACAAGTACGATCCCATCTCGCAAAAGGACTACTACCGCTTCTTCGCTTTTTTCAATCATATCCCTGAGCGCGGGCTCGCCACCGGGTCCGGCGGATCACCACCACTCCTGAAAGTGCCGTCACCCGGGCAAATCGCCGAAAAGGAACGACTGAAACAAACACTGAAGAAGGAAGAAGAGATCTTCCGCCCCGTCGCCACGGCACTGGAACACGCTCAAAATGAGTGGGAAAAATCAGCCGTCAAAAACCTTCCGGTGGTAAGCGCTGAAGGATTGCTGGTAAAGCTTTCTTTCGACGGAGACGACTCTGTCTCACCTGCAAAAACCGCGAGGGGTCGAATCGGGAATGCGGTTATGTTAGATGGGAACGAGTCGCTTGCTATCCCGGGAGTCCCGCGCCTCACGCGGGAGAACCCTTTCTCGGTGGCTGCCTGGATTTACACCGAAGAACGTTCCCCCGGGTGCGTGGTATCGAAAATAGATGATACAACCGGCTTCGAGGGTTTTGATCTCGTCGTGCGCCAGGGAATCGTCATGGCGAACTTCGACAGCGGCAAACCGGAGAACGGGATTCTTTCTGTCGCCGCGAAAGAAAAACTGCCCATCAAACAATGGCATCACCTGCTCCTCACTCACGATGGATCCGGGAAAGCCGGCGGCGTGAAAATCTATATCAACGGGAAGCCCTCTGCCATGGAGGTTGTCGACGATTCTCTGAAAGGCGACTTCGCGACCAACGAGCCATTCCGCGTCGGAGGCAGAAAAGCGAGCGCCCTTTTTAAGGGCAGGATTGATGAAGTGCGTTTCTACGATCGAAAGCTCGAAGGCAACGAAGCACTCAGCGTCGCCGAAACTCAGTTTCTACGCGGCGTCCTTTCCATGACGGCTAACGACCGGAGCAAGTCTGAATCGAAAGGTTTACGGGAACATTTTCTTTCCACCGGGGCCACGGATGCGCAGCAAGCAGCGGTCCGGAATATCGAATCACTCCGCACCCAGGTCACCGATCACGAAGCCTCGATTCCGAACGTGATGGTGATGAAGGAGAAAGAAGGCGAAGCGATCGCGCACGTTCTCGAGCGGGGGGAATACAATCAGCCCGGTGAAAAAGTAACCGCGGGAATTCCGACGGTGTTCGGGGATATAGAGAAAACAGATTCGCTGAACCGGCTTGATCTTGCGGGATGGTTTGTTTCGCAAGGAAACCCGCTGACAGCCCGGGTCATCGTGAACCGCTTCTGGCTGCAACTTTTCGGAACGGGAATCGTCTCGACCTCCGAGGACTTCGGAACCCAGGGAGAATGGCCGTCTCACCCCGAACTGCTCGATTGGCTCGCCTGTGAGTTCATCGAAAACGGGTGGGATGTAAAAGACCTTCTCCGCACCATCGTCACTTCGAAGACTTACCGTCAACAGTCAGGCGGAAGCCCCGATGATTTTTCCCGCGACCCAAACAACCGACTGCTCGCACGGGGACCGCGTTTTCGTATGGAGGCGGAAATGATCCGCGATTCCGCACTGCTGATCGGTGGTCTCCTCCATGAAAAAATCGGTGGTGCCAGCGTGAAGCCGTACCAGCCTCCCGGTCTATGGAAGGAGGTCTCCTACGGCGGGGAACTTGTTTACGAACCCGACGAAGGCACGGGACGGCACCGACGCAGCCTCTACTCCTACTGGAAACGCCAGGTCCCTCCCCCGTCCATGTTGCTTTTCGACGCACCGACCCGCGAGACCTGCACGGTGGGCAGGACCCTGACAAACACCCCGCTGCAGGCACTCGTATTGATGAACGGCCCTGCTTTTCTCGAAGCGGCCCGAGGCTTAGCGGAACGCGTTTTAAAAGCCGCGAACCTCTCCGGCGACGAAGCAAAAATCGTCCACGCGTTTCGAATCGCGACCGCACGTGCTCCTTCGAAAACTGAAACGGCAACCTTGCTGAAAGTGCACGCACAAGTGTCGAAGACCTATCGCGACGATCCTGACGCCGCCGGCACTCTTCTCGGGACTGATAAAACAGAGAAACCGGGATCCAGCTCCGCAACAGCGGAACTTGCGGCATGGACCGCAACTGCGAACGTGATTCTCAGCATGGACGAAACGATCACCA
Organism: Verrucomicrobiales bacterium; assembly: GCA_048260165.1. Taxonomy (GTDB): domain Bacteria; phylum Verrucomicrobiota; class Verrucomicrobiia; order Verrucomicrobiales; family DEV007; genus Arctic95D-9. The sequence goes on from JBLXHA010000003.1 coordinate 427,319, forward strand.
AATTCTGATATGCAGCACCCCATCCAGAAGGCGGTCCCCCGCCGCGATTTTCTTTCTCAGGCAGGTGGAATCGGAACCGCCGCCCTCGCCTCGCTTTTGAATCCCGATCTCCTCGCGGGCATTCCGGAAAATGGCGGGACGCAGATTCAGCCGCGCGCGAAACGGGTCATCTACCTTTTCATGCACGGTGGCCCGCCGCAAATGGAGCTCTTCGATCACAAGCCGCGGCTCGGCGAAATGCGTGGCATTGATCTTCCGGATTCTGTGCGCAAGGGGCAGCGCCTCACCGGGATGACTTCCAACCAGACATCGCTTCCGGTCGCGCCATCCATTTACCAGTTCAACCGTCATGGACAATCCGGAGCAACGATCAGCGAGCTCATGCCTCACCTCGCGAAGCAGGCCGACGACATCTGTTTCGTCAAATCGATGCATACCGAAGCGATCAACCACGACCCTGCCGCGACCTTCATGCAGACAGGGCACCAGCAGCCGGGGCGCCCCAGTTTTGGCGCGTGGACCAGCTACGGGTTGGGAAGTGAAAACCGCGATCTACCTGCTTTCGTCACCCTGCTTTCAAATGGTAGCGCACTCAGGCCGGCTGATCCCCTCCACGCCCGGCTCTGGGGCTCCGGTTTCCTGCCATCCAATCATCAAGGGGTGAATTTTCGATCCAGCGACGATCCGGTTCTCTACCTGTCAAACCCACCTGGAATTGACCGCTCGACCCGGGGCACGATGCTCGAAGGGCTGAGCGAACTCAACCGGGAACGACTCGAACTCACCGGCGATCCTGAAATCGCAACGCGGATCGCCCAGTTCGAGATGGCCTACCGCATGCAAATGTCGGTCCCCGAGCTGACCGATCTCACCGGAGAAAGCGCGAAAACCATCGAGATGTATGGCCCGGACGCAGAGAGACCCGGCTCTTTCGCGCGAAACTGTCTTCTTGCCCGACGGATGGCGGAACGCGGCGTTCGCTTTATCCAACTGTATCACCGGGGCTGGGACCAGCACTACAACCTCCCCACGGATCTGCCCTTGCAATGCCGCGATGTCGACCAACCCTGCGCCGCACTGGTTCGGGATCTGAAGCAACGGGGATTATTGGACGATACACTGATCGTCTGGGCAGGAGAATTTGGTCGCACCGTTTACAGTCAGGGGCGTCTCGATGTTCACAATTACGGAAGAGATCATCACGGGCGCTGTTTTTCAATCTGGCTCGCCGGAGGAGGAATCAAGCCCGGTATCAGCTACGGGAAGACCGACGATTTCTCCTACAACGTCGTCGAGGACCCCATGCACGTGCATGACCTCAACGCCACGCTTTTACACTGCCTTGGCATCGATCACGAAAAGCTGAGCTTCCGTTTCCAGGGACGCTATTTTCGACTCACCGACGTTCATGGAAAAGTAGCCGACCGTATCCTGACGTAATCCTATAGACAGCGATGGTATTGTCAGTGTCGCGATAATTTGATTTAAATGAACCCCTCCACTACAGCGTGCCTCCTGCTACTGTCGGCTGTCGCCCTCCAGTCCCCCGCTGCTGAGGTAGCCGCGCGTGATGCCGAAAACTGGTGGTCGGTCCAGCCTGTGAAACACGCGACCGTTCCCAACGCAGCGACATCAGCCAGGAACCGGGTGCGAAACGATATCGACCGATTTATCGCGGCGACGCTGCGTGAGAAAAAACTCTCACCGTCGCCCGAAGCGGAGCCGCGAGTGTTGTGCCGCCGGCTATACTTCGACCTCACTGGACTGCCGCCGACGCCGGAGCAAATGGAGAGCTACCTGAAGGCGGCCGAAAAAGATCCGGACACCGCTTTCGAAACCCTCGTCGACGAATTGCTGGCGAGCGAGGCCTACGGCGAAAAATGGGCGCGCCACTGGCTCGACATCGCACACTATGCCGACACTCATGGTTTCGAGCGCGACATGTTGCGCGAGAATGCGTGGCGCTACCGGGACTACGTGATTCGCGCATTCAATTCGGACAAACCCTACGACCGTTTTTTGCGCGAGCAAATCGCCGGTGACGTGTTGGCTCCCGGGGATCATGATTCAGTCGTCGCGACCGGGTTTCTCGCGGCCGGCCCCTGGGATTACGTAGGTCAGGTCGAAACCAAAAGCGATGTATTGCGTCGTTCGGCGCGAGCCCTCGACCTCGACGACATGGTGACACAGGTCATGACCGCGACCACGGCGATGACGGTTAACTGCGCGCGTTGCCACGATCACAAACTCGATCAAATCTCGCAGAAAGAATACTATCAGCTCGTCTCCATTTTCGCCGGTTTGAAGCGCAAAGACCGCGTTATCAGCGAAGCCGAAGTGCAGCGTTATAACGACGAAAAGAAAGCGATCGACGCAAAGCTGGAACAAGTCAGTTTTGCGATCAACGACATTCGCGGCAAGCCGATCGACCTCGCCGATATCGTCGGTGGAGGCAACGGACTCGGATCGGGAAAACGCCGTTCCGGAATCGACGTCCGCAACGGCAATGTTCAGGAACGGGAATTTGGTCAGCTCGGAAATATCGAGGTCAATACGTTCAAGCCCTCCAGGCCCTATGAATTTATCGATGGCGTCGTCGTTCCCGATGGCGGCGAAAAGGCAGAGGCGAAAATTCCGATTACATCAACCGGAATCACCGTGAGCGGTATTCCCGATACCTCCGGCGAGGCGTGGGACATGATTCGCAACGGACCGGTCGCGAGTCAGCATTCGACCGCGTTGGGAGACGTCGATTATTTTTCGAGCGGGCATTCGATGATCGGATTGCACGCCAACGCCGGCATCACCTTCGACCTGCAGGCGATTCGCTCCGCTTCAAAATTGGGGGCCATGAAATTCACCGCAGTGGTCGGCTACGGGGGTAAGGAGGGAGCTCACTCCGCTGATTTCAACGTCTATCTCGATGGCAAACACCAGGCCGGTGGACCGCTCAGTCGAAAAGACGGCGAGGTGAAAATCGCAATCGAAATTCGGGATTCAGCCCGCTTCCTGACTCTGGTTTCAACCGACGGTGGAAACGGGATCAGTCATGATCAGGTGATATTTGGCGATCCCCACTTACAAGCTTCGGTTCCAAATAAAATGGATGAGGAGCAGCTGAAAAAACTGACTCAGCTCGATGACGAACTCCAAACCCTGGAAAACCGCCGCAGGCAGCTCGGCACACCACCGAACATCTACGCCGTCGTAACCGAAGAGGAATTACCGGTCGTGCAGGTTCTTGATCGCGGGGATCCCGAGTCGCCTCGTGAAACAGTCGGACCCGCCGCTCTATCGTGGGTTGGCGATCAACTTTCCCCCTTACGTGGCGACACCGAAATGCCCGAGGGTCAGCGACGGGTCGCACTCGCCGAGTGGATCACGGATCCAAAAAATCCCCTGACCCGTCGCGTTATCGTCAACCGGCTCTGGCATTGGCATTTTGGTCAGGGTTTAGTCGCGACACCGAGCGATTTCGGTCTCGGAGGTGACACGCCGTCACATCCCCGACTGCTCGATTACTTAGCCGATAAACTGTTGGACGAGAAATGGTCTCTCAAGGCGATGCATCGTTTAATGCTGACCAGTGCCACGTGGCGACAGAGCTCGACCTCGCGGAAAGGTCCCGCGACCGTCGATGCCGGGAATCAATATCTATGGAGAATGAACTCGCGCCGTCTCCTCGCGGAGGAAGTTCGCGATGCCGTGTTGAGCGTGACCGGTTGCCTCAACCACGAACGCTTCGGCCCCGGCTTTCGCGACTTCGATTACAAAGAGGCTTACGCACCGATCTACACTTACGAGACCGCCGACTCGCCTGAGTTTTGGCGGCGCAGTATTTATCGTTTCGTCGTGAGAACAACACCCAACGTTTTCATGAAGGCGCTCGACTGTCCCGATCCCGCCAACCTGACTCCGAAGCGCCTCACCACGACCACCGCGCTGCAATCCCTGGCGCTCTACAACAACGACTTCATGTTACGTCAGTCGCGCTACTTCGCAGAGCGCCTGCAAACAGAAGCCGGTGACCGCGCCGAAGCTCAGATCACTCACGCCTTTCGCCTGACTCTGGGGCGTGATCCTGATACCGGTGAACTATCGGGTGCGAAATCGCTCATCTCCGAAGCCGGACTTTTCGCTTTCTGCCGCGCACTGCTCAATTCCAGTGAATTCGTTTACCTCGACTGATACCACGATGTCCGATTCCTCTGACAAATTCCGGGCGATGCTTTCACGCCGTGACCTTCTCTGGAAAACGGGCGGTGGCTTTGGCGGCGTCGCGCTGTCCACGATGCTCGGCGGCAATGCGGGTGCCACTTCACTACCTTCCGATGCCCGCCACCACGCTCCGCGTGCGAAACGGGTCATCCAGATTTTCTGTCCCGGCGGGCTCAGCCACATCGATACCTTCGACCACAAATCCGAACTCGAGAAACGCGCCGGCACACCCTTCGATCCCGGCGGCGAGTTGCAGTTCTTTGCTTCAAAGCCCGGATCGTGCATGCCGAGCCAATGGAAGTTTCGTCAGCACGGTGAATCCGGTCTCTGGATGTCCGACCTGATGCCGAACCTCGCGAGCTGCGTCGACGACATGGCCTTCATCTACTCGATGCACAGCAAAACCGCGCTGCACGGACCGGGCTGCTTTTTCATGAACACCGGCTTCACCCTTCCGGGTTTTCCGAGCATGGGTTCGTGGGTCACCTACGGACTGGGCTCGGAAAGTGAGAATTTACCAAGCTTCGTGGTTCTGCCGGATCCACGGGGATTGCCTCCGGGCGGCCCGATCAACTGGGGCGCGGGATTTCTCCCCGCCGTCCATCAGGGAACGACGATGTCGGTAGAGGCGGGTGAGCCACCACTCTCCGATCTGTTTCCGCCGAAGGACTTTGCCGGTGTGAACCGAAAGAGCGATCGCGCAGGCCTCGATTTTCTGCGATCACTCAACGAAAAGCACCGCGATCAACGCGCCGGAAATTCCGAACTCGATGCCCGTATCGCCGCCTACGAAATGGCGGCACGTCTCCAGCTCAGCGCGCCGGAAGCAACGGATTTACGCGGTGAAACAGCGGCGACGCAAAAGCTCTACGCACTCGACGATCCTGACATCGGTCCCTTCGGTCGTCAGTGCCTCCTTGCTCGAAGGCTCGTCGAGCGCGGGACACGCTTCGTGCAGATTTTCTGCGGAGCGGAAAATACCACCGCCCGTGAGATTCGACCGAACTGGGACAGTCACGAAGACCTGCCCCGCGACCATGGCTACTGGGGCCGGGTCCTCGACGCCGGCGCGGCGGCCCTACTGAAAGATTTGAAATCGAGAGGCATGCTCGACGAGACGCTGGTGATCTGCTCGACCGAATTCGGCCGTCAGCCTGCGGCGCAAATGAAGGGAAAAGGCGACACGCAAACCAAGGGCCGCGATCACAACGCCGGTGCCTTCACCGCGTGGATGGCAGGTGGAGGCATCCAGGGCGGGGTCGGCTACGGTGCGACCGACGAACTCGGCTGGAAGGCAGCGGACAAGGAAAAATATTGTTACGACCTCCATGCCACCGCGCTGCATCTCCTCGGGATCGACCACGAGCGCCTGACCTATTATAACAACGGCATCGAGCGACGCCTCACCGACGTCCACGGAAAAGTCATTCGCCCCCTCCTCGCTTGACGAAGCCAGCTACCACCGGGCGGTTGTTAACTCAAGTCATCGCTTCAGGATCGAGCGCTTTTTCCAATTCATCGATCGGCAACACTTCCATCTCCAGACAAATCTCCCTCACCGTTTTCTTTTCTGTGAACGCCCGCTTCGCGATTTTCGCGGCAGTCTCATACCCGATGACAGGCGCGAGGCTCGTCACCATGCTCATCGACCACTCAATCAGTTCTTCGCAGCGCTCCTCATTTGCGGTGATCCCGTCAACGCACCGCTCGCCCAGAATCGTGGAGGCATTGGTCAGCAACCTGATCGAGTTCAGCAGATTCTGCCCCATCATCGGCATCATCGTATTCAGTTCAAAATTCCCGTTCGCTCCACCCCACGTCACCGCCGCGTCACTCCCGATCACCTGCGCACACACCTGCATCATCGACTCGCACATGACCGGGTTCACCTTCCCCGGCATGATCGATGATCCCGGCTGTGTCTCCGGCAGCGAAATCTCCTCAATTCCGCAACGTGGTCCCGAAGCCAGCCAACGCAGATCATTCGCGATTTTAAAAAGTGAGGTCGCGATTGTTTTCAGCTGCCCTGACACTTCCACAATCGCATCCTTCGCCGCCTGCGCTTCGAACCGGTTCTCTGCTTCCACGAAACCGAGTTCCGTCTTTTCAGCTATAAAAGCAATCGCCAGCTTTGGAAAGTCTACGTGACAGTTCAGACCTGTTCCCACCGCGGTACCACCCAAAGGGAGTTCAAAAAGCGCCTTCAATGCCTTATTCGCCCTCACCACCGCGAGATCCACCTGCCGGGTATATCCGCCGAACTCCTGCCCCAACCGCACCGGAGTGGCATCCATCAAATGCGTTCTCCCGATTTTCAGAACATCATGAAACTCGTCCGCCTTCGCCCCAAGCGAATCCCGCAGCCCCTTGAGCGCGGGAATCAATTGACTCTGCAACGCCTGCGCTACCGCGATGTGCAGCGCCGTGGGAAAGGTATCATTCGAAGACTGTGATTGATTTACATGATCATTCGGATGCACCGGCTTTTTTGACCCGAGCTCAGTTCCCGCCAACTGTGAGCACCTGTTGGCGATGACCTCATTCGCATTCATGTTCGTGCTCGTTCCTGAGCCTGTTTGAAAGACATCCACGACAAAATGGGCGTCGAGCGTTCCGCGAAACACCTCCTCAGCCGCCTTTTCAATGAGATCCGTTTTCTCAGGGCTGACCGTTCCGAGTTCACGATTTGCGCGCGCTGCCGCCCATTTAACGAGCCCATAGGCATGAATTATTCCGGGATCCACCGTCGTGCCCGAGACCGGAAAGTTCAGCACCGCCCGCTGGGTGGAAGCCCCCCACAGCGCCTCTCCCGGAACCTCCATTTCCCCCATCGTGTCACGTTCAATCCGCGGCGAGTTTGATTCTTCAGTCATCATTTGATAGTAAGCAGAAAAAGAGAGCACGTCCGACCGCGGACATCCGCAGGGGAGAAGAAAAAACGCCGCGTTCATCCGGAGAGACGGCGAAGCGGTAATTTTTTGTTCTCATAGAAAAACGGGCCATAGAATCTTACCACAGTCAAGAAGCAGCGCCCCGTCATGGTGACGGCAACATCGCTATAAAAATCACTCCGGGTTCTTCATCACCTTGATGACTGCGTCGTAAAGGTAGGTGTCGTTCGCGGCGTTCCCCTGGTTCTCGAGGGACCACTTTTCATAACCCAGTTCCTCCTTCGCTCGGTCATCGACCTCGCCGAGTTCGATCAGAATGCCCCGCATCAGCGCAGCACCACTGAGCCGATCATCGCGCAAAACCTTGCTGCCGTCGCTGTATGTTAGAGTCGTCAGATCGTCGGGTAATTTCCACGTCGCCGACAGCTCCCCGTCCGGATCTGCAGCTTCAGCAATCGGGTTCCACAACAGCTGAGCTGCGTCGTAGGACATCGAGAAGAGCCGTTCGCGCGTTTCGCGCTTCTGCGGCCACTCCATGTCGGATGACAGCATCGTTTTCCCGAGTGCCCCCGTTGAGAGACCGCTCTCCGACCAGCGTGCCATCCCTTCGAGAAACCAGCGGTTGCTGAAGTATGTGCTGCCATACTGAATAAGGTGAAAAAACTCGTGAGCCGGAGTGGCATTGCGGCGTGCGTCGACAGTCGTGGCTACCGCGATGACGAGCGCGCGGTCTCCAGCTTGACCTTCCGGAATTGATTTCGCTCTCTGCGCAACGCGGTAGGCGACGCCGTTCAGCCCGTTGATGCGACTCCGATCGAGGAGGCTGACTTGAATGCAGTTGGCCCCTTCGAATCGCCCGCTCTCAAACGGATCGGGAAAACCAAGCGTTTCACAAAACAGCTTCTTCGCCGCCCAAACCTGACGGGCAACATCTTCGACCCTGTCAGGGACACCGTTTGCGTCAACGTCGGCGGGATCAATCGCCGACTCGCCCTCTGTCGCGTAGAACACTCTCACCGGGTCGAGAACGAACGATTCGCTGAGTATTGATTTTCCAACACCCTCATCCGCCCGGGAGAACCCCGCGATACAGATCAGAAACAACACGAGCCATGACTGGACTTTCCGGAACTCCCCACCTCCTAACTGATATCTACTTCGCATAGTGGATAGATAGTGATCTTACTTCAGGTTGCTCTTCTCCAAAGGAATCCCTCCGACGAGGATGGAGTGTAACTCGACGCCACTGTTTTCGGGGAAGCGAACTTCGATCTGATGTTTTCCGGCGGCGAGTGACTGCTCATCGGAGAGCGGGAACCACTTCCACCGATTGCTGTCGACGTCCAGTTTGATCGCTTCTCCACGGTCGATGATGATCTGCAATGGCAAGGCGGAGCCGGCTTCGTCGGAGGCATTGTCAGTATTTCTCGCGCGCACGCGAACCGGATACGTAATTGATTCCGGCACGGTAACCGTAAACGTCGCGGAGCCTGCTGCCTCGTTTATCCCGGCAGCGAGGACTTTCCAACCTTCGAGCAGATCCTCGTCGATGAGCTGAACGGCACCACTGCGCTTCGCCTCCTTCGCTTCGATCAACGACCACAGGTAAGTATCACGTTGCGGCGTCACATCGGCAGGGACGAGGTTCGCATCGTCGAGATAAAGCGTCGCCTCAACGCCTTCTTTTGTGCCGGTGCGGATTGCGATGTAGGCAGCATCGGCATCTTCGGGGACGGTGAAATCGGTCCGGAGCAACTGCCATTCTCCAAGACGCTTGAGGTCATACTGACCGGCATCGAATGAATGTCGCGTCCGGCCTTCGCTGCGCGTCGAAACAGTCGCACTGGGAGCGGGCGCGCCTTCACTGATTGCATCGACTCGCAACCACAGCTGAAAGCGCATTTTCCTGCCGGGTTTCAGCGTGAGAATTTCCCACGGCGGACCGGTGGTGTAGCGGGTCACGATGTACTCATTATGCCCCTCGCAACGACCTGTAATTTTCGCCGATCCGTTTCCGCTGTGGCGAACGTCGGTGCTGTGGGTCAGTTTCATCCCCGGACGTGCCACCCAGCCATCGGTATTTTGTTCAAAGTCAGGATTCGGCACGATGCCGGGAAGACGTCCTCGATTCGGATCCAGCGCGGCAGCGGCGTTGCGCTCGTAATCCTCAGCGAGCGTCAGGCCGGGAAAGCGCGCCATCTCGTCGAGCGCGAATGGCGCTGAACAGGTCGTATAGGCGAGCGACTTGCCACGGGTGGTCGAAGCAGAAGCAATCATACCGCGGAGAAAAGTTTCCTGCGTCACCCGCATGAGATCTTTGTCGTCGGAATAGTTGGCGGCAAAGGCGAGACCGTTGGCCATGATCAGTGGACTCGTCGTCGCGATGCTCGTTTCAGGGCAGGAAGTGTAACGGAAATTACCGACCTTCGGCTCATAAAGACTTTTCACGCACCAACTGGCAATCTTCACGATGCGTTGAGCGACCTCCTCATCGCCCGTCGCGAGATAATAATATTTGAGAGAGGTCATCAGCACGCCGGCCATGAACCCCGCTTCGCCGTAGTGAGGTTCCTCACAGTTGCAATGACCGCGGCTGAGTTTGTGAACCCACAGCCCCGCACCGGGGTCGGCCTTTTCCTGAACTTCTTCGTAGATCAGGTGCATTGCATTGAGGTAATACGGATCCCCGGTCGCGAAATGAGACGACATCGCGATGATCCCCATCCATCCCGGAACGCGGGCATTGCCGTAGCCAAAGTTGGTCGTGTTAGGACCGGCGAGCCAGTCGCCCAACTGCAGAGCGGAGCGCCGGACCTGTTCGTCACCGGTCAGAAGCCAATAAGCAAGATTCCCCTGATTCCACATGTGCCCCTCGTTCTCAGCGTAGCCCTGGGAATAGATCGACATATTCAAGTGGTCGTAGGGATAATAACCGCCGGTGTGCCCCATCGAATGAACCCAGGCCTGCCCGACCCGGCGCGCTGTGCCGGGACCGGCATTCTGTCCGGCCGCGAAATGAACGACGTCGACGTCTGCATTGTGGCGCGCGGCATCTTCAGCGATCTCGAAATAGAGCGGATCACCGCTGCGAAAATACTGAGTCAGCATCGCGTTCTGAAGATCGTATTCGATGTTCCCCCAGTTGTTCGTGCGTTCGCCCCACCAGTCACCGAAGTTCATCAATCCATACCAACCGTTCTCCTCGCGCATATTGAGATAGCCGTCGGCGGCGTCTCGCAGCATTTCCTCGTAGGCCGCAAAATCCGGCGCATTCTGTGTCGTCAGTCCCGGCAACGCGCCCGAGCCTGAATACCAATCGGGCGAAGCCGACACCAACAACGGCTCGTTGACCCGCCCCTCGATTCTTTCAAGTTCGCCCCCGGAAGCCGCCGGACCGATCAACAGTTCGTGGCGCTTTTCAAATCCGGAGCGGAACGTGTAGTTTCCATCACGCAGATAGAAGTAAAGGATGTGCTCATCGGGCCGGTTCGCGTAGCGGTCGCCGGGCGTGATCGCCGGGTAAAGCCCGAGAGCGAGGGCACCCTTCTCAGCGGTGATCGCTTTCGGCCACTGCTGCCAGAAATCCCGAACCGCTATCGTCAGTTTTCCGGAAGCAGCCAATCCGGGGGCACGGGTTCCCTTGCCGTCGGAAGGCAGGGAAAAGGCATCGCTTTCGTGTTGAAAGAGACGTTCACCGGGCACGAGTGAGCGACTCTCCTTTTCATCGATCGCGACGCTGGCTCCGTCAGTGCCGGTTGCGAAAACAAGATCGAGCGAGGCAAACGATTTCATCTCGTCGCCGTATTTCATTCCGGACGATACGATGTCGTGCTGCAGGATGTGATCCACCCGAATATATGGATCACCCGCGTGAAGAAAATAACGCAACTCGAACCCGAACCACGGCTCACCCGCTTTGTCGAGGTGATGTCCGCGCGTGAGAATGACGACCCGTTGCGGCCCTTTTTCCTCCACAGTGACGCTCTCGACTTTCCCCGTAAGAACGCGCCCGTCTGTATGCGTGAGACGAGACTGAGGCAGGGCAGTGAGAAGCCCGCCTTCGGATTCGATACGTCCCGTTCCGCTTTCTCGGTCAAGAATGAGACGGGCTTTCCCGGTGTCCACGGTCAGCGTGTCACCCTTTTCCTCCAGCAAAGAATCGGCGGAATCACTCCGGGGTCCGACCGCACTTCCGAACGCAAGTGTGAGCCTTTTGGTTTCGTCAGGATTAAGCTCAACCCGCCCACTGACAAGAAGCCATTTCACACTGCGGTCAGGCCAGCGGACAAGAGAACGGCTTTGCACAGCTACCACTCTTTCGCCGTCGAAAAGTGCAATGGCATTCGCGTCACCGAGAGCACCCTGCGGAACAGGCACACCGAAACTCACCGGTTCGTCACGATTCACTCCCGCGGTTTCGCTTACTGTCAGGGGAACTTCTATCCGTCTCCCAGATCCCGCGGGAAAGGGTTGCGGCGGGGCAACCTCGATCACCTTCGACGAGAAGTCCATCGTCCCCGCCTTGCCCTGGATTCGTATAAAACGGGACGCCCCGGGAGTACCGGCCACGTCGAAGCGATGATTGCGCAGGACTTCATTTTCAGGCTCGCCGGACTTCAGATCAGTGGCAGTGGCGCCACTCGCCACGTGACAAATCGCCGGCACCGAAGTCGTGAAGCGCACCTGAGCGTGCCACGCTGATCCATTCTCTGCGAGCACTGCATCCATACTGAGATTCTCGATCGAGGGGGCTTGCGGGGCCTCGGCAGCATGGGCCAATCCGACGGGGCCAGCCGCTCCAAAGACCGAAAGCAGAGACACCATGGTGGCGAAGTCTGAACGGATCGGAAAAAGTTTCATGAAGCGCGAGTGAGTATGTCGCCGGTTACCGCAATCAGAGTGAGACCTGCAGCATTCATTTTCCTGACTCAAGAAATGCGAGCAAGTCGCGCAGTTCACGGTCGGTCATCGCCATGGGCAATCCCGTCGGCATGAATGACATCGGCAGATCCTCGATCGCTTTCACGTCGTCGCGGTTGAACGTGTGATTCCGACCGAGCGCGTCCCGGATCTGTTCATTTATGTAGGAGCGCAGTCGAATCCCGACGTGAGTGCTGCCGTCATTTAGAGTGATGACACGAGGCATAAACTGCGGGGCGATGTCCTTGTTAGGATCAAGAATCGCACTCAGCAGCCAATCGCTGTCCTCACGGCCGGCGACGTGGCTGAGATCCGGCCCGACCACGTTCCCCCGCCCGTCGGAACGGTGACAGTTGGCGCAAAGCGCGACCTTCGGATGATGGAAAATGCGCTCGCCGGCGGCAGGGTCGGCAGGACTCTCGATCGCGTCGAGACGTTTTTCCCACGCAACTGTGTCAGTAATCGCCGGGCGATCCTTCGCGAGCGAAGCGGGATCAGTCAGGGCCGCGACGAGAGTAGCCGAAAGTGGATACCGTTTCGCAATCGCGGCGAGCGATTTGGTCTGTTTGTCAGTGATCTTACTACCACGGAGCGCGCGAAGCGCTTCCTCACGAATCGCAACGTCCTCCTCTTCCGCGAGTTTCAACAAAAGCTCGAGGTGATCCCCTGCCAAAGCGGAAAGACCGAGAATGGCCTCGGCGCGCAGTTGCGACTCAGCCGTCTCATCAGCTGCTATGGTAGCGAGAAGCTTTTGTGTGACCTTCGGATTTCCCGCCAGGACCCGCACGACTTCGAGAGAGAGCGCGGAATCGTTTACCTCGATCAGCTCCTCTAACAGCTCCACCGTGAGACCGGGGGGGAATTGGAGTTTTTGCATTTCATTACCCTCCACAAGCCTCGTGGAACGAACCGGCAGAAGCCGCAGAGCGAAGGCACGAAGCGCAGGCGAACTCGAATTATCGGTCACTCTCGCAAGCAGCAAATCAGGATTTCGAAGACCCAGTTCGGGCTGCCCGCTAAGCGCAGTGTGAGCGGCTACCGCTCCCTCGAAAACCTCGTATTCGAGATCACTTTTCGTTAACAGAGCATCGACGGCGGGAAGATAAGCCGTTAAATCTTCGTCGGCAATCCAGCGCAAAGTCTCGAACTGAACTCCGGCGTTCCTGTCGTCGAGCAGGACATCAATCCACGGCTTTGGATCGGCGCCCGCGAGTCTCAACGCCTGAACCGCCTCGATCCTATCCGCACCCGACCACGATTGAAAATCGCTGACCGTCCAATCACCCGCAAGTTGACGCAGCGATGAGAGCGCCGCGCTGGCAACGAACGGATCCTCGTCCCGGCTCAGCTTGAACAATTCTCTTTGCGAAAAATCGGTTTTACCCCGTCGCAACTCAGAGGCAAGCGCGGCCGCCTCGTTTCGGGGCTCAAGATCAAGCGGGCCGGTCCATCCCGCCTTCTCAAGATCGATTTCCAGCTTCCAGAGTCGCCCGTAGCCGTGAACCGGATAGCGCCCGTCGACCCAGTCGGTCAGATAGAAAACCGCGCTGCCGTCGTCTTTCCGGTAATTGTCCTGAGCAATACCGACCGGCCTGAAATAGCGCGATCCATGCACCAGAGTAATCTGCTTTGCCTCGAAGCTGGCTCCCTTTTGAGCGAGCGGAAAAAAGTCAATCCTGTGATCGCCCCACGACGGAACGAGCAGACCGCGCCCGAGCGGCAGCAATCCGCAGGGAGCTTCCCCGGAAGGATGAATCATCGGCAGCGTTCCGCGCATCTCACCATTCCAGCAGACAAAAGGATGAGGAGTCGCCCCACCGTATTTCCGACGGTAGCCGTAGTCACCGTCGTCGACAATGTGGAGAACTTTGCAGGGTGGATATTCGCCGGGGTCGTTTTCAGCAACGAAAATCTCACCATCCGCGCGAACCGTGACACCGAAAGGATTCCACAACCCTTCGGCGACTTTCCGGAGATCGCCACCGTCAGAGCTGATCCTGAAAACACCACCGCGGTCGATACCTTTAATCGCCGAATCATCCTTCGCCTTCAACGTCCACGCTTTTGCGAAATTCTCCCCCAACCCGAACACGAGGTCGCCATTCGGAGCCCACGCCAACCCTGACAGAGCGTTATGCGGGTAAACGGCTTCCGAGACTAGGTCGACGAGCGTCTCTTCGACATCCCCCTTACCATTGCCATCACTGTCACGCACCCGGAGAATGCGGTCGCGCTCCGAAAGATAAACCCAGCCATCGGGGCCGAGTTCCAAATCCATCGTCTGTTCGGTTGCGGCATAAAACAGATGACGCGTGCCATCGGGATCGAATATGAGAATTTCATCTTTCTCAGGCCCCTCATAGTCATCCGGGGGCATGTGCGTATGGCAGGCAACCGCCCATACCCGACCTTTTTCATCAACGCAGACTCCGGTCGGAGTGGCAATGTCAGGGTGCTCGGCAACCAGCGTCAGTTGAACACCGGGTTGCAGAATCTCGATCTCAGAAGGTCTGTCATCAGCCAAAATTCCGACCTCTGCGAGAAACAGGAGCAATGCGATAAGAGCAAATTTTGTCATGATAATGAAGTGTAACGCAAAGCCTCCGGAGAATAACCGGAGACAAAAGGGAATCACCGTTCCAGTGATCTCCTGATTGAAAGCCCGTCCACCAAAACCGTCAATCACCGCGACTGCCGGAGTTGCGTAGAATGGGCAACGAAATTGCCGCCACCACAAGCCCCCCGGGAGATCATGCAAGGCAGGTGACGAGCCCGATTCAGAGAATCGGAGCAGTTCCCGACTAAAGTAAACATCGGCATCCCCAAGGGAGGGTTGCTCCGGCTTTGCGAGAGTGAGGTCGATTGACACGACCCTCAATTCGATACCAGATAGATAAGATGATTCGTCTGCCATATTCGCCTGCCGTGAGACCATTCCTTGTATTTCCCCTCCTTCTTTGCATCCTCGCGATGGCGTCTACCGAGGACGTCCGCAATGAGCCGCTCAAAAGCCTGAATGGCTACTTCCCGTTCGCCCCGCCTGAGTCTCTCAAATAAGCGGCACCAATACTCCGCGGCTTTTTAGAGCTACTATATTTAGCAGAGGCACATAGTACTGAGAGCGTGACGATCCACGGACGGTGTTTTACTACCGCGACTCCGCACCTCGGTGAGATTGACACGGCTTACTGTTTTGCGACATTGGATGCCACAGTTGCTGTGTTCCCGATACGATGAAAACCCCATTCTCTCCCCGACCGCTCGCGATCCCGTCCCTCTCATTGATCGCATTGTTCAGTGCCTTACTTTTTCCAGCTTCGGCGACAGATAGTGAGGGACTTGAAGGAGTTCCTTTGAAGCCCCGTCCTACCGGAGAAGGAACGCTTTTCGAGTTACTACCGCCCGAACGCACCGGAATCCATCACACCAATCCCATCGACGCAGACCATCCATTGCGCCGCGTCTACCATTCCAGCTCCGCTTGCGGTGGGCTGGCGATCGGCGACCTTGATCTGGACGGCACTCTCGACATTTTTGCCGGAAACGGGCCAGAGGCCAACTCGCTCTATCTGGGGAAAAAAGACGATCCTTTTGCTTTCGTCGAGGTCGCGGAAAAACTGGGCGTTGCCGGGGAAAAACTCACCTGGGCGACCGGGGTTGCGCTTGTCGATAGCGACAACGACGGTGATCTCGATATCTTCGTCTGCAACTACGACCATCCGAATCAGCTCTTCATCAACGGACTTATCAAGAATGGCGAACGCAGCGATGAGGGTCTCCACTTCACCGAAGAAGCCTCCGCATTCGGGCTCGATCTCGTTGACGGCAGTGTGATGCCCGCATTCGCCGATTTCGACCGCGACGGTGATCTCGATCTCTATGTCCTCTGCCATCAGATCTATCGGGAAAACGGTCGCCCTGCGGAACCCATCGAAATTCTCACTGTTGACGGAAAACTCGTTCCCGGAAAGGCGATGGATCGCTACTACGAAGTGAAACGCGACCGGGGTGAGAATGGCGAAATTCAATACACCGAATCGGGACGTCCTGATCGGTTCTATCGCAACGACGGCGCCAACGGCTTCACCGAAATCACGGCGGAAGCAGGTATCTCCACCGAAAAGCACTGGGGAAATTCGGCGACCTGGTGGGATTACAATCACGACGGCTGGCCGGACCTCTACGTTGGAAACGACTTCAAAAGTCCCGACTTCGTCTACCGAAATAATGGAGATGGAACTTTCACCGAAGTCTCGAAAACGTTGCTGCGCCACAGCACCTGGTTTTCAATGGGTGCGGTCCAGGCCGACCTCAACAACAACGGACTCACCGATTTCGTCCTCGCGGACATGTTGCCGTCGGATCACTACATGCAAAAAGCGTCAATGGGGTCGATGGGCTCAGGATTCGAAGACCTCAAATACGTCGACGGGGCCCGTCAGTTGATGCGTAACGCGGTTTACTACAACACGGGAACGGATCGTTTTCTCGAGGGAGCCTGGCTCACGGGAATGGCGACGACCGAGTGGACCTGGGGAATCCGCGCCGCCGATTTCGACAGCGACCGCCGCGTCGACGTCTTTTTCACCAACGGTATACCCCGCCAGTTCAACCATTCCGACCTCCCTGATATCGGGCACAAGGAACTCGTCGGAAAAACGCACTGGGACCACTACCAGCACACGCCCGAGCGCCGCGAGCCCAACCGCATGTTTCGCAACCTCGGTGATTTTCAATTCGAAAAAACGGAGAAACAATGGGGTGTCGACCACCTCGGCATGAGCTACGGAGCGTCCCACGCCGATTTCGACGGCGACGGACATCTTGAATTACTTGTATCCAATTTGCAGGATCCGATCAGCTTCTACCACAACCGCGGAACGGGAAACAACCGCGTCGTTTTCGACTTCGTCGGGAGCCGCAGTAACCGTTTCGGGATCGGTTGTCAGGTCACCCTCACAACGTCGGCGGGCACCCAGGTCCGCCAGCTTTTTCCCACAGGAGGCTTCCTCGACGGCGACGATACGATCTTGCATTTCGGTCTCGGCGATCTCGAAAAAATTAACAGTGCGAAAATCGATTGGCCGTCGGGTGCTGTGCAAATTTTCAAGAACCTCGACGCAAATCATCGCTACACCGTGACTGAACCCTCCGATCGCAAGGTGGAGCCGCGCCCCGCCATCGAATCGCGCGAACCGGAAAACCCGTGGTTTACCGAAGTCTTTTCGCTCCGCGGATTTTTTCATAAGGAAACCCCATTCGACGATTTTGCGCGGCAACCGCTTTTGCCACGCAAGCTCTCCCAGCTTGGACCGGGTCAGGCATGGAGCGATCTCGACAACGACGGTGATCCCGATCTCTTTCTCGGTGGCGCCGCGGGACAGGCAGCGCGCCTTTTCCGGAACATCACGAAACCGGGATCCGACGAGGTTCAGTTGGCTCCCTTTCCGGTTGCCGCTTTGGAAACCGACGCCGCCCACGAAGACATGGGAGCACTTTTCTTCGATGTGAACGGCGACGGCTTCGATGATCTATATGTCGTCAGCGGCGGGAACGAATGCGAACCCGGCGATCCCGTGCTGCAGGACCGACTTTATTTCAACGACGGAAACGGGGACTTTGTTAGAGCCGAAGACGCCCTACCGGATCTTCGCAATAGCGGGAGCGCGGTCGCCGCGGCCGACTATGACCGCGACGGGGATCTCGACATCTTCGTTGGGAGCAGGATGGTTCCGGGACAGTATCCCGTAGTGCCAGAAAGTGCCCTTCTCCGCAACCGGGGAGACGGCACTTTCGAAAACGTCGCCGAAGAAATCTCGTCAGACCTGCCCCGGGTGGGCCTGGTAACCGGCGCGCTCTGGTCTGATGCCAACGGAGACGGGTGGCAGGACCTCCTCGTCAGCTGTGATTGGGGACCCGTAAAATTGTTTCTCAACCGGAACGGGACGCTTGAATTGCAATCCGACGAATACACCGGATTTGCCACCACTACCGGATGGTTCAACGGGATCGAAGGAGCGGATATAGATGGCGACGGAGATATCGACTACGTGGCGACAAATTTCGGCAACAACACCCAGTACCAACCATCCCTCGATAAGCCGACACTGGTTTTCTACGGAGACTTCGAAGGGAACGGCAAAGCCAATATCGTCGAAGCGATCTTCGAAGAAGTGAATGGAAAGAAAATTTGCTTCCCGTTTCGTGGATTGAGCTGTTCCAGCCGGGCGATGCCCTTCGTCAGGGAAAAAATGCAGACCTACCACAATTTTGCCAAGGCCAATCTCACCGAGATCTACTCGCCGAACTTGCTCCAGCAATCCCTTATGCACAAAGTCACCACGCTCGAGTCAATCCTCATGCGTAACGACGGTAAGGGAAAATTCGAGGTGACACCACTGCCCCAACTCGCGCAGTTCTCGCCCGGTTTCGGTATTGTCATGGCCGACTACAATCTTGACGGATGGATCGACTGCTTCCTAGCGCAGAATTTCTTTACTCCTCAGGAAGAGGTGGGAGCAATGGACTGTGGCCTGAGCCTTATCATGCGAGGAACCGGTAAACCTGATTCCCCTTTCGATCCGGTATGGCCGCGTGAAAGCGGAATTGAAATTCCCGGTGATGCCATGAGCGCCTCCGGGATCGACGTGAATCTCGACGGACTGCCGGACCTCGTTACGACTCAGAATGATGACGATGTTAAAATTTACCTTAACCGGCCGCTTAACGACAAGACACACCCAATCCGGATCCGCCTGAAAGGGTCGCCGGGCAATGTCCGGGGAGTTGGCGCCAAAGTCACCGTCGAGACAGCGAACCTTCCCCCTCAAACCAGAGAAATTCGTGCCGGAAGCGGTTACCTCACCCAACAGGGAAGTGATCTTATCTTCGCCGTTCCCGTCAATACAAAGGACGACATTTCGGTGAAAATACGCTGGCCGGACGGGCTGACGAGTTCGACCCTGGTGGCGCCGAAGAGTCAGTTCATCGAGGTGTCGCGCTAACCTTTCCTCGACTGCGTCTCATTGGACGTTGGCACCCGCTATCCTACTGATCGCGAGTCCGCCGAAGAACGTTCCAAGTTGGGCCGGGCGTTCCATTGAACGGGTTCATCGGTCACGGCGAGCTACGCGCCTCCCCGTGACTTTCCTTTCAATGCTTCGGAGCCCGGCGGAATCGGCACCTTTTTTCAACATGCGAACACGGGAACCTGTCGACCGATGCGCGCGACGCGACGCCGCGCAGACAAAGCAACGAGATCACGCCTCTTATTGATCTTGGAAACCTCACAAATCCCTGATTAATAAGAGACTGAACGCTTTCCACAACGACATGAAAACAATCACCTTCCTACTCGCAGCAACCGCGCTTTTGGTCTCGACCACCTTCGCCCGGGAAAGCCCGAAACCGCTGCGCGCGGGTATTGTCGGTCTCGACACCTCACATGTGCCGGCCTTCACGAAGTTGTTTAATACGAAATCTGACGGCGAGCTCGAAGGAATCACCGTGGTCGCAGGCTATCCCGGCGGAACCGATATGCCGGCGAGCGCGAACCGGGTCGAGAAGTTCACCGAACAGATACGCGGCATGGGAGTGGAGATCGTTGATTCGATTCCACAGCTGCTGGAGAAAGTTGATGTGGTGTTGTTAGAAAGTGTTGATGGACGCATTCATCTGGAGGAGGCACGTGAAATCTTTAAATCCGGAAAGCCGGTCTTCATCGACAAGCCGGTCGCGGGAACGCTTCCGGAAGTCATCGCAATTTTCGAACTGGCGAAACAACACAACGTGAAATTTTTCTCGAGCTCATCGACCCGCTTTGGTGATAAGATTTCCACCCTGAATCAAAATGAAGCGCTCGGCGATCTCATGGGCGCGACGACCTGGGGACCGTGTTCGTATCAGAGCGGGACACCGGATCTCTTCTTCTACGCGATCCACGGCGTTGAGGCACTTTACACGATCATGGGAACGGGATGTGAAACCGTGTCGCGGGTCAAAGGACCGGTTCACGATCAGGTCACAGGCATCTGGGCGGACGGACGACTCGGGGTCTATCGCGGAATCAAACGCGGGAAAGCGGAATTCGGTGCAACCGCTTACGGAAGCGAGAGCGTCGTCCACGTTGCCGAGTCACCCAGCTACGATAAACTGTGTCGGCAGATAGGCCGGTTCTTCCGGACCGGAGTGCCACCTGTCAGTGAGGCGGAAACACTGGAGATGTTCGCCTTCATGGAAGCGGCGGACGAAAGCGTCCGTCAGGGTGGCAGGCCGGTCCCGGTCGCCGAAGTGCTCGAAAAGGCACGGGTTGATGCAGCAAAATTGATGAAACCCTGAACGCGGTCACGCGAACGAGGACTGCTAAAATCTTTCTCTAGAGGTTCTTTCCAGAGATCATACCGGCATGAAAAATCTCAGTCGCCGCCGCTTTTTTGAAGACTCCGTAATGGCTGCCGGCGCGGCCACGCTTCCGGTGTCGTTGTTCGCACAGGAAAGCAAATCGGTTAGCCCGAATGAAAGACTGACGGTTGCCATCATCGGCTGCGGGATTCGGGGAAAGGCTCATGCCCGCTCTCTCGCGCGACTGCCCGATTGCGACATCGCCTACGTCTGCGATCCCGATCTCGATCGGGCCGACGAGGTGGGAGCTCTCCTTACCGGGGATTTAAAACGTCCTATGCCGAAGAAGGCGCAGGATCTGCGCGTGATCCTCGATGACCAATCGGTCGACGCTGTTTTCATCGCGACACCGAATCACTGGCACGCTCTCGCCGCGATCTGGGCGATGCAGGCGGGCAAAGACGCCTATGTCGAAAAGCCCGTGAGCCAGAATGTCGCCGAGGGGCGCCGCATCGTTCAGGCGGCTCGCAAACTCGGGCGCATTTGCCAGACCGGCACGCAGAACCGCTCACGCGGAGCGCTCGCATCAGCGGTTCATTACATGCACGAAGGCAAACTCGGCGAGGTCAAGCTGGCACGAAGCATCATCTATGGCGGACGCGGGTCGATCGGCGGGCCGATTGAAACGGAAACCCCTCCCCGCTGCGACTACAATCTTTGGGCCGGTCCTGCGCCGATGACGAAACTGACAAGACGTCAATTTCACTACGACTGGCATTGGATGTGGGACACCGGCAATGGCGACATCGGCAACAGCAACGTTCATTCCATTGACATCTGCCGCTGGGGACTCGGAGTGACAGGGCTCGGCCGCAGCGTGATGAGTTATGGCGGGCGACTCGGTTACACCGACGTGGGCGAGACCCCGAACTCGCAGGTCGCAATTTTTGACTTCGGTGACAAGACGATCGTCTCGGAAACCCGCGGACTGAAGAGCGCTCCCTTTCATCCTGAAATCAAGGCGAGCTGGTTTTTCTATGGCACCGAAGGCATTATCGCCGAAACCGGCCTCTACGACCCGAATGGTAAACTCGTAAAACCTTTTGAAGGGAAATCAGTCAATCATTTCGCCAATTTTCTCGACGCGGTTCGCACCCGTAAGCAGGAAGATCTCAAAGCGGAGATCCTCGAAGGCCACCAGTCTTCTTCACTCTGTCATATTGCTAATATCTCCTATCGACTCGGGCAGGAATCCTCAATCCCGGAAGCTCAAAAACATCTCGGCAGGATCGACGCGCACGACGATCAACAGGAAACCCTCGACCGGACGCGGCACTACCTCGCCGAAGCCGGAGTCGATCTGGAAAAGACGCCGATCACGCTCGGACAGCACCTGCGTCTCGATGGCGACAAAGAACAGTTCATCGACAACACAGCTGCCGACGCTCTTCTCACACGAGAGTATCGGCCCCCGTTCGTGGTGCCGAAGGAGAGCGAAATCTAGAGACACTCACAACCGGGCAGAAACGCCACTCGCGAGAATAGCTGTACGTTAGTCACCGGATCAGGCGAGGTGCTGTCTCGCGATTTTGGACGATCCATGCGTCGTCAGAAATCCGTAAACAGCGATTACCACAAAGCAGAAGAGAGGCAGGAAGAATGAGAACCTCGCCCCCATCATACCCATGATCGTTTCCTGATCGATCATGTAGGCTTGGAGCGGCGGCATCAAACAGCCTCCGCCAATCGCCATAATGAGCCCCGCCGAACCGAGCTTCGCATCGTCACCGAGACCATCCAGAGCGACGCCGTAGATCGTCGGGAACATGAGGGACATACAGGCGGAGACAGCGACGAGCGACCAGAGCCCGACCATTCCCGGAAGAAAGATCGCACCGGCGGTGAAAATAATCCCTCCGACAGCGAGGCCACCGAGGAGATGGCCGGGAGTAACGTATTTGAGGAAGAAGGTGCAGATGAAACGGCTCGAAACGAAGATGATCATCGCAATGATGTTGTAACCCTGCGCTTCGGCTGCCGGCATCCCCATGGTCGCAGCTGCGTACTGGATAATGAACGTCCACGTCATAATCTGGGCGCCAACGTAGAATGCCTGCGCGACCACTCCCATAACATAGCCCTTATTCCTCACGAGCCGGTGAATCGTCCCGCCGATGTCCATCGGCTCGCGACTTTCACCTTCTGCTGCCTCTCCCGTTTTCGGCAATTTCGACACGATGAAAATCAGAAGAAACACGCTGACCACCACTCCGAGGACGACGTAGGGAGTGATCAAAACGCTCAGATCGCTTTGCGCGATTTGATCAAACGCGGAAGGATCGTTCTCCACCAATGCGCGGCGACCTGCCTCATCGGTTTTATCGAGTCGAGCGAGAATGAACTCCTTTGCCACGAACATACCGGCGATCGAGCCCATCGGATTGAAAGCCTGAGCGAGGTTGAGACGACGGGTCGCTGTCGCTTCAGGCCCCATCGAAAGTATGTAGGGATTGGCAGTCGTTTCGAGGAACGAGAGCCCGGATGTCATGATCAGATAGGCTCCCAAAAACGGGTAAAACGACTGAGTGGCACCGGCTGGAATAAAGAGGAAACAGCCACCGGCATACAGCGCGAGCCCCATCAGAATCCCGGACTTATAACTGAAGCGCTTGATAAAAATCGCGGCGGGAATCGCCATCAGACAATAGCCGCCATAAAACGCGGACTGAACCAGCGAACTCTCCGTATTTGTGAGCAACAGGATGTTCTTGAACGCCGCCACCATCGGGTTGGTGATATCGTTAGCGAATCCCCAGAGGGAAAAGAGGACCGTAACAATGATGAAGCCGAACAAATAGGGACGGGGAACGGTGACTGTGTTTTCGGTGCTCATGAACTTTTTACGGGGGAGGGTGACGCTAATGTATAGAGGTATCTCCGGCGGGAGGAAAAACTTTTCGTCAACATTTCTATTCCAATAAGGCTCGAACCGAGTTCAATCATTCCAAAGCCCGATCAGAAAGCGCCGTCTCGATATTCTCAGCAAGCAAAAGCACTCACAGAAAGCCTCGCAAAAGCAGATTTCAATCACTTGCGGTCACGCGTACGAGGACTCCTAAATTCTTTTTCTCAACGGTCTTCGCAAAGAGTATACCGGCATCAAGGATCTCAGTCGCGGTCACTTTTTGACGACTCAAAAAATTCGCCGCTCCCGTCATATTCCGGGCGACCGGAAGCGTTGCCGCCTGTTTTGAAAAAACCAATGATTAACACCACTGACTCACCAACAAATCATTCAAGCAGCTTGCAACGCCGTCGTTTCCTGGAGTTCTGCGGACTCGGGGCGGCATCTGCTTTTTATCCCCGGATCGCAGCCGCTTCAAAAGGAGACACTTCCGACAAGGAGATCGCCGTGGATGTCGTCATCATTGGCGGAGGACTCGGAGGTTGCTCGGCGGCGCTTGCCGCGACGCGGATGGGAAAACGGGTGCTCCTGACTGAACCAACCGACTGGATCGGCGGGCAACTCAGTCAACAGGGCGTCCCCCCCGATGAACACAGCCATATTGAGACTCACGGCTCCACTCCGAGCTATCGTCAATTCCGCGAAAATGTCCGCGAGTTCTACCGCCGCCACTATCCGCTCACGAAAACATCGAAAGAGAATCCGAAACTCAATCCCGGAAACGGGAGCGTCTCCCGCCTCTGCCACGAACCCCGCGTCGCCGTGGCGGTGCTCGATGCGATGCTGGCACCGCACGTGAGCAGTGGTCGGTTGACGATTCTCCTGAACACGAAACCAATCAAAGCCGGGGTCGATCATGACCGGGTTCAGTCAGTCACGCTTGAGACCGCCGCAGGGCAGGAAATTCAGGCAGTCGCCCCGTATTTTATCGACGCCAGTGAGCAGGGTGATCTACTGCCTCTTACAAACACAGAATTCGTGACAGGAGCAGAGTCACAGAAAACGACTGGAGAGGCGCATGCCCCTGAAAAGGCTGATCCCGCTAACATCCAATCCTTTACCTGGTGTTTTGCAATCGACCATATCGACGGGGCCGATCACACCATCGCCAAACCGGAGCAGTATAATTTCTGGAGAGATCACACTCCAAACCTGACTCCGCCGTGGTCCGGGAAATTACTATCCCTACAATATTCAAAACCGAACACACTCAAACCTGCCGACCTCGCTTTCGTTCCCCCGACAAAAGCGGGCCCACCGGAGAAAACCAGTGCCCTCAACCTCTGGCTCTACCGGCGTATCATCGATCCCTCCAACTTCCGCCCCGGCACTTACGACAGCGGCGTCACGATCGTGAACTGGCCACAGAACGACTACATGCTCGGGAATCTGATTACAGGCGATGAGAAAGAAATCGCGAAGCACCTCGAAGGCTCACGGCAACTCAGTTTGTCGCTACTTTACTGGCTGCAAACCGAAGCCCCCCGCCCCGACGGCGGAAGCGGCTGGAAAGGCCTTCGCCTGCGAAAAGACATCATGGGCACTGCGGACGGACTTGCCAAGTACCCGTATATTCGCGAGTCCCGCCGTATCGAAGCGGAGTTTACGATTCTGGAACAGCATATTTCAAGAGCGGATCGACTGGCCCTGCTGAAAAACAAATCCGACAAAGTGAAAGCGGCATCCTTTCACGATTCTGTCGGAATCGGATACTACCATTTGGACCTCCATCCCAGTTCGGGAGGCGATAACTACATCGACTTTGCCAGCGTACCTTTCCAGATTCCGCTCGGCGCTCTCATTCCGCGACGGATTGAAAATCTCATCCCCGGATGCAAAAATATCGGGACCACCCATCTCAGCAACGGTTGCTACCGGCTTCACCCCGTCGAGTGGAGTATCGGCGAAGCGGCCGGTGCGCTTGCCGCCCATTGCCTCGACCGGCGCGAAAGCCCCCGGGGGATACGCAACGACGACAAGAGCCTCAAAAACTTTCAGGACACACTCGCTCGTCAGGGATTTGAATTGGAGTGGCCGGGGTAACCGTTCTTCCAGCAACCCCGCAGACGCATAATCCTGACACAGCAACACTTCCCGGTGGGAGTGGAAGGCGCAAAACCAACGAAGCCTCGAAAGGGAATATGTCCCGCAAGCATCACTCGCCATGAACTGCTTCAAAGGTCCCCGCTATCCACCCTTCAAACACCCCTGTTCCCCGCCGAAACAGAACCCGGAATTCCGCCCCGCGAGCATCGGACAATTCACGTCAATCCCCCCCTTGCATTGAGAATCCGGAATCCTACCGTTCGCAATGCCGATTCATCTGGACACTCCAAATCGCCGGAACGTTTTGACAAAGCCATCGGCGACGGGAACCGCATTGACCTTTCTTTTTGCCTCGTTTGTTTTTCTCCATTGCCTGCCGGCAGAAGACTGGCCGATGTATCAACACGATGCGGAGCGAAGCGGATTCACGGCAGAGTCGCTGCCGGATGACTTGAGAACGCAATGGGTTCACACCCTCCCTGCCACTCCCCGACCGGCGTGGCCGCGTTCGGACCGGATGATGTTTGATCGCGCTGCACAACCCATTGTGGCGGAGGGTCTCGTCTTTTTCGGTGACAGCGTCGATTGCTCGATTCATGCGCTCAATGCGAAAAGCGGCAGGGAGAAGTGGACGTTTCCGACCCGTGCTCCCGTTCGTTTCGCACCCGTCTATCACGACGGCCGGCTCTTCGCGACGAGTGATGACGGCTTTCTCTATTGCCTGAAGGCTGCCGATGGCTCGCTGATCTGGAAAAAGCGGGGCGGTCCCGCCGATGAATTAATTCTCGGAAACGATCGCATGATCTCGCGCTGGCCTGCCCGCGGCGGAGCAGTGATCAGAGACGGGGTTCTGTATTTTGCCGCCGGAATCTGGCCGTCCGACGGCGTGAGCCTTTACGCACTGGAACCCGCAACGGGCAAAATTTTGTGGGTTAACGATACCGCCGGTTCGATTTACATGGGACAGCCGCACGGAGGGGCTTTTGCTAAAAGCGGCGTTGCTGCTCAGGGCTATCTGGTCGCCGGGGAAGATCAGATTTTCATGGCGACGGGGCGCGCCGTCCCCGCTGCCTTTGATCGTAAAACGGGAACATTCCAATACCTGTCACTTCAGGAAAACACGCACCGGGGCGGGGCGGAAGTGATGCTCTCGGATCAGTTTTTCGTGAACAACGGCACGGCCTTTTTCCGGAAAGACGGAAAGTTACTCAGCGCTGTATCGGCGACTCCGAATGTCGTGATTGATGACATTTTGGGTGGCATGTCAGGCAAATCGTTCGTCGGCCAGCGATGGGTGAACAAAGAGACAATTGACCGGAAAGGAAAGGCACAGAAGATACGCGGACTTGAGACGGAATTTGAAATCCCTTTCGAAAAGGAGGCGATCAGCGCGATCGGTGCAGGAGAGAAAATCGTGATCGGGAGCGAGAACGAAGTGAGCGTTTTCCGGAAGGAGGGAAAATTCGAGCGATGGACCGGTAAAGTTGCGGGGGACGTTTATGGACTCGCGGCCGCGAACGGCCAACTTTTCGTAAGCACCGATGAGGGGAAGCTTTATTGCTTCGGGACAAATGCTCCGGAGAACAACGCGTCGAAACTGACCTCGATCACCCCGAACTACGATCCACCCTCCGAAGTCGTCGGGGCCGTCGAGGAGATCATCACGAAAGGCAAACTCACGACCGGCTTCGCATTGGACATCGGGTGTGGTGAAGGAGAACTGGCGATCGAACTCGCGAAGAAAACTGATCTCTTCGTCTACGGCATGGACTCAGATGCCGCCAAAATTGGCAAAGCGCGACGCAACGCGATTGCCGCGGGAATTTATGGATCGCGAGTCATGTTTCTCGAAGCCGATCTCGAAGACACCAAGCTCCCCGATTTTTTCGCGAATCTCGTCGTGTCTTCGGCCTCGATGACTGATGGAATTTCCGCCGGTGCACAGACCGAGGCGCTGCGTGTGTTGCGTCCCTGGGGAGGGACCCTGATCTCGGGGAAAACGAACGAGATGAAGGTCCATACCCGCGGCGAACTGAAGGGAGCAGGACAATGGACTCACCAATACGCGGATTCTGCGAACTCGGTGAATTCCGGCGACGAACTGATTCAGGGCCCGCTCGGGATGCTCTGGTTTTCTGATCTCGAGCAATCGATGACTCAGCGCCACGGACGCGCTCCGGCCCCGCTCTTCAACAAGGGGGTGCTCTACTCCGAGGGGCTGAATACGATCATCGCGGTCGATGCCTACAACGGGCACCTGATCTGGAGTCATGATCTGCCGGGCATTCTGTCCGCATTTGACGGCGACCATCTGATGGGAACCAGCGGAACCGGGAGCAACTACTGCGTCTCGGATGACGCCGTTTTTGTCCGGCGTGACAACCAGTGTCTGCGACTCGATGCACTGACCGGGGAACTTCTTGCTGAGTTCTCCGCGCCGAAGGCGAAAGACGGGGGAAAAACGATTTGGGGCTATCTCGCCCATAACGAAGGTCTGCTTTTCGGATCGCTTTCGGATCCAGAACATGTTCCCACCTTTCGCTACCGTGCGGGTGGCGACATGAATGAGCAACTCACCGAGTCGAAAACGTTTTTTGCACTCGACGCCGAAACCGGCGAGCTCATGTGGCGCTATGACGCGGAACATTCGATTCGTCACAATACGATCGCGATTGGAAATCGAGCGGTGGTACTGATCGACCGTGCTCAGGCGGTTTTTGACCGAACCAAAGATGCCAAAGCAACTGACGACGGGCATCCCACCGGGAGCCTGATCGCCTTTGATGCACCAAGCGGGAAAGAACTCTGGCGAAATGAAGATGATATTTACGGAACCGTCGCGGCGATTTCAAAAGAACATCATGCCGTGATGATGAGCTATCAGCCGACTTCATTCCGGCTCGCGAGCGAGGTGGGCGGACGGCTTTCGGTTTTCGATCTGTCCGATGGAAATCTGAAATGGGAAACCAAGGCAAATTACAAGTCGCGCCCACTTCTTAACAAAGACACCATCTACGCGCAGGGCGGTGCTTGGGATGTCCTGACAGGTGCCGAACAACCGTTCAATTTCAAACGTTCCTACGGCTGCGGGATTCTTGCGGGCTCGCGCCACATGATGGTGTTCCGATCGGCCACACTCGGCTATTTTGATCTCACGCGAAATGAAGAGACCGAAGACTATGGCGGTATTCGTCCCGGTTGCTGGATCAATGCAATCCCTGCAGGCGGACTCGTTTTTGTGCCGGACGCTTCAGCGGGGTGCAAGTGCAGCTATTTGAATCAGTCGTGGATCGCGCTTCGACCGGGCGGAATTCGATCACCCCGATTTCTCGCGGATTCGTTTTTCGACAAAAGCGAAGTCTCCATCGAAATCAAACCGGATTCATCGGCTACCCAGGAGATTCGTTACACGCTGGACGGCAGTGCGCCCTCAGTGGATTCCGCGATCTACGAGACACCACTGAAAATCAGTGAAAGCGTCTTGCTGCGGGCGCGTGCCTTCGGAGAAAGCGGGCAGCCCAGTCAGGTCGCCGAACAACAGATTCGGATCGATCCCTTTCTCGTATCTCTCGATCCGCAGAAATGGAAGGCAGTCGACGCGCCCGGCGCAAAACCCGAAAGCAACTGGGAGTTCAATGCCGGCGTCATCGAGCAAACCTCGAATGTGATGCGAGGCGGAAAAGAGACGATGAAAGACACCGCGGAGGTTGAACGTCCCGGAAGTTTGTTCCTTTTCAACGACGCCGAAAATTTCGGAGACGGCGAGCTTACGTTTGAAATCCGCTCGACCGACAACGACGCACTCGGTTTTGTTCTGAGACATCAGGGACCGGAAAAGTTTTATCTCTGGTCGATGAGCGCCGAGCGTCCCTACCGCGCACTCGCGATGAAGAACGGCGCAGACTATCGTGTTCTCGGCGGTGTGAAAGCGGGCTTTGAACCTCGCGAATGGCACAAGGTCCGCATCGTCCTGGACGGCTCGCAAATCACCGCTTACTTCGATGGAGCAAAAGATTTCTCCGTTGATGACACCACCTTAACGAGTGGAGCAATCGGTTTTTACAGTTGGGGAAACTCCGGCTCCTACTTTCGAAATCTGCGGTTTGTTCCCGCCGGGTAAGTCCCGCCCCGCCACGTGGAGGGGACCGTTCATGATGCGAGAAACCCTTAGGAACTCGCGCCGGGCTCAATTCCCGGAAGCCACTTTGTTTCCGCCAGTATCACCAAGGCAGATCAACTGCCCCTCCTCAGTGCTGAGAAAAAGTCGATTTTCCGCGAGGGCGAGCCCGTCCCAGATCGGCGCCGCGACTTTACTCTCAGAGATGGTCGACCCGTCTTTGGTATCGATGACTTTCAAAGTGCCATCCTCGTGGATCACGTAGACACGATCGTTCGAATCCATCACCATGCCGTAAATCTTGTTCTTCAACTGCTTACTTCCCTCCACCGTGGTGGGTTTGAGTAATTCCTCAGGAGCATCACTTTCCGCCCACGGATTGACTTTCCAACTGGCCTTTTCCGCGATGCGGTCACTCCGATAGGGGCGCTCACCCTTCCTCGCTTTACCTGAAGCTTCCCAACCGGTGATCCATTTGCTGTCGAACGTTTCCTTATTCTCAACGTCAAAATCCCTGCGATACAAAGCGGTCGTGCTGTTCAGCGCGCCGATAATCGTGTTGTCACGATAGGCACAAAGCGGACGGCGGTGAGCCTCGTTGGAGAAGCGGTGAATCTGGCGGAATCCATAAGTCCAGGTCCCACGCGGGGCGAAGACAGTCCCCTTCCCTGTATTGAGTTTTGCAAAACCGTTCCACGGTTCAACGTCGATCTCCTTGCCGTCGAGTGAGATCAACCAACGCGACATCGCAAGGCGATCGCCCTCCATGTGAAGCAAATCAACCGGATCAAACTCGAGCCCGGAGTTCTTGTAGAAACCGAACGATTCGTCGTTCTCTCCGTCATAACCTTTCTGCGGAATGCTGTCGTGCTTTTTCACCCAGAGCTTCTCGCCCGTCATGGGATCCACCGAAAAGATAAAGACACCGCCATCGGACAACTCCTGGCGACCCGCCACAAAGTAGGCCTTCTCATCATTCACAAGGACTGACCCGGCTACCGGCCAGGCGGACTCGATCTGTCCATAAGCGCCAATTCTCTCGTCAATCGGAGCCGCCTGAAATCTCCAGACCGGCTTCCCGTTATCCGCTCTCACGGCGTGAACGTAACCACCGTGATCGCCGAAGATAGCGAGCCCATTGTGAATCGTCGGAGGCGTATCCACCCGTCCCCTCGCAGTGAACCGCCACGCGACTTTTCCTGAGCCCGTGTCGATCGCAACAACCTCATGTGCGTCGGGGCGGGCGACAAAAGCGCGTCCGTTGGCAATCGTGGGAGGAGAGAGCCGTCCCTTGACGAAGGGGTTGTCGCTCCAGTCAAAACGAAGTGGACTGCTTTCGGAGAGAGAGTCTTTTTCCGGGGCAATCGAAGCGGACCAGACGACGTTCGTGTCTTGCGGTCCCGGGGCGGTCGAGCTCGAACTCCGCCAAACGTCGTGACGATAAACCGGCCAGTCAGACGCCGAAGGTCGCGGAGCACCGGGGTCAGGGTCGGCCGTCTCCTTCGTCAGGATAAAGTTGATCTTATCCGCGGAAAAGCCCGGAGGGTAGTTTCCGGCGGCAACGGCCGGATGCTCCGGTGCCATCGCCACATACCCTCTCAGCATCGGCCAGCAGGTACAGTGTTTCGGCGTGGCATAAATCAGTCCATTGGCAGGAGTGAATCCGTTTTCGCGGGAGCAATTCGACTTC
This sequence comes from Verrucomicrobiales bacterium, assembly GCA_048260165.1. Taxonomy (GTDB): domain Bacteria; phylum Verrucomicrobiota; class Verrucomicrobiia; order Verrucomicrobiales; family DEV007; genus Arctic95D-9. The sequence goes on from JBLXHA010000003.1 coordinate 458,506, forward strand.
GTGATCGAATTCAGAACCAGGTTTCCGGATTTGAGATCGGTCATTTCGACGACGCCGGAAAAGATCATATTCACCGTCGCCACGGGAGGAGCGCAATGCCCGAGCCCGGCCGGAAGCGTCTTCTTCGTCTCGCCCGTTTTGCGGTTCAGTGAGGTAACCTCGACCGCTTCAAATTTTGCCTTCTCTTTGTCATCGTAATCGAGTTTACCGCCCTGCTGAATCCAGAGATCGTCTCCGATAAACATGGCCCGGGCCTGCCGGTTGTGATTCATCCCGGGAGCGTAGGTTTTCTCCCAACTGAGAGCCCCGTCCTCGGCAGAGACGATGTGGATCCCGTTGTCCGTGTCACTGTTGTTGAAGCTCGACACTTCGTAGGCGAGTTGATCTCCGTAAAGGACACTCCGTTTTACTTTATGAAGCCAGGGGTAGCTGGAATTTTTCCACAGAACCTTTCCCGAATAGAGGTCGACGGTGACCGCTTCGGGTTTTTCGCCCTTCCGGGGTTCGCCTTGAATGTAGGAAACCCGATCGTCATCCGCAACGACGGTTCGAGGCGCCGACGACTCCTGCTTCCACAGGAGAAAGCCGGTCTCCGCGCTGAAAGCGAAAATCCCAGTGACGCAAGTGGCGACCACGGTCCCCTTATGTTGAACGAGTTCCTGAGGCGCTACGATTTCAGGAAAGGAGCGGACAATTTCCCCGGTCTTGGCATCAAGAGCGACGAGGCTGTTCGAGGGAAAGGCGACCGCAAAAAGATACTTCTCCGTTGCAACAGGACGCGCCAGATTCCCATTGAGTCGCTTCATCGTAAAGGTGGCGGGATCCATTTTCTTCTCGTCCTGAGTGAGATCCCGATGCCACAATCGCATCCCGTTAAAGCTGTCCCGTGTCAGGGCGTGCCCGTAGAAGTTGCGGCCTCCGTCACTGACCATTCCCTCCACTTCGGTTCCGGAATGCCCCGCGATCCAGCGAATGCGCTTCGGTTCGCCGACCGCCGTATCCGGCGACACCGCGTTCCCGTTTGCGTCGTGGCGCGAATGGGTCCAATGGCCCATGCTCTCAGGCCATGGCTTGTAGGCGACGATCCACTTTTTTGCGTCGTCTTTCAAAGAAGGAACTTCATCGATGAATTCGAATCCTGCCTGTTCGAGATTGGCTGCATTGAGCGAACCGGGATCGGTGACGACGACAGCCCCTTCGGGAACGAGCACGCGAAAGATCTCTGCAGCACTCGCGGTATCGGGACCGGCGATGACGAGGTTGATCAAATTCTCGGTGTAGGGCAGATGAGAGTAATCCGGAACGGTCTCAGCCGAGGCAACCCCGTAGACCTGCTTTTGGTGAAACGTCGTCTTTGCTTTCCCTATCGCATCACTTTTCGAATCGAGCAGGTGAATGATGTGACGCCCCGTCCCCGCAAGCTCAGCGGCATACGTGGTATCGGTCGCCCCGAGCTGCACAACAAGTCCCCCGTATGTTTCCGTAAGAGTGGCAGGATTTTCGCCTTCCGCTCCGAACAAAGGATATTGAACACTCAGAAAAATCAGGAGAGCTACGTAAAAGGGATGTTTTTTCATAATGAAAGCCAGTAGGAAAAACAGTTTCAGGGAAATCAGAAAATGCGTCAATCCTTTGAGAGACCGCATCACGTAACTCATCCGTCACGATCCCCCGGCAACACCTCGAGCGAGAGCACCGAGCCAGCGAGCCCTTCCGGCAACTCCCATCACGGGCGGCGATGGCACCCGCTCACACATCTTTTGTATTTACCTGCCGACCTTTTGACGGGTAAAACTCTTCAAGAAATTACCTGCAACGCCGCGCCTCATCATCGAAAGAAAGCTCCTGAAAACAACGGCATCCACCTCCGTCATGCCCCCGAATGACTCGAGTAGCACATCCCGTCAAAAAACCGCCCACCTCTTTCCCCGGAATCTAACATCACAATAAAGCGAACCGGAAAACTGACAAAATCATGAGCACTTCATCCGCACCCCCTTCCACAAAGACGCCCGTCGGATACGTCGACGGCTTCGTCATTCCCGTTCAGAAATCAAAACTGGATGCGTATCAAGAGCAGGCTACGATCGCCTGCCGCGTTTGGCTGGAACATGGCGCGCTCGACTATATCGAAACAGTCGGAGATGACCTTGATGCCGATTTCGGGACGCCCTTTGGAAAACTCACCTCGATCAAGGACGATGAAACGGTCGTTTTTGCCTGGATTTCCTACCGGAGCCGCGAGCACCGCGACGAAGTGAACGCCAAAGTCATGGCCGACGAACGGATCAAAGCGATGTGCCCGGATCAGAACCCGGATTTTGAAGCGCCTTTCGACCCCGGGAGAATGACCTACGGTGGATTCAGAACCCTGGTAAGCGCGTGAGAAGCTCCATCCGGAAAACCAATTGACACCTCAAACACAAAAGTGAATACCATCCCAATAACGATACCCCATGAGTAACAAAAGAAATCCCGTTGGCTGGTTCGAGATCTATGTATCCGACATGGACCGTGCCAGAAAATTTTACGAGACGGTCCTCCAGATTCAATTCGAAGCGCTGCCTGCTCCTAACGATGAATTGGGCGAGCTCGAGATGCTGATGTTTCCGGGTGAACCCGCCAATCCAGGCTGCTGCGGCGCACTCGCGAAAATGGAAGGCGTCGAACCCGGCAGCGGCGGCACTCTCGTTTACTTCTCCTGCGCTGACTGTGGCGAAGAGGAAAGCCGCGTCGCAGAGGCAGGGGGAAATGTCGTAAAGTCCAAATTTTCGATCGGAGAATATGGCGACATCGCCCTCGTGATCGATTCCGAGGGAAATATGATCGGCCTGCACAACCCTCCCGCAGAAGGCGAGTGCGGTTGATCACGCGACCCGCCACCGGTAACACTTTTGTTAAAGCGGTTTTAGCATTTTGAAAAAAGTGCGCTAAGGAACCCTATGATTAAAAAAGTGTTAGTGGTGGCTTTTGCCTGGATTTTTGCGATCGCCCCGGTTTGCGGCGATCAGATTCTGCACGTCGCTGCGGAGGCGAAAGCAGGAGGAAACGGCAGCAAGGACGCTCCCTTCCAATCGGTAACGGCAGCTCGTGATGCGATTCGGTCATTACGGAAAGGAGACGCTCCCGCGGCCAGCGAAAAATTCACGGTGGAGATCGCCCCCGGAACCTACCGTCTTGACGAGACTTTCTCGCTCACCGCGGAAGACAGCGGGACGCCGGACTCACCGGTGATCTATCGAGCAGAACGCCCCGGAGAAACGAAATTCCAGGGCGGCCTCAAGTTGAACGCTTCTGATTTTCAAAAAGTCACCGACAACGCCGTCCTTTCACGCCTCCCAAAGGATGTCCACGATAAGGTGCTCGTCACGGATCTCTCGAAGAAGTTCCCCGGAGACTTCCCCGCTTTCAAGCCCGCCTACAGGGGAACTCCCGCGGCGCCCTGGCTGTATCTCGATCAGCAACCGATGACGCTCGCGCGATGGCCGAATCTGGAAACGAAACCGGATGGCTGGGCTCGCTTCTCGAAAGCAATCGATTCCGGAAAAGCTGAACCGGAGTCAACCGATCCCGCCCGTCACAAACGGCGCCCGGGGTCCTTCGAATTTGATAATCCCCGCCCTGAGGGATGGAACCTGAAAGAGGGAGTCTGGCTTTTCGGCTACTGGACTCACGACTGGAGTTATGAAGTCATTCGAATCGCGAATTACGATCAGGAAAAGAAAATTATCTCACTGGCGGCACCGCACTCCTACGGAATTTCGAGCGGCACCTGGGGAGGGAAAGAGAGGCGTTTTTTCGCACTCAACACGCTCGATGAACTCGACGCTCCCGGCGAATGGTATTTGGACAGGGGAAGAAAGCTTCTCTACTTCTACCCGAAAGCGGGTTGGGAAGATGCAGAAATCGCACTCAGCACGCTGACGTCCTCTCTGATCAATATCAGCGGAGCCCGGCATATCAGCCTCGAAGGGTTGCACTTTGAATACGGCCACGGAAACGGGATCAATTTGGAAAAGACCACTGCGATCGAAGTTACAGGATGCACGCTCTCAAACCTCGCGGGCGGCGGAATCTACATGACGGGCGGAACGAAGAACACGATTCGCTCCTGCGATCTGTTCAACCTTGGAACCGTCGGAATTATTCTCAACGGAGGTGATCGCAAGACGCTGACTCCCGGCGAAAACGTGGCGATCAACAATCATGTTCATCACTACGGCCTATTCCAACGCACCTACGCCCCGGGGATCGGCGTCTACGGCGTCGGACAAATCGTGAAAAACAACTGCATCCATGATGCGCCTCACAACGCGATCCTCTACAGCGGAAACGAGCATCTCTTCGAACAGAATGAAATCTATCGCGTCGTCATGGAAACCGGCGACTCGGGGGCGTTTTACACCGGACGCGACTGGACGAGCCGGGGAAACCGGCTGCGCCAAAACTACATCCATCACCTCGGCTCCGGGAACACGGAACACGTCAACACGATGGGTGTCTACCTCGACGATTGTGACAGTGGAGACACAATCGAAGAGAACGTTTTCTACCAGGCGGGACGAGCCATCATGATCGGCGGCGGACGCGACAACGCGGTGATCAACAACCTCGTCGTCGATTGTCCCATCGGTCTTCACCTCGACTCCAGAGGAATGACATGGAAACAATGGAACGACCCCAAATACTCCGGTTGGAACTTCGAGGAGAAGGCTGAAAAGCTGGGCTACCAAACTCCACCCTGGAGCGACCGGTATCCCACCCTCGCAAAGATCATGACCGATTCGCCCCGCGAACCGCTGCACAATCGCATTGTCAGGAATGTATTCGTCGACAGTAAAAAACAGGTCATCAACCTCGACGGCAACGCGAAGAAACTCATCGCAAAAATCGATCTCGCGGAAAACCTGGCGGTCAACACGACGGGATCATCCGGCAGTTCCGATGCGGCTGACATGAAAGGTTTCCGAACCCTGACAGGGACAGAAGAAGACCCGATCAAGTTGGGATTTGCCGACGGGAAAACTCCCGATTTCACGCTGACTCCGGACGCAAGACTGCTCAAAGAGCTCGCCACGTTTCAGCAAATACCATTCAACGAAATCGGCTTGTTCACTGACGAATACCGGACGTCGCTTCCCAAACAGTGAGCACACTGACGGCTCCCCCGACGCCGCTTCGGCCCGGGACCATTCCGCTCGGCATCCGGGATAACGAGCCCGTTTACTGGAGCGATATCTCACTGAGCTTCTCCGCTGCTTTGCGACTCTTCCAGAATCGCACTCAACCTCGCAACAACCTCACTGAAAGAACTGTCGTCAGCGACATTGCGAATCTCAAGATCGTCATCGCGAAGATCGTAAAGCGCCCGGTGGACCAGCTTCCCCGTCTTGTGTTTCCGCCACTCCGTATAACGAAAATCTTTCGTCCGAACGCTGCGTCCCATCGCATCACCCCGGGGATACTGGCTCAGCGCGAACTCCTGTCGATCGAGCGCGGGCTCATCGATGAGATTCGCGAAGCTGCTCCCGTGAAGATGCGCGGGCTTCGTCAGGCCGGCAAGATCGCAGAGGGTCGGATAAAGATCGACGAGCTCCACCAGTGAACCGCTGCGTTGCCCCGCAGTCGTCATCCCGGGCGTCTTGATCAACAACGGGACCCGGGTCGACAGTTCAAAATTTGTCGCCTTCCCCCACATCGCCTGATCACCGAGATGATAGCCATGATCAGCGGTCAAAACGACGATCGTTTCCTCCTCCATCCCGAGATCGCGGAGAGCCGTCAAGACACGCCCGATCTGAGCATCGACGTAGGAAACCGAGGCGAGATAACCGTGCACGAGTTTTTCTGCCGCCTCTGCGTCCAGGGGCGTTTTCGCTGGCAATCCGCGATACTGCGTCAGCAGTTCACGCGACCCGTTGTGCTCTTCAGAGGGAGCTCCTTCAGGAAAGGCGGCCACAGCAGGTTGAGGCAGTTCTTCAGGATCGTAGAGATCCCAGTATTTTTCCGGCGCGACGAAAGGAAGGTGCGGACGGAGAAAGCCCACCGCAAGAAACAGGGGTTCCTTGCGATCACGGATTCGATTGAGTGCCTCGATCGCAAGATCAGCGATCTGGCCATCACCGAGTTCGCTATCGCCAACGTCGAGAGATTCCCAAGCCATCCCCCGTCGAATCGTTCCGGGGACATCGCGAAAGGGATCAGGCTCGCCGGCACCCTCTGCCTCATCCCGCATTTGTTTAACGAGCTTTCGCCCCGCACGGGTCGTGTACTCGTAAGCGATGTTCTCCGGCTTGAGATGTTCTTCGCTCCAGCAGCGCGGATCTTCCCAGCCGTTGTGAGCGATCTTGCCGATACCGATGGAGTGATACCCGTTCTTGCGGAAATGAGCTGGAAAAAAATCGATGTCCTGTAATTCCTCTCGAACATCGCGATTGGCCCAGATACGACGCGTGTCCGGACGAAAGCCACTGAGCATGCTGTTTCGCGACGCCATGCAGACCGCTTCCTGACAATAAGCCCGATCAAAAACGACCGAGCGTTCTGCCAATGCGTCCATGTTAGGAGTTTGAATCACGTCAGCGCCGTAACACCCCATCTCGGGACGCATGTCATCAACGATGATGAACAACACGTTCGGCGGATTCGCCGCAACCGGATCCATCGCGGTGAAAAAAGCGATCAATGCCAGAAGAACGAAACTGAATTTGTGAGGTGAAGGAAATCGGCTGAAGGGATTCTTCATAAGCGTTGAAGGGTTGATATAAGATTCAGGATCTTCTCTTGTGAATGGCCGGTTAGGTAACCGATAAGCCGAACCCCTTGAGTTCGACGCTCCGTGAATGCCGGACACATTCCGCTGCAACTTTAACGGGAAACGTAAACGGCCTACCTCAAATCATCCGGGGTCCCGCCGGAACTTACCATGATTCAATGCGGCGCTATGACGCCTGCCGCTTTCTATGAATCCGACCTATCGTCAGTTGATGAAATCCAGAAAAGTCCTGATCGTGATGTCCCTTCTATTGCTGTCAATGAGCGCCGCACAGATCAACGCAGAGGAATTGGAGGCCGCCCCGGACGGTTCCTTCACTATCGTTGTCATCCCTGACACGCAGCACTACCGCGGAGTCGGCACAAAGATGACGCCGGACAGCACGGAACCGCTGACGAATGTTGTATTTGACCGCTGGACGGATTGGATCGTTGAAAATCTCGACCGTCAACGAGTCGCATTCGTGAGCCATGTCGGCGATATCGTCGACAAAAACAATCGAGAGCAGTGGGCCCTCGCGAAGCAAATGATGGACAAGTTGCACGGAAAGATCCCCTACGGAATCACCGTTGGGAATCACGACATGAAGACCGCCGGCGATTCGAGCTTGTTTCAGGAAGTCTTTCCGAGATCACGCTTCGAAGAATTTGACTGGTATGCCGGATGTTTTGAGGGAGCCGGTGGCAACCCGACGATCTCGGGAAACAACACAAACAGCGCTCAGCTGTTCGAAGCCGGTGGACTGAAATTTGTTTTCCTGCATTTGGAATGCAACGCACCCGACGACGTCCTCGCATGGGCGGATTCGATTCTGGAAAAGTATGCGGATCGTCGCGCGATCGTCACGACGCACATGGACCTCGGCCCGCGTGAAAAACCCAAAACAAACGAAGAGTATTTCACCCTCCCGAAAGGTCGCATGGTCTGGAAGAAAATGCACGGCGCGTTGGGGAATACCTCGCAGGAGATGTGGGACAAGTGTTTTCGCAAGCACGAGAACCTGTTCATGATTTGTTCGGGGGACCAAAGTCGGACGCAGGCGTTTCGCCTCGATTCCACCGGCGATCACGGCAATACCGTTCACGCCCTCGTCTCCGATTACGGCGCTGAAGGCCTGCGGGCGATGCGGTTCGTTCCGGCTGAAAACCGGATCGAAGTGCGGACATGGAATCCGATCAAGGGAGAATTGTGCGAGTCCACAAAAGTCGTTCCGGAGCGCGAACAGCATCAGTTCACGCTGGATTACAAGATGACTCCCTGAGTCGAACCGGAGACGTCGCCCCGCACTTTTTCTCCCCGCGAAAAGCGATCAGAGCAACCTCACGGGTCGACCACTCCGGCCCGTCCTGCGAGCGCTCCGGCCACACCGACGAAGATCCCCGGAATGATTAGGAACCCGTAGCCAATCATCCAGCTGTCAGTCGTCGTGCTCAGCCAACTGATAAGCCACGGAAAGGGAGCCGCGACGAGATAACCGACCGTTTGCGCCATCGAGGAAAGATAGCCGGCCACTTCGGCGCTGCTGCTGCGCAACGCAATCAACAGCAGGCACAATCCGAATCCGGCATTCAGGCCCAGCCCCATCAGAATCGTAGACCACCCCACCCATGGGAGCGGCAGCCACAGGATCCCGACGATGCCGAACACCGTTAACGCCGCACAAAATACGGTCCATCCGCTCTGAGATCGCGCACGGCCCGCCAACGTCGGAATGATGAGACTTGCCGCACAGCCGCAGAGTTGCATCGTCGCCGCCCAACCGGAAGCCGCCGTTTCGCTCATGCCCCGCACTTGAAGGATCGTGGGAAGCCACGCCACACTCGAATAAAAAAGCAGCGATTGCAGCCCCATCAACGCCGTGACCTGCCAGGCCCGCGCACTCCGCAGCAATTTGATAATTCCTGTGAACGGATTGCCCGTCGTGCGGATCGTGGGCTTCTGCAGCAGCTGAGGAAGCCAGATCAGCAGCGGGATCAGTGCCGCAAAACCCCACACATTCAGAGAACCTCTCCAGCCTCCCGCAAGGGAATTCGCGAGTGGGACCGCCAGCGCCAATCCAAACATCGCGCCCAGATTCATCGCCGTCGAATAGAGACTCGTCATCGATCCGATGTGATTCGGAAAACGACTCTTTACCAGTCCCGGAAGCAGGACATTTCCAAAGGCGATTCCCGCTCCAATAAGAATTGATCCAGCGATTCGCTCAAGCCCCCATCCGCTGAAATTCCACGGCCGGAGGAAACAGCCCGCTGATAAGATCACAAGCCCCGCACCGAGAGCGCGGGCAAAGCCGAACCGGTTCCCAATCGCCCCGACAAACAATCCGGCGAGCCCGAACAGCACGAGCGGAATCGTCGTCTGCATTCCCACCACCTCAGCGCTGAGCCCATCGGCCTGCATTCGTTCGGCCAACGGCCCGATTCCCGTGATAGCAGGACGCAGGTTCAAAGCGATCAGGATGAGACCGCTGATCAACAGGACGTTGTGAAATAATGGAGAACGCGAGGCGATAAGGACCAAAACGCACTCTGAGCAATGAGCCAGTGAAATTCCACTCCCTCTTCCCCGAATCTACTCTACTAAACCCACCCCCGACAGCGCTCTGTCCCTGAAACGAATCGAACGGTTGCAGCCTGCAAGAGAAATGGCGGCAATCTGCACGGCCAACTCGGAAAAACAGCCTCGCGCAACGGATCCCCGGGAAGCAAGAAAGTCCTCAAGAAACTCATAGTAAACAACTTACAAATCACACATAGCAGTTGGCAGTCAACTTGCACCATAAAGACCTGCAATGAAAACAACACCAAAACACCACCCACTCTATACCGGTCTGTTCGCCTCTGCTCTTGCAATCGCGATCCCTCTCACCTCATCGGCTGATGACGACAAAGTGAAGATCAAAGATGATAAAATTGTCGTCAAAACTGATGGTGGAAAAGCCAAGATCGATAAGGAAGGCAACGTCATTTCAGTGAACGGTGCCAACGGCGACGAGGCGCTTGCGAAAGCCCGTGCCCAACTCAGCAAGGAAGAGGCAGCCGAGTTCGCCGAAAGTCTCAAGGAGGGCTACGTAATCCCGGAAGATCGCTACGTTTATCTCGATCCGCTTCCGAAAACCTACTACGAGCGCATCCCTGATCGACGCACCGATGTCGAATATCGCGTTTACAACGGAACGGTCTACGCCGTGAACCCCAAGACATACACCGTGGTCGAAGTCCTCGGCACGGATATCTACGGGAACACCGCTACGGTAACCACCACGACAACAACTGAAACCTTTGACCCCGTGACTTTCAAAAGCTCGCTGGTGAAAGGTTACGTGGTGCCTGAAACCTACTACACCACTTATCTCAAGCCTGTGCCGGATACGGTCGTTACGCGACTTCCCGCAGCTCCTGAGGGCGTTGTGTATCGCTACTATGACGGAACGGTTTACTCAATCAACCCCGAAACCTACACCGTGATCGACGTTGTAACTTACTAATCCTCCTCACCCCCGAATCTACTGACCCGGTAAAGCCGGCTTCGGAAACGAAGCCGGCTTTTGCCTGTCGCCCCGCATTCCCCGAAAACCGATCTCCACTCACTTTCGAGGTTTGAACAGAATCGTGTGACACGTGTCATAGACTGGATGACGTCTCTCACTTTTCGTTGACGAAGGAAACCGTATCCAAGAGAATATTAACCGCATGAAACCTACTATCGCCATCTTTTTGATGCTTTGCCTTCAGGTGGCGATATCCCCCTTGTGTCTTTGTTTTGTCGCCGACACGACGCAGGAATCAGCGAAACCCTCCTGCTGCCACTTTCCGCAGGAGGAAGACCCGACGCCCTGCCCCCATTGCGATCAGGAAATGCCGATCGCAGCCACGGCGCCTGAGAAAGGCCATTTTTCCGTCAATCCACCGGAATGGCACGGTTTGGATTTGTTCACCGGCATAGACCTCTTTGACGCGCTTCATGCGTCGACCGTGGAATCACCTGAATATGCGGTGGTCCGCGATTTCGAGCCTCCTCCTCTGGACTTCTGCGAGAGGTTCGGGGTTTTCCGGATCTGATACCCGGTCAAGACATCGACGTTTTCCCGGTCGATCGGAAACGTCGCTCAGCCGCTCTCTGCCCTTCGTGCATCCTATCGCTCTGACAGCGTGTCGCTGCTTCGCGGAAGAGAGAGATCGACCAACCAACTATTCTTATTTTAATTACACAAACTCCAAACAAATATATATTATGAAACTGTTTTCCATTCTCCTGATCGCCGCCGTGTCCGCATTCACCTTTGCCGGACCAGTCCGAGCCGATGAAGCCAAGCCAATCAACGAAGTTTGCCCCGTCAAAGGCAAGGACGCTGACGGCTCCAAGTCGGTTGATTACACCGCAACTTTCTGCTGTGACAAGTGTGTCGCCAAGTTCGAGAAAGATCCTGCCAAATACGCAAAGAAACTGGCTGACGCCGAAGAAGGTAAGTGCGCCTTTTCCGGTAAGGATCTCGATCCCGATGCTACCGCCACCGTAAAAATCGCAGTCTGCTGCGGCGGTTGTGAAAAGAAAGTCAAAGCGGATCCTTTGAAGTATCTCGGTAAGGTCGAGTCAGATTCTTAATCCGGAATATCCGAATATCACATCACGAAGAGCCGTCCTCCGGAAAAGGGGGACGGCTTTTTTTGTGGTCCCGCCCTCGCGCAATTCACCGGACACGAATCGCGACCATCGTTCCGGTAGCATTGCGGGCGTAGATCACACCGTTCGCGAGAACCGGCGGCGTCCAGCAGCGCCCCGTAAGCACCGGATGGCGGACGCGGGGCTCGAACCGATCCGGCGAGGCGGCTCCGATCAACATTTCGCCCGTCTCGGTCAGGACGATCAGATCCTTACCCGCCCCGATAACGCTGCCATACTTAAGATCCTGAAAGTGCCACTTCTTCTCCCCCGTTTCCAAATCGATAGCCGTGAATTCGACGGGACGCCCGCGATGCGCGGTCCCGTCAAACCCGTAGAGATGACCATCTATGAGGACCGAATTTCCCATGTGATTGCACATGTTTTTGTTAACGTAAACGGTGCTTAGAGCCCCTTCTGAAAAACGGAACAACGCGCATCCCTCGTCATATCCGGTCGAAATAAAGAGTCGTCCGTCACCGACCGAGAGCGGGGTCGTCGAACTGGTTTGGAAGCTCGTCCGCCAGATTGAAAACGCGAGGGTCTTCCCGTCCGCAGGATCGAGAATGACAAGACCATCGGTTTTGAGAACCGCGAGAAACGATCGCCCGTCCGCGTCGAACCACTGAGGCGTTCCATAAGCGGGGCGGTAGTCCTCACTTCGCCATCGCTCTTCTCCCGTTTTCCTGTCGAAGGCAAAGGTCGCTCCGGCCTCGACGTACAACGTATCCCCCACGATCAACGGTGACGCGGTAAATCCCCATTCCGGCGCCTCGCGCATCCCCGAGAGAGCGAGCATGTCCGCCTTCCAGACCAGCTTTCCGGAGGCGGCAACGTAGACACGCAACTGGCCGTCTTTACTCATCGTGTAGACGTGATCCCCGTGAACGGTCGGGGTCGCGCCCGGTCCACCTTCGTGCAAATTCGGCATCAACTCAGCCTCGTAGGAATCACTCCAGACGAGCGCCCCGTCATTCTCCGCGAAACACCAGACCGTTTCCCTGCCCTCCCGGTGACCCATCGAATAAACCCTTCCGTCCGCTATCGAAAAAGACGAGAAGCCGATCCCGAGTTCCGCGCTCCAAACGACGTTCGTCAGTTCCACTGTTTCCGGTAGAACTTCGCTGCTGATCCCGTCGGCTCCGGGACCGAGCCAACGCGGCCAATCCTCTGATTGAAGAGCAAATGGCGAAAGCAGCGCGGTCAGGATCAGTAGAAGAAAGCGGATGTTCATATGAGGGTTCTCAGCCTCGCTGGATTCGAAGATTGATTCAAGCCGGATCGACGAGTTCTCAGCGATCTCGCGCAAGCCCTTTCCGACCTCCGGCAGCATCGCCGCCGCATCTCCCGCCAGGTCCACATGACAGCGATAGCAAATCTGCCATCTCATTCCCGAGTTCGAAAAAGCGAAAGGAACGTTGCGACAAACTGGTCCGGAGTATATACCAACCTGACGCAGCCCGATACATTGCGGTAGCAGGTCACCAGTATATAACATTTTACCTGTTTAGGTATTTGCCTGTTCCGTCTCAAATTGAGTAGCCTGACGGAGATGGAGAAAGCGTTTTGCCCCATATGCGGATTCCCCCTTTCCGAAAACATCCTGGGAAGCCTGTGCCCGAAATGCGCGCTGAAAACGACTGCATCGGGAATAGCCCCCTCGGGGCGTGATACCTATTTTAATCCGGACGGGAAGGCCAGGGTCGTTCGCGACAAATCGGGAGCAAACGTCACGCAAATTGGTCCATATCAATTAACAAGTCCTCTCGGTAAAGGGGGCATGGGAGAGGTTTGGGCCGCACGTCAGGAGTATCCCGTTGAAAGGAATGTGGCGCTGAAGATTATTCGAACCGGCGCCGTTGAGGCCACGCTGGTCGAAAGATTCCGGGCGGAAAGCCGGACCCTGGCCATCATGAGCCACCCCAACATCGTCCGTTTATATGAAGTGGGCGAAACTGAGTTGGGCGAACCTTTCTTCGCGATGGAAAGCATCTCCGGCGAACCCATCGTCGAATTTTGCGATTCGCGGAAACTGAGCATTCGCGAGCGACTCCTCCTCCTGCTCGACGTCGCCCGCGCCGTTGAACACGCCCATCGGCACGGGATCATCCATCGCGATCTCAAACCGGATAACATTCTTGTGTCGATCAACCGGGAAGGAAAATTTGTTCCGAAGCTCATCGATTTCGGCATCGCGAAAACACTCGAGGAAAAGTGGCCGAACCACACCCTCCTCACCCTCGACGGTCAGGTTCTCGGCACCCCGCAATACATGAGCCCCGAGCAGGCCGAAGGCGGCGAAGTGGAAACACGCTCTGACGTATTCGGTCTCGGAACCGTGCTCTACGAGCTGCTCACCGGCGACCCGCCTCTCGCGGCGGCGACGATTTCTGAACAGAATATCGAAAACCTGCTGAGAATGATTCGGGAACGCGAAGCGGAACGTCCCTCGGTTCGCGTGCAGACTTCTTCAGGTGAAAATCGCGAAGCGGAGGCAGCGAATCGCAACACGACCTTCGATCGATGGCCTAAGCAATTGAGAGACGAACTGGATTGGATAGCGCTTCGCTGCATCGAGAAGTCCCCGTCGCGCCGCTACGACTCAGCCGGCGCTCTCGCAGACGACCTGAATCGCTATCTCGACGGCGACCCCGTCTCAGCGCGGCCGCCCTCCCGTCAGTATCGAGCGAGAAAATTTGTCCGGAAACACAAGACCCTGGTTTTTTCCGCTCTGAGCATCTTCTGCATCCTCCTTCTCGCTACCTCACTGAGCGTGAGATGGGCGATCGAGGCGACCGATGCGAAAGAACTGGCTGACGCCCGCCTTGCCGAAGCCGATGCCGTTCCCGAGTTTCTGCTCGAAGCCTTCCGTCAGGCCGCCCCCGAAAACGGAGGTTCCGACATGCTCGCGCTCGACGTGCTCAGACAGGCCGAAACGACGGTCACCTTTGAATTCTTTTCCCAGCCGGCCATCCGCGCCAGAATTCAGGAGGCGATTGGCCGGACCTACAGCGACCTCGGTCGCACCGATTTAGCATCCACCACCTTCGAGAACGCATTGAAATCCGCAGAAGAGGTACCGGACAACGAGAAGATGGTTCAACGGTTGACCCATCTGCTCAACGGCGCCAACCGGGCTTCGGGCAAGCAGGAGAAAGCGCTCATCGCCTCCCGTCAATCCTGGAAGAGCCTGAGCGCATCTCTCGGCGAAAACCATGAAGACGTTCACGTCGCGCGAATGAACCACTGTCGCAACCTCCTCGAGGCGGCCTACTGGAACGATGAGAAACGCTCCGCCTATCTGAACGAGGCCGGGGAAACCCTCAACGAAGTGCTCAAAAATCCTGACCGGTTCCCCGGGTTTAATGAGCGCGCCTACCTCGCGATCATGGCGCAACACGCAACCGGAAGCGGCAATCACGAGGCCGCCTACCAGTTCTGGAACCGGGAAATTGACCGCCATCACTTCGAAGGACGGGCCCGTCAAAAAGGGCACTACTGGCCTTCGAGTTTTCTGGTGGCAGCACTCCGACGGACAGACCGCCCCGAAGAAGCCATGGCCGCAGCTGAATCTCTCCTTCTCCACAGCAGGGACTTCTACGGTCCCTACCATTCCCACACGACCGATTCCTCGAGATATCTCGCCGATGTTTTTGGAGATCGCAAAAGCCCTGCCGTTGGCGCAATGCTTTGCCGGCTCACCGCCCTCGACCTCGAATCGATCGATCCGCTCTTCAGGAAGAACGTCGAAGGGCTTTTCCGGTGGTCCGGGAAACTGGAACTTTCCCCCGAAGACGAAAAGGCCGTTCAGGACATGATCGCTTCCGTGACAAATACGTCCGACGGCAAGGCCGCGCCCGACCTCCGGCAACGGGATCCCGGAGCCGCGTTCTGGTTAGGGGAGCATCTCTGGAATACGCAGCATCAGGAAAGCGGTCTGGCCCTGCTGGAGCAGGCATACCACAGGAGCATCGAGCAGTTCGGCGCCAACCATCCCATCACGTTGATCCGCGGAAACCGTTACGCACAACGCTGCATAAAAGCAGGGGAACTGGTGACCGCTTCAGACATACTCAGCCCTCAACTGACTAACAAAGGGCTAACCTGGCGCAACGGCCCCGTTCTCGATATCGCTCTGGACCTCTCCGAAGCCCTTATGTCAGGCGGCGACGACGAAGCCGCCGGCCTGACCGCAAAAAGCGTTATCAGAATTCATATCGAAAACGAAGGCACGGACGAGGAACGCGTAAACCGCTCTACCAAAATCCTGGCAACCCTCGCCGGAAGAAATAGAGATTTTCAGTCGCTCGCCCAAATTTTTGAAGATCTCTACCACTCCTTTTTGCAGTCTCTGGGAGAGAATCACCCCGCTACACTCTACAACCGCATCCGGCATGTGGAGTGCCTTAGCGACGCTCAAGAGTATCAGGAGGCGCTGACAAAGATTGACGTTTTTCTGAAAGACAAAGCACCCGACGATCCTCGAGCCATTCCCTGGCGAATATCAAAAGCAAAAACGATCATGGGACTCGGACAGTTCAGTGAAGCGGAACGCATCCTCCTCACCGACTGGAAATTGTTTCACGAAAGGGAAACCCCTGAAAAAATGCATCCGAAGCATGTCGAACGGATGCGCTACCGCCTCAGCAACACCCTTAGCACGCTGTATTCGAAGTGGGGAAAGCCGAAAGAAATGGAGGAATGGAAAGAGATCCGCACTTCGCTCTTTCCCAAAGCGAATCAGGGTGCAGAGCCCTGACATTCCAACACCAGGATCAAGCGGGGACACCCGGGGCACGAGCCTCGACAGCCGATTTGAGCGCTCTGATCGATCGCTATTTCGTGGCATTTCACGAAATACGGGCAATTCCGCGCCGCCCCTTCCGCAGAATCGCTGAGAATAAAGCAAGCTATTTGAAATAACTGGTATAAGGGGGTCATGGCTGCGATCGACGTCCAGAACGACGTCAGCTACGTCAGCCGCGTAGATTAATACCAATCCATCGAAATATCATGCCTCAGGGAACCATCAAGAAAATCATCGAAGACAAAGGCTTCGGCTTCATCGCAACCGAGGGAAATGATCTTTTCTTCCACCGCAACGGCTGCAACACAGCGTTCGAAGACCTCCGCGAAGGGGATTCCGTCGAATTCACCAAAGCCCAGGGACCTAAAGGACCTTGCGCCGAGGACGTAAAGAGCCTCTAGGCTTTGTCGTCCCTCTAACGGCAAAAGCCGATAGAAAAACATCACGGGATGGTCGATCTTTGCAGATCGGCCATTTTTTGTGTCCGCCGCGTGGCTTGGTTCCCGATTCCAGCTGTCTCGAAGCACCGGCAATGTGGCTCGCAGGTGATCAGCGGCTTCGATGGTGGATGGCAATGGTCGGCAGAGAAGGATTATCCGCGTCGTCGTTCGCTGCTCTCACTCCTTTGGCCGATCTCTACGCTCGCCCGGGGCTCCCTTCGAGTCGAACCATGTTCTTCATCCTTCCTTTCCCAGTACGTTAAAACGCCTCAGCCAAGTTGCTCTTGGCTGAGGCGTTTTAAAATGGTGGGCAGAGAAGGATTATCCGCGTCGTCGCTCGCTACTCTCACTCCTTTGGCCGATCTCTACGCTCGCCCGGGGCTCGCTTCGAGTCGAACTCTATTCTCATCCTTCCTTCCGCAGTACGTTAAAACGCCTCAGCCAAGTTGCTCTTGGCTGAGGCGTTTTAAAATGGTGGGCAGAGAAGGATTCGAACCTTCGAAGGCATAGCCAGCAGATTTACAGTTTGCTGGCCCAATGATTAGAGATGATCTAACATGATCCGAAAAGCACCCCACTATATCTGGTTGAATCCTTATTATAAATGGGTTACATGTGTTTTATAAAATCACAACGGATCATGACAGAATCAAAGAGAAACCGAAAAAGTGCAAACCAAGTGCAAACCAAATTTTCGAAGACGGATTCCCGATTCTGGAAAAAGAAAGTCAGCAAAGCCCCGGGAAAGAGTTTTTACGGCGTACAAATTCAACACTGTGGCGAAAGGCATTACCTTTCACTCGGAACCGGCAATAAGGACGAAGCAGGTTCGCGAGCGGTGAAATTATTTCTCGATGTGAAGTCTCGAGGTTGGCAGGCAGTGATGGAAGAACAGCGACCTGCTCCGAAAAGGCGGGCCGCTACCATCGGTGTCTATCTGACCGAAGCGGAAAGAGTCGCTGAGATCGAGCCGCGAACTCTTAATGAATACCGCAAGTCACTCCGGCGGATCGTATCCGGAATTATGGAGATCGACGGCGCAGGTCGCTATGACTGGCGCAATGGCAAGAATCAGGAATGGCGGGACAAGGTTGACTCGATCAAACTCGATGCGATCTCCCCAAGAAAAATTCAAGCTTGGATTAAACGGGAACTTGAGAAAGGAGGCGCGGACCCGTCCCGTCAACGAGCGAGGAAGAACACGCTGAACGGCATCATCCGAAATGCGAAATCACTGTTCGGTCAGAAGGTGCTTCCTTTTGTCGAACAAGAACTCGTGATCCCCGACCCGCACCCTTTCAAAGAAATCCGCTTCTTTCCACGGCAGTCGATGCGCTACCTCTCCAAGATCGATCCGGGAAAAGTAATCGATAGAGCAGCGAAGGAATTGGCGACCCCCGGGGAACTCACCGACACGGAAATCGAAGGCTACATCGATTGCTATGTTGAGAAGATGACAAAGGCTCGCAAAAAGCGAGGACTTGAAGGACCGTTCGTTCTATCTGACGCCCGTCGAAGAACTCTGCCAGACGAAGCCCTTCGATTGCACGAGCAGATGGAAGTGAGTCGACGGGAACAATGGAAGATTCTTGTGTTAGCCCTATGCGCCGGCCTCCGTTTCGAGGAAATCGACAAACTGCTATGGAATCAGGTCGACTTGGAACACGGAGTTATCCGGATCGACTACACACCGTATTTCCGCCCGAAGACAGAAGACACCGTGGGCGAGGTTCTCGTCGATGCGGAAGTGATCGAACTGCTACGCGGTTGGAAAGCCAAAGCGACCGGCGAGTTTGTGATTGAAGCAGCTCGTGTCGCGCGTCCCCGCGCTTCTTACAATGCCTACCGTGCCCGCACTCACCAGAAACATCTTCTGGATTGGCTAAGAAATCTTGAATTTGATGGGATGAAACCGCTGGAGCACGTACAGAAACCGATTCACGAACTCCGGAAGGAAGCCGGCAGTATGGTGAATGCACTTCACGGTATCCATGCCGCGAGCAGCTTTTTACGACACAGTGATTTGCGAGTGACGGCAGCCCATTACCTGGACCAGAGAAATCGGGTGACTACGGGCGTTGGTGGCTTACTGACGCCGTCCAACGTTGTCGTAATTACCAGCGATGAAAATGAGTCCGAACGTGCTGATATGACGGGAAAAGCCTCCTATACAGAATTCGCAACAAATTGATCAATCATTGCGTCACTCGATTGCCGAAGTTTTGGCCCTACTTCTTCTCGTGGATTTCCCGCCAGGCGTCGATCTCCGCATGCGGGGGGGGCGAATTTAGGTTTGCCCAGGCTGTTCATCCGGGGCGAGAATCGCCTCGATCTGTGCGCGAAGTGCGGTTCTCCTCGTGGCGAAAAATCCATCGAACTCGTGAATGGTCTCTGGGACGTCTCCCAGCAAATGGTTGTCGCAGTAATTTTTCCGAGCCGATTCACCCATCGAATCCTCCAGCCAGTCTCTCGGCATAGCCGCCTGCTTCCCAATGTTCTCGAGCCCTTCGAGTAACTGGAGGTTCGGCAGCATATTCACCATTTCCTTGAACTCCTCTATACTTTCGTCCTCAAGTCCCAATTTCTTAAGCCGCGGTGTCGTAAATCTAGATCTGGGGAAGATGTGATCAATGTGGAAGTGGTGATTGGTGACATCAACGAACGGGAAGAGCATCGTGAGGAGAGTAAAGAGCCGCCTGTCCCCGAACTGCATCTCAACTAATTCGTCAATCTCGTCATCGGAGAACAGGAGCGATTTGCCACGTTTAGCCATAACCGTCTGCAACTCTTCGATCGGAAAACCATCGGCACCATGCTTCACGATCGTTTCTCGAATCGCTGTCAACAGTGTGTCGAGGCCACTCCCCCAAATCCCGGAGGCTTTCAAAAGACTGCGCGAAAGCCATTTCTGAATCGCCTTGCGATCATTGGCATACTCGCCCTTCGAGAGATAGTCATTCCCCACTCCCCTGAGGCACAGGTAGTAGGCAACTGGTAGAATCGCACTATCTGCGCGGAGTGTTTTTGCGTTGAATCCAAAGTCCGCGAGAAGGTGAGCCGCGACGGTCAACGCACGTCTCACGTCAGGCCACCGCTTTTCGAGAGTCCCCATATTCTGGTGATTGAAATTCTCAACCTTGAATCCAACGCTTCCTATGTCGGCGAGCATCAGGCCGGCCTTCAGGACGAGATCCTTGGAAAACTCAAAGCCCTCGCCAGCGGCGTTCAACTTATCCACAAGCGAGTGGATCTCTTTTCTTGCATCACCCGACCACTGTGCGACAGCAATCGAAAGGAGTAGATCCGAGTATGACAGGACAGTGCCACCACTGTTCATGCGGATAAAGATGTTTAAAACCTTCTCCAGATCCTGACTCTTTTCCTCGTAGTAGGAGATCAGGTTTTTGTTGTGCACGACTTGAAAAAGCCGATCAAGAGTCGTATACGCCCTGTCCAAGTCATCTTGTTGAATGCGTTTGTTGAGCCACGCGAGCATCGAAGGGCCGCTCTCCATTCCTAGGATGTCGCCCACGCGAAACCAGCATTCACCTTCCTTGGGAGAGGTCGCCCGATCCTCCGTCAAGAACTCGAAATGGTATTTGTTTCCGCTTTCGTCGTTGTCCTCAACTTGGCCCAAAAGGTCGAGATAAAGAAAGCGTTCCGGGTAGGCGTCCGGGTTGGTCTTCCATTTGTAGGGAATCCGCCACGCCATCGAACCGCACAGACCGATATTCAACGCTGTCAGGCGCTGTTGGCCGTCCAGAACCGCGGTGAGTTCGGTATTGTGGAAAACGGGAAGCGGCGGGCAATGCGGGTTGTCGCGTTCGTGGTAGTTGCAGACGAAGGCGTAGAACTTGTAGTTGCTGCTGTGTTCGCCATCGACCTTCCAGAGGAGGAACGTGCCAAACGGGTACCCCTGCATCAGGCTGTCAAAGAGACGGGCGATCTGCTCCGGCTTCCAGACAAACTCGCGTTGGATCGCCGGGAGGACGAATTTCGATTGCTGGACCGCCTCCAGCGTTTCTTTGATGGTTCCGCCTGTTTGATACATTCTGTGCTTGTTGCTTTGTGTTGAGGTTTAGATCGAACGATTAATTCTTCTTTGCCGTATCAGGAGTGCGGTCGGATCATCTGCTCCATCACCGCGTCGAGCCAGCAGCGGGATTCGGTTTGGGTTCGGGACAGGGAGGCTTTCAGTTCGTCGCAGAGCACCATCAGTTCGCCCACCTTGGCGACTATGCGGCGTTGGTCGGTCATGAATGTCCGGGCGGTGGGTGTATTTGAGGGAGACGAGTTTCTCGATAAAGGCATCTCCGATGTCGCCCTCTTTCACAACGGAGGAGGGAGAATCCTGAGGTAGGCCGTAGATAGAGTTAGACGAAGTCATCGTTGTGCTACGCAGCTGTTCAGGATTCAATGAATTATAGCAAAGCGATAATTTTGGCATGACAAGTAGCACTATATGCCTGCGTAAATCCAGAAATTATGCAACTTATTAAGGGCGTTCAATCTTCCCGATTCTACCTCGTCCATTATGAGATCTTTCACGGCATATATCCGAAAGAGCAGCTAGTCTTTACGCCTCTCAACAACCCGCCGCCCCCAGCCCCTAAAACATGAACACCAAGAAGCAGCCACTCGTAGTCGCTGGCATTGATGTCGGCGGAAAGCGAAAAGGATCACACGCCGTCGCGCTCAAGGACGGCTCGTACTTTGCCCGCTGCCCATCGCGGGACTTGGCCGATATAGTTGAGTGGTGCCGCGATACCGTTCAAGCCCAGGTATTCGCCATCGACGCACCGTGCCGCTGGAGCACAGACGGAAGATCGCGGCCAGCCGAGAGGCAACTGATGAAGGAGGGGATCTGGTGTTTCTCCTCGCCGACCCGCGAAACAGCGGTGGAGCATCCCACTAATCACTATGGTTGGATGCTCCAGGGGGAGGAACTGTTCCGGGCACTCGAAACCACCCATCCCCTCTGTCGAAAGATTCCTCTGCCCACCGGGAGGAAGCAATGCTTCGAAACCTTCCCCCACGCCATTACCTGCGCCCTCAACGGGTCACCGGTCTCTGCGAGGAACAAACGGAGGGACCGCAACGCTCTGCTGCGACAGTACGGGATCGCCAGCGAAGAACTCACCAATATCGATCTCGTCGACGCCGCCCTTTGTGCCCTGACTGCTCACATCGCAGCCTCGGGTGCGCCGTGCAAAAGTTATGGCGAGCTTGCCACCGGATGGATCATCGTCCCTCATCACTAGAACATGGAAAAACTTACGCGAATCGCCTAGAACTTAGAAGGATGCGAACGCCCCGGGAAATCACAGCACTCGCCAGAACCCTGCGAGATACCGTTTTGCCGCGAACAGGCGTTCGGATCGGCGAGATCACGGTGAAACCAAAGCGAGCCACCATCGCCCCGCTTCAATACAACACCGAGCGATTCGAACTACTGAAAGGCAGCCACGACTATACCTTGGGGATCGGCGGCGACCAGGTGGATCTGAGCGTGCAGCTCTACCTCAATACCAGCGACCACTACCGCCTGTTCGCCTATTCCCGCTGCGGGTCGGCGCGAGGGATGATGTTCAGCCTGAATTTCACGACGGAAAAAGATTTGAAGGGTATCATCGGCCTGGAACAGCGAATCCAGTTCACGGAGGGCCGGGGCATGGAGAAAGAGAAGGCGAGGCAGATCCGACAGGCCAAGAAGCGGATTATGGCCGACGTCCTCCTGCGCTGCGGTTTTGAGGTGACGGACAACGACGAGGTGAGCCTCGGGACCTACTCGGCGAAGCAGAAGGCGTTTCTCGACACCACACCGGAGACCTTTGTTTCGCAATTTCTCGCCGTCGCCCTGCTCAAGGGGCACCTCATCGGGAACAAGGGATACCAGTTCGCCTGCCTCCCCCGCTTCGACGATTCCTTCGCGTGGGAGTGGGACTCGAGCGAAGAACTGAGAAAGGCTCTGACGCCAAATAAGCGGGGCCGGCGTGGCGATCGAATGATCCCACTGGGACTGCGATTCCAAGTGCTGGAAAGGGATGAAGGGAAGTGCGTGGCCTGCGGAAGGGGGCCTCGCGAAGGTATTACTCTTCATCTCGATCACATCACGCCGTTTTCGCTCGGTGGCCTGACAATCCTGAGCAATCTTCAGACTTTCTGTGAGGGCTGCAATCTCGGCAAGGGGAACCGGTCGGATCGGAATTTTTTACGGGAGTGACTTGCTATCATTCGACTCGCTTCTTGCCCCCCCCTGATTCAGACATCCGCGACCCTGCCCGTCTGCACCAAACAGGGTTACATCTTGGACCTGACCCTGTTTCCCACCAAAAATCTCGTCGCTCGCCGATTGTCCGAACTTGATCACTTTCCTTCTTTTACCCTGAGATTGTTCACCTCATGATTGTGTCTGAATAGAGAATCGAAACTTCACGACTCATGACGCAAGAAGAACAAAACGATCAGGCTAACAATGAACTCCTTCAGCTCGGACTCAATCCGGAAGAGTTTGAAGACTACGAGCGCAACCAAATGGAATGGATTAGTCGAGAGGTGGTCAACCTTGAAACTGCATCGGTGATTCTGGCAACCAAGGCAAAGAAAAGTCTCGGAGACTTGAAAACTACGGCACCGACATTCTTCCGAACAGGAGAGAACGGTTTTAAAAGCAGAGCCGCCAGCGCAATCAACAAGCTGGCTCACACTGGATGTAAAGCCATGTGCCAACTTACATTAAACGGAAACGCCGCCGCCGCAGGTCAACTTGCCAGACTGGCCGTGATGCTAACCGAAGCCCTTGCAGACACCGTTGAGAAGGGAAGAACCGAATCGGATTTCAAAGAGGCGCGGAAAGCGATTCAAGAAGTCGCTCATTGGATGCCCTACTGGCCTGTCCTTTTTTATAGCAGTGCGAAAGGAGAGGTCGGAGAGATACTTGATCAATTTGAAGACCTTGAACTGGGAGATTCGTGCCCTATTCATCTGGTCAAGCGTAAGGGGAGAGGAAGGAGCCCATCTCTTTACACTCCCCTCAATAAGCAGATTTGGACAGCGATGGCCGACATGTACAAGTTCAGGGACCGAGCAAAAGATTTTGAGAGACAGAAAGCTTTGACCGAGCATCTGACGGGCCGTTTGCCTGATCACCCTCTCGTAAAGTCCTTTCAAGAAGTGACCTGCATTCCCCAAGCATTGTTGTCATTCATTTTAGAGCGTCCACCCACAGAAAAGGAGACTTCAATTCTCATTCGGATGTTGGAGTTGGACGATATAGACAAAGATAACGTTAAGCTCTGGGCAGAAGAGGTTGTCTATCCGTGGCTTGTTCAAACGCTTTCACCCGCTGAGATTGAGGAGCATTTCCAACCGATCGGCAAGGTCTACTCTGAAGGTGAAGCGACTTCAAAAGGAAAAAAAAGCGTTCAGGACAAGCTCCGATCAATGCTCCGAAAGTATTGATCTACAACGACTTGGGGTAATTGGCGAATTAACCCAAGAGCAAGGGCAAGCTTGAAGGGACATTTGCCTCCTATAGTGAGGCATGAAGGTTCTTCAATGCCCACCACCTAACAATTGCCTCACTCGTCAGCAACTAGCTGAACGCTGGGGTATTCACGTCATCACCATCAAGCGATGGGAAAAAGCAGGCAGACTGCAGCCAAATCGTCTTGGCCCGAGGACGATCCGCTACCCCCTCGGCTACGTGGAACAACTCGAGGCCGAAGGTATCACAGACTAATCACTGGCGTCTCATCGAGATCAGTAATCCCCGCACTCAAAACACACGTTTTCCATTATGAATTCCGACGCTGCAAAAGTGAAAGCCAACCAAAAGAATGCTGCCAAATCCACCGGGCCAAACACCGATGAAGGTAAGCAAGTGGTTGCATTAAATGGAATCGCCCATGGCCTCAGGTCGTTGAATCCGGTCATCCCCTGGCTGGAAAACGAAGAAGACTGGTTAGCACACCGCAGTGAATTCATTCTTCAACTGGAGCCTTGTAATGCTCTTGAGTCTGCGATCGCCGACCGCATTGCTCTAGGCTTCTGGCGACTGGCGCGCAGCGTAGAGACTCAGCCTCGGATCCTTCACGCAGCGCGAGAAAAGCGGCGATGGAGAGCGATTGGCAATACGCTCACTTTGGAAGGAATTAGAACCCACAGAGAGCCGGCCAAAGCCACTTTTGCCCGACTGCTTTCGGAGCGCGACGACCTCTGTGCCCTCGATAAGGCCTGGGGTGAGATACTTAAAAAATCAAAATCTCCTGCCGATCCCGGTATCGCGGACAAGGTCTTCGATTCGATCTGCTCTTCTGAGAACTGGTCAAAACTGGGAGATGCCTTCAACGAGTCTTTTGACTGGCCTCCCGCAAAAATGACGGACCTCCGCTCGATGGTAGACTGGCTGATCGAAAATTTGGACGGGGGCACCACTGCCTCAGTTGATGAATACGCAGCTGCTGCCCATTCCCGAGCAACAGTGGCAAAGGAACTTATCGAGCGAATCGAAGAAGAGTCTGAACAAGCCGCCGACCTCGCCCTCATTGATTCGGACGTTATGGACAAGCTTCAACGTTACGAGACTGCGATCCACCGAACGCTTCAGAAAGACCTTCACGAACTGCAACGCCTGCAGGGGATGCGCAGCGGCAAGGACGTCGCCATCCCGATAGCGATCGATCTCACGACAGAAGGATAGAGTCCTCAAAACCTTTTTTTACCAAGCAAACCCAAATCGCGGGATGACTTGCCGGCCATTCGAACACAGGCCGCAAAACTAGATTTCACCGAAGCGCCTCAAAAGAGCGCCGACCAACTAAAAAACCAAACCTAACCAAGGACAAAAACAAACAGGGCCTCCCCCGAAGAGAAGACCCTGAAATAGCTGTGGTAAGCATTTCAGAGTAGCAACGGAAGGGGTGGTTCGCAACCAACAAACCACACCACAATGAAAGATAATACTCTTGAGGAGGCAATCAAACGCCTCCCTTTGAACGAGCTTGCGCGCCGACTGGCGATACCCGGGGAAATACCTGATCGAGACGGAAAGAACGTGTCATGCTTCTTTCCGGATCGACATGTAAATGGGGATCGAAAGCCCAGCTTTGGATTCTATGAAAACCTGACCAAGTTCAACTGCTTTTCCTGCGGAATCAGCGGACGTGGCCCAGACCTGATTTCCCTGGCCCTTGGGATGGATGAAAAAGATTCAATCCGCCACTTCATTAAGCTTGCTGGACTGCAATCGCCACAGCCCCATCAATCAATTCAAAGAAAGAAGAGTCTTCAACTTCCGAGCGACCTACATCAAGGAACAGTAAACGAATTGATCAGAGTTGCGACTCTGCGCCATCTTAATCCCGAAGCTATCGCTTTAGCGTCAGGAATGGGTGTCCTGAGATTCGGCACGGTTTGCGGATTCCCGTGCTGGATCGTCACGGACACATCCCGCCGAGTCGCAGAGGCGAGACGTATGGACGGTGGATTTTTTCCCGAAATCGGTTCACTTGGAAAACGGAAAGCACACACTCTTTTAGGATCCAAGAAAACTTGGCCAGTAGGTTTAAAGCCTGTGCACTCATTGCCAAACCTTTTTCGTAAAATTGCTCTCGCTGAAGGTGGACCCGATCTTCTGGCCGTATTCCATTTTCTATTAGAAGAGGGTGAATGGGGGACACTTCCGGTCGCAATCTTGGGAAAAAATTGCTCTATCTCATTGGCCGCTCTACCGGAGTTCCAAGATCGCGAAGTGAAGATATTCCCTCACGTCGATCCAGACGGCGGAGGAATGGTGGCCGCGCGAAAATGGGCAGACGCCCTAGCAGGTGCCGGAGTTACAAGAGTGTCGATCTTCAACATTCAAGGACTCCGCCAAAGAGATGGGAAACCAGCCGAGGACCTGAATGACTGCACGCTACTGTGCGCCGCAGACCAACCTCAACTTAAGGGACTCTTCTCATGAACCGAACAGAAACTATCTACGAAGCTCCAACAGAGCTGGCGCAAGATGAACTCCCATCTAACCCTCCCGCACAATTGGACCGAGCCGCACTCCCTGGAATCGTGGGAGGTATCATCGGGAAGATACTTCCCGCGACGGAGGCAGGAGAAGCCGCGCTCTTACTAAACCTCCTAACCGCAGTAGGCAGCATCGCAGGTCGGAATCGCTACACCTTCGCCGGCAACTCGCGACACTATCCCAACCTATTCGGTGTTCTTTGTGGGTCCACTGGCAAAGGCCGGAAAGGCACGAGCTGGAATGCCTTCAAACCCATCCTAAATGAACTCGATGAATCGTGGTATGACGACTGCCGGGCAACCGGATTGAACTCAGGAGAGGGGCTCATTTACCACGTCCGCGACGACTCGCTCGACAAGAACGGAGAGATGAGCGGGGGCATCAACGACAAGCGGCTCCTTGTGATCGAAGAAGAACTCGCCTCCGTGCTCAAGCGTATGAAAGGGCAAAGCAACTCTCTCTCTGCAATTCTCCGGGATGTATGGGACGGGAATGACCTGCGGAGCATGGTGAAGAATTCACCGGATCGGGCAACCAGCCCACATATTTCCGTTCTCGGTCATATCACCAAGACAGAAGCCTCCGACCTCCTTACCAAGACGGACTGCGACAACGGCTTCGTGAACCGGTTTCTCTGGGTCTATACCGAGCGGTCTAAATACCTACCAGACGGCGGTGAGGTTCCCATGGAAGCCCTTCGCCCCGAGATCAACGCGCTAGCCTTGGCGCTCGCACAAATCGCCGACAGTGAGGAAACCGTCATAGATCTCTCGCCGGCAGCGAAGGATTTATGGCGTGCCAAATATCGTGAGCTCTCTGCCGGAAAACCCGGTCTCTTCGGGGCCGTGATTGGTCGCGCAGAAGCACACGTACGACGACTGACACTCACTTATTCCTTGGCTCTTGGAGAACGGGAATCGAGCGCAGCGAGCCTTGAAGCTGCGCTTGCGCTCTGGGACTATTGCGAACGCACGGCGCGCTGGATTTTCGGGACTCCCTTCAACCACCCCGATGCAGACAAAATCTATGATGGACTAGAGAAGAATCGCATTGGGCTAACCCGCACTGAAATCAACAAGCAGCTCTTCTCCAATCATGCGACCGGCAGTCGACTTGACGAGGCTCTGAATATCCTGCAAAAAGCTGGAGCGGCCTACCCTCAACGCGAGAAAACCGGAGGAGCAGATCGAGAAATCTGGAAGCTGACAGGGAGTGCTAATTAAGCGAAATATGCGAAAAGTCGGACTTTCTTCGCTTATTTCGCATTTTTCGCAGCCCTTCTAAATGACTTAATCACGAAATCCATTGTATCCACAAATCTTGAAACAAGAATAGAACCGGCTCACGGATAGGGGCGGGCAATTAGAATTGCGGAATCTCGAAACGAATGCGCGACTACCCAATAGTCGGGGATATTCCTTCTCTTAAAAAAGCCACTGGCTTGGGTACCATGTAGCTTGTGCTTAAACCGAAATGGATCCGAAAAGACTCTTTCCAGATGATCAATCATATGAGCTTGAAATAAAGGCTTGGAGTCGACCTTTCCGGAGAGGTTCAAAAATTCACTCTCAAGACTCTCAAACGCATGCCCGAACAACTCAAGACCATTCAAATGAAAGGCGAACTCGATCTTGTACTCCCTCCCCGAATTCTCATCCTTCAGCAATACTGTCCCACTCCGCTTCCGAATACCGCTTCCATCCCATTCGAAGTTAATCACAATATCGAAATTCCGATCCCCATACGAAAACGGCTCGTGAAAAGAAACCCCACTTGAGAAGAAGGTTATCCTGCCCCGCCCAACCCGAGCGAAAGCAAGCTTTCCCGTCCGTTGATCAATGATCAAGTATCTCGACAATCGTTTCGGCTGAATACGAACTCCACGCAGCAATTCGATAAAATCACCATTTCCAGTAGGAACGAGCGAATTGGTTCGCGTATCGAAATCGCCAATAAGGTCATCTTCCTGGATATTTGTCAGTGTCTTTACACGACAAACAACCCCTTCATGACTCCCCTTCTTTTCCGCTGCTACTTCTAATTCCCGGCGAATTCGAATCATTCGAACCAATCGTTTTCGCGCCCGCTCTCTTCTTCGTTTCTGATTCTCTCGTTCCTTGGATTCCCGCTCTATATGCAATCGCAGAATTTCCTCGTCGATACCATTCCCCTCAGAACTTAGTTGTTCATACTGATCCAGAAAGGGCTCCACCAGTTTTCTCATTGCCAGAATGTCTTCCCGTGTTACTTGAACAGCATTCGTCTGAAGTGATTCGAAGAATTGAAGAACGGACGCCGATGGAACGCCGTCTCCGGCAACTACGTTTGCTTCGATGTTTCGCTCGCCCCTCTTCGTTAGGTTTTGACTCCCTAGTGAAAAATAGCACCTGTCGATGAGTACCACTTTAGCGTGAAGCGCATCCACATGAAAGACCGCCACACCAGACTCCATTAACCTCTCAAGGATAATCAAACTGGAAGCGCCTGAAATGAAATTCATTGCTTCAAAGACTGTGTATAACGCCTTCTCTTGAGCAGCTCCTTGAGAAAAGAGCTTATCACTCGTCACGTACGGAGATGACGCTTCGATCCGCTCAGCAACTTTTGCTCTACCCAACAAAATGTTTGGAAGAATTCTCTTCGCTGCAAATCTTATCTTTCGTTTAGGCATTGATTGTTCAAGGGAAAAAGATCCGTTTAGATTACTTCTTCGAAATACTAAAAGCTAGAATTCCGTTTCAGTGGATTCACCACCACCGTCGCCACCTCGTCTTCATACCCTTTCTCAGAACGAGCCCATATCAAAATCGTGATTTCCGCAGGCCCAATTAGCGTCCAGCATTTCGAATCAACCGAATCCGGCAACTTATCTTGATCTATTGCTTGTGTCCTTCCCACTGCGACCACGAGTCGTTTTCTGCTAGCAGACAGGTCACCCGGGGCTCAGCAAACAAGGCTTTCTGAAAACGCTTTTACCTGCCCTTGTTAGATCGTTGATTCGTTAGCGGATTCGGAGCCATTAGTCGGGTGGGTCGAGAAATTCGGATGAATGCATTCGAACGCCTTCATAGGACGACGCCAAGCTAAAGTTAAGGCTTATAACTTACCCAGCATCTCAATCGACATATTCTCAGCGATAGTATCATGAGGAATTAGCCGGTAGATCCACGGCTTGCCGCCGTGTTTAGCAGCGTGGTCGGAAGAGTTTTCACACCAACTTTCAGCGGCATCTTTCTTGGCTAGAACTTCCGGATCTTCCATTTTATTTCGAGCCTTTGGCTCTAGCATGTAGATCGCGTCGGCGGTCTCGGCTACGAAGTCCGGCTGATACTCGGGATGGTCGGCGCCCAGCTTGTAGAAAATCTGAAACTGACCTTTGGCTGGCTTGAACCATTTTTCGGCTTCACGATCGAGAATCACGGCGAGAATGCGTTCTCCCTCCGCATCGAACTTCTGCACCGGGTAGAGGCAGCGCTTGAACCCCCCGAAGAGATACTTCGCCATATTGCTCTTGTCCTTGGGCGACACTTTGAAGTCGATTGGATCTTCCGCAGCAGCAGCCGTGTAGGCGCTCGATTTGAGTTCGGTGAAGCCTTTGTTTATGACGACCTCGTATTCGACTTCTTCGTCTTCCCAGTAGTGGTCCTGCATCTGGGCGTGGATGAAGGCGGCGATTTCCTTTTGGTGACGCCAGAGGACTTTCCCGGCATCTTCTTCGCTCAGGTAGCTTTTGAAATGAGCGACGGTTTGACTGCCCAGATCATAGAGGAGGTCGGCGTGTTTCTCGTAGTCGATGTCGTCGAAATCGACGAGTCCACTGACGACGTAGTTTTCGAGCCGCTTCTCTTTGATTCCGCCTTTTCCAAGGCCGATCACTTCGGTGGCTCCAGTCCGGAGAAACTGCACCCACAGTTCATCGGATATGGGCTGGAAGTTCAGACCGGAGAGGTCGAGGTCGAAGGCCCTGAAACCGGAGTCCACTTCGCCTTTTGGCACGACGAGAATCCGGGGGATATCGATGGTTTGCTGCGCAACCAGCTCGGCGGTTTTCTTGACGATAGCCGCGATATCCGGCCTATCGGTCACGCCTTCCAACTCCATTTGTGTCGGGGCGAGAAACGCGGTGACTTCCTGCACAACCGATTTTTGGACTTCGGCATTGGTTAGGTAGCTGGAGGTCGGCACACGATCCGGCTGGCTCTCGAGCTTCTTGATGAAGGTGTAGGCAGCCTGCGCGACTTCCTGCTCCGCAGGAGTGTTGAATACCGCCGTCTCACGAGAAGGTGCGACTGATGTCGACGTGGTCGTTTGGGCAGGAACAGTCCCCAACTGGCTAGCCAGTGTGCTTTGAGAAATGACGGTCTTCGTCTTCTTCTCGATCTCATCGGGATCGAGCACGACCGTCTGCATGTGGATCTGGGAATCTGGACGATTCGCCTCGTCGACGATCTCCTGGAACTTGTCGTGAGCTACGATGTTGAGGCGATCGACCGCGGTAACGCCTACCCGCTTGCCGTAGGGCAGTCGAAGGCCGCGACCGATCGACTGCTCAATGAGGATGCGGGCGTTGGCGGCGCGGAGCGGAACGATGGTGTAGAGGTTGGTGACATCCCAGCCTTCCTTGAGCATGTTCACATGGATCACGATTTCAGTCGGGTTGTCCGCATGTTCGACCGTGAGAAGACTGTCGATCATCGCCTCTTCCGCCGCTCCCGTCTGACTCGAATCAACCTGAATGACTTTCTCCTTGTAACGACCTTCGAAGAATTCGTCCGACTCCATCAAGGTCTTCAACTGCGCGGCGTGCGTGGTGTCCCGGGCAATGACGAGGACGAATGGCTTCACGATCTCACGGTTGGTTTCACGGGCGTAGGTTTCGAGTTGCACCTTGGTTTGCTCGTGGAGACGGACGCCGTCGGAGAGCTTCAGCTCTTCGATGGCTTCTTTGCTCATGCCGTTCGGGTTGAAGTTCTTCCGCGTTACTACTGCGGGCTCCTTTACGAAGCCATCGGCGATGGCACGACCGAGCGCGTAGTCAAAAATGACGTTGCTGAACGGGGTAGCACCTCTGTTTGTCTCGACGAAAGGTGTCGCCGTCAGCTCAAGTCCGAGGATCGGCTTCAGTTCGTTGATGGCGCGGACACCAGCGCTGGCGCGGTAGCGGTGGGATTCGTCCATGAGGAGGACGAGATCCGGCAATGCCGCGAGGTATTCGAAGTAGCTTTCCCCGATGTATTCCGAGAGGCGCTTGATCTTCGGGGCTTTGCCGCCACGCACTTCGGAATTGATCTTGCTGATGTTGAAGATGTTGATCTTGCAGCGCAGGACTTGGTCGAAGAGCGTGCCCGCTTTGGCTTCATAGTCGTCACCGGTGATGATCTCCGGGGCTTCCTGCGCAAACTCGGCGATGCCCTTGAAGACATACTTCGGCGTGTTTGGCGTGAAGTCGGCGATGAGTTTGTTGTAGATCGTTAGGTTGGGCGCGAGAACGAAGAAGTTATTGATGCCGTGGGCGAGGTGCAGGTAGGTGACGAAGGCACCCATGAGCCGGGTCTTGCCGACGCCGGTGGCGAGGGCGAAGCAGAGCGACGGAAAATCCCGCTCGAAGTCGGTGACGGACGGATACTCGCTTCGGATCAACTCCAAGGCTTCGTCCACCGCCGTCGATTTGCGCGGCGGAACGATCTCAGTGATCCGGTCGAGGATCTCGAGCGAATGGCGTTGCGGGGGGCGGAGGCTGAGGCGTCCGGAAATAGCGTTTACGTGGCGGTTCATGATGCGGTCTCCTCTCCGTCAAAAAGTTCCTGCTGTCCGGGCTCTGGCGGAGCGTCGGGAAGGTTTTCGACCCGGAGGCTGTAGTCGTCCTTGCCCCATTCGCACCGGTTGAGGACAGCTTTGGGAATCTTCTTCACCGTCAGGTTCGGGTAACCTTCTTTGCTGCCGCGGAAGGAGGTGCAGACGACGAGCAGGCTGCGCTCGGGGCCGACTTCGTCGCTGAGTTGCTGGAGTTGGGCATGCTTGAGACTGGCGGTGGTTACGTAGATGAAATCCTGTTCAGTCGAGTGGCCATGCTGCCAGTAGAGGCTGTCGCTCGGCGCGTAGGTGAAGCCCTCCAGTTTGCAGACAGCTTCCGCCAACATGGCAGCGTTGTAGTCCTTGCTGATAACCCAGTTATCCCACTTGTCCTTTTCGAGCAAGGAGGGCGCGAGCTTGTAATAGCGGAAGCCGCCGCCGCCCTTCCATTTGACTGCCTTAGTAATGCCGCCGGGGTCTTCGCCATCGATGACTTTCTGCAAGCGGGGGATGCAGTGGGTGTGGCAATGGTCACCAAGCTCGATCCCAATCCACCGGCGGCCCATCTTGTGGGCGACGGCGGCGGTGGTGCCGGAGCCGAGGAAGGAATCGAGGACGAGATCGCCAGGGTCGGTAGCAATCTCGATAATCCGCTTCATAAGGCGCTCAGGCTTAGGTGTCCCAAATACGTCATCTGAGTTCAGGGCAAGAACTTCCTTCTTTGCATCCTGAGTATGACCAACATCATCAAAGAACCAAATCGTCTGTGGCGCCTTCGTTAGCTCACCTTGCTCTGATAAGAACATTTTTCGGCGAGGTATTCCATTTCGGTTCTTTCCCCACCATATCCGCTGATCTTTGTCTAGTTCCCAAAATTTTTCTTCTGATACCCTCCAGTAAGAACCAGGTGGCGGTCCTTCAATGATGCGCCCGCCTGGGCACTGAATGGAGAATGTCCCTTTGCTGTAAAAATTCCTAGCAGATAGAGAAATCGACTGCCAATCGCCCCTGGAATCACTGTCGGGATTCTTGTAGGAAGCCTTTTGTTTCGAGCCTGCTGGGATTTGATTGGGTTTCCAGATCTTTTCATCAGCGGCGTAAACTAGAATATAGTCATGATCGATCGAGAAATTTCTCGTCGAATTTTTCACTGACATAGTTTTTTGCCAAATTGCTGAGGTTATGTAGTTGCTGCGCCCGAAAACTTCATCGCACAAAACTTTCAAATAGTGTGCCTCGTTATCGTCGATCGTTATCCACAGCGAACCTATTGGAGATAGAAGGCGCCTGAGAAGCTCAAGCCGTTCGCGAATCAGTGATAGCCAAATTGAGTGCTCTAGCCCGTCATCGTAATGTTCGAACGCTGAACCTGTATTATAGGGGGGATCAATAAAAACGCACTTTACCTTCCCCGCGTAATCCTGCTCCAGCGCTTTCAGTGCGAGCAGATTATCCCCAAAGATCAGCTTGTTATCGAAAATATCATTCTCACCGACGCGATGCGGGGCATGGCAGGACTTCTCCGGGTCTTCGACCAGAATTCGCGGTTCTAGCTTCGGCCGGTGCTCCTTCCCGATCCAAGTGAGTTCGAGTTTCTGTTTCTTACTCATACGAGCCCTCCGATCTGTGGCGCTTTTGAAATCATGTAATTAAAAAGGTCTTCAGGATAGGCTTCCTTGCGATTACTGCGTGCGGCCCGCTTTCTTGGAATGGCCGGATCTTCAGTAAGTTGATAGTTCGACAGCATCGTCTTTTCGACAATGGGGATTGTTCGAGTTTGGCTACGATACATAACCAATGGAGTGCGGCCCAATAACGCCGAGGAAGTTTCATCCCATAGTGTTTGGCGAAGCGCGTCAAACGGAACGCTCAGGACGGTTGATAGGCTAGGCGTTTGAAAAAGTTGCGATCCGTTCTGTTCGTGAGCGACCCTCTTTGCAAGAATCCAACCAAGAGCAGATGCTCCATGTTTGTAGGTGAGTTTTTCCGGGCCTGTTCCTTCTGCTTCGCTACGCATGCGCCGATTCACATACCGAGCGAAACGAACGGAATTGACCACCTGAAACGCGGTCGTTTCTGCGTTTATGAGCGTTCTGTAACGATCAGAAAAAATATCCAGCAGCCCGGATGGCTCGTTCTTCAGCCAGAAAATGAACCGTGGATCGTGAGTGAAAAGGGCCAGGGCATGCACTGCCTCTGTTGCTTTGATCTTAGAATCACTTATTACTCCGTCATTGTGTTCGGCTTTGTATGAATACTGAATGCCAAGAACGGCTAACTCCCGCCGCAGCCGCTCTTGTTCATCGTCGAGCGCTAGAAAGTGAGTCGTCTCGACATTGTTCTGATGGTTCCGTGCCCTGGTGATACTTTTCCCGAAGGATTCATCAGCATCTGCATTGATGAGCGTGATTGAGACCCGAGCCGTCGAGATATCAGCTCCTGGATGATCGGCAACAAATTGTGACGCCGAAGAAATAGTCTGAGCACCGTTAATTACCGAAAACCCAGTTACCTTGAGACGCTTTCCTCCTCCACGATCAGTTGTGCTCTTCGGATCTATAACCTCGCAAAGAACTGTAATACCATTATTTAAGTAAAAAAAATGGTCAGGATTTGTAGCCAGTGTCCGCTGGATGGCTTGGCTGACTTCTGTCTTCGGGCCAAGGAAAAGTCGGATGTTCTTATCGAACAGTGCACTGTTCTCTCTGGCATGCAGTGCGACGAGGTCTGTGAGATTTACGTAACCGAAGTAAGTGGTTGTAGGATCAGTGATCTTCTGGCAGTTGAGAACCGTGAGAGTTGCTTCCACGCGGCGGTTGGCGCGGCTGGCTTGGAGAGCAGGAACGATATGAGCTGTATCGAAATGAATGATAGTGCTGGATAAACGTTCGTCTCCATGCGTCGAATCAGCAATTAGATCGGAGATTGCGCTCTCGGCGTGACGGCTGATTCCCGCCCCGGTATGGGCGATAACCAATTGAATGGATTCGCATTCGTTAAGGGCATCTTCGATCTCAGATCGACGGCGAGTGAAGTGTTCGTTGAAGCCTGTGAAGTCTTGAACAAGGAGTTTCCGCACACCTTGACAGAAGGCGAGTGCTTCCTCTTGTTTGAACTCCTCTCCCTTCTTGAGTTTGGTCTGAACAAAGTAAAGAACTTGAGAGGGACCGTGCAAAAATATGGCATCGATGCCTACATCGTTGAAGTCGTCAATAACTGCCCCGGCGGCGTCTCTCTCCGATATATCGAGGAGATGCCGCAATGCGAAAGCGCTTAAAGCCCGCGATCGGTTCTTCTTTTCCTGATCGTGCGCAGGCTTGGAATTTGGAAGCAGCGGAGGAAGTAGCGGGACGTAATCCGATTCAAGGTTGGCAACCAAGAGCGCTTGATGTTCGGAGGAGAGTGATGCCATAGATCTACTCCGGTTGTCCGACAACATTGTTCATCAGGGAATTATGAGACAAACCAAGAGGCTCGGGTTCAAGCCGAATCGTTGACCGGACCCACGGGAGTTCGAGTTTCTGTTTCATTGATAGCATGTGTGTGAGCACCGAGGTTATTCCGGTTTCAGGAGCGGGTAAAGGCGACGGGTAACCCTATTGCCACGATTGTTCCAGCAAGAGCCGTCCTTCCGGCGATCCGGCAAGGTGTCTTTCTCATCGCAGATTGCCGCGACGAGAGCAAGAGTGGCATTTCCAAGAGCCAAAGCCTCGCCGATCTCGTCGAAGTATCCGGCAAGTTCCTTAAAGTGACATCCGATGGCATTGCGGAACTGAAGACGGGAGAAGACATCCTCGATCAGCGGTTCCAAGTCGATTGAATTGGACACGTTTCCTTCCTCATCGAGATGCTCGCAGCGAAGGTTGGATAGCAGATTCTTTTCGCCTTTCAGTCCACCCTTGTAGTGATCGAGTGTCCAGCGTTGCTCGGCTCCGGGATTTCTCGGGAGGCGGCATTGATAGATACCGGTCAGGAAGTCGAAGATGTTTTCGAGAATCAATCCCGAGGTATTTGCGATCGCCGACGCGTGCTCGCCTTCTTCCACATATCGCCGAAGAAACTTCACTTCCGAGTTGGGCCCTTTTTGCAGAGAGAGGCCTCGCTCCAACGTCCATCGACCAAGCTCCAGGAACTCGGCCTTTTTCTGGGTGAGGATCCCCCAGCGGAACTTAAAACGCAGGGGCTGATAGTGGCTGGTGATGACGACGTGATGAAAGTGGGAGGCTTCATCCAGGAGAAGTTTGTAAAGCCGTTCCATGTGCGCCTCGTCCACGGAGGCAATGGCGTCGTCGAGGAAGAGAATCGTCTTTTCCGGATTCTCGCGCTTCTCGAGAGCGAGGAAGAGACAGAGCCCGAGGGTGTCGAGATGCGATTCAGAGAGGTAAGCCACCGGGCTGGCATCCTCCTTCCCGAAGAGCGAACCATCCAACTGAGCTGAGCCTTTCTTGGTTGGATGGAGGTAGAGTTTGATCGTTTCTATTTTCTCGCCGTCGTGGATGGTACCGTAGAGCTTGGCAAAATCTCCGGAGATGGCTTCCAAGGTCTCGTTGGCATGGCGGATGCGCTCATCATGCAGGACTTTCTTGATCGCCTCGCCCCGTTGGATGATGAACTCGATGCGTTTCCCGTCCTCGGTGGCTCCGGCGATCCGTTTGATCGCCTGCCGAATGTCTGTCTGCAGTTTTTGGCGACTTTGAAGAGCAGCGTGCTCTTTCTCGACGTTCTCGGCCAAGGGCTTGAGTTGGGAGGCTTCGGATTTGAGTGTCCCGAACCATTCTTCGGTAAGTTCCTCAGCTTTCTCAACGGATTGCAGAGAAGGAACGAGGGCCGGGAGACTCCATTGTTCTGAGTCGACTGCTGCCTGATGCACTTCCCGGAGCTTGGAGATAATCGAAAAGAAAGACGTCTGAAGAGTTGTCTGTGATGTCTTCGCGGCTTGGAGGGCGTCTTTGGCATTTTTCGCTTTCAGACTCTGATCCTTGACTGCCTTGAGGGTTTCGAGCTTTTGATCCACTTTCTCCACAAGGGAAGCATGACCAATCTCGGTATCGCAGACCGGGCAGGCATCGGCGTCACTCCTTTCAAGAAAACCTTGCGCCTTCTGGAGTGTTTCGAAGGCCTTGGCTAAGTCGTCGCTGTGATCGGCGATCAGTTTCGTGAGGGCTTCATTTTCATTTTGAACGGACTCATTGGCTTTGGTGATAGCCGGGTAACTATCTGCAAGTGGTTTGAAGTCGTCGCGCAGCCGTTTGATCTGCTGATTGAGGTCTTGTAGGATGTGGAGGTTTTCGGCGATGGTTTCTTCGCTTTCACTCAGGATGTCTTTCTGCCAGTCGTTCTGTCGGCCTCCGTATTTCTCCTTGTCGGCGTATTCTGCGAACAGATCCGCAAGAATTTCCTGGGCCTGACTGATCAGTTTCGTCTGGCTGTCAAAGTTTCGTTTTTCAGAAAGAACCAGGTCGTTGAGAGCTGCCTCTTCACGATCAAGCACCGGAATGGAGACGAAATCCTGAATTCGTTTAAATCGATTTGCCGGCGTTTCCTCGATGAGTTTGGTGATGTTCTTCCTGCTTAGGACCTTGAGTTGATGTTCCAGCTGCCCTGTGTGCTGGACCTTGGTGCCGGAGAGTGCTGCCGAGCGGGTCTTGTTCTGGACGGACAGAGAAACAGAGAGATCATCTTTTGACCGGCGGGCATTGACCAACTGGCCGAGCTTCGCTTTTCCATCGAGAGATTTCTCTTCCAGAGATCCGGCAGTGCCATCGATCACAAACTCGAATGCGTCGGAGACTGTCGTCTTGCCGCTGCCGTTCTCACCATACAGGACGGTGAGGTTTTGTTTCGTATCGAAGTCAACGGTGAAGGGTTCGTTGACGCCGCGAAAGGCTTCAAGAGTCAGTTTCATCGTGGCCTCCTTTTTCAGATTCAAATTGCTTTGTTAGGACGAGGTTCCAGTTGATAGATTTCTGTTTTTCGAGAGCCTCCACCAGCTCAGCTGCTGCTGATTCCTCCAGCAATGATTCGGAGTTGAGAGAGCCTAGAATTAGTTTGGCTGATTGTTGGGGAAGATTCATGAAATGCTATTTAAGATTCCAGCGGATGGTGAAAAGTTTTTCCTCGGAAGACTCGGATTTCAGTTTTTCTTCGATCTTTTCGATCAGACGTTCGCGGTTGTCGTCGATCTCGTCCTGGGCGTCGAAGAGGTTTCGTCGGCGCTCTTTGCGATGGGATTCGAGAGCCTTGATTTGCTTCTGGCCGGCAAGTTTTTCTTCCAAGGTCAGGGCGGCGGAGGCGGCGCGGCGGGCCTCCTTAATCTGGCGGTCAATTTCCTTGATCTCGCGTTCGAGGCCAACCTTCAGGTCGTCGGCCCAGTTGTCGAGTTTGGTGGCTTCGGCTTCGAAGAACTCGGCATTGCGCTCGGAGATGTCGCGGTTGATACGGGCCTGTTCCTTCTGGGCGATGCCGTCGAGGCTGAGGGGCGTGGGCTCGGTGAGGTCGCGGAGGTGATTACCTGGGAGCGAGAGGAGGCGGCGAGCAGTGTCTTCGTCGAGGGCCTTGCCGTCATCGGTGTGAGCGGCGAGGATGAGGTAGTCTTCGGTCTGGTCGAGGGAATCGACGGTGTAGCGGGAGGCGGTGAGCCAACCTAATTGGCCGATGAAGGGTTCGAGGATGGTGACCTTTCCCTCATGGGTATCGTAACTGAAGGCAATCTCAGCGGGAATGAGTGAGCGCTCCTTAGCGGTGCTGATAACGGCATCGGCCAGGGGGTGCCCGAGACGATAGAGGTGGGCTTCGCCGGAGCGGCGGGGAAGCTCGTAGAGGCCGGTCGGCGTCTTTTCTGCAATCTCGGGAAAGGGGGCGGTGAGGAGGCGGAAAGAGCCCTCGCCCTGAAACTCGGCGTGACCGCTTAGCTCATGTCGGGTGAGCCGGATAAGCTGGCGTTCGAATTGGCCGAGGATGGCCTTCGAGTCTTCGTCGCGGATCTTGAGCTTTTCGCGGACCTCGTCGTCGAAGTGCTCGAGGAGCTTCTTGCGAGTGGTGGTCATGGCCTCATTGATCTCGAAGCTCAATTCCAGCTGCAGGGCGTCGAAGGCTTCCTTGATCTGTTCCGGCTGACGACACTGATGGTAGATGGTGGCGATGCGTTTCTCGAAATCGATGCCGGAACCGATCGCCCCGAGGACTTCGTCACTGGCCCCGAAGACGCCTTCGAAAAGGTGAAATTTTTCGGCGAGAAGTTCGTAGACCCGCTGATCGGCGGCGTTCTTCTTGTTAAGGAAGTTGACGACGACCACGTCATGTTTCTGTCCGTAGCGGTGGCAGCGGCCGATGCGCTGCTCGACACGCTGGGGATTCCAGGGGAGATCGTAGTTGATAACGAGGGAGCAGAACTGGAGGTTGATGCCCTCGGCCCCGGCCTCGGTGGCGATCATGATGCGGCCTTCGTCCCGGAAGTAATCAACGAGCGCGGAACGCATGTCGGCGGTGCGGGATCCGGTGACGCGATCACTGCCCTCGTGGCGGACTTTCCAGGCCTCGTAGATCTCTTTTGAGCGCGGGTCGCTGTTGCTGCCGTTGAAGAGGACGATGCCATCGCCCCACTCGCTTTCGGTGAGAAGGCGAAGAAGATAATCCTGGGTGCGTCGCGACTCGGTGAAGATGATAGCCTTCTCAGTTGCCTGGAGACCCGATACCTTTTTGAATGCAATTTTGAGAGCTCGGAGAAGTGCCTGGCCTTTCGCGTTGTTGGTGATGGAGACCGCCAGCTCGGCGAAGTCTTCGAGCTCGGCGATTTCAGCGGCAAGGGCCGCGCGGTCGGCCTCGGAGAGAGGCTCGGTGGCTTCGTCCTCGGTCCATTCCTCGGCGGTTTCGTCCAGCGCCTCGTAATCCTCGTCGAATTCATCGACGAGGGAGAGATTTTCCTGTTCGGCAAGATCACGTTTTAGGCGTCGGGCCATGGTTTGCAGGGCTCCGGCGATGGCAAAGGTCGAAGAGGCGAGAAGCTTCCGCAGGACCAAGGTCATGAGGGTGCGCTGCTGGGGCGGTAAGGCAAAGAGGTTGTCCCGCCCGAGGTATTCGGAGACGAGTTGGTAGAGCTCGTCCTCGCTTTCATCCGGGGTGAACTCCTCCACCAACGCATGCCGGGCGGTGTAAGGCACGTATTGAGTGACCTGCCGGCGCAGTGTGCGGTGACAGAGCGGAGCGAGACGGGCTTTCAGGGCGTCAAAGGTGCCATCCTGCCCGAGGTTGGCATACTGCTGACGAAAGCTCTTCAGGTCGCCAAAGGCGTGTTCGTCGATGAATGAGACGAGGCCATAGAGTTCGAGAAGGGAGTTTTGGAGCGGAGTTGCCGTAAGCAGCACCTTGGGACGGCCTTCGAGAGCCTTCTTCAGCGTGTTGGCAATAACGTTGCTGGTTTTGTAGACGTTACGGAGACGGTGTGCTTCGTCGATAACTACGAGGTCCCAAGGGGTAGCCACGACGTCTTCCGCCTTGTTTCGCGCAAAGTGATAGGAACAGATGACCATGCTCCCATCGTCCGGCTGGAAAGGGTTGTCGCAGCCAGCTTTGACAGCTTGTTTGTAGGACCGAGCCTCGAGGATGGTAGCAGGAAGGAAAAACTTTTCCGCGAGTTCCTGGTGCCATTGCTTGCGGAGATTTGAGGGGGTGATGATCAGAATCCTGCGTTTACGCTCTGCCCAGCGCTGGGAAAGGAGAATTCCGGCTTCGATGGTCTTCCCGAGGCCGACTTCGTCGGCGAGCAGGGCGCCGTTTGAGAAGGGCGATTTAAAGGCGAAAAGCGCAGCATCAACCTGATGCGGGTTCAGATCTACTTGAGCACCCGCCACAGCGGCGGCGAGCTTGCCAACGCTGTCAGATGACCAGCGGCGAGTCAGCTCGTGGGCAAGGTATTTGGCTTGGTAATCAGTAAAATTCATTGCCGATTTATTTACCCCGCAACAACCCCGAAGACATTTCCCTGTCCCAACAAGAACGCTTTATTATTCACTCCGGCTTGTGACAGCATTTTGCTCACAGTTACATCCCGAGTTTTTAAAGTCCTAAATTCAAGAGGAAACTGCACAGTCCAACCCGCCGCATTCAGTTTGGCATCGAAGGATTGTCGGGAATGTTCTTTAAGTATCAAAAGGACCGGAATAGTAAACTTAGCGTAACATTCATTACCACAATTTTCGCTAACTACTCCAGATTTCATTACTGGATCAGGCTACCGCCGCTCCTAAATTTTCCCAAATGGCTCAGCCACCTCTGACAGGCCGACATCAAGCGGAGAAAACCACTACACCATGTGCTCTGGATCCGTCTCAACGCCCCCACTCAAATTCTTTGGCTGTTACGCAACTGCCGCTCTCCAATTGCGGGTTCGGGCGACAACCTTATCGAACCCTATCTTTGACGAAATACCGGACATCAACCCGCCAAATCATGCCTCCGTCTTTCCTAGTTTCCGCAGTAAAAAATGACAACTGAGCCTTCTTCTCTTTCATTCGCACAACTAGTTTGTTGGCAGTGACGCATCACCCCCTCCCCCCCCTGGGGAAGGACAGAAGTCTGTTAGGCGTCCCGTTCTGTATCGCCAAAGTTTGTTTTCTTGTTTTTCTTAATGTTCTTACAGGTCATTCCGGATACATTTCTTTGAGAATTTCAAGACGAGCTCTGGTAGGCAACATCTACCGACAGCCCTTCCGTGATTTGCGCGTATATCATT
Source organism: Verrucomicrobiales bacterium (assembly GCA_048260165.1). Classification (GTDB taxonomy): domain Bacteria; phylum Verrucomicrobiota; class Verrucomicrobiia; order Verrucomicrobiales; family DEV007; genus Arctic95D-9. Next base: position 500,734 of record JBLXHA010000003.1, read on the forward strand.
GAACCCCCAGAGGCGTTCTGCTAGATCCTTTATTCGATGGCAAGAAAGCGAGCGGAGAATCCCGACTCTGAGCAGAAGCATGGGATTGAAGCGGCCCAGAATTGTTCGTTGGCCAAGTTGCCTATTAGTTCCTCTCCGGTCCTGTCAGAAATGGTCTCACGATCTTTGGTGCACATACAAACCAACAAAATGCTGGAAGCGAAACACCGAATCGGGGAACACCTTCTCTGCAGGCCTGACTATCGGCTCGTGTGTGCTCAAAGCCGAAGCAGATCAAAGGGCTCAGGAAATCGCTGAGCTTACTGGCTCGGTACCATTCTAAGACAAGGCTTTTCGACTAGCAGCCCAGCTTTGCGGATACTTTTGGCCAAAATCCAGATGGCTCAATCATGAGATCCATTGCATCCACGAATCTTGAAATACGTAGGGAACCTGCTCATGCTGGCATACGCGAACGGTATGACCTGTTCCGCCGGCAAGCGGATCGTTGAGATCAACATAGAACAGAGCAAAGACTGGCGTTGGAAACTCCGAACTATGCCCCACCACTTTCATGGTGTCCCGAATCAAATAAGCCGCCTTGGCTCCGATAGCCCCTTTCCGTCCTCGCTTCTCTACGAGACCTTTGTTCCTGGGTGTGGCTTGAATCGTCGTATGAACAATGTCCTCCTCTTGGTCGCGAGTCAGTGACTCCGGCGAGTCGTAGGTGGCATCGGAATAACGGGCGGCTTTCCTGTGTGACGCGTACGGGGCAACAATCTGCAATCGCGAAGCATCAATGGAAGCGACTCCCTCAGAGAATGCTTCGTCCGATCCCTGTGCATTGCCGGAGCGGAACCGAAGGCTCGGAAAACATCTCGCCAATCGGCTGCCAAGATCCCTTGCTTGTGCCGCGTCAGCTTCCGTAATCGAGCGCCTACCCTCCAAAAGAATCACTCCGCCCGGCTTCTTACTTATCTGTTCACTGAAATTGGAATAGGTCATATTTTTAAGCCCGCTTTATTCTGGTCTTACCCAACTCAATCAGCACATCAAAATTCAGCCCCCCCCCCCCGAGAGGATTGAAGTTTGTGAGACGTCCCGTTCTGAATCGCCACAGCTTGTTTTCTTGTTTTTCTTCTTTTTTGATTTTTCCCGCTTCACATCAGTCCGTTCAATTCTCGTTGCGGACCTCTTCAACAAAGGCTTTTGCCCTCATCTCAGCATGCTTCCACGCTGAGAATCTCTCTTCGCCTTCCGGGACAGGGGTGATCCAGGGATCTTCTCCGAAGCTACTGTAGGAGCTGACGAGTTCTCCGGCCGACATTCCCGGCTTATAGCTCTCAACGAGAGAGCGCTCCACGATTTCATGAGCGCGCTGCAACGCCTCCGCATAGGTGGCATATCGCCCCCCACTAGTGCGCTCGTCCTCGTCCATATAATGAAAGTTGTCATCGATCCAGACCTCAAAGGCGACATCAGACTCTTCCGCTACCTGAACAAAGTTTTCCACATTGATCTGCAATTCGCCATTCCAGCGATAAGCGGTCGCTTTTCCACCATGCCCGAGCCCGTAGTCGAGGCTCGCAATGTTGGGAGCCGCAGTGAAGGGGGCGTAATTGAGCAACTTGTAGTGACCGATAAAGACGGGCACAGCGTCCTCCGGGTAATTGCTATCAAGACTCTCCTCGTCCTGCCACTCTGCCTTCTCATTGGCCAAATCCTCCCTTGGTGGAAAGGCGATCTCTCTCCAGGTATTCCCGCTCAAACTTTCCCACCACTTCACGCGCAGAGAATCCCGCGCAATGCCATTTGCGTCAGGAAGAGTGATTCCGTCCGGCAGAGGTGCCTCAACGCCCTTGAGCACTCTCTCAATCGCAAGATACTCGCGAGTGCCTTTGTGATTGGCGGCAGCTAAGAAAGCATCATCGCTGAGGGACTTGCCTTTGAGAAAGTCGATATCTTCCTGCACCCATGCAGCATGAACGACTCGGAGCCCCTCGAACTCAATAAAAAACGGGAGCGTCTTCATCCATTCCACTGCGCTATCAAGTTCGCGGTTTCGTCCATGAAAAGACTGCAAGGTCGCCTTGACCAGTTTGGCATTTTTCTCAGTCCGCTCGCGCAAATAACCACCCTGCCCATCAGGAGTCATGTAGGAGACGAAGTTAAACTCGTGATTTCCCATCACAGCCCTTGCCTGGCCAGCATCCATCATCCTGCGGACGACGCGGATGACATCGAGGCTGTTTGTCCCCCGATCAATAAAGTCGCCGACGAAAATGACCTTGCGGCCCTTCGGGTGACGGTAGACATCATTTTCCCTCTCGTAGTCCAATTCATCCAGCAATCCGTCGAGGCTCGCATAGCTCCCGTGAATATCCCCGATCAGGTCCCATTGTTGTTTTACTTTTTCTCTCATAACAAGAATACCTTCACTCTTTTTTATGATCATTTTATCTCCAAAATTGCATTTAAGCTGTATATTTAGTCATGTTTGAAAATCTCTTTTCCCAGGCCGGACTTTCCCTCGACCGGCTCCGATCGCTCGTTGAAATCGACACTGCCGGGGGAATTTCAGCAGCCGCACCGGGAGACACAATTCGTCAAAGCCAGCTCAGCAGAAACCTCAGCCAATTGGAAACATTCTTTGGAATCGAATTAAAACGCCGGGTTGGAAAAGGAATCGAACTGACAACGGCAGGACAGCATCTCGCCGGCATCGCACGGGAGCATCTCCGGACGCTTGAGGGGTTTCTCGACAGTGCCTCGGAGATGCCTCCTGAAATCCGAATCGCGGCAGGTCATTCCACTCTGGAATGGTTGGTTCTCCCGAAACTTGCTCAAATGAAAAATCGAGCCGGGTCGCCACACCTTTTCATCGAAAGCCTCCGCTCTCATCAGGTCGTTGAGCGCCTTACCAACTTCTCTCTCGATTTCGGAATCATTCGAAAGACAGCTCTGACTTCCAAGAAGTTGATCTCGGCCCCGCTCACCACGGTCACTTTTTCCCTCTTCTGTCATGACTCTCTCGCAAACCGCTGGAAAGGAGATCCCGTATCAATGATTCGAGAAACACCGCTAGCGCTCTCGATGGGTGGGGATTTCCGTCGGCAGTTCAATGAGTGGTGCGGCACGAATGATCTCTCGCCTCGCATTTCCTATTCTTGCTCCAGTTTTCGCATCGTATTGGAATTGCTTAAAGCGAACCCATCCATCGCTGTGGTTCTCCCGGATCTGGTAGATGTCGAGAAAGAGCCCGCCGGTTTGACCCGTGTCGGCCTTCCCGGCCTCGGAGAATCAAAGAGGGAATTGGTTCTCACTTGGCACGAGCGAATCGACGACATCCGACCGGGAGCACGGGAATGGCGGGAGGAATTCCTAAAAGCAAAGTGACTCGACTAAACCCGCTTCGCTTCAAATATCCATTCCGTGATACTACTTTCTACCGAAGCTCACGTTCCACCCCTAACGAAACCGAAGCAAAATAGAGAAATTAAAGCATGGCACTCGACAGCGGCAGGCGAATATCAACGCTCTCCATGAAACCTTCAAAGTGCAAACAGAGTGCAAACCCTAAACAGGAGGGCACAAAAAAAGAGCTGCGCGATCTGCGCAACTCGTTGATTATTAAAATGGTGGGCAGAGAAGGATTCGAACCTTCGAAGGCGTAGCCAGCAGATTTACAGTCTGCCCCGTTTGACCGCTCCGGAATCTACCCGAAACTCCGTGGAGTTTCACTCTTTCGAGCAAGGCCGACAAGATGGGGAGTTGAAGCGCTTTTGCAAGCAGTTTCTTTTCCGATTTTCCAAATCAGAAACTCTCCTGTCGGCAAATTCTATCTAAGACAAATCTTCAGCGACAACGGAGTTCTGTTCACGTGTCGAAAGGGCTTTTGCCTGGTTCACTACGAAATCGGCGTCGAGCTCGAAGCGATACGCATGGCAGTTGGGACAAATGTTCACCTTAGACGCGACAATCGAATCACACCCCATACACACTTTGTAAAGTGAGGGATTCTTAACAATGCGACGTGCCCTTTTGGCGCGTTCGGCTAAAGCGGTGTTTTCTTGTGCCATGCGAGTGAAAATTAGAGCTTTTTTGCATTTTTAGCAAGAATGAAATTACAAATGTGTAATTTTATCATATTTTTTATAAAAAAAGAAGGGTAATTAAGGATTCTTAATCATTTATTCTCAAATATGAGAACCAACTCGATCCCGTGGGCTACGGGAGTGAAATCCAGGTGAGAAATCCCGCGTTTGCCTGTAGCGTCGGGCTCTTGAAGAATCTCACGGACAGCGAAGCACTCGACACGCTGGCATCGCGATTGCGACGCAGCGGCGCGCTCCTGTCTTCATTCCAGTCGGTTCCGCTCGCGACGCCGGAGAATCCCGCTCTGTTTGAGCACGTCGCAGAAGCGGGTCAGCCGCTCTACGTCGCCTCGGCAATGGCGGCCTGGCGCGAAGCGGGCAATCTCGACTCGGCGATCTGGATCGTATGTTCACAGGTCAAATCGCAGGAAGTGATGCAATCCGAGCTCGGGGTCTGGGGCCAGGAGGCGCTTTTTCTGCCCGAATACGAATGGGCGGGCTTTGAGGAAAGCCTTCCCGACCCGGAATCGGCGGCGGAGCGACTCGCGGTTTTAAAAGAGCTCCACGAGATGCTCGAAGACGGAGGCTCGGCGGCCATCGTATTGACGGTCGAGTCACTCGAAGAAAACGCACCGCCTCCGGGTTCGTTGACGCGGCAGGCGAAAGTGCTCAAAGTAGGCGGCGAATTGGATCTGGATTCCTTCGCGACGATCCTCGAGGAGGCGGGCTATGAAAAAGAGCCGCAGGTATTTCAACGGGGGCAGTTCGCGTTGCGCGGCGGGATCATCGATATTTTTTCGTGGCAGGCGCTGCACCCGGTTCGGATTGAACTGTTCGATCTTGAGATCGAATCGATTCGCGAATTCGACGTCGATGCGCAGACCTCGATTGGCAAAGTGGACTCCTGCGAGATTTTGCTGAGCGAGGCGAACCTCGAGCATTCCGGGCACATTTCCGACTACATCGGGGAAAATGATCTCATCATCTCGGTCGATTGCGATACGGAGCTGGCGAGTGTGTCGATTGGAAACGGAATTCTGAAGGAGCAGGACGGAGCGGAAGACTTTTCAGGTGCGTGTTTCGAAAACCCTCTCGGGGAATTCGGTGCGGGTGATTTCATCCTGCAGGAGACGCGGCGCGAGGAGTTTTCGCGTCAGCTCAAGGAGTGGAAAAAAGAAAAGTGGACCGTGCTGATGGCGTTTCACTCCGACGGGGAAAAGGAGCGTTTCACGGAGCTGGTCCTCGAAAACGCGTGGGATGATGGGTTCCTTCAGCCCATGAGCGGGACCCTTAGCCGCGGCTTCACGATTCCGGAGGCACGCGTCGCCGTGCTCAGCGATGCCGAAATTTTCGGGCGCTACCAGAACCAGCGGGGACGGCGGCGCTACAAGCTCGCGAAGGAGCGCCAGTCGGCTCAGCAGGTCAGCAGCCTGCGCGAATACAACTACGGCGACCTCGTCGTTCACATCGACTACGGAATTGGAAAATTCCGGGGCATCAAATCGCGGGATACGCCTGAGGGAAGTCAGGAGGTCCTCGAGATCGAGTACGATGATCAGGCCCGTCTCTACGTGCCACTGGATCAGGCGCACCTCGTCTCCCGCTACATTGGATCGGGAAAGAAGGCACCGAAGCTGTCCCGTCTCGGGGACCAGCGCTGGTCGAAGCTCCGCAAGCAGGCGGAGAATTCGATCATGGATTACGCGGCCCGGCTCCTTTCGATCCAGGCGGAGCGGGAGTCGCATCGCGGGTTCGCGCATCCGGCGGACAACAAGTGGCAGTGGGAATTCGAAAATGCCTTCATTTACAAAGAGACTCCGGATCAGCTCCGCGCCATCGAAGACGCGAAACACGACATGGAAAGCGACCGCCCCATGGACCGACTCATTTGCGGGGATGTGGGATTCGGAAAGACCGAAGTCGCGATCCGGGCGGCGTTCAAGGCGGTCATGTCCGGGAAGCAGGTCGCAATTCTCGCGCCGACCACGGTTCTCGCAGAGCAGCACTTTCAGAATTTCCGCGAGCGGATGTCTGATTTCCCGGTAACGATCGAGACGCTGAGCCGATACCGCACCGCTCAGGAACAGCGGAAGACGCTCGAGAAAATGGCCCTCGGGAGCGTCGATATCGTCATTGGAACGCACCGTATCATCTCCAAAGATGTGGATTTCAAGGACCTCGGACTCGTCGTCGTCGATGAGGAACAACGATTCGGCGTGAAACACAAGGAACGCTTCAAAGAGATGTGGCGCTTCGTCGATGTTCTCACGCTCTCGGCGACACCGATTCCGCGGACGCTCTATCTCTCGATGATGGGAGTGCGGGAAATGTCGGTGATCGACACCCCTCCCCCGAACCGCCGGCCCGTCGCAACGACGGTTTGCCCCTACGACGAAAAGATCATCCGCTCGGCCCTGGAGAAGGAATTGGCGAGACAGGGACAGGTCTTTTTTCTGCACAACCGGGTCAAATCAATCCGCGGAATCAAACGGCGCCTCGAAGGGCTCGTCCCGGGCATTCGTGTCGAAGTGGGCCACGGGCAGATGGGTGACGAAGAGCTGGAGGACGTCATGAAGCGCTTCATACGCCATGATTTCGACGTGCTCGTCTGCACGACGATCATTGAAAGCGGAGTCGACATTCCCAACGCGAACACGATTATTATCGACCGCGCCGACCGCTTCGGACTCGCCGATCTCTATCAGATCCGGGGACGGGTGGGCCGCGCCGATCGCAGGGCCTACGCCTACTTGATGCTGCCGCCGGATATGCTGACGGTGGGCGACTCGCGGAAGCGAATCAACGCGATCAAACAATACTCATCTCTGGGCGCGGGCTTCAAAATCGCGATGCGCGACCTCGAGATACGGGGCGCCGGAAACCTGCTCGGAACACAGCAAAGCGGGCACATCGCGGCGATCGGGTTCGATCTTTACTGCCAGCTCCTCAAACAGTCCGTCTCCAAGTTGAAGGGCGAACCGGCCGGCGATCGCATTGACATGTCGGTACACATCGATTTTCTCTGCACGAACGAAGCCCAGTACACGCAAGCGCCCGACGGCAGCCTCCCCGCCTACGTGCCCGCCGCCTATATGCCGGAAGCCCGCCTCCGCATCACCGCCTACCGGGAGCTCGCGGAAGCCAGCGAGGTCAAGGAACTGGAACTGCTGCGCGAGAACTGGAGCGACCGCTTCGGGAAACCGCCTCCCGCGGTCGAAAACCTTCTCATGAGCACGGAAATCAAGATTCGAGCGGCCTTGAAAGGATGCTCCGCGATCGAGATCCAGGATGAAAAGCTCAAGCTCACAAAAAACGGGAAATACGTGCAAATAAACGGCAAGTTCCCCCGTTTAATAGGAGACGACGAGGAGGAACTGCTGGAATCGGCCCTCGATTGGGTTCTCGATCTGTGAACAGGATCACGGGATAACGCTTCGCATTCCTTCCAGTTTCCGCTATCTTTACCAACATGATCTTTTCGGAAAAATCATCCCTTCGCCTGCGAGTTGTCTCGATCGCCACAGTGTCGATCATTTCTCTGGCGCTACTCCAAGTCGCCTGCGCCAAACCAACCGTCCTCAATGCGATCAAGGCGGTCGTGAACGGGGAACCCATCACGCAATCCATGGTCGATCAGGCGGTGCAGACTCAGGTGCGGGTATGGCTCATGGGAAACAAGGGAATGGTCAGCAAGGCTGAGGCTGAACGCGAAATCCGTAAGATGGAGGAGAAGGCGCTCGATGACCTCATTGACCGCAATTTGATTCTCAGCGAATTCAAAAAGCTCGGTGGTGAGATTAAGTCCAATTTCGTGGATGAGTCCGTGAATCAGTTCATCGATACCCGGTTCGGAGGCGATAAAGACAAATTCATGGCCGAGCTCAAGAAAAGCGGGATGACGATTGCCGCGTTCCGCGACGTGCAGCGCGACCAGATTGCGATTCAGGCACTGCGTTCACGTCATGGTGGCGATCAGGTGATTCCGAATACGCCATGGGAGAAAAAGCGGATCTACAACGAGATCAAAGGTGACTTTGCCTCGGCCGGCAAACCCAAGGTGAGAATGCTGTCGATCCCCAAGCAAACGCCAACGAGCAATGAAGCCGCCCAGAAGGCGATCATGGAAAAGGTGAAATCCTCTCTCAAAAACGGCTCCAGCTTCAGCTCGGTCGCGAAAAAGTATTCTGACGACAGCTTCGCTTCCGAGGGTGGCTATGTCGGGGTGCTCGGGAAATCCGGAACGCTCGCACAGGGCCTCCACGACCTCGCCTACAGCTTACCTCCCGGACAAATGAGTCCCGCTCTCGATATGGGATCCCACTGGCGGATTTTGTATGTCGAAGAACGTGTCGGCAAGTCGGTTCCGTCTTTCGATGAACTCGAAGAGGAAGTCGACAAGCGTCTCACTTACGAAAAGCGTGACAAGAAGCTTGATGTCTGGCTCGCCAAGCTGAGACGTGACGCCAACGTTCGCATTTACGATTAGGGCATCCTCCCCCCTCCACCCTTTTCTCTTCGTGCGTGTCCTTGCCATCGACCCCGCTCTGCGGAACACCGGTTTCGCGGTGATTGAGGAATCGCGCTCACCTACCGGGAAGGCGCTGCACCGGGCACTTTGCTACGGCACGATTGCAAACAAGAGGAACCTTCGCCAATCCAGCTGCCTCGTCGCGATCCGCGAACAGCTCAGCGACGTCATCAAAACGCATTCCCCTGAAGTGTGCGCCGTGGAAGGCGTCATTTTCGTTCAGAGCTACAAGACCGCGATCACAATGGGAGCAGCCCGCGGTGCCGCTCTCATCGCAGCGGCGGAACACGGCATGGAGATTTTCGAGTATGCGCCGAAACGGGTCAAGCAGGCGGTCGTCGGCAAAGGATCTGCTGACAAACAACAGGTCGCCTTCATGATGCGAGCGCTTCTCGGCCTGACCGAAACACCACCGCCGGACGCCGCTGATGCGCTCGCGATCGGAATGGCGCACCTTTACGCACACAATTCGACACGTCCCGTCGCGATCAAGGATCAACCGGTCGCACTCTAACCAGATGAAGCCGGAATCCGTCAGGAAAATCATGATGTTACAGGCGGTCGAGGAAGCCGACGAAATCGATCTGCTCCTTTCCCCCGGCGACAAGCGCAGCGCTGCCGAATTGGCCGGAGCGCCGCTCGAAAAGAACTCGAGCACCGCAGCCGAAAACGCGTTTCTCGAGAAACGCGCCGACTCCCTCCTCGTCCGGCTCGCAGCACGATTTCCCGAGGCAGCGAGATGGACGCAAACCGTTACCTCGAATCACCGGCTGGGCTTGCTCACACTCGTCCTCGGACTGGTCGCTGCCGTGATCGGATTCCTCACGAACGAACTCGGCCCTGACAAGCGCATCAACATTCTCTCGTTTCCGCTTCTCGGAATCATCGGCTGGAGTTTACTCGTCTACATTCGGGAGATCGTTCTCTTTTTCCGCTCGCGGGAAAAACTGTTCCGCGACAGCTGGGTCGACTGGCTCATCGGCATGATGCAGCCACCTCAGAGCTCGCACGACACGATTGAGAAAGAGGAAGAGAAAACCCTCGCCGGCGGACAATCCATTTTTGAAAAGCGATGGAGGCAGATCAACGCGCCGGTGATAGGCGCTCGCCTGAAATCGCTCCTCCATGCCACCGCTCTGATTCTCGCTGCGTCGGCGATAGCGGGGATGTATGTGAAAGGCCTCGCCAATGAGTACACCGCGGTCTGGGAAAGCACCTTCTTTGAAACCAGTGAACAGCTCCGTCCCGTCCTCCAAACCGTATTGGGGCCGGCCACCGCGATCAGCGGAGATTCGATTCCCTCTGTCGAAGAACTCGACACGATCCGCATGACCAAAGGCGCCGAAGTCGCCGGACAAAACGCCGCGCGCTGGATTCACTGGTATGCGATCACGATCGGAATCTTCGTTCTTATTCCCCGCTTCCTCTTTGCTCTCATCTGGCGAATCAAGGCGGGCACCCTCGCGAGAACGCTCCCCTTCCGTGATATCTCGAGCCGCTACTATGAGCATTTGTTAGCGATTTCCACGGGGCATTCGATCGACGTTCACATCGTTCCCTACGGTCTCGATCCGGCCGATGCGAAAAAACGCCTCGCGATCCGGGCATTGGAAGAACAGTTCGAGAAACCACTCAAAGTGACCTGGAACACCTCCGTCCCCTTCGGAGAAGAAGACGAATTCACCCTGACCGATGCCCCTGACGGAGCCACCCTTGTTCCCTTCTACTCGCTTTCGTCGACACCGGAGAAAGAAACCCATCTCGCGATCTATCAAACCCTGTCAGGCCTGACACCCAACCCTCTCAAGTGGGCTCTGATTGATCCCGAGAGCTACGACGAGAAACTGACGTTCCTCCCCGACGCGGAAAAACGTCGCCTCGGACGCGAAGCCGCGTGGAACCAACTTTTTGAAACCGGGAACCTCGAATTGATCTTCGTAGGACGACCGCCTTCTCAACTTCCTGAAATCCCCTCCTGACCATGGCCACCACCGCCGCAGAGAATGAAATCGTGCTGAGCCTGATCTCTCACACCAACGTAGGAAAAACCGCGCTTGCCCGGACGCTCCTGCGCGAAGACGTAGGCGAAGTCGCAGACAGTGCTCACGTTACGATTATTCCTGAAGCTTTTCCGCTGATCGAGAAAGACGATCTCGTCGCCCGCCTGTGGGACACTCCCGGCTTCGGATCGAATCTCGCCAAACTTGCGAAGCGTTTGCGTGCGAGCGAAAATCCCGTCGGTTGGATTCTGCATCAAGTCTGGGACCGCGCCGCGGACAAATCACTTTGGTGCAGTCAGGAGGCGATACGCAACGTTCAAACGGATGCCGACGTCGTGCTTTACCTCGTCGATGCCTCACAACCACCGGAGTCGCTCAGCTACGTCAATCTCGAGATTGAGGTGATCGAGTGGATCAAAAAACCGGTTCTCGTATTTCTGAATCAAACCGGAGAGCCGAATTCAGAAAAGGATCAACGGAACGAAGCCGCGTGGCGCGCACACCTCGCAAAGTTCGAAATCGTCAAAAGCGTCTCGACGCTCGACGCCTTCACCCGCAGCTGGACGCAGGAACATCATATCCTCGAGAAAGCCGCCGAAGTGCTGGAAGGCAAAAAGAGGAAGGCGGCTCTCAAACTCCGGGATGCGTGGGTCGAGCGCAACGTTGAGATTCTCAACAATGCCGTCACCGCGATTGCAGAGCTTGCCTGCTTTTCCCTGACTGACACAGAACCGCTTCCCGAACAGGGATTGATGGACAAGATCACGCAGCTCGTGAACCGGAAAGAACGGAACAAGGAGCTCGAGCAGATACAGACGCGAATGTATGAACGCCTCTCGGTGGAAACGTCGAAAACCGTGAACGAGCTTATTGCGATTCACGGGTTGGATGGCCAGACCGCTTCGGAACTTTCGAAAGCTTCACGCGAGGAATTCGCGGTGAAGCGGAACGTGGAAGAATCGATTCTCGCGACGATCGGGGGCGCTGCCTCCGGACTTGTGGGAGGCCTCTCTGCCGATCTCATCTCCGGCGGAATGACCTTCGGCGGCGGTGCGATTGTCGGCATGCTGCTCGGCGGGGCAACGACCTTTGCTCTCGCCTACGGTTTCAACCTCACGCAGGCGGGACAGAATATGGTTCGCTGGACGGAGAACCATTTCCGAAGTCAGGTTCAAGCCATCGTGATGCTCTACCTCGCGGTCTCGCACTTTGGTCGCGGTCGCGGCTCATGGCAGGATCCCATCAACAACCCTGCCAAATGGGAGGCAATCCTGAGAGAGGAACTCAGCGAAAACGCAGAAACCTGGAACAAACTCTGGAAAAAAGGAGGACTGAACTCCGATCCCGTCAAACTGAAGCGGGATCTGGAAAAGGCGTTCCGAAATCTGATTGGAACGGTGTTTATCGAGCTCTACCCGGACAGCGCCCCGCTCTTCGATGGAAAGTAATCACGCGTTTTTCGACCGCGGCAATTACGCCGACTTCACTTGATCGGCATCGACGCCCCGCAGTTCGAACACTTTGAGAATCGTGTCTTCGATCAGGTTACTCGGGCAGGAAGCACCCGCAGTGATTCCGATTACCGCTTCTTTTTCCGAGTCGAAAATCGAGGCATACGCCGTCACTTCCTCCTTTTGCTCGAGATCGTAATGAACGATCTCATCAAGAGAAACGATGCAATCAGCTTTCCGAATGAAAAATGTCGGAAGCTCTTTCTCTCCAATCTCAACGAGGTGAGTCGTGTTGGAACTGTTGTAGCCGCCGACGACGAGGAGAAGATCCATCTGGCTTTTCAGCATTTCAAAAAGAGCGTCCTGCCTCTCCTGTGTAGCTCCGCAAATCGTGTCGAACACCGAAAAATTCTCGTCTGATCCATCACGGGTTTCAACTGCGGTGCGAATGCGGTTTTGAATTTCCTCAGTCTCCGATTTCAACATCGTCGTCTGGTTTGCGACGCCTACCTGCGTAAGATGAATGTCAGGATCGAAACCGTCGGAAACACCTCCGCTGAAGCGCTCGAGAAATTCTTCACGATCACCACCGTTGACGATGTAGCGGCACACGTAATCCGCGTCATCCAGAGTCAGGATAATCAGATAGCTGCCCTTTCCGTCATCGCCGGCCGCACGTGAAGCGGTCGCCCGCGTTTCCTCGTGATCGGCCTTTCCATGAATGATGGAAGTGATTCCGTCACGCGAAAAACCGCGCACTCGCTTCCAGACCTTCATAACGTCTCCGCAGGTCGTGTCAACGGTGTGACAGCCCTGCGACTCGACCTTATCCATGAACGAAATCGGGGCCCCGAAAGCGGGAACAATCACGACGTCATCCTGAGAGAGATCTTCGTAAGTCTCGTCCATTTCCCGCCAGGGCAGCGACACGATCTTCATGTCCTCGAGCTGACGGTTCACTTCCTGATTGTGAATGATCTCACCGATCAGAAAAATGCGATTATCCGGGAAAACACGGCGTGAGGCGTAGGCGAGATCGATCGCCCGCTCGACGCCGTAGCAAAATCCGAACTGTTTCGCGAGCCGGATCGTCGTGTTGCCAATCGTAAGAACGCCGTCGAGCGCCCTCACTTTCTCCACGATAGAACTCTCGTAATGATTAGCGACTTCCGCCTGGACGCGCTCCATCACTTCCGGCGTGCGGACATTGACACGGCGGCGCTTTTGATTCGTGGGACTGCTTGGCATAGCCTTGTTTAGAACCACACGTTATCCATGTCCGTGAAGACCGCGTCAGAGGCACGAACCGCAGGGGACGAATCCGGATGAGCATAGTCAGTCGGACGGGGAACGTTTTTCCCGATCGTCGCATCCTCGGGAAGGCTGTTCGCAATCGTCACGGGTGTGCCCACTTTGATCATGTGGAAAAAGTCATCGGCGATCGTTTTGTGAAGACGAAGGCATCCATGGGTACGCGGCTCCGGCCAGACGGCTCCGGCGTGAAATCCACAGTCATGAGAAAAGTAGGCCCAATACGGAAGCGGATATCCGATGTAGCTGTATCCGGGAGGCATATTGGCGCGCTTTCCGGGAATCACCTGATCACCCTTTTTGAAAAAGCCGTAACCGCTCGAGCGCTTCTTTGCTTCCTTACTCTGGATCTTAAAACTTCCGGTTGGAGTGGGATTGGAGGGAGTTCCAATGGCCACCGCCGCAACGAAGCGGGGTTCGTCACCCTCGAAAACATACACCGCACGATTGTTGAGGCTCACGCGAATGTTGAGGTTGTTGGGATTTCCAACGGTGCCGTATCGCACTGCCATGCTGGCAGGAGTCTCATCGATATCGGTCGTTTTACAGCCCCCCAGCAGTGAAAGTGCGACAGCGCCACCTACCACCAAAAGGAGGGATCCCATTCGAAAATTTATTCCAGTCTGATTCATTTTTTTGGAAGTGAAATCTACACCAATCTGGGAAATGAGCGAATTTTGAAGTTTCTTTATGAAAAAATGAATTAATTAGTTCTAAATAGTTGACAAAAGTTAAATATCAATTATCATTAGGTCGGTTACTTTCTCGGTAACTGTCTGTTTGTGTTTCGTGTTTCGGAGCCGCTTGACCTTCGGGTTGAGCGGCTTCGTATTGTACGGCTCTCCCGTTTTCTGCAGACCTCCGCTCGCTGCGATCTCTTTTTCTCGGGCGACTTACGCCTCCGGCTTTTCCCTCAATCAAACTGACGCGTAGTTCCGGAGGGGCACAAAAAACGGCCTTTGGCGCGAACCAAAGACCGTCTTTAAAGGCTGTCCCGGCCGGAGAATCCGGCCGGAGAGATCACCGGTTACGCCCACGGCAGCTTCCACTCACCCGGGATGGCGAGCTTGTAGTTACCGTCTTCGCCCGGCTTGACCGGAGGCTCGGCGTTCATATCGAATTCTTCCGGCATGATGGAAAAATTCGATTTCACTGCTTCATCCCAGGTGATTTCCTGTCCGCTCGCTGTTGCGAGACGTCCCAGCACGCTGGTGAAGGAGCTCTTCGCACCGTAGTAGGCGTTGTTAAGCGGCTTGTCCTCACGAATCGCTTCGTAGAGACGATCGTGCTCGACCTGATAAGGATTTGGATCGCCGCTGCGTGGAGCGCGATACTGCCATTTCAGTTCTCCTTTGAGATCCGTGATACGACCGGAACCAAGGTGAAGAATGCCGTCTGATCCGTGAATTTCTTCCGCGACCTTCTTCCAGGTATTCTTAATCTGGCGACACTGACTGTTCATCACCGCGTTGTTGTGCTCGTTGCCATAGCGGAACTCAACGTAGTGGTGGTCAAAAATCTCCCCGACGGAGAGAGGCTCCGTTCCGGCACGACCACCCATTCCCTGAGCGGAGACCGGATGACCTCCGGCAACGGAATCGCCACTGAGGAACCAGTTCATCACGTCGATGTTGTGAACGTGCTGCTCGGCAATGTGGTCACCGCAGAGCCAGTTGAAGTGATACCAGTTACGCATCTGATACTCCATCTCGCTCCAGCCCGGCTCGCGCTGGACGATCCAGGGACGACTGCCGTTCCACCAAACCTGAGAGCTCACGATATCCCCGATGAGACCTTCCTCGTGCACCTTCTTATAAGCCTCAAGGTAGACATTCTGATAGTGACGCTGAAGACCAACGACCACTTTGAGATTTTTCTGGTCGGCCATCTTCGCCGCTTCGATCACCTTGTTGTAACCCCAGGCATCGACACAAACCGGCTTCTCCATGAAAACATTCTTTCCCTGCTCGACCGCATACTCGAAGTGAATCGGGCGAAATCCGGGAGGGGTCGCGATGACAACGAGGTCACACTCATCGATCACCGCTTTGTAGGCATCGAATCCCGCATACTGACGGCTTTGTGGAAGATCGACCTGCTTCTGCTTTCCGATCTTTTCGAGCTGCTGAGTAATTTTAGGAAGCCCTGAAGCACGCGGTCCCGTGCCATCGATTTTGTCCTGAAAAGCGTCAGCACAGGCGTAGAGCTGCGCACTGTCGTTTGCGGTGAGGTTCTGAACAATCGCGCCGGACCCTCGCCCGCCCATTCCGATCATACCGACTTTGACCGCGTCACTGCCGGCAACCTGAGCACTGCTCTCGATCGGCAACACAGCCGCCGCTGCTCCGGCTGCTGTCGCGCCGGCTACGAACTTCCGCCTGGAAACTCCGTCTTCGTTTTTAGATGTTTGTTCTTTCTTCATAGGTTGATTGATAAATGTGGAGAGGGTTTCACTTTTCCGCTTCCTTCTTTTTCCGCGACCGGGGAGCGGGCTTGTCATCGAGATTCCGATCAAGCGCTGCTTTGTCAGGAGTTGGCGTCTCCATTCCAGCTTCCGGAATTTCGACCCCCGCAATCCAGCAAATTGCGTTCAGAGCCGTTTTTCGAAAACCGTCATTCGCCCAGTTGTCGTGAAAGTGTCCTCCGGTAAAACCGAAGCCGCGATAGGCTTTCGCGCCGTCCGCGGCGGGATTCTCGTAAACCCAGCAGACATGCTGAGGCTTCTTCGCCTCAACCATCTTCCGGACTTCAGGGTTTCCGGAATGATGTCCGTCCGGGCGGCGCATCGTCTCTGGCGGCGGAACCGCGGAGAGAATGGGAGTCACCCCGTCACCGTCGGTAAAACGCATGTTGAAATACCATTCGTCCTCTATCGCAAAGGGTTCCACGCCATTTGCGACAGGGTGCGTGGATTCGACTTTGAAATCGGCAACCCAGTGCGGGTTGACGGAGTAATTCACTTCGAAGGCGCCACCAATACTAGCGATCAACGCGTCGTTCGTTTCCCCCGGTTCCATTTCCACGGCGTAATGAATCGCGCCCAATCCGATACCGCGGGTGCGCAGATCAGCGAGTGTCTTGAGATGGAAAAAGGCAGGATGACGTTGACCTCCATCTGAGAAAATAATGACCGCGTCAGCATCGGTAAAAGCATCAGCCGCCTCAGGCCATCCGTTTTCGTAGACCCTCGCGACGACCCGGTCGCTGTAGTGCTCGTTCAGCAAATCCGCGAGGAGATGACAACCGGCCTTGTGTTCATGCGTGCGGGCAGGGTGACTTGGCTTGCCTGCCACAAAGACCACTTTCGCCCGGTCTTCAGCCTGGCCGGGCGTAGAGAGAAAACCGATGAATACTAACGGGAGAACAACGACAAAATCGAGAAAGGTTTTCAACGGCATGGACGACAAAGCTATCAAGTTGACGTCCTCTCTGCAATCAATTCCTCGGCGCTTTCCTGTAATCAGACAGTGAGTCAGGCGAGCTTCATATTTGGATCAATGTCAGAATCCAGCCCCGACGACGCTATCCCCGCCTGCTTGCGCAACGCTGCAGCGAAAGCAATCATCCCGGCATTGTCGGTTGAGTAATCCGGCATCGCCAGAAGGAGTTCCAGCCCGCGCTTTTCAGCCTCGGTCTGCGCCCTCTCGCGGAGGCGACGATTGCAGCTCACGCCTCCACTGATCGTAATCAGTTTCCGCCCCGTCACCTCAGCAGCGAGAAACAATTTTGCGATCAGGACGTCGACAATTGATTCCTCAAAAGAAGCACAGAAATCATCGATCACCGACTCCTCTATCCCGACGCCCAATTTGTCGAGCGTGTAGCGCGCCGAGGTTTTCAACCCGCTGAAGCTGAATTGGAAGTCGCCGCTGTCGATCATGCTTCGAGGGAAATCGAAAGCCTTGCGATCGCCCTTTTCAGCCCTGCGCCCGATGACGGGACCACCGGGATACTCAAGCCCGAGCATTTTCCCTACTTTGTCGAAAGCCTCTCCCGCAGCGTCATCGCGAGTCGAACCGAGAATCTTATACTCCCCTACCGCAGCCACATCGACTACCATGGTGTGCCCGCCGCTGACGATCAAAGCGATATGCTCAGACACCGGAAGATCCCTTCCAATGAAGGGGGACAGGAGATGCCCCTCCATGTGATTGATCGAATAAAACGGACATTGCAGCCCCACCGCGAGCGCTTTTGCCGTGGTATCGCCGATGAGAAGTGAACTGGACAATCCCGGCCCCGACGTCGCCGCGACCGACGCTATAGAACTCAAATCGACCTCAGCGTCCCGCAGGGTCTGAGCAATCAGCGGACGCAAATCGACGCTGTGATTCCTCGACGCCAGCTCCGGAACAACACCTCCGTAAGGGGCATGAAGCGCGATCTGCGAGGCGACCTTACTGATGAGAATCTCACCGTTTCCAGTGGCGACAGCCACGGCGGTCTCATCACACGAAGTCTCAATCGCGAGCACCAAGTCACCTGACATACGAAGTAAGAGGGTCAAAGAGACTACTCGCCCGGCTCCGCGGTTTCAGGCTTGTCATCGGCCTTGTCATCGGCCTTGTCATCGGCCTTGTCATCAACTTGATCGTCGGCCTTGTCGTCGGCTGGGTCATCTTCCGGCGCAGGTGCAGGAGAATTCTTCTCCTCCTCACCGAACTTGGAATAAACAAGCGCGCCTTTCATCGCATCGATCGCCCGCACCACTTGCGGATCGCGAAATTTCTCAGCTTCCTTTCGCTGCGCAGGCGACATCGTATCGCGACTGAACCAACGAAGTAAATCCTGCTCCTGAGCCGGCGTGAGAGTGGCCACAATGTTGGGAATGACCCCGTTTTCATGAATCGTGCGATGGCTTGGCGTGTAATACTTTGCCGTCGTCATCCGGATTGCTTTTCCATCCCCGATCGGAAGAATCGATTGAACCGAGCCTTTTCCAAACGACGTCTCGCCAACGACGATGCAACGCTTGAGATCCTGGAGTGCTCCGCCGACCACTTCCGCCCCGCTCGCGGAGGAATGATTCAGCAACACCGCCAGCGGATAATCCCGCTCACGTCGCTTGTTCTTCGCACTCGTTCGGAAAACCTTGATTTGCCCCGAACCGGGCTTGCCTTCCGTAGTGAGAACCACGGTCCCCGCCTTCACAAACTCACCGCACACGTTGATCGCGCTGTTGAGCAATCCGCCGGGGTTGTTCCTCATATCGAGGACGAATGCATCCATTCCCTCCTGCTCCAGCTTATCGAGCGCATCAGCGAGCTCCGTCGCGGTTGGCTCACTGAATTGAAGGATCCGCGCGTATCCCATCCGGTAGGGCTTCGTTAACTCCGGATTCAAGATCCTGACATCCTTGACAGAAGATTGCTTGATGACCTCCCGCTTCATCTCGTACTCGTGAAGCTTCTGCGTCGCCGGACGGCGAATCGTCAACTTGATCGACTCCCCGGGCTTTCCTTTGAGCATGTTCACCGCCTCCGAAATCCCCACATCCTCGGTGAGCTTGTCATTGATCTTCAAAATCTGATCGCCCGGCAACACTCCAATTCTTGCAGCAGGGCCGTCCTCCCTTGCCGTCACGATCGTCAGCGTGTTGTTCTTCGTTGAAATCGTCACGCCAATACCGTCGTAGGTGCTGTCAGTATGTCGCTTAAGCTGATCAAACACCTTCGGCTGCATGAACTGACAATGCGGATCGAGATCGGCGAGCATTCCGGCAAGCGCGCTGTTGATCAGCTTTTCGTAGGAAACCTTGTCTTCATCCACGTAGCCCTGACGAATCGTCTCGAGGACTTCGGTGAAAAGCTCAATTTCTTTGAAACCCAGATCCGTCTCATTGGTGTCATCCGGGGCGCCAGTCTGAGCAACGGCTGTCGAGACGAGTAGTCCGCACGCGAAGAACAATGTGAGCGATCTTAAAATCATGATGGGTATGTTCGCCCACAGACGCGCCTTTTCAAGACCGGTGTTGGTCGCGATCACACCACTCAAATAAAGACAAACTTGCGCAGTGGCGAAGCACCCGCATCGCGGAGACCGTCACGCTAGGTGGCCGGAGAGGGAACCTGATTCATCAAGCCGGACCAGAGAATGATCACATACACCGCCTTTGTGATCACGTGGAGCCACTGATCGAGAGCAAAAGAGGTCTTGCCGTCGCACTTCGCGACATCAATCAACCAGTGAAGAACGAACTCTATCAGTGCAAAAATGAGATAACCTGAAATCAACCACACAAATCCCGCGTGAATGAGCGCATGCGCCGTCATCAGATAAACCCACGTGGTCGTCGGCGCTTTCCCGTCAGCCAGCTTCGGCGGATCAAGTCTGCGATTCTTCCCGTGGGATAAGAAATCTCCCTGCAAAGGAAAATCAGCCACCGCGTGACCGATAAGAAGCGCAAAAAACAGAGCGAATGCGGAGCCTACACCTGACACTTGGTCCAATGGGAGTGTTGAAGGCTCGAACATATAAATGTGCTGTCTCCTGCCTCAGCAGGAAGTATTAAAAGGAGGGTTTCTGATAAGACCAGCAATCAGAAAGAGCCCAGCATCGCTTCGCGTGCCATCGCAACTTTCTCGTTTGTTGATCTCAATCGCTTGCTGAGCTGCGTTGCGATGTTCACAAGAAGTCGCGCGGCAGTTCTCGGGTGAGCCTCAAGGTACTGCTCAAGGCTTGCCCGGTCAATCTTCCAAATCTGGGAAAAGGTATTGCTGACCACGCTGGCACTCGCGTTCCCGGAATCAAAAATGTTCACTTCGCCCACGGTATCACCTGCCTTGAGAATCCCCAACAACACGGAACGACCCGTCACTTCAGTCTGAACGTGAAACTTACCGAAAATCACCATGAAAAGGGAATCCTGAGGATGCCCCTCTTGAATCAATATATCGCCCTCGTTCAGTGAAATAAATTCGCCAAAGCCCCCCAGCATTGTTCGCTCCTCCTGATCGAAGTTGGAAGCAAAACCCATTTCGGGAAGTTCAGTAGAGTCTTCAGACATAGGACAGGTAATTCAGAGAAAGTTTACGATACAGATTACGGTGGAGAAATCAGTAACCGCCGCCACCGCCAAATCCGGGCATTCCCGCCTGCCCTTCCCAGGACTGGGGAATATTGTGCGGCATACTGCTGAGCTTTTCACGCTGCGGTCTCGTATCGGACTCAACCGTTTCACAGGAGATCAAAGAGAAGCCGCCGGCAACAGCGATGAGAAAAAGTAGATTAAGAAGCAATTTCATCGGTTAAAATAAATTTCCTACGTTCCAAATTCCACAGGGGAATGCCCCTGCTATTGCACGTTTTCGAAAATTACCTTGTCGCCGGGATGCACTTCGATCCCCGGAACAATTGACTCATCCACTACGTCAGCAACCGTGACTGCATCTTCAAGCGTGACGATGCGAAGTCTCGCGATACGGGTGTTCCCGCGCTTAACGAGCAAGGACGCGTCAGGAGCAACGCCATGCTGACGCCCTGCGTTAACCATCACAAATCCCCACTCTTTGTTCGCCGCAATCACCGTGGCAGTCAGTCCGTTCAGAGCAAGCTTCTGAGCCCGCTGCATCTGGTATTTTTCCTCCTGCTTCACTTTGGCAACCTCAGACTGCTTCGCCTGCTGAGCCGTAGTCACCGCAGCGGCGAGTTCGGTTTTCTTATTCTGCTTCTCCGTAAGGGTGTCCTTAAGCATCGTCAGAGTCATCGTGAGATCCTCAGCCGACTTGATTTGTCCATCCGGGAACTGCTTTTGAACAGCGAGGTCGATTTCTTTTTTCTCAATCTCAACTTTTTTCAATTCAGCGGAAACGTCTTCGAGCGCACGTGCCGCAATTTTGAGCTCCTGCCTCACTCCCTCAACCGCGGCAGCAGCCTGATTGCGAGCATCTTTGGATTGTGTCTCTTTCTCAGTCGCATCATCACGCTTGTCCTCAGCTTCGCCGAGTTGTGCCGTGGCGGTCTTCACATCACCGCGGACTTGCTCAAGATTTTCGACTACCTTCTTGAGATCATCTTTGTTGATGATCCCTACGAATGCGGAGCCCATCATGATGAGGGCTGAGAGAATCATTATAAATTTTTTCATCTTATTAGGAAATTTTCGGATTTATGTTTCGCGAATTCTCTCACGGTTACTGAAAAGGATCGGGCTCAGCCGGTGCTGCAGGTGCCGCAGGTGCGGCCCCTCCGCCTTCCATGGCGCCACCGCCGCCACCAAATGGATCAGGCTCGGCCGGAGCCGCAGGAGCACCTCCACCGAATGGATCGGGCTCCGTAGCCGCAGGTGCGGACATACCGCCACCGAAAGGATCGTCAGCAACCGGCGCAGGAGCATCCCCTGCCGCAGGAGCCGTCGCAGCCGGAGCCGCAGTGCCATCAGCAGGTGCTGAAGGAGCGGTCGTAGTCATCGCACGAACGGTTTTGACAACCGTATCACCCATCTGAACCGACTGGCCCGGCGCCAGCGATCCGGGGATGATGTCGGCAACTGAGTAAGTAGGCTCAACCGAGGTCACGAGAAGTTTGCAGATTGGCTGACCGCGGCGGTAAACGTCCATTTGAGCACGATTCACGACACCCTGATCATTTCCTCCCTGAACAACAACGAATCCCCACTGGTTGTAGGCATTGCGAATCTCGGACTGAAACTCACCACGAATAAGACCCGCTTCCTGATCGGTGCGAAGCGCTTTAAGCTCCTCAGTCACTTTAGCAAGACGATCCGCCTCAACCTTGGCTGCCGCAGCAGCACCTTCCATCTGAACGACTTCGATCTCCGCTTCCTCAACCTGGGCACGGATCTGATTCATCTCTTTCTGAAGCGCTTCGACCTTGGCGATATTGCCCATGAGCCCGCGGGCTTCTTCGAGCGCTTCTTTAGCAGTTACGAGCTTAGCCGCTTGTGCTTTCTCATTGGACTGTGCTTCGACCAACTTGGCGTCGAGATCAATTTTCTCAGTTCCCAGTTTCTCCGCTTCGTCCTTCAACATTTGAATCGATTGCTCGAGTTGAGCGACCTCTTCATTGGTCTTGGCCAAAGACGCCTGACGGGCTTCGAGCAATTGAGTTTGTTCCGCAACCTGGGCAATACGCTCTTTAACCACTTCCATGTTGGAATAGCTAAGATAAGCGGCGCCTCCGAGGATGACGGATGAAATGACAAGAAATACCTTCCACATGGGTCTGTGTTTGTTAATTCGCGGTTAGGAAGAGTAGCAGGAAAATTCTAAATTGGTTCAAAATTCTCAAATCCTACTCTAAACAACTGTTAAAAGGTTACATTTAAAAAAAAATTCACCTAATACAAGCACGAACTACCCGATTTTTTGCTTTCTGTCACCTTCATTCTCAGTCGAAAACAAAAGTTCTTCCCGAATTTCGCGGAATTTAGTGAGCGCCTTGCGATAAGGCGACCCCATCGGGGGGAGATTTTCGCTGTCCCGCAGATCAAACCATCCCTCCCCGGGACCCGCGACACGGCTCCCCGCACTGACTGGACTGGGAGTGAATACGCGAAGCGTCACTTTGTATCGGGTGATCGCATAATCGAATCGAAAACATTCCTCAAAATCAGCGACCGCCTCATCCGGGAGCTCCGGAAGCCGCCACATCCCCTTCCTCCGGGTGCCGGTTTCCCCGGCCAATAAAATTTTCTCCCCCCTCACGAGAAAGAGGACGTTTTCATTCACCCGTGTGACCTTCTTAGCCGCTTTCTTCACCGGCAGCGCTCCAGCCTCCCCTCTTTGATACGCGAGACAGAATGAACTGACAGGACACGCTTCGCAATCCGGTGAGGATTTCCGGCAAATCGTCTGCCCCAGCTCCATCACTCCCGAATTGTAGGCGCGCGCCTTTTTTTCCGGAGTCAGGTTCCCGGCCCACTCCCACAGCGCTGCATTGCCGGACGGGATATTAACAGGCTCATGAAACGCCATGATCCGCGAGAGCACGCGTATAATATTCCCATCCAGAATAGGGACCGACTGTCCGAAGGCAAAACTGAGAACAGCGCCGGCGGTGTAACGCCCCACCCCGGGAAGTGACAGAACCTCCTCGTAGCTTTCAGGAAACCGCCCCCCGAAGTCCTCGACGATGATCCGTGCAGCCTTCTGCAGGTTCCGGGCTCGGTTATAGTAACCGAGCCCCTCCCAGCACTTCAAAATCGCAGGCTCATCCGCCGTCGCGAGCGAAGCCCAGTCCGGAAACGCATCCATCCATCGCGTGAAATACCCGCGCTTCAACACCGTCGCGATCTGAGTCTGCTGAAGCATCAACTCGGAAACAAGAACCGCGTATGGATCTGAAGTTTCGCGCCACGGGTAGCTCTTACCCTCAGCTTCAAACCAGCGAATTATCGTTTTTTGAAACTTATCGACCTGAGAGCGGTTCACAAAGGCACTACTGAAATTATTCATCTCGCTCATATCGATCGTTCTTTTCAAATCGCCCGTTCCCGCAGGCCAACGTTACTCAATCGGCCCGATTCTCAAAAAATCGATCAATTGCGCAAAACCTATTCCTCTATCGGAAGATAAGCGGAACAGCTCATAATCTTGGCATGGAAATCGCTAAGGTTCCTACACTTACCGAAAAGACCATCTGTGTGAATATCGCCGTAACAGGCTAACTATCCATTGCATTTCTGATGCGCTCTTTAAGATTACGAAAACCTATTACATCAAGTTTATTCATGGCAACCATTACGAAACGAGATCTTGTGATCAAGATCAGCAACGAGACAGGCCTAACCCAGCAGGAAGTCTTCAACGTAATTCAAAGCTTCATTGGCGAAGTCACAACCAGCCTCTCAAGCAATGATGATGTCGTGTTGAGAAACTTTGGAGCTTTTCAGGTCACCAAGACCAAACCGAAAATCGGGCGCAACCCGAACAAGCCCGATGCGGCTGTTCCAATTCCCGCCCGTGCGATCGTCAAGTTCAAGCCCGGCAAAGAGCTCAAAGAGCGCGTTGCCAAGGTCCTTCCGGAACTTGAGTCACTCGAATCGAAATAGGCAGCCGGACAGGAAAAATCAGCGCCTCAAATACCGGCGCCCGTTTTTTCCACCTGCCATCCACCGTCGGATGGCAGCATTCAAGCCCCGGGCCCGCAGGGTGCCCCTTAACAGGAGCGCCCGCCTTCGGATGAATACTTAGCGGCGGGAAGCGGCTCAAGTTGTTCTTCGAGAATACCCTTCGCCTTCGGCCAGGCGATGAGCGCCTCCACAATCATCCACACCTGGAGTACAAGCGTCGCTGCGCCGATGAAAACGAGAAGCCAGTTCTCCTTCGCGAGATAGGAATTCTCTCCGACGAAAATATTCAGCACCATCCCGATTCCCGGCAGAATGAGCATAAACACCATCGGGATCGCCACAAACCAGACCGGAAGCTTCCTCCGCCACATCCAGAAAGTGATGACGAGAAAAGCGAGCCCCGCGAGCAACTGATTGGTCACGCCGAAGAGCGGCCACAGGATAAGACCACCGGTTCCGGCTGGTTTACCCGGACCACCCGGCATTGAGGCGATGAGCGTCGCCACCAACACCGCGAAGATCGTCGCGCCATGTTTGTTTGTCAGCCACGTGCAGGGATTGAGCGCATGTGATTTGTGATCCAGCGCCTCTCCGGTGCTCCGATCCGCCCCCGCAATATTATCATCAAAATCGTAAGCCTCCGAAGCAAGCGCGGTGCGTGACACCTTGGGTGCAAACGTGGAGGCCAACTCCTGAATTACGTAACGCTGCAAACGACAGGCTGTGTCCAGGGTCGTCGCCGCGAAGCTCGCCACAAAGACACCCATCAGAGCAATCGCAAAACCGGGCGCGACTCCAAGCGCCTTGAGAAAGTTGGCCGAACCCTCGACGAAGGCCCCAACCTTTGCGGCGAGACTGTTGGCCCCACCCCACGTGCTGTAGCGATCCGCGTATGCATCCGCCCCCATGAGAATCCCTCCGTCGACACCACCGTGGATTCCAAGCCCTAACCCGGCCACACAGGCAAGGATCACAAGAACGGCGAGAAACCCCTCTGTCAGCATCGACCCGTAGCCAACGAACTGAGCATCCGTTTCGCACTTAATCTGCTTCGAGGAAGTTCCGCTCGAGACGAGACAGTGAAATCCCGAAATCGCACCGCAGGCAATGGTGATGAAGAGAAACGGAAAGATCATCGGAGCGCCTTCCGGAGCCCAGCGAAAAGCCGGAGCAGCAATCTCAAGAGCAGGCCTTTCCGCACCGGGAGCAATCGGAGCGCCCCCGATGACACCCGCGACGATCAGCCCTAACACCACCAGAGCGAGAGCACTCAGCAACTGAAGACTGTTGATGTAATCACGGGGCTGAAGAAGCGCCCAAACCGGCAGAACCGACGCCACGTAGGAATACAGCAACAGCACAATCACCCATGCCATCACCGGCCAGGCCGCCAACGACGCGTTGAAAGCCCCCAGAAAGCCGCTGTTCCCGAAATAAACCGTCACATACATCACCGCGAGTGAAATCAGCGACGGGATCAGAATGTTCATCCCTTTCCGGTGCATGTAGACACCGATGAAAACCGCGAGAGGAATTTGAACGAGACAGGGAAAAATGGAAGCCGGGTATTGCTGGAACACTGCCGCAATGACAAGACCGAAAATCGCGAGGACGATCGTGAGCGCCATGAACAGAACGAGAAGAAAGAGCAAGCGCGTCCGCTTCGTGAGAACGCGACCCGCGATGTCACCGACGGTCTGCCCCCGGTTCCGCATCGAAACGACGAGAGATCCGAAGTCGTGCACCGCCCCGATTAGAATCGAGCCGAAAAGCACCCACAGCAGAGCCGGAACCCATCCCCAGATCACCGCAACGGCAGGCCCCACAATCGGCCCCGTTCCCGCGATGGAGGTGAAGTGGTGGCCGAAAATGATCGATTTCTTCGTCGGAACGTAATCTTTGTCATCATTCAGAGCGACACTGGGAACGATGGCATCCGGATCCAGTTTGAAAATCTTCCGTGCAAGCCACTTCCCGTAAGTATTGTAGGCGATCAGATAGAGAATAAGCGTGCCAACGGCAATGAGAAGAGTTTCCATGAATTCAAACTGAGGTTATGTAATCGTAATTTCGAAACAAATAATCGTAGATTCGGCAAAATCATACTCGCATGATGCTGTCTCCTACCCAATAGGATTGCAACGTACAACTTCGTAAATGGAAGCCCTTCTCTGGCAGCAAATCTTCACCGTCGCCATCGTGATTCTGGTGTTCATCACCCTCGTTAAAGAGTGGGTGTCACCCGATCTCGCAGCGATGGGAGCGTTCCTCCTGTTAGTCCTGATAGGAGCGCTCACCCCGACCGAGGCGCTCGGCGTCTTCGGCAGCCCCGCGCCCGTTACCGTCGCCGCGATGTTCATCATGAGTGCGGTGCTCGAGCGCACCGGGCTGATTGAACTGCTCGCCGGACAATTCGAAACCATCGCCGGGAAGAGCCCTCTCAGGGTCATGATCACGCTTCTGATCCTCGTCGCCTTCCTCTCAGCCTTCGTGAACAACACCCCGGTGGTAGTCATCTTTCTCCCCATCGTCCTCGCGCACTGCCGGAAATACGATCTCAAAGCCTCACGCTTTCTGATCCCCATGAGTTACGCGGCCATCGTCGGCGGAACCTGCACCATCATCGGCACCTCAACCAATCTCATCGCCTCCGACATCGCCATGAAATACGGCCTCGAGCCTTTCGGGATGTTCGAAGTCGGCAAACTGGGACTCCTTTTCGTCGCCGCAGCCATCGTCTACATCATTCTCGGCGGATGGCGCCTGATTCCCGACCGCGAAACGCTCTCAACGATGTTTGACGGGGAGGCGTCACAGGAATTCCTCACCCAGGTCTATGTAAACACCAACTCCCCCCTTGTCGGGAAAGCATTCCCTGAGACACCCCTGGCGAAAAACCGCGGCCTGCGCGTCATCGAAATCGTGAGAAGAGGTCGCCCTGTCCCCATTCCGCTCGACCTGCTGATTTTCGAAGCGAAGGACCAAATTCTCATGAAGACGCGAGCCTCCGGGGTGGTCGAGCTTTCCGAAACGAGCGGACTCGATCTCCAACCGGAAGGCGAACTCGGCCTCGACCTCATGCAAACAGAATCCGCCGTTCTCATGGAGGGAATCGTCGGACCGGAGTCACGACTCGTGGGAAAAAGCCTCAAGGAACTCAATTTCCGCCAGCGTTTCGGAGTGGTCATCATCGCAGTCCACCGCCGCGGCGTGAACCTGCGCGATCGCTTCGAAGAGGTAAAACTGGCTTTCGGGGACACGCTCCTCGTCGAAGGTCCCGTCGACAGGATGAACGAGCTTTTCACCGAGAAAGACTTCGTAAACCTCACCAAACCGAAGGGACGCTCGATCCGCCGGAAAAAAGCCCCCATCGCCGTCGGAGCGCTCCTTTTATTCATGATAGGGGGCGCGCTCTACCCCTCCTACATCCCCATTCTCGCGATGACTGCCGCGGTGATCACCCTGATCACCCGTTGCATCGACCCGGATGAAGCCTACAACGCCGTGGAGTGGAAGGTGATCTTCATGATTTTCGGGATGCTGGGGCTCGGCGTCGCACTTGAGAAGACCGGACTTGCAAAAATCGCCGCAGACGCCGTCGCGTCGGGCTTCGATGACCTCGGCCCCTACGCCGTTCTCGCGGCTCTCTACCTTCTCGCCGCCATATTGACCGAGCTCATCAGCAACAATGCCGTCGCCGCCCTCCTGACTCCGATCGCCATCGGGATTGCCGTCTCTCTGAACGTAGACCCGCGACCGTTCGTTATCGCGGTCATGTTCGCGTCATCAGCCAGCTTCGTAACGCCGATCGGCTACCAGACCAATACCTACGTTTACGGCGCCGGAGGCTATAAATTTGCTGACTTCAGCAAGATCGGGCTCCCTCTCGCTATTGCTCTCTGGGTCCTCGCGAGCTTCTTAATTCCCATCCTCTGGCCGTTCAAGTAGGTAGATTTCCTCTTGCGATTGGGGCGCTCATGCACTACAAGTCTGCCGATTTGCCTCAGAGAGGTAGGCACAACGCCAAAACCCCAACTAGTTTTTCAACTTTTCCCCCGCGCCCGCACTATGGCTAAGAAAGCTGCAAAGAAGAAAGCTCCCGCTAAAAAGACCACGGCCGACAAGGCTCCGGCTAAAAAGGCCGCCGCTAAAAAAGCTCCGGTCAAGAAGTCTGCCACTAAAAAGGCCGCTGCTAAAAAGAAGGCTCCGGCCAAGAAAGCAGCCTCCAAGAAAGCGACTAAAAAGGCGATCAGCAAAAACGCTCCTGTCAGGAAGCTCAACATGGCAAAAAGGCGCCCGCTTCTTGCGCATCTCGCACCTCCTGCTCCGGCAACGACCACAGAGAGCAACGGCGGCGGAAAACCGAAGAAACTCACCGCGACCTTCCTCAAAAAACAGCGCCAGAAGCTCCTCGACCTTCGTGACACGCTCGTCGACCAAATGAACGGAGTCGCCCGTGACACGCTCGGAAAAGGTGAAGACAACCACGACTCATCCGCTTTCGGAATGCACCAGGCAGACGCCGGCAGTGATGCATACGACCGCGACTTTGCCCTGAACCTCCTTTCACAGGAGCAGGACGCGCTTCACCAAATCGAAGAAGCACTCCTCCGCATCGATTCTGGCGAATACGGAATCTGTGAAGGTTCCGGAGTCGCCATCCCGATTGCCCGACTCGAAGCGATGCCATTCGCCCGCTGCACCGTCGATTTCCAGGAAAAACTCGATCAGGAGCAAGCCGCCGGCATGCGCCGATCCCCCGCCACCACTCTCTTCGGAATCGATGAGAAAGAGGCCTCACCAACCGCATCGAAAGATGAATAAAAATTATCGGTTGAGATTTTAATCACCTGAACTAGGATACCCGCCCTCGCGAAACACTGTAATCCCGAATCTCATGCCAAGAGACGTAATCATACTCGAATGCACGGAAGCCAAAGAAGAAGGCGCCCGTCCATCTATCTACGTAACCACACGTAACAAAAAGAGTCTCCGGACTCCGGGCCGACTTGAAAAAGTCAAATTCAACCCGTATTTGAAGCGTCGTACCCTCCACCGTGAGAAGCGCTAATCGCGCTTTCATCAAGGAATCACTATTTAATCAATTTAGTTATGGGCCCAAAAACAGAACAGAGAGCAATCAATCTCCGCCGCGCAAACCGCCGCATGCCGCATCGTCGTCACGACATCACGGTAGAGAAGGTCAATTGCCTGAATCCTGAGTATCTCAAGAATTTCGCAAGCGAAGGTGGCAAGATCTATCCTCGCCGCCTCACCGGTGTTTCCGCAAAGCTTCACCGCCGCATCACTCGTGAGATCAAGCGCGCTCGCGCTCTCAACTTGATGTAATCAGGTCTCCTCTCATCGGGAGGAACTTCAATTTTCATCCGCAAGGATGACACAACAGGGTTAGGTCATTGGCCTAACCCTGTTTGCTTTTCCGGTAAGCACGCTCCAAATTCACGGGATGTGCAATCTCTACGACATCGGTCCGGCCCGACACCGTAACCGCCTCGATTGGGAAGAGGTCGTAATGGAGGCGCTCAAGGAGATCGAGAAACCCTTCGGAATTCGCAAAACCGACCCGGGACTGGTCTTGCGATCTCTTGACCCTGCTCGCGGGCTCGAAGTGATGCGCTGGGGTTTCGAGCGGGACTACAACCCCGCCGTCAACAACGCCCGGTCCGAGAAACTCAACGGCGTATGGTCCGCCCCCTGGGAGGCTGGACAGCGCTGCCTGATCCCCGTCTCGACCTTTTACGAGTGGTCGGGAAGCGCAGGCAACAAACAGACCCACGCCTTCCAATCCGCCGAAGGAAATGCCTTTCTCTGGATGGCAGGGCTGTGGGAGGAAAGAAAAGACGGCCGCGCCTTCACGATGCTGACCCGCTCCGCGTCCGGACCGATCGCGGAAATTCACGACCGCATGCCGGTGATTCTGCAGCCCGGACAGTTTGAACTCTTTTTCACTCACAATGATCCCAAAGAGCTGATGAACGACACCGTCACGGAACTTTCCACCTTTCACTGTCATAATCCGCTCCTTAAATCCGCCAACCACACCGGAGCGGAACCTCAGGCGACCGACCTGCTGCCGGGGTTTGAATGACCGCCCGCGTCTCCTGAACGGGCCACGCGATTCGGAAGAAATCCTCCTTCCGATACCCGTGCGAAGCCCGTAGCGGAACGAAACTCGTTCCGCCCGTGGAGCCCACTGCACCCGGGCGCCAACCGGGGAGGCCCTACACTAACTTATACCCCACACCGTGCACCGTAAGGAGATGCTCGGGCGTCCTGCCTTCGTCGCCTATCTTCTTCCTCACCTGAGCCACACATTGATCGAGCGTTCGCGTCGTCCCGAAATACTTCACCCCCCAGACCGCTTCA
The DNA here is from genome assembly GCA_048260165.1 of Verrucomicrobiales bacterium. GTDB lineage: Bacteria > Verrucomicrobiota > Verrucomicrobiia > Verrucomicrobiales > DEV007 > Arctic95D-9. The sequence goes on from JBLXHA010000003.1 coordinate 531,516, forward strand.
AGAATGCGGTCACGGCTGAGAGCGCTGCCCCGATGCTGATGAAAGAACGCTATCAACTCCAATTCCTTCGGCGTCAGCGAAACACATTCGCCGCCCACCTTCGCCTCGTAGGTGTCCGGAACAATCGTCGCCTTCCCCACCGTAAACTCTCCCGGAGTAACAGGCTGAGACGCGCTCTCATTTTCACCCCACTCTCTCGTCCTCCGCAGCAAGGCCTCGATTCGCGCGAGCAACTCGATGATACTGAAGGGCTTGGTGACGTAATCATCAGCCCCCGACCTGAGTCCGACGACTTTGTCCATCTCCTGCCCCTTCGCCGTCAGCATCAGTATGGGGATGCGACAGCGTGCCTTGCGAAGCTGCTTCGCAATTTCGTAACCGCTCTTCCCGGGCAACATGACATCGAGGAGAATCAAATCCGGCAGGAATCCGGCAATTCCTTCAATCGCCTTCGCCCCGTCGGCACAGGACTCCACTTGAAAACCCTCCGCCTTGAGAATCTCTTCAAGTCCGAAGCGGATACTGTCATCGTCCTCGACGACAAAAATGGAAATCTCTGTTTTGTTCATGAATTATGACGCGATCGGGAGCTCAACGGAGAAGACACTGCCGCCGCCGTCCCGCTTCGAATAACGAATCTGCCCGCCGTGCAGGTCAACAATCTGACGGCACAGCGCCAAACCGATTCCGGACCCTTCGATCCCCGAATTGATGGAGTCATCGATGCGATAGAATTTTTCAAAAATACGCCGCTGATTCGCCTTCGAAATCGCCTTCCCGCGATCCTTCACCTCGACGAGGAGAACCCCGCCCCCCGGATTGCGCAGCTCCATCTCAATCTCCCCTTTTGCGGCACCATATTTCTCCGCATTCGAAAGCAGGTTGGCAAATACCTGCGAGAGCCCGTCGACGTCCCCTTCAATCAGCGGCACCGGATCCGAAGGTCTACTGAGATTCAACGTCAGCTCCTTCGCCTCGATCTGCATGCGGTAGGTATCGACGATGCCTTTGAGAAATTGAATGAGATCGATCGGCTCTTTGCTCAGCTTCATCTCCCCCCGGTCGAGCCGGGAAAAGTCGAGCAGGCGGTTGATCAGCCTCGAAAGCCGGGCCGATTCCTTGCTGATCACGCTCGAATACTGTCGCGTCTGCGCGGCATCGGGATTCTGATTTTTTTCCAGCAACTCGGAAAACATTCGGATCGAGGTCAGCGGCGTTTTCAGCTCATGACTGACATTGCTGACGAAATCCGTTTTCCGTGTCGCGAGCGTCATCTCGTAATTCACGGCACGCATGATAAGAATCCCCCCGACGCTGACCGCACCAACGAGCACGAGGGTCGTAAGCAACAAGGTCAACCGCACCGTCTTCGCCGACCGATTCAGCGCGGCGGGATTAAGAAGATAGGCCGCCACCTCCCAGCGCGGCAATATCTGCCCGACCTCGGAGGCGACGAAAGGCACGCTCCAGTCTGTCGAGAAACCGGGGACCGACTGAACGACCGGCTCACCATTCGAATCGAGCAACGCGAGCGTCACCTCGTTCTCCTGGATCGATTTTTGCTGAGGAACAAAGAGATCCTCGAGATCGTGTTTGATCGTGTCGAGATCGAGCTCAGCCCAAAAGGTGTAACCGGGGCGGGCAGGGTGTTTTCTCCATAACAGAACATGAAGCTCGCCGTCAATAATCCGACTGACAGCCCCCTCATCGCGGTCAGTCGTGATCTCGTTCAGAGACACCGAAACACGATTGAGATTGGAATAATATTGGGCCCCGTCCGCCTCCTGAACCGCCAGTTCCGGCTTCGCCTGTTGAATCGCCGGAGACGACCATTGCTGCTTCGGAGCAACATTGCGAATCCCCTGCGGGATCATATCAAGCGAACCGGCCTTCTTTTCCGTCGCCCTCGTCACCAGAGACTCGACCGCCTCGACCGACGGAACTTCCTGCGCCACAGAATCCTCCAACGCCGGCGTATTCTTTGCCGCGGTCGCCATTGGCGGCGCACTGACAGCAGGGGCCGCAGGGGCCGCAGTCGGTGCGAGCGCCAGCGAAGGAGCTTCTTTCACGAGATCGGATTTCGACTCAACACTCTCACCCTGCTCTCCCCCGAACCGCTGCGAAAGCACCTTTCCCGGATACGCCTGAACTTTTCTACGTTGCTGCGCCTGAACCGCTGCCCCCCGATCAATCGACTCCTGCGCAGGATCGGAATCCCGGGCCCCCGACCGGTCCCTGTAATCGTCCCGATCGACAGATACCGCGGCCGATTTCATCGCCTCTCCGGAAGAAACGGGTGCCACTTCCTCCTCGATGACCTGGAGCTGACTCGCGATCCGTTTAGGCGCCTGGTAGACTTCAACGACGCGCTGACTTGTCAGAAACCCCGCATGATTGTCCAGAAATCGCGAAGCCCAGTCGCTATCCTCTCGCAAAGGCGATTGTATCTCACCGGCATCACTAACAACCGCACCACCCGCCGCCTGTGACCACTCCTCACTGAGCAACTGATCGTAATCGGTCAGGACATTCTCAGAAGTCCGGGCAACAAGATCGTCGAGGACTTCCCCGTAGAATCCCCTCACGTCATCCATGAAAAGATTCACCGAGGTGACCATCGCATCACAGGAGGTCTGATGAAGTTGAATCCGCTGGCTGCTGACAACCAGCTCCTGATCGCGAAGCGAACGCACCGCAAGCCCCGCGAGCAGGAGCGCCGGCAGCAGGATCGCTACCAAAAAAACCAGGGCAATACGTTTCATTCAGATTCCTAATATCAGGGTAAACGATTAAATTGCAGCATGAAACCGCCCCTCATGCCGCGGGACATGAGGGGCGGACTACTGACCCGGAACTTTACTTGGCGCGTTTCGAATTCCGAAGCTCCCACGATCCATTGGAAAGCTTTTTGCGCTGCTCTTTCGAGAGCGCATTGTCATCGAGATCATTGGCCGTCTCTTCGAGCGCCTGAATCTCTGATCTTAAAAGTGACTGCTGCGCAGCGGGAGCCGCTGCATACGCCGCTTTCAACGTTTCGGTCTGCCGGGTGATCTGGGCTTTCGATTCCGCGATATTTCCCTGATCGGCAAAAGCGATCGCCCTTTCGGTTTCAAGCGCATTGGCGAAAATCGCCGCCTCGGCAACGATCGCGCGGTTGACTGATTTTTCAGCAAGAACAAGATCGCCGGTGTAACCGACCACCACCGGAGCGGAATCGAGCGACTGTCTGTCAGGCGAGCTCCCGTCGGTGAAAGTGACCGCAACCTCGGCGATCTCTGTGGTTTTCCCCATCGCATCGGGTTCAATCTCACACTCCAGATAGAGCTCCCGAACCTGCTCACTCGATACCGTTCCGAAAGCCACCGACTCGCTGCGCTTGCTCAAAACGCCCGGACGACCGAGGAAGCGGACCGGACGCACGCCCTTCGGACAACGAATCTCAATCGTGATGTCCCGCGCGACGATACTCTGAAGCTCACCGAGCTCTGCCTCAAATACCTCGGGAAGACTTTCCACATCGGCCACGTAGTAGTAATTCGCATCACTGGCTTCCGCGAGAGCGGTCATGAGCGTTTCGTTGTAGTCATTGCCCAATCCGATCGTGGTGACCGATCCCCCTTCACGGGCGAGACGGGAACCAAGCTTCGCGATCTCCGCATTACTGCTGGGACCCACATTTGCGATACCATCAGAAAGCAACATGACGCGATTGATCCGCTCCCGACTGAGATACTCGCGGAGCTGTCCGCCACCCTGCTCCACACCGGCGTACAGAGCCGTGCTGCCACCTGTCTCGATCCGACCGATGATCCGATTGATCTCACGAGCTCTGTCTTTCAATTTCCCTGCGGGAACGACGACCTGAACCTCGGTGTCGTATAAAACAACCGAAAGGACATCGTCGCATTGCAGTTGATTCACGAGAAACTGAGCCGCCTGCTTGGCTTGCTCCAGCTTGGCTCCCGCCATCGAGCCGCTTCGATCGAGAACAATCGCGAGGTTCAACGGGGTCCGCTGAACGCGACCGTGCTTTTTCCCCTCGATCTCAATTTTAATCACGACCTTGGAATCGCCTCCGTCCCTGGCAATCAAAGGTCGGTCGACCGAGGTTCGGACTCCGAGCGGGCCATCTCCGCCCCCGTAGACGCCGCAGGCAAAAGCGGAGGATGAAGTGAAAGTTCCGCCGAGGAGAGCCACGCCCCCGAGCACCGACATAATGAGGTGTTTGTTAATTTCCATGAGACACTGTCACCCGAATCGGGAAACAGTTGTCACAGCCCTGTAAAAGGGTTGTCAGGAAATTGTAAGCAAAAAGGGCACCTCAGGGAAAAGGTGCCCTCTAAAGATTTTTCGCCCGACCGTGAGAGACGGGAAATTTTGACGGAAACGATTACGCCACGTATTCCTGAGCCACCGAAGACTTGCTCCGCTCGAGATCTTCGAACTCACGAGCGGTGATGACACGCTCCTCGAGGAGACTCTTGGAAACCCACTTCTCGAAGCGTGCGAAATCATTGTTCTCCAAGGCGGCGCTCACGATGTGCTGCCAGTCGTGGCTCTTTCCGGCCTCGGGAGCTGCGTAGCGGCGGATCTGAAGGAGACTCTGAATCGAATCGAACTCACCCGGAAGCAAATTCTCAATCGCCGCAGGCTCGGGCATGTCATCGAGGACATCCGCGTCGAGACCGAAGCTGATCACCCCGATACCATAACGGGCCGCAAAACGACGGATCTCTTCAACGAGGCGCTGATCATCGATCGAAGCCGCGATGAGGAGCTCACCCGCATTCGCCCACTCGGAAGAAGCGAGCGTCTGATGCAAATCTTCGAGCACCGAACTGTGATCCAGCTCGAGGCGAAGCTTCACGCTGGAGACACGCATGGGAGACTCACCGAGACGGCGCGTGATCTCAAGCTTGCGCTTGTCCATCGTTACACTGTTGTCAGAGGAGTCAGCGGTGAGCCAATCGATCACCGCCATGTCAGGGACACGCCAGCGGTTCGCTTCGACATCCGTGGAAAAAGACTCTTCAAACGAGAAAGGAAACTGCTGGACTGCTTCGAGATACCGCTGCACGACGGCGCGAAACTTGGAGGCCCGTGCGAGAGTCACGTCCATGTCGGCGGATCCCATCACTGAAGAATCAGACGACTCTCCGCCATCTGAGCGGAACATGTTCCGCGCACTGTTCATCGTGTGGATCGTCGAGGTGCGGAGATAATATCCCTGACCCTGCTCTACCTTGGCAATCGGTGAGGACGGATCACACGACATGATCGAAAAGTGATACCGGAGCGTCGCATCAGAATAATCCTGCTTGAGTCGATGCTTCACCATTTCAATCAGCTCAGTTCCCTTGATGGCCTGGGCAGGATTTCTTGGGAGAATGTCAGGAAGGATTTCTTTAAGCTGGTCGCGTAGATTCATGCAGGATTTAAAAACAAGTTTGAGTGGTCTTTAAAAATTGAGAGGCGTTCGGGAAGAGTGCTTCACAATTTTTAATAATCCAGCCGCTATCTGGACCATAGGTCAAGCGTTTCGTTGAAAAAGTTGATAATTAATGCCTCCATAATTTTAATTTTTGACAATTTTATAATTTCCATTACAAAATCGCGAAAAACCCATTCTCACCTCTGCGAAAATTATTCACCCGCGGGAAGATTTTTCCAAACGATATTTCGGTATTGAGAGCGTGTTTGGAAGCTTGCGATACCGATCGGGACCGAGAGTTCGATGTCCCCCGGAAGGAGGCTGATTTTGCGATCTTCGAGGTCCAAATCCACTTTCTCCTCGTCGTCGATCCACGCATTCAATTTGTCATCGGTCACCCTCACCCGGATTTTATACCAAACATCGTTTTCAAAGCCTTCGATGTTCATCGTTTCATTTTCGGAGGCATTGAGATCATCGACGCAGGAAATTCCGACGACTCCCCCGCCCCATCCACCGATCACCAAAGTCGCGTGGCTGTCCTTCACCGGAAAAGTGAGCGCGCAGAAGAAATCAGTGCCGTCGAGTTTCATCGCATCAAGCGTGATCTCGTAATTACTCGTCGCGGGAACGGATTCCGACCAGTTCACACCCGTGATAACCGCGCCGAAGCCGAATTCCATATTTCCCTCTTCATCAACGAAGACCTCCCCTTCGCCCCCATACTGAGTCACCTCCCAGGCACCGAGGTCTTTTCCATTAAACAACGGGAACTCTCCCGCCTTTCTTTCCGGCTTTGCCTCTTCCGGAGAGGATGGCTCCGGTGCCGGGGCAGACTCGAGCGTGTCGTCGCCTCCCGCTTCCCCATCAGACCGGGCAGCCACCGTGTTTCCACCGGCTGCCGATTTCACCGTCGTGCGGACAAATTTAGAACTGCCCGACTGAGCGTCCTTTTCCATCGACCAGACAAAAACACCCATTTTTTCGTAGAGGGCATAATGCATGCCAACACCCACACCGAGAAAAACGAGAACGAATACGAGTAAACCACCTATTGCTTTCACACGGTAGAGTTCTCAGAATTGCGCCTCCCCTGCAAGACCTTTTGCATGGCGCGTACCGCTTCAGAAACTCGAAAATGTCCGTTTTTGTCTTGCTTCACCCTGCCACCATCAGAATACTTTCCCCCACAGGAAGCTATAGAATGAAGCGGCGAAACTCGATCCTTTGAATTTCACGATTCCTACTCCTTTTACTATTTATCATGTCAGAAACCATTCCCATTCTTGATCACGTCGACGAGTATCTCAAATTGGCTCAGGAGTATGATGTCTCCGATGTCCATATTGCACCGGGGACTCAGCCGAAATGGCGTCGATTTGGATTGCTGCAGCCCATCTGGGAAAACGCAGATCAAATCACTGCCGAGCAATCCGAAAAACTCGCCCGCGGCTATCTCCCCGAGGCGGAACTTCAGCGACTCATTGAAACCGGTGACGTCGACTTTGCCTACGCTCCTGATTTTGGCCGTTTCCGTGCTTCCGTTGTCAAAACCCGTCTTGGCTGGGAAATGGTCTTCCGGGTTATCAGCACGGATCTCCGCACGATGGAACAGCTCGGCCTGCCCGAAGCGATCAAACCACTTCTGGAATACCATAACGGACTCGTTCTCGTAACCGGAGCGGTTGGCTCCGGAAAATCCACCACTCTGGCTTCCCTCATCGATGAGATCAACAAGCAGCGGAACGACCATATCATCACGCTCGAGGACCCCATCGAATACGTGATCAACTCTGACAACTGCCACGTGAATCAGCGTGAGGTTCACACGCACACCGAAAGTTTCTCCCAGGCATTGCGAGCCGCCCTCCGTGAGGATCCGGATATCATCATGGTGGGGGAAATGCGGGATCTGGAAACGATCTCGCTCGCGATCACCGCGGCGGAAACGGGTCACCTCGTGCTCGCGACGCTCCATACCGGCAGTGCCGCCCGGACCCTCGACCGTATTCTCGACGTGTTTCCCACCGACCAGCGGGAACAGATTCGAATCATGGTCGGGGAATCACTCCGGGGGGTTATCTCCCAGCAGCTCGTTCCCAAGAAAGATGGCACCGGACGCGAACTCGCGCTCGAGTTACTCGTCAACACCGCAGCCGTCTCCGCGATTATCCGTGACGGTAAAACCTTCATGCTTCCGGGCGTCATGCAGACCGGTAAAAAGGTCGGCATGATTATGATGGATGACGCCCTTGCCGACCTCTATCACGAAGGGAAGATCTCCAGAGAGGAAGCTCTCGGTCGAGCGATCGACCCCAACACGCTGCGCGCCAATCTGGGCGAATGATTCTGCATTCTAATTTACTTCTACCTTTTTTATATCATGGCCGTAATTGACCAATACTTTAAGCACCTCGTTGAAACCGGTGGCTCCGACCTTCACCTCAGTGAGGGCCAACCGCCCAAGATGCGGGCCCACGGAGGCATCGCCCCGATCGCTGAAGGCGCGCTCGAGCATTCGACGCTCAATCACATGCTCAAGGAGATCTGCGACGACAAAGCCTACGAGAGATTCCTCGAAACAGGCGACCTCGACTTCGCTTACGAAATGGATCAGGAATCCCGCTTTCGTTGCAACTACTTCAAGCAGAACAACGGACTCGGTGCCGTCTTCCGTCTCATTCCCACGAAAATCAAAACGATTCAGGACCTCGGTGTTCCCGAAACGATTGAAAACTTCGGAGACCTCCGCAGCGGTCTCGTCCTCGTGACCGGCCCGACCGGTTCCGGAAAATCGACGACGCTCGCGGCGCTGATCGATTACATCAACCGCACCTACTCGCGCCACATCATCACGGTGGAGGAACCGATCGAATTTGTTCACAACAACAAGAAGTCGACGATCTCCCAGCGGGAAGTTCCGATTCACACGCCTTCCTTCGCCGACGGACTGCGAGCCTCGCTTCGAGAGGACGCCGACATCGTCCTCGTCGGTGAGATGCGTGACCTCGAAACGATTTCGCTCGCGCTCACCGCAGCGGAAACGGGACTGCTCGTGTTTGGAACCCTCCACACGAACAACGCCCGTAAAACCGTCGACCGACTCGTCGATGTGTTCCCCTCGGATCAGCAGTCACAGGTGCGAACGATGTTGGCGGGCTCCCTCCGCGGCGTTGTCGCCCAGCTTCTCTTGAAGCGCGATGATCAACCCGGCCGGGTCGCCGTGAATGAAATTCTCGTCTCGACGCCGGCGGTTGCCTCCGTGATCCGTGAAGGTTCCACCCAGAAGCTCTACGACATCATCACCGGTGGTAAAGAATACGGGATGCAATTCATGGATGACGCGATTTGGGCGAAGATGGTCGAAGGCACCGCCTCTCCCGTCGAAGCCTACATGAAAGCGATCGACAAGAACCGTTTCAAAAATGCACTCCCACCCGAGTACGCCGATCTGGGCAACTCTGCCGGCGGAACGACGGAGGATTGATCATACGCTCAACCTCTCATTCAATTGAGCGACCCTCCCCGAACGAAGTAGACAGAGGCAACTCTGCTTACTCCGTTCGCTCGATCGTCAGAAGGGCGCTGTCGATCAGTTCCAGCGCGGGACTCGCTGGCTCGTCGAAATAATAGATGGCCCACTCCTCCTCTCCTTCGCTGTCCTCGACTTGTTTCGGATAACCGACGAGGTCAAAAAGCTGAAAGACACGGGGATCGGCGTTATCGATCTCAACCTGATAGATCAGGGAAGGAGCCTCATTCTCGGCTCCCGGTTTTGCGGGCTGCTTGAATTCAATCATGACCTGATACGTCATCGGACTCTCCGGATTCGGGAGTAGATAGTCACCCGGATCAAAGGAGCTGTTTTGAGTGGGGGCGGACACCGCATCCACTTCCGCTCCGGCTTTCCCGGCCGCTTCGGCTTCGCGCTTTGCCTCCGCCCAGCCCCGCCGCTTGAAACTCCAATACGGCAACTGACTCCCGCCATCCCCTTCGGGTTCGTGGAGCGTCTTGATGTGATAAAAAGAAGCGTTTTCCAGCCACACCGCGAGATGAGGCGGGTTCTCAGGGTCAAATCCCCGTCCCGTTCGAATCTCCAGCTTCAGACGATAGTCGGGCGCCGGATTGTAAAAATAGGTAATCCCCTCTTCGCTGACTTCGAATTGGTCGACCGCCGGACCGAGATTCCGACTCATCCCTAACAAAGCCTTAACGGGAGCCGGTTGCCAAACAAAAACAACCGAGAGCAAAGTCGTCACGAGCAAAATGGTCCAGATCGATTTCCTCCGGCGGTATCGATTCAAATGTCCCTTATTTTTAGCAATGTGAAGCGCGACGAGGCCAATGAAGACAAACCCCATCAGCGCGTGCAGCCCCACAATCCCGATCGAGAAAGGGCGCACAAAAGCGAGGACCCCGCTGACCGAGAGGACGAGAAAAGTAGAAGCTGTTAGCAGCGATACCCAATGCCGTTTCATCGCGGGAAGCGTAGCACAGAGCCGCGGAAGTTTATGCCTTTCCCGGAAGAATCGCACCGTGCTCCGCGAGCAACCCGCGAATCGAGTCGAGTGGAACTTCCAGCGGAGTGGTTCCCGCCCGTGCTGCGAGCGTCGCGGCAACTCCGGCCGCCTGCCCCATCGCCATGCACGACGCCTGGACCCGCAAACCTGAATTGGCAAGCCTGTCGCTACTCACACATCGTCCCGCCACGATAATATTGCGGCTCCCTTTCGGGATCAACGCGCTCAGCGGAATCGTCGGGACCGTCCCCGGTTTGAGAGGCTTGGGTTTCACGCCCTGTTTCGTATGAAGATCGACCGGGTAAAAAGCGTTGCAGATCGCGTCGTCAAAAACGCGTCCCGACGTGTAATCATTCACGGTGATAACCGTTTCCCCCTCGATGCGAAAGCTCTCCCTGAATCCCGTTTCCGGCTGCAGATGCATGAGCCGCTTCTTCTCCTCACGCACTTTCGCGAGGATCGTTTTTCGTCCTGTCAGGTTTGCCTCCGTCGCCGTCACCGAATTGGTCGAATCGGCCCCGTGCACATAGACCCGGTGAACCTGCTCGCGCCCCGGCGCATGCGCCTCACCGAGTTTGAATAAAAACGATCCCGGCTGGCGCTCCTCTTCCCGGAGACGCGGAAAACCCAACAGCCCCACGACCTCGGCACCACCGGTGCAATCGATGATCTGTTTGCAACGCACCCGACGTGTCGTGCCGAAACCCACGCATTCGACCTCCCACCCCTGATCCGTTTCAGACACGGCACGGGGAAACTCGTAGTAGGCAATCTCGACCCCGGCCTGCTCACACTTCTCCTCGGAAAGAAGCGCGTAAATAAATTGATTCGTATAGAGCTGATTGTGCCAATGACGCTGCGGGACGCGCGAGAAATCAGGGAACTCGCCTTCGTCCAGCTCGACGCTTTCTTTAACCAGCTCCCACCCGATCCCGGCGATAACCTGCTTTCCCCACGCATCAAAGAGTCCGGGAAAGGCGACGCCACCGGTCGTTGTCGTCCCACCGAGCTGACTGTTTCGCTCCAACAGCAAGGTTTTCGCGCCGGCCCGCCCCGCTTGAACCGCCGCAATCACCCCGGCCGTTCCACCGCCCACAACAAGCACATCCACTTCATTCGAGTAGTCGTCTTTCGGAGTCGATTTTTCTTCAGCCGCGGTCGCATGAGTCGTCGAGGCGACGGCAAATCCTGCACCGGCAGCCCCCAGGATAGAATTCTGAAGGAAGTCACGTCGGTCAGTTTTCATGTCTTTTCGGTTCACGGGTTCTGTTGTTTTACTTCGGTTCCGGTGGCAGCGGTGAGCAGCGCTCCGGCCCGGCGGCGTTAAAATCTATCGTAGAGAAAGTCAGTCGATCTGCCGGCATTTTCAATGGGGAGGCTGGGCACGATGATGTTGAAAACGCGGCGTTGACTGGCGAGCGTGAATCGAACATCCTCTTCCCCAGCGTCAGCCGGGCCTGTGTTTCCACGGGCCCTGCCGAATCACCCGACGATCACGACCCGCCCGCCCATGCCTCATCATGAACCCCACCGCATTCACCGTTCCGGCTGGCTCAGAGCCGCCGTTCTCGGGGCGAATGACGGCATCGTTTCCACCGCGAGCCTGATCACCGGCGTCGCCGTCGCCGGGGCCGGGAGCGACACCATTATCCTCGCCGGCACGGCAGGACTGGCAGCCGGAGCCCTCTCAATGGCGGCAGGAGAATACGTTTCCGTCCAATCACAGAAAGACATCGAGCACGCCGATCTCCGGATCGAAATGGACTCACTCGAGAACAATCGCGAAGGGGAGCAGGAAGAGCTCGCCGACATTTATCGCGGCCGGGGCCTGAGCTCCGACCTCGCCGACAAAGTCGCCCACCAACTCATGGAACACGACGCGCTGGGCGCACATGCCCGCGACGACATCGGAATCGTGCACGAACTGAGCGCCCGCCCCTACGAGGCCGCCTTCACCTCCGCCGGCATGTTTGCCGCCGGAGCTGCGATCCCGCTTACGATCGCGATGGTATCCCCGCTCAACATCATCCCCTGGCTCATCCCGCTGTGCGGCACCGTCGCTCTCGCCGCGCTCGGAGCCTTTGCCGCGCGCATGGGTGGCGCTTCCCCGCTCATGGGTGCATGGCGAGTCTGCGCGTGGGGCTCCGCCGCGATGGGAATCACCGCGCTCGTGGGAAAAGTTTTCGGCCTGACGATGTAGGGCAACTCGATCCCCCCCCTCGCCCGCTATTCCACTCCTTTCCGTCGCCAGTGGGCGGCAACGACGCTTCCGATGATGCAGTGATAGACCGCACTGATCGCACAGGGAACCGCGGCGATCGTTCCGGGAAAGTATTTGTTCGCGAGATGGGTTCCGAGTCCGGAATTCTGCATACCGACCTCGATGGAAATGGTTCGGGCGCTAGACTCGGGCAACTTGAACAATCTGGAAAGAAGATACCCCAGTCCGAAACCGCCAAGATGCAACAGGGCCGGAGCCGCGAGAAGACGCCACCCCGAAGTCAGAATGACGTCATTTTTCTGCCCGATGACGCTCGCAACGATCAGCACAATCGCGATCACCGAAACGAGCGGTGAGACAATTGAAATCCTCTGACTCGCCTTCGGGAAATAACGATTCGCGAGAAGTCCCACGAGCACGGGAATGAGAACGACCTTCACCATCCCGAGGCACATCGAGAGCGCATCCACTTCGACGAGGGTTCCGGCATACCATTTCGTCAACAGAGGCGTCAGTGCCACCGCCGCGAAAGTCGAGACAATCGTCATCATGACCGAGAGGGCCACGTTCGCCTTCGCGAGAAAGGCGACCACGTTCGACGCGGTTCCGCCCGGGCAGCAGGCCACGAGGATCAAGCCGACCGCGAGGGAAGGGTCGATTTCAGCGAGATGGAGCATTTTCCCGATCCCCCACCCGAGCAGAGGCATGATCACAAACTGACAGACGACACCGATGACACCGGCCCGCGGCATTTTGAGGACGTTGTTGAAATCGGAGAATTTCAGCGTCAGCCCCATTCCCAGCATGATGACGCCCAGTCCATAGACGATCCACGGCCCTTTGAACCAGGTAAAAGCCTCCGGATAAAAGAGCGCGAGCCCGCTGCAAATCGCGATCCAGAGCGGAAAGGCATTGGTGAGAAAGGCAAGAAGTCGGAGCATCGGGGCATGAAAGCCCATTCAACACGCTCAGGACAAGGGAAAAGCGCGTTTCGACATCAGTTCCCCCTTGCCAAGAGGGCTACGCATTCTACGTTCCCGCCTTTTACACGATACCTTAGCTATGAGCACACGTAGAGTTCTTGTCGCCGATCCGATTGCCGAACGCGGAATCGAACTGCTGAAAGAGGCCGAAGGCCTTGAAGTTGATGTCAAACTTGGCCTCAGCGAGCAGGAATTGATCGATCTTGCCCCGAATTACGAAGGCATCATTGTCCGATCCGGAGTGAAAATCACCGCTCCTGTCATCGAGGCCGGCTCGGGAACGCTTCGTGCGATTGGTCGCGCCGGTGTCGGGGTCGACAACATCGACATCCCCACCGCGACAAAACACGGTGTCGTCGTGATGAATACGCCGTCCGGAAATACAATTTCCACCGCCGAGCACGCCTTCACTTTGATGATGTCACTCGCTCGACACATCCCCCAGGCACACAACTCGGTTACCGAAGGTCGCTTCAAAGAGGGCCGTAAAGCCTACAAGGGCGTCGAGCTTTACAACAAGACGCTCGTGATTCTCGGAATGGGTCGTATCGGTGGCGAATTCGCCCGTCGTGCTCAGGGATTCGGAATGAAAGTGGTCGCTTACGATCCCTATCTCGCCGCGAGCAAGGCCAAGGAAATGCGCATCGAACTTTGCGAGACCGTCGACGAAGCGGTCAAGCAGGCCGATTTCATCACTCTCCACATGCCGAAAACGCCGGAGACGACACACATCATCAACGCCGATCGCATCAAGCTGATGAAGCCCGGTGTTCGCATCGTCAACTGTGCCCGTGGAGGCCTCATCGACGAAGTCGCGCTGCTTGCCGGAATCAAAGAAGGCAAAGTTGCCGGTGCCGCCCTCGACGTGTTCGAAGACGAGCCACCATCGGCGGATTACGAACTCCTTTCCCGCGAAGAAATGGTTTTCACCCCTCACCTCGGAGCCTCAACCGAGGAAGCGCAGGAAAATGTGGGGATCGAAATCGCTGAATCCATTCGCGATCGCCTCTTGCACGGCTCCGTCGTGAACGCGCTCAACATGCCGAACCTCGACGAAGCAACGCTTCAGGAAATCGGGCCGCACCTCAGTCTCGCTGAAGTGCTCGGAAAAATGGTGAGCCAGCTTTCACCGAAGCAGCCGAATTCTTTCCAGATCGATTACATCGGAAAAGTCAGCGACATCGACACCACCCTCGTGACCCGCTCCGCGCTGAAAGGTTTTCTCGAAACCGGCGCGACGTCCGGTTCCGCCAACTACCTCAATGCCCCTTCTCTCGCAGAAGACCGCGGCATCAAGGTAACGGAAAGCCGCCCTGCGGAGGAATGCGAATTTACCGATCTCATCACCGTGACCGTGAGCAACGGCAGCGAATCGACTTCGATTTCAGGAACGTTCTTCGGCAGCCAGCCCCGGATCGTCAAGATTCAGGAGCACAACATCGACGCCACTCCGGAAGGTCACCTTCTCGTGTTTGAAAACACCGACGCCCCCGGCGTTGTCGGAGCCATCGGCAGAGTGCTCGGAGAGAGCAACATCAACATCGCCAACATGTCCCTGAGCCGGAATCAGGTTGGCGGACTTGCTCTCAGCATTCTGAACATCGATTCAGCGGCGACTCCGGAAGTGATCAAAAACATCCTCGCGATTGACGGGATTCAGGTCGCCACTTCGCTGGAGCTGTAGCCGCCAAACCGCAAGTGCGGATCAACATTCAAATCCAACAGGGTTAGGTCTACCACCTAACCCTGTTGCATGTACGCAGATCAGCAGGGACGATTGTCCCCAATCGTCAGCGGAGCCCATCCGCACGCTCCCGCACGCACCCGCACGCACCCGCACGCACCCGCACGCACCCGCACGCGAAACACCACTCTCCCGTTTTCACAGAGTTTTCACGCTCAGTTCAAACCCTCTTCATGAAAGAGAGCCAGCTTGATGTCGTATCCATCGATCGACTTTCATGCCGCGCCCACTGAACAGAGCCTTTGCCCACTGGACCGATCTCCTCCTCGGAGGGGAAAACTCCGCGATCCCCTGGACCACTCACTTGCAATCCCGCGCCCTCGGGTTCTGCCTACTCACGATTGTCTGCGGCGTCGGTTCCTACGGATTTTCAATGGGCCTCTGGAACGGGCCTCGCATGGCCGTTTATCTCGCGATAAAACTGCCCCTCATCATTGTCATCACGCTCTCCGTCAACGCACTCATCAACGGGGTTTTGGCTCAACTGTTAGGGAGTCGGCTCTCCTTTCCGCAAACCTGGTTCGCGATCCTCAGTTCCTTCACGATTTTCGCTCTCGTCGTCGGGGCACTCTCCCCGATCACGACGGGAATGGCGCTGGAGATTCCCGCGTCCGACTCGGCGCAGGCCGGTGAAACGCACCGGCGGTTGCTCGTCTTTCACACCCTCATCATCGGGCTGGGTGGCTTTGCGGCAACGTGCCGGCTCCTGCGTCTCTTCGAGCATTTTTGCCCCAACCGGAAAAGCGCGATCCGCTGCGTCGTCGGACTGCTCGCTGGAAATCTCTTCGTGGGAGCACAGATCAGCTTTCTGATGCGCCCCATCCTCTGCCAACCGGGACTCCCCGTCGAATTCCTGCGCCCGGACATGTTCACCGGAAATTTCTACGAGTCCGTGATCTGGGCTCTGAAACACTCTTTCTAACCACCAAACCAAAACCCGAAAATGAGCCAAGACAAAAAAGACGAACCCACCCCGCCCGAACTTCCTGACAAAACCGAAACGGATCCTGAAATCGAGAGCGGGGAAACCGAACCCGCAATCTCACTCGAACCGATGGGCACGACGATCACCCTGCAGGACACGATTGACGCGATCCTGAAATCCCCGGGCCAACTCATGTTCGAACTCCGCGAGGGGCGCACGGGAATTGTCGCGAGACACCTTACCATCATCAGCGTCGTCGCGATGCTCGTTTTTGGGTTCGTGTTAGGGCTCTTTTCGGGAGGGGAACAACTCTGGGCAGCACCGCTGAAACTGCTCGCGGGGATGACAATTTCGGTTCTGATCACGCTTCCGAGCCTCTACGTCTTTTCCTGCCTCAGCGGCGTCGACATGACCCCGCAGAAGGCCGGAGGAATGCTCCTGGGAGGAGTCGCGCTTCTCAGCCTCGTCCTCCTCGCGATGTGCCCCGTTTCCTGGATTTTCACTCAATCGACCAACTCCGTCGGAGCGATGGGATTTTTCACCCTGATCTTCTGGGTCGTCGCGATCAGCTTCGGACTTTCCCGGATCTACCAGTTCGCAAAGGTCTCCGGGCTCCTCCGCCAGCAATACCTGCTCGTGTGGGTGACCATTTTCATCGTCGTAACGCTGCAAATGTCGACCTCACTGAGACCGCTGATCGGCCCGGCGGAAGGCACGTTTCTCCCCACGGAAAAACGCTTCTTTCTCGAGCACTGGGCCACCGTTCTCGGCGGCGGGGAACCCACGCGCTGATAGAACCACCAAGTGGATGCCTTTTGCCAGAAGGCATCTCACAACACTCTCACGTCCCGGGACATCCAGCCCCGGTGAACGTTCCTAAAACGGGATGTCGTCGTCTTCCTCTGCGGGAGGCGCGGCCTGCTGCTGTGGCGGGGCTGCCTGCTGCGGAGGAGCCTGATAAGCCTGCTGAGGCGGAGCGGCCTGCTGTGGTGGCGCCTGCTGCTGGGGAGGAGCCTGATAGGCCTGTTGCGGGGGCGCTTGCTGCTGAGGCGGAGCCTGCTGTTGAGCCGGCTGCTGGTATCCGCCGCCCTGCTGCCCACCACCGTAGCTTTGCTGACCGCCACCTCCTCCTCCGCCGCCGCCATCATCGCGACCGCCGAGGAACTGGAAATTTTCGCCAACGATCTTGAGCCGTGAGCGCTGCTGACCCGAGGTTTTGTCTTCCCACTGATCGAGCTGGAGACGTCCCTCGACATAGAGAGGACGACCTTTTTTCATGTATTCTCCGATCACCTCAGCCTGACGGCCCCAGAAAGTGATTTCGACGAAAGTCGTCTCCTCACGCTTGGTTCCATCATCAGTGCTGTAATTGCGGTTGATCGCCAGAGCAATATCAGTCACCGCTGTTCCCTTCGGCGTGTATCGAACTTCGGGGTCACGGGTCAAATTCCCCATCAACATGACTTTATTCAGATTCGGCATAGCAAATGTTTATAAGACGGGGACCAGCTGATTGCCAGTCATTCTTTCAGAGATTCCCCCCGCTTCCGGAAATCCGCACCCGCTGACATCACCACCACCATCGAAGTGAGAACCAGCACGATGACGAACGCGACCATCGTGGGAATACCGGTGTAGAGAACGAGGAAAAATCCGATAAAAGGAGCCGAAACAATCCGCAAACCGGCGAGAAAGGTGTGCACCGACATATACTGGGCAATCTGACCGGCCGCCGCCAGTTTCGTCACGAAGAGATTGAACATGATCTCCCCTCCCCCTCTCGCGAGCCCGAAGAGTCCGCTTCCAATCAGAATGAGGCTCACCTCATTCGTCATGAAATAGAGAATTATCCCCACCAGAAAGATACCGTTCACCGCGACGCGAAGCCGGAAAAAATCGACACGGTCAAAAAGCCAGCCCCAGAAAAAAGTCGAGAGAAGCCGGACGAGCGACGGAACAATTCCCGTGATGAGGCTGACGGTTTTCACGTCAAAGTTCAGTCCGTGAACCGGATTGACGAGGTAGTCGACCCGCAGCGCGTTGGCGGAAAGGACCGCGATTCCCAGGATCATCGCGGCGATCAACACTTTGATAAAAACGGTGTCGGACCGGGTCTGTTTCACATTCTCGATCAAACTGCCCTTCCCGCTCTGCTTCAGAGGCGCGGAGGGCACGCTCCAGTGACAGACGGCCGAAAGAGCGGAGGCACCGGCAAACCACCAGAGCAGGACAGGATACCGGTCCAGATTCCCGTCCAGATAGACCCCGAACAGCCAACTCACGATCATCGCAGTGGTGGCGCGGATCAGAATCGAAATCGAAAACAATCGCCCTCGACTGCGGGTGGGATAGTTGAGCCGGAGGTAATGAGTCTGCAGGGGAATCGCCATCGCGCCCACACCGATACCGATCGTCATCCCGGCGGTGAAGCAGATCTCATGCGCCGCGCCGATCGCAGCGAAGATGAAGCCGGCACAGCTAACCAGACTCACGCCCGCTGCCGCACGACTCGCGCGAACGGCGACTCTCGCCACGAGAGGAACCAGAAATATGCTCGCGAGCAACCCCAGCGCGGGACTGCCGAGCAGAATCGACTTTACGACGGGTGCGGAATCAAATCGCGCCACCGCGATCAATATTCCGAAGGTCGCCAGCCCCGTTTCTATGAAACCGGCAGCAACCGCACGAACGCTTTCCGCGGCAAAGGTTCGGGGAAAGTGATTCGTTTTCTCCCCTGAATCACGATCGCTCACTCCGGGGCGCCTCCATCCGTACCGGCGTCGGCGTCGGCGTCGGCGTCAGCCTCGTCGCCTTCGGCAGGCTTCGCCGCATCGCCGTTTTCCGGCGCATCCGCTCCGGGAGTCGCTTCTGTCGCCCCGGCGTCGGCTTTTTCTTTCCCGGCCGCTTCGGCCTCTGCCTTCGCTTTTTCGAGAGCTTCCCGTTCCGCCTGCTTCTTCGCGATCAGATCTTCCCACTGATGCAGCTCGTATCCCTCGCCAATCCCGCCGATTCCGTCGAGCAATTCGCTGCATCGCTCGTGCCACAGTTTCAAGTCGGGTGGACCTTTCGTCTCTTCAGCCGAACCCGGAAAAACCAGATACGTAACCTTCAGATCACTGACGGGTCGATTGTAAGCGGACGCCTTTTCGTTGAGCGTTTTCGCCATCCGAAGCGAACCCTCTCCGAACTTCCAGCTCGGTCCGGCATCCCCCGCGATCGCCGGATAAAGTTTATCTTCATAAATGACGACGGCATAATCACCGATCGCAGGGCCGAACTCGTTCTGGTCGCGGCGTCCGAGGAAGGAAAGCGGTATCACGATGAAAGGATCGGCCTCCGCGATGAGATAGCTGCGGGCCTTCATGTCAGCCACTTCCGGTCTCAGCTGATCGATACTCGCCTTGAGAAACCGGTTTCGCTCAATCGTGAGCCCGGGGATCGCGAATTCCTTCTCATACTCAGCGAGCTTTTTCTCCCACCTTTCGAGAAGCGGATTCGGTGTCGAACTGCGCTTGCCCCAGCCGTAACTGGTGAACGGCTGATAAAATTGCGACATTGAGATGTAGTCATCGAGCACGGGCCAGCGATCTCCGTCCGATCCATCCGAGACGACGTCCATCTCGCTCTGAACGAGGAGCACCTTGTTCTTCGTCTCCGGGTGAGTCACCTGCAGCACCGTTTCACAATCGTAGAGATTGTGCCGCGACAGCAACTGATCGATTCTCGTCACCTTCTGCTGAATGCGCTCCGTTTTGAGCTTATACAACTGATGGAAGAAAGGAGATACCTCCGCGGATTCCACCAAAGGAATAAAATCATTCAGGATCGACGGAAGATTTTCATTAATCGAAGCGAGTTCCTTCGGTGACTGATTCGGCTTTGGAATCGTCAACTCCACTGTCATTTTGATCCGATAGCTTTCCTCGCGCTCGCGCTCTTTCACCGCGGTATCGCCTTCCTTCGTCACCATGGTGGTTTCGACAGGGATCTCGCTCCAGAGTTTGGCTGTGTCGATTTTCCGCCACGAAACGTAGCTCGACGGCATCGGCGGCTTCACTTCCACCTCAACGATTTTTTCGACTTCCTTTTCGACAATCTTCTCCACCGGGACCTTGACGATTTTCTCCACCACCCGCTCACTCGGCGCGGCCGCCTTCGGCTGTTTCAGACCCAGCATATCGGCAATCCCCCTCTTGATCTTCCCCCCGGAATTCGTCACGTCCACGAGAACCAGAAAAGCGATCACAGCGGCAGACACAAATACCAGCATCCAGATAAAAGTGCTGAGGCATCCTCCCTTTTTCCGCTTCGAGGACCGTTTCCCGGCGTTGCTTTCGGGAGTGCTGAAAAAATCTTCTTTGTCGTTCATTGCATTTTACTCCTACGTTCTGCGTTTCCTCTCGAATCGCAGAGAATTCGTTGCTGATAGGACAGCTTTCACTATCCTTTCGTTGAATCATACCCCGAGATGACAGTCAATCAAATCGCAGAACAAGCTCCTTTCACCACCGCAGACGGATCCACGATCCGAAGCATTCTCGACCTAACCAACGCACCTGTTGAAAATCAAAGCCTCGCGGAAGCGTCGCTGCCACTCGACGGGAGCACTCAGCGCCACTACCACAAAGCCAGCGAGGAGATTTACTTCATTCTCACCGGCAGCGGGCTCATCGAGATTGACGGGGAAACACGGGAAGTCGCTCCCGGAGATGCAATTCTCATTCCGGCGGGAACGCGGCATCAAATCACCTCGAAATCCGACGATTTGAGATTCTTGTGTTGTTGTGCTCCCCCCTACTCCCACGACGACACCTTTTTCGATTAAAAAATGAAATTTTCCCGTATCACTGGCGTCAGAATGCGCTAGTGGTATCGACCGCTGATCAATTCCATGAAGAATCTTCTCACACTTTCATTTTCAGGAGTCCTCCTTTTGCTGCTGACCGGTTGCACCAAAGACGACGAGTTCAGAGTCGGAGGCATTCCCGCATGGCTGGCTACCGGTGCCAAGATCGATGACGAGCCCGAACCCTACCGTCCGGATCCTGCCATCGCAAATTACGACCGGGAGTCCGGTCCGGTTAAGTTCACTTTGACGCCGGAGAAGCAAAACTACGCGAGCGCTCCGCCGAAAAAGAAGAAAACCACGACTTCGACACGCGATCCCCTCGAGCGGGGACGTGATTACCGCATCAAGCGCCTCGTCCGGTAGTCCCCGGCATGTCAGAGTTCTCCGTCTTCACGTCGATGGTTCAGGTTCGCCCTGACGACATCGACATGAATCAGCACGTCCACAACGCCAAGTATTTCGACTACGTCCTGACGGCGCGCTACGACCAGATGGAGCGTTGCTACGGAATGTCGATGGAGGCGTTCATCGAGCGAGGGTTCAGCTGGGTCGTGAGAGCCTCCTACATGGAGCACAAACGCCCGCTCCGCATCGGAGATACCGCCGTCGTGAAAACCTCGGTCACCGGGATCCGGGAACGTGGCGTCAAAATAGCCTTCGATATCAGCAAAGAGGCAGATGGAAAAACCGTCGCGAAAGGCTGGCTGGATTATGCGATGGTGTCGTTGCAGAGCGGCCGGCCGCAACCGATTCCCGACGACATCATTAAAACGTATTCCGTCTGATTTCCATGACCCGAGAAGAAGCTATTTCCAAAATCGAGGCCGCTTGCAAAGTGATTGCTCTCGAAATGATGAAAGTCACGCCGACCGCACGCCACCTCGATGACGAAGCGACGACCGCCGATATCGTCAAGGCGTCCTACCAACTCACGATCGAGCTGGAAGTGATCAAAAAGAAGCTGATTCAGCTGAAAGGTAACGACGATTCGACGATCCTGTAGCCTCAGAGCGCGGATCCCGGTATTCCAAAACGTAGAGGAATCCGTGAGGATTTCTTTCCAGTTGCCCTGCTGTCGAATCGGCTGTTCGGAGAAATGCTCACACAGTTTCTCTACTCCACGACTCGCAAAACGTAGAGGAATCCGTGAGGATTTCTTTCCAACCGGCCGCGCTTCCCGCCTCACTCACCCCCGCAATTTCGCGAGGATCAATTCGGTGACCTGCTTGGGATTCGCCTTTCCGCGCGAGAGCTTCATGACCTGACCGGTGAGGAAGTTCGCCGCCTTGTCATTTCCCTCGGCGACTTCACCGGCAGGACCGGGATTCGCGGCGATCGCCTCATCGATAAACCCTTCGACTTCACCCGAATCGGCTGGCTCGAATCCTTTCGCCTTCGCAATCGCAGCCGGCTCTTTGTCAGGATTTTCAAAAAGATCAGCGAAGACCTCTTTCGCCTGATTGTTTGAAATCTGCCCTTTCTCGACGAGATCAACAAGCGCGCCGATTTTCGCCGGCTCGACAGGACACTCACCAATCGTAAGTCCCCGCTCGTTCAGCTCGGCGAGCAAATTGTTAATGACCCAGTTCGCGACCTTCTTCGGCGAGGAGGCACCCTTAGCCGCAGTCTCGTAGTAGTTCGCGAGGTCCTGCTCGGAAGCAAGAACCGAAGCGTCGTAGTGCGTGATTTTAAACTCAGTCTCAAAGCGCTCCACTTTTGCGTGTGGCAGCTCAGGGAGATCCTGCTGGACTCGGGCAAGAATTTCGCCGGTTCGCACGGGGAGCAGATCAGGATCGGGAAAATAACGGTAGTCATGCGCGTCCTCTTTCGTCCGCATGATTTCGGTCTGCCCGACTTCGTCATTCCACCGCCAGGTCGCCTGAGTCAGACTCCGTCCAGCTCTCAGTTCCTCGGTCTGACGCTGAATCTCGTAATGCAGCGACCGCCGCACGACAGAGACGGAGTTCAAGTTTTTAAGCTCGATCTTCGTTCCGAGTTCCGCGGTTCCCGCAGGGCGAATTGAAACGTTCACATCACAGCGCATCTGCCCTTTCTCCATGTCCGCGTCGGAAACACCGGAGTAGACGAGAATCTGACGCAACGAGTTGAGATAAGCGACCGCCTCTTCCGGTGTATCAATGTCAGGCTCAGAAACGATCTCCATGAGTGGTGTTCCCGCCCGGTTGAAATCAATCGTCGTGTAGTTGGAGTGATGGGTCGATTTCGCGACATCCTCCTCGAGGTGAATGCGGGTCAATTCGACCACTTTCCCGGGATTCAAAATCGTTTTCTGATAATCCTTCGGGTAGGCGAGCTCATACAGTGGAACCCCGCCCCCAATGCAAAGCGGGAGATCAAACTGAGTGATCTGATAATTTTTCGGCATGTCCGGGTAGAAATAATTCTTCCGGTCCCACTTCACCACTTCCGGCGTTTTGCATCCCAGCATCTGCCCTGCGAGAATCGTCCTTTCGATCGCCCCGGCATTGAGCACCGGAAGCGCTCCGGGGAGCCCGAGACAGGTTGGACAAGTGAGCGTGTTAGGCGCCTCACCGAATTGAACGGCGCAGCCGCAAAACATTTTGCTCGCTGTCTTCAGCTGAACGTGAACTTCCAGACCGATGCTGGTGATGTATTCTTGATCTCCCATGTCTTACTAAATTTCAGGAATCGAAATTGCCTCAGGTTCGAGTGATTTCACAAAATCTCCGAGCACCTCTCTTAAATCCATCTTCGCCAGATCATCAGTCAGTCCCGGAGTCGACGCGAACTCTTTGATGTCAGGATTCAGCACCAGTCCCATTCGATCCTGCTGAGTCACCGCGGCAAACACTTCGGGATTGCTGTGCAACGCCTCTATCCCGGGATTGGCGATCAGGTCTGCTGTTTCTTTCTGCTTTTCGGCGAACAGTCTGAACGCGGTGGAGCCTTTAATGGTCACGAGCGCCGCGGTGTTCCGGTTACTCCGATTGCTGAAGGGATCGACGAGATCAAGAATCGGAGCGACGAGAGGAACGCTTTCAATCCCGTTCCGCCAACCCGCTGAGAATGGATAGTCAGGAATCCTGCCGCCCCGCTCGATGATTCCGGTCTGACTCAACGAAGCCGTGTAATTCAGTTCCTGAACCGTCCCCGCGATGCGAACGCAGCAGAAAATAAAGAAAACCACGACGAGGCTCGGGAGAAAGGAGATCCCCCCCCCCGGAATGCCCTCAGCGAAGTCACTGAGGAAACCATCGCTGTTGAAAACCCATTTGAAGACCGCACCGGCAATCAGTCTGGCAATCACATAAACGACAAGCGCCGACACTGACGCAACACCAATTAGGGGCTTCCAGGTCAGCTGAATATCCACGAACTGGTCCGCCATCGACGGGAGGAGGTGCACGAGAACAAAAAACACCGCCAGCGCCGCCGCCGCTGCCGCGCCCGAACTCAACAGCTTCACCACGCCGTTATTCATTGCCGAAACAAAGGCAATAACAACGAAGAGCAAAGCAATCAGGAGCGGGAAAAAGTCATTCATGACAATCGGGAAAACCTCGTGTTCTGGAAATCAGGAAGCGTCCCCGCAAAGCGCGCGCTGTCTCAGCATGTGATCCACCAGCACGAGCGAAGCCATTGCCTCGACGATCGGTACCGCTCGCGGCAGAACGCAAGCGTCGTGGCGTCCCCGGCCTTTCAATTCCGTATCCTCAAAGGAGGTCGACACCGTGTCCTGCGACGTCATGATCGTTGCGGTCGGCTTGAAGGCGACGCGGAAAACGAGATCCTGACCATTCGTGATACCTCCCTGAACACCACCGGAGCGGTTACTCGTCGTGATGACGCGATCGCCGTCCATTCGGAAAGCATCGTTGTGGTCGCGCCCCGTCATCTCGGTCCCGGCAAAACCCGAACCGATCTCGAATCCCTTCGTCGCCGGCAGACTCATCATTCCTTTGGCGAGATCGGCCTCGAGGCGGTCGAAAACCGGCATACCGAGACCCACTGGAACGTTGCGAATCACGCAACCGACAACTCCGCCGATCGAGTTTCCATCGGCGCGGGTCGCTTTGATCAAATCGATCATCGCCTCGACCGAATCAGGATCGCCGGTGCGAACGATGTTCGATTCGATCATTTCGCGAGTCACCGTCGCCGTATCCACATTTGCGCGCAGAGTGCCGATCGACTCCACGAAGGGCAGAATTTCCAAATCAGGAGCGAAGTGACTCGTGATAACCTTCTTTGCAATCGCCGCCGCAGCAACCCGCCCAATCGTTTCACGGGCGCTGGAGCGACCGCCACCCTGCCAGTTCCGGGTGCCGTATTTGGCCTGATAGGTGTAGTCCGCGTGCGAAGGACGGAACTTTTCCGACATCTCGTTGTAGGCCTCGGGACGCGCGTCCTTGTTCCGCACCAGAATCGCAATCGGTGAGCCGAGGGTCTTACCCTCAAAGGTTCCCGAGAGAATCTCCGCCTGATCGGCCTCGTTCCGCGGAGTCGTCACCTCGCTCTGGCCGGGACGACGCCTGTCCAGGTCCACCTGAATATCCGACTCATCCAGAGGGATAAGCGGGGGACATCCATCCACGACCACACCGACACCGCCACCATGGGATTCACCCCAGGTGGAAATTTGAAAAAGCTTACCAAATGACGAACCCATAATTCTTCACCGAATGAACGGGATTCAGCGTGACAGTCAACCGACTTCCTCGAATCCTCGTTGTTACAAAGTTACTTGTTAAAACGCGCCATTTCACGGTCGACCTCGCGATTGTGGGCCTTTTGCTTCAAATCCTGACGTCGATCCCGCTGATCTTTTCCTTTTCCGACGCCCAGCTCCACTTTAACGCGGCCGTTTTTCCAATACAGGCGAAGCGGGACGACCGTCGCTCCCTGCTGATCAGTCAACGCGGCAATCTTCCGAATTTCTTTCTTGTGAAGAAGAAGACGTCGATTCCGGTTCGGAACATGATACTCGTGACTCGCCTGCTCGTAGGGCCGGATATCACTGTTATAAAGCCACACCTCGCCCTTATCGACACGGGCGAAGGATTCCGTCAGATTCACATGACGGGCGCGGATCGATTTAACCTCAGTGCCTTTCAGCTCGATTCCAGCCTCGAATTTCTCCGTGATATGGTAATCGCGCTTCGCCTTTCGGTTGGTGGCAATATCGCTCATGCCGCTACCATACATCCTGCCTCAAAACATAAAACATCGAAAACGACCCGCCCCCGGAAGTTTATCCTAAAAATTGTCACGGATTTCCGGATGCCGACAATTAATGGTAAATCAGGTCGTCGAAGTTCGCGCCCCGGCCCGCACATAGCCCTGTACCCATAGCCCTGTACATAAGTAACCCAGGTGTCGCTTTCGCAACACCTGGGCCCTCCTCCTTATATGATGTCGATAAGTTTTGTATTTCTACAAAAACCCGTCGCCACCAAATCGTTTTTAGTTAATTAACCGAATCTTCGCAAGGAAATTCGGTTAATTAACATGGCGCGATTAATTCAGCTCCTTGATACGGATGTTCTTCCAGGAAACATCGAACGGGCCGGTTCCCTTTTTGATCCCGTGGACCTGAAGTCCGAAATGGCCTTTGGGATGGGTTTTGTAAATCCCCTCATCGGAAAGATCAGCGACTGGATTTCCGTTGATGAAGGTCTGAATCCGAACGCCTTTCGCAACGATACGAATGTGATTCCACTCACCGTTTTTCATGTGATTGTGCGCGTGTCCTTTTTCCTGAGGCTCGGGTGACAACCAACCGCGGCCGGTAGCTTCGCCATAAATGTAGGCAGCCTGACCGGGTGAAGCTTCGATCTCAACCTGTGGTCCGAAGAAACGATTCAGATCCGTAGCAGGCTTGCCGCCATTTCCCGACGTGGCAAGATCAGCCTCCGTCTTCTCACGTGAGCGAATCTGGATACCTGAGTTCAAGCTGTCGTGAACTTTCACGTCAAACTCGATCTCAAAGTCGCCATACTCCTTTTCGCTGATCAAAAAGGAATTCGGGCTGCCTTCGACCGTCTCGCCGTGAATCGCACCGTCGACGACCGAATACTTTGCAGTTCCGAGCGTTGAGTGCTTCCACCCTTTCAAGGTCTTGCCATCGAAAAGCTCGACCCAGCCATCGTCCGCCGCATCCGACTTCGCATTGTCACCCACAGATTCACTGCACGCACCCAAAGTAAGAGCCGCTACAATTATCGCCAAATAAGAATATTTCATAGTTATCATGTTGCCGGTGACTCTATGGAAAGGGAGTCCCCTGTCCAAGGGCATAATCGCGGCTTTAGCCTCTCCACGCAGCGGCGAGGGCTTTTGATTCAGCCGCTGCGGATGATCAGAAACTGACGGCTCTTTTCTGCCGCGAGTCTACGACATCTGTTTCCGCCGCCACACGCTCGTCTGCGAAGTGCTGAGCTGCAGCTTTCGCTGATGCTCCCGAATCAGAAAAGGAACTTCCTGAACCGAGATCATCTCAAAATCCGTCTCGAGGTGATGTTTCAAATAATCCAGGGTCAGTCCCTCCGGCTGATTTTCACGAGGCGTGTATTGATCCATCCACGTCGCCGGGGTCGCCATAATCAAATGTCCCCCTGGGTTTACCAACCCGGGAAGACGCGCCATGAACCGAAACGGCTCCCGCAAACGACACAACAGATTCGCGGCGTGGACGAGATCGAAACTTCCGAGGTCCTCCCGCAGATTCATCGCGTCTCCCTGCTCGAACTGAATCCGTTCCGCGTTCACCCCGCCCGGCAACGAAGCCGTGAGCGATTCCGAAAGATGCATTTCACCGTAGCGACGGTAACTCAGAGCCTCGCCCGAACGAATCGACTCGGCCGCGTCGACAAAACTCTGAGAAAAATCAATCCCGATGACAGACCCGGCCCGCTTCGACAATTCGAAACTCGAGCGCCCCACCGCACAGCCCAAATCGAGCGCGCGCTCAACCGGTCCGGCGCCGGCCACTTCCGTCGTCGTCACCGGAAATTCGAGACAACGCGGAGGAAGGCCCGCGATATCAAATCCGAGGTCAGCCGTAATTTCCTTCGGCGTTCCGTAGTGAAACAGCAAATACCAATCCCGCAGGACGTCACTTTCGTAGCTCATGATCGCGGGAAACGGTGCCGTTTAATAGGAGAGCAGCGCCTCGCACCGAACTCCGGAATCGATGTTTTTCCGGCCCTCAAGGAACTTCAACTCGATCAAAAAGAGAACGCAAAGCACCTCTGCACCCAGTTCCTGAACCAGCTTCAGCGCAGCACCCGCGGTTCCTCCGGTCGCGAGAAGATCGTCAATCATCACGACTTTCTCACCCGGCTTGACCGCGTCCTTATGAATTTCGACGTGGGCCTCGCCGTATTCCAGCGAATACGAGCAGCCGTTCGTCTCCCAGGGAAGCTTGCCCTTTTTTCGAACCGGAACAAAGCCCGCTCCGATCCGGTCAGCGAGCGCCGCTCCGAAAATGAAGCCCCGAGCGTCGATTCCGATAATTTTCGACGGCATCTCGTCGCCTATCATATCGATAAAGCCATCGATCGTTTCCCGGAAAAGGTCCCCGTCACCCAACACCGGAGTGATGTCTTTGAAAACAATCCCCGGCTTCGGAAAATCCTTCACATCCCGGATGGCGGCATTAAGTCGATCTATACGTTCCTGATTCACAGCGCCACGTTCCACAGAAGGACACGGCTGGTCAAGCAATTCGACCAAAACTCTTTACGCCCCCTCTCAACCTCTCTTTTCCTTTTTCTAAATCCTAATCTTAATCCCCCGCAAATCCCGTAGCGGAAGGAGAACTCCTTCCGACGGGACAACTTGCGCCGGGGAGATCAAATCTCGGACCAGATTCCGGGAATCGGAACGGGATATTGGCCGTTGGCGTCGGCCACGATCGGCGCATCACCGTCGAGGGTCAGGTTGTCGATATCCGGATTAAACTGGAATTCCGAGGCCATCGCTTCGTCCCAACTGATGTTGCGTCCCATATGAACGGCCGCCCGCCCCATGATCGCCGCGAGGTTCGACTTCGCCGCCCGCTCCGCCTGATTGAAGGGCAGATCATCGCGGATCGCTTTAGTGAAATCGTTCCACTGCGCCTGCCAGGCTGTGATTTCCTCCTTCGGAGCCTCCCAGAGAATGTTGTCATCCTCGGTTCGCTGATCTTTGAAAATTTTCACGTCACCTGCATGGATGTTGCCGGAGAACTGCGCCGCGCGCTCGGTTCCATGGACATATGTCGCGAATTCGTTGTAACACTTGGGCGTGTAACGGACCACGTCGTAGGCCTTCGTCCCATCCGGAAAGGTCCACTCCACCGAGTAGGCATCGAGGTTCTGACCGAGGTCAGTGTTATTAAAGGCGCGACCGCCGACGCCATGAGCGCTGACGGGGAAGTCCCCTTTCAACCAGCAGATTTCATCAATCTGGTGAATGTCCATCTCGGACCAGAGTCCTCCTGACACCCAGAGAAATTTGGTGAAATTGCGGAGCTGCCATTCGAGTTCAGGCTTGCCATCGGGCTTGGGACGCAGCGGTCCGGCCGGTCCCATCCGGTAAGCGCGGATGCTCTGGATATCACCGAGTTCACCTGCCGCAATCCGCTTCATGAGCTCCTGACGATTCGCCGAATGACGGCACATGAGTCCGGCGGCGATCTTGACGCCACGCGCCTCGGCGTCCTTACCCGCCTTGATAACACGGCGCAGTCCCGGAGGATCAACCGCGAACGATTTTTCCATGAACACGTTGATGCCCCGCGAAACGGCGTATTCGAGCTGCGCGGGCCGGAACCCGGCGTAACCGGTCAACATCGCCACGTCACCCGAGTCGGGACGCAACGAATCGATCGCCTGCTTGAAAGCATCGAAACCGAGAAATTGCCTCGCGCCGGGAACGTCGACGCGGTTTTCGAATTTTTTAGCAAGAACGTCCCGTGAACGATCGAGGCGGTCCTGAAACAGGTCGGCCATCGCGGTGAGATGAATCCCGTCGTCAGCCTCCATCGCGTTGGCAACCGCGCCGCTGCCACGGCCTCCGCATCCGATCAATGCGAGCTGGATCTTGTCACTTCCCGCCGCATGGACGTTGGGAATAGCGACGCCGGACAGGGCGGTCGTCGCTGCGATTCCGCCGGAGCGGGAGAGGAACTTACGCCGGGTTGTAGTGTCGGCGCTTGCGTTGGTGGGGTCAGGTTTTGAGTCGCTCATTATTACAGGGGTATTGAATTTCTCTTTCCCCGCCAATTTCCTACCTCGATCGGGAGCCCACAACCTACCGGTTCGCGCATCGCGAAGTGCCGTCGTTGCGCCGTTGATCTCAGAGGAATTCAACAGGAACGATAAGATTACCATGAAAGGAAACCGCGCACCCCACTCCCTCCTCCTGTTGATGACCTTTCTGGTGGTAGTGACAGAGACGACGATCGGGGAGGACGCTGAGCTTCCCGTTTTGCAGCGAAGCCTGACCGTCGCCGCCTCTCCTGCGCCTCCTTTCACCGGGGGACGTTTTACTCCCGTCGCCGGCGAAACCCTTGTCTTCATCGGTGGCACCGACACCTGCGATCAGGCTCGTCATGGGTTTCTCGAAGAACGCATTCAAACGGCCTGGCCGGACCTCGGATTAGCGGTGAGAAACCTCGCCTGGCCGGGTGACGTCCTCACCTATCAGGCCCGCCCCCGCTATTTCTACACCGAAAAAGGCGACACTCACCCCGGCAGCGTCCCGGACCAGCGGGAACGGACGGAGGCGGGAATCGTCTTCATCGCCTTCGGCAAAATGGAATCGCTTCCCGGCGGCACGTGGTCGACCGATGCCTACCTCACACTCCTCGGACAACTCCGGACGCGGACCGACCGGCTCGTTCTCGTCGCTCCGACCCCGTTTTTCCCCACCGGTCCCGCCGCAGCGCTGGCCGACGACCGCAACTCGCGCCTCGCTGAAATCGTCGCCGATATCAAATCCATCGCCGACGCAGAGAACGCGCTCTTCGTCGACCTTTTCACCCCGCTCCGGAAGTCACTCAATCCCGCGCTTTCGACCGACGGGATCCACCTTTCCGAATCGGGCCACCGCGTCATCGCCGAACAGTTCGCCGCCCAACTCGCCTTCCCCCCGCGATCAGAAATGCAGCCCTCCGCCGAGCTGCTTCAATCACTGCGCCAGGCGATCTCGCGAAAGAACCGGCTCTGGCAGCAATATTACCGCCCCACGAACTGGGCCTTCCTTTTCGGTGACCGCCAGCACGTGCCCGCATCTCGCGATCCCGTCGAACGCAGCGAACGGTGGTTCCTCCGCGAAATCGACACGATCCCCGGTTTGATCGGCGAAACCGAAGCCGACATCCACCGCTACGCTCAGGCCGTCTCGACTTCCCACTGATGAAACATTTTTCTTTAGACTCCCTCCTGTTCGGCGCCGCCTGCCTCTTCACAACCGCGACGGTGTCGGCGATCAGCCCGGACAACGCTCCCGCGGCGGACAACTCACCCGCCGCCGAGCAGGCATCTCTTGAAGTCCACGAGGATTTTGAAATCGAACTCTTCGCGGACGAATCGCTCGGCATCGCCAACCCCGTCGCGATGCAGTGGGATTCGCGTGGCCGGCTCTGGGTTCTCTGCACACTCGCCTACGCCCAGATGAAACCCGGCGAAATCCCCGACGACAAACTTTTCATTCTCGAAGACACCGACGGCGACGGAAAAGCGGATCGCTCGATCTTGTTTGCCGGAGGATTGGAAATGCCCATGGGATTCGCGCTCGGTCACGGCGGAGTCTGGGTCGCCGAAGGGCCCGACCTGCTCCACCTGCGAGACACCGACGGCGACGACAAAGCGGACGAACGCGAAGTAATACTGACGGGGTTCGGCACCGGAGACACTCACCAAAACATCAGTAATCTCAAGTTCGACGCAGGTGGCTTCCTCTATTTTACGCAGGGGCTGCACGCGTTTTCCCAGGTCGAAACCCCGTGGGGAATTTCCCGTGGCGACACTGCCGGATTCTGGCGCTTCGATCCGCGCACGACACGACTCGCCCCTTTCGGCTTCCCCTCGATGACGAGTCAGAATCCCTGCGGAGTCGCTTTCGATCGCTGGGGGAGCCTTTTCATTAAAAGCAATGCCCCCCACCTCTGCTACGCGACGCCGGCGATGATCCCCACGACCCACTCCCGCGAGTTGATGATTTCCGGCAGAGTCGGCGAAACGCCCGGAAAAAGCATGGGCGGAGCGATCGTCGAGTCGGACCACCTTCCCGAATGGATTCAGGGTCACGCCATCATCGCCGGGTATTTCGCGAGAGAAGTTTCGGCGATTCCTCTGGTCGAAGAAGGATCCGGTTTCTCCATTTCCAATCCGATCCGTCTCGTCTACGGCGGACATCCCAGCTTCCGCCCCGTCGATACCCTCCAGGGCCCCGATGGAGCGATCTACGTGGCTGACTGGTTCAACCCCGTCATCAATCATTATCAGGTCAGTCTCCGCCACCCCGACCGCGACTACAGCCATGGACGAATCTGGCGCATCCGAGCGAAGGACCGTGAACTCATTTCCCCGCCGAATCTGGAAAAATTCACTCAGGAACAGCTGTTCGAACAATTAAAATCCGGTGAGCGCTGGACTCGTGATCAGGTCAAACGTCTCCTTTCCGAAACGCGACTCCCGGGACAAAAACGTTCCGGCGACACGTCTGATGAGATCCTGACAAAAGCACTCGAGACGTGGGCTCTTGAGAATCTGGATCCGGGCGAAGCGGCTGACAGTCACGCCCTCGCCGAAGCCTCCGGCATCCTCGAATCCTACGGTGCGGTTTCGCCTACGATCCTCGCGAACCTTCACTCGTCGGTTGATCCGCATGCCCGCGCCGTCGTCGCACGAATCATAGGACGGGCCGCCGAACCGGTCCCCGACGCGCGGGAGGCTCTCGCCGCGCTCATAAACGACCCGCATCCCCGCCCCCGCCTCGAGGCGGTCATCGCCTGCGCGAATCGCCCCGGCGACGACTCACTGAAACTCGCTCTCACCGCTCTCGACGCAGGCGAACCCGACCGCTTTCTCGCCTACGCGCTCGGGCAAAGCGTGTTTGCACTTGAAGACGAGTGGCGCAAAAAGTTATCAGACGACCTCTCGTATTTTTCACGGCCGTCGCATCTCGCCTACGTCCTTGAAACCGTGGGAGGAAGTGATTCCGCCGACCTCGCCCGTCGCGCCCTCGAAAAAACACCTGAGTCACCCGACGCCCCTCGCCTGCTTGCCGTATTGGCCAGACAGGGTAACGCCTCAGATCTGAAAACCGTGATCGAAGCCGTCGCCGCGAGCAGGGATCTCACCTTACTCGACGCGCTCCTGACGGCATCCGAAAAGAGAAGCGTCCGCCCCGAAGCGCCTTTCGAACCGGCACTCGCCTCGTTGATCTCACAGGACGACGAAGCAATCCGCTCCTCCGCACTACGACTCGCGGGACACTGGAAAACGACAGGACTCTCCGAAGAAGTGCGGCGAACAGCCCTCGATTCGTCAGCCGCATTGGCAGTCCGATCCCCCGCCCTCGAGGCACTCGCCGGCATCCTCGGGGAGGGAGCCGTTCCAGTTCTGCGCCCCCTCGTGGAGAACACGGAAGCGAAAGCACCCGCCATTCGCCATACCGCGATGAAGGCTCTCGCACACGCATCCATCGCCAGCGCCGCGGAGACAGGCGCGACCCTGATCGCCAGCTCCGCGCTCCCCGCTGACGATCTTGCCTACCTTCTCCAACCACTCGTCGATCGAGCAGGAGGTTCG
Source organism: Verrucomicrobiales bacterium (assembly GCA_048260165.1). GTDB lineage: Bacteria > Verrucomicrobiota > Verrucomicrobiia > Verrucomicrobiales > DEV007 > Arctic95D-9. The sequence continues at coordinate 564,971 of JBLXHA010000003.1, forward strand.
ACAGCACTCGCCGCTGCACTGAAAAAGAACGAAACCAAACCGGGCGCGGAAATCGCCCAGGCACTTCTCTCCCACCTCAACAGCACGGGCAGCTCTGACCCTAACTTAACACCACTCCTCAACGAAGCCGCCGGAATCGAATCCGCAGCCCCTCCCTACGATGCGGAGCGTGTCGCCGCGATCGTCGCCGACGTCCGCAGCGGAAAAGCCGACGTCAAAAGCGGCAGCGAAATCTACCACCGCGCGCAACTCGCCTGCGTCGCCTGCCACCGCGTCGGAGACGAGGGCGGCGTGATCGGCCCCGCCCTCACCAACGTCGGCGCGGGGATGCCGCTCGACCAGATCGTGGAGTCGATCCTCTGGCCCGCGAGACAGATTAAAGAAGGCTTCCAACCGGTTTCTCTGACCACGAAGAGCGGTAAAAACATCACCGGCTACCTCGAACGCGAAGACGACAACCTGATCTGGTATCGCAACACCGGAGCCCCCTGGATCATGCCGCTCGACCGTTCAGAAATTCAGGAACGCCGCAACCTTCCGACCCTGATGCCCGCCGGCCTCACCCATTCACTTTCCAAAGAAGAACTCCGCGACCTCGTCGCCTACCTCGCTTCACTGAAAGGGTAAGCGCCGCTTCACTGCCCCTGACCTTTTCCCAACACCTCTTCGATTTCGACCTCACGGCCAAGCTCGAGCGAGCGATGTCCGGCTTCCAGCGCGGCGATGAGCTCGACCTCCTCCTCGAGCGGAACGAGTTCCTCGCCGGTCGTGACGAGGGTGACGAAAGCTTCCAACAGATAGGAATAAAGATTCTTCAAATCCGGGGTCACGGTACGCCATCCCTTTTGTCCGTGAAGCGTGATCTGATACCCGGCCCGCATCCATTCGCGATCGGCTACGGTCAGCATCACGTCGAGGTGGTTCGCGAAACGAATCCGGACAAGATTCTTCCCCGGTTCCCCGACGTTGATCGCACTGACCGCACCGGAGCCCAGCACCGCATAGACCATCGAAAGCGCGTGAATGCCATAGTAGACGAGTTCGTTGCCGCATGCCGCGTTCGCCAGATAGACGGGGCCGATCGCCTCGAGCTCTTTCTTCAAATTCACGATGTCGGGAACGAAACGCAACGAGCTCGCGGACATCATCGGAGTCCCCGTTTCGCGGGCAATCGCGACAATGGCGGCGGCTTCACGGGCGGTCATCGCAAGTGGCTTATCACAGAAAACGGGGACGCCTTTTCGCAGCGGGTGCTCCGCGTATTTCCACTGCTCGCCACTGCCGTCGTCGATTAAAATCACGCCGTCGACGCCTTCGCTGCACTCCTCGGGCGTGTCCGCGACGACATCGATCCCGCAGGTATCGGCGAGTGCGGCCGCTGCGGCTTTGTCAGGATCCCAGACCTTGACGATGCGCGCGGAATCGAGCCTCCTCCCGGAACGGACAAAGGTGCCCTTCATCGCTTTGGCCTTTTCCTCGTCCCAGCCATTGAAGGTCGTTGCGAAGGCAGTCCCGTGATGGGAACCGGGCGTTCGTGGAGAATTTCGCCCGTAGGTGGCAGCAGAGACAAGGGAAAACTTTAGCATAGCAAACAGGAATCGATTCAGTGACGCATACTCTCATGAGATTCGCCTGCCGACAAGGTACGCGCATTCCCGTCCCGCCTTCACGCCCTGAATACGTTCTTGGAATCGACGGCCAAATCGGCAAGATCATTCCTATGAAACAAATCAAACACGGAATCGTCGGCCTCGGCTGGTTCGGAGAAAAACACTGCGAGGCATTTTCCAGTTTGCCTCAAGTGGAGATTGCTTCGCTCTGCACCCGGACGAAACCCCGCCTCACCGAGTTGGGCGAACGGTTCGGCGTCGCCGCTGAGAAATGCTACACCGACTACCACGAAATGTTCGCCGACCCCGATGTGGAATCGGTCAGTATCACGACGATGTGGGACCAACACGTTGAGCCTACCGTGGCCGCCCTTGAAGCGGGTAAACACGTCTTTCTTGAAAAGCCGATGGCTTCCACGCTCGAGGATTGCGACGTGATCGTCGAAGCCGCCGCCAAAGCGAAAGGGTCTCTTCTCGTCGGACACATTTGCCGATTCAACCCGCGTTACGCCGCCGCTCGGGACGCGATCGCCGCCGGTCGTATCGGTAAAATTGTCTCCGCCTATTCGCGCAGAAATCTTCCCGCCTGGGTCGGTGCCAGCGTCCTCGACAAAATCGGTCCCATCATCGGCGACGCCGTCCACGACACCGATCTCATTTTCTGGATGACAGGATCCCGCGCCGTGAGCGCCTACGCCCAGACCGTTCAAGTTCGCGAGCACGCCAACCCCGACCTCGGGCACGTCATGTACCGCCTCGAAAGCGGTGCGAGCTGCATCCTCGAAGCGGTGTGGTGTCTTCCTGACGAAACACCCTTTCAAATCGACGAACGTCTTGAAATCGTGGGCACGGAAGGATCGATCTCGATTCACGACACGCACCCCAATCTGATGATCGTGGACAAGGACGGCGCCCGCTGTCCTGACACGACCTACTGGCCCGAAGTGCGCGGTCAGGTGCGCGGTGCCCTGCGCGACGAGCTCGAGTATTTTGCCGACTGCGTTCTCCACGACCGCAAGCCTGACATCATTTCCCCGGAGGAAAGCCGCGAAGCGGTCCGGGCCTGTCTCGCCGCGGAAGAATCCGCACGGACCGGTGCCGTCGTCAAAATCGACTGACGAAAAAAAGATGAGGCAAACACTCCTGTTTGCCGGTCCGACGGAGTCTCAGGCAAACAGGAGTGTTTGCCTCACCCCGTGCACCGGGCGCAAAAAGCGAAGCCAAATCGCACTACCACGGCGGCAGCACCCCCGTCCCGCCATCGAGAACGAGTATCGTTCCGTTAGCGTAGCCGGCGTCATCGCTGAGCAGAAACGCCGCCGATTTCGCGATGTCTTCGGGCTGACCTAAACGGCGCACCGGAATCTTCTTTTCAACCTCGGCGTAGAGTTCCTCCACCGGCGCGTCCCAGCCTTCGCAAGTGGCTGCGAGCATGGGCGTATCGATCGTCCCCGGAGAAATTCCGACGGTTCGGATTTTTCCGGCGTGATCATTTGCGAGACAACGGACGATGGACTCGAGCGCCGCCTTCGAAGCGCAGTAGACGACGTGAGCAGGAAATCCGATTTGGGCAGCGACCGAAGTCGTCACGAGAAACACGCCCCCATTTTCGTTCTTTTCCATCGCCGGAATCGTGTGCTTAGCGGTCCAGAGCGTCCCCCGAACGTTGACGCCCATTACCTTCTCCCAATCAGCTTCGGTGAACTCGGTGACCTTCCCTTTTCCCCAGACGCCGGCATTGGCGTGAACCGCGTCAAGACGACCGTATTTTTCCATCACCGTCGCGACGAGATCGACGACGCTTTCTTCGCGGGAGACGTCGCAATAAACAAAACAGGCGTCTCCGCCTCCCTCCGAGATTTCCGCGACGAGCGCCGTACCTTCTGCTTCCTGGATCGAGGCGGCAACGACGCGCGCGCCGAGTCCGGCGAAGTGGCGCACGCAGGCGGCCCCGATGCCCGAGGTTCCCCCGGTGACGATGATAACTTTGTCTTTCATAAATCGAGGTGTTTCAAAAAAAGGGGTTACAGAGGCTGGTCAAACTCATTCGCCTTCCGAATCAAGATCGCTGAACTCGGAAGCCCCTTCGCGGAACGCCATGTATTCGACGACAGCACCATCCTTTTCAAAAAAGGCGACTTCGAGTCCCTCCATCGGAGAAAAAGGTTCGATGATCACTTTCTCACCCTCGAGCGCTTCGCTCATCGTGATGCCCTCGAGTCGGTAGGCGATATGCGGCATGTCGCGGATCGGGCCGGTGACCGGGGTGTCAGCTTCGAAACGGAGGAACTCGATCCGTTGAGGATGGTCCTCGGGCCGGGTCACCCAGACCCTGGTATCCTCGACGTAAGTTTCGCCCTCCTGAACGATGTCAGTCGGCATTCCGATGTGATGGAAGTGTTTGCTGGCCATAATAGATACTCTGCAGGGTAACCAATCTCACGAACTCGCGCGAGCCGCGATGGCGCGATCTGCCATCGTCGAAAAATCATTTTCCGGCGCGTAGCCGAGCACCTCCTGCGCCTTCGAGATATCGATCGAGAACCCATGATACTCCGGACAGGGAATTTCGATCGTCGGCAGCCCGAGCTTTTCTGAAAGCAACTCCGCGGCGGTGCGGTAATCGAAAGGCGCGGGCGCGGCGATATTAAAATCCTCACCGGACGCAGCGGGATTGCCGAGCATCCGTTCGAGCCCCTGCATCACGTCATCGATATGAACGATGTGGCGAGTCAGAGGATTGCCCTGCGCGTCGAGGAGGATCGGAATATGCTCTTTTCCATCCCGGACCAGCGCGAGGACATCCTCCGAGACGTGCCCGAAACCGTGCCCCGGCTCGCTCGGATCGACATTGGCGAGAAGAGAAAAATGACGAAGCAGGTCATCCTCGTCGAACACCCACGAGGACCGGAGAATCGTTGTGCCGAGTCCATACTGATGGTGATACTGCACCGTCATCGTTTCCTCCATCACTTTGGAAAACGCGTAATTTCCCGGATAGGCGATCGCGGGGTCGGTTTCGCGGATCGGCTCAGGGTGCGGGTAGAACCAAATCCCCTTCGCAGCATCCCCGCCGAGGAGAAGAAACTGACGCGGCCGGTGTCGTCGGCAGGCCTCGAGAATCTCGAACGTTCCGCGAATCGATACGTCGAAGAACGTGGCAGGATCCTCTTTCGACGTCGCCATTTGGAGCACGATGTCCGCGCCGTCGACGAGAGTATCGACGACTGCCGGATCATTGACCGAACCGCTCACCGTTTCGACACCGTCAGCAAGATTCTCCGGCAGGGGCGTCCGGTGAATGAGCGCACGCACTTCGACGCCGGACTTCCGAAGGAGCTGGATCGTGCGTCGACCGATTTTTCCCGAGGCACCAAAGAGAGCGACTATCATGGTTCAAATGTAGCATCCGGCGCCTGAGCCCGGCAAGGGAATGTCCGCAAAGGACGGGATTCCGGAAACGGGAGACGATGCATTCACCGAAAACCGGCCCGGTTCGCGCCTCCCCCACCCACACAATTTCCCATTTCAGCGCAAATGTGCCTTTCCCTCACGTTTTTCCCTGCGTTAGAGTCCACCCCATGAAAAAGTTGGAAGGAAAAACAGCCATCGTAACAGGGGGAGCCCGCGGAATTGGACTGGGCTGTGCCACTGAACTCGCAGCCGAGGGTGCCGCCATCATCCTCGTCGATCGACCTGGAAGTGAGGAATTGGAAGCCGGGGCCGAAACGGTTCGCGCCCTCGGAGTTGATTGCCTCGCCGTGGAAGCGGACACGTTTTCCCGCGAAGGGTGCGAACACGCCTGCTCCACCGGCCTCGCCCATTTCGGCAGCATCGACATTCTCGTCAGCGTCCCTGCCTACAATCACCGCGCGAGCTTCCTCGATTATGAGGCAAGTGACTTCGAAGGCATTCTGAACTCGGCCATTCTCGGGAGTTTTCACATGTCACAACTGATTGCCCGTCAGCTCGTCGAGCAGAAAAAGCCCGGCAAAATCATCTTCATCTCCAGCGTTCTCGCCCGCATTCCCAACGCACGATGCGTCGCCTACAGCGCCGCCAAAGCCGGACTCAATTCGATGATGCAAACGATGGCGGTCGAGCTTTTCGAGCATCACATCAACGTCAACGCGATCGAGCCGGGCTGGATCGACACTCCCGGCGAACGTCAGCATTACAACGATGACACCATGGCCGAAGAAGGGAAGAAGCTCCCCTGGGGTCGCATGGGAACGTCGGAGGACATCGGAAAAGCAGCGACCTACCTCGCCTCCGACGACGCCGACTACGTCACCGGAACGCTTTTACCCGTCGACGGCGGCTACCGCCTCAAGCATTGCCGCGATATCCCCGAGGAGACCGCGTAAACCGGCCGCGGAACGACACGTGTTCCGTCTCGCTTGCTTTCGACGGAGCGAAATCGGCCCCGCCGCGGGAAGTGCGATTAGAAAATTATCCGGTATTTCTAATCGAACACTTTCGCGATTCGTATGACATAATAAGAACATGTTCGCCCGTCTCTTACTTCTTTTCATCGGCATCCCCGTCATTGAGCTGTTCCTCTTCCTGTTTATCGGTTCGAAGATCGGCATCGCTCCGACCTTGCTGATCATCATTGTGACGGGGGCTCTCGGCGCCTACCTCACGAAATCGCAGGGCCTCAAGGCGCTCAACAAATACCGCGAGGCGACTTCCCAGGGAAGACTCCCTCACGAAGCGGTGCTCGACGGGCTCATGATCCTCGTCGCAGGGGCCGTTCTGCTCACTCCGGGATTCCTTACCGACGCGATTGGTTTTTCGCTGCTCGTTCCGTCGATTCGAGCTGCGGTCCGGGGAGTTCTCGCGACTTACTTGAAGGGAAAAATCACGATCGTCGGTCAGAATATGGGCGCGCCCGGGGCTTCCCGGAAGCAGCAGGGCACGATCAATATCGATGCGGAAGTGATCGACGTCACTCCGACCTCGAGCGAATCTTCCAGCGAACACTCACCGTGAAAACGTCCTCGCCGTCAGCGTGATTCAATGGCAGAATTTCCAACGCTGTGAGTTTTCTTTTTCCGCTCTATCTTTTAGGTGCTGCCGCCATCGCGGTTCCTATTCTTTTGCACCTGCGGAAACGCCCGCCTAAGGAGCACATTCCGTTCAGCTCCCTGATGTTCCTCGAGAAATCGCCGGAGCGTCTCACCCGACGCACCAAGCTGGAGCGTCTCCTTCTTCTCGCGCTGCGCTGTCTCGCGATCCTTCTCCTCGCGCTCGCCTTCGGACGCCCCTTCCTCAATTCAGGCAAACTCATTTCCTCTGAGGAATCGATCACCCGCGCCGTGATTCTGGTCGACCGCAGCGCCTCGATGCAGCGTGAGGATCTCTGGAAACAGGCACTCGACCGCGCCGGCGAAGCGATCAACCGCTTCGGAAACAAAGACGAAGTCTCCCTCGCATTTTTCGACGCCGACTCCGAAACCCTTGCCGATTTCCCCGTATGGAAAGATCTCAACGGCAGAGCGAGGGTCGCCGCGTTTCGTGAAGCCGCCCCCGAAACACCCACGTGGATGAGCAGCAATCCGGGCGCAGCTCTGACCCGTGCCGCCGATGCCCTTCTCGCCGCCGACGCCGCGCGACCGGCCACGCACAAGGAAGTCATTCTCATCAGCGATTTTCAGGAGGGCTCGGACTTTTCCAGCCTCAACGACAACGCCTGGCCCGAGGACGTCCCCGTGCGCTGCGTCCCCGTCACCCCGGAAAAGGCCGACAATTTCTCCATCACCCTCGCCGCGACACCGCCGCGCTCGAACATCGACGAGGAGGAAATCTATCGCGTCCGTCTCAGCAACGCAGCGACGTCTGAATCCGCATCGGTAAAACTGGGGTGGAAAGGATTTCCCGAAACCAGGATCGAAACGCTCATCGCCCCCGGGATCAGCCGGATTTTGTCGACCCCGCCCCGCCCTCCCGAAGCCGAACGCGGCATCATCGAAGTCACGGGAGACAGCCACCCCTTCGACAACGAGGTCTACGTCGCGCCGGTGCAGGCCCGCCCGCTTCGCATTAAACTGGTGCGGGAATCCGGTCTCAAGGAATCCGCCGGATCGCCGCTCTTCTACCTCCGCCGCGCCCTCCAGCCGACGCCCGCACTGGAGCCCCTCATTTCGGCGACCGAATCGCTCACCGATGCTGATCTCACATCGAACGAAGTCATCATCATCGCCGACACCTGGTCCGATGAGACGGGAGAAAAGTTGAACCGTTTCGCAGAAGACGGCGGACTCGTCATTGCGGTCCCCTCAGCGAACACGGACTCAAGCGCTTTCGCAAAGCTCGCCGGCAATGAACAATGGAAGCTCACCGAATCCGCCCCCCGCGACTACGCGCTCCTCTCCGACCTCGATTTTGATCACCCCGTCTTGATCCCTTTCGCGCGGGCGAAAATTCGCGACTTTACCAAAATCCGGTTCTGGAAGCACCGCACCCTCACACTCCCCGAAGACACGCACGACACGCGCATCATTGCCCGCTTTGACGGCGAATCTCCCGCCCTCATCGAAAAACGCATCGGAACCGGCGCTCTCTTCGCATTCATGTCAGGATGGGAACCCTCCGAAAGCCAGCTCGCGCTTTCCTCTAAATTCGTACCGCTCCTTTTTTCCATCTTCGAACACGTCGGCTACAGCTCGCGCGCTGCGGCAACGCTCTACGTAGGAGAAACCGAACACATCGCCCCGGGGTTCTATGAAGTGGAGAAGAACGGCAAACCGATTCTCATCTCCGTCAATCTCGCTCCCAATGAATCCCGAACCTCCCCCGTCGATCCCAACATCGTCTTCACCGAACGCGGCATCCCTCTCGCCGGGGAAAGTGACGCCGACGCCCCGGCCCTGAGCGAGGCAAGCCGGCTTCGCATCGAATCGGAGGAAAAAGAAGAAGAACAAAAACTCTGGAAATGGCTCATCCTCGCCGCACTCGTCATCCTCCTCGTTGAAACAGTGATGGCGGGCGGTAGACGACCGCGAAACCCGGGCCGAACGCCGCAAGCCGCGTAACCCCCTGACAGATCACCCCACATGATCGAGAAACTCATCCAAACCACCCTTGAACCGGTTATCGAGGCGGAAAAACGTCTCAGGCAACGGCGCGTCAGAATCACCATGCTGTCGATCGGCGCGGTCGCTCTCGGAGTTTTTGTCTTTCTCGCTTCCCGCTACAACTGGTGGTCCCCGGCGACCATTTACGGCGTCCTCGGAGGCCTTTTTGTGATCACGCTCATTGCGCTCTACCGCGTCAAAAAGAACACAATCGACGCACGCGATATCGCCCGCAGGATTGAAGAGAATCATCCGGACCTTCGCTCCGCACTTCTCGCAGCGATGGACCAAAAACCCGGTCCTGACGGGGAACTCAGTTATTTGCAGAAAAGGCTCCTCGGAGAAGTCAGCGAGCACGCCACTAAGAACCGATGGGTCCGTCAGGTTTCCGGAAAAAAACTCTCGTGGGCTCTCGCCGGTCAACTCGCAGCGCTCGCCGCATTTTTCGTGATGGCGCAGCTTCTCATCGAAAGCACTCCCGAAAGCGATCCCTTCGATCAGCCTCTCACGGGAACAACAGATCCCGAAACACCGGAGACTCCCGCCTTCTCCGTGAACGTCACTCCCGGTAATGTCGAAATCGAACGCGGCTCCCGACTCGTCGTCGAAGCCGATTTCTTCGAGCAGGCACCGGCACTCGCAATGCTGGAAATCACGCCGAAAGACAAGCCTGAAACAGGCCGTCGCATTCCGATGCAACGGGGATTGGATGACACCGTATTTTCAGCCCTCATCCCCGAGGTCAATGCCGACTCAGACTACCGGATCACCTTCGCTGACAGCGCTTCCGCCGCCTACGAGATTACGACCTTCGAATATCCCGTCCTGCTGCAGGCTGACGCTCACATCACGCCTCCCGCCTATCTGAAGGAGGAGAACGAAACCATCATCGACACGATGAAAATCACGGTGATGGAGGGATCGAAAGTCGACTGGTCGCTCACCGTGAACAAGTCGGTCGAAGCCGCGGAGCTGTTCAGCGAAGAAGGCGATTCGATCGAGCTCAAGCCAAGCGCCGGTGATCCGACGACCCTTACCGCCTCAATCAATCCTACGGAAACGACACGGTATCGGGTTCACCTCGTCGACAGCGACAGCCGCGCGAATGTCCGCCCACCATGGATCAAGGTCAACGTGACGCGCAACCTCCCGCCGAAGCTGAAGTTCACCTTTCCGGGACAGGATTTCAAAGTCACCTCATTGCAGGAACTCCCACTCGAAGGCGAAGTCTGGGACGACGTAGGCGTGAAGCGCGCCGGCCTCACTTTCCAAATCAACGGCGAAGACACCGAACGCATCCTGACCGAAGAAGAACTTGAGGGCAAAAGGTCACACCCGCTCCTCTCTCAGGTTGATCTGGAAAACATCAAAAAGCTGGAGCCGCGACAGCTCATCGCCTATCACTTCTGGGCCGAGGACCTCGACCGGAACGGCGAACTTCGCCGCACCACCAGCGATCAGTTTTTCGCCGAAGTGCGCTTCTTTGAAGACATCATGCGCGAAGGCCAGCCGCAGAAAGGGGAAAGTGGCGAGCCCAACCAATCGCAGGAAGCCCTCAAGCTCCAGAAGGAAGTCGTCAACGCGACCTGGAAACTGATGCGCGATCACGATTTCAAAAAACCCTTCGCCACCTTGAAGAGCGATATCGCGGTGGTCAGAGATTCCCAGCTCGTCGTTCACTCGACCGTCGAAGAAAACCTCCAGAAAGTCGAAGACGCCAAGCTTCGCCAAATCCTGACCGAGGCGCAGGAAATCATGATGAAAAACGTCGAACAAATTGCGATGGTTTTCACGAAAGAGGACGGGGAGATGCTCGACGGATCCCACGCCCTCGCGCTCGAGGCAATGGCAAAACTGATCGAGGCGAGCGAACGCGAACAGACCGTGAGCCTCGCAAAGAACCAGGGCAAAGGCAAAGGAAGCCCGCAAGAGAGAGAGCTCATGAATCTCGAACTGGAGCAGAAGGAACTCAAATACGAGGAGGAATCCAAAGCGGAACAAGCCACTCAATCAGCCGAGCAAAAAGAGAACCTCGAAGTCCTGACACGACTCAAAGAACTCGCGCGACGTCAGGAAGCGATTGCTGAAAAAATCAAAGAACTCGAAAAAGAACTCCAGGACGCGAACGAAGAGGAGAAGGCTGAAATTGAAAGACAGCTCAAGCGGCTTCAGGAAGAGCAAAAAGAACTCCTGCGGGAACTCGACGATCTCGGCGAGCGAATGGATTCCGAACAGAACCGTCCCAACATGACGGAGGCAAAAGAGGAACTCGATAAGACTCGCGAAAACGTTCAGGACGCCGCCGGCAAACTCGAAGAGGGTAAACTTGCCGACGCCGCCAATGCCGCGACGCGTGCGCAGGAACAGCTCGAGGAAATGAAAGAGGAATTCCGCGAGCGGACGTCGCGTCGCTTTTCCAAAGAGATGGAGGCCGTCAGAAATGCCGCCCGGAATCTCGACAACGAACAACGCAACATCAGCGAAGCACTCGATGAGCTCGTGGAAAAATCCGACACCGAATCCCGCACTGACGACACACAGCAGGAACGCGGCGACCTCGCGCAGAAGATGAACGAACAGGAACAAGCGCTCGGCGACTTGCTCGAAGAACTGAAGAAACTCAGCGAGCAGTCCGAGGTCTCCGAACCGCTCCTTTCCGACGCGCTTTACGAATCCGTCCGCGAAGCCAACACAAGCGGCGCACAGGAATCACTCAACGAAGCAAAGCAATACACCTTTTACAATCGAGCAGAGCAGGCCAAGCCCGCAGCTGAGGCAGCCGCCCGTGGAATCGAAGCGCTGAAAAGGAGCGTTGAAGCCGCTGCTGAGAAAGTGCTCGGGAACGAAGCCGACGCCCTCCGCATGGCGAGATCGGAACTCGATGACCTGATTCAACAGACCGAGAACGAGAAAAAGCGTCTCGCCGGTGAACAGGAAGCCACAGAAGGGCAGGGTCAGGAACCGGGCTCTGAGGAGGATAGAGATGAGAGAGCAGGCGGAAAGCCGGGCGAGGTAGCTGGTTCGGACGGGGAAAAAGGCAAAGAGAAAGGAAAAGGCCCCGGTGCCGGTGAGAAACCCGGCGAGGGAAGCGGAGAAGGTGAAGAAAAGGAACTCGCCAATGCCGGCAAAGGGAAAGGCAAGGGACAAAAAGGGAAAGGTCCCGGAGAACGTGAAGGTCAGAGTGAACAGGGTCAAGCCGGAGACTCAACCGGGTCAGGTCAGGGACAGGGCGAATCTCAACAGGGTCAGGCCGGCGACCCAACAGGGTCAGGTCAGGGTGAGAAACCCGGACAACAAGGCAGTGGCGGAAAAGGCGGCTCACCACAGGCCCGCGAGTCACTCGCGGAAGCGTCCGGCACCAGCGGCGGACGTGGGGGTGGCGGGGTCGACGGAAACGACAAAGAACACCGCCCCGCACCGGCTCCCAAAGGACTCTTTTTCAATCAAAAATCCGAAGAGAAAGCTCCCGGCCCGATCACCGGCGAAGACTACGGCGACTGGGCGGACCGGCTCAGCCGCATCGAAGAGATGCTCCCGCAGGCTGATCTCCGCAACAATCTCGCTCAGGTCCAGGACGACGCCCGCGCGATGCGCATCGATTTCCGCCGCGACAACGCCGCCCCGGAGGCAGCGACGATTCAAAAGAAAATCACCAATCCCCTTCTCGAGCTTCGGCAGCGCATCAGCGAAGAACTTGCCAAAATGAACCGCGAAAACCCGATCGCTCCTATTGACCGCGACGCGGTCCCGAGTGAATTTCGCGACCTCGTCCGACGCTACTACGAAGAACTCGGCGCCGGCAAGTGAGCCAGATGAGACGGAACGATCCTCGTTCCGCTACCGTGCCACACCACCCTCTAACTTTACCACACACTCAATCACCGTAGCGGAACAAAACTCGTTCCGTCGCCCACGCAAACATCACCACCCCAAAGAAATCCTCACGGATTCCTCTACAGCCACGAATCGCAGAAAAACTGCGGGAGCATTGCTCCCCAAAGCCACCCGACTTTCTCACCTTCCTATCTGTCGACCTTCCCACAGCGCGAAAGCGCGAAAGCGCTGCAAAGCCCATCCGACCTTTTACTTTTTACCTTTCACGGCGCGCCAGCGCCCACCATGCCAGCACCCGCCCATCACTTTCTAAGCTCGATCGCCTTCGCGAACGAATCATGGGCGTGGCTTGCCGTCGCCTTCGCGGTGCTTTCTCTCGCGATCCTGACATTCACCTACCGCAGCTCGCCCCTCCGTGGGGGCAGCAAATTCTTCGCCCTCTTCCTCAAAGCGGCGGGACTCATACTCCTCGCCCTCGCGTTGCTCGAACCCGTCGTTCTCGACCGCCAGCCGAAGAAACACTCCAACGACGTCGTTCTCCTCGCCGACAACTCCGCCGGCATGAAGATTCCGCTGAGCGCCGACTCTCCTCCCCCGTCCGAAACGCTGCGGAAGTTCCTCACAAGCGATGACGCGGAAACACCGGAAGCGCTCCCCGCCTGGCTTGCCGGAATCACCGACACTTTCCGCGTCCAACCTTACCTCTTTGACCGAGGGTTGCGGCAGGTCGGCAATTTCAGCGAACTGAATTTTGAAGGGAGAAATTCAGCGATGGTTTCCGCGCTGAAGAATATCGACTCCCGGTTTCAACAACGCGCCCTCGCCGCGACCGTCATTTTCACAGACGGCAACGCCACCGACCTGAGCCAACTTTCCTCCTATCTCGAATCCGAAGAGGAGAACCAAAAAAAAGCCCCCGTCTACGCGGTTCTCATCGGTGAACCCAATCCGTCAGCGAACGACCTCTCGATTCAGAACCTCAACGCGACGACGACGCAGTTCGAAGACGCCCAGGTCACGCTCAATCTCGATGTTCACGCGAAAGGGGCTTTCCCCGCTCCCGTCGAAGTCTACGTCATTAATGAAAAGGGCAAAGAGATCGCGAAAGAGACCGTCGTAGTTCCCGAGTCGGAAAACGATCAAACGCTCCCGGTTCGACTGCGCTTTTCCTCGGTGCCCCCGGGAATTTCATTCTTAAAAGTCGGCATACGCCAAACTGCCTCGACGCCAATCAAGGAACTCACCGAGCTCAACAACACGCAGCACGTCACCGTCAATCGCGGCAACGGACCCTTTCGTATCCTCTACGTGAGCGGCCGCCCGAACTGGGAATACAAATTCCTGCGCCGTGCCCTCTCACTCGATTCCGAAATTGATCTCGTCGGCCTGATCCGCATCGCGAAGCGCGAACCGAAGTTCGAGTGGCGCGGCCAACCGGGGGAAAGCAGCAACCCGCTCTTTCGCGGCTTCGCCAAGGACATTCCCGAAGAGACGCAGCGCTACGACAAACCCGTCCTGATCCGGCTCAATACCAAAGCGCCGGAAGAGCTCCGCGACGGCTTTCCCAAATCGGAGGAGGAACTGTTCTCCTCCTACCGCGCGATTGTTCTCGACGACGTCGAAGCGGATTTCTTCACTACCGAACAACAAAACCTCATCGACCGATTCGTCGCTCAACGCGGAGGAACGGTGATCATGTTAGGAGGTCAGGAGTCCTTCCAGGAAGGTGGCTGGAACAACACCCCGATTGGCCGGATTCTCCCCGTCTATCTCGATCCGTTGAAACAGGAAGCAGCTGCGATGGACGCCATTTTCGATCTCACCCGCGAAGGCTGGCTCGAGCCGTGGATGCGACATCGCTCCGATCAGGAAGCGGAAAACACCCGCCTCGCCTACATGCCGCCCTTTTTCGCGATCAACCGCATCGAAGCGATCAAACCGGGCGCGAGCATCCTCGCCTCGGTCAAGGACGTCCAAGACCGACTGTTCCCCGCGATCGTGACACAGCGCTACGGCGAAGGAAAAACCGCCGCCGTCCCCGTCGCTGATTTCTGGCGGTGGGGAATGAAAGATGAAGAGCAGCAGGGTGAGCTCGGGAAGTCGTGGCGTCAACTCATGCGATGGGCCGTCGCGGAAGTGCCCTCCCGTGTCGAGATGACGAAAGAGGAAAATCTGGAAGGCGCCCTCCCCGTCACGAAGGTAGCGGTTCGCGTTCGCGACGAAGCGGCGAGACCGCAGGACGATGCCACCGTCGTTCTCAAGGTCGTCGACATCGACGGCAGTGAGACGAGCCTCACCGCGGAGCCATCGCTGGAGGACCCGGGACTTTTCACCGCGGAATACCCATCTGAAAACAGCGGTGGCTATCGAATCAATGCCACCGTTCTCGATGGTGACGGCATCGAGATAGGCAGAGACTCTGTCGCTCGCGCGCTCAACCCCGATGCCGATGAATTCGCCAACCTCGGCCCCAACCCCGAACCGCTCCGACGCATCGCCGAGGCGACCGGCGGGAAGCTACTTTCCATGGCTGAGATCAGCACGCTGCCGACCCTTCTCAGCCAACTCGAAACACCCATTGAAGAAACCCGCCAACGCCCGCTCTGGCACACCCCGTGGCTTTTCCTCATCGCGCTGCTCTGCTTCCTCGGCGAATGGGCGCTCCGCCGCAAACAGGGGATACTCTAACTTTGAACTGAATGTGGCGGCGAGCGCCAGCGAGTGGACCGCAAAGCAACACCCGGACATCAAACAACAATCTCCAACTGAAAACCACTCGATGGTGCTCGCCGCCACTTCTCCATTCATGACTCGCTTTCTCACCCTTCTGAGCGCTCTCGTTCTCGCTGCGACCACACTCGCAAACGCCAAGCAGGATCTTACCGTCCTCCTTCTGATCGGCTCTGACGGAAACACCAAATACGGCGAGGCCTTTCGCGAGGACGCCGCGATCTGGATCGAAGCCGCGCGCAAAGCTGACGCGGAAATGAAAGTCGTCGGAATTGAAGACACCGGCAAAAACAACGACGCTGAGATTTTCAAAAAAGCGCTCACCGAAATCAAAACGAACCGGCTCTGGGTCGTGCTGATCGGACACGGAACCTTCGACGGGCGCGATGCGAAGTTCAACGTGCGCGGCCCCGACTTCACCGACGATGAACTCGTCCTCTGGCTCGACGCCTACAAGGGACAGCTCGCGCTCATCAACACCGCGTCCGCAAGTGGCTCGCTCATTCGAAAGGCCTCAAAGCCCGACCGTATTGTCATCACCGCAACGAAGAACGAGTCTGAACTTTCCTACCCCTACTTCGGCCGCTACTTCGCCAAAGCCATCGCCGGGGCTAAAGCCGCCGACCTCGACAACGACGAGCAAGTTTCTCTCCTCGAAGCCTTCATTCAGGCATCTAACGAAACGGCACTCTTTTACAAAACCGAAGGTCGCATCGCGACCGAACACGCCCTCATCGACGACAACGGAGACGAACAAGGCTCACGTTCCGAGTGGTTCAAAGGCACCACCGCAACCCGCACCGCGGGGAAAGACGCCACACCCGATGGTGAAATCGCCGGTCAGCAGGTCCTCGTTCCGAACGAATTTGAAAAACGCCTCACCGACGAACAACGGAAGAAGCGGAACGAGCTCGAGCTCGAAGTGCGCGCGCTACGACGTGACCGTGAGAATCAGGAAGAGGAGGCCTATTACAAAAAGCTCGAAGCGCTCCTGCTACAGTTGGCGGAGATTTATCAGCAGGTTCCGAAATCGTAGCCCTGCCGCAATCGCTTGAGAGCGCTCCAGTCATTGCGCCACAAATCAGGATTGTCGTTCGTTCGGGAACTCCGTATCCTTCGACTCTATGATTTCGAAAACCCGGGTTCTCTTCGCGGCATTGCTGGCGCTCCTTTTTTCAGCCACCGGCCACGCTGAACCGAAAAGCAAAATCGTTCTCGTCGCGGGAACCGTGAAACAAGTCGATCGGGTCGGGCATCATGATTACTCCGGCGGGGTCCGAATGCTGAAGCATCTCCTGGAGCAGAATCAGCAGATCGAAACGGAAGTGATTTTGGAAGGCTGGCCGGCCGATGAATCCGTTTTTTCCGAGGCCAAGGCGGTCGTGTTTTACACCGACGGAGGCGGCAAGCAGGCGTATTTGGAAACACCCGAACGGGTTGCGGTCATTCAAAAAATGCTCGATTCCGGGGTCGGCCTTGTCAGCATTCATCAGGCCGTCGAATTCCCGCCCAAATACTATTCGCTCGCAGCTGCCTGGATCGGAGGAATTTATCAGCCCGTTATCTCAGGCCGCGGCCACTGGGACAGCAGCCATGACTCATTCCCCCCGCATGAGACTACCCGCGGCGTGACGCCATGGACGATCAACGACGGTTGGCTGAACGGCTTTAAATTTCCACCGCAGTTGAAAGACGTCTCCCCTCTCGTCTATTCGGGAAAAATTCACCTCGGTTCGAGCGAAGGTGGTCAGAAAGATATCGTGGGCTGGGCTTTTGATAGAGCTGATGGTGGGAGGTCCTTCAGCTTCAGCGGCCTCGATGCTCATGAGTCCTGGGAACGCGACGGGGTTCGAAAATTAATCGTCAACGGCATCCTATGGTCTGCGGGTGTTCCGGTTCCTGAGAAGGGTGCCAAATCGGAGGCGGACAAGACGGTCGTCGATTCCTTTCTCACTCCGCGAACCGCGCCACAGCCGAAGAAGAAAAAGTCAGCGTAACTACGCTCCCTCCCCGTTAATCGCGCGATGAAGTTGCCCTCCTGCGTTGACGTTCCCGGCCCCGGTAAACCACAGTTCTGAATGCCCGTTATCTCCCCTAAAGAAGTTCAGTCCGACTACGATGTCGTGATCGTCGGCTCCGGCGCAGGCGGTGGACAGATGGCCTACACCCTGACGATGAACGGGGCCAAAGTTCTCGTGATGGAAGCGGGGCGCATTTTTGATCCCGCCCGCGAAACAGCAATGCTGCACACGCCGGACATGGCTCCGCTGCGGGCGATGCCGACGACCGACAAGCAATACGGGTTCTACGATTCCTCGGTCGAATCCGGATGGCAAATCCCGGGCGAGCCCTACACCAACGCGAGCAAGGAGGACAAGCGTCAGTTCTTCTGGTGGCGTCAGCGCATGCTCGGCGGACGCACGAATCACTGGGGGCGGGTTTCCTTGCGCAACGGGCCTTATGACTTTGAAACCAAGTCGCGGCAGGGAATCGGTTTTGACTGGCCGATCTCCTACGATGACCTCCACCCCTACTACGACAAGGTGGAAATGTTAGTCGGTATTTTCGGGAGCAACGAAGGCATTGAAAATGTTCCGCATTCCTCGCCCGGAGTGCTTCTTCCCCCGCCGAAAATGAGAGCCGGGGAATTGCTCACGAAAAAGTATGCAAAAACGCTCGGCATCAATGTCGTTCCAGTTCACCGGGCAATCCTGACAAAGCAGCAGGAAGCGGACCGGCTTCCCGCGATCCTTCACCCCGGCAACGGGAAAGCACAGAGGATACTCGCGGAAAATATGCGTTCGCGGGCGAAATGCTTTTTCGCGACCGACTGTCATCGCGGCTGCTCGATTGGCGCGGCGTATGATTCGGCAACGGTTCATCTTCGTCCCGCAGAGAAGACGGGGAATCTCGATATTCTGCCCAACGCGATGGTGCGCGAGGTGACTTTGAACAAGGAGGGAAAAGCGAAGGGCGTGAGCTACATCGACAAAGTGGACGGGACTGATCATCACGTCTCCGCGAAGGTCGTCGTTCTCGCGGCGAGCTCGCAGGAATCGGTTCGCATTTTGCTCAACTCGAAATCCAACCTCTTTCCCGACGGGCTCGCGAACAGCAGCGGAAAAGTGGGGAAATACATCACCGACTCGGTTTCGAGCAGCCTCAGCGCACAGATTCCGGCTCTGGAGAACCTCCCGCCCCACAACGAAGACGGAACCGTCGGGCAGCAGGCTTACGTTCCCTGGTGGCTTTGCAAGGAGCACACCGCGGGACGTCTCGATTTTTCGGGAGGCTACAAGTTTATCGTCGGGTCGGGACGTCGCATGCCGAAGATGAACTCAGTGAGGGGCTTCGACCGACTCGCGGGGCGCGAAGGGATCGCTTTCGGAAGTGAGCTCAAGGAGGATGCCCGGCGGTTTTACGGCTCCCACGTCGGTTTCAGCGCTCAGGGTGCGATGGCGGCGAACGACGATTGCTTTTCCGAACTTGATCCCGAGGTGAAAGACAAATGGGGCATCCCTGTTCTGAGATTTCACTGGAAATGGTCGGACGATGAATTGAAGCAGATCGCGCATCAGCAGGAGGCGATGGCGTCTATCTTTGAAACGATGGGAGGTCGATTCGGTCGCCAACCGGAGACGAAGAACCCGCTCAAAGTGATCAAAGACGGTGGAAAAATCATTCACGAGGTCGGAGGTGCAATCATGGGCGAGGATCCCGGCACCTCCGTGACCGACCAATGGTGCCGCACCTGGGATGTGCCGAATCTCGTCCTCGCAGATGGAGCCCCGTTCCCGAACACCGCCGATAAGAACCCCACGATCACGATCATGGCGCTGGCCTGGCGCGCCGCCGATCACGTCCTCGATGAACTGAAGAAAGGAAACGTTTGAGATGAAAGATTTTGACGCCCCCCCACGGATCGAGCGACGCGTCGCGATGGAATGGATGCTCAGCGCGGCCGCCTCGGTTCCGTTTCTGGGGGAGACCGCCTTCGGTGCGAATAGCGAATCCGCAGCCCCTGTTTCGGGCAAAGGGTACGGACCCGACCCGGACATGGTGAAAGCCTACAAGCCGGGTGATCTCTGGCCGTTGACGTTTTCCTCCGGCCAGCGGGAACTGGTCATCGTCCTCTGTGACATCATCATCCCCGCCGACGAACAATCTCCGAGCGCGTCGTCGCAGGGTGTCCACGATTTTATCGACGAATGGATCAGCTCGCCCTACTCCGCACAGACCTCCGACCGGAATCTGATTCTGAAGGGGCTCGCCTGGCTCGATGAAGAGGCAGGGCGACAGGGCAGCGCGAATTTTGTCGCTTTGAGCGCCGATGCTCAGTTGAAGATCTGTAAGGAGCTTTCTCTCGTGCCGAAGGCGTTTCCGGGGAATTTTTTCTGGAAGCTGCGGGATCTCGTCGCGGGCGGCTACTACACGACGCCCGTCGGAATGCGCGACCTCGGTTACCGTGGAAACATGCCTATGCCGGAGTGGAACGGGCCTCCGAAGGAAGTGCTGGACCTGCTCGGACTGGATCCGGAGTAACGCGGCCCCCCCCGAATCACATGGGTTTCGATGGAAGGCTCACGCAGAGGCGCAAAGCCGCAAAGTTCTTCCCTCTTACTCTCCGCCCCTCTGCGCGGGGAATTCTTATTTGATCTGGAAACCACTTACTTTCTTCACCAAAATATACAGATGCATGCCCCCGCCCCTGCATGTATCCTTCCGGAACGTCATGTCTGAAACCCCGCCCTTCATCCAAAAGCTGAAGCAGCGTTCGCACCTCGCGAGCGGCGGGCGGTTCTTTGCGGGACTCTTTCTGCTCGCGTTAGGGGTTTTGACGTTTTTTGCTGAAATGGATCCCCCGTGGATGCAATGGACCTTTTTCGGGCTCGCGACAGCGGGACTCTTTGCTCTCGTCTTCTGGCGAACCCATGATTCTCCGGATCGGGAGGAGACGGAGGAAGACCTCGTCGAGATTGCTCAACGGGCGATTCGAAACGAGGCGGGCAGACTCGACTCGAAGCGACAGGAACTGGAAACGGTGCTCATGGCCTACGGCGAACTGATGGAGTTTCCCGACTATCAGAAACTGCATCACATCCACTGGAAGGACGAAACGCACGTAAACTTCGACGAACGCGTCGCCAAACTGATCGCATCAGAGTCGGATGCGATGCTGGAGCGTTTTTCATCGGGCAAATACTGGGAAAACGGCACTTTTGAAGGCCGCGGCCTCCTACTCGATCTCGTCGCTTTCATGGAGTCGATCGCGCGGGTCTATCAGCCGAATTCGGAGATGCCTCTTCTCGAGCTGAATCTGGAGAGCCTCTTCAAAGCGGTGAACCGAGCTTCGCTTCAAATTATTCTTCTTCTCGAGGAGTTGCCGGTCCTTGAGGTCAAAGGAATGAACCTGCGGAAGGCTTCCGAGAACATCCGCAAGGCGAGCAAGATGTATAAAAAATACGAGGAGCTCCAGCCTTACCTCAAGCCGGTTCGCTATCTCTGGCAGGGGAGCAAAATGCTGCTGACGTCCAATCCCCTCCTCGCCGCCGGCTGGATCGCGAG
The DNA here is from genome assembly GCA_048260165.1 of Verrucomicrobiales bacterium. Classification (GTDB taxonomy): domain Bacteria; phylum Verrucomicrobiota; class Verrucomicrobiia; order Verrucomicrobiales; family DEV007; genus Arctic95D-9. The sequence continues at coordinate 585,789 of JBLXHA010000003.1, forward strand.
TTCAGAATTGATCTGGAAGGGCGGCAAGCATCTCGGAAAAAAGGCGATGGATGCCTATCTTCTCAGTCTCGTCCGCCAGACGCTGGGGATCGTCGCGTGGGAGACGGCGGGAATCTACGACTCGACGCACCGCTATCGGAACCCTGACTGGATCTACGGAGTGGAAATCGCCCATCTTCTGAGCCGCTTCGACTGCACCCAGGTCGTGCTCCGCGAAGCCTTCAACGAGCTCGCCCGACTTCCTCTCCGCAGCACCTACGACCGTATTTTCCTCTACCGCTGCATCGCGCAAAACGCGAGCCCGAAGCCGGAGCACTTTGCTCAACCGGAACTGCTCGGAGTGGAAATCCGCACCGAACTCCACACTCGCCTCGTTAATTTCTACGAGAAAAATATCAGCGCGAGCATCGAAGCGAACAACAAGGAGACCGTCGCCTGGCGCGAAGGGCTCAGCAAACGGTTGGCGCTCTGAAAAAGTCTTCCGAAACCAGAAACGGAATGACAGGTCAAAAGACTCAAGCGCTTCGATGAATGCGGTTCGCCGGCAGTTTTTCCTGAGCTATGGCGTGATCGGAAGCGTCATGCCCCTGATGACCGTCTTCCTGAAGGAGCAGGGTGACTTCTCCTATTTTCAGATCGGACTCGCGATGTCGATGATGAGCATTCCGATGCTCTGCTCACCGGCTTTAATCACGCTCCTCGCGGATAGAAAAGTAGATGCTCGACGAATTCTCGCGGTCGCCTTTCTCTGCAGCGCCACGGTTCTGTCGCTGATCTTTTTCTCGACGAGCATCACCCTGACATTGACGCTCTTCATCTTTCACGGGCTCGCCTTTGTCGCAATGTTACCGCTTCAGGACGGCTACTACTTTTCCCTCGCCGAAGACTCACGAAGGGCCGGTATTTCCTTCCTCGAATATCCACTTGTCAGGGTCTGGGGAACGATCGGCTTTATTCTCCCGAGCCTGATTCTCTACGTTCCGCTCGCGAACGGTGCGACTGCCGCCGCGATCATTCCATGCGCGGTGGGATTCTGCCTCCTCAGTCTCGCAAACAGTTTCACGCTTTCCCCGGTGAGTCGCCCCCTGCCCGACGGAAGAGGAAAGCTCCCCACGGGAGAAGCACTCCGGGCGATCTTTGCCCCCAATGCCCGCTGGCTTTCGATCGGGCTGTTCTTCGGCTTCATGGCGGCCTCATCCTACTACGCCTTTATCGGAAACTACCTCGACGAGGGCGTCGGCATTTCTAAAAAGCATATCGGGCTCATCATCAATATCGGTGTGATCCTGGAAGTCGGATGCACTATCATGATCCCTCAAATGCAGCGCCTTATTCACCTCAAGGGCATCATGGTCCTGGGGCTCAGCTGCATGGTCGCACGAATGCTCGCGCTCGCGCTGTTCCCTTCAACGACCGTGGCGGTGATCGCGCAAATCGGGCACGGCTTTGAAGTCATCGCGCTCTACATTGGACCGGTCATGTTTTTGAACCGCCTCGCCTCGGACCAGTTCCGCAATTCGATTCAGGGCGTCTTCACGATGGCGATCGGAGGCACCGCCCGCGTCATCGGCGGAGTCGCTGCCGGAGCCGTCGCCGCGACCTTCGGTCTTACCGCCGTGCTATACTGGGGCGCGAGCCTCGCGGGATGTTCCCTCCTGATCATCGCGTTTCTTTTCTCGCGCATTCCGCCGAAGGATGAAAGGGAGAATCCCGAGTTTGAAGTTTCCCCGGAGGAGGCATCGTGATATTAAAAAGAAGTTCATGGCAACATCGGAAACAACATCGCACGCCCATCCCGCAGAGTGGTCAAAGGCAGCCATCGCCAGCGTCATTCTCGCAACGATAGGATTTCTCACGCTCTGGGCCGTGGGCGGGCTTTTCCTCGCCGCGATTGGAGCAGTCTGCGGACACGTCGCCCGTCACGATGCCACCGCAAATCACAAAAGCGGCAAGCGACTCGCCGGCTTCGGGCTGGGGCTGAGTTACTTTACGATGTTTCTCTTTCCGATTCTCGCTCTCCTCGCGGTCTTTTCCTATTCCGGCGTGAGCAGATTGCGCCAGTCGCAGGACGCCTCGATGAAAGAAGTGAGCAAGGCCAACGCCTCTCAGTTGTATCTCGCCTGTGAAAACTTTGCCCGCAGCAATCGCGACCAATATCCAGCGAGCCTCTCTGAACTTTCCGGACGTTACCTGCCGGCAGGCCAGCTGAAAAAGCTCATGAAAAGCCCCTACAGAGGCGGCGCCGCGGAAGCTTTCGAGATTGTTCCTCACAACCGTCCCGTGATCCAGGCAGCCGCCGACTCGATCATCGTTTTGCAGGAAATCGCTCCATCTCACATCTCTGACATCGCCGTCGTCTACGCCGACGGGAGCGTCAAAACGCTCTACAATCCCGACTACGAAAAGCCATGATTGAACGACGTCTTCTCATTGCCGCCCTTTTCACCGCGTCTCTCTTCCCGACCGCGGCAACGATCAACGCGGAGGAAAACGACACGATCTACCTCGCCGCGTCAGAGGACAAAGAAATCGCCGACCACGAAGGCGAAAAAGTCATCGTTCACGGGACCTCAAAAGATTCTTCAAAATCCGCATCGGGGACGAACTACGTGAATTTCGAAGGCACTGATTTTCATCTCGTGACTTTCGCGTCCGACCTCGACCAGTTCAAAGACGGCGAACCGCACGAGCTCTACAACGGGAAACGGATCGCGGTTGACGGAGTGATTTCGATTTATAAAGGAAAGCCTCAGATCAAACTCACCTCCCCGGGACAAGTTCGACTGCTCGCTGCGGATGAAGTGTTTCCACCGGTGAAAGCGGAACCGGAAAAGGCGGCCGCCCCTGAGCCGGAAGAAATGAAAAAGGCCCCTCTCACTCCACAAAAACCCGCAGAGGAAGAGACCGGACCTAAGCCGCCGGTCGATTCGAAGCTGTATTTCAAGTGATACGGCAGAGCAGCCCAACCGCTCCTCACATTCCCACCGCAGCCCTGACGCGATCGATCACTTTTCGCGCCTCGGCCCTCGCCCGCTTCGCGCCTTCTTCAAGAACGCCGTCAACGTAATCCGGGTCTTTGAGCAATTCCTCACGACGCTCGCGCATTGGAGCAAAATGATCGCGAATCGCCTCAAACAACTGCTGCTTGTAATGCCCGTATCCCTGTCCACCGGCGCGAAACGACGCTTCCATTTCCGCAACCTCATCAGCGGTAGCGAAGAGCCGGTATAGCTGAACGATGTAGCTGTCAGTCGGATCCTTCGACTCCTCCACCGGAGTGGAATCCGTCACGATCTTCATGATTTTTTTGCGAAGCTTCTTCTCGGTTTCCTCAAACAATTCAATCGTGTTGCCGTAGCTCTTGCTCATCTTCCGCCCATCGAGCCCGGGAACCGTTGCGGTCGACTCACGAATCTGAGGCTCCGGGATCACGAGAAGTTCCTCGCCGTAGCGGTCATTGAATTTCTGGGCCACGTCCCGAGTCAGTTCGAGATGCTGCTTTTGATCCTTTCCGACGGGAACGACATTTGAGTCAAAGATCAAAATATCAGCCGCCTGAAGCAACGGGTAGGTGAACAGCCCCGTCGAGGGAGAGATCCCCTGAGTGACCTTGTCCTTGTAGGAAACGCACCGCTCCAGCATTCCCATCGGAGTAACGCAGCTTAAAATCCAGGTCAACTCCGTCACCTCAGGCACGTCCGACTGACGCCAGAAAGTCGCCTTCTCCGGATTCAGCCCGCAGGCGAGAAAATCCAAAGCAAGATTACGAACGTTGTCGCGCAACACCGCGGGATCGTGAGTCGAGGTGAGCGCGTGATAATCGGCAATGAAGTAGAAGGCGTCCCCCTCATCCTGAAGGCGGAAGGCCGGCTGCATCATACCGAAATAGTTTCCAATATGAGGACGACCGCTTGGCTGAATACCCGAAAGAATGCGCATGACTGAATTTCTGAATAGCCCCGGGCCGTGAACCGGTTCCGGGGAAGTGGGAGCTTCCATCAGAGTCGATGCAAAATCAAATAGGGCGGGAAAGGAATCTTACAAAGAGGATGAATCAAAATGACAGTGTTCAGTTTTTTACTGGACCCCTGAACAGTATTAAGTATTGTATCCAAAATCTTTTGTCATACCATGGTTGAACTGCTATCTCCTAACGAGGCCAACGACGGCTCGAAAACAATTACAGAAACACCCACGCCCGAAACCGGTGGCGCTACTGCTGCTGAAATGGACTCAAGTCCTCAAACGAAAGCAAAGTCCTCTGTAACCAAAAAATCGAAACCCAAAGCGGCCGAGGCAGAGACGAAAGCCGAATCCGCTGCTTCCACCGAAGCCGTTTCACCCGCACCTGCTAAACCAACTTCACGATCCAAACCTTCTACTACCGCTAAAAACGCTATGGCCGCTAAATCCACCGACAAAGAAACCAACCGCATTGCCGAGGCACGGGCAAAGAATCTCGACCTCGCTATTTCTCAGATTCAAAAAGATTTCGGCGAGACGGCGATCATGCGCCTCGGTTCGGACCGCGTACAGGATGTCGACATCATCCCCACCGGCAACCTCCTCATCGACCGCGCTCTCGGAGTCGGCGGCTTCCCGAAAGGACGTATCGTTGAAGTTTACGGTCCCGAATCTTCCGGTAAAACGACCTTGACCCTCACCGTCGCGGCTCAGGCCCAGAAAGCGGGCGGCCTCGCTGCATTCGTCGACGTCGAGCACGCGCTCGACCCTCAGTATGCTCGTCGTCTCGGAGTCGATCTCGACAACCTCCTTCTCTCCCAGCCCAGCTCCGGTGAAGAGGCACTCCGCATCGTCGAGACACTGGTTCGCTCCAACGCCCTCGACGTCATCATCCTCGATTCAGTCGCCGCACTGGTCACGAAACAGGAACTCGACGGCGAGATCGGTGACACCACCGTCGGTGCCCAGGCCCGTCTCATGAGCGCTGCGATGCGGAAGCTCACCGCGATCATTTCAAAAGCGAACACCGTTGTGATCTTCACGAACCAGATTCGTGAAAAAATCGGCGTTATGTTCGGCAGCCCTGAAACACAGCCCGGTGGTCGTGCCCTCAAATTCTACAGCTCGGTTCGTTGCGACATTCGCCGCACCGGAAGCATCAAAAATTCCGACGGCAGCGTCGCCGGTAACCGCACCCGTCTCAAAGTGGTGAAGAACAAAGTGGCACCCCCTTACGGCGAAGCCGAGTTCGACATCATGTTCAACGAGGGTATCTCAGCAGTGGGCTCACTCCTCGATCTCGCGATCGAGCATGACATCGTGCAGAAGCGCGGCTCATGGATGAGCTACAAAGGCTCCCAGCTCGCTCAGGGCCGTGATGCCGCGAAGGATGCGCTCAAAGCGGACGAAGCCCTCTACGCCGAAGTCGAAGCCGAAGTGAAGGCTGCGATGGACGCGGGTAAGGAGAAGTGATTTCGATGACGTAAATTCCTCCGGGACAGCCCGGAGGACAGGCTGAATGCCCGCCAAAGCACCGAACAGGTAGCTGCGCCTCGCCGAGGGGCAGCACGCCCGTATCGCCCTCGACATCCGGCAAATCCCACGACGTTCGCCGATCGTCCGCAATGCCTTTTGGCAAAAGGCATCCACCCGCCGACGACGATCCTGCGTCCACGCCTCCCCTCGCGTCTCCGTAAATCCATCGCGGTAGATGCATGCCGGTGGATGCATGCCGGTAGATGCGCCTCGCCGAGGGGCAGCACGTCCGTATCGCCCTCGACGTCCGGCAAATCCCACGACGTTCGCCGATCGTCCGCGATGCCTTTTGGCAAAAGGCATCCACCCGCCGACGACGATCCTGCGTCCACGCGTCCACGCGTCCATGCGTCCACGCCTCCCCTCGCACGAATTCCATCCAACTTGATGATGCAATTCGACCGGAACTGAATCATCTTGTCGACGATGACTTCCTTTTCACGACTGCCGGGACTCCTCTTTCTCGTTTCAATCTTCGTCACGGCGCTACCCGCTCAGGAGACAACTCCCGCCTCGAGTTCCCCCATCGCCGTTGAGGACGCGACGGCCGATTCGGCCATCAGAAAGCGCATCAGAGAAATCTACGACGCGGTGGGAGGCTTTGAGGACATCACGATCAACGTGCAGTCAGGCGTTGTGACGCTTTCGGGCGAGGTTTCCAATACCAAACTCCGCGAGGAGGCCAAATCGATCGCGGAACGAACCGACGGCGTCGTCCTCACTATCAACCGTTCCACCGAAGCCGCCGCGATCGATCACCAGCTGGCTCCCGCTTTCAGTAAACTGAAGGAGATGGGTCGAACCGTTGTTGTTAAGCTCCCGCTGTTCGGAATCGCCATTGTCCTCGTTCTTCTTTTCTGGGGAATCGCCCGGTTCGTGAATCGCTACGACGGGTGGATCGATCGATTCAAGTTCTCCTCGCTCGCAAAACAGCTCACCAAACGGATCATTCGATTGGCCATCATCCTGATCGGGTTCATTCTCGCGCTCGAAATACTCGACGCGACAGCCATCGTCGGCGCGATCCTCGGAGCCGCCGGCCTCGCCGGGCTCGCCCTCGGATTTGCGTTCAAAAACATCGTCGAAAACTACCTCGCCGGAATTCTCCTGAGCACGCGGAACCCTTTCGAGATCGGCGATTCGGTCGAGATCGATGGCAAGACCGGCAAGGTCGCCCGACTCACCTCCCGCGACACCGTCCTCGTCACGCTGGACGGAAACCATCTCCGGATTCCGAACGGGATCGTCATGAATTCGGTCCTCCTGAACTTTTCCCGTAATCCTCTGCGCCGCTTCGACTTCGCGGTCGGCGTTTCCACTGAATACGACCTGAACGAGGCGAAGAAGCTGGGACTGGAAACACTCGCCAAAAATCCCGCGGTCCTCGACGACCCTGCGCCGATGGCGATCATTGATTCGCTCGGTGACAGCTCGGTTGCGATGAAATTCTTCGCCTGGGTCGACCAACGGAATCACGATTTCATGAAAGGTAGAAGCGAGTCGATCCGGCTCCTCAAGGAAGCTTTTGACGATGCCGGAATTGAAATGCCGGAACCCATTTACCGGATCAACCTCCGGGGAGGACTCTCCGAAGAGACGGCCAATCAGAAAACCGAATCCTCCCCGCAGCCTCGCAGTCCCGCCCGAACGGGAAAGGTGGAGGCAGCTGATATTTCAATCGACCGCGCCATCGACGAGCAGATCGAAGACGAAAGAGAAGAGTCGGATGAGGAAAACCTCCTCGAAAACGGGTCCTGAACTGACTTTTTGTGTGAGATAGCGCACGCTCGTGCGGTATCTTTCCGGATAAATTATGAATCGGGACACAGAAGAATTCATCGAGTTGCTCACCGGGGCGCAGTCTTCCGTGTTCGCCTACGTCGTCTCACTGTGTCATGACCACGCGCGGGCCAAGGATATTCTGCAGGAGACGAATGTGACCCTTTGGCGGAAAGCGGAGGATTTCGAAGAGGGAACCAATTTCACCGCGTGGGCGTGCCGGACGGCTTACTTCCACGTGCTCAATCACCGACGGAAATACAGCCGCGAACAGCTCGTTTTCGATGAAGACGTTTTCGACTACCTCGCGGAGCGCCAGGAACAACGAAGCGAAGCTACCGACGCCCGCCTCGCCGCGCTCAAGGCCTGCCTCGCCGAACTGCCCGCCGATCAGAGAGAACTCGTGAACCGCCGCTACGAACCGGGCGCTTCCGTCCAGAGAATTGCCGAAGAAGATGGAAAATCTGTAGGCGCGGTGTCTCAGGCTCTCTATCGGATTCGCGCGGTGCTGCAAACCTGCGTCGAAAAGAAACTTTCACAGGAGGGATTCGCATGAAAAAGAATCGCCTCGAACAAATCGACCTTCTCAGCTCACGACTCGTTGAGGGAATCTCCACCGAAGAGGAAAATCGCCAGCTGAACGATCTTCTACGAGGAGATCCCGAAGCCTGCGAGCGCTACCTCGATATCTCCGAAATTCACACCCTGCTCGGGGAAGCGCACGATACGGAACGCCCGCCGGTGGAACTGAATGAACTCCCCGGCTTCATGAAAGGGGATACGGTACCGTTCATCGCTCCGAAGCCGAAACAGAAAACGGGCCGGAACTATCCCGGTCTTGGTCTGGCCCTCGCGGCCGCTTTCGCGATTCTTCTGAACGTCACGGTCGTCCTCTGGAAAGGCACCGAACCCGAGCCATCGCAGGCCACCGGGATCGCCGTCCTGAGCCGTCTCGTTGACCCGGAATGGTCGGAGACCAACCGCGAGATCGAGGAAGGGAGCGTTCTCTTCCCCGGCGGTTTTTCCTTAAAGTCCGGGCTCGCCCAGATTGAATTTTTCAGCGGAGCAAGCGTCATCGTTGAAGGTCCGGTTGATCTGAATCTTATTTCCGCTCTCGCGATGGAATGCAAAGAGGGCAAGCTCCGCGCTTTTGTACCGGAGCCGGCTCACGGGTTCTCTGTAAGAACACCGGAGTATGAAGCGGTGGACCTTGGCACCGAGTTCGCCCTCAGTGTCGGATCAGGAGGCAGTAGCGAAGTGCACGTCGTTGACGGAGAAATCCGCCTCGACTCTCTCGCCGGGGAAACTTTGAAACATCTCAACGAAGGCGATGGAGTCCGCACTCTTTCAGGCAGCCTCGAACCCATCGCGGCCAACGAATCCCGGTTCATTGGCAGAGAGCAGCTGTTGAACCGCGCCGACGCCAACTCTCAATCGCGTTATGAAAGCTGGCTGAGAACGAGAGAAGCTCTCATCGAGGATGAAAGCACCCTCGTGCTATTCGACTTCGAAAACCAGAACCGGTGGGACCGCCAGCTCATCAACAGAAAACCGGACGGCCCTCAGGCCGCCATCATCGGCGCAAAATGGTCCGAAGGTCGCTGGCCGGGAAAAGGGGCGATTGAGTTCAAAGGACTTTCTGATCGTGTCAGGATGCAGATTCCCGGCACCTTTGACGCGCTCACTTTCGCGGCGTGGATCCGAGTCGACGGACTGGACCGGTGGTTGAGCTCGCTCTTCCTCACCGATGGCTTTGATAAAGGTGAAGTCCACTGGCAGATCAGCGAAGAAGGTCGACTCATCCTCGGAATATCAGACGGGAAAAACCCGAACACCCAGTCCGAACCAGTCGTCGAACCGAAGGACCTTGGCCGCTGGATGCACCTCGCAGCGACCGTCGATCGACACTCGGGGATCGTCTGTCACTACCTCGACGGGGAGAAAGTCACAAGCGACCAACGTAAGAACATCCCCCCCCTGAAACTCGGAGGTGCAGAAATCGGAAACTGGCAGGCGCACAATGCGAACTATCCGATCCGCAGTTTCAACGGCCGTATTGACGAGTTCATCATTCTCGACCGGGCGATGACGGATTCTGAAATCGCGGCGCTGCACCAAGGCCAACTCCGCTGATTGCGGGCGTCAACTGGACCCGCAACTCGGAACAGGGCCCGACTCAACAGGGTCAGGTGTCTGACCAAACAGGGTCAGGTCACTCTTTTACCAGAGCTTCAAGTGACGGTTGAAACGACGCGAAGACTGGACAAAGTGTCCCCATGGTTGAAGCAGTTGGAACTAATATCTCAAAGTGGGGCGAAGGCCCTGTCTGGCACGCTGGAATTCTCTATTACGTCGACATCGAAGGGCACCGGGTTTGCTCATTCGATCCCGCGACCGGCGCCGAACAGTCATGGAACGTGGGCGAACGCGTCGGACTGGTGGTTCCGCGTGCGCAGGGCGGATTTGTCATCGCGGGAGACAATGGCTTCGCCTTTCTCGATCGCGATTCCGGCGAAACCACTTTCATTGCCGATCCTGAGCCCGACAAAAAGCCGGACAACCGATTCAACGACGGCAAGTGTGACCCGCAGGGACGCCTCTGGGCGGGAACGATCAGCACGGTTAAGAAGACCGGCGACGCCTCACTTTACTGCCTCGACAGCGAGGGAACCGTCACTACCAAATTCACGAACGTGACCAACTCGAACGGCCTCTGCTGGACGAAAGACGGTTCCGCGATGTTCTACATCGACACGCCGACGAAGAAAATCCGTCGATTCGATTTTGATGCCGCCAGCGGGGAAATCTCCAACGAGACGATCGCAATCGACACCGAAGCTTACGAGGGTTCACCCGATGGGATGACAATCGATGAAAACGACAAGCTCTGGGTCGCCTTCTGCCGGGGGAGCGTCGTGCGTTGCTTTGATCCGAATTCCGCGGAGGTGCTCGACACGATCGAACTTCCTGTAACCGGCGTGACTTCCTGCGCCTTCGGAGGCGACGATCTCGACACGCTCTATATCACCACGGGAATCTTTGCCAATCTCGAAGAGGACGGAGCCGGTCTCACCTATGCGTGCAAACCCGGAGTGAAAGGTTTGCCCTCGGTTCCTTTTGCAGGGTGATCAACCGTCCCGCGCTCTGAGTGTGGGCGGAGCGTTCCGGAGACGGGCCTAACTGCAGGATCCCTTTTTCGGAACGCGTGCAACCGTCGTCCAATAGACGTTGAATCGGGCGATCACTTCGCAGAAATCCTCGAACTTAACCGGCTTCGAAACGAAAGAACTGGCCCCGCCCTCGTAGGCGCGGGTGATGTCCTCCTCGCGCTCGCTCGAAGTCAGAATAACGACTGGTATATGGCGAAGGCGCTTGCTCGCCTTCACTTTTTCGAGCACTTCGAAGCCGTCCATCCGCGGCATGTTGATATCGACCAGAATCAACCCGGGAAGGTCGTCATCGGACTCGCAACGATCGAGGTGCTCCATCGTTTCGACCCCATCCCCGACAAAAACGAGATCGTTCTGCACGTCATCATTGTCGAAGGCAAGACGCAAGAGGTAGGCGTGATCCTCATTATCTTCGGCCACGAGAATCCGGAGCGGTAGGTTGTCGTCCATCTCAAATCTTCGAATCCACCTAAACGGCGACTTTACCGAAAGTCACGAAGAATTCAGATCCCCCTCCGGTCCGGTTGCGGAACCAGCTCTCCCCGCCATGCTTCCGCGCGACACGCCTGACGATGGCAAGCCCGACTCCGGTGCCTGCCACTTTCCGCCCGACTCCCCGCCGGAACAATTCAAAGAGACGTTCATCCGCATTCTCCGGCAATCCGCATCCCCGATCGCGCACGACGATGCCGACGCCCTCTTCTCCTGAGTATGGCTCGATGCTGATTTCAGGCGCCTTGTCTGCGTCGCTGAATTTCACGGCATTGGAAACGAGATTTAAAATCGCCTGCCCGATCCACATCCGGTCACCGCAGACAATCGGGAAGGCCCCGGAAACCGTAACCTCCGCTTTCTTTTCCTCGATGCGATCCGTGAGCGAAGTCACCTGTTCCGCGACCATCTCGCCGAGATCGATTTTGGCAGCGGCTTTATCGAGACGGTCAGCACGCGACACCGTTACCACGTCACGGAGAAGCGTCTCCATACGATCTCCGCTTCGGACGATCCGCATGAGTAAATCGCGCCCTTTCTCATCGAGAGACTCGCAGTATTCCTCTTCCAGGATCGATGAAAACGAAGTGATTGATCGCACCGGTTCCCGCAGGTCATGAGACACGATATAGAGCATCGTTTCCAGTTCCGTATTCGCTATCCGAAGCTCTTCATCAGATCGATCAAGCCCCGCGTGAAAATTTCTCAACGCCAAACGCACGAGAAGGAAAACGAGGACGCTGATAAAAAAAGCGACCAACAACGTTAAGGTCGATAGGCGCATTCCCACATTGGTCACCACCGAAGCAACCCGTGGATAAACGGTCATTTTCCAGGCTTCCCCGTAAGTCATCAAAGGCAGTTCGATCGGTTCCCCGGCCCCTTTCTCCTCCTCGCCGGAACCCGCAACCGTAGAGCCATCACCATCGACAACCAGGTAGCGATACTGTTCGTCGGAATTCCCTACCGCTGCCTCGAGGAATGCCTCTCCGTCAAACAACGCGGCGATGTAGCCGTGTTCACCTTCGAGGAGCGCTTCGTCCAATTTCACAAAAATGGCGAAGTTTCCGGCGATCCAGCTTTCATCGGTGAAGATCACAACTTCCTGCCCTTCAGGCGCCGTGAATTTCTCCAGCGGAAAGCGATTCACCGCCTTCCATTTCACATCCCCGGCCACCAACATCCGCTTTTTGACGAGAGTGTCCGTGACTATCGCAATCGCATACAATCCCGGAACGTCTTCGATGTAGTTCTTCGCATCCCCGACCCACTTGTCCCCTCGCATACCCACATCAAAGCGATCCGCCATTCGGATGAGGGCCTTCACATTGCCTTCCAATCCGAGACCGAATTTTTCATGAATCAGATTGGCTCGCACCACCGTTTCATCAGAAATCGATTTCTCCTCCATGATGACGATCGAATTCCACGCGCACAGTCCGAGCGTGAACGCGAGCACCGCGCAGGTGCATGGCAGCCATCCGGGCACTTTCTTGTGGTCACTTACGATCCTGAAACGCCTCCATCCCTCAGCCATCAAAATCAGGGCCAAAAGAAAAAATCCGACACTCGAGTGCAGCGCCATCCGCGTCTGGTCTCCCCAGCCATAGGCCTTCTCTGTCTCCGTCACGTAGCCGTAGAGCGAGAGCACGGAAACAGCCAGAATCAGACTGCCGGCCATCGAATTGAGACGCAGCCCCTTTTCGCCCGATGCCAATCCAATCACGGCAATTCCCCCCAGTAAAAAACAGACCGCAGTATTCGGAGCCATCCGTCCGGGATGAGAAGTTTGCCCGGTGAGAAAGGGCTCGAGGAAAAGCGTATCAAAACCGAGATCCCGCTTCAGAAAATACTGAGCGAGCGTCATTGCGCTGAAGGCAATCACCCCAATTCCACAGCCAATCGCCGGCCACTTTCGAAGACGTATTCCCAGAATCGTGCCCACGCTGACAAAAACAAACAACACCGCGGTGTTAAACTGCATCGGCGCAAAATCAGACGAGATTTGAACGATTCGCCGTGATTCCAGAAACCATCCCGCGATGACGAGGACGCCGATAAGGCCGACCAATCCAGTGATCGCAGTCAAGGCTACGCGCTGAGAACGCCCATGGGTGATCCAGCGACGACACGCCAACGAGTGGCTATTTTGGCTGGATTTCGCGCTCATTATTCAAATTACCATAAATATCATGACATTTCAGTAAACTTATGCGAAATTCTAAATTCCCCCCCATTATTAACTGCTCTCCCCAGCTCATGTTACCTCGCCCCGCCAAATTCAGTCTTCTTTGGCTCGAAGACTCGGAAAACGATGTGTTTCTCTTCTCCCGTAAACTGGAAAAGGCGGGAATGAACGCCGAAATTCTCCACGTGGAATCAAAAGCGGAATTCAACGAAGCGCTCGAAACGGGCACGTGGGATATCATCCTGGCCGACCACGACCTGCCCGGTTTCTCTCCTAACGAAGCGCTCGAACGACTCAACTCTGAAGAACTCGATATTCCGCTGATTATCCTGAGTGGCGTCGTGAAAGCAGAAGACGCAGTGGCGCTGATGCGGGCAGGAGCGAAAGACTTTGTGAGCAAGGATGACATCAGCCGACTGCTCCCTGCGATCTATCGTGAAATCGAAGATCATCTCAACCGCAAGGAAAAACGGGAGGCAAGCGCTGAACTCAAAGTCCGCAATATCCAACTCGCGGATACCCTCGAGACTCTGCGGGCCGCGCAGGCGGATGCGCTCCGGCTCCAACGAATCCGGGCCGTCAGCGAGATGGCCTCGGGTGTCGCGCACGACTTTAATAACAATCTGATGAAGCTGTCCGGACTTTTATCCCAGATTGCCGAACGTAAGGGCACGGGTGATCTCCTCGACGCTCACGGCACGACTTTCGCGGCCATGGCTGAGACTCTCGAAGACGGCAAGTCAGTGATGAGGCGTATCTCTAAATTCTATGACAACAATCCCAATCTTGAAGCCGATGAGGTCGATTTGATTCGGGCGATCGGTGAGACGATCGATTACGCGAGAAGAAGCTGGCAGCAGAACCGATCTCACGAGTCCGTGAGAATCGTTTGGAACTGCGACGGACCCGCGGTGGCACTGACCCGCGAAGCGGATTTCCAGTCGGCGCTCATGAACCTGATCACAAATGCTGCGGAGGCAATGCCGTTCGGTGGAGAAATCAGACTCTCGATCGAACCTGCTCCCGACCACCGCTATCTGCTGAAGATTGCCGATACCGGTGTGGGGATGTCGACGAACGAACTGCAGCGTTGCCGCGAACCTTTCTTCTCAACAAAAGGGGAATTCGGAACCGGACTCGGATTGGGCATCGCTGATGCGGTCATCCAGCAGTATGGCGGATCACTTTCGATCAATTCCACCAGAAACAAGGGCAGCAACGTCAGCATCCTCCTGAAAGAGGCGGAGCAAGCCACATCAGAAATCCGGAGCAGGATCAAACCCTCCGCCCCCGGCGTCCCGGCGCGCATTCTCATCGCCGAAGATGAGGCCTTTGTCGGAAGGTTGCTCAAACGATTTCTCGAAGTTGAAGGCCATGAAGTCGATCTCGCCAACTCGGCTCTCGAAGCGATGGAGAGGTTCGACCCGGATCGTCATTCTCTCATCATTTCCGACCGTTCCATGCCCGGTATGACCGGTGACGAACTCGCCGTCGCGATAAAGAAACGATCGCCTGAGACCCCGTTTTTCATGGTGACAGGATTTGGTGACATCATGATCGCAAGGGGCGAATCCCCTGAAGGAGTCGATCGCGTTCTCCCCAAACCGATCGAACAGCGCGCACTCGCCGCGGCGGTTTCGGCTGTTCTACCGGAGACGGCTCTCGCCTCGTAAGTTGCCGGGACGGTGACTCTCGAGGCACTTAATAGGCCTCGACCATAGCACCATCGATCAGGATATTTTGTCCCGATAGGTAAGCGTTCGATTCGGAACAGAGAAAAGCGACGACCTTTCCGAAATCGGCGGGCTCCCCGTATTTTCCGAGAGGAATGGTCGAAAAGGATTCCGCTCGCTGCTCTTCGATGCTGATCCCTCTTTTGCCTGCCCACACCGCGTCGAGGTGCTCGATGCGATCGGTATCGATCCGCCCCGCTCCCACGGTATTGACGAGGATGCCGTCGGGCCCCAGTTCGCGGGCAAGCGATTTCCCGAGCCCGACCAACCCTGACCGAAACACATTGGAGAGCAACAACGAATCAACCGCCGTCTTCGAAGAGACCGAGGTGTTGTTCACGATGCGACCACCGGCTTTTTGCAAATGAGGCAACGCGGCCCGAATCGCCCGGACATACCCGAGCGTCGTGAGTTCAAAAGCCGACTGCCAGGCCTCGTCATTAAACTGATCGAAACCACCCGCAGGAGGCCCGCCCGTATTGTTGAAAAGCGCCCAGAGGCCTCCGCAATCCTGAACCGTGTTCGCGACTGCTTTCTCGACGTCGGCAAGACTCGTAATATCCCCCACGGTAAAAGACGGGACGTTCCCCGTCTCCTCCCCGATCGCTTTTGCCGTCGCCGCCAGCTTGTCCGCCGAGCGCGCGAACAACATTACTCGTGCCCCTTCCCGGGCGAACTCAGTCGCGACACCGCGACCAATCCCCCCGCTCGAAGCCATCACGAGAACGCCCTTGTCTTTCAATCCCAGATCCATAGTCGGAAACTACGGCTCCGGGAGAAGACCTCAAGCCCCCGATTCCGGTTTGCTCCGAATCACCCGCCGAGATTATCGACCATCTTGGTGAGTTCTTCGCCGCGGTCCTGCCAGTGCTTCTTGCGCTCTTTCATCTCGTTCACGACGCTGTCAGGCGCCCGTGAAACGAAATTCTCGTTCGCGAGTTTGGAATTCACTTTTTTCAGTTCACTCTCCGCCTTCGCGAGTTCCTTACCGAGACGTTCGCGCTCGGCGTCGACATCGATGAAGCCTTCGAGTGGAAGAAAGATCTTTCCAATCGCAGTGAGTGCCGCAGGGACGCCTTTTTCAGCTTCGTGCCCTGCTTCGATCACGATTTTGCCGGCTCCTACGAGCTGCTGAAACACATCGGTCTCCGGGAAGTCGGAACCCTCAGGGTCGATAATCAATTTCACGCCCTTGTTCGATGAAAGGCCATATTCCGCTTTCAGATTTCGCGCGCGACTCACCGCTTCGTAAATGTCCTTAACCCGCGCCTGTGCGGCAGCGACTTTTTTCTCATCCACGTCAGCGAGGACCGCCGTTTTCGGAAGCGGCGTCTGCATCAGGAATTCAGGATCGCCCTCCTCGCGGTAGCTGAGGTTTTGCCACAGCTCCTCGGTGATATGAGGCATGAACGGATGAAGCGCGAGAAGCACTCTTTTGATGACGAGATCCATCGTCGCGAGCGTCGACGCTTTTGAAGCCGGATCAGCATCCTCAGCGAAGTCGCCTTTCGAAGATTCGAGATACCAGGCGCAATACTGCCCCCAGAAGAAGTCATAGAGAAGCTGCGCGAGTTCGTTGAAGCGGTAGTCCTCGTAGGCGGCCGTCATATCCTTCTCGAGCTTGTCGAGCTTCGCGAGGATATCGAGGGAGTAGATTGAAAGCGCATCCACATCGAAAACGCCCTCTCCTTCCTGCATCTGACGATAGCGAACCGCGTTCCAGAGCTTGTTGGCAAAGTTGCGTCCTTCGACCACCTGCGGATAGATTTCTTTCCCGCCTTCATTGGTGATTTCAAAACGAATGTCAGCACCGAGCGGAGCCGTCCGCATCACGGAGAACCGTAAGGCATCAGCACCGTATTCCGCGATGATATTCAGAGGATCAGGCGAGTTCCCGAGACTCTTCGACATCTTGCGCCCCTTTCCGTCCCGGACGATCCCGGTGAAATACACATTCTTGAATGGCAATGCGCCACGCCAGCGGTAGCCGGCCATGATCATCCGCGCGACCCAGAAGAAAAGGATCTCCGGAGCGGTCACCAAATCGGTCGTCGGGAGAAATTTTCTCTCCGTTGCCGAGGGTTCCTCATCGCAATTCGTCATCGTCGCGAACGGCCAAAGCCAGCTCGAGAACCAGGTGTCGAGCACGTCATCGTCACGCACCCAGTTTTCCGCATCCGCGGGTGGCTCGATCCCGACATAGAGATCGTCGCCGGCACCCTCTGAATCGAGGCTCTCCATCGCCTGAAGCACATCCGCCTTGTCCTTCCGATACCAAACCGGAATCTGATGCCCCCACCAGAGCTGACGGCTGATGCACCAATCCTGGATGCCGTTCAACCAATGCGCGTAGGTTTTCTTCCACCGCTCCGGACGGAAATGAATCTCGTCGTTCGCCACCGCCGCGGCCGCTTCTTCGACACAGGGATACTTGAGAAACCACTGCATCGAAATGCGGGGCTCGATCGGCACATCAGCACGCTCGCTGAATCCCACGTTGTTCTCGTACTCTTCGATGCGAACGAGCTGCCCCATTTCCTCGAGCTTCTCAGCCGCTTTGACGCGGGCTTCGAAACGGTCCATTCCTTCGAACTCGGCTCCGCCTTTTTCGTTGACCGTGCCGTCAGGATTGAAAACATCGATAATCTCGAGATCGTTCTTTACGCCGATCTCAAAGTCAGCCTTGTCGTGAGCCGGAGTGACCTTGAGCACGCCGGTACCGAACTCGGGATCGATGTGCTCGTCCGCTACGATGGGAATTTCCGCTTCCGGAAAAGGACGAAGCACTTTCTTGCCGACAAGGTCAGCATAACGCTCGTCAGTGGGATTCACCGCCACCGCCGAATCACCCATGAGCGTCTCGGGACGGGTCGTCGCGATTTCGAGCCAGCGCTCGGGCTTTTCACCGACCACTTTGTAGCGCATGTAATAAAGCTTCGACTTCTGAGGCTTCATGATGACTTCCTCATCACTCAACGCAGTGAGCGATTTCGGGCACCAGTTCACCATCCGCTTGCCACGGTAGATGAGCCCTTCCTTGAAAAGATCGACGAAGACTTTTGAAATCCAACGGCTGTATTCTTCATCCATCGTGAAGCGTTCGCGGCTCCAGTCACAGGAACACCCCATCCGCTTCAGCTGCTCGATGATGATTCCACCGTGCTCCTCTTTCCACTCCCAAACCTTTTCGAGAAAAGCGTCACGCCCCAAATCGCGGCGGGTCTTCTTTTCCTCCTTGCGGAGCTTTTGCTCCACTTTGGTCTGAGTCGCAATCCCGGCGTGATCCGTGCCGGGCAACCAGAGAACCTCTTTGCCCTCCATGCGGGCGCGGCGCGCGAGAACATCCTGAATCGTGTTGTTGAGTACGTGCCCGAGATGAAGAATCCCCGTCACATTCGGCGGAGGGATGACGATAGAATATGCCTCCCTGTCGCTGTCTTCGTTGCCGCGAAAGCAACCCGCTTCCTCCCAGCGGGAGTACCACTGAGTTTCTACATCGCCGGGTTGATAGCCTTTGGAAATTTCTGTCGCCATAATATTTCCCCGTTACTAGAGGGGGCGAAACTATTTGTTGTTTGAGGGCTTTTGTAAAATTGAAATGCGTATTTCCCCGATTGCGTTCATTCAGGGAATCAGTTAAGGTTTGCGTCCTAATTTCAACGGTATCCCCCGTCACCGAATTTATGCGATTCAACCCTCGCCATATTCCGCTTCAACGACTTCTGCTCATTCTCGCGGGCGCGTGGGTACTGGCATCGGCCACGAACGAAGCTGCGGCAAAGGATTGGGACACTTACAACATCGGTGGACGAAGCTACGTTTCCGACGATAACGTCGCTAAATTCTATCAGTTTCAACGCTTTGCGAAGGAGGGCGACGATCGGATTTTTCAGCATCCCAGCCTCGTGATGACGTGGCGGGTCGGCTCTCAGTCGATCTACGTGAACAACATTAAGTTCAATCTATCGTTCCCCGTGATCGAAAACGGAGGGAAAGCGATGCTTTCGACGGTGGATCTCGCGAAGCTCGTCGACCCCGTCGTGCGCCCCAGCTACATCAAAAAGCCGATTAATTTCGACACCGTCGTGATCGATGCCGGACACGGTGCGCACGATTCCGGAGCCAAAGGCGTCATGGGATACGAGAAAAATTACGCGCTCGATATGGCGCTTCGCGTTGAAAAAGAGCTCAAGGCCCGCGGATTCAAAACGCTGCTCACTCGAAGAACCGACGTGTTTCTAACGCTCGGACAACGCGTCGCGATCGCGAACGGACAGCGAAATGCGATTTTCGTAAGCCTGCATTTCAACTCATCCGGTTCGCGCACTGCAGAAGGAATCGAGACTTACGCGTTGGCCCCTCAGGGAACGCGATCGACGGACGGCAGCAGCCCCTGGAGTTCACCGCTCAACGGCAACACGAGAGATGCAGAGAACATCGCCCTCGCGACCTCCGTTCATGCGCACGCGATTCACGAATTGAAGTCGGTCGATCGGGGCATCAAGCGCGCCCGTTTCAACGTGCTTCGAGGCATCAACAAGCCGGCGATTCTCTTTGAAGGCGGCTTCATCACCCATCCCTCGGAAGGGAAGCTCATTCATGACGCCGCCCACCGTCAGCGCATCGCTGAAGCGATCGCCAACGCAATCGTGAAGTTCCGCACCGCCGTGGGGACCAAGCGGTAGAGACGCGAAGCTGCTGCCATCAGGCGCATCGCCGTGAAAAGCCATACCGGCTCTCACGTTCCAGCATTCAGGCCTGATGCACCTCGACGTTGAGGCGCGGGATGACCGAGTTTGAGGAAGATTGCCTTTAGTAAACAGGCGCTTCTCCCGCCCCTTCAGGGCGGACAGGTTAGGATCCGAATATCCCGGTGGTTCCGCTGCGCTTCACCACCGGCTATCATTCTTCCGCGCCTCCGGCGCTCTTCCTTCACCTGAGCCGGAGGCTCACCAGGAACCCCAGCCGGTGCGTGGAGCGCAGCGGACTCGGCCAGCTATCGCCCGTTCGCGCCTGCCGTCGCTGCTCATTTTCAAAAACACCGATTACTAATATTCCGCCTGAGCCGGAGGCTCAAAAAAGTCTCAGCCGGTGCGTGGAGCGCCGCGGAACCACCGGAATCCCAGACCATTCTCAATTTCTGCCCTGAAGGGGTAGCAGAATCCGCAGAAGCTCGCGCCCGGGAACCCGGTGAGACCAAACGACGATTTCTCCCGCCCCTTCAAGGCGGACAAGTTTGGACCCGGATTATCCCGGTGGTTCCGCTTCGCCTCACCACCGGCTATTGCTGTTCCGCGCCTCCGGCGCTGCTCATTTTCAAAAGCACCGGCTACTATTATTCCAGCCTGAGCCGGAGGCTCAAAAGAATCTCAGCCGGTGCGTGGAGCGCAGCGGAACCACCGGAAAATCCTGACCATTCTTGAATCCTGCCCTGAAGGGGCAGTAGAATCGATTTATGCCGTCGACCCACTCCGCGCTTCACTATCACATCGTGTTCAGCACGAAGAACAGAGAACCCTGGTTCGCACCTTCCCATCGTGACCGCGTTCATGCCTACCTCGGAGGGATAGTGAAGAACCTGGATGGCCACCCCCATTGCGTCGGCGGAATCGGCGATCACGTTCACCTTCTGATCAGCTTGAAGCCAAGCCACCGGCTTTCAGATGTGATGCGGGAACTGAAAGCCGATTCCTCCGCGTGGATTAAGAGCGAACTGAATCTCCCCGGGTTTGCATGGCAGGAGGGATACGGGGCCTTTACTTTGGGATCTCCTGATTTGGAAAAGGTGAGGGCCTATGTTCAGAATCAGGAGGAGCATCACCGAAACCACAGTTTTCAGGATGAATATCGGGCGATGCTGGAACGCGGAATTATCGAATTTGAAGAACGCTATCTCTGGTAGATTGCTTCTCCCGCCCCTTCAGGGCGGACAGGTTAGGATCCGAATATCCCGGTGGTTCCGCTGCGCTTCACCACCGGCTATCATTCTTCCGCGCCTCCGGCGCTCTTCTTTCACCTGAGCCGGAGGCTCACCAAGAACCTCAGCCGGTGCGTGGAGCGCCGCGGACTCGGCCAGCTATCGCTCGCTCGCGCCTGCCGTCGCTGCCCATTTTCAAAAACACCGGCTACTATTATTCCAGCCTGAGCCGGAGGCTCGAAAGAATCTCAGCCGGTGCGTGGAGCGCAGCGGAACCACCGGAATCCCAGACCATTCTCAATTTCTGCCCTGAAGGGGCAGCAGAATCCGCAGAAGCTCCCGCCCGGGAACCCGGTGAGACCAAACGACGATTTCTCCCGCCCCTTCAGGGCTGACAGGTTTGGACCCGGATTAGCCGGTGGGGCCGCTTCGCTTCACCACCGGCTAATTGCTCTTCCGCGCCTCCGGCGCGATCGCCACGCCACGCCTCGCCACGCCTCGCCACGCCTCGCCACGCCTCGCCACGCCCCTCGAGGCGCGAGGCGCGTGGTGCGTGGCTCAGAATCGCAAGGTTGGCTTATCGGGATCCCGGGGCGAACTCAGGTCGGCGCCTCGAATCATTTTCCACGAGAGGACAATTATCACGAGACCGACGACGAGAGTACCGGCGCCCAACTTGAACAGGAACGCTTGATACGATTCAGCTTTCTCGAGGTCCTCAATCTTCGAGACTTTGAAATAACTGATCCAACAGTATCCTGAAATGGTCAACGCCATCAAACCGAACAACCCAATCACACAGCCGAACGGGCTGGCGTGATTGGGTTCGGCAATCATTTACACAAAGCGCCTCGCGCCTTAGATCATCGAGGCGATCACGAGGGCCACAACGCTCATTAGCTTCAGGAGAATGTTGAGCGATGGACCGGAAGTATCTTTGAACGGATCACCTACCGTATCACCCACGACCGCTGCTTTGTGCGCTTCAGAGCCTTTGGCCAGTTTGACGCCGTTCACTTCGAATCCTTCCTCGATCATCTTCTTCGCGTTGTCCCAGGCGCCACCGGCGTTGGACTGGAAGAGAGCGAGAAGCACCCCTGTCACGGTCACACCGACGAGAAGACCGCCGAGCATTTCCGCTCCGCCGCCGAATCCGACCACGACGGGAGCGAGCACCGCGAGCAGTCCCGGCTTCACCATCTCTTTGATAGCCGCCTTCGTTGAAATCTCAACGCACTTGCCGTATTCGGCCTGCCCCTGAGCATCGACGTAAATTTTCTGATCGTCATCTGACCAGTCCTTGAGCACTTTTCCATCGTTGCGATTCATCGCGTCGAGCCCGGCCTTGAGCCCGGGGATTTCACGAAACTGACGGCGAACTTCCTCAATCATCGACATCGCAGCGCGACCGACCGCATCCATCGAAAGCGCGGAAAAGAGAAACGGAAGCATGCCCCCGACGAAGAGTGCAGCGACCACTTTGGGATCGGTCACCTCAATCGAAAGAACCGCACCGTGAGTCTGTTCCCACGTCGTTTTAAAGGCAGCGAAAAGCGCGAGCGCAGTGAGAGCAGCCGATCCAATCGCAAAGCCTTTACCAATAGCCGCTGTGGTGTTTCCGACCGCATCGAGCTTATCGGTTCTCTGACGAACTTCCGCTGGAAGCTCCGCCATTTCAGCGATGCCTCCGGCGTTGTCTGAAATCGGGCCATACGCATCCACCGCGAGCTGAATGCCGGTGTTGGAAAGCATTCCGACTGCTGCAATCGCAATCCCATACAGCCCTGCCAACTCGTAAGCGCCGAGAATCGCCGCAGCCAGAATGATAATGGGAATCGCAGTCGACTTCATCCCGACACCCAGGCCGGAAATAATATTGGTCGCTGATCCCGTCACCGACTGTTTGACGATATTGATGACCGGCCCCTTACCCGTGCCGGTGTAGTATTCGGTGACATATCCGATCGCGATTCCGGAAACGAGGCCGATCGCGATGGCGCCGAAGACACCGAGCGAGCTGTAAGTTTCTCCACCGACGTTCCAGGTTTGAGGAATTACTGTCGTGACAATGACGAAGGTTCCGATGAGAAGAAGAATGCCGGCAACGATTTCACCGGTGTTAAGCGCTTTCTGCGGATCGCCGCCATCCTTCACGCGAACGAGGAAGGTTCCGATAATGGAACAGACGATCCCGAGACCGGCGAGAAGCAACGGAAGGAGCACTCCGCCAAGCGGCAGTTCCTTGAACTCGGGGAGAACCATGAAAACAGTTCCCAGCACCATCGTTGCAATGATTGAACCGACATAGGACTCGAACAAATCCGCTCCCATTCCGGCGACGTCGCCAACATTGTCACCCACGTTATCGGCAATCGTTGCCGGGTTCAGGGGATGATCCTCGGGAATTCCCGCCTCAACTTTTCCAACGAGGTCAGCGCCGACATCGGCCGCCTTCGTGTAGATACCGCCGCCGACACGGGCGAAAAGAGCAATCGACGAAGCGCCGAATGAGAAACCGGTGATGATCGTCATGACCTTACCAATCGAATCGGCATCGGTGCCGATCATTTTACCGAAGACCAGAAAGAGCAGCCCCAGACCAAGAAGCCCGAGTCCAACCACGCCAAGGCCCATCACGGAACCACCGGCGAAGGCAATCTTCAGCCCCTCCCCGAGGCTGGTGCGGGCGCCCTGTGTCGTGCGCACATTCGCCTTCGTGGCAACGTTCATTCCGATAAAACCCGCCAACGCCGAACAGACCGCACCGACGATGAATGAAACCGCGACGAGAGGAGAACTGTTCTCGTCCATGAACCCCTGGAATAAGAGAAGCAGCGCGACACACCCTACGAAAATGCCGAGCACTTTGTATTCGGCCCGGAGGAATGCCATCGCTCCATCAGCGATGTTTTTGGCGATCCGTTGCATCTGCTCGGAACCGGCATCCTGTTTCTCCACCCAGGAAGATTTCCAGAAAGTGAAGACGAGAGCGAGAACGCCGAACAGGGGGATAATGACTAGCAATGAGGTCATGAAGTATAAAATAGAGACAGGTTAGTTGAAACGTAATTTCAGGATTCCTGAAGACAGTGCCAAAAAACACACAGCCATGGCAAGACACGCGTTTGTATAAATGCGCCATGCCTGTGTCGATATCGACGCTTGAAGTATTCTTACCGGCAAAGATAATTCACTTCGCGGGACGCGGGGTCTTGGCCGGCGGCTCCTGCTTCACTCCCGACGGAGCGGCCCCGGCCTCCAGAATCCGCTTTGAAATTTCCTCGCGAAGACGAGTCCGAACCTCTTTCAACTCAGGATCATGAATCCGGTTCACCAGCTCTTCCGGATCGGTCTCGTGATCGTAAAGCTCTTCGCCGGCAACCCCGACCTCACCCCATGAGGTGAACCGGTAGCGCTCCGTCTTGATGCTGTATCCGTCACTATATTGACTCAGAGCTGACTCCCTTGGTTTTACCGCAATATCATTGAGAACCGGAACGAGACTGACCCCGGAGAG
Organism: Verrucomicrobiales bacterium; assembly: GCA_048260165.1. Classification (GTDB taxonomy): domain Bacteria; phylum Verrucomicrobiota; class Verrucomicrobiia; order Verrucomicrobiales; family DEV007; genus Arctic95D-9. Next base: position 610,084 of record JBLXHA010000003.1, read on the forward strand.
GTGAGCGGGCCGCTTCAGGCCACAGAGTTCTGAAAGGGTCGGGTAAAAGTCGACCATCTCGACCGGTGCCGCGCTCGATTCGCCGCGCACTTTCTGCTGAGGAGCCGCGATAATCATGGGAACGCGTGTGCCGTTATCAAAAAGCGTCGTTTTCTGCCAGTGCCCGTGCTCCCCCATGTGATAACCGTGATCCGAAGTGAACGTCACGACGGTATTTTCATCGAGGCCGGTCTCTTCCAGCGCTTCCAGAATTTTCCCGACCTGAGCATCAGCGAACGAGATCGACGCGTAGTAGGCCTGAATCGCCTGACGGGCGAGATCATCCGCGAGATTGACCTGCTCCTTCTTCCGTCGAATCGAATTCAAAGCGCCCGCCGGAATCGTCTTGTCATATCCCTCCGGCACTTCCGGGACGACGATGTCTTCGATCGGGTAGAGATCAAAATACTTCTTCGGAGCCACAAAAGGCGTGTGAGGGCGGAACAGTCCGACCGCGAGAAAAAAGGGCCGGTCCTCTTTTTGATATCGACGAAGCTCTTTCACTGCGGCATCAGCGATCATGCCATCGGTTTGCTCCTCGTCGGCTCCGTCGGCAGCGAGCCAGCTCAGGGTCCCGCCGAAGCTCCCCGGCCTGAGTGAGAAAATCAGCGACTCGTCCTCAACGTCGCGGCCGCGGGGATTGATCGTGTAGTTCCAGGAGTAAGGATCGTCGTGCCCGCTCGTGCCGATGTGCCTAGGAACGTTGTAATGATAGATTTTCCCGATCCGGGTTGCGAAGTAACCGTTCCTTCGAAAGTGCTCCGACATCGTCACGACATTCGGAGTGTGCTCACGAAGGTAGACAGCGTTCCGGTGGATCAAAGTCTGGTCGGGATACAAACCGGTCATAAAAGAAGCCCGGCTCGGACCACATAGCGAAAACTGACAATGAGCGTTGGCGAAGCGAACCCCGCGCGCCGCGAGCTTGTCGATGTTCGGCGTCTTCACCTGCGGATGACCGTAACTGCCCAGATCACAGTTGAGATCGTCGCAGATGATGAAGAGGACATTCGTTTTGTCCGCCGCAAACAGCGATGACGTCGCGAGCAAAGCGAACGTCATAATAAAGGGAAAGATTCGATTCATATCCGCGAGTCTATAATGAAATCCACCCCCTCTGCAAGAGCGTGATCACTGACCGCCCGGCGACTGTATCTCAGACCTTGCACTCCGACTGAAATCGCGGTCTGGTTTCAAACGATGAGCAACTGCTTCCTTGCCACTTACATCCACCACCTCGACCCCTTCGCGATTCAGTTCACCGAGTCGTTTGGCCTGAGGTGGTACGGGCTAGCCTACGTCAGCGGATTCGTCGTCGCCTTCTTTCTACTGCGCTGGTTCGTGAAGCTGAAGGCCTCAGAGCTCAGGGAATCTGAAGTCGCTGATTTCGTCACCATCATCTCCCTCTTCGGGATCATGTTAGGAGGACGACTCGGCTACATGGTCTTTTACAACTTCGACGAGCTTGTCGCCAACCCCGCGAGTTTCTTCGATGTTCTCGGCGGGGGAATGTCGAGCCACGGCGGAATCCTCGGAACGGTGCTCGTTGCGCTGATTTACGCCCGGTTCAAAAAGAAATCGTGGACCGGCCTCGGGGACAATCTCGTGATCGTCTGCAGCCTCGGTGTGTTTTTCGGACGGATCGCGAATTTCGTGAACGGGGAACTCTACGGCAGAAAAACCGACAGCAGCCTCGCGATGAAATTCCCGTCTGAGATCACCGAAGGCAGCCGCAACGCCGAGGGCTATTTTTCCTGGGATTTCCCCACCGCACAACTCGTCGAAGTCGCGAGCAAGGCGCAGGACGTCGCCCCCGGCCTTCTCGACGATGTAAACGACACCATCGCAAAAACCACCGCTTCCGGCTTCGACCCTCACTACCCCGTCAGCCAGCTCATCCTGAAGGCCTCGGAGGAAAATGAAAATTTCCGCCTCATTCTCGGCGAAATCCTCACACCCCGCCATCCCTCACAACTCTACGAAGCGCTCATCGAGGGCCTTCTTCTGTTTCTCATTCTCCTCGCGATACGGCTGAAGTGGAAAAATCTCTATCACGGCGTCATCACCGGAATCTTTTTCATCCTTTACGCGATCGGCCGGATTTCGGTGGAAAACTACCGCGAACCGGACGCCGGTCTCATCGCAGGGATGACGCGGGGGCAGTTTTACTCGACCTTCATGATCGTGATCGGGCTTGGCTTTCTCATCTTCGGATTCGTCCGGAAACGCCGGAATCAGATTCCCGCGCAGGCCTGACACCCCGCCCTTGCGACGGTGGCGCGGGGGTGCTAGGTTCGCCGCCTTTCAGAAGCGGGATTTTTTTGCCCCCGTCTGACACCCAAATTGATCATGAGCAATCAGGACGAAGCCTCGAGCTACAAATCCACACTCAATTTACCGGAAACTGAATTTCCGATGCGCGGCGACCTCGTGAAGCGGGAGCCGGCGCGTCTCGAGAAGTGGGAAAAAGACGACCTTTACGCCTCCATTATTGCGAAGCGCAAAGAAGCCGGAGCCGACCGTTTCATTCTTCATGACGGCCCTCCTTTCGCCAACGGCGACGTCCACATGGGCACCGCGCTCAACAAAGTGCTCAAGGATCTCGTCCTCAAATCAAAGTCGATGGCGGGCTACGAATGTCCCTACATCCCCGGCTGGGACTGTCACGGATTGCCGATCGAATTCAAAGTCGTCAAAGAATCACGCGGTCTCGAGCCGGCGGAAATCCGTCGTCGCTCCGAAGCGTTCGCCCGCGGCTTCATCGACATCCAGCGCAACTCATTCAAGCGTCTCGGCGTTCTCGGTGACTGGGAAAATCCCTATCTGACCCTCTCGCCCGAATACGAAGCCGACATCATTCGTGTTTTCGCGACCCTCGTCGACCGGGGGCTCGTCTATCAGAGCGAAAAACCCGTCCAGTGGAGCTACGGCGCCCAGACCGCACTCGCGGAGGCCGAGGTTGAATATGAAGACGTCAAAGACATCGCGCTCTTCGTGCAATTTCCCGTCGTGACCGGTGATCATGCCGGCGAAACCTCCATGGTGATCTGGACGACGACGCCGTGGACGCTTCCCGCAAACCTCGGCATCGCGGTGCACCCGCAGTTCACTTACGTCAAAGGTGACTTCACCAATCCGAATACGGAACGCACCGAGAATTTCATCATCGTCAAAGAACTCCTCGGAGCGTTCGAAGAAAAAACCGGCTTCGCTCCCTCCGGCGAACTCACCGAATTGAAGGGCGAAACCCTCGACGGAGCTGAAGCACAGCACCCCTTCCTCGATCGCACCTCGAAAATCATCCTCGCCGATTTCGTAACGACGGAAACAGGAACCGGTGCCGTTCACATCGCGCCCGGTCACGGTGGTGATGATTACCTGGCCGGAAAACAAAACGATCTCGGTCTTCTCTCCCCCGTCGATGACGCGGGTAATTTCACCGAAGAAGTCGGCGTCGATTTCCTCGTCGGCATGCACGTTCACGAGGCCAACATCCCTATCCTCAAGCTTCTCGCTGAGAAAGGCTTCCTCGTCGGGAAAGAAAAATACCTCCACAGCTACCCGCATTGCTGGCGCTCGAAGACACCGATCATTTTCCGATCCGTGCCCCAGTTCTTCATCCGCATCGACGATATCCGCGAGAAAGCGCTCGAAGAAATCGATGGCGTCAAATGGCTCCCGCACTGGGGTCGCAATCGCATCTACGGAACCGTCGAGTCACGTCCCGACTGGTGTATCTCGCGTCAACGCACCTGGGGTGTCCCTCTTCCCGTTTTCTACGATGCTGAAACCGGTGTTCCCGTGATCGATGCCGATGTCGCGCGGAAAGTCGCCGAGGTCACCGAGACCGGCGGCACGAATCTCTGGTTCGAACACGACGACGCGTGGTGGGCAGAGAAACTCGGTCTTCCCGCCGGCACCACGCGCTGCAAAGACACCCTCGACGTCTGGATCGATTCCGGTTCGAGTCACGTCGCAGTGATGGATCGTCATCCCGAACTGAGCTGTCCCGCCGACCTCTACCTCGAGGCCACCGATCAGCACCGCGGCTGGTTCCAGAGTTCTCTCATGCTCAGCACCGCGGTGCGTGATGCTGCGCCCTACAAATCCGTGCTTACCCATGGTTTCGTGGTCGACAAGGACAAAAAGAAAATCTCCAAATCCGACGCCGCCAAAGCCGGCAAGCCAACCGACGCCGCTTACTTCTACAACAAGTATGGCGCCGACATCCTCCGCCTCTGGGCGGGCAGTGTTGACTGGCAGAACGAAGTTCCCTTCGGTGAAGATCTCTTCAAACAAACGACCGAGCCCTACCGCCGTTTCCGAAACATTCTCCGCATTCTCCTCGCGAACCTGAATGATTTCGACGCGGAAAAAGACGCCGTTTCCAACGACCAGTTCGGACTCGTCGATCGCTGGATCCTCGAGCGACTCAACCGCGTCGTGACGGAATGCCGCGAAGCGTATGAAGCGTTCGAATTCCGCAAGGTCTTCAATACGCTCAATCAGTTCTGCGCCGTTGATCTCAGTGCGCTCTACGTCGACATCACGAAGGACCGCATGTATTGCGACCGCGTTGATTCGACCCGCCGCCGCGCCACCCAGACCGCGATGCACCGCGTCTTCGATTCGATGGTCCGACTCATTGCCCCGATCCTCGCCTACACCGCTGACGAAGCGTGGGAATACGCCGGTCATAAGACCTCCGTCCACCTCGAAACGTTTCCCGATGCGGATCCTGCCTTTGCCGGCAGCGAAGCGAGCGATCAGATCGAAGCGCTGAGCAATCTCCGCGACCTCTCTCAGGTTTCGATCGATGCCGCAGTCAAATCCGATCAGTTCAAAAAGCGGGAGCAGGCCGATGTGACCTTTGCGATGGCCGCCGACGATCCCGTCAAAGCGATCCTCGAAGCTTCACCGGAAGACGCTCTCGAATTCCTCATGATTTCGAAATTCTCGGTTCAACCAGGCGAAGGCGACTGCTCGGCCACCGTCAAAGTCACCGACCATGCCGAGTGTCCGCGCTGTCGCCGCTCGATCGAGACCGCTCCGAATTCTGAACTCTGCGTGCGTTGCGACGAAGCAATGAGCTAAATCCCCCGCCATGAAAAAACACTTCCTCAGCATCAGCCTGCCGCTGCTGATTCTGGATCAGCTCACGAAACTCTGGATCGTGATGCAGTTCCCGGACCCACGGGTGACACCGTATGAAATGCGGCGCGTCATCGAGGTGATCCCGGACTTTTTTAATATCGTCAGGGTTCACAACACCGGGATGGCCTTCGGAGTGATGAACGGTTCCGCTTACGCCAACTACCTCTTCGGCGTCATCGGACTGGTTGCGATTACCGGCATCACCGTCCTCTGGAAGAAAGGCGGCTTCCCTGACAAAATCACGAAAGTAGCAGCCGCTCTCCTGATCAGCGGCATCATCGGAAACCTCACCGACCGCCTCCTCCCCGGTCGCGGCTACGTCGTCGACTTCCTCGATTTTCTGCCTCCCTTCTATGACAAAATCGTGAAGTCATCGGGAGGACATTTCCCCAGCTTCAACGTCGCCGATTCCTGCATCTGCATCGCGGCGGGACTGCTCATCATCTCCGCCTTCCGCCAACCGGGAGCGCCGGATCCGAAAAAAACGATAAAAGACTCCTGATCCCCGGATGCGCCCGCAAGCCATCATCATCATCGCCTGCCTCTTCCTCGTCGGAATCGTGCTCATCGCAGTCGGGCCGGGCAGCTATCGCAAAGTCGGGGAAATTCAAACACTCGACGCCCAGACAGAATCGCTTCGCAGCGAATATCCCGGGTTCGAGCACCTGCGCCCCGCCACGCTCGCCTCGCTGATGGAAGCCAACAGAAACGTGCTCATCATCGACGTCCGACGGGCGGAAGAGTTTCAGGTCAGTCACATTCCGGGAGCGGCTCATCTCGATAACGCGGATAAAATCGCGAGATATCTCGCCACCGCAGCCCCCCTCCCCGAATTCGTCGTTTTCTGCAGCGCTTCCGGTGTCAGATCAGCCAGGCTGCTGCGCGAGATGCCTGAAAAATGGCCCCTCACCGGAGCCAACCTTGCCGGGGGAATCTTCGCCTGGGCCAACGAAGGCCGCCCTCTCATCAACGAGGCGGGGGAAGCCGTTCGACAGGTTCACCCCGAAAGCCGGTTCCACGGGCGTTTCCTCGCTCCCGAAAATCGATTCCCCATCGACGACGAATAAACGGCACCACTCGCGGGCGCTCAGCAGGTTCCGCGTCTTTCCCGCAATTCCGCTGATTTCGGAAAAGCTTGCGGCATTTTCTGTAGGCCGTATCCTTGTTTCACGCCTAATGGAAAGACAGACTACGAATTTACTGACTCTGGCACTCATCACCCTCGGGATGATGACGTTCGATGCGTCTGCCCAGTTCCACACGCAGCAGACACCCGCGGGTGGAGGCGCTCGAGCCGGCAGAGCGATCGTCAATCAGCAGGCGGTCACCGCCGCACAACAACAGCAACAGGGTGCCGCGATGGATCCGAACGCTGCGATGGCCTTTTCCGGCGGGGACATGATTTTGACCGATCAGCAACGCCAGACGTTTGCCCAGGTCAATCCGAGGCTCAAGCAGATGCAGGGCAAAGTCGTCGACGTTTGGGGCCGGGGAATCCACCACGCCGACGGTTCGTTTACCGAATCCAAGCAGGATACCAAAACCAAAACGCTCGAGCAGATCACGAAAAAGAACGACGTGACGCTGCAACGCCGCATGATCATGCTCGATCAATTCGGACGTCCCACCGAAGTCATGATCTACGACGGACGGGGAAAATTTAAATACCGCGGAGTGCAGGTCTACGATTCATTCGGGCGCTTCGCCGAGGAACAGATCTATGATCCTTCGGGGAAACTGATTCGCCGCAAAGTTCAGGGCTACACCCCCCAGGGCGCTAAAATGCCGGTCCGGAGCTGGGACTACGTCGACAACGTCCCACCTGATTTGAAACTCGTGATCACGAGGGAAAACGAATCCAGCACCAATCCCGTTGGCAACGCCAATTCGACAAACGGAAAAGGTCAGCAGGAAAAACGGGGGTGGTTCAATGGCAACGGCGGAAACAACAGCAACCCCGCACCGGCGCAACCCGCCCCCGATACCGCAGCGACAACGCCTCAAAGCGGCGGCAACCAACAGCCGAACTACAACGCAGCGGCTGCAGTTCCCGAAAAGCGCAAAGGCCTCAATTTAGGACGTCTCTTCGGGAAGAAGAACTGAGCGGAACGTTTACTCATCGGGCTTTGTGAAAAACCTCACCCCAGGCCAGTCTCTCGTCCTCCTCATCCTCATCGGCATCGCCGTGTCAGGGTGGTTCTACGGCGTTTATTGGAAAAGAGTCGCCTCGGGCAGCCTTTTCTCCCCCGACGAAAAGGTGCTGATCCAACTTCAGGATCAGATTTCAGCGCTTCACGATCAGAATGCAGGACTGCAGGAAAAGATCAAAGAACTGACGCCGGCAGAAGAGGAGTGATCGGTGCCGTTGTCGCCGGGGAGGCAAACGTCCGCAGGTGCACAAAAAAAGCGGAGGATCGCTCCCCCGCTTTCTTGAAATAAAATCCGGAACTGATCTCCCGCTAGTAGCCGTAGCCACGTCTCCGGTGCGGCCCATAGGACCTGCCATGATAATAGTGATCACCATGATGATATCCATGGTTGTGCCGACCGTGCCCGTAATAGGGGCGACGGTGGGATCGATGGTGTCGATCATCCGCTATCGCAGCCCCGACGGCGGCACCGAGTAAGCCCCCTACGAGAGCCCCCGTCCCGCTGTCAGTCAGCGCACCGCCTGCAGCGGTACCAATCGCCCCGCCCACAAACGCACCTTCTTCGGTGGGTGTGCACGAGGCAGTCAGCATCGCGAGAGCGATCGCTGCGGAAGCAATAATTGAACAACCACGAGTTTTCATGTCATGTCAGAGGAAACGATAAGGAGAAGTTTCGAAAGGACCGCGGATTACCAGTTTCCGTTGCGACGAGCGCGTTTCTTCGAGATTTCAGAACCGGCCACGGCACCTACAGCGCCACCGATAAGAGCTCCGGTTCCGTCACCGATAAGAGCTCCGGTTCCTGCTCCAATAGCGCCACCAACGACAGCACCGCGCTCACCGGGAGTGCAGGCAGTTGAGAATGACATGATGCCGATAGCGGCTCCGAGAATTGCGAGTTTTCCTGCTTTTTTCATAGATCGTTTGGTTGTTTTGAGGTTGTGGTTCCACCGCCCCTATCCTCATAACGACGATCAGGGGCAATAGATTATGCGATAATTATACGAAATACTCTCCGGTTTTTGCAAGCCTGATCCTTAAGTGTTACGAAATGCCTGAAACCCAACAGGGTAAGGTGGTAGACGTGACAGGGTCAGGTCGCCCCCCTGTTTCCAGCCGAATCACAAATCCCTATTGTCACAGTTGCCAGTGATCGCGCGAATGACATATGTTAGCCTTCTCAACATTCATGACCCGCAGCCTCCTCCTTCTAACCGTTTTTACGTTTCTTTCCACCCCATCCCTGCGCGCGGCGTCGGATGAGGACGTCATGACGAAGGAGCCGCTGGAGCCGAAATCGAGCTGGGACGGGGGAACGCTTTTCGAACAGATCAGCTCTGACAGGAGCGGCGTAAAAATGCAGTATGACCTCGATCCCAATCACCCGCTGAAGCACCTCTACGCCTTCGGCTGGGCAACGGGGAACGTGGCGATCGGAGATATCGACGGGGACCAGCGCGCTGACTTGTTCTTTCCGGGAACGACCGGAGCGCACCGGCTCTTTTTGCAACGGGACGACTTCACCTTTGAAGACGTCTCCGCGATTTCTCAACTCGGCGGGGAGGACAGCTGGGGTTCCTCCGCGGTGATGGCGGACGTCGATGATGACGGGGATCTCGATATCTACGTCGTGAATTACGAAAGCCCAAACCAACTCCTAATGAACATCAGTCGCGGCGGCGTGATTCGCTTCGTTGATATGGCGAGTGACTACGGAATCGACTTCAGCACCGGAGCGCTCAGCGCGAGTTTCGTCGACAAAGACGGAGACGGCTATCTCGATCTTTTTATCCAGAATTATCACATCGAACCCGCGAAGGGACGCCCCGAAGCGATCGAATCCGAAGTGATCAACAACGAGGTGAAACTTCGCCCCCCCTGGGACAGCGCCTACATCGGCTACCTCGATCAAAAAGGCGAAACGCAATGGGTCGAAGGCCCTCTCGCCGATCTCCTCTATCGCAACAACGGAAAAGGGAAGTTTGAGCCGATGCCCGATCCCTTTATCGGGAAGCAGCGCACTTATACCACGGCGCACAGCTGGCTCGATATCGATCAGGATCTCTTTCCCGATCTCTTTCTCGCCAATGACAGCCACGGCCCCGATGCCCTTTTGCAAAATGGACGAACCGATGGAATGCGGGATGTCACCCGGATGGTGCTCCCCTACACGCCGTGGCATTCGAGAGGATGCGTCACCGCCGATTTCAACAACGATCTCTACATCGATCTTCTCGCGACAGGTTCGTCGCCACTGACGCACAAAGACCGGCTCAGATACGGCGAACCGTTACGAAGAGACGTCTTTCGCGTCGCCAAAAGCGGAGGCGCGATGCAGGTTCCACGCAACACGCTCTTCGCGAACACGGGGACTACGCGCTTTCAGGAACTGGCCCGCCTCGCCGGTATTGCCGACACCGGGGCGACGTGGTCCGTGAAAGCGGGCGATTATGACGGGGATGGCCTGACCGATCTGTTTTTCACGACCGGCGAAGCGCGTGATAGAACCAGCCTGACAAGCGCAGAACTCGAAGGCGAGTCGCTCAAAGGAAAGACGCGATGGGACATTCTCGAAAATCAGCCGGAACGCCCACAACGGAATCTCGCTTTCCGAAACAGGGGTGACTGGCGCTTTGAAAACGCCACCGCAGCCTGGGGCCTGGGCCATAAAGGAATCAGCTACACCGCCGGTCAGGGCGATCTCGACGGAGACGGGGACATCGACCTCGTGGTGTGCCCGTTAGGGGAAGAGGTCATTCTCTACCGCAACCACAGTCAGGCCGAAAGGCTCGTCGTTCAGCTCGAAGGGAAACGCTCGAACCGGCTCGGAATCGGTTCCGAACTGTTTACGAGAACCGGCGGTCTCACCCGCGTGCAGCAGCTTTACCCGCAGGGTGGATTCAAGAACTCGGACGAACCGGTCTTCTTTGCGGCAGCTCCGGAGGGTAAAGCACTCGACCGGCTCACGGTTCGCTGGCAGGGATCGGCAGCCTACGAGTCGCTTGAAAAAGTCGAGCCGGGATTCCGATACACGCTGAAGGAAGCCTACAGCCTGATCCCGTCGCTATCGCGACAACCTCCCACCAGGCCCCTCTTCACCGGCACCAACGCTCTGCGGGGAATCGGCTACCTCGAAATTCCATTCGACGAAGACCTGTCCCAGCCACTGGCACCTTCCGGCCTCAGTCGCAGCGGCCCGTCGCTTGCCGCCTCCGATCTCGATGGCGACGGCCTGTCGGAATTATTGCTCGGAGGATCCCGCGGCGTCATTTCGCGCTTCGTGGCCCGCTCTCCGAAACTGTCAGATACCGGCAAATCACTCGAAAACACGAAATCCTCCGAAGATGGAGGAGCCGTCTATTTCGACGCCGACAACGACGGGGATGTCGATCTTTTCATTGCGAGCGGCGGGATTGAATCGAAGGAAACTCCCGGAGCACTTCAAGACCGGCTCTACCTCATGCAGAAGGGCAGTTTTGTCAGGGCGCCAGCCGGATCGCTCCCGACAGCGACCACAAACAGTGGACCCGTCGCAGCCGCGGACTTTGATCGTGACGGGGATGTCGATCTGTTCGTGGGAGGCCACTTCGAACCGGGGAGCTATCCCGAACCGGGAACAAGCTACCTGCTTCGAAATGACGGAAAGGCGAAATTCACCGACGTCACGGATCAACTCGCGCCCTCGCTCAAAAACACCGGTGCGGTGAGCAGTGCCATTTGGACCGACGTCGACAACAACGGCACTCTTGATCTCATGCTCACGACCGAATGGGGGCCGATCCAGCTGTGGAAAAATGACGGCGGTAAATTGACTCAGGTCACCAGCGAAGCCGGGTTGGAGAATCTTACCGGAAGATGGAATGCGATCACGGGTCGCGACATCGACAATGACGGTGACATCGACTACCTCGTCGCCAACGAAGGGCTCAACAGCGAGAAAACGATCCTCTCCCGCGGTGAACTGCTGGAAGGTGATGCTCTTTTCAGCTACGAAGACAGTATTGAAATGCTCGAGGAAAACGGGGAGCTCCTGCCGTTACGAGGCTGGACCGATTTCGCGGAAGCGGATCCCGCGATCGCTGAAAAAGCGAAGTCACCCCGCGAGTTCGTCGATCTTCTGCCGGCCCTCCTCCCGCAGAAGAAACTGAACGAAGGGAAAACATGGTCTCTCAGCACCCGCGAGTCGGGAGTCCTCATCAATGACGGTACAGGGAAATTCACGTTCACCCCCCTTCCCCGCATCGCGCAGGTCTCGCAAAGCTACGGCATTGCTCTGACCGATATCAATTACGACGGGTTCACTGACGCCTACCTCCTCCAGAATCGCGCCGCGGCCACGATTCAGAAACCGGAGCCCAACACTTCGGGCGTCTCCCAGTTGCTTCTCGGTACCGGAAGTTCAGAGACACCGTTCATCGCGATTCCGGCCCGACATAGCGGGTTGCTTGCCTACGGCGCGGGAAGAGCGCTCGTCACTACTGATTTGAATCGCGATCACCGCGTTGATTTTATTGCCGCACTCAATGATTCCGATCCCGCCGCGTTTCTCAATCAGACGGAGTCTTCCAATCATCAGCCACTCAGCGTGACGATCGACACCCCGGGAAAACACCCCGCAGGCGTCCGCGTCACCGTGACGATTCCCGACTTCCCCACCCAGACGGCAGAATACTACGCGGGAGCCGGCTACCGCAGCCAGTCATCGCAGGAACTCTTCTTCGGTGCTCCCGCCAACCCGAAAGGCCCGGCCGTGATCCAGTTCCGCTGGAGCGATGGATCCACGACCAAACGTAAGGTTTACCTCGACGGAGCCTCGAAGGAATAATCGCTCGCGGGCCGGAAATTCTCTTGCTCGCGTGCCGAAGGTCGCCAGTTTAAGAGAATGTCCGATTCAACCAACACGGAAGCGCCGCTCGTCGGCATCATCATGGGGAGCACCTCCGACTGGCCCACGCTGTGCAAGGCCGCCGAAGTGCTGCGTGATTTTGGAATTCCGTTCGAAACGAAAGTCGTGAGCGCCCACCGCACCCCCGAGCTGCTTTTCGACTATTCCAAAAGCGCCAAAGATCGTGGGCTCAAATGCATCATCGCCGGTGCCGGTGGCGCCGCTCATCTTCCGGGAATGGCCTCCGCGTTGACGACTATCCCCGTTCTCGCAGTGCCGGTGAAATCCCGGGTTCTCAACGGAGTCGACTCCCTGCTTTCGATCGTCCAAATGCCGGCCGGGATTCCCACCGCAACCTTTGCGATCGGCGAAGCCGGAGCGACCAATGCCGGACTCTTCGCGGTTTCACTCCTTGCGAATGAATGCGAGGCCACATCGGAAAAATTGAGCGAATACCGCGAATCGCTTCGCGCGAAAGTCGAGGCATCCGAACTCCCCGCTCTCGACAACTGATTCCCCGGATGAGCGATTTTCTCAGACCTCCGGCCACAATCGGCGTCCTCGGCGGCGGGCAACTGGGCCGCATGCTGACGATGGAAGCGAGGCGCATGGGCTATCGCGTCATCAGCTGGATAGGGGCCCCCGACAACGGTCCAGCCGGAATGGCCGACCTCGTCATCGAAGAACCGTTTGATTCCCCCGAAGCGCTTCAGACATTTCTCAAAGAAGCGGACGTTGCCACGGTCGAATTTGAGAACATTCCCCGCGAACTGCTCGAAACCGTCGCCGCGAGCATTCCGCTGATGCCCGGCGTGAAGGCGATCACGACCTGTCAGCATCGCGAGCGGGAAAAGCGCTTCCTTTCTGAACACAAATTCCCCTGCGCCGCCTTCTCCGTCGTCGAATCCACCGAATCACTCGCCGAAGCACTCAGGAATCTGGGCGACAACGGCGGGATTCTCAAGACCGCCGAATTCGGCTATGACGGCAAAGGCCAGCTCTCGGTATCCCGCGACAGTGATGCCGCTGCGATCTGGAACGAGTTCGATGCCCCGCGCGCCGTCCTCGAGGAGAAGATCAATCTCGCGGCGGAGCTTTCCGTTCTCGTCGTGCGGGATCAGGCTGGTGGCACGGCTTCCTACGACGCTGCGGAAAACATTCATCGCGATCACATTCTCGACGTCTCGATCGTTCCGGCCCGGCTCGACACCGGACTGATTGCGAGCGCCGAAAAGATCGCCCTCGGCATTGCCGAAGCACTCGACTACGTCGGCATCCTCGCCGTGGAATTCTTCGTTTCCAAAAACGGACGCCTTATCGTGAATGAGATGGCGCCCCGTCCTCACAACTCCGGACACCACACGATCAACGCGTGTGAGGTCTCGCAGTTTGAGCAGCAACTCCGCGCCATCACCGGACTCCCGATCGGCTCGACGCGCCTCCATTCCCCCACCGTAATGCTCAATCTTCTCGGCGATGTCTGGGTGGAAAACAACGACGATCCCGACTGGAGCACCGTCCTCGAGCATCGCGGCGCTTCGCTTCATCTTTACGGGAAACGTGAAGCCCGACGTGGCCGAAAAATGGGGCACATCACTTTCACCGCGCCCACGCTCGAAGCCGCTCTCGAGAATCAGAACCGGGTTCGCAAAGAACTCGGGATGCCCGATTTGGAATCATGATCCTCCAGTTCGGCGCAGGGAACTTTTTGCGCGGATTCGCCGATCTCTTCGCCGGCGAACTCAACCCGCCGCTGGAAGTCACCGTCGTTCAGTCGACCGGGACGGAGCGGGCTGAAGCCTTGAACCGCGCCGGCGGAAACTACCACGTCGCGATCCGGGGATTTCGTGACGGGGCGATCATCGACGAAACGCAGTCGGTCACCTCGATTCAGCGAGCCCTCCACGCCGGAACGCAATGGGAGGAGATTCTCGAAATCGCGGCCTCGGCAAAACTGACGACGATTCTTTCGAACACGACCGAAGCCGGACTTGCCCTCGACGAACGGGATGAAACGCAGATCGGAAGCCCGCCATTTTCCTTCCCCGCCAAATTGCTCACAGTGCTTCGCCATCACTTCGAAGCGGGCGGCAACAGACTTTGGATTCTCCCCTGCGAGTTGGTCGAATCAAATGCGGACCTCCTTCGCGATCTCGTCCTCGAACAGGCGGCTTACTGGGGCCTGGACACTGACCTGACCGACTGGCTCGAGATCGAATGCCGCTGGGTAAACTCACTGGTCGATCGCATCGTTCCCGGAAGACCGGATCAGCATCCCCTTCTTGAAGAGGACCCGCTTCTCATCAGCGCCGAGCCATTTGCCTTCTGGGCCGTGGATGCCTATGACCCGGAATTTCCGTTCTCCGGTCATCCCGCCGTGGTCATGAGCGGTGACATTCGCCCCTACACGCTCCGCAAAGTCCGGATTCTCAACGGGGCGCATTCCGCCCTCGTCGCGAAAACGAGAGGGACTGATATCAAAACGGTTCGCGAAGCGATCGAAGATTCGGCAATTGGCTCGTGGCTCGAAAAGGTTCTCTTCGAGGAAATTGTCCCTGCGATTGAAGACCGCTGCGAGAATCCGGAGTCTTTCGCCCGGGAAACCCTCGACCGTTTTCGAAACCCGTTTCTGAATCACGAACTCTCCGCGATTGCCCTCAATCACGAGGCCAAATGGAAAGTTCGCATCGAGCCGACGATTCGTGAGTTCGAAGAAAAATTCGGGAAAGCTCCGGAGTTGCTGGCTGCGTTATGAGACCTTAATTCGGTTGGCACCGCTGGTGACGCTGATACCCCGGTTTGCATTCGAGAGCCCTCTTTTAAAACCGTTTTCACTTTTCCGCCTTCCCGATGCTCTGCCAAATCTCTCGGAGCGAGATTGCCACTATGGAAGAGTTACCTGAGAGGAAAATAAACCCGGTTAAAAACAGACCGCCGAATTAACGAACTGTCGACCTCCAGCGGTCCAGTCAATCATTCCTCTTCACGCTTTCACTCCGCGGATAAGTAATCTATCCCCGCGCCGCCTGCTCTGCCCGTTTCCCCGATGATATCAGTATTCAATAATTTTTGACTGCCCCCATATGACACGGAACGACTTGATTTCATTTTCTTGCCTCAATGTTTTAGTGGACTCACGCCCGAACGGCATTGAGGTCCCACGCGTTGTTAGTCTTTTACCTTTCTAGGGTCCTCCGAATTCTCCCAAGGAGATTCACAAACTCTGTGGCATCCAGAAAGAAATTTGGATATGCCTTCCTTAAGTTTTCGATCGACCCTGCGGCAACCAAGACTGCTTGGAGCTCTTCCCCTTTTTCAGCACGTTCCTCAACATTTGCGTATTGCCTATTTGCCTCTTCAAGTCGATTGAAAGAGTATCCGGTGATTTGCACTGTGAGATCCGCGAGATCCAGAACGATCAGATGGTAAGCCCCGGCTCGTTTGTCGGTCGTTATCGCGTTAAGAGCGACCGTAAAGCCCCGTAGCTTGTGAGTAACCTGAAGATCATCTGCCTCTTCTATTGTTTTTAGAAAGGTATCCCTTTTCGCTAGTGACTCATACCCGGGAACGGGGTGAGATCCTTCAAGATGGGCTAACGCAGAAGAAGCAAGTGCGAAAAATTTTAGCCATCTATCGGGACCCTCACTTGATTTGAGAGAGTGGTCAAGGAGGAGTCCCATTGTTTCAACAGCGGTCGCCCATGCGTGTTGAACTTTGGTTCGCAATTGCAACTCGATAAGGAGGCCGTTGTAGTCTGAAATTCCAGTTGGTTTTTGATATTTATACACGAGGTGGATACTACGATATCCGGACGGCTTAGGGTTCGAGATATAGTCGACCTTGTTTACTAGTTCGTGGTGAAATCTAGATGCATCGTAGCTTGCTTCGAGTGCGCGTAACATCTTCATAGTTTTTACTACACCTCGGAGGCCCCCAAGATCTTGCATTCGTGCGAGATTCATCCCGTCGAATCGACGCAGCTTTGAGACGATTGACGGTGTCCGCTTAAGGCGTTGTGCGACGATCGCACTTGTGTCTATTGACTTAAGTTTTGACCTAAGTGTTGCTTGGAATGTGTTGATAGGGTAGCCATGACAGCTGCGCCAGTTTCCTAATACTTCGTAAGCCCACCACCACGTGTCAAGATCAAAATCTTTTCCGCATAGGATATTGCCAGCTCGATTGACCTGAGATTTGGAGTATTGCGGTGTAGGCCAAGCCATCTTGTCTTTTTTAGGCTATTGAGGTAGGGACGCTCGTTACCGAGCGCCCCCCTCGCAGATCCCTGCGTGCGATATTCCCGCACAGGGCTCCTCAGAGAAACGCGCAAACGGACGCCAATTCAGATACAGCGTATCAAATCGACTTCCCAATGCAAGCAGGTAGCTTGACACGGTTGCCGGGAACAATCCTTCCCCGCCGTGAGTG
>JBLXHA010000004.1:0-339705 GCA_048260165.1 Verrucomicrobiales bacterium
GGTGCTTTCGAGGTGTTTCTGAATTGGTTCGAGTCATGGCGTGTTTCCCGCACCCTCCCGCCGGGGCGAGACTCGGCGAAGCTTTTCTGGCGAGCTCAAGTTGCTTCAAAACCTCGCGAGGAGTGGCAAATTAAGCAGTGGACGGAAGCGATGCGCTGGTATTTAAACTGGCTGAATCATTGCCAATCAGCCGGTCACAGCGGGATGACGCTGGAGGAACGGGTTCGTCATGCAGTCGATAAAGCGGGTGCCCGCCGGGGACTGGCGAGGCGAACTCGTATCACCTATGCAGGCTGGGCCGGGCGTTACGCTCGCTGGGTGGGAGAGGAACGGGCGCTGCTCGACCCGGCTCGAGGTCGCGACTTTCTGGAGATGATGATCGTCCGGGAAAAGGTCGCCTTTTCAACACAGAAGCAAGCTCTCAATGCTTTGGTATTTTTCTTCAAGGATGTTTGCGGAAGGGAAGAAGTGGATCTGGGTGTGACGATGAGGAAGACCCATAAACGAATTCCTGTGGTTCTGAGTCTTTCCGAAATAGCAGGGCTCCTCGAAGAACTTCCGAAAACATGTTGTCTCGCCGCAGAACTTCAATACGGAGCCGGGCTTCGAGTTGCCGAGCTGCTGAGTCTCCGAATCAAGGATATCGATGAAGCGCGCGGGCAACTGACGATTCGAAGCGGAAAAGGCGGCAAGGATCGCGTCACTGTTTTGCCGTCATCACTCATCGAGAAACTGAAACTATGGAAAAGGCAACTTCGAGAGACGTGGGAGCAAGATAAAGCCGAAAATCTACCCGGAGTGGCGCTTCCAACAGCGATGGCCAGGAAAGCACCTCGAGCAGGAGAGAAGTGGGAATGGTTTTGCTTCGGCGGCTCCACTCGCCGCCTCTCTCTTCGAGCTTCACTTCGCTCCGGCCAAAACGCTTCCGGCCCTCGGCGTTTTTGGTTGTTCCCCGCCCCTTCTCTCTCGGTGGATCCCGATACGGGAATACGGAGGCGTCATCATTTCCATGAGGGCAGCTATGGCAATGCGTTTCGCGAAGCAGTGGACAAGGCGGGCATCGAAAAACGAGTCACGACGCATGCTTTACGTCACAGCTTCGCTACCCACCTCCTCGAAAGCGGCACGGACATTCGAACCCTTCAAGAACTGCTCGGACATGCAGAGATCAGCACCACCCAGATATATCTTCACGTGGCGAAGAATCTCAGCCACAGCGGAGTAAAGAGTCCGCTTGATGGTGTCCTCGAAAGGAATCCATGTGCTTTCGCCTCGCCAGAGTCCCCGAAATCCAGCGATGAATTGAGACAACGCAGGATTCCATCCTCCGTTAGCAGCTTGCGCAGCACTCGACTGTATACCGCTGATGCCGGGCGATTACGTAGATCGGAGAAGCGCCTGCCTCCGCTAAGATTACGGAGAAATAGTCAACCTCCCGGAACGGGATGAGAACACAATTGAGCCGAAAAGACCGTCCTGCGCCACTTAACAGGAAGTCGGAACGCCGAGCGCAAGTTTGACGGAGTGAGGAATCGCCCCCTTCACAAATTCGAGGCACTCGACAGCTCCGGTCGGTTTTCCGGGCAGAGCGATGACGAGAGATTGATCAACCATCGCAGCAAGCGAACGGGATAAGATCGCATTGGGTGTGATCTCGAGAGAACGCATTCGCATCGTTTCCCCGAAGCCGGGAATCTCAACTCTCATGATTCCGCGAATCGCTTCGGGAGTCACATCACGTGGATCGACCCCGGTGCCGCCGGTCGTGAGAACGAGGCCGCAGCCCTGAGCTGAAAAGGCACGAATCGTCGTCTGGATGCGCTCAAGTTCGTCGGGAACGACTGCCTCGGCGAGAACTTCCCAGCCATTTTCCTGACAGGCTTTTCTCACGGCAGGGCCGCCGTGATCTTCGTATTCACCGGATGAGGCCCGGTCCGATACGGTGATAATACCGACAGGGATAGCCATATCTTTTGAAGGTGCGGACTGAAATGAGATCAGTTCGAAAACTGAACCTGACCGCTCCCGCTGCTCAGGTTGGGTGTCGGGAACGACCCTCCGGCCTGTGGAGGTGCCGGTGCGTTCTGCACCCGGGGAAAGGAAGTCGTCGAAGGCGACGAAGGCACCACCGGCGGGCTCGGGGCATTCGTCGAATAGGTCGGCTGAACCGGTGCCGGTGCCGGTGCACTTGTCGGTGACGGATAAGTGCCCCCTGTCGTGGAAGATCCGTAGCTGCCGCTGCCGTAGCTGGTCGGCGGAGTCACCGGTGCAACCGGTGCCGGAGGAGAGTAAGGTGAGGCGCCGGGAGCTGAGTAAGGTGAGCTTCCCGCTCTGGAATACGGGGAGGCTGCTGCGGGAGCGGGGTAAGGAGCCGCACCGGTGCGGGGAGCCGCCGCGCCTGCTCCGGCACCGTTCATGGCAAGGTCGGCGGGTGGTGCTGAGGTGGGGACCTGCAAGGTTTTGCCGGCGTAAATCTTCGTATTCGTCATGCCATTGGCGGCCATGATGCGACTCTGACTCGAATTGTAATGCGAAGCGATTCCGCCGAGGGTGTCCCCCTTCACGATAGAATGGGTGATGAGCTGCTCCCCTGATCTCAATTCAAATACCGGAGCGCTCGGTGCCGGACTCGAGGCATTCGTGGAAGAATTTGTGGAAGAATTCGTGGCCGCGTAATCATGCGGCGTCGAAGCCGGTGGAGCCGTGCCGGTTGAGTCAGGGTAATTCGAAGGACTGTCGGGATAAGCCGCGGCAGGAGGAGCCGCCAGTGGAGTTTCAGCGACATCTTTGTTTTTGTTGCCCACGCAACCAACGGACCCAAATGCAATTACAAGGCCGGAGGTCAGAGCCAAAAATGGATGTTTACAAAGCATCCATACAAATACCATCGGTTTCACCCGCCGGAAAGACCGATCTTTTTAAAAATTCACCCCTGAGTCTCAAATTTTCATATTTTCCAATTATTGAATAATTACAGCAGCAGATTATCAACTTTGCAAAAATGAATTTTGTTAAGCGCGATGAAAACGCACCTCGCGCGAGAGCATCGTTTCGCCGTCAAAATGGAACCAGGCTTGGAAATGCATCCCTGCCAGCATCTGCGGCAGCCAGTACCGGTCGTCGGCCCACATGCGATCATAAGGGATCCCGTCGATCGAAAACCACTCCGGCCGGGCTTCCCTCGTTTCCTGCGGAACCCCCTCAAAACCGCTTCCGTGAAAGACGGTGCAGTGCAATTTGAGTCCGTCGACGAAGTCAAAGTGCAGCACTCCCCTTTCCTCCAGATTCCGGGGCGTAATGAGCAGCTCCTCCTGAACTTCACGAACCGCCGACTCCAGCGCGGTTTCCCCCGGCTCCAGCTTTCCACCGGGACCGTTGATTTTCCCCGCGCCGAGACCTGTCTTTTTATGGATCAGCAGGACCTCATCCCCGCGCGTGAGAAAGACCAGATTGGCCACCATGTTCGGTTTCCAATCATCGGGAAAGGCTCGCCCGTCGGAATCACTCATCACTCACGCTTCGTAGGAATCCATCCCGTCGCAGGTGCAGACGAGATTCCGGTCACCAAAGACATTGTCAATCCGACTGACGGGAGGCCAGAATTTCCGCTCCCGCACCCATTCCAGTGGATAGGCGGCCACCTCGGGAGAATAGGACCGGTCCCACGACGAAGAGAGGAGCGTTTCGGCGGGATGCGGAGCACACTTAAGCGGGTTGATGGTCTCGTTCCACTCGCCTGATTCGATCGCCTCCACCTCACGGTAGATGCTCAACATCGCTTCGCAAAAGCGATCCAGCTCCTCCTTGGATTCGCTTTCGGTCGGCTCGATCATGAGCGTTCCGGGAACGGGCCACGACATCGTCGGCGCATGGAACCCATAATCGATGAGCCTTTTTGCAATGTCCTCGACGTCGACTCCGGCGCGTTCTTTCAAGGGCCGGACGTCAATGATGCATTCGTGCGCGACGAGGCCATTCTTCCCCTGGTAAAGAACGGGATAACAATCGCTGATCCGCGCGGCAATGTAGTTCGCATTGAGAATCGCAATCTCGGTCGCCTTTTGCAACCGGCGCCCTGTCATCGCGATATACATCCACGAAATCGTCAAAATGCTCGCGCTTCCGAAGGGTGCCGCACTCACCGGGGCGTCCCTGTTTTCGCTCCAGTCGCCATGGCCGGGGAGGAAAGGAGTGAGGTGCGCAGCGACACCGATCGGCCCAACGCCCGGTCCCCCGCCGCCATGAGGAATGCAGAAAGTCTTGTGGAGATTGAGATGACACACGTCTGCACCGATGCTCCCGGGCGAACAAAGCCCGACCTGAGCATTCATATTCGCGCCGTCCATATAAACCTGCCCGCCGTTTCTGTGAATGAGTTCACAGATCTGATCGACGGTTTCCTCAAACACTCCGTGGGTCGACGGGTAGGTGATCATGAGAGCCCCGAGCCTCGCTGAATGTTCCTCAGCCTTCGCCGCTATATCCTCCATGTCGATATTGCCGTCGCTGTCGCAGGCCACGGGAACGACTTCGAACCCTGCCATGACCGCACTCGCCGGGTTCGTCCCGTGAGCTGACATGGGGATGAGACACACCTTGCGGTCCGCGTCTCCATTCGACTGATGGAAACGTCGAATCGCGAGTAAGCCGGCATACTCACCCTGAGATCCCGCATTCGGCTGAACGCTCACCGCGTCAAAACCGGTGATCTCCGCGAGCCAGTTGGAGAGTTCACTGATCATCGTGCGATACCCGGCGACCTGATCCTCCGGCGCAAAGGGATGAATCCGCGCGACTTCCGGCCAGCTCAGAGGGAGCATCTCGGAAGCGGCGTTCAGCTTCATCGTGCAGGACCCGAGCGGGATCATGCTCCAGTTCAAAGCGATGTCCTTTCCTTCCAGTCTCCGGATGTAGCGCAGCAGTTCGGTCTCACTCCGGAACCGATGGAAAACCGACTGAGGGAGAAAAGCTGACTCCCGCTTCACCGCGCCGGGAATGCCTTCGAGCCCTGTCCCGCTCACGTCTCCTAACTCAAACACCGTGAAAAGTTTTTTCCATTCCCCGGACGCTACCGAGACCTCATCGAGCGAAATGCCGACGCGAGCCTCCAAATCCTGACGAAGATTCAATCCCGCGTCGCGAGCCCGTTGCAGCACGCCCTCGCGCTGCTCTCCGGAGAGGGCGATCGTGAGCGTGTCGAACCAGCTGTCATTGATCACTTCGTAACCTTTCGCTTTCAGCGCCTCCGCGAGCGCACTGGTCGCGTCGTGGATTTCCCGGGCGATTCGCTTCAGTCCTTCGGGCCCGTGATAGACGGCGTAAAACCCTGCCATGACCGCCAGCAATACCTGTGCGGTGCAAATGTTAGAAGTCGCTTTCTCGCGACGAATGTGTTGTTCCCGTGTCTGGAGCGAAAGCCTCAGAGCGGGTCGGCCGTCGGAATCTTTTGAAACGCCGACCAGTCGCCCGGGCAGGCGTCGCTTCATCCCATCGGCACAGGCGAGAAAGGCCGCGTGCGGTCCTCCGAATCCCATTGGAACCCCGAATCGCTGCGCACTGCCCACGACAATATCAGCGCCCCATTCACCGGGAGGTTTCAGCAATGTCAGGGAAAGCAAATCGGCAGCAACAACCACGACTCCCCCGCTCTCACGGCATTGGGTCACGGCACTTTCGTGTGTCTCAATCGCCCCGCTCTCTCCGGGATACTGCAGCAACATTCCGATAAGTTCACCACCGCGTTCCGCAAAATCGAACTCATCGACTGCCCCGATTACCAGCTCAATACCGAGCGGTTCGGCGCGCGTTTCGAGAATCGCAATCGTCTGAGAGAAACACTGATCGCTCACGAAAAAAACCGTGCCCTTCGGTCGAGCCGCCGCTGCCATCGCCATCGCTTCCGCCGCCGCAGTGCCCTCGTCGAGCAGCGATGCATTGGCGACGGGAAGACTCGTCAGCTCGCAGATGAGCGTTTGAAAATTCAGGAGCGCTTCGAGCCTGCCCTGAGAAATTTCCGCCTGATAAGGCGTGTAGGCGGTGTACCATCCCGGATTCTCCAGAACCGTGCGTTGAATCACAGGCGGAGTGATCGTGTCGTAGTAGCCCCGCCCGATCATGGAGGTGGCGACGACATTTTGCTCCATGTAGCCCCGCAACTTCGCGAGCGCATTGTACTCGGTCAGCGGCTCCGGCAAATCGAGCGACTTTTCCTCGAGGAGTTGCCCCGGAACGACGTCGGCAATGAGAGCCTCAATCGAATCGTAGTCGAGCGTCGACAGCATGTCCCCCTCTTCATGAGAAAGAACTCCAAGGTGGCGATCTAAGAATGGAGAGCCCAAATCACGAAAGGATTTTCTGATACGCCGCTGAATCGAGAAGCCCCTCAATTTCACTCGCATCAGACAGTTTAATTTTGACCATCCAACCGGTCCCGTAAGGATCGGTATTGATCGGTTCGGGCGCTTCCACGAGCGCTTCGTTGACCTCTACAATCTCACCACTGACAGGAGAGTAGATATCATTGGCCGCCTTGACCGATTCGATCACCGCGATGGAGTCACCTTTGGCAACGACGGTCCCCACTTCAGGGAGTTCGAGATAGACGACGTCACTCAGCTCGGCCTGGGCGTGGTCGCTGATACCCACGGGAGCCGCGTCGGTATTTTCCGGGTTCACCCACTCATGGGACTCAGCGTAATGGAGATTTTCAGGAACGTTCATTGAGATAAGAAAAAAACATGATTTAAAATTTCGGACAACACGGAAAGCATCAATTCTCACACAAAGGGCTTTTTCACGGATTCGGCTGGAAAATCCCGGCCCCGAATCCGGATCACAAAGTGTGTTCCGACGGTGGCACAGGCAACCGGCAAATAGGCCATCCCGATGCCCACTCCCAGCGTCGGGGAAAGCGAACCGCTGCAGAGCGTTCCGATGATCTCTCCGGAGGACGGGTCAGCGACCTCGTATCCATGTCGAAGCGGCGGCGCTTTTCCGGACAGCTTCAGCGCGACGAGTCGACTCGGGAGCCCGCTCTCCTTTTGAGCAATGAGCGCTTCCCGACCGATAAAACCGTTGGGTTTATCCAGTTTCACAAAGTAACCAAGTCCCGCCTCGAGTGGCGTGTGAGTCTCATCGAGATCAGAACCGTTGAGAGGGTACCCTTTCTCCAGGCGCAAGGTATCGCGCGCGCCGAGCCCACATGGCGTCGCACCGGCTGCAATGATTCGCGCGAACCAGTCAGAGATACGGTCAACCGAATCAAAAAGCTCGAACCCGTCCTCACCCGTGTAACCGGTCCGGCAGAGTACCGTTCCGTCTGCAGATTCGCTGATCCCGTTGCGCTCCGGCAGAGGCATCCCCGGCTCGAGCGACTTCCACAGAGCGACCGCCTCAGGTCCCTGCACCGCGATTCCGCCGAACACGTCGCTGCGATCGACGAGTGAAATTCCCGGTTCCAGTTTTGACGTGATCCAGGTGACATCCTCCTCAATCTTCGAAGCATTCACGACAAGAAAGTAGCGCTCCGGCGCAAGACGATAAAGAATGAGATCATCGATGACGCCACCCGCCTCGTTCAGCATCAGCGTGTACTGGCCTTCGCCGTCTGAAAGCACGGAAACGTCATTCGTTAAAAGGCCGTTAAGGAACGGCTCTGCTCCGGCTCCCGAGACTTCCAACTCCCCCATGTGAGAGATGTCAAAAGCGCCGACACCTTTGCGAACCGCGTGATGCTCCGCGACAATTCCCGCATACTGGATCGGCATTTCCCAACCGGCAAAAGGAACGATTCGAGCGCCCAGTTCCAGGTGTTTTTCGTGCAGTGGAGAGCGGTGCATTCCTGATCTTCGCGTGAGTTGATACGAAGTCAATCCGCGGGATTATCACGAGCGCAAACTTGGCATTTGAATTCCCGCGATTCCCCTTCACCTTCCCCCATGATCTACGAAACGGGAAATCAGATTATCAATTCGCTGGAACGGCGCTTTGGGAAACTCGCATTTCCGCAGCTATTGCGCTGGATTGCCGGCTTTCAGGTGATGACCTGGGCTCTCGCCTCCTTTTCACCGGAGTTTCTCCAGTGGATCCAATTTGATCAAACCGCGATTCTTTCCGGCGAAGTCTGGCGAATTTTCAGCTGGGTGTTAGTGCCTCGCACCTCCAGTGTTCTTTTCGTCATTATCGCAGCGCTCTTCATGTTTTTCATCAGCGACGCGCTCGAGGGAGAATGGGGTTCGTTCAAGGTGACGCTCTACGTCGTCTCCAGCATCATTACGATCACGCTCGCGGGGCTGCTGCCATGGGCGGGTGACCTCGCCGGATTCATGAATATGGTTTTCTATTCGGTCGTGTTTCTGGCCTTTGCCTCGCTGTTTCCCAACCAGGTTATCCACCTTTTCGGCATCATTCCGATCAAGGCAAAATGGCTCGGTTATGCGAACGCGACCTTTCTGATCATCGGCGTGATGGGCAGCCCGGTGCTCATGGGAATCATCCTGCTCGTTGGAATGGCCCCCTATCTTCTCACGTTTGTTCCGGGCTTCATTCACTCATGGCGTCAGGGTGCCGAGCTCGCGGTTCGCCGCCATCGCTTTGAGGCGGGCAAAATCAGTGACGCGGAAGCCTTCCACGAGTGCGACACCTGCGGTGCGACCGACAAGACCCATCCCCAGCGCGAATTCAGAGTCGCGGCTGACGGCTCAGAATACTGCGACGACTGCCGCAAACCGGCTCCTCCCGAACCGGGAGAATAAGCTCACATATCCGCGTACTGGCTCTGATACACTTCAGGCCGACGGGCGAGAACGACTTTGATGATCGCGAAGACTAACAATATCGCGACGATAATTCCGAGGACGAGGTAGATGTAAGTCCAGTCCATCGGAGCATCGGTCTCACCCATGAGGATTTCAGAAGCGGGTGAACTTTCGTTGCGATCATCGATCATGAGAACCCGCATTTCGTAGCTGGAGTACGGATTCAACCCCTTGATCTTCGCCTTCACGAGGCGATCAATCCGCTCAAATTCCACGTTGTCGTAGGGAATCCAGATGTTCTCGGGGAGGTTCCCGTTCTCAGGGTTCGCGTAGAGGCCGCGCATCTCGATGACAAACGTGAATGGCGCGGTTCCCTTCGGAGCCGTCCAGCCGACGGTGATCGATTTGGAATCTTTCTCAATAATGGTGAGATCCTCGGGGCGACGGAGAGCCGGATTGATCTTCCAGTTCACGACCGGACGCGCGAGGTAGCCGAAAGGAGTCTGCAACTCGGCGCGCTCGGCAGCAGAGAGAGATTCACGCCATTTCTGTCCCGGCACGGAGGGAGCTTTGCCGGCTGTCTGAACAGAATTCGGGATCTGAACGACTTCAGGTGCCTCCTCCGACGCCGGCGCACTCGCACTGACAACGCCGCCCGAACCACCGGGAGCACCGAACCGGAAACGCCTCGCAGGAATGGCTGACGCGTTCCCTCCGGCAGAACTGCTCGCACCACTTCCCGGCAACACGTTTCCGAGGAGACGAATCGGGAGAGTCTGCTCCCCGCCGAAGACATTCATCGTCACATCGATACTTCCCTTCTGACTCCCTCCGGGAAAGAGCCCCAGCGAGATCGAAACTTCCGAACGAGGTCCTAACTGAAGCCCCGGATCGTTGAGCATTTGGAAAGGCGTCGGGATATGAAACTCGAGCGGCACGGCGACGCCCCCTGTATTCCTCAGACTGATTTTTTTCTCGACCGAACGCCCTGCCTCAACCTTACCGAAGTTCAAAACCTCGGCCGACATCGAGTCGGGAATGGTCACTTCCAGCTTCCCGGGCACGACCGGGGCGATCACCTTCACATACTTGGAATAGCCGTTATCCATCTGGAACTGCACCATCCCGTCGAAGGGGGCGGTGTCCGTCGTCGCAAGCCGCATCGTGATCGCCTTCGGCTTGCCCGGAGCAATGAGGTAGCGATCCAGAATGCTGTTCTCGAGGCGGGGACTCGCCTGAGCTTTCACCTGAATCGGCTTCTCGCCCGAATTCACCAACTCGACCGTCCCGACGCGCTCCCCGGAGGAGGGATCGAGTTCCAACTTAACCGCCTCGGCAGACAAGGTGAACGGCTCTCCACCGCTTCCGAAAAGTTTCGTTGTCCCCTCTTTGCTGCGAGTCAGACTGAGAAAATAGCTTGTCTCTCCCGTCAGATCGGGACGGAATGCCACCTTCATCGTCGCCGATCCGTTGCCCGCGAGACCCAGTTTCCCGGATGCCGGCTCGATCAGATACCAGGGCGGCGTCAGCAGAATCACCTGCTCGTAGGCCCCTTCCCCGATGTTGACGATCTTGATCTCACGAACCGCTTCATCCCCCACTGACACTTTCCCAAAATCGACCGACTCCGGCACTTGAATCGCCGCCGCGGAGTTCCCGTTAGTCCCCCCTTCAAGATCGATATCGTATCGCATCGCCGATGAGTAACGTCCTCCGCGATAACGAACCGCAAACGCGAACGCATCCGACGACGCCCCTGTCGTCGGATCGGCATAATACGTAACGAGCGCCTTGTTCCGCTCGTTCGGCTTGTTCACCATCGAAACAATTTTTCCCGCCGAGGGAAACGTCCGAATCAAAAACTCGACCGCGGCTCCCGGCGTCTTCGTCTCCGCTTTGATCTCAAAAGTGATTTCGTATCCCTTCCTGGCGGTGACACGGCCGGTCACCGGGGTCGGCACTCCGATTTCGTCTGCCGTTTGCGCTTTGGGCGCCTTGGGATCGCGGTTAAAGAGTCCCCCGTCCCGCTTAAAGATTTGAGCCTCAATCGGTCCGCCAGCGAAAAAGCCACAAACCAACGCGAGAATAACCATAAAGATAATTCGACTCCTCGATAAAATATAAGGGGATTTCTCCATAGTCCGGATCAGCTGCGAGCGAGGAAATGATACACCCAAAACGGGAATTAATCGAGTGGGAAGCCGAGCAATCGGCGACGCAGCAAGTCGAGAGCGAGACGGGTCACCCGCATTTTGAAACTGAGCCTGTCTATCGGATAGAAATAGCGCTTTGCGAACGTTTCCGCCCCCCTGCTCGCGATCGCAACGTGCACCGTGCCAACCGGCTTCTCATCGGTGCCGCCTGTGGGACCGGCAATACCGCTCACAGCGATCGCGTGATCGGCGCCACTGACGCGAAGGCAACCTTCCGCCATCGCGACCACGGTTTCATTGCTCACCGCACCGAACTGATCGAGCACCTCCTGCGGAACTCCGAGAATATCCCGCTTCGCCTCATTCGCATAGGTTACAAATCCCGATTCAAAGACACGACTTGAACCCGAAGCGTCCGTGATCAGACTCGCGATGCTGCCGCCGGTGCAACTTTCCGCCGTGGAAACGGTTTCGCCCCGCTCTGCTAAAAGCCGCTGCACGACCTCTTCGATCGAGTCTTCGGATTCGACGATGATGTCTTCCGAATACTCAGCCCGGACCACCGCAGACGCAGCTTCGATCGAAACAGACATCCCGATCAACCGGAGATCGACTTCCCCGAGGCGGGCACAGTAGCCGAGCTCGAGATTCTCGATCGATTCAAAAAGCGGTTCGAGCCTGGACGCGAGAGATGATTCCCCGACTCCGTAAATGCGAAAGTTCCGCCACTCCGGAACATGATCAGAGCCCGCCATCTCCGCGAGTTTCGGGTAGACCAACGCTGCAAACATCGGTTTCAACTCGCTCGGCGGACCGGGGAGAAGGAACAGATGCGGTGCCCCCACCGACTCATTGGCAGGGAGATACAAACCCGGCGCCGTGCCATTGGGATTTTCCAGAACGGTTGCCCCTTCCGGAACCATCGCCTGCCGGTCGTTCGACTTACTCGGCGTGTAGCCACGACTGCGAAACATCTCGTTGATCGTCGCGAGAATCGACTCGTCGAGAATCAGCTCGAGCCCCAGCATTTCGGCAACCACTTCGCGCGTGATGTCGTCACTCGTCGGCCCGAGTCCCCCCGTGATCAGAATCACGTCGGTTCGCGGGAAGCACTCTTGGAGCACCTCCCTGATTTCGTCCCCGTCAGGGATCGTCGTTTGCCGCTGTATGCGAAGTCCGAGTTTGAACAACTCCTGACCGAAAAATCCCGCGTGAGTATTTACCACCTTACCGAGCAACAATTCCGTGCCGGTATTGACGACCTCGACGCGCATCGCAACAGGTTACGCTTCGGAAGGCGTCGCTTCAGAAGCCGCTTCCTCCTCAATAAAATCGAGCTTCACGCGGGGAGCATCCGACCAGAGGTTTTCGAGCGCATACAACTCGCGCTTTTCCTCGTGAAAGATATGAACGACGACGTCCACATAATCGATGATAATCCACAGGCTGCTCGCCTCTCCTTCGCCCGAACGCGGTTTCTCGCCGAGTTCCTCTTCGGTTCCCCGACGGATCTCGCGATTGACCGCTTTCAAATGCGGGACCGAAGTCGCCGTGCAAATGACAAAGTAATCGGCAATAGATGAAATTCCTCTCAGGTCGAGAACCATAATGTTCTCGGCCTGAATCTCGTCTGCGAACTTCGCGCAGGTTTTTGCAATAGTAATAGCGTCTGACACGCCTCTACAGTGCCAACTGAATCAAAAATCGCAACTGTCTCTTTTCACGCTGCGAAATCTCTTTCTCTATCCGTCTGCCCCGCGGAATTCCGCTGTCCCTTCCTAGAGGCGCTTCACCCGCAGATTCCTTACCCAAAAAGGCAACCCATGATCCTGAATCGAAAGAAGACCTTCAGGCACGAGCTCGATACCCGATCCCTTCACCGATGAGAGATCGAAATCCTGGATCGTTTCGCCATTCAAAACGACGGTGAGATGATTTCCCTTCATCGTGACCGTCATCCGGTTCCACTCATTCGGCGCCTTGCTCATGTTTTTAGACGCGCCCTTGGTTTTGATAATCCCGCCGAGATCGTGGTGCCCCATATCGGCGTCTGCCTTGCCGGTGGAATCCATGATCTGAACCTCGAATCCGGAAGTCACCGGATCGGCCTTATCGGAGACACGAAAGTAGAAACCGGAGTTCCCGCCCTCCTCGTGCTTGTATTCGAAGTCGAAAACGAAGTCACCGTAGGTCTCTTTCAACCAGAGATAGTGATGGTAACGCTGCCACCCTTTCTCACCCTCACGCGGCTCGAGATAAAGCGATCCATCCTCCTGAATCTTCCAGTTGCCCTCCGTTTCAAGTTTGGAAAGATCGGTTCCGTCATAAATTGTCTCAAAACCCTCCGCATTTTTCTCAGGATGTCCGCCCTGAACCGTGTAAGAGAATAGCAATATCGCGGCGGAAAGGAATAATGTGAACTTCATTTCGCCATCTTAATAGGGTGTTTTTTCTCCGCAAGACCGCAATAATGTGCCAAATTTGAAACGAATCTGCCATGAATCACTTTCTCCCAACTCTGACCATAGCCTCACTCCTGTTGTTCTCTTCCGGCGCGGTGTCTGCCGACGAAAAAGAAAAGCCTAAAGGAATCCAGGGACAAAAAGCGCCACTGCTCGACGTCCCCACCTGGATTCAGGTTCCGGAAGGAAAGCGCAAGGTCGAGATTACCGACTACGAAGGGAAAGTCATCGTGATGCTCTTTTTCCAACACTGGTGCGAAGCGAGTCAGAAGCGCGCTTTCCCCACGCTGAAACGACTCGTCGACAAATTCGGCAGCAACGACGGCGTTGCATTCCTCGCCGTTCAGACCGCTTTCCAGGGCCTCACCGACAACACGGAAGACAAGGTGAAAATCGCAGCTGAGGAGTTCGACCTCGATATTCCAATGGGCCACACCGTGAAAACGCCGGAATTTCCCAGCGTCAACGGAGCCTATCAGACCGGCGGAACGCCGTGGTGGGTCATCATCGATAAAGAGGGTGTCGTCGAATACAACGGTCACTACCTGAATCCCGAAGAGGCTGAAAGCGGTTTGGCTGAAATGCTCGGATTGTAGTTTGGTTAGAACGGCGGCGGTGCACGCTGCCCACCCGGCACTCAACCCTGTTGAGTCACAGACCAGACCCTGTTGGGTCTGTTCGCAACACGCTCGTCGCTATCGTCCCAGCGCGACATCCGCTGCCGGGTCCTGAGAGGAGGATATCCGATCTTCCGGAACGCCGATTTCCCCTGCCGCGGGCAGGCAGAAGTAGAAAGTTGTTCCCACTCCCTTCTCCGAATCGACCCAAATATCCCCGCCCTGATGAGCGATCATTTTCTTCACCGTCGCGAGTCCGATACCTGTGCCGGGAAACTCTGAACTGGAGTGAAGGCGCCTGAACGGTTGGAACAACTTGCCCGAATATTGCATGTCGAAACCGGCCCCGTTGTCCCGGACGTAGAAGGCCTTCCCCCTCTCGGTATCCGTCTCTCCGAATGAGATCGTAGCGACCTCTTCCCTGCCCGTGAATTTGACGGCGTTCTCGAGCAGGTTCTGAAAGATCGCCTTGCACATGTTCCGGTCCGCGTAGGCGTTGAGTCCCGCGGCGATCACGAATTCGAACTGCCTTTCCGGAAAACTTCCCGAAAGAGTATCGGCCATTTCGCGGGCCATTCCGGAGAGATCCACCTCCGCATACCGCGGCTTGATGTGGACACACCTCGCCAGCGCGAGCATATCCTCTATGAGCGACTCCATCTGCACGGTTGCCCGCTCAATTCTGCCGAGATAATCTTTGGCACCCTGAGGGAGCTCGTCCTCATAATCCTCAACGAGGAATCCCCGTAGATCCTTGATGTGCCGAACCGGCGTTTTGAGGTCGTGCGAGATCGTGTAGGAAAAGGCATCGAGCTCTTCGTTCACGGACTGCAACCTGGCGGTGCGCTGAGCCACCTTCTCTTCAAGGCTGCCGTTCAGCTCCAGAATCTCACGCTCTCTCTTACGAAGTGATGAGGTCATTTCTTCAGCGATCTTTGTCGCTCTGATCTGCATCGATCTCGAATCAGCGAGAATAACGACTCCGAGCAGGGTAATCGTAATACCGGCGAGAATCACCGCCAGCGAAGGAAGGTAACTGAAGCCGCTGTCGAACTGTTTGGAACTCAGCACTTCCACCGTCCACGGGTAGCCCGAATTTTCCACCGTGAGCGTTTTGGAAAATAACGGGGTCGGATTGATCGCCTCCGTTTCGAACATCAACTCGTTCCGGGCTGCAGAACCGGCATCCTTGATCGAAATCCCGACCTCGCTCACTTCAGTTCCCATGAGCCCCTTCATGAAGTCATTCATCCGGAACGGGCTGTAGACAAAGCCCTGAATCGCGGCCCTCCGCTGCTCTACCGTGTCGAGCGGCACGCCGTGTTTGTAAAACGGGAGGTAGAGAAGAAATCCCTTCTGAACCCCGGTATCAAATTCCTGTTTCAAGGTGACGCTGCCGGACAGGGTCGACCGGCCGAGATCGATCGCCTTCTGCATCGCCGTCCTGCGGATCGACTCGGACATCATGTCGAACCCGAACGCACGGCGATTGCGGACGTCGAATGGCTCCAGATACAGAATCGAAGTCATCATGTCGCGGGCGCCTTCCGGCCAAACCCGGAATTCCGGAAATCCCTCCGCAATGACTTCCTGCTCAAATTCCGTGATGCGATCCGGTGACACAATCGCCGAGTAACCGATGCCCTGAATCCCCGGGTAATCGATCTCAATTTCAATTTTATCGACGTAACTCGCCCACTCTTCCCGACTTACATTTTCGGTTGATTCGAAGAAGGCGACTCCGCCGCGCAGCACCTGCTCGTAGGCATCGAAGCGATTTGAAAGTGCCTTATCAATCCTCAGACAGGACGCCTCAAAACGTTCTTCCAGCGCCATTCGCGCCGAGCGGTAGATCGCATCGGCAGTGAAGAACGTGACCACCAAACCAAGACAGGCAAACGCGATCGATGTCGGATACAGCATTCCGCGAACGCGACTGCTTTTCGCAAACTTCAAACGCCTGAGGAAATGGGGATTTAATGGCATCGGTCTAAATTTCAGCCATTTGGCAAGGGATTCGCGGTCATATAATTGTCACGATGGAAGGGAAAGACGCGAGGAGGAAACCGCCTCACTGAGCGCCTCACAGGTGAGCGGGTGAGGCAGAATGATATCAACCCCTTCAATGGATTCCGCCGCTTCCATCACGAGGTCGGGAATTCCTGTCAGCATCACTGTTTTACCACTCCCCTGCATCTCCCTGATTCTCCCGGCAATCCCGGCGCCTCGCATCCCCGGCAGGATCTGATCAAAGATCACGACGTCATAGGGGTGTTCGAGCACCTCTCGCAGCCCACCGAAGTCGGTGCTAATTCGGTCAACCGCATGCCCTTCCCTCTCGCGAAACCGGTTCAGAATCTCCACGACTTCAGGATCGTCAGCGATCAGCAATATCTCAAGTCGGCCCATCGCATTCCGGTCCGAAGTATTCCGGGGCCCGACGCGGCAGGACTGCTCTCGCATCAACGGCAAAGTCCGAAGGTTGCTCTCCAGACCCCGGTCTTTTCGAACCGGGGCTGGATCAGCCTCTCGCTTTGCCTTGCGAAGTGACGCTTCACCGAGCTCACGTTTGATCGCGGGGACGAGTCGATCGAGATTGTCTTTTGAGATCCAATCGCCGGCGCCTTTTTTCAAAAGACTGACGACCGCCTCCTCTTCCACGATCGAACCGGAAACGACGATCAAAGGAATATCGAGATCGCGCTCGCGCAGAACCTTGAGCGCTCCCTCAACGTCGAAGGCGGGAAGATCGTGATCGCAAAGCACGATATCACAGGGGCGCTCCGAAAGAGCCGTCACCAGGTCCTCCCTGTTCTCCACTCGAACGCATTCAACCGGCGAGACCTCGGCGGCAACCTTACGGGAAATGATCTCTCCATCTGTTTCTGAGTCCTCGACGTGAATAATGCGGAGCTGCCCGGAAAACGGGCAGGCACCGGCGATCTGCTCATCTGAGGATTGATTGATATTCATCGAAACGTTTTTTCAGAATCGTTACGATACCCCGAAACTTAAAGCCGCGCAATAATTACCATAAAAACAATATTTATTGAAATTAAACACTTCACGTCTTCTCTTCCCTGTGAATAGAGCAAATGAGGCTGTAAAGCGGCTCAAAAGGCCCCCCGCGCCTCTTCAGATTTCCCCGGTCAGCGAATCTTGAGGGAGAACGTCGCTCCCGTCGGAAACTCCCAATATTCGGGGTAGCCGTCCAGTATGACCTCCACACTGCCGGCTACCTCAACCGTGGTTCGGTTTCCCATTTCGTCGATTCGGACGATTTGCGTCGCGTCCGTTTGCAGATCAAACGCGGCTTCGTCCGCGGTCGTGAACGCCGCGAGAATCGAGGCACCGTTCTTTTCGAACTCGTAGGCATAGATCCCGCCGGCATCGTGACGGGATGCAACGAAGGACGCGCCGTCGAGCGTCGAGATAAGCGCTGCCATCGTTCCGTAGACGGGACGCGGGCAGAACTGATGATCGAGAAATCCGAAGTCCTGATTCGTCCGGTTGGGCCCGAGTGTCATGCGCCCGCCGAAAAGGAGAACGCCGGCGTGATCGTTCGCCCAGCAAAAAAGCGTCTTCTGTGGGACAATCTGCCCTTTCCGGCGCTCCTGATCGAGCCGCCAGCCATCGTAACCCATTTCGGTATTCATGAGCCTGACCGACGAATATCCAGCCTCTTTCTGAAGTCTCTGCATCGTCGCGAAATCTTCGGCGAGATCGTCGATATTCCCGTGCGAATGGTAGGCCGAAAGAGAATCCTGCCCATTCAGTTCGTTTACGAAGAACTCCGTTCTCGATTGATCCACGAGCGAGTAGCCCCCGTTCACGACCGGAAGCCCGGGGTCAAACTTGAGAACTTCATCACGGGTGTAGTCAAACTGGGTGAGATATTCTCCCGGTGTTCCCGCCCAGAATGCCTTCTGATCAGGCTCGTTGAAAACCTGAACAAAGCGGGCGTGCTCTCCAAAGCGCTTGAGCAACGCTTCGACATACGCACGCTGCGCGACTTCCTCACGCGGGTATCGCCAGAGAGGCTTCGGCTCGCTTGCATACTCAGGGAGCACCGCCCAGTCGGGTGCGTTCATGAGCTGCAAAGCCAGCTCGAAACCGCGCGAGGTGTAGGCTTCGACGGCCTTGTCCATGCGGGAAAAGTCGAACTGAAAACCCGGCTCACCGGTATCGGTAATGCGCTCCCCCATCTCCATCGATTCGTCCGTCCGCACCACCTGAAACCCGAGTCGTGCGAGCAGATCGGCTTCCACTTCGCGGGCTTCGTCCTCTGTAATACCCGACGGAAGAGTCGGCTCGCCTTTGAACGACCAGTGATAACGGCCCGGAAACGCACAAATCCCCAGAAAGAACTCGTCCCGCTTCCAGCTTTCCCGCACGTGGTTGAGATCGTCGGTCATCGCGATGGTGCGATTGAGCCGCTTCAGGCACTCGCCTTCTCGACAGCCATCCAGCGTCAGCAGGTAAACGCCCCGCCCCTCGATGATGAAGTCAATCTGCTGAGTCGCTCCCGCTTTGAATCTCCACTGCCCGATCGCTTTGTTGTGCCAGTTCCAGACGGTGAGAACAGCCTCGTCGTATTGCGTCGCGTCGGTTTTCACCTCGAGCGCGACCGTTTTCGATTCGCCGACCGTGTGGGTCCATCGAAACGGCGCTTCGCCCGTGATCGACAAGCCGTCATCCTCACTGATCGCCTCTTCGACTTTCTCGTGCAAAAAAGGAACGCCCGTGACTTTGAGCGACTCACTACCCGGTGACAACCGAGCGCTGAGGTCTTCGGCTGACGCATGAACCGTGCAGGCAGTGAAAGCGATTAGAAAAACGGCACTTCGCATCATGGATCACACACTTACTTTTTCAAAACCTCCTCAGCCGCCCGGTATCCACCCATCCCGTGGACGCCCGCACCCGGAGGTGTCGCTGCAGAACAGATAAAAATGTCCGATGCAGGCGTCGTGTGCGGCCTCACGCTGACGACCGGTCGGGTCAGAAGCTGCCGCCAATCCGCAACGCCGCCGACGATATCGCCTCCGACGAAATTAGGATTGTAGCGCTCGAAATCGTCGCAGTTCATGGTGTGCTTCGCGAGGACACAATCCCGGAATCCCGGGGCGAAACGCTCGATCTGGCGTTCGATTGCGTCTGTCATGTCGACGGTCGAACCGGAGGGAACGTGGCAGTAGGCCCAGAAAGTCTGCTTTTCCCCGGGCGCGCGGGTCGGATCAAACAGGCTCTGCTGAGCCGTGAGGACAAACGGCCGCTCGCTGTGAATCCCCTCCCACGCCTCGCGCTCGGAGACGACGATTTCATCAAGCGTTCCGCCGACATGAACCGTCCCCGCTTTGCGACAATCCTCTGCCAACCAGGGAACCGCTTCGCTGAGCGCGTAATCGATCTTGAAAATACCCGGGCCGTGACGGTATCGAGCGAGACGTTTTCGGTAAGTGTCAGGCAATCGACCGCCCGAGATTTCACTCATCGCGGCGGGCGAGGTATCGAAAATGTAAGCCGCGGATGAAGGAATCTCATCAAGACTCGAAACGGGCCGCCCTGTTTCGATCTCACCACCGAGTGATTCGAGGCAGGCGATCATCGCGGCGGTAATGCTCTGCGATCCTCCTTTGGCGATGGGCCACCCGTAAGCGTGCCCCGCCAGCATCAACATCAGGCCGATCGCGTTCGTCGCGAGCGGCCGATCGAGAGGCATCACCGAATGCGCCGCGTTTCCCGCGAGGAGAGCCCGCGCCTTTTCATCATCAAACCACAACCGTGCGGCATCCAGAGCGGCAGGGAGAGCCCGCATCCCAAACCGCGCAACCGCGAGCGGGTTCGCCGGAATGCGGGGAGGTCCCATCAAAGCTTCAAGCAGCGAATCGGCATGCGGCAGAAGCGGTTCGAAAACCCTGCGATACGCGGCCGCACTGACGGCATCGAATCGGGCCGCGGTCGCCTCGACGGAGCGAAAGAGGCTCGCGCAGGTGCCGTCGTCAAAAGGATGAGCGAGTGGAATCTCCGGCTGTATCCATTCGAGTCCGAACTTCTCCAGCGGGAGCGTTTTCAAGAACGGCGACGCCATCCCCATCGGATGAATCGCCGAACAGACGTCATGATGAAACCCCGGCTCGGTCAATTCAGTGGTCCGCGTTCCGCCGCCGGGAACGTCGTGTCCTTCGATCA
This sequence comes from Verrucomicrobiales bacterium, assembly GCA_048260165.1. GTDB lineage: Bacteria > Verrucomicrobiota > Verrucomicrobiia > Verrucomicrobiales > DEV007 > Arctic95D-9. Next base: position 20,181 of record JBLXHA010000004.1, read on the forward strand.
CGAGCACTTTCCGCCCCGCCTGCGCGAGACGAATCGCCGCAGCGAGACCGTTCGGCCCCGAACCGATTATGATAGCGTCAGGGTCACTCACTTGCGTTCACAGAGGGTTGAGGTTTCACGCGTTTTTGATCGAGAAGCCACTCGATCAGTTCCGGATTTTTGTAGGTGGGAGCAATCACATTCCCGTGGTCCCCTTCCGGGTAAACCGTCAGCCGGGCATTCCCCCCGGCTGCTTTGATCGATTCTATCAAATTCCGGTGCGGCGCCATCGGAACGATCTTATCCTTCGCTCCGTGAAACGCCCAGATCGGCATCTCCGTCAGCGCGTTCGTGACGCTGGACGGCCCGTGCGCGCAGATCGGAACGAGCGCGGCGATGCGTTCCGGCGCGGTACCCGCGAACGTCCACGCCCCCATCGCACCGAGACTGACACCGGACAGATAGACGCGGTCGGGATCGATCGGATAGCTTGCCAGCAACTCGTCGAGTAATGAACTCAGCCCGCCTGTCGGCCACGCGCCGCCCCGCAACTGAGGCGAAACCGTGAGAAAGGGAAAATCTTTTCGCTTCTCGACAAACGAAGGAGGTCCGTAACGTTTCAGCTTTTTCAGGTCGTTCCCGCGGAGACTGCTCCCATGAAGATACAGGAGCAACGGCCACTTTTCCTCAGCCGATACGTCATAACCCTCCGGCAGGTAAAGAAAGTAGCGCCAGGGATGCTTACCCGCTTTATCCGAGGTCGCATTCGCGGTAACCGCGACCTGCTGTCCTGTCCCGTCAGTCACTTCGACTTCCGCAGCGACGTGCGACGACGTGACTGACAGATACAAAAAAAGACCGCTCAGGAAGCAAGATGCTTTCAAGAACGGTCTCATTGAAATCAACACCGGCGCTCGTCCGGCTTGAATAGACTTAAAGCTGTCCGCAATCGTCGATCGTCACTTCCTTGGAAGTGCGTCCGCTCCGACTTCCGAAGCTCTCGATTTTCTCGACAACGTCCAAACCTTCAGTGACCTGACCGAAGACGACGTGCGCGCCGTCGAGCCACTCCGTCTTCACCGTGCAGATGAAAAACTGTGAGCCATTGGAATTGGGGCCTGCGTTGGCCATGCTGAGAATACCGGGACCGGTGTGCTTCAGCTCGAAATTCTCGTCATCGAATTTGCGACCGTAGATCGACTGACCGCCGGTGCCGTCGCGATTCGTGATATCACCGCCCTGAAGCATGAATTCAGGAATCACCCGGTGAAAGATGCTTCCTTTGTAGCTGATGCCTTTTTCACCGGTGCAGAGGCAGCGGAAATTTTCAGCCGTCTTCGGCACTACATCCGGACGCAGTTCCATCACGATCCGGCCCAGTTTTTCTCCGTCAGCCGATACGTCAAAAAAGACGCTCGGGAGTTCTTCGTTAGTTTCACTCATAAAAATGACCAGACAGCGTCTCGCTGAATTATTCCACTACTTTAACGCTTTTAATGACAACATTGGCCAGTGGGACATCTGTCATTCCCTGGGGGCGCGTGTTGCCGCCCTGCCCCGCGAGGAGGTCTTTCCGGCCGGTCTCAACCGCGGCAATCTTCTCGACGACGTCCATTCCTTCAACGACTTTACCGAAGACTGCGTAGCCCCAGCCATCGAATGAGGGGTAGTCCAGATTGGTGTTGTCTCCATGATTGATGAAGAACTGAGCTGTCGCGCTGTGAGGGTCGGAGGTTCGTGCCATCGCGATGGTGCCCTTCTCGTTTTTGAGCCCGTTCTTGGCCTCGTTCTCTACAGGATCGCTCGTTGCCTTTTGCTCAACGTTTCCTTCGTCATCGACGCCGAAGCCACCGCCCTGGATCATGAATCCTTCAATAACGCGGTGAAACACCGTGTTGTTGTAAAAGCCGTCCCTCGTGTATTTGAGAAAATTGGCAACCGTCTTGGGCGCCTTCTCCTCATTTAATTCCACGGTGATATTCCCTTCACTGGTCTCGAGAACCACCTTGGGTCCGGCCACGGCAAAAGAAGCGAATGCAGAGGAAACTGCAACGACAGTAAAAAACGAAGTGATTACGTTCATAAGTTGTTGGGGAGAAATGATTAATCGAATGGCTGTGGGACGTATAACGAAATCGCCCTATTCAGTAATAGTAAAATTTAATACAATCTTCGCGAGAAGCAGGAGAAAACAGTACCCTGATAAGAACCTTGTGTTCCTTTTTTTACATGCTGGATGGCTTAAAACTGAGTCCTTTGCATCTTGCCCCGCGGTCACGCTGCTGTATGATTTCGACGTCGTATTACAAAATCCCTATTTTTTAGATTATGTCTCTCAAAATTCACAACGCAATGTGGCCCGGTCTCGTCGGTAAAGGTGACGATGAAGGTCAGGAACCGCCCATCTCGCTTGAGCACATGCTTGAGCTCACCGCCGCCGCCGAGGTGGATGGTCAGAAATTCGATGGCATCGATTACTTCCTCTTTTTCCCTCACACCGACCCTTACGCGAGTGAAGGCGACCTCCGGGGAATTGCCGATCAAATCGCCGGACACGGTTTCGACGTGGGCTCGCTCGTTGCTCCGATCTGGCCCGGCACGGTCGGTGACAGCGCGATGGGTGACGATGCCGCACAGGGAAAATTTCTCGAATCAGTGAAAGTGGCGTGTCGCATCGCCGGCGTCTTCAACGACCACGGTGTTCGCAAGAGCGGCGTGATCCGCGTCGATTCCGCTGAGTTCGGTGTGGAAAAATGGAAAGAGAACGCTCCCGCCAACACAAAACGCATCGCAGCCACTTTCCGCGAAGCAGCGAAAATCGCAGCCGACAACGGTGAGCGCCTCGCCGCTGAAGGTGAAATCTGCTGGGCCGGAATGCACAGCTGGAAGGACATGCTCGACCTCCTCGAGGAAGTCGGAATGCCCGAGACCTTCGGCTTTCAGGCCGACCTCGCTCACACCTACCTCTACCTTCTCGGTTACAACGCTCCTGAGCACGCCCTCCTCAAAGAAGGTTACGGCGAAGACGAGTTCTATGCCGCCTACGAGGAAATGACAGACAAGCTTCGTCCCTGGACGATCGATTTCCACGTCGCACAGAATGACGGCACGGTTCACGGTGCCGGAAGTCACGACAAAACCGGTAAGCACTGTCAGGCAGACGATCCAAACGGGAAACTCGACATCGTTCGCTGCTCGGAGTATTGGCTGAAAGACTACGCCGATCGCGGAATCAAGCACATCTGCTGGGATGGCTGCATGTTCCCGAACGAGGTTCTCGAAACCCCGGAGACATGGAACACAATTCTCAAATCAATGATCGACGTGCGTGACGCCGTTGGCTGATCGGTTCCGATCCATTTTATTGGAAACGGCTGATTCGGGTATCCGGATCAGCCGTTTTTTTATGCTCCGCCGACTTATGCCCCGCCCGCGGGACGACCGCGAGTACACCGGTCAGCGCGGAGGACACGAAGCCTCCCGAAAGAGTAAAAAGGGAACCCGGAGGAAGCCCCACCGGTAAGGGAAGGACTTCCGACACCGGATCAGAAGGCTCAGGAAGAACCCTTCTTACTTCCCACTTTCTCGAGGACGATGAAGCCGCCCGGATTCCACGCGTAGACGAGGAGGAACACTTTTCCTCCCACCTTCGTCCATGAGGCGTTGTGAACGTGCTCGACGTTCGTATTGCCATCATTGAGCCCGAGATCGAGCTTCGGCTTGATCACTGAAAGCACCTCCCCGGCGGGATTGAGAATGTAAACTTCACCGGGAGCACCTCCCGCTCCTTTCAAACACCCGACGACAGCGGTTCCGTCCGGCATGTAATCGATGTCACAGGGACGAGCGCCGGCGGGAAGCTGAGTGGTGACCGCGTTACGACCTTCCTTGATCTCTTTCCCCTCCTGAGAGAAGTAACGAATCAGGCACGCTTCACGATCTGCAATCGCGACCTGCTTCGTCACGGGATTGAGATCGAGTCCGTGGCTGGTCGTAAAGATCCCCCGGCCGCCATGAACTCCTCTCACGTAGTCTCCGAAAGGTTCAGCGGGAAAAATAAACCGTGACCCGTAGCCATCGGCAACGAGCACTTTGTCACTGAGCACGAGCGTGTCGGTCGGAGCAAACCCCATCTCGGCGAACCAGTCCAATGCCTCGGGGCGCCCCAGCTGATGCAACAGCTTGCCCTGCGTGTCGGTGAAGAGAACGAGCCCTCTTTTGTTGTCCGGTAAGACGAGGTAGGGAGTTCCGTCCTTATCGTAACCGAAGCTGGTGTTATGACCGTTGCCTTTGGAAAGTTCGGGGTCTCCGTCGACCCGTTCCGATGAAGTCAGATCAGGACTGAGGTGAATCAAACCGTATCCGTCGAGGTGAAAATACACGTCCCCTTTCCCCTGCCGGTCCACCGCAAAACCTCCGTGCGCCTTCTTGATGTGCTCTTCGGCACCTTCGGGAAGGACGGAGAGATCGGGCCGGTATTTGAAAGCCCACTCCCCCTGTCCTGACGTTTTAGTCACAGGGTCGGCGGAGAAGCCACTGATGCCGGGAGAAAAGAAAACAGCGGATAGAAAGATAGCGAGAAGTCGATTCATAAATAAGGTTCCCCATAGCCTAACAAGCCTCCTTTTCAATTATCAAACGCGGGGATCGGGCTTTTAATCCCGGAACTCGTCCCCCACCCTGACCGACCGTTTACGAAGTGCCGGATTGACGGCATCCGTGATTGATTGACCCGCACTCATTTGTCATAGTTCGCGGACGATTCTATGAAGTGCCCCCACGACCCTTTCCGAGACCAACGCAAAGCCTCTCCCATTCAAACCTGTGACTTTCAGGGGGAAACGGTGCCGATGATCCTCCGCCACGGCGACTTGCGCGCAGCGTGCAAAGACTGGCAAACCTACAGCTCGGACGCCCCGTTCCGGGTTCCGATTCCATCTGAGGAGGACCTCCGGCGCGTCCGCCAGCTTCCGATCGAGGCCGACCCACCCGAGCAAACCGAGTGGAGAAAGATCGTCGAACCGTTCTTTAAACGAGCCAAACTTCCCGAAGTGATCGAATCCGTTGAAAAGTTATTCGACGAAATGCTCGATCTCGCCTTTGAGAGCGACTCGATTGAGATCGTGCGCGACTTCGCCCTTCCCGTGCAATCGCGGGCGCTCACCTACCTCCTCAACGTTCCCGAATCCGAAGGCGATACCTGGACGAGTTGGGGCATCCACGTTTTTAAAGACGGGGAGGACGGAGAGCAGAAAGGGATGGTCCTTGAAAACTACCTTCAGGAGAAATTCGACGCCGCGGAGAAGGATCCCGGCGATGATTTCTTTTCCGCCCTCACCAAAGCCACCTTTCAGGCCCGTCCCCTCACCCGCGATGAAATGGCGGGGTTTGCCAACCTCGCTTTCGCAGGCGGACGCGACACGGTGATCCACACGATCGCGAGTATCTTCAGCTACTTTGCCGAGAATCCCGAAGCTCTGCGATCCCTCAAAGGGGAGCCCAAACGCATCGTCGCCGCGAGCGAGGAATTTTTTCGTGTCGTGACGCCGCTGACTCATATCGGCCGCGTCTGTCCCGTCACGACCGACGTTCACGGCTTCGAGGTGAAGCCTAAAGGCCGCGTCTCATTGTGTTGGTCATCAGCGAACAACGACGACACGGTCTTCGATGCACCGGAGGAAATCCGCCTCGACCGGAAACCCAATCCCCACGTCGCCTTCGGTTTCGGCGCGCATCTCTGTCTCGGCGCGCCTCATGCCCGTCTTCTCGTGAGGACACTGATCGAGAAACTGAGCGAACGGGTCGGTTCGATGGAGATCCTCGAGCGTGAGGAAAAAGTCGAGGAAGAGCAAAGCTACAGCCGGTCTGTCGGGTATGAATCACTCGTGATCGCCCTGAACGAAAGCTGACTCCCGGGCGAACAGGAGGAGCGGATTGAACTTACAATAATCGCGCCACTTTTACGGTTTTCATTTTTCGGGGTCCTTGTTAAGGTCCCTCGCTTCACACAGCATCATTTTTCCATGAGTAATAATATTGAGTCACTCCAAACCGAAAACCGGGTCTTTGCACCACCTGCTGAGTTTTCCGCCAACGCCCATGTCAAATCGATGGAGGAGTATGATGCTCTCCACAAACGCTCCGTTGAAGATCCCGACACCTGGTGGGGTGAGCAGGCCGAAAACCTGACCTGGCAGAAGAAATGGGACACGGTTCTCGACTGGTCGGATGCTCCTTTTGCGAAATGGTTCGACGGAGGAAAAATCAACGCTTCGGAAAACTGCCTCGACCGCCACGTTCGTGAGGGCCGCGGAGATAAGGTTGCGATCCACTGGGTGGGCGAACCGGGCGACAAGCGCGACATCACTTTTTCTGAACTGCTCGCTGACACCTGCCGCTTTGCCAATGCGCTCAAGGCCCGCGGCATCAAGTCCGGCGACAGAGTCCTGATCTACATGCCGATGGTTCCCGAAGCTGCCGTGGCGATGCTGGCTTGCGCCCGCATCGGTGCGGTTCATTCCGTGGTTTTTGGAGGATTCTCCGCGACATCGATCAAGGACAGACTTGAGGATTCCGAAGCGACTGCGGTAATCACCGCCGACGGCGGATGGCGGAGAGGTGGCGTCGTTCCCCTCAAAGCAAACGTGGATGAGGCACTCGACGCCTACGAAGGAGTAGAGACCGTTTTCGTGCTGAAGCGTTGTGAAAATGAAGTGACGATGGCCGAAGGACGCGACGTCTGGTGGCACGACGAAGTCGACGGCGTTTCCGACGAGTGCCCTGCAGAAGGATTCGACGCGGAACACCCGCTTTTCATCCTCTACACCTCCGGCTCCACCGGAAAACCCAAGGGAATTCTCCACACCACCGGCGGGTACCTCACCGGAACGGCTTCGACCTTCAAATACATCTTCGACTACAAGTCCGACGATGTTTACTGGTGCACCGCCGACGTGGGCTGGATCACAGGACACAGCTACATCGTTTACGGTCCGATGGCGAATGGCGCCACACAGGTCATGTATGAAGGCGCTCCGAACTTCCCCGACTGGGATCGTTTCTGGCAAATCGTTCAGGACTACCAAGTCAGCATTTTTTACACCGCCCCTACTGCGATTCGCGCGTTCATCAAGGCGGGCGACCATCACGTCGAAAAATACGACCTCAGTTCCCTGAGAGTTCTCGGCACCGTAGGCGAGCCGATCAACCCGGAAGCGTGGATGTGGTATCGGGACAAGATCGGTGGCGGTCGCTGTCCTATCGTCGACACCTGGTGGCAGACCGAGACGGGCTGCATCATGATTTCCCCGCTCCCCGGAGCGACTCCGACAAAACCCGGAACCGCGACACGACCTTTTCTTGGAATTGACGCGGCGATTCTCGATGAAACCGGCAACGAATGCGGCCCGAATGAGGGCGGAAAATTAGTAATTCGCAAGCCATGGCCGAGCATGCTCCGAACAATTTATAAAGATCCGGGACGTTTCAAGGAAACCTACTGGAGCGAATACGAAGGAATTTACCTCGCCGGAGACGGTGCCCGAACCGATGACGACGGCAATTTCTGGATCGTGGGACGCCTCGATGACGTCCTGAACGTTTCCGGTCACCGACTCGGGACGGCAGAGGTCGAGAGTGCTCTCGTATCGCACGCTGACGTCGCTGAATCAGCGGTGGTGGGACGTCCTCACGACGTGAAGGGACAGGCCGTCGTTGCCTTCGTAACGCTCAAGGAAGGGGTTGAACCCACCGACGAACTCGCAAAAGAACTGCGAAACCACGTCGGCACCGAAATCGGTGCGATCGCCAAGCCTGACGAGGTCGTTTTCGCCCCGCGGCTCCCTAAAACGCGCTCCGGAAAAATCATGCGACGACTCCTCAAAGACATCGTCGCCGGCGGTGAACTGAAAGGCGACACGACGACTCTCGAGGACCATGAAGTCGTCGCCCAGTTGCAGGAACAATTTCAAAAAGTTTTCAAAGGTTGAACAAAACTCTGCAAGGCTGACGGCAATTGGCAAAACACCACTTGACGTTGGCCGAAACAGTCCTAGATTCCCAACTTTCCCAGCCAGCGAAGGCTGAACAGTAAGGAAGACCCCATATCACTCACATCATGCCGGAAGTCGAAATCAAAAAAGGAGAGCCTATCGATCGTGCCCTCAAGCGCCTCAAGGGTAAAATGGAAGCCGAAGGCATCATGGATGAGATGCGTCGTCTCCGTGCGTTCGAAACTCCCGCTCAGAAAGCAAAGCGTAAAGATCGCGCCAGTGCGAAGAAGAACCGTAACCGCGTTCGCTTCCAAATGAGAGATCCTAAAGCAGGAGAAAAGAAAGCGGACCTTCCCGAGAGCTAACGCTCCCCGGTTTATTCCGATTCTTGAATCGCAACGAGGCTGCCACATTCTGGCAGCCTTTTTTGTGCCCTGATCCAAATCCTGAATCAAAAGAACCGACCGGAGCCCGTGGTGCCCCAACCGATTACCGAACGGAACCGGTTATCGAACGGAACCGGTTATCGAACCGGTTGAATCGGTGAAGTGGGATCGATCGGCCGCCTCGCCTGCGCCGCGATCCGCGCGGTGTTCCCGTTGGGTCGCTCCTGCTGGATGGTGGCCGGTGCAGACTGCCCCGCCACCTGAAGATTTTCAATGAGAACACTCGAGGCAAAATCCTTCATGAACGCTCTCGCGAACTCGGCGAGGAGATCGACTTCACCGGCGTGGTGAAAGAAAACCGCGAGGCGGTGCGAACCTTCGATCAAGACGAGGAGATTCCCCCCGTCGAATCCGAATGAGAGCTGATCCGGAGTCCGGCTCTCCTGAACGAAATACAGAGCGATATCATCGAGCGTCGTCGCCAGCTCGGCGATTCGGGCGTCAGAGAAGGGCGCATCCTGAAAGAGGAGCTTCTCACCGTCCGAGAGGAAAATCCCGAAAACGGAACCCGTCGTCTTCAGCGCGTCGAGAGTAGAGGAAAGCGTTTTCGGGCTCATTCGTTAATAAAATCTCGGATTGAGGAAACAAACTCTCCCATCGGAATTCTGCGGTTCACGATCGCCCCGGCGACCTCGGGATTCTGCGCATCAGAATTCTGATCAAAGCAAAACCCGAAAGTGTCCTCACCTTCGTAAAAAGTCGCGCTGGCTACGGCGCTCATCTCAAGCTTCTCGCCGATCAAAATCGCGCATTCCTGCAGGATCATCAGATTTTCCGCGAAGCGGGCGGTGTCTTCCTGCCCCGTCTTTCCCTTTGCCGATCCACGGCTCGCGCGGAAAAACCGGGTCTCGCCATTCTCGAGAGCTTTGCGAAATGCTTCGTTACCGTCTTCCATAAATTGTGTCTTCGGGTCTCCCCTTTTAATCCTGCGCGAAAGATACCCACTCAATCCGCCGCTGTCGAACGATTAGGCAAATTTGAACCACCTCCGGAAGCCGCGCGCGCGATTCACCAAAACAGATGCCGCCGCCTGAATTGTCATGTATGATAAGGGCAGCCCAGCCGGACGGAACATGACCCTCGCCAACAAAATCACTATCACTCGAATACTGCTTATTCCGGTATTCGTGCTTTTCGCGGCCTACTACAGCAAAAGCATTTCGGAGGGGGCCGAGAACATCAACCTGAGAATTTCCGCCCTCGCCATCTTCGCCCTGGCGTCACTCAGCGACGCGCTCGACGGCTACATCGCCCGGAATTTCAACCAAAGCACGCGGCTCGGACGCGCCCTCGACCCCGTTGCAGACAAGCTGCTGCTGCTCTCGGGCGTCGTCGTGCTCAGCGTCACCCACTGGCACGTGGGACTCCCCATCTGGTTCGCTGTCCTTGTCATAGCAAGGGATGTGCTCATCATCATCGGCGTTCTTTACATCCATCACACGATCGGCGCGGTTAAGATGAAACCTCTTGTTTCGAGTAAAATCTGCACTTTCCTACAGTTAAGTTGCGTATGCTGGGTTTTGCTCGACTTTTGGAGCCGCGATACCCTCCCTCTTCCACTTGAAATCCTGATTGGAGTTGCTGCCATCTTCACAGTGATCTCCGGTTATCAATACGCGAAGGAAGCGATCAGCCAGCTACGGGAATCCGGCCACACCTGCCCTGACAATCATGCCACGAAATCATAAACCTCAAGTCGCTATTGTGGGACGCCCCAATGTGGGAAAGTCAGCGATTTTCAATACTCTCGCCGGTCGTCGTATCGCTATCGTTCACGATCAACCCGGCGTCACCCGTGACCGCATCGCAACCGAAGTCAAAGAAGCTCGCATTCCCTACGAACTGACCGATACCGGAGGTATTGGCGCCGTGATCGATGACGGGTTCTCCGAACAGGTTCGCGTCGAGGCGGACATCGCGATCCACACCGCTGACTTGATTCTCTTCGTCGTCGACGTGCGCGAAGGCGTCCATCCGATCGATCACGAGCTCGCCGACGTCCTCCGCAAGGGAGACTCACCCGTCCTCCTCGTCGTGAACAAAGTGGACACGCCGAAAACGGACAACGAAACCGCCGCGTTCTCGAAACTGGGCTTTGAAAACCAGGTGAACGTCTCAGCCGCTCACACGCGCAATTTCGGCGAACTCGACGAGGAGATTTACGAGCACCTCAAGCACCTTGAGATCGAGCAAAGCGAAGCCGACGAACAGGACGAGGACGAAGAAGATCCCGGAGTCAGAATCGCAATTGTCGGACGTCCCAACGTCGGAAAATCGTCGCTGATCAATGCGATCCTCAATGACGATCGCAGCATCGTATCAGACGTTGCAGGCACAACACGCGACGCCGTTGACGTTCCCTACACTCGCGACGCGAAGAAATACACGCTCATCGATACCGCCGGAATCCGGAAGCGCGGCAACCGCGACACTTCCGTCGAAGTTTTCTCGGTGATGCGTTCAGAGAAATCGATTCGCCGTGCCGACATCTGCCTTCTCGTGATCGATGCCTCCTCCGGAGTTGTTTCCCAGGATCGCCGTATCGCGAAAATGGTGATCGAAGCGAATCGCCCCTGCATCGTCCTTCTGAACAAGTTCGATCTCTTCCATCCCGATGCCAAATATCAGGACCGGATCGAACAGTTCAAAGAGGAACTCGGTGATGACCTTTTCTTCCTCCCCTACGCTCCGAAGGTCGCGATCTCCGCGAAACACCGTGAGCATATCGGAAAGATTTTCAATGCGATTCAGGAAGTCGTGAACGCTGCCGCGGCGCCTATTCCGACGGGCCTGCTGAACCGGCTCCTGCAGCAATCGATCGAGCGCAACCCGCCGCCCGTTCGCCTCAATCGCCGATTCAAGCTGCTTTACGCGACCCAACGCCGCGAGGACAAGCCGGCGACAGTCCCGGTTCCCGAATACTTACTTTTCGTCAATCACGCCAACCTTCTCACGCGAACCTACGAACGGTTCCTCGAGAATCAGATTCGGAAGCAGTATCCGATGGAGGGGCTTCCCTTTGTCTTTCGCGCCCGCTCCCGGGTGAACAACCGCGATGAAGGCGGCGGCAGAGGCAAAGTCAAAACCGGCGGTAAAGGTAAAATCACTACCGACGGCACCATCCCGAGAGCCAAAGGTGGCTCGAAGAAGCGTCCCAACAGCCGCAGCAACCGCAAGCCCGGTTCGATACGTCCGCGCAGAGACGGCAGCCGTGAATCACGCGGACCTCGCAGAGGGTAGCCCGGTGCCGTTACAGGCACCGCCAGCGCGGTGAAGAATTGCCCCGTTCCGCTCAGTTCGGGGGAGGGCTATGCCGCGCTGCAAAACCAGTCTACCGGGAACGGATATCCTCGATCTCCTCTTTCGAGGCGGGAAGGACGTTCATCTTCGCGTCGTTTGGAATCTCCACGATAGGGTTCTCCTCGTAGAGGTAGGATTCCATGATCATATAAACTTTACCGGCGGGATTGGGGCGAAAGGTTCTCGCACCGAAGGCACGCGTGATTTTCACCGGCTCCTCCCCTGTCTCCACTTCGAGCACGAACTGCTGCTGCCCGGTGAGACCGAAGGTCGGATCAACCTTTCTCATTTCGCTCTGGATTTCAATGAGCGGACGAAAGAGCTCCTGATAGCTGACTTTGCCATCCTCGATTTTGGGAGGAGAGACCTTGGGCACCTCGAGATCGACGAAAATATTCAGGGAACCGCGCGGCTGGTTGGCGACGAGATCAGGATTCGCGTCGACGTATTCCTTTTTGTTCGGAATCTCAACAAATCCGTCGTTGTCGACGAAAAGAAGCACCGGGGCGTCTTTGATATCGAGATACAGCTTAATGTCCTCGAACTTCACGTTCGGAATCCGGCTCTTGATCCGCAACTTGTAGGTTTCGGCATTCGGCTTCGCCTTCATGTCGCTCTGCGCGATCTTCAGCAACTGCTGGTAGGGCAGTCTCGCCTGAGCGTTTTCCGCCATGGCCCGGCCGGATAGTGTCTCCGGCGTATCCTGAGCTCCGACATGGGATGCCGCGCTCAAGAGCAAAACCGACACGATGAGTATAACTGGCAGGTGTTTCATTCGGATCGAAAAGGAAAGACTACAGAAACGACTGCAAAAATGCAATTTAAGTCTTTCGCGAACTTCCAGAAAGCCCACCTCCCGAAATGCGAAGCGACTCAGCGTGTCTGTCGTGAAGGTTGAGTCAATCGCCCGCGAGCATTTTCTCCCAGTAAAGGCGAATACCATCGGCGCACATGTCAGTGCCGTTCACGATCTGATAAACCCGCCACAACTCCTGCGGCACCTTCTCACGAAACGCCTGCTCCATTTGGAAGGCCTCGTAGGCGACTCGCAAAGTGTCAGGATCCATCCCCTCCTCGATTCGCTGACGAACGAACAACGCGTTCAACTCGACCGCCTCACGGTAGTTGGCAAGGTGCTCGGCCACGTCCTCAACCTCGCCGTAGTGAGTCAGAAAAATCCGTTCGAACCCGGAGGCCTTCAACTTATCCAGCGTCGCGAGAGTGTCTTCGAGATGAAACTGTGGCGGCGCTGAGGTCACCGAGATGAAATCCCCTCCTCCCAGCCTCGCCCCGGCTGCATCACCGGTGAAACAGACGCCATCGATCACGAAGGCATGTTGGTGGTAGGCATGCCCCGGAGCATTGACGGCCTTGATCGTAAGACCTCCCACTTCTGCAACGTCGCCGTCCGCCATCGCGATCACCTTCTCCTCCGGCGCGGCGGTCATGCCTCCCCAGAGCGGTTCGAAGCGATCCCCGTAAACCTGACGGGCACTCTCGAGGAGTCGCCCGGGAGCGATGAGGTGGCGTGCTCCCTTCGTATGGACGTAAACGGTCACCCCTTTCTCAGCAAACCAGCCGGCAGCCCCGGCGTGGTCCAGATGAATGTGGGTGACAAACACCGCATCGAGATCAGTGGCGCTTAAACCGTGCTCACTCAGTCCCTCCTGAAGCGCCTCCAAGGTCGATTCCGGGCCGGTCTCAATCAAAAACTTCCCGTCCGGGCCGGACACCAGAAAAGCGGCGATCGCTCCCTTTTGCCCCTGAAAATGAAGATCAATAACGTCGACTTGCATAGGGAAAAACCATACCGGCCGATTTCGCATTTCGCGACCCCTTTCCGGTCCACGAATTCAGCCCGTTTTGGATGCACCGAATTTGGTATTTTTCCGTCTCAACCTGAGCTTGCCGGATCGGAATGGCGTGCCTAGATTGGCACCCTATGAGCACCCCGTCACTCACTGATGTTCCAACCGATCACGATGACCCGATTAACTCGAAGATTCTCGAAGTTTCCGAGGACCTCGTCAGCGGATTTCAACGGTACCCTTTCCAGCACATCGCCGAAAAATGCGGTGAAGATCTGGAGACCGTGATCAGTCGTATTCGTGCGATGCAGGACGACGGAGTGATTCGCCGGACCCGCCAGACCCTCCTGGCGACCAAACTCGCTCATGGTGCGCTGTGTGCATGGAAGACAGATGAAGACAAGCTCGACGCGACCTTTGACTTCATGTTCAAGGAAGATCCGTTCAGCGGCCACGTCGTGACACGTTCTACCGACCGTGAAATTTCAGGCAGCGATTACAAACTCTGGACGACGCTCAAAGTTCCGCAGGGGGAATCACTCGAAGAACACGCAGAGCTGCTGCGCAAACTCACCGGAGCTCATGAGTTCGTTCTCATGCCGGCGAATGGCATTTTCGCTCTCGGAGTCGGTCACGTCCGTCGAAAAACGATGGAACTCGGCGACAAGGCTGACGAGCCTGCGATCATGAACACGACGACGACGGTGGAACTCGAGCCCGAAGAATGGGAAGTGCTCCTAGCGATCAAAGACGAGCTCACTTTGGAGGAAATCTCCGCGGATCCCTGGGGTCCACGGGCCGATGCGATCGGAATGGACAGGGAAAAGTTCTTCAAAATCGCAGAAGAGCTTGATAAAAAGAAAGTTATCGGCCGTTTTTCCACTTTCCTCGAGCACGTTAAAGCCAGCAAGTCCGGCAAGCGGGTGACTCGTTTCAACGCCCTCTTTCACTGGAAAGTCCCCGAAGGAATGCAGCAGCGCGCGGGTTCCGAAGTCGGACGACACCACATCATGACCCACGCTTACTGGCGTGAAGGAGGCCCCCGTTTCGGAGGCGTCAACATCATGGGGGTGGTGCACGGTACCGACAAGAATCGCGTTCTCGAACACAAAGCCGCGATCGATGCCCACCTCGCGGAAGTCGGCGTGCCCGTCGAATACACCAACGTATTCTGGGGAGGACGCAGCGAGATCAAGCCTTCGGAAATCTCTCCTAAAATCTATCAAGAGTTCCACGACAAGTGGAAGGATGCCGGTCAGGTCATCTAAATCCGGATCGCCCCTCTTATTTTCCAGCACCACAACGAATATGAATGTCAGGGATGTCGCCAATTTGGCCCGCATTGAACTCTCCGATGAAGAGGCGTCACGCTATCAGGAGCAGATGGATCAAATCCTCCATTACGTGGAGCAGTTGAACCAAATTGATGTCGAAGGCATCGAACCGACAGCTCATGCCGCTGCCGTGTTCGATATCGTTCGGGACGATGTCGCCACCGGAACTTCCATTTCACAGGAGGCTGTCCTCGCGAACGCGCCGCAGACCGCGCACGATCAGATTAAAATGCCCAAGGTGGTCGAGTAGCCCCACCCGATTGTTCGAGTCTCTTTTTTATTCTTTTTTCCGCTTCACGTTTTGAAAGCCGCTTCTCTTTCCATTGCCCAGCTCCGCGCCGCCTATGCCGCCGGAGACCTCACCCCTGCCGACGCGCTCAAGTCCGTCGCTGAATCGATCGATTCCGTTGACGGCGACATCGGAGGCTATCTGTCCTACGATCTCGACCTGGCGCTGAAAGATGCAGCCAAAGCAGACCTGTCCCTCCCTCTCGGCGGCGTGCCGATCGCGATTAAAGACCTCATCAACGTGGAGGGGCACCCGTGTTCCGCCGCTTCCAAAATCCTCGACGGCAAATACACCTCGCCTTACGACGCGACCGTTGTTCGCAAACTTCGCGAAGCCGGTGCGATCCCTTTTGGCCGCGCCAACATGGATGAATTCGCGATGGGTTCTTCCAACGAGAACTCAGGCATCAAGCCCTGCCGCAATCCACACGATCTTGATCGTATCCCCGGCGGATCATCAGGTGGGTCTGCCGCCGTCGTTGCCGCGAACACAGCAGTGGCCGCACTCGGAACCGACACAGGCGGCTCGATTCGTCAGCCCGCGTCACACTGTGGCGTTGTCGGCCTCAAACCCACTTACGGCCGCGTTTCACGATTTGGGCTCGTTGCTTTTGCCTCATCACTCGATCAGTGCGGTCCCATGACCAAAACAGTCGAGGACGCCGCGACGCTTCTCCAGGCGATCTCCGGTGCCTGTGACCGCGATTCGACCTGCCTCAAGGAGGAAGTCCCGAATTACGCTGACGCAATCGGCAAAGATATCAAAGGACTCAAGATCGGTCTTCCTTCCGAATACTTTGCCGAAGGCCTCGATCCCGCGGTCAAAGCCAAAGTGGAAGCCGCGATCAAACGCCTCGAAAGCCTCGGCGCGGAGATTCACGAGGTTTCACTGCCGAACACGGAACACGCCGTCGCGACCTACTATGTGATCGCGACCGCCGAAGCGTCCGCCAACCTCGCACGGTTCGACGGCGTTCGTTATGGACACCGCGCCGAAGCCGATGGTCTCATCGAACTTTACAAAAAGTCCCGTGCCGAAGGATTCGGTGACGAAGTGAAGCGACGCATTATTCTCGGAACCTACGTGCTCAGCTCAGGCTACTACGACGCCTACTACACCCGAGCGCAGAAAGTCAGGACGCTGATCCGGAATGATTTTCAGGAAGCCTTTTCCAAAGTCGACGTGATTGCCTCTCCCGTTTCGCCGACACCGGCATTCAAAATCGGCGAGAAGTGCAGCGACCCGCTTTCGATGTATCTCGCCGACATCTATACGATCTCCGCAAACCTCGCCGGGATCTGCGGCATCTCGGTCCCCTGCGGAACCGTTCCCGTCGATGGCAAAGAATTGCCGGTCGGCCTTCAGTTACTCGGCAAGTCCTTCGGCGAAGCGGATATCCTCCGCGCGGCTCATGCTTACGAGGTGAGTCAGGGCGGTTAAGACCTTATTTCAGTCCGGTTCAACCCTGTTGAATCCTCAACCTGACAGGGTTGAATCAGAATAGAAGCGTCCAAGGCGGTCGCTTTTTGAATGAAACCAGTCCAGTGAAACGCTATTCGGACTTCGAGTCGCGATAGCGAGCGACCTGGGTTTCGATCTTCAAATAGTTGATCGATGGATTGGCGTCCCTCCACTCGCGAAACAACTCAAGCTCCTCAGCAGCCATGCCCGTCCCGGAATCAAGAGCGGCTTTTTCCGAATCGATCCTTGCCCCGGGGAGGGCAGACTCAAACATGAGGAGGCGGTGAACCCGGATTCCCCGGCCGAGAAAATAGTAGGCAAGAGAAAGCCGGGCGACACACAGAAGAAACAGCGATCCGCTCATCCCGGACGGCTCGAGCACTCCGCTCCCATAGAACAACCAGGGCAAAAACGCTGAAACAACGAGGTTGATTCCCGAAAACAGGAAAACAAGCCCGATCACCCTGACAATGATCCAGCACAGCTGCGACTTTGTCAGGGAGCTTTCCATTGAGACCAGCGGATAACGTATTAATCCACCGCTGACTTGATTGACATACGGGTGCTCGATGTGACGTGCCCGCCTGCAGTCGGGCTCACCGTCTCAATTCGCATTTCATCGACCATCCACACGTCACCGAATTTCTTTCCGTGAAGCACTTCGAAGCGGCGAATCGGACGTCCCTCACGGTTGTAACCGATCATTTTGATCATCCCGCCGCTCGCCTTGTCGATCCAGACATCCACCGTCGAATAGGCTCCCGCCGAAGTGGGGTTCCGAACGCGGACGATCCAGGCGTCACGACCTTTGATCTTGTCGGTCCTGACAATCTTCGCATCCGGCCAGTAGAGGAAACGCATCGAAAGGTCATCGTAAGTCACGTCGGTGCCGCGAATCTGATCGTCGAACTTGGAGGCATCGACCGCTTTCAACTGTGCTCCGCCAAGGCCCTCGTAAAGAGCGAAACTGCTGTTCTTCGTGTCGAGAAGGATGACCTGCGAAGGTTCGTTGAAAATGAAGCGAATGGATTCCGGCTTCAAAGACATAATAAAAGGCACCTTTGTCGTAAGCCCCATCCGAAGCACTCCGGTGAAGTCGCGATTGTAGAGCGTGTAGCTGTATCGGACCAGTTTCAGAACTTCATCCGCGGTGAGTTGATCGATCGATTTCCCGTTAAACGAAGGCGGTGGCGAAGTCGGAGCGGCCTCCCCTCTCTCCTGAGCGACGGCAGCGCTGGAAAAAAACGTGGCAACGAGGGCGGCGAAAGTGAAAAACTTTTTCATAGGTTTAACTGGAAAGACCAGCGCCGATTGGACGACTGGCAAACAACATACATGCAAAAAGGTTCCCGCAAAATAAAAGCATTTCGCTGTTCTTAAGGATTTTTTTGCCTATCATAGAAACGAGAAGGCCCCTTTTTAATTAGAGATTTAACCGGCAGGAAAATGGAAAATCATCGACTCGTGCTCCCCGAACACATGAACCAGTTCGGTTTCTTGTTTGGAGGCCATCTCTTAAAATGGGTCGACGAGATCGCATGGATGGCGGCGACGCTTGACTATCAAAACTGCCTTTTTGTGACGGTGGGAATGAAAGAAGTCAGCTTCCGCCGGGGCGTTAGCGAAGGCACGATTCTCCGTTTTGAGACAACGCGCGTCCATGAAGGCGAGACTTCGGTTCAATATTCAGTTGAGGTATTCACCGGCGGTGAATCCATTTTCACGACTGAAGTTGCCTTTGTCAGGGTCGATGAAGAGGGGCGCAAACAATCACTTCCCAAGCGCTGAACATCTGATAGCGTTTTCCAATTTGGCATGACTGAGGCAAAAAGCGTCGCCGTTATCGGCTCCCTGAACATCGACTATTTCACCCGTGTGGAATCCCTCCCCGCTCCCGGCGAGACCGTCTGCTCGGACAGTCTCGATATCTTCCGTGGCGGTAAGGGGGCAAACCAGGCTATCGCAGCCTCAAGACAGGGAAGTGAAATCATTTTCATCGGTACCGTCGGCAATGACGAGCACGGAAAGAAGTATCTCAAAGAACTCGCGAAAGAAGGGATCGACACGGCGCACATCGAGACCGTCAAAGACAGCACCGGAGCGGCTTTCATCACCGTCGACCGGAGCGGCGAGAATATGATCGTGATTTCAGCAGGCGCCAACAGCGCTCTGACGCGGGAACACATCAAGGCGAAGACGAAGCAGATCAGCAGCGCCGGTGCCGTGCTTGGCCAATTCGAGGTTCCCCTTCCCGCGATCATCGAGGCGGCGAGAATCGCCAATCAGAACGAAGTGCCCGTCATCATCAATCCCTCCCCCGTCGAAAAGTCGTTTCCCTGGCAGGAAGTCCGAACCGACTATCTCCTCGTAAATGAACACGAAGCCACTGAAGTTCTTGGCTTCAAGCCCTGGGAGGAAGAGCTGAGCCTCGTGAGGCAGCGGATTCACGAACTCCGGGTCGAAAATTTAATCGTTACCCGCGGCGGTGACGACACACTCGTTTACAATCGTGGAGACGAGGTCATCAGCATTCCAACTCTCCCTGTTTTACCGATCGATACGGTGGGAGCCGGAGATGCCTTCGCGGGGTGCTTTGCCGCGCGTATCGCCAGCGGAGAAGCCCTCACAGATGCGCTCGCGGCGGCAAATTGCGCGGGAGCGTTGACTACGCTCGGGGCGGGAGCTCAAGACCCTGTCCCCGACCGTGAACGCGTAAACCAGCATCTCGAACATCTCGCTCAATCGAGTTAGAGTAAACGCATGAAATTGTCTCTGAGATCAGCAGCCTTCATCGCGCTTTCACTGATTGGCAATGCCCTGAGCGTAGACGCGGATGAATGGCCTGAGTTCAGAGGCCCCACCGGCGATGGAATCTCCACCGCCGAGAACATCCCCGACAAAATTGACGAGGATACCAACCTCGTGTGGAAGACAGACCTGCCCGGTCGCGGGTGGTCATCTCCGGTATTCGACGGAGCATACATCTGGGTAACCGCGGCCGAAGAGGTTTTCCCCGATGAGGAAGAGCGCCTCAAAATTCTCGAAGCGCAGGGAATGGAGGCCAAAACTTTCAAACAACGGCAAGTCGCGACAAAAATCAAACTGAGCGCGATCCAGGTTGATTTTGAATCCGGAAAAGTGCTGAAGACGCTGCCGCTGATCACGATCGACAACCCGCAGACGATTCACGCCTTGAACAGCTTTGCCTCTCCGACGCCGGTACTGAAGGACGGGAAACTCTACGCACACTTCGGCGCCTTCGGTACCTTCTGTATTGATACCGCAGCGGGAAAGGTGGATTGGGAGAGACAGATTGAACTCGATCACGGGGTCGGGCCGGGCAGCTCTCCTGTCGTTTACGACGGCAGATTAATTCTGATCTGCGACGGAATTGACCGCCAGTTTGTCACGGCACTTGATATTGAAACCGGCGAAACGGCCTGGCTGACCGATCGTCCCGCGATGCGGGCCGCTAAGGGAGATCAGAAAAAAGCCTACAACACACCGGTTATCATTGAGCCGGGTGGCAAGCCGCAACTGATCTGTATGGGAGCCCAATGGCTGATCAGCTACGAGCCCGATACGGGAAAGGAAATCTGGCGATTGGATCATGGCTCAGGATTTTCCGTCGTTCCACGTCCTGTCTACAGCAGGAAACACAAACTCCTCTACGTTTCCACCGGATTCGGGAAGCCGGTTCTCCTTGCCGTGAAGGTGGACGGAAAAGGAGATATCACCGACTCGGATAAAATCGCGTGGAGCGAAACAAAACGAATTCCGGCCCGACCATCCCCTCTCCTCGTGGGAGACGAGCTGTATGTGATTGCGGATGGAGGCATCACCACCTGTTTCAACGCAGCGACGGGCGAAACATACTGGAATGACAGGATTGACGGCAATTATTCCGCCTCCCCTCTCTTCGCCGATGGAAAAATCTTCGTCGCGAGCCACGAAGGAGTCGTCACCGTCTTCGAGCCAGGCACGACCTTTTCAACGATCTCCACGAGCGAGATGGGAGAGTCGATCATGGCTTCCCCTGTCGCGGTGAATGAGGCGTTGCTGATCCGCTCGGAGAAGGCCCTCTACCGCTTCGGGAACTAGCCCCGGCGACCTCAAAAATCCCGTTCCGCCCTTCTTCCGGATCGTGTCATTTCGAAGTCCCTTCAGAAACCTGAAGTTTTCGAAAAATAATCGTGACGAAATCGTGTCCAAAAGATATACAACGTACTGATACTCTATCGCACTGTAACTATGAAAATCTCAATTAGAACCATCATTCAGACCGTTTGCGTCATGGTGTTTGCTGCCTTTTTTGCCTCACCGGCTCAAGCGCGGACATGGACAAGCACTGACGGAAAGTCAATGAAAGCGATTTTCCTCGGAATTGAGGGAGATAACTACAAATTCAAAATGGCCAACGGAAATGAAATTTCCGTACCGAAGGACCGCTTCATCAAAGCGGACCAGGAAGCCGCCGTTCGTCTCAATGAGATCGGTGACGACACCTTCACGAAAGCCTCAGCCCGTCAGATTGACACGCTTCTCGCCACGACGCTGAAGAAGAACGGCTACAGCTCATTCAACGAGCCTCTGCCCGATGATTTGTTCGTACGCCGCGTTTACCTCGACATTGCCGGACGTATCCCGACTCGCGATGAGTTCCTCAGATTTGCCGAAAGTGCACGCGCCGACAAGCGCGAGGCGTTGATCGATGAGCTTCTCCTTTCACCGGGATATGCCTCCAACCTGTTCAACTACTTTGCGGACATGTATCGACTTCAGGCTGATGAAGATTTCAACAACGGAATTCGAATGGATCCTTATCTCGAGTGGTGGAGAACTCAGCTCAAGGAGAACACGCCTTACAATGAGATCGTGACCAAGATGATCACCGCCGAGGGCAACGTCGGCCAGAACCCCGCCTCCGGTTTCATCCTCCGCGACACGGGAATGGAATTCGACGCTTTCGCCAACTTCGGTCAGGTCATGCTCGGCATCGACATTTCCTGCGCGCAGTGCCACGACCACCCGTTCGACGAGTGGACACAGGGCGACTTCTACGAAATGGCTGCCTTTTTCGGCAACACGCAGCGCTCGATCGGCTACCGCGCGAATTCCTCGATGATGGGCGGCGGCACGGTCCAGATGCCCAATGCTCCTGAAAACTGGAAGAAAGACTTTGAGACCTGGGCTCAGAATTCAAAAGGGATTGTCCCCCGGGATCTGACAGGCCAGAACCGTGAATTCCGCTACTTCGTCAGCGCCCTCGGTTGGAACGTCGCCGATAACGAAATGATGGAAACGATTCTTCCTGCTGACTTCATCGGAAGCGGAGGAAAACCAAACACCGTCGCAAATCCACGGACCATGGTTGGTGGAGCCGCGAAGATGGGTGGAAAAACCCGCCGCGAAGCACTCGCCTCCTGGCTCACCGCGCCTGACAACCCCCGCTTTGCTCTCGTGATCGCGAACCGGATGTGGCAGCGCGCCTTCGGAAGAGCACTCGTCGGACCGGTCAATGACTTCAGCGACGATATGGTGAAGCGCGCTTCCCAGCCTGAAACGCTTCGTTTCGTGACACGTGAAATGCAGCGGGTCAATTACGACCTCAAGCAGTTCATGCGCATCCTCTACAACACCCGCGCCTATCAGTCGATCGCTACCGCTGAAGAACCTGATTGGGCTGACGCCTATTACTTCCAGGGTCCTATTCTCCGCCGCATGCGCGCCGAGCAGGCCTGGGATTCAATGATGGTGCTGCAGTTTGGATCTGAAATCGACACCAAAGAAGGTGCTGACGGCTCGTTCTACAAGAAGGTCCTCGATATCGATCTCAATGTCGCGACGAACGAAGAAGTCTGGAAACACTTCGAAATGTGGAATGACAATCGACGCCAAATGGCGAACGCCGTCGTGAGCTCATCGGATGATTACACCCCCGAGATTATTAACGACAAATATCTCAGAGCCTCCGAGCTGAAACAGCCTTACGCGCCAGCGTCCATGCTCGACACCTTCGGACAGTCTGATCGTCAGATCACCGACGCGCACAACTACGATGGCTCCGTCCCTCAGGTTCTGGCGCTCATGAACGGTGAGTCAACCGTTCAGCTGACCGGTCTCTCTTCCAAAGTCGTCTCAGACCTCGAGGAACTCGATGGTCCGGATGATAAAGTTCGCGGCGTGTTTTTCACGATGCTGAGTCGCTTCCCAACCGCGGATGAGCTCAAGCTCGGTGTGAGCATGATGGAAGATTACGGTGACGACGGAATCAGCGATCTCGCCTGGGCATTGATGAACAGCCCTGAATTCCTGTTCATCCAGTAGTCCACCCCATCCTGAACAATCCTCAGATTTAACTCATTTTTATTATGACCAACATAGCTGAACTCGCCGGTAAAGATCCTCTGAGCCGTCGCTACTTTATGGAAATGTCGGCGAAGCTCTCGCTCGGCGTCTCCACTGCGGTTCCCTTTCTCCCCCGAAACTTCCAGGCCCAGGACGGAGCCAAGGCGAAGAACCTCATTTACATCTACATGGCAGGTGGGATGACTCACCTCGATACCTTCGATCCCAAGAAGAACTCAGGTGTGATGGGGAATACCGAGATGATCGACACGAACGTCGACAACATCAAATTCGGTATGCACCTCGAGAAATTAGCGAAGCACGCCGATAAGCTCGCGGTGATCAACTCGATGACCTCCACCAACGGAGCTCACGAACAGGGCATGTATATCATGCGAACGGGTTACAACAAGCGCGCCACGATCGTTCACCCGACGATTGGCCCGTGGGCCGAGACCCTTCTCGGTAAGCGTGGTGAAATTCTCCCTGACAGCGTCGTTGTGGGTCGAAGCACATCCAACGCCGGATTCATGGATCCCTCCCTGAGTCCACTCCCCATCGCAGACCCGTCCGCCGGAGTCCCGAACACCGACTTGATCGTCGAAGGTGAACGTTTCGACCGTCGAATGGAAATGGCTCAGAAGCTCGGGGAACAATTCACGAGCAAATTCAAATACATGGGGCCGAATTCGTATGTCGAGTATTACAATCAGGCGAACAAGTTGCTGAAAAGCGATGCGCTCTCCGCCTTCGATATTTCGAACGAATCGAACGCTGCCGATTACGGCACCGGCCGACTCGGTCAGGGCTGCCTTCTCGCCCGTAAACTGGTTGAGAACGGCGTTCGCGTCGTTGAAGTCATTTCCGGAGGCTGGGATATGCACGTGGATCTCGACGGATCCGCCTCGACCCGCGTTCCGGAGCTCGACGTAGCGCTTTCGACACTCCTGACCGACCTCGAATCACGCGGATTGCTTGAATCCACTATGGTTGCGGTCGGCACTGAGTTCGGTCGTACCCCTGACTTCAACATGAACAACGGAAGGGATCACTTCCCCGCCGCCTACTCATGTATGCTGGCCGGTGGTGGAATCAAAGGAGGAACCAAATACGGTGAAACCGACGGTTCCGGCAAGAAAGTGAAAAGCGATCACATGAAGCCTGAAGATTTCCTAGCGACGATTGGTCACGGAATGGGGCTCAATCTCGAGGAAACGATTTACTCGCCAACGCAGCGGCCGTTCACGTTTGCCGATAAAGGCAAGCCGGCGACGAAGCTCTTTGGCTAAATCAGCTTACCTGAATTCGGGAATACAATTTCCCTCGAAGACGCCGAATCCGTAACGGGTTCGGCGTTTTTATTTCCCGATACAAAAGCTGCTGAAAATTTCGCCGAGGATCTCTTCAATGTCGGTCTTCCCGATGACGTCACCGATCGATTCGAGGGCAGCGCGGAGATCCATCGCAACGAACTCGGGTGACTCGCCTGCTCTCAAATTGGCTTCAGCCGCCACCATCGCCTCGCGTGCGCGGTTGAGACAGGCTTGATGTCTCGCATTGATCGAGACCAGGCTGGAACTGTCAAAGCGGCCTCCGCTCGTAAGCGAATCAAAAAGGTGGTCCTTCAACGCCTCGATATTCTCATCACCGACACAGGAAAGCGGGAAACCCTTCGCGTCAGCCCAATCCGAATGAAGGGGTAAATCTGACTTGTTCAAGAGCGTTAACACCCGCGCGCTGTCGGCAAACTCACTGATCGCGTCGGAAGGATTCGCCGCACTGGAGTCAACGACGTGAATCACCAGTTCAGCATTCCGGATCTCGGCAAAGGTTCGCTGGATCCCCTCTTTCTCAATCGCTTCCCCGCCCTCCCGTATCCCTGCGGTGTCGATGAGGCGCAACGGAATGCCGCGGAGATTGATCACCTCCTCGATCGTATCTCTCGTCGTTCCCGCTGTTTCATTGACGATCGCGCGGTCAAAACCGAGGAGAAGATTTAAAAGGCTCGATTTGCCTGCGTTAGGCGCACCGCAGATAACCGTCCGGACACCCTCTCTCAGGATTTTGCCCTGATCAGCCGTGCCGAGCCATCGATCGATCTGAGAAGTGATCTCGAGGCAACGCTTCATGAGGCCGTCATTCGAGTCCGGATCGATGTCTTCCTCCGGGAAATCGATGTAGGCCTCGAGATGAGCGATCAGGCCAATCAACGATTGCCGCAGCTGCTCAAGGTCACGTCCCAGCCGCCCTTCGAGCTGCTGATTCGCTGCTTTCATCGCGAGTTCAGTCTGCGCCGAGATCAAATCCATGATCGCCTCGGCCTGGGTCAGATCGATCTTCCCGTTAAAGAAGGCACGTTGCGAAAACTCCCCCGGCTCGGCAGCTTCAGCACCCGCCGAGAGAATTGCTTTTAAAACCTTCCCCGTCACAACGACGCCGCCGTGACAGGCAATTTCCACGACTTCCTCCCCCGTAAAACTGTGAGGTGCCGGGAACCAGGTCAAAAGCACCTCGTCCACAGTATCCCCGTCGGTATCGAAAATTCTGCCGAAATTCTGTTGGCGCGGGCGCCATGCTGACGCGGCTTTGCCCCGGAATACGCTGGAAGTTATCTTCGCAGCCTCTCCTCCGCTCACCCGGATGAGCGATACCGCGCCGGTTCCGGGAGGTGAGGCGATAGCGGCAATGGTCTTGACTGAATTTTCCATAAAAATTGCACTCGGGATAAAACCGTCACGCACGAGCGCGACAAGCCCGGTCCGGAGTGTCGCTAGAAACTATTCTCGAAAGGTGCGGACAGAAAGGAGAAAGACATTGCACCGTGCTTCAGAAAATTCAAAACTCAGTATTCAGAGAGTTATGTTAATACGAGACTTACCCGAAGATGAGCGCCCTCGCGAAAAGTTGCTCAGTAAAGGAGCCGAAGCACTCAGCGATTCGGAAATCCTGGCGCTGTTCTTCGGAACGGGACGCCAGGGAATCAGCGCGGTCGAACTCGGCAGAGAGATGATCAAAGAATTCGGCACGATGCGCAATTTGTCACGGGCGTCATTCGAGGATCTTTTGAAATTGGATGGAATCGGACCAGCAAAAGCAGCCCAGCTCGCGGCGATCTTCGAATTCGGGAAACGTCTCGCCAAAGAGCCGTTCAATGAGCAGTCCATCACCACTCCCGAAGACGTCTACGACCTCGTAGGCACTGAGATGCAACGTCTCACTCAGGAGTCGGTCCGGACAATCCTCCTCAACAGCCAGAAGAAGCTGATTCAGGTCGCAGAAATTTTCGTCGGGACAGGGAATCAGTCCTTTGCCAATCCCCCGGAGATTCTGCGTAAAGTGATCGGCCATTCGGCCGCCTCGTATATCCTCGTTCACAATCATCCGTCCGGAGACCCCTCACCGAGCCGTGCCGACCACGACGTGACCCGCCGAATGAAAGAGGCAAGTGAAGCAATCGGCGTTGAATTTCTCGATCACATCATTATAGGTGGGCATTCCGTCAGTGAAAACCGATCACCCTATTTCAGTTTTCGCGAAGCCGGCCTCCTCTAGCCATCTCCCACCCACCTCGAATGTCCATTCATCCCACCGCCATCGTGCACCCCAACGCCATCCTGGGCGCGAATGTCTCCGTAGGGGCTTTCGCCATCATCGAGGAAGACACCACGGTAGGTGACAATTGCCTTATTGAAGCCGCAGCACAGATCCGAAAGGGCGTCACCCTCGGCGGGAACTGTGAGATTGGCAGCAGTTCAATCCTCGGGAGCGATCCCCAATTCAAAGGCTTCGATAAATCCATCACCTCCGGGGTTAAGATCGGAGCCAACAACGTGATAAGAGAGCACGCCACCGTCCATCGCAGTATTTACGAAGGCGGAGTCACTGAGATCGGCGAAGACAACTACCTCATGACCGGTACTCATGTCGGGCACGACAGTATTGTCGGGAATCACAACACTTTTGCGAACGGGGTTCAGCTCGGTGGGCATGTGACGCTGGGAAACCACGTCTTCGTCGGAGGAGGAACCATGTTTCACCAATTCGTCCGGGTCGGTGACTACGTGATGTGCCAGGGGCTTTCAGGCTTCTCCCAGGATCTCCCCCCTTACGTTCTCTGTGCGGCGATCAATGAGGTGGTCGGTATCAATCTAATCGGCCTGAAAAGAGCCGGATTCGATCCAAAAGAGAGAATTGCGATAAAAGAGGCATTTAGACGCGTCTACCGCAGCACCGAAACGCTGAAATCCGTTCTCGAGGAGGCGGAACGCACTGATAACATTGAGGCGGTGAATGCATTCTACTCCTTTCTCAGAGAACCCTCCAAAAAAGGAGTTTGTGTTCGCGGCCCCAAACGATGAAATACCACCTGAAGCCGCTTTCCCAAATCGAGCAAAAAGATGATTTTTCGTTGGTCTTTTGGGCATATGAGAGTAAATGAAAAGAGGTAAGGTGTGTAAGACTGCACACCAAGCTACGCCTGTGTTTCAGAACCGTGTTTTCCGATTTGATTCGTAACCCTAACAGCAACAAGACTTCAGTGAAGTGTTGGACTCGAATCCTTCCCGTTTTCGTGTGGCTTTTTGCCCTCCTCGTCGCTGCTCCCGTCGTCCGGGCACAGGATGGAGAAGAGTCGACGAACCTCGATATCCAGAGCGATTTCACCGACTACGATAAGGACCTCGGCATCGCCAAGGCATCCGGTGATGCTGTAGTGAAATACGGAAGCGTAACGATTAAAGCCGATCAGGTCGAGTTTCACGAATACTCAGGCAAGGTTTTCGCCCGCGACAACGTTCGTGTCTTCAAAGACGGTCAGGTGATTGATGCCGAAGAAATCATTTACAACATTCACACCGGCGAGCTCACCACGAGCCAGTTGAAAAGCGCGCTCGAGCCCATTTTTTACACCTCTGACGATGTCATGAGGCCGGATGAGGAAACCGGCGGTCCTATCATTCTCAGAAACTCGAGTTTCACGACTCACGATTCGGCCAGACCGATGTTCCACCTGCAGGCTAACAAGCTGGAGGTTTATCCTGACAACAAGGTGGTGATGCACGGAGCCAAGCTCTACGCAGGCGATCGTGCTATCTTCTGGTTCCCCTATTTCGTTCAGCCACTCGAAGAAGACCTGGGATACTACTTCAC
The DNA here is from genome assembly GCA_048260165.1 of Verrucomicrobiales bacterium. GTDB lineage: Bacteria > Verrucomicrobiota > Verrucomicrobiia > Verrucomicrobiales > DEV007 > Arctic95D-9. The sequence goes on from JBLXHA010000004.1 coordinate 48,285, forward strand.
CCCCGGGTGGAATTCGGCATGGGGCGGCTTCCTTCTCAATCAATACGGCATCTCACTCAATGATCGCTATCTTGCCAAGGTGCATCTCGACGTGAGATCTGAAAGAGGCATTGCCGGCGGCGTTGAGTTCAAAGACAGGAATTTCAGGAACAACGACAACATCGGAAGTCTTTTCCTTTACTATGCTCAGGACAACAATCCACAGCTTCGATTCAATGGCACGGTAAGGCCCGGCATCGCAGATTCAGAGCGCTACCGCATGAACCTGCAACAACGGGTCTATTTCCCGGGTTCCGACGACAAAACATTCTATCTCGACTTCGACATCAACAAGTTGAGCGATCAATATTTCTACGAAGATTTCTTTCAGGCTGATTTTCGTATCGACCCCCGCCCCGACAACCTGATCAATCTGACCAAAATCTTTGATCAGGGCGAAGTCTCACTCACGGGTCGCTTTCAACTCAACGAGTTCTTCCGCACTGATACCCGATCACCCGAGCTGGCGATTGATATCATCCGAACACCACTCGGGGACTCAGGCTTCTTTTACGATGGTCTCACCTCTTACGGACTCATCGGCGAAGAACTGAGCGATGCTGACACGCTCGCGGGACTCATCGCCCCATCCGACTTCAATCGGTTCCACACGTACCACGAAGTTCTTTACCCTCACCAGTTTGGAGGATTTCTGAATGTGATTCCACGCGCCGGTGTCGGTTACACCAACTATTCCAATTTCGAAATGGTCGGATTCGACGACGTCAGCCGAACCACTTCTCATCTGGGCATGGAAGTGTCATTCAAGATGTCGAAGCGCTCTCCGAACATCGTCAACCGGGCGCTGGGGCTTGATGGACTTCTTCACGTAGTAAGACCTTATGTGAATTACTCCTACCTCAACACCGATGACCTGACCGGACGCATGTCGCCGATCGACCGACTCACTCCCTCGACTCGATTGAGACCCATTGACATGCCCCTGTTCACCGCCGTCGATGATCTGAGCAGCTGGCAGGTAGTCCGATCAGGTTTATCCAACCGCTGGTTGACCCGCCGTAACGGCGCCAGCCATGAGTGGCTCTCGGTAAACAATTACTTCGACACCTACGTTCAGGACCCTGAATTTGATCGGAATTTCTCCAATTTCTTCACCGAGGTCAAATGGTCCCCCCTGCCCTGGCTTTCAGCCTCAACGACAGCTCAGGTGCCTCTCTTCAACGACTCGTATAAGTTCTCCGAGGCCACATCTGCTTTGACCTTCATGCCGACCGACTGGTTCAGGTTTTCTCTCGGTCACTACTACCTCGCCGACCACCCCACATTGGATGACGCAAGCCTCTACAGTTTCAATACCTACACAAGGCTGAGCGACAACTGGGGCGTCTCCACTTCCCACCGATTCGAAGCGGACGACAACACCCTCGAATATCAGCAATACATGATTCACCGCGATATGGCGGCGCTCACGGCTAGCTTCGGCGGAATTATCCGTGATAACCGCACGACTGAAAACGAGTATGGTGTGATTTTCAGCCTCACACTGAAAGCCTTCCCTCGATTGACACTTCCTGTCGACTTCCAGCCGGGCGGCCTTGGATCAGAAAACTAGAGGCGGGCAGGAAACGCCGCCCTCTCGTTCTCACCCGCCCTCAATCGATTGGGCGACGCAAACGCATCGGCGGCCTACAGCACACCGTAACAGCCGCCTGACGCACTAAGACCACGCCTACAGGCATGCGCACCCCTTACCGCCGCGTAGAGCGACCGCAATCAACCAAGGCGGCAACCCTCACCCAAGAAGGCAATCATCGCCCAAAGACAGCAATCCTCACTCAGGACCGCAATCGAACCACGCTCCGGCTCGAGAGACGCGACACGAGCCATCCTGTGCCATTACAGCGCCCCTTGCAGACAACGCCCCTCCGGAAGGTGAGAGCCTATTGTCTCATCCCGCCGGGCCCCTTCGAACCCCTCCTCGCTCTCACGACGGGAGCCACACACGCATCAGCGAGCACAACCTGGTCCACCAATAAGCCTGCCGCCACCGACCAGCCCTCCAGGCTTCCACGACGGGCACAAAAAAGGGAGCGAGCCGAGCGGCTCACTCCCTCATTAATTGGTTCCAGCCTGCGCCGGACTTAAACCGTTACCGGTCGAACTGAGCATCGAACACGATGTTTGAAGCGGGAAAATCGATTTGCTTCACGAAGGCAGCTGACTCAGCCCCCCCGGCAATACGATCCATTCCCCCGTCCTCCCACTCGACTGAGAGCGGCCCCGTATATTCGATGTCGTTCAAAGCGCGGATAATACGCTCAAAATCGATCCGCCCACGACCCACTGATTTAAAATCCCAGAACCGCTTCCGGTTGTGAAAGTCGACATGCCCGCCGAACACACCGGCTTCGACCGGATGATCGGACCAGCTCACGTCTTTCATGTGCACATGATTGATTCGATCCGAGAACCGGTAGATAAACTCGACATAATCGACGCCCTGATAGCCGAGGTGGCTGGGATCGTAGTTAAACCCGAACGCAAGGTGGTGATCAATCGCCTCAAGCGCACGCTCCGCAGACGAAATATCGAAAGCTATCTCGGTGGGATGAACCTCGAGACCGTATTTGATACCGTTCTCCTGAAACACATCCATGATCGGACCAAAGCGATCCGCAAAATCCTTGTAGCCACCTTCAATCTGACCGGGAAGGACAGGCGGGAACGAGTAAAGAAGGTGCCAAATAGAGGATCCTGTGAACCCGTTTACCACACTCACTCCGAATTCCTTAGCCGCCACAGCGGTCTTCTTGAGCTCCTCTGCCGCGCGCTGACGAACGCCTTCCGGATCTCCATCCCCCCAGATGTAATCCGGAACGATCTGTTGATGCCGGGCATCAATCCGGTCACACACCGCCTGTCCAACGAGGTGCGACGAAATAGCGTAGCATTTCATCTCATGCTTATCCAACAACTCACGTTTGGCGGCACAATAAGCGGCGTCAGCCTTATCCACTTCGAAATGATCCCCCCAGCAAGCGAGCTCGACACCGTCGTAGCCCATTTCCTTGGCTTTGACGATAACAGACTCACAGTCAAGATCAGCCCACTGGCCGGTGAAGAGAGTAACAGGTCTTCCCATAGTAAATTTAAATGTATTTTAAGTTCGGTTTAAGAGATGCCGACAATAACCGGCACCCTTGCGCTCAAGCAAGAAAGAATTCGAATTCCCGCTGGAGATGTTCAACACGAACGTCCACTCCGACTTCGCAAAGCATTCCTTCAGGACACAAAAATGCCCCGATCGAATCAACCGGGGCACTGAGCGCGGGAAAGCAAAAGAGCCTCCCCGTTCTTTAGCAGAGCAGTTTAGAACGTAGCCGTTGCACCAATGTGGAATCGGCCGGACTCGTCAACTCCAACGAGGTCATCCGTCATGATAGGATAACCGTAATCAGCACGGAACTTGAACCAGTCGCTGTAGTTCCAGCGGAGACCTACACCCACCGAACCGAGCTGAACGCTCGAAGGCTCACCCACGAGAAGATCTTCGTTCCCGAGATTCGCTGCATCGAAGAAACCGAGGAAGCGGAGGCTGTCCGTCTCGTTCTCCCAGTCGAAGATACGACCGAATGAAATCTCAGGGGTGTAAAGCTCAACCGTGGTCCAGAATCCATGATCACCACTCGCGACACGCTGGTCGAAACCACGAACCGTGTCATAACCACCCGCTCCGAGCTGCTCGGACGGCTGGAGGTTTCCGTTCGCTGCCTGGCCCTGCATCTTGAATCGCATAGACCAGTCTTCACGAAGTCGGCGCTGATGCTCGATGCTTGCGATCGTATAGAAATATTCGGAATCAGACAGAGCACGAGCCTGCTGAAAACGCGCATCTGAGTTCTGCGTGTTGAAGCCACCCGGTGACCAGACACCGCGAATATCAAACTGAGTCACACCCCGCTTGTGCTGGATTGTCTCTTTGTAACCGAGGCTGAACTGAAAGATCTCCACTCGTGTGTTGTTGAGGTTCTGCACCAGCGGAAGCAGAGGCGAAGCAAACTCGAGGTTGTTTCCGTTAGACTTCCAATCGAAGCCGAAATCCATTTCACGTGAACGGTTTGACTTCCCTTCGAGCGGGATGCCATAGCGTCCGCTCAGCTGAATGTTATCACCGCTGGAATTGAGGTTACCAACTCCGGGAATCGGGATAGCGGCTGAATTGATATCAACATAAGAGGCAAGAACGGTTACCCAGTGACGCCATGGAAGCCCCTGCGTGTAAACAAGTGAGTTCGCCCGAACGTGCTCGAAGTCGAAGTCAGAAGTGAACTGATAACTCAAGCTGCGATTCGGTCCGAAGACGTCACCGAAGTTGAAACCGGCGATGAATCGATCTTCGCCGAGGAAAGGTGTGCCGGAATCTTCATACCCCGTGTAGAACCAGTTTGCCTTGCTCTGATAACTCTTAAGAATGATATCGGTGGTTCCGAACTCATAACCGGGTGCATAAACCATGTCGACCTTGCGATAAGGGCTGCGGTTTACCCAGGAGAGATCTCTGAGAACTTCAGAAGCACGAATCACTTCGCCTTTCTGCACACGCATCTGACTGCGAATAAATTCCTCTGTATCAGCGTCTACCCCCTCAACACGAACCCGTGCGAGTTCAGACTCAATCACAACCAACTGAACAACACCTGAGGTAATGTCCTGCTCAGGAAGGAGAACATCGACAACAGGACGGTCACCATCGCGATAAGCGACGACCACTTCCTTCACCATTTGGTCGAGGGAGGAGAGAGAAACCGGACGTCCAATGTAGCTCTGGAGAACCAAACCTACCTGACGGGGAAATTCGTCAAAATCGTGCCAGATACCTTCGACGCCGGGCCAGCCATCGGGACGCACATCACCGGGACGTGGCAGAAGGACAACTCCGAGCAATTGGTTCACCAGATACTCATCGGTATTGGGACCTGAAGCGACACCACCTTTACCTGATTTTTCAAGATTGAAACGGCCCAGCTTATCGACCTCAATGGGGCCCTCGCCACCACCGGTCTCCAGAACTGTCTGAGTCTCGTAGACTTGGTTCTGTGTCGCAGGCGGGAGGACATCCATGAGGATCTCCGTGCCATATTGGTCAGTAACCGTCTGTTGTGCTGTCGCTGAAGACGCCAACAACGAGATCGTTACTGCGGTAATTCCGGTATAAAGGCTTTTGATTCTCATCATTCGATAAAGGCCGCGAATTCACGCATTGCCCTGAAGGTATTCGATTAACACACGTTAAGTGGCTTGAAAAAGGATTTTTTAAGAAAATTTCGATCTTTTCGACTCAAATGTGATGGTAGAGAGGTATCACACAAGAATGGAAGATAAAAATGCACTTTATTTAATCGACACTCACGCTCACCTGAACTCCTCGCGGTTCGGAGGAAATGTCGCGGAACTGTTGAAAAAAGCTCACGAGAGCAACGTTGGACGTATTCTCTCGATCGCCTGCGACATTGAGGATTCCGAGGCAAACCTCGCCCTCGCGGCCGAGTTTGAAGAAGTGATCCCGACGGTGGGGGTGCATCCTCTCTACGTTCACGAAGTCGCCCCCGATGAATGGCTCGAATCGCTCCGAAACCTCGCGGCTCGTCCCGAAGTGGCTGCGATCGGGGAAATCGGACTCGATTACTTCCATCCCCCGCAGGATGGCTCATCTGATGCGGCGTGGCGGAAAACTCAGCGAAACGTCTTCGAAGCACAGCTCCAACTCGCCCTTGAATTTGATCTGCCCGTGGTCATCCACCAACGTGAGAGCGCTGAAGACGTAATGGAGGTGCTGCGCCACTTTCCCGGGATCCAGGCCGTCCTGCACTGCTTTAACGGAACGCAGGCGCAGGCAGAGGCCGCACTCGAGGCGGGATTCTACCTTTCGTTTACCGGAATTCTCACCTTTCCCAGTGCCGGAGACGTCCGGGAGGTGGCCGCAGCAGCTCCGCTGGATCGAATCATGGTTGAAACCGACAGCCCCTATCTCGCGCCGGTGCCCTTCCGGGGAAAGCAATGCGAGCCCCACATGGTCGCACACACAGCCCGCCAGCTTGGCGAACTTCATCAGCGCAGTCTTCCTGACATCACCAGAATCACGACTGAAAACGCGTTTCGATTCTTCCGAATGGAAAAGTCACATTAATTCCAACCGCTTCTGCGCCCATCCGGACGGCTTGCAATATGGTTAATTCTGAGCAACTTAAGGATGTAACCCGCCCCAAACGCACATGTTTGCCGAAAGAAACAACCTGATCAGGGAGAAGAAATTCTCCGCTAATCCGACCGAGGTCTCACGAAGAAAGTTCCATTCTTCGGCCACCCTCACCGATGATCACACTTTGTTCCTGCTGAACCAGCAGAGGGAAAAGCAATCAAAGGTCACGAAACGCTCGTGGCTCTCGAGACTCTTTTCCCGCTAAGCTCAGGTTCCCATAGAGGATCAACCACCCGGTTCCCCGAGAGGGAACCGGCAGGCTCTCTACGCCTCAGAGAACGCCATCAGTTCCTCTTCGGAAATGATGCGGACACCGAGCGATTCGGCTTTATCGCGCTTCGAGCCACCGCCTTCGCCGGAAAGCAGAAAATCGGTATTTTTGCTCACCGATCCAGTCACCTTGCCTCCCAGCATCGCAATCCGCTCCTTGATCTCATTTCGCGGCGCCGAAAGCGTCCCCGTGATCACGATCGTCTTGCCCGCGAGTGGATTCGTCGCACTCCCCTCCCCGGTCTCAGCCGCGACCGGCATATAATTCGCTGACTCGGGATCAATTCCCAAAGACTTCATGCGGGAACGAAGTTCATCCCCTTCGTCACTCGCGAGATAATCCCTCATCGCGCCGGCAACGGTAGGTCCCACCTCGCCTGCGATCTGAAATTCGCTCAGGAGTTCGTTATCCTCCTTGCGCTGACCCGCTTTCATCTCGCTGAGAACCGGCAAAATCTCAGAGACGGCGAGTTCGTCAAAATTTCGATGGAGCCGGGCCAGTTCCCGTGCCGCAGACTCCCCTACCTGTGGAATTCCCAGCGCATAGATCCAACGATGGAGAGGCGCACTTCGCGCCCGCTCCGCCGTCGTAACCAGCTTGGTGCCATTCTTAGCACCATACATGCGGGGAGACTCATCGGTGCCCAGATTCAATTCAGCCAAATCTTCGACCTTCAATTCAAAGAGGTCGAGAGGAGAACTCACGAGACCGCGCTCGACCAGCTTTTCCGCGACGATGCTGCCGACGCCGTCGATATCGAGCGCCTTCCTGCTCACGAATTGTTTGAGCCGGTTTGCCATCTTCGCCGGACAGCTGAAGTTGTTGCATTTCCATGCGACAAACCCTTCCTCCCGCTCAATCGGGCTCCCGCAGCTCGGGCAGGATCCATTCACGAATTGGAAAAGGTCGAATTTCTCCGCGCCGGGAGGTCGCTTCTCAAGAATCACCCGGACAACCGCCGGGATAATCTCACCCGCCTTTTCAATGAGAACGGTGTCACCGATGCGGACATCTTTCCGGTCGATCTCATCCTGATTGTGCAAGGTTGCGCGGCTCACCGTGGTCCCTGAAACGAGCACGGGATCGAGCTCGGCGACGGGCGTGAGCGTCCCCGTCCGGCCCACCTGCACCGTCACCGCACGGAGCACGGTTTCTTTTTGCTCAGGCGGGTATTTAAAAGCGGCGGCCCAACGCGGTGCCCTCGCGGTATAACCGAGCGCTTCACGATCTGCAAAATCGACCACCTTCACGACGGCGCCATCTGTTCCGTAAGGCAGCGAATGACGCTTCACGTCGAGTTCGTTCACCGCCGCCATAACACCCTCGAGTGTCGACGCCCGCCATATTGGCTCGTTTCCGGGGATGTTAAACTCCTCTAACAATGCCAGAAACTCATCCGCCGATTGAAGTGTGATTCCGTCGATTCTGCCGAAGCCGTGAGCAATAAACTCCAGCGGACGCTTCGCGACCTCGCGGGAATCAAGGAGCTTCAGCGCACCCGCCGTCGCATTTCTCGGATTTTTGAAAACCGGTAGCCCGGCCTCGTCGCGCGCGAGGTTCATCGCCGCAAACTTCTCATTCGGCATGAAGATCTCTCCCCGAACCTCGAGCCATTCCGGCGCCTCCCCTTCCAATACGAGCGGAACATTACGGATCGTCCTCACGTTTTCGGTGATGACATCGCCACGAGCTCCATCCCCCCGCGTAATCGCAAATTCGAGCTGCCCCTTTACATAGTGCAAACCGACCGCGACACCGTCGATCTTCGGTTCGATCGTTACGGGGATTGTTTCCGTTCCGAGCCCTTTAACGAGCCGCTTGAAAAAATCCCCCAGCTCGCTCTCTGAGAAAACATCGTCGATACTCAACATCGGAACGTCGTGCGCCCGCTGCTCAAATCCATCGATCGGCTCGCCACCGACACGACGTGTAGGTGAATTCGTAGAGGCAAAATCCGGGTAACGGGCCTCGAGCAACTCAAGGTCGCGAAACAACTCGTCGTATTCCCGGTCCGAAATCAGAGGTTCGGCATCCACGTAGTAGAGCCGGTTATGCTTCTCCAGCTCTGCTGAAAGCCGTTTAATTTCAGCACGCGCCTCTGCGTCGTTCATAGCAACACGGTGGAATAATCCCGACGAACCCCGTTCAGTCGTTTTGCTTTCGCACTTCCTCCTCGAGTCTCTCACTGAGCCACTGCTTGATCATGCTCTGATAATTCAGGTAGCGATGACGGGCGAGACGCTTGATACGGCTCAACATTTGGGGATCAAAGCGGAGCGTAATCGTCGTCGATTCCCGCACCGTCTGGCGCTGCACCGAGGCATTCATGAGTCGCGGATCCAGCGTGTGAGCCATCCAGAATTCAGCTTCCTCTTTATCACTGTCAAATTCAGGAATATCTTCCCACTTTTCGATCGTTTTCAAAATGCAACAGGGTTGGGTGGTTGATCAAAGGGTGGAACCTGACAGGGTCAGGTCGCCGATCAAACAGGGTTAGGTCTTCAATCAAACAGGGCAGTGCCCAACGGGGTCAGACCCACTCTGCGTTCTTTCTTTCGTAAAAGCTGAGTTCGTCATCATTCATCTCGCGACACAAAATCACGCGATATCGTTTTCCGTCGGTCCAAAAAGCGGAGAAAAGAGGTCGATTGTTGATGGTCTTCCCCAAAGCGAAATACCGGGCATCGGCACCGCTGTTGTCATTCTCGGGGAAAAGGCGAATCGAAAAAGGATCCTCAAAAACTTCCTCCACCTCCTTCGGTGTTACCTTCTTGAGGTCGAAGTGACAGTCTATCCAATCGAATTCCATAATGAGATCCGGCGTTCCGGCTTACCGGCGATCCGGCTTTTAATACTCTTTTCCCGCCGGGATCACCGAATCCGAAACTAGGAGGTTTGTCTCAGGAAATCAATGAGCGAAAGCGCGTATTTCCTTTTTTACACGATTTTCAGATAATTTCTATAAGTTTCAGTTTTATTTATCTTTTAAATCAGCGTAATGAATGGATGTGGGTTTCCTGAGAATCATCTTGTTCATCAGTTCGTTACTGGCCGTTTCCTGCCAGGTGGAGCCCTACGCACCCCCGGCGGTTCCCGCGACCGTCGAAACCGCCGAAGTGGAGATCCGCTTTTTTGCAGGTCGACCGGATGCGATCGTCACCGTAACCGGCACGCTCTCCAGCAGCGCCGCGATGCTCGTCGATCCCAAACAGTTCCGCGACGGCAAAACTCTCTTTATTGAGGTGTTAGAGCAAACACCCCGCGGCGCGTCGCTCCTCCCCGATCTCGGAGCGACGCCGGCATTCAAGACCCGGATTCCGATCGAGCTACTCGGCACCGAGGGTCCCGGCGTCTACACGCTCGATACAAACGGACTTCTAACCACCTTCGAGATTCCCGAGATTCAGGCGACCGTCTCCACAGGCGAGGAAACACCGGCAGAGTATGATTCGCGGATCAAGCTCGTCGATGAATTCATTCCGATCGAAGAACACGGGATCGTTCCCTCGGGGTTTGTCGAACCCGCCGTGGCGATACCTCCAACGAAAGATTGAACATTCCCGACGCGATCCGCGTCTACACCCGGTAACCACTTCCTCCACCCGAATTAGAAAATCATCATGAAAGTCTCTCTTCTTCTCATCGCGATTCTTGCCCTGGCCACCCCGGGCCGCTCTGAAAATGCGATGGAAATTGCGAGCCGCTTTGACCAGCAAAAGATCGACGCGGTTCAAACCTACCTCGATGACAATCCCGACGCGGAGGACAAGGAGGAGGCAATCGCCATTCTCGTCGGGTCCTATATGTCCGTCGGTGAGTTCAAGCCGGTTCCGGATCTGCTCATCCAGCGATACGACCTCCAGGACCTCGCCGACCAGCCGAACCTTCAGCTCATCATCGGTGAAATCGTGCGCCCGCTCATCGACGCGGCGATTGTCTCGGATCAGCGGGACAAAGCGAAGGCTTTCGTGGCGCGGGTCAAAACCGACTTTGCTGACAGCCCCTCCGCCGGTCAGGTCACCGCGATCCTCGATCAGTTCGGAGCGGAACTCTACCTCCCGGGCGTCGGAGACCGCATGGACATCGCCTTCACCGACCTGAACGGCAACGAAATCGATACGGCGACGATGGAGGACAAAGTCATCCTCGTCGATTTCTGGGCAACGTGGTGCGCGCCCTGTGTCGCGGAGATGCCCGGCATCATCAAAACTTACGAAGAAAACAAAGACAAAGGATTCGAAGTCATCGGAATCTCGCTCGACGACAGCGTCGAAGCGGTCGAGAAATTCAGCGCTGCCAAGGGCATCACGTGGCCGCAGTATTGCGATGGAAAAGGCTACGACAACGAACTCGCGCAGCGATTCGGAATCAATCGGCTCCCCGCCTCGTTTCTCGTGGGAAAAGGAGGAAAGATCATCGCGTCAGATTTGCGCGGCGAGGAACTCGGGATCGCCGTGAAAAAGGCGCTCGGAGAGTAAGCCGCATCCCCCGGGCGCGCCTGAAGCGCCTGAAGCGCCCGAACGATCATCCGACAGCCACGCCGACCAGGGCGGCTAATCAGCGGTTCCGTGGAGCAATCCTCGTATGTAGCCGAACGCGAAAAGGCGCCCGAGCATCGTGTAACCGGGCTCTCCGTCTACCTCCCCCTCCATTTCCGGAACGTGATCGGGGCGGATCGGACCGGAAAAGCCGGCCGCCTTCAGTGACCGGATCGCGGCCGCCATGTCGGTTGGTCCATTGTCGTGAAACGTTTCGACAAAAGACTCTGCGGTCCCGCGAACATCACGAAAATGCACGTAGGCGATATTCTTTCCGAGCCGTGTGATCGTTTCAGGAATATCGACACCCATCGTCACGAACGTGCCCTGACAGAAGCACATCGCGTTTCGTTCGCTCGGCACGAGAGCGAAGAGCCGCTCGAAATTTTCCACCGAGTTCATGATCCGCGCTTTGCCGGAAAATTCGGGAAGAGGCGGATCATCAGGGTGCATGGCGAGCGTCACCCCCGCCCTCTCAGCCACGGGGATTATCGCCTTCAAAAATGCCTCCAGATTGGACCAGAGCTGATCGGCCGGGATGGAATCTTCGGACAGCGAAGTGGCTGAGGAATTGAGGGATACCGCCTTTTCTGCATCAGAGAGAGAGAAAGCGGTGACTTTGGCACCTCCCCGTTCAGGAGCATCGAGTCGTGTGCGCACCCAATCGCAACCTGCCATAAAGTTGTAGCAAAGCAGCGGAATCCCGAGGCGGCCCATTTCTTCGACCAGCCTTTTCATCGCCTCGAGCTCCCCGCCATCGGCGTCGCGTCCCATTTTGATCTTCTCGATCGGAAGAAAGCCCTCAACCGCGGCGAGCCGCATCCCTTCCGCTTCGATTTGCTGTTGCCGGACCGCCAGGACGCTGAGATCAGCGCCCGGATAACGGGTCACGACGCCCTCGACTCCGCACTGGGCGGCAAGCCGGAGGGTTTCAGAGGAAAGAGGCGACAGGACGGTGGACAGTTTCATGGGATCGCTTCGTTTCGAATTTCACGGGAGTCTATGTCTGTGGCAGAGCAATCTCACGACTGTCGGAAAAATCATTTTCAAAACGCTTTCGTGGGAGGTCCGGTTCGGTTTTACCCCACCAGAAGCAAATCGATTCAGCAATCATGAAATGACGAGAATACCGGACAGCCTTTCCCTGCCGGCGGAGCATAAATCACCTGCCGGCGTCGCCTCACTCGAAATAAGAACGATTTCCGGTTTCGCGTCGCCCGATTGCTGCGATAATGCGGCCTTTTCATGAGTCAGGAAAATCGAATTGATCAGTGTTTCGAACGTTTGCGCGAGTCGGGCAAATCCGCATTTGTCGCTTACATCTGCGCAGGCGACCCCACCATGGATCGCTCGCTGGAAATCATGCACGCGCTCGAGTCCGCAGGTGCCGACATTATTGAGCTCGGCATCCCTTTCTCGGATCCGATGGCGGACGGGATCGTCAATCAAATGGCAGCTCACCGCGCGCTCGAAGCCGGCGGCAACACGAGGCAGGTCATCGAACTGATTCGCAGGTTTCGTGAGACCTCACAGGCGCCCATCGTTCTTTTCACTTATCTGAACCCCGTATACGCTTACGGATTCTCCGATTTTCACCGGGATGCTGCCGAAGCCGGCGCCGACGGGATTTTGCTCCTCGACCTCCCGCCGGAGGAAGCGACGATCAATCAGGAACTCGCTGAGAACAGCAGCCTCAAGCACATTCGCCTGATCGCGCCAACGACTTCCGCTGAACGAATCCCCGAGCTCGCGAAAACGAGCGAAGGCTTCATCTATTACGTTTCACGCGCCGGAGTCACCGGAGCGCAGACCAGTCTCGCCGAGGGAATCGGACAGAATGTCGCTGAAATCAAAGCGCATACCAAAGTCCCTGTCGTCGTCGGGTTCGGCATCTCAACACCGGCGCAATCCGCTGAAGTTGCCTGCTCCGCAGATGGCGTCGTCGTTGGAAGTGCTATTGTCAGGATTGTGGAAGAATACGGTGACACCGACGAGGTCGCAACGAAGGTCGCAGAGTTCGTCAAACCGCTTGTCGACGGGGCCAAGTCGGTCTAATCTTTTCCACGGTAAAACGCCTCTTTGAGATGGAAGAATTTTGGAAAATGAACGGTGCGGGAAACGACTTTGTCGTTTTCGATAATCGCGACAACCGGCTCGATCTGAGCACGGAGCAAATTGCACGTCTCTGCCAGCGCCAGCGTGGCGTCGGAGGCGACGGACTCCTCGCGGTTGAACCCGCTCAGAACGGAGCCGACTACCGGATGCGCTACTACAACGCCGACGGCGGCGAGGCTGAAATGTGCGGTAACGGTGCGCGCTGCTTTGCCCGTTTTGTCAATCACCTCGAAGGCAACACACTCGAAAAAACCACGTTTGAGACCATCGCCGGCGTGATCGAGGCCGAGTTCATCGGAGACGAAGTCCGTATCCAACTGAGTGAGCCTTTCGACCTGAACCTGAATCTTCAACTTGACCTCGCCGGGGAAAGCCACGCCGTTCATTCGGTCAACACCGGCGTTCCACATGCCGTGGTTTTCGTCGACGATCTTGCCGGCGTTGATATCAAAAAGCTCGGAGCTGCGGTTCGCTATCACGACAGGTTTGCCCCTGCCGGCACGAATGCGAATTTTGTAGAAGTGACAGGCAGAGATCAGATTTCGATCCGGACCTATGAACGCGGCGTCGAAGATGAGACCCTCGCCTGCGGAACCGGGATGGTCGCCTGCGCCATCATCCATCACGAATTGACCGGCACCCCGGGACCGATTAAGGTTCGAGTCGCCGGAGGTGACACGCTCGAAATCAATTTCACGAAGAACGAATCCGGCGTCTACGAGGACGTAACCCTGCTGGGCCCGGCTGACTTCACTTTCCACGGCCATCTCACCACACTCTAGCATTTTTCCCAATCAGGTATTTTCGCCACTTTCCAAAAAACCATCATGTTTGAAGGCGCCCACACAGCTCTAGTAACTCCGTTTTCAGAAAACGGAATGATCGACACCGATGCATTCCGCAAGCTCATCGACAAGCAGTTCGATAACGGCATCAAAGGTGTCGTTCCGGTAGGAACCACCGGTGAGTCCGCAACTCTTTCCACCGAGGAACACCACCGCGTCGTTGAACTCGCCGTGAAACACACCGCGGGACGTGGACTCGTCATCGCCGGAACCGGATCCAATTCAACCCGCGAAGCGATAGCGTTGACCCAGGCTGCGGAAGAAGGCGGCGCGGATGCCGCTCTGATCGTCACGCCTTACTACAACAAGCCATCACAGGAAGGACTTTTCCAGCACTACCGTGCGATCTCGGAATCAACCGAGCTCCCTATCATTCTCTACTCGATCCCCGGTCGTTGCCACATCGAAATCGAAGTCGACACCGCGGTTCGGCTCGCTGAGGAATGCCCCGGAATCAAAGCGATCAAGGAAGCCGGAGGCGTAATCGAACGGGTCAGACAGCTTCGCGCCGCGCTGCCGGATGAATTTGAAATCCTCTCCGGAGACGATGCCCTCACGATCGACTTCATGAAAGAAGGCGGCGTTGGAGTGATTTCCGTTGCCTCGAACTTGATTCCCAAAGCCATGGCGGACATCACGACCGCGATGCTCGAGAAGCGGATTGGCGACGCTGAGTCGATCAATGCCAAATACTCGGGATTGTTCAGCGCTTTTCTCCAACTCGACACCAACCCGGTTCCCATCAAAGCAGCGCTGAGTCTTGCCGGCGCCTGCCGCCCGACGCTTCGACTTCCGCTGGTGGAGATGTCTGACGGAAAAGTGGACGAACTTCGTGTCATTCTCGACGGGTTGAACTTGATCTAACACTCTTCTTTTTTTGCTATGCTTGATGTTTTAGTTACCGGCTTTCGTGGACGAATGGGGCAAATGGTTGCCGCGTCTGTCAGTGCCGATTCCGGGACCCGCGTCGCGGCCGGAATTGATCTGGGCGATTCACTCACGGAAGCGCTCGAACGCTCTCAAATCGTGATCGACTTCACGCTTCCCACTTTTACCGACGAATTGATCGAAGGCTGCCTCAAAAGGGGCACTCCCATCGTCATGGGAACCACCGGGCACACCGACGAACAGCTTCAGTTGATTCAGGACGCATCGAAATCGATTCCGATTGTTCACGCTCCCAACTACTCCGTGGGCGTCAACACGCTCTTCTGGCTGACGCGTCGCGCCACCGAGATTCTCGGAGATGACTTCGATCTCGAAGTCGTCGAAATGCATCACCGTCACAAAAAGGATTCCCCCAGCGGAACTGCACGCCGTCTTGCCGAGATTCTTGCAGAGGTCCGCGACCTCTCTTACGACGAAGATTGCAAACACGGTCGCTTTGGCGATGTCGGTGCCCGGACGAAGACTGAAATCGGCGTTCACGCGCTGCGAGGCGGCGACGTAGTCGGAGATCACACCGTCGTTTACGCCGCCGATGGCGAGCGCGTTGAGCTGACCCACAAAGCCTCCAGCCGCGAGACCTTTTCAAAAGGTGCCGTTCGTGCCGCTAAATGGATTGAATCCGAAGGCCTCAAAAACGGGCTTTTCGACATGCAGGACGTTCTCGGATTGAAGTGAGAAATGAAGAAAGTCGGATTCAGCCTGGGAACGAACCTCGGAAACCGACTCGAACATTTGCAGCACGTCTGTGCCAGTCTCCGTGAACTGGCGGCGAGCGATCACCTGCGCATTTCCAACGTCTACGAGACCGAGCCCGTGGACTGCCCCGAGGGTTCCCCCGGATTTCTGAATGCCGCCATCGAGATCGAATGCGATCTCCCGCCGCTCGACTTGCTCGAGCGCACCCAGGCAATCGAAAGCGAGTTCGGTCGTCCCTCCCAATCGGACCGCGAGCAAAACGCGCCGCGCATCATCGACATCGACATCCTGTATTACGGGGACCTCGTCATCGATGAACCGACCCTGACCATTCCACATCCCCGAATGCATGAGAGGGATTTCGTGCTCCGTCCCCTTTCCGATATTCGCAGCGATCTCGTCCCGGAAGATCACGTTTTCGATCAGAAGGCGACCTGCCCCTTCGCTGATGCCTCATTGCTCGCCGGTGGGCAGTGAGAAGGGAGAAAGCGATAGCGGCGTCTCCTAATTCACCTCGGCCGTCGTAAGCCCGGGCAGGACCAATGAGTCCAGGAACGCCTTCAAATCAGCCAAATCGCGACTCGTCATCGTCTCAGCACTCACGTGAGGCATGAGGCTGTCACCCTCAGTCCATTCACGGTGGACGTCGGAGGCGGGAAGTGACACCCGATTCCCCGCGGTGTCGGTAAGACTGATTTGACCGCCCTCGCGCGCGGCGTTGGCGCCCTGAATACGAATGCCGTTCTGCAGCTCGAAGGTGTGAAGCACAAATGACTCAGGCACCCTCGCGGTGGGATCGGTCAGGGCAACGAAAAGCGCCCTGAGATCAAACGGCTCCGTCTCAAAGGCGAAGTCAGGTCCGAGCGAAGGCCCTTCCCCGTGAATGTTATGGCAGGCGGAGCAGCCCGAGCGCTCGAACCACTCGTAACCGGCCGCGGCATCGCCGGAATGGGACCGGGCCTTTCCGAGGAATCGCTCGACGTCCGAATCCGTAAATGAAGCTGACCATGGCTTTGAAGCCTGCGAATCGAGTTCCAACTCCAGCACGAAGGGCTTCAACGCTGCATCATTCCCGCTCTTAATCACGGCGAGAGCGCGGGGCAGCTCAAAGGACGACACACGCTGCATCGCGAGAAGCATCGGCTTGAGGTCTCCCTTTTTCGAAAAAAGAACTTCGTCAATCCGCTCGACGACGCTGCGGGAACCATTACCGCCCTCTTTGAAGTCATCACGCAACATCAAGAGGGGCTCCCAGGCGAGTTGAGCTTTGTCAGGATTGCTTCCCTTCGTCACCTTGATCAATTCCTCCACGACGGTCGATCGAATCGGGTTCTCCCGCCATCTCCGTTCCAACAACTCCCGCCTGTCTCCGAACCAGGCAGGCTCTTCCAAAGCATCGATGACAGGGTCCAGTAAGCTCAGATAGACCGGTCCATCCTCGATGCCGGCGAGAGCGACGAGCGCCTTTCGTTTCAGGATCGGATCCCGACTCTCACTTTTCGTGATTTCTTTCAGCCACGGAGCCACGTCAGGAGCAGCGCCCCCACCCATGAGCCAGTCAACGACAAAGGGTTCGAGGGTCAAGTCTTCCCTCGCAAGACTGACGAGTGGAGAAGGCTGAAACGGAATCTGATGAGTGACCATTTCATCGAGGAGACGGGCCTTGTTAACTCGCCTGTCGCTGAGTGAGGCGCGGAGCAGACTGCCTACGAATCCTGACGCGTCCCACTTTTCCCCGGAAGGCAATACGTAGAGCCGACAGAGGGCAGAGAGACATTGAGCACGAAACCCGGGGTCAGAAGTCCGCGCGAGACGCGCTCCCAATCCCTCCACGACGGTCTGGCGGTGACTCTGCGATAGCACTTCAAAGGCAGCGGGCCACAGCTCATTTTTTTCAGGATCATCAAGCGCATCGAAACAGACCCCGGCGGCGTCCCGTCGGACGAGAAACGCCGATGCCGCCTCCGCCACGCCCGGGTCAGGTGTTGCCGCCAGTTTCAAAACGAGCCGGTCGAGCCCCGCGACATCGCTTCCCGACCTGAAAATGCCGGAAAGGATCGCCGCCGTGACCGAGGGATCTGTCTCCTCACTGATCCTCGAGAACACCCCGTGATTTGCCGCTCCATTCGCATTCCCCAGCAGAGCAAAGGCCACGCTTCGCAGGGCGGGCTCCGCTGATTTCGCCCGGTCAACGAGGAGATTCAGCGCGTGCTCTTTATCAACCTCCGCCAACAAACGCAACGCGAGCCCCCTGACAGCAACCTCCCGCTTCGGGTCACCCAAAATTGCCTCAATTGCTGAAACGGGAATCCTCTTCCGCCTTTGCAACTCGAGGAAAACCGCTTCTCTCTGCCGGACCGTCCCCTTTCCGATGTTCTCGATCAGATCCGTTGCCGACACTCGATCCAGATCCATTCCGATGACACCGCCTCCGCGGGAGATCACACCCAGTTGAACCGGATTCCCGGAATCATCGCGGCGCACGAACCATCCGTTGTTGCGCCCATCCAGAGAAAAATGCTGAACTCCGGGGATAACAGCCACCTGCTTTCGCTCAACCGAAGGACCATCGACGGCGGCCTCAGTCACCGAATCAGTTGAAATCTCCAACCAGCGGCGCTCCCCCTGACCTCTCGCGAGCGCCGCAGGAGTCGGCCCGCTCAAGGCGTCGAGAGTTGAGAGCCCTGCCGCAATTGACGGCAACTCATACAAGCCCTCTTTCCCGCCGGATAAAATCACTCTTACCGATTGAAGATCAACGATAAACGATTCCATTTTACCCGGCGAAGACACGACCAACTCCGGCATCTCCATGTCACGATTAAAGCGGAGAATCCCGTGTTCCGGCAGCGCGATCGCTTTGCCCCTGCGGGAAAAGGCTTCGCTTTCACGTTCCTGGGAAAAACTGGCGTAAATCCAACCATCCGGAGCCACTGCCATCTCGTGAAGGACGCGATTCAGCGGCTTCCCCTGATCGCTCAATTCGTCGGAGAACAAAGGCTCTTTTGAATGCCGCTCATCCGCGACGCCATCCCCATTCGTGTCCCGGTAAAGGTTCATCGACGGACCGTCGAAAACATACAACCATTCGCCGTCCCATCCGATCACCGACTGCGGGGAGAGTCCGTCGAGGTACGTCGAGAGTTCCAGTTCACTCCCGTCGTTCCGACAATGAAGAACCTCCAACGCCGCGTCCTTCCGAATCGCAGAAGCGACGAGGAGAAAGGCGGAACCCGAAGCCGTCGTCGTGATCGATTTCACGACCGCATCCGGGGAAAGTGTCGCAACCGCTTCCAGACTCCAGTCGCGATTGAGGAGAAACTCGTTTTCCACGCGAGTGTCATCCAGTGAAAGCAGAGCCCCTGCCGCTGACTCGGACTTTTCGCCGGGCAGAGTATCGATTCGAAACGCCGCCGGAACATCGGAGCCTTTCGCGTAGGCTCCCACCTCGCGAATACCGGAAGGCGCGCCGCCCCCGCTCTGCAAGATATCCACCCGGACCCATCGCGCGTCGCGTCCTGCCATTTCGTGGAGGACACCGGGCGCGACGCGAGCTTCGTCCTTCGCATCCTGTCCCCCGACAGCCTCCCAGACAATCCCGTCCATCGATGTGGAGAGAGCATAGCGTGCCGGAGGATTATCCCAGACGATCGACAGCGCACTCACACGGGACGTGCGACTCAACTCTCCCTGCCACACCACAGGGCCGGACTTTTCAGGAATCCAGGAAGTGCCGGAATCGCGATCAGCAGCGAGCTTTCCATCCCAGGGAGAGGAAGCCACCACTTCCCCCGGCATCGCGACGCCTGCCGAAGCAAAGGACAGTGCTCTAGCCCCCACCGCAGGCAGATCAGGAGGCGTAACAGGAAGTGTAAAACCACTCAGAGACGCTTCGGGAGCCACCTCTTTAAAACCGTCCCCGCCCGTCTGTTCGAGCGCCCAGAGAAATCCCCTCGCGAGGACATCGAGGTATTCCGGCTGCACCAGCGTGGTAAGGTCATTTCCGGGAGTCATCCCGAACACTCGCGCTCCGGCAGGCCCGTAGCGATGCTGCCAGACGACGGCGTGCTCCTTTTCAGCGCCCCTGGCAAGGGCCGTTCCCAGCACTTTCGTATCCTCAGACACCGCGTCCACCAGATAGAGCTGACCGGCCGGGGTCATCCACGTGTCCAGCCCGCCCCAGATCGAACTCAACGGCTTTTTCGGCGTGATCGTAAGCGGGTATTCATCGTCGTGCCGTCGCGAGGTGATACCGCAGAAGTCGAACCAGCGGGAATCGCCGGTGCGGAACGAATGCATCGTTCCGTGAATGAGGACCGCGGGAATCCCGCTTCGATGAGGAGCTAAAACCCGGTCAACGTAGGCCGTATCCCAAACGCGGGGAAAGCAGTAATCGTGAACCACGATATCGTAGCCATCGGCCCAGGTCGGTGAATCAAAGAGCGGAATCTTCGCGTCGCTTTCCCCCTCGCCCTGCAGACGGACCATCCACTCGATTTTTTTCCCGACCCGCTCGCGGATTCCCCGCGTGATGATTTCCTTCCGGACGCTGTAATCATGCGAGGCTCCGCCCGTCACGAGAAGCGCCTGGATCGCCTTTTCAGCGTCTTTGTCCTCCTCCTCTTTCTTGGCTTCAGCTCCCGAAACAGAAAAGCACCAGCAAGCGAAGATCAGCCAAACAGCGGCTACTGATTTAAGACATCTCATTCCCGTTCCTGCTGTATTGAACGATGCGCCCCTATTTTCAGCAAGAAAAGAATACCAGCCCACCACCCGATAGCGGTATGAGCGCTCAGGTCTGCCTCATTCGCCGGCCTGCCATTCACACCGCTGATCAATGCTGAATGACCGCGTAGTCGCCCACCTCCAGCTTACTGAAAAGATGGCGGGCGGCTGAGTTAGGGAGGCGGATACAACCGTGCGAGGCGGGATACCCGGGCACATAGCCCGTATGCAACCCAAAGGCGCTGTAGCTGAACCGCTGGAAGTAAGGCATACTCGAGCCGTAAATCGATGAGTTGTGGTGCCGGTGTTGATCACTGACGACATACTCACCCGCAGGAGTGCGATAGCCGCTCTTCCCGGTGGAACAACGGGTCGAATAGGTCGCAACACCGTTTTCATAGAGAGTGACCCGCTGCGATGAGAGATCAACCACCACCTTGCGAGGCTGAACCTCGGGGACTTTTCCGAGCAGCGCAATCTGCTGCATCTTCGCGTCCTTATACCAGGAACCGATGATCGCAGCCATGAGGTATTTCGGCGTGTAAGCCCTGCCGTTGGCGCCTCCGTCCATGAGAATCTGAGCGATCTCGTGGTTGCGCTGCGCCGCCGCCATCATGATAGGGCGAATGCGGCGATCTACGCGGAGGTGATACTTGAACGTCGTGCTCGAGAACATTTCCTGAAACTCTGACGTCGCCGGAGAACGCTCATCCACATCCGGATCGACACCGGCATCGAGCAGCGCTTTCACGACCGTCGGCATTTCATGAGCGACTGACCAGGCCAGAAGCGTGTGCCCGTCGCTGCAGCGAACGCCTTCCACCGTTGCGCCTGCCCCGATGAGAGCTTCAGCAATCTCCGGCTTTCCTTTACGAATTGCGTGTTCCAGCCACGTTTGACCATCGCTGTAGAGCGCATCAGGATTCGCTCCGCCCTCGAGCAATTCGCGAGCCGCGCGATAGCGCTCCTGCTTCAGACAAAAATCGAGCGGATCCTGACCTTCGGGCCCTTTTTGACGGGGATCCGCACCGGCATCGAGAATCAATCGAATCAAATCATCCTGCCCCGTGAGCAACGCCGCCCAGAGGTTGTCGCCAATCGAAGCACCGGCAGCAAGGAGCGTCCTCACAGCACCGCTCGCACCATCCTGAACCGCCGCGTCAAAAACACGCTGATCGGTTCCGGGAAAAACGGCTTCAGGATCGGCACCTGAATTGAGAAGCAAGCTCATCAAAGGATCGTCGCGAAGCGTGTAGGCCTTCGCGAGCAGCGCATTTTTGTCGACCTTCGCTCCGGAGGCAATCAGCTGATGGGCGATCGGGACATTTCCCGAACCCACTGCAAGCATCAACGGGGTGTCACCGTTCTCGATCTTCGGCGAAGCACTAACACCGCCATCGAGCAGCAACCCAACCATATCGATATCCTCGTTGGAGACCGCTGCCCCCATCGGTGTCTCGCCCTCTTCGGTAACGACATCAAACGTCGCCCCTTTTTCGAGCAACTTGGTGACGACGTCCATTTTCCTTTCGACGACGACTTCGTGTACGAGCGGCTGCCCTGAAATTCCAAAGACATCCGCCTTGGCCCCTTTTCGAAGCAGCACGTCGACCATCTCATTGTCACCGCTACCGATCGCGAAACTCAGCGCATTCATTTCGCTTCCGATCGTTTCACCGGTTTTCACATTCACGTCCGCACCTTTGGCAATCAGGAGGTCAAACTTTGCCCGGTTTCCCTCTTTAACCGACTCGATCAGCAAAGGCTTTCCGGAAACGCCGCGCACGTTGATATCAGCGCCGGCCTCGATCAAGCGCTTCATATAATCGATCCGATCCTTCTCCGCAGCCACGGCCAAAGGCGTCGTGGGAAGAGCGCCTCGATAGTTAACATCGACCTTCTTGCTGAGCAGGTAGTTCAGCATCTCCTCGTCATCCGCGCGGATCGCCTCCACCAGAAACGGACTCCCGGAGGTTTTGTCGACGGTGGGATAGGCACCTTTTTCGATCAGTTGATCAGCGAGAGCAAAGTCACGTGCATTCAGAGCGAGGGAAAGCGGAGTCTCTCTGCCGGGTTCGGTCAATTGATTGATCGTTTCCACGACCGAATCCCGCTGCATCAGAAAATCCACCACAGGCTGGTTCCCCTCGCGCACGGCTGCCAAAAGCGGAGTCGTGCCGACCTCATCCGTCGTTCCGAGGCTGATCCCGGCGGTTTCGAGCGTTTCCAGCAACGTCGTTTTACCCGAGCGGGCCGCCTCAATCGTGCTTTCCACCGAGAGCTCAACCCCCTGCTCAACGAGGAGTCGCTTTGCCTTTCTCGTCACCTCATGCCGAACGTAATAATCGGTTACGATCGCTCCTGTCAGTAGCGATAAGGTGAACATCGCCAGTAAAATAGTGCGGAACAAAAATGCGTTCGATTTCATCAATTTACGGTGATCACTTCTTCGAGGTTAATCCAAATGCGCTGCTCCCTGCCAGTGTCGGGGACAATAGCACAACTTTCGGGGACAAAAAACACTGAAACCATGACGTATTTGCAGCAGAATCACCCCTCAGAGAACATTCAGGCGTCGGGATCGAGTTCGGGTTTAAAATCGGAGGCGTGATAGGAACTTCTCACGAGCGGACCTGAGGCGACGTGCCGGAATCCCTTTTCCAGGGCCACCTCACGATAGCGGTCGAACGTGTCGGGCTCGATATACTCGACGACCGGCAAATGCTTCGGTGAAGGACGGAGATACTGTCCCATCGTGAGAACGCCGACGTCGTGCGCTCTCAAATCGTCCATCGACTGGAAAATTTCCTCTTCCTTCTCTCCGAGGCCGAGCATGATACCGCTCTTCGTCGCGCAGCGGTTGCCCATCTCTTTCGCCATCTTGCGTGCCGTCTTCAACACCTTCAGCGAGCGCCAGTATTCCGCCTGCGAACGCACCACCGGCGTGAGTCGTTCGACCGTCTCGAGATTGTGATTAAAAATTTCAGGCGCAGCCTCCATCACGATCCAGAGCGAATCGTCACGTCCGATGAAATCCGGAACGAGCACTTCCACGACCGTATCGGGATTGACTTCGCGGCAGCGGTAAATCGTCTCCGCAAAATGACACGCGCCACCGTCGGCGAGATCGTCCCGCGCCACCGCGGTGATCACGACGTGATTCAAGCCCATTCGCTTCACCGCTTCCGCCACACGATCGGGCTCATCAGCCTCGAGCGGCATCGGACGGCGGGTATCCACCGCGCAGAACCCGCAGGCTCGCGTGCATCGCTCTCCCGCGATCATAAATGTTGCCGTCCCCTGCCCCCAGCACTCCCAGCGGTTGGGACATTGAGCCTCTTCGCACACCGTCACGAGGCTGAGATCCTCAATCATGCTCTTGGTGTCCCAGAAGACAGGATTGTTAGGAAGCTTCACCCGAATCCATGGCGGCTTCTTTTCGCGATGCAATTTTGGGTCAATTTTTACAGGCATGGGGTCTGGAAATTCTTGGGGTGAAAAGCGCGCTTTTCACCGGGTAAAACGATCAAACACTTCCGTTTGATCAATGGGGACGTTTCTCGGGAAACAAACTTAACACGGAAGATTCAGAAGCTTCACAAACGCCTCTTTCGGTAATCAAACCTGTGACGAGTCTCGCCGGTGTCACGTCGAAAGAATAGTTCGCTACCGGCGAGCCTTTCGCAACCAGATTCACCTCAATTTCACCGCCAACTTCAGCGACTTCATCGCTAACCGCTCCGGTCGGCACGCCGGAAATACAGCTGACTTCCGCCCCCGATCGCTCTTCGATCGGAATCCCGGCAACGCCGTCACGAATTTCCCAGTCGAAGGTCGATGACGGCAACGCGACGTAAAAAGGAACCCCGTTGTCATGCGCCGCAAGCGCTTTGAGATACGTGCCGATTTTATTCGCAACATCCCCCGTGAAAGTCGTTCGATCCGTGCCCGTGATCACGAGGTCAACCTTCCCGTGCTGCATAAGGTGACCACCGACGTTGTCCGGAATCACGGTGTGAGGCACCCCGTGCTGACCGAGTTCCCAAGCCGTGAGCCGGGCCCCCTGATTACGTGGACGAGTCTCGTCGACCCAGACATGAACCGGGATCCCCGCGTCATGGGCCGCGTAAATCGGTGCCGTCGCGGAACCGTAGTCGACAAAAGCCAGCCACCCCGCGTTGCAATGCGTCAGGATATTCACCGTCTCTCCCGGAGACTTCTTTGCCGCGATCGCCTCGATCAGCGCCAGCCCGTGCTCACCGATCGCCCGGCACCACGAGGCATCCTCGTCGGCCACTTCGATCGCGGTCTTTTTCGCCAACGCAATTTTCCCATCCAAATCGGAGACGCCGGCAACCGCCGCCACCTGACGATCGACCGCCCAGGCCAGATTGACCGCCGTCGGACGAGTCGCCTTTAATTCCTCCCCTTTTTCGTAAAAGAGCTCGTCGAAATGCCCGGCGTTCGCGCACTCCAGCGCCGCGAGATACATCCCGTGAGCCGCTACCGCACCGATGCAACCGGCTCCGCGAACGAACATCTCGAGGATTGCCCGGGCCGCTTCCTCCGTGGAACGAAGCGTGACGACCTCAAAGGCAAACGGGAGTTTTCGCTGATCAATAATCTCAACCGAGACACCGTCTTCTCCCATCCAGACGGTTCGATAAGGCTTTCCATCCACTAGCATGCCCCAATGCTAGCCTCCAAAGAGAAATCCCGCCATCGACAATCCTGCTCCTGATCGCAGAGCGTTGATATACCAAACCCAGACAGCGGGGCCGATGAAGAGCCAGATGAACGCACCCAATGCGAGGTAAGGCCCGAAAGGCAGAGGCCGCGACCACTCCTCTTTGATAATAAATTTCTGAGTCAGTCCCACGATCGCTCCGATAATCGAGGCCGCAAAAAGCGTGAAGATAACCGACTGCCATCCGAGGAAGGCACCGATCATGGCAACGAACTTCACATCGCCAAAGCCCATCGCTTCGCGGGGAACGACCGCGCTCATAATTTTCCCGGTGACTTTCTTCACGTCCTCCAGTTCGACCCGCTCACCGTCGATTTCGAATCCGTCGCCGATGACACAGAACGACTCCTTAAACTCGCGGGGCTCGTCGTCAAAATAGAGCTCCTTCGTGTCCATGATGAGTCGATCCCATTTGCGAAAAAACACCTCACCCCACTCGTATTCGGTCTCGCCGAGTTTGATGATGATAGGAGCGTCCTCCCCACCCGGCTGAGAAATCTCGAAATCCGTCGGCTCATCGAACTCATGTTTGATTTTGCCAAACGCCATTTTCCCCATCAGGACCACGAGCCAGAGCACAATAAATCCCACAATCGCACCGAGGATCCCCTGAAGACCGCCCTGCCACCAGACCGTTTCACCGTGGAGCGCGGGGACGAGAAAACTCGCGAGAATGCCAACGCCACAACCACCGATCGTGATCGAATCAGGAATAATGAAGTGATCAAAATCGATGAACGTCGCCGAAATCAGCAAACCGGCGAGAATCCAGTAGGCAATCACGCCCTGAATCCCGACCGTCTCGATTCCGTGCTTCCAGATTGCGAGAAAGCAAATCGCGGTGAGCAACTCGACCATGAAATAGCGGAACGCGATCGGTGACTTGCACCACTTGCATTTACCGCGAAGCATCAGCCACGTCACCAGCGGGATATTGAGACTCATCGGAATCTGCGTTTTACACTTCGGGCAAAATGACCGCTTCGGCTCATTCACGCTCAGTCCATTCGGAATACGGTAAATGACGACATTGAGAAACGAGCCGATGCAGGCCCCGATCGCGAAGGCAATCGCAGGAAGAAACCAGGTGAAAATAAGTTCAGGTGACATGAGAAACGGTGCTTCACACATTCGCTTAACCTATCCAAACTGTCTAGTATTTATAAAATTCACCGTAAATACAAAAAAAAGCCAAGCCGTAACGGCTTGGCTTTCGTTCAAAGAGACGGCTCGTAATGAGCCGGTTTAACCGACGTTCTCAGTAAGCAAGCTGACGGAAAGTCCTGTCCTGCCACTGGTAGACATCCTCGCGGGTCATTCCCGTCTGTGATGCGGAAATCCCCCGGCTCGCGCCCTCATCATCCGGATTGATAGTGGTGCAGCTCGTGAACGAAGCACTGGCAGCAACGAGGAGACTGAATGCAAGAAGTTGAAGTCGTTTCATAGTCGAAGGAGTTAAGACTAAACCTTAACCACCGATTCATCGTTCCGTCGATCAAAAAAGCGGGCCGGTATGGGCTCCCGAAGCGCCGGCGCGCAATGCTAAAAAGTAGAACCGAGTCTCGTCTCTCGATTGGCACACCGCAGAGGAAAGAGAATTCCTTCCAACTCACAGGCTCCGGTCCACGTTCGCATAACAGGGTTAAGTCGCAGACCTGACAGGGTTGCTTTTTTCATCCCCCCCCGGAACTGAAAACTCAAAGCACCGCGGGAGGAAACTCCATCATGTTTCGGAATGTCTGCCATCGCCACAAGGCGATCGAAAGAATCCACGCAAAGAGATAAACGGCGAGGAACATCCAATCTTCGAAAAACGCAGCGATACAAATAAGAACCGGAAGAAAAAACCGGGCGATCCAACTCGCGACCACGATCACCTGAAAAAAGAGACACCAAGGAGCCAGGATCGTCGCTCGCCATATCATCGACCAGCAGATCAAAATGGGAGTGGCTGTTTTTCTCATTTCATTACCTCCCGTCGCTTCTTCCATTCTTCACGATTCGCGTGAGTAACGCATGCATTTCAGCAACCTTCTCCGGATGTTGGCGGGAAATGTCGGTAGTCTCTTCGATGTCATTGCTCAAATCATAGAGAACAAAGGAGGATACCGGAAACGCATCATCAAGCAATTCGGCTGTGGTTTTCGGCCCTTTAACCGTCAGCTTCAACGCCCCCTTTCGTATCGCGAAAGTGCCATTGCTCTGATTGTGAACGATCGCCTCGTGAAAGGATTCGGGACGAGCCTCCCCCGTTAATGCCGCGTGGAAACTTCTGCCGTCCTCGGCAGTGTCCTTATCGAGTTCGATCTCTAACAGTTCTCCCAAAGTCGGGAGGACATCATTGAACACGATCGTCGTTGAGCACGTTTCCCCCGGTGGGATCACCTCCGGCCAGCGAACGAAAAACGGGACGCGATGCCCCCCTTCCTCGAGGTTCGACTTCCACCCGCGAAAAGGGCCCGTGCTGTCATGACCGTAAATCGCCGTGTCGCCCCGGACCCACTTCTCCATGTAGCCCTGCGTCCGGTTGACCGGCCCGTTGTCGCTCGTAAAGAGAACCAGCGTGTTTTTCTCAATGCCGAGTTCGGTCAACTTATCCAGAATCTTACCGACATGATGATCGGTTTCGACGACGAAGTCCCCGTATGCACCGGCCTCGCTCTTACCGGTAAACTCCGGGTTGGGAACGATTGGATTGTGCGGACTCGTCATCGCATAATAGAGGAGGAACGGTTGATCCGGCCGCGTGCGAGTCGCCGTCTCAACGAACTCGCAGGCTTTGCCCGACAGCGTTGGAACGAGCTGATCCATCGTGTAACCTTCCGCAATAAGGTTGTCATCACGGCCATACCACTCGCCGTATTTTTCGACCGCCTCAGCTGAAGACAAAGTGGGGATCACGGTGACGCGGTTGTTCTCGACAAACGCAGCGGGATTCATCTCCGCCGATCCCGCAGTCCCGAACGAGTAATCAAACCCGTAGTCTTTCGGCCCCTTGAGAGCCGGTGCAGCGAAGTCGATGTTCGCAAAATTCTGATAGTTGCGATCCACCCGAATGAGTTCCCTCTCGCTCTCGTCATGCAGCTTCCAATCGACGCCCTGGTGCCATTTACCGACCAATCCCGTGAAGTATCCCGCCTCGCGCGCAACAGTCGCGATCGTCTTCCGCCCCGGCTCGATCAACGTCCCTGCCAGATTCGCAAGGTTTCCACCCGAACCCAGTCTCGTGCGCCACATGTATCGCCCCGTGAGAAGCCCGTAACGGGAAGGCACACAATACGAGCCCGCTGAATGCGCGTCGGAGAAAACAAGGCTCTCGCTTGCAAGCCGATCCAGATTCGGAGTGGGGATTCTGCTGTCGGGATTGAGCGCTTTGACATCGCCGTATCCCATGTCATCCACGAGAATAATCAGAATGTTAGGCTTTGTCGGAGGGGCATCCGCAGCAAAGCCCGGCGCCATGAGAAGCCAACCGGCAAAGAGGATCAGTGACGCAAATTTCATAGGGAAGCCGGATCGGGAGAAGGCCCCTCGATTCAACGCGTTCTATTTTGCCGCAGCTCCCTTCGTCGCCGTGACGTGCGCTTTCAAGGCGTTCCAGAAGGCTTCCTCGACCGGCTTCGGACGGGCGTGCCCCATCTTCGGTTCGTTGATCATTTCTTTTTCTCCTTTCAGCACGTTGTAAGCCGCGTAAACGCTGGTAGGCGGGCAGGTTCGGTCGATGAAGCCTACGCTGACGATCGCCTCCGCCTCGCAACGACGGGCGAAATTGACGGCGTCGATATAACGGCTTGCCTCAATCACTTTCGGATCGGGCTTGCCGTCCACGATCGGGACGATCTTCGGCCACCCGCTGATCCGGTTCGCTTTCATCCCCGTGTGATCACACCCCGCCGGAACACCCGAAGCAATAAAGGTTACGCGCTCATCGAGACCACCAGCAACCAACGCCTGCAGTCCACCCTGACTGTGACCTACCACAGCCATGACCTGACCATCCCACTCAGGTTGACTCGTCAGGAAATCGATCGCCCGAATCATGCGTATATACATCCCGCGAAAGTAAATCTCGTCGCGGCTGTCCCGGCCGGCATGGGTGTAATTCTTCAATGCCCCTTTCTTGAGCTCCTCATAAAATTCCGCCGGTTTTCCGTTCTCACTGCCATGCGCATTGATATCCATCGAAAGAAACCCGTCTCGAGCGCCACTCACCGCATTGCTCAAAGACGATGACCTCACGCCAGCGCCGTGAACGAACAACACCGCAGGCAGGGATTTGCGCGCCGCCTTCACCGGTCTGGCGAAATAGCCTGACACGGGAGGCCCGTCTTTTTCGCACTGGATTTTCACATCGTATGCTTCGAGCCCTTCCTCTGTCTTCTCGATCTTCTCGCTTTTTAACTCCATCGGAATCTTCGCAAGAGCCGCTTTCTGAGCCTTCCAGAATTCATCAAAATCAGCGGGCGAATCCATACTCGGTTTGATTTCGAGTGGAGAAAAACCGGCACCGCCGTAACCACTGACTTTCTTGCCATCGGTGCCGGTGAAAGTCGCCGTGAGTAACAAAAAACCGGGAGCTCCGAGTTTGCCTTTGACCTGCAATCCATTTCCACCGTCGAGCGAGCCATCCCCCTGAGAAAGCGTTTCGTATCCGCCACGGGAAAGAACCCAGCGTACATCGCCCCAATCGAGCACTTTATCGCCGTCCTTCGCCGCGATTGTAAAAGTGACCTCCTCACCCTTTTCGTAGAGAGCCTCTTCACGGTCCGTCGACACCTCTACCGTGATCGCCGCAAAAGCGCCGGGCAAACAGACCAGGGAACACAGAGCCAGCAACAACCGGAGAGAATGAGCGATAGTTTTCATACGCCATCGATCTAAGCGGCAGGGACGCGAATTTGCACGAAGAAAGTTCACCCGAAAAAAGTCATACCGCCGGCGCAACGGAGAACAGGGATCGCACGATTCAGGCGCCTCGCCCCTCCCACGAAGGCGGACGCAGATCCGGTAGTCATATTCCGGAAAAAGAATACCCCCGCTGACACCATATCAGGTATAACCGGTGTCACCCTCGACGAACGATGACGCAGCAAAACCTTTCTCTTCCACGCCCTATCATTCTTCTATTGGCCCTCTTTGCGGCCGGTTGTCTTCAAGCTCCGGCCTCAGCTGAGGATCAAAAGAAGCCGAACTTCATCATCATCTACACCGACAACCTCGGATACGGTGACATCGAACCCTTCGGCTCAACCGTCCATCGCACCCCGAATCTGAACCGCATGGCGAAAGAGGGACGGAAGTTCACCCATTTCAGCGTCACCGCCGGAGTTTGCACACCCTCCCGCTCGAGCATCATGACAGGCTGCTACTCACAACGCGTCGGCATGCACGACAACCCGCGCGACGGCTGGGTCCTGCGCCCCGTCTCACCCTACGGCCTCAACCCTGACGAGATCACCATCGCTGAAGTGCTGAAGGAACAGGGCTATGCAACCGGGATGGTTGGAAAATGGCACCTCGGTGATCAAGCCGAGTTCATGCCGACCGCGCAGGGGTTCGACTATTTCTTCGGCATCCCCTACAGCGACGACATGACGCAGGAGGCCGGCGTCCGGAATCATCAGCGAAAGAATCCACGGGCACCCGCCCTGACAGATTCCCCCTGGCCTCCGCTCCCGTTGATGGAGAACGACAAAGTGATCGAAGCTCCCGTCGATCGTAACGGCCTGACAAAACGCTACACCGAGAAAGCGAACGAATGGATCGAGCAGCACAAAGACGAACCCTTCTTCCTCTACTTTCCGCAGGCGATGCCGGGGAGCACGAGCACGCCCTTTTCGAGTCCTGAGTTTCGCGGTAAAAGTAAAAACGGTCCATGGGGAGATTCGATCGAGGAACTCGATTGGTCACAGGGACAACTCATGGACAAACTGGTTGAGTTGGGAATTGAGAAAAACACCCTCGTGATCTGGACCTCTGACAACGGAGCGCCGATTCGCCCCGAACCGGGAAACATCACCCGCGGGTCGAACCAACCGCTGCACGGACGCGGCTACACGACTTCCGAAGGCGCCTTCCGCGTGCCGACGATCATGTGGTGGCCGGGCACCGTTCCCGCCGACACCACGAGCGATCAGTTCTGCACGACGATGGATCTGCTCCCTACCTTCGCCCGTCTCGCAGGCGGACAGGAACCACAGGACCGCATCATCGACGGCCACGACATTCGCCCGCTCATCCTCGGCGAAGCCGGGGCAAACTCTCCCTACAAAGCATTTTACTACTATGACGGCGTGCAGCTCCAGGCGGTTCGCTCCGGCCCGTGGAAGTTGTTTGTTCCGCTGAAGGAATTTCGGAATCACCCGCACTTCTCAAGGAAAAAAGGAGATTCAGACAAGCCGCTCCTCTTCAACGTCGTGACCGATATCGCCTGCGAAACCAACGTCGCCGCCGACCACCCCGAAATCGTGGAACGCCTCACCAAGCTCGCCGAAGCCGGTCGCGCCGACCTCGGCAACGGAAAAGTAAGAGGCTCCGGCCAGCGCGAAATCGGGAAAATGGACAATCCCGTTCCGCGGGTGATGGGTAAGTGACTCGTTGCAGACACTCACGTCTCCAGAATCCTCAGGGCCTGTGAAGCGGGGGCTCCGGAACGTCTCCCGGAGGTAGACGCGCACGTGCTCATCACTCTCCGGGTGATGATTCAGAAGCCAGGCCAGGGCAGAAGAAACGGTCGATTTGCAATGGGAACCTCAGCGCCATTTCGTGAGGGCTGTCCCTTGCTGAATCAAAAAGTAATAAAAGCAGGTCTACCCCAACTCTGTTGAAACAACTTCACTCCTTCCCACTCGTCACATCTGTCAGCGACGAAAGCCCCCGGAGTATCTTCAGTTTCCCGCCGTTCTGTCTCGTGAGCCGGCGGAAGTGATCTTCGGCGTTCTCGATTCGCTCGTCTTCGCCGAGGAATACTACCATATGCACACTCGGCTCATCGAGCCCTGCCTCTTCGTATTTTACTTTCACGAGCGTCTCGATGTGCTCTTCGATATCCTTCGCGGTGATGGGCGGCAGGTTCGGCATGCCTCCGCTGGCGGGAGTTCCCCCTCGCCGCCGGGGTGGCGTTGCTCCGGTGCGACTTCGCACGAGCTGATTGAAGCTCACGACGACTTTCGGTGACATTCCTTTGGCAATCCGAGCTGCATTCTCCTGTTCCAGCCAGGCTCTCGTTTTGGCAACGGCCTCTTTCCAGCGTTTCGCCTCACCGGCGTCAATAGTCCCGGGCGTCCCCGGTGTCGGAGGGTTCTCCATCAGTTCCTTTCTCATCTCCGGCGTGAGCGAACGCCGCATCTCCCCGTAGCCGCTGGCGATGCAGAAGATCGACGCGGCACCCCACTCCATCGCTTTCTGAATCGCTTTGGTGTAGTGCGCAACATCCGCTGCCTGAAGTTCGAGCTTTTCGTGATCGGAAACACTGAGCGATTCCCCGAATTCGCGAGGCAACCCGAGCTGACCGTAATCCGTGTTCAGCGGGGCAAGCCACTCCAGAGCGAGCCGCACATTCGAGGGAAGGCCGGGGACGAGATTCTCACGAAAGGGAATGAGCCGTTTTCCCTCGTAGAGCAGAATATTGAAATGCGTGTTCCGGTTCAGGGTCGTCAGCATCACGCCGACCTCATCTTTGACGTTGTCGAAAGCGGTCATCCCGCCCTTTTCATCGACGAGCATTTGGCGGGTCGCATCGATCACGAAAACGATCTTGTTCCCACTCCCGGAGATGCCGAAAAAATTCACGTCTGACGCCTTCGTCGCGTCGGTCGAAAAGCTTTTCCCCTGACCAACCGGCTGAATCCCGGGTAGCATCGCATTCACGATCGCACTCGTCGAATTATCGAGATCGGGAACCGAAAAACTGGACTCATCGATGGAGGTGATGACGTTGATTGCCGAAGCGGCTGCGGCCGATGGCGTGACTTCCATTGAGGGCCGCACCATTTTCGGAGTGATGATATCGAGCGGCCTCTCGTGAACCACCGACACGACAATCTGCGGGGGCTTCGCTCGCGGAAGGTCGATGACGGCGAGGCCGATCACAAAGAAAAGAACCACGTGAATCATCGCGGCGATACCGATCGAGGAGATCCGCTCCGGAGCAAGAGAGTCCCGCTCCGGGAGGAGATCCCGCCCGCCTTCGACGAGGTTTAGCCCGCCTTCGTAATTCCTCCAGCGCTCCCTTGCTGCCTCCCACCGAATCTTCGGCGCTGCAGCGTCGACTTTCGAAATGGAGAGATCGACCTTCGGGCCGTCTTCCTCCATCAGAGCTCCCAGTCCTCCACGGGGAGCTATTTCCGACTCCGATTCCGGCTCACTGTCGGCCTGCGGTTCGGATTCGCAGACGTCCCCTTTCTCCGCTTCCTGCTCACGGGAATACACGTTCGCTTCACTCCGCTCCCCCTCCACTCCCTCGTCCGCCTCATCCGGAGGTGACGGAACACCCCGGGTCAATGCCGTGTGCAATCGCAATTGAATCTCATAAGAGTTCGGCTGATCGGAAGTGTCTTCACGAACGAGCTGCTTCGCGCCTTCTTTATCCCCTGCCCTTACCAGAAACTCAATCGCCTCGATACGAAGATTCCAGTCATCGGGGGACGCTTTCAGTCCTGCTAGAAGGGAATCGAGTGTTTTCATTTCGGTGGCACGGCCCATTCAGGTAGAGCAGCACCAACGAAGAAATATCAGAAATCCATCGTCATGGGAAGCGAATGCCAACGCCGCTTCAGGGCACTGGTGAAACGCAAAAAGCCAAAGCAATTTCCCATAGAAGGGTTCCTCCACAACGATGGTAGATCAGAAGCAGCTGCGAAACGTAGTCTCCGGGGCGTCTCCCGGAGGTAGACGCGCACGTGCCCATCACGCTCCGAGTGATGATTCAGAAGCCAAGCGGAAGCACAACCCGCGCCCCTCTCCTTTTGCGCTTTTTGCACCTTCCTGCGGCAAAATCCCCACCAGCCACAGGGGCACAAAAAAAGCCGGAGCAATCGCCCCGGCTTTTCCAAAAATGAGTTTGAGTCGCTGACTGAACAGTCGACTCAACCGTTCCGGCTTATTTCTCTTTGCCGTCCCACTCCACGTCAGTGAGTGGATCAGGATCTTCGGTCCAGTCGCCAAAGTCAGCGCCTTCTGTAATCCATTTGGCGAAGAGTTCCTTGTCAGCAGCAGTCCACTGTGGAGCTTTGCCCTCTGGTGGGAAATGCATGTCGTCATCGATAGGAAGCATTGTCACCTGGAGCATACGGCTCTCGTCAGGCTTACCGGGAACGATGAACTTCTCTCCCTCTTCGCCTTCAGACTCCATGATGCCTTCTTTGTTGGTAAGAACAAATCCGCCCTTTGGCTTGCGTGTGCGGCCGCGCTCGTCTTCGTGAGCTGGCTTGTGACACTTCACACAACTGGCTTTAATGAGAGGATAAATCTGCTTCTCGAAGTCGATTTCCTCCGCTTGAGTGTTCATGACGGGCAGGGAAAACCCACAAAGAGCTGTAAGAAGAATAATTTTTCGCATAAGAATAAGGTGTGGTTGTTTTACAAACGCTCACAAGTATAGACGAACCGCAAATGACTTCAATTCACAAATCTCCCGCATTTAAGCATCTTCTTTTGCTTCTCTTTTGCATTCTTGCCGCGGGTCTCCCTCTCTCGACCGGTTTCAGTGAAGAAGAGGACAAAGACAAGAAAGACGACAAAAAGGAAGAGAAGAAGGACGAGGTCAAAACGATCGCTGAAGTGCTCAAAAACTGTGATTCGAAAGAAGGTCTCTTCCCGCTGCATCAGGACAGAAAGACGGGAAAACTCTACCTTCAGATCGCGACCGACCAGATTTCCACCGAAGAAACGCGACGCGAATTCATCCACTTCAGCCACACGCTCGACGGCGTTGCGGGGCTGGGATTGTTTCGCGGTCAGTTCAGCAACGCCCGCGTATTCACGATCAAACGACACTTCGAGAAAATCGAGTTTGTCGCGGAGAATTCGAATTTCTATTTCAACCCTGACAGCGCCCTGAAGCGTGCCGCCAGCGCGAATATTTCCGACGCGATTCTGGCCTCTGCCAAAATCGCCGCCGCTGACAAAGCGAACGGAACCTACCTCGTCGAAGCGGAGGGTGTTTTCCTGAAGGAGTTTTTCCGTCAGCTCAAGCCCGGTAAAAAGAAAGAGGACAAGGATGATCAGTTCAAACTCGGAGATCTCTCGAAAGACCGGACCCGTTTCATCGAATCGAAGTCCTTTCCCGACAACACGCTGTTCCGCGTTCAGTATGTTTTCGAGAACCTTCACCCCGCCAAGTATGGCGACGAAGACGTGGCCGATTCCCGGTTCGTGACGATCAAGGTCCAGCACACCTTTATCGAGATGCCGGAAAACGACTACGAACCCCGTTTCACCGATCCACGGGTGGGTTTCTTTTCCACCCAGGTGACTGATCTGACCTCCAAATCGAGCGCCCCCTACCGTGACCTCGTCCATCGCTGGCATCTTAAGAAGAAGAACCCCGAAGCTGAGCTGTCGCCGCCGGTTGAGCCCATCACCTGGTGGATCGAAAACACCACCCCGATCGAGTTGAGAAATACGATCCGCGATGCCGTTCTCGCGTGGAACCTAGCTTACGAATCCGCCGGAATCACCGGTGCGATCGAAGTCAAAATTCAACCCGACGACGCCGATTGGGATGCCGACGACATCCGCTACCACGTCTTGAGATGGACCTCATCTCCCGATCCCCCTTTCGGAGGCTACGGCCCCAGCTTCGTAAACCCCCGCACCGGGCAGATTCTCGGTTCGGACATCATGTTAGAGTATATTTTCCTGACCAACCGGATCCGTCTCAGCGAACTGATCGATCTCGGCCATGGCGGTGAGAATAATCAGGCCGAAGCCGGAATCCCCGGGCAAATGCGCTTCCTCTGTCAGTGTCGCGAACACCTCCACAGCAATCGCATCGCAGGCCAGACGATGCTCCGTGCGATGATGGCCTCCGGCAGTCCGGACAACCGGCATTTCGATAACGAGAAAATCGAGTTGAACCGCCTCATCAAGGAGGCGCTGACCGATCTCGTCCTGCACGAAGTGGGGCACACGATCGGGCTCAACCACAACTTCCGCGCGAGCCACCTCTACGATAGAAAGACCATTCAAGAACACGAGAAGACCGCCACAACCGGTGTGATCAGCTCGGTCATGGATTATTCCCCGATCAACCTTTCACGGGATCCCGCGAAACAGGGCCACTATTTCTCGGTCGTTCCAGGACCCTATGACCACTGGGCGATTCGCTTCGGCTACGGCGACGCAGACGAGCGGGACGCGATCCTCAGCGAATCGACGAAGCCGGAACACGCCTTCGCCAATGACGCCGACGACATGCGCTCAGCGGGACGTGGAATTGACCCGCGGGCGATGATTAACGACCTCACGAGCGAGCCGATTCTCTACGCCGCCGACCAGATTGCGATGGTGCGGGAGACGCTACCCAAACTGGAAACGCTTTTCCCCGTCGACGGCGAGAGCTACCACGAACTGCGAACCGCTTTCTCCACTCTGATGCTCAACCACGCCCGTGCCGGGGAGGTCATGTCCCGGTTCATCGGAGGCGTCTACATCGATCGATCGATGCACGCACAGGATGGCAGCGCAGCGGAGCCATTCGTCCCAGTCCCCGTCGCAAAGCAGAGACTTGCGATGAAGCATCTCGCGAGTGACATCTTCGGCCCCGACGCATTCGCCTTTTCCCCCTCTCTCATCGCGAAGCTGCAAATGGAACGACGGGGCTTCGACTTCTTCGAACTCGATGACAATGAGGATCCGAAAGTGCACGAAAGCGTCCTCGCGATTCAGAAGGATGTCCTCGCACAACTCCTGCACAAAAACACGCTCGCCCGCATCATCGACTCGAGCCTCTACGGGAACGATTACTCGCTCGACGAGTTCATGAAGTCGCTCCACGCCGCGATTCTCACCGGTGATCCCGCAGCGGGGGTGAACTCCTTTCGCGAAGCGCTCCAGATCGAATACATCGAACAGCTCATCAAGCTCAGCGGTCTCGAAGCGAAATCATCCGCGCCCAGGGCTGCCCGTTCCGAGGCGATCCTTTTGCTTGAGCAACTTGCGCAGAATCCCGGGGTTCCACAGTCACCACAAAGGCACGCCCGCTACATCGAACGCCGCATCACCAAAGCGCTTGAGCATCGGTAGCCTGCCCGACCCTTTTCCCAAAGACCGACCATGATGCGATTCCCTCTTCTTCTCCTGTTCATCGCCGCCACAGGCATTGCCCACGCCGATCCCGGTAACCCCTCCGTCGAAGAGCGGCTCGCGATCTGGTTGAAAAAATACCCGCAGGCGGATCTCAACAAGGATGGAAAACTCACCGGGGAGGAAGTAGCCGCCTTTCGCGAAGCGGCTCAGGGCTCAGAAAAGAACGACAAGCGAAGCAAGAAGAAAGCCCGCATCGAACCGACCTTCGCCAACGTGAGCTACGGGGCGCATGAGCGAAACGTGTTTGATCTCTGGGTGCCTCAGGCTGATGCGGAATCGCCCCGCTTTCCCGTCCTGATCTATTTTCACGGCGGTGGTTTTGTCGCAGGAGACAAATCAGCCTTCGACCCGAAGCCCTTCCTCGATGCTGGAATTGCCTGCGCCAGCGCTAATTACCGCTTCGTTGATGGCGGGGAAAACCTTTCCGACGTGCCCCTGAAGGATTCCGCAAGGGTTCTCCAAACGATCCGTCATCGGGCCGCCGAGTTCGGGATCGATGCGGGGCGTGTCGCCTTGTCAGGCGGATCCGCCGGTGCTGTTATTTCGATGTGGCTCGGCTTCAGCGACGACATGGCCAGGCCCGATTCGGAAGATCCCGTGGCTCGCGAGTCGACGCGGGTGAACTGCGTCATGCCCATCAACGGCCCGACCAACTTGATGCCTTCGTGGATCGTCGAGAACGTGGGAGGAGGAAAAAGCGTCCACAGCAGCTACGTGAAACTTTACGGCATTCCCGCCGAAGAACCGCTGACACCGGAGGTGGAAAAAAGAATCAAAGAAATGTCGGCCTGGGAACTCGTCAGCAAAGACGATCCGCCCACTTTGCTCGTCTACACCGGAGCATTGAGCGAGTCCATGCCCCTGCCCTCAGACACCCCGTCCGGAGTCGTCATTCATCATCCCTACTTCGGAAAAGCGCTCAAAGAAAAGCTCGATGTGGCAGGAGTCGAAAACGAACTCATCACCGGTTTCGGGAGGGACCAAAGCACTCGACCGCTCATGTTCCTGATGACGCATTTCTCGATGATCGACTGAGATATTGAATATCCAGAACGACAGATCGGGTCTTCCAAGCTGGATCTTGGACCTTGGATCTTGGATCTTGGATCTTGGATCTCGGATCTCGGATCTCGGGTCTCGGGTCTCGGCTGTCAGGTCTCGGGTCTCGGGTCTCGGGTCTCGAATCCCAAAGGGATTCTGTATTCCAGCCCGGGGTTCTTGAACCCCGGGACTTTCGATATCCACAACCTGCAACCCCAACGGGGTTGTGTCATGTAACCGTCCGGCCACCTCGCTCTTCCCTACCGCTCCCGCGCACTCCTCGGGTCATCCCCGTGAGCGAGAGCACCGATGTAATCGACGACGAGCTGAATTTCTTCATCGGTGAGTCGCTTCGTCATTTCGACCATTTTATTGCCGTAAATATCGTCGCCGACCGCACCTCGAATCCCGCTCCGGTAGTTCTCCAACTGCCGCTTCAGATAGCTGCGATTCAGGGTGATCAAAGGCGCCGAGTGAAAGACGACTTCCCCTTTCCCGTTGTAGCGATGGCACTCCATGCACTGGTTCGCGAAAAAGTAACGCCCCGCCTCGATATCAGCCTCCGGTCCGGGGGCCTCCGTGGGGATCGAAGGCATCGCCGCAACCAGTTCGGCAGCCTTCTCGATCTGTTCATCCGTGAGTGAAAGCGAGATCGCCCGCATTTGCTGCCCGGGGATATCACCGGGATCAATCCCACGGTGACTGTCTCGAAATTGCTTGAGCTGATCCTTCACATACCACGTCGGCAACCCGGCAATCGACGGACTGAACAGCTCCTCTTTCCCCTCGCCCGAAGCACCGTGGCAGTTCGCACAGATCTGACCGTAGATATCGTTCGAAAGGACGATCGCCTCCGCTTCTTCGAGAGTGATCTTCGATTTGGGATCCCCACAGGAAACGCCTGTAACAGCCAGGAAAAGCAGTATTAG
This sequence comes from Verrucomicrobiales bacterium, assembly GCA_048260165.1. Taxonomy (GTDB): domain Bacteria; phylum Verrucomicrobiota; class Verrucomicrobiia; order Verrucomicrobiales; family DEV007; genus Arctic95D-9. The sequence goes on from JBLXHA010000004.1 coordinate 87,708, forward strand.
CCGGGACAACATCTTCATCACCTCTCTACTATGCACGCGCGGCCTAACGATTGATGGCACGCGAACTGGTGACGGGGCGAATGAGATCACCGTAGGCAGCTCTATCGATGTAAAACACGTCATTCACGCCTTCGACCTGACCGTAATAGACGCTCGCGCCGGAGTCGGCAAATTTAACGGTATAGGTCTTCGGGTTCGACTCTCCCGTCGCAGGATCGAGTTCCTCGGTGACGATGGAAAAGGTAACGTCAGGGTTTTGGAGCGCTTCGTAGGCAGGCCCCAGCGAAAGAATCCATCCCTGAGCGGTGAGCCCGCCGAGTCGCTCGCGAAGTCTCCGTGCCGAAGCGATATCGAGACTCGCCCCGACGTCGACACCGTTGCTGAAAGCTCCCCAGGCATCACGCTTGTAATCGTAGGTGAGCTTCAATTTTTCGACCCCGGGTTTGTCCCGCGTAATCGATTCGAGACGCATCGAATTCAGAGTCAGCACGTTGAGCGAGCGCCACTTCACCGGATGCGTCGGAATCAGCGAAACGAAACTCGGATCCAACTCGTAGACGAAAGGCTCGCCTTCAAAATTGGCAAAGAGACGCTGCTCGTCACCCTTCTTCCATCCGAGATTGAGAACGCGATCAACTTCCTGAACCTGGCCCGGAGAACCATCATCCAGCGGCGCGCCCGGGAACTTCAGTTTGAACGTGACCCGCTTCATCGGTGGAGCGAGGCCGAACGAAGCGATGTCATCACCCGTATCCGAAGCAAAATCCCGAATCGCGGCACTGTTGACGCCTTCGACGAGCGCGGCGACTTCGGCGAAGTTCGCGGGGACGAGTTTGTTGTTAATCTTCACATTCCAGTTCATTCCCCCTCCGGAAGGTTCGTTCTTCAAGTAGACGAGCGGATCAATGAGACTCTGCACCACAATCGAGTCCAGATAAGGAAGCGATATTCTCGCGAGCGTCCGGTCACGCAGGTCATTCGCGTTCTTCGGCAACTCCTCGAGAAACGTGCTGTTGAACCGGTAGACGGCAGGACGATCCGAAACGCGCGCCTCAATCAATGGCGGACCGCCATCCCCGTCGCCGACCTGCTTCAGATACAAAGTGAGCGGCTCCTCAAATCCGAAAACCATCATCTGGAAAACGACCGCATTGTCCGGCAAAGGATTCGGAATCGGCTCCGTCGGATCACCGTCGAGAATCACCTCGCTGATCTCGAGTCCCCCGATCGCAGCAATCAATTTGTCCAGCTTCTCAACGCCGGCCCAGGTCTGAATCGGCTTCGCGATCGCCCAGGGCTGCGGCGGTGAAGTGATCGTGCGGTGCAGGGCAATCTCGCCGGTGGACTGACGAATCACCATTTGCACGATGCGATCCACCGGGGCTCCGACGATCTTGCGATCCCGCAACATTGCGAGCGGTTGCTCGAGCCATTGGCGGGGATTCCCGTCGACGACGAAGTTCTCCTCATCACCTTCACGGCGCGCGTAAATCGTATTGCTCCGCGGTGCAGCGACTCCGAGCGTGATGATATTTTCAACCCGCTCTTTGCCACCCTTTTCCTTCGGTCCCGAAATCGTAACCTTGATTGCATTATCCCCTGACAAACCCATTTCCTGCTCTCCGAGCCCGGTTTCACCCGCCTCGATTTGATCGATGATCGTGAGGTGATTGAGCTGATCGAGGACGGCGGCGGAAATGCGGGCATCGACCCGATCCTGCTCAGGTTCTTTGAAAAACCAGGTTCCATCCTGTCCCACGAGAACGGTCTTTTTAACGCCTTTCTCGATCGTGATGTGATCGACGAGCTCGGTGTCAAAACGCACCAGCACGTTCGCGAGCGCCGCGGCCCGGCCTCCCACTTCGGGCTCGCGGTCGACGTAATGAATCACGATTGCCAGCACGATGACTGACACTCCTAAAATTGCTGTAGTGATGAACCTCATTTCGTATCAAAATTGCAATTACGCCCTTCTCTTAATCCAGATAAACAGTCCCGCCAGCAACGCCAGCCCCGGAATAAGCAGAATAACTAACGAATGCAGAAACCCGAGGCTGCCCGGCGATACGTTCAGGGTAAAAGCCGTGGGACGCCGCGGGGAAATCCCCATCAGTTCTTCACGGTTCATGACCCAGTTGATCGACGCCATCGCGAAATCAGCGTTCACCTTCGAGGTGTTTCCATCCGGCGAGATCAAGTCAGGATTGCCGACCACCACCATCCGTGAACTTCCTTCGAGCAACTCAGAATCGCCCGGCATGCCCTTCTCGACCGAGGCCGCCGTAAAAATCAGGTCGGGACGCCCGTAATCGATATCCGGATTGTAGGAAACATCTTCGGAGAGGTAATCGGTCTCGCCCCAGAAACCCTCACCGGAAACGATCATGAGCGGGGTCGCTTTTATGTTCTCAGACAACAGCAACTCGTCATCATAGAGAACTTCAAGCGACTGACTGTGCCCTGAAAGCCGGGTCGAAAGCGCAGGAAGATCGCGCGTCGGTCCGTTCCCCGGCATCAGCGTGATCGGAACGTCGTAGACTCTTCGCGCCGCGACTCCCGGAATCGTCAGAACACTCATGACCCGGTCAGGCCTGGGGCCGATGCCGTTCTCCCGAAGCAGGGAATTGAGATTCGGCGTTTTGTCTCCGGGATTCAGGAAGACAACGAGCCCCCCTTTCTTGTTCTCCCAATAATTGCGCACCAGCTCCAGCTCACGGTCCGTTAGATCCGAAGAGTTCCCCGGGAAAACCAGAGCATCCGCATCCGCGGGAATATCCTGAATCCCCTCAAGGACCAATCCCTCGAGACGGGCGTTCTGGGCATTGATGAGAGGCTGCATCTGGCTCGCGATCCCCGCGATATCCTCGGCGCGGCGATCACCGGTGATCATGTAAATTTTGCGCTGCTGCAGCTCGGTCACTTCGAGAAGCGCCGCCGTCAAAATCTCCTCCCCGCGAAACTCGAGGACCCGACCGCTCCGCGAATCGCGCGTCACCAGTTCCTCCGCCGGGATCGTTTTGATGCGGCCGTTGTCTCCGAGAATCACGATCTGGTTCCGGTTAAATTCGAGCTGATACTTGTCGCTCAGTTCCGTAAGGCGCGCTTTGCTTCGACTGAGATCGAGAAACTCCGCGGTCACCGAATCGCCACCGACGCGACCATACTCGGAGATGAGACCTTTGACATCAGTGAACAGTTCAGCGGTTCCGAGGAAAGCCATCACGATGCGCACTTCCGAACCCATGTTCCGGAGGTAATTCCCCGTCGTATCCGAAAGCGTAAAGCGGCGGTTCTGAGTCAGGTCCCAGGTCGAGTGCCGACGACAGCTCAGGTAATTCAGCTGGAGGAAAACGATCCCGATGAGAAACACCTGCGCGAAAACAAGAAGAGCCGTGCGGTAGCGCTCAATCCGGCGCCCCGCCTTTTTCACCTTGCTCGCGACTTTCCCTTCAGTGCCGGAATCGGTCTCTGCTTCAGTCATTTTACTGCGGTCTTTTTTCTGCTTAGCCATGTCTAATTTCCTTTCTTAGACACGCCATTTGCGCGACTCCAGCACGTGATGAGTTAAAGCAATCAGCACGACGCTGAAGCTGATGTAGTAAACAACCGGGCGACTGTCGATCAGCCCTTCTGTCAGCGAATTCATATGTTCCGTCGTTGAAAAGTAGGTCAATCCATCCGCCCAGACCGAGTCCGGAGTCACTCCGAAATTCTGCAGGAACCCGAGGAAATAGTGCAGCATCACGAGCACAAAAGTCAGCATCGCGGCGATCAACTGATTCGTCGTCAGCGCCGAGGCAAGCGTCCCGATCGCGACATTGAAAAGACCGATAAGGAAAAGCCCCAGCAGGCTCCCCCAGAGAGCACCCGGACTGAACGCCCCCTGCTCGCCGGTGACGAGTTGAAAGATGGGGAAAAAGAGAATCACGGGGGCAACGATGATGGCATAAACGACCACGGTTGCGAAATACTTCGCGAGGACCACTTCCGACGTTCTCACCGGAGCGGTGAGAAGTCCCTCGATCGTTCCCATTTTCCGCTCCTCGGCAAAGAGGCGCATCGTGATCAGCGGGAAGAGAATGAAAAAACCCATCCAGAACCACCCCGAGGAAAAGAGATTGTGGATCAGGCTCTGAGAACTGACCTGCAACTGCATCGCCTTGACCATGCTGACGAAGATCCAGCCATTCAAGAGCGTGAACAATGCGATGAGCACATACGCGAGCGGCGAAAGCAGAAAGGATCGCAGCTCTTTGATGAAGAGAATGAAAAATGTTCGCATCAGCTTGTCACTAACAAAAATCTAACAGGGTTGGGTGCCTGACCTGACAGGGTTGTGTTCCGTTCACGCATCGGTTTCCTCCTTTTCCACGGTCTCTTCCGCCGGAGCGGTTTCCGACGGGGCCGACCCCGACTGCACGAGATCAACGAAGGCATCCTCGAGCGAAGCGGCGCGGCTCGCGAGTTCTCTCACCTTCCACTTTTCCTTCAAAGTGAGGTCGAAGATTTCCTCCCGAATGTCGATGTTCGGGTCGGTTACGATCGAAAGCGAAAGCCAACCGTTCCGCTGATCGATCTTCGAAACATCTTTCACGCCTTCGATCGCCTGCACTTTCTCAACCGCCTTGTCAGTCTCGCCCTTGATCTCAAGAACGACGGCTCCCGGCTGGCGCAGCCGGCGAATCAAATTCTCAGGCGAATCGGAAGCCTTGATCTGCCCGCGATCAAGAATGATGACACGGTTACACGTCATCTCGACCTCGGACAAAATGTGTGTCGAAATCAGAATCGTGTGACGTTCACCGAGTCGCTTGATCAACTCCCGTGACTGTCGAATCTGGTTCGGATCGAGACCGTTGGTAGGTTCATCGAGAATGAGAAGATCCGGCTTGTTCACAAGCGCGTCGGCGAGCCCGACTCTTTGTTTGTAGCCTTTTGACAGCGTCGAAATGATCTTTTTGTTCACGTCGGAAAGACTGCAGATATCCATCGCCTCTTCGACGGCACGCTTCCCTTCGCGGTAGCGCATCCCTTTGATCCGGGCGCGGAACTTCAGATACTCGATCACCCGCATGTCGGGATAGAGCGGCACGTTTTCCGGCATGTAGCCGATGCGCTTCCGGACTTCGATCGAGTCCTCGTAAATATCGAACCCGGCCACTTTGGCAGAGCCTTCCGAAGCCGATAAAAAGCAGGTCAGCATCCGGAGCGTGGTGCTCTTCCCCGCACCGTTCGGTCCGAGGAATCCGACGATTTCACCCTGAGCGACATTGAAAGAGATCCCGTCAACGGCGGTTCTTCCCGCATAGCGCTTTGTCAGTTCTTTGGCTTCAATCATAGACTACCGAAAATAGGAATACATTGCTGAACGGAAAGGAGCAAGCCTCGATCCCGTAAGATAAAGGCGGAGCGACAGATTAATCCAGATGCTCAATCTGAAGTTGGGGGCGGGCTTTCTTCGCCTCGGGGTCGATCCGGTGAACCCAGACGCTCTGAACGATTCCCACGAGGAAGAGAATCACGACCATAAACGTTCCCCCGTAGCTGATAAACGGCAGCGGAATACCGGTAATCGGCATGATGAGGAGGTTCATCCCCACATTCTGATAAATGTGGGCAAAAAGGAGCGCCACCACCCCGACAACGAGGAGCCGGCCCATCATGTCACGGCTGTAAAAGGCCACGTAGAGACATTGAAGCAAAAAGAGCATGAAGCCCCCCAGCATGAGCAGACTGCCGCGAAATCCCTGCTCCTCTGACAACACCGGAAAAATGAAGTCATTGATCGCGGTGTCCGGAGAGATGAATCCCTTGTTGTTGACCGTGTCAGGGTTCTTAAAGCCTTTTCCGCTCCATCCCCCGCTGCCGATCGCGAGAAGGTTGTTATAGGCGCTGTAGGCCTCGGCGAGAATGTTCACTTTTTTGCCCTGAAGCATCTCAATCTGAGTCGTGATACGCTTTTTCTGGTAATCCTTGAGCCCGAAAAAGAACGCAAAGGGCAGGAACATCGTCACGGTCAAAACGATCACGAGGAGGTAGCGGATCGGGATGTTCCCGACGAGGACCATCACTCCGTAAACAGGAACCCAGACAATCGCTGAACCGAAGTCACCCTGAATGAGAACGAAAAGGAACGGCACCGCTGCAATCAGGCCGGTCACCAGGAGCCTCACGAGAGGGCTGCGGAAAATAGGATGCCACCGGTGCAGAGTGCAGAGCACGAGAGCTAAAGCGATCACGCCGCCGGCGATGGCGAGCTGAGAAGGCTGAAGGAGAATCGGCCCGAGATTCAACCAGGCCCGTGTGCCGTTGATCTCCACCCCGCCGAAGGTCGTGAAAATAAGCAAGCCGGTAGCCAGGAGGTAAAAGGGAAATCCCAGGTACCGGATCCACTTATAATCGATCAAACTGACGATGAAATACACCACCAGCCCCAGAAGAATCCAGAAAACCTGGTCGCGCCACTTCGTCGCCAGTTCGGGCTGTTCGCGCATCCAACAGGCGCTGTAGACTGCAAAAACACCGAAAATCAACAGGCCCAGCATATTGGCAAAGAGAAGCCAATTGAGACCAAGAAATTTCCGGAAGAGAGGGGTCATTTATACAGAATCAGACCGAGCAACTCACAAGTCGCTGGGTGTAGTCATGTTGCGGTCGATTGACGACTGATTCAGAATCTCCGAACTCAAGAATCCGCCCACGGTGCAACACCGCGATATCATCGCCCAAATGATGCCCGACTGCAAGGTCGTCTGTCACGATGAGAATCGTTAGCGCGAAGTCCTCGCGAATTTTCATGACACGATTGAGCAATTCGGCCTGCTCGACCGCGTCGAGCCCCTGAGTCAGCCCGTGACAGATCAGTAAATCCGGGCTCGATAACAAGGCTCTCGCCAATGCAACCTGCTGTCGTTCAACCGCATCCAGCTCCAGCGGATAGAGATGTCGCAGAGCCTCGGGAAGCCCGCAGGCAACCATCACCTTTTCGATGCGGTTGAACCAGTCATCCTTTGATTCGCGGCGATACCACAGTCGCAAAACCTCGAGAAAACTCTGATTCACGGTGAGATCACGAGTCAGCTGCCCGAAGGAATCCGGAAAAACCGCCTGCATCCCCCGCCGCAGCATTCTAAAGCGACGCTCGCTCACGGAGTGAATGTCGACTTCGCGAAACTCAATTTTTCCCGAGGAAATCTCGTGAAGCCTCAGCATTGCGAGCGTGAGCGGAAGCTTCCCGCTGTTCTCCTCCCCGACAATAGCGAGGCTGCGATGGCGCTCGACCGAGAACGAGACGTTGTCGACAAGGACCTTTTCCTCCATCCCGTAATGAAACCACCGCCGCCGCAGCCGCTGTTGCAGCAGCACGAGCTCATCGACCTTGATTAATTCCATTCTCACGAACTTTAGCTCTTTTGTGAGGACGGGGCAATCAAATCACGGGATTTGCTTGCTTCCCTCCCCGCCACAGCGAAAGTTAAAGTATCTAAAATGGAGGACCGGTTCGGACATCATATCAGCTACCTCAGAATCTCGATCACCGATCGATGCAATGAGCGTTGCCAGTATTGTATGCCCCACGAGGATCAGGAATGGCTTAAGCGGGATGATATCCTGAGCTACGAGGAAATCCTCAGGGTTGCCCGCGTCGGCGCCTCGAAGGGGATTTCGAAAGTCCGCGTCACCGGTGGCGAACCGCTCACGCGGAGGGATGTCGACTGGTTCATGGAGGAACTCGGTAAAATCGATGGCATCGACGACATCGGCATTTCAACGAACGGCACCCTCCTCGCGAAGAAGAACAGAAACGGCATCAGCCACGCCGAGGCGCTCAAAAAAGCGGGCGTCCGCACCGTCAACGTCTCACTCGACACCCTCGATGCCGCCGAATACGCGAAAACTACGGGCCGCGATCTCCTCCACGAAGCGATCGGGGGAATCGATGCGGCGAGAGAAGCCGGCTTCGAGAAAATCAAGATCAATACCGTCCTCATGCGTCATCGCAACGAGCATGAACTGTGGGACATGGTGGAGTTTGCGAGAGAGCGGGATCTGCTGCTCCGCTTTATCGAGCTCATGCCCGTGAGCACGACGCAGGTGCTCAACGAAGACAATTTTCTCCCGAGTGGAGAAGCGCGTAAGCTGCTCGAGTTCCGACTTGGGAAATTGATCCCCCGTCCTGACATCCGCACCAACGGTCCCGCCGGGTACTACGAGATCCCCGAAACCGGACAGATCATCGGCTTCATCGGAGCGATGACGAACCTGCATTTTTGTGAGAACTGCAACAAGCTGCGCCTCACCTGCGAAGGGAAGCTTCGCCCCTGTCTCGGCAGCCACCTCGAATTCGACATGCGCGAAGTGCTTCGCGACGAAAAAATGACCGACGAAGACGTCGCGACATTTTTCCTCAACGTCGTCGCCCGGAAACCCGAGATGCACGAGTTCCGGGAGAATTACCAACCCGGTCGCAAGATGATCGCGATCGGCGGGTAGGTCACTCCGCACCTTGAAAAGCGGGAAGGTGAAAAGTAGAAGGTTGGGAATCTCTGTATTACCACCGCCTCGGCACACAACACCCAGAGCGTCCGAATGCCGAAACAACGACCTTTTTCCAAAATCACTGAGCCGGCGCGATTTCTCTCAGCACTCCAGCGATATCGAAGCCCGTCGGGGCTTTTCACCTTTTACGGCGCTTTAGCGCCCAAAGCTTCAACGCGCTCGACTACGGGCGGGTGCGTGTAGTTCAACCACACGTAAAACGGGTGCGGGGTGAGATTACTGAGATTGTCCGTGCTCAGTTTTTTCAGGGCATTGATCATCGCCTCCGGTTTTCCGGTAACCTCAGCGGCGTAGGCATCCGCCTCGAACTCGTGTTTCCGGCTCAACCAGTTTCCTGACACCGATAGAATTTCATTCAAAGGAGAGAGGAGCAGTCCAAAGAGAACGAGACTCACATAGACCGACGTCTCCTTCACTCCAAAGGCATCGAAGAGAGCCCGGTTGTTCAGCATGAGGCCGAGGAGGAAGAACATCACCCCCGTCGTCACGATCCCGATGACGAGTGACTTGATGATGTGCTTCTTTTTGAAATGGCCGATTTCATGAGCAAGAACGCCGACCAGCTCATCCGTCGTGTGATTCTCTATCAAAGTATCAAAAAGCGCGATTCGCTTGTTGTCCCCCAGCCCCGTGAAGAACGCGTTCGACTTGGCGGAACGCTTCGAGCCGTCCATCACCGAGACCTCCTTGAGCGGGAAATCGCACTTTTCCGACATCGCATGAATCTCCGTTTTCAGTTCCCCTTCCGGAAGTGGTTCAAATTTATTAAACAACGGCATGATCCAGGTCGGGGCGATGTAAGTGAGCAACAGAGAAAAGGCAGTCACCGCCACCCAGGCCCAGAGCCACGCCACCGGAACCGATTCGAAAAGCCACAGGAGCAGGGCCAGCAGCGGTGCACCTATCAGAACGCCGAGGACGGCCCCTTTGAGATGATCCACAAACCAGGTCGCCAGAGTGGTTCGATTGAAGCCGAACTGCTCTTCGAGAACGAAGGTGTCGTATAACTCGAACGGAGTGCTGAGCGCCTGCTGTGCGAAGAGAAGCAGGCCGATAAAGATCAGCCCCGTCACAATCGGCCCCCGCCCCAAACCGCGCACCAGCTCGTCGAGCCAACCGAAACCGCCGAGCCACCAGAAAACGAAGAGAACGACGAGAGAGAAAATGCTCTCAACGATCCCGAAGACCGATTTCGCCCGCGTGTATTCCTGCGATTTCTCATACGCCTCCTGATCCACGAACTCCTGAAACGCCACCGGGATCTCAGGGGAAAGCGCCTTCAAGTTCAGCAGCGTCGAGACGAGGTCCAACTTCCAGAAGAGGAACAATCCGAGAACGATCACGAAAAACCAAACGTTGTATTGGAGCATCCAGAGAGATAAAGCGGGAGTGTTGAGGGTGCAAACAGGATTGTGCCGTCAACCCGACACTCACGATTCGAACCCCCTGCTCCCGCCTGAGACCTATTACCGTTGAAGTTTTCCCAGGTGCACCGCGATTCGGCGACACACTTCCTCCACCTTCGCGAGGCTGTTGAACGCGGAAATCCGGAAATACCCTTCGCCGGCAGCTCCAAATCCCGCCCCCGGTGTGATCACGACATTCGCCTCCTTGAGCATCAGATCGAACAACTCCCACGAGTTGATTCCTCCGGGACAGGCCACCCAGACAAAGGGGCAATTTTTCCCTCCGTAGACAGTCAATCCGGCTTCCTCACAGGCATCGCGCAGGAGCGAGGCGTTGTTCATGTAGAAATCGATGAGCCCCTGCACCTGCGCCTTCCCCTCGCGACTGAAAACAGCTTCGGCGCCGCGCTGAATCGGGTAGCTCGCACCGTTGAACTTCGTGCTCTGGCGCCGCGCCCAGAGCGGGTGAATCGCCTGCTGCTTTCCTGCTGCCGTTCTTCCCGTCAGGTTTTTAGGAATGATCGTGTAGGCACACCGGACCCCCGTGAACCCGGCATTTTTGGAAAAGGAGCGGAACTCAATCGCGCAGTCACGTGCGCCGTCAATCTCATAGATCGAATGAGGGATATCGTCATCCTGAATGAAAGCTTCGTAGGCAGCATCATACAGAATGATGATGCTGTTAGCCCTCGCATAGGAAACCCATTCAGTGAGCTGCTCGCGACTGATCATCGTGCCGGTCGGATTGTTAGGATAACAGAGGTAGAGCAGATCGATTTTCTCACCCGTCGGAATCGCGGGCACAAAATTGTTCTCCGCGAGGCAGGGCAGATAAACGAGACCGTCATAGTTGCCGGAAGGGCCGCTCTTACCGGTATTCCCCGCCATCACATTGGTGTCGACGTAGACAGGGTAAACAGGATCTGTGATTGCGATTCGATTTCCCGGCCCGAAAATATCGAGGATATTTCCCGTATCACATTTTGAGCCATCCGAAATAAAGATCTCATCTGCGTCGATACCAATCCCGCGAAACTGATTTTCAGCGATCGCCTCCCGGAGAAAAGCATAGCCCTGCTCCGGTCCATATCCGTGAAAGGTCTCTCTCGCACCGAGTTCATCGATCGCCGCGTGCATCGCCTCCCGGCACGCTTCAGGGATGGGTTCCGTGACATCCCCGATCCCGCAACGAATCAACTTTTCGGCGGCCTCGGGGTGAGAGTTCGTGAACTCACTGACCCGGCGACCGATTTCAGGAAAAAGGTATCCGGCTTTGAGCTTGAGGTAATGATCGTTGACGGTCGGCATGAGTAGGAATATGTGAAATAGTTAACGGCTTGATGAAGCGTTCCGGAGACAGGTCAGACCTGAGGGGTTCGCCGATTCCGCAACCACTCCAGCCCCCCTGCCGCGAAGGAATACAGGTAAGTAGTGAAGAATGCGGCCGCGAGATAAGGCGTGAGAGGTGGCACGAGCCAGGCGACGACGAGGGCGACATTCACGAGCGCTACTGAAGTCGCCGATTTCGCCATTCCGCGGATCAACCAGGGAAGCGGAAAAGGCACCAGCATCGACACCGAGTGGAGCAGAAAGACGACAATGAGATAAATGTCAGGCTCAAAACTGAACTGACCGGCGAGCAGCAGAATAAAAAGGAGATGACGGATCAGTTCGTTTGTCGGCGAGCCGATTCCTTTCGATGCTTCGGGATCGAGGCGCGAAGTCAGCCGGATGATCAGGGCTGTCGCGACGACCATGCCCGCGATGAGCACTCCCCCTTCAAATCTCGCGCTCACGAGAAGAATGAGCGTCGCATGAACGACCGTATCGCAGACATTGTCGAGGTTCGCACCGAGAAGACTCCGGATCCTCAACTTCCCCGCGAGAACCCCGTCGAGGTCGTCCATAAAATTATTGAAGAGGATGAACGGTATCAGGAAACGATACCCATCCACCATGAATAGAATCGCGATCGGCAGCACGCCCAGAATCGACGCGGCGTTAGCCAGATTGCGATAAACGAAGTTTCCCCGGGGCGCTTCCATATCTAGATCAAAACAACCGGCAAATCAGCGCGGCAATCTGCACCGGGGGTGAGCGGCTCCCCCGTCTGATCCCGATTCCGCGAAAATAAGTTTTCCGCCTCGATCAAATCGGCCCCCGTGTCGATTTCATACCAGAGATCCGGATCGAAGAACACCCCGTCGAATGAGAGCGTCCCGTCGGCGATCATTTCCGCAAACACGACCTCATAGTATTCCCCGAGCCGACCGGCCGCGACATGGCGGCCGATTCTTTCCTCCACTTTCTTCCAGGCGGGAAAGGATAAGCTGTAAATATTGACCGTTTTGAATTGCCGAGAGGCATCCAGCGAGTAGTCGCCGCGCCTGAAGGCGGTGACAGCATCATGAGAATCAAGCTCCACAGTGGTTCCGTTCATCCACGGCAGCGTTTCGGAAATGGCCATTTTGTCAGGACGGAGCATTCCGTCGAGGAGTTCGGATTCAAAAACCAGATCGCTCTCCACCAGCATAAAAGATTCCGTGATCTGCGCGCGGGCCAACCACAGCGAATAGAGATTGTTCGTCGTCGCGTAGTCGGGGTTGAAAACGTAGTCGATCTGTAAATCACTCGCGTAAGCGCTCAAAAAGTCCTGAATTTGATCGCCGAGATGCCCGATTCCCACGACGAGTCTCGTAAAGCCCTGCGCCCTGAGATTGTCGATCAATCGCTCAAGAATCGAAACGCCATTCACCTCGGTGAGACATTTAGGAGCCGCTTTCGTCAGCGGTTGAAGGCGTGAGCCGGTTCCGGCCGCTAACAGCAATGCCGTCGTGATTCGGGGTTCGTCGATGTTTCGTGGCGAGACGCCGGAAACCTCCTTCTCAAGAGAGGAATTCCGGGAATCAATTTTAGGATAGACGACGGCAGGTCGGATACGGGAAGATAGCTCCCGCGTTATAGCTACATTTTTCATAATTTCAGAGTCCGGGTAAATCGATTCTCTGCACGCCGGACGCGTGAAAAAATGTTGCTCCAGCCGTCACAACCAACGTGGAAAACTCTGACAGGCGAGCCTTCGAACGCGTCCTGCCTCGAGAACTGAATGAGGCGAAGACGTCACTTGCCAGTACGGTTGCCGGCGGGAGAATGCAAGTGAAAGAGGGTCACTGCGAGGGAAAGCTGCAATGACCATCCCGATCGAAGCCGATTTTTGATGGCGGACAGAGTGGGATTATCCGCGTCGCTTCGCTTGAGCAGATCTCTCCGCTCCTTTCAGTCGCTCCGAGTCGAACCTTGTTCGAACCCGTTTCCGTAAATCAAAAAGCCTCAGCCCCCACTTTGTTGGGGGCTGAGGCTTTTTGATGGCGGACAGAGTGGGATTATCCGCGTCGCTTCGCTTGGGCAGATCTCTCCGCTCCTTTCAGTCGCTCCGAGTCGAACCCTGTTCGAACCCGTTTCCGTAAATCAAAAAGCCTCAACCCCCACTTTGTTGGGGGCTGAGGCTTTTTGATGGCGGACAGAGTGGGATTCGAACCCACGGTAGAGTTACCCCTACACACGCTTTCCAAGCGTGCTCCTTAAACCGCTCAGACATCTGTCCTTGGTCGCAGAAGTTGCGAGCGCCTAAAGTGCGTTGATTTTACTGATTCGCAAGGAAAAATCTCAATCAACCTGAACCTTCAGGAAACCGGAACGCCTTCGACGTAAACATGCTCAGCCATTTGGATTCCCAACTGAACTGATTCCGCTCCTTCCTTCGCGATTTCGAGGACGCCCGCAGCACGGTTGGAATGTGCCAGATGGATCTGCTCCCCTATCGTCAGACCGTTCTCATCAAGCCAACCCAGCAACGCGGAATCTTCGTCGGAAACCCGCACGACGCGGTAGATCCCCTCCTCCGCCACCGCGAGAGCGATGCCGGCAAACTCGGCTATTTTTCCATCCTTGTCAGGAATCGGATCCCCGTGGGGATCGTGAGTCGGCTGCCCCAGCATGATATCGATGCGGTCGAGCAAGCGCTCGGAAATCACATGCTCCAGAATTTCAGCCTCCTCGTGCACTTCAGACCAGTCCAGTTTCATCACCTGAACTAAAAATGATTCGATCAGCCGATGCCGCCTTACGACCAGCAGAGCAGCCAACTTCCCTTTCTTCAGCAGCTTCAATCCACGCCTCGGAGTGTAGTCAACGAGGCCTTCTTTGCTCAGATGACGCATCATCGTCGTGACTGTGCCGGGAGTCACGCTCAACTCCCGCGCGATGTCCCCCACCGTGGTAGTCCCTGCCGGGGCCTGTAGCCGGAGGATCGCTTTTAAATAGTTTTCAACGGTGCTGGATGCCATTTCTCGACAACTCTACTTAATTTGCTTTGTTAATCAATGGTTTTATCTTGACCAATCAAGATAACCGCCTGATAGGTGCAAAATGATACGCTACTTATCCTCCCTCTTTGCGATCACAGCGCTGGTCGTGTCCTTAACAGGCTGTTCCGGCGATAAAGCGAAGGTTGCAGACGGCAAAATTTCGATCGCCGCGACGACGGGCATGATTGCAGACATCGTTCGCAACGTGGCGCGCGATAAAGCGACGGTGAACGGGATCATCGGGGAGGGCGTCGACCCCCATCTCTACAAGCCGACCTCTCTCGATGTCAAAGCACTCCAGTCGGCTGATATCGTTTTCTACAACGGGATGAAGCTCGAAGGAAAGATGAGTGACGTTCTCGATCGTATCGGCCAACAGGGAAAAAAGGTCACCGCTGTTACCGAAGAGATCGCCAGGGATCCCGACTACACTCTGTCCGGTGAGGACAACCACCTCGATCCTCATGTCTGGATGGATGTCAACGGATGGAAGAGCGCCGTGAATGTGGTCGCGAAGGTTTTGGCCGAATTTGATCCTGACAATGCCACTTTCTATAACAACAACGCCGATGTCTACGCAGCCGAACTGGCCGCCCTGAACGGCTACGCTCTGGATTCGATCGAATCAATACCTGAAGGTCAGCGGGTTCTCGTGACGGCTCATGATGCCTTCAACTACATGGCCCGAGCCTACGGGATCGAAGTGCGCGGGATTCAGGGGCTCAGCACCGAATCAGAAGCGGGAGTGAAAGACATCGAAGACCTCGTCAACTTCCTCGTAGACCGGAAGATCCCCGCCGTCTTCGTTGAGAGCTCAGTCTCAGACAAGAATATCAAGGCGCTGATCGAAGGCGCTTCAGCCCGGGGCCATTCCGTTTCGATCGGAGGAACCCTGTTCTCTGACGCGATGGGCCGGGAAGGCAGCTACGCCGGCACCTACATCGGGATGATTGATCACAACGTCACGACGATCGCCCGCGCCCTCGGCGGCAAGGTCCCTGAAGGAGGAATGAACGGGAAGCTCGGCACTCAGGACCACCCCTAACCGATTCACACACGCGACTGCAATCATGATGCCCTCTATCGACTTCAAGTCAGTGATCTGCCCCGTAGTGGCTTTCACGCTCACCTTAATGACCTTTCCAGCCAGCGGAGGTGACTCTGATAGTGCGAATACAGCCTCCTTTTCCGGCCCCGCCGACAAAGCCGGCTACACGCTCTTCAACCCGACCCCGCGCGAATTATGGAGAGAACTGTCTCCGGACCGCCCCGACGCCACGGAAAGTCCGCTTACCGTGGACGCCGGAGCCTACGTCGTGGAGGCGAGTTTTTTCGACTGGCGACATGATGCGGGTGACGACGCTTACACATTCATGTCGACGAACTTCAAAATCGGTCTGACAAACCGAATCGATCTTCAAACCGTTTTTGATACCTACGCTTTCGAGAATGGCGCAAATGATGCGTCAGGATTCGGAGATGTGCAGCTCCGTCTCAAATACAACGTCTGGGGAAATGACGGGGGCGACACCGCTTTCGCGATATTTCCTTTCGTAAAAGTCCCTACTGGAACGGAACTGAGCAACGGTGAATTTGAAGGAGGGTTGATCCTGCCTTTCGCGATGGACCTCAGTGAATGCGTCGGGCTCGGCCTCATGGGTGAGATTGACTACGCTTACGACGATGTGACGAGCGACTACGACGTCGAGTTTCTTCACTCCGTCGTCATTGGATACGACGTGACAGAACAAATCGGCCTCTTCACCGAATACATCGGAATCGCCGGCCCGGCACCGTATCAGTCCTTCGCTGCCGGTGGCCTGACACTTTCGCTGTCTGATGATCTCGTATTCGACTGCGGCACCCAATTCGGTTTAAATTCGGATTCCGAAGAATTCGGTGCGTTCAGTGGTTTTACGAAGCGCTTCTGAATATTTCCTCATCCCCAAGTCTCACCTCTCATGACCGTTCATTCTGAAACCCTCGGCTCCCAGGCCACCTTTCCGGTTCCGACCGAACCGAGGCCGGAGCATCCGCCGGAAGTGCCTCTTGCGATTCACGACCTCACCGTCGCCTACAATCACAAACCGGTGCTCTGGGACATCGAACTGAACATTCCTGAAGGCAAGCTGGTGGGGATCGTCGGCCCTAACGGAGCCGGAAAAAGCACCCTTCTCAAAGCGTGTCTCGATCTCATCCCCAAGACCTCGGGCTGGGCACACATCTACGGCAAACCCTATCGCAAAGCACGCCATCTCGTCGCCTACGTTCCGCAGCGGGAAACGGTCGATTGGGACTTCCCCGTGAGCGCGCTCGATGTCGTCACGATGGGAGCCTACCGGCGCATCGGCTGGTTCAAACGCGTCAACAAAAAGGAAACCGAGCGCGCCCGCGAAGCTCTCGATCAAGTGGGTATCGCTCACCTCGCCGACCGGCAGATCAGTCAGTTATCCGGAGGTCAACAGCAGCGGGTCTTTCTCGCCCGAGCCCTGATGCAGGACGCTGAACTCTACCTGATGGATGAACCCTTCGCCGCAGTCGATGCCGCCACCGAGGAAGCGATTGTGGACCTCCTCAAGAGCCTCAGTGCCAAAGGCAAAACCTGTCTCGTCGTCCACCACGACCTCGCCACCGTAACCACCTATTTTGACTGGCTCGTGTTATTGAACATGCGTGTCGTTGCCGACGGGCCCGCAGAGGAAACGTTCACCCGTGAGAACCTGCAGAAGACCTACGGCGGGAAATTGAATCTTCTCGAAAAAGCAGCGGAAGCGCTGCGCCATTCGATCGAATAATGCCGACATGGAGTGACATCTTTGAAGTGGTTCTGCTTCAAAACTACAACACGAGACTCGTCGTCATCAGCACGACGCTGCTCGGCATCGCCGCCGGATTGATTGGTTCATTCCTCCTCCTGCGGAAGCGCTCGCTCATGGCCGACGCTCTCTCACACGCCACCCTGCCGGGTGTCGCAATCGCCTTCGCGGTCATGGTGAGCATGGGACTCTCCGGAAAATCACTCCCCGGACTTCTCCTCGGCGCAACGCTCTCGGGCGTCGCGGGAATTGTGACGATGCTCGTGATCCGAAACACGACAAGACTCCGCGACGATGTCGCGATGGGCTTCGTCCTCAGCGTGTTTTTCGGGATCGGCGTGGCGAGTCTGCAAATGGTCCAGGGAATGCCGGGCGCCAGCGCCGCCGGTCTCGAATCATTCATCTACGGCAAAACCGCCTCCATGGTGAAATCGGATTTTTATCTCATCGCCGCGGTTGCCGCGATCTCCTCGGGGATGGCGTTTCTGTTTTTGAAAGAGTTTCTGCTCCTCTGTTTTGACGATGCCTTTGCCGCGACGCAGGGATGGCCCACCTTGTTTCTCGATGTCCTCCTGCTCGCGCTGGTGACCGCTGTGACAGTGATAGGTCTTCAGTCAGTCGGACTGATTCTCGTGATTGCCTTTTTGATCACGCCACCGACCTCAGCACGCTTCTGGACTCAGAAACTTCGCACGATGTTGATCCTCTCGGCGGCCATCGGCGGATTGAGCGGCTGGCTCGGAGCTTCAATCAGCGCTCTGACCCCGCAGCTCCCTGCTGGAGCAGTCATCGTCCTCGTTGCGGCTTCCCTGTTCCTGACCAGCATGCTATTCGCTCCCGCCCGGGGCGTTATCCCGAAGCTGCTCCGCCAGGCGCGTCTCCGCCGTAAAGTGGGACGCCAACACCTCCTCCGCGCCGCCTACGAATTACTCGAAAGCGCCGCGGGAGACGGTCCTGTCATGAATCGTTCTTTCGCCCTCTCAGATCTGGTCGAAAAGCGCGCCTGGTCCAAAGGGGAACTCAAACACATCCTCAGAACCGCCCGACACGAAGATCACCTCGAGCCCGCGGAACCGGGGCGACTCCGCCTTTCCGAACCGGGATTCGGCGAAGCGGCTCGAGTGACTCGAAACCACCGGCTTTGGGAAACCTATCTCATCAAATACGCCGACATCGCGCCCAGCCACGTCGACCGCGACGCCGACCTCGTCGAGCACATCCTCGGGGCTCAGCTTGTGCGCGAGCTCGAAAAATATCTCGGAGATCGGGACGTCGAAATTCCGGTTCCCCCGAGCCCGCACTTCATTGAACCGGCCTCGCCCCCTTCCCCATGAACTGGACCTCATTCGATACCTGGATCGTCGTCATCGGGGCTCTCTGCGCGATTGCCTGCGCCCTCCCCGGTTGCTTTCTCGTGCTGCGGAAAATGAGCATGATGGGCGACGCCATCAGTCACGCGGTGCTGCCCGGTCTCGCGATTGCCTACATGATCACCGATACCCGGGCGTCCGTCCCGATGTTTATCGGAGCGGCCCTTGCCGGCGTTCTCACCGCGTTGTTCACGCAGTGGATCAGTCGTTTCGGCAACGTTGATCGCGGCGCTGCGATGGGAATTGTTTTCACGACCCTCTTCGCGATCGGCCTGATACTGATCCGTCAGGCGGCCGACCACGTCGATCTCGATCCCGGCTGCGTGCTCTATGGTGCGATCGAATTGACGCCGCTCGATTTGGTCCCTTTCGCCGGTCTGGAGATTCCCAGAGCGGCCCTCGTCAACGGAGGCGCGCTTCTCACCAACCTGCTGATCATTGTCATTCTCTTCAAGGAGTTCCGGCTCGGAGCGTTCGATCCCGCGATGGCTGACACGCTTGGCTTTTCCTCGAAGTTCCTGCACTACCTGCTCATGACGATGGTGGCGGTGACGACCGTGGCGGCTTTCGAATCCGTCGGAAGTATCATTGTTATCGCGATGCTGATTGTCCCCCCCGCAACCGCCCTGCTCCTCACCCGAAAGCTATCAACGATGCTCGTCATCGCGGTTTTGACAGCGCTGGCCTCCGCGATTCTCGGTCACATTTCAGCCCTGACATTGCCACCTCTCATCGGATTTGAGACCACGACGACTTCAGGGATGATCGCGTTTGCCGCCGGGGTGATCTTCACGCTGGCCTGGCTCTTCAGCCCGAGCGAAGGGATCATTCTCAAAAAGTGGCGACGGGGCTCGGCTCTTATTGAACCCGCTCGTGACACGGGAAATTACTGACAATTTGCGATCACGGTAAGGTTGGAGTTTTTCGGAATAGGCCCTAGAGTAAAAGCTCATGGACGCTAACGATGCCACCTGCCTCCCGTATCTGAAGGCACTCTCTGACGACACCCGCTGGCAGATCGTCGAGTCACTGATTTCGTCGCCTGAACCAATGACGCTGGGCGAACTCGCGACCAAACTGGGGATCTCAGATTACAAAGCATCCCGTCATGTCCGCATTCTCGAGGACGTCGGAATTCTTGAAACAAAAAAGACAGGTCGCCGTAAGTTTCTCTCAGTTGCGGAGTCTTACCGTGAGCATATCTCCTCAGGAAAGGATGCCCGCGAAGTGCTGAACCTCGGCTGCTGCTCGTTTGAATTTCCTCAGGAGCAATGATGGCGGATTATTAGTTGCATCAAAACGCAACTAATGACAGTCTCCTTTCAATTGTTTCGCTTCAATGAGTTTCTCTGTTCTTCCGATTGTCGCAGCCGGTGTTCTCCTGACACTGGTCACCTCCTGCTCGGAATCTGAATCAAGTCAGGGCCTTCTCATCACCGGATCGAGCACGATAGCCCCGCTCGTGGCCGACGCCGCACATCGTTTTGAGCAGGAAAATCCCGGCGTTCGCATCGATGTGCAAACCGGCGGATCGTCCCGCGGCATCAACGACGTCCGGAATGGTCTGTCGAAACTGGGGATGGCCTCGCGTTCACTCAAAGAAGAGGAAAGCGACATTCATGCGGAGACGATCGCGATGGATGGCGTCTGTCTCATCGTTCACAAAGACAACCCCGTGACAGGATTCACCGGCAGGGAAATCGCGGCGATCTATCAAAAGAAACAATCCAACTGGAAAGAATTCGGAGGAAAAGACGCTGAAATCATGGTCGCAAGCAAAGCGGCAGGACGCGCCACGCTCGAAGTTTTTCTCGCCTACACCGGCCTCGACAGTGCTGACATCCGGGCGGATGTGATCGTCGGAGAAAATCAACAGGCCATCAAAACCGTTGCCGGAAACCCCGACTCGATTGCCTATGTCTCGATCGGAGCGGCAGCGAGTGAGGCGCTCGCAGGCACGCCGATCAAATTGATCTCAACCGACGGCGTCGAACCCACCACGGAGAATGTCGCAAAAGGAATCTTTCCGATCACGCGACCACTTAACATGATCACCAAAGGAGAGGTCACGGGACTGTCGCTCTCCTTTCTCGAGTATCTCAAATCCGGCGAAATCCGTGATATTGTCGAAACGCATCTCTATGTCCCTGTCTCCCGGTGATCGCATCCTGAAGCTGTCTCTGGGCACCGCTGCGCTGCTTTCCGGCAGCGTCGTTCTCGCCGTGATCGCCTTTCTCTTTCGCGAAGCATGGCCCGCGCTGACGTCGGGGAAACTTTCCCATTTCCTGACCGATCTCAAATGGCAGCCGGGATCCGGTCGGGATCCGCAATTCGGCCTTGCTCCGATGATTCTGGCCTCAGTCCTCGTGACGCTTCTGGCGACGGCGATAGCGATCCCGCTCGGCGTGGGCGGAGCTGTCTTCCAGCAGTTCTACGCACCTGCCGCCCTCGCAAAAATCTACGACCGGCTTCTCGAACTACTCGCCGGGGTTCCCTCAGTGATTTTCGGATTCTGGGGACTCAGCGTCCTCGTTCCCGTGATCAACCGCTGGCACCCACCCGGGCAGAGCCTGCTCGCAGCGGGACTCGTTCTCGCGCTCATGATTCTGCCGACGGTGGGGCTCACGGCCCGCTCGGCGATTCGCTCGCTTGACCCCTCCTTACTCCACGGAGCCACCGCACTCGGCATCGGGCGGCCATCAATGATATTGAGCGTCATGATTCCGGCGGCCCGTGAGGGAATCGGAGCCGGCTGCCTCCTCGCGATCGCCCGCGCCGTCGGTGAAACTCTCGCGGTCGTGATGGTCTGCGGCAATATCGCTCAAATCCCTCACAGCCTCTTCGATCCGGTGCGGCCGATCACCTCAACGATCGCACTCGAAATGGGCTACGCGTCGTCCGACCACCGCGCCCTGCTCTACGCCTCCGGGCTGATTCTCGTTCTACTGACAGCGGCGCTGGTCGGCATGCAGTCGTTTCGCAAAGGAATCCTGACACTCGCTCAACAAGGATGAAAAAAGGAAGAACGGGCGACCTGATTCTCGGTGGATTCTGCGCCTTCGCAGGGCTCGTCGGCGTCGGGGCATTGTTCTGGATCATTGTCGATCTCGTTCGACTCGGGCTGCCCCAACTTTCACCCGGTTTTCTCACCGCGGAGGTGACTGAGTCGGGACGATCCGGCGGAATCGGCCCCATCCTCGTTTCGACAGCCCTGATCCTGTTTTCCTGTCTCGCCGTCGCGGTTCCAACAGGAGTCGGTTGCGGGCTCTGGTTCTCCGAGATAGTCCCGGAGAAGAACCGCATCGGGAAACTGCTATCTGCCTCCATCGACCTGCTGGCGAGCGTTCCCTCGATCGTATTCGGACTCTTCGGGATGGTCTTTTTCTGCCAGGTGTTAGGCCTCGGGTTCTCTATCCTCTCGGGTGGTCTCACCCTCGCCTGCATGATCCTGCCTATCGTGATCCGCACGACGATTTCGGCGATGCACGCGATTCCCCGGGAACTGCGACCGGCGGCGGCGGCACTGGGATTGACTCAATCCACAACCCTCAGAAAAATCCTGCTCCCCCGTGCTATGCCCGGCATCCTTGTCGGGATTACGATCAGTGTCGCGAGAGCACTTTCTGAAACCGCCGCCCTCATTTTTACGAGCGGTTACGCAACCCGTTGGCCAGGCTCTCTCAGCGATTCCGGGCGAGCCGTTTCCGTGCACATTTACGATCTCGCAATGAACATCCCCAACGGTGCCGCGCGAGCCTCGGCGAGCGCCCTTGTTCTCTTGATTCTGATTCTCGCGATCAACCTTGCCGCCTCGTTTTTCTCTGATCGATGGTTCGCGAAACAATCCGCCATCAACACCACCGTCAATGGATAGTCTCTCCATCTCAGACCTCACGATTCGCTACCGCAATTTCACCGCCGTGAAGAACGTTAATCTCGAGGTGGCCCGCGGCGAAATTACCGCGCTCGTCGGCCCTTCCGGCTGCGGGAAAAGCACATTTCTATCCGCCCTGAACCGACTCACCGACCTCACTACCGGGTGCATTGCTGAAGGGAAGATCATCCTCGGGGGAAACGGCTGCGTCCTCCAGCCCGACGTCGACGTTTTAAACCTCCGGCGCCGCATCGGAATGGTGTTTCAAAAGCCGAACCCGTTTCCCCAGTCGATTCGCCGGAATTTTGAAATCCCGCTCCGCGAGCACGGAATCCCCGGGTCGGAAATCGCCGACCGGACCGAAGGCGCGCTGCGGGACGTGGGGCTCTGGAACGAAGTTTCAGACCGACTCGATAAGAGCGCGCTCCACCTTTCCGGGGGGCAGCAGCAGCGTCTCTGCATCGCCAGAGCGCTCGCGCTCGATCCGCACGTGATTCTTTTCGACGAACCCTGCAGCGCCCTCGATCCACTCGCATCAGCCGTGGTGGAAGATCACATCGCCGCGCTCCGGGGAAAAGTGACCGTGATCATCGTGACCCACAACCTCGCCCAGGCGCGCCGCATTTCAGACTCCACCGCGATTTTCTGGATCCGCGACGGAGCGGGAACGATCGTCGAACACGGCCCTACCAAAACCATTTTCGGCGCCGCAACCGATCCCGATGCCCGCCACTACCTCAGCGGGGAACGCGGGTGATCAACTCGCGTCTAACTCGACGAAAGCGAACTCAACAGACGGCAATCCCCCCCACTTCGAGCTGTCCGTCAGGAACGCAACTCACCCCGTCACAACCGCTGCCTCTTCGATTTCCCACCGATGATAGGCCGCCGCATACTCTTCGCACTGCTCAACGAGATCGTCGTGGATCCCGTCGCCGGCGAGCTTCCCGTTTTCAAGAAAAAGAATACGCGGCGCCTGACGCAGCAAATCAATGCGGTGAGTCACCAAAACCGTCGTGCCCTCGCCCTCATTCGATCGTGAGAGAATCGCATCATGAATCAAAGACTCGCTCTCAGGCTCGACCGACGCGGTGGGTTCATCCAACAATAGAATTCGCGGAACCGTCAGAAACGCGCGGGCCAGACTGAGCCGTTGCCGCTGCCCTCCCGAGAGCTTCACCCCATTCTGGCCGACCTGCGTTTCGTAGCCCTTCGGGAGAGCCTCGATAAAATCGTGCGCGTTTGCCGACTCTGCCGCAGCGACAACTTCATCCTCAGTCGCGCCGGGATGCCCATATTTCAGATTGTCCCGAATCGTCCCATCGAACAAATAATTATCCTGACCCACGTAACCGGTCTGTTTTCGAAGGGAGGCGAGCGTGACTTTCCGGACATCCCGGCCGTCAATCATCACTGACCCGGCGTCCACGTCATAAAACCGCGGGATCAAATTGAGAAGCGTGCTTTTCCCGGAACCACTTCCCCCTGCCACCGCCACAAACTCCCCGGCCTCAATTGAGAAACTGACTCCGTTTAAAACAGGTTTACCCGGCACATAGGCAAATTTCACTTCATGAAACCCAATCGCCCCTTTCGAGCTTTCAAGAGTCTCCGCGCCTTCCTGATCGGCGATCGCGACCGGTTCATCGAGCAATTCCATGATACGGGTGGCGGCGGCTCTCGCGCGCTGGAGGATATCACTGGTTTGCGCAATCGTCCGGATCGGGCTCTGCAATCGCCACCAGAATCCGCGATAGGCAATCAGCGCTCCGAGACTGAAGAGCTCACTGCCACTCATGATCAACCACGCCCCGACCCCGAGCATGATCAGATTATTGATGAAACCGAAGACGGATACGATCGGGAAATACGTATTCCGAAGTCGGCTTGCTTTCACGCTCGACTCATAAAAACTGTCCGCGTTCTCTTTAAAAGCAGCGCTTTCGTGTTCTTCGCGGCCGAATGATTGCGTCACCAAAATCCCCGCGAGCCGGTCCTGAACGAAAGAACCGATGTTTCCGAGCTTTTTCCTCACACCCGCATAAATGGCCTTCACCTTGCGATTGTATTTCCGGATAAAAATGAAAGCAAAAGCAAGCGGAAGGATCGATGCCGCACCGACGACCGGACTGATCCAGAGGACCATTCCCGCTACCACGAGAAAAGTCACGATCTCCTCGAGCAACGACGTCAGGCCCTGAAGCACCGATTGCTCCATCGCATCGACATCACTCGTGATGCGCGTCACGAGTTCCCCGGTGCTGCGATCCCGGTGATAGGCGAGAGACTGAGATTCAAATTTCGAAAACAGCTCTCCGCGAATATCCCTGACAAACGCCTGCCCTGTTTTCTCCAGCAGGTAACTTTGAACGGCCCCAGCCCCGAGGCCGATCAGATAGCTGAAAAACATGACCACAAGCCACATCGCCAGAATGCCCGGCGTCAGCGTTTCTTTCACGAGCGCATCGGCGACGAATCCCCACACCAGTGGGTGAAAGTTAATGAACGGAACCGCGAGCACGAGGAGCACGAGCGACCACACGATGCGCTTCCGGTAAGGCTGGAGGCGCGACCAGATACGACTCGCCAATTCGCGGTCTGTCAGGTCGTAGTTGGATTCAGTTTCCGGCATCGGCACTAAGCATTACGCCGCCCACTGGAAACGCAACGCCGAATGAACACGCAGTGGCTGCCATCCCCTGAAGGGAACACTTGCGGAACGGGCGATTCACCGTCTTCACGATCGCCTGTCGATTAGCAATCGCCCCCTGCAGAACTTCACTTCAAATACTTCCGCATTTTCTCGAGTTGGTTTCCGTAAGGTGGCTTTATCGCAAAGAAATCCTTGAAGAAATAACGTCTCGTCACCGATCTCGCGTAAGTGAAAGCATCAAAGCCCGCCTTGCCGCGGTAACGCCCCATCCCGCTCGCCCCGACCCCGCCGAATGGCAGACCGAGCACCGTAATCTGCTTGAGAGCATCATTGAAACCGATTGAACCCGATTGGATAGCGGCGGCGATTTTCTCCTGAAACGACTTGTCTCTCGAGAACACGTAAAGCGCGAGAGGCGAAGGAAGGTCGCTCAACCGCTGCAGCGCCTCGTCTATTTCGCGGTAACAAATCACCGGAAGAACGGGGCCGAAAATTTCATCCGCCATCGCAGGGCTGTCCCAGCTCGCCCGGGGTAGAATACGCGGAGCGAGCAACCGCTTCGCTTCATCGTCCTCACCGACTTGAATGGCGTCATCGGAAATGAGCTTCTTCAGTCTCTCATAGTGCGAATCGGAAACGAGACGAGCGAGATCAGGGGCCTTCGGATCAACAAAATAATCCTCGAGCACCACCTTCAACTTCTCGACGAAGTCATCGTGGAGTTCCTCCGGGATCACGACAAAATCGGGAGAGATGCAGGTTTGTCCGGCGTTGAAAAACTTCGTCGCGGCGATGCGTTCGACGCTTTGATCGAGATCGATCTCCGTGTCGAGAACGCAAGGACATTTCCCCCCGAGCTCGAGGACGATCGGGGCGAGATGCTTCGCAGCCGCTTCCGCGTAGAGGCGGCCGACCTTTTCACTTCCGGTGTAGAGCCAGTGTTTAAAGGGCAGTTCGAGAAGACCTTTTCCCACCTCAACGCCTCCGGTCACGACGGTGACATGCTCCGGCTCAAAAGCTTCCTTGATGAGGCTTTCGAGCAACGCCGCGGTAGCCGGAGCCAGTTCGGATGGCTTCAGAACGACGCAATTCCCCGCCGCAACCGAGGCGACCAGAGGACTCAGCGAAAGCTGGAACGGGTAGTTCCACGGAGCGACGATGAGAGACGTGCCGAAGGGCTCGTGCCGAATCTCGCTTTGCGCGGGGAAGAAGAAGTAGGGGCTCCTGACTTTCGTCGGCTTCGCCCAGCGTTTCAGATGCTTGAGGAAATGGCGGATCTCCGAGAGCGTGAAATACACTTCTGAAACAAAGGCCTCGACGCCGGGTTTTCCCAGATCACTGCTGAGCGCGTCCAGAATCTCATCCGTCCGCGCCTCAATCCCATCAGCAAGGCGCTGCAGCCCCTCCTTTCGGAAGGCGATTGACCTCGTCTGCTGTGAGGAGAAAAAGCGCTCCTGTGACTCCAGAATAGCAGGAAGGTCGTATGAATTTTCAGCAATCATGGCGTCTCAGTATTAATATTATACTCGGGCTTGATACTTCCCTTCGATCTCCGAAAATTAATCGTTTTAAGACTTCTCCGGTTTTCGAATTAATCTTACCATCATCCAGACCTAATTCAGTAAGTTTCCAGACTCGAAGCTTTCGTATTTTTCGAATGCAAGGCAGCGACTCCAATCCCCTTAGAAATGTTATGAAAGACTTAGGTCCGACGGGATCATCCCCCACATCGGGAAGAGTGATTATTATTGGAGGTGGCCCCGGCGGGGTCGCCAGTGCCCTGCTCCTCGCGAGTCGCGGTATCGAGGTTCATCTTTACGAGAAACACAATCGTCTCGGCGGCCGAACCGGCTGTCACGAGATTGACGGCTATCGCTTCGACATCGGGCCGACGTTTCTGATGATGAAGTCGCTCCTCGATCGCATCTTCATCGAAGCGGGGCTGGACTCCGCTGACTATCTCGAATTCACGCGACTCGATCCCATGTATGAGATCCGGTTCGATGATGAAATTTTCCGCGCATGCAGCAACACAGAGGACACGAAGAAGGAGATTGAACGCCTCTTCCCCGGCCAGAGCGCAGGAATGGATCGCTTTCTGAAAAAGGAAAAGTCACGCTTCAGCAAGCTCCTTCCCGCCTTTCAGCGTGACTTCTCACAGCCGCTCCATTCGCTCGCGCCGGATCTGTTGCCCGCGCTCCCTCACCTCTCGCTGGGGTCGACCGTCTTTGATAATTTGAAGAAGTATTTCTCTGACGAGAAACTCGCTTTGCTGTTTTCTTTCCAGAGCAAGTATCTCGGTATGTCGGCATGGGAATGCCCGGGCGCATTCGCGATGCTGTCCTACATGGAGCACGAACACGGGATCTACCACACCAAAGGCGGGCTCGCCGAAATTCCGATCGGGCTCGGCAAAGCGGCCGAAGACTGCGGCGCTAACATTCATCTCAATACGCCGGTGAAAGAGCTCATCATTGAGAACCGGAAAGTGATCGGAGTGGAACTGGAGAATGGAAAGCGTGAGATGGCGGATAACGTCATCATCAACGCGGACTTTGCCCATGCGATGACCCACCTTGTCCCCGATGGTGAGATCAAAAAGTATACGAAGGAGAAGCTGGAGAAAATGAAGTTCAGCTGCTCCACCTTTATGATGCATCTCGGGGTAAAGAAGGTCTATGATTTGCCGCACCACAGCATCGTGTTTGCACGTGACTACCGGAAAAACGTCGACGAAATCTTCAAACTGAACTGCTCGTCAGACGACATTTCTTTCTACGTCCGCAATGCGACCATGACCGACCCGACGCTGGCACCGGAAGGAAAGTCGAGTCTCTACATCCTCGTCCCGACACCGAATCTGGACGGGGACGTGGATTGGGATGACGTTCAGGATCGCTATCGAAACATGGTCTTCAAAGCCTTTTCCGACCGGCTCGGAATCGATGACCTCGAAGAGAATATTGAGGTCGAAAAAATCTACACCCCGAAGACCTGGAATCAGGAACTCGACATTTTCAAGGGCGCGACCTTCAACCTCTCCCACTGTCTCAGCCAGATGGCCTGGAAGCGTCCTCGCAACCAGTTTGAGGAATTCAAAAATTGCTACCTCGTGGGCGGCGGCACCCATCCCGGGAGCGGACTTCCCACCATTTTCGAATCAGCACGTATCTCCTCCAACTTGATTTCCGATTCATTGGGGCTCA
This sequence comes from Verrucomicrobiales bacterium, assembly GCA_048260165.1. Taxonomy (GTDB): domain Bacteria; phylum Verrucomicrobiota; class Verrucomicrobiia; order Verrucomicrobiales; family DEV007; genus Arctic95D-9. Next base: position 115,959 of record JBLXHA010000004.1, read on the forward strand.
ACTACTCGAAAACGGAAATCACGGCATGAGCGAACATTCGAAGAAGCGGAACAAAAAAGTCATCGTTGTCGGAGCCGGCCTGGGAGGTCTCTCCGCTGCCATTTCGCTGAAGGCGGAGGGATTTGACGTTGAACTGATCGAGAAAAACGAACAGATCGGCGGAAAGCTCAATTTCAAAGAAATCGAAGGCTTCGGGTTCGATCTCGGCCCCTCGATTTTCACGCTCCCTCAGTTTTTCGAAGATCTCTGGGAGCGCGCCGGTCGCAAGATGTCTGATTATGTCAGGCTGCAGAAAGTGACCCCGCACTGGCGTAACTTTTTCGAGGACGGAAAGGTAATCGATCTCTACGAAGAGATGGATTTGATGAAAGAGGAGCTCAAAAAGCTCCCCGGGGACCTCGACAAAAACTGGGCCGAGTTTGAAGCATTTCTCGAATACGGACGCGAACAGTATGCGCTCACCGACGAAGGCTACTTCGCGAAGGGACTCGACAATGTCTGGGAGATGCTTCGCCATTACGGCTGGCGTCTCATCTTTAAAATGGATCACGGAAATACGATGTCCGAATCCATCGAGAAGAGAATCGAGGATCAGTATCTCAAGCTCATCTTCGAATACTTCATCAAGTATGTCGGCTCGTCCGCGAAGGATGCGCCGGGCTACATGAACCTGATGTCGCTGATCCAGTTCGACTACGGTCTCTGGTATGTCGAAGGTGGTATGTATAACCTCGCAAAAGGACTCGGCAAACTCCTCGATGACCTCGAAATTCCGGTTCGACTCAACAGCGAAGTTGCTTCGATCAATCAGGCGGGCAAGCGCGTCACCGGTGTAACGCTTGCCAGCGGCGAAACGCTCACGTCCGATTACGTCGTTTGTAATATGGAGGTCATTCCCGCTTACAAAAAACTCCTCAGCGAACCTCCTGCCTTTATGAAAAAGCTCGAGAAGTTCGCCCCCGCCTGCTCCGGACTCGTCATCCATCTCGGGACAGACAAAATCTACGACCAGCTCGCACATCACAATTTTTTCTATTCCCGGGATCAAAACAAGCATTTCGACTCGGTCTTCCAACAGGGCAAACTCCCTGAAGATCCGACGATTTACCTCGTCGCGCCGACCCGGACCGATCCCTCAAAAGCACCGGAGGGTCACGACAACATCAAAATTCTTCCTCACATTCCCCCCATCGATCCGGACAATCCTCACACACACGAGGAATACATGGCGCTGAAAGACCGCGTCATCGACAAGCTCGAACGCATGGGCCTGACCGATCTCCGTAAACACACTGTGGTCGAGGATGTTCTCACTCCGGTCGATATCGAACAGATGTATAACTCCAATGGAGGGTCGATCTACGGGGTCGTCAGTGACTGGAAGAAAAACCAGGCATTTAAAGCGCCGAAGCAATCGTCGAAATACCGGAACCTCTTCTTCACCGGCGGCAGCGTCAATCCCGGCGGTGGAATGCCCATGGTGATTCTCTGCGGACAAAAGGCCGCCGACCGCGTCGTGAAAGAGGAATCCCGGTTCGGCTGATCGCGGCGATAAAAAGGTGGTCTTGTAATTCTGTGCTCCACACGTCACTCTCACGTCTCCATGGAGCTGTTTTTCTGGATCTTTCTCGGCATCACCCTCGTCTTCATTCTGTGGGGCGGAACCGTCTTCGCCAAACTGAAAATGGTTCCGGTGATTGAGCCCGGCGCACCGAAACCGCTTCTCAAAATCTCGATCATCATCCCTGCACGGAACGAGGAGGAAAATCTCAGCCGCCTCCTCCCCTCGCTTCAGAATCAGGAATTCGCCCCGTTTGAGGTCATCGTCGTCGATGATCAGTCAGAGGACCAAACCGCCTCCATCGCTGAAGCAAACGGAGCAAAAGTGATCCCCGGGAGCGGCCCGCCTGATGGCTGGCTGGGGAAGCCCTGGGCCTGTCGTCAGGGCGTCGACGAAGCGACCGGCGAGTGGCTTCTCTTTCTCGACGCCGACACCGAACTTGAGCCACAGGGCCTTCTCAACATTGGCTACCTCGCGAAGGACGAGGACGCGGTGCACTCAATCTGTCCGCATCATCGCGTCAAAGCACCTTACGAGCAGCTGTCGGCTTACTTCAATGCGATCATGATCCTGGGGATGAACGCCTTCACCATGAAAGGATTCGAAGCGGAACAGATCGGACTGTTCGGTCAGGCGATGTTTCTTTCAAAAGCCAACTATTTCAAGATCGGCGGTCACGATGCGGTGAAGAGCGAAGTGCTCGAGAATTTTCATCTTTCCCGCAACGTCGCCGGGGCGGGGTTACGTTGCCGCTGCTACCTCGGCCGGGGATCGATCGCGATGCGAATGTTCCCGGGCGGCTTTCAGGATCTCGTCGCGGGCTGGAGCAAAGGCTTCATCTCAGGCGCAGCGAACACGCCGAAAAGTGCCATGATAGGGATCTCCTGCTGGCTCTCCGGCCACATCATGGCGGTGATCGCGCTCACCTTTCTGCCGCAGGCGGGAAGTGCCGTTGCGCTCAGCATTGGTTCGCTTTATCTGCTCTGCGTCCTGCAGGCGCTCTTCGTTTTTAAACACGCCGGCAGTTACTCGTTCTTCACCGCTCTGTTTTTCCCGATTCCGTTAGGGTTCTATCAGACGGTGTTTTTCCGTGCCCTCAGAATGAAGAAACGAGGCGAAAAGGTGCAATGGAAAGGTCGCGATGTGGGTTGACCTTCCCGGCTTGTGGATCGTGATCGCCAACATCATTGGAATTCCGGCGATTCACCTCGGGATCTCGTGGATCTACACACGAATGGATCGAAATCGTTTTGCCCCGCAATCAGCGATTTACCGCGAACGTTTGTGGGAACGTCAGGGGCGGTTCTACGAGAAAGTCTTCCTTATTCGAAAGTGGAAACACCTTCTTCCCGACGCCGCGCCCTGGTTTGACGGCTTTGCGAAGGGCAAACTCAGCAGGAAAGACCCCCGCTTCGTGCGCGATTTTATCGCGGAGACCTGCCGTGGCGAAAGCGCGCACTACGCTCAAATCCCCGGGATCCTTCTCACGCTGATCTGGAATCCGTGGCCGGTAGCGGCCTGCGTCATGATCGCTTACGCCTTTCTTTCCAATCTCCCCTGCATCCTCCTGCAGCGCTACACGCGGATTCGGATGACGAGATTGCTGACGAAGGTCGAGTGACCCGAACCGGGGAACGGTGCCCCTGCTTCGATAGAAATCCTCACGGATTCCTCTACTCGCGCGATATTCTCTGCCCGCACTACATGCTTAACTAATCTTAAATATTCCTACTGGATAAGAAACACTATAAGGAGTAAAATTAGTATCAGGCGACTCTGATTCATGACCCGTATCCACCCCATCATCATTATGGCGATCGTCTGCGCATTGGCGGCGGTCAGTCTCATGCGGGTGAAATTCTCGGCGAGTCTCTATGAAATGCTGCCGGATGATCTTCCCGAAGTTCAGGGGATGGATCGACTGAACCGCTATTTCAGCCGCAACGGCCAACTTATCGTCACGGTCAAAGCGGAGGAATCTTTCCTCGCTGAAGAGGCCATCGAATCGCTCGCGGAACATTTCAAAAACCAACCGGATCTCGTGGCCGAGGTGTTTCAGGAGCTCTCGCTTTCCGAGTTGGTGACCGAAGGTGGCGGACTTCTCAGCTGGCTCTGGATGAACGGGCCTCCCGATGAGTTGGAAAAGCTTCTCTCCCAACTGCGCGCCCCTCAATCAAGCGCGAAAATCGGTGAAGCGATGTCCGCGATTCAAAGCGGTTTCTTCGACCAAAATGTGATCGTGACGAGCTATGATCCCCTCGGCTTTTCCAATCTGGGAACCTTGATCGGCGACGAGTCATCCAACCCGGATCCCATGATCTCGGAGGACGGCACCTTTCACATCCTGTATCTCGAGGGTGCCGGGGTCGATTTTTCCGACTATCGCGAAGCGGCGGTGTGGCTGAAAAAACTCAAGGAAAGCGTTTCGGACTGGGAACGCGAATGGAACGAAACGCGGAGCGATGAAGGTGCCCTCATTCTCGGGCTGACAGGGACACCGGCGTTCATGGCTGAAGTCGGCGCCGAGATGGAGCGCGACATGACAATTTCGGTCATCATGACAATGGCGCTGATTTCGCTGCTTTTCTGGGTCATGCATCGTCGCACGCGTCCCCTTTCCTGGCTGATTTCAGCGGTGCTCCTCACTCTCGTAATCACGCTGACCTTCGGTGGCTTCCTCTTCGGCGACCTCAGCGTTATGAGCGCCGGCTTCGCTGCGATTCTGATGGGGCTCGCAGTGGACTACGGGATCGTGCTCTACCGCGAAGCGATGGACACGCAAGCCGATGCCAAAGCATTGCGCCGCTCGGTAGGCCCCGGAATTCTCTGGGCCGCGGCCACGACAGCGGTGGTGTTTCTTTCGCTCAATTTCAGCTCGCTGCCGGGACTATCTGAAATGGGAAATCTCGTTGCGATCGGCATCGCAGTAGGCGCACTCGTGATGCTCTACGTGTTTGCGCCCGTCGCGGTTCAGTTCAACAAAGGAATCGTCAAGCCGCGCGGCATTCAGCTCGAAGGCCTCGGCGTAACGAAACGCTTCGCCGGTGTTCTCGCGATCGTCGTTCCACTGATCACGCTTGGATCAATGTTCTTGAAAGAAATGCCGGGACTGGAGGCAAACTTCCATCCCTTCCGGATTCGGGAAAGTCCCTCCATGATCGCCTGGCAAACCCTGCAGCACGAACTCGCAGGACGCGAAAATTCCATTCCGACGGTCATCACCGGGCAAAGCCTTCCCGAGCTGAACGCCAATATCGAATCGGCATCAAAGAGAATTGAGGCGGCTCTCGACAAAGGGCTCCTCACCGATTTCGTGCTCCCCAACCGCTTCATCCCCGATCCGGAAAATCAGGCAGCGAACCGGGCCGCGATCAACGCCATCGTCCCGGAGGAATCCCGCATCATTACCGAAATCACAGACGCCGGTTTTTCAGACGACGGCGCCAAACTCACCCGGTCCGTGTTCGGCTCATGGAACCACTACCTCGATCAGCTCGACTCAAGCACCTTCGCCAAACCGGAGGGGAAACTCGCTGAGTGGTCGGTCAACCGGCTCTTTTCGGAAAAGGAAGACGTCTTTGCCGCACTCGGAACGGTGAAACCCGCGCATCCCGGAGACCGGACGTGGGTCAAAGCGATCTGCGATGAAAACACTGTCGTCGCGAGCCTCAGCTCTCTCGGGACCGCGCTGAACGAACGCATCAAGGGCGACCTCCTCCGCGTCTTCCTGCCGATGATGGCGATGCTCTCCATCATGCTCGTGATCGTTTTCCGCTCGTGGAAAGATCTCGTCGCCGGCTTGTTTTGCCTGCTCTTTTCCGGCTGTGTCATCGTCCTCCTCACGATCTGGACCCCGATGAGCTGGAACTCCTTCAACGTCTGCGGCCTTCCCCTCCTCTTCGGGACCGGACTCGACTTCAGTATCCACATGATCTTCGCGCTGAGACGGAACGGTGGTGATGTCGCCGCGGCGCGTCACGGGATCGGAAAGGCGCTCGTCTTCTGCGGCACTTCGTCGGCAATCGGCTTCGGCTCGCTCGCAACGGCATCGGCTCACGGACTCGCGAGTCTGGGCATCGTCTGCGCCGTCGGAGTGCTCATCAATATGGTGGTTGCCGTGTGGCTCCTCCCGCGGTGGTGGGTCTCTCTCCATCGCCGCAACACAGCCGCCGCGACGACTTGACCTTACAGCCCGACCGATCGAACTTTACCCTCTCCCCTGCCTCTTATGACCTTTCTCCACCGTCACCGACTCACGTGCCTCGTTGCGCTGTGCCTCCTTTTCTCCCCCGCTGCCATCGCCGCTGACAATCTCGAGATCGTGAAACGCTGGCTCGCGACCAACTCCGGCATCAGGTCACTCCAGATCAATTTCACTCAGACGAGAAAAATGCGGTCGCTCAAAGTGCCGATTCGACAGGACGGAAAACTCTGGCTCGATCACGCGCACTCCCGTTTCCGCTGGGAGGTCGGGGACCCTCCCCAAACCATCGTCGTAAAACCCCACCGCGAACTTTTCATCATCCGCACGCCGATGAAAAAATACGAGAAGCGCGCACCCGGCACCGGCGATACCCCCGCAATGGCCGCACTCGCAAACGGCTTCCCGCGCACGATTGACGAGTTCCAGCAAAAATACCGCGTCCTCAAAGTGGAGCCTCAGGAGAATATCTACCGCATCGTTGCCGCTCCCCTCGGCGCCGCGGCCCGGGGCGTCGAAACATTCACCTACGTCGTCGAATCGCGGAATTACCGACTCGTCGGTATCGAGATCGACCTCAAAGACGGCTCCTCCGTCGAAACCGTTTTCACCAAAGTCATTCCGAACGCTCCCGTCCCCCTCTCGCTTTTCGAGCCCAGCCTCGAAGGCTACCGTGAGACCAAATTCTGAGCCGTTCGCGCCTTTATCCACGCGGTGAGCGGCGCATAACAGGGTCGGGTCATCCATCCAACCCTGTTGAGTCTACGTCTTATGAGATACCCCGCCGCCCTCCTCGCTTTTGCCTTTCTTCTGACTTCCGCTTCTCCGGGCGAAGACGCCAAAAGTCCCGATCCCGTTGTGATCGGGAAATTGGAAGAGATCATCAAAATTCGTGAAGTGATCGCACAAACCGCCCAATTGGAAATTGAACTGGGAACAGATAATCCGGACACCGAAGCGATTTTTGAACTCGCCGACGCCAAAATAGCGCTCGCGATTGAGAAAGGAGACGAAGCCGCTGTCATCTCCGGGTTGGAATCGATCGTAAAACTCCGGACACAGGAGTTCAAACGCGAACTACTGCTCGCAGAGGAGGACCGGAGAACAAAAACGGAGATAGGAAACTTTAAGATCAAACTCCTCGAAGCCGAGATCCGACTTCGACGCGCGAAGGCGAAAAACGCCATCAAGTGAAGGTGATTGCCGGCTGCGTTCCGCCGGAGCACAGCGCGTGCGCGCAGTCGGGTGCGGAAGGTTTCGGGCGGGAGAACGTCGTGAATGGCTTTTGGCAAAAGGCATCTACCTCTTGCCATTCGATCAGCGCCCGCGTACGGAATCGCCCGCCTCGCTTACCTCCGGTGCGGCGACTTGAGCATTTACGCGCGCGTGTGAACACGCTAGAATAGAGGTGTTCCATGAAAACGTTTATCCCACTCCTTTCACTCGCACTACTCGGACTAGCCAGCTCACTCACCGCCGATACTCCGGCTGACCACGAAACGATAGTGCCACCCGGGGACGCGCTTGCCGGGAAAAGTCTTTTCACGGCCAAAGGCTGCTACCAGTGTCACAACGCCGGCGAGACAAAGCTGCCGAAAGTCGATCTCGAACCCCGGCTCGTGATTGAACTCGGCGGCGACCTGCACCGCGACTGGACGCGGGACGATTACGCCAAAGCGATCATGAACCCGCAGCACGTGGTCGCGGAGGATTATCGTATCGCCATGATGCGCGTCGGTGATCATGTTAAGGCTGAGAATTCGCCTATGCCTGAGTTTATCGACCTGCTCACGCTATCCGACCTCATCAACCTCACCTCCTTCCTCGACAGTCTCACGGATTAACCACCGACCAACTCAACCCAAGTTACCCCTCATGAATCGTCGCCATTTCATCAATCGTTCCCTCGCTTCCACTGCCGCTCTCGGATTCGGCTCCGCTGTCGCAAAAGAGTCAACCGGCACAGAAGCCGAGACCGTGGTGAAATCGCTTTTCACCAGCCTGACCGACGCACAACGAAAAGAAATCACCTTCGATTTCGATAACGTGCTCCGCACCAAGATCTCGAACAACTGGCACATTACGAAACCCCGCATCGGAGCCTTTCTCGACAAGGACCAGAATGCGATGGTGAAGGAGATCTTCATGAAGGCTCACTCGGAGGAGTATGCGCAGGTCGTTTACGATCAGGTCGTTCACGACAGCGGTAAAAAGGGATTCGAAGATTCCTCGATCGCACTTTTCGGTGAGCCTGACACAGGCAAATTTGAGTTTGTTCTGACAGGACGCCACACGACCCGGCGTATCGACGGAGACTCCGTCGCGGGCAAAGCCTTCGGCGGCCCCATCTTCTACGGCCACGCTGCTGACGGTTTTGACGAAGGTCCCGACCACAAGGGAAACGCCTACTGGTATCAGGCACAGAGTGCCAACAAAGTCTTTGAAATGCTCGACGGCAAACAACGCGAAACCGCGCTTCTTCCCAAGTCACCCGGCGATACCGCGAACGTCGTCAAACTGACACGCGGCGCGGTCGAAATTCCCGGACTCGCCGTCGCCGACATGTCCGCCGACCAGAAAACCGCGATGACGGGTGTTCTCTCCGACCTTCTCAAGCCTTTCCGTGAAGTGGATCGCATCGAGTCGATGAAACTGATTGAAAAAGCGGGCGTCGACAAATTGCATCTCTCTTTCTTCAACGACGACGACCTCGGTCAGGACGGCGTCTGGGACAACTGGAAACTCGAAGGGCCGAACATGGTCTGGTATTTCCGCGGCGCGCCACACGTGCACACCTGGGTCCACATCTCGGATCCCGACGCGCCCCGCGCTCCCCGTGCGTAAAAGCCGGTTGAAATTCGATCTCAGATTGAATCCCCTATCCTCCCGCACTATGATGCGCAGCACGCCGGGGCAACTCTGCGCGCGACGCATTATTATCTCTACTTTTCACCTTCTACTTTCTTCTCAAACAGATGGACTTCGCCTATCACAAACCGTTTCCACTCGGTCCCGACAAGACCGAATACCGACTCATTTCAAAGGAAGGCATCGAAGTCGCCGAGTTCGAAGGCAACAAGATCCTCAAGGTTTCCCCCGAAGCGATCACGAGACTCGCGAACGAGGCGGTGAAAGATATTTCGTTCATGCTGCGCCCCTCGCATTTGAAGCAGGTCGCGGCGATTCTCGATGACGAGGAGGCAACCGACAACGACCGCATGGTCGCCCTGACATTACTCCGCAACGCTGAAATCGCGGCCCGGGGAATTCTCCCGATGTGCCAGGATACCGGAACCGCTATCGTCATGGGTAAGAAAGGCCAGCAAGTCTGGACCGGCGGCAATGATGAAGAGGCAATCGCGGCGGGAATATGGAAAACGTATCAGGAGGAAAATCTCCGGTATTCCCAGATGGCTCCCCTGACTCTTTTCGACGAGCAGAACACAAAGAACAACCTTCCCGCACAGATCGAGGTTTACGCGACAGAAGGTGACGCATACGAATTTCTTTTCATCACCAAAGGCGGCGGCTCAGCCAACAAGACCTTCCTTTATCAGGAAACGAAAGCTCTCCTTTCCGAGAAGCGTTTCGTCGACTGGGCCGTGGGAAAAATGGCGACGCTCGGCACTTCCGCCTGCCCGCCCTACCACATGGCTTTCGTCGTCGGCGGCACGAGCGCCGAGAACACGCTCAAAACGGTGAAGCTCGCTTCGACGCGTTACTACGACGAACTCCCCACGGAGGGCAGCGACAAGGCGCAGGCCTTCCGCGATGTTGAGATGGAGAAGAGACTTCTCGAAGAGGCCCGTGCCGTCGGCATCGGCGCACAGTTCGGCGGCAAGTATTTCGCCCTCGACGTCCGCGTGATCCGACTTCCCCGTCATGGCGCGAGCTGCCCCGTCGGCCTCGGCGTGAGCTGTTCCGCCGACCGTCAGGCAAAAGCAAAAATCACCGAAGACGGTATTTTCCTTGAGCAACTCGAAACCAATCCCGGACAGTATATCCCTGAGAAATGGCGTGACCACCAGTTCCACGGCGTTCCCGTCGATCTCAACGAAGGTATGGCAGCGACGCTCAAAACGCTCTCCAAATACCCCGTCACCACGGCGCTCGAACTCACCGGAACGATCATCGTCGCTCGCGACATCGCGCACGCGAAGCTCCGGGAAATGATGGAGGCGGGCAAGGATCTGCCCGATTACATCAAGGAATATCCCGTCTACTACGCCGGTCCCGCGAAGAAGCCGGACGGCATGGCGAGTGGTTCATTCGGACCTACCACGGCGGGCCGCATGGATCCCTACGTTGAGCTGTTTCAATCTCACGGGGCCTCAATGGTCATGATCGCCAAAGGCAACCGCAGCCAACAGGTCACTGATTCCTGCAAAGAGCACGGCGGATTCTACCTTGGCTCGATCGGAGGTCCTGCCGCGATTCTCGCCCAGAATCACATCAAGAAAGTGGAAGTGTTAGACTTTCCCGAACTCGGAATGGAAGCGGTCTGGAAAATTGAGGTGGAGAAATTCCCCGCCTTCATTCTCGTCGACGACAAAGGCAACGATTTCTTCCGCGATCTCAATTCGTGTCCTGTTTCTTAATCCTTCGGAATTTTTGGTAAGGTCCGCTACCGAAGCTACCGGCAGCGGAAGATGCTGAATCTTCCGGGTTCCGTCGCCCCTGACATGCAAACCGAAATCCGCCTCGAAGAACCGGGTCGCTTTACCGCGATTCAGGGCCGCGTTCCGGAACCTGCTCCGGGCGAAACCCTACTCCGCATCCGGCGCATCGGGGTTTGCGGCACAGACATCCACGCATTCCACGGAAGGCAGCCGTTCTTCGAGTATCCGCGTATCCTCGGTCATGAGCTCGGAGCGGAAGTCGTTACAACCAACGGCGACGGCTCCTTTTCTCCGGGCGACGCCGTCGCGGTCGAGCCGTATCTGAACGACCCCGCCTCCCCCGCCTCGCAGAAAGGAAAAACGAACTGCTGCGAGTCGCTCCGAGTCCTCGGCGTCCACACCGATGGCGGGATGCGCCCGTTCCTCACCGTTCCGACGCACAAACTCCACCGTGCGGCGAGCGCATCGATGGATCAACTCGCGCTCGTCGAGATGCTCTGCATCGGGCAGCACGCCGTGAATCGCAGCCTCGCCACGGCAAGCGACCGCGCGCTCATTCTCGGAGCCGGTCCGATCGGGCTCAGCGTCCTCTCGTTTCTTCGCAATCGAACCCAACACATCGCCGTTGCCGACATCAGCGCCGGCAGGCTCGAATTCTGTCGCGAGGCCTTTGGAGTGAATCACACGATCGAAGTCGGCGCTGACGTAGATCTGGAGAAGGCACTCCGAGACGCCTTCGGCGGGCAACTCCCCGATCTCATCATCGACGCAACGGGGAACAAAGGCTCGATGCAATCGACCTTCAATCTCGCGGCGAACGGGGCGCGTATTCTCTTCGTGGGGCTCTTTCAGGGTGACGTCACCTTTTCCGATCCTGATTTTCACCGCCGGGAACTGACGCTGATGTCGAGCCGCAACGCGACCTCTGCCGAGTTCGGTGAGGTCATCGCTGCGATCGAATCCGGCGCGGTCGATACCGCTCCGTGGATCACCCATCGGCTCGCCTTCGACGAGATCGTGACAGGGTTTGAATCGACGATCACCGATCCGACGCTGCGCAAAGCGGTGATCACGCTGGACGATTAACCGGCGCCGGCACGAAAGGCGTGGCCGATCCCCTTCAGCGAGCTCACCCGACGCGAAGAAGTCCGGAAATACGGTTGCGCCGAAGCGGATATTTCCTTACAACCCGCTGCATGAATCGCATTGCTGCTTTTACTGCCGTATTTCTCGTCACTTTCGCCATAGGCTCAGCCCGGGCGGAGTTGAGACTCCCTTCCATTTTCGGGCATCACATGGTGCTGCAACGCAACATGGAAAACCCCATCTGGGGATGGGCCGAACCGAACGCCGATGTCTCCGTCACTTTTGCCGGGGAAACCCGCAGCGCAAAAGCAGACAAGGAAGGACACTGGAAGTTGAATCTGAAATCAACCGCCGGCTCCTCCCACGCGATGAATCTCACCGTAAAGTCCGGTGCCGAGTCCATCACCCTTTCCAACGTAGTCATGGGAGAAGTCTGGGTTTGTTCGGGCCAGTCCAACATGCAGTGGTCAGTCAGTCAGTCCGATGACGCCGACCTTGAAATAGCGACCGCCAACTACCCTAACATTCGCCTCATCACGGTGCCTCAGGTCGGCACCCAGGAAATCCAGGATGACTTCAAAGGACAGTGGGACATTTGCACGCCCGATACGGTGGGCCAGTTCTCCGCGGTCGGCTTTTTCTACGGACGAATGCTCCACCAGGTGCTCGGTGTTCCCATCGGACTGATCGACAACGCCTGGGGCGGTTCCGCTGCTGAAGCCTGGGTGAAGCGTGATGTCCTCGAGAAAGACGGACGCTTCGACGCCTACATCAGTGAGTGGAAGACCATCGAGAAGGATTTCGACTGGGACAAAACTCTCGCCGCTTACCAGAAGAGCGCTGAGGCTGCGAAAGCCGCCGGAAAGCAGGCACCTCGTTATCCCCGCAATCCTCTCACCGGCCAGCACCGTCCCGGAAACCTCTGGGCCGGAGTCCTGAATCCCACGATCGGATACGGCATTCGCGGAGCGATCTGGTATCAGGGCGAAAGCAACGCGGGTCGCGCCTACCAGTACGATGACCTTTTCGGACTCATGATCACTGAGTGGCGCAAAGCCTGGGGCCAGGGAGACTTCCCGTTTTACTGGGTGCAGCTCGCTGACTACAAAGACGAAGTCGACGCCCCCGCTGAAAGCGACTGGGCAGAGCTGCGCGAAGCCCAGTCCAACACCCTCGCGCTTCCCAATACCGGTCAGGCAGTCATCTACGACCTCGGCGAAGGACGTGACATCCACCCCCGCGACAAGCAGAACGTGGCGAAGCGCCTCGCCCGTATCGCCCTCGCGCGCGATTACGGCGGGAAACTGGCCTACCTGAATCCGACCTTCAAATCGATGGAGATCAAGGGTGAAAAGGCCATTCTCACTTTCGACCACGTCGGATCCACTCTTTACAGCTTCGACAGAAAAGACGTCGTCGGTTTCACGGTCGCCGGAAAAGACAAGGTCTGGCACAAAGCGACGGGCAAAGTGATTGGACGCGACAAAGTGGAGGTCACCTCCGCTGCTGTAAAAGCACCCGTCGCGGTTCGCTATGCCTGGGCGAACAACCCGATCGCCAATCTCGAAAGCAGAGAAGGCCTCCCCGCCGATCCCTTCCGCACCGACGACTGGACGCTCAGCACCGAGCCTCAGCCCGCCGACGCACCGGCTGCAAAGTAATTGGTTCGATCTGCCCGCTTAGTTTCCGACACGGCCTGTTTTGAACAATCCCTACGAACTCGATCCCTCGCTGGTCTCTCCGGCGCCGACCTCCTGGAAAAGGATGCTCAGGTATCTCGGGCCGGGATTCATCCTCTCGGCTTCGATTGTCGGTTCGGGTGAATTGATTGCGACGACGGCCCTCGGAGCCGAGGCCGGGTTCGTCGCGATGTGGGTCATTCTCGTGAGCTGCCTCGTAAAAGTTTTCGTGCAGCTCGAGTTCGGGAAACACGCGATTCATTCGGGTGAAACAACCTTTCAGGCGCTCAATAAAATACCCGGACCGAAGTTCGGAAAAGGCAACTGGGCGACGTGGCTCTGGCTCGTCATGATGTTGATCAAGCCGCTTCAGGTCGGTGGCATCATCGGCGGCGTCGGGCTCGTTTTGAATATTCTCGTCCCCTCTGTCCCCGTCTGGTTCTGGGTTTGCCTCATCGCTCCGATCGTTTCCCTGATGATCTTCAAAGGGAAATACGGCTTCATTGAAAAACTCTCGCTCATCCTCATTGGAGGCTTCGCCGTCTTCACGATGGCCTGCGTCATCGGCGTTCAATACACCGAATTCGCGTTCACCCGTGCGGACGTCGTCGAAGGTCTCTCGTTCTGGAATGGAATCCCCATCGCCGCGGTCGGAGTCGCTATCGCCGCTTTCGGTATCACCGGAGTCGGTGGAGATGAAGTGATGGCCTACAACTACTGGCTACTCGAGAAGGGCTACGCCGCGAGAACCGGGAAACGTGAAAATACGCCGGAGTGGGAAGCCCGCGCCAAAGGCTGGATTCGCGTCATGTATTGGGACGCCTTCCTCTCGATGCTCGTTTACACCTTCATGACGCTCGCCTTCTACGTGCTTGGCGCAGCGATTCTGAATGCTCAGGGACTCAAGCCGGAAGGATTTGAAACCGTCCGGACGCTGTCGCGAATGTACACCGATTCTCTCGGTGGATGGGCGGAAACGGCGTTCCTCGTCGGCGCGTTCTTCGTGCTCTTTTCGACGCTCTTCTCAGCCCTCGCGGCGTGGAGTCGCTTGTTTTCCGATGCCTTCGGCGCCGTCGGCTGGATTGATTACTTCGATCCCGCGGCCCGCGCACGAACGATCGGAATTCTCGCCTTTTTCTTTCCCGCGCTGTGGGCCGCGCTCTTCTTCTGGTTCGAAGACCCCGTCTTTATGGTCCTCGCAGGAGGTGCCATCACCGCCGCGATTCTCCTCCTCGTCGTCGTCGGCGCCGTCCACTTTCGCTACCGCCGCCTCCCCGCTTCACTCAGGCCGTCAGTGCTTTACGACATCGGCTTCTGGATCAGTGTTCTCTCGATCGCCTTTCTTGCGATTCTCGCCGTCGTCAAGGCGATCGAACAATTTCAGGGAGCCGCATAGCGGAATCGTCCTTCGTCAGGAAAGTCACATCAAAGTCAGCGCATTGCCGTGAACTACTAAAGGGTTGCCTTTGTTAACCGCTTTTAATAGTAATGAAGGACTATGATTAAAGAGTTTAAGGAATTCGCATTTAAAGGAAACCTCATCGACATGGCCGTCGGTATCATCATCGGTGGCGCTTTTGGAACAGTTATTAAGAGTCTCGTTGACGATGTGTTCATGCCCGTAGTCGGGTTGATCACCGGTGGAGTTAATTTCAGCAATGAATATTTTGTTCTTAAAGGTGAAGTTCCGAAAGGGACCTCGCTTGAAAACGCTCAGAAAATTGATGGAGTGAACCTGCTAACCTACGGAAATTTTATCACCGCCTTCGTCAGCTTCATCATTCTTGCATTCGTGCTCTTCATCGTGATCAAGAAGTTCATGGCCGCATTGAAGAAAGAAGAGGAGAAACCCGTCGAAGAGAAGAAAGTCAGCGAGGATGTCGTCCTTCTTACTGAGATTCGCGACCTCCTGAAGGCTAAATAACTATCATTTGTGATAATTATCACAAAAAAGAGTCAATTTTCTGCAATTTTGTATAGACAAGAACGAAATATGCGGTCATAGTATCAACACAGAATTTGAAAGGGTTGTTGTTGGCCCATGTTTCATTACTTGGTTGTTGTTGTGGCCGTGCTCTTGAGCACGATACGCAGAAAAAAACCTCTCCTTCACTGGAGAGGTTTTTTTGTGTCCGCGCCCGGCGCCTCTGGATTTTAGGTGGCGAAGTGGCAGTGTGGTGTAAATTCGAATTCTCTGTCCTTTTAACGTTTTAGATTTTTGAACACTCCTCTCACTATTTTCGATCGCACCTTCAATTCCCGGCTCATGCTTGGAACCGGAAAGTTTTCGTCCAACGAATCCATGCGTGATGCACTCGAAGCATCGGGCACAGAGATTGTCACGGTTGCGTTGCGCCGGGCGGACCTCACCGGCGAAAAGGATCCTTACGCCAATATTCTCGATTTCATAGATCCTGAAAAATACCTGCTTCTCCCCAACACCTCGGGCGCGATGAACGCAGAAGAGGCGATTCGACTCGCGAGACTCGCGGTGTCGGCGGGACTTCCCAAATGGGTGAAGCTGGAGATCCATCCCGATCCCACCTACCTACTCCCCGACCCTATCGAAACGCTGAAGGCAGCTGAAGTCCTCGTCAAAGAAGGCTTCGCGGTGCTTCCCTACATCAACGCAGATCCCGTGCTTGCGAAGCGTCTGCAGGATGTCGGCACCGCCACGGTGATGCCGCTCGGAGCGCCGATCGGTTCGAACCAGGGCATCGAAACGCGCCGTCAGATTGAAATCATCATCAACCAGGCCACCGTGCCCGTCGTGGTCGACGCCGGAATCGGACGTCCCAGCCACGCCGCTGAAGCACTCGAGATGGGAGCCGATGCCGTGCTCGTGAATACGGCGATCGCGATCGCCAACGATCCCGCCGCCATCGCCGGCGCTTTCAAAAAGGCGGTTGAGGCCGGAAGAACCGCTTACGAGTCGGGAGGCATTCACGAAATGACGACCGATGCCTCCGCGAGCAGCCCTCTCACCGGATTTCTTTTCTCCGGAGAGAATTCCTGATTCTTCACATGGCTGACGCCCCCACACCAGAGCCGGTCGAGGTCGATATCACCCTCACGCTCGAGAAATCCGAGGACGAAATTGCGTGGAAAAAAGCCGCGGGCCGGAAGCTCCGCGTCCATCCGGCACGGATCAAAGACATCCGTCTGCTGAAACACTCCATCGACGCGCGTCAGCGTGAGATCAAAGTGCGCCTCCGTCTCGAAGTGGGCGTAGATCATCCCCTGCCATTTGCAGAACCGCCTACGATTTCATTACCCCACGTTTCCGAACAGAGCAAAACCGTGATCATCGTTGGCAGCGGACCTGCGGGAATGTTCGCCGCTCTCACTGCTCTGGAGAAAGGCTGGAAACCCATCGTTCTCGAACGCGGGAAAGACGCCTCAGCCCGTCGTTACGATCTCGCCCCCATCCTCCGCCACGGAACCGTGATCGAAGATTCCAACTACTGCTTCGGCGAAGGTGGCGCAGGCACTTTTTCCGATGGCAAACTTTACACCCGGGCCTCGAAACGTGGTCCTGTCAGGAAAGTCTACGAAGTCTTCGTCGCGCACGGCGCACCTGCCCGAATCCTGATCGACGCGCATCCTCACATTGGCTCAAACCTGCTCCCCAACGTCGTCAAAGCGATCCGGGAGACGATCATCGCATCCGGTGGCGAGGTTCGCTTCGGCGCTAAAGTGACCGACTTTCTCATTTCCGGAGACACGATCAAGGGCGTCCAAATCGGAGAGGAAGAACTCACCGGCGATGCCGTCATACTGGCAACCGGCCACTCGGCGAGGGATATTTACCGTCTCCTGCACGATAAAGGGATTCGCATGGAGCAAAAGCCCTTTGCCGTCGGTGTCCGGATCGAGCACCCGCAGCCGCTCATCGACAGCCTGCAATACCACTATCAACGCGGCCTCGAACGTCCGCTGCAGCTGCCGGCCGCGAGCTACTCCCTCGCTACCAAAATCGATGACCGGGGCGTTCATTCCTTCTGCATGTGTCCGGGAGGATTCATCGTTCCCGCAGCGACGGAGAATGATGAAGTCGTCGTCAACGGAATGAGCCTTTCGAAGCGTGACTCCCCTTTTGCGAACAGCGGCATGGTCGTAACGGTGGAACCTGAAGACACCGGCGACTTCGTCGAAGAGCACGGCGTTCTCGCGGGAATCGCCTATCAAAAACACCTCGAACAGCTCGCGAAGCAGGCTGGCGGAGGTGGCCAGGTCGCGCCGGGCCAGCGGGTCATTGATTTCATCGCCGCGAAAGATTCACCCCACCTTCCCGAGACGAGCTACAAGCCCGGACTGAAGCCGGCACGCCTCGACGAACTGATGCCGCGGGCAATCGTAAAACGCATGAAACAGGGCTTGAAGCGCTTTGGGAAACAGATGAAAGGCTATCTCACCGAGGAAGCCAATTTGATCGGCTTCGAGACGCGCACGAGCTCCCCCGTCCGCATTCCACGCGATCCGGAAACGCTCCAGCACCCCGAGGTCAAAGGCCTCTTTCCCTGTGGCGAGGGTGCCGGGTTCGCCGGTGGAATCGTCAGCGCCGCGATCGACGGGATCCGCTGTGCCGAGGCCCTGGACTAAGAAGCTGCGAGCTCGTCGAGATCCGCTTTCAACGTCGCGGCATCGTCACCTTCGACTTCGGCAAGGCAGCGATGTGCCTCAGTTAGATACTGCGCGGCCGCATCCGAGTCTTTCATGAGCCTCGCCGCCCGCGCCGCGGCCTCACACGCGCAGCCCCGGTAAAAAGCCGACAGAGCAGCGTCATTGGAAACGCTGATGCATTCGAGGGCATATTTCATCGCGGCGCGGCCGTCTTTTAAAACGGCATGGACACGGGAAACCTGCCACAACCCGACCGAGAGATTCGACGGCGCGCAGTCCTCCCGCTTCATCCAATGGAACAGCGACGCATGCGCCATTTCCCGCATGAGCCGATTCTCCTCAATCGTCCGCTCTGAAGACTCTAACAAGTTCCAAACATCGTTGAAATAATCGACTGAAAGCTGCCTGTGAATATCCTGTGATGACATCGCTATGATAAGTGGTAGTCGGCTCCAACGTTTTCCAAGCCATCGTATCCAATGCTATTGCCACGAATCTCCAGTGACAAACGATTTCAGAGGCGGTTTTCAACCGTTCGATAAGGTGGCGCGGGAGTCCGGGTTTCTTTTCCAGATACACTTCTCATATATTTCTCATCTGGTAGTTTCGACCCATGAGCTCCCGATTATCCGCCGCTCTATCAGTGTGTGTATTTGCACTGTGCGTCCTCCCGACTCCCGTCCGGGCCGAACCCGGGGAGCTCGTCGATTTGCGCGCGCGGTTTGATGCACAAATTCAGATCGAGGGTGTGCCACTGGATACGCTGAACAGAAACTTTGTCAGCGCGATGGAACGACTCCTCAAAGAGGAATCGCAATCGGAAAACCTCGATCAGGTCCTCGCGGTGAAAGAGGAGATTGAGCGCTTTGCCGGCGGCAGAAACTTCTCGGAAACCGCCTACCGGAACGGACTTTCCAGCGACCGGAAGATCCGGAATTTTCGGGAAAAGTATCTGCTCTCCCGTCAGAAGATCGAGTCGGATGCAAGAGTCAGCCAGTTGCGTCTCCATAAGATCTATTTACAGCAACCCGGAGTGCTTGAAGCCAGTCTCACCAAGGCACTCAAAATCAATGAAGCGCTGCCGGTCAAAGAGGAAGGACGCAAGATCGAAGCAAGGCTGGAGACGCTCAAAGATCCCGACGCATCCAGCATCGAGCGTCGGAGATGAGCCTTTACATTGTCGCCAAGGGGGAAAACGAGGTTTTTATCGACGGCAGGAAGCTTCACTGCCGAAATTCGTGGCGCGAGGAGGTCCCGGACAGAGAGCCGGAGAACGACTACACCGACGCAAGGTCCGCTCCTGTTGAAGTGGGAGCGGGAGACGTCGTTACGCTGAAGCTCCGCGGAAATGCCGTCTTCCGGGGAGCGGCGATCGGGTTCATTTCCGAAAATGAGAAAAAGCATATCGTTTTCCCGTCTGTATCTTTTCGTTTGATCGAGACCGGCGAGGAGGTCAAACCCGAGGATGTCGACGCGACGGAGTTCGCAAAGAAAGCGGCGGAGATGATTCAAGCGAGCCAGCCCGACGGTGACATGGCGCGCCTCTGGAGAGAACATGGAATCGAAGGCAGCAAATTTGTTCAACCTCCCGGGAAAGGAGTCCGGGCAGTGATTACCGCCGTGATCAGCGATGAAATGTGCGTAGATGCCCCGGTGGATACCGAATAGTTTTCGCCGCTGAGAGAAAAAGGCCGATTCCCGCTATTACCGTAATGGCGGCAGCTTCTTACTTTCCAAACGGCTGAGTCACGGCTTAATCTCCCGTCATGATTCGGATTCGCTCTCTCCCCCTCGCTTTCTGCCTGATTGCCACCCTCACCCATTCCGCGATTGCAGAGGATGCAATCACCCCGGCGAAAGTCATCAACCTGTTGCACGATTCGGTCCCCGAAGACTTCGTCGTTCATCTCAATGAAAAATCGTCGCTGACAGACGACCGGGACGAAATCTGGGATTTTGGAGACGACGGAAACCTCTTCGTTTCAGGAAAAGGGATGGGTTACATCCGCACCGCGAAAGCCTATCAGGACTACCATCTCGTAATCGAATACAAGTGGGGTGAGCGGACCCTTGCAGGACGCGCCGATCGCGCCCGTGACTGCGGATTGCTCATTCACGCCTACGGACCGGACGGCGCCTATGGTAACACCTGGATGAGCTGCATCGAATCACAGCTCATCGAAGGCGGATCTGGCGACATCCTCGTTCTCGCGACTAAACACGAAGACGGTAAAATCGACCCCACGAGCGTTACCGGAACCGTGACACGCGACCGTGACGGCGAACCGGTTTGGGATCCGAAGGGTGAAAAGGAAACCTTTCCCGCCGAGGGAAAAACAATGGCCCGCATCAACTGGCAACATCGTGATCCTGACTGGGCCGACGTGAAAGGGTATCGCGGAGAGAAGGAAGTCGAGAATCAAGTCGGTGAGTGGAACCGCATGGAAGTGATTTGCAAAGGCGACACGATGACGATTCTTCTCAACGGCACCAAGGTCAACGAGGTGACTGATTGCAAGCCTTCGAGCGGTTTCATCGGCTTGCAGACCGAACTCGCTGAGTGCCACATCCGTCGGCTCGAACTTCATCCAATCGGTTCATTTTCCGAAAAGTGGACTGAGAAAGAAGGCTCCACTGACATGGGATACGCCATCACCGGCGAAAGTATCCTGCCACGCACCGAACCACTGAGCCCCGCTGAAAGTCAAAAACTGTGGGAGCTCGACGGCGACTATGAAATTCAACTCGTCGCAGCGGAGCCGCTCACCTGCGATCCCGTCGATGTCGTCTGGGACGCGCAGGGACGGATGTTCGTCGCGGAAATGGGCGACTACCCTCTCCCCATCGAGGATGAAGGTCCTTACCTCTCACGGATTCGCCTCCTCACTGACAAAGACGGTGACGGAGTCATGGACGCGGCCACGACCTGGGCGGCGGACCTCGATCACGTTCAGGGCATCACGCCGCTGAATGGCGGTCTCCTCGCGACAACACGGACCGCGATCCTTTTTCTCAAGGACACTGACAACGACGACGTCGCCGACGTGCGCGAAGTCCTCTTCCGCAGCAACGAGCCACGACACAATCAGCTTCAGGTCTCCAGCCCGCGCTATGGATTGAATAACGAGATTTTCCTGAGCAACGGACTCGACGGCAAAGAAATTTATCCGGAGAAAGATCCTGACGCGGTTCTCAATTTCACGAAGCTGAACCTCCGCTACAACCCGCGGACCAACACCCTGCGCCCCGAGACCGGCGTAGGTCAATACGGGGGAACGATTGACGATTTCAACCGCCACTTTTTCTGCAGCAACCGCAACCCCGCGATGTTCGCAGTGATGCCACTCGAAGCGGTGAAACGGAATCCGCTCGCCGGAATTACGGTGGGACACGAAGACATCCAGCCTCCGGGAGCCCCCCTGAGACCCGTCGCGGTGAGCCACACGACTTCAGCGGCGCATGCCGGCACGACGACCGCCGCCTGCGGGATTGGCGTCTATCGCGGTGATGCCATCACAGATCTGCAGGGCGACATCTTCGTCTGCGATCCGACCTCCCAGCTGGTTACCCGGAACAAGCTCGTCAAAAGCGGTGCCTCCTACACGGCCGAACGCGTTGGTGAGACCCGCGAATTTCTTGCCTCAGGTGACGAGTGGTCACGCCCGGTGCAGGTTCGTAACGGCCCTGACGGAGCACTCTACGTCGTGGATATGTATCGTCGCTTCATCGATCACGCGCGGTTCTTTCCCGAGGAGTTCGCAAAATCCCACTACATGCGTGCCGGTCTCGACCAGGGGCGCATCTGGCGGGTGCTTAAGAAAGGTGCCGCGGCCTCAAAAATCGAAGCCCTTCCCGAAGAGTCCGCCGGGCTCGTCGCGCTACTTTCAGACACGAACGGATGGCGCCGCACCGAGGCGCAACGACTTCTCGTCGAGAGACAGGACAAAAGCGTCGTCCCCGCTCTCGAAGCACTTCTCAGCAACGACGCCCCTGCCACCGTCGCCCATGCCCTGGGAACTCTGTCAGGACTCGACTCGCTCAAAGCGGACCATCTCAAAACAGCGCTGAATTCCAAGTCACCCGACGTGAGAGAACTCGCCCTGACATTGACCCACGAATCAGGCATGCAACCGGAGTTAAAGGCCGAGATCGTCAAGCAACTCGGTGCCGAATCACCACGCGTTCGCTTCATCGCACTCTCACTGTTTCCCGAAGCAGGTTGGAATACCGCAGCGCTCACACCCGTGGTCGCGTCCAGTCCCGACGACACCTGGTTGCGCAAAGCGATCATGAGTTCCGCTCCTGACACGGTTCCCGGCGTTCTCGCCAATTTGCTGAAAGACGAGGCCTTCCTTGCCCTGCCTCCGGCTGAGGCGACTCCGGCGCTCGAAGAGTTTGCGAAGCTCACTGCCGCGCGTGGCAAGCCGGCGGAAATCGCCGCGATCACCGATCAGCTCGTCGGTGCGCCCGTCTGGTGGCACTTTGCCCTCACCAACGGGATCGCCGAAGGCTTGAAACGCAGTCCGCTCAAACAGAAAACGCTCGCCGCCCTGATCCAGTCCCCACCCGAAGGACTCGTCGAAGGTAGCAAAGCGATGACAAACATTCTTGAGAAGGCCACCTCGATCGCCCTCGATCGGGAGCGCTCCGTCGCAGACAGACTCGCCGCGCTCACCCTCGTCAAACAACGCCCCTTCGAAGAGAAACTCGAGATCGTCGAGGCGCTGATTCCACTCGTCGAAGCCCCTGCGATACAGGCCGCCGCGTGTCAGTTGCTGAGCCGCGACAACCGCGAGAAAGTCGCCGAATTCTTCTTCGAACGCTGGAAGACGCTCGCTCCGACGCCGCGACGCGAAGCGCTCGAACTCATCACCGGTAATACGAAAACCGGACTCGCGCTCATGAAGAAGATGAAGGCGGGCGAGATCAGTCCGGCGATCATGCCTCCGATGACCCGCTGGTCCTATGGTCGCTCGACGAATGAGGAAATCAAAACGCTCGCGACCGAGCTGTTCGGAAGCGCCGCCTCGGATCGCTCCGCGCTGATCGAGGAATACCGCGCCGAAATCCCGAACCACAAAGGCGATCCCGAAAACGGAAAGCTCGTCTTTCAGAAAGCCACCTGCGTGATCTGTCACAAGATCGGCGACGTCGGTGTCGATGTCGGTCCTCCGTTGAACGACGTCAAAATCAAGCAGGCTGAAGCGCTCATGACCGATATTCTCGATCCGAACCGCGCCGTCGAAGAACGCTGGGTCGCGCAGACGATCGAGACGACCGACGGACGGACCCTGAGCGGGCTCATCCACGCCGAAGACGCCGTCGCGATCACCCTGCGAGTTCCCGGCGGTCAAACCCTGACCGTTCCCCGCGCCGAAGTGAAATCGCTCACCACGAGTGGTTTTTCACTGATGCCTCCCGGACTCGAAGCCGCGATTTCAAAAACCGAAATGATCGACCTCATTTCGTTTCTGAAGCAGCGGTGAGCGGATAGCAGCGCTCCGGAATAGACGATACCGCATCGAAGGCCGATGACTTGATTCAACCGGGTTAAGTCATCCACCCAACAGGGTTGGATGCGCCCGTTCAGAAAAGATAGCGAGAGCCCCCTTCCCACCGTATAGTGCCTGCCCTGCCCGCTAAACCCGGGCGAAAGGCTTCAAACATCGGGCTCCTGCACTTTTCTGCTTTCCCGGAATTTCTTCAAATCTCCAAAGGGAAAGAAGTAAACGACGGAGACGACAGCGTAGACGGGAAACGAATCGATTTTAAGGAGGTGGCAGCCTGCAAAAAAGAAGATCAGAATGTGCATCCTGATCACATTCACGTAGGGGCGCATCACGCCGCCTCCGAGCCCCTTGCCGCTCTTCCTTTTTGCGATCTTCCCCTGGATTCTGTTTTTGATGCTATCCTTCGTGAACGAAGGAGCCTTAAAAGGTGCGAGGAGATGCTGACGCTCGACAATCAGCGCGGGGATCAGGAAGACGCCGTAGGGAACCATCAGATACTGGAATACCAGTTTCCAGAGCAGCAGCGGGTTCATGAAAGCGGCGCCAAGACCGTCTTTCGGAAGCCCGGCGACCGGAAAGAATTCGTTGAGAAAGACCGAGTGCCCTGCGTGAAACCCGCAGAAGTGCAGAGAGAAAAACCCCAGATAGAACAGGCCGAGGCCAATTCCCCCGAGGGTGATCGCGGGCCGGAGACTGGAATCGAATTCGGGCTGTTGCATCATGCGAACGCCGAAGTAGGCCCCGCCGGCCACGGTGGCTAATATAGTGAGGTAACCGACGACGAGACTGCTCAACCAGAGCGTCCAAACGAGATCGGTTAGCTGCCAGTCTAAAAAATAGGCCAGAGCCAGTCCGATAACGAAGGCCAGAAAATTCGGGCCGAAAGCCTTCCACCCCGACTGAGAAGTGGTTCGGGGCCCGCGCTCAGGCTCCGCTGTGGTTGGATGCTCCAGTTCGTCCATGAACTTGATTAATGGATGAATATACCCGAGGTGACAAGGTGCGAATGTTAGTTCCGACTATTCGCCGTCAAATTGACGTCGCCGGGTGCGCTCATAATACTTCAGCTTCGCGGGAACCAACCGGAAAATACCGGGAAACACACGCCTGAAAAATCGCATCTGCGCGCGTGACATCGCCGTCGACTTCAGGGTAAGAGGCTCAAGGAGCTGCGCAGGAAGCGTTTCCAGTGGGAGAAAGCTGATTGCGCAGCCAAGGCATCTCACCGTAAAGCTGTCCTGAGGCTTCACGAGGCAACGCGCCAGCTCCCCGCAGACCGGATCGCTCCCGAGCAGGTCGCCGTTGATCATCCCGTCAAAATAGCGTTCGTAGTTCGCCCAACTCGAGAGCCGCTCGTCCTCTCCCATACGCATACCGAAGAACTGCCCTAACACAACCATTTCGGCGAGGAACCGCTCTTTCTGATCGAGGTCAAGCGGGCCGTAAACCAGCTCCCGACCGTTTACCGACGCCATCACGAGCGTGGCCAAGACCCAAATCAACAGGTCCTGATCGAGGGCGTGGTAATCGACCCCGTTCTCCGAAGTTCCGCGGACTTTCGAATGCATCGCAAAAAGCCGCTTCTTCGTTTCCTCCGCTTCGGACCGGGTTCCGAACGCGATGCTGTTGACATCTGCGAGCGTTCGTGTGAGCCGCCCCAGCGAATCCGTTTTGAAATGACTGTGACGCGCCACGCCGTGCCCCACCCTGGGATGAGCGATCTGGAGAATCGCCGCAGCAGGTCCGTAGATCATTCCCGTCCAATGAGAATTCACCTCCCAGAGCGCCGAATCGGTCGAGAAAACAAAGTCAGAGTTGGAATTGGTAGCCATTGATCACACAGCGCGGGAGATCCGCTTACATTCAGAAGATTCCGGGAACGTAGGCATCTCTGCGGATTTAACCACGATTTTCACCATGGAACAGGTTCCTTACCGGTGAAAGCCCGCAAAACCTGCGTAAGGCGCCGCCGGAGCGCCCCGTAATGAGAACAGAGAGTTGCCTCCGACCTATGGAAAGATCCCTCTGCGCTCTAAGCTTCGTAATGGGAGCCGGAAGACCTTCCGGCGGTTGATACTATTGTCATGTCAGACCACCAACGAATTTTGCGCCACCGTTAACTCTGAATGGCGACGTCTGACGTTGAGGGACCGGGGCGACGCTAATAGATGCCCAACTGGACTTTCTGCGAATTGCCCGGTCGAGACTACCTATCATCTGACTGGCGGAAGCCGCCCCGGACAATGGAATCGCCTCGCTCGTGAAACTGAGCGGGTTGATCAAAGCAACGACATTTTCCCCGGATTGCATAATACCGTAGTTAGCGAGAGTCTTCCATGTTTCGAAAGTGGATTCTCTCGAACCGCTCTCAACCTCGAGCAAACACAGCGCAACGTTCTGATCGGCCCACGCTTTGAATTCCCGCGAGTATACGAGCGCTTTCTCGAAATCGGCGCTGGCCTTTCTGTCCATCCCGTTGGATACAGCGACGAGAAGCGGTATCCCCAACCGTTTCGCCTCCTCCTCAGCGTTGCTGAGGTGAGCGTGCCAGACTGCCTTGCGCTCCGGGCTTCGCGCCGCGCCACCGGCCTCAGCAGAAACGGAACCGAAGTCACCGCCATCCGAAATGCCCGCAAATACCTCGCGGTCAGCCCGGGACAGAGTTTCAAGACTGAGCACGAAGCGCTGGTTGGAGGGAATCTTCGCGATCGCAATCTGATTTCCTTTTTTCGCAAGAATCCTCGCTTCGATCGATCTGCCTCTGGCATCGGTAATCGTTCTTTCGAGGGGGAATCTCACCCGGGTCGGTTCAGACACAGCGACGCGATTACCCGCGTCTGTACTCTCAGATTTCTCCAGTCGGGGCCGGGGTTGCTGCAGCCCCGGATTGTCCGATCGCAATTGCGGTTTCGAGAAACCGGTCACGTTCTCAATCGATGCGTCACAACCGGTGAGAAAGACGACGACGAATGCGGGTATCAGCAACTTTTTCATAGCAACGGTCGTGTTTTACCAGTTTCATCGCACACTGCCAATCTCTATTCTCATTTTCTATATATATTTACAGCCACCTTTTCATCTATAGATTTGGGAACGACGATGTGTGAAGTATATCAGCGAGACGGGTAGTGATGGAGACCGGACTACCCGCCACCGGCTCTGTTGCAGCGAATGGTAACGCCGGAGACTGCTTCGAATGGTGAGACGACCGCCGTTGATTCCCCAGCGCGGCTTTCCCGCAGTCGTCAATCCGCCGGGCTCGATCGGCCACGACAGCCTTCTCCGCCCGCTCTCCACTCCCCCGTTGATATTACGGCTTGCCTTATTTTAATAACTGTTTAAATTATGGTAATTGTAATAATTTTAAATGACACGGTTTTTCATTTACCTCTTCTTCACCCTATCCGGTTCGGTCGCGTTGATCTATGAGGCGCTCTGGTCGCGGTATTTGAAGTTGTTCCTCGGGCACTCTTCCTACGGTCAGGTGGTTACCTTGATCATGTTCATGGGCGGTCTCGGCCTCGGGTCCTTTCTCGCGGCCCGGTATCTGAAGCGCGTGAACCACCCCTTTCTTGCCTACGCCCGAATCGAACTGATCGCCGCGGTCTTCGGATTCTCTTTTCACGCCGCCTATGAGCTGATGACGAATTGGTTTTTCACGGAAGCGGCGAGCCTGCAGGCGATCAGCCCGTTGTTTGCCGACTCGATCCAGATCGGGATCTGCATGCTGCTGACGCTTCCATTTGCGACGCTCCTTGGAATGACGTTCCCGCTGATTGCCTCAGGTATGATCCGAAGTTTCCCGGATGGTGGTCAAAAGTCGTTGCCGACGCTGTATTTCGCCAACTCGCTCGGTGGCGCGATCGGAATCCTGTTCTGCTCCTACTTCCTCGTCTCGGCGGTGGGCACACAGGGGGCGCTTCAGGTCGCGTCGATGGGAAATTTGATCGTCGCGGCGGGGTTCTACGCGATTTTTCGATTCAGCATCAGCAAAACGGTGTCCCCGGAAGAATCCGCTCTCGAAGAAGCGACCGGAGAGCTTGCTGTCTCAGAACCTATCCGTCCGACTCCCCTCGAGAATCCGCGTATCAAATTGTGGCTCTTCGTAGCAGCGGGAACCGGTCTCGCCTCATTCATTTACGAAGTCGGCTGGATCCGCCTGCTCAGTCTGATTCTGGGATCATCGGCGCATTCGTTCGACGCGATGATTTCAGCATTCATTCTCGGTCTCGCGTTCGGCGGCCTCGCCGTGAAGCGTTTGCTGACCCGCTGCCGGGGTGATCTCGCTCCGGTTCTGGGAGTGATTCAGGTGCTCATGGGCTCGTTCGCGGCGCTCAGCCTCTATCTCTACCAACCTTTCTTCGATGCGATCCAGGCCTCCCATGGCTTGCTCGCCAAGACCGAAGCCGCCTTCCCGCTTCATTCCGCGTTCAAATATTTTCTCTGTCTCGCCTTGATGTTTCCGGCGGCCTTCTGCGCGGGAATGACGCTTCCGCTGATTACCTGGAGACTCGTCCGGGATACCGGCAATGAGAAATACACCGGCCTCGTCTACGGCTGGAACACGATCGGTTCCATTATCGGAGCCGCACTCGCCGGTCTACTCCTGATGCCCGCGCTGCAGTTGAAGTGGACGATCTTTACCGGAGCGGCGCTGGATATCTCACTCGGGTTGATCCTCCTCTCAATCGGCGTTTTGCACTGGAAGAAGCGTCGCCCCGCGTTTCCCGCGATCGGGCTGCGCGTCGCGGCCGTCGCAGCCACCGCCGCCGTTCTGCTACCGGCGTTCTGGACCTCTTTCGATGGCGCGGTGCTTTGCAGTGGCGCCTACCGGACGAGTTCAGGAACGCGCAACAATCTCCTCGAAGTGCGTCACGGGAAAACGGCGACGATCTCTGTCGGGAAAGATGCGAAGCGCGGCTTCATTGCCACGAACGGAAAATCAGACGGGGCCATCTGGGTCGGAGAAGGAAACTTCACTCTCGATGAGCTCACCGACGAAACGACCGTGGCGATGCTGGCAGCGCTCCCCATGCTGACGCGGGACGAAGATTACGACGCCGCGCTGATCGGACTCGGCACGGGATTGACGGGACATTACCTGCTCACCGACGACCGCCTGCGTTCGCTCGACCTCATTGAAATCGAGGAGGCGGTAATCGATCTCTCAAAACACTTTCGCCCGCGAAACGAGCGGCTCTGGAACGATGACCGCCTCAATATCGTTGTCGACGATGCCAAGCGCCACTTCTACGCCAATCGAAAATCCTATGACATCATCATCTCGGAGCCTTCGAACCCGTGGGTATCCGGCGTCGCCGGCCTCTTCACGAAAGAGTTCTACGAGCACCTTCAGCACTTCCTGAACCCCGGCGGGATTCTCGTTCAGTGGGTTCACGGCTACGAGTTCAGCGATGAGTTGCTCGTCTCAATCCTTTCAGCGCTGGATACATTCGAGCATTTTGAAATCTACAGCATCCCCGGCGGCCCCGGTGATTACATCGTCGTCGCCGGAAATGAACCTTTCGACTTCATCGATCCGGACAAGCTTGCCGCGAACAGTGAACTCGATGAAGAGTTTGAGCGCTTCCACTCGAAGATCGAAGATTTCGGACCGGGTAACTTCCTCGCGTCGTCGAAAAGCCTGCGTGCCAATCTTGAGCAATTGAAAGCGCTCACGAACTCGGACTATTTCCCCTACGTCGAGCAACATTCCGAGACGGCTTTTTTCACCTCAAACGAAATCAACCTTCCCTCGATTTTCACAGACTCGTTCATCGGTTACACTGACATCTTCGAACCGGAGCGCGCCCGCAAAGCGCGGGGCGACAAGATGTCTCTCAACCGCTTGAGAAAAGAATCCGCCACGGAAGCTGAGAAAACGGAGTTCGAAAAAACGCTCCACGCGCTCCTCGAAAGTGCCACCGCGGAGTCTGATTGGCAGAAGATAGAAATGCTGCTCTACAGCGTCACGCTGCGCTCTGCCGGCACCGAAGCGTGGCCCGAGGAACCGTTTGTGAAAAGGATGAAAGAACTCGCGGCGTCGGGAATCATGAGCCCGTCGGTGCGTTCACGCCTGAACTTCCTCGAGAACCTCGCTCGAAATGACCACAGCGCTGCCGGCGGCCAAATCGAAGCGGTTATCAAGGGTGCCGAACCGAAAGTGATGCAGCATCCCTTTTGGATCCGGACTTTCTTCGCGGCGAGCGTGCGACTCAACCGCAAGGACCTCGTCGATTATGTGATGAGGGAAGGCGTTGGAAAATGTGACAAACTCTCGCCGGATGAGCGCATCCTCATCTCATCGCTCAATCGTATCCAACTCAAGTCCCCTGCTCAAGAGCAGGTCGCAGACGTGTCGGAACCGGAGTAAAAGCCGGCTCCCGGCAGCCCCGCCACCTCGTAGGATAGAATTGCCTGCGCCGCTTATTGATTGTAGAGTGGGACGGTATATCAGTAGAAGTGAGATAATCTCGCGTCTGCCGGTTTCGCCCCTCCTTGATGCCCTCTTTTGAAACAGCGCCCGATTCACCGGGCCCTGAAACTTCCGGCGCGCCAAAAAAGCGCGGTTGCCTCGTCGTTTGTCTGATTTTCTTTTTCGTGGTCATTCCCGTGCTGATCGCGGTCTTGAATGGCCCGGGCTTCAGGATTCTTACCCGCATCGCCGCGGTCAAAGCTGCGGAATCCCAGGGACTCAGTGGCGGCTTGAAGGTCGACGGAACGCTCTGGTCCGGCTTTTCGCTGTCCTCGGTTGAATTTGACGGGCTCGACGACAATCCATCACTCTTCCACATCGAAGAAGCATCGCTCCGTTACCGGGGATTCGATCTGCTCCGCAACGCGACTTCTCTCAGCTGGCTCGACGCGATTGTGATCCGGAAAGCGACGCTCGTGATCCCGCTTCCGGGAGCGCAGGACGACGAAACACCTGCCTCCTCCGCTCAGAAAAAGAGTCCGGCGAAAAAGGTGGCGACCCGTTTCAATCCTCTCTGGAACCTCCTCGAAAGTGAAGTCGAAATCGATGACCTCTCGATTGATCTTCTCACGGGCGACGAGCAGGTTACGATCGCCCATCTCAATCTGAAGTCAGTGCCCGGAGAAGACGGCTATTTGAGAATCAACCGCATCGCTTTTCCCGGTTCGACTGACATCAAAGACATCGATGCCAAAATCGTCAAAGGCGAACGCCGTATTGAGATCGGAGCGATCAGCCCGCTCCCTTTCCTGACGCTGAATTCGCTATCGATCGAGGAGCCGAAACCGGGCCAATACCGGGGAGGCGTGAGCCTTGCCGTCGCGGGAGGAGTTCTCGAAGGGTCCCTCGGTGAGCAATGGCAATTCCAGCTCAATTTGAAACCGGGAACCGGAATCGATCTCGCCAAAGTGGAACTCGCCTCGGACAAGCCGCTCGAACTAACCGGTAAAGTGACCGCGCTCGATCTCGGATTTGCGGGAGACTTTGCGAGTCCGAAGACCTGGTCTATCAACGGCAACCTTCTCACCGAGGGCGTCGGTTGGCAGAACTACACCACTGATACGATCGTTCTCACGATCGCAGAAAACCAACTGCACCTGGAGGCGATCCGCGCCGACACGACGATTACAGCGGACATCTCAGCGCCTTTTCAGCAGGCGGAAACACCTGAGGATTTGCAGAGAATCCCGATCGACATCGCCGCGAAACTTGAGGTCCCCTCACTCGAGTCAGCGCTCAAAGGAATCGCGGACGATCTGCCTCTCACCGGCGCGGTTTCGATCGAGGCGCGGGACTTCCAGCTTCGAAATGGAAAAGAGCTCCAATCGGGAAGTCTTCTTGTTTTGACCGAGAATGTCGCCTGGGATGACGTGCTCCTCAGCGGGGTTCAATTCGCGGCGAACGTGGAATCCCCCAATCAGCTTCGGATCGCAGGGGACGCGGGACTCGATCTTGCGAATCGCGTGCAGGTGCTGGCGGGACTCGATCTGAACGAGATGACCTACACCGGCGAAGCGAAGGCCGAGCTCAACACTGCGGGCCGACTCGGAGAGGTGCTCGCCACCCTCGGGACCGAAGACATCTCGGGACGCGCTTTCCTGAACTGGAAAGGCAACGGTAATCTGAAAGAGGTCACGCACGCGGGCGCCGCCACGGTCGGTCTTGAAAAAGTGACTGTCCAAACCGGTTCACCCATTACCGGGGAAATACTCGCCCATTACGAGGGAACGAGCGCTGCGATTTCGAAGTTGGAACTGAAGTCCGACGAGCGCCTTCTCAGCGGCACCGGAAACTGGGACGGCAAGGTGATCTCGCTTCCGAAGTGGCGTCTAACGCGGCCGGGCGCGACTCCCCTCACGTTTTCGGCGACGCTTTCATTTGATCCCGCATTCCAAGGCCCGTTCCTCGATCAACCGGGAGATCTCAGTTTGGAACTGGAGACCAAAGCGCTCGCGCTCTCAGACGTGACGTGCTTTTTTGCGGAGAAAGCCCCCGTCGAGGGACAGCTCAACGGCAGCCTCACAGGTAAGGGATCGTTCAACGCGATCGATCTTGCCGGAGATTTCGAGTTCACCCCGGAAGGTGAAGGCGTCGCTGCCGATTCGCTCGTGAAGCTGGACCTCGGTCTCACCGGTGACGTCGACGCTCCCGAATCATGGAACGCCAAACTGCTCGCTCACCTCAGCGGATTGCGGGTGCAGGAAATCGACCTGGAGACTATTTCGTTGGCCGCCAATACGGTCGAGCAGGAAGGCGATAAATGGCTCCTCGCCGAAGTGGATTTCAATCAATCGAGTGCAACGCTCGATGCCAAAGCGTCGCTCCTCCTCGAAGGAGCGGTGGATTTTGCATCGCTCGCGAAACGCCCGCTGGATGTCACCGGCGCGCTCGTCGTCGAGAAACTGGAAAGCTTGCTCGCCGACTTCCTCCCCGGGCAGAAAGACACGCTCCCGCTTTCCGGGTCACTCCACGCCACGCTCAACGACTTCCGACTCGAGGACGGTTCGTTCACTCGCGGTAAAGCGCTCATCCAATCCGATTCGCTCGCGTTTAACGACCAGACGTTTGAGCAACTCTCGCTCGATGCCACGATCAGCAAGCCCGACCAGTTCGACGTGATCGCCGAAATCAGCCTCGATGACGCGACCCGTCTCAGCGGAACCGGCGGCTATCACCTCAAGGATCAAACGTATTCCGGCGACCTCAATCTGAACGCCGATCTGTCCCCGTCGAAAAAACTCAAAGCGCTCCTCAGCGATGCGCCGGCCTCATCACTACTCCCCCTGCTCACGCAACTGGAGTGGAAAGGCAAAGGTGCGATCAAAGACAAAACGCACGAAGGCGATCTCAACCTCAAGGCCAATCGGGTCACTCTCGCGACGGGTGCGCTTCCACTCGATCTGAAGCTCGAAGGCACCTACAGCGGGACGGCGGCGAATTTTCCGGTCATCGAGGTGAGCAGCCAACCTCTCGATCTAGAGGGAGCGCTTCGCTGGGAAGACAAAGTGCTCTATCTCGACAAATGGAGTGGACGCAACGGCGGACGGGAAATTCTCTCTCTCAACGGCTCGCTTCCGCTCGATCCGGAGAAGCTCACTGCCGAAACCTGGTTCGATCAGGAAGCGCCGGTTGACCTTTCCGTGAAAACGAATGCTCTCGCGATCGAATCGATCTCCAGGCTGTTCGTGGAGAAAACGCCGATCAACGGTGATCTCACACTGGATATCAAGGCGGGAGGAAGCCCGAAAGCACTCGCCCTTTCAACGGACCTTCTTTTCGACAAAATCGTCGTTCCTCAGGAGGAAAAGGACCTCCCCGTCGGTCGCCTGAACCTCGATCTGGTCGCCGAAAATGCGAAGGCTTCGGTGAACGGGAAATTCGAGCACCCCGATATCAATCCCTTCATGATCGAAGCGAATCTCCCCTTTCTCCCCGCGGATTGGGCGAAGGGTGAACGCAAACTGCTCGATGAATCGATCACCGCCTCGGCGAAAATGGAGAAAAGCTCGCTCGCCTTTCTCACGACGCAGGTTCCGGGCATCGAATCGATCGTCGGGACGATAGCTCTCGACGCCTCCTTAAAAGGCAGCCTCGCGAAGCCTTCACTCAGCGGGAGCGGCTTCGTCGATCTCGACCGGCTCAAAATGGAAGATCGCAACGCCCCGTCGCTTCGCGATATGGATCTCGTTGCCAGATTCGAGGAAGACACGCTCGTTCTCGAAAGTCTCAAAGCCATCGTCGCGGGCGGCATCGTCGAAGGCAGCGGACGCGCGAAATTAGTCGCCGGAGAAGAACCCGACCTCGATTTTCGCCTCACGGGGCAGGAAGTGCTCATCATGAGAAACCCCGACGTGAGCGTGCGGACCGACGCCGACGTTTCCATCCGGGGGCCGTGGTCGACCGTCGCGATCGGGGGCGAGCTGGGCATCACGAACAGCCGCTATTTTAAGAATTTCGACCTGCTTCCGGTCGGGTTGCCGAGTCGCAACAAATCAGTACTTCCGACGATGAAGCAAACACCCCGGGGAGGCGGCTCCGCCTATCAGGATCTCGATTTTGGGGTTGCTGTTGAGCCTTTTAAAAACTGGCCGGTGAACCTACGCATCCACACGAAGGATCCATTTCTCGTGCGGAGTAACCTCGTGGAGTCGGCGCTCAACGTCGATCTCACGCTCAGCGGCACGCTCGGGGCACCTGTCCCGACGGGCTACGCCAAAATCGACGAAGGTGAACTCAGTCTCCCTTTCAGCAGCGTTGATGTGGAAACGGGAACCGTTGAGTTCGACGCCTCGACGGGATTCAACGGGGCCCTCGAATTCAAAGCGCGCGCCAAATCGGGAAAATACACCGCCAACATCTACCTCTTTAACCGTGTCCTCTCCCCGAAGTATGTGCTCACGAGTAATCCGCCGCTGCCGAGTGAGGATATCATGACGCTCCTCGCGACGGGCAGCGTTCGAAGTGATCTCGTCGGTGATGACGCCGGATCGGTTGCTGCGTCGAAGGCGGCGAAGCTGTTTCTCAAGAATATCCGCAAGTCGAGCGCGAAGGCGGATCAGGAACGATCCCTCCTCGACTCGCTCGAAGAACGCACCGAACTGGAGCTCGGAGGCGTCAATCCCGAGACCGGAGATCAAACTTTTGGCGGAAAAATCAGGCTTTGGAAGCAGCTGTTTTTTGTGGGAGACGTAGACAAAGAGAGCGACTATCGTGCGCTCTTGAAATACGTCTTCCGATTTCGCTGAGGCGACTCAGCTCCTATGCGAATACGAACGAACCCCATCACCAGAACCGGATTGACCTGCGCGCTCGCACTGGGTCTCGCGTTTCTGTGTACCGACGCGAAAGCCGCGGGACAGGTTGTGATTCAGGGGTTGCGCTCAATCCGTGAAGCGGACGCCCGCGACTGGGTGAAGGATCAAATCACTTTCATCGAGTCGAGCAATGCGAGCATGGCGAAAGCCGACGACGTCTCCTATTTCCTCGAAAACGCGCTCCGCGACCGTGGCTACAAGAACGCCACCGTCGAATGGAAACTCGAAGGACAGCGAATCCTTCTCACGGTTTCCGAAGGGAATACGCAGCGCCTCGGCGAGATCACCGTTTCGGGAAACACCGCGCTCGAAGACGACGCCGTTCGAGAGCTGATCACCTCCGCGACGCGGAAACGGATGAAACTCGATCTCGACGAGTCCATGCCCTACGTCGCCCCCGATATCGCATCGGGTGAAGCTCGCGTCGACGAATTCTACCGGCTGCTGGGGTATGGCGATGTCAGTATTGAGATCGAAACCACGGAACGTTCCGATAAAACCGACCTGCTCGTGACGATCGTGGAGGGCACGCAGCATCAGGTCGGCACGATCACTTTTCCGGAGTCACCGTCCAGGGAAGTGGCTCAGGCCTACGAGAAAATCCGGAAGGATTTCGAAGCAACCACCTTCAGCGCTGCGATTCCTCCGAAGCTCGCCTCGCGACTCCGCGCGGTTGCGGTCGACGCGGGATTCTACCACGCCACCGTCGACGTCACGGAGACGGAACATTCGCTCGAGGGCGGGATCGAGACGATCAACCTCGTCGTTTCCGCCGACTGGGGCCCTCCGGTTCAGCTCTCAGGCGTCAACGTGAGCGGGAACAGCAAAGTGAACGACAGCTTCTTCGACAAGCACTTCGAGGAGCTGATTGATAAGCCCTACTCCCCCGACGGCACGAACAAAGAAGTCGAGGAGCTGCTTCAAACCGGTGCTTTCGAAACGGTGCGAACCGACGTGGTCGAGCAGGATGACGGCACCTTCGCGCTGAACGTCGACATCGAGGAGGGCTACTCGCGACAGCTCGGGGTCTACGGAGGCTTCACGAATTACGAAGGCCCCATCGGCGGATTTGAGTTCCGGAATTTGAATCTGTTCGGGAGCGTCCGGAAAATCGATGCAGAACTCCAGTTCTCGAAACGGGGCGCCCGCGGCGAACTGGAGTATATCGATCCCTGGTTTCTCAATACGGACTCCGAATTCCGCACCGGCTTATTTGCCGTCAATCGCAGCGAAGAAGGCTACGAGAAATTTCAGACCGGTGGCCGGTATTCGCTCACGAAGCGTTTCGGTCGACAGATGAAAGACACCGTCTCACTCTTCGGCGAAGCGAGCTACACCGACGTCCACGATGCAGATATTCAAGCGGCATTCCTCGGAGATCGCGAGTATTTTGCTCACTCGGTGGGTGTCTCTGTGATCCACGATCGCCGCGACCAGCCGCGGAATCCCCGCTCCGGCTATATCGCGCAGGGCTCGCTGAGCATTGCCTCCTCTGCGATCGCCAGTGAAACTGAATTTTTCAAAGCGACAGGTCGACTCGGTTACTATCACCCCGTCGGCGATCACACGCTGCGCCTCGCGGCACGGGCGGGAATGATCTCCCCGATGGGTGACACCACGGCGATTCCGATTGATTTGCGATTCTACAACGGAGGAGCTCAAAGCGTCAGGAGCTTCGATGAGCGACGCCTCGGAATGACGGATGCGAACGGCTACCCGGTCGGGGGCGAGTTCTACACGACGTTCAACATCGAATACGAAATTCCGGTGAAACAATTCGAAGGTCTCAGCATCGTCCCCTTTGCCGACGCCGGAAACTTGATCTACGACGCGGACGATGCCAGCCTCGACGATTTACGCTACGCAATCGGTCTCGGAATTCGTTACGAGACACCGATCGGCCCCCTCAGACTTGAGTATGGCCACAACCCCGACCAGCGCGTCGGCGAATCCAGTGGAACGCTCCACGTAGGATTCGGATTCTCCTACTAGGAGGCCTCCTCACCAGCTGTTTCAGGGCATGGAACGCATCACGCCGGAGGTTCGGCGTTTCTAAATACTAAATTATGGTAATTATTATTTCTATTGCTATTTTTACAAACTTAGGTATTTTGAGGGTGAACTCAAATTTACACGAATTTGTTTCGCCACGTAAACACAACACCTCTCATGAAAAAAAGCTTACTTATCTTTTTTCTTATTACCCTCGCCTCCATTCACCAGGGCGTGGGCCAGAACAATCAGGTCCCCGCTTTCCCGGTTGGATCGCTGAGCGCGTATCCCACG
Organism: Verrucomicrobiales bacterium; assembly: GCA_048260165.1. Classification (GTDB taxonomy): domain Bacteria; phylum Verrucomicrobiota; class Verrucomicrobiia; order Verrucomicrobiales; family DEV007; genus Arctic95D-9. The sequence continues at coordinate 152,813 of JBLXHA010000004.1, forward strand.
ATCGTTCAAGCAGGAACCCATCCGACTTTGACCTGGGACATCACGATTCCCGAGGCGATCGAAGAGATCATCGAAATTGAGGAACCCGGCACGATCAAACCCAAGCGCTGCCTCGTCATGGATGTGCGTGTACTTGGTGCTTCGGTCAAGCGCACCTGGGTAAACAGCAGAGGAGAAGTCGTCGATTGGGAATGGGTCCCAACCGAGAGTCTCATCAGCTACAACGGGGCCTCCTACGAACGAATTTTCTTCGACACTCAGGACGACGTTGCACCGAACTACATCGTTCATTCACAGATCGTGGACAAAAACAGTTCAATCGATTTCGGCGCCCGCTACGTGAATTCAAACGGTTCATGGTCAACGCTCTACACGTCAACTAACAGCGCCTACAACGTGGTCGCTTTGAAAAACGGTGACACACCACCGACGACCACACCGATGTATCAGCAGCCGACGATCGAGAGTTTCATTCTCCCCTATCTCGACGACGACGGAAACATCGAATTGGGCCCACGGGATATTATCTACCTCATGGAGTTGACACACACGGACCGGAATGATGGTGGCTTTGACCTTCAGGACATGGCCCTTCTCGTCTCTTTCTATGATCAGGTCCAGGAAGACGGAACCGTGATCGATTGCGAATCAGAGGAAGAAGACGAAGGCACGATCGAAGGAGATAACAACAACGGCAAAACCAACAACGGAAACGGAAACGGAAACGGAAACGGAAACGGAAATAACGGCCACGGGAACAATGAAGACGGAGTCGACTCCAGTAACCCGGGCAATTCGAAAGACGGCGAAGACTCTGATCCGGACGTAGACGACGAAAAGCAGCGCGGCCGCAGAAAAGAGTAACACTCAATCGGCTTCCTTCCCCCCCCTCACACACTACCCTTATTATGAAACTATCAACGTTAACGGCCTTAACCCTCCTCGCAGTAGCTGGAGCAGGCACCGCCCACTCCGAACCGGCGAAGAAGATGAAAATGCGTGATGTGGTGACTCACGACGTTCTCAGTCAGCGGTTACGCATGACGCTCCAAAAAGATCCCGTTCGGAACCTCGGCCCCGAGACCGGGAACTTTGAGGAAGATCCCGCGGTGAGAACCCATTCCCGGGATCTTGTGAGGGATTCAACGATCGTTTCCTACAAAGGGAATCTCACGCTGGTTCCCAAGAGAGCGGTTCTTCACATCCCTGACGAGATTGCCGATCGTATCGGCGCAAAATCAGGACAGAAAGTGTTAACGTGGGCCGACTTTCTCCAGTTGAACCGCGGCTGGATCCGGACGGTAGAGGTGTCGAGAGACCAGGTCATGGGGAATGCCCCCCTCCCTCCCAACATCGTAGAAGCCTTCGCCAAAAGCAGCAGCATGGTGGTCGCCACTTTCAAGGGAGGTCCCGTATCAGTGCTTCCTCTGAAAGAGCCTGAAGCCACGGATGAAAACAAGACGGAACAACTCAGCCCCAGCACCCGGTAATGAAATACATCGCACTTTTACTATCTCTCGTTGGACTATCGGGCGTTTTTCCGACTCCCGCTACTGCCGCCGATGAGTATACCTACTTCGTTCGCCAGCTTCAAATGCCGGACGAAGCCGAGTGGGACATGTCGGTTGAGCAGAAGGGTCAAACCCAGTCACCGCTCGCCATCAATCCAAACGGGGCCCGTTTCGAGCTCTGGACCGTGAAGTCCTCTCCTCTTACCAGTTACCTGCTGGATACGACCTATGTGAACTCCTACATCCCGGTAGCACAGATCAACATAATTACAGAGGACCCCTACGAAACGATCAGACGAACCCGCGCTGACCGCCCGTTTTCAGTGGAGATCACCGTTTCCGGCATGAGTTCCGATCCCGAGGCCCCCGAGGCGGCGAAGACCGTCAAGGTCCTCCACCACGCACAATCCTACGGTGACGGCGGAACGGGATCCGGTCTCGACAGGAGTCAGGCAACCCTGCTCTCACAGGGCTCGCTCACCGACAACGGAAAACACACCCTTTCCTACGACGTCAACGCCGTCCCGGGAGCAGACCGAACCGCGGTCAGGGGTGAGGAAAGGTTTTCAGTCTACTCACTCGAAGATTACGAAGCCCCCGAATCACAGCTCGCTTCAGAATTCATCCAGGTCTGGCCGGTCGCATACGTCGACTCCATTACCGGGATGGAGGACGACGAAGTGATCCGCGGAAAGGCGCCACTCGTGAAAGCTAAATTGAAGGATCTATATCCTGATTCATGGACCTATGTCCAGGTCTACCCCGGTCCGCCCGTGCTTGGTACTGAGGGCACGATCGTTCCGGGTTCATCTTTTCTGTACGACAACTCAGTTCCCCGGGATAAGAAAACCATCCGGGCAAAAAACTGGGATGAAGTCCTGACAGATGACGGTGAGTGGACTCTCGAAATTATCACGATCACTCCTTTCGGTGCCGATCGCCTCGCCTATAAAACATTCGAAGTCGAGAGAACGATCAAACTCAACGGCAACGTCACGAGTATTGAGTAATGCGGCAGGCATCCCGACCATGAAATTTACGAATCCACATCAAAGCCGAAAGAGAGGCTCCGCGCTCATCGAGATTGCGCTGAGCTTCGCCGCTTTGGTTACCGTCTCCCTGCTGACCTTGAAAGCGTCGGCAGTGACGGCATCGAGCTTGTCGTGGACCGTAAAACAGGCAATGACGGATGCCTTCATCACTCAGGAAACGGCGTTGAGTTCGAGGGTCCCCTTCGAAACCGCCGTATCCGATGGCTCGCCCTGGCCGGCCTACCCTACCATCAGCAGTACTCAGGTCGTCATCGGAAAACTCCCCGGAGCAAGAGAGGTCACTGCGACGCTCCACCGGACGCGCTTTGCCGACGACAACAACCTGGCCTCGGCGGGCGGAACAGGCACCGCGACGAGTAATCCCAGCGGCTCAGAAGCATGGAAACTTGAGTCGCTACTCGTCTACGAAATCAGTAACCGACAGTATGTAAAATCCCGAACCACCCTGCGCGTTCGATGAATACCCAACCACGACAGACACGGAGACGGGCGTTCACTCTCATCGAGATGACGTTGGCGCTCTCGATGACGCTGACGATTGCCGCCGTCCTCCTTCTCCTACTCCAGCAGCAGATATCTTTCGGACAGGCATTGGCGAAATTCAACTTTCTACGTGACGACGCACCGCAGGTAAACACGCTCCTGACTTCTCTGACGAGCCGCGCTGACAGCTATCGCATTTTCGCCAACCTCGATTCGGCAAAAGGCTTCACGAACGCGGTTCGAACCGGCGGAAAAGCTCTGAGACTCCGATTCAGAAACCCCGATGGGTCGACACAGGACGGAATCATCTCGTTTGAAGAGCGAAACGGAAAAAGCGAACTCAACTACTATCTCAAGGACGGCAACACCTCGGCCTGGTCGTCAAATCCCCGTTGGACCGTTTCATCGAAGCCCAGCAACGTCGTCTTCGACAACAGTCTGGGAATTCTTCACGTCACCATGACGGGTCCGAACGGCGACGAAATTACTTACGCAGGAAACCCGGAATGAAGAGAGGCAAGCAAACACATCGCCTGACAAAACAGCGAGGCTACACAACGTTCGCTGTCGTTTCAGGAGTATCCCTGATGATCATCGCGATGACCGCGTCTGCGCTGCGCGGCAACCTTACCAGTACACAAACGCAAGCGAGAGCGCAGGTTAAGCAGGATTTCTCACAGAAAGAGGACGCGATGCTGAGTGCGCTCCTCCATATCGTTCCGAACAAAGCGATCGGAGCGATGAAGTCAGGCTCGCAGGCCAACGCGAGCCTCTATACCTGGAACCAGATCTTTAAAGAGGCGTCCGTTCTCGCAAACGCACAAGAGACGATTGCCCCCGCGCTGATCACAGCTCTCAACCTCGGCAATTCGATCTCCGCCAATACGGGACAACTTGATTTCACGAAGATGGAGGAGTTCGTCGTCGCCCCCTCCGAAACGCGGGACGGCACCTTCAACCATGTCAACGGCGGTAACTGGTGGGAATATCAAATGCTGGGAACGCCCGGTATTTCCTCCCAGATTCCCGCCGCGTTGCGCCTCAGCTACTCGGACTACCTTCTCGACAAGAAATATCCCATCGTTTCACGCGATAAGAAATACGTAAGCTGGTACCAAAAGGGCCTCTCACTTTCCCCGGACCTCTACCCCGACTTTAATTTGCTCCAGTATCCCGACATCAAATTCGGATACAAACGACCCGGGGAGCTCTTCGTTGCAAAAAGAAATTGGTGGGTGTTCTCTCTGAATTTCGGAGGTGACACCGAGTCGACAAGCGCCATCGCCGCAGTAAAGAAAACCTACGTTTTGTCCATCTATGAAGTGCCCTCTCAAATTCCTCTTTCTGCTGCTACCGCGCTGCGGATCGGTCAGTACAGCAACGGAGCCGACTGGAAAAACATCTCTGTCGACGGTGGCGTCTACGCAAACGAGATTCAGACTGAAGGGACGGTGTCACTATCCGGCGGAGGCCTTTCAGCCGGCAAATCAGTGTCGATTGGCGGAACGACCTCGGTGGACGGAACGGTAATCGACGCCAATTTCGACGCGCTCGGGGAGCGTGAAAAACGAGCGCTCAAGACTCAAACCGATTTTCACGCGGCCTCTCAGGGAGGTAACGTCGGAAAAGTGGCATTCATTCCAATTAACCGCGGCGCCGAAAGCCTCGAAAAAGAATCAGATGGAGACCGTAATTTGCGAATCTCCCCCACGGGGTGGAATGACTACAGCCGCGCCGCGAATAAGACAGCGATGACCCTGAGCGTGCACTTGAAGCCACTCAATCCGTTCAACTTGCTCTCCGGCACGATTCCCGCTGAATTTGAGCTCAGCTACATCGACAAATCAGGGAATACGCAATCTGCCACTTTTAAACGCGGGCTGAACTGGCCGGCCTCAGATGAAATCAATGGTGATGAATTCCCCTTCCAAACGGAAGAACTTGAAGACACCCGGCTGGCGCTGGTCACCAACCTTGAAAAGCTTCCCGGATTGCTCACCTCTCTGGGAGACGCCGCGGATGTAACGGTGAACAACTCCATCTACATTGAATTCAAACTGTCGACGCTTCTCGGGATCATCGATCTCGACCCGGCAAAATTGCTGGGACTGGGAGTCTCATTAAGGGGAGGCAAAGATCTCAGCGCATTCAGCAAAGGGCTCTCCATCGTCACCAATCTACGACTTTATATTTCGGAATCGATTAACACCGTGGCGATCGAACCGCCAGCCAATGCCGGACTGCCTGCCGGAGCCGAATTTTACCCCCCTCTCTCGCTTTTCGCTCCGGAGAAACGGTTCGGCGACGTGCTCAATTTCGAAGGAACCGTCAACATCGCAGGTCAGCTGAGCAGCCTTCAGACAGATGAGGATGAAACAGTCAACCTGCTCGACATCCAGAATGCCGCCGGAGGAGCTATTTCAAGCAACAGCATTCGCGCCGATTTAAAATCACTCAGAAGCCCCGCAGAACTCCCCCCGGTCCACCAGATCAACTGGTTGGTCACCATTGAAGAAATACAGTAGTCACTTTCCCCGGGCCGGGCCATCAGGTCCCGCCCGCTCCGGAAGTGACGCAATTGAACCGGATAACTGAACGTCAGACCGAAAATCCCCAAAAGGCACACGCCGGAAATCCGAACGATTAGCGACCGGGGCACTTCCCGACCACCGCAAATCTGACATCGGCTGAAGTATTTCTACCTGACGAAACGAACCCGCCTACACGTCCCCCCCCCGAATGAAAAAAGCCAATCAATCGCATCAATGTGGGAGACAGCGCGGCTACACGACGTTCGCCGTGGTTTCAGGCGTCTCCCTGATAATCATCGCTATGACCACTTACGCGCTGAGGGGAAACCTGATCGGCACGCAAAACCAGGCGAGAGCACAGGTTAAGCAGGATTACTCCCAGAAAGAAGACGCGATGCTGAGCGCGCTCCTCAACATCGTTCCCAATAAGGCGATCGGTGCCATGAAGTCGGGCTCGAAAGCCAACGCGAGCCTCTTCACGTGGAACCAGATTTTCAAGGAGGCGTCGATCCTCGCAAACGCCGATGAATCGATTGCCCCCGAACTCATCGATGCGCTGAACCTCAACAACACGGTCTCAGCCAACACCGGTCAGCTCGACTTCACGAAGATGAACGAGTTCGTCGTCGCCCCGGCACCCACGCGGGACAACACCTTCAACCACGTCAACGGCGGCAACTGGTGGGAGTATATGATGCTGGGAACGCCCGGGATCGGTTCGCAAATTCCCGCGGCGCTGCAACTCACTTATTCCGATTACCTCCTCGACAAAAAATACCCTATCATTACACGTAATAAAACCTATGTGAACTGGTATCAGAAAGGGCTTTCCCTTTCCCCTGATCTCTACCCGGACTTCAATCTACTGCAATACCCCGACATCAAATTCGGATACAAGCGTCCCGGGGAACACTTTGTGGCGAAACGGAACTGGTGGGTATTTTCACTGATCTTCGGCACCGAGAATGAATCAACGACAAGCATTGCAGCGGTAAAGAAAACCTACGTCCTCTCGATCTACGAAATCCCCTCTCAGATCCCGCTCTCAGCAGCTACGGCGCTGCAAATCGGCCAGCACAGCAATGGAAGCGACTGGGAGAATATCACCGTCGAGGGGGGCGCCTATGCCAACAACATCCAGACAGGGGGAACATTTGATCTGACCGGAGGTGCCCTTTCGGCCGGAAAATCGGTCTCCATTGGCGGAACAACGTCGATCGACGGGACCGCGATTGAAGCGAATTTCGATGCACTCGGCGAACGTGAGAAGCGCGGTCTTAAATCCAGCAGCGATTTCCACGCAGCCTCCCAGGGAGGAAACATCGGAAAGGTTGCTTTTATCCCCATCAACAGAGGCGCCGAAAGCCTCTTGAAAGCATCCGATGGAGACCGCAACCAACGCATTTCCCCGACGGGATGGAACGACTACAGCCGTGCCGCGAACAATACGGCGATGACGGTAAGCGTCACGTCGATTCAGTCAGCGGAATCGCCGATTCCTCTCGAGTTCGAGCTCACCTACCGGGACGAGAATGGCGACACCCAGTCGAAGATCTACAACCGGTCCTCCAACTGGCCGTCAGAGCAGGAACCCGGAGGCGATGCCTTTCCGTTTCAAACGGACGATCTTGATGACGGCAGAATCGCACTGGTTGCTAACATTGACAGAATCCCGACCTTTCTGGCGACTCTCGGAGATGCTGCCGACGTGACCGTAAACAATTCGATTCATCTCGTAGCAGAATTGGATTCCGAGGACAAAATCGGGACGAACGGCCCTGTCGACCTCGATGACCTCGCGATCACGATCAGAGGAGGCAAGGATCTGCGGGCCTTCTCCGATGGACTTTCGGTTGTCACCAACTTGCGATTGTATGTCGGCGAATCGCTGAACATTTACACGCTGCCTGCACCTGAAAATTCGGGGATTCCCGCGGGCTCTGAATTCTACCCTCCCCTCTCACTCTTTGCTCCCGAGAAACGATTTGGAGAAACCCTCGCCGTGGAAGGCAGAGTCAAAATCGAAGGACAGCTGAACAGCCTGGAAACCGATCAAACCAAGGTCGTTAATCCGCTCGACATTCAGGGTGCCGGGGAACGAACCCTCACCGGAGATAAAATTCAGGCGGAACTGAAATCACTGAGAAGCCCCGCCGAACTTCCCCCGATCTACCAAATCAACTGGCTGGTGACGATCGAAGAGATCCAATAAGTCGTCGCGATTTGCATAATTTTCATAAATTATAAGGTATTCGTAATTAAATTTTGACCTATGACTTATATTTGTTATATTAACCATAATTATAACATTTGTAATGAAAAAGGACAGCCATCATCTTCCTCTTGTTACCGTTCCTGACAATTTTCAGATCGGCTATCGTCCCGGTCGTTTCAGCGGAAGCCGGAAAAACCTTCTTCTCGCGGAGACGTCGGATGCCATCGAGCTCAGCAACGGCCGCCATCTTCTCCTCGCCCGCAACGGACGGGGAAAAACCACCCTGTTGAAAACGATCGCAGGCATCATCCCTTCACTTCAGGGCAAAATCGCCCTGAATGGAACCGTCCAGTTTGTTGATGAAGATCTTCGCTTCGACGACGAACTCAAGACCCGTCACCTTCTCAAGGCGCTCTTTAAAGGCGAACAACTCAGTTTTGCTCACTCGATGGCTGAAACCATCGAACTGGATATCGAGAAGCCTTACGGAAAACTCTCCAAAGGAAACCGGCAGAAAGTCGCTCTCGTAGTCGCCGAAGCCCGTGCACACAACCGGGGATCCCAAATCCTCCTCCTCGATGAGCCGTTCTCCGGACTCGATTTTGCAGCGCGGGAAAAGGTCAACGCGATCTGGAGCGAAAACGAAGATTCCACGGTCCGACTCGTTTGTGTTCACCCGGATGAACCGACGCTACAAGCCGAATCCGCGATCATGATCCGCGATGGCCGCCTTGAACAGATCCAGGTGAAAGGATCACTCGACTGGCTCGAAGCACGCAAAACGCTCAATTAAAATTTCTATCCACGTCTTCTTATCATGGAACTCTATAAATTAACGCTCGCATCAATCCTCTCGCGGAAGACCTTTGCGATCTTCGCCGCGCTGATTCTCACGCTCCCCTTCGCGCTCCCTATGATGACCCCGTGGGAGACGAGACCGTCGCTGCTTGAACCGGCCCGCGCTCAAACCGCGTGGATTCTCGTCTGGGTTTCGGCGCTCAGCTGGCTCCTGTTTCAGGGAGCTATGATCGGCGACAAGTGGGCTTCGCAGGGATTGTTCACCTACTTCAAAACGCTTGGTTTACCACGACGGAAGCAAATCGGTCAGGTGTGGCTCAGCTGCTTCACCATTTTCGCCGGCTTTCTCGCCATCGGATTCGCGATCAGCACGTTCACCGCGATGCCCGGTGATTCAATCGAAGCCAAGCACTGGCTCGTTACCAATCTGCAATACGCGCTTTTGTTTTTCCTCGTTGTGACGCCGCTTCTCACGCTTGCGATCAGCCTGGGCACCCGTCTCAACGGAGCCGCCGCCTACGCCATCACGATCGGGATCGCGCTCTACGGACTCTTCGGTATCCAATATCTCGAAGTGTTCCTCGCCGACAACTCGAATCCGATTCTCAACATCGTCTATCTCCTCTCCCCCCACTACCACCTTTCAGATTTGACGTCCCGTCTTGTCTTCAAGCTGGGGGCGCTTCCCGGATCCGAGATGCTGCAGATTTCCTTCTACCTGGCAGGATTCGGCATGGTGATCACCGCAATTTCCTACGCCCTTTACCGCGAAGCTAAATGAAGTCAGTATCCGGCCCTATCGTCATCGCAGCGCTTGCCGTCACCGGAGTCATCCTCTTCGGTTCAAACACGGTATCCCTCCATCGAAGCGGAAAGCTCGCATCGGATCAGAATCCGATGGCGATCCACCGATCCGCCTACGGAAAACTTCTCGCCCGCCTGTCCGAGTCCACGATCGATCGCGTCTGGCACATGGGTGTTGAGCAAGTCACTCCTCATGGCGTGGAAGGCTGCGGGCACGACCACGCCCCCGGGGAAACCTGCAACCACGGTGAAAGCGCCGAAACGTTCACCTTTCACGTCGATGACAAAGGTAACATCGAAGAGGAATCGGACCACGAAGACCACTCAGGTCATGATCACGCAGTTCACGCAGAACATGATCATGCCGATCACTCCGTCCACGACCATGGAGCTCACGCAGAACATGATCATGCCGATCACTCCGACCATGACCACGGAGATCTTGCAAAACATGATCATGCCGATCACTCCGACCACGACCATGGAGATCACGCAGAACACGATCATGCTGACCACTCCGACCACGACCACGGAGACCACTCGGATCACGAGCACGCTGCCCCGCACAGCGAAACGTGCGACCGCGATCATGCGGCGGGAGAGTCCTGTAATCACAATCACGCTCATACCGCAGCTCCCGGGGACAACCAATTTAAACTCCTCGGCTCCACGCCGAAAGAGTGGCTCCAAAATGCCTCCATCGTTCGCTACAAGAGAACCAATCCGAAATCGCTGAGCGATCGCCACCTCGCGGAGATCAAAATGGATGTGGAGCAGATGCTTCTGCGCAGCTATAAGATGGATCCCACTCACTACGGTGCCTACAATTCCTACCACCTCTTCCTCACCGCTCATGATTTCGGCGGAACGGAGCACACGAGAAAACACGCCAAGGTCATCGCTGAGCACACGCTCCAGGTAATCTCGCAGGAGAAAGAAGATCCTGAGGCCTGGCTCACAGCCGCCGCCGCCGCTTTGAACATCTATTTTCTCGAGTCAGAGGATGCCACTGCCACGGGCACGCAATTGTCCGCAGAAACCCTGAAAAACCACAGAAATAGGATCGCGTATTGCTTAAATCAATTCGCTTCCCTTCAAGATCAGGCATTGAAGAACGGAAACTGGGATGGAGTGCCGATCAAAAGGCAGCTCGAAATCGAGTCCCGCAGCCGCTTTGCGCTCAAGACCTTTGAGCAGTTCGACGCAATGATCGCAAGGGCTGAGGCCCGCTCGTCAGAGAAGGCAGAGGGCACCGTTGTCGGCGGAATTGAAATCCCCTGAGCAATTATTTTATAATTTATATAAATTTTAAAAATATTTAATAATTAAGTAAATTTTTAGTTGCTTATTATAATTGCCATACTTACTGTTACTACCATACAGAAGAAATGATTTCTCAAGACGAGACAGCCCAAGCACACCATGTGATGAAAGAGATTTTCTCTGCCGCAGGTGCAAACTCGATCTCCGATATTCAGATTCGGAGTGAGTCAGCTGTCTATTGTCACACCAAACAGGGTCTGGAAATCATCGGCAGCCTCGGACTGGTCACTCCCGACACTGTGATGAGCGTCGTCAAATACCTCTACAGCAAGCAGGACGGCGACACGATGGGAGAGACCGCCAAACTTCAGAACCAGAGAGACGTCGAGGCACGGCTCATCGAAGACAAGGTAGCTGACTTCAGCACAGAGGGCTTTCCCCTCCCCGACGGAACTATTTCAGGAAGAATGAGGGTTCAGGCGCACCTGAGCACTTCGGGTCCCGGAGTCACCGCCCGTATCCTCAGCGACGAGATTGCTGATCTTGATACGCTCGGCCTCGCACCGGACACGATCATGGCGATCCGCGATTGCATGACACGTCGCCAGGGCTTCGGACTCGTTACCGGACAGACCGGCTCGGGCAAATCGACCACCCTCGCCGCGATTCTCGACTGGCTTCGCCAAAACTATCCACGGCACATCGTCACGATTGAGGATCCTATCGAGTATCGCTATTCGAAGTATCTCTCCCACAAGACGCCCGATGGCAAACTCATTCCCGCTCCCGGATTCACCACTCAGCAGGAAGTTGGCAAACACCTCAGTTCCTACAAACAGGGACTCAAGGATGCCCTCCGTAAAGCTCCGCACGTAATTCTCCTCGGTGAGATTCGTGACAGAGAGACAATGGAGATCGCCATCGAAGCAGCTCAGACCGGTCACGTCGTCATCTCGACATTGCACACAAACGGAGCGGTGAAGACACTCAGCCGGATTCTGGAATTTTTCCCCCAGGCTCAGCATCGCTCACTCCTGGGACGACTTTCAGAAATCCTCATGTTCATCCTCTCCCAGGGTCTGATCCCCACATCCGACGGCCGGGTTCTGAACTACGAATTCCTCCAGAACAACAGTTCCTCTGTCCGCTCCGGAATCGCCTCCTACGACGGTGCCGCTAAATCGCTCGAAGATGCGATCCGCCACAGTGGAAACATCGAATGGGATAAGAACCTCACCAACCTGCTCAATTCAGGAAAAATTTCACATCAAGCCTTTCAAATGAACCGCATGAACGAAGAAGAGGCGGACGACCTCCTCTTCATTCAGGAAGCGGGCTGATAAGACGTTCTGTCGCTCTCCAAGGGGAGAGCAACCTAACAAACAACAACACATAGAATACAATAATGAAACTACCTAAAATCAACAAGCAAGCTGGCCTTACTTTGATCGAAGTGACTCTAGTTATCGCAGTTCTTCTCGGACTCATCAGCGTTCTCTTCATCGGTGTATCAGCCTACAAGGAAGGTTCTAACCGGGCCAAATGCATCCTGAACATTTCCAACGTTCAGAAAGCAACTCGCTCTTATCAGAATCTTTATGAGCTCAGCGTCGGAAGCGATCTCGCCTCTACCAAAATCATTGGCGCAGGCAAAATGCTTGAGACGACTCCTACATGCCCATCAGCAGGCACTTACACCTTCGCAACTAAAGTTCCTGCAATCGGAACTGCTTACCTCACTTGCTCACTCGCAGGAACTGCAGAGGGCAAAGCACAGCACAACCCAACTTCAGTCAGCGGCTGGTAATATTCCAACCTGACTAACCATCTCTATCTAGCGCCGGTCGAAAACCGGCCGGCGCTCACCCCCCTCCCCACTCACGCCCTCTTTCATCGAAAACATTTTCACCCCTCCGCGGGTAAAACAATTTCAGGCCGAAATGCTTGGATCGGATCGCACTAAATAAAATGCGGTTCAACAACAACAACAAATACAATAACATAATGAAACTGACAAAAAACAACAAGCAAGCCGGACTTACTTTGATTGAGGTTACCCTCGTTATCGCTGTTCTCCTTGGACTCATCAGCGTTCTCTTCATCGGTGTATCAGCCTATAAAGAGGGTTCTAACCGCGCCAAGTGCATCCTGAACATCTCTAACGTTCAGAAAGCAGTTCGCTCTTACCAGAATCTCTATGAACTCTCAGTTGCAGGTGATCTTGCATCTACGGTTATCATCGGATCAGGCAAAATGCTCGAAACGACTCCTACCTGCCCATCATCAGGCACTTACACATTCGCAACTAAAGTTCCAGCAATCGGAACTGCTTACCTTACTTGCTCACTCGCAGGAACTGCTGAAGGCAAAGCTCAGCACAACCCAAGCTCAGTTAGCGGTTGGTAATCAATTGTCTCTGACAACTTAAATGCTCAGTGCCGGTCGGTTATCCCGGTCGGCACTGATTTTATGTCCACCCTTCCTCTTTTCCTCTAACGCTCAACCCTTTCCAGGCGGTTCAAGCATGACACTTACACGACACAGAAATGAAAGCGGCCTCACGCTCATGGAGGTTACCCTCGTTGTCGCAGTCCTCTTAGGTCTCATTAGTGTTCTCTTTCTCGGTGTCGCCGCCTACAAAAAAGGTTCCGACCGCGCTACCTGCATCCTGAACATATCAAGTGTGCAAAAAGCGGTTCGCTCATACGCCAATTTATATCAACTCGACTTCGGCGATCCGATCGCAAAGTCCCAGATCGTCGGTCCGGACAAGATGATCGAAACGGCACCAAGCTGCTCAGGAGATGGTGTCTACATGTATAAGGAGACCATTCAGCCCGTCGGCTCGGTCCATCTGATTTGTGAAATCAACGGAATAGAAGAACACCAACCGACTTCCACGGCAGGCTGGTAACCAGCTCCCGGGCCACTCCCCCTTTTTCATCTGCAACCATCCCACCTTAATGAATTTGCTACCTTTAAACGCTTCCCCTCCGAAACTCTACGGCCAGGCCAAACGGATCATCAAGGAGACGAGCCGCGCCAGCAATCCCGACTGGTATAAGGAAGCGAGAGAACTCGATCTGCAGTGGCATATCTGGGTCAGCTCGCACGGCAATGAAAGCGCCGTTTACAATCGTATCACCGGAGAGTGGTGGAAAGGTTCCGCGCTCCCGAAAGTGACGATGATTCCTGCCAAGGAGGGCGAAAAGCCCCGGCTCGATGACCAGTCACGCAACGCCGTTCACGAGGCGTTACGAAACATCATTTCTTCTTCGGAGTACGGCCTGAAGGCGAAATCAGTGGGGGTTTGCCTTCACCTCGTTGACGAGATTCGTATCCGCGACCTCGCCCCTGACTTCTCATCCGACCCCGACTTTGAAACGCTGAACGAACTGTTGAAAGCGGCTCCTCAGATCGCGATGGGTGATGACGCTCTCGACGACGAATCAGGAGTATGGAGACTGTGCCCTCTCGTCGGCGCCAAGTCAGACAGCCGCTTGTCGATCGCGACACGGGTCTCATCACGCTTCAAGTTGATCGTCGACGAACTGATCATCTACGGGGAAGTGCGGAATATTCCAGTGATCGTCAATACTTACTCAGGGGCAATCGAAGCAGTCGCGGCGCTTCCTCTGATCATCGAAGATCCAAACTACCTTTCAAATACCGTTTATTTGATCCAATACGAGCACATGACTCTCGTATGCACGACGGGAGAACGCGGCGAGCTTCAGATGATCCGTCCTCTGCTGCACCGCAATACCAATCACCTCGCTCCGACCGAGATCATGGACGTCGTGACTCAGTCGGCGGCTCTCAACAATATTAAGGATCCTCGTCTCGCATTCCTCACTCTCAACGGGATGCCCGAGGAGAACGTGGAGAAGATTCTTCTGAATTATAAGCAGAACCATCCCGAGACGGAAATCAAGATAACGGATGTTTCCCAGTCTCCACTCGTCGCCGACATTCCCGGAAAGCGCCTCGAACTGGCGATGGCGACGATCAATCTGGCTGAGCTCACACCGAAGGACCACCCTCTCGAAGAACTTCAAAAGCGCTGGGCCTTCGCCGACTTTTACTCCCCTACCAAAGAGGTGAAAGATCGCATGCCCACCCGCGGCGATCTCAGAATGCTGAAATTTGCCGCGCTCGCCCGGACGGCACTTATTATCTGCGTGCTCGGCTTCATCGGCTGGACCGGAATGGACATCCTATCCAAGGTCCGCTCGGAATCCTGGAAACTCGATTCGGCGACGGCGCAGGAGATGGATCTGAAAGTGGCCATGCTCGGTAAAGAGAAAAAGGAATTGGACCACTGGGAGAATCTGCTCACGAAGCGCTCCGAAGGTTGGCTTGCGATGCAGGCGCTTCTCGAACTTTTCCCCGACGATGGCGGCGTCATCGTGAGATCAGCCAGCTACCAGGCCGAAGCCACCAGCGAAGCAGAGAACCGCGTGGGAATGAGTCGGATCTGGAATATCTCCGGATTTGCAAACCCCGAAGTGGCCAAGAACCTCGCAACGATCGGTAGCCGAACGAGGATGGCAGAACTTCTGAACCGGATTGCGGAAGAGAACCAGGCCCCCTATCTGAAAGTGGATGGGGACACCCGGACCCTCGATGTCAATCTTCAGCAGAGACAGGGAACGATGCCCTCCTCCTCCGCGTTCCCCGCGAAGGTTGCCCGCCATTTCCGAACCACCTTCGATCTTAGAATCGCACAAGGCCTGTCACCTAAAGATGAGTTGGCTCTCTCCACCAAACCTCTAACCAGCGAATAACTATGTCAAAACATCGCGAAGCCATTCTATTTTTCGGCATCATCATTCCAGCAGCCCTGATCGGGCTGGTCTTTGGAGGAACGCTCTACGCTCGTGGCAAGGTAACGAAAGAATACCAGAAGAAGACGGAAGCGCTTGAGAAGTATGTTCAGGCGAAAACCGTAGCCAACGAGTTCGAAGCCAAACTCTCTCTCGACAATCGTCGCGGGAAAATGGCGTATTGGAACTCTAAACTCGAGGAGGATTTCATCCAGTCGATGTCGCAGAATCTGAACAAGATTCTCGCCAAATACGACCCTGAAATGCTGCAGCAAACACAGATGGGCCAGGCGGGTGGCGGCGGATCGATTGCCGGCAAAGTTAAAAGCCCCCTTTCACGTATCGACCTGACCTTCAAAGGCTCATTCAAGCCGATGCAACTCCTCTTAGCAGAGATCGAAGACGAGATGCCGCACCTCGTTCTGGAGAGTCTCTCAATCAGTCCCAACCTTTCGAGTGAGGACAAAACCGAGTCACTCATTTTCAACGTCACCTACGCACACTGGGAAAAACCTGAAGCATGAAAATCAGACCCTTCACATTTTCGCTGGTCGCGACGCTACACGCCGGACTGAGCCTCTGCCTTTCCACCGCGCAGGATGCACCTGCGCCTCCATCGAGCGGGCCGGACCCGGGAGATCTGGTTGAACAAATATCAGATCGCCCGCCACCCAATTCCTCGCAGAAACTCGCTTCGGTTGCTCCCAACGAGGGCACCCGGACTTCGGACGACAAAACAACCTCCCCCCCCGGCGTGAATACTCCTACGGAGGAAAAATCGAATTCATTCTCGAGACTGGAGCGAACCAGCATGATTCTTTCCAAGATTCGTGACAGCAAACGCATCGTCGATCCCTTCGGTCTTCCGATGGACCCGGGAGGCCTCCCTACCGGTTCGATTCTAGCGGACCAATACGAGGAAATCGAAGTGAAACGGGAAGTCTCCGAGACCTCTCTCGCATCCGCTCTCCAACAGCTGACCCTGACCGGAGCGTATCCCTCTGCCCAGAAGGTCGTCGTTGGTCCGAGATCCTTTAACAAGGGCGAAGAATTCGGAATGCGCTTCGGCGAACTGACTCTGCGAATCCGATTTGAAGGAATCGAGAAGAAGAAGGTCTACTTCCGGGACATGGACACGAAGGAACTCGCGTTCCTGGACTTCAATCCGATCCCTCAGGAATTTGAACCGATGTATAAGAATTCTCACCTTTCAACGCCTGAAGGGATCAATCCGATGAATAAATTATTTATCGTAAATTGATTTAATTGTGGAAATTATGGTTAATCTGTGTTAATATTATGAATATTCGACTCAGTGTTGACTATTCATCCCACTAATTACCACAATCCCAATGATGAAATACAGAGAAATTGGCACGATTACCGTTGCCGCAATTTTTTCTATCTCCGCTCTTCTGATCCTGAAACGGACAGAAGATCCAATCGCTTTTGAGCGCCCTTCATCGGGTGTCAGCGAGGCTGTTTCTTTCTCGGACAACTCTCGTCTCGTTGAGTTCCCCGGCCCTTCAGCTGAACCAGCTGAAGAAGGTGGAATCAAGAATTCGAAGCTTTTCAAGATGATTAAAGAGAGCGTTCCGAATCCAGTTGATATGGAGGAAGGCGTTGAGAAGAAGTCCCCTCTTGAGACATTGGCAGCGGAAGCCGCAAGCCTGGGTGAAGGCCCGATGGATGCCTCCAAAATTCAGGAGTTGGGTACCAAAGCTCTCGGATTCGTATCCGAAGTGAGTGAGGAATCAGCCGATGGTGAGGGTGAAGAGAAAGGCGGACTTCTCTCACAGGTAACATCAGTGGCGAAAGAGGCTCTCTCAGATACTGACAATCTTGTTTCGGGAACCACATCGACTTCGCAGGAAGTCCGTCAGGCGCCACGGGGCTCCAGCACGGTTCAGGTCACCACCGATCCAGTCGCAGCCACCGGAGAGGAACCACTTTCAATCATCGAAGAGACGCCAACGGGATTTTGGCTTCGTGAGGCGAAATTGAATGATGTTTTCCAACACCTCGCTCAACTCGGCGATCTCCAGTATTTCCACAACAACGATATCGATGGTCCGAGCTTTGTCGTCACAGGCCAGCTCATGAACGACGATCCCGTCAAGCAGATGGAAGAGCTATCATTGATGTATGGTATCACGATCCACCGCAAAGGTAACACCGTCTACGCTCTCAATGCGGCGCAGCTTTCACAGCTTCCGACTCAGCCCTTTCGCTATCAGCTGAAATACCTTCGTCCATCGGACATCGAAACGATCAAACTGATTCTCCAGCCATTCCTGACCCCGGGAAGCGGAATCATCGAATACGAATCGAAGACCAACACGCTCATCGTGATGGACAACGAGCGTAAACTTGATGCTCTTGCTATGTTTCTTGAGGAAATCGATCAGCCCAAGCAGCAGATCGCGATCGAGACGAGAATTCTTCGAATCACGAGCAAAGCCCGTAACCGCATCGGCGTCGACTGGTCCGGGATTCTCGGCGATGCCGGCCTCTCCTTCAGCGGCGAGTCGAGTTTGAATGCACTCTTCAATCTGCCCGAACTGGACACCGTCTCACAGGTCTTGACCTCCAACGGCGGCACGATGGGAATCGTAGACAACAATTCCACGTTTTCCACAAACCGGAACATCAACCAGAACAATGCTGATCTCGTTCTCAATCCTCTCCAGCTGTCCGCTGTCCTCAGAGCGTTGAACGCCGGCGGCCTCGCGCAGCAGGAATCGAGCCCTACTCTTATCACAGAAGACAACGAGGAGGGATTGATCTCTATCATCGACCGTATCCCTATCATTACCTCAACCATCAGTGAAACTGACGCGGGACAGAATGTTTCCGAAGAAGTTCGCTACGTGATCGACGAAAGCGATCCGGTTGGCGATCCCGCTACGACCCGTGAAGTGGGAGTTTCCGTATCGGTGACCCCGACGATCCTTCCCGACGACACGATCAGAATGATCCTCCGCCCCCGTTCGGCGCAGGTCGTTGACTACATTGAATCTCAAAGCGGAAACCTCTACCCCCGGGTAAACGAGTCAACCGTGACCACGACTGCGAGGGTTCCCAACGGACATTCACTCCTGATCGGTGGATTCTACGAAGAAATCGAGAGCGATGAGTCTAACAAAGTTCCCTTCTTCGGCGATATCCCGGCGGTGAACCTCCTCTTCAAGTCAGTCGACAAGATCAAAGAGCACACCAGCCTCGTCTTTATTGTCACACCGAAACTCTATCGCCCATCCGACTCACTTTCGAATGATGCGATGAGCCATGAGATTCATGAAAGCCACGTGCTGCCCACGACTCACAACTACCCTGACCGGAACCATCCCGGACATTCCTACCAGTCTGATCTGAAGAACACGGTCGACAACGCGTTCAACAAGTATGAGCCGGATCCTCCGTCCAATCTCCTGCACCCGCAGCATCCTTACAACCAGCCGCAGTCAATGCCTGTCCATGGTAAGACGCAGGAATACAGTGAGGAGCCCCGCTTTGCCGAAAATCCCAGCGTCACGGTTCGCCCTGCCAACAGCACGAGGCAGAAAGGCGGTCTCCTCGGAAAACTCTTTAAAGGAAATCGTTCCAAATCTTCACGATGAGCACCTCCCCCCTCATAACAGAAGAACCCGATACATCCAAAGAAACCAAGTCACCAGGCAGCCCACTGACCCCATCCCCCGAAAAAACCGGAGCCGACAAACAGGCCGAATCGGGGATGATCGACTTTGATCTGCTTCGGAGACAAATGGCCCACTGTGGAGAGTACACCTTCCAGGCGCTCTCCAAACTGGGAAAACTGACGGAAGAAGATACCGGGCGCATCGCGCAGCAGTATCTCAAAAAGATCAAGCAGACGCCGAAAGGAACGCCTCTTGTCGATTCACTTCACTACCTCGTTTTCGAGGCGATGGAGCAGAATGAAATCGACGGCCGTCCTCTCCTCCTCAGCTTGACCCGTGCGCTGTTGAATTACAGTAAGACAAAAGTGTCGCACATCACGTTCGCCCACCAGAACGAGAACCCGATCGATTTCTACACCAGCTTCCCGAAGATTGCTGAAATCTCCAGGATCATGGCTGTGCCCGTCATCCAGGTCAGTGAGAAAGATTTCTTCACGGTGACCTCCATCAACCCGTTCACCGCGACCGCGGCAGCCCGTCTCATCGCGAATGAGATCGAGTCCGAGTTCACTCGGAAACCCATTTACTTCATCACGACGACGGAAATGAGTTCGTGGAAATACATTTGCGAAAGGCATTTCGGAACATGAATCTCGAAATTGGCATTCCCCTTAACGATACAATCACGGAAGCGATTGTTGACCGCCTCATCGAGTGCGATCCTTCGCTCGCTGATCGCTCCCGTGAAGATATTCCGCGGACCTGTACATCGAACCGGATCCTCGCCGCTGTGGGATCACTGACTTCGATGCCCCTCTTCCTGAAGATCAAAGATTTCGTCGATCGTTCTCTTCTCGAGGAATGCGACGCCTCCCTCCTGAACCGGGGCATGTTTGTTCCCCTTTCGCGGGACCAAAACCAAATTTTCCTGGCCGTAGCCAACCCGTGGGATCCCACCGCGGAAGACACCTTTTCACAGCAGTACCCAGACCTCGAAGTAACTAAGATCCTCGCCCCGGTTGCCGAGATCACTTCCGTCATCGAAACGATTGCAAGGACCACCGGTCCTTCGCAGTCGGATATCGATGCCATCGAAGTGGATGAACGGGGCGAGGAAATCCTCGATTTCAATGCGACTGGAAAGCACGAGGAGCCTCTCGCTCAGCTCGTCGCTAAAATCTGTGCCGACGGAATCAAGCAGCGCGCTTCCGATATCCACATCAAGTGCGACAAGGAAAGAGTTCACTACAGTTACCGGATTGACGGCGACATGGGGGAAAAATATGAGATCCCGATGAAGCTGAAAGACCGCGTCGACGCGTTTCTTTTAAACTTGATGGGGCTTGCCCCGGAAGAGCGTGCGAAACGCCCCGGTATTTCAGGTCGTTTCACCGTGAGTTACTTAAGACGTTCGATCGATATGCGATTCGAGCGTCACCGCACCTATCGTGGCTACCACGTGACGATGCGAATTCTCGACAAGAGCCACTTTGAAGCCAAACTCGGAGTGGGATCGCTGGCCTTTGACGCCGCGACACTTTTCGAACTGGAAAAAGTCATGGCGATTCCCGCCGGGATTATCGTGATGTCAGGCCCTACAGGGTCGGGTAAATCAACCACCCTGAACGCGATGTTGCGGGAACTGAACCGTCCCGAGGACAACATTCTGACACTGGAAAACCCCGTTGAGGATGAGATCCAGGGCGTTCTTCACTGTGACATTCGTCCCAGTGAATTCCAGGCGATGATTGCCAGTTTCATGCGGAGTGACCCGGATATTATTCTCATGGGTGAGGTCCGCGATATGGACTCAGCGAACCTCGCGATTGAGGCGGCTATCACGGGCCACAAAGTGCTCACGACGATTCACACGCCTCGAGCCTCGCAGATCATCGAACGTTTCGAGCAGATCGGAATCGAGCGCTGGAAAATTGCCCAGACCCTCAAAGCAGCATGTGCTCAGCGACTCATCAAAATCGTCTGCCCCTACTGTAAGATCAAGAAACCGGGACTCACCGAACGTGAAGTCCGGAAATACAACCTCGGTGAAGAGTGGCGCGAAACGCCGGTCTACCAGAAGAGCCCCGATGGCTGCGGCGAATGCGGTGGCCGCGGCTACCTCGGACGAACGGCGATTTTGGAGATCATTCCCATCACCCCCGAATGGTCAGATCAACTGTCGAAAGGAACGATCAGCCCCTACGAACTCGAACTCGCGGTTCGTAAACAGGGCATCCTTCCTTCACTGCGGAAAAGCGGACTCCAACTCGTTAAGGAAGGCCGCACCGACCTCGAAGCGCTGCGTAAGGCGATCGATATGTCATCCACTGATTAATTTCCCCCCTTTGAGAGCAACATGAAAAAAGACCAATCAGCTGAAGTCGAACTTTCGCCGGCACAGGCAGCACTCGCTGCCAGCAACGAAGCCGCCGTATCCACCAGTCATCACGCGGCTCCAAAAAAGGCACCCCTTTTCAGCTCCGCACGGAGCCCGCAACGCTACCCCTTCAAAGAGCTGATCAAACTCTGCCGGGGTATGGCTGCGATGTTGAAAGCGAACATTAATACTTCTGATGCGATTAAGTATTACATGACCGGACACCCGAACCCCTTCGTTCGGGAAACCTTGACAACGGTCCGGGGCCATCTCGAAACCGGCTTACCCGTCTACACCGCGTTCGCTAAGACCAAGAAGTTCGACAACAAATTCATCTCCCTGATTCGAGCAGGTGCCGATACGGGTCAGCTCGACGGCGCCTTCCATTCCATTGCCCATCGACTCAAAAAAGAGGCTGAATTCAAAGCCAAGATGCGCAAAGCGACTTTGCTCCCCTGTTTCATCATGCTGGCGCTGATCGGCCTCTTCATCGTCGCACAGCTGAAGATCGTTCCACAGGTGGAAGGCATGATCAGAGAAGTGGGACAGGAGCCCGACACGCTCTCAGCGTTCTTCTTCAAAATTTCTCATATCACTCAGAACCTTTGGCCCTTCGTAGTTGCCGGAATCATCGGCGCAGGCTGCGCATTCCTTTTCTCAGAGAAGACGAGAAACCACGTCATCGTTTTCATGATGTCGAAATGGAAGATGCTCCGAAAGCTCATCATGGGAATGAGACAGCTCCTTTTCCTCGGTTCAATGGAGATGCTCCACTCCAATGGTATTCCCCTCGCGAAATCAGTCGAGATCTCGGCGGAATCGCTCAAGGGAACGCCGATGTATGACGAGTTGATCACCGCAGGCAAACGCTACGTCGAGACAGGTCTGCCCTTTTCAGAAGCGGTCCGGAAATTCACTTCATGTGATGCCCAGGTTGCCCACCTCATGGCGATTGGTGAGCACTCCTCTTCCCTCGGACAGCAACTCTCACTTCTCACAGAAATGTATGAAGAGGAAGTCGAGCAGGTCGTCGCCGACTTTTCACAGGTCGTGAATCTCCTCGCTCTCTTTTTCACCGCTATCCTGCTGACGATTGTGTTCATCAGTGCCTTCCTTCCGATCTTCCTGATGGGACCGAAGATGATGAACGGTCAAGGCATGTAACCCCGCCCTCCTCCAAGCCCTGCATTCCCCCTTATACCATGCAACAGACAACATTCGATCGATGGCTCCGCAAGAAGTACGTCTATTACACTCAGGTTTATTGCAACACGCTCCCCCGGGAGCTCCCGCCAAAAATCTCCGTGGAAGAGACGAAGAAAGAGACAGGCGGAAGGTATTTATACAGGCTCACAACGACCGACGACGACGCGCTCGTTGCGGTCTCCAAAAGCCTTGAAAGTGAAAACATCACCTACACTTCCCGCGTTGCGGAGAAGACAGGGCTGGCAGCGAGGCTGTTCAACGACCCATTTAATAGCTTTACTTATCGCGTCGCATGGGTAATATTCATATTAATCATAATTTCCATCATTGCTTCGGGACTTCCGGTTTATATTTGGAAAACCTATACGCAACTCCCTGAGGACAAGGAGGAGGCAAGAATGGAAGTGATTGATTCAACACTCCTTTACAGCCATGCAACAAGTTCCCCCCTCTACTTACGGCAATACCTCAACTCCTAGTCAGCGCGCATTCTCGCTGATCGAAGTCACCCTAGTGATTGGTATCATGTTGGCGATTGCCTCAATCGTCACCTATTCCGTTGGCACGCTCAACGAATGGAAAGTCGGCCGTTCTGTCGCCGAAGATCTCAAAGCGGTTTACGTCGCACAGAAAAGCTATCTCGCCGATCACCCGACGAGCGTCGCCTCCGACTTCACCGAGGCAAAACTTATCAAATATCTCCCCGGCACGCTCACTGCGATGCCGACAGCCAGTTCGCTCGACGACGAGGAATTGACGCTCGCCTACAAGGTCATCCCCCCTGTTTTCAAACTGGGAAGCAGCACCTACGACCCATCCGATTCGACAAGCGACGGATTGTGGGACGTTGGCGGACTTTAGAGAGAACCCGACTCACAAAGGAGCGAGCTCTTATGAAGGAGCGAGCTCTTTCAACAGCGCCAACTGCTCTGAAACCCACTGGTCATCGCGCCCCAGTTCCGTGGCCATCATTGCCGCGACTTCGGGCGCTGCCGCCAGCGTAGCCGCCTCATCCAGAAACGTGGCACGGAGGCGCCGACTCAATACATCCGTCAGCGTCATCGCCATTTCTTCACGCACCGCAGCGACCGCGTCCCCCATCGTATAGGGCAGCTCTTCGCCGAGTGCGGCACCCTCGCTTTTCGCGGGCTCGTCACTCAGGCGCAGGTGATGTGTGACGCAGGGAGCTGGCTCCAAATCCGCAAGATCGGCCGCCCGATCAACGGCATCCTCGGCCATTTGCCGATACGTCGTCCACTTTCCTCCGCCAACCGTGAGCAGCCCTGACTCGCTCACAAAAATGCTGTGACTTCGTGACAACTTCGATGTGCTTCCCATATCACCCGACGGCTTCACAAGCGGCCGCAGCCCGGCAAAGGTGGCCTTGATATCCTCGTGTCGCGGACGATCGCTGAGATAGCGTCCTGCATGATCGATCAGGTAATCGATCTCCGACTCCAGTGGTTTCGGGTTCAATTCAACAGGCACGCCTCCCGTATCGGTCGTGCCGAGAAGCATGCGATTGTGCCAGGGAATCGCGAAAAGCACCCGCCCGTCATCGGTTTTCGGAATCATCACGCCGGTTTCCCCGCCGAGGAATTTTTGATCGAGAACGATGTGAATCCCCTGACTCGGAGCAATCACCGCAGGAGCACCTGAATCATCGAGACGACGAATCGAATCCGAAAACGCGCCCGTCGCATTGATGACCACCTTGCCCGGGATCTCATACTCGCCGCCCCCGATTTGATCCTTCGCGACGAGTCCCGTAATCTTGTCGCCGGACTTAGTCAGTCGCTCGACCTTCACGTGATTCAACACACACGCGCCGGCCGAAACCGCAGTCTTCGCCATCGCGATCGCGAGCCTCGCATCATCAAACTGGCCGTCCCAATAAAAAGTGCTGCCGTAGAGCCCCTCCTCCCGCAGGTTGGAAATGCGCGACAGCGTCTCAGGCGAAGAAAGGTGCTCGGTCGCTCCGATTCCGAGCTCTCCCGCAAGAAGATCGTAAAGCGTCAGCCCACTGCCATACAGAAACTGCTCATACCAGCGATAGGCGGGAACGACGAACGAAAGCGGCTTCACGAGATTCGGCGCGTTGCGCAAAAGATGCCCCCGCTCCCGAAGCGACTCTCTCACGAGACTGACCTCACCCGACCGCAGGTACCGGACCCCGCCGTGAATCAACTTCGTGCTTTTCGAAGAAGTCCCCTCTGCAAAGTCAGCCTGCTCCAGCAGAACGGTGCGGTATCCCCGACTCGCTGCATCCACCGCAATACCCAATCCGGTCGCGCCGCCACCGACGATGACGACGTCCCACTTTTCGGAAGTATCGTCGAGTCGGGAGAGGAGTTCTGAGCGGTTCATCGATCACATTATCAAGACGGGCGCAAACAAAGCAAGCGGCTTCGCCCTCCGTTCCCCCGGCCTTCCGACGCCCCGCTTGAAAAAAGACAGCACCCCCGCTCTGTGCGATTTCAAAGAGCTGCCGTAACTCACCAGTTTTGAGTCCGCGAGTCGGCCTCAATGATCTGCTCGAGCCACCTCACATCCGGACGGATCGCACTGGAGTATTTCAACGACGGCTGACGAATTGGCCCTCCTGAAAACGTCGCGGAGAAATTAACACCAACGAGTCGACCCGCGAGGTCGACGGCAGGACCTCCGCTGTTGCCGTGATGGATCGGCGCGGAATGACGGATCAGCTGGAATACCGTACCCGCGCGCGCAGCCGTTTCCACTTTCTGAATCGCGCCCCCGGAAAGCACCAGTTTGAAACTCTTGTTGGAAGCCTCTGGATTCTGTCGCGATCCCGAGCACAAAACGCGGTCGCCGACCTCGTAGCGGTCAGCCCACTCGAATACATCGCTGACAGGGCCGGGCACATGAATCACCGCAAAGTCCGCCCCGTCCGTGGACGGATCCCCGAGGTAGACGACTCGCGCCTGCTTCACCTCAATCGCGCCCGCGTTGCGAAAGACCAACCGGAGTTTACCCGGGTTATCGTCGACACAATGCGCTGCGGTCACGAAATACCCCCTCCGGTCCACCGCCGCCGCAGCCCCGTAATAAACCTCCCCCGGTGACGCTCCGCTCCCGCTGAAGCTCGTTCCCTCTGACTGCGAAATCTCGGGCAAATCCACGCCCGAAAGGAGAAAAGCGGTTCGCTTCTGAGCGTAATGGCTCAGCGATTCGTTCCCCACCTTCACGCTCTGAAACGAAACGACCGAAGCCGTCATGACCTCATCGGTAAACGCGGGAGGCTCAATCGTTCGACACCCTGCGCCGAAGACGAGGGCACATCCCAAGACAGAGAAAAATCGCGTGCCTGAAGCCATGGTGGTTTGACGAACTATGTTGGAAAAGATTTCACCGATTCTCCTACCCCAGAATATCCTTCACGACGTGCCCGTGAACATCGGTAAGGCGAAAATCCCGCCCCTGATATTTGTAGGTCAGTTTCGTATGATCAAGTCCTAACTGATGCAAAATAGTCGCCTGAAGATCGTGAACGTGCACGCCGTTTTCGACGACATTGAACCCGAGTTCATCGGTGGCGCCATACTCAATCCCCGGTTTGATACCACCGCCGGCCATCCACATCGTGAACGCCTGCGGATGATGGTCCCGTCCCATACTCCGACCGAGCGCGGCACTCGCCTCGACCATGGGTGTCCGGCCGAACTCACCGCCCCAGACCACCAGCGTATCGTCCAACAGGCCCCGCATTTTCAAGTCCTTCACCAGAGCAGCCGACGCCTGATCAACCAGCCTTGCCTGCGACGTCACGCCCTGCTCCACTTTCGAATGATGGTCCCACCCTGAATGATACACCTGAACAAAACGACTCCCCCGCTCCGCGAGACGACGCGCCATCAGACAGTTGTTCGCGAACCCCGCCCCGGGATCACCCGGCTTCGCCCCGTAGAGATCGAGGGTCGACTGCGACTCGCTTTTCAGGTCCATCAATTCCGGCGCTGCCGCCTGCATCCGCCACGCCATTTCGTAAGCATCGATCCGGGTCTGAATCTCCGGATCGCCGACCGCAGCCAGCTCCCGCTCATTCATCCGCCGGATCAGATCGAGCGAGTCGCGCTGGGCTTTATTGTCAAAACCACGGGGATTCGAAACGTGCAAAATGGGATCACCCGACTCGCGAAAAGGCACCCCGGCATGGCTCCCCGGCAGAAAACCGGCACTCCACATCGAAGCGCCGCCGCTCAGGTTGCCGCCACTTTTCAACACGACAAACGACGGAAGGTCATCGGCTTCACTTCCGATTCCGTAACTGAGCCACGAGCCCATCGCCGGTCGTCCCGGCAGCGGGTGCCCCGTGTTCACAAATATCTGCGCCGGGGCGTGATTGAACTGATCCGTGTACATCGACTTCACCACAGCGATCTCATCCGCGATCGTCGCGAGGTGCGGGAGCCGATCCGACAGTTCAATTCCCGACTGCCCATGTCTCGCAAAAGGAAATCTCGGAGCGAGCACCGCCGCATCGGGTTGAATAAAAGCGTAGCGCTGCCCCGCGATCACCGAGGGCGGAATCGGTTTGCCGTCGAGTTCCCGGAGCTTCGGTTTGTTGTCGAACAATTCGAGCTGGCTCGGTGCCCCTGCCATGAACATGAAAATCACCCGCTTCGCTTTCGGCGTAAAATGGGTATCGCGAGGGGAAAGCGGGCTCGCCACCGACGCGCGGACGAGATTCCCGAATCCACCCGCAAGAGCCGAGGCGAGTCCGATTTTCCCGAGACCAACCCCGCAGTCGTTGAAAAATTGTCGTCTTGTCAGGTTTTGGATAGGACTGCTCATATTATCCGCGGGTGATCGTTTCATTCAGGTTCAAGATGACGCGGGCCACCATTTTCAGAGCGGCCAGTTCATCGCCATTGCCCCCCGCTTTCGCAGCGTCTCCCAACACCTCCGACGCCTTCAATCCGCCGCTCTCAAAGCGTTCCAGCTGCTCGTGGTAGAACGCAAGCAGGCCCTTCATTTCCACGCTCGACGGTGGACGGGTCACCACTCGCCGGAACATCAGCTCAATCGCCTCACCGGGACCGCGTAACCCTCCCGGGTTGGCAGCCTGACCCTGTTCAGTGTCCGACTTAACACTGTTACCTCCCCGACCCAACAGGGTCAGGTGAGCCAATTCGGCAGCGGCTTCGCCGAACATTTCATCATTCAGGAGCGTGAGCGCCTGAAGCGGTGTGTTACTCCGGTCGCGCCTCGGGATACAACTTTCCCCGGTCGGCCCATCAAAGGCAAGATACGCAGCAAAGGGCGCGGTGCGCTTCGTGAAGGTGTAAAGACTCCTCCGATAGCGATCCTCCCCGGTAGATGTCACCCACTTCGCGCTCCCGTAGGCGAGTTCAGAAACGCTGTCTGGCTGAGGAGGATAGACGCCGGGGCCACCGAGCTTATCGGATAAGAGCCCGGCCGATTGCAAGGCTCCATCCCTCAGCATTTCTCCGGTGAGTCGGAACCGGGGGCCCCGTGCGAGGAGTCGATTCTCCGGATCTTTCCCCAACAGAATGGAGTCGGCGGCGCTCGACCGCTGGTAGGCGTCACTCGTGACGATGAGCCGATGCAAAGACTTCATCGACATGCCCTTTTCAACAAACTCCATCGCCAACCAGTCGAGCAATTCCGGGTGCGACGGTTGTCCCGACTGATAACCGAAATCGCCGGAGGTGTTGAGAATCCCCGCGCCAAAGAACGACCGCCAGGCCCGGTTCACGGCCACCCGGGCGAAGAGCGGATTTCTCTCACTCACGAGCCAGCGAGCCAACCCGAGGCGGTTCTTCGGTTCATTGTCAGGGATTCCCTCGAAAGCGACGGGAACCGCAGGCGCGACCTTCTCCTTCGGCTGGAGATACTCACCGCGATGATGACGAAACGTCGGGCGCTCGTGCGACTCCGGCCACTCCTGCATCACGAGCGTCGTCGGGAGAGAGGGACGTGTTTTCTCCAGCTTGGCGAGCTCACTTTGAAATGCTTTGTGCTTCGCCTCCGTCCGCAGAAACGCGAGCCGCATCGTGTGCTCATCCGATTCATGAGCATTGGGAATCTTCTCTTCACGCGCCACGGCCTCGCCCGCGTCACTTGTCAGCGAGATGCGAAATCGCCCTAACGCGGCGACAAAGTGCCGCTCAAAAAGCAATTCGATTTCCAACGGCTCCCCGATCACCTGCGGAGTCGCGAGATTCACGACGAGCTCGTTTGCCTTCCCCTCGCGTCCTGAGGTCGACCAGCCCGTCGAACCATCGCCATCGAGAATATTCAGACCGGCTACCTTTCCCGAACCGACCGAAAGTTTTCCGAAACTGACGCTGGCTCCGGCGAGCTTGATAGGTTCCCCACCCGAGCTTGCCTTCACTTCGCTCAGAAAGAAATCTCCGCGTCGTCCTTCATAGTAGGCAGCTCCGGGGCCCTTCGCGGGAAGACGGTCATCGGGGAGCGCCTCAATACGGAGCGCGCTGACCGGTTTACCCCCGAGCGAGGAAGCGTCCACGCTGATCGTAAAGACATCGCGTTTCGTGAAATCGCCGCTCGCGAAAATCGACCCGTCAGGCTGCACTTCGAGTCGCGGCTTGCTGGATTCTAAAGCAACCGTTTCCGGTGTCGTCCATTTCACGGATCGATCTTTTTGCGCAGCGAGCCAGGCCCGGTAGTGCTCCTCGTCGATCGCCTCGAGATGCTTTCGGGTCAGCGCTTCGATCTTCGCCTCCACCTGCTTGCGTTTCTCCACGATCTCCGGGACAGGCACTTCGATCTCGGGTTCGTCGGCGTTATTCAACAGCGCCATCAACGCATAATAATCGGTGTGAGTGATAGGGTCGAATTTGTGCGTATGGCATTGGGCACACCCCGTCGTGAGCCCGAGCCAGACCGATCCGGTCGTCGCGACGCGGTCGACCATCGCGTAAAAGCGAAACTCGAGCGGGTCGATTCCGCCCTCTTCATTCAACATCGTATTGCGATGGAACCCGGTTGCGATTTTCTGGTCAGTCGTCGCGTTCGGAAGCATGTCCCCCGCGAGCTGCTCAATCGTGAACTGATCGTAGGGCATGTCCGCATTGAGCGCGTTCACGACCCAATCGCGAAAAGGCCAAATCGAGCGATCACGATCTTTCTCATAACCGTTGCTGTCCGCGTAGCGCGCGAGGTCGAGCCACTCGCGCGCCCACTTCACGCCATACGAAGGCGAGCCCAGGAACGTATCGACGAGCGCCTCCCACGCCTCTCCGGAATTTTCCTGATGCGCTGCCGCGAAAGCATCGGCCTCAGCCACGGTCGGAGGAATGCCGCGCAGATCGAAAGACAGCCGT
Organism: Verrucomicrobiales bacterium; assembly: GCA_048260165.1. Taxonomy (GTDB): domain Bacteria; phylum Verrucomicrobiota; class Verrucomicrobiia; order Verrucomicrobiales; family DEV007; genus Arctic95D-9. The sequence continues at coordinate 182,851 of JBLXHA010000004.1, forward strand.
CGAATCAAGGTGTGGGGATCCGCTTTTCCGGTGGCGACGAGTCCGGCTTTCTTGATCGAACGATCGAGGAACCGGTCGACAGGATGTTGTTCACTTTCCGCATCCGGCAAGGGCGGACGGGTCGGCTTTTCAAACGCCCAGTGACGCTCGTACTCGGCCCCCTGTTCGATCCATCGGCGGATGAGATCGACTTCCGCAGGAGAAAATCCCGGCTTGTTCGCCGAGGCCGGGGGCATTTTCTCATCCGGATCATCGGAAAGAAGACGGGCGATGATTTCGCTATCCTCAGGGTGCCCCGGCTTCACGGCCTGATACCCGCCAAGATCGCGCGTCGCCTCTTCGAAGAGATGAAGACCGAGATCCGCCTCGCGCGCCTCGTCATCAAATCCGTGACATTTGAAGCAGCGATCACTGAGCAACGGTCGGATGTCGCGCTGAAAATCGACGTCATCGCTGCACAGTGCGGGGCCACTGAAGACGATCAGCGTTGCAGCAAACAGAAACGAAGCTTTTCCACACATACACCTGTAAGGTATACGCTTCCGCCGCCCTGTCGCGGAACGGAAAAGCGCCTCTTTTCCACCGTAAGGAGAATCCGGCGCCGACCTCCGAGGCGGAGGCCGTGGGTCAGCCACCTACTCGAACCCTTCGCGAAAAGCCAGCACCACCTCTGCATCGGCAGCACGCCCGCTTTGATGCAGCGCCTTCTCCAGTTTCGTCAGATCGCTGTCCAATTCTGAAATGAGACGTGATTCAATCTCCAGCACTTTGTCATCGAGCGTCGCTCGCAACTGCTTCAGCGCATCCGGTGACGTCGGCATCACCTCGGGAAGCGCCGGCAATCGACGGACGTTTTCTTCGAGAGCATACCGATCGACGGCAGCTTTCAGATCCTCAGCTCTTTGGATGGCCACCTCAAACACTTCCGCCTGCTCCAGGCTCACGGCATTCGCCTTGCCGCTGTCGAGCCTGGCTCGATAAAACTGAAGAAGGCTGGCGAGTTCCGTCCGCCGGTCGTTCTGAAACTTCGAAATCAAATCGAGCAACTCTTCCGGTTTTCCACCCGTAACGGGCACATCCACCACGTGCGGCGCCGCATACGGATCGGCTTCACTGTATTTCCCCTGTTCGTCGGGAATCCGAATCTCCATGGATCGGTATTCAATTTCATTCAAGTCCAGCGATCCGAACCCAATCACATCCCGGTGCCGGAAACTGCCGTACCCGCTCTGACGATATTCGCGCCAATCCAGATTCACCCACTCGGCAACCTTTTCGCGATCCAGAAAGACAGAGAGTCGGTCGGGGCGCACTTCGACGAGGAGCTCATACGCTTTTCCCGAAACAAACAGTCCTTCCGCAGTCGCCAACCCTACCCCGGGGTTGAACATGCTCTTTCCACTGCGTTGCTCGAGCCCGAAGAGACGCGACGGCATTGCATGAGCGAGCACGGCCCCTTTGTCCATCGTAGGGAGAATAAGCAGCATATCTCCGGCCGTTTCCCCGTGAAACGTGATGAGACCACGAACGTCAAAATGAGCAAGTGGTTCCGTTGGAATCGCGATCATTGCCCTGACATCCTCCCGTTCCACGCACTTAATCAAGCCCGGGGAAACCTCCCATGCGCCGTTTGACAGTCCTTTCGATTGTTGAAAAAGCGTCCCCAGATCCTGCCACTCCCCGTTCGCTTCAAGCCCGTCAACACGCGCTCTGACCCGGGGCTTGATCTCGGCAACCACTGTCGCCGGAACGGGCCATTCCAGACGATCGATCAGCAGTGACGACAGATTCTGCCGGGAAGCGAGAGATTCCCGGCGAAAGATTTCGCTGAAAAGGTGTTTGTCAGGATCAGACGAAAGCACCGGATTCGCCGGGACCAAAGGCTCCGCAAAGTAGCGCTTCAGCAGGGCTTCTGATTTCGGATCCAACCCGGCAAAGTACCTCTGAACTTCCGCCTTCGCAGATTCTGAAACGACCCACTTGAGGCGCGCTTCGAACAAAGAGGTAAGATCGAGGCCGGCGGCACGACTCGCCGAAATAACAAAATTATCATCCGCCTCCTGATTCGTCAGAGCAACCGGCCGGAGAGGCACTTCGTATCCCAGCCAACGTCGAAGAAATCGGTCCTCCCCGTAATCGTGATAAAACTGAAACACGACAGAACGAACGATCGATCTCGGCCGCACCATCTTACCGTCGACAGTGACGCCGCCCTTTACGATAAGTTCCGCCCAGGTATCGTGCTCCCCTTCATAATTTTCCCAGAGCCGTAACTCTTCGTCATCCATTTTGCGCTGCAGAGCCATGGGAGGGCCGGAACGCCTGTACTTGCTTTTTGAAAGAAAGACGTGGCTCAGCACTTCATTGATTACCTGCTGCTCCTCGGCCCTGCCTTCCGGCCGGATCACGCGTGAAGCATGCGTTTTCTCGTGAAACTTAAACCGGTGATAGAGCACTCCGGGGGCTTGCCCCTCCTCCTTGAATTTCGTGAGAGCTTCCGACAGCCGCCTGATCGAAAACGTAAACGAATTCCAATGCGGCCCCGACTCAAGGAACCGATCCGACTCCTCTCCCGTATCCCGGAAAACAAGCTGATTCAGCCCCGTCGCAGAATAGGGATACCCCATGATACCGGCCCAATACTTATCATTCTCGACAAGATGCCCAAGAAATTCACTCGCCGTCTCCTTCGGGATCGAATCGCTCAAGAGGTGCAATGCCAGCGACGAATTCCCCCAGATAAAATACTCTTTCCCGTCAATCGAGGCGGTGCGCCCGGTAACATTACCCGCATCCTCGACAACAGATTCAGGATCTACGGCCTGGTCCACTTCCGGCGCAACGCCAACGGTTGCGGTCGTCAGTTCAGGTTTACGCACCGGTTTCGCCACAGTTCCCGTTGCAGCTTCTGTCACGGGTTCGGAAATTCCCGCACCGACACCTGAAAACCAGAAGTAGGCACACCCGCCAACGGCAACGAGCGTGATGGCCCATCCCGCGATTTTTTTCCCGAAACTCCCTGGGGTCGAAGCTCCCCCGGGCCCGTGACGACGAATCGATTCCGACCTTCTCAACCCGGGTTCCGTGAAGTCAAACTGCTCAGCCGCAGCGGGCACCGCACTCGTTCTCAGTTCCGGCTCCATCTTCTGGATCGGCTTGGTCTGCAACTCGTCGAGCTTTGCGCGAAACGCGTGCGCGGTCTGATAGCGGTGCTCGGGATTGCTCTCCAAAGCGAGAGTGATGATGTCGTCGATCCTCTCGTCCAGCCCCGTCTCCTCTTCGCTGGGCATTCTGAAAATCCCCCGGGGCAGCTTGCCGGTGAGCATTTGGTAGAGCATCACGCCCACCGCGTAAAGGTCAGCGCGCCCATCAGGAACCGCGTCCGCATCGAGCGCTTCAGGAGCGATGAAATCCGGCGTCCCGAGGGCGACATTGCTCATCGTCAGCGCGGGCTCGTCCGTTCCCGCGTTCATCCTTTTAGCGAGACCGAAGTCGGCGATCTTCACTTTTCCCTCCCGATTGATGAGCACGTTCGCCGGCTTGATATCACGGTGCACTATCCCTTTTGAATGAGCATAGTCGAGCGCGTCAAGAACATGTGAGACGATCGCAACGGCATGGTTCTGATCGACCTTTCCGTTGCTCATATGAATGTAGTTATGAATGTCCATCCCGTCGATGAACTCCATCACAAAATAGAGATGCCCTTCGGCGGTCTGACCGAAATCATAGACCGAAATAATCGCGGGGTGATCCAGTCCCGCCATCGCGCGCGCCTCCAGCTTGAAACGCTCGACAAAATTGTTCTCGTCATCCTCCGTGACAAGGGAGTCGGGCAGCAGTTTGATCGCGACAGGCCGCTCCAATGTCACCTGGGTGCCGCGGTATACAGCCCCCATCCCGCCCCGCCCGAGAATAGACTCGATCTTGTATTGCGGGAGGAGGCGTTGGAGTTCTTCAACCTCCGGGGGAACCCATCCGGTCGAACCTTCTCCACTTCCTCCTGAGAGTGATGATGACATGCCGGCAAATTAGGCAGCACCAATGATTCCCGCAAGAACTATAAGCTCCGGCCCGGGTATTCTCATCGACTAACAGAAGGCTCGATACACGCTAACTGAATACTACCGATATCCCGGCAACCGCTCAGATTCCATATCCCACCATCGAATCGCCGGCATCAAAGCTGATGATATCCTCGATCGTCGTTTCGCAGAGCGCCTGGTTGATACTTTCCTGTGCCTTTACCAGATTTTGCTCGATGCCGCTCGAACCGGGGAAAGCGGGATAATCATCTCTATCAATAAAAGTGACCAGCTCCCCGTCAACGGCTTCGATCACTTCACCGACGGAAATCAAACGCGTCGCTTTGGCCAGGCGATATCCGCCGCCGACGCCACGCTTGCTTCGCAGCAGGCCTGCCTTTTTCAAAATGAGCAAAATCTGCTCGAGAAATTTAATAGGGATCTGACCGAGATTGGCCATCTCCTGCGCCTGCATCGTCTTGTCAGGCGGAAGTGACCCGAGAATCGTCACTGCTCTCAACGCATAGTCAGCCTTTTTTGAAATCTGCATTCTGCTCTCCCGGTTCAGGGTTCAGGGACGGTAGTTAAACAAATCGGAAACCTGATACTTCTCGTCCTCGTGATCTTTGCGCATCGTTCGCAACGCATTCAGAATCTTCTTCTGAATATTAGCGGTGACCCGCCGGCCTTTCCGCGCTTTCTGGACCTGTTTGTGCGTGAGCTGCTCGGTGCTTGCCGCAACGACATCACTGTTCGCATACCCAAAAGAATCAAGCAGGCCATCAAGGGGTTGCAGCCCGTGATTCCTGGATTCCTCGTTTTCGACTTCGCTTTGCATTCCTTCTTGTGTCCCGCTCAACCTCTCACGCAATTTGCGGGTTGTCATCGTGCGACATCTCGCTAAACGTTGGCTCCGCTTATGACAACCCGAATTTTGCTAACCACGACAAGTTATCAGGACACACCAGGTCCTCATCACGAACTCCTTGAGTCTCAGGGATTTGAAATCGTCCGCGAACGTGGACCGCTTCCGGAATCCAAAATGCTGGAGCTGGCCGGCGAATTCGACGCTTTCCTCTGCGGCGATGATGCCATCACACAGGCGGTCATCGAAAAGTCTCTCCCCCGTCTCAAAGTCATTTCCAAATACGGGATCGGACTCGATAAAATCGACGTCGCTTTCGCAACCACTCAGAAAATCCCCGTGCTCAACACGCCCGGCGTCAACCACACCACGGTGGCGGAACACACTTTCGGATTGCTTCTCGGGATCACCAAAAAAATTCAGCAAAACGCCGTCGAAGTGATCAACGGCAAATGGCAGGCCGGTTGGAAAAAGCCTGTCGGCAATGAAATCATGGGCAAAACGATGGGAATCATCGGACTCGGTCGCATCGGAAAAGAAGTCGCGACCCGCGCCAAAGCTTTCGGAATGCCGGTGATCGCCTACGATCCCTACTTCGACGAGGCTTTTGCCGCTGAATACGGCGTAAAACGCTGCGAATCAATGGACGAAGTGCTCACTGGAGCCAACGTCGTGAGCCTCCACTGCTTTCTCGATGAGAAGACACACGGAATGATCAATGCCGCCAAGATCGAAGAGATGCAGGACGGTGTCATCGTTCTCAACTGCGCCCGCGGTGAACTTGTCGAGACCCTTCCTATGAAGGACGCACTCGAAAGCGGCAAGGTCGGCGGCTACGGTGCCGATGTTCTCGACGAGGAACCTCCTGCCGAAAACCACCCGCTCATCGGAGCACCCAACTGCGTCGTCACGAGCCATATCGCTTCGAGAACTTACGAGTCGGTCGAGCGCCAGGCACTCCGTGCAACGCACAACATGATCAACTTTCTCAACGGAGACGACGACTTCATTCAGGCGAACAAGTGGAGCTGATCATCCTTTTTCATATTCAATACCAACTACTTACTTTGTAATGGCACTCAATATCAAACCCGCTTCCGAAGTCGCATACGACTGTATTTCCATGGGCGAAGTCATGCTTCGCCTCGACCCGGGTGAAGGTCGCATCCACACCTCACGCCAGTTTGCCGCCTGGGAGGGCGGTGGCGAATACAACGTGACCCGCGGACTTCGTCGCTGCTTCGGACTTCGCGCTGCGACCGTCACCGCTTTCGCCGACAATCCCGTCGGTCGACTCGTTGAAGACTTCATTCTCCAGGGCGGCGTCGACACACGCTTCATCCAGTGGAAAGACTACGACGGCATCGGCCGCGACGTCCGAAACGGACTCAACTTCACCGAGCGGGGCTTCGGCATCCGCGGTGCGGTAGGCTGCCCCGACCGCGCCAATACAGCCGCGAGCCAGATGAAACCCGGCGACTACGACTGGGATGACATCTTCGGCAATCACGGCGCACGCTGGTTCCACACCGGAGGTATTTTTGCAGCCCTCAGCGAAGACACCGCCGAGCTCACGATCGAAGCCTGCAAGGCCGCTCAAAAGCACGGCACCATCGTCAGTTACGATCTCAACTACCGCCCGTCTCTCTGGAGCTCGATCGGCGGACTTGAAAAGGCACAGGAAGTGAACCGTGAAATCGCCAAGTATGTCGACGTCATGATCGGCAACGAGGAGGATTTCACTGCCAGCCTCGGATTCGACGTCGAAGGGGTCGACGAAAATGTTCGCGGCATCGACGTGAACAACTTCAAGCGCATGATTGAAACCGCGGTGAAAGAATTCCCGAACTTCAAGGCAACAGCCACGACGCTGCGTGAAGTCCACACCGCCACCGTCAACGACTGGGGCGCGATCTGCTGGCACGACGGCGAATTCTACGAGGCGACACCTTTCCCTGAGCTTGAGATCATGGACCGCGTCGGCGGCGGTGACAGCTTCGCCTCAGGCCTCGCCTACGGATTCCTCGCTCACAATGATCCCGCAAAGGCGATCAACTACGGCGCCGCTCACGGGGCTCTCGCGATGACGACTCCCGGCGACACGACGATGGCGTCTCTCGCTGAAGTCGAGAAAATCATCAGCGGTGGCGGCGCTCGCGTCGTGCGATAACGGGTTCCCGTTTTCTGTTTCCAGTGTTCAGGGGCCGGCGCAAGCACGGCCCCGGACACGGCGACACTGCCCTCCCTACGCTTTTTTCGCCTCTTTGCGGTCGGGGTATTTGTCCGGCATGAGCTGGGAAAGAATGTTGTAGACCCCCTCTTTCTCCGATTCGACGAGGCTCGAATCCTCTTTCAGCATCTTCTCGAGAATCTCCACAACGCGGGGATGACGCTCGCCGTTGGCGATCAGAGAATGATAGGCGAAAGCCGGCAGCTCTTTATACTGGGGCACATACCCTTCGGGCACGTCAACGCCCTCGGGATTATCCGGCGCGTCTTCGAACCGGAAACAAAGGACAATTCTCCGAATCGCGTGCTCGGAACCGGTCGCGTAATAGAACCCCCAGAGCATGTCGGCGGTCGACTCTTTATCGAGCGGAAGTTCAAGAATTTTCTTCGTTTCCTGTTTATCCTCCTGATAACGGGTCCCGAACTGTTCCAGCATGATCGCATCCGCCTCTTTCGTCCGGGAATACAACATCGCGGTGTGAAGGATCTGCTTCTGAGCCGGTGTCAAGCCGGAGAGCGCCTCATACCAGCCTGCCAGCTTTTCCCGATTCTGACGAATCAACTGACTCGTGAAAGCAATCAGCGCCGGCTTCGCATGATCGAGATCAAGGACGCCTTCCGCTGCCCAATTCTTCATCTCCTGAACAAACCGTTCGGGGGTCGGGGACTCGTAATATGACTCCAGCCAGTCTTTTTCAGCTTCATTCTGCGCGTTTGCCGCAAGGCTGCCGAGGGCAAGAAAAACGCCGAGGAAGATCATTTTACAGTTCTTAAATGTCATATTTGAAAGGAAACTACGGAATTAGACCATAAATCCAGCTTAATTGTTGAATTTCCACTTGAAATATTATCTACACGGATACATTGAGCGCCCTATGGCAAAGAAGAGTTGGATAGCACGAAACGATCGGAAGAAGCGCATTGTAAACAAGTATGCGAAGCTTCGTCAAAAGCTTAAAGATGAGAAAGACTACGAAGGTCTTACTCTTCTTCCTCGTAATGCCAGCCCGACACGCGTTGTTAACCGCTGTGAAGTTACCGGTCGTCGTCGTGGATACCTTCGTCGTTTCAAGATGTCACGTATCACTTTCCGCGAGTTGGCTTCACACGGTATGATCCCGGGTGTGACCAAATCAAGTTGGTAGACTCAGTCTGTCTTCAGCCGAATTTTTAAGAACGGAGTCAATCGACTCCGTTTTTTTATGCCCGCGTGGAAATCCTCAGCCACGTGCGATTGAGCCCGTTTACTCCCCTTCCGATACGTTCAGGCTGTCCCGGAAGAACGTTCCAACCATCTTGCTCATAACTTCCAGACTCGGCTCGCTCGGGGAACTGAACCCGTGATTACCTCCCCTTGCCTCGATGTAAGTAACCGGCAGAGCCAAACGTTTCGCCTTCTCGACGAACAGCCTCGTGCTGCGAACCGGCAGAATCGGATCGGCATCCCCGTGTAGCACCAGCGTTGCCGGCATCTCTTTTTCCGGTTCGAGCCAGTTGATGGGACTCAGCTTTTCCGCCAGATCTTTCTTCTCCTCAATCGGACCTCCCAGCATCGGGGTAAACCTACCGGGCGTTCCGTAAGTGGCCCCCGCCATCACGTCGGGCTGTCCGAAGTGAGCCAACGGATAGTAAGCCACACAGGCCGCGAGAGGCACGTCGCTCTCATCAGTGCCAAATGCCACGGGATAAGCGGAAGCGGGCGACAGCGCCGTCATGAGGCAAAGGTGACCACCTGCCGACCCTCCGAAGATGCCGAAGCGCTGAGGATCAATTCCGAATGCCTCTGCGTGTTCATGGAAAAAACGAACTCCATCTTTGCAATCGGCCAGAGACTCGACCGTTGTCGCGCCTTCCTGCCCCGCTCTGCGATACTGAAGCGTCGCAAAGACAACGCCCTCTTCGAGCAGTCCCCGGACCCAGCTGAGATAACGGGCGTGGTAGATCATTTCCTTGCTGCCCCCTCTCCATCCGCCGCCGTGGATATGGAGAATGAAAGGCGCCGGTTTTTCGCCCGCCCTATCAGGAAGGATCAGATCATATTTCAGCTCAATCCCATCGATGGTTTTGTAAATCTCGTTCCGCTTAATCTTGAGATCGTCAGGAATCACGATATCTGCGCCGAAAGAAAAACTGACGAACAATCCTGCCGCACACACAAGGACGACAGCTCGGGAGAAGAAAGAAACAGCAGAAGGCATCATGTCGGTATTAAAAGGATATGGAAGCGTAGGCATCCGTAGACACCGGGTCAACGTCCGGAACTCCGCTCGAGCACACTCTCTCTTTCACCTCCGGGTCCGGACGGCCTGTGATCTCCGTCTCTGTCCCGCCACCGACGCAAATACCGGATACGCTGATCGGATAGGACGAAACGGGGCATCGCAGTCATACTTCATTTATGAACAAGCCCCGAAAACTTCAGGCAGGACTCTTGGCGTTAGCCGCAGTCATAGCCGTTTGCGCAGGATTCTTTTACTATCGCGCCGCGCAGAGCGAAGCGAAGGCTGAAGCGCTACGGACGGAAGGCGCAACACTACACCGGGAAGCAGCGCCCCGGCCATCCAAGGGAGGAGTGACTTTTTGACCTCCACATCAACGACTGAAGCCCGAGCAAAACAATCATCGCCGACCGCCACCGGTTCGCAGGTTTCCCCTCCCTCACCGCGAGCTCGCACCACCGCCGCGACTTCCTGACGCTTCTCCGGCAAAGCGTTTGCATTCCCCCGCAAGTCACGGGATATTGAGGCATGCCTCTCTACGAATACATCTCCAGCGATCCCGAGCAAGGTTGCCGTATTTGCAAAAAGGGCTTCGAAATTCGACGTCCGGTGACGCGCCCTCCGATGGAGACGTGCCCGCTCTGCAAGAGCCCGGTGAAGAAGTTGATTTCGAAGGGAATCTCGACGCCGAAAGTCAGCGCGCCCCTTTCGATCTCTAAAGCAAAAAGCGCCGGCTTCACCGTTCTCGAGAAGCGTGACGAAGGCGTTTACGAGAAGCTCTGAGGCTTCCGCTGCCTCCGGCCCCTGATCGTTTAGGCCCGGAAAACGGTTCTTGTCAGCGCCGTGGCAACGACGCAATCAGTTCGACGCCTTGGGCGTAATTTTGAGCTGATTGTATTCGATTCGGATGTCTTCGACGCCCTCGATGAAGACTTTCACGGCCGGGTTTTCTTCGAGCGTCTTCATCGGATCCTCCTGACGAATCATATCTGTCAAAACCTGAGGAACCGGTGCGCCATTGTAAACCAGGTCTTCAATGTAGAGTTCCGGGCGCCCGCCCTTCATCCCGATTGAGACAGTTGCCACGCCGTTGAAATGCCGCCCCTTCACCGTCTCGGCGAGGAACTCGAACGGAATATTAAGCTCATCAAAATCGATGCTGACTTTACTCTTGAGCTTATTATCCTCGATCGAGACGATCCCTTTCCCCGCCGCTTTTTTAAACAGGGAATGATGGAAAAGAAGCGCGTTGATATCGGATTCACTCAACAGAAGCGGTTCGGTCGCCTCGCCTGCTGACAGGGCAGCTCTGAATTTATCAAACCGGACAATCGCGTCGGTCACCTCAGCCTCCGGCGTCGCAGGCTCAACGATCTCGACCGGTTGAGACGAAGTGTAACTGGCGACGGCATCGGCGGCTTTGTTCTTTATCCCGATGAACACGAAATAGCCCACGACGACAGTGACGACCAAACTAACAAGACAGCCAAGACTGCATCCCAGTGCGATCTTTTTACCATTGCGGCCATCATTCCCGCCCCCATCGCCGGTCGGACCGGTTACAGGTGAAGAAGGGGTCAGCGGTGGAGGGGTGTCATCATTCATAGCGAAAAAAATGAAGCTATCACAGAGCGATTGTCCGCGAAAGATCGATCAGCCGTTTTGGAGCGTTTTCGGGGAAAGTGACTCAAGGAGCAACCCTGTTCGCGCATCGAACTCGCCCCAATGATCGACCTGCAGCTCAAACCGCGCCACCGCGAGCGTGGGAAAACTCTCGACTCCCGCCGCATTCGAAATGAGATCCGTCGCATCGTGCATCCCCGGGTTGTGCCCGAAGACAAGCAGCGTCTCAACCGACTCATCGCACTGCTGGATCACGTTGATGATCGTTCGCGGCGATGCGAGATAAAGGTCGCCGTTTGTCTCAATCTGCGACTCGGGAAATCCGAGCCCTTTCGCAATCAGCCTGGCAGTGGTCTCCGCGCGCACCGCGGTGCTCGTCATGATCGCATTAGGTGAAACGCCGCGCTGTTTCAGTGCGGCGGCCATCTTTGAAGCGTCATTCTCTCCACGCCCATTCAAGGTCCTGTCGTGATCCTTAAGCCCCGGAATGTCCCAGGCTGATTTCCCGTGGCGAATAAGGAGAAGCTGCTTCATACCTTGAAATCTCGGTCCATCCCCCGCCCTTGTCCACGGCAATTCGCCAATTCAGCCGCTTGACACCCGGCCTCCATTTCCCGAATCTTAACCGAACCAAAAACCCACTTCCATGCACTCCTGCCGACTTTCATTACTCACCATTGCCGTCGTTTTCTCCACCGTATCTGCAGCGCTGGCAGACAATTGGCCGAACTGGAGAGGCGCTCGCTTTGACGGATCAGCCGGCGGCACCGGCTACCCTGCCGAGTTCTCCATCGACAAGGGCGTGAACTGGAAAACGCAGCTTCCCGGTGAAGGAGCCTCGACTCCTGTCGTCTGGGAGAATGCGATCTTCCTCACTTCGGTGGATGAAGCGCAGGACGCCGTCGTCGGAATCTGCATCGATGCCGGCTCCGGCAAAATCATGTGGTCGAAGCCACTCGGTAAGGGCGTTCGCATCGACGAGCGAAGCACCTACGCAGGGGCCTCTGCCGTCACCGATGGAGAGACCGTCTTTTTCTTCAGCGGCAACGGAGATCTCGCGGCCTTCGATTTCAACGGGAATCAAAAGTGGCACCGCAACATCGAATCAGACTATGGCGATTTTGCATTTCAGTGGACGTTTTCCAGTTCGCCTCAGCTGTGGAACGGCATTCTTTACCTTCAAGTCCTCCAGCGCGACAGCCCCGTGAATGGGCGCGGCAATACCGATGGACCGATTAAATCATTTCTCCTCGCGATGGATCCACAGACCGGAAAGACAAAGTGGCAACACATCCGCCCCGCCGACGCGGTTCAGGAATCGCTCGAAGCCTTTTCCACGCCCATCCCGATGATGCACGACGGCCGTGAAGAACTGGTAATCGCCGGAGGTGACTGCCTCACCGGACACGATCCCGCCACCGGCGAGGAACTCTGGCGCTGGGGCACCTACAATCACGAGCAGATCAGCCATTGGAGACTGGTCCCGTCACCCGTTTACGGACAGGGAACCATTCTCGTCTGCGCTCCGAAGGGCGCACCGATTTATGCGATCGAGGCCGGCGGCAAAGGAAACCTTTTCGATACCGCAAAGCGCTGGGTCAGCGAAGGGAAGGAAGTCACCGCTGACGTTCCAACACCACTCTACTACGGCGGCTACTTCTACGTCCTGAACGGTCGAAACAAATTCCTGAGTTGCGTTCACCCGACAACCGGCAACGTCGTCTGGACCAGACGAATCGACGCCAAGATGAAACTGGAATCATCCCCCACCGGTGTGGATGACAAAATTTACTTCATGAGCCACCTCGGTGAAGTGTTCGTCTACAGCGCCGGCGCCGACGGAGGCGAACTCCTCAACAAGACGAGTTTCGCCACCTCTCAGAGCGTCAACATTCGCGCCTCTATCGTTCCCACCAACGGAACGCTCCTGATCCGGACCGACGATCAGTTGTATCAAGTCGGGAAGTGATTCGAATCCGACCTGACAGGGTCAGGTCAACGACTCAACAGGGTCAGCTCCGCTGCTACGACGGTAGGGACGGCCTGTCCCCGGCCGTCCGCGTAGCCCGTCCGCCCCGCAGTCTCCCGACCTCTCAAAGAAAACAGAAGCCAAGCCTTTTGGACTTCTGCGCCTTTTTGCGGCTCAATCCACTAAGACAACGCAGCGAGCGCCTTATCCCGCATCCGGCGCATTGACCATTCGTCGGTGTAGTCCTCGAGCTTGCTCATCTCGACCCACGCGAGATCGTGTGACTCTTCGGAAACGATGTAATTGTCGTCCGCCGAATTGCGAATGAGAAAACGCACGTCGTAATGGAAGTGCGACGGGTCCTCTTTTCGCGCGGGTATCCCGTGAATATCGATATCGAAAATCTCCGCCGAGACTGGCTCGAAGGACGTTAACCCCGTCTCTTCCTGAACTTCGGTCATCGCGACTTTCAGCACATCCGTCTCGCCGTCGGCGTGTCCACCCGGTTGCAGCCAGATATTCAGCTTCCGATGATGCGTCATGAGAGTCCGCGTCCCCGTTTTATCGACAACCCAGGCGGAACCGGTGACGTGCCCTGTCTGCAGTGAGCGTTTGAAACAGTCGGGATTACGCTTCACAAAATCCTGAAACCTCAGCGCGGCATCACCTTCCGACGGATAGCGGTGACGGTAGGTCTCGAGGAGTTTGAGCAGTGGTTCGCGGTGCATAACTGAAACGGACTAGCGAAACACAAACTGCGCGATACTGAAGTAAATAATACAGCCGCTGACATCGACGAGCGTCGTGATCGCCGGCGAGGCGACGACTGCGGGGTCGAGGCGGGCCAGCTTCGCGCCCACCGGGAGCATTGCCCCCACGAGCGTGGAAGTGAATACCTGAGCGACGAGCGAAACGCCCACGACGATCCCCACCGCGAGCGTGCTGAGCGTTTCAGGGATAAACCGGGCGGGAAGCAGAAACTGAATCTGGATCATGACACACACCGCCAGCAGGCTGCCCATCAGAATTCCGACGCGGGCCTCTTTCCAAACGACACGTCTGAATTCGCGCGTATCGAGTTCCCCGAGCGCCATCGCGCGAATCACCATTGTCGCGGCTTGACCACCCGTATTTCCGCCGGCGGCAACGACCATGGGAAGGTAGATGGCGAGAACGAAGTAGCTCGTGAGGACTTCCTCGTAAGCATGCATGACCCAGCCTGAAATCAGAGCGAGGAACGCGAGAACGAGGACCCAACCAAAGCGGCGTTTGAAATGAGTGATAACGGAGGTCTGAAGATACGCCTGCTCCCCGTGATCCCCGCCGATACCTGAGATCTTCTCCATGTCCTCGGTATTCTCCTGCTCGAGGATCTCGAGGGCATCATCGTGAGTGATGACACCGAGGAGCCGGTTTTCTTCATCCACCACCGGAAGCGCCATGAGGTCGTAACGCGCGATCATCTGAGCCGCCTCCTCCTGATCCTCCATCGCTCCGATCGTCATCTGAGCCTCGCTCATCAACTCGGTCACGGGTGTGTCCCAGGTGCTGAACGCGAGATCCCGCAAACGAACGATTCCTTTGATACGACGCTCCGAATCAACCACAAAGATCCGGCTCAAAATTTCCGCTTCATCCCTCAGGACCTCGAGCTCGTCGAGGGCGCCTTTCACGGTGCGACCTTCGCTGATCGTGGCCATCGCCATCGTCATCCGTCCCCCCGCAGTCGCCTCGGGGTAGCGCATGAGATCTTCGGAAACGATCCGCTTATCCTCCGCCAGCAGCTCGATAAACTGCGGCCGGTCCTCTTCCTCCATTTCCTGAAGAAGGTCGACCAGCTCATCATCGGACAGCGAATCGAGAACCTCGCGCTGCTCCATTCGAGGGAGAGTCGAGAGACGACGCTCGACGTCGGCGGCAGGAAGATAATCCGCCCATTCCGCGAGCAAATCGGACGGAAGTTTTGCCAGCACCTCTGAACGGACGACATCGTCGAGGCGCTCGAAAGCGACCTCGACGTCTCCGGGGTGTACTTCGTGAGCAATCGCCTGAATTCGCTCAGTCGACCCACTCTGCAAAGCCTCAATAACGAGTTCCACGTTATCCGGTTTTACGATGCTGCTTTCATCTTCCACCATCTGACACGCAGTCTCGCTGGGCGGATCGAAAACGCAAGCGCTCCTGTGAGGTCACTGTGGAATTTTATCGACACATTCACGCGCACCCCACACCCTCGAACCTGCCCTGCTCCCGCACTCTTCACAGTCCTATGGCACGTCCCATCGATCCTTTTACCGAGCACGTCATCGAGCTCATGCCGGTCCCCGACGAAATCGTCCCGAAGAGGATGTTCGGAGGACTCGGTCTTTTCAGGGAGGGCATCATGTTCGCAATCATTTTCGATGAGAAGCTCTATTTGAAAACCGACGCCATCAATCGCCCCGAATTTGAGTCTAACAGACTTCCTCCCCTCACGTTCCAGAAGAAGAACGGGAAAACGATGTCACTCTCCTATTATCGGTGTCCCGAAGAAGCTTTTCAAAGACAGGACACGATGTCGCCGTGGGCGAAGAGCGCGATCGATGCTTCATTGAGGCAGAGAAAATAATTATGACACCATTATTCCAATCAACCCGACGACGTAACTTTGCATTGGCACTCCCCTTTCTTGCGATCGCCTGTTTGGGCAGCGTCACCCGGGCCGAAGAGCCGAAGAAAAGCCCCGAAAGATGGGAAAGCAGTATCGCCGGGTTTGAAGCCCGCGATAAAGAAACCCCTCCTGAGTCAGGCTCTCTCCTCTTTGTCGGGAGTTCGAGCATTCGGATGTGGGACTTGAAAAAGTCGTGGCCGGGCACCCCCGCGATCAACAACGGATTCGGCGGATCAACCCTCGCCGACTCGATCCACTTTTTCGATCGCCTTTTCGTCCCCTACGATCCCTCAGCGATTGTTCTCTATGCGGGCGACAACGATATTTCAAACGGTCTCACTCCTGACGAAGTCGTTGCCGACTTCAAAACACTTTCCAAGCTCATCAGAGATCAGTTCCCCGAAACTCCGGTCATCTTCATCGCGATCAAACCTAGCCAACTCCGCACCAAATTGTGGCCGCCGATGAAAGAAACGAACGATGCGATCGCCTCACTCTGTAAAAACGATCCGAATCTCTACTTTGCAGATATCGCCCGCCCGATGTTGAAAGAAGCCTCTCCGCCGCCGGAGGCGTGGTTTCTGAAAGACGGGCTGCACCTCAGCGAAATGGGCTACAAACGCTGGACCGCAGTCATCAACCGGATCCTGAAGCAGGCGAAAGTCGCCAAATCCTGACCCCGTCGCAGAGCAGAGAAAGCGGCTCCCGTTAAATGTTGCCGATTATTACAATTGCTGTAAATTTAACATTTCCGTAATAGTTAATGAACCGCCTGCTTTCCTGTCTTCTAGCGCTTTCGATCTTTCCGGGCGCTGTGACGCTCAGCCATGCCGAGTATGTCCCGGTAACGGTGAAGCCGCCGGAGCCCCGCCGCGAATTTCGAGCCGCGTGGATTGCGACCGTTCACAATATTGACTGGCCGTCGACCTACACCCTCACCCCGTCTCAGCAACGCGCTGAGATGGTGAGTCTCCTCGACCTCGCCGCAGCGTCAGGACTCAACGCGGTCGTTCTTCAAGTCCGCACCGAGTGCGACGCTCTCTACAAATCGAGCATCGAGCCGTGGTCCTTTTTTCTCACCGGCAAGATGGGAACAGGCCCTTCCGACGGCTACGACCCGCTTGAATTTGCGATTCAGGAAGCGCACCGCCGCGGGATCGAACTTCACGCCTGGTTCAATCCCTTCCGCGCCAGCGCGACGGAGCGGTCCGGCAAATCGTCGAAACACATCACCCGCACGCACCCCTCGCTGATGCTCAAGTCCGGGTCGATGAAGTGGGGCGACCCGTCTTCGGATTTTGTCAGGAATCAGGCCATCAGCGTGATGGTGGATGTCGCGAAACGCTACGATGTCGACGGTGTTCACATCGATGACTATTTCTACCCCTACCCCAAAACGGTAAAGGGGAAGACCTATGATCAGTTTGACGATTCCTCAGCCTATCGTTCCTACCAATCCAAAGGCGGCAAACTCGACGTCCGCGACTGGAGACGGAGCCACATCAACAGCTTCGTGTCATCGATGTATGCGTCGGTGAAGAAGACCAAGCCCTGGGTCGACGTAGGCATCAGCCCCTTCGGAATCTGGCGCCCCGGCTATCCTTCAACGGTCAAAGCAGGTCTCGACGCTTACGACCACATCTTTGCTGATTCACGACTGTGGCTTCAGAAAGGGTGGCTCGATTACTTTTCCCCGCAGCTCTACTGGCGCATCAGCCCTTCGGACCAGAGCTTCACCGCTCTCAATGAATGGTGGGCTCAGCAGAATACGATGGGACGCAATCTCTGGCCCGGTATCGCCTCGAGCCGCATCATGAGCTCGGAAGACCGTGGCCGCCCCGCCTCGGAAACCGTCAATCAAATCGAAGTCGCGCGAAAATATGCCGCCTCCCCCGGACCCGGTCACATCCACTGGAGCATCAAAGCGCTGAAAGAGGACCGCGGCGGTCTCCGCGGCAAACTGAAAAGCGTCTATTCAGAGAATGCGATTCCGCCCGCGTCCCCCTGGCTCGGAGGCACCAGCCCCGACCCTGTTTACGTGGCCCCGATCGAAGAGAGTGGAGCACTCAACCTTTTGTTCAAAGCCACCACGAACGCCCGCTGGAGAATCATTCAGGTGAAGAACGGCAACACCTGGACAACGATGCGCGTCATTCCTGCGTCACAGGACAGTTATTCGATCGCAAAAGCACCTGATGCGGTTTCTATTCGTCATCTCAGCGCCACCGGCGTGCTCTCGGTTCCGACGGTGCTTCAGCGCAAATAGACATTGCTCAGCCTGCCAATCCTCTTCTCTTCCCTTCACCACTCCCTTTTCGCCCTTTCTTAAATGATTCGACCACTGCACTCTTCAGCACTCATTCTCCTTGGATTCTCGACGATGCTGCTAAGCTCCTGTGACAACGAACTTCAGGAGCGCGTAGACCGCCTCGAGGCTGAACTCAGAGGCATCCGGTCCGACACGCGCGATGAAGTCAACACTCTCAAAAATCGGGTGATCGCTGCGGAAACCACCGTCGGCGTGAGCGGTGACGGACTCTCGATCACCGATCGTATCGCCGCACTGGAAGCCGCGACCGGCCCCACCGGAGGTCCGGCGAATAACAAAGTCGTCTACCTGCGCCCCAACCTGCAGGGCCATTCCCCCGTGGAAACGGATCACGGTGTCTTCCTCGTGCGAATGGAAGGCATCGACCTGAATAACAAAACAGGCACTTTTATCGTTCACCTCAATATCGGCAACCCGCACGCCGTCGCGATCCAGCAGTTCGTTCTCAAAGGCGATCACGGGGGCGGAACCCCGGAACTGGATGAAGACGAGGAGTATTCGCTCACGAATCCCAAAATCAGAGAGTGGCAGAAAACGCTCAAGCCGTTCCAGTTCCGTGTCTCGAAAACGTTGGAACCCTTCGCGTGGACCCCTTTCGATATCGAGTTGGCGGCGGAGAGCCGCGAGGAGCTGGAAATGATCCGCTTTTCTCTGCTCATTGAAAACGCAAGACTCAACCGGCGCAGCGCAGACGGCAGCAGTTCGGATCAGGATTTTTCCCACATACGGGTGGGCTCAAAGGCCGCCTCCGTATTGAAAACAGAATACGGCGCGTTCCTCGTCTCGGTGAAGAAGACAGAGAAAACCGAAGTAGGCACCCGCGTTCATTTGGAGATTGGGAATCCCTACGGTTTCACGATCAATCAGTGCCGCCTCGTAGGAGACTACGGCCCCGAAATCCCCGCTCGCGAAGACAGCGCCTCACCTGAAGAGTTTGCTGCAAAAATGAAAGAGTGGAGCGCCCAGCTGAAGCCGTTTGAATCCATGATCTCTTCCAAGGTCGCCAATTTCCGATGGAACAAGACAACCATTCTCGTTCCCTCCACCTCCGGCGAAGTCGGTTTTCTCCGATGCCAGTTGCGGGTGGAAGACGTCACGCTTCCCGCTGCAACAGATAAGCAGGAGTAGTCGACTCCGCAGCGCACAGCTCAGCGGGGGCCATCTCAGCGCCGCTCAATCACGGATCCTCGAATCTTCGTAAAAAAAGTTCACTTGCCAAATTCAAACAACCGTTTAAAACGTATGTTTACTGCGGTTGATCGGGCCGCAACCGACGACGCGGTTCATGACGGATACAGGCAACCTACAAACTGATACCAGAAATCGTATCCTCGATGCCGCTGAGCAGTTGTTTGCTGAGCAGGGATTTCGAAACGTCTCGCTGCGTCAAATCACACAGATCGCACAGGTCAATCTCGCGGCCGTCAATTATCACTTCGGCTCCCGCGAGGCGCTGGTCGATGAAGTCCTCGCGCGGGTCATCCGCCCGATTAACGAAAAAAGGCTCCTGCTTCTCACCGCGGCCGAGACCGACGCCGGGAGCGCGCTTTCGATCGAAGTCGTTCTCGAATGCTTTCACCGGCCCGTCATGGACCAGCTGGGAACCTCTTCCCACCAATCGAGCGTCTATCTCAAACTGGCGGGTCGATGCCTAGCTGAACCGGAGGACAACTTTTCGCCGAATCTGATCGCGCTCTTTCAGGAAGTGATCGCCCGCTTCACGAGCGCTGCGGGAAAAGCGCTCCCCCATCTCGACCGTGAGGACATTTTCTGGCGGCTGCACTTTTCCGTCGGAACGATGATTTTCGCGCTCGCGCACGAAGATCAGGTCGCCAAATTTTCCGGAGGCAGCATTTCGGCGACGAGCCCTGAGGACACGCTGCAACGGTTGATCGACTTTACCGCAAGCGGGATGAAGGCCCCGCCCACACAGACGACCGGGAAACCGGTGAAGAATCTGAAGAAGGTCGCGACCTGCCTCACCGCCGCGCTGTCCCTCCTCGCCCTTTCCAGTTGCCAATCCCTCTCTCCTCCCGACGCCAAAAAGCACACCTCTCTCCGCGCCCCATCGCACTGGGTGGCCGGTAACAGCTACCGCCCCGCTCACCTTCCGGATCGGAACTGGATCGAGAATTTCAAGAGCGCTGACCTGACGTCATTCGTCAATTCGGTGCTCGAAAACAATCGCAGTCTCAAAGCCGCTCAATCCCGCATCGAAATCGCAGAGGCAAACGCCCGCATCGTCGGAGCGGATCTCTATCCTCAAATTCAGGGGGGATTTTCGAGCAGTAGAAGCCTCCAGAATTTTGTGGGACTTCCAATTCCGGGCGCAGCGCCGGGGACGGTGCTTTCTTCACGAAGCAATCAATTCGGACTGTCACTCGACCTGAGTTGGGAAGCCGATCTCTGGGGACGAATCAAGGCGGCTAAATCGGCCTCGATTGCCGACTTCGAAGCCTCCCTTTTCGATCGCTCCACCGCCGAGCTCTCTCTCGCAGGGCAATCCGCGAAAGCCTGGTTCGCCCTCGCCGAGGCCCGCGATCAGGTTCAGCTGTCCCGCTCCGCAATCGCCACTTTTTCCGATACCGAGAACGCGATCCGCGAACGTTTCGAATCCGGCCTCGAGCAACAGGGCCAGAGCATCGCGTCTCAACTGCTCCTCGCCGAAGCGGACGTCTCGACCGCAAAAGACGGATTGGCAAGTCGACAGGAGCTCGTAGGAAGAACCTCACGTCAGCTCGAAGTGCTCGCGGGTAGATACCCCGCCGGTGAGGCCGGCAAGTCCGCGCGCCTCCCCTCTTTTCCCTCCCGCGTCCCCGCCGACCTGCCGGCAACGCTGCTCGACCGCCGCCCCGATCTTGCCGCGGCGGAAAGACGTATCGCCGCCGCCGACAAACGTCTCCTCGAAGCCAAACGCTCTCTACTGCCCCGTCTCAGCCTTACGAGCAGTTTCGGCACGTCGAGCGACGACATCAGTGATATTCTCGACAGCGACTTTACGGTCTGGAGCCTCGCCGGCAATGCGGTTCAACCCCTGCTGCAAGGCGGCCGTCTGAGAGCGAACGTTTCCAAAAAAGATTCGGAACTGCAACTCGCCGCGGCCGAATTTGAGCAATCCGCGCTCACCGCTTTTGCCGAAGTGGAAAACGCACTCGCCGCCGAGACCTTCCTCGGAACGCGGGCAGACGCACTCGCGAAAACAGCCGACCTCTCCAAGCGCGCCTACCTCCGTTCTCTCGAGGAGTTCAATAACGGAACCGGCGATCTTCTCACCGTCCTGACGTCGCAACAACGCCTCTTCTCGAGCCGGTCACAACTCCTCACGGTTCGCCGGCTCCGGCTCGACAATCGTGTTGATCTCTATCTCGCCCTCGGCGGCAGCTTCCGCCCATACTCTCCTCCACCGGAAAAAGAGCCCCAGACATGAAACGCTTTTTTAAGTTCTTTTTAGGCATCGGAATCCTTTTGTTCGCAGTGGGCTGCGTCGCCCTGCTCTGGATCACGAAACCGGAGGCCGGAAAAAACGAAGACGTGATCTCACTTCCCGTGGTGGAAGTGCTCCCCGTCACGGTGCGCTCGCAAACGTTCGATATTCCTTCGCAGGGAATCGTGAAGGCGAACCGGCGGACGATGCTGGCTTCAGAAGTCGCCGGGAAAGTCGAAGAAGTCGACGCTCTCTTTGAACTCGGTAGCGTCGTCAGGAAAGGCACCACACTCGTGCAAGTCGAGCCTTCCAATTACATCGCCGCGCTCGCCCAGGCAAAGTCGACTCTCGCCGATGCAGAGTCAGCTCTCGCCAGCGAGAAGGCCCGTGCCGACCAGGGCGCACGGGACTGGCGCAAGCTGGGAAGCGGAGGAGAACCCTCCGACCTCGTCCTTCGCAAGCCCCAACTCGCCTCCGCGGAAGCGCGTGCCGAGTCAGCCCGTGCCGCGGTGCAGAAAGCGGAACTCGATCTTGAGCGAACTTCAATCAAAGCGCCGTTCAACGCGGTGATTGCCTCCACATCTACAGAAGTGGGAAGCTATCTCAGCCCGGGTGCCACCGTTGCGGAGCTGTTCGAAACGGAGCCCTACGAAGTCCACCTCCCGCTCTCCGTCGATGAACTGGCGTTCCTCCAATCGGATGCCAAAGGCAATTTGGTTGGTGAAGCGACGATTTCGGCGACGGCCTCGGGAATCACCCGCACCTGGCCGGGAAAAGTCATTCGCACCTCCGGCGAAATCGATCGCGCAACCCGCTCGCTCCATCTCATCGTGGAGATCGGCGCGCAGCCTTCCAACGGAGGTATCGTGATGCGCCCCGGGTTGTTTGTCGAAGCCGCGATCAAAGGACGCGAGATCGAAAACGTCATCGCGATCCCTTTCCGCGCCTTTCTCGACCTCGACCGAGTCGTGACCGTCGATCCTGACAATAAGCTGCGTTTCCGCAATGTGACGGTGCTTCACCGCGAGGGCGACACCGTCTACGTCACCGAAGGGCTCTCGCCGGGAGAGAACGTCTGCCTGACAGAACTCCCCGACATGGTCGAGGGTATGAGTGTTGAAATCAAAACGGTGACGGCCGATTCGCAGGAGACCGAAACCGCACCTGACAAACCCATCACCACTCAAAAGCCGTGAGTCAATCACCCGACAGTGGAGAGCACGACAAGGGCGTGATTTTCTGGTTCAGCAACAATCACGTTGCCGCGAACTTTCTCATGCTTCTGATCGTCGTGATCGGATTCAGCACCTGGCCGAAGATCAAGAAAGAGATTTTCCCGGAGATATCGATCGATGCGATCCACATCACCGTCCCCTATCCGAATGCCACGCCGGAAGAGGTCGACAAAGGGCTCATCGTTCCGATTGAAGAGGCGATTCAGGACATCGATGGCATTGACATCATCCGATCCGTTGCGAATCAGAGCATCGCTTCCGTCACGGTGGAAGTCGCCAACGGCTACGACGTCCGCAACGTCATGGACGATGTCAATTCGCGAGTCGATGCGATCCAAAACCTTGCGGAGGAGGCCGAGGAACCCATCATTCAGGAGATTCTCATCACCGCTCAGGTCATGAGCATTGCCGTCTCCGCCGATACGAACGAAGCGACGCTCCGGACCCTCGCTGAGGAAGTCAGAACCGGTCTTCTCAATTTTACCGGAGGATCCACGAGAGTGACGCAGGCAAAGCTGGCCGGGGTTCGCGACTACGAAATTTCGATCGAAGTCCCCGAGGCAACGCTGAGGCAATACGGGATTACCTTCAACCAACTTGCTGATGCGGTGCGACGGGCTTCGCTCGACCTGCCGGGCGGTTCCGTGCGCACGCGTGGTGGCGAAGTCCTCCTCCGCACCGAGGCCCGACGCTACAATGCAGAGGAGTTCCGCACCATCCCCGTGATCACAAAACCCGATGGCTCCACGGTGATTCTCGGAGAGCTCGCCACGATTCGGGATGACTTTGAAGAGGATCAGATCAAAACAAGCTTCGACGGGGAGAAAACGATTCTCATCAACGTATTCCGGGTCGGCGAAGAGGACACGATCAAGATCGCGGAGACCGCCAAGCAATACGTCTACGATGTCGCGCCGAAAGTGCTGCCCGAAGGCGTCTCGCTCGACGTCTGGAAAGACGATTCACTCTACCTCTCCGGCCGACTCAACCTTCTCGCGAAGAACGGCATTTTCGGACTCATCCTCGTCGCGATCGTTCTCGCTCTGTTTCTCAGACCCAGCCTCGCTTTGCTTGTTTCGATCGGCATTCCGGTATCATTCGCCGGGGCCATCGCACTGATGCCCTACACCGGCATCTCGATCAACATGATCAGCCTTTTCGCCTTCATCCTCGTGCTCGGGATCGTCGTCGACGATGCGATCGTCGTCGGAGAGAACGTCTACAGTCGCATGAGAAACGGCGAGGATCCCAAACTCGCCGCGCCACGGGGAACCCACGAGGTCGGAGTCGTCGTGATCTTCGGAATTCTCACCACAGCAATGGCCTTCACTCCGATGTTGGGACTGAGCGGGGTCAGTGGAAAGATCTGGCCTAACATTCCGCTCATCGTTATCCCGACGCTGATCTTTTCACTCCTGCAATCGAAGCTCATTCTGCCGTCTCACCTCGCTCTTCTCAAACCGGTCGACAAAAACCGCAAGCACGGTCCCATCATCCGCTTTCAGAAGAAATTCGCCGACGGCCTTGAGTCATTTGTAGAGAAAATCTATCGCCCCGTTCTGAATTTCTCTCTCGCGAATCGCTACATCGTTCTCATCGCTTTCTTATCGCTCCTCATCATCACCGTCGGAACGATCAGTTCCGGCTGGATCAAATTCGTCTTCTTTCCCGACGTCGAAACCGACGTCATCAACTCAAAGATCAAACTGGCGCAGGGCGTTTCATTTTCTCAAACCGAGAACGCCGTCAAGTTGATCGAGGAAAAGGGATTCGAACTCAATGATCATTTCAAGACCAGGGACGGTCGCGGAGTCGTCCGGCACATGCTCGCCAGCACGGGAACCCAACCCCTCCTCCAGGGGATGGGAGGTGTGGGAGGATCGCCGAAAGGATCCAACATTGGCGAAATCACGATCGAACTGTACCCCGCCGTCGATCGTGACTACACCGCCGCAGCCGTCGTCTCGAAGTGGCGGGAACTCGTCGGTCCTATCCCCGGAACCGTCGAACTCACCTTTGCCACCGAATCCGCCGCCGGTGGAAACGCGATCGATCTGGAAATCGTGGGCGAAGATCTCTCCCAGCTTCAAGCCGCGACCGAGGAAACCAAAGCCGCGCTCGCAGAATTCGCCGGCGTGATCGATATCGGGGACACCGATATCGAAGGCAAGCGTGAACTGAAACTCGGAATTCGCCCCGAGGGAAAAGCACTCGGTCTTCGCCTCAGTGACATTGCGCAGCAGGTAAGACAGGGGTTTTACGGCGACGAAATCCAGCGACTTCAACGTGGAAAAGACGAAGTGAAAGTCTTTGTCCGCTACCCGCGTGAAGAACGCAGCTCCCTCGCGGATCTCGAGAATATCAAGATCCGGACCAGCTCCGGAGATGAAGTTCCCTTCTCCGAAGTGGCGACCGCCTCATTCGGCCGCGCGGCCGCGACGATCCAACGCACCGATCAGCAAAAGGCGATTCGGATCACCGCGGACGTCGATAAAGCAGCGGGAACCAACGCCAATGAAGTCGTCAAAGCGCTAACCGCCGGCGCTCACCAGAAAACGCACGCCCAGCAGTGGCGGGAGAATATCATCAACTTCATTCGCGAAAAAAGAGGCAAGCCTCCCCTGCCGGAAGCGGAGAAAGGAGCTCTCGTCAAAATCGAAGAGAAATACCCCGGGGTTCACTACAGCTTTGAAGGAGAGCAGAAAGATCAGGCCCAATCCGTTCAGGAGATGGGAGCGAAGGCGCTTTTCGCGCTCCTCGGCATGTATGTGCTCATGGCGATCCCCCTGCGGTCCTACATTCAGCCCGTTATTGTGATGTCAGTGATTCCTTTCGGGCTCGTCGGCGCCGTCTTCGGCCACCTCATTATGGGATTCAACTTCAGCATCATGAGCATGTGCGGAATCGTTGCCCTCTCCGGCGTCGTTGTGAATGACAGCCTCGTCCTCGTCGATTACGTCAACCGCAAGGTCAAGCTCGGCCATACCTTGCACGAAGCCGCGTGTGAGGCAGGAGCGGCCCGTTTCCGCCCTATCCTGCTCACATCGATGACCACCTTCGCAGGTCTCACCCCGATGTTGCTGGAGACGGATATCCAGGCCCGCTTTCTGATTCCGATGGCGGTCTCTCTCAGTTTCGGAATACTTTTCGCAACCTTCATCACTTTGATTCAAGTTCCCTGCATCTACCTTATTCTCGAAGACATCGGCAAACGGTTCGGCCACAACCGGGCGGAAAAACTGCAATCGGGACATTAGACATTGTCATGTCGGCTCAGTCTGCGAATAATGGTCTTCGTTACTAGTTAATGAGAAAATTCCGCTGGCTGTTAAGGCGCCTCAAGCACGGCGTCGGTAATTTCGTCAGAGAGAATCAAATCGATCTCTTTCCGATCCGTCGTGGATTTGCGGGATACAACAAAAGCTCGCTTTTCAGCGACGCCTCCTCCGGATTCAATGTCGCCCTGCTCGCATTTCCGCAGGGAATGGCCTACGCGGTGATCGCGGAACTGCCGATCCAGTATGGTATCGTCTCCGGTGCCGTCGCGGCTGTCATCGCGCCGCTTTTTGCCGGATCCCGTCACACCATTCTCGGTCCCACCAATGCCACCGCTTTCATGCTCTTTGCGAGCATGGCTGCATTTTCCGCAGACGAGCGACTTTTCTACCTGCCCTTACTCGTTCTCTTTATCGGAATTCTGCTCACGATAGGCGCTCTTTTCAGAGTGGCAGAGCTCGTCCAATACGTGAGCCGTTCCGTCGTCGTCGGCTACATCACGGCGGCTGCGATCCTCATCATCGCCAATCAGCTCCGGCATATGATGGGCGTGGAGCTCCCCGAAACCACCTCCTCGGGCCCGAAAACGTTTTTCACGATCCTCCAGGGGACGCTTTCCGAGGTAAATCACGTCCAGTGGCAGCCCGCCGTCCTCAGTCTCGGCACGTTTGCACTCTATGCCGCGCTGACCCTGAAGTTCAAAAAGCTCCCCGTCTTCGCGATCGTGCTCGTCATCATGACAGCGAGCTACGATTTGCTGCATCACTATTACGCATGGGAGGCGGCCACGTTCGACTCGTTCAGCATCTCGGACCTCAAACCGCGCCTCCCCGATATCAGCGCGAACGGATTTTTTACGGATGTCAGTCAGCTCATCGGGATCGCGTTTTCGATCGCCTTCCTCGCTGCGCTTGAGAATTCGGTCATGTCGAAGACGCTCGCGAGTCGCGCCGGAGACCGCCCCGATGTCAATCAGGACATGCTCAGCGTCGGGATCGCAAACCTCGCCGCCTCAGTCACCGGAGGCATGCCGGCGTCCGGTTCCCTCACCCGGTCCGCCTTGAACTTTGCGAGCGGCGCAGTATCCCGCTTGTCGAGCATCATCAGCGGTCTTCTCTGCTTCGCCGGACTGCTTCTCCTTGGCGAGCACATGAATCTGATTCCGAAGTGCGTCCTCGCCGCGCTTGTCGTCTGCATCGCCGCCTCGGTCATCAATCGCCATCACATCCGGATTTCACTCTACGCGACGCCGGCCGACGCCGCGGTGCTCATCATGACGTTCATCGCCGCGCTTCTGATGCCGCTTAACGTCGCCATCTTCCTCGGGGTCGGTATCTCCATCATGCTCTATCTGCGGGCCGCGAGCCGTCCCTACCTCGCCGAGTATGAATTCTCCGAACAGGGGGAACTTCGTGAAGCAGGTGAAAAGAGAGGCCGCCCTATGCCTGCGATTTCGATCGTGCACGTCGAAGGCGATCTTTTCTTCGGTGCCGCGGAACTCTTTCGAACCCAGATCCAGAAGACCTCACTCGACCCCGCGCTCAAGGTCATCATTCTCCGACTCAAAAATGCCCGCCATCTCGACGCCACCAGCGTGGTCGCTCTCGAGGAAATGGTGCAGTTTCTCCGATCTCACGATCGTCACGTCATCATCAGCGGTGCGACGAAAGAAGTCTATCGCGTCCTCAAAAATGCGGGCTCCGTCGAAGTCATCAACCGGAAGAACATTTTCCTGAACAATCCCAAGAACCCCAATCTCTCGACCCGGCACGCGTTGAAACGGGCTCAGGAACTGCTCGGGACGACCGAAGCCGACATTCGAATCTTCTACGACCCTAGCAAGGATCGGAAATAGCCGCGGCGGCCGATTCACCGGCGATTCGCCCCGTCGTCCAGGCTGCCTGAAAATTGAATCCCCCGGTGATTCCGTCGATATCGAGGACCTCTCCCGCAAAATAGAGTCGCGGAACGAGTTTGCTTTCCATCGTCTTGAAATTCACCTCGCGCAGATTGATCCCTCCCGCGGTCACAAACTCCTCTTTGTTCATGCTCTTGCCGTCGACGGAAAACTGCGAGGCGACGAGCTGCTGAACGAGATCGAGCCGTCCGCGCTTCGACAGGTTGGACCAGGTCGTCTCATGGCTGATCGCTGCGAAATCCACCAACTGAGCCCAGAGGCGATTGGGAAGGTCGATCGAACGCACTCCTGAGCGGACCCGTTTTTTGGGGGACGCTCCCCGCTCTTTCTGCAGCGCGGCTTCCACTTCCTCCCGGGAGAGATCGAGCCAGTTGATCGTGACATCGAAGCAGTAGTCACGATCCGCGAGCGCCCGTGCTCCCAGCGCCGAGAGTTTCAAAATTGCCGGACCGCTCAGTCCCCAGTGCGTGATCAAACACGGCCCCCTCGTCTCAAGGGACAACTCGGGTATAGCCGCTCTCACAACGGGCGCCGAAACCCCTGACAAATCCATCAATCGGGGATCCCGGATCTTGAACGTAAACAGAGACGGCGCCGCCGGAATCACCTCGTGCCCGAGATGTTCCGTCAGCCGGGCTCCCACCCCGTTCCGGACACCTCCGCTCGCGAGGAGAACCGTCTTCGCCGAAATATCGGGACCTTCGGAAAAGCAAACTCTCCAGCCATCCGCATCGGCAAACAGGGTTTCCACGTCACAGCGGTAATAGATCTCCACGCCCGCCGCTGTCGCAGCCTCGAGCAGACACTCGATGATCGTCGTCGACTGATCGGTCGTTGGAAACATTCTCCCGTCCGCCTCCGTCTTCAGCTCGACGCCCTTCGACGCAAACCAGTCAATCGTCTCCGTCGCACCCCAGCGATGGAACGGCCCGATAAGATTCTTCTCCCCTCTCGGGTAGTGCTTCGTGAATGCCTTCGGCTCGTAGCAGGCATGCGTCACGTTGCAGCGCCCTCCACCCGAGATCTTCACCTTACCGAGGACCGCATTCGTCTTTTCGATGATAACGATACGACTCCCCGGAGACGCTTCGCCAAACGCGATCGCTCCGAAGAATCCCGCAGCACCACCACCAATCACCGCGAGATCAAATTCGCTCATCTATTTGTTTTTGAAAAGCAAACGCCCCCGGCAACCGGATCACTTCTTGATCATCCAGATATTCCGGTAGGAAGCAGGATTCCCGTGCGCCTGAAAGAGAATCGTTCCCTCAGGCTTCTCGGGGCGTTTCGCCCCCGCCCCGGTTCCCTGCGGAAGCTCGACGTCGTCATGAATCAAAACACCGTTGTGGAGGATCGTGAAACGCGCATTGGCCACTTTTTCACCGTCTTTGAACTTCGGCGCGGTGAAATCGATATCGTAGGTCTGCCACTGAAGCGGTGGGAGTGCCATTGGAAGATCCGGCGTCTTGACCTTATAGAAACTGCCACACCACTGCGAGTTCAGAGACTCAGTCGTTACCGCGTTGTTTTCCGTCACGAAATCGAGCCCGAACGAATCCAGGACCTGAACCTCGTAGTTGTTAAACACATAGAGACCGCTGTTCCCGCGGTCCTGACTGCTGAGCGCACGCCCCGGCTTGTAGGGAAGGCGGAACTCGACATGCAGGTGAAAGTCGGATGCAGGAGTCAGCGTCGTCGCGCCGGCCCAGAGCAGCCCCTTTTTGA
This sequence comes from Verrucomicrobiales bacterium, assembly GCA_048260165.1. Taxonomy (GTDB): domain Bacteria; phylum Verrucomicrobiota; class Verrucomicrobiia; order Verrucomicrobiales; family DEV007; genus Arctic95D-9. The sequence continues at coordinate 212,338 of JBLXHA010000004.1, forward strand.
TCTCCCCTTTCACGTGTTCCGTTTTCTCTCCGTCGAAAATCACGATCGCCCCCTCCGGAGCTTTCTTTCCGAGCGTCGGGCTCTTTCTCTCGACCCGCTTGAGCCCCTTCACTTTCCCGGTCAACTCACTCCGGTTTAATTTCTCAGCGACCAGCTTTCCGCCGTCCCATCCGGCACCCGGCAGACCGCCCTGATACGTGAGGACATGAAAAACACCCTCCGAAAGATCAGCCGCCTGGATGCCCACCTTCGAGCCGCCGACTTCGCCTTCATATTCCCCCTGCACCAGAAAATCAGGATGCGCGGCAGCCGCGACCTTCGAATCCGTCCACGTCGGAGTCTCCGTTTTCTCCTTCGCAGAGAGAGGCGTCAGAACCAATGCGCCACAAGCGAGCGCCGAAACGAGCGTTTTTTCAAAATACGTTTTCACCCCGCAACCAAAAGCCGCTCAACCTCCGTTGTAAAGCACCATTCCCGCCGAAGATGAGCCAGCGACGCTTCGAAAACTGCAAAATGCGCTTCCCATGAGACGTCGCTTCTTTCATGCTTTCGACTAACGAATACTCACGAAAACCCGATGAGATTCCGATGAAAATCATTGCTCCGCTTTCCCTCATTTCAACCCTTTCACCTGTCGCTGGAGTGCAAAGGGCCGTCACTCCACCGTCAACGGTCCCGGCTTGCATTTTGATGACGTCAGAGTGTGGTCCGGTTAACGAAACCGTTGGACGTGAAAGCAATCCAAAGCGAACAACCACACGGTTTTTGTAATTCCCTGAAGACAAGCAACGACGCGAGAAGATGACAGAAAAGAACACCGAAATTGATTTTTCCACACTCTCAATTCGTGAGATGAGAGAGTTGTGGGAGAATCGGAGTCAGGCGGTATGGGGGCAACATCCTGACTGGTATCTCGCTCTTGCCGGAAAATTGCGTCATCGAAGCCAACCCTTCTGGACTTTCGAAGTCGCCGTGGAAGGTCGTGATGCTCCGGACTGCGATCCGGAAACCTATCTCGAGCTCTCCCGGATCGCGGCCCTCTCTCTGGCTCGAACCGGAGCAAAAGAAAGCGCAGAAGCAGAGCTGCACCGGATTCTTAAGCTGGCCCCCGATAATGTCGAAACCCTCGCCCTCCTTGGCCGGGTCCAAAAAGACCGAGCTTACCTCGCCGGAACGGAAGCCGACCGAATCGGATTCCTGACACGTTCGTCTGAATACTACCGACAAGCCGCCGCCAACGATCCCGACGGCTACTACCCTCTTATAAATGCAGCAACATTGTCACTGCTTCTGAACCGGGCCGAATCCGCTCAACAAATGGCGGAAGAGGTCAAGAGACGATGCACCGCTCATCTTGAAACGCAGGATGATTATTGGCTTCATGCATCACTCGGTGAAGCGGAACTGATTCTCGGGGATATCGAAGCCAGTATCTCCCATTACCGTCGAGCGGCGGAGAAAGCCGGGGAGAACTATTCAGCTCTGGAATCGATGCGTAGCCAGGCTTTCGTAGTAGTGAAGGAGATGAATCTGCCTCGGGAGGAAATCGCAAAAGCCTTTGTCATGCCGACCATTCTGGTATTCTCAGGCCACCGGCCGGACGACCAAGATCGCGAGGTTCCGCGATTCCCGGCGAGCGCCGAAAGGCAAACCTCGATCTCACTTAAGAAGGCCATAGATCAAGTGGGCTCCTGCATTGCCTATACCTCCGCAGCACCCGGTGCAGATATCCTTTTCTGCGAATCAGTTATCGCGCTGGGCCATGAACTGCGCCTCGTGCTACCGACACCACTACCTGAATTTCGAGAGTATATCGAAGAGACCTCGGATTCCGACTGGCTGGATCGCTTCGACGCCATCGTTCGTGAAGCCGCCAATATCACAGAAGCGAGCCAGGCAAAATACAACGAATCAGTGCAGGGCCCTTCCCTTTACGACTTCGTTAATCGACTCATTCTCGGGAGTGCCAAGGCCGAAGCCCACTTCCTCAATGCCGACCTGAGAACGATCACCGTATGGGACGGCGAACCCAACACTGCGGTGGGCGGGACATCAGACTGCATCCGGCTTTGGTCGTCACACGGTATCGTGCTCGACACATGGATTGATTCTCGGACCGGCGTGATCAGGGCAGATGTCGACGCGGCGCTTTCCCGAAATTCGAAGGCAGTTTCACCACCGGAATCGGAGCTACCTCAAACGACCAAATTCATACTCTTCTCTGATATCGTCGGATTCAGTGGATTGGAGGATTCCGAACTACCTGAATTTTTCGAGGGTTTTCTCAAACGGGTCGCAGACCGAATTGCGAAACTGGAAATTGAACCACTCGCTCAAAACAGCTGGGGCGATGCCTTTTTCTTTGTCTTCGAAACCGCAAGCGACGCAGGTCGTTTCGCTCTCGAAATGCAAAGAGCGATCGCCGCGGACCTCTGGGTCCCCGCGAGCACTAACAAAGCACTGCGATGCCGGGTGGCCCTGAATGCCGGTTCCGTCTTCGCGATACGCGAACCGATGTCAGGCGCGTTTTCCTTCGTCGGATCCCCGACCAACCGCGCTGCGAGAATCGAACCAATCGTTCAGGAAGGCCAGATCTATGCCAGTGAGTATTTTGCCGCACTCGCGAATGTCGAGACATTGGAAGACTTTGCGTTGGAGTATGTCGGCAATCGCATCCTTCCAAAAAACTACGGAACCAGCAGAGTATTCGCACTCATTGAAAAGCGAACCGGTTAACAGAGACGGCTCACTAAATCCGGTTCGGGATATCGCAGCAGCTTACAGGTTCTGCGTTTTGAGTTTGACGACTTCTCATTACTCTGGCCCACTCTATAGACAAACCTGACTCGGTAATAGTACTGAAAATGGTTTTCGGTCCACCTTCTCATCAATAGCCGGTAACATGGAAGACAGTGATTCAACGCCTCCGACGGACAGTGACTCGTGGTATTGGGAGTTACTGCACGCGGCGGGAGTGTCGGAGAAAAGCAGCCTTGAAGAAATCCAGGAGAAAACCGGTGACCTCGCTGACGCGGCGGCACCTAAGGCACGCTCCTCGTGGATTTGGATCATACTGATTCAGTTTATCTGTGTAGTCGCCCCCACCCTCTGGCTTTTCCGTCGAGGGGTCAGCATTTCCACCTCTGCGACTGCAGTGTTTTGCTTTGTCGCCGTGCTCCTCTTTGTTGGAGCTCTCTGGTGGTTACGATGGAGAGGAATGCAACGAACCTGGGCGAGAGCGCGCCTCGTATCGGAAGTCGCACGGGCGATTTCGAAAGGGAATCTGGGAAAAGGAACCGAGCTCCTTCCCTTCCTCGCTCAGATCGCCTCCATCAAACCACTCTCCCGGATGGAGCCGCCCGAAACGGCGCTCAGGGAAACATGGCAGGAAAAGAAAGAACGATGGATAAGGGATCGCCTCGAGGATCAACTGGCCTACTTCAAACGAGCCAAATCCGAAGCTGACCGGAAACGGGCCAAATTCACCCGAAGCACGACACTCCTGATGGACGTGATGCTCTCGCTGAGTCTCTTTGCACTGATCATATTCATGATTCCGGGGGCACGTATTTGGCATCGCTATCTCGGAGGCTACTGGCTTGAGCTGGCCCTTGGCCTCGGAGGAATCCTCCTTCCGCTTGCTCTCACATCAGCACAAATCCTCCGCTCCTCCTGGGATTTAAACCGACGTTCCGCTCGATATGAGAGGCAAATCAGAATGCTGGAAAGCACGCGGGCACGGCTTTCTGCGTCTGACAGTGAGTCTGAAGATCTCAGTATTATCCGTCAGGCCGAGCAACAGCTCCTCAGCGAAGTCGTTGATTGGTTTTTTGAAACCGAGACAGCCGAACAGTTCCTTAAAGTCCGAAAGGACAAAGCCATCACACAGGATTCCGGAAAAATCCAATCGCCATCAAAGCCGTCAAAAACCCAACGTGCCTTCGCCGGGGGAAGCAGAGGGGCCGCCTTTCTGTTCAAGATTCTATTCGGGCGTATTCCGTGGATATTGGGGACCGCCGCATTCACTTTTCTCTGGGTAGCACTTCAGGCACCCTCCGATGACATCATGAAATCAAATCTCTCGGGAAGCGGAGAGATTTTGAATGCCTCCGGAACGGAATGGACCCCTGATCCATTTCTCACCGAAAACGGATGCGTCATCATCGCGCATGGCCTCCATGACGGTTACCGCATCCCGCCCTCCGATGGAAGCGCCGGTCCCGATGAGTATTTTTGGATGTGGGAAATGCAAAAGCAAATCAAAGAGAGGTTTGGAATGGCCTCCCCCAATATAGCCATGGTCGATTGGCACGCCGAAGCCAAGCCAACCAATACGATCAATATTCCGTCTCCCCATCCCTCTACAAAATTCGTTCAGGATGTCGTTGCGATTCGGGCACAAGGACAGGAAGTCGGCGACTACCTTGCGTTTCGCCTCGCCCAGCGAATTCTAAATGGAGAAATCAGCCGTGATGCGCCTCTCCATCTCATCGGACACAGCGCGGGCGGCTTCGTCGTGAGCCGGGCAGCGCTGAAACTCAAAGAATATCGCATCGCTCCAAAGGAACTTTATGTCACGATTCTCGACACTCCTGAACCTGACAAAGAAATAAAATCCGTGCTCCCGCGCCTGTGCAACGTTGATTTCTACATCACTTCGTCGCTCGTTCAAATCTTGGACAGTTTATTGGATTCGAAGCTTCACTTAAAACGAATCGGATCGGAGGAGAATTTGGGATTTCTCGAAGCGCATTCCTATGCTTACAAATGGTATATCTCGACAATACAGGATGCGAAAGCGGGCGAAGATGGTTTCGGCAGGTCCCCTTTTGTGAAATGATAGTCTTTCGGGTCGAATTGCGACTTGATACGCGAGCCGTCACTTACCAGACTGATAGTTAATGAACGAAAAACGGGAATACTGGACTTTCGTTTCCTATCGTCATCTCGACAACCACGAGCACGGCCGCGAGTGGGCTACCTGGATCGCCCGAGAGATTGAAACCTACGAAGTGCCGCCTGAACTGGTCGGGACAAAGGGCGACCGCGGTGATGAAATCCCCGAGCGCATTTACCCCGTTTTTCGAGACGAAGACGAACTTTCCGCTGACGACGATTTGTCGTCGCCCATCTACGAGGCACTCCGCAATTCGAAAACTGTGGTCGTCATTTGCTCACCGCAATCTGTGGCCTCACGCTATGTCGGGAACGAAATTTCCTACTTCAAAAGCCTGGGCCGTTCCGAGCGCGTTCTCGCGATGATGATCGAAGGCGAGCCTCACGACACTGGAGGACGCGAGTGTTTCCCGACCGAGCTCAAACACCCTGTCAACGAATCCGGTGAAATCGATCTCACTGTCGACGTCGAGCCTGTCGCTGCCGATTTCAGGCTCCTCGACGGAAGCCAGGGGTGGACTTCGAAGCAGGAATGCTTCAGGCAGCTCCCTGACAAAAACGCGGCGAAGAAGTATCTCGAACGGTGCGAGCTCGCCAAACTCAAGCTCATTGCCGGCATCCTCGGAGTCCCCCTCGGCGTCCTCGTGGAACGGGACAAAGCCTACCAGCTCGAGCAGGCACAGAGGAAGGCACGCATTTTCACGACGATCGCGGCAGCGATGGGAATGCTCGCCGTCGCCGCCGTCGTAGCGGGAATCTTTGCCTGGATCAAAGCCGGGGAAGCGGCGCGTGAACGTGACAGTGCGCAACGATCCGAACAGGTTGCCTTGCAGGCGCGGGGAACCGCGGAGGAGTTGATAAGCAAAATGCTCTTTGATCTCGGTGGGAAGCTCGAACCAATCGGACGCCTCGATATACTTGAAGACGTGTCCCTTGCCGCCGAATCCTATTTCACCAACCTTCCCGCCGACCAGATCGACGCTGACAGCGAGCGCAATCGCAGCGTTATGCTGGACAGTCGGGCACGAATATTGAATGCATCAGGCAATCTCGATGCAGCCCTCGAATACTACCGGGAATCACTGGATCTGGCCAAAAGACTGACCGTCGAAAACCCCGGGAATTTGGTTCTCGAAAGCGATCTCATTCTCTGTCTGAAAAACGTCGCCGATATCCTGACAAACCAAAATGAGACGACCGGGGCGATCACGCTTTACGAAGAAGCTGCGGCCCGCCTCAGCGCCCTGACCGACGAACATCTCGGAGCAGAAGAAGCGCACGAGCTTTTTCTCGCTCTCCTCGGGGAATCGGGAGATGAAGAGAAATCCAAAGCCCGGGAGTTCCTGGAAACCACCCCGGAAATCGCCGGCCTCATGGAGTTGTCCGCCGTTCTCATGGAAAGACTGGGAAAAGCCGCTATCTCCAAAGGCGACTACGAGAATGCAGAACGCCATCTGGAGAGCGCCGTCGAAATTCAAAGCGCCCTTTCCACCGTCACCCCTGACTCACGCCAGATTCTCGAATCGGTTTGCTCCGGCTACAACGCACTCGGAAACCTCGCGATCAACGAGAGGAAAACAGAGGAGGCGGCCGGACATTTCCAGAACATGATTGATCTCGCTGAAGCGGAACTGAAAAAAGATCCTCACAACGTACTCTGGAAGGAGAAATTGGCAGGAGGACTCGAACGACTTTCCTTTGTCGCTTCGCAGCAGGGTGACACCGACCGCTACAGCCTCCTTGCAGGAGAAGCACTCGAGATCTGGCGAGCTATCGCCGAGGCCGATCCCGAAAACTCAACGCGGCAGCGTAATTTGTATATAGGACTCACCAAATCTGCTTTTGCGGAAAAGGCCGCCGGAAATTTCGAAGCAGCGATGAAACAGTTCATGGAAGCGGGGAGAATATCGACGACTCTGGTTCAACTTGATCCCACCAATATGCTATGGCGTCAGGATCGGGCATTCAACCTCGCCGCCCAGGCCAACGCGCACCAGATAGCAGGCAATAAGGATCTCGAGTTGAAGAAAACCCTCGAAGGCATCACCCACCAACGGGTCGTGACCGAAAGCGCTCCCGGGAACCTGACCTATCGACGGAATCTTCTGATCGCCCTCAATGGTGCGGGAATCAATTATTGGGTCCGGGAGAATTTCGAAGAGGCAACACGGTATTTGAAGGAGTCTTCGATCATTGGAGAAAGCATTCTCGCAGATCTTCCCCAACCCACCTCGGTCAGTCACCAGGATCTCGCCACCACCTACGACTACATCGGGCAGATTGCGGAGCAACAGGGAGATTTTTCAGGCGCTGCGAGCTGGTATGAAAAATCCATCGCCATTGCAAAAAAGGCGCATGAGATCGACCTCGGTTGGGAAGGCGTGTCAGACGAACTCTTTGAGAAGGCTCGAATTAATATTGAGAAGCTCAAGTCGAAGGCGAAAGAACCTTGAACGGAATGGATCTCTGACGAGGCCGGAAAGAGTCAATAGATTCCGGCTGACCCCGGAAGCACTATTCCCGCCGAAAATGAGCCAGCGACGCTTCGAAAACTGCAAAATGCGCTTCCCATGAGACGTCGCTTCTTTCATGCTTTCGACTAACGAATACTCACGAAAACCCGATGAAAATCATTGCTACGTTTGTTCTCATTTTGACGCTCTCATCAATCGCCGCAGTGAAGGCCGGAGACGAAGTGCCCGGCCCTGTCGCGAAGAAGGGGGAACTCCTTTTCGTCGACGATTTCGAGCGGACCGATCCCGGCAGCTGGAAAGTCATCATCCCGGGATTCAAGGTCGAAGATGGAGTCCTCGTCGCCACTCAGGAGCGGGATGATCACGGTGCGGTTGGTCGCGCCTACCTCCCGATGAAAGACGTCATCGTCTCATTCCGTTTCAAACTCGAAGGTTCACCGGGTTTCAACCTTGTCTTCGATGACAAAAATCACAAAGGCTCACACGCCGGCCACATTTGCCGCGTCGCTGTCACGAAAAACCAGATTCGCCTCGGCGACGACAAGGAAGGCGTCATGAGAAATGACATCTTTGAAATGAGGAAAGACCCGGACACGAAAGCCCGGGCGGAGAAGATGCTCGAGGGCCGTAGCGCGAAGGTTAAAGCCGCAATCGAATCCGGGAAATGGTATACGATGACCGTCGAACTCAAGGGGGATGAAATGCGGGCAAGCGTCGACGGGACTCCTTTGATCTACCTCAAATCCCCCGGCATCGCCCACCCCACCAAAGAAAGCCTTCATTTCACCGTCAACGGAAGAGGCGTTCACTTTGATGACGTCAAAGTGTGGAAGGCAAAATCGGGAGTGTTGTAAAGCAAGGATCGAGGTCCGCTACCCGTCTCCGTGACCTTCCTTCCACTCCTGAATCAACTCTCTTAAAATCGTCGGTTCGACCGGTTTGACGAGATGCCGGTCGAAACCGGCCGCGGCCGTTTCCTTCCGGTCTTTTTCCTGCCCCCACCCTGTCAGAGCGACCATCGTGATGCGATCGCCGCCAGGAAGCCGGCGAATATGACGTGCCGCCTCTTTCCCGTCCATTCGGGGCATCCCGATGTCCATTAGAATGATGTCAGGGTTCCACGTCCGCGTCGCGTCGATCGCCTCCTCACCGTCGTTGGCTGTGGAGACCTCGAACCCCTGCATTTCGAAATACATCGCGAGTGTCTCGGCCGCGGTCGCCTTGTCATCGACAACAAGAATCCTGATTTTACTCTCCGGATCACTCACTGTTTCCTGATCCATCGTGTTCGCTGATTCTTCGTGCGCGGCGTCTGCGGTAAGACGTTCAGGGGACAGAGGGAGAGTCACGAGAAATGCACTGCCCTTCCCGACGCCCTCGCTCTCCACCCTGATGGAACCGCCATGCATGTCGACGAGCGATTTCACGAGAGTGAGCCCGATACCGAGCCCCGACGGGGACTTCTCCCGGATATTCTCAATTTGCGCAAACATCTCAAAGATATTGGCCTGCAGCTCTTTCGCGATGCCTTCCCCGTTATCCTTCACTTCGATCACCACTTCATCCCCTTCCGGTGCGGGGATAGTGCGCACCGTGATTCGACCACCGTCAGGCGTGTATTTCGAAGCGTTCGTCAAGAGATTGGACAAGACCTGCGCGAGTCGATGTGGATCGCACTCAATTTTAAGGGAAGCATCCGGTTCGAGGACCTCCAACCGGTGCTTCGCCTCATCGATGAACGGCTGCGTCGCGGCGACGGCATCGCGGATCACTTCCCGCAAAGGAATCAGGACTTTCCGGAGTTTGAGTTTCCCGCGGGTGATCCTCGAAACATCGAGGAGATCATCAATCAACCTCACCATCTGCTCCGTTTGACGCTCCATGATCGCGCGGACGCGTTCGGTTTCTTCGGCGGACGGATTGCCGATTCGCAACACTTCGAGACCGGTCCGAATCGGGGCCAGCGGATTGCGAAGTTCGTGAGCAAGCGTCGCGAGGAATTCGTCTTTCCGCCGGTCAGCATCCCTGAGTGACTCCGCAATCGCCTGACGCTGCTGCCTCTCCCGGTCCCTTTCGATGATGATAGCGGCGGTATTTTTAAGCAGATCCACCGTGGTCATGTCTTCGGCCGAGGGCGTCGACGTGGTCCGGTGGTAAACGGCAAAAGTGCCTAACACCTCCCCTTTTGCGGATTGAATCGGCGAGGACCAACAGGAACGAAGTCCGTGCTGAAGCGCGAGATCTTTGAAATCCGCCCAGAGCGGATCCGTCTCGATATCTGAAACGATCACGCATTCCTGCTGATAAGCCGCGGTGCCGCAGGAACCCACATTCGGACCGATCTCGAGTCCATCGATGGCGCGATTGTATTCCGCCGGAAGACTCGGAGCCGCTCCTTTGCGGAGGTGACGTCCGCCTTCATCGAGAAGCAGAATTGAGGCGAGTGCGTTTCCCCCGGACAGTTCCTCGATCGTGAGCGTGAGGATTTCGAGAACGTGGGAGAGTTCCGCCCCGTGAATCACTCTTTCGAGAGCGCGCTTCTGTCCTTCGAGAATCGCTTCGGTGTGAGCCCGGTGCGTGATGTCCCGGAAGTAAGTCCCGAGCCCGCCGCCATCCTCGGGATAGGCGCCGATCTCGAACCATCGCTGCCACGATTCATAATAAAATTCGAAATGAACGGGGACCCGCTTATCCATCGCCTCCCTGTATTTTTCCTCCACGAGGCTGCCATTCATGTCGGGATACACGTCGAAAAGGCATTGGCCAACCAGTTCATCGCGAGACCGGTCAAGGATGTGCTCAGCACGGTCATTCAGCGCCGTGTAAACAAAGTCAGAGTCGAGCGAGGCATAGCCCTCGGTAATACTTTCGAGAACATGAGCGGTTCGCGCCTTCAACTCCTCCTCCCTGACAATGGCCTCACGTCGGACCGAGGCAAGATTCAATGCTCCCCCGACGCGGGCAATCAATTCCCGGGCGCTGAAAGGTTTCGTGATGTAATCGTCTGCTCCCGCCTCAATCCCCTCGATCCGGGCTTCCTCGCCCATTCGCGCTGATAGAAGGATCACCGGGATCCCCGCCGTCGCCGGGTTGGCCCGAAGCTTTCGAATCAATTCGATCCCGCTGAGCCCCGGCATCATCACATCCGAAATGATTAGATCAGGTCGAGCGCGGATCGCAATTTTGTAAGCTTCCACCCCGTCGGCCACCGCGGTGATTCCAAAATCCGAAACGAGAAGTCGCTCCACGTATTGCCGCATGTCCGCGCTGTCATCCGCGAGGAGAACATGGGCCCGGGCGCCCTCAGCGCGAACCTCCGGGGGAAGCACGGCTCTGCGTCCGTAGCTGGAACCGGATCCCGCTCCGTCTTCGGGGAGCCAACGGAGCGCTTCTTCAACGAAGACCGACGCGCCGGTTGCGGTCGGAATGAGCTGACGGTTAGCGGCGATTCTCGCAGGATCGAGATGCTCTGAACCGAGCGGAACCCTCACCGTAAAAGCGCTGCCCTGCCCCTGCTTACTCTCTACCGATATCGTCCCGTGATGGAGAGCCACGAGTTCCTTGACCAGCGCAAGACCGATTCCTGACCCTTCCTGACTGCGCCCCGTTGAGCCTTCGACGCGGTGGAATCGCTCGAAAAGTCGCGGAAGCTCGTCTTCGGGAATCCCCGTGCCCGAATCCTCAATCCGCAAAACCGCCTCGCCGTCCTCCGCTCGGAGCGTCACTTTAACGTAGCCGTTAAGCGTGTATTTAAAGGCATTCGAAACGAGGTTCAAAACGACCTTCTCCCACATATCGCGATCGACGTAAACGCGCTCGGAAAGGGTCGGGCAGTCCACCTCGTAACTGAGGCCGGCACGATCCATCGCGCTTTCAAAAGTGCTCGCGAGATCGGTCGTCAGTGCCGCAAGGTCCATGCTTTCGAAAAGAGCATCAGCTCTTCCCGCTTCAATCCTCGTGAAGTCGAGGAAGGTGTTCACCAGTTTCATCAACCGTTTCCCGTTCCGATGGGCCGCATCGAGAATGTCGGCGGCCTCTTCGAAGAGTCCGCCCTCGCCCGCCCGGTTTCTCAGTTCGGAAATGGGCCCGAGAATCAAAGTCAGCGGAGTGCGGAGTTCGTGACTGACATTGGAGAAAAATGTCGTCTTCGCCCGATCCAACTCGGCAAGAGATTCGGCACGCCTTTTCTCCTCCTCAAACGCCTCAGCCCTCGAAATACCGGCCGAGATCTGCCCGCTCACCAGCTTCATGAAGCCTGAATAATCGTCGTCGTAAGGCCGATAGGGATTGAGACCGGCGACGAGGACGCCGTCACTTAAATCCCCGGAGGTGGCCCCGATGGGAAGCAGCACAACCTCATTGGGAGACACGTCCCATGCTCCGGTCGGGATATCTTCAAACCGGTCGCTGATCGAAACAGGCTCGCGTTCCTCATCCCCGTTATCATCAATCGACCACAAGGCGTTGAAATCCTCGACCGAAATCTGATCCGGGGCGATCGGATCTCCCGCAGCGACTCCCGAGCTCCCCGCGAGGACGAGTTCGCCTCCGGGTTCACTGCGAAGGTAAATCATCGCAAAGGGAAGATCCCGCGCATTGGCGAGCAAAGCCTCGCAGCTCTTCGAGCAGATCTCGAAGACCGACTCGGCATTGGAACCGGCGACGGCGAGCGAGCGAAGCAATTCGATACGGCGATCTCCGATGACGCGGCGCGTTTCCTCGGTGCACGCACAGATCACGCCTCCGGTCCCTCCTTCATCATTGGGAAACGGGTTGTAGGAAAACGTGTAATAGGTTTCCTCGGAAAATCCGTGACGATTCATGATGAGCAGTAAGTCCTCATCAAAAGTCCCCTCGTCCTCGAGGAGCGCGGATTCCGCCCGCGGGCCGATCTCATCCCAGATCTCTCCCCATATTTCCCGGGCGGGTCGGGCGAGAGCCTGAGGATGTTTTTTCCCCAGCACGGGAACGTAGGCATCGTTATACAGGTTGTAGAATTCACCGGTCCACCAGATAAACATCGGCTGAGGACAGGTCAGCACGATCCTGACCGCCGTCTTAAGACTGCGCTCCCACTGATCGGGAGGTCCCAGACCCGTTTTGTTCCAGTCCAGTGACGACATACGCCGACCCATTTCGCCCCCTCCTTTAAAGTTAGAATCGATCTGATCGGGAGAGTGGTCGGTAGCTGTCGTTTTCACCTGGGGGCACAGTTTAAAATTTCGCCGGCGCGGCACATTTTTTCACAAAAAATCGAGAGGAGCAAACATTTCCGGCGCCCGCGGAGAACAGAAATTCAGCGGGATGATTCCTCCACCCCCCTCCAAATCCCCTCCAAATCCCCTTCAATCCAGCGCTCCAGAGACGAAAGCAATCTTGACAGTGGCTCCGGTTTCAGACGATCTTGGTATCGACTGGAGATTCGTATACATGAAAGAAGAGAACGCACCTCCGGAAATCAACGAGGTCGCCGCCGGGGTGGCCAGCGCTTCGATCCCGCTTGAACGGGACGGTTTTCTACGGTCGCTGTTGCGTCACCTCTCGGGAACACTCCAGGATGTCGTCGGCCTCGAGGAAGCCTCCGGTTTCATCAGCGTCGTCGGACAGGAGATCGGCGATGAGATCAATCAGTCCTATCGCAAGGCACTCTCCGTTTCCTCCCTGTCCCCCGATCAGGTCGCTGCGGTTCTCGTGGATTTGAAACGCCGAATTCAGGGCGAGTTCTTTATCATCTCCCGCGATGAGGAAAAGATCGTCCTCGGAAACCGGGCCTGTCCCTTCGGCGAAAAAGTGGTGGGACGCCCCGCCCTCTGCATGATGACGTCCAACGTCTTTGGAAGCATCGCCTCGGAGAATCTGGATTATGCCAAAGTCAGTCTCGAGGAGACAATTGCGGAAGGACATTCCGGATGCCGCGTCGTCGTTTATCTCAAGGCGACCGAAGAAGCCGGAAACGCGGAGGGCCGGGAGTACTTCAAAACCGAACCCGGCAGCGACAGTTGACCACGGAAGAGTTCTCTCTTTTCGCGGGGGCCTGGCCGGAACCCATGTTGCTGATCACCGGCGACGGCAAAATCATTTCCACAAATCCGGCCGCGGTTCGGGAATTCGCAGGAGCGGAAAGTTCACTCACCGGAAAGCCCCTCTCAGATCTCGTCCTCAATTCCCCCGAAAACCTCGAACGGTTTCTCAGGTTATGCAGCCGCACCCGGGCCGCGGTTCCGGGCTCGCTCCTTCTAAACAGTCACGACGACGGAGAAGCGAAAGGCGTGCCCTACCGCGTCGAAGGAGCCCTCATCTGTCCCCGGGACGGAGAGAGCCCCGCGCTCCTCCAATTGAGGTTCCGCACCGGTGAGGCGGCCAATCATCGATTTCAATTTCTCAGCGAGCGCATCGCCGACCTCAGTCAGGAAATCCATGCGCGGCGCCGTGCTGAACAGGCCCTCGTTGAAAACAGCAAACACCTCCAGTTTATCCTCGAGTCGACCGGAGTGGGTCTCTGGAAGGCGGAATATCCCTTCGGCGATCTTGAGTGGGATGCCCGCACCCGGAAGCTGCTCTTTTTCGATGACGTAAGTCCCCCCACGATTGAATTGTTTTTCGACCGCCTCCACCCCGATGACAGAGAACCAACCCGCCGGGCGGTGGAAGAGGCGATCCTGGGCGGAGTCAATTACTCAGTCGATCACCGTGCCGTCGACCCCGGGTCGGGACAGGTGAGATGGTTGAATTCAACGGGAACAGCAACGCTCTCAGCGGAAGGCAAATGCCTCAGGCTCGACGGCATCACTTTCGATATTACGGAACGAAAAGAGACGGAAGAGGAATTGCGCGATCTCGCAGAACAACTGGCCGACGCGGACGAACGTAAAGACGTGTTTCTCGCCACGCTCGCTCACGAGCTGCGAAACCCGCTCGCCCCGATTCGGACCGGCCTCGAGATCCTGAAGATGAAGGCCGACGATGTCGCTACCGTGAAGAAAATACAGGGAGTGATGGAAAGTCAGGCCTTGCAGCTCACCGTGCTCGTCAACGACCTTCTCGACATCTCACGCTTCACCCGCGGGAAGATAGCGATAAGACCGTCCAAAGTTTCACTCAATCAGATCCTCCACAATTCCGTCGAAATCAGTCGGCCCTTGATCGATGAATTCAACCACACGCTGACGCTCGATCTCCCCGACCCGTCACCGGACGTGACCGTGGATTCCCATCGCGTGTCTCAAATCGTTTCCAACCTTCTCAATAACGCGGCGAAATACACTCAGCCCGGCGGGGAGATCGAGCTCTCGGCGGAAACGGATGGCGACGACTTCGTCGTAAAAGTCTCCGACAATGGAATGGGTATTTCCGGAGAGAATCAGAAGGCCATTTTCGATATCTTTCATCAGCTCCTCCCCTCTCCCGACCGGACTAACGCAGGCCTCGGTATCGGACTCACGCTTGTAAAACGACTCGTCGAACTCCACAACGGCTCCATCGCTGTTTCGAGTGAGGGGGAAAACTGCGGAAGCGTCTTCGAGGTCCGGCTGCCCGTGACTTTTTCGGAAGAAAAATCCCCGTCCGGGTCTGCGTAAAAACGCGCGCTCTTTTCCTCCGTGCAAAAAGCCATGAGGCAATTTGCATTTCGCAATCCAGAGCCCCGTCCGGAGACGGGGGAATCCACGAAATCCCCTTCCAACGCCGTGGAATTGGGGGATACAGCGGTTGGCACGCTACCTGCTTTTAAGATGGATACCAATAAGCCGGTGAATCCAACAACTGACTCCCGGAAACAAAAACAAAACATATTAAGTGGAAAGCCCGAGAGGGCGGTCCTCAAATCAGTAGACAACCAAAGATGCCTGAAGACCGGAAGTGAACAGTTCGAAGAAACAAAAAAAACAAATCTGTGAACAAAAAAACGAATCTTCACTTCCCTCTTGGCACCCAACGCTGACCCTGCTGAAAATCGGCCCTCGATCCCTGATCGAGGGCCTTTTTTGTGACCTTCGATCCACCTTGGCGGTGAAGATGAACCCCGCGACCGCCCGGCTGAAACGACCGGTGACGAGTCCCTTCGTTCCCGTCCCCCGGGGAGGCATGAGATGAAACGAAGAGGGACACCTTTGCGGATCAGAAATCCACGGGATGGATCGCTCCGTCCTCCAGTCGCAGCAGGCAGTCACCGATTTCTTTCGCTTCGCTCATGCTGTGGGTGATGTGCAGAGCGGTGATCCCGTGGCTCTTCACCATCTTGCGAATCAGCGCAATCATCTCCTCATGCGTGGCCTCATCGAGAGCGCTCAGCGGTTCGTCGAGGCAAAGGACCTGAGGTCTCGGAGCGAGCGCGCGTCCCAGCGAGACCCGCTGGCGTTCTCCCCCGCTGAGCCCGAAAGGTTTCCGATCGAGCAGGTCAGTGATCCCCAGCACCTCAGCCAGTTCGTCGACTCGCGCTGTAATTTCCGGCCTGGACCACCGACGGACTTTCGGCCCGAAGGAAAGATGCCCCCGAACTGTCATCGTTGAGAAAAGTGTCGCCTCCTGAGGAACGAAACCGATTCCGCGATCGCCTGCCCGGGCGTCGGTCACGTCGATTTCACCGAGCTGAATGTTCCCGCCCGTGACTTCTTTCAACCCGCAGACCGCTTCGAGGATCGTCGTTTTCCCACTCCCCGTCTTGCCCATGAGAACGCCATACTGCCCCGACGGAATTTCGAAGGAGACATCGGAGAGACGAAACTCGCCGGCTCGAACATGCAGATTCTCAACCTTAATCATGATAGAACTGCTCACGGTTTCCTTTGTCCCAAAATCGAATCGCGACGAGAACGATAATCGCGATCGTCACCATGAGAAGCGATACGATGACGGCGCCTTCGAGGTTTCCGATACTGATTTCCAGAAATACAGATGAGGACAACACTTCGGTTTTTCCGCGGATCGCGCCGGCAAAAACGAGAATCGGCCCGAACTCACCCATCGCCCGCGTCCACGCGAGCGTCCCGGCGGTCGAGATCCCTCTCCAGGCCTCCGGCACGACGATGGAGCGGAAGGCCCTTCCCCGGTTGCACCCGAGAGTCAGTGCAACCTGCTCCGCCCGCGGACTGATCTGATCGAAAGTGTTTCGCATCGTGCGAACCGCGAAAGCACAGGCCACTGTAAACTGCGCGAGAATCACCGCGGGCACATTGTAGGTGAAATTCCCTCCGAGCATTTCCTCGAACGACGGACCGCTCCAGGGCGGCATCTTGTTGAAAAGAATCAGGAGACTCAGCCCGACAACCAGTGGAGGCAGGACAATCGGAATATCGAGAACCGCATCGATCAGCGTCTTGCCGAAAAACTGGTAGCGGGAGAGGATGTATCCTGCCGGAATCGCAACGATCACGGAAAGAATCGCGGAAACGGTGCAACTGATCAACGTGAGCCTGACCGAATACTGAATGTCCTCATTCGCGAGCAACGCCCGGAACTCCGCCATCGACACATTCGTGCACGCATACCATAGGTCGGCTGCGAGCATCCCCACGATGAGCAGAAGATAGAGCCCGGCGATACCAAGAATCGCCGAATAAAACGGAAAGTCAGATCGAACTCTGTGGGGAGAGGGTTGCACGAATAGGTGAGGATAAAAACAGGCCCCACTCTAAGGCTGCGAAGGGGAATTCTTCAACTCCCATCGGAACCCGTATTGAAGGAAATTTTCTTTTCCGGTAGCAGAGACGCAGGCCTCGAGAAATCGATTCATCAGCTGCGCGTGATTCGATTCCTTCCCCACCGCAAAAGGCTGAGTCGCAAAGGCACCGGGGCGGTCAATAGTCACGATCTCAAAGTCTTCGGCGGTCGACGCCGCCGCGAGAGCATTGCTCCGATAGACGATCACCGCGTCCAGCGATCCCGCTTTGATCTGGTTGACGAGAAAATCCCCGGTCGCTGACTCCATTTTCAAATTCCCGGCATCGACGATCTTCCGGTGAAGTCCCTCGCTCACCAACAGCTCTTTTGTCAGGAACCCGAGGGCCGACTTCTCCGGATGCGACAAGCCGAGTCGAATCCCCGGAACCGTCAGTTTTTCGAGCGAGGTAATCCCTTTCGGATTCCCCTTCTCCGTCAAGATCACCATCTCGTTCGCGGAAACGACGGTGCTGTCCCCGAACTGATCGCTGACCATCGTCATGAATTTCAAGTCACAGGAGAAATAGGCATCGGGCTTCTCCCCTGCTTTCATCTGAGAAACGAGCACGCCGCAGCCATTGTAGACAGGCTGTATCGAAACGCCCTCCCGCTCCTCGAAGGACTTGATCGTCTCCTGAATCGCAGGCCGCAACATCGCACCGCTGAAGAGCAAAATCTCCGGCTTCTGATCCCAGACATCTCCTTCGACGACTTCGAACCCCTCTTCTTTGAAAACGGGCAGTCCCCTGTCCCGTGCAGTGAGGTAGCGGCAAAAGCGAAGCGCTTCGGTTGGCACCTTCGAAGAGGTAGCCACGGCGATCGTAACGTCCTTCTTCTCCGCATCGAATTCAGGAAGCGGGACAAAATCAATCTCCGGATACTGTGTCGCGACGACATCCCAGAGAATAGCGACGTCGATCGTTCCGAGCTTCAGCGCATTGGCGAGTTCGTTCACGGTGGGAAAAGTCACCGCGGGATCAAATCCCTCCCACGCGCCGTGCTTACTGAGAATTTTCTTCGTGAAACGCCCCACCGAGGCCGCCTCCGGATTTCCGATCCCGGCGCGAACGTCCTCCCGTTTCGGGTCAGCGAGCGAAGTGATCTTCTTCGGATTCCCTTTCAGGACGCCGTAGCCGCCCTTCATCCACGCAACCGGTATCGTCTCAGCGACGAGTCCTTTCACCCGGGCCTGGTTCGTGTAGCTCGAATCAGCCGCGAGGTAGATATCGGCACCGGCAACCTCGAGATTGCTCAGCAAGGTCCCCGACCCTCCGAACTGCAGCCTGACATTGACGCCGTATTCCTCTTCGTAGGCTTCCGCGATCTTCGTGACGGGGTTCTTGATTCCCGCCGCACAGAGCATCACCAATTCCGTATTTTCGGGGGTGTCGTCATTTTTTCCGCATCCTGTAAACAGAAACGCGGAGATCAGAAGGAAAAGTAGAGTTCTCATCACGTCGCGGAACATACAGTGCAGTCGGGGTTTCTTTGAATCACAATCTTCTGAAAATTCATCGTCGCAGAGTCGAAGTAGAGCATCTTCCCCTTCTGCGATTCCGCGAGCCCGGTGAGGCATTTGATGCCTTCCAGCGCGCCGATATTCGCAGCGAGTGCCGACACTGCGCCGAGCACGGGAAATTTACGTTTCCAATGAGGCGGCACTTCAGGATAAAGACAGGCGAGACAGGCCGTCTCCCCGGGAATGATGGGAATGATGTGCCCTTCCATGTTGAACATCGCGCAGTCAATCAGAGGAATCCTCCGCCGAACACATTCCCGATTGAGTAGGAAACGCTCCTCAAAAAGGGGAGCCGCTCCAAACACGATATCCGCCTGATCGACGAGAGAGGCGGCGTTGTTTTCCGAAATATTCTCGGGAACAGCCTCGACTTCGATGTTGGGATTGAACGCCTCCAAAGTCTTACGGATGCTCTCGACCCGCGGTTTTCCGAGCCCGTCGTGACGCATCAGAATCTGTCGATTGAGATCATCAGGGCGAAGGTCTCCGGCATGAGCGATGATCAGTTTTCCAATGCCCGCTGCGGCGAGGGAAAAACAGAGTGGCCCTCCCAGCCCGCCGGCACGTGACACCAGAGCGGTGGCATTTCGCAAGCGCGCCTGCCCCTCCTCTCCGAAGCCGGGGACATCCAACTGCCATTCATAGATGGCGCGGTCATCATCAGAAAGTTCGCTCATCCGCCCGCAATCGGAGTCATCAACATCACGGTGCGTGATTCATCGAGAACAATGTCGGACGTGTCCCCCAGGTGCTGCTCGCCATCGATGACGATCAAGGTCGACGGCCGAAGCTCGCCGGAGGAAGTCAGAATCAGATCCGAATATTTCCTCCCGTGTTTCGCGCTCAGCTGACTGACGAGATCACTGAACGGAGTCCCCGGGGAAAGTTCGATCACTTCCTCCCGTGCCCCTGTGATTCCGGCGAGTTGCCCCGTGTATTGGACGGTGATTTCCATAGATGTAGAATTCCTATCAGATAGAGTATAAGTAAGCAATCAGAGGCTCGGCGCAATCACACCAACTTTCCCTCCGACAGTTCGAGCGCGCGATTCGCAGCCGCTCTGGCGCGATCATCGTGCGTTACCATGAGAACGGCGCCGCCTGCCTTCGCAAATTCAGAGAGATGCTCCAGAATGATCGTTGAGTTTTCCGTGTCGAGATTCCCGGTCGGCTCATCGGCGAGAATCAATCCCGGTTTTCGAACCAGTGCCCTCGCAAGCGCTACGCGCTGCTGCTCCCCGACGCTGAGCCGCGAGGGAACATGATGCTTGCGGTGATCGATTTGAAATTTGGCGAGAAGACTTTCCGCCTCCGCTCTGAGATCCTCTTCCCCGGCCGCCAACTGATTCACGAGCACGTTATCGAGCACGTCGAGATAGGGAATGAGGTGAAATTGCTGAAAGACAAAGCCAACGTGCTGTCCGCGAAAAGCAGCCCGCGCTCCCGCACTGAGCGAGTACGGATTCGTATCGTTGATCGTCAACACCCCCTCGTCCGGGGATAGAAGACCGCCCGCCATCAGGAGCAAGGTCGATTTCCCGCACCCGCTCGGTCCGTGCATTGCGACAAAGTCCCCGCCCGCCAGCGAAAAGGAAATCTCATCGACGGCACGGACATCGCCACCGGAAGTGTGAAAGGTCTTCTTCAGCCCTTCGGCCTCTAAAATCGAATTATCAGTCATGTCGCAGAATGTCGGCTGGGTCTTTCTGTGCCGCGAGGAGAGCGGGAAGCCACGCGGCAGCGGCGGCGAGAAGTGGCGCGGCAATCAATGGAATGAGCCACGATTTCCACTCAAGGAGAGACGAGAGTTCCTGCGCCTGAAAGAGTCGATCGCGGAGCAAAGGGTAGAGAAGCGCAAATCCCGCGAGGCCCACCAACGCCCCCAGAACCCCAGCGAGACCGGCCCGGGCGAGAAAGGCGGCGAAGAGACGATTGCTCTGCACTCCCACCGCGCGGAGAATTCCAATTTCGCCGATCCGCTCTCTGACATTGAGCAAAGCGAGCAAGCCGATCCAAATCATCGCCGCGAGAATCGCGAGAGGAAGGAGCACTCCGGCAAACCGCTCCCGTTCCGCACCGAGGCTGGCGAGCTCGCGAGCCGTGTCTGCGAGGCGCTTTTCAGCGGTCGCTTTCGCGAGATTTCTCGCCTCAGCCCGGGCAAGGGCGGTGCT
The DNA here is from genome assembly GCA_048260165.1 of Verrucomicrobiales bacterium. Taxonomy (GTDB): domain Bacteria; phylum Verrucomicrobiota; class Verrucomicrobiia; order Verrucomicrobiales; family DEV007; genus Arctic95D-9. The sequence continues at coordinate 233,054 of JBLXHA010000004.1, forward strand.
TTGCGTTTCGATGATCTGCGTTTCCGGGAGTATTTTCATCAGCTCGGCCCGAATTTCACCGAGCCGGTCGATCGTCGCGCAGTTGCACTCGAGCGCCTGAATCGCATTGATACGCCCCTTCTCCCCGAGCAGCTCCTGAGCTTCGGAAAGGTTCATCCAAATCGTGATGTCGTCTTTCGTTCCCCGCTCATCGTGTGTTTTCGAGACGACGAAATCCCGACCGAGAAAGGTGGTCAAATCCCCTTCCCTGAGCCCCGCCCCTCTCGCCAATTCATACCCGAGGACCAGCTTCCCCGGCTCGACCCGGTCGAGCAACGGCTTCTTCGGATCGCGGTGTGCAATCGGAACCTCCCCGCGAATCCCGATCGCAATCACGGTGCGATCGTTCTGTTCTTTCCACTTCAATTTTTTCGTCAAACTCGGCAGGAGATGGTTCACCGTCACGATCTTGCTGTTGGCCAGTTTGGTCACGTATTCCTCCGGCATCGTCTCCGAGGCGAACCCTTCAGCGTAGACTTCCGCCATTTCCTGATCCTTCGGAAAAATATAGATGTTGAACCCGAGGCCCTTCATCGATTTTCGAACATCGTCTTCCAACTTGACCATGTCCGCTTTCGTCGATTCCCGCATTCCCTCAAGTAACTGCTCAGAATGGTTCTGATGAGCACCTAACAGACACACCATTGCGACGACGCAGCCCACCGCAAGCGCGACGCCGAGAAGAGAGAGAACGAAGTTCCCTTTCCGGTGAGCAATTTCACGAGAGACGAGTCGAGTCAGTTTCATGAGGCTTTCTTACGAAGAATGAAAAAGGATCCCAGACCGAGAAGGACTAGCACTCCCCCGAGAATCACCCAGAGTCGGGCGAACGGCCTCTCCGTGGAAACGATCTCTGCTATCATCTCCGGAGAAACAGGTTCAGCATCCGGCTCAGGCGCGACCACTTCAGCCGCAGCGGCAGCCTTTTCATCTGAGGCCCCGGACTCGGCGGCAGCGAGAAGTGCTGCGGGTCCTTCGAGTGGTGGCAGCAGCTTGTCGATAATCACCTGGCTGCCCTCCATCGCCGCATCCCAGTTCACCGCCATTAACAAATCCATTCCCGGGTTCTGATCCTTCACTTCGCAGGAACACGCACCGCAGAGATACCCGGAATGTTCGAGGATGTTACTCTCGTTGATCCCGAGTCCAATCAGAGGCTCGAGAACCCGCCCTCGACCAAAGACGGGGAATGCCATCGGCTCGGCCGCAAAGTCCACGAGATCATCCTCGAGATGAAGAAACATCTGGAGGAAAATCGCCTCCTCAGGATCGAGTCGATCCACCCGCAGAACCGAGAACTCGATTTTCAACGGGACGTCGGACTGAAGGATATTCTCATGATCAACATCGCCCGCCGTTCCGGCGTCGACTTCATTCTGTCCCACGACGCCATCGGGAATCTGTAGCATCTCCGTGGCCGTTTGAATGCCCTCCGCGAGAATCGCCTCCGCTTTGGAATCCTTTTCGGCATCTCCGGATTCGACGACGAGCCAAATACTGGACTCCCCCTTCAGAATGCGGGTCGCAAGTTCCCGCCTGACGGGCGAATCGACGATGCGCCGCGCGTTTTCCATCGTGAGCCCGCCTTGCCAAATCGGAGCCGCACCGATCCCCTGATGATGACCGGGATAGAACAGAGAGGCGATCGCAGCGTCGGTGGAATTCTCACCCTCTCCCAACACGCGGGTCTTGAGATTTAAAGGAATCTCAAGCGACTTGGAATGCTCGGTCAGAAACTCCAGCGCGGCCTCTTCCTTACCGGTCAGCCCGCCCTTTCGCGGCGCTATCACCAATTCATACGTATCGGGAGTCCAGCGCTCGAGAGCGTAGCGAAACACCGGCACCTGACAGGCCCAGATCGTAGTCGTCACGATCAGTAGCCCGGACAGGAGAAATTTGAGGGGTAGTTGCCTGGGAGCAGAGAAGAAGGTTTTCATCCGGTGGGAACTCTGGCATGCCCCTTCTTCGGGTTCAATCCCCAAACCGAGCGCAACCATGGTGAGTCATTCCCCCCTTCCTGTCCTTTTGCGGTCCCCTGATTCCGGAAGCTTTTCCTTTTTCAAAGCCGCCTCCCCCTCCCTACTCTTTCCCTATGATGCTGCGCGGACTCACTTTTCTTCTGATTCTCACGTCAGGCTTGGCCTATGCCGCCGCCCCGGCGTCTCCAGACCCGGCGTCTCCAGACTCGGCGTCTCCAGACTGGCCGCAATGGCGACAAAACTCCGGCCGCACCGCCGAGACCAGTCAGCAGCTCGGCGACCTGACCGACTGGAAGCCGATCTGGAGTCGCGAACTACCCCAACCGGCCTCCGCCTTTCAGGATGTCCGCCTCCAATTCGATTCAGGATACGAGCCCATCGTCCTCGGAAAACGGCTCGTGCTTTCCTCGAATATCGACGACAGCGTCACCGCTTATGACACGGGAACGGGCGCCGAACTCTGGAAATTTTTCACGAACGGACCTGTCCGGTTCGCCCCCGTTGGCGGAAAAGGACGAATCCTCTTCGGTTCCGACGACGGTTGGTTTTACTGCGTGAAAGCGTCGTCCGGCGAGCTCGTCTGGAAATTTAAGGCGGTTCCTTCGGAGCGCAAACTGCTCGGAAACCGTCATCTCATTTCGGTCTGGCCTATCCGGGGTGGCGCGGTCCTCCGGGATGACCGCGTTTACTTTGCCGCCGGGGTCTGGCCGTTCGAAGGCGTCTTCGTTTACTGCCTCGATGCGACGTCGGGAAAAGTGATATGGCTCAATGACAGGATGGGACACATCTACGATCAGCAACCGCACAACACGGAAGCACTGGCCGGACTCGCTCCTCAGGGCTATCTCCTCATCGACCCCGAAACGGACGAACTCATCGTCCCCTCGAGCAATGCCTACCCCGCCCGCCTCAATCTGAAAACCGGCGCAGTGATCGAGTTCAAACTACCCACTCCCGGAAGACTCCCGGGTGGTTGGTTTGCCTCGACTCCCGGCGCCAAAGAACAACAGAAGCTGAAACGACGCGGCCTCCTCGCCGACGACTCGGTGAACGCCAAACGTCACGAGGACAAGCCGCGCGCGGAAGGCATCGCCGGCGTGCGCGATTCGATTCACTTTGCGGACGCGAGCCTGACAATTTCGGAAAACCTCCCCGCCCTGCCGGACGACGCCGAAGTCCACGGGATCGTGGCGGGAGACGGGAGACTTTTCGTAACCACGAAGTCAGGAGTGATTCACGCGCTCTCGAAACAGATCAATGAGGAAGCACCGCCAAAACGATGGCCCCTCTCCTCAGCCAAAAATGCCGAGTCGCAATTTGCTTCAAACTTATTGAACGCGATCACCGCCCCACACGGATTCGCAATCACCCTCGGAGAATGGCGCTTCGAGGATCTTGCCGGAATTCTTGAAAAATCCAAACTCGATCGCCTTTTCGCGATCACAGAAAAACCGGAGTTTCATCGGGACCGCCTCCGGGTTCGCCCCAATTTGCAGAGCCGCTTCCACGTTCTCGACCACGATCCCGGCAACTGCCCCCTGCCGCCCTATCTCGCCGGCCTGATCCTCGTCTCCGATTCGATGGAACTCTCGCAGGAGAAAATCGAGTCGCTCTACGAATCCGTCCGTCCCTATGGAGGAAGGATGTTACTCCCCGCCAAATATGACGAGGCAGCGAAGCAGGCAACCCTTTCGCGGGCAACGATAGAGCCCTTTTCAGACGAGTTTATTCTCATCACGCGCCAAGGCGCCCTCGAAGGCAGCAGCAACTACACCGGCAATTTTGAGCTCAGTCCCGATGCCCTCGTCAAAGCGCCGCTCGGGGTTCTCTGGTTCGACGACGAGGTGGGCAATTTCAAGCGTTCACCTCAGCCGACCTTCGTCGACGGCACCATGATTTCGATCGACAAGGACTGGCTCGACGCCTCGACCAGAACCGGAAAGGTCGACTACCGACTCCTCGCCCCGCGTTTCACCGATGTCTACACGGGGCGCGAGTTATCGAAAGAGGAAGTGCCGGAACTCCGTCAATCATTTGCCGAAATCGATCGCGAGACGATCCAGCCTTCCCAGTATCGCCCCGCAAATCTCAACGAACGCCCGACGCCTGACGAACCACTCACGAGCGAGCGAATCAACCCGCTCACCGGCGAAACCGAACCCCGGATTTTCCCGATGGCCTACGGCTGCGACAACGGGATCGACTACGGCAATCTCTACACGATGCGATCCGCGACCGCCGCGTTCTACGACAAAACGAATGAAAGCGGAACGATCAACCTGAGCGGACCTCGCTCGGGTTGCACGAACAGCATCATCCCCGCGAACGGTCTCCTCAACGTTCCCTACTTTTACGAAGGCTGCACCTGCAGCTACCCGCTCCCCACGGGAATGTCACTTTACAGCCTGCCGGAATCTCATGAGCAATGGACGGCGTGGGGCGAGATGACAAGCGAACAACTCGCCGGAAAAATTCAACGCATCGGGATCAACTTCGGCGCGCCCGGAGACCGCGTCACCCGCGACGGATTGCTCTGGATCGATCACCCGCACTCAGGAGGCCCCAGTCCTCAGGTCGAGATCACGACACTCCCGGAAGCGCCCGACTACACCTACCGTCACTCCGTTTTCATGAAGTCCGGAGACGGGCACCCCTGGGTGGCCGCATCGGGAGTCAACAGGGTTAAGTCAGTGACCATACAGGGTTTGAAAGCCGGAACCTACCGCGCTGTCCTGACATTCTGCTCAACGTCGGAAACGGGTGAAGACCGCACCTTCCGAGTTTCGGTTCAGGGAACGGAGCTACCGGCCCCGGTGACGCTGCCCAAACCGTTCCACTCGCTGACACGCAGTCTGGATCGAATCGTGATCGACGGAAGCTGCACCGTTTCCCTCGAGTCAGTAGACGGGGCCACCCAGCTGAGCGGTTTCCAACTCGAACGAACCGGCCCCTGAGAAACGCCGGCAAGGGGCGATGACCGCGAACTACTCGCGTGATTGAACCGATGACGATCCGGCAAACCGTGATGCTCTTCGATTGATGTAGGCCTGCGTCGTCGAAGGCCAGATCGCGCTGACCTGACCGATGTGTTGCGCAAGGCTGGGAGTGGAGACATACACGGGAACATCGTGACGCGCTGCCCAGCGACCGACCACGGAATCGATTCCCGCGAAACCGGATTTCGTTAACCGGTGCCTGAGCACCCACGGATCAGAGAGAAGTCCGAGGCAGGCTTCCCGCGAGAACAGCAGCGCCTGACCTCCCCACACCAGGTTTTCATCGAGTCGACTCCACCCCGCCTCTTCGGTTGCGTAGGCGCGTGAACAGAACAGCGAAACGACGCAGGGCCCTTCCTCCGGCCAGAGAAACGCTTCGATATACGCCCTCAGTTTCGGATGACGGAATAGAACGACATCATCCTGTACGATCATAAACGCCTCCGCCCCCGGATGACGCATCAGCAATTCGGTCAGCGCCAGATACCAACTCGGCCAGGCCCCGATCTGCGGGTCGCGGCGCGTCACTTCGAGGTGCGCGGGTAGCGATCCCACGTCGACCTCTCCATCGACAAAAATCCGCGGCGTCTCCCAGCCCGCTTCGATGAGACAGTCAACGCAACCTGGAAGCGTCGACTGTTTTCGAGGTGCGGTCGTCACCCCGACGGCCCAGTTGGTGACGCGGTCTCCACGTCGCCCGTGACCCGGCAACGGAATGAGGTCGGTCAGATTTTCAATTTCAAGACCACTCTGGCGTTCCGTCTCCTGCTCGATCGAAACACAGTCTGACTCGTCGGGAATAAAAGCCTGCGCGATCGCCTTGAGGGCGGCAGGAGACGAGTTCATCCAATCCGTTTGACCCGACTCCACAGCGTCATGTGCCTCCTGATAGAGCAGTGAAGCGACGACGGGGTTGAGGGTTTCGCCGGTGGGTTGATGCCATTCCTGACAGGCCTGACAGATGTCCGGATTCACCTTGAAATGATCACGATTCGCAATCCCCGCGAACTCCAGCAAATACCCGCAGACCGCCTCACCCGCCTGCGTCGTTTCCCGGTAGCAACAGTCACTGACGAAGTCCTGACTCATCCTCTTGAGACCAATTCCCGCTTCAGCGTTTGCATGGCGGCTGCCCACGAATGTTCTTTTAAAATAAAATCCCGGGCAGCCTCGCTTTCGTTTTCGATGTTCGTGCCAACGATGCCCCGCAACGTTTCAGCGAGTGCCTGAGACGAAACGAGGTGAGCCGCGACGGGTCCGGGGCCGGTGCTCACGATTTCAAACCCCTCGGTGGGAACCGCTCTGAAAGGATTGTGTTCATTCATCGGCGCTGCATCCGTCGTGACCAACGGCATCCCCGCGGCCTGACATTCCAACAAAGGAAGACCGAGTCCTTCAAACCGGCTCGGCTGCACGCAGACATCGCCCAGCTCGTAAAGGGAACCGTTGTCCTCTTCGGCGCCGAGCCAGGTGACATTTCGGGGCAGTCCCTCACCCGGAGGCGGCTCCTGTGATCTGATCACAAAACGAAGTTCGGGTGCGAGGCGGGCCGTTTCCAAAACGATGTCGAGCCCCTTCCTCCGATAGGCGACGGGATCGCCGTTCGGGTAGCTCAGCCAACTCCCGCCCCAACCGTTGACGTAGAGAAATTTCTCACAAATCCTGCGTTGGCGAAACGGGAACCGCGTCGCATCGACGGGCCACGGGAGATAAATGACTCTCCAGCCAAACCCATAACGTTCCTTCCAATCGTTGAGCATCACTTCGGCCTGACGCGTCGGGCAAAACATGACATCGACGAATGAAAGCCAGTCCATTTCCGGTTGGAGCCACTCCCAGTTGGCGACACAGGCGATCCCCGCACCGGCATGCGCCGCGACTCTCACGAGTTCCGGAATCTTCGGGGATTCAATGAACAGCAACCAATCGAGTTCCCGGCACCACTCCCTCAACTTTCGTTCATCGATCCCCTCTTTCGGCGAATACAAAATCCTGTCGCGAGGCAAATCGATCTGACGAAAATTGAGTGGCTCGTCATCTTCGGAAACGATCCACCGCGAGATCACCCCCTGCTTCACCAGGTCCCGATTCTGGTAACCCACGCCCGTCGCCGTGTTGCACCCCATCAGACCGACACGGCTTTCCCTGTGGCTCTCTTTCCATCCGGGAATACGGTCCACGCTCGACACAGGCGTGGCGAAATTTCTCAGATCAGGATTGCCGTCGAAAATCGACGAAACGCCATCTCCATGGCCGGCGAGCGAGGGCGTGTGATAGGCGATCTTCTCCCCCGTTCTGGCGGCCCAACCCGCGACCACGGCGTCATCGCAATGATCGTTTCGATGAAGCCGTCCAAAGACGCGCGGATCCGAAAGGAAAGCCTCGAGTGTGTCCCTCCTGAAGACCAGCGCCTGTGCTCCGCAGACTCTCTGAAAACCGGGAGAGCGCAGGTGCCACCCCGCCTTCCTGTCGAGATGAGGACGGGGCGTGAAAAGAGAAACGATTCCGGCTCCGGCGGGCCATAGCTGAGTTTCGAGCCACTCCCGGGTTCCGCGGGCGAGTGAGATGTCGTCCTGAAACATCGCGATCGCCTCCGCGTTCGGATATTTTTTCAGCAGCAGCGACAGCCCTGAACAAAAGTTAAGAAGGTTTCCCAATCGCTTTTCACGCTGATGGATACGCAGCCCTTGAAGTGAATCGGGAATGAAAGACCCGGGTTCGGCAAACAGCTCGATGTCGGAGAAACCCGCCAACCGGACATTTTGAAGCGATGATTCAATCGTCGGGATTTTCCGGGGCGCGGTCAGCATTCCGACGGCAAGTGACGCACCGCACACTTCCTCGTCATCTTTTGCTTTCGCCGGCGGAAACGAAAACTCCGGAAGCTGGGCCACCACAAAGCTGACCTGATCACTGGCACACCGCAAAAGGTGGTGGGCTCGCTCGACGCTGCATTCGGGGTGACCGCCTTGATCGGCCACTTTCTTCACCGCATTATAAACCAGCGACCCGACGACCGGGTTGACTTCGCGCCCTGACCGAAACTCATTCTGACAGGCGTGGCAGATCTCGTCCGTCGTTCCCGAAATTTCGTATGAGGAAATCTCCGTCACCTGATTGACGATTCGACAGACAGGGCCGCGCGGCGAATCGCCCCGGAACTGACAATCGATCGTCGCAGATGACATCTAGGATTTAGATTCAAGGGCAAATCCCGAGACGGTTCTGACGACCTGACCTTCGTAACTGCCTTCCATCGTTGGTCGACTCGCCTCATACCCCGCCTGACTGAAATCCTCCTGAAGCTCCCAACTCCCATTCCGGAAAACATGAATAGAGTGCCCCGGGGCAGACAAACCAAAAGCACCGGTCATGTAGCTGCTCCCGTGCCCAACCATATCCGACTTAAGTGAATGGAGCACCGCTAAAGCTTCCGAAACCCCTTGCCGCACCGGTATAACTCCATGCTCGAAAATCACGTCGAACTTCTCATCGGTGAGATCCGACAAATTTTGTTCCAATTGCTCGATCCGCTCCAGAACCGGACCCGACTCCTGATGCTCCATCTCATCGAGCCGCTCCAGGATAGGGGCAGTCCCTTCCTCTACTTGTTTTCGAATTTCATTCCTGCATTTACGACTGAGCTTCTTTATAAAACTCTTCAGCAGTTTTCTCATCAGAATCGCCAGGATCAGAACCCCGACAATCAAAATCGCGAATAACAGTATTACGCATAGCCCTTCGAACAACATGCTCTAGGAACAGCAGATCGAGAGACAAAGGTCAAGCTGATTCCACCAACGCAAGTCGACGCCCGGCTATTGGCTTTTGCTCTGAGGGGGAATACGAACGAGGCGGAATCCGGCAGTGCTCAGTTTGAAATCGATTCCGGTTGGATCTGAACTGGCTGAACGAAGGTACTTGGGAATCGTCCGGTAGTCGCCTCCATGAGGAACGGTGTATTCGGTAGGTTTGTCAGGGTCATGACTCCACTCCCCCACGTTTCCATAGATATCAAACAGGCCGAATGGATTGGGTCGAAAGACAGCGACCGGCGAAATCTGCCCTGTGGAGTTGTGCGCGGCGTTGCTGTATTTTTCCAGGTAGAGACTGGTGTCCCCGTAAAAGCGCGCGGTCCGCGACCCGGCCCGACATACATACTCCCACTCCATTTTAGTAGGAAGCCTGTACCCGGGACGTCTGTAAAAATCCGGCGGCAATTCCATACCGACTTTGACTTCCTCAACGGGCGGATAACAGGTCCAGTCGGGATCGAAGCCGGGTTGTTTTTCATTCAACCACCGACAATAACGGATCGCATCGAGCATTGAAGTCCGGTTGATCGGGCAATCGAGCGACGGAGTCACCTCGGTCGCGTACCCGAACCCGGGATCAAATTTAAGAAACTGCTCCACCGTGACTTCGGTGGCACCCACTTCGAACGCGTAGTCGATCTTGCGATTTTTCATCGCTTCACCCGCATCCCGCCCGGGTTCGTTCAGCGGAGACCCGGCAACAAACTCCCCGGGCGTCGCAATCGGAATCATCGTCAACCCGTTGGCAACCTCCAGCCCCTCCGCACCACCGAGATGTTTGCGAGCCCATCGCGCCGTGAGCCGAATCCCCGGATCGCTGTGATTTTTCTCCTTCTCCTCAAGAACGCGCATGAGCCCGGCAACCGGAAGCGCGTCCGCTGGATAGCTCGTGAACCCCAGAATAAGCGGGTAGAGAACTTCGGGTTCGTATGATTCGGTCACGAGTGAAATCAAGCTCTCCACATCGGGACACACCTCGGGGAGCTTCTCAATCAAATGCCCCCTCAGTCTCGGGTCCTCTCGACTGTTCCGAAGCGAGTTCGTCAGAACGTCCGAATCCCCTGACTGGAAATACAGGCCGATCACTCGCACTTGCTGAGCGAGCAGCTTCTCGGAATCGGGTAAATAATCCCGGGGAACTTTCGAATGATAGATAGATCGAATCGGTTTTTCCAACTCATCCCACCGCGAGCGGACGATGGGATCGAGCACCCTCGTCGCACTGATTTCGCCGTCGACCAAACATTTGACGAGCAACTCGATCGGGAGAACTTTGGAATCCTCGCCGCAGAATTTGGCGGTGATACCTGCGGCGAACATCACCTCCGGGGAATCGCTTGAGCCGTTCGCAACGATTTCCGCCGCCGGGACGATGAGGTGTTCTCTCGCGGGCTGAAGCGCGACGATCCACTCCGAAGCAGTGAGCGGATTCAGTCCCACGAGGCGGCTTACCATTTTCGGCCCGAGCTCGCCCCAGAGTTCGTGATCGGGGCTGTAGGCAGCTAACGCGGCGCCCGCTCGAACCAGTTCGAGATCCGGAAGATCGTCATTGGTGATCCGCGATTGCAGATAGTCGACTGCCGGCTCATGATAAGGGCGAAGCTCCTCGATGACGATTGCCTGACCGTCGGCGTTGAGTTCGAGAAGACTCGGAAAAAGCGATGCAGCACTCGTCCGGTCCCGGCGTGCCAGTGCCACCCTTCCCCGCAGGAGACTTTCCTCCGATGCCTCCGGCGACTGGATTTCATCGGCGACGGTGGCCTCCCATCTCCCGGCATACTGCTCGAGCCGGTCGACCAACTCGGGTAGATAATCAAACTCAGCTATCCACAGATCCTCGACGAGCCCGTTCACGGTATTCGTTTCGGCTTGCCCGGTTTGGTACTGATACGCTCTCACTCCGACGAGTGAAAGTATCGCTGCGGCGAGACAGACGAAAACGATTCTTGTCCAGTAGTGGCGCGAGGCAACCTTCATCAACTGATCCTCCTCGGGCTGATTTCGCGAAGAAGCGGTGAGGAGAGAAATCAGGACCCACTCATTGAAAGACGGGTATTGTTTCTTCTCCGGCCGCGAAGCCCACATCGCAGCCCGCTCTTTCAACTTGAGTTCGGTGCGCCCTGTGAGAGTTCGACTTTTCTCCCGATTCAACCAATGACGAAGCGTTGGAACGAGGAAATCGTGTGTCAGTTGATAGTAGTGATCGTGGTCACTCTCTTTCAAATCGGTAGGATCGACAGGCGTGATCAGCTTGAGTTCTTCAGCGAGAATTTTGATCGTCTTCTGGAACCTCGCCCGGGAATTGATTCCCGATTTGCTCATCAGTTCTGACGTGTTCTGGACGCGGCCCCGAATCAGTTTACCGCTCGCGGGGAGGAGCGCCTCAAGGATATCGCGGGACTCTGAAGCGAGTGCGCGGTGAGCGGGATTCGCCGACCGGTAGGAGAACGTCTGATCGAGAAAGGTAATCCCCACGGTTTCCACGCCGCCCATTTTCCTGAGGGTCTTCTGATCCCAGGGGATGTCTTTTGCCATTTCCGCAAAAATCGAAAGCTGCAGCGGGATGATCTTTCCTTCCGTTTCCATGTCCCGGATCACCGCATCGATAAACGCGCTCTGATCGGCGGACAGCTCATCGGGCTGCCCGGCCTTATCAAATCTTCCGTACGCTTTTCCGAACGCGATCAGAATTTTCCGGGCATGAGAACGATCAAAGAGATCAATCGCGGCGCTGTTTTGCGTCTGCAGCAAATCGACATCGATATCCTCCATCAACTGACCGATCCCCATCCAGAAGTCATCCCGTAGCGAAATCAGCACCTGCACCGAATCCCCGTCGCACTGCCGCAGCGCGTTCGGGAGTTCGAGGTCTTCGTCGTGTCGCGAGTGAAGCCACTGCTCAAATTGATCGAACACGATCAGCAGCTTCCCTCCCTTGGGTGCCAGCTTGTCGTCCCGAATACGGCGAAGACAATTGACCAGAGACGCCTCGGAACCCAGCGCGTCGGGAAACCGCTGTTGCAGTTTATTGAGCAATGCCGCCTCCGTCGAATCAGACTGCGAGGTGACAAAAAGAGGTTCGACCCAGTTATCGAGCAGCGGAATCAACCCCGCACGAAGAAAGGAAGATTTACCACTGCCGGACGGCCCATACAGAACTCCCACCCGGAAAGGATTTTCCCGGTTCTCGATCCCGGTTTTCCAAAAACGGATGCTGTCAGGAACACCGCTGCCATCTCTGATACCCGGCAGCATATTGATAAAAAAAGCAGCGTCCCCCTCGTCAAAACAACGGAGCCCTTTCGGAATAATCAGCTCCGTATCGCGAAGACTTGAGTTCTCAGTTTCCTCCCGCGAGCGGATAAAGGCCCTCAGATCTGCAGCGAGTTTATCAGCACCCCGGTAACGATCCGCCTTCCGCTTTGCGAGTGCCTTGTAACAGATGCGATCGAGCGACTTCGGTATTCGGGCATCGTGAGTTCTCGGAGATTTCGATTCAATCGTCGGAGTGGCGACCTGTTCGATCAGCTCTTCGCCCGTTCCCTCGAAGGGCAACCGCCCCGTCAGCAGTTCATACAAAATCGCGCCGAGACCGTAAACGTCAGTCCGCCCGTCGACGAGATGGCCCTCTCCCCTCGCCTGCTCCGGGCTCATGTATTCAGGGGTTCCGAGAATCGCCCAGGGTTGATCCGAGCTGGTTCGATGCGTCGCCATCGCTAATCCGAAATCGATCAAAACGGGACGTCCATCCGGGGCGATGATGATATTACCCGGCTTGATGTCGCGATGAATTACCGAATGAGAATGGGCATAGCTGAGCGCGTCACACAATTCCGCGATCAACTCTGCTGCCGCGACGTGGGAGTATTCATCTTCCCGCATTTGCCGGGCGAGCGTCTTGCCTTCGATATACTGAGAGACAAAGAACATTTTTCCGTCTTTCCACCCCACATCGAGAACCGAAACGATACCGGGATGATCGAGCTTCGCGAGCGTTCGCCCCTCCCCGAGCAGGGCTTCTTTGGATTCGTCAAAGGTTCCCCGCTCGATCAGTTTGAGAGCGACGGTGCGATGGAGTTCTTCATCCCAGGCGAGGTAGACGACGCCAAACGCGCCCGTCCCGATTTCCCGTTCGATGAGGTAACGCCCGAAGCGGGATTGGTCAGTCTCTCCCTTACCTCCTGATTCAATCCCCATGAGGAGCAGATCCAGAACCTCCTTTTTATCGAACCCTGTGCTCCCGCTCTCGATCGGTAGCGTTCTCCTTTCGGATTCAGGTGATTCCTCGTTCGACATGCTTAGCGCGTGCTATCAGGGCACTTCATACTCATACTTTTCGCTGAACCAGGCAAGGTTTTCCCTGAAAAGCGAAACCTGCTCACCGGTCAGATCTTCAAATCCCTGATACGCATTCGTCTCAGCCCGGTGGATCTTCCCGGCGAGATCTTCCTCGTTGAGAACGACATCCTTGATCCCGAACTCAGCGATCACCTCATTCGTGTAGTCGGGTTCGGTCGTGAGTTTCTCAAAAACGATGGGGTAAATCCCGTCCGTTGCGATGGCGTGATCGACCACTTCAAAGGAACGTTTTATGAAATCGATTTTCTCCGGCAACTTCTCGAGAAAGTCATCCTCCCAGTTGCAAATCGAGATGAAGACATCGGCAGGATTTCGCCGGATCACGCCTTTTTTCTTCACACCCAGATCACGAAGAACGTAGCGAAGAAATGAGTTCACTTCACCATAGTTGTCCCGGTCGAAACGCGCGTGCACCTCATCCATCACCTCATGCATATTGTAGAGAGGCCAGGGTTCGTGCTCGACCGTCCAGATCTCTGAACGATTCATCATCGTGGCGAGAAAAAGGGTTCCGCTTCGCCCCATACCGGAGATGGCGAAAGAGTTTTTCATTCGGAAGTCAGGGTAACGAGCCCGCTAATGAAAATCGAGTAAAAAGAAAATCGCGCCAAACAGAGACGGCGGTGCCTCTTTCCTGATCTCATTCCCGCCCCGAGTCGCAGGACGGGTGGCCGCGAAATGCGTTACCGCGAAACGTTCTCAATCACTGACATTGCCAGCCGGTGACTCCTCCCGCGGCCGCTTCCCGGGGAAATGTCTGATCAGCGAAAATTCCGATACGAGGAGACTTCACGCGAGCCTCCACCGGGCATAGTCCCGTCGGCAGGAATCCCTCCCAACGAAACAAGGACCGTGATCCCACCGTCACCGGAATCACTTCCGACGACGCCTCACACGATCCTAAAATGCCCACTCACCCCGAAGCAACGGGGCGCTCGAGTCTGAAATCGATTCCGCTGACGCGGAATCGAGACGTTCTACTTTTTAGATTTGATTGCCCAGTCCAACATCCGTTCGAGGCGATTCAACCCAAGAGATTCTTGAACCTCCTGAGCGACTGCAGAACCTTGCCCCAGACCGCTGTTTTTCTTGCCGGGATTCATCTTGCCGCTGAAGGTCATCAAGGTCTCGAGAATCTCGCCAGCCTCTTTTCCTTCCGGATCAAGAAGTCCCGCATCGATCACCGCAGCAAGTTTAACCTCCATTTCATCTTTCGTGGCATCTTTCCCACCATTCGCCAACCAACTCGTAAGACCATCGAGACCGTCATCGAGCGACGTCGGAACCGGGACACTCGCCGTCATGTTCGTATCCGTAGGTGCCACCGCTGCCGTTGCTGTCACCTCTGAAGGCGACACCGTCGCAGTCACCGACAAAAGCGGTGATGAATCAGCAGAATCAGCTGGATCAGTTCCGCCGATAATCGGCGCGGGAACGTCTCCGACTCCGAAGAGGGCTTCATTCAACTTACCGATCGCGTCGAGGACAGGATTGCCCGAATCGTCCTCCGTAATCGCAGAACCTGCCGTAGCAATGTCACCATTCAGGGCAAGACTGACGCCGGGAAGCGATACCCCGCCGGCCGGATTGGGGAGAAATCCGAACACTCTCTCCTGCTTTTCGCTGGAAAGAAGCGACAGAGTCTTAGCGAGTTTTGCGCCATACTCCGCATAGTCGCCGTTGCCTGAACCATCGCTTACAGCACATTGGACTGCCAGCAGGTTCGCGGACTCGACGTTATCGAGGAGCTGTGCGTGGAGTTGGAACGGGAAGGCGATTAAACCAAGCGCTACAACACGGGGGAATGTTGATTTTTTCATGGGGTTCTATCTCTGTTCAAAGTATCAATACACTGAATAATATGAAAAATCCATTTAATTATTACAAATATTACAATTATTATAATTTTGTTTTATTTCTGATAACCTGATATTCAACGAAGCTCCCGGTCTGAAAACTCGCGGTTCCCCGTCCAAAGACGCATCGATTTTGTAGCTGAACAAATTTTCACGGTCTGCTTAGATTCCTTTATGAAATCACACATCTACCCTGCGAAGGTCGACGCCTGGCTCTGGCTGATTCTGATAGGAGCATCCTTCGGGCTCGTCGTTTGGGGTGGCTTTTCATGGCAAAGCAACCGGGTCGAAGCCATCATCCTGATCGCAGCCGGAAGCTTTAACGGCATCCTCTTCAGCCTCCTCCTCTTCCCCTGCTACTACGCGATTGAGAAATCACATATCCTCATTCGGTCGGGGCTCATCCGATACCGCGTCCCGATCGACGGCATTCAGTCAGTGAAGCGCAGCTCGAATCCGCTCAGCGCCCCCGCCCCATCCCTCAAGCGGATCGAAATCCGGATGAAAGACGGGAAGTATCATCTCATCTCCCCCGCCGACAGAAATGAATTCATCGAGGAGATCACGCTCCTCGCCGGGATATCGAACGGGTGAGCAGGCCACCGGCCACCGTTCAGCGGGTCACCAGTCCCCTACGCTGCCGTCGGGATAGAACACTCTTTCCACGATCTCCGGTTCAGGCGGGTGCTTCCTGATTTCCGCTTCGTTCAACTCGATGCCGAGACCGGGACGCGTATTCGGACGCACGATGCGGCCTTCCCGCTCCATCGTGAATCCCTGATCGATGATGTCGTCGCGCCACGGCACGTCGTTCATGACCGTTTCGCAAATGATGTAGCTCGGCTGGGAAAAGCCGAACTCGAGCGACGCGGCGGTGCTGACAGGTCCCTGCGGATTATGCGGAGCCAACGCGATGCGGTAGGCATCGGCGAGAGCGGCGATGCGCCGGGCCTCGGTGAGACCACCACAATGGGTAATGTCCAACTGACACACTTCGCAGGCACGCGCCGCGAACAAATCACGAAACGCCGCGGAATGCGTGATCCGCTCACCGGTAGCAATCGGAGTCGAGACCGCGGCGTTGATCATCGCGAGACCATCGACGCTTTCCGGCCAGCAGGGTTCTTCAAAAAAGTAGAGTCCGTATGGCTCCAGCGCTTTGGCAAATTGCAGCCCCATCGCCGGCGACGGGCGCGCATGACAGTCGACCATGATGTCGATCGAATCGCCGACCGCTTCGCGCATCGCAGCAACCGCGGCTTCAGCAGCACGGATCGGCTGGAGTCCCTCGATCGGCATCGTCGGCGGCACCGCCATCGTTTTAAAAGCGGTATAGCCCTCCTCCACCGCTTCCTGCGCGAGTTCGGCAAAGCGCTTCGCATCGTCCGCTGCGGTGCGGTAAAAATCCTCGAGCTTGCCACCGCCGAGATGACAATACGTCCGCACGTAGTCACGCACCGGACCGCCCCAGAGTTGTGAGCATGGCAGGTTTGCCACTTTCCCGAGAATATCCCACAGCGCGAGATCGATTCCCGCGATAGCGGTCGACCGCACCACGCCGTTGCCGTGCCAGAAGTGCTGCCGATACATCATCTGCCAGAGATGCTCGACCCGCCGGGGATCCTCACCGATGAGCAAACTCGAGATGTCTTCAATCGCTCCGGTGACGCCTTTGGTGTGCCACTCCAGCGTTGCCTCGCCCCAACCGTGGAGCCCGGGTTGATCCGTGATCACTTTAACAAAAATCCAATTCCGCATCCGCGCATGGCAGACATGGGTTTCGATAGCGGTAATTTTCATAGTAGGCGTTCGCGGGCTTGCAACGGTCAGCTGAATCGCTACAACATGACGGGGTGACAATGCAATACAAACACGCAGGTTTCTCAGGATGGGCAGGTGCCGCCCGCTCTGACATTACCCCACCCGTCGGCATTTATGCGAGGAACTGGGGAGCTGCAAAGCACGATTTCGCCGAGGGTATCCACCGCCCGCTCACCGTAACCGCGCTCGCGATCTGCGACAATGTCAGAGGCGAAAACCCCGTGATCATCGTCGATGCCGACCTCGGCTGGTGGCGATCGATGGTGACGGAACGCGCCTTTCGCGATCGCCTTCTCGATCACTTCAAGCTCGATCAGTCGCGTTTTCTTTTCGCCCTGACACATACTCACTCCGCTCCCCCGCTCACGGATCGAATCGAACCCGACTGGGAGGGAGGCGCGTTGCTTGAGCCCTATCTCAAACAGGTTTGGGAGGCAACGAAAGAAGCCATGACGCGAGCGATCGAATCGATCCGCCCCGCGATGATCGATTGGCACACGGGACGTTGCGACCTCGCTTCGGCGCGGGACCTCCGCGATCCTGACAATCCAGCACGTCGCGTTTGCGGCTTCGATCCCGGAGCTACTGCGGACGACACCCTCCTCGTCGGTCGCGTCACGGAAACGGAGTCCGGAAAAGCGCTCGCCACGATCGTGAATTACGCGTGTCACCCCACCACCCTCGCGTGGGACAACCGCCTCATCTCGCCGGACTACATCGGCGCAATGCGCGAGACGATTGAACAGGGTCAGGTCGGAGGCTTAACCCTGTTTACTCAGGGTGCCTCCGGCGAACTGTCGCCTCGATTCCAGTATGTGGGCGACCCATCGGTCGCGGATGCTCACGGCCGCAAGCTCGGCCACGCCGTCCTCGCGACGCTCGCGGGAATGGAGCCACCCGGCGAACAACTCGTCTTCCAGGGCGTCCGCGAATCCGGCGCTCCGCTCGCGATCTGGTCGCGGGAAAAGTCCACCCTTTCCACAGAACTGAAAGCCGTCCGGCTCACCGTCGACCTCCCCCTCAAAAACTGGCCTTCTGCCGCGGAGATGGAACGCGAATTCGAAGCAACGAGCGACCGCGTCTTACAGGAACGCCTCCGGCGAAAAATCTCGATCCGTCAAGGTCTCGGCGATGGCGCGACTTTTGCTTTTCCGATCTGGGTCTGGAAAATCGGTGATGCCCTCCTCGCCGCGAATATGGCGGAGGCGTATTCCCAAATCCAGCAGCACCTCCGCGCCGCATTCCCCGACACCGCCGTCGCCTATCTGAATTTGACGAACGGTTCGGTCGGGTACCTGCCTCCGTCCGACCTCTACGACGAAGATCTTTACCAGGAATGGCAGACGCCCTTCGCTCGCGGCGGCCTTGAAACGCTGGAAACGGCAATCGCGGAAGCCTTCGACGCGATTCAATGAACGAACGCCCCACATTCGTTCGCTACCGCGTCCTCACCTGGCTGACACTCGCCGCGGCGCTCGCCTACCTGTGCCGGAATGCGGTCGGCGTCGCCGAAAGCACGATTCGCGAAGACCTCGATCTAACACTGCAACAATCGGGTTGGTTCATGGGCGCGTTTTTCTGGACCTATGCGATCTTCCAGGTGCCGGGAGGCTGGCTCGCGCATCGACGCGGCACTCGCATCGCGATGACCGTTTTCGTTCTTATGGGAGCAATCGCAACGCTCGCGCTCGGTGCCGCTCCGGTTTTCTCCCTGCTCATCATCGCGCAGCTGATGATGGGTATCGCCCAGGCGGGACTCTTCCCGGCGTCCTGTCTTTCGATTTCGCACTGGATCCCGCTGGCGCGCCGTTCGTTTGCCTGCGGCGTTCTTACCACCGGGATGCAGGTGGGCGCGATTGTTTCCGGAGCCTCGACCGGGCCACTCATCGAAGCGATCGGTTGGCGTCTCGTCTTCGTCTTTTTCGCGATCCCGGGAATCATCTGGAGCCTCTGGTTTTTCCTGCGCTTTCGCGATGACCCGCGAAAAGATCCCGCCGTAAACCCGACCGAACTCGCGCTGATCGAATCCGAACGCGACGAGTCCGATGCCACTCCGATCGAATCGGAATCACAGGTTCCGACGCCGTGGCTCGCGATGGCGCGGAATCCCGCGATCTGGTTTCTCTGCGGCCAGCAAATCTGCCGTGCCTCGGGGTATATGTTCTTCGCGAGCTGGTTCCCGACCTTTCTCCAGGAGACACGCGATGTTTCGGTCAAAGACTCCGGCTACCTCCAGTCGCTCGTTTTCGCAGGAACTCTCGCGGGCTGCGTCTGCGGAGGCTTGCTGACGGACTGGATCTGGAAGCGAACGAAGAGTCTGCGGCTCAGTCGAAGCGGAGTCGGCGCGGTGTTCCTCGGCGCCTGCGGGTTACTCATTCTCGCGGCGTGGTTCGTCCAGAATGTCACGCTCGCGGTCGCCCTCCTCGCGCTGGGGTCGTTTTTCGCGGCGCTCGCGGGACCCTGTGCTTTTTCCGCGTCGATCGACATCGGCGGACAACACACGCCTCAGGTTTTCGGCATCATGAACATGACCGGGAATTTCGCGGCAGCGGCCTGTCCCATTCTCGTCGGGGCGTTGTTTGAAAGAACCGACAACTGGAACCTTGTCCTTCTCCTGTTCGCCGCGATTTATCTCGCAGGAGCCGTCAGCTGGGCTCTCGTCGATCCCTCCCGTCACCTTCGCAGCCGGGTCGAGAACTGAAACACGGTCGTTAAAAATCAATACTGACGCGCCCCGTGACACTGGCGCGACTCCGGCGAATCCGTTTCTCGACCGACTGCGCTGACGCGATAGGATATCACTCCATGAAATCCTGTGTATCCTTTTTAACCTCATCATTTCTCGCTGCGGCTTTGTTAGGCGTTTCGCCTGAATCAGTTTCGGCTGCTGACCCGGCCCCGCCGGAAGGCTTCAAAGCCCTCTTCAATGGCAAAGATCTCTCCGGCTGGTTTGGCTGGAGCACGAAAGACCCAACCGAGCTCTGGAATATGACTCCGGAGGAGCGCGCCGAGTATAAAAAGAAATCAGTCGAAGGCGGTCTCACCGATGCGAAGGGCAATGACCCGGGGAATCACATCAACGCCCATTGGAGTGTCGAAAACGGAGAACTCGTCAATGACGGCAAAGGTCTCTATCTCACGACCGACAAGGATTACGGTGACTTTGAATTCTGGGTCGAATACAAGGCGCTCCCTGAAGGTGACAGCGGCGTGTATCTGCGCGGCATCCCCCAGGTCCAGATCTGGGATCCTGCTGAAGACGACCCTAAAGGACTCGGTCGGGCCAAAGGCTCCGGTGGACTCTGGAACAACAGCAAGGGCGCTCCCGGCAAAGACCCGAGCAAGAAAATGGATAAGCCTCTCGGCGAATGGAACCAGTTTAAAATCCGCATGATCGGCGAACGCGTCACCGTCGTTTTCAACGGCGAGACCGTGGTCGACAACGCCGTCCTCGAGAACTTTTTCGCCAACAAAAAAGCAGGCTATCTCGCTTACGGAAAACAGAAGAAAGGCGAAGAGAAAAGTGAAGAAAAAATGCCCAACGGCTGGATGAAAGATCCCGCGTTCGCGAAGGGACCGATCCAACTGCAAACCCACGGCAGCGAGATTCGCTGGCGCAACGTGTTCATTCGCGAGATCAGCGCCGAGGAAGCCAATCAGGAACTCGCAGCGCGTGATGCCGACGGATTCGTCGAGCAGATCAACGGAAAAGACCTCAGCAACTGGCAGGGCGCCGTCGACAGCTACGAAGTCGTAGACGGCAACATCCAGTGCAAACAGGGCAAAGGCGGTGACTTGCTAACGAAAGAGGAATTCGAAAACGGAATAATCCGCGTCGAATTCAAGCTTCCGAAAGCAGGCAACAACGGTATCGCGATTCGCACGCCGATCGACGGTCACTCAGCATCCGATGGCCTCGAACTGCAGGTCATCGACAGCGACGGCTACAACGAGAAACAGGCCGCGGCAGGCAAGCCCGGTTTGAAGCCGACTCAATACCACGCGTCAATTTACCACTGCGTCGCCGCGAAGCACGGCTACCTTCGACCTGCAGGAGAATGGAACTTTCAGGAAATCGAAGTGCAGGGACAGCGCATCACCGTAACCCTGAATGGCACCAAGATTCTCGACGCTGACATCGACACATTCGACCGAAGCCAGATCGCGAAGGTGCCGAAAGGCCTCGATCGCAGAAAGGGCTTCATCGGCTTCGCAGGACACAACGATCCCGTGGCGTTCCGCAGCTTCAAAGTAAAGCGGATGTAATCGGTCCTCCGACTGGATTCAAAAACCTTCAGCGGTTCCTGATGACGCTCCGGCGCGATTCAGGAACCGCTTTTTTCTGTACGGCAAACCGGGGCTCACACGCGACGCCGGAACCGGCGCCGCAGTCACCAACCGGCACTACTGAGCCGCTTCCGCCATGATCCAATCCCATCGTTCGCCCGCTTCCTTGATCTGCGATTCGAGGTCGGACTCAGCGAGGAATCCCTCTTCAATGAGATTCTCCACCGCCGTTCTGATCTGCCCGAGGAAATCCTCTTTCGAAGCGTAGCGCTCCTCCAGCGAAGGTCGGGGATCGTTATTTTTTTCACGCTGCGCCTTCGTCGTCGCAAGAGGCACCCACGCTCCGCGCAGCAGGTAAAAGTCTTCAGGCGAACCATACGCCTCCGGTCGGAATACCCAGCCCGTCGCCGTCGCCAGAGGCACCGCCACGTCAGGCATGCGGATCCCGCCGAGGTCGTTCCCGTCGGCATCTGATTGGGGCACGAGTAAAGGCAAATCAGCGCCTCCACCGGCGCCATCGGGCAACTGTGGATTCGGCGTGCGGGGTCCCGCCGTCACCGCATTCGGCGCTGCATACCCGGGCACTTTCGGAAACCGAACATCCGCGATCGGAGTGAGCGTGCCGTCGCTGAGTTTCGGATGCACACTCGCCGGAGGAGCAATGTCTTTCGCGACCCACCGGTGCATCGCCTGCCGCAGCTCGCGAATCGAAGCACTCGCATTCACCGGGTTTACCCTCAGCGAACCTTCCACCGGCGCACGCGGAGGAAACGAAGCCGGTCCGTGGGAAGTACAGGCAAAGAAATAGGATCGCACGTTCTCCGGCAGCTCGATGTCTTTCGCCCCATCCGGCGTCGTGTGAGTCAGCGCGGCGACGCGTCCCGCACCCCAGTATTCGGCCGCCATATTCGTGTAGAAGATCTTCGGGGCATGTTTCACACGGGAGTTCTCCAAAATCCCTTCAGACAGCCCGCTCACCTCGTCCTTTTGCGCGGTATCGGCGAAGGGATACGACGCCGTATAATACCCTCCCAGCCCTCGCGGCGTAGACCAACGCTGATTCAGCACGAGCCGCCCCGCCCCCGCAACGTGGGCGATGAGCCCGTCCAATGCCATGCGCCCCTCCTCGTCCGTGTTAAATCCGAGATACACGAGATCGCGCAGAAAACGCCCGCACTGAGAGGAACCGAACGCATAGGCGTATTCCACCGGTGCGAGAGAATCCTCCCCCCGCTTCAACCAGGCCACGGCATCGCGAATCGCAGCGTAGCCGAGCCCGCCGACGGGAGGAGCTTCCGCGAGATAAAAGACCTCATACGTTTTCCCCGCTTCAAAGCCACCCTTAAGGCGAATACGATTGTCCTCCAGAGTCCACTGATCACGGGACACTTCTTCACCTCCGGAATACGCAGCGCGAGTCCGCACGATCAGTCGACTCTCGGCTCCCTCGATATCCACCGGAGGGTAGGAAGCCACATCAGTGAGCAACTTGACCTCCGTGAGCTTATCGGGCGTAAAATTAGCGCTCACGACCCCGCGAATCGGACTGCCATCGAGGTTCCGCGCCGCCGGGACGTCGATACTCATTTTCTTCGGGTCTTTGGGCACATCAAACTCCCACCCCACGCTCATCATCGTATACCCCTGCTCCATCATCGCGGCGGAAAGACTTCCCCTTCCACCCCGATTCGGGATCTCGACCCACGCAGCGCCATTGCTGTGCGCGGGGTCCTTCGGACGGAAAAGCCGCAAGTCCGAAGAAAAAGCAACCCGCCCCGCCGCGTTCACCGGAGCCAGTTCGACATCGGCGATCACCGCGTTCCCCGGAAGCGCCGGATCGATCTCAAAATGGAGCCGACCAATAATCTCCTCGTAGGACGTGCCCACATCCGATCGCTCCGTCACCTCCACCCGCACGACCTCAGCATCGGCAGTGGAGACAACGAATAAAAAAAGAAAAAACCGCAGTGACAGATTCATCCTGACACTACGCCGTCAATCGCGCCTCTCCGCCACACTTTTTTCGCCACATCCACGCGAGGTTCACAAGCCGTTTCCGGCGACCGCTGATGATGGTTCTTCGCGGAAAGCAGCGGAATGCAAAACAGTATCCAAATATGCTGGAGACAGAAATGACGGGAGCGATTCCCGATTTGGCACCCTCTGACACGGTGGGTCCCGCCATTGAAAATGGCTCCTCCGGTTGGGTTCGAACCAACGACCTAGTGGTTAACAGCCACCCGCTCTACCGCTGAGCTACAGAGGAATTGAATTTCACGCTTTCGGGAGTCTCGATGAGTTCCTTTCTGCGGAGCGCGAATCTGGCCGCTCACGGGCCCCTTTTCAAGAGGAAAATGCAGGAAAATTACATTTTTCCGTAAGATACCGATTTTACGTGCCGTTTGCAGGCGACGGGACCACCATAAGTTGGCTCAGAACCCTCATGGCACTACCTTTGAAACACCCTGACTCCCCCGAACAGTTCGCGGATTTGATGGCAGACCATCAGCCGCGCCTCCGTGCCTACATCCGCTCTCTGATCCTGGACGAACATGTTTCCAAAGATATCCTCCAGGAAACGAACGTCACTCTCTTGAAAAAATCCCGCGATTTCACGGCGGGCACCAATTTTACGGCGTGGGCTTTTCGCGTGGCCTATTTTGAAGTCCTGACCTGGCGCCGGAAACAGGGGCGGAACCGGGTTCACCTCGACACCGACCTCGTCGAGTCACTCGCCGAAACGATCGACACGGTCTCACCGGATTACGACCGGCGACTCGAAGCGCTCGCCGCCTGCATCGACGAACTGCCGGAGCGCCAGCAGATGATCGTGCGAAGAAAATATCTCAACGAGGAATCGGTTCAGGATATCGCCAGCGACCTCGGGTTCCGCGCCAACGCTGCCTCTCAACTGCTTTTCAGGGCCCGATCCGGTCTCTTTAAATGTATCAACCGAAAGCTCGCCAACTGATTTTCCTCATCGAACATGAAAAATTCGGACTATTTTGAAGCACTCGGCGAACTCGCCAATCAGCTCTTCGAGCAGGGTTTGAGCGATGAGGAAACACTCAGGCTGCAACAAATTCTGAGCGAGAATCCATCGGCGCAATCCGATTGGGTCCAGTTGTGTGAACTCCACTCTATGCTGGAATCCGAGCCGGAGATCCAGAGCAAACTGGCGAGTGACGAGCGCCCTGACAATGTACTGTCACTCCCCGGGACGAAGTCATCTCAGAAGAGCAGCGAGAAAGAGGTCGTCGAAAAAGATTCGCCGGTTCTCTCGTGGGCTCTAGCGGTGGCGGCGATGGTCGCACTCGCACTGCTTGCTTTCGCGACGCTTCGTCCCGCGACGCCTGACTCACCCACAATCACGGTGGTGGAACCTTCTACCGATGAGGTCGACAAGGGCACAAAAACCGCACCGGCGCTTCCGGAGGACGAGGCACCCGAAGAGCAGTATCAGCGTGCCATTGTCGCGACTCTTGGATCGGGTTCACAGCAGCGTCCTCCCACCAATTTCACGTCCGAACCGTCGCTGCACTCGGAGGAGCTTTCCTTCAATCGCGACATTCGACCGATCCTTTCCGAGAACTGCTTCTCGTGCCACGGCCCCGATGAATCGAGCCGCGAGGCCGAACTGCGACTGGACACGCAAGAGGGTTTTGTAGGTGGCGATTCTCCCACGGTCGTTCCCGGCAAGCCCGGCGAAAGCGAATTGATCGAGCGTGTCACGGCGACAGACCCGGACGACCTGATGCCTCCCGCGGAGTCTCACAAGGAACTCACGCCGAAGGAGATCACGCTCCTCACGCAATGGGTCGAGGAAGGTGCGGTGTGGGAGGATCACTGGTCCTTTATGCCGATCACGAATCAGCTGCCGGACGAAGCGAGCGAACATCCCGTCGATTATTTTGTAGATCAGAAGCTGGACAAACTCGGGCTCTCCCGCTCAGAGGAGGCGTCGAAGCAGGCGTTGGTGCGTCGTGCCCATCTTGATCTGACCGGTCTTCCTCCGACGCCGGAGGAAGTGGATGCGTTTGTCAGGAACGAAAGTCCGACGGCTTACGAAGCGATGCTCGACGAGTTGCTTTCCCGCCCGTCCTTCGGCGAGCACCGGGCACGTTACTGGCTCGACGCGGCGCGCTACGGGGACACCCACGGGCTGCACCTCGACAATTACCGTGAGATCTGGCCCTATCGCGACTGGGTCATCAACGCCTTCAATGAAAACAAGCCTTTCGATGAATTCACGGTCGAGCAGATCGCCGGGGACCTCCTTCCCGATGCGACTCAGGACCAGCGTATCGCTACGGGATTCAACCGCTGCAACGTGACGACGTCCGAGGGTGGTGCGATCGAGGAGGAATTTCTCGTGCGCTACGCGGTCGACAGGGTCGCGACGACTTCGACGGTTTGGATGGGACTCACGGCGGGTTGCGCCCAGTGCCATGACCACAAGTTTGATCCCATCACGATGAAGGATTTCTACAGTCTCTATGCCTTTTTCAACAACACGACTCAGCCGGGGATGGATGGCAACGCCAAAAACTCGCCCCCCTCTATCCGCGTCTACGACAGCCCGGAGCAGGAGAAGAAGACGAGCCAGCTGAGAGCGAAAATCGCCAAGTTAACGAAGGAGTCGGAAGCGATTCTCAAGGAGGCCGGTTTTCCGGAGATCGATCCGGCGACGCTCGCTCCAGATTTCGTCAATCACGGAACCGCTGAGTCCCCCACCCCCGTCGAGAACGCAGGCAACTTTTCCAAAGCGAGCGCCTTCACGGTGGCGTTCCGGTTCAAACTTCCCGACACCGATGGACGCGTCGTATTAGCGGAACACATCGACGCGGCAGCGAACGAGAAGGGCTGGCGGATCGTCTGGGAGGATAGAGGGATCTTCGTTGAATTGATCGAAGCTTATCCTGACAGGCTCCTAAAACGCGGCATCACGCGCAAGTTCCGTCCGGGAGCATCCGGTCATTTCGCGGTAACCTATGATGGCTCGGGTGCGGGAAACGGCATCGCCCTCTACTCGAACGGCGCCTTCCAGGGAAGCCGTTTCATCAATGAGTGGCACGACTCTCTCGTGACTGATTTCAAAGCGGAAGGGGCGAAACTTCTCGTGGGAGGAAAAGACAGGACCAACGGACTCACCCCGTCGATTACCGAGTTTGTAACCTTCGAGCGGGAGCTCACCGACAAAGAGATCACGGGTCTCTCCAACTATGGCGCGGTGCGGAACATCGCGAAGAAAGCGGCTGACAAACGAAGCGACAAAGAGAAGCCCCAGCTGAAGCAGTATCTCGCGACGCGAAGCGAAGGCCCCTACCTCGATGCGCTGCTGAAACTGTCCGAGGCTCAAACCGAATTGAGTAAAATCGAATCGACCACGCCGACAACGCTCGTGATGGATGAAAAAAAGGAGGCCCCGACCGCCCACCTTCTCCTGCGGGGCGAGTATGATCAGAAAGCGGACGAGGTATCCCCCGCTTTCCCGGCGTTCTTTCCGGAGCTTGATGAGGAATTCACGATGAACCGTCTCGGATTGGCACAATGGCTGGTTCATCCCGATCACCCGCTCACCGCGCGAGTCAGCGCGAACCGCATTTGGCAGGAGCTTTTCGGGACAGGGCTCGTGAAGACGGCGGAGGATTTCGGAACGCAGGGGGAAAATCCGAGTCACCCCGGACTTCTCGACTGGCTCGCCACTTCGTTCATCAAAAGCGGCTGGGATGTGAAAGCGCTCTACCGCACGATCATGATGTCCGGGACCTATCGCCAGGAGTCAACGATGGAAAAGGATTTGGTCGAACTGGATCCGGAGAACCGCCTCCTCGCGCGGGGTCCCCGTTTCCGTCTCGACGCGGAAGTGATTCGCGATCAGGCTCTCGCGGCGAGTGGCCTCATCGACGAAACCGTGGGAGGCCCCAGCGTGAAGCCCTATCAGCCGGCCGGAATCTGGGAGGCGGTTGGCTACACCAACTCCAACACGCAGACATTTTTCCAGGACTTCGGCCCCTCAGCCGAACATCGCCGCTCTGTTTATTCCTTCTGGAAGAGAACCGCTCACCCTCCGAATCTCGCGATCATGGACGCCCCCAACCGCGAGAGTTGCGTGATGCGACGCGAACGAACGAACACGCCCCTGCAGGCGCTCGTGTTGATGAACGATCCTCAGTTTCTGCGTGCCTCGCGTTATCTCGCGCTTCGGGTGCTGTCGGAGGCAACGGATCAGAAAGACAGGCTGAACCGGCTCGCGGAATTGATGCGGAGTCGCCCTCTCGATCCTGACGAAGTTCAAATCCTGACAAACTCCCTTGTGCAGTTTCGCAATACCTATGAGAGCAATCCCGGAGCAGCGCGACAACTGCTCGTGGACGAGGTAAACGCCGGTTTCTCTCTCGACAAAATGAACGAGCATCCCGCCGCGGAACTGGCCGCGTGGACGATGGTCGCGAGCCAGATTATGAATCTCGATGAAACCCTGAATAAGAACTGAGGAGACGAAGAAGAAGTAGAGAATCAAAGGCGTAGAGAAATAGAGAATCCCCTGAAACCGGACTTACGCATACTCCACCGAAGACGACGTCACCTCCAGAAGCCCTGACTTTTCACCTTTTACGTTTTACCTTTTACTGCGCTCCGCGCGCGGCGCCTCAATCATGAAAGATTTCCAAGACTACGTAACGCTCGAAACGAGACGGCAGTTTTTCCGTCAATCAGCGGCCGGACTCGGCAGCGCTGCGCTGGCCTCTTTGCTCGGGCAGGACACCGCGATGGGCGCAGGCGCAACCGGCGCAACCGGCGCAACCGGCGCGGGCAAGCTTCCTTTTCATCACACTCCGAAGGCGAAACGTGCGATCTATCTGTTCATGTCAGGTGCGCCCTCGCAGTTGGATCTCTGGGATCCCAAACCGGGTATGGAGAGCCGCTTTGATGAAGACCTCCCCGCCGAGGTGAGAAACGGGCAACGTCTCACGACGATGACGTCGAAGCAGGCGCGGTTCCCGATCGCTCCATCGATCTATCAATTCCAGAAGCACGGTGAGAGCGGCACCGAGGTCAGCGAACTGCTTCCTCACACCGCCAAAATCACTGACGACATCGCTTTGATCCGGAGCATGTGGACCGAGGCGATCAACCACGATCCCGCGATCACCTACATTCAAACCGGTAACCAGATTCCCGGAAACCCCAGCCTCGGCGCGTGGCTCAGCTACGGGCTCGGAAGCGAAAATGAAAACCTCCCGTCCTTTGTCGTGCTCAACTCGACCTGGTCGGCGAAGCGGGATGCTCAGGCTCTCTATCAGCGACTCTGGGGTTCGGGTTTCCTTCCCTCCAAACACCAGGGCGTCGCGTTGCGTTCGCAGGGTGATCCGGTTCTTTATCTCTCCGACCCCAAAGGCGTGAACCGCGATGTGCGGCGCACGATGCTGGACGGGTTGAATCAGCTCAACGCGAAGCACTACGAAGAAGTTGGCGATCCGGAGACGCATGCACGAATCTCGCAGTATGAAATGGCGTTCCGGATGCAGGCTTCGGTACCGGATCTCACCGATCTGTCGAGCGAGCCTCAATACATTCTCGACATGTATGGTCCCGATGTGAAGACGCCGGGAACGTTTGCCTACAACTGCCTCCTCGCCCGTCGCATGGCGGAGCGCGGTGTCCGGTTCTCTCAGATTTTCCACCGCGGCTGGGATCAACACGGCAATCTCACCGGCGACCTCCCCTTGCAATGCCGCGACGTCGATCAGCCGAGTCGCGCGCTCGTCCAGGATCTCAAAATGCGGGGAATGCTCGATGACACCCTCGTCGTCTGGGGCGGCGAGTTTGGTCGCACGATCTACTGTCAGGGTCGCCTCTCGAAAGAGAACTACGGCCGTGATCACCACCCGCGCTGCTTCAGCGTCTGGCTGGCAGGTGCGGGAGTCAAAGGCGGAACCGTCCATGGTGAGACCGATGATTTTTCCTACAACATCGTCGACAAACCCGTTCACATCCGCGACCTCAACGCGACGATTCTCCACCTCCTCGGGGTGAATCACGAACGCCTTTCGGTGAAACATCAGGGTCTCGATGTGAGGCTCACGGGCGTCGAAAAGGCGCACATCGTGAAGGATATTCTAAGTTAAATCGAGTTCGCGAGGCTCGGTTGGGCAACGGGAGCGAATTGCTCACGCAGTTTCTCTCCGCCCCGGATGTAAAGGAGTCCGTGAGGGTTTCTCCGACAGCTCAGGAGACGAAGCACCTGACTTATAATTTAAAATAACAATATTTACCATAATTTACATATTGATTTATAGTTAAGATTGCCGTAGAGTTTCGGTCGTGAACCATGAAATTCTCCCGTAGATCTTTCCTTCAACTCGCTACCCTCGGTGCCGGCGGCACACTGGCGAGTTGTGCCGCCCCGATGGGATCACAGCGATCCTACCTGACGGGACTGGTTCCTGCGGGAGACGTTTTCGGTCCCGATGAGTTCTGGAGCGACGTCATGTTTCAGGGCGTTCGGGATCAGGCGATCGGACCGCCTCTCGCATCCCGAATTTATGCGATGGGACATCTCGCGGGGTTTCTCGCGATCAATGCGATTGATGGAAAATACCACAACCCCTACCCCGAGATCGGACGTGCCCCTGCCGGTATTTCCCCGGAGGCAGCCTACGCCGGAGCCGTTTCAATTGCAGCGTCAGAGGGACTCCAGGCACCGCTCGATCTGGACCTGATCCGCTATTGCAAACGCATTGAATCCTCCACCGGTGACATCGATGGCGGAATTCGGTGGGGAAAACACGTCGGCCGGATCATTCAGAAGCACCGCACCATCGATGGCGGTCACGCTGAGAAAGTGAATTTCTACTTCGACCCGAATTACACTCCACGGAAAACCGTCGACAGCTGGTCCAGCACAGGTCCCTTTTACAAGACTTCGATCGGTCCCCGCTTCGAAAGCTACGAACGCGGTCTTTTCCCCAACCTCGGTAACATGGAGCCCTTCGCGATCCGCTCGAAAGAGCAGTTCGCAGCGAAACCTTTCCTCGACGTTCGCTCGAAGGAATTCGCCGACGAGTTCGAGGAAGTGTATCAGCTCGGCGCAACCCATTCCGACGTGAGAACTCAGGACCAGTTCGAGATCGCCTTCTTCTGGGAGGACGGCCCGAGAGGCGGCACGGTCCCCGCCGCGTGGCTGCACATCGCGATGAAAATGTTCCGTCAGCGCGGAAGCGACTCGTTGATTCAGCGCGCCCAACTCCTCGCTCAGATGAGCGGTGCAATGGCCGACGCCGGGCTCTCAGCGTGGCATTCAAAGTATTTTTACGACATCCTCCGCCCTGAAACAGCGATCAGGCACTCCGCTGAGCATCTCGGAAATCCCGACCCGCGGGTTCGACGCGATCGCAAGTGGACCTCGCTGATTCCGACGCCACCATTTCCCTCCTACGTCTCGGGGCACTCGACTTTTTCAGGAGCCGGAGCCCAGGTCCTTCGCCGGTTCTTTGGGTCCGACAAAACATCGATCACCCTCGAGGCGCTCGACACCGTGAACTGGCCCAAACAGCTGGGAGATTCCACGCGTCACTACAACGACTTCACGACCTTGGAAAATGAGAACGGACTCAGCCGAATTTACGGCGGCGTTCACTGGCAGTCGGACAACGTCGCCGGACTGCGGATGGGACACGGAATCGGTGACCACGTCCACGAGCACTACTTGCACCAACTTTAATGGAGGCTTCAGGAAAAATGAAAAAAGCCTACCTCTTCAGTCTTCTCGTCGTGGTCCTCAGCGGGTTCGGGAATGTCGTCGCGCAGCAGAACTTCCGCATGACATCCAACGTCGACCGGCGGATTGGACCGCGGACCACGTTCCAGAAGCCGATCGCCTACGACATCGCCGATCACACCGTCCTGCTCGAAGGCGCTCTTTTCAGTGGCGGAACCTATCTCTTCGATGCGATTAATACACGCGGGCTCGTCACGGACCGCGAAGATACACCCGTCGGTTTTTACGGAGGCTTGTTCGATCTGCGCATCGCCCGGAAAATGAGCAATGCACTCACGTATGGTTTTGACAGTCGCCTTCTCGTGTCAGGTGAAGAAGGACAGGGCGCACGCTCCGAGGGAAGGTTTGACGCCTACCTTCGCGGTCGCTACGGCCAGATTTCCTACGGCAACTTTGCCGACCGGAACTCACTTCTCCTCTCAAGCAGCACGATCCTTTCCGGCGAGGCGAATCTCTTCTTCGACGGCTATTTCGATCCATCCTTCGAACGCGCCTTTCGCTACCGCGGCCGTTTTGGCAGTTTCCTCGTTGACGCCGCGATCGACGACGACGGCGACAATTACAACGCGGGTTTTCTCTACCGAAGCCCGACCTGGAGCCGAAAAGACTCGTTCTCATTCGACTACCATGGCGCGAATAACTACTTAGGGCTTTACGAGCGAGATGGGTTCACCGCGGGTTACGGAACGTCATACGGGAGCCTCGATCTTAAAGTCGCTGCCGCGTGGGATCAGTTCAATCCTCATTCTAATTTCTCCACCTTCGAAAGAGTCGCCGGCACTTTCTGCGCCAGCTACAAGTATCACGCTTTCACCTGGTCAGCGGGAATCATGCTGGCGGAGACCAATGGCGGCGCGCTCGAAACGAGCTACACCGCAGGGATGCGCTACGACATGGCCAGGGGGGTCAGTTTGAATGCCGGTTGGTTCTACGTCGACAGTGACAGTACCGGAACCGATGGCAACGAAGTTACCGCGGGTGACTTCTCCGGCGTGCGGACGTCGATCTCGTATCGGTTTTAGAGCCTGTCGCCCGATCGGCGAGCAGAAGTGATAGATCCGAACTTCGGAGACTACGATCGCCTTTGAATTCAAAAATCACGGACAGGCTCTGAACATCTCCCGGAGCGAGATGGGCACTATTGAATCCAGGGCGATGAGACAATGGGACAAATTCCCGTTGATCAGCGTCGCGGCCGCCTTCACGGTGGCACATGTTCAAACTGCGAGTCGATACGGGTGGGACATTCACCGACTGCTGGGGTCTTGAGGACGACGAAGATGTTCCACATCTTGTCAAAGTGCTCTCTTCAGGGCGGCTTCGTGTCTCGGTCACGGGCTGGGATTCGCCGCAGGAACTCACGATCGCTGTCCCCGAAAACTGGCGCGTCGGGGACTCTTTTTTCACCGGCTACAAACTCGAGTCGGAAAGCGAATCAGCGCTCGTTCTTTCTTTCGAAGCAGAGTCGGGACGTCTCGTTCTTTCGCGTCCGCTTCCGCGATCCGAATCCGTCGATCTTTTCACCCGCGAAGAAGCGCCTATTCTCGGGGCCCGACTCCTCACTGGAACAGCACTCGACAAACCATTCCCCGAACTCGACTTCCGGCTCGCGACGACGAGAGGCACCAACGCGCTCCTCGAGCGAAAAGGCGATCCTGTTGCCTTCTTTGTCACAAAAGGATTCCGTGATCTGCTCACGATCCGCGATCAACGACGCCCTGATCTTTTTGCGCTGAAGCATGAGAGACCCGCGCCTCTTTTCACCCGTGTAACCGAAGTCACGGGACGCCTCGCCGCGAATGGTGAAGAACTTTCGACACTGCAATGGGACGCCGACCTCGAGCGTGAAATCGAAGGACTGCTCCAACGCGGCATCCGCATCGCCGCCGTCGCCCTGCTCCACAGTTATGCGAATCCCTCGCACGAAGAGTTACTCCGTGAGAAACTGCTCGAGGCAGGATTCGATCACGTTTCGATCAGCTCGGAGCTGGCGCCTGTCATCAAGCTCGTTCCGCGTGCCGAAACCACTGTCGCCAACGCGTATCTGCAACCCGTCATGGCCGGTTTCATCAGCCACGTCGCGGAGCGCAGCGGAGCCTCCAACCTTCTCACGATGACCTCTGCGGGAGGACTCGAAGCGGCATCCACGTTTCACCCGAAGGACTCGCTCCTTTCCGGGCCTGCCGGTGGCGTTTCCGGAGCGGCGGCGATTGCCGAAGAACTTGGCATCACCAAAATTCTCACCTTCGACATGGGAGGCACGAGCACTGATGTCGCTCGATACGACCACGGATTCCAATACCAGTTCGAGCAAACCGTCGGCGACGCAAAACTGCTCTCATCCGCGTTGAAGATCGAAACGGTCGCCGCAGGTGGCGGTTCGATCTGCCAATGGGAAAACGGCGCGCTCAAGGTCGGTCCCGAGTCAGCGGGAGCGAATCCCGGCCCTGCCTGTTACGGAATGGGAGGACCTCTCACGATCACCGACGTCAACCTAATCCTCGGACGCATCGATCCATCGAACTTCGGGATACCCCTCACCGAATCCAATTTCGAAGCCGCGAGAAATCGTGCGCTTGAGCTTCAACGCGAGGCGGGAATCGAATCGCCCGGACTCGATGAGGATTTTCTTCGCGGGCTTCTCGATATCGCGATCGAACAAATGGCCGATGCGATCCGGGCGATCTCAATCAGGGACGGAGCCAATCCATCGGAGTACACGCTCCTCGCCTTTGGCGGCGCCGGACCTTTGCACGCCTGCGCGATCGCCGATCGACTCGGAATGACAGGCGTCGTCATCCCCGGCGAAGCGGGAGTGCTCAGTGCCTACGGTCTCGATCAGGCGAGCATCGAGCGCATCGCGACCCGCCAGATCAATCTCCCCGTTTCCAATGTGACGCTCTCGGATCGCTTCGAAAGCGTCGACGCTGAGGCTCTGACGCAGCTTCGCGAATCCGGGTTCGAAGGGAGAGTTCAGCGACGTATCGCCGAGCTTCGTCTCGCGGGACAGGACGCGACTCTGTCCGTCGAGGTCACGACAGCCGCCGACCTGCCGGGCGCGTTCACCAAAATTTACGAAGAGACCTTCGGCTATGCGCCTGCGGGGGACATTGAAATCGTGAGTTACCGGGCGATCGCGGGCACCGGCAGAGCGGGGCTGAGGAAAGACGACGCAACAGGGTTAAGTGATCGACCTGACCCTCTTGAAAACAGCGGGAACGAGTCCTCCCATCCTGATTCCTTTTTGAATCGTGAGCTGGTTTTACGAGGGGCTCCCGTGTCGGGTCCCCTCGTCATTCAAGATCCCTTCAGCACGCTGTATCTCGAGGAGGGTTGGTGCGCGGAAACGCAGTTCAATGGAGCCTTGTTACTCAGTCGGGAAACGGCTCAAATCGAATCGACTTCCAGGCGACCGGATCAAATCGTCCGCGAGCTGTTCCGGCATCGCTTTGACAACCTCGTCGAAGAAATGGGCACGATGCTGCAGCGCTCTGCGATTTCGACGAACGTGAAAGAACGGGCCGATTTTTCCTGCGCGCTTCTCGACGAAGACGGCGAACTCATTTCAAGCGCTCCCCACATACCGGTCCATCTCGGGGCACTGGGTGTTTGTGTCAGGCAGGTTCGCGATCAGATCGCGATGAATGCGGGCGACACGATTATCACGAATCATCCCGGCGTAGGTGGGTCCCATCTTCCTGACGTGACGCTGATCACGCCGGTGTTTGAAACCGGCAGGGAGCAACCGGTCGCCTACATTGCAAACCGTGCCCATCATGCTGAGATCGGTGGAATCACTCCGGGGTCGATGCCACCCGGAGCAAAGAATCTCGCGGAGGAAGGCGTCGTTATTTCGCCACAGCATCTCATTCGCGGTGGTGAGTCGTGCTTTGAGGCGCTTTCCAAACGACTGACCGGGTCGCCCTACCCGACGCGCAATCTCGCTGATAACCTCTCTGATCTCAATGCTCAGCTCGCCGCGAACCGCCGGGGCGTCGCGACTCTCACCGCCCTCCTCGAATCCCACGGCGCGGAAGTCGTTACAGAACAGTTTCGCCATCTGAAAAGAAGAAGTCATGAAGTGCTCCTCAGCCACCTGAACCAACTCGATTTCAGCGGCGGCGAAGCAGAGGAATTTCTCGACGATGGCACCCGGATCAAAGTGGCTTTGTCCTGCTCGGAGGCCGGACTACGGATCTCATTCGAAGGGACCTCTCCCGCCCACTCCGGGAACCTGAACGCGACGCCCGCGATCGTTCAGAGCGCGGTGCTTTATGTCCTGCGACTCTGGACCCAAAGTGAAGTTCCTCTCAATGAAGGGCTTCTCTCCGCGGTGACGATCGATCTCCCGCGCTGCTTTTTGAACCCCGACTTTGACAGCGATCCCCTCCTCTGCCCTGCGGTCGTCGGAGGAAATGTCGAGACGAGCCAGCGCGTTGTCGACACTCTGATCAAAGCGCTGAAGATCCAATCGTGCTCACAGGGAACGATGAACAATTTCCTCTTCGGCAATGAGTCGTTCGGCTACTACGAGACCATCTGCGGAGGATCGGGCGCAGGAAACGGCTACGAAGGAACCGACGGGATTCACACTCACATGACCAACACCGCGATCACCGATCCGGAGATTCTGGAGTATCGCTACCCGGTTCGCATCCATCAGTTTTCGCTGCGTCAAGATTCGGGAGGACAAGGCCGTTGGAAAGGCGGCGAAGGAATCGTTCGCGAGATCGAGTTTCTGGATTCGCTTGAAGTTTCGCTCCTGACACAACATCGAAAAGTGGCTCCGTTCGGTCTTGCCGGCGGAGACGAAGGTGCGGTCGGAGAGCAATTTCTCAACGGTGAGCCTCTAAAGAGCATTTCCTCATTCTCCGTTACCTCTGGTGACATTTTCATGATAAAGACGCCGGGCGGCGGTGGCTTCGGGGCGATGTGAATTCGTGGCGGAGTGTGCCAACGAGTGGCCGACAGAGACTCCAAGCCGCCGGGCTCGGGCAGTCCACTCGTTGGCACTCGCCGCCACAACGCTAAGTCCTGCGCAAACGCGGCAGTTTTTCCTTTGTCGGACAGCACCGGATTTCTTTAGCTTTTCGTCATGGAATCGAAGCCCTCTTCAAGACGTAGCTTTTTAGGAACTGCCCTCGCCGCCGGAACGGTTGGCCCGAATTTGTTACTCGGTCAGGCCAAAGGCGCCAACTCGAGACTGCGCGTTGGAGTGATGGGCCTGAGTCGTGGACGAGGACACATCAAAGCCTACCTCGATGTTCCGAATACCGAAATCGCCTACCTCTGCGATGTCGACGAAAACCGTCTCGCCACCGGCGGAAACACGATGAAAGGGAAACAGGAGAAAGACCCGCAAATGGTGACTGATTTCCGCCGAATCCTCGATGATCCGGACATCGATGCCATTTCCATCGCGACGCCCAACTTCTGGCACACCCCCGCGGCGATCACCGCCTGCCGCGCGGGCAAACACGTCTATGTCGAAAAGCCCGGCAGCTACGATGCACACGAGGCGGAGCGAATCGTCGAAGTTGGAAAGGAAACGAATCGCCACATTCAGATGGGAACTCAAAGGCGCTCCTACTCAGGCATGATTGAGGGCATTCAGAAATTGAGAGAGGGAGCGATCGGCAACCTCCGCTATGCGCGATGCCACTACACGAGCGCCCGAACCGGTATCGGTAAAGGGAAGATCACGAAGCCGCCTGCGGAACTCGATTGGACGATGTGGCAGGGACCGGTCCCTGAGGCCCCTTACAAAGACAATCTGGTTCACTACAACTGGCACTGGCACTGGCTCTACGGCGGAGGAGAACTCGCCAACAACGGCGTTCACGCCCTTGATATCGCCCGCTGGGCAATGAACGTCGATTTTCCCAAGCGCGTCACCTGCAATGGCGGGCGCTACTATTTCGACGACGATCAGGAAACACCGGATACGATTTACGCGACCTATGATTACGGGGACGTCGGAATCACCTGGGAGGGCAGCTCCTGCAACCGCCGCAAACCGGAGAAGCTCCCCTTTGTCGCCGTTTATGGTGATGAGGGAAAAATGGACTTCAGCACCGCGGCCTACACGATCTACGACAAAGACGGGAAAGAAGTCAGCAAGAACACGGATCCACCGACGGACATGCCGCACTTCAACAATTTCGCCAACGCCATCCGTGAGGGTGAGACTCTGAATCAGTCGATCGAGTCTGGCTCAAAGAGCGCGATGCTTTGCCACCTCGGAAACATCGCCTACCGAACCACCGGCGCCGTCGACGTCGATCCGAAGAACGGACATCTCATCGACAACCCCGAGGGTCAAAAACTCTGGGGACGCCCCGCTTATCGCGAAGGCTGGGAGGTTTGAGCGCGGAGCACCTGTGGGAAAGTGGGAAAGTGCGGACGTAAATGAACGCACTTAAATCCCTAAATCCCTAAATCCCTAAATCCCTAAATCCCTAAATCCCTAAATCCCTAAATCCCTAAATCCCTAAATCCCGGATTGCTGAACCGCGACCTGCAGTTCTTTCTGGAAGGCCATGGCCTGCGCTTCGGTTGGCTTGAAGTCTTTGGAGTCGGGTTCGAATCCAAGTCGTCCCATTTGATCGAGCCACCAGGCAGCCGCTTCGCCGCCATTGAAAACGACCCGGCCGCTCACGAGAGCCTCAGGACGAAGCACTTTATCAATCGTTACCGTAGCCGACTCATCTCCCGTCGGAGCCGGAGAAGGGGCAGGTGCGTCTTCCGCTGCGGGTGCCGCATCCCCTTCCGGAGCGCCGTCTTCAGCAACGGCTTCAGGTGCGGGCTCTTCCTCCTCTTTTTTCGGCTCGGGAGTTGGCAACAGCTCGATCTTCAGATCTTCGAGTAGGAACCGTGTTTCGAGATAGGTCGCCTTGATCTCAAAAGTCTCGTTGAGCTTCATCTGAATGTCAGAAAGAACATCCCCGCTATCCGCCCAGGATTGAATCTGACTGATCTGTTCGTCGGAAAGTGATTTTGCGATACTCATGCGTGTGGCAAACTCTCATTGGAAACGAAAACGTCCAGTAGCATTTCCGCTTTCGCCGCCGTATTAATTTTCAGACTATGGATTGGGAACAACACTATCAAGACGGCCATACACCCTGGGATAAAGGAGCCCCGGCTCCCCCGCTCCGCGAATGGATCGCTTCCCATGCCGGAACCATGAGCGGATCCGTTCTCGTTCCGGGATGCGGCCTCGGCCACGACGTGCAGGAAATCGCGAGGACTACGGAAGCCGACGAGATTGTCGGAATCGATATTTCACCCAGCGCCGTCGAATCGGCCCGCGAGGTATCCGGCACCGACCGCACGAGTTTCGAACTTCAGGACCTTTTCAATCTCCCCGATTCACACCGGAATCGCTTCGATTGGGTCTGGGAACACACCTGCTTCTGCGCGATCGATCAGAATCTCCGCAGCGACTACGTCATCGCCGTCCACGGTGCCTTGAAAGCCGACGGCCACCTGCTCGCGGTGTTCTATCTCAACCCCTACGACAATGAGCACCCTCGCGATGACGGCCCACCTCATGGGACGAGCGAAGAGGAACTCAAACAGCTTTTCGTAGAGTCGGGGAAATTCGAACTCCTCGAATCCTACGTCCCGACAGAGAGCTACCCGGGGCGCGAAGGGCTCGAGCTGACCGCTCTCCTGAAAAAGAGATAGCGTCCGAAGCTTCGCTTTAGATGCTGAGGAACTGAGTCCCGACACCGACCTGTTCCTGCTCGATGACGGACCCCGCCTCGAATTTCACGGTGCAATTCGTCGAGGGGTGAGTGAACCCGCGGAAATGCCCTCCGCTTTTCACCTCAAAAGTGTTACTCGTCCCGGCATGGGCCGTTACGGATCCACCCGCATCGATGATGTAAGTGCAGTTGGTCCCTCCTGCCCCGATCACTTGTGCGCCGGCCGGAACGCGGTAGGTCACGTTGGTTTCATCAGGATAAAACAGCGTCCCCTCGACCGTGATATTCTGTGCAGCAGGCCCCGCGCTGGCATCTTCCATCGTCTTGCATTGGCACAAGAACAGGGATCCCGTGAGGAGGCAGAGTGAGAGAATCAGTTGTTTCATCCGCAGAGAGAGGTTCAGGAAGAGGTTTTCGGATTGAAGCCTCACCTTGTTGCGGTTAAGACTAGGCTTCAAGTCTCAAATTTAATGAAAGCACTCACGCTCACTGCCTACAACCAATTCGAATTTTCCGACGCTCCTGATCCCGAAATCGGAGATAATGAAGTTCTCATCGCGGTGAAAGCCTGCGGTATCTGCGGATCGGATATTCACGGGATGGACGGCAGTTCCGGTCGACGCATTCCCCCCATCATCATGGGACACGAAGCCTCCGGCGAAATCACCAGCGTAGGTGCCTCCGTTCAGAATTGGAAAGCCGGCGACCGCGTGACGTTTGATTCCACGATCTACTGCGGAAAATGCGACTCCTGCAAAAGCGGGCACATCAATCTTTGCGAAGACCGCAACGTTCTCGGCGTCTCATGCGATGATTATCGCCGCCACGGAGCCTTCGCTGAATTCGTGAAGGTCCCCGAGCATATCCTCTGCGCGATCCCCGAATCCGTTTCCTACGAGCATGCGGCGTTTGCCGAGCCGGTTTCCATCGCTCTCCACGGCGTGAACCGTGTTCCTCTTAAAAAGGGAGATTCCGCCGTCGTCGTCGGAGCGGGACTGATCGGGCTTCTTGTCATTCAGGCGCTGAAGGCCAAAGGAGCCGGAATCGTCATCGCCGTCGACCTCGATGAGAAACGCCTCGAAATGGCGAAGCAACTCGGCGCAGACCACGCGCTGATGTCCGGAGACGACGTTCCCGCGAAAGTTCGCGAACTCGTTGGCAATCCCGATGGGGCCGATGTCGCGATGGAGGTCGTTGGCTTCGGGCCCACCATCAAGATCGCGATCGACTCCGTTCGCAAAGGAGGCAGCGTCGGATGTGTCGGCAATCTCAAAGCCGAAGTCCCCTTTCCGCTTCAGGCGATCGTGACCCGCGAACTCAGCGTTTTCGGCAGTTGTGCCTCAGCCGGTGAATACGACGACGCGGTTGCCGCCGTCGCCTCCGGAGCGATCAAAGTGGAACCCCTCATCTCCGCCACCGCGGATCTCGCCGATGGCGGGGAATGGTTCCACAAACTCTACAAAAACGAGGAAGGCCTCATGAAGGTGATTCTCAAGCCTTAACCGCAATCCGTCAGAACATGACTCAGCAAAAGAAAAGCTTCATCGTCGTCGGCGCACTCGTGGCATTCATCGCACTCGTGCTCGTGTTTTTCGGCGACAAAGGGCCCAGTCCCGTCGTGGAAACTCAAAACCGACTGCGTGACCTCGAAGCACCCGTGCTCGAGTTTGCAGAGAAAAACGGAGCCCTTCCGAAAACGCTTTCAGAGCTGGGCCTGCCGATTGAAGCGACTTCCGACCACACGGGGAAACCATTCATCTACGAAGTTGATGGCAGGACAGTTGCCATTTCCTCACTGGGTGCCGACGGAAAACCCGGCGGAGCAGCTTTCAACGCTGACAGAAAGATCAGCTTTGACTGGTAGTCGTCTCTGAGAACGACCGATGCATCCCTGCGCCGTCCGGCGCAGCGACCTTAGATCGACTTGTAACGAACCTTCTTGTTGTCTTTGCCAACAGGACGGTCATCGACACGCTTCGTGTTGCCTTCAGTGATGTCATCATCCTGATTGTAGCGACGCTGTGGTGGCTTGTTACGGCGATCCTCGGCCTCGTTACAACGAAGATTACGACCTGAGAAAGATTTTCCGTCAAGAGCGGCAACTGCTTCTTCCCCCACCGTATCATTCGCAAGAGTGATGAACGCGAATCCACGTGGTTGGCCGGTCTCCCGGTCAATGGGTCTGTGGAACTCCATAATGGGTTCAAATGGCTCAAAGAGCGCACGAACTTCCTCTTCGGATGCGTCGTAGGAAAGATTGCCGACGAATAACTTCATAGTCTCAAATAATTGCTGGTAATGTTAAGCCCACACACGGCAACATTGCATAAAAGCCAGCTTTCAAAGTAGTAATGAGACCTAACAAACAGACAATGCCCGGTTGGGCTGTGGATTAATTTCCCCTCAGAATATACCATCGCCGGAATAATGCCAGAACCTTTCCTAAAAAGGATCAAACGCAAATCGGTGACTTTCTCTCCACACCCGTTCACAGCACAGTTAATCCATGTCTACCGCACTCCCGAAAGTTCTTTTCACACTGAAAGTTCCCCTCGCCCACCTCGCTCCGCTTGAAGGTGTTGCCGAGGTCATCATGGCCGGAGAAGGCGTCAGAGCGGGCTCGCGGGAGCGCATTCTGGAAATTCTACCGGAATGCTCGGGGCTCATCTCCCAGGGTGAACTCCGCGTCGACGCCGAATTGCTCGATGCCGCGCCACTCCTCAAAATCGCCGCGAACGCCGCGATGGGAGTCGACAACCTCGATCTTACCGAACTAAAAAAACGTGGCATCGCCGCGACGAACACACCCGACGCCTTCGCGATCTCAACGGCGGACCACACGATGGGACTGCTTCTCAATCTCACCCGCCGCATTTCCGAAACCGACCGTTTCGTGCGCACCGGCGACTGGGCTCGGGGAGGCATGGAGCCGCTCCGGTGGGAAAGCCGACTCGCAGGTTCCATGACACTGGGACTGATCGGTTACGGCCGCATCGCCAAGCTCGTCGAACAACGTGCGGAGGCCTTCGGGATGAACGTGATTCACACGCGCACGCGCCGCGACGACCGCCCCGCCTGCCGGCCACTCGACGCGCTCCTCGCGGAGGCCGATGTCATCGTTATCCTCGTCCCCCTGACACCGGAAACGCACCATCTCATCAACGAGGCAACGCTTTCAAAAATGAAGCCAGGCGCCTTCCTCATCAACATGGCGCGGGGCAAAGTCATGCACGAAGCCGCCGTCGTGGAAGCCCTCGAAAGCGGACACCTCGCCGGAGCTGCTTTCGACGTTTTCGAAGAGGAGCCCATCGTCAACGAAGCACTTTTCACGATGGAAAACGTCGTCCTCACCCCTCACATCGCCGGTGCGACCCGCGAACAACGTGAGCGGGGCCGACTCGAAGCGGCTGAGAATGTCGCGAGATGCCTCAAGGGTGAGCCGCTGCTTTCTCCTGTCTAAAGCGGTAAAGCTCCAGCCCGGACACGATTTTCCACTGGCGTAACGCCCCATTCCATTGCATATCAAAGGCATGTCGAATCCTGAATATTTTGTCGTTTCCCGTGAGCAACACGAAGACCTTGTCAGCGCCGCCTATCAACACCGCGGCTACGAAGAAGATGAAGCAGCCGCCGCCGCACGGATGTGCTCGGAAGCGTCCTGGCACGGAATCCGTACGCACAACGCACTGAAAGCGCTCCACCTCGACGAATTGTTCGGAAGCGGTAACGGCGGCTGTGTTCCCGGCGCTTCGATTGACGTCGTCGAATCACGCTTTTCAGCGGTTCAATCCTGGAACGCGAACCGCAAACTCGGTCAGGCCGTCGCGTGCGAAGCGATCGAGACCTGCATCCGGCTCGCCGACGAGTATGGCTCCGGCACCGTCGCGATCGACAATGCGTTTCATTATCTCTGGGGTGGCGGTTACGTCATGGATGCGGCGAAGCGCGGCTACATCGCCTACACGAACTGCACCTCGACTCTTGCGGAGGTGGTTCCCTTCGGTGGCAAATTCCCGACGCTGGGAACGAACCCTCACAGCTGGGGATTTCCGACGATGGATGCCGTTGGCTACCCCGTCGTGATCGACTGGGCGACCTCCGAAATTGCGATGGGAAAAGTGGAGCAATACAAGCGCGAAGGCAAAAAGCTGGAATCCACTTTCGGTGTCGATGAGAACGGTCAGCCCACCGACGATCCATTCGCGGTGAAAGCGCTTCTCCCCTTCGGACGCCACAAGGGATACGGACTGGGTCTGCTCAACGAACTTTACGGCGGTGCCATCGGAGGCTCGCTCCCAACGCTTCGCGGCCGTGCCGCCAATGCCGAGGGAACCGGTGAGAAAACGACCTCGGCGTTCTACTTCCAGGTGATTCACCCCGATGCCATCAGCGTGGGTGACTTCTCCAACGGACGCACCCAGGCGGAGAACATCACGGCGGTGGTGAAGGATGTGCTTGGACACGGGAACGAATCCTGTATGCTCCCCGGAACAATCGAAGCGAACAGCGGGAAGCTCAGCGAAAAAGCGGGAGGCCTCCTTTTCACCGAAGCGGAAATCGGCGGCTTTATCGAGCTCGCTGAAGAATGCGGGATCGACGCCTCAAACTGGAACAAAGAATCCCTCCCCACCTTTTCGTCCTGATCCGTCAGGGACCCTATGCTAACCGCCGACGAGCTCATAGATCTCGAAGAGATCATCATCGCCGAACTGGAGCGGATTCGTAACGAGTCCGCCGCCAGCGGCGAAGAGCGCGAGGCGATATCCCCCGACGTCTCGATCGGCCGTCTTTCGAGGCTCGACTCGATGGCGATGCAGGAGGTCGCCAAGGAAGCCGATCGGCGGCGGGAGGAACG
This sequence comes from Verrucomicrobiales bacterium, assembly GCA_048260165.1. Classification (GTDB taxonomy): domain Bacteria; phylum Verrucomicrobiota; class Verrucomicrobiia; order Verrucomicrobiales; family DEV007; genus Arctic95D-9. The sequence goes on from JBLXHA010000004.1 coordinate 276,554, forward strand.
ACTCGTTTTTCTCGAAATGGCCCTCACCCGTCTCGACGAGGGAACCTACGGTCGCTGCGACCGTTGCGGAGAGGACATCGCCTTTGAACGTTTGAAGGTGACTCCCGAGGCGAAGTTCTGCAGCAGCTGCGCGTGATCAAGCGCGGTCACCTGCTTCAGGTGAGGCACTCACTCCTGTCTGCCTGCGGAGCCCATCCGAACGCACGCGGAATCGCTTCTCACGGGAGTATTCACACGCCCCGACGTCAGGACTTCCCGTTGATCAATCCCGCCATCGCGAGGCCGGCGAGGAACCAGCCGACGACATGGTCGATCATCGAAATCCCGATGAAACTCACGGGGAACTCCCACCAGATCTGATTGGGATACGTCGCGGCAACAGCGGCGAAAGCGCCGCCCAGGGTAACGAATAGGACACGCCCGATATAGTTGAGCCGGGGAGCAGCAGCACTCAACATAATGCCGAGGATCAAAGCCGCGACCAGCGTAGCGAGAACAGCCCTGAGGAACTGACTGCCCATCGTATAGTCCGCGTCGGAGCCGGGACGTATCGAGGTAAAAATCATCGGCCCTTTGCGATAAGCCGCCTGAGACTCCGCTTCCGTCATCCCCTCAGTGTAAGGGGAAACGTAGACACCGGCGCCGTCTTTCGCCGCCTCAAGAATCGCCGCAGTGACCGCCTCCTGATTTTCGAACTGGTGAATCGACGCTTCGTGAAAAGGAAGCAGCATCCACGAAACACTGCCCCACGCGAAAACGATCACCGTGGCTGAAACGATACCAATGAATGACTTGAACATGAACGGAAGGATAGTGATTTCCGGCCGTGACGCCAAGAGGCAAATGGCATCGCGATCCGATAGGCTTTGAACCATCACTCGGAGAGTGATGGGCACGTGCGCATCCACCTCCGGGAGATTCTTTCGGAAGTTCGGGGACGGAGCAGTCGAGCGGCTCAGAGTGAGATTAAGAAAAGGAAAAAGAAAAAGAAAAAGAGCGTCAGCTCGCGAGTCGAAACTCCCCAAAAACCATCAGCGTTAATCAGTGCGCATGAGCGGTTCGCCTCTTCATCAAAGCCCATCCGCCCCCGGGATCCTGCCTCGCTACGCGATCACTTCCATGATTGGATCGGCGCCTTCGACGCCGACGAGTTTGTGATCGAGCCCGCCGAAGAAGAAACTCAGGTCGTTCGGATCGAGGCCCATCAGTTGAAGAATCGTTGCGTGGAGATTCTTCACTTCGAACCGGTTCTCGACCGCGGTCGCTCCGAGTTCGTCGGTCTGCCCCACGGACACGCCGCCTTTGATTCCCCCGCCGGCCATCCACATCGTGAAGCCGTAGCTGTTGTGATCGCGGCCCGTCCCCTTCGCGTACTCCGCAGTGGGCTGGCGTCCAAACTCCCCTCCCCACACCACCAGAGTATCATCGAGCATTCCGCGGCGTTTCAGATCCTTGAGCAAACCGGCGATGGGTTTGTCGGTCGCGCCGGCATGGAGGTTGTGATTGTTTTCGAGGTCACCATGAGCATCCCAGTTGTGGTCGTTGTGCGCCCCTCCCGAATACAATTGGATGAAGCGAGTGCCGCGCTCGACGAGGCGGCGCGCGAGGAGACATTTCCGTCCAAAGTCTTCGGTACTGCTTTCGTTCATCCCGTAAAGTTCACGCGTCTCCTCCGGTTCGTCGTTGATATCGATCGCTTCGGGGGCGGTGGACTGCATCCGGTAGGCCAACTCGTAGCTGGAGATACGGGCGGCTAAATTCGTGTTATCAAACCGCGGCGAGAGATGCCCCGAATTGAGATGGTTCAGCGAATCAATGAGCATGCGCTGCTCAGCGTTCGGCATCCCGTCGACGTGCTTGAGATTCAAAATCGGACTCCCCTGCGAACGGAAAACGGTTCCCTGGTAACTCGCCGGCATAAAACCGGAGGTCCAGTTCTTCGCGCCGGAAATCGGTCCGCCGCTTTGATCTAACATCACAACATAACCGGGCAAATTCTCATTCACCGAACCCAGTCCGTAGTTCACCCACGATCCGAGTGAGGGATTTCCGCTGATGAGAGAGCCGCTGTTCATCATCAGAAGCGCGGACCCGTGAATCGGCGAATCAGCGGTCATCGAATGGAGAAACGCGATATCATCGACGCAGCTTCCCACGTGAGGAAAAAGATCGGAGACATACTTTCCGCATTCCCCGTATTGTTTAAATTTCCACTTCGGCTCGACGATACGCCCCTCGTTCTTTTTGCCGCCACGACCGAAGGTTTTCACCTCGATCGTTTTACCGTCCATCCCGACCATGTTGGGCTTGTAATCGAAGGTGTCGATGTGGCTCGGACCGCCATACATAAACAGAAAAATGACGCTCTTCGCCTTTCCGTTGATCATTGGTGGCTTGCTCGCGAGCGGGTTCAAGGCATTCGCCGCGCTCGCTTTTTTCAGCAATCCATCCTGACTCAAAAGTCCGGTCAACGCCAATGCGGGGAAGCCCCCTCCCACTGAACTGAGAAACTCACGACGGTTGACCCGCCCGCAGAAATCGGATGTTTTTTTCTTTTTCATCAGTTAGTCGAGGTAAACAAATTCATTCAAATTGAGGGTCACGAGAGCGACCCGTTTCATTGCTTCAGCGGAAGAAAGCCCGGCTTCAGTCATGAGCCGACCGTGAAGCGCGACGAGATGATCGAGTTCGTCATCGGTCGCTTTTCGCTGAAGAGCCATCTCGAGTCCGCTCGCGATTTGCGCGCGAATTTCACCGCCATCCTTTGCGAGCCGATCAGCGAGCATACCTGCCTGATCGTTCACAAACTGGGAATTCAGCATCGTCAGCGCCTGGGTCGGAACCGTCGTCACAAATCGCACCGCACAGGTCGTGTCGGTATCGGCCTGATCAAAATCAGCGAGCATCTGATGCCTCAGGCTCCGCTTCACGTGCACATAAAGTGAACGGCGAAAATGATCTTCTTCTTTCACCGAGACGGGCCAGACTGAACCCGGTTTGGATGAAGTGGCCAGCACCTCCGGTGGCAACGGTGGAAAGACCCATTCACCTTTGCTCTTAAGATTCAGCTTTCCTGACAGCGTCAAAATCGAATCACGCATTTCCTCAGCAGTGAGACGGCGCATGTCGTAGCGCCAGAATTTCTGATTCTGCGGATCCTTCTCCAGATTCCCTGAATTCGGTTCCGATGACATCCGGTAGGTATTGCTCATGAGCATAAGACGATGCATCGCCCTGACATCCCAACCTGATTTCATGAACTCCTGCGCGAGCCAATCGAGCAACTCGGGGTGAGTCGGTTTCTCGCCGAGATGACCGAAATCAGAGGTGCTCGGGACAAGCCCCCGACCGAAATGATGCTGCCAAATCCGGTTCACCAGAACTCGCGCGGTGAGCGGATTCTCTTTATCCACAATCCAGTTAGCGAGAGCGAGACGCCGGCCCGAACTGTTGGTAACTCCATTGGCGACTTTCGAAGCCACGACGGGAGCAGGATCGGAATCATCGCTCGCGAGCACCGCGGGAAAGCCTTCCGCGACTTCATCCCCTTCGGCATGAGCACTGCCCCGCAAGTGAATGTGCATCGGTGAGGGGCCCGACGGCTTTTCCGTAACGGCGTTGATCGGGGTGCCTTCCGTTTTCGTGCGCCACTTGGCAATTTCCCCGGTGATCCCGTTGTAATTAGCGACCCAATCCTTACCGGTCGCCGCCTTGACTTCATTCTGCAGTTTCTTCCCCCGCGGGCCGGAAAGAAGGGTTTGAAGATTCACGGACGAAGCCTGCGTATGAAGCGAAAGGTCAATGTATTGTCCCCCACTGGTTTGGCGGCAATGAACGGCGATGACATTTTTCCCCGTCTGAAGTACGTCAACAGCCTCCTTACCTAAAGGGATCGTCTCGTAATCCTGCGTATACGATTTCGCTGAATAAATGAGCGTGCCGTTCAGGAAGACTTCGACGTCTTCATCGTGATGAATCTCGAGCACCAGAGAATCAGGCAGCGCCTTGAGACCAAAAGTCGTTCGCGCCCAGATATCCGGAGTGTCCCACTTTGTTTTAATATGGGAATTGGGTGGTCCCCCCGCTCCGAAGCCACCACCGGCGCGATTCCACGATTTATTGATAAATCCAACATCCTTCCAGTCCGCTGTCGGCGCCTGCGTCGTGTAACGCCAGTCCGCACTGCCGGCACGAGCATCGGCTACAAAGGTGATTCTCTCTGCACCTTTCTTCCCCTTTAGAAATCCGGAAGTTTCGAGATGCGCTGTGATCGCACTGGCGACCTCGTCCCGTTTCTTCTCGAGAGAAACGAGCTTTGCTCTTCTTTCCTTTTCAAAGGCGGCCTTCCTCCCGGGGGTGGCCCAGTTCACGATCGTTCCCGGCGTGTCGTAGTGCGTCACTCCGGCAAAAAACGCCATGAACGAGTAATAATCCTTTTGAGAAATGGGGTCTGCTTTGTGGTCATGACAGCGTGCGCATCCCACCGTGGTTGCGAGAAAGGTTTCGGTGGTGATCTGAACGTTGTCCGCGAGGACATCGTAGACGTGCTGCTTGCGATCAGCGGGCTCGTCATCCCATTGCATGAGCCGGTGATATCCCGTCGCGACGAGCGAATCCATCGTCGGCTCGGCAATCTCATCCCCGGCGAGCTGCTCGATCACGAACTGATCATAGGGTTTATTATTATTGAAGGCATCGATCACATAATCCCGGTAACGCCAGATGTACGGCTTGGGATTATCCCGCTCGAAACCGTTCGTCTCAGCATACCGAACAAGGTCGAGCCAGTGCCGCGCCCACTTTTCCCCATACTGAGGACGACTCAAAAGATCGTCGATGAGAGCCGCGTAGCTGGCTTCCGGATCAGCTTCGCAGGCGGCGACAAACGACTCGACATCAGCGGGTGCGGGAGGCAGCCCGATCAGGTCGTAGTAGAGCCGGCGAATCAACGTCTGAGCGCTTGCCGGCGGATTGGGCGTCAGCGCTTCGGCATCCAGTCCGGCACGGACGAAAGCGTCGATGCCGTTCTTCCGCCAGGCGGTGTCCTCCACTTGAGGCGGAGCCTTTTCCGATACCGGCTTGTAAGCCCACCAGTTGCGATCCTCATCCGACACCGTGAAACCGCGTCGCGCTTTCACCTCGCCTTTGATTTCAAGAGCAGGATCGTAGGGAGCCCCCCTCTCCATCCACTCGGTCAAAACCGCGATCTTCGCAGCGGGAAGTTTTCCCTTCGGCGGCATTTGATAATCATCGCCCTTGTAACTGATCATCTCGAGCAGCACGCTCGCGGCAGGGTTCGCCTCATCATAAGCCGCCCCGAATTCCCCTCCGAGCATGAGCCCCTCACGACTCGTGATACGAAACTCGCCTTTGAGATGATCTCCCCCGCCGTGGCATTTGAAACAATGCTCCTTCAGAATCGGGAAGACTTTCTCTTTGTAAAAAGCCGCGCCCCCGGTGTCCTCAGCACGCGCCGTAACGGAAAAGAACATTCCCGCGGCGAGAGCCGTTGCGAGGGAGACTGAAGAGAGTTGGGTCATTCGGTAAAGAGGGTTGGGTCACGCAACAAACAGGGTCAGGTCAATGACTGAAGAGGGTCAGGTCTTCCCGTCAGCCTGGTTTGAATCGTGATAGAAAGGTAACACGATGTCGATTCCGTTATAGGTTCGACTCTAGCGTTTTTTGTATAAATGCGACATTTAAGCTCGTTTCTCAGTCACGCAATCACGGCGCAACGCTGCCATGGCGGGCAAATTCCGGCTTTCCGGTCTCTCAGTGAAAGTCGTGAGAAGCCGCGACCGGCAGTTTCTCATCGGTCCGGAGCGCCTCGATTTTTTCGGCCATGAGATGCGTCGTTTCATCGGCCTGCTGAATCGTCCCGCTGATCACGAGAAAAGGCTCTGTCGTGATCGTAAGTCGATCTTCTTCAAAGTGATTGGAGTAAACGATGCTGTTCGAAAGCCCTGTCTCGTCTTCGAGCGTGATGAAGACAACGCCCTTCGCGGTACCGGGACGTTGGCGGCAAATCACGGCGCCGGCGGTCGCGGCGCGGGTGCCGTTGGGAAGTTGCTTCAGCGCTTCCGCGGTCAGAATGCTCGACGGCAGACGCGGGCGAACCAACGCTAGCGGATGCTTCCCCGTCGTGAGCCCGAGTCCGGAAAAATCCGACTGAACCCGTTCGGGATAGGACATCTCCGGCAGCGGGCAGGGTTCTTTGTCAGGAACGGCACCGGCGACGTCGGCGAAAAGATCGCCCTGCTCGAGCACCGGTTCCTCGACCTCCCAGATCGCACGACGTCGGCTCGTCGCCCAGCCATTCAGCGCGCCGACCGAGGCAAGCTGTCGCATTTGCCGCTGATCAAAGCGAGTGCGTCGCCGAAAGTCATCGAGCGAGGTGAAAGGCTCACGCTCGCGTTCCTCCAACATGCGCGAAACGACGCCTTCACGCAGGCCTTTCACCGAGAGCAGACCGAGCTGCACCGTATTCTCGTCGAGAATTTCACAGCGCCATCCTGAACGATTCACGCAGGGCGATTTGAACTTCAGCCCGCGGCGTTTTGCCTCCTGCACGAGCGTGGCCGGAGAATAAAATCCCATCGGCTGGTTGTTGAGCAATCCGGTATAAAACTCGACCGCGCGATGAACTTTCAGGTAACTGCTCGCGTAGGCGAGGATGCCGAAACTGATCGCGTGCGATTCCGGAAATCCATACAGCGCGAAGGAACCGATCACTTTCACGATCCGCTCGACCGTCTCTTCAGAAATCCCCCGCTCATGAAGCGCGGTGCGAAGCTTCGCCTCCACTTTCCGCATTCGCTCATGTGAACGGTGAAAGCTGAGTGCGCGCCGCAGTTCCTCGGCCTCACTCCCGGAGAAGTCCGCCATCACCATCGCCATTTTTAAAACCTGCTCCTGAAACATCGGGACGCCGAGAGTCCGCTCGAGCGTAGGCTTCAGTTTTTCATCAATGTAATCAACGGCCTCGCGACCGGCGCGGCGCTCCAGATACGGATGCGCAAGCCCTCCTACAATCGGGCCGGGCCGGACAATCGCGACCTCGATGACGACGTCGTAAAAGCAGCGCGGCTTCATTCGACGGAGCGTATTCATCTGGGCGCGGCTCTCGATCTGGAAAACGCCGATCGTATCCGCGGAACACATCAGATCGTAAGTCGGGCCGTCATCCTTCGGCATCTGAGCCAGATCGAGGGGACGTCCACGAGCCTCCGAAAGTTGCAAGGTCTCCTGCAGCACCGCCATCATCCCCAACCCTAACAGATCCACCTTAATGATCCCCATATCCTCGCAGTCGTTTTTGTCCCACTGCGCGACGGTTCGTCCCGGCATGCTCGCATTTTCCAGCGGCATCACCGCGTCGAGCTGCCCCTGACAGATAATCATCCCGCCGGAATGCTGCGCGAGATGCCGCGGCATTCCGTAAATCTGATCGTAGAGCGTCGCGAGCGCTTTCGCGCGGGGGTGGTCGACGGGGATGCCTGACTGCTCGACCTGATTCTCAAACGTCAGCGTGTTCTTGTAGTCGCCACTCGCATAGAGATCAGAGAACCGGCTCAAGACCTCTTCGGGAAACTCCAGCACTTTCCCGATCTCGCGCACCGCGCTGCGTCCGCGGTAAGTGATCACGTTGGCTGTCATAGCCGCCCCGTGACGCCCGTAACGCCGATAGACTTCCTGAATCACCTGCTCGCGTTGATCGCCGCTCGGAAGGTCCAAATCAATATCCGGCCAGGACTTGCGCCCCTCGCTGAGAAATCGCTCAAAGAGAAGCCGCGCGCCGACAGGATCAACCGGCGTGATCTCGAGGCAATAACAGACCGCGCTGTTGGCGGCACTCCCCCGCCCCTGCACCATGATATCGTTGTCGCGGCAGTATTGGCAAAGATCCCAGACGATCAGAAAGTAACCGCTGAAACCGAGTTGGATGATGAGATCAAGTTCGCGCTGGATCTGTTTTTTCACGGCTGAGGACAAAGTCCCGTAGCGCTTTTGAGCTCCGGCCCAGGCCCGCTCCGCGAGAAACGTGTCCATCGAATGCCCTTCCGGAACCGGGAAACGCGGAAATTCGTAACCGAGATTCTCGAGCGAAAAATCCAGCGTCTCGTAAAGCCGTCTCGTGTTCGTGATCGCGTCGGGGAGATCGTGGAAAAGGCGCTCCATGATTTTGCCGGGCTTCACATGGCGCTCCCCGTTCACAGCGAGTTGCCGCCCCGCAGCATCAAGCGTCGTGTGAAGCCGGAGGCAGCTGAAAACATCCTGCACCTGACGCGCGCCGGGCACGGCATAGGAAACGCCGTTCGTCGCGAGGATGGGAAGCCCGTGAGCCGAAGCGAGATCGCATTTGGCTTTTACGAGAGGCTCCTCTCCGCGAATCGCGTGACGCTGAAGTTCGACGTAAATATCCCGCTCCGGGAAGTGTTTTTTGAGTTTAGTCAGGGCGCTTTCCATTCCCCGACGACCGTCGCGCTGCCATCCGGGGTCGAGTGCGCCCTCTTCGTCACCGGTCAGGACCGCGACGTCACCGGCGATGGATTCGAGCTCCGACCAGACGACGGCACATTCGCCTTTCGGTGAGCGCAACTGAGCCTGCGTGATGAGACGGGAAACAGCCTGATACCCTCGCCGGTTGCGAATCAAAAGCGGCAGGACAACGCCGTCCTCCATCGTGAGTTCCGTCCCGACGACGGCCCGGGTTCCGTTGGCCACAGAGCGCTGATGAAACCTGACCGAGCCGTAAAATCCATCGCGGTCGCAGAGCGCCATCGCTTCAAGATCACAGGCCGCAACGGTATCAGCGAGCGCTTCCGGCTGGGAAGCGCCGCGCAGGAAACTGAACGCGCTTCGGGAATGGAGTTCGATGTAGTTCATGGGGCGCGCTTCGCGCGGTGGGAAAGTGGGAAAGTGGGAAAGTGGGAAAGTGGGAAAGTGGGAAAGTGGGAAAGTGGGAAAGTGGGAAGGTAAAAGGTCGGGTGGGCTTCGGGCGGGTGGGCTCTGCTCATCTCCCGGAGCGAGATGGCCACTTTGTTGGAGAAGCCGGGCGCTGATGAGTGCTGATTTACGCTGATGTTTTTCGGGTGGCTACGACTCGCGAATTGAAGCTCTTTTTCTTTTTCTTAATCGTTTTCTTAATCTCACTCTAAGCACCCCGCCTCCTCCGCCCCGGTCTTACCAAGCATCTCCCGGAGGTAGATGCGCACTGGTGTTCAATGTAGTTCATTTCGCGCTTCGGGCGGTTGGGCTCTGCTCAGCTCCCGGAGCGAGATGGCCACTTTGTTGGAGAGGCGAACCGCTGATGAGTGCTGATTTACGCTGATGGTTTTCGGGTGGGCTACGACTCGCGAATTGAAGCTCTTTTTCTTTTTCTTAATCGTTTTCTTAATCTCACGCTAAGCACCCCGCCTCCTCCGCCCCGGTCTTACCAAGCATCTCCCGGAGGTAGATGCGCACGTGCCCATCACTCTCCGAGTGATGCCCCAGAGACTCCCGACCTTTCCTACTTTCCTACTTTCCTACTTTCCTACTTTCCTACTTTCCTACTTTCCTACTTTCCTACTTTCCTACTTTCCCACTTTTCACGCCCCGGAGGGGACTAATCATAATACCCTTCCACGATCCATTCCCCTTCCGTCCCGACCAACCGGAAGAGGCCTTGTTTGGTTATTTCCAAATCCCATTCGACACGGTTCCAGGTTTTGCCCTGATCCCACCATTCGCCTTCATTTTTCCAGGGGCCGTAGGCGGTGCTGACGAGACCTTTGACCCGGGAGGAATCGAGACGCGCCGGAGCCTCGTCCTGAAAGCGGACATCCGCGACGACCCGCCTCGCGTAACGCCGGAACGTGACTCCAACCTGCTTCACGCCCGACTCATACAGCGGCCCGTCTTCCTCCACCATCAGCGTTCCCTGCTGAGCGGGCTCGTCGATCTCAGCGGCGAGCGGAACGAGCTCGAATTGATCGGGGCGGTGCGTGTCTTTGGGCCGGGGGGAACCGACGCGATCACTACCGACGATTTGCCGCAGGCGTTTCAGGGTTTCCTCGTAGTGATGCCGGTTTTTCAGCCCCGCTCCGAAAAGCGTTTGTTGCGACGCAATCAGATCCGATGGCTCGAGGCGAAGTCGCACCGAACTGATCCCCGACTTGAGTTCCAGCGTTTCGAGGTGCCCGCTCCCGACGCGAAAAAGAACGTCCTCATCCAGCGTCGGTTCGGGGAGCGTGAGCCGTTTCCCGTAACAGCTTCCGTCGGCAAAAGTGAGAAGTAAATGCACTGCCGTCGCGGCACGTCCCGTCCCCGACAGACGTGCCGTGAGCCGTTCAATAAAGCGATGCAGAATAAAGAGGACCGGCTCGCGCTCGCGCACTTCGTATTCGAAATCGTAGTGCTCTTCAAAGAGCTGCTCGAGAGAAGCCGGCTTCAGGGGCCGCTGCAATCGGCCGGTGAGACGAAGCCACAGCTCGACGCCTTCCTCCCCGAGCCGGGAGGCGATCGCTTCACGACGCAGGGTGGTAAATGCCCCCAGCGTCCCCACGCCCCAAAGCTGCAGTTTTTCGACCAACCCGGAACTGATCTCGGCGACGCTTACGGGTAATTCCTCCAGCAGTTGGAGACGATTCTCCGGCGCGAGATGCCAGAGGCGAATCCCCCGTTCCTGCGCGACCTGAGCGGCGATGCGGGCCAGCGAGGGTGTTTCGCCCATGCCGACGACGACATCCAGCCCTGCTGAGTCGAGGCGGTTGAGAAGGCTTCGCGCGCTGTCGTCCCAATGCATTTCCGGCTGCGAGGAAAGGTCGAGAGTGAGCATTCCCTGTTCGGTTTCCTCAATGAGCGGGACCCAGTTGAGCGCGAGTTCGAGGAGGGTGCGTTCCGCCGCGGTTTCAGCGGCGGCGGAGGGTTGTTTGATGCTCAGGTCAGGGCACCGGGCGAGCGCCTGAACCGTGGGAATCCCTGCGAACACGCCGGCGTGTTCGGCGACAGGATTGCAACAAAGAACGACCGACTGACGTTTGCTGTCATCGATGAGCGCGACAGGAATCCCGCGATTGCTGCGCCGCACAACGGCTTGAAGACGAAAATCAGCGCACCGGACCACGGCGTAGTGATTGGCACGGGACAGGGATGAAGGGGGACGTGGCATCGCTCCTGATTTTCGTTATCCCGCCTGCAGAGCCTCCAGAGGATACGGCCGGTGCGTCGGCTTTTGATCCGTGGAAAGATGCGTCCGGCGGAACCGCCCCTGTCTCACGAGTTCAGAGCGGTTTTCATTCAAAGAGGCAAGCGGCATCGGTATTGCGACTTCGATACGCACCTTCGACGCGGCGGTGACGGGCGCGGGAGCAAAGAGCACCGCGGCGGTTTCGCGCTGTCTCATTTGCCCGAGAATCCGATACCACTGACTCGACCGAATCGATTTCCAATCACCCGCCTCGCTGTCGCGGAGGTCGACGAGGAAGAGTGAAAAATTCTCATCCCGCGTCGCGACATCGAGCGCCTCGATCGCCATTTTGGCGTCGTCACAGCCCACCCAGAGAAGCACCTCGAGATCCTGCTCCGGAAAGCTCCACGGCGTGAAGCCCCGCCCCACGTCCAGCAACATGACGTAGCGCCTTTCCCGCCTCGCGAGAGCGAGCAACTCCGCCATGACGAGCCCGCTCCCCGAGGAGACGGACGAGCCTATCATTTCGGTCAGTTGCCCACGGGGAAGGCCACCGCCCAGGGCATCATCCAATCCCGGAAAATGTGTCGGGAGACAGGCGTCATCAAGCTCGCGCTGTTGCAGGAATTCGGTACCTGAAACGACCTTTCCTCCCAGCTGGCTGCGAATTGCATCCAGCGCTGCCTTTTTTCCCACATCCACCATCAATTTTGAAATACTGCTTTTTTGAACAGTATTTCAAAACGTGGCTGGATTCAAGGCCTAAAAACCGATTATTAGTTCCGGAGGTTCAAATAACCGCCGTCGATATTGAAGCTCTGTCCGGTGATATAAGAGGAATCATCGCAGCAGAGATACAGCGCGAGCTGAGCAATCTCTTCCGGTTTCGCCATGCGACCGACAGGCTGCACCGCCGAGAGCTTCTGAAACATTTCCTCTTTGTTATCCGGGTAGTTCTTTTCGAGATACCCATCGACGAAAGGCGTGTGCACACGGGCCGGGCAGATCGCGTTGCAGCGGATGTTATCATCGAGGTAATCCGCCGCGACGGAAAAAGTGATCGTGTGAACCGCGCCCTTGCTCGCCGAGTAGGCGAAGCGATCTCTGAGCCCGGTCACCGCAGCGATGCTCGACATGTTGAGAACGACTCCCCCGCCCCGCTCGATCATTTTCGGAAGCACCGCCTGAAGGCTGTGGTAAACGCCTTTTACGTTCACATTCATGACGCGGTCAAAGTCATCGCTGCTCGTCGTCGTAGCTGTGCCGATATTGGCGACACCGGCATTATTGACGAGAATGTCGACCCCGCCGAACGTATCGCAGACACCGGCGACGGCCTTTTCCATCGAATCCGCGTCGGCAACGTCGCAGTTGAAAAAAGCGGCTTTCCCCCCCGCTGATGTGATCGCATCGATGGCCTCAGAGGCAGAAGCTTCGTCGCGATCGAAAATAGCGACAGATGCACCTGCTGCTGCAAATCCCTCTGAAATAGCGCGTCCGATACCGGAACCACCACCTGTAACCACTGCCGTTTTCTGATCAAGTTTTCCCATGACGGAAGGGTGAACTGAATCTGCGAAGTGTTCAACGGGAATTCACGGCGCGATTGGGAATCCCGGCGATGAAACAAAAAAGCCGCAGGAATCATCCTGCGGCCCGTCGGAACGTGTCAATTTCAGCCTCCGAACAATCCTCCCAGGAGACCACCGCCGCCTCCGGATCCAGACGTCGTGCCGGAAGAATCACCTCCCGAAGTGCCGCCACCTCCCATTGCCGAGGCCATTCCTTCGAGAAGTCCCATAAGGAATGCAAAGAAATCAAAATCCGGATCGGCACCGCCACCTGACGCACCTGACGCACCTGACGCACCGTCGTCACCGCCTGTCGAACCAACTCCCGTCGTCGATCCCGTCGTCGATCCTGTCGTCGATCCTGTCGTCGATCCTGTTGTCGATCCTGTTGTCGATCCTGTTGTCGATCCCGTTGTCGATCCTGTCGTCGATCCTGTCGTCGATCCCGTCGTTGATCCTGTCGAATCCCCGTCTCCGTCCCCGGTAATCATATCGTTTAGATCACCGACCGCTCCGACAATGGCATCACCCATGTCCCCGAGCATGCCGGATGAACCTGACGAACCCGATGAAGAATCGGCTGAGCCCGCCGAGGAGCTCGCGCTACCGGAAGCAGAATTAAAGACCCGCGACTGCTGCTCCGCTGAAAGGAAAGAAAGCGTCTTGGCAAGCGAAGTCGCATACGGAGCATAATCCCCGATCGTGACATCGACGCGACCCGCTTTCTGAGCGCTCACAAGACACTGAACTGCCAGCAAATTGTAGGAATCCTCGTCATCCGCAATCTGTCCCCACGAAGGAGTGGCAGAAAGAAAGAGCGTCAAAAGAGAGGCTGTGATGAAAAACGGTTTCATAGATATTCGTGTATTAAGATTACCGCATCATATTATTATATTTATGGTTATTCAATTTTTTTATTGATTTTTCAATTTAATGCGTATTAACAATTAAGATCTGAAGAATTCCAGGCAAACGCGATGATTCATCTGATTGCGCCCCGCGTCAGAAAGAAAAGCAAAACCGTGAATAAGATCTTTCAGCGGTCCGACAACTCTCTAGAATAGGGAGGTCTTTTGTATGACATTCGGTTCCCCGCAGTTCTTTTTCCTGATTCCGCTACTCGCCCTTCTCGGCTGGATGGTTCCCCGTCTCGAGCTCTGGAAACCTCTTCGAGTTGTCCTTCTCCTCCTGCTCACGATCGCCCTCTGTGATCCCGGAATGATTCTGAAATCGGGCGGAGTCGATCTCTGGGTCCTGTTTGATCGATCCAAGTCGGCCGAGAGCCTCGTCGAATCCGGTGAGTATGAATGGCGAACGCTCCTCGAACGTTCGAAACCGGGAGAGTCCGACACGCTGCATTTTATCGACTACGCGACTGAGGTCTCAGCGGTCAACAATCCTGAAACCTCACAGTACCCGGGAGGACGCGAACAGACCCGCACCGCCCTCGCACTTAGGGATTCCCTCGCGCGAATGGATGGCAAAAAACACAATCGCATCCTTCTCTTCACCGACGGATACAGCACCGAGCCGCTCACGGGGATCGGGTCGAAACTGATCCAGCAGGGGGTTCCGCTCGACTACCGACTCATCAAAGCCCCCGAGACGACGGATTTTCAGCTGTCGGAATTCAAGCTCACCGAGCGGGTCCAAATAGGAGAACCTTTCATCGTCGACATCGTCATTTCCGGAAACCGCGATGAAACGATCCCTCTCACGATTTCGCGGGGAGGCGGGAAACGATTCACCCGGTCGATTGAAATCAGAAACGGGCAGGGCCGACTCCGGTTTTCGGACCGCATCGCGAAGCCGGGTTCTCACGAATACACGGCATCCATCGCGCCGGAGACCGATGCCTTTGCGGGAAACAACACTCGTAAGGCCTGGATCGAAGTGGCGGCCGGCCCGCGCGTCATTTTGTTGAGCCAATACGAGAACGATCCTGTCAGCACGGTTCTCAAGGCACAGGGATTCGAGGTGGAACAGATCAAGGATCTTCTTTCAATCACGCCGGGAATCCTCACCGGAGCGAGAGCGGTGATCCTCAACAACGTTCCCGCCTACGAGCTTCCCTCCACCTTTCTCAACGCACTCACCTTTTTCGTCAATGAGCAGGGCGGCGGGCTCCTCATGGCAGGCGGAAAGAAGAGCTTTGGATCGGGCGGCTACTACCAATCGGCAATCGATCCCCTCCTCCCCGTATCGATGGAGCTGAAATCAGAGCACCGCAAACTCGCCGTCGCGATGGCGATCGTGATGGACCGGTCCGGGTCCATGGCGATGACGACTTCCAGCGGGAACAGTAAAATGCAACTCGCCAATGAAGGCGCGGCACGAGCGGTCGAACTCATGAGCGAGATGGATGCGGTCACCGTTTTCGCGGTCGACAGTCAGGCGCACAAGATCGCGGGACTCCTCAACGTCGGCGCGAGCCGTGGCGAGCTCCTCAACCGGATTCGAAGTATCGAGTCCATGGGCGGGGGCATCTTCGTCTACACGGGGATGAAAGCCGCCTGGCAGGAATTGAAAAAAGCGGAGGCAGGACAGCGACACCTCATCCTCTTTACCGATGCCGCCGATTCCGAAGAGCCCGGCGATTACAAAAAACTGATCGAGGAAATGCGGAACGAAAACGCAACGATCAGCGTCATCGGACTGGGCAATCGTTCCGATCCCGATGCCGCTTTTATCGAGGACATCGCGAGCCGAGGCGAGGGCCGTATGTTTTTCACTGACGTTCCCGGTGATATTCCCAACATATTTGCTCAGGAAACGGTCACGGTCGCCCGATCCACGTTCATCGATGAACCCGTCGGAACGCAGGCGACGGGCCGCTGGTATGAGCTCGCGCGGCAGAATATGGAATGGCTCAGCGAAGTGGGCGGTTACAATCTCAGCTACGTTCGTGACGGCGATGAAGCGGCTCTCATTTCAACCGACGGCTACGATGCGCCACTGGTCGCTTTCGGGAGACGCGGCATCGGAAGAACTGCCGCGATCTCATTTCCTCTCGGCGGTGAGTTTTCCAGCCAGACCCGGACCTGGGAGAAAATGGGCGACTTTACGCAAACCCTGACGCGATGGCTCATGGGTGACGAGGTGCCCGGCGGGATTGGCCTGAAGCACAGCCTCGATGGCTCCGAGCTGACGCTCGACCTGCTCTACGATCCTGAACAGTGGGGCGCCGAACTTGCGAAGTCCCCTCCCCGGATCCGCCTCCAGCGCGGTTTTGAGAAAGAGTCGCCCTCCGAGCTTACCTGGGAACGACTCTCACCGGGCCACTATCAGGTGACGACAACACTCAAGGAAAGCGAGCCGGTGAGAGGTGCAATCCAGGTCGGCGGTGCGGCAATTCCGTTCGGCCCTTTCGTCGTCGGCGCGATCACCGAATGGGAGTTCAACCCCGGTCGAATCAGCGAACTCAGAGAAACCTCCCGCGCCAGCGGAGGCGCCGAACTGCTCGACCTGACAGATGCCTGGAAAAAGCCCAGCTCCCCCGAATCGGCAACGGTGAGAGATTGGTTTCTCACCGCCGCTTTTCTCCTCTTCCTGCTGGAGGCTTTCGTCACGAGAACCGGTTGGCGAGTCCCGCTTCTGAATCGGTCCGCCTCCGCCCGAACACCCGTGACAGCGGCAACTGCGGCGCCGAAGAAGCAGGCGGTCGCGGCTGAAACCGTTCGACCACCCACCCCGGAACCCGCCGAGGTGGAGCCTGCGCCCGACGAGAAGTCCGCCGAATCACGGCGCAGACGCTTTCAGCGCGCAAAAAAACGACTTTAACACTTGTTTACAACCTTACTGTCTCGTTCAATCCTCAACTCATTATCCTATGAAAAGATCCATTATTCTCACTACCCTGCTGGTCTTCGGAACCACCTGTCTGACTCAGGCCCAACAGAAAAAGAGCGAAGCTCCGAAAACGTGGCGGGAGAAAGCAGCGGAGCGTTTCAAGGACAATCCTACTGACGAGCATAAAGCGCTCATCGATGAGGCTATTCCCACGCTGAAAGCGGAGCCGAAATCAAAACGGAAGGTGCTCTTGTTCTACCGCTGTGAGGGATTTATTCACACCTCGATCCCCTTCGGAAACTACGCGATGCAGTCGATCGCGAAAAAGACGGGCGCGTTCAGCGTCGATTTGGCAGACGAATACGACGTTTTCACGAAAGAAAACCTCGCTCAGTATGATGCGATCATTTTCAACAGCACGACGAACCTGGTGCCGAATGAAGACCAGCGCGCTGCGATTCTGGATTTCATCGACGGTGGAAAGGGAATCGTTGGCTTCCACGCCGCGGCGGATAACTTCAAGGAGTGGGAAGAAGGCATCGCGCTGATCGGCGGCGTCTTCACGGGCCATCCCTGGACCGCCGGAGGAACCTGGGCTTTCAAGCTCGAAGATCCGGATCACCGTCTCAACGAGGCCTTTGATGGAAAAGGATTCTGGCACAAGGACGAAATCTACTGGTATAAAGCGGAGAACTTCCAGGGCCGCGACCGCCTCCGCGTCCTGATGAGCCTCGACATGTCACGCCCCGCGAATCAGAAGCCGCTCGAGAACGAGAAACACAAAAAGACTCTCGGCGAGACCGCGCCGGCTGACGTTGACGTTCCCGTATCGTGGCTCAAGGAAGTCGGCAAAGGCCGCCTCTTTTTTACGAACCTGGGACACAATGACATGACCTTTGCGAATAACCGCGTACTGGAACACATGCTTGATGGCATTCAGTATGCTATGGGAGATATCGACGCTGATGCGACGCCTTCGAGCAAAGTGACAGTCAAAACGGTTCACGCACCGGAAACTGCCCCAACCAAAAATTAATGTTATCCGACTATCTGAAATTTGCAGAGGAGACCGCCCGGGAAGCAGGGAAGCTCACGCTCGACTATTTCCTCACCGATGAAGCGCGCCCTGAATTCAAGGGCGATGACACTCCTGTCACGATAGCGGATAAGGAAGCCGAACAGTTGATTCGCTCACGCATCACGGAATCGTATCCGGATCACGAAATCGTCGGCGAAGAGTATGGCGCCTCGGACGGTAACTCCACGCACCGCTGGATCATTGATCCGATCGACGGGACGAAATCCTTCGTTCACGGCGTGCCCCTCTACTCCGTTTTAATCGCGCTCGAGATCGATGGAAAAGTAGAGGTGGGTTGCGCCTACTTCCCCGCGCTCGATGAGATGATTTCCGGTGCGACCGGGGTCGGCGCCTTTTGGAACGGAAAACCGTCCCGGGTCTCTGATGAGCAGAAACTCGACCGTGCCGTCTGCGCTCACATCGACACCGCCTACTTTGGGAAAAACGGAAAGGGAGAGCCCTGGGAACGTCTCCAGAAAGAAGTCTACTACAACGCGGGCTGGTGCGACGCCTACGGCTACCTGCTCGTTGCGACAGGCCGGGCCGAAGTGATGATTGATCCCGTCATGGCCGAGTGGGACTGCGGACCTTTCCCCCCTATTTTTAAAGAGGCGGGAGGCTACTTCGGTGACTGGAAAGGCAACGAAGGAAAAATTGATGCCGGTGAAGCGCTCGCAACCAACGCCCACCTCAAAGATATCGTCGTCAAAACGCTTGCCGGAACATGATCACCATTTCAAAGACAGTTTCAGGATTCATCTGTGCATTGGGCTTACTCTCACTGCTCACCGATGGCGCGCTCGCCCGGGACTGGTTCGTCAATCCGGAATCAGGAAACGATGAAAACACAGGCAGTGAATCCGCGCCTCTCGCTACCGCACAGGTCGCCGTGAACCGCGCAACGACGCAGGATCGCGTCATCCTTCTTCCCGAAAATGCGGTCTACCGCCAGTCGATCAAACTCACGAGCCGGAATTCCAATCTCGTCATCATAGGAAACGGAGTCACCCTGACAGGAGCAAGAACTCTCGAGGCTTCAAAGTGGGAGGAACTCGAGCCCGATCTGCACCGGATCAAGCTGTCCCCTCCTCCGATGGATCGCCACATGCTCGTCGTTAACGGGAAGGCTGTGAAATTCGGCAACGACACCTCCGGCATAACCGGGTTTCCCGAAGCTGCGGATCTCAAGGCCGGAGAATATCGCTGGGAAGCTGTCGACGACAGTACAGGCTGGCTCACCTACCGCGGGCCCATCGACCAGGTTGAGCGCGCCAGCGTCATGAATGGTTTGGCGACTTCCGGAAAGCTCAGAAACGTAAAAGTGTTCAATCTCAAGGCACGCCATTTTCTAAACGATGGATTCAATATCCACGGCGATGCGAGAGGCATGCAGTTCTTCGCAATTGAAGGTTACGAAAACTTTGATGAAGGATTCAGCGCCCACGGCACCTCCGAGTGTTGGATCACCGATGGGACATTTTTACGCAACGAGAATGCGATCGCTGATGTCAATAACGCCGACACCTACTATGAAAACTGCACCATGGGTGAGAGCGAGAATTTCGAAATTTTCTTTCAGGGGGGCCGCCACAGCCTCCTTAACTGCACCGTGATTCCGGGCGATGGTTCAGTCCCTCTTTCCATCTTACCGGGATCGCTCGCGGGCGACATCCGGAAATCAAACATCCCCGCCACCGTCGTGATCCAGACGATGAATCTGGACGTCTCGAAAGGCACTCCCGCCGAGGCAAAAGTGGGCCAGTATTGCTTTCTCTACTACGATGACGAGACAGCCGAGTCACTGGTGAAGATCAAAATGGCGATCGATCCCAATGCACAGGTAAAACAATCGCTCTACAATTCCTTCGCAATCGGGCGCAACGAAAACCACTCCCCCATCCTCGCCTGGTCGGGCGGCGTCAGCGGCGGAGCGCCTTCCAAGGCCTACCGCATCCTCCATTTCGGAAGACATTCCCCGGAGGAGATCGCACCCAAACTTCTTCCCGACAACGATTGGCTCGGGTTGAACAAGCCGCTTACGACTTCGAATTTCCCTCCGGCCGGGAACGCCTTCACCGACGACCCCGAGGCCCACGCGATCTGGCGCTGGATTGGACTGACCGCGCCGGACGTCGTCTTTGTTCCGAACTCCCCTGAAGGGATCGCTCTCGGCGAAGCGCTCAGAGAATTTCCACCTGCCGGCGTCGGAATGGTCAACGTCTTCCTGACTCACACAGAATCCGACGGCTCAACCCGAACCGTTGTTCTCCCCCTGAAGTCTGACAGCGTCGTAAACGCAAAGCAGGCCATGATCAGTCGCATCGCGAGAACGCCGCGGGAAGTCTTCTCACAGCTTTCCGCCAATTACGGACACCAATACGGAGGAAGCTACATCGACGCCACGGCACTGATCGCCAAGCGCAATGTCAACGTGACCGAGGACAGTGAAAGGCTTGCTGCTGAATACCTGACAAAAGCCGAACTACCGAAGAACGGAGGCGAGATTGCCGGAACGATGCTCTTTCACGATCTCTCTGATGCGGCGTCACAGAAACGCATCATCGAAGTCGCCAATCTCGCATTTGCACCGGACGGCTCCCCGCTCGAAGCGATGCCGACGCATCATGAGATGAGCGATGCGATCTACATGGCCTGCCCGGTTCTCACCGCTGCCGGCAGCATCACAGGAGAGAAACGCTACTTCGATCAGGCTGTGAACCACTTCAAATTTATTCAATCAAAGTGCCAGCGTGAAGATCTGATTTATCGTCATTCTCCGTTGAATGAAGCCGCGTGGGGACGGGGCAATGGATTCCCCGCTCTGGGGCTCGCGCTCACTCTGGAGAATTTCCCTGAATCGCATCCGGATTATCAATTCCTCCTCGAGGCCTATCGCAGTCACCTCACTGCGCTGGTTAAACATCAGGATCAAAACGGAATGTGGCATCAGATCATAGACCTTCCGGACAGCTATGCCGAAATGACCGCTACCTGCATGATCTCGGCAGCGATCATCAAAGGGATTCGACAGGGCTGGCTCGAGCAGGACAAATGGCGTCCCACGGTCAACAAAGCGTGGGAGGCCGTCAAAGCGAGGATCGATCTCGAAGGCTCGACCCTCATCAACGTCTGCACCGGCACCGGGAAACAGAAATCGCTCGAGGATTACTACAATCGAACCGCCATCCTCGGCCCGGATCCCCGCGGTGGAGCCATGGCGTTGCTTTTCACCTCCGAAATTATACTACTCCAAAGCCAATAATCCCGGCTGCCCAGGCTCCATGAAAACAGCATTCAATCACCGGTTCATCGCCCTTCTTGGATTGCTGTTTTTGACCCCGGCTTCACGATCCGACGCGCTTGAGATTCCGGAGAATCTGAAAAAGGAGAACCTCGTCGCCTGGTGCATCGTCCCTTTCGATTCAAAAGAACGCTCCCCCGAAGAACGGGCGTCCATGGTCGCCGGGCTTGGACTCAAACGGGTGGCGTATGACTGGCGCGAAAAACATGTCGCTGAGTTCGAACGGGAGATCATCGCCTACAAAGAAAACGGAATTGAATTTTTCGCCTTCTGGAAGGGCCACCCCGAGGCCTACCCGCTCTTCGCGAAACACGGGATCCATCCACAGATCTGGAGAACAATCCCCTCCGGCAAAGGCCTCTCCAGTTCCGAGAAAGTTCTATCAACCGCGAAAACACTCGCTCCTGCCGCCGCCGAAGCGAAAAAGCACGGTCTGAAATTCGGGCTCTACAATCACGGAGGCTGGGGCGGCCTCCCCGAGAATATGGTGCTCGTTTGCGAGGAGCTTCGCCGCCACGGATATGAGAACACAGGCATCGTTTACAACTTCCATCACGCTCACCACCGTATCGACTCCTTCGCAAAGGATCTGGTCAAGCTGAAGCCTTACCTGCTTTGCCTGAACCTCAACGGGATGGTACACCCCAAAGATCATGATGTCACTCAACGCGAGTTCAAGATCCGGCCGCTCAAGAAAGGTGAGCTTGAGGAGAAACTAATCCAAACGGTCATCAAATCCGGTTACGACGGCCCTGTCGGAATTCTCGGTCACGTCGCAACACGCGACGTGGAAGAAGTCCTTACCGAAAACCTAACCGGCCTCCAATCGATTCTCGGGTCGAGCGAAGTCAGTTCTGAAAACTCAGAATAAACGGTCCCGCCAGTTTCACCGCCGCGGTCAATCCGCGCTGTTCGCGGAACGCCTTCAGATAAGCCGCCTGAACCCGCGCCGCCGTCTCGATCGGAGAGTTTTGGCCCGCCTTGAGATTCGTGTAAAAGTCCATCATGAAGAGCGCCGTCTCGCGGTCAGCGACCGGCCAGAGCGTGAGCAATAAATGCTGCGCTCCCGCCTGACTCAGCCCGCGTCGCATTCCGAGAACGCCCTCCCCCGCACGCGCTTCACCGAGACCGGTTTCGCACGCGGAGAGAACCACCATCCAGGTTCCCTCAAGATCGAGTTGAGCCATCTCGTCCGCCGTCAGAATTCCATCATTCGCCGTGTCGAGGACCGTCCCTGCGCCCCATTGCTTCAGAGTCGCTTCTGCCCCTGTCAGGGCGACTCCGCTTCGATACATCGGGTTGTCGAGAACGACGTCGCTGAATGCCTCGAGCGGCGTCGCTCGCTGCCCTTCGGTTCCCGCGTCCCAATACCGCTGCCCGCGTTGCAAAGCGTCACTGCGTCCCGTTCTCGGGAGAAAAAACCCGTGTGTGGCGAGATGAAGCACGCCCGGCGAGTCCACCTCATTCACGGCGGCCTCCGTCGCGTTCGTTTCGAGATAGGAGTCGATATCCCATTTCCACTGCTCTTTAATCAATTTCGAAAGCGCCTCCTCCTCCGCCTTCGTTCCCGGCAGAGGCGACAGCCCGATTCGTCCGAGAATTCCCCGCATCGTCAACGCGGCACCTCCCGCCGCGGAAGGCCGCCCCGCAACCCGCTGCCCCGAAACCTCCTCCGTCGCAGGCGTCTGGAAATCCGGGTTCGCGATGATCTTCATCGTATCATTTCTTTTCGAATCGGTTTTGCGAAGCAGGTCACGCCCCGACGCGACGTAGGACAAAAGCCAGGTCTCTCCCACGAACTTATCGCCCTCGAGCAAGGTCGCGAAGGAGAGGAAATTGAGAACACCATCCGGTGAGAGGATGATCTGCTGCCCTGCTGCGGGGAGATGAGGCTTCAACGGATCCCAGACGCTCGCGCCGGCCGCTCTCAGAAACTGCTCCATCTTGTCGTCTTCCAACTTCGCTCGCACCGCCTTGGCGTAGAGCGCCATTCCCGCCTCGACGTTCTCAGCGGTATCAAGAGGAACAAATACCGGATCGCCACCCGCCTTGATCACAATCGCCCCGTAACGTGAAACAAACCTTCCCGGCGCAGAGTAATCCCTGTAGCGGATGAACTCGATCAACGCGCCCCCTTTCGGGATCACCGCAGCGACCGCTTTTGCCGATGCCTTCAGGCCGTCTTCGACGCGCCCTTTTTTCTTCCCGTCCACCGCGAGCTTCGACTCGAGATCCCCGAGCCGCTTTTTCAGCGCTACCGTGTCCGCTTCACCTTTGCCAGCGAGAACGGCTTCCATCAGCTGCCGCTGAACCGCCTTCAGCTCCACCAGAGTGTCGGCAAGCGCAGGGTCATTCCCCTGCTTCGCAACGCCACGGTCCTCCAGAATCGACTCGAGAACAATTCCCTTCGTTTTCAGCACCGTTTCGTAGAGTTCTTTCGGAAGTTGAAGGCTCGCGAAGAGACTCCAGGGATCGACCGAACTCCGGTAGGCGAGTCTCTGGGATTCATCGGCAAATGAGAGAACCGCCTCGAGATTTTTCATCCGTCCCGCGAGCACCTCCGAAGCGATCTTCGCCGCAGCGGCATTATCGCCTCTCGCCTTCTCGAGGAGCGCCTGACTCTCCCGAATCTCGAGATCAGCGGGGTGAGACTCGGGATACTGTGAGCGAATCAATTTCAAAGCTTTTTCATACGAAACCGCCGCCTCGTCATGCTGACCGAGAATCGCCTGAAGATCGCCGATCAACTGAAGGCTTTCCTCAGGGCGAATCACGTTGTATTCCAGCGTGAGCATGCGCTGCTGCTCGAAGTCGTCACCGCGGCGCTTGATTCCCTCAACCATCAAATCCAGAGCGGCTTTCTCCTCCCCCGCAGCCCGGAAAACGATCGCAGCCCGCTCGAAGATCAGATAATTCGAATTGATCTGCACTCCCTCCAGCGTCTTCTCTATCGTCTCCTTCGGCATCGCGGGATTCGTCTTCAAAGTCGTTTCCGCCCACTTGCGATACAGAGGCATCATCTGAGCGGACGACTCCCGGGCCTGCTTGCAAAAGCCCACGGCTTCCTTGTGTTTTTCCGTCAATGAAGACACCTCCGCGAGTTCCATGAGGAGGTTGGCCCTCCCGCGGAGATAGTTCATTTTCATCTGATCCGTGAAATCACTTTCCGTTCCACCCACCATTTTCAGCACCATACCCCAGGCACCATCGATTTCCTCGAGGCGAGTCAGGAAAGCCTGTGCCGCCTTCGCATAATCACCGGTCGCCCGGTAGAAAGTCCCCTCCATCGAAGAAATCTCCGCCGCGAGAATCTGATAACCAATCGAAGGATTATTTTCCGCCTGCGCTTTCCAGAGCGGAACAATTTTCAACGCTTCCTGAAACGACTCCGTCGCGCGCTCGAGATCGCCTGCTGCGAGATAGAAATTCGTAAGGCCACGGAGACTGATGCGAACCCTGTCATCGACCATCACCATCATCTGCGGTGCCGCCTGAGCCGGAACCCCTGCCGGAGGCTTTATCGAGCGCGCCTGCTCGACGCTGCGCTTGAGATCTTCCTCCGCGCCGAGGTAATCACCCACGTTGTAACGAAGCGACGCCCGGTTGTGTAGCGCAGAATTCATCTGAATCCCCATCGAGAAGTCTGTCGCGACCGGTTCGAGCGCCTCGACGAGCTTATTCGAAGCCTCGACCGCTCCGGGCATGTCATTCGCGGACCAGCGGGCCGAGAGTTCATCCCACAGCGGCATCACGTCCGCATGCGTCTGCGCCCCGGCAGAAATTCCTATCAATGTGAGAAAAAAGCCGGCAAGAAGTCCCCTGAAAATCATAGCAAAAGCATAAGTCACCGATTGGACGTAGAGCAATCACCGATTACGCAAGGATTTGTGACATTTTGAGAATACCGCCCCCCCGTTCCCCTCGTGACCGTTCTTACACTGTCGCGCGATCCCCTCGTTTTACCTTGAGATGGAACGCCAATACATGATTTCATCAGTATGCATGTCCCGTCGCCTCCTCATCATACTCCTGATCGGCTCAATCGCCGCGATTTGTGAGGCACACTTCAATCCGGTAAACAATTTTCATCTGCGAGTCCTTCTCATTGCCGGAATCACCGGAGCGTTCGTCACCCTCTTTTTCCTCGCCGGGAAAAGCGTTATCAAGAGGGTCGCGCTCCTGTTAATTCTCCTTCTTTTACTGATACCGTTTCTCCTTCCCTCCCGTGAGATCAATTCGAACGAAGTCAGGGAGGACTACCTCAATCGACTCGTTCAGCTCAACGATGTCCCCTACCATTGGGGCGGCGAGAGCGCCGGAGGAATCGACTGCTCAGGACTTCCCCGGAAAACGCTGCGTGAGGCACTGTTCTGGCATGGAATGAAAACAGGTAACGGAAAGCCGGTACGGGCTGCGGTATCCCAATGGTGGAACGACGCCAGCGCCAAAGCCATCAGCGAAGGGTATCGCAGTTACGCAACGAAGCTGGGGACCGAAGGCTCCATCGCAAAAATGTCATACGCCGAGCTCATACCCGGCGACCTCGCCGTGAGCATGGGAGGCGTTCACGTCCTCGTTTACCTGGGAGACAACCAATGGATTCAAGCGGCTCCGGAAGTCGGTCACGTCGCCATTTTCGACGGAAGAAAAGACGACAACCGCTGGCTCAAAGTCGCGGTAACGACACACCGGTGGAATGCTCTCAAGATGTGAATGTGCCTCTCAAAAAGATGAAGCCAGGGACAAAGCGCGGACCTGCACATGAGCAACCGAAAGCAGTCCGCCGAATCGACGGGACCAGAGACGTGACGGGTTGAGTGTCGAAACCTGCCGGGATCACCCCAACTGCGCGAGCCGACCGCTTGAATCACCGAAGCGCTCCTCTTTGATGCCGACGCGGTCGAGCATGCTCAGGTAGAGGTTACTCATCGGAGTGTTTTGCCCGAGATCAGTATGAATCCCGGTCTTCACGGTGCCTCCACCCTGCCCCGCGACGACGATCGGCAAATCCTCGTGACGGTGACGATCGGGATCCGCGAGTCCGCTTCCCCAAACGACGATGGAATTGTGAAGAATCGACTTTCCGTCGACGTCTTTCTTCGCCTTCATCTTCTCGAGGAAATATGCGAACTGCTCGGAGTAGAAGTAATCGACCTTCGCGAGCTTCTCCATCAGTTCAGGATCCTTACGGTGGTGCGATATCGAATGGTGACCGTCGGGCACGCCGATTTCCTTGAAGCTCCGATTGCTGCCATCATGGGCGAGAAGAAACGACGCAACACGGGTCGAATCGGTCTCGAACGCCAGAACCATGAGATCCATCATGAGACGAATATGGTCCTCGTAGGATGAGGGAACGCCATCCGGCATCTTCATGTCACCGGAATCGGCGAGGCCGAACTTCTCAGCCTTCACGATACGGTTCTCAATCTCACGGACGCCCGTCATGTATTCGTCGAGCTTGTGCTGATCGTTGCGACCGAGCTGTTTATTGAGGATCCTCGCGTCTTCCATCACGAAATCGAGGATGGAGCGCTGCTGCTCGTTTCTGAGAGCAAATCCCTTTTGACGCTCCTCTTTACTGCCGGTGCCAAAGAGACGCTCAAAGACGTGCCTGGGATTGTATTCGGGCGTCATCGGCGTCACATCGGAACGCCACGAGAGATTGAACTGATAGGCACATGAATAGCCGGAATCACAGACCCCGCTTTTCCTGACACCGTCACAGGAAAGCTCCAGTGAGGAGAGACGGGTAAGATCTCCGATATTACGGGCAATCACCTGATCGACGGAAACACCCAGCTTGATGTCAGCACCGGCGGTTTTGCGCGGGCGAGCACCGGTCAGGAAAGACGCATTGGCTCTCGCGTGATCGCCACCTCCATCTCCTCCAGCCGTTCCGTTTTGATGCTCAAACTTGCTGAACATATGAAAGTCCGATTTGAACTTCGCATACGGTTCCTGCGTTTTATTAAATTGATAGTCAGCCCCTGTCCCGGTCACAGCCCACTTGTCTACATTCACCCCGTTTGGCTTGTAGAGAAAAGCGGTGCGCAAGGGCATACCCGAGGCCGTCGTAGCGAGCTTTCCACCCTCTGCCGCAGTGGCAGAGCCGGGCAGAAAGGTCTCAAAAACCGGAAGCGTAAGGCTCGCTCCGACTCCTCTAAGAAAATTACGGCGGTTGGTATTCATAAAACTATTCAGCGCAGGGACAGTATCTACTAATGACAGGATACGACCGCGATTCGTTCAAACAATTCACGCGATTAGGTTCGATATCGCCCCCGAATTAGTCATTCGCTGCCAGCGATTCGATGAATGCGACGAGATCCCAGATCGACTCGGGTCCCAGAACTTCATGAAAACCAATCATCGGCGTGCCGTTGAGACCAGTGGAAATCGTTCGAAAAAGGTCCTCCGGCTGATCTCCTGACTTGTGATGAGGCCCGGAGAGGTCCGCCGGAACGATCGGATGCTCCCAAATATCGATCAAACCGACGCTCGCGGGCCCGTCCCCCTTTCCCTTCTCGCCATGACAGGAGGCACAATTCACCGCAAACAGCTTCTTTCCTTTCATCACGTGGCCCGGCTTTTCCTCTGAATCGGAAAACCACTTCGGCCGGGGAGCCAGTTCGACCGGTTCCGCTTTCAGTTCCGCGTCGTCCCACTTTCTCGAAAGGTTCTGCAGATAGACGATCAGAGCACTGACATCCTCGTCGCTGAAGTCTTTGAAAAAGGGCATCGCGGTTCCGGAAATCCCGCTCCGAATCGTACGACGCAAATCTTTCTCCACAGGCAGTTTGCCGAACGGGGTCGTCCGAAATTTAAAGACCCCGACACGGAAATTGCGGGGTTTATCCTTCAGATCCGCCGCCCAGGGTCCGTCGCCCCGTCCGGTTTCGCCGTGACAGGTCGTGCAGTTCTTTTGAAACAGGTAACGGCCCTTCAAATACTGATGCAATTCCATCCGCCTGGCCTCGGCATCACCCGGCTTATCCTCCGACCGCGCGACCGAAACGGCACAGCAGCAGGCAAAGAACAGCGGAATAACTGACCACGGGGTATCTCTGAAACCATCTAACATGTCTTGAATCTTGGTCACATTTGCGAATCCCGCCCTGCATTACTTGCTAAGAGTCATGCATTTCTTTCGAATTCGGGCAAAATCCAGCCGTCATTTCAGGCAGCTTCAATCCCGAAACCAGCTCAGCGGAGCCTGCGCGAAAGGACGGAAAATCTCATTCGCCCCCGAAGGCTCGTCGTAGAAAAGAGCGCGATTCAATCCGAGGTCCGACGCTTTCCCCGTATCGATCAAACTCGCCGAATCGGCTGCGCTCATCTGAAAGAGAACCTTTTTCTCGAATTCCCCCGCCGCCTTCCGTCCCAGCGTTCGCTGAACACTGTTGTAGGAATCCAGCGAAACGACGAGGTGATACCCCCAGCCGGGGCCCTCACAGATGAGATCCTGAAGCGACGCCGATGCCTTGGCCCCGGCGTCTTCCTCGAGCGAGAAACTGAAATCCTCTTCGTGACGCAGCTTCTTGTACCGATGCAGCCCGGGGATGAAAACGATCGTCGTCTTCGACGATGCCGGAGTGTCCCCTTCCGAGACAGACTTCATCTCCGCCGCGAGCGCATTCAAAACGCTTTCCATTTCGTGCATCGCCGGAGTCTCGACGCCACCGACCGCCCTGACCGCTTCACAAAACCATGTCTTGTCATCCGGTTGAGAGAACCGGTTATCGATCACGATGAGACGCACCTTATCGCGCTGCTCGGCACGAAGGACCCGTAATGACACTGCGACAAAGGAATCCATGACATCATCGCGCTGACCGACCACGATGAGATTTGCTCCGCTCTGTCGGGCAAGCCGCACTTCGGTGGGACCTTTGATCGCATTCGGAGCGCCGAGAAAAAACCGGGGAACCGGGGAAGACTCAACATCAACCCCGCCTTCAACGATGCGCCGAATCACGACGTCCTCCTCAATGCTGGCGGGGGCGTTGCCTTCAAAAATCACCCGCTCAGTTGGCTCAATACCCCGCTCCTTCGCGAGTCTTTCCACCTCAACAAGATACCCGTTTCTCTCTGCCTCACCGAGCCACACAACCTGGAAGGGCGAGTTGGCCTCGATCGCCCCCGCCCTGTCGTTGTAGATCCCCTCTCCGGGACGGGTCAGCATTCTCGGCGCCGGATTCGAATCATCCATGATCAAATAGGCGTCCGCCTCATTACACGCCAGCGCGATGCGAACCGTCATCTGGCCCAGAGTCGCTCTCGCAAGTGTGAATGCCCCACCCAAAGTCTGCGACCCTAACACGGCATGAACACCAAAGGCCCGCCCCTGTCGCACGATGCGATCGAGCAGGACCGCAGCCTGTTGCGAGATCTGATCGTCCTCGGTGAAGAATTCCTGAAACTCATCGATCAGAAGCAAAGTCCGCGGCATCGCGACGCCATCCGGGACCTTACGATACGAAGCAACATCCTGGACGCCCGCGGCACGAAACAGCTCACCACGTCGTTTGAGTTCCTCATCCAGTCGCTGCAAGACGCTGAGCCCGAACTCCCTGTCACTCTCGATCGCGACGACCCGGGCATGAGGAAGAAGGTGATCCGCGTAACACTTGAACTCGACCCCTTTCTTGAAATCGATCAGGTAGAATTCCACTTCGTTGGGATCACACCACAACGCGAGATTCGTGATCATGATGTGAAACAAAGTCGATTTACCCGAGCCAGTTTTACCGGCGATGAGAGCGTGCTGACAGGTGCCTTTCCCCAGCGCAAGTTGTTGCAGTTTCGTAGCCCCGCTTCTTCCGATCGGAACAGTCAACTCCCCCGCTGTCGAAGACGTCCAGACCTGCCCTTCCGGCGGCGCGATAAACGAGAACGGAACTTCAATCCGGTTCGAATCCCGGTTCGCCTCTCCGATTCGATGAACCCATTTAGCGAACTGATCCTGCGGCGGGGTGCCGTTTAGAACCAACTCCAGTCCCGGGACCGGATTGTCTTTCAAAAAGAAACCATCGACGTTACTTCTCACACAGAGCGAAGCCTTACGGATATCGTCCATCTGAAACCCGACGGGTAAATCCGCGCGTTGATCACAGTGCATCAACAGAAACACCCCGCATCGCGCCCCCGACGCCGCGATGCTGAGAAGTCGCGTCGCAGCGACGTCCGAAAACCCATGCGGAAAATCGGCGACGACTAAAAAGTGATACCGCTCCGCGATCGTTCCCGCCGCCTCGTTGTATTGGGTGATCGTCTCGTAATCGCTGCGGAGATACATTTGAATCACTTTCTCCATGTGATCACACAACTCCCCGAGGCGCTGCTCGATCTGCTCCGACTGCGTCCGAATCCGAGTGTTAATCAGAATTTCCTCGTAATCAGCCAGGTGCATGAGACCGGCAAAGCTTTCGCCCAATCCGACCGGATCAATCAGAGAAAACGAGACGCGTCCCGCCGGAGCCCCCGTAAGCCACCCCAGGACGAGGTAATTTAAAAATGAAACAGCCTCCTCACGTCCAAAGTTCTTCGTCTCAAAAAGGATCGAGCCTTCGTCGGGAATGCGAAGGCGAAGCGGCACTTCATACTCCGGCTTTGAGGGGAGAGAAAAGCGATCAGAGGCAGGGAGCTTCAATTCTGCGCTCTCACCCGAATAGCGCACCTTCCCGATCGGGAGCGTCTCGCTGAATTCAGACGGCGGAGTCCACGCTTCGGGAGCTCCCGAAAGCGGGGACGCCTCCCCTGATGCCTCCTCTTTCACGAGAACGTCGTGAACAGGGACTAACGAATTCCCCCACTGCTCTACCATGGCATCAAACTGACCCTCGAGATCATCCACATTTTCGATCTTCCCTTCCGAAAGCAGGGCGAGGCGCTGATCCCGCTTCGCCGTCAAATCAGCCGACGCCGCATCGAGCCTGGCGTTGATCGATTCGATCCGGTTCTGAGCCGCACTTTCGAGCCGGGCTTTGATCGCCTGAGCCCGGGCCTCCACCTCATCGGGTCCCGCGTATTTGAAATCACCGCCCGGGTCGGTAGACGAATCCTTTATCCCCGCGTCGAACGCCTGTTTCGTTTTCAGATAAACAGCCTCCGCTTCTGCGATCGCTTTCTCCTGCTCCTCAGCGATTCCCGCCTTCAGCGCAAGCCGCGCCTCTTTCGCCTCGACCAGCTCGTCCAAAACGTCATCGAGAAATTTCTGCGCTTTGATGCGGCCCAGAATAAACACCAGCCCGAGCAACGCACCGGCGACGACTCCTGCGACCACGCCATATAAAATCGGAATGACAGGCCCTCCCATCAATTGCGAGAGATACGGCACCGCACTTCCCAGAGCCAACACACCCAGAATCTGCACCCCTGCCGGTATCACGCGAAACCAGCCTGCAAGCGGTGACTTCCGGAAGGCTTTCACCCTGGAGGCGATCGCTTTGTAACGATCCGAGAGCATCGCGGGTTCAACAGCCTCTCCCGATGGAGCGGCCTCTTTCAGTCCGGCGATCAACGTTTTCCGAAGTCGCTGGTAGCCGCCGAGGCTCTTGACTGAATTTTTCTCCAGCTTCACTGCCGAATTTTGAATCGAAACGGACTTCGCACTTCTCTCCCGGAACTCAGACTCGATCTGACTTATCCGGGCGCTGCGCGTTTTTCCCGCCTGCATGAATTCGCGCTGCAGAGCCCCTCGCCGACCTCCGACAACCGCCTGAATCTGCGCCACGACCTCATTGCGAACTCGAATCTGAGCCTTATCGACTTTCACCTTACGACCTTCGAAAATCCGCGCCACCTCTGCCGCATCCGCTTCAGCCTTTTCACGCAATTCGGCAATCGCGCCGGCGCATTCCTTTTCGCAATCCGCCTTCTTTTCAGCGAGGCCCTGGCGGGCACTGGAGTCGCGCAGTTGACGTGCTTTGTTGAGGCCGACTTCGCGATCGGCAAAGGAACGAATCCCCGAAGTCACGGTTTCAAGGGCACCGAGCGTTTCTTTCGCTGATAGAGATCTAGCTTTCACAATCGTTTCGTAATTTCTTCAGCAATTTCTCAAGATCATCCACCGCTACCCCGGCATTTTCCACCGCATCAAAGAGCGGCTGCATGTAAGTCTTATCAAATTCCCGGCCTTTCTGGTCCCGCCACACTTCCTGTGTTTCCTGCCACGAACGCAACAGTTCGCGGGAAAGACCTAACATACGACCACGATTTGTGTTCAGACTCATTTTTCAAGGGGTGTCTCCCGAAGCGTAAGCGCTCAAATTTTTAACGGATTCCGCGAGGAAGGTGTTCGCCTTCTTCATATCGATGTCGAGAAAGTGCCTCAGCTTTTCCACTTTTCTCGCCTCGGTTTCGACCACCGAATCGTAGTTTCGCAGCCACGAGGCGACGGCCCGCATTCTTTCCTCCAACCCACGAATTTCGCGGCGCTGCTTATTGATCTGCATTTGCGCCCCCGTCTTCGCCGAAGCCAGTTTCGAAAGCCGAGCCGTGAACATCTCCTGCTCGAGTTGCTCGAGATTTCGCTGACGGCGCTTCATCTCGTGCTGAAGCGAGAGCTTCTGATCCGTCTGCAACCAGATCCGGGTGCGCTTCACCTCCTCACTGACCTCGTCGAGGACAGAATTGAGCCTTTCCACAAACACAGTGAGAGTCGCCCGAAATCGTTCGAGCGCCTCGACGTCGCTGACATTTGCTTTATCCGCCACGGGAATGAAAACGGTTAGCGCTGACTGAGATAATCCTCGATTCGCTGCGCTTTACGCAAAAGAAAAGGCCCCTGCTGACTCGAACTCTCGATGAAACGACGAAGCGTTTTCATCGTGTCCTGGAAATCCTGCGCAAACTTCGCGTGCTCATGATCCTGCCAGGTATCGCTGAGGGCGGAAAAGCGGGCCTGGAGTGATGACATCGAGTTCTGCATATCACCGTTGAACCGCTTCAGCTCCTCGGCAAATCGACGCAACTCATTCGGATCTACTATCGCTTTTGACATAGGGAAAAATTAACAGGAATAAGATTTCCCGACAATCTTATACTGAGCAATCAAAGCCCCACCGACGCGAAGGCGTTCGCCATACGTCCGATCACGAGCGTCGCCCCCGGATGATCCTTCTCCCATTCGCGGATATGATCTTTCAGTTGCGACCACTTCCCGGCGAGAGCGCCATCCTTCGAAGCGGAGGCAGCCTCCGCATTCTCAATTGTCTCGCGAAACGTGGCTCTCACCACTCCCACTTCCGGATGCGATTCGATCTCGTCGAGGGCCTCTTCCAAAGAAGCCAGAGCCTCGCCCGT
Source organism: Verrucomicrobiales bacterium (assembly GCA_048260165.1). Lineage (GTDB taxonomy): Bacteria > Verrucomicrobiota > Verrucomicrobiia > Verrucomicrobiales > DEV007 > Arctic95D-9. Next base: position 309,769 of record JBLXHA010000004.1, read on the forward strand.
TTCTCCGTCCAGGGCACCAATCGAGGCCAACGCCTCACGCATTTCTTGAATTTCTTCTCTCATGATAAATTTCTTTGATTCAGTTACTTCGACTTTCCAAAATCAGGCTGAGCACTTTCGTAAACTTCACTCAGAAACGCCACCAAGTCCATCAATTGGCGAGCCGTCATATCCTCGGTCAACTCCGGCATCATCGGTTCGATGCCCCCTTTCACTTCAGCGTCTTCCAAAATGGCTTTGTACTGCTCGGCGACGACGTGCCGCGGATTCGTGATCGCGACGATAAGATCCTCATACTTTCGCGCGAACCTCGGAACTTCACCGAGTGGAAGATTCAACAACCGCTTCCCTTTTGGATCGGGCAGGAGCACCCCGGTCACGGAGTGACACTGCACGCAATTGAGTGAGATAAAAGCTTCACGCCCGAATTCACTGTCGCCTCCCGGAAACCGGAACCCCTTTGCTTCCTCCGAAATGCCAACGCCTGCTGAACTGATCGCCAACGCGAGAATAAGGAGAGTCTGTCGAATAGGAGTTCGTTTCATAGTGTAAATTTTACCGGTTCAGCCTTCCCCCTTACTCTAACAATATTGTCTAAAAAAGTGAAGAGCATTCTACTTGCGAATCGATTGAATCAGCTCCGTGAACGAGAGAGGCACCTCCATCTCCCCATCCAGCTTTTCAGCGCGTTCCTCGAGCGTCGCGAGAGAAACCTTCTCCGCATTCTTCAACGCGATGACAACGAGATTCCCGGTTCCCGGAACCGAGAACTCGTAAACGCGGGGAAAGACCTCTTGAATCGACTGCAAATCCTCAGGCGTTGAGGCTTCGGCCTCGATCAAATTGAAAGCAACCGCCCCGTCGTCGGTGAGCCTCCCCGCGATGTCCTGCAGGAACGAAACGGTCTTCAATCGCGCCGTTTTCACGTCGAGACCGCTCGACTCCGGCGCCCTGAGAAAGGCATCCATGTAGACGACATCATAGGCCGTCTGTTCCTCACCCCGCCCGAAAAACTCGAACGCATCTCCGGTATGAATTTTCAGCTGATCGTCTTCCAGAGTCCCGAAATATTCACCCGCAAGACGAACCACGACAGGGTCGATCTCAACTGCTTCCACGAGAGTTTCGGGAAACGCCTCATTCATGAACTGCACCATTCCCCCTGCGCCCAGACCGACGACGAGAACGCGCTCCTGAGGATGGACGAAGAGATGGGAGGCAAAAATGGTTTTCGAATACCCGAGCATCAACTCCCCGGGATGATCGAGATCAATCGAAGACTGACATTGTTCGAAACCCTCCGGATCCACGAAGAGCAGGCTCCGCATCGAACCCTTCTCCCGTATCCGGATCGTTGAAAAATCCGACGACTCCTCGTGGATGATATCGCCATAGCGCGTCTCCACCGCATGATTCGGACCCGGGCGAACCGCAAGTAGACCAACAAACACCACCACTGAGACCGCGACGAGAGCGATGCTGATAATTTCGGGAATTCTCTTCGACATAGATACAACAAAGCACGGTTTTTTGAAATAGATCAGAATCCGCCCCCGTATTCAACCGGCAATGAGACCGCTCTTACCCATCTGCCTGACAATCGTTCCCACGCTCCTTCTACTCGGGAGCTGTCGAAACACCCCCGGGACCTCCCCATCGTCGAGCCCTTCGATTCATCCCTCCAAATCGCCGATCGAATCGGGGCGTCGATTCTCCTTTTCACCTTATCGGTCAGAACCCGCCGCACCGGCAAACGTCAACTCGCTCAAAGGAGAACGCTACGCCACCACTGCCGAAACGGGATTCAAAAGAACGAACGAAGCGCCCCGTTCCACCTTCTCTGTCGATGTCGATACCGCGTCTTACACGAACGTGAGAAGGATGATCACGAGCAAATCCAAACCTCCGGCGGATGCGGTTCGACTCGAGGAGATGATCAACTACTTTGATTACAACTACCCGGCGGCAACAGATCACACCCCCTTTTCTCTCGCGAACGAAGTCACAACCTGCCCGTGGAAGCCTAAGCACAAACTCGTTAGAATCGCGCTGAACAGCGAGTCCGTGAAGGCAAACCAGCGCGGCGATGCCAACCTCGTCTTCCTCATTGATGTGTCAGGATCGATGAGCAGCGACGACAAGCTGCCCCTTCTCAAAAGCGGCTTTCTCGCCATGATTGAAAATCTCAATCCCGGGGACAGGGTTGCGATCGTGACCTACGCGGGCAGTGCCGGCCTCGTGCTTCCCTCTACGTCATGCAGGGACAAAACGACGATTACCAATGCGCTCAACAACCTCAGCGCCGGAGGTTCCACCGCGGGTGGCAAAGGAATTGAACTGGCCTATCGCGTAGCAAAACAAAATTACGTTCGAAACGGAATCAACCGGGTCATCCTTGCGACAGACGGCGACTTCAACGTCGGGCTCGACAGTGACGGGGAGCTGGTTGAACTCATTACGGAAAAAGCCAAGTCAGGCGTCTTTCTCAGCGTTCTCGGATTCGGGTCGGGAAACCTGAACGATTCCATGCTCGAAAAAATCTCAGGAAAAGGAAACGGAACCTACGCCTACATAGACACCCTCACTGAAGCAAAAAAGGTTCTCGTCGCCGATCTCACTCAGTCAATCACGACCGTAGCCAAAGATGTAAAACTTCAGGTCGAATTCAATCCCGCTCACGTGAAAGCCTACCGACTCCTCGGCTACGACAATCGCCGCCTCGAAGACCGTGATTTTAACGACGACAAAAAGGACGCCGGAGAAATCGGGAGCGGCCATCAGGTCACCGCCTTTTACGAAGTCGTTCCTGTTGGCGTCGCGATCGAAGACGGCAATTTACTTCCCCTTCGATACCGCGCCGTCGAGTCCAACGAAGCGGAGGCGGGCCGGTTCACCGGCGAACTCATGACGGTTCACCTCCGCTACAAGCAGCCGGCTTCGTCAAAGAGCGAACTCCTCACCTATCGCATTCCGAACTCCTCGACACCCTTCACGGGCTCAACCGGAGACTTCCGCTTCGCGACCTCTGTCGCCGCCTTTGGACTCTGGTTGCAGCGTTCGGAATACGCTCCCCGTCTCAACAAAACGCAGATCCTCTCGTGGGCAAAAGCCGGAAAAGGAAACGATGACTTCGGCTACCGTCAGGAGTTCATCGATCTCGTAGGCGCCGCCAAAAGATCGTAGGAAACGGACAAAGTGAAACAGCTACTCTCCTCGATCCGCCAACCGCCGGATACGAATCTCACGGAAGTGGAAGGTGCTCTTATCATCATGAGCCTGGAGCGCGATCGCCCCGCCGTTCGGATTCAAAAGCCTTCCCACCCGCTGCGGCGAGCGCTCCGGGTTGTCAGGCTCCGAATACTCAACCGTCTGCTTGTCATTTACCCACGCCCGAATTCGTTTTCCCTCGACCCTGACACGAACCTGAAACCATTTCGTTTCGTCGACCGGCGACTCGCTCAGATCGAGGACGTCGTAGAGGCTGCCGGTCTTCCGTTTTTCCTTTTCGGTGCTGTTGAGTTGAATCTCGTACCCGTTTTTGAGATGCAGCTTCCCGTCTCTCGTTTCCATGTCGGTATGGAAAAAGATCCCTGAATTGGAACTCGGCTCGCCTTTGGCCTCGACCACCAATTCGAAATCTTTAAAACGAGCCAATTCGCCATCATCCCCCACCGTAAAAAGATGCCCCCGGTTTTCCGGATGCGTCGCGTGAGCGGTAAGGATTCCGTCGGTCACCGTGAACGCTCCGGGGTCCGTATTCGCTTTCCAGCCGGTCAGATCTTTCCCATTAAAAAGGGGGATCCACGGATTCTCGTCATCGAGCGATTTCACGACGATGTCGTCGATCTCGATCCCTTTCTCTCCGCCGTTCTGCATCCACAGCAGCTTGCGTTTCACACCGTCGAAACACGGGCGAACCAGCGTCTTGCTCCAGAGGCCGTCGCCGATCGTAATGACAACCTCCGCTCCGCGAAAAACCAGCTTCACATCGCGCCATTCACGTCCTGACAAGTCCACCTTTTCAGCCGGCAAAATCTCGTTGAGCCGAAACGCTCCGCTCACTTTGTCGGCGGGACGGCCCGTATTCTGACGCATCGGATGTTCGGAATCGAGCGAATGCGCATCGACCTGCAACTGGACCCGGTCCCGCAGCAGTTTGACCCGCAACATGTGATCGACCGAGCCGAAGCCGTCGTCTCCGTCGACGAAAAACCAAATCATCCCGCCCGGCCCGAGATGGCGGTAACGAAAGGATATCTCCACATCATTGTCCTCGACCGGCAGGTAAACCATCGGAGGATATTTCCCGCCGCTCGCGCCCCGCGTCCACAGGACACCGTCGCGGACCTCGGTGTTCTTATTCGGAATTTTGGTCGTAAAAGCCGAGGTGTCGCCCGACGAGAACGTTTCGTGGCCGAAAAAGGGCTCCTCCGCCGCAACGCTCGCGACAAGGAACAAGGCCAGTGCTGCAAGGACCCGGCGCATCGTTACTGCTTGCTGCCGATGCAAAACAGGTGCGTTTCGCCTCGAATGAGAAGCTTGTCGTTCACCGGAACCGGAGCCGCCGCGATGCGCTCGCCCATCAAATTTTCGCTGAGCACTTCCATTCCCGAATCGCTCACCTTCACGCTCGCGACCATGCCGTCTTCGCGGATGCAATAGAGCAGATCGCCGGCGAGAATCGGAGACGCGTAATACTTGTCTTTCGAACGTTGAATCGCATCCTCCCAAATGTCTTTGCCCGTCTCGGCGTCGAGGCAATTGATCTGTCCGCGATCGGAAAGCAGGTAAACCTTCCCGTCGATTCCGACAGGAGTCGGGCAATCCGCTCCGAGATCATTACGCTCCCAGAGCCGGGCGCTTTCAGTGATATTTCCTTTGCCGCCCATCTTCACGCCCGCAGTGAATTTAGTGCGTCCGTAGGGAACCACCGCGATGTCATTCGTGAATCCCGGAGAAGCGATCACCCGCCACATCGCGGCATCTTCAGGATTGAATCCCTCACACGTCCAAATCACTTCGCCGGTTTCCGGGTTGTGCCCTGTGAGTCGATCCGCACCCCAAATCACGATCGTCTCGACGCCATCGATCGTCGTGAGGTGAGGCGTCGTGTACGACTGGCCGGTTTCCTTCTTCACCTCATAGGTGCGGTCCACCTTCCAGGCAACGCTGCCATCGCTCTGCTTCAGCGCGACGACATAAGACTCGCCTTCCTGCATCACCGCGATGACGAGGTTTTCCCCGCTGAAAATCGGAGACGTTCCAAGATCCCACCACAAGGTGTCTTCACCGTATTTTTCCTGAAGGTTGATCTTCCAGTTCAGCTCACCGTCGAGTGTGAGCGAAGCGACCGTGCCGCTCTTGTAGTAAACAAAGACGTTCTTCCCATCGGTGATCGGAGAAGGATTCGAGCCACTGCCGTTCTTGTGTTTTCCGGGGCGCTCCTCACCGAGAGTCTTCTGCCAGAGTTGTTTCCCGTTCCAGTCATAGGACGTGATCGAATCCTGCCCGTCTTTACCACTCGTCACGAAGATTTGATCTTCCCACACCGCCGGAGTGCTGCTGCCCTTACCCGCCAGTTCGACTTTCCACAGCACGTTTTTCTCATTCGAGAATTCGGTCGGATAATTGCCGGCCTTGGCGACGCTGTTCGCATCCGGTCCCCGCCATTGCGGCCAGTTGTCAGCGTGGACGACGGATACGAGTGCTCCGGCTAAAACGAGAAGAGAGAGTGACGATTTCATCATGATAGATTTCTACAGGGAAGCGGCGGCGTTGGCGAATGAAACTTGTGGCGCTCTTGAGTCATTCAATGCCCGGCTTTTGAGCTTCACCCGGGGGCAGATGCGGATTTGAGCGAGGCCGGTCGCGCGAATTAAGATCAAGAAATGGTGCCATACCACGAGACCTCATGAAGCTTCCGCTCTTTTCACCAAACGTATTTGCTGCACCAGTTTTTTCTTCACGATGAGCTCCGGTTTTTTCTCTCCCGTTCGATCAGTCCTAAATACGCCTCGCCCGTTGGAATAAAGAATTCCCCCGCCGGGACAGATCGTGTAAGCCATCACGCCCCTGGCAATCGTTCGTGCCTCCCCTACGTCGGGATAACAAACCAGTTCCCAGGACCGTGGAACCACTGCTGAAAGTTCTTCGTCAGCCAACTCTGTATTCTCTCTCGCAACCTTTTCAGCATCCACCAGATTTCCATAGAGGATCAATTTTTTCGCATCTTGCGATTTCGCTCTCGCGGCACCATTCGAAATCAAAGGTTTCCCGGAGAAAACGGAAGTGAAGAAATTGAGAAATCCTAAAATGCCTCCGAGCAACCGAACCGGGAAGAGAACCAGATCTTTGACCGAGGAGAAAAACGAATCCCCCCGTGCTTTTTGGTAGGGGCGACGAATACAGAAGAGATCCCCATTCTCATCGACTCTCGGCAGGAGGAAGTCGGTCCCTCCCCCCTCCAACAACGTCACTATCTCTCCCGTTTCAAAATCGAGCTTTGCGATCTCACAAGGTGCCGTTTCAACCCAGTCTCCATATCGATTTCGTCCGATCCCGGCTGTCTGGTAAACGACTTGTCTTTTGTCAGGAACCCGCATCGGGTAGGTATCGAGGGAGTCGCCCTCCGTGATTTCCTGGAATCCTCCTCCTTTACCCGGCCGCATCAAGGCAAGGTTATGCAGACCATCATCTCCACTGACAGAGCAGACCAATGCGTTCTCGACAGCGCCATAGTCGATCGCATGAATGGTATGATCCGGGCCGTGGAACAACCTGTGCTCCTCACCCTCCTGCAGGGCATGGGAAAAGAGGCCGCAAATCTCATTTGCATGCATCACAAAATAGAACTGCCCCTCTTCCGCCGAATCTGAAATAGCGGATATCGAAACAGTCAGCTCTCCCGGACCGGACATACCGGATGACCAGAGCGCGGCGCCTCCCATATACATCGCTCCCGATCCCTGAGTCTTCCACTCGTTCCTCTTGTGTATTCGTAAGAGTCGCTCCTTCATTTCCGAAGCGAACTGACTCCGAATCTGCTGCGGCATTTCTCCGGTTGAATCACCTTGGAGATGCCACAGCTGCCCTTCCGCAAGAAGCACGAATTCCAACCCTTTTGAACCAAACCTATCCTGACCGTCACTCATTCCCAATATCCTTGCACCAGATACCACCTCACCGTAAAGATAAACTCATCACCGAAAGCGGGATTTTTCCTCCTTCTCACCTACCTGCGAGTCTGCCGGGCTGGATCGGAGGCTCTAATTTACTTCCGGCAATTCGCTATCTCATCACCGCGGCTCCGCCCTGACTTTCCACCCATCGTAATTCTTCGCGCTTTCAGAATTCCACATCGGCGAAGATCCCCATAGAGGAACGGTTGGCAGTCGTGACTCCCACTGGCCAAGCTTTTGAAACAACGATTCGAAAACTTTCGGATCGCTGCGCGAAAGATCATCAGCTTCCCCCAAGTCAACCGAAGGCCGGAACAGTTGTGCCGGACGGTGCGACAGCCGGATCAGTTTATTCCCGCCTTCGAGAATCGCGGCCTGACCCTGAAGTCGCCAGAAAAGCAATCTCTCCGCAGGCTTCTGATCCCCTTTCAAAAAAGGAATCAAATTGATGCCGTCATATTCCCCGTAGGCAGCGACCGCCTTTCTCCGATTCCCTTTATCTTCATAAGGACGCGGATCGGAAAGCGGGAGCAATTCACCACCGCCTGCTGCCATGAAAGTAGGTAAAATATCGAGGCTCGAAACGACACCCGGGTAGGATCCTCCTTTCGGCAAGGTATCAGGCCACGACCAGATCATCGGCACCCGCACGCCTCCTTCTTTGAGGCACCCTTTCACCCCGGAAAGCGGGCCGTTCCAACTCGCATTCCCTGTCGCTCCGCCGTTATCGGAAAAGAAAACGATGAGCGTGTTGTCGAGCTGACCCGTCTCCTGCAAGTGATCGCGAATTCGCCCCACGCCACGATCCAACGCCCACATCATCGCCGCATAGGTGCGGCGCTTCGGATCCTGAATCGTCGCGAACCTCGCGAGGTCTTCCTCCGTCGCCTGCAAGGGCCCATGAGGAGCATTATACGACATGAAAAGAAACCAGGGTTTCGATTGCTCTTTGATCCAGCCTATTCCCTCATCGGTAAAAAAGTCTGTCAGGTAGGGATTGGAAAAGTCCGTCAAAGGCTCGCCATTTCGTTCCAACTGATTCTGCTTTGCCTTGGGAAAGTAGCTATGGCTGCCACCGAGCATTCCGGAGAAATGATCGAAGCCGCGAACGGTAGGATGAAACCCGGGGCCTTTCCCCAAATGCCATTTTCCGATCAACGCCGTCCCGTAGCCCGCTGAACGCAGCTGATCACCGAGAGTGTGCTCGCCGGGAGCCAATCCCAGGAACTCGGGCCGCGTGGAATAATTGTCTTCGCCTTTGTTGAGATTCGCCTGATACCCGAAACGACGCGGATCACGCCCCGTCAACAATCCCGCACGGGAGGGCGAGCACACCGGACTCGTCACATAGGCCTGCGAACAGAGCACACCCGATTCGGCGAGCGCATCAATGTTAGGGGACTGAAGCAGCTCACTCCCCATGCAGCCGAGGTCCCCGTAGCCCATATCATCGGCGAGGATGATGAGCAAGTTGGGCTTCGCACCGGCGGCGATCGAATACGAGAATGCCAGACTGGCGAAAAGGAAAAATACGAGGGAGCGCATTAGCGTGTCAGGGCAGCTCTTTCAGTTCAATTTTCCTGAAAGCGACGACGCACCCTTTTCCGTGATCCTGAAGAGCGATGAAGCCCTTGCGACGAAGCATCGTCTCATCCTTATCGATCACCGTGGAAAAAACGACCCCGTTAATCTTCTGCGTCAGCGTATCTCCGTGAGCCGTGATCTCGAGCGTGTTCCACTCATTCTCACGATAGACAGCTTTGATCTCCTCCCCGTCTCCAAGGGAATCGACGTGCTTCCCGCCGTCGCTATCGAGAGTCACTGACTCCCCTGCCAAAGCCATCAGGTGTCGCTGCTCACGACGCGGGTGCTCTTTCGGCAGGAGCGAGTGATGCCAGAGCCCCATCACTTCCCGCCTCGCGACTTCGACCTGGTAACCGAAGACGAGCCGGTCGCCAAGATCGTCACTCCTCACCTGCACCCCCGAATTCCCTGCGTCCCACCGGAACTCCATCCTCAGCACAAAATTCGCGGGCTCTTTTTTCCGCCAAATGAGCCAGTTCTTTTCCTTGTCCTTCCCCGTGCACCAGATCTCGCCGTCGCGCACTTCCCAGGCTCCGGGCTTGGCATCCCACCCGTCGAGCGTTTTGCCATCGAAGATAGTGACAAATTCCGGTTCGTCAGCAACGGCAATCGACATCAGCACGGCCACCGCCGGCATGAGAAATAAGAACGGTTTCATGCGGTGAGACTCTCAAAACAGCACGAGTCAGGCAACCTCAATCCACACCGCAAATCCGCGTTCATTGAACAGGGTTGGATGGATGACCTAACCCTGTTGGGTCGGCGCACGCTGTCCGCATCGGCCCGGATCGCGGATGGGCTTCGCTGACGCTTGGGGACAATCGTCCCTACCCATTTCGGTTCCGGGCCTCAGTTCGCGACCTTGATATCGCTCACGATTTGCGGGCGTTGATCTTCGATGAGGTCGCGGGCGTGGTAGTTGATGAGCGCCGCTTCGAGGTGATCGTAAAGTTGCCCGACGGTCTCCTCTTTCGCGACGCGATACTCGACCATGTGGGCGTGTGTCGTCGTCGGGTATTGTTTGAACGGATAAGGCCACTCCTGCGTGCCACCCGACTGGGCAATTTGTTGAAGTCGTTTCGCCTTCTCAGCGAGTCGCTCGTGCGTCGAGCCGAGGGGTTCGATGTAATAAATCCGAATGAGACTCTGCGACTCGGTGCAGATCGTGAGTTCCCGCACCCGCGTCTGAGAGTCCGTGTCATAGATTTGGACGCCGTAGTATTCGACTGACCGAAGCGGCACCGCGATAACCGCTTCATCAATCGTCGCCCGCCAGATCAACGGGACGATATTCGCTTTCACCGCCGCAACCGGAGCCGGCTCGGTGACTTCCTCGACGCTCTTCTGATTCGGATTCTCAATCTCCTGCCCGAACGAAAACAACGGGACAGTGAGAAGACACGCCGACAGAGTAAGAGAGGCGCCGTTTTTTTGAAGTAGTTGCGGGAACATGACGAAGCGTAAAACAACGCACGGTCCCGGGTCAAGAATTCAGGTATACCCATGAACCCGACTCCACCTGCCGATAGGTAGTTAAGAAGCGGGACACAACGCCTTCAGCGTTGATTTTGCCTGATATTCTATCCCCGGGATTTCCCGCTTCGCTCTGCAACCCCGGGCCGGGTTACGTGATACCTTCGGCATCGATCAATAATACGTGCCCACTATTCCAGATATCCTTCCAATCAAAACTCAGCGCCCCCCGACCCGATCCGACCTTACTTCTCCGTTCCGGTAGCCGACGGCCCAGGCGACTGCTGCGGCGCACAGGATCGTCACGGCGGTGAGGATCGCGAAGGCGCTCCACGGGATTTGGTAGGTCAGGGTCCAGCCGAAACTTTGCGGGTTGATGACGTGGATCAAAACCCATCCAAGGGCGAAGCTGAGGAGAAGACCTCCTGACAAACCCACTACCGAGAGCCCGACGCCTTCCCACATCGAGGCCATCGCGATTTCACGTCTCGTTGCACCGAGTGATTTCAAAGTGACGAGCTCGCGCCGCCTTTCCAGTAAAAGCCCTGCCAGTGCGAGCCCAAGTCCGGCGACGGCGATCAACACGGCGATCGCCTCGAGCGCGTAGGTAACGGCGAAGGTCTGGTGAAAAATACGGAGGGATTCCTCGCGAATACGAGCGTTGGTTCTCGCCACCAGCGTCGGAAACCGGGCTTCGAGTTCCGCGAGGACCGCCTCGGGATCGATCCCGTCCTTCACGTAGACCGACATCTGCGTGATGCGGTCATCGGAAAACCACTCGCTCGTGTATTTCCGCGAAACCATCACCGTTCCGGTCTCGCTTCCGTATTCGGCGTAGACACCTTCACACTGAACCTCTTTCGGCCCCTGCGGCGTCGGGACCGTGAATCGATCCCCCCGGTGAATACCGAAGACGCGTTCGAACGGTTCGCTGATCCAGGCGGGAGGAACGCCATCGGTCGCTTTCTCCAGCGCCTGCGGTCCGGTCACTTCGGGCGGGTCGAGCCAGATGAGCTGGAGGTGTCGCTCCGAATTCTGATTGTAATCGGCGCCGCCGAGAAACGCTCTCGTTCCGTCGATACTGACGGGGTGTCTTCTCAGTCGGTCCATTCCGGCAACTCCCGGTAATGCGGCTATCGCCTGCCAGGTGGAAGAGGAAACAGTGTTTTCGTTAGTGACGGAACTGATCCCGGGCGCGGATACGTAGAGGTCAGCTTTGAGGAGTTGCTGAATCCAGGAAGTCAGAGTCGTTTCAAAGCTCGCCACGAGAATCGCCATCGCGGCCGACATCCCGATCGCAGCGGCGAGACCGGCAGCGGTGAGTCGATGACGTCCGCCGGGTTTTCGCAGCTGACTTGCGGCGTAACGAAAAACGGCGCTCCCTTTACCGACCCGCCCTATCAGTCGCGCCACCGGCCGAAAGAGCAGACCAATGAGGACGCTGCTGCTGAAGACGAGAAGAACCGACGAGAGATAGCCGCCGATCGCGATGACCGATCCCGAATCCGGTTTCCAGGGCGGAAGGAGGGCGGCACCGACGCCGGCGAGAAACAGAACGATCCCGAGCGGCCAGAACCGAAGCACCTTCAATCCCCCGCTGCGGACTCCGTGTCTCATCGCCTGAGCGGGCGGCGTCGCGGCGGCATCACGAGACGGAATCCAACCGGCAAGAACACTCGCCCCGGTTCCGAACGCGAGACAAAAAAGAATTTCCCCAAGACCCAGCGTGATCGCTGTCGTCGTCGTTTCGTAGTAGAGCGTGTTCACGGTTCCGGCGATCGCTCCGACCATGCCCATCGCGAGGATTCGCCCGAGGACGATACCGAGGACGCTGCCGACAAAACCGAGGACGAGCGCCTCAAGAATCCAGGCGCGCTTGATCTCTGACGGGGTCACACCGAGCGAACGCATCACCGCGATTTCGGAGCGACGCTTCACGACGGATGCCTCCATCGCCTGCATGATCAAATACACGCCGACGAGCAAAGCGAGACCGGACAAAATCGTGAGATTGAGACGAAAGGCAGCGCTCATTTGAGTGACGGAACTTTTCTGATCTTCGGGCGTTTCGAGGATGAGTTCGTTCGCATCGGCGAAGGCGGTGAGAGCGGCAAAGCTCGTTTCCCGGTTCTCCGGAGCGTTTGTCCCCGGCGGAATGCGGAGTTCGATTCGACTTATTTTGCCCGATTCCCCCGAGAGTGCCTGCAGCCCGGGAAGGTCCATCAGAATGAGATTGGCGGGAACCGAGGCGGTGTTGGGAGAGTCCGGCAATACACCTTCGATGACGAGTTCCTTCACGCCGTCGTTCACGATCACGCCGATGGTTTCGCCGGCGGCAACTCCCCGCTGCGTCGCGAGCCCCTGACCGATGAAAATCGCGCGTCGGCTGCCCAGCACCTGATTGGTCTCTCCCCCATCGAGTCCATTGCCGCCGCTCGTTGCCGACTCACCGTCCAGGTATTGGGCCGCATTCTGCAGCGCTACGAGATCAACCCCGACGAGTCGCAGCAGTCCTTTTCCGTCAACGTCATCGATCGCCCCCGTAACCTCAAGCACGGGGAAAATCCCGACCGGAGCACTCCCCGTCGCTTTCCTGACCTCGCGCAGCAATCCTTCATCGAGCTTTCCCGCGGGAGACCGGAGGATAAAATCACTTTGCCCGACGATGGACTCGGTAAAAAGCCCGAATCCTGTCACGGCGGCTTTGTTCGCCAACCGGACCGAAAGGAACACGGCGATTCCGAGCGCGAGAATGCCCACGAGCATCGCGGTAAGCTTCGCCTCCTTGAGCCAATACCGCCATATCATCCGCGACCAGATCAGTCGCCCTGTCCGGGAGTCATTCGTCATCGTTTCCGCGCGATGCGATGACCCCATCGCTCATTTCAAAGGTTCGGTCGCAAATACGGGTGACAACCGGGCTGTGCGTCACGATCAGCATCGCGATTTCATGAGCTTTACTGACTCGTTCGAGAAGATCGAGAATCGCCTCGCCCGTCGTCGAATCGAGGTTACCGGTCGGCTCGTCCGCAAGAATGAGCCGCGGCCGGATCGAGAGGGCCCGGGCGATCGCGACACGCTGCATTTCCCCTCCACTGAGTTCGTCGGGCAGGGCATGAGCCCGGTGGCCGAGGCCGACCTCCTCTATCAGTTCAGCAACGCGTTCGAGCCGGTCTTTTTCCCCCATCCCGGTCAATTGGAGGGGAAACTCGATGTTCTCCGAAGCCGTGAGCGTCGGGAGGAGATGGAAAAACTGGAAAACGGTGCTCACTTTCCGTCGTCTCAGGCGGCAGAGGCCTTCTTCGTCAAATTGGCTCAGCTTTTCACCGTCGATCTCGATTTCGCCGCCGTCAGGGCGATCGATCCCGCCGACACAGTTGAGAAGAGTGCTCTTTCCCGAGCCCGAAGGCCCCATGAGAGCGGCTCTTTCGCCCGAAGCAAGCGACAAGGAGACACCCCGGAGCACGGGTGTTAAGCCATACGATTTAGTAAGCCTCGATACTTGCAGCACGTTCATTTTTCTACAACTTAGGACACGTTGTCATCGTAAATTACGACGCTCCCGAAATTACGGACGAAAATGATCCGTGGGAGACACGGAATTTGTGATGAGCTTTTCTATCATAGCCGTAGGTTGACTCAACTCTAACCATCTCATTAACTAACCGACATGCCACGTTTTCCCATTCAAATGCCCCAGCTGGGCGAGTCGATCGCTGAAGCGACGATTCGGGAGGTTCTGATTTCAGCCGGAGATGAGGTGAAATCGGATCAGGATATTTTCGGAGTCGAAACGGACAAGGCGATGATGGAGGTGACCACGCCGTGCAGCGGAGTCATCGCCGAGATCACCGCCGATGTGGGAACCAGCTACGCGGTGGGTTCAACGCTCGCTTTCATCGAAGCGACGGAGGAAGACGCGACCAAGGCCGGACTTATCAAGCCTGTCGCCGAAGCAGCGACCGAAGAGACAGAGGAAAATCTCCACTTTGCGATCACTCCGGATGACGTCATCGATCAGGACGCCCCGTTGCGGGTGACTCCGACGGTGGAAGGCGGGCTTCCCGTTCCGGTTCGGTCGAGCGTTTACCTCAGCCCCCGTCTACGCCACCGTATGGAGGAACTGGGTCTGAACTCGGCCGATCTCGCGGGCCTTCCCGGAAGTGGCGCCGGCGGCCGTGTCACGGTAGAGGATTTTGAAAAATTTATCAGTGAGCTCGAGCAGAATCACACGACGGACGCGTCTCCGATGCGTATCGCCGTCGCCGACTCGATGCGACGCAGCTGGACCCGACCGCTCGCGAGCGTGACGGTGCCGGTCGTGATGGACGCGGTTCTGGCCCACCGGAAAAGCCTCGATCCCAAGCCCGGTGTCACGCTTTATGCGATCCGGGCGCTCGCGATCGCAGTGTCGGAAAACACCGCCGTGGCGGGACGACTCATCGGAACGCGCATCGTTCACCCGAATGCGATCGACATCGGTTTCGCTGTGGAAGCGGAGGATGGCGTGCTCGTCCCCGTGATCCGTGAAGTCGACAAGAAGCCTCTCGCCGAGCTGCAGGCCAACTACGCCGAACTCCTCGCCCAGGCAAAAAACCGCAGGCTCTCTCCTGAGGCCACCGGCGCGGGAATCGCGACGATCACCAACGTCGGGCCTTTTGGAATCACCGCAGCAAGCCCGATTCCCCTCCCCGAGCAAAATCTCGTCCTCGGACTCATGGCCGGTAAAACGGTTCCGATCTGGGATCCTGAAAAGAATGATTTTGTCCCGAAAATTGAATGCAAATTCATCCTCAGCTTTGACCACCGCATTCTCGATGGCGGAGCGGCAGGACGTTTGCTTCAGCGAATAGGCCAGTTGCTCAATGAGCCTGAGAGTCTTTAATAGCCACACATGAATATTCATATCGCCCCTACCCCGCAACTGTCCGGAGCAGCAGCAGCAGCCCTCGGTGCTGAGAAATTGAGATCAACTCTCGCCACCGGTCAGGAAGCGAACATCATCGTTGCGACCGGTGCCTCGCAGTTCGAGGTGCTCAAGGCACTGATCAAGGAAGAAGACATCGCCTGGGAACGTGTCAGGATTTTTCACCTCGACGAATACATCGGCATCCCGATCTCTCACGGAGCGTCTTTCCGCAAGTATCTCTGGGAGCGTTTCGTGAGCCAACTGCCCTACCCTCCGATCGCGTTTAATGCGCTGAACGGTGAAGGCGATGCCGCGGCTGAATGCAAACGCGTCGGGCAGCTGATTTCCGAAATCGAGATCGACGTCGCCTTCATCGGCATTGGCGAAAACGGTCACATCGCTTTCAACGATCCACCTGCCGACTTTGATACTCAGGAGGCCTATCACGTCGTCGATCTCGACGATGCGTGCCGTAAGCAACAACTCGGAGAAGGATGGTTCCCGACTTTCGACGACGTCCCTAAGCAGGCGATTTCGATGACGGTGGCTCAGATCATGAAGAGCCGGAAGATCATCTGCACCGTTCCCGACGAGCGAAAAGCCGAGGCGGTGAAAAACAGCGTCGAAGGCGAAGTGTCCAATCTGGTCCCCGCCTCCATTCTACAGAACCACGCTGACACCGAACTGTTTCTCGACGAAGCAGCGGCAAGCAAGTTGAGCTGAGCGAACCGAAACGGTGCTGGCTCCAAACCTCTGACATCCCATGATTCAGAAGCCGGCACCGTCCACAGCAGCGCTTCACGAAGCGCTGAAAAGCACCTTCGGCTACGATTCATTTCGTCCGCTTCAGGAGGAAATCATCACAGCGTCGCTGACGAATCGTGATGTCGTCGCGATTCTTCCGACGGGAGCGGGAAAGTCGATTTGCTACCAACTTCCCGCGCTCATGCGGGATGGGCTCACCCTCGTGATCTCGCCGCTGATCGCGTTGATGAAAGATCAGGTCGACGCGCTGACATCGAACGGCGTCGCGGCGACCTTTCTGAATTCATCGCTCAGTTTCGACGACCTTCAGATGCGGACCTCCGGTCTCGATTCCGGGCAATACCGCCTTCTCTACGCCGCGCCGGAACGCATTCTCTCACCCGGATTTATCGACAGCCTGAAGCGGTGGAACATCACTTCCGTCGCCGTCGACGAGGCGCACTGCGTCAGCGAATGGGGACACGATTTCCGTCCCGAATACCGCCAGCTCGCGACGCTTCGTAACGCTCTGCCCGAGGTGCCCTTCATCGCACTCACCGCGACGGCGACCGAGCAGGTGCAGGACGACCTCGTTTCCCAGCTGGAGCTGAAAGACCCCGCGCTTTTCAACGCGAGCTTCAATCGCCCGAATCTCAGCTACACGATTATCCCCAAGGAGAAGCCGGTGCGCCAGGTTTTCGAATTCGTCTCCGAACGGAAGAATGAATCCGGAATCGTCTATTTGCAGTCACGCAAGTCGACCGAGAGCCTCGCAGCCGCGCTGAAGGCGGAGGGAATTTCAGCGCTGGCTTATCACGCCGGCCTCGATCCTGAAGTCCGGGCCGCAGCGCAGGACGCCTTTCTCCGCGACGAGGTCAACATCATCTGCGCGACGGTTGCCTTCGGCATGGGGATCGACAAACCGAACGTCCGCTACGTGATCCACTCGGACCTTCCGAAAAACATCGAGAGCTACTATCAGGAAACGGGTCGTGCCGGTCGTGACGGGCTCCCCGCTGACTGCCTCCTCCTTTTTTCCAAAGGCGATTTGATGAGAAATCTCAAGTTTCTCGACGAGGTGACCGACCAACGCGCAGCGGCCACGGCAAGGCGGCAGATGAATCAGATGGTCGCCTACGCCGAAAGTCAGGTCTGCCGCAGGATCGAGCTGCTCGGGTATTTTGGAGAGGTTCACGAAGAGGAAAACTGCGGAGGGTGCGATATCTGCCTCGATCCCCGCGAGAAGTGGGACGCCACCGTTGAGGCGCAGAAATTTCTCTCCTGCCTCATCCGGATTCAGCAGAAAAGCGGATTCTCTCTCGGGATGAATCACGTCATTCAGGTGCTCACGGGAGCCAACACCGAAAAGATCCGCAAATGGGGCCACAACACGCTCACAACATACGGAATAGGTTCCGAGCACACTCGCCCCGAATGGGCGGAGATCGGCGGTCAACTCGTCCAACAAAGGCTTGCCGCGCTGAGCAATGACAACTTCCAAACGCTCAACATCACCGAAGCCGGACAGGCCTTTCTCCGAAACCGGGATACGCTCACGCTGACGCGCCGACCACGGGCCGAAGGTGAAAAAACGAGCGCGTCGGTCGCGCGATCCGGCTCTGTTGCCTGCGACGAAGGCCTTTTCAACGAGCTGCGCGAGGTCCGCAAACAACTCGCGACCGCGAGGAGCGTTCCGCCCTACGTCATTTTCGGTGACGTTACTCTGAGACACATCGCGCGCCACTACCCCGAGACCGATGCCGCCTTTCTCGCGCTGCCGGGAGTGGGAAGCAAAAAGCTCGCTGACTTCGGGGCCGACTTTCTCACCGCGGTGAAGAACTGGCTCGCAGGCAACCCGAAACAGACTTTCGCTGACGAACCGGTAGCGCCCCGCGCGAAGCCGAAAATGAAAAGCGAGAACGGCGTTCCCGGAACCGCTCTGGAATCGCTCGAACTTTTCAAGAGCGGACTCGACCTCGACGGCATTGCCGCGAAGCGCAATCTCACTCGCGGCACGATCGCCAGCCACATCGCGAAAGCGCTCGAAGCCGGTTTGATCGAAATCCCACGCGAGACTTTCCTCACTCCGGACGAAGACGCCCGTATTCAAGCGGCCGTCGATCAACACGGCATCGAATCGATTGGCAAGCTTCACAATGCCCTGAACAAAGAGATCTCCTACGAGAAGCTCAATTTCTTCCGCGCCTTCGCGAAGAAGAAACAGGAATAGCGCGTCGCTCTTCACGGCTGACTTCAATCAGATCATTTACAGCTTGAGTGAAGCCTCCGGTTTCGATTTCCTAGAAGGATGCGCCCTCTCATTGTGCCTCTCATAGCGGTCCAGCTCTCCTTTTTACCACACCTGTTCTCGGAAGAGCTTTCCTATTCCCATTTCGAAGGAACGCAGGAGACCGCATCGGTGACAATCAAACGCAGCGGACTCGTTCACACGAAACTTCTCACCGCCTCCGGTGAAAGGGAGATCGAAGCAGCCTTCCTCGATCTGATGAAACAACTCTCAGAGATTGCCGCCACGTTTGAAACTTCCACGAGCTCCGTCGCGAAATTGAACCTCTATCTGAATTCCGAAGAGCAGAGCGATCTCGACAGGTTGCGGGCTCTCGCTCATTCGCAGTGGAAAAAAGGAAAGGCCCCCGCCCTCACCCTGATCCCTTCCAAGCTTCCCGATGGCGGACTGCTCGCGGGCGACGCCGTCATTGTCGCGT
The DNA here is from genome assembly GCA_048260165.1 of Verrucomicrobiales bacterium. GTDB lineage: Bacteria > Verrucomicrobiota > Verrucomicrobiia > Verrucomicrobiales > DEV007 > Arctic95D-9. Next base: position 328,383 of record JBLXHA010000004.1, read on the forward strand.
CGGAGTCACTCGCTGCTATTCCCCCACCGAATCCCACCGCGGCGATGACCGATCCCGCTCGCGACATCATCTACGTATCCGGCCGAGCCGCGAGCGGCGAGCTGGCCCCGGCGACGGCAGACACAATGACGCAGATTTTCGACGTGCTGAAATACCTTCGAAGCACCCCGGACGACATCGTGCAGGTAAAGGCGTTCATCCAGCCGATCGAGCAGTGGAAAGTCGTTGAATCAGAAATCGTAAAAAGCTTTGGAGGGCATTCTCCACCAATTATTTACACAGAATGGACATCCGGCTCGAGAGCAACCGAGATCGAAGTCATCGCAACGGCTCCGGATCAGGTAAAAACCAGCGGGGGCGTCTCGTATTTCACCCCTCCCGAAGAGAAAGCGTCCCCCGTCTACAGCCGCGTCGCGACGATCCACTCGGATCGGGTGATCTATTTTTCAGGTCATCACAGCTCCGGCGGAGAGTCAGACGCAGAAGCTCTCTATGCGCAACTGAAGCGGACCGCGAAAGCCGCAGGCACCGATCTCCGCCACTTTGCCAAAGCAACCTACTACGTGACGACTCCGGAATCCTCGTCAGCGCTCAACGCGGTGAGGCCCGGCCACTACGATCCCGAAAGGCCTCCCGCAGCGTCAAAAGTCATGATTCGATCGCTCGGTCAGGAAGACACCCAGCTCCTCATCGATATGGTTGCTGTTCCAGTCGGAAAATAAGCCAAATTTCGCATCGTTTGAGAGCAATGACAGAGAGGCTCATTCCGAGCCGCCGGATTCGACCTCGTCACATACTCAGAACGGCCACTCTTTTTCTTTTTCCTACTCTTAATCCTAATCCTTCGATTTGCGGACGATAGAAAAAGAGTAGGATTATGAAAAAGAAAATGGGCTTTCGCCGCCTAGATTGCAGAAGATCCAAGATCCCGGCCGCCGCACAGGGCATCCAACGGGACACAAAAAAACGCCGCAGCCCGAAGACTGCGACGCTCTTTTAAAAATCGGTGTGTCCGAAAGATTATGGAAGTGGCACTTCCGAAATCGTGCGTGAAACACGGGAAACGATCTTGTAAGGGTCGCCCTGTGAGTTTGGACGACGATCTTCGAGGTATCCCTTGTAACCGTCTTTGATGAAGTTCACCGGCATACGGATCGAAGCGCCGCGATCGGAAAGACCGTAGCTGAACTGATCGATCGACTGTGTCTCGTGAAGACCGGTCAGACGAAGGTGGTTGTCAGGACCGTAAGCAGCGATGTGCTCTTCGCAGTTCTTCTCGAACTGAGCCATGAGCGCTTCAAAGTATTCCTTACCACCGGTTTCACGAATGAACTCGGTTGAGAAGTTACAGTGCATTCCGGATCCGTTCCAGTCACCCTGGAAAGGCTTACAGTGATACTCAACGGTAACACCATATTTTTCGCAAACGCGCTCAAGGATGTAACGGGCAACCCAAATCTCATCACAAGCTTTGGCGGAACCTTTTCCGAAAATCTGGAATTCCCACTGACCTTTGGCAACTTCGCCGTTGATTCCTTCGTGGTTGATTCCGGCATCGATACAGATGTCGAGGTGCTCTTCAACGATGGCACGGGCAAGGTCACCTACGTTCTGGTAACCAACACCGCAGTAGTATTCACCCTGGGGGTCGGGGTAGCCGGAGTCGGGCCAACCGAGAGGCTGTCCGTCCTGCATGAGGAAATACTCCTGCTCCAATCCGATCCAGAGACCCGGATCGTCAGGGATCGTCGCACGTGTGTTGGAAGGATGCGGCTCGCCACCGGGAAGCATCACCTCGCACATGACGAGAAAACCGTTACGGCGTGTTGAATCAGGATAAAGCGCAATCGGCTTAAGGATACAGTCGGAGCTTCCGCCCTCAGCTTGAAGTGTTGAACTTCCGTCGAATCCCCAGAGAGGACAGTCATCGAGTGACCAGGTGTCAGGATCACCTTCTTTTACCAATGTTTTTCCGCGAAGGTTGGCAACAGGCTCGTATCCATCGAGCCAGAGATATTCCAATTTAAGTTTAGCCATGTTAACTAATAGTCGTTTTTTAGGTTAGATTCGACGCCAATTTTTCCAGCAAAGCTTCATGCCTTATCAGGTAAAACGCCGGGTTGAATTAGCAGATTGAGAGAAGCAACTCCCATGCCATTTGTCAAACAAAGCAGGGAAAATCGCCAAAATAATGAGAGAATAAGGTGTTTTATTGGCGGCAGCCCTCCAATAAGACCTCAAGAAAGTCAGCAATGCCGATAAGTGACTCCTTGTGATCGCTTTCCGGAAGCCCGGCGAGGTTCCCGCGAGCGGCGGAAACATACTCAAGACCTGTATCAATAGCGGCCTCGATCGAACCCACGTAGTCGGCAATACTGGCGAGCACTGAAATATCAATAGGCTCCTTCTGGATGAGGAGTCGATGCAGCTTCTCCCTCTGCTTTTCGTTCGCGCTTCCGAGAAGATTGAGAATAGGAAGCGTCAGTTTACCTTTGTTAATGTCCGTTCGGAGTGTTTTCCCGAACTCCTGCTCTTCACCGATCAGATCGATGCAATCGTCATAAATCTGGTAAGCCGTACCGATGTTGGTTCCGAACTCACCCAGCTCCTCGCAAAGCGCTTCCGGTTGTCCATTCAACCTCGCTCCCAACTCCATCGCGGCAGTGAACAGCGCGGCGGTCTTTTTCCGAATGATTTCGAAGTAGTCTTCTTTCGAGAGCTGCATGTCGAAACGGCGCTGCGTCTGGATGATCTCCCCGCTGCAAACCTCGTTGGCAGCCGCGGCCACTTTTCTACCGATCACCGAATCTTCAAACCCGGTCGAAAGCATCAAGGCGTGGGAAAACAGGCAATCCCCCAGGAGGACGCTGAGCGCATCCCCCCACTTGGCATTCGCCGTGGGTGCCTGACGGCGAATCTCAGCCCCGTCGATGATGTCATCGTGGACGAGCGTGGCCACGTGGATCAGCTCCAGAATCACAGCCAACTCCTGATGATCATCACTCACCTCACCGGTTGAACCACCAGCGAGGAAGGTCAGCGCCGGACGAATCCGTTTTCCTGACGTGTTCAGAATGTAGGCCACATAAGGCTCCACAGCCGGATCAAACTGTGACGCCTGGGCGCGGATTCGAGCTTCGACCCGGTCCAACTCCGGTCGCAGAAAGGCGAAGGGAGAAAGCTGGCTCTCGCTGTTGAGATCTTGAGTCGTTGCGTCAGTTAACATGGCGGTTTGAATCGCTACTGAAAAAGTAAGTCGTGAAAAGTCAAACTCTTACCTCGGATTACGAGCCTGCATAGGGGTGAGTTGCCCTCAGAACGGGGATTTTTTGCTCGTTACAATTGATAGTTATTCCTAATCACCCTATTTAATTATGGATTTTATAATAATTATCGATTATGTTGTAATATTAACCTTGTTACGCTCATGAAAAAGGAATCTCGCTCTTTTGCCATCCCACAGTCGACATCACAGAAAACCGAGGCGGTCCGCGAGTTTTTCACCGCGATGCTGGCAACCGTCTCCCTCGCAGCGGTGGGATTTGGTCTCATCGGCAAAGTCACCGAAAATGCTGAGGACTCCGCGTTCTCAATGAAGGAGAGTTCGCAGGAAACCTTCGCCGCAAAGACTGTTTCACGGGAGTATGCGCAGGATGCCAACTCAACGACAGGAGAACCCACTTACTATGATGGGGACGTTGAACCAGTGCCCGTCGATGATAGCGACCTTTCGAACACCGCCATTGTCGTTGAATCAGCCTATGCTGAACTGCTGGCACAACTTGACGCCGGCGAAACCCCTTCTCCTGAATTATACGTAGCTGCTGCAACTGACCTGCTTAGCAACGGGGCGGGTTCTGATGCCAAAGCTGTTATCAATGCCGCTCTCATCGTTTATCCCGATGAATCGGTAGTGGCATTGGGTGCTGCCGATGTGCGCGCCGCCACAGGTGACGCTGACTCAGCATGGAGCGAACTCGCACAAACCGGCGACGTCACCAACGCTGAAGTGATGTCCCGCTTGATCCAGTATGCGACAGTGGCAGGTAAAGTTGACGAGACGATGGCAATCCTCGGAGATCTATCCTCGCTTCCGTGGACACCTTCTGCTGAGGACTGGAGCAATCTCGTAAGCATGCTCACCGCAGCCGGCAGATACGAGGACGCCAAAACCGCGGTGGATCTCTCACCGGAGAAAAAAACACTTAAACTGAAACTCGAAGCGATCGAGAAATTCGGGCAGGGCGAATTCGACAAAGCTCTCGAAAAACTGAATCTGTATGTCGCCGGAATTGAAACCCGAACCGCCGATGACTGGGCGCTGCTCGCCGAAATTTACAGCGGCCTTGGCCGCACAGCGGAGGCGGATGACGCCTACCAGCGCGCGGAAGGACTTCTGGGAGGGTCCCCCACTGGAGGCAGCACAGGCGTACTCTGATCCGCGCATCCGGAAAAGCCGCAGATCACGGCGAAGGCAATTTGCCGGATATGAGTCCTGAACTGCGACTCTGAAAATCTTCTGGCGCAATGCGGCCACGCGAACAAGGCGGCAAATACCCGTTGCATCGCATTCGACTCGGGCATAATTTCTTCTTACAATGATGAATTTATTAGCTTTCGGCGCCCCCGGCATGCAGGAGATGATCGTGATCTTCCTGATCGTGTTGCTCCTCTTCGGAGCCAAAAAAATCCCTGAACTGGCACGCGGTGTCGGGAAAGGCATGGGAGAGTTCAAGAAAGCGAAAACTGAATTCGAGCGCGAAATCAAAGAGGGCGAGAAACAAGGCGAAAGAGACTGGGACGAAAGCACCAAAAAGCCCGAGTCAAAAGCCGCTCCCGATTCCGACCACACTCAGGACTGAGCCGACTCCTTTCAGCAGTGTCTCTCAAGAATTTCCTTTTATGAGACACCTGCAATTTAAAGCAAAAACGACCGCTGCGTTCATCGCAACGGTCGTTTTTTTGTGTAGCAGTTCTGCGCTCCGGTCGGCAACGGCAGCCGAGCCGATCACGATTGTTTCCTACAATCTGAAGAACTATCTCGCGATGGACCGCCGCGTCGACGGCGAGACACTGGAGGGAGCCCCGAAGCCCGAGCGGGAAGTCAAAGCGATCGTCGCCGCCATCCTAGAGATAAAACCCGACATTCTCGGGGTTTGCGAGATCGGTGACGCCAGCTTTCTCAAAGATCTGCAGGACAGGCTCAAGGCCGGCGGTCTCGACCTCCCGCACGCAGAACTCGTCACCGCCGCGAGCGGCTACAACCGGAACCTGGGGCTCCTGGCCCGTTTCCCCGTCGTCGCCCGCGATTCCCGGGATGATTATACCTACTTTCTTGCCGGCGAACGCATCCCCTTCCAGCGAGGCGTCCTCGACGTCACCCTGGCGATCAATCCCGGGTATCAACTTCGATACGTCGGTCTTCATTTGAAATCAAAACGCGAGGTCCCGGATGCCGATCAGGCCCTGATGAGACTGAACGAAGCCCGTCTCGCGAGGAAGCATATCGATCGGATTTTTGAAGAGGATCCGCAGGTAAACCTGCTCGTCACCGGCGACTTCAACGACCTTCGCATTGAGCCTCCTGTAAAAGCGCTCCAATCCGGATTCACCCGTGACGGATACCTCGCGTCGCTGACGCTCGACGACCAATACGGCTTTCGCTGGACGCACCACTGGTCCTTCGCCGATTCCTACTCCCGCTTCGACTACGCGCTCTACAGCAAAGGGCTCAGCCCCGAAATCGAACGCGATCTCTCGCACATCTATCACTGGCCCGACTGGGACAAGGCGAGCGATCACCGCCCGCTCGTCATCAGGATCACGCCGGAAGAGCGCGGCTCGAAGGTGAATTAGCAGATCAGACTTACGCGGAGCAGCCCGTCAGCGTCTTACGGTCGGAATTGCCCGTAATTACGTGCTTGTGGATATTTTGCGAAGTCCCTTAGGATCAAGGTCGAGGGAACGTTGAGAATTCGCGGTCCTTCCGTGAATTCAGACCTTCCCCCCATGAAGCGCCTTTCGATCCCCACCCTCCTGCTTTTCGCGATCGCGATAGGAAATGCATCAGGCAAAGAAACCGATGCTCTGCCGGAAACGGTCAGCTATTACGAACACGTCCGTCCGGTCCTTCAGGCCAAATGTCAGGGTTGCCACCAACCCGCGAAGGCGAAGGCCGACTACGTCATGACCGAAGTTGCGTCGCTCATTGCGGGTGGCGAGTCCGGAGACGCCGTCGTTCCCGAAAAGCCGGCTGAGAGTCCCCTTCTCGAACTCGTCGTCACGCAGGAAGGCGAAAAGCGCCCCGAGATGCCACCGAAAGACCAACCGATGAGCGACTACGAAGTCAAGCTGGTCACCAAGTGGATCGAGCAGGGTGCGAAAGATGACACGCCCGAGAATGCGAAGCAGCGCTACACCGCGGAAAACCCGCCGAAATATGCGGTGTCCCCCGGGATCAACGCGATCGACTTTTCCCCCGATTCCCAACTCGTCGCGATTGCCGGGTTTCACGAAGTGCTGATTCACAAGGCGGACGGAACGGGAATCGTGAGCCGGTTGGTAGGTTTGTCAGAGCGTATCGAGTCGGTTGAATTCTCTCCGGACGGAAAGCAGCTCGCAGTCGCGGGGGGACTTCCCGGACGCATGGGCGAGATTCAGGTCTGGGATCTCGCGAAGAAAGAACTCAAACTCTCCAAGATTGTCGGATTCGACACCGCCTACGGCGCAAGCTGGTCTCCTGACGGAAAGCTCATCGCCTTCGGACTTCCCGACAACACGGTGCGCGGCATCAAGGCAGAGAACGGCGAGCAGGTTCTTTTCATGGGCGGGCACAATGACTGGGTCCTCGATACCGATTGGTCCCTGAAGGGCGACCACCTCGTTTCCGTCGGTCGGGATATGTCAGGGAAACTGACGAAGGTGGAGACGGAGCGCTTCATCGACAACATCACCTCGATCACCCCCGGCGCGCTCAAAGGCGGAATCAACACCGTCGAACGCCACCCGACGCAGGATCACATTCTCGTCGGTGGCTCTGACGGAGTCCCGCAGATCTATCGCATGTATCGCGAGACCGCCCGCAAGATCGGCGACAACGCCAACCTCATTCGCAAGTATCCCGCGATGAAAGGTCGCATCTGGGACGCCGCCTTTGCGCCGGATGGGAAAACCTTCGTTGCCGTATCCAGTCTCAATGGAAAAGGCCAGATCCATCTCTTCAAATCCGAGTATGACGCGACGATCACACCGGAGCTGAAGAAACTCTTCGAAACCGCCCGTCGCAACACGGAAGGCAGCAACTCCGATCCCAAGATTGAAGAATTTCACACCAAAGGAGCCGAGCTGATCAAAGGACTCGACTTGGAAACGGCAGTCTTTTCAGTCGCCTTCTCGCCGGATGGAAAAACGATCGCTGCCGGAGCCGCCGATGGAACGGTGAGACTTCTCAGCGCCTCCGACCTCGGATCAAAGCTCGCTTTCACACCGGTCGAAATCGATTCCAAGCTCGCCGTTTCGAAACCCGATCCGAAAAAGGTCGATAACAAAAAGGCCGAAGCCCACGAAGGCGGCGACGCGCTACCCGAGGGCAGGACCGTCCAGTCAATCACCGTTTCCCCCGCTTCGATCAAACTCGACGCACCCGGAATTTATCGTCAGCTCGTCGTCACCGCGAAACTGAACGACGGCACCAGCGCGGATGTGACACGCGACGTGAAGTGGACCCTCGATCAACCGCTTCTTGAAATTACAGCCCGCGGTGTCGCCCGTCCTGTCAAAGAAGGCAGGGCAACCCTGACACTCACCCACGGATCAGCCACTTCACTGGTTCCAGTCGAAGTGAGCGGTCTGAGCAAAAGCCCTCCCCTCGACTTCATTCAGGACGTCAATCCTGTCATCACCCGACTCGGCTGTAACATGGGAACCTGCCACGGAGCCAAGGATGGAAAGAACGGATTCAAACTCAGCCTGCGCGGCTATGATCCACTTTACGACGTTCGGGGATTCAGCGACGACCACACCGCCCGCCGCGTCAATTTTGCCTCGCCTGATGATTCGCTCATGCTCCTCAAAGCGACCGGAGCCGTTCCGCACGAAGCCGGCACCGTCACTGAAAACGGCTCCCGCTACTATCACACGATTCGTCAGTGGATCGCGCAGGGCGCGCCGCTCGAAACGAAGTCAGCGAAGGTCACCTCGATCGAACTGTTCCCGAAAAACCCCGTCATTCAAAATATCGGAGGCCGCCAACAGCTGCGCATCATGGCCCGCTACGCGGACGGGAAAACGCGCGACGTGACTTTGGAATCGTTCATCGAATCCGGAAATACCGAAGTCGCCGAACACGATGATTTTGGTCTTCTCAAAACGATCCGACGCGGCGAAGCCCCCATCCTCGCCCGCTACGAGGGCGCCTACGCCGCGACCACTCTCACGGTGATGGGTGACCGCTCCGGCTTCACCTGGAAAGAACCTGAGTCCTGGGGCGAGATCGACAAACTCGTCGCAGCAAAGTGGCAGCGGATGAAGATCTCCCCTTCCGGCCTCTGCACCGATGAAGAATTCGTAAGACGCATCTACCTCGATCTGACAGGGTTACCTCCCACATCAGACAGGGTTAAATCCTTCCTTAAAGACGACACACCGACGAGGAAGAAGCGCGACGCCCTCATAGACGAACTGATCGGCTCGCCTGAATTCGTCGATCACTGGACGAACAAGTGGAGCGACATGCTTCAGGTGAACTCCAAGTTTCTCGGCGGCGAAGGCGCGAAATTGTTTCAGGCGTGGATCAAAGAGGAGGTCAAAACGAACACTCCCTACGACGAGTTTGCTTACAAAATTCTGACAGCGTCAGGATCGAACAAGGAAAACCCGGCCGCCTCTTATTACAAAATTCTCCGCGATCCTGACATGATCATGGAGAACACGACGCACCTCTTTCTCGCGACGCGGTTCAACTGCAACAAGTGCCATGACCACCCTTTCGAACGATGGACTCAGGATCAGTATTTCGAAACCGCAGCGTACTTCGCTCAGGTCGAACTCAAGCGCGACACGAAGAACGCACCGAAGCAGAACATCGGCGGTTCAGCCGTCGAAGGAGCGAAGCCACTTTACGAATCGATCAGCGATAGGAAAGAGGGCGATCTCAAACACGACCGAACCGGTGAGATCCAACCGCCGGCTTTCCCTTACGAAGCCACGCTCGCAAAAGCGGCATTCACTGATCCGAAAGCCCCCACCCGCCGCGAAGAACTCGCCGCGTGGATCACGAGTCCCGACAACCAGTATTTCGCTTCCAGCTACGCGAACCGGATGTGGGGATACTTGTTGGGAACCGGCGTGATCGAACCTCTCGACGACATCCGTGCAGGCAATCCCCCGAGCAATCCTCAACTCCTCGATCACCTCGCCAAAACTTTCATCGAATCGGATTTCAACGTGCAAAAGCTCATCGCCACGATCTGCAAATCGCGCACCTATCAACTCTCGATCCAAACGAATAAGTGGAATGAGACAGATGAAACTAATTTTTCCCACGCCAAAGCGAGACGCCTCCCCGCCGAGACGCTCTACGATGCCGTTTATGCGGTGACAGGGGCGATCCCCGACATCCCGGGTGCGGGTAAAGGAATCCGAGCGAGTCAGCTCTCTGACTCGAAGCTCGATCTCAAGAGCGGTTTCCTCGCCAACCTCGGAAGGCCGGCCCGCGAAAGTTCCTGTGAGTGTGAGCGATCCGACGAGCTCCAGATGAGCGCGGTGATGGCCTTTCTCTCCGGTCCCGCTATCGCCGATGCGATAGGATCCGAGAAGAGCGATCTCGGGAAACTCGTTCTCAGCGAGCTCGATGACAAAAAGCTCGTCGAAGAAATCTACTACCGCGTTCTCGCCCGCGCCCCGAAAGCATCGGAGGTCGAAACAGCGATCGCGGTTTTGAATGAAATCGACCGCGATCACCTCGCGCTGCTCGCGAAAGCAGCGAAAGCGGAATCCGACTGGGTCGGGGAACGATCGCAACTCGAGATCGCGAGACTCCGCGCGATTGCCGCCGCGAAAGTGAACATTGCCAATTACATGCCCGAGCATGACAGAAAGAAAAAGGAGGCCGAAGCAGCGCAGAAAACACGGCTCGCCGCCGCAGAGAAATCCGTAGCGGAACGACGCGGCGAACTGCCGAGACTCGTCGAAGAATTCACGACGAATCTGAAAGCGTCTCAACTGTGGGCAAAGTGGCAGCCACTCGAAGTTGCCAGTGTCACCGCCTCTGATAAATCGAAAGTCGAAGTCCAGGCGGATGGCTCGATTCTCTCCCTCGGAGGCAACCATCCCCGCAATCTCGATTTCACCGTAACAGGTAAGACCGCTTCCCAAAACATCACCGGGATCATGATCGAAGCGATCCCGGATGAGAACAACCTCACCTACGGCGCCGGGCTCAACGGCAATGGAAATTTTGTCATCACCGAAGTTCAGTCGAAATGGAATCCCCTCGCCGATCCGAAGAAGTCCACGCCCCTCGCGTTCTCCGACGCGAAAGCCGACTTCAACCAGAACGGCTTCGATGTCAAAAATGCCATCAACGGAAAAGCTGATCGCTCAGTGAAAGGTTGGGCATTGTCAGGAGCCGTTCCTCAGATCCCTCACCGCGCGACGTTCAAATTCAAGGAGCCCGTAAAGGGAGATCCAAAAGGAGCGAATCTCATCGTGACGATTCTCAACCGCTACTCGCGTGGCGAATACCCCATCGGGCGTTTCCGGATTTACTACACGACCGACTCCGATCCGCTGAACATGGGACTCCCCGCAAATGTGGCAGCAGCCGTCGCCAAAGCACCCGCCGCGCGCAGCGATGCCGACAAGCAGGCACTCCAGACCTACGTCGCCGCCAACGACATCGAACTCGGCAAACGCCTCGCGGTCGTCTACAAAGAGAAGCGCCCCCTTCCCTCTGATCCCGAATTGAATAAGCTCAACGCCGCGCTCGCCGCTGCTGAGATGCCCGTCATTGAACCCCGCACGCTCACGCAGATTCGACAGGATACCAGCTACTCAATTCAACAGGCCGCCAACCAAAGACTCACCGCCGCTCAGGACCTCGTCTGGGCACTCGTCAACAGCCCCTCATTCCTCTTCAATCGATAGATGGAGAAGTAAAGTAGTCGAGGAGTAAAGAAGTAAAGAATCTTCCGCCCTACCGATCGCTCACCTTCTCACCTTCCACGCGCCGTGCAACGGCTTCTCACCTTCTCACCTTCTCACCTTCTCACCTTCTCACCTTCTCACCTTCTCACCTTCTCACCTTCTCACCTTCTCACCTTCT
>JBLXHA010000004.1:339755-531686 GCA_048260165.1 Verrucomicrobiales bacterium
CCTTCTCACCTTCTCACCTTCTCACCTTCTCACCTTCTCACCTTCTCACCTTCTCACCTTCTCACCTTCTCACCTTCCACGCGCCGTGCAACGGCTTCTCACCTTCTCACCGAACGCTCGAAGAATCGGAACGAGTTTCGTTTCACTACACAGCCCACCCGACCTTTCACTTTTTACCTTTAACCTTTTACAGCGCGCCAGCGCCAAAACGCCATGATTAGACTGCCAGGAGAAATCGCCAAAGACCTCTGTGACTCGCACCTCAAACCGGGACGTCGTGACTTTTTACGCGTCGGCGGAGCAGGAATGCTGGGGATGACCTTGAACAACATCCTCGCGGCACAGGATGCGAGCGTTGCTTCAAAACTGATCGGCCGTCCCGGTTGGGGAAAAGCCAAATCGGTCATCATGGTCTATCTCCAGGGCGGTCCGAGCCATATCGATCTCTGGGATCCGAAGCCCAATGCTCCGGACAACGTGCGCTCCAAATTCAAACCGATCAATACCAAGGTCGACGGCCTCCAATACACCGAGATCCTGCCGAAGCTCGCTCAGGTGAACGACAAGTTCACGACGGTGAACTCGATGAGCTACACCCCGAACGGGCTCTTCAATCACACCGCCGCGATCTACCAGATCATGACGGGCTACACGACCGACAAGGTCAGTCCCTCCGGTCAGCTCGAACCACCGAGCCCGAAAGATTTCCCGAACTTTGGCTCTAACATTGTTCGAATGAAGCCGAGCGATGAGCCGATGCTACCCTTCGTGATGATGCCCCGCCCTCTTCAGGAATCGAACGTGATCAACAAAGGCGGCACGGCCGGATTCCTCGGAAAAGCTTACGATCCGTATTACCTTTTCCCCGACGGAGACGACATGGACATGTCAAAGATGAGCAAGATCAAAGTCGACGATCTCCAGCTGCGGCCCGACGTCTTTTCGCTTCGACTCCAACGACGCGCCAAACTCCGCAACGCCCTCACCGACCAGATGCCAATTATCGAAAAGGCCGTCGAAGACTACAACCTCGACGAATATTACGACAAAGCGCTCAACCTCATCGTTTCGGGACGCGCCAGAAACGCCTTCAATCTCGATGCTGAAACCGATGCGCTCCGCGACAAATATGGGCGCAATACGTTTGGCCAAAGCTGTCTCCTCGCGCGACGTCTCGTCGAGGCGGGAACCAAGGTCGTCGAAGTCGTCTGGCCGAAGGTGGCAAACTCGGACAATCACAGCTGGGATCACCACTCCGGATTGCCGAAGCGGATGCAGGATCAATCAGCCCCCATGCTCGACGCCGGACTCTCAGCGCTCTTCGCTGATCTCGACTCCAGCGGCCTTCTCGATGAAACCCTCGTCGTTGCAATCGGCGAATTCGGGCGCAGTCCCGAGATGGGTGTTTCGACGAGCGGTAACAACAACAGCGCCGACGGACGCGACCACTGGCCTTACTGCTACACCAGCATCATCGGCGGAGCGGGAATCAAGCGTGGCTATGTTCATGGCAAGTCTGACAAAACCGGCTCAGCGCCGCTCGAGTCGCCTGTGCACCCCACTGAAATCCTTGCGACGATCTACCACGCCATGGGTATCGACCCACAGTCGATCGTATTTAATCATCTCAATCAGCCACGTGAACTGGTGAAGGCCGATATTGTGGAAACGCTCTTCGCGTAGCCGGACCGGGCGATCGAACTGCAACCCAGCTTTTACGATCGCCGTGGAGAATTAGCGTCGTGTTTCTGTCGTATTACGCTGCCCGTCTCACCCGGGATTTTGCGCCCCGCCGTTCCTGAAACTTGTCTCACCCGGGCCGACTGCGGCTGAAGCTGATACGTGGGATGACACGGAGGTTTCTCCGGAAGTGACGCCTGTAAAAATAAGGAGGCACGCCGCTCTCTCGAGCAGACGCACCTCCCACTTACCACTACGTAAGAAATTTAACTAGACCTTGCGGGTGATGAAGTGAACGAGCACGAGAACGACGCCTACCGCTAGAAGCACGTAACCGACATTCATGATGAGGCCACCGAGGCCGCCGAGGCCGAGGGCTGCTGCGATAATTCCGATAATGAGGAGGATGACTGCTAATCTGATCATAGTATTTTTTGTTTAGGTTCGCGATGAATTCGCTGCGAACTCTTAGACGCAGGAATCAATCCAAGATCACAAAAACAATCACAACCAATTTACAACAAGATACTTACAACTCTAACAAGCAGCTAATAAGCCGGTGTCAAATCCACTATTCACCGTGGATTTGCACGAACGACGTTGCAATTTGCAGTGTCGCTTGCTCCGTCCCTCAGGATCGGGTCGCCCCGCCTGTGACGGACTCGACCACGCCGGGGAAGCTGGCCATCAGTTTCTCCATTTGCGTGAGTTGAAACGACTCAGCGGACTTGCTGAGCTCTCCCGCATAAGCAGCGAGCCCCGGGCACTGGAACTTTTCGCCGAGCCTTGAGATGTTCCGGGAAAACTCACCCACGGAGTTGATTGAAAGTGTCGCCGAAACTTTCGGCCAGGAAGTTTCCATCAACTCGTTCAGTTCTGCCGCGAGGCTCACGCGGTCACCGCCCACTTCAGAGCAATCGTATATCGGCTCTGCACTCGCTTCAGTATCATCCTCCTCGCCCTCGGGAAGGATCACGGGGAGATGATGCGCAAGCGCTCTGAACAACTGGGCTTTAGTGAAAGGCTTGCGAAGGTAGCCGTCGAACTCCTCCCGGAGTTTCTTCTCTTTGTTAAGAAGACTCGATGCTGTCACCGCCAAAACGGGGATCATCCCCACTTCCGGCGTCTTCCTGAGAATGCCCAGAGCCTCGCGCCCATCGATCCCGGGCATCCTGATATCCATGAGAACGAGATCGGGTTTCTCCTTTTTAATGAGTTCGATCGCCTCGGCTCCGTCTTCTGCGACGAGGAGACGGTGATGAGTGCTGCCGAAAAGCTCCACCATAAAATCGCGGTTCACCGCGTTGTCATCCGCTACGAGTATGAGACTGGGCTGGATCAAATCCAGATTTCTTTCACCCCAGTGCGCATCGTAGACAGGCTCGACTTCCGAGGTCGTAATTTTCAACGAAGGTATCGTGACGGTAAACACGCTTCCTTCGCCCACCTTACTGACCACCTTGATTTTCCCCCCCATCAGTTTCACGAGTCGCTCGGTGATACTGAGACCGAGACCGGTTCCCACCGCGACATGGCTTTCCTGCTCCTGAACCTGGTGGAACGGCTTGAAGATTTTCTTTAATTCGCCCTCGGGAATTCCGGCACCCGAGTCGGTTACAACGATTTTGATGCTGACAAAACCCTCTTCTTTCTGATTCGGAGCGCTGGTGCATTCGACGGTCACGTCTCCTTCATCGGTGAATTTCACGGCATTGGAGAGAAGGTTTAAAACGATCTGGCGCAGGCGAAGACTATCCATTTCAAGATACCTGGGAACGGACGGGTCGATCGTGTAAGAGAGCGCGATCCCCTTCTCGCGGGCGGGAAGCGACATCATCGCCACGATCGAACCGATCGTTTTGGCGAAATCCGCCGGCTCGTTAAAGATCTCGATACGGCCTGCCTCGATTTTAGAGAGATCGAGCAGATCATTGATAAGGTCGAGAAGCGATTCCCCGCTCCCCCGGATGATAGAGAGATACTCTTTTGCTTTGGGAGTGACGACGACGCCCTCCATCAGCTCACTGAAGCCGAGGATCGCATTCATCGGGGTGCGAATCTCGTGGCTCATGTTGGCGAGAAAACGGGTCTTCTGACGATTCGCAAGTTCGGCACGCTCCATCGCCTCAACGAGACGCTTGTTCGCCTGCAATCGCTCGGTGACGTCAAAGAACGTAACCACAGCCCCGCTCACAACACCATCTTCGTCGACGGGGTATGACCAGTATTCGACGGGAAATGAGGTACCGTCTCTCCTCCAGAACACTTCACTGTCACAGTGGGACCTCTCCCCTTTTTGAGCAGCTTTGAAAATTTTGCACGACTCGATCCCGGTCGCCTCCCCGTTCTCATTGGAATGGTGGATCAGAGAATGCATCTCTTCGCCAATGAGATCATCCGGCGAATCAAAACCTAACAAAATCACACAGGCACGGTTCGCGAAGGTGCATTTCCCTTTGTCATCGATTCCGTAAATCCCCTCCGCGGTCGAATTCAGGAGAAGTGAAAGTCGTTGCTCACTCTTCGCGGCGATAGCGTGCAGTTTACTTTGCTCTTCCCGCTTCCGGTCCAACTCCCGCGTAAGATGGGCCACTCCGGCGTATTTGATCGCTTTCGGTATCTGAGCAATGAGAAAGATCACGGTAATCCAGGAGGCGATCGCCGTGATCAGCTTCACGACGCCGGCCAGCCGATACCAGGGGTGCCAGAAGATAGTCGCTTCAATAAAATGAGAAGCACCACAGCTCAAAATGAACGCGGCAAACAGGAGGATGATATTTGAATAAACGAGCTCTTTCCGCTTGATGGCGTAGAACGCGGTCATCACGACCGCTATCGTGACGTAGGCTCCAAAAATGAGCAGATCGGACACGATATGCAACCAGCCGTGGAACTCCGTCCAGTTCCCACAGTTCCACCTGGGGTGAAAATCAGATGTGTCAAAAAGCAGCCGCAAAAAATCCATACAGCCCGATCTGACTCGATTGCCGGTGGTAAATCAAACCATTTTACGATTCACGACCGAAGAGACCGGCGATGCGTTTTGCACATTGCATGATCGTGACGTGCAAGAGCGTCATAACAGCTGAATCCACGACGGATCCAAGCGCGGCGAAGACATTCAATAAGTCACTTATTGTAAGCCTGTTACAAATCAGATAATCGGAATGGCCCTGTTCCCGCTTTTAGGAATGAACCCTATCAACCGAAACCACTACGATGTCACCTCGACCAAAATATCTCCGACACTCCATTTCGCGGACGCTCCGTTGGAGAAGCATCGCACCCTTTCTGCTCGCTCTTTCCTGTCTCAGTAATACTCAGGGAGCAGACGCGCCGATCGAAGCGCTGGTTGAGACTGACGAGAACAGAAAAGCACCCACGCAGTCAGTGGAGGCGGTCCACCCGCAACTCTTTGTTGTGCCCGCCCCGCGCGGTCTGATTCTGGATCGATTCGGGAATCCGATCGCGCAAACCCAAACGAAAGAATTTCTCGCGATTCGGCTTCAGCCGCTCAAGACGAAGCTTGGAAAAGAAGAGGCCTTCGACGCGGTCCGGGAGGCACTCGGAAAATTCGACGTCCTGAAACCATTCGACCTTTCTATCTCAACCTTCAGCGATCACTGGGATCACCGATCTTACGTCCCGCTTACAATATCGGGGCCGCTCCCCGACGACTCGATTCAGGCGCTCTCTCCGATCGTTTCCGAATCTGACCTCCTCACTTTTGAAAAACGCTTCGTCAGACATTACCCGGCGGGAGAAGCGACGGCGCATATTACCGGTTACGTGAATTCCACCATGCCGGACCAGCACGGCCCGCTCTCGGAAGAGGAACCCCTCTGGCCATTAACCGAAGCGAACGGCGGACTCGAACAGACAATGGAGAGCCTGAACGGAGAGAACGGCAAGGTGACCTACCTCAGCTCGGCGGAAGGCAAGCTTGTCGACGTCGAACTGATCCGCCCCGCCGTTCCCGGTCATTCCGTGATCACGACCCTCAACCTCGAGATGCAAAAGCTCGCCTATGAAATCCTCGGGAAATCGGAGCGCGCCGGTGCGTTCGTCGCCATCGATTCACTCTCCGGTGACATACTCACTCTCGCCTCCAATCCTTCCTTTGATCCCAACCAATTCGTCGCCGGAATTTCCAGCGCAGAGTATAAGGCACTGGAATCCGATCCGCTCACGCCTCTCTTTGCCCGCGCTACAATGGGCGCCTACCCTCCGGGATCCACATTCAAACCTTTCGTCGCGCTCGGAGCGATGAATGCCGGTGTGATCAACGGGCCATACACGCGCCTCCCGAGTCCACCTTCGCTTGAAATCGACGGGCGGACGTTTCGCAACTGGAACAACGAACACGAAGGCAACCTCGACGTCCGCTTCGCTCTCCTCCGCTCTTCGAACACGTGGTTTTATCAAGCCGGAATTCGAACCGGGGGACGAGCGCTTCTCGCCAACGCGCGGGCTTTCGGCTTCGGCGCTTCCCCCGATATCGAACTCCCAACCTCCAGCGGAAACCTGCCTGAGATGAAAAATGTCCTCGCACCTCAGGCGGTGGCTAACTTCTCGATCGGTCAGGGAGAAGTGCTCGCCACCCCGCTTCAACTCGCGTGCGCGATGGGTGGGCTCTCAACCGGCACCACTGTGAGGAGACCGCGCCTCATTATTCAGGAACAGGACCCGGAGACTCACGACGTTGTCAAAACTCATTCGAAAGGAAAGAGGTCGGTCCTCAACCATCGCGCCGGCGATCGCAGCGCTGTGAGAGCCGGTATGTGGGGCGTAGTGAATCATGAGTCGGGAACGGGAAAAGCGGCCGCCCACGATCTGCCGGAAGTTTTCGGCAAGACGGGAACCTCGCAGTGGAAGGCAGGCGCTGAGAAACAAAACCTCGCCTGGTTTGCCGGTTACATCGGTTCCAATTCTCCGAGAATTGCGTTCGCGGTCCTGGTCCAGGGAAAACCGGGGGAGAGCGTGTCGGGCGGAAAAACAGCCGCTCCGCTTCTCGGTGAGTTTGTAAAAACCATCTACGCGGAGCCCGGACGCTTCAACGTAAACTGCACCGTCGAAAAGGGATTGGACCCGTTCAACGAGCAGTCGGTTCAAATTGCACCCCCTTCCTACACGGCAGCCGGTCAACCGTCTGTAGCCCCGCAGGCTCCGGCGAGAAGATTGCTTAACGAAGCACGAAGAATCATCACCGAGGGCGCAGTGGAACAGCAGCGCCCACTCGAGTCGACTCCGGTCGCAGTCCCTGTAAGCCCAACCACCAGAACTCTCATTCGCTAATTCTAAGACCGCACGATCGACGATGAAAAACGACCCTGACAATCACACCGAAGAGGCACCGCCGATGGTTTCGGTTCCACGGGACAAATCACTGAGCGCGAGGATGAACCGACACCCTCGCATCACCGCGCTGATGACGGCGCTTGTCTTGCTGGCAGTCGTTGGCATCTCTCTGGGAATCGGAGTTTACACCCGCTATCAAGAGCGCAGTACAAAGTTCGATCTCGAACACATTGGAAAGATCGATGAGGGCGCGGTGGCGTTCGACCGGAACGGCGAACTCCTCGGACAGATTGCGCTCAAGGACCGCCGCGTGATTTCACTCGGGGACGTTCCGCCCCATTTCATCGACGCTCTCATCGCCACGGAAGACACCCGTTTCCGCGATCACAACGGCATTGATCCCCGGGGGATTCTCCGCGCGCTCATTTCCAACATCAAGTCAGGCGGCATCTCCCAGGGAGGCAGCACCCTGACACAACAACTGGCTCGACACGCGTTCGACATCGGCGGGCGAACGCTCGACCGGAAGCTTCTCGAGACGTTTCTGGCGATCCGCATCGAGGATGAATTTACGAAAGACGAAATCCTCACCCACTATTTGAATCGTGTCTACTTCGGCGCAGGCTATTGGGGAGTGGAGGCGGCAGCTCGCGGCTATTTCGGCAAGCCGGCATCGCAACTCTCGATCGCCGAATCGGCAACGCTCTGCTCGATCATTAAGAGCCCGAATCGCTTCTCCCCGTTCCGGGATCCCGGTGCGGCCGCAGCAGCGAGAGACAGAACCCTGAACCGGATGAAAGTCCTCGGGATGATCGATCCAGCAACGCACGACGAGCTCTCAGGCTCCGAGCTGACAACGATCTCAAAGCGAGCCAGGGAAACGAGACCGGACTACCTGCTTGCGGCGGTCAGGAAGGAAGCGAACGGAATTCTCGGGCAGTTTAAAGATCTCGACGGTTTGCAAATCACGACAACGGTCGACGCGGACCTTCAAACTGAAACGATCAGCACGCTCGAAAGCGCGCTTCGTGGGATCGAGCGGCTCGATGACTACCCGCACAAATCCAAGTCGGCGATTGAGAACAGTTCCGACAAGTCGGGCAACTACCTGCAAGGAGCGGTCGTCGTCATCGAGAACGCCACCGGAAATATCGTGTCCGCGGTCGGAGGCCGTGATTTTGCCGACAGCCAATTTGACCGCGTCTGGCAGGCGAAACGGAAGCCGGGCACCGCGATCACTCCTTTCCTCTACGCCGCCGCCTTCTCTGACCGGAAAGTGTCACCGCTCGACATCGTTCTGGATGCTCCTCTCGATAACCGCGAAGTGATGATCGGTGGAATGGAAGGCGTCCTCGGTGAATGGGGCGCCGAAAGAAATGACAACGACTACGAAGGTGAAATCACACCGCTCTACGCACTCGTTGCCGGGAAAAACAGTGCAACGGTCAGGGTCGGACAAACCGTCGGGCCGGAGAGATTCGAATCCTATCTCGCCGAACTGGATCTCGATCCGGAGACCACAGGTTACCCCAACAGCTTCCTCGGTGAGAACCGCGTCAGACTTATCGACCTCGTTCACTCCTATTCTCTTTTTCCAAATGGAGGAAAATCGGCTCCCGAAACCAATCTGATTGAAAAGATCGTCGACAAGGACGGAAAGGTTCTCTACCCCGTCGCCGGTGGTCTTGAACTTGAGCTCGAACAGAAAATCGCCCCGGAAACGGCGCACCTCATCGACCTGAGCCTGCGACAGACATCAAAGGTGCCTCCCCTTTCCCGCCGCAGTCTCCCCATGAAAGCGGGGACGTTCGGAGCAAAAGGAGGAACCTCTTACGACTCGAATGACTCCTGGTTCATCGGCTACAACGACACGCACACCTGGGGCGTCTGGATCGGTTTCGACGAACCGGTGAGCATTTTCAAGAACGCCTTTGCGGTCGACACCGCCTTCCCTGTCTGGAGCGCTATCGCTCGTTCACTCCCCGCCTCTGAGGCGGAAACCATTACCGTCGCTGAGCAGGATTCCACCAGCATCTGCATCACTCAGGGATGCCAACCGGGTGAGAACTGCTCCGCAAAACGCGCGGGCGACTTTGTGATGTCACTCCCGACCGGCTATCTGACTGACAAAAAACCGGAGCCCTGCCCGGTTCACAATGCCCCGCCCGCTCCCGTTGAAATAGAGATCAAGGACTCGCCTGACCTGTTCACTAACTTCAGCCCCATCATGCCCATCGTTCCAGTCATAGAAGGCGGAAATCCGTGGGCGGCTCCGAAAAACAACCCACCCGCGCAAGCTCAGGAATTATGAGTAAAAAAGAAAAACATCCCCTCCGGGACACCCTGATTGCAGTGGCCGCCATCGCAACCGGTATCGCGATTGCAGCCCTCTTCTCGGACAGACTCGGCCGTGAGGAGCGTCCTGACATTGTGGTAGTCGAAGAGACCACTCCTGAAGCCCTCGACAACAGCACCCTTGATCCGGAGACTGCCAAATCCGCGGAGATCATCGTCAAGGAGACCCCTCAGGAGGAAACGGTTAACACGGATACGGCTTCAATGGATGCAGAGAATGCTCCGATCGCCGCGCCGGACGAAGGAGAAGCAGAACCGGTTGTCGAGAACTTACCCGCTGAGAAAATCGGAGGCCTCGGGAATCCCGACGACAGGCTTCCGGATGCGAAGCAGGCCCCCAATATCGCGATTGAAAATTGCGGCGATTTCCTCACGGAACTGATAGGAGCCTCGTCCCCGCTTCTCGCCAAGGACGGCCCGGTAAAAGCGGGATTCTCGGTGGAATTCGACGGACTCGTGAATCCCTGGTCGCTCCTGACACTTACTCAAATGCCCGAAGACATCCTCACCTTGAACGTCATTGAAAAAGCCGACGCCAGAACGTTCAAGTTCGAATCTGATCACGGCGAGATCGTCGACACGACCGAGCACCAACTCACGTGGAAGGCCCCCACCGAGCCCGGAATCTACTGTGTCAGGATCAGTGAGGAGAACACCGAAAATAAAATGTGCCTGCACGTCGCCGTTCTCACACCGTGGGATGGTAAATCCGAGCGCTTGAACGGCTATCGAATCGGTGAATATCAGGATGAACCTTACAAAGGAAATCCCCGCTACAAGAAGCCGCGCGGATTCATCGAAGTCACTAAAGAGAACGAGGACACGTGGATATCCCCCCACCTCCAGCTCAGCCAGTTTGTCTGCAAACAAAAGTCCGACTATCCGAAATACATGCTTCTCGATCCGCGGCTTCTCCTGAAAATCGAAACGCTTGTCCTGGAGCTCGAAAAAGCGGGACGAGATGCCAGCCACCTCTACATATCGAGCGGCTACCGGACTCCGGCCTACAACAAAGCGCTCGGTAACAAGACGATCTACAGCCGGCACCTGTATGGGGATGCCGCCGACCTTTTTGTGGACAGCAACCAGGACGGTAAACTCGACGACCTCGATTTCTCGGGCACGATTGATGATGGGGACGCCAAAATGATTCAGACAGCGGTCGAGGCGGTAACGGAAAGCCATCGTCATCTCAAGGGAGGGCTCGGTTTTTACAGCGCTGCGAATTACCGGAATCCATTCATCCACATCGACACCCGCGGGTATCCGGCCCGCTGGAACAAATAACCCCCACCCCCAGCTGAAATGAATAAACCTAACTGCCTCTTCATCACCCCTCCACTCTCAACCCTTCCCGGAAGTCGTCGGAACAGCGTTCTCAAAAGCATGAGAACGCTCCAGGCCGACTACTGGGTCTACGTTGCTGAGCCCGATCGCATCGCGGTGGAGGACGACGAGTCCGGTGTCCGATTCGTCGCACTCCACGACTCAATCACCTCGCGCTTCGGGGAACTATCCCTCGCAGTCGCCTTCGACGAGGACTTCTACAGCACCTACCTCAATGATCTCGACGACAACACGAGAAAGGTCTGTCTCGACAACCTTTCCGCCGATACCGGGATCGAAGCTCTGAAGAACACCGGAGAGTCTCCCCGGCAGATCTACGGGGAAGTGACAAACGATGCCGCTGCCTGAGCATCGGAGCGACAACCTCGGAGCCCGAAAGCGAAAGCAGAAAGCCCACCCTTTGCAGGATGGGCTTTTTGCTTTTTCACTCCGGTCTCCCGCGCGTCTTCACTTCTCTTTTCCGAAGAGGATTCTGAACACGAGCACGAGTCCTCCCACGGCGGCGATCGAGAAGAAGATCATCGCCAGTCCCGGGTAGCCGAGAAGCGTGAATTTCGATTCGATATTCATCAGCATCGACGCCCCGACGATCAAAGCGGAGAGTATCAGCCCCACCGTGATCCGGTTCGCCACGCGGTGAAATCCTTTCAGCAACAGCTCTTCGTCGATAGCGTCGACTTCGAGCTTGAGCTTGTTGTCGGCCACCTTGTCGAGAACACGATTGATTCTTCCCGGCGTCTCTGAGAACAGCTCTTTCACGTCGGTGAGATAACTCACGATGTTGCCAACTGAGAGATGATGATCGAGTCGCTTCCTCGCGAGTTCTCCGAGGTGACGGCGAATGCTAGCATCGGGATTGAATTCGGGCGCGAGCGTGTTGCCGATGATGTCGAGATTGAGAAGCATCTTGCCGATCATGAAAACCGCGTCGGGAATATGCAGGTCATGCTCACCGCAAACGCCGGTCACGTCCATGACGAGACTTCCGATTTTGAGGTTCTCCACCGTGCTTCCCTCCCGCGCCTCTACGATCTGCTTGATCGCGGCTTCAAACGGCTCATCCCTGAAAGAGTCACCGGCCATCCCCATCTCTTTGGAAACTTTAGCAGCCTGGTCGCTTCTCCCTTCGGATACCGCACCCAGCAACTGAATGAGATGGTCCTTCAAATCATCCGAGACCGTTCCCACCATCCCGAGATCAATCAGGGCCAGTTTCCTCTTCTCCGTAAGAAGGATATTACCCGGATGGGGATCGGCGTGAAAGAACCCGTCGAGAAGTATTTGTTTCAGATACGCGTGGAACAGCTCTTCCGCGAGGGCTGCGCTGTCGATCTCATTGAGAACTACTCCGGAAAGGTCGGTCACCTTCGTGCCCGTCACCATTTCCATCGTCAGCACGCCCGGAGCGCAAAAATCATCGAGCGGAAGCGGAACGGTGAGGCGCCGGAACTCCTTCAGATTTTCAGCGAGCCGTCGGAGATTCTGAGCCTCGCGCAGATAGTTCAGTTCTCCGGTGATAGCGTTCCGGAATTGCTCAACGATTCTCACCACATCGTAGCTCGCACCGAACTTCGAATGCGCTTGCAGAAATTCCGCGATGCGACTGATCACTGAAAGTTCCTTCGCGATTCGCTCCCGGACACCGGGGCGCTGGACTTTCACCACCACCTCGGTGACACCGTCCCGCAAAGTCGCGCGGTGAACCTGACCGATTGAAGCACTCGCGAGCGGAGTTTCGTCGAACTTACTGAACATCTTCGAAATCCTCACCCCGCACTCGTCCTCAATCCGTGACTGGATATCTTCATACGGAACCGGATCCACGTCGTCCTGAAGCCGTTGCAACGCCGATATCCATTCCGGGGGCATCAAGTCGGCCCGTGTCGAAAGGAGCTGTCCCACTTTGATGAACGTGGGTCCCAGTTTTTCGAGATCATCGGCAAAAGCGTTGGCATCGTCCGACGGGGTGATTTCGGAATCGACTTCGAACTCAGACACGAGATCTTCACGGGCGTCGGAAATCTTCGGCAGGTACTTGAAAAGGAGTCCCGCGACATCCTTGTAGGTGGCTATTTTTTCGGTGAGATGTATCTGGCTCATGCAGACCAGACAGGTGCAATAGACGTGCCACGATGCGGGTGGCAGCCCGATCATCGCCCCGCGGCAAGGCAGGCGGGATACGGGAACAAAATACACCGGGTATGAGGACCACACCCATCGACCACCGAACAGAAATTATTGCAAAATGCACGAGAAAAATGATGCAACCTGCAACAGCGAGGCCCCTCCCCATCTCCCGGATGATCACTGAATGGGAGCGAGGAGACGGGCCAATCTAACCCCGACACGATACCAAAAAGGTTTCTCGGCATAAGCCGATGCCATGACCGGCTCGCTGTTCTCGAAGTCCCGTTGCAACATCTCGGCGACCTCTGTGTTGAAGCCTTTATCGTGCACGATCCCGGTGATCTCGAAATTGAGGTGGAAGGATCTGTTGTCAAAGTTGGCCGATCCAATTGCGGAAATCGAGTCATCGACGAGAGCGACTTTCTGGTGCATGAACCCTTCCTGATAGCGGAACATTTTTACTCCCGCTTTCTCCAGTTCATCGATGTAGGAATACGAGGTCAATTCAACGAGCCTGCTGTCTGACAAACCCGGCATCAAAACCCTGACATCAACCCCGCGAATCGCCGCCAGCTGGAGCGCGCTGACGAGTTTCTCATTCGGGACGAAATACGGGCTCGCAATCCAGACACGATCATTGGCGTTGTTGATCATTGTCAGGAAAAAAAGCGCGCAGGTATCGAGGGGATCGGCGGGACCACTCGCGAGGAAAAGTGCCTCCATCGAGCCGACGAAATCGTCTTCACTGATCTCCCAGTCCAGATCGTCGGGAAGCTTTCTTGTCGCCCAATACCAATCCTCCACGAAAGGAACCTGGAGCGTCTTCACGACCGGCCCTGACAGCTTCATGTGACTGTCCCGCCACGGGGTCAATGACGGGTGCTTTCCGATATACTCATCCCCCACGTTGTGACCTCCGACAAATCCCGTCTTCCCATCTACGACAACGATTTTCCTGTGATTCCGGAAATTCAACTGGAAGCGATTGGCCTCCCCGGAAAGGTCCATGAACTGCTCCACCTCGATGCCCGCTTCGAGCATCTCTCCAAGATAGGCATCAGGAAGTCCGAAACTTCCATAATTGTCGATCAGGAGTCTCACTTTCACGCCCGCATTCGCCCGCTCAATCAGTCTGTTCTTAAGCTCGGTCCCCGTGTCATCCGCGCGCAGAATGTAATACTGAATGAGAATGTATTTCTCAGCTTCGCTGATGGATTTGTTGATCGACTCAAAAGTGTTTTTTCCGTCGACGAGAAGTTCGGCCTGATTGCCCCGCATCACGGGAAGCGAAGCCAGTTTTTCGAGGATCACCAGATTGGCCGGAATCTCGTCATCATCGGCCTCGGTCAGGCTCTTATTCCGGTTTTCGATGAGAGCGTCGGCGAGAGGCCGGATCTCCTCGAGTCCGGCCTTCCTGACCGTCGTATAATTCTCGAGGTGACTGTCTCCAAATGCCAGCCATGCAGGAACCGCCAGAATCGGGATAAAGTTGAGCGAGAGAATCCAGGCAACGGCCCCCTGCCCGGTCCTCGATTGCATCAGCGCCTCAACGGAAAAGATCGCACCTACGATGTGGAGGCAGAAATGAATCAGCGCCCGTATCGGCCTTTTCCGACGGTTCAACACCCCGAGAAAATTGGCGGTTCTCGGATAACGCCTCGAAAAACGTCCGAAGACTTTCCTCAACGCGCTCTGAACGCGGACAATTCCAAGCTTCTCTCTGATTTTAAAACGGGTTCCCATACGACCTCTTTACGCTGAAAAGGTACCAAACCCGCGATATTCTACAAATGGGCACTTGCTGAGTGGTGACCCGAAACCTATTTTCCGTTCAAATATGGCAGTTTCATTTCAAGATTATTACGAAGTTCTCGGCGTCGACCGCGATGCCTCAGGCGATGAGATCAAACGCGCCTTCCGTAAACTCGCAAGAACCTTGCATCCGGACGTCGCGAAAGACGGTGACGGGTCTGAAGAAAAGTTCAAAAAGGTGAACGAAGCCTACGAAGTGCTTGGCGATCCGGAAAAGCGTAAGAAATACGATAAACTGGGTGCAAACTGGGAGCACGGTTCCGAGTATTCCGGAGGCTATGGCCGCCCCGGCGGCGGAGCACAATACGAATACAACTTCGGGGGCAGCACCGGATTCAGCGATTTCTTCGAGGAGATGTTCGGCAACCGCACCACCGGAGATCCCTTCGGATACGGGGGTGGTGTTCCGAATCGGCCCACCCGCGGCCGCGATATCGAGAGTGATCTGCTCGTCACTCTCGACGAGGTCATCAATGGCGGTGAACGGATGCTGCAGCTCCAGAGCCCGTCCGGAAAGCCACGCAAATTCAAGGTCAAGATTCCGAAAGGTATCAAAGCCGGCCAGTCGATTCGCTGCGCCGGTCTCGGCAGCCCCGGCGTGAACGGCGGGAAACCCGGCGACCTCTTTCTCAAAGTCCGCTATGAGAGCCACCCTTTCTACAGAGTTGAAGGCTCCGATCTTCTCTTCGATCTGGAAGTCGCTCCCTGGGAATGCGTCCTCGGAACGACGAAAGAGATCACGACTCCTCACGGAAAAGTGCGGCTGAAAATTCCCCCGAACTCCGAGAACAAAACTCAAATGCGGGTTCCTAAACGGGGTCTCCCGAGAGCCAACGGCGATCCCGGCGACTTTTACGCGGTTGTCGAGGTCGTGATTCCCGAGTCCATCACGGACGAAGAGCGGAAGCATTGGGAGGCTCTCGCTGAGCTCGCCAAATAACCGGCGCCGACAGGTCTTTCTGCAATCGGAACAGTGCTGTTTGCAATCTGCATGACCCGGGGACTCCCCTGTTAGCCCCGCTGCGCCCATAATTCCCGCCGTGCCGGCCTGAAATCGCTTTGGCACCCTTTCTGCAAAGTGGGGTGCTCAATGAAAAATTCTGATTGGAACAGTCTGGGGCCATGCCTCACCGAAACCGGCACCGAGTTCTGCGTTTGGGCGCCGCACGCGAAAGAAGTTCACGTCGTTGGCGATTTCAACGAGTGGAGCGAAACGGCTAATCCCCTTGAGCGGGGAGACGATGACTGCTGGCGCGCGTCAGTGGCGGAGGCAGTCGAGGGGGCTGAGTATAAGTTCCTGATCACGACGGACGACGGGAAACTCTGGAAGAACGATCCACGCGCAAGAGCGATGACGAACTCTGCGGGGAACAGCGTCGTCGTCGACGACAGTCACTTCGACTGGGGTGATGACGGTCAGTTCGAAACGCGGGGCTGGAATGAACTCGTCATCTACGAGCTTCATCTCGGGACGTTCTTTCGTGGCGACGACGAAAACACGGTGGGTAATTTTGACGACGCGATCGAACGACTGGACCACCTCGTGGGACTTGGGATCAATGCGATCGAATTGATGCCCGTCGCGGAATTTGCGGGAGGTCAGTCGTGGGGCTACAACCCCGCGTTCCCCTTTGCGATCGAGTCGGACTACGGTGGCGTCGACGGGCTGAAACGTTTTGTCAAAGCCGCCCATGAACATGGAATCGCGGTTCTCATCGACGTCGTCTACAACCACCTCGGTCCCAGCGACCTCGACATGTGGCAGTTCGATGGCTGGTCCGAGAACGACATGGGTGGCATCTATTTCTACAACGATTGGCGCGCCGCAACTCCCTGGGGCGACACCCGCCCCGACTACGGCCGGGAGGAGGTTCGACGCTACCTGAGAGACAACGCCCTGATGTGGTTCGACGTCTTTCACGTGGATGGCCTCCGATTCGACATGACCTTTTACATGCGTTCAGTCGACGACGGGTCAGACATCCCCGAGGGTTGGTCGCTTGCTCAATGGATCAACCACGACATTCAAACGCTCCACCCGGGAGCCATTACGATCGCCGAGGACTTGCGTTCGAATGAGTGGATTACCAAAGACACAGGCGCCGGCGGTGCCGGATTTGCCAGTCAGTGGGACGAGCAGTTTGTGCATCCCGTTCGTGAGGTTCTGACCACGCAGGAGGACGAACATCGATCGATGGAGAAAGTCGCCGAGGCGATTGGCTTCCAATACAACGGCGATCCCTTCCAACGCGTCATCTATACCGAATCTCATGACGAAGTCGCGAATGGCAAGAGCCGCGTGCCGACAGAAGTCGATGAGTTCGATCAGGAAGGCTACTGGGCACGGAAGCGGTCAATCCTCGGAGCCTGCCTGACGATGACGTCCCCGGGCATACCGATGATCTTCCAGGGACAGGAATTTCTCGCGACCGGACATTTCACTGACAACGGGGAAATGGATTGGGAGGCAGCACCGCACGAAGAAGGTGTCATCCGCACCTACCGCGATCTGATTAAACTGCGAACCAATCGCGATGGAGTGAGTTCCGCGCTTCAATCCCCCGAGTTCCAGATCCGCCACCTCGACGATGCGGGTAAAGTGATTACCTTCACGCGCGGATCAGGCCCCAACGAACTCCTCGTCGTGATGTCATTCTCCAGTAATGAGCACAACCGCTACCGGATAGGATTCCCGCAACCGGGGCACTGGAAACTGCTCTTTCATTCCGATTCGAAAGTCTACGGAGAAGATTTCGGAGACAAGGACCTCTTCGATATTTCCACCGAAGATCACGAATATCACGGTCTCCCCGCGTCCGCGGAAATCGATCTGGGTAGCTACGACTGCGCCATCTTTGGATTCTGCGCCGACTAAGTTCAGCGCAGAGCGGGATTGCAATCCCGCTGCATGCAAACTGCACGAATACCAAAGCCGCAACCGGAAGTTAAACTCCAATCCAATAGAACAATACCGTCTCTTAACCCCCGCCCCGCTTGGACAGCGAGCATTCCAACGCCCCTCATTTACGGCGTGGCACGTTAACTGCAAATAAGGCCGATGTTATGAAACCTCTCTCGCCCACACCCCGGAAAGCCCACCGTAACACAGAGACGACCCGACGCTTCCGAAACACGTATGACGCCCTGCCCTCGTCTCTTCTCGATTGCGTGGGCAACACTCCGCTGGTCACACTGAACCACATCAAAACCCGTGAAGACATCACCGTTTTGGGAAAGCTGGAAATGCAGAATCCGGGGGGAAGCATCAAAGATAGAACGGCCGTCTCTCTCTTGAAGAGTGGCATCCGTGCGGGCTTGATCAACCCCGGGACGAGGATAGTTGAGTCGAGTTCCGGAAACCTCGGAATTGGACTCGCCCAGGCCTGCCGTCAACTCGGACTCTCGCTCACGATCGTCGTCGACTCGCGGACGAATCAAAATGTTGTAAAGTTAGTCAAACTCTACGGAGCCGACATCGAAGTGGTGAGCGAGACACGCGATGGCGAAAGCCTTCTCGACGCGCGCCTTCGACGTGTCCGTGAGCTCGCGGATTCGAGTCCTGATGTCTACTGGGTCAATCAGTATCAGAATCCCGCAAACCCAGCCGCTCACCACGCCACCATGGGCGAAATCATCCGGGACACGCGCGGTCAGTTCGATCGGATTTACATTGCCACCAGCACCTGCGGCACTCTCGCGGGCTGCCGTGAGTATCTCAATCAACGAGCCTTCTACCCTCACCTCGAAGCCGTCGACGCGACCGGGAGCGCGATTTTTCAGTCGCAGGACAAAGCGAATCAGACGAAAAGGCACCTTCCCGGACACGGTTCGTCACGGCAATCGGATTTCCTGAAAACGGATTACGTCGACGGCGTCAGCCACGTCACCGACCGGGAATGCGTCGAGGGATGCCACTTCCTCCTGCAGCAGGAGGGAATCCTCGCAGGAGGTTCATCGGGCGGCGTCGTTTCAGCGTTTCTCCGTGACGAGCCGTATCTCGAAAGTGGAACCACTGTCGTCCTCCTCCTTTGCGATCGCGGGGAGCGTTACCTCGATACGATCTACGACGAAGAGTGGGTCGAAGCAACCCTCACATCCAGCTAACGATCGCCCCGTCGAATCCTGTCTCCCCCCTTTTTCTCAAATGTATCGTTTTGCCATAGTCGGTGTCGGCCCCAAAGGGACGTATGCTCTGGAACGACTGCTCGCACAACTGGCGAGGCAGAGAAGCTACGCTCAAGTCGAAATCGATCTGTTTGAAGCATCCGGCTTTTTCGGCTGCGGCCAGATTTACTCGCCGTTGAATCCTGATTACCTCCTCCTGAACTACAGCGCCGACAACGTCGACATGTGGAGCCGTCGGGGAAGGAACGATTCCGGAGTGAGTTGGACTCCGACGCTTCTCGAGTGGTTGAATCAAACTCAGGCCGAATCATACAGCGGGGACGATTTCGTTCCAAGACAACTCGTGGGCCGCTACCTCTCCGACGGATTTGAAGACCTCGTTTTTTCGGCTCCTCCTACGGTCACGATCAGAAAGTTCATCGGTAAGGTCACGGGAGTCAGTATCACAAAGGAGGGAAAGGTAGCCCTGCAATCCACCGGAAGCGCGCCTTCCGGTTCGGTCGCTTACGATAGAGTGCTCCTTTCGACGGGGCATCAGTTCAGGTCCGCTTCCGAGAACCTGTTTGCGAGTGATCGCGAGGTCACCTCCGTGTTCCCTGTTCAAAACCTCGATAAGGTCAAGCCGGGAACGTCGGTCGCGGTTCGCGGAATGGGGCTCACTTTCATCGACTGCGTGTTAGCATTGACTGAAGGCAGAGGTGGCACTTTCATCAAAAAGGAGAGCGGCGGCTATCACTATCGAACCTCCGGAAAGGAACCGTCCACGATACTGCCCTACTCGCGATCCGGGAAACTCATGACGACACGAGCGCCATCGAGTCGGCGTTCGATCGGCGATGCCGTCGCCGCCCCGCTGTATAAAATGGTGGAAAGCCGGTCCGGTCGCCAGCTCGACTTCGAATCGGAAGTGCTTCCACTAATCGATTCCGCCCTCGCCGAGTTTCCGGAAACGCCAGACGTCCATTCATCTGAGGATGACCTTACCGATCATCATTCGCGCTGCGTCGCCAAGCTCCGGAATGACCTCGCTGACATCACTCTTCAGAGGAAGGCGGCGAACCGTCCATCAGTTTGGTCAGCGGTGGCTTCGCGTTTCAGGAGTCTCTATGGATTTGGAGGCCTCAGCCCGTCGAGCCATCGCGAGTTCGACCGGAAGTGGTCAGCGATTCTTTCGCGGCAAAGCTTCGGCCCTCCACCGGAGAACGCGGAAAAGTTACTCGCTCTAACTGAAGCCGGAATTCTCCGTTTCGATTTTTCCAGGTCGCCGCGAGTGGACTCCACGGATGAGGGATTTGTCCTTTCCTCCGATCAGGGATCTACTGCAACGCACTATCACATCAACGCTACGATCCCCGGGAACCGCGGCGACTCCCCTTCGCTTTCGCCGCTTTACCGCAGCCTTCTTGAATCGGGAACAGGTCAACTCTTCCAAAACGGCGACTACCGCCCCGGCTGCCTCAAAATCGACAGAGAGGGACGACTGATCTCATCCAACGGATCACGGCCGCCGATCCATCTCTACGGCACCCCGACGGAGGGAATCGTGTTCGACAACGACACGCTCTCCCGCGATGCCAATAGTTTTGCCGAATCCTGGGCGGACGCATGCCTGAACCATATCAACTCCGACTCACATGTCTGCGCCGCCTGAAACACCACTTACCTCGGTCGTCATCCCCTGGATCGATTCGCTTTGTCAGGATCGAACCCGTCTCGACGGTTGGCTCCGCAAGCATGGCTCCCCGTTGAATCTACTCAATACGAATCCGTTCAGAGAGAATATCGACGCACTGTCGACGGCGCTCTCTAAACTCGTGGACAGGCACACGATCCACTATGCGATCAAGGCGAACAAAGCGGCGTGCTTCGTCGAGGCCGCTGCTGAGTCCGGAATCGGAGTCGATGTCGCCAGCCATGCCGAACTGAAGACGGCGGTATCAGCCGGCCTGAGCGGCAGCCGGATCACCGTTACCGGAGTCGTCAAGTCACCGGAACTGATTCGAGCCTCCATCGAGGAGAATGCCATCCTCGTCGCGGATCATCGGGAGGAGTTCGATTTAATCATCGGCGAAGCACGTAATCTCGCGAAACAGGCTAGACTCGCGGTTCGTGTGTCAGGATTTTCAGATAACGGAAAAACGATACCGACCCGATTCGGAATTTCGCCCGACGAGTTGCGCAACCATCTGCCCCACCTCCTCAAAAATGCAAAGGACGTGCGGCTCGAGGGAATTCACTTTCACCTCCCCGGCTATTCGGCGACGGCCCGGAGAGAGGCGCTGATGGATTCGTTTTCTCTCGTTGATGCGATCAACGCCAAGGGAGGACGAATTCGATTCATCGACATGGGAGGAGGATTCCCGATGAGTTACCTCAGGAGTGAAGATGAGTGGAACGCATTCCGGGACCGCAACAGGGAGTTCCCCATTCCCGGAATTTCAGAATCGGCATCCTATCCCTACTTCAACAAAACAACGATTCAGGGTTTCGTCCATGAGGTCCTCCTCGGGCTTCGCGAAGATTTTCGAAAGAGGAACCTCGAACTCCGGTGCGAACCGGGCAGAGCGCTCCTCGCAAACAGTGGGGCAACGATCGCACGCGTCGCCTCGGTGAAGTCGGCGACGCATGGACGGACCGCCGTCACGTGCGAAATCAACGGAACTCAGATCCGCCCCGGCAGAGGCGAGTTTCTCGTCGATCCGATTTTGATCCCCGACGATGCCGAATCCCGTGTCCCCCCACCGCCGGGGACATCATTTCATTATTTCGGACGCTACTGCAGCGAAAACGATTTCCTCTTTCGTCGTCCGATCCCGCTCAAAACCCGACCGGTCCCCAATGACATCGTCCTCTTCCCCAACACCGCCGGCTATCACATGCACTTTCTCGAGACACACGGACACGGGTTCCCACTCGCGGGTAATCTGATCGTAGACGTTCCGGACTCCCCCACTCTCGATCTTACACAGACACCAAAGACCCACTTATGAACGAATGGATAACCACAGACCTTGAGACGCTCGGGTGGATTTTTCTGAGCACGTTAGTAACCTACGCCGGAATCATCTTTTATTGCAGGGTCGTCGGACTGAGAAGCTTTTCGAAAATGTCGGCGCCCGATTTCGCGATGACGGTCGCGGTGGGTTCCTTGTTCGCCGCTACTATCGCGAACCCGTCACCGACGCTCATCACCGGTCTTTTCGCCCTCGGACTGCTCTTCGCCGGCCAGTGGGGTATCGCCTACCTGCGAAGACATTTCGATTTCGTTGCCCCCGTTCTCGATAATTCCCCCTTGCTTCTCATGCGCAACGGGGAGCTGATCCCGGAAAACCTCACGAAAGCAAACGTTACCAAATCTGACGTCATGGCGAAACTGAGAGAGGCTAACGCTTACAATCTGAATCAGGTAAAAGCCGTCATTTTCGAATCCACCGGCGACATCTCTGTCATCCATTCGGATTCATCGGAAGACAGTTCTCTCAGTGATGAAATCTTCGAAGACGTCACCGACTGGGAACCGTATCCCTCCCCCTGAAGCCCCCCTAACCCCTGAACCCAAATGGACCTCCCCATAGCACTCGGTATCGATCTCGAAATTTTTGCAAAACTCGGCATCGCTCTTCTCCTCTCACTTCCGCTCGCCCTCAACCGCGAAGCTGCACAGCGAGCGGCCGGCCTCCGAACGTTCACGCTGGTCGCGGTGACCGCGTGTGGTTTCTGCCTCGTAGGCGAGCGGTTTCTGGAAAACATCAACGCGAATGCGCGGCTCATGCAGGGAGTGATTGGTGGCCTTGGCTTTCTTGGCGGGGGCGCCATTTTAAAGCATCAGGGCGAAGTCCAGGGGCTCGCGACCGCAGCGGCGATATGGAGTTCAGGCGTCATCGGCGTCGCCTGTGCCTACGGAGAATGGGAAGTGGGATTCGTCCTCATGGTCGTCAATTTTGCAGTGCTCTGGGTCGGAAAAAAACTGAAGCGAACCCTGAACGGCGGAGACGAAGATCCACGCCCGAACGTCGACTGACTGAATTAGGAAACGACACTATCACTATGAAAAAAGAATTCTGGGGTGGCGGTTTCGCTGCCATCATCGCCTTTTTCGGAGCGTGGTCAGTCGGTCAGACGACTGATGCAAAAGCGCTGCAACTCCTCGACGGGATGCTGCCTTCGATCCGGTTTCTGTGTTCGTCAGTCATGACTGCCACTTCGACCATCCTGGCGCTCATCTTGACCCTCATCTCCTTCACAAGCCAGAGCGACAGGCAGCTCCGCAGTGAGCACTATCGCCGGGTGAGAAACATTGCAAAGTTGACCTGTGCCGGCTTCATCGGCGCAGTCATCCTGCTGCTAATCATTTGCGTCCCGATCAACGAGGCGCCCGAGAATCTGTATCCCTTTCTCAACGCGCTTTACTATTTTGTCCTCGTCTACGCCGCCCTCCTTGGTGGGCTCCTCGTCACCATCGTGCTCCAGCTTTATCAGGCGGCCAGCAACATCATCATCCTTGCGGACCCGAATGGTGAGGCGGAAAATCTGCTCGTGAAAGATGATCCGGAAAAGGAGGAGTGAAAATTGCGAACGAAGTGCGGCAACGTTCTAGCACGTTGCCGTCGTCATCCCGCCCGCCGCATTCAATCTCGCACTCCAATCTGATCGCCAAACCTGAGCGTGAAGATCGCCCCCTGCCCTTCGCCGGGAGATTCGACACCGATCCGAATATTCAACTGATCGCAGAGCTGCTTCACAATCGAAAGTCCAAGCCCGGTTGAAACTTCTCCCCCGGTTGGCTTTGCGCTGAGACGCTCGTAGGGTTTGAAGAGTTTCTCCATGTCCTCCTCGGTAAAGCCGGGGCCCTCGTCTCTGATCACGATCGTGACCGGGGAATCGGAAAATTCCAGTTTCACATCTTTCGACTCGGGAGAGAATTTGATCGCATTGGTCAGAAGATTATCGAGAATCCGGCGCAGCGCTTTCCTGTCCGACCTGACCGTGATGCTCTCTTCACACGAAACGCACTCGAGGTTGATTTTCTTCCTCGCAGCATCCGCCGCATTCAACCCCACCGCCTCGATACAAAGCTCTCTGAGATCGATCGACTCCTCCTTCAGTTCC
Organism: Verrucomicrobiales bacterium; assembly: GCA_048260165.1. GTDB lineage: Bacteria > Verrucomicrobiota > Verrucomicrobiia > Verrucomicrobiales > DEV007 > Arctic95D-9. Next base: position 363,609 of record JBLXHA010000004.1, read on the forward strand.
ACGTCGGTCCGGGCGTCCCGGGCGCTCTTGAGAAACTCACTGATGAAGTCGAGCGCGTGACCGGTCGAGTCCTCGATCGTTTCCACGATCTCAGGAGCCTTCCCGGGAAGTCCTTCCATCCCCTTGAGAAGTTTTGCACTGAAGCTGGCGCTCCCGACCCAGTTCTTCAGATCATGAGCCATGATCTCGAGAAACCGGTCTGTATTGCGCTGCAGAAGTTTGCGTTCATCCCTCACCAACTTGAGTTCCATGTGAGTTCTCACGCGGGCGAGCAGCTCCGCCTTGTTGAAAGGCTTCGTGACATAATCAACGCCTCCCGATTCGAGAGCTTTGACGATGTAATTTTTCTCGCTGTTCGCTGACAAAAAGATGATCGGCACATCGGCCATGTATTCAAGTTTCGAGAATGCCTTACAGGTCTCGAACCCATCCATGCCCGGCATTTGAATATCGAGCAAAACAAGATCCGGCACCTGGGACTCAACCCGCTGCAGAGCCTGTTCCCCGTCCTGCGCGATCATGAAGTCGTATCCGAATGCCGAAAGCATCGTCCCAACGACTTGCACGTTTTTCACCTCATCATCGACGATGAGAATCGTTCCCTCTTTCTGCTGAAATAATCGCATTTTACTTACCCCCTCTTTCTGTATGTAACCGAAATCCTAAAAATGAACCACTCAATTTGCAACGCCTAAGAACACGGGAAATTGCCCCAGTAACCGCTCGAGAGTTGCCTGGTCAAACGCCTCCACCGCAGCTGTCAGCGACTCAGCATAATCCTTCAACTCCCGGTTCCCATACTTTTCGGCTATTTCCGCGAGATCTTCTGCAACAATCACAATCTCCGAGAATACCATCGCCTCCGTAAGTTCCGTCCACTTGTTCTCGTGGATTACTTTCAGTTCCTCGACCATCTCCGGACTGCTTTCCGGTTCGATCTTAACTTCAGCGCTTGCATCAGGTGCCTCGCTCACAGTCTTTTTCGGTTCAACACCCGCGATGGTCGGGAGCACGTTCTCGATCACTGAGTAGAGTCTCGCACCGGTAAAGGGTTTGCGAAGATACCCGTCAAAAAGTTTACGGAGTCGCCGCTCCTCTCTGAGGAGACTGGAAGCGGTAATCGCTATCACGGGGATGTGGGAAAGTTTCGGATTGTCGAGGATCCGTCTACGGGCCTCTTCACCGTCCATCACCGGCATTCGGATATCCATGAGGACGAGGTCGTAATCGAGACGCTCCATTTTTGAGAGGCTCTCTCTCCCGTTCGTCGCGAACTCGACGGAATGATGCGTGTTTTCGAAAAATCCTCCCACGAGATCCCGGTTGTATGAATTGTCATCGACGACCAGAATCGTGGAGGGTTCGAGGTGGTTGAAATCCCAGCCCGTCTTTTCATCGGCTCCGAAATCGGGTGCGTTGCCACCTACCTCGACATCCGGCATCATCACGCTGAAACACGCTCCTTTGTCCGGCTCGCTTTTCACTTCGATCGACCCGCCCATCAGGTTAACGAGTTCGCTCGAAATACTCAGGCCCAGTCCGGTGCCTCCCCGCATTTCATCGGACTGCCGCGCCTGGAGAAACGGCTTAAAAATCAGTCGCTGTTTTTCTCTCGCAATGCCACAACCGCTGTCCTCAACAACGATCCGCAACTCGCAAAGCTTCTCCGCCATCGATGGAGTGGCATCGAATTTCACTTTGACGAATCCCGCATCGGTAAACTTGATCGCATTTCCAATCAAGTTCACGAGGATCTGCCGCAACCTCATCCCGTCAATCGTAATGACTTCCGGACAATTCGAGGAAACCTCAGTGCGAAACTCGAGTCCCTTGTCTTGCGCCTGCCCCTCAAAAAGCAGCTCAAGAGAACTCGCGAACTCCGAAATTCGCAACGGCTCGAGGTCGAGTTCGAGGAACCCGGATTCTATCTTTGAAAGGTCGAGGATATCGTTGATGAGCTCGGCGAGAGATCTCCCGCTCTCTGCGATAGCGGACAGAAACCGCCTCCCCCGTTCTGACTTCACTTCATCCGTGAGCAGCTCGGTGAAACCCAACATCGCATTTAAAGGAGTCCGAATCTCGTGGTTCATACTCGCAAGAAATTTACTCTTCTCACGGTCAGCTCTTTCGGCCGCATTCTTGTCGCGTTCCAACTCTGCCTCGCGATTTCTCGCACGGAGATGACCGATCAAAAACGCCAGACCGACGAGACCGGCCACGAGCGCCGTGCCTGCGGCAAAATTCATGAGGTAGGTATTTCGCCGGACCTCAAACCGATAAAGACTCTCGGCATCCAGAAGCATCGCCTCGATGCGGGAATGCACCGCTGAGATAGAGGAGCGGATCGACAACGAAACGAAGGTGTCGCCCTCCGTATTCAGGGTGGCGATGACCTTATCCACCCCGGCCTTTTTTCGAAGCGTGATCGCGCTCTCGAGCTCCGCTTCACGCAGCGCCATTTTCTCGCTGAGCGCCTGCACGAAGCTGGCGATCTCCGGATATCGAACGAGCTGTTTTCTCACGCTGTCCAAAATCTCGTTCTTCTCCCGGAGCGCATTCCGGTAGGGCTCAAGATACGATTCATTGCCGGTGAGCAGATACCCCCGCTGATTGGTTTCGCCCACCAGAATCAAACTGGAGAGGCTCGACATGGATCGATACAACTCCCGCAGCCGGACAGCCTCCGCCTGGGTCTCATCCAGCTTTGATCGGCTCGACCACGCCAGTCCTGAAATGGAAAGAAGCAGGAATATGGCGACGCCGAACAACAATGCGACCACGAAAACCCGCAGCCTGCCGTTGTTGTTAAAGCCTCGCTTCATATATGATTTTACTTCAGAGTTAATGGTTCGCAGAATCGACTTATTGGTACCTAAGGCAGGCCTACATTTCAACACTCTTCGCTACATTATTTCCGACTTCACATGAAAAAGGCAGCGCATCAGCGCTGCCCTTTCGCAGTGGTTAGTTTAGTAATTCAATGGATCCGGTGTTCTTAGTTGTCGGTATCCTTGGGCATCTTGACATCAACATCGACGTCAGGCACTTCGATTTCGACTTTCTTCTTCTTCACGCTGACATCAACGTCAGGAGCGTCCACGTCGAACTTCGGAAGCTGTCCGCCTTCGGCGTCGACATCAACGTCCACTTTAGGAAGCTTACCGTCCTGTGTCTGCTCAACCTCGCACGAGGTAAAGAGAGCGGCGGAAGCAGTCATTGCAGCGAGGATCATGTATGTTTTTTTCATTGTATTTGGTTTGGTTTGGTTTGGTCTAAAAATTAGTTCGTATGAGATGGTCGTGAGTTACTAGGCTTCGATTCCGGAGCCATTCCTCGTGAGAATGATGTAAATGGCGTGGATGATTCCGGGGATGAATCCGAATAAGGTGAGGACGATGTTGATCCAGAAATGCATTCCAAATCCCACCTGGAGGAAAACACCAACGGGAGGAAGGAAGATGGCAAGTAGGATGCGGATGATATCTTTGTTACTTTCTTTCATGACACAACCCTACTGTAGCTAGCGGCGTTCCAAGAGGCTTATATTAACAATAACCCATTAATCGTTAACCGATTACAAATATATCAAATCTCAACCACGACGACAAACGTTCCGAAAAACATTGCATTTTGCACACCCTTCTGATTGATTTGCACGAAGGAAACAACGATGCCAACTCAGTCTGAATTTTGGATCAGTTTTGCACCTTCAAACCATGCCGGTCCCTTGCATAATGCATTATGCAAACCATCGTGCGAAATGACCATGCACAATGCCCGATCTGCATTTCCCCGTGAATTGAGAACTCTATCAGCAGTCGAGACAGGACAAAGCCGCTCGGACTTTCGAGCCGGTAAACATCTGCTTGGTACCGTCCCTGCGTAACGACAAAGGCAAATGGATGTACTAATTATAGACGACGAACAAAGCGTAAGAGATTCCACCCGTCTTGCCCTCGAAGCGGATGATCACTATGTTGAGGCGATCGACAACGGCAAGACAGGGTTGCTGCGGCTCAAGGAAGATCCCTTCGACCTCGTCATCCTCGATCTCAACCTGGGAGATGAGAGTGGTCTCGATATTCTCGGAGAGATTAATAAGAAGTTTCCCAGAATCCCCGTCGTCATGTTTACCGCGGAAGCGTCGATCAACTCAGCGGTGAAAGCCATTCAACTGGGAGCGATGGACTATCTGGAGAAACCGTTTACTCCGGAGCAATTACGCAGCGTTATAGCGCGTTCCAAAAACTGGCGTCAGCTGCAGGAACGCATCGTCGAGCTCGAAGTCGAAGTCTCGAACCAGTCACCTCCCGCAATCTTCGAATCCCGCGACCCGGTCATGAAAGAGTCACTCGACGTTCTTTTCCGCGCCGCACCGACGTCGGCCTCCCTGCTCATCTTGGGGGAGAGCGGAACGGGAAAAAGCCTCGTCGCACGGGAACTTCACCGCCGGAGCCATCTCAAGGACAAATCGTTCGTCACGATTTCCTGCCCCAGCCTTTCCAAAGAGCTACTCGAAAGTGAACTCTTCGGTCACGTCAAAGGTTCCTTCACCGGAGCGATCAAAGACAAGTGGGGAAAAGTGCACGAAGCGAACGGCGGAACGCTCTTCCTCGACGAGATCGGTGAACTCCCCCTCGACATTCAGCCGAAATTGCTACGCCTCCTTCAGGAGAGAGAGTATGAGCGACTCGGGGAAACCAAAACCCGCCAGGCGGATGTCAGGGTCATCGCGGCGACGAATCGTGATTTGAAGAAGTGCGTAGAGGAAGGCACGTTCCGTGAGGATCTTTACTACCGTCTCAACGTCATCTCCGTAGAGATGCCGTCGCTGCGCGAGCGCCCGAACGACTTGAAATTTTTCGCCGAGTCTTTCGTCTCCTTTTTCGCCGAACAGACGAGCCGCCCGATCGAGGGATTCAGCGAATCGGGCCTGACCCGACTCGTGAGCCACGACTGGCCCGGAAATCTTCGTGAGTTGCGCAACGCGATCGAGCGAGGCGTGATTCTCGCTCGCGGCACCCATCTCGACGACGTCGATCTTCCCACCCCCGAAGCGGCGGTCAAGCAGTCGGGCGGCGCCTCGTCCGATGCGGTCATTCCCGGTGGAGACGCCACGATCGACCAGCTCGAAGAGGAGCACATCCGACGCGTTCTCGCGCGGAGCAAAACGCTGCAGGAAGCCGCTGAAATTCTCGGGATTGATCAGGCAACGCTCTACCGAAAGCGGAAGAAACTGGGAATCGAATAGACCTGATTTCCCCGAACGCTCCCGGAGTTCTCTTTCCCGACGCCCGGACAAGGGAGCAGAAAAAGCATCATCCACCGCTCCGCCGGGGCGCCCCGCGTTTCCTGACAGTATCCGGGTCGCAGTCGACATCCCCTCGCCGCACGCTGAAAATAAAGCTGGGATCAAAAGCCCCGGCTTATAGAATAAACTGACGACATTCACTCCGTCTGGCGCGCCCGCGGCGTATCCCGTTATGCACATCCGAATCCTGAACCAGACCCGTGAATTCTATCGGAGAATCATTACCAGCATCGGATTCTGGCCCACCGCGATTTCATTCCTGTTTGCGACTCTGGCGACCCTGCTCCTCTATCTTGACACGAATGATCTGACGACGCTTCTCGTTAAACACGCGCCCGGTCTTGTCATCAAAGACGGCGACACCGCACGAACCCTGCTCGCCACGAGCGTCGGCGGAATGCTCTCTCTCACCGTCTTCAGTTTCACGATGGTGATGTCGCAGCTGAACCGCGCCGCGACAAACTACTCCCCCCGACTCCTTCCCGGTCTCATCTCAACCCGCCGGCACCAGATCGTCCTCGGTATTTTCCTCGGGACCATCACCTACTGCCTTTTCATTCTCATCAACATCGAACCGTCCGATGACGAATACGCTCTCCCGGGGCTCGCCGTTCTCGTAGGTGTCGTCCTCACGCTTTTAAGCCTCTCCGTTTTCATCTACTTCATCCATTCGATCTCGCGGGCGATTCAAGTCTCCCTGATTCTCCGCCAGGTGGAGCACAAGACGGCACGTCGACTCGAACTGCTCATCGACGATGAAGCGAGACAGGGCAAGAGCGCCTCGACCCCGACGAGCTGCGATGTCGCGCTGAGATCCCACCGAACCGGCTACCTGTGCACCAGCGACGTCGGTTCACTGAAAAAGATCGCGGCGGAAAAAGAGCTTCAAATCGTCGTGACGGCGCTGCAAGGTGATTTCATTCTCGAGAACACGGTGCCCGTGAAGGTGAGTAAGGAAGTGGATGAGGAAACCGCAGACGCGATCCTTTCCTGTCTCATCCTCGACGGAGACGAACTGATCGAACGGAACTACATCCTCGGGTTCACCCAAATCACCGAAGTGGCAGTGAGAGCGATGTCGCCGGGAGTAAACGATCCGGGCACGGCCCTCTCCGCCATCGATCATCTCACCCATCTTCTTTCACTGAGAATGAAATTCGATGACAAGCAGGTTTACGAAGACGAGAACGGTGAACCCTCGGTCGCCATTTCCGTCATCTCCTTCGCAGACCTCCTCTACATACTCATGGCGCCCCTGCGCCTCTACTGTCGCCACGATGTCGTGATCGTGCTGAGACTGCTTCAAATGCTCGATCATCTTCTCCAGCAGCGCTCAATACTGGAAGCTCACAACGAGGCCATCAAAACCGAGTTGTTAACGCTCAAAGAAGACGCGCTCTCCGCGATCAGCACGGAGCGGGATAAGGAGAAAGTCCGCGAGCGCGCTGATCAGATCAAAACGCTGGCGGCCTGAGTTCGCGCCCTGTCTGTCACTATTGCAGTGTGCATCGAATCGAAATGCAGGTTGCGCACTTATCAACGACTCGAGGACATCACCCGCCCTGATTAAATAAGTGCAACAACCTTATAAACAGCAGGTTACAAATACCACCAAACAAGTGGCATGGCGATTGCACCTTAGTGATGTGCCATGAAAAAAGACACACTCGATACTCTCGAATCAAATACTGTCGCGACCACAAAATCCGGAAGCCGTAAGAAGACTTCCACTGCGTCGCGGAAAAAATCGCCAACGAAGCCCGCCCAAAGCGAGCTCAGAAAAGCGGCAAGTGAGACCACTTCGGAGGTTAAACAGAAAGCCGGTGAAATCGTTGAGACGGCCAAAAAGGCCACCGAAGAGCGCGCTGACAACTACATCAGCACAGCCTCCTCACACGCACACAACATCAGTGCCGCCACCAAAGGAACTTCTGAGAAACTCAGAAAGACGGAACCTGAGTTTGTTGCGCAGGGATTCGACTGGTTAGCTGATCAGATCGATTCGGTAGCCAACTACCTCGACTCGAAAAGCGCCTCCGAGATCACCCGCGATGCAAAAAACTTCGCGCGGAAACGACCGGCGGCAGTCATCGGCGGACTCGCTGCTTTCGGCTTCCTCGCCGGGAGAGCGCTGAAAGCCACCGACAGCGAAGAGACCAGCAACAATTCATAATCCAACCGGGGATCAGCCAATGATAGAAGCACCTCCAGCTAAAACGGACCGGGAACCATACGCTTCCGATCCGGTACCTCCGGAACCGCCAACCGGGGAGGAAAGTGGAGACGACATTATCTCTCTTCTCTCCGCACTGGCATCCGACGCCTCTCTCTGGCTCCACCAGGAGACGGAGTTGGCGAAGGCCGAATTCGGTCAGAAACTGAAGCTCATTTCCAACAATGCGATCAAGCTTCTCATTTCTGCCCTCGTTCTCGGTGCCGGGGCAAGCGTGCTGCTTCTCGCATTAGTTGTCGGACTCGGTATCACCCTGCAATTGCTGGGCCTCGAAGCGATCACGGCCTTCGGACTCGCCGCACTGGTGACAGGCGGAGCCCTGTTTATCACCGGAATCATCCTTTTTAGAAAATCAAAAAACATACTTCTAGCCAGCGAATTACTGCCCAGACGCGCTGCTGAGAGGCTTCAAGAAACGAAGAACTGGGCATTAGAAAAAATAAAATGAACAGAATTGACCAATACCAAACTCCGTCGAGCGAAACCTTTCGCGACCCGGAAACAATCGAAAATCAAATCAGTAACACCCGAAATCGCATGGATAACACCATTGAAAAGCTGGGAGACAAACTGGATCCCCGTGAATACCTCAGCGCCGCCGGCGACTGGGCGGAAAGACATCTGGGTAACTTTGAACTCGGAGACGTCACCGCGAAATGTTCCTCATTCGGCAACAGAATCGCGACAGGCATCAAAGAGAACCCGGTCCCGACCGCACTCATTGGAACAGCGGCAATCATGCTCCTGATTCCGAAGCGCTCTAAGGGAGACAAGGGACAGTCCAACGACACCGGCCAGAATTCCAGACCTCTTAATTACAACGATCCCCACATGAACACGGAGGCAAAAACGCAATCCGCCGCGACCAATCCCTACACTCAGTCGAGTAACGGAAACGGATCGGACGACGGCAACCGTGTCTGGGACAGTATCTCCGAGATTCCTGACAAAGCGTCCGCCCTCGCAAAGAGTGCGTCCCACGTGGTCGCAGAGAAAACGAAAGCGGGAGGCGAAGCCATCACGAGCACGTCTAAGAACCTCGCCCGGAAAACAGGAGAAACCGCTCGCGAATCGAAACAGCGTTTCGAGCGCAGCACGCAGGAGTCTCCAGGAATCGTCGGAGCAGGAGCACTCGCCCTCGGATTCCTCGCCGCAGTGGCACTCCCGCGAACTCGCAAAGAAAACGAGTTCTGCGGAGAAGCTTCGGACGAGCTGAAATCCAGAATCAAAAAGCAGATCGACGACTCAACGCCTTCGATCAAGGACCTGAAGAAGAGCTCGATCGAAGCAGTCGATTCCCTCGGCGATCAGGCCTGTGAAAAAGTGGACGAGACCATCGCTCCTGAAACGAACTGATTACTCACCCCCTAACCCCTCCTCCATGCCGCACCCCTTTTCGGGGTGCGGCTTTTTTTTCGCCTCCCCATCCTGGAATGCGGCCCATCCTGGAATGCGGATTTCCGTGTTCCCCGGTGACGGCGCGATCGACCAATCGACGCGTGCTCAGTCGTCTCCTCGGTTTTGGCGGGAGCGTCCTTTCAGGCGACCGGGCGGATCATCGGTCAACGACGCTCCTCGTAACGCATCTGCCGACGCTTCGCGACGACCGGATGCGACGACCGCGGAATACAGCCCCCTCGATCTCGTGAAGCGAAATCAGTCAGCGCCACGACAGGTAACGGAGCTGACAGAGCACCGTGGTAGCCCCCCCCCTTCCAGACACGGCCCGGAGAGGAGCGCCCGGCTCGCAAAAGGATCCCCAGAGACGCGCTGCCATTTCCACCACCGCATTCCGGAACAACGCAAACGGGGCTCCGATCCGGAGCCCCGCCTATCCCGTCGCAACGCGGCACAAATGCCTGTCGTTGCCCTGGTTTTATCTTGAGAGGCTTTCTAGCTGCGCTCGAACTTAAGCGGCTCGCTGAAAGTGAGCGTGCGGTAGGGAAAGGGAATTTCGATACCCGCCTCGTCCAGCGCGAGTTTGATCGCGGTAACGACTTCCCCTCTCGACTTCCGAACTTTCCCCGGAGCGGAATCAGTCCACCAGGCCACGTCGATATCGACGCTGCTGGCACCGAATCCAGAAGGATACACTTCGACGGGCTTGCGTTCCGAAACCGTTTCACAGGACTGCAAAGCCTCCTCGATCACCCGCGTGCAGGATCCCACATCCTCCCCGTATCCGACTCCGGCGGTGATGTGCACGCGTCGCAGTGGCTTATCGGTCAGGACTTCGACAGGATTCTTAAAAAGATAGGAATTCGGGACGATGATCAACTCACCGGTGGACTTCCTGATCAGCGTCATGCGGATTTGAATGTCCGCTACCTTCCCTTCAACGTCGCCACACTCAATGAAGTCCCCCTTCTCAAAAGGAAAACGCCAGAGGAGAAGTATCCCCGCAAAGAAGTTTTCAAAGATGTCCTGAAAGGCGAGCCCGACGGCAACAGACAGAAGCCCGAGTCCCCCGAGTGCTTTCGCGAGATCGATTCCCGGAAAGATCACGATCGCTGCAATCGTCAAACCGAGAAACCACAGCGCAATTGAGGCCAACCGCCCCAGTAGATCCCGGAGCGAATCGCGCATCGACTCATTGCGACGCAGGAACCGGTTCAGGACCCTCGTGAAAATGGAGACGAGGATAGCGGTCGCGATCAGGACCACGATTCCCGCGACGATGAAAGGGAGCCGCTCGACGAAGTTGGCCCAGACTCCGCCAACGGTATCTTGAAGCGTTTCGGAGACTTCCTTCACGTTTGTGGGAATTGAATTTTCAGGATTGGATGATTCTGCCATGTGATGAACGGGTAAGATCAGGGTTTTGAATGAGTATCGATGACTTCGCCGAGACGCATCTCGCGTCGGCAGTAGCGACAGAAGACGGGTGACCTCGTGCCTTCGTTGCGATGAGTAAAACGCTTCAGCGAGTGGCTGAAGCGATCCGTTCCGTAGCGGCGCAGTGGCTCGAGCGTGGGACGGCTACAGGTGGGGCACTTGAGAAGATCGCTGTGCCAACCTTGGTGCTCCGCAATGAGGTCGAGAACCCTGTTCCTCTCCATTTCCTCCGCCAACACGCCGTGAGTGACCGCAATCGTTCCATTCGACCGGTTCCAGGTGACGGTCCGTGTCATCGCGTCAAACCCCACCTCACAGGCAGTGTTGACGACTTCGTCTGCAAGCGCCTTGTCGTTAAACATACACACATATCTTTTCATGCCGCTCCTATATAGCTGGCCCCGTTCCAACCACCGGAGATTCGACAGATCAAGGCGGTAGCTCGGTTGCAGCCAAATTGTCCGGGCGCACCACCAGGGACATCATGCATTGTGCAATCCCTCCGGCTCCGTCGTATTGCGAAGCGCAAGCATGATCTGACTACGCCATCTATGCACAGACGACGAAGCGCCAACCATTTCAAAAAGCCCTGTTCTCTTGCATTTTGCTTTATTGTGAGGGTTCCCCGAGGCAGTTCGCGCAGTCACCCGATCGAAGCGCGGCAGGCTGCATCCCCTTGGTTTATATAGGTTCCCAGCGATTCCGGCCAAATTGGCCCCTCGTTGGCATCTCCCCTGCAAAAGAGTAGGTGCATGAAATATCCGAATTCCCCGTCAAGCAACGACAGTCTCATTGGTGCCCCCGAATCTCAACACGACAACACACTGCACGAGCTCATTCTCCGCGAATACATTCTCATGTGCGCCATCGAGAAAACAGCCTACCGGTCTCCTAAACTTTCCTCAATCTGCGACGAATCGCTCCTCGCAGACCTTCAGTCAAACCAGGACTTCCTACACAACCTCTCCGAAGGCAGCCTCATCCCCGCGATCGCCGCGCTTACCAGTCCGGCAGCAAGACAGTGGGAACTCGATCTCCTGACAATCCTCTCACAATCGAACTGTCGTTGGGAGTCGGTCAGGAGGCTCACTGAGGAACTGCGGGCGGTAACGAAACTCCTCGACACACTCAGCGAAAGAGTCCCTGAAAGCGCGCCCCTCCTGGCGGAACACCGCCAGAAGCTCGGAGCACATCTCGAGTATCAGGAAAGAATACTGTCGACGTGGGTAAAAACGGAACTGAGCTTCGGACGTCCCGTCGAAAAGGTTCTTGAGAAAGAATCCCGCATGGCGACCGAGCAGTGGCGAACTGTCGTAGCGGAAATCCTCGGCGGAGAGAGCAGCGATTCCCCTCCCATCCCCATTCAATCCTGGCGCTCATTTCCCCACGTCGTAAGACTGATGACGCAAACGCTTCTCTCTTTCGGCAAGGGTTCCAAACACGCGGCCTGAGTAAGGACCGCAACACAGAGCTAACAGGGTTGAGTGCCCGACCCAACCCTGTTCGATCGCGGCCGAAACGAACGGGAGATTCGTAAATCGCAGGTCGCGGACACAACGAAGCCGAAGTGCGAACACTTCGGCTTCGAGTCAAAAAGAAGTTGTCTTACCGCTTAGGTAGACTGCTCGCCGCGGGCCATCACCACTTTACCGGTGCGGACCGTTTCGACGATCTCGTAGTTGTTGAGCAGGCGAATCGAAGCGTCGACTTTGTCGCTTGCTCCTTCGATGCGGATGACCACAGATGACTCCGTGAAATCGACCGTCTTGCCGCCGAAGTGCTCGACGATCTGGAGGATCTCGGTGCGACGCTCCGCGTTCTCGGATTTCACTTTGATCAAGGCCAGCTCCCGGACAACCGAATTGTCAGGAGTGTGCTCGAAGCAGTGAATCACGTCGACCAGCTTGTCGCACTGAAGGATGATCTGCGGCAATCCTGCAGGATCGCCACTGATTCCCAGCGTGAGTCGTGAGAAACGGGGATCCCGTCCCTGAGACACGACGAGCGAATCGATATTGTAGGCGCGGCGCGAAAAGATCTGACTGATACGCATGAGAACACCGGGCTGGTTGTTCACATACATACTGAGAGTGTGCCCCCCGTTCACATCGGGACGGGGATTTGGTTTTTTGTCAGCGGTAGTAATGGCTCGTGACATGGTTTTTAAAAATTAAAGTAGTAAAAAATTAGAGTAGTAAAGAAGCATAGAGAAAGCCTTCGGCTTCTAGGTTGAGCCAACTGGTTTCGCCATCTTGTGCTTCGGTGGCTCGGTGAGCATTTCCTCGAGGGCAGCTCCGGCGGGAATCATCGGGAACACGTTGTCCGTTTTGATACACTCTGCATTGATGAGGACGGGACCGTCGTTGTAATCGAGCGCCTCCTGGAGCTTCTTACGAACATCGGCAGGACGCTTGATATTGATGCCCTTGGCACCGTAAGCCTCGGCCAACTTCACGAAATCAGGATTGCCTTCGAGGTCCACTCCGCTCTCGCGGTTGTCGAAGAAGAGTTCCTGCCACTGACGAACCATACCGAGGTAGTGGTTGTTCAAGACAAGGATCTTGATCGGAAGTTTGTGGATCACCGCAGTCGCCAACTCACAGAGAGTCATTTGGAAACCACCGTCACCGGAAACTGAAATCACGGTCGCGTCAGGACAGGCAAACTGAGCACCAATCGCGGCGGGAAATCCAAAGCCCATCGTTCCGGCACCGCCTGAGCTGAGCCATTTGAGAGATTTGTCGTTCGTGTAGAACTGCGCGGCCCACATCTGGTGCTGACCCACGTCCGTCGCAACGATCGCATCCCCTTTCGTAAGGTCATGGATTTCGTCGAGAACCTGCTGCATGCGAAGACCGCCCTGCTTTTTATAAGCGAGAGGAAATTTCTTCTTATAACCGTTGATGTGCTCATTCCACTCAGGACGCTCACGCGGCTCCAGCATCGGCAGAAGCAGCTTCAGTGATGTTTTCGCATCACCGAGCACCGTCACGTCGGGAACGATCATCTTACCGATCTCAGAAACATCGAGATCGAGGTGAATAATCTTCGCATTCGCACCAAACTTGTCGGCCTGACCGATAATGCGATCATCGAAACGGGAACCGATGTTGAGAATCAGGTCGCACTCGCAAATCGCTTTGTTCGCATAAGCGGTTCCGTGCATTCCCAACATGCCGAGGGCGAGCGGGTGAGATTCCGGGAAAACGCCTTTTCCGAGCAAGGTCGAAGTCACTGGAGCATCGAGCTTCGTAGCCAGGGTCATCAGCTCTTCCTCTGCTCCGGAAATCATCGCTCCGTGACCCGCGAGGATCACCGGCTTCTTCGCGAGATTGATCAGGCGCGCAGCTTCCTCAACCGTCTCCACATCGATGTCGTATCCTTTTTCAGGACGATAACCGGGAAGATCGATCTCAGCATCGAGATCTCCCGTGAAAGGAGACTGACTGATATCTTTAGGAACGTCGATGAGGACGGGTCCGGGGCGACCTGTCGTCGAGATGTGATAAGCTTCACGGGCGATGCGGGGCAGGGCGTTCGTTTCGCGAACGAGGAAGTTGTGCTTCACCACCGGAATCGTGATGCCAAAAATGTCAGCTTCCTGGAAAGCATCTTTTCCGAGCATCCAGGTCACCTGCTGGCCGGTCACGATGATCATGGGAACAGAGTCCATCTGAGCCGTCATGATTCCGGTAATCGTATTGCCGGCACCGGGACCGGAGGTCACGAGAACCACCGCCGGCTTTCCTGTGGCACGGGCATAACCGTCAGCCATGTGGCAGGCGCCCTGCTCATGACGGGTGAGGACAAACTTGATATCAGATTTGACCGTTTCCAGCGCATCGAAAATCGGAAGTGCAGCACCTCCGGAGTAACCAAAGACATACTCAACGCCAAGATCAGCGAGAGTCATAATGAGTGCCTGAGCACCGTCCAGTTCGGGTTGTTTCTTTTTAGAGGCCATAGTGTATAAAAGGCGAATTGGAGGAATAATCGCAGTTTTCAACAAACAATCAAACCGAATTTAGCCAACTTTGGTCAAAAACATCACTTTTTAAACGCGAAACTATCATTTTTTTCCAAGTTCGACATTTTCGGGCAACTTTCAGCTGAAATCGGCACAATCACCCTTCAAAAAACGGCCGAGGCGCGCTCGATTCATTTCCGGGACGCTTTCCAGTCCGCGAGCGCCTTTGAAGTCGCCTCTCCCCATTCACGGCTCAGGGCTCTCCCCGTATAAGGAGACCTCGAACCCCGGACCATCGGCGCGGAATACTGAATACGATCGGCTAATTCGTTGAGGGCCTCCCGTCCCCTCCTCTCATAATCGTCGACCTCCTCTCCATTCAACTCCATCAGGAAAGAATAGCCGAAGGCGCTGTGACTGCAGTTCACATCGAGCAGGAGCGTTTCGGCGTTACGGAAAAGAATCCAGCTCTGGGATTCGAGATCGATTACTTCTATCATTCACATAAAGGTAAAAAACCGGCAGATCGACGCCCGCCGGAGGCATTTCGCTTCAGTGGTTTTGGTCACTGTCAGTAAGTCGAGTCAGCTTCGTAAAAAAACAGGACTTTGTGAAAACAATTTTGTAAGGGCCTCCCGCCCCCTCCGTCGTAGGTCGGCTTTACGTAGAGCTGGCAATGGTTTCTAAGGTTGACGAACGCTGCAATGGACTCGAAATCCCTATTGTTCTGATAATTAAAAACACGCCGGCCTGTTTTGAGCGTACTGCCGGCAAATTTTAACCGAGTCCAGCTGTGAAAAACAATCTCAATCTAACTCTTGGTATCCTCCTTCTTGGTTCTGTCGTTTTGACAGGGTGCACGGTGGGTCCCGATTACGAAACACCGGCCACTGCGGTGCCGTCAGCATTCAAGCACGGCTCGAAAGAGGCGAAGGGCAGCGCGTGTCGTGAGGATTGGTGGAAACTTTTCAAAGATTCGCAGCTGAACAAGCTCGTCGACGCCGCCCACGCACAGAACCGTGATTTGCGCGCTTCTTTCCAGCGTGTCGAGCAGGCCCGCTCGACGATCCGGGTGACACGTGCCGATTTGTTCCCTCAGATTGACACGAGCCCTAATTTCAACCGCAGCCATACTTCCGAGGAAGTGAACTTCGGAGGCGCGACCGGTTTCAACGCCGGCCGGACCACTTCGACCTATTCCCTGCCGGTGAACGCGGCGTGGGAGATCGATCTTTTCGGCCGTGTGCGTCGCAGCACAGAAGCCAGCACCGCAGACGCACAGGCTCAGGAAGAGGATTTTGCAGCGATGCGCCTTTCCGTGGAAGCCGATGTCGCGAGCACTTACTTCCGGATCCGGGCGCTCGACCGTGAGATCGGACTCGTTGAAGAAAGCGTCGGACTCCGACAGGATTCAGTGAAACTCGTCAAAGAACGCTTCGACCAGGGCGTCGTCGGCGAGCTCGATCTCGCTCAGGCGAAAACCCAGCTCTCTCAGAGCAAAGCGGAGATCGCCGCGTTGCGCCGTCAGCGCTCGCAGTATGAGAACGCGCTCGCACTTCTCGTAGGCGCGCCCGCTTCGAGTTTCTCGCTCGGAACCAATCCCCTTTCAGGAACGCCTCCGCGGATTCCTTCAGGGCTTCCCTCGGAGCTGCTTCGCGCCCGCCCTGACATTCGCATGGCGGAACGCAACATGGCCGGCGACGGCGCCCGTATCGGCGTCGCCACGGCAGAGTTCTATCCTTCGATCACTCTCGTTGGAAACGTCGGCGTGAGTGCTTCCGAAGTCGGTAATCTCTTTCAATCCAGCGCCGGAGCCTGGGTCATCAATCCGTCCGTAACGCTTCCGGTTTTCCAGGGCTTCAGGAACAAAGCCAACCTCGAGCGTGCCAAAGCCGCTTTCGAGGAATCCCGCGAAACTTACGAGGGAACGATTCTGACTGCGATTTCAGAAGTGGAAACCAACCTCGCCGCCTGGAAGCACCTTCGCGTGCAGACGAATGCGCAATCGGATGCCGTGCGCTCGGCGAAACGCGCCCGTTCACTCACGACCGAGCAATACGACGCCGGTTTGGTTGATTACCTTTTTGTGCTCGATGCCGAGCGGACCGCTCTCACGACCGAGCGCGCCCTCGCTTCGCTCACCGGCGACGATTACGTCAACGCTGTCAATCTGATCCGCTCGCTGGGCGGGCGTTGGTAGATACTTTACAACATGCAGAAAACATCATTCCTCACCACGCTCGGTATTTCCGCACTCCTCATCGGATGCGGTGAAAGCAACGAAGGGCCACCGCCCGCACCGCCGGCACCCGAAGTTACGGTGGGGAAAGCGATCGCCCGTGACATCACCGAATGGGATGAATACGTCGGACGCCTCGTAGCGATTGATGATGTTGAACTGAGAGCCCGCGTCAGTGGCTATCTCGAGAAGACCCATTTCAAAGACGGCCAGATCGTCGAGGTCGGTGATTTGCTCTTCACGATCGATCCCCGCCCCTATCAGGCGCAGGTCGACCGGGCGAAAGCCCAGCTCGCTCAAGCAAAAGCCACGCAGGCACTCGCGAATACGAACTTGAAGCGGGCGGAGTCGCTCCTCAAAACCAACGCGATCGCTGCCGAGGAAGTGGACATTCGAAGAGGTTCGGAGTTGGCGGCCGCAGCGGAAGTGCAGGTCGCCGAAGCGGAACTCGCAGCCGCTTCACTCGATCTCGAATTTACGAAAGTGACCGCTCCGATCGCAGGCCGAATCAGCCGGGACCTCGTCACTCCGGGAAACCTCGTCAACGGCGGCGCGGGAGATGCCACCCTGCTCACGACGATTCGATCGGTTGATCCCATTCATTGCTATTTCGAAGCGGACGAAAGCGCTTACCTCAAATACCTGCGACTCGATCTCGAAGGCAAACGCTCCAGCTCCCGGGAAGGCACCGCCAACCCCGTCGAACTCGCACTGGCCGATGAGAAAGGATTCCCGCACAAGGGCGTCATGGACTTCGTGGAAAACGCAGTCGATCGCAATACCTCAACGATTCAGGGGCGGGCCGTCTTTGAGAATCCTGACAGAACCCTCACGCCGGGTCTCTTCACCCGGGTTCGCCTTCGTGGCAGCGTTCTTGAAAACGCGGTCCAGATTCCGGACCGCGCGATAGGCCGCGATCAGTCGCAGAATTTTGTCTGGATTCTCGATGATCAGAATCTCGCGGTTCGCCACGGTGTTGAGCTGGGTCCCCTCATCGATGGTCTCCGCGTCATCCGAAGCGGGGTCGCCGAGGGAGACAGGGTCGTTATCAACGGCCTCCAGCGGATTCGCCCCGGCACGACGGTTTCCCCCACCGAGGAAGTGATTGAGCCCGTCCTTGAGAGAGATCCGGCTGCTGATACGACAGAGGCAGCGGAATCCGAGTAAGTCTTCGACCGAGACCGTTAACTCATGAAATTCTCCCACTTCTTCATCGACCGTCCCATCTTTGCCTGGGTCGTCTCGATCATCACCGTCATCATCGGCGGGCTCGCCTATTTCAATCTGCCCGTGGCGCTTTATCCCGAGATCGCGCCGCCCACCATCGTCGTCAGCGCCGCCTATCCGGGTGCCGGCCCACAGGTGATTTCCGATACCGTGGCAACGCCGCTCGAGCAGGAAATCAACGGCGTCGAAAACATGCTCTACATGTCATCGCAGTGCACCGCAGATGGCGAGATGAGCATCACGATCACCTTCAAACTCGGGACCGATCTCGACGAGGCTCAGGTCCTGGTTCAAAACCGCGTCGCGCTCGCCGAACCGCGCCTTCCGGAGGAGGTCCGCCAGATCGGCGTGAGCACGACGAAGAGCTCCCCTGACCTTCTCATGGTGGTTCACCTGCTCTCGCCCGACGACACCTACGACCAGCTCTACATCGCCAATTACGCGTCGCTCAAAGTGCTCGACGTCCTCCGTCGTATCGAAGGCGTCGGCCAGCTCGCGGTCCGCGGCGGGTCCGACTACAATATGCGCGTCTGGCTCGATCCCGAAAGACTCGCCTCACTCAACATGACACCGGGTGACGTCGTCGCCGCCCTGCAGGAACAGAACGTCCAGGTCGCCGCGGGAACGATCGCCCAGCAGCCGACCCATTCCGACGCCGCCTTTCAATACACCGTCAACACACTCGGACGCCTCGAGGACGAAGAGCAATTTGATGACATCGTTGTTAAAACCGGGGAGGATGGACGCGTCGTAAAACTCAAAGACGTCGCCCGCGTCGAGCTCGGAGCACTCGACTACTCGAGCATCAGTTACCTCAATGGCCAACCCGCTGTCGCGCTTCTCATTTTTCAACGCCCCGGGTCGAATGCGCTCGAGACCGCCGAGGAAATGATTTCGACGATGGATGGTCTCGCCGAAGATTTCCCTTCCGGTCTTGAATACGACATCGTCTACAACCCGACCGTCGTCGTCGATGAATCGATCAAGGCGGTGAAGCACACGATTCTCGAAGCCGTCCTCCTCGTGATTCTCGTGGTGCTAGTATTTCTTCAGGGCTGGAGAGCAACGATCATTCCTCTGCTCGCGATCCCCGTCTCGCTGATCGGAACGTTCGCGGTGATGTCAGGACTCGGCTACTCGCTGAACAACCTGTCGCTCTTTGGGCTGGTCCTCGCGATCGGTATCGTTGTCGATGACGCCATTGTTGTGGTCGAAAATATCGAACGAAATATCGAGAAAGGACTCTCTCCCCGCAGCGCCGCCCGCAAGGCGATGAATGAAGTCGGCGGAGCGGTCATCGCGACCTCGCTCGTGCTCGTTGCCGTCTTTGTCCCGACCGCCTTCATCAGCGGGATCTCGGGTCAGTTCTACCAGCAGTTCGCGATCACCGTCGCGGTATCGACGATCATCTCCTCGATCGTTTCACTTACCCTGAGCCCCGCGATGGGCGCTGTCCTGCTGAAAGGCCACGACAGCAAACGCGACTGGTTCGAGCGTCTGCTCAATTTCCTATTCGGGTGGTTCTTCCGGATTTTTAACAAGATCTTCGACCGGTTCACCTCCGTCTATTCCGGTATTATTCGCCGCATGGTGAGAACCGCGCTCATCTCGCTCGCCGTCTTCATTGGGCTGATCGGACTGACGGGATTCATGTTCAAAAAAGTGCCCACCGGATTCATTCCCGCGCAGGATCAGGGTTACGCCATTATCGCCGTCCAGCTCCCCCCGGGAGCGTCGCTCACACGGACCGACGCGGTCGTGAAACGAATCGGGAGCCTCATCGATGACATTCCCGGAATCGGCGGAGTCGTTTCCTTTGCCGGTTTCAACGGAGCGACGCGAGCCAACGCCGTGAATGCCGGCGCGCTCTTCCCCATCTTCGACAGCTTCGAAGACCGCGTCGCCAACGGAGGCCCAACCGCGCCCGAGCTCTACGCGGCTCTCCGCGAAAAAGTCTCCGTGATTCAGGAAGCCTTCGTCGTCGTCGTCGAACCGCCGTCAGTTCGCGGACTCGGCACGAGTGGAGGATTCAAAATGTGGGTCCAGGACAAAAATGATGCCGGACTCGAAGCACTCGGAGAAGCCACGCACGCGCTCGCCGCAGTCGCTAACGAAGACCCCGGATTTGCTCAGGTTTACACCCCGTTTGCAGCCGCGACCCCTCAGTATTTTGCGGAGGTGAATCGCGTGAAGGCCAAGATGCTCGACGTGCCGCTCAACAACGTCTTCAACACGCTGCAATACTATTTGGGCTCTGTTTTCGTGAACGAGTTCAACCTCTTCGGCCGCACCTACCGGGTCACCGCGCAGGCTGACACCACGTTTCGCGACGATCCTTCAGACGTCTCAAAATTGAAAACGCGCAACCGACAGGGCGGAATGGTCCCACTGGGATCACTCGTCGACATGCAGGAAACCGTCGGTGCCGATCGCGTCACCCGATACAACCTCTACCCTGCCGCTGAACTCGTCGGATCTCCCATGCCGTGGCTGAGTTCAGGGGAAGCGCTCGACAGAATGGAGCGCCTCGCCGACGAAACATTGCCGCCGGGCTTCGACTTCCAGTGGACCGATATCGCCTACCAGCAAAGAGCCGCCGGCAACACCGCGGTGTATATCTTTCCCCTCTGCGTGTTGTTTGTGTTTCTCATGCTGGCCGCTCAATACGAAAGCTGGGGCCTTCCCCTTGCCGTGATTTTGATCGTCCCGATGTGTCTCCTCAGCGCGATCGTCGGTGTTTGGATTCGCGGGAGCGATAACAACATCCTCGTCCAGATCGGCTTTGTCGTCCTCGTCGGCCTCGCGTGTAAAAATGCGATTCTCATCGTCGAATTCGCGAAGCAACTGGAGGACGAAGGAAGAAACCGGTTTGAAGCGGCGATCGAGGCGGCGACGCTCCGACTGCGCCCGATTCTGATGACGAGTTTCGCCTTCATCCTCGGCGTTGTCCCGCTCATGATCGCCAAGGGAGCGGGTGCGGAAATGCGCAACGCGCTCGGAACCGCCGTGTTCTCGGGCATGCTCGGAGTGACCTTCTTCGGCCTCCTCCTCACCCCCGTTTTCTACACCGTGATTCGAAAGTTCGCGAAAGAGAAAAAGGTCATCGTCGACGATGACGAAGAGACCGCCCGTTGACAGCCGCGAATTCACTTCGCAGCGAAACGATTCAACAGGGTCAGGTCGTCGACGATACCCTGTTGAGTTCCCCGCCTCGCGCTTTCGCACGCTCAGTGCTTTGCAAACGGCTCCAAAGTCGCTAGCTCTATTCTAAATGGAAGAAAATCTATTCCTCAACGGATTCATCTACCTCGTCGCCGCGGCCTTCGCTGCGCCGCTGGGCAAAAAGCTCGGCGTCGGCGCGGTTCTGGGCTACCTCATCATCGGGGCGATCGTCGGTCCGTCCGCGTTCGGGTGGGTCGGTGAGAATCGCGAAGCGGTGATGCACTTTGCCGAATTCGGCGTCGTTCTCATGCTTTTCGTGATCGGTCTGGAGATTGACCTTTCCCGTTTGTGGAAAATGCGTGGCCCTATTCTCGGACTCGGTGGCCTTCAGGTTCTATTGACGACGCTCGTCATCGCCGGAGCGAGCTTCCTCCTGCGCGTCGACTGGCGCGAGGCGATCGCAATGGGGATGATTCTCTCGCTTTCCTCCACCGCCATCGTCATGCAAACCCTGCGCGAACGCGGCATCAGCGATACCAGCGCGGGCACCCAGAGTTTCGCAGTGCTTCTGTTCCAGGATATCGCCATCATCCCGATGATTGCCTTTCTTCCGCTCCTCGCCTTCCTCCCGAAGGCCGGAAGCGAGGGACATGAGAGCCACACCTGGATCCATTCGCTCCCCTACTGGAGCCATGGATTCATCGTCGTGGGAGCGATCGCAATCGTCGTCGTGATTGGACGTTTCATTCTGACGCCGTGGCTGCGCTGGGTCGCCTCGTTAAAAATTCCGGAGGCGCTGACTTCAACCACTCTCGCGCTCGTCGTCGGAATCGCCCTGCTCATGAACGAGGTCGGCCTCTCCCCTGCTCTCGGAACATTCGTCGCCGGCGTGATGCTCGCGAGCAGCGAATTCCGCCACGAACTCGAAAGCGATATCGAACCTTTCAAATCGCTCCTCCTCGCAGTGTTTTTCATCGCCGTGGGTGCCGGTATCGATTTTGGACTGATCGCTTCGCAACCTCTTACGATCGGCATGATGGTCTTCGGCCTCATCAGCCTGAAAGCTGCGGTTCTCTACGGCCTCGCGAAGTGGTTCCGCATGGCGTTCGACCAGCGACTCCTCTTCGCGGCTGCGCTCGCTCAGGGTGGTGAGTTTGCCTTTGTTCTCGGCGGTTTCGCGGTCGGACAGGGAGTGATCGGAAAGGAACTCGGAGCACAAATGATTGCGGCCGTTGCGCTTTCGATGGCGATTGCCCCGCCGTTACTGATTTTCGTTCAAAAAGTCATCCTCCCGCGGTTTGGAACCACCGAGAGCGAAAAGGAGGAGCGGACACCCGATGTCGAGAATGACAAAGCGAGAGTTCTCCTCGCCGGGTTCGGGCGTTTCGGCCACCCGATGGGGCGCCTTCTCCGGAGCGCGGGCTGCATGCCGACGGTGCTCGAGCGCGACAGCGACCACGTCGACCTCCTCCGGAGAATCGGGCTCAAATGTTACTACGGTGACGCGACCCGCCCGAACCTGCTCAAGGCCGCGGGTGCCGAAGACGCTGAAATACTCATTCTGGCGGTCGATAGCGAGACGGAATCCATGGGAATTATCGCAACGTGCCGGAAGCATTTCCCTCATCTGAAAATCTTCGCCCGCGCCTGTTCGCGGGATCACGCGTATCAACTTCACGAGGCCGGGGTCCGCTTTTTCGTCGAGCAGCTCGGGACCTCTCTCGATTGTGCGATCGCAGTGCTCGAGGAACTCGGACACGAGAGCGACCACGCGAAAGACGCCGCCCGCCGTTTCAAGGCTCACGAAATGGAAGCGATCAGCGAGGCAGCGCCGCATCGCAATGACGAACAGAAGTTCATGGGAATCGCCCAGCGAAACCTCGAAGAGCTCGACAGCCTCCTCCTCAATGCGCCCCTTCCCAGAGGCGGAAAAAAGCAGATCGACTGAGTGGATACGAAAAAGGGCCGCCCTGTGAAGGAACGGCCCGACTTCGTTATTTACGTTTTACATCTCTGAATCAGGGAAGTGGGAAACGCTCATTCATCTCGGCAACGCGGAGACGAATCGACTCGAGCTTCTCAGCATCGTCACGATTCTGAATCGCTTCGTGAATGAGATCACCCACGGCACGCATGTCGTCTTCTTTCATTCCGCGAGTCGTCACCGCAGGAGTTCCGATACGGATACCGCCACCTTTGAAGGGGTTTTCGGTGTCGAAAGGAATCGAGTTCTTGTTCACGGTGATACCCGCTTTGTCGAGCGTCTCCTGAACGATCTTGCCGTTCACGCCTGCAGGTCTCAGATCGACCATGAAGAGGTGATTGTCCGTGCCGCCCGAGATGATGCGGTAACCGAGGCCGGCGAGATGATCGGCGAGAGTCGACGCATTTTTCACAACCTGCGCCTGATACTCTTTGAATCCGGGCTGAAGCGCCTCCTGAAAACAAACCGCTTTCGCAGCGATCACGTGCATGAGCGGTCCGCCCTGAACACCCGGGAAGACCTGGGAATCGATCTTCTTGGCGAGATCGGCGTCGTTCGTGAGGATGAGTCCGCCACGCGGTCCGCGAAGTGACTTGTGCGTTGTCGTAGTGACAAAGTGAGCGTGCTCGATAGGCGAAGGATGCTCCCCTGCAGCGACGAGTCCGGCGATGTGAGCCATGTCGACGAAGAGATAAGCGCCGACAGAATCAGCGATCTCACGCATGCGGGCAAAATCGATCCGGCGGGAATAGGCGGAAGCACCTGCCGTAATCATCTTCGGCTGATACTCGGCTGCCGCTTCGGCGAGCTTGTCGTAATCGATCGTCTCGTCCTCTTTCGTAACTCCGTAGTGCTGCACTTCGAACAACTTACCGGAGAAGTTCGCGAAGTGACCGTGCGTGAGGTGACCTCCGTGGCTGAGATCCATCGTCAGGATCTTGTCACCGGGAGTGAGGACGCTGAAGTAAACCGCTGCGTTGGCCTGCGAACCCGAGTGAGGCTGCACATTGGCGAATTCACATCCGAAAAGTTCCTTGGCGCGTTCGATCGCGAGCGACTCGGCGACGTCGACGTTTTCACAACCGCCATACCAGCGCTTGCCGGGATAACCCTCGGCATACTTGTTCGTGAGGCAGCTGCCCTGCGCCTGCTGAACCGCTTTCGAAGCGAAGTTTTCCGAGGCAATCAGTTCGATGTTCGCGGTCTGACGAGCTTCCTCGTTTTCGATCACGTGATAGATCGCAGGGTCGGTGATCGCAACACTCGGAGCACTGACTGCAGCGCTGCACGAGTTCATTTTCGCAACGCGGCGCTCGTGGCGTCCACCGTCTTCGAATTCGGCGCCGAGCCAGGCGTCGACGATCGCAGCAGCCTCTTCACCGGTGTTGTAATTTCCGGCAAGACAAAGCACGTTGGTGTTGTTATGCACCCGCGTTTTCGCAGCGAGATCCGAATCGGTGACCACTGCCGCCTGAATGCCCGCGAAACGGTTTGCCGCGATCGACATTCCGATTCCGGTCGTGCAGCAGAGAATACCGAGCGACTTTTCACCACCCGCAACAGCCGCAGCCACTTTGTTGGCGTAGTCGGGATAATCGACGGACTCCTTATCAAAACAGCCGACATCTTCGACGTCGTAACCGCTTTGTTTGAGATGAGCGACAACGGCTTCTTTAAGTTCGAATCCGCCGTGATCGGTACCAATGATGAGGGTGGGCTTTGTCATACGATAAAATTTTCGTGAAGGGCTTCTATTACCTACGCAGCGTTAGCTAGTGCTGGCTGACGGGATTGTCAAAAATTCATGCACCGGAAGGCCTGAATTTTCACGCTCTTATTCCATAACTACTTCCGCGGTTCGGAGGGATCTCCGGTCGTAACGAAGCGCAAAATCGAAGGGATCGCCTCTTTAATCAGGTTTCGCGTGATTTGATACTCCTCGAGATCGCCACCAATGGGATCAGGAACTTCCAAATCGTATCCCTCGTCGGCGACGAACTCACGCAGGATGAAGGTTTTTTCGAGACTTTCGGGGAAATACGCGCGAATCGCCTCGATGTGCCCGGAGCCCATTCCGAAGATGTGGGTGTAGTTCTCGACCATCTCAGGCGTCAGCATCTGACTTTCCTGATTGGAAATGTCGATCCCCTCCTCTTCCATTGCGATGACAGAATTACGGCTCGGAGGCATCCCGTCCATCGCCCCTATACCGGCGGAAGCGACCTCAATATCGAACCCGGATTTTTCCGCGAGATCACGAAGGAGCCCCTCCGCCATCGGGCTTCGGCAGACATTTCCAGTGCAGATAAAGAGAACGCGACCAGTCATCGTTGATTAGAGAGATTGCTCCCAACAGAGCCTCGAACAGAGGATTGTAAAGCATCAACGGTGTAAAATGTGCCTTGATCCGTCCTCGCTCATGCTTATGCTCGCTCGAAGATTCTCCCAAATCTGTTTCCTTTTTCACATGACGCTCGCCGAATTACTCACATCGAACCGTGTGATTGCAGAAATGCAGTCACACGAGCACTGGCCGGCGATCGAGGAACTGGTCAATCACCTCGTCGAGAATGGTGATCTCGACGAATCCCTGCACGAGAGCACGTTGAAAGCGCTCCGCCTCAGGGAGGACCAGCGCAGCACCGGAATCGGAGGAGGTATCGCGATTCCACACTGCTTCATCAGCGACCTCGAAGAAGTCGTTGCTGTTTTCGGACGGTCCACCGGGGGAATCGATTTCTGCGCTCTCGACCGCGCCCCGGTTCACTTCGTCGTTTTGTTTCTCGTGCCGGAGTCGCAATACACGATGCACTTGAAGACGCTGGCCGCGATTGCTAAAATCCTGAACAGCGCCGAAACGCGAAGCCGACTTGCCAACGCCACCAGCGGAGACGAACTACTCGACATTCTCTCGCTGAAAGCTTCAAGCGTCTGACACGCTCCTTTCCAATTTCCAGATTTTTTTCGAACAACGATGGCTAAGACATTTGCGGATCAACTCGCATCCAGACTCAACGACGCTCTTTCAAAAACCGAATTCGCCGGTGAATTGCCGGAAGGATTTACCGGACAAATTGATCAGGCACAGAACCGCCAATTCGGGGACTACCAGTCCAATGCGGCGATGATCCTCGCGAAACAGCTTCGCAGGAATCCCCGCGAAGTTGCCGCGGCGATCATTGAGCAGTTCGACGGAGGCACCCTTTCCGAAAAACCGGAGATCGCCGGTCCGGGGTTTATCAACTTCCGCATCACGAAGGAGTCACTCGAGTCGGTGCTGCAGTCGCTCCTCAACGATCCCGATCAGCTCGGTCTCGAAAAGGCGGCAGAGCCCAAAACGATCGTCGCTGACTTTTCGGCTCCGAACGTGGCGAAGCCGATGCACGTCGGCCACATCCGGAGCACGATCATCGGTGACTGCCTCACTCGTGTCGCTAAATTTGCCGGTCACACCGTGATCTCCGACAACCACATCGGCGACTGGGGAACTCAGTTCGGAATGATCCTCTGGGGTTGGAAAAATCTTCTCGACGAAACCGCGCTGCAGACCGATCCGATCCCGGAACTCCTCCGCATTTATCGCGACGTCAACGCGAAGACGAAAGACGACGAGGCACTCAAAGAAGTGTGCAAGGCGGAACTCGTGAAACTTCAGGGAGGTGACGAGGAGAATCTCAAAATCTGGGAGCGCTGCATCGAACTTTCCAAAATCGGACTTCAGAAGATCTACGATCGCCTCGATGTGAAATTCGACTACTGGCTCGGAGAAAGTTTCTACAACGATCAGCTCGCTCCTGTCGTTGATGAACTCCTCGCGGCCGGCATCGCTGAAGAATCCGACGGCGCGATCTGCGTCTTTTTCCCCGAAGTCGAAAAGCTCGCCGACAAGCCGACCATCATCCGGAAGTCTGACGGTGGTTTCCTCTACGCGACGACCGACCTCGCGACGATCGACTACCGCATCAACGAGCTCAAAGCCGATGCGATCTGGTATGTCGTCGGCGCACCGCAACAACTCCACTTTGATCAAATCTTCCTCGTCTCGGAGAAGCGGGGTCAGAAAGCGGAGCTCGAGTTCATTCCTTTCGGGAGCATTCTCGGGAAAGACCGCAAGATGCTTAGAACGCGTTCCGGCGACACCGTCCAACTCGCCGACGTCCTCGACGAATCGGTCGTGCGCGCCCGCGCCATCGTCGACGAGAAGAACCCCGACCTCCCCGAAGAGGAGAAAGCCGAGATCGCAGAGATCATCGGAATCGGGTCCGTCAAATACGCGGAGCTGAGTCAGTTCCGGATGACTGACTACATCTTCGACTGGGACACGATGCTCGCGCTGAAAGGCAACACCGCCCCTTACCTGCTCAACGCCTACGTGAGAACGCGCGCTATCTTCCGTAAACTCGGGAAGGATTTCGAGCCCGGCGGCACCCTGACATTAACCGCCGACGCGGAGAAGGATCTCATTTTGAAACTGGCGCAATTTGCCGAGGTCGTTCCGTCTGTTCTCAACGATTTCCGCCCGAACACGCTCGCCGCCTATCTCTACGAAGTGGCGACGACGTATCACAAATTCTGGGAAGCCTGCCCCGTTCTGAAAGAGGAAGGCGACATTCGCCAGACGCGTCTTGCGATCTGCGAACTGACCGGACAAGTCCTCCGCTGCGGCCTCGGCTTGCTCGGTATCCGGACAACTGAGAAAATGTAGAACGCTGCGATGAGCCGAACCAAACTGGACAGCCTTCAAGACCAGCTCAACGGGACTGTCCTCGGCTCTGAATCAGCGACCTACGAATTACTCGCCGCGCTCATCGCGGGAGGACACGTTCTCATCGACGGCCCTCCCGGCGTCGGGAAAACTTCCCTCGCAAAGGCGCTCGCCGGAGCTGTCTCGGGCCGGTTCAAGCGCATCCAGTTCACGCCCGACCTTCTTCCCGCAGATCTCACCGGCTATTCGATTTACCGAAAAGACAAAGAAGCCTTCGAGTTCGTCGAAGGCCCCGTTTTCACCAACCTTCTTCTCGCCGACGAGATCAACCGGACGAGCCCCCGCATCCAGAGCGCCCTCCTCGAGTGCATGAACGAGGGGCAAGTCACGATCGACGGCGTCTCGCATCCCCTTCCCGAAGTCTTTCAGGTCATCGCGACGAGAAACAACCGTCACCGCTCGGGGACCTTTCCCCTGCCCGAACCTCAACTCGATCGCTTTCTCATCGCGATCGAAATGGAACTCGCGGACGAAGCGGTGCGCTGCCGCATCCTCGAGCATCACGCCAAAGTCGATGCCTCTGTCGGTGCGAAAGAATCAGCGGCTCCCATTTTCACGACGGCTGAGATTCACTCGCTCCAGAAAGAAGCGCTCGCGCTCCCGCTTTCGACGAGTGTCGCCCGCTACATAGTCCGTCTCTGTGACGCGGTTCGAAATCACACCGAGCTGAACACGACGATCAGCAACCGCGGCGCCCTCGCGATCATGCGCATGGCACGGGCGATCGCCTACGTCGAAGCGCACGAGGGCGTCTACCCCGACGACGTGAAGCGCGCCTTTCTTCCGTGCGTGATTCACCGCGTCGACATGAGACACACCGATCTCGATGATGACAGCGTCGCCAGAAAAAGAGAAACGACACGCCTTCTCCTCAAAGAGATTCTTGAGACGACCCACATCGAATAATAATCGTCCCCGCTCATGGATACCCAGCGACCCACCCTCACGCAACGCCCCATCGGGATTTGCGTGGCGACAGGAGCGGGACTGCTCATTCTTTCAGGACTGCTCACTTTTTCCGCGCTTCTGCTATCAACCGGACTACTCGCCGGATTCGTCTGGGTCGCCGCCCGGGGCTTGGCCTCACACGCGCTCCGCGGACTCGAGATGACACGGACACTGCCCCGTCGCGGTGTCGCGGGGGAAAGTTTTCCTGTCAAAACCACCCTTTCCAATCAGCATCCTTACATTCCGCTGCCCGAATTCGTTTTTCACGATCCTCTCGCCGAACATCCTGTCGGGGAAAAATCGCCGCTCGCACCGGGATACAAACGCACCCTCAGCTACACCGGAAAACGCCGGCAACGTGGAGGCATTCATAAACAGCACTGGAGAGCCACCGCGACCTGGCCACTGGGCTTTTTTGAGTCGGAGAGAATCGGCGCATTTACCGGGACGCAGCGCCTCCTCGTAATTCCAAAACCCTTCCTTCCCCCGCACCTCCAACGCTACATCGAGAATCTTCAGGACGACTTTTCGCTCCCCTCCTTTGCCCCGCCGGAACCCTCGGCCGAGTTCAAATACCTGCGGGAGTTTCGTCACGGGGATTCGTTAAAATCGATTCACTGGCCCGCCAGTATTCGCACCGACGAACTGCTCATCCGTGAGTCCGAGTCACCTTCGCCCCGCCCCCGCCGCTTCGGGATTCTCGTGCATTCGTTTTCCCCCGGTGGAAATATCGAGACGCCGGAGACCTTCGAGATGATTCTCCGCATCGTCGCAGGTCTGCTCTTTCACTTTCGTTTCCTTGAGGTGGAAGTTGACTACCAGATCCTCCCCGACGCACCGCAGCGATTGAGAGACGAAGCGGGCTTTTCGCGGGCGATTGATCAGCTCGCGCTGCAATCGCGTCACCCCCTCACTACGACGGAATCCATCCATTCCGCAGTCGAGTCGTTTCGCGATTGTGATGACCTCTTTGTCATCAGCGACTGCCCGATCGCCGAGTGGAAGCCTTCACTGGAAGCGACGGGCTTGTCCCTCGCATGCCTAGACTCCGTCTCACTCTCCTCGGTTTCCCAACCCAAACTGCGGACGCGCCGACAACCCCGGGAACTATGTTAGCACTCTACTCAGTCATCGCGCTGGTGCTTGCCTCCTTCTCCTGTTGGATGCTTTCAGGATCGCCCCTGCCACTCGCCTTGACCGGCGTGGTTGTCGTCATCGCCTACGCCACAAAGCGGTTCACGAGACATTCGCGAGTGAGCCAAATCATCGTAGCAAATGTCGCCGCCCTCGTTTTCGGCATCATTGAGTGGCATCTTTTCCGCTCCGGTCAGGCAATGGTGAGCGGAGCCGAGACGCCGGCCTTCCTCCACGTGTCGATGTCGCTCCTGTGGTTGTCAGCGATTCTCGCGATGCATTCGTCACCGCTTCACACCCGACCGTGCACCGGAATCCAACTCGTGACAGGAATCGCCGGGGGAATCTTCCTCGCCGCCAGCGCCACTGCGACCGTGCTTTACGACTTCCACGCGTGGCAGGTCTTCCCCGTCGCGGCACTTCCCTTTGCGATCTTTTTCAAATCACTGATCACCTCTTCCGGTGTCAGAGCAGAGCACCACGTCGCCGTTTTCTCGACAGTTTTGCTCGTGTCCACCGGCATTCTTTTCGCCTCCGTTGAAGGCACCTCCTTTCTCTCTGCCAAATTCAACGATCGAGGCAACGTCGATGAAAGTCTTTCTCCGCAGCGGCCGACTGACATCGGGAGCAGCTCAGGCTCGATGGACGGGGCCTCACGAAAAATTCCACGGGAGGGAAACGTGAAGTTCGATCACCGAATCCAGCTTTTCGTGAAACCTCACGACACCACGCTCCTCGAACACTGGAGTAAAGGGCCGCTTTATTTTCGAACCGCAACCCTGACACGGTTCGAAAGTGACGAGGTAATCGCCCCGCTCCGAAGCGGTCTCTGGCTCTATGATTTAGATGATGGCGACGAGGACGCGATCGTTCAGCTTCGCCCTCTCCCTTCGAGACGAAGCCACAGATACTCCGTTTTTCTCAATCAAAAAGCCTCGCTGAGCCTTCCACTCGCGACCGATACGCAGGCGGTTCTCACGAGCGCGATCTACGAATTCGCCGACAACTGGTATCAACTTTCCCCGCCGAAAGAAGTCCCCCTGTTCCGCTTCACCGCGGAGACCGCGATCACCGCTCCTTCCGGGAACACTCGATTCGAAAAAGATCTCGCGCCCAACAGCCCCTACCTCAGCTTGCCACCGTCACCTCTCAGCGCCCGGGTTCGGAAATTGACCGAATCATTCGACCGGAAGAAACCACTGGAGGCGATTCGGAATCATCTGAATCGGGAAGCCAGCTATTCGCTCTCGTTTTCAACGCCGGAGAACCTCAGCCCGATCGAGAATTTCATCTTCGGGGATCACACAGGGCATTGCGAACACTATGGCGCAGCCACGGTCCTCATGTTGAGAACCATGGGAATTCCTTCGCGACTCGCCTACGGTTACACCGGCGGATCGGTCGATACGAAGAAGTCCCTTTTCGCGTTTCGCGACAGCGACTTCCACACGTGGAGTGAAGTGCTCACTCCGGATCGCGGTTGGGTCATCTTCGACACGGTCCCTGAAGTGACGGAAGCAGCCCCGAGAATTCCGGCGAGCGCCAAAGTCCCCGCGATGAACCTGAAAGATTATCACAACTTTTCAGACGTCGATCTCTCCGGAAAGACAACCCGTCCCTGGATCGAAACAGGCCTCGACCGCGTCATCGAATTCCTTTCCCTGAACTTTCTCACCGTCCTCCTTGTCGTCGTCGCGCTGATTGGCATTGCGCTGTGGCGTCAGATCGCCAGGAAGAAACACATCACCCGGGACACCTTGTCGGCCCGGAACACGGGCAGTGACTTACGATACCCGCCCTATCTCGAAGAGCTCCGGAAACTGGGTTGCAGCCGGGGTGTTCTTTTCGAACGCAGCATGACGTGGCGGGAGTTTGAAACAAAACTATCCGGGAGCCACGAACTGATCCCCGAGGTCTCACGCGGAATCGCCTACTACTACGCCGTCCAATTCGCAGGAAAAAAGAGGAATACGGAATTTGAAGCGACTCTTGAACGCCGGTTCCGGGAATGGATGAATGCCCCTGACGAGGGGGTGACCGATTGACAAATCGCAGAGGGTAAAGTCTCATAGAGGAAGAATGATGAACGAACCTTCATGGCTGGACAAAACGCGCGGCTACATTGATATCGGAATGCTCGATGAGGCCTCTCAGGCCATCGAGAGCCTCCCGAAGGCGAGGCGCGTCACCCCGGAGGCAAAGGAGATGAATATCGTCATCACGATCCTGAAAAAGGATCTCGATGAGGCATTGTCCCTTTGTAAGGATCTCTCGGAACAACACCCCGAAACGCACGCCGCCTTCATTCAGGGCGCCTACTGCCTGCACGCGATGGGCAGGACCCAGGACGCGATCGACTTTCTGCAATCAGGCCCCAAAACCCTTCTCGATGAACCCGTTTACTTTTACAACCTCGCCTGCTACGAGGTCGCGCTCGAGAGAAATCAGGCAGCGCTCACGTGGCTCAATCAGTCGATCGAAATGAAACCGGCGAATCGCCAGGTTGCGCTGAAAGACCCTGATCTCGCACCGATCCGATCCGAAATCCTTTAACTCTCCGGCAAATGAATCAGGAAAAACTAAAAGCCGCCTTCGCGAAAAACTTTGAGGAACGGGGCGAACTCGGCGCTTCGGTTTCCGTATGGAAAGACGGAGAGGAAATTCTCTCACTGAGCGACGGCTGGCAGGACAAAGAGAAAACGACGCCCTGGTTCGATAACGCGATTGCCCCGGTCTGGTCCGCTACAAAAGGCCCCGCTGCGATCGCCCTGCTTTTTGCGCTTCACGAGAACAAACTCAGCGTCAACGATCCTGTAAAGAAGATCTGGCCTGAGTTGCATGCCGCCAAAGAGTCGAACCTGACATTCGCGCAACTGCTCTCGCATCAGTCAGGGCTTGCCGCCCTCAGTCCCGACAATCGCGGGAACATGCTCAACCACACAAATACAATTGCAGCGCTCGAGTCGCAGCCCCCCTTCTGGCAGCCCGGAAAAGCACATGGCTATCACCCGAGGACGATCGGATTTCTCTACGACGAGCTGGTGCGACGCCTTACCTCCGGTCTCACTCTCGGAAAATTCTGGAACGGCGTTCTCGTCCCCAAACTCGGCGTGGAATTCTGGATTGGCGATCTTCCCATGTTCGTGATGAACCGGCTCGCGATGATGATACCTCCCAATTCACTGCGCCCGCCCGCGGAGGAGGCGGCCTTCTATCAGGAGCTCACCAAGCCCGAGTCACTTTCCGTCGCTGCCTTCTCCTCCCCCACGGGAATGAAAGCACTCAGCGACATCAACAAACTCGAATACCTCCAGATCGGACTCCCCGCGCTCGGAGGAGTCGGAACCGCTGCCGGCCTCGCCAAGTTTTATCAAATTCTCGCGCAGGACGGATTGTTCGACGGCGTCCAGGTGCTTCCCGCTTCCGTAATCGCTTCGGCGCGTGCGCTGCAGAGCTCCGGCGACGATCTCACCTTGATGCTGCCAACCGCGTTCACCTGCGGCTTCATGAAGGATCCACTCGACGATACCGGAAAGAAAATCAGGAGCATCTTCGGCCCCAACGAATCCGCATTCGGACAACCCGGAGCCGGCGGTTCACACGCCTTCGCCGATCCCGAGTCGGGCATCTCCTTTGCCTACGTCATGAATCAAATGGAAGCCGGCATTCTCCCGAATCGCAAATCACTCGAAATGGTCGACGCGCTTTACGACGGTTTGGATTTACCATCGACGTAAGACAGGCTCTCTTGCGACGGAGCCCCGGGCGAACAGGAGTGTCCGCGTCACCCGGGTGATGCAAACACTCCTGTTTGCCTTATCTCACGGCTGCCACCAGTTATCTAACAGATCAGTCAAGCGTGCCACGATCTCGGGCGCCGCGGCATCATCGATCCGGTTCTCTCTCTCCGCAGGATCGTCAGCGACATTGAATAAAGCGGGAGCTTTCAGGTAGCCGCCCCACGGCTTTTTACCGACCGGGACGATCAGTTTCCAATCACCGTCTCTGACCCAGCGATACGCGATATCCGCAGCCGGGTTACCGAGCTGCGTGGCATCCCCCGGATAGATCTCCCCGAAGACGGGCTCCTCTGCCAAAGGCCCATCGATAAGATTTCGCCCCGGAAGCTCGATCCCCTCCGCTCCAACCACATCCAGAAGCGTCGCGACAATATCGACACTGCTCACGAGGTCCTCGCGAACCTCCGGTTTCACGTGTCCATCCCACCGGATCAAAATCGGACTCCGCACCCCTTCATCGAACGGTGCACGTTTGCTCTCCTTGGTGTGCTCGAATTCGCCGGGCTGCTTCTTCATCCGCTTTTCGCTCGGACTCCAGCCATTGTCTGACACAAATACAAAGATCGTATTCTTCAGGTCCGAGGTGGCTTCCACAAAATCAATCAGTTCACCCACCGTTTCATCGAACTGAGCAATCGACGCGTAATACGGAATCTCGTGCTCCTTCACCCCGGGTTGACGCTTCGCAATCTCGTAAAAGCGCTCCGGCGAATCGTGGGGCTGGTGCGGCAAATACGGCGCATACCAAACCAACCACGGCGTCTTCTCTTTCTCGCAATCAACGATGAACTCTTTGATCGGAGCCATCGTTTCGCGTCCGATTTGCAAACCGGAATCACCGTTCCCGTGAGCGACGAGATCACCAGTCGCGAGCTTCCGAATTCCCCCATACGTCTGCGTTGCAGGCGGAGCCTCAAAGGTCGTCATCCCTTCGGTGAAGCCCCCGTTTCGCCAGTGCCCCTCCCAGAATTTCCCGGTCTGCAATGAGCGGTAACCGAACTGCTCCGCGAGGACGCGGGGCAACGTGGGAACTTTCCGAATCAAGGCAAACTCCTTTTCGCGCGTCTCCACATACTCACCGACCGAAGTCATTTTGTTGTAGGCTGAGTTTCCCGGAGGGCCGTGATTGAAGTGAACCCCGTGCTCGTGCGGGTACAGCCCCGTCATCAACGAAACGAGTGACGGCCGACAGACGCTCGTCGTGAGATAGCCATTCACAAAGCTCGCCGACTGACTCGATAGCTGATCCAGATTCGGCGTGTGAACGCGCTCGTTCCCCATGAAGCCGAAGTCGCTCCACGTCTGATCATCCGAAATGATGTAGACGATATTCGGCTTCTCCCCCGCCCCGAGGCTCAGCCCTGCCAGGAGAATAGAGAAGACGAGAATCAAGCGCCTCATTTCGGAATTTTGTTCAACGTGTAGTAGGCGTTGGGAAAAGGAAGCGCTGTGCCAGTCGCGGTCTTGATTCCTGAAGTGCGAAGCTCGTGCACATAAAGCGGACGAAGGCCATCCACCTTGAATCGCACGGTCCGGCCATCATCACTCAGCGTGGTCCCGCTCACTTTGAGCTGTTCAGTCAGGATCTCATCACTCCCGTAGGCAGAAGAATACTTGTAAGTGTAGCTGCTCATTTCGAGGGCCGCATCGGAGATCGTCTTCGGATCGACCGGTTCGGTAAATAGCAGCTCGAACCCATCCGGTTTCGCTCTCATTTCCTGAATCGCGAACGGCGTCATCCCTGAGTAGTCCAGTCGCTGAAGGCCGTAGGAACGGTTCCCGAGCGAAGACCAACCACGGTTCGTCATCCCTACGAAGAGATGACCGTCAGGGGCAAAGCACAAGCGAACCACCGCTGCGGGAAAGCCTTCCATGAATGGAAAACACGCGCCCTGATACTCACCGCCAACCTTCTCAAGGAAGACCCGGTTGATCGACGAGTTCGTGAATTCTCCGATGAGAAGCTGCCCGTCATAGGGCCCGAACTTTCCATCCTGATCGATCAGTTCCACATCCGTGCCGCTCCGACCCATTTTGTTATAGGGCAACCAAACCGCAGGTGGAACGAACTCCTTCACACTCTCGAGCGCTTCGGCATAAGGGATTCCGGCCTTGGGAATCGCGCTCATTTGGAAAGGCGCATTAGGCAACTTGAACGCCTTCGTCGATTCCTGATTTCCGTAGAAAACACCGGGGCGAAGGTGATAAATCGGTGTCGCAGGAATCCAGGTCCCCTGCTGATCGGAAAAGAACATGTCACCCTCGAGGTTGGCCCCCAGGCCGCTCGGAGAACGCATTCCCAGCGCCTTCGGCTGAAAAGATCCATCGGGTCCGATCGTCCCGCCCCAACCGCGCCAGCCGATCGCGTTGTTGGAGAGAGGCCCCATCCCGAGATTGAGCGTGACCCAGAGATCACCGTTACCATCCCGCTCCGGCCCGTAGGCGTAAGCATGATAGTTGCCGGAAACATTCCATCCGTCGCACTCGGTGAGGTAGGCATCAGCGACGCCGTCTCCATCGGTGTCCTTGAGACGGGTGACTTCCGCCCGCTGCGTAACAAGGAGGTCATCACCATCCACGGTGACACCGAGCGGTTCATGCAGACCAGAGGCAAAGCGTTTGTAGGTGATCTTTGACTTGTCCGTCGAGAGCGGATTCCCGATCATCCAAATCTCCCCTTTCCGAGTCGATACCGCGAGCGATCCTTTGACCCAGGCCATCCCGCTCACCTCCATCGTAATCCCGTCTCCGGGCGTCCAATCAGCGGAACGGGAATTACTCGGCGAGCTCGCCGTCATCAACTCAAAGAGTTCATACGACGGCTTTTTCTCGTCGGCGATCGCAATCGATCCCGCGCTCAACCCGCACACTAACAATGCTGTTAATCTAAATTTCATTTCCAGGAATAAGTGTAGGTGTTCGAATTCTCTCCGGCGACTTCGTCTACCGTGACGCCTTCCGGATGGCTCACTTCAGGAGCCGGGCCCTCGTTCCACGCTACCGTTCGAATCAGCTTACCGTCGCTGACTTTGAAACCCTCTTTCACTTCAACGCCTCCTCGAATTTGGATAAAGGTGGGGTTACCTCCCTTATCGAGAGTAAATCCCCGGAACCGTCCTGACGTTTCCGGTGGTGGAAAAGCATCCACCTCATCGCTCAGCGGGTCCCCGAACGGAGCCGCTCTTGTAAACCAGGTATCGTAGGCGTCGAAGAATCTCCCCCTCCACACCAGAGCCGGTGCCCCTTTGTCACCATCAAAGGCAAGGTTGATCTCTCCCGGAAAACCCACAAGAATCGCCTTGGTCCCCGCCTTGTTAAAGAAGGTTCGCTGAATGATAGGCCTGTCCTCGGGAATCAATTCGAATTTACCTCCGGCGCGATCCGGAAATCCTTCAGGATCCCCTTTGCCGCTTTTGATGAAATTCCAAATCGCTCCGATCTGGCGCTCGGTGTCACCGTCGAGAACATCCTTCACACTCGAATGACCTCCGGGCCACAGCGGAGGCATCAAGGTTCCCGGACGATACTCGGCAGGATTCAGCAGGTAGCTGCGAAACCACTCAGGCTGAAGTCGCTTATCCAGCGAACTGAGATCGAGAGCCGGAATCCCGAGAGATTTCTGCTCAGCCCAGTTGTGACAAGTGATGCAATTCACACCACCCTGAATCCCGAGCAACTTCCGTCCCGCTTCCATATCATCAGGATTGTCCACCAGTGGAGTCGCGTCTTTCACCGCGTCCATTTTCGCGAACCACGCGGCAAGCGACTTGGCATGCGCGCCGTAGGCCGGCATCTGAGTTTTCACATAAGGGCGAACGCGGTTCTCCTTTCTACCCGCGAGAACGCCTTCGAGCCAATCCTGCTGCAACTTGTGTCCGATCCCGGTGAGAGGCGGAGGAAGGCGGCCCGAATCACCGAGACCTTCGTTGCCGACAAAAAATGGATTGGTGTCTTCGGTAGGGCCGCCCACTCCGTCACGATCGTGGCAGGCGTAGCAGTTCATCGCAGCGAGCGTGAGATGACCATCGAGATCTTTCACCTCATCCTTCGATTTCAGGTAGAGGATGAGCGATGACCTTTGAATCTCCGTGAGGTCGTAGTGAGGGACGCCTTTGACCGGTTTGGCGGAAAGACAATGCGAGGCTCCATCACCGGCAACGGCCTTTGGTCCAGCTTCCTTCACCCCCGGAATCGAGTGACAGGAAGCGCAGTTCATTTTCTGCACGAGCGCCTTCCCCTTCGCCTGCATCTCCGGTGTCGTTTTCGGCCAGTTCGCAACCGGCTCCGCACCACTCGGGTCTGAGGATTGAAAATCCAGAAGATGGGCAGCGACGTCCACTGACTCCTGACCGTCCAGGACAACATGAGGCATTCGGCCATCGACGCGATACCTCGAGGGACGGCTCAAAAAGTAGCTCAGCGCTTCGAGACTCGTTTTTGTTTGCAAGTCAGGGTGCGAAATCGCAAGAGCCGAGTCGAATACATCCCCGTCTCCGTGAGGCGATTTGAAATCGGAAGTGGGTGCGTGGCAGGCGATACAACCTTTTTCGTGATAGAGAGCACTGCCCCGCTCGGCATTGGCATGACGGCTCCTCGGAAACTTGATTCCCTTAC
This sequence comes from Verrucomicrobiales bacterium, assembly GCA_048260165.1. Classification (GTDB taxonomy): domain Bacteria; phylum Verrucomicrobiota; class Verrucomicrobiia; order Verrucomicrobiales; family DEV007; genus Arctic95D-9. Next base: position 401,828 of record JBLXHA010000004.1, read on the forward strand.
CCGCGGTTCCCAGAAAGGCGATCACCGCATCAATTTCGTCATCGGAAAGCCCGTGAGCCATCGACGGCATCGTCGAACCTTTGCGGCCCGATTCGGGATCTTTCAGAAACTCTGCAATCCATTCGCGGTCGACCCGCTGACTGAGATCGACCAGATTGGGCCCCTTGCGCGCCACTTCAACCGGAGAACCGCCGTGACAGTTCGCGCAGCCCAACTCCGAAAACAGGATCGCACCGCCTTCCGCCGATGCCGCATCCCCGTGAAAGCGTTCAAAACCAACGACATGAGGCTTCGCCTCGGCCATGGAACTGACAAACACCCCGATCAAACAGGGTACAATCAATGACCTGACAGGGTTGAATCGAAGTTTGTGCTTCATAGAAGGAACCATCATCGCTGGAACAGAATTCAGGATAGACACTTCGTCAAATACGCTCTCGACTGATTGATCGCTGCGGATATCTCTTCAGCCGTATCGAGTATAGGAGTGCCACGAGGCGTCGGGTGCATGAAGATCTCGGAAAGGCCTTCAAATTTCACCTCACGCAACGCTTCGAGAATCGGAACATAATCAAGCGACCCAAACCCGGGCATCTGCTTCAGCTCCTCCTCCGTCGCCATCGGCTGCTTCGAAGACAGGTGATACTCCTGAAAGTAAAAGAACGGAAGGTTCTCTTTTCCACACTCCCGGATCAGCTTCGGAATCTCCTCAATCGCATCGTGCAAGTGATGAGGAGCAAACGCGATCCCGACGTTCTTCGAGGGATTCAACTCCACGAAGTATCGAATCGAGTCCGGTGACGAGAGCATCGCATTCTTGTGGTTCTCGATCGCCATCGTCACACCGAGTTCCTCAGCGAGTTCGTAATGTGGCTTCAACTTTTCAAAAAACGCCTGCACCTGTCGCTTCGCCTCGGCGCCGACGGGGTCTTTCTCCCCCATACCTCCGGAACCGCAAACGGTCATCCTGCCGCCATTCTTTTTCACCCACCGCATTTCATCGTCCTGCTTAAAAGGCCCAAGCGGATAGCAGGTCGAAACGGACATCTTCGTCCCGTGCTTTTTGAGAAGTGCCTGAAACGCATCGTCCCCCATCTCCTCGATCTGCTCCCGATGCGTCGCGTGACCTTTTCGCCAGATATCGACCGATTCGCATCCCGCTTCCGCGACCTGCCCGAGAACACTGTCGAGCGGCATGTCGCCAAACATGGCCGACGAAAGGACATAGCGAAGTTGAAATGATGATTCCGCTGCCTCTAAAAAAGCAGGCGAAGCGAGTGAGGCGCCAATGAGTTGGCAGGCTTTACGACGATCCATAATCAGGGTTTTGTCAGGGTAAAAAGTTAAGCGCCGGCAGCGGCCTCCTCCAGCATTTTAATCCACGGACCCACGTAATGGCCGTTGTCGTGAAAGGTGCGCCCCGAGACGAGATTTCCGTCGATGACGCAGGGTTCGTTTACGTAAGTTCCCCCGCAGATTTCGAGATCGAACTGACACTTTGCGACCGTCGCCATGCGGCGACCTTTGACGCGGTCGGCACGAGCGGGAATCTCAACACCGTGACAAACACTCGCGATCGGCTTGTCGTTATCAAAATACCATTGAGTCAGTTTAATAAGGTCCTCGTCCTCACGAATGTATTCCGGAGCGCGGCCTCCCGAAAACAGAATGCCGAGGTATTCTTCAGGCTTCACTTCAGAAAAAGCGAGATCGGCCTCGAGCTGATACCCTTCCCACTCCTTCGTGATCGTCCATCCGGGGCGAACCTCGTGCATCACCATCTGATAAAGGCGTTTTTCAGGGGCAATCACAACCGCCTGAATCTTCGCCTCCTGCAGGCGGTAGAACGGGTAGAGCGTATCAACCGTTTCGGTTGCGTCTCCAATCACGATAAGGGCTTTTCCAATATAGTCTGACATGCTCCCATCTTAAGGGCCTTGACGCGCTTGTCTGTACAGATATGGTTCAGGAAACATCAGGTTTTTCGTCACCTTGAAAACAAGCTCAAAACCCAGCGTCCTCCGCGTCGCGATTCTCGTCGAGACGAGCCGAAGCTACACGCGTGACCTACTCTCAGGGGTGAGCCGCTACATCCATACGCACGGACACTGGTCGACCTTCCTCGAACTCCGCGCGTTCGAGTCATCTCCCCCGCCCTGGCTCAATCATTGGGACGGAGACGGTATTCTAACGAGGACCCACAGCGAAGCGATGGCAGAGGCGGTTCGCGAGGCCGGAGTGCCTTCGATCGAACTGCGTTCCACGAACTACAATCAGAACCTACCTTTTGTGGGAATGGACAATGCGCTGATCGGCGAGACCGTCGCGGAACATTTCCTGAACCGCGGTTACCGTCGATTTGCGGCCTACACGCTCGATACTGAGCAGTTTTTCCGCGATAGAGTCAGTAATTTCGTCACCCGGGTGGAAGAGGCCGGAGCGCGCTGCGAAAGCCTCCCCGCTCACGGCGAAACGACGCCGGAGGACTGGGAAGCACACCAGGCAGAACTCATGACCTGGCTCGAATCGATCGAGAAACCGGTCGGTATCTTTGCGGCGAATGATCAGCTCGCAGTGCGACTCCTTGATGCCTGTCGCAGAGCGGGCATCGTCGTTCCCGAAGAAGTCGCCGTAGTCGGCTGCGAGAATGAAACGACGCTCTGTGATTTTGCCTCCCCTTCCCTCACAAGCGTCAAATTCGATGGCGAAACCGTAGGCTACAAAGCGGCCGGTTTACTCGACCGACTCATGCAGGGCGAAACGATATCAGCGGAAGCGGTCCTCGTCCCGCCCAAAGGAATCGAGGTGAGAGCCTCGTCGGATGAATATGTAATCGAGGATCCGATCGTGCTCCGTGCCGTCAAGCTGATCCGGGAACACGCCTTCGAAGGCATCACCGTGGCAGAGATCGTCAAAGCGCTCGGTGTTTCGCGAAGCACTCTCGAACGCCGGATGAAGGGCTCCTTGCAGCGGGGAACCAAAGAGGAAATTCTCAGGGTTCAGTTCAAGGAAGTGAATCGTCTTCTCCGAAACAGCGATCTCACGATCGAAACGATCTCCGACCTCGCCGGCTTTACCCACGCCCACTACCTGCAGACATCCTACCGGGAGCGCTACAAGATGACACCCGGCGCCTACCGCAAGAAGAGCCGCGAATAGATTCTCCCGTGTGGCTGCGCTCCGGGTGCAGGAGTCTCAGGCGAACAGGAGTGTTCGCCTCACCCCTGATTCTACTCCGCGTCAGGGAGTTTCACGCCGACAACCCAGGCCGGGCTTGCCCCGCAGTCGTAGGTTTTCAATTTGGTCAGCAATCCGGACTCAGCATCCCTGCGATACACAGTGAGATCATTTGATTTCTGCCCCGCCGCCACGAGGAACTTCTCACCACCTTCGATGAGATTGAACGAACGGGGAATCTCTCCTGTCGGCGCCTGTCCGAGCGAAGTCAGCGTTCCGTCCTTCTCATTGATTGAAAACATCGCGATGCTGTTATGTCCACGGTTGCTGGCATAGACAAAGCGCCCGTCAGCACTGATCTCTATATCGGCACAACTTCCTTCGCTTTTGTCCCAGCTGTCGGGGACGGTCGAAAGCGTTTGGCGCATTGTCAGGTTGCCGGCTTCAGCGTCATAATCGCAGAGCGTCACACTCTTCCCCTGTTCGTTAACCGCGTAGACCCACTTCCCGTTCGGGTGGAACTGAAGATGACGGGGACCATCCCCCTCACCTGCTTTCATCGCCGGTGGCTCGTTAAGCGTCAAAACACCGTTCTCGGCATCGAACTTCATCTGAACGATCTGATTCAAATCGACGGGCTGAGGACAAAACGCAAAACGGTTGGCAGGGTCGGTCTGGATACAGTGCGCCTTTTTTCCGACATTAAGAATACTCTGCGGATCCCCGGCGACAGCGCCATTGGTCACCCGTGACACCGCTACGAGCCCTTCTCCATAGCAGGCCGAAAGCAGCCAGTTCTCGCTCGCATCCAGATAAATGTAGGCCGCGCTCCCCTGAGCAGGCCGACTCGCCAGTTTCTGGAGGCTCCCGTCTTCAGGACTGATCGAAAGCGAGTCGAAAGCGGGAACCGTTCGAATCGACGCGTGCAGCTTCGTCCTCGCCTTGTTGACAGCGAGACACCCCGAAGCGCCTTCGAACTCGACCTCGCTGATCCGGGCGAGATCGCCATTCGATTCGTCGAGCGAATAGACGGCGATTTTCCTGTCCTTACTCTCGGAAACATAGACCACGGTTCCGGCGAAAAGACCGGTAGAGATCGAGAGGATCCCGATACCGAGCAACAGATTGAGGTAATAAAGACGATTGTTCATTTGAGAGAATCTATGAGTTTGAAATCAAAAGGTCGAGCAGAGAAGCGCCTGTCCGCGCGACAACGCCTCCCGTGATAGCGTAAACTGGCGATTTGCCGACCGCGCCGCAAATCGTTACTATCCAGATGTTTCCGGTGATGTCGTTGCGCCAATATATAGTTCTCTGTTTTGCGATCGCTCTTTCGTATGGGGTTACCTCCATGCCTCTGATCGCGAAAGAAGTCACGCCTGCTCAGCGTGACTTTTTCGAAAAGAAAATCAGACCTGCTCTCGTCGAGCACTGCTTCAAGTGCCACGCCGCCGACGCAAAAAAGATAGGCGGGAAACTGCTACTCGATTCTCCGGAGGCTTTGCTCAAGGGTGGCGAATCGGGACCACCCCTCATCGCGGGAAACCCGGGCGAGAGCCTTCTCATTGAATCGCTTTCCCACGAGTCCGACCTCGCGATGCCACCCAGGAAGCCGTTGCCGGAGCCGGTCATCGCCGACTTCGTTAAATGGGTTGAGATGGGCGCGCCGGATCCCCGCGAGCCGGGCACGCTCCTTTCTGAAGACTACGCAAAACGCGACTACGAGGAGGGCGCGCTCTGGGCACTCGAACCCATCGCCCCGCCAACCGTCCCCTCCACCTCGGGTGCTGACTGGCCGCGCAGCCCTGTCGATCAGTTTGCTCTGGCGGCGATGAAAAGCAAAGGCCTCAGCCCGGCGCAGGATGCCCCTCCGGAAATGCTGCTTCGACGCCTCCACTTTGACCTCACCGGATTGCCACCCTCTCCAACCGACCTTCAACTCTTTCTCGCGGGCTATCTCGTCGATCCTGACAAAGCAATCGTCACCGTCGTCGACGAGCTTCTTGCCTCCCCGCATTTCGGTGAGCACTGGGGCAGACACTGGCTGGATGTGGCACGCTATGCCGAATCAAACGGCAACGACGGACTCAGCCGGAATCCGACTTTCCCCCACGCGTGGCGGTATCGGGATTATGTGATTGATGCATTCAATAGCGACACTCCCTATGATCGCTTTTTGACCGAACAAATTGCAGGAGATCTCCTCCCGCATTCTTCTCCGGAGGAACGTGACCGGCATCTCGTGGCGACAGGATTTCTCGCTCTCGGTGCGAAACCCGCCAAAGCGATGAATGACAATTTCGCGATGGATGTCGTCGCGGATCAAATCGAAGTGATCGGTAACGGAATTCTCGGGATCAGCATCGCCTGCGCCCGCTGCCATGACCACAAATTTGATCCCATTTCGGCGAAAGATTACTACGCCATGGCGGGATTTTTCACGTCGTCGAATACGATGTGGGGACTCGCGGGAAATGAAGGCCTCACCGCGCCGCCCACGGATCTCCACATTCTCGAGAGCGCCCCGAAAAGCTTCCCGCCAACCGACTTTGTCGAGACCGTCGTCCTCTTACAATCCAATACCGGCAAGCCGAAACCGATCCCGGCCCCTCCGTGGCCCAAGGGAACGCCGCTCGCGATGGGAGTGAAGGAAGGCAAGGCACCGGGCGACTGCCGCCTCAACATTAAAGGCGAGTCAAAAAAACTCGGAGCACCGGTTCCGCGGGGATTCCCCGAGTCAATTCCCGGACCACCTCCCCTCACCATCCCCGATGACAAGAGCGGTCGCGCAGAGCTCGCTCAGTGGATCACCCACCCTGACAACCCGCTCACCTCCCGGGTAATGGTGAACCGGATATGGCAGCACCTTTTCGGTGATGGTATTGTGAGAACGCCAAACGACTTCGGCGTTTACGGGGAGCGTCCCACCCACCCCGAACTTCTGAATTATCTCGCCGACAGGTTCATCGACAACCAATGGTCCGTGAAGCAGATGATCAGGGAAATCGTTCTCAGTCGGACCTACCAACTTAGCAGTAAGCCGCGAAGTGACGTAGAAGCCGCTGACACCGAAAACCAATGGCTGACCTATCACAGCCGACGCCGCCTCGCCGCCGAGTCCCTGCGAGACAGCATCCTGAAAGTAAGCGGTCAGCTCGACCCGCGTCCCGGTGAAGGATCGTTGATTCAGCATCGCGATATTCTTGTGAACCTCGGTGGTAACTTTCACGAGCCATCCAACCACCGGAGCATCTACCTTTGCTACCTGAGAGGAGCGATGCCTTCAGAGATCGCAGCGTTTGATCTCCCCGGATTCCTCAAGAGCGAAGGAAAGCGAACCGTCAGCACGATTCCCGGCCAGGCACTGTATCTCTACAATCATGACCTCGTTATTGAGCAATCCTCAATCCTTGCATCACGTCTACTCAACGGGGAAAGTAATGCTGACGAGAAACGGATTCAAGAGCTCTACAAACAAACCCTCCTCCGTGAGCCCGACCCCGAGGAACTTTACCGTGCGCTTGAGTTCATTGAGCTGAGTTCCGACGACCTCCGCTCGAAAGAATCGGCATGGGCCGCCCTCACACAGGCGCTCTTTATGACCAACGAATTTCGCTACATTGACTGATTGCTCCCGCCCTATCATGACCACCTTTTCACGACGCGACATACTCAGGCAAAGCGCCTTCGGATTCGGCTCTCTTGCCTTCTCAGCGATCGCCAACGAATCCGGTGTCATTCCCCGGGTGCGGGCACGGGCGAAGCGGGTCATCTTCCTCTGCATGAGCGGTGGCCCTGCGCAACTCGACACTTTTGACTACAAACCCCAAACGGGGAAGAAGCCCCACCCCGGCTCGGTCTACGAGTTCTCTCAGCACGGTGAAAGCGGACTTCATATATCGGAGCTGATGCCGGAGACAGCAAAGCACGCCGACAAATTATGCCTCCTTAACGGGATGCACGCCGACACCGGAATCCACGCGCAATCCTTTCTCCAGCTCCACACCGGCGACCGGTTGCGTGAACGCCCCAGCCTCGGTTCCTGGATCAACTACGGACTGGGATCTGAGAATCAGAATCTCCCCGGTTTCATCAGTCTGAACACTTCCAAGCCATCCGTCTACTCGAGCAGCTTCCTCCCCTCGATTCACAACGGCACTCCCATCGGGGTGAACGGGGAAAACATGAGCGAAGCCTCGATCAACAATATCCAGAGCGCTCACCTGCCTCACTCCGTGAAGCGCCGGCAACTCGACTTCACCCAGTTCATGAATCGCAATCATCTGGCGGCGAGACCCGAAGACGCCAAACTGGAGAGCGTCATCGAATCGATGGAACTGGGATTCAAAATGCAGATGAACGCCCCCGGGCTCCTCGACCTTTCGACCGAATCAAAGCAGACGCTCGAACGCTACCGGGTTGGTATGCAATCGGGCCCCGTCGGCACCTGCAAATCCACCGACTTTGGAAGGCAGTGCTTACTTGCCCGACGCTTCGCTGAAGCAGGAGTCCGCTTTATCGAAGTGAACCACGGAAGCTGGGATCAGCACAAAAACCACCGGCGCGATCTCGAAGCCAACTGCGCCGCAACCGACGCGCCGATCGGAGCTCTCCTCGAAGATCTCGATCAACGCGGTCTCCTCGAGGATACCCTTGTCGTCTGGGGCGGTGAATTCGGACGTCCCGGACTCACTCCCGGTGACGGGAAGAATGAGACAGGACACAATGCGAGAGGGTTCACTTTCTGGTTGGCTGGTGGTGGCGTCAAAGGCGGTTACGTTCATGGCGCCACCGACGGAACCGGATCACGGGCCGTCGATGGTCAGGTTCACTTCCGCGATCTCCACGCAACGATTCTTCATCTCATGGGCCTGCCCGCCAACGATCTGAAGTTCCAACACGCAGGACGCGAGCACCGCCTCACCGGCCCCGAAGGAGGCAAAGTCGCACACGAGATTTTCGCCTGATCTGCGATTCCCCGCCCGCGGGGAACCAGTTCTCAAACGAGCTCAAACGAGCGGTAAACAGGAGGGCAAGGACTTGCCCAAAAGGGTTACCACTGAGCCCTTCCGGATTCCATCCGCGAATCGCACATCGCCGCACATCGCCGCACCGTGAGCCGGAGGCTTCCAGGATATCAGCCGGTGGTGAAGCAACGCGCAACCACCGGATATGGCGTGGGACAAATAGTAAGCCCCGGATGGGGCGCAAGAACGCCGTATGGATCCGATCGCGGAAAATGCAGGTGGGAGATGCGTCGTTTCCGGCGACCCTTCAGGGCGCTCTCATTGCTTTGCTCTAAATCCGGTGGTTTCGCTCCGCCCCACCACCGGCTAATTTCTCAACGAGCCTCCAGCTCGAAGCGTCTCGTAAGTCGTCATTTACGCGACACTCTCCCACTCTCCCCGCGCACTAGAGCATTCTCGCGATCGCCGTTCCGATCAGCCCCGGCCAGAGTCCCGTTACGTAGTAGATATTCATTGGTTGCTTTCTGTCTTTCAGCCAGAAGTACAATGCAACGAGGGCAAGGGCCAACAAAGCCACCAAATCAAACCCGAGGTCGCCTCGAGAGAGATTGACGAAGATTGCAGCGGAAAGCACCGCCCCGTTAACGATGCAGATCGCCATGTCGATCCACGACAGGCGGGTTTGAAAAGGATTTGCGGCCTGCCACAACAGCATCACGACATTCAAGGCGATAAAAGCGCCAAAGAACACCCAGTGGGAAAAATCATCATCGTTGTAACGAATCACCTCACGAAGAACCGGATCGATCGTCTCCCGCGATTTTATCAGCATGCTCAGGTAGTTGGCCAACTCATGAACGCCGTATCCCGCGCCGAGAAAGTAAACGGCAATCACGAAGAGCAAATCCACTCTGCCGTCCCGATTTCCTCCCACCTTCAGAAAAACCTGACGAAAGCCAATCGCGACAATCACGGTCAGTGGCGGAAAAACCATGAGATGATTAAAATCACGCCAGCGAAGAAACTGATTCGCAGCAACCGGACCCGATGAAAAATCGGTTAACCGGTTCAACGAGGCGACAATGAGAATCAAAGTCTGCGCAATCAGCAGCAGCCCGATCCAACGCTGATATTTGGCCTCGTTAGTTGTTTGTGTCAGTTCCATCGCCTCGTAATCATCGCGCCTCCATCCCATTCCTCAAACGCTTAAGCACGCCGTTTCAATGAATTCTGCAATACCTCACGTTTCTTACTGGAAAGGGCACCGACGACTGACTAGACTTTCCGTCTAAGCCCTGCCACATCCACCGTTTTCGCTCATGCTACGTTTTCTTTTCTCAGTTTCCCTGACCTTACTCATCTCCGCCGCAGCCACCGCGCAGGAGCACCCGCCCAATGTCATTTTAATCCTCGTCGATGACATGGGCTGGATGGACCTCAGTTGCCAGGGTTCAGACTACTATCAAACACCCAACATCGACCGGCTCGCGAAAGAGGGGGTTCGATTCACGAACGCGTATGCTTCGTGCGCGGTGTGCTCTCCGACACGAGCCGCCGTGCAAACGGGACGCTACCCGCATCGCATCGGCGTGACTGACTGGATTCGCTCCCGCTTTCAGCGCGGTGGCATGGGAACGCCCGAAGCCAACCCGACGAAGTATGTCGGCTCGCCGAAAAACGAGCTCCTCTGCCCTCCCAATCCTTTCTGGATGGAGCACGATGAAATCACGACCGCTGAGGCCCTCGGCGGGGCGATGAATTACGAATCCGCCTACATCGGAAAGTGGCACCTCGGAGATCCCGACTGGTATCCCACGAAACAGGGATTCACCGTAAATCTCGGCGGCTGTGACTATGGACAGCCACCCAGTTATTTCGATCCCTACAACCAGCCCAAAGGAAAACACGAAACCTTACGCGAGGGAATCCCTTTCCTCCCCGGACGCAAGGCAGGTGAATATCTCACGCACCGTGAGGGGGACGAAGCTCTCGCGTTGATCCGGAAGTGGAAGGAAGAACCGTTCTTTATTCAACTGTCGCATTACGCGGTGCACACCCCGATTCAGGCAATTCCGGAAGTCGCCGCAAAATACAAGAAGGAAGGCAAATCCGAAGCCAACGCCAAATATGCCGCGATGGTCGAGTCCGTCGACGACTCCACCGGTGCGATTCTCGATCTGTTAGATGAACTGGATCTCACCGGGAACACGCTCGTCATTTTCACGAGCGACAACGGCGGACTGGATAACAAAGGCAACCCGACCGACAACGCGCCTCTGCGAAGTGGAAAAGGCTACCCACACGAAGGCGGCATTCGCGTTCCTCTCCTCGTTAGATGGACAGGCAGAGTTCCGTCCGGCGTCACTTCCGAGATGCCGGTGAGTTCGATCGATCTTTTCCCCACCATCCTCGACGCCGCCAGCATTCCGCTCCCGCAGGATCGACCCATTGATGGACTCTCCCTCCTTCCCCATCTCATCAGCGGCGGAAAAATCCGACTGGATCGGGATGAGATCGTTTGGCATTTCCCACACTACCGTCACGCGCCCGGCCCCTATTCCATCATTCGCAAAGGAGATTGGAAACTGATCAAATACTGGGTCGGAACTCACGAACTGTATGATCTCAAAAAAGACCTTTCGGAAGAACACGATCTTGCCCGGGAACTTCCCGACAAAGTCAAAGAACTGGATGCGTTGCTCCTGAAGGCGCTCGCCGAACAGGAAGCGAAGCTTCCGGTGGCCAATCCGGATTTCGTGAAGAAATAGCGATTCTCTCAGCACCCGGAAACGTTCCGAACCAGCCGACGCGTCACTAGAGCGGTCCCGTAAGGCCGTCGAGCGCTTTCTGTAATCGGGCGTGCTCTTCCCTCCCCTCGCTCGACAGCGTCTCAATTTTCAAGGGCGATTTCTCGAGGGGGTCATTTTCCAGATCGTAAAATCTCCCCTTATCGTAAAGCTTCCACCGGGGAGAGCGAACGCAGCGTTTCCCTTTTAACTCCACGTATATCCACGGACGCTCTGTTGCCCGATTCTCACCGAACAAAACCGGAGCATAACTGATTCCGTCACGGGCGACTCCGTCATCATCCAGTCCGGCAACTTCCGCCACGGTTGGCAACAAGTCAGTGAGATCAGCCATCTCGTCGACGACACTTCCCGCTTTAATTTTCCCGGGCCAGTTCGCGATCAGCGGCACGCGCGTTCCGGTATCGTCGAACTTCCCTTTACCGCCCGGAACGATCTTTCCATTCTGAATCGAGAGAACTTTCGGTCTCACCATTTCACCGTCCTCATCAACATAGAGATAACTCGCCTTGGGAGTCCCGTTGTCGGTCGTGAATATCACGAGCGTGTTATCGCGAACGCCAATCCGCTCAAGCCCTCTGATCATCCGCCCAACCATGTCGTCCATCGAGCCCATCATCTCCGCGTAGTTCATCCAGCGCCCGTCCCGGAAATACGAGACGTGTTCGTCCTTCAAATCGTCAGTCACGTCATGACACAACGCCATCGGGTAGTAGGCGAAAAACGGCTTCCCGTCCTCGTGGCTTCGCTCCATGAAATCGAGAAGAAAATCGGTGTAAAAATCGGGTCCGTATTGACCGCTCGTGTCGTTGCGAAGCTTTCCATTCTCGTAGATAAAAGGATCATGAAACCGCCCGCCCTCGTGCCAACCGAAGAGACACCACTCGTCGAATCCGGTGCGAGCCGGTTGCATCAAGTCGTCCTTCATCATGCAAAGCTGCCACTTCCCCGCAACCGCCGTGGCATAACCGCCCTTCTTCATAACATCGCCAATCGAAATGCCTTCAGCCGCGTCCGGGTAGTCTCCCCACTTCGATCCCTCCGGCCCGAAGCGACTTGGATACCGCCCTGTCATTAAACAAATCCGGGAAGGGTGGCACACCGGCATCGAATAGCCGTGATTGAATTTCATCCCGCCCTCCGCGAGCGCATCAATATGCGGGGTCGGGTAGGACTGCCCGCCATAACAGCCTATCGCATCACTGCCAACATCGTCCGCCATGATCAGCAGGATGTTCGGTTTCGCCCCGGCGATTTGGACAGACAGTGCCCCGAGAATAACGACAAAAAAGAACTTGAGAGCCATGCTCTCTTTTTAGCGTGCGACTGAGTGAGAGGGAATCCCTTTTACACCCGCATCTCCGTTAGGGCGGATGGTGGTTTAAGTAACGTATTTTCAAGTTCAGCTAGCTAAAAGCCCGGTTTCCTAAAATCGCGTAATCTACTTCCAACCTTTGGAACGCCGTTGTTCGACATAATTTTAGAAGGACCGGTGAATCTTACAACGCCCCCGAAAAGACACTTGCTACACAACACCTTTACACCAAGTCTAATTCAACTGAGTATCTCCAGATACGAGAAATACCCTGAGATGTCTCGGGATTGTAGGTTCTGGAGTACGGGAAAATCATGCTGACTGGCTCGCCTATGCACTCAAGCAAGTAATACAAAACAAAGCCAAGAACCTGGGGCTTTGACGATAGCGGGCTGAGATAAAGGTTCGAACATTTCGAACCCAACGGAAGCTCAGTCATAAATTCACTGAGGGCTTCCGCAGTCATAAAAGGATCATAAGCGGGCGCAAAAACAGTTGACCCTCCGCCCTGAGCAACCTGCCCCATGGATTCTTCGCACTTTGCAGCTTTGAGCAGATTCTCTTGAAACATATCCGCTTTTAGCGCTGGAAACCCGAACAGCTGAACCTTGCGAGCGTGATCCTTATCTTCCGCAACAGTTGCTATCAAATGGTCATCATATCCAACACCTACTATAAGAATATCTTGTGATGTATTGATTTCGTGATTGCCGCAAAATCCGGATACGGCCAGAACCTTAGAAATGTCTTTTCCTGAAAAGTCTGTTGCGTCACCCTTCGAGTAGGCCACAGGCTCGGTGTATATCACGTCGAAAAGTTTAACATTTTTCTCAAACAAGAACCGAATCAGAAACATTAAGTTTGGGCGAAGCAACCCAGTTATATCGATACAAATCCGCTTTGATGGCTTGAGATCGTCTTTGTAAACCTCCCAGAGTTCTCGTACGAACGCCACCTCATCACACGCGCTAGCAGGAGTATAAAGATATTGTCCGTCCTCTACCAGCGGTTCATCTAGTCCATACTCAGGTTGGATTAACCAGAGTTTCTTGTCGGCTGAAACGGACGCGAACACTTTTGTTACGCGTTCGGCCCGAGTATACCCAGAGAGGAAGAAGTCGTAATCCTTACCGCTCAAATCGCCGAGATCGAGCTCGTCTTTCTCACAAATGGAATATGGAACACTCATTCCTATTAAAATAATTCCTTCTGACCATCGTTAGATAATTCTATAAAACTAGGAGCTGTCATCCGTCGCCGCCGATTATCAAGGACTTGGTTAAACATCTCCTCAGTGTCGAACGTGCCGAAAATCGCCTCAGCTTCGTGAACATTGAGCTCAGGCACTCCGCGCCTAGCAATTGGAAGATCCCATTTAGGGGCCAGCATTCGATTCACTTGAAACTGATGAGTAATTCGCTCAGAATTCTTTTGCTTGCGCTGTCCAACACTAATCAACAAGGACCACCGTTCGGCGCCCCTGACAACGCTTAATGCGTGATCACTCATTTGAGACAAATCACAGCTAAAAGACGACGGAGAACATTCCGATGGCTTATCGGAAAACCTAATCATTCTCAAAAATGTTGCGACTCTACTCACTGCCGTCTGAATCTGACGCCCGTTACTCCCAAACGATCGAGCATCTTCGAAAAACCACTCCGCAGAATCAGCTACACCCAGAGACTGCGCTGATTCTGAAACGACACCCCCAGACAACGGAGATTCTCCACGAAACTCCGACCATGATGTAATATTCTTGAGCAGAATTAAAAGATTTCTGGGAAGCCCCCAAGAAATATCGATAAGAGTATCAAGCCCGGTATACCTCTGCGGATTTCCACTGGAACGTAGCATTTGGGCTACCATATCCAGCTTGAACTGATTTACAGCATTTCCATACCGAGTCTTAGAAGACGGCTTTTCTAAGTATTTCCTCGCTTCGACCTTAATCTGCAAGGCAGCGTCTTTAAGGTTCGATTTTCTCGACCACTCTCGATAAAACAAAAATATATTCATTTTTTCGATGATGGGATGATCTCTCTGCATCAAACACGCAACGATATCGTCGATATCTGATTCACAAATATTCAAATATGTTGAATTGGACACGCATACACTCTTGAGCTTTGTTCTTAACTCTTTCACCCAAGGCCTTTCTCTATTCCTATACGATTCAACGATAATACTGCTCCAATTGTCTACTGATGTCGTAGAAAACAGACATTGCAGCTCTGCATGATTCCTTGGACCATAAGTCCGCCTATCACCGTCATAATCACTCAATCTCCTTAAAATCAAAGACACCGCAAAATTCTTGTATTGTGCCTCATTTTGGCGCAATACCTCATCTACATGTAATCGCTCGAATTCAGACCCCTCTTTATTCTCCTCATCATCACTAAACGTCGTATTTGTCTTAATCCCGTATAGTCGAGCTCCAATTTTGAACGTGCACCCCTCCTCTTTCTCCCTGACCAAAGTATTTACATACATCTGTTGATCTTCCGAAAGATTCTCAAATTCATCAATCAAATATACAATAAGACAATCGCCCATTGATGGGAGAATGGATTTTATGATCTTAGGCAATCCGAATATCAACCTACCTCTAGTTATTCGGATCTTTGGATTAAATGAACCAGTCAGTGCTACATTATTTATCTCTAAATCGATTTCTTGCTGATTCTTCCGCAGATATTGCTTCAGGTCGGCCATCGATTCAATACCACTCGGCGCCTCATCTATTAACTTCACGGTTTCACAGCAAATCTTGACCTGATCAGCTTCACTGGCCTCCCCACTCCGCTCTAAATTATCAAGGAGCAACTGTGACAGCCACAGCTCAAAGTAATAAGCAAAAACGTCACTCCAAAGCTCGCCAGATCTCCCTTTCCCACTAAACCGAGATGCGTTCACTCCGCTGCAGCGGAGATAAACCCCCAAATAACCGTCATCGGAAACCCCGTTACTTGAGCTACCCTCACCGCTGTGTCGAAGTTGTTGACAAGCAAATGAAAAATACCTAAGCAAGTGCGTCTTTCCACTACCTTTCCCCCCAAGGACATACATGGGCATTGGGGATGTTGGTTTTAATATTGATGAAAACGATATCCCTTCGGAATAATCCACCCAAAAGTCAAGTATTTGCTGATCGCTAAAATCAACAGCTTTCGTTATATTAAACGGGTTCGATTGATCCATGATTATTCGTAGATTTTTTGGTATCTTTTAAATATTGGAGACCACCCTTCAAAATCTTTCTGACTAGCCCATATTATAGGCAGAGTGTTATCTGGAGTATTGTGATGAAACCCAATTAGTAACTCTCCGTTATCGAACCCCAGAGGATCATCCGGGTTCACAAGTACCCCGTATTTAAGTGCCATTCTCTTAGCCTTACTTACACTCACACCATCGAGCGGATTCAAATACTGTCTCGCAGTTGCATGAAAACATTGAAACGATTCATCTAACTCGTAGATACTAGAGACCTGATCGAATTCTGAATTTTCTCTCACATACTCCAAACCGCTACCATTTCCAATCAGGACCAGATAGTCGACCGTGGCGGCAGGGTTGAGGTCCTTGATTTGCTCAACGAGATCTTGAGAATACGAAACAGCCTGCGACCCAGAACCGCAAAAATCATCAATAAAGACGTAGTGATCGATGTCATAGCTTTTTAGATTTAATTTAAAGAAAGGATCACCACTTGATGCCCTCCCGTCTTCAGTTCGACTAAAAATATCATGTGTGTTTATGAAAACAGATTTAGGCAAAGCATTCTCTTGACGAAAATAGTAAAGCAAATGACACCCACTTTCTGAAGGATTTCCGATACCAAGAAACCTCGTTGATTCGAGTTTCTTTTTGAACAGTTCCTCGAGTAAATCTACATCCTTAGTCATCCCATTATCCCGGCGAAGTCGCCTCATAATCGGATATCGAAATTTTTCGCGAAACAGAGCACGCAGCATTTGCCTAACTTGCAGATTACCAAAGTAAACGAAGTTCGAAAGTAAATGAATTGCGTTCTCTTTCTCATTTAGAGTCGCGAAGTTTTCCAGCCATTGGTTCAGCTCATTTTGATCAGGGCGACCATCCCAAGCGATATCCCTTAAAACTTTGATTTTTGAAGTAAGAGTTTCAAGAGTCATTTTTTAACTTTCGACAAAAGCATTACATACTCCCTAGCAATAACGCTAGCGGTTTTGTTCCGTTTCGTCATAAGCCCTCTAGAATTTATCTCATCATACAAAACGAACTTAGTTTTGAAGCCCACTGACTCTGCTATTTCCCGAAGATATCGTGCAGTAGGGAAATTCGCGCCCGCAATTTCGTTGTTCGATGCGATTAGGACTAAATGCCCGTCATCGACAAGCACTCTCCACATTTCTTCTAAGGCTTCTCGCATTTCGTTCAAATAAACCCCCGCGACTGAAGCTCGCACCTTATTTCCGGCATAAATCTTTTGAATTTTCTTATCCGCGCTCGATATGCCAATGCTAGGGCAAATCGAGTACTCAGCTTTTCGAAATTCTTCTCTTCCAATTGTTTGGCGCTTGAGAGCCGTCATATCCGAAGGACAACACAATTCAAGCCACCCAAGACCAAACGTACTGGCCCTCACATACTTCTGAGCGCCTGGATATGGAGGTGAAGTAATTATCAAATTGATCGAAGATGAACGTAATCCTTTGTATTCCGTCTGTTTAGGATGAAGCCTGCGCGCGTCTTCCGAAACTATTTCTGCACTGGCTCGTTGAGAAACCAATTCTCGTAAGTTTGTCATTCTCGAGATGTTATCGTCAGCAATACGCTGAAAAACATCAGTCACGTTAATTCCTTCAAGATTTTTAAGGTGCCTTTCGATTTTTTCGTAATATTTGCTTCCTTTTGGATACTTCTCTTGGCGAAGACGTACGGGAACACTTATACGAGGATCAGCTAGACTTACCTTACTGGCGGTCTTGGACAGACAAAGCCGAAAAAAGTCGCGCACGCTTACCTCGCTTATTTTCCTTATTCGATAAGACAGTTGTCCTAATTGTTCAATTGCATTTGGAAGAAACCAATGTGCTGGATTTACAAGTTCAGGGATCGCTACACTCGAGTCGTTGCCCCACTCATGCGTGATCTCTCGCAGCGTCCTCTTGAGTAAAGCAGGACAGAGCGGTGTCGTTTTTACTTCAGATATCAACCTAGCTAGCGGATTAGATTCGGCACCAAACCCTTTTCGTTGAGCAATGATACTCTCAAGCATTACCGTTCCAGATCCTGAGAAAGGATCTAGAATTCGATCTCCCTTCTTCGAAAGAACGTCATTCGAAAGAAAAAAGTAGGGTATTTGCACAAGAAGTTTTGCAGGATACGGGTGCAAAAAGTGAGTTGCCCGGTCTGGAGTCCCTAAATCTCGAACCAGTTTTCGGAAGTCGACAGGGATTGCTCGATTACTGCGGGAAAACCGGGCCGTGAATCGGTCAATGTCTGGAGCACTATTACGCATCAAATCAAAATTGCAGAAGCAGAAAAATTCATTCAATAATAACTTAAAAACCGTTGTATAGTCCCGTGAATGAATCTGCTAAGGTTGCCAGAATTGCAGGAGTTTTCAAATGGAAGAGGAGTGGTTTTTGCTAACACGGATCAAATGAAGCGCCAAAACAACACAAATCGCTCACGATAAAGGATATAAGCATCGAACACATTCAATTTCAGAGCTAACTTTCACCTTTAATTCTTTGGCATCTAAGCCGCACTGCCTTTAAGCCCGACTCGCACCTCCCCGCCCTCCCCTCACCGAATTGAGATCGCCGGTGGCACAGCGTCCACGTCCGCTTCCCACTCCGCGAGCTTCGCTCTTAGTTCTTTCACCTTATCGAGGTGCTCGTAATAAAGGTCGTTGTGTTCTCCGATGTCCTCTTTGAGATTGAAGAGCATCTCGACCATGTCGTCTTTGACATATTTCCAATCACCGTGACGGACCGCTTTCATGCGGCGGCGTGAGCGGTCGACGCGCCAGCAGAAGGTGCGCTCCATAATCGGCTCCTCTTCGCCGCGAAAGATCGGGAGAAGGTTGATACCGTCGATAGGATGATCCTTGGGGAGATCCACCCCGGCTGCGGCGAGAATCGTGGCGGTCAGGTCCATCGTGATCGCCGGTTGATCGGTAACCATACCCGCAGGTATTCCGCCATCAGGCCAGCGAATCAGACACGGAACGCGGATGCCACCTTCCCACAGCGTCGTCTTGTGGTTGAAGAGCGGGCCGTTATCAGAGAACCGCTCACCGCCGTTGTCACTGCTGAAAATGATGAGGGTGTTGTCGAGGATCCCCTTCTCTTCAAGTGCGGCAAACATTTCGCCGACGCCCTTGTCGATGCTTTCCACCATCTTAACGTAACCGGCGCGGGTGCCGTCATTTTTGTTCTCGTTCGTGTAGGTTTGCGTAGGATCACCGGGAACGTGGTAAGGATGGTGAACCGCGTTGTAGGGAACGTAGAGAAAAAACGGACTGCTCGCCTCCTCGCGGATGTAGCGGACGGAACGCTGATTGATGAGGTCGGTGATGTAGCCTTCAGCCGTCGTCATCTCGGTCTTTTCATAGAGCTGCTTCATCCCGCCGAGGTAGTAGTATTTGTAGTAGTCACACTGGCCTCCGATGATGCCCCAGAATTCGTCAAAGCCGTGCTGAACGGGGTTGTGCTCGGGCTTGAAACCGAGATGCCATTTGCCGTAGAGAGCAGTGCCGTAGCCCTGCTTTTTCAAAAGCGGGGTGAGAAAAGAATCCTGCGGCTCCAGCCCCATCGTGAAGGGCTCCGTCGCGGTGACCATCTTCCCGTCGATTCGTTTGGCTTCCTCCGA
This sequence comes from Verrucomicrobiales bacterium, assembly GCA_048260165.1. Classification (GTDB taxonomy): domain Bacteria; phylum Verrucomicrobiota; class Verrucomicrobiia; order Verrucomicrobiales; family DEV007; genus Arctic95D-9. The sequence goes on from JBLXHA010000004.1 coordinate 420,961, forward strand.
AGTCAGACCGATCGCCCACTCGATCCCGGTGCGTTGCTGCCAGAGTCCGGTAAGGAAGGCGGCGCGGGTCGGAGAGCAAACCGGAGCGCTCGCGTAGCAGTCGGTCATGCGAACGCCTTCGTTCGCGAGACGATCAATGTTCGGTGTTTTGATGTCCGGGGACCCCATGCAGCCGACATCAGCATAGCCCATGTCATCGACGAGCAGGAAAATGACGTTCGGCGGAGTGGGTTTATCCGCGGCCCCTGATTGAATCGATACGCTGAAGACGAAGAAGACAATCGCAATGAGAAGCCCTTGTCGGATTTTCGGAAAAGAAAAGAGCTTGTCCTGTAAGCAGTGGGGTCGAGGGGCCTTCATCATGCGCCCATTTAGACACGTTCGCCGCAAAATGGCAATACGGAGACACGGAAGAGCCGATTGAAGCGACCGTCGCCGACTTACGGACAGCGCTGGCGCGTTGCCGAGCAGTAAGAGAAAGACAACTCAAGAGCGATTCACCCAATCGACGCCGCTCATCGAAGCAAGCGCGAGCTGGAGCGCGTGGGTCCCGTCGCGTCCATGCCCTTGCGCCTGGAGCGCGAGATAAAGCTGGTGCGCGAGAGCGAGCCCGGGAAGCGCGAGATTCATCCGCTTCGCCTCATCGAGCGCGATTCCCATGTCCTTGATGAAATGCTCGACGAAAAATCCGGGATCGAAATGGTTGTCCATGATTCTCGGGCCCAGATTCGAAAGCGACCAACTCCCCGCCGCGCCGGAACCGACCGATTGAAGGACGGTCGGCAGATCGAGCCCGGCACGATGAGCGTATAACAAAGCCTCACAGACGCCGATCATGTTGGTCGCGATCAACGTCTGATTGACCATTTTCGTGTGTTGCCCGGCACCGGCTCCGCCCTGGTGAACGACCGTCTTCCCCATCGCCTCCCAACACGGGGCGAGCGCCTCGACGACCTCTGCATCGCCGCCTATCATGATGGAAAGCGTGCCCCCTTTCGCTCCGATGTCGCCGCCGGACACGGGAGCATCGATCGCGTGAACGCCCGATTCTTTCGCCGCCCCGGCAATCTCGACGGCAAGTGAAGGTTCGCTCGTCGTCATATCAACGATCACAGATCCCTCCGAAGATCCTGCCAAAACACCGTCATCACCGAGGATCACCTCGCGCACATCCGACGGAAAACCGACGATAGAGAATACGACATCCGATCGCTCTGCCACCGCCCGCGGCGTTGCAGCCCAGGCAGCTCCCTTCTCGACGAGAGGCTCAGCCTTCTCACGGGTCCTCGAAAAAACAGTCGCTTCAAATCCGGCATCGATCAGATGACCGCACATACTGGATCCCATGACGCCGGTTCCGATCCAGCCGATTCTTGTTTTTCCCGCTTCAATTTTCATGTATTCAATTACGTTAAAGTCCTCTCCGGGAAACTGGTCCGGAGATGAGTGCCGTCAAAAAGATCGCCAATGAGGCGTGAAAAAACCAGACAATAAACGCGGACTGTTTTTTCCGGAAGAAAAAGCACTGACATTCCCTTAATTCACCCGGGGCGTCAGGTTGACGAAGTTACCGGAGAGACAAAAAAACGGCCGAACTCTCAAAGAGGCCGGCCGTCGTGTAATCGTTCCCCTTAGGCGGGGAGCAAAACGTGGGTTCTAGTAACCGTGGTTGTGTCTGCGATGATTGTTATTGTAGGCGTTGTTATGCGGCCCGTAATATCTTTTCTCCTGATTCGAACCGATTGCACCACCGGCAAGACCGCCAACAGCACCGCCGATCAGCGCGCCTTCCAGTCGATTACCGCTACCACCCGCGAGAGCTCCGATAGCAGCACCAGCGGCAGCACCCGTGCCGGCGCCTCGTTGCGTAGGGGAGCACCCGACAAAAGCTAAAGAAGACGCGAATAAAATTCCGAGGATGAGGTTTTTCTTCATTAGTTAGAATTGTCGGGGTTCTTGAAGAGGAATTCAAGTGCCGATTTCAGGCCTTTCGGCTTCGCGTCGGGCGCGTCCGCCGCCGAAACTGAGCCCTCCCCCTCCTTCACGAGACCGGGAATCGGACCGTAGCCGACGAATTTCGCGGAGCTGGCCTTTGATGGCACTTTCCAGTCGAAAACGCTCACTCCGTGGATGCGCTTTCCGCGGTAGCGCCGTCCACTGCTCGCGCCGAAAACGACACCTTTCCCGTCCTTCTTCAAGGTCCCGAGGTAAACCATGACGTGAGATATCGGAGGAACCCGTCCCTTCGTCGTGTTCGTTCCCACCCAGAAAAGGAGGTCACCCGGTTTCAGGTCGGCGAAAACGGAGTCGGTCGTCTTCGTGACTCCGGGCGTTTCCACGAGGTTCCCGCTGTCCTTGACCCAGTGATACATGCCGTAGGAGCTGCGGGGAACGTCTCCGTCCGCCATCAATTGCAGGGTGTGTTGGACGGTTCCGGAACAATCCATCCCGAGGTTGGCCGGTGAATTCGACCCGTAGGTGTAGGAGAGCTTTTTCCTGGTCAACGCCAGCGCCTCATCGATCAGCGCCTTCACCGGTTCCGGTTGGTTTTCGTATTCAACGAGATCCGACGCTTTGATCGTCGCAACCGATACCGACTCCCCGAAACCGGTCGAGCAGCACAACAGGGTTAAGGCAACGATCCAACAGGGTTTAGTCAGGGAGTTCACTCCTCAAACTAATCGCGATTTCAGAAACACTCAACAACGTCCTCTTGAGTGCTGGAAGACTCCCTGTTTTTCGGTATCATCGCGCTATGGCATTTCGCATCTTTCGCAGTCACGAAGCGGTTTTCATCGAAAACACGGATCACCCGGGCATTTTTCGAGTCGCTCAACCGGGATTCTCATTCGACGCGCTTTTCAGTTCAGCTGACCAGAATCAGTTCGTATCAGATGCTTTTGATGACGCGTCGAACGGCGAACCCATGAATCCCGGAATCCCGCTCCAGCCCCCCATCGGTCAGCAGGAAGTGTGGGCGTCGGGTGTGACTTACTTCCGCAGTCGGACCGCGCGGATGGAGGAGGCCGAATCAGCAGGAGGCGATATCTTCTACGATAAAGTCTACGACGCGGAGCGACCCGAGCTGTTCTTCAAATCGACCGCCAACCGCGTGAGAGGCCATCTCGATAAAGTGGGTATCAGAAGCGATTCGACCTGGGACGTCCCCGAGCCCGAGTTCACCCTCGCGATCTCCAGCGAAGGTAAAATCTTCGGCTACACGATCGGCAACGACATGAGCTCGCGTTCGATCGAGGGGGAGAATCCGCTCTACCTACCTCAGGCAAAAAGCTACACCGGAGCCTGCGCTCTCGGACCGTGCCTTGTCGTAGGTGACGCCGCCGCGCCTGACACGAGCATAAGCATCACAATCACACGTGCCGGTTCAGTCGTATTCAGCGGGGAAACGGCGATCGATCAGATCAAGCGATCGTTCGAGGAGCTCGCCGGTTTTCTCTTCCGTTGCAATGAATTTACGAAGGGGGCCTACCTCATGACCGGCACCGGCATCGTCCCCGATTCCGACTTCACGCTGCAGGTTGACGATGAAATCTCGATCACGATTGCCGGGATCGGAACGCTCACCAATTCAGTGGAAAAAGTTTAACCGCTCACGCTATGCATCCTTTACTCGATTCTCAGGACGAAAGTATCTACGTCCTTCGCACGACCGCACCGGGACCTTCAGGGGTTCTCCCCTTCTCCCCCGAGCAGCTTTCCACCGAACCCAGCGGCAACCTGTTCGGCTGGACCCAGAATGTCGGAATGGGCTGGGACGCCGACAAGGTGGATGGAGGAGATTTTCTCATCCTGAGCACGCAGGGAGGCATCCGCCGGCCTGACGGAACACCCGCAGCGCTCGGCTATCACAGCGGACATTTTGAGGTGGGTCTTCTCATGGAGGAGGCCGCGAAAATTATTGCGTCTCTCGGAGGCGTTCCCTTCGCCGGATTCGTGAGCGATCCCTGCGACGGTCGAACTCAGGGAACCGACGGGATGATGGATTCCCTCCCCTTCCGGAACGATGCCTCTACCGTGATGCGCCGTCTCATCCGCTCGCTCCCGACGCGTAAAGGCGTCGTCGGAGTCGCCACCTGCGACAAAGGGCTTCCCGCGATGATGATGGCACTGGCCTCCTGCCACGATCTTCCCAGCATTCTCGTGCCGGGCGGCGTGACCCTCGTCAGCGAAGACACCGACGAGGATCTCGGGCGCATCCAGACGATTGGCGCCCGCTACGCACAGGGAACAATGAGTCTCGCCGATGCCGCCGAGGCCGGTTGTCGCGCCTGCGCCTCGCCGGGAGGTGGTTGCCAGTTTCTCGGAACCGCGGCCACGAGTCAGGTCATCGCGGAAGCACTCGGCCTGACACTACCTCATTCAGCCCTCGCGCCTTCCGGTTCCGAGATTTGGAGAGACATGGCGAGACGTTCCGGCGCTGCGGTCATGACGCTTCAGAACCGCGGAATCAACACGAAGGATATCCTCACCGAGGACGCGTTTGAGAACGCTCTCGCAGTCCATGCCGCGTTCGGTGGCTCCACCAATTTGATCATGCACCTCCCCGCGATCGCTCATCAGGCGGGAGTGAGACGTCCTACCGTCGACGACTGGAGACGCGTCAACGCCGAGATCCCCCGCATCGTTGATGCCCTGCCCAACGGCCCCGTGCATCACGCCACCGTTCAGGTCTTTCTCGCCGGAGGCGTCCCCGAAGTAATGCTCCATCTGCGCGACAAAGGAATGCTCCGCCTCGACGCGATGACCGTTTCCGGCAAAACGCTCGGAGAAAATCTCGAGTGGTGGGAGAAGTCAGAACGTCGTCAGCGCCTGCGCGAAAAGCTGACTCAACTCGACGGAATCGATCCTGACAATGTCATCATGTCGCCGGAAGTGGCCGCCTCACGTCGCCTCACTTCGACGGTCACTTTCCCCGGCGGAAACCTCACACCCGATGGATCTGTCATCAAATCGACCGCGATTGATCCCTCGAAAATCGATGAAAACGGCATCTACCTTCACGAAGGACCTGCCCGCGTTTTTGCCTCGGAACCGGATGCGATCGCAGCCGTGAAATCCACGGGTGACGATAAGATCAAAGAGGGCGACGTCATTGTCCTGATCGGGCTCGGGCCGATCGGATGCGGCATGCCGGAGACAGCCCAGCTCACGATTGCGCTGAAACATCTTCCGTGGGGCAAGAACGTTGCCCTGATCACCGACGGCCGCTTCTCAGGTGTTTCAACCGGTGCCTGTGTCGGTCACATTTCCCCCGAAGCGTGGGCCGGCGGCCCGATTGGAAAAGTTCGCGATGGAGATCTCATCCGGGTCAAAATCGACTGCCGGGAAATGACAGGTTCCGTCGATTTTTCAGGCGACGTGGACGAGCTCATGGCGAGAGAGACCAATGAGAAACTGAAGCCGCTTCCCAACGTCCCCGATGACACCCGCCTCTGGGCAGCGCTGCAGAATGTCAGCGGCGGCACCTGGGGCGGTTGCGTTTACGACGTCGACGCGATCATCGCAAAGCTTCTCGATTGATTCTCACCCTTTGAGAGAAGCCAGATAGGCGATGAGATCCCGCAATTCCCCGTGGCTCAAACTGTTGGTCAGGCCCTGAGGCATCAGTGATCCCGCGTTTGTGATTTTGGAGATCTCGACCCGCTGGATCGCTTTCACTTCGCCCGACGCGGTGTCTTTAAGGTAGATGAACTCAGCGTCGTCCTTTTCCTTGTAGCCTGAAAAGGTATCTCCGCCTTTCGTCGAAACGACCGTGGAAAAGTAGCCTTCCTTCAACTGTCGCTGGGGCCAGAGCACTGACTCGATCAACAAATCCGTCGAGAGACCTGCGCCCACGGTGTCGAGTGACGGCCCGATGACACCGCCGGTTCCCTTCAGTTGATGACAGGCAAAACAGGTCAACTCGGCACGCTGATAAATCTTCTCACCGGCTTCCGGGTTGCCCGAGGCGAGCACGTCAGCGGCGAGTTCTTTTACAAATTCAGCGGAGTAGGCGCGCGCACCGGAAGTGATACCCATCGCGTCCTGAATCACTCCTAGCAAAACCTCATCACCACGTCCCATCCGGCTCATTGCGGTCGAGAGAGCAGTCGCTGAGTCTTTTCCGAGACCGACCGTCTTCAATGCCGAAGCCAGTTCCTTCGGGCCCTTCTCCCTCGCCAAAAATGGACTCACGATGGGACTCGCGTTCTCAGCCGTGCTGATTTCAGCAAGATACTCAGCCGCCTTTTCAGCCGCCCGAACCGGTGCAACATCCACCAGTGCCGCCATGACAGCAGGTTTCAAAGCGTCATTTTCGCTGTTCCATAACCCGAGGAGATCCGGAACGCTTTCTTGCTTTTCAATTTGCGTAAAAGCCCTCACGGCAGCGTTCCGCAACTCCGCAGCAGCGTCGGCATTCATCATCGCTTCGCGAATCACGCTTGAGGCTTTCGCCACGTTCCAGAGTCCGGCCACACGGATGGCGCTTACCTGCATTGCCTCATCCTGCGACCCGAGAAGGACTAACAAATCATCCTCAAATCCTTGCGGCGGCCGAACGCGACGTTTCCCCGACGCCTCTGCAATGGCCTGCAGTGTCGCCGCGCTGGTTTGAGGATTGATGAGAGAGCGCAAGTCGTCAGGCCCTCCTGTTTTCGCAATGACAGAGGCAAAACGGGCTCGTTTCTCATCGGAAAGCGTTTCATCAGCGAAGGAGCGCTTTGCCATTTTCAGAGCGGCAGCCCCACCGACGGTTTCCAAAGCGTATGCGAAATGTTCCGGGTCCTCGATTTGCAAGGCACCCGATTCGACCGCCGGCAACCAATAGGGAGCCAGAGCGTGCACCGACTGTTCCAAAGCGTAGTCAATAAAGCGATCACGAGGATAGTCGAGGGCTTTTAAAATGTCCTTCATCGCCTCAGCATCCTCCCGTCCGGCCCCGGCGACGATGGCTCGCAATCTCGAACGCGGATTATCGCTCATCGCGGTCACTGCGATACCGGGGAGTTTTCCTCCCTCAATATCACTGACACTCAACTGATGATAGAGCGGTAGTTGACGGTTCAACTCACGCCCTTTCGCGGTCAGACGCCAGATCCGTCCATGTTCTGCATCTCTGTCAGGGTGGCGCAACGAAGCCTGATAGTGCCCGATAATGGGGTTAAACCAATCCGCGACATACACCGCACCATCGCCTCCGATCCGGATATCCACGGGACGAAAACTGGAGTGAGAAGATGAAAGAATCTCAAGCGGCTCCACCTTGGCAAAACCCGAATCCTCTTTCACGAGAGGAAATGCGCTGACGCGATGCGAGTAATACCCCGCGATGAGAATGTGATTTTGAATCCAGTCAGGCAGGTGCGCGGAAGCGACGTATTCCCCTCCCATCGACTTCCCCGGTGTCGAACCGATGTTACCGATCTCGCCGAGGTTCTTCTGATGCGTTGTCGGGATCAGCCCCGGCGTCGCGAAGATGAGCTCTTTGTTGTTCGACTTGATAAACAGCGAGCCTTCTCGATCGAAAACAATGCCGCAGGGGTTCTGGCTCGCGAGAGACGGGAAACAAAAGGGATCGAGGCGCAAAGTGCTCGGATCAAAACGCCAAAAGCCGGCGGTATCCCCTCTGACAATGCCCCACGGTGTCTCGACGCGGGAATAGCAATGCAGCCCCTGACTGAAATACAGGCAACCGTCAGGCCCCCACGTAAAATTGGAAATATTCTGGTGGGTGTCCCCTGTCCCGAATCCCGTTAGAACGACTTCGCGACTGTCGGCACGGTCATCACCGTCTTCATCTTTCAGATAAAGAAGATCCGCGCCCTCGCCGATAAAGACGCCGCCCTGATACAGCGCGAACCCCATCGGCATGTCGAGCCCGTCGGCAAAGACGGTCGATTTGTCGGCCTTCCCGTCCGCGTCGGTATCTTCGAGAATCACGAGCGTATCGTTGGGACTCGCTCCGGGCTTCAGCTGAGCGTATGTCAGAGTCGTTAACACCCAGAGCCGCCCCCGCTCGTCCCAGTGCATCGCGATCGGATTCGCAATGCCCATCGATTCATCCGCGTAGAGATTGACCTCAAAATCAGGGTGAACCTTGAAGGCCTCCAGCTGAGCCTCCACCGAATTGTCTTTCGCGGCTTTCCCCACGGAAACCGCCATGGCTGACGAAGAACACGCCAGTGTCACGAGGACGATAAATTTGCTATAAAACCACTTCATTTCACGATTCCTCCGGTGAGTTTCCACGCGCGCTCCTCCGCTGCGTTAATGAGAGACGGTATCTTTCCAATCTCTTCTTCAAACCATCGTCGACCGGGATCTTCATTATCCCGTGAGCTGGGAACATTCTGACGGTCTCCGAAAAGGAAGGCCCAGTTCGTCGGCCGGTAATACTGATGCCAGAGTTGGTTCTTCAATCGGACCTCTTTCTCAATCTCTCCCAGCCACTCACCTTTCCAGCCCAGCTCCTTCGCTAAGCGAATCGCGAACTGCCGTTGCCCGATCTCTGATAAATAAATCCCGTTCCGGCTGAAGGCATTGGCCTCATACTCACCGGAATCAAAAAAGCGGACGCCCTTTCTCGCAGCGAGAGCCTGAATCGCGGTTCTGTATTTGGCGAGGACTGCATTTCTCTCGTCAGCCAGTTCACGGGGAGAGTCGCCGCCATAATCACGATCCGTCGCAGGTGACGCATCAGGTCCGGCAAACGGAATCGGCGCCACGAGGACGATTCGCAGAGACCGTTTCTGCAATTCGGAGACGAGCGCTTCGTAGCTCGACACAAATTCGGAAAGTCTCGACTCCCCGTCCAGAGACTCCATTTTCCCAAACATCAGAATCATCGTTCCCGGTTCGATTTTTTCCCGAAGATCCGGCACGCTGCCCTCACGGGGATCTCCCTTATCAGTGTAAAAATACATCGGACGCTGTTGACGATAAACGGTATCCGACGGCCACCCCAAATTGCGAACCTTGACTTCCCTGCCCTTCCAGGCGGAGAGCATCGCGATGTCAAAATCCGGATACGTCTGCATGCGAAAAACGTCCGCCCCGCCCATTATCGAGATCGTTTCCCCCTGATTGGGAACGAAGGTACCCTGTTCAATCGCAGGCCCAACAGGGTCGGGAGGCAGTTTGAAATGCCTCACCAACGCCTGCGAATCATCCTGCAAAGCCGGGTCGAACGCGACAGCCTGAAAGAGGCCGCCGAAAAGAACTGTCAGTAGAAACGCTGTCCGCATCCTGACAGGGTGGTGAATAATGGGGTGCACTGCAAGGGCGGGATGGCGGACATCTCTGTAAAAGTTTCCCCTTCCCATTCGTTTGGTTCGCGCTACAAATTCCCTATGTCAGAACGAGACCCTTCCACCCTTCGCAGCGCCCGCTGGTTTGCCCCGGACGATCAGCGCAGCTTCGGCCATCGCTCCCGCCTCAAACAGATGGGATTCGACACCGAAGACTTCAAAGCTAAACCCGTGATCGGCATCCTCAACACGTGGTCTGACATGAACAACTGTCACACCCACTTTCGCGATCGCGCCGAAGAGGTGAAGCGAGGCGTCTGGCAACAGGGCGGCTTTCCCGTCGAGATTCCCGTGATGTCTCTCTCGGAGAGCTTCATGAAGCCAACGAGCATGTATTACCGCAATCTGCTCGCGCTCGAAGTGGAGGAAACGATGCGATGCTACCCGCTCGACGGCGTCGTTCTCATGGGCGGCTGCGACAAGACGGTGCCCGCTCTCATCATGGGTGCGACTTCCGCAAATCTCCCTGCGATCTTTTTCCCGGCGGGCCCCATGCTGAAAGGCTGCTGGCGCGGTGAAACACTCGGCTCCGGAACCGATATGTGGAAATACTGGGCGGAACGCCAGGCCGGTAATCTCTGCGAGGACGGCTGGAACGAACTCGAAGATGGAATCGCCCGCTCCCCCGGCCATTGCATGACGATGGGAACGGCTTCGACGATGACAGCGATCGCCGAGGTGCTCGGGCTCTGCCTTCCGGGATCGACCTCGATTCCCGCAGTCCATTCCACCCATGCGAGAATGGCTTCCGCCTGCGGACGTCGCATCGTCGATCTCGCGTGGGATAAAATCACCCCCCGCAGTCTCCTGACGGAAGACGCGTTTCACAATGCCATCGTCACGGATATGGCTCTGGGAGGATCAACCAACGCGATTATTCACCTCATCGCGATGGCGGGCCGGGCCGGAATCAAACTGACGCTCGAGCAGTTCGATGAGATCTCGCAGCAGGTTTCCGTGATCGCTAACATTCGCCCCTGCGGCGAGTATGTGATGGAGGATTTTTACGATGCCGGCGGGATTCTTGCACTCCTCACCCAGATCAAATCACAGCTCAAACTGGATGCCTTAACCGTTTCAGGAAAAACCCTCGGCGAGAATCTGGAAGGCTCAGAGGTCTTCAATGACGACGTGATCCGCCCTCTCGATAAACCGGTCTCCAACGCAGGCGGCACCTTCGTTCTTCGCGGAAATCTCGCTCCCGACGGAGCCGTCATCAAGCCGACCGCAGCAGAGCCCAAACTTCTTGCACACACAGGCCCTGCCGTCGTCTTCAAAGATTACGCCGACTTGAAAGAGCGTATTCACGACGAATCGATGGGACTGACCGCGGATCATATCATTGTCCTGCAAAATGCGGGGCCTATCGGCGCTCCCGGAATCCCCGAGTGGGGCATGCTCCCGATTCCGAACTACCTTCTCAAGCAGGGTGTTCGCGATATGCTACGGCTTTCCGATGCCCGGATGAGCGGAACCAGCTACGGAGCCTGCGTTCTGCACATCGCTCCTGAATCGGCGATCGGCGGACCCCTCGCAGCGGTGCGTGACGGCGATCTCATCGAAGTGAACGTGGAAAAACGCATCCTTGAACTGAAAATTTCCGATAAGGAGCTGCAGACGCGGCTCGCGGAATGGACCGCTCCTCCGAAACGCCATCGCCGCGGCTACGGACAGCTCTACGCCGACGAAATCACGCAGGCGCCCGAAGGCTGCGATTTCCGATTCATGCATGCCGGAGATGATATTGACGAACCGGATATTTTCTGAGTTGATTAACTATTCAAAAACACTCTCGATTCACGGGCAGGTGTAGGATAGGATTTTGAATCATACCGAGTATGGAAGAAGCTGAAGAAGCAGGCCCTGCAACGAGCAAATCCAAGTCTACCACTTATGTGATCGGCTCGGCCTGTCTCGCCGCCTTCATCCTCGGAATGACGGTCTTCCTGCTCGTTCGGGGATTCCAGTGGCGTGGCGCTCTTGCTGATCTCCGATCTGAACCCGGTATCGAAATCCTCAGCGTCGAACGTCTCGGCTTTTTCAAAAAACGCCTGAGAGGACTCAAGGACCCGCTCGCGCCGACCGCGGAATCGATACTCATCAAACACAATATCGGCCCTCACAGCGCGGAAGTTCTCCTGACAGAATACCATTCGCTCAACACGCCCTACGCCCTCGCAAGAACCGAAAAGGAACTGGCTCGATTTAACGATCTCAAAAGTTCGCTCACGACAGCGCTTGGAGAGTTTGCCAAATCCATGACCGCGAAGCGGGAAGCCGACCTCGAGAAAATCACGCAGATGCTTTTCGAGGCACGTTTTCCGGAGGCGATGGAATCGGTGGATATCGAATGGAACGACGGGGAGTGGATTCTCAAAGGCGAACTCTACGCCCCCGCCCGGGCGAACCTGCTGGAGGAGGCGCCTACCTACCTGGTCGAGGGGGAATTAAATATCGAAAACCTCGTCGACCTCACCGAATCGAGAGGCTCTTCGCTGCGGGAGCAAATCCAGTCGACCAACCTGTTGGCAAAGGACATTGATGGTAACCTGGCTCATACCGATCGCATCGCCCGGCTGCTCAAGGACTACGACGAAGTCTGCAAACATTCCGACCTCACACTTCCCCGATTTCGACTCGAAGCCGGCACGAGCGACCGGAGAGAAATGCAGAAAAGCCTCGACGCGATTCGCAAACAGCTCGCCGCAAACGCTTCCGTCGAGGCAAAGCGTTTCCTGCTCGATTCGATCAAAACCACGAAAAGCAAAGAGGAAGAGACCGCGTATTTATTCATTGTTCCAACCCCGCGGTGAAACGATGACGAAACGGCATCCTGAGGTTCTCGTCGCGCCGACCGTCACGTTTCTCGCCATCGTTGCACTCATCGGGATGGCGCGCATCTATGACAGCCTCCCCGCTCAGGCGCCGGAATGCGGGTTTCGAACCACATTCGGCATCCCCTGCCCCTCCTGCGGCGGAACCCGTGCATTCAAGGCGCTCTCGCACGGACATATTCGTGAGGCAATCGCTTTCAATCCGGCCGTCATGATCGGTGTCGGCGCGGCCCTGGTCTGGTTCATTACAGGGCTCACGCGTTTCCACCGGGGACACGCCCCGGGGACTTCGACACGCCGGAGCCCGGACGCTAAAAAGCTCGGCCTGGTCATTCCGGGGATCATCGCGTTGAACTGGCTTTATCTCATTCTGTTCCTTCCCTGATACCGGCAATCAGCGAGCACGTCATCGCCATCTTTTTCCTCTCTTTTGAAATCTGAGTAGTGTTAAGATAGGGCTATGAAAAGTCGCTTTGTGCTTATTTCCACCATAATCCTGAATGGCTTCGTCGCGAGCCATGCCAACGATGCCGCCATCAACGATGGCGCGGAAGGTCCTGAACCGATCGGATGGAGATCCGGAACCGAAAGCATTATCCAGATGAAATCAGAACACCTCGCGATTCATTTCGGGGTGAAGAAAACAAAGGTGATCGCACAGTTCACCTTTCTCAGTCACAAGAAGGGTGGAAGCGCGATCCAGAAACTGGGATTCCCCAATGCCTCCCGCTCGGAACTCGAAGGAGACATCATCGGTCCGATCGAAAACCTGGTGAGCCGCGTCAACGGCAGGACGGTTGAAGCGGAACTCGTCGAGGGCTACTACAAAGAAATCGTCAAACCGGACGGTTCCATCTTTCGCGAGAAAGTGGACAAACCGAAAGACGGGAACTACAGCGAATCGATCCGAAAGCACGCCTGGTATGTCATCGAAGTGGAATTCCCGGAGGGTGAAGAAGTCGTCATCGAACGCGAATATGACTGCCCCACCGGGATCGACACTTCGATGAACGCATTTTTCATCTACGAAACGAGAACCGGCGGAGCCTGGAAAGACGAGATCGAAAAGCTCACTGCCGAGGTGACCTTCGATAGCGACGTCTATATGGAATACGTCAGTTTCAATCCGAAGGACAACTGGACCTGGTCAAAGGACAGAACCAAAGCATCCCTCATCTGGGAAAATTTCGAACCGAGAACAGACGAAGAGCGCCGCTACTTCGAAATCAGCGTCCTCGATATGGATCAAATCAAAAAGCTCGTGAAGGAAAACCCCGTCGATTTTCCTTCAGTCGATGAGTGGATCGCCGGATGGAAGCAGTTGCAGTCCGAGTGAAGGCCACGTTGAGTGCAAACCTCGTCACGGAACGGATTAGCCGGTACAAAAATAGAGTGGAACCCGCGACGACGCAGGAACCACTCCAAATTCTCAAGACCGGGCTTATTCGAAAGGATGCGCTTTAAGCAACTCCTCCGGCTTGTAGAAAATCTGCTGCCCCTTGGTTGCGGCACGCACGGCCTTCACCGTCTCAGGGGAAATCGTTGACGCTTTGTTGCCCCAGGTGTTTCGCACGTAGGTTAGGACCGCGGCGATCTCTTTGTCATCCAGCAGCGCCTTGAACGCTGTCATCGGAGGAACCCCTTTCGTGGGATCGTAGGTGACGCCATTGACTTCGATCGGTCCCCAGAGACCATTGAGAGTCAACTTGATCAACCGCTCCTCGCTCCCCGTGACCCACTGACTTTTCCTCAGCGGCGGGTAGATATTCACGATCCCCTCACCCGTTGCCTGGTGACAGGTGACGCAGTGAGCATCCCGGTGGAAAACTTCAGAACCAAGTTTGTAGACCTTCGCTTCCGCTTTTGAAAAGTGCGGGGGAATATCGATTTCGACCTTCTCCTCGACCTGCTCAATCGGACTGGTCACGACATTTTTCGTCGGATCAGCAACATCCCAATGATGCTTGACCGTCTTCGCTCCGTTGACCGCGTGGGGGTCCACTGAGCTCAGGACGACCTTCAGAAGGTCACGATCCCGGACATTGAACTGTTGATGCACCCACAGCGCTTCGAGCAGAGGAATCGCATCCTCTTTCTTCTTCGGGTCGAGAGTGGCGGCCCACTTTTTCGCGGCGGGAATCACCTCATCGGCACTACGCTCGCTCAACTCCACCCGGGTGCGATGGCGCACATGGGAGACGGGATGCTTGAAATTCTCGAGCAGAGCCGCAACCGATTCGCCGTCGATCGCAACAGGCTCCTGCAGAGGCTTCTTCGTATTCACAATGCGATAAATGCGCCCGTGTTTCTTGTCGCGATTGGGGTCTCGAATATTGTGCTGCATGTGTCCGATGATAACGTTATGCCAGTCAGCCACATAGAGAGCACCATCTTCGCCGAAGACGGCATCGGTGGGTCGGAAATTCTTATCCGCGCTAGAAAGCATCTCGTCAGTGGGAGTCCCCCAGACTTCGCCCGGCTTGTAACTCATCGTTATCTCCTTGTCAGGCTTACCACGCTTCCCCCGTTCGACGGTCTTCACTTCGTAGCCGTCGCGGTGGAGCTGATACTGTTTCAATCCGAGAAACCCAATCGTGTTGCAAACGAGGAAATTCCCCTGCATATCATCCGGGAAGTTCGTGCTTCCGATAATCTGGTCAGCGGCGACAGGACGCACCTCCTTCGTCACCAGTGGAAACATCTTGAAGCCCTCACCGTCGGGACGGACCTGATAAGACCGCCCCCCGGTTCCATCGTTCGCGTAGAGATATCCCCAGTCATCGAAACTCGTCCCATGCGGATTCGGTGAATTCGCAGCGTGGAAGGAAATCGTGTAACGGCGCGGGTCGAAACGATACATTCCTGAAGCATTGGCCTCAAGCGAAGGCCCCCAGGGATGCTCGTGATTATGCTGGAGAAAGATACCACTCTGCCAGTAGATCCCGCCGTCAGGACCGTAGATCAAGTTGTTCGCCGCATGATGCGTGTCCGAACTTCCGATCCCCTGAAAAAGCACGTAGCGCACGTCAGCGACGTCATCGCCATCGGTGTCTTTCAGAAAAATGATATCCGGCTGTGAAGTGACGATCACGCCTCCGTTCCAGAACTCGAAGCCAAGCGGGTTGTGCACCTTGGCAAACTCAATGCACCGATCAGCTACGCCGTCACCGTCGTCATCCGGAAGAATGAGGAGGGCATCGTTCATTTCCTTGAGAGGCTCCCACTTGGGATAGGTCGCCCAGGCAGCGGCCCAAATCCGGCCTTTCCCATCGACCTGCATTTGCACAGGATTCACCAAATCAGGAAACATTGCCTCATCGGCGAAAAGGTTGACCTTGAAGCCATCGGGAACCGTCATGTGCTTGATCCCGTCTTCGCCGGAAACGTATTCGAGACTCCCCTCCTTCTCAGAGCTGGAACTCTTGCTGCCTCCACCGACGTTGGAGATGACCTTGATCGGTTCAGGCACATTGCTGTCGTCGACTTTCCAGTCGCTCCCGGTTGCCTTCGACCAAATCAGAGGATCACGATTCGCGGTCATGACGTCGAGCATCGTCAGCTCGTGCGTCAACACCTCGGCATTGGTTTGATCATTCACGAACCGCAACGTTGAGCGCCCGCCCCAGACGTCGTTGCCATCGGCAGCGCGATAGCGATTGTGCCAATGCCAGTTTTTCTCCAAAACCGCATCCCTCGTCGAACTGAGGAGAGCTTCATCTTCAACCACCTCCTTTGAAAGCGCCTTCGAAATGATCCGGCCAAGGTGATAATTGCCACGCTCATTGAGATGAATCCCGTTCAGCGTCATTGGCTCTGATTGTGCCTCGTAGAGCTCTTTGGTAGGATTGAAAAGATCAACAAAAGCAACGCCTTCGTGGCGTGCCACCTTCTGCATAGACGCGGAGTAGAGGGCGAGGCGACGGTTGTTAGCCTTCCCGTTGGGAAGGTTGGGATCGCCCAAATCTTCATGAGCGATGGGGCTGAACAACACAATCCTGGCGAAGCTTTCCCCGTTCGATTTGATCCCGCGATAGGTCTCAATCATCGCGGCAAGCTTCTTCTCAAAATCTTCGAGGCCTTTCGGGCCGGCAAAGGATTCGTTGTAACCGAAGAAAGCAAAGATGACGTCCGCCTCAACGTGGCGCAGGTAATCGTTCATTTCTGTGAAGCCCGCGCTCCGCGGATAGCGATCGATGCGATCCCCCGTCAGGCTCATGTTGCGGAAAGACAGTTCTTTGTCCGGATTGGCGGTTTGGAGAAACGTCTCCATCCAGCCATCGTGCTGCATGCGGTCGGCGAGCCCGTTACCGATGATCGCGATCGTGTCCTCTTTCTGAAAAGAAAAAGGATCAGGATCCCGGTAATCATCAGGAACCTTCTCGGGCTTCACCGGAACGGGGAGCGCTTTTCCATCATGACCGAAGTAAGCCATCTCGGTTTCTTTCCCACCGAAT
Organism: Verrucomicrobiales bacterium; assembly: GCA_048260165.1. GTDB lineage: Bacteria > Verrucomicrobiota > Verrucomicrobiia > Verrucomicrobiales > DEV007 > Arctic95D-9. The sequence continues at coordinate 437,557 of JBLXHA010000004.1, forward strand.
TGAAAGGCAACGGATCCCAGCGGAGCTGCGTTATCCTCTTTCGAGAGAACCGGCTTCCGGTTCTGGTCCAGCAACTCGAGCGTGAACCCGTCGAGGCGTTCCTCGAGTGAATTGCGATTCCAAATCTGAATTTTCTCGATCTCTTTTACGCTTCCCAGATCGAGTTCCCACCAGGGATCTTTCGCGTCTTTGCCCTGAGACGTATGAGTCTGCCCGCCCTTGTTGTAATCACCGTCCTTGTTGCCGTCGATTCCCCGCTCCGGCTTGCCACCGGCGCTCTCGCTGGACTGCGTTGCCGTCCCCGAAGGAGCAATATTCTTCCCGCCACTGATCACCTCAACCTCCGCCAGCGTGAGAATCCGGCCTTTACCGGGGAGCGAGATCCTGACGAACTGAGCGCTCGGGTGATCGGCCGCATGCAGCTGAGAACTGATTAAAAGGGCCGAAAGCGCAACAAACACGCGAGACCACCATTGGGGGCAAAAACAATTTTTCATAAAGACGAGGCTGAGTTTTTACACAGTTCGAGGGCTTATGACAATCCCTCGATTCCGTTTTTTTGCCCTGACAGAACAGCGCGCCCGATCAAGCGACGACCGATTTCTTCGTCTTCGCCTCTTTGGAATCCTCCCCGTAGGCGCCTTTAAAAAGTCTGCCCAGGTCGTCCAGAATCAGGAAATTGATGGGCACGAGAAAAAGGGTGATCAATGTCGCAAAGAGAATCCCGTATCCCAGGCTCACCGCCATCGGAATCAAAAACTGAGCCTGCGTCGCCTCCATTCGAATCAAGGGAAAGAGCCCCGCAAACGTCGTCGCCGACGTCAGGATGATGGCCCGGAATCGTGCCGCTCCCGCGGTGCTCACGGCCTCAAAAACCGTATCCCCTTTCGCGCGACGGCGGTTGATGTAGTCGACAAGAACGAGGCTGTCATTCACGACAACTCCCGAAAGAGCCAGCATCCCGAAGTAGCTCAGAAAGCTCAACGGCATTCCTCCCGTGTCCGCCTTGAGGTAATCCTCGAGGAGGTGCCCGAGCACGGCGCCAATCAACCCGTAGGGTATCACGGCGATCACCATGAGCGGTTGGATGTAGGAACGGAAAGGAATCGCGAGCATCGAATAGATCCCGAAAATGATCAGGACCGCCCCAATTTTCATGCCACCGGAATTCTCACGCTCGTCCTTCGCCTCACCTTCGAAGGAGAAAGACATCCCGGGATACTTTTTGAGCACGCTGGGCATCCAGGCACCGAGGTCTTCGCGAATACTCGCGAGATCGGCGACTTCTTTGTCAGCATCCGCCGAGATTTCCACGGCACGATTCCGATCAAAGCGCTCAATTCTCGGAAAGCTCTTTTCAATGACGGCTTCGGCGACGGTCGAGAAAGGAACCGCCTGCCCGTCGCCGGTTCGAATCATCATCGCCTCGAGCGCGGCGATCGATTTCCGATCCTCGAGCGGATAACGCATCATGACGCGAACCTCATCCCGGTTCCGCTGAATCTTCTGGATTTCCTCTCCGAAAAACGCCTGACGAACCTGCCTCGCGAGGTCTGACATCGTCAGCCCGAACTGCTCCGCTTCCGGCCGAATGCGAAGCTGAATCTCTTCACGGCTCTCATCGAGGCTGTCGGAAATATCAAACAAGCCCGCATAACTCTCCATCTTCTCCTTCACTTCAGTCGCAGCGAGCGTGAGCGCTTTGACATCCTGCCCGCGGAGCTGCACCTCGATAGGATCCCGTCCCCGTCCGATCTCGGCACGAAAATAGAGCTCTTTCGCCCCGACGATGCCGCCGCGATTCTGAATCTCGGTGCGCCATTCCTCAGCGAGCGCACGCGTTCCGATTTCATACTGCCGATCTTCCGGCGCGGTGATGTAAAAAACGACTTCGCCCTGGTGGTTCTGCCCCGTTCGGGATCTTCCACGCGAAGAGGAAACGCCCTGTCCACCGATGCTCGAAAAGACGTCTTCGATCACCGAAACCCCGTCGGTCCCGACATGCTTCTTCTTCATATCGAGGACGATGTCCTCCATCATGAGAACGTAGCGCTCCGTCACTTCAAACGGAGTTCCCTCCTGCATCGTCAACCGGCAGGTCGCCCTCTCACTCTCCACTCTGGGAAAACTCACCCGCTTGATCTTACCGCCCTGGAACATGCCGACGAGGACGACAAGCATCCCCACAAAAATCGAAAGCACGAGATAGCGATTTCTCAGCGAGAAATTCAACGCCGGCTGATAAACAGTCCTAACAAACCACAAAAGGCTGCCCGCTATCGCCATCTGAAACTTCGAGAAACCGCCGTAAAGCCGGGCGAGGTAGTCCGAAACTTTCACCCCGAGGAAAAACTGCCCGATGCTCCGCATCCAGTGGCGGGGACTGTGAGTGAGGTGGGACGGCAGAATTAATTTCGATTCAATCAGCGAAAACGCGAGAACCATGATCACAATCGTCGAAATCTGGGACATCCAGGTCCCGTTAAACCCCGACAAAAAGAACAGCGGGACAAACGCAAGCATCGTCGTTAAGACACCAAATATGACGGGAAGCGCCACTTCCTCGGCCCCCTCCACCGCGGCCTCAACCGGGTCGTCCATCTCCTTTTGTTTCGTGTAAATATGCTCCCCTGTGACAATCGCATCATCGACGACCACTCCCAGCACGAGAATAAATCCAAAGAGGCTGACGATGTTAATCGAAACACCGACGAACGGCATCAAAGCGAAAGCCCCGAGGAAACAAACCGGAACCCCGAGCGCCACCCAGAAAGCGAGGCTCGGGCGGAGGAAAAGGGCGAGGACGATGAAAACAAAAAGAATCGATTTCCAAAACGAATCGAGCAAGGTCTCAAGTCGCCCTTTTACGATTTTCGACGAGTCACTCCAGTAGCTGATTTCAACGCCGTCAGGAAGTCTCTCTTTGTGCTCCGCCATGAAAGCTTTGACCTCATCGGCAATTTTGATCGCGCTCTGATTGCCTTCACGGAAAACCGCGACGAGCACGCAGCGTCTCGTGTTCATCCGCGCGATGAAGAGGTTTTCGTCGAAGCCGTCGTTCACTTTTGCCACATCGCCGACCGTAATTCGTGCTCCGTTAGGACGTGCTATCAGAGTGATTTTTTCGAAATCCTCCTGCGTGTAGGCGCGGCCTTTCGTCCGGAGAACGACCTCCCCCGAACGGGTTTCCAGCGTTCCCGCCGGAACATCGATCGATGAAGCGCGTAACGCCTGCGCCACCTGATTGAACGTCAGGCCGTATTTCAAAAGCGCGCGCTCGTCAATTTCAATCGACACCTCATAGGGGCGGTTCCCCTGCAATTCCGCGTTCGTCACTTCCGGCAGGAGGAGAAGATCGTCCCTCACCTGCGCGCCGAGCTCCGTGAGATCACGCTCACTCATGTCACCGCTCACAACGACGCTGATGACCCATCGACTCGTCTCCGCGGTGCGAATCACGACGTTCTCCGCATCGCCCGGGGGAAAGTCCGCGAGGCCGTCGATGCGGGCCTCGATATTATCTCTGACATCCCGCATGTCAGCGTCTTCATCGACTTCCACCGTGACGGTTCCGCTGCTCGAACTCGCGGTGGAAAACATTTCTTTGATCCCCTCGACGTCGGAGATCGCTTCTTCGACACGAATCACGACCGATTCCTCGACCTCCTCCGGGGTCGCGCCACGATAGGCGACGGAGATCGCGATGTTACGGCTCTCGAATTCCGGAAACACTTCGAGCGGGATCTTACCCGAGTTGATTGCCCAGATTCCTGCCAAAACAATCGAGACAAGCAGGATGTTTGAGGCAACTCCGTTTCTGGCAAAAAAGGCTATCATGTCAGGGTGTCGGGAATCGAACTAGGACTTCTCTCCTGAATCGCTTTTTGCAGGCTCTTTGCTGGCAGCACGTTCGCTCTCAGGAGAAGGTGCCCCCTTGCCTTTGCCGCCTTTTCCTTTTCCTCCTTTGCCGCCCTTACCCATCATGCCACCCGGAGGCTGTTCAACCGCCGGAGTGATTCCGTCAATCGTCGGGAGCACTTTAGCGCCATTGGCGGGGTATGAGAGAGGCGTCAGACAAATCACTTCGCCGGCTTTGAGCCCCGCACCCTCCGCCGGAATCACCACCTTATCGGTATCCGACCACAGCGGCTCGACTTTCTGGCGGCGAATCTCGTTAGCCTCGTTGATGAGGATCACTTCACCACCGACGCGCACCGCCTCACGCGGCAGGACGAAGACATTTTCAAGCAGCTCCCCTTTGACGAGTCCATCGACAAACATCCCGATTTTGAGCGGCATCACCGGCCTGTCATCCTGCCGTCGGTAGGGATCATTCACTTCGGCAACGACGAACAACTGGCGTGACGCTTCGTCGATCAAACTGTCAACCCGCACCACTTTTCCGGCCCACTGCCCCGCATTCCGCCCGATCCGGCCGGAAATCAACACCTCGGGGGCATTCTGCGTTTCGCCGGAATCATCACCGCGGTAAGCTTCAGGGAGATCGATAAAGGAAAGCTGACGATTCGTGAGCGGAAAACGCACCTCCATAACATCAGTCGAAAAAGCGCGGCCCAACTGCGTGTTGGAGGACACGAACTGCCCGACATCCACGTTTTGCTCGACGATTCGCCCTGCAAACGGCGCCTTCACCTTTGTTCGCTCGAGATCCCGTTTGGCCCGCTCGACCTCCGCCTCGGTGGCGCGTAAATTTGCCTGCGCTTCTGCCAACTGAGGTTTTCGCGCCGCCATATCACTGGGACTGCCCGACTTGCCGAGCCGCTCCCAGTTTTGAACCGCCTGCTCCCCGCGCACCTCCTCCTCTCGCAGCGCTCTCCTCGCCTGAGCAAGATTGCTTTCCGCCACGACGAGCGCGGTTTCGTAGTTGAGAGGATCGAGATGAACGAGCACCTCACCCTTCTCGAAAAAGCCGCCTTCCCGGAAATTCGGGGAAATCTCAATGACCCGGCCACTCACCTCGGGGATCAAATTACTCATCGTACGCGGCCTCACCGTCCCCTGCGTGTCGAGAAACACCTGAAACGTCCCGGGCTTGAGGCGGGTCGCATCCACCTTCGTTACCTGAGGAGGCGCCTCGAAGGTCCGTGGCTCCGGCTTGGTGAGGATGAAGTGCCTCGCGAGAAACACGGCACCGACCACAATAATCAAGGGGCCAAGGATACGAACCAACAACTTCATAAATCGACAGTTTAACCCCGCAAAACGAACAAGGTTTTAATGTTTGTAAGAATACACATCACAAAAGAAGGGCGCAAGCCGCCTGAGCAGGTAACGAAACCTACTTTGCCACGAGCGGGTGATGAAAATCGCCGCCCAAAGCCAGATAGAGATCGACACGATTCGTAAGCAACTGCAACTGCAGGGCGAGATACGTGCTCTGCGCATCAAATGAACGACGCTGGCTTTCCAGAAGGGTGATGATATCGACGATCCCCTTCTCGTATTGATCGAGGCTGAGTTGCTCCGCACGACGCGATTCCCGGGCCGCAACCGCGAGCGCATCGTATTGGGAGGCGAGGTAGCGTTCGCCGGCCAGAGCCGTTTCCACTTCGCGGAAAGCCGTCAAAGCCGTTTCGCCGTAATTTGCGGCAAGTTCATCGATCTCGTGCTCATCAAGTCGAATATTTGCGCGCAACCGCCCCCCTTGATACAGCGGCCGCGTCAGATTCTGACCGATATTCCACACCATGTTCTGGATATCGAAAAGATCGCCAAATTCATCCGTTGTCGACGTTCCCGTTCCTCCGGAGATCCGAACCGCGGGTAACAGCGCCTTCCGGCTCGCGCTCAGTTCCTTGAAAGCCGCATCGACCCGGGCCTCCGCCGCGAGCAGGTCAGGACGACGGAGAAGCAGCTCACTCGGCAGCCCCGCGGGAACCCGCTTCGGTATCCCCGGAAGCGAGGTTAAACCTTCAATTGCTCCCGCCGGATAACGTCCCAGCAAAGTTTCGAGTGTGCGCTTCGCCGCATCCAACTGGCGCTGTTCAGCGAGAATGCTCGATCTGGCCCGCGCCTGATCCGCCCGGCTCAGGCTGATATCGAGCGCGGTTCGATCATCGGCGTCACCGGCTTCGAGCTTGTCATCCAGAATCTGCAAGTTCGTGCTCAGGCTCGCGAGGTTGCGACGGGACAAAGCGATTTGCTGTTTCGACTCGACGATCTCAAAAGCCGTTTTCGCGACATTGGCCGCGAGCGACAGCCGTGATGCTTCGTAGACGTTGGTCTCCGCGATCAGCAAATCGAGCTCGGCATCGCGCAGGTTTTTGATTCGCCCCCACAGGTCCACCTCCCACGTCAGGTCGAGCGAAAAATCAAAGGTATTGGCCCGGACCGTCTGGAAACTCGCCCCTCGCAAATTCTGTGAACGCCGGGTGCCAATGCCCGAATCCAGGGTCGGAAGTCGGTCGGCTCCCGCAATTTTCGCCCGCTCTTCGAGCTGACGAACACGGGACCGGGTCGCCTTGAGATCGTAACTGTTCCCGACCGCTTCCGTGACGAGTGAGGTCAGTTTTCCGCTGTGAAAATCGTCGAGCCACCCTGTCACCGCGTCTTCAGGAATCGCAGGACCTTTGCCTGTCCACTGCCCGGGAAGGCCGCCCACCATCGCTTCGGCATCAGCAGAATCGGGCTGCAATGATTTACAGCCGGACAACAGCAAACCGAGGACGAGTCCGGAGGACACGAGAGCTCTCAACCGGATTTCAGTCCGGTGCTGTTGTTGTGTTTCGTTCACGACGTCTCACAAAGACCTTAAAAAGGGCGATTTGTCGATCAGGAATTTCCGCGAAAATTAGCGGAGAATCCACCTCGCTCCCCCGACGAGCGGGAAAGTCCCCACTGCCTATTTTACAAATACGGTTCGACGAGAAGGAACAGCGCGTAGGCCGTGATCACCGTCGCGAGCGGCTGCACGACCGCTTTTCGGTAGTAACTTTTCCGACTCAGGAAAAAGAGAATCGCAGCCGCGACGATCCCCACCGCGAGAAACGCGACTTCCGTTCCGAGGAGGAACAGAATCACTTCCTTGAGACTGAATCCCTCACCACCGCCAAAGAAACCATAGAACTCCGGGGTCGAACCTATCAACGCCCCTGCCGCGACGCCACCCAACGCGACCGCGATCAAACGCCACCACTTCAATTCATGATGAAACACGGCCTCCAGACTCAGAACGATCAACACCACAGCCGCCGCGACGAGAGCCCATGAGAGCGAGGGAATCACCTGCCACACCGCGAGAGCGATCGTAACGCCCTGAGCGATGAGCAAGACCGCCAACTGATGAAAAACCGATTTCCCCTTCATCGTGAGCAACAGAATCGCGACCAGCAGCAAAGGCGGAAGCCAGCTCGCGGAGAAAAATGAAAACCACCCCGCACAGAATGGACAGGGTGCTTTCTCATCGGCGACCGTTTCAGCCACAGGAACCGCGTCGGCCTCAGGTCGTTCTGAAATCGCGGGGATCGCAGGGTTTGCTTCGTTATCCGACTTCGCCTTCTCCTCCGCCGTGAATGGATCCCCTTCCAATATGGGCTGGATATTCACAGGACGACTGTATTCCCCCGCGAGCACCACCTGCATCCGCCTCGAAGGCTTCTCGTCTTTGATCACCACCATGATCACCGCCATCGGGCAGGTGGGGTCGAGATAGAGCAAAAACTCTTTCGCCCCTTCGGGAAACGTTCCCCGCAAATTCACGAGAACCTGCTTCCGCTGCAGGGCTTCCGGTGTGTCCTCATCACTCGTTTTCTCGATCGAGATATCGAGCGCCGGCGTCACCTGCTTCTCATCAAAAAGGATATTCAGATACTCCTCCGCGAACTCTCTCGCCGCATCTTCCGGGGAAATTTGATCATTCAGCGCCTGATCTTCACTGGGCACCACCTCCATCGCGATGTCGAGATGGTAGGTCTTCTCTTCCGTATCGAGTCGGGAAACCAACGAAACCGAAGACACCTGATGGGCGGAAGCTGCCCCGACACTGAGGCAAAGCCCCAGCAAAACAGCTCTCATCATTTGCAATGCGTTGAAGCGGTTTGGGTGAAATATCATCGGCGAAACGTTATGAAACAAATCCCGAAATTGCACCAACTATCTCAACTCCCCGGTGAATCGCGCCACCTGATCACGTAGTCGCTTTCTCCTTGCTCCAGACCGGTGCTTCTGGTGTGTTTCCCATACCAATTAAATTCACTTTTATGACTGATAAAAACTCCTCGGAAGTTGATCGCCGGAAATTCATTCGCACCACCGCAGCAGCTACCGCTGCTACCACCGCTTTTGCAGGAGCCGCCAAAGGCGCTGCGATCGATCCCGACAAGAAGCTCAAGGTAGGCTTCGTCGGAACCGGAGGACGGGGAACCGGTGCCGCGCTGCAGGCTCTCTCTGCAGATGACAACCTCGTGCTCCATGCCGTCGGTGATGTCTTTCAGGAGAAAATTGATAAGTCCCTCGAGATTCTCAACAAGAACAAGAGCCTCGAAGGCAAAATCGACGTCCCCGCCGCTCGTCAGTTCGTCGGGCTCGACGCCTATCAGCGAGTCCTTGATTCCGACGTCGACGTCGTTCTTCTCACGACGACTCCCGGCTTCCGCCCTCTTCACCTGCGCGCCGCAATCGAAGCCGGCAAACACGTCTTTGCCGAAAAGCCGATGGCCGTGGATGCCGCCGGAGTCCGCCACGTCTATGAGACTCTCAAAATGGCTGAAGGTAAGCCGCTCTCCATCGTCGCCGGATTCTGCTGGCGTTATTCAGTGAGCCGTCGCGAGGCGATTCGCAAAGCGATCGAAGAAGGCATGATCGGTGACGTCACCAGCATCTACGCCACTTACTACTCAGGCCATTCCAAGCCGCACCTCGATCCTTCACTCCGCACCGACGGAATGACCGATATCGAATGGCAGATCCGCAACTGGTACAACTACACCTGGCTCGGAGGCGGTGGACTCGTTGAGCAGGCTGTTCACAGCGTTGACAAGATCGGTTGGATCATGGGTGATCAGAGCCCAATCAAATGTCGCGCCACAGGTGGACTCGCAGCACATCAGGTCGGCAACGGCAACATTTTCGATCACTACCACATCGCCTACGAATACCCGAACAACGTCTGGGCACACCTCGCTTCGCGAAAAGCACCCGGTTGCCTCAATGAGAATGCCGACTACATCAAAGGCACCAAAGGCAGCCTTATCATCGGTCGCGGATCCGATCCCTACATCGAAGACAACGACGGGAAGCTCCTCTGGCGCTTCCGCAAACCCCGCACAGGTGAGCCGAACATGTATCAGGTCGAGCACGATGAGTTTTTCGCCTCGATCCGCAGCGGTGAACATATCAACGACGGCCCTCGCATGATCCACTCGAGCATGATGGCGATCATGGGAAGAATGTCCGCTCACACCGGAAAAGAAGTCACCTGGGAAGAGGCGATGGAATCAGGTGAAGACCTCTTCGGAGACGAAGGCGGCATGCAGTGGGATCAGGCTTACGAGCCAAACCCTGTTGCGATTCCGGGCGTCACACAAATCGCCGGAATCGGCGACATGGAGTAAGCTTCGCGCTTCAGTTGGAACTTCAGACAGGGTTGGGTCGGTGACCTGACCCTGTTTTGTGTACCGCCATACCCTGTCAGGTCGACCGCTAAACCCTGTTGTGCCGGAGTTTCCGGAAACGCTTCCTGACACTAGCGCCTCGCCCCGAGCGAGCCGGTTTCGAGTCCCCCTTCATCGACATCACCGGATCCGTATCTAACAAAGCTCCATTTTCCGCCTTTCCATTTGTATACGTTATTCAGTGCATTGGTGCGCTTCGATACATCGGGGTCAGCTGAATGCACGTAATCGGGATGAGCCGGAGATCGCGGGTCATTCGGAGGCGTTCCCAGTTGCGGTGCCGTCCCCCTCTTTCGGGAACTGCTCAGGCTGAGTTTCTTTCTCGCTTCCTCTCTGATTTGCCTGATCCGGGCCTCTCTGTAGAATTTCGTTCCGGGTGGCTCAATCATAATCGCCCAGGGTTCGATCCGGATCTCAATTCCGGTGACCCGTGCGACATAGCTGAGCGCCGACGATGCCGGAACCTGATTCAACCTCAGCGTCACAGGTAAATCCTGATCGACGCGATGATCGACGACGAGGTTCAAGCCAGTCTCGAGAGATCCGCCCTCACGACTCTTTGCCGATATAAATCGAAGGACATCGCGTAAGGGCGCTTCTTGAAACTCGATCTGAGTGAGTTGCAGGCTTCGCGCCCGCCCCGCCTGCTCTGAGTTCGCGTAGTTCACCCGGGGTTCGAGTTCCTTTTCAGCCAGAGCCCCCTTTCCGGCCGGCACGATCATGAAGGCATGTGCCTCTTTCCGATAATCAACGCCCACCTGTTCGACGAGACAAATCAGGCAAACGCCGATCGTCACATCGCTCAATGACAGTGATGTGGTCGCGGATTGATCCACCTCAGGATCGAGCACGAGATTCAACCCGCGTCTCGCAGGGTCGAGTTCAACGCTGCGCTGTTGCAGATAAGCGACTGCATCCGACAACGGCGTATCGGAAAACTCGACCTGATCGAGACGTATTGAAAGCGGCGAGCCCTCTTCCCCGGAAACCGAAGACGAGAGGATTAAGACAAAAGCAACAAGGGCAGACAGAGATCGCATTGCATCCCGAGACTACCCTGCCACCCCCCACCGGGTCAATCATAAGCGCCTTTCTATTTACCTACTAAACGAACTATAGAAACGCTCCGACGTTCATCCTGCCACTCATCTATTTTTTTCCTAAAATCAGGCTTGTTTTGAAACTAAGTACCGAAACCGGTGTTTCAGGGACAACTATCCCTGATCAACGATAGAGATGAAAACGTTTACGGCCATATTTCTTGTCAGTTTCCTCACCCACACCGCCTTCAGCGAGGTCGTCGTAATTCCGAAAGAGGAGGCGCCCTTCGTCGATGAATTTTCAGGAAAAACCATCAAGATGGGCGGCATGGCGGGTAAGCTGATACACTCACGCCTCAGACACTCCCCCCGCGTCGGCGAAACGGCACCGGATTTCCAACTCTATTCGCTCAAAAGGAAAGAGTTCACGACGCTCTCCGCGCTGCGCAGCAAAAAGCCGGTCGTTCTGATATTCTCCAGCTGGACCTGCAATGTATTCATGGAATCGACGATAGGGCTCGCGGAATTGGCGCGTGAATTTGAAGATCGTGTCGAATTCGTGTTCGTCTACATCCGTGAAGCCCACCCGGGCGCGGGCGGATTTGAGAATATTCCCGACCCTCTCAATGATGAGGAACGACTCGAGGCAGCCCGGAAATTCAAAGCGCAGACGCGTTTTCCCATTGAGATCCTCGTGGACACTCACAATGACGCTACTGCCACCCGCTGGGCAGCATGGCCCCTCAGGGTCTACGCGGTCGACACCAACGGCGTCGTCATCTACAGCGGAGCACAGGGGCCGTGGGGCTACCGCCCGTACGAAGGATTTCTGCACGGTGACGGGCGCTGGGGAGACGCGGATCTTGGATTCAACAAGGACACCCTCGAATCCTTTTTGACCAAGCGCTATAAAACGTCGCCGACCCGGAGCACACGTGGCTACTGAGCTTGTGCTCCCCTTTGCAAAGCGAGCTTCACGTGACGACAACGGATTAGCGGTCGCATGCGATTTCCCGGCTTATCCGAAAGTTAGGAGGCAAAATCTTTCCGATTGCGCGTATGATATCTCCGATTGAACGAGATTTCAGGACATGCCGGATAAGGAACAGGAGACCGAATCAGAGAACTCAGACGTGCCTCCCGGCAATGAGCCAGACCCGAGCGAATCGAATCAGACGGCGCTGGCTGCCAAAATCTTCGAAGCAGAGGCGCTGCTGACACAGGGATCCCCCGAGGCGGTGGCATCACTCGGAAGCAAAGTTGCAACGCTCGAGTCAGATCTCGCGGAGCTCAAAGAAATGACTCCACGGCCCCCGAGGTTAACCGACCTCGAAGTCGCGGTCCTCACCGTGAAAGGACATTTTCAACGCGCCTCAGGATCGCTCGATGCGTCAGAAGCGACTTACCGCGCAGCGCTCGAAATCCTCCGAAGCGATGGAGACAACGATGAAGCGGTGAAAACACGGATCGCCAACCTGTGGACCTGCTGCGGCCTTTCCGCGCTTTCGGGTAACGCCGCCGAAGCCTGGACGCGTTCCGTCGGCCATTTCGATAAAGCGATTTCAGTCCGCGAATCCATTCCCGATCCCACGCTCTCGGACCGGTGGGGCTTGTCAGCATCGTGGTTGAACCGCGGCGACGCACTCACCCGCCTCGGAGGCGAGCAGAACCTGAACGGTTCGCTCGAAGCCGCACAAAAGGCCGCCGACCTGCTTCTCGACTTCGACCTCGACGAGAACCCGGTATTCAGAACGCGCATGGCGATCGCGTGGATGAATCAGGGAGCAGCCTACACCGAACTCACGAGCGAGTATCGACGAAACCTCCGTGAGAACGCCTTCGAATCCTATCAAACCGCTATTGAAACGTTGAGACCCGGCGCTGATTTGAAAATCCCCGAGTCGGAGCGAATTTTAGCGGTAGCTCTCACGAACCTGAGCCGGGCGCGACTCCAGCTGGGCGGCCATCTTCCCGAGCAGGGTGTGAGAGAAGCAAGAGAAGCGCTTGAGCTGATCAACGGACACGAATCCAACGACCCGGAAGTGGCGGGGCTCGGCATCACCGCCCGCATTTCCCTGTGCCGCTCCCTCGAGCAACTGCAGCCGGATGATGCCGGAGATCTCGAGATCACCGATATCGCCGAAGAGGGCCTGACCGTAGCGCTGAATATTCGACGGAATGCCGGAAACACCGCAGTGAACGAAGCCGCGGTGGGAGAGCTCATGCGTTGCGGGGCAGAGGCCTACCTGCAGCACTCCCCTCACTTTCTGACCGACTATCTCATGGAGTTTCTCTCGCCGGATGAAAACGAGCTTCACCTCGCTGACCTCGGTGCCTGCCACGAAGTCGCGGTTCAGGTATTGTGGAAAGGGATTGCCGGCCTACAGGAAAAAGGCTTTCAGGACATCGGAACCGAAGCCTACGGGAAGCGGGAAACGCTCCTGATGTCGTGGCAGCAATGCCGTGAGGATCTCGCTGAAATCAGAAGCCGCTACTTCATTCTCGAGTAGGTCACTTACAGAAACAAAAAGACCCGCCACCCACCGTGAGGTGAATCGCGGGCCTCCGTCCAATCGAGACAACAAACTCGACTGAATGACCAGGGAAGAAATTCCGGGCCGCTACATCTCAGCCCACTGCCGAAGAAGGTTGTGATAAACACCTGTCAACTGCACTGCCGTTTCCTGAGCGACGCTTTCCTCTGCGAGTTCATTCCCCAATCGCTGAATCCCCACATCCAGATCGAGAAGGAGCGAACGACGACCATCGTCGCGGATCATACTCTGCAACCAGAAGAAGGAGCAGAGTCGTGACCCACTCGTGACCGGAGTGACATGATGGAGACTCGTCGAGGGATAGAGGATCATCGAGCCCGCCGGAAGCTTCACGCGGTGAACCCCGTAGGTGTCCTCGACACAGAGCTCGCCCCCTTCGTAGTTCTCCGGTTCCTCGAAAAACAGGGTCGCTGAGAGGTCCGTTCGAATCCGGCTGCTCGAGCCGGGAAACTGCCGGATCGCATTATCGACATGCGTTCCGAAAGCCTGACCGCCGGTATAGCGATTGAAGAGCGGCGGAAAAATCCGGAGCGGAAGTGCCGCGCTGAGAAACAGCGGGTTCTGCCCCAGCGCCTTCAGGATCATGTCGCCCACCTGTTCGGCGACGGGATGGTCCTCCGGAATCTGCTGGTTATCCTTCGCTTTCGCGGACTGATGACCGGCGGTAACCTTGCCATCAACCCACGCGGCGGAATCCAGCAGCCCCCGCGCTTCGGCGACCTGCTCCGGAGTCAAAACGTCGGGAATCGTAATCAACATAGCAGGAGTCGGTTAAAATTTCATCGATGCCGTGAGCATCACTGAGCGTCCTTCACCGGGAATGAAGTGCCCACCGCTCATCCGTTCGATGTAGCGCTTGTCCGAGAGATTCCGGCCATTCACCTGCAAAGTGAGATTCTCGTTCACGCGGTATCCGACCGAGGCATCCCACGTCCAGTAGGAAGGTGCCATGCGATCACTTCCGATACTGTTCGTCCGCTCTCCGATGTAGACCGGCCCGCCCCCGAAGAACAATCCGTTCTCGAGTTCGATCTGGTTCCACAGGCTGAAGGTATCGTCCGGCGTATTGTTCAGACCGGCCCCGATCAGAGTCGGGTCAAAGTCGTTCGTGACCTCGCCGTCGAGGTGCGTGTAACTCGCGTAGATGTTCCACCAGTCGGTGATAGCTCCGGAGACACCGAACTCGAATCCCTGCACTCGTTGTTCACCTGTCAGGGTGTAAACCGTCGGATCCGCAGGGTCGATGTCACGGGCGTTGGTTTTATCGGTTTGGAAAACCGCAGCCGTGACGCTGAGTCGCTCCTCAAGCAGATCCCACTTCGTTCCGAGTTCGAAGGTCTCGTTTTTCTCCGGATCAACATCGTAGTTGCCCGGTCCGCGACCGTCCTCCGACAGAGTGAGATACTCTCCCGACGGATTGAATGACGTTCCCCAACCGAAGTAGATACTTCCATTTTCAGCCGGTTTCACGACCACTCCGGCGCGACCACTGACCATTTCATCAACGCGGTTCCTGAATGGCCGTGCAGCACCGGTCCCGTCCGTTCCATACGAATCGGTTTCAAACCGCTCGTAACGAATCCCACCATTGAATTCGAGCCAGTCATTCACCTCGACCGTATCAAAAGCATACGCGGCAATCGTGTCGGCCGAACCGTGTGAATCGCTCTGCCCATCGCGGACAAACCGGTTCGAGATCAGGTCCCCGGGGGTCGGATTGAAGTAATCGGTGTCTACGCCGGGATCGGATTCACGGCCGTATCGGTCATATTCTTCATGAACGAACTCGAATCCAACGACGGCATCGTGATGGACGGAGCCGGTATCAAAAGAAGCCGTAAAATCGGTTTGGTTCGCAAAGATCGAGGTCACCTCGTCCCTGTCTTTCCGGTCGGAACGGCGGATCAACGCCGGATTCGAACCATTGACAAATCGCGGAGAGGTCAACAGCGAGAGACGGTCCGTTTGCCCGATTCGTGTCTGATTCCGAACTCTGAAATCGTCTGAGAAATCGTGCTCGAAACGAGCCGTGAACATCGTTGAGGAAGTCTCTTCAAAGTCACGCGTTCTGCTTCCGTAGAAATTGTTGAAAGCGTCGGGGTGCGCGAAGTTCTCGTAGGCCGTCAACCGGGGATCAGCCTGCCCTTCCGGTGTCCAGGGGATTCCGTAGTCCGGCATGTTGTCTTCCTCCATGTGAAAGAAGTTCAGGAAGAGCCGGGTGTCGTTGGGAAGGTAGGAAGTCACGGGAGATTTTCCTCCGTAGCCGTTTTTGTCGGAATAGCTTCCTTTGCCGGACGGCACAGAAGTGACAGTTTCACCGAGACCGAAGGCGAGCGAACCGGCGATTCCCCAACGGCTGTTTCTCGCGACGCTGCGACCGGGGACTCCATTCTCGTGCCCCATCACGTTCAGTCGAAGAGCGCTGCCTTCGATTCCCTTAATCGGTTTGTTGATGTCCAGAGTCGCGCGGTAGAGATCATCCGTCCCCACCGAGAGATCAGTGTTAGTGAAGTCATCGAGCTTTGCCGATTTACTGACGAGGTTGATTGATCCCCCCGTAGAGCCACGACCGGAAGTCGCAGATGAAGGCCCTTTGACCACTTCCACCTGCTCGAGATTAAACGGATCGCGGCTGTAGGCGCCGAGATCACGAATGCCGTCGACGTAAAAATCGGAACTCGCACTGAAACCGCGAATACTGAGATTGTCTCCGGGAGCGGCGCCGCCCTCCCCTGCCTGAAGACTGATCCCTGAAACGTTTCGGAGCGCGTCCCGGAGCGTTGTCGCCCCCTGCTGTTGAATCAATTCGCTCGAAATGACCTGCACTGACTGCGGCGTATCGCGAAGAGGCTGCGTGAACTTCGGCGAGGAAAGCCTGTCCGCCCGAAGCAGCGTATCCGTTTGAATCTCGGGTTCGGGAAGCGGCGCCTCCACCACAACAGGCGCCGGAGCCGGACGCGGAGCCGGTCGTGGCGCGGGCCTCGGAGCCGGTTCGGGTGCGGCTTCAACAATCTGTGCCGGCAGGGTTCCCGCTTCGGTTGCCCCGTCCGCTGTTTCCGTTTCCACATCCTGAGCGTTGGCACCTCCGGCGGCGCAAAGCGCACCCACCAACGCAGCACCGCCTTTGACGGAACGATTGATATGTTTAAGACTATCCTGCCTCAAGCTTTCGTAATTTGGTTTCATTTTTTTACAATTTTAGACGTTTGTTAGAGTGTTCTTAAAAATTCAGTAGCGGCTGTTTTATCCGATTTCGGATCAGCCCCTTTTTGCGATCCTTTACCCGATCCTGACTTTTCTTTTGATCCTTCCCGACCGGTTTCAGTGGACCCTTTCGGTGGAGGACCGCCTCGGGACTGACGTGGAACCCAGTTGTTGTGGGAGATCGTTCCCGCAAAAATCACAAAGCCGATCACCGCGGCAACGCTCAGGCCCGCGACTCCCATGACCCGCGTCGGCTTGATCTGCCACCACATGATGAGCCCGGAAATCCCCCAGAAAACCATCGTAATCCCCGTGGCATCGCCAAAGGCAGTCCACAGCCAGCGGGCGCTGAAGCGATCCGGGTAGTGATGCGTTTTGTGGAGCTGAGTGAGAATCGAATAGAGATCAATTCCCAGCGGAGCACTTATCTCTCTGACCGAAAGCGCACCCGTGACAAGATTGTGGGACACATTCCAGCGACTCGTCCCATCTTCACTGACGATACGAAAGCGAACCGACGCAGCGCCGCGCTCGACCTCTACCATTTCGCCCTCGATCTCAACGCCCGCTTCCTCAAGAAGCCGCCCCGCGACCCGGGCCGCGCCATCGGAATCGTAACCGGAAAGTTCCCCCTCCAGCGAACTGGGAAAACTGGGCTTTGCCCCTCCCTTCGGGGCCGACGACTGACGAACAACGGCAGAACCATCGTTGGGACTCAAGGTTACCGTGGTCCGTCCGTCTTTTGCATTCCCCTGATAAACCAAAGCACCTTCGATCACCGCGTCACTCTCAGAAGCTCGTTTGAAACCCGGTCCTTCAGCCTCATTAATCTTGGAGACAATCTCATCCGCCAACGCATTGGGATTCGGCTCGTCGAAAGACTGCAGAGCATCAACCTCCGCCGCCGAATGACTCGAGACAACCTCAACCGATCCGGACAGGTCCGGATGATTGAACAACATCCCGCTGAACCCGAAAAGGATCACCCAGGGCAGGAGAATCAGCCCCGTATACATGTGAATCCGGCGCACCAGTTTCAGAACCTTATTTTTGTTCTTTCTGGACCGGCGGACCTCAGTTCCCTTTTTATCAGTAGATTTCATCGATTTATCAAACAAATGAGCCCCTATCACTATTGGGACTCAGTATCAACACGTGACTGTATCCACTCTTGTTTTCAAGTTCCCATTCCGATGAAATCCGACGACCGTGCGCTAAACGGTGCAACGAGGCGTTAATTGAGTCGATTCTGGCTCGAACCCCTGAATTGAAAGCACCTTGCGATTAGGCTATATTTCTACCTGTGGATAAGAGAGGAACATCTGCCTGCACGAGACTGATATCAGTCATCTCTGCCGTCGCTTTGATTACAGCCTGGACCGCTCCGTCATCAGGTGAAGAGGAACTATCGACAAGATCATTTCACGTTCCGATTAACTTCTTCGATCTTGTCGCCAAACCACCGGAGCATATCTTCGATCCTTTTGATCCCGATATACAAAGGAATCTCCCAGGCGGCTTTATGGAACACCTTGGAGTAGTTTTCGAACCGGGTTGCAGTGCAGTTCTTAATACCGAGAAAGGGATCCTGGAAGTAACGAACACCGCTTCTCAGCTGAAGTTGATGGAAAAGATAGTTTCCAAATTACCCAAACTCACTTTTGCAGAGGAAAAACTACTGGTGAGCTCAATAGTGAGAGGCCCGGACTTACCGACCGTTTTAGAAGAAAACCCGACTGTAGAAAAAATTCAGGAAATGCTTCGGGAAACTCGAATACCCGATCTGAAAATTAATAAAACCACCTTTTTCGATGCACTTACTATCGTTCAGCAAAAAGGCGTCGAATTTCATCCGAGTCGAAAAGGCATCAGCCTGATTATTGAAGGCAACCCTTCCCCTTTCATAAAAAAGCCAGTCGATTACACACCCCCGAGCACTTCTACAACAGTTTCCCTCCATCGCCGGGATGTATCGCTGGCAGAAGCTTTTGATGACTTGGCGAAACAAGCCAATTTCAAATATCACGTGAAACCTCACGCGGTAATTTTCACACCTGCTGCGCTTCCCTTGGAAAAGCTATTAACGACAATGTATTTGATGCCACTGAAACTTCACGAGAAGTTAATGGCCTACGAAGAGCATGGCGGGACCAATCCCTTTGGGTCACCTGATGGGGAAGAACCAGTCAGAACCACACAATCAGCATTTGAAAGTGCCGGCATTTCGTTTACTGACGGCGCTAAAGTTAGCTACGATAAAAAAACGGAAGAATTGTTCATTACCAATACCGTTGATCAGATGGATCTAGTAGAACCTTTTCTAAGTTCTCTCGACGGTGGCAAAATTATTTTGTCACATGACTCCCGATACCATCGTAAATCTCCCGACTCCGAATAGAACAATCGCCTCCCGTCAGTTCGTCAGACGAACAATCACGCGATTGTCTTCGCGGAGATACTTCGCGGCGACGTCCCTGACATGTTCACGCGTGAGCGCCTTCACGGTCGCGGGAGTCTTACGGTAATTGTCCCACCCGAGGCCGACGAGTTCGTCAATCGAGGCGGTGGAGGCCAACTCCTTCGCTCCTTGAAGCTGAATCAGCTCGCTCCCCAACCACGACGCTTTGGCGCGGTTGAATTCGGCTTCTTCAAGCCCTTCATTCACCATGAGGTCGATCTCGGAAAGCATCTCTTCCTGAACGAGATCGAGTTTCTCCGGAGCCGTCGACGCATAGAATACGATGAAACCCGGTTCGAGTCCGGATAGACGTGTTGCCCCGACCGAATAGGCAAGACCCAATTCCTCGCGGATGCGAATGAAAAGCCGTGACGCCATGTCACTGCAGGCCTCATCGATCATTTCGAGAGCCGGATTGTCCGGATGAGCAAGATCCACGGTGCGGTATCCGACGAGGAAAATGGCCTGTTCCTTCTCGTGGGTTAATTCACTGATCGTCCCGAGCTTCTCAGGCATGCGGGAAACAAAAGACTCTGTCAGGGCCCGGTCACCCGGAGTCAGCGAGGACTCAAATTGGCTGCGGATCAAATCTTCGGCTCGATCCAGTTCCAGATCGCCAAAGATACCAACGACTCCGTTTCCACCGCAAACGAGCCTCGAATGCAATGCCTTCAGATCCGCTTGCACGAGCGCTTCGACGGTTTCCGGCGTTCCGCTACTTTGCAGCCCATAAGGATGATTGCCGTAAAGATTCCGCTTCAGTTCCTTCATCGCGACACTGAATGGCCGGTCCGCTTCGGACTTGATTGCAGCGAGTTGGAACTGCTTCTCTTTTTCCACGACCTCTTCCAGAAAAGCGGGTCGCTGAATCGTTTCGCCAAGGAGTTTGACGACGAGATCGAGATCAGGTGTCATCGCCCCGACTGAAACGCCGAAGGAGTTATTGCCAAATGAACCACCAATCCCGCCTCCAACAGCCTCGATAAGCCTCGCGATTTCCTCACCGGAATAATTCGCGGTGTCTTTCGTGAGAAGACGGGCCATCAACCGGGTGACACCGTTCTTCTCCGGTGTCTCAGCGAGAAGTCCCCCGCGGAAAACAGCATTCGACTGAACGAAGGGAACCCTCTTGTCGGCGAGCAATAAGACGGTAAGTCCATTCTCCAAAGTCACTTTCCGAATATCCTCGGAACGTTTAGGACGAAGCTTGGTGTCGTTCGCTTCTTTAGACGATTCCGGAACCAAAGCGACCCGTGTGTATCGGTCAGGAGTGAGATATCCGATCACGCGTTTCACGTCATCCACCGTGACGGCCTGCACCTGCTCGACATAGTCACGCGTGTAGTCGAGATTGCGTGTCAGGAGCCAGTTCGATCCGAGATCGGAGGCCTGCCCTCTCATGTCAGTGAGGGTGGAAAATTGCGAACTCAGCGCCTGGTTTTTGACTTTAGCGAGTTCATCCTCGGTGCAGCCTTCTTCCTGGAACTTCGCGATCTCGGCGAAAATGGCGGCTTCCGCTTCCTCATTTTTACCGGGCTCGGTATCGTAGCTGACGATGAGCTGACCGGAAAAAGCAGGCGTGTAGGCGTAGGCCCCAACCGAATGAGCGAGCTGCTGCTCTTCACGGATCGAGCGGAAAAGACGTGAGCTTCTGCCATCGCCCAGCATCGCCGTCATGAGATCCAATGCCGGAACATCGGGATGTCTCGCATCGGGAACGGGCCAGGAAAGGCGGCCGCGGAACAAGTCTGTGGGAAAATGTATCGTCTCGGATCGTTTCCCCAACTGACGGGGCTCATCAACCGATACTACCGGCGAGCGCCGACGACGCTCCAGAGATCCGAGCTGAGCCTCGATCTGCTCGAGAATTTCGCTTTCATCGATATCCCCTGTGATGACGATGAAGAGATTGTCCGGCGAATACTTTTCGCGGTAGTAAGCGTAGAGATCGTCCCGGCTCAGTTGATTGAACAAATCGAGATGACCAATCACGGGGTAGCGACAGGGATGCTCCGCGTAGGCGGTGCGGAAAAGGGCTTTGCTGAGAACCTGATCGGGATTGTCCTCTCCCATAGCGATCTCCCGACGAATCACGTCGCTCTCGCTATCAAATTCTTCCTTGGGCAACTCCGCGAAACCAATCACATCACAGAGGACGTCGAGGCAGATCTTTGCGCCATCGGCGGGGGCATCGATCCAGTAAACGGTCCGGTCAAAGGAGGTGTAGGCATTGATGTATCCGCCCTGCGACTGCACCGTCTGGGCAATCTCATTCGCATCACGCCTCGCCGTGCCCTTGAACAACATGTGCTCGAGGTAATGCGACATCCCCGCGCCCAGCCATTCCCCTTCGTGAATGCTACCGGCACGACACCACGCCTGCAGGCTCACAACGGGCGCTGAGTGATCCTCTTTTACGATCACTTCCAACCCGTTCGAAAGGGTCGTAAAGCTGGCGCTGGTCGGAGGAAAT
This sequence comes from Verrucomicrobiales bacterium, assembly GCA_048260165.1. Taxonomy (GTDB): domain Bacteria; phylum Verrucomicrobiota; class Verrucomicrobiia; order Verrucomicrobiales; family DEV007; genus Arctic95D-9. The sequence goes on from JBLXHA010000004.1 coordinate 458,919, forward strand.
TCGAGTCTGGTGATCGGCTCACTCAAATCTCACTCGACTTTGCCGGTTGATTCCCACGCGCCGGCGGCTCCGGGTCGGGTCGGGAATCCAGCACTGCCCGAGAAGGGCGGTATGGCTCGAGGAGTTCTTCGCGCAAATCGAGCACGCCCACGAAATCTGAGGGGGAATCCTCCTCGGAGCGCCCGAAAGCACCGGTTTCGATGAGATTGAAAACCATTGAACCAATATCATGATCGGCTCGAATCCCCCAGGAATCGAGCACTGCGGCGGACATTGATCCATACTCTTTGAGCGCGAATTCAACTACCCCACCAAGCAACTCAGGCCCGCTAACGTGCCGATGCTCAATGAGTTCGTCTTTGCGAAGCTCTGTGATGGTGAAGTCTAAAGCGTCTCGTAAAAACGCATACCCATCAGGCTTGAACCGCGCGTCCTTACGGGTGATTTCTTTGACTGCTTCGTCGAAATGAACTTTTTCCATATGTGCGGTGGAACCTCCTATTCAATCGCCAAAAATGTCATCGGAGTCAAGGCGAAAGCCCTCTCAGTTCCGAATTGTTTGGCATCGCTTCGCACAACTTTTTGTGACATGAATGGTTCAATCCCGATATGAAGCCAGGTCTGCGATTTCAAACCAAACTAATCCTCTCCATGATCTTCATGATAGGGATCGTCACCGTGGCCCTTCTGACGGCGACGTCAGCGAAAGTCAAAAGCGCCTACACGAGGCAGTTCTCCGAGCAATTCGACAATCTCGTGGACACGCTCAAAAACTCGAGAACGGAACGCTCCGCCGAGTTCACCGAGCTATCAAAGGAACTCGCGAAAACGCCGGCGATCCTGAATGCGATCAATGGGAAATCTTCGAAGAGCGATACCGAAGCGTTCTGGGATCTCTATCTCGAAAGAATCGCGGCGTCCGAGAGAGGTGGTCCGGGCCCGATGCCCCCGCGGGACGAAAAAGGCGAAGGACCGAGACTGTCCCCGGGGCACGGAGAGTTGGCGCACCGTGTGGGCTTTGTCGCGGTAATCGACAAGGAAGGGAAACTGACTCAACTGGCACGTCAGGATGAGCCCTCAAAGCGACGCAAGCTGTCTCAGCGGATGAAACTCAAAGCAGAGGACACCAAAAAGCGTTTCAACGCCATTCTCAAAGGCGATCAGCAACATTCGCTCTATATCCCCGTGGAAAATCCGGACGGGCGGGAACAGGTTCTGGAAATGGTCAGCACCCCGGTGATCTCACCGGAAACCGGCGAGCAGATAGGCCGATTCCTCCGCTCGACTTCCGTGGAAACCGAAGCAGAGCGATCGCTCGAACGTTATCAATCCGAGTTTGAAAGCAAAGAACGACTCAAAAGCGGCATTTACCTCGACGGGCAGGTCTTCGGCCGGGGCTTGAAGATCAAGCAATCGGAAGCCATCGCGAAAGTCGTCGACGGGGTGCTCAAAGAAGAGGACGGGAAACCGCTCTCGATGAAATTTGAGCATGAGATGTTCAACAAGCCCTACCTCTTCTACCTCGAGAAACTGAACGACGAAGCGAGCGCTCAGACCGCCTATCAGGTGGCCGCCTTCCCGATGGCGAATCTCGTCGCTGACCTCGCTGCGATCCGGATGAGAGGAAGCGGCATTGGAGCGCTCGCATTGCTTCTCGGGGGAACACTTGCCTTCTTTCTCGCTCGCAATCTCGCCGGCCCGATCAATGAACTTTCGAGAGGCACCAAAGCGATCCGCGAGGGAGATCTTAACTGTCATCTCAAGGTCAACTCAAAGGACGAGCTCGGAGAGCTGACTGAATCATTCAACCAGATGGTCGACCAACTGAAACAGAAAGCCGTCTTTCGCGAGCTGCTGGGCAAAGTGAGTGACGAGAGTGTCGCCCAGGCGATGATCAGCGGCACCCTCGATCTCGAACTCGGCGGCGAAATCAAGGATGTGTCGATCCTCTTCTGTGACATTCGGGGATTCACTGAATTGACCGAAAACATGCACCCCGGCGAAGTGATCGAACTGCTCAACGATCACATGACCGCGATGACCAAAGTGGTTCGGAGCTATTACGGAGTCGTCGATAAATTCGTCGGTGACGAAATCATGGCAGTCTTCGGTGCGCTGAAGTCACACGGGAACGACGCGCATTATGCTGCGGCCTGCGCACGCGCGATGATCGCTGAACGCGAGAGACTCAATCGCGACCTTAAGATTCCGATTGAGATCGGTGTCGGGATTGCCTCCGGTGAAGTCGTCGCCGGCTGCATGGGATCGACGGATCGCCTGAACTACACCGTCCTCGGAGCAAAGGTGAATCTCGCAGCGCGTTTGTGCGGCGCGGCAGGACACGCCGAGGTCCTGGTCGACAGCGCCACCGTCGATCACATCTCCCCTCCTCCGACCACTGAATCCATCGCTGGTCTGAAACTCCGGGGCTTCACCAATAAGGTGGAAGCGTTTCGGTTGATCGACCTCCCCGAACCGGAGCCGAAAAACGAGCCCGTCGCCCCGCGCAAGCCAGTCGAAGCGGCAAAACAACCCGAAAGCTAGGCACGGAGTCTCGAGCGAACAGGAGTGTTCGCATCACCCCATCCTGCGCTCTCAGGTGAGGCAAACACTCCTGTTTGCCAGGCTTATGCCAGCAGAGACACGCCCTTCGAGGCGGAGTCTCGAGCGAACAGGAGTGTTCGCATCACCCCATCCTGCGCTCCCAGGTGAGGCAAACACTCCTGTTTGCCAGTCTTATCCTGGCAAAGGCACAGGCACAGGCAGTCCCGATATTTTCGGTCTTGTATGCGATGCTTAAATACTGTTCAATTAAACTACCCTCACGTTTAAAGGATCAATGGATTTTCAATCGACAACACCCTTCAATCCCTGCAGTCGAAATGCTGAAATCGAAGTAACCCGGCGACTGCTTCCCCACTGGGAACAAGCCGGTGGATGCTATTTTGTCACCTTTCGCCTTGGAGATTCTCTCCCGCAGACTCTGATTGCCGAGATCAGAATGAAAAAAGAGCGGTGGCTCAAAGCACATACAGGCACTCGAAGCGTAATCGAGAATCAAGACTACCAACGCCGCCTAACCCGACAGGCCGAAATCTGGCTGGACGCAGGTTACGGGGAATGTTTTCTGAGAAATGCACAGGTAAGAGAAGCCGTTATTTCCAGTATCACAAAATTCGATCGAATACGCTACGAACTCGATTCGTTTGTGGTCATGCCGAATCATGTTCACCTAATACTGCAGATGAGAAACAGCTTCGCACTCGGAAAGGAATTGAAAGCGATGAAGGGAGCGAGTGCTCGCAACGCAAACAAAGTGCTCTGCCGGTCAGGAAATTTCTGGATGAGTGAGTCCTACGACAGATTAATTCGCAACAAAGACGAACTGGTGAAATTTCGAAATTATATCGAAAACAACCCGACAAAGGCCGGACTTTCGAAAAGTGATTTCGAACACCAGATGAATCAAAGGCTGGTTTGCTATTGATAAGCCGTGGGCTGGAAATCCAGCATTAATCTCTATCGAAGTCACGGGCTTACAGCGGCGCCTGCCCCAAGATTACTCCCCTCGCCTGCCTGTATCATCCCGGGTGAGGCAAACACTCCTGTTTGCCAGTCTTATGCCAACAGAGACACACCCGTTGAGGCGGAGTCTCGAGCGAACAGGAGTGTTCGCATCACCATCCTGCGCTCTCGGGTGAGGCAAACACTCCTGTTTGCCAGTCTTATGCCAACAGATTCACGCCCGTCGAGGCGGAGTCTCGAGCGAACAGGAGTGTTCGCATCACCACTTCCTGCGCTCCCAGGTGAGGCAAACACTACTGTTTGCCAGTCTTATGCCAACAGATTCACGCCCGTCGAGGCGGAGTCTCGAGCGAACAGGAGTGTTCGCATCACCACTTCCTGCGCTCTCAGGTGAGGCAAACACTCCTGTTTGCCAGTCTTATGCCAGCCGAGACACACCCGTTGAGGCGGAGTCTCGAGCGAACAGGAGTGTTCGCATCACCACTTCCTGCGCTCTCAGGTGAGGCAAACACTCCTGTTTGCCAGTCTTATGCCAGCCGAGACACACCCGTCGAGGCAGAGACTCGAGCGAACAGGAGCGTTCGCATCACCTGACACGAATAATGATCACCGGAAAATATGGTCACAAAAAAAAGGGCATCCCCTTCGGGATACCCTTTTCAAACCCGGGAAGTTTAAACCTCCTGTAAATCACTCGGCATGCGGGTGCTCTTTCAGAAGATCAGCAGGATTGTACATCATCTTCTGATCCTTCGTCGCCTCTCTCACCTTGGCGACGTCTTCAGGCAAAATCGCACCGGCCTTGTTCGACCACGAATTCCTGACATAGGTCAAAACAGCAGCGAGTTCGTCGTCTTTCAGGATATACTCGAACGGCGTCATCGGAACCACACCGGGATAAGCTTTTCCGTTCACCTCAATCGGCCCCATGACGCCTTTGAGAGCAATTTTGATGAGACGCTCGGAATCGCCATTGACCCACTTTGTTCCATCGAGAGGAGGAAATCCGGCTGCATCCAATCCTTTACCATTCGCCTGATGACAGGTGCCGCAATGCGCCTCACGGGCATAGATTTCAGCACCGGTGATGTAAAGTTTTCTGTCTTTCCCTTTGAGATGCTTCGGAGCCTGAATCCGGAGGTTCGTGTCAGGGTCTTCGAGAATTTCGTGAGAGAGAGCTGCCTTAGCCGTCTTGAAGGAAGGCTCTGAATACTCATCAAGCCCTTTCGCCTCCGCAACTTCAAGGATCTCAAGCCCGTCCTTGGTATCCAACCAGGAAGCAGCTGTGATCGCCTCAAGGCGAACCCGACCATGCTCATCCCCCGCTGCTGCGAGCATCAGATCCTGAAAATCAGCCACCTTGTCGGCATTGAATCGCAAGACGCGAGTCGCGCCGGCACGAATCTTGTGATCTTCCGACTTCAGTAAAGACTTGAGCAGGTCGACATTGACGCGATTCGCTCCCCAGGTCACCCAGAGCGCCTCAAGCTTGTGGCGATCATCCTTCAAGGTTGGAACCCATTTTTCAACCGCAGCGACGACAGCGTCGGCATCGTGCCCGCGCAGCTCTCTGCGAGTGCGGTAGCGTGAGCGATACTCATGCAACTTCAGGTTCTCCAGAAGATGCTCGATGCTCTCTCCCGCGATTTTAGCCGGCTCAACGAGTGGGCGTGATGGATAAGTCACGCGGTAGATGCGACCGTGAACGTGATCGCGAAGCGGGTCACGCGCGCTGTGCTGCATGTGCCCGATCAGAGCATTGTGCCAGTCGACGACATAGAGGGATCCGTCGGGAGCAAACTCGATATCAACCGGGCGGAAGTTGAGATCAGCCGAAACGAAAAGGTCCTGACGAAACTCGGTCGTGAAACCCGTGCCGTCCTCGATGACCTGATGCTGCTTCGCTCCGAGGAACCCGATTGCATTCGTCAGGAGGATGTCGCCCTGGACGTCATCGGGGAAGTGGCTGCTTGAAACAAACTCAAGACCGGATGTCGGACGAACCGACTGGTCGGTGATAATGTCAGGAGCCTTCATGTTCACTCCGTAAACGGGCTTCACTGAACCCGGCATCATCCACGAAAGGCTCGTTCCGGAAGTGTGGAGGAAAAAGTCCTGACCGTAGTCATCGAATGCGATTCCCCACGGATTCGGGATGTTGAACTGCGCGTAGCGAATCAGCTTTTTATTCTGTGGTGAGTAACGGTCGAATCCGCCGTTACTTCCGCGAACCGGGCCATAAGCCGTCTCAACATTGGTGTGAAGAAAAACCCCTTCACCCATCATGATCGCCCCGCTCGGATCCGCACAGAAAGCGGAGATCGCGTGGTGAGTATCGTGGTCATCGAATCCGCTCATGAGCACCTCGCGAGTGTCATACTTGTCGTCGCCGTTCGTATCCTGCAGAAAAACAAGGCTTCCACTCTGCGAGACATAAACTCCGTCGTGAGCAATCTCGAAACCGATCGGGATATGAAGGTCATCGGCAAACGCGGTTTCCTTGTCGGCTTTCCCGTCGCCATCGGTATCTTCGAGAATCAGGAGCTTATCCTGAGGAAGTGGATCCCCGATACGGTAGTGCGGATAGCTCTCCATCGTAGCGACCCAGAGACGACCTTTGTTATCGAACGAAAGCTGAACCGGATTCGCGAGGGACGGGAACTGCTCTTCAGAGGCGAAAAGCTCCACCTTGTATCCTTCAGCCGGTGTGATCTTGGATTCGACTTCTTTTCCGGGACGGTAGTCAACCGTGCCGTTCTTGGCGCTCGGAACGTAATTCGTCTCGACCGGGGGAAGTTCGTAGGTCTGCGCGTCCGCCGCAACGACGTCAAAGGGCTCATCCTTCAGTCGGGCCCAGATCGACTGATCGCGAATCACGGTGTATTCGCGCGTCTTCTTCAGCTCGTGTGGATAGTTGTCAGGACCAAACGGGTTGTAGCGACGCCCGTAAACGTGAACTCCGTTGGGAACTTTGAAATCGTTCAGCCAGGACCAGTTCTTCTCCTCAACCGCAGAGTGAATCACGGAACGCTTGTCCTCGTCGACTTTCCCTTTTCCGAAAGTGCTGTCAGCAAGCACGGGAGCCAATTTCCGGTATCCCGCGTCGTTGAAAAGCGCGCCATCGGTGGTGTATTCGTTACCGTCTGTATACCAGGCCAAAGTCGGAGTGAAGGCGTCCACAAAAAGAACGCCATTGTCCGCAGCCACTTCGCGGGAGGCTTCCGTGTAGAGCTTGAGATTCTTATTCTCCTCGACGCCGTCAGGCGTGTCGTATTTCTCAGAGAGATCCTGGAAAGCAGTCGGCGAAACCAGCGCAATTTGCGGAGCGCTCTTCCCGTTGTATTTCTGCGCGGCGGTGTGCTTGAGGAAAGCATCGAGCTCCTTTTTATAACGCTCGACGCCTGCAGGCCCCTCGAACGATGAGTTGAAACCGAAGAAGGCAAGAATCGTATCAGCCTTCAAACGGGTCAACCATTGATCAGGAGTTTCGAAATGCCCCTGGGGCTTGGTGTTCGTCTGGAGCTCTTTACGAAGGAGTTCCTTACCACCGGGGAACGCGTATTGCTCCTCGTAGTTACGACCGGGATGCGGACGAAAGGCGGGAGTGTTTCCCTCATCACCCATGTTGCGAATCGTGAGGTCCTTGTCAGGGAATCGCAGAAAAAGCTCCGTCTCAAAATGATTGAAATGGTTCATTCTCGAAGCCATCCCCGATCCGATGATTACGATACGGTCCCCTTCGTTCACCTTCAGTGCAGTCGCTTTCGCGGGCTTGGCGGCAGCTTTTTTCTTCTCAGGCTGAGGCGCGGACGCCTTTTTGAATTTCTCCGACCCGGGAATGAAATCGATTGGCTTCAGCCCCGACTTGTATGCCTTGAAGCTGAAATTGGACGGCTCGTAGCCGGCAGGGAGTGTCACATCCGCTTTTGCAGGAACGTCCATTCCCAATCCCCAGAAAACGCCGTTCACAACGAGTCGACGCAGATTCTCGTCGAGCAAGTCGAGGGCAGCACCCATCGTCGTCGTGAGGATCCTGTTCGTCGTTCCGTCCTCGTGCTTGTATTCGCGAGTCCATGCAACCGGCTGCATCGGATCATTTTTCGCGTCCACGCCCGGCGAATCCGGCTCGAGCGTTTCCGTGACTTCACCGCGGAGGAGAATCGTCGACGGCTGAAGCGGGTTCGCCCCGTAGACATCCGAAGTGCAGAAAATCGTTCCCACACCATTTAATACAGCGTGGTCCTTGTTCGCCGCTTCCACGACGGTGCGGGTTCCCTCAGCCTTGTGCTTCCCGTGGTGACTCACCCACGTTTCACCGAGGACCTGACGTCCAAATCCCTTTTCCCAACCGGAGGCAGCAGGAGCCTGCCAACCATATTTGGCCCACTTTCCTTTTTTGTCCGTGTTAAAGGCATGCGTCGAGGTTCTCAGCGCGATCATCGGAACGCCGCGGTTCAACGCTTTGTCGAAACGCTCCATCGCATCGTCCTGCCAGTGGCGAAAACGGAGCCCCATGATGATGAGATCAGCAGAATCGAGCGCCTCGGGATGGCTCAGGTGACCGCCGTTATCGGGATTAACCGTTCCATCCTCGTCGAGAGAGAAGAGCACCGTGCATTTAAATCCCTTCTCGGCAAGGATCATCGCCAACATCGGCATTGACTCCTCCGAACGGTATTCCTCGTCACCGGAAAGCAGAACGAGGTGCTTCCCTTTTCCGGGACCATTGCCCCCTTCGAAAACCAAAAACTCCGAATCCGGTGAATTCGCTTGAGCAAAACTGAAAATCCCCGTCAGCAGAATTCCAAGCAGGAACGCTGAGGCGGAGAACCATCGTGAGTCTTTATAGATACGTGACATGATAGAATCGAAATATGGGATTTTGAGGCCAAAGAATGACCTGACACCATTCTATGTCCCTCCCGCGAAAAATCTCTCCGAAAAAGTGAAACTTTATTGCGCCCCATGCCAAACCCGGTTCCGGGAGTCATATCCTCGCGGCAAATCGCGCGGTTTCGATTTGCGGAACGATGAAGCTCAGCTATGTAGTGGTCTTTCCATACGGAATTGCTCAAGCAGTCACCCGCTAATACCATGCTATCGATTCGAAAACTCAAAAAATCCTACGGAGGAGAAACGCTCTTCGAAGAGGCTGATCTGCAAATCAACTATGGCGAACGCGTCGCTCTCGTCGGGCCCAACGGAGCGGGGAAATCGACGATTTTCCGTATCGTTCTCGGAGACGAAGAGGCAGATAAAGGAACCGTGGAGCGCGACGAATGGACCCTCGTGGGCTTTCTTCCTCAGGAAAGTGAAGACGTGGGCGACTACACCGTCATCCAAATCGCGACGGGCCGTGCCGGTGAAATTGAAAAGCTCGAAGCCACGCTGAAGAAGCTCGAGGACGCGGGAACCGTTGATGTCCCTGAGTATTCCGAAGCGCAGGGCATGTTTGACGCGCTCAACGATCCTAAAGTGGAAGCGAAAGCGAAAAAGATGCTGCGTGGCCTCGGCTACGCGGAAACGGATTTCGATCGCCCCGCCAAAGAGATGTCAGGTGGCTGGATCATGCGAGCGCACCTCGCCCGACTCCTCGTGATCGAGCCGGATCTTCTCATGCTCGATGAGCCTACCAACCACCTCGACCTCATGTCGTTGCTCTGGTTTCAGGACTACCTGAAGAATTACTCGGGAGCGATCCTCATGATTTCGCACGACCGCGAATTCATGGATGAGCTCGTTGAATCTGTCTACGAAATCTCAGAGAAGAAGCTGATTTCCTACACCGGCAACTATTCGTCCTACGTCGAACAGCGCCAAAAGCACTACGAGCAGCAGAACAACGCCTACAAAAATCAGCAGAAGCAGATCAAAGAACTCCAGGCGTTCGCCAACAAATTCCGCTCGGTCTCATCGAAAGCATCCCAGGCCCAGTCCAAGCTCAAGGAAATCGAACGGATGGAGAAAATCGAGAAACCGATGTCTCCGAAGAAGCCCTTCCGCTTTCAGATCCCCGAACCTCCCCGCGGCGGACAGAAGGCGATGACTCTCGAGGGCATCGATTTTGCCTACGGAAAACATAAGGTCTACGAGGGCCTCGATCTCACGATCGAACGTGGCGAGCGAACCGTTCTCGTGGGACCGAACGGTTCCGGTAAGTCAACGCTCCTCAAGCTTCTCGCCGGTGAGTTGACCGCTCAGTCAGGAACCTACACCGCGGGACACAACGCGAAGATCGGTTACTTCTCCCAGCACCGCGCCGCAACGCTCGATCCCAACGCGAGCGTTCTCTCCGAAGTGATGAACGCCGCGCCGACGCTCCGTGAAGACGAAGCCCGCGGAATCCTCGGTTCTTTCATGTTCCGCAAGGAAGAGGTTTACAAGATGACAAAGGTTCTCAGCGGAGGAGAGAAAAGCCGCCTCAACCTCGTGAAATTCCTCGTCGATCCGCCGAACATCCTCCTCATGGATGAACCGACGACTCACCTCGACATCCTCACAGTCGAGTCACTGATTCTCGCGTTGCAGGGATACGATGGCACGCTCGTCTTCATCTCGCACGACGTCCACTTCATCAAAACGCTCGCGACGGACGTGATTCACGTCGCCAACGGGATCGCCAAACGGTTCCACGGCAACTGGGACTATTTTATCGAGAAGTCCGGTGCAGGCGACGAACGCGCCGCGCTCACCGCAGACTAGCCCTGTTTCCGCTGTTCATCGGAGTGGGGAGAGGCAGTCTCTCCCCCGCACTTCCCCGTTATCGCAGAGAGCTCGCCGCTCTGACCTCTGTGCGCACCCACTCGAGCGCGGGATCCATCTCCGCGAAGCATTGAAATCGGTAGCTGTCGGCAACAATGCGCTTCTCCAGAAGAGCATTCCTGACGTGAAGGTCCTGCTTCGTCACAATGGCGAAGGCAACCATATTCAGCGCGATTTTCGAAGCCTCACGATGAACCATCGGCTGCAATGAATACACGTTCACGCGATTGGAGATATAACCCCACTTGTCGCCCTTGAAATGCTCTTCAGCGAGTCCCACCAACTGCGTGAATTGCCCAAGCTGGATATCGACCCCCTCTTTCATCTCACCGATAACGAGTCGATCGCCGATTTTGAAGGTGCCAAAATCAAGCGTTTCAATTTTCATCTCCGTTTCCAGCATTATGAATCCTTCCTCAAATTTCAGTGACTATCAAATGCATAATTACGGAAGATTTTTTATTTCCCCCGATTGTCAGCCTTATTTGAAAAGCGCAGATCCACGAGCAGTAAACGCATCGAAATATTCCTCCCGGCGCTTTGCCCTTCGATTTTAAACTGCCTGCAAGCACCTGATTTCAAAGCGTGTGCGCAACTTCATCTTTCGTAATAATCGCGTAGTAGATCTCATCCTGAATAGCTGTCATCGTGGGAAATGCGCCTGCTAATAAGCTCCCTGAGCATTTTCCTTGTTTACCTTTCCCCTGCCATTTCGGCAGACTTCCCCTCTGCGAGCGGCCAGTTTGAAGACATCTCTTCGCTCCCCGACAGAACCTCGGAATTGAATGAGCTTCGTGATTCGCTGAATGGAAGCCTGATTATCCCAGCGGGCGTCTACCGCATCACCTCCACAATCGAACTCAACCTCGAGCAGGAGAAAAGTGCGATCGTGCGTCCCGAGTCAGGCCCGGTAACGCTGATCATGGATGGTCCCGGCCCCGCGATTCACATCAAAGGCAGCCACGAAGGGTCCGCGAGCCCGAAATCGTTCAAGCCAGCGACCTGGCACGAGCGCACGCCGATCGTTGATGGCATCGAAATCGTCGGCAACCATCCCGAAGCGGTCGGCATCGCTCTCGAGCAGTGCGTGCAACCAACCGTCACACGCGTTTCCGTTCGCTGGTGCCAACATGGCATCCACCTCGTGAAACGAAACCGCAACGTCGCGATCTCCGACGTTCATCTTTACGAAAACTCCGGAATCGGTCTTTTTCTCGACAGCGTGAATCTCCACCAAATCAACGTGAGCAATTCGCACATCAGCTACAACCGCGGCGGCGGCATCGTCGTCCGTGATGGCAATGTCAGGAACCTTCAAATCACCGGCTGCGATATCGAAGCGAACATGCCGGGAGATGACACCCCGACCGAAACGGCCAATATTGTCCTCGATGTATCGGGTACAGACGGAGACAAATCCCACTCCATTGCAGAGGTCGCGATCACGGGGTGCACGATTCAGCACAGCTCCAACTACAGCGGCGCAGACTTCGACCAACTCGCCCCGGGCGGCGCCGACATCCGCATTGTCGGAAAAGAGATCTGGCCGATCGATTCCGTGACGATCACAGGAAATGTCATGAGCGATGCTTCCCTCATCGTCGACATCCGGAAAGCGACCGACGTTACCCTGACAGGCAACAATTTCTTCGCTCCCAACCCCGACTTCCTTCACATCACCGACAGCAAACGAGTCATCGTGAACGGCAACACCTTCAATCCCCGTCAATTCGAAAGGCCCGGAAGGATTCTGCTGACAAACAGCGACGACTGCATTCTTTCGAATAATACCTTCCGCGCACTCAAAGCCGATGACGGGGCCATTCAGATCAATGACTCACGCGGCATCAGCCTGACCGACAACATCCTCAGCGAATCCAACAGCGGGGTGAGAGTGAAAAACTCCCACCGCGTCATGATTAAAGACTGGATCGTCTCCGGCCTTCCCGAAGGGGTCAGCCACATTTTTCAGGATGATATCTCCACGGTCGATACCGGAGATTGATCTCTTCCCGCTCAGCAAGCGCTAGTTCAGGCCTGACGAAGTATCGTCGGAATCTTTTGGATCCACGAAAGTGAGATTCAGATTCCATCCTGCTTTCGTAGTCGTGTCAGCGATCAGTTTGCAGAGAGAGTGCAGAATCTGATCATTCATCACCATCTCGATCCCCTGCCCTTTCTCCGGATGCATGCAGACCATCGCCTGTCCTTCCGGATTCTGCTTCACGCCAACGGAAAACAGCACCGCAGGCTCTTCCCCCAGTGGCAGATAGGTACTTTCCTGATAAGCGGTCGCAAAGTCGGCCTTCGCCACCTTCTCTTTGTGCTCGATCTCAGCCTTGGCAGACTCGACGAGAGCGTCATGAAGCTTCTCCTTCACCGGCTCAAGTCGTTCGGGTTTCACCTCCCGATTCTCGTTCACCATTTTGGTAAGCGTGTTCCAAAGAATCGAAACGTAGCGACGGGTCATCCAGAAACGGAACTCCTGACGTGCTTTCGTATTCATTCGAAAAAGCAACCGGTCCTCCGTGGAGACATAGGAAAGCTGCATTTGATGCATCTGGCTCATAGGGAAACCCTTCGCTGAAGCGCCCCATCCGTCAAGATCCTTCCTCACAGAGTTATCGACCAAACAGAGTCTACTCATCAACCTGACCCTGTTGAATGGAGGCGAAGTCTATAGCGATGTGGATATATGGCGGGCTTTGTCTCCGGCAGTTCATGAACGCATTCCACCGATGAGAGAAATCTCCCACGGGATTCCGCTACGCTTTCACTTTGCCGGGTATCAATTGAATATCGCTCCACAAACGCAGATTCCCCACGCCCTCGATCATTGACTTGAACCCGCTTTCAACTTACCCCTGCTCAATCGCAATCAATGGCATACCCATACAAACACATCATCTGGGACTGGAACGGAACCCTTCTCAACGACACCTGGCTGTGCGTCGAAGTGTTGAACGGCCTTCTCGCCAAGCGAAACCGGTCACCGATATCAGAGGCAACCTATCGTCAGAATTTCGGTTTTCCGGTGATCCATTTCTACGACTACCTCGGTTTTGATACGGAAGTCGACAGTTTCGAGCAAATCAGCCGTGAGTTCATCGACAATTATGAAACACGCTGGCTCGAGGAGTGCGCCCTGCACCCCGAGACCCCCGAGATTTTAACGCGCCTCTCAGAACTCGGGCACACCCATTCGGTGCTATCTGCAGCGAAACAGGAGGCCCTCGAGATCGGCATCGGGCATTTCGGAATCCGCGCTTTTTTCACCGGGTTAATGGGCACAGACAATATCTATGCCGAAGGCAAAGTTGCGCAGGGCCGCCGTTGGATTCAGCAACTGCATTGGCATCCCGGGGAAATCGTGCTCGTCGGTGACACGTTGCACGACTTTGAAGTGGCGGAAGCGATCGGCACTCATTGCATACTCATGGCGCATGGTCACCACACCCCTGAGCGTCTCGCAGCGAGCGGTGCACCGGTCGTCCATTCCCACGCGGAACTGATTCAAAAAATCGAGGCCGGATAGCTGAGGGGAAACACTTGCGCCTCCGGCAGAAAGCCATTAGACCCAAACCGATCGTGACAAGCTTACGGATTTCGTGCTATCCAACTGACCACTCTCATGAAACTCGCCCTTCAACTTCCCCTTCTCGGAATCATTCTCGTGATCTTCAATGCGATCATTCTGAACGACCCCATGGCGCTCCGTTCTGATGCGTCGCCCCTCTTTTCGCTACCACTTCCCTCCGGCGCCGAGTGGCTTCCCGGCCCCAGTGATTTGCTCATTATCGGAGGCGTGGTCCTTCTTTACCTCGAACTTTTCAAAGCAACCCGCACCAGCGTCGGGGCAATCGTGGAACACATTTTATCACTGGTCGTGTTTCTCATTTTCCTGATCGAGTTCATCGTCTTCGCTCCCGCAGCGAACTCGACCTGCGTTATTCTTATGCTACTTGCGCTGCTCGATGTCATCGGCGGATTCACTATCTCAATCTCGACGGCGAGACGGGACATGAGCTTCGGCTGAGCTGCTTAAAGCCGGCCACATTCCTCCAGTAATCAGATATAGAGACATCTGAATCATACAGGGTTGGATCCACCTGCAAAAGAAGCCACCGACGCCGAAATCCCAGGAGGGGAATTGTGGATCAGGAGGAGGCCTGACCCACAAGGGAAACGACGCCGGTGGTAACCCTTGCGGGTTGTTTTTGAGGGGCTCACAGGACGATGTCCTGCTTACATTCCTATAGACAACGGCGTCTCTGGCAAAGTCACAAAGATACTAAACTTTTTCAGAAAGATTCGTAATACCGTGTTTCCCTCTTGTGACCTGACTGAGCAACTGACTGTTAGGAACGACGAAAAAGCGATTCTCGCCCCGCTCAAGCCGCGTCGCAACCGCGCCGATCTCGACAATCGTCGCTTCACTATCCTCGATTTCGACGATTGAGCCCGGAGGAAAGAGATCGCGGGCATAAACGCCTGACACAATATTCTTCGCAACGGGACGAAGACCAAAGCCCAGCGCAATGGCGATGGCAAGAGCGAGGGCTCCCAGGAAAATCTTAACCGATGAATTGACCAGATCGGTCTCAATCCCCAACTGACTGAGAACCATCGTGAAGATCATGATCGAAAGGAGACCATAGAGAAATCCCGAGACGAGTCCGGCGTATTCAAACTCGATATCCTCGAGCTTCGACTGGACCATTCCCTTCAGAAACGAAGCGATAAGCAGCCCCCCGAGCAGAATGAGCAGCGAAACAAAGAGTCGAGGAAAGAACAGGATCAGATCCCGAATAAATGCGGAAACATCCTTCACCCCGACGACGTCAGCAGCGACTTTCAGAAAACAAAACAGCACCACCCAGTAAATCGCAGTGGCGATGACATCGTGAAGCGGAGATCGAACTCCCAATTTACTGACAAGATCTTTAATCCCCAGTTTTTCGGCCGCGGCATCGATTTGCAATTTCTTACCCACCTTTCGCAAGATAGAGCGCAGGATTTTGGCGATCAGAACGCCTGCACCGAGAATCAGCAATCCCAATACGAGCGATGGCAGGAAAGCCATGAAAGAAGAACCCATCGCCGAAAACTGTTCGATGAGCGGCTGGATCCAAACGCTCATTGCCTCCGCTGAACTTGAGGCGTCCTCTTGAGCAAGAAATAGTGTCATAGTGGTGTAAAGATTCATTACATGCTTTGATGCCGTTTGCCAAGAACCAAGGAAAACGCCCGGCTGATTCGCCACTCGAAAAGAAGAGCGGAAACGACCACTCCCGCCGTTATTTGTAACTACTGATCAGTAGGAGCGCTTCGGCGGATCCGGATCTTTCTTTACGAGCTTCGTCAACGTGTCCGTAAGCCCTTTCAGGCCCTTCCCCATTCCCTCGGTGACAAAATCCGTCGACTCCTTGAGGAGCGCTTCCACTTTGACTCGCTTCATAATGCTTTCAATGCGCTGTGGTGAGGATTCCATTTCAAAATCAAGGGAGGCTAGAAGCGCTTCAATTTCCTGCTCCGCTTCATCAAATTTTTCGTCTGAGACAATCATACTTTCTTTTTTCATCGTCGACCTCCTGTCTGTAATTTTGCGATGTCCCCTTCCGCATAGACTGATTTGAAACGCTCCATCGCACGATAGAGGCGCATTTTTGTAGCACTCAATTTGATACCGAGTACTTCTGACATCTCAGCAAGACTGAGATCTGAAACGAATCGCAGTGAAATGATTTCACGCTCTTCTTCTGAAAGTTTGTTCAACGTGTTATTCACGGTTTCGGCCTGCGCTTCCTCACCACTTTTGGCGGCCGGTACGGGAGGCTCCGAAGATTGAACAATGTCGGCCCCGACAAGCTGATCCCGCTCCCGCTTCATCGCGAGTTTCTTTCGCCGCGTCATGCAAATGTTACAGGCGATACGGAACAACCAGGTCTTGAAGGTCGAACGCCCTTCAAACTGGTGTACTTTATGAAACACCCGGAGAAACGCATCCTGGCAGGCCTCTTCAGCTTCCTGAGAGTCTCCTAACATGCGAAAACAAGTGCTGTAAATCATTCCTTCGTATTTGCTCAACAGTTCGTAATAGGATGAGGTATCCGCCGGCAATTCGGCCTGACAACCGGCCACCAGTTCAGCATCCTCATCCAGAATTTCGTTGTCTGATTGTTTGTTCAACTTTTTCAATTGCAGTTGATCACTACTATAGAGACCACAAAGGAAGGTGCAAAGTCACAGTTCACCGCGAATTTTAAGAGACCGGGCAGCGCTCCGATCAGCAAATAACGGCCTCGACCGCAGTGCCTTCAGCAAGGTTCATACCCGGCGTCATCCCAAATATTCAGACAGATCAACGGTTTCGCGACGACGAATCGACTCCTGGGCGGCAAGACATACGGCGACAGCCAACTTCGCGGACTCACCGTCATTGATTGGCTGACGGTTTTCCCGCACACATTCAACAAAGTGGAGCAGTTCGGGTTTGATCCCCCGGTCAACGCGTCCCGAGCCATCCACAAAATTGGCAGCGTCGCCTTCGTCGGCGATCTGCATCACCTGCCGATCCGGGATATCGAAACGATGGTGCACAAGCTCAAGCGCCTGATTCCGCGTATCAATTCGCCCGCCATCCCCGCAGGCGCCGATTTCACATTCGCCTCCGAACGGGGCAAAGAGGCAAAGCTCAAGCATCGCCCGCAGCCCGCCTTCATACTCGATGATGACCTGAGCGTTATCGAGAATCTCGCGATCTTTAAGCACATTGGTTCCCCCGTGTGCCGTCACGCTGACCGGTGGCACCTTCATCATCCAGTTAAAAAGATCGATGTGATGAACGTTCTTTTCAAGAATCGTGCCCCCCGTGAGAGCCTCACTCGAACGCCATCCCGGACGCATTGGCCCGCGGAACTCCCGGCACCACATGAGCTGTAAAGCCCCGATGTCGCCGCGATCAATCATGTCCTTCATCCGGCTGTAAAGACGCTGAAACCGCATCTCGTGGCCTATTTGCAGGACCGTCCCCGCCTCTCCCGCCGCGTTGATAATCTCGTCACATTCCGGAACCGTCAAACCGAGCGGCTTTTCACAGAGAACGTGTTTACCCGCCTTTAGCGCAGCCATTGCCGCGGCGTGGTGTTGATCATTTGTCAGGGCAACGATGACAGCATCGACCCCGTCGTGGGCCGCCACTTCCTCCCAGTTTTGAAACGTGAGGAGGTCATCCCCGACGAGCGCTTTGGCCGCTTCGAGACTCGCATCGCTCCGACTGCTGACCGCAGTCACCTCCACCCCTTCAATCGTCAGAAGATTTCGCAGATGCGCCTCTCTCCCAAACCAGCCAGCTCCTAAAAGTCCAATTTTCATCGTGGCTCATACTCTATGAGTTGGGACACCTCTCCGCAAAGTCTTAAAAAAGCGCATTTCTCATCCCTGGCTGAGATAGAGAAGAATGACACCTCCGACAGCCACGATCGCCCCGAAAATGGCGAGTCGGCTAGGATGATCGCCCTCTGTGATTCGTGCCAACGGCATCATCACGATGGGCGTTAACGCCACGACGCTCAGGACGATTCCACTCTCGAGTGATTGCAGAGCCCACTGGAAACAGCTCACCCCAATGACGGGACCGAACAGCGCCGCCCCCATCAACCAGGGGAAAAGATCACGCTGAAATGGATTCCGCCAATGCTCACGGGACTGCTTTGAACCGAGGACACGTATCAAGACGACGACAATCACGGCGAAAACCAACCCGGCGGAGACTCGTTGAAAGGCCGCGCTGATTCCCGAACTCGCGACGCCGAATTCAGTTGCAACGGCCTCCGCCTTCCGACTCACGACCGCGCCGGTCCCCTGCCCGCAGCCTGCGGTGATGGCTGCGAGAACGCCGATACCGAAGTTACCGCGACGCTCACGCACCTGACGCGATTTTGCCCCCGGTCGGATCGCCATGATCACTCCGGTGACAATCAGCAACGCACCTCCGATCACCGACGGTGGCAACCCATTCCCCAACCATACCCACTCGAGCGCCATCGCGAACAGCGGGGCCAGGCACAGATTCAACAAGATCGTCAGCCGGGATCCGATTCTTTCATACGCGAGAAAAAGAGCGACATCCCCGACTCCGAAGCCAATGAGCCCACTCAGAAAAAACCATCCGAAGGTTTCCGCATGAATCGCATCCCTGTAAAAAATAAGCACCAGCAATCCGAGCACCGAACAGGCGATCAGAAGGCGAATCAGATTGCCCCAAATGCCGCCGAGTCGAATTGCCACGCGCTGCCCCGTCACAGCTGAGCAGGCAAACAAAAAGGTGGTAATTACGGCAGCGATCATCGGCGGTTGCAAGGCAACGGCATACCGGCGTATTTGTAAAGCACATGCCCACCGCCGAAGAAAATAGTAACGGAGTCTTTTCGCTCAATGGAGAACTCATGGAAAACGGCTGCGGCGCGGTCTCGCCGCAGGACCTCGCACTCATTCAGGGACAGGCTGTTTTTGAGACGCTCGCGATCTATGAAGGCCGGCTCTTCGCTGCCGACCGGCATTGGAGGCGCCTCGCGAGAGGCATCGATTTGTTCGGCCTCAGGAAGCCCTCAGCTACGGAACTCGAATCCGGAATCGCAGGAGTCCTCGAGGCGAATCAACTTTCCTCTGCGGCGAAAGCGAGGGCTCGCATTACCCTGACCGCCGGTGAAGCCGCGGCGCGTTTCGAAAACGATCCCGGGCGGACAAACGTCATTATAGAGGTTTCAAAAGCGCCCTCTTACGGGACAACGGCATCAATCATCACGGTTCCCTTTGCGCGAAATGAACACAGCGCGCTGCGCGGGGTGAAAACGATCAACTTCGGGGAAAATGCGATCGCGCTCCGTCTTGCACGGAAGGCCGGATCAGACGAAGCGATCTTTCCCAACACCGCCGGAGACGTTTGCGAAGGCTCCTGGTCGAACCTTTTCTGCTACCTCGATGGAAAAATCGTCACGCCGCCCCTCGAATCCGGATGCCTCCCCGGAGTGACCCGTGAGATTGTTCTCGAACTGGCCGGAGCGATCGGAATAGAAATTCAGGAACGATCCTTTGCGATAGATGACCTCAACCGCGTCGAAGCCGCCGCCCTGACCTCGACGCTCAGAGAGATACAACCGGTCAGGGAAATCAATGGGCGCGCGCTCACCGATCTGCCGTTCGGCCCCTGGGCAAGACTGTCAGAAGCCTATCAGGAGTTTGTGAGCAATTCCATCGAGCACTCCTGAGAGCCCCCCTGTCTCCTACGTGATTTCGTCACCTCTCTCCCGCGAAATTAACATTGCCTCGACCTGAGAATCTCGCAATGCTGCTGCATGCGTTTCAAACTCCTCTTTCTTCTTCCGGCTCTGGGACTGTCCCTCTCTCAGGGCGTTGAATTTGAAAAAGAGATTCTTCCTTTTCTGAAAGCGTCCTGCATTGATTGCCACAAGGCGCCTTACGAAGAAAACGGAAGAACGAAAAAGCCGAAGGCGGGCCTGCGTATGGATGCCGCCTGGGCGATCCTCGCGGGAAGTGAAGATGGTGCAGTGCTAGTCCCCGGAGAGGCTTCGAAAAGTGAACTTTACACCCGGGTGACGCTCCCGCACGACGACGACGATTTCATGCCGCCGGTCGACAAGGCCGATCCCCTGACACCGGAACAAATCAAACTTTTCAAAGAGTGGATCAATGAAGGTGCCGATTTCGGTGACTGGCAGGGCAACCTTGAAGGCAAGCCGGTGGAAGTTACCAACGAAGGAGACAAGATCCCCGTCTCCGAAATTCAGGAAGTCTACAAGCGCCTCTCAGAAGGTCTTTCAAAACCTGAAGAGAGCGTCTGGAAACCCGTCACCGAAGCAGGCGGTCGCGTCCAGAGACTCGCGAAAGAGAGCCCGCTGCTCGAAGTGGATTTCCGACTCACTGCTGATGAAGCCGGAGACGAAGCGATCGGTTCCGCGTCGGTGATTGCCGGGAATGTAGCGAGCCTGAATTTGTCGAAGACCCAGATCACCGACGAAGGTCTCTCCCTCGTTTCCGAAATGCCCAAACTCGTTCACCTCAATCTCAGCCAAACTGAGATAGGTGACGGCGCCTTGAAGAACCTCAGCGGGCTCAGTGAACTGCGAACACTTAATCTCTGGGGAACGAAAGTAACAGACGCGGGTCTCAAACAACTGAAAGGGCTCAAAAACCTCGAAGCGATCTACCTCTGGCAATCCAAGGCTACCAACGCCGGCGTCAAAGAGCTCACCAAGGCACTGCCTCATGCGAAGATCAGCCTCAAGTAGCCGGCGAGGAAAAGCCTTTGCCACTACCGCGCTGCTTTCTCTCACCCTGTCATTTTTCGCGCAGGCGGAAGAGGCCTACATCAGTGACGCGGCGCTACGCGCGGCCTTCACCCGGAAGTGTTCCGAACTCATTACCAAAGGCGGGCACGTCGAAGGCGATGTGATCCGGAGCGCTTTGAAACGTGAGCTGAAGTTTCCTGAGTCGTTGCGTCCCGCAGTTCCCCCGGCCAGCCCTGACACTGCCGCACCGAACGCGGTCAAGTCGGCTGCCGAGGCCACCCTCATCGTCGGTCATCTCTACCTCTGCGACAAATGCGATAAGTGGCACAACAATCTCGCGGGAGGGGTTCTCATCTCCGGCGATGGGTTGATGGTCACCAACTACCACGTCCTCAAATTCGCCCAGGCGAAAACCTTCGCGGCGATGACCAAAGACGGCCGGATCTTCCCGATCAAAAATGTCCTCGCGAGTTCCGAAAAGGACGATCTGGCACTCGTTCAGCTGGGAGGCGCAAGGGATCTCCCCTTCGTCGCTATCGCCCCGTCAGCCGAAACCGGTGACGCCTTGTTTGTCATCTCTCATCCCGACGCCCACTTCTACACTTTCACCGAAGGGCACGTCTCCCGCTACTTTCTGGAACCGAAGGGAAAAGCCAAAAGAATTCAGATCACGGCTCCCTTCGCGAGGGGCTCGAGCGGATCGGGAATATTCAACGAAAGCGGCGAACTGATAGGACTCGCCACATTCACGAACACCATCTTTTACGAGCCAAAGACCTCAAGCAATCCGCAAACGGTGCTTTACACAGGGGTGCCCTCCGCCTCGATACTTGAGCTCGGAACGGAGTGAACACGACGTGACGCGTCGATCAGGGCTGAATGACCCGCTTCGCCCACGCAACCGCCGGAGCAGGATCGTAGAGCGAGTGGGGATGGTGCCCGCAGCCGGCTTTCACCGTCAGAGTGAGATCTCCACCCAACGCGCGAAAGCGCTCCGCGAGAATGCCTCCATTTTCGGCAAACGGGACGACATCATCTCCGCCACCGGCGATCAGTAAAATGGGAATATTCGCCTCAGCGAGTTTTTCCAACTGCACCAGAGGCCCGACCCACGAATCAGCAGTCTCTTCGGTAAGTCCCCACACTTTCATGCACACTGCCCAAGTCGCCGGTGAAGTTCTTCGCGGCCAGGTATGAATATTCAACACCGGCGCATCCAGATAAATTCCGGAGACCTTGTCAGGGTTCTGCATCGGCCACAAAGTTGCGGGCAAACCACCGCGGCTGAATCCTTCGATGACAGGCTTGGAATGAAGCCCCTTTTCACCCGTCATGTGTTTGTAAAAATGATCAAACGCCTCCATCGCCTCGGGGGCTCCGAAGAGATTGGCCACATCAATCGTCGCGACGTGCCACCCATCAGCGAGAAGCGCCTCGTCCACTGCGGGAAATGCTCCGAAAAACCGGCAACGCCAAATCCACGGATTCCCGGACGCGGCCTTCTCAGGCTTCGCGAGTTTGCACTTTCTGCCATCTACTTCGAATTCCACCGTCTCATATTTGGAAAGAGGCGCGCGCGGGTTACCGGGCAGGCCGGAAATTTGACGCACTTTGTGGGTTTGCGAATCCCCGATCAGAACATCACCGCTGACAGGATCTACACCGACCCCGTGGAGACGGTCCATGCGGCATTTCAAAGGATCTGGCGAATCAGGCCCGTCCCCTTTCTTTCCATCCCCTGCGATCAGTTTCAAAACCGGCGGGCTGACACCGAGATCGATCGCTCGAACCGTGTGCGATTCCGTATCTGCGAGATATACCAGTTTTCCGTCCGGAGACAGCGCAACTCCTTTCGGCCCCGAAAGGAGCGACTGCAGCGCCTCACGAGTCCCGGCATGAAAACCACTTTTCCCGGTTCCCGCGACATGATGCAACGTCTCGTTCTCCATATCGATCCGGAACACCTGATTCCCTTCCCGCAGCGCAAGCCAGAGGTCTCCATCAGGCCCCCGGTCCAACGCGCGCGGTCCCTTCAACGGCGTTTCGCGGCTCACCTTCGCGCCATCCGCAGTCGTTTTCGCCTCACCGGTTCCACACCAGGTATCAATCTTTCCACTATCGATTTCAACACGGCGAATTCGATGATTTTTAATGTCGCAGATATACAGATACTCACCCGCCGCATCGAACTGAATCGAATGAGGCTGATTCAGTTGCGCCTCGCTGCCGGCGCCCCCGTCACCGAAGAATCCCGCTTCACCGGTCCCGGCAATCGTCGAAACCGTGTTTGAGATCGCATTCCAACGACGCACGGTATGACTCATTCGCTCGACCCAGTAAAGATCCCCGGAAGGGTGAAAACGAACTTCATAAGGCTCATTCAACTTTGCATCCAGTGGCGCGCCCCCATCGCCGGAATAGCCTTCCTCACCGGAACCGACCACGGTCGCGATCTTCCCGGTTTTGCGGGAGATTTGCCGGATGACGTGATTCTCGGTGTCACAAAAATAGATCTCACCATCGAGTCCGACGATGACGCCGAAGGGTTGATTGAGCGCAGCTTCCACCGCGGCCGCCCCGTCGCCCGAATAACCGCTTTCACCGGTCCCGGCGATCGTGGAAATACGAGGTTCGGCTGAAACCTCATTGAAAACGAACCCGACTGCCAGGGCCACAATAAGAATGATCGAAAAACGGTAATTCATGAACCGTGATGTTTATTCGAAAACCCCACCGAAACAAAGGCAAACTTATGGCGTGCTTCAGGTGAGCCACCGCTACCCAGCGTGATTTTCCCGTTTCCGGGACGCACGTCCGGATGAAACACCGTAACCATGCCATGCACGCGCTTGCTGACGCGCCCAAGGGGACATCCCGAGGGAAGAGTCGTCGGGACTACCGGCCCGGGACGGACGCGAAGAAATCAAAACTCTCCGGCTCCAAGCAAACCGCACCCCGGAGAGTCACCCGTCGAAGGGACGCGCCCGACGTTACTTGCGAAGCAAGCCTACCACCGGCGTGTTGCGCCTCTTACGAGCCCGACCATTACCCCCTGAATCCGCAACTCTTCGACCGGGTGAAGCTCCGGATAATCGACGTTTTCCGCTTTGAGGTAAGGCTTTTTCGAATCGTTCACAAAACGCTTCAACGTGGTCTCACCATCGATCAAAGCGGCAACGATGTCCTGATCGCGCGGCTCGCGGTATTCGAGGACGACGTGGTCGCCATCCATGATGTGAGCATCGATCATCGACTCTCCCCGTACTTTCAAAGCATAGGCCTTGGATCGCTCACTCAACCCCATCGAACGGACGTCGACGGAAAGCGTGCCATCCGATTCCGGCACCGTGTCATCAGCGTAACCGGCGGGGATAGAGCCGTAAATGGGCACATCCACGATAGGCTCGCGATCCGCCTGATCAGCGAAAACGATACAACGTGCGAGACGTCGATCATCTTCACCTTCTCTTCGTTTGATTACTCCTTTTTTCTCCAGAGCACGCAAATGGCTAACTGCGGCGGTCTGACTCGCGAACCCAAAATGAGTTTGAATCTCCCTCGTTGATGGCATGATACCGGTCTGACGATGCTCTGATTGGAGAAAGTCTAAAACTTCCTGTTGGCGTGCGGTTAATTTCATTTTGAACAGTGTTCCCTAGAACATGACCAAAAATCATTCGCGCGCAAGGAGAAATCCCTTTTTATTTCGTTTTGCCTAACTACAGCACTCCATGTCAACCACTCGATCTGCGCTCTGTCTTCCCCTGATTCTGCTGGTATTCGCCCACGGACCGCTGGGAGCGCAGGAGAATAAAAGCGCTGCGGAGACTCCGACAGCCAAGCGCGGCTTCCGGCTCAACACGTCCTCGTCGAAACCGGAACCGAGACCATCCGCTGCCGCTGCGGAGCAGTCACCTGAAGCCGAGACAGGCACGGAGAAGACGCTCCCGGACGGCGCGATGAAAATCGGCCTCGTGACGGGTCCGACGAAGCTCCCACCCGAGCTGGCTGAGCTCGCGCAAAAGGGCGCGGAAGCGGTCGCGAATCTGAAATGGGAAGAGGCACGTGAAGCCTACCTCGAAATGGTCAACGAAGCGCCCGACAATGCGCTCGCGTATGCAAACCTGGGCGTCGCCGAATATCAGTTGGGAAACCTGCTCGCCGCCGCCGGCAACGTTGGGAAATCACTCGATATCAATCCGACGATCGCGGTGAACTGGCAGACTCTCGGCCTCATCCAATATGACAGGGGCGAGCTCAATCTCGCGATTTCGAGCCTGACACGGGCGATTCACGAGTCGCCGCAAAACGCGCTTTCCCGCCTCTATCTCGCGGCGGTGGTTCGCGACTACGGATGGAAAGAGGCGGCGATCACGGAGTTGCAACGGGCCGTGGAGCTCGATCCGGGGTTGGCCGATGCCCATTACAACCTGGCGCTCACGTATCTGGAATTGCGTCCTCCCTCCATTGAGCTGGCAAAGCGCCACTATTACGCCGCGACAGACCTCGGGGCGGAGCCCTCCCCTGAGATCGAAGCAATCCTTAAATCCGCCAAATAAACTCCGTGTGAGTTTTTCCGAAAGTCGATTAGATTTCAGCTCTTATGAACCGCCGTTTACGCGTTGACCGTTTCGTCCGAAACGTCTTGAACTCCAGTCGCTCCCTGTTGCTGATTGCCAGTCTGGCAGTCCTGGGTTGTCAGTCTCAGGATACTCCTGCAGTGGCAACACCCCAGGCTCCGGTCGGAGCGAGCCAGTATCCGGAAGGCAGTGACCAGTCCCCCCGCTTTCCTTTCAGTCCGGTTCCGGCGAATCCGGATCAGGTCGCGCAGGCAGCCCCTCCCCCGTCTTCGCAGGGCGAACCCAACATCACCGCCAAAGCCGCGATTCTCGTGGATGGCTGGGGACGTGTGATTTACGAAAAGAACGCCGATCAAAGGCTTCCTTCTGCGAGCACCCAGAAACTGCTCCTCGGCATCCTCATTGCCGAACAGGGTAATCTCAACGGCACGATGACGATTGAAGAACCTGACACCTGGGCCGAACCCACGATCATGGGAATCAAACCGGGGGAAGTCTACACGCGGGGTGAACTCCTCAAGGCCGTCCTCATTCGCAGCAGCAACGACATCGCCCGCGCTCTCGCACGGGATCACTCCGGGAGCGTCTCCAATTTTGCAGGAGCGATGAATCACAAGGCCCGCTCGCTCGGAATGAGCAACTCCTACTTCACCAACGCCAGTGGTCTCCCGACTCCTCCGGGACAGTATTCCACGGCGAGAGACCTTTCGAAACTCGGACTCGCAGCGCTTCGCAAGCCGGTCATTCGTGATGCGGTTCAGACTAAAGTGCACACCTTCCGCTTCGCCAACGGAACGACGAAAACGCTTAACAACACAAATCAGGTTCTCAAGCATTTCCCTTACTGCACGGGATTGAAAACAGGTTATACGAATGCTGCGGGGCGTTGCCTGATTTCTTCCGCCTCCGGAAACGGGAGAAGCGTTGTCGCCGTGATTCTGGGAAGCACCTCACCGGCCGTCTGGAGCGAATCAGAAGCACTCCTCCGCTACGGGCTCGGCATCTAAGCCACCGGCAGGCAGTCCATGACTCCCCTGCACACACACCCGCTCGTCGCGAGTCTTCGCGATCTCTTCGACCACCTTCCCGACGTTTTCTTTTTCATTAAAGATTCCAAGAGCCGCTTTCTACACGCCAACGAACCGTTGCTCGAAAGGTTGGGCCTCCCTTCTCTGGAAGCGATCGTCGGAACGACGGATCACGACCGCTACCCTCCGGAAATTGCGGATCGACTCGTCGAAGGCGATCAGGAGATGATGCGGACGGGACTTCCCGCGGTCAACAAGCTGGAAGTTCTCTACAACGACATTGGTACGCTCGAATGGTTTTCGACGACGAAATACCCTGTGATCGGGGAGGACGGAGATCCGCTCGGCGTGGTCGGATTTGCGAGAAGCTTTTCCGCGCCGGCCCACGGAAAGCTGTATTTCAACGCGGCGGCACGAGTCATTGACTACCTGAGCCAGCATCCCGATTCTCTGCTCAGCATCGAAGAACTCGCCGACCGCTTCGGAATTTCCGGACGTCAACTCCATCGCCAGTTTCGTGAGATCCTTCAGATCAGCCCGCAGGAATTTCTGCTTCGCAATCGCATTCACGCCGCCGCCATCGAACTGCGAAAAAGCGACCTTCCCCTCATCGACCTTGCCTCCAAATTCGGGTTCTGTGATCAGAGTGCTTTCACAAAACGATTTCGAAAGACGCTGGGATCGACTCCGGCGCAATACCGACGTCGCTTTCGCTGAGCCTCCCACGATGGAGCCATTGTCAGAGCCATTGATTCGTGTTCGACTCTGATCATGATAAAATCCGGTTCCACCGTCCTTTTACTTTTGCTGATCACGGGCATCGTGTCGAGTGGCGAACCGCTACCCACATCTCCACCTGCGTTGGTCAGCTCAGAAGCGACCGAACCACTCCCCGGAACTGAACTTCTCCAGCGCGAGGGTGATCTCAGCCGTGAGCTCGTCGATGCCAACGATCGCTTCCTCGATCGACAGTTGCTGGCGACGCGGGAGCAGCGGGAAGCCGACGCTGGCAGGAAAGACCCGACCGAACTGCGCACCTCCCTCCGCGAAAAAATCGGCTATGACACCATTTTTCCAACACCGGGAAATCCGGACCGCGTCTACGACGAAGAAGGCCGGGGGCTTGTTTTCACCGACGGGCGGGAAAATCCGTCAGGCCTTTTCGATCCCGGCGGGAAATCGGGAAAAATCAAAATACACCGGGTTAGCTGGGCCGTTCGAGAGGGCATCACGGGGCGGGGCTTTCTGCTCGAACCGGAGAACTACCGGACCCAGGTCATCGCGATCCCCGACACCTCGCAAGAGCCGTCCGAGCTTTTCCGAACCGGATTGCCTGAGGGCGACAAGTCATCCACTGCCCCGTACGCACTCAAGCTCGCGATGGGAGGCGCCCGGGTTTTCGTCCCTTCGAGGATCCGCCGGTTTGAATCCAATTACACCCTGACCGACCGCGAATGGCTCGCCCGCCCCGCCTTTGAATTGGGCACCACGCTGATCGCTTGCGAATTGCACAAAATCGCGGCTCTTCAGCTCGCCGCCGATTCGAGAGGAGCGAGAGGAGCGAGAGGAGCGAGAGGAGCGAAAGAGGCAAAAGCCCCGATGGGGTGGAACATCATCGGCTGGGGTGACGGAGGCATGCTGGCACTTTACGCCGGAGCCATCCTCACCGATACACCATTTCAGACGACCGGGGTGAGTGGCTATTTCGGGAATCGTGACTCACTCTGGGCCGAGCCCTTTGATCATCACATTTTCGGACTCCTGAACGAGCACGGCGACGCTGAGATTGCCTCTCTGATTTACCCGCGGAAGCTGCTCATCGAAAGCGGAGCCCAACCCGATTTCCGTTACCGGACGAAGGAAAACTCACGCGAGCTCGATTTCCAAACGGCTTACACCAAACTCAAAGGAAAGCCCGGGAGGTCGTCGCAGAGTTCGAGAGAGGAAATCAGAGCCGAACTGAATCAACTTCAAAAAATCCTCGGCGACGAAGGCTTTTCAAAAGTGGAATTGCTGGACAGCGACACGCCACCGCTTTCCGACTTAACACTCACTCAGTTCCTCCATCTCGCAGGAGACTCGGATCTGAAAGCATCCGACCTTGAGTTAGATGCAGTCAACGTTGTGACACCTGATACCCGATTCGCCGTCAGCGAAGCAAGCCGCACCATCGCACGCGAGGAGATCGAGCGACACATTCAGGCGCGACTCGTGAAGGCATCGGCGACGCGTGATGACTACTTCAAAAAGCTGAACACCAAATCGCTCGAGACTTTCGAAGAGACCATCGAAGCCTACCGCGAAAAATTCAGGACGGAGGTGATCGGTGATTTTGAAATTCCACTGGAAACTCCGAAGCCCCGAACTCGCCCGTATCAGGAAACCGAACTGACTATCAGTTACGAAGTCGTCCTCGACGTTTTCGACGGAGTGTTCTCCTATGGAATCCTGACACTGCCCAAATCACTCCCTCTCGACGGCTCGGAGAAACGTCCCGTCGTCGTCTGCCAGCACGGGCTCGAAGGAATGCCGCAGGATCTCGTCGGCGAGCCGAAGTTCAAAGCCTATAAGGCCTTCGCCACGCGGCTGGCGGAGCGCGGGTTCATCACCTTCGCACCGCAGAACGGCTACAAGTATTTCGATCACTTCCGGATGCAGCAGTTCAAAGCGCAATCGATGGGGAAAACGCTTTTCTCACTGATCGTTCCTCAACATCAGCAAATCACGAAATGGCTCGCCGACCAGCCTTTCGTTGATGGCGGAAAAATCGGTTTCTACGGCCTGAGCTACGGAGGCAAAGCGGCGATGCGAATCCCCCCGCTCGTGAATCGCTATTGCCTCTCGATCTGCGCAGGCGACTTCAACGAATGGGTTTGGAAAAATGCGGCAACCGACGCGGCATCGCTTCGCTACAGCTACGCGAACAAAGGCGAATATGAAATCTTCGAGTGGAACCTCGGGGGCACTTTCAACTACGCGGAAATGGCGTGGCTGATCTGCCCGCGACCATTCATGGTCGAGCGCGGACATTTCGACGGCGTCGCCTCCGATGAAAAAGTGGGCTACGAGTTCGCGAAAGTCCGACGCCTTTACGCCGCCCACCTCGGGATCGGTGACCGGTGTGAGATTGAGTGGTTTCCCGGCCCACATACGATCAACGGAGTAGGGACCTTTGATTTTCTTCACCGCCATCTGGAATGGCCGAAGCAGTGATCAGCAACCCGTCCTGAGAACAAGCCTGCCGTCGCATGACTCGTCATCGCGGAAGAAATTTCTCGAACATGTTTCCCGAAGTATTACATAGTAAGTCGATGACGTTTCACGCTCCGTTCCGAAAATCGTTGATAGTTTCCGCCATCTTTGGACTCGCCGCGTTACTGGCCTCCCCCGCCAGTGCGGAATGGAAGACGACGAAAATCAACGACGTCACCTACGTTCCGCTCACCGACTTCGCGGCGGCGTTCGGAATGAATCCGGCCAAACCACGGAAGGACAAACGGGAACTGGGGTTCGTCGGGGAGTTTCACCAGCTCGTTGTCAAAACCGGAACGCGCGAGGCGATCATCGACGGGGTTCGGCACTGGTTTTCGTTTCCTGTAGCAACCGGTTCAGGGAAAGCCTTCGTCTCACTGGCCGACATCAATTCGACACTTGGCCCCGCGATGCGTCCGGGTTCGATTCGGCAGATTAAGAAAGTGAAAACGATCGTCCTCGACCCGGGGCACGGCGGACACGATAAAGGCGGGCGGAGCGATTACGGCTATGAAAAAGACTACACGCTCGATGTCGTCAATCGCGTGCGCCGCATTCTCGAGGGGAAAAAAGTGAAGGTGGTTCAAAGCCGACTCTCCGATTTCTTCGTCGACCTGTCGGCGCGCCCCGCCATGACTGCTAACTACAAAGACCCCATCTTTGTCAGTATTCACTTCAACTCCGCCGGTTGGAAGCCCTCCGCCAACGGCATCGAAGTCTACGCACTCCCCCCGCTCGGTCTCCCCACCACGGGAAAAGCCCCCGACCCCATCCTTGATCGCCGCAAGTGTGATGGCAATGCGATTGAACCGGCCAGCTTCGTTTTAGCGAACACCCTCCATCACACGCTCCTCGGGAAAACGGGGAGCTTCGATCGCGGGGTGAAGCGGGCCCGTTACGCGGTGCTTCGCCATTCGGATGTCCCGTCGATTCTCATCGAATGCGCTTTCCTCACAAATTCCCGGGAGGCGAAAAACATTCACTCTTCCGCGTGGAGGGAGAAATTTTCCGAATCCGTCGCCGACGGAATCCTCGCCTACATGGCGCTGGCTAACGATAAGAAATTACCTCCTCGAGCCTGGAATTACGATCGCCAGTCCACCGACGATTTCGTCTGGGAAGAGTAGTTTTCCCCCGCCGTTGCCTGGGGAGCAAAAGCGCCCCCTCCAGCGAGTCCGCCGATTCAGTCCGGGACGAGAGGTCGGGACGTAACCCTGTCAGGTCCATCAGTTAACCCTGTCGGATCGGGAGGCAGCTCGAAAATTAACCGCATAAGCATCGCGGCTCGATCGTCTTATGGTGTGCGAAGAAGGCACTTGCAGGAAATTCACGCGTTCTTCCTCCTTCAAAAAAAACGTATAACTATGAAAAACACCCTCAAACTATTTGTGATCACCATCGGCACCGCTCTGGCGCTGTCATTCAACACATCATGCACTCCTACTGAAGCAGCTATCGTCGGCGGACTCGCCGGAGCTGCTATCGGCGCCGCTGCAGCCGACAGCGGACACCGCGGCCATGGCGGGCACGGCAGACATGGAGGTTACGGCGGTCATGGAGGCCACGGCGGACATGGGGGGCACGGCGGACACGGAAGCCATGGTGGTCATCGCGGCCACGGCGGACACGGCGGTTGGTAGTCACCCACGACGACGCTGTGTGCCGCTCCCGAAGCGATCCGGCGTTGATCCTGATTCGACACGGGGTGCCTGAGAAATCCGGCACCCCGTTGCCGTGTACAAATGGCATCTCGTCAGTGGTCGCCCCGGTGGTTGAACCGGTCCTCGACAAACACCCACGGCGGAACGGTCCTGCCCCAACCCGATTCTGCTCGAAAATTCATCTACCCGCTCGACTTGGCGCGCTTTATAAGGAAACATTTACGAACTCCCCTGCTTGGCCCGCGCTGAGAACGAATCGAAATGAGCCGGAGGCAACGATAGATCCATCCAAAACCTTTCGAGAAAAGTGAACATCAATCTCAAGCGAAAAAAGTTTTATCCCGTCAGCGAAGGCTTCAACGCCTATCTCGGAGCTTACGGCCGGACAATGGATTTCCCGGAGCTCTACGAGGATCTGCATCGATTTTCGCAGCTTTACCCCCTCTTCGACAGGGACGGAAACGACACGCTTTGGAAGACGGTTTTTTACGAACCGGCGATCCGGGAGGAACTCAACACGAAGTTGACGAAGATCTATTCCGCGCTCAGAACGAACGCGCCGAAGACGCAGGATCACCTCGTGATGGAACGTGTCGATTTCTGCGACTTCGGGAATTCGCGGCCGTTCCGGATTCGCATCGTTAATCAGTATAACGACAACTACGATCACTTTTACGTAAAGATCGCCGACGCGTCCCGCCTCTACGGTCTCGAGCTCGAGCACGTCTTGTCGCCGAATCGAATCAACTACCTCGTGAACGGGAACACGCTGATCGAAGAGCACATCGCCGGGGTTCCCGGTGACACCTTCATCTCCGAATATTTCGACCGCCCTGACACAAATCAGGTCCGGATAGCCAAGGAATTTGTGAAGTTCAACGAACGCAGTTTCGTCCGTCTGCTGGGTGATATGCGGAGCTACAACTACGTCGTCGATATCACGCCCGATTTCGAAGACGCCCAGTATCGGGTCAGGGCGATCGATTTTGATCAACAGAGCTACGAGGGAAACAAGGAGATGTATCTCCCCCAAACCTTTCTTGAGAACGAAGCGGTCGTGCACCTCTGCACGACAAAGCTCAACTACGAGACGATGCGTCAGTATCAGGATGAAGAGCGCACCCTCATTCAGCGGCGCTGCACGCTCGCGAGAACCAGACTAGCGGCGCTCTGGGATGCGATGCTGCCCGAGGATCTCGCCCCCGCCGAACACGTGGAGATCCTGCGCGACGGTCTTAACCAGTATCACGAAACGACCGTGTTTGACTCGTGCGAAACGATGGGGCAGCTGGTGAAGTTGAACCTTGAAACCTCACTTGCTAAACAATCAGGATAGGTTCCCGTTTCCTCACATGTCCCACCACGCCAGTTTTCTCAAAGCGTTTGCCCGCAACTCGTCGCAAGTCGGCGCGATTGCTCCCAGCTCGGATCAGCTCGCCGGTCTCATGATCGACTGGCTCGACTGGGATTCAATGGACTGCATCGTCGAATACGGCCCCGGCACGGGTGTCTTTACCGAAGCGATTTCGAAACGTATCTCCCCCGGCACGACCTTTTTCGCGATCGAGCGGGATCCGGAACTCGCAGAAATCACACGGAGACGCTGCCCCGACGTGAAGGTGATCGAGGCCTGCGTTTCAGAGGTCGCGACGCTGTGTCAGGCGGAAGGACGCGACAAAGTGGACGCCGTTATTTGCGGGCTGCCGTGGGCTGCCTTTTCACCGGAACTGCAGGACAAGTGCCTCGAAGCAATGTTTGAGGTCCTCCCTCCGGGCGGAAAATTCGCGACTTTTGCTTATTGGCAGGGACTTCTCCTTCCCGCCGGCCAGCGGTTTCGAAAATTCCTCAAGACGAATTTTTCCTCCGTGGAACAGAGCCCCACGGCATGGAAAAATTTACCTCCGGCGTTTGTCTACCGCTGCGAGCGGTAGCGAACTATTCCGCCGCGGCGACCACGGCCTGCATCTTCTCGAGTCCCACTTTGGCACATTCGAGCGCAGGCATCTCCCAGTAAGTCTTGTTAAACAGCTCGAGAGAAAGCGACGGATACGCTCCAACCTCTTTGAATTTTTTGAGGATCTCGACGACCGGAGCGACGCCGTCCCCGGGAAAAACGCGGTGGGAATCATTGATCGTCTCACGCGGCGGATCCGCCGGGTAATCGTTCATGTGATAATTCTTCAGCGCGTGAGGCCCCATCAGAAGGATCGACTCAAAAGAGGAGCCTCCTTTGTAGGTGTGATAGACATCTCCGAGAAAACAGGCGCCGGGATGTCCTGCTCGAATCGCGACGTAAAGCGCCTTCTCCACAGTACCGATCGTGTGGTGTCCGCCCCACATTTCGACTTGAGGAACCACTCCCATCTCGTCACCGAGCTCAAGCAAGGCACGGTAGCGATCCGCTGCGTCGTCGAGCGTCACCACTTCCTTTTTTCCCACTCCCGCAGGAGGCGCGGCAATGCGCATGCCACCCAACTGAGCAATCGTGTCCATGTCGCGCTTCGCTTCCTCGAGCCCGGCGGCGCGTTTGTCAGGATCATTCACCGCCCAGGGAGCAAATCCGATCGCGCTCTCGACAGTGAGGCCGTGGTCATCGATCCGCTTTTTCAAATCCTTCAGTGATCCACCGCTTTCGGTGTATTCCTTGATGCGGCGAAACCACGGTTCAATCGCGTCGTAGCCGGCCTTTCCGGCAACTTCGATCTCTTCTGCAGCATCCAATTCCTGTCCCCTGATCGTAGACATATTCAGACAAAGCTTGAACGACTTCGGTGTCTCGGCCGCCACGGAAGTCGAAGCTCCCGCCGTCACGAGTCCACCAAGCGCCAAGCCGGAACCGGTGAGAAAATTCCGCCTATCAGTATCAGGAAAAGAGTGAGGATCTGCCATGCTCGATTCTTGCCATTTTCACAGAACGGAATCAACCTCCTTTCCAACCATGATTCAGGTCGTAGAAAACTGCCTCCAGCTGCGCGGACGCGTCGTGCACCACTACGCGCTGCTCGAAGATGACGGAATCACTCTGATCGACGGCGGGTTCCTTTCCAACCCTCCGTCGAAGACCGCCGCCCTTATGGAAGAAGCGGGCAGAAGTCTCTCCGAGGTGAAACAAATCATTCTGACTCACGGTCACATCGATCACACCCTGCACATCACCGAGTTGCAGCGCCTCAGCGGAGCAAAAGTTCTCGCGCCCCGTCTCGACCGGGCCCACATCGAAGGCGCCTACCCCTACCGCGGAGCGAGTCGCGTCTGCGGACTTCTCGAGAAAACTGCGCGTACCATTTTCGCCTACGAGCCCCCGGTGATCGATCAATGGATGTCGCCCGGTGACACGCTCCCTTTCTGGGAAGGGCTCGAGGTGATCCCTCTGCCCGGCCACACCGCGGGGCACGTCGGACTCTACTCAGAGGTTCACCAGCTCCTCTTCGCCGGTGATCTTTTTTCCAATTTTCACTTCAATCCCAAACCACCACCCCGAATTTTCAACGTGGACAACGGCCTCATCACCGAATCGATACGCCGGGCCAATGCGCTTCCCCTCGCCGGCGGAGTGCTCCTGAGCCACTGCCATGAGGGTACTCCGGCGGATCACCGGGACGATTTAAACCGGATCGCACTAAGAATCGGGGCGGCTGCGACGTATCCAATTAAATGAAAGGTCACGCGGGTTCATACGTCTAACCCACTACGGCATGAATACTATAGTCACATTTTCCAAACCTCTGAGTAAACTCCTCACCGCGATGTGCGCATGCGTAGCAATGGGAGTTACGCTCCTTTCCGCAAACGCGAAGGATGAAGAGCCGCTCCGGATCGAATTCGAGAACACGAAGGGCGAAGAAGTGAGCTTTGAAACGCTCAAGGGGAAAACCCTCGGCTTCTACTTTTCGGCGCACTGGTGCCCTCCCTGTCGTCAATTCACCCCCGGCCTGGTTGATTTCAGAAACAAAAACGCGGAGGAATTCGAAGTCATCTTCGTTTCTTTCGACAATTCAGGCGAAGAGAAAAAGAACTACATGAGCGAGGCGAACATGTCCTGGCTCACGGTTCCGGGCTTCAGAAATCGCGAAGCCAATGCCCTCGCTCAGATTTTCGGCGTGAAAGGCTACCCTACGCTCATCATCATCGGCCCTGACGGCAAAATGATCACTCCGAACGGTCGTGCCGATGTCATGCTTTCGCCGGACACGGCAATAGATAAGTGGAAGGCCGCCGCCGCTTCAGCAGCATCCGATTCCTCTGAAGGCGAATCCTGAAACTCACTTCTACCTTTTTAAAATATCAAAATGAATACAACCCCCGCTATTCCTGTCACACCGGTTCTTGCTTCGGCATCGGCTGCTTTGGCGGCGAGTGATGAGGGTGCGGCGTCCCGCGTTCGAAAGATGCGCAAGCCTGACCCTGATCTTGATTTGGTTCAGCGTGCCCGCGAAGGAGACACGAAAGCATTCGACGACCTCGTCGAGAAATACACGCCGAAACTCTACGGGCTCGTCTACCACATGACCTCGAATCACGAGGATACCAACGACATTCTTCAGGATGTCTTTGCAAAAGCCTACCGTGCCCTCAAGCGATTCAAGGGAAAATCAGCGTTCTACACGTGGATCTATTCGATCGCGACGAACATGACGCTGAATTTTCTGAAGAAGCGAAACCGACGCCGCGGGATGAGTCTCGACGATGTCGATCTCGCGATTCAAAATGACAAAGATTTCATCGAAGCCACTTCCAAAAGTGACCCGGTGAGAGAGGCCAATATTTCCGAATTGCAGGAAAGATTGAACATGGCCATGCAGGAGCTGTCGAATGACCATAGAGCAGTGGTTACCATGTTCGACATCCAGGGGATGCCTCACGCGGAGATTTCCAAAATTTTGGGAGTTTCCGAGGGAACAGTGAGATCACGGCTCTTTTACGCGCACAGACAGCTTCAGACATATCTGGAAGAATTTCGCAAGTGAGATTCTCCCGTTCGGATGGAGCTCATTCTGTGATTGAAATTACCCACTGATATAACTAAGTTACCGGCCTGTTGTCCCCCCTCCGATGAAAGAACACGAAGACGTTCAACGCCTCATTCGCCTGAAAAAGTACGAAACACCCGGCGAAGAGTATTTCCAGAGTTTCACCGAATCTTTTAAAGAACGACAACGTTCAGAAATGCTGAGACGCTCCTCAACGGAGATCTTTGCAGAGAGAGTTCAAGTGTGGTTCGAGGAGACACACCGTGCCAAATGGCTCGTTCCTGCAGGCGCTGCCGCTGCGATTGCCGCCGGCGTGCTGATCAGCCTGCCCGTTAATGAGAACGCGGGGACGTCGATTGCGGAAGCAGGTCCCACCCCTTTTGAATTGAACCTGATGACGCAGATCCCCTCCGACGCCGAGGCGATCCAGCTTCAACTCCCTAAAACGCAAAAAGTCCCCGGATTGAGTGGTGAGGGACTTTCCAACTCACAGGGAATGGTCCCGACCGGAGCCAAGTTACGTGAACTTTAATCCCCGCCCGGGCATGTCACTGCCTTTTTCCATCCTTCGGTTCGTCGGTCTGGTTGCGATTTCGATCCACTCCGTTGCCCGGGGAAATCCCGCGGCGGAGCCCCTCCACCTCATCTGGTCGGACAGTGAGAAGAGTCCTGCTATCTGCGTGGGCAAACCGGACTGGTTTGTCGGCGTCGTTCCCGAGTCGATTGACCTGGCGGTGCGCCCCACCGCTTCGCTCGACCTCCGCGGGGAACTCGTCAGCGCTACGTTGCTCCACCTCGACCCCAGAAGCAGGCTCTGCCTTTTCGAATCCAGCTCGACCTCCAGCGAAATCAGCCCGCTCGCTCTCTCAAGCCAGAAGAAGGTGGTGCCGGGAGAAAAACTTCATTGCCCGACGGGAAAGGGAAGTTGTGCGAGCACGATCACCGGAAAAGAGTGGAACTACCGCGGAGTCAATTTTCACAGTCCACTCCTCCATCTGCGCCTCGCGGATTCCAATCAGCATTGCAAGCCCGGCACACCGCTGATCAATTCCAAGGGGGAACTCGAGGGAATCGTGACCACCCACAAGACCAAGTCGGAGAACGAAGTCTTTGCGATTCCCGCCTCGCGAATCAACAAGCTGATCACCGAATTCAAACAGCATCAGAAATCCGGGCCCGTCTGGATCGGTCTTCTTTTTCATGCGGAATCCTCCTGTCCTGAAGTGATGGAGGTAAAGGAGGACTCCCCTTCCAGCCTCGCGGGAATCCAACCCGGTGACGTCATTCTGGGAGTGAACAGTCGCACCGTCGAAGATCTCAACGACCTCGTCGAGGTCATTCAAAGTCTTCCCGCTGAGGAAGAGGCAACCTTCAGACTCCTGCGGGAGGTGAATGAAAAATCAGTGACCCTGACCCCGCGGTTTGCTCCCGCTCATCTCGCGGAGAACCGTTGATGCGATGCCCATGGCGTAAGGCGCGACACGCGCTAGACACCCACCCGCCCCTGAAGCGCCCGCATCAGGGTGAGCTCATCAGCGGAATCGAGACCGCCGCCTGCCGGAAGCCCCTGCGCAAGCCGTGACACTTTGAGACTCGAAAACTCCGAGAGAATCTCAGCGAGATAGTTGGAAGTCGCTTCACCTTCAACGTCGGAACTCAAGGCGAGTATCACCTCAGTGAACTCACCGGACTGCAACCGGGCGACTAACGCTCCGATACGGAGGTCCTCCGGCCCGACATTATCCAGCGGCGAAATGCGTCCCCTCAGAGAATGGTAGTGTCCGCGATAAGCGCCCGATCGTTCCAGCGGCAGAATGTCCGTCGGCTGTTCGACGATACAAATGGAAGCCAGATCTCTCTGCTGTCCGTCGCAAATGCCGCAGCCCAACTCTTCCGTCGAGAAAAACCCGCACGTGCGACATTCCACCACGAGCTTGCCCGCCCGCTCGACCACGTCCGCGAAAAGACCGGAAGACTCGCTTCCCTGCTGCATCATCCACACAGCGATACGCTCAGCACTCTTCGGACCAATCCCGGGCAACTGCTTGAGCTGCGAGATAAGCGCTTTAACGGGTTCCGGGTAATCGACTTGAGCCATTTTTCGAAAAAGAAAAAACTACATCAAATTGCTGAGGCGCGCGTGGCCTTTTTCAGTCAACTGCCGAAGGTTACGCGCTGACTTGGAATCCGGAGCCGAAATTCCATCCTGCGCCAATCCGAGGAAAAACGCGAGGGGGCCATCGTCAACGCCCGGGTTTTTCGCCTTACTGAGATGCTTCAGGGCTTCTTCGTATTTTTTCTCCCGCAGATAGATGACGCCTTTCCAGAAGAGCTCGCGACGCTTTTCCTCTTCGTCGGAAGCACTCCCCGTCTCGCCCATGAGCTGATAGATCTCAGTGAGGACATCGCTTTCCGGATCATAAAACATCTCCATCGGCCTGAACTCGAATTGCTTCTCCACGCGGCGATAGGCATCGGGCCCAATCAACAAATCCGATCCATAGCGATGATTGGCATGAGCCAGCCGCCTCGAATAATCCGTGTCAGCTCCAATCGCGCTGAACGATCTTCGCTGGCTCGAACCATACACGCCCACGGTCATCTCCCCGGTTTCGATCCCCACACCGTAATGAAGTTTCTGGAACCATCTCGTTTCGCACTCCTGACTGAGATTTTTCAACCGACTCCGCAATTCGAGTGCCGCCCGGCACGCCTCCACCGCGTGATCCTCGACCTTTCCGTGCAGCCCGAAAAAAGCCCTGACGAGCTCCGGGCCCGACTCATCCAGATAACCACCCCTTGATTTCAGGAAATTGGAAACGCTTCGAATGAAGAGGTTGTTCATCCCCATGAGATCGGTCGGTTCCAACTTCCCCCGAAGTTCCGAATGATTGAAAAGCCGGCAGGTTAAAACCGTCACCTCGCGTATCGAGCCTGAGAAATCCGGAGGCTCCGGCGCAGCAAGAATGCCGTCGAAGACCTCCCGTGACACCCGGTCTCCCAGCGTTTCCTCGAGAACCCGCTTCCGCATCCCCTTTTCGGTTCCCGCAAAAACGAGGCCGGCGCCTGCCGCAAGAACCACCGCGGTCATCGTCGAAAAGGGTTCAAAAAGCACGTTGTAGAGAGCCATCGTCGGCGAGACGCAGAAGCTGACGAAAAGAATACTGAGAGCCACGAGAATTTTCTGAGCGGGCTGGGACACATCGACGACGCACCAGGCTACGCTCACCGCCGCCAGGGCGATCACGAGAATCTCAAGCCAGCGCACGCGCGTGTAATCCTCACTGTCGAAAAATCCCCGTGAGACATAAAATTCCTCGAGCCACGCCGCACCGGCCTCAAATGCCCCCAGGAGCAACAGAGTGAGAACGAGCACACTGACTGCGGACCCTATCGCCAGAGATGTAAGAACGTATCGTCGCATGATGGGGGAAGTCCTGCGGTCGCCACCGGTTGCAGCTTACTTGTGTCTATTCGGCTCGCGCTGATCCAAATCACCGGAGAACCCTCTCAGCATATAGGCTGAGCCTCATTGAGCAAGAATTAGAATCCCGAATCGCATGCTCCGAACGAACGGATCGTATCGCCCGGGTAAGACTAGCACGCCTGCTTGTCCGTCGATTCGGAAAGGAAGGATGATCCGGAACCTCCTCGCACCCTTTTCTTCCGCGCGTTCAATTTTCTGAAAAGCTTGAGACTTTTTTCATCGTTCAGCCACTCGTCGTGAAGATGGTGAGTCGCCGCGGCGGCTCTGGTGTGTGCCGTCTCCGGCTGACCGGGAATGAGACGCGCGCTCATTCCGGTCTCCGCACAGAATTTGGCAAATGATTCAAAGTAATGACGCTGAAGCGTTGTCGTGTGCTCCTGCAGCATCGAAAGGTCCGCTTCCAGAGCCTCATTCAATCCGATTTCCCAATCCTCATCCATCGAAAATTCGATGGGCACCGAATCGTGCTCCCAGAGTTCGCAATAACTCACCACCTCAGGCGAACCGGTCGGCACGTTGATACGTCCGACACCACCTGACATGCAGATGATACGGGAACTGAGAGAACTGCCACAATACAAACGCGAATGAAGCAGCATCGAGGCGACTTCCCAGATATTCTCGGATTTGAAACCGGCAGCAGCTGAATCAGGGAAAGCATTCACCCAGCGACGGAGCTGACTTGAAGCCTCACCCGTCTCCCGCTTCTTCTCATCGAAAAAGACCAACCCCAGTCCCTCCTTTTCACTCACGCTCTTGAGCGCTGCCGTTAACCGGTCAAAGTGACGGTCCTGAATCTCGGAAATCCCCACCGCGATCCAACCGTTGGGAAAGCGACTCCGAATCTCCCGCATCGAATCCGAGTCACGGTGTTCGCGAAGCTGACGGGAACAAACCTGAGGAAGAACCGTCAGCCCGCACGGCATGCGCTCAACCTTGATTCCTTTCGACTCGAGATACTCCGCTCCCCGCTCATCCCGGATCCCAACGAACCGGGCGGCACGAAGGACTTCGAGCAACCTGGCTGAAACAGCCTCGTCATTCTTTTCAGGCTCCGACATTCCGACGGCGTGAAAACTCAAACCGGCGCCGTAGAAAGCACCCTCGGCCGCGAGAACGTGCGAAAGGTCATCGACCTGCCCCGAACGGCGACGAACGTAATTTTTAAGCTCCGACTCGCCGCTGATCGCGGAAATACTCTGAAACCGCTCCGCTTCCTCAGCTCCGATGGCGTTCTCGTATCCTTCTACAATTCCTTTGCATAGCGTGTCGCCCCCAAAATGAACGAGCTGCAAGTTGCGTCCCGTCATTTCGAGAACACTCTCGCCGTAGTTGCGAACCGAATGCCCTCCCACGCTCGTCAGATCAGCGGATACCACGCCGGCACAGCGCAGTTTGGAAAAATTAAGAAGCCGCGTGAGAATGTGAGGACGCAGCAAATCCCCGAGGTGATAACTCTCGGAAGGCCCCACCAGAAGCGCCTCATGGGCTTTCGAAGTCATCTGGTTCACCTCGTCTACCGGTAGAACCCAACTCAGACCGGGGTGATGATGAGAACGACGCTGAGGAGAGCGACCAGCCTGATTATTTTGGTAAATCGAGGAGTTATGACCAGTAGACATGCGTAAATATTACGCAAATCTTAAGTATTTACAATAATTAATAATATTTCTGCCAGTTAATCCACGCTTCCTAATCGAGGGATCCCGTGACCGCCTTCATTTCTTCGCCGGTTGAGCCTGTTTGGCGAATCCGAATCAGATAATCGCTCTTTTTCTCCGTCGCCTTGAGCGTGACCCAGTTCATCAGATTGACGGGCTCTTCGAACCGCGAGAAAAGCGTTCGCCTGATCCGGCTCTTCTCCACCCACATCGTTCCATAGCCGCTGCTTCCGTCATCATTGGCGAGATTGCTCGACCACACTTGAATCGCATCTCCGGCTTCATTCTCTCCGAGATAAACGACGAGATGCCCGCGCTCCCCTTTCCCGATCGCATCGTTCCAGAAGATTTTGAGAAAATCGCCGGGTCGCGCGCGCTCATAACTGCTGAAATTAGGCCCGAGGTTCAGAAGTCGGAACAAAACCGCGGTACCGGGACCGTCCGCATTCCAGTGGCCGAACATTCCTATTCCATCCAACTCCCCCTGGATCACCCTTTCCGGACTTCCCAAATCCGTCATTTCCGTCGAAAACGGAGCGTTGGCGGGAACGCCCCCTTTATCCTGAAGCGTCGCGACGACATCACAGAAGAGCAGATAAGTCGCGCTGGAACAGAAACTGTAGTTCGCCGCTCGCTTCCGATTCACGCGGACCCTCCCTTTTCGATCCACCTGCATCGCCGTTTGCAGATCAATCACGGTTTGATTCAAATCACGAAACCGCTGCCCTTCAGGCAGATCCTTCCGATACTTGGCATACTGCCCCCCTTTCGGCATTTTCGCGATATGATCGAGGATGACCTGGTTAAGATCAGCTCCCGTGAGGATCCCCCCCGTTATAAAGAGGCAAAAAAGGGCAAGAAGAGGTTTTGGCATCAGCATGTAGACGGTAAGATGAACAAAATAAACATACCCGAGTTCCCCTCAACCCGCAAAGTGGATGACCCGTCATCGTCGACAATGAAACTGTGGAACTCACTACACATTTCTTAACTTCTTAGAAAAACTAGGATTTATTGATCGAAAATGCTTAATTTTTCCCGCTCTCCAGCCCTTGACAATGAATCTAAACCACCTAGATTCCCGCTCTCCCGCCTGATAGCATCAGGGCAAAACGCTCTTGTTTACGCTGAACCAAAAGGTAGAGGGAGGTGAATTTGGAAATGAAAACTTTCTCTGCAAAAGCCGAAGAAATTGAACGCCAGTGGTTTGTCATCGACGCCGAAGGTAAAGTGCTT
This sequence comes from Verrucomicrobiales bacterium, assembly GCA_048260165.1. Classification (GTDB taxonomy): domain Bacteria; phylum Verrucomicrobiota; class Verrucomicrobiia; order Verrucomicrobiales; family DEV007; genus Arctic95D-9. The sequence goes on from JBLXHA010000004.1 coordinate 501,391, forward strand.
GGTGACGTTGCCGTCGCTGCAGCTAAACTCCTGCGAGGTAAAGACAAGCCGCTCTTCACTTCCCACGTCGATTGTGGCGACTTCGTTGTTGTCATCAATGCTGACAAGGTAAAGCTCACTGGTAACAAAGAGCAGCAAAAGATTTACACGAGCTATTCTGGTTACGTTGGTGGCCAGAAGCGCGAGACAGTTGAAAAACTTCGCGATCGTCGCCCTGAACTGATTGTAGAGCGTGCCGTTCACGGTATGATCCCCCACAACCGTCTCGGTCGTCAGATTTTCAAAAAGCTTAAAGTTTACGCCGGCAGCGAGCATCCGCACGCAGCACAGAAGGTTAATGCGTTTGACCTCTAATTAATATTTTTTCAAGATCCCACTCGACACCATGAGCGAATCATTCTCCGCAACCGGACGACGCAAAACCTCCACTGCACGTGTAACAATCACGGACGGTTCAGGCAAGATCACTATCAACAAGCGCCCGTTCGACGAATATTTCGGCACGCTGTCTCTACAGAACATGGTTCTTCAGCCATTTCAGGTAGCGAATTCAGTGAACCAGTATGACACCAACATCTCCACTAAAGGCGGTGGCGTGAGTGGTCAGATCGGTGCGATCCAACTCGGTATCTCCCGTGCACTTCTGAAGACAAACGAAGAGCTCCGCGAGCCACTTCGTGAAGACGATCTTCTTACCCGTGACTCCCGCAAGAAGGAGCGTAAGAAGGCCGGTCAGCCGAAAGCACGTAAGCGCTTCCAGTTCTCGAAGCGTTAATCCGCTTCCGAATCCATTCGGATTCATTCAGCTTTTTTGATCCAACAGGGTTAGGTCTTTGGCCTAACCCTGTTTGCTTTTCCGAGAGGGTCACTCAAAACCGCCCGCACGCTGGTTGGCGGGCCCGGTCTCAGTGAGATCGCGAAGCGAGCAGGTCCTCTGAAATCTCCTGAAGCTTCACAAGCTGAGCGGAGGGGATGAGATTCACCCCGACTGCCGTCCCATTGCGAAGATGAATCTCGAATACGCCGGTGCTCTTACCCGGCTCAATCGTGATGCCGGTGCTTTTGATCTGCTCGACGGGATAGTCGTCAAAAGTCGTCTCAGCGACCAGCTTATTAAAGACGATGCAGAAGCGCGTATTCGTGAGAACGACCGCCCTGGGAAGCCGAAGTTTTACCGTGGCGGTTAAGTCTGTGGCCGCGAATCGTTGAATCGCGATGTAGTAGATCGATTCATCCGGTTCGGATCGGAGATCGATGAAATTGTAGATTTCCGAAACCATTTCAGGATCCTGCCCTTCATCACCGAAACTGGTCAAACGCTGATGAAATTCAAACACGTCCGACAGCGGTGTCCAGTCTTTGAGCGCCGAATAGAAAACCCAGTCGTGAGCACTGATGGAGTTTTCCCGGATCAGATTGAGAAGCTCTTTTTGACTGTAGGGTCCGATCGATTCCGTCTCGCCTTTTCGAAGTATATGAAAAATCCGGTGCTCCGGCAGTTCATGGCTTGCGGTCGATGTCATCATGGCGGCTCGAGGGATTGGAATGAGAATCACATAAAAACTAACTGCTAAGCATGTGAAATCCGGAGATATCCGTCAAGCTTTCCAGACGTCGATACCGATCCCCGCTTGTCGGCTGATCCGCGGTAGAGGCGCCTGTGAAGTCCCGTGAGAGCGTCACTGATGGCAGGCCATCATCTTCAACTAAAGGCGTAGAGACACCTCATCGCGGCGCGACAGCCGTGAACACAGCCCTCCTCCCGGAGGTGGTGCCCACCGCTTGAATGCTCCGGCTAACGGAAGAGGTCTCAGGCCTCCTCGATCTCCCGGGCGGCACCTTCCGGCCCGAGATGGCGGACATCTGCTGCGCTTTCCAGAAAGATAGCGTCTTCGCCGATATTCACCGCGTGGTCCCCTACCCGTTCAAGACTCCTCACGATAAAGATCAGATGCAGCACGGTCTTGGCCGAGCTGGTGTCATCGTCGAGCATTTTAGTGAACCGGCGAATCAATTGCTTCTGATCATCGTCGAGCTGGCGATCGCGGTCATAGAGCCCGAGCGCGAGTTCATTGTTCCCCTCGGTGTAGGCGCGCATCCCGTCACGCAACAATCCCTGGGCCTGGTGAAAAATAGGCTCGATCAGCGCGACCTCAGCCAGCTCTGACTGCTTCAGCACTTTACGGGCACGACGGGCAATACTCTGCGCCTCGTCCGAAATTCGCTCGAGGTTGTTAGCGACTTTCATCCCCGCAATCACTTCGCGCAAATCCCCTGCGACGGGATTGAATCGCATCAGGATCTCAAAAGATTCTGCGTCGATACGGCGTTCGAGGAGATTCACTTCATCGTCTTCCGCGATCGCATCGTTACACAGTTCGGTGTTCCGGGTGAGCAATCCACGAACCGCATTCTCCAGGTTCTGTGCGGAAATACTCGCCATCCTCAAAACACCATTTCTGGCATCACGAAGTGCGGTCTCAAAGCTGCCTAAGGTATGTGGAGAGTCACTCATCAAATTTTTCAGTTTTTCGGGTTCAATTACTAGCATGACGGATAGATTTATGCGAGGGCGGGCTCAAGGTTATTCGGCTCGCGAAGCGTGAGGGGATCCTCAGCGGGTTCCCCCACCTCTGACAACGAGCTGGTTCCCTGATAGTAGAACAGTTCAAACCGCCCCGGTTCGGGCTCAATAATTGCGGTGAGCGATTCCACCCAGTCTCCCGAGTTCAGGTAGTGAATGCCTCCATCGATCTGTTTATTCGCAGGCGTATGGATGTGCCCGCAAATAATCCCGACACACTGGCGAACCGACGCCAATTCTCTCAGCTGGTCTTCATACCGATCGACAAATGACACCGCTGATTTCACCCGCTCCTTAATGTGCTTGCTCAACGAGAAATACTCTTTTCCACAAAGCGCACGCCACCGGTTGTAGAGCCGGTTCACGCTGAGAAGAAGCTCGTAGGCCTTCGCGCCCATCATCGCGACCCACTTGTGATCCGTGGTCACGGAGTCAAATCCGTCCCCGTGAATAACGAGGTAGTCCCCCTGCGGCGTCGAGTGAACATACTCATCCACCATCCTCAATCCTCCGACTTCGAGAGGGAGAAACCGTTCGATGATATCATCGTGATTCCCACGCAGATAGATCACCTCCGTCCCCTGCTTCTCCATTTTTTTCAGAACGGTTCTCACGAGCTTCGTATGAGACGGCAGCCATTTCCCGCGGCTGCGAAGCGCCCAGCCATCGACAATATCACCATTCAAAATCAGCTTCCTGCATCGGAACGATTTCAAAAAACGGATCAGTTCCTCAGCTTTACTGTCCGGCGTTCCCAGGTGAACATCCGAAATAAAGACGGTTTCGTATTCAGCGATTTTCATGATTAAACGGTTAGCTCAATTTTAAACAGCGAGTTCACTCGAGCCGGCTTTTTCGGCGCTCCGAATCAGCTTTCGAAGCTGTTTCTCGAACCGCCGGATCACTTTCTTCCAGCGCGTCTTCCTCGCAGAATTCCGCGCCGCTTCCCGAACGATCGCGATATCAGTGGCTGAGACAGCCTCCAGAACCTTGGCGATGAAATGATCGGAGTCGTCAAATCTGGCGGCGTAACCGTTCACGCCATCCACGATATGCTGGTTGGCCGCCGCGTAGTCGTAGGCGACGACGGAGAGCCCACTCGCCATCGCTTCCAGAGTCACATTCCCGAAGGTTTCTGTGATACTGGGAAAAATAAACAGATCGGCCGACGCGTAGTGTTCTGCGAGTTCCTCCCCCCTCAGGACACCGGCATAAATAAACTCCGGATGCTCCTTTTTAAGTTCATTCAGTTTCGGCCCATCCCCCACAAACACGCCGACAAAATCGGGAACGCGCTTTTGGATCTCGGTAAATGACTTCACCACGAGCGGCAGATTCTTTTCCGCGGCAATCCTCCCGACATACAGTCCCACGCGACTTCCGGGGCGGGCACCCCAGGTTTGGCGCAGCAGATTCGATCGCTTCGAGGGACTGAACTGCTTCGTGTCGACGCCCTTGGGGAGAAGCTCCAGATTCCGGAAACCACGCTGATCGAGCTGAGCGATCACATCGGGAGAAGGAACAAATGTGCACGTCGACCGGTTGTGAAGATGGCGCAGGTATTTCAACGTGGCCTTTTCCAGAAGCGGCATCTGATAGTGCGCCATATATTGCTGAAAGTTCGTATGGAAGCCGGACGCCGCAGGAATTCCGAGTGCTCTTGCCGCCGAAATGGCGGAGGCCCCGAGGGGCGTTTCCGTCGCAACGTAAATCACATCAGGCCGGTCCTTGTACCAACGGGACTGGAGAACGATTCGCATCGGAAAACCGAATCGCACTTCAGGATATCCCGGAAGACCGAGCGACGGAACTTCGAGGCCTTCCTCATCCGAGGCGAGAACGGAGGGGCGAACCACGTCCACTTCATGCCCATTCTCGCGCAAGCCTTTCACGAGTCGGGAGAGAGTAGTCGCAACGCCGTTCGGCTGCGGAGTGTAGGTGTCAGTGACAAAGGTGACTTTCATTTTGTGTTTGGTAGGGTCGTGAGAAGGATCAGGACATTCCTGTATCCAGTGAAGAAACGTTCGCGGCAGTTCTGCCTGACTCTTCATTGATAATCACGTCATGATTATCGACCTAAGCGATGATCCGAAAAGAAACACTCTCGTCACCTGGACTGTTTTTAAGGAGCCCCCCCCCAAAGCCCGGGCAGAGAGCCTAAAGCCGGAGTCCGTCCGGTACACAAACGAGCCGCAGCCCGGACACCTGCCAATGATCCGGACTGCGACTACCCCTCAACTCGGGAAAAAAATCGAACTTACTAAATGAACAAAGGTTGGTAAGTACGACTCAGTTCCCAAAGACTTTCAATCATGATACGGAAAGCATCTCAAGCCGCTTCCTCCGCAGTAACTTCAGGGGTGTGTCTGTTTGTGTGTAAATTGGTTTGGAACGCACCTCTGACATCCGGTTTTCGCCTCCGAAAAATGCGGCGAATTGAAGTGAGAAGTTATTCATGAGTTCCTGACAGCAGTCATTTGCTGATGGTTTAGTTTACCAAACTATTTAGAATAATCAACTCACATTTTAAAATTATCTCATAGCTGTGAATCAAATTCGCAATAATTTTAAAATTTCATGCCGAAATTCTAAATTCCGGGACAAATCCCCCGCTATGAATGAGCCGGGATATAGGAGGACGCAGAGATCCCCCACCAAGAGTCCCGTATGCACGGAACGCGTCACACCAAAGGCAGGAGCAGTGCACCTAGCATCGTGACACCCAAGCCAACGAGAGACATCACGATCATCATGACGCTGACGGATCGGAAGGTTTCGAGTGGACTCATGCCTGACATGCGACCAATCACCCAGAATCCACTGTCATTTGCCCAGGAAACGGGCTTGGAACCACAGCCAATCGCGAGAGCCAGATAAAGAGCTGAGAACGAAAGCTCACTTTGCAGCGCGATCGGTGCGATCATGCCTCCGGCTGTAATCATCGCAACGGTGGCGGAGCCCTGAGCCGTTCGAATGAGAGCTGTCGTCAGATACGCGATAGGAATAAGCCAGAAACTCGCCTTCCCTGCCATCGCTTCACTGATGTGCTGCGCGATTCCGGTATCCTTCAAGGTCGCACCGAATGCGCTCCCGGCGGCGGTGATCAAAATGATAACACCCCCACTCGCCAGCGCCTCCTGAATCGAACTCCGGACGTCAGAGCGTGAGCTGGAGCGCCCCCACTCCGAGCGAATTAAGAGAAGGACTGCCGCCGCAGCAGAGATCAACAGGGCGATGTTTTTGTCACCCAGGAAACGCATCACGGCCAGATCCTGACCGAGCGCCTTGAGAATCGTTTGGCCTCCAATCAGGACAACCGGCAGCAGAATCGGAAGGAGCGATAAGGACATACCGGGAAGATCCCTGTTGTCTTCCTCAATCTCGATCGTCTCGCTCGACTCGACGGGAAGACTCACGGTCCACTTCCGGTTCGCGTAGTAGGCATAGAGAATCCCGGCGGAAACCGTGAACAACCCGAGAACGAGTCCCCCCAGCATCATGCTGCCGATAGACACCTGATCCCCGAAAAAGCTCGCCACGGTGAGCGGTCCGGGAGTCGGAGGAACGAGCGAATGTGCCATCGTCGCCCCCGCCACAATCGCGAGAATATAGAGCAGGTAGTCCTTCCCGGTTTTCCCCGCAAGCGCCTTCGCCAGGGGAATCATCAGATAGAATACGGTGTCAAAGAAGACAGGAATCCCCAGAGTAAAAGCACTCGCAGCGAAAGCGACAGGAGTGCGTTTCAGGCCGAGCCGGCCCATGAGACTCTCGACAATCCTGCGCGCACCGCCGGAATCGAGGAGACATTTCCCAATGATCGCGGCCATAGCGATGACGAGAGCAATCCCGCCACAGCCTTTCCCGAAGGCATCCATGACCCGGGAGACAAACCACGCCTTCGACTTACTGTCAGCCGCCGAGTGGGCGGGCAACAGTTCGAGAGGCAACGCGCCGTCCCCCGCCGCCTCGATTGCGATCAACTGAGAGCTACTGAGCTGAGCCTCGTAGATCGACTGAACCGGGGTCAGGCCCGCCACAGCAAGCGCTGCGACGATCAATGAGATGAAGGGATGCCAACGCAGCCAGATGATGCTGATCACTACGATCAGCATGCCTATCAGTAATAGCGAAACGGAGCTCATACACGCTTCGATTTATAGAGTTAACCGAAGCGTGACAATCACGAAGCTACCACCATCGCGGTTCTACTTCATACTGGAGAAACGGGAGCCGATAAGATCCTTAGCGGTCGCGTCTCCAATCTTCTCTTTGGTGGAATCAATCCACTTTTGCTCGAGTTGATTCTTCGTGGGACGGTCCGTCTCGTAGAAAACGCCGAACTTCCCGGGATACTGAAGGGATGCCAACTGGTAGGCGGCATTCTCGTCCGACACGTCGTGACGTGCCTCATCATCTTCCGAATCATCCCATTTTTTCTCTTCGATGACGTCGAACTCTCCGCCTTTACGGGGATTACCGTCGTCAAAGACGCCGGGATAGAAAACAACGCACTCGGAAAGAACCTCAACAACGCTGAATCCGGGGTGCAGAATCGCACGCTCAAACACCTCCATCATGTGCTTCACCTGAGCCGCGTGAGTTCTCGCAACAAACGACGCGCCACCATAGACGAGCTTTTTCATCGGATTGATCGGCTGATCGATCGCGCCGGTCGGGTCGGTCTTCGACTTGAATCCCTTGGGACTCGTCGGTGAAGTCTGTTTCTTGGTCAGGCCATAAACAAAGTTATCCATCACCACGTAGGTGAGATTCACATTCTTCCGCGCCGCGTGATCGAGGTGATTGCCACCGATCGAATAGCCGTCGCCGTCACCGCCGAAAGCGAAAACGTGAAGGTCAGGACGGGAGAGACTTACCCCTGAGGCGAGTGGCAAGGCGCGTCCATGGATGAAATGAACCCCGTGTCCGTTCACGAAATAGGGAAAGCGCGAAGAACAACCGATACCGGCGATCGTGCAGATCTTTTCGTGTGGGATTTGAAGTTTTTCCAACACCTTGAAGAAGGCGGCAAGAACGGCGAAATCCCCGCAGCCGGGACACCACGTTGGGTGATCAGCCGAGAGATCCTTTTTAGTGAGTTTTTTTGGTTCCGCTGGAGCAGACATAACAATAAATGGTAAAAGGGTTCAGGAAGGATCGGTGAGTTCAGCGACGCGCTCGATAATCTCGCGAATCTTGTAGTTGAGTCCGTCGGTCTTGCAGATAGACCTGATTTTCGGATCGCAGTAGCGGGCCCGCAGCAGAGTGGCCAGCTGGCCGTTTCCGTAAAGCCCTTCGTCATTCATTTCGACGACAGCGACATGCTTGTAGTTGGCGAAAACCGTATCGAGATTGTTCGGCATTGGGTTCATGTGGCGAATGTGCATCGCTGCGACTTTCTGCCCCTTGTCACGCATCCGGTTAACGGCTTCGCGAATGGGTCCCCATGTCGAACCCCATCCGACGATCAGGACATCACCGGATTCGTCTCCGTGGACATCAGGGATCGGCAGCCGATCACCGAGCACTTTGAGCTTCTCACGTCTCCGTGCATTCATACGGGCGTGCATCTCGGGGTTACCGCTGGGGTGTCCCCATTCATCGTGCTCGAGGCCTGTTACAACGGGATATTTCCCGGCCGCCATCGGCGTTCCCGGAGGCGCATGCTTTGTCAGACCATCCAGTGGATACGGTTTGAAATCTTCACCACGGGTTTCCTGATCGAGGACAGGATCAACCACTACCTCATCCAAATCAGGCTGAGTGAAAGCCTCGATACGGGTTGCCAGCGCCTGATCTGTCAAAACGATGACCGGACAGCTGAACTCACGGGCGAGGAGGCAGGCCTCACGTCCGATATAGAAGCAGTCCTCGACATCTTTGGGTGCCAGAACAATACGAGGGCTGTCACCGTGACTTCCGTAAATCCCCTGCATCAAATCACTCTGCTCAACGCTCGTAGGCAAACCGGTGCTCGGACCGCCACGCTGCACGTTAATAACGACAAGTGGGAGCTCGGCCATCGTCGCATAGCTCAAAGCTTCCATTTTCAAAGACAAGCCGGGACCGGAACTACCTGTGATCGCGGTGTGTCCCGAGTAGGCAAATCCGAGCGCCATCGAAACGGCGGCGAGTTCATCCTCACACTGAACAAAAAGCCCGCCATACTTCGGCAACTCGCTTCGGAGCTGCTCCATGATCGTCGACCACGGGGTGATAGGATATCCGGCCCCGTAGCGAACACCACCGGCAAGCAATCCAAGCGTCAGCGCCGTATTGCCATCCGTGGTCACCTTGTCGATGCCCTCGTTCTTTCCCTCTTTGAGGTCATACTGAGCACCGAGCACATCCCCGATGGGATAGGCGTAACCGGCATCAAACGCCAGCATCGCATTGCGTGCGACGTCCTCACCTTTGCGACCGAATTGCTTCTCGATCAACGTCACGAGCTTCTCTTTCTTCAGCTTGAAAAGCTGCGTCACGAGTCCGAGAACAAAAATGTTTTTACCTCTGTCACGCGCGCTGCCACCGATCGCTTCAACGGTCGTGCTCGTGATCGGAACAGGGACGTGGATAACGCCTTCGATCTCCCTGATCTCCTCGACATGATCCGAGTCGTAGAGGCAGATACCGCCCTCTTTCAGGGAATCGATGTGGTTGTCGTAGCTGTGTTGATAGAAAGCGAAAAGGAAATCGGATTCATCCCCTGCTGAGAGGACCTCGCCTGATCCCAGATGAACCTGGAAAATAGAAGGGCCGCCCGAAATAGTGGACGGAATCGTCATATAGGTCATCACTTCCCTGGCGCTCCGGCCCGCGAGTCGAGCCAAAAATCCCCCGATGGTCTGAATACCATCTTGAGAGTTACCAGCAAAGCGGATGACCGCATTTTGCAATTCAGTGATCCCTTCGCTGCTGGAGGAAGGGCTTACGCTTTTTTCGGGAGAATCCGAAGTCGCGGAGACAGTCATTTAATCGGGTAAACTGAGAGGGGCTAGTTGTTGGCGTAGTAAATCAGCCCGTCAAGAAGAATGCAAAGGAAATGTCACCGTATTCCGGCAAGATTCGCGTTACCAAGCTGCGCACAGACCAATCCGGCCGACTACTTCGCAGGATAGACGTAATTGCCCGGAGCGTTCACTACGGGGGCAATCAAGCGTGGTGGAGGGACGTCTCTCGCACTGTAGAGTTCATCCTCCGTCAGAGAGCCGTTGATCGGATTCCCTCCGGGATCGACCAGTCTAACGGTCACAAAAATAACGAGCGCTCTTTTTCTCGACTGATTCGTCGAGGAACGGAAAGCACGCCCGAGAACGGGGAGATCCCCGATGAACGGCACTTTATCATTCGTGGTCGTAATCCCCTCCCCATGCAGTCCGCCAATCGCGATCGTTTGGCCGTCCCAGACGTCCACATTCGTCGTCTCTTTGACCGCATCAAAGACAGGCATGAGAATTTCATTCGGCGTCAGAACGATCGGGCGGCCGGCGAGATCACTGCGACCCGCGAAATTCAAAATCGGCGTTCCGTAATTCACGAACCCGGCAAACTCGCTGAAATCGAGCGTGATGTTCACGTTCACCGTTTGATTGTCCTGAGAAACACTCGGCTCGACCTCGATCACTTTCCCGAGACTCCTCGTTTCGAAAGCGGTAGGAGTCGCCGGAGTGACTGGAATCTGATCGGGGTTCACGTCGTAAAGCGTTCCCTGAATGACGCCGCCGATTTGGTTGGGAAGCTCCGGCGGGTCGTATTCGGTAGGGTAGATAAACTCACGGGCCTGCTCGATTTTGGCAATCTGCCCGGGTTTTGTCGGCACCTTGATATCGCAAAGCGTGTCGCTGGCTTTCAGCTGACTCAGCCCACGGAGAACCATTTGAAACTGGGGGTCCGTGAACACCCCGGCGATACCGAAAATCCCCGGAGCCTTCGTCGAGCCGGAATTGCTATTTCCCTGAAGGACATCATCAATCGTCCTCGCTGAGCTGACATCACCCGTTCTAAGCCCGCTCGTCACAGGCTGCAGCCCCACGGGACTGCCACCGGGAGTCACGATCGGGTAATCGAAACCATTCGTCGCGGAAGCAGCATTCCCATCGGTTCCCCCACTGAAAAACGCACGAGGCGTCGAACCGAAGTTAGACGGTCCTAATAGAAAATCCATTCCCAGCTGATTCAGCGCCGTCGACTCAATCGAGATCATTTTGACGCTCACCATCACCATTTTATCACCGCCGGCCTTCACCGCGGCGATGAGTCTTTCGATTGCTCTTTGCTGATCCTCTGTATTCCGCACGACGAGCTTACTCGTTGCCGCGACGTAACGCGCATTGGCACCTTCGCCGAAAGCGATACCGTTTTTGGTGAGGTAATCTTTGGCTGAAATTCGTTTCACGAGGGCCCCTCCCCCCGTATCATCGGGCGAGGCGAAAGGATCCACGGGACCTGTGGCGCCCCCGCCCTCTTCTTTCCCTGAAATAAAGCCCGGCGGAACGATGTAAGTTCTCGTCACGAGCACGCCTTCGATATCGGAAGACATCGGGACGACCGTAACCGCGAAGGCATCGACGCGATACTTCATGTCAACCTGACCCGTCACATACTGCAGCGCCACGCCGAGAGGAACATTCGAGATTCTCACAGAAAGGTTTCTTTCAGAAGGATCGATCCCCGTCGCATCGGGAGCACTGTCCACGACGATGTTCACGCCGCGCTTCAAAGGATCCGTTTCAGAGGTATCGAGCTCCTGCGATTTCTGAGTAAGGAATTGAAGAACATCAATGAGACGCGCGTCGTTGAACTCGAGATTCGGGATGACGATATTCTTCAGCTTCTGCTCGATCTTCACGCTCCCGCTTTCCGCGACTTCGCTGAAGTTCAAATTGACGTCACCGCCGGAATCCATCCGTGGAACCGGTGACTCCCACTGTGCCGCTATCTCACGGAGTGCTTTCGAACGGGTATGATCAAACGCTGCATCAGCGTAATTCATCTTGTGGCGTTCGACATTCTCGAGACCTCTCCGCGCTGCGGTATTAAAAGGATCAATCGCAAGCGCCTCGTGATAAGCACGCTCGGCCCGGTCGTAATCACCGAGATCAAGGAAACCTTTCCCCAGGATGATCTTACTGTTCACCGTTTCAGCCTCGCGAAGGTGCTGCGGCGACATCGCCTGATTGTAGCGATCATCGTGTGATCGAATGTCCTCCAAAATTTTCTTCACATCAGGATCGATGATCGCAGCCGGAACGCCTGAATTTTCCGCGAGAAGAGTGACGGCAGCGAGCGTTGACTCTGCTTCAGCCCATTTCGCTTCAGCGATCAGGACTTTGGTAAACTCAAGAGCAGCAGCCTGATAACGCTTGAAGAAAACGCGTCTTTGATCCGCGACAGCCGGAACAGAGGGAATCGTATCGAAGGCGGCTTTGAAATAATCCATCGCTTCCCCGTAGGAGCGATCCGAGAACGCGTTGGAACCGGCAGTGAAGAGCGTTTGAGCTGATTTCACTCGAGCCTGTCTTCTCTGGGCTTCCTGTGCCGCGATCCCTGCCACGCCGCCGGGAACGTCATTTCCGTCACCAAAACTCAGTGAAGTAGAGACCAAAACACCACAGCAGATCATCCAACCCACTGAGCGGAACGGTAATCTCAACAAACTGTAAAGCGAATGAGCCAAGTCACTAAATGGGTAAATGCCCTCTAAAGCGTTAGAAGGCAGATCTTAGCAGCACCCCTACGGTTTCCGCAAGAAGTGTTTTCCTTCGATATTTTTCTGAAATCCTGAGGCGGACACTCCCCGATTCTACGCATCTGCATCATCTTCTTCGTTTTTTCCACCCACCGTGCCGGCTGGGCGCCTCCGGAAGGTTCGAGGACAGGCTTATAAAGGAATCTAATTCTGATCTTCAATCAAAATCGTTCGAAAGGTCGAAGTGAACGACGGGGTTTCCGTTCACATCATACTGATCGTATCCCTCGAAAAACATTCCGAACGTGTTAAACCCGGTGTAAAGCCCCTCATTCTCGCGAATCCAGTCACTCTGCGCTTTATCCGAAGGAAACATTCCCAGGAACTGAAAGAGAGAAAATCCACCGAAAACGCCGCCACTTCCGCCCTGCCCGGAACCGCCTCCGGAATCACCGCTACCGGAGCCGCCTCCGCCAACGGGATCGGTGCCGGGAATGACGATATCAGGAACCGTGACGAGCTCAATCGAGTTGTAGTAGAAGGCAAAACTGCCCGCATTCGAGGGTGCCGCCCCTGTATCAAAGGTATTTCCGTGCTCATCCGGCATCACGGTCTGATCACCGGTAATGAATACCGTGAATTCATCGTCACGCTGAAGTTCCGACGGATCAGTTTCGGCGCCCTCAAACGCAACACCGTTGAAGAACGCTCCGGCCTGAACATCGTTGCTCGAACGCTCCGGCAGATAGAAGCGTAATTCGTCCGAACCGGCGAACTCGCTGTCGCTGTCGGCGACGAGGCTTCCGCCCGCGGGATCCGTCGAAGCGGCCGTGCTCACCGCAATCTGAGTCGATCCTGTTGCCGTCGCGCTCGTCGCGGCATGGTTCACGTGTCCGATCATACCGTTCAGCATGACGATATCAGAAGCCGCTGACACTTTGATGCCACCATCACGGGTTCCCGATCCGGCCAGAGCCCCGATCGTTGAACTGAGTGAGAAGAGATCATCACCATGCCCGATCTTGGCGTAGGCACCGGTGTCGCCGTTTGCGGTCGTCAGGAGAATATCGTTGCCGGAAATCACATCGATCATGCCGCTGAAATCGCCATCGGCGGTAGCGCCGCCATTGCCGATCTGACTGAAGCCACGAATGTCGGTGCCGCCCGTGAGCCTGATATCGTTTCCTGCGGTGACCGCGACGTTACCGGCAATGACGTCAGCCGTCGACTCGAGGCCCCCGGCTCCGATATGGGCACCGGCCTGAATCCCGGCACCGCCACTGAGAATCACGTCCAGCGGAGAAGTCACCGTTGTCGCAGAGGTGATCGAGTCAGCGGCGTATTGAATACCGCCCGAACCGATCATCGCATCGGCAAAAGTGCCGTCCCCGCCTGCCACGGTGATATTGCCAGTCGATGCAAACACGGCGACATCGCCATCAATGTCACCTGAGCCTCGGCTACCGCCATTTCCGATGCGGGCCGAAGAACTCACGCCGGTTCCCGCGGCTACGAGCACTGAAGTTGCATTGAGACTGACCTCGCCACTCTTGGCTCCCATCGAACTGTAACCTCCGTTTCCAATCTGTGCGTAGGCATTGATTTCGGTTCCGGCAGCACTTCCGCCCCCGGTCACCTCGACGTCACTCACGTTGCTGAGCAAGGGATCGCGGTCACCCACGATGACGTCTCCGGAAAGGGCTCCGTTGAAATCAATGCCGCCGTGACCAATCTGCGCGTAGGTGGAGTCCCCTTCTCCGGCTGCCACCGTCACCGCGTTTGCGACCTGACTGAACAACACCGTGATGTCCGAATCGATCACATCGGAACCGACGGCTCCGAATCCGCCGTGGCCGACCTGGGCAAACGATCCGGCTGCGTTTCCGCCCTCGACGCTGAGTCCACCGCCGATACCCAGCAGGTTGATGTCACCGGTCATGTCGCCTCCCGTGCCGAAGTAACCGATCTGAGCGTAGGAACCGGCATTGGTGTCGCCACCTTTGACGCTGATTCCCTCACCGAAGATATTGGTGGTGCCTCCCGCCGAGCCGATGCCGACCGATTGAGTGTCACTGCCGATCATTATCGAGCTGCCGGTTGTTCCCCACAGCGTCGGATCGCCTGCCACAGGTGAGAAGTTAAACTCGAGTGTCACCAGCTTCAGGCAATTGTTGAAGTCGATATCGAGGGTGAGACCGTTGCTGCCATCAAACTCATTCGTGAGCGGGTTGATACCCACGAGACTGTTCCAGCCCGCCGCGAGATTCACATGTCCGGCACCGCCGTTCTGAATCGATGCCAACGCATTGATCGCCCCGGCAGCGACAAAGTTAGAGTGGTAGGCGCTGTTGTTAAACGCGCCCGCCCCGTCGATCGTCAAGTCGCCACCGAAAACGGCGAAGCTCACGTCACCGCCCTCACCCATGACATCCGCAGTCCCGCTGACTCCGAAAGCATTGGCAGCGCTATCCAGGGTGCCGGTAGCGAGGACGAACTCACTGTTGCTGACGCCGGCGACCGTGCTCGTTCCATGACCGAGACGCACTCCGCCGGCATTATCGATCAGCGTCGTCGCTCTCGAGACTCCGATTTTCACAGCACCATTCCGCGTTCCGGAAGTCGTCGCACGAGCCGAGCCGTGACCGATCATTCCGAAGCCGTCAGCGTAACTTCCGCCGGTAACGGTTAAATTACCTCCGGCAAGAACGCCGATGTCGCCGGCGAGTGTTGCGTTGGTTTCGTCACCGCCGTGGCCTATCATCGAGTGCGTTCCATTGGCGCTGCCACCTCTGAGAGCGATGTCCTGAGCCGCGCTCACGGAAACCTCACCGGTCATCGTTCCCGCAGCGGCGGGACCACCGTGACCGATTTGTGTACTGGAAAGATCACGGGTGCCTACAGAGGAATCCAATGTGATGCTTCCGCTTTTCGAGGTCACCTGAATCGAATCCGAAACGGTCCCCCCGTGGGAGTAACCTCCGTGCCCGATTTGAACAGGCGACTGGCGGGAGTCGCCATTCTCAAGAAGGATGTCGTCTTCAACGCACACGGTGATGATTCCGGATTTGAGCCCATCGGAATTGTAGCCGCCATGCCCGATCTGGGCAGCATGCAGACGAACATCAGCCGTGCCGTTGTTTTCGCCGCCCTTCAGAGTGAGCCCGCCCCGCTCTGCGATGACCGTGATATTTCCCGAGAGATCACTACCGCCGGCACCGTTGCTGTGACCGCGATGACCGATCGCAGCGAAGCTGTAGTAGGAATTCGAGGCACTGACGAGGTCGGTCCGCTTACCGGCCGTCAGATTGATACCGTATTCGCTCAGCCCGGTCCGGGTTCCGGTCGTCACGTCAATGCTGCCGCTGTGGTTGCCCTTAACATTGTAATAAGCGGTGTGTCCTACGAGAGCAAAGTTGAAGGTGCCGGCATTTTCAGCCGCGATGAGATCCAGCTTCCCACCGGCGTTCAAGATGATGTCGCCGCTGTAACCCGATGCACCGCCGCCCACCGTCGCGAGGGTCCCGCCGTGACCGATTTGGGTGAATGCGGAGCTCACTCCGGTGTAGGCTGAGAACTGCGGTGAAACCAATTCTATATTTCGTCCGGCATCCACGGTGACGTCATTTTCGACAAAACTCGTCATTTCCTCGCTGTTGTTACCGTGCCCGATTTTAGCACTGGTATAACTCATGGTTCCCGCTTTCACAGTCACATCGCGACCGGCGTTCACTTTGATCTCAGAGCCGTTAACGGCTCCTCCGACGGATGACTGCGCCGTGCCCGAAATACGCCTTCCCCCGTGCCCGATCTGCGCGTAGGCCGTGCTGGCGGTTCCGCCTTGCAAAACAACATCTTCCTGAGATTTCACATCCACCACTCCGCTGAAAGAAACGCTCATCCCCGTCGCGGCGCTTGTTCCACCGTGGCCAATCTGCGCGTAGTTGTAGGAGGAATCACCACCAGTCAGGGTGACGCTGCCGGTTTTCGATTCCACCGTGACATTGTCACTGTAGGTGCGGTCAACGACACCGTTAGCATAGCCGCCATGTCCAATCTGAGCGTGAGCGTACTGATCCGATCCCCGGATGCCTCCGGCCCGCAACACGATGTCGCCTTCGTCTGCGATCACCTGCACCGCCCCCGACTTGTCACCGTCAGCATCGCGTCCACCATGACCGATCATGGCGTGGGCGAAATACCCGGTATCGCCTGCCTCGACCACAATATCACCCGCCACCGCAGACACATCGACGATCCCGCTCAAATCGCCGGCTCCGTAGGAATGGTGATGTCCGATCTGCGCGACGCTTTGATTCCCCGTCCCGCCCTTGAGACGGATACCATCGTCGGAGAGAGGACCTACCGGATCAGCGGCGGTTCCCAGAGCCCTCACCGTCGTGCTGCCCGAAATATCATTACCGATTGCGTTTCCGCCGTTGCCGATCAGAGCGAAAGTAAAGTCGGCACTCCCACCCTTGAGATCGACACCGCCAGTGCCTGCCTCGACCAGCACATCTCCGTCGATCGCTCCGAGGACATCGGCTCCGCCGTTTCCTATCATGGCGTGGGCATTCGCCGTACCGCCTCCGGCAAGAGAAACCGCGCCACCGGCAAGAACAGTCACCGAGCCGTCGAGTGGTCCGCGAATGCCGGCACCACCATGACCAATCTGAGCGAAAGTGTCGTCGCGAGTTCCTCCGTTCACATTAACCGAATCTCCGACCATGACGCTGACATCACCGGCAAAGCTACCTGCCAGGAAACTGTTGCGGCCCAGACCGCCGTGACCGACCTGAGCAAAACCCGCGGCGGACGTGCCGCCTGCAACCGTCAGTGAGCCGCTCGTAGCGGTGACGTTGATGACCTCATCGATGTTCTGGACGGCTCCATTCCCGTAACCACCGTGACCGATCTGAGCAAAATTGTAACGGGAACTGGTCGTATCCCCCTGACCGCCCTGAACGAGAATATCACCGGCACTCGCCGTGACGTTGATCGCCCCGGTCTTGTCGCCGCTGTCCCATCCGCCATGACCGATACGGGCGTGCGAGAAGTAACCGACGGTTGAGTCATTGGCCTTCAGCAGGATGTCACCTGCAGTCACGGTGACATCAATTGCTCCGGTCGAAGTCGTCGAGCCGCCGCGGTTGGAATGTCCGATGCCGACGTTCGCATACTGTGCATCGCCTCCGCTCATATTGATTCCACCGTTAGCCACGTCCACTTTGATGAAGCCATTAACCGTCGTCTCGTTGGCGTATCCCCCGTTGCCGATCATTGCGCCGGAATAGGATCCGCCGTTGCCCCCATTCATCACGATCCCGTCAGTAACTGAGGTACCCTTCGCCTCGACAGTCACATTACCGTCGACCTGCCTGTCGATGTTGTATCCGCCGTTACCGATCATCGTGTAGGAACGCTCTCCGCCACCGCCACGCATCTCGATGCCGCCGGTAAGAGCTTCAACCGTGACATCGCCGCTCAAGGCTCCCTGCATCGCCACGCCCCCGTGCCCGATTTGAGCCGTGGCGTTGAGTCCGCCGCCGCCGTAGAGCCCTACTTTTCCGGTCGTGTTGATCACCTTGATTTCACCACCCGTCGTTCCAATGCCATACGAGCTACCGACACCGGCACCCCCATGGCCGACGTGGGCATAAGCACTTTCAGCTCCGGCACTTAAAGTCACATTCCGGGCACCGTCGATCGTTACCGCTCCCGATTTGGCACCATCCCAGTTGTTACCCCCATGACCAATCTGGGCATAGCTACCGACGCCGGTGGCATTCGCATTGAGCGCTACGTCGCCCGGCGCGCAGAATGAAATATTGATCGCCGCCGCGATCCCACCTGAGGGATTCGACGCAGTCCCGCCGTGACCGATCTGAGTGAAAGCACCCGCAGCTAAACCGGAGTTAAGCGTCAGCCCGAGGTCCTTCACGTGAACGTCGATGACACCCGTCGCAGGCGTGCCATCGCTGAAAAATCCCAGCTGAGAACCTGCGTTTACAGTTCCGCTGCTACCGAACATTTCGATGCCCGCTGCAGCAAAGGTGTTGGTTCCGCCAGCTGAGCCGACGCTGACACGGGCACCTTGTGCCGTGCTGCCGATCGTGAGTGTTTTCCCGTTGTTTCCGAAACTATCGCAGTTGTTAAAATCGACCGCGAATCCACCGGCCTTGATCACCGGATTACAGAAGTCGAGAGATGGCCCAAAGCTGACGCTGCCCGGCTTCTGAATTCCTCCGGCGATATCACCATCCCAGCCAGCGACGAGCGTGACATCACCTGAACCGGCATTCTGAAACGAGGTCAACATCGTGATGTTACCACCGGTGATGATTTGAAAATCATCGGAATTGTTGATCATGTTATCACCAACATTCGAAGCATCGATCGTGTAATCGGTCGCACTGTTGTCGAGAATATTGATGACTCCTGTCCCGACGTTACCGCTGATAATATTCGACTCATCAACCAGCGCCGAAGCGGGAAGGCTTGTATTCCCGTTCACCACTTTCTGGTAACCATTTCCCCCGAGATATTCAGCGGACTGAAGACCGTTGTTGTTCTGGTGAAAAATGTAAATATCGCTATCCGCTCCGGTGCCGTTAGTTCCCGTAAGATCGTTTAGAGCGAAAAGGTGAACCCCACCGCCGCGTTGGCCGGTCGAAGTCTTCGAGCCATCGCCGTGACCGAACATCGCATAAGCTTGATCTCCCGCACCACCGTTGAGCGTCATGCTTCCCGTTTCAGCGACGACATACAAGTGTCCAGTCATCGTCCCGGCAGTGTTCCGTCCACCGTGACCAATTTGAGAATAACTACCGACACCGCTGCCGGCTGCGAGTGCGACACCGGCGGCGCCTCTTGCCACCACCGTGACCTTACCGTCAAAGTCACCCGTCACGGCGCTACCTCCGTGTCCGATCTGGAGGTAGGCGTCGTCACTCGTCACACCCAGATTGTCCATCTCGACTTTGCCGCCGACATGCACGCAGATATCGCCGCTCATGTTACCGGACATGGCGAGGGAATTTCCGCTCGTGTCAGCTCCGATCCCCCCGTGGCCGATTCTCGCGAAACGGCTCGCCGTTCCAGCGGAAACGAGGTCCATCAGTAAATCTCCATCAGCCGACACTTCGATGTTTCCGGAATGATCACCGCTCAGGCCGGTGCCACCATTTCCAATCATCGCCGAGGATCCCGACTTGCCACCACCGTGCAATTCAACATTGCCGGTGCCGCCATTGACGTCGATGTCACCGCGGAAGGCACCGCTCTCGACTGAGTTGTAGTTACCCAGTCCGCCGTGACCGATCTGCGCGGCGGAAAAAGCTCTCGAAATCGCCTTGCCGGCATCAACGACGACACCTCCCGCGACGGTTTCCACCGTAATTTTATCATCGACCATGACCACTGAAGGCCCCGCATTGGTTCCGGCCCGGTATCCACCGTGGCCGATTTGGGCGCGGTTGTAGTCCGAAACGCCGCTCTCTACAATAACTCCGGTTTGCGCAGAGACCTGAATCTCACCGGCATAGGCCGCCGAGTTGAACATGCCACCGTGCCCGATCTGGGCATACGTCTCGCGAGCCTGATAACTGATTCCACCCGTATCCCGATCCGCCGACCCTTTGACCTCCACCTTACCATCCGAAACAATCGTAACCGCCCCTTCCTGATCTCCGTCACGTGCCGATTGACGACCGCCGTGACCGATCTGAGCGTGAGAGTGTTGCATGCCACCGCCCTGGACAATCACGTCTCCTCCATTCGTCGTCGTGATATCAATGTAACCATCGGCCGCACCGCCCGAATATTCGGTTCCGCCGTGACCAATCTGAGCGAACCCATGCGTGTTTCCCCCGGCAGCGCTCGTGCCACCGCCTTTTAGAACCACTCCGCCGAAACCGGCATCGATGTCTACGAATCCCGTTTTTGCTCCGGAAGCGGAATAACCGCCATGACCGATTTGTGAGTAGTGGTAGCTGCCATCACCGCCGGAAAGCGTCACCGCAGAATTGGCCGCGCTACCGGAAACGGTGATGTTACCACTCATGATTCCGGTCAAACTCGACGCATCTGATGCATGACCGCCATGGCCGATCTTGGTGAATCCACCGACGCCAACTCCGTTCAGCGAGCTGAGTGCCACTCCGTCAAGCGTCGTCACGTTGATGGCACCGCGCTTGTCACCCACCGAGCCATCGCCGCCCATGCCGATCATCGCGTAAGCCGTATTTCCATCACCGCTCATCATCGACAGACCACCCGTTTGTGAAACGACATTGATGACATCTCCATCGACTCCGAGACTGCCGCTTATTCCCTGCCCCCCGTTTCCGATTTGAGCAAATGCGTCGCCCCCGTCGCCACCCGACATCGTGATGACACCATTGGCTTGTGCGGTGACCGATCCCGTCACATTGCTGTTTGTGGAATTGGACCCGCCTCGACCGATCATCGTATAGGCGTTGGCTCCGCCACCGGCGCTCATCATCAAGCTGCCGGTTCGGGAAATCACGCTAACCAATTCCCCGGCAATTCCGAGATCGCCCGAACGGGATTCGCCGCCCAGTCCGATCTGAGTAAAAGCTCGTGTCCCATTTCCTGACATCATCGTAATCGAGTCACTGACATCAACCGTTACCTCTCCGGAAACAGCCCCGGTGTGCGCATTCGCACCGCCGTTTCCAACCATGGAATAACTGCTGTAACCTCCATCGCCGCCCTTCATCGCGAGCGTGCCATCAGAGACGGTGAGGCTGACATCTCCCTCGATCGATCCGCCGCCCGAAGCGCCGTATCCTCCGTTTCCTATCTGAGCCTGAGAAGCAGTACCATTTCCTGCGGTCAAACTGACGTTACCGGAATCCACATTTACATCGACAAAACCTGAGCGATTCCCGATGTAGGCACGACTCTGCAAACCAATTGCGGCGTGAGCCAGAGTGCCTCCACCACCCAGCGCGGTGAGACCACCGCCTGCGATGTTTACGGTCGTGTTAGAGTTCATCGAACCGGTAGCGTTATTGGAAGCATTTCCGATGTTTGCGTAAGCATAAGTTCCCGATCCTCCTTTGAGCGAAATGCCGTCAACCGCAGTTCCGCCGTTCGAAGTCACCGTGGTATTTCCACCGAGGGCACCACCCACGAGATGACCGCCGTTTCCGATCATTGCAAAAGCAGCGGAGCCACCGCCGGTCAGCGAAATACCACCACCGGCAGAGGTCACTTCGACATCCTGCGTCGTTGTAACGTTTCCTTCCGCACCACCTTTTCCAATCAGGGCAAAGCCTGCGTTGGATCCCCCGGTCAGCGTGATTCCATCCGTCGCGGCCGTTCCTGTAGTCGTCACTTTGATTTTGCCGCCGACGGGACCGTTGATATCATATCCACCGTTGCCCACCATTGCGTAGGCAGTTGGACCGCTACCGGCCTTCACCTCGAGTTTGCCACCGGTGAAGGTGACATCCGACGTCGTCGAAATGTTATAGGATGTCGTCGTCGTTGATTCGTTAAATCCGCCGTGACCCACTTGCGCCATCGCCTCCGTTCCGGAGCCGCCTGCAACGAGAAGTCCTTCAGCGCCTGTAACAATATCCACCTTACCCGTCATCGTCCCCGACGCCCCGGTGCCACCATGACCGATCATAGCAAAAGCATTCTCGCCGCCTCCGGCTTCTACGGACACGGCTTTGCCTGCCGTCACGGTGACGTCGTCATTGTAGGAGCCACGCATGAGACTGTTTTTGCCGAGTCCGCCGTGTCCGATCTGAGTAAAAGCATAACGACCGTCGCGGCTCTCAAGGGCGACATTGCCCGTAGTCGAGGTGACCGAAATGAGTCCGCTTTTAGTCCGGTTGGAACCGTTGCCGTATCCCCCGTGACCGATCTTGGCCCAACTGTAGATGGCGCCGTCAGCACCTCGAACGATGATATCTCCCGCGTCAGCCGTTAGATTGATATCCCCTGAGTGATCCTTACTATCCCAGCCACCGTGACCGATCTGAGAAAAGGAAAACCATTCTACGCTGCCCGCCTCAAGAATGACGTCGCCCTGATCTACCGTCACATCGACGGCTCCGGTGTAAGCACTTCCACTACCTAAACTGGCGTGTCCAATCGTGACATTCCCATAGTAGCCGTCACCTGCTGTCATCATCAGACCGCCGTTTTCCACGTCCACGATCGTGTTTCCATCCACCGTGGAGGAGATAATATAGCCGCCATTACCGATCATCGCGCCTGAATATCCGGAACGCGGTGTCCCATAGGAATGGTTGCCATCACCACCGTTCATGACGATGCCGTCTCCGACAGCGGTGCCTTTCGCGTCCACTTTGACCACTCCATCGATCGCTGAAGAAATTTGATATCCCCCGCTGCCAATCAATGTGTAGGCCGTGCTTCCATCACCGCCCTGCATCTGCAACCCGCCGGTAGCGGCTTCCACCGTCACGGCTCCACCGATGGCACCGCCCGATCCAATCGCGATCCCGCCGTGACCGATCTGTGAATATGCGTTCTCGATTCCGGCGCCGCCATTGAGCGAAACAGATCCAGTCGTATTGATCACATCAACCGTTCCCGTAGCCGATAAAGCTCGATTCCCCGAAAAAGTTGGATCACCGGAAGAGTCGATCCCGAGAGTTCCCGAGGCACCACCGTGTCCAATTTGAGCGTAGCCCTGTTCGCCACCGGCGTTCGCCGTCACGTTCCGCGCTCCATCTACTTTTACAGCGCCGCTGAATGCGCCGGCAAGTCCAACGCCCCCGTGACCAATCTGCGAATACGATCCCGCTGACGTGGCCCCGGCGAACATGTCGAGATCTCCCGGTTCGCAAAAGCTCACCGTCACCGACGCGTCAATCGTTGCGCCGCCAAACGAACCCGTGCCGCCGTGACCAATCTGAGTGTAGGCCCCGTCCGCAGTTCCCGAGATCAACGACACTCCGCCCGCTTTCGCTCTCACATCGATATTCCCGGTCGCATTCTGCCCTGCCGCTGTCTGGTAAAATCCGACCTGCGTCACTGCATTCGCAACGCTTCCACCGAGTAACTCAACGCCGTAACCGGCAACGGTCGTCGTCCCTCCCAGACTGCCCACGCGGACAGCGGTTGTCTGCATAGCACTGCCCAGAGTCAGTGTAGAGTTGTTGTTTCCAAGTGAATCACAATTGAAATCAATCACATCGACGGCGCCTCCTTCGGTGATGACAGGTGCACAGTAATTGAAGCCCGGTCCGGCTACCGGATAAGCAACACTTCCCGTCGAAGTGAATCCCGTGCCATCCCATCCCGCGACGAGAGTGACGTTGCCGCTGCCGGCATTCTCGTAAGAACTCAGCATCGTAATATCACCGCCGGTGAGGAGGTAGAAATCATCAGAGCTGTTCACCGCAACATCGTTGCCCGCAGCTATCGTGATATCGACATCATTGGAGAAGGCGAGCGAGATCGGCCCATTCGCGATGTTGCCGTTCACCATCGTCTGCACATCGGTAAGCGAACCATCGGAGAGCGTAATGCCCCCATTTCCGACGACCTGAAATCCGTCACCACCGAGGTAGTCACCACTCGCGAGTCCACCTCCCGATTGGTGGAAAATTCTTGCGCCACTGTCGGTTCCCCCGCCGTCGGTCGCTGTAAGAGCGCCACTCGCGAAAAGGTGAACACCACCCTGACGCGATCCTACAGAGGCTGCCGCTGTTTGGCCGTGTCCGATCATTGCGTAAGCCCCGGAGCCGTTCCCGCCGGTCAAAGTCAGATCACCGTTTCCTGCGATCACATTGATATTTCCGTCGAGGTCGCCGCCCGTGTTTGTGCCGCCATGACCGATTTGAGCATAACGTTCCGTCGAATTGGAACCGCCACTGAGACTTACGTTACCGTCGTAAGCGACGACATTGATGTTGCCTTCAAAAGCACCCGGCGTCCCGTCACCGCCGTGACCGATTTGGGTATATGAGGCAGCGCCTCCTGTGCCGCTGTTACCGAGAATAACGCCATCTTTCGCCACCACGCAGATGTCGCCGTAATGATTGCCTGCCGTTTCAAATCCACCATGACCAATCTGTGTGTAACTGTTCGTCGTCGCTCCTCCGCCAAAGGTGATCGTGCCTCCCGAAGTGACATCGATTTTACCGCTGTAACCGCCGCCGACTGTGAGAATGTCAGAGTTGCTTCCCCCGTGCCCTAGCTGCGCATAGTTGTCTAAACGACTCGTGCCGGAATTTCCGATGTCACCGCCCTTGAAAGTAATATCACCACCTGCCGTTACCAGTATCTCACTTTCCGTGAAACCGGCATTTCGAACGTCTTTGCCTCCGTGGCCCAACTGAGCAAAACCATAGTATCCGGTCCCCGCCTTGAAATCGATATCGCGCCCGGCATCCACCGTGATTTTTCCACCCAGAGTGGAAGTGGTCGCCGCTTGGGGATTGTCGTAACCACCATGGCCGACAATCGCGAATGTTTCGCGGGTGCCACCACCACGGGCGATCACATCGTTACCCGCCTCCACGACGATCTCACCGCTCAAATTCAAATTGCGAACCGCCTCACGATCTCCGCCGTGGCCGATCTGAGCATAGGCAGCAAAGCCCGAGTGATCCTTGTCGGTCCACCCCTTATACCCGGATCCACCCAGAGCATACTTGTCAGAGATAACACTCACGTCGTTCTCCGCTTTCACGCGGATCCGACCGGTTACGTCGGCCGAGCCGGAACCGCCGTCACTCGCTTCGTAGCCAATCCCGGAATACCTCCGATTCCCGATATTGATATCTCCGGTCGTGGGGCTGGCCCACACATTGACATCGTAACCCGCGACATTGGTTTGGCCGGTGCGGCTTCCGACTCGCACTCCGGCATCGGCTCCGTCATTGGTCGTTCCCGTATTGCTGATCGACCCGACAAAGATACCCGACGAATTGTTACCGAACGCATCGGCGACGCTGAAAATTTTCGTATCCATATCGATATCGGAAATGATTCCCGTAACCGCGTTAGCGAGAGAAGCATTCGCAGCTTCCCAGCCAGCTACCGCGTTGATGTTTCCGGTCCCACGATTGAGGACATCCTCGCCAAAGAACACATCCGAGACCGACAGAAGGTTGAAATCATTCGATGAATCGTAAACGATCGAGCCCGAGGAATTTACCAGCAAGCCACCCGCTCCAGTCGCATGCAATGTCACATCGCCACCCGCAAGATCGCCCTGCAGGTTGTTTCCGAGAACACTATTCACATCGAAGACGATTCCACCCTGATCCCCCGCCACCTGATCCAGAGATTCTGCGACGATAGTCACGTTTGCATCTGAGATCGTTCCGCTAATCGTCCGATGCCCGATCCAGGCCTGATTTCCATTCGTTGCCAGAGAAATTTCCCCGTTCCGGACGTCTACGAGGATGTCACCTTTCCGATCACCCGATCCATCGCCACCGTCCCCATGACCAATCATCGCGTTCGATCTCGAAGTCGGTGATGCCACCAAATCGAGATTACCGGAACGTGAGATCACAGAGATTTGCTCTCCGGCCAATCCCATATCACCATCATTGTTGCGACCACCGTGACCAATCTGAGCCCAGGTGTAATTCACCGTATCACCCGCATCGAGCAGGATATCAGAATCTACGACAACGGTTATATTTCCATTGGTTGTGCCGGTGATTTGCCCACCTCCGAAGCCACCGTGTCCTACCATCGCGTAAGCACCATACGTGTCGCCGCCAAGGATGCTGAGACCACCTCCGCCATTGGCAGTCACCATAATATTGCCAGTCACGTCACCGGTCATGATGTTACCGTAGCCACCGTGACCAATCTGGACGTGCGCATATTGACCCACCGCATCAACACCGCCTGCCTTCAGCACAATACCACCGCCGGCTGAGGTCACCGTAATGTTGCCGGTCTTGTCGCCGGGACCATCCTTGCCCACATCGCGACCACCATGACCGATCATCGCGTGAGAAAAGTATCCCGAGTCAGGAGTCGCCGTAAAGGCGATGCCGCCGGTGCCACCCGATACCGTAATATCTCCTGTAATGTCACCATCCCCCTCGTAACCACCGTGACCGATCTGGGCCACTGACTGATCACCCGTTCCCGCCGAAAAAGTAATGCCACTCGTTCCGACAGTCGTAACATCGATCGTGCCGGAAATAGTAACCGCATCAGCACGATATCCACCGTGCCCGATCTGAGCTTTTGCTCGAGAACCCGAACCGGCGATGAAATCGATATCACCGGAACCTTGCACGCTGATAGTGCCTGCGTGAGAGCCATCTGCGTTCACGCCACCGTGTCCAATCTGCGCGTAGGCATTCGTTGAGTCGGCTCCCATGAAATCCACCCCCCCCGCACTCAGCACCTTGATGTTCGAAATCAGACTGGCAACACTTGTCCCGTTGTAATCACCATTGTTCCCCTGAGACTCTCCTCCGCCGTGTCCGATTTGGGCGAAAGAATTACTGGCGGTGAGTCCCGCGTGAAACGTGATACCACCGATACCGCTCTCGACGTCAATCGAGCCTGTGTTGTCACTATCGCCCTGGTAACCTCCGTGACCAATCATGGCGTAGGACTGAACGGACGTCCCCCCGTCGAAAGTGATCGTTCCGGCATCCACGTTGATCGCTCCTCCGAGCGCTCCCAAAGCCTGATAACCGCCATGCCCGATCTGCGCCCATGAATATCCTTCAGATCCGGTTCCATCCCAACCACCTCCAGTGAAACTCAACAAGCCCGACCCTGCATCCACCGTGATCGAACCATCAGCATTGCCTGCGGAATCCCGGCCGCCATGGCCGATCTGAGCTGAGGCGAAATAGCCGCCTCCTCCCAGAAACGTGACGCCATCTCCCGTCACTGAAATACTACCCGACTTGTCACCGGCAGCGTAATCTCCGCCATGTCCGATCCGGGCATAGCTGTAGTCCCCGCTTCCGGCCATGAAATCTACCAACCCCGTCGTGCTCACACTAATCGCAGAGGAATGGTTGCCCGAAGCGGATCGACCGCCATTGCCGATCTGCGCGTATCCGCTCGATTGCGCGCCTCCGCGAAATTTAATCCCGGCGAGCCCGGACGTTACCGTAATCGCACCGGAATGATCGCCACCAACTGCGTAGCCTCCGTTTCCGAGATGAGCA
The DNA here is from genome assembly GCA_048260165.1 of Verrucomicrobiales bacterium. Lineage (GTDB taxonomy): Bacteria > Verrucomicrobiota > Verrucomicrobiia > Verrucomicrobiales > DEV007 > Arctic95D-9. Next base: position 528,827 of record JBLXHA010000004.1, read on the forward strand.
TAGGAAACGACGCCGGGACCTGCCGTAAAATCAATACCGCCATCGCCGGCGATCACTACAATTTCGGAAGTATGACTCCCGTCAAAGTTGTAACCGCCATTACCCAGTTGAACGTAGTTGTAGTTATAGCCGGTCGCAGTGCTGTCGCTGTCGAAGTTAATCGCGCCCCCTGCTGTCACGCTCGTAACATCACCGGTTTTTCCTAAATTCCCCTGATCCTCAGCACCTCCATGACCGAGCTGAGCGTAATTGAAAAGGCTCGTCGAGTCATCGACCGTGCCGCCGCCTGAATGAAAATTAATATCTCCTGCAGTAGCCTCGACCGCGATACTGCCGTTGTGATTGCCGCCGGCGGCATAACCTCCGTGGCCCAATTGAGAGTAATGGAACCGTCCCTCGCTACCGGAGCTCGCACCCGCCCGGTTACCACCCGTGAAAGTAATGTCCCCCTCAACCGAATTGACAATAATATCACCCGTGTGTCCCCAGTTTGTGCCGGAGAAAAAGTTCGTATTCGTATTCGCCGCATCCGAATCATACCCGCCATGCCCCAGTTGCGCATACAGCCGCGCATCCTCGTCCGTCGCCCCACTCAAATTGGACCCCGCCGTGAAGTTGATACTGCCAACCGAATTGACGGTGATATTTCCGACAAATCCCTGCGCCGTCCCGGCGCTGGTGCCGACACCCTTGCTGTATGCCCCGCCGTGCCCCAGTTGGACATAGGCATTGGTCGTGTTACCTCCCACAAAGTTCAGGCCCACTCCCGCGTTGCTCCCTGCATTCACCGTAATATTTCCCGAATGGGCTCCGGTGGCGCTGTACCCTCCATGCCCGAGCTGCGCATAACTCCCGTTGGGAAGTCCGTCTCCGTCGGCACCGGGCCGGTCCCCGGTCGTTGTCAAAATGGTATCAGTGCCACCCAGAAACTCCACTTTCCCGACCGTCGCGGTCGCAAAAATATCACCCACATAAGTTCCATCAGCGGTAGCACCTCCATGCCCCAGCTGCACATACCCGTGCTCGTCAGCGTTGTTACCTCCACGGAACAGTAATTCCGTCCCTGACACTGTAATATTACCTAACGCACTTACCCGGTTGAGCCCGGCAGACATGCCGACGTGACCGATCTGACCATACGAGTAATCAGTCTCCTCGTAGTCGTCGACATCCGGATCGAATGGCAGCCCGCCCGGGGTCCGCGCCTCGTAAGCGGTTACCGTCACCTCACCGGTCTCACTGATGACCTTAATATCACCGGTCATCACTGTATCAATTCCCGCACCCGCCCCCGTCACGGAAGCGGTTCCGTTGTACAGCCCCGCAGCCCCCGTGTAGTTCGCGCCAAGCGTAGTAGAAGTGATCATGGTGGTTCCCAAATCACCGGTGCGCAGCGCTGTCGTATTAAAATCCGCGTCATTCGCAAACACCCGCAGTTGATGATGCTGCCCACCGCCGAACTTTCCATCCGGAGTCTGCCCTGTATCGGCGAGGGTGCCGACACCCAGCGTTGGATTGGACTCAGTGTTACCCCCGGTGACCCCATGCCCGATCTGCGCATGACTCCGCCAGCCATTACCGCCGTTGACTCCGATCGCGCCACCCGCCTCGATGTTAATCGCTCCGGTGGCGGATCCCATTTGGGAAGGTCCCATGTGCCCGATCTGAGCGTAGTTGTTATTGAGTCGCCCCGGTCCGCCCACGCCTGCGTTCACCGTGAGCGTTCCGATCGAGTTAACAGGGTTCAATGACGCATCCAACCCTGTTCGAATATTGATATCCCCGTAAACATCCGCCAAACGCCCTATCGAAGCCGCAAATCGACTGGTACCACCAAAATTCAAAGAGTAATCACGACCACTGTCGCGACGATTCACGTTGTCCCAGCCCCTCGCATTACCACCGTGCCCGACTTGCGCGTAGGCCCCTTCGTAATCACCGGTGCTGCCTGCTTCGAGGAACAACTTGCCGCGTGCTTCAACGTTGATATCCGCTTTCTTCAGCGTGATCGCATGACTCGCGCCACCATCTATGAGGCTTTGCGAGACACCTGCGCCCATTCCCGGCAGGTTGTCGCCGATTCCGGAACTGCCACCGGCGGTTGCGTCTAAAGTGCGCCACCACCAGTTGCCGTCGTTCTGGCTTCCGAAATCATCCGAATACCGGAGAAAAGCATCTGTTCTCACCCCGTTGCTATCGAACATGTAAACTCCCGTCTCACTCCCCGACGTCGTCTCGTTGACTCCCACCATCGCGACGAGGGGATCCCCCGCGCTCGCCAACCCGTCATAGGCAGTCGTGTTGTAGTAAAAGACCTGACCGTTGTCACGGAAGCCGAGATGTGCGTGTCGGCGCGCGCCATTCCCCGCGAGAAGATTCACATCGAAACCAGCGACGTTGGTGTTTCCATACCGCGAACCGACCTCCACCGATCGACCACTCGCATTGAGATTCACCGATCCATTTCCGGTTCCGGCAAGACCATCATCAACACCAAACTGCCCTGCTGCCACATACGTATTCCACGCCGTTTCGGGATCGTTGTCCGTAATCAAGGTGTCCGCTTCAGCCCCGGTCCAACCGGCGATAACGCTGATCGAACCCGCTCCTGCGGTTCTCACCACCGTATTAAAATTCACATCGCCCGAGGCAAACACTCCCAGACTCGCATCCGTGTTCCATTGCACGGCGACGTTGCGGTCGTCGGCGGAACCTACGTTATCAAAAATAATGTCACCGCTCTCGGTCGATATAGTGACATTCGTATTCGTGTCCAAGGTCGAGTTGATACTCGTGATAGTAATTAAAGATCCCGTCCCCGGAGCGGTGTTACCGATATGAACCGTTCCCGGATCAAACA
>JBLXHA010000005.1:0-434387 GCA_048260165.1 Verrucomicrobiales bacterium
GCCACTTGTAACCGGTTTTGCGGCTGATGCCGAATTCCCGGCATAACTCGCCAAAATTGCTGCAGTTCATTGCCTTCATCACGAATTCAATACGTTGGTCCATTTTCTTGGTCTCTTTCCATGGCATTGGAAAAGATCGTTCAACGCTCTTTCCCGTGCCATTTTGTTACCCATGTATTGAACCTGCTGTGTTACCCATGTATTGAACCTGAACCTGAACATCTCTCGGAGCGAGATGGTTACTATGGCCTCTATGGGTGTGTAGAGGATTTCTGTGTCTTCGGGAGTGGGGATTTGGATGGATGGGCTTTGGTGGGAAGGGCTCACGCCGTTTCTCTACGTTTTTGCTGCCTTTTACGGGGGGGAGCGGAGCATTGGTGTGAAAGCTCCGATTCCCGGTCGAGCGGCTGCTCCCCGGGGATGGCGAGCATTTACATTGAAAAACAGGATCTACCCCCTTAGCGTTGTGGTTATGGCAGCTCCTGTATTTGAGATGGAAAACATCACCGTGCAACGCAGCGGACGTAAAATCCTGGATGACATTTCCTGGAGAGTCGAGCGGGGCGAGAACTGGGTTATCGTCGGGGGGAACGGTTCGGGTAAGACTTCGTTGCTCAATGTGTTGATGGGATACCTCACGCCGACCAATGGTGAGGTGAACATTCGCGGACGGGAGGACGCTGTGAATTCGACGACGCAGAGCTGGGATGATTGGAAAAAGCGGATCGGCTTTGTGAGTAGCAGCATCTCTCAGCAGATCGATCCCGGTGAGTCGGCACTCGATGTCGTCGTGGCGGGGCGTCATGCTCAGGTCAATCTCTGGCAGAAGTCAGAGGATCCCAAAGAGATCAAGGCGGCTGAAAAGATTCTCGAAAAGGTGAATTGCTCTCATTTGCGTGACAATCCGTGGGATTGGTTTTCGCAGGGAGAGCGGCAGCGGCTTCTCATCGGGCGCGCGCTGATGGCGAAACGGATGGATTTTCTGATTCTCGACGAACCCTGCGCGGGACTCGACCCGGTCGCGCGTGAACATTTTCTCAACTTCGTGGAGGAGCTCACGCAAAAGGGTTCCTTTCGGTCGCTCGTGATGGTGACTCACCACGTCGAGGAGATCATCCCGGCGATCAGTCATGCGATCGTCTTGAAAGACGGCAAAATGATCGCTCAGGGTGAGAAACGCCGTGCGCTGAACTCTCTGAGCTTGTCCAAAGCCTTTGGGAGCGACTTGAAGCTCCGGTCGCGCCTCGGAAGGTACCGTCTCTATTACGACGACGAATTTATTCCTGAAGGCGGTCAGGTGATGTAGCCCTTCGGGCCGCAGAAAGTGAAGGGCGACAGGTCGGTCGTCTTCCTGCTTTTTTCAGATGCTTTGCCGCGAGGGGAACCGCCGGTGAGCGCAGCGTTCCGGGCGTGCCTCATTGCAGAAGCTGATGCCAGAAATACAAGGCAATAGCTTCCCTGGACGTCGCGAGTTCGTCGTCCTTCAGCGAGAGGCTGGTCAATTTTTCCTCTGCGTTGAGTCGCAGTTCGACGCTTTCCGTATTGATGAGTTCTTTTGCTTTCTCCGTCTCATCGGCATTGAGGTAGATAAAAGTGGTCGTGTAAGTTTGGTCGCCCTTTTCTCTCTCCCGGGATTCTGCCGGTTCGCAGGGGATCTTGAATGACCGCTCCTGATCACTGCCGCGAACGAGAATTTCCGTCAGAGGTTTGCCATTGAATCTTCCGGTCCATGTATTCAGGACGAGAACCGGGCGGTCGCCATCGAGGAGCGAATAAAAGAATCCCCGGTGATAAATCATTCGTGTCGTGTCCCAGTCGGGCGGGAAATAGCGAATCGTTCCCGAATCGAGTACCAGAGGTTTCTTGCCGTAAACCTCCTCGATCCGCTGTTCGTAAACTTGCTTCCGACCCGGTGCGTCGAGTTCGGAAAAGGGGATGCGTGTCACTTCGTCGGAGGCGGTTCTGATAACCACGTCCGTTCCGAGATAGCCGAGACCTGTGACTTCGGTGGCCGCTCCACCGTCGGCGGCGATCCAGTTCAAGGTGCCGTATTTGTTTTGAGAGAGTTGCTCCCGGAACGGTTTCAGGACGTCGTCATCACCGGGGCTTTCGGGCGACGAAGCGGCGTCTTCGCCCGGCTTCTGCGTGGAAAGGAGTTCGCGTTTGATGAAGCCGGCCTTCACCAGTTTCGAGGTCTGCGTGTAAATTTGGGCGATCTCCCGAATCCCGTTCCTTTCGGAGTCGGAGAGTGTGAATCTTTCCTCGATCCCTTTTCCCTTCGCGACAAAGGTGAGTGATTGGTCATTCAGACCCTGTTTCAGAACGGGGAGGATGGACTCGTTTCTTCCCGGGCGGACGTCGATTCGCACGCGGGTCCACAGGGTCGTGTCCGCACCGCTCGATGCGAGACTGTTGTCGTCGATCGGGTAGGTGAACGGCGGCATGCCCGAAGCAGTTACCTGGATTTCGTCGAATTTCCGAAGGTCGACTTTGTAGCTGGGAATAAAGATCCCGAGATTGAATCGCTTCGGCCCGAAGCCAAGGTAGGCATTGATTTTGTCCTTCCGGCGATTCTCCGGAATCTGTTGTGAGTAGAAAAACTCTGTATTGATGTCCGCCGAATAGCTGAAGTCGAATTGGTCGCTGATCCGCGCGATGAGAATCGTGGCCTGATCCCGAAGCGAAAACTTCTCATCAGGAATCGAATAGTGCCGTCCTTCTTTCGTCCGGAATTGAGCGGTGCCGGCCTCGAATTTCGTCAACTCGGCATGTATTACTTTTCCGTCCGCGCTCGTCCAGTCCTGGATGGGAACCAGTGAATCCTGTCCCGCGGCGAAGGTCACTAATGCGGCTGCGAGAGTTATAACGATTGATACTGCGAAGGGCAGGCTTTGTCGGAAAATCATCATTTAACTACCACGTGTCGATTCCTGTTTTCAAGCAAATCGGCATACGCAACTTTTAGTATTATTATCTGTATTTACCTGCGAGTATTTATGGTCCTGGTATTGCTTTTGCTTTGAAAAAAACGATCTTCTTTTTCCTGACTTTTCTGCTGGTGGCAATAGCATCGGCTGCGGACCCTGCCCGTCGCACCCTCGCGGTTTATCTTCCTGATTACCGGGTGAAGGCGGACACGGTGCCGGCGCTCTACGGGACGACGCATCTCGTGCTCTTTTCGGCGAAGCCAAATGATGACGGGACCGTTGATTTCGCTCGGGTCACGCCGGAGCTGCTCGCTTTCGGGAAAAAGGCTCAGGCAGAATCGGGGACGAAAGTCACTTTCTGCGTCGGCGGATGGGGACGGGGGAAGTTGTTCGCCAACGCGGTGAGCAATGATGCCAGCCGGGCGCGCTTCGTGAATGATCTCGTCGCGTTTTGTGAGGAGCAGGATCTCGATGGCGTCGATATCGATTGGGAGTTTCCCAAAGGCGATCAGGAGTACGCGGACTTTGCTCTGTTCCTCGAGGTGCTTTCGGAGAAGTTACATGCGTCGGGGAAGATTCTGACGGTGGCGCTGGGCTACACCCGGCCGCTTCCCGCGAACTGCTGGCGGTTTATCGATCAAGTGAATCTGATGAGTTACCAGCCCTGGTCGGAGGAACCCTACGAGGCATGGTTGGTCGAGGTGATCGATCGCTTTCTCGACGCCGGGTTGCCTCCGGAAAAGCTGCTTCTGGGGGTGGGGTTTTACGCGAAGGAAATGGGTGGTGAGCGCCGCGCCGTTTCGTGGAAAACGCTTGTCGGCGAAAAGGCGAAAGTGTTACCTGAATCTGAACACGGTTTTTCTCCGGTTGGGAAGGAAGCCTGCGATTTGCGATTGCGGCTTGTGAAGGAGCGCGGACTCGGAGGTGTCATGGTCTGGGATTATGGTCATGATAGTGTCGAGGCGGAGCATTCGCTGTTGAGGCATTTGTCGGCGGGGTTGGCGGAGTAGATTCGCAGGCCCGGGAGGCTGTTGGGCTCTGCGGAGAAATTCTCACGAAGTTTCTCTACACTTTGCCTGATGTAGAGGAATTCGTGAGAATTTCTATTCGTCGGTCCGGGGGGGGGATTCGGACAATACTCTGTCGGATTTCTTTACCGTCGACACTCATCTTCGGATCGAGGTATTATTCCCGGGAATGACTGATGTTGCCGGCTTAGAACACGATCGGTCAACGTTTTCTGCGATCTGAGATACTGATGGAGCAGGCGAAACTGGCCGTGGCGCTTGAACGGTTCCGCATTGCGACTGGAGGTTACCCGGAGAATCTTGAAGCGCTCAACACAATGATACCGCTCGATCCTTTCACGGAGAAGCCGATGACCTACCGGAGCCGAGATTAGGATTCGGCGAGACTTAGGTGATGCAAACACTCTTGTTTGCCGGAGACTCCGCTGGACGGGCAAACAGGAGTGTTTGCATCACCTGCGTTGGGGAGGCGTTTTGTGCGGGTGTAGAGGAATCCGTGAGGATTTCTTTTGCGTCGTGCTGAGGCCGGAGGCACGAGTGCCCGTCCTTACGGGAGATTAAGAGTAGGATTAAGAAAAAGAAAAAGTTCCGGGGCTTTGTTGAGATGTGGCTGGACATCGAAACAGGGTTAGGTTGCCGGCTAGACCGTGTTGAGTCACTTCTCCCAATTCTTTGCTGCGGCCTTCTCATACTTCCGGTGATCCCTGACCCGCTTTTCGAGGCGCTTCCGCAGCTGCGCTTTCGATGAGTCGCTTGCTTTGCGCTGCGTCATTCGGATCGTCGTTGCGGTGATGAGTTTGACGAGATTTTTTGCGTCGTCGAGGGAGATGAATTCTTCGGCGATGCCTTTTTCCGGTGGGCAGTTGTGGTAGTTGCCTAAAATCACCGAGATGCCGGCGGCGGGGATACCATACAGGTTCATCGCGGTGGCTTCGCAGGCTCCGCCGTCGAGGAGGGCTCGCTGGAAGGGGATCTTCTCTTCGGTGCCGGCGTCGACGAGCTCGGCGGTGACGGCGTCGTTGAAAACGCTGATGCGGTCTCCGACGCGGATTGCAGGGCCGTTGCCCATTTCGGCGCCTCCGCGTGGGGCACTCGTTTCGAGGGAGACAAAGACGACGCCATCCGGCAACGGCCATTTTTTCGCCATCTCGATGGAGCCAATAAAGCCGACTTCCTCGGCGCGGGTGAAGAGCGCGTAGACGGTTGTTTCAACTTCCTGTGCTTCGAGTTCCATGAAGAGAGCGAGCATCGCGGCGCATCCGACGAGGTCGTCGCAGACGCGTGAGTGGATGATGCCTTTTTTCAGCTCGAAGGGTTTCAGTTTCCACATCCCGAAGTCACCGAACCACTCGACGGGATGCGTTTTGAGCCGTTCTTCGGGGACTCCGCCGAGAAAGACGCCCTCGCCGGCGTGTTTGACCCAGCCGGGGTGGTCCATGTGCGCGGCGAAGGCGAGCTTGGGCTTTTTGCGTCCGTTTTGGTATTTGGCGATGAGATTGCCGAAATCGTCTTTTTCGACGGTGACATGTTTCATTTCCGCGAGCCGTTCGAGAATGACCGCTTCGACGTGGTATTCGTGGAACGGGGCTGTCGGGGTGGAGAGAATCTGCCGGAAGAGCGAGACGAAGGTCTGGTGATGCATGAGTAGAAAAGGGAACGGGGTGAAATTGCCACGGGAAGGGATCGCTGGCAAATCCTCGAAAAACGCGCTTATTTCCCGTTGTATGTCCGTTTGGAAAAAAATCCGGTATCGGCTCGAGTGGTTCGGGCTGCAGTACCTCTATTTCGTGATTCCGCTGCTGCCGCGGAAGGGCTCGCACCTGTTCAGTCGAGCGCTGGGCAGTGTTGCCTTTCATGTCGATAAACGCGGACGCACGACGGCGATCCGGAATCTTACGCTGATTTTCGGAGACGAGAAAAGTGAGTCTGAAATCCGGCTCATCGCGAAGGATTCCTACCGGTGTTTTGCTCAGACGGTGGTCGATCAGTTTTGGAGCAAACGACTCACCCGCGACAATTACGAGACCTACTGCGAGCTCGTGATGGACGATCCTGAGGCGGTTGAGAACGCCCGCGAAACGGGGGCGATCTGGGTGACGCCGCACTACAGCAATTTCGAGTGGATCGCTCTCGTGATGGGATTTCGCGACTACAAGTTCACGATTGTGGCGCAGAACTTCAAGAATCCGAGTCTCACCGAGATTTACAAGAAGAACCGCGAAGTGACCGGGCACGAGGTGATTCCTCAGCGCGGGGCGATCATGCGTTTGCTGAAAAATCTGAAGCGGGGAGGGCACGCGGCGTTTTTACCGGATCTCACGATTGCACCTTCGAAGGCGGCGACGGTGATCGATTGTTTCGGGAAAAAGACCTGCGTTACCGCGATTCACGCCGAATTGATGAAGCGGACGGGGCTTACCGTCATTCCCGGGATTTGCATCCCCCGGTCCGATGGAACCTACCTCCTGCGCGGGTTCAAGGCTCTCAAGTTCGGTCCTGATGACAACCAGCAAACGATCGCTCAGGCGTGTTGGGATATTTTCGAGCCACACATTCGCGAGAATCCCGCGCCCTGGCTCTGGATGTACAAGCACTGGCGCTATCTGCCGGCCGGCGAGACGGAAAATTATCCTGAGTATGCACGCCGCCACGAAGGCTTTGATCAGTTGGAGCAACGGATCGCGGCGCGAAAAGCGGCTGAGGCTTCGTCCTGAGAGGCATTACAATTCCGACCTGTGATGAGAATTGAAACCCTCACCTTGCGGGGGTAGGATAGCCCCGTTTCCCGCCCCTCATACCAGCGGGGCAGCTTCGTTCCCTATGAACATTATCATTGTCGGCGCCGGCGAGATCGGTACACACATTGCACTCAGTCTTGCGGCTGAGAACCATTCCATCGTCGTCGTCGAGGCTGATGAAAAAGTGGCTGGTGATTTGAACAACCGGATCGATGCACGGGTTCTCGTCGCGGACGGCACCTCGATCACGGTTCTGATCGATGCGGGTGTCGCGGAGTGTGATCTCTTCATGTCGCTCACGAGTGACAACAACGTCAATATCGTCTCCGCCTCGGTTGCAAAAAAGCTCGGCGCCGCGAAAACGATCTGCCGGGTGCATCCCGGGATTCAGCGGGAGAGTCTCTTCATGGATTACGGGGAGCATTTCGGGATGGATTACCTATTCAGTTCCGAGCGCCTCGCCGCGATCGAACTGGCCAAGCACGTGCGGAACCCGAAATCATCGATGGTGGAGGAGATCGCGCGCGGCTACGTCGAGATTCAGCGGGTCTACGTCTCCGCGGGCAGTAAGTTTTGCGGGAAGTCGCTCATGGAGCTCGATTTCCCGGCGCGGGTCCGGGTCGGCGCGATCACGAGGGAGAATCAAACGATCGTTCCCTCAGCCGAAGAAGTCCTGATCGCCGACGATCTCGTCACGCTGTTCGGCGAGCCGACGAAGCTGCACGACACCGTTCTCCAGCTGCAGAATCGGTCGGGAAAAGATTACAAAACGAACATCGTGATCTTCGGTGGCGGCGAGTATGGCTTTTCGCTCGCGCAGTCGCTCGAAAGCTGGAACTGCCGCATCCGTATTATTGAGTCGGACCGTGAGCGCTGTGGCGAGTTGAGCGACCAGCTCACGAACGTGACGATTCTCAACGCGGACGCGACGTCGATCGCTGAGATGAAGGAGGAGCAGATCGGAGAGGCTGATTTCTTTATCGCGGCGACGGAGGTGGATGAGGATAACGTGATGACCTGTCTCCAGGCGCACAGTCTGGGAACGAAGTATTGTCTGCCGCTGATTCACCGCGCGGATTACGCCGATGCGATGACCGGCTTCGGGGTGAAAATGGGGATTCTCGCAGCGGTGAGCCCCCGGGAGGCGACGCGGAAGGATCTCGCGCGCTTCATCACTTCGGACCGCTTTCATCTCTTGCAGAAGCTGGAGGGCGTCGAACTGATCGAGTCCAACGTGATCGAAAGCTCTCCCGTCGTGGGCAAAAAGGTCCGGGACGTGCAATGGCCCCGTGATTGTGTTCTCGTCGCGCTCCTCCACGGAACGCGGGGACAGGTCCCGACGGCCGAGGATGAGCTCCGGGCCGAAGACAGTCTCTACGCGCTGGTGACACCCAAGGCGAAGCGCGCCTTTCTCAAGCTGGTCGCGCCATAGTGTCCCATACGTTCCCGAATGAATTTCCGCATCGTTCTTAAAACTCTCGGCGTTCTCGCATGCCTCATCGGCATCACGATGGGGAGCTGTCTCCTTTATGCCTGGGTCGAACTGGTGCTCGATCCCGAGATCAAAAACGGCGAGTCGACGCTTCGTGCGCTCGGTATCTCGACTGCGATTTCGTTTGCGACTGGGTTGCTCATGATTCTCGTCAGCTTTCGCGCCAAAAACGAAGTGCTGCGGCGGGAGGCGATCGTGATTGTCGGGGTCAGCTGGATCGAAGTCGGCATTCTCGGGGCGCTGCCGTTTTACTTCGCGGAACCGGGCCTGAGCGCTTTCTCTGCCTTCTTTGAATCGGTCTCAGGATTCACGACGACAGGTTCGACGGTGATGAATGATATCGAGGCGTATTCGGGGCCGATTCTGCTGTGGCGATCGCTCACGCAGTGGCTCGGCGGGATCGGAATTCTCGTCGTGTTCGTCGCGGTGCTTTCCTTTCTCGGCGTGGGGTGCCGTTCGCTCGTGCAAACCGAATCGAGTATCAACATTTCCGACACGGGCGCTTCACGAATTCGCGATTTAGCCTTCACGCTTTTGAAGGTGTATCTGATGCTGTCACTCGTGTGCACGCTGGGTCTCTACGGTCTCGGGATGACGGCGTTCGATGCGATTTGTCACGGCATGACGACGATTGCCACCGGTGGATTCAGCACGAAGAACGCGAGTATCGGGCACTACGATAATCTCCTGATCGAGGGGTGGCTCGCGATCTTCATGTTCCTCTCGTCGATCAGTTTCATGCTCTACGTCTTTCTCGTGAATAAAAAATGGGATCGATTGAAAAAGGAGGAGGAGGCCAAATACTACTTTTTCCTTACCGTCGCTGCGCTGTTCGCGATCACGCTGGACCTGCTGCTTGCGACTGAAGATCACACGTTTTTTGAAGCGTTTCACGAAGGGTTCTTCAACGTCGTGTCGATCAGCACGACGACCGGGTATGGCGTCTCCGACTACGACCAGTGGCCGCTTTTTTCGCGGATGCTGTTGATTATCCTGATGCTGATCGGGGGATGTGCCGGATCGACTGCAGGGGGGATTAAGATGAACCGGATCATCCTGTTTAAGAAAATTGCGGTGCGTGAGCTCGTCGCCTCTTTCCGTCCCAATCAGGTGTTCCGGATCAAGCTGAACGGCTCCGCTCCCGATGAACGCGTTTTCATCACGGTGTCCTTTTTCATCGCACTCGGCTTTATGGTTGCCGGGGCGGCCACGTTGTTTGTCACCTTGTTAGAGCCGAATCTCGATCTCCTCTCGTCGGTTGGTTGTGTCTTCGGGACGCTCTTCAACATCGGCCCCGGTTTTGAAGCGGTGGGGCCGACGGATAACTTTTCCATCCTCGGGGCTGACACCCTCGTTCTCCTGAGCCTTCTCATGATTCTGGGACGTCTCGAATTCTTCGCCCTTCTTGTTCTCTTTGTGCCGTCGCTCTGGCGGAAATACTAATCTCATGCTCGACGCTTCTCTCGAGTCTTCTGAACTCATTCGTCTCGATAAGAAAAGCCGCGAAGGCTTTTCCAAACTGGGTCTCGCCACACTCGGCGACGTCCTCACGCATTACCCCCGCCGCCACGAGGACCGGTCTCATTTTGATCAGTTCCCGGAAAACCCGACCGAGCATTCCGTGTGTCTGCACGTCGAGGTCACCGATTGCAAGACGCGCTTCGGCCGCGGGAAAGCCCGTAGCTTTTTCGAGGCAGTCGTGGAATCTGCGGGCGAGGACCTGATGCGGAATCAGATCATCCTCCGCTGGTTCAACATGCCTTACATTGGCAAAATTCTCACGGTGGGGCACGAACTGATTATTTTCGGTCAGCCGAAAATGAGCGGGAGTCGTCTCGTCATTGATCATCCCGATTACGAGATTGTCGAGGGTGACAGCGCCACCGCAGAGGCGCACATGGGCGGACTCATTCCGATCTACCCGCTCGCGAGCGGAGTGAACCAGAAAGCGCTTCGCGGGCTCGTTCACCAGCTTCTCAAAGAGGTCGATGACAGCGATATATCCGAGTGGCTGCCGCTCGGCGCGAGCGAGTCGGGGCTGACCCGTGCCACCGCGATTCGGACGCTTCACTATCCGGAAAACCTCGAGGATCTCGAGCCGGCGAAGCGTTATCTCGCGCTCGAAGAGTTCACGAAACTGCAGCTCATTTTGCAGCAGCGGAAGAAAGAAATTCAGGACCGTGGAGGTTACCCGCATTGCGGGGCGGGTGCGCTTCTCAACGCGTTTCTCGAGAACCTTCCCTTTTCGCCGACCGGCGCGCAGACCCGCACGATCGGCGAGATTCGGGCGGATCTCGCGAGCGAGTTTCCGATGGCGCGACTTCTCCAGGGAGATGTGGGATCCGGTAAAACGCTCGTGGCCGCAGCGGCGATTCTGCTCGTGCTCGAAGCCGGCTTCGATGCCGCTCTCATGGCGCCGACTCAGATCCTGGCGGAACAGCATTTTCTCACGTTCAAGGATTGGCTCGAACCGCTCGGGATCGAAGTGCGACTCAAGACCGGCACGCGCGACGAAGGCGGTGAACTCCCGCTTTTCTCAGCGGCGAAGGAGGAGAAATACGGAGCGCTCGTCATCGGGACGCATGCGCTCATTCACGGGGAGTCGGTTTTTGAAAATCCGCTCGGCCTCGCCGTGATCGACGAGCAACACAAATTCGGCGTCGCTCAGCGCCAGCTGCTCATCAATCAGGGAGATTCACCGGATGTCCTCGCGATGACCGCTACCCCGATTCCACGCACGCTTGCGCTCTCTTTTTACGGCGATCTCGACGTCTCGGTAATCGACGAGTTACCCGCCGGCCGGGGCAAGATCATCACGGGGCTTCGGCTCACTTCGCAGACGCAACAGGCGGCTGATTTTATAAAGGAACAGCTCAAAGGCGGGCGGCAGGCCTACATCGTTTATCCGCTCATCGATGAGTCGGAGAAAATCACTGCCGGTGCCGCCGCGGCCGAGTTCGAGGCGTGGCAAATGCGTCTTCCCGACAGCCGCATCGGACTACTCCACGGTCGCATGAGCGCTGAGGAAAAGGACGCGGTGATGGATCAGTTCCGGAAGGGGGAAATGGACGTGTTAGTGTCGACCACCGTAATCGAAGTCGGCGTGAACGTTCCGAACGCGAATATCATGCTGGTCTACAATGCGGAGCGTTTCGGTCTCGCGCAGTTGCACCAGCTGCGTGGGCGGATCGGACGGGGTGAGCACAAGAGCTTCTGTGTGCTCATGATCAATCCGGAGTCCGCTGACGCGAAGGACCGTCTCAAAATTCTCGAGGAGACTCGCGATGGGTTTTTGATCGCAGATGAGGATCTGAAACAACGCGGTCCCGGCGAAGTGCTCGGGACTCAGCAAAGCGGGTTGCCTGATCTGAAGTTCCCCGAATTCATCGGTGATACCCGGCTCGTTCAGCAGGCGATTCAGATCGCGGGGCAGATCATCGCGGCTGAGGGGTAAGGTAGATGCGCCTCGCCGAGGGGCATTCATACGAGCTGAAGTTCGGGGGCGTTCGAGTTCGCAAGCGCCGTGACGTCCGGACGTCCGAAGAACTGCCTTTTGGCAAAAGGCATCTACCTCGGTCACTCTAGGTGAGGCAAACACTCTTGTTTGCCAGTCTGGCGGAGTCTCTGGCAAACAGGAGTGTTTGCCTCACCTATGCTGGGTGAAATCTTACCGAATTACCGTCAGTCGAGCGGCGCGCTTCCCCACCAGTCCTTGTTCGGTTTGAAATCGGGATCGAGAAAGTGCGCGTGCTGGGCCTCGAGCCGCTGCATTCCTTTCGTCTTCAGGTCGGACCATTTTGCGTCGCGCTTCGCCGGATCGAAGTTCGGGTCCGGTTCGGGGAAAACAGCATTCGTTTCTTTCAGCCAGGTATCGAGCTGTGATTTCAAACCGGCGGCGACTTCGGGATTTGCCGCTGCGACGTCGGTGGTTTCGGCCTCGTCATTTTCGAGGTCGTAGAGCTCATCGCGCCCGTCTTCGTGATAGTGGATCAATTTCCAATTTCCGTGGGAAATGATCGAGGAAGGTTCGCCTCCCTGGTTCCCGTAGTGCGGGTAATGCCAGAAAAGCGGGCGGTCTTCGATCGCTTCACCGCGAAGGAGCGGGACGAGGCTCACGCCGTCGACGGTCTGCTCTTTCGGCACGTCAACACCCGCAAGCTCAAGGAGCGTGGGATACCAGTCGATTCCGTTCACGGGAACCGCGCTCGTCGCGCCCGCTTCGGTCACGCCGGGGGCTTTGATGTAAAAAGGCTCACGAATCCCGCCTTCCCACTGGCGCCCTTTTCCCCCGCGCAGAGGCAGATTGCTCGTCGCGAAGGCGTCGCCCGACGAGACGCCTCCGTTGTCAGAGGTGAAACAAACGATCGTGTTGTCGGCGATCCCGAGGTCTTCGAGTTGCTGCATGACGATGCCGACGGCGTCGTCCATCGATTCGATCATCCCGCCCATGATGGGGCAATCCTGAACCTGACGCACCGCGAGTCTCCGATCCCATTTGAAACGTGCTTCGGCTTCGGTCAGCCCCATCTTCGCCGCTTTATCGCGATACTTTTTCCAAAGATCAGAAGTCGTCTGGATCGGGCCGTGGACGGTGTAGAAGGAAAGGTAAGCGAGGAAAGGCGTCTCCGGTGCGGTCTCGTGTTGGGTCTTGATGAAATCAGCGGTCTCCTGTCCGAGTCGCAGCGTGAGCGACTCCCCGTCCGGTCCCTGGGGGAGATTTTCATTTTTATACGGAGCAAAGTAACCGCCGCGGGGACTCCCGGCGTCGATCCCTCCGATGTTGATGTCAAAACCATGATCGGTCGGCCATGAGCCTTTGTTCCCGAGGTGCCACTTTCCGGCAAAGAACGTCTTGTAACCGGCGTCCTTGAGCGCCTCCGCGAGCGTCACTTCGTCGGCGCGGAGAGCCCTGTCATACTCTGCCGGGTAGTGGCTGTCGAAGCGCTTCCGCTTGCCCCAGTCCGCACCGGCAGCATCGCCGATCCAGGTCGTGACCCCGTGATTCGTCGGGTATTTTCCCGTAAGGATGCTGGCGCGAGACGGGCTGCAGACCTGGCACGCCGCGTAGCCGCGCGTGAATTTCATGCCTTCATCGACGAGTCGGTCAATGTTAGGGCTCTCGTAGTAGGTCGAGCCCTCGTTGCTGAGATCTTTCCACCCGAGGTCATCCGCGAGAATGAAAACGATGTTGGGTTTTTCAGCGGCGGCGGAGTCGCCTGCGGCGAGACTGAAAAGCAGACCGAGAAAATAAAAACTGAGAATTCGCATGCCCGATTGTCAGCGTATCAGAGGAAGCGGACAAGTGGATTTTCCAGCGTCTCCGCAACCGGAGTTGCCCTTATCGGAACGGGTTCGGTGGAGTGGCGCCGGGTAGCGGGACCGGTGCGGTAGACGTGGCCGGAGACGGAGTTCGCTCGAACTTGCTTACCACAGCGGCCGCCCAAGCCATCATCTTCCACTGGCATGTCTCCCACCAGCTCGTTGGCCCCATGAGACAGGTGCCGCAGATGAATTTCTGATTCAACAGTTGTATCGCCGGCATTTGATCCAACGAGGTGGATGCGACGAAGACATCGCGATCCGGGTAGTAAATGACCGAATCGTCGTCGCTAAGGACGATGCCGAGGTCTCGAAATTTGTCGGTAAGGTCGGAGGGCGAATCGGACTCCGACTCCGCCTCGGGGGCAAAGAGGAGCGCCCCGTCTTCCACGGTTTGTGGCAGCCCGACGAATTTTGCCACGGCGTGCGTGACTTCACGATCATCGATCTGCCTGAAGGCGAGGTGTGCGTCCGCTTCGATTTGAACGCGGCAATTCAATTCCGCCGCGACGCGTCTGAGCGCTTCCCAGCCGCTGACATCCTTGAGCGCCAGAGAGACGGGGGATTCACCATTGATGGCTTCATCGGGAAACGTGACCTTCAGCCCGGCGTGCGGAATGTCTGCGGCTTCCCCGGCATTTTCGACTGCTTTTTCGAGGATGAAGTCGATACCCGCTTTGGACGGGGTATTTTCGAACTCGAGGTAGTGGATCGTGGTCGATAGAAGGAGTTGGGACCATTCGTCTCCGAAGTGGGTAGGGTCTCCCGATTCGTTATATTGGAGGTCCCACCAATATTCGACTTTGTCAGCCGAGTGCAGATGGTTCAGCGAGTAGAGAGTCGAGCCTGCCAGTGAGGCAATCACGATCAAACCGATCACCGACAACCCCTTCGGTGTTTGGCTGCTTTCTCTGCTCGCAACGGGATCCATCTCGAACTTCAGTCTATCTGTTTTGACTGTTCGGGGCAAGCTCAGTCGTTTCAGTGAGAGGCCGCGAAGCGGGGCGGATATCAAAACTCTCTCAAGTCTTTTGCAACGTTTCGAGTTCGCAGGCGTCTAACTACACATGAAAGCTGTATTGTTATTTCTCGCACTTGCCATGGCTGCCTTTGTGGTGATCGCCTGTGGTGCGGGTGGTGGGAGCAATCACTCGGAAGCTGAGAAAGATGCTCTCAAGGAAAAGCTGACGAAGATGCAATACAAGGTCGCGGTCGAGAACGGTACCGAACCCTCGTTTCGAAATGCCTATTGGGATAACAAGGAGCCGGGCGTCTACGTCGATATCATTTCCGGAAAGCCTCTTTTCTCGTCGAAAGACAAGTTCAAGTCGGGAACGGGATGGCCGAGTTTCACGCGCCCGATCGACGAGGGGGAAATCGTCGAGATCGTCGACAGCACTTTCGGAATGTCGCGCACGGAAGTTCGCTCAAAAACGGGGGGCACGCACCTCGGTCACGTCTTCAACGACGGTCCTGACCCCACCGGGTTGCGTTACTGCATCAACTCGGCCTCGCTGAACTTTGTCCCGGTCGATCAGTTGAAAGAGAAAGGTCTCAGCCAGTTCGTGGAACTGTTCGCTGAGGATGGTGCGGAGTGATTTCGCGGTGTTCGGTCCAAGGTAGCACGGTCGCTTCAGTCAGGGATCATTTGAGCCGCATTCGAATTATGCGGAAGGATTTCTTTCCCTTTGCTGCGTAAAGTGATTCATCCTCTTTGCCGAGTTTGGCTTTCCATGCCTCCTTTCTGGAGACGAGAAAAAGACCCTCGTCAGTTTTCAGCAGAAGGTATTCGGAGGTTGAATCGACGATGACGTCGTCGTGGCCCGATAAAAGTTTCTGCCGGGCTCTCGCGATTTTTTCGAGAGGGGTTTTATCCAGAAGGTTCCAGTGCAGAGCAATCTCTCCGAGGGAATCTGCGAGAAGTGAAAAAAACGTCCGTTTCAAAGTGGATTCGCGATTGGTTTCTGTGCCGGTGTTCGGTCCTAACCGAACACCTCACGAATGACCTCGCCGCCGAATACGGTGGGTATCTCGGCGCGGTTTTTGTGTTCGTAGGAGAGGCTGTGCTGATCGAGCCCGAGTGAATGCAACATCGTCGCGTGCAGATCGGCGGGGGAGAAAGGGCGGTCGATGGGGACGTAGCCGAGTTCGTCGGTCGCGCCGATGACTTGTCCTCCTTTGACGCCGCCACCGGCCATCCAGACGGAGTAGCCGGCGGGAGAGTGATCGCGTCCGCGTTTCGATCCGGTCGCGGTGCCTTCGGTAGTGGGAGTGCGTCCGAATTCACCACCCCAGACGACGAGGGTTTCCTCAAGGAGGCCGCGCTGTTTCAAATCGCGGAGAAGGCCGGCGATGGGTTTGTCGGTCGCGCGGGAGCGGGCGAGATGGTTGGCCTCGATGCTGCCGTGCGCGTCCCAACCTCCATTGCGCAGCTGGATGCAGCGAACGCCGTTTTCGACGAGACGCCGGGCCATGAGGCATTGTTTTCCAAATTCGGCGGTGTGCTTTTCGTCCATCCCGTAGAGCTTTTGTGTCGCCTCGCTTTCGCCGGTGAGATCGAAGGTTTCGGGGGCGGAGGTCTGCATCCGGTAGCCGAGTTCGTAGGAGGCGATGCGGGCTTCGAGTTCGAAGTCGTGTCCCTGCTGCGCGAGATGTTTTTCGTTCATCCACTTGATGTAGTCGAGTTGCTCACGCCGGTTTTTCCCGGTGTATCCGGCGGGCATCGCGGTGAAGGGAACGCCTTTCCTGCTGTCGACGACGGTTCCCTGATATTGCGCGGGGAGAAAGCCGGGACCCCAGCCCGCTCGCTGCGGCGCGGGGCCGGTTGTGTTGGAGAGGAAGACGACGAAGCCGGGGAGATTCTGACTTTCGTTGCCGAGGCCGTAAGTCATCCAGGCGCCCATGCTGGGACGGTCGCCGACCGCGGTTCCGGTGAGCGCGATGCATTCGCCGGGGCCGTGCACGGGGATGCGATGGTTCATCGAACGGATCACGCAGAGATCGTCGACCATTTTGCCGGTTTCGGGAAAGAGGTCTGAGACTTCGATGCCGCTTTCCCCGTAGCGCTGGAATTGGAAAGGGGAGGCCATGAGTTTTGAGTTCACGCCTGAGCGCGGGATTTTAGGAACGTTCACCGCGATGCTTTCCGGCACGGGCTGGCCGTCGAGTTTTTGCAAAAGCGGTTTCGGATCAAACGTGTCGTTTTGCCCGGGGCCGCCGCTCATGAAGAGGAAGATGATGTTTTTCGCCTTTGCCGGTCGATGGGAGAGCGTTGCTGCTCCGGCCTGATCCGCGATCATGGCGCTGAGCGCGATCGATCCCATCCCGAGGGTGCTGCGCTGCAACATATCGCGTCGCGACATCGGCATCGAGGCGGCGTGTCGATAATTCGGGCAAAAGTTGAGGGGTGATTTCATCGGCGGTTCCGGGCTCAGTTGAGGTAGACGAATTCGTTCAAGTTGAGTAGCGCGTGGCAGAAATGAATGAAAGCCGCTTCGGGTTCGGGTGAGGATTTGAGCATTGTCAGGGTGTGCGATTTTTCCTCGTCGTCAGGGGAGCGGCCGAGGGTTCGCTCGAAAGCGGTTTCAATTCGCCCTGCCAAATCGTCCCCCGCGATGGCTTTCACTTTCGCAGCTAGCTTGTCGGCGCGGTTCTTCATGAAACCGCTGTTGAGGAGATAGAGCGGTTGCAGTGCGACGGTGGAGACTTCGCGGTGAGAGCAACTCGAGATCACTTCAGGTCCGTCGAACATCGTCATGACCCGCGGCATCTCGCTGCGGCGTTGCGTGAGGTAGACTGTTCGTCGAAGATTTGCCTCCTCGCGTTCGGGATCGACACCCGGGCCGCCGACTTCGGGCTTCAGCTCGCCCGTCGCGACGAGGACTGAATCCCGGATTGCCTCGGCTTCGAGTCTTCGCTGTGGCCAGTTCCAGAGGTAGGTATTGTCGGGATCGATTTCGGCATTCGCTTCGTTATACAAACGCTTTTGTTGGTAGGTCGATGACATCACGATAAGTCGGTGGATGTGTTTCGTGCTCCAGTTGTTTTCGATCAACTCGGAGGCGAGCCAGTCGAGCAGTTCGGGGTGGCTCGGCGCTTCGCCCTGAATGCCGAAATCACCGGGCGTCGCAACGATCCCTTTTCCAAAATGATACTGCCAGAGCCGGTTTACCCAGACGCGGGAGACGAGCGGGTTTTCCGGATCGCTCATCCAGTTGGCGAGTTCGGTGCGTGTCAGGGATTTCTTTTCGCTGTCGCCTGATTTCCCGAGAACTTCAGGCCAGCCGCTTTCGATGACGGGGCCCGGTTGCGTGACTTCTCCGCGGATGAGGAGTCGGGCTTTCGCGGTTTTGAGGATCTCAGGATTCCATGGAAGCGGATCGCGGTTCACGACGGGAAGTCTCTCGACTCCGGCGACAGTGGTCTTCGGGGAATAGAAGCCCCAGGTGTGAGGCTGTTCGGTATGGGCGAAGGTTTTCCTTTTGACGAGCTTCGCCGCTTCGCTCATGTAGAATTTGTAGGAGCCGACCGACATCCAGTCTTCGAGATTTGTGGGGTTGGGAGTTTCGGGGTCGCCGAGGGAAACATTGCCAAGCTGTCCGTTAACGAAGAACGCCTGCATCCGGTAGTAGTCCCGCTGACTGAGCTGATCGAATTTGTGGTTGTGGCACTGCGCGCATTCGAGAGTGAGCCCCAGCATCGCGCTTCCGGTCGCGTTGACGATATCGACGAGGACGTCGTTTCGCTGGAGTGATTTATCCATCTGGTTGCCACTGATGCGGGCCGCGGCGAGAAAGCCCGTCGCGATGAGATTTTCATCGGTGCGGGGCGTAAGTTCGTCGCCGGCGAGCTGCTCCAATAAAAAGCGATCGTAGGGTTTGTCTTCGTTGAACGCGTCGATGACGTAGTCGCGATACCTCCACGCGTAGGGGCGGGGGATGTCGTGCTGGTAGCCGTGGCTTTCACCCCAGCGGGCGAGGTCGAGCCAGTAACGTCCCCAGCGCTCACCGTAATGCGGTGACTCTAACAAACGATCAACGAGATCGGCATACGCGGTTCCCGATGAGTTGTTCAGAAAATCCTCAATCTCTTCCGGGGTCGGAGGGAGTCCGATGAGGTCGAGGGAAAGGCGACGGATCAAGGTGCGACGCGAGGCCTCTCCGGAGGGCCTGAGTTTTTTCTCCTCCTGTGCCGCGACCACGAAGGCGTCGACGGGAGTGCGGACGCGCTCCTGTTGCTTTGGTGTGGGAACGTGAGGGCGTTTTACCGGTTGGAATGACCAGTGGTCCGAACTCGCGTTCGGCTCGGGGAGCAGTTTCTCATCCCACTCCATTCCTTGATCAATCCAGGTCCGAAGAAGATCTGATTCGAGTGGTGTCAGGGCGTGTTCGCCTTCCTCCGGTGGCGGCATCCGCTTTTCAGGATCGTCGGAAACGGTGAGGGCGAAGAGTTTGCTTCCCGGCCCGTCGCCGGGAATCGCGAGCGGGTCGCCGGTGCTGTAACCGAGGACTTCGCTGCGGACGTCGAGACGATAACCGGAGTCGGAATTCGCGCCTTTGTGACAGGAAAAGCACTTCGACTTCAGGAGCGGGTAGACATCTTTTTTGAAGCTCACCGTTTCCGTCCAGAGCGATGGCGGGAGCGTGTTGGTGATTTTTTTCGGATCCGGTATTTTGTCAGCGGAAAGATCGAGGACGTCATTCCAGGTGCGGCTCAGGGCGAGGTCGTCGATGAGGATGCGGTCGGAGGGTTCGGTTTTTCGTCCCGTCGCGAATCCTATCCAACGCACAAAATTGACTCCGTTTTTCTGAACGACCGTGGCGGCGGGTTGATCGCGATCTTCCGACTTCGGATCGACCCACAGTTCGAGTCGATCGAAGGCGGCTCTTTCATCGGGATCGGTTTTGCTGAGTCGGGCGACGACCTGGTAATTCTTTCCGCGCTTCAGGTCAACGGTGCTCCACGTCGTCCGCTCGCTTCCGATCCGAACGATGAACACCACCTTCCCTTTCTTCGGGCCCTGATCGGCGACGTGAATCCCTATGTTGGGTATGCCCGCGCCATGCACCGCCCGGTCACCTCCGTCGACACGATCAAACCACATCACGAAAAATTCGCTGTCATCGGTCTTGCTGTCCTTCTCCGGGTCGTAGCGGAAATTGAAACGCACAAACATTTCCGGATCCCGAATCGAAGTCTTGAGTTCACGACGAAGGGGGTTGTTTCGTTCGCCCGTTCCCTGAATGAGAACCTCACGGGCGTTATCGTTTCCGTCGACGAGCAAGGCGGGGCGCTGACCTGACAGAACCCATTTACCGTTCCAGCCGAAACCTTCGTCGCCGGACTGCCATCCCGATTTGAGATAGGTAAATTCCTCTGACGCGATGCGATCCTGCGCTCCGCTGCAGGCAGTCAGCAGGAGCACGGTGAGGCCGATTGAGAAAAAAGAATTCATTCGTCTACGATGAATTCTACGGGGCCGCTCTCCATCTGGCGAGTGGCGGCATGGTGGGTGAAATAGACTTGTCTTTAGACAGCGCAGGTAGTTTCAAGCTCTGACGAGGCACTCAAGGAGGGGTGCACTGCCAGCCGCCTCATAAGACTCCGATAGTGGCAATCTCGCTCCGGGAGCTTCGGCAGAGACTCCCACCGTTGCCCCGGTCTCTCCCTGTTTTACCTCTCCCGCTATTCTTTAGCGCTCTTAAAAAGCCCCAGTCGTTTCCCCTCGGCAACCATTTTCAAACTATGCCGAACGAGGTCAAGAACGCCTGCCTCTCCATGTCCGGGAACGACTTGCTCGGCGTCCGCGTAATTTTCCAGGAGGCCGTTCAGGAGGATGGGCCAGCTCTTCGCGTCTGCCTCTTTGACGTAGCCGATATTCGCGGCTTCGAGAGATTTAACAGCGCACCCGCCGAAAAGAATCTTTTGCGCGGGGAGCCACGCGACGATGTTGTCGATGGTGTGGCCGCCGCCCTCGTAGGAAAGAATCACTTCGGTTTCACCGCGTTGGAAGCGTTTCGTTTTTTCAAAAGCGTTCTGAGGAAAGGGCTTCTCCTCTGCCTTCAGTTTTTCGACGGTTTGCAGGAGTCCCCACGATTCTGCTCCCTGTCGGTGTGCTTCGGCAAGACCTCCTGCGCAATCCTGATGGGAATGCGTGGGAACGACGGTATCGATCGCGACTCCCTGCTCCGATCGAAACCAGTCAAAGAGCACTTTCGTCTGAGCGTCCGTCCACGGCAGATCAATCGCGATGCCATTCGCGTCGGAAACGATGACAAGTCCATTCGCAGGAACGAGGCCGAAGCCTTCCACCTCACGCAGGCTGATGTGAATCCAGACGTCTTCGCTGATTTTCTGAACCGTCACTTCGTCGGAAATCGTGATCACTTTGTCCGCCTCCCTGGCCGGGGCGTTCGTGATGCTGAATGCGGTGAGAGCGAGCGCTGCGATCGCGCCAATGTTGAGAGGACTGAGTTTCATGCTTCAAAAGTAAAGGGGAGAGGAACGCCTCCTTCGCTCGCAGATTTTTCGGCTGTTTCCATCACCGCGAGGGCGCGAGCCGCTTCGAGCGGAGTGATCACGGTGGGTGGCGTTTCCCGTCGGATGCAGTCGGCGAAATGAGCAAGTTCCCGCTCGAGCGCGCCGATCTGTCTGCCGTGTTGGATCGGCCAATACATCGTGTCCGGCTGCTTCGAGCCTGCTGCGTCGGTGATCGTGAGCCCGGTGTTCGCGCAGTCGATACTGAGTTTTCCCTCCGTGCCGATGATTTCCATTTTGGCATCGATCCCGGTCGAGACGCTTTCGGGCAAACACCACACCGTTTCGACGACGCCGATCGCTTCGTCTTTTCCGAAATGAAGCATCGCCCATCCGAGATCGGGGTATTGGAATTGATCGATCTTGATATTCCTCCCTGTGACTTCCTCGGGACACTGGCCGCCGAGAAACCACATCATGAGATCGGCGTCGTGAATCCCGTCACCGATCAAAGGGGAGATTTTGTCGAGGCGGATATTGCCCGGTGCCTTCGGCAGATTCCGGCGCGCGTGCATCGAAACGATCCGCCCGATCCGTCCCGCGTCGATAGCCTCTTTTGCGAGCGTCACACGCGTATCGAAGCGGCAGACATGCCCGACCATGAGAAAACCGGCTGCCTCCTTCGCGGCATCGAGAATCTCGCGACACTGCGCGCTCGTCGCCGCCATCGGTTTTTCGAGGAGGACGTGTTTTCCGCTCCTGAGCGCGGCGATCGCAACCTCGTGGTGTTCCTGCCAGTGGGTGGTGATGCTGACCGCGTCGATCGAGGGATCAGCGAGAATTTCCCGATAGTCCGTTGTCGCGAGGGGGACGGGGAATTCCGTGACTGCCTCAGCGAGACGTTCCCCGTTTCGATTTGAAAGCGCGACGAGTTCACTGCCCGGAAGCGTCGAAAGAACGCGCGCATGGATCTTTCCGAAGCGCCCCGCGCCAATCACGGCCCATTTGATCGTTTTCATGCACCGAAACTACCGGCGGAGTCGACCGTCGTCAAAATGGCTGTGCCACACAATGAGGTATTGCTCACGAAATCGCCTCGAGGAGATCGGACAGGTTGTGGTGAGATTCGAGAGGGTGACGAAGTTGGAAATTCTGATTCACCTCGTAGCGGTTGCAGCGGCCGTCTTTGGTTCTCGTGACGACGCCGGACGCTTCGAGATCAGACAGAATGCGCTGAACGGAGCGCTCTGTCACGCCCACCTGAATGGCAAGATTTCTGACCGTCATCATCGGTTCCCGGTTCAGACAAACGAGAACGTGCGTGTGATTCGTAAGGAAAGCCCAGGTCGAGGAATCAACAGGGGCGTTCGAGGGCGTGCTTTCTTCCATTTTTTTCCGGTTTCGGTTGAATGACAAAACAAACGTGTCATTTTTGTCATGTAATTTTAGTCATGAATTAAACAACGTGACAATTACAACAGAATCAAAACCGAAAGCAATCCTAAAAATTCCTCCCCTGTATGAACACCAAACTCAAACACGCCCTCCATCACGACGCCACCCCGGGTGTTCTACTGATGGTGGCGATGGCCGCCGCACTTATCGTCGCGAATGCCGGTTTCGGGTGGTACGATAAGCTTTTTGATACCTACGCGCTCGTCGGCATTGGTGAGTGGGAGATCAGAAAACCGCTTCTTCTGTGGGTAAATGACGGTCTCATGGCGGTTTTTTTCCTGCTCGTGGGGCTCGAGCTGAAGCGGGAAGTGCTGTATGGGGAGCTTTCTGATCGAAAGAAGATTATTCTCCCGCTTTTCGGGGCGGTTGGAGGAATTGCGGTTCCGTCAGGAATCTACGCCTTTATCAACTGGGGAGACCCCGTCGCGATCAACGGGTGGGCGATTCCCGCGGCAACAGATATCGCCTTTGCGCTCGGCATTCTCGCATTGCTGGGGAGTCGTGTTCCGATCGCTCTCAAGGTGCTGCTGACCTCGATTGCTGTGATCGACGATCTCGCGGCGATCGTTATCATCGCGGTTTTCTACACCGATCAGTTGTCGGTGACCTCCCTCCTGTGGGCGCTTGCGGCGCTTCTGGGGCTGCTTGTGCTCAACCGCACCGGCATCAAATCGGCGGCACCCTATATCTTGATCGGCATCGTCCTCTGGATTGCGGTGCTGAAATCCGGCGTTCACGCCACTCTCGCCGGCGTTGCTCTCGCTGCCTTCATTCCCACGGGTAAGGATGCCGCTGACAAAACAGGGCTTACCTACCGCATGGAGCACGGGCTTCATCCCTGGGTCGTGTTCCTGATTCTTCCCGTTTTCGCCTTTGCCAATGCGGGAGTTCCTATTCTCGGGATGAGCCCTTCGATGCTGCTCGAACCGGTTCCGCTCGGCATCGCGGCGGGCCTTTTCTTCGGAAAGCAGATCGGTGTCTTCTCGGCAGCCTTCATCGCCGTAAAATCCGGGCTCGCTTCGCTGCCCAACAACGTGAACTGGAAGCAGATATACGGCCTGGCCTGTCTCTGCGGGATCGGATTCACGATGAGTCTTTTCATCGGATCGCTCGCCTTCGAGGGAAGCGGGGGATCCAACTACAAAGTGGATGACCGGATCGGAATTCTCGTCGGATCGTTCCTTTCTGCCATTCTCGGTGTGATTGTGCTTCGCAAAGTCTGCACCGGTCAGCGGGACAATCCCGAAGTGGAGGCGCTCGATGGAGGTCTGCTGGGGCCCCATGACGAGGACGACGATCCCGTCACTTAGTTCAGTTTATCAAACAGGGTTGGGTCGGTCACCTGACCCTGTAGAGCCTCGACGCCGGCAGGGCCCCCTCCCTGCGGTGGTCGATGACGGGAAATCTCGACTGTTGACAAACTGTGTGTTTTGATATAGAAATTATAATAGATACTTCTAATTATGGTAGTATTCCTCCAGGGGGGGCATGAAAACAAATCATATATCAAGGTCGAGCGGGTTGTCTCTGCTTGAATTGCTCATAACTATCTCGGTTATGGGCGTCCTGGCATCAGGCGTTTTCATCTTCAATGTCAAAGTGAACGAGCAGGCGCGTGTCGTGAAGCTGCAGACGGACGTAAAAACGATCAATTCGGCTATTGCTCAGTTTATCGCCAACGGTGGCAACCTTCTGAAGGTGACCGATCCTCAGGAGATTATCGATCGAATGAAGACCCAGGTCGAGATCGATTCCAAGACGCAGTTTGTCGGACTGACCGGTTCCACGATCGATAAACGTCTCGCCGTGAGGGTTTCGGATGGCTCCAGCGTTAAGACCGTTGCGTTGTGGGATGAGGACGCAAACCGTTTCAGTATTTCTCTGAACAGAAAGGCGGGTATCTCTGAGTTCTATCTCGACGATTCGATGGCTGAGAAAGATTATGGAAGCGCCGGTCGGGGCAATTCCATCGTGACATATAACGACAAGCCGGGATGGATTTGGAAGTTTGCCGACGGCAAGCCGGAGCCGAAAGCGGGAGTTACCGATGTTGCCACGCCCGGTGTCGCCGACACCGCGCCCCCTGCGCTTCCTGAGAAACTGTACCGGCCGGTTCCGAGTAACTATGGCGGCTCATACCCGGATTACGATTATCCGATGGATCTGAGTTTCTCCAATCCGAACGACCCATCGACCATAATTATGTACTCGGTCGACGGAGGTAATTTTATCCAGTACACGGCAGCGCTCACCTTGAACGGCGCCTCCAAGGTGCAGGCCTTTGTGACAGGTGACTCCGGGAAATGGGTAGACAGTGACACGGTCACGGTCGTCTTCTCGGCCTACACGCCCCCTGATCCCGACCCTCTCAAACCTCCGCGGATCTCGCTCTCGTCATCGCGGTTTGACGATTCCACCACGGAAATTTCAGTAACGATAACGAATCCCAACGCCTCCACCGATTCCACGCTTTGGTATTCTCTCGTCGCCAGCGGCAGTGCTCATCCGGGCAGGGATGCCTGGACTGCCTATACCGGAACCGTTCAGGCGAGCGTGACTGACTACCCCGATGGATTTGAAGTCGCGTCCTACGCAAAATCAAAAGACTACCGATTCTATACCGACAGCGCGACGGCGACAGCGAGTACCGGAGCGACATTTTACGAGACGGCTGTTGTCGGGAACGTCCTTTTCGTCATCGATGCTTCCAGCTCAATGGGAGATTCTTTTGGTTCTGTGTCGAGGTTTGATGCAACGATTGAGGAGTTGAAGGGGGCGATTGGCAATCTTCCACTGGGTATCCTGTTCAGCGTCGCGATGTTCGATGAAGGAGTCCACTGGACCGATGGAACCTTTAAGCTCCTTCCCTCGGACCCGGTGAATAAAGCGCTGATGGTGAACAAAATTGAGCAGGTGGATTACGATTCGGGGACCAATTACGAAGTCGCGCTGTCGCTTCCTGTGATGTTCGACCCGGTTCCCGACCAAGTGGTGTTGCTTACGGATGGAGAGCCAAACAATGATGATTATCTGGACAATCTCGACACGCTCGTGGATTTAGGGATTCGCGTCGACACGATCGGAATGAATGTTGAAAGCTGGGGACGCGATGTGCTCCAGAATATCGCTACCCGATCCGGAGGGGAATACACCGCGGTGGGGGACGACGATGACGACGATGACGATGATGACGATGACGACGATGACGACGATGACGACGACGACGACGACGACGACGACGACGATGACGATGACGATTAGAATTTAGGAATCCCAATCGCGCGCTGAAACTCTGACGGGGCGGCGCTTTCGCAGCGAGGTTGCGTCTTACTTCTGTGCGGTGTTCTCAGCCGAGTAGCGCACCGTGGGATTTTCCTTCGGGTCAAAATTTACGCTTTCAATCCTGACGTTACCGTCGTCCTGCAGTGTCATCTGGAAGCGTCCCGTGCCGCCGCCGGGTAGTTTGCCGACCAGCTGAATCCGGTTTTCCTCCTCGTTGTAGAAGCCTTCGTATTCCGTCTTCTGGCCCATCGTATCGATGTAGATTCCTTGAACGAGGTTCTTGGATGCGTTTTCCTGAAAGCGAATCGTCCATCGGTAGATCCACTGGATCGGGCCGTAGGTCGCTTTGCCTTCGATTTCATACCAGAGGCCGGCGATGATGGGCCGTCCTGTCGAAACCGCAGAACCCTGAACAGCCGTTGCCTCCGCACCCGGAATGAGCACGCCGGTTTCGACGCGGTTGCCGTTCAGCGCTTTGAAGATCGGAAGCTCAGCCGTGAGCCGCGCCTTTTTCTCCTGAGCATCAACAGGGAGGGTGGAGATAAATGCGAGAGTGGCAGCGAGAATCGCCAGTTGCGTGAGGCGGTTGGATAAGATCATACGGGATAGACGAATCTGGAGAGCGGTTAGTGCGTTTTTATGCTACAGGCGAGGACGGAGGATCCTCGAAAGGGGATAGCTGTCCGTTCCGGGGAAGGGGGTAGTTAGGGTGTTCCCGTTTCCCGCTGCGGGAGGTCCGACAGCGAGCGGGTATGTGGCGGTATAAAGTGGCTCTTTATTATAACTGCGCGTGTCCCGGTATGGATAGAAGATCTGAAATCATGGAAGCTACCTCGACCACTTGCCCTATTTGTGAAATGCCGTTTTTGGAAGTCGAAGTCGCGCTCAACCGGACGTGGGTGAACAGTATAATGACCGGCTTAGGCAGTTCTCAGCTACAGATTCGCAGAGGGAAGGGCAAGTGGCATGCCTTTATGAGGCCGGGGCGGGCCGCGAAAGGCCTTTTCTGCAATCACTGCGGTGCCCTTACGGTGGCTCCGACGATCGATTCGTCCGGTCCTGCCTGATCCGGCGAGCCTCGGGGGCGCCGGGAGCCACCTTCGTATCGCGGGGTGTGAGGTAATAATGTCAGGACGTTAAAAAGGTGATTTGGGTTTTGGTCTGAAAAAGAGAATATGATACACCCTCTCTCATGTTTATTTCTTCAGGAGTCGGTCGGCATATAGTTATTCGGATTGTCGCTGGTATTCTCTTACTGGGTAGTGACTATTCCGACGGGCAGGACGCGGATCGTGTGAACACGGAAATTCCCGCCTTTTACAGCGAACAGCTCGATCCCCTTGTCACCCCGATTGATGAGGTTCTACCGCTGGCGGAACAGTCAAAGAACGATGATACGGGAGCGACTCTGCTTGATGAGATTGTTCGTTTCATCGGGGATGACGGTAAATATTACCGGGTCATCCACAAGGTATACAAGGCGAACACTGAGGCCGGGGTTGAGGTGATCGAGAAAGACTCGGTCCACTTCCGAAAAGGCGAAGAGAAGGTCACCTTGATTGAGGCGCGGACGATTCAGCCTGATGGCACCAGGCATCCCATTCGCAAGAATGCGATGATGATTCAGGACACCAAGAAAACCGGTGACAGTCTCTATGAGAACGGCGCTGAGCTACTTCTTGTCTACCCGAATGTGGAGCTGGGCTCGGTGACTGAGGTGATCGCCTTGATCGAGCGGGAGGCGTTCCGGGTTCCGAATGAAGTGATGTTCAGGGCCGGGTGGAAAGGGAATGTGTGGCCCAAGTGTCTCGAGAAAATTGTTCTCTCGGTGCCGGCGGAGTTGGCTGAGCGAATCACGATTACCGAACTCGGGCACGGGTCTCCGCAGGCGGTGATCTCAGAGGGCAAAGAGGGACGAACGGTGTATGAATGGCAGGAAGGCTACAGCCGGAGACGCAAGTATGAATCCGGCTCGCCTACCTCTTCGCAGAAAGGTCCCTCCACCTTTGTCACGACGTGGAAGAGCTGGGATGATCTCGCGGTTTGGTATCAGGGGCTCCTCGAGGGACGCAACGAAGCCGGGACCGAGCTGGAAACGGAAGCGAAGGAATGGACGAAGGGGCTGGAATCCGAAGAAGAGATCATCGCGGCATTGTTTGCGAAGGTGGCTAACGATGTCCGCTACGTCGGTCTCGAATTCGGTTTGGCAGGTCTTCAGCCCTACGATTGCAACGAGGTCTGGGAGAACGGCTACGGGGACTGCAAAGACAAATCGAATTTGCTCTGTTCGCTTCTGGAGCTGCACGGGATCGAGGCTTGGATCACGCTCGTCGATACCGACCACAACGGTCTGTTGTCAAAAAAATCTCCGAACTACCTTCCGTTCACTCATGCCATCGTGGCGGTGAAGCACCCGGCAAAGGAGGGGGAGTGGCTGTTTCTTGACCCGACGATTTCCCGCGCCGAAGCGGGGACGCTTGGTCCGTGGGTCGCGAATCGCGACGTCGCGATCTTGAAGGACGGGGCGACGATTTGGGCGAGGACGCCTGACACCACCGCGGGAACGATTGATTATCATTTTGAAGTCGACCTCGAATCGAGCGGGGGAATCTCGGGGTGGCTCGAACTCAACACCGACGGATATTATGCGTCGTCCTACGCGGAGGCTTATTCCAATGTGGGCGAGCAGAACGCGATCAACAAGGCGACGGATCTCCTCCAGTATTTTTTCGACAGGGCAGAGGTGATTGATCTGGAGCGGGACGAGATTAAGGATCGTCATTCAGAATACCGGATGAAGGCCTACTTCGTCGCACCCTACCCGTTTCCGAACGGGCTCGATCCCGGAACCGTGGGGACCTTTTCCCTTCCGCCTACCCATCTCATGACCCCGCACCTCGGTGATGACCGGGATCGCACCGTGGAATTGTTTGTCTGGCCCGACACCGTTCGCCTCCGGATGGACACGACCCTGCCCGAGCCGTGGTCCATCGTCGGCAGGCCGACCGGTCTGAAGCTCAGTTCGGAAGTGTTCGACGTGAAAGGAGAATGGAAGCTCGGCGACTCGCCCGGTCACAGCACCGGATCGCTCGAGGTCATCACGAAGAAAAACACCATTTTGCCATCTGAATTCCCCGCGGCTTTCAATATCGCCAACACCGTTTCGACCTGGTTGAAGAAGAGGGTGCAATTCACCTCAGGGGATTCCGGGGAGAATCTGACGAAGGCGCGGCAGAGCGATGAGATGGAGGTCGCGGATCTTCCCGTGATGCCTTCCGGCAAAGGGCAGTTGCGATTGATCAGGTCCCGCTATCCTTCCGGCACGGATTCCAAAATCCGGAAAGCGGCGTTGGAAAATGTCATCAGGCTGTTCCCTGAAGAGCACGAGGCGGTCTTCGAGGCGAAGGTCAAAATCGGGTATCTCTCCTACGACAGGGACGAGTGGGAGCACGCTGCGAAGCTGTTCGAGGAGGCGCTGAGAACATTCGGTAACAAGGTCGATCTGGAGTCGAGAAGCTGGGGGGAATACTCGCTCGCGCTTTCGTTGATCGAGACCGACAGCCCCGATGAGGGCTTCGATTCGCTGGAGAAACTGGCGGGCGATACCGCGGTTTCCGAATATCGTCGACTCTGGTCGGGCGTGAGACTTGCTTCGCGACTCGATTCCAGTGATCCGGATCGCGCCCTGAAAGTAGTCCGGCCACTGCTGAAACTGGTGGACGACACCGCAAGCCCGATTCTCTACGATATTTTTGCAGGGATACTGGTCGGGAAAGGGCAGTCGGATGAATTGCAGAAGGAGCTGCAGCAAATCGTCGACAAGGATCATCCCTACGCGGTTGAGATTTTCGAGTCACTCACGGAATCGGCAGCGGAAAAAATCTATGAGGACGCGGCCGGCTCAGGTGAGGGGGAAAAGAGGGTGCCGCTCTATGCGATTCTGGAAAAAATCGATCTGAGCCACCTGTCCGAGGGAAGTGCCAGCCTGCGCGAAAAGATCGATTCGCTTTCGCAGAACCTGACCGCGAAAAAGACCTACGGGGATTTGACGAAGCAGCTCCTCGCGAGAATCGAGGCAGATCCTCCCGGGTTGTTCGATGCGACGAAGGCGGTGGAATTGCCCGCGACGCCCGACGAGGCCGAGGCGATCCTGAGAGAGGTCGATGGCGAGCAGGACGCCGAGAAGTATGTCGCGACCGCGATTGAATATTTTCGCCGCTTTCCCGCGCGCCCGGACTTCAGTCACTTTTTCTGGCGCCTCATGGTTTACTTCGAGTGGCACGAGAGATCCAACGCTACGGAGGAGGTGGCGGATGAAGACAGCTTCCTCCTCTATCTGGCCGACCTCGGGACAGAAATTCCCGGGAGCGATGAGAACTATTTTGAATGCCTGTTTACGACTGCGATCTGGATGCAGCACCGCGAACGCTACCGCGAGGAGGCGGACATTTTCAAGGGGATGCTCAAGCGGGAGGATTTCAACGATGAGTTCAGCGTCTCAGCATACATGCGTCTCGGAACGGCGCTTGAGAAGCTGGGTGAATTCCCGGAGGCGATCGAAGCCTGGCTGAACACTGAGGATGATCTCACCACCGTTGTTCAGGCGGTGGATGCCGTTGCTTCGGCGGGATTGCTGTCACTGGAAATCGGGGAGCTGGATCAGGGGATTGAGATTTTTCAGAAACTTCAGGCGCTGGAGCCGGACATGATTGAATCGGCTGATTACTTCGGGCTCATCGAACAAATGCTCGACCTCATCGAAGATCCCGAAACGGCGAAAGCGTATTGGGCTCACACCGCGTCCTGGTGGGGGCGCTGGAACGAGATTTGCGATGCGGTGGCCGGTGGCGAAACTGATTTCGATCGACCCATGATGGGTTTTATCGACGATCTGGCCGGTTATCAGGAAGACATCTCGCAGGGGGTGCAGAACAAAGATGGCGAGCGCTTTCTTCAATCCTACTGGCGGGCGGCCCATCTCGGTCGCTGGATTCCCGGGTTGGCCATCGAGGTCGGTCGGCTCACTCTCTATGGTGCCACCCCTATCCTGCTTCAGGATGCCGACGCGCACCGCGATTTCGTGATTCAGGTGAGTGAAGGAATCCCATGGGAAATTATGGGGGATCACATCCCCGAGGGACGCCTCTTTTACTCGATCGCCCTGACCGATAACGACAGAGGTCAGGAGGCGAATGAGCTGATTCTCGCGCACTTCGAGGAATATCCTGAAGCCAACACCAACCAGGATCGCGCGATTGCCCGCGTCTGGGCGCACACTGCGATCACGACCGGGGAGATGCTCGAGGAGGTGAAGCTCCGCCTTGAAAAACTCCTCACCGGTGAAGATTCAGATGAGATGCGCCATCTTGTCGTGACTTCGCTCGCGAATGTCCTGCGTCAGATGGGCGATCTGAATGGCGAGAAATCGCTCCTCAAGGCGGAGCTGGAGAATCCTGTGATTCGGCGGGATGTCGCGGTGACGCGCACGATTCGCGACCGACTTGAAAACTTGATCTCGGGGACGGAGGCGTCGTCTGAGTTCACTGCAGCGGTGCAGAAATGGCGAAATGAGAATGATTTTGACTGGCTTCCTTTATCGAGTCCCGCCGACCTCGACGCTCCGGAATTGTACGGGGATTACGAAGAGATGATCGATGGGGGCGTTCCCTCCTTTGACAGTTTCCAGAATCTCAAATTCTGGATTCTCGTTGCAGAGAATGAGTCTCTGACGCTCAACCAGCGCTGGAGTGCGTTCAGTTCCGCGGTTGGCAGTTATGCCTACATGCAGGAGGACAGAGAGAAGCTGCGTGACGTGTTTGCCAACGCGATGGACCTGGACGGAATCCCCGAGAACTTCCGCGGTTATTTTGCGGTTCGGGCTGCGCTTCAGGCGATGGATATGCACGAGGTGGACAAGGTGAAGACTTATCTCGCCCACCCCGTGAGCAAAAAGGGGCTCTCAGCAGATGACTGGCGGGTTAAGGCGCTTCGCGATTCGAGCAAGCTCGACTTCTCATCACCGGACAAGCAACTCGCCAGCAGTCTCGCACTGATCAAAAAAGGGCCACTGGACAGTTTCAAAATCAGCTTCCTCAGGAACGCTTATACGGAGCTGCTCGCGGTCGGATCGGACAAGAATGCTGAAGCCCTCCGACTTGCCTTCGGGAAAGCGAAGCTGGCGCAGTCGGTAACGCAGACGACGACAGCACTGCGACTCGAGCTGCTCAAGCTGAAGAAAAATTTCGAGAGAGACCGCGCCAGAAACGAAAGCATTCAGGCGGTTCTCGCGAAGGTGGTGGATCCTGCCCTGGCAGCGGATGCCGAAGTCGCCCGCAGATATCAGGTCACGAGCTTGTCGGGTAATCTTGACCCCAAACTCACGCTTTCGCTTTGGACTCACGATTTTGTGAAGGGAAGGTTCTACACGTGGAGCAGTCTGGACTGGTTGGAATTTTGTGAGGTGTTAGGTCACGAGCCTGAAACGATCGATGCGAAGTTCAAGGTCGCGGAGCTTTGCTTCGAGCACGCCGAAGACGACGCGATGAGAGCCTTTGCGATGGGGCGACTGGGAGCCGTTTTCGATACTGATGATGAAGCACTCAGAAGTCGCATCCTGAAACTGAATGCTCCCTGGAAGCTGAAATCAAAAGAGTTTCCCTACACCGCGGACATGGCCAAATTCCTTGAACTCCGTTTGGCAAGAAGAGCCGGAGAGCCCTACGAAGAGAATGGTTTTCTCGAGCTGAGTAATCCGAATCTCAAAGGTAGAGTCGACCGGGAGCTGCTCGAAATAGCGCTTCATGCGAATGATAAAGTGAAAATCAAAAAAGCGGTCGCCCGTCTCGACGCCGATGACCTCGTTTCCCCCTCCATCATCACGACCATCGTACCGGCGCTTTCAGCGATCGGGCAGGATGCCGAGCTGGAGCTGGTTCGTGAAGAGGCGCTGCTCACGAGAGATCGGGATCTTATTGGGAGCTGGGCGACCGGTGATCCCTACAGCGCGATGGCCTGTATAAAACACTCGCAGGCTCTCGACGATATTTCGAGCCTGACAAACGAGTGGTTCGAAGGCGTTCTCGCGAAGCAGCGTCACCCGAGACTCGAGATTGGAATCCGCATGGATTTCGCCGAAGTCCATGAAGACTGGGAGAAGCTGGTGACGCTCGGAACCGAGGCGGTGACGGACTACCCCACCTTCTACGATTTTCAGCGTCAGCTGGGACTGGCTCTGTTCAATCTAGGTCGAAAAGAGGAAGCCCGAAAACCCATCAAAGAGTATGTGGATAACTGTCACAACGAATCCCAGCACGCATTCATGCAGGGCTTGTACACTCAGTTGGATGAAGTGAAGTCCGGGGATTGAGGAAATTGTCAGGGCGCTTGCGCGTTCCTGCTCCAACGACGTTTCGGCAGGGGGCGGCCCGCCCCTGATTCCACCCCCGAAAAAAGGGAGACCCTCTCGGATCTCCCTTCTTCAAAGAATGCGTTTTTCACGCAGACGAATCGACTGCCCGACTTAGTCGAGGAGTTCAGGCCACTTCGTGTGGAAGAACTCGCCGGCGGGCTTGTCGGTGCGCTCGTAGGTGTGCGCACCGAAGAAGTCACGCTGAGCCTGAAGCAGGTTCGCGGGAAGCACCGGTGAGCGGTAGCTGTCGTAGTAGCTGAGCGACGCGCTGAAGGCCGGCATTGGCACTCCGTTCGTGACGCCGAGGGCGACGATCTCACGCCAGGACTGCTGGTGCTGGTTGAGGATCTTCGTGAAGAAGTCATCGAGCATCAGGTTGGTGAGATCAGGAGTGCGCTGGTAAGCATCCGTGATGTCGTTGAGGAAACGGGCACGGATGATACAACCGCCACGCCAGATCTGCGCGGTCGAACCGAGATTGACACCCCAGTCGTGGACTTCGCTGACTGTCTTGATGAGGTCGAGGCCCTGTGCGTAGGAAATGATTTTGGAAGCGTAGAGAGCGTCGTGAACTTTCTGTACGAGCTCTTCCTTGTCCATTGTGATCGCTGCTTCAGGTCCATCGAGGATGGGCGCTGCTGCGAGACGCTCGTCTTTCTTCGAGCTGAGGATACGGGCTTCAACGGCTGCGTTGATCGTGGAGATCACGACGGCGTTGGCGGCACTGTTCATCACCGTCCAGCGTCCGGTTCCTTTTTGACCCGCCTTGTCGACGATGAGGTCGATGAGGTGTTTGCCTGTTTCAGGATCTTTCTGTTCGAAGATCTTGCTCGTGATCTCGATGAGGAAAGACTCGAGAGGTCCCTGATTCCACTTTGTGAAAATCTCAGCCATCTCGTCATTCGTGATGCCGGCGCGCTTGAAGATCTCATACGCTTCGCAGATGAGCTGCATGTCGCCGTATTCGATACCGTTGTGCACCATTTTTACGAAGTGACCGGCACCGCCGACACCGATGTGGTTTACGCAGGGGACGCCGTCGACTTTAGCGGAGATCGCCTCGAAGATTGGTTTGATGATCTCCCATGAGCTTTCAGGACCGCCGGGCATGATCGCAGGGCCTTTACGGGCACCTTCTTCGCCACCGGAAACACCGGAACCGATGAAAAGGAGTCCTTTTTCGGCGAGCTCTTTCGAGCGGCGCTCGGTGTGGATGAAATACGTGTTACCACCGTCGATGATGAGATCGCCCTTATCGAGAAGAGGAACGAGGTCGTCGATGACGTAATCAACCGCGTCGCGGTCGTTCGGATCGCCGCCTGCTTTTGATTGCACGAGCATCATGACCTTGCGGGGACGCTCGAGGCTGTCGACGAAATCCTCGAGCGTTTCGGCTCCGTAGAGGTTCTTATCGGGGTTTTCCGCGATGAATTCCTTCATCGTTTCGGTGGTTCTGTTGTAGACGGAGCAGCGGAAACCGCGGCTTTCGACGTTCAACACGAGATTCTGACCCATTACGGCCAGGCCAATTAATCCAAAATCGCTCTTGCTCATTGTATTGTCTTAATAATGTTTGGTAGCAGCCTACTCACGATACGCCAATGGCAAGTGTTCATTTTTCATCATCACTATCAGAGAAATCGATCGAAGCGGTCGAATTGACTCTGAAACCGTCCACGATTCACGGCGCAGACATCCGTTTTCACGGGGTGGTGCGGGACATGGAGGACGGTCGGGAGATTTCCGGAATTGATTACAGTTTCTACGGCGACATGGCTCTTCAGGAATTAAATCGCATCGGGGAAGCGCTCGGGAAAGAATATCCGGGGCATCTCGCACTCGTGCATCACCGCATCGGGTTCGTTCCCGCGGGTGAAGCCTCGATTTTGATCCGCGTCCAGACCGGCCACAGCGCGGAGGGATTCGACGTCTCCCGCGAGTATTTGAGACGGATCAAAGAGACCGTCCCGATTTGGAAAAAGCCGGTTTTTGCGGGGGAGTGAGGGCGAGGCGGGCAGAATGGCTTCACCCCGTCCCGTCATCGAAGCCGCGAGTTATTTTTCTTTTTCTTACTCTTACTCTTTTTCTGCCGTCCGGAAATCGACGGCGCCCACCTCTTATACGGTGTATCCCCACAACCTCCGCCGGAGATTAGGATTAAAAGAGTAGGAAAAAGAAAAAGAGGGGGATTCTACCGGCGGTGAATCGCGATCAAACGAGCCCGTCCATCGTTCCTTCGCTCGTCGCGAAAGATTCCTGCTGGAGGCCGAGTTGGTGGAGTGAATTCAAAAACAAATTCGGGAGCGGGTAGTTGTTCTTTTGGTCGAACGCGAGGTGCCTCCCGTGTTTGAACTGACCGCCGGCGAAAAGCACCGGCATGTTCTTGTTATCGTGACTGGAAGCGTTGCCGAGGTTCGAGGTCAGGAGGACCATCGTCTCATCGAGGAGCGTCTGGTCACCGACCTGTGCGTCCTTCAGCTTGCGCAGGAAGTCCGCCCACTCGTTGATGACGGCCTGCTCGACGATCGCGAGCTGGTCGATTTTGTCCTCGTCGCGCCCGTGGTGGCTGAGCCCGTGATAGCTTTCGTCGACGCCGTCTAGTCCGTTGACCTTGGCGTTGCCGGGAACGTGAAGCGTGATGAAGCGGGTCGAGTCGGTTTGGAGCGCGAGATAGATGATTTCGAGAAAGGCCCGCTCGATCGAGATCGTGTTATTCTTATCGATCTCGCGAAAATTGAGTTTCGCGACCTTCGGCTTCGCCCGGCGCACCCAGGCTTCGTTGGCCTGAAGTCGCTGTTCCAGTTCGCGGACGCTCGTGAACCAGCCGTCGAGTTTTTCCTGATCGCCTTTGCCGAGCTCACGCTGGAGCGATTTGGCCTCGGCGCCGATTACGTCCATGACGCTGCGGCCGCTGCGAATGAGCTCCGCCTGGCGGTCTTGTTCTTTCTCCGAATCGTCGACGAAGAGCTTCGCAAACAACTTCACGGGATCGCGTTCGGCGGGGATCATTGCGCCGTTCTCGGTGTAGGAAGGGCTCGATTCGCCTCCGGTGTTGAGGACGAGTGACGGGTAGCGCGTCTCGTGGCCGAGGTGCTTCGCCATGAGCTGATCGAGCGAAATCGTATTGCGCGAAGTGGCTCCGCGCTCGTTCGGACAGGCCGAGAGGATGCTGCCTTCAGCGGTGTGGCCTCCGACGACGCCGGGGTGAGACGAGCCCGATACGATCGTGAAGCGGTCGCGGATATCCTGAAGCGACTTGAGATACGGTGACGGCTTGTAATCGGCTTCTGTTCCTTCGGGAACGAGGTAGGGATTGTGCAGGCCGAGAGCGAGACTCACGCTGACAAAACGTTTGGTTCCGGTTGGCTCAGCCGCGCCGAAAGCGGGTCGCATCGCGTCGAGAAACGGAAGTCCAAGAGCGATCCCGGCGTTGCGCAAAGCGGTGCGTCGGGAAAGTGGCTCGTTGAGATTGAAGTAAACGTTTTTCATGATTTCAGTCGCGCTGTGTATCGCGCTGTTGCGCGCGGTAAAAAGTTAAAGGTCGGATGGGCTTTGGATCTTGGATCTTGGATCTTGGATCTTGGATCTTGGATCTTGGATCTTGGGCGTTGGATCTTGGGCGTTGGGCGCAGAGCATTCTCTACTTCTCTACTTCTCTACTTCTTTACTTCTTTACTTCTTTACTCCTATTTTCTGAGAAACGCTTCCGAGGCGACGACGGCGTGAATAATCGATTTCATCCCGTAGTCCTTCTCTTTCGCGCTCATTACGATTTTCTTAATCGCGTCTCTGTCACTGTAACGGACGGGGGCGCCGGTGGCATAGGTGATCAGTTGTTTCGCGAAGCCTTCGGTGAGGAGGCCGCGACGGTGGACATAAATGTTCTTCCATGCGCGGATGCCGCTGAATTCGACTCCGTCGGGGGTGACGCCGGAGGGATCGACTTTCGCCGCATTCTTCACGGTCCCGTATTTTGTCCGCCAGTTGCCGACGGGATCGAAGCTCTCAAGCGCAAAGCCGGCCGGGTCGAGTTTCTTGTGGCACGAGGCGCAGTCGACGCTGTTGCGATGTTTGTCGAGTTGGTCGCGAATGCTCACCGCGCCCCGGATGTCGGGTTCGACTGCAGGGACTCCCGGAGGAGGCGGAGGGATCTCCATTCCGAGGATGCGCTCGGCCATCCAGACGCCGCGCACGACGGGGGAAGTGGTCGTTCCGTCCGCGGTGACTTTCAGGATCGCACCCTGGGTGATGAGGCCGCCACGGGGACTGCCTTCGATGCTCACTTTTTGTAAACCTTCGCCGATTTTGACCTTGGTTTTCTCCAACTTGTAGAAGCGCACGAGCCGTTCGTTCAGCATCGCGTGATCCGAGAGGATGAGGTTGGAAATGTTGCGGTTGCCGTCAATGAGGTCTTTCACAAATGCTCTCGTTTCAGCGAGAATGGATTCCTGCACGATGGGATCGAAGGACTTATACAGGCGACGATCGGGTGAGGTGAAATTGATCTCCTTCAGCTTGAGCCACTGATCGGTGAAGCTGTTGATGAATCGTTCGGATTTGGGATCGTTGAGAAGTCTCGCGACTTCCGCGTGCCGGACTTTGGAATCTGAAAGTTTGCCCTCGTCGGCGAGTTTTCTCAGCTTCTCGTCGGGCATCGAAGTCCAGAGCATGTAGCTCAGTCGGGTCGCGAGCTCGTGGTCGTCGAGTCGGCCATTGCTCTCGGGCAGGGTGAGAAATCTCGGGGAGCAGAGGATCGCACGGTAGGCGGCGTGGAGTCCGTCGAGCGGTGCGTGATCTTTTTCTACCGCGGTCTCGCGGGCGATGTTGAAGTAGCCTGACAGCTCTTCATTTTTCACGGGACGACGAAACGCGCGGCTCGCGAAGCGGTGGATCGTGGCTTCCATCTCGCGGAGCGTTTTCTCATCGGCGCCGCCGGCGTTCTGCCATTTTTTGACGGTCGCGGAATCGAGACCGGGGAGGAGTTTAGCGGTCACTTCGCCGCGGGTGCCCTCCGGGTAAATTCGCTTGATCGTGATTCCGGTATTGGCGAGACCGACGAAGCCGAGCTTGGTGAGGTTTCGCCCTTTGTAAGAGACATTTCCGCCCGTCGCTCCCGCCGGGGGACGTTTGTAGGTGTTGTCATTGGGCTTCAATTCGAGCATATGATCTTTCTGGATCCAGGCTTCGAAGGTGAGATCCCGTTTTTCCTCAGTCGCTTCGACGATGCCGATCAGGTTCATTACCGGCGCATTCGACGCGCACATCCCGGAACTGAGCGTGCCCCAGACGACTCCGTTGGGCGGATTGATCCCGTGGACGTTTTTCACCGTGATTTCATACCAGCCCGACTCGGGAATGCGGGTCGCGGGCATTCTCCCGTAGAACTGCAGCGACATCGGCCACGCGATCGACGTTCCCTCGACCGTCTCCGGTCCGCGGTAGTTTCCTGCGGTGGCGCCTCCTTTCCCCTGTTGGTGGGCGTTGATCTCCTTCACGAATGTCTTCGGTGATTTCGTGACACGGGTAAAGGCGGCGTCGAGCGCGAGATCGGCCGTTTCGAGGTAGCGGGCGAGATTGAAATGGGAAAACTGCTGGCCGCTCGCGACGGTTTCAAAATTGTGGGTCGCGGGGTCATCGGGGAGGTGCACCTGGAGCGGAATCCCTATCCCGAGCAGGTCGTGCATCGTGTGTTCATACTCGGTGCGCGTGAGGCGTCGCACGTTGACGCGTCCCTTTTCCTCTTTGTCGGCGAGATCAGCCGCGAGAAGCGGGGCGTCGAGGGTCTTTACGAAAGCATCGATATCCTCCTTCTTCAGCGGCGTTTCCTCCTCGGGTGGCGGCATCTCCCCCGTCGCAACGCGTTCCAGAATCCGCGCCCAGCGTTCGAAATTGGAATGGCTTTCCGGCTCAAATTCGAGATCGAGGAGGTTGAGGCCTCCCTTGTCGGTGGTGTCGTCGTGACACTCGTAGCAGTTGTCGGACAAAAGCGGCTCAATCGCCTTGCGAACGTCGTTTTCCGCCCCGGCGTTCAGGACACAGGAGAGCAGCGTGGCCGCCAGAAAGAGCGGTCGTGAACTGGACAGTGAATGTGCGCGAATTCGCATCAAATAGTATACGCTTGATAAGGAGTTATTAAACCCCCGTGAGTCCGTGAAGTTGCGGCGGTGAAAAGCGTTTTGCACGCTGAATACACCGGTGGGCACAGGGCCGGAGGCGATAGGGGCGGGTGAATTGGCGCATCGCCGGATTCGGGATGGAATCTTAATAAAACGCTGGTGCGTATGCTAAAAAAAGGGGTGGATTTGGCGGAATATTAGCTGGGTGGAACCGCGCAGAGCTCCCCTTGAAAGGAGAAAAATATGAGTAAGAAGGCAATGATCTATCGACTGGTGACCCCTGACCATCTGTGTCCCTGGGGGATTAAAGCTATAGACCTCCTGAAAAGAGGAGGCTACGACATCGAGGATATTCATCTCGAGAGCAGTGAGGCAAGTGAGGCCTATAAAGAGGAAAACGGTTACAGCGAAACACCGCAGATTTTCATCGATGGTGATCGCATCGGTGGCTACGACGACTTGCGCGAGCATCTTGGAAAAGGGCCCGATCCAAAGGAGGGGACGACCTATCAACCCGTCATCGCTGTTTTTGCGGTCACCTTACTCATGGCCGTCACTGCGGGGTTCGCGATCGAAGGCGTGCTTTCCGTGATTCGAATTCTGGAGCTGTTTATCGCCTTCAGTATGTGTGTTCTGGGCATCCTGAAACTTCAGGATTTGCTCTCCTTCTCGACCGGCTTTGTCCAATACGACCTCATCGCTCAGCGCTATGTCCCGTACTCCTACGTCTATCCGTTCGTCGAAGCGGGAGCGGGAATCTTCATGATCGCGGGAATAGCGACCTGGTTCGTGGCGCCCCTCGCTTTGCTCGTCAGCACGATCGGAGCGATCTCAGTCGTGAAGGCGGTCTACGTGGAGAAGCGGGATCTGAAGTGCGCCTGTGTCGGTGGCGGCAGCAGCGTTCCGCTCGGGTTCATTTCACTCACCGAAAATCTCATGATGATGATCATGGCGATCTGGATGATGGCGAAGCATCTGTAGCTTCACCTCGAGGAAAGCACGCCCCGTGTCATCGCGATCTAACGCGCCGCCGGTTTTGACTTCAGCAGAGGTTCGATAAAATCACGGGTGCTCGTGACGACGGCGTCCACCGTCGCTTCGCTCGTTCGGTTGCCCCAATAGAACCCGTGATCTTCGCCCGGATAGCGTTTCACGACTAGTGTCTTGCCCGCTTTCTCAATCGCCGGGAAGATGATATCGAAATTGATGTTCTTCAAAAGATGCACGTCGCCGTGGTGAACGAGGAGGGGACAGGAGATGGCGGCGATCTTCGCTTCGGTCGCGGCTTTCCGCTCGTCGGTGTAGAGCGTGGAATATTCCTTCATCGATCGGTCGCGCATCGAGAGATCGGTCATGAGGCCGGTGTAGAGGACCGTCGCGGGCTCTCCGATGACGACGGCGGGGAAGGACACTTCCGGAGAACCGGCCAGCTCGAGCCCGATGTGGCCACCGCCGCTGGTGCCGAAAATAACGACACTGTCAGGGTCGACTTCGGGCAGGTTTTTCACTTTCTGAACGATTGCGATGAGATCGAGAATAGGGCCCCGTGAGAGTGGTTCTTTAACATAGGTGCGGAAGGTCGCGGCGACAGTGACATAGCCGGCATCGAGAAAGCGCGTCTGGGTGGGGTTCGTGCGGGCGTTGTGAATCAGCTCGCGAATGCGGCTCTGGCCGAGACTGCCGTGGATGAAGACGATCGCGGGAAGGGGGCGGTCGGCTTTCGGAGCGCGGTAGGCGAATTCGATTTCGTTGCCGTCAGAGGCCGTTGCCGTGAGCGTTTTCACGGGGCTGTCCTCTTCGGAAACGATCACCGGAGCGACGGTCGCGACTTCGTCGGAACCGTCACCGCGGGTCGGATTCTCAGCGGGTGCCGGTCGCGAACCCTTTCGAGCCTCCTTCGCTTTTTCCAAATAGGCACTGTCCTCTTCGCTCAAGGTTTGCCCGCTTTTCATTTTCTGGCGGAGCGTTTTGGCCCGTTCCCAATCGATCTCGTCGGCGCCGGTGGAAAGGGGAAAGGAAGTGACCAGAGCGAGGGTCAAAAAGAGGTGGATGGCAGGGTTCACTTTCATGGGGTTCCGTCTCAGGGAAAGTCGTCGCAGATGGAACCGTCGCGGTCAGGGGGAGTTGCGAAAAAGACACCGCGACCGCACGAAACGAAAAAAGCCGCCCGGCGAACGCGGGGCGGCTCTCGGAAGCATCCGGGCGGATCAGGCGGCTTCCTCGTGGATGATCTTGCTCTTGTCCGCGCCGAGATCGGTGAGATGTGACATCACGTCCTCAACCATCTCGGGAGGGCCACACACGTAAAAGTGCTGGTCGAAATCTTTGATCTCCCGCGAAAGGAATTCTTTATCGATCCGACCGTCATGATAAGTCGCGCTTTCCTGATCGGTTACGGTGTAGAGGGCGTCATCGCCTAACATTTTCTTAAATTCTCCGGCCAGAATCACGTCGTCTTCGGTCTCATTGGAAAAGAGAAGGCGGTTTCCTTCGATTTCATCCCGCTTCTGCAGGTCGCGGAGGATTGAGATGAAAGGCGTCACCCCGGCACCTCCGGCGATGAAAGCGCCCGGTCCTTTGTATTCGATGGCGCCCCAGGGTTCCCCGATGATCAGCTCTTCATCGACTTCGAGCTCAGCGAGGCGGTCGGTGACCCCGTCGCGCTCCGGGTAGATCTTGATCGTGAATTCGAGGAAGGGATCCTCAGGAAGTGAGGTGAAAGTGAAAGGGCGTTTCTCGTCTCTCCAGCCATCCGCCGCGATCGCGAC
Source organism: Verrucomicrobiales bacterium (assembly GCA_048260165.1). Lineage (GTDB taxonomy): Bacteria > Verrucomicrobiota > Verrucomicrobiia > Verrucomicrobiales > DEV007 > Arctic95D-9. The sequence continues at coordinate 42,010 of JBLXHA010000005.1, forward strand.
TTCGGTGGCCTGACCCGGGCGGAACTCATATCCGTCCGGTTTCGTGGTCACGAAGCGTCCCACGTTCCGGGTGACTGCGACGATCTCTTTGATAGTGACTTTGTATTCTTTACTCATAACACCCTACTGATTCGCAGGATCTCTTCCAAAGTGGTTTCGGGTGTTGCTATCGGTTCACGGTTAGATGGTTGTGTATAAATAGGTGGTCGTATGCTGTAGGCTGAAACCGCCCCGATGATGCGTTCTGCGGTGGTAAATGAGGCGCGAACCGTTCAATTTGCACACAACGAAAAAGGCTCCCCGTGATGAGGAGCCTTTCAAAACGCTGTGTGAAGCGTCGACGTCACGTAGTGCGCGTGCTTCTAGACCTTCACGAGCGCTTTGCCCATTTTGTCGCCTTCGAACAGGCTGAGGAAAGCCTCGGGGGCGTTCTCGACACCCTCGGTGATGGTTTCCTCCCAGATAATTTTGCCCGACTGAATCCAGCCGCTCATCTCTTTCACGAAGGCTTCCTGCAGGTCCTGATGATCGCGGACGATGAATCCCTGCATGCGAATCCGTTTCCCGATGATCTTGAAAAGGTTCGAGGGGCCCGGTTTAGGTTCCTTGTCATTGTAGCCGGAGATCATGCCGCAGCAGACGATTCGTCCGAAGTCGTTCATGTTGTCGATCGCCGCGGCGAGATGATCACCGCCGACGTTGTCGAAGTAGAGATCGATACCGTTCGGCGCGAGTTCTTCCACCTTCTGCGAGACGTTTTCGACATCGTGATAGTTGAAGGCTTCATCGACGCCGGCGTTCTTCCTGAGCCACTCGATCTTATCGGCTGAGCCGGCGCTTGCGATGACTTTGCAGCTTTTGATCTTAGCGATCTGCGCGACGATCGAACCGACCGCTCCCGACGCGGCGGAAACGAATACCGTCTCCCCTTCTTTGAGATTTCCGATCTCGGTGAGCCCCACCCAGGCGGTCATTCCCGTCATTCCGAGAACGCTGAGGAAATTCTGCGGCTCGGCTCCCTCGACATTGATGGGGAGCGCGTCGCTGCCGTCGGACTTCCAGAATTCACGCCAGCCCTGATTGCCGACGACGTAATCGCCCTCCGAAAAGGAACTGTTTTTCGATTCCACGACCCGACCGACGCAGCCGCCGTCCATCGGCTCATTGAGTTCGAACGGCGGGACGTAGCTTTTCGTGTCTTTCATCCGTCCCCGCATGTAGGGATCGACCGAGAGCCACTCGTTCTTTACGAGAATCTCCCCGTCTCTGATCGTGGGGAGATCGGCCTCCGCGACGGTGAAGTTTTCCAACCGGGGCATGCCGTCCGGTCGGGACTTGAGGTGTATTTCTTTGTGCTTGTTAGGTAGTGACATAAAATTCTATGAGGAAAAGGTTTCCAGCGTGTGGATCAGTTTTTTGTTTACGAACTCGAGGATTCCGAGTGGCGAAAGCTCGCGGCCGTAACCCGAGTTTTTCGTCCCCCCGAAAGGAAGTTCCGCCTGTGAGTTCGTTGGCTGATTAATAAAGACCATTCCCGTGTCGATTCGTTCAGCGACGCGACGGCCCCGATCGATATTTTTTGTGTAGACCGACCCGCCGAGTCCGTAGGAGGAGTCGTTCGCGAGTTTGATGGCCTCTTCTTCATCCTTCACGCAGTAGACACTGGCGACGGGTCCGAACAACTCAGTGTCGTAGACAGCGATTTCGGGGGTGATGTCTGTGAGGATCGTCGGCGTGAAAAAGGCGCCGGCGCGGTCGGGGCGTCCGCCGCCGGTTACCACGGTGACCCCGGCGTTGATCGCCTCTTGCACCAACTCGTTAAGCCCGACCGCCGCGTCTTCCGTCGAGAGCGGGCCGATGTCGGTGTCCTCATCCATCGGGTCGCCCACCTTCAGTTGCTCGACCCCGGCTTTGAACCGGGACAGGAATTCGTCAAAAAGTGGTTCCACAACGATGAAGCGCTTCGCCGCCACGCAGGACTGTCCCGTGTTCGTCATGCGGCCCTTGATCGCCTTTTCGACGACGTCGTCGAGATCCGCGTCTTCGAGGACGATGAAGGCGTCGTTGCCTCCGAGTTCCATGACCGATCGCTTCAGGTTCCGTCCCGCAGCGGCGGCGACGGCTTGTCCCGCCCGCTCGCTCCCGGTCAGCGAAACGCCCTGGACCCGTTCGTCTTCGATGATCGAATCAACGAACTCGGTCGGGATAAACAGGTTCGTGTAGACGCCCGCCGGCAGCCCGCATTCCGCGAACAAATCCTCGATCGCCTGCGCGCACTGGGGCACGCAACTGGCGTGGCGGACCAGAACCGTGTTACCCGCCATGATGTTGGGCGCGGCGTATCGGGTGACTTGGTAAAATGGGAAATTCCACGGCATCACACCCATGAGAACGCCGATCGGAGTATGTTGGATAAAGGCCTCCGCGTCGTCGACTTCCATCGGTTGGTTCGCGAGAAACTCCTCGGCTCCGTTGGCGTAAAACTCCGCGATCTCCGCGCAGAATGTGATCTCCGCCTCCGCTTCGGAAATGCGTTTGCCCATTTCCAGAGTGATGAGCTTCGCAAACTCTCCGGTTCGATCCCGGAGCTGGCTGGCGTAGGCGAGAATGACCTCTTTTCGCTCGTCGAAAGACGTCGTACGCCATGACTCGAAAGCCTCGTGTGCCTGAGCCACTCTTTCCATCGTCTCGCTTTTCGAGATATGATCGAAAGACTTCAGCTCTTCATTGGTTGCCGGGTTGACTGTTCGGTAGGCCATCGTTCTTGCGGAGGTGGAGTTCGCTCAGGCGGTTTGCTTCGCGTGTTTCCCTTCCGCAAACTCTTCGACCGCTTTCGCGCAGAAGGCGGGGAGATCGTCGGGATTCCGGCTTGTGACGAGTCCCTGGTCGCAGACGCATTCCTCGTCGATCCAGATCGCCCCGGCGTTGGTCAGGTCGGTTCTCAGACTCGGCCACGAGGTCATCACGCGCCCTTTCACGACGTTCGCCTCGATCAAAGTCCACGGTCCGTGGCAGATCGCCGCGACCGGCTTGTGTTGGTCAAAAAAGTCACGGATGAAAGCAACGGCCCGATTGTTGAGTCGAAGCGCGTCGGGGTTGAAGACACCGCCGGGGAGAACGAGTCCGTCGTAGTCGGAGGCGGAAACCTCCTCGACCGTTTTGTCGACTTCGAACGTGTCTGCATTCTCGTCGTGGTTCACCCCCTGGATCTTTCCGCTTTTGATGGAGATCAGCTCGACGGTGGCTCCCGCGTCACGAATAGCGTCCCAGGGCTTCGTTAATTCGACCTGCTCGAACCCGTCCGTGGCGAGAAATGCGATTTTTTTATTCGATAGTTTTTTGCTCATAATACCTGCTCTCCAGTCTCATGAATCGTTCCAACGCCCCAGGTGAAAGGCGGGGAGGCGGCTCTGATCGAGCGATCACGGGAATCTCAGCGTTTCCACCGAACCGGAGCCGGCTGCTGTGATACCCCGCTCGCGGGCCGAATCGTGAAGAATGCACGGTTGAACGTTGCAGAATCGTCGGTGAGGACGTTTCTCCTTGGATTGTCGCGACGCACCTGATCACCCCCGGATTTCGACTCTCGCGTCACCTGAGACCCACCGCCGGCGGGGAACGTGATTCAAAGAAGAAAGGGGTTTTTAAAAGGGCGCATGATGGACCACTGTTTAAATCGCCCGGCGAACTTTGAATCGAATCGCCGGAGGATCTCACCCTCTCATGAAGCCGTTTCTCATTTTCTGTTCTCTCTTTCTCTGCGTGCCTGCTTTCGCTGAAATCGTTCGTGGTCCCTACCTCCAGATGGCGACCGAAGCTCAAATCACGATCGTGTGGCGAACGGACGTGAAGTGGGAGAACGCGACGGTTCAGATTACAGAAGACGGTGAAGTCGTTGCGGCAGCCGATGTAAAGGTTTTCTCGCGAACGATCGCTCAGCCGAAGCTCGAAAGTGTTTTTCAATACGAGGCGACCGTGACCGGCCTTGAACCCCTGACAGAATACGAATACGAGATCTACCACGGCGCGAAGCACGTCCCTACACCCATCCTCGACGGCGAGAACCGCTTTCGGACCTATCCCGTCACAGGCACTCCCGATACGAAATCACGCATCTGGGTGGTAGGCGATTCCGGGACCGGTGCTCACGCTCAGTTGCTCGTCCACGAGGCGATGAAGCGGCACGTCAAGAAAGACAACCGCGCACTCGATCTCTACCTCCACGTCGGCGACATGGCCTACACCCACGGAACCGATGAGCAGTTCCAGAATAACTTTTTCAAGCCCTACGCCGAAACGTTATGTCACACCGCTTGCTGGGCGGTGCTCGGGAATCACGAAGGTAAAAGCTCCGATGGTGGAACGGGACTCGGCCCATTTTACGACGCCTACGTTTGCCCGGAGGAAGGCGAGGCGGGTGGCGTCGCTTCGGGAAGCGAATCCTATTACTCGTTCGACTACGGCGACATCCATTTCATCGGGCTGAACTCCTACGACCTCGACCGCAAGCCCACCGGCGAGATGGCGAAGTGGCTCGTCAAGGATCTCGAAGCGAACGACTCGCAATGGCTCATCGCGTTTTGGCATCATCCTCCCTACACGAAGGGATCACACGACAGCGACAAGGAGCGCGAACTGATCGAGATGCGTGAATACATCATGCCCATCCTCGAAAAGGGAGGCGTTGATCTGGTTCTGTCAGGACATTCCCACATCTACGAACGCTCGATGCTCATCGATGGCGCCTACAGCACGCCGACGACGAACAAGAACGTCGTTTTCGATGACAGCGATGGTAAGTGGACACCCTACCGGAAACCGGAGGGGCTGGAGCCTAACAAGGGCACCGTGGCGATTGTAACAGGGCACGGAGGTGCGCTCGGCAGGCACGCCAAAGGCGTCAGTCCCGTCATGAGAAGTATCATTCTCGAGCATGGCTCTCTCATTCTCGACGTCGATGGCGACAGCCTTTCCGGGTATATGATCAACTCGAGATTTCAGGTCGCAGATCGCTTCTCAATTAAAAAATCCGGCACGACCGATCCTAAGCGCCTCGAAGATCCCTGGACACCCGACGCGTCGACGATCGAGTATGCACCCTCCCGCGGTCCCATCAGCGTCGCACCGCTTCACTACGAGACCGTGATCCCGAAGCATGCTGAATGGGACTATCTCGCGGACGGGGAAACGCCGGCGGATTCCACGTGGACATCATCTGACTTCGAAGGCGAGTGGCTCGAAGGCACTGCTGGTTTTGGCTACGGTGACAAGGATGATAAGACAGAATTGGATATGAAGGGCGAATACGATTCCGTCTTCATCCGGAAAGAATTCACCCTTCCCAAAGATGCCGATCTATCGAAGCTGTTCCTCGCGATCAACTACGACGACGCCTTCATTCTCCATCTCAACGGGCTGCGCGTTCTTCTGCAAAATTGTTCGATCGATCCCAAGTCCAAAAAGATGAAAGTCGAATCGCACGAGGCGAAGGGATACGAATTCTTTAGCCTATCAAAACACGAAAAAGTGTTTCGCAAAGAAGGCGTCAACGTCATCGCGATCGAAGGTTACAACACCTCAAAGGGCAGCTCAGATTTCAGCCTCGATCCCTATCTCGTTCTCGAAACGGACGAGCACTAAACCGGGTAACCTACAAGTCCGGCAGGGACGATTGTCCCCAATCGTCAGCCAAGCCCAAAAGCCCAAAAGCCTAAAAGCCTAAATCCCTAAATCCCCAGCCTCCCGATCCGCTCCGCGGGCGCGGGATGCGAAGCCAAATACTCCCCGAGCACTTCCGGATCGGTCCCGAGCTTTTCGATTCGTTTCAAAAAGGAAATCGCCCCCTCAGGATCGTATCCCGCCGCGCGGACGAGACCCAATCCATCCTCATCGGCGACGAATTCGAATTCCTTTGAGTGAGCGCTCCGTAGCATCGGCAATCCCTGCGACCGCACCCAACCCGAGAGAATCCCCGCGCGTCCCGCCGCAAACGAAGCGGCCCGAAGCGCCGATTGTTGGAGCATCCGGTCCCAGGTATGACGCCGGATCACATGCGCCGTTTCATGCGCAATCACGAAGGCGACCTCGTCACGACTCCCTTCACAGAATTCGATAAGGGATCGGCTCAAAAACAGGTAACCGCCCGGCAGACCCATCGTCGTGGGATGATTGCCCGCCATCAGTTCGCAGTGGTATTTAAATCCCGGTTGGTCGACCGCAGGTTCGAGGCGATGACAAATGCCGCGAACCCAGTCCAGCAGTTCCGGCTCGTCGAGCATCTCCGTGGCGAGGCGTAACTCCGCCGCGAGCGTTTCGCCGAGGACTTTCTCCGACTCGAGCGCTTCCTCCTCCGTTCCCGTGAGCCCCTCCCAGATCCATTTGCTCTTTTGAAACGTCGGCACTGCCGCGCGTCCCAGCTTGCGTCCTATGTCCTCGAAAAAGCTACTCATGTGATAATGCGCTGCCTGCGGATGGTGCAGGCGGCATACCCGAGTGTGGGGGATAGCGGGCGCAGATGCAATGGGCGTGATCGCCTATTCGCCGGGATGAGTCTGTGAAGGGACTTCGCGCAAAGGCAGGCACGAAGTGTCTGGTCCCGGGAGCATCCTGCGAACTCAACCCTCTCATGTCGAATACTCAACAGCGTTGGATTGGTGAGGAAATGAGGAAGCAGCGCATGTCAGAACGCTTCGCGTCTTTGTGGCTTTGTGCGAGGATTTCCACCGGTTGACCGGGGCGCCACGGCGCTCCCCGGAATTTTTTTTGCATGAGTCTTTTCTACGTGCGTCATGAAATGCATGAAGTGTTTCCTTTTCTTTGCTGTTCCCATTCTTTTCCTGAGTCCACTTCGAGCGAATGAAAAGGTGGTCGATGTCGCTCCGCTCAACGCGGAAATTGCGAGCGCGAACACCGCGGGCGATGCCTGGGTGAAGGATCCTGCTTCGATCGCTCTCCACTTCGTCGGGCCCTGGCTAGTGCCGGGCGGGGAAATGACATCGCAGCGGCGCGAGGTCGCTGCCTCGGCTGCCGGCGAAGATCCCGCTTCCGGCATCGCGGTGATCGTGAAAGAAGATGGACTTTTCGATGACGCGACTCGCCGTATCGATCACCGCTTTGTCTTCGCACTCGAGAACGGGAGCTGGACGGTGACCGATGCCTCAGTGAAATATCACGATGCCCGCCCCGCCTTTCCTTTACGCGAAGAGGAGAATACTCCCAAAGCGACCGCGGGGATCATTCTCCTCCAGCAAGTGCCGTCACCCGCCCTCGCCGAAGCCGCTTCGACGCGGGGGATTGAGGATCTCCAATCAACAACTTTCGCCGCGCTTGAAGGCGACAGCGCCGCGCTCAATGCACTTTTGAACCTCTCCCTGCACGTCAACGGCGCGGCTCAACAGGACTATGCAAGATTGCTCTTCGGGCTGAACTGTTTCTTCGAAACGCCCGGATTCACCCGCTATCTCTATTTCAATCTCGAAGAAGGTGCGAGCGATGCAGTGACCGGGTTGCTGCGCCGGGTGGCCGATGGTGAGCTGCCTTGAAAATCCAGTCGCGCATTGGTCCGGAAAGATTGCCTGCGTTCTTGAGTATTACACGGGGTGATATCAGCCACATCAGGTCAATTGGTAACGGCCTTCCCGGCTCATTTGGATATAGGCAGGCGCCTCAAATAAAACCTTGGCAAATCAAAGGTTGATGAACATTCTAGGTAGTGAATGCCTCCAGTGATATCACGTGGTGGGGTGATACTAATAGATACTGTTGTGGCTCAGAAATGAACCTGTGGAAGCTCATATTGATACCGCTACTGACTGCAGTCGTCGGCTGCGGATCGTCAGATCAGGAGCTTCCTTTGATGGTCGAAATACACGATGAGAAGATTGAAGAGGACATCTGCGCCGCGGTGTATTTCTATGCGTCGACGGTAATCGAGCTTGGAAGAGGAGACTCGAGAGGGCAGTTCCGAATCAATGGGCACTTGTGGCGATCCTTTACGCCTCTTACTGGTGACGCCGTTGTGATTGCCGAGTTTACTCCAGAGGATTACACCAACCGACAAGATATCTCCAAGTTGATTGAGGGGATAGACTCCGAGAACCTGTTCTTCTGGATCAACTTGGACGGTCACGAGCCCGCAGAGAAATTGTTTCTTCTCATGGATTTCGTCGAAGACGCCGGATTGAATTGTTGGATTAATCTGACTGATGAGAAGGTCGAAAGTTCTATTCGAGTTTTCGCTCCACCCAAAAACGAAGCCGAACAAGCCGAGGATACCAAGCCTGATAACGTTCCGAGTTGATGCCTCCCGAAAACTTCCTTACTCTCTCAGCAGTCGACTGCCGCCCTCTATCAGGCTGGTATCTCCAAAACGCTGGGGCCGGGAAATTTTCGATGTGATGAGCGAGAATGATCCAACTCCGAAGCTATCGTGGTTTTTCAAAGCTGGAGTCTGGGTCTACTTCGGATTCGGAGTTCTTGCGGGAACTTCTATGATTGGAATAGGAGTTTTGAAATACTCTGAGAGAGAGTTTGATCTAGGCACGTTAATCGGAACCTGCGGTCTCGGATCGGTTCTGGTAATCCTGTGCGGCTGGGCTGTTCTTTCCCAGGCCTCGCGGCGTCGCTAGACCCGGTGACTCTTTAGTCAGTCCATCGCCGCCGGGGAAGCGGCTGTCCGTTTCCCTTCTTCGCTTTTCGGCCCGCTCCCCGGAAATTTTAGGAGCAATGTCTGATCCGATATGCTACGGCATGGGGATGACGAAGATTATTTCCAGTGCCTTCCTTTTGGTGGGTGTCATGTTGTCAGGATCCCCTGCTCGGGCTGAATTGTTTGAAGATGGGGAAACGGTTTGTCTCCTCGGGGACAGCATTACGGCTCGCGGGAGCCTTCAGACGAATTTGTCGGACTACTACCTGACTCGTTTTCCCGACCGGACGGTTCGCTTTGTGAATGCGGGGCGTTCGGGCGATTCCGCGAACGGTTCGCTCCGCCGACTGAAGGAGGACGTGATCGACTACGAGCCGACCTCTGTCGCGATCATGTTCGGGATGAACGATATCGGGCGGGGCAATTACACCTTCGAGCCGACTGAGGCGCAGTTGAAAGCGCAGAAATCCTCGATGGAACGCTATGAGGCGAGCATGAAAGAGGTCGTCGCGCGGCTTCGGGCCGAGGCGGGTGATCCAAAGCTGATCTTCATGACTCCGACTCCGTATGATCAGACCGCGGAGATGGAGATGACGAATCTGTTCGGATGCAATGATGGACTGGGGCGATGCGGGGAGATCGTCCGGAAACTGGCCGCCGCAAACGACGGGAAGGTCGTGGATTTGCACGGACCAATGACGGCGTTTAACGCGAAGCAGCAGGAGAAGGATCCGACGTGGACGATTGTCGGTCGGGACCGCGTGCACCCGGGAGACCCCGGTTTTTTGATGATGACGTGGCTGTTCCTGAAGTCGCAGGGCGCTCCTTCCATCGTTTCGAAGGTGGCGGTCGACGCCGCTGCGGATCACGTGAAGGAAAGCGTCAACGCCGACGTGACCTCGGTAGAAAGTGAAAACGGCGGCGTGTCGTTCACGGTGCTCGCGAAAGCATTGCCTTACCCGATTCAGTCGGGAGCGAAAGAACTGCTGGAGCTCCTGCCGATCGAAGATGACTTGAATCAGGAGCTGCTCTCGGTCGTGGGATTGGCGGAAGGGCAGTATGAGCTCCGTATCGACGGCGCGGCTGTCGGGCAGCACTCCGCCAAGGAACTCGCGAGCGGAATCAATCTCGCTTTCAACGAAGCAACGCCTCAGTTCAAGCAGGCCCGCGAAGTGGCTAAACACAACGCTCAGCGGAAGAGCGCCGAGGCGGAAGCCTGCAGCCTGTTGAACTCACGGCGCTGGATGGTTCATCACTACAAAGTCGATGTCGAAGATCCTGCCGCGGTGCAGGCGCACTACGATCACTTTGAGGACAAAAAGGAATACAGCGCGGTGATGACGCGGCGGTATATCGAGAAGTGGCCCAACTATGAGGAGACGCGCAAGCAGGTAGAGGTTCACTGGGAGGCCGCGCTGGCGAGTCGCAAGCCGGTCGCGCACGCGTATGAAATCGTGCCGGTGAAGGCATCGGCCGAATAGCGTTTTCCCCGGAAGTTGGAATTCCGGGAGGGATACGCCCCGGGGGAATTGAAACAGCCTGATAACGACGTCGAGTCCTTATCAGGCGTCCCTGCAAAAGTCCTTTCGCTCTTTAGAAAGCACTTTGTATCATTCCTCCTTCGGCTCGGATAGCGCTGCCGTTGATCACGGAAGCGCGGGCGCTGCTGACGAAGGCAACGATGTCGCCGATTTCCTGTGGCTTGATCAGCCGCTGGATCAGTGAGGTGGGCCGGTTCTCCACGATGAAACGCGCCTCTGCCTCTGCGGCGGGAAGGTCGGGGAAAACGTCAGCGATGAACTTTTGCACGCCTTCGGTGAGAGTCGGCCCGGGGAGGACGGAGTTCACCGTCACTCGCGTGCCTTTGGTCAATTCGGCGAGGGCACGTGAAATACCGAGCTGCATCGTCTTCGTCGCGCTGTAGTGAGCCATTTCCGGCGCGGGCTTGATGCCGGATTCACTGGAGATGAAAATGACCCGTCCTTCGTTGCGGTCAAGCATCCCCTTCAGGTAGTGACGCGCGAGGCGCACTCCGCTCATGATGTTGGTTTCGAAGAGGCGTTGCCAGGCCTCATCGGTCTCGTCGAAAAAGCCGACCGCCTCGTAGATTCCGAGGTTGTTGACGAGGATGTCGATTTCGGGAAAAGCGGCCAGAGTTAGTTCGGCGCCTTCGGCGGTGGCGTTGTCCGCGACGAGGCCTTCGAGCTTCGCCTCGGGCAAGTGCGAGCGAATGTCGGAGCAGGCTTCGTCGACGCGTTTTTGGCTGCGTCCATTGATGATGACACGCGCGCCTTCGGCAGCGAGAGAGCGGGCGATTTCAAGACCGATTCCGGCGGAGGAAGCGGTGACAAGGGCGGTTTTTTCGTTGAGTTCCAGATTCATAATGTTGGATGGGTGGTGTTCGTTGAGCGTCACTCCAAAGTGAGGCTTCAATCGGTTGATGGCTTGACCTTCGCGAGTCCCTTGCGATCATTCAAATAATGCAAATCATGCGAACAGATTAGTATTATGATCAATCTCGAGTGGCTCCGAACTTTCAAAACCATCTATGAGCGCGGCAGTGTGACCGCTGCCGCTGAGCATCTGCTCGTCTCGCAGCCCGGGGTGAGCCTGCATCTGAGCTCGCTTGAGAACCATGTCGGTTACAAGCTTTTCGAGAGGCGTCCGCGTCTCCTCGTGCCGACGGAACGGGGAAAACAACTCTACAACGCGATCGTGGATCCGATCGGGCGGCTTGAGGAAATCGAAGTCAAGAGCCAGCGCAGCGCCTCGGAGGACCGGCCGACGATCACGCTCGGGATGTGCTTCGAGACCTTTCAGTTGAGTTTGGAAGACGCGGTGCCGGATTTGCCATTCAATCTCATACTGGAGTTTGGGGATTACCGGCAACTGTTGAAAAAGTTGGAGAATCAGGTCATCGATCTCGTTGTGACGCCCCACAGTCCCGAGCTGCGCGGCATCCACTATGAGCGATTTTCACAGGAAATGATCGTTCTCGTTGCCGGTAAGGATCTTGATGCGAGCGGCTTCGATCCAGCCGATCCGGTTGCTCTGAGGGCCTGGCTGCAGCAGCAATCGTGGTATGGCATCGCGGGGGATAACGATCACATGTTGCGGTTTTGGAAACAAAATTTCCAGCGTTCCCCTGACTTCCGGCCCAACTACATCGTCCCGAATTTTAACTCCATTCTCAGAAGCCTTTCACGCGCACCGGGGCTGGCGATTATCCCCGATTTTCTCTGCGCGCAAACCCCTGACGTCACCGTTCTTTGGGAAGGCTACACACCGCTCGTCAACCGACTCCATTTTGCCCGGCACAGGAAGAACCAACATGAAGCGGCCCTGGAGCAAATCATGAAAATTATCCGCGGGAAAATGCCGCCTTTCATTGGGGAATCGTGATGGGACTCGGGTGAACTCGAGCTGAGCCCCATCCCTGTTGCCGCAACCGCCGAACAGCATCGAATCCAACAGGGTCAAGTCGTTGATCATACCCTGTTGAATGCCGTTGTTAGCTGTTCGCTCGCAATGGACAGACTGCCTTTTCTCGCTGTTTCTTTTCCGCTCAACCACCCGAAATTCGAACTAGCGGTTCAGCACGCGGTTGATACTGCGGGCAAACGGATTCACTGTGAATGCCTTACCGGCTCTGAGAAGCTGATCCAGAATTTGATTCCACAACCCGCATCCTTATGAGTATCGAAGCAGCTGTATCCGATGGAAAAGGCGGATTTTCTATCCGGCAGATTGAAGTGGGGCACCCCGGGAGCGGAGAGGTTAAAGTCGAACTGAAGGCTTCGGGGATTTGTCACACGGATTGGGATTCGCTTTCGTGGGGGCATCCTGTCGTGCTCGGGCACGAGGGAGCCGGTGTCGTGACGGAGATCGGCGATGAGGTTGCAGGCGTTGCGGTTGGCGATCACGTCGTTTTGAACTGGGCGATTCCCTGTCATACCTGCTACGCCTGCCAGCACGGGAACACGAACATTTGCGAGGTGAATTCCCCGGTCACGGGCCGTTCGCCCGAAAGCGGGCACGCACACCCTGACCGAACTTTATTCGATGGTGCTCCGATTCGGCGCTCGTTTCATCTCGGGACGCTGTCGAGGGAGACCGTGGTGAGACAGGAAGCGGTCGTCGTGATTCCGGACTCGGTTCCATTCGCGTCGGCGTGCCTTCTCGGCTGCGGGGTCATGACCGGTTACGGCTCGGTCGTCCATGCCGCGAAGGTCGCTCCGGGCAGTTCTGTCGTCGTGATCGGGACCGGTGGGGTCGGGTTGAATGTGATCCAGGCGGCGAAGGTTTCCGAGGCTGCGAAAATCATCGCGATCGATGTGAAAGAGAGTCGCTTGGAGATGGCGAAGCAGTTCGGAGCGACGCATCCGATTTTGGCATCGACGGGCGACGCCGGGCTTTTGGAAGCGGCGAAGGAGGTCGCGGCGTTGTGTGACGGGCGGGGTGCTGACTATGCGTTTGAGTGCACGGGGATTCCCGCTCTGGGTGCGGCACCGCTCGCGATGGTTCGCAACGCGGGTGTCGCTGTGCAAGTGTCAGGGATTGAGGAAACGATAGAGATCGATATGAACCTTTTCGAGTGGGACAAGATCTACACGAATCCTTTGTATGGAAAAGCGAATCCCGAGTTCGATTTTCCGCGACTCATAGAGCTCTACGGGCAGGGGAAGATTCTTCTCGATGAACTCGTCACAAGGACGTATCCGCTTCGCGATTTGTCACAGGCGTTCGATGATATGCTCGCAGGGAAAAATGCCAAAGGCGTAATCATCTTTGAGTAGGCCCCGGTTTCCATTTTCCTCTCGCGGACCCAACCTCTTTTTCTTTTTCATACTCTTAATCCTAATCTCCGGCCGAGGCTCTTCGGGGGGAAGATTCTTCTCGATGAACTCGTCACGAGGACTTACCTGCTTCGCGATTTGTCACAGGCGTTCGATGATATGCTCGCAGGGAAAAATGCCAAAGGCGTAATCATCTTTGATTAGGCCCCGGTTTCCATTTTCCTCTCGCGGACCCAATCTCTTTTTCTTTTTCATACTCTTAATCCTAATCTCCGGCCGAGGCTCTACGGGCGGTTGAACGACCGGGCGAGCTTCCAGACCGCGTTGGGACCTGTCTCTTTGCCGTGCCGTTGCCGGTGACGTTGAAATGGGCTGAAGGCCCAATCGAACACAGCCCCGGGCTTCAGCCCGGGGTCTGTTGATAGCCACTCTCAGCGACCTGTAGGGGCGCCCGAAGACGTGGTCATCGGCGCCAGCGCTGTAGCCGGGTCAAGGTGACTCCGTCCCGGGGCTCGGTCGGATGGCCCGTGATCTCCGGACGTTCGAAGAGCGAAGTCGCGGCCATCGCCTACAAAATACGCGCCAGCGCCGTGGGCAAATGTTCGACGGGCGAAGCCTGGCAGTTGCGGCTGCGAGGGAACAGGTTGGGACCGTTAGCGGGCGACGCTTCAGGCCGCTGCTGGTTTTTTCACCTCGCGGCGGGGAAGAATGAATCCTCCCTGCGCGAACTGAAGCGTGACCGGGCCGGTTACTTCACCAATTCGGCGACGGCTTCTTCGAGGGCGCTGCCGCGAAGGTTGGACCCGGCGATTTTGCCGTCTTTGCCGATAAGGAAGGTCGCGGGGATGCCGGAGATGCCGAAGCTTCTCGCGATGTCGTTGTCCCATCCTTTGCCGTCGAAATACTGCGGCCAGGTCATTCCCTTTTCGGCGACGAATTCGTCGAGCGCGGCTCTGTCGGAATCGAGTGAGATGCCGACGACTTCGAAGCCGGCGTCTTTATACTTGGCGTAGGTGCTGATGACGTGAGGCATTTCCGCGACGCAGGGGCCGCACCAGGTTGCCCAGAAATCGACGAGGATGACTTTGTCCTTCATCTTCGAGAGGTCGATCTCTTTGCCATCGGTGGAGGTGAACTTGATGTCCATGGTGTCGCCTACGGCCGGCAAATCGAGCTTGCCGAGCATCCCGTCGAAAAACTGGGCGATCTGCGGACCCTGTGGATGAGCGGCGAGGTCGGCCTTGGCTTTTTCAAGAATGGCACGGGCTCCGTCTTTATTGCTCGCTGCAGAATAGGCGCGGAAGAGGGGCTCGATGACTCCGCCGATGAGCTCTTCGAGATTGGCATCGGCGCCTTTTGAAGAGGCCTCGTAGCGTTTCTCGAGAAGAGGTGCTGCTTTCTCAGGCTGATCGAGTTGCATGTAGGCTCCAATGAGCATCGACTCCGCGGTGGAGGCGTCATCAGCGGTCGGGTTGCTTTTGACGTAGGCCTCGAGCGCTTCGGCTTTCTGTGCTTCAAAGTTGTCGAAGATCGATTCAGCGGTTTCAGCGGTTTCCGCGAAGCCGGTGTTGGTGAACAGCGCCGTCGAGAGAAGCGCGAGTGAGAGCGTGGTGATTTTTTTCATGGGAGGTTCTTGGATTAAAATAACGAATGAAGATAGTGAACGATGCAGGAAAAATCACCCCTTATTCGTGGGACGTGGAACCGTATTATAACTTCAGGAGGAAGCGGGTGGTGACACCTGCGCAGGTGGCGGTCAGGTCCAGTCGAGGACGACCTTGCCGGATTCTCCCGAGAGCATCGCATCGATTCCTTTTTGGAAATCAGTGTAGTGAAAGCGATGCGTAATCACCGGCGAAATATCAAGTCCGGCCCGAATCATGGAGGTCATGCGATACCAGGTTTCAAACATTTCCCGGCCGTAGATTCCTTTGAGGACGAGGCCTTTAAAAATGACCTTGTTCCAGTCGATCGCGAATTCTTCAGGGAAGATGCCGAGAAGGGAAACCTTGGCCCCGTTTGAGGTGTGTGTGAGGATATCCCGCATTCCGCCGGGGTTTCCCGACATTTCAAAGGCGACGTCAAACCCCTCTTTCATTCCGAGTTCGGTTTTGACGTCATCGAGCGATTCTTCGGCGACGTTGACAACACGGGTTGCTCCGGATTTTTTGGCGAGGTCGAGGCGGAAGGGGTTGACGTCGGTGACGACGACGTGGCGTGCTCCGGCGAATTTAGCGACGCTCGCGGCCATGCAACCGATCGGGCCCGCGCCGGTGATGAGGACGTCTTCGGCGGTCAGTTCCCAGGAGAGAGCGGTGTGAACCGCGTTGCCGAGCGGATCGAAGGTGGAGATGATTTCGTCGGGAATCGAGCCTTCGACTTTGTAGGCATTCGTCGCGGGGATGGAGAGATATTCGGCGAACGCGCCTGGACGCTGAACGCCGACTCCGACGGTGTTGGGACAGAGGTGGCGTCGTCCCGCGAGACAGTTGCGGCAGTGCCCGCAGACGATGTGACCTTCCCCGGAGACGGTTTCCCCGGGGGAGAAATCCTTCACGCCAGCGCCGACCTCTGCAATCTCGCCGCAGAATTCGTGTCCGATCACGAGAGGGACGGGGACTGTTTTCTGAGCCCATTTGTCCCACTTCCAGATGTGCAGATCGGTCCCGCAGATCGATGTCTTTTTGATTTTGATCAAGACGTCCATCGGGCCGACTTCGGGCATGGGAACGTCTTCGAGCCACAGTCCCTCTTCCGCTTTTGCTTTTACGATCGCGTCCATGATTCAGATAAGGTTGAGTTCTTTACCGGTCTCGACAAACGCTTCGATCGCCTGATCGAGTTGTCCCGTGGTGTGAGACGCGCTGATCTGTGTTCGGATTCGGGCTGTGTCAGGAGGCACAACCGGGTAGAAAAAACCGATCGCGAAAATGCCTTTCTCGAGTAGCCGGTTTGAAAATTGCTGGGAGAGCGCGGCGTCTCCTATCATGACGGGACAGATCGGGTGATCCGCTCCCGACAGCGTGAAACCGGTCGAGGCCATCTGCGTCCGGAAGTAGGCGGTGTTCTCTTTCACCTTGTCAGCGAACTCCGTCGATTCCTCGAGAAGATCGAGCACTTCGAGCGACGCCGCGACGATGATGGGGGAGACGCTGTTCGAGAACAGGTAGGGGCGGGAGCGTTGGCGAAGCAGATCGATGATTTCCTTTTTGCCCGACGTGTAGCCGCCCGAGGCGCCTCCGAGCGCCTTCCCGAGGGTTCCGGTCGTGAGATCGATCTTCCCGAAGATGCCGCGATGCTCGTGGGTGCCGCGTCCCCGCTCGCCGAGAAATCCCGTGGCATGACAATCGTCGAAATGGACGATTGCCCCGTATTTTTCCGCGAGTCGGTGAACTTCATCGAGCTGACAAATGATACCGTCCATCGAGAAGACGCCGTCGGTCGTGATGAGTTTGAATCGCGCTCCCGCCTCATCGGCTTCTTTGAGTTTTGCCTCGAGATCCGCCATGTCATTGTTGGCATAGCGAAAGCGTTCCGCTTTGCAAAGTCGCACTCCGTCGATGATCGACGCGTGGTTCAGGCTGTCGGAGATCACGGCGTCTTCTGCGGAGAGGACCACTTCGAAAAGGCCTCCGTTGGCATCAAAGCAGGACGGATAAAGGATCGTGTCTTCGGTTCCGAGGAAATGGGAAATTCGTTCTTCGAGTTTCCGGTGGATCGTCTGGGTACCGCAAATAAATCTCACCGAAGCCATGCCGAATCCGTATTCCCGTGCCGCGTTGCAGGCGGCTTCGACGACTCGCGGGTGATCGGCGAGACCGAGGTAATTGTTCGCGCACATATTGATTACGTCGCGTCCGTCGGCCAACGTGATCGTCGCGTTTTGAGACGAGCTGATGTAGCGCTCAGTCTTGAAAAGCCCTCCGCTTTTGATCTCTTCCAGGGTTTCCACGAGGTGTGATTGAAATGCGTCTGGAATCATAGGTAAAAGGATACGCTCCGACTCGTCTTCTGCAACCGACACCCGTGTCGGCGTCAGGAAACCGGGGCAGGCGGCAGCCGTTGACTGAGAGGTGTGATCTTGCATTCCGCAAGGAGTCGGGGTGACTCATTGCAAGTCTGCACCACTGGCCTGAGGTGGGCTGCGCTTTTGCGAGCACCCGGAAGTCGCGCGGTGACGTTCGGCTCCATCCCCCGCGGCGCGGGGGATGGAGCGGCAGTCTTGAGTTTTCTCATTGGTGCGGGGACGGGGATTGGCACAATCTTCGCGTTTGGAAAGAGGCTGAAGCGCTTTCGTAATCGAAACGGAAGATCAGAATAAAACACCCAACTCTCATGAAAGGAAGCTACTCAAAATTTGGAATCATGATGGCGGTCTCGTTTGTCGTCATGTACGGCATCTCATTTCTCAACGCTGCGGCGTGGGATCACGTCATGCTCAGTTACACGCGGACTTACATGCCCACTTTGATGGTCTCATCGATGGCGATCGTGATGCTGCTGTTTATGTGGAAAATGTACGATAACAGGAAGCTCAACGTCGCGATTCTCGTGGGGTCGGCGGTCGCGTTTTTCGGCGTTCTCGGGCTCCTGCGGTCACAGACCCCGATTAAGGATGTGCAGTACATGAAGGCCATGATTCCGCACCACTCATCCGCGATCATGGTGAGTCAGAACGCGACCTTCGAAGATCCGGAAACGGCGAAGTTGGCCAGGGACATTATCGAGGCTCAGAAGCGGGAGATCGCTCAGATGAAGGATATCATCCAGCGCCTCGAAGCCGCGGAATAATCCTCACGAACACGGGGGCGACGGGTCGAACCATGCGCTCCGGTTTCGGGCGGTTGAATACGAAATCTCACCCCGACGGCTGACCGGACTCGTCAAAAGAGATCGCCATCGTTGAAGATGGCCTGCTACTATGCCGCCGGTCTTACCACCGTTTGGCTTACGAGCCAGAGTGAACTGGTATCGGCCATCCAAACCATGAAACAGCGCATTTCAATCCAATGGGCGACGGAAAAGAAAACGGATTTTCTCCGGCGCCGCGGAAACGCACCGTTAGCGCGAATGTCAGTCAGTTGGGGGTGGCTCTCGCTTTTCGCCGTCATCGCGATTTTTTCGGCTTTGCCGGTGCGCGCCCAGACGGACGCTCCGGTTCAATCGGCAGCGAAGAGCCGTGAGTCATTCGCGTCTCCTTCAGAGCGGGTTGAAAGCCTTCTCGCTCTCCGGTTCGGGTTCGGGGCTGAAACGATCGGCGGGGCGGAAGGGGTTCTAACGGAAATCACGAGCCTGACCGATGACTCTCTCTTGAAGGCGATCACTGACGACACGCCGCGGTGGATTTATTTTCACCCTTCACTCGACGGTCAAACCTGGCACGTGCCTCACGGGGGCACCGCGCTCGGAAAATTCAAAACGATCGACGGAAGAGGCGTTTCGATTACGTGGCAGTATGGGATCCCTGACAACGATCGCGGGATCAACCTTCCGCCGGTCGAGACGCCAGTGAAAACGGGGCAGCTCAATGCCCGGAAGGGAGAACTGATTCTGGTGGGGATCACTCACGTCGGCGACCTCGGTTGGCCGTATGCCTACGAGGCGCCCTGGTTCAAAAACGGCGCGACCGATGGTCTCGAGATCTGGGGCGGCGAAAACTACTGGATCCATGACAACACGTGGAAACGGATGTCGGACGAATCGCTCGGCGTCTATCACAACGACGGCGGCACGCCGGACATGGTCACCTTTTCGAACAACAATTTTCTGGAAACGAAAACCGGTTCGCTCATCGGAAACAGCGCCGCTCCCTCGCGCGGGCGAATCACGATCGCCTGCAATCTCTACAACACGATGGTCAACGGGCGTTCCCCGGGCGAGTTCCGAAATATGGATGCTCATGTTTACAACAACGTCGTCGGTTACGTGAACGACGAGGGGATGCGGGTCGGAGTCGGAGGGCGGGTCATTTCCGAGGCAAACGTCTTCGACATGGGGTGCAATAGTGCCGTGTCAGGGCCTCGCGTGATCCGTTACGTCCTTCCCGCCGAGAAGCCGCTCGGGATTCTTTACTCGGAAGGGGATCTCGTCAGCGCTGAGGCATCAGGCTGCCGGTTCACTTTGGACGAGGGGTTCATCACCGCTCCCGCACCGCGGCCGTTTCCGATCCCATACCCCTACGAGCTGCTGAAATCACGGGACGAAATTCTCAAGGCGGTTGGAACGCCCCGATAGCGGGTGGCGGTGTGGAATGCCCGGGGAGCGGTGCGGTAATGCTGGTCCGATTGTCTCGGGCGAGCTTATGATTTGGACAAAAATCGCAAACTGTAGTGAACTGAAATCATGATACGTGCTTTGCCTTCCCGGTTCCGTCTTCTCAGTTGCCTCTCAGCGGCGATGGCGCTTCTGACGTCCCTTGCAAACGGGGCTGATCGTCCTAACATTCTTTTCGTTTTTACCGATGATCAGGCGCCCTGGGCGGTGGGGGTGGCGGGGCACCCGATGGCGAAGACACCTCACATGGACGAGCTGTTTCGCAGCGGTGCCTACCTCCCCAACAGTTTTACGGTGACTCCGGTGTGCAGTCCGTCACGGGCGAGCTTGATGACGAGTCGGTACGGGACCGAGGTCGGGATTTCGGATTGGATCAAGCCTTACCAGAAGTGGGACCCGGAGACGGAACTCGGCGGAACGGAATGGGGGCTCGATCCGGCTTTACCGGTTTGGCCGCGGCTTCTCCAGAAGGCCGGCTACGACACCGCCCTGATCGGCAAATGGCATCTCGGTCAGCCCGATTTTTACCATCCGAAAAAGCACGGGTTCAGTCTCTTCATCGGTCACCGTCACGGGGGATGGGCCACGGTCGATCCGGTGATGGAGAAAGGCGGGAAAGAAAGAGGTTTTACCGGGCTCACTGCTGATATTCTCGCCGATGAAGTCATTCAATTTCTAGGGAGGAAACGAAAGAAACCGTTTCTCTGTTGCTGGCACACCCGCGCGCCGCACACGGCCTGGTTGCCGGTCAGTGATGAGGACGCGGCTCCCTATGCTGACATGACCGATGAAGAGACGCCGATTCCGCATCCGGATTACCCTGACCTCGACGTATCCCGGGTGAAGCGGATGACGCGCGAGTATTTCTCCTCGGTGCGCAGCGTTGATCGCAATCTCGGACGGGTCCTCGATACTTTGAAAGAGCAGGGGCTCGAAGAGAACACGATCGTGATTTTTTCCTCGGACCACGGCTACAACATGGGACACAACGGAATCTGGCATAAGGGGAACGGACACTGGGTCACGAAGCCGTTGCCCGAAGTGACCAACCCCAACGTACCGAGAGGTCAGCGGCCGAATATGTATGATACGTCCATTCAGGTGCCGACCGCGGTGCGCTGGCCGGGTGTGATCGAACCGGGAACGGTGATTGACGAGACCCTGACAAACCTCGATTGGTTTCCCACGATTTGCGCGATGGCCGGAATTGCACTGCCTGATGACGCGACGATTCGAGGCCGTGATTTAACCCCGCTCCTTCGTCGCGAAGTGGTCGGCGAGTGGGAGAACTCCTACTACGGCGAATACTCGACGCTTCACCAGTCGCATACTCATATGCGTTGCTGGCGAACCGCGGACTACAAACTGATTCGCGATTTCCTGAATCCGGAGCGCGACGAGTTTTACGATCTCGTGAAAGATCCGGGGGAGACGACGAACCTGATCGCAACGAAGGATGAGAGCCTTCAGGCGGTGATTAAAGAATACGACGCGTTCATTCGCGCGAAGATGGACGAGGTCGGGGATGCGGTAGCGAGGAAATGAGAGCGTGCCGGCGCTCCGGAAATTTGCATCGCGGGGAACCTGCTCCTCGACGTCAGTTCGTGCGCCAGTCTGATGGGATCGGGGGAAGGTGGAGAACTCTATGTCCGCTCTCCATCGAGAACCCAATCGAAAACGAGACCTTTGGTTCGGCCTCGTAGTGCTCAGCGGTTTTCCTCGCGCTCGTTGCTTCGGCCGACTTCAAGCCACCACGTAAATTCCTCGAGGTTGAGCTGTCCGTCTTCGTCTTTGTCGGCGCGTTTCACGGCCTTGCGAAATTCGCGCTTCGCTCTCGAGTTCTGTTTGCCCTCCTTCATGTCCGCCATCTCTTCAGCGCTGACACCGCCATCTCCGTCTTTGTCATAAGTGGCGAACATCTTGCCTTCTTTCGTGTTCTTCCCCGCAGCGGCGACGGGATCTTTTTTCGCTTCGGCCGGCTTCCTCCTGCCGTCGCGGTCGGCCTCGGGTTTCGGTTTTGCATCGTCGCGCTCCGCGGCTCCCGCTTTACCCGGCTCGTCGGCACGGAGAGTAAAAATGCAGAGGCCCATTGAGAGAACCAAAACGAATCGAAACAGAGACAGGCAATTGGTATTCATGCCGTTATAAATATCCGATTTCCCGGTTTAGAGGAAGATCTATTTGCTATGTGACGGCGGGTCCGAGGGGATGGCTCGGGGCTTACAGATCGTCCCGGAAATTCTTGATGCGCCGCCGGTTTTCGGGGTTCTCTAGTTCGACCCGAGTTGCTTTACATAGTCCTGATCGGATTGTGAAAAGGTTTTCAAAGGCAGGCTGCGATACACTTTTCCGTCGCTGCGTTTGAGATCGATGGTTCCTGTTTCGGGGTAATGTTTCAACAGTGCCGCTTCGATGCTTTTTCCTCCCGCGTTCGTCCAATCCCGATTTTGGTGCTCCGTTTTGTCAGAGGGACGGCTCCCCTCGAGTTTTTCCAAGAGGAACCTGCGATAGTTTTCTTCACTGGCGAGGAGCCGTTTGCGATCGGGTGGTCCGGAAGAGTCGAGAAGCCTGTAGGTGATGTTTTCGACTCGGCCTTCTATCATTTCCCGAACGTTCCCGGAAGGGAGCGTGTATTTTTCCAGCCACCATTCCCAGTTCGTGCCGGACTGCTCGTCTGCCATTTCCCTGTTGGGATTTATCGTGATGAAATTCTTTCCCATGCCAAACTTCGCCTTGGCTGCTTCGGGATTTTCGAACACGGTGACATCGATCTGATTCTTTTCCGGAACCTCTGTTACAAAAGAGAAGTCGAGTGGGAACTCACCCGTAAAAGGAATCGTGCCTGACTTGAGAATCTGATCCGCCTCGGGATTATCATCGCGTGCCCACTGTAGATATTTTCCGTCGGGAAAGAGAACGTCAGCTCCGGGGAAGACGCCTTCGTTTGTAATCGGTGAGCCCGCAATTTTGTCGTCCCCGAACCCATCGGGTAGCATACCAAGTAGAATCAGGCAGGGGAGCGTGAGAGACAACTTCATCGCCGGAGAGCGTTTCAAATTTTGCGGGAACACTCAAGCGATTAAGGGGATGGGGAAGAAGGCGGATGGCATCGTGGCTTCCCCTGCATTCGGTTTGTCGTCGCAGAATCTGCAGCACCGAAAATCTTTCGTGAGCCCTCCGATTTTCCCTTCATCCGAAAAATGCTGCTGCATATTGTCGTGCCATCGCGCGTATTACCTTCATGCACCCCCACTTGCGTCTCCTTGTAGTCGTTTCCCTCCTCGCCACTTTCACCTCCTGTGACCGGGCTCCGGATCCACAGGCCGGCGCCAATCCCGCAACCGAAGCCGAGCTCGCGCGGGCGCACGAGGAATTGGCCGCGGCGCAGGATATGATGGAGCGTCAGGCCTTTGAAATGGAAAACCGGAGCGCGCTGGTTGAGAAGCAGCTCGCGGAAATGAGGGCGGCCCTCGCGGAACGTGAGAGTGCCGAGCTGAGGGCATCTCTTGACGCACTTTCGCGGCAGAATGAGGAATTGGAGGCGAAGGCCACCGAAGCCAGAATTCAGAGCGAAACTCTCGCGCGTCGACTCGAGGCCACGCCGAAGCTGCGTGCCGAGCCGATTCCGGTCTCGACTTCCAAACCCCAATCGAGGCCGTCAGGCCAACCCCGCTACGA
Source organism: Verrucomicrobiales bacterium (assembly GCA_048260165.1). Classification (GTDB taxonomy): domain Bacteria; phylum Verrucomicrobiota; class Verrucomicrobiia; order Verrucomicrobiales; family DEV007; genus Arctic95D-9. The sequence continues at coordinate 65,404 of JBLXHA010000005.1, forward strand.
GGAGGAAAGCTATCAGTCGCCTCCGCGGGACTTCACGATGTTTTACGAAGGATTGTCTCCTCACGGTCGCTGGGTCGATATCGATGACTACGGCCATTCCTGGCAGCCCCGCGTCGCTTCGAACCGCGGATGGCGCCCCTATCTCGACGGGTCGTGGTCATGGACGGAATACGGCTGGGCCTGGAACTCGAACGAACCTTTCGGCTGGGCGACCTACCACTACGGCCGATGGGTCAATCTGAACCGCGTTGGATGGGTCTGGGTTCCCGATTCGGAATGGGCTCCCGCCTGGGTTTCCTGGCGTCAGACGAGTGATCACGTCGGTTGGGCTCCGCTGCCTCCGAATCGCAATAGAGATCGTGGCCGTGACCACTTCCACGGAGCCGATCGCAACAGCGACCTTCAGTACGATCTGGGTCCCTCCAGCTACACGTTCATCTCGACGAATCACTTCATGAGCGACAGCTACGTCAGCCACCATACTCCGGTTTCTCAAAATCCCGTTCTCTTCCGACGCAGCGTGAATACGACTCGTATCGTTCCCCATCGCGACCATGATCACGATCGCGATCATCGCGATCATCGCGATCATCGCGATCATCGCAATGGGCACGGCCACGGTTATCGCGACGCAGACGTATTCGTCCAGCAGGGCGGGCCGTCGAGGCATCAGATCGAAAGCGCCTGTCGAACCCGCGTTCCTCAACGGGAGATCCAGGTCGACCGCGGAGGACACGCGTCGCATTTTCATGACGCCGGTCATGCGGGTGAAAAGTCGCGGATCTCCCGCGTCGCGCTTCCACTTGCGGTCGTTGGTGCCGCCGTCGTCGCGCCGAAAATCGCGGAGCGGTTTCGTAAGACCTCGCGGGTCGATTCCTTCGCCGATGTGCCGAAAGCGGAAGTCGCGGCAATCAAGCAGGAAATCACGAGCGATGTTGCCAAGGTGACCGCGAAAGAGAAAGCGGCGGTCGCAGCCGTTCCCGAAGTCGTTGCCGCGCCGGTTACTCCAGTGGTGGTTGCTCCTTCGGAGCCGGAAACGACAGAGGTGTCGGACCCGATTGCTCCTCCTGTCGCTTCATCTCCGGAGACTCCCGTGCCGGCGACGTCTCCTGCCGCCGGCGCTGCAACGGCGTCACCTGAAGAAGAGCCGGTCGGCAATGGCAACGTGGCAACCGTGCCTGCCGAACCTGAACCGACGACCGCTCCGGATCCCGAAGCATCGGCGGTTGAAGCTGAACCCTCTGCGCCAGCCGTTCCCGTAGCGGTGGCTCCGACGATGGAGGCCGAGCCGGCAGTCGAGCCGGCTCCCGTCGAATCTCCTGTTCCGGTTGAAACGCAACCCGCAGCAGGGGCAACCGTGCCTGAGGTGACGATGCCTGCAGAGCCATCGACCAGTCCGGGCGGAGCCCCACAGCCCGAGCCTGTCGTCGAGACCCCGCCTGTGGAAAAGAGTGATACTTCGGAGGTGACGATGCCTGCAGAGCCATCGACCAGTCCGGCCGGAGCCCCACAGCCTGAGCCTGTGGTTGAAACCCCGCCCGCGGAAAAGAGTGATGCTTCGGAGGTGGCGATGCCTGCAGAGCCATCGACCAGTCCAACTGAAGCCGCCCAACCTGTGCCCGCGGTTGAAAAGGTTCCTCAAGAAACGGTCATGCCGAATGAGACGACGCCTCTTGAAAAAGTGGACGTTCCTGAGAAAACGATGCCGACAGCGCCGCTCGCGCCGACCGAAGCCGACCGGGCGGCACCCGCAGTCGAAACGGCTCCCGCGGAATCCCTTATGCCGAAGGAGGCGCAGCCGGTCGAGACGCCGGGCACCTCCGGGGCCGCGATGCCGGTGACCACTGATCCGACGGAATCTGCGACGCAAGCGCAAATGGCGGAAGAGAAAGCCCGAGCCGAAGCGGAAGCCGCAAAACGTGCTGCGATGGAAACCAGTCAACGCGAAGCCGAAGAGAAAGTCCGAGCCGAAGCGGAAGCCGCAAAACGTGCTGCGATGGAAACCAGTCAACGCGAGGCCGAAGAGAAAGTCCGAGCCGAAGCGGAAGCCGCGAAGCGAGCTGCGATGGAAGCGGCTCAGCGCGAAGCTGCGGAACGTGCTCGCGCCGAGGCGGAAGCCGCAAAACGAGCTGCTATGGAAGTCGCTCAGCGTGAAGCTGCGGAACGGGCCCGAGCCGAGGCGGAAGCTGCAAAGCGTGCCGCGATGGAAACCAGTCAACGTGAAGCCGAAGAGAAAGCCCGAGCCGAAGCGGAAGCCGCGAAGCGAGCTGCGATGGAAGCGGCTCAGCGTGAATCTGCGGAACGGGCCCGAGCCGAGGCGGAAGCCGCGAAGCGTGCTGCGATGGAAGCGGCTCAACGTGAATCTGCGGAACGTGCGCGAGCCGAGGCGGAAGCCGCAAAACGTGCTGCGATGGAAGCGGCTCAACGTGAAGCTGCGGAACGTGCTCGAGCTGAGGCGGAAGCCGCAAAACGAGCTGCGATGGAAGCGGCTCAGCGTGAGGCTGCGGAACGTGCTCGAGCCGAGGCGGAAGCTGCAAAACGTGCTGCGATGGAAGCGGCTCAGCGTGAGGCTGCGGAACGTGCTCGCGCCGAGGCGGAAGCCGCAAAGCGTGCCGCGATGGAAGCGGCTCAGCGCGAGGCGGCACAACGAGCCTCAGAATGACAGGCCCGGGAATATCCCGGGTTCATTTGCAGGAAGCGGTCCGGCCTTTACGAGTAAAGAGGACCGACTCTCTCGTCGAGACACTTTCTTACGATCTTCAACATCTTGCGGGGTGAGCATGGCTTTTGCACGAAGTTCTGTCCTTCCTCCAGATTGAGTTCGCGTCCGGCGATATCCGCGCTGTAGCCGCTGATAAAAATGACCGAAAGATCTGAGTCCATCTCCTGCAGGTGGGCTGCGAGATCGAGTCCGCTCATGCCGCCCGGCATCACGATGTCGGTGAAGAGAAGATCGATTTTATCCCGGTTCTCCTCCCAGATTTCGATGGCGTCGACCCCGTTGGCGGCTTCGATCACCCGGTAGCCGGCGCGTTCGAGGACAAGGCGTCCCAGATTTCTCACGGGCTCTTCATCCTCGACGAGGAGAATCGTTTCCGAGCCTGTTTTAACAGCGGTCTCACTGATGGGGATGCCGCGGTCATTCAGGTGAGGATCGCATGCCGGAAACAGAATCGAGAAGCTCGTTCCTTTTCCCGGTTCGCTTTCCACCGCGATGAACCCCGCGTGCTGTTTTACGATTCCGAAGACGGTCGCCAACCCGAGCCCGGTTCCTTTGCCCTGCTCTTTCGTCGTGAAAAACGGGTCAAAGATTCGGGCGAGGTTTTCCTGAGGGATGCCTTCCCCGGTGTCGCTCACACGGATTTTCACGTAACGACCGGGCATGGCGCCGGGAAAGCGTTTCCCTGCCTCCGCTCCGAGGCTGAATGCCTGCGTTTCAATCGTGAGGGTGCCTCCGTCTGGCATGGCATCACGGGAATTGACGACGAGATTCATGAGAAGCTGGTCGATCATCCCTGCATCGGCGCGGGTCGCGAGAATATCGTCGTGGAGCTCGATGACGAGCCTGATATCCTCCCCGAGAATGCGTTGCAGCATATTGGTCAGGTTGATGACGTTTTCGTTCACGTCGAGCTGGCGGGTTTGGAGAACCTGGCGACGGCTGAATGCGAGCAATTGCCTCGTGAGTCCGGCGGCGCGTTCGGATGCTTGCACGATCTGCTTCGACGCGTCCGCCATTCCGGGAGTTAAGTTTTCATCCGCCATCAGAATCGAACCGTAGCCGCCGATGATAGTGAGGATGTTGTTGAAATCGTGAGCGACACCTCCGGCCAGCTGGCCGATCGCCTCGAGCTTCTGAGACTGGCGGAAGTCCTCTTCCAGCTGCATTCGGGCGGTCACGTCGCGGTAGTTGATCACGATGGCTTCGATGATGGGGTCTTCGAGCAAATTGGTGGCAACGCCTTCCAGCCACCGGTATCCTCCCGCGGGGTCGCCACTTCTCCACGAGAGTTCGACGGTCGATGCGGGCTTCTCCGCGAGCTTCAGAAAATGGTTCGCGAGCGATTCGGTGTCGTCGGGATGAATGTTCTCCAAAAGGCTTCGTCCGACGAGCGCTTCGGGCTCTGCTTTTTCCATCTGAACGACGGAAGGGCTGGCGTATTGAATTCGATTTTCTCTGTCTGTCAGGACGATGCAGTCGGAGCTGTGTTCGATGAGGCGACGGAACCGGTGTTCCACTTCCTGGACGGCGGTTTCCGCTTTTCGGCGCGCGGTTATTTCCTGCGTGACCCCGTGGACTCTCACTGGCCAACCGTCCTGATCCCGTTCCGCGAAGACTTCGGTCGAGAACCATCCCACTTCGCCATTCCCCAGTTTCACCCGATTCTCGAAAATCGTCGATGGCTCGTCGCCCTTCGAAATCATTCGCTCGATACTCTGCATGAGGTGGGGGATTTCCTCAGGGAAACAGAATTTCTCAAAGAGCGGTCCGGGAGAAATATCGTAACCACCGATCTCTTCAGCGCTGACGTGGAGCAGCTGATAGAGATTGTCGTCGAATTGGAAACACTGTCTCTCGAGGTCGAATTCCCAGTGCGTGAGGCGAGCGATGCGCATCGAATCGCTCAGTTTTGCCTCGCTGGTCCGGAGTTCCTGCTCCACAGCGAGTCTCCTCTCTTCCTGCTGGTGCACTTTCAACGCGAAGGAGAGGTCTTCGGCGAGTTTGTCGAGAAGCTCCATCTCGGATTCATCGAAGAAGTCAGGCGCGCCGGCATACAGATTGAAGTTTCCGATGACGCGGTCGCCTTCGAGGAGAGGCAATGAAGCGATCGAGTGGTATCCGGCTGCGAGTGCGGATTCTCTCCAGGGTTCCGCTTCCGGATGAGTCGAGACGTCGTTGCAAATCTCATGGTTCCCGTGGTGAAGGGAGCGCTCCGTGAAGCAACAGGCGGGAGGGGTTTCGCCATCTCCTAACATTGATTTAATTGCTTCGATCTCGGCTTCGTCGGAGCCGGCGTTACCGACGAGCTCGAGTGCTCCCGTTTCCGGATTGATCAGTCCGATCCACGCCATCGCAAAGAGACCGTCTTCCACAGCGATCTCGCAACCTTTCGTCAGGAGCGTCACGGGGTCTTTCTCGCGTATGATGAGCTGGTTGACGCCGCTGAGGACGGAATGCGTCCGGTTCAGCTGCCGGATGCGAAGTTCCGAATGTTGCTGATCCGTGACATCCACCATGATGCCGCGGAGCGAGGTGGTGCGTCCATTCTCCACTCCCACTTTGACGAGATCCCGAAGCCAGACAATGCTGCCGTCGGCCGCAATCATCCGATACGTGAACTCGTGGTCTTCATTTCTACCGGTGCATTGCTTGCAATAGCCGACGGCGCATGCGCGGTCGTCGGGATGGATATGGTCGACCCAGAAGGTGGGGTCTTCGACCCATTGCGAAGCAGGGTAACCGAGAATGGTCTCGGCTCTCGAATTGACGAAGGTGAGACCGAATGTCTCGGGATCGGCCTCCCATAAAATGCCGTCGACCGAATTGATCAAGTCAGCGAGATGTTCCTGACTCAGGCGAATCTCTTCCTCCATCTTCTTCCGTTCGGTGATATCGACGGTCGAACCGGTATAGATTTCGCGTCCGTTCGTATCGTGGATGAGACGGGCTGACATCAGTGCCTCAAAGGTGGTTCCGTCCTTCCGCAAGGCGGTGAACTCGATGCGACAACGCCCTTCTTTTTTCAAGGTGCCGATGATCTTTTCCGGGAGACCGGGGTCGAGGCAATGACCATTGGGCGAATGTCCGACTATCTCGTCAGCTGATTCATACCCCCAAAGATCCAGGTAGGCTTTATTCGCATATACAATTTCGCCCGCTTCGTTCACGATATCGAAGCCGCTCAGGGAATGCTCCAATCCATAAGTCAGCAGCATTTGTTCCTCTTCAAGCTTTTTGCTTTCCGTGATATCGCGGTGAATGGCCGACACGCCTTCGACCTCATTATTGCTGTTGTGCAGCGGGGCAAATAACGTCTCCAACCAAATCCGGCCTCCCTGCGATCCTTCGAAGAGATATTCGGTGATTCCCTCATTTCCATTGAGCGCCTGACTCAGCATTTCGGAAACGGTCTCGCGGTGACTAACCGCTACCATTTCGATGAAATCGATAGACGAGTCTTCAGTCATCGAATCGATCTCCAGAAACTTCAGGCCCGTTTTGTTGGACTGGAAAACTTTCCCGGTTTCGTCCAGAGTCATGATTCCCTCGATCGATGAATCTAATCTCGAGCCGTAAGGGGCCGCGGATTCCCCGGGCAAACTTTGAGCGGTGCATCGCTCGATCAGCGTCTCGACTTGCGTCGCCACTTTTTCGAGAGCTTCGCTTCGCACGGGCGGTTTTTCGGCGGTATTGGAATCGAGAATGAAAACAACGCCCTCGGGTTTGTCCGGACCGCCGAATGGGACACCCCAAAACCGGCCGATCCCTGTATCGTCGTCAGCCTGCTCTGTCCCGGGAAGCACGCGGGAATGCACCTCACTCCCTTCAATGGTCTGCTGTAGAATAGATACCGCAACACCTGCCTCACCCTGCCACAAAGCTGACTCCCTGCCATAAGCTGACAGAAGCGAAAAGCCGCCGTTTTCCCGCATGATGATCGCGGCGCTCGAAGCTCCGCAGGCCAGCGCCGCGAGTTCCGTCAGACCTTCAAACGCGGCGGCGGAGTCCGGAAACTGACTGGAGCTGGGAAATATCTTGGCGGGAACGGGAAACATCCTGTGGAAAAATAATAAAAACCAAATTTACTATAATGTAAGCCAGAGTAAAATACTTCTGCATCACTTCCAGTTTTATTTTTCCGCGGAGACGTCGGCAATTCGACTTCGGAGACAGCATTTCCGGCTTCCGGACCCGATAATTTCGCTTTCCGCTTTCTCTGAGAGGGAGTAATTTCAGGCCTGTCCGGAGAAAAGTTCCAGCGAGCTCAGCGCCGGGTGCAACCCACTTCAATGCCCACAGCCACCACCGTTAAAGCGTTTTCCCCGCCGGAAGAATTCGGCATTTTCATTCCGGGCACTCTCATGAGGCCGGAAGGGGCGTCATCTTTCCGCGACGGGGTCAGGTTAACGGCGAACCGAAGCCGTCCGGAGGAATAGCGCGGGGCAGTCCTCGTGAATTCGCCGGAAATTCGATCCTTTTCAACCGAGTCCGAACCCTGACGCCACGCCTGGCGCGTGAATCCTGTTTCGGGACCTGATTCTTCCTACATGTATAAGACCATCCTTGTGACCGATCAGTCGGAGACGCCTCCGCTGGATCTTGAGGTCATCACCTTCGAGCAATATCTGGAGGACTACCCCAAACTGGGGGAACCGCGAACGCGCGTGATTAACCTCTGTGACACGGAGCATTACCTCAGCCGTGGCTATTACTGCTCCCTTCTCGCGGAGTCGAGGAGGCACCGTGTTCTGCCGAGTGTGAACACGATCAACGACCTCAGCTGTCCGGAGGATTTCGCGCATTCTCTGGAGCCTCTCCAGACCTTGTTTCCGAAGGTGGTCGGAGATTTGAATGAGCCTGTCATTCTCCATATTTACTTCGGGTGGACCGAAGCGGAGAAGTGGAAGAAGATCGCGCGTTCGCTCTTTGACCGCTATGCCTCGCCTTTCCTGAAAGCGACTCTGACGCGCGGACGCAATGGCATCGATTTAAAAGTCACTCAGGGTAACTTGGCTGATCTCGATGACGCTGAGCAAATCACGTTCTACGCCCGCCTGAAAATTTTCACAGAGCAGGTCTGGCGCAGTCCCAATCGACGCAACAAGTTTCGCTGGGACATGGCGATCCTGTATGACCCGGAGGAAGCCACCGCACCGAGCGACGCGGAGGCGATCAAACGGTTCGTCAAAGCTGCCGCGAAAGTGGGGATTCAGGCCGAGCTCGTGAAGTCGAGTGAGCTGAAATACCTCTCCCAGTATGATGCGTTGTTCATTCGTGAGACCACGAGCATCGACCACCCAACCTACCGGCTTTCGCGCAAAGCGGAGATGGAAGGGCTCGTCGTGATGGATGATCCCTCATCGATCATGCGCTGCTGTAACAAGATCTTTTTACACGACGCCTTCAGCTACAACAAAGTGCAGGCGCCGAAGACGCTCGTCGTCGCAAATTCGGAAGCCGATACGCTGAACCGGATCGAAGGGGCGATAGACTACCCGATGGTTTTGAAGATGCCGGAGAGCTCCTTCTCTATCGGGGTTTATAAAGTGAACGACCGCGATGAGCTGAGACAAAAACTGGAGACGATGCTCGCGACGTCGGCGCTCGCGCTCGTTCAGGAATATCTGTATACCGACTTCGATTGGCGAATCGGTGTTCTCAACGGACGTGCCATTTACGCCTGCAAATACTTCATGGCTTCGGATCACTGGCAGATCTACAATCACAGCTCCAAGGTGGAAATGGAGCAGGCGGGCAGCCATACGACGATCCCGACATTCGAGGTTCCGAAAGAAGTGCTCGACGCGGCTCTGAAGGCGAGCTCGATCATCGGGAACGGCTTGTATGGCGTTGATCTCAAGCAAGTGGGCAAGCAGGTGTATGTCATCGAGGTGAATGATAATCCGAGTATCGAGCACACCGTGGAGGACGGTTACCTCGGCGACGAATTGTATATGATGATCATGCAGGAGTTTGTGAATCGTTTGGAAAACCGCGGTCGGACTTAGGGGTTCACTCCTCAAATACTGTGAGTGCTATTGAAATTCGTAAAGTGCAGCGGGATGATCTGAATGCTCTCGTAGCGCTGGAAAACCTGTGCTTTGAAAGCGACCGCCTCAGCCGGCGTTCCTTCCAGCGTTGGGTCAAAGGTGACAGCAGCATTTTGCTCGTCCTCACGGACGCCGGCACTGTCGTGGGATACGGACTCGTGCTGCTGCATCGCGGAACACGCCTCGCGCGGGTCTATTCACTGGCGCTCCACCCGTCGACGCGTGGCCGGGGCTGTGGTCGTCAGCTCATGCTCGCTTTGGAAGCGGCTGCCGTCGAGCAGGGGCGCTTGTTCATGCGCCTCGAAGTTTCCAAGGTGAACACGGCGGCGATCGCGCTATATCGCAGTTTGCAGTATCGTGAATTTGATGAGCTCGAAGGCTACTACGAAGACGGGACCGAAGCCTTGAGGATGCAGAAACGGATCCGCTATCCCGATCGGGCGGATGCACAGCGGATCGTGCCGTGGTACCGGCAGACCACCTCCTTCAGTTGCGGCCCCGCTTCAGTCATGATGGCGATGGGCGCTATCGATCCCGGAATCGAACTCAATCAGATCCTGGAGCTCGATCTATGGCGCGAGGCAACGACCATATTCATGACATCCGGGCACGGCGGGTGTCATCCCGTGGGGCTTGCGCTCGCGGCACAGCGTCGCGGGTTCTCGGTGCGGGTTTGCATGAATCAAATGACGCCTCTCTTTACCGGGGGAGTTCGCGCGGCGCATAAAAAAGAGATTCTCGTCGTCGTTCACAATCAATTTTTGGCGCAGGCCAAAGCGGCGGGCATTGAGATCGAACAATCCGTCGTCTCACCCAATCGTATCGATGCCTGGCTGGAAGCGGGGTGCGCGGTCATAGCGCTGATCAGCAGCTACCGTCTCAACGGGGACAAAGCGCCGCACTGGGTCGTCGTGACGGCGAGCGACGAGCTTTGCTTCTACGTGCATGATCCGGACGCGGAAAAAGTGACGCAGAGCGAGCTCGACTGTCAGCACATTCCGATCGCGAAAGAGGAGTTTGCTCAGATGCTCTATTTCGGGAGCAAGCGGTTTACCGCCGCGGTGGTGTTTGAACGTTAGGGCGTCGCCGCGAGCGCTGGCTCTTCACGGCTTGATCATGATGCAGGCGGGCATCGGGATTTCGATCGGATCGCCGACCGCGCTGAGAGAGCCTGTTTCAGAATTGATCTCGAAAACGATGACACTGTTGCCCGGCATGTTGGCGCAGAGGAGATGCTTTCCATCGGGCAGGATCGCCAGATTCTGCGGGCCCTTTCCGAGGCTGGGGAAGAAACCGATCAGCGTCAGTTTCCCGTCATCGCCGATCCGGTAGCTTGCGATGGTGTCGTGGCCGCGATTCGTGCCGTAGAGAAATTTCCCGTCAGGTGTGATTTTGAGGTCAGCGGTGTGGGTTTGCTCCTCGTAGCCTTCGGGCAAAGTTGAGATGATTTGTTGTTCGGTGAGCGCTCCCTTTTTTGAATCGTATCCGAACACAGAAACGGTGTTCCCCATTTCATTGATCACGTAGAGATGTTTTCCATCGGGGTGAAACGTGCTGTGCCGCGGACCGGATCCGGGAGGGAGTTTCACAAAGGCGGGGGCGTTCGGTGTCAGCGTTGCCGTCTCCGCGTCGAGTCGGTAAATCATCACCTTGTCGATTCCCAGGTCGGCGGCGAAAGCGTATTGGTTGTCCGGACTGATCACGATGCTGTGAGCGTTGGGGCCCTTCTGGCGCTTCGGATCGACGCTGGAGCCCTCGTGTTTGAAGTAGGAAACCGGTTCACTCAGCTTGCCGTCTTCGGTGATCGAATAGGAAGCGACATCCCCGCTTGAGTAATTGGCGACGACGACGGCTTTGCCGGTCGCATCGATGTCGAGATAACAAGAGGCGGTCCCTTTCGACGACTGTCGATTGATGAGGCTCAATTTCCCGCTGCGCCCTTCGACGCGGTAGGCCGCGACTTCCTCGTTTTCCTCGCCGCCGAACTTGAGGGCGTGAATCGCGTAGAGAAAATCTCCGTCATCCGAAAGCGTCATGAAAAACGGATTCTCGACGTCGGTGGTTCGATGGACCGGGGTGAGTGTGCCGCTTTCTGAATCAAAGGTGTAGGCATGAATCGCTCCTTCGTCTCCGGATTTGAATGCGGAGATGAAGACGAGCGGATCGTCTGCTGTGGCAGTGGCAGGGAGTGTCATAAGTGCAAAAAGGGCCGCGAAAATCAGGGTGAAAGGCTTCATTATTGAAGCGTAGTTCATCATTCGCCAGCGACAAAGTCGAGCGCTTGAAAATCGCCTTCGCGCCATTTTGCCGGATTGCTCTCGCTGGCATGAACTCATAGTTTTGCGGGATGAAACGTCGATCTTTTATTCAAACAGCAGCTGGGGGACTCGCGTTTGCGGCGGCTCCAACTCTTCAAGCGGCTGAGTTCTCCGGGATGAAACTGGGGCTCGTGACCTACAACTGGGGAAAGGATTGGGATCTCCCCGAGCTGCTGAAGCAATGCGAGAAAGCGAAGTTCTCCGGCATCGAATTGCGTTCGACCCACGCTCACAAGGTCGAACCCAACCTGTCGGCAGCGCAGCGAAAGGAAGTCGCTGAAATGTTTGCGGATTCCCCAGTCGAATGCGTCGGGCCGGGCACGGCTTGCGAATATCATTCCGATGATCCTGCCGTGTTGAAGAAGAATATCGAAGAGACGAAGGCATTCATTTTACTCTGTAAAGATATCGGAGGCACCGGAATCAAGGTTCGTCCGAACGGTCTTCCCAAAGACGTTCCTGTCGAAGAGACGCTCGAGCAGATTGGGAAGTCGCTCGACGAAGTCGCCGCGTTCGGAGCTGATCATGGAGTCGAGATCCGGACCGAGGTTCACGGGAAGGGAACTCAGGAGATTCCTAACATGATCACGATCTTCAATCATTCCGTGCACCCCAATTCGAAGATTTGCTGGAACTGCAATCCCGGCGATCTCGCCGGCGACGGGCTCAGGAAAAACTACCTGGCGCTGAAAGATCGCGTTTCGACGATTCACATTCACGACCTGCGACACGAGGAAAAGTATCCCTGGGCCGAATTCTTTGCGCTTTTAAAAGAGACTGGATTCAAGGGCTGGACCCTCGTCGAGGAAGGAAAAGTGCCTGCCGATATTCCCGCGGCGATGGCCGAAGTCAGAACTGTGTGGGAGAAGCTGGCGAGCTAGGAATGCCTTGAGGGCGCGAACTACCATCGGTTGATTGTCTCGCCGTGTTGGCGGGTGCTATGTTATTCTCGCCGGGAATGAGTCGATTGTTTCTATTGCCGGCCCTTTTTTGCCTTGCGATCGCAGGGTGCAAGGACCCCGCCCCGAAGGCCGGTCCTTTGCAGATCGAGCGCGAGTATCGAACGATTCACGAAGAGGGGCTCGGATCGATTCGATTCTTTGAACCGCGTCGGATCGGGGATGACCTCTGGGCAAAGTGTTTCGTCGTGCCGCCGACTTTTCTGGGTGCCGATGCTGGTTGGCGAGGCGGTAGCCCGGTCGCGGATCCGTTTGCAGATCCTGTCTCCGGCTCGATTGGAAATAGAAAGCTGCCCGATGCTCAGGAGGTTCTCGAAGGCGCCGGGATCACCTTTGGGCCTGACCATTTCGCGCGCTACTATCCGGCTGACTCGGCGCTCGTTGTGGTCCTGCCTCGGGATCAAATGGAGTTGGTGGAGGCCTACGCCTGCAGTATCGGCCCCGGTCCGGAACGTTCGATCTCTGTCTACGTGGAAGTGTATGAGGTGGAAGCGGCTCATCACCATCAGTTGCTCGAAAGCTGGAAAGGGGAAGCGGATCACACGCCGGAGCGGAATGCGTTGCTTCAGTCCGCGAGTCTGGGGGAATGCAGTTTCGTGGAATCGACCATCGTGACTTCGGTGAGCGGGGCGAGAGCTGCAACCGAAGTTGAGGAAGGCGCGTCACGAGTGGAAATCGATCCGGTATTGGGCGCGGACGAGGGATTCATCGATCTCGTATTTCGCTATCGACAGCGGGAAAGGCAAGGCGGGGAAGCGGACCGAAAAACCGGGATGTTCACCGTGGAGACACAGTTAACCTTGATCGTGCAGCAATACGTTTCAGTGGAAAGCTGGAAGGTTCCGGGGACGGATCCCCCTCGATTTCGCCATCTCATGATCAAAGCGGAGGCGCCCCCGATTTTGCGATGAGAGGATTTTTAACGACCGGTATTCTGTGTGTTTTGTTCCTCTCTGTTTCGGGAGACGACGCCGGGTTTGGGGACGGCGATTCTCCGGAGGGGAGAGAATCCCCGTCGGGTGCAGAGAAGCGACAGGGGATTGATGAAGTGCTGCGTCCTCATGTCTTTTCCCGGTATGAGAAAATGCCGCAGTTGGAGCAGGTCGAGGAGCGTCTCTATCGGGCGCTCTACCGACTGCCGGAATCGGTTTATGTTCCCGACTACAATGGCGAGCTTCCCGATGTCCGGAAGTGGCTCGAGAGTGAGGGGGTGACATTCGGAGAGGGGGCTTTCGTGACCTTTGATCATGAGTCACGGATTCTCGAGCTCGTGCAAACGGCTCCGCAACTGACGAGAGCGGAATTGTTTTTTGCGAGATTCGGAGCAATCCCCGATGTTTTCGTTCAGCTGGAACTCTTCGAGCTACCTTTGCTCGATGGGTGGAAATTGATAGGTGAGACCTCAGGGATTGCCGACCACGATTCGATTCGATCGGAAGCACTGCGGAAGGTTCAGAACGGAGAAGGGCGAATCCTCGAATCGTTTTCCTCGATCGTGAGAAGCGGGGAACGCGGCAAGTTGGAACGATCAATGAGTGCGGGGGCCGGTGAAGAATCTGAAGAAGGGGAAGCTTCATCCGGGGGGACCTTGTTCGAATTCGAACCAGTCTGCGGGGGAACCGAAAATCGCATCAGCGTGAACTTTGCCTATGAGCGACCCCGTGGTGAATTTGAGCCGCGAAAGGTGAGTTCCCTTCTAATTATCCCCAATCAGGGAGGCGTCATCGCCGCGAGTTGGAAAGAAGGAGGGAACCTCCAGTTTCTCTACCTTGGCGCGGAAATTCGTGATACGAGAGCCGTCACCCGGGTCCGCCGGATCGCAGGCGAATAGATCTGAATTCCCCGCAAAGGCTCGCCATAATGCGTTTCGCGATGACAGGTAGATTTGGCCCTTTTCGGGCGAAATTGCCGACAAATCAAATAGAGGGACAGGTTAATTGTTGAACAATGTTCTTGCGAACAGTCTTTTGTTGCGGCATCAAATAGAGGGACAGGTTAATTGTTGAACAATGTTCTTGCGAACAGTCTTTTGTTGCGGCATGATCTTTACATGAGGCAGTCACGCATCCGGGGAGAGGGCAAGAGTTACTATCACTGTCTCTCCCGCGTCGTGGATCGCCGATATGTTCTCCATGACGAGGAGAAAGAGCATTTTGTCGCTTTAATGCGAAAACTGGAGGCCTTTCACGGGATGCGCGTTGTCACGTATTGCGTGATGAGTAATCACTTCCACTTGCTGATTGAAGAGCCTGATCGTGAAGCCGCTCAATCACTTGATGCAGAGACGATACTCAGGCGGGTCGGTTTTCTCTATGATGCCGCCACCGTCCGAACGGTTCGAGAAGAGTTGAAGCGCGCTCGTGATTCCGGTGATGCCACGAAGGAGGAGAAGATTTTGAATCGTTATCGCCGCCGCATGGGAGATTTGTCAGGATTCATGAAGGATCTGAAGCAGCGATACAGCCAGTGGCACAATCGACGACAGGGGCGGAAAGGCACTTTGTGGGAGGACCGTTATAAGAGCGTTTTGGTGGAGGGGGATTCCAGGGCGTTGATGACGATGGCGGCGTATATTGATCTCAACCCGATTCGGGCGAATATGGTCTCCAAAGTGGAGGAATATCGTTGGTGCGGCTATGCCTCAGCGGTTGGAGGCAATCATTGGGCGCGACGTGGATTGGGGAGAATTCTAACGACTTCAGATCACGTCAGTGGAAGTGATTTTGAGGAAAAATGGCCGGAGACCGCTGCCACGTATCGACTCTGGCTTTACCATGAAGGGCGAGTGCGTGAGATCCCTGAAGAAGGACAGCGCAATCGGAAGAAGGGATTTTCTCAGGACGAAGTTGAGAAAGAGGAAGCTCGCAAGGGCCGGATGCCAGTGGGCGAGGCGATTCGTCATCGTGTGCGCTATTTGACGGACGGAGCGGTTCTCGGGAGTGAGCACTTTGTGAATAAGGTATTCGAGCGGAATCGAACCAAGTTTGGAAAGAGGCGTGAAAGCGGAGCGAGAGAGATGCGTAACGCCGATTGGAACGGCCTGTGCGTGATACGCGATCTACAGCGTGAAGTGATCACGTCAGCGCAACCACCACCGGGAGGCTAGCTGAGATTAAGACGGTCCGAGCGGCCGGCAGATCGAGAGAGGTGGTAAGGCTGAAGACGAGTGCGTGTGCGCTTGGTTCGCTTCTGTGGGCAGGACGGCAGACCGTTTAGAAATCCGGCGTTTTTGAACGGGCAGGACACAGAATTTTTAACGATTGCTGCCGGGAAGAGCTTCGTTTTGCGTGGTGAGCCAGCGATTTGGGGAAATCGAAGAAAATGATCAAGATCGGGCTATCCCGTCTCAATAATTAACCTGTCCCTCGTCGTGCGTGTGATACGTCGTCCTGCGTGTCCCCATTCTACTTGCGCTTTGTCCCTCGATAATTATGTCCCTCGATAATTAACCTGTCCCTCTATTTGCTATTTGTTGCGTGGTGAGCCAGTGATTTGGTAAATCGAAGAAAATGATCAAGATCGGGCTGTCCCGTCTCAATAATTAACCTGTCCCTCTATTTGGAGATTGGCAGATCTGCTGGATTTATTCGCGTATTTTCTGCGAGCTGCGCTGACTGGTGAACGTTCAGCCTTCCTGCGAAGCCGCCTTCTCTGGTCGCAAGTGCGGTCGTTTTTGGGTTTTACCGGGGGCTCAAATTACTCCACGATTCGGCGTATGATTCCAAAGCCGCTTTTTCTTCTGATTCTCTTGCTGATTGCGCTGTCGCCGTGTCTCACCTTTGCTGATGAGAACTGGCTCGAGTTTCGTGGGCCGACTGAAGATGGGCATGTTCCGGAGGGAGCGAAGCTACCGACGAAGTGGAGTGAAACGGAGAACGTGGTTTGGAAAACGGAGATCAAGGGGAAGGCGTGGTCTTCTCCTGTGATCTCGGGCGACAAAATCTGGGTGACGAACGCGGACGAAGGCGGGACCCGGCTCCAGGCGGTTTGCATCGATAAGAACTCGGGCAAGATCCTGCACAACAAGAAAGTCTGCAGCGTCGCGGGGCCTCAGTACTGCCACCCTTTCAACTCCTACGCCTCGCCGTCGCCTGTGATCGAAGGGGATCGCGTCTACCTGAGTTTCGGTGCGCCGTGGACGGGGTGCCTCGATGCGAATACCGGCGAGCTGATCTGGGAGCGTCTCGATTTTAAATGCAACCACTTCCGCGGCCCGGGCTCCTCACCGATTGTCCACGGCGACCTTCTTATCCTTCATTTTGACGGCAGCGATTTTCAATACGTCGTCGGTCTCGACAAGAAGACGGGAGAGACGGTTTGGAAAACGGATCGCAGCGTTGATTTTAAGGACATCGATGAAAAGACCGGAGCACCCGAACGCGACGGTGATTGGAGAAAGGCCTACTCAACGCCCCGCGTGATTGAGGTGAACGGACGGGAGGAGCTGATCAGCCTCGGTGCGATGGCGCTCTACGCCTACGACCCGGCCTCGGGCAAAGAGCTCTGGCGCGTTGAATCGCTGCCGATGCACTCCGGTTCAATTCGACCTCTCATCGGACACGGTATGATCTTCATGCCCTTTGGATCGGGCGGCGAGGTCTTTGCGATTCGTCCCGGTGGTGATGGGAATGTCTCCGACACGCACGTCGAGTGGCGCTATAAGAAAGTGAATCCGCGACGCTCGTCTCCGGTTCTCGTCGACGATCTTCTCTTTCTTATCGACGACGGCGGTGTCGGTGCGTGCGTTGAGGCTAAGACCGGAAAAGAGATCTGGCGTGAGCGAATCGGCGGCAATTTTTCCGCATCGCTCATTTACTCGGATGGTAAGATCTGGGCCTTCAACGAAGAGGGGATCGGCCGCGTCATCGAGGCGAGTCGCGAATTCAAGATCCTCTCGGAAAATCAGCTCGATGGTGGCGTGATGGGTTCGCCCGCGGTTTCGGGAGATGCGCTATACGTGCGGACGAAAACGCATCTCTATCGCATCGAGGACAAATAGGAAGCGCCGCCAGCCCTTGTTACCCGGCCGGTGCGGGCGCGAGCTTCCAGATTTTCAGCTCGTCGACGGTCGCTCGCTTCGGAACGGAAAAAACAAAGTCGCGCTTGGTTTCATGACCGATTCCGGGCGAGGTGAGCTTGTGAATCTTGTAACCGTTCAGATAGACGGTCAGGGTTTCGCCGTCGTGGACCGTCACGACGTCGATCCATTTTCCGGGCTTCAGCGAAATGGTTTTGGGCGCTGAGGTTTTCTTCAGCGCTTCCTCCATCGCTATCTTACCTTCTTCGGTCTCTTTATTGTCGCGAAGCGTAAGCTTGAATCGGCCTTCGCGCTCATCATCGATCATGACTCTGTTCAGAGCGATCGTGACGCCGTTGATATGACCTGCCCACACCGAGGGCTCTTCGCGGTCGTTGTAGGCCAGCTTGATTTGCTCGTCTTCTTCTAATAGAACTTTGACCGAGACGACACCGTCCTTGAACGGCTCCGAGAGTTTGTGACGCGTGGAAATCGCATGGTCCGCTTTATCCGAAAGCGTCATCACGAGCTTGCCCGCCTCGAGATCATTTTGTTTTGCCCCCTGAGCACGGCTTTCGCTGTTGGTCTCCCAATCGGGGCCGAGGTCATCGCTACTGGCCGAGTCGGAGCGTTCGAAATCATCTTCGAAAAGAAGCGTCCCGCGAGTAGAGAGCATCTCGGCGACCTCGTCGGGAAACCCCTCTGGCACTTCGATCTCCGCTGCTCCGAGCGGGCGGGCTGCCGGCTTCGGTGGTTTGCTGTTCGCCTTAACCCATTTGACGTCGTCGTCGGAGATCGTGGAAAGCGCGATCGTAAACTTACGATTATCGGTCGCCCTCTGGATCGTGACATGAGTGGGCGTGGCGGAGATAAAGTCAGCTTCGATGGTGTTCCCGTCCTTCGAAGTCCAGGTGCGGGCATGAGCGCTGACGACCAGAGACGCGAGGGCGAGAATGAGAAATGCATATTTCATAACTCACCCATGCTAACGATGAGACGGGGCTGAGAAAGAAAAAAATCGGACTGAACAGGGTTGGGTCACCGGGTATACAGGGTTGAATTGACGAACTTCCCAAGGCACCTTCTCATTATTCCCATCTTATGATCCGTTTCATCATTCTTGCCCTCCTCGTTGTCTCGCCTCTCCGGGGTGCCCCTCACGATCCGATCGAGCTTTGGCCTGAAGGCAAGGTCCCGGGAGAAGAGTCGGTGAAGCTGCCTGCGGAAACGAGTGAACCGAGAACTGCCAACGTCAGTGTGCCGACCCTGACATTCTACCCGGCCCCGGGCGACATCAATACGGGAACGGTCATCGTCGTTGCCCCCGGAGGCGGATACAGCCACCTCGCCTATGTCCACGAAGGTTCCGATGTCTGCGATTTCCTCAACTCGATCGGAGTCAATGCGGTTTTGCTGAAGTATCGAGTTCCCCGCCGGAAGGGATTGGAGAAACACCATGCGCCTCTACAGGACGCCCAGCGTGCGATCTCAATGGTGCGGAATCGAGCCGAAGAATGGAAAATCAAGCCCGACCGCGTCGGCGTCCTCGGGTTTTCGGCAGGCGGTCATCTCACCGTCATGGCGATGACTTCCGACGGTTCGCGGAGCTTCGCGGCCGATCCTGCGATCGACGCGACGAGCTGCGTTCCCGATTTTGCCGTGCCGATCTACCCCGCGTATTTGCAGGCCCCTGAAGATCCGAACGCACTTTCCCCCGAGATTGTGATCACGGAAAAGACCCCGCCCACTTTCATCACCGTGGCTCACGGCGACAAAAAGTTCGCTGCCGGTTCAGCTTTGCTTTATCTCGAAATGTTCCGTAAAAATCGTCAGTGTGAATTGCATATTTACGGTCACGGTGGACACGGATTCGGGATGAGGGAGATTCCCGAGAAAGTCGGTGAGTGGCCGGAGCGTCTCGCTGATTGGATGGAAGCGATGGGCTATCTCGGTGAGTAACCTGTCTCGACACGCGCCTTCCTAAGTCTCTATCATTTCATTTCAATGAATCGTTTTCCACCTGTCGTAATCATCTTGATAGCAATCAACGCCGTCGTCTTCGGCGTCGGTATGCTCATGCCCGATCTCGGCAATACGATCATCACCAAAGGGGCTTTATATTTCCCGAAGAATGAAGCGTTTCATTTCGCGCAGATCATCAGCTACATGTTTCTGCATGGCGGCGTCGGTCATATTCTTTTCAACATGTTCGGCCTCGCCTCATTCGGGGCACCACTCACAGCGATCTGGGGATGGCGGCGATTCCTCCTTTTCTATTTTGCGACAGGGATAGGTGCTGCTGTCGTCTACACTGCGGTTAACTACTATCAGTTCTCCGCAGCATACGAGGTATTGCTCGGGGCGGGATTTACACCGGAATCGATAGCTTCGCTCTTGGAAACCTTCAAAGCCGAATCGGCCATCGCGGCAAAAGTGCCACGCGAAACGATGGAGTCACTTATCACTGTTTTTCACTCCAAAGCCGTCGGCGCCTCAGGGGCCATCTACGGAATTCTGGTGGCGTTCGGGGTGCTCTTTCCGAATGTAAAACTGAGTCTTATCTTTCTCCCAGTTCCTGTCGCGGCCAAATATTTCATTCCGGCTATTGTTTTGTTAGACCTTTTCTCGGGTGTGACAGGATTCTCTCTCTTCGGGCAGGGCATCGCTCACTGGGCTCATGTGGGTGGAGCCGCGATCGGTTTTCTCATCATGCTCTATTGGAAAAAGAATCCACCCAAAGGGCTTGTTCCTGATGGCCGGGAAATGATTTAGCCGGGTTCCGAATTCGGTCTAAACAGTGGCTTCGGCGTTTCTCTCAACAGCGATTGCGCCGCGAATTCGTTTGCAGCGAAGCGCGATTTTGTCGATGAATTGGCTATGAAATCGATCCTCACCATTTGTGTCCTGAGCTTGTTTTGCTGCCTGGCGTCCGCTGATGAAGGCAAGCACCTCTTTATCCTTTCCGGTCAGTCGAACATGGCGGGGCTTCTGCCGGAGGAATCGTTCATTCCTGCGGTTGAGAAGGAATTTGGTAAGGAGAATGTCATCGTTGTGAAAAGCGCGATGGGCGGGCAACCGATCCGCCGCTGGGACAAATCGTGGGAAATCACCGGGAAGCAGAACCCGAAGCAGGTCGGTGATCTCTATGAGGTCCTCATGAAAGCGGTCGAGCCGGAGATTGAGGGCGAGAAGCTGGCCTCCGTCACCTTCCTCTGGATGCAGGGCGAGCGCGACGCGAAGGAGCAGCTCGCGGAACATTATCAGTCCGCTTTTCTCCAGATCCTCGCTCAGCTGAAAGCGGACCTGAAACTGAAAGAGTTAAACTTTGTGATCGGCCGTCTCAGCGACTTCGACATGAAGAACGCGAAATACCCTCATTGGACAAAAGTTCGCGAGATTCAGGTCGCGTTGGCTGAATCCGATGAAAGGGGTGCCTGGGTTGATACCGACGATTTGAACGACGGGAAGAACCGCAAAGGCAAGGTGATCAAAGATGATCTGCACTATTCGGCAGAGGGGTATGTGATCTTTGGAAACCGTCTCGCCGAGAAGGCGATCGAGCTGATCGGGAAATAGCGGTCCTGTTTCGAGGTCTCGCGATCACTGTTCCTGTCACAGCATGAAACCGGCTCTCTGCCTTCTTCTCTTTCTCTTCATCTCTGCCGGAGCACTGTCTGCGGCAGGCCCCGGGCATCGACTCATGATCGGGTATGGTGAGGGCCTCATGGAGTTGGATGAGGAGAATAACATCGTCTGGCATTATCAGAATCCGGAGGTCGAGCTCGTTCACGACGTGTGGAAACTGGAAAACGGGAATGTTCTGTTTTCTCATCGTTACGGGGTTCGGGAGGTGAATCCCGCGAAAGAAACCGTCTGGGAGTTCGGGGTTCCGCGTGAGAAGGGGAAGCAGGAGATCAACGCCTGCCAGCCGCTCGAGGGAGGCAAGGTGATGATTCTCGACTGCGGTAATCAGAAGCTTCTTGAGGTCGACCGGAATCACGAAGTGACCCTGTCGATCGATCTGCCGGATGGCGGTGAAAATCCTCACACGCGTTACATGCAGGCGCGCAAAACGGCTCAGGGCACCTATCTGATCTCCTATCGTGAGAAGGCCAAAATCCTCGAGCTGAATGCGAGTGGCGATATTGTCTGGCAGTATCAACTCGAGAAAACCGATCGCCCTTTCACCGCAATCCGTTTGGAAAACGGCAACACCCTCGTCCCCTGTATCACCTCCAATCGGATGATTGAGATTTCACCGGACGGCGAGATCACCTGGCAATTGAATAAGGAAGACGACCTCGGTTTTGAAATTTGGTATCCGGTGGGGGCTCATGTGCTCGAAAACGGTAACGTGGTCGTGATCAACTCCGACTACCACCATCGGGAAGGGACGAGCAACGAGGTGCAGGCCTTCGAGATCACCCGTGAGAAGGAAGTCCTCTGGACCCTGACAAAAACCGATCTCGAGCGCGGCGGCAAAGTGCCTGTCGTCGAAGCCGGCACGAAAATGCCGTCTCACCATCTCCTTGGTATCCAAGTGCTGGGAGAACCTTTCTCGCTGAAATAGGGGGACGTCTATTCCGATCCAAGCCCCTGAAAATCGAGTCCGGTCGGTTCCTGGAAGATGCGGAGATCGAACTCGGGTGCCACCGCGAGAAGGTGGTCAAAGATGTCGGCCTGGATGCTCTCGTAGGCTGCCCAGTTCTTGTTGGCGCTGAAGCAATAGATTTCGATCGGGATGCCTCGGCCTTCCGGTGCGAGCTGCCGAACGAGAAGCGTCATCGACTGATTGATGTCAGGGTGATGTCTGAGGTAGGCTTCGATGTAGGCCCGAAAGGTGCCGATGTTAGTGAGTCGTCGTCCGTTGACGCGATTGTCACGGCGGGATTCGTCGAGGCGAGAGTTTGCCTCTTCGACTTCCTTCTTTTTCGCATCGAGATACTCAGTGATGTGTTCGATTTCCTGAAACCGGTTCAGCATTTCTTCGCTGCAGAGACGAATCGAATTCGTGTCGACGAGTAGTTTGCGCTTGATGCGCCGCCCGCCGCTCTCCGCCATCCCTCTCCAGTTTTTGAACGAGCTGCTGATCAGCGCGTAGGTCGGGATCGTCGTGATCGTCTTGTCCCAGTTCTGGACTTTAACGGTTGTGAGCCCGATTTCGAGGACGTCGCCGTCGGCGTTGTAGCTAGGCATTTCCAGCCAGTCTCCCTGGGAAAGCATCCGGTTCGAGGCCAGTTGGATCCCCGCGACAAACCCGAGGATAACATCCTTGAAAACGAGCATGAGAATCGACGCAAACACACCGAGACCACCGAGTAGGGAGAGCGGCGATTCTCCGATCAGGATCGCGACTCCGAGGATGAAGCAAACGAGGGCCGCGAGGAGCTTCGCCACCTGAGTGAAGGTCGCGAGGTTGAGTTTTCTTCCGGCTATGGTGCGGGAGAAAATGCTCTGAAGCGCATTGAGGATGGAGTCGAGAACGAAGTATCCGGTGATCAGAATGTAGACCGACGAGGTGACCCGGAGGAAATTTCCCAGCCACGGAACTGAGGAGAACAGTCCGGGGGCGGCGAGGAAGATCAGGAGTCCCGGGAGGACATGCGTGAGCCACCGGAACACCCCGCGCCCCAGTAATTCATTGTCCCAATTAAAATCGGTCTCTTCGACGATGCGGGTGACCACTTTGAGGATGAGCGGCCTGCAGATGAAATAGAGAAAGCTCGCCGCGGCAAACAGGCCCGCTAATAGAATCAGAATCGCGACGGTGTGATTCAACCGGTCGGGAACCCAGTCGTGATTCTCGATCCACTCCATGAGCTTGCCGGCGAGATAGGAGGTTTGAGCATCCCACTGTTTGGCGATGACAGGGATGTCGGGAAGGATGGGGGCTGGTGTCTGGATGTCTTCGGCTGGCATGGCTTGAAAAGGAACGGGTGAATCGACTCGTAACGCGGAAAGTGCTTTTCTCAGCGGGCGGGACCGGTGGAAGACGGCCTTTTCGCTTTCACTGTCGAGGCGGATCCCGCTGAATTTGTGGGCGGGTTAGTTTATCGGAAAGCAAACTGCTCTTCAACAATCCCGCCGCATTCTTCATTGGTCAGGATTGGAGAATTTGTCCCTGTAGACCAGTCATCGGGTTCACGGTGCATTTCAAGCCGGACTTTCCCGCAAGCGCAGGTTGGCGGGAAATAACGCCGGTCTCTTCCGGCGATAGGAATTTATCATTTTTCACGACCCTTGTTTTGCGCGACCATTTCGCAATCAACGAGCGATGAACCACGGTGAACCAGCGACTCAACCGCCTCCTTTTCCTCCGGGCATATCACATGCCTGGGGATTTGCCGCGTTCAATGCGCTTTCCTTCCAGATGGTGATCGGCAGTCCGATGATTCTTTTCGCGAAGAGTCTCGGCGCGAGCGGCGCTGAGCTGGGACTGATCGCGGGGATGCTTCCTCTTCTCACGATCCTGCAGATGGTCGGCGCCCGCTTCGTTGGCAAGTTCGGTCACAAGCGGTTCGTCGTCACCGGCTGGTCGGTTCGGATCGTTTTCGGTGCCTTTCTGATCGCGGTGCCTTTTCTCGAAGACCGGCTCGGGCCCCGCGGGCAGTTGATGGCGGTCATCGCGATTCTCTTTTTCTTCAACGCGTCACGTGGGTTTTTCTCCTGCGGTTGGCTGCCCTGGATCACCTCGATTCTCCCGAGGGAAATCCGCGGGCGCTATCTCACTCGCGAATCGGCGGTGGTCAATCTTACGAGTCTGGGTGCCTTTTGCCTCGCCGCCGTCGTCCTCGGGAAATCCGCCGGCAGCGCAAATTTCGCGGCTCTGTTTGCCGTCAGCACCGTCGCCGGAATCATCAGTCTGTTTTTTCTCACCCGCGTTCCCGAAGATCAGGATCCCTACAGCCGCTTCAGTGCGTCGACTCCGGTTTCGCTTCGAACGATGTTCGGATTGCAGAGCTATCGCAGGCTGCTGACCCTCAATGTATTCTGGGCGATGGCGATCGGTGGGCTCGCGACGTTCTCGATCGTCTTTCTCAGGGAAACGGGCGAAATGTCGGACAGTCGGATTCTTTTGCTGAATTCCGCCGCTTTCATCGGAGGGCTTTCGAATCTCTGGCTGCTCGGGAAATGGCTCGACCAAATAGGGAGTCGCCCCGTCCTCATTGCCGCCGGTCTGTTCTTCGCTTCGGTCGCGATTCTCTGGGCGCTCACCGCGATGGGGTTGATCCCGCAGAGTCTCGGGCTCGTGCTAGGGCTCATGTATGCGCTGGGGTTGGGGAGCTCCGCGGTCAACCTTTCCAACACGCGCCTCGCGATGGCGATCATCCCTGAAACCGGTCGGAGCCACTACTTCGCCGTTTTTTCAGTGGTCGGCAGCGTCGTTCTCGGTCTGTCACCCATCCTCTGGGGGCTTCTCATTGATCTTCTCAAAGCAGACCTGCTTTTCCCCGGTAAGACCTCCTCTCCCTTCATGGTCGTTTTCTGGGGTGTCGCCTTTTGCTTTGGCATGACCTTTGCCGCCGCGCTTCGACTCGATGAGCCCGAGGCCGCCTCCTTCGACCGCATGCTGCGCAACGTGCTGACGGCAAGCCGCGTTCGTTATTGGATTCGTCTCTGGCCCCGTTAGACGGCCGGGGCAGGGTACTCCGAAGGGGAGATTTTTCAGAGGAAGCTCCGAATCGGAGAGCGTCCACTCCGGGAGCGTCCACTCCGGGACGACTTGTGGGACAAGTCGCCCCGGGGCTTCTCAATGTCTTCCCTCATGCCGGGAAGACGACGAAAGAAGGAGCCGGATCTTCGGCCGGTTCACTACCAACGTTTCGAGTTCGATCGAGAACCGGGCTTCCAGATCTTGCGCATAATATCCGGATCGAATCGATCACGACGGGAAAGGTGGCCTTTACGCG
This sequence comes from Verrucomicrobiales bacterium, assembly GCA_048260165.1. Taxonomy (GTDB): domain Bacteria; phylum Verrucomicrobiota; class Verrucomicrobiia; order Verrucomicrobiales; family DEV007; genus Arctic95D-9. The sequence goes on from JBLXHA010000005.1 coordinate 90,380, forward strand.
AACCTCCCCCGTATTCTTCTTCTTCGTCAAAATCATCGTCGTCGTCGAAATCGTCATCGTACGCATCAACCGGTTCGACGTAGAGATCGGCAAATTTGAATTTGTCGACATCTTCCCACTCTTCTGTTTCGCTCACATTGTTATCGGAAGCATCTTTCACTTTCATGATTATGTTGGAGTTAAGACGTAGCGACCACCGCTACGTGAAAAATGTATTTCTTTTTTATTTTAACGTCAAATATTTTTACGTCGAAGTATTATCCCTATGCAACACGATCGAATCGATTCCGTCCTCGCTGACTGGTCAAAAGAGCGCCCGGACCTGTCCACCGGGGCCCTTGCGATGGCGCTTCGCGTCCAGTCGCTCGCCAAGTCCATGTCTGAAAATCTCACCGAGGTCCTCAATCGTTTCGATTTGGAGTGGTGGGAGTATGACGTCCTTTCGGTGCTTCGTCGTCAGGGCAGCCCCTACGAGATGTCCGCTTCCGCCATCGGATCGAGCACGAGATTATCCGGCGGCGCGGTGACGAATCGAATCGATGGGCTCGTCGAGCGTGGCTTTGTCGTCCGGATCACCGACCCGAAAGATCGTCGTCGCGTCCTCGTCCAACTGAGCAAAGAAGGACAGGAGATCGTCGACCGTGCCACCTCGGCGCGCTTCGAGAACGCCGAGCATGCCCTGAATTGTCTGAGCCCCGCCGAGCAATCACAATTCAACGACCTCCTCCGTATTCTCGTCCTCGCCAACGAAAAGCTCGAGGCCGATTCCGGCGAGGCGTAGCCGGCCCTGTTTGAAGTAAGCCGAGACAATAGATGATCTCCAATCCCAACCAATCACCGGGTTGACCGATCAACGAGCGACAGCATTTTTTCTAAAAGCCTAAAAGCCTCGCAAAACCCTGATTTGCGGGAGGGAGTTTTCCTTGTTCCGTCGCGCTGCATCGCCAGTATCGAAGCATGCCGCAAATTTTCGGGAGGTGTTTTCGGGTGGGTTCGATTCGGGCCGGCTTCTTGGGCGCCGCGTTGGCCATGCCGCTCGCGGGAATTGCCGCTGAGATTAAAGTGAGCGATCCTGCGAGGCTGAACCGTGCTGTCGCGACTGCAAAGCCGGGCACGACGATCCTGCTCGCCCCGGGGGATTACGGAAACGGCTTTCACTGGGTAAACGTTCAGGGAACCGCGACTCAGCCGGTCGTGATTGAGGGCGCTGATAAGTCTGACCCGCCCTTGTTCAGTGGAGGAAAAGAGGCGATCCACTTGTCGAATTGCAAGCACCTCGTTCTCCGTAATCTGACCGTGTCAGGGTGCTCCGCTAACGGAATCAATTGCGACGATGGCGGCACCTTTGAGACACCGTCGGCGGGGATGGCTTTCCATAACATTACGATAAAAGAGATTGGTCCTGTCGGGAATTTTGACGGGCTGAAACTGTCGGGTTTAAAGGATTTCGCGGTGAGGGATTGCACCTTCAACGGGTGGGGCGGAGCCGGAATCGATATGGTGGGATGCCGCGGGGGCGTGATTGAGAACTGTCGTTTCCTCGGGAAGGAAGGGTTTACTCAAACCACCGGTATTCAGGCAAAGGGCGGGACGGAAAAGGTTCGCATCGCGGGGAACGTCTTTCACAACGCCGGATCGCGCGGGATCAATCTGGGAGGGAGCACGGGAAACCAATTTTTCCGGCCGGAACTCCGTGACTTCGAGGCGAAGGATCTCGAGGTTGTCGGGAATCGTTTCGTCGGAAGTGAATCGGCGCTCGCGTTTGTCACGAGCGTCGACTGCGTTGTCCGGCACAATACGATCGTCCATCCGCGGAAGTGGATCTTTCGCATCCTCCAGGAAAAACCGCTCGACGAATTCCAGCCCTGCCGGAAAGGCGTCTTCGAGAACAATCTCATCGTTTACGACAAACGCGTGAAGACCTTCATCAATGTCGGCGCAGGGACGGAACCGGAAACTTTTACGATTCGGGGGAATGCGTGGTTTTGCAGTGATGGAGACCGCCGGCCATCCCTGCCCATCGAGGAAACCGGAGGTGTCTATCAGATCGATCCGATCCTGGAAAATGCGGATTCCCCCGCGATCACAACGCGTTCGGAGAACTCTCTCCTGAAATCCGTCGGCGCCCGTGCGTATTCAACGCGAACTGAAAAATGAAGAGGCGATACCCAGTTGCCGGAACGGGTCGGACGCAATCGCTATCCTACGTGGATGCACGTCCGTTGGCGTGGCGATACGGCGCGAGCTCGAAGAAATCCTCACGGATTCCTCTACACACCGGAGGCGTGAGAATGTCGTCTGAGCCTCTTTCGATCCCGCCTTCCTCTGATCAACTCTGACCTCGGTCATTAGAACTTTCACAAGCAATCCTTTCCTGATTACCCGATATGATTCCGACACTCCGCTCCTTCCGATCGCGACCCAAGAGGGTCAGGTCGATCACTCAACCCTGTTTGATCGCCGGTCTTCTGCTGATGTTTTCCTCTGGAAATGCCGAGCCGGTTCACCGCCTCACCGCCGATGAATACGAAGCGACGCTTACCTACTGGGAGGAAAAATACGATTCCATCCTCGATGTCGAGCGCATCGGGGAGTCGCGTGAGGGAATGGGGATTTTTCTCCTGAAGATCACCGATCCCGATTCTCCTGCCGATGAGAAACAGCATTCGCTGATCACAGCGCTCCACGGCGGGCCGGAACGTTCGGGGACGACGGCAACGATGCACGTGATCGAATGGCTCCTCAGCGACGCGGAGGATGCGAAGCTCACGCGGAAAAATCAGGAGCTGTGGATTATTCCTATCATCAATCCCTACGCCTACTTCGAAACGGATCGTTTCGGGAACTCGCTCAAGATCGATCCCTACACCGGCGGCGGCGTCTCAAACTGGGATTTGAAAACGATGACCTTCAAGCCGATCGACCGCGCGCCGGAAATGGCCGCCTTTCTCAAGGTCGTCGACGAGTTCCAGCCCGACGCCCACATCGATCTCCACGGAACCGGCTTGCAGGAATACGGAGAGGATCAGCTTGGAAAACGCGAGCGCTACCAGGGGCAAATCATGACCGAGATCACCGGGTCCGCCTACTCAAATTACGTCCTGCGACCGTGGGACTGGCGGGTCACCGAGGCAATGATCAGCGCGGGAAACGAAGCGGGATTTCCCTCGGACCGGTTTGAAGCGGACGCTCAGCAATTGCTCTATGGCCCCGGTCTCGAGGCCATCGTCGGGCAACACTGGCGGGGGCGACCTCAGTTCTACTCAGCCCAGTATGGCTCCACCAAATACCACACTCTCATCGCCGCGCTCGAAGTGGCGTGGGAGGAAAGCGGGCTCGCACGAACGAAAGGATGGCTCAATATCGGCAACACCGTTCCGGAGGGGGAGAACGTTGTGGGATACCCCGTCGATCGGATGAAGGCTTTTGTCGGGCATTTCGTGACGACATCGGGAACCAATGCGGCAGAACGCCGTAAAAGCCGCGTCCAGTTGTGGCAATGCCAGAGTTCGTTCTCGCAGGCATTCATCTATCCGCAGACCGATGGACGGAGCCTCTACGCGGTCGCGACGAATGCGGCGGCGAGAGAAAAACTCGACTCGAGCAACGAAACGTTTCTCACCAACATCTCTGATCATCCTTCTGTCGACGCCGGAGCGATCCGTAAGTTCATCGAGGCCGGTCCAGAGATCAAGATGGCGGTCGAAGCAGGAAAAGAGTCCGAGGTTTTCTCGACCGAAGACCGGAACGCGGTCGAACACGGAATCGGTTTCCGTCTGCGCATTCCCTATCAAAATGCCAGGATCGACAGCATCGCGCTGAACGGTCACCCATTGAAGGATGCTGACATGAACGGCTACCGCGCCTTCCCGGGGAACGGGTTCACGCAGGTTCAGGTGAGCCTCGACGCGGAGATGGCTGCGAAGTCGGAAGGTCTCTACATCGTCACGCTCGCTTACACGCCACCCGTGAAACGCAAAATCGGATGGACCCCTCCCGCAACCGTCCTCGAGAAACTGAAGAAGTAGCTCCCCGAGGTAGGTGCCTTTTGCCAAAAGGCACAGGTAACGACGTTCGCATCGCCCCTCTTCCCATTCATACCCTTTTCGATCACCGTTCATCCCTCTGAATCTCAATGAAAATCACCGACGTCAAAACGGTCCTCCTAACCGGTCCCTGCACCGGCGATCCCTTTCTTCTCGAACTTCGAAAATGGCGCAGCGCGGCGTTCATCGAAATTCATACGGACGATCCGGATCTCGTGGGACTTGGTGAAACTTACGCGGGCTATTTTTGTCCTGAGATCATACCGGAAACGGTTGAGTTCTTTAAGGACATCCTTCTCGGGCAGAACGTTGACGATATTCCCGAGTTGTGGGGGCGCATGTATCACTGTGGGAATTTCTGGTGCCGGGTCGGGCTGGGTGCTTCCGTGCTTTCGGGAATCGAGTCGGCGCTGTGGGATCTCAAAGGGAAGCTCGAAGGCAAGCCGGTCTGCGAATTGCTCGGCGGAACCGCTCACGAAAAGTTGTTCTGTTATGCGACAGGGGGACCTTCCAATTACCCGACGGAACGTCTCGCCGAAAAACTCGACTTCTATCAGTCTCTTGGATTCAAAGCCGCCAAACTCGGCGTCGGATCCTACTCGAAGGAGAAAGGATCTCAAATTTCCAATGACCCTGACGAAGCTGCCGATTTCGAAGCGGGAAAACTGGATTTCGTTCGTTCCCGATACGGAGGGGAGTTCCAGCTCATGCTCGACGGGCACATGGGAAACTGTTCCTCGCATACCTGGGACACGACGACTGCGATAGCGGTCGCGAAAGCCTGCGAACCCTACGACCTGTTCTTTTTCGAGGAACCCCTGCACTACACCGATCCCTGGGGCTACGCCGAACTCTGCGCTGCTACGAGTGTTCCGATTGCCGGGGGCGAATGTCTCACCGCTGATTACGAGTGGCGCACGTTCATCGAGCGCGACTGTTTTGACATCGGGCAACCGGACGCCGGGTTCATGGGGGGCATGAGCGAGTTCATGACCGTGGCGAAGCGCTTCGCGGACAAGGATAGGAAAATAGCGACGCACGCGTGGGGTGCCGGAGGAGTCTTCATGCAGAACCTTCATTGCGGCTTCGCCTGTCCTAACACCGCCATACTGGAGATTCCTCCCGCGTGGGGTCCTCTCCACTCGGAAGTCGTCGTAGACTCTTTTCAAATGGTGGATGGACACGTCCTGCCACCCGACAAGCCCGGGCTCGGGATTGTCCTGACGGAGGAAACGAAAGCCGCTTTCCCTTTTGTCCGCGGGAGCGGAGAATACAACAATGTCCCGGGAAAGATTCTTCCCGAGCAACGCAACGATAAACGCCTGTGAAAAAGATCCTCATCACCGTCCCGCCGGATTCCAAAGCCTCCGCTTCGCTGGAGCAGTTCGGCCGGTTTCAGATCAATCGCGTTGAGAAGGCCGCTGCGGATTGGGCGGCAGGTGATTCTGCAGATGCGGAAGTTCTCTTTGGCGACGGCCCGCCGTTGGATTTCGCGGAGATGAATTCTCTCGAGTTCATCCAACTGGGATCGGTCGGCTACACCCAGCTTCAAGGGCTCGATCTCGCGAATCGCGGGGTGCGGGTGAGCAATGCCCGCGGCGTCTTCGACGTCCCGATCGCGGAATGGAATGTCGCGATGATGATCAACCTCGTCCGCGACATGAGAGGGCTCGTTCGCAATCAGGAATCGGGAACCTGGGACCGCGACGCCCGTTTTCAAAAAGAGATTCGCGGTTCTGTCGTCGGGATCTGGGGCTACGGCGGGATCGGGCGGGAGACCGCGCGGATGGGAAAACTGCTCGGTCTCGAAATTCATGTGATGACGCGCCGTCATCCGCAGCCGACGGAACCGGATATCTATCGCGTTCCCGGCACGGGCGATTCTGACGCGACCCTGCCCGATCGTTTTTTTACTCCTGATCAAACGGAGGCGTTTCTCTCGGGGCTGGACTTCCTCATTCTCGCGATGCCGCTGCATCCCGAGAACGAAGGGATCATCGGAGAATCCGAACTCGCAGCGCTTCCGGATCACGCCTTCCTGCTGAATCCCGCACGCGGCCCGCTCGTGAGTGAGGTGGCCCTGTTGAATGCGCTTGAGAGCGGGCAGATCGCCGGCGCGGCGCTCGATACGCACTATCATTACCCCATGCCGCCGGAGCATCCGCTTTGGAAATTCCCCAACGTCATCATGACGCCGCACATTTCCGGGTCGAGCGAGAGTACTTATTACCTCGCGCGGGTGTGGGATATTTTCAGTCAGAATTTGCAGCGTCTCGAACGCGGGGAGCCATTGCTAAACGAACTGACGCCGGAGCAAGTAGCCGCGCTGGGGTGAAACGACCGGGTGCGTTTTGCCGGGGCGAGCGATTAACGGCACCCGGACGGAAGAACTGCCCCTCGGCGAGGCGCATCCACCTAACGTCGATGCTTGGCAGGGTAGGTGACTTTCGCCAAAAGGCACAGGTAGCGACGTGCGGATCGCCCTGGCGCCTCCGCGCTAATCAGTCACCGATGGGGATTGAGAAAAGCGTGAAGCGCACCTCGGACGGGGCGTTTTCTTCGACGCCGTCCTCGATGATGACTTCGGTGCCGTTGTCGTCCGATTCACCGACGTAGGTGCTTTCGACGCTGAGGCGCTGCATCAGGAAGGTCACGGCCTCGTTGTCGTCGATCTGGCCGTCTTTGTCTTTGTCGATCAGATTGAACTTGTCGTTTCGCTCGGGATTCTTCTTGTTGGCCGCTTTCCACTCGTCTTCGGAAATCCGGCCATCTTCGTCGAGGTCGTAGATCTTCAGTTCTTCGCGATGATTCTTCAGAGAAAGATCCCGAGGGGAAAGCTCTTCCTCTTTCTTCTCCTTACCCTCGCTGGCACTGGCTTTATCCGCCGCTTCCTCCTTTTTCGGTGTCGGCTCAGTCGCAGAGAGAATCTTGTTCTCCTGCTTCTCAAGCGCTTCGGCGATCTCCTCACGAACGTCGTCGTCGGGTTTCTCCTCGGCCTTGAGGCTCGTGACGCCGAGAGCGCCGAAAATCAGTGCCGCCGCGGCTCCTATCGATAAGTATTGTGTTTTCATCTGATAAGGATACGAGCGGGAAAGCGTTTTCAGTCGTCTTTTCGATGATCATTCGGCAGTCGGGCGTGGTGAGCCGCTTTCAACCGCTGTCGCCTGCCTCCAGTCTTGCACATTGCACAGTGAGCGAGTGTCGCCCCGTGGGATGAAATGCAGATCAACCAACTGACTGGCGCGTTTTGCTGTCTGGGTGTCGTATCGCTTTCCCGAAGGTTCTAAACGGGGTGAGTGCGGTGCGACCGTGGTGTGAAATGTGTGGTTTCCCGTCAGTAAAATAACGAAATGATGTTATGGTAGTAGCTCGCATATGGATCTCATTTCTATTCAAAGATGGAATATACTCAGTGAACTGATCGTTCGTATACACTCCGCTGAATCTGAGATTGAATTGGTCAAGGTGATGACCGAAGACCTCCCCGAAGTTTTGGGTAGAGGAACGTTTGTTTGCTGGAATGAGCATCAGGAGAAGATGAATCTCTCGCGTCTCTTTGCGACTGAGTCACACAGCGAAGAGCTCGCGACCTATACCGAGTCGCTGAATGCCACCTTTGACTCCCATCCCTTTGTTGAAGAGTTCGATTTGATGAATGGCAACGACCCGGGGATCGGCGTTTTTACCTACCGTAATTTAGCCAAAACAACCCGCTGGGACGAGATTGCGATCTATCGGGAGGTGTACCGGCCGCTGGAAATGAAAGATCAGCTCATCGCCAGCTTCCACTTCGAGGAATCGCATTTTTGCAATCTGACGATCAACGGAAGCTCACCCTTTTCAAAGAGCGACGAACATCTCATGTCGGAGCTACTTCCGCATATCAAGCTTGCCCACCGGAAGCTCGCGCTTCACGCTCCTCTCCGTAAGGTCATCGACACACTTTCATCCCGTCGGAAACAGGTAACCGCCTTGCTCAATCAGGGGCGTTCCCGCAAAGAGATCGCGAGCCTGCTTAATCTATCGATTCACACCGTGAACGATCACTGCGCTGCTATATACGAACAATTCGGCGTGCACTCACAGCCGGAGCTCATCGTGTTATTGAAACGGTGGCAGCCCGAGTGCGAGATGTAGTTCCGTTTTGTGATGACGACCCCGGTGAACGTCGTAGAAGTAGGATGAAGCGTCGCTTCGTCCCTCTCCGAAAGTGATCTCTATTCGTCTGGTCTTCATGAGGGAGCTGTTACACGGAGAGTGTGATGGAGATGGAGCAACGCTCCTTCTTACGTGGGTATTCCGGCTTCAGGAGAGGGTAACGCGATTCCGTCGTTCGCAGTGATGGCAGGAAGCCTGCTGATGAGCTCGTGGGTGGGGTAACTGTAAAATAAGCAGTAGAGTCACCCTTCTTTGCCCGCGAACATACCCCGGTCCATAGCTGTCCGGGGCGTGTCGTTTATTCTCGTGCCATTGTATCGATATCGAGTATCGGGTGGCTCTCGTAAAGTATTGACGTTTTTTATTGCGAGTACTGAAAGACGAATGATAATCGGCCGCTTTCTTGAGACTGTTTGAGGTCGGGAGAGTGGAAAAAACACATATATGAATACTGCTAATACGTTAATGTTGTCGGCGAGCCTTTTGGTTGCGTCATTGAGTTTCGGTGGGTCTGCCAAGGCGGATACTCTCATAGGAAATATGGATGCTCCTGATTCATCGATCGCTGGAGTCATCGGGGTGATTCCAAATAACACGAACGATGCGCGACGCTCCGTTTCGTTCACTGTGATCGATGAGGGTGCGGTTCTCGAGACGGTGGAGTTGCGTTTGAGAGCAATAGGTAATTTCGATCCATCGGCACCTTTCGTTTCCATCTGGTCGGATGACGGATCCGGCTTTCCAGGAACCGAGCTGATATCTCTTTCGGGGGCTGAAGTGGTGAGTGGTTTTAACGCTACTTATACCTTCACTGCTCAAGAGGATTTCGTATTTGAGGCGGGCTCATTGTATCATCTGGTTTTGGCAGGTGATGGAAACGGCGGTTTCGGGTGGTTGAGAAGCGATCCTGACACGGATCCGGAGGGTCTCGCATTTTTCGGCGAATATAACATTTTCAACTCGGATAGAACTCTCTGGCGCCAGCTTAACGGACAACGTCATAAATTCGCGATCAATGTCGTGTTCGACTCGGATGGCGATGGAGTGACTGACGATGTCGATCTCTGTCCGGATTCGATTCTCACTCCGACTGTCATTATCGGGAACATCGACACGGGTATCATTAACGAGGTTTCTGATGAAGGATGTAGTTACGCAGACCGAATCGCGGATTTTCTGGTTCAGAGCGCCGATCACGGTGATTTCGTGAGTTCTGTTTCCGCTTTTGCCAACGAACTGAAGAAACAGGGGCTGATTTCCGGAAAAGAAAAAGGACGTATCACGAGCGCCGCAGCAAAAAGCAAAAAGTGAAGAATTGCGTCCACCCCGGTGCAGCGGAAACTAGAGCCGATCCGGGGGGGCGATATTCTGCGTGGCTCTTAATCCCGTAGGTTTTCGGCGGGTGTGATGCCGGGCCACGGAAAGTCCGCCTTTCCCTGAGTTCGATTCAGGGAGTAGGCGTGCACTCACAACCGGAGCTCATCGTGTTATTGAAACGGTGGCAGCCCGAGCACGAGATGTAGTTGCGTTTTGTGATGGCGACCCCGGTGAACGTCGTAGAAGTAGGATGAAGCGTCGCTTCGTCGCTATTGAAAGTGATCACCTGTTCAGTAGTCTGACGGGCGCAGACTGTATTCAGCGTGAGGCGTGAAAAAAGACGGATCAACGCTCCGTCCTGCGTGAGGAGAAGTCGGCCCGACCTCTCTGCAGCGTTCCGCTGCAGGTCCGAATTGACGGCGCCTTTCACGTTTGATTTCCGAACGTGGCGCTTCCAGATTATGACTCGATGAATCTCCGTCTGTTAGAACTTCTTGCTGTGGTCCTCGCGTTTTTCGCGACGGCATCGACGGGGAGGTCTGAGGAGAGCGCGGCGAAAACAGAGCCTCTGCTGACACTGAAGGTCCGGACGACGGCCTACACGCACACGGAGTCCGATCATGTCGCCTACGGAAATAAAACCGCCCTGGGGACGGTGCTGCGTTACACCCCCGAATATCATTCCGCAGCCGCGGACTGGTCGTTTTTTCCGTTGGGGACGAAGTTCAAGATCAAAGGCTACGACAGACTTTTCGTGGTCGATGACTACGGAAGCGCCCTCGTCGGAAAGCCGACGCTCGACATTTATTTCACGACTGAGAAATGGATGAATAATTGGGGTACGAGGCATGTCGAAGTCGAAGTGATCGAATTCGGCAGCTTCCACGAAAGCCGTAAAATTCTAGCGGGGCGCGGAACGTATCCACACTGCCTCGCGATGTTGAGGCGAATGACTCAGGATAATTGGTATGAAAAATTTCAGAAGTAAGCTCGTGATCATCGCGTTGATTCTGTCGGGTGCGGCAGGAGCATTTGCGCAGGAGAAAAAGGAGCGGCACGTTTTTCTGCTCATCGGGCAGTCGAACATGGCCGGTCGCGCTGCGATTGAATCAGTGGACGAAGAGCCGATCGCAGGCGTTTCGCTGTGGCAGATTGGTGAGAAGAAATGGATCCCGGCGATTCCTCCCTACAATTTGTATTCGCCGTCGCGCAAGAGTGAGAAGATGCAGCGGCTCAACTGCGGGCCGGGTTTCGCCAGGGCGTATATGGAACAGCATCCCGGTGTCGAAATCGGAATCGTTTGCGCGGCGCGCGGTGGGACGAGGATCGGGCAGTGGAGCCGCGAAACACCCGACGATTTTGATCTGTATCGTCACGCGGTTGAAGCGACGAAGGCGGCGCTCGCGACCGGTGGCGAGCTCAAGGGGATTCTCTGGCATCAGGGCGAAGGCGATTCCGGTGGCAATGGGCTTTCGCTCTATCCCGGAAAATTGAGCGAACTCATTTTGAACCTGCGCGAGGACTTGAAGTCACCCCGTCTGCCGTTCGTGTATTCACAGCTCGGACAATGGAAGCCGGCGTATGAGGGCTTTAACAGCATGATAGTCGAACAGCCCGCGAAGATCGAGGCGACCGCGTGCATCACCACGGAAGGCCTCAAGGGATTTGATGAGGCGCATTTCGACAGTGCCGCTCAGCGGGAACTGGGGAAGCGCTTTGCCGCTGCGATGGAGGAACTGCTTTCGAATCAGTGAGCCGCGGAGTGTTGGACTGACCCTGTCTTACGTAGGATAAAGCGTAGCTTCGTCCCGCCGGGAAACCGGTGCTCCCCGGTAAAGCGGGCCTGAGAAGCAGGGAAAAGGTCGAGTCATTCCATATCACAATCTAAACCGGTTCGGTTCGATTGTATCACCGGTTGGGGCGAGGGACACCGTGTCTTCAGAAAACGAAAAGCGATGGCAATCATCCAAAAAAGCCGTGTGCCTTCCTCAGTCATCAAGTGCGCTTTGCACGGTAAGGGCTGGCAGAGTGCAAGGTGGGCGACGATTTTGCGCGCACCGCTCATCAGCGTCCAGGTAGGTAAATCCTTGGAAAAATAGCGTTGTACAACGGGCGGGGGGCGATGGCACAGGGAGTGCGATGGAGGCTGCGTAATGACAAACGATAAATCCCCCGGTGACGACTCCATGAAAACTGAGACCGGTGACGGTGGCGAGCCTCATCAGCGGGCGGGGTGTCCGATGGCGCGCCTGACGACTAATCAGGGCACTGTGGTGTCCGACGACCAGAATTCTCTCAAGGCAGGGGCTCGAGGTCCTTCTCTCCTGGAGGACTTCGTTTTGCGGGAAAAGATTACTCATTTCGATCATGAACGGATACCCGAACGCGTGGTGCACGCCCGGGGCTATGGGGCGCACGGTTATTTCAAAAGCTACGAGTCACACGCGGATTTGACGAAGGCAGGCTTTCTTCAGGACCCATCCGTGGAAACGCCTGTGTTTGTCAGGTTCTCCACGGTGGCAGGCAGTGAGGGCTCGCCTGATACCGCGCGCGATGTCCGCGGATTTTCAGTAAAATTCTACACTGAGGAGGGAAATTACGACCTCGTTGGCAATAACATGCCGGTCTTCTTTATTCAGGATGCGATGAAATTTCCTGATCTGGTTCACAGCGTAAAGCCGGAACCTGATCGGGGTTTTCCTCAGGCGCAGTCGGCACATGATACCTTTTGGGACTACGTATCGTTAACGCCGGAGAGCATGCATATGCTCACCTGGATCATGTCGGACCGCGCGATTCCCCGTTCTTTACGGATGATGGAGGGCTTCGGCGTGCACACATTTCGTATGATCAACGAGAAGGGGGAGGCGAAGTTTGTAAAGTTTCACTGGCGTCCCGTTCTCGGAACCTTCTCGTTGATATGGGACGAAGCTCTCGTGATCTCCGGCGCCGACCCCGATTTTCACAGGCGCGACATGTGGAACTCGATTGAGGCCGGGGATTTCCCGGAATGGGAGTTCTCAGTTCAGGAGTTTACGGAAGAGCAGGCGGCTGAATTCGACTTCGATGTTCTCGATCCTACGAAATTGATTCCTGAGGAGCTTGTGCCACTTCGCCCGCTGGGGAAAATGGTGCTCAACAGGAACGTGGATAATTTTTTCGCAGAGACCGAGCAAGTTGCTTTCTGCCCTTCACACGTGGTGCCGGGGATTGATTTCTCCAACGACCCATTGCTCCAGGGGCGTCTGTTCTCATACCTCGACACCCAACTGTCTCGCCTCGGGTCGCCGAACTTTCACCAGATCCCCGTGAACGCGCCGAAATGCCCAATGCGTAACCTCCAGCGGGACGGTCACATGCAGATGCAGGTGCCCACCGGTAAGGCGGCGAACGAGCCTAACTCGCTGGATGACGGTAGTCCACGTGAGAGTATAGAAGCGGGGTTCACCAGTTTCCCGGCTGAGGAGTCCGGACAGAAAATGCGAGCCCGGCCGGAGAGCTTTGCCGATCACTACACTCAGGCTCGGCAGTTCTACGTTTCAATGACCGATTACGAGCGGCGTCACATCGCCGGCGGATTCGCGTTCGAATTGGGTAAATGTCAGGCATACATCCGGAAGCGGATGCTGGGGCATCTACAACTGATTCACGAGGATCTTGCAGAGGCCGTCGCAGAGAAACTCGGTATGAAAGGAGCGGCAGATACGATCAAGCCTGCTGTGAAACCGCGTGATACAAAGCCGTCTAAGCCACTCTCGCAGTACTCGGTCGCACCCCAATCCATCAAAGGCAAAAAGGTTGCTGTTCTCGCCAGTGATGGTGTCGGCGCGACCTTCCTTAGCAATTTGAGGAGAGTCGTCAGGGGTGAAGGTGCCACGGTAGCAATCATCGCGCCCCACGCGGGTCCGATAATGGATAGCACCGGAGAAGAAGTCACCCCGGATGATTTCCTGGAGGGGGCTCCATCGGCACTTTTTGATGCGGTGATCATCGCTCCCGGAAGTGATGACAGCACTTTGATGGAAAAGGCGGCCGCAGTTGACTGGGTGCGCAGCGCCTACGCTCACCTCAAGGTCATTGGCTACACTGCGGAGGCTGCAACCTTGCTGGAGAAAGCAGGCTTCGAGGCGGATGACGAAAAAGGAGTCATCGACGTCAGCGGCAGCCATTTCAAAGACTTCGTCGAAATGGCGAAGCAACATCGAATCTGGGAACGGGAAAGCAAAGTTCGCTGAAGCCTGAAGATGACTCCGGCGCCAGTTGGGATCTCTCGATTAATTCCATCTCCGGGGAAGCGATGCTTTGAAACTTCCCGCTGCTCCGGGCAACAACACCCATCCTATATACAGACATATTTCGGGATTCACTTGATACATCCCCCCCACCGATTTCCCGGTCGTGTAAAGATTGGGGGGGGGCTCAAAAACCAAAACAAAAACCAAAACCAAAACCACGCTTAATGAAAACCCTACATCTCTCATTTCTGCTGCTGGCAATTTCAGCGGCCATGACACTTCCCTCTTCTGCTCAGGACAACGCTGCAAAGGCGAAAACCACGTCGGTCAAAAGTGAAAACTCGTTCGACGAAACCTACGCGAACCTGAAATCGGCAATCGGACAGATCGAAGCCATCACGATCATCGCGGAGTTGGATCACGCCGAAAACGCGAAGAAAAATGCCGACATGGAACTGCGCCCCACCAAGGTCATCCTGTTCGGAAATCCCAAATTGGGAACCCCTTTGATGCAGGAGAATCAGTTGATTGGACTCGAGCTGCCGCAGAAAATGCTGGTATACGAAAATGAAGACGGAGAGGTGTACGTCGTTTTTAACAACCCCGAAGCGACAGCGGTGGCATACGGAATCGAGGCCCAGGGCAGGACGATTACCAAGATCGCGGAAGCCCTGCAGGGCCTCGCCGATAAAGCCACGCGGGAATGATTCTCTTCTCAATCGCCGGGAGAACTGTGAAATTTCTTCGGATTTGCCGGGTTTCCATCTAGTGAAAGAAACGGCGACGCCATAGAAACGAGACGTCGTAAACGACGGGGACGTAATCTCCAGCGAAGGGGAGGGGGCAGTTGAGTTATCAACAGACCTCCTTTCCGGTGAGCCGTCGGGGTAATAGCTGGCAGCCCGGGGGAAGAGAAGACAGCGCAACGCTCCATCCTGCAATGGTTGCTGAGAAGCGCTTCGTTGCGCTGGGCGTTCTCGCGCACTAACAGTCTGCGCCGGCGTAGGCCATTTTGATTTCGTAGCCGAGAAAGTCTCCCGTTTTCTCCGCGAGCGCCTTCGCCTCATCAAAGAGTTCGTCGGTGTGCCTGTCGTAATCCACGATGACCGAATTGCCCTTCCCTGCCTTGTTTGCCGCCATGATCGAAATGAATCCCGGCCCTCTTGCCGGCGTCATGGTCACCAAGCGAACCTGTCGACATCGTGAGAGATCGATCTTCTTGAACGACGATTGGCAGGTGATCCAGAGGACGTCACCCGCTCTCGCGAGAATCAACGCCCGGCTCCCTGCGTTCGCTGAGAGATCTTTCAATTCCTGAGGGACAGTCGGATCGGCGGGCGATAAGTCTCCGGTAAATCGAGCCCGGGGAGAGAGGGACAGTGTGAGGCACTCCATGTCGCAGTCTAAACCGGTCCGGTATGATTGTCTCCCCGGTTGTGGAACCGGGGCGGCGGCGCTCGCAGGGCTGAGATGCTCCTCGGCAAGGCGCATCCACCTTCCTGCGGAAAGTCCGGGATCGAATATCTTCCTACTCCTTACGACCGAGGGGTTCTGCCATTTCCGGGAAGTCGGAAACGACCTCTTCGAAAAACGCCACGAGTTCGTCCCGCTTCCAGTCTTTGGAATCGAATTGCTTATCGGAAAGCTCAATGGCGTCCTTGATCGCGGCGACATCGCCGGCGTGGTAGGCATGATAGAGATAGTGAAGCGGCCATTCCGATGAATCCGGATAACGGCGGACATAAGCGGCGAGACCTTTCATGAATTTCGATTTGTCGACTCCCATCACCTCAAATACCTCCGCCGGGTCCCTGACATTCGCATAAAGATGAACGATCCGCGTATGGACGGCGCGGGCATAGATCACGAGGCGGTCCTCCTCGGTCAAATCCTTGTGTTTGAGAGCATTTTGCAGCCACAGGGTCCACTCTTTGGGATCGGTTCCATACCAGCGCGGTTGGAGGAACGAGGTCATTGCGTTATACAGTGGAAAATAAAGAGGATCGAGGTCCTGCCCCGCCCGAAAAAATCCATTCACGGTATCGATCGGAAGCCCCTTTCCCAGACCGACGACGATGAGAGCCCTGTAGTAGTGGGGATCTTTCCGAACGAAAGCCGGAGCATTATTCAGCGTTTCGTGCGCTAAATCCAGGTTCTCCCTGAATCCTTTCCAGCCTTCTTCGGTGACGTCGTCGGCCCATCCATCTCCCCGATGCAACCAGGCGCGGTCTGAATAGAGACATGCCAATCCAATCGTCGGACAGGGCGAATCCGGTTTCAGCGTGGCCCACTCCTTGAAGCCCTCCTCGTAGACAGGATGCCACCGGAGAGCTTCGCTATCCGTATTGCGGCGATGGTAGTTACCGAAGGCATCATAGAAAACGAACCGGACCGACCGGCCGCATCGATACCGGTCCGCGAGTCGATCTGTAAACTCATCGAGATTCCCATACTGCTTCCGCACGATTCCGTGGAGGATGGGAGTTCGATCTTTCCGCCACACCTGCTCATCCGTTTGCCCACTGGGAGACCACTCCGGGTATCGTTCCGTCAGCCGCTTCGACTGGGATGCCTTCCCGCCACCCCCGTCTCCGCAGGAGCTGACCAGCAATGCCATCGTGCCAGCGAGTAATGAATATAAGTGTAACTGTTTCCCCCGGTTCATAGCGGGCATTCTATGAATTTGGAACAGAAGGACAATACTAAATCGAGATGCGGTTTCGTCAGGGTGACTGCATAGAAACAGTCAGTCTTCCTTCCCGCAAGGCGCATCCACCTCTATACGTGGTTTGGTAAGGTAGGTGACTTTTGCCAAAAGGCACAGCCAGCGACGAACGGACCGCCGTGGCGCACCCGGGCATCGTAAGGGATGGGGGCCTTTGTTTTCGTGTCTCCTGGAGCGCTGCTGAAGTAACCGTGTGAGTGGGGAGGGGGCATGCTTACGATTTTTAAGCCGAACAGAAAGGAGGACTCTGTCACCAGGCGGTCTGCCGGAGAGTGATAGTAACAGTCAGGATGTGCTGGAAAAAGAACGCTCATGATCTTTGCCTTGTTGTTTTGCAGGTAATTAAACGATCGACTTTTTGATCAGATATATGTCAAAAAAAGGAACATAAAAGAAAAACCGGATCGTCTTTCCTGCGTATGAAAAAACTGTTCTATGCCGTCTCGCTGTTAATACTGACATTATTCACCTCAGTCACGGCGTTCGCGGCTGTTGAAACAGTAAACATCATCGAATCGCTTGCAGAAGGTGACGCCGTCCGGAACGGAAGGCTTACCGATGTTTACCAAATATCGCTGAAGGAAAACCAGAGCTGCAAGGTCACGATTCAATCGAGAGACTTCGACGGGCTTCTCCAGTTCGTGCGTCCGGATCAAACAACGGATGGGAGAACGAAGATCGAACAGAAGGCGAAACCCGTTTCCGTGGAAATTCGCGCGAGGTCCGGCGAGGCCGGCGTGTTTGAGGTTCTGGTATCGAAATTGAAAGTCGAAGCTCCCGCGCAATACATCATTCAGTTTACCAGCACCGAACAGATTGTAGATGCGATCCTTAAGCCGGATGGAACCCTGGTGGGAGGGCAGACGTTGGATGACGCGAAAATCAAACCGATGTCGCAGCCACCGGAGGCGATTACAATTCATGGCGTTCTTGAGGAGGGTGATAAGACATTTGAGGATGGAGCGTGGCTGGATGCGTATTCGTTCGAGGTTCAGGCTGGTCAGGAATTCAGCGGAACGATTCAGGCTCACGATTTTGACGGACAGTTTATCAAGGTTAATCCCGAAGGAGTGTTTTCCGCGTCCTCGAAACCGAAAAAGGGGGCTGCTTCGACGGGCTTGAAGAGTCGTGTTTTCAAAGGGCAGGGCGGAACCTACCAGTACATCGTTGCTGCTGAGAAGCCCGGAATAGGAGGGAAATACACTCTGACGATTACCGCTCCGAATGGCGGTATAAAAGGACCTGATGGGAAAAATATCGGGAGAGAAGGCTCTGCTCCGGCGCATCCCGGTTCCGGAGTGAAGCCGGAAACGTACACAGATTCCCAGGGAAATGAGATCACACTGTCGCTGGGAGAGGTCGCTTTCGTCGATGAATCGGTATCAAATGATTTCGGGGAACAGAGGCCGATTGAATCGGCGACTGATCCGGACGGAGCGGTTGGACGCCCTGATTTCGTTTCAGAAAAGAACACGGAGGGATTCTATACAATGGGGATCAAGGGGACATGCGTGTGGAAGTTCACCGATAACTCGGTCGAAGATGGCCCGGGACCCGATTTGCTGGTTTTCGAGATAGGTATAGATACTGAACCCGTTGGCGTGGAAATTTCGAAAGACGGACAGGCCTGGATTGCGGTGGGGGAAACGGCGGGTGGCAGAAACTCAATCGATTTCGCCGGTAAAGTGGCGGCAGGGGAATCTTATTTTTTCGTGAGGCTGACCGATGTCGCAGGGCGTGCCGGTGGTCGCTGGCCCGGGGCGGATGTCGATGCCATTGCCGCGATCAACGGTAAAGCGGTCAGTCGCCCTTAATTCAGTGGGAGTGTAAACGGATAAAACTATATGAAGATGAAGTACCTGTTCTTTGATGTTGTGGTCATTTCGGCGGCCGTTTTTCTGGCTGCCTGTTCCGGGGAGTCTCCGACGTCGTCGTCGAGTCCGGAACCCGGACCCGCTGCACCAGCGGTTGAAACCGAAACGAAGCCGGCAAAAAGGGGCGAGGATTACGGGACGCTGAAGCTCAAATTCGGTGACGAAGCCGTGGAAGTGACGACGTTCAAAAAGCTGGGCACTGAATTGATTCTTTCAGGGCCCGGGGCGGGCATTCGCCTCGCCGGCACCGATGGTGAGGTTTTCAGCCTGACATACACCGTTAACGAAGGTGAAGAAGCGACCGGCAAATTTGTTTCGCTTTCGGCGACGCCGGTTCCGGAGGGGGAGCGCGTCGCGATGCTGTCGGTCATGGATTTTCTGAAGTCTGAGCGTTCCGTGAGTTTCAATTCAGGGGATATCACCGTTACCAAATGCGACGCGGATGGAAATTTCGCAGCCACCTTCGAAGGTGAGGGGATATCAGCCAGTGATCCCGCGAACGCAACGCCCGTTCCGTTTTCCGGATCAATCGATGTCAAAGTTCAGTAACGTTCGACTCGCAACAATCAGATCGCCCCCCCTGTCATGAGAAACCGTTCCGATCTTCGTTACCTGTATTTGATTTATGCCATGACGATCGCGGCTTCGTTCAGTCCCGTCATCGCCCAGAAGAACGATAAGGAGATCGACCTCAATTCGATCAAGAGCAAAGGAGTGAAAGAGCTCAATCTGATTCCGGTGGAGAAAAGGCCATCAAAGGAACCTGCGCCGAACAAGCCGGCGGGGAAGCAGATGAGCTTTGACGAGGCTGAGGGCAGTGTCGTCGGATTCACGTTTGAGGAAATTGAAGGCTTCAGTGACGAGTTGCTCTCCGGAGTGTGGCAATATTCGCTGATTGGAAAGCCGAGGAAATCGCTCATCTTCCTCGGTCAGCATGACAAAGGGGTGACGTTTCCCATCAAGACCCCGCCGATTGCAGGAAACGTCGGACTTTTTCGGCAGGAAAACGGGGCTGAATCGGTCAAAGAGAGCTGGGAAAGAGTCCGCGAGCACAGCAAAGGCCTGGACGACAGCGAGCGCCTTCAGACACTTACCAACTACGGAACCGTCCATGGGATAGAGCTCAAAGACCTGCCTGCCTGGAAGGGAAAGGTGGTTGGCTCGTTGAATGGAGAGATCGTTCTTGTGCCGGTTGCTGCGGACCTCGTTCACGGGTTCTGGATCGTCACCGTTCCGATCACCAATCAGATCATGAATTTCGAAATGTTTACGATGGAGCGAAACAGAGAAACTGAAGCCGCTTCCGAAGAAAGAGAATGAGAGAATACGTCGATCTCACTGCCCGCGTAATTTTGCGCGACGGGGGGCGCCAGGGTAGGTGACTTTTGCCAAAAGGCACAGTCAGCGACGAACGGACCGCTGTGGCGCGTCCGGGCATCGAGGGGGATGGGGACTTTCTTATCGTAAAAGATTTCCGAGGCCATCTTTCCGGGCGATATGTTCCATCATTTCGACCGAATTGCTAAAGCCTGCATAGTGGAACCCGTGACTTATGAGTTCCCCCTCCTCCGTGCGGAGTTCGACATGGAATGCGGTAACACCGTCATCTACTGCTTCCAGTTTCTTTAGGTCGGTAAAACTCGTGGCGAAAAAGACGATCGTTTCATTCCCTTTCGTCGGGCCTTTCTCTGAGTGTTTGGGGCGGATGATTAGCGGTTCACTCTTTGCGAATGGGTTTATATTGGAGCCTGATGTAATCGATACCACTGAGACGCCTGCGCGGTGTGTCTTCAGTATGCCGACCCATTGAAAAGTCTTGGGGCCGCTGCGAGCCAACATGAAGCTCAGTTGTGGATAGGCGTAGCCTCCGTTGACGGTGTCCTTCTCGCTCATGCCGGAGTCAAAGATCCGCAACCCGCCGCCTTTTTCCTGAGAGATGCGCTCAAACTTCCAATCTGCGTGTGAGGTGTGAGTGAAGAAAAGGGTCAGGAGGAAAGTGATAAAAGGTCGCAGGCGAGTTTTCATAGGGTGGCAGATTGTGTGTATAGCAGTGGTGCGGTTTGGGAGAGCCTGTCAGGATGCGATTTCGTTTCAGCGACAACCTTCCCCGCGGGTGGCTCAGTCGTGACGGATCACTCAAGGGCCGGGCTGTTTTCCAGCTTGCTCGTTTTGCTCATTGAAGCGCTCCACGGAGGCTTGGGACTACGGATATGAATAGGCTTACTGAGAAATGATTTCGGGGCGGCGGTTCTGCCTGGATTGACGGGGGCGCAGGGGGAGAAAGGGTGGAAACTCTGATTTTGCCTACGCTTCTATCAAAGAATCAGATTTTTGAGGTGAAAAGTCAAGGTTGCCACCGATCGCGATGGGGCACCTGTCGTCCGCTCTCCTCGCAAGGCCCTGCCGCTGAAGCTGAAGAAGGCTTGCCTTTCCCCGGAAAGGGGCGGATCTTTGTCATCATGCTTTGACTCCTTTGCAACGCTACGAAAAGCAAATCCGGTCGGATTTTTCTCTTTCTCCTCGCCCTCGCTGTTATCGGTATCGTCCTGTGGTCGCGTAGGTAGACGCCTTCCCGTTTCGGCGCACCCTGGTGTTCGCAGGGGGCGACGCGGTTTTTTGCCGCGTGATGGATACGCGACAGATGCGGAAGATTCAGCCTCGTCCGCTACAGGTGCTGCCGTGGAGGAGCTTGCAAAAAGTTCCGGCGATCCGCAGGATAAGGTCAATGAACCAACCCTGTTGATTTGAAAGCACCCCGATCGATCAATGAAACTATATTGCATCTTCATTTATCTAGTCACTTTGATCACTGTCCGGAGCGGGGCGGTAGATCGTCCGAATTTCATTATCGTCTACGTCGATGACCTCGGTTGGGCGGATACCTCTGTGAGGATGATGAACAGTGAGGCGGAGTCGGCGAGTGATTTTCACCAAACCCCTCATCTCGAGAAGTTGGCGAACCGGGGGATGAAATTTTCCAATGCCTACGCTCCCGCGCCGACCTGCACGCCATCGCGCAAGAGCATTCAATTCGGGAAAACACCGGGGCGGCTTGGCTATACCTTCGTTCATGATGTCCTCGCGATGCAGCGGGAACTCGAATGGAATGATGAATCTTCACTGGCAGACGTCCTGAAAGCGGCTGATGAGAAATACATCACCGCTCATTTTGGAAAAGGAATGGGAGGGGAGCAGATGAATACGATCGGCTATGACGTCACGGACGAAGTCGACGGAAATGCCGACAACGGTAATTATCACGGCGAATACATCAGCCTGAAAGATCGCACTCCGCTCCCTCCGGACAATCCCAAACGGATGGCATCACTCAGGAAAAGTTCGGTCGACTTCATCAGCGAGCACGGAGGGAAGCGCCCGTTTTTCGTGATGGTTTCTCACTACGCGGTTCATGTTCCTCACGCAGCTCGCGCCGACTTGATCGAAAAGTATCGGAATCTACCCCGCGGAAAACACTGTAAAGATGATGACTATTTGCCCGAGAAAGAAATCCCCCGGGGAAAAAAGATCAGTTCGTGGCGACTTCAATACGCAGCGATGTTGGAAGAGGTGGACGAAGGGCTCGGTGCGATTGTCGAGGCGGTTGAGAAGACCGGGCAACTGGACAGCACCTTCATTGTTTTTACATCCGACAACGGCGGTGGACTCACCCCGAACGGCATCCTGAAAGGGGGGAAAGCGAATCTCTACGAAGGCGGCTTGCGTGTTCCTTTTGTCGTCGCCGGACCGGGAATCAAAGAGGGCGCACAGTGTGATGTCCCTGTTGCCCAATGGGATCTTTTGCCTACCCTGCATGATTACTCTCGAAGCAAAGAAGCGCTGCCTGCCAACCTCGACGGCGGTAGTTTGCGGAACGTATTTGAAAACGGGAACAGCGGTAAACTGACCCGGCCGGTTAAAGGATTTGTCTTTCATTACCCGTGCTATTTTGCTCCGCCTGTACGCGTGATCCGAATGGGCGACTACAAGCTGATGGAGCATTTGTTGACCGGGGAACAAATGCTCTACAAGGTATCGAGCGATTACGCCGAGACAAAAAATCTCATCTACGAGGAGCCCGGGAAAGCGCTGGAGCTGCAGGCAGCGATGACTGAGTATTTGAAGGCAGTTGATGCCGAGGAGGTTCAGGACGTTTACGAGGCTCGCTTTGCCGAGTTGGATCGATTCGAAGTGCAGGCAAGAGCGGTTCACGCCCGGAGTGTCGAGAGAGCGGCAGGTGACAAAGAGGTGATCGCCGAAGCCGGCGAGCGATTGAGGCAGGATCTGGAACGCTTTGAGAAAAATCGGAAAGAGTGCCGTGAGAACATGAAACGAACAGGGTTTTGAGTTCGGTTCCTCGAAACGGCCCCCGTTTGATTGTCTTCCGGGGGGTGGGATCGGGGCGTCGCGCTCCGCGGGGACTTAAGAACGATGCCGGCCGGCAGGGAATGCCGTTCGTAGCAGCGCGAGTCGGCTCTACTGTCAGGAAATGTCGCCTGAACCCGTGAATGCCTGACCCCGTGAATGCCGATGTCGCGTCAATAAAAGGCCTGTCCCCGGTAATTTGAACTCGCCGAACTCTCGCGACAACGCAATCACTGAACATGAGTTCTGCACAGTTTCAGCGATGCATTTCGCATGGAATCCTTATCTAAAAGGACGCTTTTCTGAATCTGTATCCTTACTAGTCCTTTACCGCCAATGAATTACGAACTAATTCAACAGGTTGGGCAGCAATATGCGCTCTTAGGGAGCGAACTAACAAATTCCCCCTATGAAATACACCCTCAGCAGAAAACTTATCGCATTAGGAATTGCAGCCTCGATGTCTTCCTCAGTCGGCATCGCCAAACCAAAGGACAAGGAAGATCCCGCAGGCAAGGGCAAGCCGCCCGCGGCCGATGTTGCGAAACAGGCTGAAAAGGCCGAAAAACAAACTGAGAATGCGCCGATCCAGACTGTCCGTGGTAAAGAAGCGGGCAAGCAGGCAAAACCAAAAAAATCGGATCCGACTCAGAAAAAGGTCACCGCGCAGCCGCCTCAGCGAGGCAATGCAGAACGGACCAAAAATCAGGCGAAGCAAGTACCGCCTGCAGCAGCTTCCGCTGAAAGCCGAGGCAAAGCGATGACGCGACAGGATGCCGTTCAGGCCGGAGAGCAGCGCGTTGCGAAGAAAATTAAAGAAGTAAAGCAACGTCCCGAAGCGGCGCAGGCAGACGCTCGTGAGCGAGTCGAATCCATGAAGGAACCTTCCGGGAAGGGGCGTGAATCCAAAGGGGCGACAACCGCCGACGAACGAGCTGTGGCAGCTCAAGCGAATGCCCGGGAACGTGCCCGACTCATGGAAGGGAAAACCAGCGAGAAGGTGGAAAAGGCCCCGAAGAAAGCCGAAGAGTCCACGGGGCGTGTCGCCGAAGCTGCAAAAAACCGTGGAGAAACAATGCGCCCCGAAAATGCGGAGCGCGGAAAAGGTAGTGTAGCCGACGCCCGGGAACGACTTGAGCGGGCCAAAGAGCGCAAGAACATGCCGGAAGGGGCCAACAGCCTGGCCCCTGAAGAAAACGCTCCTGACAAAGCAAACCGTGAAAAAACGCGCGGTGAAAAAATGAGTGAATCGGATCTTTCGAAAAATGAGAAAGCTGAAGATTCCGGCAGAGTGAAGATGGCAGATCGCGACACTGCAGACAGCGATAAATCCAAAGAGATGGCCGATAAACCGAAAGTGACTGCGACGACATCTGCAGAGGGCGCTGCCCGGACGAAAGGCAGGGCGAACAATGCAGAAGCCGAAGCCGAAGCGCAGGAGAGAACGGAACGTCGCCAGCAGGCCGGGGAAAACCGGACGGAGCAAACAGCACAGGTTCTCCAGGACCGGAGACATCGAGGAGACCGTGACGACTTTCGACGCCGCGCCCGAAATTTTAATGACGACGACGATGCGCTCGAGTTGATCGCAGCCACATTGGGTGGGGTGGCTATCGGAGCCGTAGCTGCCGACCTTCTCGACAACCACGACGATCATTATCGCCGCGGCCGACTGCCTCTCGATCAAGTCGGCCGGACCCGATACGAGCGCGAGACCACTGTCGATTTTCTGGTTCGTAGATTCCAGGGCAGGGCCACCTACGCCGACGCACCGCGTTGGTTCGATTCTCCCTACTGGGATGGCCGCGGCTCGGGCGACCGATATCATCATCACCAGCCTCACTTCTATAACAACAACGTCCGGGTAGTCCGCTATTCCTCCTACAATGCGGTTCCGCCGGTCCTTCTCGGATACGACCGTCTCAACAGGGTCAACGTGGCAAGCTGGAATGAGAGCCCCTATTATGAGGCCGAACAACCGGACTACTACAGGAATCTTCCGGAAGCTTATCGAAGCGAACAGTCCTACGCTGTCTCATATCCTGTCGACCCCGATTCCGCGGTCACCGAAGATAACATTCTTTTCGAACAGGGAACCTCGACCCTGGCCGATGCCTATTCCTACGATCTGATTGTCGATATCGCCGAGGCGCTTTCCTCTTCAGAACTGCAGAATGAACGCTTCGTAATTGAAGGCCATGCTTCAGCCGAGGGAGGATTCGAATCGAACCAGCAACTGTCGCAAGCCCGCGCGGAGCGAATTGCGGGGGATCTCGTGGAACTCGGTGTCTCTGCCGACCGAATAATCCCGGTCGGATATGGAGAGAGCGAAGCGCAGTATCCTGCCGATGCTCCCGAAAGCCAACGCGAACTGGATCGCCGTGTCATGGTTTTCCGATTGAAGGAATAATTGTGTCACCTATCGCCCGGCACTATTGAATGCGAGACCCAACCCTGTTGGGTCTCGTTTTATTCGGCTGAGACAGCGCAGGCATCCCATCGGAAAGATTGACGATCTTTCTACTTTCCGCAGAATGAAAGGATGAACTGGCGGCTAATGGTCCGGGGGCAGACGACATTTCTTGACTGATCGTCTTCAGTAAGTTCGGAGGGAGTTTTGTTAGGTCGCGGAAGTCACGTCTTCTTTTTAGCGGAGGGACAGGTTTCGAGAGGTGGCGTTTAGTTCCGGAGATGTTTGCCGTTTATGGATGCGTAACTCGTTTCTATTGTCAGGAAATGTCGCATGACTCCGTTATATAAGTAAACCTTTCTTCACCTACAGACGTTTTTGTTTGCGCTTTGGTAGGGCATTAGCATAAAAAGTCGTCATGCTTTGTGAGAGATTCCGACCGACCATCCTCAGTTTGTTGTTGGTCTTTGGTTTTTCTCAATCTGCTCCAGGCCAGAAGGTGCGCACGCTTGAGAGCTCATACGTCAGCCCGGATTTCAGGGCAGAGATTTTTCGCGAGGTCAAGTTTCGCGAGGCCAGTTTACGCGCGGTGGATGCTGTAGATGGAGTGTCGCTGGCGTTAGCTCTTGTGGGTTATGCCAATCAATCAGTTCCTCAGTCAGCCGATCCTGCGAAAGCCCTGGTTCTTGCCTGGGTGGCCGGGCGAAGCACTGAAGCCAAAGATGAAGTGATCAAGGCTGACTTTTATTTTAGATTGCAGGGGAAGTATCGATTCGTCCTACCGGTGGCGGAGGGGATGCCATCGACTTTTCTGGAAGGTGAAGCGATGACGATTGCCCGGGCCGTGGAAAAGTTGCTCGTTTGGGGATCGGAGGATGAGCAACGGTTTGCTGCCTATTGTCGTGACTTGTTGAAAAACAACGAGGCACTTCCAGGGGGTATCCTTGCCAGAACCGAGGAGTTGATCCAATTCGAGAAACTCGAACTGCCTGAAGTTGATTGGACGGAGTTGCTGAAATCAGGCCCCGGGTCTGGAAAGCCAAGGGAGTTAACCATGAATTCGGGGAACGAAAGCAGCGATCTTGCGAAGCAGTTTGCTAAGCGGCAGAGCCTTATTAAAGGGCTGCTGGTCATAGATCTGGGTGCTTCGAAAGTGGCGGGGCAGGCATCCCAAATGAATGCGACGGTTACTGACGGAAGCAATCCAGCGACAGCAACCACCTTTTCTTTCAATCAGAAAGTGGGAGACTCAATGCAATCAGCGCTCGGGGAAGTGGTGAAGTTTATTGGAGTCAGACATGATGGGTTTCCGAGAGGGAAAAAGATCAACTTTGCCTTCGAGGAGCAATACTCGAATAAAGATGGACCGTCTGCAGCAGTCGCCTGTTCCCTGATGCTGGATTCATTGATGACAGGCGATGAAATCGATTCCGCGTTCGCCGTCACCGGAGATATGAATGCTGATGGATCCGTCCAGCCGGTGGGGGGAATAGCAGGCAAAGTTCGCGGTGCTGCGAACCGAAGTTGTACCCACATCGCCATTCCAAGAAAAAATGCAGCCAGTCTCGACGACTGGATTATTCTCGGCGAGCTTGCACCGCTGGTGAATATTCAGGTGTTCTCCATCGGCAATTTTGAAGAGGCTTCGGCTCTTGCTGCCGCGCCCGACGTCAGGGAATCCGAACTTCAGAACGCGATTGAGACGTTTAAAGAGGTGCAGGAAGTCCTGCAGCGCCCGAATGGCATGACCTACCTGACAAACAGCCACGTAAAAGGGCGACTGCAGGAAGTGATCAAAGCGGCCCCCAATCACGAGTCCGCACGACTTTTGCTTGTGAAAGGAAGCGGGAACGTTCCGGCGACCTTGAGTTTGCGCGGATCGTTTGATCAGATCGATCGTGTCACCAAGCCCATTATCGAGGTCCTCGAGACGGGCAAGCTCGATAATTCGGCGGAAGGATTGAATGCTTCGATGTTTGCTCTTCGGCGCATCCGCAGCAAGCTCGATCCGAGGGCAAGGAGCGCCTCCGATGCCCTTGAGGATCTTTCCGGTATACTCAAGCAAATGGATCAGGCCAGCAACGGGCCCCGCTACCGTGAGTTGTTCGGGCAATTCGAGAACCAGCTCCGGAAAGTTAAGACCGCCTACAACGCACTTGCTTCCGATTCGGAGATTCAGGAGGAATTGATTCAATAGAGGGAGAAAAGATCACCACCGGACCACGACATGAATGGGGTCCATGAATGCTTGAAAGGGGGCAGTTAAAAATTCCTGATTCCAATTCATTGCCCGCACGTCTTGAGCGTGTCAGACGAAATGTTCGATTACTACCTGGCCATCATCCCCGCCAGATAAGCCATGACATCGCGAATCTCATTCTTCTTTAACAGCGCGAACACCGCGGGGCCTTGTCGACAGAAAAATGGGGTCAGGCAACATTCCTTGACTGCTTCCATTTTCTGATAGTGCGCGGTAACTCCTTTTCATCAACTCGTGCGAATCGCCGTATCTGTTGGCTTGAGTTCGCGGCAGACTTCAAATTGAGCTTATCAGCGATCCACTGATGCGGCATCGAGGTCTCATTCCATACTGCCCAGGCGACCGATGTTCGGGTCCAGTCACCTTTGTATTTCGCAATCAGTTCTTTGATCGGCAGATTGTAGTGATCTTCTCCTTCTCTCAGAATCTCCTGAGCCCGCTTGAGGTTAGTGTCTCTTGAGGTCGCAGAGCTGCGGTAATTTCGACTCTGCCGTGGTGGCTCATTCTCCAGCAGTTTGAGAAGTTGCTCTTTAAACCCCTCGCTGCCCCAAAACCAACCGCGCCTGATTTTTGCCTCAAAGCTTCCTCCCCCAACTTCGTAATCCAGTCCCGATTCATCAGCGATCCACTTGTCATAACGAGTAAGGTAGGCACGCCTCCCTTTTGCGGTGTCTTTCCTACCATAGAGGTCAAGACCTTCAACTGCCGCGAGCCATTTGGGTCTCTTTGTTGGAGAAAGCGCATACCCTTGAGCCAGGCTGCTCCAGGGATAGTCGGTCGCTACTTTCTCAACTCCATCGATAATCTTTGCTCTACCGGGATTGAGGTGAACGTAGTCGATTGCAGTCCTTAAATAGTCACGCCATACGCCGCCGCCCGAGTCCTGATTTTCGATGAGGATTGAGCGATAGCGTCCTCCAAAGAGATGTCCCCATAAACGGCGCTTGGCGTTTAGCCTTCGCGTGTAAGCATTCTGAAACCATTGCATGCCCTCGACCAGATTGGCCTGAGGAGTCCGAAGAACGAAGTGGTAATGGTTATCCATCAAGACCCAAGCGAAGATTTCCCATTGGTAGCGGGAGGCGGCCTCAGAAAGAGTTTTGACGAAAAGTTTGCGATCATCATCGTCAAAAACAATGGGCTCCCTGCGGTTCCCGCGGGCCATGATGTGATAGCAGGCATCTTCAAACTCGATTCGTGGAGCGCGTGGCATGCCTTAGAATTGCGTTGAATCTAGACGTAGTCAAGGAATGTTGCCTGACCCCATAAACAAAGAATTTTCGTCATCGCTCGAAGAGCTCCCCGAGAACGCTTTTCGGGTCAGCTTTACATCAAATGGAACTGACCCTGGTATTCGAAAAGTATCATTTGAACCAGGTTCTACCGCAGATGCGACATTGGTCGCTAATATCGTCGAACTTGCTGAAGAACGGGTCAAGCCCCTTGGAAGACGCTCCCCGGCCGGAGAATTTAAATTCGTTTTTGAATTTCTAAAACCTCCAGCTTCGACGGAGGAGACAACGCAACGATGAAGAGAAGCCTCAGAGGGTTATTGGCAGAGTTTAAAGGGAGCCTGAATTGGGCAAAAACAAGCTTGATTCTAATCGCCACCCTTGTCCCCCTTATCGATCTTATCTCGCGGGGAAACGACCTGTTCATGTCGTGGAAACCATGGATCTATGCCTACGTGTTGGTTGATCTAATTGGTTTCGAACTCTTTGTTATTTCTCTGGCAATTCTTTTCCGAAAATCCATTCTGGCAATTTTGGAATCCTGCTGGGATTTTATCCTAGGCGGCCCGGAAAGAGTTGGTGGACGGTTTGGGAGTGCCGTCTATTTGGGAAGCCTTTCGCTAGTCGGAATCCTGATCGCAGTCATGATTTCACAAGCTCACCTCTACGCAGGAGGTAAACGCGCTAAGATGCGTTACTATTCAGCAGATTTGATCGAGCGAGCAATAGAGGCCGAAGAGGCTGGTCGCCGCCCCGAAGCCCGGATGCATCTTGAGGTTGGCAGAGTCGTGCTCAATTCGAATAAATGCGAACGTTACCTGCATGATATCGATCAGCTCGAAAGAAGTGCGGAGACAATTCAAAAAGCGCTGAAGGAGGTGCCATTGGATCACGATATCCACATCTTGCTCCTCCATGATTTGTTTCATTTGGATACTTCCGGGCATTTGTATCGAGCCGCACATCTTGAATTTGCAACGCGATGGCGCAAGGATCATCAGAAAATTATTGAAGCGCTTCAAGCGATCCGAAATGGTGATACCAGCGGAGCGAAAAAATTATTGGCAGAGACGGAAGGTCTACAGGCCACCTGTCTCGAATTGATTCACCTTCTCAATCAAACACGAACGGATAAGCGTCGCGATGAATCCCTGCAAAGAATTGGGAACGTGCAGACATTGGAAAGAATCTTCGAAAATTGTATTCCAAATCACTCCAAATACTTGGCAGATGAGACTTCTTTCGAAAAAGTGGCTAGCGAACAGGACATTTCGCTGGCTGAATTGCAGAAATGGAATCCAGACAAACAAGGGAGGTTCCGCGCTGGCGATCTCGTAATCTTACCTCCAAAAGACTGAGAAATTTACAAGCAATTACCGCGCATTGCTCCGGGGTTGTGGAAAATGGGGGCAGTTAAAAAATCATGATTATACTGCCCCTATTTTTGGCTGAGGATGGCCCTTTGGTGTCCAAACTCCCAGGCGGAGCTACCTAGCCCTCAACCCCGCCAGATAAGCCATGACATCGCGAATCTCATTCTTCTTTAACAGCACGTCATTTTCGTCATTTTCTGGGTCACAGATTTCGGAGTCAGGCGACATTTCTTGACTGATTGTTTTCAGTAGCCTTTTTGGGGGAGTTTTCTTAGGTCGCTGAAGTCGCGCCTTCTTTTTGGCGGAGAGGCAGGTTTCGAGAGCTGGCGTTTAGATCCGGAGGTGTTTGCCGATCCTGGGAAGATAATTCGGTTCTACTGTCAGAAAATGTCGCCAGACCCCATCAAATGGATTCCTCTAAAGTTTTTTAGCGTTTCGCTGGACTATCATTTTTTTCAACTGGGCAGAAGAACTCTGCGTAAGAAACGGAGGAACTGTTTGATTGCTGTCACGAAGTTGCTTTTGGTGCTCTTCAATTACACTTAATGCTTTGGCAGTTTCAGGTTCGTTCAATTCACGTTCTAGAAGCTCGTATTTTAGGATAGTGACTCCGAGGAAGCGAAAAGCACCACTTTCGGCGTTTCTGATAAACGAGTTGAGATGCTCGATTCCATTCAAAAAATCGATCCGGAGGCAAACTACTGCCAAAAATAATTTCTTTAATTCATCTTTCTCTTTTAGGAAAAGACGGTCCGATGTTTTCAGTAGCTTCTCAGTTTCAAGGTGGTCAGCCATGTATAATGCTACTGAAGTAGGAATGATCTGAAAAACCATCCGATTTGATTGCTCTAGTATCAATTTTATTCTTGCATCTTGGCTGGATGATTTCCGCTTTTTGGGCCAAAGCTTTTCGAGATCTTCGAGAGATGTCTCCGACGCAAGATTTCGGTAGGAACTTAGTAATCCCCAGACAATCGAAACATATCCGTCGATATTTTTTGATAAATATTCAGATTTTAGATCTCGGTCTCGCACCTTTGTGTTCCGAATAATATCAGAGTGAAGGGTTAGTAAGGCTGTAAGATCTACGTCTTCAGAATCGTCTATAATTTCACTGCTGGATTCAGCTCCGTTTTTTTCACGCATACGATCCCGGCGGGCATCAACATTCTGCTGTCGATTCTCTGATTTAAGATCCTTGATGATTTCCTCGTTTAGCATTTGTAGTGCGGAGCCGTCAAAATCAGTATCAGAAGAAGTTTGCGAAATACTTTTAGTAAACGATTTGAAAGCTTCCAAAAACCGCCCGTGAATTTCGTTCAAAAGAGGGACGTCATTTCGAACTAGCCCAGCTTTGTAAGATATGGCCGTTGAATAAGTCAAATAATCCGGCCTATCAAGAATCTGTTTACTAATGGCAGGGTCATTTGCCATCGCTTTAGCTAGAAAAAAATTGAAATAGAATTCGTGTTCAAATCGTACAAGACCCGTTCTTCGTGACAAAATACGTTTGTCGAAAAACTCTTCGAATATCCGTGCTGGGGGAATCTCTTCGTCGTATGATTCAAAATAATTTAGCCGAAACTTCTCGAATTCATTTTCTTCACATTCGTGCCTTGGAGTATCTATTAAATGGAGTGCAAACTCGGCCAGAAATAATTCCTTTTCTGGAAAGTCGAATTCGGTTGTTTTATGTGACTCGCCAAGTTTCTCGAGGACTGTCTCAAGAAAATTCTCTATCAGGTATGCTTCATTACGAATGTTTGGGCGTGATGAATCGCGAAATAGGACGCCCAGCAAAAGTGTGATTGCCAAAGGTGAAACAGGAACGTCACAATGCTCAAAATAGAAAAGAACCGAGCTCATAACTCTTTTGGTATCAAAATCATGTAACTTTTTCCACTTCTCTAATATTGCTCGGATCCTATTTGTGCTAGGCGAATGGATATAGATTGAAGTGCCGCCAAAGTCGTTGAATGAGAATAACGTTTCGGGCGCCTTGACTTGGGGCAAAAATTCAGTCTGTGAAGTGATCACCCTATTGTTCGGGTATTCTTTTAGAAACCCTCGGAAAGTCTGCGATTTCAGTTTGCGATCCGAATCCATATGATCGTTGTAGTCATCGATCAATATAGTCAGTTTTCCACGGCCTAGGTAATCTAGGAGTTGCTCTTTAGTTATCGCGCCTGGCGCTGATTGCAAGAGAGCTCGAATTACCGCTCGATTATTTCTCGTGGGGAGGTCTTTGAACCTAACTCGCAATGGAACGGTGTCATTGTTTGAATCGCTAAGTAGCTGTTGGTGAACGTAGCATAGTAATGTAGTCTTACCGAATTCTGGTCGGCCGAATATTTCGATGTTTTGATCCGATGCAATTAATTCATCAAGGTCCAGTAATGTTCGTTGTCCATCGCTCTCAAAGGTTGGGCGATTAGAAATTACGGGAGCAACATATACATCGCTGAGTTGAACTTCTGGGATATCAATTGGTAAAACCAGTTTTTCTCCAATTTCTTCGTCTCTAATTCTTCTCTTTAAAACTGTAGTTTGAACAATTTCGTTTCGTTCGGGATTGCTTAGATGGAAATTATTAAACAAGATTCTGCCTTGTTTAGCTTTCTCTGTCTCCTGATCGAATTCTTTCCGTTGCCCGTCGTAGTATCGGCGTAGATCTGTGTATATTTGGTTTTTAGTTAGGTCAATCGTTATAATAGAGTAGCTCGGAATAGACTTGTTGGGTTGTAGCGCTCCTGCAGTGGATACAAAGATCGATCCATGTGCTTTTTCTAAGTTACCTACTGTTGAGTCGTGAACGTGCCCGTTGATGACTAAATCGAAAGTCTTAGCTATAGTCGCCTCGACCTGAGCGTAGTTCCAATCTGGCAAGAAGCTTAAGGGGTGGTGCGTCAGAAACACGCGAAGATCGCACTCAGAAATCGCATGAGCGGCCTCTTCAAGTAATTCCGGAGGGATGAGGATTTTTCCTTGGTCGCCTCGGAAACCGTTGCAACACCATGCTGTGTTTACTAATACAAAGCCCACCTTACCACTTTCCGTTTCTAAGGTATTGTGCTGGCAGTATACATTTGATGAGAAAGAGTGCTGCGTGTTAAGGGTGTTATGGAATTTGTAGAACTCGTTAAGCTTTCTCGTGAACGATCCTTTTAAATCAGGATCTTCCGCTTGAAGAAAATTTTTGAAAGCTTCGGAGGTCGTCAGTTTAGCATCGAGTCCTGCTTCAAATGTCTCCGAACATTCTGACCTGACAATGTCGTGGTTTCCTGGGATGATTCGTAAGCATTTTTCTGGGATCGAGAATTCAGTCAGAATATCTCGAATGATTTCATCACGGAACTTAGGTAGATAAGCAGTCTCTCCTTGATTAACTAAATCGCCGGTAACTAACACTGCGTCTATATTTCCGTCCCATTCATTCGAGAGTTTCTTAAGGTCATCCTTTAATTTCTTAACTAAGTAAAGTGATCGGGTGAATGTTTGGCTCGATAAGTGGAAGTCAGAGAGATGTAGGAAACGAAATTTCATTAGCTTTATTTATGATGCACTTGGGTCAGTTAGATTCCATCGATTTTCCAATAATTTGCATGAATACGAAAATCTCGCCCACAGGCGATAAACGAACAAGCAGCTTGCGCCGTGTCAGATAACAAATGAATGGTTTTAGCTAAAATTCATTGCCAACCTGAACTGAGCTTCTGCAGAGTTTGGTCTTTTTTTTGGGTGTTCGCTCACTCAGCTCGCAACCCCGCCAAATAAGCCACGACATCCCGAATCTCCCCCTTCTTCAGCAACGCAAACATCGGAGGCATTGTGGACACAACCGGGGTCCGCTCTTTCACCTGATCGACCGCAACCATGATCGGCTTGTTCTCCGCGTCGCGGATTTCGATTTCGGTTTCGGTTTCCTTGCGGAACTGGCCGGCGACGGTGTCACCGTTTTTCAGGGTGAGGGAGATCGTGCCGTAGCCGGGGGCGATGACGGCTTGCGGGTTGACGATGGATTCGAGGATGTAGGTGCGGTCCTTCTGAGCTCCTATGGATTTCAGGTTCGGGCCGATCGTGCTTCCTTTCGTGGAGGTATAGTTATGGCATCGCACGCACTGCGCGGCGATGTGGTTCATGAAGATGTCCTCTCCTTTTTTTGCGTCGCCTCCTTCGAGGCATTCGCGGTGGCTGTCGACGAGGTCGCCGGGTTTGCGTGTTTTCTCATAGGCGGCGAGCGATGCTGCAATCGCGGGGACGGCTTCGGAGCGGGCCTGAGCGGCGGTGATGACGTCGAGGAGGAGATTGGGGTTCAGCGTTCCGGCGACGAGCGCTTCGGTTTGCTTTGCGAGACCTGCGTCGGCTTGAGGAGTCTCCAGTGTCGCGAGGACGGCGACGGCGGACTGCGCTTCGGGGATGTCGTCGACCGTTTCGAGGATCGCTGCGGCTCTCGTTGTGGCAGGGCCGGGCGAGTAGCCGGAGAGGAGTGACAGGGCGAGGGTTCTCAGTTTGGCTGAATCGGAGGCGAGGGCGGTCTCGACGGCTTGGGGAAGTTGGTCAGCCTTTTGCGCGGCGAGCGAGCTGAGGGCTTCGCGGCGGAGGTTTTCGGGATTCTTTGCTCCGGTGACGACGGAGGCGAGTGCGTCGGGGTTGATGGTGACGCCGAGAGTGGAGGCCATCTTCATCGCGGCTTCCTGGATCACGGTTTCGGGATCGGCGAGGAGGGAGGTCATTTCGCTGCCGACCGCTTCGCCGGTTTTCTTGAGATCGCGGGGCTCGAGTTTCCGGTAGCTGCCTTCGATCCGATCGATCTCGGTCGGTGCGGCCCAGTCGGTGAGCGCATCGAGTGCGTCGAGGCGAAGGTCGAGAGGACGCTTTTTGTTTGAAGCGAAGGTGGCGAGGCGGGAAGCGGAGGCGCTGTCACCGAGTCGGAAGTTGGCATTCACGGCGCGGCGGAGGAAGGCTTCGTTTTCGAATTCGGTGCTTGTCAGGGCGGCGGCGAGCTGAGGAAGTGCGGGGAGGATGGAGTCATCGTCGTGGATGGCACGGGCGGCGTCGGTTGCAATCGCTTCGTCGGCATCGTCGAGGAATTCGGCGACGCCAGCAGCTCCCTGACGCCGCAGGGCGATGACGGCGGCGCGGCGCACTCCAACGCTTTCGTGTTGGCTCAGGCCGGCGAGTTGTTCGGGCTGTGCGCACTGGGAGAGGGCGACGATGGCGCCGTGACGCAGGTAAGGTTGATCGGCGCGGATCGCGGCGGCGAAGGTGAGGAGCGCGGGGTAGGCGCGCGTCGCTTCGAGATTTCCGAGGGAGAGGGCGGCGAGACTTTGGGCGCGCTCGTTGGAATCGGAGAGCATTGCGATGAGGGCGTCGACGGTGGCGTCGCCTTCGATCGCTCCCATGTCGCCGATTGTTCTCGCGAACTGAGCGCGGATTTCAGGATCTTCGTCTTTGGCGAGTGTGAGGATTTTTCCGGGGTTCCGTTTTGCTTTGGCTCGCTCGAGCTGAGCCCAGCCCCAGAGTGCGTGGATCCGTCCCATTTGCGGGCCGTCCTTTTTCAGAGCGCTCGTTTCGAGGAGTGTCTGTTGGCCGCGTTTGACGAGTTCGAACTGAGCGGCGAGACGGACCCGCTGGTCTTCCTGATCGAGCAGCGTGACGAGTTCGACCTCGTCTCTTTCGGTCATGCCTTCGCCGAGGAGGGTTGCGGTTTCTTTGCGTTCTTTGGAGTCGGCATACTCGGGAACGTCGATTCTCCAGACGCCCCCTTTGTCATTCAAGGTGTAGCCGCCGCCCCAGTCGGTTCCGTAGAGTCCGCCGTCGGGTGACCAGTTGAGCCCGACGAGGGGAACGCCGTTTCCGATGACGTGATCGTTGATCATTTCAAAGGAGGCGCCCTTGGGTTTCACCTGGAACGCATTTTGGAATCCGGAGGAAAACTGGGTGATGAAAAAGTAGTTTTTGTATTCGGGGCTGAGAGCGGTTCCGGGGTTCCACGCGAAGCCGGAAGGGCCGTTCACGTAGCTCGCGATCGTGGGGACGATGTGTCCGGCCTGGCCTTCGAACCAGGGTTTGAAAAGTCCCTCGGTGGTCCAGAAATTGTAATCGCCTTTGAAATACTGCCAGTTGATTCTCCAGCCGGTGTCGATGTGCTGAGCGAGATAGACGAGGCGCTCCATTTCCCCGGCGCTGTCGCCGTCGTTGTCGACTCCGAACCAGTTTCCGTAGGCATCGAAACGCGGCTCCTGAAGATTGCGTAGGCCCCTGACATAGACCTCAAAGTTTGAACCGTCCGGTTCGCAGCGCATCATGCTGCCCTCGTGAGGATAGGCAAAACGCTTGCCCTCTTTTGAGAGGACATTGATTCCCTTGTCTCCGATCGTCCAGTAGATGCGGCCGTCGGGACCGACGTTGAGACCGTGCATGTAGTGGCCGGCGTAGGCGACGTGAACGCCGAATCCGTGGGCGATTGATTTCTGCTCATCGGAAACGCCATCGCCGTCGGTGTCGCGAAATTTCATGAGCTCGGGCGAAGCGGTCGCGTAGACATCGCCGTCGTGGTAGAGGACTCCGGCCATCGAACCGGTGATCTCGGTTTGGATTCCGGTGGCGTAGGCGGTTTTCTTGTCCGCTTTGCCGTCGCCGGTGGTGTCTTCGATCCGGTAGATCGTATCGCTCAGGACCATGAGGTCGCGCCAGTCGTGTGAGCCGTCTTTGTTGTGATCGACGACGTTGGCTTTGTTTTCCTCGCTCGTTCCGTTGTCGGGATTGAGGACGCGGTGGTAGAAGGCTTTTTTGTCATCGACGGAGCGGAGCTTGAGATCTTCGATCATCCAGTCTTCGCGAATCGCGAGATCCTGGGCGACGCGACGACGCGCTCCGGTGACGTAGGCGACGCCCTTTTCATCGAAGCTGAGCGCGATCGCATTGTGGATCTCGTAGTCGGTCGTCCACTTTTCGTATTTGAGCGTTTTCGGATCGGCGACGGCGTGGTCGCCTTTGGGTTTTACCTCGATTCCGTGGAGAACGACGTCGTCGAACATTCCGGTGTCATCGAAGGAGCCGACGCCGATTTTGCCCCAGTCAAAAGTCTTGTCGTGAGCGGTCATGACGGGCTTCGTCATGTCGTCGAAGTAGACCTCGATGAGTCCGCTCTCGACTTCGCGAACGATCTTCACGTCGTGCCAGCTGCCGTCTTTCCACGGGGTGCCTTCGGTCGTCGTTTCCGAGATTTTGGTGCGGGGCGCGTCATTGACGATGAAGATCTGGTTGGCGTGATCGTCCATCTTCTGGCCGAGATGCACGTAGTAAAAGTGATCGGGATCCTGGTAGCCGAAAAAGAGGCAGAGGTCGCGGTGGCCGTAGCTTTCCTTCGTCGCCTGCAGTTTCGCGGTGAGGACAAAATCACCGACGGTGTGGTATTTCAGGATCGCCTGATTGAACGGGCTGCGGTGGGTCGGCTTGTAGTTTGATTTGCCGTAGAGATCGAGGACGCGGTTGCTGGAACCTTCCTCCTGCTTCACTTCCCAGGCGCTCGCGTCGGTCGTTTTCCAGCGGGAAAAGCCGCGGGTGAAGTCCTCCTTCAAAAGAAGCGGGAGATCTTTTGCCTCCGCTGCCGCAAGTGGCGCGACATTCCCGATGATCCCTGCCAGAACCAGACCTGACGCCCATGCCGAAGTGTATAATTTTCTCATACGTGCGGGACGCTAGCACGGTGAGAGGGGACTATCCAAACGCGATCACGGAATGGTTTTCCGCGACTTCATTTTTCGATCCCGTCAACTAAGGGGCTCCGCTGAGAGAGCCGGATCAGCGCTCATTGCGCGGCTTGTTTCGCTGAAATGGATCTGATAGTTTTTACGAATGAAAGTATTTTTGAGCCTCGTTTTGGGAGGGCTTTGGGGTCTTGGACACGCCGATGACAAGGCTCTTGATATCGAGGCGTTTGATCTCATTTCTCACGCGGTCTCGGATCCCGAAGGGAAGGCTGCTTTCACCTTTAAAAAAGCCGATTTCTCCGGGGAACCCGCTTCGCGGAGTGAGCTCCCGATCGGGGTTTTCGATTCCGGGATCGGAGGGCTGACGGTTCTCGAGGCGATTCTCACGAGCGACCATTTCGACAACGCGACTCTCAAGCCGGGGGCGGACGGGAGGCCCGATTTCGAAAACGAGTCATTCATCTATTTCGGCGACCAGGCGAACATGCCTTACGGGAATTATTCCGCGGAGGGAAGGACGGAGACCTTGCGCGAGCATATTCTCAAGGACGTCACCTTTCTGCTGGGCCGCCGAAGCTGGAGTTCTCCGGAGGCGGATGAGCCGGGCATGGAAAAGCCACCGGTGAAGGCCGTCGTGATCGCCTGCAACACCGCGACGGCATACGGGCTCGACGATATCCGGGCGGCGTGTAAACGATGGGACATTCCGGTTCACGTCATCGGCGTGGTCGAGGCGGGCGCGCGCGGGCTGCAATCGAAGTGGAAGGAGAAGCAAAGCGAGGCTGTAGCTGTTTTTGCGACGGTGGGAACGTGTTCGAGCGGCGCTTACCCGAGGATGGTTCAGTCGACGCTCGGACGGGCCGGATACGGACCTGCAACGATCACGCAGGCGGGAAGCGCAGATCTCGCGGGCGCGCTCGAGGGAGCCCCCGGTTTTCAGAACCGGTCGGTGAAAGAGATCATCCGCGCTGATATCGGGGACCTCGTGAAGACGTATCGGGAGGATTTTCCGGACAGCTCGAAGCCGATCGGATCGGTCATGCTCGGGTGCACGCATTTTCCCCTCGCGCAGGAGGAAATTGATGAGGCGTTTACTTACTGGAAAAACTGGACGAATCCGGAGGGGGAGAAGCCCTTTGCCGCGTTGATCGCGGAGCAGCGTGAGTTCATCGATCCGGCGGAGTGGACCGCGCGGCAGCTTTTCACGACGCTGGCCTCGGACCGTCTCCGGAACTCGGGTGACAATGCCGTCTTCACCGACTTTTACCTTTCGGTGCCGAATCCGGACAGCGCCGGGGTGAAGCTGGAAAAGGGGAATCAGAGTTTCACCTATGACTACAAATATGGTCGCTCTCCCAATGAACTCGAGCGGGATGACACGAAGATCGTCCCTCTGGATTTCGAATCCCTCCCCGCATCAAGTCGCTCCCTCATCCTCGACCGGCTTCCGAAAGTGGCCGCCGCCATCACCGCCAAGTAGCGCGCAGAGGGAGGCTCGTCAGGGTCGAGGCGGTGTAATTTCACCAAATCAGCGATTTCCTGCCTTCCGCATTTGCCGTGGGTGACCTAACCCTGTTAAGTCACGTATCTAACCCTATTCAATGGAGTCGACGAAAGAACAAGCCAGCAAGAAATTATGGGACCGGGCCGCGTGGAAAGACGCCGGCTTTTTCCTGACTTACCTACGCCCTCATTACAAGGTCTTCGTTCCCGCGCTTTTCGCGCTGGCGCTCACGGGCGGGTTGACGATTGTCTTTATCAAAGAGCTCACAGCGCTGGTGGGAAAAGGGATTGGCGGCGCGACGGGTGCCGAGTGGATGGCGGAATTGAATGACAAGGCGTGGTTTCTCGTCGCGATCGTCTCGGTTCAGGCTTTCATCGCTTTCTGGCGCATCATGCTTTTCGCGAAGGCTTCCGAGCGCGCTCTCGCGGCACTTCGCCTCGATACTTTCTCCCGCATCATCCGGTTTCCCATGGAGACGCTCAACGCACGTCGCGTCGGGGAATTGGCTTCCCGTCTCGCGAACGATGTCGAGGCGATGCGGGAAACGCTGGTCAGCACGATTCCGATGCTGATCCGTCACACCGTGATGCTCGTGCTCAGTTTCGTCCTCATTCTCCAGATGTCGGTCAAACTCTCGCTTTTCATGCTCGGCACGATCCCCGTCGTGATCGTTCTCATCGCGATTTTCGGAGCCCGAATCCGGAAGCTGACGCGTCGCGCTCAGGACAATCTCGCGGCCTCGCAGGTCGTCGTCGATGAAAGCCTTCAGAGTATCATCAGCGTGAAAGCCTTTCGCAACGAGGCCTACGAGCTGGCCCGCTACAACCGGAACCTGGGTGAATACCTCACCACGGTGATTAGAGCCGCCGTCCCGCGGGCTTCCTTTATCGCCTTCATCAT
Source organism: Verrucomicrobiales bacterium (assembly GCA_048260165.1). Lineage (GTDB taxonomy): Bacteria > Verrucomicrobiota > Verrucomicrobiia > Verrucomicrobiales > DEV007 > Arctic95D-9. Next base: position 130,491 of record JBLXHA010000005.1, read on the forward strand.
TTTCGCGTTCAGCGTCGCGATCATCGTCGTGACCTGGTTCGCGATGCGCATGCTGAACAACGGCGACATCGGGAACGAGGAATTGACTCAGTTCGCCGGTCTTACGGGAATGATTGCGGCTTCCTTCATGGCATTTCCTGAGCTGATCGCCCAGCTCCAGCGCTCGTTGGGAGCGACGGAGAGAATTCGCGAGATCCTGAAAGACGAGATCGAGCCGGAAGATGCCGGTGAAGAGGAAGTGACCCGTTTCAAAGGGGAAATCGAGATGCGGAACGTCAATTTCGCCTATGCGGGACGTCCTGACGCGACGGTGCTGCACGACTTTGATCTGAAAGCGGAAGCGGGGCAGCGGATTGCGCTCGTCGGACCGAGTGGCTCGGGTAAATCGACGACCGTTTCGCTGCTCTTTCGCTTTTACGATCCGACTTCGGGCGAAATCTTGATCGATGGCAAGCCGATCCGCGAGTTGTCGCTCACGACGCTGCGACGGAATCTCGCACTCGTTCCGCAGGAGGTGCTACTTTTCGGAGGCAGCATCAAAGAGAATATCGCCTACGGGAAACCCGGGGCGAGTGACGAGGAAATCATCGAAGCCGCGAAGCAGGCGAACGCCCACGAGTTCATCGAGGGGCTTACCGATGGCTACGGAACGCTCGTGGGAGACCGTGGCGCTCAGCTTTCGGGCGGACAGCGTCAGCGCATCGCGATCGCCCGTGCGATCCTAGCCGACCCCGCGATCCTGATTCTCGATGAAGCGACAAGCAGTCTCGACGCCGAAAGCGAGCGTCTCGTTCAGGGCGCGCTCGACAAGTTGATGGAAAACCGCACGAGTATCATCATCGCGCACCGTCTCAGCACGATTCGCCGGTGCGACCAGATTCTCGTGATCTCCGGCGGCGCGATTCTCGAGCGCGGCACGCACGATGAGCTGCTCGCACGTGCCGGCGGGCTCTACGGATCACTCGCGAAGCTGCAGTTGGAGTAGGAACGGGGTGTGGGTGAGCGGTTTGGCGTGAGTCTTTCCATCGCTCGCCCGGTCGAGCGCTCTCGGTGGCGGAGTCTCTGCTCCATCACCCGGAGAGTGATGGGCACGTTTTTATCGCTCTCCGGATGATGAAGCGATGCCTGTCCGTCCTGTTTTCGACCCGCGGGGCGGTTCGTGAGGCTGTTCTATTCGGGGCAGATTCCCGCATTTTTTGACGCTGAAATGCGGGCTGGAGTCTGGATTTCAAGGTTTCAGCCAATCTTAATATATATACAATTCACATCTTTATGCATTAATACTTAATAATTTGTGGTATTTATTGTAATTGTAGAAATTAATCTACGGTCGGCATTTGGCCATGAATCAGCAACGCATTCGAAATAGACTTCAATCAGCCTTCAGTCTGATGGAAGTTTTGATCGTGGTTTCCGTCCTCGGTATTCTCGCAGGATCTGCCGTCGTCGGCCTCCGGGGCATTTCATCGTCCGCGCGGGAGACGAGGGTTGGTAACGACTTGAACGTCATGAACTCAGCTGTGAGCGCCTACCTTACCTTCGGAGGGAATTTCGATGGCAGCGAGTCCCTCGACCGGGTTCTTTCCAAGCTGAAAACACGGGCCTCGAGTGAAAGTGCCGAGCAAGTCATCGGTCTCGCGGGTCATTTTCTCGATCCGCGCTACGAACCGATCATGCAGACCGCCGAAGAGGCTGCAACGAACATGCGGCGCATCTACTGGAATGCCTCGACGAGCAAATTCGTATCGGCGACTGAGGGGCCTCCCGGGGTCAAAGGGTTCCAGATCAATGATGATTATGTCGCTTCGCAGGGGGTGGATATCGGCGAGTCGCGGGAAACGATATTGGATTACGCCAAAGAATCGAATTGGATCTGGGATTACGAAGACGTCCCCCGAACGAGGGCGCTCGGGATCACCGAGGTGGCCATGGTGCCCGCTGCGAATACCAGCCCGGTTCTGCCTGCGTCCCCGACTCTGCCGCCGCGGCCTTCGATCGCTTTGCATCCTCCCACTTTCTCCGTTCCCCCGGACACCTATCCCATCACGGATTTCGCGCTTTCTCTCGCGATCACCAATCCGAACTCCACCGCCGTCTCCGAATTGTATTACTCAATCGATTTCGGTGATTGGAACGAATACAACGGAGGGACGGTGTCGATTGGTCCCGGCAGCATTCTCAAAGCTCAGGTGGTTGCTACCGAGCAGGATTACATTTCCAGCGGTGTCACCGAGGGGATTTACAACGCGAGCGCGGCCACCTTGATCCCGCCGCTGATCAATTTGAGTGGCGGCGCTTTCAACCAACCCAGCGTCGACACGATCAATGTGGGGCTCGTCAACCCCAACGACCCTTCCGTTTCGCGGGTCGATTACCGGCTGAACGGAGGCCCCTGGATGACGTATCCGGGCGGTAATTTTTCGGTGAAATCCGTCGATTTCCCCATGGGCGTTATCATCGAGGCCTACAGCGTTTCCACGGGTCCCTACTATCTCGACAGCGCTTCGGTCTCGAAAGCGGTCGGGTCGGGGAATTCACCTCCGCACGCAGGCGGTAACGGCTACAGCTGGACCTACACCTACACGGGAACCACCCCGGTATTCACGACGACGGTGCTCGTGAATGATTGGGATGTTGACGGGGATCCCATCACGGTGATCTCAGTCACCGACGGGGCGCACGGCACGGTCACGATCGATGGAACCGGGAATCCGCTCTTCACCTCCAGTCCCACGTTTATTGATGGTAAGGACTCTTTCACCTACACGATCAGTGACGGGAGAGGGGGATTCGATACCGCGACAGTCAACGTCACCGCAAACGCGAAACCGGTCGTTGAAGACGAATCGGTCTCAACGACCAAGGATACGCCGGTGAGCGAAAACGTTCTGACCAATGACTGGGATCACGGAGATGATCCGCTCTTCGTCGAGGCCAATGAGAACCCGACCAACGGGACTGTTACGATCAGTTCCAACGGGAATTTTGTTTACACCCCGAATACAGGCTTTACGGGATCGGATTCCTTTCGCTACACCGTTGCCGACGAGGAAGGCGGGCGCACGTATGGATTTGTGAATATCACTGTCGAGGACGACGGTCCACCTGATTTCTTCGGTCTACCTTTGGGTGGTGACATCCTGTTCGTCATCGATGTTTCGAGCTCAATGAATCAACCTTTCGCCGGTGGCACCCGCCTCAGCGAGACAGTCAGTACAACGATCAATGCGATCAACAGCCTCAGTGCGAACCAGAAGTTTGGTGTGCTCTACTTTTCCGGAGCACACGCGTCCGCAAATGGTTCCTATAAACTGGTTGCAGCCTCCCCCGGCGAAAAGCAAACGGTCATCGCCTCTCTGAATGCGCTCGCTACGTGGTCGGGGCTGGGAACTAACTACGAAGTAGCCCTCACCGGAGCCTCCCTTTTCACTTCCGCTCCCGATCAGATCATCTTCCTTTCTGACGGGGCAGCCACAGGAGGCAACCACACCGCGATTCTCGCTGAAATGGCGAGCCGGGGCATTCCGATCAACACGGTTGACCTCGATGCCACGGGCGGAGCGAAAAGTCTTCTCGAGGAACTCGCAACCGCGACTGGCGGGGAAAGCGTTTCGGGTGAGTGATACCTTCGAACAGATCTCCAACCGCGTTGATTTTTTGATTGGCATTTTTGATTCCTGAATGGTCAGACGTCAGGGCAGGTAGGCCTCATGTTGAGGCAGAAATTCTATTGAGGGCGGCCACTTAACGCACTCAAGTTTCGAGCATCGATGCGAGCAGTTCGTCAGCGGCTTCGGTTGGGATGATTCCCCCTGACACGACGATGAGACGATCCGCTTTCACCGCTTCAGGTGATTCGCAGGCAGATTTGAGTTTTTGATAGTAGGCACGATCGGCGTCGCTTTCCGCATCGGGGGCGGTCGTCCTGTTTTCGAGCCGTGGAACGACAGTTGCTTCGTCGTCTCGACGCGAGATTATGAACCCATTCAAACAGGCGGCGCGCCTGTCACCTGCGCCGCCGCGAGTTTAACCTGCCTGTCTCCGGACGTTGTGCTGAAAAATGTATCCGGATAAGGTTGAATCTGACCTGGCTTTTTCGCAGACTCGATCACGCTACGCGATGAAGCGCGCCGCGATTACCGACAATCGGCGTAAGGTAGACAGTCGCCTGAATTCCAATCACTGAAAAAAAACGATGAAGCTGAAATATATTCTTTTATGGATGTCCGTAACCGCAGCAATAGGAGCGCTCCTCGCGGTTGTTCTGAGAGCGGGATTAATTGAAGTGCTCATTGCGTGGGCGGTGACGGTCAGCATCATCCCGGGTGTTCTGAAATCGAGGGAGCGAAAAAAGGTCGCCTGATTCGCCCCGCGCTTCGGATTGTCCCACGACTTCGATCCTGAAAGTGTAGGGGCAGACGATGGAGATAGGCGTCCGGATCGTTTCGGCCTCGATCGATCCTGAGAGGAACACGCTCGGATCTTGAGGTTGCTTGAGCTGAGGCCGATTTGTTGAGGCTGTGTTAGGACGGTTGCGTCTCTTCGGCGAGCCGTTGGGCCTCTCTGAGATCGAGTTTTCCCGACCCGAGGGACGGAATTCCGTCGATTTTGAAAAACTGTCCCGCTTTCGGTTTCCAGAGATTGGGGAGAGGGGCGTCGGAAAGTTTTTCGAGGACTTTTTTGAGAAGTTCCTCGCTCGCGACATGGAGGACGACGATTCGCTCTCCTTTTTTCTCATCGGGAACGCCGGTGACGATGAACGCCCGCTCACCGTCCCCTGCGAGATCATTGAGGGTATCTTCGATCGTGCCGTGTGGAACCATTTCGCCTGCGATTTTGCTGAAGCGGCTCAGTCGGCCCTCGATCCAGAGGAATCCCTCGTCGTCGCGACGGACGATGTCCCCGGTGTTGTACCAGCCGTCTTTGAGAACCTCGCTCGTTTTTTCCTCGAGCCCGAGGTAGCCGCGCATGACGTTGGGGCCTTTGACGATCAGCAGCCCCGGTTCGCCTTCGGGCATGTTTTCACCGCTTTCAGGATTTACGATTCTGGCTTCCATGTGGCGAAGGACTCGTCCGATTGATCCCTCGCGGTTCGCATTGGGGCCGTTCAGAGCCACACCCGGAGAGCATTCGGTGCATCCGTACGCTTCGAAGGGACGGCAGCCGAATTTCTCTTCGAAGGCATCGGCAACGGCGGGGGGCAGTTTTTCCGCTCCGACGATAACGAGTCGCAGCGTCTTGAGTTGTTCGGGTTGGAAGCCCCGGATGTAGAATTTGAGAAAGGTCGGCGTCGCGATCATGATGGTGACGCCGTATTCTCCGGCGAGAGGGCCGATCACTTTGGAGTCCATCGGATTGAAATGGTAGGCACATCCGAATCCGCACACCATCGGGCCCGCGATCGTCGCCATGAACCCGAAGGAGTGAAAGAACGGGAGCACTCCGAGCATGCGATCGGTCGGGACGAACGAGTAAATATCACTCACCTGTTCGACGTTCGCGATGACGTTGCGATGGCTCAGCATGATCCCTTTCGGCGCTCCGGTGCTTCCGCTGCTGAAAATGACCGTTGCGAGATCATCGGAATCAGACCGGCCTCCTCCGAGTCGCTTGAGAAGGGCCTCGTCCGAAGTGGCTTTCGCGAGGAATCCGGCGCGCAGCTTTTCAATGAGACGGGGTTTTGCGGCGAGTTCTTCGAGAAGGTGGACGCGTCCGGGCAGCTCGAGCTTGAGACGCTCCATCAGTTTTCCTGAAACGACGACGTCGGTGATGCCGCATTGTTCGATGCAGGAGATAATGCCCTCCTGTGACAAGGTGTAGTTGAGGTTCACGGGGATTTTTCCCATCAACAGGGCCGCCCAGTTCACGAGGGTGCCGCCGACGGAGGGAGGAACGAGGATGCCGACTTTCTCCTGTCCTTCCCAGATCGAACGAAGTCTTCCGGTCAGGAAGATGCTTTTCGCGAGGGCTTCGCCGAAGGTGACTTTTGCACCGCTGGAATCGGTCATTGCCGGTTGGTTGCTGAATTTTCGGCTCGTTTTGATCAAGTTCTCCTGAAGGGTGCTGGCGCTCATGATAGTTAACTATTAAGCGATAAAGAGGCTTTTGGGAAAATCGAAATATGACTATCGCACGTCGCGGGTGGTTCCGGGGCTCCGTCCGGGGCGTTAATGGGGGGAGGAGAAAAAGCCGGTAGTTCCGCGTTGCGTCACTACCGGCCGGGGTCTCGTGAGCGTCCGGCTTACTGGGCGGGGATGTGTCGGAGATTGTTCGGGGGTGTTCGAATGGCTCACGTGATGAGGTCCTGATGACGGTTGTTCGGGGTGGGCGGACCTTGCTAACATTCCGCCATGGATCGACGTGAATTATTGGGAGCAGGATCATTGGCTTTGGCGGGGGCGGCTGCGGGGAATGCGGTGGCCCGGGGAGGTGCCGGCGATTCCGATGATTCGGGTGATGTCGGTGGTGCAATGGGCGGCACGCTTGCCGGGCTTACCGCGAAGCTGAATCCGCAGATTCAACGTTGTCGCGAGGTCGCGTTGAACGATCTCAAGCCGTCGGCGTCCGATTTGCAGCGGGGGCTGGAATTGCATGCTGACGCGCTCGTTTTTGATTCGTATGGATTTGCTCCGAGAGCGGCGATCGACGGGGAGGCGATCAAACAGGCGGCTTTGTCAGGGGCTTCAGCGATCGAACTCAAGGACATGCGCGAGCAAATGACGATGACGCGATATGTCACGGACGAGGCTGAGCGGGTGGAGTATGAAGCGGCGTGGCGGGCTTCGGGGGTGACGTGTGTTTTTCAGAATGCGGGGGAGGAAGGTCAGGATCCGTTGAAGCTCATCAAACGTCTTTCCAACTTCACCTACGCAGCGGACATGCTTCCGGATTTTTCGCCGAAGGCGGCGACGCCGGAGGATGTCGTGACGGCGAAGAAGGAGGGGCGACACTGTTTCTATTTCACCGGGAACGGGGCTCCGCTGACGCAGCAGTGGGTTTCGGTTGAGGATGAGTTGCGGTATATCCGCGTGTTTTATCAGTTGGGGATTCGCATGATGCATTTGACTTACCAGCGTCGAAATATGATCGGCGACGGGTGCGGCGAACCCGGCAATGCGGGGTTGAGTGACTTCGGCCGATCGGTGGTTAAGGAGATGAACCGAATCGGGGTGATTCCGGACTGTTCGCATTCGGGATGGCAGACGAGCCTCGAAGCCGCGCAGATGTCCGAGCTTCCCTGTGTCGCGAGTCACACTGTCGCCGGCGGAATCTATCCCCATTTTCGAAGCAAGCCCGATGAGATCGTCAAGGCGATTGCGGATACGGACGGGTTTGTCGGGATTTGCTGCATCCCGTGGTATTTAAGAGGCGCGGGGAATATCAACGCGCTCCTCGATCACATCGACTATGTCGCGAAAAAGTTCGGGCCTGAGTACGTCGCGATCGGGACCGACATGGGATACAATTCTCAGAACGCTGCGGCGGAGAATAAGAAAGCGGCCGTCGCCAATCTCGGGCGTCGCAAGCGCGAGGATTTCCGGTCGCTCTGGCCGAAAGACGATTTCAAACGCACGGCGGCGATGGCTGACAGCGTCGCGTGGACGAACTGGCCGCTCTTCACGGTGGGGCTCGTGATGCGCGGCTACAGCGACGACGATATCCGCAAGATCATCGGTGGTAATGTCATGCGGGTGACACGGGCTTCGATGAAGATTTAGTTCAGGGATCGCAGCTCGTTTAAGCCGGGAGACGGTTCGCAGAGGGCGGGATGTCCGGTTCTTTCCGGTCGAATTTTAGGCTCGCCTCCGGGTGATAAAATTTAGGAGACTGGTTCCCATGAAACCGATTGCCTTGATTGTCAGTGTCTTAACCGTGTTTGCCTTCTCAGCGTTTGCCGATGATGAGGGGAAGCCGGGCGACCGCGGGATAAAGCCTGAGCGTGGAAGCGAAGCCCGCGCGCCCCGGGAAGAGCAACGGGATGGTGATCGAGACAAACCGGAGCCGCGCAGAGAGGCTTCGCCAAAGAACGAGGGGCGCGAAGCGGATCGGGATCGCCCGCAGCCGGAGAGACCCCGGCCGGAGGAAGGGCTGATGAAGAAGATTCAGCACATTCGTGAAGCGGCGGAGAATCTCGAAATCGCCGGCATGAACCGCGAGGCGGAGGGGCTGAGAAAGCACGCCGGGAACCTTGAGCGGGCGTGGCACGAATCACAGCGGCGTCAAGATGACGGCGGAGACCGCGTGAAGCGCCTCGAGCACCAGGTGCGCGAATTGCACGAGATGGTGGGGAAACTTCACCGCGAACTCGAAGCGGTGCGCCGTGAGCTGAATGCCCGGAAAAAAGAGTAGGCCTGTCAGGCGTTCGTCAGCATCGGCATATCGACGCGGAAGTAATTCTCATCGTCGGAGGCGGGATCTTTTTCGACCACCTCGAGAGGAAAGGCACGGTGCAGTTTTTCGGCGGTTGCTTCCGATACGGTGAGTCGGTTGCTGTTTTTCAACCCGATTTTTTTGGCTGCGTTCGCCTGGTCAATCACGAGGCGGACGGAATCACAATCGACCTGGTCGATCGGGCAAAGGAGGGGGCTCGTCGCGATTCCGATCTCGAGAAAGATGGGTTTCGTCGTTTCAATTTTCCACTCTTTCAAAAGCTTGTAGAGCGCCTGTTGCATCTCGAGCGCGGTCTCGACGGCATGACGGGCCTGATGGGAGTCCTCCGTATTCAATCCGAAGACGGCAATGACGCTTTCGTCAGATGATTTCTCCAGAGAGCCCCGGTGCCGGAGAATCACGTCGATCATCGTCGAGAAATATTCGTTCAGAAGCGCGAAGACCCGCTCGCTTCCCAGCAGCGTCGTGAGTTGGCTGAACCCGAAGAGGTCGGCGACGAGAATCGTGATCTCGCGGTCGGGGTTGTCGGTGTGATCCTCGTCCGTTCTCTTCAGCTTGGTGTCAGCAGCCTGCGATCTCACGTAGTCAACGAGTGCCCCTTTGAGCGATTCCCGTTCCTCGAGTCCCTCCGCCATCTGGTTGATCGCGTGTGCCAGTTCACCGAATTCATCTTTGCTCGTCACCTCGAGGCGCGAGGACAGATTGCCGCGCTCGATTCGCCTGACAAAATCCCTCAACTCGGTGAGGGGAAGCGTTACTTTTCTCGCAAGCCAGGCGGCTACCGCTGTCGCCATGCAAAGTGAGATGAGCATCGCAATGAGATCGGCGACAAGAAGTTCGCTGAGAAGCACTTCGATGCGGTGGGACTCGATGTCGGCTCCGAGGACGGCAACGGTCCGCCCGGATGAATCTTTAACCGGGGCAAAGGCGGACAGCCACGTGCCGAAAGAATCACGGGCGTAATCTTCGTCGACTCTGGCGGTGTCGAGAGGCGGCTTTTCCGACTCGCTTTCAAACTCGACGAGATCTCCGAGGGCTGAGCGATCTTCTCCCTTCTCTTCAGCATCGACGACATATTCCCAGTCCCCGTTTTCAAGGGGGCGCATCAGGTAGATAAAGCGGATCGGCAGAGCGCCTTCCCCGTTCGCATCCCGCACTTCGCGCAGTCGATCCCGCACTTCGATGTAGAGGGGGGAAAGATCCTGTTCCGGAGAGGTGAGCGCCGCAACCTTGTCGCCGTCGATGCGGGGCGCGGTGCTGGCGACGATGGAGAGGACCTTTTCCTGAACGAGACCGAAGGCGAGCCGGTTCGATTTGCGAAGGCTCATCCAAAGCAGTAATCCACAACTCACTCCGACGAGGAGGACGAGTAAGGTATGTAATTTTCGGCGAAAGGGCACTGGCGGAGTGAGGTTGGTAAACTCGGCTCAGTCTACTACATGAAATGAATGTGCCAAAACCATAAACAGGTCATCTTCGATGTGACTTTCAGAGATCTCCATCGCTTCCGGGAGCGCGGCGTTTCCGGAACTTCAGCTCGTGAATCGCGCGGCCTTCGTCGATGCCTTTGCGTTCATACTGCGTGACGATGCGATGCTCGCTCAGATCGGCATTCTCCACTTCGGTCCATCCGTCGCATGACGGGATGACTTCACGGCAATGCTTCGCATAGCCTTCCACGTCGGTGGAGATCAAAAGGTGTCCGTTTTCCTGCAGGCGTTCATGGATGAGATTCACCATTCCCGGTTGGACGAGGCGGCGATGTGCGTCCCCGGAGTCAGGCCACGGATCGGGAAATTGAATCAGGACGGCGTCAGCGATCTGTCCTCGAAAGTGATCGGTCAGGATGAGTCGGGCGTCGCCTCTCATCACGCGAACGTTCGCGAGGTTTGCTGCCTCCGCTTTTGCCATCGCGGCGGCGATCCCGGGGCGGTGCACTTCGATCCCGAGGAGATTGCGCTGCGGTAACGCTTTCGCGAGCGCGATGAGATGATCCCCCATTCCGAAACCGATCTCGACGATGAGCGGGCCCTGCCGGTTCGGGAAATGTTCAGCCGGATCCAGCACTTCATCGAAACGGTAGGGAATTCCGTAGACGGGCCACAGGTCACGCTGCGCCTGCTTTTGGGCCCGGGTCAGCTGCCCCCGGTTTCGCAGGTAGCTGGGTGACCATCGTAATTTTCCGTTACGTTTCAGATTCGACATTTCGAGGGACTATTCACCGGATAGGGGCTCAAATCATCTCAATAGTGGACTTCCTGAATATCGATTCAATCGATGGTTTCCGAATTTATATCGATTCGCCATTGGTGGGGAATGTTGCGTATGCTGATGGCGAACCTAACTTGTTTTGTCTATGGAATTGCTTGTCCTGTTAATCGGCGTCCTTCTTTTGATTCTGGTATCGACTCTCCTCTCGCGAGTGGGGGCAATGCAGGGAAGTGTGGATGATCTCAAACGCGATGTGTTAACGATGTCGGCCCTCGTTCGGGCTTCGATGAAACGCGAGGGCGCTGAGAACCTGCGGGAATCCGGGGAGGCCGCGCCCGTGGAGGAAGCGTCTGAGGTCTATGCTGAGGAGGACCATTCGCCGGTGCCCGTTCCGGAAGCGGGGACAGGCAAGCCGGAGGCTGATGGGGGCGATGATGCCGTCGGGGAGTTTCGGCCGGTTTATGAAGGTGCCAGTCCGCCGCCGCTTCCGCCGAGGCAGGCCGTCGTCGGGAAGGCGGAAGCTCCAGAGCCGGCAACGGCAACGGTTGCCACGACTCCGCCCGTGACGGCGAGCGAACCCGGAAAATTTGAATCAGCGGCGAAGGAAGTGATCGGCAAAATCTGGAACTGGATTGTCGTCGGCGAGGAGCACCGTCCTGCGAACGTGACGATGGAATTTGCGGTCGCGACGACGTGGCTTCTGCGGTTGGGGGTGCTGATTCTCGTGATTGGAATCGGGTTCTTCTTGAAATACTCGATTGATCAGGGCCGCGTCGCGATTGCTTCGGTCGTCGCGACCGGGTTGCTCGTGGTCGGCTTGAGGCTTTTCAAGGGCCGGTATGGATTGCTCGGTCAGGGGCTCGCGGGAGCGGGGATTTCGTCACTCTACCTGAGTTTCTTCGCGGCCTACCAGGAAGGGATGGTGGGGGCGTTGCCGGCCTACGGGCTTATGATCTTAGTGACGCTCGTCGCCGGGGTGATCGCGTTGCGTTACAACTCGCTGCTCGTTGCTGTCCTCGGAATTCTCGGCGGTTACCTCACGCCGATGATGATCGAAACGAGCTCGCCGAGTGTCGTGATGTTGTTTGCGTATCTGCTTTTGTTAGGCGTTGGCGTATTTTTTATGGCGAGGAAAAAGGAATGGCGCCTGCTGCATTACCTCAGCTTTATCTGCACATTCGGCCTCGTCGGCACGGCGACAGAGAAAGGCTTCGAGCCGGCGCGCTTCTGGGAGTTCATGCCGTTCCTCGTCGCGTTCTTTGTGCTCTTCTCCACGGTGACCTTTCTCTATCATTTCATTCACCGGAAGAAATCGACCCTGCTCGAGATCCTCTTTCTCTTTGTGAATGCCGGAGTCTTCCTCGGCTTCGCGTCCCATTACATGAATGAGACGTTCCAGAAGGAGGCGGTCGCGATCGTCACGATCTCGCTGGCATTCTTCTACGTGGGGCACGTCTACTTTTTCATGAAGCGCGGCATCCTCGACCGGGGGCTGCTTATGAGCTTTCTCGGGCTTGCCGCTTTCTTCGTCGCGATCACCTTGCCGCTGATTCTCTCCGACGGCTGGATTACGGTGAGTTGGGCGATTCAGGCTTTCGTGATGCTGTGGATTGCTTCGAAGATCAACAGTGTGTTTCTCCGGCAGTTGGCCTACGTGCTCTACCTGATCGTGCTGGCGAGGTTTGCGATTCTGGATCTTTCCGATCAGTTCCACGGCATCCATTCCTACATGAACGGGAAGGGATACGCGCTGCACTTTGTGGAACGCCTTATGGTTCTCGGCGTGCCGATCGCCTCATTTTTCGCGGCGGGTTATCTCTTCGGCCGCGAGTCCGATTCGAAGGGGCGTTGGGTGGTTGGTGAGAAAAATGACGTGGTCCCGTGGTTTGGTCAGTCGAGGTTGAGCCGCTTCTGTTTCTGGATTGTTCTCGCGCTCAGTTTTGTCTATCTCAACATGGAGGTGTTTCACACCGCCGACCATTTCTACGAGCCGTTTGTTCAGCCCGGTCTCACTCTGGTCTGGATTGGATTTGCAGCGATTCTCCTGCGCGAGCTGATCGCGAATCGGGAAACGCTCGCGACGGCGTTTTTCTGGATCCTCTCGGTCTGCCTCGTGATCAAGGTGCTCTTCGTGGACTTTGCGAGTTGGAGCTATGGCTATGAACTGGCTTTCCGTGATGAGTCGTTCCTGTCGGGCGGGATGATGCGCTTTCTGAATTATGGCGCTTTGATAGGATACCTTCTCGTTGTCTGGCGGTTCATGGCCGGAGCTCACGAGCGCCCGCGTATGGGCAGGGTCTTCGGCTATGCGGCACTCGGGGCGTTGTTGCTTTATTCCAGTCTGGAAATCTGGACGGCGTTCTCCCATTTTCTTCCGAAGTTCCGGATGGGCGGCATCTCCATTTTCTGGTCGGTCTTTGCGCTTGTGTTGCTTCTCACCGGCATATCGAAACGGAAGTCCTCGATGCGCGGAATGGGCCTGCTCCTGCTCGGAGGGGTGATCCTGAAAGTGTTCTTTGTTGATCTGGCAGGCCTCGATCAGCTCTACCGAATCGTTGCCTTCATCATCCTCGGGATCGTCGTGCTCGCAGGATCCTTTCTCTATCTCAAATACAGGAATCGCTTCGAAAAGGAAGAGATTAAAGAAGCTGATCCCGTTGAATCCACAGACTCATGAAACGCACCTTGATACTGACACTTCTGATCGTTATCGGCGTGAGCGCCGGTGAGGCGCTGGACACCGATGCCTTTCAATACCGACGTTCTGTGAAAACGGAAATAACGGGGGAAGGGCTCGGAACGATCGAATTGGACCGTGATATCTTCTCGCGGACGGAAGACTATTTCCCGGATCTTCGTCTGTTTCAGGAGAGCGATGGCACCGCGGTGGAGGTTCCTTTCGTCGTGACGAGGGTTCCCGATGTCCGGCCGGGAAGTTCCGCAGTCAAGATTCCCTCGGAGGTGCTTTCATTCTCCGAGTTGGAAAATGGCGATGTCGAAATCCGCGTCGAACTGAGACAGAAGAAAGGCGATGCAGCGATGCTTGAATTCAGGACACCACTGCGGAATTTCGAGAAAAGTGTTTCGGTTAGTGGCGTCGCTGACCGGGGCGGGGTGGAGGAACTCGTCTCGGGAAGGTTGATCTTTGACTACGAATCCTTTCTTGATTTCCGGCGCACGACGATTGTGCTTCCGCCAAATAGCTATCGCGAATTCGTCGTGCGCGTTTCGCGGGCAACCGACCGGCAGCGATCCGCGGTCAAGCAGCTGACGCGGACGATCTCGCCGGGGGCAGGGACGACGATTCAGCAATCGGAGTCTGTTGAGACACGGCAGTTCCGAATCGACGCTCTCTCGTTTTATACGGAGCGGGTTCCACGGGAGGAGTCCCTTTCGATTCGCGCCGGACGTCTCGAGATCCTTGAGGTGAATGAAGATCCGGAAAAGAAAGTGACGGAAATTTTGTTTCAAGGTGACCGCGTTCCCGTGGACAGTCTCGTATTTCAAACCGCTGACCGGAACTTCAAGCGACGCGTCGAGCTGCAGGTCCCCGTGGATGTGGAAGAGGAGCTCTGGCGAACGATTCACACGGGCTCGATTCACCGTTACGATCTGGGCGGGATTCAGGATGAAGATTTGACGCTATCCTTCTCCGAACAGCGAAGTGGGCTTTTCAGGCTGCTGATTCACAACCGCGACAGCCCGCCGGTCGGGATCGAGACAATCGTCGGGGTGGGGGAGATCTATGAACTCCGCTTTATCGCCGCTTCCCGGAATGACGCTGACGATTCCGAATACGTGCTTTACTTCGGGGGTGGTGCTCAGATTGAGAGACCGGATTATGACGTCGCAGCGATTGAGGCAGCCGTCTCGGCAGGAATCGAGCGCGTAAAGCTCGAATTGGCACCAATTGAGGAGAATGCGGGCTTTAAGCTTAACCCGGTAAAAGGTCGCGGTTGGAACCAGCCTTGGATTCTATGGATCGCAATAGGCATAGCGGTTTCAGGCCTTTTCCTGGTCCTCTTTAAGACGGCGGGACACGTCGATCAAATCACGGAATAAGCTTCCGTGTCGAGCTAAACTGACTTTTTAGCTTGTTTCGTGATTTTAAGCGCCGATAGTGGCGTCATGAAAAACCGAAGCCCCCGATTCCCCTTTATCACCCTGAATGAAGCCGTAGACCTGCTCCGCAAGTTGCAGGCTGCTCAAACCGATCCGTCCCAACCGTTGAAGCGCCCAGAGATGCTCAAGGCGCTCGACTACGCCAGTTTTCACGGCGCCGCCGTAAAGACGATGGGTGCCTTGCGAGCGTATGACCTCCTTCGAAAAGACGGGGATGGCGTTTCGATCTCTCCGGTCGGTCACGAGATTCTTGCGGCGGAGACGGAGGAGGCGAGGATCGAACCGCTTCGAAAAGCAGCGCTCTCGCCCCTCTGTTTCCGCATGATCTGGCGTCAGGCGCGACACGCCTCCCGTGGTGAAATCAGGGAGCTGCTTCTTTCCCGCGGGTTCACCGAGCAGGGCGCGAAACGTGCGAGCCGTATTTACAAAAAGAACAACGAACTCGCTGCGCTCGTAGATCTCGAGCTCGAACCGGTCCTTCCCGAACGCCGCGGTATGCCGGGTGGTCCCGGGGAAACTGGTCCGGGCAACTGCGGTCCCGGTCCGCGAGGTCGGGGACCCGCAAAAAAGAAAGGCGCAGGGATGCGTCGTCAGCAGACAGCGGTGAACCCGAATTCGCTCACGCTTCCCATGAGCACGGGCCCCGCGATCATTCCGAAAGGGATTACGAAGAAGGAATTCAAAACTCTCATGGAGACGCTTCGAACCTGGCGCGATCAGCTCGTTGCTGATTAGTCGCACCGCTGCCGGTTCCGAAGGGAGATCCGGGGTCCCGTTTTCCCGCCCCGGAAACGCACAAAAAACAGATTCGGTGTCGCTTCGTGTTCTACATGAAGTGACACCGAATATCTCGTTATGTCAGGGTATCATCAGCGGAATTCCGGATTTTGGATTAAGGATCTTCCGGCGGGATCGTCATAGAGTAGCAACCCTTGCCCGAGAAAATTGTGACGAAGCGGGCGTGAGTCCTGTCTGAATCCACAGCTAACGAAAGCATCGATGTTGCGCAGGCGGCAGTTGAGGTCTCTCAACTTCGCCACTCCCTCCCCTAACCTTTCAAATTCCTTGCACACCCACCTTGAGGAAGAAGTCGCTGCGGCGGCGCTTCGAAAAGACCCTGTTGTGAAATCGCGACTTCGCGAATTCACAGCGACTGACAACTGGACCAACTTTCTGCACATCGGGAAGGTCTACGGTATTATCGCGCTCACGTTGATCGGCGCGGTGATCTTTTTTGAATTCCGGGCCGGTTGGGGAATCGCCTTCGGATGGAATGTTCCTGTCTTCCTCGTGGCTCTCTTCACGATCGGCGCGTCGCAGCATCAGCTCGCGGGAGCGCTGCACGAGGCGGTGCACCACACCCTTTTCAAAAACCGGACTCTCAACGAGTTGGCCTCGGATTGGCTTTGCGCGTTCCCGATCCTGACATCGACCTATCAGTTCCGTCTCTATCATCTCGCTCATCACCAGTTTGTAAACGATCCGAAACGTGATCCTGACTTTGCGTTGCTGAAAGACAGCGGGCACTGGCTCGACTTTCCGATCGCGAAAACGAACTTCCTCTGGATGATGGTGAGACAGATTTTTCTCGTCGAACTTTTCCGCTACATCATCACCCGTGTGCGATACAACACGGTCGGGAGTCACAGCGAAAGCCCCTACCGCGCGAGCGACGGGCAGGGGACGAGGATCCCGGCGCGGCTCGTGACCGGCTTTTTCTTTTTCCTAATCGTTTCTGTCTTCGCCGTCCAGAGATGGGGAGCCGCGTGGCAGGTGATCGCGATTCCGGCGGCGGGATGGCTCGCTGTCAGCGTGACGCTTGCAATCCTCCCGGTGCGGTTTTTTGAAAAAGCACGAATCAAACCGGTGTTCCACCCGCGCTGGATCTTCATCGGTCAGACATTTTCGTTCGCCGTGATTGTGACCGGACTCGGCTTCATTCAAATGACGTCAGAATTCATGGCGCTTCGTTACTTCTCGATGCTCTGGTATGGGGCGATCCTGACGACTTTTCCTTTCTTCATGATCCTGCGCCAGCTCGTTCAGCATGGGAACGGCGATCGTGGATGGCTCACGAACACCCGGGTTTTCCGGATGATTGCCCCGGTGCGCTACGCGGTCTTCCCCTTCGGAATGGATTATCATTTGCCGCACCACATGTATGCCTCGGTGCCTCACTATCGACTCCGTGCGCTCCACGATTTTCTGATGACGGTGCCGCGGTATTCTGATCACTGTCAGCTCGTCGACAACTATCTCGTGCCGAAAAAGAATTTCGGGGGAGGGAATCCTACAGTTGTTGAAGTGTTAGGGCCCGGGTATGCGGCGACGAGTGAAAACGTTCACATCGATGACACCGTTCTCGATGACTGGGAAGTTGAAGAGAAAGACGCGATTCTGAAGAGCGGCCGACCTCTAAAGGCGGTGCCGCGGGAGGATCCCCCGGTTCGAGACGTCGAGACGAAAGACTGCGCTTAGAGGTAAGGTCCGCTGAGTCGCAGATCGATCGGGACTTACCCGGGGCTGGAGCCCCGGGCTCTGTGGGATCGGGCTTCCACCCCACTCGACTGCTACGCTTCGAGCTTCGCGAGGAGATCGTCGGTCTCGACGGGGTCGCCTTTGCTGAAGTGAATCTCGGTTACGGTTCCGGCGGTCGTCGCGGAAATCGTGGTGAGCATCTTCATCGCCTCGAGCGTTACGATCGCGTCGCCTTCTTTCACCTTCGTGCCCACTTCGGCATTAATTTCGGTGACCATTCCCGGCATCGGGGCAATCGCGTGTAGCGGATTGTTAGGGTCTCCTTTGAGGCGTGTCACTGCATTCTTAGGCGCGAGTGATTTGTCGATGACCTGAGACTCACGCGGCATTCCGTTGAGTTCGTAGAAGACGTTTTTGGCTCCGGTGTCATCCGGCTCGCTGATGCCGATGAGTTTGATGAAGAGCACTTTACCCGGCCCGATTTCGACGGCGATTTCTTCGCTCACGGAGAGGCCGTAGAAAAACGCGGTCGTCGGCAAGCCGGAGACGTTGTCGTATTCTTTGAGGAAATTCTCGAAGTCTTCAAACACCTGTGGATACATGAGGTGGCTGTAGAGATCGTCGTCGTTGGCGGCGCGACCGAGCTTCGTGCTCAGTTCGGCGCGGGTTGCCTCGAGATCAACGGGAGCCGCGAGTTCGCCGGGGCGCTTCGTGGTAGGCTCGCGATCGCCGAGAACGGCGCGCTGGACGTCTTTCGGCCAACCACCGTCGGGCTGTCCGAGTCCGCCCCAGAGCATGTCGATGACGGACTCAGGGAAGTCGAGTGAACCCGGGGTGAGGTCTTTGATTTCGTCGCACTTGATCCCGCGTGTGATGAGGAACATGCACATGTCACCGACCACCTTCGAGCTCGGAGTCACTTTGATGATGTCACCGAAGAGCTGATTCACTTCCGCGTAGGTGCGGGCGATTTCGGGCCAGCGATGGCCGAGACCCATCGCGTTGGCCTGCTCTTTCAAGTTCGTGAACTGACCGCCGGGCATCTCGTGGATGTAGACTTCAGCTGATCCTGCACGTGGCGCGGTGTTGAACGGCTGATAGTATTCGAGGACTTCCTCCCAGTAGTCTGACATCGCGTTGAGCGCGTCAGCGTCGAGTCCGGTATCGCGTTCCTGTCCTTCGAGGGCGGCGCAGACCGAGTTCAAGTTCGGCTGGCTCGTCGATCCTGACATGGATGCCAAAGCGAGGTCGGCAATGTCGACGCCGGCTTCCGCGGCGCTGAGGACAGATGAGGCGTTGATGCCCGAGCTGTCATGCGTGTGAAAGTGAATCGGCATGCCGACTTCTTCGCGGAGTGCTTTGACGAGCTTCGGTGCCGCCCAGGGACGACAGAGACCCGCCATGTCTTTGATCGCGAGAATGTGTGCGCCCATTTTCTCGAGCTCCTTCGCTTTCGCGACGTAGTATTTCAGCGAATACTTGTCACGCTTCGGATCGTTAATGTCGCCGGTGTAACAGACGGCTGCTTCGCAGATCGCGTGTGGCTGATTGCGCACCGCTTCCATCGCGACCTCCATATTCGGAAGGTAGTTCAGGGAATCGAAGATGCGGAAAATGTCCATTCCTGATTCGGCGGCGTGCTTCACAAAACCGGCGACGACGTTGTCAGGGTAGTTGGAGTAACCGACTGCGTTTGATCCCCGGAAGAGCATCTGGAAACAGATGTTGGGAATCTTTTCGCGAAGGAGGCGGAGGCGATCCCACGGGCTTTCCTTGAGGAAACGCATCGAGGTGT
This sequence comes from Verrucomicrobiales bacterium, assembly GCA_048260165.1. GTDB lineage: Bacteria > Verrucomicrobiota > Verrucomicrobiia > Verrucomicrobiales > DEV007 > Arctic95D-9. The sequence goes on from JBLXHA010000005.1 coordinate 149,488, forward strand.
CAAAGGTCGCACCGCCCCACATTTCAAGACTGAAAAGGTTCGGCGTGTTCTGGGCGACGGCGCTCGCGATGTTGAGCATGTCGACGGAACGCATCCGTGTCGCGATGAGCGACTGGTGGGCGTCACGCATCGTTGTGTCGGTGATCAGAAGCGGTTTCTGCTCACGAATCCACTCGGCGAATTTCGCGGGTCCCAGCTCGATGAGCTTGTTGCGGGATCCCGGCTTCATCTCGGCGCGAACGTCGAAATCGGGGAGTCGTGCCGGCGGCAGCGGTTTAGCGAGTCGGAATCCTTTCGCGGTGGAATTCCCGTTCACGGTGATGTCGCTGAGATAGGAAAGAACCTTCGTCGCGCGGTCACGCTTGGGATGAAATTTGAAAAGATCCGGGTTAGTATCGATGAGTCTCGTCGTTGCGTTACCCGACCGGAAAGTTTCATCCAGAATGACATTCTCGATGAAGGGGATGTTGGTCTTCACGCCGCGGATGCGGAACTCGCGAAGCGCGCGATTCATCCGCTGGAGAGCGATGTCGAAGCGGGGACCGTAGGCGGTCAGCTTTACGAGCATCGAATCGTAATACGGCGTGATCACTGAACCTGCGTCACCGGCGCCCGCGTCGAGACGGATTCCGAATCCAGCTGCGGAGCGGTAGTTGAGAATCTTTCCGTAATCGGGAGCGAAATTGTTTTCGGGGTCTTCGGTCGTGATCCGGGCCTGAACCGCGAAACCATTCCTCGGGATCGCATCCTGCGCCGGCATGTCGATCTCTTTGCCGAAAAGCTCGTAGCCCTGAGCGACGAGAATCTGAGAGCGAACGAGGTCGACTCCGGTGATGACCTCCGTGACGGTGTGCTCGACCTGGATACGGGGGTTCATCTCGATGAAGAACCACTCGTTGCTGTCGAGGTCGTAAAGGAACTCGGCGGTTCCGGCGTTGTTGTATTTGATCGACTCGGAAATCTTCACCGCCGCATCGCAGAGCTCTTTGCGAACCGTGGGATCGAGATCGATCGAAGGGGCGATTTCGATGACCTTCTGGTGACGTCGCTGCACTGAGCAATCGCGTTCGTGGAGGTGAACGATGTTGCCGTGGGTGTCACCCATGATCTGCACTTCGATGTGCTTGGCGCGTCCGACGAAGCGCTCGAGGAAAACGGCCGGGTTGCCGAAAGCGTTCTCCGCTTCGTTCTGCGCCTGATCGAGAAGAGAATCGAGATCCTCCTCCTTCTGGACGACGCGCATGCCGCGACCGCCACCGCCGAAGGCTGCTTTGATGATGAGCGGAAATCCGACCTCGCGAGCAACCTTGAGAGCTTCGGCGCGGTCTGAGACGGGCTCTTCGGTGCCGGGAAGCGTGGGGACATTGGCTTTCGCGGCGAGCGCTCGGGCGGAAACCTTGTCGCCCATGGCGTCGAGCATCTCCGGATCCGGTCCGATAAATTTGAGTCCTGCGTCGCGGCAGGCGCGGGCAAAATCAGCGTTTTCAGAAAGGAAACCGTATCCCGGGTGAATCAGCGTGACGCCTTTTTCCTTAGCGAGCCGGACGATTCCTTCGATATCGAGGTAGGCGCCGACGGGGCCCTTTTCTTTGCGCAGCTGGTAGGCTTCATCCGCTTTGAAGCGATGACGGGAAAAGCGATCCTCCTCGGCGTAAATGGCGACGGTTCTCAGTCCAAGCTCGGTGGCGGCGCGAAACACCCGGATGGCGATTTCGCCCCGGTTCACGACCATCAACTTTTCTGCCTGCGGGTTGTTTAAAATCTCAGCTTGCGACATAGCGCGTGAATATAAACGGTCGCGAGAGGACGGAAAGACTGTTTTTCACTAAATCAAGTGAGGTCGGGCAGTAGATGTGTCGGATTGGGCTGGGGTGAGCGAGGGCGGAATGAGCTTCAATCCGCTACAGCCTCTCAATGGCCGGGGAGCAAATCCAGTTGAGCGGTGGCCGCTCTCCGGCAGTTCAGCGGGTAGATGCCTTTTGCCAAAAGGCATTCACGGCATTCTCAGATCGCGGGGCTTCCGCACGCGGATGTCGTCGGCGATACGGGCGTGCTGCGTCTCGGCGAGACGCATCTACCTGACTGGAGCGTGAGGCCGTCTCGGGCGAGGCGACCGGAACTCCTGTTTGATCCCATAGAGCGGCGAACCGCGCTCTGTCGCGGCAGCGGGTAGATGCCTTTTGCCAAAAGGCATTCACGGCGTTCTCAGATCACGGGGCTTCCGCACGCGGATGTCGTCGGCGATACGGGCGTGCTGCGTCTCGGCGAGACGCATCTACCTGACTGAAGCGTGAGGCCGTCTCGGGCGAGGCGACCGGAACTCCTGTTTGATCCCATAGAGCGGCGAACCGCGCTCTGTCGCGGCAGCGGGTAGATGCCTTTTGCCAAAAGGCATTCACGGCGTTCTCAGATCGCGGGGCTTCCGCACGCGGATGTCGTCGGCGATACGCATCTACTGAGACCGACCTTGCTAAATACGGCGGGGACCCCGAAAACCAAAAAAGGGTTAGACTCAGCGTCTAACCCTTTTGAATGGTGGACCTAATTGACTTCACTGCGTTCCGTCTTTCTCCGGTGCACTGCGAATCTGTTGGGTCCGGACTATAGCCTCGTGGGCTTAGTAGTCGAAAAGCTCGCTCGTTTCGAAGAAACGCTTCACTTCGATCTCGCCGTTTTCAGCTGAGTCGGAAGCGTGACAGACGTTGACCATCATGTCGGTTCCGAAATCACCGCGGATCGTGCCTTCTTCCGCTTCTTCAGAATTGGTCGGCCCAAGCATGTCGCGAACGGTTTTGACCGCGTCGTCGCCCTGGAGGACGATACCGATGACGGGAGCGGACTGCATGAAGTCGCGGATGTTCGGGAAAAACGGGCGATCTGCGACGTGGCTGTAATGCTCGACGAGAATCTCGTCGGAGAGTTGCATCATCTTGGTGCCGAAAATTTTCAGACCTGCTTTTTCGAAGCGATCGATTACAGCGCCACAATGTCCTTTAGTAACACAGTCGGGCTTGAGAAGAATGAGTGAGCGTTCAGTTGCCATGAAAATAATTCGTTCGTTGAAAGTAAGTCTGCGATCCGGAATTTTCCGGAAGGGCTACCAGTAGGCAGTTTAGACGGGAATGAAAGGAAAAATTCTCCCCGGGGCCGGATCAGATCCCGTGCTTGTAGCTTTCGCAGCGGGTCATCCAGCCCGCTTTCCAGCGGGATTCGCCCCGTGACGAAGGGGAGTTGGCGATGCGGCGGGAGAGAACTCTTTTCGCGGCTTCGCTGTATTCGTTGGCCGCAGCCTGACCGCCGGGGGTGGGCTTCATTTCGAGAAGCACGTCGCGGAGGCCCCAGCCCTGACCGTTGTAGCGCTCTTCGGGTTTGATGCCCTCGCCTTTGAAATTCACGTAGTCGATCAACGCGTAGACGCCGGTGCGGGTCGAGGCAACTTTATAGAAATTGTCGTGAAGACGCTGTTTGTCGGCGGCATTGGAGGTCGCGGCTTTCATCTTCGGGAGGGCCTGTTCGAGTCGCTGGACGATGAACCCGGTCTGAACGGGGACGGTGTTCGCGAGGAATGTCCGCAGTTCTTTCATCTGAGGCGCGTTCTGTTCGGCGAGAAACCGGGAGCGGGAGATCCAGGGAGAGCCATCCGCTTCGGCGACCCAGCGGGGCATCGCAACACCGCGCTGTTTCATGTAGGCGATGAGCTGGGGAAAGCTTTCGGCAAAAGGGCCGGGGCGTCCTTTTACATACCAGATGAAGTGCCCTATGCCGAGGGAGGGAAAATCTTCGCCCGCGTTCCACGAGGTGAGTCCCTCAACGGTGCCGTTGCATTCGTTTTTCCAGATCTTCTTTCCGATCGCGGTGGCGTCGGCGTCGCTGAGTTTCACTCCGGATCCCGTTGCTGCGGAGGAGGCAGGGACATCCGCGGAGGTATCGACCGCAACACAGCCGAAATTGATGAGAACCAGTGCGGAGGCAGCGAGGAAAAGGGAGAAGCGCAACATTCTAATAAGATCGTTAGGTTTTATAAAAAATCAAACATGTGCAAAAATCTTATTTGATAATTACTATAATTACCGTTATTATTCGTAAGTTAACCTCTTTATATTTTTAAATCCTATGGATTTTTCAAACGACAACATTTCCAAACCTGAAGCTGACTTGTCTGCAGACGAAGGCAGATCGCATTTTCTCGAGACGCTTGGAGCGGGTGATGATGCGTTGAACAGTCTGCGCCAGCTTCGCGAGTTAACGGCGCAGAGCAGCGACGGAGTGGTTCTTTCCTCGCAGCCGGATGATATCACTGATTCGGTCAGCGGCAGCGTGCAATCTTCGCGCCCGGGCGAAGTTCAGCTTCCCGGGGGAAGAGTGAATCCGGATCTGTCCGACGAGCCCAAGGTCGGGCCGGAGGCAAAAAACCGCGAGGTTTCAATCGAGGTGGCGATTCATCAACCGAAACCTGCGGCGGAAGAGGTCGATTTCGGTGTGAGTGCCAGGGACTCCGATGATAAAGAGGAAGTCGAAGCGCTGAAAGTCGAGGTCACAGGTTTTTCCGATCTCTCCGAAGCGTCTGATAAAGACGAGGAAGCGGTAGCTGAATCTCCCGAGTCGATCGAAGCAGCTGAAGAGGAGGTGCTGGATGATTTGGAGGCTCAGTTCGAAGAGGAAGCTCAGTTCGAGATGGAGGCGCTGGCGGAAATGCAGGCCCGGTTCGAAACGGAAGCGCAAGCCGAACGGGAACTCGCGAAAGAAGCGGGTGTCGAGTCAGTCGACGATGAAACGCCGGCTGATGAGGGAGTATCAGCGGAGGAGGAAGAGGTTTCTGCCGATGCGCCGACGACCCTTGTTCCGGCGGATCCCGCTCCGAACGAGCAGATCACTCTCTCCTGCCCCAAGTGCGAGGGCGAGCTCACTTTGATGCGGCAGCATCTCGGAGTCGAGGGTAACTGCGTCTGGTGTCAGCTTCCCATCGTTGCCGCGGCGTCCGGTGCTGACGGTCATGTTCGAATTTTCCCGCTGCAATCAGATGCGGTGGCACTCGAGTCTTCTGCCCCTGAAGAAACGGTGGCAGAGGAGAAAGAGGAAGTAGCTGCGGGGCTCGCAACGGTGGATGAGCCCGAGACAGAAGCTGTTGCGGTTGAGGAGGAAGCTCCGAAAGCGGAAGAACCTGCCGCCCCGGATCAGGAAGTGGCGCTTGAGGAAAAAGTCGCTGAAGAAGTCGCGATCGACGAAGTGGCTTCGGACGAAGCTGACCCTGTTGAGGTCGATGTCGAAGTCACGGACGAGGGCGCTTCTGAAGAAGTGGCTGAGGAAAAAGTGGATGAAGAAACCATTCCCGACGGATTTGCCGAAGTGACTCATGGGGATGTGAGCATCGCTGACATGGTGCCTGAAGAGGGAGAGGCTCCTGAGGTGGCTTCGTCTGAAAAAGAATTTATCACCGAGTCTGAAAAGGCTGAGAGCGAAGAAATGCCGGTGACGATTGATTCGTTTCAATCACCTGCCGCGGATCCTGAGCCCTCTTTCCTCGCGCCGACAGGGGACTTGCCACCGCTCGCTCCGCTGCCCACAGGATTTCAAGATTCGCTCCCGGATTCTCCCGTCGAAGAGGAGCCACAAGACGTGGTGCCTTCAGGATTTGCCTCTGCGATGCCTGCGCCCGTCTCTGATTTCGAGGTGGACCTGGTGTCGCCATTCGATTCCCGCGACGAGCAAAACTTTGCTCCTACCGAATGGGATCCGAACCCGACACCTTCATCAGGTCTTGCCGGTTTGCCCGAGCCGGTGAAAGAGGATGTCGTTGTTCCGAGCGGATTTACTTCGATTGCCCCGGCTCCTGCTCCGGCGACGGAAGTGGACGATGCGCCTGTTGAAATGGACGCAGCGCCCGCTGCGGATGAGTTTGCTTCGTTTCCTTTCCCTGCTGCGGATCCTGACCCGGTTGTCGAGAATGATGAGGTTCCCTCCGGATTCAATTCACCGGTGCCATGGGGTGCTCCGATAGCGCCTGCGAACGATAAGCCTGTCGCGGACGAGCCTGTGATGGACGTCCCTGCTTCGGAAGTTGTTCCGAGTGATTTTACTGCTCCTGCCGAGGTGGTCTCATCGGGCGGTGTTGAGAAAGCGTCTGAGCCATGGGCTGTTCTGCCTCCGATGCCGGAGAGCGAGGTCGATGCTTCGCCGATGGTTCCGGAAACAAATTTGGAGTCTGCTCAGGAACCGTCCGGTTTTGTCGAGCGGAAAGATGAAACGGAGGCGGCTGCGATGTCAGGTTTTGCGCCTTCGACTGGTCTCGACGATGCGCCGCAACCGCTCCCTTCTTTCCCGCCCGCCAGCGACAGCGAGGGGATTTCCGGATTCGACGTGCCTTCAAGTGTTCAAGAGGGGAACAGCTTTGGAAGTCTCGAGATGAGCAAGGACGATTCCGTATCCGGGCTTCCTGCGCCGCAAATGGATTCGAAACCGGATGCGGAATTGAAGCCGGACGTGGCTTTCGGTTCCCCCGCTCCCGGTGGTTTTACCAATCCCGAGCCTGAAAAAGATGAGGCGGCAGAACAGGGATTCGGAGTCAGTTTGATGAACCCGGCAGAGGACTCATCAAGTCCTTCGCCTTTCAGCAATTCACCCTTCGCCACTTTCTCTAACGATGAGGCAACCGAAGTCGTGGAGGAAACTCCCGAGGTCGTGGCTGAAGAAACTCCGGAGGAGAAAAAACTTCCTCCTCCTCTCAGCGAGGTGGTGCCGGTAAATAAAATTCCTGAGCCGGAGGGTCCACGCGTCGAGTCGAAGCCTCTCGGATCAATTTCGCCGAAAAAGAAATCCCGCAAAGGCTTCATCATCTTCATGGTGATTCTCGTGGGATTCGTATGCGGAGGCGCTCTCGCCACGTTCGTTCTTCCGGTGGATGAGTATGTCGCTGCCGCGAGGAGTTACATGGAGGGCAAATTCAGCGTGGAAGGGGAAATGCCATCCGTTGGAATCGATCTGCCTGCGGTTATCAACCCTGAAGAGGCTCCGGTTGTTCCTCCTGCAAACTGAGAATCTTCCCTGTCCGGTTACTATTTAAGGGAATGAATACGCAAACTTCGCAATTACCTGAAGGATCTCATTCGAGTGTTGTCAGTGAGGTGTTGAAGCTGGCGTGCCCGTTTTGTCACGGGACTTTGAATTTGCGTCGTATCCACATCGGGATCGAAGGGCAGTGCGTGTATTGCTTCAAGCCTGTCACTGCGATTGAGGATGAGTCAGGATGCCGGCTCGTCAGCGTTGAGAAAATTCAGGACAACCCGTTTCCTGAAACGGCGAAGGCAGCAGATCCCGTCGCGTCGTCGCCGGCACTCGAGGTGCCTTCTGGTTCGGTTGCTCAACCGATTTCGGATGCCGTCACGGAACCGGAAATCGTTGCCGGGGAAGTGCCTGAGTCAAAGTTTGACGTGCCTCCTGCGCCGTCGCAGTCACCCTGGGGATTCCCTGAAAAGGAGACGGAGAAAGAGGCTTTCGAATCACTGGATTCCGCACCGTTCTCGCGGCTCGAGCCTGCAATCGAGCCTGCAATCGAGCCTGCAATCGAGCCTGCAATCGAGCCTGATCCTGTGGAACCTGTGAAAGATTCCGCGCCGACTCAGTCTGAGGAGGATTCACCCTTTCAGTCACCGTCCGAGCCTGCTGAATGGCTCAGGGAAACGGAACCTCCGGCTCTCGAAGTCGAGGAGGAGGAAGATGAGGCCGAGATACCGCCTCCCCTGCCGGGTAAAGTCGAGGGACCTCCTTTCGTCCCCAAGAACCCCGTTTCGTTTGAGAAGATTTCTGAGGCGATCGATGCGTCGGCGCCGGGTGCTGCGGAAAAGGCACCTGATTCGTCCGTCGATGAACTCCCTGCCATCGACGGCATCGGGGAAGACGCCTTTCCATCACCTCCGCCACTGGATTCGGCGCCCGAAGCGCCGATTCCCGGCAGCGTTCCACCTGCTCTTCCCGGTATCACGGTTGGCGGGGATGTCGGTGCTGCGAATTCGAGCGCTGCGAACGGTCATCCTTTGCCGGGAGGTATTTCACCCTTTTCGACCGGATCAGCGAAGGGGGGAGAACCCGGCTTTGCAGAGTCGTTGTTCACTGAAGGTGGCGGAGCGGAAGCCGCGACGACGCCTCCTGTTCCACCTCTTCCCACCCGTCCTGCGATGCCCGATATGTCGCCACCCGATGACGTCGCCTTGAATGCGGCCAATCAATGGGGGCCACCTCCGAACGCGAAAACGGCGGACGGGGAGGAACTGGACTTTTCGGCGGTCGCTCCGCCACCTAAGCCAAAAGCAGAGGTTCCGGACCGGGCGGTCACAGCGAAATTGCCGGAGAAGCGGAAATCCGGATCCGGGGTTTTTAAGAAGATTTTCAAATTCTTCCTCACGATCGGAATCATCGGAGGGATCGCCTTTGCGGCAAACGCCTTCGTTCCCGCTGCGAAATGGAGTGAGCTCAAGCAACACGCAATCGACTGGCTCGAGCCGGGGGCGGTGATCCTTGAAAAGCTGCCTTTCGGCAAAAACAAGGGAACGGGAACGGTTGCTCCCGCGATGAGGGCAAAACCCGAGCCGCCAACGCGTCAGGAAATTGCAGAGGAACTGCTGCGGGTTCCTCAACGCCAGCCGGGTGGCTAGCGCTCTGTTGATCTCTCCTCCGTGGAGAGACCGGATGAATCAGCTCGCCATGTAAGGCAGCGCTTCGGCGGTCGATTTGATCTCGGCGTCGCTGTCGAGCAGTTCACCGATGGGGTCCCACTGAGCACTGAGGAATGCATCGCGAGCCGTATCAGGGATCGTTACCGGAAGCTCCTGATCGCCGAAACGAACGGTTTGGGTTTCGATATCAATCGTGATCTCAGTGTTCGGATCGGCATCCACTGCCGCCGCCACTGTCTTGATGACTTCCTCTGTCGCAATCGCGCAGGGAACGCCGAGTGTGGCGCAGTTGCCGAAGAAAATTTCGGCGAAACTTTGAGCAATCACGGCGCGGAAGCCGGCGCGATAGATGGCCTGGGGCGCGTGCTCACGTGAGCTGCCGCAACCGAAATTGATGCCGGTAAGGAGGATGCTTGCGTCGCTGAAACGGTCTTCGTTGAGCGGGTGATTTTTCGGAGTTCCGTCTTCCTGATGGCGAACATCGTAAAAGAGATACTCACCGAGGCCATCGAAGGTCACGCATTTCATGAAACGTGCCGGAATAATGCGGTCCGTATCGATGTCTGAACCGGGAACGTAAACGCCTTTTCCGCCGACTGAAGTAATCTTGTCCAATGCCATATCCGAGATAATTTTTTCGGCTTCATTCATCGCCCCTGACCTGTGCGAACTCAAGTGGAAATCGGACGGGGGCAAATTGTCGGTCGGGGGAGGTGGTGTGTTTCTGAAAGTTCGGGATATTCGTAAGCTTTCGACGTTGGCGGCAACATAGATACCATTCGATGACCCGCGAGTCATAGTCAGCCCATGAAAAACACGTCCGATACCGTTTCCCCTCTTCAGGCCCCCATTCAAATCGGGGCGTGGAGTCTCCCCAACCGAATCATCATGTCTCCGCTCACGCGTTGCCGCTCCAGTGAGGCGCGCGTCCCCAATGCGATGATGGCCGAGTATTACGCGCAGCGGGCGACGGCGGGATTGATCATATCCGAGGCCACCTCGATCGAGCCGATGGGAGTCGGTTATCCGAACACGCCGGGGATCTGGTCCGATGAGCAGGTCGAGGGGTGGAAACTGGTCACCGATGCCGTTCATGCCAGGGGCGGCCTTATCGTGCTTCAACTCTGGCACGTCGGTCGCATTTCGGATCCGGTTTATCTCGATGGTAAAGCTCCGGTCGCACCGAGCGCAATCGCAGCAGAGGGGCACGTCAGTTTAGTGCGTCCGAAAAAGGGATACGAAACACCGCGCGCCCTCGAGCTGGATGAGATTCCGGCCATCATCGAGGCGTATCGGAAAGGCGCTGAAAACGCCAAACGCGCCGGTTTCGACGGCGTTGAGATTCACGGGGCGAACGGCTATTTGCCGGATCAATTTCTCCAGGATTCGACGAACAAGCGAACCGACCGCTACGGCGGTGCGATCGAAAACCGCGCGCGCTTCATGATCGAGGCAGTCGATGCGGCGATTTCCGTCTGGGGCGCGGACCGCGTCGGGTTGCACATTGCTCCGAAAGGCGACGAACATGACATGGGCGATTCAGATCCGGAGGCGACTTTCGGTTACATTGCCAAGGCGATGGCGGACCGCAAAATCGCCTTCATTTTTGCCCGCGAATCACAGGAACCTCCCCGGCTCGGGCCGAAACTGAAAGAGATTTTCAAAGGCCCTCTCATCGCCAATCAGCGCCTCGACAAAGAAACCGCCGAGTCATTGATCGAATCGGGAGAAGCGGATGCCTGCTCCTGGGGGCAGCAGTTTATCGCCAACCCCGATCTCGTGAGGAGATTTGCGGAAGATCTTCCGCTCAACGAACCCGACGGCTCAACCTTTTACGGCGACGGCCCCCGGGGGTACACCGACTATCCCTTTGCGGAGCGGAAGGCGGAAAAAGAGTGCGTCTAGCCTGCAAACAGATCGGAGATGACGCGACCGCCGCTGATGATGGTCCCGTCGGGGAGTGTCGTGTGTGACGCCACCGTAAACGGGCGACCGCTCGGGGACTTGATGATTTCGTTTACATTCATTCCCATGGCATGGGCGATCGTTGCGTTGAAGTCGGCAGGTTCAATCGGATCGGTTTTCGGGCGATCGCCTTTTTCGTCGGACTCTCCGTAGCTCGCTCCGCCTGTGATTCCCGCCCCGGCGAGAACGCATGAAAATACGCCGGGGTGATGATCGCGCCCTTCGTTCGCGTTGATGACCGGGGAACGTCCAAACTCGGTCGCGATCACGACGAGTGTTTTCGAGAGCAGGCCTTCAGCCTCGAGATCCTGCAGAAGATTGGAGACCGCGTTGTCCATGTCGTTGGCGAGCGTGGAGGTCAGATTGAAGTTGTCGGCGTGCGTGTCCCAGGCGCCCTTTTGGACGTCGACAAAGCGAATTCCCGATTTCACGAGTCGCTTCGCGAGGAGGCATCCCTGAGCAAAAGAGGATTCTCCGTATCGCGAGCGAACCGCTTCCGGCTCCTTCGTCAGGTCAAAGATCTCCAGATCCTTGCTGTCCATGAACTTGAGCGCTTCGTTGTAAAGGTCTGTGTAGGCGGCGATTCGGGGATCGGTGAATTTTTCGCGAAACGAGGTGTCGAGCGTGTTCATCAGCTCGAGCCGCCGGTCGTATTCCGTTCGAGCGCGAGCCTGAGCTTCCTCCGATTTTCCCCCGTAGCGCTGGCTGTAGGGAACGCCTTTCGTTGGATTGAGAATGGGAAGCGGACTCAGGGCGGGTGGCAGGAATCCACGTCCGGGGTGGTTGCTTCCCGGCGAAATATTCACCGAGGTCGGGAGGTCGCCGTTATCAGCTCCGAGCAATTGACTCGCCCAGGGACCGAGTGAGGGGTGCCGGATGTCAGGGCGGTCGCTGTAGCTCGTTCGCATCAGGTAGCTGCCCTGGTTGTGGTCGCCCGTTTTCTGTCCCAGCGAACGAACGATCGCGAATTTATCCCGCAGCTTTGCGAGTTCGGGGAGATTGTCGGCGAGGGGTTCTCCGGGGATTTTGGTTTTTAAAGTGCCGGTCGTCCCCATGATTTCGGAGCCCTGCTTGGGGTCGAAGGTGTCGAGATGTGACATGCCTCCTGCCATGAATAAGTAGATACAATTCTCAGCGCTCCCGAACCCGGGAAGTTTCGTGTTGTCGACAAATTCGGCCGCTTTTCCTCCCCGTGCGAATTGCGGCAGGGCGGGGAGTCCCGTGAGGGCGCTGACTCCGAGGAGATTGCGGGCTGCTCGTTCAACAAAGGCTCTTCTCGTAAATGATGACTTCATATAACTTCTACTTTCAGGGTTACTGGACGAACAGGAATTCCCGCGAATTGATCAGGGCCCATATCAGGTCGGAGTAACCTTCGTCGTCGCTCCGGATCGCTTTGTAGCAGATTGCTTTCTCCTTCCCCTCGACGGGACGGTTGAGAATCGAAAGGTAGATTTGATCGAGCTTTTCTCCTGTGGCCCGCTCGCCACCGGCTTTCTTGAAAATCATAGAATCCGGGTCGGCGAGGAAGTGGGTGAGGTAGCTGTTGAGAACGAAAAGAATTTGCGGAATCGAGCCGTCCTCCGAGGCGCTCTCCGGGTTCAGCCGGTCCGATTGCCCCCAGGCCCTGAGAAAGTGGGTGTCAGGAGCCGGTTGGCGCATTTCCGAGGCACGGATGAAATAGTTCCCGTAGTAGCTCAGTAGATCTCCGTTGCTGCGATAGGATTTTCCTGAAAGGTCATCCGGAATCGCAGCGAGGGACGGAGCAGTCCCTCCGACGACGTGCCGCATGACAAGATTCGCCTGCTCCATCTGGCTCAGTGCCTTTTCACCTGTCAGTGTGAGAATGTCCATTTGAATCGCGTTCTCGGCATCAGTGACGACGTCGCGTCTCAGGTCGTAGGGCGCCGCGAGGAGAAGGGTCATGTAAGAGTCCCACAACTGCTCGGCGGTCATTCGTTTCAGGATAGGGCCGGGAAACGGGTATTCATTTCTCCCGACCTCGACCTCGGTTACCCCCGTCGTGGTCGCTTCTCTCTGCCAGGCCTTCGAGTAGTAGATGGAACGCCTCAGTTCTTTGACGCTGAAGTCGAGATCCTCCATCGCCTGTCCGAGAAACTTCAACAGTTCAGGATTCTGCGCGTGATTGATGTCCGCGACATTGTCCATCGGGCCATGGAGCGGAAGGCCGAATGCCCAGTTCCAGATGCGGTTGGAAATGGCGAGGGCAAAGCGCGGATTTTCCTTTGCCGTCATCCACGCGGAGAACGCCTTGCGGGGTGTTTCGTAGTTCTCAATTTTCACGTCTTCGCCGAAGAGGGTTCCCGGAGTGACCACTGACTCCGGAGCCGCGTCGTCGTATTTGTAGTCGTGGGGTAGGGTGAGCGTTTTTGAGGGATCGTCGATGGACGCCCATCGGTTGAAGCTGAGGATCTGGCGGATGCTGTTCTCGTAGCCAAAGTCGGGATCACCTTTGATCGTCCGGATTTCCTCCTCGATCGCTTCGAGCCGCTCGTTGTAGGTCAGATTGTATTCTTTGGAAGAGAGGTTGTCTTTCCGCTGCCCGAGAAAAGCGGCGAGTTTGTAAAAATCCATCTGAGTCCAATCTTCAAAGGGATGGTCGTGGCACTGGGCGCAGGTGATTTCCGTGCCGAGAAAGAGTGAGGCCGTCGCAGAGAGGTTGTTTAAGGGCATCCCGTAGTCCCGCAGGAACCAACCCGAGGCGGGGTCTTCAAAAATCGTTCCCTCCGCCTCGATGAGCCGGCGGACGAAAACATCCCAGGGCATGTCCTCTTCAATAGACTCCTTAATCCATTGTATATAAGGCTCGTAGTTAATATAGTCCCTCAGTTTGGAAATGACACGAAGCTGGTCCGCATACCAGTTGAAGGTGTGGCTGACGTATTCCTCCGAGTCTAATAGTTTGTCTATTAGCGCTTTGCGTTTATTCGGGCCGGTCGACTCGAGGAATTCCACGGTTTGTCCATACGTTGGAATCGTTCCTGTGATTTCCAAATACGCCCGCCGTACAAACTGCGCATCTGTAGTCATGGGGTTGGGGGCGCGTCCCGCTTCTTTCAGTCCTTCGGAAATATAACGGTCGATGCGCCTCGCGATATTGGGAGGGGAGCTGTTGTATTTTTCTTTCAGCCATGACTGGTCATCGGCGCTCAGCTTACTGATCGGGAACGCAACGATCCTGCCCGTCTCCATTTTCAGATTCACGTTCCCCTGTTCGATGCCTGCGTATTCAGCGGATACCGTGCGTCCCTGAATATCGGTCCACTCCCTTGATTGTGTATTCGTGCTTAAGGAGATACAGGCGAGTATAAGTATTCCCACGGTGGCGGTCGGAAAGTGTTGAAAGGTCCTGAGGGTGTTTTTCATGGAGTCACTGTCCTTTACTACGCATTTTCTATGCTAGAGTTACTGGTAAGCTGATTTTTTTATAGGTAGTAAATGGTGTATTTTATGCGGGTGTGATGAAAGGGCGGTTGAGGCGCTTCGTCGAAATCGGGAGGGCGGTCGCGTCGGGGAACGTGTGTCGGGTGCTTTCTGCTTCCTGAATTGGGGATTGAGTGGCGCTGCGATTTCGGGCATACTGTCGGGATGAGAAGGTTCATGACATCACGGGGCGGACGCTGGTCGATGCTCTGGATGCTTGCCGGAGGAATCATTTGCTGTTCTGTCTCCGTGCGGGGCGATATCGTCGAGCAGTCCTACGAGAACTCGAAAGGGGAGAAGTCGGCGACAGGTTTCGTTCTTCAGGGTTCGCGGAAAATGAAGAATCTGGGCAAGCGCCGTTCGACGACTTCCCCGGTGATTCTGCCGCCGCTTTCGTTGGAAACGCTTTCACGCAAAGCGCCGGAGGTCGTCGTTTCTCCGGAGAAGGTCACGACGGGTGAACCGAAACCGCGGTTTGGCTATGGATCTGACTACCAGCCCGGAGAGAGGAGCGGAAACGTCAGCTCACCTGAGCCCCCGGAAAAAGCTCCCGCTCCCGTTTCGGTTGATCCCGCGACGAGTATTCGATTTCTTCCGGTGAAACGGAACCGGACGTATTACCCGCGCATTCCCTACTTCGGTTACTCATCGAATCCTTATTTTTACCGCCCCGGAACCGCAGGGCGATATTACCTGTATTCGCCGGGCTGCTATTCGGGAGGGTTTACCGGCGGCACGAGCGTCAACGTATACCACGGCGGAAGCTTGACCTTCTCTTCGTGGAATCCGCTCTTCGACTACCGCTACTATCGTTAGCGCGTTGCGGTCTCCGGAGATCGCTCTCTTCCCGGACTTCCATGCTTGTCCGATTCGCGCAAATCCGTCTTTTCTCAGGCTCGCGCCATAAAGCGTTTTCCCTTTCAGTGAGCCCTTTCCCGGACTCATCACTATGATCAAATCACTCTTTTCTTTTCTACTGCTCGGCGCGGTGCTGATTCAGACTTCCTTTGCGGCTGACGAAGATTACCAACCCGGTCCGGAGGCTCAGGTCAAGGAGGGCGTGCCGCAGGGCAAGGTGACTCAGCACAAGTGGAGCAGTGAGATTTTTGAGGGGACCGAACGCGATTACTGGATCTATGTCCCCGCGCAGTATGATGGCACCAGGCCAGTCAGTCTGATGGTGTTTCAGGATGGTGGTGGTTTTGTCAGGGAGAACGGATCGTTCCGGGCACCGACGGTTTTTGATAATTTGATCCACGCCGGTGACATTCCTCCGATGATCGCGATCTTCATCAATCCCGGTGTCGTGCCGGCGGCGAAGCAAGGGCAGCAACCGCGCAAAAACCGCAGTTTCGAATACGACACGCTCAGCGATCAATACGCGAGATTTCTCATCGAGGAGATCATTCCCGAGGTGGCAAAGACCTACAAGATCACTGAGAATCCCGATTGCCGCGCGATCTGCGGGAACAGTTCCGGTGGCATCGCGGCCTTCACCGTCGCCTGGGAGCGTCCCGACGCCTTTCGAAAAGTGATCAGTCATATCGGTAGCTTCACCAATATTCGCGGCGGTCATGTCTACCCGGCGCTGATTCGTAAAACCGATCCGAAGCCGCTCAAGGTTTTCCTCCAGGACGGCGCAAACGATCTCGATAATCTCCACGGCAACTGGCCCCTCGCGAATCAGCAGATGGCATTGGCGCTCAAGTATGCCAACTACGATTACAAATTCGAATTCGGCTCCGGAAAGCACAGTGGCCGTCACGGCGGCGCCATTTTCCCTGACACGCTCCGGTGGATTTGGAGCGACTGGAAGTCTTTGAAGCCGTAAGGTTTTATGAGAAGCTTGATAAGAGTGCTCCTCGTCGCCAGTGTTCTTTTCATGGGGTGTTCCAAGTCCGATTCTTCATTGCCGGTATCGAGAGACGATTTTCGAAAATGGCGTTCGCCAATCAGGGGGAGCGCGAATCCTGAAGTGATGACCAACCCCGTTTGGGCGTGGATTATCAAAGATCAGCTGAACGCTTATCAGGCGAATGAAATCATGGGCGGGCCGAGTTCGTTCGATGTGGGGCCCTGTTGGTCAGCGGATCGCTTTGGCCAAAGTAAAACGAAATTGCCCGACGGAAGGGTGATCGAAATTGCGGGTGAGCACGAGGATAGCTACGACCCTGACTTTTTTATCTACAACGATGTGTTCGTTCATCATCCTGACGGGGAATTGGAGATTTTCGGTTACGACGAGAATGCATTCCCACCGACGGATTTCCACAGTGCGACCCGGGTGGGAGAGGCCATCTGGCTCGTGGGTAACCTGGGCTATCCTCAGTCCCGGCGTCCCGGGGAGACGCAGGTGTTGAAGCTGGATACGGTGACGATGAAGATGTCTGTTGAACCGACCACGGGCGAATCCCCCGGATGGATCCATGACCATGAAGCCGTGTCAGGGGCTGAGGGCCAGTCGATTGTCCTTTCAGGGGGATTGGTGGATGACGGGGATGATCTGTTAGAGAACATCGATGAGTGGGAGTTGGATCTGGGATCACTCGTCTGGAAGCGGCTCACAAGAAAGACGTGGCCGCGCTGGATTTTCACCCGTGCGAGTGGAGACGGGAACGAGCTTTGGGAAGCCCGTCAGGCGGAATGGGAGAAAAAGCTCGGTAGAAAGCTTATCGAGATCGATGAGAATCAACCTCAACGCGAATTTGATCTGACGGTTCTTGAGAATCTCTACAAGCCGGCGATCCCACACGAAGAGATCCCGCAGGGAGAAGACGATGATTACGGCCTCTACCGGTTGGAGATTGATGGCGTTCAGGTGCGTTACCTTGAGGGAATGGATCGAGTAGATCTCACAGTTGAAGGAAACTTGCCAGCCGATACGGTGACGACGCTCGTCAACGATCTGAAGCAGAAATTAACCGAATTAGAAAAAGTTCCCTATACAGCCCGGGACATCACTTACCGTCCTTGAATCCAACTACCCGAACATGAAAAAACACTTCAATTTATTTGCGCTCATCGCGCTCGCCGCATTCTCCGCCCAGGCTCAGGACATGCCACTGAGTCAGGTCCTTATTGACGGGGAGGATTGGGAAGTCGCGGTCGAGGGATACGAGTTTACCGATGGCCTTTCCACTGACGCTGAGGGCAACCTCTACTTCTCGGATGTCAAAGGTGGCGATGCGGTTTACAAAGCCGACCTCGAAGGGAAGGTCACTGAATTCATTCCGGACTTCCCCGGTATCAGTGGACTCCAGTGGGGCGCTGACGGGCGGCTCTATGCCTGTGTCGCGAGGGAGCAGCGATTCGTTGTTTTTGATGCGGACGGAAAAGCGACCGAGCTCGCAAAGGACATCCGGCCGAACGATCTCGTCGTGACGCACGACGGTAATGTTTATTTCACGATGACTCCGACGAAGGAGATCAGACGCATCGATCCTCAGGGGAAGATGACTGTTGTGAGCGAAGGTGTCGTCACCAAGCCGAACGGGATCACGCTTTCCCGGGATCAGGGAACGCTCGCCGTTTCAGATCATGGCGGGAAATACGTATGGACCTTTCGAATCGAAAAGGACGGAACTCTTTCGTCTCCGGCGAACTACATGACGATGCGCACGCCTGTGAAAACTCCTGAGGTAGCGCGCGGCGACGGGATGGCGACCGATGCCCATGGTCGCTACTACGTCACGACCGCTGAGGGGCTTCAGATGTTCGATCCAACCGGTCGCATGGGCGGCGTCATCGCAACGCCGGATCCTTCGATGGGGCTTGTCAGCGTTTGCTTCGCCGGTCCCGGCCACGAATATCTCTACGTCGCCAACGGCGGAAAGATCTATCGCCGGAAAACGAAGACGAAGGGCGCGCTCTTCTTTCAGGCTCCTGCCGCGAACGAAGCAGCTCCAAAGTAAGTCACAGGTCCGACAGCAGGAGGCGTAGCGGAATGAAGCTCATTCCGACTGCGGCGTCTCTCGGCGGGAATGAGCGATCGGAAGGAATTCTCCTTCCGCTACGGATCAGCCGTTCAGCTTGCCGCACTCCGTGAGCCGGGCGATTTGCTTGGCGAGGAGATCGAACTCGAGATTCACCTTCGAACCCGTCTTCACGGCGCGGAGGCTCGTGATTTCGTGGGTGTGCGGGATGATCCAGAGCGTGAAGCTGTCTTCACCCAGGTCGGCGACCGTGAGACTGATTCCGTTAACGCAAATCGAGCCTTTTTGCACAACGAGGTGACGGAATTCTTCGGGAAGCGAAACCGTGAATTCGTGATCCTGGCCGACTTGCTCATACTTGAGGACGTCCGCGCAGGTATCGACGTGGCCCTGGACAAAATGCCCGCTGAGACGATCACCGATGCGGAGTGATCGCTCGAGATTGACGGGGGAACCGGATTCGAGCACGCCGAGGTTGGTGAGGCGCAGAGTTTCGTGAAGAAGATCGAAACGCATCGAGCCGCTGTCGACTTCCGTTACGGTGAGACAGGCGCCATTGACCGCGACGCTTTCCCCGAGCACGACTTCGCCGGAAAAGCTCGATTTGACCCAAAGCTCCGCTCCGGTTTCGACCGATTTCAAGGCCGTGACTTCTCCGCATTCTTCGACAATCCCTGTGAACATAATATGGAAAACTCTATGCAAAATAACGGACGAGGGAAATGATTAGTTAACGGATCCGTGTTTCGACGTGAGGTATTCTTCCGGCGATTGCCTCTTGTGGCGCGGCTTCCAGTGGCCGAAGTATCTGCTCATGAATCCCTTTTTTGATCAGCTCGGGCGTAAAGTCCAGGAACGGTGGCAGCAACAGAACTTTTCGCTGGAAGCGTTTCCGGAGATCGCGAAGACCGCGATCGATGAGTCGCCTCCTTCTGATGCGGTGGATTTGGAGGAAATGATTCACGAGTTCCTCGTCAACGAGGCGCAGCCTTTTCAGAGCGAGTCAGGATTCGGTCAGCCCGAGTTGGTCGCCTTCAATCATCCGCGTTTTTATATCCAGATATTGTTCTGGTTGGAGGGAACGACTGACGTTCATCAGCACGAATTTTCCGGGGCATTTCATGTCATGTCAGGATCGAGTATCCATGCTGAATACGAGTTTGAAAATGCTCAGCCGGTTACCCCGTATTTGAGTGTAGGGGAACTCCGGATGAAACAGATCGAGCTTCTCGAGACGGGTCGCACCGTTCCGATCTCTTCGGGTCGGGGATGCATCCATTCGCTTTTCCATCTCGAGACGCCTTCCGTCACCGTGGTCGTGCGCACTCACAACGATCCCGGGACCGGACCGCAGTATAACTATCTGCCACCCCATCTCGCGATTGATCCGATTCAAACGGGATCGGATACGCTCACTTTGCGGCGCAAGCAACTGCTCGGCGTTCTCGAAGCGGTCGGCGATCCCAACTACGCGATGCGCGTCAGCGAAATGGTCGAGAGCCTCGATTTCGAGCGTGGTCTCAGTATTCTCATGCACGCGATGGAATACCTCCAGGAGTTCGACGAGTGGGATGCCGTGTTCGGGTTGTTTGAGAAAAAGCACGGCGATCTCGCAAAAGGCGTTTCCGCCACCCTGGCCGAATCACTTCGCCGCGATCTCATCACCCGCATGCGCGCCTATATCGAGGATCCCGAACATCGCTTCTTCCTCGCGCTGCTCATGAACGTTCCCGGGCGGGCTGATGTCTTTGCTCTCATTTCTGAGCGATTCCCCGATCAATCACCGGTGGAAACGATCCTCAACTGGGCCGAAGAGCTGATCGAGCCAACCGATTTCGGTCTTACTATCCTCGATGCCGCTTTCCCTGCGACGCTAGACGTTCCGATTCAAAGTCAGGGCGAGATGTTAATCACCGCGCTCCGGTTTGGTCTGGAGAGTGACGCGGATGGCGAAGATGTCCCTGATGAACTCGCGGAAGTTTACGAAGCGCTGAAAGGCTCGTCTCTGGGCGTTTTGTTTGTTTGAAACGGCCGGGATCAGTGCCCTCCCGTTTTCTCTAATTCGGAGACGATGGAGCGTGGATTGTGCGGGCCGCACGAACCTGCCTGTATAACGAGGGCTCTCGCTCTTGGGATTAAAGCCCCTCCAGCTCCGCGATCTCATCGCGGAAACCGCTGCTCAGGATCGGGAAGCGGCACCAGGTTTTGGGGTCCAGATTTTTGTCGTCGAGGTGGAAGCCGGGGGCGTAGCGCTCGCGCTTCCATTGGTTGCGACTCCAGAGTTGGAAAAATTTGATGACCCACAGCTTCATTTGCGCGTCATCGTATTCGGCGTGCTTTTCACACATCATTTCCCAGACTTCGCGGGGGAGCTTCTTGTCGCGGATCGCGAGGCGCTCGATCGCGTCGAGGATGGGGTAGGGCATGAGGTCGGACTCGTCGGTCTGATTCTCTTCGCTGGGGCGCAGCTCGGCGGTCGGGGCCTGGGCGTTGATCACGGAAAGCGCGGGGATGGGGTCAATGTCAGGGGCGCAGCCTTCGGTCTCGAGCCAGCGCAGCCACTGACGGAGGAAGGCTTTGTCGATTCCTGAAATGGGGCTGAGACCGCCGCAGGTGTCGCCGTCCATCGTTGCGTAGCCGACCGCGGCTTCGGAGCGATTGCTCGTCGCGAGAAGCAGCGCATTGCGAATGTTCGTCAGCATCCAGACGCCGGGAGCTCGCACGCGTGCCTGGATATTCTGAAGCGTGATGTCGTCGGTTTCCCAGGTGAGATCGCGGTTGATGCCTTTTTCGAGCATGCTTCGATAATCCTGGACGAGAGAATCGACGTCCCATTCCTGATAGTCGGCTCCGAGGGCCTTCGCGACGGTTTCGGCGGCGTGGCGGGTGGTTTCCCCGCTGTTCCGGGTCGCCTGATAGACGCAGGAGAGCAGCTTCTGCATGAGCGGGCGCTCGTCGAAGCGGATGTGACCCAGCTTCTCGCGAAATCGGTCATCGCCGAGATCGTCGATTGCGAGATCGACCATCAGCTTGACGAGGGTTGCGACGGCGGCGGAATCCGCTCCGCCGCTGAGTGAGACGACGAACCCGCCGGAGTAGGATTTGCGGAGGTAGTCAAACAGCCCGAGCGCCATGGCGCGGGCGAATTCCTCTTCTTTCAAGTCGGCGGCATGAGAAGCTTCGCTCTGACCGGAGACGAAGGGTCCTTTCCACTTCGGGCTGAAGTCCACCATGACGGTGAGCTCTTCCGGTTCGCCGACGACGGGGCGATGGCTGACCTGACGCGCCTGATGGAGTCGTGTCAGGTTAAGGTCGATCGTCGCGGCGGTGACGACATGGTCCTGAAAAGAAAACCGGCGTCCTTCGGCAAGATACTCACCACCGCAGGCGATCACGGTTCCGCCGTCGTAAATGATGCGTCCGGCTTCGTTGCCGAGAAGGTTGGCGTAGACGTAGCCGCAGGTGAACGCGCGTGAACCTTCGAGGACGAAACGCTCGCGAACGAGTTGTTTTCCGAAGGCGAAGTGGCTCGCGCTGGGGTTGAAAATCAAATCGACTCCGCGTCGGGCGAGGCGGGTTCCGGGACGGTTCGCGACCCAGGCGTCCTCACAAATCTCGAAACCGAGGCGAACGCCGCCGACGTCGAATACGAGATCGCCGATGGGCACGCTCCTTTTGCCGATCTGGACAGATTCCACAGCGCCTTCCGGCCACGGCTTGAACCATCGCGGTTCGTAATGCAGACCGTCGCCGGCGAGATTCTGTTTCGCGACCAATCCGACGATCTCGCGATCGGCGATGAGCGCGACGGCATTGTAGACGCTGCTTTCGAACCAGATCGGGAGGCCCACCGCGACGACGATGCCGTCGCATTCTTTGGCCAGTTGCTCGAGCGAATCGAGGGTCCTCTCACCGACTTCGGGAGAAAGAAACATGTCCTCGCAGCCATAGCCGCTGATCGCCAGTTCCGGCAGGCAAAGCCACCCGATCCCGGACTCGCGTGCTTCCCGGATCGCCGCGACAGCGCGACGGCGATTGCCGTCCCAGTCGAGCGGAATTTGGTTCAGTGAAGCGGCGCCGGCGACAATGCGATTCATGCGGTAGTTTCCTTCATATTGTGAGGCATGCAAGGTGGATGCCTTCTGCCAAAAGACATACGTAGCGATGTTGGGATGTTGGGATGTTGGGATGTTGGGATGTTTCGGGGGCGCCCATCACACGCACGGAGCCGGAGGCTCCAAAGAAACTATCGCGGTGTGAAGCGCAGCGGAACGCCGGGATATCAGTCCTGATAAAACCCCGGTCCTGAAGGGACCGCAGAAAACGTCCGGGCGAATCTGCGCCCCGGCGAGGCGCATCCACCTCGCCGGTTGCTTCGTGGTGGGGTAAGGTGTAGCAATTCCCCATGGCCGATCTTTACCCGCTCGCGAGGCGTTTTCTTTTTTCGCTCGATGCTGAAACCGCACACCACGTCACTCTGTCGATGATGAGGGCGGCCGATAGCATGGGGATTTTGGGAGGCTTAACAGGGTCAGTTCAGGCACCTAACCCTGTTGAATCAGATGCCGTAGAGGTCATGGGACTGAAATTCCCCAACCGCGTCGGGCTTGCTGCGGGTTTGGATAAAACGGGATCCGCGGTGAGCGCTTTCGGGGCGATCGGGTTTGGTCATGTCGAGGTTGGGACGGTGACGCCACGCCCGCAGCCGGGAAATCCGAAGCCGCGCCTTTTCCGCCTCAAGGAGCACGAGGCAATCATCAACCGGATGGGTTTCAACAATCCCGGTGTTGAGGGATTGCTCGAAAATGTCGCGGAATCGAAGAAGAAATTCAGCGGCGTTCTCGGGATTAACATTGGTAAAAATTTCGACACACCGAATGAGAACGCGCTCGATGATTACCTGAAATGTTTCAAAGGCGTTTACGGTGCGGCTGATTATGTGACCGCGAATTTGTCCTCACCGAACACGAAGGGGCTTCGCGATCTTCAGACAGAAGGTTTCTGTCGCGAACTCGTGACGCGTTTGCAGGAATTGCGCGACCGAATTGCTCCGGAGCATGGCGGGAAACGTGTCCCTATCGTGATTAAAATCGCTCCCGATCTCGCCGAAGATGCGGTGAAGTCCCTCGCCTCCGTCTTCAGCGAAACGAAGATCGACGGGGTCATCACGACGAATACGACGATTGCGCGCGACGCGGTCGCCGGTCATGCCAATGCAGGTGAGGCTGGTGGATTGAGCGGTGCGCCTCTCACGGAGCACTCTACCGAAATTCTCAGTCTTCTCCGCTCCGAGATGGACGACAGCATTCCCGTGATCGGATCCGGCGGCGTCATGAGCGCTGCCGATGCGCAGGCCAAATTCGATGCGGGAGCGGCGCTCGTGCAGGTTTACACCGGACTCATTTATCGCGGGCCGGCGCTTGTGCGCGAGATTGCGGCATTGTAAGGGGCCGGGAAAGTGCGAATATTGACGGAGCATGAGCCCCCGATTTTATTTCATCTCAGCTGTGGTTCTCTGGATCGCTTTCGGCAGCGGTCATCGGGAGCTAGAAGCCGCAGAACCGGTCGTGACGGATGAGTGGGCGGGGAAGCCGGTGACGGGCAGTGAGCATGTTCACGGCATGATCAAATCGCGGCTGTTCAATGCACCGGTAGTCGGTGCGAAAGCTCCGGAGACAACTGTCATCGACGCCTTGAGCGGCAGCGAACTCCACCTTTCGGATTTGCATCAGGAGCAGCCGGTCGTTCTGTTTTTCGCGAGCAATTCCTGCACGTGCTCGCAGCAGGCTGCTCCCGAGATGAGCAAGATCGCCAAAACCTACGGAGATCGTTTCCAGTTTGTGCTGATCTATATCCGTGAGGCACATCCTCCTGAGAGCGTTACTGACGGAGCACCGGGAAAACAATTTTCGATCGACGATCCGAACACGCTCAAAGGACGCGCCCACCTCGCGATTGAATTCGGGAAGCAACACTCGCTCGACTTCCCCATCACGACGGACTCGATTGATGACCGTCAGGCGGTTCAGTGGGCGGCCTGGCCATCGCGACTTTTTGTCATAAACAGGGAAGGTGCCGTAGTCTACGCGGGGCAGCAGGGGCCGTGGTTCGTGAAGCCGACTGCCGGGTTTGATTTGAAACTTCAGGGCGTTCCCGAATCGATCCGGGATATTCCGGGCTACAGCAAAGAGAGCCTCGAAACTTTCCTCTCGAACTACCGCTAGGTTTCTTCCGGTGATCGTTCGAACTCAACACTCCTGTTTTCCTGTAATTCAGGTAGTGTAGTGGTCATGTCGGACTCCCCCATCACTTTCGTTGAGCACGCGGGGCATCATATTGCCTGCATCGCTCACGAGAATGAAAATGCCGACAAGCTGCCGGTGGTCTGGATTCACGGGCTCACGATGAGCGTTCGATTCTGGGAGGAGGCGATGTATGCCGATCTGGAGAAGGATAGATCGTGGTATTCGGTGAGTCTGCCGTTCCACCATCCGAGCACGTTTGACGGCGAGGTTTCAGAACAGGAGATTACAGAGACGCTTCTCGCAGCATTGCTCGCGAAGCCGATCGAGATGCTGATACCGGAGGGGAAATTTCATCTCGTGGGGCACTCGCTGGGCGGTTTCGCGGCACTCAACTACGCCGCTAAATTTCCTGACCGCGTGGCGTCGATCGTTTCGGTGGGTGGCTTTGCGACGGGAAAGGCGAAGGGGCTGGAGGGCGCGCTCCAGTTTTTGTCGGCCGGCAATTTTCTCCGTAAAGCGGCTTTTTTCACGGGCTGGTGGCTTATGACGCGTCATCCCCTGTTCCTGAAAGCGGCGTCGCTCACCTATGCGAGGAGGTGGCGTCGAATGCTGAGCTATCGGCATTTTGATCCGACGATGCGGCTCGTTTTTCCGGATGTGCAAAAGCACCCCATCTGCGCGCAGCGGGCTTTTTTCCGTTATCTCATCGATATGAATATCCTCGATGAGACGGATCAAATTCACCATCCGGTTCTGGTGATGGCGGGAACGAAAGATCCTATCATTTCCACCGAGCATCAGATCAATTATGCGGGACGAATCCCGACCGCGAAGCTGGAATTATTCGAAGGTGTCGGACATCTGATCTTCGCCGAAGTGCCCGGAGATTTTGAGCGGGTGCTGCTGCAGTGGCTTGATCAATATGGGTGAGCGATGATCCGCGAATGCGTCTCGCGCAAAGCTGCTTTTTATCAGTAGGTTTTTGGATGCTCTCTATTGCCGGATCCAACAAGACTGGAAAGCGATTTTGTGACGGGATTTCCCGCCGCGACATTCTGAAGATCGGGGCTCTCGGTATGGGGGGGGCTTCTCTGCCGCAATTGCTACAGGCTGAGCAGCTTGCAGGACTCCGGAATTCGAAGAAGTCGGTCATCATGATCTACATGGCGGGGGCGCCTCCGCATCAGGATATGTATGACCTGAAAATGGACGCTCCGTCTGAAATTCGGGGAGAGTTCAAGCCGATTCCGACGAGTCTCGATGGTTTGGAAATTTGTGAGCTGATGCCGAAGATGGCGAAGCTCATGCACAAGTGTGTTCCGATCCGCTCACTCTACGGTGCGCCGAACGGGAGTCACGATTCGTTCATGTGCTACACGGGGAAGGTCGGTTCGACGTTAAATATGGTCGGGCAGCCTCCGGGAGGGTGGCCGTCGATCGGTTCGGTGATGTCGAACCTGATGGGATCGAAGCATCCCAATATTCCCGGCTTTGTGGGGCTCGCGCCTAAAGCGGGGCATCCGCCCTACGGATCATCCGGTAAGCCGGGTTTCCTCGGTTTCGCAAACGGACCTTTCAAGCCCTCCGGCCCCGGAAAAGAGGACCTCGTTCTCAGCACGGTTTCGGCCTCGCGTCTCGATGAGCGTCGAGGACTCCTCCAATCATTCGACCATTTTCGCAGGGAAGCGGATCGCAGCGGGGTGATGACGGGGCTCGACGAGTTTCATGATCAGGCTTACGGACTTCTGACTTCGAGCGAGCTCGCAAAAGCGCTCGATCTGGAGCAGGAAGACGTCAAAGTGCGAGAGCGATACGGGAAAGGGGATCCCAAAAATTTCGGCGATGGCGCTCCGCGAAATCTCGAGCACTTTTTGCTCGCGCGACGTCTCGTTGAGGCGGGAGCCCGCTGTGTCACTTTAAACTTCGGTCGCTGGGATTTTCACAGCAATAACTTCAGCGGGATGCGGTCTCATGCTCCGATGTTTGATCAGGGGCTCAGCGCTCTGATCGAAGATCTCGATGAGCGCGGGATGCTCGATGACACGCTCGTCGTCGCCTGGGGTGAATTCGGCCGAACTCCGATGATCAACAAAGACGCGGGTCGTGATCACTGGCCGCGTGTCGGTGGCGCGCTTCTCGCCGGTGGCGGACTGAGAGCAGGGCAGGTCATCGGTGCGACGGATCGTCTCGGCGGAGAGATCGATGAGCGACCGGTTCACTTCGGCGAAGTCTTCGCGACGCTCTATCACCAGCTCGGGATCAATGCCAACGAGGTCACGCTTGAGGATCTCTCGGGGCGTCCGCACTACCTTGTCGACGGCTACAAGCCGATGCGGGAGTTGATCTGAGAAGTGGTGAGGCAAACACTCTTGTTTGTCCGTTGCTTCACAGGACTGGCAAACAACAGTGTTTGCCTCACCTGATCTGCCTAAGCAGTCTTCTGCTGCGGCATCATGAAGCTGAGCAGCTGGCCCAGTTTCTCGCGCATTTCGGATCTCGGAACGATGACGTCGATGAGTCCGTGGTCGAGGAGGAATTCGGCGGTCTGGAAACCGGCAGGGAGATCCTGGTGAGTCGTTTCTTTGATAACGCGGGGACCGGCGAAACCGATCATGCATTTTGGCTCGGCCATAATGATATCGCCGATCGTCGCAAAGCTGGCGGTAACTCCACCGGTGGTGGGGTGCGTCAAAATAGAGATGTAGGGAAGACCCGCCTGGTGATGGCGGGCAAGCGCACCACTCGTTTTGGCCATTTGCATCAGGCTGTAAATTCCTTCGTGCATGCGGGCTCCACCGGAGGCGCTCACGATGATCGCGGCGCGTTTTTCAGCGGTAGCGGCCTCGATGCTGCGCGTCAGTTTCTCCCCGACAGCGGAGTTGAGGCTGCCGCCCAGAAAGCGGAAGTCGATGACGCCGAGGGTCACGGGGTGGTCGAGAATTGATCCGCGTCCCGTCAGAACCGCTTCCTTGAGACCGGTCTTCTTCTGGTTCGCTTTGATTTTGTCGGCGTAGCCTTTGAAACCGAGGCAGTCGACGCCTTCGACGTTGGCGTCCATTTCTTCAAACGTCTCGGGATCGAGGAGCATCTGAACCCGCTCCTGCGAGGTGAGAATGAAGTGATGTTCACACTTGTTACAAACGCGGTGGCGCTGCTCGAGGGTGATTTCATCAATGATCGCGCCACAGGAAGGACATTTGTTCCACAGGCCCTCGGGCATGTCGGACTTCTTTTTTCCCAGTGATTTGATCGAGCGCTTTTTAAAAATCCCCATATCAGAAACGGTGCTAAATACGTGTATGCGTGTGTTCGACTCACCTGCGTGAGTACCGGAAGTTTAAAGAAAAATGGTCAGTTCACAACTGAATTCGTCATCCTCGCATCACAGAGACGGCTGCAATCACGTCTATATCAAGCGTTTCACGCAGCACGAGAGCGCATTCTGAAACGGTCGTTCCCGTCGTGATAACGTCGTCAACGAGCAGCACACTGACGCTTTCTTCGTCAACCGGGGCCCCGGGAATCAGCTCAAACGCGCCTTGTAGATTCTCGAGTCGTTCTTTTCGATCCAGCCTCGCCTGACGAATCGTGTGCCGGACCCGTTTCAGCATCGGCTGGAGTCGCATTTCCGGCCCCGGGCTTCCACATTTGATCATTTCCACCGCAATTTCGTGCGATTGGTTGAATCCCCGCGTCCGCATTCGCTTCGGGTGGAGCGGAACCGGAACGACGATCCAGTCGCGCCGGTAGAGTCGTTGATCATTCCAGACCGGGGCCATGAGGGAGCCCATGAGCCGAGAGAGATGCAGCTGTTTCCGGTATTTGTAGCGATGCATGAGATCCCGCGCGACGCCGGAGCTCCGGTAGGCGCTCACCGCGAAATCGATTCCCAGATTCCGCCCGCCGCAGTTGGCGCAGCGAAAAGCGCCCGTCTCACCCGATTCGTAACTTTGGCCACAGATCGAGCAGTAATGTTTGCCGATCGTTTTCAGCGTCGACTCGCACGGTTCACACAGAAAAGGCCTCGTGATCTGCCGGTCACTTGAAAGGGGAACGTCGCAGGCACCGCACGCCGGCGGGAAGACCCAGCCTTTGACCGATTGCTGCAGACGAACGAAACGGCTCATCTCAGCGTTTGATCAAAAGCTCTTCCCGGACGTTTCCGGAGCCACAGCACTATCGCCACCCCGGTGAAGGAAACGATGATGCAGGAAACCGCGCCAACCCTCAAGGTGTCTCCGAGCCAGGGCATCATTTCAGACGGCTCAAA
This sequence comes from Verrucomicrobiales bacterium, assembly GCA_048260165.1. Taxonomy (GTDB): domain Bacteria; phylum Verrucomicrobiota; class Verrucomicrobiia; order Verrucomicrobiales; family DEV007; genus Arctic95D-9. The sequence continues at coordinate 178,013 of JBLXHA010000005.1, forward strand.
ATTCCGTGAGGTCGTCGAACTGAGCGTTTTGACGCCGAAAACCCATCCCGCATGCAGCCCGATCCCGAGCCAGAGGGACTTCGTTTTCATTCGCGTGTAGCCGAGGACGAGTCCGATCGCGAGGAGGACTGCAAATTCCGCGAAGAGGAAGTAGGGATTCGCGAACTGACTGAAAAAGTGTTCGAAAATCGCTCCCACCATCCAGAATCCTGTGAGGAAGGTGACTTCGGGAACCTCGAGCGTCTTCGGTGCGTTGAAGAAGTGAATCAGCGCGAAAAAGACGGCGATAACGGCGAATAACACCTTTGGTTTCAGCAGTTTCGCGAGCACCGCGTGAAGCGCGCCCCGGAACACAAATTCTTCGAGGAATCCCACCGCGAGGCCGGTGATCAGGGAACTGAGCAGAATCCCGGGGATGGATTTGGTGAGTTCCCGGGTCTCATACCAGCCCTGTTCGACGTAGACCCATCCGAGCGCGAATAGGCTGATTGCGGCGATGAGGAAACCAATGAGCCCGTCTTTCCACCACCGGGGATCGCGTTTCAGCAAAAGCGTATCGTAGATGGACTGCTTTTTCCGGGCGCTGCCGGCGTTGAGCCATTTCAGCGTCGGCCACAGCATGATGAGCGCCCCTGCGAGAATCGAGCGATTGAAATAGCGGGGGAATTTTCCGCGTTCCATCGAGCCGTTGATTCCGTCGAGCACACCGCCTTTGAGCCATTCTTCGCTCACGACGTGCTTTCCGCCCCAGTAGAGGAAGGGGGCGAGTATGGCCCCGATTATCACGGTGCCTGCGATAAACACGATGATCTTGAATGCTGTGGAACGGAAAAAGGAAGAGGAATCCATCGTCTGAAAGGGGGAACCGCTCAGCCGGCTCCGCAAGGGACAACTAGTAGCGCGTTTTGGCGCGGAGAGTAACAAAAAAGCGCCTCACGCTGCCGGCGACGGCATTTTCCGGGAAGCGCTTCGGCGGGAATGTGGCGGCGAATCACTTCGACAGCTTCTCGAGAATGTTTCGGGTGATTCGTGAGACTTTCCCGTCAGGATTTTTCAGGCCGTGCGCCCAGTCAGTTGTTCCGCTCGTAAAAACCGTCCCGCCGCCGTCGGTTTCGTAGACGCCCATGACCGCGTGTCCTGAATGGTCGAGCGATGGCCAGCGGTCATACCAGACCGAATCTCCCGCCGCCCAGGTCGCCGGAGCGGTTCCGAGGATCCGGAAGCTTTTCGGCGTCCCGTCCGCGTGCGTCGGAAAGGGGAGACCGTCCTTCCATTCAATCTCGCAGCCATCACATTCGTAGCCGACGATCGTATCCGCCCCGCCGAGTGCATCGCCGGGGGCGAGATCGGTTCCGGCAAAGGCCCAGTGGTCCGTGCGATGCAGCGTGAAAGCGCCCGAACCTTCCATGTGCTGTCCGTGGCTTTTGTGGTAGCCGCCGTGAATGAATCCGACCCCGGTCATCGAGTTTTCGGTTCTCCCGATGAGATGGTGACTCCAGAGGCTCGAGAGACGGCTTTTGTCGTCGGCGGTGAAAACCGGATCCTGATTGTATCCCTGCTTCCAGCAAACGAGGGACTGAGATTCGGCCTCGTATCTCACCTGCCAGCAGCAGGTGTTTCCGCTGAAAAAGGCCACGTTGCCTCCTTTCGCTGCGAAATTTTCAATCGTGTCGCGCATTTCCCACGACCAGTATTCATCATGACCGACGCTCAAAATGAGCCGGTAGGGTTCTGCGATTTCCGGCCGGAGCGCCAGATCCATGTTGCTGCAGTAGTCGAGTTCGTAGCCCGCCGCTTCCGCCCATTTTACGAAATCCGCCTCCCATCTGGAAAAGAGCGATCGGGGCGGGCGCAGGAATGAGACCTCGTGTCCCTGAAGCCCGTGCCGCCCGTGATAACCGTAGAGCGACGATCCACCCCAGTTGTTGTAGGCGTTGTAGGTATTGGTCGCGAGTTGCAGGAGAATTTTCGAATTTTTTCCCGGTGTTGAGGGGCGCAGGACAAAGTAGCAGGAGCTCTCGGCGGTTCGACGGCCCCGGTGGATGAATTTTCCGCCCGAATCCTGAGTCGAAAGCGTGACTTCATAATATCCGGATTTCCAGTCCGACGGGATTTCCAATTCGAAGGAAACCGGCCAGCGGCATCCTTTCGATGAGGCGTCTTCGGGAATGGGGTGGGGGCGGCCGGCGATCGCCTTCTTCGCAAAGACTTCTTTCGTTTCCATGCCGACCCGGGAAATGCGCACGGAATAGGTGGATCCCGTCGTCGAGGTATGGAGCGCCAGCGTTTCTCCCGGGGCGTAACTGACCTGACCGGCATACCCCTCGACATGCAGCGGAGGCGTCGTTTCGTCGGCGTGCGAGCTGAGGCAGAGCGCCAGGGCAAAAAGGAGAGAAATGGCTTTTTTCATGGAATGGACAGAGAAAATGAAGTGCGGCCCGAATCGATGGCCGGGCTGTGAGGCACCGGAACTCGATTTGCGGGTGATCTCACAGGTGGAGCGTATACAGGATCACTCTCGTCCCGAAAGCCCGTTTATCCGTATTCCGCGGGAGGCAGTGGTTGGGATTAACGGTGGGGAAAAGGCCGGTATTTCCGTGGAAAACGCCGGTTTTTTCGCTGACGACCTGCTTTCCGGCACCTATATCCGCCCCCGAGTGCGTCAGACAAAAGACTTTAATGGCAACGCTTTTTGTGTAAGCTTTTGCCCCGAAAAGGCAACTTTAGAGTATTGCCCGTATTTGGCTCCGGCCTTTCAAACATTCTTATGATCTTTCTTCAGAAACTGACCTCTCGTTCGAAGTCTTCCCTCGCTCTTTTTCTGGCCGTCGTAACGCTTCTCAGCTCAGGTCAGAATTCCTATTCCGAAACTCAATACGGGGATCTCGCCCGGCGCGTTACCGGAATGCTTGAGGAAGAGCATTTCCTCCGTCAGCCCTTCAACGACAAAATGTCGGAGCGGGTTCTCGAGTCCTATCTAGAGATTCTTGATTACAGCCGGATTTATTTCACCAAAGAAGACATCGATGGCTTCCGTCGTGACTACGAGCTGTTGATTGATGACTATGTGAGAAATGAATCTATTCCCGCCGCTTTCGAGATCTATGCGGTCTACGAGAAGCGCTTGCAGGACAGGGTCAAGCTCGCGAAGAGTCTCGCGAAGCCTAACACATTCACTTACGATTCCGACCGCTTCGTCGAAATTTCCCGGAAAGAGTCCGAGTGGGCCACCGCCGGTGAAGCTCACGATCAACTCTGGAGAAACCTCATCGAGGGAGATCTCATTCGTGAAAAGCTGATCGCTGACGCGGTTGCCAAAGAGGAAGCGAAGAAGGCGAAAGAGGCCGCTGAAAAAGGCGAGGCGCTTCCGGAGAAGAAAGAGACTGACGAAGACAAAAAATCGATCTACGAAAAAGTCTCCGATCGCTACGACAGAATTCTGAAGCGTATCAGCGAAAATGAAACCGAGGACGTCGCGACACTTTTCATCAAATCGATCGCCCGTGCCTACGATCCGCATTCCGAGTATTTCTCGCAGCAGCAGTATGACAATTTCCGCATCGGGATGAACAAGTCCCTCACCGGAATCGGGGCGATGCTCCAGAAAGATGAAGAACAGGGCGGCGCTACGATCGAAGGTCTCGTCGTCGGTGGTCCCGCTTCGAAAAACGGAAATCTTGAAGTGAAGGATCGCGTCATCGGGGTCGCTCAGGGCGCCGACGGTGAATTCGTTGACGTCGTCGAGAAGAAGCTTTCCGACATCGTCGATCTCATCCGCGGAGAGATCGGCACAACGGTCCGGCTCAAAGTCGTGCCGGCGGTGGAGGCGACCGATATCAAATTCATCGACATCGTGCGTGAGACGATTGATTTGAAAGACAGTCTCGCGACCGCTGATCTCATCATCACGAAAGATCCGATGGGCGAAGAGCAGAAGCTCGGTTGGATCACGCTTCCTTCTTTCTACGCTGACATGGACGGTGGCAACACCAGCACCACAACCGACGTGCGACGTCTCCTTACCCGCCTCGCGATCGAGGGGATGGACGGACTCGTCGTTGACCTGCGCGACAACGGTGGCGGTTCACTCGAGGAGGCGATCAACATGACCGGTCTTTTCATCCGCAAAGGGCCGGTGGTTCAGTCGATCGACTGGCGCGGCAATCGTGATCAGAAATTTTCCCGCAATGCGAATGCGGTTTACGGCGGGCCGATGATCGTCCTCATCAACCGCGCGAGTGCGAGTGCTTCCGAGATTTTTGCAGCGGCGTTGCAGGATACCGGCCGCGCCGTCATCGTCGGTGGCGAGTCCAGCTTCGGAAAAGGAACCGTTCAGCAGCTCCGCCCGGTTCTCACGAATCGCATCATCCTTCCTTTCAATCGCGAGACGACTCAGCAGGGGGCGTTGAAGCTGACGATTCAGACGTTCTACCGCATCAACGGTCATTCGACCCAGCGTGACGGTGTCGTTCCCGAGGTGCAGTTGCCTTCGTTGCTCGACATCGCCGAGATCGGCGAGGCGACGCTGCCTAACGCACTGGAAGTCGATCCGATTCAGCCGAGCCGCTATGAACCTTTCTTTGAAAAGCCGCTGCCTTATGATTCCCTCCAGCGGGCATCGAGTGCGCGGGTCGCGACCCGGACCGGCTTCGAATACATCCTTCATGATGTAGAGACGGAAAAGCGGCGCATCGAAGAGAACAAGATTTCGCTCAATCTGGAGAAGCGCAAAGCCGAGGCAGCCAAAGCCGAAGCGGATCGTGAAGCCCGGAAGCAGGAGCGCATCAAGCGTTTCGCCGAGATTCGGGAGAAGGAAAAAGGTCTTTTCACGATCTACAAACTGACTCAGGACAATGTCCTCGAAGAAGGCCTCACCTTGCGTGACGAGCTTTCGGAGGAAGAACTCAGCGGGATGTCCCGGGGCGAGAAGGAAGAGGAAAACGCTGACGACAAGTTGCTCGAGTATCCTCACAAGTTCGATCCCTACGAGCGCGAGACGATTCAGGTCATGCAGGATCTCATCGCGATTGGAAAGACCGGGGCTCCTGTGAATATCTCAGAGGCGAAGCCTGAGAAGCGAGACAAGACGATTCCGCTTCCGGTCGGGCAGCCTCCTGCGAGTCAGCCTAACTAGGTTTTCACCCACCGCCGGTAGAGGCTCGACCCGAATCGAGCGGTGGACGTATCCTTACCGTCATGGAAGGCGGACTGGCAGAGGCATTTGAAGGGCTGGAAGTCCAGTTGATCGTTCCCGATCTCTGGCAGCAGGACGCGATCCGGAAGCTCCGCGACGGGGTTGATGTGATCCTTTCGGCGCCGACCGGCTCGGGGAAAACCTTCATTTTTGAGCATCTTGCCGAAAGCGGGAAGAGCCACCATTCCGGACGGCAGGCGGTTTACACGGTGCCGACGAGGGCGCTCGCGAATGATAAATGGCGGGAATGGACCGCGCGCGGTTGGGACGTGGGGATCGCGACGGGTGACCTCGCCGAAAATCTGAAGGCTCCGATTCTCGTCGCGACGCTCGAAACGCAGCGTGAGAGGTTGCTTTCCGGTGATGGCCCCGGATTGCTCATCATCGACGAATACCAGATGATCGGCGACCGGCAGCGGGGGCTCAACTACGAACTCGCCATCGCGCTTGCTCCGCCGGAAACCCAGCTCCTCCTCATGAGCGGAAGTGTCGCGAATCCCGGCAAGGTGCGGGACTGGATGGTTCGGCTGGGGCGGAAGGTGGAGGTCGTTGAAACGAAAGAGCGCGCGGTGCCGCAGGAGGAAATTCCGATCGAAGCGATGCCGCGGGTCGCTCCGCGAAAGTATCAGAATTTCTGGGAACGACTCGCGATTGGGGCGCTCCTTTCCGAATACGGGCCTCTCCTGATTTTTGCGCCCCACCGCAAAGCGGCGGAGAAAATTGCCTGGAAGATCGCGGGGGCGATGCCGGAGGACGACCCGGTGAAGCTCGGCGGGCGGCAACTGGAACAGCTCGCTTCGGCGGATTTGAAACGGCTTCTCAAAAAGCGGGTCGCCTATCATCACAGCGGGATGAGCTTTGCGGAACGGTCCGCGATCATCGAGCCTCTCGCGAAGGCCGGCCAACTCCGCGTCGTCGTCGCGACGATGGGTCTCGCGGCGGGAATCAACTTTTCGGTGCGCTCCGTCTTTGTCGGTGAGACCAGCTATCAGGACGGTCCGTATCAGCGGCGGATTCGGCCCGACGAGTTGCTGCAAATGTACGGGCGTGCAGGACGACGCGGGCTCGACAAGCGGGGCTACATTTTAACGGCGAGAACGTCCCCGGGGCTCGGGGATGCGCGCCCGCTCGAGCTGCGCCGGAAAAACGAGACGGACTGGCCGACTTTGATACGCCGGATGCACCACGCTTCGCTCGCGGGCACTTCCCCGTTTGAGTCTGCACGCGAATTGAGGAACCGGCTTTTTTCGATCCAGTCCGTATCGCTGGGATTTCACAGTTCAGCGGTGGAATCTCCGGATCAGAATGATTCTACGCTTTTCAATCTCAAGCCCACGAAACGCGAGATACGGAACGCGAAGGGCGGATGGGAAAGCTTCGACTCGTCCCGGATTGCGGAACGGCCGCTCGGGGAAACGTGGCGACTCGTCAAAGGGCGCTACCGATCTTCCGAATCGGACGCCGGATACATTTCAACGCTGCTGCCTCCTTCGGCCCGGCTTACGCGACTCGATGGAAAAGGCTCCGGACCAAAGCGCTACGGGTTGGAACTGGCGGCTGCGAGCCTCGTGGGTGAGGATCAGTTTCGTATCTCGAAGTCCGCCCGGAAGCGGCTCGGCGAAACCGGCGCTGCGTCTCATTACTCACACGACGAGGCGAATTCCTTTTTTCCGGAGCTGTTTGAAGCGAGCATCGCACCGGCCACATTTGAGGGTCTGGATCTGCGGGGAAATACGCTCTACCTGTCGGCGAGCTTCGAGACGTTCCCGGTCGAGGCTTATCTCGATTCGCAGGATCAGCCGATCATCGATCCGGAGGAACGGGAGGTGGTCGTGGAATCGGAGACTCACTACATCGACGAAACTTCCGGGGACTCGTTCAAACCGGCCCCGGGCTCGCCGGCCTTTGCCTGGCGAAAGCTCGGGCTGATCGACGATAGCGGTGTCCCCACCTTCCGGGGCGTCATTTTCAGTCTCTTTCAGGGAGGCGAAGGGCTCGCTGTCGCAGCCTTGCTCGAGGATACGAGCTACCCGCTCGATGAAGGAATTCGCCATCTCGCCAATTTGCGGGCGGGCTATCGGTTTGAAATCGATCAGGCGGCGGGAAGGGGAGATGCGATCGACTCCACGGGAAGTGAGCGCCTCGCTCTCGTGTGTCGCGGGGCTTATGGTCCGGTGGATCACGAAGGCTATCTGTCTCTCGGGCTTCCCACCGGATATGGGGAGGGCGCGGCCGAAGTCATCGCGATTCGCGAGGAGGGACGCCTGTATCAGCTTTTCGCCCGTGAAGGCGGGCATCTCGAGTTCGGACCGGGTGACGTGGAGCGGGCCTACATTGAGTGGCTGAGCCTGCTTCGTCATATTCACTTTGCGCCGGATTGCGAGAGTGAGCGTTGGAGGGAACTTAAGAGGCTCGCCAGCATCGAGCTCAAGAGGCACGAGCGGAAAAGCCCTCTCAGCGACCTTCCCGCGCTGCCGACGACGACGTTGCAGCAGAGGCCCCAGAATCGCATCCATTTCTCGTCGATTCGATAGGACTTGAGAACGGCTCTATCGTGGGGTATCGAACTACATGGAAACTCTTTCCCCAAACTCAGCCATTCTTGAAAAAACACGTGAGCTCTGCTCTTTGATTCTCCAATCGAGTGAGTATCAGGATAACGTCACCAAGATTGACGCTTTTTTCAAAGATGAGAACGCACAGGCTTCTTATCGTGAATTCGCCCAGTTGGGTGAGGAACTGCACAAGAAGCAGCACGACGGTGCGCTCGAGCAGTCAGATATCGAAGGTTACGAAAGTAAGCTCGCCGCTCTCAAGGCAGATCCCATCACGGGTGCTTTCATGGGTGCTGAAGAGAACCTGAACAGCATCGTTCAGCAGGTTTCCAAGACCGTTGGAAAAACGCTCGAACTCGGCCGTCTCCCTGAGCCTGAAGATCTTGAAGAAAGCGGATGCTGCAGCAGTGGCGGCTGTGGTTGTGACTGATTTGAATCAGTGGTTCACTACCATTTTTTTGAAAGCCTCCGTGGAAACGGGGGTTTTTTTATGACCTGCTCCTAATTCTGTGGTTGGTAGGATGCTGCTGCCCGGGTGAGCGCCTCAACTGCCTTTGTAATCTCTTCGCGAGTCGAGCAGAGCGGAGGCATTAACGTCAACGTGTCACGGACCGGCCGCGTGAGCAGTCCGTATTTTCTCGCTTCACGACAGATTCCGGCTCCCGTTTCGGCCCTCCAGTCGAAGGGCTCCCCCGTGGTCGGATTTACCACGTCGATTCCGGCGATCAATCCGATCTGGCGCAGCGCCCCGAAAGTCGGAGTCGCCGCGACGGCCGCTTCGAGGGCCTCGCGAAAGGTCTCTGTTTTCTGTGGAAGCGCATCGAGGACGCCTTCTTCCTCAAAGACGTCGAGGCTTCCCATCGCGGAGGCACAGGCGAGGGGATTCGCGCAGTAGCTGTGTCCGTAGAAAAAGGTCTTCAGCTCCTCGTATTCGCCGAGGAACGCCTCGTAGACGGATTCCGTTGTCAGAGTCGCCGCGAGTGGCATGTAGCCTCCGGTGAGCCCTTTCGCGATGCAGAGGAAATCCGGGACGACTTCCTCGTGCTCGCAGGCGAACATTTTGCCGGTGCGGCCGAATCCGGTCATGACTTCGTCGAGAATGAGAAAAGCCCCGTTCGCGTCGCACCAGTTGCGGAGTCGCTTCAGCATTCCCGTCGGCCACGTTTTCATTCCCGCCGCGCCCTGGATGAGCGGTTCGATGATGACGGCGTTCACAGTCCCGGCTTCTTCCTCCGACATCGCCTCGAGGGCTTCGATCTCTGCGAGGTGAATCGTTTCGTAACCGCTTGTCGCGAAACGGTCTTTGAATACTTCGATTCCTCCCAGCGAGGCCGCTCCCACCGTGTCGCCGTGATAGGCACCGTCGAAGGCGACGATCTTGACCCGTTCTGTCTCGCCTTTCAAATGCCGATACTGAACCGCCATGCGGCAGGCGCATTCGATAGCGGTGGAGCCGTCGTCGGAAAAGAAGACCCGGTTCAGCGTGCCTTCGGGGAAAAACTGAACGAGCCGTTCCGCGAGCCGAATCGCGGGTTCATTGGAAAAACCAAGCGCGGAACAGTGCGCGATTTGCTCCAGTTGTTCCCGGATCGCCGCATTGATCGCCGGATGGCAGTGTCCGTGAATATTGGTCCAGATCGAACTGTTCCCATCGAAGTATTCGTTTCCCTCCGAGTCGGTCAGAAAGGGGCCTTTCCCCGAAGCGATGATGAGCGGATCATCCTCCGACGCACACCAGTCTTTCATCTGGGTGAACGGATGCCAGAGATGCGCTTTGTCGAGTTGACGCAGAGATTCAGTGTGGGAGTTCATTGCTTGAAGCCGGAGATTTCGCAGTCGTTGCGTTTCAATCTCCGCCTCCACGTTTCGCCTTTGGCAGAAACGGATGCAACATTTGTCCGAGGTAGTTTTTCGAGATCGGCTCACTGATTTCGAACGCCTCCGGTTCGTGGTCCGGAGATCGATACGTGCCGAGGAGCAGATCCATCAGCGGTGAGAGATTTGCGTAGTTGCCGGCGAGACGATCTTTGTCATGATGACGGAGCCCCATCCGTCCCTATCGCGAAGACGGTAGGGACGATTGTCCCCAATCGTCAGCGCAGCCTGTCCGTTTCCAACGCCAAGCGCTGCGGGTCTCTGCTCCTGAATTATGAAAAAGAAAAAGGTGATGACCCGACGAGCTGCGGCCTGAAGCCACAAAAATGCGCCATGAAACGCAAGATTCGCGAAGACCTCGCGGAAAAGTTGTGAAATGCTTGTGCTATGAATCCACAAATGTGCCGTGTCCTCAGTACGATCTTTTTTCAGGCAGGAGTTTTCTCCGTTCTTCTTTCTGTCTTTATCTGGTGGTATCTCGGAAGCGAGGATCCCGTCGAGCAGGCCCACGCCGAGCGTTTCGGTATCTTCGTCGGGCTCTGGGCGCCCACGCTGTTGATCCTCTCAAACCGCTTCGACCGCTTCGCTGACAAAGCAGGAAAAGTTCCCGGACTCAAGGCCGAGACTCACGACGAGGACTAGGTGATTTCGTTGTAAAATTCATCTGAGAGCAGGTGGATAACATTCAGCGCTGCCGCTTATCGACGCGGTCGCGGGGGGGCACCTGCTGGCGCAGACACGGCAGATCGACTGTGGGATAAATCAGCGCTTCAGGCGATACTGGTTGTCTTTCTACGCATGTCCGGTCGCTCACATCTCGGAGTAATCCTGCTATCGCTGCTGTGGATAACCTCCGCCGGCGCCGCGCCGTTGTTCGAAGACACCGTTGCTCCGATTCTCAAAAGTCGCTGCGTCGAGTGCCACAGCGCGGACAAGCAAAAGGGCGAACTCGACCTGTCCTCGGTCGCAGGTCTTTTGCGCGGGAGCGAGAGCGGTGAAATCTTTAAGGCGGGAGAGCCGGAGAAAAGCACGATCTACAAATTGGTCCACCACGGCGAGATGCCGAAGAAAGGGGCGCCGCTCACTCATGAGCAAATCGAAACGATTCATGATTGGATCGCAGAGGGCGCGGAATTTCGGGAACGCCCGACGCTGACGAAGGATGCTCCGAATCAACACGACGTGATCCCCATCGTTTTGCTGCGATGCGCGGCCTGCCATGGAGCACGCTTGCAGGAGGGCGGGATTGATTTGCGGACACCCGAGGCGATGATTTCCGGCGGAGCACTCGTCGCGGGCGATCCGGATCAAAGCAAAATGATCCAGCGGATCGAGTCGAAGGCGTGTCCGCCGCAGGAGAAATTGCTCAAGTTTTTCGTGAAGCGTCCGCCATCTTCAGAGGTCGCCGTCCTGCGTGAATGGATCGCGGCAGGAGCGCCGATCGCGGACATTGCGCCCGATGTGGCGACGTCGGAACCTGATCCGCTCGTGTCGGACGAGGACAGAAAGCACTGGGCTTTTCATCCACCGAAGGCCGATCCCGACGCGGAGTCAGTCGACGAGTTTATCGGAAAACGTCTCGCTGCGAACGGTCTCGATTTTTCGCCGGAGGCGGACCGCGACACGCTCATTCGTCGCGTTTACCTCGACCTCGTCGGGATGCCGCCGTCGCTTGAGGAATGGCAGCGCTGGCGCTCGGGCGAGGAGAAAAAGTGGTATCCGGCGATGATCGAGCACCTGCTCGCGTCACCGCATTACGGCGAACGATGGGGCCGGTATTGGCTCGACGTGGCCGGCTACGCGGATTCCGAAGGTGGAACTTCGGGCGATCCCGTTCGTGCGGTCGCCTGGAAATATCGCGACTACGTCGTCGACGCCTTCAACGAGGACAAACCCTACGATCGCTTCCTGCTTGAGCAGATCGCAGGGGACGAGCTCATCGACGTGGAAAAGGCTGAGGTCGTCACCGAAGAGATGGTCGAGAATCTCGTCGCGACCGGATTTCTCCGCATGGGGATGGATCAAACAGGATCGCGGACGATGAACTTTGTGCCAGAGCGTCTCGGCGTCGTCGGCGATGTCGTTCGCGTCCTCGGCTCGGGCGTGATGGGGCTGACGATGGAATGCGTCAAATGCCACACGCACAAATACGATCCGATTCCGCAGCGGGATTACTACCGTTTCAAAGCGATCTTTCAGGGCGCTCTCGACGAACACGACTGGATGAGTTTTAAGACGCGGAAACTGGAATTCGACACGCCGGAGCGACTTCAGCAAATCGCTGAAATCAATCCACCACTCGAAGCGGAATTGAGAGCTTTAGCGAAAAAGCAGAAGGCCGCCGAAGCGAGGCGTGATAGAACGCTGCTCGAAAATCATTATCCCGATCTCAGCGAAGCGGATATCAAGACGACGCTCGCCGCGCTGAAGAAGGCGGACAATACCCGCACTTTGGTGGAGGCGAAACTCGTCGAAAAATTCCGCGTCGTCGATCTCTTGCCTGATGAGGAGCAAACCGAAGTCTTCCTCGAACTGCGCGACGCGGTGATCGGCGTCGAAAAGGAGATCGTAGCGACAAAGCGTCGCATGGTGCCGCCTGCGACGATTCGCGCACTGTGGGACAGGGGGGATCCATCGCCGACCTACATATTGCGTCGGGGCGAGTTTAACAAGCCGGGACGACTCGTCGGACCGGGTGTGCCCGCCGTCCTAACCAATGGAAACACCCCTCTCGAGATCGAGCCCCCTTTTCCCGGAGGAACGCCGAAGACCGGTCGTCGGCTCGCCTTCGCGCGCTGGCTGACGGAGCCTGACAATCCGCTCACAGCGCGGGTCATGGTGAACCGGATCTGGAATCATCACTTCGGGGCGGGAATCGTTCGATCGCTGGAAAACTTCGGCGTGCAGGGCGAGAGACCGACTCACCCTGAGTTGCTCGACTGGCTCGCGGTCGAATTTGTTGAGCGCGACTGGAGCGTGAAAGAAATGCACCGGCTCATGATGAACTCGCGCGCCTACCGGCAGTCGAGTCGCGTTACGGACGAACTCGCGAAAGCCGATCCCGCGAACAAACTCTTTTCGCGAATGCCGCTGCGCCGGATGAATGCCGAGGCCCTGCGCGACTCGCTGTTGCTCGTTTCCGGAAAACTCGATGACTCGCCCGGAGGCCCGCCCGATCCCGTGACGGTTGATCGCGATGGGCTCGTCAGTGTCGATCCCACGCCGGCAGGAGGTTGGCGACGCAGTCTCTACGCACAGTATCGACGCACCGAGATTCCAACGATGATGGAGACATTCGATTATCCCGAGATGGGACCGAACTGCTATCAGCGCAGCATTTCTATCGTCTCGCCGCAATCGCTCATGCTGATGAACAACGCCCGCGTCCGCGAGTTGTCTGCCGCAATTGCCGACCGGGTCAAAGACCTCGCCGTCGGTGAGGGTGAGTCAGCTCCCGGTGCTGCCGCGAAAGTGAACAAACTATACGAGATTGCCCTGAGCCGTCCCCCTACGAAAGACGAAGAGGAACTCGGGATCGAAGCGCTCCGCAAAATTCCACTGGAAGCGTATTGCCACGCGATTCTGAATTCCGCGGCCTTCATCTACATTGACTGAGACGATGAATCCTTTAACTGACAAGCCCACAACACGCCGCGACTTTTTCGCCCGCACCAGCGACGGCGTCTTCGGCGCGGCCTTAGCGAGTTTGTTTGCCGACGATCTTTTCAGTTCCACTGCCCATGCCGCAAACGCGAGCGAACTTGCTCCGCCCTACAATCTCGCGGCGAAGCGGGGGCACCATCCGGCGCAGGCGAAATCGGTGATCCAACTCTTCATGAACGGCGGGCCGAGTCAGATGGATTTGTTCGATCCCAAACCCGTTCTCGACCGAATGGACGGCAAGCCTTTTCCCGGCAATGTCGAAGACATCGGCAACCAGAGCACCGACTCCATCGGCGTGATGATGGGCGGTCAGTACAACTTCGCGCGACACGGTGAGTCGGGCATGTGGATGTCCGACGTGCTGCCTCATACCGCGGAGATGGCCGACGACATTTGTCTCATCAATTCGATGTGGACCGATCATCCGAACCACGACAACGCGCTCTACAAAATTCACAGCGGTCGGCTTTTCATGGGGTCCCCGACGCTCGGTGCCTGGACGGTCTACGGCCTCGGATCGGAGAACCAAAACCTCCCCGCCTACGTCGTCCTCGGCGACGAACTCGGGCTGCCGAAAAACGGAACGCGGAATTGGACCTCGGGGTATCTGCCTCCGACTTTTCAGGGAACCCGGCTCAGACCGACCGGTTCACCAATACTCAATCTCAAGCAGCAATACGAGCAACCCTCCGAGGTCACGGAAAGTGCTCGTGGACTGCTCAACCGTCTCGACGAGATTCACCGTCGGGACCGACCCTATCAACCTGATCTCGATGCGCGGATCGAGTCTTACGGATTGGCCGCGCGAATGCAGCTTTCAGCAGACGAGACCCTCGATATTTCCCGGGAGAAGCCGCACACCCTCGAGATGTATGGCGTCGGCGAAAAGGCGACCGACTCCTACGGCCGACGCTGTCTCCTCGCCCGCCGCCTCGTCGAGCGCGGTGTTCGTTTTGTCCAGATCTTTCTCGAAGAGCAACCCTGGGACAGTCACGTCGACCTGTCCGCGAATCACCGCGCCACCTGCACGCGGACAGACAAACCGGTCGCCGGATTGCTGCGCGATCTGAAGCAGCGCGGTCTCCTTGATTCGACCCTCGTGGTCTGGGGCGGCGAGTTCGGCCGGACCCCGACCTCGCAACGGTCGGGCGATGTCTATACGGGCCGCGACCACAACATGCAGGCCTTCACTTCGTGGATGGCGGGAGGCGGAATCAAAGGCGGTCTCACCTACGGACAGACCGACGACTTCGGGCACGCGGTTGTGGAAAACCCCGTCAGCGTTCACGATTTTCACGCGACGATTTTGAATCAGGTGGGGTTGGATTCTCAAAAACTTGTCTACCAACGCAGTGGACTTGATGAAAAACTAACCGGCTTCGAACCGCCTAGAGTCGTAAAGGAAATCATTTCATGAAACGTCGTCAATTGCTCAAAGGTGCCGTCTCCGTATCGCTCCTCAATGCGGGAGCGGCAGGGGCAGCGGGGGATGAGCGAGCGCTCGAGATTGTCGATAGCAACGTCAGCCTCTTCCGCTGGCCTTTCCGCCGACTTCCGCTCGACGAAACCGAAACGCTCGTTGAAAAAATGCGGGCGCTCGGAATCGGCTCAGCGATCGCGGGCAGTTTTGAGGGCGTCTTCGAACGCGATCTCTCCGCGGTGAATGAGCGCCTCGTGAAGGAGTGCGCGCGGTTTCCCGAGCTGCATCCCGTCGGTTCAATCAATCCCACTGCTCCCGGGTGGATGGGGGATGTCGTCCAATGCGTCGACACGCATCGCATGTCCGGAGTTCGTATCCATCCCGGATATCACGGCTACGCGCTCGATGAGGCCAAAGTCGCGGAGCTCTTCGCGATCGCGGCAAAATCCGGCATAGCGGTTCAAATCGTGATGGCGATGGAGGATACTCGAACCCAAAACGATCTCGTCCGCGTCCCTGATGTCGACATCACGAAACTGCCCGAGGTGGGAGATTGCCGGGTCCAACTTCTTAATTGGAAGCCACGCGGGCCGGTTCCGCCCGGAGTCTCGATCGACACCGCGCGGATCGAGGGCACCGATGGCATTGCGAGGCTGCTCGCTACTGTGCCTGCCGAACAGATTCTTTTCGGAAGCCACGCTCCATTTCTCATTCCCGAAGCCGCGCTGATCCGAGCGGTTCACGAAAATCAACTCGACGAAATTCCCCTTCGGAAAATTCTCGGAGGGAATGCCAATCGACTCTTCGCGCTATGACTCTTGAAGGGAAATTCGGGTTGCCATCGCGGGAGCAACTGGAGCGCTACCGGATCTGGGATTCCTATTTTACGCCTTCGTTCGGTCATCCCGGTGCGGATGGGAGTTCGGGGCTCGTTGCTGATATCGAGCGTTCGATGCACGCGATTGAGTTGGGGCGCTTTGAAAAGCTGTGCTACTTCGCGCACGTTGGTCTCGGAACGACGACAGACGCCGCGTTTGAAACGCTCGTCAGAGAGAAGCCTGAGACGGTGATGGTCCCGCTCGAATGCTGGCCTGAACTGTTGCTCGGGATGATCCAACTGAACCCCAACGACGTGTCCGCTTCGCTCGACGCGCTCGATCGCTGGCTGGGCGATGGCCCGATGCGAGGCGTTTACTTCGCCGGAGGCGGTCCCGGCGCCTTGACTTGCACTCACGCCAATTTTCACCCGCTCGTTGAACGCATCGGGGAGCTCGGCGGCGTCATCATGCAGCACACCTGGTACAAGACCGGTGGCAAACAGGGTCCCGGCGAATCGACCCCGGCGGAACTGGCAGGCTTGGCGGAAAAATTTCCGGATCAACGATTCCTCTGCGCTCACGCGGGGGGGGAATGGGAGCAGGGGATCCGTGCGGTCCGCGACTCGCCGAACGTTCTCATCGAGACTTCCGGCTTCGACGCGACCGCCGGCTTCATCGAAATGGCCGTCCGCGATCTCGGCGCCGAGCGCGTCGTCTTCGGGAGCCATCTGCCGTCGCGATCACTCGGAACAGAGTTGTCGAAAGTGACCGCCGCGGAAATTCCTGAAGAGGCGAAGCGATTAATCCTCGGTGAAAATTACCGGAAACTTTTGGGAGAGAAGTAGGTCGGCGGAGGCAGCGCGGGAAGATGATCTCTCGCAGAGTCGCAGAGAGTCAAAAAAACTCTGCGGCTCTGCGTGAGGCCCTTTATTCGAAAGGCCTCGCATCCGATCCTCGTTATCACTTCGTGGAAAATGCCCACGCGGTGCGCATGACGTCGGCGACGAGCTTGGCATTTTCTTCGGCGAGCTCTGACATGAACCCGACCGTGGCGCTCCCGGCCTCGCGCGCTTTCCAATCGTCTTTGAGGTGGGCCGCGATGTAACCGTTCTTCTCTGAGTAGATTTTCCGGGCGTGCTCGCGTGATTGAAAGAGTCTCTTCGTAAATTCTTTGGCGGCCTCGTCGATGTCCTCTCCAAGGAGTCTCGGTTCATACAACGCGAGATCGACTTCGACACCTTTCCCGTCGAGAGCCCAGATCAGCGAGGTCGAGGCCGGGTTGCCTTTCCAGCTGCCCCCGGCTTCCTGCAATTCAGGGAACTCGTCTTCGAGCGCTTCGCGTTGTTCTGCGTAGCCATCCCAGACATGGTAGGGAGAGACGCGGTCTTCGATCGCATGGGCGAACGCTCCGAGATATTCGGCCGCATCGAGGTCGCGCCCTTCTTTGAACGCGAGAGCGATGCGTTTGAAATACCAGCGCGCTCCGACTTCGGCGAATTCCCGGTTCAGCTCTTCGGTTTTGAGCATGAAGTAGTGATAGGTTTTCGGTCTGGGCCCCTTTCTCTCTTTGTCAGGATCGGAATAGGCGATCGGAGCCATGAATTTTCCGTCGCGCTGCGCGTAGACAAATCGAGTCACCCGAAGGCGTTCGGGAATATCCTCCGGGTTCCGGCACGGACCGTCGACCGCGTCGGGGTGCATCGAAAAGCGATGCGAAAGGAGCCACTCGATCGTTTTCTCCTGGCCGTCGCGTTGATCGACAGCAGGTTTCGAAAAACGTGCCCTGAATTCCGGCGGCTGGACGTCGAAAGCAGACCGGGTCATTGGAACATGTGCCGGCCCCCACGCAAAGCAGGGGGAGACCGTGAGGATGAAAATGGCCGCGACGATTCGGAAATGAGATATCAGTTTCACGAACGCATCTTGAGCAGCCTCGCGATTCGGCGCAATAGTTTGCTGCCCCGCTTCGTGCCAGTGCGGAGGCCATCCATCGCGGAGGCAAGGGGTGCAGACGTGCGCGCCGCCGGCGATCTGCAAACTGCGTCCCCACAAAAAAAGCCTTCCCCGTTTCCGGAGAAGGCTTTTTGAAATTCGAAATGGTTCGAAGAAAAGGATCAGTCCTTTTTCTTGTCGCCGTCATCTTCCTTCTTCTGAAGGACCTGATCGATGAGGCCGTATTCAGCGGCGACTTCGGCAGGCATGTAGTTGTCGCGATCGGCGTCGTTCTCGATTTGCTCAACCGTTTTGCCGGTGTGGAAAGCGAGGATCTTGTTGAGACGCTTTTTGAGCGAATACATGAACTCAACGGTTCTCTCGACGTCGGAAGCGGTTCCCTGAGCGCCACCGGAAACCTGGTGGATCATGATGTGTGAGTTGGGAAGCGCATAACGCTTGCCTTTGGTTCCTGCGGTGAGAAGCACAGCTCCCATGCTCGCAGCCATTCCCATGCAGTAGGTATTCACGTCACAGGTTACGAACTGCATCGTGTCATAAATCGCAAGACCGGCGGTTACAGAACCACCGGGGCTGTTGATGTAGACGTTGATGTCTTTGTTCGGATCCTGCATTTGCAGGTAGAGCATCTGAGCGATGACGTAGTTCGCAAGAGGGTCGCTGATACCTTCACCGATGAAGATGATGCGATCCTTCATGAGACGGGACAGCAGATCAAACTGGACCATCGTGTTGCCTTCTTTCTCGATCACGCTCACGTTCTTCATGGGATCAATGATCCGCTGTTGAAGATGCGGGGGAAGCATCGGTGAAAGTTCCTGGACGTCGTCTAAATTATTCATGGCAGTGGGATTGGGTAAAAAAGGTGGCCGGGCCGTGTCTTTCGACACAGCGACCGGTTAAGTCGTTCAAACGGGAGGAAACTTACGCTTCCACGGCCGGTGCGTCGACTTCAGTGATTTTAGCATTCGAGCGGAGAAACTCAATCGTCTTGGAAATGAGGATGTCCTGACGGATTTCACCGAAGGCATTCCGGTCACGCAATTCGCGAGCGACTTTCTTCGGCGGACGCTGCTGCTGCATCGCCATCATCATGATGCGCTGAGAAACTTCCTCTTCGGCAACGGTGAGGCCCTCTTTCTTGGCGATTTCGTCGAGAATGAACATCGTCTTCACGTTGTTTTTAGCCTGTGTTTCGGCGCTCTTGACGAGATCTTCCTGATTGCCCTCGACGTCGGTCTCGGTCATGCCCTGCTCATAGCTGCGGGAAACCATTTGATTCACCTGGCGCTGAGTCTCGTTGAAAACGATGTGCTGGGGAAGTTCGATGTCGACGTCTTCGTTGAGGAATCCGAGGATCTGATTGTCGATCATCTGATTGCGATTCTGTTCCATCTGCTGCTCGAACTGACCGCGAACTTTTTCACGGAGGTCGTCAACGGAAGGGGCTCCAATCGCGGAGGCAAAAGCGTCATTCAGCTCGGGAAGCTCGCGCTCTTTCACCTGAGTCACTTCGACTTCGTAGCTGATTGTTTTTCCTGCGACAAACTCGACCGGGAAATCCTCGGCGTATTCCGCTTCGATGGTCTTCTTGTCACCGGCTTTCATTCCGATCACGCCGGCAGCGAGGCCCTGGATGAATTCACGAGGCTCTTCGCCTTCTTCCGGAATGTCGACCCAGTGATCGTTTCCTTTGGCAAGCGGGCCGGCGTGCTCTTCGAGTTCGCTTTCGAAAGAAGCGCCGTCAAGCGTTCCAACGTAATTAACCA
The DNA here is from genome assembly GCA_048260165.1 of Verrucomicrobiales bacterium. GTDB lineage: Bacteria > Verrucomicrobiota > Verrucomicrobiia > Verrucomicrobiales > DEV007 > Arctic95D-9. The sequence continues at coordinate 197,260 of JBLXHA010000005.1, forward strand.
CTGCGAGGTCTCCGGCTGCGGCGGCGCGGTCGACGTCGGTCGGCACGGACTGCTGCTTGCGCATGTTCGTGAGATAGCCGTCCACCATTTCGTCGGTGACTTCGATTTTCTGAATCTCTACAGGGATTTCCTTGTATTCTTTGATCTTCACTTCGGGCTCGGTGATGACTTCAACGGCGAGCATGAAAGAACCATCAGTGGCGAATTCTTCGCGCTCGACCTGGGAGACTCCGAGAATACCGAGTGATTCTTTTTCGTTGGCCTCCGCGTAGGCGATACGGGCGAGGCGGTCTCTCAGCTCTTCTTCGATCGGAGTCGCGAAGCGTTTCTCAATCACGGCTGCTGGAATTTTTCCGGGACGATAACCGGGCACTTTTGCCTGTGCGGCATAGGCTGAAACGATGGATTTGCGCGTTTTATCCACGGTCTCCGCTGGAATTTCGGCTGAAAGGCGGGCTTTGCACTCGGGTAAACGTTCGACTGAAATGTTCATGAAAATCGAAATAAGGTATCTCTAATCGCCCTGCAGAACTGCTCTGCCTAGCGAGGGCGGGGAATCTAGAACAACGGCTCCGGTTTTGCACCCGATAAATTCAGGGACTTTCCCCGTTAGTCTTCGAGGAATGCCTTCATATCGTCCGGCAACCCGCATTCCCACTCGTGTTCGCCCCACCCGAAGCCCGCGGCGTGGAGCGCCTGACGGTTCATGAGAAGCGTCTTTTCGAGCTCCGAAGTCCATCCCGTCTCGATGAAATCGAGATAACAGCGCTCGTCGGGGCCGTAAACCTTGTCGCCGACGATGGAATGCCCCGCGTATTGCGCGTGAACCCTGATTTGATGCATCCGCCCCGTTTGCGGGAGGCATTTCAGGAGCGAAAACCGGTTTCCGTTCGTCGTTTCCTTTTCGAATCGCCGTTCCACCTCGAAAATGGTGCAGGATTCTTTTCCTTCCGGATGCACCATCTGTTTCACCCAGATCGGGGTTTCGGTGACTTCGCCTTTTCGTAAAAGGGGACCATCGACCGTGAATCGGTCGTCTTCAGGCCAGCCCCAGACGATCGCGCGGTAGGATTTGCGGTATTCGCGGCGCTCCATCGCCTTGCTCAGCATGCGCGCGGCTTTCTTGTGCTTCGCGACGAGAACGATCCCGCTCGTTTCCCGATCGAGCCTGTTAATAAGGGACAACTGGCCGCCATTGATCAATTCGTAGACGCAAAGCGCCTCCAGTCCGTCGAGCAGCGTCGGCGGATTACCCGGCACCGAGGGGTGCACCATGAGATGTGCGGGCTTGTCGACGAGGAGAAAATCCTCGTTTTCATCCACGATATCAAATTCAGGGGTGTAAAGGCGAAGGTCGATAACCGGAGCTTAATCTTTATCTTTTTCTTTATCCTTATCTTTTTCTCCGCCACCGTTGGGGCACAGCCCTTCTAATACTACCGCTGGACTATCGCCTCATTTGCGCTAGTGGTTGCACCCTCAAAACGCTGAAACTCGAGATATAATGTCGGCTCCGAAACAACAGACTCTGGCCTCTCCCGCGACGATCGCTGGAACTTCACTCCACACCGGGGAGAAGGTTTCTCTCACGATGAAACCTGCTCCCGCGAATTACGGGATCAAATTTCGTCGAGTTGACCTTGATGATCAGCCTTTTATCGACGCCCACGTTTCCAAAGTGCAGACCGTCGAGCGCGCCACGACGCTGGCTGAAGGATCGGTCAAGGTTCACACCGTTGAGCACGTCATCTCCGCTCTCGTGGGAATGAACGTCGACAATGCGCTCATCGAGATGGATGCGAACGAGCCTCCCATCGGTGACGGTTCCGCCCGTCCGTTCGTTGATTGCATCAAAAAGGCCGGCACGGTCGAACAGGACGCCAATCGCAGCGTTTACGAGGTGCGCGAGCCAATCCATCTCGAAACGAAGAACGGATCGCTCATCACGATTGTTCCCGACAAGTCGTTCCGTATTTCCTGCACTCAGGTGGGGCCCGACGGTCGCATGACTCAGTTTTACTCCACCGAGATCAATCCCGAGACTTACGACAAGGAAATCGCCGATGCCCGCACCTTTGTTTTCTACGAAGACGTCGAGCCACTTTTGGAAAAGGGACTCATCAAAGGCGGCAGTCTCGAGAACGCGATCGTCGTCAAAGGCGAATCCGTCATGAGCAAAGAATCCCTCCGCTTTAAAGAGGAATTCGCCCGGCACAAGATTCTCGATCTCGTCGGTGACCTCATGCTGAGCGGAAAGCGTATTATGGGCCACGTCATCGCCGTGAAGCCCGGTCACGGTCCCAACACGGAAATGGCGGCCAAAATCGCCAAAACCTATGCCGAGACGATGTCGATGGTTCCCGCGGTGAACATCCCCACCGGCGAAGGCGTGATGGATAACCTCGAAATCCAGAAGGTGCTGCCTCACCGCTACCCGTTCCTCATGGTCGACCGCATCGTTGGATTCGACGGTGAGTGGAAATGCACCGGTGTGAAACAGGTCACGATCAACGAGCCATACTTTCAGGGACATTTCCCGGGGCACCCCGTCATGCCCGGCGTTCTGCAGATCGAGGCGATGGCACAGGTTTCCAGCATTTCTCTCCTCCGCCAGCCGGAGAACCAGGGTAAAATCGGTTATTTCATGAGCGCTGATAAGGTCAAATTCCGCAAGCCGGTCATGCCCGGCGACACGTTGATGATCGAATCAGAGATCCTCAAAATTCGACGCAACATCGGCTACGCCAAGTGCCGTTGCAGCGTCAACGGCCAAACCACCTCCGAGTGCGAATTGAAGTTCGCCCTTATGGATTAAAGGTTTAACCTCCCCAAAGCCCGGAAGGGATTCATCATGGCGAATCAAATTCATTCCAGTGCGGTAATCGATCCGGGTGCAGAGCTCGGAGACGATATCGAAATCGGTCCCTATTGCGTGATCAATGCCGGAGTGAAGCTGGGCGACGGCTGCATTTTGAAAAGCCACGTGACGATTGACGGTCCGACCGAAATCGGGAAGGGGAACACGTTCTTTCCCTTCGCTTCGATCGGCCAGCAGACGCAGGACTTGAAATACGCCGCCGAGCCAACTTATTTGCGGATCGGTGACCACAATTCCTTCCGCGAGTTTTGCACGATCAACCGCGCCACGGATGCGGGAGATGCGACCATCATCGGGAGTTACGGAAACTTCCTCGCCTACAGTCATGTCGGGCACGATTGCATCGTCGGTGATCACGTCATTTTTTCCAACAACGGCACCCTCGGCGGCCACGTCATCATGGGGGACTACGCGATCATCAGCGGTCTCACTGCGGTGCATCAGTTTTGTAAGATCGGAGCGCACGCCATCATCGGTGGCTGCTCCAAGGTGATCAAAGACATCCCGCCCTACATGACCGCTGACGGGAATCCCGCAAGGACCCGTGCGATCAATGCGATCGGACTTTCCCGCCGGGGATTTTCAGACGAGGCGATCGCGGGGATCAAAGCGGCCCATCGCATCCTTTACCGCGAAAAACGCATCGTCAGCGAAGCCGTTGAAATGCTCCAGTCGGCGGACGTGATTCTTCCCGAGGTTCAAGAACTGATCGATTTCGTAGGCGCAAGCGAGCGGGGGATCTGTTGATTCTTTTTCAGCGAGGATTGTTTGCTGGATTGGAGGGAACGGGGAGTGAACCGGAGGTCCCAAAAGAAATCAGCCGGTGGTGAAGCGCCGCGAAACCACCGGAACCGTGACGCAACGATGCGGCCCTGGAGGGGCTGAAGAACCTCTCCTGGACATTCTCCGGTCCCTTCAGGACCGGGCTTATCGTTGATCGTTTTCCCGGCGTTCCGCTGCGCTTCACACCGCGCTGCTTTCTTTCGAGCCTCCGGCTCTGAGTTTGAAAGTCGGAATGCAAACTTTCTGAAAACGAGACCTTCCGGCGGCTTGAAGAAAATCACGCGAGGCCCGGGTGGCCTCATCGTCTCGCAGTAGCCGTCTGCAGGGGGCGTCGAAATGTGCGTTGCGCCTGAGCGAAGCCCGGCCGAACCTTTTACTTTTTACCCGACCGGCGATCCGGTTTCACCTTTTACAGTGCGCAGCACCACCCCGCCCGGACGTATCCTTTCCCATGCCCGAACTCGCTGAAGTCGAATTTTTCCGTAGACAATGGGATCCCGGTCTTGGTGGCGAGATCAGCGAAGTGGTGACTCATCCCGCAGCGCGAATCTACCGCGACATTCCGGCGGCTGCGGTTGAGAAAGGCCTCAGCGGGAGGGAACTTGTCGGGAGCGAAACGCACGGAAAGCAGATGCTGTTCGAATTTTCCGGCGGCGCCTGGTTGGGGCTTCATCTCGGGATGACGGGAAAACTCCACGTCGCTTCGCTTGATCACGCAGAGGAGAAACGGGATCATCTCATTCTGGTGCAGTCTTCGCGGAAGCTGGTTTTCAGCGACTACCGAATGTTCGGGAAGCTCACCCTCGACATCACGGACGATGGCGCGCGGCCGGACTGGTGGCAGGCGCTTCCTCCGCGGACGACGGATGCGGGTTTTACAAAAGCGCGTCATCGCACCTTCGTGAGACGTTTCCCGAAAACCCCGCTGAAAACGCTCCTGCTCGATCAACGCGGTTTCCCCGGTATAGGCAACTGGATGGCGGATGAAATTTGCTGGCAGCTTTCGATTCCCCCGCACACGAGATCGGGGGAACTCTCCGACGAGCAAATCGACGCGGTCTGGAAGGTCACGCGAAAAGTGTCACGGGACTCGATTCGAATCATCGCGCCTGACTGGGGGAAGCTCCCGAACAGCTGGCTCATGAACCATCGCTGGAAGGACGGAGGCGTGTGTCCCCGCAAAGGGTGCCGAACCGATCTCGTGAGAGCTGATCTGCGCGGCCGGACGACCTGTTGGTGCCCTGCGTGTCAGAAATAGATCGCCGGAATCGAGTGGAAGGTGGCGGTGTTCGAATGCGGGAGGTTTTTGAGGTGAGGACGTCGTGAATGCCTTTTGGCAAAAGGCATCTACCTTTCATTATTTATCTTTTTTTGTAATCGCTGAAACGATTCACGACTAGTATTTTGTGCCTCGATGAAAGACGAAGAACCCGATATCCCGTTCGCATTAGATATACTTACCTACCCGTTTCACAAATCGGGATACCCACTGTTTTTCGTCGGGGCGATTCTGATTCTCATTTCGAATTTTGCGTCGGTGATGCCGGCGGTGGGAGGGTTCGCGACGATCTTCATCTTTGCCTATCTTTGCGGCCTCTTTTTTGAACTCGTTAATCTTTCGGCAACGGATCAGGAGGAGCTTTATTCTTTTCCCGACCTGAGCGATCCCTGGGAAGACATCGCTCTCCCCGCTATCAAGGTGATCGGAGTGGTCGCGATTTCGTTTCTCCCGCTAATTGTCTGGGAGCTTCGAGGTGACGCGGAGTCACCCAATGCCGATGCGATTTGGTATGCCTCCGTCGCGTGGGCTGCGTTGTATTTTCCCATGGCGATGCTGGGAACGGTTATATTCGGAAGCCTCATCGGTGCGAGCCCTCACATTGTTTTCCCCGCGATCTTCCGTTCCGGAAGCCTCTATATCGTCGCGGCGCTTCTCGTCTTTGCGCTGATCTGCCTCGAGACCTTTTCCCCGTATTTTCTGCCCGAGGGAGTCTCCGGCTACCTCGTTTCGGCGCTCATCGTGATGTTCGTCATGATGACGACGGCGAGAACGCTCGGTTTGCTCTACCTCCGTCGGGAGGACGAACTCGGTTGGGTTTATCAACGGGAGACCCAGACCGTCCTCGATGACAGCTCCCAAAGCAAACAGGGTTAGGCCTGAGGCCTAACCCTGTTCAGTTTCCAAGGAGGAGGAGGTTCCCTGGCAATGCGGATTAACTCCGCAAAGATTTGAGAATGTATTCGCTGGGACGGAAATTCTGAATGATGATTTCTTCCTGCTTGCCGCGCTTCATCCGCACTTCGCTGATGTTGAAATTGGGTGTTTTGTGCGGAGCAAAAAGGATGTCGTCGTGAGTTGAGTTCTCGTGCTTTTTGAACATCTCCGGAATGATGTCGCCGCCGAGATGATCATCACGACCGGTCGCGAGGTGGCACGTTCCGAGGACTTTCTCGTCCTGAATGTCGGCACCGGAAACCGGAAGCACCTGAGTTCCGAATCCGAGCTCGCCGAGGGTCCCTGTCATCGGGTCGTCAGCGAGGCGGGCGTTGTGCGCGTCGATCGTCGTCTGGTCTCCCTCGATGAGGGTTGAGCGGACGATGTTGCGGTTTTCCACGTCGAGGACTCCGAGAGTTCCGTCTTCGTACTTCATCGGAAATTGTCCGTTCGCGTCGACGGGTACGAAATACACCTCACCGGCGGGGAGGTTGGCGATGTCCGGTTTTGTTCCCCGGCAGAGTCCGTGTGATTTTTGTGCCTCCTGTCCGTCGAGATCGAGTGAGGCGGTGAGGACGCGACCATCTTCGAGCGCGAAGTCGATTTCGATGGTGTCGGCGTGGTTCATCGCGAGGCGCATCTTCTCTGCGTCGGCGCTGACTGCGTGGTAGTCGACCGCGAGACCGGAACCGAGAATGACGTCATTCACGCCGTGCAGCGTCGCGCCGCGAAATCCGAATTCCTTGCACTTCGCGGTGAGAGGTGCCGTTGCTGAGTAAGTCGATACACAGAGAATGAGATCGTAGTTCGTGTAAATGTCGCGATCGAGACTGAGCTCGTTTCCTTCGACGTCGTAGACTTCGTCTTTGAGATCGAGATTCGAGCCATAGGTCATCGGAAACGCGTAGAGTTCGCCGCCGGTCATGCCGAGCGCTTCGAGACCACCGTCTTTCAGTCCGAGGTAGAATTCCTCGTAGGCCTTCTTCTGAATCTCGTGGCCTTCAGTGTTGAGGAATCCGTAGCCCTTCATCAGGTTCATGTCTTCAAGATCGATGAGAACACACACCTTCGCTCCCTGAGTGGGTTCGAAGACCGTTCCGAGCAAACGCTCGAGGCTGAACTCAGGAAATACCCGATTCTCAGGGTTTAGAATGATTTCGTGGTCGAGGCTGGCTACTGACATGATTAAATAACGTGGAGTTCAATAAAGCTGCAAAAAATGACGAAGAATAATTGGTTTCCTTACACCATCCAAAGATTTCACGCTGTACTATTTACGCTGGTCGGTCAGGTCCGGACATATAAAAGTGTTACTTATTTTATATTTGTCGGGTGCTCCATTGACTTAATTGCTCGGGAAACGGACAATTTTCACAATTAGAAGCATCTTCGAGGCAGAAATCACGGTATATCTGGAGCAATCCCTGCTGCTGGTGGTAATAACTTGTGAATAACTTTTTCCGATCCTTTTCGGCACCGAACAAGCGAAGCCCAGCGCGCCTCAGTTTCTGGTTCACAGCGGCCCCTCTCATCGCGGTGTAAGAGGCCCAGACCGCTTCATGTCGATTGTCTCCAAGCCCCGCTATACCTGGAAGGATGACGTTTCCCAGGATATCCCGCTGTCGATCTTTTCCGATCAACTTCATCGAACTTTCGGTGACCGTTGAACTCAAGGTGTAATGGTGATTCCAGAAGGAATCGGGCGACTTATTGAGGGAGTTATTCACACCTTTTTCAAAGTTATTCACATTTTGTACCCAAATTTTACGAAGTTGTTCCCAATCATGCACAATCGCGGCGAGAGCGGCGACGCGACGCTGGGGATGGTTGAGCGGGCGGCTCCCGTGAAAGCACCACGGAATCGCACGCGACGGGTCTGATTGAACGTCGTCACGCATCTTCCACCAACGGTCCCAGAGTTCACGGAGGTAGGTTTTCGAGTCGTCTTCGCCGATTTTTTCACAGGCGGAATGCTCTAAAAATCCCGCGGCTCCGAAAAGCCGGGCTTCGCGGTCGGGTGGCGACATCTTGAGTAGTTCCTTCACGGGGCACCGCTGGGAGAGGATCGCCATCGCGGTTTTGTTCATGCGAAACCCGAGTGCCTCTGCAATCGCCTGAAACATTGCCTGATCGGGATGGGTCGAATGCATCATCACCGAGAGGCGCCGGCTTTTCAGTCGGAGCCGATATTGGGCGGCGGATTCGAGGAGCGCCTCGACTTCCTCATCGTCCATTTTCGCAAGCGGAGCGATGCAGCGTCCGGGACGGGCCTCGGGTAGAAAGTCAGGAGGACCTTCGAGTCCGGTAAACTGAGGCAGGAGCAGTTGGGGGATATTCCGGTGATCTTCAGAACACGTGAAGTAGCGGTTCAGCGCCGGACGGTCTTTGAAAACATGGAGGACGACGTCGTTAAAGTTCCGGTTCGCTCCGTGGCCATGCGATTCCCAGCTTCGCACGTCGAGATCGATTTCGATAGAACCACGTCTGAGCTCTCCGTCGATTCGAACCGCTGATTCGGTGAAGTCCGGACCGGCGCCCCGGTTCCAGTGGCCGAACTGAATGATCTCAATTTTCTCACCGTCGGTCCCCGTGAAAACTTTCCCGAACTCGCCGCCGAACCACTGCGCCTGAAGATCGAGCTCTATCGATTGTCGCGTTTCAGTGAGCGGAAACTGACTCTCTGAACAGGATGCCACGCGGGAACCGCGAACTCCCCGGACCCGGGCGCGAAAAGCCTCATAGCGTTCAGCGGCGGCAGGGAAAGTGAGCGTCATCTTTCCACCTATATAGAACAACTGTTCAAAATACCAGTATATTTTTTGAGGTGACATTGGCCGGTTAAATTGACAGCGTGGACCCATGCTCTTCTGCTTACGTCAAATCGTATGGATGTGTCTCCTTTTCGGATACGGGACGAGCGTCGTTGGAGCCGATGATTCCGGGAAACCGGCTGCCCCTGTTGAGCTCGTCGATTTTCAGGAGGTCGCGGGGATCCTTGCCTGGAGCTTCCGTCTGCCCGAAGGGGTGGGAGATTACGAGTATGCGAGGCTGGAATGGAATATCTCACTTGAGGATGGGCCCGGAAGAGTGGAGCCGGGCGGGGTTGGTTTTCCGAAGCTGAGAAGCAACGATGAAATCAAACTCTTTCTGTGGATTGACGAGCTCAATGAGAGGCCTGCTTCAGACGTTCGATCCATTCCCTATTGCGTCAAAACGCGAAGCGCGAACGGCGTGTGGGAGAAAAGAAATGGTGATCTCCATCTCCCTGAAGGTATCTGGGAGTTGCGCGGATTCGAGAGGAGCGGGCCCAGTGATCTGAACTGGTTTCTGATGTTGATCAGTGCAGAGAACGATAAGGATGCCGCGTTTCTGAATCTCGGTTATGCGCCCCGACAACACCACTAACACTACCATTATTACTATGCCGCCACCTATCCCTGTAAAGAAGCCCGTTCAGCGCGCCGTCTTTAAAGAAGAAAAGAAAATGAGATTGGGAAATGTCACTTTCGATTACGGACTGATCGAGGCGTCCCACGAGAAAGCGGAGGCGTGGATCAACGAGAACCCGGGAATAGAGATCGTCCAGATTCAGACCTTCCATTCATCGATGTCGGGGATTACTGTTGTTTGGTATCGGTAATATCGACGTCGAGGAGGGATCACGCTTGCCGTAATTCACGACATTGCTCTCGTGAGTCCGAGGAACCAGTCACAGGAGTTCTGCGGCCCCGCCAGGACCGGGAGAACTTTTGGACATAATATCCCGGCGTTCCGTTGCACTTCACGCCGCGCCATTTTCTGTAGAGCCTCCGGCTCTGCCTCGGAAAGCAAGTCGGTGGTCGCTGTGCCTGCGCCGCGGATCGCTCGAAAAACTGTTATGAGCGCCTGCCGGCATCTCCGGGAAGCGGCACTGCCACCTGCTCGCTTTAAACAGCGCGTCGCTTGAAGAAGACTGTCGCGAGAGGCGGGATGTCCACCTGGATCGACTGGGGTTTTCCGTGCGCTTCGTGATCGCTGCTGGGGATACCTCCGCCCGATCCGATATTTGAACCGCCGTAGATCTGCGCGTCTGAATTCAGGATTTCCTCGTAGAAACCGCCCTCAGGAACGCCGAGTCGATACCCGGTCCGGGGAACTGGAGTGGCGTTCGCGATAACGACGATGCTGTTTCCAGCGCGGTCGCGTCGGATGAAGGAAAAGAGGCTGTTGTCGGCGTCGCTGTGATCGATCCACTCAAATCCGCCCTCTTCGTGATCGAGTTCGTAAAGCGCGGGTTCATTGACGTAGGCGCGGTTGAGATCGCGCACGAGCGATTGGGTTCCCTTGTGCTCGTCGTATTCGAGGAGATGCCAGGGTAGGCTTTCGTTGTGCTTCCATTCTTCACCCTGACCGATATCGATTCCCTGGAAGAGCAGCTTTTTACCCGGATGGGCAAACATCCAGGAGAGAAACATGCGGACATTGGCTGCCTGCTGCCAACGGTCACCCGGCATCTTTTGAACCAGCGAGCCTTTTCCGTGAACGACTTCGTCGTGACTGAGCACGAGCACGTAATTCTCGTGGTAGGCGTAGATCATCGAGAAAGTCGCCTTTCCATGGTGATGCTTCCGGTGAATCGGTTCATTCTCCATGTAGGAGAGCGAGTCATTCATCCATCCCATGTTCCATTTGAAACCAAATCCGAGTCCGCCGCCGCTGACTGGCCGCGAGACGCCCGGGAAGGCTGTCGACTCCTCAGCGATCGTCATGATGCCGGGATTCTCCTCGTAGCAGACCTGATTGAGTTGCTTGAGAAATTCAATCGCCTCGAGGTTCTCGCGGCCACCGAATTCGTTGGGCACCCATTCGCCCGCCTCTTTCGAGTAATCGAGGTAGAGAATCGAAGCGACCGCGTCGACGCGAAGTCCGTCGATGTGGTATTCCTGGAGCCAGAACATCGCGTTGCTGATGAGGAAGTTGCGCACCTCGTTCCGGCCGAAGTTGAAAATTAACGTGCCCCAGTCGGCGTGTTCACCCTGTCGGGGGTCGGCGTGTTCGTAGAGGGCAGTGCCGTCGAATTTGGCGAGGCCGTGGGCGTCTTTCGGAAAGTGAGCGGGAACCCAGTCAACGATGACTCCGATGTCCCTCTGGTGGCAGCGGTCGATGAACAGTCTGAATTCGTCGGGGGTGCCGAAGCGACTTGTCGGCGCGAAGTACCCGCATACCTGATACCCCCATGAGCCATCAAAGGGGAATTCGGCGACGCCCATCAATTCGATGTGGGTGTATCCCATGTCGACGACGTAATCGACGAGTTCGTCGGCGAATTCGACGTAGCTGAGGAAGCGGTTGTCCTCTTCAAATTTCCGTTTCCACGAACCGAGGTGAACCTCGTAGATCGACATCGGCGTGTGATACTGGTCGTGCGTGGCCCGCTTCTCCATCCACTCGTTGTCTTTCCACTCGTAGCGATTGAGATCGTAGATGATGCTCGCGGTCTCGGTGCCGTGCTGTGAGAAGAACGCGTAGGGATCGCTCTTTTTGAAAAGGCTTCCGTCAGCTCCGACCAATTCAAATTTGTAGTGATCGCCCTGCCCGATGTGAGGGATGAAAATTTCCCAGATCCCGTTCCGGTTCCGCATCGGGTGAACGCGGCCGTCCCAGGCATTGAAATCGCCGACGACGCTGACGCGATGAGCGTTCGGTGCCCATACTGAAAAGCTGACTCCGGTGACTCCGCCGAATTCCTTCGGGTGCGCCCCCATCGATTCCCAGAGGCGACGATGATTGCCCTCTCCGAAATAGTGGAGGTCTTGATCGCCCAGAACCGATCCGAAAGAATACGCGTCGGCCTGTGCATCCGTGAGTGTTTCACCGAATTGGAATTTCAGCCGGTAACCGAAACGTTCTTTGGCGTCGGCAAAAACGTGTTCGTAAAAGCCTTCGCGGTCGAGACAGCTCATCTCGATTTCAGATCCGCCGTCGGGAATTACGATCACTTTCGCTGTTTGAGGACGGAATACCCTGAGCACAAATCCGTCCCCCGCCGGGTTCCCGTGAAGTCCGAGAAACCCGAAAGGATCACCATGAGCGGCCCCGAGAATCAACTTCAAGGCATTCGGATCGGTGGAGGAAGTCGGGGTTCTTGATGGCATAGCGTTTCAGTGTAATAGAAAAAGGACTTTGCGAAAGTCTACTTCTCACAGAATAGATACCCTGACAGCACATTTCAAGACATGCCTCAAGCCCCTCGAAAATTTAATCCCGAGCCATTCGCTTATCATCAGGAACTCGAACTTACGATCGAGTCGCTTACGAATCTCGGAAAGGGAGTCGGCCGGGTCGATGACTGGGTTGTTTTTGTGCCCTACGTGCTTCCAGGCGAAAAGATTCGCGCACGTGTTTTTCGTAATTTTGCCACGTATTCCGAGGCCGACCTCATTGAAGTGCTGGAGCCCAGCCCGAACCGCGTCGAGCCGGTCTGCCCGCATTTTGGCGAATGTGGCGGATGCCAGTATCAGAATCTTTCCTACGAGGCTCAGCTGCAGTGGAAGCAGGATCAGGTCGGGGAGCTTCTCCAGCGGATGGCCGGCATTGAGTTTCCGGTCGATCCGGTCGTGCCTTCTCCTTTGACCTACGGGTATCGCTCGAAGATCACGCCGCACTTTCAGAAACCGAAAAACGGCGTCATGGGTCCGATTGGATTTCTTCTCCAGGGGCGGCGTCAGCAACTCATCGATGTGGAGTCCTGTCCCATCGCCTCGGATACGATTAACGCAAAATTGCCTGAAATTCGTCGGGAATGCACCGCTCAGGCGAAGCATTACAAAAAAGGTGTCACGCTCCTGCTTCGTGATTCGCTCAACGGCTACGTCTGCACGGACTCCACCGAGATGTGCGAACAAATGGTCGGCGATCTCCGGTTTTCTTTCCACGCCGGTGAGTTCTTCCAGAACAATCCTCACATTCTCCCTGCCTTCGCCGATCACGTCACGAGCGAGGCGAAGGGCGACGGCAAGGTTACGCATCTCGTCGACGCTTACTGTGGTTCAGGCTTATTCTGTCTCAGTGCCGCCGCGCAATTCGAAGAGGCTGCCGGCATCGAGATCAGCGAGTCGTCGATCGACTGGGCGAAACGAAACGCGAAACAAAATGACATCGAGAACTGTCGTTTCATTCAGGGCGACGCGACGAACATTTTCGCTGAGGTCACGTTTCCCGCTTCGAAAACCGCCGTCGTGATTGATCCGCCGCGCAAGGGGAGCAGTCCGGAATTTCTGGCGCAGCTCATTTCCTTCGGGCCAAAGCGCGTTGTCTACGTGAGCTGCAATCCCGCGACACAGATCCGTGACCTCGAAATCCTTAAGACCGATTACGACATCACGAGAATTCAGCCTTTCGACCTCTTTCCCCAGACGAAGCATCTCGAGTGCGTCGTGACGCTGGAGCGGAAAGGGTAGATGCCCTTTGCCAAGAGGCATTCACGACGTTCTCAAATCGCGGGGCGTCCACGGGCAACAGTCGAGGGTGGTTCGCGCGTGTTGTGTCCCGGCGCGACGCGCCCGCCGAGGCTCTCACATCAAAGCTTCCTCACCTTGATATTCCGAAACGCCACCCGGCCGCTGTTGAGTTGCAGTCCGATGCGGTTTCCTTCAGAGGGAGAATCTCCCCGGTAGTCGACGACTTCTTTCCCGTCGAGGTGGACGGTGACGCGGGAGCCCTCGACTCGAATGTCAAATCTCTTCCAGTCGCCTGTTTCTCCGGCGCCGGTGAACTTCGCCCGGGCGACGAGGCTGCCGGTGGGGAAGGGGTTGTCCGTTGGCGCGATGTTGAGTTCATAACACTCGCGCGTCAGTGATTTCGGGTCGGGTTTCGTATTGAGGAAGACGCCGCTGTTCGTGTCTTTATCCGCTTTGAATTCCACCTGGAGTTCGAAATTTGTGTAGGTGTCTTCGTGCAGGAGGAGGCCTTTCTCACCCGAATCGACGACGATGGCGCCGTCCTCGACTCGCCAGTTCGCATCGCTCGTTGCTTCCCATCCCGTGAGCGTCTTTCCGTCGAAGAGGCTTGCCTGCCTGTTGGTAGACGAGGCGCTTTTCAATCCAACGGTATTCACGGCGATAACCTCGTAACGATGCGATTTTCCCGCGACGGCATCCTTGTCAGTGTAGCGCATTTCGACGAGCGGCTGAATCGGTGTGTCGCTGTATTGGAGTCCCTGAAAAAGTTGCCGGCCGAAAGGGTTCTTCGTTTTTTCTCCGAAAGTGGCGAGGAATTCCCCGTCGCGTTTGATGATGAAGTGGGCGATTCCGCTTTCGGGATCGGCTTCCGCATTCCACGTGATTTCCCCGTCATTTACCTGAACGTCAGCAGGTGCGGGTGGCGGGGTTGTGTCAGGCACCTGAGTGTCTTTCACATACGCCATCCATGCCTTTGCGACGTGTTCATTCGGCAACCAGATCGCGGTTTTGATGTCACCTGTGTACTCGGATGCTGGAACGGCTGTTTTTTCCGTGAGCGGCGCGAGCCAGGGCGTATCGGTCGGCATCGGTTTGAGCGCCTTGCCCGGTTCTTCTGGAAGCCGGACAGAAAGGCAGTGGTCGAGCCAGGGGATCGAAAGGTAGCGTTGGTTGCCGCATTCGTGAGCGGTGAGGGGATCGATTGCGACGCCGAGGAGGCTTCCTTTCGCCCGCATCGCGGTGAAAAACGCTTCGTTGGCTGGCCAGACGCCGGCGAACCGTCCGTCCTTCACGGTGAAGCCTTCTTTGGTCCCGGGATTGCACATCATGGGAACCTCGAGGGCCGCGTCGGAGACGGTGTGTGCTTTAATCGCAGGGCGTTCTTCGTTGCGCTCGAGGAGAGGGACGCCGGAGCGCAGCCACGCTGCGGCAACACGTTCGGGGTGGAGCAGTGCCATGCCGCCGGCCCAGTGCCCGCCGCCGCTGTGGCCCCACAAAGCCCAGGGTACAGTCGCGAGTTCCGGGTGTCCTGACAGTTCTCCCAAGTCGGTCAGCGATTGGATGAAGGCGGCGCCGGAGCCGTTTCTCGGATCACACCACAACTGGCAGTCCGCGTCCTGAGGTTGCTCATACGAGGGTGCCAGAAGCGCGCAGTCGTGTTTCTTTGCCAGTGCCTGCCAATGCAGGTCGAAGGCGCCGGTGAGGCCTGATTTACAGGATCCCTCGCCGCAGCCGTGTTGATGGACGATGACTCCTCTCACGCGGGCGGCATCTTCAGGGATCCAGATGGTGTATTTGACAGGAAAAGCGAGTTCCCCCGGTTTATCCGACGCTTCGTAGCGAACGCGGTAGTAGGGAGGTTCCGCGTCAGGGAAGACGTCATAGGGTGGTTCCTGCGCCGTGAGTGAGGTGGCGACCAGGAGCAGGAGGAGTGTTGGAAATCTCATGAGTGTGTGATGTCTGAAGCGTTGGGGATGTCCGATTTCTTTTCAAGTCCGAGATCGTGGGGGCGCTTTCGCTCGAGGAGCGGAAGCGGAGCGCCTTTTTCTTTTTCTTAATCCGACTCTTAATCTCGCTCCGGGAATTTTGAAGTCGATCCGTTCTGAGCCCCATGCGGCGTGAGTCTCTGTTGTCAGATTAGGAAAAAGAGTAAGAAAAAGAAAAAGGTTAAGACTTTCTGGTTGGGTGAAGAGGGATGGCGATGGGTGAGTCTGATCTTTGATTCGTCCTGTAATCAAGGGCGCGTTCTTTTTTGCGCTGGCGCAGTATCGTGATTGAAGTGCCTCTGTGATTGTGATTGTATCGGGTTGTGCGTGTTACCTCCTCCATAGTTGCGCTCGTGGCGCTTTGTCATGGCTTCGTGTTGTGTGCTTCGGCTCAAGATTCGAAAAAGCTTCCGCTCCGTCCTGTCTTCGAGGCGGGTAAAACGTATCGTTTTGTGACAACGACAGAGGTGCAGATGCAGATGACGCCGCAGACGGTGCGTCAGGTAATCGTGGAGCAGCAGGCCCGCTTTGATGCCTCTGTCAGGGCTGACGGAAAGAAAGGGGTGAAGCTGAAGGGGCTGACGGAAAAGCTGGCGGTCAGGTTGCAGTCGGGAGACCGGAAGCTCAGTTATGACTCGCTCAAGCCCGAAGATAAATCGACGACGTTGGGAAAGCATTTTCAGGCTTCTCTGAACCGCTGGGTGGACTTGACCCTCGATAATGAAATGCGGGTGGTTTCATCGGAGGAACACGGCCGTGCCGGAGTCGCCACGCCACTGCCGGGACTGCCTCAGTTCGGCCCCGATGAGCTGAAGCAGCTGGTTTCAAATATCAGTCAGGGCTTCACCGAACCGGACGCTTCGGAGGGGGATGAATGGGTCTTACAGGGAACCCGCAACGTCGGCGAGGTCGGGGCGATTGCGTTTGAAATCACGTATCGACATCGCGGACTCGCGGACTTTGAAGAGCATCGCTGCGTCAATATTGAGTTCGACGGGCAAATGAACGGGGACGTCGAGCTGCCCGGTAGCGGTAGCAGTGCCTTTTCACCCGGAAAGATGGATTTCCAGGGCAACGGTCTCGAAGGCCGGATGCTCTTTGATCCCGCGGTTCGAATGGTGCGTCAGTCCGAGCAGCATATCATGATGAGCCTTCAGATTCCGGGCAAGGCGGGGGATGATCCCCGGCAAGTTCCGATGCAGCAGCGGGCTGTCGTTCGCCTCCTTCACGTGGTGCCGCTTCAGTGAGTTGTGTCCCGGTGATCGAGACAAAAGCGGATCATTTTTTCGTAAAGCTCGTCGCCTCCTTCGGCGAGCACATTCGAATGATACGCGGTCGGGACCTCGACGTATTGTCTCGGCTCCGCAGCCGCTTCGAAAAGGCGGTGGGAGTGTTCCACGGGAATGACGCCGTCGCGTTTGCCGTGGATCAGGAAAATCGGAGTGGTGCTGTCTTTGAGCCCTCTGATTGGCTCGATGCGGTAAGGATCGAACCCCGCGATACGGCCGCCCCTTTTGATGGCCTGATCGCGAATCCAACCGGGAAGGAGGGGGTGGATTTTCCGATCGATCGATCGTTCGATGATGGGGGACAGGTCGGCAAACGGGGCCGTCGCGATCGCGACGTCGATCCCGTTTTTGTCTTCCAGTGATTGCAGGATAACGGCCGCTCCGAGCGAGTTGCCGAAAGCGCAGAGTTGGCCGAAATCCTCTCCCCGCTCCGTGATATGTTTCCGGTAGAACTGGATCACGGTGTTGAGGTCCTTCCTTTCCCTTTCACCGAAGGTGCAAAATTTCCCCTCGCTGGATCCATGTGCGCGGGCGTCGTAAACGATGCAGCGATAGCGGGCGGCGACGAAACGCTGGGCGACTGAGAGCATGTTTTCTTTGAGACCGCCCCGGCCATGAAGCAGGATGACGGTTCCGGGGCATCCTTCCGGTATCGCGAGCTCTGAAGCGGCGAGTCGTTTCTCCATACGAATCGTTTTTTCGGCCGTGCCCGGAGCGGTTGATCGCGTTGCGAGAACAGTTCGCAGGACGACGCCGTCAGCCATAGTTACGTCGTGCGGCTCGAGGGTGAGCCCGTGTTCCGCCGGCGTTTCGAGAAGTTGAAGATGACGGGGCTCGAGCGGCCTCCGATTCGGCGTGATGAGCCGTGAGGCTCCGATGTGGATCGTGGCGGCGACGCCGACTGTAGCCAGCGCGACCACGATAAGGAAAGCGGTGAGCATCAATTTAAGAAGAGGAGCGGGAAGTTTGAAACGCATGGACGGCGATACGGCTCTGGCCTGTTTCTTCTTTCACCTTCACCCCATCAACTCATATCCGACAATGCTGAGTGCGTAGATGGCGGCGGTTTCGCTCCGGAGGATGATAGGGCCGAGGGAAAGTGAGGCGAATCCTTCTGCGGTCGCCTGTGCCATCTCGGCGGGGGTAAAATCACCTTCCGGTCCGATCAGCAGCATAGCGGTTACGGGGCGGGGCTCACTTCCGTTCCGCATCCCGGCGGTGATTTCTTTGAGGCTTTTCGCCTCCGGGCTGATCGCCGCAATGAGACGGAGGGCGTCGTTTTCCTGTCTTGTGAAGGCCTCCACGTTGACGGGTGTTTTGACGGTGGGGAGCCAATTCTGACCACATTGCTTGCAGGCTTCGATCGCGACGCGCTGCCATTTCTGGCGTTTCTTTTCCAGATCGCCTCCATCGAGCTGGACCACGGTGCGGGTTGAGAGCAGGGGCACGATTCTCGAGACGCCGAGCTCGGTTGCCTTCTGGATGATCAAATCCATGTTTTTCCCCTTCGGAATTGCCTGGCCGAGGGTGATCGCTGCCGGTGGCCTCGCGGTTTCGGTGACTTGCAGCGTTTTCAAGGTGGGGTTGCGTTTGTCGGCGGTAAGGATTTCCGCTTCGGCTTCAGTGCCTTCCCCGTTGAATGCGATGATGCGATCTCCTGCTTTGCATCTCATCACGTCGAAGCAGTGGTGGGCTTCGTCTGCGGGGAGAGTCAGGTTTTGCGCGTCCCAATTGTCAGCCGGGATATAAAATCGATGCTTTGCCATTTTGAAATCAATGTCAGCTTGTCGTCTGTTTTATCAACTGTCTCCTCTCCTGCTGAATCTGACCTGATTTTTTATGTCCCATCCCGTTCCCTCTGCATCCCTTCCCCCCGTCGATCGACTGCGACAAATCATGCATATTCTCCGGGCGCCGGGCGGTTGCCCCTGGGACGCTGAGCAGTCGCATGAGAGTTTGAGAAAACACCTCATCGAAGAGGCTTACGAGGTGGTCGAGGCGATTGAGTCAGGCGACCGCGATGCGATCGTGGATGAACTCGGAGATCTTTTGCTTCAGCCGGTGTTCCATGCTGAGATCGCCTCTGAATCGGGCGGCTTTGATCTCGACGATGTCGCCACGGCCATTTGCGAGAAACTGATACGACGGCATCCTCATGTGTTCGGTGACTCTGTCGTTGAGGATTCCGAGGGGGTGCTGTCCCAGTGGGAGCAAATCAAGGCGGGTGAAAAGGGGGGGGCAAAATCCGAATCGATTCTTAAAAAGGCCAACGATGGGCTCCCCTCGTTGATGGCTGCTCAGAAGATTCAGGCGAAGGTGGCGAAAGTGGGATTTGACTGGCCCGATCTGGGGCCAGTCATCGCGAAGATTCGGGAAGAGTTGGACGAAGTCGAGGAGGCGCTGGAATCGGGCTCGCAGGAGGATCTGTCCCTCGAAATTGGCGATTTACTGTTCGCTGTTGTCAACCTGGCGAGGAAGACCGGAAACGAGGCGGAATTGAATCTCCATCAGACGAATCGGAAATTCGTGGATCGGTTTCAGCAAGTCGAGAGGATGATCGCGGAACGCGGGAGTTCTCTCGAAGACTCAAGCCTCGAAGAGATGGATGCAGCCTGGGAGCTCGCCAAACATTCGGAGAGAGAGAATGCGGCGAAAAAATGAGGAGGAGGGCTCGAAATATCACGTTTTTCTACGTGACAAGGCAGGTAACTGGAAGAAAGCTATCAGCTGTCGCTGAAAGGATGAACTCAGGAAGCCCCGTATATCTTTTTACCCCTTTAATCGTCGCAATTTTTGCGCTCGCGGGGTGTTCTGTTCCCAAAGAGGGACCTGCAACGATCACGAAAGTGAATCCGGATCATTTTTATCCCGGTAAAATCGTGCGGACGACCGACAAAATGGTCGAATTTGAGCATTTGCGGAGATTTCACGGAGTGCTCGAAAGTTCCGATTATCAGGATGCCTACGGGAATTACTTTTCGGTTTTCTGGGTGAGCGAAGACAAGCGCCCTGTAACGGTTCGGTTTGAATATCGCCTCGGTAAGACTGCGAGTCAGATTCACTCGAAAGAGGTAAGCGTGGCTTCACCGAAGTCGAAAAACGTAACCAAATTTCAAGTCACAGGTGACGAGTACAGGAATCAGGGCCCCGTTACCCAATGGAAGGCTTCTGTTTTGGATGGTGACGAGGTCATCACCGAGTACCGGTCATACCTGTGGAAATAATAACCCCCCACGTTTCAGACTCAGATTTGTTGATCTCTTCAACTTCGGTTGAAGAAACACTTCTCCTCAGTTTCAGAAATCCTCCCCCTCTGCCTTCGGGAATGACTTGTGATCACTTCCCGCCGGGCTTGTATAGATTTTGAGTGCTAAAGGTTCCATCCTTGTTGGTTGCATAGGTTCAGTCGCCTGGGTCCGTATTTCCGGTGCTGCTAATCATCACAATGCGGGGTGTGTCAGGGATTTTCTCACGAGTTGTTTCGATAAGGGGTGGCGCCGTTTCGTCGTCGACCTCGATGATAACAAAGGAATCGACTCGACCTTCATCGGAATGCTTTACCGTCTCGCCTGCAAGGTGGACGGAGATGATAGAAAAGGAGGCGTCGATGTCATCAACCCGGGTGCGCGCAACGCCTCTTCGATTCGCAAGCTGGGTTTGGATCGCCTCATCAACGTGGACGGGAATAACGAGCGCTGGCTCGATGAGCGTCTCCTCGTCGAGCAAAACCTGATGAACACGCTGCCCTGCGTGCCTCTCGATAAGACGGAGCATACCGAGATGGTGCTCGACGCTCACGAAGCTCTCGTCGCAGCCAACGAAGCGAATCGAAGCCGGTTTTGCGATGTCATCGAGTTTCTGAAGCAGGATCTCGAGTCAGAGGAGGAGGATTAAAGTTCGAGATGGAACATGTAATCTACATTTTCCTTTTCGTGATGTTTGCCGTTGTCGCTCTCCTCGCCTGGAGGCGTGAGCACGGGCTTGCGGTAACCGCCAAAGGCGAGAAGGATGCGATCGAAGTGGAGGAGCGCCGCATGTTCAATTTCCTTCACGGGCTGGGGGAGACTTTGCAGAAAGACAATTCCCCTTCGAGTATGCACCGCTACATCGTCGAGGGTGTCATGGATGTGGTTGGCGCCGAGGCCGGTATTCTCTACCTGCTCGATGGCGAAACGAAGCACCTCGTCGTCGTTTACCAGAGCTCAGGCGTTGTCGTGCCGGTTCTGAGAACCCCGGAGGAGATCGCGGCGATTCCGGATTTTGAGGACCGCGAACATCAATATCGCACCTTTGTTCGACTTTCCGCTCTCGAAAAATCGGACCCGCTGATCGGACGGATCATCAGGAAGGTGGAGCACCTTTCCGTCGACGATCTTTCAAAATTTGAAGGCTTCGAAGGGGCGGATGATGAGTTCCAGAAAGGTGTCAGCTTCATGGGATCGCCTCTTATCTACGGGAGGAAAAAGGTCGGTGTGATTGCTGTGACCCGAAGTGGGAACCGTCCTTTTTCCCGGAATGATAAAGAAGTTTTCGAGAGCGTTTCAGAGCAGAGCTCATTTGCCCTCGGCGGCGCGATCATACATGGCGACGCGGCGGAAAAAAGAAGGCTCGAACGCGAGTTGTATCAGGCGAGTGAAATCCAACGCGTTCTGCTGCCGCAGAGTGCCCCGGAGCTATCCGACTACGATGTTGCCGCGGATTATATCGCGGCACGTATCGTCAGTGGCGACTACTACGATTACATTCGAGTGGACGATGATCGCTATGGGATTGCGATCGGGGATGTTTGCGGAAAAGGAATCGCCGCGTCTCTGATCATGGCGATGTGTCGCTCGAATCTCCGCAGCCGCGCCCCGGAGAATCTGTCGCCGGCGTCGGTTCTTCATGCGGTGAACCGTTCCATTTTTCCCGATATCACCGGTGATAAATTTGTGAGTCTTCTTTATCTTATTGCCGAGCGCGGCTCGAATGAAATTACGATGGCGAGAGCGGGCCACGAGCCGCCGATTCTCTTTCGGAAGGAAACCGGGAAAATCGAAGTGCTCGAGCCTCCGGGTCTCGCTGCGGGCATTGATGAGGGACCGGTATTCAAAAGGGCGGTCAAGGATCACCGTTTTAAAATATACCCCGGGGACATTCTCGTGCTCTATACGGACGGGATCAACGAGTGTGAAAACCGAGATGGAGATGAATACGGGATTGATCGATTATGCGACGTGATTCGTTCCAATAGTGAACTTTCCTCCCAGAGTCTTGTCGAAACGATTATCGGCGATGTGAAAAATTTCTCGGATGGAATGGCGCAAATTGACGACATCACCTTGATTGCGATTGAGAAACGGTGAATAGTCCCGCCCCGCGCCCATCAAGGGGGTGGAAGCAAGAAATTCATCGTTTTTCAAACCCATGAGTGAAGTCGAAAACAGTACCGAATCCGAAGAGATCGAAGAGACCCCGGAGATTGATGAAATCATCGATACTTTGGCGGAAGACTCGGCTGAGGAAGTTGAAAGTGTCGAACCTGAGGTTCTCAGCGTCGATGAACAGGTCAATAAGTGGAAAGATGTCGCAGCGCGTTCGCAGGCTGATCTGGACAATTTCCGCAAGCGCATGGCGCGGGAAAAGAGCGAGGCGATTCAATACGCGAACCGCTCGCTGCTCGAGCAGCTGCTTCCCATCATCGATAATTTCGAAATGGGGCTGAAGGCGGCGAGTGCCTCCGAAGGTGACTCGTCCGTGATTCTCACCGGAATGAGCATGGTGTTTAAGCAGATCAACGATTTCCTCAGCGATCAGGGGGTCGAAGTGATCGAGTCAGACGGACAGGTTTTTGATCCGAATGTTCACGAAGCGTTGAAGCAGGAGGCCAGTGACGAAGTTCCGGAAGGCCAGGTCATCTACACGATGCGTCGTGGTTTCCGTATGAAAGATCGTGTTCTCCGTGCTGCGAACGTTGTCGTTTCTTCCGGCCCTGCTGATCAGGAATAGTCCCTGGATTTAGATTCGACCCGCAAGAATTCGACATGGAAAAACGTTGTTATTACGAAGTGCTCAATGTCAGCAAGGACGCTGATAACACGGTAATTAAAAAGTCATATCGCAAATTGGCGGTGAAGTATCATCCGGACAAGAACCCGGATGACAAAGATGCTGAAGAGCAGTTTAAAGAACTCGGCGAAGCTTACGAGATCCTCATGGATGAGCAGAAGCGTGCCGCCTATGATCGTTACGGTCACAGGGCTTTCAGCCAGGGCACGGGTCCGGCTGCGGGTGGCGGTGGTTTCGGGGGAGCGGATCCCTTTGATATTTTTCGCGAAGTCTTCGGTGGCGGCGGAGGTGGTGGCGGCGGTGCCGGCAGCATTTTTGAAGAAATGTTCGGTGGCGGCGGAGGAGGACGCGGTCGTTCCGAGCGTCGCAAGCGCGGGTCCGATCTCCGTTATGATCTCCAGATTACTCTCGAGGAAGCAGCCTTCGGCGTTGAAAAAGAGCTGAAGATCGAGCGTCTCGTGGGTTGCGAGAGCTGTGACAGCAAAGGCGCGAGCGGCGGAAGCGCCGACATTCGATCCTGTTCCACCTGCGGTGGAGTCGGGCAAGTCATCACGAGTCGTGGATTTTTCCAGGTTCAGCAGCCCTGTCCGACGTGCGAAGGCTCCGGCGAATCGATTTCCAATCCCTGTCCGAAATGTTCCGGAGACGGGCGCACGGACGGGAGCAGTCGTATCAAGCTCAAGATTCCGGCCGGAATCATGGAGGGTGCAAGACTGCGCTCGGTCGGGCACGGTGATGCCGGTCGTCAGGGCGCTTCTGCCGGAGATCTCTACGTCGTGATTCACGTCAAGGAGCACGAGGTGTTCGAGCGCGATGACACGGATCTTTATTGCGAAGTTCCGTTGCCGTTCACGCTCGCCGCTCTCGGCGGTGAGTTGAAAGTGCCTACTTTGAACGGCGAGGCTAAAGTCAAAATTCCCTCGGGAACCCAGACGAATACTTCGTTCCGTCTCAAGGACAAAGGGATTCCGCATCTCCAGTCGGGGCGGAAAGGGGATCTTCTTGTGAACGTGCAGGTCGAAGTGCCGGTGAAGCTCAACAAGGCGCAGGAAAAACTGCTCAGTGAATTCGCTGAAACGATCACCGGAAAGAATCAACCGCTCGGTGGAAGCTTCTTCGAAAAAGCGAAACGCTTTTTCGGGGGCTGAGAAACCCCTCTCATTTAACGACCCTCGGGACGATCCCTAGAAAGTTCCGGACCGTCTTGAAGGGTTCGACGTGGATGACGGGATAACTGGCTCCGCGGTTGACGTAGAGCCCGCTAGAGGTGCCGCCGTCGAGGTTCAGGGCGCGATGGATTTTTCTCGAGGGGGAGAAATCCCTGTGCGCGATGACTTCAGCGAGTTCCGCCAGCGTCAGTGAGTCGCTCAGTCCGATCGCGAATCCGTCGTCGCCGTCGTGAAGCACGAAGGACCGCCTGCGGGCGTTCTCTTTCGAAAGTCCTGCGACCGGTTTTCCCTGATCGACGAGAAAGGGGCCGGTCTGAATCAGGTCAGTCGGTTTGTATTTCGGGCCGTATTCGGCGCGCCTGAGGACGTAGGGATTCACGTTGCCGCTCGAGAGGATGACTCCGCTGAGGAGTCCGCCCTGCCCGAAGCGCCCTGTCGACTGTCCTCCCGCGATCATCAGTCCGGAAGGGGAGTGGTCCTTGAGAAAAAAACCGCCGTTGCACCCCGCGAGGCAGCCGTGTTGCCGCATCGCAGCGGCAAGATTGGGGAAAGTCGTTGCTTCGGCGGGACCGTTGTCGATCACTTTGAAGGTGTGCTTCTTCGCGTCAAACCAGACCACGTCGATGCGCTTGGTCGCAAAAAAGCTGGTGTCACCCACCTGCGAGACCGTGAAGCGCTCATAGATCAGTGGGGAATCGGCGCTCTGGGCCGGTGTATTGTCCGCCACTTTCCAATCCGCGTTCGCGAGCGTCGCCAAGTGAGAGCAGAGGATAAGCAGGGAGAGGAATTTCATTCAAACAGCTCAGGCTCAGGAAACTTTCGTTCCCAATGCCATGATCGTCTGAAAGTGCGGTGGATCGGCCTCCCTATCAACCACAGAGATCTCAATCCCGGAAAAACCTTCATTTTTCAGGAAGCGCGAGATATCCAGCTCCGAAAATCCCAGCCAGGTGTCGGCGTAGAGATCGCGGGCATCTTCAAACTGGTGCTTGAGCAGATCGAGAATCACGATTTTTCCTCCCGGTTTGAGCATGCGGTGGGCTTCCGCGATTGCCTGCTCAGGTTTTTCCGCGTGATGCAGCGCCTGGCTGAAAAAAGCGATGTCGACCGAGTCCGAATCGATCGGAGCCTTATCGAGACTGCCGAAACGGTATTCCAGGTTCCGATAGCCGTTCTCGCGAGCGACCTTGGTGCCGAATTCGACCATTTTCTCCGAATTATCGATCGCGATGACCTTTTCGGCGCGCTGAGCGAGGAGCTGTGAAAACGTTCCCTCACCGGCTCCGAGATCGGCGATGACCATCGGCGGCATCAGCTTGAGCAGCGTTTCCGCGAGCGCTTTCCATGACCGGCCGGGGCAGTAGGTTTTTCCGAATTTACCGGCGAGTTCGTCAAAGTAGGCCCGGGCTTTGTCGGAGCGTTTCTTCACCGCCAGTGTCAACGCCTCGCGGTCGTCTTTGATCTCTTCAATATCAGAGGCGGCCAGCTCGAGCGTCTGAATCATTCGCTCGTCGACCGGGGCGCTCTCGTTGCCGAAGGTGTAAATGATGTTTTTCCCGGAACGGCGATCGGACACGAGTTCCGCCTCCCGCAACTTGGAAAGATGGGAGGAAATGCGGGACTGCCCCATTCCGAGAATATCCTGAAGCTCGACGACGGAGAGGTCTTCATGCCGAAGCAGGCAAAGCATCCTCACACGGGTCGGGTCGGCGATGAGCCTCAGGGATTTTAAAATTGACGGCATCGAAGTAGAGATTATTATATCAACGAATCAAGATTTGTAAATACGACATGGCAAACTCCTATATTTTCTCGTCAGAATCCGTTACCGAAGGCCACCCCGATAAGGTGTGTGATACCATCTCCGACTCCATTCTCGACGCCTGTTTTGAGCAGGATACGGCAAGCCGCGTGGCTTGTGAAACGATGGTGAAAGACAACGCCGTCATCCTCGGTGGTGAGATCACGACCGCTTCTGAATTCGATTACGAGAAAGTGGTGAAAGACGCTCTCGTCGAAATCAACTACGACAGCAAATACGCTGAAGGCACCGATTACAGCTACACCTGTAAGTTCGATGCACAGAATTTCTTCTTCATGAACCTCCTCGGCCAGCAGAGCCCCGACATCGCTCAGGGAGTGGATGCTGCCGCTGCTGCTGATAAAGAAACGGAAGAGCAGGGTGCCGGTGATCAGGGCATCATGTTCGGATACGCCTGTAATGAGACGCCTGAGCTCATGCCGGTTCCCATCGCCTACAGCCACCGCCTCGGTGAAAACATTACGAAGCTTCGCAAAGATCGTTCACAGAGCTGGCTTCGTCCTGACTCCAAGACTCAGGTTTCGGTTGAGTATGTAGACGGAAAGCCAAACCGCATCACTGCAGTGGTTGTTTCCACGATGCACGCCGCTGAGATCACGACCGCTGAAATTCGTGAGATCCTCAAAAAGGAACTCATCGAGAAGACGCTTCCGACTGACCTTCTTACCGACGACACCGTTTATCACATCAACCCGACCGGTCTCTTCATCATCGGTGGCCCCGAAGGCGACTGCGGACTTACGGGACGTAAGATCATCGTCGATACTTACGGAGGCATGGGCCGTCACGGTGGCGGTGCTTTCTCCGGAAAAGACCCGAGCAAGGTGGATCGCTCCGCTGCTTACATGGCACGCTACGTCGCGAAAAACGTCGTCGCAGCCGGTCTTGCTGATCGTTGCGAACTTCAGCTCGCTTACGCGATCGGATTCCCCGACCCCGTCAGCATTCACGTGGACACGTTCGGAACCAGCCACGTTGACGAAGCGAAAATCGTTTCCGCAGTGAGCGACGTGTTCTCATTCAAGCCCGCAGATTTCATCCGCGATCTTGATCTTCTTCGCCCGATCTATCGCAAGTCGACCAACTACGGTCACTTCGGTCGTGAAGATGACCTCAACTCCCTCACCTGGGAGAAAACGGACAAAGTGGACGACCTCAAGAGCGCCTGTTCGTAACCCGTTACCCTTTAAAAAACAAAACAGATGGCAACAGCAATCACAGAAACCTACAAAGTCGCAGACATCAGTCTCGCTGACTTTGGACGCAAAGAAATCGAAGTCGCTCAGCACGAGATGCCGGGCCTCATGGCGACCCGCGCCAAGTACGCAGCCGACAAGCCTCTTGAAGGCGTTCGCGTCATGGGTTCGCTTCACATGACTATTCAGACAGCCGTTCTAATCGAGACTCTCGTAGACCTCGGTGCAGACGTTCGCTGGTGTAGTTGTAACATTTTCTCGACTCAGGATCACGCCGCCGCCGCTATCGCAGCTGCCGGAGTTCCCGTTTTCGCCTGGAAAGGCGAGTCACTCGAGGAATACTGGGACTGCACCGAGGCAGCTCTCACCTGGCCTGACGGCAGCGGTCCTCAGATGATCGTTGACGACGGCGGTGACGCGACGCTTCTTATCCACAAAGGAGCTGAGCTCGAAGAGGGAGACACCTCCTTCATCGATTCCGAGTCCGAGAGCGAAGAGGAAGAGGTCATCAAGAATCTCCTTCGTCGCATCCACGGTCATTCTCCACAGAAGTGGACCAATTACATGAAGGACTGGAAAGGTGTTTCCGAGGAAACCACGACCGGTGTTCACCGTCTCTACCAGATGTCGGAAGCGGGTAAGCTTCGCGTCCCTGCGATCAACGTTAACGATTCTGTAACGAAGTCGAAGTTCGACAACCTCTACGGTTGCCGTGAGTCACTCGTTGACGGTATCAAGCGTGCCACGGACGTCATGGTTGCCGGTAAGGTGGCGGTTGTTTGTGGTTTCGGTGATGTCGGAAAAGGCTGTGCACAGACGCTTCGCGGATTCGGTGCTCAGGTCGTTGTTACGGAAATCGATCCCATTTGTGCGCTTCAGGCGGCAATGGAAGGCTACCGTGTTCTCCCCGTCGAAGACACTCTCGGCTGGGCTGACATCTACGTCACTACGACCGGTAACAAAGACATCATTCGCCTCGACCACATGCTCAACATGAAGGATCAGGCTGTCGTTTGTAACATCGGTCACTTCGATAACGAAATTCAGGTCGCTAAGCTCAACAATCACGAAGGTGTTACGAGAGAAGAGATCAAACCACAGGTTGAGCGTTACACCGTTCCCGGTGGAAACCAGCTCTTCATGCTTGCTGAAGGTCGCCTCGTGAACCTCGGTTGTGCGACAGGTCACCCGAGCTTCGTGATGTCTAACAGCTTCACCAACCAGACTCTCGCTCAGCTTGATCTCTGGAAGAACAAAGAGTCATACGCACCCGGCGTTTACGTGCTTCCCAAGAAGCTCGACGAAGAGGTGGCAAGACTCCACCTCGAGAAGATCGGTGCCAAGCTCACTCAGCTCACCCCTGAGCAGGCTGACTACATCGGCGTTCCTCAGGAAGGTCCTTACAAGCCTGAGTTGTATCGCTACTAGCAGTTGCCGATACCAACCAATTCACAAAAAGGCCGACGGGAAACCGTCGGCTTTTTTTGTTTTCCCAAACAGCCCCCGGGACTCCGATGGTGGCAATCCCGCTCCGGGGGATTCGGCAGAAGCCCGGTCCATCTCTGTCTAATTCGGCTACTGACCCGGGGCACTGCCGATTGTTTTCAGCACGCTGCGATCGCCGAGATTGAACAGATGAACGCCGTCCGCGCCCGCTGCATACCAGCGGGCGGCCCGTTCATGATGTTGTTCCGATGACAGTATTCCCCGCTTTTTCGGCTCCATCTTTCCTTCGGCGATCAGTTTGTCTTCCGCTGCGGTCGTATCGTGTCCGTCGAGGATGCATTCCTCCCCGAAAAGGACGGCGCAGCCGGTGCCTTTTGCCATTTTGACGAAGGGCGTGATGTCGAATTCATAACCCCCCAGTCCGTATTGCCCGACGACGAGGTAATCGATCCAGCCGTTCCTGACCCAGGTTTCGATATCACATCCCCAGGTCTTGTATTTCTCCCAGTCGACCCTGACCGAGAGACCTATTCGCCTTCTTTTCTCTTTGCCTGCCTCGTCAAGAATCGCGCGGGTTTCGGAAACGAATTTCGTCATGAATTCGGCTTTGATCGAATCCCAGCGCGGATCAACCGAGGTGACCTTGAGAGGGGTGTCATCATACTTTTCCCGATAGGCTTCCAACATCGGGTCCTCGTGAGCGAAGAAATTGGGATGCCGCTGGAAGTCGAGGTTGATCCCGGAAATATCGCGTGTTGCCGCTTCGCGAATGATCCCGAGTTTGAAGTCCCTCACTTCCGGGAACGCATAGGAAAGGCGGGTCAGGACCTGCCCCGCGGTGCTGCGTTGATGAAACTCAGGGTGATCGCGCCAGAAATCGCTGTTGAACGCCTTCGCGAGACTGCCGTCCCAGGCCGTGGCTGAGTAGTCGCCATTCATGCGGACCGAGGCGTAGCAGGCGATGCCATTTTTCCTGCAGGCTTCCGCGACAACTTCGAGCGTGTCGACTCCGCTTTCCCGGAGTCGTTGAAGCGTTTCCGCAGCGAGCTTGTCTCCGCGTCTCGGATACTCATCCAATCCCTCTCCGGCCAATTTGTGGTTTGGTGAGGGAAAGTTGACGCGGCTCCCGCTTACGATGCACCATTCGAAAACACTCAGTTGGGTATCGTTGTAGCTGGAAATGTGCTTTTTGAGATCTTCCCCCGTTTTGTATTTCCCGCTGTAGAAATTGCTGAAACCGTCATCGTTGATGATCACCAGTTTCTCCCCGTTCCGCGGAACAGGTGCTTCGGCGGCGGGGGATGGGGAGATGCTGGAAAAAAGGAACCCTGTGAGAATGAGTTTTGAAAGGCGCATCCCGCAAAGGTGAACGCTAGGGTTTCGAATTCAATGCTTTAGCGAGCGGGCATGCGGGAGGTCGCTCTGCGCCATTTCGATAGTCGTTTAGCAATTGCTTGGATCGCTTTGCGAGTTGGCGGCGCACTTCACGGCGTTTCCCTTTTTCGCGCGGGATCACCATGTCGTCGTAGGCGGTCGTTTGATGGCGCATCCAGGCGATCGTGGCGGCTTCGGCCCGTCGTTCGATCGGGATTTGCTTGGTCCGGGCGACTGTCCCGCTCCCAACGGGGGTGGCGTGGGCGGCGATCCTGTTGGCCATCTGTTTCGCGAGATCCTCGTATCGGGAATCGAACGCGAGGTAGTTGAAAACGGAATTTTCGAAGTCCGCGGCGTAAGCGATTTGCTCCTTTTCACGGCGGGCCCGCCCCGCATCGAGCTTTTTCTGATAGGACGGGTCTTTGCGTTCCACTTCGAGGGCTGCGCGCAATGCCTCAATTCTGTCAGCGGGCGCCCAGATTCCCTGTGAAAACGTGCGACGACCTTTTTTCTCCTTCACCGTCCAGGTCGGGCCGTCCTTTTTGATTCGGCGGGTGAGCGCGGCATCCCCCGGGGGCAGCAGATCCCATCCGGCGGGGATTTTGAGCTCTTTTCCTTCAATCGTGATGACATACCCGCGCTTCGAGGACGGGCGAACTTCTGCTATGGTTTCGGGATTTTCTGACATGGAAAATGGATTGGCTGCGGCAATGTGAAATGAACTTCGTGTGTGTCTTCAGGTCCTTTTCGCCAAATTTCAAGGCCTTCAGCGAGACTATTCTCCACGAATTTCAATCCTGCAGCGAGCGGCTCCCGGAAAACGGGGATGATTGAGGGAGAGCTCTCCCCTCGATCGCGTTCTTGGCAAAAACGCGGGCATCACTTGTCATGGCGGCATGGTGAGATTGTCCGTGACCACATTGTTGTTCCTCTGCTTTTTTTCTT
The DNA here is from genome assembly GCA_048260165.1 of Verrucomicrobiales bacterium. GTDB lineage: Bacteria > Verrucomicrobiota > Verrucomicrobiia > Verrucomicrobiales > DEV007 > Arctic95D-9. Next base: position 227,849 of record JBLXHA010000005.1, read on the forward strand.
CGTTGTATTCCGGGGAAAGTGAACGGACGATCGTTCTTTTTGGCGACTCGACCACGGCGGCTCGAGGTGACCTCAAGATTTATGGCCGCCATTTGGAGGAGGCGACATTCGAGGGGGGCAAAGTGACGGTGATCAATGTGGGGATTCCCGGAAATAACACTGAACACGCTTCGGTGCGGTTTGATAAGGACGTGCGTGAACCGATGCCCGAGATCGTTGTCATTCAGTTTGGCATCAACGATGCCGCGATCGATGTGTGGAAAACTCCGCCTGCCAAAACATCACGGGTCACCTTGGCAGAATACCGCTCCAATCTTTCTCGTTTCGTCAGGACATTGAAGACTGACGGAACCTCTGTGGTTTTGATGACTCCCAACCCGCTCAGGTGGACGGAGAAAATGAAGGGGATGTATGGCAAGCCTCCATACGACCCGAAAGTGGAAGATGGTTTTTCCGCGCCGTTGATTCCCTATGTGGAAGCGATGCGGACGGTGGCGGAGGAGGAAAAGGTTCCTCTCGTCGATATCACGAGGCTCTTTCACGACTACGGCAAAACTGAGGGAAGTCAGACGGATGACCTTCTCCTCGACGGGGTGCATCCGAATGAGAAGGGACATCAGTTGATTGCTGAGGCTTTGCTCCCTGTTCTTAAAACCGTTTTCGAAAGCCGTCATTCAAGTGGTCTGACAAAACCGAAAGGGCCCCGCCGCACTCATTCCGGTCAGTGGGAAAAGCATTCCGAAGCGGTGACGTTTACCGACATGACGAAGGTGACTCCCGCTTCGGCCCTGTCGGAGCGCCGGGAGCACAACCGGTGGAAAGTTTTCGACTATGAGACGGCCGAGTTTTCCGGGAAGTGCGTCTCGGTGGGGCGTGAGTCTTCAGCTCCGGACATCACTTTTTCTGACGGTCTCGAAGGCTGGCACGCGGTCTACGTCGGGCTGAGCACGATCACCGATCTCGTGCGTCCTGCTCCGAACATGATCGAAGCCGGGTTTACGAACGAGGATTCGCTGCTCCGTCTCTCCAACCATCTCGACCTCGGAAAGCCGCGGAGAGACAGAGTGGATGAAGTCTTTCTGGGAATCACTGATTTATCCGGGGCTGATCTCGTCTTTTCGACGGTTCATCATAAGCCTGCCCGCCTTCACTACATCCGGGCGATCCCGCTCGCGGAAGGGGAAGTGGCAAAAATAGAATCGGAACGGAAACGGCGCGACACCCGAACGATGATAGCCACCATCGACGGGTTTGGCTGGATTCATGAATTCCGTCCGACGACGCGAGCTGAGTTGGCGTCGGCTTTCAGGACCTTTCAGGATACTGACATCGGAAGTTGGTGGTTTCAGCCGACGGGGGCGGATCTGGTGCAGCACCCGTCGGAAGTGGGGACGATTCTCGGCGAAACGCTCGATGTTTTCCCCCGCGAAGCCGATCGCAATTATACCGAGTCGATTCGCGCGCTGCACAAAAAGGGGATCGATCCGATGAAGGTCGCGATGGAGGAATGTAAGAGGCAGGGCTCCGATTTCTACATCTGTCTTCGTGCGCAGGGATGGAAGGCGGCCCCGCCCTGGGAGGAGTTTTTCATGAGCAAATTCTATGAGGCGCACCCGGAGTGGCGCTGTGTCGATTATGATGGAACGCCGACGATGCACATGAGCTACGCCGTCGAGGAGGTTCAGGATCATCTCATCGATGTGTATCGCGAATGCCTCGAGCGCGGAGGGGACGGGGTGGGATTTCTTTTTCATCGGGGATTGCCGTTGATGTTGTGGGAGGAGCCTTTTCGGGAGCGCTTTCAAGCCCGCTACGGGGTCGATCCACTCACGATTAAAGAAGCGGATCCCCGCGTTGCTGAGCTGCGTCGGGAGATCATGAACGGGTTTATCGGAAAGATTCGGAAACTGCTCGATGAGGAACAGACCCGTCGTGGTCCCGACAGCCCCCGTCTGAAATTCGCCGTCAGCACCTTCGCCGCGAAAGCGGATAACGATAAATTCGGCATCGATGTCGAGACGTGGATAAAAAACAAGTGGATCGATCAAATCGGTATCGCCTGGTTTGCTTATTACACGAGCGGCCTCGGGAAACAAACCGGCGACACGAAATACTACGTCCGCATCACTGAAGGCACTGAAGTGAAGATATTCCCATTTCATATCGGATGGAAAATGCCCGATGCTCCGGAACTCCTTCGGCGTGTCGAGCGTGATTATGAAAATGGAGCCGACGGAATTGCCTTGTGGGATCCCAATCAGTTCCGGGGGTGGCTTAAAGGATTTCACGCCTACTGGCCTCTCGTCGGTCGCCTTGGGCACCGTGATCACCTCAATGACGGGTCACTCCTCTTTTACCCGAATTACATCCCTCTGACGCGGATGGGCGAAAATCACTACAGCCGCTGGTATCCAAACACAGGCTTTTGAAAAGCAGCTGTCCGTAACGGCCTCCCATGAAGATTCCGATTCTCACTTCCGTCATTGCCGCCGCCTGCATTCTCTCTGGAAGCGCCTCGAAGGCTGCGGAGGCTGCAGCAAGGCCTAACATCGTCATTATTTTGGCTGATGATCTCGGCTTCTCGGATCTGGGTTGTTATGGAGGGGAGATCAGCACGCCTCATCTGGACCGGCTCGCGGGAGAGGGGATGCGGTTCACTCAGTTCTATAACTGCGGTGTTTGCCGAACGACTCGTGCCGCTTTGCTGACCGGCGTGGACCCGCGCCGCCGCAATCGGGCCCGTCTCCTCCATCCTGACATGGTGACCTTGGCTGAAGTGTTAGGATCTTCAGGTTATCGGACCGGGCTCGTCGGAAAATGGCATTTTCCTCAGAAGGACATAGGGTTTCCCGTCTATCGTCCGACCGATCGCGGATTTGAGCGCTACTACGGAATCGCAGAGGGAGCGTGTAACTTTTTCAATCCGGCGAGGGCCTTCCCTGCTTACGACAAAGGCAAAGTGCCGTGGCCTTTTCTCGACGGGGAGAGCGAAGTGACCCGGTTCCCCGAAGATTTCTATGCGACGGATGCGTTCACCGAGCGCGCGATTGCGCAGCTTCGGGAGTTTGCCCCGGGAGCGCGAAACGGGGACGCGCCCTTCTTTCTTCACCTCTGCTACACCGCTCCGCATTATCCGCTCCACGCCAAGCCTGACGATATCAAAAAATATGAGGGCAGATATAGCGACGGCTACCTTGCGTTGAGACGATCCCGTCACCGCCGATTGATCGCGATGGGGCTTCTCCCGTCGGAGACAAAGCTCGCACCGGCGGATCCGGAGATCGACACGTTCCGCTATGACTATGCGATCCCCGATTGGGAAACCGTTCCGAATCGGGATCTCGAAATACGGCGTATGGAAGTCTACGCGGCGATGGTTGATTCGATGGATCAGGGAATCGGACGTTTTCTCAGCGCTCTCGAGGACGAGTCCGTCGCGGAGAATACGCTTGTCATTTTTCTATCGGATAATGGTGGCTGCGCTTCGCATCCGGGGTACCGAAATGAGGAAGAGGCGAAACTGAGGCTGGAAATTAACAAGGACACACTGGGAACGGTGGATTCCTTCGACTACGTCGGACCCGGTTGGGGCTGGGCCCAGAACGCTCCCTTTCGGCGTCACAAAGTCTGGACCTACGAAGGGGGGATCGCCACCCCCATGATCGCCCGTTGGCCTGACAAGATCGAGCCGGGCGCGATCAGCAGGAACATCGGTCATGTCATCGACTTCATGCCAACTGTGATCGAACTGAGCGGGGCTGACTACCCGTCGGCTCGTGACGGGGTTGACGTGTTGCCACCCGAAGGGGAATCGCTCCTGCCGGCGTTGCGTGGAGCATCCGAATCGAAGCCGCGCTATCTTCACTGGGGCCTCTACGGGAATCGCGCGGTTCGGTTGGAGAAATGGAAAATGGTGTGGGGGGCGACGGCGAAAAAATGGGAACTTTACAATCTGGACCTCGATCGAAGCGAGACCCGGGACATCATTGAAAATCACCCCAATCAATCCCGGCGCATGCGACTTTCCTGGGAGCGATGGGCGAGAAAGACCGGATATCCTCTGACGGGCTACGGGTTGTGAAGGCTTCTTTCCGGGAATTCAGCCCGACATTACGTCATCAGACTTTGCCGGCAGAGCATCGCGTAGATGCCGTCCTCCTGGATCAGTTCATCATGGGTGCCTTCCTCGGCGACCTGGCCGTGATCGAGAACGTAGATGCGGTCGGCGTTGCGCACCGTGGAGAGGCGATGGGCGATGACGAAGCTGGTCCGGTTTGCCATCAGTTTTTCGAGCGCGGCCTGGATCAGTTTCTCTGTTTCCGTGTCGACGCTGGCGGTGGCTTCGTCGAGGAGAAGGATGGGAGGATTCTTTAAAATGACCCGTGCGATCGCGACGCGTTGTTTTTCCCCGACGGAGAGTTTGACGCCGCGCTCTCCGACATTGGTGTCGAGTTGTTGAGGAAGCGCTTTCACAAATTCCTCGGCGTTGGCGGCGCGCAGGACTTCCCACATTTCCTCGTCAGTCGCTCCGTGTTTCGCGAGCTCGAGATTCTCGCGCATCGATCCGTTGAAGAGAAAGCTCTCCTGTGTGACGTAGCCCATCGCGTCGCGAAGGGATGACTTTTTCAGATCGTTGATCGACTGGCCGTCGATCGTGATCGTTCCTTCGTCGGCTTCGTAGAAGCGTGTCAGGAGGTTGATGATCGTTGATTTTCCGGCACCGGTGTGTCCCACCAGCGCGATCATTTGCCCGGGTTCGGCACGCATCTCGACGCCCTTCAGCGTCGAGATGTCGTCCCCGTAGGAAAAGTGAACGTCTTCGAGAACGACCTCGCCTTTGATCGGAAGTATCAGATTCTCTCCGATGTCGATATCGGGTTCCTCTTCGGCGTCGACGATTTCGAAGACACGTTCGCCCGCGGCTTTTCCGGCCTGAAAGATCTGGTTCAAACCGTGCAGCCTCGTGATGGGCTCGTAGAAAAGGGAGAGCGCGACGAGAAAGGCGACGAAGACACCGGTCTCCTTTTCCAGTGTAGCCTGATCTGGTGCCTGCATCACAGACCAGGCGCCGAATCCGACGACGAGGACGTAGCCGAGGTTGCGGCAGAATTCCATGCTCGGGCTGTAGCTCGCCCAGACCCGCATGAGCCGAAGCGTCGCCTTCCGCACGAGATCACTCGTTTCATTGAAGCGGGCGTGTTCGGCTTCTTCCCGGGTGAAGGTTTTGATCTGCTGGATGCCGTCAATGTTGTCGTGTAAGAGCGAGTTCATGTCGCTCGTGGCGCTTCTCACTCTCCGGTGTCGTGCCGGAGCGGTCTTCGTGTAAGTCCATGCACCGATGAAAAGGAACGGCATCGGGATCATCGCGATGAAGGCGAGGGTGGTGTTTTCTTTGAAGAGGAAAAAGCCGACGACAAGAATCTGCAGGACCGCAACGACTCCCTGCTCGATACCGTCGATGAGGACCCGCTCCATAGCGGTTACGTCTTCGGTGACACGGGTCATGACGTCTCCGGTTCGCTTGTTATCGAACCAGCGCATCGGGAGTCGCTGAATTTTTTCATACAAATCGGACCGAATATCAAAGATCACGTTTTGTTCGAACGTATTGTTCAGAATAATGCGCAGGGCATTGAACAGATTGGTGACAAAGAACGCTCCCGCCGCGATGAGAGCGAGGGGGATGAGACGATCGAAGTCACGGTCGGGGATCACTTCACCGGTGATCGTTTTCGTGACCTCTGGGAAAACGATCACCATCAAAGTCATGACCACCGCACAGGAAAGCTGCGAAACAGCGAGGACGGGATAACGTTTTAAGTAAGAGAAGATTCTCGGAATCGTCTTCATGAGAAGGTATTTGAATTGAAAATAAGAATTTTAAGGAAATGTTAAGTATCGTTCGCCACTTCGGCGCGAATGCTGAATGAATCATGCCCCGCAAACGAAAGCGCTCTATCTTTTTCTGGCTCTTTACGCTTCCACTTCTTCTATTGGTGGCATTTATCGTGCTTTGCAATCTCTGGATCGTTGGATCGACTGAGAAGAGGGTTTTTGGCACCGTCGAGGAAGTTGCCGCAGCGCCCGTAGGACTGGTCCTTGGGACGTCGAAGAAGGTCTCACCTGACATTCTGAACCTGCATTTCCAGAATCGTCTCAAAGCCGCTGCCGAGCTCATCAAATCCGGCCGCGTCGAGAAACTGCTCGTGAGCGGCTACCGCGATTCCCAGTATTACGACGAAACGCGCGATATGACAAAGGGGCTCATCGAGATGGGCGTTTCAAAGGGCGATATTCTCGCCGATGATCAGGGGGCGAGGACGCTCGACTCGCTGAGCCGCGCGAAAACGGTATTCGGGATCGAGGATGTCGTGATCGTATCCGATGATTTTCACGTCAATCGCGCGCTCTTTATCGCCGATCACGTCGGCGTGAACGCCACTGCTCTGAAGAGCGCCACGGTCGATCGGATGGATTCCCGCGGCGTCAGAGTGCGGGAGTTTTTCGCGCGGGTGAAGGCGGTGATCGATCTCTATTTTTTCCGCCCGGAATCGCAGCGGGAAGTGATCGCTGCGGATTCCCCGGCGCTTGAGCGGTGATCCGGCCGGATTCAGCCGTTCAGCTCAGCGACGACTTTTTCGAGCCCTTCGGCGTCGGCAAAGCTGAGACAGGTTTTCTTGCGGTCGATGCGGCGCATCATGCCGGCGAGAACGCGTCCGGGGCCGAGCTCGATGAAGAGTTCTTCGCCTTTGTCGATAAAGGCCTGAACGCTTTCGCCCCAGCGAACTGAGCCGCTGACCTGAGCTTCGAGCGTCTTGCGAATGTCATCCGCTTCGCTGACCTCTCTCGCTTCGACATTGCAGATCACCGGGACATTCGGGGTGTTGAGTTCAAGCCCCTGAAGAACTGCGGCGAGTTTTTCCTGAGCCGGACGCATGAGACGCGAATGATACGCGCCGGCGACTTCGAGCTCCTGGGCGATACGAACGCCGAACTCTGACGCGCAGGCGACGGCGGCTTCGATACCTTCTTTTTTACCGGAAATCACGATCTGACCCGGGCAATTGAGGTTCGCGACATCGACGTCGCACTTCTCCGCCAACTTGTAGATGTCCGCCTCCTCACCGCCGATCAGCGCGGCCATCGAGCCTTTTGTCGCGCTCGTGGCCTCCTCCATGAACGTGCCGCGCTTCGCGACGAGATCGAGTCCGGTTGCAAAATCGAAGGTTCCCGCAGCGGCGTGGGCGGTGAATTCTCCGAGGGAAAGTCCCGCGCAGCCTGCAATTTCGAGATCGGGCACCTGAGCCTTGAGCAGTTCGAGGCAGGCGAGACCGTGAGCGTAGAGCGCGGGCTGACAGATCGAGGTGCGGGTCAGCTCGTCGGCAGGGCCGTTGAACATTTTTTCACTGAGGGAGTAGCCGAGTTGTTCGTCAGCCCTCGCGAAAATTGCCTTCGCTGCGTCAAACTGCTCCGCGAGATCGCTTCCCATCCCTACGGATTGCGCTCCCTGCCCGGCGAATAATAGTACTGCTCGTTTTCCCATAATCAGGTCGCAACTCAATCGCGAATCAGGCGAACTGCAAGCCTTTTCGGTGGAGTAAGGGCGCGACGGGAGTCGACTTGTCGAAGCCTTGCGGATTTGATAGCCTTCCTGAAATGGATCACCGCGAGCGGAAATTGACATGGATTTGGATCGGTTGCGCCGCGGTGCTTTCGATTCTTCTGGTGTTTCTGGTCGATCGACTGGCTGAGAAAGAGCCTGAGATCATCCTCTGGTCGGATTTGCGATACGGGGATCCGAAGAATTTGGATGAATCGATCAGACAGATACGCATCACGGAAGGTGCGTTGAAGGAAACCATGATCCCTGAGATCGATTTCCGAGATGAGCCCTTTCTTGATTGCCTGGATTCGCTCGAAAAGGCGATGAACGAAAACAGGACCGGGTCTGACACATTTCGAATTGTGTTAGAGGAATCGGTTGGCGAGGTGAATGTGCCGATTCGATTGCGTCTTACCGATGTTCCGGCTGCGGAGGGGATGATGTATTTGACCTCTCTCGCGGGTTTGAAATACCGCGTTTCGAATGACGGTGATGTCGAGATCGTCGAACTGAGTGATGAAGGCGCGCTTGAAGAAGGATGGTTCGAGCCGGGGCCTGCATTTTTCGGTGATGTGGATCCATTCAGCGAAAAGGTAGATGTGCAAGAGACGCTGGAAAGCGCAGGGATCGAAGTCTCTGAAGGAACGGTCGCCAATTTTTATCCCCAAAAGGGACTCTTGTGTGTGCGAAACACACGCGATCAATTGGAGATGGTTGATGCTTATACTTCGAGTTGGTCATGCTATCAGAAATTTAGCTGGCGGGATTGGGTGCATCATTACTGGATGGTGTTGATCGATGGTTATGCTCCTGTCTCGACTTCTCCGTCGATTTCTGTGACTCCTGTCCCGGATCCATTCGGAGGTGCGTCGCCGCGAGCGAGGAAACCGGATCCATTTGGAAGCTCAACTTCGGGGTCGGGCGAACCTGATCCGTTCGGCGGTGGTGGGACCCCGAGCCCAAGTGGACCGGATCCGTTTAAGTGACGTCAAGTATTCTCAATCAGGGAGATGCTGCATTTTGCTGCCTGCGGAGACTCCGGGCGGCGGCTGGAAGCGCGGCACTCCTTGTGGGGGCGAGACATGTTGGTCGATCGGTTAAAAACCACATTTCCAACCCCGCCGGGTTCTGGTATGGAGAGGGCACGCTATGAATTTCCTTTCCCGTTTTTCCCTCCGGCTTAACCCTGTCAGATCACTGACCCTACCCTGTTGGGTTGCGGTTTTCCTACTGCTCCAGTCGTCGATTTTTGCTGAATCGAAGAAGCCGAACGTTCTTTTCATCTCGGTCGATGACCTTGCGAGTTCGCTGGGCTGTTACGGAGATCTCATCGCGCAAACGCCGCACATCGACCGGCTCGCGGCTTCGGGGGTGCGTTTTGACCGGGCCTACAATCAGTTGCCGCTTTGCAATCCGACGCGGGCGAGTCTCATGACGGGGCTTCGTCCGGATACGATCAAGGTTTACGATCTCGACCAGCATTTCCGTGAAGCGGTTCCGGATGTCGTGACGCTGTCGCAGCTTTTCATGAAGTCGGGCTATTTCTCCGCCCGGGTCGGGAAGATCTATCATTACAACGTCCCCGCGAGCATCGGGACGGATGGTTTTGATGACCCTCCCTCCTGGGAGCGGACCGTGAATCCGAAGGGGCGTGACAAGGACGAAGAGGATCTCATTTTCAACGCGGAGCCTCATCGGAAAATCAGCGCGGCCCTGAGTTGGCTTGCGGCGGACGGGACGGACGAGGAGCAAACCGACGGGATGATCACGACGGAGGCGATCAAGATCATGGAGGAGAAAAAAGACGAGCCATTCTTCCTCGGGGTGGGGTTTTTCCGGCCTCATACGCCGTATGTTGCTCCGAAGAAATACTTCGATCTTTATCCAAAGGAGACCCTGAGACTCCCTTACGCGCCGAAGGATGATCGAGACGACATTCCGGTGCCGGGCTTTGCTCACAACTGTCCGATTCCGAATTATGGACTCGAAGAACCGGTCTTGCTGGGAGCTTTGCAGGCCTATTATGCCTGTGTTAGTTTCATCGATGCGCAGGTCGGGCGGCTTCTCGATGCGCTGGAGCGACTTGAGCTGGCGGATGACACGATCGTCGTTTTCTGGAGCGATCACGGCTACCACCTCGGGGAGCATAACGGGGTGTGGCAGAAGCGGACGCTTTTTGAAGAATGCTCACGCACGCCGCTCATCATTCGCGTGCCGGGGGCTGCGGGAAATGAGCAGGATTGCAGCCGCATCGTCGAGTTTGTCGATATTTACCCGACGATTGCCGAGGCGGCGGGACTCGCGCTTCCCGACGGGCTCGAGGGGAAAAGCCTTGTGCCTTTGTTAGATGATCCGATCGCGGAATGGGACGGTTATGCGATCACGCAGATTCTGCGTCCTCAGGATGACAGGCTCGATACGCCGGTGATGGGGTGCAGCATCCGGACGGATCGCTGGCGTTTTATGGAATGGGCGGAAGGCGCGTCGGGCGTGGAGCTTTATGATCACTGGGCCGACCCGATGGAATTTGATAATCTCGCGGTCGATCCGACGGATGCGGATAAGGCGGTCATGGACGAGTTGAGACCGCTCCTGAGAGCGAAGGCGAGCGGGAAAATTCCGACGACTCCGTTCAACGAACCGAGGCTGTGAGGCGCAGCGGCTGCGCGAGCCGTGGGTGATTCGTGAGAGCTGCGTCCCGGCGAGACGCTGCTACCTTGCGTCTGCATCGCTGGTAGATGCCTTCTGCCAAAAGGCATTTCACGGCGGGCGGGTGCCCGGGATCGCCCTATTTCGGACTCGAAGGCGTTTCGGGAGCCGAACGAATCACGAGAGGGGGACGCGATTTGTCATCCTTTTCGTAATCGATCGTGGAGCGATAGGATTTCGCGGCAGCGGGAATGTGGTAAATGCTGGAGCGGGGCAGTTTCGGAAGGCCGATGGAATTGACGCTGCCGGCCGGAGTAATGCTTTGCTGGTCGGCCATTTCAGGACTCGTCGAAGCGGTTTTCCCTTCGTTGAAGCGGGACTCGTCCAATCGGATGTCACTGGTGATCCGCGGGGTGTCGTCGATCGAAACAGGAGCAGGAACAAGTTTGCGTTCATCGACTTGATCGACGGGGAGCGAGTTGTTCATGAACGATTCGTCGGCGCCGGCGCTCTCGCGTGAGACGCGGACTTCGTCGCGGACTTTGAATTTTACCGGTTCACCTGAGAGGTCCTGCTCGGGCCAGATCTTTCCTTCGACTTTCGCGGTCATGCGGGCGATGGCCTCGCGGATGTCTTCGTCCATCGCCATCGCTTCGGCAGGAAGCTCTCGGTTGGCCCGGGTCGATTCGGCGAGGCTATCGGTCACGATGGCCTGATCGGCGCTGAAGGCGTCGCGGATGATATTTCCAAATTCAGGAGCAGACAAAAGAACCGCTTCGGCGATGGCGTTGTCCTCGTTGGGGAACTCGTTGCGGGCGACGTAAATGAGCTGCGTGAGCAAATTTGAGTCGGGATTGGACGACTCGATCACTTTGATCATGAGATCGCGTCGGCAGCCGGGATTGGTTTGCAGGGCATCCTGGAAGAGCATCAGGACGTGATCGGGCTGGGCCTGGATGCCGGCGACAAGCGTGTCAATAGCGCTACTACAATCCTGAGCGGATTCAGAAGCGGTCGACCATGTGGGAAGATAGGTGCCAATGGTCAAGGCAATCAGAGGGATAGCGAGCTTCATAAGGATCAATTTGAAGTGGAGCGGGTAGTGGGAATCGAACCCACATAACTAGCTTGGAAGGCTAGGGCTTTACCACTAAGCTATACCCGCAATCGCTATAACATCTCAAAGTTTTATAAACTTTCAATTAAATTTTAATAAACTTAACCTTTAACTGAGTTTTGTGAAACTGAGCTGTTCCTCACGGAGTGACCCGCGAGGGACGTGAATTTAGCGATGTCTTGGCAAATGCCAACCTGAAATTTAGAGAAATTTACGCTTTTGTGAAAAAGACCCTGAAACGCTGGAAAAAGAGAGGGGCTGAGTTGTTGCTCCTCGCCCCGCTGTTTGTGGTGTGCCTCGTGGCGATGGCAGGGATTGTTGCCGTTGATTCGGGTAGGTTTTTATTGGGCTGGGGGATAGTGATCCTGCTCGCCTGCGGCGCGATATGGGCGCGACGGGAGGAATCAGCTCATGGTCCGCTGCTGATTGCCTCTGTCATTGCCATGGTGGTGGCGGGGGCGGTTCATGAGCGTCGACTCGAGCGGATCGATTCGTTTCCCTTCGCGAAAGGGCTCAAGGAGGGGCTCTCGTCAGCGGTGGGGATTTCGGGATGGATTGCCTCAAAGTCGAATCGAAGGGGGAAGTCGACTCAGGCGATCGTTGAGATCGAAGCGGTCCGGCTCGGTGGCGATTCCTTCTCGACGCGACACCGGGTTCCCGTTCTCATTCGGAAAAGTGACCTTGTTCTGGAATACGGAGATCGGATCCGCGCGACGGGGGTGCTGCGTCCGCTCGATCCTCCGACGGTTCCGGGCGGCTTTGATGCCCGTGAGTTCTATTTCAGGCATTCCGGTTCGCGCGGGCAGTTCGAGGTCAGTGCCGGGGACGGGATTGAGATTCTGGAGGGAAGAAGCGGGTGGGCGCTGATTCGATTTGCGCATCGATCGAGAACGGCGATGGAAAAGGCGCTGCGCCGGGGGCTCAATTCGGCGGACCTCCCCTATGCAGGGCTCATTGCTGCGATGTCGCTGGGGGCGCGGGACAACGCTCCGGAGGATCTCGAGGAGTTATTCAAGCTCTCAGGGACGACTCATCTTTTTGCGGTCTCGGGAATGCACGTCGCGATTGTGGGCGGGCTTTTCCTCGGAGTGGCGTTGCTCTTCAGGATTCCGAAACGGCGTGCGATCTGGATCGTGATACCGCTGATCCTTTTCTACGCGGTGCTCACGGGGCTGAGGCCGTCGGCGGTGCGGGCCGCGGTGATGTTTTCGATTTTTCTTCTCGGTTTCGGGATCAAGGAGAGTCCGCGTTTATTCAACCTCCTCGGTCTCGCTGCGCTTTTAATTCTGCTGGTCGACACGCAGCAGCTCTTCCTCCCCGGATTCCAACTTTCGTTCACGGTGCTCTTTTTCATCGCACTGTTCGGGCATGGCCTGAGGAAGCTGATCGAGGCTCCTTTCCGATCGGATCCGTTTATCCCGAGGAGGCTTATCAATCCAATGCGTCATTCATTCAACGCGGGGATCTCATGGTTCGCCGCGATTCTTGCGATATCGGTGACCTCCTGGATCGGGTCGGCCGGTTGGTTGAGTTGGCATTTTCACAGTCTCGCGCCGGTCGGGGTGATCGCGAATCTGTTCATGGTTCCGCTCGCGGGACTGGTCATCATGATCGCGTTTGCCTCGCTTATTTTTTCCGCACTGCATCTCGGTCCGGTCGTGGCTTTGCTCAATCAGCTGAACGTCGGTGCTGCGATTCTCCTGACGAGTTGGGCGCAGTTTTTCGCCACCCTGCCCGGGGCGACTCATCACGTGGGGAGCGCGGACGGGGCAACGGGATTTCGGGCGGAGGAGACGCTCAGGATCGATAGCATGGGGGCTTTCGGGTCATCGGCTAATCTGATCCAATTGCCGGAGTCAGCCGTGCCGGGGGCGCCGGTTTGGGTGATTGATAGTGGTGACGACCTGACTTATCGCAATCAGCTGCTGCCTCTTCTGCGGTATCGCGGGATCAATCAAATCGAATCGCTCGTGCTCACTCACGGGGACATGGGGCACATCGGTGCGGCTCCCGAAATGATTGCCCATTTCCGGCCGGGGCTGCTTCTCGAATCAACCGCTGAGAATCGATCTCCGGCATACTCTGACATTCGGACCTTGTGCGACCGGCACTCGATTCAGCGCCTCGTCGTGTCAGCGGGCAAACGGATCGAGCCGGGCGAAGGCCTCCACTTCGATGTGCTCGCGCCGGAGAAAGACAACAACGGCAGACTCGCTGATGACCGGGCTCTCGTCCTGAAACTGGTTTACGGGGAGTGGTCGATCCTGTTCACCTCGGATGCCGGATTTGAGACCGAAAAAAAGCTGCTTGAAAGAGGCGTCAATCTCAAAGCCGATGTCTGGATTCGGGGGCAACACAGCGGCTCGCCCTCGGGTTTGCCTGCGTTTCTCGATGCCATCTCGCCGCAGGTCGTAATTTCAAGCCATGCTGATTTCCCTGCCACGGAAGCTGTTTCCGCGCATTTCCGGGAAAACCTGCAAAAACGGAAGATTTCTGTCTTCGACTACCAGAGGCACGGCATGGTCAGCGTATTCGTCGAACCCGGGGAAATCAGGATCAGTCCCTACAAGCTCCCTGAGGAAGGAATGAATTTTTTTAAAAAATAAGCTAAGGAATCGTGGAGGAGACCGTGTTATACAGAACAAATTTCCCATTTATTTTTACGATTGGGCTATAAAGTTTATAGTAATCTAAATCAATTCGTGATACCTTGGACAACGAGCTGCAGAGCGAGTTGACTTGTCGTGTATTCTGCGTAATTGAAACAGTTCATAAATATGCGAAGCACGGTTCACATACGCTCCCAGTTTTTTATTCTTTTCGGAGGCGCAACTCTCCTTCTTTCAACCAGTTGCACGACAACGTCGAATCTCTCCGGTGTGACGTCATCCAACATCAAGGCGGTGAACCGCATCGCGGATGAAGACGTTCAGGAAGTGGCTTCTCCCGGTGAGGAAAGTCATCCCACTCCTTCGGATTCCATCGTGGGAGCGCCGGCAGTCGAGCAGCCTGCACAACTCGAACAGGTCGCTCAGAAACGCCGGTTCGAGCCGAAGCCGGCCGTGAGTTTGACTTCCGTTCCCCGCACTTCGGTCGGGAATCGCCCCACCAATCAGATCATGATGGTGAGAACAACCGCTTACAGCCATCTCCAGGCGGACAGTTTGCAATACGGTCGCCTCAGCGCCGCGGGAGGCACGCTTCAATATGGTTCTCAGGTCAGGAGCGCCGCCGCTGACTGGTCGAAGTACCCGCTCGGGACGCGGTTTGTGATCGAGGGGCTTCCCTATCAGTATGTCGTCGATGACTATGGCAGTGCGCTTTGCGGCACCGAGACGATCGATATCTACAAGCCCAACCTAAGTGGCATCGGTGACTGGGGTGTCCGCAATGTTCCTATTCGAGTTCTCGAATGGGGTTCTTTCGAAGAGAGCGCCAAAATTCTCGACGAGCGCAAGCACGTCAAACACGCCAATCACGTGCGTAAAATGCTCAGTGAGATCGAGCGTAAAGGCCTCGCCGGATATAAGAAACCCGGCGGCAGTGCCTGATTTTCTTTCCTGCCGCGCATGACAAAAGCGGAGCGCGCAGCGTTTGTTCTCGCGGAGCTTGAACGGCTCTATCCCGAGACACCGATCCCGTTGGATCACACCGATCCCTACACGCTTCTCATCGCGGTTTTGCTTTCCGCGCAATGCACCGACGAGCGTGTCAATCAGGTGACTCCCGCTCTTTTCGAGCTCGCGGACAATCCTGCCGATATGGCGAAAGTTCCCGTCGAGGATATCAAAGCAATCATCCGACCCTGTGGCCTCTCGCCGCGCAAATCGGTCGCCATTTCAGAGCTTTCGAAAATTCTGATCGAAAAACACGGCGGGGAAGTTCCCCCTGATTTCGAAGCGCTCGAAGCTCTTCCCGGAGTGGGGCACAAAACGGCCTCGGTTGTGATGGCTCAGGCGTTCGGGTATCCGGCGTTCCCTGTCGATACTCACATTCATCGCCTCGCGCAGCGTTGGAAGCTGACCTCTGGAAAAAATGTCGTCGAAACCGAAAAGGACCTGAAGCGTACCTTCCCCGAGGAGAGCTGGAACAAGCTCCACCTTCAGATCATTTTCTACGGGCGTGAGCATTGCACGGCACGCGGTTGCGACGGCACTGTTTGCGGATTTTGCCGAACGCTCTTCCCTGATCGGAAGCGCGCGGTGAAAACGAAAAAGTAAGCCGGTTGGTCTGGTGCGTTTCCTGTCGGGCGACGGAAATCGTGGAGCGGCAGCGCTTCACTTGCTCAGGTAAACCCAGGGACGCTCGCGAAGTTCTTTCGTCTCGTCGCCCTGTGTTTCCGAGATCCAGAATGAAACCGGGCTCCGGTTGAAATTGCGTTCGTTGATCCCCCGGAGGACCGCAGTGCTGTCCATGATGAGGAAAGCGGGAACGTCTTCGTTCCACCCTGTGTTTGAATAGAGAAAGAGTCCGTTCAGCTCGGTGTGCCCTCCGTTGGTGGTTTCGACGACCGTGCCGATGTTCCCCGTTTTCATGCCGAGAATCCAGAGTTTGCCGCCGGTGTTGCGACATTTCACGCCTTTCCGTTCGCTGTTGAGCTGGCGGCACCAGGCGCTTTGGTCAGGCGCGACGCGTTCGAGCTGACCGCTGAAATCTTCGAGAAAGAGATCTCCCGTATTGTGGCCCTGGACGTTGAATCCCATTGTCGAACTGACAATCAGGGTTCGTTTGCTTTCATGGCGGATCATAATCTCGTCGGTTCCGGCTCGTGCGCCGATGCGCTCGATAATGACAGCGGGGGCATCTTTGAGACCGGTGGGGTGATTGCCGTCGACGAGTTTCCAGACGGGCTCCCCTTCAGTCGTGAAACGCCCCTCCAGTCCGATGATTCTCTGTACGGGGCCGCGGATTCGGACCTCCGTTTGGAAGCGGAAGGTATCGCCGGCGGGGAGGTAGATCGTCTTCGCTCCGGAGTCGATTGCCCGTTGCAGCGCGCCGCTGGAGTCATTCTGCCCCGTTGGATCAGCGCCGAACCGGTTAATATTGGCCCAGTCTTGAGCCGGGTTTCCCCATGCAATCGTAGGCGTTTCCTTGATCGGTAAGGAGGGGAGCTCTTCGATTTCATCGAACGAATCTTTTTTCAGTTCGCGAAAGAGCGAGACGACATTGCGATGAGACGTGTCGTTTGAGATGAGCCCGGACTTATCGATGTCGCCCTTGTCTCTGTCCTTGTCCGAATGGTCGACGGGCTTTTTGTAGTCAAAAAATTCGACGTTTCGAAACACCATCTGCCGTTGATTCAGAATCCCGGGGACATGTTGCGGGGCTTTGACTCCGTGGATGTGTGAATCCATGAGGAGCACCGATCCCCACGAGTTCCTTTCGTTGTAAAGCGCGGTGACGCGGTTCTCGCTGATGAGTCCGCGGACGAAAATCATTTGATGGTAATTCCACCACCCGAATTTCCGTTGGTCTCTCAGCGTGATGTTTTCGAAAGTGCTCGAGTTCACCGGCCACTTCGTGCTGATTCCGGTTTCGAATCCTTCGACGGTGAGGTTCCTAACTAACAAAGGCCCTATTTCATCGGTGTGCCCGAGGTCGAGGCCTATCTTACCCGCGCCGTTTTCGGACTTGATCGTGACGTTGCGGACCCCTCCCTGATTGCTCGCGTTGAACTGCAGGCCGATCGCGTTCCAGTTGTCTTTCCGGACGCTGATCGTGAGATCACGGATCGCGTTTCGAAAGCGCTGCGCCGGTTTGCTCCCCGTCCAGATCACCGGTTTGGGAGGGCCTTCGGTGAAATGTTTCGTCGCTCGAGGCACTTCGAGAATGCTGAGTGATTCGCCGGCTCCCTGCAAAATCGTCCGCTTCTGCGCGGTTCCGGCATGATCACCGTCAGGCCAGGACAGCGTGTTGGTGATTTGATAGGTGCCCGGCGGAAGGTAAATGATGCGATTCCCCGCCGGGTGCAGATTGAGTGCCTCCTGGATCGCTTTGGTGTCGTCCTTGTCGTCGTCGGGAATGGCACCGAAATCGAGGACGTTGAGGATTCCACCGTCCGCCGGGAACTGGATCGGCACCGGAGTCTCCTGAGCCGGCAACAGCGCGACACTGAACAGGGTTAGGAGAGCGATGTAAGAGGGATGAATCATGAACCGGACAGGGTCAAGTCGGGGACTCAACAGGGTTGGATCACAGACTATACCCTATTGGCGGCCGCGTCCGGTGCGGATGGGCGTATGATTCCGATAAAGTGAGCGGGATTATTCCTGATTTAGTGAGCGGGATTATTCCTGATTTCGCGAATCCAGCCAAATCGTGACGGGTCCATCGTTGACGAGGGCAACAGCCATCATCGCCCCGAACTTTCCGGTGGGAACGGGACGGTTGAGCGCGTTTTGGAGTTCGCCGATGAATTTTTCGTAGAGCGGAACCGCCTGCTCAGGCCGCGCCGCCCGGGCGTAGCTGGGGCGATTTCCCTTTTTGACGGCGGCGTGAAGAGTGAACTGACTCACGACGAGCGCGTCACCGCCGGTATCTAGAATCGAAAGGTTCATCTTCCCCGCGTCGTCTTCGAAAATCCGCATTTTGATGATCTTTTTGACGAGCCAATCAACGTCGGTTTCGTCGTCTTCGTGTTCGATGCCGAGCAGGATGAGAAGCCCGGCGCCGATCTCTCCGTGGACTGCGTCTTCAATGGTGACGGAAGCTTCACTCACTCGTTGTAGCAGGGCGCGCATGATGATTTAATTTTTTGTAAAATTTAGATTTACTAGACTTTGCCTCTGAGGCGGGTGGTGTTATATTCCGCACCCCTCTTTCGGGGTTCCCACTCACTTTACCTTATTTTATGGACATTCTCGTTTCCGTTCTACGTTTTATCGGCATTCTTTTCCTCGTGATCATGATGTTTAATATCATGATTGTCGTTCACGAGTGGGGCCACTTTCTTGCGGGGCGCTGGCGTGGACTCTACATCGATCGTTTTCAAATTTGGTTCGGGAAGCCGATTTGGAAAAAGACCTACAACGGGGTTCAGTATGGCCTCGGATCGATCCCGGCGGGTGGTTTTGTGTCGCTTCCTCAGATGGCTCCAATGGAAGGCATCGAGGGCAAGGTCGAAGAAGGTGAGGAGAAGCCGAAGGTGCTCCCTCCTATTACCGCGCTCGATAAAATCATCGTTGCCGCGGCGGGCCCGCTTTTCAGTTTTCTTCTTGCGTGTGTCTTTGCGTGCATCGTCTGGGCGGTGAAAAAGCCGGTTTCCGAGTCGGTCGCGACAACGACTGTGGGAATGGTCGCGCCGGGAACTCCGGCAGCGAAAGCGGGTTTGCTCCCGGGTGACAAGATCACTTTCGTGGACGGCAAAGAGGTGAAGCGATTCCAGGGAATGGATCGCTCGATCATGTGGACAATTATTTCGAGCGACAATCAGAATATCGAAGTCGATTTCATCCGCCCCGGTAAAGGCGAAATGAGCGTGCTTGTAGAGCGTCCCGCCGCGGCCGAGGTCGCCGTCGTTGAAGGTTCGGCCTTGAAGAAATTCTGGGCGAAAATCAGTTCACGTCCACCGCTCCGCACGATCGGAATTCGTCCGCAGCTCTCGGCTGTTGTCGGCCGCGTCATGGAGAACAGTCCCGCCGCAGATGCCGGTCTCGAGACGGGAGATATCATTACTCATTTGAATGGTGAGCCTTCTGTCAGTCAGATGAGCGTGAGCACTTTCGATTGGAAGGCAGGCGAGAAAGTCAGTCTGACATTGTTGCGCGGCGATGAAACTCTGGAGAAAGAAATCATTCCGCGAGTGCCCGAAGTCGACGGTAGCAAAGCGATGCTCGGAGTCGCCTGGGACGGTGACGGGATCCGCACGCTCGTTCGCGAGAATCCGGTGACTCAGGTCGTGAACAGTTTCAAGTCGATCACAAAAACGCTTCAGGCGGTCTTCTCACCCAAGTCGGATGTGAAAGCGGGGCACCTCAGCGGTCCTGTTGGAATCATGGGGCTCTACTACGATCTGTTTCAGCACAACGAGGGGTGGCGTCTCGCGCTTTGGTTCAGCGTGCTTCTCAACGTGAACCTCGCGATTTTGAATATGCTGCCTTTCCCCGTTCTCGATGGAGGGCACATCGTCATGGCTCTGCTCGAGGCAGCCCGTCGCAAGCCGATTCCTTTCAAGGTGCTGGAAGTGGTGCAGACCGCGTTTGTGCTGATGCTGCTCGGATTCATGGCCTTTGTGACCTTAAAAGATGTGGGAGACCGGGTGCCGGACGGGGAAGCTCCGTCGGAGCAAAAGATTCCTAAATTTCTTCCTCTGAAAAAATAAAGAGTGCCGTAGCGTAGTGAGTTGTTTGATCACTGAAATATGAGCCGTAACTACGCTCCCTCTCCACTCACGTCGAAGCGCCGTCCCACTCGATCCGTTGTGGTCGGGCCGGTTGGCGTTGGAGGATCGAATCCGATTCGGGTTCAGTCCATGCTCACGAGCGACACCCGCGAAACGGACGATTGCGTCGCGGAGACGATGGGCCTCGTCGAAGCCGGTTGTGAGATTGTCAGGGTCACTGCGCAGACGAAGAAGATCGCCGCGAACCTCGAGAATATCGTCGCGGGTGTTCGGGCAAAAGGGAGCGATGTTCCTATCGTCGCCGATATCCATTTCAAGCCCGATGCGGCGATGGAAGCGGTAAAGTGGGTCGAGAAAGTGCGCGTCAATCCGGGTAACTACGCCGATAAAAAGAAATTTCAGATCCGCGAATACACGGACACCGAATACGCCGAAGAACTCGAACGACTCGTCGAAGATTTCGGACCGCTTGTCGATGAAGCGATCAAGCGAGGCGCGGCGATGCGTATCGGCACCAATCACGGTTCGCTGAGCGATCGCATCATGAACCGCTTCGGCGACACGCCGCTGGGGATGGTCGAGAGTGCGCTCGAATTTGCCCGCATCGCGCGGGATAGAAATTACCACGACTTCGTTTTCTCGATGAAGGCGAGCAATCCGAAAGTCATGATCGAGGCGTATCGTCTCCTCGTGGCGCGGCTTACCGAGCTGGGCGAGGATTGGAATTACCCGATCCATCTCGGGGTGACCGAAGCCGGCGACGGTGAGGACGGCCGCATCAAGAGCGCGATCGGGATCGGTTCACTCCTCGCGGATGGCGTCGGTGACACGATTCGGGTCAGCCTTACCGAGGACGCGGTTTATGAAATCCCCGTGGCGCGTGCCCTCGTCGATTTGATCGAGGAAATGCGGAGCAACGCAGACGATATTTCCGATACGCTGAGCTGGGATGAAGTCACGTGGAACCCGTTCGAATACGAGCGGCGACAGACCGAAAAACTGTCGATTCAGGGCATCGACCTCGGCGGCGACGAAACGGTCCGCGTTTTCACGTCGCAGGAAAAATGGAACGCTCTCGCTCATAAGCTCGCTAAACTCGGTGATTTTCAGCCCGAGATCGTCGTTGAGCAATCCGGAGTCAAAGCGATCGATCCCCGCGATGCGGATGCGATTGCGGCGATCAACGCCAGTGATGAGGCGGTCCTCGTCACGGTTGCCGACGGTCTCACGATTCCCGTGATTTCCGCGTTTCGATTGCTGGCTGCGCGCCTCGATGCGCGACATCCGATTTTGTTGAAAGACACGCTTCATCCTTCGACCGATCCGGATCGCGATTTTCTTCCTACGCTCCTCACCGCGGGAATGAACATCGGATCATTGATCTGTGATGGCATCGGCGATGCAATTTTGATTCAGGGTGAGCAGGCACCGGGGCAGTCGCTGCGACTTGCCTACAACGTGCTTCAGGCATCAGGCGCGCGGATTTTTAAAACCGATTACGTGGCCTGTCCGAGTTGCGGCCGGACGCTTTTCAATCTCCAAACCACGACTCAGAAGATTCGCGGTGCGACGGGGCATCTCAAAGGTGTTCGTATCGCGGTAATGGGTTGTATCGTGAACGGTCCCGGTGAGATGGCGGATGCCGATTTCGGCTACGTCGGAGGTGCTCCCGGAAAGATTAATCTTTACGTCGGGAAGGAAGCCGTGAAATTCAATATCCCCGAGGATGACGCGGTCGACAAGCTCATCGACCTCATCAAAGAGCACGACAGATGGATCGAAGCTCCGACCGAAGTGGTCGAGATTGCTGACTAGGTTCTCCTGTTCATGCAAATCGCCTCCATCCAGCTCTATGCGAAAGACGTGGAGCGGCTTGCGTCCTTTTATGTCTCGGTGTTCGATCTCGAAATCGTTCGGGCGGAAGATGGGTTTGCGACGCTGGCCGGTGGTGATTGTTTTCTCTCGATTCATCGGTGCGGGAAAAGCGCCCGTGAGCGGGGAGGCGAGATGACTTCGATTACGTTTGCCGCCGAGGATGTTTCTGCGGCGAAAGAAACGCTCGCGAAGAAGGGATTGAAGCTTGGTAAGATCTACGAAGTCGACGATTTTGCCTTCACGAAGGGGCGGGATCCCGAGGGCAATGCTATCCACATTTCGAGCTGGGCATTCAGTTCCGGAGTGCCGCAAAAATAAGCGTTTCTCCCCGATTCTCGTCGTTGGCGGATCGTCGAAATTGTGTGAGATTTTCCGATGCTTAAAATTTCTGTTTTTCTGCTGCTCGCCATCTTCTCGAGCACTTTTTCCCGTGGGGAGGAGCTTCCTGTTATCTATTCAGATGACTTTTCCAAAGGGGCGGAAAACTGGACGCCAACGGATCCGAAGGCATGGAAAATCACGGAGGTTGATGGGAACCGGGTCTTCGAAAATGTGGGAGGATCGGATTACAAGGCGCCTTATCGCAGCCCGCACAATATTGCGCTGCTGAATGATCATATCGTTGGCGATTTCGTGCTTACGGCCCGGGTTCAGTCGAAGCAGGAGCCGCGGGACCACCGGGACATGTGCCTCTTTTTCGGGTATCAGGATCCTGCCAATTTTTACTACGTGCATCTCGGGCAGAAAGCCGATCCTCATGCCAATCAGATTTTTCTCGTGAACGAAGCGCCGCGAATTGCGATTTCAGAAAAGGCCTCCGACGGAACGCCCTGGAAGAGCGACACCTGGCATGATGTCAAAATCGTTCGCACCGTCGCGACCGGGCTTATTGAGATCTATTTCGATGACATGGAGAATCCGACTCACGTCGCTCATGACAAAACCTTCACGTGGGGACAGATCGGCATCGGGACATTTGATGACAAGGGGCTCTGGGATGATGTGACATTGCGGGGGGTGGCCGTGACTCCGCAGCGGCGCGAGCAGGCGAGACCCAAGCAGCTGAAATTTACCAAGTGGACGCCTGACTTTCAGGTTCCCGATCCGGTCGCGATCAGTTTCGATCCGCAGGGGCGGGCCTACGTCACGCAGACGATGCGGCGCAAGGCGAACGATCTCGATATCCGGCAGAACGCTGACTGGATCACCGATGATCTCAGTTTCACGACGACGAAAGATAAGGAGAATTTTTACAAAGCCAAGTTCACCGAAGCCAACAGCACGGGGAATGCGCACCGTGTGAAAGATTACACCGGCGACGGCATCCACGACATCCGGGATCTCACGGCGTTGAGCGAGCGAATTCACCTCATCGCGGATGAGGATGGTGACGGGTTTGCCGATTCGATTCATACCTACGCGGAAGACCTTGATCATCTTATCGGTGGCGTCGCGGGAGGCGTCTTATTTCATGAGGGCAGCGTCTACGCGAGTCCGGTGCCGGAGATGGTCAGGTTTCGTGACACGGATGGAGACGGGAAAGCTGACGAGAAAACGGCGTTGGCTTCCGGATTCGGGGTGCATCTCGCCTACGCTGGGCACGACATGCACGGGCTCCTGATCGGACCGGACGGACGGATTTACTGGTCGGTGGGAGACAAGGGGATCAGCGTGAAAACAGCTGACGGTCGTCACTATCGTTTTCCCAATCAGGGCGGTCTGATGCGTTGCGAACTGGATGGATCCAATTTTGAGGTATACGCACACGGGCAGCGCAATATTCAGGAGGTGGCGTTTGACCAGTATGGAAACTTTTTCGGCGTCGACAACGATGCTGACTACGCGGGGGAGAATGAGCGTTTCGTCTACATCGAGCAGTATCTCGAAACCGGTTGGAGATCGAACTGGCAGTATCTCAAGGAGGACTACAATCCGTGGAACGATGATCTCATGCACAAACCCTGGCATGAGAAGCAGCCTCGCTGGTTCACGCCTCCGCTGAGCAATTACGAGAATGGTCCGGCCGGGTTTAAATTCAATCCGGGGACAGCGCTCGGAGGCGATTATCAAAACTACTTTTTCCTGACAAGTGCACCACGCGGAGAGCAGTGGGCATTTCAGGTTCGTCCTCGCGGGGATGCCTTTGCGATGGTGAATGATCACAAGATCGCGGAAGGCGTGCCGCTCGTCGGGTTGAACTTTGCTCCCGACGGGGCGCTCTACGGTGTGGACTGGGGCGGTGGTTATCCGCTGAATGAAGAGGGAGGGGTGTGGCGAATCGATGTTGAGAAAAAAGAGGCGAATCTTCGCCGCGCGAAAACCAAGGCGTTGATCGCGGTGGATTTTTCCAAAATGGAAATGGATGAGCTGGTCACGCTGCTCGCTTATGTGGATCAGAGGGTTCGACTCAAGGCACAGTTTGAATTGGCCACGCGCAACGCGGCGAAAGAACTGGCGCAGGCGGCATCGAAGGTCGAGGCAGACCAGCTCGGCCGTATTCATGCGATTTGGGGGATCGGGCAACTGATTCGTGCTGGTGAAGTTGACGCGGATTCGTTGCTTTCGCTGTTCACGGATCCCGATCCCGAGGTCCGGGCACAGGCTGTGAAAACGGCGACCGATGGATTTGGTCTGAGGCTCGGGCTTGATCGTATTCCTGCCCCCACGGGGAAGACTCATCCGCTGACCGCGGCGCTCGTTGCGGGATTGTCTGATCCGTCGCAGCGCGTTCGGCTCCAGGCTTTGATCGGGTTGGGGCGTGTCGGCGATACGACCGCTGCCGGGCCGGTTCTCGACATGCTCCGCGGGAAAGAGCATCAGCATTCCATGACTTACGTCCGCCACGCGGGAGTCATCGCGATGGCCGGAGCAATTCCGACCAAGACACTGGTTGGGTTGAGGAGTGACAAATCTGATTTTGTCAGGGCCTGCGCGGTGGTGGCACTTCGCCGTCGTGGCGACGCCGCGGTGACTGCCTTTCTGAAAGATAAGGATCCCATCACTGCTGGAGATGCGGCGAGAGCGATTCACGATGACTGGATGATTCCCGAAGCCATGCCGGCGCTTGCGGCCGCTCTCGGAACACACGCGAAAGACGAGCCTTTCACCCGTCGTGCGATCAATGCCAACTTTCGAATCGGTGACGCGGAATCAGCGGAGCGCGTTGCGGCTTTCATTGCCGGCGGGAAAGGCGGGGAGGCCAACCTCGAAGCGGGGCTTGAGGCGTTGCAGAACTGGACGAAGCCGGGCAAGCTCGATTTGGTCGTCGGGCGTTACCGACCGCTCGAACCGCGCGATGCGGATGTCGTTTCCGGCGCGATCAAGAAGCACATCGATGCCCTGCTGACTTCTACGTTTCCCTCGGTTCGGACGACGGCTATGAAACTGGCTCGTCAGGCGAATCTCACGATCAAGAACGAGACGCTCGAAACGGTGTTCTCGAATCAGTCGATGAGCGCGATGTTGCGTGCTGAGGCGCTGCGGACGTTGGCGTCACAGAAGGCACCTGACTTGCAGAAGTCGGTTTCCGCCGGGCTCGAGGATAAGCAGGATACCGTTCAAATTACGGCGCTCGAAATTCTCGTTTCAACGAGTCCTAAGAAGGCGGTTCCTGTTATTGAGAACAGGATTGGTGGTAGCGCTTCCGCACTCGTCAAGCAGCATGCGATTCGACAGATTCCCGGGGTGAAGGCTTCTAAATTGATGAAGGCTCTCGTGGATGATCTCACGGCGGGGACTTTGGATGCAGCGCTTCAGCTCGATGTTTTCGAAGCGGCCGCGGAAGAGCCTTTTGCTCAGGATAAAGAGATTGCCGGAAAGCTCTCGGCGCTCTCCGGAAAATGGGCTGCGGCGGCGGCGGCGGATCCGCTGGCTCCCTTTCAGATTACAAAGGAGGGTGGCAATGCGAAGCGAGGTGAGCTGATCTTTATGAATCACGCGGCAGCGCAGTGCATCCGGTGTCACAAGGTGGAGGATGGAAAGGGGAGCAATGTCGGGCCCAATCTGAAATCGATCGGCCTGAAGAAGGATCGTCAGTACATTCTCGAAAGTCTCGTTGATCCTCAGAAGGTGATCGCAAAAGGCTACGGAAATATTTCCCTGACACTGAAAGACGGCACGTCAGTGGCAGGGCAGTTTCGCGGCGAGAAAGACGGTGCGGTCACTCTGCGTGACATTGAGAACAAGGAGACCGTGATTCCCGCCGACACAATCCACTCGCGGAGCCCGGTCGTTTCAACCATGCCGCCGATCGCTTTCATTCTTCAAAAGGGAGAGCTGCGTGATGTCGTTGAGTATCTCGCGAGTTTGAAGGCGGAGGGAAAGTAGGGATTTAGGGATTTAGGGATTTAGGGATTTAGGGATTTAGGGATTTAGGGAACCCCTTTGGGGTTTTGCGGAGGGCGGGCGTGGCTAGCTTAAGTACGAGCGCCGGAGGTCACCGATCTACTAGGCGCTTGTCCGCGCGATGACTGGGGCGGCCGATGAACGCCCGACGGCTGGAACCGCCAAGCAAAAAGCCCGCACCCATAAAATGAGCGCGGGCTTTTGAAAAGGTGAGACTGACGTAGGATTAACCGCGCTCCGCAATCGGAGTGATCGGCTGATCTTCGGTAGGGCCTGTGTAGTAAGTGAGCGGGCGGTAGAGACGGTTGTCGTCGAGCTGCTCGAGCACTTGTGCGGTCCATCCTGCGGCGCGTGAAATCGCGAAGATAGGAGTGAAAAGATCAGTTGGGATTCCCAATGAGTAATAAACGGTCGCCGAGTAGAAATCGACGTTCGCGTTGAGGCCTTTCTTCTCACGCATCAGCTCGGCAATGCGCTCTGACATTGCGATCCACTTGGATTCTCCGAGCTCTTCGGTGAGCTTGATCGCCATTTTCTGGAGATGCGGTGCGCGAGGATCGAGGGTGCGGTAGACGCGGTGCCCGATGCCCATGATCTTCTTCTTGTTCGCAAGACAGTCTTCCACGTAGGCGTCGACTTTATCGAGGCTTCCGATCTTCTTGAGCATTCTGATGACGCCTTCGTTCGCGCCTCCGTGCAGCGGCCCCTTGAGAGTGCCGACAGCGGAAGTGATCGCGGAATACATGTCCGACAGCGTCGCGATGGTGACGCGTGCGCTGAAAGTGGAGGCATTCATCCCGTGATCGGCATGAATGATGTAGGCGACGTCGAGCGTCTTCGTTGCGCTTGCTCCGGGGACCTCACCGTTGATGAGATAGAGGAAGTGACCTGCCTCGGAGAGGTCGTCACGGATCTCAGGGAGATCGAGTCCCTGACGGGCGCGGTGGAAGTAGGCGACGATGATTGGGATCTTGGCGCAAATCGCCATCGCCCGATCCTCGTTGATCTCACGATTCTGATCTTCGCCACGATTGTCGTAAAGACCGAGCATGCTCACGCCTGTCCGGATCACGTCCATCGGACCTGCGTCCTTGGGAGCGTTCTTGATGAATTCGATCACGCCATCCGGAAGAGAGCGATGGGAACGCAGATTTTTCGTGAATGAGTCAAGCTGTGCCTGTGTCGGGAGACTGCGGCGATGAAGCAGATAAGCGACTTCTTCGAACGAGCAATTCTCGACAAGGTCGTCGATGTTGTATCCGAGATAGCGAAGGTTTCCCTCCTCCCCAAGTACTTCACTCAGGCATGATTCATTCGCAATTACTCCTGCGAGACCCTTGGCATATTCCGGTTTTTCCGACATCACTTACTTTTCTATAGATAATCTTCGCTTAATTCAATTCCAAGGTTTGGAATCGAGCGTTTTCATGGTGCTTCCCAACCTGATGGCGGGAAGCTGTGTTTAAAAATTAACCCATCGCACGGACGAGCGCGGCACCCATATCGGATGGATTCTGTGCAACTTCAATACCGGCATCGCGCATTGCCTCCATTTTTGCTTCAGCGGTTCCCATTCCGCCGGAAACAATCGCTCCTGCGTGTCCCATGCGGCGGCCCGGAGGCGCTGTTGCACCGGCGATGAATCCGGCGATTGGCTTGTCGCAATTGTCTTTCGCCCAGGCTGCGGCTTCTTCTTCTGCCGTTCCACCGATTTCACCGATCATGATGATCGCTTCAGTTTCAGGGTCTTCGTTGAACATCTTCATGATGTCGAGGTGAGACGTTCCGTTGATGGGGTCTCCACCGATTCCGACACAGGTGCTCTGGCCGAGGCCGAGATTCGTGAGCTGCCAGACCGCTTCGTAGGTGAGCGTTCCGCTACGGGAAACGACGCCGACTTTACCGCGCTTGTGGATGTATCCGGGGGCGATGCCGATACGGCAACCTCCGTGAGAATCTTCGCCGAGACCGGGAGTCACCACGCCGGGGCAGTTAGGTCCGATGAGGCGGGTCTTCGAGCCGAGCATGGCTGCGCGGACACGCATCATGTCCATGACCGGAATGCCTTCGGTGATGGCAACGGCAAGATCAACGCCTGCGTCAACCGCCTCGAGAATCGCGTCGGCTGCGAATGGCGGGGGAACGAAGATAGCGGAAACGGTCGCGCCGGTTTCTGCTACCGCCTGCTCGACGGTGTCGAAAATGGGGACGCTTCCTCCGAATTCCTGCCCGCCTTTGCCCGGCGTGACCCCGGCAACGAGTTTAGTGCCGTAGTCAAGGCTCAGCTGTGCGTGTCGTCCTCCAAAAGATCCCGTGATCCCCTGAATCAAAACCTTTGTATTTTCGTCTACGAGAATAGCCATGGTATTTAAGTGTAAAGTTTTAAGTATTCAGAGGTTACGCAGAGATTGCGGCGACGGCCTTCTCAGCGGCGTCGGCTAGAGTGTCCGCGGCGATGAGATCGACATCGGAATTGGCGAGGGTTTCTTTGCCGGCGGCAACGTTGTTTCCTTCAAGTCGAACGACGAGTGGAATGTTCAGGTTCACTTCGCCGCAGGCGGCAACGATTCCCTTGGCGATCACGTCGCAATCCATGATACCTCCGAAGATGTTAACGAGGATACCTTTCACGTTCGGGTCACCGAGAATGATTTTGAAAGCGTTGCGGACCTGCTCCTGTGTCGCTCCGCCCCCTACGTCGAGGAAGTTGGCCGGTTCGCCACCGCAGTGTTTGATGATGTCCATCGTCGCCATCGCGAGTCCGGCTCCGTTCACGAGGCAGGCGATGTTTCCATCGAGCCCGATGTAGTTGAGGTCATACTTGGCGGCCTCGACTTCGCGGGGATCTTCCTCGGTAGGATCGTGCAGCTCCTGAATGTCAGGGTGACGGTAAAGAGCGTTGTCGTCGAAGTCGAACTTCGCATCGAGTGCGAGAACCTGGCCGTCGGGAGTCGTCACGAGCGGGTTGATCTCAACCATGGAGCAGTCACACTCCATGAACAATTTGAAGAGGCCCTTGAGCAACTTCGCGAACTGTTTGGCAGTGTCACCGGAAAAGCCGAGCTTGGCAGCGACGTTGCGGATCTCGTATGGCTGAAGGCCGAGGAGAGGGTGAATCTTTTCGTTGTGAATCAGTTCAGGAGTCTTTTCAGCGACCTCCTCGATGTTCACTCCGCCTTCGGTGCTCGCGACGATGACCGGCGAGCGGCTTTCGCGATCCATGAGGATGGCGAGGTAATATTCTTTTTCGATGTCGACCGCGTCGGCAATCATGACTTTGCTGACGAGCTTGCCTTCTTCACCGGTTTGGTGCGTGACGAGCGTCTGTCCGATCATCTTCTCGGCGATGTTCGCTGCTTCCTCGGCATTTTTGACGAGGTGAACGCCGCCCTGGAAGCCGTTTTTGAAAGTTCCTTTTCCGCGTCCGCCGGCGTGCACCTGAGCTTTCACTACGATTTCTGATCCTAAGCCTTCTGCTGCTTTGCGAGCCGCTTCAGGAGTGTCGGCGACTTGGCCTTTCGGGGTGGGAACTCCGAATTTCTCGAAAAGTTCTTTGGCTTGATACTCGTGGATATTCATAGACTGACGTGTCGTTTTAACCGGGGCGCCAACTTAAAGGGCGGCCCTGAGAGGTCAAGGTGGAACTCGCGTATCAGGCATGAATACGCATCTCCGTTACCATGAAAAATGCTCACCTCGTACCATTGGTTCGCAAGTGCACAAACTGTGTCGATTTCGGCAAGAAGGCTCTCGCCGGGAATCGCGGCGAATTGGGTTTCGTCAGGATCCGTGATTGGCCTCCATCATTTCGTGATTTGAAATGATGGAGGCGAGGGCGGGAATCGAACCCGCGATCGAGCTTTTGCAGAGCCCTGCCTTACCACTTGGCCACCTCGCCGTAACCGTCCGATTTTGGACGGGCGGTAGTAAAAGCCCGATGTTCCCTTCTGTCAATCCGATGTTGGCGCTTTGCGCCGTAAAAAGGTAGGAATGTGAGAAAGTAGGAAGGTCGGATGGGCTTCGCGTCCCTGATGCTCGGCTGACCGGTGGGCTATGATCATCTCTCGTAGTGAGATCGTCACATTCTCTCTTTTCTCCGAAAAGAGAGGCGGCTTTCTTACCTTCTTACTTTTTACCTTTTACGCTGCGCTTGCGCAGTTAAACAATCATCCCCGCGGCAACGGTTTCGTTGGTCTGGGCGTCGATGAGAATGAAACTTCCGGTGTTGCGGTTGCGACGATAGGAATCATACAGCAGTGGCGCGGAGGTGCGGAGCGTGATGCGTCCGATCTCGTTGAGTCCGAAGGTGGTATCGTCTTCCTCTTTGTGAAGCGTGTTGATGTTCACCTTGTATTTGATCTCCTGAACGATTGCTTTCACTTCCTTGCTCGTGTGGCGAAGGATGTATTTGCCGCGTGGCGTAAGCTGTTTGTCTTCGGAGAACCAGCAAATCATTGCCTCGATTTCCTGCCCTTTTTCCGGAGGGTTGTTGGCCTTGACGATCATATCGCCGCGACTGATATCGATTTCATCCTCGAGAGTGATGACGGCTGAGAGAGGAGCAAAGACTTCCTCCATCTGTTCGCCGTTCGTCTCGATCGTTTTGATTTTCGTTGTGAAACCTGACGGTTGAACCGTGACATCGTCGCCGGGTTTGAAGACGCCGCCGGCAACACGACCGGCGTAGCCGCGGAAGTCGTGATACTCGTCGGAATGCGGGCGAATTACCCACTGAACGGGGAAACGGGCGTCAACGTGATTGTGATCTGAACCGATGTAAACCGACTCAAGGTGGTAAAGCATCGTTGGTCCGTCATACCAGGGCATGTTTTCGGATTTATCGACGACGTTGTCTCCGTGGAGGGCGCTGATCGGAATGGTGACCATGTCCACGATGTTGTCGAGGCGTGACGCGAATTCTTCAAATTGCTCCTGAATTTCGTTGAAACGCTCTTCGCTGTGGTCAACGAGATCCATTTTGTTCACCGCAACGATGACGTGACGGATGCGCAGGAGGTTCGCGATAAAGGCGTGGCGGCAGGTCTGCTCGATCACTCCGGTGCGTGCATCGACGAGGATGATCGCAAGGTTGGCGGTTGAGGCGCCTGTGACCATGTTCCGGGTGTACTGGATGTGTCCCGGGGTGTCAGCGATGATGAATTTACGCTTCGGTGTTGCAAAGTAGCGGTAGGCAACGTCGATCGTGATTCCCTGCTCGCGCTCGGCGCGGAGACCGTCGGTGAGGAGGGCGAGGTTGACATGTTCGTCGCCTCGTTTTTTTGAGTCGGCTTCAACGGCCATCATCTGATCTTCGAAGGTGTTCTTCGAATCATAGAGGAGGCGGCCAATAAGAGTGGACTTGCCGTCGTCGACGCTGCCTGCTGTCGTGAAGCGCAGAAGGTCCATGTCGAGGTAACCGTCGTCGGTGGGTGGGGTGAGGGGTGAAGAAGTGGTCATGATTCGGGCGGTTCGCGCTGCGCGCGGTAAAAAGTAAAAAGTTAAAGGTAAAAAGTCAGGTGGCGCGCTTTGCGCTTTGGGTGATGGCTAGCTTTTGTTGCGTAGTTTTCCAGCGAGGGTTTCGATGCTTTTAGAGAGTTTGGTTGAGTTGCTTCGCAACTCCGTCGCTTTTTCGTGGGGGATGTAGGAAAGGTCTTCGGCCAGGTAGAGCATCGAGCGAACTTCTCCGCAGGAAGCTTTGGCTATGTTGAGGAAATGGGCAAATTCGGTTGGGCTGTGTCTTTCGAATCCTTCGGCGATATTGTTCATCACGGAAACTCCGGCTCTCTGAATCTGGTCGCGAAATCCGAAGTCTCGTGAACTGACTGACTCGCCTCCAAATTCTGTATAGACTTCTTTTGCTTGTTTTCGTGCCTGTTGCCAGATCCTCAATTCTTCAAACGTCTGCGCAAAATCATTCATTGTTCGAAGCCTATCAGACCTTTTACTTTTCACCTTCCCACCTTTCACGGCGCGAAGCGCTTCCTAGAAGTAGCCCTCCTTTTTGCGATCCTCCATGGCGGTTTCGGAGCGCTTGTCGTCGGCGCGGGTGCCCCGTTCGGTTTCGCGGGCGGTGGCGACTTCCTGAATGATGGCGTCGAGATCGGAGGCGTCGGAATAAACGGCTCCGGTGCAGGTCATGTCTCCGATGGTGCGGAAACGGACGATGGCATCTTTTTCGACGCGCTCTCCTTCCTGGGGAACGACGACGTCCGAGATCGCGAGCATTGCCCCTGCGCGGTGAACGACGTCACGTTTGTGGGAAAAGTACAGATTCGGGAGCGGGATTTCCTCGGCTTTGATGTATTGCCAGATATCCATCTCCGTCCAGTTGGAGAGGGGAAAAACGCGAAAGTTTTCGCCGTGATGCTTTCGTCCGTTGAAAAGGTTCCAGAGTTCAGGGCGCTGATTCTTCGGGTCCCACTGACCGAAGTCATCGCGGTGGGAAAAGAAGCGTTCTTTGGCTCGTGCTTTTTCTTCGTCACGTCGACCGCCGCCGAGGCAGGCGTCGTAGTTGTTGTCCTCGATCGCATCGAGAAGTGTCACGGTTTGAAGCGAATTCCGGCTTGCGAAAGGTCCCTTTTCCTCCTGAACGCGGCCCTGATCGATGGAGTCCTGAACCAACGCCACTTTCAGGTCGGCGCGGATTTCTTCGGCGTAGCTGTCACGGTATTCGAGAGTTTCGTCGAAGTTGTGCCCGGTGTCGACGTGGAGCAATGGGAAGGGAAGTCGTGACGGGAAGAACGCCTTCTTCGCGAGGTAGGCCATGACAATGGAGTCTTTGCCTCCTGAGAAGAGCAGGGCGGGACGTTCGAATTGTGCCGCAGTTTCCCGCAGGATGAAGATGGCCTCGGACTCAAGTTGAGCGAGATGATTGACTCGGTAGGAATGTCGTTTTTCCATAGTGGTTTAGCGCTGCGCGCCGTAAAAGGTAAAAAGTGGGAAGGTGAGAAAGTCGGGTGGGCTTCGGTTGGTGCTTCGCACCGTGGGGAAATAGGAAAGTGAAGAAGTAGGAAAGTCGAGGGGGAGTTGTAGCGGAACGAGTATCGTTCCGAGTCAGGCCTGAGCGGCTGCTTCGGTTAGGATTTTTAAGCTCTCGTCTTCGCTGTGAACTTCGGTGTCGATGATGAGGTCGGCACGATCAGGTTCTTCGAATCCGGAATCTTTTCCTGTGAACTGCTTCACTTCGCCGGCTTTCACTTTAGCGTAGAGGCCCTTGGGGTCGCGCTCGGCGCAGGTTTCGAATGAGGCCTTTACGTAGACTTCCAGAAGATCTTCATCGCCGATGATGTCGCGTGCGAGTTTTCTGAGTTCGTTGTTCGGCGTGATGAACGAGGCGATGACGATCGTTCCGGTCTCGGCAAAGAGCTTGGCAACCTCTGCGACGCGGCGGATGTTTTCGAGCCTGTCCTCGTCGGAAAACCCGAGGTTCTGATTGAGCCCGCTGCGAATATTGTCTCCGTCGAGCACTTTAACGAGGCGGCCTTCGGCGTGCAACTGTCGCTCGAGGAGATTGGCGAGCGTGCTTTTGCCGGATCCGCTGAGCCCATACATCCAAATGACGCGGCCCTTTTGTCCCAACAGCTCTTCCTTTGCTTCGCGGGGAAGCATTTTGTCGAAGACGGGGTAGATGTGGTCCAGGTGGGAGCTCATGGTCGAAAAACGGCTAGTTTCAGGCCTTAAATCACAAAGTCGAGATCTTCGTTCAGTCCGCACTCGCGTTTGAGTCCGAAGAAACGGCTTTCCTCGGCGGACATGCCGTCGGTGAGCTTGCGTGAGGTGTGCCAGTCGCCAATCGAGACATAGCCTTCGTCCCATAAGGGGTGATAAGGAAGATCATTCTTCGTGAGGTATTCGCCCACGTCCATGTCGGTCCAGTCGATGATCGGATGCACTTTAACGCTGCCTTTTCGTGAAGCAAGAATGGGGAGGCTCTCCCGTGTGCTGCTCTGTTGGCGGCGAATCCCGGAAATGGTCGCATTGAGTCCGAGTTCGGTGATGGCGCGCTCCATTGGCTCGACTTTGTTGTGCTGATTGTACTGCTCGATGCCTTCGACACCGTTTTCCCAGAGTTTGCCCCATCGGGCTTCCTGCCAGGCGGCGGAAAGCGGTGAACTGTAGACTTTCAGATTGAGATCGAGCCGCTCTGTAAGCTGATCGACAAACTCGTAAGTCTCTTTGAAAAGGTAGCCGGTATCGAGAAAGACAACGGGAACGTCGGACTGAAGCCGCGTCACCATGTGGAGCAAAACGGCTGACTGTGCTCCGAAGCTTGAGGTCAGGGCAATGGATCCTTTGAAATGCTCGAGTCCCCAGGCAACGCGATCCTCGGCGGGGCGGGAGTCGAGCTCACGTGACGCCGCTGCGAGTTCTTCCATAGAAATGGAAGGATCGGCCTGAGGCGTTTCAATCGTTGTAGAAGAGTCTGACATTTTAAATTACTAATTCCCGATAGGATTAGTAGGGAATTGGCGTTCTCTAAGAAACCGCAGAAGAGCGTAAAGGTCAAACGCTTCGGTGAAAATTAATAAAATTCTTTTTGTAAGGTGGTGGCGCAAAGCTCCGTAGGAAGTTAAGCGGGTGGGCCTCGGGTGGAGA
The DNA here is from genome assembly GCA_048260165.1 of Verrucomicrobiales bacterium. Taxonomy (GTDB): domain Bacteria; phylum Verrucomicrobiota; class Verrucomicrobiia; order Verrucomicrobiales; family DEV007; genus Arctic95D-9. Next base: position 262,373 of record JBLXHA010000005.1, read on the forward strand.
TGAAAATCAGGATTGCGAATGAGTAAAAGACTTTCCCTTCCGTCCGTGAGTCGTCGGCGGCGGTGCTCCTCGGCGCAGCCCAGCCGTCATGCGCTTTTCCTATTCTTACTCTAACCACAAAGACTCACGCCACGTGGTATCCCGCGCTGATGGGCTTCGATCCTCTCCCGCGGCGAGATGGCCACTATCGCCGTTTCCGTGGTTGACTGAGGCGGGTAACGATTCATTTTGCGCTGTGGATTGAACATCGTGTCGATTCGATCCACCAACACCCGAAACTAAACTTCCAAAAAATTATGTCAGTACTCGTAGGTAAATCAGCTCCCAGCTTCAGCGCCAACGCTGTTGTGAACGGTCAGGTCGTCGAAAATTTCTCACTCGATCAGTATAAGGATTCCAAATACGTCCTCTTCTTCTTCTATCCGAAAGACTTCACGTTCGTCTGCCCGACTGAGCTCCACGCTTTCCAGGACAATCTCGCTGAGTTCGAGAAGCGCAACGTGGCTGTAGTTGGTTGCTCAACCGACACCGAAATGTCCCACTGGGGATGGCTTCAGGTTCCTCGCAACAAGGGCGGGATCGAAGGTGTGACTTATCCTCTCGTCGCCGACACCAACAAGACGATCTCTGCTGCCTACGATGTCCTCGTGGGAGATTTCGGGTTCGACGAATACGGCGAGCTCGAAGCCGAGGGTGAACTCATCGCTTACCGCGGTCTTTTCCTGATGGATAAAGAGGGCATTGTTCAGCATCAGCTCGTGAACAATCTCCCGCTTGGTCGTTCGATCAAAGAGGCGCTTCGCATGGTCGATGCCCTTCAGCACTTCGAAGAGAACGGTGAAGTTTGCCCAATGGACTGGGAGGTCGGAGCCGACGCCATGGAAGCGAACCACGAAAGCACTGCTGCGTATCTCGCAAAAGGCTGATTTTAACGACATTCAACTCTGTTCGATCGTCGATCCAACAGGGTTAACTCTCTGATTGAACAGGGTTAGGTGTTTCGCCTGACCCTGTTTGCTTTCCGGGGACGCGCAAAATGTCTCCTTTTTCCGTGCTGTGGCACGTTTCGGGGTGATTGACGATAGCATTGGCGTCGCTTAACGTCTCATGCATTGGCTCTTCTATCTCGTGACCTCTCAACCTGACAGTCAATTTTCTCCCTCCATGAGCCGATCGGTTTTGGCGGCGCTCGTGTTGCTGCTGGTTACGGTGACACCGGTGGCAACTTTTGCTCAGGGCGAGGCGGAGGCCGCGGTCGTCGATCCGTGGACGCAGGCGGACACCCGGCTCGCGAATCATTACATTCAGATTCTGCAAAAGGACCCCGCTTACGGGAATGTTCTCAATTTGCTCTGGGATCTCTACGCGAAGAAAAACCAGACGCCTTTGTTGCTGGGCTATTTTGAAGGGATTGCGAAGCCAGGCGTTCCCACGGCATCGCTGATCTACGCCCACCTCCTGCGTAAGAACGATCAAATCGACGAGGCCCGGGAATTTTATGACGCCGTTCTCGATGAGGATGATTCCAATATTCCCGCTCTCAAGGCGCTTGCGGAGATTGCTGACCAGCAGGACCGCGGAGGGAAGGCGCTGGCGCTATACACCCGGCTCGCGGAGCTGATGCCGGCGACCGATGAGGAAGGGCTTGCGGTTCACTTGCGTCAGGCGGCGCTGCATCAGAAGCGGGGGCAACCGGAGGAGGCCGTTGCGATTTGGAATGAACTCCTGAGGTTGCACGCGTCGGATCAAGTGCTTCGCAGTCAGATCACGGCATTGCTTCTCGAGTCCGGTGAGACCGAGAGCGCGATTCAGGCTCTCACCGCGGAGCGCGACTCCGGGGATCCGCGGCGTAAGCTCGATGCGCTCATCGAACTGAACCGGTTGTATGAGTTTATCAGTAATTTCGACGGGGCGGTGGCCTCGGCGAAAGAGGGGATGGGCTTGCTCCATTTTCGAAATCATCAGTATGGTCAGCTTTTTTCCCGTCTCGTCCGGGTGCACGAGCGTTTCAATCGCCTCGATGAGCTTGAGGCTGATCTCCTCGCTCTCACGTCGCAGGAAAAGGCGAGTGAGAAGGCGCTTTACGATTTGTCGGAGTTTTACCGACTCTCGGCCAATTTGGAAAAGGAGGAATCCGCTCTCGCCCGGCTTGTCGAGATCCTGCCGAAGCAACTCGAGTATCGGATCCGCCTCACGGAGTTGCAGATGCGAAATGATCACTACGCACTCGCCGCGGCGACGCTGGACGAGGTGTTGACTCCCGACAGCAATCCGCCGCTGCATTTGATTCTGCTTCGTTCGGAAATCGCGTTGCGCGGGGAGAGCCGGGAAGCGGCGGAGGATCGGCTCGGGCGGCACCTCGATAACCATGTCGTTTCGGATGATGAGAGGGCTGAAGTGTTGGCCTTTGCCCGCACCCATTATCTCGATGATCTCGTCGAGCGATTGCTGAAAAAAGATGCGATGGCGACGGGGAGTAAAACGGGGACTTCTCCGATTGATCTCGCACGCTTTCTTCACGAGCGGGGGCGGACCCAAGAGGCGCGGGCAGCCCTCGATGATTATGTCGCCGCAGCGGAAGACGGTTCGCTGGAGCGGGGGCGTCGACTCGAGGAAACGGTTTTGATTCTTCGCGATCTTGGCGAAGAGGACTCGGCGCTCGTCGCGATTGAGGAAGCGCTGGAGATCACGCCGAACAACGACAGTCTCCTTCTCGCGAGGGCTGAGATACTTGTGGATCAGAAGGAGATCGAAGCGGCGATCGATCAGTATGAGCAAATCTGGAACCTCCGCGAGACCTTCGCGGACCGGGCCGACATTGATCAGCGGATTTTCAGTCTCATGAGGGGGCATTACTCGACGGCGACTCCGCCTCCGGGTGGTTCTAGTTTATTGAACAGCAAAGGGGAGATTCGGACCAATGCCGAGTTCCGCCGCCTCGCGATGGCAGCTTCCCAGTCGGGACGGAGTGCTGATGAGCCGCCCCCGCAGGAGTTGCTGGCCTACTACGAAGGAATCAAGAAGGCGGCCAATCAATCGAAAAGCACGTCGGCGCGCTACCGGGCTGCCTGGTGGGCGTTCAAACTTCAGCAGAATCAGGAATGTTATTTTCAGCTGAAGGCGGCGAATGAAGAGGCTGGAAGTCCGGTCGTTGAGGTGGAGGAAATGCTGCTCGAGCTCGCCGAATTGAATGAACGTCCCACGCTGATGATTGAGCACCTTTCCACGCTCGTGGAGATCGATCCGGAGAATGCGGATGATTACCGACAGCGCCGCGCCGAGATGCGTTTCGAGCTGGGGTTCGAGGACGAAGCGGTGCGGGAACTGAAGATTCTCGCCGCGAAACCGGACGCGTCATTGAGCACTCTGAGCACTCTGGCCCGGGTCTACGAGCGGCAGGGCAGTTCGCAGCGGCAGTCCGAAGTGTGGAAGCGGGCCTACCGCGAAGCGAACGTCTTCGAAAAGCGCAGCATCATTAAGCAGCTTTCCAGTGTCCTTATCGAAACGGGGAAACCCGAGGAGGCGTTGAAGGCGCAGATCGAACTGCTCGCTCGTGAAAGCGATCCGGTGCAGCGGCGGAAACAGCTCGATACTCAGCTCACGCTCGCGAAAGCTCATTTCCTTCTCGATTGGATGCTCGAGGAATACAAAGAGCTCATTCATCAGCACCCCTTTGATCGATTTTATCCGGAGGCACTCGCCCGGGTTTATCGTGCGGCGGGGAATGACGCGGAGGCCTTCGAGATGATGAAGAAGGCCTACTACATGTCGAATCAGAATGAGAATCTGTTAGGCGAACTCGGGGCGCTCGCGGACCATCTCGGGGATCTTAAATCGGCGATCTACTATCGGCGTCAGCTTCTTGCCCGTGGCGAGGGGGATACTTTGGAGAACTGGCAGAGTTTGGTGGATATGTTAGAAAAGGATTTGCGGGTCGCGGAGGCGGATATGCTCCGCCGCCGGCTCGAATCCAAGTTCGGAACCGATCCTGACTTTCTCACCGAGTTGGCGGGTTTTTATCTCAAAGGAAGCCAACTCACCGATGCGGACCGCGTCCTTAATCGTCTCGTCGAGTTGCGTGAATGGGATCTCGGAGCCCGTTTCCAGCTCGCTCTCATCCAGCGGGCACGGGGAGAGTTGCGTGAGTCGTTCCGGAGTTTTAATGATCTTATCGAGAAGACGAAATCGGTCGCCTATCCCGTGAATTTCGGTGAGCAGCATATGCCGCTGATTCGGACGGAACTGCTCGACGCCGATCAGAAAATCAGCCATGGGACTGAGCTCGATAATTTTGTCTACACCGTGGAAAGTTATCCCTTCGTGGGCGGCGATTTGCAGGATGAGATTGCGGATCGACTTCAGGAGCCTCATTCCGAGTTTCGCTATCTTCCGAAGCCGGATCATCTCATTCGGGTGCGTGCGATCGAAGAAGCGGCTTCGCTCGCTGCGGAGCTCGGGGTTGCGGGGCGGTGGAAAGAAGATTGGCTCGACGATGAAATCCCCCTCGTCGAGCGACTCTGGGCGATGCGCTATTCCGGGGCGCTGACCGAGTTCGCCGGCCTGCTCGAAGAGTACGCGGATTCCGGTTCTCATTTTGATCAGCTCTTTCTCGCATATGGCCACATTCTTTCCCGCGACCGGGCACGCCTTGATCAGTGGATGGAGCAGGAGAATACCCTCGCGGAGGCGCCCCAGTCCCGTTCGATCTATGTGGGGATTGCCGCGCTTTTACTTCTCAAGGACAATGCCGAAGATCCGCAGTTCGATGCGGAGTTTGTCTATGACCTCCTTGAAGATCTTCCGATGACGCAGACGGTGGCGCTGCATTTTTTCACCGAGCTTCGCAAGGCGGCGCGCTTTGAAATGGCGTATCGCGTCGGCAAGTCACTTTTGAAAAACAGCGCTCAGGGGGAGGGACTTTCGATTCACGGGAATTTTGTTTTCGTGCTCTCCCAGGTCGCGGGATGGGCCGGTCGGGAAAAAGAGCGGGCTGAGTTGCTCGATCAGTCGCTCGAGATCATGGCTGAGCAAAAGCAATCGAGGACACCGGATCAGTTCTACACCGCCTTGACCGAAAAACTGAGCCTCTTTTCCGATGACGCGGAGAGGGCGTTGTATTTGAAAACCTTGTCGGAAAACTATTTCGCCCGGTACGGGTCATTCGGTTCCGACAATCTCGAGAGAGAGATTCTCTTCGCGATGGCAGGCCGGCGTGATGATGAGGTCATTGCGAAATTGAAGCTGCTGGCGAGCCGCCAAATCGCAACGATTCGTCCCCGTGACGATGACGAGGAACAGATTCGGTTTCAGCAATCGAAGAGCTGGCAGCGCATGAGCGCGATGCTCCACTACTACGAGGATCGCATTCAGTTCAATCCTCAGCGCGCGCGCAGTTTTGTTGATGCGATAGGCGGGCACCCGCTCGCTCCTCCGTCGGAGTCGTCGGTGATCGCTTCGTTTGAGCAGTTTAAGATTGATCAGCTGTGCGTCGAGTTGAACTGGCTCAATGCACCGGAGCGTCTCGCCCGCGTCGAGCAGGTCCACAGTCTTTTTCTGGATCGGGAGAGTACGATGGAGCTCGGGAAAACGCTGGAGCAGAATGGATTTCATCGTGAGGCCATTTCCGTCTACGAGGTCGAGGCGATGCAACGGGACCGGGATTACGCTCCGCTCCAGGGGCTTTTTGAGGCCTGTCTCGAAGCGCTTGAGCCGTCTGTTGGTATCAGGATTATTCAGCAAATCGATTCGCGGGATTTTCCGACGCCGCCCGGGCTGACCGCTGACTATTTGAACGAGCAGAATGCGAGATTCCTCCTCATCTCGCGGGACATCGAGCGGCTTTCCCAGCTCAGCCGGTTTCCCGCTTCGGTGAATGACACGATTCCCGTGACGGCGCGCAGTCACCTTCCGTTTCAGGATGCACTCGTCGAGGCCTACCGCCAGCGGGGCGAGGATGAGGGGCTTCTCCGTCTTCTCCGGCATATGAGAAATAAAGAGTATGCGAGCCATGAGCAATTGCTTCTCGGCGTGGACTTGTTGAAAAAGTCTGGCCGTCGTGAAGAGGCTTTTGAATGGCTTCGGGAAGTGCTGGCGGCGTCTCCGGAACCCGAGCATGAGAAGTCAGCGGCCCGCTCCTATTTGGAGCTGCTGCGGGCGCAGGGCTGGCCGGACAACGATTGGATTGTTGAGTTCGCGAAGACGAGCCTTTCGAAACAACCGGCTTCTTTTGTCAGGGAGATAGCGATGACGCTTGCTGAAGCGGGAGCTCCGGATCAGGCGGTGAGTTTGCTGCAGCGACTTTACCGGAAGTCATCCAGCCTTGCCCAGCGGACCGGGCTGAATCTTGATTTGCTTGAGCTCTCGGCAAAGGAGGCGGGGGGTGATGAATTAACGGCGAGGCTGGAGACGCTCTTTCACGATTTCGAGTATGAGGTGGAGCCGAAGCGGGACAAGAAGAGCTTCCCTCAGGTAAAGCCTGAAATGGTTTCGCCGAACGGCTTTCGCATCGCCCGCTGGGCTGCCGGGGTGAGTGCTGACGAGGAGACTGCTCAACGGATCGCCGCGAGTTTAGCGAAGGCCTACGCTCCTGCGGGTTCCCACTGGTTGAAGCAGCTTCTCCTCGGGTATTTGAACGGGAATCTGGAGGTGGAAACGGCGTCGCTCTTCGCGGATCTCGAACCGGAGATTAAGGGCCGGATACTCGAGACGCTGCCCGGTTTCGGTGCCGTCGGGATCGAAGTGGCGCAAGCCATGGTGAATGAGAGTGGCGCGTCGGGAACGGCTTTTTTCACCCATGAGCCGCTTCGGCAAATTTCCTTTTTTCACCGGATCGGCGACCGGGAGCGACTCATCGAAGTGTGTGACCAGATCGTCGAACAGTCTCAATCGGACCTTTTTCATCAGAACGGGCTCGATTCGATTTATCCCACGCTGATGTCGCATCAGGCCCTGCCGGCTTTGCTCGCGGAGCTGGGAGAGACCGGGTTGGCGTCGAGGATGTTCACGCAGTTTCACGGTTCGATCAGCCATTATCAGTGGAATCACGAATGGTTTCTGGAGGCCTACGCCCGGTTCCTCATCCAGAACGGTGACTTCGATGAGGCGTCAGCTTTGTTCGAGCGGGTTCTCAGAAAGACGATCCAGTTCGACCTTCGATTGCTGGTGCAGTTTTACGAGGCGACCGGAAAACTGGATCGATGGGAAGAGGAATCTGCGGGGCTGTTTCTCAGTGAGGGGCAGCGCGTCCAGATTCAGGATTGGAGGACGGCGCTTGCTGAGGGGCGCGAAATGGTGGAAAGTAGGAACTCATGGTAAGCTTTTCCCATCACTGTATGCGACTCCTCGCGCTGGCTGTATTGCCTGTGTTGTTATGTCAGTGCAAGACGCAGCGAACCGTGTTGGGAACCCGCTCGTCTACCGTTTCGTTTGCCGGAGGTGAACAGACCGGGGACACGAAAGCGATTCAGAAAAAATGGGCCGACAAGGGTTACAAGATCGACGAGAACGGTATGATCAAAGCGGACAACACGGATCTTTATTCCGGTGAAACCGCTCGCGGGATCGGCAAGGAGTTCGGAACGCGAAAGGCGAAGCTCGGGAAATCGGAATCCTTCAATAAAGAATTTAAGACGCCTGAATTCATCAAGCGTCAGGAATTCGAAGGCGTCTCAGATGCCCGCGAAAGCGGAGATGCCGCCCGTGAAAACCAACAGAGCAACAAAGCGGGGAGCAAATTGTTCGGCAGTCGAACGAAAGCCACTTCGAAAATGTCAGCTTTCGATGCCGGGAGCTTCGAAGACTCGGACAAGGCGTTCGGCACGACGGAAAATACGGCGGCGGCCCGGGCTCTGGAAAGCTCGCCGCGTGCGACCGGTGCCCCGGTTCAAATGGGATACCGCGACAACGCGGCGATGTCTTTTGACGATGTGAAGAGGATGCTGAACCCCGGTTCCTACGCGAGGAACGCAGGGTTGAGCGAGTGAGGAATTGCTTCCTGCGAATTCTCCGTCAGTAGAGCTCAACAGGGGAACGCTTCCCGTCTTCGACCGAGAGGTTTTTCGCCTCTTCGAGTCCGAGCGTGTCGACGCGGAGATCCCAGATCTTGCCGTCGATTTCCTTGAGCCGATCGATCGACCATTCGTAAGGGGACTTCATTTTCTTCTTCGCTGCTTCGATCCTGACAAGCGCATCATCGATGAGAGGATCAGGAAGGGTGGCGATGACTTCGGCAGCCTTCTCGACGAGTTCAACGCGGTGGCAAATCATCGCGAGATCATTGCCCGCTTCGATGCAGGCGCTGATGGTTTCTTCAAAGGTGACCTCGTTGAGGACCGCTCCCATGTCGAGGTCGTCCGTCATGACGAGACCTTCGTAGGCGAGCTGATTGCGGAGGAACCCGGTGATGATGTTCTTCGAAAGTGAAGCGGGCCAGCGCGGGCGGTCTGCATCCCAGCACGGGTAGTGAGAGTGACAAGTCATGAGACTGTCGAGGTCGGGAAGGAGCGCGCGAAACGGCTTCAGCTCGTCCGCTTCCATTTCTTCGAGCGTTTTGTTGATGACGGGGAGCTCGTGATGGGGATCGCATTCAGCGGAGGCGTAGCCGGGAAAGTGTTTTCCGCAGCTCAGGATGCCTTCGCTGCGAAGCCCGATGTTGAAGACTGACGCGTTGTGGATCACTTCCTTCGCGGTCGTGCCCCAGCAGCGACCTTTGAGGGAATTGTCTGCTTCGTCATCAAAAGAGAGATCGAGGACGGGGCAGAGGTCGAGATTGAATCCAAACATCCGAAGGATTTGGCCGGTGAGTTTTCCGTGATGCTCGATCAATTTGAGATCACCTTTTTTGCGAAGCGCCTGAGCATTCGGGGGTTCGCTGCCGATGAGGCGTAAACGGGAGACGCGCCCGCCTTCCTGATCGATCGTGATGAAAGGTTCGATGTCGCTGAGATCGCGCAGATCATCGATCAGCTTCCGCAGTTGCTCAGGTGATTGGATGTTCCGTCCGAACAGAATGTATCCTCCGGGCTGGAGCTTCTTAAAACGGGCCGCGGTTTCCGGATCGAGTTCGGTGCCGGGAACTCCGGTGAGCAGTAATTGACCTAAAGGGGCGCTGGAAGACATGAAGAAGACTAAACCGGATGCTGGAGTTTGCTCAACGGGTTTTTGCGGATTCGTGAGGGTGATAGATTCCCTGACTGGATTGATTCGGCGTGGTCATGGGGGCCACTATCAGGTAGGCTGGAATGATGTCTTCAGAACCGGCGGCGAAATCAGAAAAGTGGAAGGGCTGGACGGCTGGTTGTTGGGGCGCTCTAATCGTGGGGGTGCTGCTGTTCACGTGGCTGGCGGTGGCAATGTCACGGACCGTTCAGGTGCGTTACTTCTTTCCTTCTGCCGCTTTCACTGAGGAAGAATTGGGCCTGATCAAAACCCGGGTGGATGGCCATTTAAAGGCGAACTACCGGCGGAAAGACGGCAAGAGCAGCGGCTCTACCCGGGTTCTCGAACCATTGCCCGCTCGTTCAGAAAAAGCGGCGGACCCTGTCTATTTCAGCGAATCGATCGACGGGAACGGATACTCCATCGGAGCGTCAGGAGGGCGAGGTTTTCGCCAATGGAGGGGCGAATTGGAATCCCTGTTTGAGATCGATTCTTACGAGGGATATGAGGTCGAGCGAACCTCGAAATGGGAAAAGTTACTGCAGTTTACCCGGTCGGAATTCTAGCGGCCTAATGAGAGTCAGCCTTATTTGTGGGTCACGAAGACGCTTTGGAACGCTGTCTCGCCGTAGGCATCCGGCTCATCGCCTTTCTCCGTATTCGACTGCGTGTAGCAACCTACGTTGAAGTAGACGTTCTCGCGTTCCACCTTCCATTCCATGATCTGCTTTCGCTCATACAGCGCGCGGATTCGACCGTTGTCGGCGATAATCATGAGATTGAAAAACGTTCCCATTTCATAGTCGTCATCCAGGACGACGGGATCGGCGTCCTTCCGATCAATGAGCAGTTTTTTCCCCTCGAGCCGGACTTTGAGAAGATCGCTTTCGGAATCGGAGATACGCGCGCAGACGACATCCTTGTGCTTGTCCGGTGCCGCGTTGATCGCCGCCGAGATCGTGAGATTGTGAACTTTCCCGTCGTTGGTTCCCCAACTCGTTTCCGTGGTCCCGCCTTTCTTCATTTCGCGTAACTCGCTGCGCGGGAACGCTTCGTCCTCCGTCGTCGGGGCACCGCATTTTGCGCGGAAAACCACGCTTTCCCCGTCGGATGAAAGGTGAAAGAAATCCGGGTCTTCGAAGAGCCGAAGCGTGGGCATCACGACTTCGTCGGCGACGTCGTCACCGTTGTCATCCATCGGAATGGTGAGCTTCCAGATCGAAAGATTGATGACGTCGCCGGCGTCTTTCGCGCCGGCGTCACCGATCAATCCGATCACAAGGAACATTGGAAGCCACCTCTTCATTCCGAAGAGGCTAGCAGAAAATGTCGGCGCGATCAAAGGCGCCTCCACGCGTTGTCATCATCCTCGAGAAGCTCGTCGGCCTCTTTCGGGCCCCATGAACCGGCAGGGTATTCCGCCATTTTCGGAGGGGTGGGAGACTTGTGCCAGGCGTCTTCGATCTGGTCGATGTATTTCCACGCCGTTTCGACTTCGTCCTTACGGGCAAAGAGCGTCGCGTCGCCGGCCATTGCATCGAGGAGGAGTCGCTCGTAGGCTTCGGGACTGCTTTTGCCAAAGCTGGTCTGGTAGCGGAAGTCCATCTTCACCGGCTGCAAGGTCGCGGCAGGTCCGGGGCGCTTTGATCGCATCCCGAGAGAGATTCCTTCGTTCGGCTGGATCCGAATCACGAGCACGTTGCCGGGCATCGCTTCAGCGCCAACTGAGGCGTTGTAAAGAACGTTGGGGCCCTGCTTGTAGTGGATTGAAATCTCGGTGCCCTTTTTCGGAAGTCGTTTGCCCATACGGACATAGAAAGGAACGCCTTCCCAGCGCCAGTTGTCGATCATCACTTTGAGAGCGACGTAGCTTTCCGTCATCGAGCCCGGGTTGACGCGGTCTTCGCGGCGGTATCCAACGACTTCCTCACCGTTCACGGTTCCGGCGGTGTACTGGGCGCGGACGACGTTTTCACCGACATCATCGGCGTCTTCAAACGGGCGAAGTGATTTGAGCACTTTCACTTTTTCATCACGAATTCCGTCTGCAGTGAGATCGGCAGGAGGCTCCATCGCGATGAGACTGAGGAGCTGGAGGAGGTGGTTTTGCACCATGTCACGAAGGGCACCCGATTTCTCGTAGTAACCGCCGCGGCCACCTTCCATACCGAGCGGTTCGGCACAGGTGATCTGGATGTGATCGATAAAACGATTGCTCCAGAGCACTTCGAAAAGGTTGTTCGCGAAGCGCAGCACCATGATGTTTTGCGCGGTCTCTTTACCGAGGTAGTGATCGATACGGTAAGTGTCTTTCTCGGGGAAAACGTCATTCACGACCTGGTTGAGATGCTGGGCAGTGGCGAGATCGGTTCCGAAAGGTTTCTCGACGACGGCGCGACACCAACCGGTTTTGGACTGGTTGAGGCCCGCTCCGCGAATGTGCAGAAGGATATCGTCGAAGAACTCAGGCGCGGAGGCGAGGTAATACATGCGGTTCGGGCTCGCACCGTCTTCCTCCATGGCATCGAGACGCTCCTTGAGAGCGGCGTAGCCGTCGGCGTCGTTAAAGTTACTCTCGTGATAGGTGATGCTTTGGGAAAACTGCTCCCAGAGGTCGTCATTGTGACCCTGGCGGGACACTTCCTTGTTCAGCTTTTCGAGTCCCTCGCGGAATTCTTCATCGGTTTTTTCACGGCGGGCAAAACCCACAACTTTCAAGCCCGGAGGCAGGTCGCCGTCTGCTGCCATATTATACAGCGCAGGGATCAGCTTTCGGTGCGTGAGGTCTCCGGTTGCTCCGAAGATAACCAGAACACAGGACTCGGGGTGATTGCGCAGACTGAGATCTGCTTCTCGAAAAGGATTCGCTTCCATCTCCCGCACGAATCCTTAGTTTTCCGTCCATTGCAACCTATTAGGGTGTCGAAATGAGTAAAAGAATTCATTCAAATAACGGCAATTTATCATGAGAGAGGAGATCTGTTCGTCCACGTATCTGTAGCGACGCGCAGATACAGCGGGACAATAAGACATGTTTTTGCCTATCCTGTCGGTGTCGTTTCGAAAATCCAACACCCACTTGTTTTGATATGAAATCCATTCGCACTCTGATTCTCGTCGCTCTGTTTTCACTCGTCGCCTTATCGGCCCGGGCAACCACGCCTCTCGGCGGTCTTACTGTCGCGGTCTCCGAAGATGGTAAGCAGCTCGTAGCGGGCGGGGATACCCGGACGCTTCTCGTGCTCGACCCGAACACGCTCGAGGTGAAGTCCCGGCATTGGCTGGGCACGTCGATCACCGAACTGATGTTCAATCAGGACGGCAGTGTTCTCGCGGTCGCTGACAGTTCGGACAGTGTTTTCCTCTATTCGACTGCCGATTGGAGTCAGATTGCAGAGGTCGCGAAAGTCGCAAATTTTTCCGCAGCTCCGGAGGCGGGGCTTTTCGCCGGAAGTGCGGGGAGTTACAGAGAGCCGGTGGTAGAAGTCTACAGTTTTGCCGACGGATCGGTGAAGGCCTCTATTCCTATCCCCGAAGGCCTTAAAGTCGCGATGCTCGCGCTGAAAGGGGACGGATCGAAAGTTGCGGTTCTCACCCAGGGAAACACTGATCCCGACGAGAAGAAAGTGGAGCGTGCTGATATCCCGAAGGAATTGAAAGGGTTTGAACTCAAAGAATTCGAACAGCGCAACGATGGTAAAACCTCTGATTATCTCATCTTCGACGTCGCCGGACAGGCGATTGATAGTCAGACGAAGACGTTTTTTGAAGAACGGACAGGGTCGATGGTTTACCTCGGGGACAAAGTTCTCATCGTCACCTACGGGAACGAAAATGTGTCGATCAGCCCTGAAGGGGAGTTCACTCTTTTTGAACTCAAGAACAGCTACAACTACGGCCGCGGTTTCACGCGGGACAATGGCATGATCCTTACCGGTGGCCTCGCCAACTACAGTTTTACTCCCGTCGATACGATGCAGGCGGTGACCGGAAAAATCGACAAGCTCCCCGGTTGGCCTGAATACTGGAAAGGTTTTAGCGGCACTTCAGATGGTAAAGCGATCTACGGTGGTTCCTCCGCGTTTCGCGTCGCGAAGCTCAATCCCGACGGCACCGTCGCTGCGAAAATGGAGGGACATTGATAGAGGCTTGATTAGCAGGACAGGAGTGTTCACCTTTTGAGGATATGAAAGTCAACGAAATCGCCTTTTCCTGTTATCCCGTCACCGACATGGCCCGCGCCAAAGCCTTTTACGAGGGCGTTCTCGGGCTGGAAGTGACGATGGATCACGAGATGGACGGTGCTCACTGGGTCGAGTTCGATATCGGAACCGGCACCCTCGCGATCGGCATCGCCCCGGGTATGAATCCGAGTTCGGACGGTTGCAGCGTCGCGCTGGAGGTGGATGATTTTGATGCCGCCGTCGCCGAGTTGAAAGCCGCGAACGTGGAGTTCAATTTTGGGCCGATCGAGACCTCGGTCTGTCACATGGCATTTGTTCTCGATCCAGATGGTAATTCCATCGGGATTCACAAGCGCAAAGAAGGGCACGCGTAGATTTTGATTGGTCCGTGGATGCTCTGGTGCTTGCGTGCGCTTTCTGCGGCCCCTTCAGGGCCGGGGTTGTGTGCAGGGTAGGTATCCCGGCGTTCCGCTGCGCTCCACACCGCGTTAATTTCTTGCGAGCCTCCGGCTCGGGGCGGGTGATCTGAGGGTGCTAGCGATTGGGTCGCTGCGCTCCATGACAAGTGGAGTGTGAGGGGGCGTGAGCGTTCGGGCTGAGCGCTCTTGTAACAGAACCGGAGGTTCGAAAGAGATTAGCCGGAGGTGCAACGAAGTGGAACCTCCGGAATCGGTCTCGCAACCACATCGCCCCTCGCGGGGGCGCAGAAACGTTCGGGGGCTTCCTGCGATCCCTTCAGGACCGGGGTAGTAGGCAGGGTAGGTATCCCGGCGTTCCGCTGCGCTCCACACCGCGCTAATTTCTTGCGAGCCTCCGTCTCGGGGCAGTGGCTGACAGGCTCACGCAGTTCCTCTACGGGTGGAGAAGTAGAGGAATCCGTGAGGATTTCTTCTGCGTCGAGTCGAGCGCGGATGAGAATGCCTCGCGTTAGATTTTCGAAAATGCTTAACTTTTTGCGTCAAGCAACTCGGTGAGGTCGTCCCATCCAAACGCCTTCGACGCCGCGGGTGAAGTGCCCGCCTGCGATCCGGGCGGTGTTGCTCCAGGGATGATCGTTATTTTGGATGAGGTCATCGCGGATGATTTGGAGATGGGTGAGCGGTTGGGCTTTCCAGGGCTCGTGCCAAACGCGGAAGAACTTGGGGCGGCGTCCTGCGTTGGTGAAGGCGGTGTATCGCTCGAGAAGAAACGCGTCACGGGTTCCCGCTTCGGCAGCGGCGGGTGTTCCGTCGGGGCGGGCACGGTAATGCAATGCTAGATTCTCTGCGATGACGCTTCCGCAAACTTCGTTGCCATCGTGATCGTAGCGAATCTCCGCTTGATGGTAGGGAAGCCCGAAGGTGAGTGGTCCCAGTTTCACCGCGAGGGGCTCGTTGAGCCATTCCTTCATGAAGAAAATGCCGTATTGGCCGCGGTGCTTTACGTAAGTTCTCAGGTTGAGGAACTCGTGCGTCGCAATCGGATCGGTGAGCCATTGAGTCGCGCGGCCGCCCCACTTCGGCCGCATTCCGCGCATCGTGAAGGCGACGAGGCTGACGTAGGCTTTGCCCTCGTGGGTATCGAGTGGAAACGGGACCGCTTCGGCGAGCGCTTTCGGATCGACTTCGTAATGAATGAAGACCGCATCGAGCCAGTCAGCGACGAAGGGCACTTCAAACGGGGGTGCCTCGATTTCGTGCTTCGCGGTGACACTGTCAGGGCGACCGAACAGGGGTAGGTCATTGACGATACCCTCTCGGGTCGCCTCTTTTCTGCAGCGGGGGCCCGTGGGCCCGGTTCGGACGACCTGCGGCGGAAGCCCGCGCTGAACGAGATTACGGTCCGCATCTACAGAAGACGTCGTGAGCTTCCTTTTTGCGTTGTCCCGGTTTTTCGGGCTTCGGTAAAGGTCGCTCAGGATGGTCATGTTCGTGTCAGTTCGCGGTGTTCTGTGCCCAGGCTCGTTCGGGCTGACGTTCCGGTTTTCGGAGGAGGTCGGCGAGTGCTTCGTCGAGGTCCTGAAAGCGGAAGTGAAATCCCTGTCCGTGGATGCGGCTGGGAAGCCCGCGCCGTCCGTTCAGCGCCAGATCAGGATCGGCTCCGAGGATCGGGCTCGCGAGTCTCACGAGCGGGGCGGGTGCGGGAATCCCGAATGGGACTCCGAGCGTTTCCCGGAGCGTTCCCATGAACTCGGCATTCGTGACCGGTTGCATTCCGGTGGCGTTGTAGATCCCGTGAGTCGCCGGATTCTCGACGGCGTCGAGGAAGAGCTTCATCATGTCGTCGATGTGAATCCAGCTGATCCACTGACGACCGCTTCCTATCTTTCCACCGAGTCCTGCACGAGCCAGTCCCGCGAGCGTCGGCAGCGCGCCGCCATCGTTTCCGAGGACGAATCCAATCCGAAGCATCGCCCAGCGCATTTCCGGCCGGATCGCTTTTCCAAGCGCTTCCTCCCAGGCGACGCAGACGTCGGTGGGGTATTCGTCGGGGACAAAGGCCGCCTCGGTGCAGACGGTGTCGCCGGCATTTCCGTAGATCGCGAGGCTGCCTGCCTGAACCCAGACTGCGGGAGGTCGATACGTCTTTAAAAGAGCGTCGCCGAGTGCTTCGACCGCTGCGATCCGGCTGCGGAGGATCTTCTCCCGATTCGCTTTCGTCTGGCGGCAGTTCACGTTTTTGCCGGCGAGGTTAATCAGCGCGGTCGCTTCGTTGAGGTGGTGGGCCCAGTTTTCGTCGTAGCTTATCCCGTCCCAGAAGACTGCCTTTCCCGCACCGGTGTAGGTGTCAGGGTTCCGCGTCAGGATGATGACTTCGTAGTTCCGGTCGACGAGGGTTTGCGCGAGGTGCTTTCCGAGAAAGCCGCTACCGCCCGCGAGGACGACGCGCTCTCTGGTTTTCGTTCGGGGCTCGTGTTTCATAATCGGTGGAAAGATTCAGGTTAGATTCGGCAGGTTCCGTCGCTCGCGTGGCAGCTGCGGCGGTTCGCGATGGTGCGGTAAAGTTTCGAGGCGATCCAGTGGCATCCGGGAACCCACTCGAGCCAACCGAGCGGGGCGAAAAAGGGGATCCGTCGGGCCATGAAGAAGGCGGCGTCGGCTCCGCCGAAAATGCGTCCGTCCTCCCAGTGGAGCTTCATCTCAGGTTCGGCGGGACCGTTTTCGAAAGGCTGAACATCGATTCCGAACCGTCCCAACAGTCCGCGGAATCGCGTCACTCCCGCGACGCAGAACCGGCAGGTGCCATCGTAGAAAAGAGTGCCTCGCGTTTTGTTGGCCTGGAGTTTCTTTGTTTCAGTCATTTCTGTTAAGAGAGAAATTAAGCTTCAAATAAAAAGAGAGGATTACTTACTGATGACGCCGAGAGATTTTGCGATTTTGTCACCCATGCGGATCGCTTTGACAGCTGATTTGGTCGGGAGTTTGTCCATTTTGTTGTAAAAATCGCTCACGAGTTCGAAGAAGCCGAGGAGGTCTTCGAGTCGGTCTTTGGCGTAGGCATCACCGGGATCGGTGCTTTCGGCTGCCTCATCGGCCGAGGTCCGGAGGTTCCGGAGAGTCGGATCGATCTCGCGGCGTTTCCGCTCTGCTGCGATCGTGCGGAACATCTCGTAAACGTCTTTGGTCGAAGTGAAATGGTCGCGACGGTCGCCGGCGAGATGCACGACATTAACGATCCCCCAGTTCTGTAACTCCTTGAGGCTGTTGCTGACGTTGGAGCGGGCGACACCCAGTTGTGTGCAAATCTCTTCCGCATTGAGCGGCGCTTCACTGATAAAGAGCAGCGCGTGGATCTGTGCCACGGTGCGATTGATTCCCCACTTCGTGCCCATCTCTCCCCAATGGAGGATGAACTGCTGTGCGAATGGGGGAAGCTCGGTCATTTTCTTTATTTCTGTCATTACAGAAATAGATGAAACGGGTTTTCGCAAGCACATTTTGATGAAAAAGTCATAATCATCGCGGTTTACGGCTGGAAATCGTGCCCTTATAGTTTCGCCACATGGACACTATCAAAACGATCCTGACGCACTGGTTTTTCTGGGGATTCCTTCTTGGATTCTTTCTTTGTGTGCTTTCTCTCATTGCTCATTCCAAGACGAAGCGTGAGCTCCGACGTCTCAAGGGCCACCTCAGCGACAAGCTCGAGATCGAGGCTGAGAAGATGTCCGAGATGAAGGAGAAAATCGACAGCCTGAAAGGCGAGAACGAGAATCTCCGGATGAAGGTGAATTCCGGTCGTGTTCAGGACGATTACCAGTCCCTTGAGCGCGAACTTGAAATCTACGCCCGTGCCGAGAAGGCCATGGTCGTGAATGCACCCGGCTTTGCGCAAGCGTGGGAGAAAGCGAAAGAGGCCGCTCTTCATGAACTCGAGGCAGAGGAATCGGGAAAGAGTCTTCCCCGCCGCATCTTTAAGAAATTTTTCACGAAAGGCAGCACGACGATTGATGGCGAAGTGCTGGAGTCGCTGCCTTCCGAGTCTTCGAATAAGAAGGCGTCAACGGAAGACTGATTCGGCCTCTGCACCTTCAGCACCTCTGCTATGATTTTGGAATTACCCGATCGCGAGTTCGGTGGCTACATCTTTGATTGCGACGGGACACTCGTCGATTCAATGCCACTTCATTTCAAAGCCTGGACCGCCAGCTTTGTTCACAACAACGCACCATGGGACTGGCCTGAGGATGACTTTTACGCCGCTGCGGGCGTTCCGGATCGCGATACCGTCATGAAACTGAACGGGATCTACGGTGCGAACATCGATCCCGACCTCGTGCACGACTTCAAGGCGGAGTGGTATGCGAAGCACATGCATGAACTCAAGCCGGTCGATGCCGTCGCGAAACTCGCGCATCAGTATCACGCTGCGGGCGTTCCCATTTCGGTGGCTTCGGGCAGTGATCTTTCGCTGGTTGCCCCTTCCCTGGAAATCACGGGGCTCCGTGAACTTTTCGATATCGTGATCACCCCGGCGGATGTCGAGCGTGGTAAGCCGGCGCCTGACATGTTTCTACTCGCCGCTGAGCGGATGGGCGTTGCTCCGGAAGACTGCCTCGTTTTTGAAGACGGTCAGGCGGGAATCGACGCCGCCAACGCCGCGGGCATGCAAAGCGTGTTCGTTGCGAGCCGCGGCTAGTTCATTCTCCTGATTTGAGGAGAAGCGAAGCAATCACTGCGCGATCCCGTGTGTTCGTGTCGCGGGAAATATCTGTCGCAGAAGTGGCTTCCGGCTATTTTGCGGGAATGGCCACCATTCTACCTTTCCGGACTCTGCTACTCGCAATCGTCTTCGCCTCCAGTCTGTGCACAGCGGGGGATGACGTGAATATTCTTTTTCTCGGGAACAGCTTTACCTTTCGGCATGAGATGCCCGATCTGGTTAAGACGGTTCTCGAAGAGGGGGATCCTGACACGAAGGTCAATGTGACGCGTGTTACCTATGGCGGGCAGAACATGTTCAAGCACTCGACTTACTATTTCAGTCAGACCTTTATCGAGCAGAGCACGATCACGAATCAGGAGATCGAGGCTCGCATCGAAAAGATGAAGGCGTTTCTCGAGATGGAAGAGCCGCCGAATCCTGAGGAGTGGACCGCTCATTCAAAATCGCTTCATTCCGGAAAAGTTCCGCCGTTCACCGGTATTCACAACCACATCAGCAACGCGATCCGGAATCACGAGAACCTACTCAAGAACAATCCGAAGACGAAGTGGGATTACGTCGTCATGCAAAGCTATCAGGACGTCTCAGCCGATCCAAACGAGGCCTACGGGAAGTATGCCGCGTTTCTCGCGGAGACGGTTCGTGAGAGTGGCGCGGAAGTGATTCTCTACATGACCTCCCCGAAAACGCAGAATGCCAAACCGGTGACCGAGCCTCAAAACGTAGAGGAAGCAGACAAGGACATCGCCGTGGGAATCGCGCTGGCGAAAAGTCTCAAGCCCCACGCGGTCGTCAGCGTTCCTCTCGCGATTAAAAAAATGCAGACCGGCGGCACTGATCTGACCTTCCGCTATGTGAACGATGGTCACCTCAATAAGACCTGTGCATTTCTAACCTCGAACCTCTTCTATGCCGCGATGACAGGGAAAAGCCCTGAGGGGTTCGCCTACGACACGGTGGTCGATACGAAGGTAAAGGATGGCAGGGATCCTGATGGGGGTGACATCAAAGAGGTCTTCGATGAAGCGACGAAACGGAAGCTTCAAAAAGCCGCCTTCGAAGCCTCTCAGGAGTTTGATCGTCTCGTCGCCGCCGAATAAAGATTTTCCACTGAATTGGATTTAGTGACTATCCTCACTCCATGATTACTCGAAACATTCATTCTCTGTCTGCCCGGTTTGTCGCTTTGTTAGTGATTTGTCTTTTCTCCCAGGTGATCGCTGCTGAGAAAAAAAAGTCACGTCCTGCTCCGGTGGTTTCGCCGACAATACACGAGGACGGGAGCGTAACCTTTCGCATTCAGGCGCGCGGGGCTGAGAAGGTTTCCGTTTCAGGTGACATGACGAAAGGGAAGCTCGAACTCGTCGAGGGCGAAGAGGGAATCTGGTCAGGGACGCTGGAGTCCGTTGAGCCGGGTGTGCACGGCTACAGCTTCACCGTGGACGGGGTGAAAATGCTCGACCCGGGCAATTCAAAGTTGAAGCCGATGCGTTCGCCGAAGACGAGTATTCTCTACATTCCCGGTGACGCGCCTTACGATTTCAAAGAGGTCCCGCACGGCACGGTTCACTATCATGGTTACCAATCCAAGCCCATCAATCGCTTCCGCGAGATGAAAGTCTACACGCCGTACGGGTATGAAACGGGTGACGAAGCGTATCCCGTTCTCGTGCTGCAACACGGCCATAGCGACAGTTTTGCGACGTGGACGGAGTTCGGAAAAGCGCACTGGATCCTCGACAATCTTATCGCCGAAGGAAAGGCGAAGCCGATGATTGTCGTGATGCTCGACGGGCATCCGATTCCTGAATCCTATGGAGACGGGCGTTCCGCAGCGAACACCGAAGAACTTCGCAAAGATCTCATGGAGGCGGCTCTTCCCATGGTTGAGAAACTGTATCGCACCAAAGCCGGTCGTGAGAACCGGGCCATTGTCGGCCTTTCGATGGGTGGTCTCCATTCGCTCACGATTGGATTGAATGAACTCGATACGTTCTCACAGATCGGTGCCTTCAGCGCTGCGGTCCCTTCGCTCGACGTGATCGGCGACGCGCTTGGTGATGCTAAAAAGACGAATGAGCAGATCAAGCTCCTCTGGATCGCGATCGGGAAGGACGACTTCCTTCTCGAGGAGAACAAGAAGATGACCGCTGCGTTCGACGAAGCGGGAATCAACTATGACTACACCCTGACCGAAGGCGGCCACAGTTGGCCGGTCTGGAGAGATTACCTCGCGGAATTTGCTCCGCTGCTGTTTCAGTGAGGCGTTAAGACGTGACTACAACTGCTCGTAAGGCAGTTTGTAGAGTTGCTCGCCGACCTGAAGGTCGCCGGACTCGAGTCCCATCTTGAACCATTTCGCCCGCTGGGCGGAAGTGCCGTGGGTGAAGGAATCGGGATCGACGTAGCCGGGGCCGAAATTCTTCTGGATACGGTCGTCGCCAATCGCCTGCGCGGCTCGCATCGCTTCTTCGATGTCTCCTTCTTCGAGAAAGGTCCCGAAGGTTTCTTGTGCGCTGCGGGCGAAGACGCCTGAGAGGAAGTCGGCGTGAAGCTCGACCCGGACTGACTTCTTGTTGTAGTCGGTTTTGGAAAGCCGGCCGCGGTATTTATGGAGCTCGTCGAGACGGCCGAGAATGTTTTCGATGTGGTGGCCGTATTCGTGCGCGACGACGTAGGCTTCGGCGAAGTCGCCGGTGGCGCCGAACTTCTCCTTCAGCTCACGGAAAAAACTGGGGTCGATGTAGATCGTCTCGTCGCCGGGGGAGTAGAAAGGCCCCATCCTCGCGTCGGCAAGACCTCCCGGAGTGCGGGTGCGCTCGCTGTAGATGACCATTTTGCATGGCCGGAATTTGACGCCGTATTTGGGGAGAATCTGAGACCAGACTTGCTCATTATCAGCCATCATCGTGCTGAGATAAGCCTTCATCTCGTCATTCTGGCCGGCATTGCCAGTCGTCTGCTCGATCCGTGGACCGGTCGCGACGTTGCTGGAAAGCCCCAGAATCTGCATGAGCGGTTCCCGGAAGAACATGAAAGCAAGCAGACCGACGACGATCATGACGACGCGGGTCTTGCCGCTCGCTCTCATAAAGCCCATGAGAAGTAGATTCAAAAGCCCGCCGCCGGCTCGTCGGGCGCCTCCGCCCGAAGCGGGCATTCTCTGGCCGCGTCGATCCTCGACGTTGCTGCTTTGCTTTCTACCTTTCCAGCGCATGGTTTTCCGATTTTAAATGGTGGATCTTAAATTGGGTTTTGGTGCCTGATTTCAATCGAATTTGGCACGGTAAGAAGTCGTCATCACCTTCCTCCAAAGTAGGCGGATGAGTTAATTGAGGCGAGGCAATATTTTGCCAACTGCGATTAGAGGTCGGATTCATCGCGTAAATCAATCTGGTTGGACAGAGACGCATCAAACCGGCGGTCAAATTCGCGGAGGAAGGTTTGGACGTCCGGGTTTTCGAGAGAGCGTTCAAATACGCTGCGGGATTTTTCCAACACCTCTTTCTCCGCGGGCTCAAGGTCACCGGGGGCGATCTCGTCGCTGTCGCCTGAATTTTCGCTGGCTCTGAGCCGTCGTATGAGCGACCTCACTGCACCGCGATCGCTGGCAACGGTTCTCCACACCTGTTGCATGGTCTGTAGAAATATTCTGCGGTCCGATCCTGACATGGCCTCTTTGAAGGCTGCTCGCATCGGCCTTGAGAGCGCCTCTCCTGAGGTTTCACCGGTGATCAATCCCTCTTCGATTTTCCGGTCGAGAGTTCGTCCGATGAGATACGTCTGCATCATTTCGACACCGGAGGCCCGCACCGCGAATACGAAAAAGACGGTTCTGAGCAGTTTCTTCAGCACCTTTCTGATCAGGCTGAAGATCAAACCAAAGGCAGTGGCGAGGCAACCTTTTGATTCTCCGGCGAAGTAAGTTCGGAAGGTGTCAGGATCGGTGGAGATGCCGTTATCCTTCAGGACGCGATGCACCAGGCCTTTCCGGATTTTCTTCAACAGCAAATCGTCGAGAAACGGGACAGGAACGATGGAGGCGGCTCCGCTCAGGACGCTGCTTCGAATCAGGCTGGTTTGTGAGGTTTTCAATCTGGCTTTCTTCCAATTGCATGATCTATGCCGAAGTTCTCAGGAGCGCTGCGAAGCTGCAAGCTTCCGAGGATGGCGGGTCGATGCGTGTCTAAAGTATGGCTGCGAAGCGAGGTCGGATACTGCATTTTGCACTGTTCTTCCGGTGAACTGCATTGGCGCGGACAGGCTGTGCGGAGAAATGCTCATGCAGTTTCTCTACGGCTGTGAATGTAGAGGAATCCGTGAGGATTTCTTTCGTTGGTCGAGTGGGCTCGTGAGCGGACAGGCTGTGCGGAGAAATGCTCACGCAGTTTCTCTACGGCTGTGAATGTAGAGGAATCCGTGAGGATTTCTTTCGTGGGCCGAGTGGGCTCGTGAGCGGACAGGCTGAGCGAGGAAATGCTCACGCAATTTCTCTACGGCTGTGAATGTAGAGGAATCCGTGAGGATTTCTTTCGTTTGCCGAGGTGGGCTCGTGAGCGGACAGGCTGTGCGGAGAAATGCTCACGCAGTTTCTCTACGGATGTGAATGTAGAGGAATCCGTGAGGATTTCTTTCGTTTGCCGAGGTGGGATCGTGAGCGGACAGGCTGAGCGAGGAAATGCTCACGCAATTTCTCTACAGCTGTGAATGTAGAGGAATCCGTGAGGATTTCTTTCGTGGGCGGGGTGGGCAAACACTTCAGCCCGCGTCGTTCTTCCGCGCGGCGGCTTCCCTGAGCTTGTCCTTTTTGCTCTTCCGGCGGCCTTTGATTCCGCCGTTTCCGGGTGGTGCGACGGGGACCTCAGTGGGTTCGAAACCTTCGATTTCCTCCTTTGTGAGAATGAGGTCGAGCCGTTTTTCGATTACAGAAAAGTGAGCGTGTGACTCTTCGGTGACCAAACTGATCGCGAGTCCGGTTTCGCCTGCCCGCCCGGTTCGGCCGATGCGGTGGGTGTAATCGACGGGGGAGCGGGGAAGGTCGTAGTTCACGACGACGGGGAGCAACTGAATATCCAATCCGCGAGCGGCGAGGTCGGTCGCAACGAGGACCTGGATCTTGGAGCTTTTGAAATCGGCGAGTGCTTCCTCCCGGCCCCCCTGGCTGAGATCACCGTGAAAGGCCTCGGCTTTGATTCCGTTGACGCGCAATTTTCCAGCGACGTGGTCGCAGGCATATTGGGTCGCGACAAAAACGAGGACGCGTTCCCATTTCTCCGTCTTGATCAGATGACGAAGCAAGGGAGCTCGTTTCGCCTTGTCGACGCGGATGACGCGTTGCTCGATCGCTGCGGTCTCGACGGGCTCGGATTCGATCTCGATGCGAACCGGATCGCTTTGGAGATTGGTCGCGAGGGTTTCGACACGCGGGGGGAAGGTCGCCGAAAAGAGAAGGTTCTGCCGTTCGCGGGGGAGGAGGCTGAGGATTCGTTGGAGCTCTTCCTCAAAGCCGAGATCGAGAAGACGATCCGCTTCGTCGAGGACGAGCGCTTTGACCTCGGAAATGGAGACCGCGTTGTGATCGATGAGATCGAGAAGGCGCCCCGGCGTAGCGACGAGGATATCGGCGCCACCGCGGAGAGCCATCATTTGAGGGTTGATCGAAAGTCCTCCGACCGCGCTGACGACCTTGATTCGTTCGGGGAGTTTTTGCGAGCACTGCTGAACGACGTCTCTGACCTGAGCGGCCAGTTCACGCGTCGGGACGAGGATCAATGCAAAAACGGGACGTGGCTTTCTGCGTTTTTCCCCGAGCCAGCGTTGCAGCAATGGCAGGACAAAGGCGGTCGTTTTTCCCGATCCGGTCGGCGCAATCGCGAGAACATCACTCCCCTCAAGCGCTGCAGGAATCGCAGCGGTTTGAACAGGAGTAGGCGCGGGGAAATCACTAACCGCATGGGTTAGGTTTTCGTCGAGACCGAATGAGGAAAAAGGCATCCCCATCAGTAAACGCAATCGCCTCCAAGGGCCAGCGTCGAAAGCGGTGATCCGCAGGCCATAGTGACAATCTCGCTCCGGGAGATTTTCAGAAGCCAAGCCTCTTCGAATGTAGAACAGGATTGCATCCTGTTGGCGAAGCCCCGTGCCGTATCGTCGGGAGAGACGGATAGGCTGGGCTGACGATTGGGGACAATCGTCCCTACCACTTCGCTGTGGGAATCTCTGGACCTAACCCTATCATGTCGACCTTGTAACCCTGTTGTGTTATAAACCGGCCATGATGCGTATTGAATGTTGGTTGGTGGTCGTGTTTTTCTCGATGGGAAGCCTCGCCGAGGCTCAGAAGGCCGTTTCCCCGAAGGGGTCGGAGACGAACTGGCATCAGGCGGCAGGTCCAAACGGGAACTGGCAGGTCGAGGGCGAGCCTCCTGTGAAATGGAGTGTCACTCGCGACGAGAATATCCGCTGGCGGACACCTTTGCCGGAGGCGGGGATGAGCAATGTGACGGTCTGGGGAAATAGGGTTTTTGTGACGACGCACGTCCCCATCAAGGCAGAGGAGGACAAAAATGGCGTCACCGATATCATCGGGTTTTGTCTCGATGGAAATACGGGCGAGATCCTGTGGCAGGTCGAGTTGCCGGGAACGTCGTTCATTTCTCTCGCGGGTGGCTTTTCGGACGGGACCGTATTTGCTCCGATCACCGACGGGAAGCGCGTTTGGTTTTTCAATCGCTGCGGCTCGATGGGGTGTTACGATTTTTCCGGAAAGCAGGTCTGGTTTCGTGAGTGGACGCCGCGTTTCAAGCACAACAACCGGCAGGCGGAACCGTTTCTCGTCGGCGGTATGATCCTCAACGTCGAGGTGGCCAATAAAGAAGAGGGTGCCAAAATGCGGAAGTGGGATGCGCCCGGGGTGAAGTCTAAAAACGGAACCGCGATTCCCGAGGGCGTTCCCGAGGAGGAGGTCTGGACCTACATTCATGCGATCGACAAGCTTACCGGAAAGGTCATGTGGCGGGCGGATGCGGGAACCTCGATCCACACGACGCCTTCCGTGGGGATCACTTCGGAAGGAAAGCCGGTCGTGTCTCACGCGAGGGGCGGGCCGCATGGAGCGATCGAAAAACCCTACGGACACAGTCTCACGAGTCTCGCTCATGGTGAAGCGGGGCAAACCCTCTGGAGCACCGATATCGCCGGATACGATCCTTCCTTCGGGTGCCATATGAACAGCCGATATGTTTTCGGGTTCAGTAAGGGGAAGCATCTCGTGATGGATGCTTTGTCAGGATCGATTTTGCGTGAACAGCCTCTCTATACGGGGGCGAGGCTTTGGAAATACGATGAGGCAAAAAGCGACTGGGCTGCGCAGGATGACGTCGCGATCAAGGCGGGGAAAGGTCATCCGAATACGAATCAGGCCAATCTCGCGATCGGAGGATGGCACTGGTTTCTTTCTCACAACATGCCGTATCTGGGACGTGTGAATGTCGAAACCGGTCTCGTCGAGTATCTGGAGCTGCCGGCGCAACTGATGGCGTCGGAAAAGGATCGGGCCGACGATGTCTGGCTGTGGGGAAAGGGGAATCCCAAGAACAATCCTCTCAACGCTTCCGGTTTCGCAGTGGGGGATCACGGGCACACCGGCATCGGTTGGGGACATATCTCTGCGGCGAGTCCGACGCGGGTGGGGCGCTACCTTTTCCTGCCCGTCGTCTCGGGAACGGTTTACGTGATCGATACGGAGGTGGAGGCGCTCTCGCCGGAAGCTATTGTCGCGGTGAACGATCTCGGAATCAGCGGTGAAACGTGGAGCCTCGCTTCGCTCACGTATGCCAAAGGGCGCCTTTTTGGTCACACGATGAAGGAGATTGTCTGCATTGAAAACAAGCAGCCCTGACCGGACCTTTCCGGCCTCATGAAGTCGCTTATTCTCCTGCTCACGCTCTGCTCCTGTTCGCTCTCTTTTGCCGAAGAGGGATTCACCTCTCTATTCAACGGGAAGGATCTCGCCGGTTGGGATGGCGATCCCGCGCTGTGGAAAGTGGAGGATGGCATCGTCGTCGGAACCTGTGAGGGACCGGACGCATTTGAGAGCAATACCTTCCTGATCTGGCGGGGTGGCGCGGTGAAGGATTTTGAGATCCGTGCCACGATCCGCGTCATCGGCGATAACAATTCAGGGGTTCAGTATCGCAGTCGCGAAATGCCGGAGGTCGGGAAATGGGCGATCACAGGGTATCAGTGCGACGTTCATCCGGCGATCCAGCACACGGGAATGACCTATGAAGAAAAGGGTCGTGGCATGTTCGGGCTCAACGGGAATAACGTCCTTCTCGATCCCAAGGGCGAACGTTGGCTTATCTCACAGCAGGAGCCGGTAAAAGTCGACACCTCCGAATGGAACGAGTTCACGATCATCGCGAGAGGGAATCACCTCATCCACAAAGTGAACGGAAAAGTGACTTCCGAGTTCTTTGATTATCACGAGGGGATGTCGCTGGAAGGGCTTCTCGCGATTCAGCTGCACCGCGGGAATGCGCATCGCGTAGAGATCAAGGAAGTGAAACTCAAGACGCTTGACGATGGCAAAGTGTTAGAGTTTGATCCGGCGATGGTGTCGGGGCTTGAGAAAGTCGACCGGCCCAGGACTTCGAATCCTCAGGGAACGGGTCCCGTCGTTCCGAAGGCGGCGCAAGCGCTGCTCGAGGAGGACTTCAAGTCGGAGCTTTCGAAGGATTGGTTCTGGGGACTCGGAACCTGGAGTGCAAAAGACGGCATCCTGCGCGGGTTTGAGTCGGGTGAACGTCGGCACGGGCCGGTCAAGATGCGTCGCTTCGCGTTCAAGGACGGAGTCGTGAACTTTGATTTTCGGATGGAAGGGAAAGCCAAATTTGCCGGAGCAATTTTCAACGGTTCGCAGGAGCGCGGGCATATTTTTCACCTCGTCATCGCGAAAGACCGGATCCGTCTCATTGCCCATCCGAAAAAAGGCGAGACCGTTGAGCTGTTGAACGAGCCGAATCAGCTCGCTGCCGGAAAGTGGCACACGGCGCGCCTCGTCCTCAAAGGGGATACGGCGATCGCGACGATTGATGGAACGAAGACGGTGAGCGCGTCTCATCCCTGCCTCACGGAGAAGAAACTCACCTTCGGACTCGGAGGCGATTCCGGCGGACCTGAAGGCGAGAAGGCCGGTGCTCTCGAATTTCGCGGACTTAAAATCAGTTCGGTGAAGTAATTTAAACGACCGCTAACGATGAGCAGCCAGACGATTCTTTGCTTCGGGGATTCCAACACGTGGGGATACATTCCCGGGAAAGACTGTGAGCGATATGCTCCCGATACTCGTTGGCCGGGTGTTCTTCAGGCCGGGCTTGGGGATGATTACCGGGTCGTCGAAGACGGGCAAAACGGTCGCATGACTGCCTGGGACGATCCGTTGGCGTTGAATATCTCGAGGAATGGATTGAAGCAACTGCCTGTGGTTCTGGAGTCTCAAAAGCCGATCGATCTCGTCATTGTGATGCTGGGGACGAATGATCTGAAAAGCTACATGAATCACAGCGCGAGCGATATTGCGCTGGGGGCTATCGCGGTGGTTGATTTGATTTTGGCGAGCAACGCAGGACCCGATAAGCAGGCGCCCGGGGTTATTCTCATTTGCCCTGCGGCAGTTTCGGAAAGGGATTCGTTCGGGCCGGTTTTAGAAGGCGCTGCGGAAAAGTCACAGGCGATGCCCGCTGCCTACGCCGCTTTGGCCGAAGAGCGGGGTGTTGCCTTTCTCGATGCCGGAATTTACGTCACGTGCCCCGAACCCGACGGTATTCATCTCGACGAAGATGGCCACGCGGCACTTGGGATGGCGGTTACGGTGAAGGTGAAAGCGATGGGCGTTTAGCTCGGAAGTTGAACCGTTCACAGCGCCCATGTCTCTCTTTTCACTTCTAACTTTTGAACAACTTCTGCGGACCAATAAGGTTCCATAACTTATGAAATATCGATTCTCATTTCCTGTCCTCACGATTGTGGGGGTATTGTTAGTAGCCGGGCCGGCCGTGGCTCAGCAAAAGGGTAAAGGTAAGGGCGGCGGAAACCGTTTTGCCGAAATGGAAAAGGCGGCGATCGCGGAGCCGTTCGTCGGTGTGACTGCGGACGGCGAGGTCGAGAAAGGGCTTTATGAAATCAAGTCGACCGGAGTCGGGACGGGCGAGGTGAAAGACGCCGCGATTGCCTTTCTCGCGGGGCTCACCGACGAGCAGCGAGTCAAAACGAAGTTCCCCGTTGATGACAACGAATGGCGTCGCTGGGCGAACCAGCACAGTCTTCCGCGTCAGGGCGTTTCTTTTGAGGAGATGACCGATGAGCAGCGCCAGTTGGGCTTCGCGTTGATCGGTGCGGGCCTGAGCGCGAAAGGGCTCAAGACGACGAAGGATATCATGAAGTTGAATCACACCATCGCCGAGCTGAGCAATCGCGAAGGAGAATACGGTTACGGGCGCTGGGCCTACTTCATCACGATCATGGGAGAGCCATCCGACACCGAGCCGTGGGGATTTCAGTTCGACGGTCACCACTGTGTGATCAATTATTTCATCCTTGCGGATCAGGTCGTGATGACGCCGCTTTTCCTCGGTTCGGAACCGGTTTGGGCCGATGCGGGCAAATACAAAGGGACGATCGTTCTGCAGGAGGAGCAGGACAAGGCGCTCGCATTTGCCAACTCACTAACCGACGGCCAAAAGGCCAAGGCCGTCCTGAAGCGCGAAAAGGACGGGACGAATACCAACACCGAGGCGTTTCAAGATAATGTGGTGATCCCCTACGAGGGGCTTCCAGTCTCAGAGCTCGATGATAATCAGAAAGCGGCTTTCCTCGAACTGACCGGTCTCTGGATTCACAATCTCAAAGAGGGGCATGCCGAGGTGAAAATGGAGGAAGTCGAGAAGCATCTTGACCGGACCTGTTTCGCCTGGATCGGCGAGATGGATGACGATTCGGTTTTCTATTACCGTATCCACAGCCCGGTTGTGCTGATCGAGTTTGACCATCAGCGCCCCATCGCGCTCGGTCGAGATGGCGTCGCGACAAAGAATCACATTCACGCGACGGTTCGGACTCCGAATGGCAATGATTACGGGAAAGATCTTCTGAAGCAGCATCTCAAAAATCACCCGCATCCGCATTGATTGATTTGTGTGCCTCTCCGAATCGCGCCTTTCACGGAAATGAGCAAAATTCCTCTTCTTCTCGCGGCGTTGGCGTCGATGAACTTTGTCGCCGCTGAGGAGTTTCAGATCGGGACTCCTGAGGCATTCGATGATGTGGCGCGCAAAGTTTCTGCCGGGGATGTGATCGTTCTGAAGGACGGGGTCTGGAAGGATTCGATTTTAAAAATCAAGACGTCCGGAGAGTCTGATGCACCCATCACGATCAAGGCGGAGACTCCCGGGAAAGTGATTTTCAAAGGGGATTCCCGGATAGCGTTGGGCGGCCGCTATCTCGTCGTGGACGGGTTGTGGTTTCAGAATCCGACGGGAAGCGAGTCGATCGAATTGAGATCCGATTCGAAAAATCGGGCGCACGATTGCCGGATCACAAACTGTGCCGTGAGCAGTGATGACACGGATCTTAAAATGAAAGGGACCTCGCGGTTTCTCTCGATCTACGGCACGGGGCATCGCATCGATCACTGCTACTTTGCGGGGAAGACGAGTGAAGGTGCGACGGCCGTTGTATGGCTCGCTGAAGGGGAGGTGGCTTCGCATCGCATCGATCACAATCACTTCGGACCGCGCGAGCGTCTCGGGAAAAACGGCGGCGAAACGATTCGGATCGGAGACAGTCAGACGTCGATGATGACCGCGTCCTGTATCGTTGAGCACAACCTCTTCGAACGATGTGATGGCGAAGCGGAGTGCATTTCAAACAAGTCCTGCGAAAATATCTATCGCCGAAACCATTTTATCGAAGTTTCGGGGACCCTGACGTTGCGACACGGAAACGATTGCCGGGTCGAAGAGAATGTCTTTCGCGGGAACGGCGCGAAGGGCACAGGCGGCGTTCGTATTATCGGGGAGGGGCACCTTGTGACGGGGAACCATTTTCAGGATCTGAGCGGCGATGACGAGCGCAGTGCGATGTGTTTCATGATGGGGATTCCCGATTCACCGGCGAACGGCTATTTTCAAGTGCAGCGGGCGAAGGTGACCGGCAACGTATTCCTGAATTGTGAGCATAACATTCTCATCGGTATGAAAGGGGATTCGAAGGCAACTTTGCCTCCAGTCGATTCCCGGATCTCAGGGAATCACATTCAGACGAACCAGGGGAAAGCATTCGAGATCCTTTGCGATTCGAGCGGTGTTGAAATGGCAGGGAACACGATCAGCGAGGAGCCGATCAAGCCCGCAGTGGCAGAGATCGAACGGGAGTCAGTGGGCCCTTCGTGGTGGGTGGAAGGATCCAGGTAGCAGGAAGTGATGTGAAGCGAGTTGGGAACCCGTTTGCGAAGCTGCATGACAGTGGCTTCACGAATGCCGGCGTGTGAAATCCTATACTTCATTCCCAGGCCCTGTAGTCACTGGAAACAATGTTACAGGTCTTGGAGTCTTCGTCGAAGTGCAGTTGGGCCCGCCCGTTCGCGAGTTGCTTCAGCACCGCCTCAATTCGCGTTTCCACGGAAGAGAAGTCGGTCCCGTCGCGGGTCACGAATTCTTCAATCACCTTTCGCAATGTCGATGGTTCGAGTTCCTGGTAGGGGATCAGCATGGATGGTCTACGGGACACCCCGCGAGGGGTGCGTGCACCTTAATAAATGGGAAAGTTAGACTGACTCCGGGGAACGGGAGTTGAGATCCCGTTTCACCGGGATTCTCAGTCGGCGCGGGTTGTTTTACCTCTGCCGGCTTGTCTCCCCTTTGCTCGTGAAAAACTTCCGGATCGTCGCCTCGGATGGCTTCGCCGTGAAGAGCGACACCGTCACGAGAGTCACCGCCGATATCGCGATCAGGATCGTGACCGGCATCATGCCCCCGATGAGAAGTTCATCCTCCATCCCTGCCGGCTTTTCCGCAAGGATGTCCCGATAGAAAAGAACGCACCACGCGATCGACGTCCCGATGATGGAGGCGAAAGCGCCGGTCCGGGTAACGCCCTTCCAGTAAACGGCTGCAAGAATCAGGGGGAAGAGAGCGGCGAAGCCGGTGAAGCACCATACCCCGAGATCGAAGACGTGGGCGCTGTCCTTCAGGTAGATGGAGAGGCCGTAGGTAATCGCGACAATGAAGACGATAAACGAGCGGGCGATGAGGATTTTCTGCTCATCCGAAAACCGATTCTCTCCGTATTTGTGAATCACGATGTCTTTCGTGAACATCGTGCCGAGACACATGAACTGAGAGTCGAGACTGGACATGATCGCCGCGAGAACGCCTGCTCCGACAAGACCGCTCAAGACCGGGGAATGAACGAGTTGCCCGATCATCCGACCGAGGACCGAATTGGCGCTTTGCCCCGGACCGAGCTCGCCGAGGTAGGCCGTCGCCCAGACCCCTACGAGAACACACGGCAGCCAGACGATGAGAATGAACAATGGGTGCGCCACGACGGTGAGCCGGAAGCTTTTTGCATCTTTTGCCGTCAGCCAGTGCTGGAAAAGGTGCGGAAACATTCCTACTGACAATGGGATAAAGCAGTAGCTGAGAAATTGTAACTGACCCACCAATCCCTCCCTCGCAAGTCGGGGCGCGGCCAACACATTATCAGCGACCGCCTGACTCGCTGCAGAGAGTCCGCCGAGACGGGTGGAGATCATGTAAAAGGCAATCACACCCGTGATCATGAAAATCAGAGTCTGAAAGGTGTTCGCCCAGACGGCCCCGCGAAGCCCTCCGAAAAAGACGTAGAACAGGACGATCAAACAGATGGCTCCGCTGCCGAGCCAGGGCGGGATTCCTCCGGAGAGAGGGTGGGGTTTTCCGTTCGCGAGATCGGGTAGAGCGAAGACCTCGGGAAACAGTCCTGCCGTCGTCGGTTGGATAAATTTACCGGCAGAGATCACGCCGACGAGGAGGTAGGGGACCACAAGCAGGATGAGGATGGGGAAGAGGAGGTAACCCAGCTTGTCCGACTCAAAGCGCGCCCGGAAATACTCGCACTGGGTCACATACCCGTGTTTTTTTCCGGCAGCCCACAACCTGATACCGATCACGAAGAAGACGGCGGAATGGATCAAACCCGACCACGACGCCATGAGCCCGTAAACTCCGACGCCGCTGGTGAAGGACTTTCCGGTGGAGCCGACGAGAGCGAAGCCCGTCATCGTCGTGCCGAAAATTGACATGAGGAGCAGGAACGAACCGACCGAGCGGCTCACCACAAAGTAGTCGGCGCTGGTTCCTTTGGAGAAGCGACTGCTGACCAATCCGAGGAGGATCAGCAGTCCGAGATATCCAATGATTACGTAGAGGGAAATCATGTCGCGTATCAGTTGGCGATGATCGAAATGTTATCGATGTAGACCGTCTTCTGCGCTTGCGGAGCGAAGCCGAAGAGCCCCGGTGCCCCTTTCGTATGGGCATCCCTGTGCTGATATTCGATCGTCCATGCTTCGGGTTCGGGGTCACCTTTTTTCCAGGCTTTTCCCCGAACCGTTCCGACTCCGTCTTCAGCGATATCGACCCGGGTTTTCAGCGTGTACCACTGGTTCGCGGCAATCGGGAACGGGACGCTGGACTTGAGCCGTTCGTGGTTGGAGCTGATCTCGAGGATGTTGGCGTTGCCGACGAGGGATATGATGTAGCGCTGGTTGATCAATCCGACGACCGACTTGATTCGGCGATTGCCATCGGTCATGAGATCCGCCTGCATCGTGTAGTTGCTCAATTCAGGATCGCCGATGAAGGAAAGGCTGCGCTGGAACAAAACGGAATCGAGCGTTTTTTGAAGCACCTTGTTACCTTCGAGTTCGCGGATCTCCCACTTGAGGCGGGCTCCAATCCACGGGAGCGGGGGGAAGGCGAATCCATCCGTGAGCTCGAAGCTCTCGTGGTCTTCGAGGTAGGGCAGGTTGGAAATGACGCGGCCCCGAAGGATTCCCGAGAGGCTGTCCGCTTCGGCTTTCCATGCGCCGGCGGAGAGCTTCGCTTCCGCAGCGGCGCTGATCTTTCCGCTATCAATCGAGGCGTCCATCTCAGCCTTCACCTTTGCGGTGGGAGGAACGAATTTGCTCCACTCCGCTTCCGACGCGCTGGCATCGCCAACGAGGTTTCCATGGGAGTCGGTTTTTCTGAGCTTCAGGTCAAACGAGTCACCCGCTTTTAAAAGGATGTCGGAAGGAACGACAGAAAGCCGCGCAGCGTCGCCGATCGCAGGTTGAGAATTTGCAGGAGGATCCGCCCGGGTGATTCCCTTGTTCTTGATTTCGTAGGCGTAGAGCTTTTCGGTCGTGTGCAGGTAGATCCGGCCATTGCAGATCGAGGGAGATCCGATGCAGTTGCCTTCGACCTCGAGTCGGTGAACGATCACGGGATCCTTACCCGAGACATCGATCACGAGAAATTCACCGGTGTACATGGGGACATAGAGCATCCCGTCGGCGTAGGCCGGTGAGGCATGAAGCTGCTCGTTGGAGAGTTTCAATTTCCAAAGGAGTGTTCCGGTGGCTGCGTCGACGCAATACATCCGGCCGGACTTGTCCATCTGGTAGACTTTGCCGTCATGAATCAAGGCCGAGCTCGTGAATTGCTCGACACCGAGACGCCAGTTTTCGATGGAGTCGTCCAGCTTCGGAGCGCCTCCCTGGTCCGCTTCAATTTCACCGGAAACTTCGTCGAGATTTTCGGGGAGACGAATGCTGAAGAGTCGGCCGGTCTCCGTGTTGTCGAAATTTTCCGCGCCGTGGACTCCGATCAGATTTCTTTCAAAGAGGACCGGGCTCGCGTTGATGCCGCCTTTCGAAACCTGCCAACGCCACAAAGATGTTCCGTCTTTCACATTCACACAGACGATATTTCCGCAGCCGGTGCCGCAGTAGAAAACCCGTCGGCCGCCGACCGTTTCGAGAAAGGGGGTGCTCATCGAGCTGTCTTTGAGGTAGGGGGGTCCAACGCCCGGCGTCGATGTCCAGAGCAGTTCGCCGGTCTTCTTATCGAAACCGAAAAACCGGTCGCGGGCGGGACCGTCAGAACCCCAGTAACTGGTGACGCCGCGGATGATGACGAGATCGCCATCGATCACAGGGGCGCCGGCGCGTCCGTTGGGAAAAGTGAGGCGTCCGAAGCGTTCGATCATCGAGTGTTGCCAGACTTCGTTTCCTTCGCTGTCGTAACAGGTCACGAGCCCGAAAGTGGTCGAGGCGATGACGTTGCCGGTCTCCGTATCGACCGCGACGGAACCGATCGAATAGCGGTCGTAGATCGTGTCCGACATGAAATCGTGGACGCCTCGTTCCCAGATCACTTTTCCGGAATCTTCCTCCCGAACCTGAACAAGTTCCTCGAGGTCGGGCCCTTTGCCGCGGTAGCCCCATGAATAAATTCGCCCGTCGAATATCACTGGCGTTCCCCGGCCCGCGATGGGATCCGACCAGATCGGTTCGGGATTAAACTCTCCTTCTTTATAAGTCTCAAGACTGACCCCGGTTTGAAGAGGTCCCCGCCACGAAATCCAGTTCCCTTTCTGATCGGCTCCCACCGTGAAAGAGGTGAGGAGGAGAAAGGATGAGAAAACACAACCAAGTGATTTTTTCATTAAATAGAGGTTATAGAGTGTGAACAGCGACGGTGATGAACGGACAGATCATCGCTCAAAAACAAATGAGCTCGATGGATGTTACACACCGAAAATGGAAGCTACTTTTTGCCGCGTGCAAGCAATCTAAATTCCTTATATCGGGTGAGTTGTGCCGCCTTGAATAGTAGTAAATTTATCGTTTATGCCCTTCGTCGGGAGGGCTGGTAAGCCTGGTCATGAAGCGCCCGGCGAAGCCGCTATTGGCGGGGCGATTTTTATCTGCACGGCGGGAGGCGTCTTCGCGGTTGAGAAGCGCGGTCGGTGGTGAACCTCGCGGGGAGAACCGCCCCGCGTCTACGTGATCACGCTTCTCCGGTTCTTTACGGGGGAGGTGAAACTGTTGTGAACTCGTCAGGATGAAGTCTTTACCATTACTGGCAGCTCTCACGTGTGTTTTTCAAATAGGCACGGCCCAGGAAAAGGTGAGTGATGTCGTGTTCCTCGAGAACGGTGAGCAAAAGCAAATCGCGGAGGCGAGCGGCGAATGGAATTTGGTGGATGAATTTCTCGAGGCGGAAGGGGCCGGGTCGAAGTTGATCGCGGGGCAGCAAATCGGACCGGGGGACTTTTCCGTTCGGGCGGAGTTGGCACTTGAGAAAATGGATCGCTCCGCCGCCGTCTTCAAAATGGGGAGCAGCTATTTTGGCTTTGCAGGAGGTCACGGGAAAATCTTCCTCACGGGCGCGCTCTTCGATGATGCGAAAGGCACGCCGATTGGCGATCCGACCGATTTCATGACCGACGGCGAGGTCTTTGTTCTGGATGTGATACGCGAGGGGGAACAGCTCCGTTTTCTGATCGATGGGAAAGCGGTCCATGAGAGAAAAGTGCACGCGAAGGCAATCGGTGAGTTCGGGTTGATGCCGGGGCGGGCGAAGTTGCGCGTGAAGAATCTCAGCGCGAAAGGAAATCTCGCCGATCAATTCGAGATCCCGCTCGATCCACCCTATCGCGTGAAAACGGTTCCGGGTGTCGAGAAGAACCGACTCCTCGCGCCGAGTCCGGGGAATGCGCGCAACAGCGAAGGCGATTTCATCGAACTGAAGGACGGCCGGATTCTCTTTGTCTACACGCACTTTACGGGCGGCGGGAGTGATCATGCTGCGGGTCATCTCGCGGGAAGGTTTTCGTCCGATCGCGGCGTCACGTGGACGAAGGAGGATGTCGTGATCGTTCCACAAAGCGGCGGGTTCAACGACATGTCGGTTTCGCTCCTGCGATTGCAAAATGGAAACATCGCGCTGTTCTATGCACGGAAGAATTCGACGCTCGACTGTCGGCCGGTGATGCGGATCTCGACGGATGAAGCGAAATCCTGGAGCGATACGATCGAGGTCATCACTGACGAAATCGGCTACTACGTTCTGAACAACGATCGCGTCATTCAACTGAAAGACGGACGGCTCATCATGGCCGTGGCGCTGCATAATTCGGAGGCTCACGAAAAGCCGAACTGGGATGGCCACGTGATGTGTTACTACTCGGAGGACTCCGGAAAGACGTGGAAGCGGAACACGACGATCCTCGCTCCTGAACGTGACAACGGAACGCGTCTCATCGCGCAAGAGCCCGGTTTGATCGAGTTGAAAGACGGACGGCTCATGATGTTTATCCGCTCCAACGCCGGGGCGCAGCTGTTCTCGTATTCCGAAGATCGGGGCGAGACCTGGTCGAAGCCGAAGGTGTCGACTTTGAAATCACCCGTTTCCCCTGCGACGATCGAGCGTATTCCGACGACCGGTGATCTGCTCGTCGCGTGGAACAATCACGAGAACATCGACGAGTCCCTCAAGGGAAAGCGGACACCCTTTGCCGTCGCCATTTCCAAAAACGAGGGTGAGACGTGGACGCATGTCAGGACGCTCGAAGATGATCCGAACGGTTGGTATTGTTACACCGCGATGGACTTCGTCGGGGAGCACGTTTTGCTTGGGCATTGCGCCGGCGACCGGAGGAAGGGCGGGCTGAATCTCACGCAGATCACGCGTTTCCCGGTTGAGCTGCTGTATGCTCCGGTCGCGGAAGCGGCGGATGATTTGGCGAAGGTCAGGAAAAAGCTCGAGACCGGAGCGCCCGCCAAAGTTGTATGTTTCGGAGACAGCGTGACGGGACTTTACTATCACACCGGAGGGCGCCGGACCTACACCGATATGCTCGGCATTGCGCTGAAACAGATTTATCCGAAGGCGGAGGTCGAGATGATCAATGCAGGGATCAGCGGTCACACGACTGAGAACGCGCTCGCTCGAATCGATAAGGACGTCCTATCGCACAAGCCGGATCTCGTAACGGTGATGTTCGGTCTCAATGACATGGTGAAAGTTCCGATCGGGAAGTATGAGGCGAATCTTCGTTCGATCGCCGGTCAGATCCGCGCCGCCGGAGCGGGTGTCGTCTTCAGCACTCCGAACGCGGTGACGACGACGGAGAATCGGCCGGTTGAAAAACTGGTGCAGTATTGTGAGGTCGTTCGACGGGTTGCGGCGGAGAAGAACATTCCACTCAGTGACAGCTTTTCGGAATTCGAGAAGATGAGGAAGGTTGATCCCGAAGCGTGGCGGCTCACGATGAGCGACGAGATCCATCCAAACATGGGAGGTCACAAAGAAATCGCCGTGCAACTCGCAGAAACGATTTCAGGGAAGGCGACCTCGCTTGAGAAAATCGGACCTCCTCAGCCGGCGCTTTTGAAAACGGGCGAAGTGGTCGCCGCTAAGAAGACGCTCAAAGTTCTCGCGATGTCGTCTCTCAGCGAATGGATCGAACCTGCTTTGAAAACGAAATTTCCGGGAGCGGAGATCGAAATGACGAATTGGGAAGCGGCGGGTAAAACCCTTCCCGAACTCAGAAAAGAGGCGAGCCATCTCGTTCGCAAAATGAAGCCGGACTTGGTCTTGCTCACCGTTCCCCGATCCGCCACGGCAGCGAATCGTGAAGCGTTCATCGACTCACTTTACTGGATGACCAACTTCTCGCTCAGCTTCGGCAGGGCCGAGTGGGATTGCGTCGTGATTCACCCGTCGGTGATGGATTCGGAAAAAGGGGAGAATGATGATCTCATCCGTAAGCTGACCGCGAACCACGATCTGTCTCTCATCGATCGCAAAGTCGACGACAAGCGCGCGGCGGGAGAGATTATTTTGGAATGGGTTAAGGCCCCGTGAAAATCGGCAGAGCGGAGTCGCGCGGGAATTGACGGGCCGAGTCGTTGATGGTGACTCGATCAGGTGCTGTCTCGCCTTCTTTCGAGTGGCGCGCGTTTGTCTGAGTCCGCCGATTCCGTATCCGGGGAAAGCGGGAGAGGGGATGAACCTTTGAGACGGGGGAACGATTCGACGGGTATTGCTTAAGGTCTGCTAATGACCTGAATTTCAGAAGGGATTGACATCAGATCTCAAATCGAATTAGTCTGCGGGATGAGACGATTTTTTCTAATCTTCTGCCTCTTCTTTTCTCTCACGGGAATCAACGCAAGTGCGCAGAATGTTTCGACGGCGCAGGAATTTTTTGATGCGCTTCGGGACATCACCTTGAATCCCAGTCAAAGTTACACCGTGACTCTGACGCAGGATATCGACCTTTCAACGCTTACAGGAGTGCCACCTATCTCAGTTGACGCCAATCAAAGCGTGGTCATCAACGGAGGCGGATTCACGATCACGGGTGGAGGGCTCCGTCCATTTTTTGTGCGTCAGGGAAATGTTACGATCCGCGATGTCGTCGTCAACGGAGGCACCGCGACGGGAGGCTCCGGTTCCGGTGGAGGCATGGGAGCGGGTGGCGCCGTCTTCGTCGATTCGGCGGGAAGGGTTACGCTTGAGAATGTGAATTTTTCTAACAGCACCGCTCAAGGTGGAGCCGGCGGCACTGATGGCGGCGGCGGTGGTCTCGGTGGAGATGGCTCCGCTACATTTAGCGGCGGCGGCGGTGGATTTTACGGAGATGGGGGTACCGCTCCGAATAACAACGGCGGTGGCGGCGGCGGCGGCGCACTCGGCGAGGGTGGTGATGGTGGCGGCACGGCCAATGGCGGTGGCGGAGGCGGAGGTGGATTTACCGGAGACGGTGCCGATGGCGATTCCGGGACCAGAGCCGGAGGCGGTGGAGGCGGAGATTTGAATGACGCCGCAGGAACCACGGGCGGTGTGAGTAACGGGGGAGATGCCGGGGTAAATGTAGCCGCGCAGCGAGACGGAGCAAATGGCGGTGCCGGCGGCGGCGGTGGCGGCGGTGCTAACGGCGGTAACGGTGGCGATGGAGGTCTTTACGGCGGCGGCGGCGGTGGTCAAGCGGCTGGCGCGGGCGGTTCCGCCGGCGGAGATGGTGGCGACTTTGGCGGCGGCGGCGGGGGGAGAGACAACGTAGGCGGTGGTGACGGCGGTGACTTCGGAGGCGGCGGCGCATCGAGAGTTACAGATGGTGGCGATGGTGGATTCGGTGGCGGCGGCGGTAGTGGCGGTGCCACGAGCGGTGACGGCGGTTTCGGTGGCGGTGGCGGCGCGGGAGCGACTCCCGGAACGAGCGGCTTTGGAGCCAGCGGAGCGACCGCGGCTCAAGGCGGTGGCGGAGCAGGTTTCGGTGGTGCGGTGTTTGTTCGTGACGGCGGCACGCTGATTATCTCAGGTAACAGTAATCTCATGGGAGGTTCCGTGTTCGGCGGTGCAGGCGGAGGCGGCACAGGAACCGCACTCGGAACCGGTATTTTTCTTCAAAATTCCGGGGTGACTTTTGATATCGCGGCCGGGCAAACCGCGACGGTATCCGACGTGATCGCCGATTCGTTCGGCAACGCTGCCGATGCCGGTTCGCTCATTAAGCAGGGAGCAGGCATTCTCAATCTTTCCGGCGACAACGTTTACACGGGCGATACCCTCGTGAACGGTGGCACGCTTCTCGTTAACGGGTCCATGATCCCAAGCGCTCTCACGGTGAACAGCGGCGGCACCGTCGGAGGTGCAGGAACGATGGGCGTGACGACGATCAACAGCGGTGGATCAGTTTCCCCCGGAAATTCGGCAGGAGACATCGACACGTTGACCGTCGCCGGAATTTTCAATCAGGAGAGTGGCAGCACCTACGTGGCGAACATCGAGCCGGGCGGAACGAGCGACCACATCCTCGTGAATGGAACTGCCAATATCAACGGGGGCACGGTTGATGTCCGCAGTGGAGGACAGGAGGGATTTCAGAGAGGCCAGCGATTCACGATTCTCACTGCGACAGCGGGAGTGATCGGAGTCTACGATTCGATCACCAATGATTTGGCATTCCTCGACGCGAGCCTCCTCT
Source organism: Verrucomicrobiales bacterium (assembly GCA_048260165.1). Lineage (GTDB taxonomy): Bacteria > Verrucomicrobiota > Verrucomicrobiia > Verrucomicrobiales > DEV007 > Arctic95D-9. Next base: position 302,941 of record JBLXHA010000005.1, read on the forward strand.
ACGACCCGAACAACGTTTTCGTTCAGTTGATCCGCAACGAGCTTCAGTTTTCCGACGTTGCGATCACGCCGAATCAGTTGGCTGTTTCCAGAAATCTGGATTCACTTCTCGACGGCGCGACGGGTGATCTTCTCACGATTGTGGATGCGATCGAGTTTTTGAGCGCGAGCGACAGTCGTGATGCCTTCGACGCCCTTTCCGGCGAGATGCATGGTTCGCTGCGCACCGCACAGCGACAGATCAGTGACGCCTATCTTCGTCAGGCGCGCGATCACCAGCGCGGGCTCGTTGGTTTTCTCCTGCCCGGAGCGGGTGACGGGATCGTTCAGGGACAGAGCGACGGGTTTGCGGTCACGCAGCAGGCGGGCATGAGCTTTCCGGGATACAGTGACAAAACAGCGATCGCTCCTGAAGGCGAGCGCGGGGTGAGCTGGGTCAATGGCTACGCAGTCGCCGGTGACGTGGAAGGAGACGGCAATGCGAGTGGTTTCGATTACGATATCGGAGGTGCTGCCTTCGGCCTCGACTACCGTTATTCCAGCGACTTTGCCGTGAGCCTCATGGCGGGCTACGGCCGCGGGAATCTTCACACCAACCGCAACCGGGACGACGTCGACAGCGACAGCGCGACCGTTTCGGTCGGAGCTGTTTACGCGCCTCAGCCTTTTTATCTTCTCGGTAACGTCGGCTATGGCTACAACGATTACGATACGAACCGCAACATCAACTTCGGGACGATCAACCGCGTTGCGGAGGCCGATTACGATTCTCACGGTCTCCTCGGTTACCTCGAACTCGGCATCGTCGGCGACTTCGGTCCGTGGATCGTGACGCCGAAGGTGACCGCTCAGTATCTCTACCTCGACACTCAGGGCTTCACCGAAACGGGGGCGGGAGCAGCCGGTCTGAACGTGGCGGGAGACGAGTCCAGCTCATTGCGCGTCGGAGCGGGAGTGAGCATCAGCCGTGTCATGGAACTCGACAGCGGAGACAGTCTCATCCCCGAACTGTCGGTTCACTACTACCATGAAGCACTCGACAATGATCGTCCCGTTCTGGCGTCCTTCGGCGGAGCGGGCGGAAACACCTTTACCAGTCAGGGCGCAACTCTCGGACGAGAGTTTGTAGAAGCCGGACTGGGGATGACTCTCATCGGAACCCAAAACGTCGATTTCGGGGTGCGTTACGATATTCAAATTTCAGACGAGCACGTGGCTCATCAGGGCAGCTGCGGGATGCAGTTCCGGTGGTAGTAAGCCGTTTGCCGGCACGGTAAGGTTGCGAATCGCGCCGTTGCCTGCCGGTTTTTCACCGCCGCGGTTCGCCGTCTGTTTACTACTCTGACATTGCGGAAAAGATATCGCCGATGCGGATGGCGTTTGGCATTCCGGACGCAGCGGAGTGACGCTTCGAATCTCACAGTCCGAGGTTCACATTGATAGAAATGCCGCCGGTGTTCACGCCGAGGCCACCGGGAAGAGGTAGCCCCGTCGAAGGTAGAATCGGAGCGCTCGCACCGCCGCCTCCGGTATTGATTCCGGTAGTGACTCCGACCGCCACGCCGGGCGTCGGAAGCGTGATCTGACCCGTGGGAGCAACCGTGGGAACTCCGCCCGGGGAGGTGACGCCGGCAATCGCACCCGCATTTGGAATCGATGGCTGCGCTGACGAGAGAATTGCCGTTGCGCCGCTGGCATCAATTGCTGCGCGGTTGGAGGCATTGACGCCGTTGATGATGACAGGGCGATGTTGCACCCGGCTCAAGGTCGTCGTCGGTGCGTCCATGCCGCCAATCATTCCACTGACGCTGCCGGCGAGTGCGCCTGAGTAGATGCGTCCCGGCTGAGCGACCCTTTTTGGCGTGCTGCGAACATTTCGAGGAGTCTGAGCCGCGCCACGTTTCAAAATCCGGGCGGCCCTGGCCTCGAGCTCAAGGACGAGGTCGTCGACCGGTGGCGTCGCGGTAACCACTTCCTCTGCTAATTCCTCCACGGGGAGTGAGGCTGGAGTTTCTCCCCCGGAAATCGTTGCTTCAGCGGACAGATACAGATCGAGGGTCATCTCGACGTCGTCACCGATTTCCAAATCAGCTGCGACGATCGGTGCGTCGTCATTTCCAATTTCCAGGTTGATGCCGCCATCTTCCGGGTTGTCCGTCGGAGGATTTTCAGTCGCGGGATTCTCCCCGCCGTCACCTTCGGGGGCGGTGCCTGCGATCGTCGGATTCGCCTCGGTTCCCGGCGCAGGATCAGCGTCGTCATTTTCACCGGCTGCGACTTCATCAACCGGGTCCGCCGGTATCTCGAGATCGGGTTCGCGGAAGAGAAAGTCGTCAACGCGATCGCCAGCTTGTAAGACGACGAAGCGGGAATCCTGCGAAAGTGAATCCGATGAAACCGGCAGGGGAGGATTCTCTGTCAGTGACGATTCGACCTCGGGCGGCAGACCCTCCGTGCTATCCGGGGCGGGCGCTTGAACACTCACCGGTGTTTCCCCGTCTCGGTCAGCGTTAACGAGCGTGTCTTTCACGAGGCTCAGTTCATCTTTGAAGCGGGCGTTGTCGAGATCGCCCGGTGCCGAGGCGGCGGCTCCGGAATAAAACTCCTGAAAGAGGTAAGACATCAGCGCCCGGCCCGAATAAAGCGCGAAGGCGAAAACGACACAGGAGAACACCGTGATGGAAATTTTCCCGATGATTGAATCCTTCATAATTGAGCGTTTTTAAATTTTACGACTCGAAACTGTGATCCTCTGCGTTATATCACAAAATGAAAAATCTGGGAAGCTCTTCGTTTCCCCGGCGCTGAGAGGAGCGGCAAATCGGACGCCGCAAACTCTCGACCGTCGGTTGATCACTCGGACAGTTTCAAGGGGGGCAGATCGACCTGCTCAGTGGGTTTTACCTCCGTTTCTCTTTCCGTCAAAATCGCGTAGGCACCCCAGAGAATTCCGGCGAGGAGACCTACGAGAGCGGAAATTAAAGTGATCGAAATTCCTCTCGGAATGAGTCGCCTCCCGTTCGATTTTCCGGAACGACTTTGAGTCGACGCTTCGTCGTGCAGGGCATCGCCGGTGTTTTGATTCCTTCTTGAGGGATCAGATGCCGAAAGCATCTCGGAAAGTTCCTTGATGCTGGCGGGCCTGTCCGCCGGGTCGAGAGCGAGGCAACGGGCCACTGCGAGATCCCATGCTTTCGGAATCGGGGCTGATCCCCGCCCGTTTTTATCGCGTCGCGCCGTCATCGAAAGCAGATTCTCCGGATCCCACGACCACGTGTCTTTCTTCGGGTTTTTGAACGGGTAGGTGCCTGTCAGAAGAACGAAGATCGTGACGCCGAGCGCGTAAATGTCGTTGAGGCTGCGGCTGTCCCCGGGGTTCCAGATCAACTGCGGAGAGGCGTAGTGCATCGTCAAAAGATTGCCGATCACTTTTTCGGTCTCTGAATCCAATTGTATCGAGACGCGCGCCGACAATCCGAAATCAGCGATTTTAATCGAGTCGCCGCTGTCCAGCATCAGGTTGTGCGGCTTGATGTCGCGATGGATAATCCCGCACTCCTCGTGCGCAAAAGCGAAGCCCTCGCAGGACTGCAGCATCCACTCGTAGATCTCGTCGACCTCGAGAACGCGCTTTCCGCCGCCGATCTTGTCGCCGAGTGAGCCGTTGGGCGCATACTCCATGCTGATTGCGGCGGGCTGATCCGGCTGATAGTGAAAATCGTAAACCGGAAGGATGTGCCGGTGGCTCAGCATGCGCGCCTGCTTCGTTTCGCGTTTCAAGATTTCAGTCTCATCTTCGCCGAAAGACTCTTTCAGAAATTTAAGAGCGACCTCCTGCCTCAGCTCGAGATCGTAGGCGAGCCATACTTCACCCATGCCGCCCAAACCGACCTGTTGGCGGAGTTCGTATCTTCCGAGGTAGGGCCTGGGATCGGACATAGAGGTAGTAAACGAACAAACGTGCTCTAAAACGAGTGAAATTCCCACGTATCCGAGGTCAACAGGGTTGAGCCAGTGACGTAACAGGGTTGGGTGGTGGATTCATCCGGGGCCCGGTGGCGAGACTCGTGGAAATTCCGCGGAAGATGCGCCCGGGAGATTTCATCCCTCGCTCAGCAACCAGTTCTTCACCGCTTCGACATTCTCGAATTCAGGAATCCACGCGAGCTCTTCGGGGAGGTCGTACGTGAATTCGCAACGCAGGCGAACGGGGTGAGCGCCGGATTCGATCGCCGCATACTGATTGTAGATTCGGTCATCGACGAGGATCGTTTCCTCCGGCCTGAGCTGATACTTCTCATAGCACTCTCTGAGCCGGTCGATCTTCGCGGTGTCGTGCATGAACTCTCCATGCTGCACGCATTCGATCGTGAGGAAGTCGGTGACGGGGGCGAGGATCGTATTGAGATAAGCCATCTTCGCCTCGACATCGAACGTCGCGGACATCGTGAACTGACGGTAGCCCCGCGCATCAAGCTCCTTGAGAACTTCGATGACATTGGGATAGAGCGGCCGGTTCGTGAAGAAACTCTGGTCCGCGCAAAAATCTTTATCCATTTCGGCCCCGTGCTCCGGGTGCGTCTTCAACTCCAGCGCGCCATACTCGGGAACGATTGGCAAAACCTCAGGGAGTTGTTCCCATTTTAAATCCCGGTATTCATCGCGGTAGTTGGGGTGCCCGGTCAGGAAGTGAAAATACGCATAATTTAAATCCGCGAGAACTCCATCGACATCCCAGAAAATGTTTTTGATCTTTGTTATGTCCATTTGGCTGAAAAAGGGGCGTGATGAGGTTTTGGCAGACTAGCCTCTGATTGAGGCTCGCACGAGAAATTATAGGTGAATTTGCCCGCCATCGGTCGGGCGCTGCGCTGGTTCGTCGGACTTCGTGTTGGCAATCTCCGCGTGGTCGACCTAGCATGCGGCCAACCTCTCATGCCTGCGCCGACCTCGCTCCCTATCTGGAAAATCCACGACGACATCCTGCGCGCGCTGCGAGGTGGCAACCGGCTTGTGCTCGTCGCGCCGACGGGTTCCGGCAAGACGACGCAGGTGCCGCAGATGCTTCTCGATGCGGGGATTGCGGACGACAAGATGATCGTGGTCTTGCAACCCCGTCGCGTTGCCGCCCGTTCCGTGGCCACGCGTGTCGCTTCGGAGCGCGCGAGCCAACTCGGCGATGAGGTGGGTTATCAGATTCGCTTCGACGATCAGATCAGTTCCGGCACGCGGATCGCCTTTGTCACCGAAGGCATCCTCCTGCGCTGGTTCCAGGACGATCGGACGCTGGCCCACATCGGTGCCGTCGTTTTCGATGAATTCCACGAGCGGAGTCTGCTCAGTGATGTTGCGCTCGCATTGGTGAAAAATCTGCAGCAATCAGAGCGTCCTGATTTGGTCATGTTAGTGATGTCGGCGACGCTGGATGCGGAGCCTGTCGCTGCGTATTTGGATGCGTGTCCGATCCTCATTTCTGAAGGGCAGAGCTATCCCGTGGAGGTGGGTTATCTTCCCCGTCCCGATCAACGCGCCATCACCCTTCAGGCGGCGGAGGCGGTCGAGCGCATTATTAACGACCATGCCCCGGGCGATATCCTCGTCTTCATGCCCGGGCGTGGCGAGATCAACGGCACCCTCGACGCTCTGCAGAATTTAAGAACCCGGGAAAGGGTCGCGTGTATCCCTTTGCACGGCGCGCTTGAGCCGCAGGAGCAGGACCGCGCTTTTGCTGCGAACGCGCTGCGCAAAGTCATCGTCGCCACCAACGTCGCCGAAACGAGCATCACGATCGACGGGATCCTCCACGTCGTCGACAGCGGTGTCGCCCGGGTCGCCCGTTATGACGCCGAGCGGGGAATCGGCACGCTGCAGCTGGAGCCGATCAGCCGTGCCAGTGCCGATCAACGCAAAGGCCGCGCCGGCCGGACCGCCCCCGGCACCTGTCATCGTCTCTGGACCGAAGGGGGGCAGATGAACCGCGAGGAACGCAACACGCCGGAGATCCAGCGCAGTGACCTTGCCGAGGTCGTGCTCCTGCTGCACTCTCTCGGGATCCGCGAAGCGGCGAGCTTTGACTGGCTCGATAAGCCCGATTCGCAGGCCGTCGAGCGCGCTGAGCTTCTCCTCACGATGCTCGGGGCCCTGCACGATGCGGAGCTCACCCCGACCGGTCGCCGGATGCTTCGCCTTCCCATGCATCCGCGCTATTCACGCATGTTGATCGAAGCGAGTCAGCGCGGTTGTGTGCCCGATGTCGCCTTGTGTGCCGCCCTCGTCAGCGGTCGCGATTTGCTGACGCGTCTCCATCGCGAGGATGACAAATCGTCCACCGTTCGCGAAAAGTTCGAGGACAGTGAGGAAACCGATTTCATCACCCTGATGCGTGCTTATGAATTCGCGAAATCGAACCGCTTCAACTTTGAGCGATGTCGCAGTCACGGCATCAACGCTCACGTCGCCCGCCAGGTGGGTGAGACCTGCGAACAGATTCTGCAAGTCGCCCGGAAGCAGCGTCTCTACGACAGCAAGGCAGCTCCTGACGGATCGCCGAAAAACGACGAAGCTCTGTTGCGCTGCCTCATGACCGGTTTCGTCGATCAACTCGCGACCCCGGCAAGCCCGCCTGCGATCTCACCGAGCAAAGAGAGGGGCAGCTCGTGCGCGAAAGCGTGGTGGAGGAAGCCACGTTTTTTGTCGCTGCCAATCTGCATCAGGTCCCCTCGCGCGGTTCCACTCCGTTGACCCTGCTCAGCCTCGCCACCGCCGTGAAACCCGAGTGGATCACCGGAATGTTCCCCCAACATTTGAGCACCACGCTGGAGCACCTTTTCGACGCGAAAAACAAACGCGTCGCCGTGATGAAACTCGTGCGCTATCGCGATCTCGTCATCGAGCAGAAGCTGCAGCAAAACGAACTCGATCCACTCGCGAGCGGTCGCTGCCTCGCCGAAGCATACGCCGGGGGAGCGTTTGACTTACCGAAGATGGATCACCGGCTCAAGCAGTTCATCGCCCGCGTGAACCTCGTCGACGCGACGATGCCGGAGCTGGAATTTGCCCCTTTCGATGAAGCTGCTGTCACCGCCTGCCTTGCGCGTGCGTTCTCCGGGCTCACGGGGGTGAAGGATGCCCGGGATGCGCCGCTCATTTCCGCGTTTCACCGGCATCTGGAGAAAGGGCAGATCAGTTGGCTCGATGAACTCCTGCCCCTTTCGATCCCGTGGGTCGACGGTCGCAGCGTGAAAATTTCCTACGTCAATGAAACGCCGGAAGCGCAGGTTAAACTTAAGGACTGCTTTAATCTGGAGGAGCACCCCGCGATCTGCGAGGGCCGGCTCCCTGTAGTGCTCAACCTCAGCACGCCCGACGGAAAGCGGCTCGCGAGCACGACGGACTGGGCGCACTTCCGCGCGCGCGAATTGCCGAAGCATCGCAAGGTCCTCGCCCAAAAATTCCCGGGTCACCCGTGGATTTAGGAAATCCGAATTTCAAAGGGCTGACTCCGGATCTCCATTTGGAAAAAAGCTGTGGAGTAGGAAACTGCTCGATTTGGCGCAGGCTGATTCAGGGTATTTCGTCTGCCCCATGCAACATGAGCATCCCGTGGATACAAAATCAGGCAAAGCTCACGCTTTACCTGACCGCGTCACGCTGGTGACCAGTTGGAAAAGAAGGGTTACCAAGGAAGGCTCACCCCGCCGCGGAAGGAGTGCTCGCTGTGAACATCGGAAACTCCGAATCCATAGTCACCGTATAGACTCGCACCGCTTTCGGAAAGGAAGTTAACCCCGACAGTGCCGATGAACGAATTCTCTGCTGTGCCGGTTCCATTCACAGGAACAGCACCTGCAAGAGGTAATCCGACAAAATTCGTTGCGTGTGTGTTATCTGTGTCGCCGAGGTGACGCTGCCACGCGAGCTGTGCTCGTGGCTGGATGCGGAAGGAGTGATCGGTTTCAATCTCGAAACCGAAGCGCATTCCGAGAACGGCTTCGCCGAGATAATCGGAATCTGAATTCCGGAAGAGATTTGCTGCACCGGCGCCGGTTTCGAGAAAGCCACCTTCCCGCTCCCGTCGTCCGGTAACTCCGACGAAGGGTTCGATGAACCCGGTTTCTCCACGATTGATTGTCTTCGCGAGTTCCACAGATGCTGTCAGATGATTATCGGTGTAGTCGGCCTGAGCGACCCGGTTGACGGCGCCGAACTGGAGCTGGCGACGGGCCGAGTTATCGATCCAGGCGCTGCCCAATTGCATGCTGATTCGCATATCATTTCCGAAGCGGTAGCCGCCGTATATGCCTGCTGCGTAGTTCTCGCTTTTGATCGAAGCGCTGCGATCGGCCTGGTCGAGGTCGACGTCAGCAAAGCTGAAGTAGAGGCCAAACGTGAGCGCTTCTGTGTTGGCGATTTCGTAGCCGGTGATGATTCCACGCCACTCATACTCTGTTTCTGCCGCAGCGAAGGTGCCGTCGACAGTTCCCCGTCCTCCGAGTCCTTCGAGCCAAACCTCTGAACCCGTTCTCTCGATCGGCTCATCAGAAACGAACGCCCCGACCTGCACTTCCCGACCGGTAAAGAGCGAAGCAAGAGAGGCTCCTGATCCGCCACCGCCTGACCCGCGACCTGCGGAGCGTCCCGTCAGCGGAGAGGAAATTCCGTTCTGCACGATTCGCTGGGTGTTGGGACCGGCGGCGTAGACATCGCCGGAAAGCTGCTCGAACGCTTTCCGTGCCTGCGCTACAGAGCCTCCCATAATCGCGTTTTGGATCACTTCTCCGTCTCCATTATCCAACTGGTTGAAATTGGAGCCAAAGACAAGACCGGCCGCCGCTCGCTGCGTCGCGGTCTGTACGATGTCTTCGGGATTGACGCTGTTTCGAGTCAGCTCCAGAGAGATGTCGTTTCCATCACCACTGTTGTAAAGCGCCTCGACGTCGTAGAAAGCAAGGCGGTTGTCGAGGGTCGAGAACTTGCCGGAAATCTTATCGGTCCCGTCATTTGCGATGATAATATGATTCGCCGTCGCTGCTGAGTTCGTCTCATTCACCCCGAGAACCTGCAGGGTTCCCTTCTTGATCGTGACTTCTCCGTTCACGACGATTTTATCGCTGCTCACTCCCGGAGTCACCTCAATCTCGAGAGTCCCGTCGTCGAATTGATAATCTCCATTCACTCTCTGGGTTCCGATGGAATTTCCGGGAGCATGTCGTCCTCCTTCGATGAGCAAAGAGCCGGTTGATCCTGTTCCCATCAGCGTCCCCGCCTTACGAACCGAAATGTCCGTGCTCGAGAGATCACCCGCCGCGTTCAGGGCTCCTCGCTGAACAATCGTGTCCTGCGTGTAAGTCGCTTTATTTGTAAATGTGACGGTGCCGTCAGTGTCGACGCTGATCACCTCGAAGCCGAAATACTGATTCTCAGCCGGAGGCTCGATCTCGGGCAAAAGCTCGATTTTTTCGAGAGGGCCTTCCTCCATTTCTCTAGCAACCGCAATATCGGGCCCGCCGCGGAAATCGCCATAAACCGGCGTTTTCTCGAAACGGATGTCAGCGATCTTTGACGCGTTGAATGTCTGATCCTGTGGGCCGCCGAAAATAAGCGCTTCCGAGCCACTCCCGCCGACGAGACCGTTAATCCGCGAGCCGTTTTCAATCTGCAGGAAGCTCTCGCCTCGAGTGAAATAAATCGCCCAGTTCCGGCCATCACGTCCCATCCCTCCTGAGATGGTCCCTCGATTGATCACTTCAAGATTGTCACCGGTGATAGCAATACCTCCAAATCCGTCAAATTCTGCCGTGCTTCCCGCGCCGCCTGCGCCACCAAGGATGGATCCGCTGTTTTCGATCAAATTTGAGCTCCCTGAGATCGCGATACCTCCCATGCCTCCATACGTAGGACCACTGTCTGCGCCATTAAAAGACTCACTCTGGCCTGAACCTGCGAGCCCTCCCGAACCGAGCTCGCCAGCTGCACCGCCGATTCCACCTGAAATGGTTCCGGTATTGTAAACTTCCGCCTTATAGCCCTGGATTGCGTCGCCGCCGCTACCGCCGGTCTGGACGATAGTGGGAAACAAAAGGGGCTTATCCTCTGCCATTCTGTCAAGGGCATACATATCGCCTGAACGGGAATTGCTGCCGGCATCACCACCGTCGGCGGTCGAATTTTGACTGCTTCCGGAGTTTCCGCCGTTGCCGCCGTCTCCCGTGGCACCCCCGGCACCGCCGGTTCCACCCGTCACCAATCCGTGATTGATAACGATAAACTCTTCACCTGCGTAGGCAATGCCTCCGACCCCGCCTTGTCCAGCAGCGCCTCCATTGCCGCCACGGAGAGAAAGATAATCGACAGGATCGCCGATGGAACCTCCGTCGCCACCGTTCCCGCCATCTCCGCCGCTACCTCCCGCGCCACCTGAGGCGACGCCGTTATTGGTAACTCTATACCGGGTGCTCCACATCGCGACTCCTCCGTCACCCCCGTATGCTCCGGCGCTGCCATTCCCTCCTCCGGCATTGGCGTAGTCAGTGTTCGCAGTCGCGCCATCACCGCCGTCGCCGCCGTTTCCACCTTTCCCGCCATCACCACCGCGAATTTCTCCGTTGTTGGTGAGATCAATCGTGTAGGAAGTATCGCTGCTCACTTCCTCTTTAGTGAGTTTCACTCCGGAGGTTTCGAGAGAATGCTCGATAGCGGCTGCCCCCGATTTGATAGCAATTGTGGGAACACGTTGGGCATCTTCACCCCTCGGACTCGTGGGGGAGGTGGTTCCATCAGCACCATCCCTATTGTCAGTGTCGTCGACTCCATCTCCACCTTTTACGATCTGTCCCTTAACCACTTTGGAAGGTGATTTATCGGTAAGAACCGCCCCGGGGGCCGCGCCATTGCCGCTCCAGCCGTCGCCGGTAGCGTCACTGCCATAGGCCATTCCGGCACTGGATAGGCCCGCTCCCGGTCCTCTGTAACCTGGCGTGGGATCTTCAACAGGGTCGGAGAATGCGCTTGGAGTACCTGCTAGATACGCCGCAGCGAGGGAGTAGATGAGTAAACGGCTCCGGCAATGGTTGGATGGAACATGCATGATTTTGTGTGATCAAAGAATAAGTCAGCATCCAGTGAGCGGAGGTATCCCAAGGATAGCGCCCATCCTAGTTACAATACAGAACCGTTCAAGTTGCAAATTGCGTTTTGGAATCGTCATCGAGGCGCCTTTCGGGGGCTCACCCGGCAGAGGGGGAGCGGTGGAACCATGGAACACCCTGCGCAGAATCTGCTTTCGTTTATCTCGAGTGAATGAGCCGGACCCCGGCGGCGGATTGCAGGTCTGGCCACAACGTGTTCAAGGCCAATCCCTGTCGAGATGAGCCGATGCAATCCGGGGGGGGCGGAGCGACAGATGACTTCGCTCTAACAGATCTCTATGGAGGCCACGGGAAGTCACTGGAGAAGCAGGTGACGCTTCGTCTCACCTATTCTAACAAAAACACTTTCTCCGCGCTCAATTCGTGCTACTCGATTTGAAATGACTTCTACAGACCAACCAACACCTGTTCTATCGATTCAAAACCTCAGCCTGCGGCGGGGAGTCAAAACGATCCTCAAAGACATCAATTGGACGATTAACGGCGAGGAACACTGGGCGATTCTCGGAGCAAACGGCTGCGGCAAGACATCGCTCCTCTCGGCATTGACCGGCTACCTCAGTCCGTCAGCGGGAACGATACAGTGCATGGGTGATGACTACGGCGCCGCCGATTGGAATGAGGTTCGCCAACGCATCGGCATGGTCAGCAGTGCCCTCACTCGGAAAGTGCCGGAAGGCGAGACTGCGATCGAAACCGTGATGAGTGGCGCGAGCGCAAGGCTCGGCTATTGGACACGGGAGAAACAACCGGATACGGCCAAAGCGCTGCGCAACCTCAGCCACATGAAAGTCCGCGCACTCGCGGACCAGCCCTGGGGAATTCTCAGTCAGGGCGAGCGCCAGAAAGTCTTCATCGCGCGGGCCCTGATGGCGAAGCCGGATCTGCTCATTCTCGACGAACCTTGCGCGGGCCTCGACCCCGTCGCGAGAGAACGCTTCATCATCAATCTGCAGAAACTGGCCCAAAAGAAGAAGCGGCCGAACCTCATCCTCGTGACCCACCACATCGAAGAAATCTTTCCCGGGATCACCCACGTGTTGCTGTTGAAGAACGGCAAAGTTCTCGATCAGGGACCGAAGGCAGACGTCCTGAGCTCCGCCAATTTAAGCAAAGCGTTTGGTGCCACGGTTCGGGTTCGCAAGTCTCCGAGGCAGGAGAGATGGAATTTGCAGCTGGATCTGGCGTGAGTGAGTCGGGGTGGGTGGGGCTTTGCTTGTCGAAAGAAATCCGATGTGGGGACTCGGAAGTAGCGCGATGGCCGGATGAAGTCCGTATTTGCTCCCTACTCCCCATCAAGAACCCCCAGGACCTGCGGGATGATCTGTGCCGCAAAATTGGCGTGGCCTCTGTCATTCGGATGGAGGCCGCCGAAAATCCCGCCTTTGCCTGAGAGCGTCTTCGGCACTTTGGTTCCGAGGTCGATGATGGACACTTTCTTATCATCGGGATGCGTCTGCCGGTGGGAGGCGACGGCCAGCTTCAGTTCCTTCGCATAATACTGACCGAAGGGAATGAGGATGATGAGCTGCGCGTCGGGTGCGCTTTTCCGCAACGCGGCCAATGACTGGGTCATGCTCGCGAAGGTGTCGCTGGGATTTGACTGATGCAGTTTGTCGTTCGTGCCGTAATTGATCATGATGAGCGCGGGTTCCTGATCTGTCTCTCCATACGCGCTGAGGTGGCCGGCCGAATCGAGGAGGGAATGGCCGTTCCCGTCGATCTTATTCCACCGGCTTGTCGCGTCATCGTAGGTGCCCCCGGCTCCGTCGGTGGAATCGGTGATGATGTAGAAGCCGGGAACATCGCCCGGAGGTTTGTCGCCCCGATTGAGCCATCCGCTGTAGCCGCACGCGCTGATCGCGTATTCGTAGTCTCGCGTTTGCAGCGCCTGTCCCACGAGATGAGAGTATCCCGCGAGTTCGGTCGCGCCGATGCCTTCGGTGATGCTGTCGCCGATGATGAGTGCCCACTTTTCAGCCGGCGCGTCTTCAACCGGTTTGCTGCCGGGATCGACTTGCAGGCCTAGAACGCGCATGACATTGACGCCGCTTTCGCCTTCGCTTCCCCAGCGCTGTTCCTGAATCGACTGCTGGAAATAGACGACGAGTTCATGTTTCCCCGCACCGCTGAGATTTTCGATCGCGACCTCGTCGGCGCAGCTCACGTTTGATTTCCAATGGCCGTCGATGTTGTAAGCGAGCCGGGGCCGATTGAAGCCTTCGGGGTAGCCGGAGGTATCGAGTAAAAGGGTCGCTTGAGGTGTTTCGCTGGATGATTCCCAGGTCGCGCGGAAGTAAGCGCCCGAATACCAGGTCTGGCGGAATTCTTTTCCTCCGCGTCCGGCGTCTCCTGTCCAGTTAGCAGGGGAGAAAACGAAGGCCGGCGAATCGACCGCGATCGTTTCGGTTTCTGCGGCCTCAACAGCAAGAGCGGGAAAGAGGAGGAGCGCGGCGAGGAAAAGGCGGGAGATGATCATGGTTTCAGAAATGCGTCTCTTTCACTAACACAAATCCCGTTCCTGTTCGAGGAGGGGAGTGGAACGTGATTGTGGGTGGTTGCGAGACAATCGCCGGTTCTGATGTGACACGTGTTTGCCACCCGTGTGCGGAGCCTCTCAGCCGGAGCCAGCGACCTGATGGGCAGAGAACACGGGTTGAAAACCTGCTCTGCTTGCTCTCGAGCGGCGCTGTTCTCCTCCTTTAATTCACAAAACGGGAGGTGGTCCGCTGAGTTTGCCGGTGGCTTTCACTTCGGGATACTTCGGTTTCCAGGTGGGGTGTTCCTGCGTGAGCCAGTCGTGGATTTTCCGGGAAAGAGTCGCGGCAATTTCGGGGTGCTCTTTGATGAGATTGTTCGCTTCCGATTGGTCATCGGTGAGGCAGTAGAGTTCCCACGCGTCGGCTTCGTATTCGTAGTAGAGCTTGTAGCGCTTCCCGTTCACCTCGTCGATGACGGAGGCGGCGGGTTGGGCTCTGGTGTCCATGTAGCCGGGGAAGAAGTAGAAGATGGGCTCACGGTTTTTGATGCTCTCCGAGTTGGGGGCACGGAGAACCCCGGCAAAGGATTCGCCGTCGAGTGGGTGCGTGTCAGGATCGGGCCTCCACTTTCCCCCTGCGAGTTCGAGGCAGGTGGGATAAAAGTCGAGGCAGTGGGTCATGTGATCGGTCACGGTGCCGGCGGGAATGACGCCGGGCCAGCAGGCGATGAGAGGAACGCGGATCCCGCCTTCGGTGAGCATGCCTTTTTCACCTTTCAGCGGTGTGTTCTCGGCGTGGGTTCCGCCGTTGTCGGAGGTGAAGAGGATGAGCGTGTTTTCGGCGATGCTGTCACTCGTGTCGCCGTCTCCATTGGGATCTTCGATCGCTTCACGCATCCGGCGCAGGTTCTCGTCGACGCCGGCGATGAATCCGGAATACTCCGCTTTGGATTTCGCATACTCCTCTGCTGCGGCGAGCAGATCGGGGCGGGCACGAACGGGGCCGTGGACGGCGTAGGTGTGGAACTGGAGGTAGAAGGGCTTGTCACCCCCGGCCAAACCAGCGAGCGTGTTTTCGAGGGCATCGCCGACGGCGTCGCTGATGTGTTTGGGCGATCCGACGAGTTCACGGGGAAGTTTCTGTTCCGTCACGTAGGCGTCATCGTAGGGCGATGCCCACTGATCGAAATGGCCGAGGCCGACTCCTCTGAAAACCCATTTGCCGTTCCTCTCTGAGGAAAAACAGGTCGGTTGGTGTCCCTGGCTGAAGCCGCCGATGTTGATGTCGAAGCCGACGTTTTCCGGCATCGTTTCTTTGCCCTCGTGACCGCCGACGTGGTACTTCCCAATGTGAGCGGTCGTGTAGCCGTTTTCTTTCATCGCCTCGGCGATCGTGACGGCTTCGGGGGCGACATCCTCGGTTTGCTTCGGCGGGATGAAGGCGGCGGTTTTCCGGGTGAAGCCCTTCTTCGCGTTGTTGTTGAAACGGCTCAGATTATTAACGACGTAGACGTCGTTGTGGATCCGGGCGGGATACTGACCCGAGAGCATCGCGGCGCGGGTCGGGGCGCAGTTGGGTTGCGCGTAGGCGTGGGTGAAGCTGAGCCCTTCGGCCGCGAGTTTCTCGAGATGGGGCGTGCGGTAGTTTTCGCTGTGCGTGCCCATCGTCGCGGCGTTTGCACTGATGTGGTTCCATCCGAGGTCATCGACCATGTAGACGATAATGTTGGGCTGTTCGGCGGACAAGGTTGCTCCGGTGAATACGCAAAGCAGACAGACGAGCGGGATAAGGGAAAGTGATCTCATGGCAGAATTACGGGAGAGTGATATGACAGCATTTTGCCGCAAATATAGCAATGGCATACTCCCCTTGCTTCGATCCACGTTTTTGCCAAATATGGCTGCGGAGATGAGGCGGGAAAAAGTGAGTTTTTTTTAAACACACCTGAACATGTTCTTTCAAGAGCGGAGCAAAACCGTAATGCTATGAAAATGATTCGATTCTCCCTTCTTCTGATTCTGTTCGCTGCGTTCAGTGTTTCACTTTCCCGTGCTGAAAAGCGTAAGCCGAACGTGCTTCTTCTCATGTCGGACGATCTGAACACGGCCTTGAGCGGTTTCGGACATCCGCAGTGCCGGACGCCGCGGCTCGATGAACTCGCGCAGCGCGGGGTTAAGTTTGAAAACATGCATTGTCAGTATCCGGTGTGCGGAGCCTCCCGCGCGTCGATGATGACGGGTCTCTATCCTTACACCAATGGAATGTTTGGAAATGAGGGGGATCTTCGCAAGAACCTTCCCGACGTCGTGACGATGTCGCAGCTGTTCCGTAACAACGGTTATCTGGCCGGTCGCGTCAGTAAGATTTACCACATGGGAATTCCGACGGAGATTCTCGCGGGAACCGCAGAGCACGATGATCCTGAGTCGTGGGATGAAACGGTGAACATCAAGGCACTCGAGCAAAATGCGCCTGGCGTCCGGACGGAGTGGTCGCCGAAAGACAAGGGCTCTCAGACTTTCACCGGGGTGGAGGCCTCGACGGGTGATCTTGAGCACGCCGATGGAATGGCGGCGGAGGCGGCGATTGAATTTCTGAAGGAGAACAAGGACAAGCCCTTCTTTCTCGGATGTGGTTTTGTAAGGCCTCACGTCCCGCTCGTGGCTCCTTCCGAATACTTTGATCTCTACGATCGTGACGCGATGATCGCACCGGTCGTCCCGGAGGGGGATCTCGATGACGTTCCGAAGATCATTCGTGAGTATAAAGCAAACTCGCGATACGGGGTGACGCCGGAGCTGCACAAGGGGTTGCTGGAGGCCTACTATTCCAGCATTTCCTACATGGATGCGCAGGTCGGACGCGTTCTCGATGCGCTGGATGAGCTGGGGCTGAGTGATAACACGATCGTGATTTTCTCAAGTGATCATGGGTATCTGTTAGGGGAGCATAACAAGTTTCAGAAACAGCACCTCTTCGAAGAGGCGACCCGGGTGCCTTTCATCCTGAGCGTTCCGTGGATGAAGGCGTCTCATGGGAAGGCGAGCGGGCACCTCACCGAGTTGATCGATCTTTATCCGACCGTGGCGGAGCTCGCGGGGTTGACCCCGCCGTCGGATCTTCAGGGGCAGAGTTTCGTCTCGCTGCTTGAGAACCCTGAATCCGGGGAGTGGGACAAGAAGATTGCCTTTACGATCAGTCGCAACGGCGGGGAGTCGGTGCGGACGGAAGACTGGCGCTTCACTCACTGGGGCTACGGTAAGAAGGGGGATGAGCTGTTTGATCGAAAGAACGACCCGGGTGAGTTCACGAATCTCGCTGGCGATCCCCGTTATGCGGATCAGTTGGAGAAAATGAAGGCGCTGCTCGAGGCAAAGCGCGTCGAGGCAGGATACGACGCGAAGCGCTACCGGTGAGGTTGTCGGGTCGCCCGGATTTCTGCGCGATGCCGTCAGCGCCGGAGGGTGGAATCCGGGGGCGTGTCATTTTCAATTCCGTGCAGTGTGTGCTGGAAGTGTGGCGGGGAGGCTGATAAGAATAGGGCTCATGAAGTGGCTCACCTTTGGATTCGTTACCTGCGCTCTCGTTTCATTTCTCCATGCGGAGACGGATGCGAGCAAACACACGCCACAGGGAAAGGTCTACACTTACAAAGAGGTTAAGGGGGAGGCGAGGGAGCTTGAGGTC
Source organism: Verrucomicrobiales bacterium (assembly GCA_048260165.1). Classification (GTDB taxonomy): domain Bacteria; phylum Verrucomicrobiota; class Verrucomicrobiia; order Verrucomicrobiales; family DEV007; genus Arctic95D-9. The sequence goes on from JBLXHA010000005.1 coordinate 320,254, forward strand.
TTCTTTCCGGAAGGGCACGACGCAACATCGGATTCGAGACCGGGGATCATCCTCTTTCATGGCGGAGGCTGGGGCGGTGGAAGTCGCGATGCGTTGAGCTATCAGTGTGACTATTTTGCGAGCCGTGGATTGGTCGCGGCAACGGTTACATATCGCCTCGCTACGAAGGAGAGGGCCGCGAAGATGAAGGAGGGCCGTTCCCGCAAACGCATCTGTATTCCTGACGCCAAGAGTGCGATCCGCTGGTTCAAGCAGCACGCCGGGGAACTCGGCGTCGATCCCGAACGCATTATCGCAGGCGGTGGATCGGCGGGAGCTCACATCAGTCTGATTGCGACGACCAGTCCGGGTATGAATGACCGCAATGACCCCAAAGAGATCGACACTTCGGTGATCGCCTACGTTTTATTCAACCCCGCGCTCAGCGAGGGCGATGCCAAAGATCCCGCTATCGACGTGATCCAGCATCTCTGTGTCGGGTTCCCGCCTGCGATCGCTTTCTTCGGGAGCGATGACAGTTGGCTCGATGGCTGGGAGCCTGCTTATGAGAAGTTGAAAAAACTGGGGAACGAGTCGGTGGAGGTTTATATCGCGGAAGGAGAGAAGCACGCCTTTTTCAACCACCAGCCCTGGACTGACCTGACTCTGGCTGCCGCCGACCGGTTTTTGCATAAGCTTGGTTTGATCGAGGGGGAGCCGACGCTGTCAGCGCCTGCGAGCGGGGAGAGTCTCGTGAAGCAGCCCTGAAAAAAGGAACCGCAAAAAAGATGATCCAGTTCAAATGCCCGGTATGAAACTGAAACTGTTGCTCGCGGTCGTGCTGCTCGGAACGGTTCCTCCGGCGGGCGCGGATGAACGCCCTAACATTCTCCTGTTTACGGCCGACGATCTTCATGCTGAGTCTCTCGGTGTTTACGGAGGGAAGCCCGCTGACCTGACGCCGAACCTGGACGCCTTTGCCGCGGAGAGCATGCTCTTCAACCGCGCACATGTGAACACGGCGATCTGCGCCCCGTGCCGTGCCATTATCGCGACAGGGCGCTACAGTCACCGGTCTGGCGCGATGGGGTTCATGCCGGCGCGTGAGGATATCCCTGATATTGTCACGACGTTGAAGGCCGGCGGCTACCGGACGGGGATTCTGGGGAAGGTCGGTCATTCCACGCCGAAGCGCTCGATGGAGTGGGATTATCAGTTCGATCAGAAGGAACTCGGAAACGGTCGCAATCCCGCGATCTACGCCGAGCGAAGCGAAGTGTTTTTTCGGCAGTGTAAGAAGGAGGGGACGCCTTTTTACTTCATGGTGAATTCCCATGACCCGCATCGCCCTTATTGTAATCCTGAAAAACTCACGAAGGGCGCGGCGATGCCGTCACGCATCTATGATCCCGCCGAAGTCGACGTTCCGGGGTTTCTGCCGGACCTTCCCGGGGTTCGGGCTGAATTGGCGCAGTATCTGAATTCGACACGCCGTCTCGATGACACCTTTGGCAGCGTCATGACGGCGCTTGAGGATTCGGGCCTCGGCGGCAATACGCTGGTTCTGTTCATCACCGACAACGGTATCGCGGTTCCATTTGCGAAGTGCAACGCGTGGTTCCACAGCACGCGCAGCCCTCTTCTCGCACGCTGGCCCGGAAAGATTCAGGCGGGCACTCGGGACGACACGCACTTTGTATCGGTGGTCGATTTTTTTCCGACTTTCCTCGAAGTCACCGGAGTGGCAGGACCCGAAGGCCTCGATGGACGTTCGTTTTTACCGCTGCTGAAAGGGCAGGGTCAGAAGGATCGGGATTTTGTTTTCACGCAGATTGATTCGAAGGCGGGTGGTGCGGCCGTGCCGATGCGCGCGGTTCAAAATGCGAAGTTCGGCTATATCTACAATCCCTTCAGCGACGGGAAATACTGGTATCGCAATAATAACGAAGGGAAGACGATGGCGGCGATGAACGCGGCGGCGAAAACGGATAAAGCGATTGCGGCGCGCGTGGAACTGTTTCGATATCGGGTCCCCGAGGAGTTCTATGACCTCGAGGCGGACCCGAACTGTCTTGAGAACTTGATCGATGCTCCTGAGCATGAGGCGTTGATCGAGTCGTTTCAACGCAGGCTCGCCGCTCAGATGAAAAAGACGGATGATCCGATGCTGAGGGCTTTCGAGAATAAGGGAGATCGTTCCATCGTCGACGACGTGATTGAAGCGACTTACGGGCCGCAGAAATCGGTGAAGCCGGCAAAGTCGGTGAAAGGGAAGGCGCGGGCGGGGAGGAAATCGAAAGAGTGAGTCGGGGGATTCTCTTTCACGACGTCTCGTAATCTCTTGTCGAGGCAGTGTAAATGTTGTTCAATGTCAGGGTAATGGGGACACAAAACCGCGATCACAAAAAGGGTTCGAATGAAGATGATGTCATCAATCTGAATGAGATTATCGGCCTTTTGCTCAAGCTGGTCGTCGTCTTCGCATTGCTTGTCGTGAGTCTTCGTTTTCCGCTGGTATGGATCAAATTCCCTTTGTCCTTCGTCGTTCTCGCCTTTGGCTGGCGCTGGATTTTCAGAGCGAAGAAAAGGCGCCGCGTTTCGTCGCCGCGTCCGGGCGCGCCCCGGCAGCCGACCGTGATTCCCGCCGTGGGTGTCGAGGTGACGGAGACGGGGGGCGTGAAGGCTCAGGGACACGAAGCGGTAAGAGCTCTCATCGCCTTTGATGCTGCCGGTGAATTCGGGAGGGCGAAAACGCTTATTCAACGACTCGATGGCGAAGAGTTTTCTGAACCGGTCGGGAAAGAACTCGCAGTCGTGGCGGGGAACTACTTTCCGGTGGAACTCGAACCCACTGAGAACGGGGTTCGCTTCAAATTGGCTTGAGCTCGACTTCCGGTTCAACGAAAACACTTTCACTCGTCAATGGACGATGGTCGCGGCTGCGTTAGAGTTGGCCTTTGAAAACGTCGGGAAATATTGCGGTCATCGGAGGTGGTCCTGCGGGGCTTCGCGCGGCAGAGGTCGCGGCGACGGCGGGGGCACAGGTGACTGTCTATGATGCGATGCGCTCCGTCGGGCGTAAGTTTCTGGTCGCGGGGAAGAGCGGGCTCAATCTTACGAACGGTGAAGATTTCGACGCGTTTTCGGAGCGTTACAGCGGAACTGATTTTCCCGCGTCGTTGTGGCGGCAGTTGCTCTCGGATTTTGACAACGGGGCGCTGAGGCAGTGGGCTTCCGATCTCGGTATTGAAACCTTCGTTGCGAGCAGTGGGAAAGTGTTTCCCGTTCCCGTGAACGGCACGATTAAAGCGGCTCCGCTCTTGCGACGATGGGTCGAGCGGCTGCGGGATCTGGGGGTCCGTTTTGAGACAGGACATCAGTGGAAGGGGTTTGACTCAAAAGGAGCTCTCGTCTTCCGGTGTGGCGGGGAAACCGTCAAGCATCGACACGACGCGACCGTTCTCGCCCTCGGCGGAGCCTCGTGGCCGCAGACGGGTTCGACGGGGACATGGGCGGAGATTCTGGATTCGAAAGGAATCGGCATCACGCCGCTGGCCGCCGCAAATTGCGGGTGGGAAGTCGATTGGCCGAGTGAGTTGTTGGAGGTCGCGGAAGGGCTCCCTTTGAAAAATCTCGAGCTTTCTGCAGGCGATACGAGCCGTCGCGGAGAATTGGTTATCACTCGATACGGATTGGAAGGCGGGCCTGTTTATCATCTCGGTCCTGCGCTTCGTTCGTTGCCGACCCCGGAGCTGATTGTCGATTTTAAGCCCGACCTGACCGTCGAGGAACTGACGGCGAGACTCGGTCCGGTGAAGCGGAATTTTGTCCGTGAAGCCGGTCGTCGCTGGAGGCTCGATCCCGCGGTCTGTGCGTTGCTCAAGTATCTGCCGGATCGGGGTCCCTGGAGATCCGCTGAACAACTCGCCCATGAGGTGAAGCATTGCCGCATTCCGCTGACGGGGCCGCGTCCGCTTGCTGAGGCCATTTCCTCTGCGGGCGGGATCAGCTGGGAGGAACTCGACGATCAGCTCATGCTGAAAAAGATCCCCGGCATTTTTGTCGCCGGGGAAATGGTCGACTGGGAAGCCCCCACCGGCGGCTACCTCATGCAGGGGTGCTTCGCGACGGGGACACACGCCGGGAAGTCGGCGCTGGGTTGGGTGCGAGTGAGCTGAACGCGTCGCCTTTTTAGGTGAGGCAAACACTCCTGTTTGCGAGTCCGACGGAGTCTCTGGCAAACAGGAACGCCTGCCGCAGGAGTGTTTGCCTCACCAATGAGTTTTCTCAGAGCGCTACTTCGCCGCAAGATCCTTAAACACGATCGTGGAGGGATTCCCCACCGGGGTGTAATGGCCGGTGAACTCGATCGTGCCGGCTTCCTGATCAACGCGGAACGCCGCGATGTGATCGGCGCGTTGGTTGCAGGAATAGAGGAACTTCCCGGTGGGATCGAAGTTGAAACTGCGCGGGTAGTTTCCTCGTGTCCATTCGTCAGCGAGGAAGGTGAGCTCACCCGATTCTCCGACGGAGAAGATACCAATGCTGTCGTGGAGGCGGTTGCCCACATAAACAAAGCGACCGTCCTCGGAAAGCATGATGCCCGAGCAGAAATTGCTCCCTGCGTATCCCGGGGGAAGGCTGGAAATGGTCTGCCTTTCGCTGAGATGTCCGTTCGTCGCGTCGTAGTCGAAAAGCACAATCGTGGAGCCCTCCTCCTGGAGCGAGTAGAGCCATTTTCCATTGGGATGGAAATGGAAATGTCGCGGACCGTCACCCGGAGGAAGCGAGACCGACGGTTGATCGGCGGGAGACAGGGTGCCTTTCTCCGCGTCGAACTTCCAGATGTAGATTTTGTCCTGACCGAGATCGACGTGAAGAACAAACCGACCGGATGGATCGGACTCTATCATGTGCGCGTGAGCCTGATCGTGCCCGCTGAAAGCGAAGCTGCCGGGTGGTGCATTGGTGGCTTTGGCAGGGCCGATTTTCCCCGTGTCCTGTTTGAAGTCGGTCGCTTCACCGAGACTCCCGTCCGCTTGGATCGGCAGGACCGAAACGGAGCCGCCGAAGTAATTGGCAACGAGGACGAATTTTCCCGAAGGGTGGATACTGAGATGGGCGGGTCCTTTGCCGCCGGAGCTGACGGAGTTGATCAACGTCAGTTTTCCGTCGGCCGGGTTGATCGTGAAAGCGCTGACTGATCCGGCTTCCGTTTCGCCGATCCGTTCGGTTTCATTTGCCGAGTAGAGGATGGTCTTGTCCTCATTAAAGGCGAGCGCGCTCGGGCTGGTTCCCATTTCGTGAATCCCGGCCGGGGTCATTTCCCCGGTGGTGCGATTGACGTGAAAGAGGTGGATGCCGCGTCCGTTGCCCGGGGGAAGATCCACCTGGGTTTTCAGCATGTTTTTGAGCGGCGAAGTGTAGGTGCCGACATACGCGATGAGAGGCGGCTCTTTTTCTGCTGCGTCGGTCGTGAGAAGAGAAATGGCGGAAAGTGCCACAATGACAAGGTGGGAGCGCAGGGATGGTCTCATGGGTGAAAAAAAAGGAAGGGGGGGAGTGTGTTGTTAAACCGGTTCTTCGGTGGGGCCGAAAGGCTCGACTTGAGTCAGCTGCTTCGACTTCAGTGCCTCGTAGCAATCGGGTAGATCGAACGACTTGAGAACGCCGGGAATGAAGACGGAATTCGGCCAGCGGTAATGTTCGGTCGTCGCGATTTCCTCATAGCTGGAGAGGGAGTTCTTGAGGGTGACCTGTTTCACGGCGGGGGAGAGGACCGCTGCGAAGGTGGCGGGGATGGATCCCCACCCTTTCGCGACGAGGTGGACTTCGTTGTAGCCGAACTTTCCGAGCCAGTCGATGACACGGAGGATGTCATGCGTTTTTCCGCCGACGTAGGGGCGTCCTAACATGTTGCTGTAAACGGTGTAGAAATAGTCGGGGCCGTAGTAGCTGAGAGGGGCGCTTGGAGTGGTCCCCGGAAGCGACTCGCCAACGCCGCGAACGTCGAGAGCGAAGAGCCCGGTGTTCTCATCAGCGGCTTCGATCGCATCGCGGATGAATGGTTCCCCGCGAAGTTCGGCGTCGGCTGAGTGATGGGACACATAGAGAATCGCGCGTCCTTTTCCGGTCGCTACGGGCGGACGGGAGTTCCAGGACTCCTGCGTGAGCATCGTGACGAGCGCCTGGATTCCGGGCTCGCTTTCCACCGCGTAGTTGTAGAAGTGCGGAGTGGGGTAGCCTCGTTTGCTTGAGGCGGGGCGGAGGTTGCGAAAATGCGGAGGTGAGTCCTCACTTTCGGGCATCTGGAGCGCCGTCTTCAGCGCTTCATTGAGCGCGTCGCCTTTCAGTGGCTTGCGTGCCGAGGCGAGGCTTTTTGCTGTCGCCGCGGTGAAGTCGAAGATGGTGCGACTCTTGAGTTTGGCGACCTGACCGTCGGGGCAGCACCAGAGCGTTTCATCTTTTTCGATCGTGATCTCCGGTTCGGCTTCCACCTCGGGACCTTCGGTGGATTGATTGAACCAGCGATACATCGACTCGCGGTTTTCCTGCGAGAATCCATGCGGCGTGGGGCCGGCTTTGAGCGCGATGTTTTCCCCGGCATCGAGGAGGCTGTAGAGTTTCTTGAGGCGGGAGTGGGCTTCGAATGCTCCACGGATATCGAAAAAGTCTTTTTCCTTGGGAAGAATCATGACCGGCTTGGGAGCCATCGCCGCGAGGAAGTCATCATGGTCGAGGCCGTGGGCAAGCGCCAGCGGAGGGCATTGCTCACTGTCCTGTGGAAGTTCGTTCTCCATGTTGTGACGCCAGGTCGTGACGAAACACGAGGGAGCGGCCATGGACCAGCGCGGTTCGACTCCGCAAAGCCAGGTTGTCATCGTGCCGCCGCCCGAGTTTCCAGTGACACCGATTTGATTGGGATCGACTTCTTTGCGGGTGAGGAGGTAGTCGAGTGCGCGCATCCCGTCCCATGCACGCCACGTTCCGAAAAACTCTCCGATGAGCGTTTGCTGGTTCCCGATGAGGTTGTGTTGGCGGGTGCCCACGCTCACGGTATCTTTTCCATTTTCACCGATGTATTGGGAGCGTTCCCCCTGCCCGATGGGATCGAAGATCAGACAGACGTAGCCAAGGCGTGCAAGTCCCTGCGCGAACGCCTGGTAGGATTCGGCTGCCTTTCCATTGGAGGAGTGCCCGCAGGTGCCGACGACGGCGGGAAGAGGAAGGTCTCTGCCTTTCGGAATGTAAAGATTCGCGGTGACGAGGAAGCCGGGGCGGCTTTCGAAAATGAGATTTTCAATGTTGTAGGTATCGCGTTCGATGATGCCTGTGATTTGCGCATTGAGAGGGGATTTCTCTTCCGGGAAAGGGGCGAAACAGGCGTGGATCCGTTTCCGGACATCGGCGATGTAGGCTTCCGCGTCGGCTTTGGTCTGGATCGCTGCTTTGCGGGCGGCGCCCCGGTTTTCAGCCTCGATGACCTTGTCGAGGTAGTAGTTATGAACCATCCTCGGAAAGCGATTGAGAGGCGGCAGATCGTTGGCGGTCGACTCCTTTGCGAAAGCACTCAGGGGGCTCAGTTGGTGTGCGGCTGCGGTCGATGCAGCGAGCTGAAGAAAACGGCGTCGGGCGGAAACAGGTTGGTCGTAAGAGTCTTTCATCACAGGAAAGACAGGGTATTCAGTTTCCCGGGGAAATGAAAATTATTCGTATTCCCTGTTCATGGATACGCGAAGAGCGCGGACGTCGAATTTCGCTTTACAGAAGATTGCGAAGCTCGACGGAGCTGAAATTACCGGCTCCAATTCTTTTTGGTCTGCTTTGAGAAGTCGTCTTTTGCCGACTGCAGCGTTTCTTCGAGCACTTCATTTGCCGAGTCTTTGACCTTCCCGACCTGTTCAGAGACGGCGGATTTCAGCTCATCGGTGTTCGTCGGGAAGTCTCTTCCGCTGAAATGCAGATATCCGGCAAAAACGATCAGGGCGATTGCGAGAATGATGATCATTTTCATGATTCTCTTGGCAATTCCAACGATCAAAATGACTCCCAGAATCGCGGCAATCGCAAGATAGAGTGGATTTGAGGACAGCTGGTTGAAGATGTTTTCCATATCACGTTAGAGGGTTTGATCCCCATGTTATTCACTAGCGTGTTTGATTTCTGATGCAAATGGAAAGCCGGGGCTGATCTGTGTCGGCGTTGGCTCGTGTTTAAACTCATCGATACACGAATGCGGTGGTCGAATCGGGTTCGGGACTTGACCGGCGCGGCGCTTCCACTTTGACTAACAGTGTCACCGTTCGGAAGATTCCTATGCCTGTTACCCATCACGAATTGAGTTGCGATATCCTCGTCGCGGGAGGTGGCCCTGCGGGCGTTCCCTGTGCGCTCGCGGCCGCTCGAACCGGTGCCAGAGTGATTCTCTGTCAGGACAGACCGGTTCTCGGGGGAAACGCGTCGAGCGAAGTTCGGATGCATATCGTCGGCGCGAATGGGACGGGGAGGTTCGATCGCGGGGAGGAACTCGTGACTGAGGCGAGAGAGGGCGGTATCATCGAAGAAATCCGACTCGATAATGCCGTGCAAAATCCGCAACGGTCGGCATCGGTGTTTGATTTGATTCTATACGACAAATGCCGGGTCGAGCCGAATCTCGAGCTGATGTTGAACACGGCCGTCGTCGGCTGCGAAATGGAGGGCACGACGATTTCGGCCGCCCTCGCGGAGCGGCCCTCCACCGAGGATCACTTTCGAATCAGCGCTTCGGTTTTTATCGATTGCACCGGAGACGGGCGGCTCGGTGCCGAGGCCGGGGCCGCTTTTATGGAGGGGCGCGAAGGGCGTGAGGCGTTTGATGAATCGCTTGCCGAAGCCGAAGGGGATGACCATCGCCTCGGTTCCACGATTCTCCTGCAGGCGCGAAAGCATAAAGGTCCGATGCCTTTTGTTGCTCCGACCTGGGCGCGCCCGTTTTCGAAAGAAGATCTCAAGCTCCGCCTATACGCCAATCCCGGAGAAGAGGAACCGACCCACGAATACGGCTACTGGTGGGCGGAGTGGGGCGGGACGCGTGACACCATCAAAGACAACGAAGCAATCCGTGACGAGCTCCTCGCGATCTCGATGGGGATTTGGGATCACATCAAGAACGGTCCCGGGGCCGAGCTTTTTCAGGCCGACGACTGGGCGCTGGATTGGATCGGGTTTCTTCCGGGGAAACGGGAGAGCCGCCGTTTTGTCGGTCAGCATATCCTGACGGAACACGATTTACTGTCATCGAGAGCGTTCCCTGATGCGATTGCCTATGGTGGCTGGTCGCTTGATCTCCATCCGCCGGAGGGAGTTGATGCGCCGGAGACCGAGCCCTGTGTGCAGCATCCCGTACCGGAGTTGTATGACATTCCCCTCCGCGCCTGCATTGCCCGTGATATCAAAAATTTGATGTTCGCAGGACGGAACCTTTCGGCGACCCATGTCGCTTTTTCCTCCACTCGGGTCATGGCGACTTGCGCCGCCGTCGGTCAGGGAGTGGGGACAGCCGCTGCGGTGGCGGTGGCAGAGGGGAAAGCGATCTCGGATATCGCGAACGACTTGGAGTGCCTCGATGCAATCCAGCGTCGGTTGCTGAGAGACGATGCCTTTTTGCTCGGGAGAGATCAGGTCGGCGAGGCGGATTTGGTTCGTTCCGCGCGGATTACGGCTTCGAGCGAGCAGACTGACGGGGCTGCGGTCAATGTCGTCTCAGCTCAAACCCGAAGCGCCCATGGTCCTTCCGGTTCCTCCCTGAGCCCCGTGGGGACTCACCGCTGGATGTCTGAACCTGAATCGGGGATTCCGGCGTGGATACAGTTTGAATGGCCGGAAGCGATTTCCCTGAATCGGATTCAACTCGTCTTTGATACGGGGCTCCATCGGCATCTGACCTTGAGTCATCACGATGGATACACTTCGAAGATGCAGTGGGGACGGCCTCAGGCGGAGACGGTTCGGGACTACGATATCGAAGTCAGGACTGGTCGCGACTGGAGTCGGGTAAAGGAAGTGAGGGGGAACTATCAGCGACTCAATCGTCACGAACTGGACCTTTCTTTCGAAGTCGAGGCCGTCAGGATCACGGTTCTCCAAACGAATGGACTCGATCACGTCCGCATTGCCGCCGTACTAATTGACTAGACAGGTCCGGCCCTGCTTCTCACACTGACTTTTTTATCATGGCCCCGATTGATTGGATTATTCTTTGTCTCTACGCGATTTCCACGATTGGGCTCGGCTGGTATTTCGGCCGCAAACAATCAGATACGAGTGAGTATTTTGTCGGCTCGGGGAATATGAATCCGATCCTGATTGGCGTCTCTCTCTTCGCGACGCTTCTCAGCACGATCACCTATCTCGCGCTTCCGGGGGAGACTCTCGGGAAAGGGCCGATTTATCTGTCCAACTACATTGCCTACCCGTTCATCTATGTCGTGATCGGCTTCGTTATTCTGCCTGTCTACATGCGGTTGCGGGTCACGAGCGCGTATGAATTGCTCGAGAACCGGCTCGGGATCAGTATTCGCATGCTGGGCGCGGGGCTGTTTCTCCTGCTCCGCCTCGTCTGGATGTCACTGCTCGTTTACCTGACGGCGCAGGCGATTGCGATCATGATTGGCGTCGGAGAGGATAAAGTCCCGTGGATTATTTTGGTGACGGGAATCTTCGCGATCACCTACACCTCTCTCGGAGGGCTCAAGGCCGTGGTCATCACCGACCTGATGCAGACGGTTCTTCTCTACGGCGGGGCGCTTCTTGTGATCGGGACGATCAGTTGGAAAATGGGGGGATTCGGATGGTTTCCCACGGAGTGGCAGAGCGACGTCTGGGACAGCCAACCGCTTTTCAGCTTTGACCCTTCAACACGCGTCACTGTGGTGGGAACGGTGATTTCCGTTTTTCTCTGGATGGTTTGCACGGCGGCAGGGGACCAGGTTTCCGTGCAACGCTTCATGGCGACGAAGGATGCGAGGACGGCCCGACGGGCGACGGCGATGCAACTGACCGTCAGTGCGATTGTCGGGCTGACCCTCGGTATCGTTGGAATGGCTTTGTTAGGATATTTTCAGGCGAATCCGGACCTTCTCCCCGGCGAGGGGACGCTGGCAAGTCAGGCTGACAAGATTTTCCCCCATTTTATTGCGTTTCATCTCCCTCCCGTGATTACCGGTCTCGTCGTCTCGGGGCTCTTTGCCGCGGCAATGTCGAGTATCGACTCGGGGGTGAACTCCATCACTGCGGTGGTGATGACGGATTTCCTTGATCGCTTCGGGATGAAACCTGAGACCGAGAAAAAGCACATTCGCTTTGCCCGTATTCTGGCGGTCGTGATCGGGGTCGTCGTGGTCCTGCTCAGTGCGGTTGTGAAATACATTCCCGGGAACTTCATGGCCGTGACTAACAAGACGGTAAATTTGCTCACGGTTCCGATCGCACTTCTCTTCTTCTTTGCACTCTGGGTCCCGTTTTCCAACGCCCGCGGAGTCTGGCTCGCTACGATCTCCAGTGTCACTGCAGCGGTCATGATCGCCTTTTCGGGGAGCTTCTTCGGAGTCAATCCGGCGACGGGATGGTTTGCTTTTTCCTTCGGCGCCGAAGGGATCGACCTCGTTCCTGTCAGTTTTCAATGGATCTCACCGGTCGCGCTCCTCGTTGGTATCGTCGTCGGATTGATTGCCTGCAAACTCTTCTCCCCCAAAGCATCGGTATGATATCAAAAGCAATCGTTCTGTTCGCCCTGCTGCTGGCTTCGCCTGTCGCGGGTCAAAGCAAAGACACGTGGAAACTCGATCCCGGGACCCGCGGGAAATGTCTTCGCCTCCTTCGGGAAGGGATGCGCTCGGACGAATTCTGGCCGTCAATGCATGCGGCTGAGGCCCTGACGGTGGGTGGTGAGGGGGAGAAAGTGCAGCGCTTTCTCACTCCGAAACTGGAATCTGAAAAGGATGATCAACGTCGATGCGGGATCGCGCGGGAGTTGGTTCGTGCCGGAGACGTGGCGAAAAGTTCTGTCATGATGGAGATCCTCCGCAATGAGGACCCGCACGGCCACGTTCATGCGGCGGAGAGCCTCTACAAGGTCGGGTGGAAAGGGAACTTCGATCCTGTGAAAAAGGCCTTTTCGGAGACCAATCACCTGCCGTTGAAAATTATGGCGGCGTCGGCGCTGGCTAAATACGACAGAGACGGTTCCGGGAAAGAGGCGATTGCCTTTCTCCGGAATACGCTCAAGGAAGAGGAGGACCCCGCAATTTTCCGCCTCCCTGCCTGGGTGCTCTGCCGAATCGGCGACGAGAGTGATCGCGAACTGATTCGTTCGCGGTTGAAGGATGCTGATGATCCTCTCGTTCACGCGTTTCTCGAACACGCTCTCGCTGCCCTCGGAGATGCGGATGGCAAAGCGGCGCTTCTCGAAAATCTAAAATCAGACGACCCTGTCATTCGCACCTATGCGGCGGTCTTCGCGGGAGAGTCCGGACTTTTTGAGGCGGTGCCTGATCTGGTGAGGCTTCTGGATGATGAAAATCCGGATGCCCGAATTCGTGCCGCTCAGGCGCTCTTAACACTCGCTCAGTAACTAATTTATCTATGAGAAAAAGTAAAACACTCGCCCGGATTCGGGCCGGAGAAGTCATTCGGACCTGCGTTCTTGGTCATTTTATGCCTGCCTATGTCTTTCAGGCGGCCCGTGCCGGTTACGATTGTATCTGGCTCGATCTCGAGCATCGCGCTTTGACGATCCGGGAGATACAGGTTCTCCTAACCTATTCCCATTTATACGATATCGATATCATGTTGAGGCCTCCGACTTTGGAGAAGACAGGTCTCTATCGCTACCTTGAGGAGGGCGCCGCAGGACTGCTGGTTCCCCACGTTTCAACCGCGGAAAAAGCGGCTATGTTAGTCGACGCGGTTAAGTTTCCGCCGATCGGTGACCGCGGAATCGACAACGCGGGGATTGATTCCGATTTCAATACTCACAGCGTCGATGACTATGTAAAATGGGCAAACAGTGAGACGTTTCTCGCGGTTCAGATCGAAACCCCTGAGGGGGTTCGAAATGCCGAGGCGATTGCCGCGACCGAGGGCGTTGATTTGATCTTCGTCGGACCCGGTGACTTGGGATTGCGTCTCAGTCAGACGGGCGAGATGACTCTCGATGAAGCCTGGGAGATTGTTGCCGCCGCTTGTAAAAAGCATGGGAAGGCGTTCGGAGGTCCCACCATTCCGATGGAGGAAATGCAGAAGCGAAAAGACCAGGGAGCTCAACTCCTCGTGAACAACAGTGAGTTTCAGGCAGTGAGAGCGGGGATCATGGAGAACATCGGCAAATTTGATGAGCTTAGCTGAACTGATTCGGCTCGATCGAAAGCGGGCTCTCGTCACGGGTGGTGGAAACGGGATTGGTAAAGGCTGCGCGCTTGAACTCGCAGGAGCCGGAGCCGATATCATTCTGAACGACCGCCCCGGGAGCGCTGAGGTGACAGGCGTCGCGGAGGAAATTCGCGGGCTTGGGCGGCAGTGCTGGATCGTCGAGGAGGATGTCTTTTCCCGCGAGGGGTGCGAGTCACTCGTCGAGAATGCGATCAGCGCGGCGGGTGGCATCGACATTCTCGTGAGCAATCCGGCCTACGGGAAACGCTGCGACTTTATCGAGTTTCCCCCGGACGAATTCGACCGCGTGATCGATGCGACTTTCAAAGCGGGATTTCATCTCAGTCGCACCGTGGCGCGGCATATGATTAAAGCGAGGATCGAGGGGAGCATTGTGTTCATCAGCAGCGTTCAGGCCGAGATGCCTTTCGCCCGTTCTGCTCCTTACGGCGCGGCGAAAGCGGCGTTGAACCATCTCACGCAAAGCATTGCCGTGGAGATGTTTTCCCATCGGATCAACGTCAATGCAATCGAGCCCGGTTGGATTGATACGCCGAACGAGCGACGGGAGTTTTCGGAAGAAACGATTGAGAAAGAGGGGAAGAGGCTCCCGTGGGGACGTCTCGGTCTTCCCTCCGATATCGGAAGGGCGGTAGCGTTTTTAGCGTCGGACGCGGCGGATTACATCACCGGAACGATCCTTCCCGTGGATGGTGGTTTCCGATTCAAGGACCTGCAGGCGGATGCGGTGAAAGATATTCGGGATTGAAGGCAGCGGTCAGGAAATCCCCAGAATCTCAAACGCTTCGCGGTGGATGAGTTTTTCGATCTCTTCTTCGTTGAGCCGCGGTAGCGCGGTTCCTTCGAGCTGACTGTTGAGATTCCGCAGCCCGTCGACGGATTCATTGACCGTCGTAAACGGGTAGTCAGATCCGAAGAGCAGTTTGTTCCAGACGCCGTATTCCTGCACTAACATGAGACTGTTGTAGAGCTGCCACGGACGGTAGTGGAGCGCGCTGATGTCGGCGTAGACATTGGGGTGCTTTCGGATCGTGGCGACACATTCCCCTTCGTAGGGATGGCTCAGGTGAGCGAGAATAAACCGGATCTCGGGGTAGCGCGTCGCGACCGGTTCGATCAAGCGGGGCAGGGTGCAGGCGAGCGGTGCCTGTCTCACGAAGGTCGTTCCGGTGTGAAGGAGGACGGGGAGATTGTGTTCGTCGCAATACTTCCAAAGTGGTTCGAGGCGTGGATCGTCGACGCCGAATCCGGCATACATCGGGAGAAGCTTCACGCCGCGAAGTCCGAGTTCCTCGTGACCGTGACGCATCTCGTCTTCCCAGCCTTCCTGGGTAGGGTCGATCGAGAGAAAGCCTACGAGATGCTCGGGATCCCGGGCGACGTAGGAGGCGACATATTCGTCGTCAACCCACATGCCGCTGAGTTTCGCTTTTCCGCCGAAGACGGCGGCTCTCGTTCCGGCGGGAGCGGAGTTTTGATAGTCTTCGAGTCGAATCGTGAGATCGACCTTCGCCCCGGCTCTGGCGTCGGTCGCCTGTTTGATGAAGTCGTCGTTGAACGCTTCAGGAAAGGGCCAGGTGTGGCTGTGGATATCGGTGATCATTCGGAGTCCTCGAGGGTTGCTTCTATCATTAAATCGAAGAGGCGGTTCGCCTCATTTCGTGTTTCATCGTCAATTACGAAACCTCTCGGTCCGCGCACGAGTTCGTTGGGGAAAATGCCCTGACGAACCAATAAATGTTTCTCCACCGCGAGGAATCCGTCGAGGCTCGTCTGCATGCTGATTAGCGAACTGAGTGGCCCGTGAATTCGGCTGGCGCGTTTCATGTCGCCTTTTTCAAGTGCTTTCCAGAGTGGGACGATCCCCCGGATCAGGTCGGCGCCGGGCATCGTCCCGCAAACGCCGCGTTGGTAGGAATCGACGAGAGAGATCCCGCCGGTCCCTTCGAAAATGCGGGCTGTGGAATCGGTGGCATCGCGAAGCGCGGAAAGTCTCGGTCCGATCGGGACGGCCTCCGGTTTGAACCAGACGCGGTCTTCACCGAATGAATCGAGAAGCCCGGCCTGAAACTCGATCGACATCGGAAGCCCGACGTAGCCGCTCGCATCCTGAACAACGATGGGGATCTCAACCGCGTTGAAGAGTCGTTCGTAGTAGCCCGCGAGTTCATCGGTTGTCGCTCCGGTTGCGACAGGAGGGATTGCCATGAGGGCAGTCGCTCCGGCTGATTCTGCCTGCTTCGCGAAGGCTTCCGCCTGACGTGAGGACTCTGCGCCGACGCTGATAATGGCCGCGCCCCGCCCATTGGCCAACTCGCAGGATTTCTCGGTGAGTGCGTGTCGTTCGCGGTCGGAGAGTCGCAACACTTCGGAGACCATAGCGAGGACGATGCCATCGGCACCTTCGTTAAAGAGCCAGTCGATTTCGCGGGCAAGTGTTTCGAAATCGATACTCTCGTCCAGATGAAAAGGAGTCTGAAATACGGGGAGCACGCCCGTGACAGTTTTTGATTTGTCGTTCATGGTGGATTCCGCTTATCTCTATCGAACTTCATCGCGTTGGAAAAGAAATGAATCCTCCTATGTCCGTCCCTTCCCGTATTTTAATTCTTGGTGTTGGCTCTATCGGGGAGCGACACCTGCGTTGTTTCCAGACGACAGGGCGATGTGAGGTCGCCTTTTGTGAGCCGAATGAAGACCGCCGAAACGAGATCGCGGCGAAGTATGGCGTCACTGGATACGACTCGTGGGAGAGCGCTTTCGAAGAGGAGACGTTTTCGGCAGCGGTGATCGCTTCGCCTGCGCCCTATCATATACCTACAGCGCAAGCCCTTGCCGAACGCGGGATCGATTTGTTGATCGAAAAACCGTTGAGCTTGAATACCGATGGCATCTCTCAGTTGGTCGAGACGATTGAGAAAAATAAGACTCGCGTCACGGTCGGCTATGTCTACCGGGCGCTGCCTGCACTCCAGAAAATGCGGGCCGCGGTTCTCTCAGGGCGGTTCGGGGGGATCGTGCAGGTTCAGGTTCAGACGGGGCAGAACTTTCCTTTTTACCGACCTGTCTACCGGGACATTTACTACGCTGATCCCGATCAGGGAGGCGGTCTGATCCAGGACATGTTGCCCCATTCGCTTAATGCTGTCGAGTGGATCGCAGGCCCCGCGACGAAAGTGGTCGTCGATGCGGAGCACAAAGTGCTGGATGGCGTGACGGTCGAGGACACGCTCAATCTCATCGCGCGGCACGGCGAGGTGATGTCCAATTTTACCGCCAACCAGCACCAGCCGGTAAATGAATTTGTGATGACGGTTCTTTGTGAGAACGGGGCCGCGCGGTGGGAGCTTGCGGGACAACGATGGTTCTCAGCAACGGAGAACGGAGGCGACTGGACCGAGGAGGAGGCCTTCGTTCACGAACGTGACGACTACTACATTCTGCAGGCGAATGCCTTCCTCGATCTGCTTGAGGGCAAGGCAGACCCACTCTGTCCGCTCGAGGACGGAATCGATACGCTCAACAGCATTCTCGCGATCCTCGAGTCCCGGAAGACCGGAACCTGGATCGACGTTTCCTGATTTAAATTTTCCAAGATGAGCAATCCAACTATCCACGAACTCTTCGATCTATCCGGCCGTGTCGCGCTGATATCAGGCGCCTCCGGGTGGCTTGGCAGCGCGATGGCTGCGGCACTGGCAGAGGCCGGTGCCAACGTCGTTGTAGCAAGCCGGGACGCCGCATCGGGAAAGGCCGCGGCGGAGGCGCTGAGCACCGAAAAGGGAAATGAGCATTTCTCCGTCGTGCTTGACCAGCTCGACGAAGCGTCGATCACGGACGGATTTGCCGGGGCGGTTTCGCTTGCCGGTAAGGTCGATATTTTAATCAACAACGGGCATGCCGGCGATGGACATGATCTCTCCGATGTCACGGGGGAACAGTTCAACCGGGTTCTCTCGAACTCGACGGGTTGGTTTCTTCTATCCCGCTGTCTGCGCGATCATCTTGTCGAGAGAGGTGCTACCGGGAATGTCGTTATGATAGGATCAATGTATGGTCAGGTCGCTTCGTATCCCGATGCCTATGAAGGCATTTGTCCGGGGAGTCCGGTGTCCTATCATGCTCTCAAAGGCGGGATCATTCACATGACCCGTCACCTCGCTGTATACTGGGCACGGGACAATGTCAGGGTGAACTGCCTGAGCCCGGGGCCTTTTCCGGGAACGGGCGTGGCGGAAGAGCTTAAAGAGCGGTTGAAGACGAAATTGCCGATGGGAAGAATGGGGGAGCCGCACGAGCTGAAAGGGGCTCTCCTCCTTCTAGCGAGTGACGCGGGAAGCTATATCACCGGGCAAAATCTGACCGTCGATGGTGGTTGGACGGCGTGGTAGTGTGAGAGCGGGAGGCTCAGCGCAGCATCGCTTCGGTCATCCGGAGCGCTTCGTAATTCGGTTTCACGTTGTGGACGCGATGCAGTGGGACGCCGAGTTCCCGGGCGTGAGAAGTGATCGCCACGGTGGGCCAGTCACGGTCTTCGATTGCTTCGGATCCGATTGCTTTACCGATGAATGATTTCCGGGAAACGCCGAGAAGGAGCGGGCGTGACTCGACTGCGAGCTTGTCGAGGTGCTTCAATAAGAGCAGATTGTGTTCCTGCGTTTTGCCGAACCCGATTCCGGGGTCGTAGACGATGGTCTCCGGATCGATTCCCGCTTCGATGAAGGAGACGTGGCGTTTCGCGAAAAAGTTCCGGATCTCCTCGACGACATCATCGTATTCGGGGGATGCCTGCATCGTTCGCGGCGTGCCCTGCATGTGCATGACGACAAGACCGGCGCCTGTCTGCGCCGCGAGAGTGATCATCCCGCGATCACGAAAACCGGTCACGTCGTTGATAATTTTCGCCCCGGCTGCGATCGCTTTTTCCGCGACTTCCGGTTTTGACGTGTCGATCGAAATGACGAGTTCAGGATTCGAGCGTGTCAGCGCCTCGATCACCGGAATAACGCGGGCGCATTCCTCTTCAGTCGAGACTTCGGGTGCTCCGGGGCGCGTTGATTCGCCTCCGATATCGATGATGGCGGCGCCCTCGTTGACCAGTGTCAGAGCCTGTTCGACGGCCGCGCTGACCGAGCCATAGAGTCCGCCGTCTGAAAACGAATCGGGAGTGACGTTGAGAATGCCCATGATCTCACCCTGCTTCGAAAAGTCGAAGGTGTGATCTGAGCAACGCCACTTCATGGTGAAACCTGGACGTTTGAGTTTTCGCCCGTTCAGGCGAGAGCCGGTTCGCGGGGACGGGTGTCCTCGGCTTCCGGAGAATCTTTGCCGCGGTTCGGCTTCTGCGGCTCGAGGCCGAGTTTTTTGAGGAGGTTTAGATCCGCCTGTGACTGGGGATTGCCTGTCGTGAGCAGTTTGTCTCCGTAGAAAATCGAGTTCGCTCCCGCAAAGAAACAGAGCGTCTGGAGCTCTTCGCTCATCTGCTTGCGACCGGCGGAAAGGCGGACCTTCGCGTTGGGAATCGCGATACGGGCGATCGCGATCATACGAACGACTTCAAAGGAATCCACGCCCTGTGAGTCCGCCATCGGGGTGCCGGGAATCGGAACGAGCGAGTTGATCGGAACGCTCTCGGGCTGCGGATTGAAGTTGCTGAGAATCTCCAACATCTTGATGCGATCGTCGGTGGTTTCGCCGAGACCGAGGATTCCGCCGGAACAAACTGACATCCCTGCGTCCTGAACGTGGCGCAGCGTGTTGAGGCGATCCTGAAACGTGTGCGTCGAAACGATATTTTTGTAGTGCTCAGGAGACGTGTCGATATTGTGATTGTAAGCCGTCACGCCAGCCGTTTTCAGCTTTTGCGCCTCCACTTCACCGAGTTCACCGAGCGTGGTGCAGACCTCCATACCGAGCTCGCTGACGCTTTCGACGATGTCGAGAACCTGATCGAAACGCTTCGTGCCGTCGCGAACGCCCTTCCAGGCAGCGCCCATACAAAAGCGGGTCGAACCGTTATCGAGAGCGTGCTGGGCGCGCTCCATGATCTCGTCTTTCTCCATGAGACGTTCCGCTTCGACCGACGTCGTGTAGCGGGCTGACTGCGCGCAATAAGAGCAATCCTCCGAGCAACCGCCCGTTTTGATGCTGAGAAGCGTGCAAAGTTGAACTTCGTTCTCAGGCCAGTTGGCCTCGTGCACTTTTCGTGATCGTTGGATCAGGTCGAAAAAGGGAAGATCGTAAAGCTTTTTGAGTTCGTCGAACTGCATGATGTCAGGGCCGTAGCCGTTGGGTTTCGAATTACCGGCAAGATCACCGATTATCGACAAAATGAGACCACGAAATTGGCAAAAATCACCTGTTTGTTGCAAAAAAGACCCTCGTTGGCGTGTTGCGTGAGCATTTGGGCGCAAAACTTAACAGGGTTGAGTGCCGGACTTAACCCTGTTGAGTCATGGCGGGGAGAGGCTCGATGCCGCGGAATCGACGTGTGATAAGGCTTCTATCCGTAGAGTTGCGGGTTGAAATTGGATCGTCATTTGAAGAAGTTCCGCTGACACTTTTGAACTACATGAAATCATCGCTCCTGCTTTCCTTTTTTCTGATTTTTACGGCTGCGGCTTCATTGCCTGCCGCTGACTCGCCCGCTATCATCCCTCTCTGGACGGACGGGGCTCCGGGGTCGGAAGCGCGGAAAGATGAGGCTGAAATGGTTGAGGGCACCAACATCACCAATGTTCACAATCCATCGCTAACGCCTTATTTGCCCGATGCCGATAAGGCAACCGGCACTGCGGTGATCGTCTGCCCGGGTGGTGGCCACAAGAAGCTTTGCGTGGGGCATGAGGGCTATGCCTTGTGCGAATGGTTTCGTGATCAGGGCATTGCGGCCTTTTTGTTGAAATACCGCCTTTCCCGCGAGGAAGGTACCTCATACTCACTTGAAGGGGATGCGATGGACGACACGCGCCGGGCGATCCGTATCGTGCGGAGCCGCGCGAAAGAGTGGGGCATCAATCCCGATCGCATCGGAATCGTCGGCTTTTCCGCCGGAGGTGAACTCGCTGCTTACGCTTCGATGTTGCCGAAGCCCGGAGATCCGAAAGCGAGTGATCCTATTGAGAAAGTCAGCAGCCGCCCCGATTTTCAGGGACTGATCTATCCGGGGAAATCGGATACTTTCACGGTCGAGGAGGGCATGCCTCCGGTCTTTATTGCCTGTGGTTACGGGGATCGTCCTGACATCGCCAAAGGGATGGCGTCGGTTTATTTGAAATACAAAGAAGCCGGCGTGAAAGCGGAGCTCCACATTTACTCGAATGCCGGTCACGGATTCGGCTATCGCCCCGACTCGACGAGTGCGGCGGGCAAGTGGGTCGACCGGTTCAAAGAATGGCTCGTCGACAGCGATTTGCTTTGAGGCAGCGGTTTTGGAATGTTGACTCGCGGGCACCAATCTCAGTAGGTTTGTGTTAACCGGCTTATGAATGAAATTCGATTATAACTTTCCTCTTCCTGATTGGCTTCAACTGTTGGCGGTAATCTACGCCGGCATACTCGGCCTCGCCTGGTTGATATTGTCTTTCGGGGTCTGGTTGGATGCGATTCGGCTGGTGGAAGATGGCTACAATCTCCGATTCGTCGGGCACTTCTGGTGGTTTCTGATTGTGCTCGGGTTCAGTGTTCCTGCGGCGGCTCTATATTGGGCCGCGCACCATTCCGCTTTCGCGAATATCGCAAAGCGTGATGGGGACGGGGCTGTGACCTAGTGCTGTTCCTCGTGCATACCCCGAGGCAGAATTTGTGTCGATTTGATGTGTACCTGTCATTATGCTCCGCGATTATGAAATGTTTTTCGGTCCTCCTGTTTTGCTTTCTCTCATTCGCGGTCAGTTCAGAGGGCCAGGTCGAAGAGGGTTCGAATGTTTATCGTTTGCCCGAAGCGGAGGCGGCGAAAACGATCTCGCTCAATCCGGACTTTCTTGTCTTCGGGGAGGCACTCGCGACCGGGGAGGAGAAGCTCCCACTTCTCATTGTTCTCCACGGCGGCGGCGATCCGGGGATGGATATCGAGAAGATAAGAGGTTTTTCTAATCGATTTGCGAGGGCGGTCGCTCAAGCGGGGATTGAGGCCATTGTTGTCGGGCCACAGGCATCGAAGAGTCCTGCGAAGGAGGGAGCCAAAGGCGGTTGGATTCCGGCTGATCTTGATGTCCTCTTAGATCATCTTCTCAAGACGTTTCCCGCTGATCCCGAGCGCGTCTATCTGACGGGTAACAGCATGGGCGGGTATGGGACCTACGCCTGGGCCGGAGTCAATCCGGGGCGTTTCGCGGCGATAGCTCCCACCGTGGGCGGACTCGGTGCGCTCGGTCCAAAGGATATCACTCCTGATTTGGACTTGTGGGGAAAGAATCTCGCAACGCTTCCCATGAAAACTTATTATGGTGCGCTGGACAAAACCGTTCCGGCGGATCGGGGCGAGATGATTCTCAAGGCAATCAAAAACGCAGGAGGGACAAAGGCTGAATTGATTGTTTATGATGACCTTGGACACGATGCGGCGCGGCGTCCCTATTCAGATCCGGAATTCTATCTCTGGCTTTTCAGCCACAGGCGGACGGGAAAGTAGGCGCGATCAGGCGTTCTCCTTTTCACGGTTCTATTTAGCTCTTTTTAAATAGCGACAGGGGAATTCTTCCGCGTGTAGTCACCTTGACCGCGGAAGCGCTGCCTTATACGGTCGCGCTTGCAGAATTTTTTCGTGCCTTTCAATCCTATGAAACTCTCCGCTATCAAAGCACTCGCCCTTGTATTCGTTTTCTCTGTCGTCGGCCCGGTGAAGGCCGATGTCACGGTCGGTAAGATTTTCGCCAGCAATATGGTGGTTCAGCGTGAGACCGAGGCACCGTTCTGGGGAACCGCCGAAGCAGGGGAGAAGGTGAGCCTCACCGCCTCGTGGGGTGCTGAAGCGGAAACGACCGCCGATGCCGACGGACGCTGGCGGGTGAAGCTGGATACACCTCCCGCGGGCGGCCCGTTCTCAATCACGATTCAGGGCAACAATAAGGTCGAATTGACCAACGTGTTGTCGGGCGAAGTCTGGTTGTGTTCGGGGCAGTCGAACATGCAGTGGAGCGTGGCCAATTCGAACAATCCGAAAGAGGAAATCGCGAACGCGAATCATCCTGAAATCCGACTCTTTACGGTGCACAACGACGCCCGAAACGAAGAGGTCGAGGAGCTCGTGCGCGTCACGAGCTGGGTGCCTTGTTCGCCGGAGAGTGTTCCGGGATTCAGCGCCGCAGGTTACTATTTCGGCCGCAAGCTGCACAAAGATCTGAACGTTCCGATCGGTCTGATTAACTCTTCGTGGGGTGGCACCGGTGTCGAAGCGTGGACACCCTCGTGGGGGCAGGAAGATGACGAGGTGGCTCAGCGCATCAAGGAAAACTGGGACAAGCGGGACGCGGACTACACGCCCGAAAAAGAGCAGGCTCTCTTCGAAAAGCAGACAGCGGAATACAAAGTTAAATACGAGGAATGGGTCGATGGCGGCAAGCAGGGCAGCGCACCTCGTAAACCGCGCAAAGAAGGCCAGCCTCATGACAACCGGAACTATCCCTCCAATCTCTACAACTCGATGATTCATCCGATCCGCACCTTCGCGATTCGCGGGGCGATCTGGTATCAGGGCGAGCACAACGCGGGGCAGGGGACTCACTATGAAGTGATGCTGACCAACCTCATCCAATCCTGGCGCAAGGACTGGGGTTACGACTTTCCCTTTTATTCCGTTCAGTTGCCCAATTTTATGACCCCCTGGAAATCGGTGGTCGAGGACAGCGGCTGGCCTCAGACCCGCGAAGCCTTTATTCGGGTGGGGCAGAACGTTCCCAACACCGGCACCGCGATCACGATTGATATTGGTGAAGCGGGCAACATTCACCCGACGAACAAGCAGGACGTCGGAGACCGCCTCGGTCGACTCGCCTTGCATAATACCTATGGCAAAGAAGGTTTCGCCTGGTCCGGTCCGATTCCTGAAGAATGCGAATTTGGCGACGGTAAAGCGGTCGTCAGCTTCGAGACAGGGGGTGCGCCCCTGAGTATCCGTGACGGCGAGACGCTGGTTGGTTTCGCTCTCACTGGAGATGACGGCGTTCACTACCCTGCCAAAGCAACCATTGTGGGGGAAGACAAGGTCGTCGTGAGCTGTGAGGAAGTCCCCGAGCCCTGCATGATCCACTACGCGTGGGCCAACAACCCGATCGATCCCGAGGGGCCGCTCGGCGAAGCGAATCTCATCAACGAAGGCAATCTCCCTGCGACGCCGTTCCGTTTTGGTTCGATTCCGCCTTTCGAGACCTTCGCCAAAAATCTCCCCGAAGAGGCCGGTAATTACGAATTGCTTTACGCGTTTGATCCCCTGAAAGCCACGCTTGTCGGTGGTGAGAATTTTGTCTATGAGGTCGACAATTCAGCGAAGCTGCAGGGCCCCGTCAAAAAGGTCGCCTACTACCTAGCGACGCAAGACCTGGAGGGGAAAACCACCTACGCCTTTGTGAGCATGGATCCCTTCGACTCGGATCTGAAGAAACTGGGTGTGCCTACGAAAGGAAGCGGGGCGCGGTTCCAGCAGAAAGTGACCGGGGTGACGGTGAAGACCAACGCTGGCAATGTCGCGGCAGGTCAATTCCCCGAAGGATGTAACATCGAGTTCTGGGACTGCAATTACGGTCCCGGCAACCAGACCGGGATTGAAGGCGGTGACGACAAGCTGTTCGATTTCGGAGACCAGATTAACACGGATGCATCGCCGGGATACAGCTGCATGCAGATCCACAACTGGCAGAAAAAGCAGACCGTGATCGCCTTTAACAAATTCGGTTCCGGCAGGAACTGCGATCTCGGGATCGGTAGCTGTGAGATTCCCGGGAAGAACCCTGACTGGACCTTCACTTCCAGTGGCAGTGAGATCGCACGGGCTGAGTTCAAGGTGCTGATTCTCCGTTAGAGGCGCATAGAAAATGTGGTCGTGTCAGTAGTTCCAAAAAAGAGTAAGTTATGAAAAGCAGCCTGAAATTTGGAATCGCTCACGCAGTCACGCTGGTCTTCTTTGGATTCGTCATCTCTGTGGGCGCCGATGATGAAAAGGTCACGGCTGAGCTGGCCGCGTTGGAGTCCAAGGTGCCTTCGTTTAAGGTTCAAAAGCGTCCCGACGCCCCCGGTGAACTGATCCTGACAATCGAAGATTCGCTCACGATTGACGACCTTCGCGGCGTTGTCGTCGATGACGCTCCGCCGGTTCCTGGAGCGCTGAAGAAGCCCTATGCTCCCAATATGACGGATGACTTTCCGCAGGGAGAGGCTCCGTATCTCGCGGATGGGATTGAGCCGTTCCGGTTCGAGTATTTCAATTGCGAGTTCAATTATGGCGGCTGGCACACCTTCGCGATGGCCGACTATGCCTCGGCTCACGGCTTCAACATTGTCTATCCTTACGTTCGCAAGGTCGAGGAGGGCGCTCATCTGCCTGAAGGAACGAAGTGGCTGAGTTGGGGGAATTTTATCAACTGGCACACCTGGTTCGCGGAGCACGATCTGCCGGCGGCGCGGTATGATCTGCTCGCCGATCTTGATCTTGTGAAGCTGCACGTGGAGGAGAAAAGATTCAAACGGGACGAGAGCGATACCTCTCTCAGTAAGCAGGGCGATTCGCTCATGATTGACCTGGAACATCCGGTGCTTGCTCCGGGGCAATTGCGGGCCCAGCCGTGGTTTCCCAAAGAGGCAGGGGAGGCTGAGCAGGCCGCGTTTGAGAAACGCTATTACGACGGCTACGCACAGACATACACTTCTGCGGTGGAAGCGGCGCGATTGGCGGGCTGGAAGAACATCAGTATTTACGGCTGGCAACCTTACGGCAGGACCTGGGGAGGACTCGAGAAACCGCAGATCGATCCCGGGAGCGATCATGCGTGGAATGCCTTCGGGAAGCAGATTTATGAGAGCGTCGACCTCGTTCACAACTCCGTTTACTGCTTCTATTGGTCTGCCCGGAATGTCGCGTATACGCTCGCTGGAATTGACGCGAATCGTGTCGTGCTTGAATCGACGCCGGAGGCAAAACCGCTGCGTCCGTATTACTGGACGTTGTGTCATGGTGGAGGAGGTGGCTGGCGATGGTGGCGCGGGCAACCGCTCACGAATGAGGAAACTCGGGCGATGATCGCGATGTCATTTTTCACCGGCGTTGACGGCTTTGATACCTGGAACTGGTCAGGCACGGGCAATCACAACGTCGCGGAAATTCCGACGGGGACGGCGGCGAAGGATTTTTTCACGAGCGGAATGGATGTTATGTTAGGACAGGAGTTCACGGCGACTTCGGTGGGTGGCTCAGAGTCGGAGACTTTCCAGCGCTACGACGTTTTGCATCTCCTCTCAATTGATGAAGAGAATGGCAGGGTGACCTTTCAGAAGGTTCGTCCGAAAGAAGAGAACTACGGCGTCAACGATGCCGCTCCAAAATTCACCGCTGAGATCTCCAATCTGGAACCTTGCCTGCGCGCGAAGAGCGATCCGGTCGCGGCGATGGTCGAGGGGATGGCTCTCGTGAAGCCGTTGGAGTATTTGCTCAGGCATGGTGAAGTGAAAATCGACGTCCCCGCGAGGCAGCAGTTCAAGGAGACTTTGCCGATCGTGCGCCGCGTCAAATGTGGTTCCGTAGATGTCCTCATCACCTACGATCCCACGGTCATCTTTGGTGGCGAGCGACGCGAGATCGTCCTCGAAAATTTCGACGGGCAGGAGGGTGTGACGCTGCGTCTCCCCGCCGACGACCAGACGCGGGTCTTCGTGATTTCCAGTGACGCGCAACGGTGAGGCAAACACTCCTGTTTGCCCGTGAAGTGGCGTATCCGGTAAACGGGGACGGCCTCCGCAGGAGCGGTTGCCGAGCGGGGCGTGCCGATTCCGGGAGCGCGTGGTTGCGATCAGTTTTCTACGAGGGATTTTTCGCGAGTTCTTTTTCCAGTCCCTCACAGATCGTCTCGAGCACTTTGATGCGGGCGTAGCGCTTGTCGTTGGCTTCGACGAGCGTCCAGCGGGCGCGGAAGGTGCTGGTGCGTTCGACCATCTCGTTGACGGCGGCTTCGTAGGCGTCCCATTTTTCGCGATTCCTCCAGTCTTCCTCGGTGAGCTTCCACTGCTTGTGGGGAAGCTTTTGCCGGCGCTCAAACCGCTGTCCCTGTTCGCTCCGGGTGATGTTCATCCAGAATTTGCAGACGACGGTGCGGTTGCTCACGAGCTGGGCTTCGAAGTCGTTGATCTCGGCGTAGGCGCGCCTCCACTCGTCTTCGGTCGCGAACCCCTCAACGCGTTCAACGAGGACCCGCCCATACCAGGAGCGGTCGAAGATCGTGACGCGTCCGGCGAGAGGGATGTGTCGCCAAAATCTCCAGAGGTAGTGATAGGAGGATTCCTCTGCGGTCGGCGCCATGATGGGAATGACCTGGGAGAGTCGTGAATCCAGTCCGGGGATGATTCTCCGAATCGCCCCGCCTTTTCCCGCCGCGTCCCATCCCTCGAAGGCGAGCACGGTGGAGATCCCGGCTTCCTGCGCCTGTCGGGAAAGTTGATTGAGGCGGCCCTGCAATTCCTCAAGGCGTTCGGCATACTCCGGCTTGGGCAAGCTCAGGGTCATGTCGAGTTGGCTCAAAATCGTGACTTCCGGAGTGGGGTTGTAAGAAAGATCGGAGATCGTCTCCGGTGGGGCCTTGCACGGGGGCGCCTCTTCGCTGGACGGGATCGCCTGTTGCATGTGGCGTCGAATGCGCTCGAGAAGTGTCCCGGCGACGGAGAGCGTGCGGTAGCGCTCGTCGGCTCCCTCGACGATATGCCAGGGGGATTGGCCGCGACTCGTCTTGGTGATCGCTCGTTCGGTCGCTTCGGTGAAGTCGTCGTATTTTTCCCAGTTTTCCCAGTCCTGTTCTTTCACCCTCCAACTCGTGAGGGGGTCGTCTTCGAGCTGCTGGAAACGTTCCTTCTGCGCATCGCGGCCGAGGTGCATCCAGAATTTCACAATGAGGACGCCGTCGTCGGTGAGGGATTTTTCAAAATTCAGGATATGATCGAGTTCCTCGTCGAATTCGGCGTCGGAGGTGCCGTTGTGAACGCGGTTGAGAATGGGATCCGAATACCAGGCGCTGAGAAAGAAACCGATACGACCGTGTGGCGGGAGGTCTCTCCAGTAGCGCCAGAAGGAGGGGCGTTGTGCCGTTTCCTCAGTTGGCTTGCCGTAGGCTCTCGCGATGAGCCAACGCGGGTCAAGCCACTCGTGCAGGAGGTTGATCGTCTCACTTTTACCTGCTCCATCGACGCCTCCGAAAAGCACGATGACCGGGAAAGGAGCCTCTCTCAGGGCGATCTGAGTTTTGAGAAGTTCCTGTCTCAGGGGAGGGGCCTTTTCGGCGTAGTCCTCTTTCGAAACTTTGCGATCAAGCTCGGCGGTATCAAACATAGTAAGTCTAAATGGTAGCTGATTCTATTCCGATTGAGCAATCCAGACATGAGAAAATGTGAAAATTTGGGTTTTCCCCCGTTGGTGCGAACGGTATTCTCAGCCGCCACCAACGAATGGCCCTTATATTTCAGCTCTCAGTGAGCAGACCGACTGCGTGAATGATGGAGAATTTCTCTTCAAAGATGAAGATTCGAAGTGCGACGACGGAAGACGAACCGGCGGTTCGTGAGCTTGTTTTCAGCATTCTCGAATCCTACGAATTGGAGCCGTCTCCTCAGGGGACGGATGCGGATCTGTATGACTTCAAACGCTACTACTTTGATCGGGGCGGCGATTTCTCGGTGATGATGGATCAGGATCAGATCATCGGGACGGTGGCGATCCTCAACGAGGGAAACCGCGTCTGCGAACTGAGGAAAATGTATCTCGATTCCCGGTATCGCCGACGCGGACTGGGCCGGCAGCTGATGGAATACGGTCTCGCGAAGGCGCGCGAACTCGGTTTCCGGCGGGTGACGCTTGAGACGGCGACGGCGCTGAAAGAGGCGGTCGCCTTATACGAGAGCTATGGCTTCAAGCGCGTTCAGTCGGAGCGTCAGGCACCCCGGTGCGACATCTCGATGGCTCTGGATCTCGAGGACCTCGGAGCCTGAGTCGTGCTAGCTGCTCCAGCGTCCGCCCGGTGAGACGAAGGGGAGCATCTGACGCCAGGTCTCGGAGTAATCCGTTTTCCCGACGGCGCCAATCATCTTCAGGCCGGTTTGGCGCTTCCACTCTTTGGTGAAAGACTCCGCACTGTGGCAGCCCCAGCTCTTGCAGTAGGCGCCTTTGGCGAAAATTTTGCGATCGATCTTTTTGATGTCGCGCTGGTGAAGAAACACTTTCGACGCGCCGAGGATGTGGTTGCTGTAGTCGAGAACGAAACAGAATTTGTTGGAGTGACCGAAATACTCGAATCCTGAAACTTTCACCTGCTTGCGGTTCTGGCCGGCGTTGAGGTAGTTGATGAGCTGCTCGGTGGTGTCGTACCAAACGAGTTTGATTTTGTATTTGTCACGAACGCTCTCGATGTTGGCGATGAGAGGCTCCCCGTCCTCCTTTTCACGCGCTACATAGCCGGGGCGATAGACGAGCCAGGTGATGTTAATCTGGTCGTTCGTTGCCTTCTGGAGCTGTTGCACCCGGATGCGGGCCGTGCGGATGAAATTACCCCACCACTGATCATGCCGGTGGGCTTCACGACGGTAATTTTCCCAGTAACGCAGTGCGGGGCCGCCTGATACGAGGATATACTCGTCGTTTGGATCAAGCGCTGCCTGAGCGGATTGTTCGAAGCTGGCGAAAAAAAGCAGAGCCGCGAGTAGTGCGGTGATGAAGCTGGATGTTTTCAGAAACATGGTCCCAAGTGGGGTGAGTGTTTGGATAGCGGCAGGCGACAACTTTACCTTTTACCGGGGTAAAACGCAACCGGCGCAAATAGATCAGCTTCAGAGATTCGTCCTCAGCTCAAGCCGACCCATTGACTGACGCGATTGCCGATACTGTCGATGAATTCATAGACCATACGCTTACGGCGTTCCTCTTCTTTCTTCTTTTCCTGTTCTTCGCGGATTTGCTCGTCGTATTTCACGAGTTTTTGATGGTGACGATTGATTCGTCCCACAAACCAGCGCCAGGTGCTCCCGGGCTGACCGTTCTCCATCAGGAAGTGAGGGCAGTTTTTGTTTGGCTTTTCGTAACCTTCGCGCGGCCAATGATAATGAGCGCGGATGTTTTCGATCGGAATGTTGTGATGATACATCAATGACGCGGCGAGCTTCGCGGTCCGCTCCATCGTCGCGAGCTGGTTGTTGCCGTTGTGCTCGCACATTTCGATTCCGATCGAATAGCGGTTTCCGGGGCCGTCAAAATCGGCGTGTTCACCGCGTTCGTCGGTGGGAATGTGCTGGATTACGGTGTCGTCCTGAACCGTGAAGTGCCAGCAAAGGTAGCCGCACACGCCTCCGCGAAGGGCACCCCGCTTCAGGGCTTTGGCGTGATCGTAAGCGTCGCCGGTGTAGTTCTGCGTGCTGTGGATCGTGATGAATTTAGGCTCCAATTTTCGGAAAAGGCGACGGCCGTATTTTCCCTTCTCAATCAGATCCACTTTCAGGTTCAACTCTTTGTTCGCTTGAGCCGGACTTTCCGCAACATCGGCAACGGCGCCCATTTCACGTTCCCAGATCTGACTCTTCGAACTGGAAGAGCTCGAAGTGGTGTTACAGGCGGGAAGCGCGATGAAAACACAGAGAAGACAGGTGGCCGTAACGGCATGAACGAAATTTTTCATGAAGTGGGATGATTCAAGAACGGAGCGGTAACTTACGATCACAGAAGAAAATTCGCAAATTTATTTAGTAAAAATTAAAAACTTATCAGCATTGATAGTCAGAATTGATCAATAAAGGCGTCTGATGGTGGTTTTTTATAAAACTTACCTTTCGAGGATCTCGACTTCGTAGCCGTCGGGATCGGTTACGAACGCCATTTTCGATTTGGCGCCGGAGGGGAAGGCTTCGCGCCAGTCTTCGGGCCAGATTTCGATGCCGTCTTTCTCGACCTTGTCGCAGTAGGCCATGATGTCCTCGACTCCCACGGCGGTGTGCATGAGATCCTCGGGGAACTCGACTTTGAAATCCGGTGAGTAACAGAGTTCAAGAAAATGATCGTTTCCATCGAGTTCGAGGAAAGCGAGTTGGTTGCCGGCGGGAGATTTGTCGGTGCGGCGAGTCAGCTTGAAACCCAGTTTTTCGTAGAACGCGGTCGTCGCATCGATATCGCTCACCCGGATTCGTGTGTGGAGAAATTTGATCATGCGAAACGATGCGGGAAAATCGCAGATTCGCAAGTGGCCATAGGTGGCTCCCGAGGGCACTTTTGCGTGATATTGCGGTAGAGGCGGAGCGGTGAATTTACGAATCAGAGGCGCTTGCCCGTACTGGCGTTGCCCGAATTTGTATGAGAGAATGGAGGATGCTTCGCTTCTTCGTGAAAGGTGGAATCATCACTTTTACTCTCGCCGTTTTGAATCTCCCGATGACAGGTTCGGCTCAGCTGGCCTCCGGTTCGATTGAGGCGGCTCAAAAATATTCCGCGTCTCACAACGGGATCGGGTTGATCGTTCAGGAGCGCGGGCAGTTGCGCTACGAGAACTACTACAACGGGTATTCCGGGGCGCCCCTGCATATCTACTCGGGGACGAAATCGTTTTTCGGAGTCCTCGCGGTGATGGCGCAGGAAGACGGGCTTTTCAAACTCGATGACAAGGCTTCCGATACGCTGACGGAGTGGCGCAGTGATCCCCGGAAGAGCGAGATCCGAATCCGGGAACTTCTGAATTTTACCTCGGGGCTGGAGGCGGGAGTCGAGGAAATCTACGGAAGATCTTCGGCCGACAAAATCGCTGTCGCGGTCAAACTCGACGCGACCCGTGACCCCGGGGCGGCTTTTGTTTATGGTCCGGGACACATCAACGCGTTTTGTGAAATCCTGCGTCGGAAGTTGAAGCCGAAGCGAATGAGCTACGAGCAATACCTGACGAAGAAACTGCTCGGTCCTCTCGGGATCAAGATGGAGCGCTGGCGTGAGGATGCACACGGCAATGTGATTCCTTCGGCGGGGATGTACATGACGGGAAAGGAATGGATCAAGTTCGGTGAATTCGTCAACGCCGGCGGGGTGGCGCGCGGCCGGCATCTCGTGAAATCGCAAAGCCTTGCTGAGTGTTTTCGAGGTTCCGCGATCAACCCTGCTTTCGGACTTTGTTTCTGGCTGAACGGCTATGCACCCAATCCCAATTCACGCGAGGTCGATGTCGAAGAGGATCTGGAGCTCGATCCGATGCCGGAAGACTGGAGCGATGCCTGCCTCGCGAAAGGAGCTCCCGCCGATTTGGTGGTTTCGTTAGGCTCGACGTTTCAGCGGCTTTACCTCGTGCCGTCGATGGGGCTGGTCGTGGTTCATCACGGAAAGCCGGGGCACGAATTCAGGGACTTCGATTTTCTCCGGATCCTGTTTTCTGATGCGGAAGCGGCCTCTGCGCCGGAACCGCAGAAACGAAAAGTGAAGCCGCTCTTTCCCGGTTTGTTTAAAGGGCGGAAGCAGGCTCAGTAATTCCCACTTCAGCAGGCGCTTCGGTCTTGGCGGGAGGTTCCGTCGCTGCTGGCGTTTCAGCCGCGGCCGGTGCTTCGGTTTCCGGTTTTGTCTCAGTCAGTTCTCCGGTTTTCGCTTCGACCGGCGGCAGCGCGTCCTGTCTCACAAACCGCATCAGATTCGACTCGCCCTTTCTCCATTTGTATCCCGTACCGAAAGCAAGGGAGCGCTGGCGGGAGCGATACGCGGATCGCAGATCCGACTGGTAGTGTTCGGAAAAGAGGTCGATCGGACCGGTGTAGCTCCCGAAGAGATCGGCATACCAGAGGTCGGCTTCAAAGTAGCGGAAGGGAATCCCCGAGTCGTCCTGAACAATCTGAACGCTGTGATCGAGGAGATGATTTCGAATTCCTTTGAAATAGCTTTCGTGCATGAGGAAGGAGGCCGCCTTGAGGTAGGCATTCCCTTTGGGCCGGCTTTCGAGCCAGGTTTTGAATCCGCTTTTCGGGAATCCCCCGTCGGAGAGGTCGGAGGAAAAATAGTAGAGTGTTTTCCTCTTTTCGAATCGAAGCGGAGAGAACTCGATTTTCACCGCGTCGGCTCCTTTTGAATTGAGGCCGTTTGAAGTGAGCGTGCCGTCTTTGTTTAATGTCAGGAATTCGACCCCTTTGAGATACTGCCCTGACCGGGTCAGGAAAACCATCATGATGGGCGTCGTTCCGTGGAAGGTGGAGAACTGCAGATCGTCCTTCATGTCCTTCGTTCGGAAGAAGCTGAAGTTGATGATTTCGCCAAGCGCATTCCTGACTTCACCGAGGGCTCGGCCTGCGTTTCCTGCGGTGAGTTCGCTCAACTGCGGGATCTCACCGACGGGCTCGAGTCCGCACAGGACAAAGGTATCTGCGGTGGGGAACATGTGGAAGGCGTGGAGGATATCCGGTCCGCTGAACATGTAGCGAACGGTGGAGTCCCTCGTCAGTTCGGGAGTCAGCTCAGCATTGGACCACTCGCTCATGGGGAAGAGGACCCGTTCGCGGTGGCTCTCGAACTCGGCATCGAGCGTTTTGACGTGGGTGGCCCACGAATTGGTTTTTGTGAGCGGATGTTCGGTTTGATGAGGCAAATCGATCCCCGCGAGGAAGGCGGCCGCGTCGTTGATCCGGTCGAGCGGGATGGCACGCTCTTCGCTCCCGGCCGCCTGTGGAAATATCAAAGACAGGAGGAGCAAGGAAAGCGAAGCAAATTTCATTCTGAAAGGTCAGTTACCATGACAATCTATCTGCCGCGATCGAATTAATCAATGCGGCAGGCGTGACGGATACGGGACTTTTGTGGACGGACGTCGTGGGTGATCCGGGCGATCTGCGTCCCGGCGGGATGCATCCACCTGCTCATGGGGGGGGGATGCCTTTTCCAAAAGGCAGTTTTTCACGACTGGCGGGGTGGGATCTACTCGCCGCGCGCCGGGTTTCCGGTGATGCGAATGTCAGGACCTGACATGGACACATCGAGATTATCGAGTCGTGCCGCAAAATCCTTCACCGGGATCGTTTTGCTGCCTCCGCCTCCGATAACGGGGGCGAGGTAGAGAACGAGTTCATCAACCAGTCCGGCTTCAAGGGCGTGGGCGAGCAGTCGTCCTCCGGATTCGAGAAGCACCGATGTGATCCCTTCCGACCCCAGTATTTCTAGAGATTCCCGAAGGGAAATGCCTGCGTGGACCGTGGTAAGCTCGCGGAACTCGTCGGTGAATAAATGATGTGTCTGCGGCAGTTGGGAGTCAGAGGTCAAGACGACACGGCGGGGCTGCTCGCGCCCTTCGGCCCATTTGCCGCGGAGCGTCAGTGAGGGATTGTCGATTCGGAACGTCTCGCCGCCGATGAGGATGGCGTCACATTGACGGCGGATTCGCTGAACGTCCTCGCGGGAGGTGGGTGATGAGATCCATTGTCCTTCTCCCTCGGGAAGCGTGGTATGCCCGCTCAGCGTTGCGGCGGTTTTCGCGATGACCCAGGGCCTTCCCGTCGTGATGTGTTTGCGGAAGAAACGGAGGAGGTGGTCTGCTTCCTTTTCGGCAACGCCGGAGGTCACCTCGATTCCGGCGTTCCGCAAAAGATCAAAGCCCCTGCCGACGTGATCGGGATTGGGGTCGGTCGAGCCAACGACGACCCGTGAGATGCCGGCGTCCTGAATCGCCGAAGTGCAGGGCGGGGTGCGTCCGTGTGTTGAGCAGGGTTCCAGTGTGACGTAAATCGTCGCGCCGTGTGTGCTTTCGGGGCCGTGCTTTTCGTGCGCGTCGCGAATCGCATGGACTTCGGCATGAGGCCCGCCCGCTTTCCGGTGCCAGCCCTCGCCGATGACGTTTCCGTCGCGGACGATGACCGCTCCGACGGCGGGATTCGGACTCGTCATCCCGAGCCCGCGAGACCCGCAATCGATTGCGAGTCGCATGAACCGCTCGTCCGTGTCGGGATTGCTCATTGCTTGATTTCTCAGTTACCTCAAGACGGAGGCGTTCGACGCGATCGTTTCACATGGCCCTTTTTGTGGCAAGGGCATAAAGAGGATCTCGCGCGCTGTCCTAGATCCGTGAGATCATCTGTTCTTTGGGGAATCTCACTTTGGGAAGGAGCGCGTATTTGTCTTCTTCGGCGCGATAGCCCGCGGGGCAGAGAACGGACGCGGTGAGGTTTCTCTCCTTCAGTCCGAGGATCTCGTCGTATTTCGGGGCGACGAATCCTTCCATCGGGCAGGCGTCGATGTCCATGAGCGCGGCACAGGTCATGAACTGTCCGAGAGCGATATAGGTTTGCTGTTTTGCCCACTGCTTCGCGCCTTCTTCGTCGAGGTTGCCGATGAAGCCGGCCATCATGTCCCGATAGCCGGTGAAGGCACCCTGATCTCCGCGAACCTCTTCGATCCGGCTCACAAAATGGTCGACCCAGTCCTCGTCAATGTCGGTGCGAATCGCGATGACGAGGAGGTGCGAGGCGTCGGCGACCTGCCGCTGATTCCAGGAGAATTCCACGAGCTGCTCCCGGATCTCAGGGTTTTCAACGATGACGAACTCCCAGGGCTGAAGGCCGAAGGAAGAGGGGGTTAAAACGAGTGACTCTTCGAGTGCCTCCCAATCCTGCGGGCTGATTTTCTTCGCCGGATCGAAAACTTTTGTCGCGTAGCGCCAGTTGAGAGAGTCGAGGATTTGTTGTGATGGAATCGCTGCCATAGAGAGAGGACTTTACCCGTGAATGTTCGATATGAAACCTCGCGCCTGAGAATTTTGAGTGAGGACGGTGAACGATCAGAGGATTTTCCTGCACAGGAAAACAAACGTAACCCTGTCAGGTGGTCGACCTGCCCCTGTTGAACCGGTCGTTTTATCGGAATCACTGTTTCCTGATTCCTCCGGTTCGGGCTTGTCATGAGGCAGGTGACTGTGGTTCTTTGAAAGGATGAGATTCCGGTGCTTCTTCATTCTGTCTATTCTTCTGTGCGGGGCGGGCACAACTCTCAGTCACGCACAGAGTCCCGCGAGGAAGCTCCAGACGATTGTCCTGCCTTCGATTGAATTTTCCGATGCGTCACTCGATGAGGCGATCGGTTTTCTTCAGGCCCGGAGCAATGAACTCAGTCCTGCCGGCGGGGTGAACTTCATTCTCAGCGGCGACGAGGAACTTCGGAACACGCCGGTTACCTTGAAGCTGCAGAATGTCTCCCTGGGGCAGGCACTCTGGTTTCTTTCCGGGATAGCGAGGCTGGAAATCTCGATCGACCAGCACGCGGTGATGTTGAGTAAAGCGACGGAGTGGAAGCGACGTCCCGTTAAGCCGTCGGCTGCGGACAAGGCGGTGATGCAGAAACTGCGTGAAATCGTGGTGCCGGGTGTGGAATTTTCCAGCGTGCCGCTGGGCGATGCGATTGATTTGATGCGGTCCTATTCCAGCCAGCTCGACACGACCGAACCCGATCCGAAAAAACGCGGTATCAATTTTGTGTTCATCCCCGATCCTGCCGCTGAGAAAGAACCCGAAGTGACGTTTACCCTGAACAGGGTGCCGTTGAGTGAGGTACTGCGATACACCGCAGAGCTCACGGGCTTCGAAGCGAGGATCGAAAAGGGTGTCGTGGTGATTGCTCCCAAAGTGGCGGCGGCTCAGTAGTCATCGCCGCCTGTTTGCTTTTTTCAAACTCTCCCGGGTGGGGCTGGCACGAATTGTGCCTTCGCAGGGGAGTATGCTTTCAATGTTTGCAGATGCCTGGCTGGTTTGGCGTGAGGCTCATCCGGTGGCGCTCGATTTGCTCCTGTTGAGTGTGGTCGCTCTGGGCGGGATCGGGATCGGCCGAATTTCGATCCGCGGCGTTCGACCGGGCGTAGCCGGCGTGCTGTTTGCCGGACTGATCATCTCACATTTCGGGTTCCGTCCTGATCCTCATGTTGCGCATTTCATCAAGGAATTCGGTCTGATTCTGTTCGTGTTCTCGCTGGGGCTTCAAATGGGGGGCGGGTTTTTCGCCTCGTTGCGCAAGGAGGGGCTCAAACTGAATCTGTATGCCGCGGGGATCATCGGGCTTGGCGCTGTCATTACTCTGGTCGGAGCCAAGCTAATGGGGCTTCCGATGGCCGCGGCCGCGGGTGTCTTTTCGGGCGGGACGACGAACACTCCCTCGCTGGGGGCTGCGCAGCAGGCTCTCGCCGCGACGACGGATGGAGATCCTGACTTGGCTGCGATGGCGTATGCGGCTGCTTATCCGCTCGCCGTTGTCGGCATCATCGGGAGCCTTCTCCTCCTGAAAAGATTTTTTAAGGTCAATGTGGATGCGGAGGCTGAAGCCTTTCGTTCGGAGCAGCGGAAGGGGATTCAATCGCTGGAACGAATCAATCTGGTGGTGGAAAATCCCAACCTCGACGGATTGCGGGTTGAGGAAATTCCGGGGCTGCATGAAACCGAGGTGATTGTTTCGCGGGTTCGGCGAAAAAATACGACTGACACTCTCACCGCAGGATTGGCTACGGAGATCTTCATGGGTGACCTGATAATGGTCGTGGGCACGTCTCCTCACCTCGAGCAGTTTCGACGGGTTGTCGGCAGCGTGTCCGGGGTCGATCTCATGAAGAGTCCGGGGGAGGTTTCCTTCAGCCGGGTGGTGCTGACGAATGACAAGGTAATCGGGAAATCGGTCAAAGAGCTCGGTCTCGACCCGCTATACGGCGTGACAGTGACCCGCGTTACGCGGCAGGATCACGCGTTCACTGCGGTGCCTGACTTGCATCTTCAGTTCGGGGACCGGCTTCAAATTGTGGGGCCGAAATCGAGTCTTGATGAAGTGACCGAATTACTCGGGAATCAGGTCCACCGGTTGAACGAAACCAGCTTTGCGACGATTTTTCTGGGTATCGCTCTCGGGATATTGCTCGGGCTTCTGCCGGCGAGAATGGACTGGCTTCCCGCGCCTCTGCGCCTCGGCCTGGCGGGAGGGCCGCTCCTCGTTGCTATATTGCTGAGCCGTCTCGGCCGGATTGGGCCTCTCGTCGTCAATATGCCGGATAACACCAACCGGGCGCTCCGCGAGCTGGGCATTATCCTTTTCCTTGCCTGTGTCGGACTGCTTGCGGGCGAGAACTTTTTCGCGACGGTCCTGACTGCCGAAGGCTTGAAGTGGGTCGGACTTGGCGTGGTCGTAACCCTGGCTCCGTTGTTGATCATCGGAACGATTTGCCGAAAAGTTCATCGGATGAATTTTATGACGCTGTCAGGTTTGCTTTCCGGCTCGATGACAGATCCTCCCGCGTTGGCTTTCGCCACGGGGATGGCGGGCAGTGATTCGCCTGCTGTTTCGTACGCGACGGTCTATCCTCTCACGATGATTTTACGGATTGTGATTGCCCAATTGATCGCTCTGATGGTTTGGTAGGGGGAGCGTTTTGAATCAGATCTATGAAAAAGGAACACAGCAGTATTTATGACCGCATCGGGGGTGAGGAGGGGATTAAAAATCTCATCGAATCGTTTTACGCGAGAGTTCTGAAAGACCCGGTACTTTTCCCGTACTTTGAGAACGTTCCCATGGATAAGCTGGTCCGGATGCAGCGCGAATTTTTTGCGATGGCTACGGGAGGGCCTGCCGAATACTCCGGCCGTCCTCTCGCTCATGTTCACCAGCACCTGAAGATCGGAAAGGCGGTGTTTCAGCGTTATACGGAACACCTTCTGGCGACTTTGGAGGAGACGACCGACCTTTCCAATCAGGATGTGATGGAGATTATTTCCCGGGTGAATATTGAGATCGATGAAATCTCAACTGAAGCCAATGACGCGGAATAGGGCTCTGACGTCCTGAGTGACCCCGCAAATCGAAAGTATTTTATGGCTCAAAAGAGCCTGAAGCGATCCTGTCGCGCGTGCCGGTTTTCGTGATACCTTCGAGGTGAATGAATTTCACCGGTCATGCTCCGTTCTGGATGGTCTGCTTGTTTGTCGCTGCCCTGGCGACGAATGCGCGGGCGGCGGATGGTCCGGAATCGGTGAGGCCGCTGAGGTCGATCGATGCGATTCGAAAGCTCAGCTATGAGGAGGCGCGGATGGCTCCGCCGGTGATTCTGCGGGTTACGGTGACGTCCCATCTTTTCGCCGGGTTCGACGGTCAGGACAATTCGGGCGGGATGTTTTTCGAGGTGCCCGCGGATCAAATTCCCCGGCTTTCGGAGTCCGTGGAAATCTTCGGTAACGTCACGGGCGGCTTCTACGGTCCTTACGTCGTCGTCGATGAGATCAAAAGACACGGCGGAACCGGGATGCCCCGTCCTCTCAATTTTCGTCCCGACTTCATTCAGACGGGGATCGGCGACAATCGCTGGATCGAGGTCGAGGGGCTCTTGGTGTCGGTGGAATTTGAAGAGGGCTCCAAATCAGCGGGAGAGGGGCTGCTCGTGACGGGAGAGAATGATCTCACGATTCGATTTCGGAATCAGCAGGGCGAGTTCGATGTGCGGCGGCTGGAAAAAATGGTGGGTTCCTGGGTGAAGTTGCGCGGCACGGGAGCTCCGCTTTTCAATGACCGGAGGCAGCGCATCGGTTCTGATATTGTCTGCTCGATTCACAAGAATGTGGAGCTCGTCGAGCAGCAGAAGCAGATCCCCGAAGTGACGCTCGACGAGATTGGGCGCTGGGATTCGAGGCGGACGAAACCGGGGCTGGTCCAGACGGTCGCGAAGGTGACCTTGATCGAGGATGCGAGGACGCTCGTGGCTCAGTCAGGGGAGTTCGGCGCGAGAGTGCGAACGCTCCAACCCCACGAGGCGAGGCTGGGCGATCAGATGATTTTCACCGGGCTGCCGAAAACGGAAGGGTATTTTGTAGGGCTTCGCTACGCCTCGCTTTCCGAAGCCGAGGAGCAGACCGGCGAAGTCGAGGCAATTGCGGATCCTGATCCTTTTTCCCGGAGCCAGGCGATGCGGCTTGTTAAAGTGAAAGGACGGCTCATCGAGCAGCAGGGACGGTTGCTGAGCTTGCAACTCGAAGCGCAGATTCTGCCGGTGCGCCTTCCCGAGAATTTGAACGAGGAGTCGCTGCCGACGATCGGAAGTGAGATTGAGGTCACGGGAGTGAAGCTCGTCGACGCCGATGAGCGGGGGCAGTTGCGTTCGGTGACGCTGGCAGCGAGGTCGGCGGCGGATATCGACATTCTTCAGGTGCCTTCGTGGTGGACGCCTCAGCGCTACTTTATCGCGATTCTCGCGTTGCTGGCTGTCTTTATCCTGTCGCTTTTCTGGACTCTCGCGTTGAAACGGCGGGTCGAAAAACAAACCGCGTTGATTGAGAGTCAGCTCGTTTCCAATGCGGCGCTGGAGGAACGAAACCGGATCGCCAGGGAATTGCACGACACCTTGTCGCAGGGGTTTTCGGGAGTTGGTTATCAGCTCGCTTCGGTGAAAAATCACATCGAATCCGATCCCGCGAAGGCGAAAGAGAAGCTCGACCTTGCGCGTCAGATGGTCGAGCACAGTCTCGCTGAAGCGCGCGATTCACTGAGCGGGTTGCGTGTTCCTGCGGCGGCGGATTCCCTGAATTTTCCCGAGACGACGATTGCGATTGCCCGTGAACGTTGTGAAGAGGCGGAGCTTCGGTTGATCGTTCATCATACTTTGGGACCTGAGCGGCTCGCCCTCGATACGGAAACCGCCTACGCCTGCCATCGCATCCTTCTCGAGGCGGTCATGAACGCGATTCGTCACAGCGGTGGCGACAGCATCGGCATCGCGACGGGCAAAACAGACGAGGAGTTGGTTTTCTGTGTGAGCGATAACGGTCACGGTTTCGATCCCGCGATCAAACCGGCCGGTCATTTTGGTATTCTGGGGATGCAGGAGCGTGCTAAACAAATCGAAGCGGCTCTCTCTGTTGAAACTTCCGAGGAAGGAACCCGCCTCAATCTCACTCTACCCGTTCCACTCTCATGACCGATACTTCCAAAAACCTCCGCCTCCTTCTCGTCGATGATCACATTATTGTCCGCCGTGGTCTCGCGAGTCTTCTCGATGATGAGGAGGATCTTTCCGTCGTCGCCGAAGCCGGAAGTGGCGAAGAGGCGATTGCGATGGCCGCCGAGCACAAGCCGAATGTCATCATTCTCGATTTGCGCCTTCGTGACATGAGCGGGATCGAAGTCGCGACGGAACTGAAAGGGTTTCGCATCCTCATGCTTTCCAGTTTCATGCAGGAGGAGGACGTGCGTCGCGCCTTTGAGGCCGGTATCCTCGGCTACATGTCGAAAGACAAAAACAGTGACGAGTTGTTGAAGGCGATTCGGGAAGTGGGGGCGGGACGTCAGTATCTACCGCCGGAGATTTCACTGCTTCTCGCGAAGAGCGAGTGGAGCGCGCATTTAACCGATCGCGAGTTGGAGATTCTGCAGTGGATCGCACGAGGGCGCGCGAACAAGGAGATCGGAACGGAACTGACGCTTTCGGAGAACACGGTGAAGAATCACGTGAAGTCGATCCTTTCCAAGCTCAACGCGAAAGACCGAACCCACGCCGTGACCGAAGCACTGAAACGCGGACTGTTTCAATTGGGGCACTCATGAGATAATTCCCTGAATGCGTCAGTAATGGATTGGCGTGGGAAGACAATATCCCGGTGCACCCCCCGGGCTATCGCCCGATTGAATGAATCCATTGAAACAGTCCAGCGACTCAAGTCCTGATTTTGAAGCTCTGATGACGGCGATCAGGCCGCGGCTTCGTGCCTTTTTGCTTTCGCTGACAGGAAGCGAGGCGGCGGCGGAAGATCTCACTCAGGACACCAGCGTCGTGCTCTGGGAGAAACGCGACGAATACGATCCGGCCGGCGATTTTCGAGCCTGGGCATTTCGCATCGGGTTTTTTCAGGTGCAAAACTACCGCCGCAAACTCGCCCGCCAACAGAATCGGGAATTGCCGGGTGACGCTCTTTTTGAAGAAATCGCGGACACAACGATTCTGAGGCACGGGAATGATGACGAGGAGGAAAGGCGTCATGCCGCAATGATCACCTGCCTCGGGAAACTCAAAGCCGATCACCGCGACCTCGTCTTGAATCGCTATCAGGAGGAACGTTCCCTCGCCCAACTCGCGAGCGACGAGGGCATCAATCGCAATGCGATGGCGCAGAAACTTTTCCGGCTGAAACGAACCCTTCTCACTTGCGTGGAGAAACAACTCCTGATCCGCAACCGCGGCAAATCCTCATGAGTCACGAAGATCAGGAACAGGAATTTCAATCCATCCTCGCCGCACTCGGGGAACGGGAACTCACGGATTGGGAGCGGGAGCGGCTCTGGGAATTGCTCGAAGGAAATCCGGAGCGTATTTCCGCGTTCAGTGACCACTGCTTCGTCGGCGCTGATCTCGGGGCGATCACGGATCGTGAACTTCTTGAGGCGGGGATTGAACCTCCGATTCGGAACGTCGTCTCGATGCCCCGCAGGGATCGATCCCCGACGGCACTTCCGAAATGGCGCTATTTTACGGCGGCGGGAGCGTTGGTTGCGGCGGTCGTCATTTTTCTGGTTTCCGGGCCGTCCGGAAGCGGGGAAGCTGATCCGGTTGCGGTGGTCGCACTCGATCCGATGCCCGGGGACGAAGTTCGAACCGTTGAGACAGGAGCGGTTCGGAAAGCGAATCTTACACTCGATGATCCCACGGATGAAGCGGTGGCCCTGAGCGGACCCGCCGCGCTTTCGAACAGTCGGAATCCGAGGGGTGGAAAACCGGAGGGTGCTGCGACGGTGCCTGAGAAGATTTCGTTCAATCATCACGTGCGTCCGATTCTCTCGGAGAACTGTTTCTTCTGTCACGGGCCGGATGAAAAGACACAGGAGGCGGGGCTTCGACTCGACAGCGCGGAAGCGGCGACCGAGGATCTCGGCGGCTACGCGGCGATCGTTCCGGGAGATGCGGAAAAGAGCGAAGCGTGGGTCCGTATTCTCAGTGATGACCCGGATGAACTGATGCCCCCCGCCGATTCGCATCGCGAACTCAGTCCGGCCGACCGGGAGATTCTCCGCCGTTGGATTAACGATGGAGCTCAATACGATCCGCATTGGGCGTTCATGACTCCGGAAAAGGTGGAAGTTCCGACGCTTGAGTCCGATTGGGTGAAAAATCCGATCGATGCCTTTATTCTTGATCGCCTCAATCACGAAGGTCTTGAACCCAATCCCGCGGCTTCAGCCCGGACTTTTCTGCGACGCCTTTCACTCGATTTGACGGGGCTTCCGCCGGTGCCTTCCGAGCTGGCTGCGTTCGAGAAACAGTATCGTCTCGATCCTGACACAGCCACTTCAAAGGCGGTTGTCCGTATTCTCAGTTCTCCCCACTTCGGCGAGCGGATGGCGCTGGGGTGGCTCGACGCGGCGAGATACGGGGATTCGAACGGCTACCAACAGGATGGCAATCGGCACCAATGGCCGTGGCGCGATTGGGTCGTCAAAGCTTACAACGAGAATATGCCTTTCGATCAGTTCACGATTGAGCAACTCGCGGGGGATCTGCTGGAGAATCCGGATGATGAACAGATCATTGCGACGGCCTTCAATCGCAACCACATGCTGAATGGCGAGGGCGGTGCGATCAAAGAGGAGCAGCGGATCAATTATGTGATTGATAGAGTCGATACGACCGCGACGACCTGGCTCGGCTTAACGATGGCGTGCGCGCAGTGCCACACCCACAAATACGATCCGATTCAGCACGACGAATACTATCAGTTCTTCGCGTTTTTTAACAACGTTCCCGAATCCGGCGGGGTTGATATGCGGTCGGGAAGCGGGTGCGCCTTCGGGAGCGGGGCGACGGTGCAGTTGTCACGACCGCTATTGACGCTGCCGACTGATGAGCAAACGGCAGAACAGAATCGTCTCAAGGCGGAAGTGAAGAGACTTGAGGGCGAGATCAAGAAGCAGATCGCCGCGATCGACCGGAAACGGAAGGAGTGGGAGGAAACTTTCGCGCTTGCCGAGCTTGTCGACCGAACCCGGTTCCCCGGAAATGTTTCCAGTGCTCTGCGAACGAAAGAGGCGGATCGGAACGCGAGACAGAAACAGGAGATTGCGGATCATTATCTCGTTCAGTTTGAGCATCATCAAAACGAGGCGTGGAAGCAACTGGGTGAGTCGATCAACAAGGCGCGCACGGATCTGAGAAAAGTCGGCGAGTCGATTCTTCAGATCATGGTGATGGCGGATAATCCGGACGACAAGATGCGGGAGACTTTCGTTCTCGAGCGGGGCGATTATCAGCAGCCGACTGAAAAGGTGAGCGCGGGAACTCCGGCCTTTCTTCCGGCGATGGATCCAGATGCGCCGAAGAATCGACTCGGTCTCGCGCTGTGGCTCGTCGATCCGGAA
Organism: Verrucomicrobiales bacterium; assembly: GCA_048260165.1. GTDB lineage: Bacteria > Verrucomicrobiota > Verrucomicrobiia > Verrucomicrobiales > DEV007 > Arctic95D-9. Next base: position 364,208 of record JBLXHA010000005.1, read on the forward strand.
AATCCGCTCACCGCCCGTGTCACCGTGAATCGTATTTGGCAGCAGTTCTTTGGAATCGGAATTGTCAAAACGGTCGAGGACTTCGGGGTTCAGGGTGAGTTGCCGGTTCATCCTGAATTGCTCGACTGGCTTGCGGTGGAGTTCGTCGAATCGGGTTGGGATGTGAAGCATCTGATCAGCCTGATGGTGTCCAGTTCGACGTACCGGCAGGATTCGAGGATCACGCCGGAGAAGAAGGAGCGGGACCCGGAGAACCGGCTTCTTGCGCGAGGTTCCCGGTATCGGCTGCCGGCGATGGTGTTGAGAGATCAGGCGCTTGCGGTTTCCGGTCTCATGATCGAAGACATTGGCGGTGAACCCGTTTATCCGCATCAGCCGGAAGGGCTCTGGAAGGACTTCTCGTTTGGGAAGATCAGTTACCCTCACCAAACAGATCCGTCGCAGCTGCATCGCCGGAGTCTCTACAGTTTCTGGCGGCGGACGTCGTCTCCGCCGAACCTGTTCGACAGTTCGTCACGCCAAGTGTGCATGGTGAAGCCGTCGATCACAAACACGCCTTTGCACGCTCTCACCTTGCTCAATGACATCACCTATGTCGAGGCCGCCCGCGCCCTAGCGATGAGGATGAAAGAGGAGGGCGGTGCGGCACCGGACGCGCAGCTTCGCTTCGCGTTTGAATTGGCGACGGGGCGCCTGCCTGATGACCGAGAGACAGAATTGCTGATCAATGGCTACGAACGGAGCCTGAATGAGTTTGCCAGTTTTGAATCCGAAGCCAGCGCGTATGCCGCCTCTGCGGAGGATGCGGTGGAACTGGCTGCGCTCACCCGAATGGCGCAGGTTATTTTGAATCTCGACGAAACGCTCAATCGACCATGAAATCACTTTTTCAGCATCAGGCGCAGACACGACGTCAGTTTTTCGGTAAGTCGGCGACGGGGATTGGCGGCGCGGCTCTGGCCTCTCTACTGGGGAAAGACTATGCGCTGGGCGGCGACGCGGCAAGTGGGGGAGCGGGTTCCGGTTTCCCCAACCATCTCGCGAAGGCGAAACGGGTCATCTACCTGATGCAGACGGGCGGGCCTTCGCATCTCGATCTCTTCGACTACAAGCCGAATATGTATGGGCTGCACGGGGAGAATATTCCCGAGTCCGTACGCGCGGGCGTTCGGCTCAGTACGATGACGGGAAGCTACAAAGACTACCCCGTGCTGCGTCCGCTGAAGGAGTTTCAGCAGAATAAAAAATCGGGGATGTGGATGTCGGATCTCGTTCCTCATACCCGCGATATCTCGGACAAAATCTGTCTGATCAAGTCGATGAACACCGAGGCGGTGAACCATGCGCCAGCGGTTACCTTCTTTCTGACGGGGCATCAATTGCCGGGGCGCCCGAGTATGGGCGCGTGGATGGATTACGGCCTTGGATCGGGGAGTGAGGATCTTCCCGGGTTTGTCGTGATGCTCTCCCGGGATAGAGAAAATTCCTGTGGTCAGTTGTTCTATGATTACTACTGGGGAAGCGGGTTTATTCCGAGTAAACATCAGGGCGTGAAGTTCCGGAGTCAGGGCGATCCGGTTCTGTATCTCTCCGATCCGAAGGGGCTTTCGCGGGGGATGAAAAAGGGGATGATCGATGACATCGCTTCGCTCAATCGCGAGCATTACGAGGACGTTGCTGATCCGGAAATCGAGACGCGCATCTCGCAGTATGAAATGGCCTATCGGATGCAGACGAGTGTGCCGGAGCTGACCGATCTTTCAAACGAGCCGCAGCACATTCTCGATATGTATGGGCCCGATGTTCATCGCCCGGGTTCTTTCGCCCGCAATTGTCTTCAGGCGCGACGCCTCGCCGAGCGGGGAACTCAGTTCATCCAGTTGATGCACGCGGGATGGGATCAGCATCAGAACGTCCCGACTCAGTTGGAGGTTCAGTGCCGCGATACCGATCAGCCGAGTGCCGCGCTGGTGAAAGATCTCGATCAACGTGGATTGCTCGAGGATACGCTCGTGATCTGGGGGGGCGAGTTCGGGCGGACGCCTTTCGGACAGGGCGATATCAACAATCCGAAAAAGCACGGTCGCGATCATCACGGCGCCGCGTTTTCGATGTGGATGGCGGGCGGTGGAGTGAAGGCCGGTCAAGTCTACGGCGAGACCGACGACTACGCCTATAACGTGGTCGATAAGAAGGTTCACGTGCACGATTTTCAGGCAACGGTGATGCACCTGTTAGGGATTGATCACGAAAAACTGACCTACCGATTCCAGGGGAGACGTTTCAGGCTTACCGACGTGCACGGTCATGTCGTGGATGATATCCTCGCATAGTGGTGTCGGATAGTTTGGCTTTCCGGTTACCCCTTGTAATCGCATCTCGGACCTGGAGCTGGAAGCTCGTAAGCGAATAGCTCGGTGTGGAGCATCGCGTAACGCCGGGTTAGGACGTGCCGTAGGGTTATTGGTCCTCGCGGGGCTAAAGGGGGCTTTCGACTTTCGGGCGGCTCTGCGCCCCTGCGAGGGGCGATGATTTTACGACTTCGATTCCGGTGGTTTCACCAGCGGCAAAGTTTCTTTTGCACCTCCGGTTCAGTCCCCGCAAGTCACCACAGGGCGGAAAACGATACTTCTTCTACACAAGCCGCTTTCGCAGCCGAACCGGAGCGGTGTCGAGCCGCGGCATTTTTCGATGATCGGTCGATTGACTCGCGTGGTAGGATGCGAAGACATGAAACCGATTTTTCTCTGCCTGATCCTCGTGATGAGCGCGCCTTTCGCATCGGCAGCTGATGGCGATCTATACACAAATGTCTACGTCGTGCCGCCGACGTTTCTGAATGTCGATGCGGGGCGGAAACTCAACGATCCCTACGCGGCGCTGAAACCGAGGCAGCCGCGTAAAACGGCGAAAGAGATTTTGAGTAATGCAGGGATCACTTTTGGGGTAGGGGCTTCGGCGGTTTATAATCCGTCGACGTCTCAGCTCATCGTGAGAAATACGCAGGACCAGATGGGACTGGTCGAGGCCTATATTGAATCGATCACTCAAAAGGTGGAGAAGCAAATCTATCTGGTGATCAGGGAGGTGCAGGTGGATTCTGATTTTGAACTCAAGGTCGAGGGACCTGAGGGCATTATTTTGCAGCTCCCCCCTTTGACAATGACAAAAAATCCGGCGCGTACCTTTGCGTTTGATTCCTACGATGCATTTCGTCGCGAGTTTTCGAAGCCACCCGTTAAGCCGGGGGGCAGAAAGAAATCCAGAGGTCGTTCGGTGGTGGGGGCGCTTACTGATCCGCAGTTCCAGACCCTGCTCGGCGAGTTGAAGCAGCGGAAAGATGTCAAACTGTTGAACACACCATCCGTGATGTGCCGATCCGGTCAGGTTTGTATGTCACAGACGGATGACCGGCGTTACGGCGTCAGCACGGTTCTTGGCGCCGACGAGAACACGGTGGATCTGAAAGTTTTTCTGCCGGCGCATGGTGAGGCGTTGTTTGATCGATGGGACAGTGATGTTGCGACTCCCTACGCAATGACAATCGGGGACGGGCACACCGCCGTTTTCGCCGAACGGAGAAGAAAAGGGGGGAACCGATTCGTATTCGTGACCGCACAGATCATGGACCCGGCGGGGATGCCGATTCGTGGAAAAGCGGATAAAGAGAAGGATGAGGGGAAAGGCACCGCTTTTGTGCCTCACCCGGATTCGCAATCGGAACTTGTGCTCAGTGTCAGAAAAGCGGACGAAGCCGCGCTTGAGGGCTCGCAGCTCATGGCGAATGGAGACTACAGGGGTGCAGGAAAAAAATACGCCGAGGCGCTTAACATCCTGCCGAAGCATGACATGACGGTGCCGCGCCGCGAGGCCTATGAGAAGCAGTTGGCCCGTGCACAGGGGTATTTCAAAGCAGATGCGGTTTTTGATGCGGACGATCATGAAATTTACGTCGTTGAAAAGGGGGATACTCTTCATCAAATTGCGGAGGATTCGAGTGTCAGCGTGGGGGCGCTCCAGGCGGCCAATCGGCTCAGGAGTGAAGAACTTGAGGTCGGGCAGGAGATTCTCATTCCACGGAAGAAACGCGGCTTTGCTGATGCGTTGGAATCGATCGTCATTCCGAATCTAGATTTTCGCGACGTTCCTCTCGAGGATGCGCTGGGGCAGGTTCTCGTTTTGGTGCACAGGCACGCCGATCGCGGGCTCTTTCCGAATTTCAATCCGCGAGTCTCTCTCACTGATGCGGAGAAAATCCAAAATCCGAAGATCACGCTGCGACTGAGTAATGTGCCTGCCTCGGAGGCGTTGCGATATGTCACCTCGCTTGCTCAATGCAAGTATAAGGTCGAAGGCGACGTGATCGTCGTCGAGCCGTTGCGGAAATGAGCGGCCGCGCTTGCTTGATTTCGCTCTTCGGGGGAGCGCGTTCCGCGCTTGGAGCGGCGGGGCACGGCTGAGAAATGCTCACGCAGTTTCTCTGCGGCTCTGCGATGACGTGTAGAGGAATTCCGTGAGGATTCCTTCTGTGTCGTGTCGGGGGATGAGGGTTGAAGCGACGGCGGGGCACGGCTGAGAAATGCTCACGCAGTTTCTCTACGGCTCTGCGATGAAGTGTAGAGGAATTCCGTGAGGATTCCTTCTGTGTCGTGTCGGGGGATGATGGGTGAAGCGACGGATGGACTTCGCTGAGAAATGCTCACGCAGTTTCTCTACGGCTCTGCGATGACGTGTAGAGGAATTCCGTGAGGATTCCTTCTGTGCCGTGTCGGGGGATGAGGGTTGAAGCGACGGCGGGGCACGGCTGAGAAATGCTCACGCAGTTTCTCTACGGCGCAGCTACGGCGTGTAGAGGAATTCCGTGAGGATTCCTTCTGTGTCGTGTCGGGGGATGAGGGTTGAAGCGACGGATGGGCTCTGAAAATCTCCCGGAGCGAGATTGCCACTATCGAGCTCTCTGATATCAGCCCGCAAAAAAGCCGGGGGCCTTTCGACCTCCGGCTGTTTTCCGACAAACCTACTTTTTACTGAGGTAACGAGTGATCAGGCTCCACCCCAGTTGCTGTAGATATTGACCCGAGTCCCGTAGGTCGTGTTGTCAAAAATCATCTGCGCTGAACTTGGAGGCATTCGAATACACCCTGCCGAGGCGGGGTATCCCGGGAGGTGGCCGGCATGCATGCCGTAGGCACTTCCGCTGAGACGCATCCAGTAGGGCATCTCAACTCCATAGATCGTGGAAATTTTTCCGGTGCGAACTTTCTGCGAGATATTGAAGCTACCACGCGGTGTCCACTTACCCGGACGGGCTGTGGAAACGGGGGTATCAATTGCAATCTTGCCGTCGACAAGGAGGTAGCCCCGCTGATCGGCCACATCGATAACAACACGAGTGTTCTTGCTGTTACTGTGTGAAAGGATCATGGGATTGACCCGGGCACCGCTTTCATGGCGTTCAATCGTCGGCTTCGAGCGGAAGCTGCTTTGAAACATGTTGCCATTCCGTGTGCTGGACGCAGTCGTTCCGTTCCCGGAGCTAGTGCACGAGGTCGCGGCCGCAGCCCCTAAAATAAGGGATAGCGCGAGACCATACGAGAGGACTCTTCTCTTCATAACTGTCTGTATTTGGTGTTTGTGTAGGTGTGATCTGCAGCAAGCCGCAGGTCGGGTGTTTGTGTAAAACAACTCTATCCTAAATTACAACAAATACAAATAATTATGATAATTATAATGCTATTCTTCCGTTATGATTCGGAAGGGAGCGGTCTTTCGGGATTGGTTTCCGCCGTGTAATCAACGGATTCGAGGCCAAAGCCGAACAGTTTGAGGAACTCTTTCTGGTAGCCGGAAAAGTCGGAGAGATCTGACAGGTTCTCAGTTGTAACGGCTTCCCAGGCGGTTGCGACGGCTGCCTGAACGTCGTCTTCCATCTCCCAGTCGTCGATGCGGATGCGTCCTTTGTCATCGAGTCCTTTGGCTGAATCGGCGGCCATGTAATCACCGAAGAGGCGCTGGATCTGTTCGATGCAGCCTTCGTGATTTCCTTTTTCTTTCATGACCTTATAAAGGAGCGAGATATAAAGAGGCACCACGGGAATCGCGGAACTCGCCTGAGTCACGAGCGCTTTGTTCACGGATACGACGGCGGAGCCTGCTCCGAATCGGTCGTTCATGCGGATCGCGGATTCTTCGACATGCTCTTTGGCTTTGCCGATCGTTCCGTTCGTGTAAATCGGATACGTGAGATCCGGCCCGATGTAGGAATAGGCCACGGTTTGGAATCCGTCGGCGAGGACACCCGCTTCGCTGAGCGCGTTGATCCAGAGTTCCCAGTCTTCCCCGCCCATCACTTTCACGGTGTGGGCGATCTCGTCCCCTTCGGCGGGTTCGATCGTGATGGGGGAAACGACGCCGGTGTCGGTGTTGATATTCTTCTGGGTGTAGGGTGCGCCGATCGGCTTGAGAACGGAACGATACGTCTCACCATCCGTCGGATCGGTTCTGCGTGGAGAGGCGAGGCTGTAAACGATGCAGTCGACCTGTCCGAGGTCTGCCTTGATCGTCTCGATGACCTGATCCTTGATCTCGTTGGAGAATGCGTCGCCATTGAAGCTCTTCGCGTAGAGGCCTTCTTTTTTCGCTGCTTCTTCGAATGCGACCGAGTTATACCACCCGGCGCTTCCCGTTTTGCGCTCGGTGCCGGGCTTTTCGAAAAAGACACCGATCGTGGATGCGCCTCCGCCGAAGGCAGGGACGATGCGTGAAGCGAGGCCATAACCCGTCGAGGCACCGATCACGAGAACGTTCTTCGGAGGATTCGCGAGAGGGGGCTGCGATTTTACATAATCGATCTGCGATTGGACGTGCGCGGCACAGCCTTCCGGGTGTGCGGTGGTGCAGATAAAGCCTCGAGTTTTGGGAGCGATGATCATAGTGAGTTCAAAAATTGACTGATTGAGCGATAGCAGGACCGCGGGAGGAAAACAACCGCTTTGTGAACGGTTTGGAAAGCCTTTGTTTAGAATATAAAACACAAAAAACCCGCTCGCGGCACGGGACCGAAGCGGGTGTTGAAAATTCAGGATTGAAATCCTGACGCGATTACTTGAGCTCCTGTCCGTGGAAGATCGCCCAGTCGTCGAGGTTGTTGAGATTGACGGCGTCTTTGACGGTTCCGTCGTCGTCGCGGCCGGCCGCTTCGAGGATCTCAGCACGGGTGCCGTCGTCGTGGATGTAACCGGTGATCGCTGCATTCAGCTTATCGACCGCATCTTGATCGAGTGATCCTCCTTTTTGCTGAAGAATCCAGTTTTCAAGTTCGATGTAGCTTGGCTTGGAATCGGCGATGTAGCTTTCGAAGTCACCTTTGTCGATGCCGAGGCCGTCGAGGACCATCTGGTCGTATCCCGCCCCGATCGCAGGGTAGTCGGAATGAAGTTTTCCTGCAGCGCCAAGGGAAGCTTTGAGCCAGAGCCGTGGGAGATGAAGAACGCCGAGGGGGCCGGCAGTGCCGGAGCTGATAAGGGGAACAATATTGCTCATAGTAATTTGAATCAGATTTTTTGGACAGAGCGATGGCTCTGCCTTGTGTAGGACGGGAGATTAGGGGTACGGATAACTGACTTCAATGCTTTTCCACACTTTATCCCGTGCCGTAATATTCACTTTTCAGCGTACGGCGTGCTTGAGATGGAAGGGTGATCCGTCATATCATCCTGCCCTATATGAAAATCGATTTCGCCGCTTCGTTTAAGGATCTCTTTTCCACGGAAAAGAAATGGATGACCGTTCTGGGTCTCTCCGTCAGCATGTTAATTCCTGTCGTGGGACCGCTCGTTGCGATCGGTTATCTGATGCGGAGGTTTGCGCGGGTGCGCCATGGCAAGCCGACGGAGGATTTTGATTTCAACCACTTCGGAGAATACCTTCAGATAGGACTGTGGCCGTTTCTATGTTCGATCGTCACCACGATCGTTCTCATGCCTGTCATTTTCATTTGTGCCATTCCGATGTCTGCCGGTCCGATGCTCGCTCAGGATAATCAGGGGCTTGGAATCGCGATCATGATCGTCGGGCTTATTCTCTATCTGGCAGCCCTCTTTCTGCTGATGCTGGTGACGTATCCGGTGATGTTGCGTGCGGGATTGACGATGGATTTCAAAGGGGGATTTTCGAAGTCCTTCATCATCAGTTTTATCAAGAAGGTTGGAATGAGTCTGATTGGCTACCTGCTGCTGGTCTCCCTCGTGGCGATTCCTCTCGTTCTGATCGGTTGCGTTGCGCTGTTTGTAGGGGCGTTTGTGGTTGCGGCAGGGCTTCAGTTTGCGATGCTTCACCTGATCTTCCAGCACTACGATCTGTATCTCGAGCGTGGCGGGGAAGCGATCGAAGTGAACCCGGAGCTGATCAAGGATTATGGCAATCCACCGCTTCCGAACGCAAACACGCCACCTCCCGCCGGGCCATCCGGCGCGATTGAGTAATGCACGGGCGGCGTGAATCATATTAGGGTTTCGTTATGAAATCCTCTTCAGGTTCTTTCCGTTCGCGCCGTCAATTTATCGCCTCTTCCGGAACAGCTTTCGCCGGTTTCTATCTCTCGACGTCGAAGACGAGGGGCGCGGCGCCGCAGGTGATCGGCCATGGCGACTTCAAATACGAGGTCGTCTCCGGTTGGGGGCAGCTCGACCCTGAGAGCACTCCCGTCGCGAATTGTCACGAAATGACTGAGGACTCCGCGGGACGGCTCATCCTCTTCCAGACCGACGTGCGCAACAACGTCGTTATCTATGACAAAAGCGGGAAGTTGCTCGAAACCTGGGGGACGGAATACCCCGGAGCGCACGGACTCGATATCGTAAACGAGAACGGCGAGGACTTCCTGTTTCTGACCGACACGCGGAAGGGGCTCGTCGTGAAAACGACGATGAAAGGGAAAGTGGTTTTCAAGCTGGAGCGCCCCCCGATTTCCCAGTATTCCGACCCCAAAGCCAAGTTCGCTCCCACCAACGTGATGCCCGCTCCCGATGGCAGCTTCTATGTCGGTGACGGATACGGAAGCAGTTGGGTCATGCATTATGATGCCTCCGGAAAACTGCTCAATACGTTCGGGGGGAAGGGCACCCTCCCCGCGAGTTTGAACACGCCTCATGGCGGAATCGTCGACACCCGCGACGAGAAAAATCACACGCTCCTGCTCTGCTCACGGAGCGACAGTGCGCTGAAGCGTTACACGCTCGACGGAAAATACCTGGAGTCGATTTCCATTCCCGGAATGCGAGTCTGTCAGTTGGCTCAGCATCGCGACTACATGATCGCCCCGCATCTCGAGGGGCTTATTTCCGTCATCGATAACAAGGGGCGCATCGTCTCCAATCCGGGCGGTTCCGCTCCGACCTATGATGCCAAAGGTCGTCCGGGTGCGATCACAAAAAATGAAGACAGCCCGTTTGTTCACCCTCACGGAGTCTGGATCGACAGCGACGAAAACGTCTACATTCCCCAGTGGAATTCCGGGAAGACTTACCCGATCAAGCTCAAGAGAGTTTGATCACTCTCTGGAAACGTCGGTTGGCTTGCCGGCGCTGATCCAGCCGGAGATGCCGGCCGGGAGGTGTTTCACGTTTTTGTATCCCAGTTGCTGCACGGCGGCCGCGGCGGCGAGGTAGGCTTCGCATGACGGGCTGCCGCAATAGACGACGATGAGTTTCTCTTTGTCCTCGCCCAACACGGCGGGGAGATTTTCCTCGTTGGCGCGGAAGTCGATCGCGCCGGGAAGATGACCTTTAGCGAAATACTTTGATCCGTTCACATCGAGAAGGACGGCTCCCTTTGATTCGATGAGTGATTCCACTTCCGCGATAGTGACCTCGGGGATTTCCCCTGCGGTGCACGGACTGAGAAGCGCGGTGGTAAAAAGGAAAAGCAGTGCCGGGATTTTCATGGGGCTGGTTCGTTAATCTCGAGAGGCAGAGACAAAAACACCCAACGGTCTCCCGTCGGGTGTTTTTGAAATAGTTAACAGCAGGTCATGCTGTCAGCAAAAGGGCTAGCTTGCCTTGGCAATAGTGACGGAGTCAGCTTTGTTGTGCTCGTGCACGACTTCGATTTTCTTGCCGTCGAGATCGTCGATGGAAGCTTCTTTGCCCTCGGCGTCAGTGATCTTTGTGGTCGCCTGGAGTTTGATTCCCTTTTCAACACCTTCAACGGTAAGAACTTTCTTGTCCTCATTGTATTTGAACGTGCCGGTTACAGTCGTCTTTTTCCCGCAGCCTGCGTAGACAGAGCCTGCCGCGAATACGATCGCGACCATGATTGCGATGAATTGTTTCATAGTATTGTTTTGGTGTAATTTCGTGGGTTTAAAGGAAGTCCTTGAAACCGATACTATTAGACTGGATTTTCATGTCGGGTTGCAAGAGAATAATTGACCGATGAATGCCGTGAAGAGAACCCCGTTTTTGGCTGTGAAGAGTGCCGCGCTCTTTTTAACGATGCTGTTGCTCACGTCTTTCGCCAGCGCTCATCCATTGCCGGAGATCCCCGTGTGGGCGTTCTTCGAGGCGGATGGAACGGCGCGAATCGAGATCGAGGTCGATCCGCGATGTTTTGAGAAGGACCCCGAGAAGGAGCTTTATATGCTGAACTGGTATTTGCAGCGGTGTGACGGGGAGGAAAAAAGGGAGATGCTGGAGTCGGCGAAACGTTTCATTCCGACGCGGGTGGCGATGCTTTTCGATTCCCCTGAAGGCGTCCCCGAGCCGGAGTTCAGCTGTTCGTTTACGAAGCTTGGCGGGGAACCGCTCAAGAAAATGGATGACCCTGTCGTGATTCGCGCGGTGTGGAAAACAAAGCTTCCCGAATCGGTGAAGACCTATCAAGTGAAAGCAAAGGGAGTCGGAATCTTCAGCGTTCTCTTTCTGAATCATGTAAATGACAGGGCGGTTCCGAGAATTCAAACGCTGTTCCCGGGGGAGGAGAGTTATGTGTTGGATCTTCCCGGGCTTCTCGTGAAGAAACCGGCTCAACAGGGTCAGGTCTGTGAGTGAACCCTGTTGAGTTTCGGAATCTTTCGATTGCCATTGATTTCGTTTTGTTCAAAGTCCCCCTATGAATCGGTTCCTCATTCTCATTCCCGGCCTCGCCGCGGTCTCTCTCTTTGCTTCCGGCTGTGCGTTCTCGAAAAAAGAGACCACGCTGGAAGGCGCTTTGCAGAGTCAGGATGCCTGGCTCGAGAAGCAGGTCGAAAAATCGAAGCGTCGCGGGGAAACGTTTGATCAAAGGTGGGACAACTACACGAAGAAGCAGGACGAGAAATATCACACCTGGCTGAACAAGGTGATGGACGACTGATTTGTCCGGCTCGTTCCCGGCGCGGGAAAGCTTTTAGCGGCGCGGTCGTCCAAGATTTATGAAGTCCCTTCTATCGCTCGCGTTCGCACTCATCTTTTCGGGACTCGCTGTGAACCCGGTGTTGCTTGCATCTCCGGACGAGTCCGGACAGGATTCCGCGGAATCGCTCGCCACGGCCACGTTCGGGGCCGGGTGTTTCTGGTGCGTTGAGGAGGTCTTCGAGCAGACCGTCGGAGTCAAAACGGTCGTCTCCGGATTTATGGGCGGGACGGCTGATACGGCGATTTACAAGGTCATCAGCAGAGGCGGAACCGATCACGCCGAGGTGATCCATCTCACTTACGATCCTGACAAAGTGACCTTTGATAAGCTGCTCGATGTCTTTTTTGATTCTCATGATCCCACTCAGCTCGATCGTCAGGGGCCTGATCGCGGTCGCCACTATCGCTCGGTGATTTTTTATCACGACGATTTGCAGAAGCTTGCGGCAGAGAAAAAGATCGCAGCGCTGACCGGGAGGAAAGCGTTCCGAGGGCGCGACATCGTCACCGAAGTCGCGGAGGCGATGCCGTTTTACCCGGCTGATGAAGGGCATCAGGATTTTGCGAAGCGGAACCCCGGTCATCCCTATTTGGAGAACGAACTCTATCCGAAGCTCAAGAAGCTGAAGCTGGAGATCCCGAAGTGAGAGGTCACAGGGCTAGAGGTCCAATCGCTTGCCGGTGATGTGAAGGCACTGGAACGCGTCCGCCCCGGGGGCTGTCGAGGGGAAGGCGATTTTGACTTCGCTTGAGCTGGCGGAAGCGATGAAGAAGAAGAGGCTCCCGCTGACCGGTGTTAGGTTTTCGCCTTCATACCGGACGATGATTTGGTCAGGGGTTTCGTCCGCGGCGAGTGAGCGGGCAGGCCAGGTGACGGCGTAGCGTTTCCCTTTTTCGGTCGGAAAGCGAAGGCTCACCGCCCGTTGGTTGATTGGAGCGACGGCAGCTGAAACTTTCTCAGGACCGGGCGCGATCCAGAAGCGGTTCCCCGGTGGCTTTGGGTTGTAACCAATGATCCGTCCGGGAATCATCGCGAAGTGGTTGTCCTTGATTTTCCTCGCGGAGATCTGAGCCGCGGCATACGAACTTTTGCCGTCGAAACGGATGAGAATATCGGCTTCATCTTCCACTCCGATATACTCGAGTTTCAGAGTGTAGTCGTCGGAGGTGCTCTGGATTTCGTCGAGACCGCTCATCGCGTAGCGAATGCCGGCGACGTCATCGGCTCCGAGGGCGCGTCTCACCTGACCGGGCTTGAGGCTGCCTCCGGTGACCATGAGCGCTTCGATGTTCTCCAGTTGGAATGCCTCTGAGACGGCGACGGTCCGATCGCCCATTGTCGAAAAGCGGGAGCCGGAGGGAAGGTCCCCGGGTTCGCGACTGTAGGTGGATGAGTCGAATACGCCGTCCTCCGGAAGCGTGAAGGGATTGTTATCGGCCCGTTTGAAATAGCTCAGGTTCACGTCGTCGCCCCGTTCGTCGTCGCTCGTGCCTCCGACGCCGTCAGGTCCGGGATCGAGATCAAATTTCCCATTCGGACCCGCGGTGGAGGCGGTGTATTTTTTCCCTTTCGTCGGGGTTCCCGGTGGCGGTGACAGAGCGGGGTGCGCGAGCCCGAGGCAATGGCCGATCTCGTGAACCATCGTCCCGAAAATGTCGGTGCCCCCGTCAGCGGGAACTTCGATAGAGGGGCTGAGCGAGCGAGAGGCAACGAGAAGATCGTTCCAGATCTCGACGGCCTGCGTGAGCGTGAACTCCAAATCTGATTCGAGTTCTTCGAAATCTGAATGCAGCGCCACGGTGATCGTGAGCGTGTTTTCCTTTCCCGTGTAGCCGGCCGGATGGACGATCGTATCGGCTGGTTGGCGCTTCCCGGCCATGACGTAGGAGAAGGCGAGTGTCGTTAACGGCTGTAAAGCGAGGGTAGCGGTAAGGGCCAGTGCGGTGAACCGCTTAATCGATTGATCGAGTCGGAGGTGAGGAAAGCGTCGGAGTGTGGTCATGGCTCTGCTCAGGTTATGGTTCAATGTTGGCGCGTATGACAGAAAAAACTGCCGGTTCCTGATTCGAGAGCAGAAGCGATTCAATCGCTGAAGTGCCGATGTTCGTCGAGTCACTGCAAAGCCATTCTCGCGAAGCTGTCGAAAGGGCACAAAAAAACGACACCCGGTAAGGAGTGTCGTTTCCGTGTAAAAGATTGTTTCCTGAGAAACTCTTTTGTGAGCGAGCAGACTAGCGAGGCTGTGCTTCGTTCACCTTGAGGGTGCGACCTCCGAAATCCTGACCGTGGATGGCCTCAATCGCTGAGTTCATCGCCTCGTTGGAGTCCATCGTCACGAATGCAAATCCGCGGACACGTCCTGTGTCACGATCGGTCGGCATGTGCACGTCAGTCACCTGACCGTGCTCGCTGAAGAGGGTTTCGAGTTCTTGTTTTGTCGTGTCGAACGACAGGTTACCTACGTACATTTTCATAATAATCAATCGGGTTCGAGGCAAAGCGTTTCCTCGAGAACGTGTTTCTCGAAAAGGGTTTTTCGGAGAGCGTCCAATTCGTAAAAATCGGGCTGGCAATCTTCGGACCTGTTTGTTGCCAAGCTTCGAACCACTGTAATTATCGGCTCCTTTACAGGGAATAGCGAACTCTATTTCGATTCATTTGCGGACGGGCGCGCGTCCCGCCACCGGCCTCATAAGGCCGGAGACGTTGAAAAGGGGCTGCCGAAGTGGAAAATCACACTCTTGCTTCGACCTCGCGCATGTAGCTGAGGCTGCTTTCGCAAATGTGTTCAATCCCGGGTTTGTAATCGAATACTTCGACGCTGACCCAGTCCTGATAATCAATTTCCTTGAGTGCCGCGAAGATGGGATCGAATTCGATTTCTCCCATCCCGGGGCCGAGGAGGTTGGCGTCATTCGCGTGAAAGTGAGCGACCCAGTCCTTGCTTTCCCTGATGATCTGATCAATCGGAGTTTCTTCACTCGACATCGCTTTGACGTCCAAATGAAGGCGGCAGTTGGGCGAATCCACCATTTTGGCGAGTTCAATCCCGCTTGCTGCGGTGTTGAGAAAGTCCCCTTCTCCCGGGCCGAGGGGCTCGAGGGCGAGGGTGACGCCACAATCTTCGAGGACGGGCATCGCGGAGCGGATCGCTTCGGCGGCGTAGCTCATCGCCTGCTCGTGCGAGATGCCCGGGAGGAGATTGCGCTGCTGCGGTGAACCGAGCACCATGATGGATCCATCGAGATCGCGGCAGAGACGTGCAAGCTCAGCGAGGTATTCACCGGTCGATTTGCGAACGGCGTCGTCAGGCGTCGTCAGGTAGTAGCCTTCGGTTTTGGCGAGGAGCCAATGCAGTCCTACGCACTCGAGTCCGGCGTCTTTGACCTGCTGCTTAACGGTTTCCCGCTGATCTTTGCTGATCTCACGGGCGTCCGTGGCCATTGTGAAAGGTGCTATCTCGATGCCGGTATAACCGACTTCACGGGCATACTGGAAGGCCTTTTCGAAAGGCCAATCCTGAAAGGTCTCGTTGCAGATCGCGTATTTCATGGTCGTGAAAAGGTGCGGTTAGCGGCGTTTGCGTCCCGGTGGGCGTTTGCGACGAAGCGGTGCGGCAGGACTGTCGTCGAGCAGAGCCGTGTAGTTGTAGTCAAAGCCCTCAAGCTTGCGGCGCTCGATCTTCTGATCGACGAAATGTTCAACCGCGGCGGCATTCTCGAGTTCGTCTGCGGTGAGGATCGTGAAGGCATCGCCTTCCTGCTGGGCGCGTCCGGTACGGCCGATGCGGTGGACATAATCCTCGGGGTTTTCAGGAACCCGGTAGTTGATGACGTGCGTCACGCCTGAGACATCCAGTCCGCGAGCGGCGATGTCGGTTGCGACGATGATGTTGTAAGTGCCGTCGCGGAATCCCTGAAGCGCTTTGGTCCGGTCCGTCTGTTTGATGTCCGAGTGGAGCGCGACCGGATTGGTTCCGTCGATGTCCTTGAGGCGGGCGAGGAGCTGGTCGGCTTCCTTTTTCGTCCTCGTGAAAATCATGATGCTCTCGTATTTGGTTTTGTCGACGAGGGCGAGGATGAGGTCGTCGCGCTGATCCATGCCAACAGGGTAGAACGCGTGGGACACGGTCTCAGCAGGTGAACGACGTCCGCCGCATTCCACGGTGAGGGGATCGTTGAGAGCCCACTGAGCGAGCGTCTGAATTGCCGCCGGCATCGTCGCCGAGAAGAAGAGCGTCTGGCGACCTTTCGGGCACTGGTCGATAATCTTTTTCACGTCGGGGAGGAATCCCATGTCGAGCATGCGGTCGACTTCGTCGAGAACGAGGTATTTCAGTTCGCTCAGGTCGAGGTTGCCTTTTTCGAGGTGATCGAGCAGGCGACCCGGAGTTGCGAGAATGACGTCGGGCTTGGTTTCGAGGGCTTCGATCTGGTGGCCGTATCCGACGCCGCCGTGAATGAGAACCACGTTCATTGGCTTGTAGAAGCCGAAGACGTTCATCTGATCTTCGACCTGTGCAGCGAGCTCACGCGTTGGTTCGAGAACGAGCACCTGAGGCTTCGTTCCCGGTGCCATCTGACTGATGATGGGAAGAGAGAACGCGGCGGTTTTACCGGTTCCGGTTTGAGAAGCGCCGATAATATCGCGACCGTTCAGAGCTTCGGGAATGGCCTGAGCCTGAATGGGTGTGGGTTCTTCGTATCCTGCGCGAGTGACCGCTCGGAGAACCGGGCCTGATAGACCTAAATCTGCAAATGATGGCATCCACGATCAACGCGGCTTAGGACCTCGGTTTCAAGGGGAAATCACGATGATTTATATGATTTTAACGTGATTTCGGTATAGAGGCTCACTTTTTCCGCTTCGCCTTGCGACCGGCGAGTCGATAATCGAGTGAGAGCTTACCTGCTCCGCCCAGCGTGATCCCTATAAAAACAGCCAGATAAAGCACGAGTGCCTGCGGGTGGAGAAGGGTCGAGAGGTCGATCGGCGCGACGAGAATGAACCCGGTGATGATCGCGGCAATGAGTCCGTTGATGCGGGAAAATATACCGAGAGCGATCGCGACGAGAGCGATTGCCATGAGAGCCACGAGGACCACGGTGAGGATGTTGGGAGCGGGCAGTCCCTTATCGGCGAGCTGCGTCACGAGGTCCCATTCCGTTTTGCTCCAGACGAAGTCAATCGCGTGGCGGACCTGTTCGTAAAACTGGTAGTAGAAGAAGGCGAGCGCGGCGATGACGCGGATGAGGAAAAGCGCCACATCGGGAGAGTGGGGTTTTTCGGGACCGGTATCGGGCAGTGGTTGAAACGACATGATGTAGAAGACGCACGGGAATGCTGACTGAAACACGATGGCGCACTTTTTCGCAATGGAAAAGGTGGAAGCGGGGCCGAAAGCTCGAATGAGGGAGTCGCTGCTATCGTGAGAGGGAATCGAGAATGCCTGCCCGTTCCGTCTCAGAGAGAATTCCTGAAAAGATGAGCAGGTCGCTGGCCTGGACCGGTTTCCGTAAACTCTCGTTTTCGTGGATCATCGGAAAGCCCAATTCGTATTCGACCAGCGTTTTCTTCTCTGGCGGTTTGAAGCCCGTTGGCTTGGAAAGGATCATTTCTTTGCCTGCCTGAGACGCGGTCATGGCTATTTTAGCGGTCTCCGCGTTCCACTCGAGGAAGACGACGCCCCACTGGTTCACATCCCAGGGAACCTTCGTTTCGGCGACTTCCTTCCAGCGTTCGGATCGATACGACATTTCCCCTTTGTACTGGATGAGCTTGATGATGGTCCTGTCTTTGACTCCCATGGAGCCGAGTAAAATAGCTTTGAAAATGTTGTTGGTGAAATCGTTCGTCGCGCGGAACCGCACTACAAAAGTGAATTGATCCGAGATCACGAGGTCGCTTCGGACGGCGTCGGGGTTGGCCCGGAGAATACTTCCCGCGGGGAATTCCGCAAAGGGGTGACTACCTCCGGGAATCGTGGAGAGGAAAGGGAGGGGGGCGTCATTGTTGACGGAGACGAGGAGATGGTCCGGGCTGCTTTCTTTGCGCCGGTTTTGAAGCGCTCCGATCGGGGCCTTCATTTCGTTGAGACGTGTTCCCCCGGGGGTGAGGAGACCGCCATCCACTGAGTAGTGCGCCACGAGCGGTGCGGAAGTTCTGGCGATCGCGATTGGCTTGGGTGGGACGGTGATGTTGTTGAGCCGCGCGATAGAGGTGCGAAACGGGATATCGGGTGTGGCCGCCGGCGGTGGTTTCGGTCTCGACCCGGTCGGTGTTTTGGGGGAGGCCGACGGGGGCGTGCCTGACTTACCGGTTGTCGTGGAGCGATTCGGGGGCACGCTCGATTTTCCGCCAGTGCTCATTGCGAAAATCAATCCGATGAAGGCAATGATCACACCGGAGATGATCACGATGAGGATGGGTTTCGAAATAGTGCTCTTCGGTTTCTGAATCTCGTAACGCGACGGGGGGAGCGGCGTTGATTCCTCGGCTCGTGCCTGAATCCGCGGCCTGGGTCGGTGCGGTTGCGTGATGAGCGTTCGCGTAACCTGATGCCGGGTTGGTTCGATGTCAGCGGTTTCGCTGGGCATCGCAGCCGGGACCGCTGCAGCAACCGGAAGCGCTACGCGAATGTGATTCGTGGGAGCATTTTCCTCGCGGGCTTTCTTAACGGCTTCTTCAAAAAGCCGAAAGGCTTCGGTCGCGTTTTCGGGTCTGTCGTCGGGCTCGCGTTGGATCAGACTCATGACCCAATCCGTGACCGGCCGCGGAATGTCCGGTCGGAGTTCATGAAGCGGCGTCACCGTGTTGTTCAGGTGGCGGTTCATCGTGTCGGCGACGGAGTTGCCGGCGAAAGGAGGGTTCTGGGTCAGCGCAAAATAGTAGACGCATCCGAGCGAATACAAATCCGTACGCTGATCGAGCGGCTCCACTTCGATCTGCTCAGGGGCAATGTAATCGATGGAACCGAGAAACGAACCGCTCTGGTCCAGCGTTTGTGTCGACGGCGCCTGACTGAACTTGGCGAGACCGAAGTCGAGAATCTTTACCTGAAACCGTTCACTCGGAAGCCAGGTCAGCATGATGTTTCCCGGCTTGATGTCGCGGTGGAGAAGGTTCAACTCCTGCGCCGACATCAGGGGATCAAGCGTCTGCTCCACGAAGGCACTGAAGTCCTCTTTCGAGAGCGCGTTCTTTTTGATCACCGTTTTCAGCGTGTCCCCTTTGATCAGCTCGAAAACCACGTAGGGGCCTTCGGAATCCTCATCGAATTCGTAAACCGAAACCACATTCTGATGCTGGAATTTGGCAATCGCGCGCGCTTCTTTCTCGAGGGAGTCCGACTGAGCAGGATCATTCAGCGTGCTGATATCCGGCGGGAGGAGCCGTTTGATCGCGACATCTCTTTGCAGGCGCTTGTCGAAGGCCTGGTAAACGGCACCAATGCCCCCACGGCCAATGCGGCCCTTGATGTCGTAACGTTCTTCAGACATAGAGTTTTCGCCTCTTAGTGAATTTATTAGGATATTCCATAATTACTAATAATTTAATCTTTATTGGGAGTCTCGATTCAGAGACGAAATCATTGCCTCGGAGGTGCACCTTGATACGTTGAAGGCGAAGGATTAGTTGATTCTTTTCAGTCACCACATGCAAAACAAATTTTACGAATCTTTCGATACCGATCGAATTGAAGCGGATAAAACCGGCGGGGGAGGGGACTATCGCACGTCGTTCCAGATCGATCGGGACCGGATTATTCACACGTCCTCGTTCCGGCGGTTGCAGAATAAAACGCAGGTGTTTTTCAGCGGTGAGTATGACTTCTACCGCACCCGGCTCACGCATTCGATCGAGGTCGCTCAGATTGGGCGCAGTATTTGCAACCGGCTCAACTGCACTTCGGACCTGCTCGGCGATGACTATCGGATCGATGCCGATCTCGTTGAGGCGGCCTGTCTTTCTCACGATATCGGTCACCCTCCCTTCGGACACACCGGTGAGCGGACCCTGCACCGGCTCATGCGGGAATACGGCGGGTTCGAAGGCAATGCTCAAACGCTGCGCATCCTCACGAAAATTCTATTCGGCCCGGGGCGGGGGATGAATCCTTCGCGTGCGCTCATGGACGGGGTCCTGAAATACAAAACGCTCTTCGGCGAAATCGCGGATCAGAAAAACCATTTCATCTACGCGGAACAAAAACCGATTCTCGACTTTGTGGTGGGCGGCGAAACGTTTCCGGAATCACTTCCGGCGGGCGAGTCCCGCAACGGGTTTAAATCGATCGAGTGCCAGATCATGGACTGGGCCGACGACACCGCCTACTCGCTCAATGATATCGCCGACGGGATCCACGCCGGGTTCATCACTGTGGAGAAAGTGCATCAGTGGGCGGAAACGCAGAATAATCTGACCGGCGAGGATGACGCGCTCATCGAGGAATTGATCGATGCGATGCGTCGTGGCCGGGTCGAGTCGGCGATCGGGAAAAAGATCGGGGCTTTCATCAATGCAGCTCAACTGGAGACGTCGGACGGATTTCTCAGTGGCGCATCGGCACGGCATCGCTACCGCCTTACGATCGACCCGGGAACGGATGCTGCCTGCTCGCTTTATAAGCGGCTGTCGCTGGGGCTTGTCTTTAAAAGCAGGCAGCTTCAGCAACTCGATCGGAAATCGGATTACATACTGAGCCGGCTTTTCGAGGTCTTTGCTGAACAATACATTTCCCCCGACGCCGCGACGGCAAAGTTCATGTTGTTGTCCGGCGAGGAGGAGGCGCTGATCCACGCGGAGGAAACCGAAGCCGGTCGCGCCCGCATCATCTGCGACGTTCTCGCGAAAATGACCGACGGCATTGCGACCCGCACCTACAAACGTCTCTTCGACGCTGACTTCGGGTCGATCGTTGATCTGATCTGATTCGCTTTCCCGCGATCCGGTTGACGGCCACGGGCTTACTCCCGGAATTGCAGCGAAAAGAGATCGACGTCGCGCATCACGATTCGCAGCCGAACCGGTTTTCCTGCGAGGTCTTCCAGTTTCCCTTCGCTGTCCCAACTGACGATCTTCTCGATCTCATTTCCGATTTGCGGGCGGCACTCGTAGAGGCTGAACCCGGGAATAACTTTGCCGTCCGTATCCTGCAGCTCGATCCGAATCCCGCCCGCCGCCGAGGTTGAGAAGTTCAGGGAGAGCTTGCTGCCTGAGAAAATCAGGGGTTTCGTCAGCAGTTCGCCCCCGTCATAGTCAGCTTGAATTGATCCGAAACCGTCGAGTCTCAGCGAGTATCGGCGCAGATGGGCGGTCGGCTGCGCGTAGTTTTGATTGAGGTAGATCGACATTTCCTCCGGTGACGTCTGTATGACATTCAAGGCCGGGTAGTTCGTGCGGGAGACCCAGTTTTGCGCGCCGATTCCGGGTCGGATGAAACTGGACATGAAGGTTCGGTCAAAGCGGTCACCTCCCCGGGAAGTCACGAAAACAGCATCGGAAGTGTCTTTGAAATACCTGGGGTTCACTCCGATTGCCTCCGCTTCCGCGTCGGTGATCACCTGGCGTTTGGGGATGAAGCGCGCCGCGAGGCTGACGTAGAGATGCGGGGCGCGGAAATAGGGATGGGTTTGGCTCGTGTAGAAATGCTCGGCGGGGCGGTCGCTTTTCATTTCCACGGGGGCGGACCAGTTCAGGCAGTCATCACTGGTGGCGCGGGACACCCAGCGAACCTTGTTTTTCCAGGTTCGAAAAAAGCAGACATACTTCTCCTCGTGCTCCGACCAGAAGGCACAGGCCTGACTGTCGAAGGCGAATTCTTTACTTGTCAGGATCTTCTTCTTTTTCAATGACCAGCGGTAGCCGTCGGGTGAAACGAAGAGGGCGAGCCCTTCCGGGTGGAGTCCGCCGATCGCCTTGAATTTCTCGTTCGGATCAACTGCCGGGTTGCTGTCGACGAAGGGTGAAAAATTGTGAGAGTAAGGGGACTGCCCGGCGAGAACGATATTGTTCTCGCTCGATCCGTTCATCTCATGAAGTCCCAGGTTCGGCCGCGTCCAGACGATGCCATCCTCCGATTCCGCGACGCAGGTGGTCTCTGATTCATCTCCGTCTTTTCCCACCTCGGGACGCCCGCGGTAGTAGGCCCGGAAGGTGTCCCCCACCGTGAGAATGGTTGTGTAGGCGGCAAATTTGCCCTCCCAGGGCTGGTCCAGTTGCAGGGCGATTCCTTCGTCCCGGGGATGGTGGAGCGCGAACCGGAGATCGGACATTCCGTCCACAAGATGCCGGTCGACAAAGAGCTCTCGCTTCGTGCCTGTTTTGACGGGATCGCTTGTGGTCGGTTTCAACCCGGATATTCCGGGGGAATCGCGTCCCCCTTTTACGGTGAGGGAGACATCATCAAAGTCATAGGTTCCCACGTCTTTCAGATAGGAGTAGAGAAACACCATCACCGTGGCGGCTTCTTCGGGCGCCGTTTCTGTGATCGTGATTTTCTCCCAGCCTTCGGTCGGTCCGGACGTCCTCACGTTTTCGTTCGTGAGTCGCGCCCCGGTAGCATTGAAAAAATTGAGATAAATTCCCTGCCCGCCTTTGTCTTTTGTTCTCACCTGAACAGAAGCTGTGTATTCACCACCCGGCCTCGCGGGGTAGTGTCTCGATTGATAGATGTGCGTTTCCTCTTCGCTCTGATCGGTTATTCGAAGGAAACGGTCTCCGCTTCGGCTTTCTCCTTCTACAATTTTCGCCTGTCCCTTTTCCAGCTTCCAGGCAACGCCGCCGGACTCGAATCCCGGGTTGTCGATCAGGTTCCCCGGCTCTCCGGCGATGAGTGGCGGCAAAGAAAACAGCAGGACTGTGAATGGGAGGATGAATTTCATGAAAGTGATTGTTTCTTCGAAGTGATCCTGCTGACGAGGCATCCGACGGTGATCCCGACGATGAGCGCGACAGGGCTGATCCAGGTGAAGCTGAGCGCCCGTTCTTCATCGAACAATGGATTCCAGAAGGCGATCGTGGCCGCGGCAAGGAATCCGGAGAGCGCGCCCGCATTGGCCCCGGCAGGAGTGGCAAACCGGACGAACATTGCCATAAAGAACAGGGTGAAGAGAGGCGTCACAAACAACTCGGTTGCTCGCTTGGATACCGCGAAAAGATTTCCCGGGAGGTGATCGATCAAGGTGGTAGCCAGAATCACCGCCACTCCCACGCCCACCGCGATGAGACGAGCTTGAATCAACTCCTGCTTTTCGGTGTGCTCCGTTTTTCGAAAGCGGCCGATGAAGTCAGAACTGACGACGGCTGTGATGGAGTTCACCCCTGAATCCACGCTCGACATCGCCGCTGCGAACATGCCCGCCACGACGAGGCCGGAGATTCCCACAGGAAGCTGGTGCGAAATAAAATACGGGAAAAGTTTGTCGGCGGACCCTGCGATGGATTGCCCCCCTGCGAACTGCTCGGGGAAACGCTGGTAGTAAGCCATCAGCGCCAGACCGACGAGGGCAAGGACTACTGACGCGACGAGGGTCACGATCGAATTCACGAGATAGGATTTCCGGGCCGCGCCGGCATCCTCCGTCGCCATGTATCTCTGGATCGCGGTTTGATCTCCTCCTGCGGTGCAGATCGTCCACAGCGTTTGCGAAACGATGACTCCGATGACCGTCAACCGGAGATAGGGATCGAGGCTGAAGACCGGCTGCTTCTTCCAGTCGGGATTCCACTCCGTCGGAAACCAGTCGACCCCGCCGAGTCGCATCGAGACAATCACAATCACGAGGACTGCGCCGCCTAACAGGAGCACGAACTGAATCATGTCGGTGACGACCACCGCCCGCAACCCGCCCAAGGATGAATAGAGCAGCGCGACCAATCCAATGACGGTCGTCACCGCGAAAACCCACTTCTCATCGAGTCCCAACATCACGACCATCGCCCCCGCCGCAAAATTCAGGAGCACCGCCATCCACATGAGGCGAAGGAGAACGAACATGCTCGCCCCGATCAGCCTGCTGCTGAGCCCCAGCTTTTTCTCAAGCAACTCATAGGCACTCGTGAGCCGGAACTTCATGAAAACGGGAATCAGACAGTAACCGACAATCAGAAATGAAATCGGAATCGACAGCACCGCGGTCAGCGTGTAGGGCCCGTTCATTACGATTTCCCCGGGTTTGGAAAGATAGGAGATCGTGCTTAACAAGGTCGCAAAAAGTGAGACCCCGATGAAGAGCGGATTCATCTTCCGTCCTCCCGTGAAATACTCGTCCTTGTCGATTCGCTTGCGGCTGTAGAACCAGCCGATCGCCAGCATTCCCAGCGCGTAGGCCGCCACGATGACGAGATCAATCCAGTGAAGTCCCTTGTTCATTTTACAGAGTCGGCAGTCAGGATTTCGGGGAAGTGTGTCGTGCACCAATGGCGAAGCGTCTCGATGTCTCGAGGTGCCGCGTGAGGGTAGGGACCGCGGCACTGAAGGCTCGTTTTCAGAATCCCCAGCGCGACCCCGGCGAGCCGGTCATAGGCGGTGTCGGTAAAGCCGCGGGGGCCGAATTCGGATACTAGATACTGATGGAGGGCCTTTATCTTTTGATGACACCGGACGACCGTATTTTGGTCCCCGGTATCCACGCAGGCCCACAGGTCGAGGATCCATGCCGGGTTCCAGTAAACCATCGCGCTGCACGCCCCTCGCGCGCCGCAGGGACCGAGTTCGTTCCACAGCGGTTCACCGACAAAAACGTTTATGAATTCGGAAAGCTCGCGGCAGCCTTCAGGCGTTGCTCCAACCGTCCCGGCGTTTGATTTTGACATGAGATAGGAAGGCACCGCCTCTTTTATCACGCTGTGTTGTTTGATTGTCAGGGTTCGTTTGGCGCGTGTCGTTTCGTAGATGGAAAAAGGCAAGCCGTCTGCCGCCTCGGCGACTTCCCGGAAAAACGGGACAATGGCGCCGTCGGGCACTTTCATCCAGAAGGGCAGGGCCACCTGAATTGCATCCGCGCCACACCGGGCGGCGAGTTTCGCCCTTCGCACCGCTCCCGACGTCGAAGTCGCGCTGCAGCCGATCATCGCGGGCTTGCTGTGGGCGTGGCATTCTTCAACGGTCGCTTTGCTGATCTCCGCAAACTCGTCGATCTCAATCGCGTAAAATTCTCCGGTCGTTCCCCCGGTGTAGACGCCGGGGATTCCCGCCTCGCAACAGCGACGGACATCCCCCCGATAAACGGACTCATCGAATTTTCCGTCCCCGGTCCAGGCCACGGGCAGTCCGGCCCAGGGACCGGTGAATGTTTCTCGATTGAGCATTTTCCAGGATTATTCGTCACGCCACGAGTCGTCGCTTTGGGCTCCGAACAAATCCGTCTGCGGAAGCAGCAGTTCCGGCAGGTTCCCGTTCGACGAGTTATCCGGCAGTGGGTAGTGACGGGCCGGAACGCCATAAGCCAACGTGTCGGGGGGGACATCAGCGGTCACGACCGCTCCGGCTCCGATGACGGAATTTTTTCCTATCCTGACACCGGGACAAACCGTGACCCCTCCGCCGATACTGACGTGGGATTCGATCTTCGGGCCCTCCACCGGCGCGGCCCGTCGCATCGGGTAGCGGTCATTGAGAAACGTCGTGTTCGGTCCAATGAAAACCATATCCCCGATTTCGGTCGTGCTGGGGAGATACACATGAGCCATGATTTTAACGCCGCGTCCGATCTTCAATCGCCCTTCGAGGGTGCATTTGTGGTGAACGACGCAGCGATCACCGATGATGACCTCAGCGCGAATCAGAACCTGATGGCCGCACTGAAAGCGATTACCGATCGTCGTGTCCGTGTAGAGAATTGAACCGGATCGAATCACGGCATGATCTCCGATCCGGAGCGGGTTTGTCGTTCCCGGATAGCGATACCCTAAAATCACGTCGGGATCGATTTGGGCGTGCTCGCCCGTTTCTACAAATGGTTCAATGCTCATGAAAAAAGTCGTTTAAGCGCTTCGCGCCCGCACTCGCAAGGACGTCGCCGGCGGGAGCGCGAAGTGGCGCGCGAAATTTGGTGTAGCGGTGGTGAGCACTCATGTACTCGTTGTCCCCGAGGTTTTTCGAATCGGCGATGTAGCCGTGATTGATGTTCATGTAGCCACAGGGAATCGTGAGCGGCAGATTGGACTGCTTACGAATCTGCCGGCCGATATTTTGAAAAGGCTCGCAGGGCAGCCCGACGATACCCACATCCCCGACTCTGATCACCGCGATTTCCATTTCCTGGAAATCGGCGACCGAACTCTCCGCCTCGCGTTCATGCAGCTCGAGCGCCCACAGATTCCACGGTCGGACGAGACTGATGAGCCAGGCCCGGTAACGGGGGGAGAGGCCGCTGGCGAAATTCTGGCCGACGCACTCGAGGGTGTTCTCATCGCCGGCTTCGGCCCGCTGCATGAAGTCGTTGATCACCGCCATTTCCTCACGGAGGGATTCGGGGGAGGGCAACGGAGCAAGAGGGAGTCGGACCGTTTCAAGCGCGACATCCATGCCCTCCCTTTCGGAGCGTTTCAGATTTTCGAGCGCTTTTAAATAGCTGCTCCCTAACATTTCCCCGAACTGCGTGGAGCGGCTCACCCCGCCGGTGAACATCTCTTTGGAATTCACGTCTCCGGCGCATCCCTGAAGGAATCCGACCGGAGCGGCGATTTTTTCACTGACGATATCGCAGGCCACCTGTGACCACTCCCCGAAAACGACGGTGTTCTCAGGGTGAAACGCTGTCACAGGATGTCCGGTGAACTGAACCAGCCCGGCGACGGGGGCACCCTCGACGTTCTTGAATACGATGATGGGGGCCTCGTGATCGACGTCCCCCTGGAAATCATCGCCGAGTTTTTCACGATCCTCCTCTCTCATCAGGTAGGTGGTGCCGTCTTCGCGTCTCCCTTTCCGGTAGTAGGTGATGCGATCTTCGGATCCTTCCGCCTGCCACACCGTGACGGGCACCAGCATCGCCGGCAGGCGGCCGGCGCACTCGCGAAGTGAGGTGAGAAACGCTTCCCCCACCGGAAGCAGTTCGGCCTCCGGAGCCGGCTTCGCATACGCGTTGTAGGCAAGCACCCCGTTGGAAGCGAGGGCGACGCTGGTGTGGTTGTGCGAGGTAAAAATCAACACGCCGGAGACAGGAAGGCCGAGGTCCTCCGCGAGTGTCTCACGGAGAAGTTGGCTGACATTCACCGGAATCGACGGGCCGAAATGGGTCGTCACGAGACAAAGTCGTTTCCCTTCATCCTCCAACAGCATCACCATCGTTTTCAGGCCACTGGCAATTTCAGTCGCCTTTCCGCCGTGGCGGACATCGACCGTCATTTCCGCATCCGGGGTGATTTCAAACTCCAGAGCCGCGACCTTGAGGCGGGGCACGTTACTTTCTGAGTATTCCTGTTCTGACATTCTATTCAAGGGGATGCTTTACGGGAGATCAGCCAGCTGCGATAGATGCGTCCTGCTTTATCGTTTTGCCCAGACGGGCAGGCACTGGGCTTCTGGATTGACGGTTTTCCGTCTGCTTTTTCTGAACCCAATAGCATACGATTTGGTCCGCATTTTTCATGCGAACAACCGTATATCGAACAACGAACTCTAAGACGAGGCTAAATCGTCCCGTGTTCGTGTCATGGGGAATTCTTAGTGCTTGTTGCCCCATGTAGGCTGGTCATCGTAAATGACAGGGTTGGGGCGGCGACCTGACCCTGTCTGATCATACATTGCTCGTAGCCAACGTTTGGTCGGCTACTTTGCTGGGGGGGGGGCGATGCCAGGCGATACTGGATCAAAATCTTCCTTTCAGCATTGCTGCAGGGATGCTGAAAGGAAGCCTGTGCGATTCGCTGACCGGTGAATTTTTACCGGTAGTAACCGTAGATCAATTCGAGTTGAAGGCGGAGGCAGCAGAGCGGATCAGAAAAGTGTTGAGACAACGTTCTTTTTGAACCGGCCTGCTTGCGTGATGAATCCAATTGGGAATGCTCCCTTTTCTTTTTCATCGGAAACTTTCGACCATTCCTCTGCCGTCCATTTCAATTCATCCGCCTGAATCAGGGCGATAGGAATTCCTTCATCGACTTCAAATCGGATAGCGTGTGCTTCTGAATCTTCCGTGAAGGAAGGTGCAATTACCAGAAAGCTACTGACGGGCTTCTCTGAGTTGCGAATGTATCGGGCAAACTGATTGATGTGCTCCTTCAGTGAGCATGCTGATTCTTTGGACTTGTTGTCCCACAAGATCACTTTGTCTTGATCTGATAGCGCTCCGTCTGCTCTCTCCGTTCCGACGTTGGGAAGGGGCTTGTGGCCAAGTTTTTTCTCGAAGAGGAAATGTGTGGCCTGTTCGAACTTGTGTTCGCAGTCGAGATCTTTGTCGATGAGATATTGTGAGCGCAGAAAGCTAAGATTTCGATTAGCTAATTCTTCGAAGAATTTGTAGTAAGTTTCCCTTTCATCATCCTCCTTAATCTTCGATTTTTGTAACAGTTGATCGTAAGCGGTGATGATCCTTTGAACTAATTCTTCTTTTGTACCGCTGATTTTGGTTCCAAGTTCAGCGCACCATGTGCTCAATTTGTCTTTAGCTAATCCGTCGTTCTGACTGAATCCACCGAGAACTTGAGATGGTGTGACGAACTCGAGTGTCATCGCCTGGAGTTCCGATACTGAAGGCCTCCCTTCCAAATGGTAGCCGGTTTTTTCGATCATCTCAGTGAGGTGATCTTTTGATCTGACGAAACGATGTGCCAGCAGTTCGCAATATCCTACTCGCTTCAATTCAATGTTGAGCACTTTTCGCAAGCTTGCCGCAATCTCTGACGGGATAACATCGAAATCCATTCGGTTTTCGTCACGCGCTGGAAAAATCAGTCCTTTGCTCTGAAGTAACTTTCGAACCTCACCAATTTCACCGCGAGTGTGCGTTTCATTTTTCTCTTTGGGAAAGACCCCGAGTTGAGCTTCGATAATTCGGAATTCAGCTTCAGAGATTTTTAATTTTTCTCTCACCTTTCCAATCAAGTTTTTCTCGTCGGGTTTGAGAACTCCGTCTTCCCAAGCTGCTTCGACAAGAAATGTAAATAGCTTGATGCTATGTATTCGCTCTCCTCTTTTTGTTGCTAGCTCTTCATTGGATCGATCGATGATAGCACTTTCCCATTCGATCAATTTGTCTTCGGTCTCTTTCTGCTGGCAAACGAATCCGTCTTCGTTAAGCAGAATTTCGGAGAGCATCGCTTTCCCGATCATGCGGATATTTCGATCTTCATGGGATTCGATCTCTTCGAGAGCCTTTGCGATGTTCTTTTCATCAGTGAACTGGGATGAAGCACTCATCATTGCAGCTCGAAGTTCTTCTTCAGATAATCCTCTGTGATCTATAACGTAGGCGCTGGCAACCCTCTTAAGATCAGGAATTGTTGGAATGTTGAAAACGGCTTTCTGAAATTTCATTTAGTAGCGTGCTTGAGAATATCTATAAAGTGATCTGAAATCATTAAGAAGATCAAACTAATTGTCAGATTAGTGTTAGATATCAATTTCGATTTGGAACTTTTAATCAATTTCGAGTGACCTAACAGGGTTGAATCTCCGGGCGTATTAAGCTTTACTGCGACACATGGAATTAAAACCAGGCGGACAACCGGGAGGAGAGATCAAGTTTTTGATCGGGGCAGTGCTGACGGTGGTCGGGGTGTGGCTCTTCTTTGATTCGGTCCGATTTACGACCGGTCACGGCGGGCTCATTTCCAATTCGATCGGGCGCGGGCGTGGTGGCGGCGGATTGATGGAAACGACCTCGATGGGGATCGTCCTCGTTCCGCTCTTTATTGGAATTATCGCGCTCTTTTTCAACGCCCGTCAGAAATGGGGATGGATTTTGACCGGGCTCGGTGTCGTCATTCTCGGCGTCGAAGTCGTGAGCCGTTTTCGCCCTGTCATTGCGATAAAGGGGACGCACCTGTTTCTGCTCATCATCCTGATCGCCGGCGGGATTGGACTGATGCTTCGGGGGTATGTCGAAGATAGAAAACGCGGTGATAAGTCGTAAGCGGGGATGCCTTCCTACCTCACTATCTTTTCGGCGACGTTGCCGATCTTTCTCGTCATCGCGATCGGGTTTTTTTTCAACCGGCGCGGCTGGTTGAATGAGGAGACCGAGATCGGCGTGATGAAGCTCGGGCTGAATCTGCTCGTGCCCTGTTTGATTTTGAATCTGATTCCGGGGAATCCGGCCCTGGCAAAATTGAGTTCCGCGGGATGGGCGATCGGGCTCGGGTTTGTCTTGATCGTTCTCGGGTTCGGGGTCGCGTGGGTCGTCGCGCGACTTTCGGGGCTTCACCGCGGTGAAGGGTTGCGGACCTTCACGATTTCGACGGGGATTCAAAATTACGGCTACCTCCCGCTGCCTATTCTCGTGGAGCTTTTCCCTGATAATCCCGGGCCGGCCGGTCTCGTATTCGTGCACGGCGTCGGAGTGGAAATCGCGATGTGGACGATAGGGCTCGCGATTCTCACGAAGAAATCGGGGCTGAAATCTCTCGTCAACGGCCCGTTTCTCGCCGTGGTAGGGGCCTTGATTCTTAATTTCACCGGGGGATACCATTACATCCCCGGCATCGTGACGACGATCACCGAGATGCTCGGGCGCTGCGCGATTCCCATGGCGATCTTCATGATCGGCGCAACGATGAGCAAATTTTTCACGAAAGGGATTCTCGAGGATGCGCTCAGGGTCGCCTTCGCGAGTTCTTTTGCCCGCATCATGCTCCTCGCCGGTCTCATGCTGGTAGTGGCAAAGTTTGCCCCGATCAGCGACGACTTGAAACGGCTTCTCGTGGTTCAGGCGGCGATGCCGGCCGCGGTTTATCCTATCGTTTTGTCGCGGCTCTTCGGCGGGCAGCCTGAGGTGGCGATCAAAGTGGTTCTCGCGACGTCGTTTGTGAGTTTGATCACTTCGCCTCTCGTGATTGCGTGGGGGCTGACGTGGCTGGGGGTCTGAGGACGTGGTCCTGTAGCGGAACGAAACTCGTTCCGCCGTCGCACCCGCCGCGATCCAGAAATGAAAGAGAGTTCATCGATCGAATGGTGAGGGGTTTATTCTCACTTTTAGTCACGCCCTTTCAGTGGTGCCTCTTATACGCGGATTCGGACCTGCCGTATGCTTGACCGGAAGGCGGATTACCCCCGATGCTTGAGGAGCGTTATGCATAGGATTCTCACCATCACTTTTTCCGCGACTTTTCTGCTTTCTTTCGCGACTGCAGCGGAACCCTCAGCCTTTGAAAAAGCGGTTCAGGATACGGAGCCGGTCGCGCACTGGTCGTTTTCCAGTGACAGCGATTTGGGGGGCGGTAAAACCAAAAACAAGGAGATCACCGACAAAGGCCCCGTTGCTCCGGAATATCCGAAGTTCGGGAAAACCAATCGGGCGCTGCGCCTCGATGCGGGTGAGCGGGTCGTGATTCCGGATGAAGGCGAGAATTCGCGTTTCGATTTCGACAATGGCGATGTGATTTCGGTGGAGGCGATGATCAACCCGACCAAATTCAACGGGCAGGCCGCGATTATCTCAAAGGGGCGCACGCTTAATGAAGGGTTTGGGACGACCAATCAGAACTGGGCCTTCCGGCTGAAGTCGGTCGCCGGTCAGGCAGGGGTGAATTTTCTTTTCCACAGCCGTGATCAAGACGGCAAGCCGGGGGACTGGCATCGGTGGACGACGGTTTCGGGAGTCGGGGTGAACACCGGCTGGCACCACGTCGCGGTGAGCTACGAGTTCGGAAAGCCGGAATCGATCCGTGCTTTTATCGATGGTAAAGAGATCAAGGGCACCTGGGACATGGGCGGGGCCACTACCGCGCCTCCGGTGGTCGATAACGATGAGGTCTGGATCGGTTCGTCGACGGGAGGCAGCCCAGGGAATTCGTTCATCGGCGGCCTTGATGAAATCGCGCTTTATCGGAAGAGCGTTCCGTCGGAAACGTTCATGACACGATATGAGAGGGTTGAGCCTCCGGTGGTGTTGCCTGAGGCGGAGAAGGGTGTCGTGAAACTTCACATGCACGGTCCTCTTGAGAACAATGTGAAATTCCCCAGTGATCCCGGGAAGCCGCTCATTTCGTGGGATCAGAAGGCGATGGGCTTCATCCGTATCCCGCGAAAGTTCGATGACTGGGGCGTGCGCGAAGACTGGGGGACCGGGGTGCTCGTTCGTGCGGTGACTGAGATCGAGCTGGAGCCGGGAGACTACGAGTTTCTCGGCCGCTCCCGGACGGTTGCCCGTCTTTTCGTCGATGGGAAAAACATTCTCGATTTCCCGAAAGTGGGACGGGGCGGCGGCGCTCACAACCACGTCCAGCCGGTTCCGGAGGTGCCGCGGCCGGGGATGCGTCCTCATGCGATGGATGATGTTGAGAAAATCGTAAAATTCACCAGTAAAGGCGGGGCTCACACGGTTGTGTTCGATATCATGGTCGGAGGTCCGAAAATCCGTTTGGAATTTGGCGAAACGTGTCTCGCGATTGCGAAGGGGGACGAGATTTTTCAACTCGTGGCCCCCGGGACGGAATCCGGTCCCCGCTTGACCGACGAGGGTTGGGTCGCGTTTGCCGACGAGACCGGCACGATGCTCGATCATCTTGACCGGGACAATCGCCGCGCCGCCGACAAGCAGGGCGATTACTGGAAGAAGCGTCACGAGCTTGCCGCGAAGCATCTTATCGGAGAATCGAGCGGTAAAGGCATTGATGATCTCGTTCTCGCCCGAATTGAGGAAGCGCGCAAAAAATCAGGCGATCCGGATTCCTTTTTTAATAAGGAGGTCCGTCCCATTTTTGCGGAGCATTGCTATCGCTGTCACGGGGAGAAGGAAAAGGGCGAGCTGAATTTGCAGAAACAGGAGAGCCTTCTCGCGGGTGGCGACTCCGGCATTCCCGCGGTGGTCCCCGGCGATCCACACAAGAGCTTTTTGATCGAACTGGTCGGCGCGGAAGCGGGAGACGACAAGATGCCCCCGAAGGGCGACGGGCTTACCGCTGAAGAAGTCGCGATTCTGAAAAAATGGATCAAAGACGAAGGCGGGAAAATTGAGAATCCCGCGCTGGAAATCGCGGACCGGACTCCGGTCGTCGACGATCTGACTTTTCTCCGGAGAGTTTGGATTGATACCGTCGGGGTCTCGCCTCCGGTGAAGGATATCCGTGCTTTCCAGGCAGACCCGTCTCCTCAGAAGCGGGAGAAAATGATCGATCGACTCCTCGCCGATGATCGGTGGGCGGACAATCAGGTGGGTTACTGGCAGGATGTCCTCGCGGAGAATCCGAACCTTCTCAAGCCGATGCTGAACAACACCGGCCCGTTTCGTTTCTGGATTCTCGAAGCGCTTCGTGACAACAAGCCGATGGATCGGTTTGCGACCGAGTTGATCACGATGCGTGGCAGCGTCTGGGGTGGCGGAGCCGCCGGGTTTGGGATTGCGACGGCGAACGACGTGCCGATGGCGGCAAAGGCTCACATCGTCGGAACGGCGTTCCTCGGCGTGAATATGAAATGCGCCCGGTGCCACGACTCGCCTTATCACGAGACGACGCAGGAGGACCTTTTCAAAATGGCGGCAATGCTGGAGCAAAAGGAAATCTCGGTTCCGAAAACGAGCAGTGTGCCCGCTGCGTTTTTTGATCACGTTTCCAAAGGCGGTCGAGAATCATTGATCGAGGTGACGCTGCCGATCGGCTCGAAAGTCAAAGCGGAGTGGCCCTTCGATGAATTCATTTCTGAAATCCCCGAGGGCGTTCTCGCTGACCCGACGGACACCCGTGAACGGATTGCCGCCGATGTGACTTTCTCACGGCGGTTTGCTGAAGTGCTCGTGAACCGGATGTGGAGCCGCTATATCGGAGCGGGTATCGTTGAGCCGGTGGATGACTGGGAAGGGCACGCGCCCGTTGATCCGGAGCTGCTCGCACACCTCACCGATGAATTTATTCGCGGTGGGTATGATCTCAAGAAGCTCGCAAAGACGATCATGACGTCGAAGCTTTATCAGCAGCAGGCGCAGGATCTCCCGTCGAATATCGTCGACGCAGATCGCTTTTTCGAGGCTCCCTACCGCCGCCGAATGAGCGCGGAGCAGGTCGTCGACAATGCCTGGCACATCGCCGGAAAGGAAATGGACCTCGGGTTGCTGACGATGGATATGGAAGGGCGGCTTGCTCCCAATTATTTCCTGAACTTCGGCTCGCCACAACGGGCCTGGGAGTTTTCCACGCTCGCCAATGAGCGCGATCGCCCCAGTCTAGCGATGCCGAAAATTCAGGCGGTCGTCGACGTTCTGCGGGCTTTCGGTTGGCGGAACTCGCGTCAGGAACCTACGTCGCACCGGGTCGAAGATCCCAATCCGCTGCAGCCCGGCGTTCTCGCCAACGGAGTCATGGGGAGTTGGATGACGCGGCTGACGGATGACTCGGAGATCACGCAGCTTTGCGTCGACGCGGAGTCAGTCGAGTGGTTGACGGATCAGCTCTATCTGCGCTTTTTGACGAGGAAGCCGACTTCCACGGAGCGGGACATGTTCCACGCTCTCCTTTCGGATGGCTTTGAAAACCGCGTTGTTCCCGAAGCTGAGTTGCCCCCGGTTCCGGAGGAAAAGCGGATGCCTCATGTTTCCTGGTCGAATCATCTCCATTCCGAAGCCAATTCCATCAAGCAGGAAGAGGAGGCAATGGCGCGTGCCGGCGATCCTCCGACGCGTTATCTGAAAACGCACTGGCGTGAGCAGGCTGAGGATGCTCTGTGGGCGCTCCTGAATGCTCCCGAGATGATCATGGTGCCCTAACTGAACTAGAAAATTCAATGAATCGTAGAAAATTTATTCAATCCACGACCGCGGCAGCTGCCGGCGCTCTTGCTTCGCCGGGAATCACACATGCCGCCGGTGCCGTGCCGATGGGCAAAGCGGAACACTGCGTCATGCTCTGGCTCGGCGGGGGAATGGCCCAGATCGATACGTTTGATCCGAAGGCTGTTGGCGATGCCAAGGCGAAGAAAGCGGGCTCCTATTACTCATCAATTGAGACTTCTGTTCCCGGGGTGGAGGTGTGTGAGCACCTTTCTAAAACCGCGAAGCTGATGGAACATGTCACCGCGGTGCGTTCGCTTCATCATGACGTCGTCGATGAGCACGCTGCCGCGGCGAACCGGATGCATACGGGGCGGCCCACGAGTGGAACGGCAACTTACCCGTCGCTGGGTTCGATCATTGCTCACAAACGGGGTGCTGCTGCGGAAGGTGTTCCGGCGTATGTCCTGCTGGGATATCCGAATATTGCGCGGGGACCGGGATTTCTCGGGCCGGAGGCAGGTTTTATCTACTCAACCGACATCGGTTCAGGTCCTGCCGGTCTCGCGCGGCCGAAATGGCTGGCGTCGGATCGCGTCTCCCGTCGTGAGGAATTGCTCGCGGCGGTGCGTGATGGCGGTGCCGGGCGCTACGCCGGGGATAAGAAGTTCGCGGATTACGACACGGCGCTCAAAGAAAGTCTCCGTCTCTCAGGCCCCGATTTTATGGACGTTTTCAATCTCGATGCTGAGACCGCCGACCTGCGCAACGCGTATGGCAGCGAGTTCGGGCAGCGTTGTTTGCTGACTCGTCGCCTCTTTCAGGCGGGGGTTCGTTTTGTCGAGGTGTCCTACAGTGATAACTTTAAAAACGGGACCGGATGGGACACGCATAACGACGGGCAGCTGAAGCAGCATCTCCTGATTCAGGATCTCGATTCCGCGATTTCGACGATGATCACCGACCTCGACTCGCATGGGCTTCTGGATAAAACCGTCATCCTGATCAATTCCGAATTCGGTCGTCCCGGAAACTTTGATTCCGGGGGCGGACGCGGTCACCAGTCCAAGGTCTTTACCAATGTCATCGCCGGTGGCGGGTTGAACCACAAAGGTGCCTGGGGGGCTTCCAATGAGATTGCAGAGGAGATTGCCGACAAGCCGGTCAGCGTTCCTGATTACTTCGCGACGGCTCTCGCCGCGATGCAGATCGATCCGGGCGAGTATCTCTACGACGGAGACAGACCCGTGCCGATCACAGATCTGGGCAAGCCGATTGCAGAGCTGTTCAGCTAAGTGCGAGTGAATGGCTCACGCAGTGCGACAGAGAGTTAAAACTGGAACTCTGCGACTTTGCGCCTCTGCGTGAGGCTTTTTCCTCTCGAGTAAGGACCTTTTCGTTTACAGATCCACGGTCCGGCCTTCTTTGAGGGCCTGATCGGCGGCGAGAACGATCTTGAGACTGTTCACGGCGTCGTCCATGTGGTCGGAGAGGTCGGAGTCGTTCTGAATTGCGTTTAGCAGAAACTGCTGCTCGCGCAGGCAGAGCTCGTCGTGGTCCGGTTCGTCGGTGAGATCGATCCGCTCGTCGTCTTTGATAAACTCGTTGTCGGCGTCCTGCTCGGCGTGATGGAGGAGCAATGATTCGGTTTTGGTGTGGCTGTCGACGTCGCTCGACATTGATTCGCCACCGGCTTTGTCAGCAACGATGGAAACGGAGCCTTTCGGCCCGACGACGTCTTTGACGAAGAAGGCGGTCTCACTCATCATGGGGCCCCAGCCGGCCTCATACCAGCCGACGGAACCGTTTTCAAAGGTCACCTGAAGTTGGCCGTAGTTATACATTCCCTCGTTGAGTTCATCGGAAAGGCGGGCTCCGATCGCGTTGACCTTGATTGGCTTGGAGCGTGTCATCTGACACATCACGTCGACGTAGTGAACGCCACAGTCGACGATAGGGGACATCGAGTTCATGAGATTGCGATGCACGTCCCACATCCGGCCTTTGGACTGTTGGTTCAGGTTCATCCGCATCACGAGCGGATTGCCGAGCGTCTGAGCGATTTCGATAAACTTGATCCACGAGGGGTGAACGCGGAGGATGTATCCGATCACGAGCTTGCGGTTCTTCTCGCGAGCGAGGTTAACAATGCGTTGTGCTGCCTCGACCGTTGTCGCGATGGGCTTTTCCATGAAGACATGAGCTCCGGCCAAAAGTGCTTTCGTTGCGAACTCTTCGTGCGTTTCGGGGTAGGTGTTGATCGAAACGACGTCCGGCTTCACCTCGGCGAGAGCGGTGTCGAAATCATCAAATCCCGCGATTCCTCCGCCAAGTTCCTCGATGAGAGGCGCCCGACTTGCCTCTGAGCGCGTCACGATCCCTGCAATCTCGAATCCCTCGAGTTGGTGATATGCCTTCGCATGTGAGGCTCCCATATTTCCGGCTCCAACGACTAATACTTTCATTGGGTGGAGTCTATGAATCAGGGGCGGGATTACAAGGGGCGGGATTCGTGGAAATGCGATTTTGTGTTCTCCTCTGCGGGCGCGACCTTGATGCTGGAGAGAGGTCACGCGCGCTTCCGTCGTGGTGCGTGTGAGCGGGAGTGTTTCCTATCGAGGCTCAATGGGTGATTTCACGGGGTATCCGGTAGGATTATGAGCCCTCAATCGGCGGGGCATTTCGGATTTTTCGCCGGCGTCTTGAACTCAAACCGTATTTTTGTGGAAAACGGGGGATTCTGAGGTGTTTTGCGGCTTGACAAATCGCCAGACGAAAGTTCTGTAGCAACCCGTAAAAAAAGGCTGGATAGCTCAGGGGTAGAGCAGAGGACTCATAAGCCTAAGGTCGGGAGTTCAAATCTCCCTCCAGCTACTTTTTTTCGGGTCATCGGGGTTGAGAATTATTCCCCCTGTTGATTCCGCCCGCCGCTCATCAGGAGGGCGAATAAAGATGGTGGATTCGAAACGGAGCTTTCGACACGTTCTTTCACCGGTTCACTTTGCGGCTCATTGCGGCAGTTGCTCAGGCTTTCCCGTGTCTGATCTTTTTTTCACATCAGGAAACCACTAATGCCCGGCCGCTAGTCAGCGGTGTCTTCATCGAGGGGAGGGGGGGGGGCAGTACAGAACCTGATCGTAAAGGATCGCTTTCAGGGCATGGTGTCCGGAATCTCCGAATTACCGGTATTTTTAATGATTTACAGGCAAAATGAGGAGGGCTTTCTCAAACTTTCCCTTCTCATTTTGAACTTCTTTAAAAATTACCTAAATTTCCGGTTGCCACCTGAAATAGTCCATCTATATTCCCGCCCCCTACTCAGCCACGGTTCGCCGAACTGGCGGGGATTTATTCTCCCGGTGGCGACTTTGCCCCAGGGGAGACTCTGAATACCAACTATTTTATCTGACGGTAACGTTATGCCTACTACCAACCAACTCGTTCGCAAAGGAAGAAAGGACAAGGTCGTAAAGTCCAAGTCTCCTGCTCTGGATGAATGCCCGCAACGCCGGGGTGTTTGTCTTCAGGTTTATACGCGGACTCCGAAGAAGCCTAACTCAGCGCTTCGTAAGGTTGCTAAAGTAAGACTGACGAACGGTCAGGAAGTCATCGCCTACATCGGTGGTGAAGGTCACAACCTCCAGGAGCACTCGATTGTTCTGGTTCGCGGTGGCCGAGTGAAAGATTTACCAGGTGTTCGTTATCACGTTGTTCGTGGTGCGCTTGATACCCTGGGTGTCGACGGTCGTAAACAAGCACGCTCGAAATACGGAGCAAAACGACCGAAGGGGTGATGATCGGGGTCGCAATCCTGCGATCCTAATTATCTCTCCGGCGATACGAATGTTTTAGTAACTGACTGAAATAATCCTATGTCCCGAAGAAAAAGAGTTTATACCAAGCCTGAGCGACGTGATGCCCGTTACGACAGTCCTGTCGTAGCTAAGTTGGTATCCAAGGTAATGCATCAGGGTAAGCGTGCCCTCGCTGAGCGTATCGTCTACGCCGCGATTGATCGTGCGAACGAAAGTGTTGAATCGGTTGATCCGGTAGAAGTGCTTAATCGTGCGGTTGAGAATGCCAAGCCACGTGTTGAGGTGAAAAGCCGTCGTGTTGGTGGAGCAACTTACCAGGTGCCACTCGAGGTTTCCCTCGATCGCCAGGAGTCACTCGCCATGCGCTGGATCGTTAACTGTGCACGCTCCAAGCGCGGCACACCAATGCACATCGCGTTGGCTAACGAAATCAAAGACGCGAGCACTAATCAGGGTGTTGTCATTCGTAAGCGTGACGAGACTCATAAGATGGCTCAGGCAAACCGCGCGTTTGCTCACTTCCGCTGGTAGTCGAATTCGATATTCATCGTCTTCACACCACCCTGCTTTTCTGTCTTTCTGACCTACCCTGTGCCGGTGTCTGCAACCTTACAGACCTTATCTTTTGCTGCTTCAATGAGTGATAGCCTCAATTCTCCTGATCGCGCGTTTCCGCTTGAGCGGACACGTAACATCGGGATTGCGGCTCACATTGATGCGGGGAAGACGACTTTGACCGAGCGGATCCTGTTCTATACGGGCATGATCCACAAGATCGGTGAAGTGCATGACGGTCAGGCGACGACGGACTGGATGGAGCAGGAGCGCGCCCGGGGTATTACAATTACTTCGGCTGCGGTGACCTGTGACTGGGTCCAGCTCGATGAGCAGGGCATTCACAAGTCATTCGTTGGTGAAAAGCAGCGGGTGAATATTATTGACACTCCCGGTCACGTTGATTTTACGGCTGAGGTTGAGCGCTCATTGCGAGTCCTTGATGGAGCGGTAGTTGTTTTTTGCGGGGTTGCCGGTGTGCAGCCTCAGTCTGAGACCGTATGGCGTCAGGCTGATAAATACGGGGTTCCCCGTATTGTGTTTGTGAACAAGATGGACCGGGTCGGCGCTGATTTCGCGGCCGTGGTTGAAGATGTTCATGAAAAACTGGGTGCCAACGCGCATCCAATCCTCGTGCCGATCGGTTCAGAGGAGGAGCTTCAGGGTCAGATCGACGTTATTAATAAGCGTGCGGTTATTTATTCCGATGATGATCTGATCGGTTCCACTTATTCTCTCGCTGATCTCACGGAGGAGCAGCAGGCAGTCGCCGATGCTGCGTATGAGTCTCTTCTCGAGGCGCTCGTCGATGCGGATGAGGAGATTGGATTGAAATTTCTCGACGAAGAGGAGATTACGACGGCGGATGTGAAGCTTGCTCTCCGTCGTGCCACGGTTGCGAACAAGATAGTTCCGGTTGTTGGTGGTTCTGCTTTTAAGAACAAGGGTATTCAGTATCTCCTGGATGCGATTGTTGATTATCTCCCGAGTCCCATCGAGGTGACTGCGGCGGAGGGCACGAAAGTGGATGATGAGTCAGCTCTGGTGACGGCGCCGGCTGACGACAATGCCAAGTTCTGTGCGCTGGCATTTAAGCTTTGGTCCGATAAATACGTCGGGAAGCTGGTTTTTATTCGTGTCTACTCAGGCACCGTTTCCAAGGGTGATCAGATCTGGAACTCCCGGACCGGTCGTAAAGAGCGTGTCGGTCGATTGATCCAGATCCAGTCCGATGATCATAAGGATATCGAGACGTGTTACGCTGGGGATATTGCAGCGATCGTCGGTCTGAAGTTTGCCCGCACGGGGGATACGCTTCACGACAAAGAATTTGATATTATGCTGGAGCCTCCGGCATTCCCGGATCCGGTTATCTCGATGGCGGTTGAGCCAAAGACGACCGCTGATTCCGATAAGCTTACGGAAGGGCTTCAACGCCTTGCGGAAGAGGACCCAACCTTCGTCGTCTCGAGCGATGAGGAGACCGGGCAGACCATTATTGCGGGAATGGGTGAGCTCCACCTGGAGATCATCGCTTCACGTCTCGAAGCTGAGTTTGCGGTTCGTACGAACGCCGGCAAACCTCAGATCGCGTATCGTGAAGCCATTACGACTGGCGCTACCGGCGATTACAAGCTGATTAAGCAGACGGGTGGAAAGGGCCAGTATGGTCATGTTACGCTCAAGGTTTCACCCAACGAGCGCGGTAAGGGATTTACTTATAATAACCGCATCGTCGCCGGTGAGATTCCTAAGGAGTTTCACAATGCCTGTGAGACAGGGATTCGCGAATCTCTTAGCAGTGGAACGATCCTCGGCTATCCGATTGTGGACATTCACGTAGACCTCGTCGGTGGTTCGAGCCACGATGTGGACTCAAATGAGCAGACATTTAAGATCGCTGCGATCCTCGCGATGAGAGAAGCGATTACTTCTGCAGATCCGAAGTTGCTTGAACCCGTAATGAGGGTTAGTGTCGACGTCCCTGACGAATATCAGGGCGACATCATCGGGGATCTCAATCGTCGTCGTGGGCGAATTTCTGAGGTGGATTCCCGCAACGGGCTCAGCCAGATAAAGGCAGAGGTACCGATGGCGGAGATGTTTGGTTACGCGACAGATATGCGCAGTCTCTCAAAGGGACGAGCAAGTTTCTCGATGGAGCCGCTTCAGTTTGAAGAAGTGCCGGGAGCGATCCTGGCTCAACTGACTGAGCATTATATATAAGCACGTTGAGTGCGACGCAGTAAGCGAACTGAATTGATTTAATTTTTAACGGAAAAACTGAAATGCAGGGACAAAGTATTAGAATTCGGCTTCGGGCATATGATTCCCGTCTCCTTGATAAATCGACGGCGGACATCGTTGAGACAGCTAAGCGCACAGGTGCAAGAGTCTCGGGACCGATTCCTCTTCCGACTCGTATCGAGAAGTTCAGTGTCAATGCATCACCTCACGTGAACAAGAAATCTGCTGAGCAGTTCGAGATTCGGACTCACAAGCGCCTTCTTGATATCGTTGAGCCTACCGCTCGCACGGTTGATGAGTTGAAGAAGTTGAATCTTCCTGCCGGCGTGGATATCACGATTAAGATCTAGTCTGGCGTAAACCCTCTAAAATTTAAACAAGGACGACTGCAATGAGCATCGGAATAATTGGTAAAAAAGTGGGGATGACACGCATCTTCGATGAAGACGGCGTTTCAATCGCTGTCACTGTCATCGACGTGAGCGACAATGTCTTTCTCCAGAAGAAAACCCAGGATAAGGACGGCTATTCAGCAGTCCAGGTCGGCTTTGACGAGCAGAAAGAGTCTCGTCTTAACCGTGCTTCGCTTGGTCATGTAAAATCAACCGGTGGAACTCCCAAGAAAAAGATTCTTGAGTTTCGCGTTGAGAATGATGATCAGCTTCCTGAGGTGGATCACCCCGGAATCGACATGTTCGATGAAGGTCAGTGGATCGACGTGATCGGCACGAGTAAGGGTAAAGGTTTTCAGGGCGTTGTTAAGCGTTTCCATTTTGCCGGACAGCCTATGTCGCACGGTCACATGATGCACCGTCGTCCAGGTGGTGTCGGCGCGGGAACGGATCCCGGTCGTATTTGGAAGAACAAGGAGATGCCCGGTCGTCACGGTAACTACCGCAAGACGATCCAGAACCTGAAGATCGTGAAGAAGCGCGAAGAGGACAATGTTCTTCTCGTAAGCGGTTCCGTTCCGGGTGCCAAGGGTGGTTACATCGTAATTCGTCCAGCCATCAAGAAGGAAGGTCCTGTTAGAGATCTTAAAGCAAAAGACGCACCTGCTGAGAACGCTGAAAGCTAAGAAGCAAAGCGTGATTGAATAAAGCAGCAGAATAATCAGTAAAGAATTACAGAGATGGCAGCAAAAACTTTAGATCTTGCAGGCGCTAAGAGCGCAAACATTGAGGTTGTAGAAGACGAGGCACGTGGTCGTCAGGCCGTTCATGATGTGGTGGTGGCGATGCAAGCCAACCGACGCAGCGGAACAGCTCACACGAAGACGCGTGGCGAAGTCGCCGCAACCGGCAAGAAGCCTTATCGTCAGAAGGGAACCGGTAACGCCCGTCGCGGTGGTAACGCTTCTCCAATCACCCGCGGTGGTGGTGTCGCATTCGGTCCCCGCAACCGGGATTACTCGAAGAAAGTGAATAAAGGCACGAAGCGCCTCGCTTTCTCGAAGGTTCTCACCGAGCGTATCAACGAAGGTGATGTAGCAACGATTTCCGCTTTCGCTGTTTCCGATGGCAAAACGAAATCATTCGCCGGTGAAGTGAAGGGGCTTGCAGCGGATGCGAAGCGCGTTCTCATCATTGGGTCTGACTTTTCAGAGGAAACCAAACGTGCCGGTCGTAATTACCAGTCGGCTCTTTTGATCTCAGCTAACGAAGTGAACACTGAGCAGCTTCTCCACTACACCAAGATTTTTGTTGTAGAGGACGCGCTTGAGATTCTCGCAGCACGGACATCTAAATAATTCAAAGACGCTCTAGAACGATGAAAGATATTTTCCAGGTCATTGATACCATTCAGCTGAGCGAGAAAGCGACGCTGTTGACGGAGACGAACAACGAGTACGTCTTCAAAGTAAATCCAGGTGCTAACAAGCTCGAGATCCGCGAGGCGGTTGAGAAGCTTTTTGGCAAGAAAGTCGCCAGTGTTCGCACGGCTAACTACCAGGGCAAAAAGAAGCGCGAGCGTCGTGCTGATTTCGGCCGCACGAAAAGTTGGAAGAAAGCTTTTGTTAAGCTTGCTGACGGCGAAACCATTGAACTTGTTTAACCACAAACGCTAAAAGAGCATGGGTTTAAAAACTTACAGACCAATTACGCCGTCGAACCGGTACAAGCAGCATCCTGATTTCGCAGAGATCACGACTTCAAAGCCTGAGAAGAGCCTTTGTCGTCCTCTCAAGAAGTCCGGTGGCCGCAACAACCAGGGTCGCATCACTTGTCGTCACCGCGGAGGCGGTCACAAGCGTCGCTATCGTCTTGTTGACTTCAAACGGAATCGCCGTGACGAGCTCGCGAAAGTTCTTTCGATTGAGTATGATCCGAACCGCACGGCTCGCATCGCTTTGATCGAGTATCCTGACAATCAGCGCTCCTACATCCTCGCTCCCCGCGGGCTTGAGGTCGGTGCTACGGTTTCTGCAGGCGAGAACGCGGCAATCACTCCCGGGTGTGCGCTTCCTCTTTCAGCGATTCCCACCGGAACGACGATTCACAACGTTGAGTTGAAGCCGGGTAAGGGTGGTCAGGTTGCACGAAGTGCCGGCCAAAGCTGTATGCTTTCCAACCGTGAAGGTGATTACGCTCTCGTGAAGATGCCTTCAGGTGAGATTCGCAAGATTCACACGAAGTGTTACGCAACGGTTGGTATCGTGGGTAACCACGAGCACGAGCAGGTTGTGAGCGCCAAAGCGGGTCGTACTCGCTGGCAGGGTGTTCGCCCGACCGTCCGCGGTATGTGTATGAACCCTGTTGATCACCCGAATGGTGGTGGTGAGGGTAAGTCGAAATCAGGTGGTGGTCGCCAGCACTTGAAGAGTCCATGGGGTCACACCAAGGGACAGCGCACCCGTCAGAAGTATAAAGGCAGCGATAAGTTCATTATTGAGCGTCGCAAAAGCAAAAAGCGCAGCCGTTAATTTTTAAACTGTTACTTAAAATTATATGAGTCGTTCACTCAAAAAAGGCCCGTTCGTCGACAGCAAGCTTCTCGATAAGATTGATGCGATGAATGAGACTGGTCAGAAACGCCCGATCAAAACTTGGTCACGTCGTTCCATGATCACACCGGATTTCGTTGGTCACACTTTTCTCGTTCATAACGGGAAAGAGTTCACCTCGGTTTTCGTGACGGAAAATATGGTTGGGCACAAGCTCGGCGAATTTTCCCCTACCCGTAAGTTCGGTGGTCACGGTGGCCACAATCCTAAGATCAAGTAAGCAACCCTGTTCTAACACGAATTATTTCATGAGATCCCTGCCGACATATCAGCCCCTGACTGCTTTCGCGACTGCGATGGCAATGGTGGTCTGTGTTTCCGCAGGTCTTGTGAAAGCGGATGATTCCATCCAGATTCGTGAACTGCAGGCGGCTTTGTCTCTTTCTCAGGCGCAACTGGTGAAGGAGAAGGGGCGCGCTGATGCTCTTGAAGCACAGCGCAAGATGCTCGTGAAAAGTCTTTCTGAGGCGGTGCGTGTCAGCGAGGAGCAAGTCGTTGCTTCCCGTGAGGCGCAATTGAAGCTTCAGGCATTCGGTGTGGATCTGTTCACCCGTGATGAAAACAGCCTTGAGCAGCGTCTCCTGAAAGCGGTCCGTGATCTCGATATCTCCCAGCAGGAGAATGAGAGGCAGGGGCAGGCGC
This sequence comes from Verrucomicrobiales bacterium, assembly GCA_048260165.1. Classification (GTDB taxonomy): domain Bacteria; phylum Verrucomicrobiota; class Verrucomicrobiia; order Verrucomicrobiales; family DEV007; genus Arctic95D-9. The sequence continues at coordinate 408,733 of JBLXHA010000005.1, forward strand.
TTCACCAGTTGAGTGAGGCGTTTCTTTCCTACCTCGGGCAAACCCCGGATGTGGATAAGGAATCTCGCGACAAGGCCGGCAAGGCAATTGCGAAGGCCGGCAAGGCAATCGCGCCACTGATTTCAGCTGAAGGCGGCGCAGGTGCCGTTGAGGGCTCACGCGTTGTGAGCCAGGATCCCGAGATCGGGCTGATCGTTTTTGATGTGGGTCGCCAGGAAGGGCTCCGCGTCGGGACACCTTTGACTGTTCTCCGTGGAGAGCGTCCTATTTTTACAGCGATGGTCGTAGACGTTCGCGAATCGATTTCCGGTGCTGTCCTTCAGGACAAAATCGCAGACGTAGAAGAAGTCGCCGTGGGAGACGGCATTAAATTGCTCCCGAACCAAACCAATTTTTAAGAGTTAATAGTATCACAATCATGGACGTCACTTCGACATACAAGTTTGCCCGGATCTCGGCGCGTAAAGCGAGAGATGTGGCTCGTGAGATTCAAGGTCTGCCTGTTTCGGCAGCAATTGACCTTTTGAATTTCACTCCCCGCAAGGGAGCTGAGCTTTTCAATAAGACAATGAAAGCAGCTCTTGCAGATGCTGAGAACAACTTCGAGTTGTCGGTTGAAGGGCTCTTCGTGAAGAGCGCAGTGGTGGGTGAAGGCCCAACCTTCAAGCGATTCAAGCCACGTGCCCGTGGATCCGCTTCAGCGATTCTCAAGCGCACCAGCCATATCACAGTCGTTCTCAGTGATGACGCGATTGCTGTGCCTTCTGAAAAGAAAAAGCACGTTTCCGGGAAAGCCGCGAAATCGGCTCCAAAGAAGGCTGCAGCTCAAAAAGCGGCTCCTGAAAAGGAAGCTAAGAAAGAAGATTCCGCGAAAAGTGCCACTTCAGGTGGAGGACGTGTTGACGAGAAGCTCGGAATGGTTTATGACTCCCGCCCCGCAGAAGTTGACGATCTTAAAGAGATCAATGGAGTTGGCCCGAAGCTTGAAGAAAAGCTCAATTCTATTGGAATTTATGTTTTCAAGCAGATCGCTGACTGGACCGATGCGAATGTTGCGGAGTTCGATGAACTTCTTTCCTTTAAAGGACGCATTGAGAGGGATGAGTGGATTTCCAAGGCAAAAGAATTGCACGCGGAAAAGCACGGTAAGTAATTTTTAGTAAGGATTTGGAATAATTGAGTTATGGGACAGAAAGTACATCCGATTGGATTCAGACTCGCCGTCAATAAAGACTGGCAGTCAAAGTGGTATGCACCACAGGGCGAATATGCAGATCAGCTGCACGTCGATCTCCGAATCCGCCGTTATCTCGAGAACCGTCTTCAGAAGGGTGCTGTCTCCCGGGTTGTGATCGAACGCGCCTGGAACAGTGTTCGGGTAACGCTTCACACTTCACGTCCCGGTCTTATCATCGGTAAGAGAGGTGCTGAAATCGAAATCATGACCAATGATATCGGTAAGATGTGTCAAAACTCCCAGGTTAAGCTCGATATTCACGAGATTCGTCAGCCTGAACTCGATGCGTCCTGGGTAGCTGCTCAGGTAGCGACTCAGCTTGAGCGTCGTGTTTCTTTTCGCCGTGCAATGAAGCGGACGATCCAGACCGCTATGGATTTCGGTGCAGAGGGTATTCGTATCCGTTGTGCAGGTCGTCTCGGTGGTGCTGATATTGCCCGTGCTGAGCAGTATCGCGAAGGCAAAGTGCCTCTTCAAACGCTTCGTGTCCCTATCGATTACGGTTTCGCCGAGGCGGAGACCACGTGGGGAATTATTGGTTGCAAGGTATGGATCAATAAGAAAGAAGGCGCAGGAACCGGCGAAGGTGCCAATAATCAGCGTGGCGGAGATCGTCGCGGTGGTGGTGGCGGTGATCGTCGTGGTGGTGGTCGTGGCCCGGGTGGCGGCGGACCTCGCGGTGGCGGCGGTGCTGGTGGTGGTCGTGGCCCCGGTGGTGGCGGCGGACCTCGCGGCGGTGGAGGCGGTGGTGGCTATCGTTCATAGTTAGCAGCCCGTTTAAATTAATTATTTTAACTAAAGTAGAGGAGAGAAGTTATGCCTTTGATGCCCAAAAGAGTTAAGTTTCGCAAAACGCACCGCGGCAGTCGTGCCGGTAATGCGCAGCGCGGAACCAAAGTGAGCTTTGGTGAGTATGGTCTGCAGTGTCTTGGACGCGACTGGATCACAAACCGCCAGATCGAAGCTTGTCGTATTTCAATTAACCGTTACCTCAAGCGTAAAGGTAAGGTCTGGATTCGGATCTTCCCTCACAAGCCGGTAACAGCCCGTCCACCTGAAACTCGAATGGGTAAAGGTAAGGGTCCTGTTGAGCATTGGGTAGCTGTGGTTCGTCCCGGCACAATGATGTTTGAGATCTCCGGTGTTTCGGAAACTCAGGCAAAAGAGGCGCTCCGTCTCGCAGCAAACAAGTTAGGTGTGCGTTGCCGTTTCGTTCGCCGTTCCGATCAGTAGAATCGATTACCTGAAAGTTATTTTATCATGGCTACTAAAACCAAAGATTTCCGCGAGATGAGTGCTGACGAGCTGGGAACAGCGCGTCGCGACATGAAAGAGGAGGCGCTTCATTTGCGCATCCAGAAAGAGAGCGGACAGATTGAGAATCCAGCGCGCATCCATCAGATCCGTCGCGACATTGCTCGTATCGAAACCATTCTCAGTGAAAAACGTAACGCCGAGGCCAAGTAACTGACAGGGAAGGTTGAGATCAACGTTTCCAGTTAATAAGAAAGTATTTAGATGAGTGATTCAGAAAATCAAAAGCAACCAGGATTGCAGAAAACACGTGTTGGTGTTGTGACTTCCGATGGAATGACCAAGACGATCGTTGTGGAAGTAATGCGCCGGGTTCCCCATCCGCGTTTCAAGAAGATCGTGAAAAAGACTTCCAAGTTTTTTGCTCACGATGAAGAAGGTCAGGCTAAAGTCGGTGATCGTGTCTTGATCGGAGAGACGAGACCCCGCAGCAAAAGAAAGTGTTGGGAGCTTAAGGAGGTTCTTTCTCACTAATAACCAGGGCGTTGCCCGAAAGATTGAGTCCGGGACTTCAGTGCCAATGGATTTGATCATTGTTCAAATCAAACTTTACCAATTTACAAAGTCATGATTCAGATGGAATCCAAAGTACAGGTTGCCGATAATACCGGTGCCCGTGTCGCCAAGATGATCGGTGTGATCGGAACTCGTTCCCGTTCAGCTGGTGTCGGTGATGTTATTACCGCTCACATTCGTGAGGCAATCCCCACCGCTAACGTTAAAAAGGGTGATGTGGTTCGTGCTGTAGTCGTTCGGACAGCTGCTCCGATTCGCCGCAGCGATGGCTCCATTCTGCGTTTCGATGGCAATGCAATCGTCATCCTTAACGATGACAAGAACCCCAAGGGAACCCGTATCTTCGGTCCTGTTGCAAGAGAGCTTCGTGAGCAAAATTTCATGAAGATCGTTTCTCTCGCTCCAGAGGTTCTTTAATTCAGATTTTTAAGTTTAGACGGGATAAAGTATCATGGGTAACCGAGTGAAAACACACGTTAAAAAGAATGACGAAGTAGTCGTCATTTCAGGCAATCACAAAGGAGAGAAGGGGCGTGTCCTGCAGGTCTTTCCTCACAAGTCCCAAGTGATTGTTGAAGGGGTTCGCCTCATCAAAAAGCATCAGAAGCGCAGTCAGGACAGTCCTGATGGCGGAATTATTGAGCGCGAAGGCCCGCTCCACATCTCGAATGTGAAAATCGTTTCCGAAGCCTAATTTAATATTTAAGCAGTAGCAAAGTTATGGAACTCGCACTCAAAGAAGTTTACAAAGCCAAAGCAGCACCTGGACTTAAGGAAAAGTTCAATTACGGAAATGTGCACCAGATTCCGACGCTCGAGAAGATCGTTCTCAACTCGGGTTTTGGCCGCGAGGACGACCGTAAGTCGGCCGCCGAGAACGTGATCGAAGATCTCGGTCGCATCACTGGTCAGCGCGCAGTTCCAACGAAAGCGAAGATGGCGATCTCCAACTTCAAGTTGAGAGCTGAAGACATCGTCGGAGCGCGGGTTACCCTTCGTGGGCGCCAGATGTGGGAATTCCTGGATCGCTTCATTAATGTTGCGTCTCCAACGATTCGTGACTTTCGCGGCCTTTCCTATAAGTCTTTCGATGGTAATGGTAACTACACGGTAGGTATCAGCGATCACACGATTTTCCCTGAGATCGAACTCGACAAGGTCACCCGGACCATCGGATTCGATATGACTATCGTCACGACAGCAAAAACAAACGAAGAAGCTCGCGAGCTTCTCACCTTGCTGGGAATGCCGTTTCGCAAAGCGAACGCGGCTGCATAATTTAAATTTAAAGTCACACTATACCTTAAGGAACCATGGCCGTTGTCAGTGATCCCATTTCAGATTTTCTCACCCGTCTTAAAAATGCCACTCGTGCGCATAAAGAGGACTTCAGTGCGCCCTACTCGAAGATCAAGGAGCAGATTGCCCGGATCCTCAAAGAGGAAGGCTACATCTGGTCCTATGAAAAGACAGGTGAAGGCGTAAAGGCGGAGCTCAAAGTTCGTCCTAAGTATACGGGGCAGACTCCTGCGCTGAAAGATCTCAAGCGGATCAGCCGCCCGGGTTTGCGACGCTATGTCGGTTCGGAAGAGATTCCAAAAGTTCTCGGTGGAATGGGTATTACCATTCTCTCCACTCCTAAAGGAGTCATGGCCGGTCATTCCGCACGAAAGCAGAACATCGGTGGTGAGCTGCTTGCTAAGGTTTGGTAAAGTTGTCAGTTTTTAAGTCTAACAAAGAGTGAATCATGTCACGGATAGGTAAGCAGCAAATAAGTCTCCCGGAGAAAGTGGAGGTCAAGGTGTCGGATGACTCCAGTTTTTCCGTCGAAGGTCCTAAAGGTAAGCTCGAGTGGGCGATTCCTGTAGGTCTTGGTATCGAGCAGGAAGATGGAACTCTTCAGGTGACTCGTGATTCTGAAGCAAGAACAGTTCGTGCGATGCATGGAACTGCTCGTGCCCTCATCGCGAACATGATCGAAGGTGTTTCCAACGGCTTCGTGAGAGAGTTGGAAATTCAGGGAGTTGGTTTCCGTGCCGCGGTTAAAGGGAGCGCCCTTGATCTCAGTCTCGGATTTTCACACCCCGTGCTTCACCCCATTCCTGACGGTTTGACAGTGACGGTTGAAAACAATACCGCGATCAAAGTTGAAGGGATTGACAAGCAGTTGGTTGGTCAGTTTGCCGCCGATGTGAGATCTTACTACCCGCCGGAGCCTTATAAAGGTAAGGGTGTTCGCTATAAAGGTGAGCATGTTCGCCGTAAGCAGGGTAAGAGTGTTAAGTAATTAGGTAGGTAGCTACCACAACGATTTATATACGATGAGTGTTTACGTTCGAAAAAGTGCACGTGCCAAAGTAAGGCGCAGAATTCGGAAAAAGATTTCCGGAACCGCGGAGCGCCCCCGTTTGGCGGTGCACTTCTCTAATCAAAATGTCTACGCCCAGGTCATCGATGACGCTGCCGGCAAGACTCTGGCCTCAGCTTCGACCCTCGATAAGGGTGTCGGTGCCAAAGGTGCTAACAAAGAATCTGCCGCCAAAATTGGTGAGGCAGTAGCCAAGGCCGCTAAGTCAGCCAAAATCGAGGCGGTTGTCTTCGATCGGGGTGGCTTTCAGTTTCACGGTAAAGTGAAAGCACTTGCCGATGCGGCTCGTGAAGCTGGTCTTAACTTCTAAATTTCGATACTAAATGAGCGACGAGAAGGATAACGAAAACAAGCCCGAAGAGGAAGTGGTTGAGGCCGCCTCTACGGAAGCAACAGCTGCCCCTGCGGCTGAAACTGAGGCTCCTGCGGCACCTGAAGAGGCTGCTCCTGCGGCTGGAACCGATGCCGACGCGGATGCGCCGGCTGCTGCTGAGGCGTCAGCTGAAGGTGGTGAGACTCCCGATGCAGGCAAGTTTGATAAGCTGGAAAAAGCTCAGGAGATCCTTAAGGCTTCTGCTCCTACCGGTGGTAACTTCCGTCCTTCACGCCCCGGCGGCTTCCATCGTGGTGGTCCCCGTGAGGTAGAGGATGACGGCAGCTTCGAGAAAGTTGTTTTCATCAACCGTTGTGCCAAAGTGGTCAAGGGTGGACGTCGTTTCAGCTTCAGTGCCCTCGTTGTCACGGGTGATAAAGAAGGCAAGGTTGGATTTGGATTCGGTAAGGCCAAAGAGGTCGCTGAGTGCATTAAGAAAGCCAGCGAGTCTTCCAAGAAATCGATGGTTTCCGTCAAGGTTACCAATAACACGATTCCTCACCCCGTTATCGGTGAGCACGGCGGTGGTCGTGTTCTTCTTCGTCCGGCTTCTCCCGGAACCGGCCTGATCGCCGGAGGTGGAGTGCGTGCCGTTGTTGAGGCGGCCGGTATTAAAGATGTTCTCGCTAAGTCAATGGGATCGAACAACCACGCCAATGTGGTTAAAGCGACCCTGAATGCGCTTGAGCAGCTTCGCACCAAAGAAGAGATCTACACACTTCGCGGTAAGCGTCTCCCCGAGAAGAAGGCGTTGTAATTGTTTGTAATTTTTAACTTATTTGACTGATGAAACTTCACGATTTAAAACCTGAGCCAGGATCCAAGCACCGTCGTCGTCGCGTTGGTCGTGGTGAGAGTTCAGGACTTGGTAAGACAAGTGGTAAAGGTCACAAGGGGCAAAAGTCCCGTTCAGGTGCCTCCATTCGCCCCGGTTTCGAAGGTGGCCAGATGCCATTGGCTCGTCGTCTTCCTAAAAAGGGATTCAACAACGCTCAGTTCAAAACCAAATTTGCAATCGTCAACGTTTGCGACCTTGAGGCTAAATTCGAAGACGGTGCTACCGTGAACGAAGAGTCTCTCCGCGCTTGCGGCCTTGTTAAGGGTATTTACGATGCGATTAAAGTCCTCTCAAACGGTGAGCTTTCCAAAAAGCTTACGGTTGATGTCGACAAGGTCTCTGCGGTTGCCAAAGAGAAAATCGAAAAAGCGGGCGGAAGTCTTGCTGCCGAATAGGGTCACACCTTTCGTGGGCGATGGTCTATTCCATCGCCCTTCTTTGTTTCTATCTATCCCACTTTTTAATCTGCCCGCCTGTTTGTACTGATGATCTCCGCATTTGCTGATACATTTAAGATTCCGGAGTTACGCTCACGTATTCTTTTTACCCTTCTCGTGATTGTTATCGTGAGACTGGGTGCCGTCGTGACGCTTCCCGGCGTTGATGTGAACGTGTTGCAGGACTGGTATGGGCAGGTTCAGGAGCAATCAAATGACAGCAAGGGACTGACGGCAGTTCTTGCTCTGATGAACGTCTTCAGTGGAGGCGGTCTTCAAAACTCGGCTCTCTTCGCGCTGGGCATCATGCCTTACATCAGTGCGTCGATCATGATTCAGCTTCTCACCGCGGTTCTGCCTTCACTCGGCAAGCTCTCGCGTGAGGAAGGCGGGCGTCAGAAAATCAGCCTCTACACGCGTGTTCTTACGCTCGTTCTCTGTCTCTTTCAGGGATACATGCTGGCGAAATCGCTGGTAACTCCGGAGGCCAACCCTTTCCTTCGCGACATTGCGAGCGGTTCGACGAGTGAGCTCGTGCCCGACGCGGGGAATCTTTTCATTTTTAAGACGATCATCATTATCACGGCGGGAACGATGTTCCTGATGTGGATGGGTGATCAGCTGACCGAGCGGGGGATTGGTAACGGTGTCTCCATCATTATTACGGTGAACATCATCTACGCGCTGCCCGGTGCTCTCTTCCAGGTTTACAACACTTACGTTGCTTCAGCAGGTGACAACCCGCTTCGTTCGTTCCAGCTCGTCGCGCTGATTGCGTTTCTTTTCTTCGTGGTCGCCGCGGTGATCTCGATTACGCAGGCCCAGCGCCGCGTTCCCATCAACTACGCCAAGCAGGTCCGCGGCGGTAAGATGTATGGCGGGCAGACTCAGCACATGCCTCTCAAGGTGAACTATGCAGGCGTGATGCCGATCATTTTCGCCCAGGCGATTCTGATGTTCCCTTCACAAATCCTCGGTTGGGCTTTCCCTAATTCTCCGGGTGCGCAGAAATGGGCAATGCTTCTCGGCGGCGGTGGCAGCGGTATCCTTTTCTATTCCCTCACGGGTCTGATGATTTTCTTCTTCAGTTATTTCTGGGTCGCGACGATGTTCCAGCCCAATCAAATCGCTGACGATCTCAAGAAAAACGGTGGTTACATTCCCGGTGTTCGTCCCGGAAAGCCGACTGCTGAATTCCTCGATCGCACGATGAGCCGCCTCACGTTCGCGGGTGCTATCTTCCTGACGATCATCGCGATTCTTCCGCCGATGTTGACCTCCCTCATGGGCGTGCCTCCATTGGCGGCGCAGTTCTTCGGTGGAACCGGACTTTTGATCATGGTGGGTGTTTTGCTCGACGTGATGCGTCAGGTGGAAACACACCTCATTCAGCGCCATTACGACGGATTCCTTCGTAAAGGACGTATCCGTGGCCGCTTCGATAAGCCGGGTGTGAAAGGTCAGGCGGGTGCCAAGAACCAGGTCGTTTGGCTCCTCGTTGCCGCGGCGGTTGTTATCATCGGATTTTTGGTCTACTTCCAGGTCGTCAGCGCCCGATAATCTTTTTTTCCCGGCGAGATGGCAAAGCGGAAGAGCAGAATTAATCTCCGGACCGGGAGCGAGGTCGACGGGCTTCGCGAAGCGGGGAAGATTGCTGCCGATATTCTCCGCCGTTGCTGCGAGATGGTTGAGCCCGGTATTACCACGGGGCAGATCGATCGTGCCGCCGCCGATATGGTTTTGGAGGCTAAGTGCGTCAGCGCTTTTCTCGGTTACCGCGGCTTCCCCGGCAATATTTGTATTTCCGTTAACGAAGAAGTGGTGCACGGCATCGGTTCCGATCGCGTCCTCAACGATGGCGAGATCGTTAAGATCGATGTCGGCATTCAGACACCCGACGGATGGATCGGCGACAATGCGAAGACCGTTCCTGTCGGCACGATCAGCAGCGACGCCGTGAAGCTTTTGTCGATCACCGAGGAGTCTCTCCACAACGCGATCAGCAATGCGGTTGAAGGGGCTTACCTTTCCAGCGTGTGCAGCGTCGTTGAAGAGACCGTGGTTGAACATGGTTTCACGGTGGTGAAGCAATTTGTAGGTCATGGTGTTGGACGCCAGCTCCACGAAGAGCCGCAAGTTCCCAACTATTGGGATGAGCGTGAGATGCGTCAGCGGCGCTTTCACAATCCGAAGCTGAGAGCCGGAATGGTTCTCGCGATCGAGCCGATGGTTAACGCCGGCACCGATGAAGTCGTTATCCTTGACGATGACTGGACGGTGATCACTGAGGATCACGCCCTGTCCGCCCATTTTGAACACACCGTGCTCGTTACAGACGGTGAACCTGAGATCCTCACTCCGCGCGAGAGAAGTTTTGCTCCCGCAAACGTGTGAATCGTGAATTTCCCCGAGACTTATCAGAATTTTGAAAAACTTTTCAAAAATTACCCTAAACAATGAATCACCGGTTGCGAGAGCGCAAATCTGTGGTACACATTCCGTCCTCGCGCCAAAAAGCGGCAAAAGGAGTCAGAATGACAGGGTAACTGAGCGTTTCGTGACTCTACCCAAATAAAACTGACACTATTTTTTACAATGAAAGTAAGGCCATCCGTGAAACGTCTTTGCACTGACTGTCGCATCATCAAGCGACAGGGAGTACTCCGTGTCATCTGCAAGAACCCGCGTCATAAGCAGCGTCAGGGCTAATCTTTTAATTTACCTATTTTTTACCATGGCACGTCTACTTGGAGTCGAAATCCCTAACGATAAGCGTATCGAAGCATCGCTTCCTTACATCTTTGGAATTGGTCGCAAAACATCTTCGAGAATTCTCGAAGAAGCTGGTGTTGATAAAGACATCCGCACCGGTGAACTCACCGACGATCAGTTAGGACGAATCGCAAATGCAATCACGGGCGGCAGCGTCATGATTGAGGGCGATCTTCGTCGTGACCTCCAGGGGCATCTCAAACGCCTCACTTCTATTAACTGCTACCGTGGCTATCGTCACCGTCGCGGACTTCCTGTTCGCGGACAGCGCACCAAAACCAATGCCCGGACACGTAAAGGCAGACGTAAGACAGTCGGCGTTATCCGTAAGTAATCCTGAACCAATTTTGTAAGATGGCTGAAGAAGAGAAACCCGAAGAAGTGAACGAGGAGGCCGCAGCAGATACGTCTGCCGAGGCTGCGACTGAAACTCCCGTTGAGGCAGCACCAGTTGCTGAAGAGGCCGCTACTGCTGCACCTGAAAAGGCTGCTGCAACTGAAAAGGCTGCTGACGCTGCTCCCGCTCCCGGTGAGGAGAAGAAGCCTGAGAAAGCCCGCACGGCTGAGGATATCTTCCTCGAGCTCGAGGCTGATGAGGATGCTGAGAAGACCAAGATTCTCAAGGCAAAGAAGAGTAAGAACATTCTTACCGGTGTCGTCCACGTCGCTGCTACTTTTAACAACACGATCGTAAGCGTAAGCGATCCTGCCGGAAACGTGATCGGATGGTCAAGTTCAGGTAAGATGGGTTTCCGCGGCTCACGTAAGAGCACCGCGTATGCTGCTCAGTTGGTGGCTCAGGATGCCTGCCGTCAGGCAATGTCTCACGGACTGAAGAATGCTGAAGTTCGTGTGAAAGGACCGGGTGCCGGACGTGAGTCTGCTGTTCGTGCCGTTCAAGGTCTTGGAATCGAGGTAACGGCCATCAAAGATGTGACGCCGATTCCTCACAACGGATGTCGTCCCAAGAAGGCGCGTCGCGTTTAAACTGCGTTTGTTGATACGAATTCGCGCACCACTTTATAACTTTTTACTTTTAACAAAGTCATGGCAAGAGACAGAGGTCCAACAGATAGAATTAGTCGCCGTTACGGGGTAGCCCTTTTTGGCCCTTCAAAAGCGCTCGAGCGTCGCCCTTACCCTCCGGGTCAGCACGGTGCACGTGGTGCCCGTCGTAAGAAGAGCGACTACTCCGTTGCTCTTGGTGAGAAACAAAAGCTTCGTATGCAGTACGGAGTTCTTGAGAAAAAGTTTCGCCTTTACTTTGCGGAAGCTCAGCGTCGTCGCGGTATTACCGGTGACATTCTCGTTCAGCTTCTCGAGACACGTCTTGATAACGTTTGTTATCGTCTTGGACTTGGTAACACCCGCCGCGCCGCAAGGCAGTTGGTTGGTCATGGCCACGTTCTCGTAAACGGAAAGAAAGTCGACATTCCATCTTACTCGGTTAAGGCCGGTGATGTGGTATCCATCGGCGCTTCGAAGCGTTCACAGCAACTCGGAATGCGCGCTGCTGATTCAACTTCGGCGATCCCCGTAATGGATTGGCTCACGTTTGATAAAGACGCTCTTTCGGGAACGGTCAATCGCATCCCCGATGCTGAGGAGATCGACACGATGGTGAATGTCCAGTTGGTAGTTGAGCTTTATTCACGATAAGTCTTTCTGCTATCTCCCAAACATTTTGAATGTGACATTCGGCGCTTTTGCGATCACCGGATGTCACATTTTTGTTTCCGGGGAAAACTGTTTTATCTAGCCTAAGCGCTTAATACACTTTAAATCCTATTGAAAAATACCCGCCTTTTTATGAACTCATTCTCACCTTGCCGAAATTTCCTGGTCGCACTGTTTTTCAGTGCTGTTATCGCTTCACCTGTTCTGGCGCAGGACTCCGTCGAAGAGAAAGCCCGAGCGCTTCTGGAGAAATACAAGTCAGCTCTCGTGGTGGTCACGGTTAAAGGAAAGTTGGAGGCTAAAACCAGCGGTGACCCGTTGCCGGCACGTGACCAGCAGCGTCGCACGCTCGGGGTGACGATCGGTGATGACGGACTTCTCGTCGTTTCCAATTCGGCGATCGATGCCAGCGTCGGTCTCGATGGTCAGCAGGCAAAAATGGAAGACGAAGTCGTCACGATTCAATCCGCTAAAACGACTTTCACTGAAGTGGAAATCAGCTACGGGGATTCGACTCTCATTCACGGCAAGGTGGTGAGACAGGACAAAGAGGCTGACATCGCCTTCGTAATGCCGGACAGCGCGGAAGTGAAGGCGCTGAATAAGACGTTTACGAAAATGGACCTGTCGCAGTTCGCAGCCACCGCAGGAGCAGCTGACCGGGTCGTGGGTCTTTCCCGTTCATCCGCTGTCTACGGTTACATGCCGACGGTTGTGATGGGACGCATCACCGGAGTCTACAAAGGGGATCGCACGTTTTTCGTAACGGACGCGGGAACCGCTCAGGGGATCCCCGTTTTCACGATCGACGGGAAGCCCGTCGGAATGACGGTTGTTCGCATCATCGACGGCAAGCCCTCCGGCGTTCTCGGAACGTTGTCGGCCGGTTCGATTCAGGTCATGGCGAATCTGGCCCGCGAGGCGGCGAAACAATAGTTTCACTCCATTCTCATTTTGAAAAGCTGGTTTCTCCATCGCGGGGGACCAGCTTTTTTGTTATCACTTAGAACTCTATTTTCTCAATGAATACCTCCTCTTACGACCAATTGATTCAACTCGGAAAAGAAACCCGGCTCGTTTCGGATGCGCAGGCGCTTCTGGGATGGGATCAGGAAGTGCTGCTTCCCCGTTCCGGCGTCTCCTACCGGGCCCAGCAGATGGCCTGGTTCAGTGGTTGGCTCCACAACAAGTTCACGGCAGACGAGGTTGGGGGCTGGATCGCAGCGGCGGAGTCCGAAGTGAGCACGCCGGAGGAGAAAGCCAACTTGAGAGAATGGCGGCACAGCTATGACCGGGAAACAAAGTTGCCCGAGTCGCTCGTCAAAGAGTTCGCGGAGACCCAGGTTCACGCCAAGTCGACATGGGCTGAGGCGCGGGCGAAAAACGATTTCTCATTGTTTGCCCCGGCACTGACGCGCTTGATCGAGATTTGTCGCGAGCAGGCGGAGCGCTGGGGATATGAGGAGCACCTCTACGACGCTCTGATCGATAAATTCGAGCGGGGAGGGACGACGAGTGTTCTGACGGCAACGCTCGGCTCTCTGCGGAATGATCTTATTCCAGTTGTGGAGGCGGCGGTGGCGAGGCCTTTGCCGGATGCCTCCAAGTTCGCGGCGCACTATCCGGTCGCGGATCAGGAAAAGTTCAATGCGGAAGTGGCGGCGGCGATTGGATTCGATTTCTCCGCCGGTAGAATCGATACGGCGGTGCATCCGTTTTGTTCGGGAATGGCGCCCTATGACACCCGTCTCACGACGCGGTATGACGAAACTGATTTCTGCAGCTCCCTCTTCGGGGTACTGCACGAAACCGGGCACGGGCTGTATGAGCAGGGATTGCGGAAAGAGTTCCGGGGGCAGCCGGTGGGGGATTCCGCTTCGCTCGGGGTGCATGAGTCACAGTCCCGTCTCTGGGAGAATCATGTCGGCCGCAGCCGCGGGTTTTGGAACAAGTGGCTCCCCGTGGCGGCGGGGTATTTCCCGAACTTAAAATCGGTGACGCTTGATGAAATGGTAACGCACGTGAATCGAACCGAGCTCAGTCATATCCGGGTGGAGGCGGATGAGGTCACTTATGATCTTCATATCCTCCTCAGATTCGAAATCGAGAAGGATCTCTTTTCCGGTGATCTCAAAGTGGCTGATATTCCGGGAGAGTGGAACAGTCGGTTCGAAAACTATTTCGGGCTTCCCGTGACGAAAGACTCCGAGGGCTGTCTGCAGGATATCCACTGGAGCATGGGAATTTTCGGGTATTTCCCGACATACAGTCTCGGTAATATCAATGCGGCTCATCTCGCTGCCGCGGCGGTGCGACAGGATCCTGCTCTCAGCGCAGCGATGGACAACGGGAATTATTCCGGATTGCTAGAGTGGATGAGGACAAATATTCACGAGAAGGGGAGTCTCTATCTGCCTTCGGACTTGATTGCGGAGGCAGCCGGCGCTCCTGCCGATGCGACGGCGCTGATCGCCCATCTCAAGTCGAGATATCTGTAGGCTGTTTCCAGGTTGGCGCATGTCGGGCGTGTCCCCTTTAAAATTGAGGGTGACATCACCGGGTGATTCCCCGAGAATAAGTCCCGGTTTGTCCCCTCTTCCGATATATCAATCAGGACACTTGAAACGATGCGCTGGATCACCTTCATAGCATGCACGCTTGCCGTTGCTCAGCTGAGTTCGCTGTCAGCTCAGGAGGCGGAGACTTCCTCTTTTGCGGCTCTTGCGACCGACCGAATTCTCGAGCAACCCAACGTCAGAGGAGATGACGGGGACTGGTTTTTTCTGGTTAAGGAACTGCGTCATCTCGGGACGGGGAAGTTCTGGGAGAAGCCCTGGAACGAGGTCGCGGTGAATGAGTCGGATCCGCTTCCCTCTCTCGTGGAATTTCATAACCTGCTTGCCGGGCGCGGGGTCCAACTGGTGGTGGTACCTGTTCCGACGAAGGCGGCGACATATCCGGAACGCCTCGCCAAGGGCTTCGAAGCGGGAACGGGGCCGTCACTCAGTCCCTATCTGGATCAGCTGAAAGAAGCGGGTCTTTCGGTCATTGATATCGAGCCCGAGCTCCGAAAGTTCGCGGAAATGGACCCCGGTAATCCGGTGTTCTGTCGACAGGATGCGCACCTCTCGCCCCTCGGTATTGAGGTGCTCGCTGATTCTATCGCGACGCGATGTCGCTCCTTCGTTGAGGCCGGGAAGCGTGATTATCAAATCAGTGAAGCGACGAAACTGGCGATTCAGGGGGATCAGGTGGTTGGGAGTGAGTGGGAGGGGAAGACGCCCCGTGAAATGGTTTCGATTCGCTACGTGTCATCCGGCGGTGTAAAAGGGATTGAGCCGTCTCCGGACAGTCCTGTCCTTTTGTTGGGTGACAGTCATACGCTCGTCTTTCACAGCGGTGAATCCACCGGGATGCACTGCGAGGGAGCGGGTCTCGCTGATCATCTATCGTTTTCGCTGAAACAGCCGGTCGATCTGATCGGCGTTCGCGGGTCGGGGATGGTGCAGGCACGAAAACAGCTTTTTTATCACGCAACCGCTCACCCCGACTACTGGGCGGGGAAGAAGGTCGTTGTCTGGGTTTTCAGCGTAAGGGAATTGACGCAGTCGAGAGATCGCTTCATCCCCATCCCGCTGGATCGCTGATCTGATAATCATTTACATCTCTCGCTATTGATGAAATCGTTTCAAATCTAACGTTTTACATTGGCGCGGGATTTGCTAATCTCACTTTAATCAATCGATGGATCTTTCACACACAGCCCCAATCAAACCGCTCAATCAACTGGCGCGGATCGAGCCGGCTACGCTGGATGATTTGCCCCGGATGACAGACCTGACGATGGCTCTGTTTGATCTGGAGGAGGACTTCGTTCCTGATCGAAATAAACAGGAGCGCGGGTTGCAGGCGATTCTCGAACATCCCAATCGCGGTCGTATCTTTGTGGTTCGGACGGATTATGAGATCATGGGAATGGTCAACGTCCTTTTCACGATCAGTACTGCCATGGGCGGTCTAGTGATCTTACTCGAAGACGTCATTATTCATCCCGATTTTCGGCGGCAGGGATACGGAACGCAATTGATTAACTACGTGATCGATTTCGCGAAGCGTAAGGATTTTAAACGGATCACCCTGCTCACCGATAAGATTAGCGAAGAGAGTCAGCAGTTTTTCACGAATCTCAATTTCACTCACTCCCACATGATCCCGATGCGATTGAATGTGGAGGAGTTGGGCTGAACTTCCCTTTTGGGAGTTGGATGAACGAGGCTATGAGTGTCATCGCGAGGCAACAGCAGCTCATTGACGATTACGGGATCATTCCCGATCCGCTCGAGCGTTTTCAGTTAATTGTGGAAAGTGGCGGCGGGAGTGCCGAGCCCTTTCCGGAGGAGTCCCGTGTCGACGGGAATCTGGTTCCCGGTTGTGTTTCCAAAGTCTGGGTGACCGGTTCGGTCAAAGGAGGTGTTCTCGATCTTAAAATCGATTCGGAGGCTCCTGCGCTCGCTGCGATTGGGACCTTGTTATGCCGACTTTATTCCGGAGCGGATGTTTCGGAGATTCTTGCGGTCGAGCCGGATTTTATTGCCGCGTTAGGGATTGATCGGAACTTGACCCCGACTCGTCTCCGGGGGCTCGGGAATATTCGAACCCGGATCATCGAGTTGGCGGAGCTCGATGCGTGATGACTTTCATCGACGCGCATCTTCATTTGCAGGATCCGCGGCTCGCTCCGAATCTTGAGTCGATCCTTTTCCGCTTGAGGCAATCGGGGATTTCCCGGTGGATGGTGAACGGGACCTCACCGGATGACTGGGGGCGCGTTGCCGAAATCGCAGCCGCGAACCCCGAAGCGATTGCCGGATACGGTTTGCATCCCTGGAATGTGAACGAGACCGGATTCGACGGGCTTGAGACACTTGAGTCCTTCTTGATAAAAGACCCCGGTGCGTTTGTGGGGGAGATCGGTCTCGATAAGTGGATTCGCGACCACGACATCGCCTTGCAGAAAAAATGTTTTATCAAACAGCTCGAGATCGCAAATGCACAGCAGCGATCGACCGCGATTCACTGCCTTCAGAGCTGGGGACATCTTCGTGAGTGTCTGCGCGAGGTACCCCCTGCAAAACCGTTTCTACTGCACTCGTTCGGAGGGCCTCGGGAAATGATCGGCGATTTTCTGGATCTGGGGGCTTACTTTTCGATCTCGGGCTATTTCTTTCGCGAGGATAAGGCGCAGAAGCTCGCCGTCTTCGATGAGATGCCGTGTTATCGGATTCTACTCGAATCGGATGCGCCGGACATGCTTCCTCCAGCCGATTTAATCGATACGCCCCTCGAGGATGGCGTGAACCACCCCGTCAATTTAGTCCGTATCTACGAGGCATATGCGGAGCATGTCTCGCGTCCGCTCGAAGAGGTGGTCGATCAAGTCGCCCGGAACTTCGGGCACTGGTATCAGGCAAAAGCCCGTTCGAGCGCGGACGAAAGGTCGGCGATTGAGTAGGGTTTGGGGACTGCGGCCTTGAATCCGTGTTCCAGTATTCCCGGAGGGTTTTCGTCGTCGAAATAGCCGCTCGTTGCGATGGCGACGAGATCGGGGTCAATCATCCGCAGTTTCTTGAAAACCTGAATACCGTCGAGACCACCGGGTAGAGTGATATCAATCAGAGCCGCATCGATACTTTCGGCGGAATCGTGGTGCTCGCGGAAAATTTGCATGGCTTCCTCCGCGTCGATCGCGACAAGGAAATTGCAGCCGAGGTGCTTCAGGATACTCTGGGTGGCCCTCGCTATCTTCTGATCGTCTTCGATGATGAGAATGCGGTTCCCGCTGAAGTCTTTCAGTGCCGCTCTGCCGGATGACTTCGGTTCCTTGCAGATGACGGGCATGGCGTCCTCGGTCGATTCCGTCGATGGAAGGAAAACGAGAAATTCGGTTCCCACTCCCACAAGCGAAGCAACGCGAATGATTCCTCCATGCGCTTCCACGATTTCTTTGCACGAGGCGAGACCGAATCCGCTGCCGTCGTGCTTGGTAGTGAAGTCACGGTCAAAGATGTGTGGAAGCACTTCCGGAGGGATTCCGTCACCGCGATCTCTCACCGAAATCACGGTGTAGTGTCCCGCGGCTACCTTGTACTTGTTGTCGTCTGTCAGATCGGCATTGCCGGCAACGAGGTCGATCGTTCCGCCATTCGGCATGGCCTGCCGCGCGTTCGTAACGAGGTTGTGTAGCACTTGATAAATTTGAGCGGGGTCGCCGTGAACGCACCGGACTCCGTCGTGGATGTTCAACCGCGAGCGGGTTCGTGAACCGGCGGTGCAGAGGCGCGAAACCCGCTTCATGAGCCCGTGAATCCGGAAGACGCGGTGTTTGTCGGTTTCTTTACGGCTCAGCGCAAGCATCTGCCGCGCGAGGATTTCCGCGTCACTCAGCGCCCATTCGGCTTCTTCGAGGAAAGGAGCGACGGCTCGCTTCAGGGCGCCGCTTTCGAGCCCGGCGAGTTCCAGGTTCGATTTGATAATCTGAAGCGCGTTTTTAAAATCGTGAGCGACTCCTCCCGCGGTCATCGCGACCGAATCGGACCGGACGTTGCTTTCGACCCTCGATGGAGGCTTAACTTCAGGAACCCGCGGTTCGACTACTTCCGGAGGCAGAGGCGCCGCGGTTGCTTCCGAGAGAGGTTCAAACGTCAAAATGAAATAGGACCCCGGCGTGTTCTCTCTCTTCGTTGGACGGATCGTCCAGTGGCACCTTGTGCGGCGTCCGTCCGCTCGCATCAGATCCCTGTCCATCCAGCAGTAGGTGCTGCGCTCCGCAATAGTCGGGAGCTTCCCGATCAGGCTGGTGAGATCGTTCCGATCGTAGATGAGACCCAGCGGGGAACCCTCGAGCGATTTTTTCTCGTAGCCCGTTGTGCTGAGGGCCTGCGCGTTGGCGTAGACCATTTTCGGTCCGAGCGGGGTGAGCGCGTTACCTTCGATCACGATGATGCCGGCATTCTGTGCGATGCCGTCTGAATTGTCCGGGCGTGCGGTAGTAGGAACCTGTGATGCCAAACTCATTCGCAGAGGGTTGAACGAAGAAAAAGTGAAAGAAGAGACTATCTAATAACCGACTTCATTTAATTAAGAAAGCTTAAATTGATAGTAATTTGTATATTTCGTTTTTTGAAGGGCGGTGGAGCGCTGAGCACAAAAAAAGCCCGGAGGAAATCCTCCGGGCTCTTTTCGAATTGGATATTGAAATCGCTTAGGAAAAGAAGGGCATAATCGGATGTCCTTCGGTGACGATTTCGTCGGTTTTCGGATCTCTCTGGTGACCGGCAATGAGGAACGGTCGGCCTGAAGGGGCGTAAACGACCTTGTTCAGATCGAGTCCCATTGCGTGAGCGATCGTGGCGTTGAAGTCACGTGGTTCGACCGGGTTTTCCTCAACCGCCATACCGTCTTTGGTCGATTTGCCGTAAACCTGACCACCGTTGATACCACCGCCTGCGAACATCGTCGAGAACACGCGGGGGTGGTGATCGCGGCCGCCGTTGACATTGATTCGCGGGGTCCGTCCGAACTCGGTTCCCACGCAGATGAGGGTCTTCTCGAAAAGGCCTTCTGCTTTGAGGTCATCGATGAGCGCTCCGAGTGCCTTATCGAGGCTTCCCCCGGTGGTCTGAATCGCATTCCAGAGATCATTGTGCATATCCCATCCACCTGACTGAACCTCTACAAAACGAACGCCTGAGCTGACGAGTCGCTTCGCGAGCATCGCGCCTTTTCCGACCCGTGAATTGCCATAGCGGGAGGTCTTCTCCTGATAGTTCTCCTCTTTGCTCAAGTCGAATGTCTCGAGGTCTTCGCTTTGCATGAGCTTGAGTGTCTCATCGTAGAACTGGGTGTAAGCCGAGACTTCGTCGGTCTGGAACTTGCGACGGAAACCTTCGTCAAACGTGTTCATGAGGTCGAGACGCTTGTTGAACAGCTTGTCGTCAACACCCTCGTAGGGAGCCGCATTTTGGACGCCTTTGTCAGGATCTCCGATCGGGAGAGGAGACAGAGCCGGGCCGAAAAATCCAGCGCCGGGATGGTTGCCGCCTGCACCGATGGTGACTGAATCAGGGAGCGTCTCGTGCTTCTTGCCAAGGAGCGTTTGTGCCCACGGACCCATTGAGGGGTGGACGATCGTGGCGCGGGGCTGGTAGCTGGTGTGCATCCAGTAGGAGCCGCCCCGGTGGTCACCGGTCTTCTGCGTCATCGAGCGAACGACTGCGATGTCTTTGAAGCGCTTCGCCATTTCAGGCATGAATTCCGCAAGTTCGACACCGGCGACGCCCGTTTTGATTGCTTTTGTCTTACCGCCGTTCTCATGGCCCGGCTTGGGATCGAAGGTGTCCATGTGGGTCATGCCACCGGACATATAGAAGAAGATGCAGTGCTCAGCTTTTCCTCCACCGGCAGCCTGTACCTTATTGGCAGCTCCGAGGGGCAGAATGCTCACACCGAGGGCTGTCTTAGCCGTATTGGCAACGAATTGACGCCGGCTTAGTTGGTCGAGTTTGTTCAGTTGATCTTTCATAGCAAATGGTTGGTTAAAGTATTGGGTTTTTTAATGTGGGGTGGGCGAATTACTGGATGAACATAAACTCGCGAGTATTGACGAGCGCCCAGATCACGTTTCCGATCGCGAGGGCTTCTTCCTCTTCTTTTTGTTTGTCGCTCATCCCTCGATCGGTCTTCGCGCGCATTCCGGACTGAGCCATTGATTTCTCCTCGGAGGAGGGATAGCGAGTCAGGACGCTGAGGAAGATTTTTTCAATCTTATCCCGCTTCGAGCCGCGACCGTTGGCAATCTCCTTGATGAGATAGGCGTCCGGACTCGTCAGGACTGCGTTCGTGATCTTACCATTGAGGAGCGCCATGACCTGTGGAGAGGAACCGCCGGTGAACTGGTTTTCGATGAGCTGCTTGTCGGACTGACCGAACATGCGGAGGAAGTGAGCGGCCGGCATTGGCTGTCTCAGCTCCGACGCGCGGAACATCATCTCGCCATCGACGTAATCCTCTCTGGAAACGGCGTCTCCGCTACCTCCGTATTTCACCAGCTTGCTGGCTTTGCTGAACTGTTCTTTCCATCCGAGAATATCGTCAGCAGTCTTGAGGCTGGCAGGATCGACGTTCATCGTCGCTTTGTAGTTCTCCGCGCCGCGGCGGATGACTTCTTCAGGGTTGGGTGTCGTCAGCGTCACCAATGAATCCCAGATCTGCTCTGCGGTCATGCGACGAAGAATCGGGCCGGGGAAATGATAGGTCCCTTTGTCGATCTGAGTCAGTGAAGGGGACATCGTCTCGGCCTCGCGCTGATACGTCTTCGTGTTGTAAATCACGCGGAAGAAATCTTTCACGCTGTAGTCGAGGTCCTTCATCATCTCTTCGAGAAATGTGAGGAGCTCGTAGTTCTGTGCCTGTCCGTCGAGGTGACCGGGGATGTTGTAAACCGGCTCGATCTGAGCGAGGCCAAAGGCGATCTTCCAAAAGCGGTTAACGGTATTGATCGTGAAACGTGGATTGTCAGGTGCCACCATCCAATCGGCAAACGCGTGACGTGGAGAGTCATACTCGTCGACATTCACGATCGAGCCGAAATAGGCGGAAGGCTTCACTTCCATTTCAGGTTCGCCGTCGTCGTACTTGTAATCGTGGGGAAGTTTCACTGCGTTGCTGCCATCATCGATGACCTGCGTGCGGTGCGTTCCGAACCACTGTCCGAGATTGCGATCCTCTTCGCGGTTTTCAGGAAGTTTACCTGCTGCCTTGAGAACTTTGTTCATTCTCGCCACTTCGGCGCGGTAGTCTCCACCGGACATCATCATGGAGCCACCGCCGGCACGGGTCTCCGTCTCGCCCATGAAGGCCGCCATTTTGAAAAAGTCCATCTGCATCACTTCCTCGAAAGGGTGATCGTGGCACTGTGCACAGGTGATCTCTGTTCCCATGAAAACGGTGAAAGAGTTCGAGAGGTTGCAAAGGCGCATCCCCGAGTCGGCGATGAGGTACCCAGCAGCGGGCTCATCCCAGATTTTCCCGGTTGCGGTGAGCATTTCGCGCACCATGTCGTCGAAGGGCTTGTCGCTGCGGATCGATTCTTTGATGTATTCGATATACGGATCCGCTTTGATGTCTCCGTTGCCCATCATGACAACGCCCTCGCGAATGCGGAGCAGATCGGAGTAGTAGTTATACATCCGCATCACGAAAGCGTCCGAGTCGAGCAGCTCGTTGATGAGTTCGGCACGCTTCGTGTTCGATCGGTTGTTTAAAAAAGCCTCTGCTTCGTCGAAAGTGGGTATACGGCCGGCGACGTCGAGATAGATGCGACGAAGAAATTGATTGTCGTTCGTCATCTCATTCGGAGCGCACATTTGCATCTCGCGTTCGATCTCCTCTTTGCGCTTCGCCTTTTCCGCATTTGTCAGATCTGACTTCTCAGGGAGTTTGGCGAGTTCTTCGCGGAGTTCTCCGTAGCTCGATTTCGCCTTTTCGTGCACGAGAGCGTCAATCGCGGCAGCAAGAGCAACGGGATCCGTGGGCAGGTTGCCTTTCACGAAAAGGCGGTCGGCTTCGCTCAGTTTTGCGACGGGATAATTGATGATCTTCCCGTCAGCCAGTTTCAACTTCACCGCTGCGGTGGCTCCGGCACCGGTTGTTCCGGAAAATTCCGCTTCGAGGGATTTTCCATCGGCGGATGTCCAGGTTCGGGGCTCTGCTTCAACAGCCAGAGGGATCAGGAACGCAATGACGGTTGCGATCAGGGATTGGGTTTTATTCATTATCATGATGGTTTGGTTGAGTGCGACGAATGCAACGGCTGGTAAAATGTATATCCCGGCGAGGACGGAGTGTTACATTGGAAAACAATATTTTATGGAAATTATACAGGTTTGACCCGTGAAGAGCAATTATTTAATAAAAAAGGCGAGTTCCTGGAGCTGAGTGGTGGATACGGCTTCCTGGAAAATCACAAGGTCATCGAGCCATCCCTGAATCCCTTCGTCGTCGTAGGCGCCGAGGCGTAGAAGCCGGGCCGAACCGGAAGAGACCGTCCCGGATTGAAAATCGCTGACCGGCTCGAGTTTGCCATCGATGAAGAGATGAAGGTTTGAAGCCAGGTCCGGCGTCTCGCCCCCGATGTATCGGTAGGCAACGTGGTGCCAGTTCCCATCTGCGATCTCGGTGCTTCCGACGAGATAGGCGTCGCCACATTCGACCCTCAGCGCGCCGCGCCTTCCGCGATTCGATTCCAGGTTGCACTGGACGTTCCAACTCAGCCCGTCACGGCCGTACTGAAGGATTTGGCTCTTTTTCGACGAGCCGAGCTTCGGTGGAAGCTTCACCCAGAACGCAACAGAATGGGGCATGTCGAGTCTGAAATCGCGTGCCAGATTCACTTCCAGAGCTTCTCCCTCCTGGAAAATGAGCCCGCCACCGGTGTGACCGGCAGCACGGCGTGGCGATCGGCCCAGTTCGCCGTCGCCGACGAGGTCGACATCGTAATTCATGGAGTAACCGGAATCTTCGATAAAGGCTCCACCTGATTCGTCAAAGTCGAACCGCAAGCCGGGTTGGATGATCTCATTCACCCCGAGGTCTTGGAAAAATCGATCGCCGCCGTAGTCGATCGCCTGCAGTTCAGTGCGTGTCCGCTCATCAGCACGCACTGCCATTCCTTCGACCAGGGAAATGACCGAGGAGAGCCCGCTGCTGCGGCTGGCCTCAACCTCGCCCTGCATCACGTGGATTTCAGAGTCTCCGTTCGGCTCCACCGAAACTCCGAACCGCGTTCCGATATCGACGGCGTTGAGCCGCGGCGTATTCACCGTGAAGCCGCTCGCGGGTGGCGGCACGTTGGCGGTGAGGCGGCCCGATTTCAGGAAAACGCGATTTCCTGATTCGATACTGAGCTGCGCGGGGCCCTCCACCAGAATCGTGGCTCCCGAATTAAGCGTGATATTGGCTTCGCCCCCGGTGATTTTCAGCAAGCCGTTGGCGAGCCAGCCGTCATCGCGAACGCGTTCGAGCGACCCCTGATCCCACACGAGATTATTGCTGTGCTCGAGACGGGCCGAGTAGTTCTCGACCGAGTCCGCCTTCAGCGCCTCTTCATCGCCTTCGCGAAAAATGATGGTTTGAAGGAGCAGCATCAAGCCGATTGAGGCGACGGCGGAGATCAGGCCCGTTTTTATCAGGTCCGGCCAACGGAAGGGCGTAAGGCCTTCCCGCTCTTCCACGATTTCGGTGAGCACCGATTTTTTGAAATCGCGGACACTTCCGAGGCCCTCGGTGCGGAGGGTCTCCATTACCGAACGGTTAAACGAGTCCGAACGGTTAAACGGGTTTTCCTCCGCAGCGGATTGCGCCTCTGACTGCAGCAGGGTTTCCAGCGCGGCATTCATTTGGCACTGCTGGATAAAGCTGTCGCGCAGAGCGCTGTCATTGCGCAGGGCATGCTCCACCTGCCGGCGACCGGTGTCGTCCAGTTCGTTGGAGATAAAAGCTTCTAGATGTTCTGAGTTCACGATTAAAAATCAGGTTGATCGCAGTCCGGCGTCTATTTTCGTCTCGATGCACTGCTTGAGAGCGGTACGGATGCGGCAGAGCGTCGTTCTCACCCAGGATTCACTCTGGTTGAAGTCTGCCGCCATCTCGCGGGAGGACTGCGAAAGTTTGTATTTGTGTTCCAGCAAAGCCCGCTGCTGATCCGGCAATGTGCGGAGGCATTCGTCCAGATAAACGATGATGGGTGATTCAGGGCTGAATTCCCCCTGAGCTCCCTGTCGAATCAGGAGATGATCGAGATATTTCTCGTTGTTCTTCGAAAGGCGCTGATGACGCAGCGTCTCCTTGCGGATCAAGTTGTAGGCGATGGCACGGAGCCATTTCCCAAAATCGGTGCCCGCTTTAAAATCCGCGATGTGCCGATACGCAAAGACAAAAGTCTCGTGCGCAATTTCATCGACGAGGTGGGAAATCGGCAACTTCATCGCCACGAACGCACGCAAGTGGGTGCTGTGAAGGTCGAGAAGTCCCTCGAATGCCTCCAATTCACCTGCTTGAACCCGTTCCACGAGATCCGTTTCTGTTGCGTGCTTGTCCACTGTTAAAATATACCCTCAGCCCCCGGGTTTGTGACAAATTGTTTCGCAGGGATCACCTCGCCGGTATTCAAATTTCAGGGGGCGGAAACCATTGTGATCTGAACCTCAGGTTCGGCCGCGACAGCGCATCGGGCAGCTGCCTCATTGCCATACGGGGAGCTCTCCCCGAAGTGATATCAGCGACCTCATCTCAGGCGCGCAGAGCGCTCGCGGAATCTCCGGATAGACGCATCTTTTTCGAGGAAAACCTTGTTCTACCAGAGACTGCGGGACATTCTCAGTAATCAATGCCTCACGTGATATCGTTTCGTGAGGTGATACTAATAAAGACTGTTCGACAAGAAATGAAGTTGCCCGGGAAGCGCATTTTTCGGTGGGGAATCGGTTCGATCCTTTTCGCCGTAGTAGCCTATTTTGCGCTCCTTGTCGGCAATCCGAATGATCTTGAAGGCAAGTTTGCGAGCTATGAGTTTTTCCCTCACAGCAAGAATGACGTGTTGGAGTTCCAGAATGGACTCGTGACGATGAAGACTTGTTGCGGGAATTCCTACGAAGGAGACTACCAGATTCGCGATGGCGAATGGGTCTGGGATCATCAGGCTGTCATGCGGAGAGATCCGCCCCAATTCCGATACAAGAAGCCGGTTAAGATCCTTGTGGAGCCGCACCTATTCTCACTGACGCTAAGGTTCGAGGATGGGAAGACGATGAGACTTCCACGCAGAGTTTTCACAAGTATTCCCCTATGAATCCAATCGTCGAACAAGCCGTGGGTGGCAACGGCGGACAAGCTCACTAGTTCGCTTCGCTCTGGACGCTCGACACCGCCGTGCCACCACTCTAACGTTGTGCGCCGAGCTAAGCGAGGCGCTTCTTATCGGGTGAAAGTCCCGTTGTTATAAACCCTAACCAGAAATAACTAGCGAGTCTTGCGTGAATGTTAGCTAAGTCATTGAAGATCGCGGG
>JBLXHA010000006.1:0-410530 GCA_048260165.1 Verrucomicrobiales bacterium
CTCTCCATCTCTCCATCTCTCCATCTCTCCATCTCTCCATCTCTCCATCTCTCCATCTCTCCATCTCTCCATCTCTCCATCTCTCCCTTATATATAGGAGCGGGACCGAACTCATGAACCCACAGGCCCGCAGAACAGCGAACTTCGACTTTCCCGCCCCGGGTTGAAAGGGATTGAGAGGTGATTCGTCGGATTCCCCGGGCGCGGTGAACGGCATGCATGTCGCCATCAGGCTTAACTTCACGCGCCTTTCACCCGTATTTACGTCACTTTGCCCTTTATCGCGAATCGGCGTATGTTTCTCCCCTCCCCCTCTTATGATTCAACGTCCCATCCCAATCACATTTCAGCATCGCGTCGATTTTACGCACGGCGCGTTCGATGTGAAAAACCATGCTCTCCGCGATCTCGTTGCGGATGCCTGTGAACTGGGCGGTGCCTCCAAGGTTCTCGTCCTGCTTGATGAAGGCGTCGCGGAATCGAATCCCGATCTCGAAAATCAGATTTCGAACTACTTTGCCAAACACGCCGACACTCTCAACCTCGTCGGACCGCCCTTGAAGCTACCGGGTGGAGAGCCTTGCAAAAACAACTGGAGTCTCGTCGAGAAAATCTGGCAGGCCGTCGAGTATCACAAGGTTTGTCGCCACTCTTATATTGTGGCGATCGGAGGCGGGGCCTTCCTCGATCTCGCCGGATTCGGCGCGTCGACGGCTCACCGCGGGATACGCCTTATCAGAATGCCGACGACGACATTGAGCCAGGGCGACGGCGGAGTCGGCGTGAAAAACGGGGTGAATTACTTTAACAAGAAGAACTGGGTCGGTAATTTCTCGGTTCCTTTCGCGATCGTGAACGATCTCGACTTCATTTCCAGTTTGCCGCCCCGCGCCTGCCGCGACGGTATTATCGAAGCGATCAAGGTCTCTCTCATTCGCGACCGGAACTTCTACGAATTCCTCCTCGAGCATGCCGCCGCACTGGGGCGCCTCGAAAAGCACCCGCTTGAAATGACAATCCGCAGGAGCGCGGAGAATCACGTCGATCACATTGCGACGAGCGGCGACCCTTTCGAATACGGATCGGCACGACCTCTCGACTTCGGCCACTGGGTCGCCCACAAACTGGAGCAGATTTCAAACTTTCAAGTGAGCCACGGTGAAGCCGTCGCCATCGGCATGGCTGTCGATCTCCTCTACTCGGTGGAAATCGGATTGCTCGACAAAGACACGGCTGAAGAAATTCTGACGCTAATCGAAACCGTCGGCTTCTCGATTTGGTCTCCTTTTCTCGAGGAGAAAGAGCGCGGGCGCCCTGTCGTTCTGGCCGGACTGGAAGAGTTCCGCGAACATCTCGGGGGAAAGCTGACAATCACGCTCGTCCCGAAAATCGGAGACAAAGTGGAAGTGAATGAAATGGACGAAGCGGCCATCCTCCGTGCGATGACAGCGCTTCAAAAGCGCGCCGGCATTCCGGTAAGCAACGCCTGATCGGAATAGCGCACGCCCTCACTTCGCGACGCGCGCCCACAAAAAAAGCCCTCCGGCGGAAACCGGAAGGCTTTTGATGCAAAGGACTTTCTCCGTTTTACGGAATCCGGAGCGTCTGTCCCGGGTGAATCGTATCACTCGTGAGACCGTTGGCGCTCTTGATCGCAGCTACCGAAGTGTTGTGCTTCAGGCTGATGCGGTAGAGGTTTTCACCTCCGGCAACGGTGTGTGACGAAGAGGAACCGGTGCTCGCTGTGTAAGGATTTGAACTCGCTGCTGCAGGGCCGGTGTAGGCGGGTGCTGCCGGAACCGTTGGAAGACTCGGTGTCGTCACTGCCGGCGGCGTGTAGGTGCTCTCACTGTATGTCGGATAAGCCGATGAAGACGCTGTGCTGGAGTAATCGGAAGTGCTGCTTCCATAAGTGGAACCGCTTGGCCCGTAATAAGGATTGCTCTGGTAAGGATTTGCCTTGGCTACCTTCGTACCTGCGCTGTTCGTTTTGCAGGATGTGGTAAGAAGGGCCAGCCCGAGAGGTAAGAGTATAAAATATTTCATAGTGCGAGTGTGAATAAACAGTAACAACTCCGAAATATAAGGAAAAGTTAACTAAATGACAAGAACTTTTTAAAAGTTTGCATTATTTTTTTAGACCTTGCCCGTTTCAGGGTGATTTTCAGATTCAAAATGTTGTTTGGATATCTGTTTCGTTGATTTCACCTTGCGTCGGTTCCCGTAGGTGATAATGCTGCGAGAACGAATAATTATGAGCATTACCCGCGCACTCATTTCTGTCTCGGATAAGGCAGGACTCGAAGACTTTGCAAAAGGTCTCAACAAGCACAATATCGAAATCCTTTCGACAGGTGGAACCGCCAAGTTCATCGCCGATCTGGGGATCCCTGTCACTGAAGTATCCGACTTCACCGGATTCCCCGAACTCTTCGACGGTCGGGTCAAGACACTGCACCCGAAGATTCACGGAGGCCTCCTCCACCGTCGCGACATCGACGAGCACGTTGAGCAGGCCAAGAAGAACGGGATTCTCCCGATTGATCTGGTTGTCGTGAACCTCTACCCTTTCGAAGAAACCGTCGCAAAAGAGGGCGTCACTCGCGCCGAAGCGATTGAGCAGATCGATATCGGTGGTCCGAGCATGCTTCGCTCTGCGGCGAAGAATCACGATGCCGTAACCGTCGTTGTCGATCCGGATGATTACCAGGTTGTCCTCGACGAGCTCGACGAGCACGAAGGAAAAACAACGCTGAAAAACCGTGAGCGTCTCGCGATCAAAGTATTCCAGCGCACCGCTGCCTACGACGCCGCGATTGCATCGCACTTGAACAATTTGCAGGAAACCGAGAGTTCGTTCTCCATCAGCCTGCCTCTTTCTCAGGAACTCCGCTACGGTGAGAACCCGCACCAGGAAGCCGCTCTCTTCGGCAACTTCGCGGATTACTTCAAACAACTTCAAGGCAAAGGGCTCAGCTACACCAACGTCATCGATATCGGTGGCGCGGCTGAACTCATCCTCGAATTTCGTCGTCCCGCCGTTGCGATTCTCAAACACACCAACCCGTGTGGCGTCGGTGCAGATGAGAACGACCTGCGTGCAGCATGGGAGAAAGCATTCGAGACGGACCGCCAGGCGCCCTTCGGTGGCGTCATCGTCTGTAACCGACCACTTGGCATCGGGCTGGCACGCGTTATCTCCGAGATTTTCACCGACGTGATCATTGCTCCTGAGTTCGAAACCGACGCCCGTGCGCTTCTCCAGAAGAAGAAAAACCTTCGTCTCATCCAAATGAACGAAGCATTCAAAGAGACGCTCGATGATCCCATTATTCGATCGGCTCCGGGTGGGCTTCTCGTCATGGACCACGATAAAAAAGCACTCGGTCTCGATGACATCGAACAAAAAGTGGTCACTCAGCGCCCCCCCACGGCCGAGGAAATTGAAGCAATGCGTTTCGGCTGGAGAGTGGTGAAGCACGTCAAATCAAACGCGATCGTGTTTGCTTCCAGCGATCGGACGCTTGCGATCGGAGCCGGACAGATGTCCCGCGTTGATTCCTGTCGTCTCGCGACCTGGAAAGCGGAACAGGCAGGGCTCAGCCTCAAAGGCTCTATCGTCGCGAGTGACGCGATGTTCCCCTTCCCCGACGGTCTCGTGAATGCACTTGAGGCGGGCGCCACTGCAGCGATCCAGCCGGGAGGTTCGATCCGCGATGAGGAAGTCATTAAAGCGGCCAACGAACACGACGCAGCGATGGTCTTCACCGGCCACCGTCACTTTCTCCATTGATCCTTTTCGTGGTAGTCACGATATCGAATTAGTCCGGAACTCCAGGTGACGGACGCGCGAGCCCTTGCTACCTTCTCCCCATGGCAATCCATTGGGAGGTTTTAGGGAAGCGGGGCGAGGACAACGCGCTGCTCGTAACGATTGATACCGGGCAGTCGCAGGAGCACCTGCTCTTCGATTGCGGGGAAGGTTGCCTCTCAGGGGTGCGCACTTCCACGATCCAGTCGATCGAGCACCTCTTCTTCTCCCATTTCCATATGGATCACGTGTCGGGATTCGACACGTTTTTCCGCCTCAACTACAATCGCCCCAACGGCAACGTGCACGTGTGGGGGCCACCGGGCACGGTAGAGCTGATGGGGCATCGCTTTCGCGGCTTCTCGTGGAACCTGCATCATGATCAACCGGGCGAATGGATCATTCACGAACTCTCCGACACAGACCTCGCAAAAAGTCGCTTTCTCACCCGCGAAGCCTTTGCCACAAATGAAGAGCTCCCCTCTCAACCGAGAGTGAACAATACGCCTGACCTCATTGCCGATGCTTTCGAGTTAAAAAGCATCCTCCTGCCACATCGCGATATTCCGTCGGTTGGCTATTCGCTGAGAGAGCATGAGAAGCAAAACATCGACACGGCGGCGCTGCGGGAGATCGGGCTTCCCCCCGGGCAGTGGCTCCAATCACTCACGAACCAATCAGAAAGCGACGAATCGAATCTGACCATTGATGGCAGGGATTTCGTGCTCGGTGCGTTGAGAAAGCAGCTTCTCGAAACCCGCCCGGGGCAGTCGATCGCCTACCTGACCGACTTTCGAGTCATGCCGGACAGTTCTGATTGGAACGAACTTGTTGAGTGGCTGCAGGGGACCGATACGCTGGTGTGCGAATGTCAGTATCGAAATGCGGATCACGTTCTGGCCGATCGCAACGGCCACATGACGACGGGACTGGTCGGGAAGCTTGCGAAAGAGGCCGGGGTCAAACAGCTCGTCCTACAGCATCTCTCCCGCCGTTACGAGGAAACCGAATGGGACGAAATGATCAGTGAAGTAAGGCAGGAATTCCCTCACGCCTCGCTCCCCGCAAATTGATCACCGCTCAATACCACAGACGCCCCTCAGTCGATTGAGACAGAGAACGGGCAAGTTGAAGCGCGGCAAAGATCTTAAAATCAACGTCCTTGCCTTCTGCAATCCTGTCACGACACCAATTGTTGACGTCGCCCCGGTGGACAAAGTGCACTTTGATATTCTCACCACCGACGCCACCTCCTTCGGTCATTTTGGTGAGCCCAGTCGCGTAAAAAATAGTCGATTTTTCGTCGGTCAATCCCGCAGAAGAAACGCCCGCCATCAACGACGTCCAGTTCTTCGCGACGTAACCGGTTTCCTCTTTCAACTCACGTTTGGCAGCGACGACGAGAGGCTCTTCCTCCTGCAGGGGAATGTCGCCCGCTAATCCGGCCGGTAATTCGATCACATTACGTCCGACGGGAGGCCGAAACTGTTCCACGAGGATGACCCGCTTATCATCCGTCAGCGCGAGAATCGCGACGCACGCTTTCGCATTGGAACGACTCACGTACTCCCAGCCCCTTTCGGTGCGCAGGTAACTGAGAAATTT
Organism: Verrucomicrobiales bacterium; assembly: GCA_048260165.1. GTDB lineage: Bacteria > Verrucomicrobiota > Verrucomicrobiia > Verrucomicrobiales > DEV007 > Arctic95D-9. The sequence continues at coordinate 5,417 of JBLXHA010000006.1, forward strand.
TCCCTCGTGAAGAATATCGTCTGAATCTGACATACACCGGATTTGAACTCACAGAGTTACTCACGGGAGGCCGAAAGAGTCACCTTGTTTTCCTCAAAGCTGACGTTGGCCATCGTTTGGAGAACCTGATACTCGTCCAGAAACGCCCCTCGCATCCGCAGAAACATCTCGATGACCGGCTTCACATTGCGCGTGCTGAGATCGATCTTCCCGAGCGTCCAACCGTTCGGACGAAAGGTTAGGCCTCCGCGAAACGCCTCCGCCTTAATCTTGCTCGACATCGTGACTGGGTAGCCAAAAATCTCGCGCTCGATCAAAAACTCAGCCTGCTCATTGGAGAAGTCAGCGTAAATCCCTTTGAACTGCACGAGTGCTCCCAACGGCCCGCCCTGCGATCCTTCGATTCGCTGGTTCAGGTATTGATTCACTTCCGCTTCCGTAAAAGTGACTTTTCCCTCCGTGCCCGTCATCAACTTCTGCGCTTCAGAGAGAAGGTTGCGCGGCTCCTCCTTGCCCATGGGGGTCACGGGGTAACCTTTAATCGAACCCATTTCCCTCGGAAGAATGATCATCGCCACCACCCCGAGCATCCCCAGCGCGACGAGAGTCATAAAAACGGTCATCATCGAAATACCACCGCCGCTCGGCGTGTAGTTCGTGGGACGTTTGTAAGCCGGACGCCCGCGACCACTCGTGGTCACAGGTCGACGGCCTTGAACTCTGTGGCCCACCGCCGGCTTCTTCGCCGGAGTTCCCGGAACCGGCGCCGGTGCCGGCTCAGGATTGGTGTCATACACGCCCGCGGCAGGAGTGATCGCCGGAGGTGGAGGAACGACACCCTCCTGCGCCTGATTCGGATCGACGTAAGCCTGATTAGGATCGACGTAGGCCTGGTTCGGGTCCACGTAAGCCTGATTTGGATCGACGTAGGCCTGATTTGGATCCACGTAGGCCTGGTTCGGATCCACGTAGGCCTGGTTCGGGTCCACGTAAGCCTGGTTCGGGTCCACGTAGGCCTGATTCGGGTCCACGTAGGCCTGATTCGGGTCCACGTAAGCCTGGTTCGGGTCCACGTAGGCCTGATTCGGGTCCACGTAAGCCTGATTCGGATCGACGACAGCATCGTTCGGATCGCCGTAAGATTGATTTTCCTCCGTCAGCGCCTGCCCCGGATCGTAGGTCCCGACGGGCTCCTCGTATGGGACTTCTTCAGGAGAGGGCTCGATAGGAGCGGGCGCAGCTTCGTTTGCCGGCTCTACAGGCTCTGCCGGAGCAGCCCCATCCTTTTCCCTTCTCGGAGACGTCTTTTTTCTGCGATGGGGTTTCATAAATTTCGGTATTCCTTTTAAGAAGTCGATTTACCGGCCTTTTTGCCGGAATCGGATTTGCTCTTACTTGAGTCAGAGGACTTCGATTCAGACTTCTTCGAGGCAGCGGCATCGGCCTTCTGGCCCTTATTGTATGAGTCGCTGCGATAATCCGTCTGGTAAAAACCAGAGCCTTTAAAAATAATTCCGGCTCCAGTTCCGAGAAGACGTTTTACTTCCCCGTCACATTCTTCAAGCGGGCAATCAGTGAGACGATCAGCCGACATGCGCTGAAACACCTCAAATTCATGTCCACATTTTTTGCACTGGTAATCGTAGTTCGGCATAGATATTAAGAGCGGGTCTCGCTCATCACCAATATGATGGCGGGAATCGAACCTTCAATTTGATTTTTCCGTATTTCGAGCCATCCGAAAACCCCAAAAAGCGCCATGTTCCCGCCCCCAGACGAAGCTGAAATCACCCCGACTGAACTCCAATCACTGCTTTCCAGCGATGACAGCCCTGCGTTTCGGCTCATCGACTGCCGGGAGGAGGACGAATACGCGATCTGCCGAATCGGGGATGCCGAGCTGATTCCCCTCTCCCGTTTTGCAGAGGAAGCCTCAACGAAACTCCTGGCGGACGAAGCCCCACTGCCGGTCATCGTCTATTGCCATCATGGAATACGATCCATGAATGCCACTTTGTATCTCCGGGAAAAGGGACTCACCAACACGTGGAGCCTCGCCGGTGGAATCGATCTCTGGTCAACGCAGATCGATCCCGCGGTGCCGCGCTATTAATCCGGTGATTGAAGAGGGTCAGGTCGGGGCGTCAACAGGGTTAAGTCCGTTCTGTTCCTCCCCGTGAACTCAGATAAACTGCTGCCAGCCGCGTCACAAATCGATGAAACCCATAGTCCAAATATCGCTCGACCTTACCAATATCGATGAAGCGCTGGAAACGGCGGCGCTGGCAATGCGGGCCGGTGTCGACTGGCTTGAGGCGGGAACCCCGCTCATTCTCGCTGAGGGATTGCACGGGGTTCGCGCGCTGCGTGAAGCCTTTCCCCATGTCCCCGTTATCGCCGATCTCAAGACGATGGACGGCGGCTATCTCGAGGCCGAAATGATGGCAAAAGCCGGGGCGACCCACGTCGTTGTCATGGCGAGAGCCCACGCCGAGACGATCAAATGCGTCGTCCGGGCGGGAGCCGACTTCGGCTGCAAAGTGATGGGCGATAATCTAGGCTGCCCCGACATGGTCGAAGGCGCCCGTTTTCTTGAAGACCATGGCTGTGACTACGTCATCCACCACATCGGCTACGACGAACGCCGTGGTATCGCCGCGGCAGGTCAGCGAATGCCCAACCCGCTCGACGAACTGGAAAAGATCGTCGAGTCCGTCAACGTTCCCGTCCAGGCTGTCGGAGGTCTCACTCTCGAACAGGCAGTCCAGTGCCCGCAATTGGGCGCACCGCTCGTCGTCCTCGGAGCACCGCTCACGATCGATGCGGATGCCTTTAAAACGGCCGATGGAGATCTCGAGGCTTCCCTCCGAATGATTTGTGAAGCGATTCATGCGCAAGACGTCCCTGATTTTTAAAAAGCTATGAAATCCCCCGCTGTCGTCAATTTTGCCCCCGAGAAAGGTTCCGTCGAAGTCCGTGAGATCGACCGCCCTGAAATCGGACCGGATGACGTCCTCCTCGAAGTCGCCAACGTCGGTGTCTGCGGGAGTGATCTTCATCAGTGGACCGCCGATCACTCCTGGCCGGTGAACTACCCCGTCGTCCTCGGACACGAATTCGGCGGCCATATTCTGGAAGTGGGAAAAGAGGTCGAAGGCTGGAACGAAGGCGACCGGGTCGTTTCGGAAACCGCCGCGATTATCAGCGAGAACAATCCGATGACGAAACGGGGCCTCTACAACCTCGATCCGACGCGGAAAGGATTCGGCTACGGGGTGAACGGGGCGATGACGAAATACGTCCGCGTTCCCTCGCGGATCCTGCATCATGTGCCCGCCGCACTCCCCTTCGAGCAAGCCTGTCTCACCGAACCCTGCTGCGTCGCCTACAGCGCTGTCGTGAAAAACGCCCGGATTGAACCCGGTGACCGCGTCGTTGTGTTAGGGCCCGGCACGATCGGCATTCTCTGCGCGGCAATGGCCCGGCTCTGTGGCGCCGAAGTTGCGATCGTCGGACTCGAAAAGGACGCTCACCGCCTCGAAATCGCGAAGACCTATGGCTGCGACGTCATCATTGGAGACGCCACCGAATGGGCAAAGTCCCGCGATGGTCTCGGATGCGACGGCGTCATCGACGCTGCCGGAGCGAGTATCACGCTGCAAATCGCCCTCAATCTCGTCCGCCCCGCGGGATGGATCAGCAAAGTGGGCTGGGGCCCGCAACCGCTCAACTTCAGCCTCGATCCACTCGTCCAGAAAAACATCACCCTACAGGGAAGCTTCAGTCACAACTGGCCGATCTGGGAACGCGTCATCGCTTTGCTCTCGAGCGGCCAACTCGACGTCAGCCCCATCATTGGCGGCGTCTGGTCGATCACAGACTGGCACGAAGCCTTTGAAAAGATGCACTCGGGTGAGGTCGTTAAATCCGTTCTGAAACCCTAGTCCAACTACAATATGCGCCTCGCAGACAAAGTCATCATCGTCACCGGGAGTTGCACCGGCATCGGAAAAGCCATCGCTAACCAGTGCGTCGAGGAGGGCGCGCGCGTCATCATTCACGGGCTTGAGCAGGATTTAGGCGAGGAGGTCATCGCCGGGATCGGCGATGACGACGCGGCCCTGCACATTCAAGATCTCACCGACGAGACCTGCCCCCAACGACTCGTCGACCTCGCCCTGTCCCGCTTCGGGCAACTCGACGCGATCGTCAACAACGCAGCGATGGTCGCCTCCGGCAACATCCACACCACCGACGAAGCCTTTTTCCAAAAGATCCTTTCGGTGAATACGATCGCGCCTTTTCGGCTGATCCAGTCAGCGCTCCCCCACCTCAGCCAAAACCGCGGAACCGTTCTCAACATCGGCAGCGTCAACGCTTGGAGCGGCGAACCCGATCTTCTGCCCTACAGCGTTTCCAAGGGCGCGCTCATGACGATGACCCGGAACCTCGGCGATACGCTCATGAGAGAAAACGGAGTTCGCGTGAATCAAATCAATCCCGGTTGGGTGCTCACCGAAAATGAAGCGCAACGGAAACGCGAACATGGTCTCAGCGACGACTGGCCCTCACACTTGCCTAAAGTCTACGCGCCTTCCGGTCGTATTCTGAAACCGGAGGAAATTGCGATGGCTGCGATCTATTGGCTCGCGGAGGAAAGCGGCCCCATCAGCGGACAGGTCGTCGATCTTGAGCAGCATCCTTTCATCGGTCGGAATCCCCCGAAGGACAACACCACCATTCCCACCTGAATTTGGATCACCATGCCAAGACTCGCCGCCTTTCCCAAAGCCTACATGCAGGCGCTCTGCAAAGACGGAACTATGACCGTTTCCGAGTGGATCGCCCTTGCCGACACCCTCGAAGTCGAAGGCCTCGAATGGTATGCCGGCTTTCTCGAAATGGAGGACCGCAGCAACTGGCCCCGCTTCAGGAAGGAAGTCGAAGCAACGGGACGCGTCATCCCGATGATGTGTTGTTCGCCCGATTTCACGCACCCTGACACGGCCTTTCGCGAGAATGAAATAGCAAAGCAGAAAAACTGGATCGACATGACCGAAACGCTCGGCGGATCCTATTGCCGCGTTCTCAGCGGGCAGCGACGCCCCGAACTGAGCACTACCGAGGGCATTCGTCTCGCTGCCGAATCGATCGAAGCCTGCCTCCCCTACGCGGAGGAAAGAGGGATCACGCTGATCATCGAAAATCACTACAAAGATGACTTCTGGGAGTATCCCGAATTCGCTCAGAAAATGGATATCTTTTGTGAACTCGTCGACTCCGTTCACCATTCGCATTTCGGGGTGAACTACGACCCCAGTAACACCTACCTCGCCGGAGAAGACCCGCTCGAACTCCTGCGCCGCGTCTCATCGCGAGTCGTGACGATGCACGCGAGCGACCGCTACCTCGCCGAGGGAACGATAGCCGATTTACGCCGCGAGGAAGACGGAGCCGAAGGCTATGCGAAGCGTCTCCGCCACGGCGAAATCGGAAAAGGACTCAACGACTACGACGCGATATTTTCAGAGCTGAAAAGCAAAGGTTTCGACGGCTGGATCAGCATCGAAGATGGCGTCGACGGAATCGATCAACTCGCCCGAAGCGTCGCCTTCCTCCAAAAGAAAATCGCGCAGCACTGGGGCTGATTCTTTTCTTAACGCCGAATCGGCGGGAACATTTCGACAGAGACCGGGAGCGCCCTCACTGTGATGGCTCGCTGAGGGTCCCGGGCGGCGCGGTCACGCCGACGCTCGCTGAGTATTTCACTTCAATCTGAACGTCTCCTCATACCGGGGCATCTTGTTTTTGGTCCAGGTATCCAGGGCCGTTTTGGTGTCGTGCCATTGCAGCGTCTTATGGGTTTTGCTCCATTCGAGCCCTTCCGCAACCAGCTCTCTGATCAAATCTTTGTTCGCACCAGCGAGGTTCTTCGACTCTGAGAAATCAGTCGTGACGTCGAACACTTTCCAGGGACTGTAGTTCTTGCGGTAGACTTTGAAATTCCCCCTGCGGATCGATACTTCATTTCCACTGCCGTGGTGGCGAAGCCAGAAAACCGACTCATCCGGATGAGGATCATCGCCCGCAAGAAAATCAGCCCAGATGTCTTTGCCATCGAGAATTTTTTCCTCAGGAATCTCAGCTCCCGCCAATCCCGCAAAGGTCGGATAGAAATCGAGTGAGAGAACAGGATGATCAAAGACCGCTCCGGAAGGAACCCGGTTCGGCCAGTTCAAAAACATGGGAACCCGCATCCCGCCTTCGAGGGTTGATCCCTTATCCTCCTGCAGAGGCGCATTGTTCGCCGCCTGCGCGATCTTCCCCCCGTTATCGCTGAGAAACACGATCAAGGTGTTATCGATAAGGGAATCATCGTCATTCCCGTCGCCATTCGGATCCTTGAGCGCATCGACGAGTTCGCCCACCCCGCGGTCCACCGCATACATCATCGCGACATAGTTCTGACGTTTTTCGTAGTCGGTAAAGTTAATCCCGTTTCCAGGGTTCGCAGGCTTGTGATCAGGATACAGATGCCGCAGATCCTCCGTCTTTCCGTGCAGAGGCGAATGAGGTGCGTTGTAGGCCATGTAGAGAAAAAACGGCTTCTCCTCAGCGGCTCGCTTTGAAATAAAATCAGCCCCTTCACCGGAAAGCATATCGGTGAGATACGCTCCCTCGGGCGATTTAAACGGCTCCCCGTTGCGCTCCAGGAAATACTGATAGTCGTTGATCTTCGGCTCCACCTTATCCGAGATCGAGGGGTAATACTGGTGCCCGCCGCCGACGAATCCGTAGAATTCATCGAAGCCCCGCGTGTTGGGGTGGAAAGGTTTCGACGAACCGATATGCCATTTTCCAATGCACGCCGTCACATAGCCCGCGTCCTTGAAAACCGTGCTCACGAGCGTTTCATACTCCGGAATCCCGAGATCGTTGTAGTTCTCGAGCTGCTTAGCCACGTCCGGCAAATTCTTCTGACCTCCATAGGTGTGCGGCATCCGCCCTGACAACAAGGCCATCCGACTCGGCCCACAAAAAGGATGAGCGACATACGCCTGCTTGAAAATCGTTCCGCCGCGGGCGAGCGCATCGATATTCGGCGTTACGACATCAGTCTCAACTCCGAAGAGCTCTGCATTAAATCCGACATCCGCGTAGCCGAGATCATCGCAGAAAATGAGCACGATATTCGGCTGGTCAGGAGCAGCCTGAACCCCGGTGAGACCGGCAAAGCACCACATCGTCGCCAGCAGAATCACAGTCAAAATGGAGGGCACTGTTCGTTTCATCGGATTCGGAAATATTCTTTTCACACCTCATCACTTCCTGCCCCGGAAAATCCTAACAGAAAAAGCGTTCACGCCCCATCGTAAAGCGATCAGAACTCCGGGCTTTGTGTTCAAACGGGAATTTCCCTCCTGAAAACGGCAGGTTTCCGGGACCCCGGCAGTAGGATTTGTGAAGCAACGGGATAACGGACCGCCCTTTTCATCTCATTTTCAAAACCCAAAACCAATGAAGCTTTTTTCAACTTTTCTCGCGATCCTTGTGGCCTCCTCGGCAGCGGCGGCAGATGAACGCCCGAATGTCCTCTGGATCACGATTGAAGATTGGTCGCCCGATCTCTCGTGCTACGGAACCAAAGGCATCGCCACGCCGCACGTCGATCAACTCGCTTCTGAAGGGATTCGCTACGAACGCGCCTTCACGACCTCGCCGGTGTGTTCAACCTCGAGATCCGCGATGATGACCGGTTTCCACCAAAACTACATCGACGCCAACCAGCACCGCGAGCACCACAAGAAGCCGTTGCCGCACGGGGTGAAACCGATTCCTCACCTCTTCGCTGAAGCGGGCTATTACACCGCTCTCATGAGCTACAAAACAGATTGCAATTTCCTTCCCGACCAAAAGGAAGAGCTCTTCATGGGCGAAGACTGGAACGGTCGCGAGGAAGGCCAGCCTTTCTTTGCCCGGATCACTTTCGGCGGAACGCACCGCGCCTGGAACCGCGATCCTGAGCGCCCCATCGCGATCGAAGACGTCGAATTGCCGCCTTACTATCCCGACACGGATTTTGTCCGCCGTGACTGGGCCAACGGCCTAGAACAGATGCAACTCGTCGATCGCGAAGTGGGAGGAATCCTCGAGCGACTCGACGAGGAAGGGCTCCGAGATAACACGATCGTCTTTTTCATTGGCGACCACGGCCGCTGCCACATTCGAGGAAAACAATTCCTCTACGACGGCGGCATCCGCATCCCCATGATCATGCGCTGGCCGGGCAAAGTCGAACCGGGTCAGGTGAGCGAAGATCTCGTTATGTCGATCGACATTGGAGCCACCCTCCTCGAAGCAGCTGGAATCAAATCTCCCGTCGAGCTTCATGGAAAAAGCCTCTTCAGCGACGACATCAAAGACCGTAAATACGTTTTCGCTGCTCGTGACAAAATGGACGAGACCCACGACGCGATGCGTGCGATCCGCTCCAAAGATCACAAGCTCATCCTGAACCTCATGCCCGAGCGCGCGTGGTGCCAGTATAACAACTACAAAGAGGGCGCCTACCCTGTTCTCGCGGAAATGAACGTGATGAATCTCAAGGGTGAACTCACGCCTGAACAGGCTGCGTTTTTTGCTCCATCAAAACCGGAGATTGAATTGTTCGACCTCAGGAAAGATCCTTACGAAGTCAAAAACGTTGCCGACGATCCCGCTTATGCCGGGGTAAAAAGCGAACTCCTTGCTGAACTGGAAAAGTGGCGAACCGAAGTCATTCTCGACAAAGGTATCACCGACGAATTCCGTGCCCTCGACGTCTTTCCCGAAACCCTGACGGGGCCAAGCGTCGAAAAATGGGTCTCGGCTCACGAAGAAGATTACGATTTCAACACCACCGGATGGCCGGCCTGGTATCCGACCCGCTCTCTGGAAGAATGGGAGAAGGCAAGAGCGCTGTGGGCTCCCTATGTCTTCCGTGCCCCTGATGAAAAAGTCGCCCGACCCAACATCACCGCACCAAAAAAGAAAAAGAAGAAGACCGCGAAGGCCGATAAAAAATAAGTCAGCCCGGCAGCTTCAGCGCGGCACCGGAAACAGAGATCGCGAGTCGAACCAACCTTTCGCAATCGGACTCTTTTACCTGAAAAAGTGCCCCCCCCCCCGCGTCGATTCAGCGGAATATATGCTTTTGTCCTGTGGAGGAATAGCCCAGCCTACCTGAAGCAATGACGACCCGAAGATCAACACTCCATCTACTCGCTGCATCCGCGGCATCCGCCTGCCTTCCGGCGACAGCCGGTGAGAAAACAGCCTTCCCAATCGGGGCCTGCGATTGGTCAATCAGGAAGCAGCAAAACATCGGAGCCTTTGATACCGCCGGGAAGATCGGCCTCGAAGGTTTGCAGATAAGTTTCAGCACCCCCGGCTCTGACTACGATCTTCGTGACCGGAAGGTCCGCGAGCAATATTACCGAAAGGTCGACGAAACAGGAATCAAGCTCGCCTCACTCGGAATGGGGATCCTGAACCAATTACCTCTCGCGACAAATCCGGACTCCATCACCTGGGTAAGCGAGGCCATCGATGTCATCGCAGCGATCGCGAAAGAGCAGCCTGACAAAGAAGTCAAAACGTGCCTTCTCGCTTTCTTTGGAAAGGGCGACATCAATGGCAGTCCCGAGCTGATGGACACCGTCATCCGGAGACTGAGAACCGTTTCGAAAAAGGCGGAGGATGCAGGCGTCGTTCTCGGCATCGAATCCTACCTCTCGGCCGATGATCATCTCAAAATCATCGACGGCGTTGGCTCCAAGGCGATTCAGGTCTACTACGACTCCGCCAACTCTCTCAAGATGGGCTACGACATCTATGAAGAAGTCGTTCAACTGGGAGCCGATCGACTCTGTCAGATCCATTGCAAAGAAAACAAAGGTCTGATCGGCGAGGGCGATGTCGATTTTGAGAAATTCCAGCAATCCCTCGTGAAAGCCGGATACAACGACTGGCTCATTATCGAAGGCTCCACCCCGAAAGGCACAGACGTCGTCGAGGCCTACAAAAAGAACTTCACGACACTCGACCGAATTTTCCGCCGTTAAAAAAACTCCCTCTCCTCCGGATATGATCAAACTCGCCTTCGCCTGTGCGGTTCTCTCAGCGCCCTTCTTTTGCCACGCAGATGAGCCCGAATCGCTCCCCCGCCCCAACGTCATACTGATTTACGCCGATGACCTCGGCCCCGGAATGTTGGGATGTTATGGCCAGAAGCTGATCAAAACGCCACACATCGATCGCCTCGCGGCGGAGGGGATGAAATTCAACAATTACTACGGCGGCGTCTTCTGTGCTCCCGCACGCTGGACACTGCTGACAGGTCTACACGACGGGCGCCCTGGAGGTTGGCAGCAGACCCAAGCCGGCCTCCCGATGAGACGCGACGCGGGAGAGATAACTGAATCCGAATACCGGAAGCAAATGGCAAAGGTGAAAGCGAACGCGATGCCGATCGCCCCCAACGAGGTCTTTCTCGGACAGGTCGCGCAAGAGGCGGGCTATGCGACCGCCCAGTTCGGAAAGCTCGACCGCGGCTTCCTGACATGGGCAGAACGAGTCGAACGTTTCGGCTGGGACTACCACGTCGGCTTCTACGATCACCAACGCGCCCACGGCTTCTACCCGCCTTACCTGTGGCGAAACGGGGAACAATTCACACTCGAGGGAAACACCGATCCCCATTGCGGAAAAATGAGCGAGAAAGGAGACGAACCGGTTGGCTCCGGCGGCAAGACTTATTCTCAGAACGTCTTCATCGAAGAGATTCTCCGCTACATCAAAGAGCACAAAGACGAGCCCTTCTTTCTCTATCATTCCACTCAACTGCCTCACGGACCCGTCGCGATCCCCGAACTCCACCCCGACTTCGCGGATCTCGAAAACCTGTCACTCGCCGAAAAAAAGTATGCCTCGATGGTCAAAATGCTCGACGACCACGTCGGACGTATCATGGCGGAATTGAAAGCACTCGGACTCGATGAGAATACGATCGTCGCCTTCGCCTCTGACAACGGGCATGAACTCTACTACGGCCCCAAGCCGGGTTACAAGCAGCAGAAACTGCCCAATGGGGAACGCGCCAATTTGACCGACAGAAAGTGGCGCACCTCGGAATGCGGTGACGTCTTCGATGGAGCGGGCGGTCGTGCCGGTTTGAAGCGCTCCGGCTATCAGGGTGGAATCCAGTGCCCCTTGATTGTCCGCTGGCCCGGGAAGATCGCCCCCGGAACCGAGACGGATCACCTCAGTGCGCACTACGATTTCATGGCAACCCTTGCCGAGATCACCGGAGTGAAAGCGCCGAAAGGGAAAGACGGCATTTCCTACCTTCCCACTCTTCTTTCAAAACCCCAGAGCGCGACTCACGATTTCATCCTTGTGAAGAACCAGTTCAGCACGATGGGAAGCTCGACGATCGTCTCCCGCGATGGCTGGAAGCTCGTCGAGATCGACCGGAAGAAAGACCAGTTCCAACTCTACAACATCAAAGAAGACAACGGGGAGCGTCACGAACTCTCCTCACAGTTCCCCGGCCACGTGAGTCGACTCAAAGCGATTCTGCTGTCTGAACTGGATTCGCCCCGCCCCGACCTCGATTAATTTTAATCACCGCAACCGATGCCCAATACCATCCTTCTCCTCATCCTGCTGTCACTCCTTGCGCCCTGCCTCGTTGAGGCGGAGTCCAGGCCAAACGTGATTTACATTCTCGCTGACGATCTCGGTTACGGCGATCTTTCCTCCTACGGCCAGGATAAATTCCAAACGCCTAACATTGATAGACTCGCAACCGAAGGGCTCAAGTTTACAGGACACTACTCGGGGAACACGGTCTGCAGTCCGTCTCGCGCCGTCCTCATGAGCGGGCAGCATTCCGGTCACAGTTACATTCGCGGAAATCTCAAAGGCGAAGTGGGCGCCCCACTCGATCCCGGGATGACAGTCCTGCCGGAGGTCTTCAAAGCGGCAGGCTATCGAACCGGGGGCTTCGGGAAATGGGGGCTCGGAGTGACGACCGGAGAGGGCCGGGCCAATCCTCTCACTCACGGATTCGACGAATTCTGCGGTTGGAAAAGCCAGGGTATCGCGCACACCTACTACCCTTCGTCCTACGTCGACAATGGAGAGGAAATCGCCCTCGAATCGGGGACCTACGTGCATGACATCATCATGGATCGGGCGATCGCATTCATCGAAAATAATGGGAAATCCGGAACTCCGTTTTTCTGCTACATTCCGACTGCAGTCCCTCACGCGGCGATGCATGCCCCTGAAGAGCTTCACGAAAAGTGGCGCAGGAAGCTTCCTCAATTCGACAACAGGATCGGCAAGTACACTGCCGCCGGCGAAAACTGCCCCGATGTCATCAACCCTGTCGCAGGATTTGCAGCGATGATGGAGAACCTCGATAACCAAATCGGGACGATTCTCGATCGACTCGAAAAACTCGGCATCGCCGACAACACAATTGTTATCTTCACGAGCGATAACGGCCCCCACAAGGAGGGCGGACATGATCCCCGCTACTGGAACTCATCAGGCGGCCTGCGCGGCCACAAGCGCGACATGCACGAAGGTGGCATTCGCACGCCCATGCTGGTTCGCTGGCCCGCTGTCATTCCGGAAAATCAAACAACAGACCACCTCAGTGCCTTTCAGGATGTGCTCCCCACGATGTGTGAGATTTTAGGTCAGCCGGTTCCGGAACAAAACGATGGCATTTCTTTCCTGCCGACTCTCAAGGGCACTGGTGACCAGATCCAGCACGACTATCTCTACTGGGAGTTCTGCAAAGGAGCCAATCAGGAGATTTATTCTCAGGCAGTGAGAATTGGAAAATGGAAGGCCTACCTGCAGAAGAACCGGAAAATGGAAATCTACGACCTCGACAGGGATCCTTTCGAACAGAAGAACCTTGCCTCAAAATTACCTGACATGGTCGCTAAAATGACAGAGATCATCGAAGAGGCCCACACACCACTGCCTTCGCAACTTTAGGCAGGGATCCCGGGCGGCTACTTCACCCTCAAGATTCCGTTCATCGCCATCCAGTGACCGGGGAAGGTGCAAATGTAAGGGTAGTCTCCCGGCTCGGTTGGAGCGATAAAATGAAGGATGTGCTCGGTCCCGGGATTGATCACGGGAACGTGATGCAGGACTTCGGGGAGATCGGGAACGTAGTGTTTCTTTCCGGCCTCCGGATCATTCAGCATTTTAAAAGACGCTTCGCCCACCAACGGCATCGCCCCGGGTTTCACGAGAACGAGATTGTGCGGCATCACGTCAGTATTGCGTAACCTGAAGGCGATCGCCTGCCCCCGCTCGACCTCGAACTCCTTCTGCGCGTATTGAAGTCCGCCGATCGCATCGACAACCAATTCCCGCTCCCCTTCTCTGAATTTCCCCGACTCCGTATTTCCGCTCTCCTCTTTCTCCGGGCGCGCGACCCTGAGCGCGATCGCTGACGGCTTCCCCTTGACCGGGTCAGCGAGCCCGTCGCCGGTAAAATGCTCCCCGAGAAACAGGGGCGAAGCGAAGAGGTCCGTTTTGAATTCAGTTCCGTTTTCCGCGACCAAATGCATCCGGATATGGAGCTGCATAACCGGTTCCATCGCCGGCATTTCCACGAAAATGGATTTCCCGTCCTCCAATAGAGTTACCGAACGAACTTCAACAGGATCGTGCCCGAGCGATTGTGGCGTTTTCGCCGAAAACTCAGGAGACCCGTAGCGCTTCGCATACTCGTAATTCCAGGCGTGAGCGAAATAGCGGGCGAGATCTCCGCTTGAGTCGGGATCGAGTCGAGTGGCAAAATCGATTCGGATTCCGTTCCCGTGCACTTGAAATCCGACCGGACTGTGGACCGCTTCGCCCGTGTAACGAACTCTGTGAAAACAGCCGTCCTTGAGCGAGTAGTCGCCCCAGCCATCCAGTCCGACAAGATAGAGCTGTCCATCTTCGGGGTGAAAGGCCCCGCGCATCGATCCTGACAGAAACTCACCTTCAAGGGGAACGACAGCTCCCTGGGGCCGCGCCGCGGTGTCATCACGAAGGATGAGATAATGAATGCCCGATCCATAACTGAGCCCGATATGCTCCCCCTGAAAAGGCCCCCACTTGTCACTCGTCACTTCCACCATGCCACCCGTGGAGTTGTCCACTCCGCGCGGGATGTAGCAAAGAGGAGTCGCAATCGTTCCGCTCTTCCCATCCTTCGTCGGCAAGCCGTAGAACTCGCCATCATGCACCTCAATGATCGCCGAAGCGGGAGTCCAGGTCCCTTCCTGAGGCGCAACCCAGAAGTAGTCGTCTGAGCCGCCAATCCCCATGCAGTTGCGGACACCCCACCCCTGTAAACTCGTTTTCCGATCGAGACCGGTGCGCAGAATGCTCTCTCGTTGAGTAAAATGAAACGCGCCGTCACCGGTTCGATGAAGCCCGAAAGTATGCGTGTGGCTGCGATCATACCCACCGAAGTCATTGGCGTAGTTTTCGTAGAAATCAGCCTCGCCGTCGTTGTTCGTATCGTGAAGTCGATAGATCTGACCACGATCAAGAACAAAGATACCGTCCTCATCGACATGAATTCCGACTGGCTGATTCAACCCCGTCGCAAAGCGGCTCCAGGTAACCTCCTCAAGTTTGCTATCAATCCCCGAAACCCGCCAGACATCACCCAACAAAGTCGAAACAAGCGCGTCACCGTTTTCAAGAAAAGCGAGACCGCTCAATTGCATCACGACATGATACGGGTTGTCGTAAGGAACCGGAATCGTATCGACCACATAACTGGAGCCCGCTTTCGCCTCACCGGAAATACCGGTGACCTTCAAGGCATCACCCCAGCGTTTCTCCGCCTTCCGGGGGTTGGAAAAATGAGCTATCGCCGCCTCATCGTCGCTACTTAACGCCCCGCGGGTCACTCTGACAATGACGTGGCTTCCCGCCGGTGCATCACTCACAATGAGATCACCCGTTTTCTCATCGATTGAGGCAAAGCTCGCCCCGTCGCCCCCGAGAACCGCTTTCGTCAGGCCCTCGCCCTGCGGCATGATGAGAATCTGACCGGCCACCGATGTTTTGAAATCCAACCTCCGGTAGAACGAATCCCCGATTGCCCAGGACTCGTCGAGAATCTCGAGATCACCAATGCGGTAACTGAAAACAACGCGCTTTCCATAGCGATAATACCCGAGGTAAACGCCGCCCTCCGGCATCACAGCTTCAGGAGTCAAAAACCAGGGGTTACCATCCAATTTCGCATTTCGCGAAGTGCCCCAGCGAAAGCCATCGAACTTCACAAAACCACCCTGCCAAATCGACCGGTAGGACAATGTCAGGGGATCAAAACAGGTCGACAATTCACGATCGTCCCCAAGGCGCACGCAGATCCCCTTCAGCACCGCAACGTCTCCGCTCCGAAACACCTGAGTAATCACTTCGCCCATCTCGGCGTCGTTCCAGCGCTCATCGCTGTGATTGTTCTGATTGTGCTTTCCCCAATGCCCGTGATCGCCTCCGTCCAGCCCCGGATAGGCAGGAAGAATCGCCGGCACTTCGTTCGAGCTCGACAAATAGAAATCAGCCTGACGCTGATAGAAATCATAGAGGCGCGCCTCATTGACCTCCTCATCCGAAAGCGAATACCCTTCCCGCCCCTGACTCGTATCTGCGTAGGGATACTTGTCAGGTGTCGCTACATTGCCGCCTTTTTGAGCGAACAGCGCCCCGACAGGAGCAAAGAAAAGAGCCACTAACAACGAGCAAAAGAGATAGCGAAACGAAAGTGACAATGGGGATTTTGAACACATAACAAGTGAAACAACGGATTAATTCTAAAGTTGAGTGTCATCAAGATGGATAGTGATGGAACGCGGATCCGGGTCTTTCGACTCAAAATGAGAATTCTTTGGCATCATCATCTCACTCGGACCCATTTTTCCGATGACCATCAACAATACCTAAAACGACAACCTTCGAAATGGGATTACACAGCAAAATAAGGAGACACCCTATTCCCAAATGAATCGAAATCTGTATGGTCATGTCCGGGAAACCACTTATCGCATATGCCTGATCTGCAATATATCCCTCGGTCTCACCTCCCGAATCATCATCACTATCACCGAGCTCTTGTTCGGCATAGTATTCTTCAATTTTCGCGGACTCTTTGTGAGTCACTGCCATATCAACCAATAAAGGAATAGTGGATAAGACGAAAATAATCCCGCAAACCCTGAGCAGAATAGCTGTAAATTCTTGAACATTCATTGGCACTGGATCAATCATCGCCCATGTCTCTTCCTAATTAAAAAAACATAAGAGGGTATAGTCTATGAACTGACCCTGTTATGTCGATAGGATTACTCCCCTTCAACACCGAGTTCCTTGATCCACCAGTCGAGAAATTCACGATCGGAGACATCGCCACTCAGTCCGCGCTTCTTCATCGTGCGATCGTAGGTGGCCCACTTCTCTTTCATGACCGCGTCGAGGTCAACGGTAAGACGCTCATCGACCGCGCCGAGGTCTTTCGTCTCAACGATCCACTGGTCCAAATCACCGCGGAAGCCGGTCAGAGTTTCCGCGTATTTCGGATCGTCAGCGAGATTGTTCATCTCGTTGGGATCCGCTTTGAGATCGTAGAGCTCTTCTTTCGGACGCGTCTTAGCCATGAACGGCGAGGTCCATTTTCCTTCGTCGTGAAGAACTCTCATCAAGGTATCGACCGGATACCCCGCCCGCTTGTATCCGCTGTGCTGCATGTAGGGAATCTCTGGATGGAAATTCCGGATGTATTTGAACTCAAGCGTTCTCACCGAGCGAATCCTGTCAGGCGCATCGCCACAGCGATCTCTCGCCGCAAAGAGCTTTTCGTGTCCGGAAAAGTCAGGGTCGAAAAGATCGGCACCGACGAGGTTTCCGGGCGCTTCAACGCCTGCGGCAGCGAGCGTTGTCGGCATCATATCGATGAGAGAAACGAGTCGCTCGTCGACTTTCCCGGCCTCGACTTTCCCCGGCCAGCGGGCGATCAACGGAACCAGCAATCCTCCATCATAGAGCCACTGCTTTCCGCGCACATGAGGTCGCCCGTGATCACCGAAAAACAGAACGAGGGTGTTGTCGGCGAAGCCCTCTTCGTCCAGACGATCGAGAACCGCCCCGACTTTTTCGTCGAGCACCTCGATACTCGCGAGATAGTTTGCCCAGTCCGCCGTCGTCACCGGATGCTCCGGATAGTAGGGCGGGATCGGGGCGTTCGGATACTTTTTGGTCGCGGTGACAAAAGCCCGATGAGGCTCCTTGATTTGAATCTGAGCAAAGAACGGCTGTCCCTCTTTGCGCTGCGTCCAGTCATTGCCGTCGAAAAACTCCCTCGCGTCGTAGACCCAGTTCAAGTGGGATTTCGCGACTCTCTTCTCCGCCACCCTCGTGCCGCGACCATTGCTCACGAAGTAGCCGGCGTCGTGCATCACGTCGGTGACCGTTGTCGCAAAGTCAGGGAGCGGTTTCTTATCGCGGGTATCATGATGATGACCTCCCACCGTTGTCTGGTAAAGACCGGTTTGGAACGAGGTTCTCGATGCCGAACACACCGGCGCCGTCGAAAACGCGTTCGTAAAACGCGTCCCCTCGTTGGCAAGCCGATCCAGATTCGGCGTCGCCACATCGGGATACCCGTAGCAGCCCAGCTCAGGCCCCAGATCATCCGAAACGATCCAGACAACATTGGGCCTCTCGTCAGCGACAGCAAGCACCGGCAAAGCCAGCGCAAGGAGCAGCAACAGTTTTTTAATCGACGTCATTACAGTGTGGGGACAGAAACCGAACCTGCGAGGCCTACTCGGACTTCAGCAGTTGCACCGCATCGATCGCCACGTTTCCGTCGGCTCCCTCGGTAAGAACGACGACGGATCCTTTCTGCCCTTTCGTGAATTCCTGTTTCAGGAGCGAATGGAAACCGTGTTTGAGTTCTCCCGCCTTCCGCTGATTCACCACCGTCTCCTCGACAACTTTCCCGTCGATAACGACGTTCACTTTCGTCTTCGATGAGCGATTTTCGTGCGGCTGCCAGACCATTCTCACGTCCCAGGTTCCGTCACCGGGAATTTCAAAATTGAAACTCGCCGTGCCACTTCGTCCATACTGATACTGAGTGCCGACGAACCCTTTGAGCCCGGCTCCACCCGTCCAGTTTCCGGTCAGCTTGGCTTCATGATCATCGATCACGACGCCGTCGATCTTATTCGCACGGATACCTCCGACCATTTCCTCTTTCGTCATCTCCTTGAATTCGGGGACATTTGGATCCTTCACGAACTCATCGTCCAGAGAATCACGTCTCATGTTGCCGGGAAGCTTCATGAGCTCGATCAGCTCAGGCAGATAGCTTTCGTAAACGTTGCGGGGAGTGGTGTTGTGCTCCTTCGCGACGGTGGCCGCTTTCCCGACAACAACGCCCATCATTCCGCCCGTCTTCATCACGCGCACGGTTCCCAGCGCTTCATGAGTCACACTGACATTACGACCTGCCATAAACAGGTTTTCAATATTTCGACTGTAGAAGCAACGATAGGGAACCGGGTATCCCACGTTCCGGTCAATCGCACGGTCGTGATGTGCGTAGGAAATGAACGGATTGTCAGCATACTTGCCGATGTACTGCTCTTTCGGATAGTGAAGGTCAATCGACCAGGTCGTGAGAACACTCGCGTCATCAAATTCGCGTCCCGAGGTGATATCTTCAGCGGTGAGAATGACATCGCCGAGCAGCTGTGTCGTCTCACGCGTTCCGCCCACGTAGGCCATCCATTCGAGCGAAGCATTCTTGTGATTCGCTCCGGTGAGATCGTATCGTCCGAACGCTCCTCCGTTCTTGATCGCGTTCCAGGCACCGAAATTGGCGCGCAGATTCCAATCGCGAATCAACTCGAGATCGTTAAGCGGGTGTTTGTCATAACCACTTTCCCAGAACCACTCGGCGTGACCTTTGCGGGGATAAGGAAACCCTTTCTCATCCAGATCGAGCGCCCATGGAGTTTCAGGAAAACTCTGAGGCTCGCCCTTGTCGTGCCAGGTCCACATGTTGCTCATGCCCATACGACCGCCCTCGATCATCGTGTTGTCAGCACCGGCTTTGATACCGATGTAGCCGTGTCCGGTGGAATCGCAAAAGTAAGGTGCTTTGAATTCGCGGATTCTTCCCGAACTCGTCTCGAGAGCCTGAACCGCTTTGATCTTGTTTCCGTCCATGACGACGTCAAACGCGTGATGCCCGAGAAAAAGGGAAAGGTTCTTTTCCGCTCTAACAATCGCATCTTTATGCGCATCACCGAACTCTTCGTAGGTTCCCGGAGATGCCTGAGCGTGGTCTTCCAACTCGCGGATAATGTCACCGAGAGGATAGAGTCCACCGGGGGTGTTTCCTTTTGCCCACACCCGGATTTCAGAACTGCCGTTACCACCCAGAACCTCACGGTTCTGAATCAAAGCGGTCTTGATCCCCATCCGCGCAGCGGCAACTGCGCCACACATACCCGCGTAACCACCACCTACAAAAACAACGTCATACTCGCCGGCATCTTCGGGTTTTTCAGGCAAACCAAGAGCGGTGCGACGCCACGCCGGAAGAATCTCGCTGGTGTTGTCAGGGGCTTCTGTGCCCTGGGAAAGAACAATCGCGTCGCAGCGGCCGTTGAATCCGGTGAGGTCTTTGAGACGAATTTCGGTCTCTCCGGCAGCGAGCTCGATTTCGCCGCCATCCTGCCAATGCCACTCAGCACCCTCGGTGCCGAACTCGGTATCGAGGGTCGTGCCGCCAATCGCAATCTGGAATCGACCGGGAGTTCCGGGAGCCTCCCAATGCGCGACCCAGTCTTTGGTCCGCGCCCAGACACGATACTTTCCGGCCTCGGCAACAGTGACTTTCGTTACCGCGTCGTCGACCGGCTTCCCGAGCCCGTGAGCCATGAGATAGGGCGAACCCATAATCTCGATGAACTGGGTGTCCAACTTCCAGCCTCCGTGGTTTTCGAAGGCTTCGGCCTCGATAAGAATGGGGTCAGCGGCAGTCGCGGAACCACCCACAAGGGCAGTCGCGGCGGCTAGACAGGACAGTAGGTATTTATTCAGTGTCATGATCTGGTTTGGGTTTTTGGTAAAATTCAAGAACGGGTCCCGAAGACTCGGGATGAGAATCACTCGCGAAGGTATGAACCAATCCGCTGCGCTCCAGTTCGCGGGTGTCACGAACGAGCAGGAAGCTCACTTTACCGGGCGCATGCGCTTTTAGAAACTGAAGAAGCTCCGGCGTATCGACGCCATACGTTCCGCGCTTCTGACTTCGCGGGATTTCAAAAGAACCCAGCAACTCGCCCTCTTCGGGCCTGGGAATCGTGTTCCATTTCGGCGTGGAACCATCGGCAGCCATTGCCCCGCCCGCCATTCCGTAGATGAGAAACCGGTTCACCACCGGCAAATGCGCCGCGTAGCCAATCCCCGTGGGAACGAGGTTGAGCCGGATCCTGGCAGACATATAATCCCCCGGGGTGACGCCCGTGAGATCAAAGGTGAAAACGGATCTCCGGTCGAAGGCGTTGTCTTTCAACGACCGTTTCGCCATCAGGAAATCGGGGTGAACGTATTCCGATTCATCATTTCCAACGACAGAGAACGCGCCCTGCTCCGCATCGATCCGCACGCGGTCACCAGTTGGCTTGAGCGTTCTCTCCGGAAGCGGACCGTCAATTTTCAGGACTCCGGCTCCGGTCACGGTTGATGACTGACGTCCTGACAGACGCACTTCCTCCCCCGTGTCGGGATGATGCACAGAGATCTCCCCTTCGAGCACTTCGAAAGCGGAATTGTTTTTCTCTTCGTCCACGGAAACGGCAAACCGCGTCCCGTGATCGACAGCGTAGCCCTCAGGCGTTTCCATGACAAATCCGATCGCCTCATCCGGCACATCGATCACCGCGGACCCCGCGAGCAATCTCCCGCGCATCGGCGTTTCGAGAACGAGATTGGCAGGCGCCTCCAGAATCACCTCCGCTCCGGAACGAAACCGGATCGTCGCCATTCCCGAAGTGAGATTCAAATAGCCGGCGGTCAGGGCGGAACCGGGCGCTGTCGGCAGCGAACTTTCCCACGAGGCTTCCTCACTCGAAACCAGGGTCGCGATCACATTCGGTTTTGCAAACCAACTCCATGCGGATACGCCGAGCACCGCCACCGCTGCGGCCATCGCGAGAAGCGGAACCCAACGCGGAAAGAACGCAACCGTCGCCGGAGCATTTCCCGTGTCTCCATCTCCGGAGAGACGTTCGAGTGCAATCTCCCGGAGCCCTGCATCGGTCCCCGCTTCAAAGATCAGTTTGCGGCGGAGAGCCGGATCAGCCGCGAGCCGATCGTTCAGTATCTCGACTTCCTCCCGACTCGCCTCACCGAGCAGATAACGATGAATCAATGTTTCAGGCTCCATGTCTCAGCGCCTCCTTCGCGATTGATTCGTGGACGCATTCGCTCAGTTTTTCCCGAAGTCGTCCTAACAATTTGTACAAAGCATTGGCTGATTTCCCGCTTTCTTCGGCGAGGCGCTTCACCCGACCTTCGCCGGAATAGGGAGCGAGAAGCAGCTCCTGATGCGGGTTGCTGAATTTGTCGAGACACACACGAAGAGCGCGCATCGCCTGAGCATGATCATCGGCATCCAATTCGGCCGCTTCATCGGCGAGAAGTTCGAGAACGCCCTCACTGAAAACATGACGATCTCTACCGAGATCACGAATCGCGGAAAGGCATTTGAATCGCACGACCACCTTCGCCCAGGGCAGAAATCCGGACTCGCTCTCGAGTTGACCGAACTTTTCCCACAGCGTGAGACTCGCTTCCTGAATCACCTCATCGACGAGATTCCAATCAGGCAACAGCGAACGCGAAAAAGCCCGCAAAGCAGGCTCATGCTTCATGAGGAGACGCATAAAGTCGCCTTCATTAAGCTCGTTTCGGGGCTGTTCGGAGTCCGCCATTCACTACCTTATTCCGTAAGCAGCAGGCACCTGCCGATTTTTCTTCACCTTTTTCGGATTCACCCGTTATTCCGACCGGGAAAACGATTACTTCGCCTTCTTCGCCTTCTTAGGTTTGGGAGCGGGCACGTCGTTATTGGCCGGGATCGGACTCTCGAAGCCTTCGTAGACTTCGGGCTTCACCCCCCGGGCATAACCGCTGCCGCGGAAAGTATTCGGCTTATACGGCCCCACAAAATCGATTGGCAAATCAGCTTCAATTTGATCCTCCAATCCGAGAATCCAATAGGTCGCATTGATCAGCATGCGTCGGTAACCGTCGTTGAGAATATCTTCGGACGCTCCGTAGAGCGAAGTAAAAACTCTGCCCTTGTTGCCGTTCCCGCCCTCATAAGTGCGCGTCCACTCAGACGCCATCGGCGGCTTGGTTTCATCGGGCTCGCCATCAGCCTCCATGCTCATGAGCGGTTGCGCCATCGTCAGGATATTCCAGTCGTCTGCCGGCTCTGCATTGTAGCCGCCCGCCTGAACGTGAATGTCTTTCACGCCTTTCAGAATCGGATGCCCCGCCTTTTCCGGAACAGCGACGATCCGGGTGCTCTGCCGATGATTCTGACCGTAGTGCCCTACCCAGGTCTGACCGAGCACCTGATGCCCGAAGCCCTTTTCATACCCTTCCACTTTTGACTGAAAGTCGTATTTCGAGAAAGCGCTCTCCTGCTTTCCATATTTGAATCCATGAGTCGAAGTTCGCAGCCCCATGACAGGTCCACCGCGTTTCAAGTAGGCATCGATGTGCTTCATTTGCTCGTCGGGAAGCGCCTGAAAGCGCGTAAAGAAGATCGCGCCGTCGGCCGTTTCGAGAGCTTCAAGCCCGGGAATATTCGACTCCCCCGCTTTGATTTCGCCGTTCTCATCGAGGCCGAAAAGGACCGTGCAATCGAACCCGTGATGTTTCGCCAGAATGCGCGCGAGAGCCGGCAGCGTTTCCTCTCCCCGATATTCGTGATCGCTCGCAATGAGGACGAGATGCTTCCCCTTGGAAACCGACTCACTCCCCTCGTATTTCACCGGATTGGCAACGCTCGAAGCGACGGAACCGAACAGCGCTAAAAAGAGGATCAGGACACAGAGTTTGGCTTTCTTCATAAGCTGGAATCCTTTCAGAGATTCGCGTCATCGTAAAGCGCCGGTTCCACCTGAAAACGGGACTCGTCTTTTGAAAGAAGACTGACGAGCAGCACGAAAAAGCAGAGGACGAGATTGAAAAGCGGAATCTGAAGTGCGAGCGGCAGCGAATAAATGATCGCCGCCGCAGGAATCCACACGATCCAAATCGACAAAAGAACGGACGGAATATCGAGCAGGAAAAATTCGCGATTCAAGGTTGAGCGAAACCGCCTCCACGAAAACCCGGCATCCTTCCAGCCATAGCAGACAGCGGTGAGAGGCGCAGACCAGAACGGACAATAGACAAACTGATCCGCGGCGACCTTTTTCACAATCGTGACCCAATCCGCGCCGTCACCGAAAAGCCGGGCCTGCAAGCGGTAGAGAGCATCCACTTCGATCCCGCGAGTGGTCCAGTAGATCACAAAGAAAAGTCCCCAGGAAAGCACGCGCCCGGACGGGACTTTGCCTCGCCACCTCAGGTAGAAAAACGGTATCACCCCTCCAAACACCGCAGTCGACACGCCCGAGTAGAAATACCCGTATTGCACCTTCTTCGCCATGACCCACTCAAAGGCGTCGCGAGTCGATGGAGCGAAATAATAGAGAAGCACCACCGCCAATCCAACCGCCCAAAGGAGGAGTCCCGGAATCAGATTGAGCCTCACGCCTTCGAGACTGTTCCTGGACAATCGCGTCAGGTAGGGAAGTTCAGCAGTGGTTGGCATCGATGCGGAGAAATAAGCGGGAGTAGCTCAAAAGGCAGAAGCCCGAACAGTCGACCACACGAAACGGCCCGTCGACCGATTATTCGGCAAGCCCGCGCACCCAAACGTTGCGCAGCGCGACGGGGCCGTGATTGCCCTGAATCATGACAGGGCCCAGCGCAGCCTCTTTCCCCATCCCGCCGCGGGTGGGACCCGAGCAGGTTTCATCCTCATGAATCAAAACACCGTTCAGCTTCACACTCTCGAACGTCGCGTCGCTCGTCTTCTTTCCCCCGCTGTCAAAACGCGGAGCCCTGAACCGGATATCGAGACTCTGCCACTCACCGGCCGGACGGCTCGCGTTCGTTTTCGGAACGGAACCTTCATAGCCCCGCTTCGTCCTGTCCTCCGCGTTCTCGTTCCAGCGCTCGTAAATGGCCCCGCAATCATGCACGCCTAGTTCGCTGTCGCTGATTCCAAAGCTATCGAGAATCTGCACCTCGTATCGCCCCATCAGATAGATCCCCGAATTGGAACCCTCACTGACGAGAAATTCCGCATGCAACTCAAAGTCGCCGTATTCCTTCGTCGTCTTGAGGGCGCTCCCTTTTTTCCCGGCGGGTTCGGACGCGGTGTTGTGAATCACGGCACTTCCCTCCACGGGAGAAACGAAAAGACGTTTCGCGTTATCGGGATCGAGCGCAACGGATGAAGTCGCAGCCCATCCTGCCGTCGAATTTTCCGCGAAATTGGCCAACCCGACGCCCGTTGTCACAATCGGTTCGGCATCGGTGGGGCAGGCTCTAGTCGCCGGCAATCCCGGCAGACGGAAAGCCTCGACGTTGTCCACCCACCCCGCGGGACGCTGCTCGCGACCGGGCCGCCCGACATCACCGAGTTCGTCGCGCGCCCGGTCGGCGATCTCCATGAGACGCGCCACGACATCCGGATGCTCCGCGGCGAGATTCGTCGCCTCCTCCTTGTCCACCTCAAGATCGTAAAGTTCCAGCTTCGCAAAAACGCTCCGCGTTCCGGGATTGAGCGCGAGAAGATTCACCGGAAGATGAAGCTTCCACTTTCCCGACCGCACCGCCCGCAGCTGCGACGTCCGGTAGTAGAAAAAAGTGTCATGAGGCGACTTCGCTCCCGCCTCACCTGACAGCAGCGGCCAGACGTCGACGCCATCTATCTCCCGGTTTTCCGGAGGACCACTTCCCGCCAATTTGGCAAAGGTCGGAAGCAGGTCCATGCTCGTGACGAGCTCCTGAGTCACCTTTCCCGCCGCGATCCTCCCCGGCCAGCGCGCGATGCACGGCACGCGGAAACCACCCTCGTAAGCAGAGCCACCGGTTCCGCGCAAAGGGAGATTCTGCCCTACCGGCAATTCACGACGTCCGTGAAAAGCGCCATTGTCGGATGTCCAGACAACGAGCGTATTCTCATCGATCCCCTCTTCCTTGAGGCACTTCATCAGCTCTCCCATCGACCAATCGAGTTCTTCGATGCAGGCTCCGTAGATGCCATTCTGAGATTTTTCACGAAACGATTCGGAAGCGAAAGCCGTCCTCGAACTTCCCGGCACCGCGTGAGGCAGATACAGGAAGAACGGATTCTCCTTGTGCGCTTTGATGTAGCGAATCGCCTCTTCGGTGTATTTTTGTGTGAGCGTGTCAGGATCAACCGGAGCTTCAATCACCTCTTCGTTCCTCACCAAAGGAACCGGCGGCCACATTTCACCGAGACGGGGCGCGGTCGTCGGGATCATATCCTCCGAATACGGAACCCCGAGCCATCCGTCGAAGCCTTGGCGAGTCGGGAGAAAAGGAAGCTGATCTCCAAGATGCCATTTCCCGATACAGTGCGTCGCGTAACCCGCCTCGCGTAGAATCTCCGCGACGGTGACCTCATCGGGAGCAAGTCCCTTTTGTGCGACCGGCTGCAAAACGACGCGCCGCGTTCCGCTCATTTCCATACCGACTCGAGCAGGATAACACCCCGTCATGAACGCCGCTCGCGACGGCGTGCAAACGCTCGACCCGACGTAGAAGCCCGTAAGCTTCATCCCCTCCGCCGCCATCTGATCCAGCACCGGCGTGCGATTCACTGTCGACCCGAAACACCCCACATCGCCGTAGCCAAGATTATCAGCAACCACGAGAATGATATTCGGCCGGGGCGGTTTCGATTCTGCCTGCGCTGAGCTGAAGGCGGCGAGTATCGAGAAAAAAAGAGTGAGACGAAGAATCATGACGGACCGATTTAGAATCATCGGCGCTCACAAAGCAATCCTTCAGGCCGCGTGGATGCGGAGGGTCGGAATCCTTTTCGACCTCTTTCAGGTGATTCGTGGTGAACGAAAACTTGCAACCCCGAAAAATCGCCCAACCTGAAAATTGGCGCGGCCCCTGTCAGGAGGAAGGCTTTTCACGATCCAATTCATCGATCGCCAACAACGTTCCCGCGACCGTTCCAAAGGTAGGCGCAAACATCCAACCCACGAAGGGGATCAACATCAAAAGCACGTATCCAGCGCCCAGTCCTGTTGAAATACCATCCCGCTTCTTCATCCAGGCCATGCTCTCTGCTACGGAAAACTGGCGATGCTCGAGAGGAAAATCCATGAGTCCATATCCAAGGAATCGGGCCTGAGTAATGAATAACCCTGCTGAAGAGGCAAGCGCCCCAACCACTGGAATAAAATTACAAAGCAGAAATACGAGGTTCAGAAAGAGTTCCTTAAACACGTTCCCAAAGTTAATCCGAATACTGCGAGCCATTGCCGCCGGAAAGGCAAGCGGCGACGTCTCAGAGTCAGACGTTACCGCTCGATGAGTCACTTCAGCCACTTTTCCGAGTAAGGGCGAAAGCACCACGATAACGATGTGCTTGTGAGCAAACACAAACGCCGCAGCGAGAATGAGAAAAGTGAGGATGCGGATCGTCACATCGAGAGTCGTATCAAGCCATTCCCACGGAATCGTGATGAGACCATCGAGCCACTCCGTGAGTTTTCCGGAGATCAGGTAAAACGAGAAAGCCATTCCCACACTCAGAATCAGGCTGATCAATGCCGGGAGAAGCTGCACCGGCCAAAGGCCATTTCGAAACATTACCGGCACTACCTTGAAGTAGGCTTTCAGACCAATGAAAACTCCCGCTATAAAACTCCTTCGCTTTTCACCTGGCTGTTCTTCCATTTTTCAGTCTGTGTCGCTTTCGCTATTTTTCGAGTGTTATTGAAATCGGAACTCTTTTTACGACTGGTAGGAACGTGGTGATTCAAGGCGAAAATGTAAAACCATATCGAACCGGGATTTGTCTTCGATATGAAGACTGCCTCTCGGAATTACGGACGCAGACATTGATCAGATTCGCCAATTGTGAAAGAGCTACCGCGTAAGAGGATTGGATGAGATCATCGACGAGATATCCCGGTAGGGTTTCCCCTTAGAATCGAGTTCGGGATTTTGAGTGAGGCAGGGATAGACAATTGATTTACCTCGGTGACAGCGGTTTGAGTGCCAATGTTCGTAACTCAGACATAGTGCAGAACGCATTTCCTGAGTCAATCTCGCTTCAGCCCTTGTAAGTCACTGAACTCCGGAGTTCGAGGCTGATTTATTCACTTTATTTGTCTGTCCTTTAGAACACTTTTAAAACACCGGGGGAAACTGTTCGCTGGGATTGAACGAACAAACGAACTGAAGCCAAGAAATAGATTTTAGTGAATTAATTTTGGAAGGGTAGTCGACTGATTCGCCGTGCAAAACCAGATGCCGATTTAATGGGGTTTCGTAGCGCTTTCTATTTTCTCCAGAAGCATTTATCGGCATCAATGATTTTACGAGATGGTGGAAAGGGTTTTCGAAAATGTCTTTCTTATTTGCCGAAATGAAATCGTCAACCCGACCGTCTATTCTTCCAAATGAATAGACCGAACTCGTTTTGAAGAATTCTGCAGCAATTCCGTCAGCTTGGGAAAGAAATACGGGTATTGAGAGTGCATACCGCCCCTCACTGTGTGCCCGAAATGCGTCTGAAAGTATTGTGGCGCGTTCTGGAAAATTCAGCTCTGTAGATGCCTCGATAACTGGCAATAGCGACTCAATATGATCCCCAAACAATGCATTGCCTTCCTCAAGCTTTCCGCGGTCAAATAGACTGAACGCTGAACTCATGAGCCCCAAGCCCGTCCCATGGAAAGAGACGAACCACCCGTGTTGGGCTAAGATCGTTGCAAAGTATGCAAATCGTCTCTCGAAAATATTGTCGGAGGAATTTTCGATTGCATGTCGAATCTCCGGATCAAGAGAAGCAATTCTCGCCTCAATTATCGGAGCATTGTCATGAAGTCGCTTTACTGACTCAGCGACTTTGTCGAGTGACTTGCGAATTTCGCTCTGCCGTTCTTTGAATTCCTCTAATACTTCGGGCCGGAGATTCAAGCGTGGAATCATGCTCTTTTTCTTTTCCGACATAACAGTATAATCTACCGCCGTCCCTTTTGCCCCTTGATTGGCGACTGTCGCCTGCCCGGGGACAAAAGCGACATTGCTGTATAGAACTTCACGGCGGGAGTTCGCTCGGGATGCTAACGCAACCAGAAAACCCGTGAAAGAACTTTCTCAAAGTTTTTCCGAATTCGTAATATCGGAGCTGATAAGCTCAAACCTGCCCCCCCAATGCCCCCAAACGCCAAACGCCGCAAACAGCACCACAAAACACCCTCACCAAAAGTGCGTTTCTTGTTCGCCTTCTCAGCGAAATTGGCATTTACTATCCTTGCCTAAAATATGAGAACTTCGATCTCCTTCCTATTCGCCATCGTTTTTGCCTTAGCGGTCAAGGACACGCACGCCGCGACCGACCCGCGAGGCTCAAAACCGAACATTGTCTTCATTCTCGCCGACGACATGGGATGGGCTCAGCCTGGATTCAACGGGGGCAAGGCATCACTCACGCCGAATATGGACGCGCTCGCGGCCGAGGGAATGCGACTCAACGACTATTACACACACAGCGTTTGCGCTCCTACCCGGGCCGCCTTCCTGACAGGTCGCTACGCATTCCGTACCTGGGCTGACTGGCGCTCCGAGGATTTTGGAAAACCGAGCTACCTCGCGAAACTGGGGCTGGAACTCGCGCACACCGAATCGGGAGAGGAAACCCGCTTGATTCATGGAGTCGACACCGAAGAGAGAACCGTCGCGGAAGCGTTGCAGGAAGCCGGGTATTTCACCTCGCTTATTGGAAAATGGCACCTCGGCGAATGGCTCCCCGAGCATCTCCCGATGGGTCAGGGATTCGAACATCAGTATGGACATTACGCCTGGGGGATCGACTACTATAACAAAACGATCGTCCACAACGCACCTGCCCGCTTTGCGGTCTACGACTGGCACCGCAATCAGAAGCCACTCCACGAGGAAGGCTACGCGACCGATCTCATCGCCGCCGAAACCGAGCGCATCATTAAACTTCAAAAGGACGACGACCGCCCCTTTTTCATCTACGTCGCCTTCAACGCCGTTCACGGCCCACTCAATCCTCCCCCCGGATTCGATGGCGATGTGAATGACCCACTCGCGATCCGCGACGCAATGCTGAAAAGCCTCGACGGGGCACTCGGGCGAATCAAAAATGCCGTCGACGAGAATGGCTTCAAAGAAAACACGCTCTTCGTTTTCTCGAATGACAACGGTCCCGTTCTCGAAGAGATGAGCGCGCCCTATCGCGGCACGAAAAACACCACTTACGAAGGCGGGGTTCGCCAGCCCGCGATCTTACGCTGGCCCGACCACACCAAACCCGGCACGACGAAGGACGGGCTCATGTTCATCGCTGACTTTTTTCCCACCTTCATCACCCTCGCCGGAGGCAGCCACGAGCAGGAACGTCCCGTCGACGGCATCGACATGACAGCGATGCTCTTCGAAGGCGGGGACAGCCCGCGAAAAGAAATCATCTACGATGTTTCCGGCAGTGTCAGGCTCCCGACGATTCGCAGCGGAGATTTCAAGCTCATGGGCGACGTGCTTTACAACATCGTCAAAGATCCGGGCGAACAAACCGACGTCGCCGCCGATCATCCTGAACTCGTCAAAGAGCTCGCCGCGAAACTGAAGGCGGCAGGAGACGAACGTCCTCCTCTCGGCGATAAGCTGATGGTGATGGACCCGCCGCTTCCCTACGTTTACGGACTCGAAGAGCAGGCGGAAACGCCTGAGTGGTTGATCAAAGCCGTCAACGACGTCCGCAAAACACAACCCACCGAGTGGGCACCCGGCGAGACACCATGGCCGAAAGCACCTCAAGGAGCGAACGCCAGCAAGATGGACGGACTCAAAGACGAAGCCGCTAAGTAGCAGCGTTGTTTGCGAGTTCGAAGAGCGAGGAGGCTCGGGATCCCCGAACGGCCGGAGAGCGAGGTCGCGGCCCTCACCTACAAGATATGCGTGAGCGCAGCGGGTGCGCCCGGGAGAATGGTTACACACAGAAAAGATCGCCCAAGCTTGCGCTGGAGCGATCTTTCGCGCCTCCGGAGGAGGCAGGGGTCAGATTTTTTTTAATCACCCCCAATAAGGATTCACTTCGTAATAGGAGTGAATTTCCTGTCCCCAACTTCTGTCCGCTGTGTTCGGCCAGTTGTTTTTGTCGAACCCCGGCGCACCTTCGAGACGCTCTTTGGGCGTTGCGAGGATGAGTTTCTCGTCTTTGTAATCACATTGGAGGGCCGAAAAGGGCACTGCGAAGAGTTTGTCGCCCATCCCGAGGAATCCCCCGAAGGACAGAACAACGTAGGCTACCTTTCCTTCCCCCATGTCGATCATGAGGTCTTCAACCTTACCCAGATTCTCACCTGCCGGATTCTCGACAGAGGTTCCAACGAGAGAGGTGGACGAAAGGTTCTTTGATATGACTTGAGTTTCCATGGGTTTTTCCACTGTTCAGTTTAGATTCAATTACAGAACCGCTACGGGTTCCTTACTGTTTTCGAGTTTCGGATTTCTCCTGCACCTCGCCACCTTCGGCTTTCCAGTAATCCATCACACCCCGTGAGTGTTCGTCATTATATAGATCAGCCGTCTTCTCCGCGTCGAACGCCGGTGAATTCGTCAACTGCTCTTTAGTGGTGTTGATATAGATTTCCGGAACGGTGAGGTATCTTTCCTTGTCTACCACATTGTCATCGGCAGGGTCTTCGTCCACTTTGACCTCCGTCTTAAACTGGAGACGACTCCATGGGACTGCTGTGTGATGATCACCGATACCCAGGAACCCTCCCACACTGATAACCACGAAACGAATTCCGCCGGTTTTTGAGTCGATTAAAATCTGCTCAATGTCGCCGATCTTCTCGTCCTGCATGTTGTAGACTGCATTCCCAACCAGTCCGTCGGCTTCGATGAAACCGCCGTAATTGACCATTTTCTTCTCTGACGTCGTGTCGGTTACATTATCGATCGCATCTGCGTTCCGATCCTTTTCCACGACGACGTCTTCATCTTTCGCATAAGCGAAGTTCAATGACGTGATAGCTGCGATTGCCGCCAATTTAGTAATGTTTTTCATTTCTGTTTTTTGGTTTTTTTTATTTTTTGGAGCAGCGCTTGATTGCGGTGCCACTCTCTCTGAAAAAGCAGCAGAGACGGTGCCAATTGAAAATGACGGCGTGAAGATTTCAGCCAATCCCCGCGCCTCCCTATATATATTAAGGCTTTGATAGACTATAGACTCCGGCGGAACACAACCCCCTGAATCAAAGCTCTCTCCTGAACTCTTAGAATCTTTTTGCAAGATGCATTCCTTCAACGGCGTTTTGCACAGAATACAGATTCGCTTCAGCACCCGGCACGCTCCAACCGTGATTATTCCCCCGCTCCACACACCCTCCGATCGGCATATTTCCTGCGCCAATCAGGAGTTGTTATGGAAGCAAAATCAAAGAAACAGCAGAGGGCCGCCGGAGCAGCACTGTCGGCTAAACGAGGCGAAACCGAACCGGGCGACCTCAAAGGAGCATCCAAAGAGATGTTTGAATCGATGAGTGAATCCGAACTCGTCGAATTGGCATCGACCAAACACGACGATCTCCCCGAGGAAGCGGATCAGTGAGATGAGACAGAAAAGAACCAGCGGCTGAGCGCGCGGTCGGATAGCGAGGTCGCGCCCCTCACCTGCCGTCTACGCGTCAGCGCTCCATGAGTTCATGGCCGCGGGATCGGGGAAATCCCAACGGGCAAAAAAGCGATTACTCAAAAATTCGCTCGAAGAACGCTTTCATCGCTTCCCACGATTCGGCGTCGGCCTCTGCGTTGTAGGCGGCGCCTTTCGAAGGATCGTCTCCTGCAAATTTCTGGGTGAAGGCGTGGACCGCGTCGGGGTAGGCGGTGAAGGTGTAGGCGACATTCGCAGCGAGCATTTCGCGGTGGAAGTCAGCGACTTCATCGACGGGAACGTGAGGATCAACCGCTCCGTGGAGGGCAACCACTTCGCAAACGATGTTCTTCGCATCCTCCGGCGCAGGCGTTCCGAGCCCTCCGTGAAAACTGACGACACCTTTGATCTCAGCCCCGCTCCTCGCGAGTTCGAGAACTCCGGTTCCACCGAAGCAGTAGCCGATCGCGGCGATGTTGTCGGCGTCGGTTTGCGGGAGGCCCTTCAAAATATTCAGTCCATCGGTGAGCCGCGTCCGGTAGAGGGCACGATCCCCTTTATACTTGCCTGCCATTTTTCCCGACTCCGGTGGCTGAGGACGAATTCCTTTCCCGTAAATATCCAGAGCAAAAACGTTGTAGCCCAACTCTGCGAGCATTTTCGCGCGCATTTTCTCGTAGTCGGTGAGCCCCGTCCACTGATGGGAAATCAAGATCGACGGACGTTTACCCTCGATACTGTCATCGTAGGCGTGCCAGCCTTCGCACGTCGCTCCCGCCGATTCATATTCAATCGCCCTGCCGACTATCTCCGCGCGGACAGGACTGCCAAGCAGAAAGAAAAAAGCACTGACCGTAGTAAAAAATGAGATTCTTTTCATAGTAAGAGTTACCTCCCGATTATCTGCATGGTGAGGTTTTATTCAAGCGTTTCCAGATAGTTCGGAATCTCAATACTGAGATCAGACACACGATTTGCGACGTCTCCCGCGCTCGCGGGGATCTCCTTTATTTCAGCTTCCGAAGCCGCTTCGAGGAAGCGCCGAAAGGGCTTCCGGTTGTCTTCCAGATCTACGGCACGTCCCGTCTTTTCCCCGAGCCACACTTCGAGCGCATCGAGATACCGGAACCCGTTTTCGAGAGTGGGTTCAATCACGGTCCCCTCGTTAAAATCGTTCCACGTCACGAGCTGGATCATCTCCGGACCGTGTCGCGTGGCTCGCTCGAAAGTATCTCTGAATAATGAAAGTCCCGCCCCCGCCGTGACCCGGCTCCCGTTTCCCCAACCGTTCACACCGCTGTCGTCGAACTCCGGCGCGGCCATCCCGACGAAAAACCCCAGAGAGCCTTCATCGATCCGCCTCCGCGCCTGCGCATGGAAAGATTCGATATGATCTTCATCCCCGGTGAACCACAAGTAGCGACCTTCGATCAGGGGATGGAATCCCTCCTCCTGATTCTGGCGGACGTAGGCAACCGGACTCCCGAGGCCGTCAAAAATCCGTCGCCACTCCTCCGGCAGGATATTCCGCTTTCCCAAGTCATCCTCCCCCCAGTAGTTGAACTGAAACACGACCGGCTTTCCGCGGCGCGTGAGGTAGGCAGGATGAGACGCGTAATTCTCGAGAAGAAACGCGAGATCAGCCTGCGCCGTTTCCACAACAGCCTCCCGTGAACCCGGGTTTCGAAAAGGCGCCCAGTTGATTTTCTCTTCGTAGCAGAGCGACACTTTCAGCCCCGTCGTGCCAGCTGTCTCGAGCAGCTTCGGAATCACGGCGTCGGTGTCACTTCCCGGGCCGTACCAGATCACAATCATCGCCTCAATCCCGGCGGCGGCGGCGGTTTCGAAATGATAGCGAATCACGCTATCGCTGTTGGAACTGTAGCTCCCGATGAGCGGATACTTCGTGGCGGCAATATCACGAAGCCCGTTTTCCCGACGAACACCCGGATCGTGCTGCAGTGTCGCGCCCTTCCACCCCCAGTGCTTCCATTGCCCGTCCGTCCCGGGATCGGTTTCCGGATTGCTGAACCACGGCATGTAGTGAGCCGCGATCACCGGAGCGGTGCCTCCGCAATTCCACGAATCCCCGCCGGGTTCCGCCTTCTCCTGTCCGCAGGAAACGGAAAACACCCCTGACAAACCAACTATCACACTGAGGACCCAACAGCCGGTAATCGCGATTCTCATGTCAGCGTGGTAAGACTGCTGAAGCTTATCTGTCACGCTTCGCGCCCCAAAGCGCACCGACCAGATCGCACATCGACGGGTCATGCTTTTTCAGCTCTTCGCGATTGAAGGGGAAGAAATCGTTCTTTCCGAAATAGGCCTCTGTCGACTCGGCGAAATATTCCATCTGATTGTTCATCCCGTAGGCCTTGTCCTCTATCGTTTTGTTTCCGTCGAACCGGGCCACCGAGTCGTAGCTGCCTGAATCCCTCGCGCGCTCGTAGGCACGCTTCAATTCGGCGTTCTGAAATCCGCCTTCGAGAACCTGATCGTGGTAGGCGTGTGCCAGCTCATGCAGTAGCAGAAACGGCATCCTCCGATTCTCGAAAGGAAAGATTTTCACGTTGGTAATTTCGACGGCTTTGGCCATTTTGGGATTTCGTCCGTTGTCGCGAAGCCAGTTGATATTGGCGTGATATTCCGCTCCGCCCCGCTTTCCTTCGTATTCAGGATTGATCCAGAGCGGCACGCTTCGCAGCTGCTTCAGTGCTCCCGCCGGAACGACCTCTGCCACTCGTTGCAACTGCCCGGTCAATAACTCGAGAGCTCGTCGGGTGACACCGGTTTCGTCGTCGAGGAACTCGTCATGCAAATGAACGGTCCATCCCAGAAGGTCAAAGGTCACGTGATTCGGCTCCACCGTTCGGGTATTTTTAACGAGCGAAGCAAGTGATTCCCCGGCGGAATTCTGAGCCTTCAGAGAAACTCCGGCCAAGACTATCATAACGAGAACCAAACAGGGTTGAGTCCACGACCTGACCCTGTTGAGTCCACAAAAAGAGCGTTCACCGGCTTCCGGAGGTTTTGAAAGTTTCATTTTTACAGGATGGGAAGTTCGAGGCACAACGCAGCCGAACACAAAAATGCCTCCGGCAAATTCACTTCGCCGGAGGCATCGAAAAGGGGTTCTATTTCTTATCGACTTCCAACTCTTCCAGAGTCGCGGCAATCTGCTCCCCGTGAGAGCCGGCCTTCACCGAAGTCTCGATGTGGAGAATTTTTCCGTCTTTCCCCACATACACGGTAGCGCGGGAGGAGTTCTTTTTGTTACCGCTGATCAATCCGTAAGCGGTCGCCGTTTCACGGGTCGGATCACTCAGAATCGGATAATCGAGATCGAGCGATTCAGCGAATTTCTTATTGGTTTCGGCGTCATCGCAGCTGGCTGCAAAATGAGCGACCTCAAACTTCTGAATATCTTTGCCACTCTCACGGAGCGACTTGCATTCAGCTGTTCAACCACCGGTAAAGGCTTTGGGAAACCAGGCGACCACGACTGCCTGCTTTCCTTTGAAATCAGAGAGTGTGTAGGTCTTGCCATCACTGCCCTCAAGAGAGAAGTCAGGCGCGTCATCGCCAACCGCGAGGTCGGCCCGTGCGTTTGTTGCAACCAGAGCCATCCCGAGAAGGAGGCCGGCGGCCAGGAGTGTCTTTTTCATATCGTGGGTCAAATAGTGAGATCAATCGAATCGATCACCGGGGAAACGATACAAATTTCCGACGGCTTTGTCGATCACGTCCTTTTAGCCGATCCGCGTCTCCGTTTTCTTATTCTCCGACGACCGATTGGAACTCAAGCTTCGCCGCATCGAGAAGTGAGGCAAAGTCGCCGTTTTTCAAGAGTCCGTCGACGACCTGACGGGCAAGAAGCTGCCCCGCTTCGCTGTCACTGGGATAATGCACGCCCGCGATCTCCCTGTTTTTCGCGATCTGAGCCGCGTCCGCGACGAGTTGATCCGCCTGCCCGGGAGACAGCTCCATCAGCAGATAGGCGAGCAAATGAGCCTGAGTCGCATGCCCGCTGGGATAAGCGGGATGCCCCGGAACGACGATCGAGGGAGCCAGGTTAGGCGAGAGATGCGTCGGCCGGGCACGATCAAACGAAGCCTTCAGCTGGAAGACGATCAATTCCATATCGCGCTGCGCGGCATCGAGCATCCGCTTCGTCGCGGGAAGCGTTCCCGCCACCGCCTGAAGTTTTCCCATTTCGAACACGCCCAATTTCATTCCCGCGACCTTGATCTGGCGCTCGATCGACGCCTTCTGATCGTCGGTGCGCTCCGATTGCAGCGCTTTGAGATAGCGGAGCTCAGCCCGGGTCCTCGGCGAACTGTTGTCGGGAGGATCCGGCAGACGAATCAACTCCCGCCACGCCTCCAGATAGACCGGGGTTCCGGAAAGATACTTTTCGAGACGAGGCTCCAGCGAGGTCCGATCTGAAAACCGGATTCCATCGAGATCAGGGTCGTTTCCCGCCCCCGGGAGATGGCGAATCGACGCCGGAATATCGGCCTCAAACCCGGCGTCCTCCTGCGCGTTTGCCGGAATCACAGCAAGAATGACAGCCGCAAAAGCCACTAGGATTCGGTCTCCGTTTATCATTTCCCGTCATTTAACACCAGTGCCCCCGAATTTGGCAATCAAAGCCTCCGGAATGCGTTCATTTTTCAGGAAGAATTTGACCCTTTTGAGGTTCTCGTTTACGGGCCACATCCCATGCACAAATCCGCAAAAATTGATTTTTTTACCGTCGACATCGCAGACTCAACCGATCTCGAAACCATCATCAAAAAGCTCCATGCGCTCCCTGCCGACAGCGAGAAGCGGAATGAAGAATTAAACGACGACTGGCTTCGTCTCGCCCGCGGGAAAGTCAGCGAGGCCGGCTATCTCGGCGACATGATGCGGATCTCGATGGCACCGGCAGGCTTCCGGGCCAATCTCGCGGGAAACATCACCGCGGTGAATCTCAGCAAGGACGAGGGAATGGCTGAATGTTCCGCTTTTTACTACGACTTCGAGAGCTCGGTGCTCGTTTTGCAGCGAAACGGCAAGGGGGTCAGCGCTTCTCAGCTTTCCCGCTATTTCAAGCGCGTGGCCGACGTCGACGGCGAGGTTGAGATCAAGCCCGTCCTCCGCCCCACCGATATCATGAAGGTGAAGGTGCTTCCCGTGATCCGGAAAATTCACATCGCCTCATCCGTCGTTGATATGATGACGACGATGGAGAATCTCGATGAGCGCACGAAGCACACGATCCAGGCGGCGGCTCAATCGGAGTCTCCTGCGATCGAAATCATTCTGAAATCAGCTCGCGAGAAAGACGCAACGCTCAATCAGGCAATCGCTATCGAGACGATTGAATCCTGGTTGCGCATCCACGATGAGCTCTCTGACGAAGAAAACGAAATCGTGAAGAAGGTGCTCGTATCGGGGAAAGACGATTCCGGCGCCACGACCGAGTTTGACATGCTCAAGGATCGTATGTTCACGGTGATGAACTACCAGTGGGTTCCCGATGACAACGAACTCTGGCAAACCCGCGCCGGCCATATTCAGAAAGCATGGGATCTGAATAAGAGCAATTTGAAGCACGTCATGCGCAAGCAGGAAGAGCAGAACGAGGAGAAAACAGAGGAGGAATAACGATCAGACCGGCTCGCACCTCCGACTCCAGTTTACTACCGGCCGTAAGCCACGCAGTAGACCGGCGGAAGGTGCGATGTGATCTCACTCCACGAGTCGCCCTGATCTTCGCTGACCCAAACCGAGCCGGTCGTCGAACCCATCACGAGGCAGTTGCCGGTGTCATCGACGCTCAAAGCGTGACGATACACGAGGTCATAGGCCAAGCCTGACGGCAAACCTTCATCGAGGGTTTCAAACGTCTGCCCTCCGTCTCTCGTCCGCGTGACGACAAACTTTCCGTCGACGGGATAACGCTCTTCGTCCTTTTTCGCCGGCACAAACCAGGCTGTGTCCGGTTCCGCAGGATGAACCGCTACGGCAAACCCGAAGGCCGAAGGTGAGACCTCACTGAATTCTTTCCACGAACGCCCTTCATCGTCAGATCGATAGATGAAGCAATGATGCTGGGTCCAAAAACGCTTCGGATCGGCCTGACATTGAACGATACGGTGCGGGTCCTGCGTTTCGGGGTCAGCTCCGCCCTGTTCCTCGGGGAGAAAATCGTATCTCATTCCGTGAGCACTTTGCTCCCACGTGAGGCCGCCGTCGCAGGTCCGCCACACACCCCCACACGAAACGCCGACCGAGATGACATCTGAGTTTTCAGGATGCACGCAAATGGAATGAATCCCCGGAAAGTCGTATCCTCCCCCCGACCACTTCGCCCGCTCGGCTTTGTCCCACAATGACCGAACCAGCGCCCAGCTTTCCCCGGAGTCGGTCGATTTGAAAAGTCCGCCCGGAATCGTTCCGCACCACAGAACACCGGCTCTGTCATCGCCGCCTGACTCAAGGCTCCAGACCTTTTTCAACGACCAGGGCACTTCCACCTTTCGCCAGGGATCGAGTATCACGGGCGCATCATCCGGCTTTTCCGGATAGACGGGAGGATCGAGCTCTGTCCATTCGCTTTCGCCCTCACGCTTCCGATGAAACTTCGTCCCGAAATGCTCGTGCTCAGCCGCGACGTAGAGAGTGTTATCCCGTTTATCCTGATGAAACATCGGAACCGGAACCCCGGGGAATTCGGGAAAAACCTGCTCCCAGCCGGCCCCCTTCCGCCCGAAGGTGAAAAAGCCCTTTCTCGTTCCTATGTGAATTTTATCACTCATTTTATCTATCACGCACTCGATGTGGGCAGCATTGGATTTCAACCTCCGGATAAGGCCTGCATTACAAAAATTTCATCCCCGGCGGAAACGGGATCTGACAGTCCGTCACGATCGTCGACCGGTGCTCCGTTCACGATCACGGCGATGTGCTTTCGCGTGACCCCATTGTCATCGAAGAGGTAGCCACGAAGTCGCGGCGAGGATTTAAACACGGAATCCAACGCCGAACGGACCGTATCCCCGGCCACCTCGCATTCACCTGCTTCAACGTGGCTCCTGATGTTTTGGGAAAAAGAGATCTTCGGCATGGCTTAGCGGCATTTTACCCGAAGCGCTCGAGTGAACCAAGCCTTCGCTCGCAGGATTTTAAACCGCAGGGATGGCCGCTATTTCGCCCTGATGACGGCGAGCCAGTCGCCGTTCGAATCCGGGGCCTGGAGAAGAGTCTTCTTTTCTCCGCCCGGGATGACAACGGGATCGGTCAGCGCCCCGCCCTCTCGCGGGTTGAACCATCGCAGGGAAACCTTCCCCGAAACGGCCGAAAGATCGAGCGATCGGTCTCCCCCGTCGGGCAGATAAACGAGGTAGATTTTTCCTTCCTTGGCAAAGCAATAACCCGAGTTGTCGTGCTCGTGATTTCCAATGAGTTCGTCCGCATTCAACATCTCACCAAAGGGGATCGCTTCCTCTTCGAAAAAGCGGAGCGCGATATCGCAATAGTCCCAACTGAGGTCCCGCGAGCGCCAGTCCTCACAGATGAGATCGTTTTGAGGGAGCTTGTAGCCGAAGTAATACTCGACGCCTCCGCCCCCGGCCATGAGCGTTCCCCAGAGCACGAATTTTCTCGTGTCATCGATGCCGGGATTGTCGAAATCATCGGGCATTCCCGGATACCCCGGATCGGCGGGCATACCTTCCGACGCGTTACCGGGTTCATCGAACGAGACGACCCAGGGAACCCCCGCCTCCGCGGAAGCGCGCGTCCATTTTACGATCTGTTTGTGGCAGTCCCGAATATTGCTGTTCTGCAAAGAGGCCCCACGCAGCACCGAAGCCTCCCCGAGCAACGGCCGGTAGATTTTATCCTGCTGATCAGGGTAGGTGTGAACGACGATGAGGTGGTCGTAGGGATCGGTTTCGGCGATGTATTTCGCCATCGCGATTTGCTGCTTAGTGGACTGCGTGTTCTCCTCGCCGAGATTCCAATTCAACGCGAGATGGTGGCCGAAACGCGCGATCAACTCGCGGCAGTAAAGCTTTCGCTCCGGCCCGAGATCGCCGCCATCCAATGACGTGGGAACGACTCCGCCGGCAGGTTTCTTATGCCCTTTCCGGTTATCGTCGTTCTCGGTTTCCTGCATTTTGAAATGCAGATACATCCCCTTCACCGTCGCATGATCAAAGACGAGGTCCCATTGATCGAGCTTGGAACAGTCGTAATGAAACTTTTCGTTTCGCTCAACAAACGGCCAGACGTTGTCGCCGTCGCCACCTGCGTTGTAGGTGAGAAATGAGAAGACGTTGCAGCCTTTGCCCGAAAGGTAATTGATCGCACCGATCATTCCTTTCCCTTTACCGCCCTGCCAAACAGGATCGCCCTCATTCCAATCGCGGAGATGAGGCGCCCACGTCTTGATAGGAACCTTTTCCGGGCGGTTCGCGACGGTGCCGTCGAAGTCAGCGTATCCGAGAAAGGTCTCCGGTGCATCCGCTCCCGCTTTCAGAAAATACTCCCCTGAACCGAGGTGTTGCAGGTGATGCCCGCCCACATATTTCAGCCGCCCTTTCCCCCGGAAATCGCGCCCCGCCTTGTCCGACGCGAGGACAAAGAACGAACCTTTTTTTCCGTCAAATGGACCGAGTGCTTTTGACTCCGCCTCCTCATCAATCGCGACGTTATCCCCCGCTCGAAAACTCACTGCGTAGCTCCACTCCCCAACGAGATCCGGAGCGAAGTGCGCTCGCCATTGCGTGCCCGATTCGGCGGACGACTCCCCGGCATTCCCGTCTGCCGCGAAAAATCCGGGGACGAGATAAGTCGAACCGGACTCGTGTCGAAACGTCACATCGAGTCGATAATCGAGGAAGGGATTCGGGCTCGTGTCTCTCTCATGAGCAAACGGCCCGTCCAGGGTTAAGGTGATTTTATGC
Organism: Verrucomicrobiales bacterium; assembly: GCA_048260165.1. Classification (GTDB taxonomy): domain Bacteria; phylum Verrucomicrobiota; class Verrucomicrobiia; order Verrucomicrobiales; family DEV007; genus Arctic95D-9. The sequence continues at coordinate 46,496 of JBLXHA010000006.1, forward strand.
CACTGGTTCAGATCTCCCGTGATTGTCACATCGCCGGAGCCGTCTTCGCCCCTGCTGCGGCTGAGAGACGTACCTCCCGCTTCATTCGCTGCTGAAAACGCAGAAGGCACCTTCCCCGACTTCGCTTCGCTCAATGCCGCAGGCCCTTGCGGAGCCACAAAATCCGGATCGGTCGTCATGAGCCACTGGTCGAATTCGAAACCGTCCTCTCTCATCGAAAACTGAATCGTATGTTCGCCGGCTTCTTCGATCGTGAGAAAAAGCATCCCGGGGACACCGGTATGCACTTCATCGGTTCGCTGTTTGCTTCCCCAAACCCACTGATTTTTTCCCGTCCACTGCATCCGCTGACCGGACTCGGGCCAGGCTCCGTCAACGCCGACATGCAAACCGTTGTCCTCCGTTCCCGTGGAATGCGTCCGCGCCCAGACGTAATATTTTCCCGGCTTGCTGAAATGAACCCGGTAACTGAGAACAGCCATTTTTCCCGGTTCATTCATGAAGTTTTCACCGGCGATCAGTTTCTCATCGTGGTTCTTCCGGGTGTCGGGCAGGATCTCCAGATACGCGCCGCCGCCGGCTCCCTCTGCATGAGGAGGATCGGCGTCCGGTTGCAGCCCCGCACTCTGCTTCTCAGTCGTCAGATACCAGGCCCTTACGTCTGCTTTCTCCTGCCTTACAAAATGCTCAGCCTCCACGCCCACGTATCCATCCGCCTCCTGGATCACCAGATCCGGTTTCGCGATCGGTTCGGTCAGAGGGGCTGCGAATGTTGCGGGGATTCCGCCGGCAAGGGCGGCCAGAAATAGAAGGGTTTGAAAGCGATTCATTATTGAGAGAGCAGAATCTCGAATCCTCGCAAAGAGCGTTCAGAATGAGAAGGAAATAGTTTCCCGATCAACTCCTTTTCACCGCCCTGCTCGCCCTCACTCAGCAGCCACTCCTCACCGCGAGGCTGCCTCCCCTGACAATGAGAAAAACCCGCCGTTGCGATTCGTCTGAGGTCTTAACGCCTTTGTTTCGAGAGGACTTTTTCAACCGCTTCGATCACATCCTCAACCGTCGTGATGTCATCCAGCGGCACCCTCGTGAAATCCTTTTTGCCCGGAATATCCAGCGCGATCATGGGCCGGTCCAGGACGTTATAAAGCTCAGCCACTCTTCGATTCTCAGCCATCGCGCTCGTGATCGCCATCCTTGTCCCGGGTGGCTCCACGGGGATGGAGCAAAGCACGAGATTTTGTCCGGCCCACTTTCTGAAATTCCTCGAAAACAAGAGATTGCTGCCGAGTGATTTGCTCTGCGGATCACCCGCGATGAGGAATAAAGTCATCCTCGGCAATTTCAGTTTTTCAGCCTCCCGCTCAGCGCTGACGATGTCGCGATTCCAGGCCGCCTCCCGGTCACCCAGTCGAGCCGCCTTATCAATCGCGTCTGACACCGCCTGAAAATCTCCACCATCGTATATCCCCTGATAGAAAGCCTGATCCTCCTCACTGAGACGATCGAGAGGAATGATAAATTTCTGATTTCCACTCAACTTTTCAAAGCCGATACGGGAATCCAACTTCGCCAGAATTCTGGCTTCGATACTTCTTCCGGTCGCGTCTTTGACGACTCTCTCAAACGGATACGTGACCGATTTCTGAGCAACGACCGCAACCGGTTCGGCTTTTCCCTCATCCATAGTCTCCGCTTCGAGAGGATTCTTTTTGTCCTCCTCTTCAACCTTGCTGAGATCAGTGCAGCCCACGAGCGCAACTGACAGGAAAATAACGACGTAAGGAAAACTCTTCATTGATGATGACTACGCGTGCAGCGTACGAAAGAATGCCCGATTCCGCAATCGCTTTGCAACGGGAATCATCATCGATCACCGACGCCGGAGACTCTTCGATCCGTTTTCGCGGTGGAAATGCGATTGGAATCACCGGCCCGGAAAGGCATTCTCATTTCATGCGCGTTCATCCACTCATTTTTGGAATCCCTGTCGTTGTGATCAGCCTGAGCTCGACACTCGCCGAAGAGAAACCCGTTTCGATCGGTTCACGACTCGAATTGTTCCTCGATCAAACCCTCGTCAAATCCACCGAGGGGGTCGACTTTCGCCTCCACCATCCGACGAAGACTCCGCGTCCTAAATCTCCGCTTCCCGGCCGCCACTACATCACGGTGATCAAGGACGGTGATCTTTTTCGCGCTTACTGGAAAGATCACAATCCGGATTTTCAATCCACCGAAGTTTCCGAAGAAGCCGAGATGGTGGCCTACGCGGAAAGCACGGACGGGCATGAGTGGACTTTCCCCAAACTCGGGATACACGAGATCGCCGGCTCAAAGGAGAACAACGCGATTCTGATTAACGAACCGGGTTTGCTTCACAACTTCGTCCCCTTTCTCGACCGCCGCCCCGGCGTGCCCGGCGCGGAAAAATTCAAGGCTCTCGCAGGCCATCCCGGCCCAGGGGATAAACGCGAAATGGATGTCACCGGAAAAGGTCTCTACGCCTTCACTTCTTCCGACGGGCTCCACTGGAAGAAGGGCTCGGAAGTGATCCCCTATGAGAAGGAATGGAGACACGCCTTCGACTCAGCCAACGTCTCATTCTGGTCGGAGGCGGAACAGCAATACGTCTGCTACTTCCGCACCTGGACCGATCCGGACCGGCTGCGCAGCGTCAGCCGCACCACGTCGAAAGATTTCAAAACCTGGACAAAGCCCGTCGCGATGAATCCAAACTTACCGGGCGAGCATCTCTACACAACGCAGACCCACCCTTACTTCCGCGCTCCGCACGTGTATATCGCGCTGCCGACCCGCTACATCCCGGGACGGGGAGATGATGGAAACGGAATCGCTTCGGAACGCAACGCCACCGACATCCTCCTCATGTCGACGCGCGCGGGATCCGACCATTTCGACCGGCCCTTTACGGAGGCATTCATCCGACCGGGACTTGACCCGAAGCGCTGGGAAAACCGGGCCAATTACGTGGCGCTCAACGTGCATCCGACCAGCCCGACCGAACTCTCCATCTATCACCGCAGCGGCGATCGTTACGTCCTGAGAACCGATGGATTTGTCTCTGCACACGCCGGGCAGAATGAAGGGGAACTTCTCACCCGCCCCATCACCTTCACGGGGAATACACTCGCGCTCAACCTCAGCACGAGCGCCGCGGGTCACGCGAAAATTGAAATACAGGACGCCACGGGAAAAGCCTTTCCCGGTTTCGAACTCGGCAACAGTGTCCCGGTTTTCGGAGACGGAATCGCGTTGGAGGCCTCCTGGAAAGACAAGCCGGATCTCTCATCTCTCGATGGAAAGACGGTGCAGCTGAAATTCTCTCTCCTCGAATGCGATCTCTATTCCTATCGCTTCACGGACTCAGAAAAAGTTCCGAGCCCCTAGCAGAAATACTCACGGTTCCATTTATAACCGTAGTAATAGCCGACGAGACTGGCGACCGTGCTGACCGCGAGTCCGGCAGCCATGCCGAAAAAGTTCCCTATCCAAAGACCGACCACCCCGAAGACGGTCGACACAATCATCGTAAAAATAAATCCCATTTCTTTCCCTCCACTTGTGTTTAATTATGGAAATTATAACACAAATAAGAGGAGAAGAAACCTGTTTTTAGCGTGTGGCGAAGGGGGCGAACCGTTCCGGCAAGCTGGCGGACACCTCCATTTCGAGACCTTCGACAGGATGAAAAAAGGACAGCCGGTGTGCGTGGAGCATTAAACGCGGTTGCCCCGTCAAACCCGCGATCCGCTCCATCTCGGGGATATCGCCATAGAGGTAGTCTCCCACGATGGGAAATCCGGCGCTCTGCAGGTGCTTGCGGATCTGGTGATACCGCCCCGTTTGAGGCGCTACTGAGAGAACGGAAAACGATTCATCCTCGATCTGCACGACCCGCTCTCTCACGAATCCGGTCTTCGCTTCGCGATAGGGTTCGCCTTCATCTTTTTGCAGCCGCTCTTCAGAAACCCATGCCGACGGAGTCTCTCCAGACACGACCGCGGTGTATTTCTTTCCGACGATCTGATCTTCGAACTGCTGTCGCAGCTCTGCTTCAATCACCGTATCCAGCGCGAACAGCAAAACGCCGGAAGTGGGACGATCGAGCCGGTGCACCGTCCCAACCCGCTGCCCGAGCTGGTCACGCACCACTTTCATCGCGATTTGATCATCCGGCTCCGGATCGCGTCCTGCATGAACGAGCATTCCAGCCGGTTTGTTGACTACGACGAGCCATTGATCCTGATACAAAATTTCGAGAGCCATTGGCGGGGACCATAGTGCGAATTCTCTGAAGGATCTCAGTAAATCCCGTTTGCCGGAATTTCGTGCTGGGTTCACGCCACGATTCGCCGCTTGCGAGCCCCCCTTTCAGCATGGTATCGAATCAACCGCTGAAAAGCAGTCCACCCTTATGATCCGAAAACACTTCCTCCTGAACCTGCTTTTCGCTGCAGGCCTTTCCTCGCTCAGCTCCGCGGCGGAGACTGAAGCAACGCTCCCGAAGGTTGATCCTGTGCCCATGCTCTCCTTTGAAGAAAGCGTGAAAACGTTTCAACTTCCCGAAGGCTACCACCTCGAACTCGTCGTCGGCGATCCGATCATTCAGGAACCGGTTGTTTGCGCTTTCGATGGCAACGGCCGCATGTTCGTCGCGGAAATGCGAACCTACATGCAGGACGCAGATGCCACGGGCGAGCAGGAACCGACCAGCTGTGTCTCCATGCACGAAGACACAAATGGCGACGGCAAAATGGACAAGCACTCGATCTTTATCGACAACCTTTTGCTTCCCCGTCAGATTCTGCCACTCGACGACAGGCTTCTCGTTCAGGAAACCAACACGCTCGACATTTTCTCCTACCGCGACACTGACGGTGACGGCGTCGCCGATGAGAAGACACTCTTTTATGAAGGCGGTGACCGCGGCGGCAACATGGAGCATCAGCCAAGCGGCTTGATCTGGTCGATGGACAACTGGCTCTATACGACCTACAACGCCTACCGACTCCGCTACAATCGAGACGGCCTCGCGCTCAAAGAACCCACCGCTCCCAACGGCGGTCAGTGGGGACTCACTCAGGACAACCACGGCAAACCCTGGTATGTGAATGCCGGCGGCGAACTCGGTCCTCTCAATTTCCAGCAACCGATCGTCTACGGTCAGTTCAACGTCAGCGACCAGTTCAATGCAGGCTACCGCGAAGTGTTCCCTCTCGTCGGCATTCCGGACGTTCAGGGAGGTGAGGCCCGCTTCCGTCCCGACGAGAAAACGCTTAACCATTTCACGGCGACGTGTGGTGAGGAAATCTTTCGCGGAGACCGTCTCCCCGAGGAGCTGAGAGGCGACCTGCTCTTTTCCGAGCCCGTGGGCCGGCTGATTCGCCGCAGTAAAGTCGAGGTAAAAGAAGGCGTGACCTATCTCAAAAACGCACACGCCAAAGGCGAATTCATCCGCTCAACGGATCCCAATTTCCGAGCCGTCAACATGGTCACCGCACCCGACGGCTGCCTCTACATCGTCGACATGTATCGCGGCATCATTCAGCAGGGAAACTGGACGAAGCCCGGCTCTTACCTGAGAGGTGTCATCGAGCAGTATCAATTTGATAAGAACATCGGTCACGGTCGCATTTACCGCGTCGTTCACGACGACTTCGAGCGGGGACCACAGCCCAAGATGCTCGACGAGACCTCTGCCGAACTGGTAGCCCATCTCGAACATCCCAACGGGTGGTGGCGAGACACCGCTCAAAAACTTCTCATTCTCCGGAATGATCACTCTGTCGCTCCGGCGCTGGTTTCCATGGTCAACAGCAGTGAGAACTACCTCGCCAAAATGCACGCGCTCTGGACTCTCGAAGGACTCGGCGAAGCCACTCCTGAAATCATTCAGGCAGCGGCTGAAGATCCACACCCTCAAGTGAGACGCGCCGCGATTCGTGTGAGCGAGACCTTGATCAAAAGCGGTGACGAGTCTCTTCCCGCCCTCGTCAGAACCATGGCCGGCGATGCCGATGCTGATGTTGCGGTTCAGGCACTGCTCACGGCAAAGCTACTGAAATGGAAAGATTACAAAGAGCTGATTCAATCCACGATGGACTCGAATCAGACCCGCGGCGTTCAGGAATTCGGCAGACAGATGCTGACAGGCGGACAGGCGACACCGAAGAAACTGTCACCGGAGCAGCTCAGTCAGTATAAGAAAGGGGAAGCGATCTACGGGGCGCTTTGCTTTGCCTGCCACGGCCCTGACGGGAAAGGCACTCCCCTCCCCGGAACCGATACAACGCTCGCCCCGTCACTGGTTGATTCCACGATTCTCTCCGGTCACCGGGAGCTCGCGATCAAAGTCGTTCTCCATGGCCTGACCGGTCCCATCAACGGCAAAGCCTATCCCGGCGAAATGATTTCGATGGCATCAAACGGAGACGAGTGGGTCGCTGAGGTTCTTTCCTACATTCGAAACAGCTACGGACACAGCCTCGGATTCATTTCCGCAGACGAGGTGGCACAAGTCCGCGCGGCAAACGAATCGAGAACAACGCCATGGACCGAGGAAGAACTTCTCGCCTCCGTTCCTCAAACCCTGCCGGGGAAAACGAAATGGAAGCTGAGCGCCAGCCACGGATCGCAGGACCTCGATAAATGTGTCGACGGCAAACTGAGCACCCGCTGGACGACAGGGAAAAGCATGACCAACGGGATGTGGCTCCAGGTTGAGTTGCCGGAACCGGCTCTCGTCAGCGGCCTGAAACTGAACGCAGGTTCATCGAAGAATGACTACCCCCGCGGCTACAGTATCGAGGTGTCCGAGGACGGAAGCAACTGGGTCGGTAAAGTGAAAGACGCCAAAGGGGAACACACGATCACAGATATAGAATTCGACGAAAGCCCTGCCAGATTCATCAAGATCACACAGACCGGAGAACACAGTCTCTACTGGTCCATTCACGATCTCGATATACTCGGTAAAACCGAAAAAAAGTAAGCGAGGAGTAACGACCTTTATATATTCCTCAGCGTCACGTGCCTGCCTCGAGCAGGCACGTTTTTGTTCGAGCGCGTCTATAATGGCATGAAAAGCTTCCCGAATATTAAATTTCAATAAATTACGAATACCTTAACTTTCTATTTGCAGGACGAGAAAGTTTGCGCGAACCAAGTAGATGGTATTCCAGCGCGCTCTTCTATTGTTGCCTCTCTGCCTTCTCGCCAGTTGCGAAACTACTGAGCCTGACAAGCGCCATTACCTCAGTTCCTACCGCGGACTGGAAACCCAAACGGGGCCACTCGGCAATACCTCTCTCGTTCGCAAAGGGGATCCTGACCGTCTCAAGCGATACACGAAAGTGATCATCGAAGACGTCAAAGTGATCCCGACGAAAAACCAGGATCCCAAGCTCAAATACGCGACACGCGAAGAGAGCGAGAAACTGGCTGAAGAATTCGAAGACATCCTCGAGAGAGAACTGGGCAAAAGCTACGAGGTCACGAGGAGACGCGGCTACAACACCCTCGCGGTGCGGGCGGCGCTCACCGAACTGAGACCGAGCAATCCCGCTCTGTTTGCGGTCAACTACATGCCGTATGCCGGAGTCGCAGCCACGGCGTTTCAAGTTCTCAGCGAAAAGAAGGAAGCCCTCGGAGCCGGCAGCATCACGGTCGAAGCCGAAGTGGTTGATTCCCGCTCCCGCCGACAGCTCTACGCGATGGTGGATCAGTTAAAGGGAGGCAAACTCCAGCCGGGCGGTCTTGAAAAATGGGGCCAGGCTCAAGGTGCGATGCGCGGGTGGAGCCGGAAAATCCATCGCGGCATTCAGGCCAATGCGCCCAAGCCTGCCAGTTCGACAGCGGCAAAACCGGCGCCTAAGAAAAAGCCGGTGAGCAAAAAGCCGGCCCCGACCATCAAAAAGAAACCTTCAGAAACGAAGGTGCCTTTCTGGAAAAAGCCGGAAGCCTGATCCTTTCCTCTCCCGGAGTTACTTTGCTTCAGCCTTCGCCGGAGACTTTCTTTTCTTCTTTCCACCCTTTTTGGGCTGAGCCTTTTTCGCTTCCATCGGAGGCGTGAGGCCGTCATCCGGCTGATTCCAGAGACGATAAGGATCGTCGTGACGACGCATTTCCGAAAGCAGGAGCGCCTCCATCTCGGCAAGCTTCTCCGCGTATTCAGGATTCCCGGCGAGGTCAGTCAGAGAAGCATTTCCCTTTCCGTGCTCGGCGAGAAATTCATTCGGATTCTCAGCAAGATTGAAAAGCTGCGTTTCGCGCACTTCGCCGTCGAGCACGTCATATTTGATCAGCTTCCAGTCGCCTTTCTTCACGGCTCGCATCCCCGGCTTCGTTCCTCCGCAATACACGCCGAAAAGCGTGTCGCGAACGACCTCTTTCTCCCCGGTCAAAACCGGCTTGAGACTTTCGCCTTCCACTGAAGCAGGAGCCTCGACTCCGGCGAGGTCACACAAAGTCGGGAGAACATCCAGCAGGTAGGAATTCGCCTGAGCGCGCGTTCCCGGCTTGATTCCGGGACCTTTGACGATGAAAGGGACGCGCCAGGTGTGCTCATAGAGATTCTGTTTCCCCTGCAGGCCGTGACGCCCGATCGCCATGCCGTGATCCGCCGTGTAAATGATGTAGGTATTGTCGAGCTCCCCCATCGCTTCGAGCTTTTTCAGCACGCGATCGATTTGCTGATCGATGTTTTCATCACAGGCAAATTCACGGCCGAGTTCGTTTCGAATCGTGAGCTCATCACGTCGCTCCCAGACGCCCGAGACCGCAACTTCATCACGCAACCCGGGATGCCCGTGGTGAAAAGGATGCTCTCCGAGATAGTTGACCGGCAGCGCGGGCTGCTTCGAATTCGCAGGTGGAAAGGTCTCCTTGTCGGCATGGTTCGTGGCCCCGTACTTGGCGAGCAACTCAGGCGTTCCGTCACGGGTGTCGTGCGGGTGGGAAAATCCGAAGTAGATCAAAAACGGATCTTCATCTTTCGAGGTCTCCCTTTCTTCAAGATACTCAATGACCCGGTCACCGTGCCAGGCGCTCCCCGATTCAGCGGTTCCGCCGCGTTTCGTCGCATCGTGAACGACCTGGAATTTGCTGTTCGCCGCGGCGTAGCTGTTTCCCTTTTTGCAGGTTCGCATCGTGTCGTAACCGGCGCGGTTGAAAACTTCAGCCATGACATTTTCTTCGATGTCATCAGGACAATGTTTACCTCCCTGCGTATTGGGGAGATGCCAAACGGTTCGCCCCGTCATGATCATGTGCCGCGAAGGCGTGCAGACCGCTCCGCTGAAGGAACCCATGTGATACGCCCCGTCGAATACCATGCCCTCAGCCGCGAGCCTGTCGATCGTCGGGGAATCCAGAGCCGAATCCGGATTGTAAATTTTCAAATCAAACGGCGACTGGTCGTCAACGAGAACAAAAAGAAGATTGGGCCTGTCCCCCGCTTTCAGGAAACAGGGAGAGAGCATCGCAAGAGCGAGCCCCAGAAAGAGAGTTCGAGTCATAATCGATAGATGGGATTTAAACGTGATGAGATCAGGGAAAGAGACGCCTTCCCCGCAGCCTTACATCTTATACCTCCAACGCCCGTTTCAAAGAACACCATTCCGGAAAAAAATTCGGTGAGATCGAGAAAGAGTGAAACATCGGCGCCCTCCTCATTCACACGGCTTTAAGCGATTTGACGCCCCACACGGTAATCTCATCCCGAAAATTCAGGAAACTCGCCCGACTACGAAAACCCCTCGATGACCTCGAACCCACGGAAACCGCAATAAATAAATTAATTATGGAAAACCTATAAACGCTCTTGCATTATCAGCGGTGAGAATGATGTTTTTGATAATTATCAATTGCGATAATTCTGCGAATTTTAGTGTTTTTTCTCAATGCATTTCCTTGAACCTATTACTGACAAGCCTCGCACCGAAACTGAGCCTGCTGATTTCGGTCAAATACAGGAAAAATGGGAGAAGCATTACCCGATCCCGGCGGGGCAAGCCGTTCTCGCGGCTTTTCTCTCCCGCTATTGCGGGCAGGAGGAAGTCTCTTACGGCGTTCGGTCAGCTGGTGAGAGCGCGTTCGTAGGGAAATCGATTTCGGTGGAGGCGGGAGACGACCTGCCCGTTCTGGAGCGGAAAATCGCGGAGGCCCCGGATGAAGACGCGGGTTCCGCTCAATTCCTGCTCGACCTGAACGGCACCGATTTGCCGACCGACGGCTACGAGGTCGCTTTTTCGATTGCCGAAAATTCACTCACCCTTTCCTTCGACTCGAACCTCTATGAGGAATCAACGATGGTGCGTTGGGCGAAAGCGTTGTGCCGATTGTTTGAAGCCTTCGCTGAAACGCCGGACCTCCCGATCGAAAAAGTGGACCTGCTCGACGAGTTGGAACGTTTTCAAATGCTGGAGACGTGGAATAAGCACAGCCCTGAGTCAGAGCAATTTTACGCTCACGAACCATCGAAGGAATTCTGTCTTCATCGTGTCTTCGAAAAACAAGTCGAGAGAACTCCGGATCATCCCGCAGCGGAATCTCACGGACGGGTTTGGACCTATCGCGAGCTGGATGACTATGCGAATCAGATCGCTCATTTTCTTTTGTCGAAGGACGTTAAGCCCGACGAACGAATCGGCATCTACCTCGATCGCAGTGTCGAGATGTTAGCCGCGTTATTCGGAATCATGAAGTCGGGCGGTGCTTACGTTCCGCTGGATACCGCCCTGCCCCGCGAGCGCCTCGAATACATGGCATCCGATTCCGGGGCCCGACTCGTTCTCACTTCGGTCGACCTCAAAGAGGAAGCACCAGTGCCTGAGAACTGTGAAGCGGTCGTTCTGGGAAGCCGGGAATTTGAGACATTTGTCAGGGATCACCCCGATGCCAAATCAACGCCCGACACGGAGGTCGACTCTTCCAATTTGATCTATGTGATCTACACCTCGGGTTCAACAGGAATGCCGAAAGGCGTCATGCTTGGCCACAATTCGGTCGTCAACTACCTCTGGTCCATCGTCGAGGGAAACAAACTCACCGCGGACGACATTTGGTTCGCCTACACGACGACTGCGTTTGATCCCTCAGTGAAGGAGTTATTCTCGCTCCTCTTCATCGGGGGCAAAGTCGTCGTCGGACCGAAAGGAGCAGGCGCGGATGGTGAAACGCTCGCCCGCCTCATTGCCGAATCCGGTGCGACGAAGCTTTTCGCGACACCGACGACCCTCCGTATTCTCGTAGCGTCAGGTTGGAAGGGAGATCAAGGGCTCGACATTCTCTCAGGAGGTGAGGCAATCTCACGCGATTTGGCAAACGAGATCGTTCCGCTCTGCGGTACGCTCTACAACGTCTACGGCCCCACCGAGGCGACCATCTTCAACACGAACCGGACGATGGAGGTTTCCGATGAACCCGTCACGATCGGTCGGGCTCTTGCGGGATGTCGTCTTTATGTGGTCGATGACGCCGGAAATCTTTGCCCGCCTCAGGTTCGGGGAAATCTTTTCATCGGCGGCGTTTGTCTCGCTCATGGCTACATCAACAAACCGGAACTGACCGCTGAGAAGTTTGTTCCGGATCCGTTCAGTGAAAAAGACGGAGCCAAAATGTATGACACCGGAGACGTCGCCTACTGGACCCCCGACGGCGAAATCGTCTTTCTGGGACGGAGCGATCACCAGGTGAAAATTCGTGGCTATCGCATTGAGCTCGAGGAAATTGAGAAAGTGCTCGAGGACCACTCCGGTGTTCAGGACTCAGTCGTCATCGTGCGCGAGGATACACCGGGGCAACCGAGAATCGTCGCCTACGTCATCCCCGCGGGCGATGAGATGCCCGATGAATTTGAATTGCGCGACTTCCTCGCCGTGCCGCTCCCTTCTTACATGATTCCGGGGTGGTTTGTTGAGATCGCAGAATTTCCGCTCACCGCCTCACGCAAGACCGATCGGAACGCACTTCCTAAACCGGAAGATGTCGCTCCTGTATCCGATGAGCAGATCGATCCTGAGACCACCAACCTCGCCGAACAAATCGCGGCGGTGTGGGCTCAGATTCTGGGTCGGCGCAGCATTCGGGTAAGCGATGAAGTCTATACGATCGGAGCCGACTCGCTGAACTCCGTTCAATTTCAGACACGAATCGAAGAAAAGTTCGGACTGCGATTTCCCATTGCTGAGATCTTTGAGAGCCGAACCCCGGAACTGCTGGCAGAGCGAATCGAATCGTTAAGAGGAAATGCCAAGGCATCGATCCGCACCTTCGAAAGGAATGAACTCAAGGGATCGAGAGATGTCGCAATTATCGGAATGTCAGGACGTTTCCCCGGTGCCGGCAATCTTGATGAATTCTGGGAGAACCTGAAGAACGAAGTCGAATCAATCCGCGACCTGACCGAAGAGGAACTCCTTGCCGCAGGAGTGTCGCCTGAAGTGTATCTGCAGGAAGGCTATGTGCCGCGAAGCGCGGGCTTGAAAGGTGCCTACGATTTCGACAACGAATTTTTCAATCTGTCCCCTTTGGAAGCCGAGCTGCTTTCGCCCCAGATTCGTTTATTTTTGAAAACGGTTTGGGAGACGATGGAGGACGCAGGCTACCCTGCCGAACCTGAAGGAAGCCGGATCGGCGTGTTCGCAGGAAGCGGTTATCCGAATTACCTTTTCGGTCACGAAGAGATTTCAGACACCGAGCGAATCCGGATGGTCACCGCCAACGGGATGGACTACCTCCCGACGAAGGCATCCTACCTCTTCGGACTCACCGGTCCATCACTCGCGATCCAAACCGCATGCTCGACGTCGCTCGTTGCCATCAACGAAGCGTGCGAAGCGCTCTTCGCGGGGCGCTGCGAAATGGCGATTGCAGGCGCTTCGACCTTCTCCTGGCCGCACGAGCGGGGCCACCTCCACGAGAAGGGAATGATCTACTCGAGTGACGGAAGCAACCGAAGTTTCGATGCCGAAGCCTCCGGAACCCTTTTCACACAGGGTGTTGGAGCGGTGATGCTGAAGCCCGTCGAAGCAGCACTCGCAGACGGCGATCCCATCCACGCCGTGATTCGCGGAGTGGCTGTCAACAATGACGGCAATCGGAAAAACGGGTACAACTCACCCAGCATCGAAGGCCAGTCCGAGGTCATCGCGCAGGCCCTGGCACACGCCAATGTGTCCCCGGAAGATATATCCTACGTCGAAGCTCATGCCACAGCCACCTCAATCGGCGACCCCATCGAGGTGGCAAGCCTCACCCGCGCGTGGCGTCAATCCACCGACAGCAAACAGTTCTGCGCGCTCGGATCAGTGAAGTCGAACATAGGCCACTGCGATGCCGCCTCCGGTATTGCAGGGCTTTTAAAAGTCATCTTATCGCTCAAGCACAACTGCATCCCGGCTACAATACACTTTAAGAAAGCCAATCCGGAGCTGGATATCGAAAACTCGCCTTTCTATGTCGCTGATCGCCAAATTCCATGGGAACGGCAGTCCGCAGAGAAACCCCGTCTTGGCGCGGTGAGCAATTTCGGTATCGGAGGAACTAACGCACACCTAATCCTCGAAGAAGCCCCCCTCCCGGTTGCGACCGGGGGGAACGAAGCAAAGCCGGATGAGCTCCACCTCTTTCCCTTCTCGTCTCATTCGGAGCGCTCACTCGATGCTCAACTGGCGGAGTGGCCTTCATTCCTCGCCGCCCGCCAGGACCTCGCTCCTGCCGATATTGCCTTCACTTTGCAGACCGGGAGAAAAGCGTTTCGCAAACGGGCTTTCGCAGTCGCGAAAACAACAGCGGGTTTGAGCGAAGCTTTTACTCAGGATGCGATCTCCCGCCATGCGGGTTCAACCTCAGTCGAGAACCGAAGACCGGTTTTTCTTTTCACGGGACAGGGCTCGCAGTACCTGAATATGGCTCGCGAGAGCTACGAAAATGATCCTGTCTTTCGGGACGCGTTAGAGCGCTGTGCCACGATTGTTGATCCTCATCTTGAGAAACCACTGCTCGACCTGCTCTTCGGAGAAGACACCACGGAAAGCCGGCAGTTACTGATGCAAACGCAGAACGCACAGCCCGCTGTTTTCGCAGTGTCCTACGCACAGGCGATGCGCTGGATGAAATGGGGTATCGAACCAACCGCGATGGTGGGTCACAGCATCGGAGAGTATGTCGCCGCGACGATCGCAGGCGTGATCACCCTCGAGGACGCACTGCCATTGGTGGCCTTTCGGGGACGACTGATGCAATCGATGGCTCCCGGAAAAATGGTCGCGGTCATGGCACCCCTCGACGAAGCGACATCGATCCTGACCGAGTTTCCGGAACTCGACCTCGCCGCATCGAACAGCCCGTCGTTAACGATCGTTTCGGGAAGTGAATCTGAGATGGATTCTTTCGTTGAGAAAATGGAGGCACGCAAAATCTGGTGCAAGCCGCTCCATACCTCTCACGCTTTCCACTCGCGCTCGATGGATCCGATGCTCGAAGAGTTTGAGACAGCCGTCGCCAAGCTCAAACTGACTGCGCCGAAAATTGCCTACCCTTCCAACCTGACGGGGACCTGGATCACCGACGAAGAAGCAAACTCCCCCGCCTACTACGCGGCGCAGCTGCGTTCGATGGTGCGATTCGCCGACGGGATCGAGACGATCACATCCGCCTGTGAGGAAAAATCCGAAGACGCACTTTTCCTCGAAATGGGTCCCGGAAAAGCACTCACCACCTCGGTGACCGAGATCATCGCAGGATCGAATCACGTCGTGACCTCGACACTTCCCGCAGCGAAGGAAAGAATCGCATCAGACCGGTTCACGCTGTCCGCGCTCGGTCACGTCTGGGCGGGTGGGCAGGCGCTCGAATGGAATCGGATCAACCCATCGAAAGCGGGACGACGGATTTCACTGCCGAAGTATCAATTCGACGAAAAACACTTCCGGTCCCCACTCGAGAACAGCAAGGGACTTCGTTCCGTTGACGCGCGCGTTGAGAATACGCTTCTGCACGTTCCCGTCTGGAAACAAACCCACCTCCGACCAGCACAACCTCAGGACACCTCACCAAACGGCACGTGGCTTTGCCTCGGAAGCACGAAGCGCATTTCTCCGTGGGAGCGTGAGCTCCTGCCTGACGAAGCCACCGCTATCCGCGTCCAACCGGGATCAGCCTATCGACGACTGAGCAGGGATAGCTACATCGTTCGCCCCGGGAAGCAGGAGGACTTTGTAAAACTGATCGAAGCGATCCTTTCCGAGCACATCTCAATAGACGGAATTCTTCATTCGTGGACCGCAAATCAATCCACCGCCGCAAACGAATCCGGTTTCCGGCGCGCTAACGATAACGGCTCTGTTAGTCTGTTCTGGCTCGCAAAAGCACTGGGTGGAGTCGATCTCGATAAATGCATCCCTCTGAACGTGGTCACAACAGGGCTGATCGGCGAAAATCTGACACCTGAGAGCCACACTTTGCCCGCCTCGATTTCGGTGATCCAACGCGAATATCCTAAACTCGTTACGAAAGTGATCGATCTTCCCGCAGGAGAGAAATGGAGCCGCGACACACTGGCCGGAGTAGCCGAACGGGTTTCTGAAATCGAACACTATCCCATCCTCGCCCGACGCGATGGCACTTGGTGGAAGTCGGTCTTTGAGCCTCTTGAGGAAGCGCAAACCAATCAGCAGTCGATTCGCTCTCTTGAAAGCGGAGGCGCCTACGTCTTCACAGGAGGACTCGGCGGACTCGCCCTGACCATTGCAAAAGACATCACAGGTCGGGCGGAAAATCTCGATATTATTTTGATCAATCGCTCCTCGCTTCCTTCCCGCGAAAAATGGGATCAGGTCGAATCAGCGACGGGTCGCAGGCGCATCGAGCAGCTGCGTGAGATCGAAACCCTCGGAGCCAAGGTCCACCTTTACTCCGCCGATGTTTCCAACGAGAAAGCTTTCACGGAAGTGCTAGAAACGGTCGTCACGAACCACGGATCGAACCTGAAAGGCATTTTCCACACTGCCGGCGTCAACCGCGACAGCATCCTCGCGCTGAAAACCGAAAGCGGACTTCGCGAAGTTTTCGCGAGCAAAGCACTAGCGGCTCTGACCCTCGTCGAGTTCGTGAAGAAACAAAAACTGCCACTCGATTTTATCGCCCTCTTCTCTTCAGTCTCCGCCGAACTCGGCTACTACGGGGGAAGCGACTACGCGGCGGCGAATGGCTATCTGGATGGCCTCGCAGCACGATCCGCTCAAGAGGGAATTCCCGTCCTCGCGATCAACTGGGCCCTGTGGCGGAACGTCGGAATGGGAGCCGGAGTCGGAGGCGCCGAAGCCAAGGCGAGCGGTCTGGGCGAAGATGCACTCGCCCATTCCCTGCTTCCGAATCAGGGAGCGAAAGCGATGTTCGAAGTGCTACAACGAAGCCCGTCACCGCGAATTGCGGTATTCCCCGGAAACTTTGAACAGCGTCGACAGGACTCGATTAATGAGCGCAGAGCTTCGAGCCGGTCTTCCAAAGAGAAGCAACCCGGTTCCGCAACGGTCGAAAAAATGAGCCGCGCCGAGATCACAGAAACGATGCTCGAGCTGTGGAAAACGAGTCTGAGATGCGAGGACCTGGGACTCGACGACAACTACTTCGAGAAAGGGGGAGACTCGCTCGCGGCGATCGGTCTCGTGGCCGGAATCGAAAAAGCCTTCGGCGAGTCCATTCCGATGTCCTATCTCATCGGCGGTCCGACGGCCTCCGCTTTGATCGAGAAAATGGGACTGCACTCCGCTCCTGAAGACGATCCCTCAGAATCGGAGGATGCATCCTTCACACTCCAACATGTTATTCCCCTCGGATGCGGGGGTGAAGAACGCCAAAACGCCCCCCGCCTCTTTTGCGTTCACGGCGCTGATGGCTCGGTGCTTTTTTACAAACCGTTCGCCGATCAACTCACCTGCGACTACTCGGTTTATGCAATCGAGGCTCCGATGCTCCGCGACTCAGAGAAAGAGCCGGCAAAAACCATTCCGGAAGTGGCGCGTCAGTATTTAAACGATGTCAGGAAAATTCAGCCGCACGGCCCCTACCATTTCTCCGGTTATTCCTACGGAGCACTCGTCGCATGGGAAATGGCGAGGCAGGCTCTGGAAGCCGGCGACGAAGTCGAGAGTGTCATCATTTTCGATATGTTCAACCCCGCGAGCGTTCGCAAGTATCCCCTGCTCGAACGACTCGGGTTGATATGGAAACGAAGCGGCGAGGAGACAAATCTTCCGAACCAACTTTGGAGATTCGCAGTCCGGTTTGTCGATCTTGCCCGCTGGGCGATGATACACACGTTCGAGCCGATCGCACCGGTTGGGAGTTCGAGGAATGGTGAAGTCGAGCGCCACGTCGAATCACGGCTGAAGCACGATGCCCAGATTTCCCGCTTCATTCCTCAGCCGCTCGACGTCCGCGCCGCGATGATTCAAACCGAAGATCCCGGAGACAAATACGAATTCGGCGAAATGGTTGGCTGGAAAGGCATTATTCCCGACGACGTTGACATCACATCAGTCGGTGGAAATCACCTCGAGATTTTCCAGGAGCCATCTCTTTCCATTGTCGCCGAGGCAACCAGTCGATTTCTTAATCGCCAACGCGAAAAGGCCACCACGGGTTCGGTTGATCCCGGGGAGAACAAGAGAATCAATCACGGGCAGGTCCGCTCTGAGAACAGCGCGAACAACTGAGGCCGCGAGTCAGACTCACTCTCACAATTAATCTCACCGCGATCGGCGGGAGGAAACATGAGCTGCAGGTATCACGGGCCGGGAGGCGAAGTGACATTAGATTCACTGCGCCTCCTCTAGATCCCTGAACTCCGGCCTACTCCGATTTCTTCTTCGACTGTGAGCGTCTCCGCCTCGAATTCGACGAACGCCGTTTTTTGGATGGTGGCGCGGAGGAATCGCCTTTGGATCCCTTCTGAGAATCTCCCTTGGGAGGTCCACCCTGGGACTGACGTGGCTTCCGGTTTTTCTGAGAACGACGCTGCTTTGATTCATCGCCCTCAGCGCGGGGTTTGCCTCCACTTCGGGAATCCCCGCCGGGTTTGCCCGACCGACGCTTCTGGCCGGAGCCTGATCGTCTCTCATCACGTCCCCCGCCTTTTCCGCGGCCACTCCTTCGCTGCCCGCCTGAACCGCGGCCACCTTTTCCGCTGCCGCCCCTGCCGCCACCTTTTGAAACGAGACGAAAGTCGACTTCCTTCTTAACGGTGTCGACTTTATCGACTTCGACATCGAGTTCATCCCCGAGCTTGATGACGCGGTTACTGCGACGCCCGATCACTTGAACTCTCGCCGGATCGAACTCGTAAAAATCATCTTCGATTCGCGAAAGTGGAACGAGCCCCCGCATTCCCAGATCGGGAATATCGATGAAGAGCCCGAAGTTCCGAATATCGGTCACGAGCGCCTTGTATTGCTGAGGATCCCCCGCATCCATTTGCGCGAGAAGATAGGCATACATTTTCACGTCTTTGCTGTCCCGCTCCGCATCGGACGAGTTCCGCTCGGTCGTCGAAATGTGCTCGGCGATACGGGTCAGCTCGGTCACGGATGACTTCACCTTTTCAAAAAGAGTCCGGTGCACGATCAAATCCGCATACCGACGAATCGGTGAAGTGAAGTGCGCGTATTTATCTTTGGCGAGACCATAGTGGCCCAGTGGCTCCACCGCGTATCGCGCCCGCATCAGCGATTTGAGAAATCCAATCTTAAGCGCCGCGCCAATCGCGATCGTCCCGAGACGTTTCAGCAACTTCTGGACTTCGGCCGATTTCTCGAGGTTTCCGCACGGGAGATTGTGACTCAGCACTTCCTGACGGTAATCGAAAAGACGTTTCGGATCAGGTCGCTCGTGAACCCGGTGAATCGACGGACGGCGCAACTTGATCAATCGCGTCGCAACCGCCTCATTGGCGAGGAGCATGAATTCTTCGATCAACTGGTGAGAGATGTCGTTGTCGATTTTTTCAATGCGCTTCACTTTCCCCTCATCGTCGAGGCGAATTTTCGTCTCAGGGAAATCGAGATCGAGGGCTCCGTTCGCGAACCGCCTCTTGCGGATTTTCATCGCCAGTTCACCCGCATTCACAAGCATCTCTTCGATGCCATCCTTCGGTCTGCGATTCAGAACTTCGAAGGCGCTCTCATAGGAGTAGCGACGCTTCGAGTGAATCACCGCTTCATGAAACTGAGCTTTGATGACTTTTCCGTCACCGTTGATGAGAAACTCGACACACTTGGAGAGTCGGTCCACGTCCGGTTTCAGGGAACAGAGTTCGTTACTGAGCGCCTCCGGCAGCATCGGAATGACGCGATCCACGAGGTAAGTGGAGTTCCCTCTTTTCTTCGCTTCCTTGTCGAGCGCTGAACCGGGCTTCACGTAATGAGACACGTCGGCGATGTGGACCCATAGCTTCCAGCGATCTCTTCCCGATTTGGTCAGATAAAAAGCATCGTCGAAATCGCGCGCATCAGCCGGGTCGATCGTGATGACGTCGTGATCACGACAATCGACGCGCCCCTTGATTTCACTTTCCCGCACCGTGTTACCGATATTCTTTACTTCGTTCAGCACTTGTGGCGGAAACTTCAGCGGCAGGTCGTAGTTCCGCAGAACCGCGAGCATGTCGACCCCTTCCGCGGTCGGTGGCCCGAGCACTTCGATGATGGTCCCTTCCGGACTGGTATGCCGGGATTCCCATTCTTTCAGCTCGACGACGACTTTGTCACCGACGCGGGCCTCACGACCGACATCCTTCGCAGGAGGGACATTGATGTCGTGATTCATTCTCGGATCATCCGGAACGACGTAGAGGAACTGACGTCCCTTTTTCAACGTTCCCACGATCTGTGTGCGGCGACGCTCCAGAATCCGAACGACGGTTCCGGAGGCCGTTTTGTCGCTTTTTGTCCGGCGGCCCTGAGGCTCTACATCCAACCGCACGAGAACACGGTCGTCATTCAACGCCGTTCCCGTCCCGCTCGATGGAATCGCCACCTCTGCAGCGCCCGTTTCATCAGGCATCAGAAAGCCGCGTCCTCCACGGGTGATTTGAATACGACCTGCGACCAGATCCGCCTCTTTCGGCAATATGTATCGGTTCCCTTTAATGCGGGCAATCTGACCGCCGCGCTCGAGTTCCTTGAGAGATTCCTGCAATCGCTGTTGATCGGAGGGCTGTAATTTGAGTCCTTTGAGAAGTTCAGGGACGTTGGAGGGCAGATAACGTTTCCGCCCAAGTAGTTTCAGGATTTGTTCTTCCATATAGTAATGCCAATGAAAGTATTGGCTTCAAGAAATGCCACTGTATCGACCAATGCGGCTGATGACGAGAATGTTCGTCTAACTGAATAAAGGCCCATTAGAAAACGTGAGCCGGCAGCGATGGCTGTCCTTGTTGATGTGGAAACTATCATACATTGTTTCCATTTTGCAACCCCTCCTCCGATTTAGTCAAATCGGGCAGGTTTGAGACATCCCATTAAAAAGTCGCCTGCGACCGCTTGTCTGCTGGACAAATGAGGCGGTTCAGCCGACCGAAAGGTTGACACATCGCGCCCTCCGGCGTTTCTGTGATCAAGCTGCGCCACCCCCTGAAAGTGAAATGAAGAAAACATTCCCATTGGAAAAATCCGGTCACAAACCGGCCCGTGTCATCGAATCGATCAAGAGTGACGTCAGGAAATACATCAAACGCGAGCGGGGTAAAAAGCTCGATGAAGATGTCGATTTCGTCGATTTCAACTGCCGTGTCGGCACCAATGAGACTTCGGCGAACACCGCTCACGTCTCCGCGATTAACGCAGCGATCGACACCGCAGCCGCGGCGGCAACGGAAGGTTCCATCTACATTGAGATCATTTCCAAACCCGGTCGTCGCAAGCACTGGGACAAAGGGAGCTAATCACTCAGCCCAGACAAAAAAGCGCTATTCCGGGCCGGGTTTAAAGACTCCATCGGGAGAACGCTCTATGTCTAAAACGTAACTGAAGTTGATTCGCGATTTAACGAGCGGGACAGCAAAGGTAGCAGCACATGAGCGCTACCTCAAAACCACTCGAACACGGTCAGGCAGAATTGACTGACGAAAACGCAGCACCCGGAAACGCGGTGCTGAAATGGATCACCGTTGCAGCCCTGGTCTATGGCCTTCTCCTCGCGGTGGGCATGATTGGAACGGGATTCAAAACCGCTGCAGGCGACCAGGCGAAAACGCTTTTTGAGTTCGCCTCGAATCCGTTCGCCGGACTTGTCATTGGAACCGTCGCAACCGCGCTGATCCAATCCTCTTCCACCGTTACCTCCATCATCGTGGCACTCGTCGCAGGCGGACTTCCCGTGAGCATTGCCATTCCCATGATCATGGGAGCCAACATCGGGACGACCATCACCAACACGCTGGTGAGCCTCGGCCACGTCAGAAACGGAGCCGAGTTCAAACGGGCTTTCGCCGCTGCGACGATTCACGACTTTTTCAATCTCATCAGCGTCGTCATCTTCCTACCCCTGGAAATGATGTTTCACCCGCTTCAGAAAGCTTCGCTCTGGCTTGTCAAACCGCTCGTGGGAGGCGCCAGCATGGACATGGGAGGACTGAACTTCATGAAAGCGGTCACGAAGCCGCCCGTTTCGATGATCAAACACGCCCTTGAAGGAATGGGCTCACTCTGGGCTGGAATCATCATGGCTGTTGTCGGGGTTCTGATGATCTTTCTTGTCATCACCCTCATCGGAAAGCTTCTCCGCCAACTCATGGTTGGACGAGCCAAGAAAATCCTCCACACCGCGATTGGACGCGGCCCTGTTTCCGGCATTATGTCAGGCACACTCGTTACCACACTCGTGCAGTCGAGTTCGACGACAACCAGCCTCGTTGTCCCCCTCGCCGGAACAGGTGTCTTCACCCTCCGACAGATCTATCCTTTCTGCCTTGGCGCTAACATTGGCACCTGCATCACTGCTTTACTCGCGGCGACGGCCATCTCCGGGGGAAATGCGATCTTCGCTCTCCAGATCGCCACAGTTCACTTGATCTACAATATTCTCGGGGTCGTCGTAATCTACGGCATCCCCTTCTTTCGCGAACTTCCCATAAAAGCAGCAGAGTGGCTCGCCACGCTTGCCGCAGAGAAAAAAATCTATGCGCTTGCTTACATTGTCAGCGTCTTCTTCGTCATTCCCGCACTCCTCATCGCAGGCAGTGCAATGTTAGACAAAAGGAAACCTGAAACAGCGAAGCCGAAGACAGCCCTTCAAATCGAGGCAGAAAGAGCAGAGGCACCGAGCTTCTACAACTGACTCACCTTCTTTACCAATTTTACCATTATGAATACTACCACACGCCGCGATCGCCTTGAAGCCGAGCTTCGGGATGTCAGGCAACACGTTGAGAAACTCGAAGCCGAACTTCAAAAAGTAGTCACTGAAGAGCAACACGAAACCATCAATCACCTCGAAGATCACTTTGATGCGGTCGAAAACCGATTCAGAGGACTCCGTGATTTTTGGAAAACGCTGATCAGCGAATCGAACAACAAAGACTGAACCTCCGCCCCGTTTTACACACTAACTTAGCGAAAATGAGTCATCACTGATGGCTCATTTTGGCCGCGAGGCGAACCGCTTCGATCAGGCTCCGGTGATTCGCCTTTCCCTGCCAGGCAATATCAAGAGCAGTCCCGTGATCGACTGAGGTGCGCACAATCGGCAACCCGAGAGTCGTGTTAATCGCCTCGTCAAAAGCCAGCGCCTTCAGGGGGATCAGCCCCTGGTCGTGATACATGCAAACGTAGGCATCCGTCTCTTCCCGCCGCCATTTCAAAAAGGCAGTGTCAGGAGGAAGCGGCCCCTCGACATTCGCCCCCGCGCGGCGAGCCGATTCGATCGCCGGTAGAATAATCCGTTCCTCTTCCCGATTTCCAAAGAGCCCGTTCTCACCGGCATGAGGATTCAATCCGCAGACGACGATTTTCGGCTCGCGCCCGCGAATCCGCGTCATCGCTTCACGCGTGAGTTCGATCACTTCAAGAATGCGCGCTTCGCTCAACAACTCAGGCACCTCATGATAGCCGACATGAATCGTCACGAGGCTGCAGGTGATGATCTCGGAAGTCAGCATCATGCAGTAACGTTCCGTCCCGCTTCGCTCCGCGAAAATCTCGGTGTGCCCCGGCTGAGTAATCCCCGCACTGCTCAGGGCCTCTTTATTAATCGGCGCCGTCGCAACGCCATCGATCGAACCGGCCAGTGCCAGATCGATCGATTTGGTAATGTAAGTGTAAGCAGCCTTCCCTGTCGCCGCGTTGACGACGCCCGGTTCAAAGTCTCCCGGGCTGATGCTCTCGATGTGAAAGACACCCGGAGTCGTGACTTCTGAAATCTCCCCCTCCGGACAGAACGAAGTCGGCTTCGGTTTCCCCGTTTTTTCCGCGCAAGCTTCCAGAACCGCGCGGTCACCGAAAACGATCGGAACGCAGTAACCGGCGACCTCTTTATCGGCGAGCAAATCCAGACATATCTCCGGCCCGACTCCCGCGGGATCCCCCATCGTAATAGCGATTCGTGGCAAACTCATGTTTTCGACCAGTAGTTAACCCTGTTAGGTCAGGGACTCAACAGGGTTATGTTCCCGTGTCCGCTCCCAACAAATGGCGCTTACGCTGAAAACAGCGTTTGGGAAGGGGGCACGATGAGGTTTCCGGCGCTCTTGAAAAATAAAACCGAAACGGTAGGCTGATTAATATGAAAGCATGGCTATTCCTTCTCCCCTTTCTGATTCTGACAGGCAATCTCCACGCGCAGAACTCGAAAATCGTGAGACCTGCTGCCGGCACTCCGGTTCGCAAAGCGGTCTGCGATGAAATGCGACGCTACCTTCGCTACAGCGGCGAAGTGGAGAAATCATTCGGAAACTTCCTCTTCAAAGTTGAGGAACTCGCCGTTCAAGGAGATTACGCGGTTTTCGAAGGTTATCCCGTAGACGAAAACGGTGAGTCATCCATCGACCTCCCCGATTTTGTTTACACGACTTTCTTGAAAAAATCAGGCAACGGCTGGGAAGTGATCGCCGATCTCAGCAGGACGGATGTGCCATCAGACGGCGAGATGCGCGAAATTCGCCGCACTTTTCCCAAAGGGATTCCCACGGAGATTATCCCCGAATACTGGCGGCAGAAATTACGAGGCTGACGTCTTCATCATCTCGATTAGCGCTTCGACCACCCCTCTCTTCTCCGACTTTCGCCACGCAGCGGAGAAAAGCAGCGTCAGCTTCGGCTTTTTCATCTTCACGAAGACCACGCCTGAATGAGGCAGTTGGTTCAAATCCGCCGGTGCCATCGCGACGCCGGCACCACTCCCGACGAGCCCTAACAACTCGCTCAAACCATTCGCCTTAATCGTAATCCGTGGATTGATTCCCGATTTCGCAAACAGGTCAGCCATCAACTCGGGACGCTCCGGGAAATGCTTCTCATGGAGACTCAGGAACGAATCGTCTTTCAGCTCCGCGAGATCGATCCCTTTTCTTCCTGCGAGCCGGTGATCGTCCGGAAGCACGATCGCCATCTCGGTCTTCTTAATCGTCGCCACTTCGAAATCCCTCCGCACCGCCGGTGGAGGTTCTCCGATCAATCCCAGATCGATCGAGCCGTCGAGCAAAGCCTCACGCTGCTCGCTCGGGGACATTTCGAAAATCTGCACGCAAACGTTGTCGTAAGCGTGATTAAATTTACGCATCCCCTCTCCGAGAAAACCGGGGAGCGCCGTCGAAACATAACCGACCTTCAGCGAAATCCGTTCCCGCCCCGAGTCGAAAGACTGCATCGCTTCGGTCATCGCGCCCGCCTGTCTCAACACCTCTTTGGCGTGAACGAGAGCTGATCGCCCAGCCTCGGTGAGGCTGAGTCCGTTGTGATTTCGGACAAACAAATCGATTCCAAACTCCTCTTCAAGATCCTTGATCTGACGGGACACGGCCGGTTGAGAAACGTTGAGGCGCGCCGCAGCCCGACTGATGTTCGTTTCCTCAGCCGCCATCACAAAGTATCTCAAATGCCGCAGTTCCATCAGGTATAACTAAAACGCATACCTGACCAAAAACAAGGTATTGGTCATTTTCTTCGCGTTGCGGAATGATGACAACATGACAACGAAAACGTCCCCCAAAACAAGAAAACGTCCCGCTCAGGAAAGAGGCCAGGCCGACCACGGATGGCTTCAGGCGCGGTTCACCTTCTCATTCTCGCAATACTTCGATCCCGATCACATGGGCTTCAAATCCCTGCGGGTCATGAACAACGACATGATCCAACCGGGCGGAGGGTTTCCAAAACATCCCCATTCCGATATGGAGATCTTTACCTACGTGATCGAAGGCCGCTTGGAACACAGCGACAGCATGGGCAACGGAGCCGTGATTCGCCCCGGCAATCTTCAGTACATGAGCGCTGCCAGTGGCGTGACGCACAGTGAATTCAATCCTTCCGCCGACGAGAAGACGCACCTCTATCAAATTTGGTTGCACCCCAACGAGCCGGGCGGAGAACCCCGCTACGCGGAAAAAGAACTCGCCGACCTCGCGAAGCCGAACGAACTGACATTGCTCTATTCCGGAGACGGCCGCGACGGTTCAACGGCTATCAGACAGAACGCCGAAATCTTTTTTGGCAGAATCAGCGCAGGAGAAACCGTGACCGTCCCCGCATCGGATCCAATGCCGAACGCCTGGGTTCAGGTCATCTCCGGCAAGGTAACGACACTCGGCGAATCGCTCGAAACCGCTGACGGACTCGCCATCGAAGACGCCCCCAACGAATTCGCGATCACAGCGGAATCTGACACCGATTTCTTTCTCTTCCGTCTCGCTGAGTAATCAGCTCACTCAACCACTCCATCCAACCACTAATATGAAAAACAAAATCACACTCGTCGCCGCCGGTCTCCTCGGCCTGGTATTCATCGTCTTCGGACTCAACTTCTTTCTGAATTTCATTCCGATGCCATCCCCTCCTGAAGGCTCTGCTGCGGCAGCCTTCATGGGGGCCATGTATTCAACGGGTTACCTGACCTTCGTCAAAATCCTCGAAATCACCGGTGGCCTTCTCGTCGCAATCCCGAAGACGCGAAATATCGGCCTGCTCATCCTCGGACCGATCGTGCTCAACATTCTCGCTTTCAATGTCTTCATCGCCCCCGGTGGCTACACTCAGCCACCCGTTATTCTCGTTTGCGTGCTTTCCGCCTTCCTTCTCTGGACAGCGAAGGATTCTTTCGCAAAACTCATCAACTGACACCCGGTCAAAATCATGAAAATACTTTCCTTCGGAGGATCAACCAGTTCCTCATCCATCAACCGACAGCTGGCCAATCACGCTGCCGGCCTCGTTCCCTCTGCAGAGGTCACCGAACTCGATCTTCGTCAGTTTGATCTGCCGATCTACAGCTCTGACGAAGAAGAAGCTAACGGGGTCCCCCTCGCGGCGCAGGAGTTCAAACAGCTGATCGAAAACCATGACGCGATCGTCGTTTCACTGGCAGAGCACAACGGCTCCTATTCCGCTGCTTTCAAAAATCTCTACGACTGGACTTCACGAATCAATGTCACGGTCTGGTCGGACAAACCCATGCTGCTCATGGCAACGTCTCCCGGCGGACGCGGCGGGGCCACGGTGCTGGAGGCTGCGAAAGCGACCTTTCCGCGAATGGGTGCCGATCTCAGAGCGACGTTCAGTCTTCCGGCTTTCTACGAGAATTTCTCAGCGGAAGAAGGAATCACCGATGCGAAACTCAAAGAGGAACTCGCCGAAGCAATCCGCCTGCTCCCGGCCTAGATCGCTCCGTTTTCGAATTGCATTGGGACGGGAAAATGAGCGTTAATCATCCCCATGATTCGACGCCTCTTTCTCCTGTCCTCAGCGGTTCTCACCATGCCTTGGGCCCCCGCCATCGCTGAAGACGAAGGCTCCGTAACAGCTCGATTCGAAAAGGCGGGAGCACGGATCACGAAAAATCCCGCAGGACACGTCGTGAAGCTGATGTCCGGCGGCAACCCGCCTCACTCTGTCGCAGAACTGCAAAGCCTCAAGGCGCTCACCCACTTAGAGGAACTGGCGCTCAATGCTCCGGCAGCGGGAGACGATGAATGGAACTTTCTCCGTGAACTGAAATCCCTGAAGAAACTGACGATCTGGCACTGCAAGACAATCCGGTCACTCAAGCCCTTCAGCGGGTTGAACATCGAGAGTCTCACCGTCGGCGGGAGCATGGGACTTCGCGATCTGAACCGGGACACCCCGGAAGCCCATCTCAACGCCGTCCTCACCCTGACAGACCTCCCGAATCTGAAGTCGATCCATCTCTATCACACGCCGCTTCTCCCTCATGACGAGCACCTTGCGCTCCTCGTCTCCGAGTTCCCCGCTCTCGAAGAGGTGAAAATAGATTGTGCCGCGCCGGGGGGATTCGAGACTTCAATCACGCCGGCAGGTCTCGCTGAGCTCGGCGCGCTCCCCCTGACACTGCTCTCACTTGAGAACGTCAGCTTCCTTACCGACGAACATGTCAAAGCCATTGCCGGGATCAAAACTCTGGAAGTCCTCCTTGTTGATTGCAGAAAAAACCCGTTTGATACCGGTGACCTTGAAACCGTCCTTGCAAAGCATCGTCCGGATATCGAGATTCAGATCGCAGGGGAAGGCGCTAAAGCCCCTCCCACGCGATCAAGAAAATGAAATATCTCGCCATTCCACTGTTGCTCCTGTCACTTTTCACCGCGCCAGCCTATTCTGCGGATGAATCTTATCCGCTCCGCGATGCGGTCGAATGCACGCCCCGGGGAGGCCTGCCGAATTTCAGAGCTAAGGTGGAAGCCGGCGATACGGTAAAGATCGGCTACCTCGGTGGGAGCATCACCGCTGCGGCCGGTTGGCGTGTTCAAAGCCGCGAATGGCTCGCTTCGACTTATCCGGACGCGACCTTTGAAGAGATCCACGCAGCGATTGGAGGCACCGGTTCCGATCTCGGAGTCTTTCGCGTTTACAACGACGCCCTTGCTCACAAACCCGACCTCCTTTTCGTTGAGTTCGCGGTCAATGACGGAGGCGCCGCCCCCGAACGCATCCACAAAGCGATGGAGGGAATCGTGCGTCAGACGTGGAAAGCGAATCCGAAAACGGACATCTGCTTTGTCTACACCCTCAGTGAGCACATGCTGAAAGATCTCGACGAAGGAAAGATGCCACGTGCGGCGAGCGCGATGGAGGCCCTCGCCGATCACTACCGGATTCCTTCAATTCACTTCGGAGTCAAAGTAGCCAGCCTCGTTAAATCGGGTGACCTCATCTTCAAGGCAGATAAGCCGGAAGACCTTACCGCGAAACCGCTTGTCTTCTCCACCGATGGCGTTCACCCGCTCGTCGAAACCGGGCACCGAATTTACGCCGAAACCATTTCCCGCAACTGGTCAAGTCTATGGGAAGCAAAGCCGACAGAGGCCCGCTTTCCGAAGGCACCCTACCGAAAAGACAACTGGGAAGAAGCCAAGCAAATTGCGATCACGAAAGACATGCTGGAAGGCGACTGGGAGGAACTGGGTGCCGACGACTCGATCGCCAAACGTTTCAGTAAGAACATGCCTCAGATGTTTCGAGCGAAAAGCGCAGGAGCGACTTTAAAATTCACCCTCAATGGCACCACCGCTTCCGTTTTCGATCTCGTTGGTCCGACCGGCGGCGAAATCAAAATCAAGGTGGATGACAAAGAGCCCTCCTTCGTAAACCGGATCGATGGCTACTGCACCTACCACCGCATGGCGAAGACTCCGATCCTCACTGAGGCAGAAAACACAAGGCATCAAATTTCAGCCACGCTCACCGACAAAGCCCTCGACAAGAAAGAGATTCTTTTTGAAAAAAACCGGGAGGACTTTGATAAGAACCCTGACAAATACGCTACAACCGATTGGTATGTGAGTTCACTTTTAATCATAGGTGATATCGCCGAGTAGTGGCTTAACCTGCTTTCGACGCGCCATTCACAAAAATGCCCGCCTGAAACTTTTCCTCCCTCGTCTAAATCCAGCCACCAGAACGAACCACCCATGCGACCGCTTGTCAGCCTTTTCAAACTAACGTCCGTCCTCCTATTTGCCTTGTCATCCACGGCAATCGCGCAGAACGAGAAACCCTACCTCCTTATCGCCGACACCACTTCTCCCGATGGGAATTATGCGGTGGCGTGGGGAGTTTCAGACGGCATGCTGGATCTATCCAGCCCCGACGCCCTCTCCGGAAGTCTTAGTTCCGGCACGATAGAGAACTATCTCGTCGACTTGAGAAACGGCAACCAGGTCGCCGTTCTCGACACGAGTTACTTCGGCCACGACGACTTCGCAAAAAATCACGCCTATTTCAAAGCGACCTGGCGCGGCGACAGCAAAGCGCTCATGATTTCAGAGAATGGCAAATGGGAGACGGGAAGCATTTCGGTAGTGCATTTCGTGGATCCCGCACACGAATGGGATCCCTGTTCAGACGTCATCCCCTGCATTCAGGCCGCGAGGCGTCTCATCAAAAGCGAGATCGCAAAGCAGCATCCTGCCACAGCCGAGGATTACGCGATCACCATCACTCCTGAACATTGGCTCGACGACCAAACAGTGCTCATCAACGTTTTCGCGGAGATCCCCAAAAATTTTGATGCACCCTCATTCGAGACCTCGCTCAAAGTAACCGTCCCATCGCCGGAGACGGTCAAGCTCGCATCCAGTGCCTCGATATCCGGTCCGGCCACGCCGAACGATCCAGCTGCGACGATTACGTCAAACAGCGTGGGTCCATTTCGTCTCGGAATGACAGTCAAGGAAGCGATGCAGGCAATGCCTTCAGCCACCTTTTCAAGAACCTCTGATGGAGAAGGGATTGCTTTGATACTCGTCAAGGAGTCAGGCGAAGAGCTCATGTCACTGTTCGCAGGCGAATGGGATCCCGACGCCCCGATCGATCCGTCAAGAAAGATCGAATTCATCGACGTCCACAATCCCCGCTTTGCAACGACTGAGGGAATCCACGTCGGGACGAAGCTTTCGAACATGCCCGCCTCGCTGGGCAACTTAAAGGAAATCATGATGAGCGAAATCGAATCCCGCGAGTATGCGACGTATTCCAATCAATCCTCGGGCATTCAATTCGAAGTCTACGGTGACGGCAACACCGCGGGGGCCTACCCTCCCGGAAACAACCTCACCGCAACACCGACAGCCGGGGCCTACATCGCCTCCATCGAAGTAACGGGTCGTCAGATCATGGCCGACGGTGGCATCGGTGGAATCACGCTGGAGACGACACAGGAAGCCCTGCTCGCAACCGCCGACACGATGCACTGGGGCGAGGTGTTTAAAGGGAAAGACGAAGTGTGGGAAGCATTCGGTCAGGCCGTCCAAACGTGGATGTTCCCCGACTCCGGAGCTAGCTTCGATATGATCTCAGACGAGGTCGGCGGGCCGAAATCCGTTTTCTCGATCACGGTGAAAGCTCCGTCGAATCTGAAAACCAATCTCGGAATCGGTATCGGCGATCCCAAAGAAAAGGTTCTCCAAGCTTACAGCGAGTATTCAACGAGCGACGAAGGCCTCGACGGATTCTTCGGTGACGCCGATGCCCACCTCGTTGGCTCGATTTACGGAGGAATGATTTTCTACTTCGAAAACGGAGTCGTCTCCGAAATCTTCCTCGGCGCCTCAGCGGAGTAAATCCCTACTTGGCTTTGCCCTTGGCGGCGGCTGCCTTTCTGGCTTTCAGATCAGCCTCCTTTTTCATCCTCGCGAGACCTTTCTCGCGGATGGATTCGGAGTGGTAGCGACGATCGACGTTCGTGAGGTCTTGGATCTTGTTTTTAGGAACTTCATACTGCGCACGCAACTTTTTGAGCTCTGCTTCGAGGCGCGTCACGACATCGGCATACTCAGGATTCGCGAACTGATTCACCATCTCCTGTGGATCCGTCTCGAGATCATACAGCTCCTTTTCCTTCAGCTCATAAAAGTCCATCAGCTTGTAGCGACCGTCGTAGACGCCCTCGTGGCGATGCACCATGTGCCAGCCCGGATACTCGTAGTAGTGGTAGTAATGAGTCGTGCGCCAATCCTCCGGCGTCTCTCCTTTCAAAATCGGAACGAGGCTTTTCCCCTGCATATCTTTGGGAACCGGTGCCCCTGCCATCTCTAAAAACGTCTCCGCAAAGTCCAGATTCGAGACGAGCTCGTCGGACTGACTCCCGGGCGCCACCGTTCCCGGCCAACGCACCATCAGCGGAGTCCGGTAGGATTCATCGAACATGAAACGCTTATCGAACCACCCGTGCTCACCGAGGTAAAATCCCTGATCGCTCGAGTAAACAAAAATCGTGTTCTTCGCGAGCCCCTTCTCTTCGAGAAAATCAAGCATCTCACCGACGCTGTCATCGACCGACTTCACGCAGCGGAGGTAGTCCTTCAAATAGCGCTGATACTTCCAGCGAACGAGCTCCTTACCGGAGAGTTTGGCTGCGACAAACGCGTCATTCTTCGGCTGATAAGCCGCGTCCCACAATGCCTTCTGCGCGGTGTTGAGGCGCCCGTATCCCCGACTCATAAAATCGCCGGTGTCATCGAATTCCTTCACCTTCAAATCGCGCCCCAGCGTCATCGTTTTCGCAATCGTCATGTCCTGATCATGAGCCGCCTTGCCCCGTCCCGAATAATCGTCAAATAAAGTATCCGGCTCCGGAATCGTCACATCATCGAAGGCATTCAGATACTTCGGCGCAGGATCCCAGGCGCGGTGCGGTGCCTTGTGCTGCAACATGAGCATGAACGGCTTGTCCTTATTGCGCTGGTGGCTCAGCCACTTCTTCGCCTTCTCCGTCAGGATCTCGCTGACGTATCCGGTGACGCGATACTTCTCCTTCTCGTTAATGAAATCAGGATTGTAGTAACTCCCCTGCCCCGGGAGAATCTCCCAGTGATCGAACCCCGTCGGCTTGCCGCCGAGATGCCACTTTCCAATCAGAGCCGTCTCGTATCCTTCGCGACGAAGGAGCTTCGGAAAGGTGATCTGCGAGCCTTCGAACACGGAAGCTTCATTGGTGAAAAATCCGTTTTTGTGACTGTATTTCCCCGTCAGAATCGTAGCCCGGCTCGGACCGCAAATGGAGTTCGTCACCATACAGCGGGTGAAGAGCATTCCCTCTTTCGCGATGCGATCAAGATTGGGAGTCGGCGCAATCTCAGCTAAGGGCCCACCGTAGGCACTGATTGCCTGCGTGGCGTGATCGTCAGAAAAAACAAAGACAATGTTAGGCTGCTTACCAGCAAACGAATGAGAGGAGAAACAGGCTAAAGTTACTAAAACAATAAGAAGAGGTCGAATCTGCATGAATACAAAAGATTCTACGACACGCCGAGCAATGTCGAGAAAAAGCAAAAATGAAACGATTCAGACTTCCTGAATAAAATCACCCTCACCGTCATCTTCGTGCGTGAACGCTGCGATCTCACCATCGCCGAGATACATGAGCAGCACAGCACCGGGCGACGCCACCGCTTCGAACAAATCCATCATCATCTCTTCCTGATCGGGCCAGGGATAGACGAAAAACATATCCACCTCCGCCGGGTCGAGGCCGTCATACTCCGGCGGCGCGACGACACCGCCTCTCGTCGTCCGGGATTCAGGAACGATAAGATCTTTTCCGCCGACACCCTCACTTTCATCAAATCCTTCGGGTAAATAATCCGCCTGCAAAATCTGGACAGGGAGATCCAGATCGTTCATCAACGCGGTGGCCCGCGTCACGAGATCGTCCTCCACCTCAATCCCGAATGCTTCCATTCCCAGAATCGTCGCGATCCCGGAAGCGATCGCAAACCCACACCCCCACTCGCAAAACACATTACCTGGAAGATAAGAATTCTCCTCCAGGTAGCGGATCGCGGCGCAAACGATTCGAGGGTCGCTCGGAATGTATTTCGGATAACGAAGCCCTAAACCGGCATTGTAAAACACATCGGTTCGTTTCGTCGCTTCGACGATCAGATGAAGCACTTCCGGAGGAGGCTCTGCCGAATCGAGTTCGAGTATAATTTCCTCCAATGCCATTTCCCTGAGATGCGAA
Organism: Verrucomicrobiales bacterium; assembly: GCA_048260165.1. Lineage (GTDB taxonomy): Bacteria > Verrucomicrobiota > Verrucomicrobiia > Verrucomicrobiales > DEV007 > Arctic95D-9. Next base: position 79,706 of record JBLXHA010000006.1, read on the forward strand.
TCAACCGTCACCGGGCCACTAACTTGACCACCAACGGGCAACGCGCCCGCGTGCGACGAGCGTCATGCAGAGCGGTGCCACAATCAACTCCGCATTGGGGTAATGGGCCACCACGCCCTGATTCGCCCCTCTCAATCTGGCTTCAGTGAACCCGTCGGGCTCAATTGAATCTCCCACCCCGCCTTCGTTCGTACTCTCGGCTTTATCTCGCCGGTCACGAGATAAACTCTATCTTTCCAGGGCACTGCGGTTGTCGTCACCTGGTTGACAGGCATCTCGCCCGCCTCACTCCACGTGTTGGTGATCGTGTTGTAGGCATAAATCGTTTTCGGAAATCCGGGATGCTTGAGCTTTAAATCATCCGCCACCGCCATGAGGCTCCCGTCAGCACCGGACAGCATAAAGATGTCACTCTCTCCCACCGGCGCGCCCGCCCCGGCAGCGAGCGGAGTCGGCATCGCGGCCATTTTTTTCCACGGGTCAGCAGACCTCTTCGGATCGAACTGAAATACATCGGCGAGAAAGATGATCTCGCCCGACGAATCCTGAAGACGTCCCCCGATCAGATAGAGACAGTCGTACTCCCCGTTGCTCTGCGCGATGAGAACACTCAGAGCTCTCCCCGGCGCAGGCAGAGACGGCAACGATTGCCATCCCGCGTCCGGATCGTCCAGATTCAGCCTCATAAAATCCCGGGAGGCGGACTCCAGTTGACTCGTATGCATCCCCGGAAAGAAATACACGTGTCGCCCGATCGTCGCCGCAGCCCCGTTACACGACGGCGCAGGCAGGGAGGGCAACGGCAATATCTCGCGGGTCGAGGTCAAAACAAAGACATCGTCAAAAACCGAATCGGCGTCATTCCCACCAATACAAATGACGCCTTCATCCACACTAACTGAGGCACCATAAGCGATCGATCTCGGCAGCGCCCCCGGCACCGACCATTGCCGCTCACCCGTCAGGCTCAACTCATAGATACCACTGTGCCACACTTTATCATTATCCCAAACGGGCTCCGGGAAGTTGGCACCGCCTGCGACAAGTAATACATCGTTATGAATTCCAACAAACGGCCCTGCGAGCCCCAGCTTGCCGGGTATCCCGGGAATGGCCTTCCAACTCGAAAACTCACCACCGCCGGTTAAAGAGAAAATTCCTAGCAAGACACTGAGAAGAGAAAGTTTCATCATATAAACCCGTTTACATTCGGTCAGGAACCCGGGCCCCTGACAGGGTTACCTCATTCACCTAACCCTCTTAGATTTGCGTAAAACAAACTTCGTGACAATCAAATAGAGGGAGGATTCAATGAGGCAGGCCACGAAATGAAAAGCATCTACCTCACCTCTACACTCCTCTTCGCGACACTGTCTCTCGCATTCACCGGTCTCGCCGAAGGCGAGGAGAAACCGGATATTCCCTTCGTCGACATCTCGGGTGACAAAGCCAGACACACCGTCATCGCCGAGGGCACAAAAGATCTCTATCAAGGGCACCCCACGACCTTGCTCATGCCGGGCGGGAAGACCATCTTCGCGGTCTGGTGTATCAACCACGGCGGTTCCGCAGGCCCGATGGCAAAAAGTTCCGATGGAGGTAAAACCTGGGAACGACTCGACGACCAACTTCCCGAGGGGTTCAAGACACACCAGAACTGTCCCAGTATTTACCGCCTGACCGATACACAGGGAAAATCGCGCCTCTGGGTATGGTCCGCAGCAAAGGGCACGAGATCGGGTCCGGGAATGCCCGGCATCATGAGCGAAGACGAGGGCGAAACGTGGAAAGAAATGCCGCCCTTGAACTTCCCCTGCGTCATGACGTTCAGCAGCATCGTCAAACTGAAAGACGGCCGCCACCTCGGCCTTTATCACAAAGGCCCTGAAGGAAAAGACAAAGCGCCACTGGCGGTTTACCAGACAATCACCGCCGATGGTGGATTCACCTGGAGTGAACCGGAAGTCGTTGCCGCGGTTGAAGGAAAGAATCCCTGCGAGCCCTTCGTTTTCCGCTCTCCCGATGGAAACGAACTCTGTACCCTCATCCGGGAGAACACCCACAAAGGTCGCAGTCTTGTGATGTTTTCCAGCGACGAAGGTGAATCGTGGAGCACTCCTGTCGACACCCCTTGGGGGCTCACCGGCGATCGCCACATGGGAGTGCAACTCGAAGACGGACGCTGGATTTTCGCCTTTCGCGACATGGCAATCAAGAGCCCGACGTGGGGACATTTTGTTGCCTGGGTAGGCACCTATGACGACATTAAAAACGGCAACCCCGGCCAGTATCGAATCAAGCTCCTGCAAAGTCATGCCGAGAGACTTCAGGACTGCGGATACCCCGGCGTGGAACTCCTCGACGATGGAACGATCGTCGCGACGACCTACATTAAATACGATGACAGCGAGAAGAAGCATTCAGTCGTGAGCACGCGCTTCAAGATCGCAGAGACCGATGCGATGCTGAAATAAGCCCGTCTCGACAGCGCTTGACGGATTCGCCCGGGAGGGATTGAATCGATGCCATGAACAACGCCGGGGCTCGAATCTATCGCTGGGAGGGCGGCCTGTTTAATGTGCTCTGCGCGATCTATTTTATCACCCTCGGCCCGCGGGTCGTGGAAGCGGCAGACCATGCCATTCGGGTTCCCGGTTCAAAGGTGATATGGCTGGGGATCCTCATTATCGGAATTTCGGCGGCGGAGATCTACGCCTTTCCGGCCAAGCTGCGTTATGTGCGGGAGGCAGCACGTGGATTCGGAGACACGATCGGAGCCGGATTCCTGCTCTGGATGTTTCACGCGGTGATCTCGATCATCCTCATCTTCCTCAGCGCGAGCGCCTTCGGAGTCACCATCTCAGACAGCTCCGAGGCCGGGATGCCCTGGTGGTTGTCGCTGCTGATTCCCGTCGTTGTCATTAAAGAACTCGTCTTTCTCGGCTTCCTCATGTGGGACAAAGAGGATACAGCCGCCCCCTCTGCCGATCCACGTTACCGGCGTCCCAATCGACGAGAGTGGTTACTCGACCTCATTCTGCTCGGCTATGCCTGCGTCGCCTATTCAGCTACCTGGGGAATGATCACCAACAACCTCTCGATGGAGAGAGAGAATCCCGTCATGTTTATCGTAAACCTCTTTGTGAGCTCGCTACTCTTCCTGATTTTCTACCTCCCTCTCCGCATTCCCTACTGGCTGGAGGAAATCGCGCAAACCAAAACACGGAGTGACAGGATCAAGCTGATCGCCTCCATTTTGCTGGTGCTGATCCCTGCAATTGCGAGGCTCAGCTAGCACACCGCTTATTGACAGCGGCCCTCTTCTCAACGAATGGGTCATTGCCAAACCGCAGAGAATGGCCCTACGGGGTCATTCCATGTGCTGAAGCCTCGTCATCGGATCAACAGCATTCTCCTGCTGCCGAAGGCGGGGCTTCTTTATTTTCAGGTCAGGACTTCCCGTCCAGATACTTCCAGGCCCCTTTATAACGGCGGAACCGGGAAAGCTCGTGAAGTTCGTGACGTTCATTCTCGTGGTAGTATTCCGCGATAAACTCGACTTTCCCCACCTTGTCATCCACGCCTCCTTTGGCGGTGTTGACGATTGTGAGATTGCTCCAATTGACTTCATGAACCGTATCGACAAGTTCGCGCTCGAGAGTTGCTGTTCGCGTATCGGGATGCGTCGTCTCGATGAGGTAGTCAATCAGCCGGAAAAAGTAGGCGCTGTATCGCGAGCGCATGAGCTGCTCCGCCGTCTCCGGCTTCTTGCGTCCGTGATGGAAAGGCATGCAGCACGCACCATACGGCTTCCAGCTTTTGCAGGGGCAATTGGAAATCTCCCTCTCTTTGGGAACCCATTCACCATCAACTTCCCTCGGATCACGACGCGCATCACTCATAGGGAGACCTTTGACGCAGGACGATTCAGGATCAAAGGGAAATCGCGATTTCCTTCTCAACTTTCCACCTCCAAATCCCCTCCAACCAAGCGGCCACACATCATCGAAACGAAGGAGCCTCAAATAGCAGGATGATTTTTTTGGAAAAATGCCACGAATCCTGTATCCGTCTCCCATGGCGAATTCTCCCGAATACAGTGACGAAAGCACGTTCCTCATCACTCACTCCACCGGTGCCGAGGCCACCGTCTCGCTTCATGGGGGACACGTTATTTCCTGGAAAACGGCGGACGGAACTGAACGCCTCTTCCTGAGCGAGCTCGCGGAAATCGAAAAGGGAAAAGCGATCCGCGGCGGTGTTCCCGTCATCTTTCCCCAGTTCAGCGATCACGGCCCCTTTGGCCGACATGGATTCGCACGCAAATCCGAGTGGAATCGCGTCGGCGATTCGAACCGGGTTCAACTCAACCCCACCCCGGAATCCCTCACCGAATGGCCACACGAATTCGAATTGGAACTCGAGATCGAATTATCGGCAACCGAATTACACATGACCCTGAACGTCACGAATACGGGCACCGACGACTTTCAGTTCCACGCGGCTCTCCACACTTATCTCCAAACAGCGGATGCCACGGCGGCAGCGGTCGATGGATTACAGGGGCTCACTTTCCAAAACGAAGTCACCAAATCAATCGAAACCGACAACGCCCCCGTGATTGCCTTTTCCACTGAAATTGACCGCGCCTATTTTGGAGCAGGAGAAACGACCGCCGCGCTCACGGACGCAAAACACGTGATCGAAGCGAGTTCTGACAATTTTCCCGATATCATCGTATGGAACCCCGGTCCCGACCACGGGATTGGAGATCTCACCCCTGACGGTTGGAAATCATTCGTCTGCATCGAAGGCGCACAGATGCACGAATACGAAACGCTCGCCCCGGGGAGAACCTGGACGGCGTCGCAGAGCTTGAAGGCGATTTCGTAATCACCCGACTTCACAGCCGAAATAGCCTCGATCCTTAATCACGTTCGCAACCGCATCCGGGACCATTGATTCCCAGGAGGAATCGCCCTCGGCAATTCTCGCGAGAACATCACGGGAGAAGACGTTCTGGCAGGACTCATCGTAATTGTGCAACTGCTCGATGCATCCACGATCGATCAAGTAGTGGTAGAGATGTTGCAGACCGTCCGCGATTTCGAGATTGTCCAGAGTCGTCAGCTCTCCCGTTTCCGGATTTTTGAAAGGGTAAATATAGAGCTTAATATTGTGTTTAAAGAGGCGTCCGAATGACTCCAAAATGCCTCCGTCGAGTTCTGTGTAATACTTCTCGTCAAACAGCTCACGTAAGCTCCCGATTCCCATGGTGATCCCCACTTTCGCCGGAGTGTAGCGACGCAGGTAGGCCGCGAGCCGATAGTATTCGAAGTAGTTGGAAATGAGAACCGTCATCCCGCTCGCGACGAGCATGTCAGCCCTCGCCAGAAAATCACGGTAATCAAGCTGCCCATCAGCCATGAGATTCTTCATTGTGATCTCCATGATCTGAAGCGTCGACGCGGGATCGACATCGGGCTCGTCCTGAAATCGTTCAGCGGCGCAGCGCATGATATCGATATTAGCATTGCACACTGGCCGGAAGCTTCCTCGCTCAACGAGAATTGCCTTTTTTCGTAGCGCTTCAGACGGCTGCAGCACCTTGCCTCCGGCGCCGAACATCGCCGCATTCGTGAGCCCCAACTGAACCAGCTTCAAGCTCATAAGGCGATTGTCGACATGGCGAAACTCAATCCCATTGAACTCAATCATATCGATCTCGATTCTTGAGGTTGTGAGATTATCGAGGAGCGATTCAATCAGCAACTCGGGACTGTGATGGAGCATGCAGGCTCCGTAGATTAGATTCACACCGACGACTCCCAGCGCATCCTGCTGACGGGCATTGGTCTTATCGAGCATTCTCACATGAATCACAATCTGGCTGCTCTCATCTCTCGGATGAGCCTGAAACCGAATCCCCAACCACCCGTGACATTCATTAGTGCCATGATAATTTCGGGCCGAAACCGTATCCGCAAAACTGAAAAACGCAGTCGTGTCGCCCCGGCTCGCGTGAAGACGTTCCATGTTCAAATCCTGCTCGTATTCGAGCATGCTCTCGAGCCGTTCCCGACAAACGTATCGGCTGCACTGCCCGTAGATCGCGTCACTGACTTTCATGTCATAGGCCGAAATACTCTTCGAGATGGTCCCCGCAGCACCTCCCGCAAGAAAAAACCAGCGCACGACCTCCTGCCCGGCACCAATCTCGGCAAACGTTCCATAACGACGTGCGTCGAGGTTTACCTGAAGGGCTTTATCAACGGTGTTCGTGGTATCGGTGGTGGACATTGCTAACGGTATTAGCAGGATTCATACACACAGAGCCCCTGATTTTCAGGAAAGCGTTCGTGCCGTTTCCGGAACGCAGTCTTTTAGAAATCTAGTCAAAGAGATCTGTGCTATCACTGATGTCGAGATAGCTCTCGTCAGTGGAATCAAGTCCCGAAAATTCCCAACCGGAATAGCGACCGAAAATCACGAAACCAATCGAGAATATAACCGCCAGAATAGTGAACCATGTCATGCCGTATCATGGTCTCAGATCGGGAAAAGGCCCGCTACAATCCGGGAACCCGTTTGTAGAGGCCTCTCAACTTTCCTGCGGGATGTCCTTTGCATCACGAAAGAAGATCACAAAGACGACCAGCCCCACGAAAGTGATCGCCCCGAGTGAATACCAGAAAGGTTGAAACTCCGACAATTCGAAGGTTTTGCCCGTTTTCGCAAAGCTCGACGCGAGCGCACCATTCAGCAGAACCGCGAGAAGCGGCCCGATTCCATACCAGATAAAGTTAAAGAGCGACTGGGCGGTGCTCCCGACGTCTTTCGGGGCGACCTTGTTGATGTAGATAAAACAGGTGCTCGTGAAAAACGCGTAACAAAGTCCGTGAATCGCCTGCCCTGCAACCATCACGCCAAGAGGCAGGCCGACAGAACCGAACAACCAGAAGCGAAAAACATACGCGCCGATTCCGATCGACAAAACGGTGCGAAATCCCAATTTAGGAAGCAACCGCCCGAGGACGATATACATCAGAATCTCACAGAACTGCCCGATCGCCATCGCGGGCATGAGGTAGGCCTGATCCAGTCCCGCCTTCGTCAAAAACTTCGCGCACTGCATGAAGTAAATCGTGTTCATCGGGCTGATAATCAGAGTGACTAACAACAGCACAGCAATCGATGGAATTTTGAGCAAAGCAAACGCATCGGCCACAGCGAGACGACCGCTCTCCGACCTCACCGGAGGAGTATGAGGCAGGAAGAAGAACGCCCAGACGCCGTAGAGAAAAGCCATGACACCGGACGCGATGACCGACTTTTTCATCTGAGCCGCGACCATAGGAACGTCATCCCCCTTGAAGAAAGGCGGGAGCCAGCTCGGCTCGACATTGGTCTTCAGGATCAGCAGGGAAAACGTCCACCCCACGAGAACCCACGCCACCGCGGTCCAGAGTCGAACCCCGGGAAACTGTCGCGGCGGATCATCGAGGTGCCGCATCGCAATCGCATTACAGATCGCCGCCGCCGGCATGAACATGAGCGTGAACGATACCGAAAGGAGCAACCAGGCGATGAAGGTGGATTGCGGGTAGACGCAGATTTTCAAAAGCCCGCCCACCATCATGAGCACCGCGAGAAACTTCTGCGCTGGAAAGCGCCGATCCGCAAATTGAACTATCAGCGGTGAACAGAGCGCCCCCACCGACGCCGCGATGCCGACAATCATCCCCATTTGCCCCTCCGAAAATCCCAGTCCGCCTTCGGTCAGTGGATCAGCGGTGAGAAACCGCCCCGCAATCGGGAGCCACAGTCCGTAGATCCCGAACTGGAGGAACATCATCGCACTGAGGCGGACGTAGTTTTTGGGCAGGGCGATATTCATATGGGATTTGACTCAAGACTACTTCCCCGGACCATCGGGCAGAGAGGAAAAATGAACGGTCTCACCGCCGTCGTCGATCGACTTCATCGCGCCGAGAATCATGCGAGTGGCCTCCATACCATCCCACCCATTGACAGGAGACTCACCTCCCCGCGCAAACGCGGCAATCTCCTGAACGAGCTTTCGGTCCGCGCCGAAATGCGACGACTCGAACGCATCGGATTTGCAATGGATTACCTCGTGACGTTTCTCGCCGTAGTCGGTGATCAGATCGATCTCCCCGCGAAGTCGAGTGAGAATGACACGTCCCTTCGTCCCCACGATCTCCAGTGTTTCCTCATCCTCCGCCTGCGGTCCGTAAACCGAATAGAAAATGCTCGCGACGATCCCGTTGTTGTATTGGTAGTGAATCGTGGCGTGATCGAAAATATCAGCACCGGCTTTGTAAACGCAGTTGTCTTTTCGCTTCAGCGGATCGGTCTCTGTTTCGTAACTGCGATCCACTGCGCCTTTCATCTGATCCTGAGTATCGGGCATCGCGGTCTCGGCGCGGTAAGCGCAATCCCGATCGCACGTCGCGCAGAACTCAGGGGCATCGTCCTCCTCGATAAAAACATTTCGTCCGCCAAAGGCGTTCACCTTTTCAGCCCTGCTGTTGGCAGCCCCTACACCCGCGAACCAGTTGAAGACATCGGTGTAGTGCGAGCCCTTATCATTGAGCGCTCCCCCGCTCACCGCGCGCGTTCGATGCCACGTTTGAAAGTAGAACGAATACGGCAGCACCGCACGGATCAGCATCATTTTGAGATCGCCGATCACCCCGCTCGCAACGAGATCATGAAGCTTGATCCATGGCTCCTCGTAGCGCCGCGTGAACCCCATGATCATCGGATTGGACTCCGAGGCCTCAACCTCGCGTATCGCAATTGAATCCTCAAGCGTGTGCGCAATCGGCTTGTCGAGATAGACCTTTTTTCCCGATCGCAGTGCCGGGATCGTCGCCTCGGCGTGGGCCGCAGTCGGAGAGGTAATCACGATCAGATCAACATTGTCATCATTGATCAAATCATTCGGGTCGCTGTAAAACGCCGGTGCAAAGGGAGCATTCCCCGCCTTAGCCGCGGCTTCGTTGACGTCGACGAGTGCAATCCGCATCCGGCTCGCAGTCCGGTTACAAAACGCGGTAATGACGATATCCAGCTCCGCGCTCTGCTCGGCAATCTGCCGCCCGATGCAGGTGATCCCGCGGCTGCCCGTCCCGATAATTCCAACACGTATCGTGCTCATGATTCTCCTCTCAAAAACACGGGCGAACTCCACGCCCACTGATCATTCGTCTGTCGCACCCGAACGTAGTAGTAACCTTCGCCATCGTCCTCATCTTCGAACGCGAGCGACCAGTTTAGCTCCTCCGGTGACGGTGCCCGATTGAACCGCCACGACGGAGCATCGGTATGATCAAGACTGCCACTCCGCGCTCCTGTCATGAGCTGTTCGAGAGTGTGCTCCGCCCGCACCCCGTTCATCACCGCGTAAACCTTAGCGTCGCGCGGCATCTCCACCTCGAGGCACACGCCCTGGGTCGCGCTTGTCGAGTTCGTGGCATTCCCGTTTGAAACCGTTTCGAACGAAACCGCGCGTTCGCTTTGATTCAAAATCCTTGATCGGTAAAATGACTCGCCTTCCTCCGAGTCACGCTCAGCCGGCGAAACGACCTCGAGCCCGCGGAACCTCGGCTCGACGTTCAAGACACGTCCCTCCTCGACTCCGAACTCAACGTCCCACTTGGCACTGCGATGTTTCGCGCCCCAGCCGAGTTCGAGATGTATCTTCGTTCGAATTAGATCAGACTCCTCTTCCGCCGGAATATCCGGCTGCGAAAACCGTCGCAGGAGTTTCCCATTTTTAACAACGTCGACGCAGTCAATCGCCGCGCCCCCTTTCACGTCGATCTCGATCTGACGCTTCGATGCGACCGGAATCACCTCACCCATCGCGGCACCATTGACTGTAAACTGCAGCTCAATGCGGTCACCGGTGAGCGCATACATCCGCCGCGCGTAGAGAGCCTCCCAGATATCATCGCGCGTGCAGCCCTTCGCCCAGAGCCCTGTCCTGCCATGACCATAACTACCCGGATGCCCGCTGTGATGATCAGTGCCTCCTGAGAAACCGAAAACGTGCCCTCTTTCCAATCCGCTTTGAATCGTGCTGTCGTAATCCGACGGCCCCATCGAATGCAGGAAAGGTCGCGTGTTCTCACTGCTCTCAGAACAACCGTGCATCGATAGCATTTCCACAAAAGGAGCAAAAGAGGGATCGTAGGTGTTCCAGTCGATCCCACGTGTCCCCTTCCGGTAACCCACGTGATGCGGTTGCGCGATGCTGTCGTGCCCGTTGTCCCGGAGCTCTTGCAACTGGCGATGCAGGTCCGGGATGTTGTTCGGATAGAGGATCTCGCCCTCGAGATCCTTGTATAGCATGTTCCGGTCACCTGACTCGCACGAGTGAACTTCGAAGCCCGGAAAAATGACAAATTCACCCTCGCGATTCCGCTCCCGCAGCGTCACCATCATCTCCGCCCAAACCGACTTCAGCCTCGCAAACCCCTCTTCGTGGAAATCGATGATGTATTGGATCCTCTCACTCGGTTCCGGCATGTCGGGCCAGTGCGCATGGCCCGTGATCGACACGAAATCGAGTTGCTCCGCCGCGTTTGAAAGCGCGTCCTCGAGAGAGCCGTGCCCATAGGAAATGCCACAGTGATTGTGCATATCCCCATAGAGAACTTTCAGACCGGCGTAGGATTTATCACTCATCTTAGAATCGCCAAGGCTATAATCCTCAAATTTGAATGCAATATTATTATACAATTATTTTACATTTTGATTTTGCATAATAAATGTGAAAGACTTCTCGAACGATGAAATCTCCCACGATGACAGAGGTAGCGGAGCGAGCCGGAGTGTCGCACGCCACCGTTTCACGATTCATCAACGGACGTCCCGGGGTCAGTGCCAAAGCTGAGAACAAAGTCCGCAAAGCGATCGCCGACCTCCAGTATCTCGCCCCGCCGAGCGAGCACCGACCGGGGCGATCAGCAGTCAAGCCCGACACGAATTTGAAGGGACACTTCGCTTTACTCACTTTTGACCGCGCGCTATCGGAACACAGTGCCTTCGTCGCATCGATTTACGAAGGGGCCAGACGAGCGGCGCGCGAACGGGGAATCTCAATTTCGCTCCTTTCCCTCGATGACTGCGACACCGTCCCCGCCTGGATCAGCCCCGACAACCTCGACGGAATCCTCCTCCACGGGCTTCGCTCACGTGGGCACCTGACGCGCAGCGCCACGGAAATCCCATCGCTCTGGCTCACGACGCACGAAGACGGATCGACCGATCAGGTTTTACCCGGAAACGAGACCGTCGGAAAGATCGCCGCCGACTACCTGCACTCGAGAGGACATCGTAGCGTCGCAACGCTCACGATCGACGACTCCAACCCGTCCTACCTCGTCCGTTCAGATTCCTTCATCAAAGCCGCTCGAAAACAGGGATTGAAAACGCAACGTCTCACCCTCCCGCAACGGCTCAGGAAAGGAAACGGAAACGACGACGAGAGAATGGCTTTCCTCGTGGAGAAAATACGCGGGCAAAAAGAATCAGAATGCCCCACCGGTTGGTTCGTCCCCTCCGACTACATGTCGGCTCTTTTTCATTCGGAACTTCGACGGAGGAAACTAGCTCCAGGCAAAGACTTCGACATCGTCTCCTGTGACAACGAAAAAGCCTACCTCGACGGGCTCTACCCGCGCCCTGCCACAATCGACCTCGGAACCGAAGCCCGCGGGCGTCTCGCCTTCGAACTGCTCCTCGCCCGAATTCAAGATCCGTCACGCGACCGGAAAGCGACCCTGCTCCTCGATCCGATTCTCGTTCCCTCCCCCGATTCCTGACCTGACGATCACGCCGCTTGGCGGAGTCAGGCGATCCAATCGTGGATCACTTTTCCGCCCACGTCGGTGAGCCGGAAATCCCGCCCCTGAAACCGATAGGTCAGCTTTAAGTGATCCATTCCGAACTGATGCAGCATCGTCGCGTGGAGGTCATTCGCGTGAACCGGTTTGTCGACAATATTCCAGCCGATCTCATCAGTCTCCCCGTAAGTCATTCCTCCTTTGAGTCCGCCTCCGGCCATCACCATCGAGTAGGCGAAAGGATGATGATCACGACCCGAGACGCCCTTCCGACCGGGACGATTCTCCCCGAGCGGCGTCCGCCCGAATTCCGAACCCCACACCACCATCGTCGAATCCAGCAAACCGCGTCGTTTCAAATCTTTAATCAAAGCAGCAACGGGCTGATCGACCGCCCCCGCGTTGTAGGTCAGTTCCTTATCAAGCGACGAATGCTGATCCCAGCTCGCGTGAATGATGTTGATAAATCGCACGCCTCTTTCGACCATGCGCCGCGCGAGGAGGCAGTTTTTTGCGAAGGTGTCATACGTTTGCACGCCGGGAAGCGATCCTCGAAAGTTGCCTTCGGGCTCCGCCCTCCCCACTCCATAGAGATCGAGAGTTTCCTGTGACTCTCCTGACAAATCCACCAACTCAGGGGCGGCCGTCTGCATCCGGTTCGCGAGTTCGTAGCTCGCGATACGACTCGCAATCTCAGGATCGTGCACCTCCCGATACTTGATCGAATTCAATTCCTTCAGCGCGTCCAGTCCCGACCGCTGAAGTCCGGCGGGAAGCCCTTCGGGATTCTTCAAATTCAAAACAGGTGCGCCCTGATTTCGGAACTGCACCCCTGCATACTGCGACGGGAGGAACCCCGACTGCCACAAAGTGGATCCCCCTGATGATCCTCGTCCCGCCGTGAGAACGACATATCCCGGCAGATTCTGCGAGGCCGACCCGAGCCCGTAATTCAACCACGAACCCATCGTCGGCATCCCGAATCGGGAGACCCCGCACTGCATCAGAAGTTGGCCCGGATGATGATTAAACTCTTCACTGTGCATCGACCTAACCAGCAGCAGATCATCCGCACAGCTGCCTAGGTTGGGGAGCAAATCAGAAAACTCCATCCCCGACTCACCGTGACGCTTCCACTTCCGGGGCGAGCCCATTATCGTGGCTGTGTCAGGCTGGAGAAACGCGAACCGCGCCTTGTCGGTCAACTCCTTCGACATCTTCTCACCGTGCAGTTCGTTGAGTTTCGGCTTGTGATCGAAAAGATCGAGCTGAGACGGCGCTCCAGCCATGAAAATGAAAATACACGCTTTGGCCTTCGCCTCACCGTGCGGTTGCAGGGTGTGGTATTGCCCCGAATCCGATGCGTTCGCCGCATTCAGCAAACCATCCTGACTCAACATCGATCCGAGCGCGATGCCGCCGAGCCCACTCGCTGAAGTGGTCAGAAATTCCCGCCTCGTCGCTTCGCTGTATTTTTCAAAAGCACTCATCGCTCAGTTCCTCGTCACAAACTCGTCCAAATTTAAAATCACCCGCACCGTCGCGGCCCAGCTCGCAGCCTCCTCGTTCGAGACTCCCTCAGGGACCCGCTCACCCGCAAACGCCGTCGCGTCGGCCGGTGCAAACCGATAATACGATCTCGCCTCTTCGAGCAAACTTTCGAGCCGCCTCTGTTCCTCCAGCGTAGGCGGACGAGAAAGACACAATCGGAAGGCTCGCTCGAGGCGTTCCGCATCACCTCCTGACACCTCACGAAAAACGCGATGAGCAAGCGCCTGTGCCGCTTCCGCAAAAGTCTCGTTATTCAAAGTGATCAAGGCGGCGAGAGGCGTGTTTGACCGATTCCGTTTCACATTCGTGACATTGGAATCCGGACAATCAAACGTCATCAAATTCGGATGGGGCGCGGTCCGCTTGAAAAAGGTGTAGAGCCCGCGCCGGTATCGATCCTCACCGGGACTGACGACCCACTTAAAAGCTGAATTGTAATTAGCATCGGTCACGCCCGGAGGAATTAACGGGAAGACACTCGGGCCTCCGACTTTCTGCGAGAGCAGCCCTGAGGAAGACAACGAAATGTCGCGAATGATTTCCGCTTCGACGCGGAAGCGGTTCTGACGGGCAAGGAGATGATTCTTCGGATCGACATCGGTCAGGTCGGGCCGGTGCGCCGAAGTTCTCTGGTAGGCCCTGCTCGAGACGATCGTTCGAATCAACGCTTTTCGTGACCAGCCGTTGCGAATGAACTCAGCGGCGAGCCAGTCGAGCAACGCAGGATGAGTCGGACGATCCCCTCTCACTCCGAAATCATTGATCGTCGCAACGAGCCCTTCACCAAAGAGATGCGCCCAGATCCGGTTTACGACGACACGTGGCGGAAGTGGATTTTCCCCGTTCACCAGCCAACGCCCGAGGTCGAGGCGGTCACCATCCGCGGCACGATGTTTAATCGGCGGCAGCGAAGCAAAGGTATTAGCTGTCACTTCGTGGAGAGGCTCCTTGAACTCGCCCCTGCGAAAAACATGCGTTTTACGTCTCTCCTTCTCACGCTCCGCAATCACCCTGACATTCAACCGCGGCTCGACTGGAAGACTCGACTCAAGGGTATCAAGTCGCTCAACCAACCCTCTTAAGTCCGGATGCCACTTCGAATAAAATTGATCGAGGAGGGTGATGTCACCGACCTTACCCTCTTGGGTCTTCACCCATTCGCGCAGTTCGGTGGGAACCGAGAGAGGCGTCGGAGACGTCAACAAACTGATCCGGAATTTCCCAAGCATGAGCTTCGCTCCGTAATTTTGAACGAGCCGAATCTCAACCGACTGCGGATCCGACTTCTTTGGAAAAGGCCTCACGAGACCAAAAACGGCCTCGTGAGATTTTCCCGCCTGCGGTCCAATCGCCCAGCCGGTCCCTTCGGACTTCGCTTTTACATTGAGATCCAGAGCACCCCGAACCTGCCAGTTTCCGCCCTGAGTAAAACTCGCTTCGGCATCGCCGAAATAGGAACGTTTCCCGTCCACGAAAAACTGAATCTGGTTGAGAACGAAGTTCCCCTCCTCGCTCCGCCCCGGGCCCTGCGAAGGCAGCGACTCATCACTGAGCGCTTCGAGCTTGATCCCCGTGACGGCAACTCCCGCAGGAATCGTTCCTTCAATCGTATAGGATCCGGCATCAGCATTCGCGCCCGTCACGAGAACGGACAGATCTTTTGGGTTCTGCGTGAATTTCACTCCCTTCGGCCCCGTAAACTTCGTCAGGGAAAGCGGTGCGAACGTCTTCTCTTCGACTGCCGCTTTCATCATTGCAGCGGTCTCTGCGATCATCCCGGGTAGCTCCGGAATCAACCGTGACTTCGCCGCCTCAAGTTGGCTCTTCACTTCGGTGATCTCTTTCCGGTGCTTCGCGAGATCGGCCTCCCACTTTTCGACCGCTTCATCCGTGTGAACGACGTTCGCGGTGGTCTCATCGCCGTTGTTGAAATAGGCGAACAACTGGTAATACTCGTCGTGAGTGATCTCGTCGTATTTGTGCGTATGGCACCGTGCACACCCGACCGTCAATCCCATCCAGACGGCACCGGTTGTCTCAACCCGATCCATCACGGCCGCGACGCGCCACTGCTCCTTATCTGTCCCGCCTTCGGTGTTGGTCAGGGTCTGACGATTGAACGCCGTCGCGAGCAACTGAGACTCAGTCCGTTCAGGTAACAGGTCGCCGCCAAACTGCTCAATCGTAAACTGGTCGAATGGAAGATCGCGATTCACCGCATCGATAACCCAGTCCCGGTAACGCCACGCGTTCATCCGGTTGTTGTCCTTCTCGTATCCATCGGAGTCGGCATACCGCGCATGATCCAGCCAGTGACGTCCCCACCTTTCGCCGAAATGAGGCGAAGCCAAGAGATCGTCGACGAGACGCGCAACCGCTTCCCCGCGATTTGCCTTAAACCGTGGAAGATGATCCGCGATTTGCTCAGGCGTCGGAGGAAGCCCCATCAGATCGTAAAAGAGCCGACGGATCAAAGTAACCTCATCGGCCGGCGGAGAAGCTTCGATCCCTTTCTCCGCGAGTCGCTTCGCAACGAGGAAGTCGATCGCCGATTCACCCGCCTTCAGCAGACTTTCATCGAACTGAGTGAGTTCCCGGTAGGCCCAGTGCTTCGGCCAATCGGCCCCTTCCGCGATCCACTGACGAAGCAAGGCCTTCTCTGCGGAAGTGAGCGGCTCTGCCTTGTCCGGCGGCGGCATCACTTCATCGGGATCATCGGAATAAATCCGTTCGATAAGATGCGACGCAGAAACATCCCCGGGGACGATCGCCCTTTCGCCGGACTTTAAAGCGATCGAGGCCGGCTCGATCCCGGTGAGTCGGAGCCCGCCTTTCTTGTCATCCGGTCCATGACAAAGCGTGCACTTCTCGGCGAAGATCGGCTGAATCTCCGTCTCGAAATCCACCTCAGCGTATCCCCGAATCGCAATCGATGCGAGGATCGCATAAAGGATGGTACGGGCCACTTTCATCGCACTAGAGTGAAGGGCCGGCCCGATTCGGTCAAGCTCCGCAACCGGGGCTCACAACTGCCAAATATCGATTTTCAGTTCCCCATATCCCGACTTCTCGTCTAAGTTCCCGCTTCCATGACTCGACTTTTTCTCGCCACACTCCTACCGCTTCTTTTCCTCTCGCCAGCCATCGCTGAAGAGAAGCCGAACTTCGTGATCATCTTCATCGACGACATGGGATACGGAGATATCGAACCCTTCGGATCGACTGTTAACCAGACACCCAACCTGAACCGACTCGCAGCCGAAGGGATGAAGCTCACCAGCTTTTATGCCGCGCCAGTCTGTTCCGCGTCACGGGCCCAACTCCTCACCGGCAGCTACGCTCCCCGCGTCTCGGTGCCGGCCGTCTTCCCGCCGGTCGCGAAGAACGGACTCAACCCTGACGAACACACTATCGCCGACTATTTGAAAGAACTAGGCTACAACACGGCCTGTGTTGGAAAATGGCATCTTGGTGATCAGAAACCGTTCCTCCCGACCCGGCACGGATTCGACAGCTACTTTGGGATCCCTTACTCCAACGACATGCAAATGCAGTCGACCGAATCAGGATTGCGTGTCGTTCCCGTTTTGCGAAACGAAGAGATCGCGACGCTGATCGAAGACGAAGAACAGCGCCTCATCACCCGCCAGTACACAGAGGAGGCGGTCGCCTTCATTGAATCTCAAGCCAAGTCCGACGCCCCCTTCTTCCTCTACATGCCCCACTCAGCGGTGCACACCCCGATTTTTCCTCATCCTGACTTTGCAGGCAAATCGTCGAACGGACGATTCGGAGACTGGGTAGCCGAAGTCGACTGGAGCGTCGGGGAAATTCTAAAGACACTCGATGCCCAGGGAATTTCGGAAGACACCCTCGTGGTTTTCACCTCAGACAATGGCCCCTGGGCGTCGAAGGGAAGCGATGGAGGCTTGTCCGGTCCGCTCCGGGGAGCAAAAGGCTGCACGCTTGAAGGCGGAGTTCGTGAACCGACCCTCGTGCGCTGGACCGGAAAAATCGCCCCGGGCTCGGAATCAACCGCGATTTCGGGAACGACCGATTTGCTTCCGACTTTTGTGTCTCTGGCAGGAGGAACGCTTCGCGAAGATATTAAAATCGACGGCTACGATCTCACCGACGTTCTACTCGGGAAGGCGAACGAAACAGAACGGGAGGCATGGTATTATTTCGGAGGCTACACACTCAAAGCCGTCAGATCAGGCCCCTGGAAACTGGCCTTAACGGGACAGAGCATCGGAATGGGTTTGAAAGAAAAGCCGGAAGACCTGCGCCGCGGTGGACGCCTCTACAACCTCAATGAAGAAATCGGTGAGGTCACTGATCTTGCCTCTGAGAATCCGGAGGTTGTTGCCCGTCTTCAAAAGTTAGCAGATGCGATGGTGCTTGAAATGAAAGCCAACACTCGGCCAGCGGGTCTCGTCGAAAACCCGGTCCCGCTCTACCCGTCAGTGCCGAGGGCGAAAAGAAAAAAGGGACCGGTCAAACCCGTGAACTGGAAAAAACTGTCGAATGGATCAGAGATGACACCCGACGCCGTTCCGACGATTGCAGGCAAGGGCTTTACCATCACTTGCAGAGTCACGCACGAAGGGCCTGCTCCATTGGATGGCGTCATCCTCTCCCACGGAGGAAGTGCGGTCGGGTATTCCCTCTACGCGAAAGATGGTTCCGTCATCTTTGCGGTGAAGCATGGCGGAAATCACATCACACGTGTTTCAACAAAAAATGAAAAAAAGGCTTTTCAAATTTCGGCGTCTCTGTTAAAAACCGGCGCGATTACGCTATCAATCGATAACCAACTGATTACTACTGAAGAGTCCCCGGGATTATTACAGAAGCACCCACAGGAGAATTTTTGCGTCGGCCACGATGACAAAAAGCCTGTCGATGCCGAAGCTCCCTCCGGAAATTTCAACGGTAGTATTTCAGACGTCGAATTAGTCATCGCAAAATAGGCATCTGATTTCGGAAGTTCACTTCCGGAGTATTTGCAGGAAAACCACTACCATGAAACCCGCCATACTCATCCTTCTGATTGCGATCAGTCACACTTCGATTTATTCGAAGGGACTGCTCCCCGAAGATGGCGGCACATCCTTCCACGCGATCGACGCGTCAGGGGTGTTACCGAATGCGGCGGGCGAAGGAGTGAAACGCTTGAGCGGGCCATCGGTCCCCATAGCCGATACTATCCCAAGGCATGAGATATCGGGCAAATTCTGAAGTCCTTCCAGAATAAAGCAGAACAGTTCGTTCTCGACCGAAGAGTTTGGTATCCCCTCGCTCGACCTCGTTTACCTACACTCCACTTCTGACGAATACGTAAAACTTTACGTCCCCGTCGTATCCCTCAGCCGGGAAAGACAGGATCCCCCCTCTTCCCGCATTCTCAATCGCGACGGCGGGGAACGGCCGACCCGTCGCAGTCAGTCATCCCCTTTGACGCCTCTCTCCGAACTTCCGCAGCGGAGAAATGAAAGCGAAAGAGCCCCTCGTTATTTCCATCGCTTGACAGTGCCGGGCCAGGCTCATTCCGCACGGTGCGATATCCATGCCAGCTATGCTGGTGACGTCGCGAAAGCGCGTTCTGAAAATTTGTGTTCGAAGCAGAAACCCCCGTTAGGCGGAGAGCACAATGGTACCGTTGATCTCGATCAACAAACCGACAAACAAAGTCGTAAAAGATTGTTTTAGGACTTCCTCCTCCTAAATAACATCGTGGTCTGAAACATTCGTTTCAGGCCACGATGAATCTTTTTCTCCGATTTAGGTGAACAGGAATATGCCACGGCATCCTTCGCTTAAAGCGTCGGAAAAAAGTCGACCCGACTCCCGCGACAGCAGATCTCACGGCGCTCGTCCGCAAAACCGCACAGCGATCGAAAATTAATTCGCCTGTTTTTAAAACCTTTCGGGAGAAATCAGGTTTAAAATGAAATGAAGATTAAGATCCTCCTTCTCGCCCTCGTTACTCTCGCTCCTGCATTCGGTCTATCACAGGGAGGGAGACCTACCGACATCGGCGCTTCCACGCAACCCGTCGGTGATCCGGGAGTGATGTGGTACACGACATGGGACACCGCCAAAGCGGAAGCACTTCGATCTAACAGACCCATATTCTTCATGGCGGCCGCAGCGACCTGCTCGAATATCCCGGGCGTATTCTGACCCGGTTATACCCAAACGCAGAACAGTTTGTGCTCGACTAAAGAATTTGTTGCCGCCTCTCGTGATTTTGTTTGTGTTAGACTTGAAACCTATGAAAGCAAAGAGCATCAGGATTTGATCAGAAAGTTCCTCAACGGAAGGATGGAGAATACCGCTTTCTGTATCCTCGATCCCGACGGGGAAGAACAACTGACCCGATCCAGCAGATCTCCCGCTTCGGTCCTGGGGGCACAGGGCCGCGGTCCCGGAGCGACGAAAGGATCCAACGAAGACGTGATATCCGAAATGAAGGGACTCGCGTCAAGCTATCGACCGAGGGGAGATGACGCCGATATGGTTCTTCAGGATTTCCACAGCTTTCGACAGGCACTCAATGTGGCTTCGGGAGACCAGCGACTTCTCGTA
The DNA here is from genome assembly GCA_048260165.1 of Verrucomicrobiales bacterium. Lineage (GTDB taxonomy): Bacteria > Verrucomicrobiota > Verrucomicrobiia > Verrucomicrobiales > DEV007 > Arctic95D-9. The sequence goes on from JBLXHA010000006.1 coordinate 99,724, forward strand.
TTCATCGCCGCGACGGAAAGAGATCAGACCGAAGCCCGGAGAAATCTCCAGCCTGTCTTTGCCGACGAAGAGATCATCGGACGCTTCCACCTCGATTTCGGCAACCGGGAGGAAGACAGTCAATGGGCAGATGCGTTATCCAATCTCAAGAGCAAATCGGGAATCGTTGTGATTCAATCTGACGCCTTCGGTCAGAAAGGAACGGTGTTAGCTCAACTCCCGATCACGGCGAGAGAAGCTGAGATTAAAACGGCTCTCCTTCGTGCTAACGAAACCTTTGCCGCATCCGAAGAGAGAAAAGTCTATTCCGATCACGTCGCGGAAGGACGGAAGGAAGGGATCTTTTTTGAAACCGTGCTGCCCTTCGGAGAAGACCACGACGGCGACGGCGAGATCGATTCCCGCGGAGGAAAGGGTAAGGGAAAAGGGAAAAGATAATTTTAGGACTTCCTCCTCCTAAGTGCCATCGTGATCCGGAACAACTGTTTCAGACCACGATGGATCTCTTTCTACGACTAACAACAGGGCTGCTTCTCACATTCACCTTAACGGGCTGCCGGACTATCAGTTCGCCGTATGAACTGGTCGCGCCTTTCGTCCAGAAGGACCACGAACTGTCTGAATTCGGGTACGGAGCCGTCCGGAAAACAGAAGATCGAAAGCAGTGGGGAATACAGGAAAATTCCGAGTTCGATCTTCATGCACCAAAATCACTGACACGCGGCAAAACCACTTACGTGATCCTGCAGATCGATGGCGGAGGCATCATGGGCATCACGCCTTCGAGACTTGTAGCCAAGCTCGAAGCCGCTTTGCGGGAAAGACCCGGAAACGAAGACGAAAGGCTCTGCAACGTTCTCTCAATGTGCGCCGGGACCAGCACGGGTGCCATCATCACCGGAGGCGTTGCCGCAGGAGTCCCCGGCGAGGCCATCGCCGAATTCTACTACACCAAAGGCTACAATCTCTTTCAGGGAAAAGGACGTCTCCCCTTCGCTCCTGTTCTACAACACGTCCTGAGCCGCGAGGCCTTCCAGCAGGAATTCATCGACACCCTGGAATCCTACGCCCTTTACGAACCCACCGTGCGGCTCGGCGAGATGAACCGCGTCCCTGTTCTCGCGCTCGCCGCCTACGACCTCGTCGGGAAGCGGACTGTCTTTCTGCGAAATACCGATCGCTTCGACGCCCCGGTGAATACGAAAGACATTCAACTCATCGATGCGATCAGCGCGTCCGCTCTCTCCGCCACCGTCTATTTTGGAAAACTCGTCGCACCTCAGGTGATGATGCGCCATTTAAATGCCGATGGGACAGGCTACGTGCGAAAAGGAGCCGTCTTCGCCGATGGCGGCCAGGGCACGCAAAACACAACGATAGAACTCTCGGCGATTCAGGCGCTGGAATTTTTGAAGAGCGATCCCGATGCTCAGGTCGCGCTGATTTCGCTGGGTTGTGGAAACGAGTATGCGGCGCGTGAATTCGCCGAGGTTCTCGGATACAACGGCTTTGACCAGCTCACCGATTTCCTTTTCAGAAACCAGGCCCGCAGTGAATCGATTCTCATGCAATGGCTTGCCGCTCAGCAAATCGAGAAACTGGATCAGCGCCTGAAAGTTTATCGCTTCGATTGGGAAAACGACACGAAGAAGGCCAACGCCTTTTCAATCAACGCCACCCAACGTCAGTTCCTCGCCGACACCGCGGATGAGATCGCCAGGCGCGAGGACTTCCGACAGTTGCTATCCGACCTCTCCGACAGTCGCATTCCGCTGAAGCAATTCCGAAACTAGCATTTCCACACTGCCACCGTCACGGAGCCACGCAACGCGACATCGCCCCCCGTCGCTTTTCTCAGCAGGTCACGCGCCTGCTTCACTGATCACGTTATTGAGTTTTGTCGGCGGAACACCTTTACTGTGAGAATGCCGATCTCACTCATCCCGAAAAGTCGACGCCACTTCCTTCAAACCGGAGCCCTCGCCACTCTGGGAGCTCTCACCGTTTCCGCCGAATCAGCAGACAGCTGGTTCGCCCTCCTCGCGGACACCCACATCGAAGCGGATCCCGCCAAAGAAGCGAGAGGAACGAACATGGCCGCCAATTTGAAACAGGTCGTTTCAGAAATCCTCGCTGAGAAGAAGGCTCCCGATTTCGTTCTCGTCAATGGCGATTGCGCCTACAACGTCGGGCTTCAGGAGGACTACACGACCTTCCGCTCTTTGATCCAACCGCTCCTCGACGCGGGAATTCCCATTCACCTCACGATGGGAAACCACGATGACAGAGGCCCCTTTTACTCGCTGTTTCCGGAATCCGTCGAGGGCGGAAAGCAACTCAAGGGCAAGCATCTTGCGATCGTCGAGTCACAACATGTAAACTGGGTCTTTCTCGACACGCTTGATATCGTTAACAAAGTCACGGGGCGACTCGGCGAAGGCCAACTTGAGTGGCTGTCCCGGACGATCGACAAAATGGGCGACAAGCCCGTTCTCATCGTCGGCCATCACTACCCGCAAAATATGCCGAAAGACTCCACCGCCACGATCTCAGGAATCGCCGACACCGAGGCCTTCATGGAACTCCTGTCGGCAAAGACTCAAGTGAAGGGCTATATTTACGGCCACTCGCACAGCTACGGTTTCAAAAAAGCGAGCAGCGGTGTTCATCTCATCAATCAACCACCCGTCGGCTACGTTTTCAGCGAGGACCGACCCAACGGATGGATCAAGGCGACCGTGACGCCCGACAATTTGGCCCTGACCCTGAACTGCATCAAAAAGGATCACCCGCTCCACGGTGAGGAAACACAATTGAGCTGGGCAAGAAAATCAGACCTGACGACCATTCCGGCCTGATCATCCAACCTTTACGGCTTTGAAGACGCTTGCACCGCCTTCAAAGCCTTCGCATATCGTTTCCCGAACTCGAGATACGATTCTCTGTTAAAGTGCACCTTGTCGCGATGCGCCAGTCCATCAGCACTGACATACGCAGAATTAGGAACCGATTCGGGAAGGTCGCGGTGCACCTGATCGACCATCGTCTTCCACTCGTTCCACGGACGCTCCGGCCAGTTCCCCATCGCGCCGGCGATGAATGGAACGTCGGGTGCATTCAGCTCCGATCGGAATCGCTTCACCAGCGAGTGCAATTTCTGTTCATAAAGCGGGGCCAACTCAGCCTTTGAATCGGACTCTCCCTGATGCCAGAGAATCCCCTTCAGGGTCCCCTTTTCGAGAGCCGCTTTCGCCCGCGGTAACATGTCGTCCCACGGATGAGTCTTCGTCGGGGCGTCATAATTGCCCGGCTCCCACGCGAGAATCGGTGATCCCCCGACCGCGCACGGAATCAATCCAATCGTCACCGACGGATCCGCCTCCGCCATTTCCATTCCGAAGGTCCGCCCCAGACCGACACCGGCAATCGATTTGTCAAAATGCATAGGGTCCATAGCGGGAACCCACTTCAAATCCTTTGTCAGCATCATGACTCTCTCATGCGGCTTTTTATCCTCAGGAGTCACCTTTCCACGTCCCGCCATATTCGACTGACCGACGAGCAGGTAGAGATGGAACTTTTCTTTCGTGGGAAGCGGTGTGGCATCCTCCGCGTCTCCAATGCAAACCAGGGCCAAAAGCGCTCCGACGAGAGCGAGTGATGTGTAGTTTCTCATTCTCATCAGATACCACGAACTCCCCGAAAGATTAAACCGGAACTTGTTCCTGAATACGTAGGTTTCAAAATCTAACTCTTCGGGGAAATATCCAATCCCTCCAGCCAGGGAGCCGGAATCTGTGGAGGCATCCCACCAAACGGCTGGTAGACCGGCAACTGGATCACACTCATGCAATGAGCCTGCGACGCCATGAAGAAAAGAGTCCTGCCACAATCCTCCGTTTGAATCATGGCCTCGCGGTGCACGTCGGTCGGAAGAACCGGACGCTTATCGACGATCGGAGTGTTGGCCTCACCCGGGGCGTATTCCGAAAGCACGATCCCATACGCGCTGAGCTGAGCGCGGGCCGTGAAGAGAAGACCGTGGACGGCCCATTTGCTCGCGGTGTAGGGAATCCCGGCATAGGAATCAAATCCATGTCCTGCCGTTGAGGAAACGACGATAATCTTCCCGCCACCATTTTCCGCCATCGGCGTCGTGACCGCTCTGATCATATTCACGACCCCGAGGACGTTGATATCCATCACCTTCTGCCACGATTCCTCACTCGCAATCCTTGCGGGATCTTCGTGCCCCATGAAGCGGTCGGCGGTATTGATTCCGGCGGTATGAATCAACACGTCGGGAGCGCCGTGTTTCAGAATCTCTGACATCGCCACATCAATGCTCGCGGTATCCGAGACATCGCATGAGACAGGAATAATCTTTTCCGAACAGCCCGCGGCTTCCTCAAGCGATTCGAGCGTTCGACCGAGAACGAAGGTCCTTGCCCCGGCATCCGCAAAAGCCTTCGCCGCGGCCTGCCCCATACCGCCACCGCCACCGGTGACAATCACGTTCTTATTCGTCCAATCGATACTCATGGCGGTATCTTAGCGGATCCTGATCCGGATTCCAGAACTGCTCGTGCAAAACACGAAAATTGCCCCATCTTGAAGCGTTGTATGAATCGCCCTCTCGGAGCCACATTTGAATCGCTGATCCTCGAAACGACCGGAGCATCATCGTTGGAGCCGCTCGAGGTGATTCAGGACCTCTGGAGCGGCTACGGTCAGATTCTCCGACTGGATTTGACCGGCGGGGATCGGGAACGAATCGTCGTAAAACACGTTGTGATGCCTCGTGACAAACGACACCCCCGGGGATGGAATTCGAATCTGTCTCACGACCGGAAGGTTTTCTCCTATCAGGTCGAAACGGAGTGGTATCAATCACGGAGCGCACGATGCGACGCCCGCTCCAGAGTTCCTGAGTTCCTCGGTTTCGGGCGGGACAACGACAATGTTCTCCTCATACTCGAGGATCTCGACACATCAGGCTTTCCGGTTCGGCTGACATCCGTCACGCCGAAGCAGGTCGACCTCTGTCTGGAGTGGCTCGCGGAATTTCACGCCACATTTCTCGGAGAAAAACCGACCGGGTTGTGGGAAACGGGCACCTACTGGCACCTCGCAACACGCCCTGACGAACTCGAGGTTCTCGACGATAAGCCGCTCAAAAACGCCGCCCCGGAAATAGATCGTCGTTTGAGTAACGCCACATTCCAAACGCTCGTCCATGGTGACGCGAAACTCGCCAACTTTTGTTTCTCTGACAAGGCTGACGCCGTCGCCGCGCTCGATTTTCAATACGTCGGAGGAGGCTGCGGGATGAAAGACGTCGCTTACTTCCTCGGAAGCTGCCTCAGCGAATCCGAATGCGAAGAAAATGAAGAGACGCTTCTCGACGCTTACTTCACCCACCTCACAACAGCCCTGAACCGCCGCCGGAATCCGGTTGATTCGAAAGCGGTGGTCACGGAATGGCGCGAGCTCTTCCCTCTCGCATGGACGGACTTTCACCGCTTTCTCAAAGGGTGGTGCCCCGGCCACTGGAAAATCAACTCCTATAGTGAACGTATCGCGAGGGAAGTCATCAAAACTCTTTAAATGGAACTGTCCCAACCCGACCTAACCAAACTTCACACGCTCGCGATTGAAACCGCGTCAATCGTCGGCAGCCATCTTCAGGAGCGCGTCGGAAACCACGGTGAAGTGCTCTCCAAAGAAGGCGGAAACACGCTTGCCTCTCAGGTCGTTACTGAAGTTGACCTCGAAAGCGAGCAGCTGATTCTCTCGGCGCTTCAAGACTCTACACAGGAATATGCACTCGGGCTCCTCACCGAGGAAACGGAGGACGATTCGAGCCGCCTTGAATCCGACTACTTCTGGTGCATCGACCCCATCGACGGAACCCTGCCGTTCACCGAAGGCGTCCCCGGCTACAGCGTTTCGATTGCCCTCGTAGCAAAGAACGGAACACCGGTGATCGGAGCGGTTCAGGATCCCGTCACGGGAAAACTCTATCATGCTCTCAGAGGTGGCGGCGCTTTCATCAACGGGGAACCGATCCCGAAAGTATCTACAGGCTCTCCAAGTCACCTCACGTGGGCGATGGACCGGAGCATGAGCGCAACACCCTGCTTTCCGCAGCTTCAGGAGGCGATGGAAAAGCTGGCGGCCGAATTCGGACTCGCGGGACTGAAAATTCACGATCAATTCGGATCCGTTCTCAACGCGTGTCAGGTCACGAACCGCGAACTTTCGGTCTATTTCAAATTCCCAAAAGCAGAACAAGGCGGAGGTTCAATCTGGGATTTCGCCGCCACGGCCTGCCTCTTCAATGAATGGGGACGACCGGTCTCAGATATCCACGGTGAACCGCTCGCGCTGAACCCCGAAGGATCGACCTTCATGAACCGGAACGGAGCGCTATACGCGACCGATGAAATCCTCTCGAAGAGAATCCGGGAGATTTACCGCGACTTCGTCGCCCGCGGACTCACCGTCTGAAGACCGGAAACACCTTGGCTCTACCCTATCAATTCGGGTATGACCTGGCCGCCGAACTGCGACAGCTGTTTGTATCGCCCGGCATGGAAATAAGTCAGTTTGTTATCATCGAGCCCCAGCAGGTGCATCATCGTGACATGGACGTCGCGAATCGGATGCACGCATTCGACCGCCTGCCCGCCGACTTCATCCGTCGCTCCGACGATGGCACCTTTTTTGGTTCCCCCGCCGGCGAAGAGCATCGACATGGCGTCCGCGTTGTGTCCCCGGCCGATCGAATAGACACCTCCCCGACGATTGTTATCAGGAGTTCTTCCGAATTCCCCTGTCCAAACGACAAGCGTCTCATCGAGCATCCCGCGACGCTTGAGATCTTTGATCAACGCTGCCATCGGCTTGTCGACGCTTCGGATACGTGATGAATGTCCTTTCTCGAGGTAATCGTGACTGTCCCAACCACCGGAGAAGATCTGAACAAACCGCACCCCTTTCTCGACGAGGCGGCGCGCCATGAGACATTGCTTACCGAACTTTTCAGTCTCCTTGTTATCGAGTCCATACATCTCCTTCGTCGCCTCGGATTCGCTTTCAATATCAACGACACCGGGAACTTCAGTTTGCATCCGGTAGGCCAACTCGTAGTTCTCCATCCGGGCCGCAAGCGCATCGTGCTGGGGATTCGCGGCGGCGTGCTTCTGATTCAGGAAAGCCAACTCGTCGAGGGCGGTGCGCTGATGGTCCCGTGATTTGTAATGCTGAGACTCCAAATCCAGAATTGGAGATCCCTCAGGGCGAAGCCGTGTCCCCTGATAGTGAGCCGGAAGAAATCCGTTGCTCCAGTTCGTCGCGCCACCCTGGGGGTAGGCCGCCTCTGTCATGACGACAAAACCGGGCAGGTTCTGATTCACCGAACCGAGTCCGTAGGTAGCCCACGAACCGAGAGAGGGATCCGCACCGAGACGACTTCCGGTATTCATGTGAAAAAGAGCCTCGGGATGGTTCAACGACTCCGCGGTGCAACCGCGATAGTTGCAGAGTTCGTCGGCGACTTCAGGGTCAGCGAGATACTGCCACTGATCACTCATCTCGAGCCCGGACTTGCCGACCTTTCGAGATCCGAACGGACTTCCCACGTAAAATTTCTCACCGGTTTCCAGACCTGCCGTGAGTTCGGATTTCTTCTTATGCATGTCGATCAGCTTCTGCTTGGGATCGAAGGTGTCGATGTGACTCGGGCCACCTTCCATGAAAAGCATGATCACCGCTTTCGCCTTTGCCTCGTGCATGGGCCGCTTCACCGAGAGCGGTGACTCTTTCGCGAGAAGGTCTGACATTGCGACACTGCCAAGCGAGGCTCCAAGACCATACAGAAAGTCACGGCGTGAGTTTGATGGGGAAAAATGATTCATAATAATTCAGGAGTCAGGGGTTCCTCAGTAGAGATAAACAAATTCGTTGGCGTTGAAGAGAAGCAGACAAAGATCAGCAAGCGCTCTGGTTTCTGCATCCACATCAGACGCCTTGGTGTCCGGCTTGTAGTTCTCGAAGTAAGGGAGAATCTCTTCATACTCGAAAGGCTCTCCGGAAAATTCTTCGACGAGTGACCGGGTGATTTTCGGCGGGTAAACCGGTGCTTTGGGAATGACGCCCTCGTGATACTCGGTCATCTTGCTGAGATAGCCGGAAAGCCGCTCCCGCTCGATGTCATCGGCGTCTCTCCCGAGGGCGAGTCGAAATGCTTCATCGATCAATTGCTTCGGATCACTCACCTGCTCCTTAAGACGGACCGCGAAAGCGATCGCCCGATCCGTCATCAAATCGCTGTTTAACATCGTAAACGCCTGAGGCGTCACCGCGGCGCTGTCGCGGAATTCGCAGGAGTCATTGGGGTTCGGCTGATTGAACAGCTCGAGAAACGGGTCCGCCATTCCGCGAACACGATAAGCATAGATCGTTCTGCGATTGCGCTCTTCAGGATCCGGATGGGGCTGATACGCCGGAGCGAGAGAAAACTGAATCATTCGAGGCTGGAGTGCCACTTCCATATTGATCTCGGGGAGAGCCGGCAGCCCGCCCATGGCAGGGTTCAGTTCGCCGGTGATCGCGAGGAGCGAATCTCTCAGTTCCTCAGCAGTGAGACGACGCGGCGGGTAGTAAGCGAGAAGCTCATTGTCAGGATCCTCCGCTTCGATGTATTCGAGCTTCTCATACTGCGAAGAGCGGCGGTAGGTTTCTGACATCATCACCGTGCGGTGAAGGCGTTTGAAGGTCCAACCGTTCTCGACAAAATCATTGGCGAGCCAGTCGAGCAGCTCAGGATGGCTCGGCTTCGCTCCCTTCACTCCAAAGTTATTCGGATTCCGGGCAATACCATGACCGAAGTGCCCCTGCCAAATCCGGTTCACGATCGAACGAGTTGCCAGAGAGTTCTCCGGATCGGCGACCCAATGAGCAAGCGCGGTTCGACGTCCTTCCACCGTCGGTGGAAGCGCATAGGGATCAGCCCCGTCATAGGTCCTGACAGGAACCCCAATCGAGCTGATCACTCCGGGCGTAACGACAGCCCCCTCGGCCTCAATCGATCCACCCGTCAGAATGTGATCCGGCGCAGGTTCGGCTGTCGGCAACTTTTCAATCACGGTCAGACTCCGCGCATTACCCTTTCCCTTCACGCTGCTGTAAACGCTCTGCGCTTTGGCCAGATAGCGGTCCTTACGTCGATCCCAAACCCAGTCGTCCTGCTCACGCACCTTGAGGACGCCCTGCTCCGTAATATTCAACCCGACATGACGCGGAGGCTTCTCCTCATCAGGAAGCTCTTTCCGCTCCTCGAGCGTCAGATACTTGAGTCCGCGCTCATCGAACCACTTTTTCGCAGCGGCTTCGCGTTTGTTCCGCAAGCGAACCATGTCCTCCGCCGCATAAGTGTGCATCCGCTCGACAAAGGCCTTCCCCTCTTCGAACCGGTTCAAATTCTCCTCTGCTAAAAACGGAACCTTTCGCTCGGCCATCTGCGTCGTCGAGAAAGCGGAATACATGCGATAGTAATCCTTCGTGGGAAGAGGATCAAACTTGTGATCGTGACACTTGAAACAACGCATCGTCGTCGCCAGGAACGTCTGACCGACACTGTTCACGACGTCATCGAGATAAAGCTGGCGCGCCTCGGGAGCCTTCACCATTGCGTTGTCCCACGGACCCATGCGCAGGAAACCAGCTGCGACGATCATCTCCGATTCTTTCTCATTGTAATTCCCCTCAACGCGAACCCAGTGAAGCGCCTCTCCGTCCACCTTGAGTCTTTTCCTCGCCGAGGCATCGGCCAACTCATCCCCTGCGAGCTGCTCAATTACAAACTGGTCGTAAGGCTTGTCCTCATTGAACGCACGAATCACATAGTCGCGATATCGCCACGCATTCGATCGTTCGTAGTCGTTCGACATGCCGCCGGTATCCGCATAGCGCGCCACGTCCATCCAATGCTGCGCCCAGCGTTCGCCGTAGTGAGGACTCGCGAGAAGGCGATCGATCAACTCACCCCAGGCTTTTTCAGAATCCGCTTCATGCGCTGCCTCGAAGGCGGTTATTTCCTCCGCCGTAGGTGGCAGACCGATCAAATCGTAACTCGCACGTCGAATCAAAGTCGCGGCATCAGCGAGCGGCGAGGGCTCAAATCCGGCACGCTTCAGTTTGGCGTTAATGAAAGAGTCAACAGGGTTAGCTCCCTCATCCAACCCTGTTTGATCAAGAGTGGGGACCTCGACTTTCTTCACCGGCATGAACGCCCAGACATCTTCCGGCTTGTAGCGACGAAAGGTCCACTCATCGCCGAGACCGCCGCTCGTCTCCATGATAATTCCCTCGTCGGTCACTTTCTTCTTCGCCTCTTCAACACGAATCGAGGACTGCACTTCATGCCCCGGCCAGGGTGCCCCGAGGTTGATCCATTTCTCGAGGTCGGCGATTTGATCAGGAGTGAGCCGATCATTTTCCTTCGGCGGCATCTCCCAATCCGGATCGGACCACTTCACGGTTTCAACAATAAAGCTCTTCGCGGCATCTCCGGGAACGAGAACCTCTTTCCCGAATTCATCCCCTCCCGCGAGCAGACCGTCACGAGTCAGCATGTTGTAGCCACCCTTCACTTTCTCAGCATCGTCGCCGTGACAGCCGTTGCATTTTTCGGAAAGAAGCGGCTGAATTTTCAACGCAAACAACTGATCCCCTTCCGAAAACGTTTCAGCAAAGGAGGCCTGGCAAAGAGCAAAGGTAAGTATAAAAATTAAGGTCTTCATGTTTCACTAGGGTTTTCCCGACTCGTAAAGGTCACTGATTTCGCCCGCGCTGAGCGGAGCGGAGAAAAGAATAAATTCGTCCATCGTCCCGTTGAGATTTCGCACTGCAAATTCAGGGGAATTTTTGTAGCGGGGCTGACTCCAGTTTCCAATCGACGCGGATCCAATTTTGACGTAATCCGCCCGGAGCGATTCCTGGATCGGCTCGATGCTGACGGCCTTCCCGTTAACGTAGTGGGTCGCCGTGTAATCCTTGCCATCATAAACCGTGGCGAGATGCATCCATTGCCCGCTTTTCTCGGGCGTCCAGATCGGAGGTGAGTAGGCGATGTGCTTGTCTTTCTTCCCCTTCTCGCTGTGCGCCTTCACCGAAAAGAACATCCGCCCGTCATTCATGATCTGCCAATGCGGCTCATACTGCTCGTGCCCGTCGGTGAGAAAAAGTGAATTGTAGAGACGATCAAGGCTGTCGATTTTCACCCAACTCATCAGGGTAAGTGATTCGAGTTCATTCCCGATATCGACGTGGATACGGCTTCCCGTGGGGGTAAAATCAATTCCGCCATAAGGATTCCCCCAACGGCTCATGGCACGCTCCGTCCGAATGATCGTGCCGTCGTCCTGTGCCCCTGACAGATCCGCAATCTGCGAACTCTGACGCTCCACGCGTTCCATCGAATACAGGGCGAGAACACGGGGATCTTCACGCAGTTGCTCCAATCGCAACTGCCACTGCTGATGACGTTTTTTGAGACCCGCCTCAAATCCTCTTTCGAGTTCGCTCATCGACGGGATCACACGGGTGTGCTTCTCGATCGCCGACGCGCCACTCAACTGGATGCCGTTTCCGGCCTCAATACGCTCCTTCTCCCCCGATGCGCCGTGCCACTCAACGAGCCCGCTGAGAACGTCGATGGATTCGAAACCTTCACCGACTTCGATTTCAAATTCCGTTCCGTAATCGAGAATCTCACCGGAGGGAATTTCGACGCGAAATCCGTGTAGCGATTCCGGGACGCGGCAGAGAATTTTCCCGTTGTCGACCCGGAGATGAAAATCAGAAATGACTTCAAGTCTCGCGGGGCCGTGGGCAATGACATCGACTCCGTTAAAAAGTTCGAGCTTCACTATACCTGAAACCAGTTCGATCACGCCGCCCGGCAACAAATCGCCTTCGAGCAAACTCACCTGCTTCCAGACAGCATCACCGGATTCCCTGGCAAGAACACCGAACCCGTTCGCAACGGGCTCTTCCTTCTGAGAAATATAAGTCTCCCGGTCCCCGGCCATTTTCCAAACCAGCAAGCCGATCAACACACAGAGAGCGACGAGACAGCTCACGAGTAACCCGTCGAGACGGCGGCGGGGAGAACTCGAGACAGAGGCACTTCCCGCCACAGAACCTGAAGAGTCCATCTCCGTCTGAAGCGTCGTGTGCAACTTGAGCCTGTCATAGTAAGCCTTGCGCACTTCTTCATCGACGATCATCTCCGCTTCGAGTTTCAGAAAATCGGCTTCGCTGATGACACCCTCGAGAAGGTCGTCAAAAAGGCTGTCGTTCATGGACTCGCTCATACCCGCCCTCCTTTCTCCGCCGCGGCCACATTCAGTTCCACGCACTTCGCCAGCCGGGTCCGGATGCGATGCAGCGTGACCTTCAACGATCCGACGCTGCGTCCCACTTGTTCGGAATATCCCTGAAGCGTGTCCCCGCTGAAATAGCGATGTGAAATAAGTTCGCGGTCCATCGGGCGCAATTTCTCCAAACAGGAGCGAAGCGCGACCTGACGAACATCGAGGTCGTCGCTCATCCGCGGCAGTTCCTCGGCGATGAGTTGTTCAAGCTCGTCGCTGAAAACGAAACGCGATTCACGTGCCTGACTTTTTCGAAAGGTGAGCACTTCAAAGCGGGCGATCGCGAAAATCCAGGCCTTGAAATTGGTCCCCAATTCGAAATCGTCGCGCTTTTTCCAAATCGTCGTGTTCGCCTGCTGAGTCACATCCGCAGCAGAAGGCTCGCCCGGAAGCAGCGAGGCCACGTAAAGCTTGAGCGCTGACTGGTGATCAGTGAGTAACGCAACGAACTCCGCATCGGGATCTGTTATTTCGGAAACCATTTCTTCTGCTGTTAGCAAATGCCATTGAACAGGAAAAGGTTAACAAATTTCGTGTTTTTTTATCAAGGGACCTTTGATGACTGTGAATCGCCCCCAAACGTCGCTCCTTCCGGAGCGGAACGGCACCTCTGAGTCTGAAACGTCAGCCTACGCCAAAAGATCCTTCACGACGTGACCGTGGACGTCGGTGAGCCGGTAATCGCGGCCCTGAAAGCGATAAACGAGTTTCTCGTGATCAAATCCGAGCTGATTGAGAATCGTAGCCTGAAGATCGTGAACGTGAACCCCGTTGTTGGCGACGTTGAAACCGAGTTCGTCCGATTCACCATATTCATAGCCACTTTTGACTCCCCCGCCCGCCATCCACATCGTAAAGCAGTCGGGGTAATGGTCCCGCCCGAGCACATCGCTCTTCGCGGTTCGCCCCTCGCGGAAAGGTGTTCGTCCGAATTCCCCGCCCCAGACGACGAGCGTGTCTTCAAACAGCCCACGCTCCTTGAGATCATGAATCAACGCCGCGATCGGCTTGTCCATCGACGCGCACTTTTTCGTGAGACCGTCGGTGATTCCCGTGTCGGCGCGCGTTCCGTGAAAATCCCACCCCCAGTCAAAGAGCTGAATAAACCGCACCCCTGACTCGGCGAGACGACGGGCGAGAAGACAGTTGTTCGCGAGACTCGATTCCCCGGGAGTCGCTCCGTAAGCCTCAAGTGTCTTCGCGCTCTCTTTCGTGATATCCATGACTTCCGGCACGGCCGTTTGCATGCGGAAAGCGAGTTCGTATTGCGAAATCCGGGTGAGCGTTTCGGGATCCCCCATTTGCGCGCCCTGCAATTCGTTGAGATCACGGAGGGCATCGAGACTTTTCCTGCGGACGTCACGCGTCATCCCCGCCGGATCTGAGGAATACAAAACGGGGTCGCCTTTGGAACGACATTGAACGCCTTGATAAACGCTCGGGAGAAACCCCGAACCGAAAGAGTTTTTGCCTCCGTTAGGCTGCACGCCGCTGGATATCAATACAACAAATCCCGGCAGGTTTTCATTCTCCGACCCGAGCCCGTAAGTCACCCACGATCCCATCGAGGGTCGGCCCGAACGCGGCGAACCGGTGTAGGTGAGCAGCTCCGCAGGCGCGTGATTGAACTGGTCCGAGTGCATCGAATGAACCATGCAAATGTCATCGGCGATTCCATGAAAATGCGGCACCGCGTCCGACATCCACATCCCGCTCTGCCCGACCTGTTTCCACTCCCGGGGCGAGCCCATCAGTTTGGGAACGCCTGAGGTAAAAGCAAACTCCTTCCCCTTGAGGAACTCGTCGGGACAGTCCTGATCATCGTGTTTGATCAGCTCCGGCTTGTAATCAAACATGTCGAGATTCGGCGGCGATCCCGTCATGTGCAGGTAGATGACCCGCTTCGCTTTTCCGGGGAAATGCGGCTGCTTCGGAGATAGAGGATCAGCTCCCGCTATCCCGTCCCCCGTGAGAAGTGAGTTCAACGCAATCCCCCCGATCCCCGCAGCGGACTGCTGCAAAAAGTGGCGTCTCGTGCCCAGCTGAAGTTTTTCAAGGAATGGGTTCATGTCAGCGTTTCAGGAAAAGTTCATCGAGATTGAGGAGGACATTCCCCACCACCGTCCAGGCCGCGAGATCGGAAACGGGAGTGCCCTTCGGTTCCGGCCCGATTGGAATCGTCGCCATCTCCCGCGCTTTCCCTTCATCCAATTCGAAGTCTGTGCGGAGGGTTCCGAACAAGGTCGTGATCCGCGCCACCTCCTCGTCATTCGGTTCGCGGATCAACACCTCCTGCCAGGCATATCGCACCTTCGCCGCCGGCGTTTCACCTCCTGATGAAGTTATTTTCCGCGCGAGCGCCTGCGCCGCCTCGACGTAGACAGGGTCATTCAAGGTCACAAGAGCCTGAAGCGGCGTGTTCGTTCTGACGCGACGCGACGAGCAGATTTCACGGTTCGGCGCGTCGAAGGTTGCCATGCTCGGATAAGGGCTCGAACGACGCCAGGTCGTGTAGAGTCCTCGACGGAACTTGTCCTCGCCTTCGCTCGTTTTCCAATCGGTGGCGGAGCCAAACGCGGCCTTCAACCCGAGGTTCGGCTGAGGCGGGTTGACGGGCTTTCCATACATCTTATCGCTGAGCAATCCGCTCACGAAGAGCGCCTGATCGCGAACCATCTCAGCCGAAACCCTGAATCGCGGAGCTCTCGCGTAGAAGCGGTTGAAGGGATCTTTCGACAGCAGCTCAGGCGTAGTCATCGACGCCTGCTGATACGTCGCCGACATCACGAGCTTTTTGAGAAAGGCTTTTTGATCCCATCCGCTTTCCTGCAATTCCACGGCGAGCCAATCGAGCAGCTCAGGATGGGACGGCAGCTCGCCCTGGGAGCCGAACTCCTCACTCGTCGGAACTATCCCCGAACCGAAAATCTGCTGCCAGAGACGATTCGCATGAACGCGCGCCGTGAGCGGATTCGCATCGTCGATGAGCCAGTGCGCGAGCGCGAGACGATTGCGCGGAAGATCCTCGCGCAGCGGATGAAAGACAGCGGGCACGTCACGCTTCACCTTTTCCCCGAGACTCTTGTAATTCCCCCGAATCTGAATGAACGACTCCCGCTCTTCCTCGACGGGCAAATCTTTCATCACCGGGACCGTGACCGGCTTCAGCGAGGCGAGCGATTTTTCAGCGGCAGCGATCTGACTTCGAACCGGTTTCAATGCCGGTGCGATTGTCAGGAAGTAATCGCTGATCACCTTACCGTCGGGATCGGACTGAACCGCCTTGCGAACCGGCTCCGGCATCGTCGACCACTCACTGACATTCGCATCCCCCGTCGCGAGCAATCGGAAATGAGTCAGCAAATGATTCTTATGTTCCGAGTTCTGATCGAGGAACACGGTCAAGGTCCCCTCACCGGGCTCGAGAGGCTTTTTCAAAATCAAGGTCAGCTGATGCGGCTTCCCCACTTGAGGAGCAATGGCCCAGCCACGCTTGGGATCGAGTGTCTTTGCGAGAATGCTGCCGGCGGGAAATCCCGCCTGTTCGTGATCGGCAATCGCGGCGCCGAATTCAATCTGCCGGGTGCCACTGATCGCAAAGTCAGCCCGGGGCGCGGGGGCTTTCTCAGGTTGCTCCGACCAGACCTCTTTTCGCTCACCGTCGAGCAAACGGATCCCGTAGCCGTTAAGGCGGTCGATGATCCCCTTTCCGTCCGTCCGGTTCCAAACGCGAACTTCCTCCACGGAAACCTCCGTTCCCAAATCAATTTCCAACCACGGATTCTCATCCGCATTCGTGTGGCTCACCGAACCTTTCGCGTAGTCGCCCCCGGTATTTCCATCAACAGCCAGTGCCGCCGTTTTCCCGCTGTAGGTCGAACTCTGTGTCGCCTTCGCCTCGAGAGCCACGTTCTTGCCGCCGCTGAAAACTTCCACTTCGGCGAGATGCACGAACTTCTTTTTTCCGGGATTCTCAATCCGCAGGTAACGCCCCTTCACCGGAACCACCTTGTCAGGCGTCCACGTTGCCCGAACCCGCGACAAAACGAAATTGCTCTTCTGTTGAGGCGATATTTCAATCGCCAGAGCGGTCATTTTTTCAGCAGGGGCTTTCAGCGCGACTGAATAGACAGCATTCGGTACGCCCTCCTTTTCGCCCGACACCCAGCCCTCTGCTTCACTGATCGAAACCTCGTCTGAAGCGACCGACGTCACCGTGAGCGGTTTCCACCCGGGCGGTTTCTTCAGATTAGCCAGCCAGGACTGCTTCGCTTTCTCGAGCTCAGGCGTGTAGGTGGAAAGCGTCTCTTTCAAGGTTTTCACTTTCTTCTCGAGGTCGTTCTTTTGACTCAGCAAATCATCGCTCCACACCGGGTAGAGCGGGTTCTCGTCTTTCTTGTCCGTGTCAGCCGACTGATTGAAAAAATCGAATAGTTGAAAATACTCTGCATGAGTGAGCGGATCGTATTTGTGCGTGTGACACTGCGCGCACGCCATCGTCGTCCCCATCCAGACCTCCATCGTTGTATTGACGCGATCGACGACCGCGGCATTCCGGAACTCCTCATCATTCGTTCCACCTTCGCTGTTTGTGAGGGTGTTCCGGTGAAAGGCCGTCGCGACGAGCTGATCGGGCTTCGGGTTCTCGAGGAGATCTCCGGCAATCTGCTCGATCGTGAATTGATCGTAGGGGACATTTTTGTTAAACGCCTCGATGACCCAGTCGCGATACTTCCATATCGACCGGGGAGGGTCATCGGCATACCCCGCCGAATCGGCATAACGGGCAAGGTCGAGCCACATCGCAGCCCAGCGTTCGCCATAGGCTGGCTTCGCGAGTTGTGCATCGATGTATTTCTCAAAGGCTTCGGGATCGGGATCATTTGCGAACGACTGCGCTTCGTCCCAGGTCGGGGGAAGCCCGGTCAAGTCCAGCGCCGCGCGTCTCGCCAGCGTCAGGCGATCCGCTTGAGGTGATGGCTCCAGCCCTTCGCTCTCCAAGCGCCGCTGAATGAAAAAGTCGATCTCGTTGTTCCGGAGCCACTCATCGCGGTTCGTCGCGGGAATCTCCGGACGCGCCGGCTTTTCGTAAGCCCAGTGCTGAGCGTATTCCCCACCCTGCTCAATCCACTTCGTCAGAATCGCGACCTCAGCTTCGGTCAACGGTTTGCCTTTATCCTCAGGAGGCATGATGTCGACGTCGTCATCCGTCGTCACGCGGTAGATCAATTCGCTCGCCCCGGGATCGCCGGGCACAACCGCGGCGTAACCACCCATGTCGTGCCGTGAGCCCGCTTCAGTATCGAGGCGCACATCGCCACCTCGCTCGGCTTCATCCGGGCCATGACACGCGAAGCATTTACCGGAAAGAATCGGACGGACATCTCGATTGAAATCCACTTTCTCATCGCCGCGGGCGCAGAGAAGTGAAATCAGAAAGATCCCGATCCCGGCATGTAAACTTCTGTGAATCATACGATTAGGTTCAAATCCTACCTCATTCCCGGTCATTTCGTTAGCGGCGCGATCCTGCGAGTAATTGGACCGTAAGAAAAATCCGGCTTCAGCGATTCGGGTAGGTGATCGTGATTCCGATCTCTCCAAAAGCTTTCACCACTGCGGCATCCAGCTCGGCTCCGCTCCGGTTTCCCGCGAGCTCCCCCGCGGATTGCCGCCAAACCAACTTTGTCAGATTGATCGGGCCTGCGACGCCACCCGAGGCGGCCTTCACGCTTTCCGGCATCACAAGTTCGCCGGGCGGCGTCGGCTCTTTCGGAATATCTCCGACCTTCACCCGTTCCTCCTCGGGAACGCCGTCAGCCAGCTGTTTGTTGTGGGCAGTAACCCGGGCGTTGTAGGCCTCCACTTCGTTTTTGAAGGCAAGGAGCGATGTGTTAAAACTTTCCACTTCCTCGTTATACTTTTTCCGGTTCTCTTCGAAAAGCGCGATGTCAGCCTGAATCTTTCCCGAGCTGGCGCGCCCCCGTTCGACCGCCTGAAGGTAGGTTCCGACGCGGGTTCCGGGGCTCGAAGGGTCATCGAGATGCATCAGGAAATAGACCAGCAGCATCGCGTCGCGATAGTCCTCCATCGATCCGGACCACCCGCCGCCGGGCTCGGTCGATTTTTTATCGCCACCAAATGAGATGACGTTACGGCCACTTTCGGCACTCTCAGATCCTTCGCTATCCCCGCCGTCAATCCCGAGCCGTTTGGAAGGTCGCTGTGAAAAATAGACGTCATAACTCTTCAGCCCGTATTTATCCTTGAGACGTTCCCGCAAGCCGCGCTCGGCATTCTTAAATTCGAACCGCCCCGTCTGGGAGGGAACGGCAGAGATGTATTCGGCCATTCCCTCGGCGAACC
This sequence comes from Verrucomicrobiales bacterium, assembly GCA_048260165.1. Classification (GTDB taxonomy): domain Bacteria; phylum Verrucomicrobiota; class Verrucomicrobiia; order Verrucomicrobiales; family DEV007; genus Arctic95D-9. The sequence goes on from JBLXHA010000006.1 coordinate 118,530, forward strand.
AGGTCGGGACAAACGGCAACCAGTCATGCATCACCTGATGCGAAATCTCATGAACGAGTGTCGAAGTATCACTGCTCTTCCGAAGCGTGATCCGGCTGCCGTTCCGCTTCGCCCCGAGGGAAATGTAGGGAACAAGCAATGATTGCTCTTTGGGTCGATAGAGGCCCGCGACCCGGGTTCGCGAATAGGGTTGAGAGGTTGTCGGGGTGGCGATGTTAGAACTCTGCACGACCTTCTGAAAATCGGAATCATCCATGAACTCCCCGCGAAAATGCGAGCTGCCCTCCGGAGGGGTCAACGGAAGCCCGTGAGGAATCGCTTTCACAGCTTCATAAGTGCCCTCATAAATTTTCGCGGCTTCGGCGATGAAGTTTTTCGAAACCTCCCTGCCGGAAGTGAATTCAAAGTGAGGCGTGTAAAAGGTCTTCGGCCCGCCCGTCACTTCAATATCATCAGGGGGCCTCGTCTCATCGGGCAGAGGGGCGATCTCCCCCACACGAGCCACGAGCCCCGACTCGTAATCACTGATAAATTTCCGATCCTTCCCACTCAGGCGCTCGAGCGGGACACTTACCTCACGATTGTTCTCCAACCTGAGCAGCACGTTTCCTTCGCCCGTCCGAACCAGCGTCGCCTGAAGTTTTTTGCCGTCGTTGCTCACCCATTCGCGGGCGACTTCAGCGTGAACGGGCAGCAGTGCGGTGAAAGCGAAAATCCAAAGCGAGTGTCTGAAGAAATTCGAGTATCGGCAGATCATCATTACGAAAGTATGCAAACCCCGAGCGGGTCCTGTCGAGCGTTTTCAATTCACGACATGCCCATTTCCCCGAAATCGAGATTGCACTTTTCGCTCAATCCCTTTTCTTCAGCACGCAATGGAAGAGGAAGAAATCATGAAATACGGCGTGCTCGGTGAGGACGAAGCCTCGACTCCGGAGAAGCTCGAGAAATACACCGGCGAGATTGCCTGGTCGTATTTGAAGCCGCACTTCGACAGCGGAGCACTCCTTTTCGTCGACGCCGCGCTCGAACTCACGGAAGTGGGACTCGCCCTGACGGAGGATCAGGTCGAAAAAGTGAATGCCTGGAAAAAAGCAGGAGACATCGTCACACCCTCACAGCCGCACGCCGATTACTGGGAAGAGAGCAACCAGCACTTCAAAGCGCTCGTTGTCTCCCCCTTCGTTCTCGCGCAACCGGTGGACGCTCCCGCGAGCGACGCCTCGACTACTGACTGACAGGGAGCCCCCCGGCTTCCCAACCGGAAAATCCCGCCTTGAGATGATAAATTTTCTCAAAGCCTGAGGCCTCAAACTTCGAGAGTGATTTCCCGCTTCTGCCGCCGCTGGCGCAGTGCATGACATACGGAGTGGTCTTGTCGAGTTCCTCGATTTTCGCGTCAAATCCGTCAGCGAGATAGTCGATGTTGATCGCTCCCTCGATATGCCCTTTTGAGAATTCATCGGGAGTTCGGATATCAAGCACCTTCACTTCGGGGCTTTCTTTCAGCAACGCCGAAGCCTCCGCCGGCGAAACCAGCTCGACCGCAGCTTCCGCTTCCGGCACGACAGCAACCTCGTCACTCGCGTTCTTTTCGCATCCCGCGAACAGCGCCACGAGACCCACCAACAGCCATTGATTCAATTTTTTCATGATAAGTTTGTACCTCCAAAGGGTCTCTCCGGAAACGAAAACGGTCAATCCAATTCCCGAACGGGTACGAGATCCATTCCGCTGGCACAAACGATTGTTCTGTTTTAGGCTGGAAGCCACGCTTTCATGAACCTCTCCGAACTGGCCCAACATCTCGACCTCGCGATCAGCACCGTTTCGCGCGTTCTGAGTGGAAACGCTAAGAAATACCGAATCAGCAAAGCGACGGCGCAGCGTATTCTGGATGCGGCGGAAGAGCACAACGTCATCCCCGATCCACTCGGCGCCAGCTTGAGAACCGGAAGCCTCGGGATGATAGGGTTACTCGTTCCGGATATCACCAACCCCTTTTTCTCCCACCTCGCGCGATCCATCGAGCTCGAACTGAGAGATTCCGACATCGCAGTGCAACTATGCGATTCCAGCGAGGAGGTCGAGACGGAGGCCCGGCTCTGCCGGAAACTTCTCGTCCGGCGACTCGATGGTCTCATCATTGCGCCGGTCGGGAGCGATACCTGCGGCCTTTCCGCCATGATCGAACAGGCGAACGTCCCCATCGTCGCGATCGACCGGGTCACTCCCGGTCTGAAGATTCCGTCCGTATCTCTGGACAATGCCCACGCGGGTCGCATCGCTGCAGAGCATTTGATCCGCGCCGGACACAGGAAAATCGGCTGTCTCCGGGGAAGCTACGAGAGTCACTCCGACCAGGAACGACTGCAGGGAATTCGCGAGGCCTTCGCCGATGCCGGATTGGAAGAATCCCTTCTCACCATCGCGGGGAAAGGCTCCAGTCACGCCGCAAGTCTGGAGGGAGCAGGCGAGTTACTCGATCAGGAGCACCCGCCGACCGCTCTGATCACCTTGAGCGGTCAGGGGATTCTTGCCGTCCTCGAACTCGCCGCACAGCTTCACTTGAGCATTCCCGAACGCCTTTCCGTGATCGCCTTCGACGAGCAACCCTGGTCGCCTTTCATGAATCCCCCGCTCACGACGATTTCACAACCCGTAGCCGAGATGGCGAGCGCAGCGGTTACTTTTTTGAAAGAATCACTCGCCGCCAAACCGGATTTCACCACGTCGGCGACACAGACCATTCTCCAGGCCTCCCTCTGCGAACGGCTCTCCGTCGCGCCGCCGCCGGAAGACACCTCAACGGGCTGAGAAACCTAAAATCCGCCCATGACCTGAAAAGTATAACCCTTCAGGTATTTGGTTTCGGGTAGCGTTGCGATGTGCTGGTGATCCCTGCGCTGGGTGTGTTGCCCGATCACTCTCAGAGTCCGTTTGGCATCCACCGCAGCGTCACAAATCACATCGAAAAACTCGCGGTCATTGACGTGGTGACTGCAGCAATAGGTCGAAAGGATTCCATTCCGATTGAGCAATTTCAGCGCTCTCAGGTGGATTTCCTTGTAACCGCGCATCGCGCCGGTCATCGCCTTGCGGCTCTTTGTAAAGGAAGGCGGATCGAGAATGACCATGTCGTATTTCTCTTCCGCCGTTTCGGAATCCTTGAGGAAATCGAACACGTTCGCTTCGCGGGCATCAATCGTGAGTTCGTTGCGGGCCGCGTTTGCCTGCGTCGCGGCAACGGCTCCGGCGCTGATATCCACGGCAACGACTTCAGAAGCGCCACCCTTCGCGGCATGGAGCGCAAATCCACCCTGGTTGCAGAAACAATCGAGGACCCGCTTGCCTTCCGCGAGGCGGCCGACATTGGCATAATTGTCCAACTGATCGAGAAAGATTCCCGTTTTCTGCCCTTCGAGTAGATCCACAGACTGCTTGATCCCGCCCGCGTCGATTTCGATCGGGCCATCCCACTCACCGTCGAGAACGCCGACGATCGATTCGAGACCTTCCGCTTTCCGGATCGAGGCATCATTTCTTTCGATCACCGCCCGCACCGCGAACTGATTTTTCAACGCATCGACGATGAGATGTTTTCTCATGTCCATCGCCAGCGTCAGCGTCTGAAGGACAAAACAATCGCCGTAGCGGTCGATAATCACGCCGGGAAGCCCGTCCGCCTCGCTCCAGACGAGCCGGTAGAGAGGCTCGGCAAAATCCATGCTTTCCCGAAGCTGCGCGGCCCGCTCGATACGACGCTCGAAAAACGACGCGTCGAGCTCCTGTTTACGGCGTGAAATCCGTCTCGCAACGATCTGAGAATCAGGATTGTAGATAGCGGTCCCGAGAGGACGGTCTTTAAAGTCCTTAATGGAGATCACATCTCCCGGTTTGGGCTCTCCGAACAACTTTTGGATCTCGCTGGCGTATACCCAGTCGTGACCATGAAATATTCTCGAACGCGGCTTAACAACGATTCCTGGCATACCGCGAGATTCGCCCACGTTTCGATCCAAGTCAAAGAGAGGTCATGGCCCTTCTGTCTATGATTTTCACCCAGTTTACGTACCGTGACTTTATCCCCTTCGATCCGATCTTTATGGTGATGCTACCCCTCCCCCGGCTTCCTTTATTTTCCATCCCGCTCCTGACGCTCTTGTGCGCCGGGCCCGGACCTGTTTCGGCGTTAGACCTCGAAAACCATCCGGGGAAAGCGATCTATCAAAAGCAGTGTGTCGAATGCCACGGGGAAACCGGTGAAGGCGCCGAAGACGTCGATGCCGATCCTCTCGTGGGCACGCGGACGCTCGAATCCCTCGCGGGGCGCATCGAGCGCACGATGCCCGAAGATAATGAAGATGACTGCGTCGGCCCCGATGCCAAAGCCGTCGCGGAATACATTTTCCACGCCTTTTACTCCCCTGCGGCGCAGGCGAAACTGAACGAGGTCAAAACGGACATCACACGCCTGACCCGTCCTCAGTATCTCAATTCCGTCGCCGACATCATGGGATTCTTTCGCAATACCTACAACCCGCCTGAGATCGATAAATTCGGGCTCAACGCGACTTATTATGCGAGCGGCCGGTTTCGCATCGAGAAAGAGAAAGAAGGCAGGGACACTTTCAAACAGGTCGACAGGAACGTGCTGTTCGATTTTGGAAAGGGAATTCCGAAGACGCCGGAGGGAAAGACATTCATCCCCGAAGAATACGGGGTGCAATGGAACGGCTCGATCAAGATCGAGGAGACGGGCGACTACGAGTTCGTGATCCGCACGAGAAACGGCGCCTTTCTCAACCTCAACAGCTACGACACTAACAATGACAACCCGAAGGTGATCGACGGCTGGGTTGCCCCGAACAACGAGATCCGCGAGGAAAAGGCGAAAGTCTTTCTCCTCGGAGGCAGACTCTACCCCATCGTGTTGCGCTATTTCAAATACAAGGCGGAGAAGGGCTACATCGAGCTGCTCTGGAAAAAGCCGGGAGGTGTGCTCGAAACGATCCCGGAAAACGTGCTCACGCCGAATTCGAGTCATGCGATCTACACTTCCAGCGCGCAATTCCCGGCCGACGACCGCAGCTACGGTTACGAAAGGGGGGCAAGCGTCTCGAGGCAATGGCTCGACGCGGTTACCGATGGTGCCTTCGACGCCTCTGAGTATGTGGCTGAAAACTTGAATGACCTCGCGAAGATCAAACGGGATGACCCGGAGAGAGCGAAAAAAATCCGCGAATTCGGATCCCGCTTTCCCGAGGTCGCGTTCCGGCGCCCTCTCAAACCGGAAGAGAAGTCGCTCTTTGTCGAAAAGGCATTCGAAAAGCACGGGGAAACCGAAGAGGCCATCCGACAGATCGTGCTCCTCACCCTGACCTCACCGCGTTTCCTTTACCCCGACACCGCGTTTGATTCCCCGCAAGGTCCGTGGGCCAGGGCCTCGGCATTGGCGCTCGCACTCTGGGATTCCATCCCGAACCAGGACCTTCGCAAGGCGGCTGAACAAGGTCATCTCAGCACCCCTAAACAAATCGAAGAGCGAGCCTGGAAAATGCTCCACGACGGACGGGCCCGAAACAAAACAAGGGAGTTCTTCCACCACTGGCTCGAGCTCGACAAGGCGCAGGAGGTCTCCAAGGACAGCAAACTCTTCCCTGATTTCAGCCCCGAAGTGATGGCAGACCTCCGGACCTCGCTCGAATTGTTTCTCAACGAAATTACCTGGAGCGAGAAATCCGACTACCGGCAGCTGCTCCTTTCGGACAAGATGTTTCTCAACGAGCGCCTCGGAAAAATCTACGGAAAGCCGGAAATCAAAGGCGGCTTTCAGAAAGTCGACCTCCCGGGTCAGGCCCGCACCGGCGTGATCACCCACCCCTACCTGATGACCGCGTTCGCCTATCATAACAACACGTCGCCGATTCACCGCGGGGTGTTTTTAACCCGCAACATCGCGGGAATGACGCTCAAGCCGCCTCCCGAAGCGATTGAATTCAAAGACAACGATTTCCCTCCCCATTTGTCGATGCGGGAAAAAGTCACCGAACTGACGCGGGCGAAAGCCTGCATGGCGTGTCACTCGATGATCAACCCGCTCGGATTCAGCCTCGAACACTACGATGCGATCGGTCGCTGGCGCGCCAAAGAACAGAACAAACCGATCAACGATGACGGCGTTCTCGAAACGGACTCCGGCGTCAAAATTGAAATCAAAGGTCCTCGCGAAGTGGCTGAATTTGCGGCAAATTCTGAAAGCTCCCATCGCGCCTTTGTTCGCCAGATGTTTCACCACAGTGTCAAACAACCCGCGCTCGCCTACGGTCCTGAAACGATGAATCGATTGCAGGACCATTTTGAAAACACCCACTTTGACATTCGCTACCTCATCGTCAAAATAGCCATCCTCGCAACCCGTCCCGAAACGCCCAAATCATGAACTCCCTCCACGATCGTCGTCAGTTTCTCAAAAGCCTCGGTATCTCCGCCGGAGCCGCCCCTTTCCTCACCGGCCTGCCCGGCTTCAGTGCACTCCACGCCGCGGAAAAGGGAAATAAAAAGCAGCGCATCATCGTGATGTTTTCACCCAACGGAACCGTCCCCGAACAGTTCTGGCCCGACGGTGACGGCAAAGATTTCAAGCTCAAGCGCATCCTCAAGCCACTTGAACCCTTCCGCAGTCGCATGACCGTGATCCACGGCCTTTCCAACAAGGTGGGTGGAGACGGCGACCGGCACATGCGGGGAATGAGCTGTCTTCTCACCGGCACTGAACTGTTCCCCGGCAACATCCAGGGTGGTTCCGACACGCCTGCGGGATGGGCGAGCGGCATTTCAATCGACCAGGAACTGAAAAACTTTTTCCAGAAGAACGAAGCGACCCGCACCCGGTTCGGCTCTCTCGAATTCGGCGTCGCCGTTCCCCACCGCGCCGACCCATGGACACGCATGAGTTACGCAGGCCCCAACAAGCCGGTCGCTCCGATTGACGACCCCGGCCAGATGATCGAGAAACTCTACGGAAAGCAGAGAGACAAGGCATCGCTCACCGGAATCGTCGACAGCGTCGCCGCGGATTTGAAGAAGATGTCTTCGAAACTCGGAAGCGAAGATCAGCAACTCTTAACGCAACACCTCAATCTCATTCGGGAACTGGAGCAGGAAATTTCACATCAGGGAGAGAATGACACGCTCGCTCATCCCATGCCGGAAATTGACCCGAAGATCGAGCTGGTGAACGAAAACACGCCTCGCATCAGTCGCATGCAGATGGACCTGCTCGTCAACGCGATGGCCAACGACATGACCCGCGTCGCCTCCCTGCAATTCATGCGTTCGGTCGGCCAGGCCCGTATGCAGTGGCTGGGAATCGAGGAAGGCCACCACGGCCTTTCCCACGAACCGGACAACAACGCAGACGCGATGGAAAAGCTCACGAAGATCAACGAGTGGTTTGCCGGTGAACTGGCCTATCTCCTGAAAAAACTTTCCGACACACCTGAGCCGGGCGCGGACGGCAGCATGCTGGACAACACGCTCGTGGTCTGGATTAACGAACTCGGGAAAGGGAACACCCACACGCTCGACAACATTCCCTTCGTGCTCTTCGGCGGGGAAAAAGCCACTGGTTTCCAAATGGGGCGTCGCCTCAACGTCGAGAAAAACACGCCTCACAACCGGCTCTGGCTCGCGATCGCTCACGCCATGGGACACCGCATTGATACCTTCGGCACCGAACTGTTCTGCGCCGACGGTCCGCTGAAGTTGACCTAGGTGAGGCAGACACTCTCGTCTGCCAGTGGAAAGGATGACGGCAGGGCTGCGCATGCAAACAGGAGTGTTTGCATCACCTGATCAGTAGCCGGCGCTCATGTCCCGGGTGAGGCAGACACTCCTGTCTGCCAGTGGAAAGGACGGCCGGGATTGCGCATGCTAACAGGAGTGTTTGCATCACCTGATCAGTAGCCGGCGCTCATGTCCCGGGTGAGGCAGACACTCTTGTCTGCCAGTCGAAAGGACGGCCGGGCTTGCCCCCATGCAAACAGGAGTGTTTGCATCACCTGATCAGTAGCCGGCGTTCATGTTCCGGGTGAGGCAGACACTCCTGTCTGCCAGTGGAAAGGATGACGGCAGGGCTGAGCATGCAAACAGGAGTGCTTGCATCACCTGATCAGTAGCCGGCGCTCATGTCCCGGGTGAGGCAGACACTCTTGTCTGCCAGTGGAAAGGACGGCCGGGATTGCCCATGCAAACAGGAGTGTTTGCATCACCTGATCAGTAGCCGGCGCTCATGTCCCGGGTGAGGCAGACACTCTTGTCTGCCAGTCGAAAGGATGACGGCAGGGCAGCGTATGCAAACAGGAGTGTTTGCATCACCTAATCATCTGTTCAGCCACCAGTAGCCGGCATTCAAATAAGAGGCGTAGGAAACCCACACCAAATAGGGGTTCAGCAACCTTCCCGCGATTTGGTCTTGTTTGCTGAACAAAATCAGCGTGACGAGAATGCTTGCCCACATTCCCAGAATCACGAGCAGGGAAACGCCGAGCCAATGCGCGCCGAAGAACAACGGAGTCCAGCTGAGGTTCAGCACCATCTGAACAAAAAACCAGGTCAGCGCGGTCTTCTTCTCTTTCCCTGAAGCGACCCGATGCCAGAAGAGCGCGAGGGACAACCCAATCATCGCGTAGAGCACGGTCCAGACCGGCCCGAACACCCAGGAGGCAGGCACTCCGGGAGGTTTGTTAAGCTCAGCATACCAACCGTCGATCTCCCCCATCGTAAAGAAGGCTCCCGCTCCACCGAGGAGGTTGATCACGAGAACACAAATTAGAATCTTCAACCAGAGCTTCATCATGACAGGTTACGCATAAACTGCCCATCTTGTCGATTTCCATGCTTTTTCAGATGAAAGAGCCCCCCGCCCCCGCTACACTCTGCGTTATGACGCTCGCCGAGCTAGGATGGAATGATGACTTCGAAAAGGAGTTCGCCCCTTTTGCCAAAAAGGGATGGGTACCCGCGCGCCTCATTCGCGACAACAAGATCACCTACGGCGCACTGACCGAAGGCGGCGTCGAATACGAAGTCGTCATGAGCGGTAAGGTCTACCACGACGCCGAAAGCGACGCAGCCCTCCCCGCTGTCGGCGACTGGGTCGCGCTTGATATCGGAACCGGCGAACTGGATCACGTGATTCGCGCACGTCTTTCGAGGCAAACCTGCTTCTCGCGAAAAGAGCCCGGCAAAAGCAGCGAGGAACAGGTCATGGCGGCCAACGTCTCCATGGTGTGCATCGTCACCGATGCGGATGCCGATCTGAACCTGCGACGCATGGAACGCTTTTTCGCCCTCGTCAATCGAAGCGAAGCTCAGGCGATCGTTCTCGTCAACAAGTCCGACCTCACGCCGAAAGAGCAAAACGAAGCCGCCGCCAAGGCGATACGCGAACTCAATCCGGAAGCAGACGTCATCATCACCAGCGCCGTCAACGGGGAGAACGTAAAGGTCATCGAGGAGTATCTCGAGCCGGGGCGCTCGATTACTTTTGTGGGGTCGAGCGGAGTCGGTAAGTCTTCGATCATTAACGCGATGTTAGGCGACGTCTGGCAGGAAGAGGGCGAGGTAAACAACGTCACCGGCAAAGGCCGACACACGACGACCGCGCGGGAACTCATCGTTCTCGAGCAGGGAGGCATCCTCATCGACAACCCGGGAATTCGGGAAGTGCAGATGTGGACGGACGAAAACACGCTCCGCGAAAAATTTGCCGACATCGAGGAAATCGCAGCGAGTTGCAAATTCCACGACTGCAAACACGGGACCGATGCCGGCTGCGCGATTCGCGAAGCCGTTGAATCCGGTAGACTTTCCACGGATCGCTACGAAGGCTTCCTCAAGCTTGAAGAGGAGATCGCCGAGCTCAAACGTCGCCTCAAGAAGCGGAAGATGACGCTCGAGCGACGCTCAAAGCGGGATCACAAAATCAAAGCCAGAAATCTCGCCGACCGGATCGAGATGGAATGGGAGGAGAACCCCCGCCTTTAACACATGAAAATCACGACCGCCACTTTCCATACCAGCTCCGCCGGCGTGGATGACTGCCCCCCTTCCGAACTCGCTGAGTTTGCGTTCATCGGACGTTCAAACGTCGGGAAATCATCGCTTTTGAACATGCTTTGCAACCAGAAGGGTCTCGCAAAAGTATCTCAGAAACCGGGCCATACGAGGCTCATCAATTTCTTCGTCGTGAACAAAGAATGGACGCTCGTCGACCTTCCCGGCTACGGCTATGCGAAGGCACCCAAAGCAGAGCGCTACCGCTTCAACGATTTTGTAGCCGACTACATCGAAAGCCGTGAGGAGCTGTCCCACGTCTTCGTTCTCATCGACTCGAGGCATTCCCCGATGAAAATCGATCTCGGCTTCGTGTCCTGGCTCGTTGAAATCGGAGTTCCCTTCTCGCTGATTTTCACCAAGTCGGACAAGCTCAAGAAAGGGAAAATCGAAGCCAACCGGAAAGCGTTTCTCGATGCGATGAAAGAGTTTTCCGAAGGCGATCCTCCGACCTTCATCACCTCGGCGATCAACAACGACGGTCGCAACGACGTCCTCCGCTTCATCGGCGAAAAACTCCGCAAAGGAATTTAAAAGCGAAGCGCCCCTCGTTTTCTTTTTCTTAATCCTACTCTTAATCAGGAACAGAGACTCACGCCGCCTAAGCGCTGCCCGCGTATCGGATAGGCTCTGCATTCATCACTCGGAGAGTGATGAGCACGTATCTTTCCCGCTCCGGGAGAAGAAAAGAGACTCACGCCGCTTCGGCAACCGCCTTCAGATGCGCGTTCCGAATCGTCAGGAACCGCGTCATATACGCTGTCAGAAAAAGACGCTCTGCAATGCGTCCAAGAATCCCCATCGGAGCTGCGAATTCAAACCGGTCACGCATCTGCGTCACCCCGTCCGATTCTTCGAACTCATGGCGATGACGCATTGAGGCAAAGGCCCCTTCAGTCATGACGTCCTCAAAGAAATGAGGAATCTCCATCTCTGAAATCCTTACGGTAAGTCGCTGCTTCACGCCGAAATGCCGGGCTTCCCAGGTCACAGTTTCCCCCCAACTCAATCAGTCCCGAGGTGCGGCCGGCAACGGCGCGCTCCCGGGTTTGGCCGGTGCTCGCGACATGGGCATCGATACTTCGAGCGAGATCAAAGACACGCTCTATCGGTGCCCGGATCCCGGTCGAAAGTTCAATCAGCGGCATCTGCCACTAGGAATGCGGCGGATCGGTGCGAGCTGGTTCAGGCTTGGCAGCCGGAGCCGGGGTCGCTTTGTCGCCCTTCTCGGAAGAAGTTTCAGGGCCTTTAGGCTCGGGCGCTTTCGTCGCACCGTCTTCAGCACAACCGGTGGAACCGAAGGCGGAACCGGCCAGAACCGTAATACCTGCAGCCGCGGCGGCTTTCTGAAGCAAATTCTGCTTTTTCTTCTTCTCAGTATCACCGAAACGAGCGCGGCGAATCTTGAGCGAGTTCTGCTCGTGAATCCGGTAAACGACGTTTCGCACTTCATCATCGCGGAAGAAGGTTCCACCCGTTTGATGAATGCGATACCAGAGGTGGTAATCATCAGCACCGAGACCAATCGCACGCTCCTGGTAATTGCCTGCGCGGCGAGCCGCCTCGGCACGCATCAGGACAGATGAGTGCGGCAACATGTTGTTGTCGGAATTGCCCGTGAACATCGTGTCGATGCCCTTGTTCGGCCAGTGGAGACGAGGCTCAATCGTTCCGTTTTCGAGCGTGAGGAGAAGGCAGCCGTAAACGTCCACTTTCTTCTGCTCCATCACGTGAACCGCGCGCTCGAGGTAAGTCGGCATGATCTGATCATCGTAATCGAGCGGCTTGTAAAATTCCGTATCACAGACTTCAACGGCCTGACGATGCAACCAGCTGCAATGCTCGATGTCCGGCTCGAGCCCCGTACAGATCAGAGGAAGACCGTAGCGCTTCGCAAGCGGCTCAGCAAAAGCCCAGGGGCCGTCGACGAGCAACTTCACTTTAAATTTCTTATACGTCTGATTCGCAAGACTGCTCACGGCATCATCCAACTTCGTGACGTCCGTTCCCTTGTGGATGCGAAGTCCAATCGTCACGTTCGCCTCGGGGTGATTGAGGGAAGTTCCCGTCATCTCACCGAGAATCCGGCTCGTCGCGGAAGCGTAATTGGCTCCCAGTGAAAGATCAGCCGATGAAGCCAGACAGTCGACGCTCGAAAGAGTCGCCGCCTTCAAGAGTGCTTTGTGCGCGGTCTTGGCGAGCTTCTTCGGATTGGAATTCCAGTCGATGAGGTAACCGTTTCTACCGTTTTTGATGATGTCCGCAATCCCGCAGGATTTCGTTACAACAACGGGGATGCCGCAGCTGAGAGCTTCCGCAGCGGTGAGAAGATAGCCCTCTTTCTCGCTGTTACCGAGAAGCGCATGACAACCTTCAAGGCGGTGCTTGTAGTTGAAAGGATTGAAGTCGAGCGGGCGAATATCGAGTCGGTCAGCGACGCCGAGCTTGTTCGCGAGATCGATCACTTTAGTGAGTGCCTCGGCCTGCGTGCGCTGCGTGTATTCGAGACCGGCGGTGTCCGCACCCGTCCAGGCGCGAATAACCATGCGAGGCTCCTCTTTCAGCAAATAGGGCAAAGTCATGATCCCCTTGGACTCAAGCGGACGTCCCATCCAGGCAACGACGATGCGGCCCTTGGGATCGTAGTTCCCCTTCGCAGAAGTGAATTCTGAAACGGGAGGGGTCATCACGCCAACGACGTCGTGATTTTTCTCCTTCGCCCAACCGGCGTAGCGATCGAGCACTTTTTGAGAGACCCCGGCCACTTTCATGCCTTCGAGGTTGTCGTAGGCACGGTTGATGAAACGCCATCCCGCATCGTCCCATGAGTGGAGAACCAATGAAGTCGGGCGCTTGGGAAGACCGGAAAGGTCGCCGTAGCTCAAAAACCATGAGGAAGGATCGGAAGGCGCTTCACGTGTCACCTCTCCGCAGGAAAAGCCGCTTTTCTCAGCCGCATCCATCAAAGGCATGTCGTCGGACTGCGAATACAAGGTGGTCCGCTCGCGAACCCACTCGGGAAGAGCGCTGATGTAACGCAGAACCGCCGTTTGAGCGCCGCCTAGAGCGAGGTTATGGGTGACAAAGCAAGGATTGACCCGTGGAAGCTGATTGGATGATGCCATGTTGTTTTCGTTGGAAAATGTCGGTTTAGTAACGCATGAAGCGGCTAATTCAGTAGAAAAATGAACCGTCTCGAACGGAACGCGTCAAAAGAGAGACGTTTCAAAACCTAAGCTAAGATCGAATCCCCTGCCCTTTTTTCAAGTGACTCCTTTATGCCATATACCGATTCGAGTGATTATTGCCGTTCTATTCGGAACAGTAATCGCCCCCGTATCGGCTCAGAACGCAGAAAAATGGGCGTCCCACTGGTCGTTGCAGCCACTTTCGGTCGAGAAAATTGAGGGAAATCAGAATGCGGTCGACTGGTTTATCGGAAAAAAACTGAGTGATCTCGGAATCCCGCAGAATCAGGAGGCCGATCGCCACACGCTCCTGCGACGGGCGACGATTGACCTGACAGGCCTTCCACCGACCCGCGAGGAAATCGCCGCTTTTGTCCATGACGAGAGTCCCGATGCCTATGATAAGCTGATCAACCGCCTCATCGATTCTCCGCACTACGGTGAGCGCTGGGGCAGGCACTGGCTCGATGTCGCCCGCTATGTTCAGGGAGCGATCAAAGTTCCGGGGATAGCCGAAATCGACCTTGCGATTCCCTATCGTGACTATGTCGTGAAGAGCTTCAACGAGGACAAAGGATACGACCGCTTCCTCACCGAGCAGCTGGCAGGCGACATCATTGCTCCAACCGCGAAAACGGACGCCGCCTACCTCGACGCGATCACCGCGCCGGCATTTCTCTCGATCGGTCAGTGGTTTGAGGAGTGCACCGATCCTAACAAGCTCCGTCTCGATATCATCGACGAGCAAATCTCAACGACGACACGCGCCTTCCTCGCGATGGATTTTGCCTGCGCCCGCTGTCATGACCACAAATTCGATCCCATCCCCACGAGCGACTACTACGCGATGGCCGGGATGTTCCGCAGCACGCGGATCACGAGCGACTTTTCCGACGAATGGAAAGACGGCAGGCCGAGAGCCACTCGTCCTCTCATCACAAAAGACGAAAACAGATCACGCGTCTCAAAGAGTGCTGAGCTGGTTGAAGTTCGAGCTCAAAGAGAAATCCTTCTCGCGAAAGCAAAACAGCGCCTCGTTGCCGAACTTCGACCGGACCTCCCATCCGAACACCTCTACAAGGATCACGTGTTTTCGTTCGAAGCCGAAGATTTCAACGGGCACAAGAATCTCAAACCGGTCACGATCGGAGACGAAGAAGCGCTCGCCTCACGCCGTCAGAAAGACCAGTGGGCCAAATACCGCATTCCCACCAACGAAGCCGGAGAGCACACACTCTTAATGCGCTACAGCGCGAGCGTTCCTTCCCCTGTCGAACTGGAAATCAACGGAACCGTTCTCGACAACCGTGTTCTCGGAGAGATGACGAGCGGCAAAGGGGGCGACTCGTTTCGCTGGGAATCGATCGCGTTGCCCGATCTGAAAAAGGGCACCAATTTCATCCGCTTCAAGGTCCCTCAAAACCATCCGTTCCCGACTTTGGAAAAAGGCATCGTTTTCCACCGTGACGGCGGAGTTTCCCCGGAAGAAATCCTCGCCACTTTCTGGCCACCCACCGTCGCCGATGCCGAACACCATCTCACGCAAACCGAGCGTTCCGCGATCGACGAACTCGACAGGAAATTCGCGACACTTCGGGAGGAACTGAGTGAAATTCCGATCACTCTCGCGGTTCGCGATGAGAAAGAAGCGATCAGCCTCCCCGTTCACGTGAACGGGGAAACTTACCAACAAAAGGGAGATCCGGTTCCCCGCGGCGCGCCGACGCTGGCCGACCACCTCGTCACCGCCCCGCTCCGCGTCTCCGAAGGCGAAAGCGGGCGGCTCCAGCTCGCGCAATGGCTCACCGATCGGGATCACCCGCTCACGGCGCGCGTTCTCGTGAACCGGCTCTGGCACTGGCATTTCGGAACGGGAATCGTCCGCACTCCGGATGATTTCGGGATTCAGGGCAGCCCGCCGACACACCCCGAATTGCTCGACTGGCTCGCGGCGGAACTGATTCGAAACGACTGGTCACTTAAACACATTCACCGCCTCATCATGACATCGAAGACCTATCGGGCATCCTCTGCGGAAAACTCGATCAACCGTGCGAAAGATCCCGACGGCGTTTATTTATCGCGATTTCCCCGTCACCGCCTCGAAGCGGAAGCGATCTACGACGGCATGCTCACGAGCATCGGCAAGGTTGCCCGTCAGCCTTCAGGGGAGCCGCTCGATACCAACTTATCCAAAGACCGCGCCCTCTATATACTGACCTCCTCGCGCTCTCCAAAAGGTCTCGGTTTGGAGATCCGCAAGATGCTCAAGTTGTTCGGCTACGACGAATCCGGGCGCGCCGTGCACGACAGAGACGAGAGCATCACAGCGAAACAGGCGCTGTTCTGGCTCAACAATCCTGTGCCCAAATACTACTCTGACAAACTCGCGGAAAAACTCGTCGCCGAACATTCCGACAACGAATCCCGCCTCGAAGCGGCAAACGAGATCACGCTCGGCCGCCCCCTCCGCGAACGGGAAAAGGAAGCACTCCTTGCTTACTATTCCTCAGGTCTCGAAAACGGACTAACTGAAACAGAATCCCTCTCCCGGGTCTGTCTCGCCCTCTTCTCATCCAGCGCCTTCAGTCATCTTGAATAATCGCCCTGACATCCCCCTATCGAGACGCGACTGGCTGAGCAAAAGCTTCCTCGGCCTCGGATCAATCGCGGCCGCTGATTTACTCTCTCAAAACAACACGCTCTTTGCGGGGAGCGGCCTGAGCGGGATCACACAACATCGCCCCGCTGCGAAACGCATCATTTACATCTTCCTCGAAGGCGGGCTTTCTCAGATCGATTCCTACGATCACAAACCCGCTCTCGACAAGTATGCGGGTCAGCCGCTCCCCACGTCGATCAATCAGCCGGAGTTCACCTTCGCGAAGCAGGGAACCGTGATCCCCTCGCCCTTCGGTTGGCAGCACTGGGGCGATAGCGGCGCCTACGCGAGCGATCTCTTTCCCGAGGTCAACAGCCGCCACATCGACGACCTCTGCTTCATCCACTCGCTCAATCACACGAGCAACGATCACATCACCGCGAAGCGCGTCCTCCACACGGGCGTGCCGATTGAGGTTCGCCCGACGCTCGGGAGCTGGCTCGTCTACGGGCTCGGTTCGATGAATGATAATCTTCCCGCCTACATTGACATCACCCCGACCGACCCGAACCGTCCGACCGGTTTTCTCCCCTCCAATTTCGGCGGAACCGCGATCGACAAACCGGATCGAAAATCGCCCGATCTCAACTGGGAAAACCTGAAGCCTCAGTTTCCCGAACAAAAAGGGCACGTCGACTTCATTCAGGAACTGAACCGTCTTCACGAACCCGACCGGGAACTCGAGGAAATGGAGCTCGCCTTCCGCATGCAGACCGAAGCCCCGGGACTCCTTGATATCGACAACGAATCCAAAGCGACGCGGGATCTTTACGGCATCGATGAAGATCACACCGACGAGTTCGGTCGAGCCCTTCTCCTCGCGCGCCGCTTTTCCGAAGCCGGAGTCCGCTACATCACCGTGAATCACGCGACGCCTCGCTACGGCAACTTGTGGGATCAGCATTCCGAACTGGAGAAAGGCCATCGAGGCAACGCCAACGCAGTCGACAAACCGATCGCGGGGCTTCTCCACGATCTCAAAGTTCGGGGCATGTTAGATGACACGCTCGTTATTTGCGGAAGCGAATTCGGCCGCACCCCGACCTTTGAATTTTTCGACGGCATCACCGGGAAACATCAAAACGGCCGCGACCACAATCCCTACGGTTTCACGAACTGGTTCGCCGGCGCCGGCGTCAAACCGGGCTACCACCACGGCGCGACTGACGATTTCGGTTACTACGCAGTGAAGGACAAAGTCGACATCCACGACTTCCACGCCACCCTCCTCCACCTCATGGGCATCGATCACGAGGCCCTCACCTATTTTCACGGCGGACGGGATTTTCGACTCACAGACGTCTATGGGAATGTCGTGGAGGAGATCCTTTCATGACACAAAAAAGCACCGCCTTGCGACGGTGCTTTTCCGGTTGTTGTGTTGTGGGGAGGTTAAAAATTATTCACTGAGTTCCTTCTCGATTGCCTTACCGATTTTCTTCAGGGCCCGGCCTGTGTCGCGTGCCGCGTCTTCGACTCCTTCGGCGACTTTCTCACCGACCTTGTCGAGATTTTCACCCGCCTTCTCGGCAACGCCGTCGTTTGAATCTTCGGAAACCATGACGATGTATTCAGCGCGGTTGGGAAAGTCGTCAAGAACTGCAAAAGCATCGGCTTCTGGATTTCCGTAACCGATCACTCCGGCCGCGATGCGGGATCCGGCGTTACCGGTCGGCTGCCCACCGTCGTCCTCGCCGGCGTGGATGATCAGAGCCCGACCCGCGAAATTCTGCACGCCGCCTTCAGGCAGGACCTGAGATGGCACGGTCAGGGTGAGCACACCCACGCCCTGAGCATCAGCTTCGATATTACCGAGATCGCCGGCGTGGCGAACCGTGGTATCAGGCAGGCCATGAGGATGGCCGAGAGGGTTGTAATGACCGCCTGCACTCTTCGCGTCGAGAGAGGTTACGTCACCGAATTCATGGACATGGATTGCGTGCTTCTTCCCGGGTTTCAATCCGGTGAGGACAGCTTTCACGCGCACTGCCGTGCCCATTTGCTCAAAAGTCACGACACCCTTCGCGATGTTGCCACCGGTTGGGTTTACCACTGAGACGAGTCGATCTCCCGCCGTCGTAAACGCAACGAGACCGGCGGTGAGTATGATTGTGAGGATAGAGGTTTTCATCTTGGATAGGAATATTGGAATCGGGTTTGGGTTGAATGGTTATTTGGAAAGCGAGTCTGAAAGCGTCTCGAGCCTGGTGATGTGTTGATTGACGAGAGGAAGGAGACGGTCACGCACGAGCAAACGGGTTTCCTCCTCGAGGTCCGGATCGTTGATCGCGGACTGGTAGGCCTGCTGCCCGAGTTCCTCGCCCTGCTGAAGCGAGCGAATCGCAGAATCTTCTCCGAAAAAGTTGGCCGTTGCCTGAATCGCTTTCGTCGTCGTCCCCCAGGTCCCCGATGAGGTTTCAGCGAGACCGTGGAGGCTGTGAACGCGGTCACGGAGGTAGGCGACCGCTCTGCGGTGATCGTCGCGAATTTCCTTGAGGATCACGACCTCGGTTTCGTCGGAAAATTTATCAATGGCCTGGCCATACGTTTCTACGGCCGAGATCTCTCCGCGGAGTAGTGAATTGCACTGGTCGATCGCTTTCGCTGCGACTTCCGAAAAGGGTTCGTTGTTCGTTGTGGTGTTCATTGCTTTGTCGAGTTTCACCCAACTAATGGCGCAGAAAGCGTTCCACAGCCCTTCTAAATGATACTAACCAACTGGCAACAAGCCACTTACAACCACCCAAGGCACCGCAACAGCCGCTCCTGATCTCCGGCGAAGTTGCAGAATGAGACGATAGACCATGCACCTTGCATGAAGATTTCAGGATAAAAGGAATTCCCTCACCGATTACTACCGGCGGAACGGGATAACCGCACGCGTGGCGCTCGGTCAGAGGCCGATTCACGATCAAATTTCCGTTAGGAAAATGGCCTCACGACGTCATATTCCGACTATGAAACTAATCAATGCCCCCGGCGCGCCCGATGCTATCGGCCCTTACTCTCATGCCGCGAAACTGAACGGCGTTCTCTATTGCTCAGGTCAGATTCCACTCGATCCCGCGACGATGAAACTCGTCGACGGCGGTATCGAAGCGCAGACCCGTCAGGTTTTCGAGAACATGAAAGCGGTCCTCGCCGGCTCAAACTCGTCGATGGACAACATCATGAAGACGACCATTTTCCTCGCCGAAATGGCCGACTTCCCCGTTGTAAACGGTCTCTACGCCGAAGCCTTCGGCGACCACAAACCGGCACGCTCCACGGTGCAGGTGGCCGGCCTGCCGCTCGGCGCACTGATCGAGATCGAGTGCATTGCGGTTGTGAATGACTAGCATCAGACTTAACAGGGTTGGGTCGATGACCTAACCCTGTTGAATCGTGGAGTGCGACAACTCCCATACATATGAAGCCGGGAGTCTCTGAATCTTCACTAGGAGAGTGAAGGGCACGTATTCATCACTCTCCGGGTGATGTTCCCTGCCTATCCGCGCTTCGGTTTCACAACTCCACCCGCGCCCCCGTCTCCATCGACTTGAGTGCAGCTTCGAGGACTTCGATGAGCTTGATGCCTTCGGTGAAATCGGGATCAAGAGTTCGGCCTTCTTTGATCGCGTGCATGAAGTCGTTGCAGGCGTGCACGAAGGTGTGCTCGTAGCCGATGATGTGACCGGGAGGCCACCACGCGTTGGCGTATTCGTGACAGCGCTCGGTCACGAGGATATCGCGGAATCCGACGAGGTGATCGGGTGATCCATTGTCGAAAAACTTGACCCGGTTCATATCTTCCATATCCCAGGTGAGGGCTCCCTTGCTCCCGTAGATTTCAAAGGTGTGCCGGTTGCGACGCCCGGTCGCGTAGCGGGTCGTCTCGATCGTGGCGAGAGCTCCGTTTTTGAACTCCCCCATCATGAGCGCGGCGCATTCGACTTCCACCTTTCCCGTCGAGGAGGGATCCGAGGCGAGCGGACGTTCTCCGGTGAACTGTTTCCCCTGACAGGTGATGTTGGCAAAATCCCCGACGAGGTAATGCGCGAGATCGACCGCGTGCGACCCGAGATCCCAGAGCGGTCCGGCACCGGCGGTGTCTTTTCTCAGTTTCCAGTCGAGCGGATGAGCGGGGTTCACGAGCCAGCTTTGCTGATAAGCCCCGCGCCAGTGGTAGATTTCCCCGAGCTCGCCGTCGTCGATCATTTTTTTCGCAAGCGCGACGGCGGGGCAGCGGCGATAATTGTGGTTCACATAGTGGACAACACCGGCTTTTTCAGCGGCAGCCTGCATCGCGCGCGCCTCCTCCGAACTGTTGCAGAGCGGCTTTTCACAAAAGATGTGTTTTCCCGCTTCGGCGGCGGCGATCGCGGTCCCGGCGTGCATGAAGGTCGGCAGCGAAATATCGATCACATCGATGTCGTCGCGCTCCATGACGCGTTTCCAGTCGGTCTCGATCTCAGCCCACCCCCAGCGATCGGCGAACTTCTGCAGATCTTCTTTTTCACGACCACATGCGACTTGCAAAACAGGCCGGTAGGGAGGATCGAAAAACTTCGTCGTCTGGCTCCATCCATTTGAATGCGCCCGCCCCATAAAACGATGACCAAGAATACCAATGCGTAGCTCTTCCATAGCCAATGGGTTAACCCGACAGCCCTTCAGGGGAAAGGAAAAAATAGATTCCTTTTCGAAGTGCTTTTTACGCAATGTTGTTCATAGTAACACTACGCCATGACTCTGTTTGCCGCCGACAAAGATTTGATTCGCGATCCTCACGAAGCGCTCGAAAAGCACTTCGGGTTTGGTGAGTTCAAGTCGGGTCAGGCCGAGGTGGTATCGTCGCTTCTCGCGGGGCAGGACACGCTCGCGGTGATGCCGACGGGCGGTGGTAAATCGCTCTGTTATCAGCTTCCGGCGATGGTGATGGAGGGGGTCACGCTCGTGGTGAGCCCGCTCATCGCGCTGATGAAGGATCAGGTCGACAGTTTGATCCGGAAAGGGATTCCGGCGACGATGATCAACAGCACGCTTTCCCCCGGGGAACAGGGCGAGCGGCTTCGCGACATTTCGGCGGGCAAATACAAGCTGGTTTACGTCGCACCGGAACGTTTTCGGAGCGGGGCTTTTATCGATGCGCTGCGCGGGCTTCCGATTGCGCTGTTCGCGGTCGACGAAGCGCACTGTCTCAGTCAGTGGGGACACGATTTCCGCCCTGATTACCTGCGGCTTTCGGAGGCGGTAGAGAAACTGGGGTACCCTCAAACGGCGGCCTTCACCGCGACGGCGACACCGGACGTCCGGGCGGACATCCTCAAGGTCCTGAAATTGCGGGATCCGATGGTTTCGATCAGCGGTTTCAAGCGCCCGAATCTGAGCCTGAAGGTAACGCATTGTGAGGGGCATCGACAGAAGTATGACCGGCTTCACGAGTTGGTGAAGAATCAGAAAACGGGGATCATTTACTGCTCGACCCGCAAGCGTGTCGAGGAGGTGAGCGCGTCGCTCTCGGCTGAGGGCGTGAAGCTCGTCGCCTACCACGGCGGCATGGCTGACCGGGACCGGGAATGGGCTCAGAACGTGTTTCTCGATCGCACTTACGACGTCGCGGTGGCGACGAACGCGTTCGGAATGGGGATCGACCGTGCCGACGTCAGGTTCGTGGCGCACTTTGATATCCCCGGCAGTGTCGAGGCCTACTATCAGGAAGCGGGTCGTGCCGGTCGTGACGGGGAACCGGCGGAATGTGACCTGCTCTTCAACTTTGCAGACACGCGAACGCAGGAATTTTTCATCGAGGGAAACAACCCCACTCCCGACATCATCCTCGACCTCTACGCCGCGATTCATCGTCTCAGCGGGAGAGAGAACAAGGGTGTCACGATTTCGATCAAGGATCTCGCTGACTTGCTGAATGTGAAAAACACGATGCAGGTCAGCAGCGCTATTTCTGTGTTGGTCAGGCAAAACTATCTGGAGCGATTCGAAGTTCCCGGCGAGCGAAAACGGGGAACGCGCCTGAGTCGCCCGGAGCTCACGGAAAAAGACATCGAACTCGACTTCGACGCGCTCAACGAAAAGCAGCGCCGAGACAGCTCGAAGCTCGAGTCGATGATTAAATTCTGCTACGACCATTCGACGTGTCGGCAGGAGTGGATTTTGGAATACTTCGGCGAACCGGACGCATCGCCCTGCGGCAGCTGTGATGTCTGCGATGACTCGGCAGACTCGGACCGACGGGCACCGACGGACGAGGAATTTACGATCGTGCAGAAAGCGCTCAGCGGCGTGGCGCGGACTTGCGGTAGAACGCGCTCCGGCGACTGGGAAGGTCGGTTCGGGAAGGGCAAAATCGTGCAAATGCTCACCGGCAGCAAATCACAGGAACTCGCGGCAGCGCGACTCGACCAGCTTTCGACCCACGGGATATTGAAAGAACACGGTTCCTCATACGTTTTTGCCTTGCTCACCGAATTGGAAAAAGCGGGGCTGATTATGATCCGTAAGACTCCCTACCCGCTCATGTCGCTGACGAAACGCGGCACCGAAGCGATGACAGGGAATCGGGATTTCACGATGTCATGGCCGGATCAACGGCGACTGGTGAAGAAGACAAAAACGGATCAGGACATGACCGGTCTTGAGGAACTGGCTTTTGACGAAGACCTTTTCGACCAGCTCAAGGAAGTGCGAACCCGTCTCGCGAATGAGGCAGGCAAGATCCCGCCCTACGTGATTTTCAGCAATCAGGTCCTCGAGTTCTTGACCCGGATTCGCCCCACGACCGAAGAGCACGCAAAAAAGATCAACGGGATCGGAGAGGTGAAAGCGAAACGCTATCTCGCGCCCTTTCTCGAAGTGATCCGGCAGTTTAAAGAAGAGAACTCCCCGTGAGTTTTGCACGGCTTTGACCGGTGAGAAGAACCCGTGCGCCGAGAACGCCGGCGACGAATCCGAAGAGGTGTCCCTGCCACGAGATCCCCTGCTGCCCCGGAAGGACTCCGGCGAGCATCCCTCCGTAGAGAATCAGCACGGCGATGGAAACGACGATCCAGAAAGTGGATTTTTCGACGACGCCCCGCGCGAGGAGAAATCCGAGATAGCCGAAAATCAAGAGGCTGGCGCCGATGTGATTGGTGCCGGCCGGTCCGATCGTCCAGAGCGCCCCTCCCCCTGTCGCGATGATGAAGAGTGAGATCGCCACGAAGAGTTTGCGTCCGCCGATGAGAACGATGCCGCCAAGCATCAGGAACGGGAACGTGTTCGAAATGAGGTGCCCGAAGCCTCCGTGCAAAAAGGGAGCGGCGAGAATTCCCGGGATTCCGGACAGCGTTCGGGGCTTAATCCCGAAATTGTCGAGAAAGCTGAACGTCACGAGATCGGCGATCTGCAATCCCCACGCAACAGCGACGGCGCCGAAGAGAAGGACGAGATTGTTTTTCATCGCGAGCCCCCACTGCTGTCGACGATGATCCGTCGGCAACGCCGGTGGTCGAGTCGAAATAGAGCGCCGTGGCTGAACGGGTGGAGTGGCCATAGCGGAAAGATACTCACTTTTTCACTGCGTGCGGATACAAAACAGCGACGAATTTGTAATTAGAGCGTCAGCCCTGAAAACAAGAAAGCTGTCCTGCAGCTTTCGCCACAGGACAGCAGTCCACTTCTTGTTTTTTCCCCAAGGAAAAATGTTTTTGAGAGCGTTTACTCGCCTTCTTTCAGGGCAAGACTCTCAGGAGAGCGGCGACCGAGTTTCACCACTTTCGTTTTCAAATTGATAAGGTCCCACCAGACATCTCCGAGCTCTCCCTGGAGAGGACGGCTTTTGTCTCCGCGAACCTTATCCACTTCCGAGAGAAGCTTCTGTGATTCGTCGTAGGCGTTGGAAACGATTTGGGCATCGTCAGGAGAAAGCTTGCCTTCACCTTCCGGGATCCGGTTGATCTGCTCTACCAGATTTCCCACGGATGACTTGAGTTCGGATACTTTTCCGGAATCAACATCAGGCATTTCAGCCGGAGCAGTCTTTTTCTCAGGCTCAGGAGTCTTGTCCGCTTTGGCCACCGCCGGTGCCGGTGCGGGTTCGGGTGCTTTGTCCGCTTTTGCGACCTTTGCGACTTTTTCAGCAGGAGCCGCCTCCGGCATTGCCTTTTCAGGAGCAGCGCTCGGCGTCGCCTGGATCATCGGAGTATCCACGATCATCGGCGTGTTGGCAGGGTCCGGTTTCGGAACCGGTGTCGCTTTGATCATGCTGGAATCGGAACCGACCTGTCGAGGTTCAGCGCTCGCCACCATAGGCTCAGTGCTTGCCTCACTCTTCATTCCGAAGGTTTGGCTCGATTTGCGGCTCACGGGCGCAGCCGTGAAATCGGGAACATCTTCCACTTCATAATCCTGATGGGAAGGGAGATCGCGATTCGTGCGAGTCGGGCCATCGTAGACAGGTGACTTCGAGTAGTCGTGTGATTTTCCGGTCGCCCATGGCTCTTTGATAACAGGCTTCTTGGTCAGTCCTTTATCTCCTCCGTCCATCGCGATAGGAGTGATCAGCATCATGAGGT
The DNA here is from genome assembly GCA_048260165.1 of Verrucomicrobiales bacterium. GTDB lineage: Bacteria > Verrucomicrobiota > Verrucomicrobiia > Verrucomicrobiales > DEV007 > Arctic95D-9. Next base: position 143,048 of record JBLXHA010000006.1, read on the forward strand.
GCTGGCGTGACCGGTCATTCTGCTTACGGCGGAAGGCGTTTCCGAGAATCGGAAGCTTACCGAGAATCGGCACTCCGCGCTCGTCTTCAGAGGTTCTCGCGGCATCCAATCCGCTGATCGCGACGGTGTAGCCGCTTTTCACTGTCAAAGGAGCGGTGTAAACCCGTGAAGTTGCAATCGGGAACGGATTCCCGTTGATGAACTCGGTTCCAATAATATCGGAAACCGTTACCGAAACATTGAGGAGAATCTTGTCACCTGCCATGCGCTTGGGAAGCACGTTGATAACCGTTCCGATCGGAAGGTATTCGATCGAAGACGTCTCCGTCGCTCCGGCACCGAGGCTGGTGCTCGCACTTGAACCCAACACCGGCTGGTTCACGACGCTTCGGAAAGAAACTTCGCGGTTGTCGAGAGTCACCATACGCGGGTAGGAGACCGATCGTGTCCGGCGATCACTGTAGATCGAGCGCAGTTTGAGATTCAGATCCGAATAGCTCAAGACAGCGGTTGGTAGTGAGTATCCACCGAGGCTGGCGAGGTTGGCTGGTCCCGTGGCTCCCGTGAGGTTTGCCTCAAGCCCGGTCGATCCAAGCGCTCCATCCCAGTCGATCCCGAAATCGGAACTCGGGTCCCGGCTCGTTTCGAGGAATTTCACTTCCACGGCGATCATCGCCTGTGGACGGTCAGCAGAAGCGAGATAGGCCTCGATCCACTGATGCTGCTGGCGTGTCGCAATCACATAGAGTGTGTTTGAGTCACTGTTCCAAATCACTTTGGCCGATCCTGCACCGGTATCGCCGGAATCACCACTCTGAGAAGAGAGGGAACCCTGTTGGAAGTTACCAACCGGGATAGGCAGCGAGCTGAGGCTGTCCACTGAGGTGGTCGGAGCGAACGTCGCTCCACTTCCCGTCGTCGGGATGCTGAGAAGATTCTGAATGTCTTCGAGAATTCGGGAAGGCTCGGTGACGAAGAAGTCAGGGGATCCCTGAAGACTCAATCCTCCTGCACCCCCGCCGCCGCCCGAGCTGCTTCCTGAAGAAGAACTCGAGGCACCACCGCCGGAGCTGTTTTTAGTAACGAGCTCCTGCGCATTGTAGTTGATCTCGTAGATACGACCGATGAGTTCCTGGTCGTTTGCCGGGCGCAAGTACCAGATACCGCTGTCGTAGATCAGAGCGATTCCATTGGCCTTGGCCAGGGTCTCGAGTGCTACGAACGGACTCGCGGTGATAGTAAAGGTAACGAGCTTGTCGGTACCTCCCACCCCATCAGGGAGTCCGAAGAAGCCGATGCCGGCGTCTTCAGCCATTAATCTCATCACGTCGCTGAGGACTGCTTTTGAGAAATTATAAGGACGGGCTGGAGCTCCTCTTAGAGAAGCTGCGGCCCCTTCATAGGCAGGCGAGTTGCTGAGCGACATCTGTCGTCCCAACTGCGCCTCCGCGATACCTCCACCAAGGAAGGCTGTGATTAATATTACAAGAAGTGTGTTTTTCATGACTTTTTTAATAAATGCCATAACCAGTATAATTAATAATTCTTTAATATCAACTGTATATTTCACATTTTTTAAAAACATTCGCTTTTATTTTATAATTACTATGGTAGATTCAGTGAGAATATTATTTTTAAATCGAATTTTCCCCCGCATTTAGACCCGAAAAATCCCATGGAAGGCATTGACGAAAGAAGTCCGCTAGGTAACCGGATCCTGCATCTCGCTCAGCAGTACAATATAAGTGATTTCTTTATCACCCCCTGGGAGCAGCTGATTTACCGGCACAACGGAGAGATGGTGATCGACTCGTTCGTCTATCAGCCCGAGAACGCGATTGAGATCGAGCCGGGCACCGAAGATTACGCGATGCAGATCGGGCCGCTCCGGTTTCGTGTGAACAAGCTGGTCACCCGCGGTCGACTTCGCTGGGTGATGCGTCTCCTCCCCAGTCAGATTCCTTCGCCGGAGCAGATTTCCCTCCCGCCCCAGGCGATGAAAGCATACCTCGAAGCCGAAAACGGCCTTTTCCTCGTGTGTGGTGCAACGGGTTCCGGTAAATCGACCACGATCGCTTCGATGATCAAAGCACGGGCGGAACGCCGCCGCGAGCACATCATCACGTTCGAAGATCCGATCGAGTATATTCTCCCGACCAACCTCACCTCTCTTATTACCCAACGGGAAATGGGATCGGACGAATTTGATTTCGGCGCGTCACTCCGGGCCTCACTTCGTCAGGCTCCCGACGTGATTATGGTAGGTGAGATTCGAGATGGTGAAACCGCTGAGATCGCGCTGCAGGCAGCTGAAACGGGACACGTCGTGATCGCGACGATGCACACCTCCTCCGCGGCTCAAACGGTTCAGCGATTTTTGAAGATGATCCCGACGGCCCGACTCGAGAACTCGATGCTCTCATTCGCGGACTCGATGCGCATGATTCTCTGTCAGCAACTTCTCTTCGATGAAGCTCAAAAACGACGCTTCCCCATTCACGAGATTCTTTTCCCCTACGACTCGGTCACCGGATTGGTTCGTCGAGGTGATTTCAAACGACTCGATCACGAACTCGAGACCGGACAATCGAAAGGAATGATCAACTTCGAGCAGTGTCTCAAGATACGCGAGCAGGAAGGATGGAGTTCCAGCAAGCCCGCAGCAACCGGATTCACCGAACATGAGGTCGCCGAGTTTCTTCATAAAGAAACCGTCATCGAAAACAACTCTCCCACCACCTAATCAGCCATGGAACTTAAGGACATTAAAGAAGTACTCACTTTCGCGGCCTTCCGCCCCGAAGCTGACAATCCCCAATTCAACTGGCAAAGCCGTTTTCCAAAGAAGAAATCGGTGATCGTCAATGTGAGCCGTGGTCATTGCAGCTGGGCCATGATCGGAAAAAGTGGAACGATCGATGACGTCGGTGAAGCCGATGGAGAGTTTGCGGATGTCGCCTCGAGCATGGGTGATGCCTGGCGCTCGAATACCGAAGACGGCTGGATCGGAATCTCTTTGAACAATCGCTTCATCATCAGTCTCGAGCACAACCTCTCGCGGAAAAAGGGCTGGCAGGAGGAACTCCGCCAAAGTCCCAAATCGATTCTCGGAGCGAAGTATGATCGCAGTAAGCGTTTCGCGCTTCACCACAACCCCGAGACCAGCGCCTCCCTCATGATGGCCTGCGACGACTCGCTCATTAAATCGATCGAGGAAGCGATGAAGGCGACCAACCTCCGCCCCGCCCGGATTTGTTCCGGTCTCTTCGCGATGACGACAAACTTTCTCAATCGAGTCGCCAATGACAACTCGTTGAAAAGTCAGGATATCATCGTCGTGACCTGGCTCGACAACTCACTCTGCGTGCTGAGACAGAAAAACGGGCAATGGCAGGATCTCCGTTGCCGGTCGGGACTCCCACCGAGGGACGACCACGCGGTGAGGCAAATGCTGACTCCGTTTATCGAAAGTGCCGAGGCCTCGACAAGAGTTTTCCTCATGGAAGACAAGACCGCCGGCGGGTTCACCGAATCCTACCTCCCTCTCTTCGGCAACCTCAACGTCACTGATGTGACCGAGGAAAACAACCTCTGGAAAATCCTTTCAAAAAACTAACATCACCAAAAGTGATCCCAATATCATGGAACATATTATCCACGACCTGAAAACCGAGCGGCAGAACGTTTCTTCCGGCTTGCCTCAGGCATTCAAACTTATCCCGATTGCCTTTTACGTTGTGGCAACGGTTTCAGCCCTTCTCAGCGTTTACTTCTATCTGAGCGTTAAGTCGTATGAGGCAACGGAAGAGGAAATGAATAACCGTCTCGCGGAAGCGACGACCCGGGAAGCGACAACCTTGAGCAAGCAACAGGCTATCGTCGAAGAAGCGAAGCGCGCCGACGGAATCGCCAAGTGGCTCGAGGCATGCCTCCCCCTTCAACCCGTCGCGGTCAATGTCGGACGCAGCATGAGAAAAGACTCAACCATTGCTGAGCTCTCCCTCGTTCGAAACCCTGAGATTCCCGCACACACACTGATGCAACTCAAAGTCGACGGTGGTGGAAGCCAACAGATCGAAACGACTCTGAACGCGGTCTACGGGCTCAACTATCTGACTTACTCAGCGCAACAGGTCAAAGGTCATAACCGGACCGATTTCCAAGCCACCCTCATCTACAACAACAAGTAGAACGTCCTTCCCCATCCCCAATTCACCCACATCATGAACGATCATAAATCTGCCTGTTTCCTCATCATCCTCCTGATCGCAGGAATGTTGTTCGGGGTAAACTCGCTTCGCAACGCATCCACCGCAGCGCGCGAAGTGGCTAACGGGGTTCGCCTCGAAGCCGAAGGCGCCGAACAACGGGCACAGCTCAGCGATTTCCAACTGAAGTCTCTGGACTCCAAAACATCAGAACTCAGAACGGTTTACACCGAGTGGACTCCCTACTTCGAATCCTGCCGCACGCCCCAGGAAGCGGAACAGAAAATCGTCGAAGTGATCCGTCACGGAGATGTCTTCACAATCTCCCAGAAATTCTCACAGCAGGAACTGGAGCGGGAAGATCAAATCAAAAGCGCTCTCGTCGCAGACCTCGTGGTTGAAGACGATTACGCGAAAGCGCTGAACTGGCTGGGCGAAATCGAAAAGTCGATCCCTCACTGCCGGATCAGCAAATGCGTCATTATGCGCGGAGACCGCGGAAACGACGTTCACATGGATGTTCAGGTCCAAATCCCCATTCTCCTCGCCGACGCTGAAGGGTAAGCGTCGCATCCCACCTCATCATACTGACAGCCAATATGAAAATTTACGAACTCAGTTTACTTTTCGCTCTCATCGGAGCGACCGCCCTGCACGCGCAGGAAGAGCAACTCGATGAAAACGGAATGCCGATCGCCGCGCCCTCGGTCGCCAACTACACCCCTTCGCGGATGATAGAAATGCGCCCGACGGACAAGTCGCCACTTATCTCCAAGGCGAATGAGCGGAATCCCTATGCCCGCCGCTCCGCTGCGGATGAAGCAAAGGCGAACGGCGAAGAAAATCAGGAGGAAGTTCTGATTCGCCAGAAGCTCTCAATGCTCTCGGTCAAAGGTCGCAGCCTCGGTCCTAACGGCCCTCGAATTCTTCTCGGCGACATCATCCTCGAGAAAGGAAAGGAGCTCCCTCCTCTTCTGCAGCAGCAGGTGGAAACCCTCAAGGTGATCGATATCTCGGACAATTCGATCATCCTCGGTTGGCTCGATGTCGAGACTCGTGAACCCACCGGCAAAACGATGCAGGTGACTTACGATCTCACTCCGCGGATCACCTACGCACTGCATGGCCAGGGTCCCGGTTCATCCAATTCAGAAGGCGAGGAATCAGGGCAGGTTTTCGGAACGATGATTTTCCGGAACGGTGAATCGCGGGCCAGCGACGTTTCAGGTCAGGCCAGCGTCACAGATCCGGACGAGTAAAATCGACCCGCACATTTTTCAATGAAGATTCAGAACCATCATCAGACCGCTCGTTCGAGTTCGGGTCGACTCTCGGCCCGGGGCTGGACATTCGTTGAAATGCTCGTCGCGATCGCCCTTTCCGCGATTTTTCTCGGGGCGGCATCGCTCGTGTATCAAAGCATCACGATCAACTCGAAAAGACTCACGACGATTCTCGACGTCGAAATCGGTGAAAAGTTGAATCTCAACTTCTACGGCGTGAAGGGCGATGTGATTCGCACCTACTCTGCGCCGAATTACGGCAAAGCGGCTCTTGTTCAGGAGTTCCGGGACAAACTTCTCGACGACTGTGAATCCAGCAATGCCATCTTCTGTCTCCCGAGGAACAAGCTCAACACGCTTCGCCCGGAATTTATCCGTTACGCGGCCGGTGATCCCGGGAGCACGACACCGCGCCCCGTTCTCGACAGCCCCGAGGCGTTTCGTACGTTTCTCGCATCGGTCGAACCCACTTCGAAAGCGATCTACGACGCCGCCATCCGGACGACTCCTCCGAAGACCCACCCCAGCACGACCATCTACATGCTGGCACCCGAAACAAATCCCGGATACATCCGCGTGCACGCGATTTGGGAATTTGATTTTGTCACCCCCGCGAACCTCGCCGGAAGCTACGCGTCAGTGCGCCGCTACAAAAACAATACCCTGACCGATTTCTACGACACCTATTTCTCAGAAGGTCCCGGGGATCCGTTCTTCCCCCAGTTCGCAGCCTTTGAGCGCAGTTCCCGCCAGGCGGTCAACGAAGGCGCCGCGATCGATCGATTCAAAATCGCGCGCGGCAATCCCTTCTACATGATCTGGCTTCCGGATCCGGCAAACAACTTTCAAAAAAGTCCCCCTTTCGTCTCAACCGATCCCGCCACCTCGCCCCGTCAGGAATACGGCGCCATGGCAGGCAGAACTTCATTCACCGTCGCAATCCCGATGTTTCCCAACCTCTAGCATTAACAGACTGAATGAACCCTTTATCTCACAACACGAGTCGTGCCGGTCAGCAGAAAGGAAGTATCCTCGTTATCTGCATGGTCATGGCGGCGGTCGGCACCCTCGGGGTCACCGCGTGGATTTCGCTGATGGATGCGCGGGGACATCTCGTCGAGGCCAATATGCTCGCGCTTGAACGTCGAACGGTCAGGGAGAACAGCAAAGCGCTCGCTTACTACGCGATTTACTACAGTCACCTTCACGACAAAGTCCCCTACACGAGCAACTCGGAGTATGCTATCGCCGACGACCTTGTCGCCGATCTGGGACAGTGCATGGTCATGCCGTATAACACGGCGCCCCTCACGGAGACCACCAATGCCAACCAGGTAAAAAACGGTGCCTCCCCTTCACGCGCGTTCTCGACCGATGTGGAAGTCCGGCTCTTCAAAGACGTAGCCGCTATGAAAGGCTCCGAATATGAAGCCTGGAATTTCCAGTTGCGAAGCTACCACCCCAATCTCGGCGGCGAACTCCTCACCTTCTATCCTCCGGCCGTACCTGCCTCGGGAAACCCTCTCGTATCCGGCAGCCTTCACGTCAAAGGACGGGCCGTGTTCTGGGACGCAGTAGCCAAAGATTTCAAAGGCGGTCTACGTGCCAACGAATATGTCCTGCCCAATCGAATTGGCGGAACGGCGACTTTCCCGACGGTCTCAGGTACGAACACCCTGCCTCTCAACTATCCAATTCCGAAAGCAACGACCGGACTCTCCGCCGGCGGCGGCTGGTATGACGGCACGATGGAAGTTTTCGAGTCGAGCACGAACACCCACAATTCCTATTTCGACAAAATGACGGGCAAAGTGGTTCTCGACGGATCCGTCGCAACCACAGCAGGTCCGGGCCCGGCAACGAGAGCGGACACGGCTAACGACGCTGCCCTCGAGGCTCAGATTCTATCGCAGGATCCATCGACTCTTGTGACCTCGTTAGTGCCTTACTACCCGCTTTCGAGCCGGGTTCTCAAGGCCGTCGCGCTGAAGAACAATCCCGCCTTCACAGGGTCACAGTTCAGACAGGTTTTTGAAGAACACCTGCCGATTCCGAACGATGCCCTGTCGACGCTCATGGCAAATCACGGCGCGCTTCTCGAGCCGGACATGGAGGCTTTGAACGTAAAAAACAACACCGTCTACACTTCGGCGGGCAACGGAAACGTCTGGGTCTTCCTGAATCAGGCGGCACTCCCCGATCTCTACATCCGCGCTCCGCGCAACGTCTACCTCGTCGGGCAAACCACGACAGGAGACGAAGCCGCAGCCGCCTCACTTCCGCCGAAGACGATCATTCTCGCCCGGAAGGACGGGGATGCAGAATTCGCCACCGCCGCACTGAAAAACGCCAACCGTCGACGGATCATTCTCGGGCTGACGATGGAGGGAACCTCCCCCCAGACAACGCCGGCGAACTTTCAATTCGCAGGATCAGTCCCCTTTCCCAAGTGGAGCATGCTTCTCGAGACACGAGGAATACCGGCAAACTTCAACCTCTCTTCGGTGAGTGGAGCAACGATTCGGGGAGGTATTCGCACAGACTCCGAACTTAACATTACCGGTGGCACACTCACATTGGAACAGGAAACGGACTACACCAACCTGGATACAAACACCACCCGCCACGCCTGGGTGGAGGCATACAAAAAATAGCATCCCCTATGAAATTCTTTTCCAAGCATTCCCATCGCCGCAGGGGCTACACGCTGATTGAAGCACTGGTCGCCTCCGGAGTTCTCCTCATCGGCGTCAGCGCCGCCTGTTCGATGTCACTGTCACTCGTTACCCAGGAAGAGATTAACGAAAGGTCGATCCGGGCTTTCAACTACCTCGACAACGCGGCCCGACTTTACCGTCTCGGAATGGAACCTTCTGAGATTCCCGCTCTGCTTCCCGATGAATCGATCGTCGATTCTATCACCTTCGCATCCCGCAAGGTAGCGGCCAGCGGCATTGGCACGACAGGCACGACGAGTTTTCCGATTATGAGGATCACGATGACCTATCACCCCTCCGGGGCCACCGCCGGCTACGACAAGGACAAGGAGCAGTGGACCGGTGGAGACAAGGCGGCGACGCGAAGCGAATTCGTCGATGTGCTCCGTTCAGAATCCGTTCAGTCATCAGAGTTTGCGCGCGTCAGCACGCTCGCGCCTTAATTTTTCACCACCCCATTTTCATCTCAAAACTCTGAAGCCATGCTAAAGAAAGTTTCACTAACAAACGTCCACACCGGAAGAAAATCCGCCCTCGTTATCGACACCGATACCGACGCAAAAGCGCTTGTCGGCTCAGGGAAAACTCAGGTGGAAACTGCCGAGATCTCAGATATCAAGGGACTCGACGAGACGATCCAGCGCCTTTCGGGATCGAAAAAGAATCTCGATGACCGAGTCGTCCTCTTCAACGGACTTGCGAAATGTTTCGATCGGAACATCCCCATCATCAAGAGTTTCCATCTTCAGGCAAACCGGGTGAAGACACCCCGATTTCGCGGTCTCATTGCTGACGTCGCAGATGATCTCGCCAAAGGCGAAAAGATCAGCGACGCGATGGCCAAGAAAAGCGACGTCTTCACGCCCGATCTCATCGCCCTGATCCGGGCGGGCGAAGAAGCGGGAAGATTACCCGAAATTTTCCGCAGAATCGGAAACAGCCAGAAAAAGACTTCAAGAATTATCAAAAAATTGAAGTCCGGCATGATTTATCCTGCCGTCGTTATGGTTCTCGGAATCGGCGTTGTCATCACGATGAGCTTCACGCTCGTGCCGGCGATGTCGAAACTCTACGAATCACTGAACCACGATCTCCCTGCCGCTACCCGGGGAATGATGGCGTTTTCCAACATCCTTTTGAAACAACCCTGGGTCGTCGCTATCCCGATCATCGGATTGATCGCGTTCTTCAAAAACTGGGGGAAAATCAACCGCCTGAAGTTCATGCAGGACATGTTCATCAAGATGCCTTCGATCTCCAATCTGGTGAGAAAATCGGCCGCCGCGGTCGGCTTCCGGACACTGGCACTGCTGATCGAGGCAAATGTGCGCCTCACCACCGCCCTCGAGATCACCGCGGAAACGTCGTGGCACTACCATTACAAGACTTTCTTCAGCAAAGTGAGAGAACACATCATGTCAGGAATGACGATGCCCGATGCTTTCCTGATCGAATCACACTGGCTCGGCAACGACGGACGTCTCATCTGTGGTTTCATGGAGACCGCCGCGGAAACGGGTGCCGATACGGAACTTCTCAATGAAATCGCGGAAGATTACGAGGACGAACTCGATACCGCCGCCAATCAGATTGATAAGCTGATTGAGCCCGTCACGATCGTTCTTCTCGGCTCGATGGTGGGATTTCTCGTCTACGCGATCTACGCCCCTGTCTTCAGCCTCGGGGACGCACTCCTTAAAAAGTAAGGGAAAACAGGCTCGACAAAACACTGTGACATACTGTAATTTTTATAAAAAGTATTGTATTTATAGTAAATGTGAATTATATTGATTTAGAAGTATTCCGGTCAACAACACTCGGAGTGCTTCCAACCAAACCCAACCAAAAGACAACCATACCATGAAAGTAAATACTCATCTCTCGTCCAAACGCGGATTCAGCCTTGTCGAGATGCTCGTCGTGATCGCTGTAATCGGAATTATTGCTGCTATCGCAGTTCCAAACATCGGTCGTATCAATGACTCCGCTAAGGACGCCACCTATCGCCGTAACGCTCAGAACCTTGCTTCTGTTTGCGCGTCAGCTCAGGCAGCAGGCCTTGACTTCGTCGGGAGTTCTACAGACGAAGCCGCAATTATCAAAAAAGTGATCACAGGAAATACGGTCACAGATGCCGGTCCTTTCCAGAACACTTTCTTCGGTGTTCCCGGATTGAATCCTACCGACGCTGTCAGCGAAACCAAAGGTGCTGCCAAGTATCTCTCGGTCTCCAACGGAATGCTCCAGTACACGGGCAACTAACGAGTGATCGCGTCGCACATTTCATCCGCGGCGCACCACTGTTCAATTTATCGCCCTGCATTCAGTCTCTGGATGCAGGGCGCCCCCCACATTCTCCCTCTATTTTTGATCAACCAGTTTTGAAATGAAAACTAACGCCGCAAGCCGTTCGAACAAAGCATTCACGATGGTGGAAATGCTGATCGTGATTGCCGTGATAGGAATCATGTCAGCACTGGTCATCTCCTCTTTCTCAAACGCCGCACAGGACAGCAGACGTGTTGTCGCCCGACAGCAGCAGGCAGCCGTTCAAAACGCCGTCAATGCCTGGGTGGCATCAAAGTCCTCTCAAACCAGTCTCTACGACGCGAGAGTGGCTTACAACGCCAAGACCACGGGCGAAGACAAGCTCGATGAGATCAAGAGGTATCTCGATGACTCCACCTATCAGCATTTCAAAGACAACACCTCGGACAACAACAAGATCCAAAGTGCCGCGCTGAAGAAAACCGGCCAGCACCTTACCCTCAGCACGTGGCTTGCCGGATCTTATCCGAAAGTCACACTCGATTAACCCGTTCCAACCACGCACACAAATGAGAAATCAATCTATCAAAACCCGCGGATTCTCTCTCGTGGAAGTGCTCGCAGCAGTGGGCATCATCGGGATCATTGCCTTCCTTGCAATCCCTAACATTGTTGCTATCAAGGAGGATTCCGAAACGAACCTCGCCATCTCGAGGGCCGAAGCGGCCAACATGGCAATCGTCTCTTATATCCAGGCCAACGGAAAAGATGCCGTCGCCAGCGAATGGGGCACGCTGAACAATCAGGGCCGCTACGCCAAGCTTCTCCCCTACCTTTCCTTCGCCCCGGCGACGATCGTTGAATTCTCTCCGAACGGATTCTCCATCACTCTTCCGACCAATCTGAACGCACTGACGAAATCAACCCTCCTTGATTACGCCGACAAACCCGTCCCCTACTAATTTTCTCAAACTGTCATCGAGATGAAATTCAATTCTAAAGCATCATCCGCCGGTATTTCACTCGTTGAGATAGTGATCACCATCGCCGTGCTCGGAATTCTCTCGTCGATGGCAGTCCCCGCCTACCACCGGGTAATCAGCGGATCGAGCGCAACCGTCGCCTCAAATCTCGTTGAGACGTTGAATGGTGCCACGAAAAAATTCAGTCACTCGCAGTGGGATCTGATTTACACAGCTAAGCCAACGCAGGCGAGCGACGAACTCTACGTATTGAGAACGCTCCAGTGGAAAGATCCCGACGCCACCGGCGAGTTGAATCCGCACGGCCCTTTCATGACGCCCAACTGGAGTCCCGCAACGTCCTCGAGTGATGAGGACTACCGTGCCGAATGGACCGGATCGATGTGGCGCCTTCTGGAACCCGGCGAATCCGGAACAGGACTCAAACTGGCCCTCGATGCCAACGACGTGGGAACGGGCTACACGTTCCCCAAAGATTTCAAACCTGCCGGCGCTAACTGAGCTCTCGCTCCTCTTCCCCCCCTTTTTTTCCCTACCCCATGTCTTCACTCGGAACAACCAGTCCCCTGATCAAAGGTTCACCATCGGATCTCGATACCGGAAGCGCACCCGGTTCGAAAGACCTGGCGAAGTTCGGAGCTGCTTTTGCAGGCCTCATCTCTCTCGAAGGGATGGCGGTGCAATTTGGCATGCTCCCGGTGAAGCTTGCCCGCGAGACGTGTTCCGTGGAGGCCGAAAACGTCATTCGACGACTCGGTCGCAATCCCCGCTCCGAAAACCCCTGGCTTCCTGTTTCAACGCTCGGCCCCCTCCCGATTTTCGCTCACTACGAGCCGAAGTCCGAGGATATGTGGGGTGTCCCCTCCTGTCTCGCAGTGCGGGTCGTGATCGCTGAAGAACAGTATGAGAAGATCCGTCGCGATCTCGTGATGCGGCTTTCCAACACCCCGCTTCCTTCCGAGGGTACGCTCGGTCAGATGGTTGCACCGTCGATCGCAAATAACGATCTCGAAGCGGCCTTCCGCTGGTTGCTGGAAAATTACCCTTACACCGACGAAGAGAACGAGCGGTTTTCAATGCTCTACGCCGAAGCGGTCGACAAGCACGGCTACGTCGATCAGGAAGGCTTCAACGCGATCACCTCATCCTTGGGCGTCGCGCTTCAGTATCTCAGCTGCGGCCCGTCGATGCTGTGCTTCAACCCTGAAGAAGTGCCCAAACAGGAAATCGTTTCTCACGGCATGCTCGAGAAACACGAGGTTTACCCCGTCTTCGCCGGCGAACATCGCGTCTACCTGCTTTCGACCTCCGAAGACAACTTTGCCCTCGAGGACGAGTGGCTCTCCCAGGGTAACGACCCCGTCGAATTTATTCCCGTGATCGCTGACAAAAAGGCGATCAAAGCGCTCATCAGTCGAACCGGGTCTACCGGCATCGCCCAGGCGGGTGTCGAAGTCGAGCGGTCACAGCTCAGCGTATCGAACGCGGAGGGACTGGTCGAGATCATCCCTGAAGACGTCGCTCTGATCAATCCTCAGAATGTCAATCACACCGCCGAAGAGCTGATCCACTGGGTGATCTACACTGCCATTACCAGCAGAGCCTCTGACCTTCACCTCGAGAAATACTACAACGTCGCGCGGTTCAGAGCCCGGATCGACGGCAAACTGCGCACGATTTACACCGCTCCCGAGGAGATGTTGCAGCGCTTCATCGCGCTGATCAAAAACTACTCTAACATGAGCCAAACCCGTCAGGAGGCTCTCGACGGTCGCTTTGGACTCTCGATTGGAACCCGTCGCGTTGACGTCCGGGTTGCCGCAGTTCCCTGCCGGAATGAAATGCAGAAAATGATCATGCGTTTCCTCGATAAGCAGGATGGTCTCAAAGAACTTTCCGAGCTTAATTTCTCCAAACGTCAGGGTATGATCGTGAAACGGGTCATGACCCGTGACCAGGGACTCATTCTGATCACAGGACCAACCGGGTCAGGTAAGACGACGACGCTCTACGCACTCATCAACAGCGTTAACGACGAAGGAATCAACATTCACACGATTGAGGATCCTATCGAATACGAAATTGAGGGTATCAACCAAACCCAGATCGATCCGACCCATGATCTCACTTTCGGAAACGGTCTGAGAGCCCTTCTGCGCTCCGACCCCGATGTCATTCTGATCGGTGAGTGTCGTGATCATGAAACGGCGACTTCCGCGATCAACGCCTCGCTTACCGGTCACCTCGTTCTCACGACGCTGCACGCAAACGATTCTCTGAGAGCGGTCTCACGTCTTCTCTCCATGGGTGTGGAACCCCACCTCGTTGGCGACTCCCTTGCGATGTCACAGGCGCAACGACTCGTTCGTCGTCTCTGCAACTACTGCAAGCGCCCCATGAATCCCAACCCTAACATCCTCGAAATTTTTGCCCGGCAGGGTATTCGCAGCGTTACCGCTGAAACACCGATCTTCACTGCCACCGGATGTCAGGAATGCTCCGGCACGGGCTACTCCGGCCGGGTCGCGCTCATGGAGATGGCTGAGATCAACTCCGAACTGGCCGATCTGATCGAAGTAAAAGCCACTCAGACTGAACTCAAAAAAGCGGCTCTGAAATCCGGATTTCAAACACTTTATCAAGAAGGTTTAACTCATGTCCTTGCAGGAAACACTACCTTGGACGAAATTAAGAAAGTCAGCTACACCGCATTTTAACTCCGACAACCTACTCTATGAACGCTACAGAAACAGCCCCAGAAACCGCAGATACTTCTGCAGCACCCGTCCCCCGAGTCCTCATCGTCGACGACGAGCGAGCGATGCAGATCCTGGCCGGCGCTATCGTTGATAAACTGGGTTACGATTTCACCTGCGCATCCAGCGGGGAAGAAGCAGCGGAACTGACCAAAGTCGCGATTGCTGAAGGCAGAAGATACTCCGTCGTCGTGATGGACCTCGCTCTCCCCGGCGGAATGTCAGGATTGGAAGCGACCCTCGCGATCAAGCAACTGGACCCCGGAGCGCAAGTCATCGTCAGCAGTGGCTACCTCGAGCAGAACGCCCGTTCAGCCGCGCTTGAGCACGGCTTTGCAGGAATTCTTCCCAAGCCCTACACCGCTGACCGCCTCGCTTCGGAACTCAAATGGGTGGTGAAGCGCGACAATGCAGCGACTCAGGAGACCGCTTAATTCCGCTCAAACAACCTCATCCCCGGGTTCCTCTTCAGATGGAGCCTCCGGGCCGTCATCGCTTCGGTAGCTGGCAACGACGAGGCCGCTGAGAAACTTGTCAGGGTTTTCCACAGCCTCAGCAGTGATGACGAACGTGTCCTGCCCCGTATTTTTACGGATCAGGTTCAGTCCAAACTGAAAGTCCCGAAAGAGTTCTTCACACACTTGAAGAATGCTCTGGTTTTGAGCCTCTGACATCGAGGAAATTCGAGCAGCGGCATCGTTGCGAATCGTAAGTCGCACCCCGTGACTCTCCTCAAATTTCCGCCGGAACGCGGCGATTTCGGCAATGACCCGCCCGTCCCCGACCGGACCGGCATCCGAAAGAATCAGGTCCAGCGTCGCGGCCGGATCCTTCACGAGATCGCCACTGACATTCAACTCGGTGACGGAAGTTCCCGGGAGCTCAAATTTGAAATTTCTGAGCAACCGCTCGCAAACGGTCATCAGGCCCCGCGCCCCGGTTTTCTCTTTCTCGGCCGCAGTGGCAATCCCCTTGAGGGCGTCGTCCGAAAACTGAGCCCGTATTCCGAACGCCTCAAACTCACGTTCATACTGGCGAATCAGACTCCCCTCGGAGTTTTTCATGATACTGAAAAGATCATCCGCGTCGAGATGATCGCAGACCACCCTCACGGGAAGTCGGCCGATAAATTCCGCTTCGAAACCGAAGTCGATGAAGTCACGGGTTTCCACCAGTTCCTCGAGCAGCTTCTCCTGAATCTCTGAACTGCTCTCAGCTGAGAATCCGATCGCTCCTTTGCGAACGCGGGCCTCGACTATTTTCTCCAGGCCTGAGAATGCGCCGCTCACGATGAAGAGAATGTGTCGGGTGTTGATCGTGTCTTTCCCCGATTTCCCGCCTTTGCTCATCTCGAACATCGCCTGCATCTGCGACTGCATATCCTGAGGATTGCGAACCGGAACCTCCGTCTCCTCCATCAGCTTCAACAAGGTCGTCTGAACGCCCCTGCCACTGACATCCCGTCCCGACGAATTCGAAGCCGTCGCGATCTTGTCGATTTCATCGATGTAGACGATCCCGTATTCAGCGAGGGACACGTCCCCGTCCGCTTTCCTGACCAGTTCCCTGATCAAATCGTCGACATCCGCCCCGACATATCCGGTTTCAGAAAACTTGGTCGCATCGGCCTTCACGAAGGGCACTCCGATCAACTCAGCGATGTGTTTCACCAAATAAGTTTTGCCGACACCGGTTGGGCCTACCACAATCACATTCTGCTTCGCAAACTCAACCTTGCCCGCCTCCTCCGGACTGTCGCGTTCGAGCCGTCTCAGATATTTTGCATGGTTGTAGTGATCACACACCGCGATTGAAAGCGCCTTCTTCGCCTCATCCTGACGGATCACAAAACGATCGAGGTGTTTCTTGATATCACGTGGGAGCAGATCAAAATCAAAAACGTCCACGGGCTCCTCCGATTTTACATCATGGGTTTCTCCCGAACTCTGCGGAGCGTTCCCGAACGGATTCATTCCATCCGTCATCGAGGAAAAGGAAACCTGATCGCCGAAATTTGATTTCAGGAACTCGGAAAGCTTCCGCGAAATATCGTCAGGATCAGGAAATGGGTTATTGTCGTCGTCTTTGTCGCTCATGGCAGTGTTGTTGATGGGACTGGATAAGGCCGGAAGATCTAGACCGCCCATTACAAGCCGCGTTCAATTTTGTATCCACAAATCCGGAAAAGCGGGAATTGAGAAGGCAATCCTAACGAATCAGCTGACTCAGCGTGTCCCACTTCGCGGCGAACACCGGAAAACCAGCCGCAAGTTGCTCGCCGAACTGCAGCGCGAGCGCTGCCTCATTCGTTGCGATCGCAAAATCCACGACGGTCTGCCAGTTATCGAGGTTTTCAGCGGTCGGCTCTCCCAGCAATTCCGCAGCTGAAGAAATCATCCAGGCAGGGGCAAAGCTCTCGACCTCCACTTCATTGGGACCAAACCCGAGATCGACGGTAAACGTGGAGATATTCGCCGCCGTGATCTCCGCATTCAAAGGGACCCCTTCCCGCCTCAAAATCTCGCCTTCGTAGCTTCCCTGATCCAGCAAGTTCGCCAACACTTCGAGAAACGCTCCCGCTCCGCTGTATGCCTCCTTCAAGGCGCTCTTGAGTTGCTTCGCAGGAGCGGACTCAAACTCGACCGTATCCAGTTGAGTCAAGGCCCCGGTAAAGAGCAGCGTTTCACTGTAGGACGATAAGGAGGAATACAGCTTTTTGACCTCCTCTAACTCCGCCCTCGCAGCGGCCTCATCCTTTGCGCTCATCGCCGAATTCTCGTCCGGCTTCGGTTTCTTCGGAGTGTCCCCCCCGTCCGGTTTTACCACCGCTGATTTTTCTTCAGCGATCAACTCCCGGATTTCCTCGACCCGGTCCAACCTTCCCTTAATCAGCGCTGGAAACCGCCCGGGCGATTGCGCGGCCTCCTTCGCTTGTGTCAGCTCCGATTTGAGTTTCGACAGGCTCATCGCAGAATCTTTCCTCGCGGGATTCGGCAACGACTTCAATTTGGCAAAGTCGGCCTGATAGGCCTTGAGCGGCTTGATCAGCGGATCCTTCCAGGCATACTGCGCGGGAAGGCTGCAGGCTTCGAATTTAGTGAGGTATTCGATTCCTGATTCAAATTCTCCGCAGTGCCAGTTTTTCAAGCCCGCCAGCAGCCATCCGATGGAATCGAATGACGAGGTCCCGAACCCGACCTCGGATTTCAAAAAGGGAAAGGGCTCCAATAGATTCGAGGAAATTTCGCCGAGGAAGGTGGTCACCTCCGGAGAATCCTCCGAAGCGCTGGAGAAATTCTTTTGGACCTCCAGGAAAGCCTCTCTCGAGTCAGCCTCCCGCCCCTCGAGAAGGGCAATCGTCCCGCGAAAGAAGCCCGTCCACATGCGGGTCGAGGGAGAAAGGTTCGTGGCTTTGGCGAGATCATCGAATGATTTGCCGGCCTGCCGATACCGTCCCGTCGAAAAATGTTCTCGCGCCTTTAAAAACTGTTCAGCATTCGAATTCTCGCTCGCATCAATGACTCGCTCACCATTTCCAATTCCGAAAGAAGGGGTCTCCGTAGGTGCCTCTTTAGGGATCATCAGATAAAGAATCACGACGACAATCAGGAGCCCGCCTGCGATTCCGGCGAGAACGGGCACTTTGCTCTTTTGGGTCGTCTTGAACCGGCTCGTCCGTCCGAATTCGTGCAAGAGAATCCGATCGATTCGCTTGAGGAGGTCCTCGTATGATTGCGGCCGATTCTGCGGCGAATAGGCCATCATCGACTCGATCAACTTGATCGTGGCCTTCGATGCTCCCGGAGCCACCGACTTGAGATTCACCGATTGCTTCTTGATCTCTTTCAGCTCCTCAAGCGAGGAGGTGTTGGCCTCAAAGGGAGGAACTCCGGCCAAAGCGTGATAAAGCGTCGCACCAAGGCTGTAGATATCGCCGAGGTAAGTGTCAGGCTCACCGTCCAGTTTTTCCGGAGGAACGTAGAAAGGTGTCGCCCATAATTCTTCAGACTCATCGACGCCTCCCTGCTGAACCGCGAGCCCGAAGTCAACGAGCTTCGTCGTCCCGTCCTCCGTCACCAGCATGTTACCGGGCTTGATATCGCGGTGAATCAAGTCCTCGTCATACGCGGCGCGCAACCCGTTCGTGACGTCGTGAGCGATCCTCAGCACTTCCGCCTCCGCGATCGCCCCTTTTTCTTCGATCACTTTCTCGACACCCGTGGCATCGACCAGCTCCATCGCGATAAAAAAGTAGCCCTGATCCTGCCCCACCGTGTAGACCTTCACCACGTTCGGATGAATGATGAGCGCCGTGAGTTTGGCCTCACGCTCGAACATCGCGGTCAGAACAGCGTCGCGACTCAGCGCCTGATGAAGAACTTTCAGCGCGACTTCTCTCCCCAGATGGCGATCTGAAGCGCGAAAAACCTGACTCATCCCCCCCTCCCCGAGGAGGCCGGTAATGTCATACTGACCCATCGAGGTTCGAACCCGGATCGACTCTCCACAATGCGTGCAAGTGATCTTCGAATACGGTGAAAGGAGCGAAACATCCAATGGCAGCTTGCACTCAGGACAATGATTCACCGTCGGATTCTGATTTTCATTTTCCTCCATCAACACCTATTCCGAACATTTAAAAATCGGGATCGCGACAGTCTATCCAGACGATTCTGGACGTCCAGACAATTAACTGTCAATTCATCGCGTTTTTTCGGAACCGCCACTTTATTCACCCTTGCTGATATTCTTCAAACATAGCCCTATCAGTTGATACTTTCCCTTCATGGCAGTAGCCTAATGATGAAAAACCGGGCGAAATGAAAGAGATTCAAATTGGGGAATTCACTCTGGGAGGAGAGCAACCGCTCTTCTTTCTGGGGCCGTGTGTGATTGAATCCGAGGCCTTTATCGCTGATATCGCCCCGAAAATCCGCGCCATTGCTGATAGCAGCGGCGTAAATTTTGTCTTCAAAGCCAGCTACGACAAAGCCAATCGGAGTTCAGTGTCCTCGTTTCGCGGAATGGATTGCGAAAAAGGGTGCCGTCTTTTGCAGAAGATCGGCACGGAAATCGGCGTTCCGGTAACGACTGACGTCCATACCGCGGAGGAAATTAAGATCGCGGCTGAGTTCATCGATGTGCTCCAAATCCCCGCATTTCTCTGCCGTCAGACAGATCTCATCGAGGCGGCAGCGGTCACCGGCAGAGTCGTAAACGTTAAAAAAGGCCAATTTCTTGCCCCGTGGGACGTTAAGAACATAGCGGATAAACTGAAGGCCTTCGGATGTGAGAATTACTTTCTTACGGAACGGGGAACCAGCTTCGGATATAACAACCTCGTTGCTGATATGAGATCAATACCCTGGATGAAAGAGTTGGGATGCCGCGTCGTCTTTGATGCGACCCATTCGGTTCAGCGCCCCGGCGGTGACGGAACCTCCAGCGGCGGCGACGGCGTGTTGGCTCCGGTTCTCGCTCGATCAGCGGTCGCGGCCGGATGTGATGGAATTTTTATGGAAACCCATCCCAATCCTGCGGAAGCGCTCAGCGACGGTCCCAATCAGGTCCCGCTCGACAAATTGGGAACAGTCCTTTCAGAACTCAAAGCACTCTACCAGCTGGTAAGAACGTTTAAGTCCTGATCTTTTTTTAATGCTACATCACCTCCATCGCCCGGGCCCGTTCCGAAGTCTTTTTGCAGCAGGCATCCTCCTGCTCAGCGTAGCTGCGGCCAACGAGCCCGTCCCCGCTTCGCTCATGAAGAGCATGCTCCCTCCGGAGCTCACCAAGTTATTCCCTATCGGACGGGTCTTTAAAGGCGTGGCGATCCCCTCCTACACCGACGACAGGCTCAAATCGGTGATGCGCGCCGTCACGGTCGTCCGCGTCGACGAACAGTTCCTCGACCTCACGGATCTCGTCATTTCCATCTACAACGATGAAGGTGAGCCTGAAACCTACATCAGCATGGATGAAGCGCTTTTTGACCTCGTTTCTCAGCAGCTCATCTCGAAAACGCCCGCCAAGATCGCTCAGGAAAAATTCACGATGACGGGCGATAAAATGACCTTTGAAACGCAATCACGAGTCAGCCGAATGGAAGGCAATGTGAGAGTCATCATCCCCGACGCCAAAGACTTTACCTCTCAAATGGGAATCGCAGTCCCCGGCAGAAAATAAACTTCAAAACGGATAATCTGATCCCATCCTATAATGAAATATTCACTCTTTCTCATCACGCTCTCTCTCGGGCTGCCCATCCTCCCCGGGGCAGTGACAGCGCAGGATACCGAAGCTTTAAAAAAGGAAGCCGCTTCCGTTTTTTCGGACCCGCGCTTCAAATCGGCGTTCAGAAAAGCGAAGAAAGATCCCGAGGCCGCGCTGAAAGAGGCTGATCTCGATCCTGAAGAAATGGTTCGTTCCGTCACCCGGGCATTCAACGAGAACAAGGACAAGATCGACGCCGAAAAGATCGAGTCTCTGGCCAAAGAAATCGACACTGACAAGATTGAAGCGATGGCCCGGGAGGTCGACACCGATCAGGTCGAATCAGTGGCCAAAGAGCTGAAAACTCAACCCACCGCAGACCGGGCGATCTCTTCGATCACGAGCATGATGCAAAAGCCGCCGCCTTCTGAGAATGAAGTCCCGGCAACGAGACCGGCTCCGGGTAATGGCGGGATTGTTGCCCGCCCCATCGCGATGCCGGTGGCAGGTGATACTCCGGCTATCGCCAAGGAATCCACCACCGTGGTACAGGAAACCAGCGTGGTGGAAGTCGCCGGCCTTCAGGCTACGACGCCTCAGATTCCGGATTCCCCTTCGCTCAATTCGGACGAGATCCCCGCTCCACAGCCTCTCACGCCCAAATACAACACCAAAGCAGGAGGCGGCAAACTCGGCAACAGCGCCGAAGGCAACATGGAAA
This sequence comes from Verrucomicrobiales bacterium, assembly GCA_048260165.1. Taxonomy (GTDB): domain Bacteria; phylum Verrucomicrobiota; class Verrucomicrobiia; order Verrucomicrobiales; family DEV007; genus Arctic95D-9. The sequence continues at coordinate 164,194 of JBLXHA010000006.1, forward strand.
TCCTCGCCCGCGAGTCGATTCTCGACGACACCAACGGCCTCCTCACGTTTCGCGGCGATGTGTTTGTCAACCATCCCGGATTCGAGATTAAGTGCGACAAGCTGGAAATTCACACGAACCCCGGAATGGGAGCAAATTCCGAGAACCCGCAAACCGGCGAGAAAACGGAGAACTTCAAACGCGCCGTCGCTTCGGGCGGAATGGTCGAGATTCGACGGATCACTCCGGAAGGGAAAACTCAAATCGCACTCGCCCGCCGCGCCGACTACGACGCAATCACCAAAGACATGATCCTCACGGGAGGGCCGCCCTACATTCAGGACGGCGAAGCTTTCGTGAAAACGAATTCCGCTGATGCCCAGATCATCATGAGAGGCAACGGGCTCTACGAGATCAAGGGAACCAGCAACCGGAGCCACATCAGCATTCCCATCAAAGGTCCGGACAAAACCAAGGATCTCGATATCGGAGTCGGAATCGGCGGCATCCGCTGATTTCAACTTTTCACCATTGTGTCCACCTTCGATCCCCGTCCCACGCTATGAGCTATTCTGACGACCGTGACGAAATCGCTGAACTCTTCGGTGCGCAACCGAAGGTAAAGAAGAGCGGCTACTCGGAAGAACTCCCCGGAACGAACGATGCCGAAGCATCTTCGAAGCCGGCCGGCCCGCCGAAACTTCCATCCGAACCGACCATCAAAGCCGAAGTCGAGGTCCCCGTTCCTGTGAAACTCCGCCCCCCGGCGCACGTCGAGCCGCACCCGCTCGAGGAGGTGCCCGCTGCACCGGTCCCGCCCCCGGAGCCAAAATCCACCGAACCCGAAATCGTCGACGAAGACTTTCTTGTCTACGACGAAGCGGAAACCCCGGATTTCCTCGAAAGCGATTTCGTATCTTTCGATGACAAGGTCGAGGAGGAAGCCCCTGAAAGGAAAACGGTCGCATCGCTCATCAAGAAGCGAAAAAAGGCCCCCGCTCCGGCTCCCGTCGAGAACAGGCAACCGTCCGACTTGCCCCCCTCACGAAATGAGGAAGAGCCACCCCGGATCGAGCCACAGGCGCCTGAGCCACAGCGAAAAGCGAGCGAGACGGCAGCCGCCGCCGCAACCGGTCTTCCCGCCGCGCGTGCCACCGTCACGCAGGAATCTCCCCCCGCCGACGTCCGGAGAGAAGCCCCCCGCGAACGCAAATTTTCCGAAGAGCGCCTTCTTGATACCGAAGGTCTCGTCAAAATCTACGATGGGAGAACCGTGGTCAACGGCGTCGCCATCAACGTGAAACCCGGAGAGATCGTCGGCCTCCTCGGGCCGAACGGAGCCGGGAAAACGACGAGTTTCTACATGATGGTCGGACTGGTTCCGCCCAACGACGGAAAAGTGATGTTCGACGGGAACGACGTCACAAAAATGCCGATGTATAAGCGCGCCCGCCTCGGCATGGGCTACCTGCCGCAGGAGGAATCGATTTTCAGAAAGCTCACGGTAGAGCAGAACATCATGGCGGTGATGGAAACGATGAACATTCCGCGAAAAGAGAAAATTGAGCGGTGCAATGAGCTGCTCGAACGCTTCAGCATCACTCACATTCGGAAGAATATCGCCCTGACCTGTTCCGGCGGCGAAAAACGACGGGTCACGATTGCCCGCTCCCTCGTTACTCAGCCCTCTCTCGTGATGCTGGACGAACCGTTCTCCGGTGTCGACCCGATCGCGGTCAACGAGATTCAGAACATCGTCGCCGACCTCCGGGATTCCGGCCTCGCCATTCTCATCACCGATCACAACGCCCGCCAGACACTCGAACTCGTCGATCGAGCCTACCTGATCTACGAAGGAAAAGTGCTCCGCGAAGGGACCCGTGATTTCCTCATCAATGATCCCGTCAGTCGCGAGCTCTACCTCGGTGACCGGTTCACGATGTGAAGATTGGAAACGATTATTTTCTGGCTTTGTTATAAAAAATATTGGCGTATTGCCCCTGATTCGATCCTTGTCAAAAAGGCACCGTTCCTGCTAGAGTATCCAAGAGCTGGAAAAGCCAGCCTCCTCAAATAACAAAACGAACTATGCAAGTAACCAACGTCAATCTGCCTATCACTGTCACCGGCCGCCACGTTTCTGTCACAGAAGCGATGCGCGACCATGCTCAGAAAAAAGTAGCCGGCTTGCATTTGGATTACCCGAAGATCATTGAAGCCAAGGTAATCCTGAATGTGGAGAGCGATCGACACATCGCGGAGGTAATTCTCTTTTGTGCCAACCACATCGTAATCGAGGCCGATTCGACCTCGAACGACATGTATGCATCAATCGATGAAACGATGTCCAAAATTGCGCGCCGGATGCGTAAACACAAGACTCGCATGCTCAAGTCTCACCGACCCAAGAGACAGAAGGAGATGCGACACCTCGAAGAGGCCGTTTTCCTTCCCGAACTTCCTGCCGAGCCGGAGGAAGAGCATGAACCGGTCCTGATCCACAAGGAAAAATACAAGATCAAGCACCTCTTCTCCGATGAAGCGATCATGGATATGGAGATGAACGAGAAACCGTTCCTCGTCTATCATGACGCCAAGGCCGACAGGCTTTCCATCATTTATCGCCGCGAAGACGGTGATTACGGAATGATCGCTCCGGTCGAGGAATAATCGACCTTCAGAGAGATTCTCTACAGCGGGAATGGTCTTTTTCGGGCCATTCCCGTTTTTCTATCACCAAGCGTTCACTCACACCACCGTCGCGATGAGTTTTCCCCTTCCCCGCTCCGTCACCGAGGGCTCGACGCTCGCAATCGTGGCACCGGCAGGTCCATTCGACGAAGAAGCGTTTCGCGAGGGCGTCAAATGGCTCGAACAACGCTACAATCTGACTTTCAGCTCCAACATTTTTTCCAGGTCGGGCTATCTCGCGGGAAGCGATGACCGCCGTCTCTGCGAACTCACCGGAGCGATCAACGACGATCAAGTGGATGCCATTCTCTGTGCCAGAGGTGGATTTGGCACCACCCGAATTCTCCCGGGAATAGACCTGTCAGAAATTCAATCGGCGAACAAAATGATCGTCGGGTTCAGTGATATTTCCGCACTGCACGCCCGATGGGCAGCAGCGGGCGTGCGTTCGATGCATGCTCCCATGGTTGCTGCTCTGGGAAACTCAAGCGACCCGATCCGCGAGCGATGGACGCACTGTCTCGAATCCCCCGGCGAGACGCGTGTGCATCAGTTGGAGCGTTTCGACACCGCATCAGCGAGTGATGCAACCGGCCGGCTTTGCGGCGGCAATCTTGCGGTTCTCTGCGCGCTCAACGGCACCCCTTTCGCGCCACCTCTCGACGACGCGATTCTCTTTATCGAAGACGTCGGTGAAAGGCCTTATCGTATCGATCGAATGCTCACCACTTTGCAGCAGTCCGGCTGGTTTGACCGGATCCGCGGACTGATCATTGGAACCTTCACCGAAGGCGATCCCGGTCCCGATCAAGTTTCCCTCGACGACGTACTCGCGGAGCATTTTGGAAACAGTAAATTCCCCGTGCTTCGCGGCTTGTCCTCCGGCCATGTCAAAGAAAACGAGCCACTTGTTTTTGGCTCGACCGCTTGCATCTCCGGTGTCACGATAGAGATCTCGTAGCCCGGTCTTGAATTATGGGTCGTTGCACGGATCATTGTGACCGGGACGAGAAGACGTGACCACAGTCCCATAGAGCAGGTTTCCTTTAAGTGAATGACGCATTGGACAGAAACAATCTCCGTCCCGAATCGGGAATTTGAAACCGCTCTGCACGAGATATTACTCCGGGGGGGATCAGATGGTTCGACGAGCGAGTCCTCTGCAGACAAGGAGGCAGTCTCCCGGACATCCAAAGTCAATCAGGCCGTGATCGATCTCCTCGCAGCCGGGCTCGATGCCGTCTCGACGCCTCTCGATGAAGCCGCGAGATTGGCACTGACAGAAACGTTCGCCGCCGGTGTGCCGGAAGAGGGAAAAGGCTGGCACGAACAGGTCGCCGGAAAATTGCCCGAGGTGGCGAAAAAATACGAGGTACTCGAAGTCATCGGTTCCGGAGGAATGGGCGAAGTCTATCGAATTCGTGACAGGGATCGTGGAACGGAGCTCGCGATGAAGCTGCTCTACCGACCGCTTGCCGAACAGCTGCTGTGCTTCAAATCAGAATTCCGCTCGCTCTGTGACCTCAGCCATCCCAATTTGGTGAGGCTTTTCGAGTTTTTTCACGAAGACCAAATAGCCTGTCTCGTGATGGAGAAAGTGCCCGGAGTCAATTTGATCGATTGGCGGGAAACGGTTCGCGCGTCGACTTCGGATTCGGAGTTCTACGGCCGTGTCGAGCGTGTCTTCAGGCAGATCGCTGATGGGCTGCACTATCTGCATTGCAACGGAAAGCTCCATCGCGACATCAAACCGTCGAATGTGCTCGTGGACCCCGTGGACGACCGATGCTGGATTCTCGATTTCGGACTGGTGACAAATTTCGCGGAGAGACTCGGACTTTACAGTATCGGGGAGAATCTCATCGCAGGAACCGTTCCCTATATGCCACCTGAGCAAATGAGCGGATCCGACCCTCTGTCCCCGGCGAGCGACTGGTATGCTTTCGGTGTGCTGCTCAATGAGGGCCTGACAGGAACCCGCCCGTTCAATGACACTTATTCTGAAATTTTTCAGAAGAAACTGCGAGCGGATCCCCTCCCGCTCCCCCCCGGTGTTCCTTCGAGGCTCGCTGAAATTGTTGCGCGGCTGTTTGCGGTTCAGCCGTCTGAACGGCCGGATTATCATTTGATCAGGAACGCTCTCGCCGGCGCGGAGGATGCCGCGGGTCGAACAGACTTCGCGGAGGGAGGTCCGCCGGAGATGCTGGGGCGAGAATCGGAGACCCGTATTCTCGAAGGGGCTTTCCGCAAAGTGATTGAAGACGACGAATGTGCCGTCGTGACGATCCATGGCAATTCCGGCATTGGCAAATCGACGCTGCTTGAATCGTTCACGGGTCATTTGAAGGAGGTCGAGAGTGATCCCGATCCGATCGTGTTTTTTGGTCGCTGTTACGAGAAGGAGTTCATCCCCTACAAGGGAATCGACCAGATCGTCGACAATCTGGCGGTGTATCTCTCCCGCAAAAGCAGGGATGAACTGATGACGATCCTGCCGCCCGGATTCGCGGCGCTGCGGCGGGTATTTCCCGTGTTTGAAATAGTTCCGCAGATCGAAGAGGAAAGCGCCCCCCCTCCGGATCCGTCGCTGCAGTGGAACCAGATGCTGGGCTCTCTCAGCGAACTGTTACGAAGGATCAGCGAGCAGAGCCCTCTCGTGTTGGTCCTCGACGATTTCCACTGGTGCGACGAAAGCGGCTTCCAGATTGCAGCCCACCTGATCGGGGCGCTCCGTGGCAGCAGAATCCTGTTCGTGCTTTCGTATCGCACGGTCGAACTCGAGCTGAATCCAGCCCTCACCGAATTCCTCAAAGGATTGCGGCAAAGCGATGAGATCCCCCTTATCGATCTCCCCGTCAATGAACTGAGACAGGACGCGCTCGAGCAACTCGCTCTGCGTCTGACTGCGGACAGACCCGGCTTTGATGTCCTGAAAATGACCGCCGAATCGGGAGGCAGTCCGTTCTTTCTCCTTCAGCTGGCTTCCGCGGTCGGGAACAGTGGGAAATCGAGCGATCTGAAGTCGATTCTGGCGGGACGACTTTCCGAATTGAATCAGGAAGAGAGATCCCTGCTCGAGCTGATCTCTCTCGCTGGTCACCCTCTGGCCCGGGGTATCTTCCTTGACGCCGCGAATCTCGAACACAGCGAACAGAAGGTCGAGTCAACGCTGAGAACCGGACACTGGATCAAGAGTTCAGGGCCCGGCAGTCATGATACTCTGGAGGCCTATCATGATCGGATCCGGGAAAGCGTGGTGCAGTGCATCGATGCGACGCACCAGCGGGAGTATCACGGAATTCTCGCCGAGGCCCTTCGGGATGCCGAAGCGCGCGAGGGGGCCGTCGCAGCGGGATCGCATGCAGGATCGACGCCGGCATTGATCGCGCACCACTTCGAAGAAGCGGAACGCAAGCGCGAGTCCATTCCCTACTGGGCCAGGGCCAGCACCGGGGCACTGCAGCGCTCCGCCTATTCCGAAGCGCTCGCTAACGCGGAGCGCGGTCTGGCTTTGATCGCCGACCTCCCGGAAGCGGACTCGATGGCGATGGAGGAATTTTTTCTCTGCAATACCAAGGCAACCGTCCTGATTTCAACGAGAGGTTTCAGCTCAGACGCGGTTGGCGACACACTGAAGCGAGCCGCCGGGCTGCTTGAGAAACTCGACAGCTCCGTCCGGATCTATCCCGCGATTTGCGGCTTGTGGGGCTTCACTCTGATGAGAGGGCGACTCTCGGAGGCCCGGGAATACGCCGAAACGCTGATCCGGCTGGCTGAAGATTCAGCAGACCCGACGCTACCGATAGAAGGCTACTGGAGGATGGGGACGACAGCTTACTGGATGGGGAACTTCGATGAAGCGATCCAAAACCTCGAGAAAGCCGTCGCGATGTATGACCACGACGTTCATGCAAGCAATGCTCATCACTTTGCCCAGGATCCGGGCGTCGCTGCGAGAGTCTATCTGACATTCGTCCTCTGCTTCGCCGGTCGAGTCGGTGAGGCTGCGGTAACGATCCGCGAAGCACTCGAAATCGCCGAAGGAATGAACAATCCCCATACGATGGCGTGGGCGCTTGGCGGCATGACCATGTTTCATTTCGGGCTCGGGGATATCGAAAACACCCTCAAATACGGGCAGCGCACCATCGAATACAGCACCGAACACCACCAGATGTTCTGGCTTGTGGTGGCAAAAATGTTAATCGGCAGCACGAAGGTCCGCACCGGGGATCGTGCCGGGGGAACGAAGCTGGTAGAAGAAGGATTCAAAGAGTATGTCGTCATGGGGACAGAGCTTGTCCAACCCTTCTTCTACGCGCTGCTCGCCGACTGCAGTATTCAGAGCGGTGAGATGCAACAAGCTCGCGAGCAGATAACCACGGGCATCGCCATCGCCGAAAAGAACGGCGAGCATTGCAGCATGCCGGGACTGCTGATCGCGAAGGCGTCTCTCTTTTTGAAAACCGGCACCTCTGCGGAAGCGGAGGGCCTGCTGCTACGTGCTATGGAAATGGCGGAATCTCAGGGAGCGAAGCTGCGCGCATTGCAGGCTGCCGGGGTCCTCGCGGAATGGTATCGCAAGACAGAGCGGCCGGACGCTGCGGCGGCCCTGCTTCTCCCCGTTCAAAAGTGGCTCGAGGCGCAGGGAGGGGCAGAGTTCGCCGACCTCGCCAAGCAGTTTCTAGCTCGTTCCGATTAGGCTTTTTCTTTTATCGGTAGAGGCCTTTTTCGAAAAGGGATTCCCGGCGCAGTGGAATCACGGAACAGCGAAATTCGGATGTCGTGACCGGGACTCTTCGGTCCGGCGCGATTCCTGAAGGGTAACTCAGTTTACTTTCCCGGAAAGCTCAGTCACGGGAAGATACGTATTCATTATCACACCGGATCGAGGTTGAGAAACATCTCGATTTCAGAGAGATCGAGCGTGTTGATCACGTTGTCCCGTGTCAGCCATCCTTTCCGGGCGAGACGGACGCCAAACCAGAGAAAATCGAGGTGAGCGGTGCGGTGCGCATCCGGATTGATCGCGCACTTCACTCCCTTTTCCGTCGCCAGCTTCCACCATCTCCAATCCATATCGAGACGCCAGGGATTGCAGTTCAGTTCGATAATCGTATTCGTTTCCGCGCAGGCCTCAATCACCGCCGGGACATTCACCGCATACGGCTCACGTTTCAGCAGGAGACGCCCCGTAAGATGCCCTAACATCGTCACTGCAGGATTCGACACCGCCTTGATAATTCGGTCTGTCATCGCCGTCTCCGAGAGCGTCATCGCGTTGTGAACACTCGCCACGACGTAGTCGAGCTCACCTAGCAGATCATCCTCAAAATCCAGCGACCCGTCTTTCAAAATATCGACCTCACTTCCGGCGAGGAGACGGAAGTGATCGCCGCGATCAGCAAAGCCCTTGTTCAACTCAGCAATCTCGTCGATCTGAGAACGCAGTCTCGCGGCATCCAGACCATTCGCCTGAAACGAACTCTTCGAGTGATCCGCGATTCCGAGATACTGCAGCCCGAGCTCCATCGCCGCCTCCGCCATTTCAGCGAGCGTGTTCTGCCCGTCACTGGCGATCGTATGATTGTGGAAGGTGCCTCGAAGATTTTCCGTTTTCACCAATACAGGAAGGTCGCCCGACTCCGCCGCCTCGACTTCACCGGTATTCTCCCGCAGCTCGGGCTCAACAAAATCGAGGCCGAGAAAATCGTAAATCTCCTCTTCTCTGTGGAACACGGGAGGTTCGTCGTTTCCGCTCCCCTCCTTCGCCGCGAGGCGATACTCGTTGAGAGTGTAACCGCGGTCATTGGCACGCCCGCGCATCGCCACGTTGTGTTCTTTGCTCCCTGTAAAATAGGCCAGTGCACAGGCAAATTCATCGTTCGATACGGCACGGAGATCACACTGCAGACCGTTCTCCAGATTGATGCTCGCTTTCGTCCCGCCCTTGGCAATGACGCGGTGAACCCACTCCTGAGAGACAAAGTGTTCGATAATCGCCTCAGGCTCCTTCGTCGCGACGAGAAAATCGACGTCATGAACCGTTTCTTTCGACCGGCGGTAACTTCCCGCAGCTTCGGCACGGGAACAGGCCGGGTGCTGCTTCAAGGCCGCTAAAATCTCCTCCACCGGCGTCACGACATCGCCCAAACGGAACCGATCTGCGTTTGACTCACGAAATTCAATCGCCTCCAGAATTTTATCGGCCGTCTTTTTCCCGAACCCGGCAAGCTCCGCGATCGCCCCCGATTCGCAGACTTCTTTGAGCTTCGCGACGGAATCGACCGAAAGCTTGTCGTAGAGCGCCTTGATCTTTTTCGGCCCCAGGCCCTGAATCTTAAACAGCTCAAACAACGTCTCGGGAAACTCCGCTCTGAGATTCTCGTGATACTCCAGCTTCCCCGTCGAAGCGAGTTCGTGCAATTTCTGCTGCAGGGCATCACCTACGCCTTTGATCCCTTTCAGATCATCCTCCGCAGCCTGCTTAACGATGTCTCCGGAAAACTGCCGGACCGTTTCGGCGCCCGACCGGTAGGCACGAATCTTAAACGGATTCTCCCCTTTTAATTCCAGGAGCAACGCTATCTCCTCAAGTGTGTCAGCCAATGTTTCACGATCCATATTACGCTGTCACCATTCATCAGTCCCCTAACGGTGCCAAATCCTTTTCACCTCCTGATAAAACGATGTGACTTTCTACTGGTTATTTTCTTGCACCTCCGTGATTACACTTATAATTTCACGTAGCTGCGTGGTTTCGTACCGCCTTCGTTCCTATAAATGAGTAACCGCTACAAAATCCTCGAGCAGATTGGCAAAGGCGGCCTCGGAGCGGTCTATAAAGCTCTCGACACGCAGCTCCAGCGGGAAGTGGCAATCAAACGGGTTCTCGCAGCCGGTCAGGCAACCGAAGCGGAGGTCCAGGACGCCGCTGAAAAGTTAATGGCCGAAGCGCAGACCCTGTCGAGCCTCAATCACCCTAACATCATCACTGTGTTCGATGTAGGACAGGATGAGGAAGGCGGTTTTGTAGTGATGGAACTGCTCAAAGGTGAGACGCTTGATGAGACCGTCGAACGGGGCGTTCTCACGCAGGATGATTTCACCGAAGTGGTCTACCAGACGATGGAGGCGCTCATCGCCGCTGCCGCTAACAACGTGATTCACCGCGATATCAAGCCCACCAACATCATGGTGATCTGGCAGGCTTCCGGAAAATTTCAGACCAAAATCCTCGACTTCGGACTCGCAAAATTCAGCAAGGCCCCTTCCGTCCAGACGATGGATCAGGACGAATCGGTCATGGGATCGATTTTTTTCATGGCCCCGGAGCAGTTCGAACGGGGACAACTCGACTCAAGAACGGACCTCTATCAAATGGGGTGTGTTTACTACAACGCCCTGACCGCACAGTATCCTTTCAACGGGGAAACCGCGCCGCAGGTTATGAACGCGCACCTTCAGCACAAGGTGTTTCCGCTCGATCAAGTCCGCCCCGATCTTTCGCCTTCGATTTGTCAGTGGGTCATGTGGCTCATCAACCGCGACATCGACCACCGCCCCAAGGACGCGCGCGAGGCTCTGAAACGGTGGCCGCGCAATCCCGAGCCGCCCGGGGCGATCCCCGTTGAAGCGCTGCCGGTGGAGGAAGTCTCCGCTGTCAAAACAGGCTCAGTTCGCATCGTCACTTCGGCCAATCAGGCAGCCGCCCCGCCTTCGTTGATCGTCGGAGCGACGACGGCCAACCTCGGCGCACGAACCGGACGTCTCACTAACACAGGCTCACACACCGGCGCGATCGGGCGCACGAGCCGGAGCAATATCAAGCGCACGCCGACTCCCGCTGCCAATTCCAAGACCAAATGGATCGTCCTCGCCTGCACCGCGACGCTTCTCCTGATCAGCGCCGGGCTCATCGCCTCGTCCAAAGCGAAATCAAAAGCGAACAAGGACCGCATCATTGCGCTGTCCTCCGCAGAGGTGCCATCCGGCGACACCAAAGACATCGAAGTCGCAGTCGATTTCCTCGAAGACGGGAAAACCTCAGCCTCGCTGCGCGGCGACGCCTTCAAAGTCATTCAGAACCTCGAAGGCAACGGTATCTCCGAAAAGATCTTCGAGGAGATGAAAGAAAGTGAGAACAGTCGGGTTCGCGTTCAGCTGGCGAAGGCGCTCTCGGAGCGGGATTACACCCCCGCCGTTCCCGAGATCATATCGGCTTTTAAATCAGCGGGCAAGGACAGCCAACGCCTCCAGTATCTGTCGGCCCTTCAGGGACTCGCTGACATGAGCAATATCGAGGAGATTCTCGAAGCCCTCAGCGGAGATCACAGTCGTGAGGTCAGGCAGGCATTTGAAGACACCGTCCTCGCGGTTCTCCAAAAGAGCGACAATCCCGATCCGATGCTCGACAAGTTACTTACCAAAGTATCGACGACCAGCGGCAACGAGCGGAAGAGTCTCTTTCGCATTCTCGGGGTCATGGGTGGAGAGAAGACGCTCACGAGACTCAACGCCATTTACAATAAAAAGAACGACCCCGAATACCAGAGGGACGCGATGATCGCGTATCTCAGCTGGCAGGACAGGAGCGTTCTTCCGAAGGTCGATGAGATCATTGAAACGACTGAGGATAACGGTCTTCGAAGCGCTGCCGAGAGAGCCTACGTTCGCCTCGCGACCCTCCCCGGCCCCGAAAAACCGGAAGAGCTGAAACCCTACTGGGACAAAGCTTTCGCGACGATCAAAAACCCGAACGACATTCGCCGACTTCTCAGCGCGCTGATTGAGTCACCCAGTGCCGCGGCGCTGGCATCGATCGAGAAAGCGGCAACGCTGCCGAAAACGGGGACCTACGCGAAATCATCGATCGAAACGATGAAGAAAGTTCTCGCGGGGGTTCCGGTTATCAAACCCGGCGAAGAGCTCAAAGGTAACAAAGCCCGCGTCCACGGCGATAAACGCGTCGCGATCAATTCATTCCTCTCAGCCCTGACGAGCTGGACTTCCTCCGAGACCTGGTTCTCGTGGATGTTCAAGATTTCCGAACCCGGCAACTACGTCGTCGAAGTCGATCAGGCTACGATCAGAGAGTCCTCGAGTGAGTTCGTCGTTTATCTCGCCGGTAAAACGCTCAAAGGAACATCGAAGAAAACGGAAAACCTGGAGACCTTCGAAACGGTTCGCCTGGACGGTGCAGTCACTCTCGAAGCGGACACGATCTACTCGATCGTCATCGCCGCAGGAGAGAAAATCCAACCCCGCATGATGGACATCGGCGCGGTCAGACTGGTGAAACAATAATCACCGCCCCTTCGGAGCAGAAGCGGGTTTTGAATTTCCCCCGTCGCCGCCGGGCATGTCAATCTCGCGGCCGTCAGTGAGCTTGATCATCGCGCCGCGGATAAGATTTCCTTTCTCGCTCCGCGACATCTCCGGATACGATTTCATGACGTGACCGATATACTCACGCAGCTTTTTCTGCTTCTCTTCAGGGAGTGAGCGGAAACGCTCGATATCCTCTTTCGACGGCCCTTTACGATGACCGTCGTCGCCCCGCCTGTCACCACCGCGGCCATCGCCGGAAGACGAACCCTTCGGTGGGTCGGGTGAAATCTGAGCGACATCATATTTCAATTCCACCTCTTCGCCGGCGAATGAAATCTTTGCCGCAACGCCCTCCAGCGACCTCGCGGGAATGATCTGCACCAGTTTGATACCGGGATCATCCGACTCGATCTGACCGCCCTCGGGAGAAACGAGAATCGTCTTCTTTTTCTCGCGGTCATAGAGCGTTGCATACTGGATCGAGCCCAGCTCAGCCACTCCCCGCAGGGCATACGTTTCTGAAATACTGAGGACGCGCGTGAAAGGACTCGCGTCTCTAACCGAATCAAAATCACCGTCCTCAAGCGAGGCGGGCAAAATCCCCGGCATATCCTGCGCAGTCGCAACGCCGCTCATCATCAGAAGCGGGATAAACCGCAGACTTAACCCTGTTAGATGCTTCATCATACCCTGTTGAATACGCTTGTTAACTCTCCGCCGGCTGACTCTCCTCTCCGTCCCGACCGGCTTCAGTGATCTGCTCGCCATTATCGGGAAGGTACCATCTCGCAATCGTAATCTGACAGATGGACTGAGGCTCGACTTCTTTCGACTTCGTATCAGGCTTCAATTCAATCGCCTTGATCACCTGAAACTTCTCCGGATTCTGCAAGGTCGTGAGCCACTCCAACATCACTTTCTCCTCTCCCCGCACGATCAGCCGAACCGCGACCTCGGTGTAAAAGGTCTCCGCGACAACGTCCTGCAGGCTCTGCTGCTCGATCTTGAGCTTTCGATCAAAGATATCATCCTGCAGCGTCTGGAGTAAATCGCCCTGCAGTTTCCCGATCGAAGCGCCCGCCAAAGTCGGCATTTTTTCAGCGAGCCATTTTTCACGAGCCTCAATCTTAGGCATCTCCTCAATCCACATCTCCTGATCTGCGAGCTCGTTCCGGAGCGTTCGAATCGTCGATTCACTTCCGCGAAGGACCTTCAGGACCGAACGGGACACAAATCCCGTCGCGACGATCAGGATCACGCCAAAACAAACTCCGAGGAGCCATTTTTCTCTACTGTTCAGGCTGCGCATTTTTCGGCTTTCCTTCAATTTCAAATGTGGCGGTGTTGTTTTTCTCCACCTTGGGATTCGGCATGCTCCACTCGTAGGCGGAGAATCCGTCAATCGCCCTCAGATCCTCGACGAGGCGGTTTGCGAGCTGCACATCCCGCGCCTGCCCGCGCACGCGAATGCTGCGGCCATTTGTCTTAAACTCCCGAACGACGACGCCGCTTCCGGGAAGCGCTGATGTGATTCGGTTCAACTGGATCATCGGAAAATAATCTTTATCGAAGGCGGGCTCGAGCAGCTTCCACCGCTGCTCGGACAATTCAATCCGCTCCACATCCGGCCGCAAAATCTCGACCTGACGCTCAAGCGAAACGATCTCCTGTTCAGTCGATTTCGCCTTTTTCCAAAACCAGGCACCGACGACGAGGTAGATCATCAATCCCACCGCTAATCCAATCAGGGTCTTCACCGTGTTACGGCTTTTCCTCCGGGCTGCGATCACGCTGGCAGGGGTCAACCTCGGACGCGAGACGACGCGAGCACGAATCGCAGGAGCCACCTTGACCACAGGAAGCGAAGCCGCCTCTGAGAACGCCCTGAATCCTTCGACCTCCCCGTCATCCAACGCGACTTCGAGCGATTCAGGAAATGCGTGCGCAAGACCGGCTTCGCCTTGCAGCCCCAACAATGACAAATTCACCTCACCGGCGAGAGCATTTCCCAGCTCGGGCTTGCTGCTGAGCACTTGAGCGTGCACCGGCTCACCCTCCCGGTAGATGGCTAAAACATAACGCCCCCGCTCTTTCCAGATGCGGGCGACCGGCTGGTCCCCGACCTCCTGCACCGCAGCGGAACTGGTGAACCCTGCGGCGGTCTTCATCGCAAGCCCTTCCGGCATCTCGATCACCACGGTCACCAGGTAGAGGTCGCCCTCACCGCTGTGGTCAATCTTCTGAAAATCAAAAACAGTCTCTCCCGAAATCTTACCGGCCAGTCCCCGCTTCTCCACCTGAGCGAAAACCATGCTCTCGAGAAGCGAGCTCTCCACCGGCGGCAGCGTGACCAGAAAAGTCGAGAGACTCGAGACAGGATACGCCATTACGACGTCACCACGCCGCCCTGCAAGGAGAGCGGGGTCGTCTCCTTCAGCGTGTTTGCTCTTTCCTGTATAGAGCACCCACCCGTGTTTCCTACCGGGGGCTATCGTTGTTTTTCCTGCCATTCCTTGGATATCCTCACGGAGGTTAAACTACATTCACAGCAAAAAGTTTCCGGAAAAGATGCCGATATCATGCCTCCTCGCTAATTGCCGCGCCACCTCCCGATGACAAAAGGCCGGTCTCTCGCGAGCCACAGTTTTGATGAGCGGTAAGTCGACCACGTGTAGCCCGCGATCAGCCCCTTTTCGTCTGAAAGCAGACGCAAAACGCCCTCCCCAACGCCGTCGTCGTCCTCCCCGTTCTCTGCGGATTGAAAACGCGTGTCGGTCTTTCCATGCGGCCCTTTCGACGAGTCAATAATGGGTACGTGCCACTCCCACACAACGGGCACATCGGGTGAGGTTTGCGTCGCGTCCGGATGACAGGGAAAAGGTAGGGATTGGGAATCGTGAGAAGCCACCTTTTCTGGTTTTCCGCTGATGAGCATGGAGTGCCCCGTCGGAATCTTCTTCTGTGATTGATAATCGACGATCAGAAAATCACCGGGCTTCGCGTCCTTTATCGATGCGATCACCTCAAACTTTTCTCCATTCAAAATCCCCGCAAAGAGTTCGTCAGCTTCGGGCCATTCTTCCGTGAAAAGCGACTTCAGATCCGCTTTCTCCAGCGCGTAGGCCTCCCGCAGCAATGCTGCACAAAAGCTGGAGCAGACACTTTCGTTCACGACCTCGTCGCCCGGAGTGCCCGCCCGCGGCCACACGATGCGTGTCTTTCCCCCCAGATAGGCATTCCGCGCAGGCGCGACGGCTTCCACGAGATTTTTTGCCAGAGTCAGGTGGGGCGGCACCTCATCCCCGCGACAACACGATGCCCCGACCGATACGACGAAAAGTGTGACGAAGAAGCCGCGGATGCTCATGCCTGAAAGTGTGACTTTCCGCGCGAGCTTTTGCAATCCCGTCTGAAACCCGATTAGCGGACTAAAACTCGCCGATCAAAAAATTCGCGACGATGATGAAGCGATCGGACCATTCCCGGTCTCTCGGCCGCAGCGACGGCAAATCGTGGGCGATCACCTGAAGGAAAGGCTTCCCCCCGAGCCATTGACCATTTTCCTCGATCCCCTTGAGCGCCCGAAACAACTGCCCGCCGGCCTCCCGATGAATGTAGATCGTCGTTTTTTTCCCACGCCAGGGCTCGAGCACGGCGACCTCGAATCCCGTATCGGAAGGAGGCCGCGTCACCGAAGTGACGACGACATAATGATGCACGCCCACCTCCCATCGAGGCTCAAAATCATTCTCCTCGCGCCGCTTCACGATGTAGGATCGCAGGCTCAAAATCGGCATCACCCCCGAGCGGATCGACGCGGAAATTAAGTCATGGCAGCGAACGATGTGATTCGCCTCCGTCTCGCCCTTTTTCAAATCGAGATAGGTCCCGTTCAATTCAGGAATCCCTTCGTCTTTCAAAAACTCGTTGAGCCCCGTGTAGAGGTCGGCACTTTGAATACCGCTTGGCATCCACCGTTTCGCCGCCGGAAACGTGACTGATTTCCGGTTCTTAAAATATCTGTCGACGAGAAACCGCATCTTCACTCCCTCGTCGGAGCCGAGGACACCGAGGTAGGCGTTCAAATAATCCTCCCGACTGAATTTCAGCATATTCAGAATCGACGCCGGCCCGCAGCCGTTCACCGAATCCGCGAAATCACGCTGATCGACGATTCCCGAAGTGATCGGAACGAGATCGGACTCCCCCTTTTTTACCGGAGTCTGAGCCACCACCGGCAGAGCAGGAAACAGGGAGATGAGGAAAGTGACGAAATATCTCATCCCGTACCCCTGTCCTCTTAAATTTCACCGTTATCCTCGCCGGCCACATGACCGCGAAGTTTTGCCTCGATAAAGGCCTCGAGATCACCGTCCATGACCGCCTGAATGTTACCGGTTTCACATCCCGTCCGATGATCTTTGACCATTTGATAGGGTTGAAAAACGTAGGATCGAATCTGACTGCCGAACCCGATCTCACCTTTCTCGCCATACTGACGCTCCATTTCAGAACGCTTTTTGTCCTCCTCGATCTGGAGCAACTTGGTTTTCAGCAACTTCATCGCGACCTGACGGTTCTTGTGCTGACTCCGCTCCACCGTGCATCGAATCTGAATACCCGAGGGAAAGTGTGTCAGGTGAACCGCCGTCTCGACTTTGTTCACGTTCTGCCCGCCTTTCCCGCCGCTTCGTGCCGTTTTGATCTCGATATCTTTCTCGTCGATCTCAAGCTCGGGCTCTTCTTTCAAATCAGGGACAACGTCAATACTCGCAAACGAGGTGTGACGACGCGCCTGGGAATCGAAAGGGGAAATACGGACGAGTCGATGCACGCCGCGCTCGCAGCTCAGATAGCCGTAAGCATTTTCTCCCACGAATTGAAGCGTCGCGCCGCGAATTCCGACTTCCTCGCCCTCCTGTATATCGACCATCGCGACGGTATAACCATTTTGCTGCCCCCAGCGTTGATACATCCGCAGGAGCATATCGGCCCAGTCACAGGCCTCGGTTCCGCCGGCGCCGGCGTGAATCGTCACGAACGCACTCTCGGAGTCGTGCACGCCATTCAGCAGTGTCTGAAGCTCGACTTTATCGAGAAGCCCGACAATCAGGTCATTTTCGCTCTTAACCTCTTCGATCGAAGTCGGGTCGGGCTCTTCCTGAACCATTTCGAGAAGGACCTCAAAGTCCTCGATCCTCGAATCGAGTTCACGCACGGGGATGATCTTCCCTTTCAGCACGGATACCTCGCCCATTTTGGCCTGGGCCTTCGTCTGGTCGTCCCAGAAGCCGGGAGCGCTCATCTCGGCCTCGAAGGCCTCCAGTTCTTTTTCGAGTTTCTCGAAGTCAAAGATACCGGCGCAACTCGGAGAGCCGTGCCTTTAAGGAGTCAATATCGATGGCTTGAAGTTCCTCTTTCATAGGAGGGTTTAGCTTTCTCACAGGATTGGAATAATTTCAAATTATCGATTACAGATAGAAGACAAATTTTCGCTTTTGAAAGCACGTGGCACATTGATTCGACGCTCCCCTCTTACCGAGACGAGCATGATCGTGCACTGGTGCACACACGAGAGCGGCATCGTGAAAACGGTCGCGAAGGGTGCCCGCCGCCCCAAGAGCCCCTTCCGGGGAAAGCTGGACCTCTTTTATCTGTGCGAAGTGGAAATCCATCTCGCGAGAAAGGGTGATCTGCATATTCTCAAAGATCTCAGTATTGAAAGGCCGCGTCTCGGGCTCAGAGCCAACTACCTCAGAACGCTCGCGGCGTCGTATTTCATCAAGTTGATCGAGCAAATCGCTGAACCGGGCACGCCCCTGCCCGAGCTCGCGGACCTCCTTGACCGCGGGCTGAACTACCTTGAGGAAAACGACGCCGACACGAGGGCCGTCCTCCACTTTGAAAAGCAACTCGCCGGAGAACTCGGAATCATCGAGCCCGGCGTTGATCCCTATCGCTGCATCCTCGAGGTGAGCGGGAAGCTCCCGCCACAAAGGGACGAGCTCATTGAGCGCTGTCAGGGAAAGAGCTGAATCACTTGCCGTAAGCACGCAGCCCGCTCTCAGTGCGAATGTAGACCACGCCGTCAACTACCGCCGGGGTCGAGCGGCAGAGCTCACCGAGAGCGCTCGAACCGAGCGACTTAAACGCTCCTGACACGGCAATAAGATGAGCGTTTCCGCTTTCATCGAGAAAGAGAATTTTCTCACCGTCACTCACCGGCGATCCGAATATGGCCCCTTCGACACCGGGGATCCTCGCACGCCACAGTTCCCTGCCGGTCAGCGTATCGAGACAGGTCGCGATACCGGAATCGTCGATCAGATAGGTTTGCTTCCCCACTGGCATGACCGAGGGAATATGAGGGACATTTCGCTCGACCCGCCACACTTCCTCCCATTCGCTTCCATTGAGACGCATCGCCACGCAGTGCTTCGGATTGGCGGTGAATCCGCAGGTGCCAATCACGAGCCCGCCGGCGACAACCGGGGAACTGATGGCCCGCTCATTGGTATCCAGATTGAAGACCGACTTCTCCGCGATCACCGAGCCATCGAGCGGATCAACCGCCGTGAACCCATGCTGCCAGTTCACGAAGACGAGCGTCTCTTTTCCATCGACGGGGTAGACACAGGGAACCGAGTAGGAAATGCGCTCGCTGTGACGCGCCACCGTCCAGGCGACCTCTCCACTCGCCGCGTCGAGCGCGAGAAGGTTCCCGTTTTGCTTTTCCTGATCATTATTCAACACCACGAGGTTCTGGAAAAGAATCGGGCTTCCGCCGAATCCGTGCCCACCGACGACAGGTCCGAGGTCTTTCTCCCATTGCAATTCCCCGTCATGACTCAATGAAACAACGGTCAGCTGCGCTGCGGTTCCCCAGGCAAATACAACCTGATCGGCATCAGCGGCGGCAGTCGATGACGCAGCACTGTTGAACCGGTGACCTTTGAAGTTCTGCTGCTTGAAATCTTTCGTCCACGCCGTAGCGCCCGTCTTCCGGTCAAGGCAGACCGCCCGCCACCGGTAGGCAACCGCGCCCTTCCCCTTCTGCTTATTTCCTTTCTTTCCCTTCCCCGGAGTTGCTTCGGCGGAGTCGACTGCGGGAACCGCGCTCAGCAGGTAGACATGATCCCCGTAAACCACCGGCGAACCATGGCCGGTCCCGGGCACGGAAACCCTCCAGAGCTCTGTCGATTGATCAAATCGATCCGGTATTCCGCCACCACTGCTCAAACCCGAGCCATTGCCCCCCCTGAAACGCGGCCAGTCATCAGCCCTGACAAAACCACTGAAAACGCCAAGAAAAACAGTGGCGAGAAAGACCAGATAACGGGATTGTGCCATGGTTAAGATGAGTCTGTTGATGCGAAAGCTTGCTACTCGAAAAAAAATCGAGCATTCTTGAAGCATTGGAGTCGTACAGTCTGCCACCCGATATCAAAAATTCCTATGAAAATCCAGTTACTCAAATCAGCCCCCGTTTTCCTCGCTGCTCTCGCTCTCATTGCCCTTCCGGGAGCGCAGGCCGATGATAAGAAAGAAGGCCACGGCCATGATGCCGCGAAGAAGGATGAAGCTCTCGTCATCCCGATGAGCCCGATTCCCCGCCCCGAGAAAGCGAAGCTCTACATCATCGCCCCGAAAGACGGCAAGACGGTAGGTAAGAAGGTTACGGTGCGTTTTGGCCTCAAGGGTATGGGAGTGGCTCCCGCAGGAGTCTATCTCGGCCCTGACAAACCAACCGGACACCACCACCTCGTGATTGATTCCGAGCTTCCCGATCTCAAGCTCCCTTTCCCAATGGACGAGAAACGCCTCCACTTCGGTGGCGGACAAACCGAAGTCACGATCGAGCTTGAGCCCGGCGAGCACACTCTCCAGCTCGTACTCGGCGATCACGCCCACATCCCTCACGATCCACCACTCGTGTCGGAGAAAATCACGATCACCGTTGAATAGAAATACCGACTGAACACCCTTTAAAGAAGCCTGTCACGCTTACGAGCTGGCAGGCTTTTTTGTGGCCCGGTTATGGTTCTGTGATCGTGACCGAGCGATCCATCCGGATATCGCCGACCACCTGTGTCTGACCGGAAACGGGCCACACCACCTCGACCTGAAGAATCCCCGAAGCCGCTCCCAAACCGAAGTGAAGTTGCAGCGGATTCGCTCCAAAACTTCCCCCGCTGTTCATCCACTGATAAACCCAGCGCGGCTCCTTTCCGGCCTCCTTTAATTGGACGCCGACCCTCGCACCCACGCCATAGTGATTGGTTTGCGTTCCCCGAAGTTTGACTTTCAACCAGTGTTTCCCAAACCCCGGATTCTCGAAAAGCACGTCGTAGAATTGATCTCCACGCATCGCCCCTCCCATCTGCTCGAAGACATCAAGATCACCGTCATCGTCAAAATCAGCAAAGGATACCGAGTGCCCCTTCTGCAGGTGGCCCATTCGACTCGTCATCGTGAAATCGAGAAACTTTCCGCAATCATTTACGAAAAGCATATTCGGGACGATGGAATCGTAGTTGGGAGTGCCCGAGCCGAGGTAAATGTCAGGAAACCCATTGTTGGTGAGATCACCGAAATTGCTCCCCATCGGCAGCATTGGTTTATTGAGATTCACCTCCCGCGTCACATCCGTAAATCCCCTGCCGGCATCGTTTCGAAAAAGAGCTGCCACCGATTCTTCGTGCAGTGAATTCCCGATGTAATACCTCACGTATTCCAGACCCGAGGACGAGTAGTTTGAAACAAAGAGATCGAGCCAGCCGTCATTGTTATAATCGAAGAACCAGGTGGGAAAGCTTCTCACCGGGCCGGCTCCTTCAGTGAGAAGATCAGAGGTTCGCTCGAAGGTTCCATCGCCACGGTTCCGAAAAAGCGCGTTGTTTCCATCAATTTGTGAAAGAAACAAATCAGGGTACCCGTCGCCGTCGTAATCCCCGCTCGTTACGCCCTTGATAAATCCGGCAAGCGTCACTCCCGCCTCGCCGGCCACATCGGTGAACCGCCCCTCATCGTTTCGAAAAAGCTGACACGGGGCGGTCCGCCCGCCCAAACTCTCATTGCCGACGAACAAATCGAGATCTCCGTCGAGATCGAAATCGAACCACTCTGCCGTCTGTGTGGGCAACCCCGGTTCGGCAAGCCCGACCGCGTAACTGACATCGAGAAATTTCCCGGCCCCGTCATTCTGAAGCAGCGAATTGGGGTGCTCCCCCTGTGCTCCCAGCCAGGCACCCCGCAAGACGAGAATATCGAGATCGCCATCGTCGTCGTAGTCTGCCTGTTTCAGGTTCAGCCCACCTCGAATTCCGGTGAATCCGGCATCCACTTCTGCAAAAGCTCCTCCTCCCGTATTCTTGAAAAAGGACATCGATACGGCGGGATCCCAGGAACTGACAACGATGTCGATCAACCCGTCCCCGTCGAAATCATCCGCGATCGCTCCTCCGGCATGACTGAAGGTGTTCACGCCGCGCTCCTCCGCGACATTCTTGAAGGCCGGAAACTCATGCGGGGAATCAACCGGACCACTCGAAAAGTCAGCGACTCCCTCATCGGGAAGGGTGAGCCTCCACTTGGCGGGCACCCCTTCGGGATGCTGCCCCAGCGTCATGTGGGCTAAATTGAGCAACCAAATTGCCTGCCCCGCATCTGAGCGATTCAACTCAAATGTTTCCAGCAATTGAAGAAGATACCCAATCGCTTTCTCCGAACCTTCCCGCCTCCGGTGCCACGCCTTGGGACTCAGCGGAAATATGCAACTCTCGGGATTCGCCATCGCGCAGCAATTTTCAATCTCCCCGAGGCGGAGACAGGCCACGACTAAATGCCGTATCGCGGTGCTGCGCTCCTCATTGGAAATTCGATCGCGGCCCTCGACAGATAATCCATATGCCATCGCCCGTTCGAGGCACTCAATTGCATCGGCTTCGAAGCCCTGTTCCAGATGCGCGATCCCAAGTGAAACGAGAATCCCAAATCGTTCTCTCACACCCGCATCATCACGCAAATTGGCGTAATGATGCTTCAGCCGGAGGTAGTTACCCGTGCCCAGAAACGGGCTGCTTTCCAGCGTGGCCGCCGCAACTCCATCCAGCGTCTTCAGCATCTTCCGGTGCGACGCCAGCGCATCAGCCTCACCCACCGGCCCCGCATCAACGCAGATCCAGGAGATCACGAAAAGGAAGGTAAAAACACACCGTTGAGCAGATCTTACCTTCATCTCCCGCGGCTGACTTTATTCGGAAGAATTCAAGTGTTTCGCGATCTCTGCCGCCACTTTCTCCGAGAGAAATTCATACCCCTCATCGCCGTAGTGCAGATCCTGCTTATTGTGCAGTTCCTCGAACCGGGGAAGCATCCACGTATAGAGGTCATCGACGGGAATCCCGTTCTCTTTCATGACCCGGGCAGCAATCATATTATACTCCTCCTCATCACCAAACGTGCGATCGGGGATCAGAGGCGGCTCAGGAATCGGGGTGATGCTCGCCCACACCAGAGTGGCGCCGGTCTTCTTGAGACGCGCCACTAATTTGCGGAGGTTCGCTTCATAGGCATCCGCTTCGACCTGACACTTTCCGTCTTCCATGTGTCGAAGGTCATGAATTCCCCAGTTAAAGTGAATCAAATCCCAGTGCTGATCCCCCAGCCACTTGTCGATATGGACAAGCCCTCGCGTCGTCGGCCCACCGTTCAATGGAACGCGCAGAACGTTAGCTTTTCCTTTAAGACGCTCCCTCACCGGCACGGTGTAGCCCATCGAAATCGAATCACCGATTAAGAGCACCCGGGGAAGCCCTTCCACTTCTTCAATCGGAACCATCGATGGGTGCGGCGGCCTCTTTTCCGGCTCCGCATGAGCGACTCCAATAAGAAGAACTGTGAGGAAAATGATTGGAAAAGATTGCGTCATCATCACTGTACCATAACACTCCAGTCACGATGTAGCTTTCCCTATTTGCTACGCAATTCACGCCCCTCTGACCTCATGCTTAAAGGAATATCGCCTCTCATTTCACCGGAACTGCTGAGCGTTCTCGCGCGCATGGGGCACGGTGATCGCATCGTTCTTGCTGACGCGCATTTCCCGGGAGAATCGACAAATTCACGCTGCCTGCGGGCAGACGGGCTTCTCATTGCCGACCTTCTCGAGGCTATCCTGCCGTTGTTTGAGCTGGACAGCTACATCCCGGATCCGCTGTTGATGATGGCCCCGGTGGAAGGTGATGAACTCGATCCCACTGTGGAAGCGGCCTTCGACAGGGTCGTCAGAAAGCACGCCCCGGAAACGCCTCCCATCGTCCGACTGGAACGATTCGCCTTCTACGAGAACGCCGCGGGAGCCTTTGCCGTAGTCATGACCGGCGACACCGCCAAATACGGAAATCTGATTTTAACCAAGGGGGTGACTCCTTCATGAGCGCTATGCCTCCGGCCGCAGAATGGCCACGTATCATCTTCGGAACCAGTACCCTCGGGAACCTCTATCAAGCAGTCGAAGAGACAACGAAACGGGCGATCATCTCGGAATGGTTTCGCCATCAGAGCGAGCCTGTTTTTGTCGATTCGGCAGGAAAATACGGAGCCGGGCTCGCGCTGGAATCAATGGCGCACCACCTGCGCGATCTTAACGTCGATCCCGACGCAATTGTCATCAGCAATAAACTGGGATGGAAGAGGATTCCTCTCACGACGAAAGAGCCCACCTTTGAACCCGGAGCCTGGATTGGAATCGAACATGACGCGACGCAAACGATCAGCTACGACGGCATCATCGACTGCTTCGAGCAGGGCAACGAGCTTCTCGGTGAATACCGCGCCCAAATGCTGTCGATCCACGACCCTGACGAATACCTCGAGGCGGCAACCACAGCCGACGGAAAAGCGGAACGACTTGAACAGATCAAAGACGGCTACAGAGCCCTCGCAGAGTTGAAAAATGCCGGTCACGCACAGGCCATTGGCGTCGGAGCGAAAGACTGGCGCACCATCCAAATGCTTCACGGGGAAGGAATCTCTCTCGATTGGGTCATGATCGCGAATTCCTACACGATCATGAGGCATCCGCCTGCCCTCCGTGAGTTCATGGATCAGCTGCACAGCGAAGGCGTTGCGGTAATCAATTCCGCCGTCTATCACGGAGGATTTGTGACCGGTGGAGATTTCTTTGACTACCGCAAAGTGTCGGAGGAGAGCGATCCCGATCTCTTCTCGTGGAGGGAAAAATTTCAAGCGCTCTGTCATGATTTCACAATCGAACCCGCGCGAGTGGCCTGTCAGTTTGCGATAGCTCCCGGGGCCGTCCGTTCCATTGCCGTAAGCACAAGCCGCCCTGAACGGGTGGAGTCTCTCGTCGATTTGACCTCCCGCGAAGTTCCTCCCGCTCTCCGGAAGGCGCTTTATGAGGAAGG
Source organism: Verrucomicrobiales bacterium (assembly GCA_048260165.1). Taxonomy (GTDB): domain Bacteria; phylum Verrucomicrobiota; class Verrucomicrobiia; order Verrucomicrobiales; family DEV007; genus Arctic95D-9. Next base: position 188,622 of record JBLXHA010000006.1, read on the forward strand.
GCTCATTGAGGTGGCGTGGTAGACTCCTCTGTGCCGAGGCCCAGGTGATCAAGAATCCGCTTTTCCTGATACCCGTAGAAGGGATTCCAACGCAGTCGAAGCAAATCCGTAGCCGGGATCCTGATGGCCCCTTTCTCCCCTTTAAGAGCGGCTCCTCCGATATTCGCCCCTTCGCGTCCTCCTGCACTTTCACCGCCATAAAGAGGGTCGTCTCCGGGGAATGGTAACGCGACATGAGACAGTGAGTAGAGCCCCCCGGGCCAACTCAGTCCGGTTCCCCGCTTCGTCGACTTGATCTCGCCGGGACTCCATTTCAGTTCTACTACATCCGCCTTGTCAGTCGCCTCATTGGTGAGCACGGAAACAGTGAACATCCGACGGGGCGATTCAAGGATCGGACCGATCTTCTCTTTGGGATCATTCGCCAGGAGCGGTTCAACTCCTGCAATTCGGTTGAGGTCATACACGACGAGTTCGTGACCACCTGACGGGAGATGATAGAAAAAGTCCCGAACCAAATCCGGAGCGGATACCGTCGCATCCACCGCAGACTGAAAGGCAATCGTCGGCGGGAAATCCCCGAGCTTCCCCGCCTTCGCGAGGCGCGCCATTTCAGACCGATTCACATTGGTCAGTTTGTGCGCCAAAATTCCGCCATTAACGGGAAAGGAGCTGTATTTAAACGGATCGTATTCCGCAACGACGCTGTGCCAACGCAGCTTTTTCAGCCCGAGAACTTTCCCGATCCGTTCCTGCCATATCGCAAAGCGAGCCACTTTCGCGACCCCGATTTCAGGAGAAATCAGAACGATCGACGCCGCTTGAGGCAGTTCGCGGTCTTTGAGCGAGTTGGTGGCATATCTCACGGCGAGAGCGCCTCCATTCGAGTATCCGAGGATATGAAATGGAACTCCCGGAGCTTTCGCTCTCACATGACTCGCGGCTATCGCCACCGCCGCCTCCATATCCTGCCACTTCACCCCGGCAAGGGATGACGGCGCCGTTCCGTGACCGGGAACCCGCAGGGCCAGCACATAAGCCCCCTGCCCATGCAACGCTTCAGCGATATGTCGCATGCTGTAGGGGGAATCGGTAAGCCCGTGGATCAGGAGGACTACGGCAACCGGCTTATCCCGCTCCAGCTCAAAACTCCGATTCCAATTCTTCTCCCAGTGACCGGGATGTGAAATCCCGTCTTTAAAAAATCGATTAATCCCGAATTTATCCCTCTCTTCAATCCTGTTGTAGATGTCACTCTCGAGCTGAGCGAAGAGACGCTCTTCGAGCTCCAAATACTCTTCGAAGCTGGAGACCTTGCTCTTGCGGGTGAACTCTTCATCCAGCCTCACGGTGTGCCACAGGCTCAAGTTCGGCTTGTCATTCAGCAACCAGACAGCGACGACGAGAAGTGCGATAATTCCCCCGGCTACCCCGAACCCCGCACTTTTAAACAGCCATAAGAGGTGAGAGTTCATATCGGGGTAATCGTGCAGAAAAAGAGAAAGGCAGGTCCTTCTCACGGTGGAGCCGAACCTGCCTTGAAAACAGTCACTTTTGCTGCGAACTGACGATCAGTGGTTGAACATAAACTCTTTCGAATTCAAGACGGCCCAGAAAACGTCGTTAAGCACGAGCTCCTTCTGCTTGGCATCGTCGCCAACCGCTTTGACCTGGCTCATCAGCTGAGTCATTTCCTCCTTCGTCGGAACGCGGGAGAAACTGCGAATGTAAATTTCCTCAATGATCTGATCAGGCGTTTTCCCTTCAGCGATCATCGCTTTGACGGCGCCACCTTTTTCAATCTTATCTGTCACCGTCACACCGTTGAGAAGGTGCAACGCCTGGGAGAGACTTGGATCCATCGTCACTTCGCACGAGCAAACCGTCTCACGTGTCGCACGGCCGAAGGTTGTCAGGAAGTAATCCGTCGTCTGACCATCCGCAATCTGCACCGCGCGAGATCCGAGAGGCAGTCCCTTGAATTTGTTCTTCGTATCAGTCACCTGCGTGATTGTATCGAGCATGACCTCGGCCCGCTGACGACGAACTCTTGCCTTCGCGAAATTCTTCAGGTCATCCTCGTTGGAAGGGTTGGCCTGTGTGGTTCGCTGGTAAGTTGCCGAGTTACAGATGTCGCGAACAAGCTGACGGAAGTCGTAGTTGTATTCGCCCTGAAACTTCTCAGCGAGTGCAGTGAGCAATTCAGGGTTGGAAGCGGGATTACTGACCCGCACATCGTCCACAGGATCAATGATTCCCACGCCCATGAAGTGCGACCACACCATGTTCACAATGTTCCGCGCGAAGTAAGGGTTGTCCGGTGAGGCGAGCCAATCAGCCAGCACCTTGCGGCGATCTTTACCCTTCACGTCAGGCTCTGCTCCTCCGAGGAATTTGGGAGCCATGTTAGCGCCACCTACGAGGTGCTTCACTTCGCCGCTTCCGCGGTTGTAAATGATCTGCTCGCGCTGATCGACCCCCTGCTTGCGTCCCACCTGGGAGAAGAAGGCCGCCCATGAGTAGTAATCATTCATCGTCCAGCGATCGAACGGATGGTTGTGACACTGGGCACACTGAAGTCGCATCCCCATGAACACCTGTGCGACGTTCTCAGAGAGTTTCAGCGGATCGCGCTCAATCTGGTAGAAGTTAGTCGGAGGGCTCGCGAAGGTGCCACCTTCGGAAGCGATGATACTTTTTACGATCTCGTCGAAGGGACGGTTCGCTGCGATCTGATCGCGAAGCCAGCCGTTGTAGAGCAACGCAGACTTGTAGGAAATCCCCTGGGCGATGTTGGCATCGGAACGAATCTGGAGCAACTCCGACCACTTCATCACCCACATCTCGGTGAACTCTTTCCGGTCGAGCAACTGATCGACGACCTTCGCTCTCTTGTCAGGATCTTTATCGGCGGTATAAGCCCGATACTCCTCCACCGTCGGAAGCTGTCCGACGATATCGATGTAAGCGCGGCGGAGAAAATCCTCATCGGTGCAGTCACCTGATGGAACGATGCGAAGCTTGTGGAGCTTGTCATGAACAAGGCTGTCGATGTAGTTGTTCTCCTTCATCTTCGGCCTCGTGTACTCGAGCCCTTCAGGAATCACGATCGTCTGGATGCCCACCGTCTTGGTCTCGAATCGAGCCATGATGAAAGCCTCGCCGCGTTTTCCGGCAGTGACTTTTCCGGAGGAATCGACAGCAGCGGTGGGTTCGTTGTTCGTGATGAAAACCACGAGATGCGTGACGTCCCTGTCGTGTCCGTCGGAGTATTTCGCCCGGACCGTGAGTTGTTGAGTCGCTCCGGCGCCTTCAAGCACAAGCTTCGGCGGATAGATCGTCAGATCGGAAACCGTAGGTGTTTCTTCAGGCTTGTCATTTTTCGCCCCGTTAGCGATCCATTCCACCAGTGTGTTGTAGCCATGGCTGCCCTTCTCCATGAGCTTACCGCCGGTGTGAGGAACCGCTTCAATCGACTTCTCAACGAGAACAGACTCTTCAGGAATACCCAAATTGATCCGGAAACCGGCCATCTCGCGGGTGAGTCGGAAGTGATCACCATCGGGATCGTAACCGAACAATGAAAGCATGAACCCATCCTGACCGCGGGCGGAACCGTGGCAGGCACCGGTATTACACCCGTTGCTCATGAAGATGGGCATCACATCGAGATGAAAACTGATCGGACGATCGACCGCGGATTCTTTCACCGTGACAGGAGCTTTCGCAGACATGCCTGCCACCTTCACCGTCAGTTCAGTCTGGCCATCTTTGGCCGGAGTGAAATGGTTGCGGGCCTTCAACTCAACGAGTGAAGGATCTGCAAACGTAAAAGTCGCATTCTTCGTCACGTCGAGAGTCGTGTCATCGTCGTAGGTGGCCATGACGACCATGGACTGCGTGTCGCGTTTCTTCTCAAGAATGACATCAGGAGGGAAAACCTCGAGCTTCACCATTTTCTTCCCGTTGTCGACGAGCGGCTCAGCCCCTTTGAAATCGTCTTCGTTTTTCGCGACAAGCAGCAAATCTTCAGGCCAGACCGCACCTTCAGAAATCCACTGACGCAACTTGGCGATCTCATGCTCATGCAAGGGACGGCCTTTGGGAGGCATCACGTCGGAATCATCATCCGGAAGAGAGACGAGCTCAATCATGAGAGACTCGTCCGGCTTGCCCTTCACGAGGGACTGCCCCCCTTCACCACCTTTGAAGAACTCTGCCGCAGTATCGAATCGCAGCTCTGCCTTGGCCTCGTTGGCGTTGTGACAGGACACACAATTGAATTCAAGAATCGGCTGAATGTCTTTCACAAAGTCAATCTTCTCAGCCCCCGACGAAATGCCGGGCGCTGCGAGAAACAGCGAAAGTGTGAGGGATGTAAGGAATCTTTTCATGGGGTAACTCGTTTAGACAAGCAAAGTGACGGAAGTGTTGGAAATTCAAGGAGCCGCAGCTTCTTTCTTCGCCTCGAGGCGAAGCTGTTCGAGACGGGAAAGTGGCTTCTCCTTCTTCTCGACTTTGGCAACGACCTTGGGTTTGGCCTCAGCAGGTGCCGCTTTGACTTCTTTCGGTTTAGGATCGACGCGGAAAACGCCGCCCATGCCAACGCGTTGCGAAATAGGCTCACCGTTTTTCATCACCACCACGGTGCAAAAGAGGTTCTTGTGCTGCCCAACCGGAGTCTTTTCCGTGGTCGCGACTGCAAAATCGAGACTCTCGAGTCCCTTCTTAAGCTTCAAAGCGGGAGTCGTCGAGTGCGCCGGAAGACCGAAAATCTGCACGTCGGCTTCGCCTTCAAAATCACGCAGGTGCTCAACCTCAGCGAGGATGGAGGAAGTCTCGCCCTGCTTTGCGGTGGCCATGCTGAGCTTCATTCCAACGAAGGGCTCTTCAACCGTGAGCTTAACGAAAGGAGAGGCCGTCATCGTCAATCCCCCGTCTCCCGTCGATTCCGCGAGCACGTTGACGTTCCAGGTATTCAGCGCTGCGGTAGCACTCGCGTTGACTTCATACTCGAGTTCGGTGTCCTTCTCGTTGAAGGTCATCGTCGCCGGAGTCGTGATGCCGGGCGGCTTCCAGAGAAAGCGAACCGTGATCTTCTTGTCGTAACCCTCTTTGCGATGAGCCCGCACTTTGAGTTTCATCGTTCCATTGCGCACAATCGGCACCTTGGGCTGATCAATCGTCACGCTGTAGGGAAGCTCCTCGACTACCGAGATAGGCAGTTTGTCGTGATAACGAGAGTAATATTCGACACCGTTCTGGGGCCCCCGCACGAAATCAAGTGTCTGGACAAAGGTCCCTGAAACGGGATTCTCAGTATCGACGGTTTTCGCCTTGAGCGTGTACATCCCGCCTGCAATCGGCGCATCGGGTGCCGCTTTCAGCAAGATTGGAAACTGACTGATCGATTTGTCGATCGTCCCGGCCTCCCAGGTCACGCCTTTGGGAAGCTCCGGCAACTCAAATACCAAATCGCCGGAAACGCCCTTGCGAGTCGTGTTCACCGTCATCGCATAGTATCCCCCGCGAGGCACGTCGAACTGCTTACGATACTGAAGGTTGCGTCGCAGCATTTCAGGCATCGTCACCGTAATCGATGGCACGCTTTTCTCGGGCTCGACACGGTAAACAAAATCTGCGCCACCCCGTGAAAGCATGTCTTTCACACGAACGAGGTATTCCCCGTCAGCAGCACATTTAAAATCAACGCGACCATCTTTGGTTCCGTCGGCATCATCACTGCTGCCGAGAGACTTCATCTTCGCATCATAGAGTGTGAGAACAGGATCCACAGGGGAACCGATTCGGTCAGCGTAAACCTGAAACCGGTAATTCTCGCCCTTCTTCGCTGTGAACCTGAAATAATCCTCATCCCCTTCGGTCTCAAGAATTCCGTTCATCGCCACGGGAACCGCGCCAACCGCAGTCGCCTCCTTGTAAGTGTTGTTCGGCTCAACCTCGAGCGCGTTGCCATATTCGCTGACACGCACCACGTTGGGAGAAGGTGGAAGCAAGCCCTCATGCTCTCCGAAAATACCGTGATCCATCACCCCGGCCTCCGCCGGAAGCTTCGCCTTGACCTTGTAGGTCCCCTTTTTGTCTCCGATCAGGGTGAACTCCTGCTCTTCGCCCACTTTTCCGCCCGCGGGGTAAATCGCAGTCGGACGGGGAAAGGTTCCAATATGAGCGCGGTAACGACCACGCCCCTGATACGCGGAATCCCGCACTTCGACCGTGTAGTCACCGTCTTCAGGCACGATCACAGACAGAACCGATTCCTGACGGAGCAACGCCGACCCGTCAGCCGAACCCAATTCGAAACGATCTTTGTCGAGAATCGAAACGTATGGGTCGATCGCGATATTGTTCGTGATGTTATTGATCCGCAGCCCCTCGATCTCGACTGAGATACGCTGACCTTTCTTCGCGGAAACGAGGTAATAATCGGTTTCCTCCGGCTTGGCCTCGGCTTCAACCGTTACATTGAGATCGATTTTCTGAGGTGCTTCGAAATCATCGTTCGGCTCGACTTCAGCCACGTTCGGAAACTGGGAAACCCAGAAATTCCGGGCGTAACTCGTTCCGCTTTTGCAACGCACCCGGACGTGGTGTTCGCCGAGGCGGCAGTCAGGAGCGATCACCAGCGTCGCCTCCACCTTTTTCGAGTCGACGACCTTCAGATCTTTTGCCGTGATCCCTTCATAGTGAAACAGAATTTCCTCTGCGTCAGCCAACCGGTTACCCTGAAAGGTCACGCGGACTTCAGATCCACGTTGCCCTCCGCGGGGGAGAGTGGTGCTTAAGTCAGGCGAACTGGCGTAGGATCCCGAAGCTGATGCAAGAAGTGCCGCCAGCCCCAAAGCTGCCAGCACCTGCTTGATCCAAATCGGAGAACCCGCACCCTGAGCATTCAGAATACGTTTCATGATGGGAATAAAAGAGTGAAGTGAAATTATGCGGATGCCTTATCAACGATTGCCTCAATAACGCTTCCGCCGTCGACGATTTCCATGGGGCGAGGCCCGGGAGCGATCAACTCTTTGTCAGCATTAATGCCCAACTGGGAGTAGACCGTCTTCGCGAACGACTGAACATCGACGGGATTCTGATCGGGCTCGGCGCCGAGTGAATCGGAAGTTCCGTAAGCCATACCGCGCTTGATACCGCCGCCGGCAAGCATCGTGGAGAAAACACGTGGCCAGTGATCACGACCGTCGGTCTTATTGATCTTGGGTGTCCGTCCGAATTCGGAGGAAACCATCACCAAAGTGGAGTCGAGCAATCCGCGCTCATCCAGGTCGGTGAGAAGCGTTGCGAGAGCTTTGTCAAAGTCAGGGACCTGACGGGCGATGCTGTCCTTGATCTTGTCATGAGCATCCCAGCTGCCGTAAGTCATCGTGACGAGACGCACGCCTGACTCAACGAGGCGGCGGGAAAGAAGCATGCGCATTCCGGCGGTGTTCTTACCGTAGCGCTCCTTCATTTTATCGTCTTCCTTCGTGAGATCGAAGGCTTCACGGGCTTCGGCGGAACCGACGAGGCTGTATGCCTTCTCGTAGAATGAATCCATCGCATCGATCGAATCGGCCTTCTCCATGTTGCGGAAATGACTGTCGACCGCCTCCAGCATCGTGCGACGACGCTCGAACCGTGCGGCATCAACGCCTCCGGGGAGAGTTAAGTCACGCACTTTGAAAGCCTTGTCTGATGCGGGATCACTGCCCACGGAAAACGCACCATACATCGAGCTGAGGTAACCGGTTCCGGCATACTCATTCGGGACGTTGGGAACACAGACATACGGAGGAAGATTCTTACGTGGCCCCAGCTCGTGCGAAACCACTGACCCAAAGCTCGGAAAACTGATCGCGGGGCTCGGACGGTATCCGGTGAACATGTTGTGCGTGCCACGCTCGTGCGCAGCCTCACCGTGTGTCATCGAGCGAATCACCGTCATCTTGTCAGCAACCTTCGCGAGATTCTTCATGTTCTCGCTGAACTGAATCCCGTCAACATTCGTATTGATCGCCTTGAAAGGACCGCGATATTCAGACGGTGCGTACGGCTTCGGATCGAACGTCTCCTGATGAGCCATTCCACCGGGGAGGTAGATATGAATCAGCGACTTGGCGACCCCTTCTTTGGATTCGTAAAACTTAGCCTGACCACGTGCTTCCACCTTGAGCATCTCCGGCAGGGAAAGCCCGATACCAGCAGCGAAACCGACTTGCATAAAGTCGCGTCGATTCGCGAGTCCTGAGTTAAAGAAGTTAGAGCATCCGTTCATAAATTCGAAGGTTGGGGTTGTTATTAAGCAGTGTATTACAGAAAGCTCCAGACCTCCAATCACAAGGGGCGTCTTTACGTAGAGAAGCGCATTCCAGCAGGGCTACTCCCCCCATATGGGCCAAATCAAAATGCGCATTCTCGCCATGGAATCGAGAGAGACATTTCGACGCGAATGTCGTATAGTAAGGAGCTGTTGCAACTCAATTGGAATGCTCCGTCGTGCGAGCGACAGACGTTCCATCACACCATCAGGCCTCGATTTACCCCATGAAGACCTCTTACCAAACGCTGCTGATTCTCACCGTGTTCACCTGCTCCCCGCATCTTAAGGGGGCCGATGAAGCAAAGAAGGTCACTTTCGTCGACGACGTTCTCCCCATCCTCGAAAACAAGTGCGTCAACTGCCACAACCCTGATGAATCCAAGGGTGGGCTCGATCTCTCCTCATTCTCCGCAGCGATGAACGGAGGCTCCGGAGGTGACATCGTTGTGTCTCAGGACGCCAATTCATCCCGTATCTACACGCTGACGGCACACAAGGAAGAGCCCTTCATGCCGCCAAAAGGCACCGCAGCCACCGAAAAGGAACTCAAAGTGATCGCCGACTGGGTCGCAGGCGGTCTTCTTGAGACCAAATCGAGTAAAGCCCGGAAATCGGACAAGCCGAAGGTCGATCTGAACTCCATCACCTCGACAGGAAAGCCCGAAGGGCCTCCCGCGATGCCGGAACACCTCATTTTGCAGCCCGAGGTCGTCGCGGACCGCCCCAACGCCGTTCCCGCGCTCGCACACAGCCCGTGGGCACCGATCCTCGCGGTTGCCGGCCAGAAGCAGATTCTGCTCTACCATTCAGAGGATTGCGATTTGCTCGGAGTCCTTCCCTACCCTGAAGGTTTCCCGCAAACACTCAACTTCAGCCCGAACGGAGCCTACCTCTCATGCGGAGGCGGCAGAGCGGGAAAATCAGGGAACGTCGTTGCCTGGGATCTCAAAACGGGTGAGCGCATCATCGAAGTCGGGAAAGAATACGACATCGTCCTCGGTGCCGATGTTTCCCCTGACTTGAAAACCGCGATCATGGGCGGGCCCGACCGCAATATCAAACTGTGGGACACCGTTGCCGGAGAGCAGATCAACAGTATCAAGAAGCACTCTGACTGGATGCTCACCGCCGGATACAGCCCCGACGGAGTCATTTTCGCCACCGGCGGACGCAACGGAGGTCTCTACGTGTGGGAAGCCGCCACCGGATACGAGTTTTACACTCTGAAAGGCCACACCAAGGGAGTCACCGACATCGCCTGGCGCCCCGACGGAAACGTCCTCGCCTCCTGCAGTGAAGACGGTCAAGTCATGCTCTGGGAGATGAACGAGGGCAAACAGATCAAGAAATGGGAAGCGCACAAAGCCGGCGTTCTCGCCCTCGCCTACGCACCCAACGGTAACATTGCCACCGTCGGCCGCGACAACACTGCCAAAATCTGGCAGGGCGACGGAAAAGCGATTCGCACCATCAAAGCGTCAGACGACATCGTGCTCAGCGTCGCGTTCAGTCAGGACAGTAAACGCATTTTCACCGGGGACTGGCACGGCAATATCAAAGTATGGGACGCGGAGAACGGAGCAGAAGTGGCCACGATCGACCCGAACCCTCCCACCATTGACGTGCAACTCGCCTACTCCGAGAAACGTCTCACTGAATTAACCTCCACGCTTCCTAAACTCGAACAGGGTGTCAAAGCGATCTCGACGGAGCTGGCGAAAGCCCGTGAGGCCGAAGCGGCTGCGAACAAGGCGCTCAGCGATATCACGACCGCTTTCAACACGCAGAAAGCAGCCGTTACGAAACTGGATGCTCAGGTCAAAGCACTCACGCCGCAAGTTGATCAGGCAGGCAAAGAGGTGGCCGCAAAAAATGCAGCCGTGAAAGCCACCACTGACGCCTTAACCGCTGCCACCGCAGCCCTCAAAGCGCCGCAGGATCTGGTCGCCAAGCTTACCGGGGAACTGAAAGCCAAAGAAGCAGCCCTCGTCACTGCCACCAATGAGCTCAACGCAGCGAAAGTGGAAGCGGCTAAACCCGCCCTCGATGACGCTCAGAAAAAGCAACATGATGCTCTCGTCGCGGCTCAAGCCAATGCCGCTAAAGCAAAGCAGGCCGCTGACGCAACGCTCGCAGCGAAGGCAAAAGAAGCAGCCGCCATCAGCGCTCAGGCTCAAGTCGCCGACAAAGCCGCCGCCGACGCGAAAGCCCAGCTCGACAACGCGAACAAATCCATCGCCGCCGCGCAGGCAGCGCTGAAGACGGCTACCACCGCCCGTGAGAAGGCGGACGCCGCTCTCGTCGAAGCCTCCAAAGACGGCAAAACGCCGCCGATGAATCTTGTCGACGCCCAAATGGCAGCGGCTGCAAAAGAACGCGAAATTCAGGGAACGCTTCAGAACTCTCAAAACGCGCTCGCCGCGGTTCAGGCCAACCAGAAGAAGGCCGCTGAGCTCCAAACCCAAATCGCAGCGAAACTCGCCGCCACCAATACCGCCGTTGGCACCTTGAAACAGGATCAGGCGAACAAGAGCGCCGATCTCGCGAAAGCGGACGCGGCGCTCAACCCCCTTCGCGACGCGGCCACCGCCGGTGCCGCCCGGGTTGCGCAGGCAAAAGCCAACCTGACCGCCAAAACGACGGCGTTTCAGCAAAATGAGAAAGCACGGAACGATCACAAGGCTGCGCTCGACAAGGCAAACGCGTCACTGGCTGCCGCCGCGGCCAATACCAACACCTTGAAAGCGAAATTGGCCGCAGAACAGGCAGCAGCGAAAGCCGCCACCGACGGTCTCGCCGCGAAGCAAAAGCAACTCGCGGACTCGAAAACGCAACTCGCCGCCGCCACCGCGGAGATGAAGAAATCGGAAGCCGCAGTCGCCGCCTCTACGAAATCCCGTGACGCAGCCAAGGCCGCCGTCGCCGCTGTCATTAAGAAGGACGCCGACACCAGGAAATCGATCGAACTCGCCAAACTGGAACTCGAGAACACCAAGTTTCTCAAACAAAAATGGCAGGCAGCGGCGATCAACCTCACCGCCCACAAAGAGAGCGAAAACCTCGACGACATGAAATTCGACCTCGAAGACATGAAAGAAGGCGAGGTCGTCGCCAAGCAGGAGGTCACCGAAGCCACGAAGGCGCGAACCGAGGCGGAATCGACGCTCGCATCCGCCAAGAAGACCGTCGTTGATGGAACGATGCAGCTGAAGGAGAAATCCTCCAGCGTCCTCGAGCGGGCCCTCAAACTCGTCGCAAGCCGCGCCGTCGCCGAACTCCGGGAGGAGGCGATTCAGAAGCAGCCGGCACAGGATTCGCTGACGCTCGCATCCAACACCACAACTGAGCTTCCTTTCAACGACACCGTTGAAGACGGAATGGAAGAGGAAGAGGAAAAAATCGAAATCGTCGCGGCCCGGACTTTATCATACAAGACTCCCGATGAGATCAATGCCGAGGTCGACAACCTCAAGAAGCGACTCATCGAGTTGGAGCAGTTTCTGGCGACCACTTACCAGGAGGCCGACAAAACCAAGACGACCGTGGAGATGGCATCCAAGGTGGCGCGCGAAACGCCCAAGCTGATCGCAGAGCGGACCGAAGCGGAAAAGCAGGCAGCAAAAGAACTGGCCGATGCGGAAGCCGAGCGGAAACGCCAGGAACAGATCCTGGTCGAACAAGCGAAGAAGATCGAAGAGCTCAAGAAGAAGTATCTCGCGACCTTACCGAAGCGGGACTGATCCTTTTCGGGGTCGGAACAGCATTGAGAGCGGGCCGACTGCACGGGAAAAACACCCGTCCGGCCCGTCACTGCAATAGAGGGAGAAACCCTGCGCAGGCAGCGGAGACGCTACTCGATTCCGAGCAAGTCCAACCGGTAGCCGGCGACGTCTTCCGGCGAAGTATCCGGCATGTAGATCGATGCCTCAATGACACGGCGTTCGCCGGGAAGCAGAGGCGGCTGGCTGCTGCTCACGGCACTGAATTCGCCCGGCTTAATCCGGTTGCTGAAATGCTTCGAAATGCTGTTGTGGCCCGGGGGAATCGCGTCACCATCCGAATCCGTCACTGAAGCCTGAAACTTCATGAACTCGATCTGGCGCTTCCCGGTGTTTTCCAGCGTGAGGATCAACTTCAACAATGCCATCCCCTCATCTCCCAACGCCCCTTTCGACCGCAGCACGTTCCGCTCCCGCAGCTCAAACGCATAGTTGGGCGGCAGGCCTACGCCCGCTCCCGCCAGCTCCAGCAATTTCCCCTCTTCGGCCTCGCCCTGAAATGGACTGTGCTCGAACTGCGTCAAGGTGAGCCGCGCTTCCACAATAGCCGGTGCCGACTCCTCCTTAAAAAGTAGAACGCGGAATGGAATGCTGTCTCCCGAAACGACCGCTGAGCGGTGAGAGGGCAGAATATCAAAGGAATGCTCTGCATAGACCTTTTCCCCCTCCCCGAGAAGCTCAAGCTTCGCGCGCATAGCGCTGACCGTAACCGGACCCGTCAAAATCGTGCCGAGGAGTTCATAACCGTATTTCTGTTTCGGGTAACGGGTCAGGACTGACGATCGGGCATCAAACGAAAAATCTTCACCCAGCTCAGCAACGGGGAACTCAACCGGAATCACCACCGGTCCGGTCTGCTCCGGGCTCACCGTTGTTGTTGCAGGCTGTTTTTCCTTCGGAGCAACCACGGTCTCATTCACCGAATCCGTCGCATCCCCACCCCCGGGAAAGAAAAACCAGGCACCACCCGAAACGAGCAGGACCCCTGCGGCGATCAGGACAGACTTGTAACGGGCGGGAGAGCCAGCCAGCTCATCAGCCAGCTTTTCCAATTCAGTGAGTTCCCGAACCGCTTCTGCATGAGTCGAATCCCGCTTGATGCATTGCCGGAGATATTTCTCGGCGAGAATCCGGTCCGCATCCGCTTTCCCCTCCCGATAGTGGCGGACGTAAGCTTTCCCCAGAACAAAACCCAATTCGGAGTCGTGGGGAAGTATCACATACGCCTGATCCAACTCGGCAATCGCATCATCCCAGTTTCCATGCTCAAAAAACAGGATCCCCCGGGCGCGGTGTTCCTCAGCCTCCCGAACGAGCTTTTCGTATGCCTCACTGTCGAGCCCATACTTTTCCGCGAGCGCGCGAAGTGATTCCGAATCAAGTTCCGCATCCACCTCCTCCCGCTGCTCGAGAATCTTCTCGAGAAATTTCTCTAACGCGGCGGGATCTGAAGACGAAAAACTCATGGTCGATGAAGCGAAGCTTAAGGGATGTTAACCGGCGACGCCGCCCCATCAACCTCACTTATTGAAATCCGCCCGCAGCTTTTTCAAAACGTTCCCGACGTAGCCGCTGATCCGTTTCGGAGTACCCGCCACGGGTTTCGCGGGAAGCGCAAGGATCGCGTCAGCCTCGGCCTTCGCAGCGTCATCAAGATAATCGATCGCATTCAACGCGAGAATGGCTTCGAAGAGGTTTCCTGTCACTTGATTCGAATAGCTCAACAGCGTCGCCACGGCTTCCTTCTGATCAGCAGTATCACCGAAGCGCCCCAACGCCTCAGCCGCAACGATCGCAACGCTGGCGCAGTCATCGCCCAGTGCGGCATGCAACGCTTCGTGCCCTGCCTCGAATCCAGCCTCTTTGTGAATCAAAAGCCCCGTTGCGCCCCAATAGCGGACCCCGGCATCATCGCTTTTCAACAAGTCGACAATCGCGGGAATGTCTTCGGCCTTTCTGGAGGAAGCCAACTGGGCAGCGGCGAAAACAGAATCAAAATCATACCTCTCAGGGTCATGCCCCATTTCATAGGGAGTCGATCCCTCACTTCTCGCATGCACTTCCGCCTCGGGGAGAAATCCAACATCGCGAATCTCTTTTTCCCACGCCTGATGCGCTTTCCGCATTTTGGCGAGGACGTCCTCATGATCCGGCGAATCAACGAGGTTGCTCACCTCATCAGGATCGGTCTCGAGGTCGTAAAGTTCCTCCGCCGGCTTCTCTTCCCAGAAATGAGACTGCGCCTCGTTCAGTTTCCCCGCCTCATACATGTCGTGCCAGAGACGAGTCGTTGGCGTTTGGAACATGTAATCGATGTATTGCCCGTAAATGCGATGCGGCATGTACTGGCGAATGTAGACGTAGCGCTTTCCGAGAACGGAACGCACCAGATCGACCCGCTCATCCATTCGACCGCGAAACCCATAGCTGAATTCCGGTGACCCGGTTTCAAACTGCCCCGCAAAAGCGTGTCCGTGCATCCAGAGTTTCGGCTCAACCCCGACAAGACTCAGCATCGTCGGAGCGAGATCGATGAACCCGATCATGCGGTCGCTCGTCCCGCCGACTTCATACTCGTCAGGAGCGAGGTCTTTCCACTTTGCCGGGAAGTGAGCGATGAACGGAACATGCAGCCCTGAGTTATAAGGCCAGCGTTTGCTCCGCGGCATTCCTGAACCGTGGTCCCCCCAGTAAATCACAATCGTGTCGTCGGCGAGTCCCGCGTCCTCGATCTCCTGAAGTCGCGCCCCGAGGCTCGCATCCATTTGCGTGATCCGGTCGTAGTACTGCGCCCAGTCCTTTCTCACTTCGGGAGTGTCAGGATGGTAAGCAGGTATTCTTGCTTTGGCAGGATCATGAATCCGGAGATCATCATCCATCTCATTGCGGATTTTCGACTCGTGCGAAATCGTTTCATTGAAGACAGCGAAGAACGGCTGCCCCTCTTTGCGATTCTTCCAATGCGCCTTCCCGCTGCTTTCGTCCCACACCTGCCCTGTCTTCACGAGATTGTAATCCTCTTTCGAAGCATTCGTGCAGTAGTAGCCCAGTTCACGCAGGTAAACGGGGAACATCTTCATCGAGTCGGGAAGTGACGTCTCCGAACGCATGTGTTCGGAACCGGTCGCCGGCGGAAAAACACCGGAAATCACGGTTGTTCTCGCCGGCGCACACACAGGGGCATTCGAACTCGCTCTCGTGTAGCGAAGCCCCCGCCGCGCAAGCGCGTCGAGGTTGGGCGTGACCGCATACTCATCGCCATAGCAACCGAGCTGAGGGCCGTTATCCTCCGACGTAATCCAGAGAATATTCGGAAGGTCGGCCGCGCGAAGCATCGGGCTGAAAAGCACCGCCGCGATGAGAAGACAGGTTATTCTTTTAATCATGATATCGT
This sequence comes from Verrucomicrobiales bacterium, assembly GCA_048260165.1. Classification (GTDB taxonomy): domain Bacteria; phylum Verrucomicrobiota; class Verrucomicrobiia; order Verrucomicrobiales; family DEV007; genus Arctic95D-9. Next base: position 204,130 of record JBLXHA010000006.1, read on the forward strand.
TGTAAAGTGTATCTTTGTCAGGCTAAAGACTTAACAGGGTCAGGTCGAACACCCAACCCTGTTGGGTGACCTCCTACCCCACCTGAGGATAATTCCACGGGGCCCGGTAGTCACGACGCAGGAGCGCACTCGCCTCGGGATCGTTCGCGATCGTTTCGGTCTCTCCATCCCACTCAATGCTCCGCCCCACCTTGAGGCTGATCATCCCTAACAGACTCATATTGGTGGCGAGATGGCCGACTTCGACGTCGGCAACCGGAAGTCGTTTCTGCTCGATCGACTCGATGAAATCACGCCACAGAGGCGGAACATTGTGGCCGTCTTTCTCATTATCAAATTTCGGATCCACATGCACGACCTCACCTCCTTTGGACGGATAGAATGTCCACCCGTCGCGCCACCCCATGTGAAAGGTGCCTTTGGTTCCGTAGAAGTAGCAGCCGACCTTCGATTTCTCCGCCTCATTTCCACCAAAACGCCGGTGTTCCCACACCGCAGTAAATTTCTCGAATTCGTAGGTCGCGACCTGATGATCGGGCGCGTCGGTGGTTTGCTCCTTCTCGTTTAAAACAGGAGCCCCTTTGATCGGACGACCTCCCGTGGAGTAGATCTTTTTCGGGTGCTTTTCATCCGACCACCACAGAATCTGGTCGAGCCAGTGCACCCCCCAGTCACCCAGGGTGCCGTTGGCGAAATCGAGAAAATTGCGAAACCCGCCGGGATGAATCTTTTTGTTAAATGGCCGCATCGGAGCCGGACCACAATAGAGATCCCAGTCGATGTGTTCCGGCACGTCCTGATTCGGAGTCGGTGCCTCGGGTCCGCCTCCGCTGTGAGCAAAAGCGCGAATCATTCCGATGTCGCCGGCATTGCCTTCTTTGAGAAATTTGATCCCACTGACGTGATGCGGCCCGATGCGTCGATGCATCCCCACTTGAACGACCCGATCGTGCGCCCTCGCGGCGTTCACCATAGCGCGACTCTCCTGAATCGTATGACCGGTGGGCTTTTCGACAAAGACGTGAGCGCCCGCTTCGATGCAGGCAATCCCCTGAAGCGCATGCCAGTGATCCGGCGTCGAAATGATCGCGATTTCGATATCCTCCTTCTCGAGCATCTCCCGATAATCGCGGTAGGTATTCGGAATCTTTCCGGTGAGACCATCCACTTCGTCGGCTGAAATTTCGAGCGCGTCGGCATCGACATCGCACAGCGCGACAACCTCGCACTGACCATCTTCTATCGCGACGGTAAGAATATTCATCCCCCACCAACCGGACCCGATCAGCGCAGTTCGGTATTTCCTCCCCGACTTCGATTGAGCTTTCACCCACGGAGCCATCGAGGCTCCCGCAAAGGCGGCGGTTCCAACAGCATTCTGAACGAATTTTCGGCGATCGATAGGATTCATCATCTCAAATTTGGCACGTAGCCGGTCACTGCGCGACCGGCGCAAATCCGATGATGCAGACTTGGCAGCAAATTGCCAAGCGCGACGGGAGAAAAATTACAGATTCTTTGTTCCGCCGATTGCTTTGAACATTGGTTCGAAAAGCGCTTTGAGTTGCATTGCTCCAAACTCTGAAACGTGATTTCGATCTCTGTAGAGTGGCTTACCTTCTCTTGCCATCAGGTAAATTCCGTTTTCATCGGTGAAGAGCGGGCGCGGATCAAGAACCTGCGCCTTTGTACCGGTGAGGGCTTGATCGATTAAATCGTTCATCGGCTGATCTTCCTTGCGATGCTCAACGAGGGGTTGCGCGAGATAGTTCAAGGAGCCTCCGCGACTCGCGATTTGCGCCAATGTTTCCGGGACGCTTCGTGAATGTTCGCCAACACTCCTCATGAACCAAACCTTCCTCCCCTCAGCTTCCAATTGCTGAACACTGGCAGCAAGATTTCGTACAAAAATGTCAGAACCCTCCTCGACTGAATCGGCAGAATTTCCAACCTCCTGAAGCAGCCGTCTCATATCGCCGGGACCATCTCCAAATACATAGTGGGGCCACCGCGCCACCAATAGAATATTTTTGAGATCGTGCTCTTTGATATACTCCTCAACCTTAGGCGTTACGTTTCCGGCAATGTCCAGACGTCCCTTCGGATAAACATTCGGAACCGGCATAATACCGGGCTGTTGAGCCGATAAAACTCTCACGCCGTATTCCCTTCCAAGTTCGTCCATCACGGGCTTAAGGGCAGCTGAATGACTGTCACCCCAAAGAAGCAGAGCCGGAGCATCGGACGATTGATCACCCAGTATTTTAGGGCCACCGCTTACATCCCACTCATCAATGCGATGCAGCCTCAAGCTGTCATTTTCCTCACTCGGTTCAATCAGAAGGGAATTCACCTCCTCGGAAAATCGTATTGGAACCCCTTTGCTCTGCGTGAAAAACAGTCCCAGCAGGATCACTCCGAGAGAAAAGACAACCGCCGTTGTCGTTAGAGCCTTCAATCCGGGAAATGCCTTTTTAGTTCGGACAGGTGTTTCGATAAAAGCGTATGTCAACCAGGCCAACAACACGGAAAGCACCAGCCCCAGACAGCCCCATACGATATCGAGATCACCTAAGCGCAGGTACCCGATAAAAACCAGAACCGGCCAGTGCCACAGGTAGAGTGGGTAGGATATTTTTCCAATCCAAACCAGAAAAGAATTGGAAAGCCATTTCCCGGAGACGGTTAACATCCCGGAATTGCCATAAATAAATGCGGCCGCCCCGAGACACGGCAAGAGAGCCGCAACACCCGGGAAAACGGTGTTTTCGTCGAACAGAAAATAGCTCACAAAAATGAGCGCAAGCCCGCATAGTGCGATACCGGAACCATATCGCGGCGCCTCCTTCTTCTTCAATAGATACCAGGCAAGAATCACCCCCAAGTCGAGTTCGAAAATTCTCGCAGGCAAAAGGAAAAAGGCAAAACTGACGTCACGTGTGGACTGGTAAAAACTGAACCCGAGGGAGATAGCAATAAAAAGTATAACCAGAAAACCGACGATGCGTCGCCCCATCCTCGCAAAGGGGAGCAGAATTAAGGGGAGAAACAGGTAAAACTGCTCTTCAACCGCCAGGGACCACGTGTGCAACAGGGGTTGAAACTCAGAAGCCGTTTCGAAGTAACCGGACTGCCGCCAAAAGTAGAAATTGGCTACGAGGAGTGGCTGAGCAATGAGAGATTTTCCGTAGTCCAACAAATGAGTGGGAATCAGCCAGAACAGAGCAGCGACTGTAGTTAGTATCACGACAGCAGCCCAGGCAGGGAAAAGACGGCGAAGCCTCCTGCCCCAAAATCGTTTAAAACTAAAGGTTCCCGCTTCTGCCTCTTTAAGAATAAGTGTACCAATGAGGTATCCGGAAATCACGAAAAACACATCGACACCGGCATACCCCCCGCTGAATCCCATTCCTGCATGAAAAAGGAGAACAGGAATCACCGCAAAGGCACGCAGACCATCAATCTCCGGACGATATCGCAACGAATTTTCCTTTCCCATTATTTTGCCACCATACACAATCTCGAATCATGGGCGACCGGCATTTTCCAGAAAAAATACCGACTCTCTCTTATCGTGTCATATATTAAAACCACCATGACCGATCGAAAACGAATTCTCTTTGTCTGCCTCGGAAATATCTGCCGTTCGCCCTCCGCTGAAAACGTAATGCGTCATCTCGTAGACGAGGCCAATGCGACTGATGAAATCGAAATCGATTCCGCGGGAACTGCTGACTGGCATACCGGGAAAGCGCCTGACTCCCGCATGACTGCCGCCGCGACGAAAAAGGGGTTCGCGATGAAAGGTCAGGCCAGACAGGTGAAACCGGCTGATTTTGAAACCTTTGATCTCATCCTCGCGATGGACCAGAGCAATTATGACGACCTCACTGAAGTTCGCGCCGGGGCGACGAACCCGAAGGCGAAGCTTCGGCTGTTCTGCGATTTTTGCACGGAACACGATGAGACCGAGGTGCCGGATCCTTACTACGGGGGCACTGAGGGCTTCGACTACGTGATCGAATTGCTCGAAGACGGTTGCAGTCACCTTCTCGATCAAATTCGCAGCGGAGAATTTGAATGAGTCTTTCCGGACCATTCCGGGAACTCGAAGCCGAAACAGGAATCTGCCTCAATCCATCCTCCACCCGGCCACTCTCCGGCGGGTGCATCAGTGATGCGATTCTCGCCGGAACGAAAGACGGCGGGGTATTCTTTCTGAAGCTGGGGGAGCCTCAACTCATCGATCAGTTTCTCACGGAAAAAAGAGGCCTCGAATTGCTGCGCGCCTCCGACACGATTCGAGTGCCCGAACCCCTCGTCGCCGGCGTTTTTGACGGGCGTGCGCTCCTCGTTCTCGAAGCGCTGTCGCTCCGGCCTTTTTCGCAAGGTGATCAGGCCAAACTCGGCGAGCAGCTCGCGCGACTGCATCAAACGACCTCCCCGACAAATCAGTTCGGGTGCGACGTTGACAACTACCTCGGAGCGACTCCCCAGCCAAATCCCATGACGGGTTCCTGGGCTGACTTCTTCACGGAACACCGGCTCCGACATCAGTTTCAGCTGGCCGACTCAGCCGGAAAGCCTTTTCCGAACGAATCAAAACTCATCGATCTCGTTCACACCCACCTTGCGGATCTCGACGTCTCACCGTCTCTCGTTCACGGCGACCTCTGGGGTGGCAATGTCAGCGACTCTGAAGAAGGATTGCCGGTCATTTTCGATCCCGCCACCTACTACGGAGATCGCGAAGTGGACATCGCCTTCACCGCTCTGTTCGGCGGATTCGACAGGTCTTTCTACGATGCCTACCGTCTCATTCACCCCGCGCCCCGGCCGCTGCTTCACGACATCTACAATCTGTATCACCTCCTCAATCACGACCACCTCTTCGGAGGCCCATATCGCGATCAATCCATTCAGATGATTGACGGCATTATTCGCGCCTTGAGCTGATCGGGCAACTCAGAGAGAGGCGGGCTCCCTTTCCCGGTCGAGACCGCCACGTCCATCGGGAACGCAAAAAAGCCCGTTCCCGGACAAACCGGAAACGGGCTTCTTTTAATCAGTTCAGACAGGAAGAAACCTATTCAGCTTTCTTGTCTTTTCCTTCGGGCTTCTTACCTTTTCCTTCGGGCTTGCCTTTTCCGCCCTTATCGCCTTTGCCACCCTTGCCACCTTTAGGTGGAGCGGAAAGCTCAGCCTTGTCGAGTTCGCCATCGCTGTTTTTGTCCTTACTTGCGAACATCTTGTCAAGGGCACCTTCTTTGTCCTTGAAACGCTCAGCCATTGGGCCGGCAGCGAACTCTTCCTTGGAAACGGTTCCATTCCCGTCCTTGTCGAGTTTCTTGATCATCATTTCGGCACGCGCAGCTGGATCGCCGCCTTTACCACCCTTGCCACCTTTTCCTTTACCGCCTTTTTCGTCGTCCGCCTGAACGAGACCGAGTGAAAGACCTGCGAGAATGGTGACCGAATATAAGAGAGCTTTTTTCATAAATAGTTTGGAGTTTTTTTGATTGAGGAATTGCTTCCACTTTCATCAAACCCCGGCTCTGCGTACCCGGTTGCGAAAAATAATCACGAATCAGAAGATTTTTTCATGGCCTCCTCCATGAGCGTAAATCCACGGTTCACGAGATTGGCGCGATCATCGAGCATCCCCGCGCTCAAAAGAGCGTTGTCGAGCAGCTGACTGGCGACCAGTTTCGCCAACTCCGGATTCGACTCACGAATCCCGGAAAGCTGGTGGATGAGAGAATGTCTCGGATTGATCTCCAAATTCACTTTTACCGCCGGGAGCGCTTCCTCCGGATTCATCGCCTGCATCATCTGACGCATTTGAGCGGTCATTCCCTGATCAGATGTCAGCACTGCCGCCGGACTGCTGACGAGGCGCTTCCCTGCGGTGACCTCTTCAACTGATTCGGAAAGTTCCTCTTTGAGGTAAGCGCTGAGCGCTTCCAAATCCGCTTCAGGAAGCAGCTCGCCTTCGGGCTCCGAGGCGGCATCATCATCGAGTTCGAGATCAGAACTCGCGGCCGAAACCAGCGCTTTCCCATCGAACTCGCGAAGGTGCTGCAGCAAATACTCATCGATGTGATCGGTGAAATAGATCACTTCGAGGCCGCGTGACTTGAGAGCTTCGAGATACGGTCCCGCTTCGATCGAGGCACGATCCGCTCCGCTGAGATAGTAGATCTTATCCTGGTCGTCTTTCGCCCGGGTGAGGTAGTCCTCGAACCCGGTCTGCTCGCCTGCCTCGGTCATTGAGCTTTCGAAACGGAGCAACTTGGTGAGGGCTTCGCGATGATCGAAATCAACGACGATCCCCTCTTTCAGGAAACGACCGAACTTGGCGTAAAACTCTTTATACTTCTCCGCGTCGTCTTTGACTTCGCTCGCGAGGAATTTCAGGAAGCGCTTCGTGACCACCCGGTTGAGCTTGCGCACGAGGCTGCTGTCCTGCATCGACTCGCGGCTGATGTTGAGCGGAATGTCCGCGCTGTCAATGACACCGCGGATGAAACGCAACCACTCAGGAAGAAGTCCCTCGGGCTTGTCGTCGATGAGCACGTTCTTACAATAAAGCGAGACGCCGGGCTCCATTTGGCCCATGCCGAAAAGCTCTGTGTTCTCAGTGGGAACGAAAAGGAGTGCGTTGATCTCGATCGGCATCTCCGAACTGAAATGCATCCGGTAGCGAGGTTCGTCGAACGCCTTAGCCGAGAACTTGTAGAATTCGGTGTATTGCTCTTCGGTTACGTCAGCTTTCTTTTTCCGCCAGATCGCTTCGATCGTATTGACGCGCTCCTCCCCGATCATGATGGGGAAGGAAACGAACGCCGAATAGTTCTCGAGAATCGTCTTCACGCGTCCCTCTTCCGAAAACTCTTCACAGTCTTCGCGAAGCTTCAGGACGATTTTGCACCCGCGGTCGAGCTCTTCGTCCGACTCTTCGATCTCGTATCCTGTCTTACCGTCGCTCTTCCAAACGAGGGATGGCTCGCCTTCGCGCCAGCTGCGGGAATAAACAGTCACTTCATCCGCGACCATAAAAGCGGAGTAAAAACCAACCCCGAACTGGCCGATGAGCGCGCTCTCTTTCTGCTGATTTTCTTCGAGCGCCTTCACAAACGCTTTTGAGCCTGAATGCGCGATCGTTCCGATATTCTCGTGAAGCTCGTCGCGCGTCATTCCGAGGCCGTGATCAATGATCGTCACGGTCTTGGCTTCAGCATCCGATTCAATCTGGATTTCGAGAGGAAGATCGGGCTGGTGGACTTCACTCTCCGTCAGCTGGGTATGACGCATTTTTTCCAAAGCGTCGGAAGCATTCGAAACCAACTCACGGACAAAGATCTCTTTGTCGGTATAAAGCGAATTGATGACGATATCAAGCACCTGGCTGACTTCAGCCTGGAACTCTCTCTTTTCTGGTGTGTGGGTCTTTGACATAGGGTCTCAATTCAATTTTTGGGATGCAAAAATCGTTGCGTCCGCCCCGATGTCAAGCCACTCAGGAGGAAATCGGAGGCGGTCGCCGTGTCGGTCCGCTCTCCGCTTCCAGCGCCGTGAGAAACGAAGCGTCAGCCCCCTCGGGAACAATCACGATTTCGCTGTTACCGGCGAGGATTTCCTGAGTTTCAAGCACGCTGAACAGGGTGTCCACGACCTCGGGGTCTTCGCCCACCTTGGAAAGCGCTTCACCGATGAGTCGAGGTCTCACCGCATTCGCCTTCGCATTCTCGATCGAGGCCTCGCGCTCTGCACGCGATTCGATAATATCGGTCTGGTTATCTCCCGCCTGACGAATCGCCGAAGTCACCTGAGTGAGACGGTTCACCACTTTCTGCTCGATCTGGTGAATCATTTCATGATCCCGGAAATGCACTTTCCGGATGTATACGGAACCAAGCGAGTATCCCCAGTTTTCAGACTTGGGTGACACTTCCGCCCGCACCTCACGACTCATCGTGTGACGGTTCTGCATCATGTCATCCAGCGGCATATTGCTCAGGCAACGCACCGTCGTATTGGTGACGTTCGCCTGGAGGGACCCTTCGGGGTCGGTGTTTTCGAACAGAAAAGCCACCGGATCACTGACCCGCATTTCATACCACACCCCGATCCCCACCGGCGTTCCCTCCTCCGAATTCACGGCGCGACTCCGGAGATAGCGCTGATCGAGACGCATATCGAGCGTGTAAACTTTCCCGAAAAAAGGCACGAGGAGCACCTTTACTCCCAGTTTCATCGGAGTGATGTGCAGCCCCGGTTCGTGAATTACCCCGATGACTTTGCCGAAAAGCACGAAGACCTTGCAGCGACATTCGTTGATCGTCGTAAACCAACAGAGGTATTTGATGAATGCGATGAGAATCGGAAGGCCGATAAGCAGTCCGAAAAACGCGGTAATAAATCCTGTCATAAAGTTCATGAGTGGGACCCTCCTTTCTCTTGAATGATTTTCCCGGCACGCCGGTAGAGTTGTAATTTCACGTTCCGCAGATAGGAAACGAGCGCTTTGGAACCTCCGTTCGCTTTCAGGGCTTTCAGCTCATCAGCGACCCGCAAAAGCGGCTCGACCTCAGCCTGAACCCGCATGGTCTGAATCTCGACGGCGCGTTTGGACTGCTCGATCTTCTGATCCGCGCCGGCCTGAGCGAGACTGATGTCGGCCGAGACTTCGTTGTGAGCGGTATTGATCGCCGCCAATGCCGATTCGATTTCATTCGGAGGATCAATTCCGGTGATGAGCGAGGCATCCAGTTCAATCCCGTAGCGGGCCGCGGAACTGAGACATTCGGTATCCATCTGCGTATTGAGATCGTTGAGATTTTTCCGGAGATCATTGATCGAAATCCCTTCCAGCGGCACCGAATCCCCTTCTATCAATGCCTCCTCGATATCACCGAGCGGAAGCGAGGATTCTTTCGGAGCCTCGAAATTCGCGATACGCTCACGGAGAATTGATACGAAATAGCCCATGATGTGTGTGACAGGGTGCTTCACCCCGAAGATATAAGCGTAGAGATTTTGCTCGGAAACCTTGTATCGAAGCTGACCGGTCACATCGATGTTGAGCTGATCCTTCGTCACCGCTTCGAGAATCGTCCCGCCGTTATTGACCGTGGAATCCTCCGGATCATAAGCAATACTGGCTGTCTCGATTGCGACGCTCACCTTGTGCACCTTCTGCCAGGGCATCTTGATGTAGGGGCCGCCCGGCTGTTTCACTCGAACGAGAGGGAAATTGTATCTCGATTTGTGATCATCCGTAAGATGCTCCGCGATCGGAAGGTCGAGAGAAGTCTTCCCTTTCACACGCTGGGCCCGGCCCAGAGTCGTGACTACCGCTCTCTCATTCTGTTCAACCGTATAAAAGCCGGTAAAAACACAGCGAACGAAGAACCAGACGATCCCCCCGACAATTAGACCAATAATGAAGCTCATTTCGAGCACAACCTTGGACGTTGTTATTTCTCCCGCCAAGCTATTTCGGCCGGAAATAAAGTAACAATCGCGCCACTTTTATCCAACGAGGTTTCGACTTGAAGGAGGCCCGTTTTGACCGCACAATTCCAACAACCATGTTCCACACTTTTGTCGCGTCGGTTGCTTCCGGAAAATTTGATCCTGAGGCCACTGGTTCTTTGACCCTCCTCATCGTCTATTTTGTTCTCGCGATTGGGGTTTCTTTTTTCTGCTCCGTCTGGGAAGCGGTGATCCTCAGTGTCACCAATCCCTACGTAGCCAATCTCAAAAACAAGCGGCCCAAAGTGGGACGCCGGCTCGAGGAGTTGAAAAACCACATCGGCCGGCCTCTGACCTCGATTCTCACTCTCAACACGATTGCCCACACCGTCGGCGCCATGGGAGTGGCATCCCAGGTCACAGCACTCGGTGGAGGAAAGTGGGATGCTGCGGCAGGCGCCCTCATGACCTTCGCGATCTTGATCCTCTCCGAAATCATCCCGAAAAACCTCGGTGCCCGCCATTGGCGCACCTGGGCTCCCTGGGTCAGCTTCTGCCTCGAGATTCTGGCGAAAATCATGACGCCCGTCGTTTGGTTCATTGAGCTTTTCAGCAAAGGCCACCACGGGGAAGCCGCGTTCTCGAGAGAAGAGCTTCGCGTCATGGCGGAAGTGGGTACGCGACAGGGTAAGTTGCACGAAGACGAATCCCGCATTCTCGAAAACCTCCTCACGCTCGGCGAAATCTCGGTCAAAGAAGTGATGACGCCCCGCGTCGTGGTCTTTGCCCTCCCTGAGGAAACCACGGTGCAGCACTATCTCGACCGTCACAACAGCTCTCCGTTTTCCCGCATCCCTATCTACAATGAAAACCGGGATGACATTAAAGGATTCGTCCTCAAACACGATATTCTCCTCGCTGCCGCCCGGGATCAATTCGACGTCACCTTGAAAGAACTGGCGCGCGAGATCCCTGCGATGCCGCAGATCACCAAGCTCACCGATGCGTTCCAACACCTCGTCGCCAATCGTCACCACGTCGCGATCGTCCTCGACGAGTACGGCGGCATGGGCGGACTCGTCACGATGGAAGACGTCGTCGAGACACTGCTTGGCCTCGAGATCGTCGATGAAGCGGACACCCGCGAAGACATGCAGGAGTTCGCGCGTAATCTGTGGAAAACCCGCGCGAAGAAAATGGGGCTCGAAATGGATCCCACTCCTTCGGACGACGTCGTCCAGCCAGCGGAAAAAGAATAGACTTCACTCCGACTCACATTCGGAGAGCAGATCGCGCCCGCCTATCTCCCCAAGCCTGGCTATCTCCCCGCCGAGCACTTTAAAGGCGGGCTCCCCTCCGACGCACGTTCTCCCACAGTGCGTCCTCGGAACAAATCCGTCGTAATCATCAAAACGCTGTGGATCGGTTTCATCGCTGTGCAGCGTTAGCTTTTTCGCTCCCCCGGGTCCGCTGACGATGCTCAACGGGTGCAGCCAGCAGGTCGAAGGTTTGTAGAACCAGGGATGAAGACCACGCTTCACGGCGAGGGCCTGAAGCCCGCAACGGGCGTCGGGCATCAAAAATACACAGTTGGTGTCAGCGAAGTGCTCCGGGTAGTCCGACACCGTTTCATGCATCGGCTCGGAGCGCGTCGCCGTCTTCGGTCCCGAGGTGACGTCGCGCCATTTCCCGTAAACAACCACCTGTTCAGGCAAATCGAGACCCAGCGTCTCGAAGTCCTCTCTGGATCCGGCGACGAGCTCGCGAATCACCGTCGCCTCTTCCGAATTCAGATAGACGCCGTCATGACAGCAGGTCCCGCGGCATTCCGCTAAATCGCACAGTTTCAGCGGTCTCTGAAGCGCATCCTTATCAACCACCACTTCGCGAATCATCTCCGCGAGGCGCTTCATCGAATCGGAAAACGCCGTAATTGCGCGATTCATCGTTTTAAATTTCTTCGTGAGATCATTTCAATCCGTTACGTTTCCTACTGCCGCCCCCTGACAGCAAAGCGACTCATCCAGCATAATGCGTTTTTACCTTTTCATAGCAATCATCTTTTCAGCCAGCTTCGCAGATGGCAGAGAGATCGATTTCAATCGCGACGTCCGTCCAATTCTCTCGGACAAATGTTTCAAATGTCATGGTCCTGACGCGACGAATCAGAAGTCGGATTTCAGAATCGACACGCTCGAACACGCCACCGCTGACCTCGGCGATTACTTCGGCGTCGTCCCCGGAGATCTTAAAAAAAGCGAAACGCACTGGCGCATTCACTCCGACGATCCCGCCGACCTTATGCCTCCTCCCGAGGCGAAAATGAAGCTCACCGATAAGGAAATCGCCACCCTCGACCAATGGATTCAGGAAGGAGCCAAATACGCAGACCACTGGGCCTTCGTCCCGATTCCGGAAACGATCCCCGTCCCCGAATTGAAATCGGACGAGGTCACAAATCCGATCGACGCATTTATTCGAAAGCGACTCGCCGAGGAGGGATTCGAACCATCAAAGGAAACGACCCGGGAGAAATGGCTGCGCCGCGTCACTTTCGACCTCACCGGATTACCACCGACAGTTGAAGAGCTGAAGGCATTTCTCGCCGACCAATCCCCTGCCGCTCACGAGCGCGTCGTTGACGATCTTTTCTCCCGCGACAGCTATGCCGAACGAATGACTGCCGAGTGGCTCAATGTCGCCCGCTACTCAGACACCTACGGATTCCAGGTCGATCGTGATCGCACCGTCTGGCCGTGGCGCGACTGGGTCATTCAGTCCTTTAAAGAAAACCTCCCCTACGACGATTTCATCACGTGGCAGCTCGCGGGTGACCTCCTCCCGAATCCGACCCGGGATCAAATTCTCGCGACGACCTTCAATCGACTGCACCCCCAGAAAGTCGAAGGCGGCAGTGTCCCCGAGGAATTCCGGATCGAATACGTCTCTGACCGGCTCCACACCTACGGGACCGCTTTTCTCGGACTCACGATGGAATGCTGCCGTTGCCACGATCACAAATACGACCCGACCACGGCGAAAGATTACTATCAGCTCTCCGCTTTTTTCTCCAACATCGACGAAGCAGGACTCTACTCTTACTTCACGCCCGCGGTGCCGACTCCGACCCTCTGGCTACCGGATGAAAAACAGGAAAAAGCGCTCGCTACTCTCGAGAAAAACATCAGCGAATCCGAGAGCAATCTCAAAGCCAAGTCGACGACCTCTGGAGAGGCGTTCGCGTCATGGGCCGCGGGAAATCCCCTCGTCGACGTGAGAAACCCCATTGCTGCCTTCTCATTCGAAACCCGCAAAAAAGACACCTTCCCCAATGCGGTGAAAGCCGACGAACCGGCAAAATCCTCCTCCAAAAACGCCACCGTCGAGGGCAGGTTCGGGAAAGGCGTGAAACTCACCGGTGACGATGCGATCACATTGCCGGTCGGAAATTTCACTCGCGATGAAGAGTTCTCCGTCAGTCTCTGGCTCAACACCCCCGACACCAAAGAACGCGCCGTCATTTTCAGTCGCTCGAAAGCTTGGACCGATGCCGCGAGCAGGGGCTACGAACTGTTGCTCGAAGAGGGCAAACTGAGCGCCGCACTCATCCACTTCTATCCGGGAAATGCGATTCGGGTGAAGGCGAAGGAAGCGGTCACTCCCGGCAAATGGACGCACGTCTCACTGACCTACGACGGATCGAGCAACGCGAGCGGCCTTCAACTTTATGTCGATGGCGCCCTGATCGAAACCGAACTCGTCCGGGACAACCTCACCCGCGAGATCACCGGCGGCGGAAGCGACACCATCGTGATCGGCCAGCGCATGCGCGACAACGGTTTCAAAAACGGACTCATCGATGAATTCAGGGTCTTCGATCATCAACTGAGCCCGGCGGAAGCCAACGCAGTCGCACAGAACACCGACACCTTCAGCCCGGACCTGAGATTCTACCTCAGCACCGTTGAGAAAAATTTCATCGCCACGAAAGCCGCTCTGGCTAAACACCGCAAAGACCGGTCCGAACTCGTCAAAAAGATCCGTGAAATCATGGTGATGGACGAGAGTGAGTCGCCACGACAAAACTACCTTCTCGACCGTGGATTTTATTCAAATCGTGGCGAAGCCGTCTCACCCGATACACCTCACTTTCTCCCCCCCATTCCCGACGATGCTCCGAAAGACCGACTCGGTCTTGCCCGGTGGACAGTCGCGGACAACAATCCTCTGACCGCACGCGTCACCGTGAATCGCTACTGGCAGATGCTCTTCGGAAGCGGCCTCGTTACAACGACCGAAGATTTCGGCAGCCAGGGTAAAATCCCGTCTCACCCCGCCTTACTCGACTGGCTCGCCCGCGACTTCATGAACAACGGGTGGGACGTGCAACACCTCCTCAGACAAATCGCTCTTTCCGCCACCTACCGGCAGGAATCCGAGATTCGTTCCGGCGAACTCGTGACGCAGGATCCGACTAACACGCTCCTCTACCGATACCCCGCCCCCCGCCTTTCCGCAGAAATGATCCGGGACAACGCACTCTCGGCCAGCGGTTTGTTAGTGACTAAAACCGGAGGCCCCTCCGTCAAACCTTACGACATCGAAGTCTCATTCAAACCCTCCAAAATCGGCAAAGGTGATGATCTCTACCGCCGGAGCATTTACACTTACTGGAAGCAAACCGCTCCGGCGCCACTCATGACAACGCTCAACGCATCAAAACGCGATGTCTGTCGCGTCAGACTCGAGAAGACCGACACTCCTTTGCAGGGGCTCGTCATGTTGAACGCCCCTCAGTTTGTGGAAGCAGCCCGTCATCTCGCGACGGACCTCGTCACCCGACACGGGGATGATCAAAACGCGATCATCGTCGAAGCGTTTCAACGACTCACGACACGGGCACCGGACGAAACCGAGCACCGGATCCTCTCCGACCTGTTCACCGAACAGAAGGCCCATTTTTCTTCGGACCTTCCCGCCGCGGAGCAACTCATCGCAGCGGGAGACAGTCCCGCCCCGACCGCTGAAAAGACCGCTGACATTGCGGCGGCGACCACCCTCGTCACGACACTCATGAACTTCGACGAGTGCATCACGAAACGCTAACCCCCCACCCATTATGCGACACTCACCCTGCACCGGATTTGACACCGCCTTCGGCATGAGCCGACGCTCCGCCCTCGCCTCATTTGGTGGGGGGCTCGGAAGCGCGGCTCTTTCCCAACTCATGGGGCCAGCTCAGGCGGCACCCCAGGCTCCCGCATTCCTCTCAGCGGCACCGAAAGCGAAGCGCGTCATCTACCTCTTTCAAGCCGGAGGCCCGTCGCAAATGGACCTCTTCGACTACAAACCGAAACTCCGGGAGGAGCAGGGAAAAGAGCTTCCTGACTCAATCCGAAAGGGGCAGCGTCTTACCGGCATGTCAGGGAATCAGGCGAGTCTGCCACTCGTGGGGTCACCTTTCGAATTCAAGCAGCACGGAAAAGCCGGCACCTGGATGTGCGACCAGCTCCCTTACACTGCCAAAATCGCCGACGACATCACCGTCGTTAACTCGATGTATACCGAAGCGATCAACCACGGTCCCGGCGTCACTTTCATGCAGAGCGGATCGCAGATCGCGGGACGTCCCAGCATTGGATCGTGGATGTCATACGGGCTCGGATCGATGAACGAAAACCTTCCCTCCTTTGTTGTTCTTGTCACGAAAGACAAAGGCGGCCAGCCGCTCGTGAGCCGTCTCTGGGGCAGTGGATTCCTCCCCGGAAAACACGACGGGGTCCGCTTTCGCCCTGACAAAGACGCCGTTCTTTACCTGAATAATCCCGACGGTCTCGATCGAAAGTCCCGCCGTAAAATGCTCGATCATCTCGAAGCTCTGCATCAGCATCAGCTCGCCAAAAGCGGAGACGACGCACTGGAGACCCGCATCGCCCAGTATGAGATGGGTTTTCGCATGCAGACCTCCATCCCTGAAGTAACCGATCTCTCGACCGAGTCCGACGCCACCTTCGAACTCTACGGAGAAGACGCGCGAAAGCCGGGCACCTTCGCAGCGAATTGCCTTCTCGCCCGCCGACTCGCCGAACAGGGCGTTCAGTTCATCCAACTCTACCACCAGGGCTGGGATCACCACGGCGGCGTCCCTAGCGGAATCAAACGTCAGTGTAAAGAAACCGATCAACCATCCGCTGCGCTGATCACCGACTTGAAACAACGCGGCCTTCTCGATGACACCCTCGTTGTCTGGGGCGGAGAATTCGGGCGAACCAATTACTGTCAGGGTAAATTCACCGCTGCCAACTTCGGCCGGGATCATCACCCCCGCTGCTTTTCGATGTGGATGGCAGGCGGAGGCATCAAGGGCGGACACACTCACGGCCAGACCGACGACTACGGATACAATGTCGTCGATGGAGGCGTGCACGTTCACGATTTCCATGCAACGATGCTCCACCTTCTCGGAATCGACCACGAGCGACTTACCTACCAGTATCAGGGCAGGCATTTTCGACTAACCGATGTCCACGGCCACGTCGTAAAAGACATTCTGGCCTAGGGCGGTTCGTTAGAGATTTGCAAAGTAGGCTTCGCTTTCAGAGACGGGGCTCAGATTGACAGAGATCTGTTTTACCTGAAAACGTTTTTGGTCTAACCTGAGCAGAAATGAACGAAGACATCGCACCCGCAGATATGCCCGTCTGGGCCATCATTCTCATCCCGCTCGCGTTCTTCATCATCTTTCCCTGCTTCTGGTGTTTCATCATGTGGATCAACAGCCACGTGAGCGGCTGGAATCGTCTGGCGAAATACTACCGGAGTGAGGAAACGCCATCCGGAAAAACCTGGACCGGGGTTCAAGGTATGATCGGACTCGTTTCCTACAGACGCGTCCTCAGCTGCACGACCAACGAGTCCGGTCTATTTATTCAACCGGGTCTGCTCTTTAAATTCGCCCACCCCCTCCTTTTCATCCCCTGGTCCGAATTTCATGGAGCAAGGAAGGCATCCATTCTCTGGTTTCAGTATGTGAGTGCACGCATCGGTGATCCGTGCAGAGGTAGACTCAAGCTTGCTGCCAACATTTTTGAGCAATCCGAAGGCAAAGCAATACTTCCTTAGAATCGCCAGATCACGCAGACTCCCTACTCTTCAGGAATACTTACGGTAACTCCTCTGGCAGCAATTTGAAGGGAACCTCCAGCGGATGTCGCAGTATATTTCAAAACGTCACGCAACGGAACGTTGGTGAGCTTGAGAGAAATGCGGACGTCATCGATCTCCCGACTGCTATTGAGAATGATATTGATGCCCTTCGTCCCTTGCTCCCCCGTTGCAGTATCGAGCTCGGCTGATCGCTGCTGAATAAAACTCAATGCATCAGACAGAGGAGTATTGCTGAACTCAAGAGAAGGAACAACGATCTCATCCAACTTCGCCTGAAGCGCCTTTAGATTATCCTTATCGTCCTCCCGAACAAGCGGATTAAAGTTTCCTTTCTCACCTTCTTTCGGAAAGAATATCCTCACTGCATGTTCCTCGATGTTTAGACTCGCACGAGCCAACTCCGCCACGTAAAAAAACGCATGGCCAATAGGCACGTTCGTTAACCTCATCGTAATGAGGGCATCAGTATCTCCGCCCTCTGGATCGAAAATCACATTCACCCCTTTCTCAGCGGGATCCTTCGTCGCCATATCGAGTTCGACCGACCTCATTTGAAGAAAAGCGAGAGCATCCCGCAACGGCGTTTCATTGAATTCAACGGAAGGAATCATGATTTCCTTCAATTTCTTTTCATTCACACCCAACGAAGGACTCTGCCTCATCGGATCGGGCTTAACCTTCTCAACGACAACTGCTCCATCCCTGATAGAGAAGCTCAGTTGAGCCAGTGATGTCGTATAACGAAGCACCTCCATCATCGGCACATTGCTCAACTTCAGCGTGATCCGGGTATCATAAAAATTCTCCCCCCGCTTCCGTGTATCGAGAATAACAATACCCTTTCTCTCGGGATCAATTTCAACACTCCTTTGCTGGAGAAATTTCAGCGCGTCCGAAAGCGGCGTGTCACTGAACTCAACCTTCGGAAGAATGGTGGCCTCCAACTTTTCTTTGGTCTCAGCATCCCTCGAGAGTTCTTTAGCCCCTTCCGCCCACCCTGCCATTCCAACAACAAGAACGATCAGCATCATCGCTGAGGGCAGCACTTTATTCGCAAAAGAAGGGCCTTCCCTCCCGCTATCAGATTCAGTTTCGGGGTTCAGTATCATTTTTATTCTTCTTTCTATGGTTCCAGTTTCTGCGACCGCCGTTGCCGAGGTTCGCCAAAGGGGTGACGCGACAGTTGAAGCCTGACGGAACAACATTTCCGCATAGTTCTGGCCGGGATACCCGGACCGCAAGACGCGTCTGTCACAAGCTTCCTCTCTCAGTTGAACCGTTTTTCGAATCGCGATCCAGGCGAGCGGGTTCACCCAATTCAGGGCGAGGAAAATTCGGGAAATACAAACGGCGAGGGCATCCCTTCGACGGACATGCTCAAGCTCGTGCATCAAAACCATTTCCATATCGATCTCAGGCCACCCGGAGACGGCCTCAGGCATGATAATTCGAGGACGGAAAATCCCCCAGGTGAAGGCCGACTGAACCTTCGACGATGCGAGCAGCGAAACATTGCTTCGGGGACAAATCCCGGCTCGCAACTCAATAAACTTCCGCCCGACATTTCCAGCTGCGGGGCGGGCTTCTTTCTCAAGCCTTCTCAAAAATCGTGCGGCAATCAGGGATCGCCAGAAAAACGCGATCAACCCCAAACACCATACTGCGAAAATCAACTCAGCCCACCCCGGTTGAGGGAAACTTCCGACCTGAGCAACAGGCAGCGCCTCACTCGAAAGCACCAGAGCCGGAGCTTCTGTGAAAACCTCCCCGGTTCCGATTGAAATCACCTCCTCTTCAGCCGTATCGCCAACTGCCGGAATCACTCCCCAGCGCGGGAGCAACACCCAAAGCAATGGAATCATCAGCCCGACCGCAAAGACACGAAGTAGAAGGGTGTGCTTCACCTCAGGGGCGAGCTTTGCAAAAACCTGCACAAAACCAATCCCCAACGCGATAAGAAGGGCTGACTTCCCGAGAAATTCGGCGAGAACCCACAGGGCGTTCGAACCGATCATGAGGACTCCTCCTCCCTGCTTTTACGGGCTTCCTCAATCATACTGGAAATTCGTTCAAGCTCTTCGGCTGAGATATTCCCTCCCGAATCGCCCAACAGACTCGAAACCGCCCCGGCTGCGGATCCCTGGAAAAAGGTATCGACAAGACGCGTCAGCGCTGACGTCGCTGCGACCTCGCGCTCGACTCGCGGAGAATAGTAAAAGGTCCCGCCTTCAACGCGATGAGTGACGTGGCCCTTCTCCTCCAGAATACTGAGCTGCTTTCGCACCGTCGAATACGTCCGCGTTTCACCGAGAGCGCTCCAGACATCGCGGGCCGTCGCGTTCTCATTCCGGAAAAGCACCTCCATGACCTCCCTCTCCCGTCGACTCAGGGCAGGCTCTTCGATATTCGCTTTCTCCTTTGGCATGCGACTTTTTTCGCAGGTTAGCGATCAGAGGTCAATACAAAACATGCGATTTTTTTCGCATCTCGCTTTTCTGCCGCCGAAATATACCGCAATCAAACTGAATCAGTGGTTTTCAGGAAGACACATTTCGGCTCTATTTGTCCCAATGAAATTGCTCACGGTCCTCATCCTGTTTTCACTCACCCTGCCCCTGTTCGCTCAGGAAAAGAAATGGACCCCGCCGCCCGCAATCGAGCTGAGCAAGCTCATCGGAAAAGACAACGAGCTCGCCGCGAAAAAGATCAAAGCGAGCTGGGGAGAAAAAGCGCTCAAGACCGGTAAGCAGAAGTGGATCGAAGAAACAACCTTGCTCGTTGGTGTCATTTCAGACGAGCCTGTCACGGCCATTAAAAAGGACGGAACCGAAATCGGCGAACTGACCCGCCTCAACGACGAAGGCCTTTACGCGCTCGCTGAGGATGTCGGAAACATTCAGGACTTCAGCTACGAACTCAAAACAGCTTCCGGAAAAGTCGTAGGAGAGGGTCAGGTCAAAATTGAATACTACGCAGCTCCGCCCGAGTCATTTCGCAAGGAGGGAATCCCCGAAGGTGCATTACACGAGCACAGTTGGAAGGACTCCAAAATTTTCCCGAACACGGAAAGAGAATTCGTGGTCTACATCCCGAAACAATACGACGGTAGCAAGCCCGCCTCGCTCCTCGTCTTTCAGGATGGGCTCCGCCACGCCGATCGCGACCTCACGGGAGGACTTCGCGCCCCCACTGTATTCGATCATCTCATCGCCTCGGGAGAAATGCCCGTAACGATCGGTCTCTTCATCAATCCCGGTCGCCTCAAGGATCAGCCCGCCGGAGGCAAGCCAAGGAACCGCAGCCTCGAATACGACGGACTCGGCCCTGACTACGTCACCTTCCTCCTCGAAGAAATCATCCCCTTCGTGACGAAGGAACACGATCTCAAACTGAGCGACAAGCCATCCGACTGGGCCATCGCAGGCGGGTCGAGTGGCGCCGCCGCGGCGTGGACCGCAGCCTGGGAAAGACCTGATCGCTTTGGCAAAGTACTCGGCTGGGTTGGCACCTTCACCAATATCCGCGGAGCGAATGTTTACCCCTCTCTGATTCGCAAAACCGAGCGAAAGCCGATCCGCGCGGCACTCCTCGGCGAACGAAACGACGTCGACAATCAGTTCGGGAGCTGGCCTCTCGCCAACAAGCAAATGGAGACCGCGCTCAAGTTCTCCGATTACGATTACCGCTACTGGTGGGGCGACGGATTCCACGGGAGCCGACACGCCGCCGTAATGCTTCCGGAAATGCTCCGCTGGCTCTGGGCGAAATAGGGTTGGCCCCTCGACCTAACCCTGTTAAAACTGACCCAAGAGGGTTGGATCAATGACCTAACCCTCTTCACTTTTCCCTCTTAATTTCCTACCAATGAAGTTTCTCCAATTTGCCTTCCTTGCAGCCTGCATCGGCTCTTTATCAGCCCCTCTCGCGAGCAGTGCACCAAAGAACGTCGTCATCTTCTTTGTCGATGACATGGGATGGACCGACCTGGGCTGCACCGGAAGCGATTTCTACGAAACGCCTAACATTGACACTCTCGCAAAAAAGGGCGTTCGCTTCACGAGCGGTTACGCCGCCTGCACGGTTTGCTCACCGAGCCGGGCCGCACTCTTAACCGGCCAATCCCCTGCCCGCCTCCACGTGACTGATTTCATTCCGGGTCATCCCTTTGTAAACACCCCGCTGACCATCCCCGAGTGGACCCGGGCACTGGAGCACGAACACCTCACGATCCCTGAATTGCTGAAGGAACATGGTTATGTGAGTGCCCATCTTGGAAAGTGGCATCTCTCCCACCGCGACGGTTACTCCACCGGCGGAGCAGACTCCCCCGACCCTGACTTTTACCCCCAACCGCATGGATTCGACATCAACATCGGCGGTTGCGAAAAAGGGGCTCCTCCGAGCTACTTCTGGCCCTACGGAAAAGGCAAAGATCTCGAGACAAAAAAGAAGAACACGATCTTCGAAACTCTGCCAAAAGACGACAAGGACAGAGAGGGCGAATACCTGACCGACCGTCTTGCCGACGAAGCCGTCTCGCTGATCGATCAATTCTCGACTGAGAAGAAACCGTTTTTCATCAATTTCTCTTTCTACAATGTTCACACGCCGCTGATGGGGCGTCCCGACCTCGTATCCAAATACGAAGCGAAGCTGAAGGCAAACCCTGACGTGAAACACAACAACGTCAAATACGCCGCGATGGTCGAGAGCGTTGACGAGGCCGTCGGCAAGGTCATCGCCAAACTTGAGGAGACCGGCCACCGCGACGACACCCTCATTATCTTCACTTCGGACAACGGCGGACTCAAGCCGAACGCGACCGACAACTCGCCTCTCCGTCAGGGCAAAGGCGGCATCTACGAAGGCGGCATTCGAGTCCCGCTGATCATCGATCTCCCCGGCGATGGCGCTTCCGGTAAACTTTGCCACGAGCCCGCGATCACGATGGACATACTCCCCACTATTTTCGAAGCGATCGGAAAACCACTTCCCGAAGCAGTCACAAATGTGCTCGACGGCAAGTCCCTGCTCCCTCTCGTCAAAGACCCACGCGCCGACTTTGATCGGAAAAGTCTGTTCTGGCACTACCCTCACTACCACTCCATGGGCGCCCAGCCCTACAGCGCGATCCGCTCGGGTAACTGGAAATTGATCGAAGTGATCGGGCAGAACAAAATCGAACTCTACGACCTCTCCAGCGACATCCACGAAAACAACGATCTCGCCCGGACCTATTTAGATAAAACGAAAGAGCTCTATTTCGAACTCGCGAACTGGAGAAAATCGATCGGAGCTCAGATGCCTTCCGTTAATCCTGACTTTGATCCAGAAAAACCAACCGGAGTTTCCCGCAACGGAAAGATCAAAGAAGGCGCACCGCTGCGCGACTGATCCGAAAACCTGAATTCAATGAAGAAGCTGATCCCCGCCCTTCTCCTCGCGCTTTTTGCAGTGGACACCCCCGCCGCCGAAAAGCCTAACATCCTCGTTATCTACACCGACGATCAGGGATACGGGGATGTTTCCTGCCTCAATCCCGAGTCCAAATTCCAAACGCCCGCGATCGATCGCCTCGCCGCCGAAGGAATGACATTCACCGACGGGCACTCCGGAGACACCGTCTGCTCGCCGAGTCGCTACATGCTCCTGACAGGTCGCTATTCCTGGCGAACCCGTCTCAAGTCGGGCGTCCTCGGAGCAGAAACGCCGTGCCTCATCGAAGGTGACCGGATGACTCTCGCCTCCCTCACGAAACAACACGGGTATGACACCGCCATGATCGGAAAGTGGCATCTCGGGATGGATTTCCACGGGGAACGCGGCTCGCGGGACTGGACCCAACCCGTTCAGGATATGCCGCTCGACAAGGGGTTTGAATACTTCTTCGGAATTCCCGCCTCCTTGAACTATGGCCTTCTCGCCTGGTTCGAGGGTCGACATGCCGCGGTTCCGCCAACGCTTTTCACGGCCAAGAAGCCCAATCAACTCGCGATCAGCGATTACCGGATCATGCCGCCTTACGAGGGGCCCCCACCTAAATTCTCACAGCCGAATGAGATCGGCCTTTTCAAAGGCCCTATCGAAGTAGCCTCCGACTTTGTCGACAGCGAGTGCCTGACCCGCTTCACCGACGAAACACTCGACTGGCTGAAAAAGCGCGATTCAGAGAAGCCGTTTTTCATCTACCTTCCCTACACCTCGCCCCACAAACCCGTCATCCCGATCGAACCGTTCCGCGGCAAAAGCGGTGCCGGAGCCTATGGTGATTTCATGATGGAAACCGACTGGCACGTCGGTCGCATTCTCGACTTTCTCGATGAGAACGATCTCGCTGAAAACACCCTCGTATTCTTCTCCAGCGACAACGGACCCGAAACGACCTGGCCGGAGCGGAAGAAACGATACGACCACGCCAGCAACGGGATTTACCGCGAAGGGAAACGCTCGATTTACGAGGGAGGTCATCGCGTTCCCTACTTCGTCCGCTGGCCTGCCCGGGTTGCTGCCGGAAGCACGTGGAGTAAGCCCGTCACTCAAGGCGATCTCCTTGCGACCGTTGCAGAGATTTTGGAAACCGAACTTCCCGCCAACGCCGGAGAGGACAGCATCAGCCTCCTCCCCGCGCTTACCGGCGACGCCGAAAACCAGACTAGCTTTCCCATCATCCATCACGGTGTCAGCGGTCGCTTTGCGATCCGCGACGGCGACTGGAAACTCGTCATGGAATCGCGCAGCAAGAAGGACAAGCGTGAACTCTACAATCTAGCAGAGGACCCCGGCGAAAAGTCCAACGTCATTGACTCGCACTCTGCCATTGCAGAAAAGCTTCTCACCGAACTGACGCGGATCACCTCTTCGGGACGAACCTCCCCCGGCGCGCCCTCACCGAACGACACCGATTGGTGGAGCAATCTCCACTGGATGGAACCGTGGGAAAACTGAGCTACTACACGTAGCGGAATCGAACCGATTCCGAAACCGCGCGATTACCCACCGCGCACTTCCCTGCGCCCTCCGGAATGATCTTCATTCCGCTACGCTTCCCCACACCGCGTGAGTCGCGCCGGAAACGCAATCCCGTTACCAATTCACCTTGGTTGGGAGCTGACCCTTTGGCATGGTTTCGCACTCAATCATGATGCGAACCGCTCTCTCTACTTTTCTGATTTTATGCCTCCTCTCCGCCCCGGCTCGTGGAGATGGTCCCGCTGACAACCAGTCAGACAACGTCCGCCCGATTCCACCGGTCGGAATCGAAGTTCCCGCCGAAAAGATTCAATCACTTCAAGCCGGGCTCAAAAAACTTCGAGCTCAGCTCGACGCGCTGAAGCCTTCACCAACCGTCTCCGACTACCTGCCGGACGCCGAAGTGTGTTACAAAGCAGTGCACGACGCGCTCGAATACGGCGAGTTTTTCAAACCCGGTGAAATCGACTTCGCGGCTGAGCTTCTGAAATTGGGCGAAGAGCGAGCCAAACACCTCGCTGAAGGGAAGGCTCCGTGGACGCGGGAAACCGGAAATGTTTTCCGCGGCTACCGTTCAGAGATCGACGGATCGGTTCAACCCTACGGACTCGAAATCCCTTCCTCCTATAACTACGACAGTCCGAGTCCGACACGCCTGGATTTCTGGTTCCACGGCCGCGGCGAAACGCTGAGCGAAGTGTCCTTCCTCCAACAGCGCAGTTCCGGAAGAGGCGGCAAGATCAGCCCGGAGAACACGATTGTCCTCCACCCTTACGCCCGCTACTCCAACGCCAATAAATTTGCCGGCGAAGTCGACATGTTTGAAGCCTATCGCAACGCGGCCCGTGATTACCGATTCGATCCCGATCGGATTCTCGTGCGTGGCTTCTCGATGGGCGGCGCGGCCTGCTGGCAGTTCGGCGTCCATCATGCAGGCAACTGGGCCGCAGTTCAGCCCGGGGCCGGCTTTTCGGAAACACCTGATTTCCTCAAGACGTTTCAAGGCGAGACGCTCAAACCTTTTCAATGGGAGGAAAAACTCTGGCGCTGGTATGATGCAACCCATTGGGCAGCCAATTTAACCAACACTTCGACGATTGCCTACAGCGGTGAAGTTGATCGCCAGAAACAAGCCGCCGAGATGATGGTAGCGGCAGCGAAGAAGGAGAGCTTTGACCTGCTTCACATCATCGGCCCTGACACGGCACACAAATTTCATCCTGATTCACTGGACGAAATTGAAGATCGTCTCTCAAGTGTCGTCGCCCACCGGACTTCCGCCATTCCAAACTCTCTGGACTTCGTTACTTTTACATTGCGCTACAACCGTATGCATTGGGCGAGAGTCGACCGAATCACTGAACACTGGGAGAAAAGTCGAATCAAAGCCAAGCTCATCCCCCGTCATGGAATCGAAGTAAAAACAACAGGCGTTGAAGCCTTCTCATTGATCTTTGAAAGTGGCCAGTGGCCCTTTGATCTCACGGCCGAACCGGTCGTAACCGTCGACGGCATTGAGCTTCGACTGCACCGCCCCAAATCGGACCGTTCCTGGGAAGCCTCTTTCAGGAGAAATAAATCGAAAACATGGACAGTGTCCGCTTCCGTCCCCGGCGAAAGATTACTGCTCACCGACTGGAAAACGAATAGCTCACCCGCAGTGCCACCGACCACCCTCACAAAGCGACACGGGCTTCAAGGACCAATCGATGATGCCTTCATGGAATCATTCATCTTTGTCGAGCCGGATGCCCGATCCTCACACGACCCCGTAAACATCTGGGTGGATGCAGAATTATCCCGCGCGAAAACGCACTGGAGAAAACACTTCCGCGGCGTCGCCCCGTCAAGAAAGTCGAGAGGCGAAATACCTGAAACGGCCGTCAACCAAAACCAAATTCTCTGGGGCGATCCTGCGAGCAACCCGGAGATTGCCGCACTCCTCCCCGGCCTTCCCATCAAGTGGGACGAGAAAGCGATCACCGTAGGAAAGCAAACCTTCGACGCGAAAAATCACATCCTCGCCATGATCTACCCGGACCCGAATAGTCCGAATCGCTACGTGGTTCTCAACAGCGGATTCACCTACCGCGACTACGACTATCTCAACAACGCACGGCAGACTCCCAAACTCCCCGACTGGGCCGTCATCAATTTAGACGAAGCGCCCAACGCACGATACCCCGGCACAATCGTGGCGGCTGGCTTCTTCGATGAAGACTGGAAACTGAAATAAAATGAAGAAGCGATCCCCCCTCACCCCCCTCGCCCTTGCGGGCTGTCTCCTCACGCTTTCGTGCGGCAGCGCAAAAGCGGCGGAACCGCGACCGAACATTCTTTTCCTCCTCGCTGACGATATGAGACCGGATGCGATTTCCGCCTTCGGAAACAGCCGCATCGAAACACCTAACATTGACCGACTCGTTGCGGAGGGAACGAGCTTCACCCGGGCGACCTGTTCGAACCCCATCTGCGTCGTGAGTCGCGCCGAGATCCTGACAGGACGTCATGGCTGGGAGAACGGAATCAAAGGCTTTCGAGGCAACACCCTTGAACCCGACAACAGTTACTGGGCGGAAACGCTACAGAGCTCCGGTTACAAAACCACTTACGTAGGCAAGTGGCACACGAGTGGCCGTCCCCTCAACGCCGGTTACGGAGAGGTCGCGGGACTTTTCTCGGGAGGTGGTTCGAAATATTGGAAAGAAGGGCAGACCGATTGGAAAGGCTTTCCCGTGACGGGTTATCGCGGTTGGATTTTTCAGAACGCCGACGGAAAAATCAAATATCCCGAACTGGGAGTCGGAGTCACCCCTGACATCAGTTCCAAATTCGCGGACGCAGCTATTTCCGTAATCGAGAAGGATCACCAAAGCCCCTGGTTCTGCCATGTGAATTTCACCTCCCCTCACGATCCTCTTTTCCTCCCCCCGGGCCTCGAAGAGAAATACTCCGAAGCCGACATGGAGATCCCCGGAAATTTCATGCCCGTGCACCCCTTCGACCACGGAAATTTCGATGGCCGCGATGAAGAACTTCTCGAATGGCCTAGAACGGAGAGCGCGGTGCGCGATTTGCTCCGTGTCTATTACTCCGTGATCGATGACATGGACACTCAGATCGGACGCATCATTGCGACGCTGAAAAAGACCGGTCAGTACGAGAACACGATCATCATTTTCGCGAGCGACCACGGCATGGGATGTGGCTCGCACGGACTGCGTGGAAAACAAAACCAATACGAACACACCATCAACGTGCCGCTCATCGTCAAGGGTCCCGGAATTCCGGCCAATACTTCCAGCGACGCCCAGGTTTACCTCCGTGAACTTTATCCCACGACCTGCGATCTTGTCGGGGCAACGATTCCCGCCACCGTGACAGCGAAGAGCTTTGCTCCTGTCCTCAAGGAAGAGACGCCAACTCACCACGACGACATCTACGGCTATTTCACCGATACGCAGCGCATGGTGAGAAACGACGACGGGTGGAAACTGGTTCGCTACCCGCAAATTGATCACTGGCAACTTTTCGATCTCAATCAGGATCCACTCGAGTTAACGAACCTCGCAGATTCAACCGAGCCTGCTCACCGAAAGCGATTCGATGAATTGAAAGGCAAACTGGAAACCTGGAGAGAAGAGACAGGAGATCCTCTCGCGCTTCCCTGAGCTTCAGAATCCTAAGTCGGTTAGGCTGCGATGAGAAATGCTCACGCAGTTCCTCTCCGGCAGAGAATGTAGAGGAATTCGTGAGAATTTCTTTCGCATCGCGTGAGTCCTCTCACGCAGCGAGAAGTTTCGCAGACGCCCCCCCCTCTGCCCACCGCCCTGACATTTAAACCTCTTCGGTGGTTAGGCTGCGATGAGAAATGCTCACGCAATTCCTCTACGGCAAAGAATGTAGAGGAATTCGTGAGAATTTCTTTCGCATCGAGTGAGCCCTCTTACGCAGCGAGAAGTTTCGCAGACGGCCACCCCTCTGCCCACCGCCCTAACATTCAAACCTCTTCGGTGATTAGGCTGCGATGAGAAATGCTCACGCAGTTTCTCTACGGCAAAGAATGTAGAGGAATTCGTGAGAATTTCTTTCGCATCGCGTGAGCCCTCTTACGCAGCGAGAGGCTTCGCGGACGGCTGGGGACAGACCGTCCCTACCCACCCAAACATATTCGGCAGTTAGGCTGCGATGAGAAATGCTCACGCAGTTCCTCTACGGCAGAGAATGTAGAGGAATTCGTGAGAATTTCTTTCGCGTCGAATGGGCCCTCCTACGCTGACAGGCCCCGGTGCCACCCGGGGACAAACCGTCCCCACCCACCTTAACTCGCATCCACGGACCTCCGGAACTCACCCGGCGTCATCCCTGTTTCTCTTCGAAAGCGAACGATCAACTGGGAAGCATCCGAACAACCGCATTGATCCGCAACGAAGGCCAGTGTCAAATCCGGATCCGCGAGGAGAGCCTTCGCCCGTTCGACGCGAAGCGTTTGCAAAACAGCGAGAGGCGAGCGTTTCATCGTCGCTTTGAATTTCCGCTCGAGAAGCCTGCGACTCATTCCCACTCCCTTCGCGACATCGCCCGCGTTAATGGGGTTTGCGAGATGGTCGCGCATGAACCGGATCGCCCGATTGACGCTCTCGTCCGCGGTTTCAGGAGAGCGGGTCGAGTCCCGTGTCACTACCCCGGCAGGGCTGAGCAATTTGGATTTTGAAACCAACGCGTCTCCTCTGAGAGCCCGATCGAGTAGCTGCGAAGCTTCGAATCCCACCCGACGCGATGGAACCGCGATGCTCGAGATCGTCGGCCACGCGAGTTCACAAATCAGCTCGTCGTTATCCACTCCCAGTATCGCGATGTCCTCCGGAATCCGAATACCGATGCTGCGACACAGCGTCGACAGCCAGAGCGCACATTCATCATGAGTCGCGAACATCGCGCACGGCCGTGGCAGCTCTTTCAAGAACTCAATAACCTCCGATTCCTCCTGCCTTCGGGAGTTCCAGTCCTTCAAAAGACAGGACTTCGAGACAACTCCACGACCGGCAAGCGTCGAAGCGAACGCCCTGCCTCGACGCTCGGAGAATCCGGAATCCTTCACTCCGATAAAAGCAAAAACTCCCCTCCCAAGACCATCGAGGTAATCCGCTGCCATCGAACCGATCTCCGCGTTGTCCATTCCCACGAAAGCGGTCTCGCCTTGCGACTCACCCACATCAGAAACATGAACCGCCTTCTCCGCGAAGCACTTCACCGCGCGCAAAGCTCCACGCTTCAGCCCTGCCGCCTGATAGAGCACACCATCGGGCTTCCACTCTTGAAGG
Source organism: Verrucomicrobiales bacterium (assembly GCA_048260165.1). Lineage (GTDB taxonomy): Bacteria > Verrucomicrobiota > Verrucomicrobiia > Verrucomicrobiales > DEV007 > Arctic95D-9. The sequence goes on from JBLXHA010000006.1 coordinate 233,067, forward strand.
AACCCGGCGGTGTCGTTCCGGGGAGGTTCCAGCCGAATGAGCCATTCCCCTTTATCGGTCGCATAGTCACGAATACCGCGCAGCACTTCACGCTCATACTCAACCCGACCATCCATGATCACGGCCACCCGAAAGAGCTGGTTCGAAGACATTCCCAACTCTGAACCAACCGTCGCATTTTGACAATTTTTAATCCGTCTTTTGCGCATAGACTAATTCGAGGAAATCCCTGATGCTTCGCTACAGAATCCGAATCACTCATGAAAACATCCAAGCTCCAGGTAGAAGAACTTAAAATCGAATCTCAGCACAATTATAACGGGGATTGCTTCCCTCTGATTTTGGAAAACAAGTCGACGGATGCCTCACTCGAGGAAGCACTTGCCTGGGTCGACGAGAACAAAGCCGATCTCGATGCTAAGGCTGCGAAGCACGGAAGCGTCCTCTTTCGCAATTTCCCCACGAAGACCGACCTCGACTTTGATGCCTTTATCCGCGCGCTCGACCTGCCGAACTTTGAATACAAAGATTCACTTTCCAACGCGGTGAGAACGAACCGCACCGAGCGGGTCTTCACCGCGAACGAAGCGCCACCCGAGGTCACCATTTTCCTGCATCATGAGATGGCACAAACGCCGATCTACCCGAGCAAGCTTCTCTTCTTTTGTGAGAAGGCAGCGGAGGAAGGCGGCGCGACCCCGCTCTGCAGGTCCGACATCCTCATGGAAAAACTTTACGAAGAGCTCCCTGAATTTTCCAGAAACTGTGAAGAGAAAGGGCTCCTCTATTCAACCGTGATGCCATCGCTCGACGATGCCGCTTCAGGAATGGGGCGCAGCTGGCAAAGCACTTTCAGCGTTACGACTCAGGAGGAAGCGGAAGATCGCATGAAGGAATTGAACTACACCTGGGAATGGCTCGACGATGGGTGCCTTCGTGCTACCACCCCGGTTCTGATGGCGGTTCGCGAACTCGGCGACGGGAGAAAATCATTCTTCAATCAGCTCATCGCCGCCTTCAAAGGCTGGAAAGACAGCCGGAACGATCCGGCAAAGGCGATTACGTTTGGAGACGGATCACCGCTCGAAACCGAAGATGCGATGAAAGCGGCGGACATCGCTGAAGACCTCACGTTTGATGTCCCGTGGCAGGATGGCGACATCGCCCTCGTCGACAACTACGTCGCCATGCACGGACGCCGGACCTTCTCGGGCACGAGGAAAGTGCTCGCTTCGCTGGTAGCATCATAGCAAACACTAACATAACTATAGATGAGTTATTTCAGCATTCCTCATCTATAAATAGTGCTTCCCAATCGCGTTTTCTTCCATAGGATGATCTTATGAGGAGAAACACGGACTCTTTCACATCGAGGACAGGCCTGTCCTTATTGTTAGTAGGATTTATATATTCCATGGCCTCCCCTCACGCAGCGGCCGGCCGGGAATTCACGTCAACTGACGGGAAGAAAATTGAGGCGGAGGTGCTCAAAGTCACTTCTGACTCGGTGGTACTTGGACGAGGTGGCAGCAATTTCACCGTCCCACTGAACCGGCTTTCGAAAGGGGATCGCTCATTTCTCAAGGAGTGGGCTGAAAATGAGGAAAAGAATCGCATCCCGAAAGTTGATATTAAAATCAATTCCAACAAGCGGGATCGCCGGGAACAGAACGCCTACGAGGATCGCGTCGGTGAATTCAGATTTGAAATATTTATCGAGAATGACGAGCAGAATTTTGACATCAAAAAAGCGACCGGCACGCTGATTGTCCTCGGAAAATATCTCTATGAGAAAGATGAAGGTATTGTCATGGAGCGAAAGGAATTTAAAAACGTCACTATTCCAGATGGTGAGTCGATCAAACTTGAAGGCAGTCTCGTAAAGTTTGAGTATGACAAAAGCGGCTACCAACATGGACAGAAATACGACGGCTATCTCTTCGTTCTCCGAACCGCCGGCGGCAAAATCATTAAGACTGCCAGCTCAACTTCGCGGGTTGGTAACGCTTCCGCTCTCATCCTGAAGCTAAAAAACGGGGATCGCTTCGTTGAGCGAACCTTCGCCAAAAGCAATACCGAAACGCGAAGGTAATCGATCCGGCAGTCTCACGGGGCGGAGCATGCCGCCCTTACTTGCGACGGGGGCAATCGAGACTCGCTCACGAAAACAGGGGTAAAAAAACCACTTTTGCCGCGTTAGGTTATGATCCCAACGGAAGTGTTATCGTGATAAGATATCACTTTTAAGGCATGGCTCACTCAACCGAAGACGACTCGCACTACGAATTATTCGTTCGTCGTTTCACGCATTACGAACCCGATCTTCGTCGGTTTCTGCGCTCGATGCTGCCGACGCACACGGATACGGACGAGGTTCTCCAGCAGACCGCGATCGTGATCTGGAAGAAATTCGACCAGTATGATCCGGACACGCAGTTCATGAAATGGGCCTGCGTCATCGCCCGTTTCGAAGCGCTCGCCTACCGTCGGAAAATGGCACGCGACCGCCACGTTTTCAGGGAAGATGTGCTTTCACTCATTGCCGACGAGAGCCTCGAGGAAATTGATCAACAGAACCGGGAGGAGGAAGCGCTCGAACACTGCCTGAGCCGGTTACCGGATGGTCAGCGGAAACTCGTCGAACTCGCTTACACCCCGGGAATCAAAGTGAAAGATCTCGCCGCCGAGGCCGGATCAACCCCCGAAGCCTTTTACATGCGATTGAACCGCATTCGCCGGAATCTCATGAAATGCATCGAGGCGAAAACCTTATCGCTTTCCACCGAAGGAGGTCACGCATGAAGCCTGAACGATCACGCTTTGAGGAACTCACTCGCGAGGAGCAGGGATGGATCGAGGGCTACGTTAACGGAACCCTTTCCGATCCCGACTTCCGGACGATGGAAGACAGGATTGCTTCGGACACGGGCTTTCGAACCATCTTCCGACGCTACCTCGCGATGGACAGCCACCTCATTGCCAATCCCGGCAGCGGCGGGACGGAACGATCAGGAACGAGTGTCTGGCTGGAGGAAACACCGGTGGTAGCAGCGCCATCCCGCCCTTCGATTTTTAAACCCCTCGCCGTCGCTGCTGCGCTCGCTTTCTTCTCCGGCTTAGCCTTCATGCACTGGCTCGTTCCCGGAGATCCCGCGACAGCCGGCATCGCGGGGGAGCAGACGGAAGCCTCCGCAGAGGGTTTCGCAGTGATAGGGAACCTGTCCACTCCCGTCTGGAAAGCCGGAGCCAGCCCAAAACGCGCCGGCGACACGCTTTCCAGAGAATCATTCGAACTCGCATCGGGAACTGCGGAAATCCAGTTTTTCTCAGGTGCCACGATGATCGTTGCAGGCCCCGCTGAAATTTCTCTGACGTCAGCCTGGGAGGCCACTTGTCACGAAGGCCGCGTTCGCATGCGGGTTCCCCCGGCAGCAAGAGGCTTCAAACTTCATGCCCCCTCCACCGAGATCATCGACCTGGGAACCGAGTTCGGGCTTGAGGTGAGCGGTGAGGAAGCACACGTCGAAGTTTTCGAAGGGGAAATCGAATTCAAACATCGCGACGGTGAAAAGCGTCTCGTTGAAAGCGGCTCCGCCTGGACGCTCCCACGTAGCGAAAGCGAATCCCCTTCCCAAACCGGGCAGGCTAACATTCCCAACCAGAGCGATTTCGAGACTCAGGCTTCCCGGTTGAACCGGGCGGACTTCGATCGCTGGACGAGGCACCGGGACCGGTTGGCTCAGGACCCGCGGCTCATCGCTTATTATACCTTTGACCAAAAAGGAGGTCACGTTCCTGACCTGGCCTCCAGCTCTACCGAAAATCACGACGGAGCGATCGTTCTCGCCGAGCCTGTCGATGGCCGCTGGCCCGGCTTCAAATCTGCGCTCGAGTTCCGACGTCCCGGCGCCCGTGTCAGGGTCAATATCCCCGGCGAATTTGAAGCGTTCACTTTTTCCGCATGGGTGCGTATCGACAGTCTCGACCGCCAATACAGCGCTCTTTTTCTTGGAGACGGCTACGAGACCGGGGAGCCGCACTGGCAGATCAATGAAGACGGCCAGATGATGCTCTCGGTCATGGTCGATGACAGCCGCCCCAATCCCCGGGCAAAAAACGGGAAAGGATTCCACCGCGTCTACTTTTCCCCGCCGATGTGGAATCGCTCCATGAGCGGCCAATGGATTCATCTGGCCTCCATTTTCGACCCCGCCAATGCTCGCGTCTCTCACTTCGTAAACGGTGAGAAAATTGACAGCCAGACAATCGAGAAGGACTACCTGATCAAACAACTTCGGATCGGCAATGGCGAAGTGGGAAACTGGGGCCTGCCGTTCAGTGAAGATCCCACCTGGGCGATCCGGAATCTCAATGGCCGCATCGACGAATTTGCGATTTTCAAACAGGCTCTAAGCGACACGGAAATCGCAGAATTGTTTCAGAACAGCAGGGTTGGCCGCTGATCCGCAGCGTCACGATGCCTTTATTTCAAAAAACGTGGTTAGGTTTTTCCACGAACGACAGTGTTACTATGATGACATCCAACGGCTTCACTTCATTCGTCTTCGCGATTTTCCTTTCGGTTTCGTTGCACGGCTTCACTGCCTCCGCCGTCGACTACGAAAAGGACATTGCTCCGATCTTCGAAGAAAGCTGCATCGATTGCCACGGGCCGGACAAACAGAAATCAGGCCTGCGACTCGATCAGCGCGCGCTGATGCTGAAAGGCGGAGACACCGGAATCGCGACGATCGTTCCCGGTGACTGGAAAGGCAGTTATCTCATGGATGTCGTGACCCACCTCGACGAGGACATGGCGATGCCTCCGAAGGGAGATCCACTGAGCAAAGAACAAATCCGGACTTTGGAAGAATGGGTCACCGCCGGAGCCGAATGGCCGGGACAGATGAACACCGAGCACAAGGTGGAAACCGACCATTGGTCTTTCCAACCTGTGGTTCGCCCCGAGGTGCCCGCCGGCGAAACGAACGCGATAGATTTTTTCCTGAACCGGAAGCTAAAAGAAGCGGGACTTGAAGCCAACGCCGCAGCGGATCCCGTGTCGCTCATTCGCCGGGTCTCTGTTATTCTGACAGGGTTGCCTCCGCAGCCTGACAGGGTTAAGCGATTTGTAAAAGCGTATCCCGCCGCCCCCGACACCGTTTACGCGGAGCTGGTCGATGAACTGCTTGCCTCACCGCATTTCGGAGAACGCTGGGCGCAACACTGGCTCGACGTGATTCGCTGGTCGGAAACCAATGGCTCCGAAGCCAATCTCTATCGCAAGAACGCGTGGATCTACCGGGACTATGTCATTCGCGCGTTCAACGAAGACATTCCCTATGACCGGTTCATCACAGAACAACTCGCCGGAGACCAGCTCGGTGTCGGCGAAGCCACCGGATTCCTCGTCGCCGGACCGCACGTCCCCCAGGCCACCGTCGGTCGCGAGCCCACCGCAATTCGACAGGCCCGCGCCGACCGGGTGGATGAAATCATGCAGACGATCGGAGCCTCGATGCTGGGCGTCACCGTCAGTTGTGCCCGCTGCCACAACCACAAATTCGACCCCATCTCGATTCAGGATTACTACGCTCTTACCGCTGTTTTTCAGGGTGTCGAATTCGGAGGCCGCTACCCGGAGTTCAAAGACACCCACCCGCGAATCCTGCGCGCCAGAGAGATACGCAAAGAAATGGGGAAAGAACGAAACTTGTTGGCGAAAGAAATCGGATACTGGGAGGAGGATTTCGGCGGCTTCTCTCAAATGCATTTCCCTGAAACGAAGACCAAAGTGCTCCGCGTCGAGTTTGACAGGCCGTCCGTCTTTATCGACGAATTGCAAGTCTACCCCTCGCGCTTCAGCAACGAAAACATCGCGCTCGCGTCTCATGGGACCACGCTCGTCGGAGACGAGAATATGTTAGACCCGGGGAGTCCGCCCGAACGCGCCAACGATGGCAAATTCGGAACCATGATCTGGAAGTCCCGCGCACCGAAAGGAAGCAAAGATAAGCCTTTCGTTGAGATCCGGTTCAAGAATGAGGAAACCACGAATCGATTCCGGATTTCGAGCAACCGTGAATACTACTTCGAAACCGACTACCTCGACAAGAAAGCTGGCGCACTCCCCGGGTTCCGGATCCTAGCAAAGACAGAATCCGGCGACTGGAAAGAGATCGCCAACACCAAAACCTACCGCGAGAAAATCGCGAAGAACGCGCAGCTGAAAGAGTCAGCTAAAAAACTCAATGACCTCGTTTACACTCTCGGTGAAGAAGGCCCGCAGCACGCTTTCGTCGGAAGCTTCAGCCGCCCCGAAACCACCCACGTCCTCCACCGGGGAAGCCCCGAAAATCCTCGCGATGAGGTCGTTCCCGCGGGCTTCGAAGTAATCGACGGGGACCTCGGTCTCGACAACAACACACCGGAGGCGGAGCGTCGGCTCAAGTATGCTGAGTGGCTTATCCAGCCCGAACACCCCCTCACCGCCCGAGTCATGATGAACCGGGTCTGGCATCACATTTTCGGATCGGGCATCGTTCCGACCGCGAGCGACTTTGGTCTCGCCGGTGCCCCACCTTCTCACCCCGAGTTGCTCGATTGGCTCGCCAGCGAATTCGTCGCTAACGAATGGTCGGTCAAAACGATGATCCGCGAGTTCGTCATGACCGATGCCTTTCGCCGATCCAACCTCCCGAAGGCTGACAGCCTGCAAGTCGATGCAGGATCCAGCCTGCTCTGGCGCTACCCCCCGCAGCGTGTCGAGGCGGAGGTTATTCGTGACGGCATCCTTCAGGCATCAGGCAGTCTCAACGAAGAAATCGGAGGCCGAAGTTTCCGAATCCACAACGTGAAGAAGACTTACGCTCAGTGGGAGGTGGTCGACAATCACGGTTCAGATACCTGGCGCCGAATGATTTATCAGGAGCGCATGCGCCGGGTCGACGATCAAATTTTCACGGCCTTTGATTTCCCCGATTGTGGGCAGGTCAGGGCGAAGCGTCCCGTCTCCACCACCCCCTTGCAGGCACTCAACCTTATGAACAGCCCGTTCGTCGTCGAACAATCGATGCTCATTGCGGAAAGAGCGCTGAAACAATCCGACCGGAAACCGGAGGCAGCTGTCGATCAGTGCTTTCAACTGCTGCTCAATCGCAATCCCACCGAAGACGAACGCCGGGCCTGCCTCTCCATCGCCGAAACCAACGGGCTCGAGATCGTCTGTCGCACCCTGATCAACTCAAACGAATTCGCCTTTCTCCCCTGAACAAAGCCCTCTGCGTCTCCGCGCCTCTGCGAGAGACCTGATTCACAAGCCATGAACGAAGCCGAAAATGTTTCACTCCGCGGACGCCAGCTTTTGGACCGCCGGAATTTCCTGAAAAACACCGGAGCCACCCTCGGAGGGCTTGGCCTGGCCTCACTGCTCTCGGCCGAGGATGACCCGGCTGCCTTCAGCGGAAAGCCGCCGATCCGGCCACTGATTGATCCTGAAAATCCTTACAGCCCCCGCCCCGCTCATTTCGATGCCGCGGCGAAACAGGTTCTCATCATCTATTGCCCCGGAGCGGTCAGTCACGTCGACACTTTCGACTACAAGCCTGATCTAGCCAAATTCCACGGACAAAAACCTCCGGGCATGCCTGCGATTTCTTTCGAGGGCCCAACCGGGAATATCGCGAAGCCGTTCTGGGATTTCAAACCACGGGGTCAAAGCGGCAAGATGATCTCCGAGCTCGTTCCGAACCTCGCGAAGCAGGCCGATGATTTCTGCTTCATCCATTCTCTGCACACTCAGACGAGCGCCCACCCTCAGGGGGAGAATTTCATGAACACAGGCTTCACGATGGAGGGATTCCCCTCATTCGGAGCCTGGGCGACCTACGCTCTCGGTTCCGCCTGCAAAGAACTCCCCGCCTTCGTCGCAATCAATGACCCGCGCGGATTGGCCCGCTCAGGTAAAAACAATTTCGGAAACGGTTTCCTCCCCGCTGCGTTTCAGGGAACGGATTTCAATGCAAAGAATCCCCCGTCGAATCTGAAACGTCCCGACAGCTTCTCTGCTCTTGATGACAGAAACACAGTCGATCTTCTCAAGCACCTCAACTCCAACCATCTCGAGAAGTATCCCGACGATGCCGACCTCGCCGCCCGTATCGCGAGCTACGAGCTCGCAGGGGAAATGCAGATGTCAGTCCCTGATATGATGGATCTCGCGAGCGAACCGGAGTCCATTCATAAGGAATACGGAACCGACACCGGCACGCCTTTGAAACGCGAATACGCAAAGAACTGTATCCTCGCGCGGAAGCTCATCGAAAAAGGTGTCCGCGTCGTTCAGCTCTTCAACGGAAGCGACCCGTCCGGAGGGAATGGAATCACGAATTGGGACTCACATTCCGACATCGCCGAAACGCACGCGATGCAGGCGGAGATCATGGATCAGCCAACCGCCGCGATGATCAATGACATGAAACGCCGGGGCCTTCTCGAGGACACGCTCATCGTCTGGGCAACCGAATTTGGTCGCATGCCGTTCCTGCAGGGCAACGGAACAGGCCGCGACCACAACCCCGAAGCATTCACCTGCTTCCTCGCCGGAGCCGGAGTCAAAAAAGGTTTCAGCTACGGCCAAAGCGACGAATTCGGATACAAGACCGCAGCCGATCCGGTCGAAGTCTATGACTTTAACGCGACGATTCTCCATCTCATGGGGCTCGATCACGAACGACTCAGCTATTACCACAACGGCATCGAACGACGCCTGACAAATGTCCACGGCCACGTTATCAAAGACATCCTTGCTTAGACGACACCCCTTTCTCACCCCCGATTTTCCCATGCGAATTCTCTCCACCTGGGCTCTCCTCCTTGTTGCCTCCCTGCTTTCCGCCACGGCAGCGGAAAGACCGAACGTGCTTTTCATTGCCATCGACGATCTCCGTCCCGAATTAGGCTGTTACGGCTCGGACATCGTCAAAAGCCCCCACCTCGATAAACTCGCAGCGGAGGGACGACGATTCGACAGAGCCTATTGCCAGCAGGCAATCTGCAGCCCGTCACGAGCGAGCCTCATGACAGGTTCACGCCCGGACGACATCGGGGTGATTGAAAACACCGCCTACTTCCGCGAGTTAAATCCTGACATTATCACCCTTCCCCAGCATTTTATCGCCAACGGTTACGAAGCCACTTCCAGTGGAAAGATCTTCCACGGCAAGATGCTCGATCAGGATCTCTCCTGGAGTCGAGGGCTGAACAAAAAGGGGCTACCGAAGCTGAAGCTGGTCGGTGGCTATGCCTCACCGGAAAACCAGGCGCTGTGGAAGAAGAACCGCGAAATTGCCTTCGAGAAATACGGTGAGATGGCTTCGGGAGGACTCGTTCATGGACCCGCTTTCGAAGCAGGCGATGTCGAGGACGACGCCTACGCTGACGGTTTAAACACCACCGCAGCGATTCAAACTCTCGACGAACTCGTCGAAGGAGAAAAGCCGTGGTTCCTCGCCCTCGGCTTTTTCAAACCTCACCTCCCCTTTGTCGCACCGAAACGCTACTTCGATCTCTACGACCCTGAGAAAATCAAAACGGCAAACCTGACAACCCCACCGAAAGACGGTGCCGCGATCGGACTGCACGCGTCCTTCGAACTGCGCACTCGCGCAAACATTCCAAAAGAGGGACCGATCGAACCCGACCTCGCCCGTAGTCTCCTCCACGCGTATTATGCCTGCACCAGCTACGTCGACGCGCAGATAGGCCGCATCCTCGCGGCACTCGATGAGAAAGGCGTGAGGAACAACACCATCATCATCGTCTGGGGCGATCACGGCTGGCATCTCGGCGACTACGGTATTTGGGGGAAAGCGACGAACTACGAAATCGCGACACGCGTTCCCCTCATCATTTGGACACCTGAGATGAAATCTCCCGGGGTGGGAAGCAACGCCCTCGTTGAACTGATCGACATGTATCCCACGCTTTGCGATCTCGCTGAGATTCCCCCACCGGCGCATCTCGCCGGGAAAAGTCTCGTGCCGGTATTGAAGGATCCGAAAGCATCCGTGAAGAAATTTGCACTCAGTCAATTCCCTTCCCCGGCGCTGCGCGAATGGGCCGCAAATCCGCTCTCACCCGGCATGCGCGAAACATTCTTCGGCCCGCTCATTGAAGACGTCGAAGAAGGCATTATCGCTCAACAGAAAGAAACATGGGATCGCGATCTGTTCGAAAATCATCTCATGGGCTACGCGCTTCGCACCGATCGCTACCGCTACGTCGAGTGGCGCGACCACCGCGATCCAAAAGCCAGTCCGGTTTTCGTTGAACTTTACGATCACAAAGAAGACCCGGGGGAAACCGTTAACGTCGCCGCACAAAAACCGGGCATCGTCGATGTGTTGAGCGAGCAACTGGAAACCACGCTCCGGTAGCGTCGCTATTTCCACTCCCAGACATCTTTGGGATCGAATCCATTCACCTTCGCGGGAGCGGTGGATTGCAGCCACGCTTTGGAACCCTCATCGTCTTTCAGATAGGCATTCCAGAACCGGGTCGAGATCTCAAGAATGACGGGGTGGTGATTGGGATTCTGCCCCCGCAGTCTTTCACCTTCGCCAAACGCGGAATGCTCGGCACCGTAGAGGACGAGCTGGAATTTATCGCCATCGGGAAAAGCCCGGTAGACATCCCGGCGGGAGTCGGGTTGGAGAGATCCGTCTATCGGGCTGGCATCCTCCGTCCCTGTCATGCAGAGAATCGGGGATTTCAGCTGCCCGAAAGCCTTCTCCGGAGCGATCCCCTTCCCCGGTTGCGGGCTCATCGCGAGAAACGCGTCAATCCGCGACTCGGAAAAATCTTTGTCGCCAAAGTATTTTCGCCCGGTCAATCCCATCGTCGTGACGGCGCCGAAACTATGACCGCTCATCCCGATATGCTCGAGATCAAGCTTACCGAAAAGAGGATGCGCTTCATCCACCTGCCATTTCTCGAGCTGATCGAGCACGAACGGAATGTCTCCGAGCCGGTCCAGCATCGCCTTGAGCCCGGCCGCTTCTTTCATTGCCGTCATTCGTTCCGCCGGAGCGACCGATTCCCACACCGAGCGGTCGCTTCCGGGATGCTGAACGAAGACAACGACATAGCCGTTTTCAGCCCAGTGATTTCCGAGATAGGGGTTCCCTTCCCGCGACCCTCCGAGACCATGAGAGAACAGGATTACCGGTTTCGGGTCCCCGGCAGCCGTGTGATAGACTTTGATCGGAACGGTTCGGGCACGCGCGGTATCGACGGGATCAAAAAGCAGCGTTGAAACCGCAGCACTCGCAGTAATTTCCACTGACGGCTCTTTAGCTGAAGCGGCAAAAGCAGAAATCAGAAAAACAACCGCAGCCAGGCCCGGACGCAACGCCCGGAGCATTTTGGAAGAATGTGATAGAAGCCTCAACATATCAGGAAACCCCGCAACGCGTGAGAAGTTCCCTCATAAATTGATCGAAAAATATCGGCAGATGGTTTCCATTTCCGGAGTATTCCATTGTGAGAGACTTCGATTCAGCCAAACACGATTCCTTTTTGCGTCTCTATGCGACGCATGAGCCGGCTCTCCGCGGCTTCGTCAGATCTCTCGTTCCGACACGACACGACGCGTCTGACGTGATGCAGGAAATCGCGATTGTGTTGTGGCGTAAATTTGAAGAACTCGATTCTCCCGGCAATTTCCGGCCCTGGGCCTTCGGAGTCGCCCGCTATGAAGTGCTCGCGTGGCGGAGAGACAAGGCGCGGGACAAACACCTTTTCAGCGATGATTTTTCCAACCTGCTCGCCGCGGAGGCGGAACTGCGCACGAACGAGTCTGAAGATCAGCGACGCGCCCTCGAGTTCTGCCTCAGAAAACTACCGGGGGAACGGGAGCAGCTAATGCGCCGGGCCTACGACGGCGAAACCCGTATAGACCAGCTCGCCGCAGAGATGAATCGAACCGCGATGTCTCTCTACAAGGTCCTTCACCGCCTCCGGATGAAACTCGTCTCCTGCACCGAACACTATCTTGGAAAGGAACGGGCGGCATCATGAGATTGAACGAATCCAATCCACATTGGAATCTTGTCCAGCGATACGCCGACGGAATTGCCTCGGCTGACGAAGTCGCGACTCTCGAAGCGGAGCTCGCGAGCGATCCGGAATTCAGAAATGCCTTTCTCACCTACCTCAGCCTCGATGCGGCACTCGAAGAAACGCTGCAAGCGGATGACATGCCGACGCGTGGAGAAACGCGCCCGGCAAAATCCAGCCTTAATCTTTTCTCAGTCATGGGGCTTCTCGGCCTCCTTTGCCTGCTCGCAGCCGGTGCCTATTTTCTGAATGATAAGGTATCGAGCGGGCACGTCGTCGCGCAGATCGGCAAAACCTCTGAGAACCTGCGCTGGCGTTCCGCTTCCCATTCAGAAGGGAAGCGATTAAAAAGGGGGGCACGCCTCGAACTCGCCTCCGGCGATGTGGAGATCCGATTCGCATCCGGCGCCCTGACACGCCTGCACGGACCGGCTCTTTTTGAGGTTGTTTCGAGCAACAGCGGATTCCTTTCCTATGGCGAGGCCTACTCACTGGCCGACAACGAAGCCTCGAAAGGGTTCACGATCCAAACGCACTCCGGTGATTTTGTGGATCAGGGAACCGAATTCCTAACCACCGCGAGCCCGGACGGATCCAGCCAGCTTCACGTCAATTCCGGTGCGGTGGACGTCGCTGTCCCCGGGATGGAAAAGCAGCGCCTTCGCACCGGCAGCGGCTTCGGAATTGAACCGGGTGAAATTCCCGTCGTCGTGCGTATCGAGCAGGGTGATGAAACCGGCGCCTTCACCTTCCCTACGATTCCCCCTCCGGGAAAATCCGATTTTGCCGACGCCAGCCATGGGCACGCGAGGATCGAATGGTGGCCTTCTGACTTTAATGACGAAAAGAATCGCCCCGCGGGAAACAGCGGCCCGCTCGAACTCCTGATCAACGGAAAAGGTCAGGCGACCGAGGACAGCCCCGCTGAGTCCGTCTTTTTCCAGGATGGAGCCGATGGCCTTTTCCTGATTGATCTCGGATCAGAAGTTCCCGTTTCGAGAATCAACACTTACTCATGGCACCGCAACTGGGAAGACCCGGATCTTCGACGCCGCGCCGTTCAGCGCTTCACGCTCTGGGGCAGTGGAAACAAACGACCCGGGATCCTGCCAGGTGCTGAAAACAACGCCGGGTGGACCCGGATTGCACGCGTCAACACCGATGCCTTCTTTCGGGTCAAAAGCGAACCCGACCGCCCCCCACAGCAGGCCTGCTCGATTTTCTCAGGAAGAGAATCGATCGGCAAATTCCGCTATCTCCTCTTCGAAGTCTCCCCCACTCCGATGCCGGACGGGATGAGACCGCGCCACACCTTCTTCGGAGAGATCGACGTGCTCACCGCCGACTGAAATACTTTTCAAATTCCTAACATGCCAACCATTCCTATATCAGAAGCAAAATCCGAGTACGATGTCGTCATTGTCGGCTCCGGTGCCGGAGGCGGCCAAATGGCTTACACCCTCACGCTCGCCGGACTCAAATGCGTCATGCTCGAGGCCGGCCGATCCTACGATCCCACCACTGAGACACCCATGTTTCAGCGCGGCGATCAGGCACCCCTCGGCGGCGCCGGAACTCCCGACAAGGACTTCGGGTTCTACGATGCCACGATCGACGGCGGATGGGACGTTCCGAACGAACCCTACACTCAGGCCAACGACAAATCCGATGAACAGTTCAGATGGTGGCGGGCACGCATGCTGGGAGGGAGAACCAATCACTGGGGACGAATCTCCCTGCGCAACGGCCCCTACGATTTTAAACCCTACAGCCGCGATGGCCTCGGATTCGACTGGCCGATTTCCTACGAGGACGTCGAGCCCTACTACACACGCGTCGAAAGGCTGATCGGCGTTTACGGCTCCAACGAAGGACTCGAAAACACGCCGGACTCTCCCGAAGGCGTTTTGCAACCGCCGCCGAAAGGACGAGTCGGGGATCTCATGACTCAAAAAGCGGGAAAGAAAATCGGCGTCCCCGTCGTCCCGATTCATCGCGCCGTCCTCACGAAAGCACTCGACGGCAAGAAGCTCGCGGCAAAGCTGCACCCGAATGATAAAAAGGCGCAGAAGATCGTAGCCGATTCCATGACCCAACGCGCGCCCTGCTTCTGGGCCACCGCCTGCGGACGCGGTTGCAGTATCAAGGCGAACTATCAGAGCACCACCGTCCACCTTCCGCCCGCGCTTGCGACCGGCAACCTCGACATCATCCCGAACGCACACGCCCGCGAAGTGCTCATGGGTAAGGACGGGAAAGCGAAAGGGATTCTTTTCATCGACAAGACCACGGGAAAAGAGGAGCGGATCAAGGCAAAAGCGGTCGTCCTCGCCGCGAGCAGCGGTGAAACCGTTCGAATCCTCCTGAACTCCCAGGGCGGTGAAGGGATCGCCAACTCCAGTGGGCTCGTCGGTAAATACATCATGGATACGGTAGGTTCAGATCTGCGCGGACAAATTCCGGCACTTGAGAGCATCGAACCGCACAATGATGACGGCGCCGGCGGAAGCCATTTCTACAGCCCCTGGTGGGAATACGGCGCACAGAAAGCAGGCAAACTGGATTTCGCCCGTGGCTACCATATCGAAATCGGAGGCACGCGGGGAATGCCGCGCGGGACCAGCCCCGTTCCCGGCAATTACACGAAAGGTCTTTACGGCACCAAACTCAAAGAGGAAGCCCGCCGCTACTACGGATCATTCATCGGGCTCTCCTGTCGCGGCGAGATGATCCCCAATGAAAACTCCTTTGCGGAACTCGATCCCGAAGTGAAAGACAAATGGGGAATCCCCGTCATGAAATGGCATTGGAGATGGAGCGATCATGAACGCAACATGGCAAAACATGCTCAGAGCAAATTCACCGAGATGATCGAAGCAATGGGTGGAAAAGCACTTCTCAATCCCAACGCACCCGGGGCCAAATCCATTCACAACGGAGGCGCCATCATTCACGAAGTGGGAGGAGCACTGATGGGATCCGATCCCGGAAAATCAGTCGTCAACCAATGGAACCAAACCTGGGATGTCGATAATCTCTTTCTCTGCGACGGATCCCCTTTCGCGTCTAACGCTGACAAAAACCCGACCTTAACGATCATGGCCCTCGCCTGGCGCGCCGCAGATCACATCATCGAAGAAGCCCGCAAAGGAAATATTTAACCGTTACCACCATGGATACCCACAATTCCCACTCCCGTCTCCCGCGACGCAAAGTGCTTCAATGGCTTGCCGCCGCTGCCGCGGTCGATCTTTCAGCCGTTCCCGGTTTCGCGCAAACGCCGGGCAATACTCAAGGCTATGGAACCGACCCCAATCTTGCCGCGTCTTATTCGCCGGGCGACTTCTGGGATCTCACCCTGACAGACACCGAACGCAACACCGTCATCGCTCTCGCCGACGTCATCCTCCCCGCTGATGATCTCGGTCCTGCCGCGAGTGAACTTCATCTCGTTGACTTCATCGACGAATGGGTCAGCGCCCCCTATCCTCACCAGAGAAACGATCGCAAGGTCATTGTCCCCGGGCTCGCGTGGATCGACGAGGAATCCCGTTCGCGTTTCCAAAAGAACTTCAGCGAACTTTCCGCTGAGCAAAAGGCTGCGATCTGCGACGATCTCTGCTCAGACAAGCCAAAGACACCGGCACTAGCAAAAGGCGCGAACTTCTTTCACCGGTTCTCCGGCATCTGCATGGGAGGCTACTACAGCACGCCCCGGGGCTGGACCGCTATCGGATACGTTGGCAACACGCCCAGCGGAGTCTTTCACGGCCCGCCACAAACGGTTCTCGATCAACTCGGCCTCGAGCAAACCGTCAAAGACTGACGCAGTCATCAAACGACGAAGCCACAACAGGAGTCCGCCCGACTTAACCCTGTTGAACCCTCGACCTTACCCTGTCACTTCCCTATATGAAGCACCTCATCCCCCTCTTTCTGATCACGCTCGGAATCGCCCACGCAGAAACGACGCCCAACCGTGAAGTCGACGCCTCGACGCTGACAGGGAAAGTCTTGTGCGGGTATCAGGGCTGGTTTAACTGCGAGGGAGACGGAGCCGATCTCGGATGGACGCATTGGGCACGTCACGGCCGGAAAATGTTCGGGCCGGGAAACGTCACCGTCGATCTCTGGCCCGACGTATCAGAATTCGATGCGGACGAGCTCTTCCCCACCGGCTTCAAAATGCCTGACGGATCACCCGCGAAGGTGTTCAGCTCCTACAGCCGGAAAACAGTGATGCGTCATTTTCAATGGATGCAGGAATACGGAATCGACGGCGCATTCCTCCAGCGTTTTGCCAACGGCCTCAACGGAAACGCCCTGACCGATCACAAAGACACGGTCCTATCCCATGTCCGTGAGGGCTCCATAAAATCAGGGAGAGCCTACGCGGTGATGTATGACCTATCCGGCATCAAGAAGGGCGACACCGCGATGGTGAAAGAGGATTGGCTGAAACTGAAAACGCAACAAATCACGAACGACTCCAGCTACCTCCACCACGAAGGCACACCCCTCGTTTCAATCTGGGGCGTCGGGTTCAGCGACGACAGAGATTACACACTGACCGAATGCCGCGAACTGATCGAGTTCCTGAAAGCAGAGGAGTGCGCCGTCATGCTGGGTGTCCCCTTCTGGTGGAGAGAGGGCGGGCGGGATTCCACCACGGATCCGGAGCGCCTCAAAATTCTCGCGCTCGCCGATGTCATCAGCCCCTGGTCAGTCGGACGCTACCACAATCCCGGGCAGGTCGCAGAGCTCGCTGAAAAGGTCCTTCACCATGACTTGAGTTGGTGCCGGGAACGTGAAATCGACTTTCTCCCCGTCGTCTTCCCCGGCTTCAGCTGGTTCAATTTACATGGGGACGAACTGAACAAAATCCCCCGTCTCAAGGGGGAATTCCTCTGGTCGCAAATCGTCGCGTCAAAGTCAATCGGGTGCGAGATGATCTATGTCGCGATGTTTGACGAAGTCGATGAAGGCACCGCCATTTTCAAATGCACCAACAACGTTCCCGTCGGGGAAGGTGTCTCTTTCCTCGGTCTTGAAGGGCTGCCCTCTGATTATTACCTGCGCCTCGCAGGCGAGGGCGGCAAGCTGCTCCGCGGTGAAATCCCGATGGACTCCAAACTTCCCGCGCCATGAGACTAAGGTGAAGCAAACACTCCTGTTTGCCTGAGACTTCTTTAGACCAGCAAAAGGACCGGTTGCATCACCTAACCCGGCACCTCCCGTCTAGGGAGCCATCACTCCGGCACGAACCTGCTCGCGTGTCTTCACAGGCTTCACTTCAGGCACCTGTGTTTTGGGAATCCAACGAGCAAGTTCCGCCTTCACTGCATCGTGGGACGAATCGCCCGCTACGTTATTTTGCTCATCCGAATCGACGCGATGATCATAGAGTTCCTCTGCTCCATCCGCGTAGCGTATGTAACGCCAGTCACGGGATCGAACTGAATAGTTCCCAAAGTAGCTTGCTGACACAGCCGGAACCTCGCGCGGCGCCTTTGCGTCCTTCAATTGAGGAACGAGACTCACGCCTTCCAGCTTACCGTTTTTCTCCAACCCGCACCACTCGATCAGTGTCGGATAGATATCGACGAGACTGACAGGCTCCCCGGACCGCTCACCCTTCGAAATACCCTTTCCTGCAAAAATGAGAGGGACCCGCGTCGACTCCTCCCACAGCGTCCGCTTCGCAACGTGCTGCTTCTCACCGAGGTGAAACCCATGATCGCTCCACAGAACGACGAGAGTGTTGTCGCGGTGCGGACCGTGATTCAACCCCTCGATCACTTTCCCTACGCAGTGGTCAACGAAGGCCGTATTCGCAAGATACGCCTCAACCATGCTACGCCACTTCTCGCCACGCTTGATCTCGGCCAAGGTGGGTGCGACTCCCATCTTGTATTGAAAGTTCCCCGGCACATCCACCATGTCTTCCGCCGCCGCGCCGGGAAGGGTCACGGTCTCCTCGTCAAATAAATCGAACCACTTCGGCGGCGCGAACATCGGAACATGAGGTCGGAAAAACCCCACCGATAAGAAGAAGGGTTCATCGTGCTCGCGGGAAAGAATCTCCGCTGC
This sequence comes from Verrucomicrobiales bacterium, assembly GCA_048260165.1. Taxonomy (GTDB): domain Bacteria; phylum Verrucomicrobiota; class Verrucomicrobiia; order Verrucomicrobiales; family DEV007; genus Arctic95D-9. The sequence continues at coordinate 251,274 of JBLXHA010000006.1, forward strand.
GGAACCGGCGAGTTGATAATCATACATCTCGTCATCGGTCGGAGGAAATTCACCCCAGTCCCAGGATTTCCCTCCGGGCCAGTTCATCATCGCTTTCGGTCGCGGGCCTCCTTTCCGCTTCGAAATATTCAGATCGATATCATCCCTCAGCCGTCCACCGAACCCATGGTGAAGCACCTTCCCTCCCTCCATCGTCACGTAACCGCGATCTTTGAACCACCGCTGCATCGTCGGAACCTCATCCAGTCTCGCTATGCTCTCGTAGGACGGGCCCAACTCATAACTTCCGTGAGATGAGGCAAATAAACCTGACATTACACTAACTCGTGAAGGGGAACAAACCGTGACCGCGCAATGAGCATTCGTAAAGAGACGCCCCTGAGCTGCGAGCGCATCGATATGGGGAGTCTTCGTATCGGGATGTCCGCCCAGACAACCGACCCAATCATTCAGGTCATCGATACAGATCATGAGAACGTTCGGCCGTTGCGCGTCATCGGCTTTCACCGCGGAAACCGGGCCGACGCCGACGAGACAGAAGCAGATCAGAAGCCACTTTCCCGGGAAAAGTCGTAAATACATGCGCAGGAATTAGCAAATTCCGGCTCTTTTCGAAAGAAAACTCCGCACCGGATCACGCAAAACTCTTCAATTCCGGCGCTTTCCTCTCCAGTCCCTATATTTTCCTGTCCTCATCCGATACAGCCCGCAAATTTGATGGGTTTTCGACGTGCAGTATGGCTCTCTTTGGATATGATTCAGCGGGCGGTTTCATGTTTTACCCGGGACCGATCGATTTCGAAAACACCCAAAAATCCTAACTAAGACAAAAAAATGGCTGATTTAGACGACATCAGAGACGGAGACAACTTCGGACTCAACACACCTGCTGACACGAGCAAGTTTTACCTCAAAGGTCTCAACAATACGGACTGGGGCATCAAAAACCGCATGGCTCGCATTTTCAACCGCAAGTCCGGTCGCACCGTGATGCTCGCGTTCGACCATGGTTTCCTCATGGGACCAACCTCAGGCCTTGAGCGCATCGACATCAATATCGATCCCCTCGCTGAGCACGCTGACTGTCTCATGGGTTGCCGCGGTTCGATTCGTTCCAGCATTTCCCCGGAGAACACGAAGCCTATCTGTCTTCGTACGGACACCGGAACAACGATCCTCACTGAAATGAACCACAACGTTCTTCTCGGAGAGGAAGAGGCCATCAGCCTCAACCCTGCAGCGATGGCGGCAATGATCTCTGTCGGAGACGCCGCTACCGAAGCTACCACGATCGCAAACTTCAGCCGTCTCGTTGACATCGGCAACAAGTACAGCATCCCGGTCATGGGGGTTACCGCCGTCGGAAAAGACATGGCGCGTGACGCACGTTACTTCAGCCTCGCTTCCCGCGTATGTGCGGAAAACGGTGCCAGCATCGTGAAGACTTATTACACCGAAGGTTTCGAGAACGTCGTTGCCTGCACACCGGTTCCAGTGGTTATCGCCGGTGGTAAGAAGCTTCCTGAGCTCGAAGCTCTTGAGCTCGCATACAACGCGATTCAGTGCGGCGCCGCGGGTGTCGACATGGGACGTAACGTTTTCCAGTCCGAGTTTCCTCTCGCGATGATCAAAGCCGTTGCCGGTGTCGTTCACGACAACCTCAAGCCTCAGGAAGCGTTCGAGCTTTTCGAAGAAGAGAGCAAAGGCTAAGCTTATTTTTTCAGGAAACTGAATTTTCAAAACAATCCGATTTCGGTGCAAGCCGGGATCGGATTTTTTTGTGCCCGGCTCGAAATCAGGATCTCACTTGGATTTCTTTACTTCGATACGATCGAGACCAACCATGTATCGCGGTGTCGCCACTTCGTTCATACCGGTGATGTGGATGTCGATCTGCAGGGGCTCGCCCGGACTGACGTTTACGCCCTTGAAGTGGAGCGTCTTCCCCGGTTCAACCTTCTCCGAATAAAGATCGGCCTCCTGAAGTTGCCCGTTGATCGCGACTTTGATCGTCGCATAATCGTGAGCCGCGGTCGTGAAGAGGTCGAGGTCGTGGGTCCCCGGCGCAATGCCCTCGAGTTTCAGCGTGAGAATGTCGCCCGGGATTCCGCCCGTCCACCAGAGGTGCTCGTTGCCCGACCACGATGGTCCGAAACCTGACATCATCTGCGCGCGCACCTGACCTCCACCCGGCTTGAACCTGCCGACGAGCGATTCCCCTTCGACGCGAACCACGCCATCGACGGCAGGAGGAACCTGACTCATTGTCGCAGCGGCTTTCTTTTCATCAGGCAAAGGCACCTGGCTCGGGCTCGCGAGATACTTTACCAAATCGGCAACCTGCTCCAACGGCATCACTTCAAAAAGACCCGGCGGCATGAGCGATTGGGCCAATTGCTGACGCTTCTCAATCGCGCTGACTTTAACATCAGTCTCCGTGCCACCCGGCATCGCAACGGTGACGAACTCCGGAGTCTCCGTCTTCACCATTCCGCTGACAGTCGACCCGTCTTCCATGGAAAAGATGTTCAGCATGTAATCCTTCCCGACGACCGCACTCGGGGCGAGCGCGTTCTCTAACACGTATGCCAAGTCCGCGCGGTTGGATCCGGTCAAGTCCGGCCCGAGCGCGACCCCCTGCCCGAACAATTGATGACAGGTTCCACAGGTCGTCGTGTAGACCTGCCTCCCACGGGATGCGTCCGCTTTCGCCATCACTTTCGGATTCAGCTTCTTTTTCCACTCACCGATTTTCTCAGTGAGCTCCGCAATGTCTACCCCGTCGCCGCCCCGCACCCAATTTCGCCCGATGATGGAATTGATTGCCTCATTATCGAAGCGTTCGAACTGATCGAGCAGGACTGGTGAAATCAGTGCCGCCTGAAGCTTCTTCTCATCAACGGCAGCGAGCAGCACCTGCGCCATGTCGGGACGCGCCGCGAGAAGGTTGATTGCCTCGTTTCTCAGCGTTAACGGCAAATCGCCGAGAACCCCGACGAGCGCCTCTGCCGTTTCCTTCCCCGGATGCTGCCGAAGAGCGACGATGGCTGCTTTTCTGAGAGGAGGAGATTTCAACGCCTCTCGCGCCAATGATCCCAGCTCAGGATCATTTCCGATCGTTAGCAGCTGCAGCGCTTCAAGCCGTTGAGGAGCGTTCGCGCGGGGATCACGCATCAGTTTCCGCCACTGCGGGAAAAACTCCGGATCACCGAAGCGCGCCCCGAGCCGGGTCATGTACATCTCCCACCCATGGCCGACATTAAATACCTTCGCCCGCTCTTTCACGGCGTTCCACCCTTCAGGCATCGCGACAGGAGGCAACTCAGCGAGTGACTCCAGCAGCAGCTCGACCTGATCGAAAAAATCCGTCGACTTCGCATCTGAAAGCGAGCGCATCAGCGCATTACGTCCGGCCGGGAATACAGCAGCACGACGCGTGATGTAGTCTTTCAGCTGAGGCCAGGCTGTCTTCCTGACAAGTTCCAAAGCACGTCCAGGATCAGCTTCCACAAGGGGTGATATCCCATACCAACAGAGGAACGGGATATTCCTATCATGGTTGCTGCGACCGTCGCGAATGAGCCCTCCGGCAATATCCCACCGCTGCTCGAGGGGGATGGTTTGCAACTTCGAGGCGAGGTAACGCCGGACCACCAGAGACGACTCATCGTTCGCCATTTCGGCGAATCGAGACAGCGTCTCTTCATTGAGTTCGGCGATCTGAACCGCCCACCCCCGAATGTGCTCGTCCGGGTCGGAAAGTGCGGCCATTAAAAACACCCCGCCAATCGTTCCCGTGACATGTCGGGTCCACAACGCCCGCAACCGCAACGGGACCTTGTCGGAGTGTGCCGCTTCGAACTTCTCCAATGCAGCGACAACAGCTTCACGATCCAGCTTTCCAGCTACCTCACGCTCCTGCAACAGTCGCTGTGACTGCCTCGCTATGACCGCATTCGCCGATCCCAGGGCGGCAACGAGAGCTGCGTCATCGCGGTCGGGTAAATCCAGTGCGGTTGATTTGACATCGCCGTGACGCACGCGAAAAAGGCGCCCGTTACTGCGATCCCAGATTTCTACATCACGATGATGACACGTTTGACTGTCGACCCAATCCGAATAGTAGATGGCTCCGTCCGGACCCTGCATAATCCCGACGCCGACGGTATCATGGTTATTTGTCAGGATAAAATCCGGTCGATGTCTTGCGATATAACCCGAGCCGTCCCCTCCGAGTTCCTCCCGCACGACTCGATGGCCGTGAAGGTTGTGAAAATACATCTGATGACGGAACTCTTCGGGGAACTCGGGAGCATCATAAAAGACGAGTCCACAGTGAGCATGCCCGCCGCCGACCGTGTTCGTGAAACTTTTCTCTTCGCCGGAAACCCTCGCGTTGCCCCGCCATTCAGCCCACAGCGCACGACGATCGCCGGCGTAGTGATCGTGATCTGCTATCGTTTTGATGTCGTCAAAAGTGAAGGGATCGAAATGCTGGCCCGCCTGACGAAAATACCGCCCCCCGGGGCTCAGATGATAAAAATGCGGAATGACGCAGGCGCTGATGAAAAAGTCTCCGTATTCGTTGAAGTCCACACCCCAGGGATTACTCGAACCCTGAGCGTACACTTCAAACGTCTTTGATACGGGATGAAATCGCCATACACCCGCGTTGATCGGAATACGCTCCTCTTTACCGGTTCCCGGTTTGCCGACCAATGAATGAGTGAACACGCCGTGACAACCGTAGAGCCAGCCATCCGGTCCCCATGTAAAAGCGTTCAGCGTCTCGTGAGTATCCTGGAATCCCCAGCCATCCAAAAGTATCTCAGGTTCGCCATCGGGTTCGTCGTTTTTATCTTTGTCAGGATAAAAAAGCAGATAGGGAGCAGCCCCGACATAGACGCCGCCGAACCCGATCTCGATCCCGCTCGCGAGATTGATGTTTTCGGCAAAGACCTTCCGGGTTTCGAAGCTCCCGTCAGCATCGCTGTCTTCGAAAATGAGAATACGGTCTTTTCCTTCGTTATAATTTCCCTCATCGCGCACCGGGTAGGTGTGCCCCTCGACCACCCAGATGCGACCGCGCGCATCGAAAGTCATCGCGATGGGCTGGGTAAGATCAGGCTCGGCCGCGATCAGGTCGATGGAGAAACCTTCCGGTGGCACCGCCTGCTTCCGCGCTTCCCCGGGCGAAAGATTGTTTCGATACCGGTCCTGAGGTAAATGCCCGCCGTGATTCCACTGTTGAACCGCAACGTGTGCGGCTCCTTCCACCTGAGTGTGAACGATGAGCCCCTTTTTATTGCTCGTCACTATGTCAGGATTTCCGTCCCCGTTGAGGTCGGCTACCTTCACCTCAACCCCGACGCCGGAATTTATATCGATCAGATGAGGAACAAACTCGACGCCCTCTTCGGCCACGGTGTTACGAAACCAATAAAGGACCGGGTCCTGCAGTCCGCCGGGGTCCTTTCCCTGATGAGCGAAGTAGCGCTTCCCGGTAACAAAGTCATTTCGCCCGTCTCCATCGATGTCGGCGAGCGCTAGAGCGTGTGGCTGGGAAAAGACAACTCCGTAGGGATTCCCGGTGGAACTTTGCCCCATGATATCATGCCTCCCGAATTTCCCGGGCGCGTGCTGCTCGAACCAGGCGATGCCGTAGCCGTGAGCGTTCAGCGATGAGACGATGTCATTGTCGCCGTCGCCATCGACGTCATCAATCAGGATTTGAGCACCGCCCCCGCCGTAGGGAACGACGGCCCACTTGTGCTTTTTCCAGGAAGCGTCCCCGACTTCAGCCGGTTGCTCATACCAGTGCATCTTCTCCACGACATCGGCACGGCCATCGCCGTTGATATCACCGACCCCGAGCCCGTGCCCGAAGGGAGTGGCAGCCTCATTTTCACCCGAGATCCTGTGCCAGACCCACGGCTTCGTCGCATCCTCTCCGGCTTCATAGTACCCGTAAGCCTTGTTCCGGGCACAGACGATCTCGGGGTGTCCACCCGGAATGAGGTCGACGAGCTGTGGCGATTCGTTCGCCACCTGATCCGCAACTTCGATCATTTTCCACCGCTCAGCATCGCTGTTCAGATAGAGACGCGCCGATTTCCCCGGGAACCCGAAAACGAGAACATCGTTCTTCCCGTCCGCATTGAAATCCCTGACAAAGCTGAAAAAGTTATCCGAGTAGCCACTCCCCCCGTTAAAAGGTTCCCCTTCTGCAAAACGATGCCTCTTCTCGAATCCGGGACCTTCAAACCAGAAGGGGCCATAGGCGATGTCGACTTTACCATCACCGTTCAGGTCTCCGATTCCGGCACCCTCAGCGTGAAAATCAGTGATAAGCGAAGTGGATTCCCATGCCGATTCCTGAGCGATTGCAGAAGTGAACGAGATCGCAACGAGAGCCAGTGAGAACTGTATTTTCATATCTTGTCGAAGGTGGATGGCTTACGATCTATTTTTTCTTCGCTTTTGATTTTTTCCCCGGCTTATGAACGTAGTTTTCACCATTGTCGGCCGGCATCAGCTCATTCCAGTCGAGGAGCTGAAACGTCAGTTCCTCGACAACGACGGGATTGTCCGCCGCGACGTTGGTCGTTTCGCCACGGTCCGACTCCATGTCGTAGAGCTCGGCCCGGCCGGCATCGTATTCACAGAGTAACTTCCACTTCCCCGCCCTGACCGCGAGGTCCGGCAGATTCTCGATGTCGTAAAAGGAATTGCGGTCCGGTGGCCGTCTAAAGAAAATCGGAGCCCTTCGTGATCCGCCCTCCCCGAGGATCGTCCCGACGAGACTTTCCCCGTCGAACTCAGTCCCCTCGGGAAACGGAGTATCGGTCAGGGTCAGCAAAGTGGGAGCCAGATCGATCGCGGAGAAAACAGATTCCGTATCAACATGATTCGATTTCTTCAGCCAGCCCGGTCCCCAGGCAATGAGAGAAGATCTGATTCCCCCTTCGTAGAGGTGCGTTTTGTACCCCCGGAACGGTCCCGCCTCGCCGGCACCCGGTTCAGGGCCGTTGTCGGAACACACCAGAATCAGCGTGTTGTCTCTCAGCGCTTCATCCTCACTGACACGCTTGAAAAGCTTCCCGAGCTGCCGATCCATTTCTTCGAGAACTGACAGGTAAAGACGACGCTTCGAACCGTCACCCCATTTGGCAACCGGAGGCCACCACGGGCCATGCACATCATCCGGCCAGAGATTGAGATAGAAAGGCTTCTCTGCAGCGACGGCCTTATCGATAAATGGAAGAGCGGCATCCACAAATCCGCCCGTGATTTCCGACCGCTGCATCCACCGAAAACCGTCACCGAGATTTTCCGCCTGCTCCCAGATACGCCCCGGTTCAGTGTCACCGGGCTTCAATGTAAGCGGTAGAAGCTTTGGCCCCATCCCTTCAAAGTTCGTCAGCGATTCATCAAACCCGTATGCTGTAATCGGAGGCGCTTCATTCACGTCACGCTGTCCGCCCATGTGCCATTTGCCAAAGTGCCCCGTCGCGTATCCAGCCTGCTGCAATGAGCGCGCCAGCATGGGTGCCTTCGGATCGAGCCATTGAGCCATGCCGCGATCCTCGTTGTTTTTACGATTGTTGAGAAACGAAGTGATTTTCCAGCGCTGCGGGTATTGCCCGGTCGAGATCGCGACCCGCGACGGGGAGCAAATCGGCGAGTTCACATAGAACTGCTCAAATCGAATCCCTTCCGTCGCGAGTTGATCGATATTCGGCGTCACGGCGTCGTCATTCCCAAAACAGGAAAAATCCCCCCACCCCATATCGTCAATGAAAACGAGGATGATGTTCGGACGTTCCCCGGCGAAAGCCGGACTCAACGAAAACAGGCAAGTTAGAAGGATCAGAATATTTCTCATGTCGGGAATTGAATGGGATCACACAGGGTTACGCCAAAGACTCAACCCTGTTGAATCACACAATCTTATGAAGAAAGACTCCATTCTGGCAATCGCACGATCTCGCCTCCTTTTTGCGCGCTTTCGTGAGAAAGGATACCCGTCAGAGTGATGTTTGCGGACTGAACGGCGTTCGGATAGCCCTCGCCATTCCCCCGTAACAACTCGACAAACTGATGAACGAGGTGTGGATGAGATCCGCCGTGCCCGGCACCCTGAGTGAAGCTGAGATGATCCTCCCCCTCATCACCGCCGTAGACGCCACCGGTCGTGAAAGGTGCGATTTCTTCCGGGAGGAGGTGTCCGTAATCAGGACACTCCACCTTCTCAGGAATTTCCGGCTCCGGCTTCTTCGCGGTGTGCACCACGAGCGGCTCTCCTTCGATGAGCGGCCACTCGACTCCTTTCTTGGTTCCGTAGACTTCAAAGCTTTCCCGATACTGACGGGCGACGTCAAACAACGAACGATAAACCTGAGCACTGAGGTCACTGTTCGCGAACTTGATGTGAGTCGTTTCCACCGCGTAGGGAGAGCCATAACATTCGTGCATTTCCTCGCTGATCGTTCCACTGGGAAAGCAGCTCACGTATTCGGCCTCATCCCGCGCCAATCCGAGGACCGGCCCCACACAATGCGTCGCGTAGTGCATCGGCGGAAGTCCGGGCCAGTAGCCGGGCCATCCCTCCATATCCTGCTGGTGGCTGGCTTTCAAAAATTGAAGTTTCCCGAGTTCGCCATTGTCGTAGAGCTCCTTCATGAAAAGAAACTCACGCGCGTAGACGACCGTCTCCATCATCATGTAACTGAGTCCCGTTTCCGCGCAGAGATCCACGATCGCTTTACAATCCGCCTCACTCGTTGCCATCGGAACGGTGCAGGCGACGTGCTTACCCGCGCGAAGCGCAGCCAGAGTGTGCTCGGCGTGATTGGGAATCGGAGTGTTGATGTGGACGGCATCAATGTCAGGATCAGCAAGCAGCTCCGCATAATCGGTAAACCGCTTCTCGATTCCAAACCTGTCCCCGATCTCGTTCAGAGTCTCAGGACTACGCTGACAAATCGCAGACATCTCCGCGTGCGGATGTCGCTGATAAATGGGAATGAACTCAGCTCCAAAGCCGAGTCCGACGATAGCGACACGGGGATTTTCGATCAATTGCTTCATGATCGGAAGATGACGCATTTAAAGGATTGCGTATTGAGTTCGCTGGACTTGATTTATTAAAAACTGGCCAAAATGGAGCAGAGAGAGACTCATTCAATTCAAACGCGTATGATCCGGGCGATCGGGAATCACGCCGGCTTCCCCGCGCTCTTCGACAATCTCGACCGCGTCGCTTTTTTCCTCAAAAACAGTGACTTCGAAATCGTCTTTGCGAACCGCTTTTTCTATGAGCGTCTTGGTTTTACGGAGGAGTCGGAAATCGTGGGCAAAAACGATCACGAGCTCTTCCCGAAACCACTCGCGACGAAATTCAGAGAAGACGACACGAAGGTCCTCGCAACCGGCGAGAGCATGCCCCGGATGGTCGAATTATTTCTCAGTCGACAGGGCCTTCCCGACTGGTTCATCACGAATAAAATGCCCGTCATAGGTGTCGAAGGGGACACCGTTGGAATCATGGGGACGGTTCAACGGTATGATCAGGCGAGATCACTCCGATCTCCGGACCGCGCGGTTGCGAAAGCAGTTGAGTTGATGTTAGAGCATCCCGGGGAGATCGATTCACTCGCGCGTCTCGCCAATGAACTGGGACTTTCCCACCGGCATTTCGATCGTCGTTTCAAAGAGGATACCGGCCTCACGCCGAAACAGTTTCTGGGGAGAAGTCGGGTTCAGGCAGGTTGCAAAAGGCTCCGGGAAACCGACGCGACCATCGCCGATATCGCCCTCGACCTGGGCTACTGCGATCAAAGCGCTTTCACCTCCCAGTTCCGCACCCGAATGGGCTTCACTCCGGCCAAATACCGACGGCAAATGGGCAATCGCTGAATCAACGTGCCGGGAAGAACGACGAGGAATCGAGAGGTTCATCCACCTGCTCCTCCGATTGTGGCCATCTCGCTCCGGGAGATTTGGCGAAGACTACGGCGATAGCCCTGACGATCTCCTCAAATCTCAGGTTCGCAGGAAACCATATTCGAGCTACGCTCCCCTATGTCCGCCCCATTCGGTCCCACCTTTATAGATCCCAACCTTGTCGAGTTCCGCGTCTTTGCCCCGAAGGCAAATGCCCTGACGCTGCAGCTTGAGGACAAGAACCTCGCAATGCTCCCCGACGGGACTACAGGCTCCTTTTCCCTCCAAGCGAACGCCACCGCCGGAATGAAATACGGCTACCGGGTCAACGACGGCCCCTGCTATCCCGATCCCGCGAGTTGGTTTCAGCCCGATGGCGTTCATGAAAAATCGGAACTGATTGATCTCCACCAAGTTGAGCGGGTTGGCGGGAACTGGAAAGGAATCAGAGGAGAGGACCTCATCATCTACGAACTGCACGTCGGGACATTCACCGCTGACGGCACCTTCCTCTCTGCGATTGACCGTCTCGACGAACTCGTGAATCTCGGAGTCACCGCGCTCGAACTCATGCCTGTGGCACAGGCCTCCGGTAACCGGAACTGGGGCTACGACGGCGTGAATCTGTTTGCTCCGACAAACGCCTACGGCCGCCCCGAAGATCTCATCGCGCTGATCGACTCGGCCCACGCACGCGGTCTCGCTGTGATTCTCGACGTCGTGTACAACCACTTCGGCCCCGAAGGAAACTACCTCTTTGCGTTCGGCGGCTACCTTTCTAAAAAACACTCCACCCCGTGGGGAGATGCCCCCAATTTCGATGGGGAGCATGCGGCACCGCTGCGGGAGTTTATTCTCGAAAACGTCCGCTACTGGATTGAGGACTTCGGCTTCGACGGGCTGAGAGTCGATGCGACCCACTTTATCAAAGACACCTCGACACCGCACATCGTCAGTGAAATAGGAGCCCGTGTCAGGGCACTCGAAGCGAAACTCGACCGAACCCTTCATCTCATCGGGGAAACCAACGTCTATGACCCTGAATTGATCACCGGCATCGACGCCGGAGGCAGTGATTTCAACGGGCTCTGGTGCGACGAATTTCTGCACGCCCATTACGCGCAGTTGAAGCCCGGCGAGCACATGGCCTCACGCGAGTATCTTCCGGGCTCGGATCTCGGCCTTGTCCTCGGTCGCGGATACGCGTTTCACGGAACCCTCACCAGCCCACCGACGAGACACGGGGCGGACGAATTTCCCGCTACCGTTGCCAGGGAACCTCTCGTTGCCTCGATACAGAATCACGATTTCATCGGGAATCACCCTTCAGGGCTTCGCCTCCACCAGGTCACAAGTCATTCCGCGCATCAGGCCGCAGCCGCACTGCTCCTATTACTGCCATCAACGCCGATGCTTTTCATGGGTGAGGAATTCGCCAGCGATTCCCCCTTTTACTTTTTCGTGGATTTTCAGGATCCGAAATTGCGAAAGGCGGTCGAAGCAGGAAGACGGGGCGATCATCCTCAGCACGACTGGAAAAGTGCCGGGTCTCCGACTTCGCCGGAGGCCTTTTACCGATCAAAAATCGGAGAGGCAAACGCCGGCAACGCTGAAACGTTAGCGTGGTATCGTGATCTCATCGCGCTGAGAAAAAGGTGGAAAGCTTCCGACATTTTGAGCTCTGCTACGATGGAGGCTGATTGGAACGAAGACCTCCAACTCGCTCACGTGAGATATTCGACGGGAACAGAAGACCGTTTCTTAGTCGTCCGGCTTCATCCGGTCGATCAGATCCTCACCCCGCTCTCTATGTACGTCGACGGAAGTGTTTCGCTGATCAAAAATTGCACGGAGAATTCTCAGGCATCGGTATCGCTCTGTTTCGATGCGGGGCCGTTTGCAGTCCTCGCCGGCACTGGCAAAGTGCGAATCCAGGAGGCAGGTCGTCCACCTACCCCGTCATCGCAGTGATAACGCGACCGTGCACATCGGTGAGGCGACGGTCGATGCCGTTATTGAGGACCGACAGTTTCTCGTGATCGATACCTAACTGATGCAACATCGTGGCGTGAATATCGTGAACGCTTCGCGTGGAACTGCGATCCAGCGGCCGGAATCCCCATTCGTCCGACTCACCGTAAGTGCCCCCCTTGATTCCGCCTCCACAGAGCCAATTGGTAAAGACGAACGGATTGTGATCACGGCCTTTGCTCTGCTGAGAGCACGGCATCCTGCCAAACTCAGTGGTCCACTGGATGATGGTGTCGTCCAGCATTCCCCGCTGCTTGAGATCTTTAATCAACGCCGAGGCCCCGCGCGCCATTCCGAGAGCGAGCGGTTCGTGATCCCGCTTCACGTCACCATGGCTGTCCCAGTTCCGCCTCGGAAATCCATTGTCGTTACCGCTCCAGACCTGAACAAATCGAACCCCGCGTTCGAGGAGCCTCCGGGCGATAAGACACTTCCGACCGAAGAATTCCGTCTCGGCTTTGATATTAATGCTCCCTGAATCATCCACGCCGGGCCCCTCGGGAGCGAGTCCATACATGTCGCGAATATACTGAGGTTCACGATCAAGGTCGAGCGCATCGGTCGCGCTCAACTGCATCGCCGCAGCGAGCTCGTAGGACCTCACCCGCGCACTGAGCCGGTCGTCCTCAGGTCGCGCTTCCGCGTAATTCTGATTCAGCCGATTGAGAGTATCGAGGCCAGATCGATCACTGCTTTTTGAAATAAATGTATCCGCAGGAGCAAAGAGATCCGCAACCGGTTGTTCACTTCCGGGTCGAAGCACAGTCCCCTGATGCTGAGCGGGAAGGAAGGCAGGTCTCCAGTTCCCGGCACCGTTCGATGGCAAGCCCCGATGATCAGGAAGAACGACGAATGAAGGAAGATTCTCACTCTCACTCCCGAGGGCGTATGAAACCCACGAACCCGCCCCGGGAAATCCCGGAAAGCTGAATCCGGTCGTTTGCAAAAGAGTGCCCTGACTGTGAACGCCCGTCTGGCCGACGAGGTTGTGAACAAAGGCAAGGTCATCAACGACTTCACCGAGCGGAGCAACGATATCGCTCATCATCTTCCCGCTCTTCCCGTAGCGTTTGAACTCCCAGGGACTGGCGAAACACGCGCCCGGTGAACTTTGAAACAACTCCACTTTCTCACCGGGATCCCAGGGCTCGCCGTCCTTCTTCTGCAGGAGCGGCTTGTGATCGAAAGTATCAATATGACTCGCGGCACCGGCCATGAAAAGTTGCACGACTCGTTTCGCCTTCGGAGGATTGTGCAGCACACCTGAAAGGACACCTTCTCTCGCGAGCAAGTCGGTCATCGCGATACTGGAGAGGGATCCTGACAGAACACCCGCGAATCGCCGTCGCGACAGTGATGATGAAATATCAGTCGACATAGACGAAGGCATTGAGATTAAAGAGGACACGGGCAAAGTTTTCGACACCGTACTCCTCGAGATAGGCGGTGAGCAGCTCCTGTTCTTCTTCATTCGCCCCACGGCCGAGTGCGAGATGACAGGCGAGCTCGACCTGAGCTTCATTCGAGCCGGGCGCTTCACTCAGGATTCGCTTTCCGAGATGCTCCGCCATCGCGACGACGAAGCGGTTGTTCCAGTTAGTCAAAGCCTGGAGCGCGGTCGTGGATTCGCCCCGGAGAGGAATACTGATGGCGGGATCGGCGCAATCCAGCGTTGTCAGCATCGGTTGAGGCTGAGAGCGCACCACGAAGCGATAAACGGATCGACGGAACGAGGCGGGATCATTCGGGTCGTGAAGGTGATACTGATAGTGCGGAGAATGCTGCGGCTTCTCGATGATAAAATCCTGAAAACCCGGGCCACCCATTTTCCGGTCAAGCACCCCGGACACCTGCAGAATCGAATCCCTGAATTCTTCAGCAGAGAGGCGGCGACGATTCGCCCGCCAGAGATGAGCATTGTCCTGATCGATCGCGATGTTCCGGGAATCGCCCTGACTTGAGCGGCGGTAAGCTTCGCTCGTGAAAAGCACTCTGAGAACAGACTTTATCGACTGGTCAGGATCATCACGAAGCGTCGAGGCGAGATAATCGAGCAGCTCGGTATTCGCCGGAGGAAGTCCCCCTCGGCCAAAATCATTGGGCGTTTTCACCAGCGGTTCGGCGAACACCCATTGCCAGATGCGATTGGCGATCGATCTCCAGACGAGCGGATTATCCGCCCTCGTCAAGTAGCGGGCAAGCCCGGCGCGGGCTTCACCCTCGCTCCAGTCACCGTCCTCACCGAACAACATTTCGGGAGCAGCACTCCAGAGAGGAGGAACTCCCGGTCGCATCGCTTCACCCGGAGATGTGAGATCCCCGCGGTGCAGCAAGTGTATCTCGCGAGGCTTTCCGGAAGTCGCCGCGAACCTCCCTCCTCCGGAAAAATGGGTCGACGCCGCGTAGACGAGCTGCCCCCCGGGATACCCGCGCAGCTTTTCCTCCAGCGGTTTCAGGAGCGCTTTGATCTCAGCCAGTCTCGCCTCGTGCCCCGGTGGCATCGTCGCCTTTTCGATCTCAGCGCGTTTGCCCTGGAGCTCCCGCAACTCGGCGAGAGCTTCATCATTTCCGAGTTCACGAAAGAAGATACCGTCATTCAAATTCGCTTTCCCCCATCGCACTCCCTGCTCGATGCTGTCGAGAGCCGTGACCGACGCGTTGAGTGCGTAATTAGTGCTCCCGCCTTCGTTTAAAGCCTCAATTTCGCCCAGCGCAAAAATGTAATCACCCTTTCGTTCCGCCAGCTTCGTAGCCGTCACCCTGAGATAACGAAACCGTTTTCCATCCCCGTCGATGGAAACCGTTCCCGTCCGCGGATTCTCCTGATCGTTCTGCGTGGCATCGAGGAGGATCCGCGTGCCATTGGCAAAGTCCGGCTGATCCGAAACCTCAACCCGGTAGCGAACCGGAAAGCCGAACCCGGCACCAATTCCCCCGTAGTTATCATAGGCGGGAATGATTCGAATCCGGGTGGCCGGCCTTGCCGCCCCCAGATCCATCTGAACCCATTTAGTGACCTCCTGCTTTTTTACAATGTGGCTGTGATAGCCATACTGAGGTTTGAGTCCCGCCCCGTATTTCTCTTTCAACTCAGCGATACGACGATCAATGCCCGACACCTTCGCCGCGAGCAGTTGCTTGAACTCCCGGTCGCGATTGCCGGATTCCCCTTTGAGAGCGTTGATGCGACTGAGCAGGGCCTCTTTCTCCGCGGCCTCCTTTTCACCGAGACCGGCATAGACCCGATCAGCGCGATCCACCGCGGCAAAAACGGCATGGAGCCGGTAGTAGTCCTCCATCACGATCGGATCCAGTTTGTGATCGTGACACTGTGCGCACTGAACCGTCGTGCTCTGAAAGACATTAAAAACGGCGGCAATCATTTCGTCGCGATCGAGATGCTTGGCGATACGTCCGTCGAGCTTGGCTTCCCCGACCTCCCAATGCCCGATAAAATCCCAAGGTCCGGCCGCGAGAAATCCCAGCGCGATGATCCCGCCCTCCTCACCGGGAAAAAGCACATCACCCGCGACCTGTTCCTGCACGAAACGCGAGTAAGGTTTGTCTTCGTTGAAGCTCCGAATGACATAGTCCCGATACGGCCAGGCATTGAGTCGGGGTTTGTCTTTATCGTAACCATGCGTTTCGGCATAGCGGGCAAGATCGAGCCAGTGACGCGCGAATTTCTCACCGAAAGCGGGCGAACTCATGAGCCGGTCGACGAGCGATTCCCAGGCACCTTTTGCATCCGCCTCGTAAGCCTCGAGGAAGCGCCCGACCTCTTCGGGCGTCGGCGGCAATCCCGTGAGATCGTAGCTGGCCCGTCGGATAAGTTCGCGGGGGGTGGCGACGTCTGCGGGATGCAGCTTCTTTTCTCTCAGAGCCTTATCAATCAGAGCATCGACCGGGTTGGCGGAGGAATCGGAAAGTGCCACGCCCTCCGGAAGCTCCGCCTTAACCGGACGAAGCGACCACCAGTCGAGATCAGTCCCCGCCGCGACGACGCCGTTCCACAGGAACAGGGCAATCACTGAGCAGCGAAAAAACCTTCGAAGACGACTCATCAGGAAAGCTTATAAGTTTTTCCCGGGTTCGTCACTTCCACGAATGCCGCAACAGCGCCCCCCTTCGAATACCCTATGAGAGCCTCAATCGAGTGCTAAAAATGAGTAAAGAAATGATGCACCCGCAGGAATGAGGCTCTAAATAAGGGGCCTATGAGTGATATTCCCAATTGTCCTAAGTGTGATTCTGAATTTGCCTACAGTGACGGCACTCTTCTGAATTGCCCTGATTGTGGACATGAATGGTCACCGGGCGCTGAAGAAGCGACCAGTGAAACCGAAGACAACGATGCCATCAAAGACGCGCACGGAAATGTGCTCGAAAGCGGTGACAACGTGCAACTAACCAAAGACCTCAAGGTGAAAGGAACTTCCTCGACCCTGAAAGTCGGAACGAAGGTGAAGAACATCCGTCTTGTTGAAAGCAACGACGGTCACAACATTGCCTGCAAAGTTGACGGGATCGGACAGATGAATTTGAAATCAGAATTCGTCAAAAAGATCTAAAGCCAATCACCTCGAACGTCAGGAGAAGGTGGGCGAATGGAAACACGTTCGTCCGCCTTCTCCGATTTTCTAAAACAATTCGGTGATAGCTCGGCCTTCGGAGAGCAAATTGACAAACCGCCCTCCGCGATCAGTGGCATTGAGATCGGTAACACCCATCGCGTGATAGACCGTTTTCGTGATATCTTCAGGCCCGACCACGTTCTCGACGGGGAGTTCCCCGTATTTGTCGGTTTTCCCATACGTTTGTCCTCCCTGAACTCCTCCTCCGGCCATAACGACGCTCTGGCAGGCGGTCCAATGATCACGTCCCGCACCGGAAACGCCGCCTGAGCGACGGTCCCCGATTTTCGGTTTGCGACCCATTTCGCTGGAAACCACCACAAGCGTTTCATCCAGCATCCCCCGGTTCGAAAGATCCTCGATCAACGCCGAATACCCGCGATCAAACTCGGGCAGGAGATAGTCGGAGAGGCAGTTAAAATTGTTACCGTGCGTGTCCCAGCCCCCGGCGCTTCGGCACTTCGTTTTGATATCCTGATTCTCACGCCAGAAAACGGTAATGAAAGGAACACCCGCCTCGGCGAGTCGCCGTGCCATGAGTAGGCTCATCCCGTTGAGCGTCTTCCCGTAGCGCTCCCGCGTTGCCTCCGACTCCTCCTGCAGGTCAAAGACAGACGAACTCGTTGCCGAGGAGAGAAGATCAAAAGCCTGCCCCTGATAGGCTGAGAGATCCTGAATCGCAGCATTGGCATCGAGCTCGGTTCGGGCACGGTTCATCGCCCCGAGCAGTGCCTGCCGGTCTTCGAGTCGCCCCTTGCTCGTCTGCAGGCGCAGCGCAGGAGCGTTGATCTTCATCGGCTCAGCGTGATCCCCGATAAGATACAGCGGATCGTGCAAAGGCCCCAATTTTCCGGAGAACTGCCCGGGCCGGGTGAATGGCGGACGGCTCGGTTTGTGGGGAAGCGAAATGATCTGGGGCAACTCGGGATGAGGCGGTCGGCGCGATCCAATCACGCTTCCCATAAACGGCCAGTCATCGGAATGCGGGCGGCGATTGTTGCCCTGTGTTTTAAACGTCTGGTCGGGAGCATGACCGGTGAGATTGTAGTAGTAGCCGGCATGGTGATCCCCCGTGGCGCGCCCATGATCCGTGACCGAACGGATGATCGCGAGTTTGTCAGCGACCTTCGCCGTCATCGGGAGATGTTCCGAAAGATGGATCTCCGGAGCAGCGGTCGGGATGGGTCGAAAAATGCTCCGATACTCGGAAGGCGCGTCCGGTTTCAAATCCCACAGGTCGACATGGGAGGAGCCACCACAGAGAAAAAATAGGATCGTTGTCTTCGCGGCGGAACGCGGAGGTGGTGCGATTGGCTCAGCTCCCGACAGGATGGAAGTTCCAAAGCGAAAGCCTGCGACTCCGGTCGTCGAAGCGACGAGGAAATCCCGGCGGGATGAGTGAGAAGCAGCCATGATTGAGCAGGATTGTATCAAACTCTGCTCGAGAAAGAATCACGTCATTAAGTAACCGGTCCCCTGCAGCATCGCAGAGCATAAGTGACCGATCACGACACGGAGCAAAGCCACCAACCAACGAGCGGAGAAATGCTCACGCAGTTTCTCTACGGCTGCGTGAGTAGAGGAATCCGTGAGGATTTCTTTCACGAGTCCCGGCGCCCGCCGTTCAGAACCGACAGGCTGAGCGGAGAAATGCTCACGCAGTTTCTCTACGGCTGCGTGAGTAGAGGAATCCGTGAGGATTTCTTTCGCGAGTCCCTGCGCCCGCCGTTCAGAACGGATAAGCTAAGCGGAGAAATGCTCACGCAGTTTCTCTACGGCTACATGAGTAGAGGAATCCGTGAGGATTTCTTTCACGAGTCCCCGGCGCCCGCCGTTCAGAACGGATAGGCTGAGCGGAGAAATGCTCACGCAGTTTCTCTACGGCTGCGTAAGTAGAGGAATCCGTGAGGATTTCTTTCACGAGTCCCGGGGCCTGTCCCCACGCGATTCTTTAGTGGCGAAAAATACGCCGCTGCCTTAAAACCCTTTATGAGAAAGAATCTTATTTCAAAAACCTTCCTTTTATTGGCTGTTTGTGGCGGCTTGATCAGCTCGACCGTGAATGCTCAGGAGGAAAATTCCGTTTTCTCCTCGGCCACCGTTGATATCGGGATCGTCGTTGGCGACATGGATACTTCGGTGAAATTCTACACCGAAGCGCTCGGCGTGAAAGAGGTCAAAGGCTTCACGGCCTCAGCCGAAAAAGCGTCTGCCTTTGGTCTGACCGATAATCTCGAAGCAGTCATTCGTGTCTTCGTGTTAGGCGAAGGCCCCGGCGCAACGAAGCTGAAACTGATGTCCTTTCCTGAAGCGAAGCCCGCCAGCCAGGAGCAGAAATTCATCCACTCCACTATCGGGGTAAGCTACCTGACGCTGCGGGTCACCGATATGGATCTTGCGCTGAAGCGTCTTGCTGACTCCAAGGTCAAGCTACTTGGGAAAACGCCGGCGAACTTGAGCGGGAACCTCTACCTCACGACCGTCCAAGATCCCGATGGAAATTTCATCGAGCTGATCGGACCGCGTGCCGAGTGATAAGCCTCTCAGCAAGAATGACTCACAGACCCACCACCCTGAAGTGATGAGGTCTGACGAGTCACTCCGGTTCAGTTGAGTGAGGAAAGGAAGGCTGAAGAAAATCAGGTCCGGGCCATGTCCTCGCCCCTGCCAATTCCCTCGACGCGGCTGATCTGAATCATCATGAGATTGGACAAATCCCCTTCCCCCATTCAAGATTCGGAGATGAACGAAAGATCAGAGAGAGTCGTCATTCTCGGTGCGAGCAACCGACCGGATCGCTATGCCTACAAGGCCTTCACGACCTTACAGCGATACGGGCATGAACCGATTCCCGTCCACCCCGCGCTCAACGATATCGAAGGCGTCGCAGTGATACCGAATCTCCAGTCCGTGGAAGGAGAGGTCGATACGATCACGCTATATGTGAATCCGACGATTTCGGAACCTCTCGTCGACGAAATCATCGCGCTCAACCCGAAACGGGTGATCCTCAACCCCGGAACGGAATCCAACTCACTGGAGGAACGACTCGAAGCGGCTGGCATCTCCGCACAAATTGCCTGCACTCTCGTGCTTCTTGAGACAGGACAGTTTTGAGTCTCTGATTTTACGGCCTCTGTCTCTCGCAGATCCCCCAATGTGTCAGAAAAAATTCTATGACCCGTTTTGCGAAATCGTTTTTGAGGTATGAAGCGTTCCAAAGTCACAGTTCCCTGGGAAGAAGGATTGCACCTCCGACCCGCCGCCACTCTGGTGAAAACAGCTCAGAAATTTCGTTCAGCTATCACATTGAAATGCGGTGACAGCATCGCCGACCTTCGGAGTATTATCAGCGTTATCGCCCTCTGCGCCACGGCGGGAGCGGTGCTTGAATTGGAAGTCTCAGGCGAAGATGAAGAGCTAGCAGCACAAGCCGTTACAGAAATGTTCGTCGCGGAGGAGTTCGAAGACTGAGACCAGCATTGATCAGCGACAGCGCTCACGCGTATGTTGCAGGCGATGGCCGTGACTTCGCTCTCTGACCATTCGGATATTACAGATCATACGTCCGAGCCCGCGGGACTCGGCTACAGCGCTGGCGCGTCTGTTGCAGGCGATGGCCGTGACTCCGCTCTCTGACCGTTCGGATATTACAGATCATACGTCCGAGCCCGCGGGACTCGGCTACAGCGCTGGCGCGTCTGTTGCAGGCGATGGCCGTGACTTCGCTCTCTGACCGTTCGAATATCGCAGATCATACGTCCGAGCCCGCGGGACTCGGCTACAGCGCTGGCGCGTATGTTGCAGGCGATGGCCGTGACTTCGCTTTCTGACCGTTCGGTTATCGCAGACCATACGTCCGAGCCCGCGGGACTCGGCTACAGCGCTGGCGCGTATGTTGTAGGCGATGGCCGTGACTTCGCTCTCTGACCGTTCGGTTATCGCAGACCATACGTCCGAGCCCGCGGGATTCGGCTACAGCGCTCACGCGTATGTTGTAGGCGATGGCCGTGACTTCGCTCTCTGACCATTCGGATATCGCAGACCATACGACAGCTATCGGCGAGCAGAACTAAATGAATCGCAATCGACTTTAGAACGCAGTATTTTCCTTCCATGGCTTTTGAGGACAGAAATCATTTGAGCAGGCTCGAATTTACGTACCACCAATTTCCGATCTATTTTATAACGGTTTGCGTGAAAGACCGACGCCCGATCCTCAATTCACACGATTTTCATTCGACTGCTATCGAGACCTGGAAATCAGGCAGTAAGGCGCACCTTTGGTCCACCGGCCCCTATGTGATTATGCCGGACCATGTTCATTTCTTCTGCCGTCAGCAGAACGAGAACGCGGTTTCATTATCTATATTCGTAGGCGGCTGGAAAGAATGGACTTCGAAGAAATCACGATTTTCACCGGAGATCGAAAGACCTCTATGGCAGAAGGAATTCTTTGATCACGCGATGCGCACTGATGAGTCGCTTCGAGAGAAGATCATCTATGTCGAAATGAATCCAGTTCGCGCAGGACTATCCAGCTCTCCGGAAGACTGGCCATTCTCCGGGAACATCGACAACTGGGGAACGGTCCAGGGTGATTGAATTCGGCTAGCGACAGTATGTAGGCCACAGCGCTGGCGCGAATTTTGTAGGCGATGGCCGTGACTTCGCTCTCTGACCATTCGGATATTACAGATCATACGTCCGAGCCCGCGGGACTCAGCTACAGCGCTCCCGCGTATGTTGAAGGCGATGGCCGTGACTTCGCGCTCTGACTATTCGAATATTACAGATCATACGTCCGAGCCCGCGGGACTCGGCTACAGCGCTGGCGCGTATTTTGAAGCAGCATGATATCGCCGCTCTCTGGTTTACTCGCGTATGATTCTCAAATCACGTTCCCCGACCGGGGGAAGTTGCTTCAGACAAGCAGTGGCACACCCGTAGGGATTGGCTGCCGCCTGCACGGGACCTACTCGCTATTGCTCGTATTAAGGTGATCCGACTGGATGTCGGAGCTGGGCGCTCGAACTGCGTTCTCATCCCTTCGGTCCTGCCGCTTTCTCCTTCGTCGCAAATGGCACACCCGTAGGGATTCGAACCCCAAACCTCCTGATCCGTAGTCAAGCGCTCTATCCAGTTGAGCTACGGGTGCGTTTTCCACTTTGTTCAACCGAATGGTCGAAGCGGACGGCAATGTGCGCAGATTCTGAGCTTTGACAAGCGAAAAATGAAGGATTTGAAACGGTTTGCGTTAGCGGCCCCTTTCATGCTTCTTTGAGGGGAATCCTTCCTTCTATGAAACGCAGCCCTTTCATCATCATCGCACACAGCGTTGCAGCGCTTCTCTTCGCTGTTTTTGCCTGGTTTCAGCGCAACGATATCGATCCTGCGATCTATCACAAACCGTCGAGTCTGGACGCGATTCTCTGGCTCTTTTTCTACGGATTGATTGCAGTTCTTTTCATCGCAGCCCTTTTCCGGAGAATCCCGCAGTGGATTCTCATCGTCGCGGCAATCGCCTGTTTCGTCGAGATGGCGACAACCGGCCCGGGGCTCGCGCAGAATCTCTTTGGTGACGAGGAATTCACGATGACGCAGGCAAGCATGTCAGCGGAAGACCCGCGCGTCGAGCTGACCCGCGAATTCTTCGGTGCGGTGATCGCCCTCGCGGGCGTGGCGGCGCTCTGGTTCAGCGAGCGCCGCAGAAAACCTGCTACTGCGCGGGAGTGATCCGGAAAATGTTTCCCTTCCACCCGAGGACGATCGCTTCGCCGTTTTCATCGGGATAGAAACCGGTTGGCTGGACCGTGGGCGCTTTCAGATCGGCGGGTTTTTCGATGTGGTGGTTTTCACCCACTTTCTTCGAATCGACGTCGTAGTGGAGCGCCCAGATATTACCGAAGCGCCAGTCGCCGTATAAAAAGTGCCCGGCCAGATCAGGGATCGCTTTCCCGCGATAAACGAAGCCACCGGTGATGCTGAGTCCGTTGGAGCGGTCATACTGGTGGATCGGCTCCTGAAAAACGAGTCCTTCAGGGACATCCGGCTTTTTGCCGAGAGGCGCCATCATCGCCGCGCGGAGGGGAAAAGCGGCGTTACCTTCGCGGTATTCCCACCCGTAGTTGCCGCCTTTTTCGATGAGGTTGATTTCCTCGTAAAGATCCTGACCGACATCGGCGAGGAAAAAGAGTCCGGTCTCGGGATCGATCGCGCTTCCCCACGGATTCCGAAGGCCCAGCGCCCAGATTTCAGGGCAGGCAATGGGATCGTTGATGAAGGGATTGTCGTCAGGAATGCCGTAAGGAAGGTCCGCGGTGCGCTTGTCGACATCGATACGGAGAACTTTGCCGTTCCAGCGCGTGAGTTTTTGCGAAAGCATGTAAACGCCGTTTTTCATCCCCCCGTCTCCGACTGTCAAATAAAGCATCCCGTCCTCCGGTCCGAAGAGGATGTTGCCGGAATTGTGATTCCACTCGGGTTGCTGCACCTCGATGAGAACGCGCTCGCTCGCAGGATCTGCCTTGTTCGGATCGTCTTTTGAGACCTGGAACTCGGACAGGGCGAGCCGTTTCGGCCCCTGCTTCGAATAGGAGAGATAAAATCGCCCGTTGTTTTTGAAATCGGGGTGGAAAACCATTCCGAGGAGGCCCTCTTCGAAATCCTTCTCTACGCCCATCCGATCGGTGACGTCGAAGAACAGACCGGCCTCGCCCGCCTTTTCATCCGGAGAGAGGAGCTTAATTTTCCCGGTTTGCTCGACGAGAAAGCGCCGGTTCGTGCCGTCGTCGGGAATCTGGAGGGAGAGCGGGCGCTCGAATTCGAGGTGCGCGTAGATGGGTGTCAGGGAAACCTGGAGGTCGTCTGCGATTGCCGGGAGTGCGGTCAGTGCGAGCGCAGCGGCGTAAAAAAGGTGAGCGGGTAACTTCTGCATGGGAGCACGATAGTGAGTTTCGCGAAACAAGGCAACTCTTGTGAAGGTCCTGAAAATGCCATACGATTCCGCGGCCCCAAGACCGGCGACGGCCGGGCTCCTTTTATGATTTCAGATTCTCTTCAGCGCCAGCTCGCAACTCAGTCCCGCGATCGGAATTTTCTGATTCGAAGCTCGCTCATCATCGTCGCGGTTGCCGTCGTGATCTCGTATGTGACGTCGCACTTTTTCGCCTCCCGGTCTGATTCCGGGAGCGGGAAAGATACCGGGGTGCAGGTGCAGGTCACCGAAGAGCAGTTGATTTCCTTCATCCGTTTCGGGATTCCTTTTCTGCAAAGCGGGGACGAGTTCAACTGCCTCTATCTCAAAGAGGACTGGGACCGGACCGCACACGAGAAAGCGTTCTCGGATCAACTGAGATCGGATGAAGACCACGCAAAAATTCAGGCGATTCAGATCTGGACCCGCGGCCTCAGCGCTGAAGCGCCCGCGCCTTTCATTCAAAAACTCGAGGGACTGCCCACCGATCTGAAATGGAGAGACGAATTTATCGGCGACCTCTACATCAAGAATGACGAGCATGAACGGGCGCTGGAATATTACCTTTCCGCGGCGGACAAGGACAACTCCTCCAGCTACTCGCTGCGCTCGGCGATCGCACTGGCTCACTATATCGAAGACGCGCCGCTCCTGAGAGAACTCCTCGCGGACACCAGATTCAGAAATGCTCTCAGTCCGGCTGCGCAGGTGGATTACTACAGCTACCTCCGCGACTACCCCCATCTCGGTCTCGCAATCCTCCAGGCTGATGCCAATTCCTGGATGTCGATCTATCTGATCCCCGCTTTGTTTACCGCCCTGATCTGGGGCCTGATTCTGAACAGCTTCTGGGTTCCCTCGCGCGCGCGAATCGGGATGAGCTTACTCGCTTTCCTCCTCGGTGTGCTCAGCGCTACGCTGACGCTTTTCGCGGTCGTGATACAGGAAGATATCCAGGGCTTCACGTGGTCTCAGACGGATACCGATATTTCACAATTCCTCTACTTCCTCGCCGGTGTCGCCCTGAGAGAGGAGACGATCAAGCTGCTTTGCTTTGTTCCTTTGATAGGGTGGCTTCGGAAAAGGAATGAGCCCGTTGAGGCACTCGTTCTCGCGGGGATGGTCGGGCTCGGTTTTGCGGTAAATGAAAACATCGGCTACTTTCAAAGAAGTCCCGGCGACTCACTCGTCAGCTGGATCCGACTGCTCACCGCGAACCCTCTGCATTTTTCTCTCACCGGCGTCGCGGGCTTCTATCTCGCTCGGATGGTTCAACGGAAAGGCCACGGGATGGAGGAATTCCTCATCGCGTTCATCGCAGTTGTCTTCGCCCACGGCGTTTACAATTCCGTCATCTCAATCGATGCGTTTCTTGATTACGCCCCGCTCAGCACGATTCTCGTCGCGGCGATCGCGTATCAGTATTTCGACCGGCTCAGGGATTCAATGCACACGCATCAGATTCATCGCCGGATTTCCCCTCTCGGCGTCTTCGTTCTGGGGTCCGCTTTCCTGACCTGTCTCGCGATGCTGACCTCCGCGGCGAGTCAGCCCATGAGCGTAGCCTTCCGGGACTTTGCCTCGGGAGTGGCCGCGATGATTCCGCTCGCTTTCGCCTTCATCAGTCGCTTTCGCGACCTGTGATCCCTGGGACCCTTCCTGCCTGCACACAGTAGGATTCCACCGAAGTGCACTCCACGAAGTCATCGGTTGTCCCACCGGCAAACCGCCGAAACAGACTCATCTGAGACTGATGACAATTCAAAGCAGCGAGCCGCTTGTCATGAAACCCGGAGGCATCAAATCGAAGGTCCGCCTCGTCATCTTCGTTGATGAGGTGAGGCATCACATGGTCGGCATCGCGAGCGAGGAAAGTGATCCAGGCCGGCACCCTGTCACGTGCGCGATCGATCAACCCGCGAACCGCAGCATGAACCAGCAAATGAGCGGCGTGCCAGTATTCCCCGCTGCTTCCGTGGGAAATGATGAGGTCGACGTTTTCTGAATACTCCCCGATTTCGGCAGAGAGCTGTTCGACACTGACATCCGGCGCATAGACCCGATAGGCGCCACCGAGAGGATCGACGTGATCGAGAAAAACCGTCCGGTCGACCCCGAGCGCCTCACATGCCCCTATCAGCTCTTTTTCACGAATACCGCCAAGCTCTTCGCGTTTCGCGCCGCCGGTGGGACCGCCTTCACCGCGAGTGACACAAATCAGGATGACTTCCGATCCGGTTGCCTTCAATGCAGAGATCAACCCTGAACAAAACGTTTCATCATCGGGGTGAGCGACGACGACGAGCGCTCTTTCAACCTCCTTCAGATCGTCCTGACCGATCAATAAAGGCGTGCCTTTAAACTGGCGAAACGGCCTGATCAGCCTGCGAAAATTCTTTCGATAGAACACAGGGTCGGAAAGACGCTGCTTCACTTTTTTGGCGAAACCCATAAAACGCAATCAACGGTAAGATGAGGCGAAGGTTAGCACATGTTCCCGCAACTCTCTCATGAAGACTTCGGGACCGAATTGTCCGACGCGGGAGAGCAGTTCGCTCCGCAAGGTCTCCACTTTTTCGGGATTCTCGATCAGATCAACGAGTTTGGACGCAGCCTCTTCATCTGTCTCATATTGCAGCTCCGACTGAGGAACAATTTCAACGGCGCCACCGGTCGCCGGCACGAGGGGGACACATCCCATCGAGGCCATTTCCGCTACCGCGATTCCAAATGCCTCGATCCGACAGGCATGAATCGCAAAGGTCTGCTCTGAAAGAATTCTCTGTTTCTCTGCGAGTTCCAGAAATCCGACCGGCTCAATCCATTCCGCATGCGGCGCGAGAACCTGCGCGAGATGACGACTGTAATCCGAGTCATCGAGATTGCCGATCAACTTGAGCGTCACCGGGTAGCCTTTTTCCCGCAGTGCCGCGAGGATTCGAATCATTCGCTCGATTTCCTTTTCCGGAACGACTCTACCGAGACATACAAATCCCAACGGGTCACGCTTCGTATCGAGCGCAGCGGCGGGGAGAATCACCGGCGGATAGATCACGGTCGATTTCGAAATATCGAAATAGCGCCCTAACTGATCCACACACCACTGTGAGTTTGAGAGGATTAAATCACCCCTCGTCTTCAAAGGCGGGCGTTTCACGCCGAAAAAGTTCCCGAGGCTGAGATAGACTTTCCGGACGAGCGACTCCTTGTGTTTAAAAGTCTGCTCGCCATAGATGTAGAGTCGCTTGCGCATCTCCTCGCTGAAGCTGAAGTCGCCGAGGAGTTGAATCCCCGGCTTTCCGAAAAAGACCGGATTGTAACTGCTCAGGCAGATATCGTAATCGCCGGCAATGCGGTGACAGAACTTCTCAAAATAGCGCTGTTGCCAGAGAACCAGCTTCAGAGGCCCGTCTACCGTCGGCAGGGCCGGAGCGGTGATCACATCCACCTTGGCAGGATCGACATCGCTGCCGTAGGCTCCGTTCAACTCATCCCAGTCCAATGGTGAAGCGGTGACAAAGGTGACCGCGTAGTCATCCTGCAGGGCCTGGAGCGTCCACATCGCAGTGGCTTCGGAACCTCCCCTCCCCATCCAGGGATGAGACACGAGAATGCTGAGTTTTTGACTCATGATTCAACGGGTTTCAACGCCTCGTCGCTTTCAACTCCTTCACGCCGAGCGCCTTCACGCCGAGCGCCTTCACGCCGAGTAGGCTCCCAGACGCTGTTTTTCACGCCTTTTGAGTAGGCAATCCATCCGAGAAAGAGAGCAACGTTCATCGCGTAGAAGTATCGGATGAATCGGAAAATCTTCACGTGTTTTCCGTTTTCCTTCCGGCTCTGCCATTTATCGAATAGAGCTGCCGCAAACGTCCCGAGGAAGCCCGCGATCAGAACTGCGAATACGGGTGCGAGAATCGCCAGCATAAGACTCGACAGGAAAGCGCCCGCGATGAGAAAAGGCCCATACCATCTCAGTCCTTTATGAGACCAGAAAGCGAACCATGCTGCGACCCCCCCGTTCCACGGCTGGAAATAATCCTGAAAGTGGCGGCGGTTCTGAAAGTTTCCGGTCGCGATCCGGCGCTTCCTTCGGAACTCCTCGGCAATGTCAGAGGAGACAGCTTCGTGACAAACCGCCTCGAGATCGACGATTCCTTTTTTGCCTTTGGCGAGGCATCCCACGGTGAGGAAATAGTCATCGACGATGTAGTTTTCCGGCACGGGTTCAAACAGATTCACCCGCATCGCATAGCAGGCACCGAACGCTCCGATAACCTGCCCCCAGAGAACGCCTTCCTGAAACTTAATGAGATTCTCGCGGCCGACGTAGGCATCTTCCTCGTCACCGATCCCGTCGCGATCATCCGCATCGTCCTTAACACTCGCACCCACGAAACCGATCTCCGGACGTGAAAAGTGTCGAGAGAGCTGATGAATCAATGCTGGCGTCCATGAAACATTCGCATCGCAGAGAAAAAACAGCGCCGTGTCAGGGTTCTCCAATTCAGCGGCGGCATCGATCGCAAGTTGATTGATGATACAAATCTTCCCGTTCCGGCCGGGGAAGATTTTCAGATTCAGGTTGGGATGTTTTTCCCGAAACGATTCAATGATCTCGTGACTGCGATCCGTTGACCCGTCAGAACCAATCCAGACGCGGACTTTCTCCACGGGATAGTCGGTTTCGAGGATTGAACGCAGCGTTTTTTCAAGAACCGCCTCCTCGTTGTAAACCGCCATGAGCACCGCCACTTCCGGCAGATCGGCTTCCCCTTCGAACCCTGAATGAGGGAGCCGCTTCCCCTTCGCGAGAAGACTCAGCACCACCGGAAACACCGCGTAGGTATGAGCGAGCAACCCGACGCAGACGAGGAAGACTAACAGAAACACTGGAATCGCAATTTCCATCAATCAGTCCATTGGATTACGTGACGGTGGATCGCCTTTTGAATCAGGATACTCGTAGCTGCAACCGACGAGATGGTGTCCGCTTCCCGAAGTATGCTTCGCAGGACCGGGCTGCGAGGTCTCATCGTCCGCCATGATGTCTTCGAGAAGATCCTCATCGATAACGATCTGAGACGAAGCTTCCCCGGCAGCCTCACGGTAGCGGAGGTAAATCGCGCGGTTGTAGAAGAATTGCGGGAGAGCAATCATGAACCCAAAGAGCACACCGGTGAACCGTTCATCGAATGGATTACGGGTAATGCTCTCGCTGAGCGTTGCCCACATCGCGACAAAGGGCAGGAAAATGAGAAACGAGTCCCACGCTCGCGGCCCCATCACCGTTTTGGAATTCAGATAGCCGGCGTGAAGGCTCATCCCCATGGGAAAGAAAAAGGCCAGCAGTGTGAACCCGACACCAATCCATCCGGTCGAGAAAAGCGTGTAAGTCCAGATACTGTGACCGGCACTGTAAATCTCATCCGGGAATTGATGACGATCGGCGGGATAAACGAGAAACAGTTCGGGGAAATAGGATTCGTCCCAGTAGTAGGAAGCGCCGAGCCCGCGCCCGAAGACGAAACTGTGCGGCTCTTTTGAAAGAATCTCCCACATCGCTTTCGCCTCGGCTTTTCGCATGAGCGTCGAAAGGTCTTCGGTTACGGCACCTGATTCGCCCTGGTTGTCGAACATCCTCTGATACCAGCGATCTGCGAGGTTCGGCTGGGCCAGCGCGACACCGGCGATTACGAAAACCATCGCAAACCCCATCGCGATAAGCGGCCCGATTTTCTTAATCGGAAAACTGAGGTCATACATTTTCCACATCATCGCCACCGCGAGACAGAAAGCCGCTGTGATAAAGGAAACCACGATCGGTAGGGCCATGCTTCGGGTGATCGAGATCGCGGCGACGGCGAGGGGCAGTCCAAAGATTATGAGGCTCCACCATGTGAATTTTCTTCTCAGCAAAAACGCGCAACCGACCCAGGCAAAAAGGAAACGCATCGAGGGACTGAGCACCTCCATACGGATCGACGAGAGCGGAATCCCCGAAAACAGAGCACCGAAGAAAAACCGCCACGCGACGTTCACTAAACCGGCAAACAGGAACCACCGCACGACCTCACCGGGGCGCATCCCGTTGGCCGCTACAATCAGCGTCGTGTTGATCGCAAAGCCGACCAGGAGGAGAGGAATCGCGAGCCGCAAAACCCGACCGGGCTCGTTCCCCCATAAGAAGGCCACAACGAGAGCAAAGACCACGTAGCCCCACCAGAAAAGCACCATAAAAACGCCGGGGCGCACGAGGAGATCCTTCGCCCCCAACACGGTGGCGAGTCCTCCCGTGAGCAGGGCGACACCCAGAAACGCATACTGAAAAATAGAGCCACCCGTCGACGCCGCACCGAAGCCGAGGTCCGGGTTTTTGTAATCGAAAACAAAGGAAAAGAGGAATCCGACAAAGAGGATCCGGAAAAACATCAACGACGGCGAAGCCGGCGCATCCAGCTCAACCTGATCATTCGTCGTCGCTTTCTCCAACCACTTCACGGCTTCTAGCAGGCGCCCTCCCGTTTAACGAATGTGAGAAACATGATCTGAAAATCAAGAACCACATTCCAGTTCTCAATGTAATGAAGATCAAATTGAACCCGGTCGGAAAGCGACGTGTCACCGCGAAGACCGTTCACCTGCGCCCAGCCTGTAATTCCGGGTTTGATGTTGTGTCTTGCGTTGTAATGCGGGATCTCCTCTTTGAATTGAAGGATCAATTCGGGACGTTCAGGACGCGGCCCGACGAGACTCATATCGCCTTTGAGCACGTTCCAGAACTGCGGAATTTCATCGATGTTCCATTTCCGCATGAACGCTCCCACGCGGAGGCATCGGGGATCGTCTTTCACCGTCCAGCCAACACCATTCGTTTCAGCATCGAGCTTCATGCTGCGAAGTTTGATCATGTCAAAAACCTGACCGTTCGCTCCAAGACGGCGCTGACGATAGAAAATCGACCCGGGACTCTCTCTATAAATCAGGACGCCGAACAGGGCAATGATCGGCCCTGACAAAGCCAAACCTACGAGCGCCCCGAGAATATCGATACCCCGTTTGATGTAGCGATTCAGCGTCGAATGCAGCGGCAAACGTGAGATCCCGAGAATGGGAATTCCGCCGACAGACTCAAGGTGAAGTCCACTCAGCAAAACCTGAAAGCAGGTTGGAACGAGCTTGAACTCGACCATCTCTTTCTCGCAAAGCGCAGCGATATTCATCAAATTTCCGGACCGGAGGGCATCATCGGCAACGACGACGACCTGACAAACGCGCAACTGAAGCAGCGCCTCCAGCGAATCATAGCTGCCCATCACCGGCATGGTTTCGGGCACAGGCGTCTTAAAATCTCCCTCGGGCGGAGAAATCACACCGACGATCTCGAAGGGTCGGTCTGACGCATTCGAAAATTTCTCCACGGCATGGGCGAAATCCTCATTCCACCCGACGACGAGGGCGCGCTGCCTGAGGCTTTGTGCATTTACGTCAGAGCTGACAACCCGCCAGAGTATCCCGCGCCACACGGGAAGAATGAGCAGGATCAACCCGAGTCCCAGTCCGCAATAGACGCGGGAAATAGGCGGGTAAAATTTAAAGATAAGGGTGAGAGCGAGATAGGAGAGCAGCCAGATAAACGAGCCCTTAAAAATGATGCGAAGGGTGTTCGTGTAGGACAGAAGATTCGCCCGGGTGTAAAACCGGAAGTTGCCCAGGATAATCATCATCAAGACCGCACCCACGGCGATATGCTGGAGATAGTCGAAGGCTGAAAACTCACCCGAATACGAGACACCGAACTGGGAGAGCCGCGTCTCGAATCTCAGCCAGAGTGCCATGGTCAGGGCCAGCGTGATCGCGACAAAATCAGCGACAAAGGCACCCGCAACGAGCCTGTGATAGCGAGCACGGGAAGTCTCAGCGGTCTGCCGTATCGGCATCGTACTGGCTCCTATTTTTCCGAACTCTACACTACTCATTATTAAATATGTTGAAATTATAAGATCAAATCGAAGATCTTCCGTTGTTTGGATTGGTTTGAGTTAGACTGAAGAAGCGGGGCTGTGCCCGAGTTGAACGGTGGCTTTCGTTCTTGAAGTGCCCTTCACGTAGGCCGCCTGGTCACTGTTGGAATGGGAGGAACCATTGAGGACGCATCCGGCCAGCGAGGCCCGCATCCGCTGCAATTCTCTCATCGCGTGACGTGCTTCATCGGTCTTCGTCTTGCCGGATCTCACGACGAGAACCACGGCATCGGCGTGTCTCGAATAAGTGAGCGCGTCACTCACGACATTCACCGGTGACGTATCAATGATGACGCAGTCAAACGCGCCGTAAGCGTCCTGCAACATCCGGGCGAAAATCTCACCGTTCATCGGCTCTCCCGTATTGGAGGTAAAGCGTCCGCATGAGAGTAAAAACAGATTGGGATAAGCGGTCGGCTGACAGAGATTTTGAGAAGTCAGAGAACCTTCTTCAGCCTCCCCTCGTATCGGGTCGATGAACAGTTCCGCCATCCGCGGCTTACAAAAATCGGCATCCACGAGCAATGTCCGGTATCCCATGTTTGCCTGAAGAAGAGCGAGATTGGACGCGCAGAAACTTTTACCCTCTCCCGGCGACGCGCTTGTCACCATGACGCTGCGGGGCGTGTAAGAGGAAAGTGACGTCCGTAAAGCCCGGAAACTCTCACTCACGAGTGAATTCGGTTCGCTGGTGACGAGGAGCGAGTCCTTCAGGTCCCAGTCTTTGTCAAAAGCCTGAGGCACTTCCGCGAGAACTGAAAGTCCCAGCGTCGACTCGACCTGCTGACGGCTGTTCATCGTGCGATCAAGCAATCCAATCCCGAGAACAACGGCCATCCCGCACATCGAACCGAACACGCCGGCGATCATCACAGTGAGCTTTTTCTTGGGAGAAATCGGCTTCGCGGGAACGAGCGGTTTGGAGAAAACGCGAATCACGGTTTCGTCGACGCCGTCGCTGACATCGGTATCATTGATCCGGTCGAGGAGTCGGTCATACGTCGCGTAAGCGGCCTCCACTTTCCTCTGCAAGGCACGATACTGCTGCTTCACGCCGTCGACTTTGATCAGCTCAAGTTTCTGCTCACGCACGGTTTCGACGAGTCGCTCTTCGCTCTCGACCGCTCTCGCATACCCTTTCTTGATATTCTCTCCGACTGTCTCGGCGACCACTTTGATCTGTTCCTCCAACCCGGCGAGATCTGTTTTGCACTGCTGGTATTTGGGATGCTCAGGCTCGTATTGCGTCTTGATACTCGCGAACTCGGCGCGCTTCTGATTCCGGGCGAGGATGAATTTCTGAATGTGATCCTGGCTTCCGTAGGAGCCAATTCCGAGAACGCCTTCGATATCGTCTTCGGGGAGCGCCGCGAACTGCTCATACTCCGATTTCCTCATGATGACCTCGTTCTCCGCAGCGCTGAGCAATTTGTCGAGATCTAGCAGCTTCTGGGAACTGTGGTTCTTGTCCTCGGCAAATGAAACCTCCGCGTGAGCGAGGCGAAACTCCTGCAACTCCTCTTCCGCCTTCTGGACACGCACGAGCTGCTCCGCCGCCTCTTCTTCGAGAACTTTGCGGGACTTTGAAGACGAATCCACATTCTGCTCGCGCATCAGCAACTGAAATTCGAGGATGAAAGCCTCGGTCATCCGCTTCGCCCGCTCGGGTGATCTGTCTTTCACCATGATGTCGATGAGACGCGTCCCACGACGCAAATCAGCGTGAACATTCTGGCCGACAAAGGCCACGATTTCCGCGTCGTTGTAGCCACCCTCTTTCGGCTTCAAAAATGTGGGGTCGTCTTTCAGCTCCAGCTTTTCGACCACCCGGAGGATCATCGTGCCGTTCGTAATCGCGCCGGCCATCGACTTCAGCGCATCCAGCGTATCCCAGCTGGAGGAACTGGCTCCTTTGATTCCCTTGAACACCGCACCGTCATTCTTGGGATCCACGTAGATCACCGCCGACGATCGATAAACCTTCGGCGCCAGCGTCACATACGTGATCGCTATTCCGACGAACACAGCCGCAATCAATATAGCAAGCCAAAGCCGCTGCTTCACCACCGTGATAAGACGGCTAACGTCAAGCGTCGGAAATCCCGGAAACAACGTCTCGGATGACGATGGTTGCGTTGGGCCTGCTCCAAATTGATTCATGCGTGTGATAAGAAGACGAATATCCCGCAATTTTATTACGGTTATTATGCTTTTTATCAATCTACCCGAATTAACACCCCCCTTCAACACAAATACTTAAATTGTGATAATTTTCATATTTAACATAAGTTAATGATTCGAGTGTCTTAATTAAGAGGATTATCGTGGGGAATTCGTGACCGAGCATTTGCAACGCCCCTTGGAGAGAGTAAGCTTTCGACGCCACGAGTCGTGGTGGGAGAAGGCACTCTAATCAGGAGAAATTCTCGTCATTCATATACCGCACCACTCGTTTCCCATCAGGATGAAGACCCGTTTATTCCTCATATTGCTACTCAGCGTCTCAGCCGTATTCGTCACCCTCACTGCTCAGGACAGCACGCCACCGGCCGCAGAAGCGACCGATCTCAGCGCCGAAGCGGCCGATGCAACCGCCAATGCCGCTCAGACAATTCTCGATTATCTCGTGGAGGGCGGCCCGCTGATCATGATCCCGCTGGCGCTGCTTTCTTTCGTCGCGGTGCTTCTTATCATTTTCTACATCTTCACGATTCGCCAGAACACCGTGGTGAGCGACAAATTCATGAACGCTGCCGATGCGCTGATTCGAAAGCAGGACTACCTCGGGCTTATCGCGGTTTGTAACCGTGAGAATGAATGCATCGCGCGGATCGTTTACAAGACGCTCGACTTTGCGACGAAGAACCCCACCGCGAGCTTCGACGAAGTCCGCGAAGTCACCGAAGCGGAGGGCACCCGTCAGGCCAGTATCCTCAATAACCGTATCAGCTATCTCAACGATATCGGACGGATCGCCCCCATGGTCGGACTGCTCGGAACGGTTGTAGGGATGATTAAAGCGTTTGAGAGCATCGGAAAATCCTCCGGCGTTCAGCACATGGAACTCGCTCCCGGCGTGGCTCAGGCGCTCGTGACGACGGCGGCAGGTCTCATCATCAGTCTCCCCGCCCTCATCTTTTACTCGATTTTTCGTGGAAAAGTTCAGAAACTGATCGCCGAGCTCGAAGCGGCGATGACCCACATCATGGCTTTGCTTGCGGCTCAATATAAGCGCGCCAACTACCGTGCCTCAGCAAGACGCGAGAACGAAAACGAATAGTCCTGCTGCCTGCAATCTCCTGACACACCATGAAATTTCGCGACACCTCTATTCAGCAAAGCGCCGAATTGGAACTGGCTCCGATGATTGACGTCGTGTTTCAGCTTCTCATCTTTTTCATCGTGACCTGGCAGTTCGCGCGGTTCGAACGGGACATGGATATTTCCGTTCCCGCCGCTGAGGAGGCGGAAAACATGGATCGCCAGCAGGGTGAGATCATCGTCAACGTTCGCACCAACGGCGACATCGTTCTGAACGGCCGGAATGTCAGCCGGGAGGAACTTCTCACGAAGCTCAAGGCGATCTCGGATGCGTATCCCGATCAGGCCGTCATTCTCCGCGGCGCGTCGGAGGCTGATTTCCAGGCAATCATCAACGTTCTCGACGAAATCAAAAAAGCGGGCATCTGGAATGTAGCCTTTGCCACTACCAAACCCGACGCGTAATCACGAACCGTCCCCGCTCTATTTCCCGGCATATGACCTTTTTGAAAAAAAACTTTGGATCGCAACGCTTCACACGGGAAGCGGCCGGAGTCTTTGCTGCTGTCCTCGTTGGTTGCCTCCCCTCTCCCCTGACGGCTCAACAGGTCGCTCAGCCCGTCGCCGAGCCGGTGGCCCAGAAGAGGAAGGTCGAAGACGTGCTTTCCTACGCAGACATGCTCTATGGCCGGGACAAGTTCGCGCTCGCCGCGCAGCAATACCAGATCTTCATTCAGGAACAGCCTCAGAGCCCCAATTTGCAGATCGCCTGGTTCCGCCTCGGCGAATGCTATCTCAAAGCAGGTCAGGAGGCGGATGCGGTTACATCGTTCGATTTCCTGATCAAGACCTATAAGAAAGGAGCCTTCGTCGGGTCCAGTGCCTATCGACTCGCGGTGTTGCGCTACAACGCCGGCGATTTTGAGAACGCGCTCCGCTACTTCAAGATCGCGAAAGACGAGCTCACCGCGCCCGAAGCCCAGCTCCAGGCGCGCTACTACTACGCCCGTTCGCTTCAACTGACGAAGAAGAACAAAGAGGCCCTCGCCGAATTCAATCTCGTGCTCGAAGCCGCTCCGCAGGAGAAAAACCCATTCTACGAACGATGCCTCCTCGAAACGGCGAGGCTTTCATTCGATCTCGGCGATACCGAAACCGCGCTCAAGAAATTCATCACGCTTTCCGAAACCGCCTCGACGCGCGAGATCAAAGAGGAAGCCATCGTCCGCGGAGGACTTCTTGCCTCCGAAGTCGGACAGGTGGAACAGAGTGAAAAGCTCCTCAATCAGGCGCTGCGATTTTCTGATACCAGCCCGTGGAAATCGCTCGCTCAGGTCGGCGCGATCTTCAACGCCTTCACCGCGGAAGATTATCAAAAGGTGGTCGGGCTCTACAACACCGGTGCTTACAACACCCCTAACGAATCGAGGGCGAAGCTCCTTCTCATCGTCGGACACTCTTACCGTATTCTGGGTGATCTCGAATCGTCGCTGAGACTTTACTCGATCGTGGAAGGTAAATTTTCGGATCAAAAAGAAGGCATCGAAGCCGGTTACCGAAAGCTCCAGATTCTCCACCAAACCGGAGACAACCTTCTCCCTGAGTTCGCGAGTCGTTTCGCGGAAAAACAACGCAAAGTCGATCCCGAAAGCTCTTTCATCGACATGGCCTATCTCATGAAAGCCGAGTGGCATTTCAATCAGGCCGATACCTCCGCGAGCGGACCCGGCTCTGAATTTGCGATCAAGCATTACAAAGACGCCGCGGAAGCCTACAAGAAAGTGCGTGTCGACAAGATCGACGAAAAGTACCTCGAAGCCCGTCTCTACAAACAGGGCTGGTCCGAGATTGAATCCGGCAACCGACAGGACGGAATCCTGACACTGTCCCGCTTCATTCAACGCTACCCGAACAGCAAACTCGCATCATCCGCACTCGCTAAGCGCGCCATGGCCTATCAGGCGCAGGAGGATCACCAGTTCGCGCTCGGCGATTACCAGGATCTCGCGAAGCGTTTCCCCGATGCTCCGGAGACCGAGTTTGCGATGCAGCAAATTGCTCTGATTCTCGCTCACGACCGGAAAATCCCCGAAATGATCGCCGCCTACGAAGCGCTCCTCGCGAGATTTCCCAAAACCGACGGGGCCGGCGAAGCCCACTACTGGATCGGCGTGGGCAAGTTCGACCTCGAAGATTACAAAGCCTCCGTCCCCGAACTGAAAAAAGCACGGGAGATCGATCCCGAGTATGATGACAAAGCGACGCTGCGTATGGTCATCGCGCTCTACCAACTCGAAGACATTCCGGCACTCTCAGCAGAGACAAAGCGCTACCTCGACAAACCGGCTCCCGCGAAAGGTGAGAAACGCGCCTCACTTCCCCCACAAATCATCGAATACCTCGGAAGAAAACTCGCCGCGGATAAGAACTACAAAGACGCCGAGTATTTTCTCACCGCAATCGCCGATACGGAGAAACCCAGAGAAACCACTGCCTCTGTCTGGCGTCTTCTTGCGGAATCGCGGATGGAATTGAAAAAACACAAAGAGGCGATCAACGCCTTCGATCAGTTTCTGCTTCAGACCGAGAAACCCAGCGAGCGGGCGTCCGCTTATCTGGAAAGAGGTAAAGCTCAATACTGCCTGCGTGATTTTGACGCGTCCCGCCAAAGCGCACAGGAAAGTCTCCGTTCACAAAAAGAAGGCCGCACCAACGCCGAGGCCCGATTGCTCCTCGGTGATATCGCGGCAGCGAAAGGCGACCTCGAACAGGGGCTCAAGGAATACCTTATCGTCAGTCAGATTTTCATGGACCCCGAAGTCACGCCGAAAGCGCTGCTGAAAACCGTGAATGCCTACCGCTCACTCGGTAATCAGGAAAAAGCGGAGCAGCTCAATAAAGAGCTCACCGCGAAATTTCCGAATTACAAAGCCCCCGCAAGCCTCGATCCCGAGTGCTGATTCGCAGGCGCAATGCCAGCGCCTGCAGCATACGCGCCAGCGCTGTAGCCGGGTCAAGGTGCCCCCGTCCCGCAGGCTCGGTCGAATCGTCTGCGACGTCCGAATATCCGAAGAGCTATGTCATGGCCATCGCTCGGCCGGGGATTTCAACGAGCTACTCAGCCGGCTTCTTATCAGCCTTCACATCCCCGCCTTCGACGGGAGTTTCGGAAAGCGAAACAGGCTTCACTTCGACCCCTTCTTCATCGCTGCTGATCGGCCAGCGCTCGGGTTCGATCTGGATTTGCTCAGGTGGACTCACTTTAATCACCGCGTTCTCAGCAAAATGATGCTCCACCGGAACGGAATTCGCTCCCGAGGTTTTTGAAATCAGCGGCACCGCTGTGAAAATCATTGTTGAATCCTGAAGTCGATCGACGTTCAACACTGCCGCACACATCGCCGATTCCTCGACCCGGAAAATCTGTCCCGGCGTGAGCGCAAACTCTTTCGGAACCTCCGGGGTCGGGAGCGCGAGATCGAGAATCGCATCCGGAAAAGTGGTCGACCTCCCGCGAATCACGAGACCCGAGGTGTAAACATCGTCCGGCCCCATTTCCTGAACCGAGATCACGCGAAACTCACCCGACAGATAAGTGACGTCGCTTCTCTCATGGTAATTTTTGAGGTAGTAACGCTTCAAAATCCCGTTGTAAGCCGCGAGCTGCGTTTTATTAAAGGGATAGACCTGCGAGTAGAGATCTTTCGCCGAGTAGAACTTCCCCCGCGGCGCGGAGACGGGCGAAACACCGACGAGCGGATCCAGCTTTTCCAGCTTCGTCAGGAGCCGGTAATTCATGGGATGCTCCGGCTGGCCGAAAACCCACATGCAAAAGGACCACGACGCAAAATTCAAACCGATCAGAACCGCGATCGCCGCGATCCAGAGGATCACATTTCCGCCCGCATAGCGGCCGTCGTCCTCCTCGCGGGCCTCTCTGGAA
This sequence comes from Verrucomicrobiales bacterium, assembly GCA_048260165.1. Lineage (GTDB taxonomy): Bacteria > Verrucomicrobiota > Verrucomicrobiia > Verrucomicrobiales > DEV007 > Arctic95D-9. Next base: position 290,088 of record JBLXHA010000006.1, read on the forward strand.
AACGGGGTTCCTTCTGAAACGGTGTCCATAAATCAATGAGACACCTAATTGCCGCAAACTTCGCCATCCATCGTCGCCGGATCGTATTCGGGAGCCGCATCCGCCTTCGCCGGCTCGAATGAAGTTCCGCACCCGCAGCTGCGAGCCGCGTTGGGATTCTCGATTTTAAAACCGGAATCGTTGAGGGAATCCACGTAGTCGAGCTGACAATGATCGAGATACTCGCGGCTTCCCTGATCGACGAAAACACGGGCTCCGTTTTTCTCGACCACGGCATCGCCCGGCTCCCCTTCCCCGACCTTCATCGCATATTGCATTCCCGCACAGCCGCCCTTTTCGACAAAAAGGCGTAATCCGGCTTCGTCGGGGGAAAACCCTTTTTCCTGAAGCAGAGCAAGGAGATGCGTCGCCGCTGAGTCTGTCACTTGAATCATAATAAATTCTACGTTTCTAGCCCTAATATACGGGCAGGGATGGAGATTCCCAAACGATTTCGAGTTGCTTTTGACGCCCCTCCGTCCTCAGTTGTCTTTCCGCATTGTCATGGGAAAAATCAAACTCCTCCCCGAAGCCCTCGCCAGCCAGGTCGCCGCTGGCGAAGTGGTCGAACGCCCCGCCTCTGTTGTTAAAGAGCTCGTGGAAAACAGCATCGACGCCGGAGCGTCAAATATCGAGGTCCGCGTCCAGCGAGGCGGCATCGCACTGATCCGCGTCACTGACGACGGCTGTGGCATGAATCGGGATGACGCGCTCATGTGCCTCGAACGGAATGCGACCTCCAAAATCCGCACGAAAGAGGATCTCGCCGCAATCCACACGCTCGGATTTCGCGGGGAAGCGATTCCCAGTATCGCGAGTGTTTCCAAATTTCGACTCACAACCCGCGAGCCCGACACGCTCACCGGAACCGAAATCATCATCCACGGCGGTAAAATCATCAGCGTGAAAGACTGCGGGGAATCCCCCGGCACTCAAATCGAAGCACGCTCGCTTTTTTACAATCTCCCGGCACGCCGTAAATTCCTCCGCACTGAGAACACCGAATACTCCCATCTCGAGCAAACCATCAAGACCCAGGCGATCGCACACGAAAACATCCGGTTTTCACTCGTTCGCAACGACAAACTCGCCTTCCAGCTTCCCGCGACGACGAGCCTTCGGGAACGCATCGGAGGCCTCGTCGGGATGGATCTCGCAGGGCGCCTCCTCGAGATCGAACCGCACGAACACAAAGGCGTTCGCATCAAAGGCTTTATCGGACCTCCCGGAATGGGACGCAGCGACCGGAAGCAGCAACTCAGCTTTCTCAACGGACGCCCCGTCGAGGCCGCGATCATCACGCGGGCGCTCCGCGAGGGCTACCACACCGCCCTCATGAAGGGGCAGTTCCCCGTCACGTTTCTTTTCATCGAAACAGATCCCACCGCGGTCGACGTCAACGTTCACCCCGCGAAACGCGAAGTGCGTTTCCACGACGGGTTCGGCGTTCAGGATGCGATCGTCGGAGCTGTTCAAAGCACCTTGCGTGAGCGCATGACCCGCCCCGTCTCAGGCGTCGGCCTCACCGGAACCGACAAATTCAGGCCGGCTGATCCCATCGTCGTTCAGGAAAATCTAATCCCTGAAAACGAACAACGCTCACTCCGATCCGACTGGGGAGACCTCGGCCGAACCGCGAATGACCCCGCCCCCGAAGAGGCGAAGCCCGAGCTTTTCACCGAAGCGGAACGCAAACGCTTCGAATCGGAGACCGCATCGACTCCGGAACGATCCAACCCTGTTGCGTCGACGACCCAACAGGGTCATGCCACAGCAACACCCCATCACCCAACAGGGTCAAGCCACGCACCGGACCCTCTTGGACAGAGTCCCGTTGACCGTGATTTCTCAGAAGCGAAGCAGGAAGAGAGACCGAAGGCGTCGGACTACAAACTGATCGGAGTCATCGGCAAGCTTTACGTTCTCCTCGAAAGCAAGGAGGGCCTCGTCCTCATGGATCAACACGCCGCCCACGAGCGCGTTCTGTTCGAGGAAATGAAACGCCGCATGGAAACCGAAGGCGTTCCCAGTCAGCGGCTTCTCACGCCCATCATGGTCGAGCTCTCCCCGCGAGACTTTGACCTCATCAGCAAAAATCTCGACACGCTCGACAAACTCGGACTTTCGGCGGAACCGTTCGGTGGAAGCACCTTGAAGATCGACTCGCTCCCGAACTTTCTCAAAAGCGACGACCCCGAATCCTTTCTCGACGACGTCATCGGTGAGATCCGCTCCGCGAGCGACAAGATGTCCGCGCTCCGGCTCGGCGAAGACATGATCGCGACTACCGTGTGCCGTCATGCGGTGAAAGCGAACGATCCGCTTCACAACCGCGAATTGCAAAAGCTCCTCGAAGACACCCTCGAATGCGACATGCCTTACTGCTGTCCGCACGGGAGGCCGACGCTCATCCAGATCACGTATGCGGAGTTGGATCGGAAGTTCGGACGGAGGACTTGAGGCTGACTGGCGAAGTCATCGAGTTGATCACAGGGAGTCCCCTGTGTTTTTCACGCGGGGATAGGTGAATTATTAATCTCCCTTCTCAGGTTGCATTACAGGGACGCATACCTCTTTGAAATCCGGCCATGTTTCAGATCGCGGCGGCTCGCCCCGCCCTCTATGACTCAGTTTCCAACTCAGATCCGGAGGCTCGAAAGAGAGTAGCGCGGTGTGGAGCGCAGCGGAACGCCGGGGGTGGAAATTAATACAAATTACCGGCCCTGAAGGGGCCGAAGTAAGCGTCCCACCGGTTCTGCGCCCCCGCGAGGGGCGATCGACTTACGACACGGATTCGGGAGGTTTCACCACCGGCTAAGGCTTTTATGAGCCTCCGGTTCGGTCTCAAACGCAAAATTAGTAATTCACCTGTTCCCGCCAGTTACCCGGGATCGGCCGAAAGTTCGGACGACGGACTTGATCGGCCAATGAACGTCAAAGGTATGATTTGGGAATGCCGGCAAACCCTCCATTTCACGCATTCCCAGTCTTGACCATGAGCGGGAATATCAGCACCTTGGGCGGTGCCTATGAAACCTCTTCTCGCCCTAATTTTCACCGCGTTAACGTTTTCCGCCTTCGCCGCGGAAAAGAACGTCATTTTTATCATCGCCGATGACGAATCCCCCACCCTCGGCTGCTACGGGGATCCCACCGCGAAGACTCCGGCGATCGATACGATCGCTGCCGATGGAACGCTTTTTCACAATGCCTTCGCGACGACGGCAAGCTGTTCCGCGAGTCGTTCCGTGGTAATGTCAGGACTTCACAATCACCGCAACGGCCAGTATGGACATCAGCACTCGTATCACAAATTTGCCTCCTACCACTCGGTCGTGAGCCTCGCTCTGCCTCGTGTCATGGCCAATGCCGGCTACCGCACGGGACACGTTGGCAAATACCACGTCGCCCCCGAGCAGGTTTACCGCTTCGAAAACTACATGAAAGCCAACGGTCGCAACGCCGTTGAAATGGCCGAAAAATCGAAAGAATTCATCACCGCTGACTCCGACAAACCGTTCTTCCTCTACTTCGGCACTTCGGATCCGCATCGCGGCGGCGGAGTTGATCGCAACTCGGAACGCGAACTGAAACCCAATCTCTTCGGCAACCTCCCCAACAAGGAAGCCTACCCCGGTGTCGAAGAGGTCTTTTACGATCCGGCCGATATACCGATCCCCCATTTTCTCCCTGACACACCGGACACCCGCGAGGAACTCGTCCAGTATTACCAGAGTATTTCACGCGTCGACCAGGGTATCGCCCGATTGGTGGAGATTCTGAAAGAAGCGGGACTCTACGACAAAACGTTGATCGTCTTCACCGCCGACCACGGCATGGCCTTCGCCGGAGGAAAAACCACGGTCTATGAAGGCGGGCTCAAAGTGCCTTTCGTCGTCCGGAACCCCTACGAGGAAAACCGGGGGGTCGAGAGCAAAGCCCTCATCAGCCACATCGACATCACTCCGAGTCTGCTCGATTTCGCCGGCGGTCTCGATCACAACAAGAACGCTCCGAAGAAATTCGTCGCTTCGAAAAAGTTCTGGAAAGATTTCCCCGAAGTGAGCAGAGACAGCCTCGGTCCCAATCTGGACAAGTATCACGGCAAGTCGTGGCTCTCGATCCTGGGCGATCCCGAAGCCGAGCACTGGGACACCGCGTTTGCCTCACACACCTTCCACGAGATCCAGATGTATTACCCGATGAGGGTCGTGCGGGATAAAAAATACAAACTCATCTGGAACATCGCTCACGAACTCCCCTACCCCTTCGCTTCGGATCTCTGGGCGGCGAGCAGCTTCCAGGCACAGTTTCAGGAATCGCTCGATGCGCCCTACGGTCAGAAGTCCGTCGGCGAATACATTCACCGCCCCGAATTCGAACTTTTCAACATCGCCGAAGATCCCTACGAAGCCAAAAATCTCGCCTCCGATCCCGAATACCGCGACGTGCTCATTCAGTATCAGGAGAAGATGAAAAAATTCCAGAAAGAGATGCAGGATCCCTGGATCATGAAGTGGGATTACGAATAGGAGACGGAGAAGTAGAGTAGTAAAGAATTAAAGAATTAAAGAATCAGAAGAAAATAAGAGTAATTTAAAAAGCTCTGATCAGCGTCCCATCAGCGCCCATCAGCGGTTTTACACCAAACAAATCATGTCCCGTTTTATCCTCATTTTATCGCTCGCGCTTTGCAGCATTTCATTGGCTTCCGCACAAACGATCTGGATTGGAACAGGTGGCAAAGGCGCTGAAGGAATCTACAAGACGACGCTGAATGCGAAGAATGGAAAGCTGAGTGATCCGGTTCTTGCCGCCACCATCAACGGGCCGGGATTCCTTGTTCTCAACGAGGATAAGTCACTCCTCTACGCCGCCTGCGGGGTCGACAAAGGAAGTGTCGCTTCTTTCCGCATCAACGATGACGAGTCACTGACATTACTCAATACCGTTCCGACCGGTGACGGCGGGGCGGCGCACGTTTCTCTCGATCGCGAAGGAAAAATACTTTTCTCGGCCCAGTATGGCGGTGGCTCGGTCGCTGCCTACGCGATCAACGACGACGGGAGCATCGGCGAACAGACGGCTCTCATCAAACACACCGGAAGCGGTCCTGACGAATCGCGTCAAAAATCGCCCCATCCGCACTGGAGTGGCGTCAGCCCCGACAATCGCTTTCTTTTCATCCCCGACCTCGGAACGGACCGGGTCTTCATTTACCGAATCGATCACGACGCGAAAACGATCACTTCACATGGAGCCGGCATCGGCGTCCCCGGAGGCGGCCCCCGCCACATGAAGTTCAGCAAGGACGGTTCGAAGATCTATCTTCTCAATGAGATGCTCCTCTCCGTGACCGTTTTCGACTACGACGCGAAGGCCGGAACGATGACCGCTTTGCAAACCATCGAAACTCTGCCGGACTCGTTAAAGGAAATTCCTAACAAAGCCGCAGAAATCCGCGTGCACCCTTCCGGTAATTTTGTCTACGCTTCCAATCGCGGGCACGACTCCATCACCGCGTTCGCCGTCGATTCTGCAAGCGGTGAACTTACCTTCATCGAACGGGAGGCCATTCGCGGGAGCTGGCCGAGGAATTTCAATATCAGCCCGGACGGAAAATGGCTCATCGCCGCGGGCCGATACTCAAACACGCTTTCTGTCTTCACGATCGATCAGGAAACAGGAGCGCTCCTTTTCAGCGGGAACATCGCCAACGTTCCCGCTCCGATCTGTCTGGAATTCTAACCGAATTCTAAACAGTCACTCGAGGGTGCCGCGACGGTTTCACACGGCTGAGATCGTCATGGCTCTCTTGGGCTAAGACGGTTGGCGTAATCGAGGGCAGTAATGTACGCAACAAAAAGAGGCTCTCAGGGTATAACTTTATGAACACGCGCTGTTTTATGAAGCTTCCCATTCTTTTCACCGCCCTTATCTCGCTCCTCGCCTCGTCGCTGCAACTCTCCGCAAAGGACGGCATCGACCAATCGGTTCACGGCATTTCGATCAAGGAGGCTTCCGCCAAAATCGATCAGTTCGTTGCCGCCAAACTCAAGGAAAACAAGATCGAGGCGAACGAAGCGATCGACGATCAGACGTTCATCCGCCGCGCCTACCTCGACATCGCCGGCAGAATCCCGACGATCGAGGAAGCCGAAAATTTTCACGGATCCACCTACGAGCGGAAACGTCAGCAACTCATCCGGGACCTCCTCGAGAGCCCGGGACACGTCAGCCACGAATACAACTTCTGGGCCGACATTCTGAGGATCAATTCCAGTCTCGGCAACGGAGCTCCTCAGGCGGAGGCGGCCTACCAGCTTTGGATCAAGGAGGCAATCGCTGAAAACAAACCCTACGACGAGATGGTTTTCGACCTCGTCTCCGCTCGCGGAAAAGTCTGGGAAAACGGAGCGGTCGGTTACTACATTCGCGACCGGGGCATGCCGCTCGACAACATGTCGAACACCGTCCGTATCTTCCTCGGAACGAGACTTGAGTGCGCGCAGTGCCACAACCACCCCTTCGATGTCTGGACGCAGATGGATTACTTTCACATGGCGGCCTTCTCCTACGGAATGGATGCAAGACGCTACGATTCCCCGAACCGCCAGGCCATCGCCGACTTTCAAAAAGAAGAGCGAGCCAGATATCATCAAAAGGCAGTGCAAACCGAGGGGTTTCCGATGATCACGAACATGGCGACGCTCGAACGCTACACCTCTGAGCCGAAAAAATACCAAAGGTTGCTCGATCGTTACAAGATGAACGACAAGCAGTTCCGTGCCGCGGCAAAACGTTCCATCGAAGCCTACGAGTCTTACAACCACGACTCGCGCCAGATGCGCAACGCGCTCAACGACCTCTACAACCCGCTTCGATACGTTCAAACGAATGAGACGACGAAGACGCTCAAACTTCCCCACGACTATCAGTACGACGACGCGAAGCCGAACGATCCCGTCAAGCCGGCGACGATGTTCGGTGCGGAAATCGATCTGGAGAAAATCGACGACTCGACGATCGATGCCTATGCCCGGTGGATGACTTCTTCAGAGAACCCCACTTTCACCAAAGTGATCGCGAACCGACTCTGGAAGCACGCATTCGGCCACGGTATTTTCGAGCCGGTCGATGAACTCACCGATCAAACGCCGGTCACCAATCCGGAGCTTCTCACCTATCTCGAAAATCTGATGCGCGATCTCGATTACGACATGCGCGCGTATCTTGAGATCCTCTACAACACGAAAACGTATCAGCGAGGTGCCAACTCCGGGGAGCTCGTCATGGGGATGCCCTATTACTTCCAGGGCCCGGTTCTCCGCCGCATGTCCGCGGAGCAAATCTGGGATTCCATCGTCGCGCTCGCCCTGCCTGAAGCGGATGACTACCGTCCGAGACTCAAGGGTCAACTTTCCTCCGTCGAAAAAGTGAAGCGCATCTACAACTCCCTCGAAGAGCGCGATGAAGAAAGCTACATCCAAATGGTGAAGGACGTCGCGAAGGCCTACGAAAACGTGAAGCCGAAAGAGGAGAAAATCCGCGAGAAAATGTATGCCGCCCGCGAAGCGGAAGAGGAAGATCTCTACCGGAAGCTGAACAAAGAACTCAGTGAGCTTCGGAGAGAAACCCGCCGCATCATCTCTGATATCGGCTACGAGAATGTGGGCGAAAAAGTGGAGGAAGGTGAACTGCTCCTCGCGATGGGGATGAGTGAAATGTCTCTCAGCATGCAGGATGGTGAGATGATGGCGGGAGGAAACGTTGAGAACGCAGTGCTCACCAAGTTACCCAAGCCGGACATGCCGAAGTATCAGAAGGCGACTCCTCCCGAAGGACTTGACCGCAACCAACTGAAGGCGTGGAACCGGAAGCAGTCCTCTCTCGAGAAGGCCTGGCTCTCACAGAAAAAGAATGACTACCGCGTCTACACGTCCCTCGTTTCACAAATGGCCCGCGCTTCCGAGCTGGAATCTCCGGCACGACGTGGCCATTTCCTGCGCGAGTTCGGGCAATCGGATCGCGAGGTCATTGAAAATGCAGCTCATCACGCCTCGGTTCCCCAGGCGCTGAATCTCCTCAATGGAACGATCGTCGAAGCGCTCACGAATGAATTCGCAGTCTTCGGAAATCGCATTCAAAAAGCCGGCGATCCCGAAGAGAAAATCCAGATGATCTTTCAGGCCATGCTCACTCGTGAACCAACCGCGAACGAGATGGCGATCGCGCTCGGTGAACTCGAAGCCCACGGAGACAGCGCCTACGAAGGCATCGTATGGGCGCTCCTCAACACCCGCCAGTTCATCTTTATCCAGTAGTTCTTTCTCCTCATCGCCGCCCTCACCGCACAAAGCCCCCACCCTCAAACCATCGCTACTATCACTATGAAATCAGCATTCAAATCAGATGAATGGAGCCGCCGCCGCTTCATGGAAGGAACTGCCAAGTCTTTACTCGGGGTCGGCGCACTTGGTCTCACGAGCCGTTCCAACGCAGCACTCGGCCCCAACCTCGGACTCCCCGAACGCGCCGGAGCCGCCAAGCACATCATCTACCTCTACATGGCGGGTGGGATGACGCATCTCGATACCTTTGACACAAAGCCCGGCCACGAAAATCAGGGACAGACAAAAACGATCAATACGAATGTCGATGGTCTCACGATTTCCGAGTATCTCCCCGCGCTCGCAAAGCACGGTGACAAACTCACGATCGTCAATTCGCTGACTTCAACGGCAGGTGCGCACGATCAGGGCAACTACCTGATGCACACGAGCTACGATCAGCGCGCGACGATTCGCCACCCCGGAATCGGTGCGTGGGCGCTGAAATACAAGGGCCGCATGAACCCGAATCTTCCCGGTTCCGTTTTTGTCGGAGGCAACAGCCGCATCAACGGCGGAGGCGGATTCTTCGAGCCGGAATTTGAGCCACTCGCGATCAATGATCCCGAGTCCGGCCTGAAAAACTCCAAGCTCCGCGGAGTGAATCAGGACACCTTTGATCACCGACTCGAACTCGCCGGAAAATTTGATACTGAATTTCACGAGCGCTACAACGTGAAAGAAGTTCGCGCCTACACCCAGATGTATGATGACGCCGTCCGCATCATGCAGAGCAAAGATCTGCAGGCGTTCGACCTCAAGCAGGAAGACGAAATGACCCGCGAACGCTACGGCGACAACTCGTTCGGACAGGGCTGTCTCCTTGCCCGCCGTCTCATCGAACACGACGTGCGCGCCGTGGAAGTGAGCTATGGCGGCTGGGACATGCACAACAACGTCTTCGTCGAAGCACCTGAAAAGTGCGCCATCCTTGATCAGGGAATGGGAGCCTTGCTCGACGATCTCGAACGCCGCGGAAAACTGGAAGATACCGTCGTAGTCCTGACCACCGAATTCGGCCGGACTCCGCGCATCAACCAGAACGCGGGTCGCGACCACTTCCCGAAAGCATTCAGCTCAGTCCTCGTTGGAGGTGGATTCAAAGGCGGAATCAAATACGGCAAAACCGACGAAGGCGGTGAAAACGTCATCGAGAACGCCGTCAAGATTCCTGACTTCAACGCCACGATCGCCTATGCGATGGGCCTGCCATTGGATCAAATCCTCTATAGCCCGAGCAAGCGTCCTTTCACCGTGGCTCACAAAGGTGCACCGGTTCTGGATCTGTTTGCGTAAGCGAACGAGCGGAACCGATAATCGCCCCCCCCTACAATGAGGGCGCGCCGAAATAGCGGCGCCCCTCCTCCGGCTTTGCCCGCTCATTCGCGGAGAAGCATCGAATCGTGAGGAATTACGGAACCTTTACCGCGTCACGAATCGCGGCGTAGGTTTGCGCTTTCTCCGTTTCGAGCCCGACCTGCTGATGGGCAATCGTGCCGTCCCGCCGAAGCACGGTAATGATATTGGAGTGCGCGAAATCCATCGAAGTGGTTTTGCGATATTTCATGCCAAGTGCCACCGCGAGCTCGAGGACGCTGTCTTCATCACCCGTCAAAATCTTCCAATGCCCGGGAGTGAACTTGTATTGCTCTTCCAGCTTCTTGAGTTTTTCAGGGGTGTCATTTTCAGGATCGATCGAGATGAACGAGTAGCCCACCTGCGCGGCGACCTCTTTGTCTTGAATCCCCTTTTCGATTGAGATCAGATCGGCGATGAGACGCGGGCAGGCGTATTGGCAACTGGTGTAACCCATCACCACGACCCTGACCTTGTCACCGAGGTCGGCGAGTTTCAATTTGTTGTGGTCCTGATCGAACCATTCGGAGTCGAGGTCGTAAACCGATCCTTCACGCGCGGCAGGCTCACCGGCAGGAAGCGTCGTAGCGGCGGCGGGATCCTCTGCCAACGCCGGATGACTGAGAACCGTGAAGGTCAGGAGAAAAAGAATTAATTTCATGGGATGGATTGGTTAGGGAGCTAAAGATTTTGCGCCTCGAAAACCGAGGTTGGCGACCGTGTAATTCCCTCCCAGCGAGGAGCGAAAGGCGTATCGCATGAACGCAGCGTAATTGGAAGGATCAGTAGCTCCGAGTGCGCCGCCGGCGCAAAAGAGGTCGCGTTCGAGGGAGCTGTCGCCGCGGGATTCACCGGTGACCGTGGCATTGTTGAAATCGCGCACCCATTCCCAGACGAGGCCGTGAAGCGCCTTCACGCCGTAGTAGTTTTCAGGAAAGGCGGAAGCGACAGGAAATTTCGCAGGGTTGGGTGTCGCATACCACTCGAGGATACGTCGGTGAAAATCATCATCAGCGGTCGCATCGGCCCTCGTCTCGTCGGCACAACCGGCCAGCTCCCACTCATCGGTGGTCGGGAGCCTCTTGCCCTGTGCCTTGAGAAATGCCCGGGCGGCAAACCAGGAAATGTTCGTGACAGGGGTCGGACCGACTTTCCCGGCCTCCGCCCCCAGGTCAAGATCACCTTCCCAATGCTTGAGGTAATTGCTGTCAGCAAAAAGGCGTTTCACCTGAGTGCGACGCCACTTCGGATGATCACGGACGAACTCCAGAAACTGCGCATTCGTCACAGGAGTCTTATCCAGATAAAACGCAGCGACCTGAATCGGCTCGGCATCTTTGACAAACAGCGGCGTGTAATCCCCGGCAGGAATAAGCACCATGTCGCCGGGCTCATCAGCAGCAACAGCATTCCATAAGGGGAATACGATCACGGCCAGGATGGCGAGGGGTAGCAGGTTCATCGTGATTTGAATCTATCTGAATGGCCAATAAGGCGGTCCAATCGATACTGATAAAAATTGTATTCTCACGCTTTTCGCCCCTCCCCGCTCTTCCGGCGAGACAACGACTCAATGAGGCGCTTCAGCCCCGTTTGCAGGAGCCGCTGTCGGTGGCGGGCCTTTCTTACGAGCCGCTGCAACCATCTCCGGAGTCACTTCAGTGCCGTTGTTTGCCCAACTACTGTAAACATAGGTAAGCACATTCGCTATTTGCTCATCTGAGAGACCGAGCTGCGGCATGATGGAATTGAACTCGTTACCGTTCACTTTCACCTTCCCCGTCATGCCGTGAATGACCGTTCCAATTGCCCTGTTTGCGTCGGCATTGAGGTAATCAGACTTGGCGAGGGGCGGGAAGGCCATCGGGATACCTTCGCCGTTTGCCTGGTGACAGGCGAGACACACCTGAGAATAGACAATCTTTCCAGCCACGATCCGCTCCGCTTTATTAGCCGCAGCCGGAGCGGGGACACCAGTCTGAGGCATCGTCTGAATCGCGCCACCTTCAGGGTGATAAATCCGATCATCGATCTTGCCGGAGTAGACGAGTTTGTTCTCCTCCCCGGTCGCTTTGAGCATACCGAGCGCGCCCTTGTTGAAAGCCCTGAAAATGGAGTGATCCACGAGAATGTAGGTTCCGGCAGTCTCGAGTTTAAACTCGGCAATCGCCGCTCCCCCGGCGGGTATCAGAGTCGTTTGTACGTTGTGGTTCGGCGTGCTGCCGCCTTCCGGGTAAACGGAGTCAAAAATCTCTCCGATCAGGTGAAATGAGGAAATCAGATTGGGCCCCCCGTTCCCGACGAAGAGACGGACGTTTTCACCGATTCCGGCAGTCATTGCCTTATCGTCGGCCAGGGCTCCAACCGAACCGTTGAAAATGACGTAATCGGGATTCTCGGCGAGAGCCTTTTCCATGCTGAACGGCTGGAGTCCGGCCTCACCGTATTTGCCTTTGGTATAGAAATCACCCTGCATGACGTAAAATTCTTTATCCACCGGAGGCAGACCGCCCTCAGGCTCAACGAGAATCATTCCATACATCCCATTGGCAATGTGCATGCCGACCGGCGCGGTGGCGCAGTGGTAAACGTAGAGCCCGGCATTCATCGCGGTGAACGAAAAGACAGACTCGTGTCCCGGAGCCGTAAAAGATGAGGCCGCGCCACCGCCCGGTCCGGTTACCGCATGAAGATCGATGTTATGAGGCATCTTCGAGTCCGGATGATTCGCGAGATGAAACTCCACGTAATCATTCTGACGAACCCGAATGAACTTGCCGGGGACACTTCCTCCAAACGTCCAGAAGGTATACTCAACCCCTTCAGCGATCTCTTTGACGACTTCGGTTACCTCGAGATTCACGATAACTTTAGCAGGCTCGTTCCGAGTGATCGGCGGAGGAACATTCGGCGCATCGGTCAGGACTGCCACTTCCTCAAATGCCGGAATCGCAGAAGGGACCTTAACCGCCGGCCACTCCGAAGCGGTCGCGGTTTGAACCGGCGTGGAAGCGGCTGGCGCAACCGTCGCCGCCTGAACCGGCGCAGGCGCAGCCGGTGGAGCCGCAGCGGGAGTGGATGCGGCGGGGGCAGCGTCGGCAAAGCTCTGGAGTTCAGCCTTAAGATTTTCCTGCCCCTTTTTCTCTGCATCGGAGAGCGCCTCCCTGCCACAAGCCGAAAGTGACAGGAGGACGAGGAGGGCGACAAATTTTACTAGAGACTGCATAGATGATTTCACAATTACGATTCAATTTAATCACTGGAACCCAACAAACAAGAAAATAAGATCTTTTATTCGTATTATAGGAACGCAGCTGAAATACCGGACGTTCATGGAGTGAAGAGAAGCACCGAAAGTGATTCGGATATGAGTCAGCATAGCGGGGCACCTGACTGAGATGAGTAGTTGCCAAGGAGACCAGCGTGAGGTTCCGTGGCGGGGTGAACACACTCGGATACGGGAAAGTGGCTCAGGCCGCCATTTCAGCGCTCAGCCATCTGGCTGTGAACTTTGATGGTGGTAAGACCACCTACAAGGCAGCTGAGATAGCGGAGGCCAGAAACCTTCCACGCCCCCTTGTCGCGAAAGTGCTCACCCAGCTCGCACAGACGGACATCGTCTCGGGCACAGCCGGACGGAACGGAGGCTACGCATTGGTGAAGGAACCTGAGAAGGTGACGTTCTACGAAATCGTCGTCTTGTTCGAGAGCCTCGGTGATAAGCCGTTTTGCCCCTTTGGCCCCGGATGGTGCGCGAAGAAAAAACCTTGCGCCGTTCATCACGAGATTGAAGAATTGCATCAGTCGGTTCATCGATTCCTCAAGAGCACTCACTTCGGTTCTCTTGAAAACCCGGACGAATAAAATCTACCAGAAGTCAATCCCCCTCCCCTCCGACTTGTCGACGATCCATGACTATTTCGTGGAAAAAAGAAATCATCGCCCTGACCGAACATCCGGCAGCGAAAGCAGGAAAAATCGATGCCTCCTTTTTCCCTCCGGTGAGCGAGGAGGCGATTCAGAGCTGGGAAATACAACAGTCCCGGAAAATCCCCGGGGAAATACGTTCCTATCTTGCGCAATCAGACGGCCTCGAAGCGCAACGAGGCGAAGCGTGGCCTGTTCTGCCCTTCTCCCAATGGGACCTGATCGATGACGCCTGTGCCTGCTCGGAGCCGATGCTGCGTTTCGGGGAAACCGAAGAATACTTTTATCACGTGTCACTCGGACATTCCCCGAGCATCTACCGGGCGGAGAAATTCGGCTCCCGGCTGGAGTTCGCCACCGCCTCATTCCGAAAGTTCCTCGAACTCGTCTTTCGCGGCGAAGCGTGACGGATCCGGCGACAGGCACCCCCAACCGCTCGCCCGCGAGGTGGAATTTTCTCGCGTGACCGACTTCAACCGTTGCACCAGCGGAACAGGCTCCCGCGCACCCTCCGGAGAACGATGACGGCGGTGTCTCCTCCATGTTTCGCACAGCTCTCTCTGGCGCAATCAAGAGAAGCACGGAAACATCTTGCGCAAACGTTTGTTTTCGAGCAATCTTGGCCCATACGCCTATGAAACCCACTAGCCGAATCCTCCACTTTTTTGCACGCACATCGCTGTTCGCTGCGCTTTTTTTAATCAGCTGTGGCGGAGAAAACGAAACGTCATCAGCCGACGCAACCGATGGCAAACCAGAAGTGGCGCTCATCATGAAGTCGCTCGCCAACGAGTTCTTCAAAACGATGGCCGACGGAGCGGAAAGCTATCAGGCGGAGAACCCGGATCAGTTTTCCCTGATCACCAACGGTATCAAAAACGAAACTGATCTCGCTCAGCAGGTCGCGCTCGTAGAGCAGATGGTGGCACGGGGCGTCGACGCCATCGTGATCGCTCCCGCCGATTCCAAAGCACTCGTTCCCGCTTTGAAGCGGGCTCAGGAGGCAGGTATCACCGTCATCAACATCGACAATAAACTCGACGAAGACGTGCTCAAAAAAGCGGACGCCCGGATTCCCTTCGTCGGGCCTGACAACCGCGAAGGAGCGAAGGCCGTCGGCGACGAGTTGGCAAAATCACTTCAGGCCGGAGCGAAGGTGGCCATCCTCGAGGGCGTCCCCACCGCATTCAACGCCCAACAGCGACGTGCCGGTTTTGAAGATGCGATGAAAGAAGCAGGCGCTGAAGTGGTCGCAGTGCAGAGCGCGCAGTGGGAAATGGACAAAGCGAACTCGGTCTCATCCGCTGTTTTAACCTCTCATCCCGATCTCAGCGCGATCCTCGCGAGCAACGACAGTATGGCACTCGGAGCCGCAGCCGCCGTAAAAGCAGCCGGCAAAGTCGACCAGGTCAAAGTCGTCGGCTTTGACAATATTTCCGCCGCTCAGACATTGATTAAAGAAGGTCGTATTCTTGCGACCGCCGATCAACACGGGGGCAAACTCGCTGTTTTCGGAATCGAAGCAGCGCTGAAAATCGTCAACGAAGGTACGGCTCCGGCAGACCAGAAAACACCCGTCGATCTGGTCACGAAGGAAACGCTCGGCAACTAATCAATCCGGGCTCGATTTGCAGCCCTCCCCCGAGGTCATGCCTGCTCAAAACAATCCTCTCACGAAATACGGAGAATGGCTGGGGCTTTTAGCTGTCCTCATCGGGCTGATCGTCATCTTCAGCCTCCTCAGTGATCGCTTTCTTTCGGCGGCGACTTTCAACCAGATCGCGAATCAGGTTCCGGCGCTCGCGGTGATTGCCGTCGGCATGACCTTCGTCATCATCACTGCCGGAATCGATCTTTCGGTGGGTTCGGTTCTCGCCTTCGCCGGTGCAATGTTAGGGCTCGCGATGGTCGATTGGTCTTGGCCACTCATCGCAGCACTGCCGCTCGCGATTTTGGCCGGAGCACTCTGCGGCTGGGCGAACGGTTGGGTCACGGTTCGTTTCGCGGTGCCGAGCTTTATTGTCACGCTGGGAATGATGCAGATCGCCCGCGGCCTTGCCTACCTTGGAACAGACTCCCAGACCAAATACATTGGTGCCCCCGTCGAGTGGCTTGGAGCCCCTATCTCGGGCCTCGGTATCTCGTGGGCATTTCTCTTCGCCGTCGTCGTCGTGATCATCGGACAACTCGTTTTGCGTCGAACCTTGTTTGGCCGTTACGTGATGGTGATCGGAGCGAATGAAGAAGCCGCGACCTATTCAGGAGTGAATGTCAGGCCTATCAAAATCGCGGTCTTCGCGATCGCCGGTGCCCTCGCCGGACTCGGGGCCGCTTTCGACAGCTCCAAGCTCGCGGCGATCGACCCCAACGCGGGAACAGGCCTCGAACTTTCCGCGATCGCTGCCGTCGTCATCGGCGGGACCAGTCTCATGGGCGGCCGCGGCTCCGTGATCGGGAGCTTTATCGGCGTTCTCATTATCGCCACCTTGAGCGCCGGCCTCGCCCAACTGGGTGCGACGGAGCCCGTCAAATTTCTCATCACCGGAATCGTCATCGTCGCCGCTGTCATCATCGATGCCTGGCGGGCGGGAAAATTACGCAAATTTACACCATGAAATACCACCTGATCCTCACCACGCTATTCTTCAGTCTCGGCTTCGCTCAAGCGGAACCGGTTCGCATGATGTTCGACACCGACATGGGCAACGACATCGACGATGCCATGGCTCTCGCCATCATTCACCAACTCGCAGGACGCGGGAACGTCGACCTCCTTTCTGTTACTTCAACGAAAGACCATCCGAAATCAGCCTCCTACATCGACGCCGTGAACACCTACTACGGCTACCCCGACGTCCCGATCGGAGCCGTGAGAAACGGAGCAACTCCTGAGGAAGGAAAGTTCAACGGCATCGCCGACAAAAAAGACGCTGACGGCAAGCTACTCTATCCTCACGATCTCAAATCGGGAGTGGACGCTCCCGAAGCCGTTTCACTGATGCGCAAAACGTTGGCGGCTCAGCCGGACGGCTCCGTGATGCTGGTTCAAGTGGGATTTTTCACGAACTGCGCGCGTCTCCTCGACTCCAAGCCCGACGAGCATTCCGATCTCGACGGCAAAGCGTTGATTAAGAAAAAAGTGAAAGAGTTTGTGATCATGGCAGGAGCTTTCCAGTCCATTCGATTCAACACGAACTACATCGAATACAACGTCATCAAAGACATCCCCGCCGCGCAGAAGGTGGCAAACGAATGGCCCACACCCGTCATTTGGAGCGGTTTCGAAATTGGAATCAACAGCGTTTACCCCTGGAAAAGCA
The DNA here is from genome assembly GCA_048260165.1 of Verrucomicrobiales bacterium. Lineage (GTDB taxonomy): Bacteria > Verrucomicrobiota > Verrucomicrobiia > Verrucomicrobiales > DEV007 > Arctic95D-9. The sequence goes on from JBLXHA010000006.1 coordinate 307,120, forward strand.
TCGTCGAAGATTACACCTACGAAGCACAACACATCATCAAAGAGAGCTACCTTGCCTACATCCCCGAGAAGGGACATGAGCGCCCCACCTGGGATCTGAGCTGCGTGCTTTATTCCGCTTTTCCTGACCGGGGCTACTTCGATCTCTCCCCCTTCGGAAACGTGACCGTCGATGACAGCGGACTCACCGACTTCACTACGAAGGGCAAGAACGAAGGTAAGAATGATCGCTATCTCATCATGAGCGAGATACAGGCTGCCCGGATTGTCGAGGCCTACGTTCATCTCTGTTCCCAGCCACCGACGGCCAAATGAAGTTTTTCGCCTGTCTCCTCGCGGCAGTGACATTCCTCAGTTCGGCTGGATTTTCAGCCGAACCGGTGAAGCTCATTTTTGACACCGATATGGCGAACGACTGCGATGACGCAGGCGCGCTCGCCGTTCTCCATGCGCTCGCGGACAAAGGAGAAGTCGAGATCCTCGCCATCGTCACGAACCGGAACTGTCCCGGCAACGCATCCGGCGGAGCCGCCGACGCGATCAACACCTGGTATGGTCGCCCCGACATTCCGATCGGCTCAGACAAAGACGCCGCGAAGGTCGGGTGGAAATCACCGAGCAGCTATACAGGAGCGCTTCACACGGAGTTTCCCAACGACTCTCCCACCGACGATAAACTCCCTGACGCCCTCGACGTGTATCGCGAAGCCCTCGCTTCACAGCCTGACAAAAGCGTCGTCATTTGCAGCGTCGGTGCGCTCAGCAATCTCGAAGATTTGTGGCGGGCCGAGCCCGGCCTCGTGAAAGCGAAGGTCAAAGAACTCTTCATCATGGGAGGCGGATTCCCGCGCACCACGAGAGGCGAAACCAATATCAAACTGGATCCCGCCGCAGCGGTCACGGTCACGAACGAATGGCCAACACCGATCGTGTGGCAGGGATACGAAGTGGGCGCGGCAATGAGCAATGGCGCGGAACTCCTCTCCGCCCCCGCGAACAACCCGGTTCGGCGCTCCTACGAATTGCGGCCCTTCCACGAACACAGAGCGATTGATTTCGGAAAACCAAACCACGATCTCGCCACCGTCCTTCTCGCGGTTCGCGGCATCGAAGAAGGATACTGGTCAATCGGAAAACCGGGACGCGTCGTCGTCGATTCCGATGGCAACACACGCTGGGAAACCGACTACCCGAAAAAGCATCGCTACGTGAAAATCAAAGGTCATCCACGCAAACTCGAAACCATTCTGGGTGACCTGCTCATCGCCCCTCCTCAGTCAGCTCAGTGACACACCCATGAACATCCGAACCCTGATCCTGCTCTTAACGCTCTGCGCGTCTCCAGCACTTTCCAATAACGCGAATCAACCAAACGTCATCATCGTGATGACGGATGACCAGGGTTATCCGGAACTCTCGGCCCACGGCAATCCGGTTTTGGAAACACCTAACATGGATGCGCTCCACGCCGGGAGCGTTCGCCTCAGCGATTTTCATGTGGCTCCGATGTGCACACCGACACGCGGACAACTGCTCACAGGAATCGATGCCGCGAAAAACGGCGCCATCAATGTCAGTGCCGGCCGAACCCTTCTTCGGCCCGAACTACCGACGATCGCCGATCTTTATCAGAAAGCCGGTTACCGCACCGGAATCTTCGGGAAGTGGCATCTCGGGGATAACTTCCCCTTCCGCCCGGGCGATCGTGGATTTGAAGAAACGCTCTGGTTTCCCTCCTCTCACATCAATTCCGTGCCCGATGTCTGGAACAATGATTACTTTGACGATACCTACACGCGCAACGGAGAGAAGACGAAATACAAAGGCTACTGCACCGACATCTTCTTCGAAGAAGCGATGGCATGGATGAAGGAGCGGAAAGAATCGAACGAACCTTTCCTAACCTACCTCCCCACGAACGCTCCTCATTCACCCTACTGGGTTCCGGAGGAATACACCGAAGCGATGGAGAAAAAGGTCGCCGCCGCCGAAGCAGCCGGAGTGATCAAAGGCCGCCCTCCTCACAAGCGCGACGATCTCATCAAATACCTGGCAATGATCAAAAACGTCGACGACAACGTCGGCAAACTCGATCAGTTCCTCAAAGATTCCGGACTCTTCGAGAATACGATTCTGGTGTTCCTCACCGACAACGGCAGCACGATGGGAGAAACGTATTTCCCGGCGGGAATGCGAGGTAGAAAAACGCAACTTTGGGAAGGCGGTCACCGGGTTCCCTGTTTTATTCGCTGGCCTGAAGGCAAACTGAAACACGGAACGGACGTCGACGGGCTCACCCAGGTTCAGGATCTGCTCCCCACTCTTCTCGAGCTTTCCAACATCGAAACCGAAGCCTCATTCGACGGGACCGATCTCACCGCGGCGTTGCGGGGAACCGCACCCGTCGATCCGGATCGAACGCTCATCATCAATTACAGCCGGATGCCTTTCGGGTTTGAATACCCTGCTCCGGACTCTCCCTCCATCATGCGACGTGACATGGCCGGAGTCCTCTGGAAGCGCTGGAGACTTCTCGAAGATGACGAACTCTACAATCTCGAAACAGATCCGCTTCAGCAAAAAAATGTCATAGCCGCGCACGCACTCGTCGCGGCCAAAATGCGCAAGTCACTCGATCAATGGTGGGCTGAAGTTGAGGAAAAAGCGAACGAACCACAGCGCGTCGTCATCGGAAGTGATCACGAAAATCCAACCCTGCTCACCGCGTGCGAGTGGCTCGACGTTTTCATTGATCAGCAATACCAGGTTCGGATCGCGGATCTGAAGAACGGCTACTGGGAACTCGATGTCGCAGAAGCAGGAGACTACGAATTTGAACTTCGCCGCTGGCCCCGTGACTCCGGACTCGCGCTCCGCGACGGCGTCGAAGCCACTCAGGTCACCGATGGCCAACTCTCGGAAGGCGTCGCCCTCGACGTTGCCAGAGCACGTATCAAGATCGGACGCTTCGAAGCACGCCGCCCCGTCAAACCCGGTGACACCCACGTCACTTTCAACGCCACCTTGGAAGCCGGACCGAAACGGCTCTACACCTGGTTCGGCGATTCCCGGAACCAGCAAATCGTCGGCGCTTACTACGTATACGTCCGGAGGAAGTGAGCCGATTCGCATCTGATTTTCGCCTGCACTCGTAACCCTTGTCGTTATGAATGCAGAAAAACAACAAAGCGAACTCAAGAACAAAGCGTCTCATCTGCATGCGCGCGTGGCGAAACTGCGCGAGCAGGTGGAAGGCCTTACCACGGCGGCCACTCGCGACATGATGAGCAAGGTGGAGCAGCTCGAAACGATGGTCGCGGCTTTGCAGCGGGACGCAGGAGAACTCAGTTCAGCCGCCGGAGCAGACCTCGAAACAGTGAGAGAACTTTATTCAGTAACCGAGTCCAAACTTACCTCTCTCGAACACGAGATTGACGCACTCGCATCGGGCAACCCCACTACAGTTTCCGCGGCGGTCGACGCAATCGTAAATATCGGTAATAAAGAGTGATCACACCCCGGGAACACACTCACATCTTTTCAAAGAACCGGTTCACTTTCGGTGAACCGGTTTTTTTGTGATTTGATAGTTTTACTGAATCGTTTTGCGCCTCAAGCGTCTATTTGGTAGATTTCCATCTGATCGAACCGCCGTTTGCTGTGATAACTACCGACCCAGAACTGTCTGAATTTGCCCCTATGATCGAGCGAAGGCTCGCGCGAGCGGCCGGATCAGTGACTCCCGAAGAATTCAAAACACTTCTCGGCGACCCGGGGCGCGCGATGCTCCGGGCGACGATGGAAAGCGTTGAAGGAGACTCCACTTCGATCTGGCTCGCCGACCTGGCGGAAAAACATTTAGTCGTCACGCATTCGTTTCCTGACGAGTCACTCGTCGGCTGGAAACAACCGGTAACCGAAGGGCTCACCAGTCTTGTCTTCGCGTCAGAGCAATCCCTCTGCGAAAACAACGTCTACCAGAACGCCCATCACTCGAAGCGTGTCGATGACGCGATGGATCAGGTAACCTGCGCGCTGATTGCGACTCCGTTTTATTTTGGTGGCGCGCTTCAGGGCGTCGTCAGCTGTGTTCAGCTCAAGAACGGCCGGGAAGCCGATGACCCGTCGGGATTCTCCGCCCGCGATCTCGGACGCATTCGCCGGCTCTCGACCGTCCTCGAGCGACTCGTCAACTACCGCCTTCTAACCACTCTGATCGGGCTCGAATTATGAATCATCGGGAAGAGGAAAGCGCAAAGGATTGGCCCAATCTGAGAGAGGCGCGCGAAGCCCTGCAGGTCGGTGACGGCTCCGGCATTCGCATCGCCGTGATCGATTCAGGAGTTGAAGCCAACCATCCCCGCCTCGCTTCGATGAATCTCATCGAGGCGATTTCATTTTCAGAAGAAGGGGGTCGCATCGTCGCGAATGAGGGAGACCTCTCAGACGCCTACGGGCACGGAACCGCGGTCGCGAGCATTATCCATGAAGTCGCGCCGAAAGCCGAGATTGGCAGTTTTCGCGTTATCGATGGTCGCAGTGTATCCCGAACCCACTTGATTTGCGCAGGAGTGAACGAAGCGATCAGGCGCGGCTACGACATTCTCAACTGCAGCTTTGGATGCCGGGGCCTCGCCAAATTTATTCTCCCGCACAAAGAATGGGCGGATCTCGCGTGGCACTCCGGGGTGCATGTCGTTGCCGCCTGCAGCAATGTCGACTCGAACGAAGCAGAGTGGCCCTCGCACTTCACCTCCGTCGTTGGCGTTGATCTCGCCGACACCAGCGGTGATTCCATTTACCATCGAAAAAACCACATGGCGAGCTTCTCAGCACGTGGTGAGAACGTCGAAGTCGCGTGGGCGGGAGGTGGCGTTCAGACTCAAACAGGAACGAGCTACGCCGCGCCCCGCGTCACCGGAATGATCGCGCGCATTCTTTCCCGCTTTCCTGACACATCCCCCGCGCTGATGCTCCACCTTCTCGCTGAAGTCTCAGAACCCTGGCACGCCGAACTCGAGGCCGACTGGTAAGACGAATTCCCCCCTCCCGAAACAACAGACGAAACCGACAAACCAAACCAAATGTAGATTATGACAACGACCGCAACTTTTCTTGGCCCTGTAAATGAACTTCCTCCTGAGGGCTCCGATTTTGAGCTGAATCAGGAGTCCCCTGTCGATTGTTGCGCTGCTCTGTTTTCGAATTCAGGAATCGCTTTTGATGTTTCCCGGGAGGGAGTCATCGTGCAATCCAACCCGCAGGATTCGGAGTTGTTTCAGCGCTTCAACATCGAGATGAACAACTCGAACCAACCGGAACTCAAATGGACCGATTCCGCGTTCGACATCCAGCTCCAGGGACTCTTCCCTGACGCCTCAGCTTTTAAAACGCTCTCCGATGCCTCGGAACCGGAAGACTACGTGCGACGCTTTCTGGAAGTGTTAGCGTCATCCCTCGATGATCCCGCGATCAAACATGACGGCGCAACGGTGCCTCTGATTCGCTGGCAGGCGGGAGAGGACAAAGAGTCCGCACAAATTCAACTGCTCGGGTTGCTCCTCGCAAACGAGTCGCAGTTCGAAGCCTTCTGTCAGACAAACCAGGGAGAGGTCGGTATGATCTTTGAAGACGCGGAAGTGCAGGCACACGGACTTCGCGAAACCGTCACGATTCTCGCGCTGCTCGGGGTCACCCTCGGATCCGTCACGAATGCGGAAGCCGGCCTTTTCAAGAAATTGAAACAGAAGAAGCAGGAGGCCCGCATGCAGCAGATCGCCTATCAGGAATACGTTCGCAAAGCAAACGCACCCGTTCAGCAAGTCCAGCAACAGCAGACAGGCTGGAAAGATGTGCACAACGACGCCTACATTAATCACAATCTTCTCGAAGCGGGTAAGAACGCTGAAAAGAAAGTCATCGTCGATGTGGCCCACCAGCGTGCCTACCTTCTCATCAACAACCAGATCGCGATCGACACGGCGATCTCAACGGCCCGTGCCGGCAAGGAAACCCCTCGCGGAACCTTCAAGATCACGCAGCGCGTCGAGAGCGGAAAAACGTCTTCGATCTACGGCTGCGCGCTTCCCTACTGGCAGCGCCTCGACCAGTCCGCGATCGGCCTACACGTCGGTGACCTCCCTGGATACGCCGCGTCAGCGGGTTGCATCAGGCTCCCCTACAGCGTAGCCCCGGTTCTCTTCGCCAACACCGCCAGCGGAATCGAAGTCGAAGTGGTGGATTCGTGGGATCAACAGGAACTCCATCAGGGCTATCAATCACAGTCGATCCTCGTTGCTCAGAACGAAGCGTCCAGCAACCAGCAGGCGAACTGAAAGTTCCCGTTCCACTGAACCCTGTTGGATGAGTGACCTGACAGGGTTAAGTGAGACGGCGACGCAGCCCGACATTACCGGGCAAACGCAGCAGACTCATTCTTCCCGGGGGAAAGAGTCAAGACGAACCTAAGTCCGGGTCCGGCCTGCCTCGATGATTTCCGCGAGGCGGGTTTTCAACTTCTCTGCGATCTCAGAATTGGCGTCGATCACGTTGTTTTTTTCCGAGGGATCTGTCTTGAGATTAAACAGCTGAAATTTCGGGACATCGACATTCTCCAGCTTTTGTTCGACGAAGAGATTGCGGGCCTTCTTTTTGTCGTGGCGGACTAACTTCCAGTCACCGGAACGAAACCCGAAGTTCCCTTTCCCGCCGTTGTCCTGCTGGACGAACTCGTCACGCCCCTTTGCCCCTTCGCGTCCGAACATCGCGCCGGCGACATCGAACGAATCGAGTGCCGCGTCGTCGGGAATCGAAGCGCCGGTCAGCGAAGCGACGCTGTCATAAATATCGATCGTTGAAACGACCTCGTCAGAGACGCCGGGTTTGATCGATCCTTTCCAGCGCGTGATAAAAGGCGTTCTCGTTCCGCCTTCGTAAACGCTGTATTTTCCACCGGTGTAGGGACCTGCGGCGCGATGATCCTTGAGTTTTTCCAGCGCTTCGTCGGCATAGCCATCGTCCATCACGGGTCCGTTATCCGAGCAGAAAATGACGAGCGTGTCTTCGGCGATTTCAAGACGATCCAGCGTTTCCATCAACTCCCCGACACACCAGTCGAGCTGAACAATGGAATCGGCGCGAAACCCGAGAGGCGTCGCCCCCTGAAACCGCTCATGCGGAATCCGGGGAACGTGGAGATCGTGTGAGGCAAAAAAGAGGAAGAACGGCTCGTCTTTGTTGGCTTCGATCCAGGCGGTGGATTCTTCGACCCACTTGTCAGCGAGATCCTCGTCGCGGAAACGGGCAACATGTCCGCCGGTGTAAAACCCGATCCGGCTGATGCCGTTGTGGATCGTGGAATTGTGACCGTGAGTCCAATCCATCTTCAGAGTGTCGCGATGGCTGATGCCCGTCGGATGATCCTCGCTCGGCTTTTTCATTCCCACCCACAGAGGATCGGAGGGATCGAGATTGAGCACGTGGTGATTCTTCACATAAACCTGCGGGACGCGATCGTTCGTGGTCGGAAGGAGAAACGAATAGTCGAACCCGATTTCATTCGGCCCCGGCTTCAACGCCCCGTTCCATTGCGGTCCTTCTTTTCCGCCCAACCCGAGATGCCATTTCCCGATCACAGCGGTCTTGTAACCGACCGACTTGAACATATCCGCGATCGTATGCGTTTCTTCGGGAATGATCATCGGGCTGCTCGGAGGAGCAATCCCGGTGCCCTCTTTCCGAAAAGCGTAGGTCCCGGTGAGAAACGAATAGCGCGTCGGCGTGCATGTCGAGGCGGTGCAGTAGCCGTTCGTGAATCGCTGCCCTTCAGCCGCGAGCTGATCGATGTTGGGTGTCTCGAATTGGTTGGCCCCGTAGCAGGATAGATCACCGTACCCCAAATCATCGGCCATGATAACGATGACGTTCGGTTTTTTCGTGTCCGCCTGAGCGCAAACGAGAGACGACAAAACAACAAGGGGTAAAAGGTATCGCATTTTCATAACCGATTTGAGACTAGGATATCGCGCGGAAAATTGCAGCTATTTCTTTACCCCGAAAAACTGCACCGCATCGGCATCCGTATACCGGTATCCCGTTCCGAAAGGAAGCGGCTTGGCAACGCCCGACCGGTAAATCTCATGAAGCCTCGGCTGATCATATTCTGAGAACATTTCGATCGGACCCGTGTAATTCCCGTAGTAGGTCACGTTGTAATACAGCTCGAGGAAGTCAGCGGGAATACCGGAGGCATCCTCAAGAATGTAGTCGAGGTCTCCGACGAGAAAATTCCTGATATTGCTGAAATCCTCAGTGTGCATCAGAAACGACGCGGCCTTAAGATAGCCGACCCCGCCCGGACGCGAATCGAGAAAGTTCTTGAACGGGCTCCCCGGTTTGAAGCCGGCATTCGATAAATCGGTTTTGAAAAAATAGAGATTCTGTTCGGGGGCAGCGGCACCACCCACGGTTGAGCGCAAACGGAGCCACACCCCTGTGCCGTCCTCTGCAGTCGCCTTCAGGACGCCACCATCAGCCCCTATCGTGACATAGCCGGCCTCGAGCACATCGTGTCCGGTCAACGCCGAGAAGTAGAGCAGCAGAGGAAAAACACCGTTCACGCCTTCACCACCGAAGTCGGTTCTCATGTCTTTCGTGATGAAAAAGCTCCGTCGGGAAATATCCCGCAACGTGAAATTAAGATGCTTCAGGTAATCTCCCAGCTGCGCTTCATTCATCTTCGAAAAGTCGGGCACGGAACCGAGGGGCTCCATCCCCACGAGAATGTATTCAGGAATCCCCGGGAACATCGTCGCCGCATGTACGAAGTCGGGACCACCGAACATGTATTTCATGACCGTCGGCTGACCGATTCGAGGCCGAATCTCCGTTCGTGACCAGGCGTCGATATCCTCAAGACGCGACTCCCGCCATTTCTGAGTCAAATCCCTCGTTTCCGCGTAGTGCTGATTTACGGAGGGCAGCGCCAACAGCCCTTCCAGAGGATTGCCGGGAGACAATGGCAGTCCCGCGAAGAGACGGGCCATATCATTATAAGAAACCCTCTGTTGAGCCTTTCCCTCCTGCTGGGAAAAAGTCAGAAAAACGGCTGTCAGGAGAGCGACACGCGTGAACTTCAAAATCGGATTAATCATCACAATCTGATACGTTTGATTCGGGATTTCCTTTCCTGTTTTTCATGAAAATCCCCACAAACCGGCCTTTTTAACTCCCGAAGCGTCAACCAAAGTGGAACGCCGACGGGCGATTCACGGGTCGAATGCTTTCGGCAGCGAATCAGAAATCCCAGAGCCGGACCGTCTTCGCCTCTCCGGGGCCGGTCCATTGCAGGAGACGAATCGAATCAATCCGGACCTGACCTTCGATTTGAGCAGGGTCGATTCGAATCGAGCTTAGCCTTTCGTCTTTGATATTCAGATCAGCCCGCCAGATACCGAAGGCGACCCGGGGAACCGGGATGAGACGATCCCGCCCGAATCCCGGCTTCGTCTTCGTCCCCCAGTAAAAAGCTACGTCGGAAGTATTTTCCTGCCTCATTCGGATTTCAATCGAGAGCTTACCCGTAGCTTTACCGAAATCAGAAGTTCGAATGTGAGGGTCGCTTCCGGTCGAGTTCACGAGGAGGAAATCATCGACCTGAACAAGCGTCGCATCTTTATTAACCTCCCACCCGTCAGCCGAGGAACGGTATCCGGGATTGGGGACAGGAACGAGCGATGCCGTTTCCTCGAGATTCCGGCCGATACCCGCATTCAGTTCCGCAACCAGTTCCGGCTGTGCCGCCGAGAGATCGACGATTTCACCCGGATCATCCTGAAGGTTCACGAGACGCAGGCGATCCGCCTGATCTTTTCCATCCGCATAAAACCGGGTCAGCTTCCAGGGTCCGCGCCGAACCGATGTCCCCGCAACCGTCCCTGTCGCGGGCGGGCTGTGAGGAAAATGACAGTATAAGGCACGCTCCGAATCGATCTCTTCGTCACCGAAAAAGGTCGGAAGAAGATTGATCCCGTCGACGACCTGCCCCGGTGCCGTTGGCGCACCAGCCGCTGCCAACGCGGTTGGAAACAGATCAATCGAACTGATCAGTCCCGCATTCACGCTCGCCTCCTCAATCTTTTCCGGCCACGCGGCGATAAATGGAACGCGCTGTCCGCCTTCGTTAATGTTTCCCTTCCCGTTTCGAAGCGGGTGGTTGTTCGTCGCAAGCTCATTGGCGGTGTAGTTGTATTCGTTCCCCCCGTTGTCCGAGGTGAAAACCACGAGCGTGTTTCCACTGAGCTCGAGACGCTCCAGCGTTTCCATGATTCGTCCGACGTTGTCATCGAGCGTTTCAATCATCGCCGCCATCACCGGATTCCTGCGCGGCGCGTTGAAGGGGAGCCCCTCCGCCTTGGCGGCGTATTTTTCAATCAGCTCCGGCTTCGCCTGAAAGGGCGCATGAACCGAGTAATACCAGAGATTGAGGAAAAACGGTTCTCCCGCCTTCGCTTTCTTCTCGAGCCACTTGATCGACTCCGTCGTGATGACATCATCAATGTGAGAGCCCTCAGGCGACTCGGGAATCGTATCGATAGGCCAAGGCGCAAAGAATCCCCCGGGAGGCCCGGGATGCTCGCGTCCGCCGATCACCAAATCAAAACCCTGCTGATCGGGAAAATACGGAGCCCGGCCCAGATGCCATTTTCCCACGAATGCCGACTGGTAACCCACTCGCTTGAGACGCTCCGGAATCGTCTCGTAAAAATTCGGAAAACGCGTCCGTGTTGCCGGCTCGATCGCCGCCTGAGTCGGCTTTGCAGTCTTCCCGACGCCTGGATCCAGAATAACCTGAGGAAGATGGCAGGCCGGGGTCGTCAGGCGAATCCGCCCGGGGTATTGTCCTGTCAGGATGCTGGCACGCGTCGGAGAACACAGGGGGCTCGCTGCGTAGGCATTCGTGAATCGCATTCCCCGCTTCGCGAGTGCGGCGATATTCGGCGTCTCGTAAAAATCCTCATCCGGAGCCAGATACGGAGTCGTATCCGACCAGCCGAGGTCGTCAGCAACGATGTAAACGATGTTCGGCTTCGACGGTGGGTTCACCTCAGCGACCTGCGTCGCCTCCTTCGGAAAATAGGAAGCGGCGAGCTCATCGTAGTCAGATTCATCCGGCGTCCCGATCGCGCGGTAGACGTCCCACCCGAGCTTATGATTTCCATTTTCATCGATGACCCCCACGCGGAGCCCCCCCTCGCGATCGGGCATATCCTGATAGCGATGAAGGTGAAAAGCCTCGACCGTTTTCAGCAGAGGAAGCTTCCTGAACACGTAAAGCAACCCCGCGGCCTGACGCCTTTGATCCTCTTCGCTGAGAGTTGGCGAGTTGAATCCCTGCTCGGAAAACAAAATCGCTCTCTCGTGTTTTCCCTCGTAGAGAAAACGTTCCTGCGCGAGAAAGGCGGGAAGCACCTCGATGTTTTTAGGTGTGATGTAAGGGGTGTCAAAATCAAGCGTGACGTCCTCGTCGTCCCACGTGTCGGGATTCCGCAAATCCTTCGGATAGGGATGATACGCAACACCCCACTCGAAGTCCCCTTCGGCACTCGCCATTTCCGAGAAAAGCTCAATCATCTCCCGCACGGTGTAGGCACCCTTTCCGAGACTCGGTTTGGCCCAGTGGTGGGTCAGCGAAATAAAGGTTCGTGCGTGAGGATCGAAAAGGCGGGTCGTTTCATAAACGGTGCGCATCGACCTCATGTAAGTTTCGAGATAACGGGCGAGCGGCTGATCGCCCATGTTCGTCCACGTTCCGGCCTGATCGATTTCGTTGTGGATCACCCAATTGCTCACGCGTTGCCCGGGGGTCGAAAAAGTATCGGCGAGGTAATGGATCGCGGCGCGGTACAGCTGCGCTCCCTTTTCCGTAACCAGATCAGGCATCGCAAAGGTGCCCCGCGTCTCCGCCTCAGGATGCGTCAGAGTCTCCCCCTTCCGGTTTCCCACGAGGAGAATGCACGTGACGAGGATGTCTTCTTCACGAAGCCGTTTGACCGTATTCACTTTCCCCGCGAGGAATTTGCTGTTGATAAAATAGGTCTCCCCCTCAAAGGGGAACGGAGTCAGCCCCGGACGCTTTTGATCCGATACAAACGAATCGAGAACGACATTGATCGTCGCGTGCGAAATCCCGAGATCAAAAATCTCGTGATCCGGGGCACCAATATGCGGCATCCCTCCGAGCCCTTTCTGATGGGTCGCTTTTAATTCAGGAAGCTCGCGGGCGATATCCGGTGCGACTTTGTCAGCCCAGCGGCAAAGCGACGCCGGCTGCCCATTCGGTTTATCCAAACGGAAACGCGACAGAGCACGGTCAACTTTTCCATCGGGTGAAATTCGTTTCACGAGGGTCTCAAATCCCCCCTTCAATCCGAGCGCCAGCGGCGCCTTTGAAGAGGCCAGATGTGACGCATCGTTCACCCGCAGCTCGACGAGCGAAACGGCTTCTTCTGTCTTCCCTTTAATGCGAATCCATTCTTCCTCGATCACGACAGAGGTGATTTCGTTAGGGTACCAGTCACGCAGGTATTGAAGGTAGGCGTCAGCATCATCGGACTTGGCTTTTTCCCGCGCCACTGCCGTGGCTTTCAACCGGCTCTCCTCCTCCGTTGGCTTACGCACGCGCACCTTTCGAATCTGCAGCGAGTCCCCCATTTTGCCGTTCATAGCAAAATGAAAGCGCATCTTCGGATCGCCTTTCGGCGGAGCGGGATTGCCCTGAGATATATCAAAAGCAAACGGCTGCCAGGTTTCCGCCAACGGCAACTCTTTGGCATCCGACTGCGTCATGCTCCCGTCAGTCTGACGATACTTCAACGAAAGAGACCGCAGCCCCGACGGAGAGAAATATTCAAACGAAAGCACCGTGTGCGTGTCAGGGTCAAAATCCAGCGGCACCGGAGCAGACCAGAAGTGCGCTGACGGTTCGGTGACGGTCAGTTCACGAATTCCTTCGCCAACCGGTTTGACCTCGACCCCGCGGAAAGGTCCGAGGCCGAGAGGAACTTCAGCATCGGCGATGCCGGCCAATCCGAGGAGGAGACAGAAGAGGGTTTTTCGCATGATCGTTAAAGACGGGGTTTCGCAGGGAGGATCGGAGCGGCCCAGGCTTGTGCGCCTTTGAGTTTAACGGTCCGCTTGAAAACCTTTGCTCCACAGGTCGCATAGAGCGTCGTTCCATCAAACGCAACGTTTGAGGGATGGCGTTCACCTCCCGGAGTCGGCACAATCAAATGCACTCGACCGGGTTGATCACAAATTTGAACGCCCATCTGAGTCGCGACACACAACCAGCCGGCCTCAGTCACCGCCATTCCATCGGCATGACTGCGGACATCGACCGACGCGGGCGGCAGATGAAGGTGATAATACGGCTGCACAAAGGCGAGCGTTCCATCCGCTTTCCGCTGACCGGACCAGACAAACCGTCCCGTAAAGTCAGCCGCGTAGACCAGCGATTGATCGGTCGAAAGCACGACCCCGTTCACTCCGGAAAAGGCATCCGATGCGACCTCGGGTTTTCCGCCCGGGGCAATCACCCAAATCATTTTCGACCGGGGCTCTGAAAAATACACCGTTCCGTCATGAGCGACGACGACATCGTTCGGCTTCACTTTCTCCGCATGAACCGTCATCTCACCCGAATCGATATTCCACGAGACCAACCTTCCCGGATCGCGCTGGCACCCGTAGAGCGTTTTTCCATCCGGAGCAAAGGCGAGCCCGTTGGTGCCGCCGGTATCATCTTTGAACAAGGACACCTCTCCGTCCCTGCCGACCCGCCAGATCTCAGCGGCGCCGAGATCGGTGAAAAAGAGCTCCCCGGAAGGACTCACGGCAGGGCCTTCCGTGAACTCATGCCCCTCACTGACCAATTCCCAATTTTCTCCCTCAACCAAAAATTCGTTCGCGCGACTTTTTGATTTGTCAGGATGAGTCGTGATCTCCGGAGACCCTTTCCATCCTTCCCAGAGCCAGCGCATCACGTCGGGAAAGATCGCATTGCCATGCTTGCGGTTGTGGCTCCCCTTGCCCCACTCGTGATTAACCTCATATCCGGCCCACTGAAACGAAGCGAGCATGTCCTGATTCGCGACCCACCAACTGCCGCAGTAGATATTATTATCGTTGCTCCCGTCCTGCAGAAAAATCCGCAACGGCTTCGGCTCCAACTTGCGAACGAGGACCGGCAATTCATTTCCCCCGCGCAACCCCACGTAGGTTCCGACCGTCGTAAAAACGCGGCGAAACTGATCAGGCCGCTCCCAGGCCGCCTGAAACGCTGCGATCCCTCCCGAGCTCGATCCGCAAAGTCCGCGAAGATTGGGATCGCCCGTCACCTTGAGATCCTTCAGCGCGAGAGGCATCATTTCCTCCAGCAGAAAACGCGCATAACGATCGTCCGCCGCATCGTATTCGAAGGAACGATTGAACCGTGGCAGCGAATCTTTGTTCAACGCCGGAACGACTCCGGGGTTGACGAACAGACCGATCGTCACCGGCATTTCACCCGAATGAATCAGATTATCAAAAGCGACCGGAACCGATTTGGCATAGCTCATTCCATCCTGAAAGACCATGAGGGCCGCAGGAGTTTTTCCGTCATACTGAGCCGGAACATAGACCGCATAGTCGCGGCTCGTTCCGGGGTAGATCCCGCTCTCAGCAAAGACACCTCTGGTGACCACTCCTTCCGGAACGCCCTCCTGCTTTTTCATGTCCGGATGAACCGGATAAGATTCTTCCTGAGCCACCACCGAGGTCAGCCACAAAGAGGCCACGAGAAAATAGATCTTCATAGCTAAGCGAACGCTCTTGCAGGACCGGATGAAAGGCACGTTTACGAGTAAGAATATGTCGGAACCGGCTCACCTTATGCCTCCAGGCAGCCCAAAAACCCGGAAACTACTTCTTGTCTCTCAGTTTGATACGAATCCGAATCCCTGCCTCGTTTTCCTTCAATGCAGCATTAGACGAGATCGAAGCATCAGAGGCCCGACTGCCTTTCACGAGATAATCGATTTCACTGTAAGGCGGGGCTGATGACGAGGAGTTGATCATGACAGTCGAATACTCCTCAAACGGGTTTTCGAACTCAGACGACCCTGATCCACCGCCAAACAGGATAGTCCATTGCAGCTTCCCCCCCTTGGATCTGGTAAAAAATTTCACCACGCTCCCTCCCGTAATCGGTCCAATCATACCCGACTCCTGCGATTTCGAACCGTCTCCAAACTCAACAACCGCCCCTGCGGAATAGAGATCGTCTTCCGTTCCGGGAATCGTGATCGTCGTCCATTTGACGCCGAGGACTCTGGCCAATTCTTCCGCAGAAAGCGTCGCTTCTTCGGAAACACCACGGGAAGGGTGAAGCACGACCAGGAATGAGAAAAGGAGAATCCATCGAACTGTATTCATGACATCTTCTTAGCGATCAGGGAGACTGAAAGCAAAGAAAATCGCCTGCCCGACCTATCCGATTACCGCTGTCAAAACCGACGTCTCAATCGTCAACCCGGGACCGAACGCCATCGCACAGACAGCCTCCCCGTCGTTCGTTCCCCCGTCATTCAGGATCGCAGATAGAACGAAAAGGATCGTGGCACTGCTCATGTTTCCGAAGGATGCGAGCGTCTCGCGGGACGCCCGCAGCTGGTGCGCCGGCAATTCCAGCCCCGTCTCGACCTTGTCGAGAATCGCACGGCCGCCGGGATGCACCGCCCAGTGGTCGATATCGTCAGGTGAAAATCCCGAACCCGAAAACACTTCATTGATCAGTTCCTTGATTCCTGCGCCGATGATCCTCGCGACGTATTTGGAGAGGACGATATTGAAACCATGATCTCCGATATCCCAGGCCATGTCGCCGACTCCCTCACGCGCGAGATTGCAGCCGAAATGCTCGATCGAAAATCCTCGTTCGTCCCCTCGAGGCGGCCGCGAGGAAACGATCGCGGCCGCAGCTCCATCGGCAAAAACCGAATTGGCGACGATGCTGTCGAGATCATCTTTGTTTTGCAAATGGATCGAGCAAAGTTCAAGACAGACGATGAGAACGTTGGCCGATTCGTCGAGCGCACAAAACTGTGACGCCATTTTAAGCGCCGGGAAAGCCGCGTAACACCCCATGAAGCCGAGATGATAGCGCTCCACTTTGGGGGAAAGATCAAGCGCATCGATCACGAGCAAATCAGGCCCCGGATTGAAAAAACCGGTGCAGGAGACTGTGATGACATGGGTAATATCCGAAGCCGCCACGCCCGGACAATGCTCGATCGCCCGGCGCGCGATCTCCGGAATCATTTCGCGGGCCGCGGCGACGTAGGCGTCGTTGCGTTCGCCGGTAGAGGGCTCCCTGATTGATCCGTCCGCGGCGACGAAGAGACCGGTTCCTCCGTCAGGCTGAAAATCAGAAACGATGCTGTGTCGTTTCTCGATCCCCGACGCGCCATACACCTTTCTGATATAGCGTTTTGTCTTCTCACTTTCAGAGCGGGAACTCAGCACCTCCGCAGCGACAGCCTGCGGGTAGCTGATTTCAGGGACGAGCGTTTCGATGTGACGGATGTAGGGCATAAGCAGAACATACGATACGTCGAGAATGACATTTAAGAAGCAAGATCCCGAAGCACGAAAACAGCGCTAAAGGGATGCGCTTCGCCGGAGGCAGTTTCACCGCTGATTCCACGATGCGTAAATCCGGACGCCTGTCGGAATCCGGACGTCGTCGCCTGTGCCTTTTGACAAAAGTCACCTGCCTGCCTCTTCTCGACTTTTGGCCCGAAAGAACGTAACCCTGTTGACTCATGCACCCAACCCTGTTGACTCTCACGGGTCTCCTTTTTTACTCATTCCTTTCAAACGCGATGGCTCAAACTGAAAAAAACACCTCCCGCTCCGGAGAAGACGATCCCCTCATCTGGATGGAGGAAGTCGAAGGAGAACGCGCCCTCGACTGGGTTCGCACTCAAAACGATCGCACCCTGACCGAATTGCAATCCGATCCCCGCTACGGGGATTATGAGAACGCAGCGAAAGAAATTCTCACTTCACAGGAACGTATTCCCTACGGTCGAATTCGCGGCGGGCAGGTTTACAATTTCTGGCAGGACGAAACCAACGTGCGCGGCCTCTGGCGTCGCACCCCGCAGGATAGCTACGCCACCGGAGAACCGGAATGGGAAACCCTCGTCGACTTTGACAAGCTTGCTGAGGAGGAGGGAAAGAACTGGGTATTCAAGGGATCCTTCACCTTTCACGACAAAAAGACGGATCGCTACCTCACGCTCGTTTCACTCTCCGACGGCGGAAAGGACGCCGTCATCAAACGCGAATTCGACCTCGAGAACAAGCAGTTCATCGAAGACGGCTTCGTCACCCCCGAGGCGAAGCAGGACGTCGCGTGGATCGGACCTGACACGTTACTTATCGGCACAAACTGGGGCGAAGGGTCACTCACCGAATCAGGTTACCCGCGTATCATCAAGAGATGGCAGCGCGGCACGGCTCTTTCCGAAGCCGGGACAGTGATCGAAGTCGACAGGACCGACGTCGCGGTCTCCCCGTTTTCAATCGAGATGGAAGACGGAACGATTCTCGCGCACGCGTCTGAGTCCGATACCTTTTTTACCTCGACTTACTGGTGGCTTCCCGATGACGGCTCCGATCCCGTGAAATACCCCGTGCCTCCCAAGTCGGAATTTGAAGGCCTCTACCGCGGTCAGTTGCTCCTCGCTCTGAACGAAGACTGGACTCCTGAAGGTCAGCGTGAGTCCTTCAAAACGGGAGACCTTGTATCATTCCCCCTGACGCCATTCCTCGAAACAAGAACTCTTCCCGAAGTCGAACTGGTGTTCCGACCCGATGAGAAACAAGCCGTCGATCAGGTCGCGATCGCGAAGGGAGCCGTTCTCCTCGTCATCAACGAGGATGTCGTCGGCAGGGTGTTGCGAGTCGAGCGCCGAGACAACCAGTGGGTCAGCGAACCGGTCGAACTACCCGGAAAGGGACAACCGGGAATTGCTTTCGCTGACGACGAAGAGGAGACCGTGTTTCTCAATTACGAAGATTTTTTAACGCCCGATTCGCTGCTCGAATATCACAGCACTTCCAAAGAACTGAAGACGCTCAAGAGTCTCCCGCCGAAATACGACGCGGAAGGACTCGTCGTGAATCAGCATTTCACCGAATCCAAAGACGGCACGAAAATTCCCTACTTTGTGATTCATCGCGAAGACATCAACTTCAACGGCGCCACTCCCACGCTCCTCTACGCCTACGGCGGCTTTCAAATTTCACTGCAACCGGGTTACAGCGGCACGATCGGAAAACTCTGGTTGGAGAACGGCGGTGCCTACGTCCTCGCCAACATTCGCGGCGGCGGGGAATACGGTCCCGCGTGGCACCAGGCGGGATTAAAATTGAACCGCCAGCGAATCTACGACGACTTCATTGCCGTCGGTGAAGCGATCATTAAATCGAAACTCACCTCGCCGGAACATCTCGGAATCATGGGTG
This sequence comes from Verrucomicrobiales bacterium, assembly GCA_048260165.1. GTDB lineage: Bacteria > Verrucomicrobiota > Verrucomicrobiia > Verrucomicrobiales > DEV007 > Arctic95D-9. Next base: position 325,692 of record JBLXHA010000006.1, read on the forward strand.
GATCAAACGGCGGTCTCCTCATGGGAGTGATGTTAAATCAACGCCCCGATCTCTGGAATGCCGTCGTCGTGCAGGTGCCGCTGCTCGACATGCTGCGCTACCACACGCTTCTCGCCGGTGCCTCGTGGGTCGACGAATACGGTTCGCCCGAAGTTCCCGAAGAACGGGCTTTTCTCGAAACGATCTCGCCCTATCACAACTTCAGAGCGGAAAAGGAATACCCGGTTCCCTTCTTCGTCACCTCGACGAAAGACGATCGAGTCCACCCCGGTCACGCCCGCAAAATGGCAAAACTCTTTGAGGAAGCCGACAAGCCGTTTTTCTACTACGAGAACATCGACGGAGGCCATTCCGCCGCCGCCAATCAAACCGAACGAGCGAAGCGAACCGCGCTGGAGTATGTCTATCTGACGCGGTTGTTGATGAAATAGGCAGGTGATGCCGTCACTCCTGACGGCACGCGAAGCCCATCCGCGCGGAGTCTCTGCGTGCAGACATGAGTGTCTGCACCACCCGGGCCACCTATTCCCCCAAAAGGGCTGTCTTCGACTCGAGCACCTTCATCATCTCAGCCTTCACCGATTTCGATTCGGGATCTTCCGCCAGATTCGTGAACTGGCCGGGATCGGCATTCATGTCGTAAAGCTCTTCGCCGCCTTTCGCGTATTTGAAGAAGGCCCAGTTCGCGGTGCGCACGGCGTGCCCCTTTTTCCGATCCAGAGAGAAGGCGGCCTCGCGAACGGTCGTGGCAGGATCGGCTAAAACAGGCCGGAGGCTCCTGCCCTGAACGGTTTCCGGAACCGGGACGCTTAACAAATCACAAACCGTCGGGTAAATATCCATCAACTCGGCGAGCGACATCGTCCGACCGCTTTCGAATCCCGGCGCTGAGACGATAAAGGGAACGCGGGTGACGTCTTCGTGAAATTTCGATTTCTGCCAGAAATGGTGTTCTCCGAGATGATACCCGTGATCGCTTGTAAAGATGATTGCGGTGGATTCGCGGAGCCCTTCCTCTTCGAGCGCTGCGATCACTTTGCCCAACTGCTCATCCATGAACGTGACCGTGGCGTAATAATCCGCCCACATTTTTCGAATATTGTCAGGGTATTTCGCGATGCCGGAACTTTCGGAAGTCGTCCCCGCCTTGCCCGCCGCAGGAATGTCATCGAGGTCGCCTTCGGGAACCGCCGGAATCGGGATCTCCGCGTAGGGATACTTTTCAAAAAAGGAGGCCGGCGCCACGCTCGGATAGTGAGGTCGCACAAATCCGGTCGCAATGAAAAACGGTTTACTCGAATGCTTCTGCCGCTTCAGCAGCTCGACTGTTTTCTCTGCTGCCTTCCAGTCGGGTTGCTCCGATCCATCACCATCCGACTCGACGCTGGCAAACATCCGGAAAGGCATTTTCGTCGACTGCCTGTTCTCCGGAGCACGCGTTTCGATATTCTGATTGAGCAACCGATAGAGCCCCGGGGTGTGCGCCTCCTGCCCCTGACAGTTGAATCGCTCGCTCCAGGTTGCGGGAATATCATTTCCGTCAGTTCCGGCGATGATGTCGCCCGGGACACGCATGTGAAAAATCTTCCCGACGCGAGCGCTGTAAAAGCCATTTTCAATCAGGTGCTGCCCCAGCGTCGAGCCCTTGTCCCCCTCATACCGGCTGTGCATGAACGACTGTCTCGAAGGCTGGCACCAGGTCCCCTGACAGTAGGCCCGATCAAAGACCATCCCGCTCTCTGCGAGCGCATCAATGTTCGGGGTGTGACAGAGTTCATCTCCGTAGGTGCCAAGAACACCGGCCTTCAGATCATCCGCAATGAGGAAGAGAACGTTCTTAATCTCTGTTTCAGCCTGGATGGAGATCACCGGCGAGACCAGTAGAAAGAGGGCGGGAAGCAAACGATTCATTCCACGAGATAAGAGCGCTTCCGCGCAAAAACAACGGCGCAATGAATGACGCTTCTCCCCTTCCGCTCATTTGCCGGTAAAACCCCCCGTATTTCCGCTTGTTGATTTGCAAGCGAACCACGCCTAGTTCGAGACCTGCCATGAGAACGTTATTACTTGCCCTCCTTGCCATCACCTCTGCCGCCTCGGCCCAAACCAGAGGCGAAAAAGTTCAGGCCGTGCTTGCCGAAAACCCCGGGAGCCACTGGTGGGAGGTCATGGATACGGGCCCGTTCATCAGCGATACGTTTAAGGGTTTCGGGAAAGACGGTGAGGTTGCCGTGCTCAAGGGGATCGCGATCAAACTGGGTGAAAACGAGGACCACACGATCGTCTTTGATACCGAGACGATGCGGATGGCGGCAGGCTTCGCCGGTAAGGTCGCGCTCGCGGGAACGCCCTGGGACGGGAAACATGCGAACAACTCTCACTTTCCCGAAGACGCCTCGAAATATTTTTTCACCTCGAAGCGCGGCCCCGGATGTGCCGTCGACGGGAAATGGGACGATCCTCGCGAGCTCGACAATGGTCAGCCGAACGGCCCGCTTCCCGATGATTACGCGGAATACCTCGGTCTCTACCAGTATGAAGGCAACGTCGTCCTCAGTTACACGATAGGTGGAACGAAAATACTCGAACTTCCGCAGTTCATCGGCGGAGCCATGATCCGATCGCTCCAACTCGAAAAGACATCGAAGCCGATCCAGATTCTCATCACCGATCCGATCGCCCCCGGGAACGAAGAGGCAAAGCCGACCGATTACCAAATCACACTGCGAGGGCCGGAGGGCGTGACCCTGAAGACTATCAAGGCCGGACGGCAGGTCGTTGATATCCCCGCCGGCACCGGGGGATTCATCGACGTGTTTTTCGCGAAGGCGGGAACGGCCCTGCCGTTGATGGAAAAGGTGAATCTCCACGCCTTCACGACCGGCGGTGAGCGGCTCTTCCCCGAAACCGTCGAAGTTTCCGGACGGATCGACGAGACCGGTTCAACTTACTCAGCGGACTCGATTCCCCTTCCTCTCGACAACCCCTGGGAATCGGAAATCCGCTTCGGCGCGTTCGACTTTTTTCCCGACGGGAAACGCGCTGCCTGCTCGACCTGGAACGGTGACGTCTGGATCGCTGACGGGATTGATGGCGACCTGAACAAAATCACGTGGAGTCGTTATGCGAGCGGATTGTATCAGACGCTCGGATTGAAAATCGTCGATGGCGTCGTCCACACGATGGGGCGCGACCAGATCACCCGCCTCCACGATCTCAACGATGACGGCGAAGCTGACTTCTACGAGTGCTTCAACAACGACGTGAATATCACGGAGGGCTTTCACGAATTTGCATTCGACTTACAAACCGACAAAGAAGGCAACTTCTACTTTGCCAAGAGCGCTCCTGTTCTCAGCGGAGGACGTGGCTTTGCTCCGTGGACCGAGCACAACGGAACGGTTCTCAAAGTCAGCGCCGACGGCTCGAAGCTGGAGCGGGTTGCGTGGGGACTTCGCGCCCCGGGCGGAGTCGGCCTCGGACCGAACGGCGAACTCACGACCGGTGAGAACGAGGGCAGCTACGTCCCGCGATGCAAGATCACGTGGTCGAAACGCGATGCGGACGAGATCAGTTTTCACGGAGTCGTTCCCAGCGTCTGGGAGGATAAGAAATTCATTCGCACGCTCGATGGAACTCCGACCGACTACGAACGCCCGCTCTGCTGGCTGCCCTATTTCGTCGACAACTCGAGCGGATCACAATTCTGGGTTCCCGAAGACAGTTCGTGGGGCGATCACGCCGGCAACATGCTGCACCTTTCCTACGGTAAAAGCTCGGTCTATCGAACGCTCATCGACGAGGTCGATGGTCAGGTTCAGGGCGGCGTCTATCGACTGCCGATCGAACTCACCACCGCAGCGATGCGCGGACGGTTTCACCCGACAACGGGAGACCTTTACCTGATCGGTTTTCGCGGTTGGCAGACGAACGGCGGAGGAGGCTTCCAGCGCATTCATTTCAACGGATCGCACAAGCCCGCCCCGACCGGACTGAGGGCACACAAAAACGGAATTCTCCTCGAGTTCAGCGCCCCGCTCGATCCGAAAGTGGCGTCCGATCCCCGGCGCTATTCGATCAGCAAGTGGGACTACGTGTGGGGACCGCAATACGGATCGGGACGCTTTTCGATCGACAACTACGATGACGACGCGAGACAGAAAGCACTCAGTGAAATTTCAAAAGGGGCGCAAAACCAAATCGACAGCGTTCCCGTTCGCGCCGCTTCGCTGCTCGAGGATGGCAGGACCGTTTTCCTCTACATCCCGAACATGACTCCGGCGATGCAGATGGAGATCAAAATGGATCTGACCGCGGCCGACGAAACCGAATTCCGCGAGACGATCTGGAACACGATTCACCACCTTCGCCCGGCGTTCGGCGAGCACGGACTCGACCTGACGAATCTCCCGGAAATCAATTCCGAGCCCATCGGAAATCCCGGACTCGTTCTGAGCATGGCTCACGGCTCAACCGATGACGCCGTCGTCGTCGACCGGATGGCGCTGTCGCTCCGCGAAGGCGAAGCGGTGTCCCCCTTCATCTCACCCAACCGGGGCAATGAAATGGTCTTCGAAGGCTCGCTCCTGATCGACGCGAGAGACACCCGCACGCTTCGTCTCGAAGGCGTGGGATGGGCGAGCCTGAAGCTGAACGGCGACACCGTGATCGAAGGCGAACTGCCACTCGAATCAGAAGCCCTCGAGTTCGAAGCGGGCCCTCAGCAACTTTTCTGCAACTACCGGCGTCCGCTCGAAGGCGAAGGAGGAAAGACGAAAGCCCTCGCCGGGCGAATCCAACTTCTCTGGAGTGGAAAAGATTTCGTCTTTGAGCCCGTGCGACCCGCTTCCTATCGCTACCTGCCAACCGATCACCTCGAGGCGAAAACGAAACCACGCTACGGCAGAACGCTCTTCGCCTCGAAGAACTGCGTGACTTGCCACAAGTCCGACACGAGGACGATCGATCCGGCAATCGCGATGCCCGAACTGCTCGAGCGCGCGCCCGATTTCGCCAACGCCGGCAATCGATATAACCCCGCCTGGATCGAAACGTGGACCCGCAAGCCGCAGGGAGACTGCCCTAACGTCGCTCCCGACGAAGCCGCACACATCGCCGCCTATCTCGCGACGCTGAAAACGGAAGCGCTGAACGGAACTGCAGGAGACGCCACGTCCGGCGAAGCCCTCGCGGCTAAACTGCACTTTGCGCCGTGGGCGGAGACCTTGAAAGGATCGGGAAAATTCACCGATGGAGGACTCGTCGCGTTTCTACAGGAGCCAGCGAAGCACCATGCCGCGACCACCTTCCCGGACCTTCATCTTAACGAGAAAGAAGCGACCGACCTCGCGGCGTGGCTGCAGTTGGAAACAAAGCCCGTGACCGCCTCTCCCGGTGACGTGCAAAAAGGGAAAGCAGCCTTCACGAAGCGCTGCCTGGTTTGCCACGGAGGAGATGCGAAGACGGAATACGAGTTCAACGCGAAACCGCTCAAGGAGATGTGGGAAGCCGACTGGCTCAGCAAAGGCTGCCTTTCCACCGAGGAAGCCAACCAACCGGAGCTCCGCCTGACACTCGAAGAAAAACAGGCGCTCATCGCGTTCCGCAACGTCGACGCCGGATACGGATTGCGATCCCTGAACCGTTTTGTGCTTCACGAATACGCAACCCGCACCATGGAAAAGCTGAGCTGCGTAAATTGTCATTCCGGGGAAAACGAGCTGCCCGACATCAGCCTCGCCGGGGAGAAGCTGCGCGACGAGTGGCTCACCGGTCTGTTCCACGGTGACGTCCTGAAGATCCGTCCTTATCAGGAAGCACGTATGCCGGCTTTCGCGAGTCGTTCCCGAAACCTCGCCCTCGGTCTCGCGCATCGCGCGGGTGTTTCCACGGGAGACAAACTGACCGAACCTGACAGAGAACTATCCGACGCAGGCGCCGAAATCGCCGGGCTAACCGGTTACGCCTGCATCACCTGCCACGCAGCCGGGGAAAAAGGAGCGCTGCAGGCTTTCGAAGGCCAGGGTCCGAATCTCCAGCTTGCCGGCGAGCGATTGCGAAAACAGTATTTTTACTCGTGGATGCACTGGCCTCAGCGATTCGTTCCCATCACGATTATGCCGAAGTACACGGCGGACAAAGAGACCGCGTTGAACCCCGCCTTTTTCGACGGCGACGCCAACAAACAGTTCGAGGCTCTCCGGGAGTGGATGAAGACGCTGGAGGGCGCTGAAAACGCTCCCGTTGGTGAAGTGCATTGACCGAAGCAGGAAAACCTCACATCACGGGATCATGACAGCTGGAAACGGAATTCTCTTTGTTAAAAATCGGGGAGTACAGTAAAAGAAGGGATGAAGTCATTTCTCTTTTCCCTGCTCACCCTAATCACACTGGGAGTGGGCGCCGCTGACAAGCCGAATGTCGTCGTCGTTATCACCGACGACCAGGGCTATGGAGACCTTTCCTGCCACGGCAACCCTATCCTCAAAACGCCGAACATTGACTCGCTCGCGAGCGAATCCGTCCGCCTCGAGGACTACCACGTCGCGCCCACCTGTTCGCCGACGCGATGCGCTTTCCTGACCGGTCACTGGACGAACCGCACCGGCGTTTGGCACACGATCATGGGCCGCTCCATGCTGAGAGAAAACGAGGTCACGATCGGCCAGATCTTCAAGGACAGCGGCTACGCGACCGGCATGTTCGGCAAGTGGCACCTCGGTGACAACTACCCCTTCCGCCCCGAAGATCGCGGCTTCACGGAAGTGCTTCGTCACGGCGGCGGTGGAGTCGGACAGACGCCTGATTACTGGGACAACGCTTACTTCGACGGCTCCTATTTCCACAATTCCAAGCCGACTCCCGTGAAGGGGTTCTGCACCGACGTCTTTTTCGACTACGCGAAGAAATTCATCGAAAAACAAGTCGAGGAGGAAAAGCCGTTTCTCGCCTACATCTCCACGAATGCTCCTCACGGACCGATGCACGCCCCCGGCGAATATGCCGATCCCTACCTCAAGCAGGTGCCTCTCAAAACGGCGCACTTTTTCGGCATGATCGCCAACATCGATGACAACGTCGGAGCGATGCGTGAGTGGCTCGAAGAAAAAGGCCTCGCCGAAAATACGATTTTCATCTTCACGACTGACAACGGCAGCTCTGCCGGAACCAAAGTGAATACCGCGGGAATGCGCGGCGGCAAAGGCAGCGAATACGACGGTGGACACCGCGTTCCCTTTTTCATGCACTGGCCCAAAGGCGGCTACAACAAAGAGCAGTTCATCAAGCCGATCACCGCTCACGTCGACATCGTCCCGACGCTGATCGACCTCTGCGGAGTGAAAGCTCCGGAAGGCGTTAAATTCGACGGCGTGACGCTCCGTCCGCTCCTCGAAAGCAAAGATACTTCGAACTGGCCCGATCGCATTCTCGTGACCGACAGCCAGCGTGTCAAAGACCCTATCAAATGGAGAAAGTCAGCGGTCATGACCAGTGACTGGCGCCTCGTTTCAGGGAACGACAAAAAAGGTTCCCCCTACCATGAGCTCTACTCGATCAAAAGCGATCCCGGTCAGAAAACGAACGTGATCCGGGACTATCCCGAGGTCGCCGGTCGCCTCAAAGCATTCTACGAAGACTGGTGGAATGAAATCGAACCGACCTTCGGCGACCCTGCAAGAATCAAAATCGGCCATCCACAGGACAACCCGAGCCGACTCACGAGCCACGACTGGATCGCTGAGACAATGGTTCCGTGGAATCAGGCGCACGTCCGCCAGGGCGTTGACAAGCCCGACCACACCGGATTCTGGTATCTTGATATCGTCGAGGGTGGAGACTACACGATCGAGCTTCGTCGCTGGCCGAACGAAGGACCCGTATCGGAAAAAGCGATCACTGACGGCATTCCCCCCGGCGATCTCGTTCCCGGAGAAAAGCCCTTCCGCGCCACACCCGGCCGCGCCATTGCTGCTGACGTCGCAACGATCGACATTAGCGGCAGGCAAATGGAAATGCCGGTCCCCGAAGGCGCTGGCAGCGTGACTTTCAAACTGGCTCTCGACGCCGGCCCGACTAAACTGACCGCTCGCTTCAAAGGAAAAGACGGAGCCGTCACCGGGGCGTTTTATGCCTACGTGACGCGTCTCTGATTCGGCAGGTTCGATTCAAATTCCAATCAATGGATAAAGCACAGCTTGTCGAGTCGCTCAAAAAGGAAATTCGATCCCAGTACGAGCGCGCCCTGAGCGCGCTCGCGGGGGCTGAAGAAGCGGCCACCGGTGAAGACACCAAGGCGGAGGGAAAATACGACACCCGCGGGCTCGAAGCCTCCTACCTTGCCGCAGGCCAGGCCGAGCAGGCGGACGAACTCGCTCGCAGTGTCGCGGCGATTGACGCCTTCACCTTCGAAGATTTCGACATCGACGATCCCATCGCACAGGGAGCGCTCATCGAAGGAGATATGGATGGAGACCTCGTTTATTACCTCCTCGCCCCCGCAGGAGGCGGACTCCAACTTTCCACCGAAGACGAAGAATCCGTCACCGTGTTAGGCCCGGCATCCCCTCTGAGAAATCAGATCATCGGAAAAACGACCGGCTTCATCCTCGACGAGCCGTCGCTGATGATTCTGGAGGTGATGTAGGAGAATCGACGCCTCATTCAGCGCTCCGATCTTCGGGAGCCGCGCCCGGAGAATCAATGGCCGATTGCTCCTCCCGTTCCTTTGCTTCACGAGCGACACGCCTTCGTTGAAAAACCCGAAGCGTGGTCAACCCGACAACGAATACCACAAGCCCGAAGGAGGCGGTATTGCCGGCTCTCTCATCAACAAATCCGGGGCGAAGCGTTAAAAAGAAAATCGACCCTAACGTTGCAAAAATCCATGCATCCAGCGCGATCCGGAGAAAATTAAGCAACATGGAATGCAGGATTACTGACGACGGGAAACAGCGTTCGCGGGACATCCAGACGGATCACTCCGCCCTCTCGAACTTCTCCTCGACCTCGCGGTCACTTCTACCCGAGTCATCGGTGTATTCAATTTCCATCTTGAGAACCGCCTCGTCCCCTCTCAATTTAACGGTGAATTTCATTTCTGAAAATTTCGTAACCTGCTCAGCCGTGCCGCTTTTCCCATTGGAGGAAACACTCAGGGGAAAAGGACCGTAACGACTGTCTTTCGGCGAGGTCTTTCCCCACCAGACGAAAGTCGGGCCTTCCTCACCGATCGCTATTTCAAATTCGGGGCACGCCCGCGTTTGATCGTTTGTATTCACCCAGGTCCCGACGAGCGGCGTTTCCTCCGCACAGACGGAAGAGAGCGGGATCGCTGAAAGCAGGGTCACGATAAGAACGGTGATCGATAGATTTCTCATAGGCAACCAGTCTACAGGTTGGACTCGCTGTTGCGTGAGAGAAATGTAATCACTCTGTAAAAGTTCCGTAAAACGGCTTCGCGATCACGAGTGCATCCTGTCCTCCTCCGTTCCGGAAGAAGAATGAGAGCCGATCCTAATTCATCCCCAAATCATCGGGTTCGTCCGCGATGAGTTTGTAGTAGGGACTCAGATCCCGCAGAAGCGATTTCCAGAGATCGTCGATGTCCTCAAGCTCGATAATAGTGCGTTTCGGCTTGTGCGAAATCCACGATTTGCGATCCATTTCATCTTCGAGTTGTCCCTCCGACCAACCGGAATATCCGACAAAAGCGCGGATGTGGAAGCCTTCCATTTCGTATAAAACGGCTTCAGCCGCCGATAAATGGGTCGAAAACTGCAATTCTTCGTCCGATTCCGACCATCCGAGGGCGGCAAAAGTGAGGTGTTCGGTGCTGACGGGGCCGCCGAGGAAGACAGGCACGTCGAGGAGACGCTCCCGCTGCTTTTCCGGCATTGAGTCTTCGGTCAACAAATCCCCCACGCCCTTACCCAGCGGGCGATTGAGAATATATCCGAGCGCACCGGCCTCCTCACTGTGTTCAGTAATTAAAAGGACACTTTGGTAAAAAGCGGGCTCTTTCAGGGTCGGATCGGCGAGGATCAAGTCACCTTTTAGAGAGTCTTTAACTGGCTTTTCAAACGACATTCAGAGAAGGAATCAAAAAAGACTCTCAGATAAAATTTCGTTATTGGCAACTGCGAAGCGCCGGTGTTCATTCCCCTCATGAAGGAACTGACGGGAAAACTGAAAGATAAACACTCGCTAACGAAAGAGGACATCACCGCTGCGGCGAAGTGTCTTCTCGATGAGTCAGCTCCGGTGAAGCAGAAAGTAGACTTCCTTTCCGCGCTGTCGGCGAAGGGTGAGACATCAGAGGAAATCGCAGGATTCGCGTCTGAATTTCTCGATCGTGCGGTCGACCCTCAGCTGAATCGCAAGAAAATTAGAAAGCCGCTGATCGATGTGTGCGGAACCGGCGGAGACAAACTGGACCTGTTCAACATTTCGACGACGAGCGTATTCGTTCTCGCCGGTGCCGGCGCTGCAGTCGTCAAACACGGCAACCGCGGCATCACTTCGAAGAGTGGCGGGGCCGACGTCCTCGAAGCTCTCGGAATCCGGATCGACCTTCCACCGAAAGATTTCAGTCGCTGCGTTGAGAAAGTCGGAGCGGGATTTCTTTTCGCTCAGGATTATCATCCCGCATTCAAAGCCGTCGCGCCCGTTCGCAAAGCGCTCGCAAAGAAGGGTGAGCAATCGATCTTCAATTTGCTGGGACCACTCCTGAACCCGGCCCGCCCGACGTATCAGCTCATCGGCGTGTTTGACCCGAAAGTGGGCGAAACCTTCGCCGAAATTCTGAAACAACTGGGTCGCAAGCGCGCCTGGGCGGTTCACGGAAAAACGGACACCGGAGAGGGAATGGATGAATTTTCAACGCTGGGCGAAACGCAGGTTTGGTCGACGAAAGAAAATGAGTCAGTCCCCTCTTTCGTGACACCCGATGTGTTCGGATTCAGAAACGGCGGCATCGAAGATTTACGAGGTGGCGACGCAAAGGAAAACGCGGAAATTTTGACAGGGATTCTGGACGGCAGTATCACGGGACCGAAACGGGACGTCGTGACGCTCAACGCCGCCGCCGGCCTCGTCATCTGCGGCCTTGCTGACAACTTGCGAGAAGGCATCGAGATCGCAAATCTCGTGCTCGATGAAGGTCGGGCCCTCCAGATCCTGACCCGCTGGCAGGAGTTCTCTTGAGTTGACTGAAATCGCGAAGGCAGAAACTCCTGAGCGGTTTATAGTAAGGATTTTCAATCCATGTCGAAACGAACCTTCATCCTGATTCTGGTCGGAATCTTCCTGATTGCGATCGGTGCCATCGCCGTGATGAGATGGTCGACGATCGTCGGCTGGTTGGAACTGAGTCCCCCTGAGTTCACCGCGGAGATTCCCGAGGATCGCCCGCGCCGCATTGATCAGAAGCAGCTCGACCGGTTTGAAGGTCAGTCGATGGAGGCTATTCTGAAAACGCTGGCCGATGAGTCCGGAATCATTTCACCGCCTCAGAAAAGTCGCAACGCGATCCTTCTGGAAAAACTTCCGGATGCTCCGCTTCCCTACGGCGAAAATGCTGAGCCCCGGGACGGTGATGGATTGAAGGCCTTCATTCTCGGCGTCCAACAGGACACTGAAAGCAAGCCGACGGAAGACGATCTCTTCCGTTTTAACCTCGCTCTCGCCGCGATGAAAATCCCGTCGTCGCAGGTGCCTGCTCCACTCCGAATCAAAACCCAGCCCGCGCTCGAATCGGAAACGTTTCCGGTCAGGCTGGAGTCAACCGCGCTGGATCAGTCGGGACCGATTGCGATCGGTGATTTCGACGGAAAGCCGGGGCTTGAGATCGTTTCCGACGGCGGCAGCAAAATCACTACACTCAACAGTGAAGGAGCGCTCGTTCCCGGCACCGGGTGGACGCTGTCCGCTCCCGCCGACGAAATATATGCCGCGGATTTCGACGCCGACGGCGACCTCGATGCGTTCCTGATCAGAGGAGGAGGCAAACCCAATTCCCTGCTCGAAAATGACGGCAACGGCGGGATGAAAGACGTCACGATTGAAAAGGGACTTCTCGCCTTCAGCGACACGAGCGCAGCGGCGTGGCTCGATTACGACGGAGACGGCCTTCTCGACCTGCTGGTGGGAAATCGCGATCACCCACTCGAGTTGTATCATCAAACCAGCGGCGGAGCTTTTCAGCCGGTTGCATGGGATCTGAAATGGTGGGTCCATCGGGGGATCGAGACGATGGCGGTGGCTGACTTTACCGGCGACGGATTGCCGGATGTCTACCTCGGCCTCGAGGGTCGGGCCGATCAACTGTGCGTAACGACGCCGGGAGAGACGTGGGACACCTGGCGTTTCGAAGACGTCTCAGCGGAATCGGATCTCGAAACGGGAAGAGAAGTGGCAGCGGAGTCAGCTCCCTCACCCGCCAAGACAGCGGGGATTCCCCTCTTCATCGATTTTGACAACAACGGCTCAGCCGATTTGCTCGTCGCCAAAGACGTTCCCGAAAAAGACAAATCCCGAATCCTCGTTTTCCAAAATATCGGGAACGCACGATTTCAGGACGTCACCGGAGAATCCGGGATCAGCGCCACGGTTCCCGTGACCTCGATGGCGGCAGCCGACATCGACGGAGATGGTTTCGAAGATCTCATCGTGGGAACCGAAACCCTGCAGACAAACCGCCTTTTCTGGAACCAGGTCGGCAGCGGGTTTCGCGAAGTCAGCGCCGTGAGCGGAGCCGCGTTTCTCGACGCGCCGTCGAAGATCGTGAGCACCGATCTCGATGACGACGGCATGATCGACCTCGTGGTTGCCAACGGCAATGGCACGGTTCGGCGCCTCGAGGCCGCAGGAGCCGCTCCAGCCTGGATCAGCTTACACATGTCCCGCCCGATCCCCGGAGCGCGCGTCGAGCTGCAGGTCCGCGATAAAGACTGGATCGTCCACGCCATTTCCCGCCAACTTGATTCTCAGAGCCAACTGACGATTGGAGTCGGCAGTGCCGACATCATCGAATCAATCGAATTCTTCGCTCCCGGCGAGAAGGAAGCATTCGAGAAATTCGAGAAAGTGAAGCCCAATCAGCACCTCGAAGTGGCGATCAAAGCGCAACCGAGAAAACGTCCGGTAGTGCCTTTGACCGACGGGGAATAAATTCAAAACGCGCTCCACGGCGTGCCATTTGGGCTCCGGAGCTCGTTTTTTGCCCTAAAACGGCGCTTTGCAAGCCGGTTTATGATTTGAGGAACCGAAAAAAGGTGTGAGAATGTTCTACAAAGTCTACTTTATCTGGAATCTAGGATAAGCTAATAAAGTATACCGCTCACCGCTTTCGATACTTATTTCGGAATCGGTTTGAAAAACGATGATAGTTCCCGTTCAACAAGACGAAGATTTTCTCGCCGATTTCGAAGAGGCCGACGGAGTCAGCGGGGCGATACACATCTGGTGGCTTGGTCAAAGCGGCTTCCTGTTGAAGTGGGACAAGTTCGGTTTACTCATCGATCCCTATCTCTCCGATTCGATCACGCGTGATCATTCGGGAACCGACGAACCTCTCAACCGTATTTCCGAGCGCGTCATTGATCCGCTGAAACTGACGGGGATCGATCTCGTCGTCGCGACGAACAACAATCCCGACCGCCTCGACCCCGAAACGATTCTCCCTCTCCGTGCCGCGAATCCGAATTTGAAGATGATCGTTCCCGCGGGGAACATTGCGGAAGCCGACGAAATGCTGGGGAAAGACGCCCCTCCCCTTCTCGGCGTGAATGCCGGCACTTACATCCGGAGCGGTCAGTTCGATTTCCACGGTATCAACTCAGCCAACCCGAAGATCCGTCGCGACCCGCAGGGAAATTCGAAGGATCTCGGCTTCGTGATCGTCTTTGGACCGTTTGCGATTTACCACAGCGGCGAAACAGTGTGGCACACCAACCTCGTCAAAGAGGTGCGACGCTGGTCAGTCAATGTCGCCTTTCTCCCCATCAACGGCGATGCGGGGAACATTGGAGACGGCAAGAGCATGAACGGTTTCGAAGCCGCCGCGCTCGCGAAAGCCGTCAGCGCGAGTCTCGTCATCCCCTCCCATTTCGACCTTTTCGACAAAGGCAATCCCAGCACGGATGAATTCACGACCTGCTGCGATCGACTGGGGCAGCGTCACCGTCAGCTGAAACTCGGCCAACGCATGACGATGGGCCCTGTTACCGCGCCGAGCGGCGGCAAGGCACTCCCGAGCGAACCCTACTCGGGTGATTGGGGCCTCGGTTACTAGGACTCGACCCCGGCCAACTTCCGGGCGTATTTCAGCGTATCGATATCGGCGACTGTTTTGTCCCTGCGAATCGCTTTGATTCTCGGAAACCTGAGCGCGAGACCTGAATCGTGTCGTTTGCTCGGATTGATTGAATCGAATGCGATTTCGAGAACTACCTTCGGCTCCACCGTTCGCACGCCCCTTTTCTTTTCGACAGTGAGCTCCTCGAATACCGTAGTGAGTTCCTCTATTTCAAGATCAGTCAGCCCCGAATAGGCTTTTCCAATCACGCGAAACTCGCTCTCAAGCTTACCTTTCACCGCGAAGGTGTAGTCGCTGAGAAGATGCGACCGCTTTCCATGACCCTGTTGCGCTTTCACGACGACGACGTCCAGCGTCGGCATCGCCTTCTTCAATTTCAGCCATTGCTTCCCCCTGCGTCCCGGAGAATAGAGGCTCTGAGGATCCTTCGCGATGAGCCCTTCATTATCGCGGCGTCGCGCGTCGTTGAAAGCCTCGTCGACGGCTTCGGGACCTCGAACAAAAATCCTTTCACAGCGGGTCACCGTTTCATTCATTGTGATCGTCTCGAGGGCTTCGCGACGTTCGTGCAGCGGCTTTTCAATCCATCCTTCCCCGTCGAGCGCGAGGAGATCGAATGCGACAAACTTCACCGGAACCGGCTCCCCGAGAAAAAGATCGCCCTGACTCGATGCCGCAGCACGACGGCCGAGACGCTTTTGCAAATCAAAGAAGGTCAACTTCTTCCCATCGGCGTAGGCAATGATCTCGCCGTCGAGAATGCAATCCCGGTCAAGGCTCGCGCCGGCGGAAACGATCTCGGGAAACTCTTCGTGAATCGACCGGAGATCCCGGGAGAACAGTTCGACGCGGTCTCCCTGTCGATGCAGCTGCGCACGGATCCCGTCGAACTTGTCTTCGAGCCAGACATCCTCCGGACCGAGCCTCGCCACGATGTCCTCCGCCGTTTCCTCCGGGCTCGCGAGCATGACTTTGATCGGGATGAACCACGTCAGCCCCGCATCATCAATCCGGTTTTCACGGGCAAGCGTCGCCGTTTTCCCGAGATCCCCGGTAAGCATGTGCGCTTCCCGAATCAACGCTCCGGGAATATCAAAAGCAGCTGCGATTGAATCCTCGATCAATCCCTCTCTCAAACCAATCCGCAGCTCTCCCGTGAGAATCCCGACAAGCAGCGCGGCCTCCGAATGATGGAAAGCTGCGATCATCTCGCCCAGCATTTTTACCTTCAGCCCCATCCCGTCGGCATTCGCGAGCGCCTCAAAAAGCGCCGCGACTTCGCCAAGGGAATGCGGAGCGGGATCCGTTATCCCCTGCAACACCAGATAGGCAGTTCTGAGCCCATCGGCCTGACTCGATGAGATCCGTCGATACTCCGCCAGTTTCAGCCCCGTGAGATTGAGCAGCGCCTGTCGAATTGTCGCCCAACCCACCTGAGAAGCGCGAACCGCCGCGTCCCGGGGCAGCGGCCGGGCACTGAGGAAATTCACCGCGATCGCAAGGGAAGCGGAATCGAGCGGCCGTAGGTAGTCACTCAGGATCTTCTGCTTTTCCAGTTTCCCCGTCGCCCCGGCAATCGCCTCGACGACTCCCGTTAAGGTGGAGAACTCCGAGTCAGGCCGCGATTCAACAGGGTCAGGTAATTGACTCAACCCTCTTGAGTCGCCTCCCGATCGATCCAGCGACAGCTCGAGTTGCGTCTCTCCCACGAGAGGCCAGGCCTCACGCCCTCTCTCCCGCAGATCACGGGCAAACTCATCGCAATACCCGTGAATCGTAAAAACCTTTTCAGGATCGACCTTCTCGACGAACGCCAGGAGATCGGAATAGCCGGCATGATCCGAGAGCGCGAAAACCTCTTCGCACTGATAACGGTATTTCGCTCCCGAATCCATTCCCCAACCACTCACCATCGCGAGGCGGATCTGTTTTTTCATCCGGCGAACGACCTGCCCGCGAGCGGCCGACGGTGGCATCACGAGGACGTGCCCCAGCGGACTGCGCTCCTTCGGCGAGAACAATTCCGCCGGTGGAAGCGCGTATCCCAGCTCCGAGACGACCGCGTTCATTTTCGCAACGGAGGAATGCACCTGAAATTTCAGCTCGGGAGCGAGAGAATGGAGCGCCAAAAGAACTTCCTGCGCTTTCCCCAGTGAGTAGGCCATGAAGACGGGGATCTCGTTTTCCTCGATCGCCTCGCGGGCGAACTTCGCCATCACGTCGAGAATTTCGGACGAGGGAGGCAGGTCGAACTTGGGAATCCCGAACGTCGTTTCCATGATCAGGATATCAGCTTTCCGAGGCTGATTGCTCTCTGCGCCCTGAGCATCACGCGTCTTGAAATCGCCGGTGTGGAGCAAAGTGGCACCGTCACTGAGCCGTCTCAAAAACAGCATCGCCGACCCCGGAATGTGGCCGGCCGGAAGCATCTCTGCTTCAAAATTTCCATCGAGGCGCTTCGTCTCCCCCCATTCCAAATCGATGAAGTTACCTTTTGCGGATCCGAAACGCGCCTCGACGAGTTTTCTCGTCACCGCCGAGCAGAGAATCGTCTGATGCGGAGCGAAGTGATCGGCATGGGCGTGCGAGACGAACGCGAAATCCCGCGGACGATGGGGATCGAGCCAAAGACCGAGCCCGTCAATCTGCGGATCGCCCTGCTCCACTTTCCAGGTAATTCCCGACCTTTTCATTCACTCAGGAGTTAGGTTACGTGCGCAACCCCGCCCGCGGGCAGGAGAATTTGCCATTTGCATCCCCCCTCCTTCTTCGACATGCTGAGGAATGATTCGAAATTTCCTTTTCATGGCTGTCCTCGCAGCCACTTTCGGCAAGACGAACACCGCCGGTCAAGACGCGACGGAATCGAAGACTGAAAGTAAGCGACCGAATATCGTCTGGATCGTGTCGGAGGACAATTCCAAGCACTACCTCAAGCTGTTTGATGAAGCCGGAGTCGAAGCGCCGCACATCGAAGCGCTCGCGAAAAACGGACTCGTCTTCGAACACGCTTTCTCAAACGGAGCGGTGTGTTCCGTCGCGAGAACGACGCTGGCGACGGGATGCTACGCGCCGCGAATTGGGACGCAATTTCACCGGAGGTCCAAACTCGCCACTTTGCCGAAAAGTTTTGAACTCTTCCCCTACTACCTGAAAGAAGCGGGCTACTACACAACGAACAACTCGAAAAAAGATTACAACGCGGTCGAAGGGGAAAACACGTGGGATGACTCCTCCGGCAAAGCGGACTGGCGCAATCGCAAGGACAAGTCACAGCCCTTCTTTCACATGCAGAGCCATTCGGAATCGCATGAGGGCAAACTCCATTTCACAAAGGAAACGTTCGCTTCAGAAAAGACCAACAACGATCCTGACAAAGTAACACTCCCCGACTACTTCCCCGACACGAAATTGTTCAGATACACTTACGCGAGCTATCTCGATAAGATGCAGACGATCGATGATATCGTCGGTAAGACGATCGCGAAGCTCGAGGAGGACGGCGTTCTCGAAGACACCTTCGTCTTTTACTTCGGTGATCACGGCGGCGTCCTCCCGAGGAGCAAAGGCTACATTTACGAATCGGGACTCCACGTGCCGCTCGTGATTCGCGTTCCGGAAAACTGGAAGCATCTCGTCGATGCGGAGCGGGGCACGAGGCAGAAAGGTTTTGTGAGCTTCATTGATTTCGCACCGACCACCCTGAATCTCGCCGGAGTCGAGATTCCCGCGCAAATGGACGGGAGCCCGTTTCTCGGTGAAGGCGTCTCGATGGAGGCCGTCAATCAGCAGGATTCCACCCTCGGTTACGCCGACCGGTTCGATGAGAAATATGATCTCTGCCGCTCGCTTCGCATCGGCGACTGGAAATACATCCGAAACTACCAGCCGTATCTGCCCGACGGCCTGCAGAACAATTACCGCTATTTCATGCTCGCCTATCGCGAGTGGAGAGACCTCTACAACCGGGGAAAACTGGGATCAGATCAGCGCCATTTTTTTGAGCCGAAAGCCCCGGAAATGCTGTTCGACCTCTCGACCGATCCCCACGAAGTCAACAACCTCGCCGCCGACCCGACACACCAGGCGCGACTCTCGGAAATGCGCGATCAACTCCGCAACCAACTCGTGGGAATGCCGGACCTCGGCTTTTATCCTGAAGACAAACTCTACGCCGAAGCGATGGCCGATCCGGTTGCTTACGGAAGATCGAGAAAAGAGGAAATCGGAGCGATGATCCGAACCGCCGACCTCATGCTCAGACCCTTCCCGGAAGTCTACGAGGACATTCAGGCGGCATTGACTTCCGAGAACGCCGGCGAGCGCTACTGGGCGGCAGCGGTCTGTTCCGCCTTTGGCGAAGAGGCGAGCGATCTCGCGACATACGCGAAGCCGCTCCTCAAGGACGAAAGCGCCGCGGTGAGAGTTCGCGCCGCCGAATTTCTGGGTCTGACAGGAAAAATTGACCCGAGAGCAACGCTGATCGACGTCGTCAACGGTGCCGACAACGAAGTCACACAACTGATCGCCCTGAACGCCGCCGCGCTCTTCCACGATCACTCGAGACTGTCCTACCCCTTCGATGCCTCCAACTTCGAAAATGTGAAAGGCGAAGCGCAGAGACGAATCGACTACTTCAACGGCGATTGGCTCAAACCCAAATCAGCCGGCAGGAAGAAAGGGCCTGAAGCCGGGAAAAAATAGCGACATCGGAGGAAGCTGCGGTCAGCGGCACGCTCTCCTGTTTCAAGTGCCTGAAGAATCGCTGACCTCGTTGCGCTGCGTCGCTGCGAAATCGAGACATCGTTGGGAGGCGTCGGTTTCCCCTATCGATTTGCAGAGTTCGCTGTAGATCGTAAATATCTGACCGAGCTTAAGCTTAAGGTTTGAGCGGATCGGATTCTGAATCGGCGAGTCAGACTGCAACAGTTTCCCTGCCTCCTCCGCGACTTCGACACCACTCAACAAAACCCTGATACGTGCCTCTTTTTCATCCTCGAGGAAACTGAGATGATCCAGTCGTGACTCGGACAGGAGGATAAGCCCTTCGACGTTTCCAGGCGTGAGTTCCAACGACTCTTTGAGTGCTTCAATTCCCCGCACCGAGAGCCGGTAGCCGGAAGACCAGTGCCCCTGAGTGCGTTCCAATTCCCCCAGATGCACGAGGCTGCGACACAGGAGCATCGCGACTTCCACATCTCCCGGATTATCGGTATTCAAGGGGGTGAGAAGGCGCAGCGACTCGTTGTAGAGTTGATCGAGTTCCTCTTCGTTGGCCTCACGGGCGGCGAAGAGTTCTCCCAATTCGATAAAACTCGAGGCCATTTGAATCGATTGCAGCGGGGAGAATCCGTTAACGCCCCGCAGCGACTCCAGCGTTTCCATGGAAGCGACATGCGCGTTGATGGACTCATCTATCCGACCATCCAGCCGCAGTGATCGGGCCACCTGAAATTGAAGTTTCCCCACCAGATCGGTCAATTGAGCGGAATCGTGATCGGTATCCTTCAGCACGATCGCAAGGTCCGCGGACTGCGAGTACGCCCGGATCGATTCCTTGTAGCGCCGATGCGCATCATACGCTCGACCGAGGCGAAAACTCGTTCCCGCCTGCCTCATGGCGACGGACTCGTCGTCCGGTTTCAGCTGAATAACTTCGGCAAAATGCCCCACCGCTTTCTCGAGTGATTGCAGGGCTTCATCACCGACCGGATTTTCCAGCAGAGCACTGATGCTTTCATGAGAATCGGCGAGCCGCATGTGAATATCGATGACATCATCGGGGGTCGCACCTGCACCTAACAACACATCAAACGCAGCGACGGCGTCTTTAAAATGCTGGATCGCACGATCCGACAGTTCCATCTTCCGCTCGATGTGAGCGAGACTGTGCAGGGCTCTTGCCTCCTCCATCGGGGCGCTGTCCCCGGTTCCTGAATCGGCCAGGATTTTCAGATAATACTCACGCGATTTTTCGAGATCATCGCTTCGAAGCGAAGCGACGCCGCTCCCGCCCGCGTTGTCCCCCTGCGCCATTTTCTGGAAAAACGAGTCGGCAGCTTCACGTGATTTTTTGAGATCAGTCACCGTCTCCGCCCATCGCTCATCGAGATGATTGATGTGTGCTTTCTGGGTAAAAACCATCTGATCAAGCTCCGTGACTTTGTTCTGAAAGAACGAGGTTTTCCGGAGATACTCGATGAGAAAATACGTCGCCCCCAGAAACGAGATCCCGAGACAACAGGCGACCGCTCTCGCTCCGAACAGTTTGGCCTTCTGCTTTCGCTTCTCTTTGAGAACGCGATCTTCAGCGTCCTCGAGGGCGAAGCGATGCTGCAAACTTCGAAACTGATTTCGCACTTCCCGCAAGTCGACAGGACGCTTTGCAGGATCCAGCTGAAGACAGCCATCGATGATCTCGCGATACAGCTTAAATTCCTGACTGAGCCCGAAAGATTTGCCCCACGCGGGCTCTCCGTCCTCGAGGACCTGTTGCAGGAAAGCCTGAACATTCACCTGAACGGGTCGCCCCCCGCTCTCGGCGATTTCGCGATCCCGCATCTTTAAATAGCCGGATCCTCTCGGAAACCGCCCGTTCAGCAGCCGATAGGCAATCACGCCGAAACTGTAAACATCCCAGCGCTGCACCTCGCCGTTATCCCATTCGCTCCCGTCACTGATCAGCTGTTCGGGCGCCGCGTAGTAGACCGTGTCGCCGAGATCAATATGATAAACTTCTCCGATCAGTCCTGTTCCGAAGTCGGTCACCAGATAGCTCGTGTTGGTTTCCTTTTTTGAAACGACCGTTTTCCGCTCCAGGATGTTACCGCTGTGAAGATGCCCGTGAAACACCCCCTGTTTGTGAGCCTGCCCCAGAATCTCGATCAACTGGCGGATAATATCCCACGCTTCGCTTTCTTTTCGCGAAGCAAGATCATTGAGGGGCTCGCCTTCTATTCTTTCCAGCACCGCCAGATACGGAGCGCTGTCGAACCGCGCCCCGAACACCTCGGGAATCCCGGCGATTCGCGGCGATTCAGCCAGACGCCGGTAGGTTCGATCGAGAACTTTCCGATCGATCGCCATCGCTGAAAATTGCTTGGCGACTTTCCCGGACGATTTACCGGTCAACGCGAAGACTTCGCCGCATGAGCCTTTGCCCAGCGATTCTGCCAATGGAAGTGAGTCGAGATCTAATTCACTCATTCAGGGGAGGAAGAGCTGGCTCATGTCGGAGAGCCATCGAATTTTGAAAATTATAATTAATGCTGGGATTTCCTATAACTTATTGAATAATTGAGTCTCAAACAAGCAAATTCTGTTATTTTTGATCGGTTTTTGAAAAAACTCTTTGAAAAAGGCCCTTCTCAAAGGTCGTTTTCAAAAAAATGGAGAGCCTCGGGCGTTACGCCATCTTTTGCATTTCTCTGGCCCGCCACTCAGTCGGAGATGCTCCCAGCACTTGCTGAAAGCTGCGGTTGAACTGCGAAAGCGAGCCGAAACCAACGTCGTAGGCGACTTCTGTGACGCGGGCATCGGGTTTACGGAGACGACATTTGGCCCACTCGACGCGGCGCCGCGTGAGATACTGCTTGAAGGTGAGCCCCGTGGCCTGCTTGAACACCTTGCAGAAATGATACTGGCTCATTCCCACGTGTTGGGAAACATCGGCTAAATCAATCCGGTCAGCGAGATGAGCGCTGACATACTGCCGGGCTTTCACCACGACCTCCGGGTCGGAATGGCGCTGTTGGAGAATCAACTTCCCGGCGAGCTCAGAGAGCTGTCCGCCGAATACGGATAACAGGGTGATCATACCCTGATACTGAGTCGAATTCAGCTGCAGGGTCGCATTCCATTTCATCTCGAGATCGGCAATTTCAGCTTCGCTGAACCCCGTCACGATGAGACGCTCGACGACGTCAGCCCATTTCTCTGCAGGGACGTCTTCAGTGAACACCTGACCAGTGGTCAGATAGGCAATCGGAATTTGTCCGGCGAGGATGGGAACAGCGGACTCTGTCAGCCCCGCGAAACAATCGAAAGCCTTCGGTGTATGACTCGCCTCGGTGACGATGCAATTCGCCGCAGCAGCACAATCAGGACAGCGATTGGACTCGTTGATTGTTTTGCAAAAAGGATTCGCTTTCCCCGATTCCGACGGATCCATCTCCATGTCGGCATCATGAATCTGAAGAGTCATCCCGGTAGCCGCCTCAAACGCTTCACAGAACTGCGCATACAGTTCCGACCTCGCGATACGCCTGAATAGTTCATCTGACTCTTTGTAGTCTCCCATCTTAAGATCACTTACGCCGGTAAACGTAAAAGAAACGCAATTTTTGCACAAGGCTTCGCTAAAAGTGCGGAGCTATTTGTCACCTTGTCGAGGACGGTCACCCCAGTCTCCCTCCTCCGGGAAATTTCACGAATGGAAGTCATCGTTCTCACCACACTTTTCAGTGTTTTATTTGCCATCTTTTTTCTGCTGCTTTTCGTAAAGATGCGGCAGAACCCGGATTCATGCGCCGATCAGGACGCATTGATTCCGTTTCGCGGTGATGAACTGACGCGACCGCCTTTGAGTCCGACGCCTGGTGAATTGACCGGGGAAACCAAACTTTCAGAAAAAAGTAACGATGAGTAGCGATTCTGCGACAAAAAACAAAATAACGATCGAGTTCGACGACCAGACACCCAGATGGTTCATGGTCGCGTCTATCACCTGGGGCGTCATCGCGATGCTGGTGGGTGTCATTTGTGCCTTCCAGCTGAATTTCTGGCAGGTGAACGGTCACATTTTTGAAATGATGACCGGCTGGCTCCCCGAGCGGTTCCAGTTCAAATCCGACGGCATCGAATACCTGACGTTTGGGCGACTCCGTCCGCTGCACACGAATGCCGCGATCTTCGCCTTCGTCGGCAACATGATGTTTTGCGGTATCTACTACTCGACTCAGCGACTGTGTAATGCCCGGACCTTCTCCGATATCCTCTCCAAGATTCACTTCTGGGGATGGCAGACCATCATCGTCGGAGCGGTTCTGACGCTTCCCGCCGGTTTGACTCGCGGAAAAGAATACGCTGAGCTGATCTGGCCGATCAACATCGCCGTCGTCGTGATCTGGGTCATTTTCGCGCTGAATTTCTTCCTCACTCTCAAGGTCCGCCGCGAGAAATCACTCTACGTCGCGCTCTGGTTCTACATCGCGACGATCATCACGGTGGCGATGCTTTACATCGTGAATCACCTCCAGATTCCGACGAGCCTCGTTCACGCCTACCCGATCTTCGGCGGGGTTCAGGACGCACTCGTTCAGTGGTGGTATGGACACAACGCGGTCGCCTTTTTCCTCACGACCCCGATTCTCGGGATCATGTATTACTTTCTGCCGAAGGCAGCAAACCGCCCCGTGTATTCCTATCAGCTTTCTATCGTTCACTTCTGGTCACTCGTGTTTATCTACATCTGGGCGGGTCCTCACCACCTTCTCAACACGGCCCTGCCAAAGTGGCTTCAGCTTCTCGGCGTATTTTTCAGTCTCATGCTCTGGGCACCGTCCTGGGGTGGTATGATCAACGGTCTCCTCACCTTGCGTGGCGCGTGGGATAAACTCCGCACCGACCCCGTGATTAAGTTCTTCGTCGCGGCACTCACCTTCTACGGCATGTCGACCTTTGAGGGACCGCTGCTCTCGATTCGTTCCGTCAGCGCGCTCGCCCACTACACCGACTGGATCGTCGGACACGTCCACAGCGGAACGCTCGGTTGGAACGGCTTCATGGCGGCCGGTATGTTCTATTGGCTGGCGCCGAAACTCTGGGGAAAACCACTTTATTCAAAAACGCTCGCCAACTTTCACTTCTGGATCGGGCTTGTTGGAATTCTCCTCTACGTAGCCTCACTCTGGTTTGCCGGTGTCATTCAGGGCCTCATGCTCAACGAGACCGACGCAACCGGAACACGACTCGTTAATGAGTTCGTTCAGACGGTGGACAAAATTCAGTGGCTCATGCTGTTCCGCGCGATCGGAGGCACGCTCTACCTCAGCGGCTTCATCCTCCTCGTCGTCAATATATACCTCACCGCCAAATCCGGTAACCCCGTCAATGAAACGCGTGAGGTCTTTGACGATCCTGACATGAAGAAGGATCAGATGACCTGGGGCGCCGCTTTCAGGAATGACCCTATCACCTACACATTCTGGGGGCTCTTCTTCGCGATTCTCTGGATCTTCCTTCCCCCCGGGGCGAGCCACATGGCCCTCGTCGCAACGCTCGTATTCAGTTACCTCGCGGTGAAAAGGTTCAGAACCAACAGCGCACACTGGACGAAATGGTATGACGACGTATCGGAAAACTATCTGCCATTCACCGTGCTCGTCATCATAGCCGTGGCGATCGGAGGCGTCGTTCAGATCATACCTGTGATCACGGTGAATCGTGCCGCAAACATCGAGGACCGCTTGCAGACGCTCTACACGCCGCTCGAACTGGCGGGACGTGATATCTACGTCAGCGAAGGCTGTTACAACTGCCACTCCCAGATGATCCGGACGCTCGTTCCCGACGTGCTCAGATACGGCGACTATTCGCGACTCGGCGAATCGATCTACGACTACCCTCACCAGTGGGGATCGAAACGGACCGGTCCCGATCTCGCACGGGAAGGCGGAGTCCGGGGTGACGACTGGCACTACCTCCACATGCTCAATCCGCGCTCGATCAACGCGCAATCGAGGATGCCGAACTATCCCTGGCTGTTTCAGAAAGAGACCGATTTCAAATCGCTGCCCGGAAAAATTGCCGTGCAGCAACGCATCGGGGTTCCCTACCCTATCATGACACCCGAAGAGATCGAGCAGGGTGCCCGCGAACAGGCTCTTAAAATCGCGACCAACCTCGTTGAGAAACCGGTGAAAATCCCGGTCGGAAAAGACGGGGAGGAACCGGCGACAGAAACGGAAGCCCGCGACCATCTCGCGTCGAAGCAGATCGTATCCCTGATCGCCTACCTCCAGAAACTGGGGAGTTTCAAAATGGTCGAAGAGAAAGTCTCTAAACCCACCCAACCTACCAGCGTTCTCCCGGGAATCCCCGACGATCTCCGCGTCGTCAAACCGGTTGTCACTGAAGAAGCGAAAGAAAACTAATCCCACTTTGATATGTTTAGACGCGTCATACTTGAAAGCTGGCACGACTATGTGCCCTACATCTGTTTCGCCCTCATCGGCGGAGCCTTCATCATGATTCTGATCCGTGTGTTCACGATGAAGAAAGAGGATGTGAACCGAATCGCACACCTTCCCCTCAACGACAACATTGAAAGCGAAACAGAACGATGAGCCAAACTGACAATACCAAAAACAAGGTTGTCGTTCGCGACCACGTTTTCGACGGCATCGAAGAATATGACCAGAAGCTTCCCAACTGGTGGCTTTTCACGTTCTACATCATGATCGTGTATTTCATCTTCGCCTGGGTGGCCTACTACCAGTCCCCGTTCCATATCAGGAACGACTATGAAAGGCTCGACAGTGATCTCGCCACCATCGAAGAGAAAAAGAATCAGGAACTCGAAAATATGATGGCGACGCTGAACGATGATTCGCTCAGGGAAATGAGCCTCGACCCCGATCACGTTGCCGCCGGCAAAGCGATCTTCGATACCAAATGTGTCGCGTGTCACGGCGCTGACCTTTCCGCAACAATGAGCGGACTCAAGCTGCCCGGAGTTCCCCTCAACGACGCAGAATGGCTCTACGGCGGCGAACCGCTGAAGATCATGGGAACGATCACGAACGGGTCACCTGACATTAACAAAGGAATGATCGCCTGGAAATCTCAACTCGGGCCTGCCGAGATCGCACAGGTAGTGGCTTACATCCTGAGCTATCACAAAACCTGATTCCTGAGTCAATGTGACGTCTCCTCCCACTCCCTCCAATGCCAGCCCAGAAAGACCGCAATCTCGACACCCTCACTTCCGTCAACGAAGACGGGTCTCGATACTTCCTTCATCCCTCTGATGTTAAGGGCCCCTTCATGCTTTGGAGACGAGTCTTCGGAACGCTGTTGCTCGCCATTTATGTCCTCCTTCCCTGGATCCCCATCGGAGGATTCCCCGCGGTATTTCTGGATTTAGCAGAACGCCGCTTTCACTTCTTCGGACTGACTTTTTTATCCGAAGATCTCTGGATCGGTTTCTTTCTCCTCACGGGACTGGGCTTCACCCTCTTCTACGTAACCGCCCTTTTCGGACGCCTCTGGTGCGGGTGGGCATGCCCTTACACCGTCTTTCTCGAGCACCTCTATCGCCGGGTTGAACGGATCATCGACGGTGACGCCGCCAACAGGAGAAGGCTCGACGCCGCCCCCTGGACGAAGGAGAAGATTATCCGCCGCGTCATCAAACACGGTCTCTATCTGATTCTGTCGTTGCTCATCGCCAACGTCTTTATCTCCTACTTCGTCTCGATTCCCAAGTTGTATCACTACATGATCGAATCCCCTTTGAATAATTTCAAAACGTTCGGGGTGATGCTCTTTCTGACGGGATGCCTCTACTTTTCCTTCAGCTGGTTTCGCGAGCAGTTCTGCATCATTCTCTGCCCTTACGGCCGGATTCAATCAGCCCTGACCGATGACGAAACCATCGTAATCGGTTACGATGAAAAACGGGGCGAACCCCGTGGTAAAAAATCCGATCCCACCAAGGGGGATTGCATCGGTTGCAACAAATGCGTTCAGGTCTGCCCCACGGGAATCGACATCCGGAACGGCCTTCAACTCGAGTGCATCGGTTGCGCCGCCTGTATCGACGCCTGCAATGGCGTCATGGAGAAAATCAAGCGTCCCCTCGGGCTGATTCGCTACGATTCCTACAAAGGCCTTCAGGGGGAGAAGACACGTCTCTGGCGTCCGCGCATCGCGCTCTACACCGGGTTCATCGTTGTCGGATTGACCGTTCTGACCCTTTTTCTCTCGGGGATTCATAACGCCAAACTGGAGCTGGTGAGAATGACCGGCAATCCCTACTACGTTGATGATTTACATGTGAGGAACCAATACCGCCTGCAGCTTGTCTCAAAGCAGAACAACCCGACGACGTTTGATCTGAGTTTTGAAAACCTCCCCGAGGGTGCCTTTCTCACCGGAGTGGAAGAGTCAGTCACCCTCACCCCGGGAGAAGGAACGACGAAAACGATCATGGTCCAAATTCCCAAGAATGTTTATAAGGGCGAATTCACACTCAAGATCAAAGCAACGGTCAAACCCGGGGATTTCACCGTCGAAGACTCGATCGAATTCCTCGGCCCCAGCGCCTACACCTTAAGGAAGGAATAATTGCAGATCATGAATCAATTCTTCCGAAAAAGACCCTGGATCTGGATCATCATTGCCTTCGTAATTCTCATCACAGGATGGATCTTTCTCCTTCGCCTTTCCATCACCCACCGCCCGGAGTCGATCAATATTGAATCGGTTGAGAAGCCCCCGCAGCCATGACCATTGACGCCGAAGCCATCACCCTCGGAAGCCTCTTCATCGCAGGACTGGCGACGAGTTTGCATTGCGCCGGGATGTGCGGATTGCTCACCTGCGGGCTCGGTATCGCCGGACACGGACCCGCGATTGCCTCCGTCGGTCTTTATCACTTCTTCCGACTGGTGGGTTACTCGATCGCAGGTGCCATCGCCGGATTCATCGGAGCGCAATTAGGATTCACCTTCTCACTCAACGGGATTTCGTGGCTGCCTGTCCTTCTCGTTATTTTCCTCATCGCGATCATCTTCGGACTCGATAAGAGAATGGGTACGATCCCGGGACTGAGCAAAGTCATCACCGCGATCCGGCTCAAAACGCTTTCGTTCCCCACCCCTGCCCGCGCCTCCATCATCGGGCTCGCCACGCCCCTGCTTCCCTGCGGACCGCTCTACGCCATCCTCGCGATCGCACTTGCGAGTGGATCGGCAGTCAAAGGAACTGAAATCATGCTCGCCTTCGGACTCGGCCCCATTCCCGCGATCGCCGCGGTGCAACTCGGTTCAGCCTGGGTAAACAGGAAGCTCGGGGCAAAGGGATTTCTCTACGCGAAACGAGGCCTCGCTGCCGCAGCTGCGATCTCCCTGATATGGCACTTTTCCATGCTCCCCGGAGGCATCGCTGCAAACGGTAAAAGTGACGGGTCCACTTGCCGGTGCGATCTCGAGATTGAATGAAGACACCACTCAGTCAATCGGATGTCGAGGCGCGGCCACACCGGCATGACGCGGAAAAACGTGAGTGCACCCATTGCGGGAATCTCTTTCTCCCCCGCTTCGTCGAAGAGCAATTCTGCTGCTCGGGTTGTCGCGTCGTTCATGACCTCATCCAAACCGGCGGTCTGGGATCGTTCTACGACCTTCTCGGAAGAAACGTGCTCCAACCGGCTACGGTGCAGACCCTCGGCAGCGATGAAGAGGAGGAACTGCGCGAGGCGATTGAACTGGCCGAAAGCGAAGCCACCTCGGGCGACGCCGCGGCAAAGATCGCCCTGCGAATCGGAAACCTCTCCTGCACCGCCTGCGTCTGGTTGATCGACCACCTGTTCCGCCAGCACGCCGGTGCCCTGAAAATCAACTCGGACACGACACGGTCGATTCTGACAATCTGGTGGAGCCCCGGTGAGCTGGACGTCGTGAATTTTGTCCAGACGCTCAGTCAGTATGGCTACCCCGCCAGCCTCCTCACCGACGAGGAGTTTGAGATTCCGAAGGAGAGCCGTTCACTTCTCACGCGCCTCGGTGTCACCGCGGGCCTTGCGATGAACACGATGGCCTTCAGCCTTCCCTCCTATCTTGGACTGGAAACCAGCGACGAACTCTCACGCCTCTTCACGCTCGTTTCATTCGCGTCTGCTTCTCTCGCGCTCGCGGTCGGAGGCTCCTACTTTTTTCAACGGGCGGTCTCCGCGCTGCGCGCTAAAACACTCCACATGGACGTCCCTATTTCACTGGGACTCATCGCCGCCTTTCTCGGATCCGTAGCAGGTCTCATTTTCGACATCGAAGGCATGCTCTATTTCGACTTCGTGGCGACCTTCGCCTTTCTCATGCTCGGGGGGAGATGGATGCACCTCCGTCTTCTCGAAAGAAACCAGCAGCAACTCTGGGCGAGAGAAAAGAACATCACCTCCGTGATACGCGTCACCCCGGCAGGAGAGCGCGAACGAGTTCAGGTCGAACGGGTGAGAGAAGGAGACACGCTCGAACTCGCTCACGATGGAATGCTCCCCGTCGATGCAATCCTCGCTTCCGATTCCGGGCTCCTTCAACTCGATTGGATTACAGGAGAACCTGAACCGGTTTCATTCCACGAGGGCAGCCTCGTTCCCGCCGGAGCCAAAAACAGCAGCAACGAATCGATTCGACTGATCGCGGAACAAGCCTTCGCCGGCACCTATCTCGCGAGTCTTTTCGACAGAGCCTCACTCGACGCCGCAGACGACGGATCAAAAGAACAGACTAACATTCTTAAATACTACCTGCTCATCGTCATCGCCGTCGCCCTCGCAGGATTCGCATTCTGGCTCGTCAAGGGAGCCGGCGGAGCCAAATCGCTTCAGGTCTTTATCTCGGTGTTGATTGTCTCCTGCCCGTGCGCGCTCGGGCTCGCGCTGCCACTGCTGAACGAAATACTCCTCTCGAAACTCAAACAGAAAGGGATCTTTATTCGCCGTCATTCGCTCTGGAGTCGACTGCGACCCATTCATTTCCTCGATTTTGACAAAACCGGCACCCTGACAGAGCCCATCAAACGCCTCGTCAATCCCGAAGCCATTGATGCAGTCGAGAAGCAGGGCGCGTCCACACTCAACGCGCTCGTAACGCTCACGACCCGCAACACCCACCCGATCGGGCGCGCACTCAACGATATCCTCCTGAGAAGATTCGGAGCCGGAAAGATGGATCAAAGCGCCATCGTCTCCGCCATCCCCGGCAAGGGAGTCGAAATGATCGAAGCGACCAACCAGTGGCGCTTGGGGCGGGAGGACTGGGCGACAAACAGCGAGAGCACCGGAATGCAGAGAGGACACTGCGTCTTTTCAAAAAACGGATCCGTCATTGCCCGCTTCGAACTGGCCGAATCGATTCGGGACGGAGCCAGAGAAGAACTCCAGTCGCTCGAAGACGCCGGCCACCGGATTCGCATTCTCAGCGGAGACCCTGACACAGACCGCGTGCAATCTACCGCCGCGGAACTGGGACTCTCCCCGGAACAGGTGTTTTCAAACCTGACCCCGGAGGCGAAAGCAGAGCTCATTGCAAAGAACGGATTGAACAGCACACTCTTTATCGGAGACGGGGGAAATGACAGCCTTGCCCTCGCCGCCGCCGCTGCCAGCGGAACCCCCGCGACCGGGATCAAGGCGATCGAAAGTCAGGCCGACTTCGTCTTCACGGGAAGAGGCTTCCACGCCATCGGACTCCTCTTCGAAGCGGCGAAACGCCGGCGCAACCTCATCCGGGCCATTTTTGTCACCGCGATCCTCTACAATCTCATTGCCGTTGGCATCTGCCTCGCCGGTCACATGAATCCCCTTCTCGCCGCGATCCTCATGCCGCTCAGCTCGATCGTGACAACGACGATCGCAGCCCGCGTCTGATTTTCCGGAAGCAGAGACCGAACTCTGTGCCAAACTTAGGCATGGGCTTAATCACAGGCAAAGATCTGCTTGAAGCAGGATGGTCGCAGGGGCCAACTCTGAAGAACCTGCTTGAGGCGGCGAAGGCCCTTGAGGCGAAAGGCATCAGCGACCCTGCCTACATTATAAAACTTCTCGAACGGGACTTCGAAAAAGTTGACCCGACTCTCCGCATGCGGGAGAACCCACTTCCCTTTTCCGAGGCGATTGAAGCGACCTCCAAGCTCGATGAGAAAAACCTCACAGCGGTTCGAAAGTTCATGGGGGAACTGATGCGCTGCCCCGTCGTCGAAGCGGGTGCGATCATGCCTGATTCCTGCCCTGCTGGATTTTCCGAAGCCACAATCCCCGTTGGCGGCGCCATCGAAACGCACAACGCAATCCTCCCCGCGGCTCACAGCGCTGACATCTGCTGCTCGATGTATGCGTCCATTTTTGAATGCCATGAGAGCACCGGGAAAATGATGGACGCACTCGTCGATTCGACCCGCTTCGGCTACGGAGGGAGAAAAGACGAAGACCGCGTCGATCACCCCGTGCTCTACGAATCGGTCTGGTCCAACCGCTATCTCAAGGGCCTCGAAGAGTATGCCGCCAAGCACATCGCCGACCAGGGTGACGGGAACCACTTTGCCTATCTTGGGAAAATTCGCGTGACGCGCTCGCTCGTCGATTCCTTGACTGACGCAGGACACGAGGCCACCGCGCGCTCCCTCCGCGACCGCGCCGGAACCCGAATCGACGCCCCGGACGGCGTCGAATTCTTCACACTCGTGACGCATCACGGCTCCCGCGGTCTCGGTGCGCATCTCTACAAACGCGGCCATAAAGTCGCAATCAAAGAAACCTCCCGCATTGCCAAAGGCATCCCCAAATCCGCCGCGTGGCTCGACGTCACGACGCAGGAAGGCGCCGACTACTGGGAAGCGCTTCAATACGTGAGCCGCTGGACAAAAGCGAATCACACCTCCATCCACGAGCGTTTTCTGGCTCGTGCAGAGGGAGAACTCGTCACCGAATTCGGAAACGAACACAACTTCGTCTGGCGCAGGGAAAACGCCGACGGCTCAAGTTGCTTCGCCCACGGAAAAGGCGCCACCCCCGCGTGGAAAGACAAATCATCGATCCCGCTTCTCGGACTGATTCCATTGAACATGGCCGAACCGATTCTCCTGACCTTAGGGCGCAGCAACCCGGACTTCCTCAGCTTTGCTCCCCACGGCGCAGGCCGGAATCAATCGCGAACAGCAACCCTGCGGCAGTTCCGAAAAGCCAACGGGGATACCGACGAGACCACCATCGCTCGAGCAATCGCAGACGCGACGAAGGGCCTCGACATCCGCTGGTATTACGGAAAAGGAGATCTCACCGAAAGTCCCGTCGGCTACAAGTCCGCGTCACAGGTGAGGGCACAGATTGAACGTTTCGAACTCGCAAACATCATCGGCGAAGTCACTCCGCTCGGCTGCCTCATGGCCGGTGATTCAGGACCGAAGCCCTGGATGAACAAGGATCTCCTCACGCCCAAGCAAAAGCGTCAGATCGAACACCGCGCCGGCAGGCGCAAGCAAAAGCAGTCTGTTCATCGCTGGAAAGAGACTGAAGACGACGACGATTTCTAGAAAAAGATCGCCCGTCCCATTGCCTTCCAAACCGTGCTCCGTGGGACTTTGACTTTCTCTGAGACGACTCGATCAAAACCCGCCGCAGCCATCTCTCCCGCCGTCGCCCTCGCAAGCAACATCGGCAGCCTCGTGCAGAAGCGAGCCCTCGCGTCATTCACCTTCGAAAGATACGGCTCGGCCTCCTCGAGAAATTCCACACAGGTTCCCAGCCATTGCTCATAAACCGGCTCGATGAATCCGGCCGACGGCACCCCGTCTCCATTCCACCCTGCAGCCAGAACTTCCTCACGAGGCAGGTAAAGCCGTCCCTCAGGGAGATCCTCGTGCAGATCCCGGAGAATATTAATAAGCTGCAGGCCCTGCCCCAGCTTCCTTCCACGCACTAACATTGCCGCAGCATTCTCCGGCTCCGAAAATCTTTTTCCCATCGTCGAGAATCCCACCTTCGTCCAGAATTCCCCCACGCATCCTGCGACCCAGTAGGCGTATCGCAGCGTATCCTCCCCACTTTGACAGGGAGCGATCACCTCATTCTGGAAGGATTTAATATCCCAGCACTGACCGTGGACGATCGTCAGAATCACTTCACTGAGGTGATCCTTCAGCGAATCATCGATCCCCGCATACCACTCAAACAAGTCGTCTGATTTCCCAAGAAGATGTCGCTCCCCCTCGTGAGAAAGCGCCCCACGAAAAGCCGACAGGTCGAATTTGGTTTGGAGGCGCCCCTTCTGAATCCCGATCCTGACAGAATCCAAAACCGAGAGCCTCTCGGCATCGGGCAACCCCGGCGCATCAGCGACGGTGTCAGTGAAACGCGCGAGTAAATAGCCAAGAGAAACCGGCTCCCGCATCTCAGGCGGCAGAAACCGCATACTGAGATAAAAAGATCTCGATACGGCCTTCAGCAACGCATCGTGATCCGTAAAGCTCATCTCCCCGAGGTCGCTGTTTAGCGCAAGGTCTCCGCAGCCTTGAGAATAATCTCCTCAGTGGTTTCCCAGCTGATGCAGGGATCGGTCACAGATTGTCCCCAGGTCATCGCGGAGTGATCATCAAGAATTTTCTGATTCCCCTCCACCATGTTGCTCTCGAGCATGGCCCCGACCAACTGACGATTTCCCGCCGCTCGCTGAGCAACAATCTCTTCGAAAACCGAAGGCATTTTCGTGAAATCCTTGGAACAGTTCGCATGACTCGCATCGACGACGACCGCCTGTGACACCTTGCCTTTCTCAAGACTCTGTATCGCTGAAGCGACCGATTCAGCATCAAAGTTAGGGCCATCATCGCCACCGCGAAGCACGGTGTGACAATTTGCATTGCCTTTCGTGCTCACCATCGAGGCGACGCCTTCTGAACTGATCCCGAAGAAAGTTTGCGGAGCAATCGCCGCCTTGAGCGCGTTCACCACGGCAGACATGCCGCCATAAGTCGTATTCTTAAAACCGACCGGCATCGAGAGACCTGAGGCCATTTGCCGGTGCGTCTGAGACTCAACCGTCCTCGCACCAATCGCCGCCCAGCAGATTAAATCGGCGATGTACTGGGGCGTAATCGGATCGAGAAACTCAGTCGAAGTGGGGATTCCGAGGTCGATAATGTCGCCGAGGAGGTTCCGCGCGATGCGCAGGCCCTCCGCAAGATTCGCGGTTCCATCAAGGTCGGGATCCATGATGAGCCCTTTCCAGCCCACCGAAGTCCGGGGCTTCTCAAAGTAGACCCGCATTACAATTTCGAGTCGGTCCTTCACCTTCTCGTTGAGAGCGACCAGCTTTTTGGCATACTCGATCCCCTGGGCGGGGTCGTGAATCGAACAGGGCCCGACAATCACAATAAAGCGATCCGAGTCACCATGAAGAATGGCCTCGATGCGCTCACGGGAATCCTGCACAACGGCAGCCTGCTCAACACTACGAGGCATCTCGTGCATCAACAGAGCCGGAGCCGGAAGCGGAACATTAAAAAAGACGTTTAGATCAGTGACCTTATCACTCATAACTTGAATGAGTCGCGGCGAAGTTGCCCACTGTCAAGAATCAACCCCGAAGCGGAGCGGTTCATTATCAGATCAGGATCACGGAAACGGTCGCGCCTTCTTCGAGCGCCTCCCCCGGATCGAGCCTCAGGAGGCAATTCGCACGACTCAACCCGAAAATGGCGTGCGACTGCTGAGTGCCTGAAAGCCGCAGCCTCCCGCTCTCGGTTCTTCCTCGAAAATAGTGGGGGCGATCGCCCGTGTTCTCCACCGCTTCGTCGAGAATCACCGAAGTCTGCCCGACACCGGCCGCGGCAGCTTCGGGCGAATCACCTAAGAGACGGCGAATCACGGGGGCGACAAAAACATGAAAGGTCACAAACGCCGAAACAGGATTCCCCGGAAGCCCGAAAACCAGGGTCCCGTCGGGATGTCGCCCGAAAACAAAAGGTTTCCCCGGTTTGATTTTCACCCGCCAGAACTCCGTAACGACACCCAATTCCTCGAGCACCTCTTTCACAAAATCCTTCTCACCCACGGAAACGCCGCCGGCGATCACGACGATATCTGCCGCTGCCAGTGCCGAACCGAGGACGTCTCGCAATTCCTCGGGATCGTCGAACGCATGGGATGCGGCCGCGATGCCACCGACCCGCGTCACCGCCGCCTGAAGCATCGGGGAATTGCTGTTATAAATTTCCCCGGGAAGCAGGGGCGCGCCCGGTTCGACCAGTTCATCGCCCGTCGTCACGACCTGCACGAGCGGCTTTCCGTGCACCGCCACTTCAGGAAATCCCTGAGACGCGAGCAGTCCAATCCTTGCCGGAGTCATGACATCGCCCCGTTCGAGCAACTTCTGCCCCGCGCAAATATCGCCGCCTCTCCGTCGGATATTCTCCCCTTCTACGACGCCCTCCACAATCGTGATGCGATCGCCCTCCCGGGTCACATCCTCCTGCATGATCACCGCATCGGCACCCCTCGGCATCGGAGCTCCTGTGAAAATTCGAATCGCCTCACCGGCCTCAAGGCTCAACCCGCAGTCGAGCCCGGCGGCCTGAACTTCTTCCAGCACCTGGAGTGAATCTCCCGTCCGGCACTCCGCGGAACGAACCGCGTAACCATCCATGCTCGAGTTGTCAAAAGGAGGCGAATCAATCGATCCCGTAATCTCCTGAGCAAGCACCTGATCCAGCGTCAGTTCGAGGGGAATCCAAGTCACCGCCCCCGGTGAGGTTGCGTCGAGAATTCGACGTTTGGCTTCCTTTTCTTCAAGCATGCGCACAGATAAAACGCACTTCACCGCTGATAGTCAATCACTGAATAACGATCGCCCCGCTCAAAGAAAAACGCTTCCTGCCAAACCCGCAAGAATCACAACGAGCCATACCGGCAGTTTCGCCACGAAATACACGGCAGCGATGCCGATCAGAAAAATGAAATCGTTCGTCGAGGTGATCGATTTCGTCCAAACCGGATCGTACAGCGCTGACCCAAGAAGCCCGACGACAGCCGCGTTGGTGCCGATCAACGCCGCGCGGAGCGAAGGTTTCTTCACCAGATCCCCCCAGAACGGCATCGCCCCGAGAACAAGCAACCAGGCAGGAAGAAAGACGCCGGCAAGGCAAACCGCTCCCATCAGCCAGGGCCCGCCAACATCACCCATGAGAGAACCGAGGTAGCCGGTAAACGTGAAAAGCGGGCCTGGCACCGCTTGCGCAGCACCGTAGCCGGCGAGAAATTCCTCATCCGTGAGCCAGCCGGGAGCGACGACCTCCTGGCTCAGAAGTGGCAGAACGACATGTCCACCGCCGAAGACCAGCGATCCACTCCGATACATCGCGTTGAATGCGGCGGGAATGGAATTGCCCTCACCGGAAGGAACCAGAAGCGGCAGCCCGAAAAGCAGGACGAAGAAAGCAGCCAGACAGGCAAACCCGAACCATCTCGACGTCGAGAGAGTCCCACCCGATCGGGACCCGACAGGGTCAGGTCCATCACCTGACCCTGTTGAATCCAAGTTTTCAGCCACCACCGGCCTCCGGAACAAAATCAGCCCCAGCAGGGAACCGATTCCAATCACGACGAGCTGCATCCACGTCACCGGGAAAAGCAGCATGCCCGCGGCAGCGGCCAGCGCGATGAATTGATGGGCCCGCCCCGGACAGAGTGAATTCCACATTGAAATGACGGCATTCGCGATCACGGCAACCACCGCAATCTGCAAGCCCCGCAGCCATCCCGCCGAGGCATCGAACCCGCCGTCCGAAACCGCCATGACACCCATACCGAACAGAATCAGCGCGATCGCCGACGGCAGCGTGAACCCAATCCAGGCAGCCGCCGCTCCCGGCAAACCGCCCCTCCGCCATCCAATCGCGAGCCCCAGCTGGCTGCTCGCAGGCCCGGGGAGAAACTGACAAAGCGCGAGCAGATCGGCGTAATCAGATTCCGGCAGCCATTTTTTAAGGCCGACAAACCGGTCTCGAAAAAAAGCGACATGAGCCGTCGGCCCTCCAAAGGAGGTCAGCCCCAGAATCGTAAACTCGCGGAGAATCTCAAAAAAATGTTTCACGGCCATTTTAGATCGCGCTGTTTCGGCGGTATCTCAAACGCAATTGCCGAGGTGTCGCTTTTGTGACAGAGGGCCGGATTTCACTCTCCGCGCCAGAGCCAGCGAAGCGAGTCGGGAAAAATCGCGCCGCCGTGGTTTCCGTTGTGAGCGCCCTCACCATAGACAAACCGGTAATCGTATTCGGCATACTTCAGCGCCGCCGCCATTTGCTGGTTCGAAAGCGGCCAGTTGCCATGCGAATTATCGAGATCATTCGATCCGTCCTGAAGAAATACCCGCAGCGGCCTCTTTTCGCCTTTCCGGATCAGAGCGGGATACACGTGACCTCCCTTGATATTTGTGAAGCTCCCGATATGACTGAGCACTTTTCGGAAAAGGTCAGGCCGTTCCCACGCTGCCGTGAACGCACAGATTCCTCCCGAACTCATACCGCAGATCGCGCGCATTTCGGGATCATCGGTAAGACGATATTGCTTTCCGACCTCGGCGAGGAGCTCCTTCTCAAGGAACTCCGCGTATTTTCCGCTGAGAGTGTCGTATTCGACCGAACGATTGCTCCCGACGCCTTCGGGAGCTTTCCACCCCTGCTCTTTTTCGAGCACATTTGTAAACCATCCCGGATTCACAAAAATCCCGATCGTCACCGGCATCTCTCCACTCGCGATCAGATTGTCGAAAACCACCGTAGCCCGCACCTGCCCCGTCTCGCCGACATAGGCATGACCATCCTGAAACACCATCACCGCGGCAGCCTCGTCCCCTTTTGCATCATACTGGTCGGGAACATAGACAAAATATTCACGAATCGTACCTGGATAAACCTCACTGCGAAGCTGGTGCTTCGTTACATTGCCCGCGGGCACTCCCTTTTTCGGCATCGAATCCTCCCCGAAAGGGTATTCTTTAGGCTTCGGCTTTTCGTCCTCAGCCAGCCCGGGGGACAGCGCGAACAGCGAAATAATAGCAGCGATTGCGATTTTCATGGATCGCTCATCTTCGCTTTTTCGAACGTCTTGGCAAGAAATAGACTCTAACGTGTTCGAAACCGCTATTACGGGACTTTTTCCGTAAGGTTCCGCCCTTGATCCCCGTTTAAGATAGAACCATCCTTAAAGCAGCTTTTTGTTCATGACTCAAAATCCATTTTTCCGCACCGCGAATTTCAGCACCGCCCTTCGCCGGTTCCTGACGCTCGCTATCTTCGCCTTCGCGGCAACGATTCCCGCCGACTCCTTTGCTCAATCGGAATCACTCGCGGTTCGGGACAAAAACGTGGAAGCGAAACTGATTTCGAACGTCACCGCGATCCAGCCCGGCGTCCCCTTCACGCTTGCGCTGAAACTGAAGATCGACCCGACCTGGCACACCTACTGGAAAAATCCGGGGGAAACCGGAAAGCCCACCGTTCTTAAACTCGATCTTCCGGAGGGCTTCACTGCAGGAACGCTCGGGTATCCCGTGCCGAAACGCTTCGTGGTCGATTTCGGCTACGACATCGTCGAAGCCGGATTCGGCTACGTCTCCGAAGTGGTCCACCCGATCACGATCACCCCTCCCGCCGACCTCGCGATCGGAACGCCCGTCACGATCGGCGGCACAGCGGAGTGGCTCATGTGCGACCCGAACACCTGCATCCCCGGAAAAGCGGCTCTTTCTCTCAGTCTCAACGTTTCGGAATCTGCCTCCCCTTCCCCCGCTGCCGGGGAAGTCGAAAAATACATTTCAAAAATCCCCGTGACGACGGATTGGGAAACCAGCGTCGCGCTCGAAGGAGAGCAGGTCGTCGTCACCGTGAAAACCGAGGCCGAAGCTTTGGCCGGTGCGGAAAAAATCCATTTCTACCCCACCGCGAATCTGGTCTTTGATCAGCTTTCCGAACCCGAAGTCACGCAAGCTGACGGCACCCTGACATTCGTTTTCAAAAAGCACGAAAAACTGGAGAGCGCCCCTGAGAATTTCGGCGGCGTGATCGTCGCGGAAACCGCGACCGGCAAAAGCGGCTTCGCGGTTTCAACATCCCCGGGCGGGGCAGCGACCGCACCGGCCACGGGCGAAGCCAACGGAACCGAAGAAGCGACGAAACCGGCGGTACCGGCTGACCTCCCCTTCGGTGGCGGACTCCTCGGAATTTTACTCGCCGCATTCCTCGGCGGCATCATCCTCAACATCATGCCCTGCGTTTTCCCCGTGATTTCACTGAAGGTGATGTCCTTCGTCGGCCAATCAGGTGAAGACAGAAAAAAGGTCCTCGCCCACTCACTCACCTTCGCTCTCGGAATTCTCGTTTTCTTCTGGATCCTCACGATCATGCTCCTCATCCTCCGCTCCGCCGGAAGTGACGACGTCGGCTGGGGTGTTCAGCTCCGCCAACCCGGTTTCGTGATCGGACTCATCTTCGTGATGACGATCGTCGCACTCAGCCTCTTCGGGGTCTTCGAACTCGGCACCTCGATGACAACGGTCGGCGGCGATCTCGCGAACAAATCCGGTTACGCCGGAAGCTTCTGGAGCGGCGCCCTCGCGGTGCTTCTCGCGACGCCCTGCACCGCACCACTCATGGCACCGGCGATCGGCTTCGCGCTGGTGCAGCCGGCCTGGATTATGTTCCTCGTCTTCACGACGCTGGGGCTCGGTCTCGCGGCGCCCTATTTCGTTTTCGCTATTTTCCCGAAACTCCTCGACGTGATTCCCCCTCCCGGCGCGTGGATGGACACGTTCAAACAGTTCATGGGATTCCCGATGCTCGCGGTCGTCGTCTGGCTCGCCGGAGTCCTCTCAAAACAGCTCAGCGTCGGCGGTCTGCAGTGGGCGCTCGCCTCCGTGCTCATCGCCGCGATCGCCGCGTGGATCTTCGGCCGCTTCGGAGGGTTCAATCAACCCGCCTCGAAACGAACGAAGGGTAAAATCGCAGCGGCGCTTGTCTTCGCGCTCAGCCTTTACGTCGCCTACGACGCCTCTCTCAAACGCGCACCCGCCAGCACCACCGACATTCGTGAAGTGATCGCCTCCCACCGCGCCGCCGGTAAAAACGTCTTCGTCGATTTCACCGCGGAATGGTGCCTGACCTGCAAAGTGAACGAGCGTGTCGCGATCAAAACCGACGAAGTTCAGAACGCCTTTAAGGAAAACAACGTCGAATTCGTGATCGGCGACTGGACTAACAAAGACGCCAGCATCGCAGCTGTCCTCGAAGAATACGGCCGTGCCGGAGTCCCCCTTTACCTTCTCTATCCGGCAGACCAGTCCAAGCCGGCGATCATGCTGAAAGAGGGAATCCTCACCCCGGGGGACATCCTCGAGGCGATTGAGGAAATCAATTGATCAGAGTGTTTCCGAGAGGTCGAGCATGACACGGGGTTTGTCGGTGATGATCCCGTCGACGCCGGCCTCGATCCACTTTTGTGCTTCAGCCGGATTATTCACCGTCCAGAGGGTGACAAGAAATCCGTCTTCCTGAAGCGCTTTCAAGTTCGCGGCGGTGAAATCGGAAAAAGCCCAGCCCACCCACTGCGGAGTGAACTCCTTGATCTCGGCGAGCCGGGGTGCGGTGAGTTCCTTGCTCCCGAGCGCTCCCAGTTTCACGTTCGGCATCTCATTCTGAAACGCTTTGAGAAACTTCCAATTGAAGCTCTGCACGATCACTTTATCTGCACAGTCGAGATCAGAAATCACTTTCGCGTAAGCGGCGGCGGTCCCGGTCTTGTGTTCAATCAGCGGGGTCATTCCGTGCTCGAAACACAGCTCGAGCGCCTCGCGAAACAGCGGCATCTTCTCACCCTTAAACTTCCCGCCGGGAAACCATGAACCCACATCGGTGCCGCGGATCGATTCCCACGCCGCTTCTTCAACGGTGTTCTTACTGCCGGTGAACCGCTCAAACGTCTTGTCGTGAAACAGCACGAGAACTCCATCGCTGGTTTCCCTGACATCGAACTCAACCACCGTCGCACCCTGCTTCGCCGCTTCCGCAATCGAGCTGAGCGTGTTCTCCGGGCAATCGGCACTCGCTCCGCGATGCGCCATAATGACCGGCCCGGCGTCTTCGTTACTATATCCTGACATCGTAAAAAAGATCGCTCCACTCACGCAAAGCAGCGAACGAAAAGTCCGGCGGTTAAAATTGAATAATCCGTTTTGCATTTTCTGAGAATATTTTCTTTTTGGCTTCATCATCGTTGAGCAGTCGTTTGACGTTGTTAATCTGGTCGAGGCCGGAACACGCCTGAATTTTCGGTGTGGGATCGGCGCAATCCGTCCCCAGCAGCAATTTGTCCTGATGCCTTTCAAGAAAGGCGGCGGCGTGCTCCTCATCCCGATTCAAAGCGTTTCGCCCCGAACCGGCAGAGAGATCGCCATACATGTTCGGATAATCGCTGAGGTACTTGTCAGAGAGACCTCCCGGCGTCACCGGACCCGTGGGATAGTTCGTCGCCTGATCGTGCCTGGCATCGATATTCCCCCACCAGGCCTGAGCATGGCCGATGAAATTCACTTCGGGAAATTTGGCGAGCACCTTGTGAAATCGCTCAAATCCCATGTTGTAGCGATTGTGTTCGAAATGGAGCAACACCGGCACTTTGAATTCCTGAGCCACTTCGTAAATCCGCATCATCGGTGCCGAATCGCACTCGAGGTGAAATTTCGACTCCCCGATCCCGCAGGCGCCCTGCTTCAGCCAGTGCTCGAGGCGAGGCACCGCATCCGTCGTGTCGGGGACTTCGTTGCAGAAATAAGCGAACAAATCCGGATGCTTCGCAGCGAGCCGGGCCGAAGCCTGAGTTCCAAACACCCGCGCCGCGAGTCCGTTCGATCTCCCGTTGTGGGTCGACGCCATCGCCAGTGCCGAGGCCGACGGGAGCAGAACCGTTTTCGACACGCCCATCTTCTTCTGGTGCGCGATCAGTTCATCATCGCGTCGCCCGTGAAAATTGACGTGCTGATGAATATCGATAATCTCGAGAGGCTTTTCTTTCCCCACCGCCGCGCCTACGGCTCCGCTGGCAATCCCGATTCCCGCTATTTTTGTGAATTGTCTTCGATTCATACCTTGTTCATCCTCAAGCTCGATTATCTAACTCAACCCGATTCCTGCGAGATGAAAACGATCCGCCTTTGCGCCCTTTTTTTATTCCTGTTCTCAACGTCCCCTGCGGAAGACCCACTCGAACTCTCCGCTGAAGAGTTTCCGAGAGTGCCCGCGACCGAACCGGCTCAGGTCGCGGACACCTTCGAAATAGAGAAAGGATTCCAGCTCGATCTCGTCGCGCACGAGCCCGACGTGATGGACCCGATCGCGATGGCGTTCGACGAAAAAGGACGCGCCTACGTTCTCGAAATGCGCGGTTACTCGGAGCGCCGCGACAGCGCGCTCGGACGCGTGCGATTGCTCACCGATACCAATGGGGACGGGAAATTCGATCACTCCACCGTTTTCAAAGACGGCCTCAAATGGCCCACCGCGGTGCTCTGCTACAAAGGCGGCGTCTTCGTCGGAGCGACGCCCGATGTCCACTATTTTAAAGACACCGATGGCGATGGTGTCGCCGACGAATCCAAACATCTCTTCACCGGATTCGGAGAAGGCCCGCCGAGATTGAACATGCAGGCTCTCTTCAACAGCTTCCGCTGGGGCCCGGACAATCGCGTGTGGGGAGCGACGGCAGGTAACGGTGGAATCGTGTCACGCGTCGGGGATGACAAGTTCGAACCCGTCCCGCTGCGCGGCGCGGACTTTTCTTTTGATCCCGAAAAACTGGATCTCCGCCCCGCGAACGGAACCGCTCAGTATGGCATGAGCTTTGATTCCGAAGGGCGTCGCTTCGTCTGCACGAATTCCCGTCATATTATCTGGGTCGCCTACGAAAGGCATCATGTGAATCCCAATCCCTGGTATCGCCTCCCTGCACCGCTCGTAAACATCCCCGACGATGGCGCTGCCGCTCCGGTCTATCGAATCAGTCCGGACGAACCCTGGCGCATTGTCAGGACACGTTGGCGTGTCTCCGGCGTCGTCAAAGGCGTCGTTGAAGGAGGCGGTCGGGTCTCGGGCTATTTCACCTCGGCGACCGGCGTCCACCTCTACTGGGGAGATGCCTTTGGCGAAGGGTTCCGGAACAACGCGTTCATCGGCGACGTGGGCAGCAACTTGATTCACCGGAAGCTCGTCACCTACCCGGGCGGACAAACCCAACCCGTCGCGACACGGGCGAACCCGGAATTGAAAAGCGAATTCATCCGCAGCAAAGACAACTGGTTCCGCCCCACCAGTTTCACTACCGGACCCGACGGCTGCCTTTACATTACAGACATGTATCGCGAGACGATCGAACATCCCTGGTCGCTCCCCGAGCCGATCAAAAAGCACGTCGATCTCAACAGCGGATTTGATCGCGGACGCATCTACCGCGCCGCACCGGAGGGCGCGAAAGCAACCGGAGCCCCCGACCTCGCTTCGTTGTCTGATGCGGAGCTGCAGAAACTGCTCGATCACGCCAATGACTGGCATCAAACGACAGCGCGACGTCTCCTCTACGAACGCGGAATCCCCGCCGACCCGAAAGAGCCGATCGAACCTTTCCCCGCCATGCTCGCAGCAACG
The DNA here is from genome assembly GCA_048260165.1 of Verrucomicrobiales bacterium. Taxonomy (GTDB): domain Bacteria; phylum Verrucomicrobiota; class Verrucomicrobiia; order Verrucomicrobiales; family DEV007; genus Arctic95D-9. Next base: position 369,469 of record JBLXHA010000006.1, read on the forward strand.
AGCTTCCTCAGGGAACACACCGCGGCTGCGGCCGAAGACGAATGGATCCGCGCAGGATTCCTGAATTCCATCCGGACCGGAGACGACCTCAGTGCCGCGCTTGAATCGGTCTCGGCGCTTCCTCCCGGGGATCTACACATCGCGCTCTCCGAGCTCGTCGGAAGCAGTGGCGACATGGACTTTATCAAAACGCTTGTCGAAGCAGCCGCCACCGCTCCGGTTGACGACCGCCTCGTCAGCGAACTTACCGCTCTGAAAAAAGGACTCCAGTCCAACCCATCAGGCTGGAAAAGTCTGCTCACCGACTCCGCATTTCAAGACCTGCTGAACCGGGCTGTGGCGATCCTGGCAAAAGCAGACACCTCCGAATCGGAAAAATCACACGCAATCTCGATTCTCGCATTGTCAGGGTCATCAGGTTTCGATGCTGAATTGAAGAGCCTGTTCGAAAGCACTCAATCCGCTTCGCTGCGAAGCCGGCTCGCGACCACGATTCGTGATCCGGAGTTTCTCGTCGAACGCTTCACCGATCTGAGCGATGAAAGCCGGAACAGCATCACAGCGAAGCTCCTCGCGAGCGAACCGGCCTCACTCGCATTCCTCGAATCTCTCAAGTCGGAAAAGATCAACGTCGCGGAAACGCCCGCGCAACTCATCGCCGGCCTCAGAGACCACAAGAGCAAAGCCGTTAGCAAGCTGGCTGCGACCGTGCTGCCTCCCGTGATTTCCCGGGATCAGGTGATTGCGAACTATGCAGACGCGCTGCAGGGAGAAGGCGACCGGGAGAAAGGACGACTCGCTTTTGAGAAGGCCTGCATGGTCTGTCACCTTTCGCACGAGGGCAAAGGAATCGTTCTCGGGCCGTCGATCACGACCTTTTCCAACGCCGGAGCCGAATCGCTTCTCGGTAACATCCTGAACCCCAACAAGGAAGTCGCCCCGCAGTTTCAAGCCTTCACCTTTGAACTGAAGAACGGCGAGATGCTGGTCGGTATCATTGAATCTGAATCAGCCGAGGAAGTGACGATGAAAATGCCGGGAGGCCTCAGCCGCACCTTTCCCAGAACCGAGGTTCAGTCGATGAAAGGACTCGGGCAGTCGCTCATGCCGGAAGGTCTCGAAGCGAGCTTGACGGTGGAGGAAATGAGGGATTTGCTGAGCTACCTAGCCGCTCCGGCGAAGTAGCTCTCTACATGCTCGCTCTTTTTCAAATCTTCTTCGACGTCTGCCTTCCTATTCTCGTCCTCGCCGGTCTCGGCTGGGGACTTGACCGGATCTTCGATCTGGATCTCAAGTCGCTCGTAAAACTGAATATCTACCTCTTCGTTCCCTCATTCATTCTCGTAAGGCTGTCGACTTCGAATCTGGATGGGGCGATCGGGCTGCGCATCATCGGGTTCACCGTTTGCGTGATCCTCGCGATGGGCCTGATCAGCTGGGCGGTTTGCGCGATTCGTAAGACGCCCGCGTCAGAGCGCTACGCGATGCAGCTGAGCACGATGATCTACAACTCCGGGAACTGGGGGATCCCGCTGATGACGCTCGCCTTCACCGAACTCGGATCGGTCGTCCAGGTTTTCGTCCTCGCAACGATGAACCTCACGAGTTTCTCTGTCGGGATATTTCTCGCGAACGCAGGCAGCACTGAACGCAAAGGGTTCTTCAAACCCATCCTGAAACAACCCTCCCCCTACGCGATCGTCATCGCACTAACACTGCGCTATTTTGACAACCCGCTCGAGGACGTCATCTTTATCTGGACCCCGCTCTCCTACCTCGCTCAGTCACTCGTCGCCTTCGCCCTCATCACACTGGGCGTGCAATTGTCGAAAACGAAACCTCCTTCGCCCCGGGGCAATCTTTCGATCGCGCTCATCATCCGGCTCCTCGGTGGTCCGGCGATCGCGGCGGCCCTCTGCCTCGCCTTCGGGTTCAGCGGTGAAATGGCGGCGATCCTCATCGTCGGGGCCGCTTCGCCCACCGCGGTGAACACCGCATTGCTCGCACACGAATTCAAAGCCGACAGTCGTTTCGCAGCCGCATCAGTCCTTTACTCGACGCTGCTTGCTGCAATCGTCGTGACACTGCTCCTCGCGGCGCTACGTGCTGAATGGATTCCCTGGGCAATCCCTGCGTAAAAATCACTTCTTCTTTTTGCCTTTGAAAATGAGGCGATAAAGAACCAGCAGAATCACGACACCGGCGACGGAAACACCGATGCTGGGCAGGTTGAAACCGGAGGCGTTCGCGACTCCAAGTCCCAGGGCGCCGGCCACGAATTTCCCAACGACGGCGCCAACAATTCCAATCAGCGTCGTGATAAGACAGCCTCCGGGATCATCGCCGGGAACCAGAAACTTCCCGAGCGCACCCGCGACAAAACCAACTGCTATTGTGATTAACCATTCCATGAGCGGATTCTGTCACCATTTCATCACCTTGGCGAGAAAATCGCGCAGCTCTTTTGACTGAGGATTCTCAAAAACCGCACCGGAATCCCCCGTCTCGAGGGCGCGCCCCTCCGAGAGAAACAGCACCTTATCGGAAGAGTGTTTTGCGAAGCCCATCTCGTGAGTCGATAGAACAATCCGCTGCCCCGAGAGGCGCAGTTCCTCAATCAAATCCAGCACCTCCGCCTTCATTTCAGGATCGAGCGCGGAGGTGGGCTCATCAAGAAAGAGCAACCCCGGTCGATGCGCCACCGCTCGCGCCAGAGCGATGCGTTGTTGCTGCCCGCCCGAAAGTTGACCCGGCGATTTCTCAAGATGTTCCACCAACCCGAATCGATCCGCTATTTCCCCCGCCCGCTCCAGCGCATCACTTTCGGTCCACCCGTGCACCTTCACGAGCGGCAGCGAAATATTCTCGATCGCTTTCAAATGAGGAAACAAATTGAAGGATTGGAAAAGAAAGCCATTTCCCATCCTGAACCGCCGGAGCGATTCCTCATCAACCGGCACGGAATTGCCATCAATAACAATCTCCCCCGAACACGGTGGCTCCAATCCCCCGAGAAGTCGGAGTAAGGTCGATTTACCACCCCCCGACGGCCCTATCAATGCGACAACCTGATCCGCGTCACCAAAGGCTGCCGAGACCGAATCAACCGCAAGACTCGCTCCATAACGCTTGCTCAACTGAGTGATCTCAATGCTCATAATGAAAACGATTTTCGAGATAACGACTCAACAGGGAAATCGGAAACGTGAGGAGTAAATAGCCGATGATCATCGGGATATAAGCCTCGAATGCAGCGTAGGTATTCGCATTCACTTCCCGTGCCTGCATCGTGAATTCGTGGACACTGATCACAAAGAGCAATGAGGAATCTTTGATCAGATTCGCAAACTGCCCCGCCGATGCCGGCAGGACCCGGCGCACCGCCTGGGGGATAATGATGTGACGGTAGGTCTGTCCCTCCGTCAGCCCGATCGCCCGCGCCGAGAGCCACTGGGAGGAGGAGACGGATTCAACCCCGCCACGAAAGATCTCCGCGAGATACGCACCGGAAAAGCCTGACAAAACAACCACACCAACACCGAACCGACTGTCCCAGCCGATCGAGTCGGCGATCATGTAATACCCGATCAGAATCTGAGCAAGAAGCGGAGTCCCTCGAACAAACTCAACGTAGACTCGGGACAGGAGGCGTGGCACGCGGTAGTCCGAAAGCTGCCCCGCCGTGAGCACTGACGCGATGATCACGCTCAGCAGTAGAGCCACCACCGAGATGCCGAGCGTATTGAGCCAACCGGAAAACAGATTACTCCAGTAGGGCTGAATCAGCTCCCACTGATAATCGTGAGCGGCGACCACCCAGACGATGAAACAGAATGTGACGCCGAGAATGACGGAGACAAACAAACTGACGAACTTTTTCACGGCCGTGCGAGATCAGGAACTTTCTGCAGTGAAGCGATGCGTCGGCTTCGGCATCCCCGGTCGAAAGTGCTCGAGATGAGCGATGCGAAAAACGAGTCCACGGTCAATCGCGATCACTTTTTCCAGTGCGGCATCAGCGGCGCGCTCCAGCGTCCCGGGATCGACCTCGGCGCGGATGTTGAGTAAGAGCTCGCCGTCGTCAATCGGCTCGTAGTGGCGATGGGAGAGTTCGGGAGAGGAATCGCCCCGCACCAGATTGATCGCCGCCAGTTCGTAGGGATCACCGATCGGATTCAAGGTCATCTTGAGATGCGCGACCTCGGTGCCCTCGTTTTCAAAGCTGTCACGGAGTTGATTCGCGAGATCGACGAGAAGCTCGTTGCCGTCGAATTCATCAACGCCTCCATCGCACTTGATCTCAACTGTGGCGTTCAACCACCCTAACAAAGCCTCACCTTCCCCGTATTTATCGTAATCAATTTCGAGGAAACGACTCGTGTTTGATTCCGAAGCCAAAACCGCCTCGAACCATTCTTCGCAGCCTTCCCCGCCCCGGGCCGACAGTTCGAAAACTTTGGCGTGGGGGAACTCTTTCTCGAGAGCGGCACGCAGCTCGACCCGTGCCTCATCGGAAAGAAGATCGAGTTTATTCATGACGATGAAATCCGCCTCCTCCAGCTGCTTCCGGTAAATATAGGTCACGTTCTCGGAAAACTTACGTCCGTCATCCAGCCCGAGCACACGCGCCGCCCTGAGAGGGTCGACAAGAACACTGAAGGCGGTCACCCGATAGTCATCCCCGTAAATTTTCTGAAGCGGAAGGCTCACCGTCGCGACAAGATCGGTGCAGCTTCCAACCGGCTCAGCCAGCAGAATGTCGGGGCGCGTTTCCTCAGTGAGCGTTGTCGCCGCTTCGATCAGCGAATTGAAACGGCAGCAAAAACACCCTCCTGAAATCTCCTGCACCGGAAAGCGATTCGAACGCCCGATCGCGGAATCAACGAGGCCCGCGCCCTGATCGTTGGTGATCAATCCCACGGTTTGCTTTTTGTCTGCTAAATACTGGGCAAAGCGCTGAATCAAAGTCGTTTTCCCGGCACCGAGGAACCCGCCGATCATTATATACTGCGAAGACATAGGGTGAGTGTGTGAGGGGAAGAGTGCTCTTGCAAGAACTTAGGTAAGGCAAACGATTTTGCGGCAGTCGGTCCCGCTTGCCGGAGACTCCGCCGGACTCGCAAACAGGATCGCCTGCCGCAAGAGTGCTTGCATCACCTTCCGCGGCTTACCGTATCCCGACCGTTAACCCGGCCGCTTCGGCCTCCTTGAGGAACCCTTCGATCGAAGAATCCCGGGGGATGCCGAGGTGAAGCGCGCGGAAGTAATGCTTCTCTGCCGCCTTCGGATCGGGCTGCTCTCTCGTCGCAAACAAAACGGCGAGGTTGAAATGGGCGTCGCCGTAATCGGGATCGATCGAAACGGCATTGGTGAAAGCACGCTCCGCGCGATCGACCCAGCCCTTCTGCGTCGAAATCACACCCACGGAGTTGTGAGCTTTTGCGTTCTGCGGATCGTAGGTCAGGCCCTCCTCCAATTTCGCGAGCGCGTCATCGAGCTTCCCCTGAAGGAACAGCGCACGACCTAAGAGGTAATTCGCGAGCCCCGACTTGCTTTCGATCGCGAGAGCCTTTTCGAGATAATACTCAGCCTCTGAGTAATTCTTCATCGCGATCTTGAGGACGCCCAGATTGCAGAGACACCCCACGTTCTTCGGGCGATAACGAAGGTATTCCAGAAATCCGGCTTCGGCCTCGCTGTAGCGACCTTCTTTAAAATCGAGTCGGGCGGATTTGTCGAGTTGGGAAAGTTCGACGCTGAGCTTTTGCTTTTCGATCACGCCGTTCGCCCCCGGAAGCTCAGGAGCATTCCCCGGCACGACCAGCGTCGCGGACATCGTTGCGCCACTGCCGTCAACGCCCGGAGTAGCGGCGTCAGCAAAAGTCGTGACCGCCCCGGCATCGTCGGTTGAGGCCGCATCGACAATCTCCTGAAACTGCGGTGATCGGAAGAGCGCCTTTTCCTCATCCGTGAGTTGAGAACCACGCACCATATCTTCAACTAAAGTCAGCAGCGTCTCCGAACGGACGCCGGTTTTCGCGAGCTGCTTGAGAAGCAGTTCTTTCGCCGCCTTCATTTGAGCCTGACGTCGAAGTTGCTTCAGGACGACGGAGCGAAGCATTTCGTTCTCCCGTTTCTCAATCGGACTGGCGTTGGCGAGCGCATTCTTTTCCTCAGCCGTGAGCCCATCGGAAAGCAGTTCCAACTTCCGCTGCAGCTCGTCGATGCTCTGCTGGTGCCTGAGATTCTCGGAAAGCAGTTTGTCACGCTCGAGCTTGATCTGCGTGATCTGGGACTTCAACATTTTGATGTCTTCGTCCTTTTCGTTGTTCAGCTCGGAAAGACTCGAGGCGAGCTGCTCGGCCCGATCCAATTTGGCGCTCAGCTCGCGATTGCGATCCATGAGCTCTTTCAGCGCCTTTCCTCCGTTACCGCCACCCTGAACGACTTCGAGCAAATTATCCCGCTCGCGCTCCGCCTCCGCAATGCGTTCACGCATCTTCTGCTCGCGGATTTTCGATTTCTCGAGCTCCGTGACCAACATCTCATTCTGACGGTTCGCTTTCTCGAGCGACTTCAGCGAATCGCGGACCATCCCTTTCAGCTCTTCGACGTTTCCACCGCCACTGGCTTCCACCTCTGCGAGACGCTCTCTGTATTTCCTCTCGTTGTCACGCGCCGCTAACAGATCGCTGTTCACTTTCCGGAGGAGCTGATCTTTCATCTCCACCTCGCGGCGAAGCTTGGCGTTCTCCTCGTTCAGGTAAGAGATCAGATCGTCGTTTCTCGAAATGTTGTTGTAGAAAGAATTCGCGATCCCGCTCACCGAGTTGGGTGGCCGTGAATCGACGCGCGGCAAACTCGGCGCTTCGGGACCAACCATCGTCGCCTGTCGCGGCAACGCCTGACTCGCGCCCTCGGTCCAGGACGGCAGAGAGGTTTCGCGACCGGTCTCGATTTCCATCGACCGTGAACGAGCTCCACCGGGATTGGTCGGCGGCGGCGCGATTCTGACACCCGGCACACCGGTCCCGGGCTGAGCTTGAGGATTCCCTGCGTAATTCTGCGGAGCCTGCTGCGGCATCGATCGCGGGGCGGGAATCGTCGGCGCCACCGGTTTCGGCTGATGCATGAGGCTCGTTAACTCATCCCGCTTCTCGGCAATGAGATGGCGACGCTCGGTCACGATCTCTTTGAGATATTCCGGATACTCTCTCGCGAGATGATCATAAAGTTGCTTCGCCTCGCCCAATTGATTGTAGCCGGCAAGATACTGCCCCTGCGCCTCTGACTCACGTGCCGCCTGAACGAGAAGAAATCCCCGATACCAGAGATCCGACGGATCCATGTCTCCTTGCGACCTCGCTGTCGAGGGACCAAAAAGGCACACGATTACGGCAAGGGCGACGACAAGCACGCCCGGACTTTTGAAAAGGCCGTTAGAGAAAATCATGTAACTGTCTGAGAACGCGGGGAGAACCATCCGCAGGGTTTCGCGCACAGTTTCCTATGAAACCGTCCCTGAGCCAAGAAGAATTACGCACTTTTTACTCTTAAAAATGAGAATTACAAAACCGACTTTAAAGATCATTTCGGGCTCTTGGGGGCATTTTTGTCAGATTTCCTGAGATAAATCTGACGGAAAAATAACCAGATTACCGGAGGAAGTCCTGCGCTCACCACCAGCGCGAACCACGGATTCTGATTCCCTGAATCCCCAATCCACGCAAAAACAAACCCGAGCGGGAAACTTCCCGCGCAGAGCGAAAGAAAGAACCGCCGGAACGGCATCCTCGAGATCCCGGCGAGACAGGCAATCACCTCCGGAAGTAAGGGCATCCACCGCGAGAGCGCGACAAGCCATCCTCCGGTCTCGGCGTGAAAAATCCGCTCCCCCTGCGCGAGCCCCTCTTCGCCGGCGAGCCACCCCGCGGCACGCCGACCCGCTTTCCAGCACAGTCCGTAGGCGAGAAGCCCCGCCCCGATTGAGCCGAGCGCGCTCAGGAGCCCCCCGAGAAACCACCCGTAAATCAACCCGAGAGCCGACATCACGACCGTTCCCAGGATGGGAAGAAACAAATCGATGATCAGCAATCCCATCCCCGCCGCCCACGCCCACGATCCCGTGCTGCGCAACCACGCGACGGTTGATTCGATCGACATTTTCTCTTCAAGCGCGTCGCCCCAGATCAAAAAGGGAATCAGAACAAGCGCCGCGAGCACGACAAAGAGGATTAGAAGTCGTTTCATCAATCAGGAATTGCCAAAGGTGCGCCATATCTGCCCTCGCCGCAAAGCCCTAATCGAACGGCGAATGTAGAGGAATCCGTGAGGATTTCTTTCCCGGCGTGTCGAGCTTACCTTCCCCGCTTGAACAGCCCGACAACGCAGAGCGGATTTCATTCCACGAGCGGCTCGCTCTTTCGTTGCCGCAGGACACGATTTGGTGCTTAATAACGGCATGAAACCACGAGTAGAACCCGTCGACCTCGAGCAACTACCCGCTTTGGCCCACGAAGTCATTAAAGCGGCGAAATTCCCCATGCTCGCGACGGTCGATCCCAATGGACAACCGCGAGTGCGCCCCGTTTCGCCGGTTCGAGTCGATCACGATTTCACCATCTACGTCGCCAATCTCGCCTCCTACCAAAAGACCGCCGAGATCGAGGCAAACCCGAAGGTGGAGCTCGCCTACCTCGCCCCCGATCATGATCAATTACGCATTTCCGGCACCGCCGAACGAGTCTCTGACGCCGGTGTGACAGCGGAAATCTGGAAGGCCAATCCGCTTTTAAAACACTATCTCGGCAGCCCCGACAATCCCGAGTTCATTCTCTATCGCGTCGTTCCCCGGCAGGTCCGCTTCATGAGAGAATGGGCCCTCGCCTATCACGACGTTCCTTTTGAAAGAGCCTGACAAACACGCGCGTATCGAATCGCGACCTAACCCTCTTGGGTCGATCATGAAACCCTGTTAGGTTACCGAAACGAACCGGAGAATTGAGCTTACGCGCCGCCCGCGCCGCAGCGCCGGTTTGCAACTACTCCCTACCTCCCGCCCACCACTCTCACACATGGATAAAAAAGTCGCCAAAGTCGGTCTCGTCACCGCTACCGCCATCGTCGTCGCCAACATGATAGGAACGGGCGTCTTCGGAAGCCTCGGCTATCAGCTGCTCGGAATTCCCTCGGGATTTCCCATTATGGTCCTGTGGATTATCGGCGGGGTCGTCTCGCTCTGCGGGGCGGTTTGCTACGCGGAGATTGCCTCCATTTTCCCCAAATCAGGGGGAGAATACCACCTCCTCTCACGGACCTGGAAACCGCTCATCGGCTTCCTCGCCGGCTGGATCTCAGTCACGGTGGGGTTTGCGGCTCCGATTGCAGCAAACGCAGCGCTCATGGGAAGCTATCTCGGGCGTATTTTTGAAATCCCCCCACTCGCGCCGGCGCTCATCATCGTGATTCTCGTCGCAATCGTTCATCTCGGGAAGATCAGGAACATCGGGCGATTTCAATCCGTCCTCACCTACGCCAAAGTCGCGCTCATTCTCGTTCTCGGAATCATCTGCTTCTCGAGCGCGGGCGCGGGGACCGTCTCATTCCTCCCCCGCGACGGGGACCTCGAGCTGATCACCTCGAGCTCGTTTGCGATCTCGTTTGTCTACGTGCTCTACGCCTACACAGGATGGAACGCCGCGGTCTACATGATGGACGAGGTAAAGAATCCCGAGAAAACGGTTCCGCTCGCGCTGCTCATCGGAACGGCCGCCGTCACCGCGCTCTACGTCATGCTCAACGCATCCTTCCTCTACTCCACGCCGGTCGACAAACTCGCGGGTGAAGCCGAAGTCGGATTCGTTGCCGCGGAGCAGGTTCTCGGCGCCCGGGGCGGAATGGTCATGGGAATCCTCATCAGTTTCGGACTCATCTCGACAATCAGTTCGATGACCTGGGCCGGTCCGCGCGTCGCCGCGGCGATGGGACGGGATCACCGGCGTTTCGGCCTTTTTGCGAAAACCAATTCCAACGGAATCCCCGCGCTCGCAATCGCCTTGCAGAGTATCATCGTCGTCGTGCTCGTCCTTTCCGCGACTTTTGATCAGATCATCCATTACGTGCAGGCACTCCTCACGATTTCGTCACTCATGGTCGTGATCGGCGTCGTTTACCTGCGAATCAAGCATCCCGATTGGGACCGTCCCTACCGCGCCTGGGCCTACCCTCTCACACCGCTTATTTTCGCCTCGGTGAGCGTCTACGTTTTGATTTTCCAAATCAAAGAAAAACCCGTCGAATTTCTCTTCGGACTCGGAACCGTTGCCGTCGGTATCCTCTTTTACTTTCTCTGTTCTCGAACGACGACTCTCGAATCTGAGACGAAAAGCTGAGATTTTGGCGAAAAAGGCTGTTTTTCTTCTGATTCCGAAGAATTAACGCTTGCAGGAACTACTTAAGTTTTCTTAAATAAACTGTTCCTTCTCCGTTCCCGCCGCTCCCAGTTCATTGCCTGATAAAATTCCATCTTCTGACGGATCGCGTCCCCCTGTCCAGCTGACAGGAGGAAATGTTTTTGGCGTCCCCGCAACCACCGCCGGGGGAGGCAAGCCAACGTCTCCGTCAACCGGGCATCACCTCGCTCCGATCCCGGGTCAACCGGCTAAACCGGGAATCGCTGACTGGGGTCCGATTTTCGACGAACTTCCCTACGGCCTCGCGGTTTTCAGCCCCGAGCAACAGCTCCTTCACGAAAACAGCACCTTCCGGGAACTGCTGGGATACGGAATTCAGGAAAAAGGTGGTATCGAGCCCTGGCTTAGAGCACTGTCGACCGACACCGCACACGCAGGCAAATTAATCGAGTCGTGGCGCGAATACTTATGGCGAAATCAACTCACCCAGGTCTTTTCCCTGAAGTCCTCCAATCAGAGAATAAGGGAGATCGAGTTCCGGTCTTCACTTCTTCCGGATGGCGGTATCACGCTCTCGATTCAGGATGTCACGGAAAAGCACCGCACGCAGGAAAATCTGCATCAGGGAAAACTCAAATTCCGCGCTCTTTTCTCCCACGCAGAAACCGGAATCGTCCTAGTTGACCGAACCGGTCGAATCATCGAGGCGAACCCCGCCTTTCTCCGGTTGTCAGGGCAGGCTCTCTTTGAACTGAGACTCAACACTCTCGCCGGACTCCTCCATCCACGTGACGCCGAAGCGCTCGCGAAGGACGAAGCAGCTCTCTTTAAATCCCTCAAGGCCGGAAGCGGGGCGGACCGCTTTGTTTCCCGAGAAATCTGGCTCCGTTCGAAAGAGACGGAAGTTAAGACAAAGGTCACTTTCTGCCCGGTCGGAGAAGATGATCTCTCCCGGTCCATGGGAATCTACCTGTTCGAAAAGCCCTCGACGTCGAACGAGGTCAACGAGCAACTCGCCACGAAATTGCAGGCTCTCGCGGTGAAAGCCCAGGCATTGATCGCCTCGGTTCCGGACCTGATCATCCTGATCAACCCCGACCTTTCGATTTCCGATTACGCCCCGCCCCCCAAAGCATGGGAGGAAATTTCACCTGACAAATCGTGGCGGAACAAGCTCATCACAGACGTCTGGCCGGCCCTGGGCAACCTCGTCGAAGAGTCGCTTCCACGGGTCCTCGAGAAGAGCGAGAACGTCTGCGCCGAAATCAGGGGCGACGACGGCGAACTGTTTTCTTTCGAAGTGAACCTTGCCGCCTGTGGAAACAACCAAACGCTTGCGGTGGTCCGCAATCACTCCGAGCTGAGACGACTCAGCGAAGGCTCCGGCTGGCTCGATGAAGTGTTCGCAAAAAGTCGTGATGCCATTCTCATCTGCGACGCGACGGGGCGGATTCGACACACCAATGAATCCGGTGCGGCGCTCGTTGGCGTCTCGCGCGAAGAACTCGTGGGAAAACGACTCGGCAGTCTCTATCGCTCTGAAAAAGACGAAGGGTCCGGCTTCCAGCGGAAAATCGCCGCGGGACTCTATCAATCCGACATTTGGGAGTGCCGCGAACCCGTCGTTACCTCCGAGGGTGTGGCCGTGGAGTGCACGAGCGAATTTCAGCTGATTCGAAACGGCGCGACAGAGAATCTTCTCATGCTGACGATTCGGACCGCGACCGAAACATCGGAAGATTCACCGGCGCCGCAGCCCGTCAGACAGAACGACCCCGCGCTTTCGCGGGAAACGACTCAGCACTCGTTCCGCAATCAACTTCAACTCGTGACGAGCCTCTTCAATCTGGAACCGCAGGGAGTGGCGGCGAGGGACGCGTTCATCAAATGGCAGATCAGACTTCGCTCGATGGCGCAGGCGCTTCCCTACGGAGGAGGGAGCGACATCACGGTCGTGCCACTGATCCGCCACGTCGCCGACGAAGTCTGCTCGCTCACCGGTCAGGGCCCCGGACGTCGTGAAGTGATTGTCACAGGACTCGAATCCATCACGATTCCCGCGCAGACGGCAACACCGTTCAGCCTCCTCATGGGCGAACTCGTTCGCTTGATCGTGTGCGAAGGCCAGCGAGGCCCCGGACCTGAGCTTTATCTCAATCTTCACGAAGCCGGCGACTCGTTCCGTCTCGTCGTTCGACCGGGAACCAATCGCCGCTTCGCCTTTATCGACCGGGAGAGTGAGATAGAGACGCTGGAGATCCTGACCGAGCAAATTCAGGGTCGCCTCGACGTGCCTGAAGACGCTGATCCGACGGAACAATGGGAATTGATCGTTCCTCTTCGACCGAATTAGAGCCTCACCGACGACGGTTCGGTGATGAGCGTTTATTCTTGAAAAATCTTCCTGTCATTGGTGAAAGATTGACTCTAACGTTTTAGTTTTTATAAAGCCTCTATGGATGATTTGCCTGCCAACCGATTGCGTTTACTCATCGTCGAAAACGATCGAGTGACGGCGCGTGATCTCGAGGCAACGCTTCGTCGTCGCGGCTTTATCGTGGAGGGAATCGCCTATTCAGCGGAACAGGCGAAAGACCTCGTCAAAGAGAAGTCGCCCGACTTCGTGCTCCTCGATATTCAGCTCGGTGAGGGCAACGAGGGAATCGAGCTCGCTCAGTCAATTCGCCAGCAATACAACGTTCCCGCGATTTTCATCACCGGCTATTCAGAAGATGCGCTCTACGAAAAGGCCCGCGCCGCCCGACCCGCCGCGTTCATCCGCAAGCCGTTCACCGACGCGGAACTCTCCGCCTGCCTCGAAGCAGTCGTCGAACGCAGCCTCGCCGAAGAACGTCTCAAATTGCGACTCCCCGGACTCGAAGCCGTGTCGGATCATTTACCACAGGCCGTTGTCGCCTCCGACGTGGCCGGAAACGTGGTTTACCTCAATCAATCCGCAGAAGCGCTCACCGGCTGGTCGAAGGCCGACGCCTGTGATGCCGAACTGACAAAGGTGCTCCCGCTCGAGATTCGTGAAACGACCGACCCCGCCCCTGCCGAAGCATCCGACGGCGAAAAAGAGCCACTCAAGGGTCGCAAGGCCACGCTCACCACGAAAACAGGTGAGAAACGCGAAATCGAGGAGCGCTCCGCCCCGATCCGAACCGGCGACGGCGAAATGATAGGGCTCGTCACCGTAATCGCTCCCGCAGGCACCCCTGCTGACGAATCCGATGCTCCCGCCCCTCTTCCGGAAAACGACGATTTTGCGATGAAGCAGGAGGCCAGACCTCTTCCGCCCGCGCGCAGTGAAGCGCTGAAAAAAATCGCCTCGATTGCAAATGATCCCCAGTTCAAAAAGCTGATCCGACAACGCAAGCCTGAGGAAGCCGGCGCTCCCGACGAAGGGGGCCCCACCCGCGAAGGCCCTCCCCCGCTTCCCGCCGAAACCGCTCCCGCATCCGACGTCACCTCTGTTTTCTCAGCGTCGAGCTCACCGCTCATCGATGAAGTCGGCGATCCCCTCATGGTGATCAGCGAAGATGGAGCCATCACCTACGCCAACTCGGAAGCGGCCGCGGAATTCGGGAAAGGCGAGCCTCTCGTCGGAACGCGGTTCTGGGAACATTTCGGCGAAGACGAAGACGAGCACTACGACTCCCATTTCAACAAACCTCTCGTCACAGGGAGACGACACCGGTTCGATTTTCACGACACGAGCCGCGGAAAATGGTACGAGATCCGCGCTTACCGGACCCGCGGCGGCGTTCTCACTCTCTTCACCGACACGACGACGACTCGGCTCGAAGCAGCCGAAGCGGTTCGTCAGCAGCGACTCGAGGGCCTCGGGCTCCTTGCACGTGGGTTTGCGCACGACTTTAACAATCACCTCACCACCCTCACCGGTAACATCAGTCTCGCCCGCGAGAACCGGCCCGATGACAGCGAACTGCAGGACATGCTGAAAGAGGCGCAGACGGCAGCCGCGAGAGCGACCGGTCTCGTCCAGCAGCTCATGACCTTTGCGCGAGGCGGGCGTCCGATCCGCGAACGCACCCGCGTCACCGACCTGATTCGCCGCGTCCTCACCGAACACCGGATTCAACATCCGGAAATTCGCTACCAGTTCCAGGGGGCCGAAACCGATCTCGTCGCGAACGTCGATCCTTCACAGGTGACCCGCCTCATCGAGAACCTCGTCTCCAACTCGGCCGCGTCGATGACCAATGGCGGCGTCCTCATCGTGCGCTGCTCCAAAGTGACGCCGGAGGAAGTCATGGCGATCAGGGGCTCCCATACCCCCGCAGACGAAGACCACCTTTTAATCGAAGTGATCGACACCGGCCACGGCATGAGCGATGAAGATCTCGAATGCGTCTTTGAACCCTACTTCACGACGCGAAAGGAGAACAACGCGACCGGAATCGGCCTGACCGTCTGCGAATCGATCGCGAAAGCACACAGCGGGTTCATCCATCTCCAGTCCAAAGAAGGCAAAGGCACCATCGCCACCTTTTGCGCTCCGCTCGGACGCGGGCCCGACTCACTCGGCGACGATCCCGACGCGCCGATCGCCTACCCCAATTTCGACATCCCCAATCTCACCGCGAAACCGCTCGTACCGAAAGGCGAAGAGCCCCTCCTCGTGGGAACCCGCATCCTCATTCTCGAGGACGACGCACCGATCCGGAGACTCATGGCTGCGACCCTGCGTCGCGCCGGACACGAAGTCGTCGAGACGAAAGAAGGACGCGAGACGATCGAAGTCTATCGCGAGTCGATGGAGAACAATTCCAAATTTCATCTTCTCATCTGTGACCTCACGATCGAGAACGGAATGGGAGGCGTCGAAACGATGCGTCAGCTCGTGCAAATGGATCCCGACATTCTCGCGATCGTATCGAGCGGTTACTCAGACGCGCCCGCGATGTCCAGCCCGGCGAGCTTCGGCTTCCGCGGGGTGTTGCCGAAGCCGTATGCACCGAGTGAGTTGCGAGCCGCGGTTCATCGCATGCTCTCTGCGCATCACATCATTCCGTGATTGGTGGAAGGCGGTGGATTTCGGGGCCACGCCCTAACCTATCTCAGGGAATATGCCATTTACCTGAATTTCCCGCGCAGAGCTGGAAGCTCGAAAAAGAGTAGCTCGGTGTGGAGCGCAGCAAAACGCTGGGGTGAAATTCTGAATAGAATCCGCGGCCCTCGCGGGGCCGAAGAGAGTCTCCGAACCGTTCTGCGCCCCCGCGAGGGGCCATGGTTCTGCAGCGTGGATTCCGGTGGTTTCTCCACCGGCTATGGCTCTTCTGAACCTCCGGTTCAGCCTGAGGAGAAATGAACCCGGTTGCTGTCCCTCCGGCTTCCGGCGATGCCCAGGCCAGCGACTTTCGGATTCCGCGGGGTTCTTCCGAAACGAGGGCGGGCGTCGAGGGCAGAAAGCGCTGCGCTTGATCTCGAGCGCGAGCACCGTGGAATTTACGCACGAACTGCGCCTCGGCGAGGCGCATTCACCTTTCGAACCTCGCAGGCAATGAAGGTAGATGCCTTTTGCCAAAAGGCATGGCCCACGGCGTCCGGATTCGAACGGGCTGTCCAATCATCAGACACCGCATCACCCCCTGACTGACTCCAATCAGGGAATGCCGTCGCCGGTTACGGCGACGGTAAAAACGTTACTCGCCTTTGGGTTCGGTTTTCTCCGGAGCGTCCTCAACGGGAGTATCCGTTGCCGCTTCCTCAGGAACTGATTCAGCAGCAGGAACCTCTTCAGGTTCTTCCGCGGGAGAAACTTCCGGCTCAGCGACTTCAGTCGCCTTTACCACCTCAGGCTCCGCAACTTCTTCGGCGACAACCTCCGGAGTCACTTCTTCTGCCGCAGGTTCACTGGCGTCTTCAGATGGCACTTCAGCTTCGACGACCTCTGTCGTTGGTTCCGCGTCAGGCTTGGCCGCTTCCGCTGGCTCGGCCTTCGGAGCCACCTCCGCCGGAACAGTCTCCGCTTCAGCTTTCTCCTCAGTTTTCGCTTCCGCTTCACCCTTGGCTTCCGCTGGCGCGTCGCCCCCAGGTGTCGCTTCAGTCTTCACCTCAGACTTAGCGGCTTTCTTCTTCGCTGCCTTTTTCGTCGACTTCTTCGACGCCGGCTGATCCGGTCTCGGACCTTTTCCAATGTGAAGCTTGGTGTCGGCAAACTCGAGGACATACCCTTCCGAAGTGAGCCAGCGCAGATTACTGAGAACTTTCTTTGCCCCGTCGGACAAAGGCACCTCCTCTTTTGGAGCCGCTTTGTCAGCCTTGGGATCCGGCTTCGTAAAATCTTCGACCAGTGAGTCGAGCATATCGACCACCTTGCGGCCGGGATTGGCAATCACGTAGTCGACGATTCTCTGAACTTCAGGACTGAGAGCGACACCTGCGCTGATCGCGCGGGGACGAATCGAGGAGACGTGGAGCGCTTTCTTGCCCCGCTTGAAGAATCGCATGCCATGCTTTTCAAACTCGCGACACAGCGATTGAATCATCGGCAACGGAAATCCGCGGCGGAGTTTTTCACCCTCCTGCTTGACGTAACTCAACAGGCCGGCGGAGAGATCTTTCGCTGAGACGTTCCCCGGGATCAGCACTTCGCTGACTTCGGCAATCACCTCAGCGGCAAAGTGTTCACGAAAATGCTGCGCGAGCTCTTCCTGAGACTTGAGCACGAGCTCATCCGCGGCAGGTGCCGGGGCTTCCTCTTCTGCAGGCTCTTCAGCAACGACTTCTTCGGACACCGCATCTTCGCTGCTGTCTTCGGCTGCGGATTCCACGGGAACTTCTTCAGGTGCGTCCGCGACCACTTCCTCAGCGCTTTCAGGTGCGTCCGACTCGACCGCTTCAACAGTTTCGGAAGCCTCGTTTGACGCATCTTCTTCAACCGTCGCATCAGTGACAACGGCTTCGGCACCTTCGCTTTCCGAAGCTTGTGCTTCAGCCGGTTCTTCAGCAACGACCTCCTCGACGACTTCTTCCTCACCTTTGAGGCGATAGTGACGCGTCTTGCTCACCTGCTCTTTCCATTTTTCGATCGTCTCCTCGTCATTCTCCATTCGAATGCGGGATTTCAGCCGATCGATCGGCATGTTGGAAAAGCGCTCCCGATGGAGACGGGCGATGTTCTTCTGGTATTCGTGATGGTTCGACGGCCCGAGCAGGGTGCCGCTCATACCGCAAACCGCGATAGCGCTGAAGTTCCCGGTCGGAGCCCCCACATCCACCTCTTCGACGGTGTAATACTCTTCGATCGCCGGACTGTTGAGGATGTGCGCGACGGCTTCCTCTTTGGTCAGCCAGAGCGATTTGTCAGCAAGACACTGGAACAACTTCGCCTTTCCGGCCTCTGCTTTGAAATGGATATCATAGCGCTCACGTTCCTGAACGATCATCTTCGCGAGGTCCGAAACCGGGAAAGACCGGAACGTTTGCTTGATGTGTCGAACGAGCCCCTCGACTGCGGGCTGTGAAGGTTCGAGCGTCGCTGAAATGCCTGCGGGCAATGGTTCCGGGCGATTTCTTTCAAAGTCTCCGCCACCTCTGCGGTCGCCGCCGCGCCTGTCACCACCACGGCGGTCGCCACCGCGACCTCCGCCGGAAGACCGGCCCCCACCCTGTCCGCCACCAAATCGGTTTCCCTGGCCACCGCCTCTGCGATCTCCGCCGCCGCCGCCACCGCCGCCACCGTAGCCACCTCGCTGACCACCGCCGCCCCTACGATCGTCGCCGCCGCGTTGGCCTCCGCCTCTTCGGTCACCACCACGACGGTCGCCGCCACCACCACGTGATTTATCGCCTCCGTCATCGCCGCCAAATCGCTTGGCGCTGGTTTTCGACTGATCTTTGCTCTTTTCCTGAGCCCAATCGGGCATCAGATCTCGAGCTGAAAACTCCAGGGGATTTTCTCCGTCACTCATCGTATTTCTTGGTAGGCTGTCGCGAAGGGTGAACCTTCACTTAAAAATTGTCTTCAGGGCGTTACAGGTAACTTCCGTCGTTTTGTCCATGTCATCTGCCGCATGCGCCATCGAGATAAACCCGGCTTCATACTGGGACGGGGCAAAATAAACGCCGCCATCCAGACAAGCCCAGAAGAATTTTGAAAACGCATCAAAGTCAGACTTCTTCACATCGTCCACATTTGTGATTTTGTCCTCAGTAAAGAAGAGACAAAACATCGAGCCGACCCGGTTGAACGTAAGATCGCGGCCGATCTCTTTCAACGTGCCGCGGATGCCATCTTCAAAGGTCTGGCCGATTTCCTCGAGTCGCTGCCATCCGTTCTGTCGTTCCAATTCCTTCAACTGGGCGACTCCCGCAGCCATCGCGAGCGGGTTCCCCGAAAGCGTTCCCGCCTGATAGACCGGACCATCGGGCGCGAGATAATCCATGATTTCCGCCTTCCCGCCGAAAGCCCCTACCGGCAGGCCGCCGCCGATCACTTTTCCCATCGCGGTGAGATCGGGTGTCACCCCGGACAGCTCCTGGACGCCACCCTTGGCGACGCGGAAGCCGGTCATGACCTCATCAAAGATCAAAACGGTGCCGTGCTTCGCGGTGATATCGCGAAGAAACTGAAGGTATCCCTCCTCGGGGATCACGAGCCCGGCATTGGCGGGAATCGGCTCCACGATAATCGCTGCGATTTCGTCGCCCATCTTTTCAAACACCTCTTCGACCGCCTCGCGACGGTTGAAAGGAAGCGCGATCGTTAACTCAGCAAGAGCCTTCGGAACGCCGGCACTGTCAGGCGTTCCCAGCGTAAGAACCCCACTGCCGGCGGCAACGAGGAGCGAGTCAACGTGGCCGTGATAACAGCCGTCAAACTTGATGATCTTATCGCGGCCGGTGTAGCCGCGGGCGAGTCGAATCGCACTCATCGTCGCTTCGGTCCCGCTGCTGACCATACGCACTTTCTCAACTGAGGGCACATAGTCGCGAATCATTCTCGCGATCTCAATTTCGTGACGATTGGGAATCCCGAAACTGACACCTTCCTTCGCCGCCTGAGTCACCGCATCGATCACGACGGTGGGCGCGTGTCCGAGAATGGCAGGTCCCCACGTTCCCACGTAATCGACCATCTCATTGCCATCGACATCCCAAATCCGGCTGCCTCTGGCTCGCTGAACAAAGAAAGGTTCCCCGCCTACACTTTTAAATGCACGCACAGGAGAATTGACGCCTCCTGGAATGACTTCTTTAGCGGCACGAAATAGCTTGGATGACAAATCACGGTTGACCATATAGTTGCCAATGAATCCCTCCTCATGTGCTTCGTCAACAAGCGCTTCATGCCATCGCAGCGCGAATTGTTGTTTTTTCGATTTACGATCCCTGATCATTCATCTTAGATGGCTCTCCTGTTCCGGACTTTTCAGGGAAAGGCTTTATGAACGTTCACCATCTCGAACTGTTTTTTTATGTGGCGAAGCACGAAGGCATCACTGAGGCCGTGCGGAAAATGCCCTATGGAATTCAGCAACCCGCGGTAAGCGGTCAAATCCTTCAGCTGGAGAAAGACCTTGAGGTAAAACTCTTCCACCGGCGC
Organism: Verrucomicrobiales bacterium; assembly: GCA_048260165.1. Lineage (GTDB taxonomy): Bacteria > Verrucomicrobiota > Verrucomicrobiia > Verrucomicrobiales > DEV007 > Arctic95D-9. The sequence continues at coordinate 389,455 of JBLXHA010000006.1, forward strand.
CCCTTCGCGCTCACCCCTGCCGGTGAGGAACTCTACGATTTCATCTACCCCTTTTTCTCACGGTTAGGGCAAATGGGAGAACGACTCCGGGGGGAGGAAAGCTGCCATCTCCGACTCGCCGCTTCCGCCGCTGCGCTCACGCACCACCTTCCCGACGTGCTCCAGGAGCTTCGGGAAAGCTTTCCGGACCTCCGCCTCACGCTCAAGGAACTGTCCAATCCCGATATCGAAGCCGCGCTGATCAAGCAGGAAGCCGACGTCGCGGTTGCGGTTCTGCACGGGAAGACGGGCGTCGGGCTCAAGACCATCAAACTGGTGGAGCTGCCTCTCGTCATCGCCGCACCGGTAACTTCTTCCGCGACCACTTTTCGAGAAATCTGCTCCGGTTCGAGCGGAGAACTCCTCCATCCCCTCATTTCACTGCCGAGGTCCGAACCCGTCGCCCAGATTTTCCAGCAGGGACTGGCGCGGAGGGAGCTCCGGTGGGCGCCTTCGATGGAAGTGAACGAGCTCGGACTGATTCTCAATTACGTATCCCGCGGATTCGGATACGGGGTCGCCGTCGACATTCCGGGAGTGACGTGGCCGGATGGGGTGAAAAAAATCAAACTTCCCTCGGACTTTCCTCCTCTCACGATCGGAGCACTGCACACCGGAGATCTTAAACCCCTCGCAGAAGCTTTTATTGAACTTGCCAAATCGCATGCGACCAAGTTGAGACAACTGAGTTCAAAAAGGAAAAGCAATGCCACTTAACGCTCTCATCTTCGACTTCGACGGATTGATCCTCGATACGGAAGTTCCCATCTACGAAGCCTGGGTATCGAACTACCGGGCACACGGTAAAGAACTGGCCATCGAACACTATTCGGGCTGCGTCGGCAGCGATTTCAACGGCTTTGACCCGAAGGCCCATCTCGAGTCCCTCCTCGGCGAAACGATCGACTGGGACCGCTGGGATCCATTGAGAGAACGCGAGGCCCATGAGCGCACTCACGCGATGGAACCGCTGCCGGGCATCGTCGATCTTCTCGAAGAGGCAATGGAACAGGGAATCCCCTGCGTCGTTGCCTCCAGCTCGCCCCGCAGTTGGGTCGAAGGTCATTTGAGCCGCCTCGAACTGATGAGTTTTTTCTTCGCGACCCGCTGCGTTGACGACGTCGATGCGCCCAAACCGGCACCCGATCTCTTTCTCGCCGCAGCGAAGACCGTGAACGAAGCTCCGGAGTCGTGCCTCGTTCTTGAGGATTCGCTCAACGGGCTCAATGCCGCGATCGCCGCCGGAGTGCCGTGTGTTTCGGTTCCCAACCGGATCACTGAGCACCTCGATTTCACCGGAGCTGCCGTCCAACTCAAGTCACTGGAAGGCGTCAAGCTCGACCAGCTCCGTGAAATTCACGCGGGAGTGAGTTAGTGCGAGGTGCTCGCCTGTGGCTTTGATAGAAATCCTCACGGATTTCTCAACATTTACAAAGCGTAGAGGAACTGCGTGAGCATTTCTCCACACAGCCCATCCGCGACCGGCCCCCGCGCAGACTCGTGGCTTCGATGGAAATCCTTACGGATTCCTCTACGTTTACAAAGCGTAGAGGAACTGCTTGAGCATTTCTCTGCACAGCCTATCCGCGATCAGCCCCCGTGCAGACTCGTGGCTTCGATGGAAATCCTCACGAATTCCTCTACATTCACAAAGCGTAGAGGAACTGCGTGAGCATTTCTCCGAACTGCCCATCCGCGACCGCCTCTGCGCAGACTCGTGGCTTCGATAGAAATCCTCACGGATTCCTCTACATTTACAAAGCGTAGAGGAACTGCGTGAGCATTTCTCCACACAGCCCATCCGCGTTCAACCCCCGCGTAGACTCGTGGCTTCGATGGAAATCCTCACGGATTCCTCAACATTTACAAAGCGTAGAGGAACTGCGTGAGCATTTCTCCGCACTGCCCATCCGCGTTCAACCCCCGCGCAGACTCGTGGCTTCGATGGAAATCCTCACGGATTCCTCAACATTTACAGAGCGTAGAGGAACTGCGTGAGCATTTCTCCGCACCGCCCATCCGCGATCAGCCCCGGGTATCTATCGCGTGGGGAGCGGCTGACGAACCGGCTTCTTCTTTCCGAATAGCTTCTGCCCCAATCGCTTGAGAGGCTGCTCTTCCGACTCGACCTCTTCCACCATCTCAGCGCGGTGTTGAATCGTCGGGAGACCCGGCTCCGGAAATACCTGAGCCGCTTCCTGACCGACATCCGACCGGACGTCCTCGTCATAGCTCGAGAAGACGGCTTCCTGATCATCGTGCACCACGATGGGCTGGATGAAGATCATCAACTCCGAGCGACTTTTGCTCTTGTTAGTCGATCTCGCCGCACTCCCGAAGACCGGAATATTTTTCAAGATTGGAATACCGGCTTCATCCACCGTTTCTGTTTCTGAAATGAGACCGCCGAGAATAATCGTCGAACGATTTGCCACCGTAACCGTGGTATTCAACTCCTGCTTTCCAATGATAGGAATATCATTTCCCGCTACAAGCTGTGTTCCGACAATACGGTCATTGATCTGAACGATATCCAAAGTGACCTCATCGTTGTCGTTAATCGTAGGCAGCACCTCCAATTTGAGCACGACCTGCTTAAACTCAATACTGGTCGTCACGGTGGCATTGTTCACCTGTCCCGAAGCGTCGGTGATACTCTGCCCAGGCACGGGAATTTCCTGACCGGACGTGATCTCCGCCCGCTTGCCGTTCTGAGTGTAAACAACAGGACGTGAGAGCACTTTAAATCGCTCCGTCGACTCCAGCGCGGTGACAACAACGTCGAGTGACTGGCCAATCTGCCCGTAGAGGTTCAGACCGCTCGCAGGACCAAAAGGGGTCGTCACGAGCATATCCGCGAGATTGGCAATATTGCCGCCGTTACTGATGTTATTCCGCCCGTTAAGGAGCCCGCCTGAAAAGCCCCCCTGTGTGGGATCACTTCCCCTGAAAGGAACATATTTCTGGATGAAATCGACACCGAACTGAGTGTCATCACCGAGACGCAATTCGCCGATCACTGTGGCCAGGTATACCTGTAGCGGTTTGCGATCGAGTCGATCGATCATATCGAGAACAACACGCTCCGACTCCGCTGAGCCCATGATAATAATGCTGTTCGACTGGCGGTCGGCAATGATTCTGGTTTTCCCTACGAGCACGGAAATGGGGGCCGATTCATCGATCGGAAAGGCAATCTGATCCTGGCGCTCATCCCCATCTGCTGCCGTCTGGCTCTGCTGCGTCCGGTTCTGGGAATTCTGATTCGTGTTATTTGCTCCGGTCAGAGTCGCCAATTGCGAGGAGGTGACGGGAGTCTGCCGGGTCTGGATCTGACGTCCACCGGGGAGCTGAGTCTGCCCCGTTCCGGTGTCCTGCAGGATGTCAACGATCACGGGTAGAATATCAATCGCCTTCGCATGCTGAAGCTTCCGCTCAATGGGATCTTTTACCGTGGACGCCTGATCAAATTCTTTAATCAAGCCGAGGATGTAGGCCACATCGCTTGGAGAGGCGACGACCATAATCCGGCTGAGCCGGTCATCCGGAATCAACTGAGCAGCCGGCTGATCCGAAGTGCCAATCCCATTGGTCACCTCGGCCCGGGTATTCCCGCCCGCCCGGGTGTTATTCCCGTTAGCGCCACTGTTCCCGTTACTCCCGTTGTTGCCATTCCCTGAATCCCGTCTCTCACCGCCACTCTGCTGACCGCTGACAGTGCCTCTGTTTTCACTCTGGCGCTCCCGCTCCACCATTCTCGCGTCCATCGCCGCCTGAATGATTTGCGCGACGACATTCGGCTCCGCGAATTCGAGTTTCACAAACTCGGTGATGAGCGGTGCGTCGTCGACGGGGTGATCGATGATCGAGCGCAAACGGATCAACTGGCGGACGATCGGAGAAGTCTCAGTGATGAGCAGTCCCCGCGGGTTGGTCACAGGCGTGATTCGCCCGAACTCATTTAAAATAATGTGATTTCCAAAAATAGTCGTCGCATCATCAGGACTGATGTAATCGAGCTCCATGAAGAATCCGACGAGCGACTCACCATCCGGTAATAACTCAGCATCGGTATAGATAACAACACCTTCACTGAAAGAGGCACTGCTGGCTCCTTTGCGCTCACCGCCCAGAAGCACCTTCACACTTTCCTCATTGGGTTCCATCACGAGAATGTAACCATTCACGAGCAAAGCCGCCTCGATCAGCCGAATCGCCTCCTCTTTTGAAACCTCCGACGGGGTTACGAGACTGACCTGAGGGCCGGAAAAAATCGTGTTATCTTTCACGATCGGCTTATCAATGAGCCGCTCGTAGATGCTGAGAATATCGTTCACCGGATTCAGCGGAAACTGAAGACTGACACGATCACCAATAGGGCCGCCGCCTGGACCGCCGGGTCCGCCGGGTCCGCGCCCCGGACCTCCACCCGGACGCTGAAGCTCTGACGGCGCCTGTCGAGTTTCCGTTTGGGCATCATCCTGAGAAAACGACGAAGTTACGGTAATACCAAAAAAGGCCACGCCTACACAAAGCGTAGCGATGCGACTGTTCAGCCGTTCGAAAGAGTAAATCATGTTCGTGTTAGTATTCCTGCAGAGGCTCGTGCACCTCTACAGGCTTTGGGAAACACCGGAAATCCAAAGAAGTTCCTTTTTTTAGTCTCCTAAATGAATCTTTATCGTATTCGCCCGATTCACTCAACTAACCAAATGCTCTTACGGGCGATTTCTTTTACAGCGATTAGAGTGACACGGGAAAATACCAGTTTCACTACTGAACCTCACTGGAAGTCTCTCCCTGTGAGAATGTTGTCGTGATTAAATCCCCTTTGGAAAGGACTTTGGCATCCCGAACCACGTTCCCCTTTTGATCCGTCGTAATCGAAAATCCGCGCTCGAGAACAGCCTTCGGGCTCAGCGAATTCATGAGGCTCGAAAGTGATTGCAACTCGCGTGATTTTTCCTCCATGGCCCGTTCCGTCAATTCAGAAAGACGGTGCGAAAGAGCCTCCAACTGATCTTCGAAAACAGCGCATTGCCGCTCCGGATGTATCGAGCTGAACGCCCTTGAGGCTCCCTGAAAATCACGTTCCGCCGAAGCAAGAGCAGCGTTGGCTACCTGGTCGATACGCTCACCCAGAAAATCAACCGACTGTATCCAGCTCTGGATACGCCGACCCGGCTCACGGGCCTGAAGCTCGCGTCGATGACTCAGAACCTCGCGCTTACGAAACTCGATCTCATTTTCGATCAGCGAATCCAGATTGGCCGACAATTGCCCGAGATGACGCTGAATGCCTGAACCGTCCGGCGCCGCATTCTCCGCCGCCGCACTCGGGGTGGGCTCACGGCGATCGGCAACGAAATCGGCGATCGTGAAATCAATCTCATGCCCCACCCCGGACATCACCGGAATGTCGCAGGCGGCAATCGACCGGGCCACGACCTCTTCGTTAAAAGCCCACAAATCTTCGATGCTGCCGCCTCCGCGGGAAACGATCACGAGTTCCGGCCTGAGATCTCCTTCCAGCGAATCAAAATGCTGCACGCCCGCCGCAATTTCCTCCGCCGCCCCGTCTCCCTGAACCCGGGCAGGGTAAATGAGAATTTTGAGCCAGGGAGCTCTCCGCCCGAAAACGTTGAGCATATCGCGGATCGCGGCGCCGGTCGGCGAAGTCACGATACCGATCCGCTGCGGAAAACTTGGAAGCGGTTTCTTCCTCTCCGGAGCAAAGAGCCCCTCCTCGTCGAGCTTGCGCTTCAACGCTTCAAATTTTGCCTGAAGATCGCCGAACCCCTTCGGCTGAACCGTCTGGGCGATGAGCTGATACTGCCCTCTCGCCTCGTAGACGGAAATATTTCCGAAAATCTTAACCTGCTGACCATTCGCCGGCTTTACCGGAGACTTCGCAGCCGCGCCGCGAAAGAGCACGCAGGAAAGCTGCGCGAAAGAATCTTTGAGCGTGAAATAGTGATGCCCCGAACCGGGTTCGCGATGATTGCTCACCTCGCCTTCAATCCAGACTCCGCTGAATCTCCCTTCGAGCAGGGCGCGGATATCCGTCGTGATATCGGCGACAGTGTAAACCAGTTCGGGCATCAGCTTAACCTCTCATCTGAGCAACCGCAGCGGTCATGTCAGGGGCCTTGTAGAGCGAAGTCCCCGCAACGAGGACGTTGGCACCGTTCGCAGCAGCGATGTCAGCCGTAGTGAGATCGATCCCGCCATCCACTTCGATGTGATAGCTGAGCCCGTTTTTCTCACGGAAATCCCGTCCTGCCGCCACCTTGGGCATCGTCTCAGCTTCCATGAAGGACTGCCCGCCGAACCCCGGAACCACCGTCATGACGAGAAGAAGATCGATTTGATCGAGGTAGGGAATGACATCCTCAAATGGCGTCGCCGGATTCAAAGCGAGGCCACATTTCAGGCCCGCATCGCGAATTGCCTTCAAGGTGCGCGCGACATCGTGATTGGCTTCAACATGCACCGTAATACGATCCGCGCCCGCTTTGACAAACATCGGAAGATACTTGTCCGGGTGCGTGATCATGAGATGCACATCCAGAGTCAGTTCGGTGTGCGGGCGCACCGCAGCGACAAACTGCGGTCCAAACGAGATATTCTCGACGAAATGGCCATCCATGACATCGAGGTGGATCCAATCGGCTCCGGCGGCGTCAGCTTTGCGGACTTCTTCAGCGACAATCCCCCAGTCAGAGGCTAATACAGAAGGCGCAATAAGTCGGGTGTTGCAGTCACTCATTTACGGGCATTATCTTCACGCTTTCGCCCATCCGCAAAAACTTTGTCATTTAATCACCGAATCTCTCCATGGTCAGCAGCGCCCCCAACAGCGAAGATGAATTTTTCATCGATTTACTGAGCGATCCCTATCTCATGAGCCAGGCAATGAGGCAGGCTCAGAAAGCCTACATGGCCGAAGAAGTTCCCATCGGAGCCATCATCGTTCGCGAAGGCGCCGTCATCGCACGGGCCCACAATCAGGTGGAAACGCTCAAGGACGCCACCGCGCATGCCGAGATGCTGGCACTCACTCAGGCACAGGAGGCGATGGGAGACTGGCGACTCAATGAATGCGACCTTTACGTCACGAAAGAGCCCTGCCCGATGTGTGCGGGTGCGATCGTGCACTGCCGGATCCGTCGCGTGATTTTCGGTTGCAGCGACGCCAAAGGCGGGGCGGCAGGCGGCTTCATCAATCTGCTCCAGCAGCCGACCCTGAATCATTTCAGCGAAGTCACACCCGGCGTCCTCGAAGAGGAATCAGTCGCTCTTTTGAAATCATTCTTCCACGAGGCGAGAGCGAAAAAGAAATCTGGCATCGATCCCGAATAGGGCCCAGAATCAGCACTTATACTTTTTTATGCGTTTTCAGAATCTGGCTCGATATCCCGATATTGGCTCTAATTCCTATTTGGTCGAGTTTGGCGAGACACGAGCTGTCCTCGATGCGGGCACTCACCCGAAACACACCGGGCTGGATACGCTCCCCCTCTTTGATCGCGTCGAACCGGGGAGCCTCGACGCCATTTTCGTTAGCCATCCCCATCTTGATCACATCGGAGGATTGCCCGTTCTCGTGAGCCAACAGCCGCAGGCTGCCGTCATCATGAGCGAAGCGACGCGGGATTCAGGCGTCGCCCTGCTTCACAATTCGGTGAGCGTCATGACCTCCCAGAAACGGGAGCTGATGGAGCCCAATTACCCGCTCTATTCCCATCGCCAAATCAACGAGATGGAATATCTCTGGCACACCAAATCGGTGGGTGAATCCTTTTCCTTCGGCGAGAAAGACCGCGTCAGGACCGAGTTCTTCCGAGCAGGGCACGTCCCCGGTGCCGTCGGGATCCGATTTCAACACGAGGGCGAAACGGTCTTCTACACAGGCGATGCGCATTTCGAAGATCAAACGCTGACGAGAGGTGCCAACTTCCCGACCGAAGGAATCGACACGCTCATCATCGAAACGACCCGGGGCGAATTCCCCCGCGATCCGGAATACACGAGAGCCAAAGAAAAGCAAAAACTCGGCGAGACGATAGAGCGAATTCTCTCTCAGGGAGGCTCTATCCTCATCCCCGTATTCGCCTTCGGAAAGACGCAGGAACTGCTTCTCATGCTCCACGAGCTGCGCGACGAGGGCGTCATCTCCCACGTTCCCGTCCACATCGGGGGACTTTCCACCAAGATGACGACAATCGCCGACCGCCACGCCGACATGGACGGTCGCTTTCACCAGGATTACCAGATCCTTGAAGAATTCGAAGATCTGCACATTCTCGCCCGCGGGCGCTCCGAACCCGAATTCAATCCCCGCTCGATCTACGCGCTTTCCAGCGGAATGATGTCCGAGCACACCGTCTCTCATCGCTTCGCGAGACGCATCCTCTCGTCACCCGAACACGCGCTTCTTTTCGTTGGCTACGCCGACAGCGAAACACCGGGCGGAAAAATTCTCGCAGCCGGCCAGGGCGGAAGAATCCAGCTGAATCAGGACTCGCCGCACGAGACACCGATCGAGTGTGAAGTGCATCGCTTTGATTTCAGCGGGCACTCCCCCCGCAACCAACTCGCCGACTACGCCGTAAAATGCCGCCCCAAAAAGGTCATTCTCGTTCACGGGGATTTCCCGGCGAAAACCTGGTTTCAGGAAGAACTCGAACGAAGACTTCCCGATTCAGAAGTCATCATTCCACGCCCCGGCGAATGGGTCGAGTAACCCCGCTCTCCGGACACCCGGAAATCCCCGACCATCCGACCGGGCCCGCGGGGCCCTGGTCACCTCGGCTAGGCTACAGCGCCCTCGCGCACCCTGCAGGCGGGGGCCGCGTCCTCGCTCTCTGACCGTTCGGACATCGCAGGTCGTTCCCTGCGCTCTGCCAAAACACCTGAATCACTCACCGACCTTTTTCTCGAGCGCCTTCACGCGCTTGAGCAACGCACCGAGCTGCTTGATCCGCATGCTCTCGCGCCGATTCTCTTTCAACGGTTTCGCGGGATAACCGAAATACGTGCCACCCGGCTCGGTAATCGACTGGATCACTCCGGTGCGCCCACCGCAGGTCGTTTGATCTGCGATCTCGAGATGCCCGGCGATACCGCACTGCGCCGCGAGCGTTACGTAATTCCCGATCCTTGTGCTTCCGGAGATTCCCGTCTGCGCCACGATGATACAATGCTTCCCGATGATACAGTTATGACCGATCTGGACCTGATTATCGATCTTCGTGCCCTCGCCGATCACCGTTTCACCAAACCTGGCGCGATCAATCGTCGTCGACGCTCCGATCTCGACGTCACTCTCGACGCGGACGATCCCCAATTGCTCGATCTTCTGATGCCTCCCGTCGATGAACTCGAATCCGAAACCATCTCCGCCGATCACCACTCCGGGGTGAACGATGACACGATCCCCGATGACACAGCCCTCACGAACCGTCACGTTAGGGCCGATCTCACAATCCTCACCGATCACCGCTCCTTCCGCGATCACCGTCCCCGAACCGATCCGCGACCCTTTACCGACACGCGCTTTAGCGGCCACGGTGGCATTGGGCTGAATCGAGACTTCCGACGCGTCTACGGACGCCTCAGGATGAACGAAGGCTGCTTCAGCGATACCGGCGACGAACGCGGGCGGCCTCACCCCGTGCTCGCGAATGATCCTGTCAAAAGCCATGATCGGATTCTCAACCTGAATCAGAGCAACCCCCTCCGGCACTTTCCCGTCCGCCGAGGGCACCAGAACGACACCGGCCGCAGTGGTCTCGAGCTGCTCGCGATACTTCGCGTTACCGAAAAAACTCACGCAATCATCAGCGGCCTGATCCAGAGAACCGAACCCTCGAATTGCCTTTTCAGCATCCCCGCGCAGGAGGACGCCCTCCACGAGACTCACAATGTCACCGATCGTTGTTTTCATGATTTCGTTCGATACATAAAAAAAGCGACGGCATTGACCGTCGCTCCTTCGATTCAATCAGGAGAAGTTCTCCAAAAAGATTTTACTGTCCGGCGTTCAGCGTTCCGACAACGTCAGCAGTAAGGTCGGTAACCTTCTCCGAAGTGTAAAGGATCGCTTTGTTCGCTTTTGGCAAAAATGACTTATCGAAAATCAGGTCGAGCCCCTGAGACTCAACGATCGTGTTGACCGTCGCCTTGATTTCAGAAACGAGCGTCGCTTCCATCTCTGTTCTCGCGGTGTTCACTTCGGAAGCCGCTTTGCGCTGTGCATCGGCGATTTCCTTAGCCTTGGCCTGACGCTCTGCAGCGAGAGCCTGAAGCTTCTCCATGGCACCTTTACGCTTCTCTTCAGCAAGTGAAGTGTCGCGGAAGACCTTGTCGAGCTCCGCCATTTCGCTCGTCATTTTCTGATAAACAGCCTGACGCTCATCAAGATTCGCTCTTTTCTCATCAGCGAGCTCGTTGATTTTCTTCACTTCGATTTCAGTTTTGTAATACTGATTCAGTGCCTCCTGCATATCGACCACTGCGATTTTGATGTCCTGAGCGGACGCAGTGACAGAGGTGAGGGCAAAACCGAGTGCACAGAAGAGAGTTGGCAGAGAAAGCTTCATGTTTTTCGTTAAAATAATCGGGAAGATAATTAGTTCAGAATCAGATGGCTAAAAATGATAGCCGTATGAAAGACGGTAGACAGGCCTGAGTTATTAGAGGCAATCCGGGGAATCTTCGATTAGAAGCTCGCACCCATAGTGAACTGGAAGCGTCCACCATCATCGCTGAATCCGTCGCTCTGAAGCGGAAGCGCGTAGTCCAAACGAACCGGAGCACTTCCGAGGATGAAGAGACGGAGACCAAGACCCCAATCGGAGTGCATTCCGCCACCAACAGATCCTACAGGACCGTCGGAAACTTCACCGACATCGTAGAAGGCAGCACCGCGGATCTTCTCAACGATTGGATAAGAAACCTCAGCCGTGGCGTTCCAGGACTGGTTACCACCGAGAACTTCACCGCTCACTGGATCACGGGGACCAACGTCGCGGTAATCAAAGCCACGAAGGCTGTTCGCTCCACCGAGCATGTGGCGGGTGAAAACGTGATCGCCGTTTGATGAATTCTGGAATTTACCGCTCAGGCTGAAGATACCGTCGTGCGGAAGCTCGAAGTGTTGTGCACCGCTGATTGTCGCGATCGTGTCGTCGACATCACCACCAAGACCGGCGAACTCAAATCCACCGGACACCTTGTGACCTTTACGGGGAAGGAAAACATTATCACGAGTGTCGCGAACGACGCTCAAGCCAACCGAACTCTTGATGAACTCGCCGTCCTCGTTGAGGAACGCCTGAGAAGCACCTGTCTCCGCTTCAACGTCGATGTTCTCGAAACGATACTCAACCACTCCGTAGGTGAATTCGCCGAGTGACTTACGAAGTGAAATCGCAGCACCGACCTCAGTTTGGTCATACTGATCGCTCAGGAAAAGGAGATCGCGGTAGTAAGCCTCCGTAGTGAGAGCGAGACGATGACCGAAGAGCCATGGCTCCGTGATCGAGATGCTGGCGTCCTTACGCTCGCTACCAGCACGAACGCTGAGGCGGAAACGCTGACCGGCACCTGTGAACTGTGGCCAATCGAAGAGATCGAAGTTCGTCTGAGTGATCTCGAAGAAACCAGTGAGGCTGTCAATCGAGCTGAATCCAGCACCGAAGTTGATCGTTCCGGTAGGCTTCTCAACAACACGAACGAGAAGGTCTTTTTCGTCGAGATAGCTCGTCGGGATCGGGGAGACCTCAACGTTCTCGAAGTAGTTCATGTTCTGGAGACGACGCTCAGCAACACGAGTCTTTGTTGTGTCATAAGCCTGACCGGGCTCAAGAGGGAGCTCGCGGCGAATCACTTTATCCTGAGTCTTGTTGTTACCCTCGATGTGAATCTGACCGATCTTATACATCTGGCCCTCTTCAACGTCGAGAACGACACGGACCGCACCGGATCCGGCTTCTTCCAGACGTGGAGTCACACGAACGTCAGCGTAACCGCGACTTCCGTATTCTTCGCTGATCATCTCGATATCGTCCTTGAGCTTGTTTCCGGCGAATGTGTCACCGGCTTTCGTCTTCAGGTAAGGAAGAATGTCCTCCTGCATGGAAACGGCAGCGACTCCGCTCACCGCGAGGCTGTCGACCATGTAAGTGTCGCCCTCATCGATCGTCATGACGACGTCAACATACTTGGCATCGGCACGGAGCCTTGAAACGTTTGTCACGCGGGCATTGAGGTAACCGTTGTCGCGGTAGAAATCTTCGATCGCACGAACGTCCTGCGCGAGTGTCTCAGGGTCAGTCGAACCGCCCTTGCCGAACATCGTCGTGATCGTCTTCTCTTTCTGAGTCATCTCTTCCTTGAGACGGGCTGCGGTGAAAGCGCTGTTACCAACGAACTCGACATTGCGAAGCACGCCCTGCGTTCCTTCGTTGATCGTGAAGATCACGTTGGAATACCCTTCAGCCGATGGAGCATCGATACGATAAGTAACCGTGGCCTCCGAGAAGCCTTTCTTACGATAAAGCTCCTGCATTCCTTCACGGGCAGTCTGCAAAGCACTCTCATCGATCGGCTTGTTCACGGTGAGCTCGACTTTCTTGGAAAGTTTTGAATCATCGATCAGCGTGTTGCCGACAAACTGGGATCCGCCGTAAACCGCTCTTGTCTGAGCAACGACGATGAGGCGAACACCTCCGCTTGAATTCTCGGAGAGGATTCGAACGTTTTCGATGTCACCGCTTGAGTAAAGATTTTTAACGTCCTCATCGACCTGGGCGAGAGAAAGCTTGTCGCCGACCCGTGTCGACATGTTAGAGAGGATTCGCTCCGGAGCGACCGTCTGGTTTCCGACATACTGAACATCGATGTCAGTCACGGTTTTGCCCTCTTGTGCAACCGCACCGGACTGAGCGCCCAGTAGTAAGGCAACGCCTAATGAAAGCCCCATTAATGAGCGGCTAAGACGGGATAAGTGACTTTGGGTCAAAAAATTCATTACAAGCTTGTGTGTTCCGGTGTCGGGAGGATGTGCAGTGTTGGTGTTTTCCCCTCCTAACGAAACCCAATTAGATAATTCCAACTGACGCAAGGTCAAGCTGGAATTCTTATCTATTCAGGACAAAAGAGAATCAAATCATCTGCACTAAAACGTCATTTCAGTACGAGTTCAATCGAATATCGCACTTTGAAAGTTTACGCAAGTTAAACATATCGACATTTATAATAATTAGGATATCTTAAATATCCGTAGATACAAAAGATATTGTCATTTATCTTCTGAGCTGATTTTCACCCTTATTTTTCTAAAAACATCGTGTCTGACTCACCTGACATCGACCCTGCAGGCCTCCCCACACAGGAGTTCGAGCAAAGTCTGCGACCGCCCGACTTCGAGGAGTTCTGCGGCCAGGCCAAGGTAAAGGAACGGCTCATGCTCATGGTCGAGGCCGCGAAGGGCCGAAACGATGCGCTCGACCACGTTCTCCTCTGCGGTCCCCCGGGACTCGGCAAGACCACGCTCGCTCATATTCTCGCGCGCGGGTTCGGAAGCGAAATCCACATCACGAGCGGCCCGCAGATTGAAAAGGCGGGCGATCTCGCCGGCATTCTCACGAACGTTCAGCACGGGGATTTTCTTTTCATCGACGAAATTCACCGCCTCCACCCTGCGATCGAGGAATACCTCTACCCCGCGATGGAGGACTACAAACTCGATATCATGATCGATTCGGGCCCCAACGCGCGGTCGATTGCGCTCAGCCTGCCCAAATTCACGCTCATCGGCGCCACGACGAAAGCGGGCATGCTGACCCGCCCTCTGCTTTCCCGCTTCGGGATCACGAACCGTCTCGACTACTATTCGCCGGAGGAACTCGCCATTATCATCAAACGCTCCGCGGCTCTCTTAAACGTCGCGATCGAAGAAAGCGGCGCGCTCGAGATCGGTTCACGCAGCCGCGGAACGCCGCGTATCGCCAACGGACTCCTGCGCTGGGTCCGCGATTACGCCCAGGTCAAAGCCGACAATAACATCACCGGTGACATCGCACGCGACGCGCTCGCGATGCTCGACATTGACGAAGACGGCCTCGACGAAATGGACAAACGCATTCTCGAAGCCGTCGTCTTTAAGTACGGAGGCGGTCCCGTCGGCCTGAATTCCATCGCCGTCGCCGTCGGTGAAGACGAAGCCACGATCAACGAAGTTTACGAACCCTTCCTGATTCTGAAGGGATTTCTCAAGCGCACCCCGCGCGGCCGCTCCGCGATGCCCTCCGCCTATCGGAAACTCGGCGTCAAACCACCCAACGGGGCCGACAGCGAACAGCTGGAATTCCTCTAACTTTTTTTTACCCACCCTAGTCTGAACTGCCAATCACCATGAGCGATTTCATTATCCAGATTGAAAAGCTGATCTATGCCGTCGGCGACCCGGAGTATCGTTACCTTCTTCTCGAACCGCTGATCCTCTACGGGATTATCTCAGGCGTCATCCTGATGATCGTGAGCCTCGCAATCAAAGCGCACAAACTTCAGATCGCGGCACTCGTCACGCTGGGGATCGCTGCGATCGCGCACTCCCCGTATCTCGAAGCCCGACAGGCGGCACAACCGAGAATTGAGCAAGTCTATAAGATCAGCTCACCGGCACGGGTCAAAGGCTTCAAAGAAAACTCACAGGCCTGGGTCGAGAAAGCCTGGCAGTTCAAACTGCTCGTCCTCATCGCCGTGCTCACCTTTCTCATCGGAGTGAATCGCAACAAGTTCGGCTTCTGGCTCGCCGTCTCTTCTGTCGTCCTCGGGCTTATCGCCGCGAAGAACACCCTCTGGCTGAACTACCAGGACGCCATCGCCTACCATCCGAACCTCCAGACCCACGAGGCACCCGTCGATAAAAAGGTCAGCTCCGTCCCGCCCCCGGCGGTAAAAAAGAGTTCATCGGTCGCGGCAGCCAAACCGGCGCCACGCCCGAAACCTGAGGTCAAAAGCATCCAACCCAGACCGATCGTAAAAGCCGCACCTACGCAGGAGGCGACACGGACACCCACCCCGCCGGCCGTGCAACCTCTGGCACCTGCGGCACTGACGCGAAACATGTCGGCACCCGCGCCTCAGCAGCCGACCTATCCCGGCCCAAGCGGCTACGATCCTTCCCGCATCCCCGCTCCCGACATGCCGGGCAACCGCACGCGCTCCGCACCCCGCCCGCAGGCGAGATCAGTCCAGCCACTTCCCCAATACGGAGGCTCACTGCCCTCCCCTATTGTCCCGAAAAATTGATCGCGTAGTGATCGACGACCTCACCGTCGATATCGCGTAACTCGAGGAGCACGTCCCGCTTCTCCCAGTTGATCTCAATCGTCCCGAAATTCCGACTCTGGAAATTCGTCGGACTGACCCGGTGTCGATTGGGCTCATTCTTCATCCCGCCGCCGGCCATGCTCAGCCCGCTCGAAGTCATCTCGTAAACGGGAAACCCGGGACTGTTCGGATCGGAAACTTTCAGCTCCATGATCTCCCCCATGTGACGGTCGCCGCTGACGATCAGAACGGGGCCCGTCTCGCAGGCCCTCAGCAACTTCAAAAACCGGACGCGCTCGTTCGGGAAATTTTCCCACAGCTCCCAGTTGTGATCCTGAGGCAGTAACTGGTAGCTCGACATGATGATGCGCAGATCCGCGGGCGCCTTCAGCACCGTCTCAAGCCACGCCCACTGCGCCTCACCCAGCACCGTCGCATCCGGATCCGTATTTTTCCCGTAGGGCCCGCGCTCACCCCGCTGCGGAAGCGGCGTCGGCCGGCTCCTGAAATACCGGGTATCCAGCTGGATGATCTGAAGCACCTCACGCTCCGGCCCTTCGAAATATCTGACATCGTAAATTCCGCGCCGCTTCCGCGAATCCGCGTCCGCCGGAGTGTCGAAGAAACGGTGGAAGATCGTCTCCGAGCTGTCCCGCATCGCATACTCCGCCCCGCCGTCGTTCACCCCGTAATCATGATCGTCCCACACCGCCACAACCGGACAGGTTTGCAGGAGCCGCTGATACCCCGGCTTCGCCGCCAACTTGTCGTAAGCCGCCTGCATCACCTTCATGTCTTCCGTGTCCGCGTAGACATTGTCCCCGAGGAAAAGAAACAGATCGGGATTCTGCTCGACGATGGGATTCCAGATCGGCTGCTCCCAATCTTCATTGGCACAGGAACCGAGAGCAATTTTTGAAACAATTTTCTCACCCCTCTCAGCCGCTTCAGCAACGAAAACAGACAGGGTGAAACCGATCACTAAACAGGGTATGATCAAGGACTTAACCCTCTTGAATGCATGACCTGACCCTGTTGAATGAGACGCTTTCATCATCCCCCATCCTAAGCGGAGGCCGAAGCATCGTCATAAATTGTTTTCGCATTCATCACGTTTTTCTCTTATCTCAGAGCCATGGCATCGGACTTTCCAGAAGATAGCGCACGAAAACAGGCAGCGGAAACGTTGGCAGCAATCAAGGCTGCCTCTGGCGAGAAACGGACCAAACTCACGATTTATCGGGAGCTTCTCAAAACGGAGCGCAAATCGATTCGCGAGGCTCACGCCGACGGCGCATCAGGCTTCGAAATTGCGATACGCCGCTCCACGCTCATGGACGTTCTCCTCGAAGATATCTTCCAGCACTTTCTGGCAGAGTCAGGGGCGGTGGAGGCGACCGGACTCGAGCACCCCATCACGATCGTCGCGAGCGGTGGCTACGGCCGCGGGCACCTCAATCCCGGCAGCGATATCGATCTGCAGTTTCTCGTCCCCGGCTCCGCAAGGAACCTCGCCCCCACCGTTGCCGAACTCGTCAATCAAATCTCGCTGATGCTTTTTGATCTCGGCCTCGATGTCAGTTATCCGATCCGCTCAGTGAAAGGAGCCTGCAAATTCGCGAACAAAGATCACCAGACGAAAACGACCCTGCTCGATGCCCGCTTCATCACCGGTGACAAAGCACTCTTCGATACCTTTGAAGACACCTTTTTCGAAACCTGCATCCGCGGTCACGAAAACAGCTACCTCGCTGAACGGAGCCGCGACATCCGCACGCGACACAACAAATACGGCAACACGATCCACCTTCAGGAACCCAACGTGAAAGAAGGTTGCGGCGGACTTCGCGATCACCACAACCTCATCTGGGTGCTATGGGTGCTGCGCAAATCGCGTGACCTCTCCGCACTCGTCAAGGAGGGCAATCTCACCGAGATTGCCTACAACGAAATCGAAGAGGCGATCGAATTCCTCCTCCGCGTGCGAAACGAACTCCACTACAGCCAGAAAGGAAGCCCGAGCGATATCCTCACGCTGAGACTCCAGGGAATCGTCGCGACAAAACTCAAGTTCCCCGGCAAAAACATCCTGAGACGAAGCGAAGCCTTCATGCGGGAATACTACCGCCTCACGAGAAGCCTCTACCATCACAGCACCTCGCTGATGCAGCGCTTCGAACTCGAGGTCGTGAGAGACGACACCGCCCGCATTCCTATCCTCGGTTTTCTGGCGCGGAAGAATAACGTCGAGGAATCCTTCGACGGCTTTCATACCAAAGCCGGACTGATCTACCCCGATTCCGACGAGATCTTCAAAGAGGATCCCAAACGGATGATGCGGATTTTTCTCCACGCTCAGCGTCGCTCGCTGCGCACCAGCCCCGAGTTGAGAGCGCTGATCAAACTCAATTGGAATCTCGTCGACGGCAAATTTCGCAACAACAAAGCGGTGCGCGAAATCTGGGAGGAAATCCTTCAGCACCGCGGCCAGGTCGCCTACACCCTGCGCCGCATGCACCGGAACGGAATTCTCGGGCGCTACCTTCCCGAGTTCGGACAACTCACCGACCTCGTCCAGCACGAATTTTTCCACCGCTATTCCGCCGATGAACACACCCTGCGATGCATCGACGTGCTCGACAGCCTCGTGCACACAGAAGATCCCAAACTGCAGCGTTTCAAAAAAATCTTTCAGGAACTCGAAGATCCCGTCGCGATCTACGTCGCCCTGATCATGCACGACACAGGACGCGCCGAAAATGTGCGGCACCACGAAGATGCCAGCGCGATCCTCGCTTCCAAAGTGTGTCAGCGACTGCGCTACACCGGCGATCGACTCCGATTGATCATGTTCCTCGTCGATCATCACCTCACCTTCTGGAAGACCTCCACGACGAAGGACATCACCGACCTCGACACCATCACCGAATTTGCCGACACGGTGAAAACGAAACGCTGGATGGAGGCCCTCTACTTGTTCACCTACGTCGATTCGAACGGTACCAACGAAGATGCCTGGAACGATTGGAAAGCTTCCCTCATGAAGCACCTTTTCCGCCGCACGAGCAATTACCTCGAGGACAGGAAAAAATACCGTCAGGAATTTACCCGCCCCGTCAACGAGACGAAAGAAAAGGTCCTCAAAAAAATGCGGGGCAACTACGTCGAGGAAATCGATGCGCACTTCGCCGCGATGCCGAACCGCTATCTCCGCCATCGGGGATCGACCAGCATCACGCGGCACGTCCGCTTGTTTAACCGGTTTTTCAAGACTCTCAACAAAGACAGCGTCGAGAGCCTCGTTCCCGTGATCGGCTGGACCGCCCACCGGGATGAAGGATACAGCCTCATCGAAATCGCCGGCTGGAACCGTCGCCTTCTCCTCGCGAAAATCGCAGGCGTCTTCGCCGCGAGAAAACTGAACGTTCTCTCCGCCGACTTGTTCGTGAGGTCAGACGACCTCGTTCTCAATATCTTCCGCGTCTGCACGCAAACATACAACCCGGTGACGTCCGAGCGGGAGATCCAACGCATCGAAAAACTCATCTATTCCGCCTTCAGTCAGGATGACAGCGATAACGTCGACGTCGAAAACCTCATCAAGAAGCAGGAGGAACCGACCATCCTCCAGGACGAACCGCTCAACTACCACATCCCGCAGCGCGTCTACCTTTCCAACAAAGACCACGCCACCGCGACCGTCATGGAAATCCAGGCGGAAGACCGGATCGGATTGCTCTACGACATCTTCACAATCCTCGGCGGACTCAACGCGAGCGTGATCAACGCACGCATCAGCACGCAGGCCGGCGCAGCGATCGACCGATTTTACCTCGTCGACGTCACGACGGAGGTCAAGATCACCGATCCGGATCGTCTCGCCGATATCGAGTCACAGGTCTACGACATTCTCGGAAAGCGCGCGGAGGGAGACGAGTAAACGCGCAACGTTCCAAAGACGGACCGAACTTGTAGTGGCCCGCGCCTTCCGGGTCCCGCACAGTGCTCCCGTGAGCATTTTTCCGGAAACGGCAATAGAATGGTTGGAAACCGGACTCCGGTTCGCGGAAGCGAACTGGATCTGGATCCTCACGCTCCTCGCCTTCTCTTGCACGATCTGGAACCTCCGCACGATCAGACGCGGCCTGAGCTCATCATCCTGGCCGACTGCTCCGGGAGTGATCGAACTCTCCCGCGTTGACTCCGGTTACGATACCGATCATGGCACGATGTATTCCGCGAGCATCGCCTATCACTACACCATCGACGGAAAACGATACCGCGGCTCCACGATCCAGTTCGGTCGCGAAGGCCTCTCCGTGTCGTGGAGCAGTGGCGAAAATCGACTCATCGAAACCTATCCCGAAGGACGCTGCGTCGATGTCCATTACAAGCCCTCGCGACCGAAAGTCTCAACCCTGAAAACAGGAGTCAACGGCAGCGCCTGGTTCGCACTGCTGATCTGCCTCGCCCTCTCGGGAGGGCTGGGATTTATCTGCGCAAGAGAACTCCTCCTGCAATTCACCGTTCCCCTCGGAGCGGGATAAGACTTCCGCGAATCCCTAAACCCGCGCCTTCACGACGAGCGCTTTGAGACGCTCGAGATCAGTGGCGGAACTCTTCGCAACAAACCCTCGCGCATGCGCAAAGTGGACATCGGGCTCATCGGTGATCCTCGTGAAATCGAGCTTCTCACAGTCCTCATGACGCGAGAGCCCATACCCGCCTCCGCGGCGATCCGGATAAATGAGACCATGAATCTTTTCCCCTTCCGCATCGATATAGCGAGCCAAACCGGAAGACGGATCATCCGGCATCGGGTCCGTCCGCGGCATGTAGAGCACCCGGATCATGTCATCCCCTTCCCCCACGTCAAAGAACTCCGCGTATTCCGCGACGTAATCGATTCGCTCGCGAAGCGTCCGCAGATACATCATGAGATCCTCCCCTATCATCCGCATCACCTCCCAGACCGGATCGCCCGGTCTCAATTCCCGCTTTTGCGCGAAGCGGCGCAGCATCGTGATATCGATCGGAGAATTCAGACGATTGATGATCCCGCGCTCCACTCCCAACCACTGAGCCGTCTCGAAAGGTCCGCGCGTGTCGAACCATTCCGCAGGCTCGAGCCACTCGCAAAAATTCCGGGCATCCTCGTAGAGCCCGAGATCCTTCAGCACGAGCGAAAGCGCGCAAATCGGCTCGTGATCACGGGGGAATTGATGGTGGTCAAAATTCGACCGGTCCGGAGCGTACTCCCCACCCACATCGACGACGACGATCTCCGCATCGTCGAGATCACCCTGCTCCGGCTCGCGGCGCTCCACGTGAACGTTGTGACGGGCGATCAGGAGGCAACAGGCCAGAAAATCGTCTTTGTGCGCGCTTCCGGGGTGAGTCAAAATAAACTTCATAGGGACTTGGGGAGACAGGAAAAGGTCCGCCACAGAAACTCATTCTGTCGGAAAAACCTCCCACGCCCGACATACGCGCGGAAACGAGCCCCTGCAATTCATGAGACAGTATTTTTCGCTTCGGCACGTTCGGGAAGCTCCACGCGGGGTTTAGGGGTTTAGGGGTTTAGGATGTTGGATGGGCCGTGGGCCTTGGGCCTTGTGCGGCGCAGTCAATACAAAGGTAACACCTTTGGTTCAGAACATGGGTAACACTTCTTTTGTTCTGGGTTACACTTTTA
>JBLXHA010000007.1:0-364177 GCA_048260165.1 Verrucomicrobiales bacterium
TCCCTAAATCCCTAAATCCCTAAATCCCTAAATCCCTAAATCCCTAAATCCCTAAATCCCTAAATCCCTAAATCCCTGCGCAGAGCGCCCCATGCCCGTCATTTTCGCCAACCCTCTCGGATTCCTTGCCCTCCTCGGCATTCCCGCGATCCTGCTGATTCACTTTCTTCAGAGAGAATCCCGCAGGCTGCCTATCAGCACGTTGTTCTTGCTCGAGCACATCGACCGGCAGAGCATCAAGGGGCGAAAGTTCGACCGGCTTCGCAGCTCGATCCCGCTGTGGCTCCAACTGCTCTCGGTTCTCATTCTAACGTGGCTCCTCGTGCAACCTCGCTGGACGAGCGAGCGGTCCGTGCAACGCGTCGTTCTCATCATCGACAGCTCCGCCTCGATGGCAGCCTTTCAAGACCGTCTCGCCGAAGAACTCACCGCGGCGATTCCCCCGCTCACGAGCGCGGTCGCAACCACCGAATACCGCCTCGTCGAATCCCAACTCCGTGGCGACAATCTCTACAGCGGGACCGACTTTTCGGCGCTTCTCACCGCGCTTGAGTCCTGGCACCCCTCCGACAGCGCGCACTCGCCCGAAACCGCCCTCCGCGTCGGGCGCAGCCTCGCCGGCTCCGAAGGCACCCTCATCTTCGTCACCGATCACCCTCGCGAAACGCTTCCTTTCGGAACCGTCCAATTGAGTATCGGTGAAGCGATCGACAACGTCGGCTTCGCGGGGCATCGCATCGAAAGCGACGGAGCGGAAACCTCGTGGCAGGTCACGGTCCGGAACTATTCCGAAAATCCCCAATCGCGCGAATGGCTCCTCGCCGCAGGAGAGCAACGCACCGCCTTTCGCTCGATCGATCTCGGTGCGGGCGAAACGCGAATCCTCAAAGGAAGATTCCCCGCCGGAGCTTCCCGGATTCAGTTGCTCATCAAGCCGGACGCCTTCCCCCTCGATGACGAGCGCTTCCTCCTCATCCCTGAAGCGAAAGAACTCACGATCTCCCGAACCGGAGACGCCAACATCGAGGCCTCGGTCGCGGAAATCATCGAGAGCCTCCCTAACACACCACAAAGCGCAGCAGGAGAAACACCCGACCTCGTCTTCGCAACCTACAATCCCCTTTCCCCGGCGCCGCTCCCGCCCCGATCGATCACCTTTCTCAATCAGCAACAGGTTCCACAGAGCTATTTCTCCGGCCCCATCGTGAAAGCGAATCACCGGCTCATGAAAGATTTAGACTGGCAGGGACTGATTGCGAAAAAGACCGCAGCACTCCCCGCGACCGAAGGCGAAACCGTATTGCTTTGGCAGGGTGAACGCCCGCTCATCATGATGAGACGCGGCGAAGGCGTTCGACAGCTCATCTTTAACTTCGACGTTCTCAACTCGAACGCGGCACGCCTCCCCTCCTTTATCGTTCTCATCCATCGATTCGTGAACGAACTTCGTGCTGAGAAAATCGGCAGCGAAACCGCCAACGTCGAATTGCGACAGGATCTGAAAATCGCAATCGACACCGGTGATGACGCCGCGCCCCTGAGCATCAAAGTCGGAAGCAACGCCGCGGAAATTCCGCCTGCCCGCGCAGGAGCACTCAAGGCACCTGACACGCCCGGATTCTTCGAGATACGTCAGGGCGACGAACTGCGTTTCCACGGAGCCGGGAACTTTGCCGACACAAGAGAAGCAGACTTCACCGAAGCCGCTCTCTATTCCGAACTCGAAGCCCTTCCCGCCAAAATCACCGAGAACCGGACGGTGGACGATCCCCGCTGGCAACTCTGGCTCCTTGTCATCCTTGCTGCGATACTCGCCGCGTGGGCGCTCATCAATCGCAGCGATCAACGCAAAGAGCCACAGCTCCATTCGCAGACATAACCGGAACTGTTCCCGTATGAAGAGAAGCATCATCCCGCTGATCCTGTTTCCACTCGTTGCTGCGCTGTCTCTGTCAGCTGCGGACGGAGAAAAGAAAGTGCCAATGGACGGCTACATTATTTTCGGGCAGTCCAACTCCAACGGACGCTCTTACAGCTCCGAGCTCACTAACGAAGCACTCCGGCAAAATTTCGGAGGGAAAGACAGCTCATTTTTATATGCCTACCGCGAACGCTCCTACCAGAACGGCAGCCATCCCGAGAACGTTCCACTGGGAACGATGCAACCTGACTCCCGCGACCGGATTGGCGTTGAGGTCACGCTGGGTCGTCTCCTCGCGGCCCGTTCACCACGTCCCGTCCTCCTCGTGAAATACTGTTCCGGCGGAACTCCGATCAAGAATTTCCTGCCGGAGGAAAACAATCTATTCGACCCCATGATCTCCTACCTCAAGGAGCAACAGCGAAAGGCCGAAGACGATTTCGGCTACGAGGTGAACTGGAAAGGCGCATTCGTGATGACAGGCGAAAGCGATTCCTCGTCAAAGAGCGCGCCTGTTTTCAGCGAACGATTCCTCGCGGTGCAAGCCGCGTTGGAAAAAGCGCTCGAACTCGAAACACTCCCGATCGTCTACAGCCTCCTGCGCGGCAATTGGGTCGATACGCGGTCTTCCAAATATTCGAAGCACAACGAGTCAGCCGCGCTCATCAACGCGTCCATGACTGAACTCGCGAAGTCTGATCCGAGCGTCCGCGTCACGCCCCCTAACGATGACCTTAAAACGCGTTTTGAGAATGGCGATTCCACCGGCGACGGAATTCACTACTGCGCCAACAGCTACGCCCGGCTCGGAGTCAGGCTCTATCACGCTGCAAACCTCGAACACGACGGGATAATCGATCTCGATGCCAATGGCATCAGCGACATCCGGGAGGCAAAATATTCCGACAACGATCCCGCGAGCGCTCAGGCACTGCGCGATAAGCAACTTTCGCAAGAGGCCATCGATTCGGATGGTGACGGGATCTCAGATTGGGCGGAAAATCAACTGAGCGGCTTCGATGCCGGAAACGATGACTCGTTTGAAATCGGCGAGCCCTTCAGCGATCTCCCGATTCTACTTTCTCAACTCGAAGGAACCACCGCACGCCTCAGGCAGGTGTCGGTCGCGTGGAAGAACGATTCCCCGAACCACACCGTCGGCGAACTGGGCGACGTAGCCGTCGATTGGACGGGTCCGCAACACGAAATCACGGCAAAGGGAGACTCTGTCGTCACTGCAAACAACCGGGGACGGAAACCGATCGAGCACACCGTGACTTTTGAAAAGTCACTGAGCCCGCTCACGGTAGCAATCAGGGGAATCGCCGCAGGAAACCGGGTCAGCTTTAATGCCCCCTTTACCATTATCGACAATCCCAACGACGCCACGGAAGTCGACCAGACCATTGTCGGAAATCCGGGCGGTGATTCGCGGGTAACCCTGCGATTCGAAGAACCGGTGAACCTCTTGACGATCACCGTTCGAGGTGATGACGCGACCTTCTTTCGCTTTTCCACCGGGATGGAAGTGCCCGGAAAGCCGCTTCAGTGGCGCGACTGATATCACTCCTCATCTCCGGGCTTCTCGTCGACGAGGACGCAACGAAATCCA
Organism: Verrucomicrobiales bacterium; assembly: GCA_048260165.1. GTDB lineage: Bacteria > Verrucomicrobiota > Verrucomicrobiia > Verrucomicrobiales > DEV007 > Arctic95D-9. Next base: position 3,534 of record JBLXHA010000007.1, read on the forward strand.
TCCGCTCTCGTGCCGGAGCCAGGCAAGCCGCGCAAGCGTTCTGATACCTTGGCCGACCCGGGCGCAAAATCGATCCAGGAACTTCCCCGCCTCACTCGATTCAGCTTCTCGTCAGAGTACCAGTCTTCGCACCATTCCCAGACGTTTCCGCTCAAATCATAAAGACCGAATTGATTCGGCGGAAAGCTTCCCACGGGAGCCGTTCGCGTATAACCGTCGCTGTAGTCTTTCACCACCTTGCGGCTGGGATCATCGAGCAAAGGAGCCTCTTTGCATTCCTCCCCGAAGAAATTCCCCGCTCCGGACGGTGGCGGGAACTGACGGCCCCAGGGGAAAAAAGGACCATTCGCATCCTTATCGACCGGAAGCATCGCGGCATCCTCGTCTCCACCGATCCCCATCGCGCAACTCCACTCGTGATCGGTCGGCAGCCGGTAACGCTGATGCTCTCCAATATGTCCCTTTTCCCGCTCTACTTTTGTTAACCAATCACAGAAAGCCACGGCATCGTCCCAGCTGACAAATACGACGGGATGGTCTGCTCCCTGAGCGAAGTCAGGTTTGACCCAACCGTGCTTCGGATTATCCACCAGAAATCGCGCGTAGTCCTCGTTCCGCGTTTCCCAAATGCTGAATAGAACTTCCGTTCCGTCCCCCGGACCGCCGGTAATCGGAACCGGTGCAAATCTCAATCCAAGGCTGTTAACGTGAATCTCACCGTCGCTGTATGGAGTCCCCGTGGGTGCCAATTCAGAAGCCTCCACTGGCAGAACCGCGGGCTCAAGTTTTTCCAGGACCGGTGATGAGCTTAACTGATTCATTCCCAGCCCGATTGAAATCAAGAGCAAAGCGGCAGCTGCGAGCGCCCATTTCTTCTTACGCTTCGGCTTGTTCGGCCGGTTCAGTTCGGTGATTCCCCCTGCTGCCTTGGGGTGTGAAGGCTCCAATTCAAGGCATTTCCGGAACAATTCCTCAGCCCTGCCCCGGTCACTCTCCTTTCCCGATTTCTGCCAGAGGCCGAGATGAGCCAGTCCACAATCGCAGAGAATCTCAGCGGAATAAGGAGCGAGAATGACCGCTTTCTCCAAATCGATGACCGCATCCTCGTAATTCTCCGACTCAAGGAAATTCCGTCCTCGAACGGCGTGCTCATTGAGCCGTTCGCATAATTTTTCCCAGTCCGCTTCGCTGAGCCCGCTCTTCAGTGCTATCGCCTTCAGCTCCGCTTCATCCAGCTGTTTACCACCTTCCTCCAACTCGATCGCCAGCGCCTTCTTGAGAAAAGCCGAAAGCTCGGCCGCCCTGCGTTCATCGTCATCCATAGATAGAAGAGTTCTATTTATGGCAATCAAAGGCAAGCCTAAACCGGACGGAGCTACTCCATCTGAAACGGCAGTGTATCAAGACGGCACGGATCCGGATTCATCGACTTGGAAACGGAAAAAGGTATCCGCGTATCCATTCCCGGAGGGACGTGCCCCGGCGAGGGGCAACTGACTCAATTCCGATTAGAGCCCCCTTCGCCGAAAAGCGGTCAGTGGTGCATCATTCCCACAAACACGTCGCAGCCGATCGCGTTGTGACGGACATAATACAGCGCCGCTTTCAACGTTTCCGTCCACGTCTTCCTCCCGATTGGGCGGGAGTGATGACGAGGTGCGTCGTGCGAGAGTGTCCGGGTCGTTGATTTAGAGTCCGATAGAGTTCTTGTATTCATTACAACACCAGAATCACACGAAATGCAGACAATAACAGATACAGACAAACCGTTTGTAATGCAGTACAGTTACTTTTTCTCAATCTGTACTGGTATCAAGCGGCGGCATCTGTATCTGGAATGCGCACTTGAGGTGTGGATTGTTTCCAGATTCCATGAAACGAACGACTAAAATCGCGGATCCGAAGTATCAACAAATCGCCGGCAAGGTCGAGAGCCTGATCGATGCGGGAACCTTCCGCGCGGGAGACCGCCTACCCTCGGTTCGTGCTCTGAGCCGTGACTGGAGAGTCAGCGTGACCACGGCAATCGGCGCCTACAGTCTCCTCGAAGACCGTGGCCTCGTCGAAGCCCGCGATCGTTCCGGCTACTTCGTGCGTCCCAAGGTGATCACCGCCGACCGCCTTCCCCGCCGGACGAGAGCCAAAGGGGCTCCCGTCAACATCACTTCAGCCGACATCACCGAGGACGTTATGGATTCCACCTGCGCGCCCGGCGTCGTGCCGTTCGGAGCCGCCGTCCCCTGCGACGACATCCTTCCGACCTCGAAACTAATGGCGCTGTATCACTCCGTGATCCGATCAGAAGGACCGACCTCGTTTCAATACTCGATGCCGCCGGGACGCGAGGACCTTCGCATCGAGATCGCGAAACGGCTCATCGAGGCCGGCATCGCGGTGTCGCCTGAAGAAATCATCGTCACTTCAGGCGCGATGGATGCGATCCTCCTCGCGATCAAATCGATCTGCGAACCCGGCGACGTCGTCGCAGTCGAGTCCCCCACTTACTTCGGAATTCTGAGCCTCGTCAAAGAGCTGGGATTAAAAGCGATCGAGGTTCCCGTCCTCGCCAATGGAGGCGTGTGCGTCGAAGCACTCGAAGAGGCATTCCAAAGCCATCCCGTGAAAGCCTGCATCCTCCAACCGAATTTTCACAACCCGATGGGATCGGTCATTCCCACGGATCAAAAAAGGCGCATCGTGGAGCTCGCCGACAAGCATCAAGTCACGATCATCGAAGACGATCTCTACGGGGATCTCTTCTTCGGACCGAAGCGCCCGCCCGCCATAAAATCATTCGATCCCGGAGAGGTCGTGATCCACTGCGGTTCCTATTCCAAAGCGCTCGCACCGGGCTTGCGCGTCGGATGGATTCTTCCCGACTCGCGCTATCATCGCGTCAAAAATCTCAAATACGCCACCTCCATCGCCAACGCGACCGTTTCAGAAATGGTCGTAGCGGCATTCCTGCGCACCGGCGGAGTCGATCGACACTTACGCAGAACGAGACAGATTCTCGCGCGACAGACTCTGCAAACCCGTGAGGCCTTTCTTCGCGAATTTCCCGAAGGAACCCGCGTATCGAATCCCGAAGGTGGATTCGTTCTCTGGTGCGAAATGCCGGAAGGATTCGACTCCGAGAAATTCTCCGTCGAGGCCCTCAACCGGAAAATCAGCATCGTCCCCGGAACCCTCTTTTCCGCCACCTGCGGACTCCGAAATTCATTCCGCATCAGCTGCGGCTCGCCACTGGACGAGCGCTCACAACGTGCCATCGGAATCCTTGCCCGTCTCGCCGCTTCACAACTGGAGAATCAGTGACGACAGCAAGGCCAGCCCAAGCACGTTTCAAGTGGAGAAAAATTTGCCTGAACCGTCGCAAACGCCCCCACGAAAACGGGATGCACCGGGGCTCGCCAGACCGATGATGAACCGCTAAGTTTCGGGGTATGAAGTCTGAAAAGCCATCCAAACCGATGAATCGCCGCCATTTTCTCCGGTCCGCCGCCGCCCTGAGTTCCGGTGTCATCGGCTCCAACGCCGCCACCGTCCGGGCCGCGACTAACAAGAACAGCAAGCTCCGTATTTTCCAAATCGGAACCGGGAATATCGGCGGGATGCAGCGGAAAGGACTCAAGGGGCACCCCATGGTCGAATTTGCCGGTTTCTGCGACGTCGACGAAACGATGTTCTCCCGCATCGAGGACTACCATGGCACGCCATGGACCGTGACCGACTACCGCGAAGCTTTTGCCAACAAGCTCGGCGACTTTGACGCTGTCATCGTCGACACCCCGGACTTCAACCATTGCCCGATGATGGTGACGGCGCTGAAGCACGGAAAACACGTTTACGGCCAGAAGCCTCTCGTTCACCAGCTCGATGAACTCCGCACAATTCGTGAAGCGATCGATGCGCGCCCTGACCTTCAGACACAGATGGGCAACCAGCGAGCCTGCACCACCGGCCGCATGCAGGCGGTCGAGCTGTTGAAATCCAACCGACTGGGACGCCCCGTCGAAGCTCACATCTGGACAGGAGGCATGAGCCGTGGCACCTACTTTGTCGATCCCTGGAGCCCGATCACCGCGGGCACCCCGATCCCCGACACGATGAACTGGGATCTCTGGAACGGCGTCCTCACTGAGAAAATGCCCTACAGCGAAGATCTTCACCCGAGACGCTGGCGCTCCTACTGGGAAACAGGTGGCGGTATGCTTGCTGACTGGGGCTGTCACCTCATCGACGTGCTCTACTTCGCCTATGATCTCGCGGCTCCTGAAGCGGTTCAGACCAACACGATGAAGCCGTCGAATGACTGCCACACCGGCTACAATCAGTCGATGATCACCTACCCGGGCGGCGACAATTTTGCGCGCGAGAAATTCGTTCTGCACTACAACGACAGCAACATTCGTCCGTCGTTTGCCACGCTTGGATTGCCGGTTTCAAAAATCACCTCCACCTGCACCATGATCGTTTGTGAGGAAGGTGCGCTTCTTCTTCAGCCCGGCGGAGAGATGGAGATTTACCGCAAAGGCAAGCTCGTCGAAAACGAGAAAATGCCTGAGGTCGCTCCCCGTCAGCACTGGAAAGACTGGGCGGATTGCTGTCTCGGAAACGAGAAGCCTCTCTGGACGCCGTTCGACATCGGTTCACGCATCACGGAGCCGGCGCTTCTCGCCACGAAGGCGACGCGCTTCCCCGGCGAAGAGCTCCACTGGGACGCGGCGAATTACCGCTTCACCAACCACGAGCAGGCGAACAAGGAAATCCTTTCCCGCAGCTATGGCGAAGGCTTCGCGCCACCGGCGCTGAGTTAGTATTTAGAGCTGACTTGACGGTTTCGCTTCCCCATCGATTTGCGGAAGTGAACCGTCACGTCTCACCCGTCGGTTCGATCCGCGAGCTATCGGGTGTCGGCCGGGGTGCGAAAATCGGTAAAAACCACGTGAGATTTGAGCGTTACCGGTAATTAACCGTTAGCCACTCACTATCCAAACCCCATGAAAAAGCTATTCTTCATTCTCGCTGCTGCGTTGACGATCATGTCAGGGCAATCACTCTCCGCCGCGGAGGCTGAGAAACCGAACATTCTCTTCATTTTTTCCGATGACTGGGGTTGGGGCGATCTGTCCTGTCATGGCCATCCCTATGTGAAAACGCCGAACATCGATCGACTCGCTGCGGAGGGAACTGATTTCCACCGCTTCACCGTCGCGAGCGGGGTTTGCTCGCCGAGCCGAACCGCGGTAATGACGGGACACTTTCCCGCCCGCTACAACATTGACGGCCACTTCGCCTGGGTGCCCAGCAACGCGAAACGCGGCATGCCCGACTGGCTCGATACCGGCGCCCCGACGCTTCCGCGATTTCTGAAAACCGCCGGCTATGCGACAGCGCACTTCGGGAAATGGCACCTCTCCAACAACATGATTCCGGATTCGCCGGCTCCGGACGCCTACGGCTACGATGAATACGGCGCCTTCAACTGCTCCGGCGTGCAAATGCCGGTTCACGAGGATGCGATGCATGCCAATGCGTTCATTGAAAAATCAGTGGAGGAAGGAAAGCCCTTTTTCATCAATCTCTGGGTCCACGAGCCTCACACCCCTTTTCACACCGTGCCCAAGTATGAGTGGCGTTTCCGCGACATGGAGAGCGAGCCCGACGCGATCTACGCTTCCGTTTTGTCTCATGCAGATGATCGGATTGGTGAAGTGCTGGATACGCTCGACCGGTTGAACATCACTGACAACACTCTCGTCATTTTCAGTTCGGACAACGGTCCCGCGAGAGCGTCGAGAGCCGGGGAACTCAATTTGCAATACGACACCGCAACCGGAGCGGGATGGGGCATCAACGCATCGAAGGGCATCACCGCCGGCCGGAAAGGCTACAAAGCAGCCCTCTTCGAAGGAGGCATCAACGTTCCCTTCATCGCCCGCTGGCCCGGAAAAATCGCGGCCGGAGTGGAAAACAAAGACGCGCTCATCTCGGCGGTTGATTTACTTCCCACTTTCTGTGACCTCGCCGGAGTCGAGCTCCCATCCGATTACCAACCCGACGGAGTGAGCCAGGTGGCGGCGCTGAAAGGTGACTCGGAATCGACGATTCGCGAGAAAGCGCTGTTCTGGAAATCCAACGTCAAGGCGAGCAAGCCTGCTCCCGGCGGCAAATCTTTTCACTGGGTGTCCTACGCGATCGTCGACCGGCAGTGGAAACTCGTCTCCAATCAGGACGCTTCCTACGTGGAACTCTACAACCTCGTTGCTGATCCACTTGAGAAAACGGATCTGAAAGAGGACGAGCCACAGGTCGTTCTCCAGCTCCTGAAAAAAATCGAGGACTGGAAAGCGACCCTTCCGGAAAAACCAAGCGGGGACGTTTTCTCAGCCGAACGGAAACAGTAATTCCCTCGCGGACTACTCGAGTTCCAGCGCTTCTGCGGAATACTTCGCCCACAGTGCATCGAGACGCGCTTCGATCTCAGCTTCGGTTCCCACAACGAGCCAGTAGCGATAGCGAAGCGTCGCCTGCGGGCTGAGTTTTACGGTGGCAATCGGAGCGAGATGAACACAGGGGCCACCGAGAGGATCACTGCTGTGCCCTTCCCGGTGAGGTCCAAAATTCCAGCGCTCGTCTGAGGCGGGACTGAACACCGCGATTCCCTGCCCACCGCCATCGAAACAGGCGATCGCCTTCCGCGGCGGGTCGGCCCGTCCCCACGGGGGCCCGGCCGGCTGTGATTCCTCCCGCCACTTGCCATCGCCGAGGTAGCTCGCGAACCGGCTGAAGTTGCGGGTAAAATAGCACGCGGGAAGCTCCTGATGCCTCGCCACCGGGGCGCCCCATTTATCATTCGCCCTGCGTTTTGATACAAATTCACATTTCACGACGACGACGTTCGGCATCCCCTCTTCGATCCCGGTCCACTGTCGCATGACCGCGTCTGCCTCTTCATCCGGCATGTCCCACAATTTGGGAATCGTTTCGGCAAAGAGGGTCTCATCTTCCTCTTTTTGAAACTTCACAACACGGGCCCACGATCCGAAGCCCCCGCCCTGAATGGGATTCCACGTCCATGGACTCCACGCCTTGTGCTGCCCCTCAGCGGTGCGATCAATCCCCTTCCCCGCGTAGTAGGATTGCTGGATAAGACGACCGGGGTCGTGTGAATTAATCGCATTCCCCGGGTAGCCACTCCATGACAGCGCGGTGATCGACGCGCCCTTCCCGCGCTCGATTCCGATACGAATGACTCCGTTATCGAGATAAAGAAGGTCCTCCGCGTGAAGCGGGCGCGCGGCCGAAAGCACCGCGGCGGCTGCGACGACACTCAGCAGACGCTGAAACAGATCCTTTGCGACCATAACAGCGCTCAACACCAAGCTGAAACGATCACACTGCCAAACCTCTCGAACCTGCTCACCGCTATTCTCCTGTCACCTCCAGTTCGCCGGTTAGAAACTGCTTCCAGGGACGGCCGAGATCCCCCGTCAGAATGAAGGTCTCATCTTCAGCCAGTTCAGCATCAGGATCGGCAATCTTGACGACTTCTTTTGTCTTGAAATTCCCCACCATTCCCGCGCTTCGATCGAACGGGAGAACGAGAGGTTCCCTTTCCTCTTCCATTTCCTCGTCACCCTCCCCCTCCGTTTTTTCCGCCTCAGGTTTCGGAGCCGTGCCTCCTTCCGGGTCGTCCTCCGGCTTCGGTTTCGGTGCAGGCTTGGCTTTCTTCTCGGGCAGGCGTTCATCCAAAATCGCTTTCAGACAGATTCGAGTGAAATGATCGGAAAGTTGTGAGAGCTCTCCGTCGCCGCGAAACTCCTTCGCCCCCATCCAGTTCGGCTTCATCGGCGCATACTTTTTCAGAACGTGCTCAGCGCTGTTCTCATTCTGCCACAGCTGATAATTATTGCTGTATTCCCCCCAGATAAAAGCCATCGGAAGCGCCAGGGCCTCCGGTGAAGGCTCCGCATTGTAGAATCCCCCCTTCGAAAAGACACCGCCGAGAATGATCTCCGGTTTCCAAAGCGCAAAATGATAGGCAAAGGATGACCCGAATCGATCCAGCCCACAGACCGCGATGGGGAGCTCGACGAGTTCCGGCTTCTTCATCTCGATCGCGAAATTGGAAATCGCGTTCATCACCTGGGTCCCGCTGCCTTTTTCCGCGAACGCAAAACTGTCCATCACGGTCGGGTCGAGAGATGCCATCTGAAAATCATAAGACAGAATCGCGAGACCATACTTGGTTTGAAACTCAGCCCACGGCCCTTCGCCCCGGTCCCGGCCCCCGAGGTTCCGCATCGACCATCCCAAATCACCAACCGCGAGCAGGAGTATGCCGCGCGGCTCACCCAGCGGCATCTGAATCGCGAACGTCTTCCCGCCGACCACGGTATCACTCCACCCTCTGTATTTGGACTTCTTGATCTTGCCGTCGCTCGTCTTTTCAGGCTTGGCAAAACTCCCCAGATCCAGCGCGACCGTCTCCCCGGCGACGGCGCGTTCGTAGGCAGCAAAAATCAGCTTTTGGTCCCGTTCCAAAGCCTCCAGATCAAGCTTCGACCAGGGGATCCCGATGATGGGCCCGTCAGCGACGGTTTGAGCGGTCAACCCCTTAGGCGTCGCATCCTTGATCCCGAGCAGCTCCGCGGCACGGCCGTTGGACCCGGTTAAGGTAATCGCTCCCAGATTGAAAGTCGTAAGAGCAAGCAGCGTGGCGATCAGAATTCCCCTGACAATGACGCTACCTGACGCGAAAAACAAATGGCACCTTTTCATAATAATTCCCTGAACTGGAGTGAATTATCACAGTACCGCCGGGGAGCGACAAGCCCATAATCGAGTCACCCCTGCCCCTCTCAGGGTTCCCACGAAACAATCGGAGCACGGGGATCGCTCTTGATTCCGTGTCGGGACTCTGCATCCGCGACCGCATTCTGCCAGGCTGAGGTACCACGGAGAACGCCCTTTTTTCTCGCCGGAAAATCACGATGCACCCCGATGACAGTGCCCCGGGCGATCGCCTCCTCCAGCGCCAGGATCTCTGCGCCCACCTCTTTCCTGAAGGAAGAGAAAGTTATCCAGAGCGTGACCGGATCAGCTCTGTCCCAATCCGGAGCCGTGACAGGAATCACGTATTTCCACTGAGACCGCTTTGCACCGCCGCCGGTCTTATTCGCGGGACCGCCACTCTGTTTCCACTCATACCTGCCTGCGAGGTTGGAATGAAGCGTTCCCCGGAATTCGAGCCGCTGCTCTTTGAGGTGCGCGGGAGCCTCGCGAACGTCTGAGAGACGAAATGGTGCCGACTTTTTCACGCACCCGGTTGAGGCGAAAAGCAACACGCCGACAACGCAGGAATACCGGAAGGCTTTCATAAAAGAAGCGTGCCGAAACGCTGGTAAGACCATAATAAGGGCCTCCGGAGATTGTTCTGTGACGAGGTCAGAGAACAGGTTCCGCGATGGAAAAAGTTAGTCTCGCTCAACGTCCCGGCACGTGAAAAACTACGCGCGTTTCGCGGCGATTTCCAGCGAAAGATCAGTCTTCAACCGAAGAAGTTTCCGGATCGGAGGCACTTGCCCCGCTCCCGCTCTTCTCCATCAGCCAGACGAGCAGAATGCCGACTAACATGAACGCAATCGCAAGGAAGAGTTCCCCCGAGATACCGGGAATAAACCAGTCATAACCGGTCACTTTTTCTTTCCATCCTCCTTCGATCTCGAAGCGGGTGATAATCTCACTCTTCCAGGGCCAGATAATCAGCAGCGAGCCGGCAACGAATCCGGTCAGCAGCGAAACCGCAAGATCGTGAAACTCACGAAACACCCACGAAAGAAGCCGGCTCAGCAGCACCACCCCCAGAACCGCTCCGATCCCGACGGGAATCAGCGTTTTCACCGCCTCGATTGAACCTGACTTCAAACCCGAAACGGATTCGATCATAACGAGCTGGTAGTTCCCCAGAAGGAGAAGAACGAATGATCCGGAAAGCCCCGGGATGATCATGCTCGCCATCGCCACCACCCCGCACAGCAAGAGATAGAGCGTGCTGTCATTCTCTGACGCGGGCTTAAGCAGAGAAACCGCAACGGCAATCGCCGTCCCGACGACCAGCGCGACGACGCAACCGACGGTCCACTTATTGACCTGCTTCCCGACAAAATAAATCGACGCGAAAATGAGCCCGAAAAAGAACGCCCAGACATGCACCGCATGATTCGCAAAAAGGTATTTCAAAACCTCCGCCAGGGTCACGATGCTGGCGACCACGCCCAACCCGATGAGAAAGAGAAACTGGAAATCAATCTTCTCCGCAAACTCACGGAATCTGCCTTTGAAGATCAGCTTCAGCGCGGTGGCATCCACCGCCTTGATCGCGTTGATGAGTCGTTCGTAGATCCCGGTGATGAAGGCAACGGTTCCGCCGGATACCCCGGGGATGACGTTGGCTGCCCCCATCGCGGCACCTTTGAGGAAATAGGAGAGCCCTTCTTTCATAATGTGGGATTCGAAGAGCCTAACCGAACTCGGCCTGCATCTCCTTCAACTGGCGTTTGATCGCCAGCTTCCGGGCACTGCTCATGCGATCGATAAACAGCTTCCCGAACAGGTGATCGGTCTCATGCTGAAGCGCTCTCGCGAAAAGACCGTCGGTTTCGATGACGAGCGTTTCCCCATCCAGCGTCTGCAAGGTCGCCTTCACCTCGGAAGGCCGAACGATCTCGCCGCGGAGATCGGGAAACGACAGGCAGCCCTCGGTGTCGCCTTCTCTGTCGCCGAGCAATTCCAACTCAGGGTTCACAAAAACGAGAGGACAGATCTCCTCCAGCGTCGCGTCTTCCCCGTTCACACGGAGGTAGCTGATGCATTCTTCGTCGTGGGAAACATCCACCACCGCCATCTGCAGCGAAACGCCGATTTGAGGCGCGGCAAGTCCCACTCCCTGTGCCTCGTACATCGTTTCAATCATATCCTCCGCGAGGGTGCGCACCTCATCGGTCACATCAGTGACTGGCGCTGCCGGCTTACGGAGAACAGGGTCAGGGTAGAAGACAATCTTACGAATCATGGGAAAAAAATGTTACGCGTATCTTAACCCAATCTTTCAGCCCTCCAACGGGAAATTCCGGAGACCTTCGAGCCCGTTATTCCTTCAGGACGATCCTCAGCGGCAGATCACCGATCTCAAGCCCCGCCTCTGCTGCGGCATCCCACACTTTCACCATCGCCCCGAGCGGCGCGCCTTCATCCGCCTTGAGCTCCAGCCGGGCTTCCGGTCTTTCGACCCGCAAACGCTGAAGCGCCCCGGCGAGTTCCTCGACCGGGAGGATTTTCTCTCCGAGAGACATTTGCCCGTCAGCGCTGAGCAACAGAATAACGCGATGACTCGAATCTTCACTGCCCAGCACTTTCGTTGAGGAAGGTAAGTTGACCTTCAAGAGCGATTCGCGCGTCTTGAACGTCGTCGTGACGATGAAAAATATCAGCAGGATCGCGAGAATGTCGATCAGTGTGATGATCGGCACCGCGGGTCGCTGACGTCTTTTCCGATAAATATTCACAGCTGATTCCCGGTCGTGGGCGGTTCTGAGTGCCCCGGTGCCCTTGCAGTGGAAGGGCCCCGCAGGAGGTCATCCAACTCGACGGATGATTCTTCGTTATAAAGCGCAACGCCACCGGCACGATAAAATTCATGCAAAAGGTGCCCGATAATAACCTCGATCCGCGCGGCGATTCTTTCGAGACGGCGGGTGAAATAGGAATGAAAAATCACCGTAATGACCGCGACGACGAGACCCGCAATCGTCGTGTTGAGAGCGACCGCAATTCCCGCGGCGATCAGCGAGGGATCGGCGACATCCCCCCGTTCACCGAGCGTTGCGAAAACTGTCACGAGCCCGCTCACGGTTCCCAGCAATCCTAACAACGGGGCAATCGTGATCACGACTTCGAGAACCCCCATGCCGTTTTCCAGCTTCACCATTTGTTCCCTCGCCGTCGCTTCGATTGCGTTCTCCGCCTCCTCACGGGTCGTAAATTCAGGGGACAGCGCGAGACGTCCGATCCGACCGATCGGGCTGTCGCTTTGCTTGAGCGCTCCGTAGAGACTCGTCGGATTCCCGCTTTCGAAAACCTGATCACAGTGAGCGAGATCGCTACGCAATTCCGGCGGAATCACCGACTTCCATCTCAAGGTGAGGGAACGATGAATACTCACCGCTATCGCGACGAAGGAGCACACCGCGATGAAGGCCATGAAAACCCCTCCTGACAGGAGGAAGGCCCACACTTTTTCGTTCACAGAAGGATCGAGCATTACAGTCTTTCAGTAGGTGATAATGTCGTAGCGAATTTCGAGGCCGTCTTCCCCCACCGCTTCCGCCACCTCGGGCGGCATCGGAGGCAACTCAGACTCACGGATCGCCCGAAGAGAAATATCCAGCAAGGTCGCGTTCGCCTCATTCTTCGTAATTTGCAACTGCTGAACCTCACCGTTTCGATCAACACGGAAGGTCAACTTGAGCATCCCCCAGATCACGGTCCCTTCCTTTTCCGCACGATAGAGATGCCACTTCCCGGCGACCGCATCCCGCACCGCCTGCTTGTATTCCCCCATCGCGGTCTTCTCGGCATCGACGGCATTCTCACCGACTTTTGTCGCCTTGCCGTTGCGATCATCCTGACGTCTCTCTTCGGAAAAACCATCGTCGCCCCGGTTACCGCCGCCCTCTTCCGCCCTCTTGGTAAGTGGCACGTCGTCCGAGACCGGAATGGCGTCGCCCGACTCGCTCTTCGTCAGATAAATCTCCTCCTTCTGCCCGTTCTCCGGGGATTTGCTCCCGACGTCTTGAACCGCCCCCGCTCTCCGGCCGCTCCCGCTTTGCGCCGAAGGCATCCGGTCCATCTCACCGTCGCTGTATTCCTGATCCGTGAGAGTGAGATCTGAATCCGATCCCGCCCCCACCAGCGTAGGCCCCGCCTCCTCCGGCAACATTTCATCGGGTTGCAATTTCGAAGCCGCGCTCGTGTTCCGATCCGATTCAAAGCGGGGGCGATCCGGCTTCTCCTCTTCCTCGAAATTCGCCTTCGTGCTCACAAACTTCCGTCCGGTTTTCGGATCGATCTTCGGCTGAGGCTCCGCCTTCTCCCGCTCGAGGTTTTCCATGACATCACTCATCATCACGGTGACCTCCTGCGGCTGCGGAGCCGCGGCGCGTTCGGCCGCGCTTGATTCCCTGCTCACACTCCGCGTCGTCAACAGCACGAAGATCGCCATCAAGAAGATGACATGTGCCACCAGCGCTCCGGAAACACTGACAAATACCTTTTGCTGCTCGGACATGAGTCGGGTGAAAATCAGGTGATCACTATCACAGGACCATTCATTTAAAGCGTCTTTCGAGCGAAATGAAAGAGGTATTGCTGGGCATAGCCGGCGTTCTCGCCGAAGTAATCCACGGCCCACTTTTGCAGCTTGTGACCGCGAACGCGCTTGCGGTAGTTCTCACGTAGAATCCGCTCGATCCAGACGTCGATCGGAAAAGCCCCGTGAAATCCCCCGCTGAAAAGGAGCACGCAATTGGCAATCTTCTCCCCCACGCCGTGGAGTTCGAGCAGCGCCGCCATGACCTTTTCAGGGTCCTCCTCTTTTTCCATCTGCTCCAGGTCAAAGCGCCCCGAGTCGATCGCCTGCGCCGCGAGATGCAGCGACTTGGCGCGGTAGCCGAGCGAACATTCCCGCAGGGCATCCTCTCCCGCCGCCGCAAGCGCAGCGGGCTCGGGATAGGAGTAAAAAGTCCGGCCGGCCATCTCGTGCGCGTCCCCGTAACGGCTCCTCAGTTTCATCGAGATCGCCCGAATGTGGGCGACCTGTTTCAGCGACGAAGTGATGAAAGTGGCGAGGCACTCCCACATCGGCTGGCGCGCGAGTCGGATTCCGGGGCAGTAGGCGATCGCTTCCGCCAACACCGCATCGCCCTGCGGAAAAGTGGCGTGAATCGAATCTATCGCATGATCCAGCCCGAAGTAACGCGAGAGAACCTCCCCGTCGCCCTGCAGCCCATAGACAACGCCATCCTCAGATTGGGTGATGAAGGCAGGTCCCCGGCTCCCGAGACACCCCGCAAACCCTTCGCGACCGTCGAGAACGGCGGGTTCCCAATGGAAAAGCTGACCGGATTTCAACGTGTCCTCCAGCGAAAACGCGCCTTCGTAGGAAATCTCGACGAGACCGGTGTCAGACATTCAATCTCAGCTCGCGAAAAAGCAGATGCTCCCGAGTTCAGCGGCAAGATCGACCTGATTCACCATGACGCCTTCCGGAACCGAGAGAACAGCGGAGGAAAAATTGAGAATCGCCTTCACCCCCTGCTCAACGAGATCGTCGGCAACGGATTGACCGGCGGACTCGGGAACCGCGATAATCGCGACACGCACACCGTGGGTCTGAACGTAGGCGGCGAGCTGGTCGACGGGAAGAACGGGAACGCCCATCTCTTCGGTCGTGGATTTGACGTGCTCGGTATCGGAGTCAAAAGCGGCAATGATTTCAAATCCCTCGCGGCGGAATCCCCCGTAACGGAGCAACGCCGATCCCAGATTACCGACCCCGACCATCACCACGGGCTGCAGAATCGAAAGCCCGAGAATACCCGAAATAGCCTCCGAGAGCGTGATCACACCGTAGCCCAGCCCTCTCGTGCCGAACTGGCCTACGTGACCGAGATCTTTCCGCAACTGAGTAGGCTTCACACCGGCAGCACCGGCTAAATCCTCGGAAGACACCGTCTCAACTCCGGTATCACGGAATTTCTGAAGACAGCGTTGGTAGAGCGAAAGGCGGTAGACCGTCCTTCGCGGAATGTCGATTTTTTCCAATATTTCGGGGGTTGAAATTCTAACGGAACAATACCCGTTCTTTATTTGACGTATCAACAAAGTAATTCGTTGGATATTTCTCCAAAAAATATTCTCGCACCGAAATAATACGTCCGCCACTCCCCCGTTCAGGCTACAAGTCGCACTTTTCCAACTCGCCGGAGGCGGTCTTCCCGCTGCGAACGACCACCCGCTTCAACACCGCTCCTGCCGCGACTGTGGCCCCTCGCCAGATCACGGATTCCCGAATCGTAACCCCTTCGCCAATCTTCGCCCCCGCTCCAATCGAGGAAACGGCGTCCACGTCCACGTCCGCGTCTTCGGACAAGAGAGCCTCCGCCGAAAGCCGTTCCGCGAGCGCTTCATCACCGTATCGCGGAAAATCCCCGGTGAGGACCTTCTGCGCATCAAGATAGGATTCACGGTCCCCCAAATCGCTCCAGTGCCCGTCATCGACGACAATCCCGCCAACCCGATCACCGGCCCGAATCGCCTCCAGAAAAGGCAGCACGACTGATTCGATCTTTCCGGGCTGGATGTATTTGAGAAACGCGGGGGAAACGAAATAGATCCCCGTGAACTGAAAGCGATGCGGCCACTCAGGTCGAAGCGCCCCTCGCAGATCCACGACCTGCCCCGTCTCAGGATCAAACCCCACCCGCAATTCATCTCCGCTGGATCGGAGGAGCAGCGTTACGACATTTCCCGAAGCTTGATGCTGCTCCCACGCATCGCGCAGCGGCATATCGGTCAGGATATCCCCGTTGTAGACGACAAACGATTCGTCGACCGGGAGCCAGTCGCGGATATTATCGATTCCACCTGCCGTATCCAGCAACGTCGGCTCGTGTCGAAAAGTGAGCCCGGAATCACGATAGCCCCCTTGAGGAAAAGCCTCTCCGTACGCTTCGGGGCAGTGGTGCGTGTTGATTAAAAACTCAGAAATGCCGAGATCCGCATGGAGATGATCAAACGCATACGTGATGAGCGGCTTGTTCACCACCGGCACCAATGGCTTCGGCAGATGCTCCGTCATCGGGCGCAGCCGGGTCCCCAGACCTGCGCCGAGGATAAATGCCTTCTTTGTCTCACCTAACATAATGGCGCAACGATCCCCCGATTCAGTTCGGTTTCAACCTCATTCCCCTCCCTTCGACGCGGGACGCGATCTAAGTATAAGGCATTGATTGCGGAGAAAAGAATTCTGCCCCATCTTCCGCCATGGCATTTATCATCAACGGCGTCCGAATCGAGGACGAAGAGATCGCAGAGGAATTCGAATCCATCAAGGAGCACTACCAGGCCCAGGGGGAAGTGGTCTGCTGTGATCGCGACGAAGAGTTCCAACAATATGCCCGCGACAACGTCGTCAACCGCACCCTCATGGAGCAGGAGTCAGTGAAACGTTTCGGTGAGGTGTCCGACGACGCCGTCGCTGAGAAATTTGAGGAAATCAAAGCCGAGCACGGCGGTGAAAAAGAATTCTACGACAACACGGGACTGAACAAGGGCGACGAAGCGATGATCATACGCCGCCTTAAGAGCAGCATGACGGTCGATCGCCTCATGGACGATGAGTTGCCTTTCCCCGAAGCGCCTTCCGAAGAAGCACTCGAAGCCTACTATCAGGAGAACATTGCCCGCTTCATGAGCGAGGAGGAAGTGCGCGTGAGCCAGATCTTTGTCGAACCTTCGAGTCACGAAGCGGCGAGAGAAGCGTTCGTCGCGCTCAGAGACCTTCGTCGTGAACTCCTCGAGGGAAAAGATTTCGACGTCGCCGCGCAGGAGCACGGCTCAGATGATCGCGATACCGACCTGGGTTTTATGAAACAGGGCGACACGATGCCCGAGATCGAAGCAATCACGTTCTCGATGGAGATTGGCGAGATCAGTCCGGTCGTGGCGACGCACTATGGCTTTCACCTTTTCAAAGTGACGGAGAAGAAAGCCCCCGCCCCGATCCCTAAAGAGGAAATACCAACCCTCGGGGAACAACTCCTCACGGAGCAACGCAACAACGCGATCCAGGCCGTGATTGATAAACTTCGTGATCAGGGGGATATCAAAGAAGTCGAATCGGAGTAACACTCCCACCCGCCTCATCGAGCGGGTACGCACGAACCTGCCGGGAACGATGACGCAGAATCGCGTCGTTTCCGTATCGCGCTACTGAATCAGCCGGGCAAAATCCCCCGCGGTTGATTCGAAAACCTTACCTGCCGAGAGAAAGGCAAATCAGGGACAACATTCCCGGAAGCACTTTTCCGCGCAGTTCGGAAGCGTCCATCCGGCAGATGGTGTCGTAGCTGTCGAGTTTGAGATCGAATATCGCGTTTTTATCCACCGGAGGAACAAATTCGAGGCGGAGCTCGCGTCTGTCATATTTCACGTCGAGGAACACGCCGACTTCTTCGATGTGTTCGTCTGACATCCCCGGGATAATGAAAACCTCTCCCTCCATCACTCCTTCGGGAACGGTAACGCCCTCGCGAAGCAATCTCGCAGTCGCCTCCGCGCCACCCATCGAGTCGGGAATCACGTGAGCGACGCCCAACGCGGCCAGCGCCGTGGACATCTGAGCAATCGTCTTCGCGTTCTTAATCGCGGCCGCTTCCTTCGCCGATTCGCGAATGCGACTCACCGAGGGAATCGCGATAGCTGATACGATCCCTATCACCGCCACGACGACGAGGACCTCGACCAAACTCATCGCCCTGCGGCGCGTCGATGAATTCTGTAATGTCAGCAACATACGGCGGAAAATAAAATTACTGTAGTTTTCTTGATTATAAGGTATTTAATACTAGTATTTAGTCTTAATCAATAAAAGAATAAATCTCATTAAGATAAGCCTTCACTGGAATTTCTCAAACTAATTTAGAATTATTATAATCTTAATGGCCCTTAGCAATACTAGGTTTATCAACGCGTTCAGCGCCGCCCTGCTTCTGGCGGCATGCGCGGGGACGCTTAAGGCTCAGGAAAACAGCACCAGGATTCGTTTTTCGACACTTGCTGAGGATACTCCCGGTGGCGGCCTGAGTTCGAACCACGTGCAGGGTATCGTCCAGGATCTGAGCGGTTACGTCTGGATTGCCACGGATAAAGGACTCAACCGCTTCGATGGATGGGTCGTGACCAAATATCACGAATCAGACCTGCCTGAGACGGGTTTGAGCAGCGACCTGTTAACTTGCGTCGCGACGACGATCAACCCATCGGTGAGCACGAGTCTTTCGCGCTCGATCTGGATCGGGACTTCCTCCGAGGGATTGATCCAATTCGACAGTCGCTCAGGCAAATCCACGTGGATCCGGAAATCAGCACCTAACGCAGGCTCGCTTCTCAGCAATGAAATCTCCGACATCGGAATCGCTGAGGACAGAACCCTCTGGATCGGCACCCATCTGGGACTCAACCGCCTCAACCTCGAAACCGGAGAGATCACGACGGCGGAAGGCGATCCCGGACACCTTCGTATCGCGTCGATCTCGATTCTTCCGGAGAAACTCCCTTCACGTGCTTCCGCCGGTAATGAAAACAATGTCGCCATCCAGAATGACCAGACAAATTACTCCGAAGTGTGGGTGGGCACTTCGGACGGCGGCCTCTATTCACTCGACTCAGAGTCCGGTAAGTTCACTCTCCGATTGAATCTCACCGCGCCGATCGAGTCTGTCGTCAAAGACGAGGAGGGCACGCTCTGGATCGCCACCGCAGGTCTCGGACTTCAGAAATTAAAGAAAGGTCAAACCACTCCCGAACGTGTCGAATCACTCGAGGCAGCTAACATTACCTCACTCCTGATTGATTCGAATCACGATCTCTGGGTGGGAACATTGAACGGGCTGGCCCAATACGATCCGGCCAGCGAGTCGTTTATCCTCCTTCAGTATAACTCAAGAGATGGCTCGAGCCTGAACAGCAACCAAATCTCGGGGCTCTACGAACACCGGCTTTCCAGAATTCTCTGGGTTGCCACCAAAGGCGGAGGAACGAGCCGCTTCAGCCTCGACCGCGAGTGGTTTTCACACATCCGCAGCAACCCCACGAAAGGCATTTCGCTCCCCCACCCCTCCGTCCGGGCACTGGAGAAAGACGCAGACGGGAATCTACTCGCGGGAACCGACCTCGGACTCGCGCTCTGGAATCCCAAGACGGAAAAATTCCAGGAGCCTCCTGCCGATCTCGCTGCCATTAAGGCATCGGTGCGTGACATCCACCTCGATTTCGACCGGAACCTCTGGCTGGGAACGCAGGGCGAAGGACTGATACGCCGGAAAGCAGACGGCACCATCACCACGTTTCAACACGAAGCCGAAAATCCTGCCTCCCTCCCCCACAACAACGTTTCAAGCATCATAGAGGCTTCTTCTAAAGAGGTTTTCGTCGGCACTCACGGTGGCGGCCTCGCGAAAATGGACACGGAGAACGATCTCTTCATCCCCATCAAAACACCCGCTGAGAACGAGGCCACCTTTATCAATTCGATGAATCGCTCAGCGAGCGGGCAACTCTGGATCGCAGCCGAGAGCGGCATCTACCTGCTCCCGCCCGGGAAGGACAAACTCACCTCTTTTAAGGAAACCTTTCCGCAGGCGGAACCCTTCACTTCCGGGAAAATCAACGTCATCTATCCCGATGCCAACTCGGTGATCTGGTTTGGAACGGAGGACGCAGGCGTCGATCGGTTCAACCTCGTGACCGGTGAAATCACCAACTACAACGCAGCCGTGCACGGGCTCCCAAGCAACAACATCACGTCGATCGTTCAGGACAAATTCGGTGCGCTCTGGATCGGAACGTATGCCGGGATCGCCCGACTCAACGGCCCCCAGACCGAGTTCCGCGTCTTCGAAGAGGATGACGGCCTCCAGCCTACCGGATTCACTTACAACGCGGTCGAGAAAGACATCGCCGGACGCCTCTACTTCGGAGGGCAGGACGGCTTCAACATTATCGATCCGGCGAACCTTCCGGATACACCGAGAGCGCCCACACCGATACTGACTCAGTTCGGCTATTTCGGGCAGATTCAGGTTCCCGGCGAAGGAAGCATTTTGAAAAAACCTCTCGCGAGCATCTCCGAGCTGACCCTTCCGGCGGACCCGAGAACCCGTTTCACGATCGGTTTCGGCGATCTCGATTTTCGTTTCCCCAATCGCGGGAAATTCGAATACATGCTCCAGCCGATCGAGAAATACTGGCAACCGGGTGACGCCGAACGGCGAGCGTCCTACGCCAACCTCGACCCGGGAACTTATCACTTTCAGGCGCGTAGCTCACTCGATGGGAAAACGTGGTCGAAAACCACCGCCAAAATTTCCATTACGATTCCCCGCCCCTGGTATCAAACCTGGTGGTTCAGAGGGCTCGCCGCGTTCCTCGTGATTGCCGGCATCACCGGAGTGACCCGCTACATCATTCAGTCACGCGTCAAACAGCTGCAACGACGTGAGGCAGGACTCCGAGCGGAAAGGGACAAGGCCGAAGCAGCCCTCGCCCGTCAGCTTCAAAACCGTCTCCTCATCGAGCGCACGACCCAGGAACTCCACAACGAGGTTCGCGAGGACATGATTCTCAACGAGGCGCTCCAAAACATCACCACGCAGTTCGGAGCGACGCACTGCCTCGTTCACCGGGTCCTCACCGGAACCGATGACGACGGAGACAAAACCGAAGATTTAAAACCCGTTGGCTATTTCAGCATTTTCGAGGGCGAATCGACCGGAACCGCTCCCACGCTCGAAAAGGAATCCACCCTCGTCCACCGAATCCTGAAATCGAACTCAGTCGTTTCCACCGGCGAAATTTCCGACATTCCCCTGAGCATCACCCGGGCGTTCCCGCCGGAGACATCCATCTCCGTTCTCGGGTCAAAAACCAGCTTCCTCGAAGAGGCAAACGGGTGCGTCACCCTTCTCCGCGTCAACAGTGAACGCGAGTGGACCAGCGACGACGTGAAGTTACTCGAGGCCCTCACCGGTCAGTTCGGAATCGCCATCGCCCAGCTCAATACCGCCGCGATCGAAGTGGAATACCGCCAGCATCTCGAGGATGCGCGTCACGAAGCCGAAGTCGCGAACCGTGCCAAAAGTGACTTCCTCGCAAAAATGACGCACGAGCTGCGGACGCCTCTCAACGCGATCATCGGATTCTCGGAAATCCTCGGCGAGGACAAAACGCTGAATCCAAGACAGCGCGAAACGCTCGATATCATCAACAACAGCGGCGAGCACCTTCTCGATGTCATCAACGAGATTCTCGACCTCTCAAAAATCGAAGCAGGCAAGATGGAGAAAAACGATGAGTCGTTCTCCTTCGTGCCCATGCTGAAATCCGTTTACGAAATGCTCGCGATGAAAGCCGACGGGAAACGCATCGGCTTTAACTTCGCCGCCGGATCTCAGATGCCGGGCGAGATCATCTCCGACCGAAGCAAAATACGTCAGATTCTCATCAACCTGATCGGCAACGCGATCAAATTCACCGCGCAGGGAGCCGTCAGCCTTTCCATCAAAGCGGTCGCCAAATCCGAACCGGTTGAGCACGAAGGAAGGCTCCGCCGGAAAATCAGAATCCAGTTTGAAGTGCGCGACACCGGTAAAGGGATCAGCGAAAACGAAATCGAACGACTTTTCGAACGCTACTCTCAGACAGAGTCAGGACGGAGATCTTCCGAAGGAACCGGACTCGGACTCCCCATCGCCCGCAGCTTCATCCAGCTCCTGGGAGGCGACGTCGAGGTGGAATCTCACATCGGCGAAGGCACCGTGTTTCGTTTCTATATCGAATGCGAAGAGCTCGCCCCCGCCGAAGAGGGAACCGCACAGGTCAGCCTCGCGCTCGACGAATCCACCGCGCAGAAAATCCGGGGTTTCCACTCTGCCCACGACGAAGTCCGGATTCTCATTGCCGAGGATCAACCGACGAACCGCCTTCTCCTCAAGAAGATTCTCGGAAAAGCGGGCTTCAAAATGGAGGAAGTCGAAAACGGCGAACAGGCCGTCAAAGCCTGGCACGACTGGAAACCGCACCTCATCCTCATGGATGAAGACATGCCTGTCATGAAGGGATCCGACGCCGCGAGAGAAATCACCGCGCTCACCAAACCGGGAGAGGAAACCGTAATCGTATCCCTCACCGCCTACGCTCTCGAGCAGGCAAAACTGAAAGCGATCGACGCGGGTTGCAGCGACTTCGTTGCGAAGCCGTTCCGCTCACACGAGCTCTTCTCCGTCATCTCGAAGCACCTCGGCATCGAGTATATCTTCGAAGGCGACGAAGAAGTCGCCTGATCGGCAGCGCAGCGCGCCTGGAGACTAGGAACGGGAATCAGGGTCTGAGACCTCGTATTGCCCTGCCACTTTGTTCGCGATACACGGAGTGCTGGCCTCGACCCAGGCCGCAAAATGATCACTCGCCTTGTGCGCCAGAAACGCCTCGCGATTCGTGTAGAGCTCGTAGATCGCGAACTTCGTTTCGTCATCAACATGCTGAGACCACTCCCACTTCAGGCAGTCCGGCTCATGACGCGAATGGGCGGCATTTCCTTTAAGAGCAACGATCATCTCATCCACCTTATCCGAATGAGCCTCAATAGTAACAACAACAGCAAGCATGGCCCGAATTAAGGCGCAGCTCAAAAGAAAGGCAAGCGACTTAACAGGGTCAGATCCATGACCTGACCCTGTTGGATCATAGACAGAGACGGCCGAATAATCCTGTCAGAGCCGATCGGGGCGGTCATCATCAATCTCCAGCGCAGCCGATCCGCGCTCGAGCCCGACGCGGACGATGCGGGCCCATCATCCCTTCTCGTCACCCACCCCGTTCGATTCTCTATCCCGCGGATTGAACGAGCGCAGGAAGCTTGCGCATGTCATCAAACGGAATCGCCCCGGCTTTCGCCAATCGCTCAGGATCAGAGAGCTTTGAATACCCAAGAACGGTCATGCCCGCAGCCACCGCCGCCCTCACCCCGATTTCAGTGTCCTCGACGACCACGCAGCGGTCAGGAGGCGTCTGCATCTTCGCAGCCGCGTAAAGATAGACATCGGGATCGGGCTTGCTGCGCTCCACCTCAGTGACGCTGAAGATGCGCCCCTCAAAAGTCGAATACAGCCCCGTCACACCGAGCGTCGTTTTCATTTTGTCATGATCGCCACTCGACGCGACACAGGTCGGGAGATCGATTTGCGCGAGAGCGTCTTCGATTCCGTCAACCGCGGTCAGCGATTCCCGCAGCGCGAGTTCAGTACGTCTCTTAAAGTCCGCGACAAAGCTGGCCGGGATCGGAGCCCCCAGCTTTTCCTCGATAATCGTGACGCATCGAGCCAGCGAGTTTCCCACGAATTCCTCGAACGCCGTCTCCAACGTCGCCGGAATCCCCACTTCATTCAGCATCGCCGCCAGAACACCACACGTGATCCTCTCGCTGTCCACGAGGACACCGTCGCAGTCGAAAATGATTAAGTCGTAGGGTCGCATCTTGTGAAGTAGTCGGAAACGTTCCGCGGAAGTTAACATGAAACTCACGACTCGTCCCCGATGAGGGAGCTCGACTTCCGCTTTCTCCGGACCTGATGTGGCGTGACCACCGATAGATGACAGGACGAAGCGTCACTCCAGCAGCACTCAGTGAAGCTCTTCTCCGCAATGCGGACAGACGTCCTGCCCCTTCTTCTTTTGAATTGCCTCCACAAATCCCGCTCCGATAATCCCCGTCGGCAAAGCAAACATTCCTATTCCGAGAATCGCAATAATGCTCGCACAGAACTTCCCTGTCATTGTGACAGGATACATGTCGCCATACCCCACCGTTGTGAGCGTTGCGACCGACCACCACATCGTTGCGGGTATGCTTGAGAAAGCTTCAGGTTGAACGCCGTTCTCGCAGTAATAGAGGAGACTGGACGATACAACCAACAAAAGCCCCATCAGCGCCGTCGTGAGCACCAATTCCTCCTTCTTCGATTTTAACACGTATTTGATCAGGTTGAGTGACGAATAATAACGACCAACCTTGGCAACTCGGAGAATTCGCAGGAGACGAAGCACCCGGAGAGACCTGAGATCGATTCCGAGAAACGGGAGATAGAATGGAAGGATCGCGAGAAGATCCACCAGAGACATGGCTCGGAATGCCAATCGGATTCGGCCACGAACCGGTCCCGGAAACTCCGAACTGATTGTGCAGGACCACAGCCTTGCGATATACTCCACGCTGAAAACAGCCACGGAGAAAATTTCGAACACGTTCAAAATCGTTCCCCATCCCGCCTGAACAGACTCAACTGATCCGATGATAACAGCGATGACATTCAGAAATATCAGCACCAAAATCCCGACGTCAAAGACACGACTGATCACATCTCCCGATCTCGCCACTTCGACAATCTCCCATGTACGCTTACGAATATTCATTCTCTGAATAGAGTGTAATTGAGGGGGTTCGAAAAAGCATCCTGTCTGTGAAGTGGAAGAACCAGCCCCTGTAAACTAAACCTGACGGAACGCTAAAAGACAAGTGCCATCCCAATCGCTCCACTCCCGATACCGGCCGGAATCCACTGACAACCTCGGAATAGGGTCACTCGTAACAGGGACAGGTTAATTATTACGTTTTCCGGAGCCAATGTCTAAAGGAATGCCTTCCGCTACAGGCAGCGCGATCTTGACGCAGGGTTAAGGGTTCCAGTTTTCATTTGGCTTTCGAATCCAGAGCGATAACGGGTTGGTCAGACCCGGCTTGATCGGCGCGCGGCACTATGCATCCCAGTCCGACACGATCTCTCCGTCGATCTTATAGGCGATCTCCTCAACATCCGGGAAATTGAGTTTCAGCGTTCGCTCAATCGCTCCTTTCGTGCAGTGCTGAATCGAGACAGTGCTGTTCAGGTAGCGCATCGCCTCTTTCGAAAACGAAACGGTAATGGTGGTGGCGTTCTTTTCAACTCCGTGATAATAGGCCCCCAGGCGCAGTGCGCCCTTGTGAGAGGATGTGCTGCTAATGAACTCAGGGACAAATGGATTCGATAGCGAAGTATCTGACGCCTTATGGGTAAGAAAGAAAAGAGCGGCCAGTACCCCTTCCGGTGTAGTGAAGGTGCCGGGGATGACAGCTTCCACAAATATGTCTTTCTCGTTCTTCGTAAACTTCTCTGAATCTGGGAGCATCACTTTTGTATCAGCACCGAGTGTTGAGACAAACAGGAGAGAGGTGAGAACTATCAGTGTGGCTTTCATGTTTCTTCACCCAAACGAAAGAGGCCCGGCGACCCGTAAATGGGAACGCGCCCTCGACAACAGGATAGGAATTCTAATCAGAGAAGTCAAACAACTCGGAGCGTGTTACGGGTTGCCCAACGCTGGCTAGTTGTGACCGGATTTAGTTACCTCCCCGAGCCCCGAATAGAATCCGGATGCCGACCTCACTCCGATAAGAGCGAAAGACGCAATAAACACGATAGGAAAAGCAAACTCGTTCAGAAGGGATGCGACAGAACTTTTAAACTCTATCCCCATCAGTTGGATCTTGATCCTCGCAATGCCCAAGGCAAGAACAATTGCCAAAGGACCGGCGATAAAAAGGCTAGCACTCAGAATTCGAGCGATAATGCCCGCAAGTAGTGGCATCAAAGCGAGGTTAACGAAGACAAACCAGAAAATCTGAAATGCGAGCCCCAGAGTGAGAATTGTGGCACTCATTTTCTAGGCACGACGTTTGAGGCATGGCAGCCCGATCCGGGAGCGCGGCCTCGATTGGAGGTTATATATTTGAACTAAAAAGTCAATCAACTCGCGGCGGGATCGGGCTTGACCATCGCCGTCTTGTTGTGCCGTTAGGGTTTCAGGGAAGAGTTCCGATAAGAGCCGAAGGAAGCGATGCCACATAGTTTGGAAAAAGATCAAAGACGAGGGCATAGGGTCGATGCGCTCTCTGCTGCGCCAGATTTGCGGCTTCGATGATCTTCTCTTTCGAAAAATCATCTTCGGCTGAAACTGCGATGCAAGGAATCTGGTCGACGTAGCGAGAGGAAACAAAATCTGCGCCGTCTCGAGTTCCCTCATTGAAGGTTCCGACGGTCTTCAGCGCTTCTTTGGTGCTGTCGAAAAGCCGATCGAACTCAGAGTCAGGAATCGTTTCAGGCTGAGTTTTAAGGAAGTCTTCGACCGCCGCATGAACTTCGTCCTCCGATAGCTGATGGTATTCCATTTTTCTTGGCCTAACAGTATTTATTACTATCACCTCACGAAGTGATATCACGTGAGGCAGTCACTACCTAGAATGTCCTGCAGCCCGTATTTCAGCAAGGTTTTTCCTGAGATGTCTGCGTGTATCAGAGTTGGTTCACTCAACCTGTATTGAGATCCCTGCTCACGCTGATATCACGCGAATGAAGCGCGCTGCGCCCCATTACTCCCCCACCACCGCAGCATATACAAGATCCCAAACAACATCCCGACACTACCCCCGATATAACTCGCATTGTGTATATATCCGACGGCCATAAACGCCTCCTCATTGACGACTCCGAGTCCGCCCATCCAGTCGCGCCAGCCTTCGGAGTAACCGGTCGTTCGTCGATAGAGTCCCCAACCGTATCCAACCAAGCCGGCGACGATGGTCGTTGCAAAAACGAGGGCGAAGGATTTCGCAAAAACTCCGTTCGGAGGCAGCTCCCCTTTTCTCCTCACTGAAATTCTCGCGAGGACCCACCCGGTGAGTGCCCCGACCCACCAACTCGCGAGGAATCCGATGATCCCGGCGAAGAGCCGCGGGTTGTCCGCCGACGGGCGGGCGTAGGAAAACTGATTGAATTTGAACCGGGTAAAATACTCCGGCCCTATCGTGTAAGTGATCTGATCATGGAGCACTCCGTAGAAACCTCCGGCGAGCGCTCCGGCAACGGTCAACGCAACGATGCGACCGACGGTTGCAATAGGAATACGGGGATAGATCAGATCGACCAGTTTCATCCCCGTTTCCGAATCTCAGTCGGACTAAAATCCAAGTCCGGGAGGCAGTCCCATCCCCGCGGTGAGTTTGCCCATTTCATCCTGGCTCAATGCCTTGCCCTTTTCGATAGCCTGCTTCACCCCGCTGAGAACGAGGTCCTCGAGCATTTCGGTGTCTTCAGGATCGACCACAGCGGGGTCAATTTTGATGGAAGTGACTTCACCCGCGCCATTTGCGATGACGACGACTTTGCCTCCGCCGACGCTGGCTTCGACCTCCTGTTTGGCCAACTCCTCCTGCACTTCGCCCATTTTTTTCTGCATCTGCTGGGCCTGCTTCATCATCTTCGCGATGTTCATATCAATTCGTTTTGGATTTTGGGTAAATATCAGGATTTAATAATTCGTCCTTCAAAAGCCGTCAATGCTTCTTTAATGAGAGGATCGTTGGCGAAATCTTCTTTTTCCGGTTCGACCTCGGGGACGACTTCCACCGGTGCCGGTGCCGCTTCAGCACTCTGATTGGCAACTTCAGGCGGGGCCTCGTCCTCCTCCTCCTCGTCGAGATCCGGAACTTCCATCGGAGTGACATCTTCACGAACCTCGATGAGAAGCCTCACCTTCGTTCCGGTGAGTTCTTGAATTTGTCCTTCAATATCCTTCTCGTAACGGCTGAGAGACTCCCGGAAAAAACGCTGCTCAGTAGAGAAAGCGATCGTGTAGGACTCGGCGTCCTCGGTGAGAAAGATAGCGGCGTTGAGCCAGGTATCAAAAAGCGGACGCTTCTCAATGAGCAGTCGACGGGCTTCGTCCCAGAGTGCGGCACCGGTAAGGCTTCCCGGCGCGGCAGGAGGCGCACTCGTCGGTTCAGGCGCGGCCGCAGGTTCGGCGACGTTTTCAGCAGCGGCTTCGGGGGCAGGCTCGGTGGCGACGCTCTCAGGAGCGGCCTGAGCCGCCGGAGCGGGTTCGGGAACGGAAACGGGGGCCGGCTCGACGACAGAAAGTCGGGGCGCTGCCTGAGCGGGCTCGGGAGTCGCATTCACTGCGGCTGCCAGCTGCCCTGCCAAATTCGATTTGGGAGCCTCCGGTGCCGGCGCGGGCGGGCTGGAGGCAGGTGCGGACTCGGGAGCCGGTGCCGGAGCCACTGAGAGAGCGGACGGTGCCGCTTGCACGGGCTGTGACGGCTGAGTCGTCGCCGGCGCGGAGGCTGGAGCCGACGCGGCGGGCAAACTCCCTGCCGCAGTGGCTGCCGAATTCACCATCGCAATGACGTCGTCAATCGTCGACTCGGAGACCGCCTGGATCGCCTTAATCGCACCGATTTCAAAATGCAGTTTCTTGTTCGGCGCCCACTTCATCCGCCCGTCAGTCTCCGCGAGCAGATCGATCAGGGTGAGGAGTCGTGAGGTGTCGATCAATTCGGCCTGGGCCTTCACCTCTTTCAACACTTCCGACGAAACTTCGGTTCCGGTCGAGTTCGGATCGACTTTCATCACGAGGACATGACGAAAATGACCGATGAGGTCACCGAGCAGTTTCGAGAGGTCTTTGCCGCCTTCGGCGTATTCCTGCACGCGGGCGAGGGCACCGGCGTTGTCCTTCCTCAGAATAAGGCCACCGAGTTCGGCAATCGATTCGGCCGAGTTGAATCCGAAAATCTCGAGAACATTGGATTCTTCGATACTCTCGCCGCAGAACGCCACGAGCTGATCCAGCATCGATTGAGCATCGCGCATCCCGCCTTCAGCGCCCTTTGCAATCGCGAACGCGGCTTCTTCACTGAGCGTGATCCCCTCCTCTTTCGCGATAAACATCAAGTGAGTCGCGATGATGTCCGTCGGGATTCTCCGCAGATCGAAACGCTGGCAACGACTGATGATCGTCGGCAGAATTTTCTGCGGCTCCGTCGTCGCAAAGATGAACTTCACGTGAGCGGGCGGCTCCTCCAGCGTCTTCAACAGGGCGTTGAACGCCGCTGTCGTGAGCATGTGAACCTCATCGATGTAGTAAATTTTAAACTGCCCCGAGCTCGGAGCGAACTTCACGGTGTCACGCAGATCGCGGACCTGTTCCACTCCATTGTTGGACGCACCGTCAATCTCGAGCACGTCGAGACTGTTACCCTCCGCAATTTCAGCGCAAATGGGGTCGTCCGGGTCAAAATCCGCGTTGGGGCCGTTCGGACAATTCAACGCCTTCGCGAGAATTCGCGCCGTCGAGGTCTTACCGGTTCCACGCGGTCCCACGAAGAGATAAGCATGCGCGAGCCGCTCTTTCTCAATCGCATTTCGCAACGTCTGAATAACATGATCCTGCCCTAAAACGTCGTTAAACGATTTAGGCCGATATTTTCTGGCAAACACCTGGTAGGTCGAACTCACGGCACCACTGTAGAGAAGATTCCGAGAAGGAAAACGAAGAATCGAAAAAAATGAGGTCCCCGGACAGGAAAGTCGCCTCGCCATAGGTGAGGCAAACACTCCTGTTTGCCTGAGACTCCGCTGGACCGGCAGAGAAGAGTGTTTGCCTCACCACGCGAGCGTGCCCGGGAAACCTTGAAAAAGTCTACCCTGACGCCTTCTTCTTGTGCGATTTAAACCGGGCCAACGTCTCATCCCGCTCGGCCGAGTGATCCACGATCGGCAGCACGTAGTCCGCCGCCAATGGTTTCCCATCCTCGGGCGGCTTCGTAAAACGCTTCGGCTCCACTTTCTCCAACTCGGGCAGCCAGCGCTTGATGTAGCGCCCCTCTTTGTCGAATCGTCCCGTTTGCGTCCACGGATTTTGAATCCGGAAGTAGGGCGCGGCATCCGCTCCTGTTCCCGCTGACCATTGCCAACCGCCGTTGTTGTTCGCGATTTCACCGTCGAGAAGATGCTGCATGAAATGCGATTCCCCGTGCTTCCAGTGCACGTGCAAATCCTTCGTCAGGAACATCGACGTGATCATCCGCACGCGATTGTGCATATACCCGGTTTCGGCGAGCTGCCGCATCCCCGCATCCACGATCGGAAAACCGGTCCTGCCCTCCTTCCATTTCACAAACTTGTCGTCATCCCCCGGGTCATCCCAGTGAAGCCCGCGCCAATCGGAGTTAAAATCGGTTTCGAGCACCTCGGGGTGATGATGCAACACCGCCATGAAAAACTCGCGCCACCCCAGTTGCTTCTGAAACGTGTTGATCGAATTCCGAACCGAATCCGACCGCGCCGCTTTTCGGGCCTTCTCCGCGCAATGATAGACCTCGCGCACCGAAATCGTTCCGTAGCGGAGATCAGGTCCCAGATGCGATGTGGCGTCGGCGAAAGGATCATTCCGCGTCTCGGCATACTCGCCGATCACGTCTTTCACGGCATGATCGAGCCGCTTCCGCGCCGCCTTTTCCCCCGGTGACCGGAGAAGGCCGCCCTCGAAAGTAAGCCCCCAGTCATCCACCCCGGGCACCGGCAGCGAATCAATCCCGTCCGGCGATTGAATCGACTTCACCGTCCCCACGGATGCAGGCTTGTCCAGATCGAGCCACTTGTTCGAGTAGGGCGTGTAAACCTTGTAGGGTGTTCCGCTCCCGGTGAGCACCTCCCCGGGTTCGTGAAGAACCACGTCCTGAAAATCGCAGCAATCGATCCCCCGCGAACGGCAGAGTTCACGGAGCTTTTTCTCCTCTTCCGCTCCGAATGGATCGGGATCCCGATTGAAAAAGACCGCTCCCGCTTCCACTTCGTCGATGAGGCGCTCCAATTCCTGAACCGCGTCGCCTTTTCTGATGATCAGCTTTCCGCCGACGCTATCCAGATTCCTGTCGAGTGATTCAAGACAGCCACAGAGAAATGCCTGACGGCCTGCTCCGGTCCACGCGTGTTTGCCCTCCCAGTCGCTCGCGACATACACCGTGGCGACCTTTTCCGACCGCTGAGTTGCCTCATGCAGCGCGACGTTGTCAGTGAGCCGCAGATCGCGACGGAACCAATGAATAACTGTTTTGTAATGAGCCATGAAACGGAAACCAAACGGTTTACGCTTCTCAACCTCATCTCAGACTCTCTTTTCGGACGGATTACGCCACTCCCGGTCAAAAACCAGCCACGCGTAGTCAATCACTGACGGGGTGATCGCGTCCGACAGATCGACGCTGTCGAAAAACGCCGCCCATTCGGTGAGCCGATGTTTTTCCCCGTATCGACACAGTTGATCCCCGAAAGTCAGAAGAGCCTCCCGCGCTGTCGCGACACGATCCGGTTCACCGGGAAAATCCCTGATAAACTCCAGCAGCGCCAGAAACCGATAACGTTCCAGCAAAGGCGTCGCGACGGAGAGCTGATCAGGATGGCCTCCATGCTTTTTCACGAGCGGCTCCCCCGGAATAAGCCCCACCGGATACTTCGAGGCAACTCGCAGCCACAGCGCGAAATCCTCACAAACACGAAAACGCTTATCGAATCCACCGCTCTCGTCCCAGAGCTCACGCGTCAACATAACGCAGGACGGTCCGATCGCGCACCGCTGACACGAAGCATCGAAGAGATCGCCGCTCTCCTGACGCAAATGTCCGGGCTTGGAAAAAAGCGTCCCGTTGCGATACCACGCCTCATTCACCTGGGAAATCGCAACCCCGGTATTTTCCCGGTGCCATTCCCGTTGAGCTTCAAGTTTTCCGGGAGTCCATTCATCATCCGAATCGAGGAAACTGATCCAGTTTGCAGTTGATAGTTTCACGCCCTCGTTCCGGGCCGCCGCAGGGCCGACATTCTCCGGGAGCCGCAGCCACTGATGCCCCGCCGATTCCACGACTCGTCGCGCCGCACTCAGATCATCCGTGGAACCGTCATCGACGACCACCAGTTCGAAGCCCTGAAAAGACTGTGCCAGTATCGAATGAACCGCACGGGCAATCCGGTCAGGTCGATTAAATACGGGGACGACAATAGCGACATCAGGCATAGATTGGCTCTGGGAAAATAACTAAAATAGAGTTGATTACGCTTTCAATACCGACCATTCAGGCATTTAGATAACACAGGATGAGTGACAACGAAGATAAGGAGAGTGCAAGTGGAATGCCCGATGGAATTCCGGCACCTCCGCCACCAAAGCCCAACGTCATTGATCCCAGCGCCGATCAGCCCACTTACGGTGGCTCTAAATCGGCCGATAAAAAGAAGAAAAAGGGCCAACGTCACCCTACAGACCCCTACGATCCATTGAAAAAGAAAAAAGGATGCGGCGGATGCTGCGGCTGCCTCGTCGGCTCAGCCGTATTAAGTGTCATTTTGTTAGTAGCCCTTTCCGCGGCTGTCTATTTTGTCGGCCCCGGCCGCTATATCACCAAAGACGGCTACGAACCGGTAACGCTGGAGGAGCAACTCGCAACGATCTCGGAAGCACCGGACAAGCCAACGATGTATATCGGTAATAACATTACCTACAACGCACCCCGGACCGATGTGCCGATCGCTATATTCGGAACTACCATTACCGTGGACGGCGACTTCACCGAAAACGTCAGTCTCACCGGGGTAAAAGTCACCGGCACCGCCACGGCAAGGTTCGCCAAAAACCTCGAGGTATTCGCCGCGGAATTCTACGACGAAGGCATCTTTCTGAAAGGAAAACTCTCCGGGCGCGTCATGAAAAGTCTCCAATAAAAATCTTATGGTCGAAATAAACGCAGTCTACGAAGGAACCTTGAGATGCTCGGCCGTTCACGGTCCGTCAGGCTCATCAATTGAAACCGACGCCCCGGTCGACAACCACGGACGGGGCGAACGCTTTTCACCCACCGATCTGCTCGCGGGAGCGCTGGGAACCTGCATGATGACGATCATGGGGATCTTTGCGGAGCGCCACGAGATCGATCTCACGGGAACGAAAGTTCACGTGAGCAAAGAGATGACACCGGAACCGCCCCGCATGATTGCGCGGCTCCCGGTCACTCTTGAAATCCCCCTTCCCGCGGATCATCCGAAAAGGAACGCGCTGGAAAAGGCGGCACTCACCTGCCCGGTCCACCTCAGTCTTCACCCCGACATCGAGAAGCCGGTAACATTCAACTGGGTGGGCTGAACCGCCGGGCGGAGCGGTGCGCTTAGAAATTCCTTTCGAGGATTTCCCGCATCGCCGTCTCGCGAGCTTCAATGCTCTCGCACAGCGCAAACTGAACGCGGGCGCGGTTCAAATTCTGCGATTCGTAGGTCGTCTTAAAGTAGAGATCTCCCGCCAGATAATCGGCGAAGAAACGCAGTCCCAACTCGAAGGTGATGAGCCTGACTGAGTCATAAAGATAGTGTTTATCGGCGTCGGTTAAAAAGCCTCTCGCTTCGAAAAGATACCCCTTCACGAGCGCGGAAAACAACTCCGTGTCCAGCTTGACCGTAGTGAGATCATTCGTCTCCTCCCCGGCCGGATTGCAACCGCTCCTCACCGCGTCTCCGAAATCGTAGTGAATCAATCCGGGTTTCACCGTGTCGAGATCGACGATCGAAGTCCCCTTCCCGGTCAGGTTATCGATCATCACATTCGTGATCTTGGGATCGCCATGGATCGGACGCTCTGTCAGCTCACCGCGCAACCGCGCGTCCTCGAGCACCCTCGCAAAATCCCGATGATCCTCCACAAATCGATTGAGACGCGACGCCTCCGAGGAAGCTTCAAGCCGTTGCTTCGCTCCCGCTTCTTTGACGATCTCATCATACTGCGCCAGATAGTTGGGAGTGATATGAAACCCCGGCAACGTGTCCTCCAGCGCCTCGATGGGAAAATCTGAAATGATTCGCTGAAAATGTCCCAGAACCCTGCCCGCCTCCGAGGCGTGCTCGGGAATGCTTACTTTATCGTAATTCGTCGTGCTCGCGATCAACGAGAGAGCTCGCCAGTAGCCACCGTTGTCATCGACTACAAAATCCGCTCCGGACGTCGCGCTGATGACGCGGGGAAGCTGCCAGATACGATCCGCCTCGTCCGCTTCCGCCGCGATTCGCGCATGCGCATGGTCGGTGACCAACTTCATGTTCGACATCACCGCGGCCGGGTCTTTGAAGACTCTCTGGTTGATCCGCTGGAGGATATACTGCTCCTCGGAAAAGGTGGTTCGCAGAATCACACGATAGGTATCATTCACATTCCCGGAGCCGATAGGCTGCAAAGTCACAAGCCTGCCCGGCACATCAAATTGAGTCGCGATCGATTCTGCTAGCATTTTTGAGCTATCTCGAAATTTCCAGTTAAGCGCAAGGAAAACTTCAGCCTCGCCACCTCACATCCTTATCATTTATGCGAAATATCTCAATTTCAATTATTAATATTGCTATTTTTTAAATTATGGCTATTCTTTGCGGAAATTATGACGATTAAAGGAATTATTGCGAGCCTCCCCTCCTATCCGAGAAATCAGATTCAACAGCTTCATTTCAGGAAGAAGCTGCAGAATGCGACGACAGAATCGGAACCGGAGCTTGCCGCAATCAAAGACCTCGTCCTGCCGGGTCAATCCGTGCTCGATATCGGAGCGAACTTCGGCCTTTATACGAAATTCCTTTCTGAAGCAGCGGGCCCCACGGGCCACGTCTACGCGTTCGAGCCGACCTTCGACATGTTCCGTGTGCTGCGAAACAACGTCGAGTCGCTGCAGCTCCTCAATACAAACGTCTTTCAGATGGCGTGTTCAGAGATCGTAGCCGAACTCAATTTTTACATCCCGAAACGGGCGGATGGAACGCTCAACTACTATGAGGCGAGTCTCGAAAAAGAGACCGTCGCAGGCGAATTCGAGATCTGCCGCGTTCCGGCGACGAGCCTCGATCGATTCTGCGCCGCCCACGTTATCGGCAAGGTCGACTTCATGAAGATCGACGTCGAAGGACACGAGATCGCAGTACTCGCAGGCGCCGGGGAAATCCTGAGCAGCCATCGCCCCAAAATCTTTATCGAAGTCAACGAACCGCTCACTGACGGCGGGCACGGAACCAAAGTGCGCCATATCATCGAGCGCCACAATTATTCGATCCACGTATTCAGTCAGGGGGAAATCCGCCCGTGGACGCCGGGGCAGAACCGCGTGAATTACATCCTCCTCCCGGAGTAGCCGCGCTCACCGGGAAGCGGCCCGGAATCGATACTCGCCGTCCTCGACCGATACGTCAGGAGGCACTCGTTTCTCTTCGAACCAGTCCCATCCTTCCTTGAGGTTCTTCCAGAACGGGTAGTGCACTGAATCGCGGTGAGCCTCCAGATTTTCCTCTGTCATTTCAAAAGGAAAACTGTGCACCCGAACGAACCGCTGACCGTTCCTGAGCGCGGCATCGACGAGCGTATAAATCTGCTCGATTGAGACGTCGGTCATCGCGTAACATCCTATCGACACCGAGTTGCCGTGGATCATCAGCAGATCACCGGTGCGACCGTGGTGACGATCATACGCATTGGGGTAACCCATATCCATCGAGAGATGAAATGTGCTCCCCGGATTCATCGCGCGGCGTCCGATAAAATAAAATCCTTCAGGAGCCTGACCGTCCCCCTGTCTCATTTTCGGGCCCGGATCGCCCGAAAAATAGGCAATCCGGTAGGTCTTGAAAAGCTCGTAAACAGGCGAATCAGACTCTTTCAGCCAGACCTCAAGATTCCCCTCAAAATTGTCCCGCTTCAGAATACGAATGAAAACCGGCCGCCCCACTTTGGAATAGTCCCAGAACCACGGCGATTTTTCCGGATCCCCCTCGCCCGTCCAGGCATCGCGCTCGGACCATTTCCGGATCGCCTTGGAAGCCCGCTGACTGTCGGTTCCGCTGATCTCGGAATCTCCGCCGGGGAAAGGATCAGCGCGGGTCAGCTCCCCGTCGGGCTTCAGCGCCCAAACGCTCCACACTCCGAAAAGGATCATCAGTCCCACTGTCACTGCACGCTTCATCAGCAATAAGATAACCCATTCCGGATTTTCGCATAACGAGATCGCGTCCCTCCGCCCCATTTTGATTGCCCTTCGTAAAATACACCTCTATAGACTTCTATAGAAATGTCCGTTAATCAGTCACAGAAGGCGTATCGCCACATCCGGAAAAAGCTTCTCGACGGCTCGGTGCCTCCGGGATCAAGGCTCTCCTACGGAACGATAGGTAAGGAGATCGGGATCAGCGCGACACCGGTGAGAGAGGCGGTTGGACAGCTCGCCAGTGAGGGTTTCGTCGAACTCGTCCCGCAGCTCGGCGCGATAGTCAGAGAGCTCACCCGCGAGGAGGCGATTGAACTTTACGAGCTTCGCGAGGCGATGGAGTCCTACGCAGCAGCCCGTGCCGCGGAGAGAATCAGTGACCGGCTTCTCGATGAGCTTCGAAGCAATCTCGCCAAGTCCGCGGAACTCGTCGAGCGGGTTCGCAGCTCGGGCAAAGACACCGCATCCAGTGCCATCGCCAAAAAATTTCACGAACTCGATCTGTCATTTCACATGACCATCATCGAAGCCTCGCACAACCGGAGGATGCTCAAAGTGGTTGGAGACTCCCATATTCTGACCCGCATTTTCCAGGCCGATCGGCACGAGTTCAAACTCTCGATCCTCGACATCACGCAGGCAGAGCACGTCCTCATCGCCGACGCGATCGCATCGAAAGACAGCGAAGCCGCGAGCCGCGCAATGCAGCGACACATCCGGAACAGTCTCGACCTCACCCTGACCGAAGCCGACGCCGACGTCAGCGACCGGTGGTGGGCCGACTGACTTTTACCAATTTTATTCCATTCAATTCAACTTTTCCCAGACAATGAAAACTGACAACCAAGCCCCCCTCAAATCGTCGACGGACAATCTCCGGCGGACGATCATCACCCTCCTCGCTGCGTTCGTCCTCCCGCTCGCGGCCGAAGACGACTGGAAACTGCTTCCGCTCAAACACAACAATCCCGGACTCGAAGTGGATCTCGGCGTCGGGCTCTGGGCCTGGCCTCTCCCGATGGATTACGATGGCGACGGCGACATCGACCTCGTCGTATCCGGCCCTGACAAACCGACCAACGGAATCTACTTTTTCGAGAATCCCTCTCAGGATGCCTCGGTGAAAATGCCAGTTTTCAAGCCCGCTGTTTACATCGGTCCCACCGGACACAACGTCCAGGTCAGCTACGTCGACGGCGAACCGAAAGTACTCAAAGAAAACCTCGAGTATCCCGATTTCAAAACGACCGGCGCAGGAAAAGAAGGCGCTGAAAAGGTTTACGACAACGCTAGATTCCATAAGGGCAACACCCGTGCCCGGATGTGGCGTTACGTCGATTGGGAGGGCGACGGTGACCAGGACCTCGTCGTCGGCGTCGGTGACTGGAGCGATTACGTCTGGGATCAGGCATACGACTCCGAGGGCCGCTGGCACAACGGACCGCTTCACGGCTGGGTCTACCTCATCGAAAACGTCGATGGAAAATACTCTGACAATCCCGTCAAAATCAACGCAGGCGGCTCACCCGTCGACGTATTCGGATGGCCCTCACCCAACTTTGAAGACTTCGACGGCGACGGCGACCTCGATTTGATCTGCGGCGAATTTCTCGACGGATTCACCTATTTCGAAAACATCGGAACACGGGAGAAACCTGAATACGCGACCGGCTTCAAACTGGAAGGCTCCGATGGAAAGCCTCTCGTGATGCACCTTCAAATGATCACTCCGACCGCCTTCGACTGGGACAAGGATGGAGATTTTGATCTCATCGTCGGAGACGAGGACGGACGCGTCGCGCTCGTCGAAAACGTCACTCCGGAGTCAGCGAGCACGCCCGTTTTCCATCAGCCCGTATATTTCAAACAGGAAGCCGACACGCTGAAATTCGGAGCACTCGCGACTCCCTACGCACATGACTGGGATGGCGACGGCGACGAAGATCTCATCTGCGGCAACACCGCAGGTAACATTGCGATTTTCACCAACCTCGACGGCAAAGGCACGAAATGGAGTGCTCCTGAACTGATCGAAGCGGACGGGAAAGAATTCCGCGTTCTCGCCGGCCCAAACGGATCGATCCAGGGCCCCGCTGAAGCGAAATGGGGTTACACCACGCTTTCAGTTGCTGACTGGGACGGAGACGGACGCGACGACATTCTTTACAACTCAATCTGGCCACGCATCCAGTTACTCAAGAACACGGAGAAAGGGTTGGTCGAACAACCACTTCCCTTCTGGACCAGCGAAGCTCCTCCGAAGTGGTACTGGTGGCAGACGAAAGCGGAGAACCTGCAAACGCAGTGGAGAACGACACCACTCGCGACCGATTTTGACGGCGACGGAAAACTGGATCTCGTCATCCTCGATCAGGAAGGCTACCTCACCTGCCAAAGCCGAAAAACGGACGAGACCCGGATCTTTATCGACGAGGACAATAACCTGATTCAACTCAACAAGCACAGCGCGGGCCGCAGTGGTCGCTACAAACTCGACGTCGTCGACTGGGACGGCGACGGACGCCTCGACCTCCTCGTAAACTCCGAGAACGCGACCTGGTATCGCAACTGCGAAGACCGCGACGGGAAAATCGTCTTGAAGAAAGTCGGCAATCTCGCGAAGCGGAACGTCGCCGGCCACACCTCGAGCCCGACCGCGTGTGACTTTGACAGTGATGGAAAACCCGACCTCGTCGTTGGCGCTGAGAACGGACGCATCTACTTCATCAAACACGATGACTGCATCCAGTATTCCAAAGAAGAAATCACCGCACGCAAGCCGAGGGAGGCAACCAAACCACGCTTCCCCGGATTTGTGAGCGAAGAATTCATCTACACGAAAGCATCCTTCCCCGAATGCCACGCCTCCACGATCTGCGAAACACCTCGCGGGCTTGTCGCGGCCTGGTTCGGCGGAACGAAGGAGAAAAACCCGGACGTGGGAATCTGGTCGAGCTACCACGACGGCTCCGGTTGGAGCGCGCCAAAAGAATGGGCCAACGGAATCCAGCACGACGGCCTTCGTTACCCTACCTGGAACCCCGTTCTTTTTCAGCCTCCCGGCGATGCGCCGACGATGCTGTTTTTCAAAGACGGCCCGACCCCTCAACTGTGGTGGGGAGAAGTCATGTTCAGCTATGATTTCGGGCGCTCCTTCAGTGACCGCCGTCGTCTCCCCGCCGGGATCGACGGTCCGGTGCGATGCAAGCCACTCCTTCTCGAAGACGGGACCCTGCTTTGCCCTTCCTCCACCGAGCACGACAACGACTGGCGGTTTCACATGGAGCGACTCATCGACCTCGAGCATCCCGAGCTCGGGACCTCATGGGAGAGAGTCGAAACCGAGAAGCAACCCTATCAAGTCATCCAACCAACCCTGTTGACTCATCCCGACGGCAGCCTCCAGGCTCTGATGCGCTCAAAGCACGAACAGATTGCAGAGAGTATTTCGAAAGACAACGGGAAAACCTGGAGCGAGCTCAAACTCATCGATATGCCGAACAACAATTCGGGAATCGAATCAGTGACCTTGGCTGATGGTCGGCACCTCCTGCTCTACAACCACACAGGCGGTCGTAAAGACCGGAGCGATGGCTGGGGAGCGCGCAACGTGATCAACCTCGCGATCAGCGATGATGGAAAAAACTGGAAAGCCGTCACCACGATCGAGAAAGCAGACAAGGGAGAATTTTCCTACCCTGCGATGATTCAGACCAAAGACGGCCTCGTTCACATGACCTACACCTGGAAGCGCCAGAAAGTGAAACACGTCGTCATCGATCCCTCTAAGATCGTCGCGGGAAAAGCGATCGGACTCGATTCCTGGTAGTCCCCCCCCTGACACGGCAACAAAATGAAGCGACTGCTCATTGTCTCTCTATTGGCCGCCTGCTCGCTGCCCGGACTTTCCCGGGCGGCTGACCGACCCAACGTGCTCTTCATCGTCGCAGACGATTTGAACTGCGCGCTGGGGCCCTACGGAGATGAAGCCGCCGTGACGCCGAACCTCGACCGACTCGCGGAGCGCGGCCTCGTTTTCAATCGAGCCTACTGCCAACAGGCGGTCTGCAACCCGTCTCGTTCCTCCTTTCTCACCGGCCTGCGACCGAACACGGTCGGAGTCGATGACCTTCGCAAGTCATTCCGCGAGTCCGCGGTGGGAGGCTCAACCCTCATCACCCTGCCGCAGCATTTCAAAAATCACGGCTACTTCTGTCAGAACATCGGGAAGATCTTTCACAACACCGGTGAGACGCAGGACCGCAGGTCGTGGTCAATCGATGAGGTCCTTTTCAAAGGAACCCACGCCGACGACACCGTTTACAAAAACACTCCCGAGGCGCTTCGAAAGATACCCGGAATGAAGTCGCCGGTCACGGAAGGACTCGACGTTCCCGACACCGCCTATCGCGACGGACAAATCGCCAACCTCGCCGCGGCGATGCTTCGTGACTACGCCGGAGTCGAGCAACCCTTCTTTCTCGCGGTCGGATTCTGGAGGCCGCACCTCCCCTTCGTTGCCCCGAAGAAATACTGGGACCTTTACGATCCTGACAAAATCCCATTACCCGTCAATCCCTACCCTCCCGAGGCGGTTCCCGAAATCGCCATGCACCCCTCCGGCGAGATCCGGGGATACGGAAAACTGAAAGAATCGAAGGGCGCCGATTTCACGACCGAAGAAGTGCGCCACTTCCGTCACGGCTACTATGCGTCGATCAGCTTCATCGACGCTCAAATTGGAGAAATCCTCGAAGGACTCGAAGTCGGCGGTCACCTTGAAGACACCATCGTGTGCTTCACCTCGGATCACGGGTTTCACATCGGCGAACATTCGCTCTGGGGAAAAACGACCAACTTCGAACTCGACGCCCGCGTCCCTCTCATTATCGCAGATCCCCGCAAACCGGCAGGACAGGGCAAAACGACCGAGGCCTTCGCCGAGCTCGTCGACCTCTACCCCACCCTCGCGACTCTCTCCGGAATCGAAGGCGATCTGAACAAACGACTCGAAGGCGATGACCTCACTCCCGTCGTCGAAGATCCGACCGCCTCCGTGAAAGACGCCGCCTTTTCTCAACATCAGCATCCCTTCTACGGTTCCGAGAAAAACTGGAAAGCATGGGGCTACTCGATTCGCACCGACCGCTGGCGCTACACCGAGTGGCGGGCTACTGACGGCACAGGCGTCCTCGCCCGGGAACTCTACGACCACGCAAACGATCCCAACGAAACGATCAACGTCGCCGCGAAACATCGGGACGCCATTGCCACGCTCGCAGAAAAACTGGAGCAACATTTCCCCACCGAAGCCAATGCTCAGTAAGCGATCAGATTTGTTTTCGTATTTTCTCGCTGCCTTCCTCATTGCGGTAGCGATCCCGGCAGGCGCAGACGAACGCCCTAACATTCTCTTTATTCTCGCCGACGATCTCGGTTGGTCGGACCTCGGATGTTACGGCAGTCCTTCGTTTGAAACACCACACCTCGACAGACTCGCATCGCAGGGTGCGCGTTTCACACAAGCGTATTCAGCCGCTCCGATTTGT
Organism: Verrucomicrobiales bacterium; assembly: GCA_048260165.1. Classification (GTDB taxonomy): domain Bacteria; phylum Verrucomicrobiota; class Verrucomicrobiia; order Verrucomicrobiales; family DEV007; genus Arctic95D-9. Next base: position 44,856 of record JBLXHA010000007.1, read on the forward strand.
TCCGCCTCCCGCGCCGCGATCCTGACCGGGAAAACGCCGGCTCAGCTTGGATTTGAATTTGTCACCAAGCCTGAGGCGGGCTTCCAACCAGTCAATGAACCGCTCAGGGCACCGCGCTACACGCTCAATCTCCCACTCGAAGAAACCACGATCGCCGAAGCGCTCAACGAAAACGGCTACGAGACCGCATTCTTCGGAAAATGGCATCTCAACCAGCACTACCAGCGCTATCTCGGCTGGAGCCAGATACACGGTCCCAAAGCACAGGGATTTCAAACCGCCGAAGAGGACTTCGGGAGCCACCCCTACTCCTACTGGAATCAGAAAGAGAAACGGACCTTCCTCGATCAGAAGGACGGCGAGTTCGTGAAAGACGGACTCACCGAACGCGCAATCCAATTCCTCGAACAAGATCACGAGAAACCATTCTTCCTCATGGTCTCGCACTTCTACGTCCACGATCCCATTCACACACGGGTGAAGTGGCTCCACGATCACTACCTCGACAAAATTCCCGCCGACCATCCGCGACGTAAAATCCTCGCTCACTATGGCGCCATGGTCACCTCGCTCGATCACTACGTCGGACAATTGCTCGACGCTCTCGACGAGGCCGGGCTCGCCGACTCGACCTACGTGACCTTCACCTCGGACAACGGAGGACACCCGAACTACGCAGGCAACGCGCCCCTGCGCGGCAGCAAATGGAATCTCTACGAAGGCGGCATTCGCGTTCCCATGATCGTTCGCTGGCCCGACAAAATCGCCCCCGGTTCTATCGTCGAAGAACCCGTCTCAGGAGTCGAACTTTTCTCCAACTTCCAGTCACTCGCGACCACCGGCGAACGCCCTCCTGCCTCCGGCGAAGATCATTACTGGCACTTCCCCTACTACCACCCCGAAACCAAATTTACAGAAGCACCGGCTGAAATCGGAATCGACGATGGCGTGACGAGTCAGACCCGCCCTCATTCTGCGATTCGACGGGGCAACTGGAAGCTGGTTCAGTTTTACGAAAGCAAGCGGGTCGAACTCTACAACCTCACCGCCGATCCCTACGAGCAAGACGATCTCAGCGAATCCAGTCAGGTAAAAACCGAAGAGCTTCGCGAAGCACTCAACCGGCATCTCGAAAAGGCAGGAGCAAGGCTTCCCACGAAGAATCCCGACTACGAACCTAAGGAGGCCAAACCTTGAAGTCGCTTTTCCTCAGCTTCCTTTTTACACTGTTGTCATTCGCTGCCAGCGCGGCGGATCGTCCTAACGTGATCCTCATTCTCGCCGACGACATGGCGATTGGAGACCTCTCACTGTTCAACGACGGCCTTTCCCGAACACCACGACTCGACGCCCTCGTTTCTGAGAGCGTTTACTTCGAGAACGCCTACTCAGGCTCACCGGTTTGTGCACCCTCACGCGCCTGCCTCTTCACAGGACGCTATCCACACCGCACCGGATCGGTCACTTTGAATCAAATCAAGTATCCCGAACTGACCCGACTCCACCTCGACGAGACGACGATCGCGGACCGGTTCTCGGCAGCGGGATATGCGACCGGACTCGTCGGAAAATGGCATTCAGGTCCCGGCGAAGCCTACCATCCACTCAAGCGTGGATTCGATGAATATCTGGGCTTCAATGACAGCCTCGACATCAAAACCTATTACAACTATCAGCTCGATGTTCAGGGAACCTATCAACCGTTCGAAGGCACGAACCTCACCGATGTCTTCACCGCCCGCGCGATCGAATTTGTGAGAAAGCATCAGAACGAGCCGTTTTTCCTTCACCTCGCACACTACGCGCCTCACCGCCCCCTCAGTGCTCCGCAGGAACTGATCGATCACTACCTCGCTAAAGGCCTCCCCGAGAAAACAGCAACGGTCTACGCGATGATCGAGGTGATGGACCGGGGAATCGGTGAACTTCTCGACGAGCTCGACACCCTCGACCTTGCGGAGAACACACTCGTCTTTTTCGCAAGCGACAACGGCCCCGATCCTCAAGTCGGCGAGCGGTTCAACGGCAGCAATCGCGGCGCCAAATACATGGTCACCGAAGGAGGCATCCACGTCCCCTTGATGATGCGCTGGCGCGGAACATTCGATCCAGCCCGCCGAAACGAGTTGGTTCACTTCGCCGATGTCGTTCCCACGCTCATGGAAATCTGCAAGTTGAAGCCACTGACAAATGACAAACCTCTCGACGGGGCGAGCTTCGCAGGCCTGCTTTCCAAAAACTACCCCACCACACCATCTCCGGAACTTCGCTTTTGGCAGTGGAACCGGAAGACGCCGCAGTATTCTCACAACGCCGCCGTGAGAACCGGGGAATGGAAACTCGTGAGGCCTTTTGTCACCAGCGGCATCCCGAAAACAGAATCCACTGTTCCGCCGCGTCTCTACAACCTCACCACCGATCCCGGAGAGGACACCGATCTTTCCGCTGAGCAATCTGAACTTCGGAACAGACTCATCAACGAACTCTCACGCTGGTCAGCTGAAGTCGAACGCGACCGCCTCCACTCTCAACCCGCCCCCTGACACTCCCCTCATTCCCTCCCCATGAAGACCATTGATCTCATCGTTCTCGTCGCCTACCTCATCATCGTTGTCGGACTCGGCATCTGGCTCGCGAAGCGTTCCAAAACGACCGCCGGCTTCATGGCTGCCGGTGGCGCGCTCCCCGGATGGGCGGTCGGTCTTTCAATCTTCGGCACCTTTGTCAGCAGCATCAGCTTTCTCGCCAACCCCGGAAAAGCCTTCGACGCCAACTGGAATCCCTTCGTCTTCGGACTCTCACTTCCTCTCGCCGCCTGGGTCGCGACGCGCTACTTCGTTCCCTTCTTCCGCAAGACCGGCGAAGTCTCCGCCTACTCTCACCTTGAAGCGCGCTTCGGCCCATGGGCTCGCGTCTATGCGGTGGTCTGCTACCTCCTCACCCAAATGGGACGAGTCGGCACAATCCTCTATCTTGTCGCGCTCGCACTCGCGCCGCTCACCGGATGGAGCGTCATGACGATCATCATCATCACCGGCGTTCTCGTGACGGTCTACACGCTCATCGGAGGAATCGAAGCGGTGATCTGGACGGACGTGGTTCAGAGTATCGTCCTCACGCTTGGGATTTTTCTCTGTCTCGGTGTCATTTTCACCGGGATGCCCGAGGGTCCCGGCCAGGTTTTCGCCATCGCCGAGGAAGCCGATAAATTCTCTCTCGGAAGTTTCGGATCCTCGCTCAGTGAGCCCACCTTCTGGGTCATCCTCGTTTTCGGACTTTTCATCAATCTGCAGAATTTCGGCATCGACCAGAGCTACGTGCAGCGCTACGCCACCGCAAAAAGCGAAGACGCCGCGAAGAAAAGCGTCTGGCTCGGCGCGCTGCTCTACGTGCCGATTTCAGCACTGCTTTTCATGATTGGAACAGGACTCTTCGCTTTCTATCAGGCGCAACCGGAGCTGCTGCCCGAGACACTCGGCAAGGGCGACAAAGTCTTCCCCCATTTCATCTCGACAGAACTTCCCGTCGGCATCACCGGCATTCTCATTGCCGCGGTCCTTGCAGCAGCGATGAGCTCGGTCGACTCCTCACTCAATGGCTCCGCTACCCTGACATGGTGCGATCTGGTAAAGCGCTTCAGCAAAGAGGAACCAAGTGAAGCGACCGGAATGAAAGTCCTTCACGGCGCGACGATCGCCTTCGGCATCATCGGAACCGGTGCCGCTCTCGCCATGACAAAAGTCCAAAGCGCCCTCGACGCCTGGTGGAAAATCTCCTCCATTTTCTCGGGAGGAATCCTCGGGCTTTTCCTTCTCGGACTCATTGTCAAACGCGCCAACAACGTCGCTGCGGTTACGGCCGTCAGCATCGGTGTCATCGTCATCTTCTGGTTGAACGCCTCGTGGATCCCCGAAAAATATCAACCGGCGCTCCACGGCAACCTCACCATCGTCGTCGGAACTCTCACGATCTTTCTTATCGGATTGTTAGTGAGCCGTTGCACCGAAACGAAGAGCTCTTCCTGACACCTCCAATGCCAACGCGTCGGAACAGCATTGATCCATTTTCAAATCTATTCATCCATGAAGCCACTCTACTCCGGAATCATTCCGCCCATGATCACCCCGCTCACAGCGCGGGACACTCTCGACATCTCCGGACTCGAAAAGCTCGTTGAGCGTCTTGTCGAAGGTGGCGTATCGGGAATTTTCGCTCTCGGCACGACCGGCGAAGCCCCCAGCCTCAGCTACCGGCTCCGCCGCGAGCTCGTCGAACACACCTGCCGTTTTGTGAATGGCAGGGTTCCCGTTCTCGTTGGAATCACCGATACCTCTCTTGTCGAATCTGCCCGCTTCGCCAACGAGATCACAGACTTCGGGGTCGCCGCTGCGGTCACGTCAGCACCCTTCTATTTTCCCGCCGGCCAACCCGAACTTCGCGAATACCTTGAGGAACTTCTCCCCGAGCTTCCGCTTCCACTCGTTCTTTACAACATGCCGGCCCTGACCAAAATCTCGTTTCATCGCGAGGTCATCGACTGGGCGCTTGATCAGGACAAAATCATCGGGCTCAAAGACAGCTCGGGCGATCTGACTTACTTCAAAAAAATGGTCGCGCTTGCTGCTGAGAAGCGCCCTGACTGGCCGGTCCTCGTCGGACCTGAGGAGCTTCTCGCTGAAGCCGTCCTCGCTGGAGGACACGGCGGCGTCAACGGCGGCGCCAACCTGCATCCCCGACTCTACGTCGATCTCTACGAAGCGTCCGCCCGCGGCGACTGGGAAACAGCCCGCCAGCTCAGCGCAAAAGTGCTCGAGTTCAGCAACCGCATTTATCACGTCGGACAGCACGGCTCAGCGATCATCAAAGGCCTCAAATGCGCGCTCTCGCTCGTCGGCATCTGCGACGATTTCATGGCCGCTCCCTTCCATCGCTTCCACGAAACAGAGCGAAAGATTATCGCCCAACACCTCGACGCACTGGGCATCAGTTAAGTGCCTGATGCTCCCGTTTCACGGGAGAGACTTCGTAAGGAGTAGCATAACGTGACACAGGTTTTGAACCTGTGTTCTCTGCCTGTCAGCGCAGAGGCCTCGACGAAAGATCCATCCTGCAGCCCTGAGAGCAGCAGATGACCGCCCCCATCGAAAGCAAAAAATCGGAGCGAGAGCAGAGACAGATCCCCGGGTGAAGGTGAGCTGTTGTCAAAGCAGAACCGAGGTCGAGCGACGTGTCCCGCCTCGTTCCTTCACCACTCTAACCGACGAAATCCTTTCGCAAGTCGCGATAGGAATGTAGCTCACCCCATCTCGCACCGCGCATTCGCCGCGCTCCGCTCGCACGCTTCGGATCCGCACGCCCATTCGCCTGCTCGCGCAAAAACACCCCTTCGACAAAGCCGGCTGATCCTAAAATCGCGCCATCACAAAAATACCTCACCCGGCAGCGAAGCGCTTCCGGTATCGTCATCGCCCCGCCTCGCTCGACAACTGCCTCGACCTTCTGACTCTCCATTCCGCGACGCGCCCCTTCGCCCGTGATCTCATTCGCCTCGCGCGCTTCCCCTTCCTCATACAAAAACTGACGATACCGATTCATCGTCCGCCGCCAATCCGTGCGCAGCGCATCATCGCTCAGGCATTCCGCCATGATCTGCCCCAATCCCTTCCGCGCGAGCTGCGCACCGCGCGTTCCCGAAATCGCTTCAGAGTAACCGCACCATCGGTAATCCTCGGGGCGCTTCACCAGCCCCGCCCTCACGGGATTCAAATCAATATACGCAGCCACCGTCAGCAAAGCCATCTCGCTCCCCTCGACGAGAACGCTCTTATAACGACCTTCCCAAAACGTCCCCCGACGTTTCAAACGCTTGTTCATGTAGCTCGTGATCCGCTGCTTGAACGACTTCATGAATTCCGACAACTTCCCCCGTCGTTTTTCATACCGATCCAAAATCTCCCGCACATGCTGGTCATCTCCCGCAGCATGCGCCCGCTCCAACTCCTGCCGGATCCCATCGACCACGATCGGCTCGTAAAGCGCCTCCAAGTGTCCCAAAACCTCATCCTCCGACAATCGCTCCAACGCGCCTTCATCCGGGACTTCGATCAAGAGATGAAAATGATTTCCCATGAAACAATAGGTCACCACCTTAACTCCCAGGAACGCCTCCAGAGAGCGCATCATCTTCCTGAAAACCGCTTTATCCTTGTCTTTGAACACGATCTTCCGCCCCACGACACGCGAGACACAGTGGTAAAACGATCGACCTTTCCCAAGCAAACGAGCAGTTCTCATGGCTTGAGACTACAGAGAACTGTTCAAAATGACAACTAAAAATACTTCTATTTGTCTGTCCCTTAGAACATAGAACACTTAGGGAAAACGTCAGGAAATCCTGTCTGAACCCGAAACTGCGGTAAGCGGTTGAGCGAGAAAGGGCAGAATTACAGATTCATTCCGTAAAAATTGACCCTTACTTTTATCGCTTTATAGGCTACAGGATATGGACTGGATGAATCCAGCTTTTCGAGATACGATCGATTATGCGATGTCCAAGTCATACACACACGGGAGAAACAAACCATGAATACTGATATCAAAATCGATGCGTGGCTCACCGACATGGATGGCGTTCTGGTTAGAGAAGGTGATTCGATACCCGGAGCAGCACAGTTCCTTGATCGGCTGATTCAGAAGAAGCGGAGCTTTCTGGTGCTTACAAACAATTCGATCTTCACACCGAGAGATCTTGCGGCACGATTGGCAAATTCAGGGCTTGCTGTACCTGAGAGTCGTATCTGGACTTCTGCGAGTGCTACCGCCCAGTTCCTGAATGATCAAGCACCTAACGCCTCTGCATTTGTGATCGGTGAAGCAGGATTGACCACAGCCCTGCACGAGATTGGTTATACGCTGACCAATACTGCGCCTGATTTCGTTGTGTTGGGAGAGACCAGAACCTACTCCTTCGAGTCAATTACAACCGCGATTCGACTCGTGGAGAAAGGTTCTCGCTTCATCGCCACCAATCCTGACGTAACTGGCCCGTCACCAGAGGGGTCCCTGCCTGCCACGGGATCAGTGGCAGCTCTCATCACTAAGGCAACCGGTGTCAGCCCGTATTTTATCGGCAAACCCAACCCTATGATGTTTCGCAGTGCCATGAACAAGATCGACGCCCACTCCGAATCAACCGCGATGATAGGTGATCGAATGGATACGGATGTCATCTCCGGGATCGAAGCCGGTCTGGAAACCTTTCTGGTATTGACCGGCTCTACCAAAAAGGACGATATCAAGAGATTTCCCTTCCGTCCGAAACACATCGTCGATTCCATTGCGGATATCGTCGACCTCGTCTGAGGGACGTTACCACCTTCAACCCGTTTGCAGTTGCTTGACTTGCCGAATGCCGGGGTCAGGCAGGAATGGCACGGACTTATGAACACTTTTCGACAAAAATGAGAAGAACAATTTGTCTGTCCATTAGAACACCTTAGAACACTTAGAACAACTTTTTCCGAATTCGTCGTGAGAAAAAGTCGGCTCAACTGTTACAGAGTTTTCCACACCGTTGCCTATTTTCTTTTCAACTCACCAACAATCATTGTCGAATATAAACATGGATAAGAATCTACAGATAAATATTCTTTCGAAGAAGATGGCGGCTTCTTAAAAGTCACGTTAACAATAACCGGGTTGAACGACGGACTCTCAATTTCATTCCGCAACCACAAATGCCAAGAGCAACGGTAAGTCATCCCATGATCTCCTGGAAGTCCACCTAAAAGCTTCCTGAATTCAGCTAGATTGTGTTCCGACGATAAAAAGAGACTCAATTCTTTAACTGTCACTTCTCGTTGCCAAAACGGATTTCTCAACTCACGAATTTCGGTCGGTCGGTACCCCACAGTAACAACATCGAACAAATTTCCAGAACTACTATTCGCTGAAGTCACAACTCGATGATTGAAGCGAAAATTTGGATACTTATTTTGTTTGTAATAATCAACGTCACTTGTGGGGACTTCCATAAGATTGGGTATATGTCGAATATCTGAAAATTCATAAATTTGATCTTCAATTGATTCGCCCCACCCTCCACTGGATAACCCGGCAAAAGAGAAGAAGACCAAAAAAACAATCGACACAACTTTCACTTTCATAACCCCGTTAATTTCAAATACCGTTTTTGAGAATCTCTGTTTCTTACGCGCAGCTTGATCGGTGTGAGAAAATGAAGACCTACACCGAATTTGTTTTAGTCTGAACATTTCGATTTCCAAGTAATATTAGCCGGCGCGATACCATCACGATGCAGCGGAGCCAATCATAGAGTCGTAATGTTAGATCTACGACGATTTCACTGAGTTTGATAAAGACATCGTGAACCGCAGGTAACTCTGACGAGGGGTAGAAATCACAGCAGCTGCTCATTGTGATTCGAGAATAGCGTTTCGGCCGAAATTCGCCAATCTTCGAATTGAGAAAAAGCTCTCGAATTCACGCAAGATCATCACGGGACATCTGAAAGCCTTCGGGATCAGTTAGTAATCGCCGCGGTTGAGTCAGCATTCCTGCCGACAGATCCACTTGCACCACTTGACTTCCGGCTATCTAAAACAATTTGTCTGTCCCTTAAAACAGCACTATTTGTCTGTCCCTTAAAGCACCGAATGTTTATCCGACTCCCCCCCGTTTAACGATAAAAAATATTCTAATATTTTCTCAAATCTCTCTATATCACTATTTTTAGACGGCTTCACCCTACAACTCCAAGCACTTTTCATGATCCCCGATTCAGATATAACTCCGATATAATACATCGTTGAAAAATCGGTTTCATTTTCCTCACTTTCGAATTTTGCCTTGTCCGTCAGGCTTTCTATTTCAGTAAATAATTCCCTAAATTTTTCAGCGCTGATTTCAAACTGAACTGATTTCAAATCGATGTTTTTCACCCGGCCTTTTTCGTCAGTAATTTGAGTAAGTATTTTTTTTGTTATTTCCCCTTTCTTCCCATTGAGATCGCCTATAAAAAATTCGACCGTATTTCCTTGTTCTCGAATCACGCGAAATTGCCCATTCGTAAAATCCAATCCTCCTTGAACTAATAAATAGCCCAACCCTTCCAAGGGATGCTGTAACTTCTCAAAAACCTTTTCACCGTTAAAGCGGAAAAACGTATCAGTTTCCTGAGCACTCACCTCAAATGCTACTAATGCAGTCAAAGCTCCAATAACTATCCCAAATGTTTGTCTGATTTTCAATTGCATGGAACTGGGGTATCTCGATTAACATTCAATCCCGTATCTCCGGTGGGAAGGTGCTTCGGCACTGGCCCCATTGGCCAATTTCGCCTAGGCGTCGTAAACTTAATATCGCCGTTTGGAGCAAAAAAATGCTGATCTAGGGAATTCGGATTCATTCTTCTTGAATCTGCTGAGCGTTGATCATTCGGTGACGTCCAACCCACTCCACCATCAACATTATGGGTATGAATCGAACCACGTGAATCACCTTTTATTTTTGCCCCAAGTGTTGAATTGTAGATCCTGCCATTTACACCTTTTGCTTTTTCTTCTGGCGTGGGCTCTTCGCCCTTATTGAAGTCATCATGGTACCGACAATCAGATCCCGGTTTCTGATACAAATGCGTGCAGTATTCCACACCCCAACCGTTCGGAGAAATTGTTGGATCGCTCTTGCTTGCTTCGGTCAAATCATAAGCTTCTTTTCCCGCAGCAAGAAGCGCGTCTCGTTTTGTTTTGTATGGAAAATGAGGAACAAGTCCGTCGATATCGATTCCATTCACTGGATCATTCCCCACATACGCATACAGATTCAACCCTCGGCTTTCCCCGATGGGATCGGTCGATAGCCACCTGCCCGTCTCCGGCATATAGTATCTGAAGCCGTAATAACACACCACCAATTGCCCCCTCTGGAGCATCCGTATCACCGGCAGATCATACTCGTGAGCGCTTTGATCCCGATGCCCGGGAGATTCCACTTTGCTTTTTATTGATGCACCTGAAAGCCCCGTCACATGGGATCCGAGAGCCGGCGATGTCAATCTCGGGAAGCGTTCCCTACCGGGATCGTAGAAGTATCGAGAGGAGAACTCCCCCTGCTTTTCACGGGATGCGCACCCGGCGCTTTGGTCCGGTATCCGGCGCGATACCGTTACGACGCTGCGGAACAACTCATGGAGTCGTAATGTTAGGCCTACGACGATTTCACTGAGTTTGATGAAGGCATCGTGAGCCGCTGGTAATTCTAACGAGGGGTAGAAATGACAACGGCTACTCATTGTCATTCGAGAATAGCGTTTCAGTCGAAGTTCGCCAATCTCCTAATCGAGAAAACGCTCTCGAATTCACCACTTCTCTTTCTATCGACTTTTGCGCTTTGTGGCGGCCAACGCCTCCCCTCGTCCACGAGGAGAGCGGCCACTCCGGCTCGCGGATGCCAGTGTCGTCACGTTACGCACTGCTCTCGGTCGCAGCACGCCACGCTTTGAAACACGTGATGAAACCGGTCGCGAAATCCTGTGGCCGTTTCTCTATCCACTCTTCAATAAAGGGTATCGGGAAATAGCGTCCGCTGTCGACTTCCTTGCCGTGCACGCGAATCTTCCCTTTCGCTTCCGCGACGAAGACTTCGATAAACTCCTGGTCAGTCGCCTCTGAAGCTGCGATCCGGGCGACTTTGGTGAGTTCGCCTTTCGGCTCAACCCAGACTTCTTCCCACAGCTCACGCTTCGCGCAGTCCTCATACGACTCGCCCGGATCGAGATGCCCCGAGGCGCTGCTGTCCCATTTCCCGCCATGGGTATCTTTCAGAAGCGACCGAAGCTGAAGATAAATCTCATTTCCACGGTTCTGAAGGAAGACATGCACGGCACGATGCAACGCTTTGTCAGCGTGAACCTCGGCACGTGGGCGTTGCTCCAGCACGGCATCATTTTCATCGACGACATCGAGCAACTCAGTCGCGGAAGGCGGCAAAACGCTGCACGGATGAGGATCGAGATGGTTGGATAACTCGACCCATTGATCGAGCGTCAGCTCTTCGCCTCGAACGCTGGGCTTGAGCCCCATTTTCTCAAAAATAGCGACCGCTTCGTCTTTTCCGACCGGCAGATTGTTGTGCAACTGCTTACGCCGCTGAGCAAAGCCCTGTTTCACGGTTCGGGTGAAAACCTCGGGAGAATGCATTGGCAATTCATCCCAGGGACGCGGATCGAAACGCACAATCGAAGAGTCGACGGCAGGTCGCGGAAAAAAGGGAATCGGTCCGATCGTTTTCAAATGCGTGGCACACCATCGTTCCTGCAGCATTAGACTGAGAACACCAAAGTTCTTCGATCCCGGCTCAGCGGTAAAGCGATCACCGACCTCCTTTTGGACCATAATAATGGCACTGCTAACCGGACTCGGCGCATCCATGAAGCGCTGTAAAATCGCATTGCCCGCTGAATACGGAAGGTTTCCGATAAACTTCACTGAGCCCTCGAGGAAGAGCGGTCGAATATCATACTCCGTCGCATCGGCGTGGACGACTTCAACGCCCTGAGGCCCGTATTTTTCATCCAAAAACTGCGCAAGCCGTCCGTCTTTCTCTACCAAAATGAGACGACGCACTTTCCCCACGAGGAAGTCGGTAAGCGCTCCGAATCCAGGGCCCACCTCGATGACACAGTCGTCGGGCGTCACCTGCAACTGAGCAGAGATCCATTGGGAGATGTTGTCGTCGACGAGAAAACTCTGGCCCAGTTTACGGCTGGGAGTCAGATCGAGACGGCTGAGTTGTTGTTGAAGTTCGGACTGGTTCAAGGCTGAAAAGGGCAATTCGTTCGAGTCGGCCCAGTTTAGCACGAATCAGCGCAATGGGGAGTCCGATTCAACCAAGCGGGTCAAACAAGTCACCCAGCTTCTTCCCATGAGCGGACGGCAATCCTGAAGAATCAAGATTCACGAAAACAATCTGCTCGATGCTCAGAATGGTGTGATGGGTCATGATGTTCCGAACCTCACATTTCAACGTTATGGAAGTGCGGCCTACTTCCATTACTTTCATCCCCATCTCGATAATATCTCCGGAACGGGCCGAGCTCACGAAATTGATTTCCGACATGAACTTCGTGACCACGTATGGATTCTTCAGCATCGTGATCGTGTAGATCGCGGCCTCTTCATCGAGCCATCGAAGCAAACTGCCACCAAAAAGCATTCCGTTGGCATTGAGGTCTTCGGGCTTAATCCATTTCCTCGTGAGGTATTTCATCGAAGACACGGTATCCCAAGACATCCACTCGTCACGCAACACCGCCTCCATCGCAGCGATAGAGTACGAAATATGCCTAAACCGAACGCGGTTCGCTACTTCTTCGCCAAAGTCTCACTGAAAAAGTCCAGCATCGCCTTCACGAAAGCCGGTCGGAACTCATTTCGGCCCCACTGTCCGTGCTTCGCGCCGGGGATCATGACAAAATCATTTTTGACTCCTGCTTCGTCGAGCTTTTTCCGATAGTCGACATACCGCTTCCCCGGGCTGTCGAACTCACCATCGATCATGAGAATCGGTGCGGTCGTCGCGGAAACGTGCGTAATCGGTGATCCCTGCGCATACACATCGGGCACCTCGCTGTATTCGCCGCCGAAGAAAATAACGCAGTTTTTGATGCTCCCGGATTTCGTTTCTTTGACTCGCGTCACTTGATCCACGCCTGCTCCCAGAATCACTGCCGCCTGCAACGCATCCGATTGCCCGGGGTGATTCCCCTCTTTCGAAAACGATTCACTATCTGCTGTCGATGCCGCCATCGCGACGAGATGCCCTCCTGCCGATCCACCGACCGCTCCTATGCGCTTGGGATCGAGCCCGAGGGTTTCCGCATTCGCCCGCATCCAGCGAATCGCCGCTTTGGTATCAAGGACCGCGCCGGGGAATTGGGCTTCCGTCGCGAGACGATAATCGAGATTCGCGACGACATATCCGGCCGCTGCAATCTCCCGCGACATCGTGTCAAATGCCGCCCTCGTGCCGCCCAGCCAACCACCACCGTGTACGACGATGATGCCGGGGAGGATTTTGTCATCAGCAGGTCGATGCCAATCAAGGTGCAACTCGCGCTCACCATAGTTGGCAAAGACGACCTCGCGCGTCGAATGGACCTCAGCGAATCCGGCTCCTGCCGAAAGTAGAACGATCAGTCCCGTTAAAAGTAGTTTCATAATCTTGTGCCGCAAATTTTACAGAACACCGCTTTCTGATCGTGCCCGACGTGCCCACACTCGCCGCATTTTCGTTTATCGGGCTGAATCTTGGCAAGCTCCATATTGATTTCCCCCATGACGATACCGGTCGGCACCGCGAGGGTTCCGTAACCTATCAGCATGATCACCGATGCGATCACCTTTCCCGCGGCAGTGATAGGGGTGACGTCCCCGTAGCCGACCGTGGAGATCGTCACGATGCCCCAGTAGATGGACTGCGGCATGCTCGAAAATCCCGAATTTTCCGCGACGAGCCCTTCAATAACATACATAAAAGTCCCGAGGATGGTGGTCACAGCCAGGACGAAAAAGAGGAAAACGGTGATCTTCGGCAAACTCGCCCGGAACGCGTTCATCAACAAATTGGCTTCACCGAGATGACGGGCCATTTTCAGGACCCGGAAAACCCGGAGCAGTCGAAACACCCTGACCACGACTAGAAACTGAGGGCCATGCGGCATCAACAGCGTCACGTAACTCGGAATGATCGACAGCAAATCGATGATTCCGAAGAAGCTGAAAATGTAGGCCTTTTTGTCTCTCACCACCCAGATCCGAACGAAGTATTCAATCGTAAAGAGAATCGTGAAGGTCCACTCAAGGATTCCAAATTCCTTCGTATACTGAAAATGATACGTATCGACACTTTCCAGCATGACGACAAACACGCTGAGACCGATCAACCACAGGAGGACGATATCGAACGCCTTGCTGGCCTTCGTCTCCGAGAGAAAAATCACTCTCCAGATACGGTCCCGGTATGAATTGCTATCGTGCTGATGCGCGCGATCACTGAGGTCGTTTAGCATATCTGACAGTAAAGCACCGATGACACCGTGCGTGTCAAGTTCTGATCGGCTTTCCAGAAGGCATAATCCGGTGAATTCAATCCAATTTTGGCCTTTCCAGAGCGTAGCGGCGCCCCTATCGTTTCGGCAATTCAGTTTTAGATATTTTATGTCAGATTCGACAGCTTCCACCGCCGAACTACAGGCCGACGATGTCGCCGCCATTGATGAACTCCGCGCCAGCTACGAGCAGTTGCGGAAAGAACTCGCCAAAATCATCGTGGGGCAGGATGCGGTGATCGAGCAGCTTGCGATTTGTCTTTTTGCGAGAGGCCACGCGCTTCTCATGGGAGTTCCGGGACTCGCGAAGACGCTGCTGGTCTCCCGCCTCGCCGAAACGATGAGCCTCAGCTTCAACCGGATTCAGTTCACGCCCGACCTGATGCCGATGGACATCACCGGAACCGAAATCCTTCAGGACGATGGCTCGGGACGACGCAACTTCGAATTTTCCAAAGGCCCCGTCTTCGCGAACATCGTTCTCGCCGACGAAATCAACCGTGCTCCCGCGAAGACACAGGCAGCGATGCTCGAAGCGATGCAGGAACACCGCGTCACCGTTGCCGGCAAAGCGCTGCATCTCGAGCAGCCCTTCTTCGTTCTCGCGACGCAGAATCCGATCGAGCAGGAAGGAACCTACCCGCTCCCCGAGGCTCAGCTCGACCGCTTCATGTTCATGATCGGCGTCGACTACCCGAACCGGGACGAAGAGATCGAAATCGCACGGACCACGACCGGGGCCACGCTGCCGGAGCTCACCCACATTCTCGATGGAGAGAAAGTGATTCGTTTCCAGGAACTGGTGCGACGCATCCCCGTTCCCGATCACATTTTTCACTTCGCAGTAGATCTCGTTCGACGGACCCGACCGGAGTCAGATGAGTCACCGGACTGGATCAGTCCTTACGTTGGCTGGGGCGCAGGTCCACGAGCGGTGCAGTATTTGATCCTCGGCGCCCGTGCCCGTGCCGCGCTCAACGGCAGCTACATGGTTCGTCAGGAAGATCTCATCGCTGTCGCCGAGCCCGTGCTCCGACACCGCGTTATCAAAACCTTCACTGCAGAGTCGGAGGGAATCACCTGTCGTTCCATCATTTCCCGACTCGTCGAGGAATTGAGCAACGAAGCCTGAGACTCACACAAAATCAGCTGTGCCTGAACCGATCCAACGCGACTTTCTCGATTCCAAAATACTCGGGAAGTTGATGGGACTGCCGCTGAATTCGCGGCATCCAATGCTGGGTAATATCTCGGGCCGGCATCGCAGCCCCGTCAAAGGGTCCTCGCTCGAATTTGCCCAGTATCGAAAATATGTCCCCGGCGATGACACCCGCCGCCTCGACTGGCGCACCTGGGGCCGGACCGATCGCTATTACCTCAAAGAATTCGAGGCCGACACGAACCTGAGGCTCTGCTTCATCGTCGATACAAGCGGCTCGATGAACTATGGCGAACCCGGCGAAACCCGGCTCGACTACGCCCGCAGCCTCGCCGGCACCCTCGCCTACCTCGCTGCGAATCAGGGTGATGCCGTCGGGCTCATGAACACCTCTCCCGAGGCTGTCATGAAAGAGATCCCTGCGAAACGCGGCCCCGTGCATCTGAAAGTGCTTCTCGACCAGATCGGGATCATGGAAGCGAACGGCGAGTCCGAGCTCATCAGCACGATCCACGCCGCAGCCGAGAAAATCCCGCAACGGGCTCTCGTCGTCATCATCTCCGATTTGCTCTTCGATCCGGAACCTCTCCGGGAAGCGTTTCAGCACCTCCGCTTTCGCAAGCACGACGTCGCGCTGTTTCATCTCCTCGATCGTGAGGAGATTGATTTTCAGTTCGACCGACCGACCCGTTTTCTCGACCTCGAAGGCGGCCCTTCGCTCCTCGCCGATCCGTCACTGATCCAGCGCCGCTATCGGGAAGCCGTGGAAAACTACCTCACTCAGATCGACGAAATCGTCAATCAATCCGCGCTCGACTATCACCGCGTCATGCTCGACGAGCCATACGATCAGGTGCTTGCCCGCTTTCTTCTCGGCCGCAATCCTAAAACCGCACGCAGCGCGAGATGAGTTTTCTCCAGCCCATTCTCCTGATCGGCCTTCCTCTGGCACTGCTGCCGGTGATCATTCATCTGATCAACCAGCATCGCCACCGCACCGTGAAATGGGCTGCGATGATGTTCCTGCTCGATGCGAAAAAGCTGAGTAAAGGGATCGACCGGCTCCGACAGTTTCTCATCCTCGCGATGCGCGTATTGGCAGTGGCCGCGTTGATTTTTGCGGCGAGCCGTCCCCTCGCAGGAGGGTTCATGGCCGGCGCAGGTGGCAACGCCGATACCATTCTGGTCTTATTGGACCGCTCCGCGAGCATGGAGGAACAGAATCTCGAAACCGGTGAATCGAAGCGCTCTTCGGCGCTGGCGAAGATCAGTGATCTCCTGCGGAAAACGTCGAGCCGGAGCGAAGTCATTCTCATCGACAGTGCCACTCTCGAACCGACAAAAGTGACCGACCTCAAGGCTCTCGAGAATCTCCCTCAGGCAGCCCCCACAGCCACCGGGGCGAACGTTCCCGCACTACTTCAGGCCGGAGTCGACTACCTCTCCACCAACTCGAGCGGACGCACCGATATCTGGATCGCCTCTGATCTGCGAAGCGAAGACTGGAAAATCGCGTCGGGGAACTGGCAGTCGATCCGCGCGGATCTTTCGAGTAACGAAACGGTGAGGTTGTTTCTCCTGACATACGAACAACGCAGCCCGAACAACCTCGCCGTTTCGGTAAACAACGTGAACCGGCGACGCGGCCCGTCCGGCTACGAACTCGTGATGGACCTCTCGATCAAACGAACTGCCGCGACCGGGGAATCCGGTGAGCCGCTCAACCTCCCCGTGGAATTCACGATCAACGGAACCCGGACCGTCCAAATGCTCACGATTACGGGGGACGAATTCGTGCGGCTGGGCTACACCGTAAAACTCGGTGCAGGTGATGAACGCGGCTGGGGTCGTATCGATCTTCCTGCGGACAACAATCCCTCAGACAACCAGGCCTATTTCGTCTATGACGAGCCACCCGTCAGGAAAACGATTATCGTGAGCGACGACCAGACCACCGCGACGACGATCGCGACGGCAGCAGCCACTGCGGTCGATCCTGCGATCCGCTACGACGCGTCCACCCTCTCTCCCGGCGACAGTGCCCAGATCCCGTGGAATGAAACCGCGCTCCTTCTCTGGCAGGCTCCCATTCCCGCCGAAGATTCCCCCGAAGCGGCTTTGCTGCGCCAGCATTTGGAAAAAGGCCGCACCTTGATCCTACTTCCCCCGCCCGATTCCGGGGAAACGGGTGACCACGCCCTTTTCGGAAATCGCTGGGGCGCCTGGACTGACCGCACCAACGAGCCGGCGAGCGCCTCGTGGTGGCGAACCGAGTCCGGCATTCTCGAGAACACCCGGAACGGAACCCCGCTCCCTGTCGATAAACTCCGATTTTTCAAAACCCGCTCTTTTTCAGGTGAACTCCAGCCGCTCCTGAAACTGGAGGACGAAACCGTGGTCCTCGCGAAAGCTCTCACCGAAACCGAAGGCTCGCTGTATTTCTGGGGAACCCTCCCCCGCACCGACCATTCCACGCTCGCGACCGAAGGCGTTTCGTTTTTTATCATGACCCATCGCGCCCTCGCCGAAGGGGCCAACTCTGTCTCGAAAGCGCGAATCCTCGAGACCGGTTCCGACTCACCGATCGAAAAAATGGAGGAGATTGAAACCTCCGCTCCGGAATCCGGACTCATCGCCGCCGGTCTCGTTCCCGGAGCGTTCAAGAGCGACGACGAATCGGGGAATCAACGACTCGTCGCGTTGAATCGTCCTGTCGCCGAAGACAATCCCGAAACGCTCAACGCGGGTGCTCTCGAATCGCTTCTCGAAGGAGTTGAGTATCGCCGCATCAGCGACGAAGTCGGAAGCGGCTCATCTCTCGCCGCTGAAATTTGGAGAGCCTTCCTCGTCGCAATGGCACTCGCGCTTCTCGCCGAAGCCATTCTCTGTCTCCCACCCCGTCCCGAATCGGAACCCAAAGCCAAAGCCAAACCAATCTGAAAGGGCGATGCCCAACAGGGTTGAGTCGATGACCCAACCCTATCAAGTCACCCTAACTACACTTCGAAGACAGCAGAGAATCTGACCTTTTACTTTTTCATTTCACCTTTCACGCCGCACAGCGGTCCCATGACACTCACCAACAGCGAACTCACTTTCCTCGCAACACCGACGACACTCGTCTTCGGTGTAGCGATCGTGCTCGTGACCGCTGTTTTCAGTTTCATGATCTGGAAGCGGAATCAGTTTGCCGCCGCCACCGGTTGGCTCGAGGCGCTCCGGATTCTTATTGTCGCGCTGGTCGCCCTGACATTGAATCAACCCGAATGGCGGGAAACTTTTAAACCGGACAACAAACCCGTCATTGCCGTTCTCCGAGACGATTCCGGCAGCATGACGACGGAAGACATCGTCGATCCGGAGAACCCCGCCACTGCCGCACGCAGTCGTGGTACCATCGCCGAAAGCCTCGCCGCCGAGGACGCGTGGAATTCTCTGGAAGAGGACTTTGAAGTCGATATTCGTGCCTTTTCCACCGAAGCCGAGGGAACCGATCTGTCGGGAGCTATTAACGACGTCGTCGAGCAATACCCGGGACTCCGCGGACTCGTCCTCATCTCGGATGGCGATTGGAATACGGGAGATCCCCCGAGCCGCGCCGCAACGCGTCTCCGCATGAGTGACACCCGTGTTTTCACCGTCCCCGTCGGAAGCGAAACCCGCCTCCCCGACCTCGCGGTGACCGCCTTCGACGCACCGACTTTCGGCATCGTGGAAAAACCGGTCCGCCTTCCCTTCAGCCTGACGAACACGCTTCCCCGCGAGCAGTCGACCACTCTCACGCTCACGACGGGCAACGGCGAAACGATTACCAAAGAGGTCACGATTCCCGCGATGGGAAAAATCCGTGAAACGATCCTGTGGACGCCGTCATCAGTGGGCGACTTCGAGCTCACCCTGACATTGCCCGGAATCGAAGAGGAACGGGACAAGACCAACAATCAACTCACCGCTCCGATCGCGATTCGAAAAGAGGAACTCAAGGTGCTTCTCATCGATACTTTCCCCCGCTGGGAATACCGTTATTTACGAAACGCCCTCGAACGGGATCCCGGCGTCGACGTGAGCTGTCTCCTTTTCCACCCCGATATCGATGCCATGGGTGGCGGCCCCGGATATCTGGAGTCGTTCCCCGAAGCCGATAAGCTCTCCGAGTTTGATGTCATCGTTCTCGGAGATGTCGGACTGATGCCGAAACAACTGACTGAAGCAGACGTCACCGCGCTGCGTCATCAGGTCACGACCCAGGCGGCAGGGCTCGTTTTACTCCCCGGCTTTCGCGGCTATCAGAATTCGCTCGTCAGCACCGAACTCGAAGCCCTTTTCCCCGTGATCCTCGATCCCGCTCAACCTCGCGGATGGGGTTCCGCGACGCCCGGCCAATTCGAACTCACCGAGCTCGGCGCGCGCAGCCTCCTCACCCGTCTTGAGGACACCGAGAATGCGAATGCGCGCATCTGGACCAACCTTCCCGGCTTCCAATGGTACGCCGGAGTAACCCGAGCCAAGCCCGGCTCGGAAGTGCTCGCGACCCACAGCTCTGAGACGAACCGCTTCGGACGCATCCCTCTCATTGTCACAAAAACCTTCGGCACCGGAAAAATTCTCTTCATGGGAACCGACGGCGCGTGGCGCTGGAGAAAAGGCGTCGAAGACAAATACCACTATCGCTTCTGGGGACAGGTCGCACGCTGGATGGCCTATCAGAGAAACATGGCTAGCGATGAGCTGATGCGCCTTTTCTATTCCCCCGACCGTCCTCAATCCGGCCAAACGCTCTCGCTCAATGCCAACGTCATGAGCGTTGGAGGTGAGCCTCTTCAGGCGGCAACCGTCATCGTTCAGATCACGTCGCCCACGGGAAAAGTCGAGTCGGTTCGACTCCAGCCCGGTGGCGAAGAGCAGTGGGGCCTTTTCACCGGAGTCTTCGAACCTGACGAGCCCGGAGATTACCAACTTCTCATGACGTGTGCGGAAAACGGCGGCACCCTCGAGACAAAGATCACGGTGCAGGGAACCTCGCTCGAGAAAGTCGGCTATCCCGCCCGCTACGACGTGCTCGAAGAAATCGCACGGATCACCAAGGGCGAAATGTTCAAGACGCCCGATCTCGAAGCGATCAAAGCCGCCCTTTCCGCGCTCCCTGCTCCCGAGCCAATCGAACGCCGTCTCCGCATCTGGGCAAGCCAGTGGTGGATCGCGATGATCGTTCTCCTGCTCACGATCTTCTGGATCGGACGGAAAGCGACCGGCGCGGTCTGATTTCGTAGAGTGAAGCGGTGCTTCGTGGTACTTCGGAAGTGGAAGAACCAGCGGAAGAAGACGGAGCAGCGCTCAATCCTACTCTTTAAGGCGCCGGTCGTCGCCTTCGCGAACGGTGACTTTGTAGTCATCGAGTCGCTCAAGCAGTGGCATCAGGATTCGCCTCACCGTCCCGGTGTGCTGCCGCAACTCACTCGCCGTCGCTTTGCCATGCTCTTTCAGATAGGCTACGATTTCACTCTGTATGAGTTCATAGCCTGCCGTCGAAATTACGGTCTTGGGGTCGAGTTCGATGACCTCTCCGGTATGAGCCAGGAATCGCAGCGCTTTTTCCTCGGCCGGATTCGTTGCCGTCTCGCCTTTGTTCGGTGGAGACTTGAGATCCGAGGCGAGTCGCTTTCGCACGAGCTCTCCCGCCTTCACGAGCTCAGGGGGCAGCTGGGGAATGTGATCGCGATGACGAATGTTAGGTCCCGCTTTCGTGAACTCTCCCGCGAGGAGGCCTTCGAGAACCATATCGAAAAACTTGGGTGCCGGCAGCTCCCACTCCATCACGGTGCGCAGCTCCCGCAACGGAAAGCCCAACTGATCCGGATGCTTCTGATGCACCGCCATGATTTTTTCCCCTGCGACACCGGTGATGCGCTTCCACCATGCCGCTTCGAAGACCCAGTCACCACTTTGTTGCAGCGCGCCATCCGCCACGAGCTTGCTCACGACTGCTGCAATCGCCTCGCCGCTGAAATGGGATTTGAGCAAGAGCTCCGAAACCGGCGCGACCATGTCCCGTTTTAACTGAGAGAGAACGAGCGTCTCGAGATCGTGCGGAGCGGCGGCACGCGCCTCGAGAAATTCCTTCTGGAAAGGTTTTCGAAACGCGCGGCGATTGGCGTTCTCGTCCAGCACGATTCCTCCTGCGAGCGTCACGCCAAGCGAGGCATTGCGGAGCACAAAGCTGTCGCCCGCAAATACAAATACCGGTGTCTTAAACCGAAGCTCCGCGAGAACGGTTTCCCCGGGGCTGAGCGACCGTTGCCCGAGAAGATGAAGCCTCGCGGCGACGCCGGAACTCCCGTGATGGAACATCACCTGCCGTCCCGTTCGAATCGCTTTCGTGGACTGCTTCATTCCGCGGATTCCACGATCCGATTTCGAGATGAGCACATCAATCGCGGTCACCGCCTCACCCAGATCCGGTAATGTCAGGACATCCCCACGACCGACGCCACTGCGGGCACCTCTGCGATCCTCGCGCAAACTGATCCCGGTGAGATTCAGAGCAGTCCGGGTTCCCGGCGGCACGGTTTCCACGGATTGGCTGTGAGACTGTGCGCTTCGCACATGTGCCGTCTCGCCACCCGGCTGTACGACGAGGTCGGACCCGGTCGCGATGCTGCCCTCGGTCAGCGTTCCCGTAACGACTGTTCCGACGCCTTTGATCGTGAAAGCCCGGTCAACTGGGAGACGGGGCTTGCCGCTGTCGTGAACCACGGGGGCTTCGGTCAGGATTTTGGAAATCGTCCCGCGCAAATCATCAATGCCCTCGCCCGTGTGCGACGACACCGGCACGATGGGAGCATTCTCCCAGATGCCACCTTCCAGGTTTTCTTTCAGGTCTTCGAGAACCAGTTCCAAGTCCTCCGCCAAATCGACTTTCGTGAGCGCAATCACCGCGTTTTTCACACCCAGGTAGGTGAGGATTTGATAGTGCTCCTCAGTCTGAGGCATCCACCCATCATCCGCGGCAACGATAAAGAGAGCGAGGTCAATCGCGCCGACACCCGCGACCATATTTTTGACAAAGTCAGAGTGTCCGGGGACATCGACCACACCGAGTGACAATTCCTCTCCCGAGCCGTCTGCCGCCGGGATCGAAAGCTGCGCAAACCCCAGCTCGATCGTCATCCCCCGCGCCTTCTCCTCCGGCAGCCGATCGGGGTCTGTCCCGGTCAACTTTTCAATCAAAGAGCTCTTTCCGTGGTCGATATGACCGGCGGTTCCTAAGATAAAATGACGTGGGCTGTGATCCATTGCGATAAGGGCGCGATGCATAACCCTTCACTCATCTCAATCGCTTCCGCAACCACGTTGAGGAAAGGTCCATCACCAATATAAAAGAGGCTCCGAGGAGAACATAAAACAGCATTCGATCCCAGAAAAACCCTTTCGAAAGCATGATCAATTTACCGAGAGTGAGCAAGCCCAGCATTCCTAAAACAGTGGCGTCTTTGATACAGGTTTCCCAGCGGTAGAAAAAGTAGATCAGAAACCGATTCAACGACCGCGGCAAAATTGAAGTCGCGTAGACCGATGACCTCCCCAACCCGGAAACGTAGAGGTCCACCGCGGAGTCATCATCCGTGTTTTCGATGACCTCTCCCCACAATCGCCCGAGAATGCCGAAGTTGTGAATCGCCAGCGCGAGCACGAGTGGCCAAACTTGCAAACCCAGCAGCGAGAGGAGAAGAAAGGCGATCAGATACTCGGGAACAGATCTCGACAGGACAAAGAAAAATCGAACGACCGGCCCGAGCAGACGCCAGCCGAAAGCGACGGGTCCGCTGGCTCTCCCACTGCGCAATCCAAACGGATCGACGCGCGACAAGCGGCGACTCGCCAAAGGAAGAAACGGGAGAACTGCCGCCCCCGCGAGAATGATCGCGGCGGTCGCGATTCCGATCGTCGTGACGAGAGCAATAAATCCTTCGTCAGTGAACAGGTCCCAGGCCCAGGGCAGAGCATCCACCCAATCACCGGATTTCCGAACCGGGGAAGGAATGAGCCCTTCGGAAAACCGTTGCAGGTTGGTCCATCGACGCGAGGCACTGAGCCGACCCAGGAGAGGATGACTCGTAAACCACGCCCAGAAAACAGCGCCCCCGACGACGAGCGCGCTGATCCGGAGAAACCAGTCTCGCGAACGGAGTCGTGAGAGTTCGGCTACGCGGGCAGCTCTGGATTCGGCCGACCTCAAATACACCCCCCTTCCGTCGTTTGAAGGCGACGGCGAATCATCGCCCCCCACTGATCGACGATCACGATCATCGCGATGAGAAGATAGAGGTAGGTCCAGACCTCACGGTAGTAGAACTCCTCGTGCGAAAGTTGAATGTAGAGCCCGATCGTTTCGATTCCCACGAAGCCCAACACCGCCGACGACCGCAGCGCGCACTCAAAACGGTAGAAGCTGTAAGTAATCAAATCGGGAAGCGCTCTCGGAAAAATCCCGACGAGAAATGTCTGCAAAGGCCCGTGACCGATCGCCTTCAACGCCTCCGCGGCGTCCCTCGCCTCTTCATCGACCAGTTCAGAGAACACCTTTCCGAGCGTTCCCGAAAAGGGCAATGCCAGGGCGACCATTCCCGCGAGTGGACTGACTCCCATAGCCGAAAGAAACAACAGCGCCCAGATCAATTCGTGAATCGAGCGCAGGAAACTCATGAGAAACCGACTCGTGGCGAAGACCAGTCGCAGAATCGCTTTCGTCCCTTTGCCGCAAGGTTCTGGCCACCAGGCGGAGGAACCGAAAAACCCGAGCACCAACGCCGTCGGCACGGCGAGACTCATCGCTCCGAAAGCGAATTTCAGAGTGAGAAGGATCCCCCTCATCCCCTTCACCAGAATCGGTTCCGCATCTTCGGGAACGTTGGCGTCTTCGTAATCGAGCGCGGGATGCAGAGCGGCCTCAAAAAAGCGGCCGGTGCGCTCCCAATGATTGGCGTCGGCGGGAATGAGCCCTTTCGGCGTGAGCCCCAGCTTCCACGCGCAAACCAGAAAGACGATCGCTAAGGCAACGAACACCCAACGTTTTCTCCCTGTCATGGGAGCTACTGGAGCGGGATCAGGCATCGCGCATCATCTCGTCATCGCTCAGTTGATAGAGGTCCTTCAACGCATCCCCCTCGAGATCGTCCGGAGCGCCATCGAAGACAATTTTACCGGCCCGGAGACCGATCAGTCTTGGAAAATATTCCTTTGCGAGAGCGACGTCATGCAAGCTCACGCAAAGGGTGAATCCCACTTCATCCGACAGTTCGCGGAACAGCCGGATCGTATCTTTTGCCCGTGCCGGATCGACACTGGATACGGGCTCATCAGCGAAAAGCGCTTCCGGCTTCTGAAAGAGAGCACGGGCAATCGCGACGCGCTGCTTCTGCCCGCCGGAAAGCTCCGAGACACGCGAAAAGAGTTTTTCTTCAATACCGACACGATCGAGCAATTCGTGGATCGCGATTTTGTCGTCTGCCGAGGGAAAGAGTAAATCCCGGATCGAGCGGAAGAGACCTCGACGCCCGCCCTGTCCGAGAATGACGTTTTGCACCGCAGTGAGATTGGGGACGAGCCCGAGATGCTGGGGAATCGTAGCGATCGTGCTGCGAATCTCCCGTAATTCTTTGGGAGAAAGCTGTTCAGGATCCTTTCCGAAAACGGTGAAGGAACCGGCGTCCTGTCGCCGCGTCGCATTGAGAACGCGGAGCAGCGTTGTTTTTCCACTCCCGCTCGGTCCAATCAGAGCGACCTGTTCTCCGGCTTCAATCTTGAGCCCGACAGAATCGAGGGCGGCAAGATCTCCGAAACGACATGTCACGCTGGAGAGTTGAAAGGCGCAGGACATGCAAAAAAAAGACAGCCGGCCGTTTCGGGAAACAGAATCCCGAAACGGGGCTGAGGTGAAACTTATTCTTCGATCAAACCGACTTCAACAGCCGTCGCTTTGATTCCGTCGAAGTCGGAATTTTTTGCCGCGATGATTGAATCACGGTTGATCGCCTTGAGCGCATCAGAACCGGCAGGTGCAGCAATCAGTGCTTCCTGAACCTTTTTAGCGAAGCCTTCTCCGAACGCCTTCGCAGCATCGGGATGGATCGTAAAGTTGTAATCAGCGTAGAAAGGCGTCGTCCAGATTTTCACGGTGTTTTCCGCAATCTTCGGATCGCTTTCCACGAGTGAATCGTAGGTCTTGTAGTTGAGTGCGCCGACTTGATAAGTGCCGTCAGCCACTGCATTCGCTGTCGCAACGTGACCGCCGCTCGCCTGGTATCCGGGCTTCGTCGCGAACCAGTCATCGGGAGCGATGCCGCCGTTGTTCTGCATGATGAAGTAAGTAGGCATGAGACGACCTGAAGTCGAACCGGATGATCCGAACGTGAAGGTCATTCCCTTGATTGCCTCAGGAAACTCCGCAGATTCTTTGAGCCCCGTTGCCTTGTTGGCAATGATATAGGATTTGTATTTCGGATCCGCCGCGCCCTGCGCAATCGCTTCAGCACCCTCGACCGCCATGCGGGCCTGAACACCGGAAAGACCACCGAACCAAACGAGGTGAACTTCACCATTGGCGAATTTGGTCACCGAATCGGAATAGTCTTTGGAGAACACGAACTCGGTCGGGACGCCCAGTTTTTCAGAAAGGTATTCGGCGAGTTTGTCGAACTTCGCTTTCTGATCCGTGATTTTCTCATCGGGAATCGCGGAGACGTAGAAGGTAGCTGCAGCCGAATCGGCTTTAGCATTGTCAGAAGCATCGGGAGTGGACGAGTCACCGCCACAGCCGACAAGGGCCATTGCAGTTACCGCAGCCAGACCGACGCGGAAAAGGAGACTTTTCAGCATGGTTGGAATAGATAGTGACGTATTGAAGGATTGATCATTTTGATCAGACGACCGAGCATGAACACCAAAGTGAGGGCAGTCAATTACTCAGTCGTCGGCAATCTCAAAGCCTTTCAAAGAATTGCCAGCAAATTCTTTGCGACCGCGGCGTCCTGCTCGGGGAACACGGTTCGCAGGTCAATCCGGAAGCGATCTTCGGCGACGTATCCCATGATGGGTAACGCCTGTTTCCGCAGCATGGTCGCCATTTTCACGACGTTCATCGAAGCGGGATTGAGTTCCAGAGCAAGCGATGGGATCTCAGCCTGAGGCATCGTGCCACCACCGCACCGGGCAATCGTATCGACGAGAACAGCGTCGAGATCGGCACAGTCTTTCAGTGCGGAGAGCAACGCCTCCCCCCGGGGACGGAGGTCGCGTTCAACGTCCGCGGAAAGCATGCGGAGCAGAGGAACGTCGGGAGTTCGCGCCCCGTCAGCGTGCAGATACTCGAGGACGGTCTCCTGCATCCCCGTAAGGATCATTTTGTCACAACGCAGCGCGCGGAAAAACGGTTCCTTCTTGATTCCCGCGATGAGATCGGGACGTCCCGCGATGATCCCCGCCTGGGGCCCGCCGAAGAGCTTGTCCCCGCTGACGCACACGAGATCGACACCCCGCTTCAACACTTCGGCTGCGGTAGGTTCGTGTAAAATCGGCGCGAGGCTTTCAGTATCAATCATCGCCCCGCTCCCGAGATCTTCGACCACGGGCAGATCGTTCGCTTGCCCCAGGGCGACGAGTTCCTCCGTTGTCGGTTCATCGACGAAGCCTCCCATCCAGAAATTGGATCGATGCACTTTAAGAAGCATTCCCGTTTTCGGAGTGATCGCTTTTTCGTAGTCAGCGAGCGAAGTCTTATTCGTCGCCCCGACTTCGACGAGCTTCGCTCCGCTCGCCTCCATAATTTCGGGAACGCGAAAACCGCCGCCTATCTCCACGAGCTCACCCCGCGAGATAATGACCTCGTTCTTTTCACCGTTCGCGAGATGCTTCAGAATGAGAATGAGCGCCGCGGCACAGTTGTTCGTCACCGTCGCCGCCTCCGCTTCACAGAGCGACGCGAGACAGTGCTCGAGAAATCCGCCGCGCTTTCCGCGTTCCCCGGAATCGAGATTGAGTTCGATATTGTTGTAATACCGCCCCACCCCGCTGATCGCGGAAACCACCTCTGCGCGAAGCGGTGAGCGGCCCAGATTGGTATGAATGCACACGCCGGTGCCGTTGATGACAGGATGAATCCGCGAGCGAAAGAGCGAGTCCGCTTTCGCGATCAGGCCTGACACAAACACCTCAAACGCGGGAACCTCATGATTCCCCGCCTTCACCGATTCCCGCAGTGCTTCGACCTCTTCCCTCGCAAGGCGGGTGATGAGAGGTTGCGGCAATGGCGGAAAATCAGCACTTTTCTCCAGAGCAAGCAGTACCTTATCGACTGCGGGGATCAGGGAAAAAGGATTGGGGGGCTCGCTCATATTGATAATAGGTATTCTCCGCCGGAGGATATGACGAGAAAAATCCGTGACGTTCTCAGCTTCGTCAAAAATTACTTGTGCGAAAGATAGGGTATCCGGTTCAGTTCGCTGCAGCGCTCAGTCCGGAGCACTGCCGCGTTACCCCCGATCACCCGATTTCTCAGATTCCCCGTTGAAATCCAGCCCGCCTTCGCATTTTCCGCTCAGCGACTCACACGCCTCCCGGACGATCCAGCCGGTCTCCTCGAGCTCGTGTTTGGCGGTTTCGGCGTCGCAACCGGTAATGGCACTGACGATCCCAACCGCACGCGCCCGCAGCTTGATGTTCGACGGATTGAGATCAATCATGAGATTTCCAATCACTTTCCCGGAATGCGTCATCGCGAGAGTCGTGATCAGATTGAGAATCATTTTCGTCGCCGTCCCCGCCTTCAGACGCGTGGATCCGGTGAGAATCTCGGGGCCGGTGTCGGCGGCGATGACTCGATCAGGCAATGGATGATCGAGGTATCCGGGGTGACAAGTCAGAAGCACCGTCGTCGCCCCGCGGAGACTTGCCTCGTGCAGGCATCCCCAGATAAAGGGGGCGTGCCCGCTCGCGCTGATGCCGATCACGACGTCATCACTCCCCACGTTTCGATGAATCGCCGCGGCACGTCCCGCCGCCGAATCGTCTTCAGCGCCCTCAACCGCCGACCAGAGCGCTTTCCGGCCACCCGCGATAACTCCCTGAACCTGCTCGGGATTCGCCCTGAAGGTGGGCGGACATTCGCTCGCGTCGAGCACACCGAGACGTCCACTCGTCCCCGCGCCGGTGTAGATGAGGCGACCTCCGCGGGCGAAAGCGTCGACGACGCGGTTCACGGTCCATTCGATCGAATCTTTCGCCGCCCGGATCGACCCGGGAATCGTTTCAGCATCCTGCAACATCAACTCGATCCCGTCTGCGATTTCCAATTCGGAGAACCGCGTTGAGTCAGGATGACGTTGCTCGGTGGGCGAAGACGTCAGCGGCTTCCAGATTTGCGGGAGAGTGTCAGGACAAATTACCGGCTCCACCGCATCAACCGGAAATCCCGCTGTCGAGCTTTCCTTCACCAGGCGTTTCGCCATCGCCACAGCGCCCCAGACGCTGGGACGATCCAACGGGGTGAACACCGATCCGGGACGCGCCGCTTCGATCTGTTCGATGACCCGCTCCAGAAACCTCTCGTTTTTCAAAAGAACGCTTCCGTTGAAGACAAACTGAACACGCGCCGGGGAATCCGGGGAGAGTCGATTCACACACGTGATCGCATCCCCGGCCAATGTCGTCGCCGCTTCATTGTAGACACGGTTGACGATCCGATCGTCGCCGCGGTGCTCCGCCGCTTCGAATACCGCGCCAGCGAGGGAGGCAATTTCCGTTTTCGAAGCCTCGAGCGACCAGTCGATAAGATCCTCCGGCTCATTGAACTGAAGTCTCGCAAGTATCTCCGCCCCCAGCTGCGGCCACTGATTCGAACTGTCATATTCGGCAATGAGTTCCCGCAGCGCCATCATCCCGATTTGATAGCCTCCGGCCCGGTCTCCCAGGACATGGCCACGCCCGCCCATTCTCACTTCACGACCGGATCGATCACGCCCCATCTGACACGAGCCGGTGCCGCTGAGCACGAGCACTTGCGCGTCGCAGGATTCGTCCCACTCGGTGGCTTCCAGCGCGGTGACGAGATCATTCGACGGCGCACACGGAACCCCGGGCCAGACGCGGGCGCTCGCCGTGATAATCCGATCAAAATCAGCCTCGACCCGCGCACCGGCGAGCCCCATTCCGATCGCATCAGGAAGGCACGGCAACCGGCGACTGATCGCCATGAGGTGATACGAGAGGTCTCCCGATCCCATGAGCCGGAGATTGGCCGGCCCCGCCGAAAACGATTCGATGACCTCGTCGTTTGATCCTGCCAACAACACCGAAGTGCGAGTTCCGCCGCCTTCCAATCCGAGAACATTCGCCATGACGAAGTATGCCCGAGGCAATCGCTTTCCACAATTCCAAGTTTGCGGTGTGAGAACGGATTCTATCCGCTCTTACGCCCCTGAAATCGCACTATACGACCTTCACCAGCGAACCGTCACCGGCGGCTGTGACCTGACCGATGACGACTTGGCAGAGCGTTTCATCCTCGTCACAAATTGACAGCACTTCTTTGAGGTGCTTTTCCGGAACGCAGCAAAGCAATCCGCCGCTCGTCTGAGCATCGGCTAGAAGGTATTTCGAAGCATCGGAAACGGAGTCACCCCAGTCGACGTCCGCATTGGCGGTGTTGAGATTCTCTTTCGTCCCGCCCGGCACACAGCCCTCCTCTTCAATCAACCGAATGATCTCAGAATCGATCGCCGGGATATCGGCGGCGTTCAAAGTCGCATGAACACCGCTGGATCGACAAAGTGAAATCAAATGTCCGAGAAGGCCGAATCCGGTCACATCGGTCGCGCATTTCACGAGACCCCGCTCCGCCATTTTCTGACCGGGTTTATTGAGCCGGGACATCAGCGCCACGGCAACATCGACGATTCCCCCGCTGACGAGGCCGCGCTTGATCCCCGTCGTGAGAATCCCCGTTCCGAGCGGTTTCGTAAGGAGAAGAACATCGCCCTCTTCCGCTCCCGCATTCGTGATCATTCGCGAAGGGTTCACCAATCCGGTGACAGAAAGCCCGTAAACAGGCTCAGGATTCTTGATCGAATGACCGCCGGCAAGGGCGCACTCAGCTTCCTTCACTTTGTCCGCGCCACCCGCCAGAATCTCGTGAATGATCTCCAGAGAAAGGATGTCAGCCGGCATCCCGACGACGTTCATCGCCGTGACCGGTCGCCCGCCCATCGCATAAATATCCGAAAGCGAATTCGTAGCCGCGATCTGTCCGTAGAGATACGGATCATCAACGATGGGCGTGAAAAAGTCGACCGTCTGCACCATCGCAAGGTCCTCCGAAAGTTGATACACCGCGGCGTCGTCGGAGGTGCTGGCTCCGACCAAAAGTTTGGGATCTTCGAACTGATTGAGCCCGCGCAGAACCTGCGCGAGTGCCTTTTGGCTGAGCTTGGAAGCTCAACCCGCGCAGGACGAAAGAGAAGTAAGCTTGATGGTGTCTTCAGACATGATGTGATTGTGATACGATGTATCTGACGAAATGGTGACACGAAGCTTTCAGATTTACCATTACAAAACCGCACGATTCTGCGGCTTTGTTAGAAAATCACTCATCCTCCTCGGATGGCGTCGCTTCCTGAACCCCTGAATGATGGTATTCGCTGTTGAGATGAGCGCAGAATTCGAAGAGGTCGGGACGGCGGTCGGACACCGGGGTCACCGAGCCGCTTGCCCGTGATCGATAGAGATCGGTAATGTTGAGATCGGTGACGAGAAGCGTCTCAATGTTCGCATCCGACTCCGCCTGAATGCCGTCGCGCGCGAACTCGAAGTCCGACGGCGTAAAGACGGCGGCTTTTCCATAGTGGATATCCATCGCCGGAACATCGGGAAGATTCCCCACGACCCCGGCGGTGGCGACGTAGATTTGGTTCTCAATCGCTCTCGCCGCCGCGCACGTTGTCACTCTCAGGTATCCCTGACGGTTGTCGGTGCAATACGGCACTAACAACAGCTCAACTCCCTGATCAGCGAGATAGCGGGCGGCTTCGGGAAACTCGACATCGTAACAGATCAGAACCCCGATCCTGACCTTGGGAGTCTGAATCACAATGAGCGAATCCCCGCCGGTAATCCCCCACCACGTCTTCTCGCTGGGTGTGATGTGAAGTTTCGGCTGACTGAGATGAGTCCCGTCGGGACGGAAAATCATCGACACGTTTTCAAGCGTCCCGTCCTCCTTTTCGACTGGATGAGACCCGGCTATCAGATAAATCCCCTGCTCGCGGGACAGGGTTTCCATCAGCGAAACGAACTGATCTGTATACTCTGACAAACGTCTAATCCCTTCGCGGGAACCCATCGGCTTCAGCGCGGAAAGCAGCTGCACCGAAAAGAACTCCGGAAACAGCACGAAATCCGCCCCGTAATCCTCTCCCGCGGTTTCCACGAAGTAACGAACCTGAGCGGCAAATTCGTCGAAGTCTGCGATCCGCCGCATCTGGTATTGAACACACGCGACCCGGACGTTTCGTTCTTCATCGGGATCCACCTGATAGTCGACGTTGAGCCATTCGATGAGCGAGGCATGATTACAGCTCCTCGGATCCCGGATGTAATTCTCCATGATTCCGCGCACGACGAAACCTTCGCGAAGTTGAAACCCGAGAACGGGGTCGGCGATTTCACCGGCCTTCACCTGTCGCACATACTCCTCCGGCGTGAGCTGATCCTTATACTCTGAATAGCGCCAGAGACGCCCCCCGCCGAGAATGCGACGAAGGTTGAGCCGGCGACACAGGTCTCTGCGAACCTGGTAGAGAATGCGGCCGATCCCCGTGCCCTGGCAATCCGGATCCACATACACGTCCGCCCCGTAGAGCGTGTCCCCCTGCGGGTCGTGATTGTAAAAATAGCCGTCATCAGTGACGCCGTAGTAGGTGTGGTGACGCAGAGGATTTTGACCCAGATTCACAATCAGGCTGGAGGCCACGCCGACAACGACACCATCCAGAACCGCGACGATCTGCCCTTCAGCGAAATGCTCGAGATGGCTCAGTAATTGATCTTCACGCCAGGCTTCATCCGATTCCATCATCGATGGAAACGACTTCCGGTGCAGTTCGATCATCCGCGGAATATCAGATTCCACGACGTTGCGAATCGACACTTCCCCGGACGAAATTTCAAATGTTTGCGAGTCGAGCATATTTTCAATTACCGTGATTCAATTGCGGCCAAACGCAAAGCCTAGAAGCGACCTCTGCAAAAGATCGTTTCCGTATCAAAAGGGCCAGAAAAAGGGAATCAGCAGCGTGGCAGCCAACCAGAGAATCAGATTCAGGGGAACCCCGACTTTGACAAAATCACCGAATTTATAGCCGCCGGCACCATAGACATACGTGTTGGTCTGGTATCCGATCGGAGTCACGAAGCTGGCGCTCGCTCCGAACATGACCGCGACGATAAACGGCCTCGGGTCGACCTCCATCGAGGCGGCAATGGAAATCACAACCGGCGTCAGGAGAATCGCGACCGCATTGTTGGTCACCAACTCAGTTAAAACAGAAGCCAGCAGATAAATCGAAGCAAGGACGGCGACGGGTCCCAGGAAAGCGAGTACCCCGACGACCTGATTGGCGAGCAACTCAGCCCCGCCCGTTTTCTCCATCGCCCGCCCAATCGCCAACATCCCGTAGATGAGAAACAGGATACTCCACTCGATGCTTTTATACGCGTCTTTGGCATCAACACAGCGAGTCAATATGACAGCGACGGCACCGATCAGAGCCGCACTCATGATCGACATCACCTCAAAAGCTGAGCCGAGCACAACGGCGAGAAGAATCGCAATCGCGGTGTAGACTTTGGATTCCCTCGGAAGCCTCACCGTGAGTTCGTTGAGACTTAGAAAATCTTCGCGTCTCTGCAGCCGCACCAGATTCTCAACCGGCCCCTCAATCAAAAGCGTGTCCCCGAATTGGAGCGGGGTGTCCTGAAAACCGTCCCTCACGTTGTCACCCGCACGGTGCATCGCCGCAACGACGACGCCGAAATTCCGGCGAAGATTCGACTCCCTGATCGTCCGACCGATCAGCGAACTGTTACTGCCGATAATCGCTTCGACCGTCTTTATCTCCACGCTCTTCTCTTTTGCGTCAGCCCCCCCGTCCGACCTTTCATGAGTCATTCGGAGACCACTCGCCTTCTTGATCATCGCGAGCTGCTTCGAGGTCGCACGAAAATAGAGCGTGTCCCCCGCTTCAATCACGATCGCATCGAGCGGAATCTCATTCACCGCAGCGCCATCGCGAATCACGTCGTAGACAAAAGTCCGACGTCCCGTCGAAAACAGAGGATGAGAAACCAAACGCTCACCGATGAGGGGTGAATCCGCGGTCACTTCGACGCCGCTCTGGAAACGACGTGTGTCCTCCGCGTCGAGAAGACTGCTCACCGTATCCCGGGATGGCAGAAGTTTGTTCCCGAAAAAGTAGAGGTAGGCGAAACCAATCGCCGCGTAAATCAACCCGAGTCCACTCACTTCAAAGATGCCGACAGGGGGTTGTCCGTTATCTCTCGCGACGCCCGCAACGAGCAGATTGGTCGACGATCCCAGCAGCGTTATCGTTCCGCCGAGAATACTGAGAAAAGACAGCGGAATGAGCAGCTTGCTCGCTTTCAGCCCCGACGTTCGGGAAAAGGCCATGATCACCGGAAGGAACACAACCACGACCGGTGTGTTGTTCAGAAAGGCCGACAAGGGCATCACGATCAAAGCGATCACGACGAGAGCGCGGTGCATCGATTTGCCGGCCCACTGCGTGAACTTCGCGGCAAGGACATCAATCGCTCCGGTACGAACGAGCGATTCACTGAGAATAAACATCGCACCGATCGTTATCGGGGCAGCATTGCTGAAGACCAGTTTGATATCATCTTCGAGAAGGATGCCGCCGATGATCAGCACACTCATTCCGCCGAGCGCCGCCAGCTCCGCAGAGACCCACTCTTTGACCAGACAGGCAAAGACAGCGCCGAGCACCACAAAGGTAAAAATAAGCTGGAAGGTTTCTGAAATCATTTCGGTGGGACGCCTCGCATCTGAAGAGACGATCGCATTCAAACTGTTCCCCCTAAGTGAAAAAATGAGAAGTAAATTTGAATCGCCCACTGGTCTTTTTTTGCGACATTTTGCACGATCTCTCCGTGCATTTTGAAGCGTTCACACAGGAGCCGAACGCGTCTACCGATCGGATTCTTCCGCCAATCCTTTTGAGAGAGGGCCTTCGCACCCTTTCGCGCAGATCGGCAGAAAAACTGCGCTGATATCATGCACATGAAAAAGATCCATCTCCTCGTCGCCGCAGCCATAGCGCTGCCAACTGGAATCTTTGCTCAGGAAGCGAATGATTCCCCCGTTTCCGCACTTTTGCCGGTCGAAGAGGCCGCCGAAGCGAAACAAGCCGCTGAATCCCTCGTTCGCGAAACAGCCAATCCGGACGCAGTTCCCCTTGAGAACACCCCGGAGGCTGAAAAAGTCCGTGACACCTCTCCCCTCGCCAATCCCGAAGCGACTCGAGTCGAAGACATCACGGATACAAAGGCAAATCCTGACGCACGCCCCGTTGAAAACACGCCGGAAGCCACGCCGGTGAGAGACACCCAGCCACTCGCCAACCCCGAATCCCGCGAGGTAATGGACACGGGCAAGACGGCCAATCCCGACGCGAAACCACTGGAGGAAAATACCGACACCACTGCGGTCCTCGACAAAGCGGACACCGCCAATCCAGAGTCTACACCGCTTCAAAAAATCACCGAATCGGTCCCTTTGAAAGACACCCGCGAGATGGCGAACCCTGAAGCCGAGCCGGTTACTGACAGCAGTGAGCAGGCAAACACAGAAGCGACTCCGGTAGTCCGCCCTCCGGCCAACGCTCGCATGGAAACAGAAACACAAACCGCTTCGCCAAAAGAGGAAGCGGAGCCGGCACCAACCAAAGAGGCACCGGTAGCGAACACTGAAGGCGAAGCGCGCGCTCCAATGAGAGCGCAGGCAAACGGCCGGGACCCGCAGGAAGCGCGGACGAAGCCCGTCTCGGAAGACGAAGCGCAGAATCAAGCCCGTCCCACGCCCCCGCGCCCTGAGCCAACGGAAGCGACAGCTGAAGTGCTCGCAGACAGAAACACTGCAGATCGCGCCGCCACCGCAGAGCAAGCCAGACAGATCAAAAATGACGATGACGCCGGCACTCTCATCAAATCGATCCTCGGCGGCGCGGCTGCCGGAGCGATCGCGGGCAGAATCGCATCTTCAGACAGAAACCGGGACCGGAACGATGACCACCGTTATCGCCGCGGCGAACGCCTCCCGCTCGAAGAAGTCGGGCGGACACAACGGGACCGTGACCAGTCAGTCGACTACTTTGTGAGACGCTTCAGAGGAAACGCGGAAGTGCGCGAAGCTCCTCACTACCATGACCAGCATAAGCACCGCTCACGTCCACCTGTGTATTACCAGGGAAACCGCCGCGTCGTTCGCTATGCCTCACGTGAAGAGATTCCTCCCGTCCTCATCGGCTATGATCGTCTGCAACGCGTTGAGCTTGCTCCGGCGAGCCGATTCGGCTACGACGCCCCCAACCGGGATCGGGTCGAAATCAATCAGGCCCCCGTTGCCTACCGCAACGACAATGCCTACGCGGTGTCCTACAAAGTGGATCCCAACTCAGCGGTCTCACGCGACGACATTCTGTTCCGCCAGGGACAGACCGCCTTTGCTGACGCCTACTCCTACGACCTCGTGATCGACCTCGCCGAAGCGATGCGCTCGTCCGCCCTGCAGAATGAGCGTTTTGTAATCGAGGGTCATGCCTCCGCGGAAGGCGATTACAGCAAAAACCTCCGACTCTCTCAGGATCGCGCTGAGCGGATCGCACGCGACCTCGTGAGCTACGGAGTAAATCCGGACCGTCTCGTTCCGGTTGGTTACGGTGAAGCCGAAGCCAACTACGCCGCTGACGCACCCGAATCGCAGCGCCGCCTCGACCGCCGGGTGATGGTCTTCCGGCTCGTCGACTGATTCGAAACTGAGAGCGAAAGGTTCAGCCTTCCGCGACGTCTCAAACGGCATCGGAAAACCCGGTGCCGTTTTTTTCGCGTATCGCAGATCGATTAGCGTTGAAACCGGCGTATCGATAACTCCCGTCTTCTGAACGCTTCAACTTTATGATCACACTCAAACAATTGCAGGCCACTCTCGCGGCTCATCCGGATGCGGGACTTCAACTCCTACTTCCCACGGGCGAAGTGGTGCCTCCGCATTTTCACATCACCGAGGTTGGCCACGTCACGAAAGATTTCGTCGACTGCGGCGGGACCCGACGCTCCACAGTCTCGTGCGTCCTGCAGAGCCTCGTAGCACATGACGTCGATCATCGACTCAAGGCCGGCAAGCTCGCGGGGATACTGGAACTCTCCAGCGCGGTGGTCCCCGATCCGGAAATCCCTGTCGATTTGGAGTATGATACCGGCACCATCTCGATCTACGGACTCGGAAGCGCAATTCCAAGTCGGGACGGGAAAGTGGTCGTCATTTCGCTGGAAGCAAAAAACACAGGCTGTCTCGCTCCTGACAAATGCGGACTCGAAGAGCTCGATGAGAAAGCTCCGCCGGCATCCTCCTGCGCTCCCGCGTCAGGCGCGCCCGCAGCCTCCGGTTGTTGAGGCTGATCCCTCTCCGCGCCGGTCGGCGCGACAGCCATTCAACGACGGGAATCAATATACGCCCGGTCTTCTTCTGACAGAGTGTCCACCGGGAGAATCCCTTTCCGCCCGTCGGACTTCCTCTCAATCCGGACTTTATCTCCGGCGATTTTCAGGAGACGTCCCTCTATCTTCAGAAAATCCGGCGCCCCTCCCGTCGTGTAGCGCCACATTCGAAACGGCTCCTCCGCCGGCGCGTGCGGCGGAGCCTGCTTAACCGCATTCGCTTCACGAACCACAATCAGAGGAGGCCGCCGCAGAGGCGCATCCCCGATCTTTGTCGTGGTGATAGTGAGTGTCTCGTCATTCCAGACACGACTCACCGAGTCCGTCACGAGAACCCGGAAGTGGTAGGTGGTTTCGGGCTTCAGCCCCGTTAGCTCTACTGAATTGACGCCTTCTTCAACGGCGGCCATCTCAACCGAATCCTCCCAGGACTGATCGTTTACCGTTTGACTGAGCGATGATTTTTTCTCCGTTCCGTGAAGCTCTCGCGGTGCGAAGGTGAGAGCGTCTTTAGTCCCGTAATACACCTCACCTGACTTTAATTCGGTGCTCGATGACAGATCCATCTCAATCCGCGCCCGGTCAGACGAAATCTCTCCAGCCTGAATCGCATGAAACATCACGGGCATCCTGAAAAGATTCACGGTGCTCCCGTCGGTGAGAAAGTGAGGGAGTTCTTTCGTTCCCCCCGGCTTGATCAGCGAATCCCTGTGACGGTAGAGCCGGATCCCTCCGCAACCCATCGCATATTCCCCTTCAGCCGTCGTAAACCAACTCTTATTCACCGGTTGATCACCGGAACTCCCTGAACCGCCCGGCGAATAGTGCTCAAGCGGTACCCAGTTGCCATCGTCATAGGACCAGCCCCGGCGTCTCACCTCGCGGTAAGCATCCCCGGTTCGCTCCGACTGAGGCGGCCCCGGAACCTCGCAAAAGGAACCCAGTTTGAGATGCTGATTGGATTTTCCGCCATGCCATTTCTTCCCCGCCCCGTAAAATTTCCACGCGCTCGCGGGGCGGTCAAAATAATAGCCGTAGTAGCTGTCGTATTCCTCTCCCGGAACGAGCCGCAGCGCCTGCACCACCAGTTCCGGCCGGTCGGGCATCGGATCCCATCCGCGCGGCTTCACGCCCGATCCCTCGTGCCCGAAACCGCTGAACTCCCCCTCGGGCGACCCCACTCCGAGCAGATGAGGCATCATCTTCAGATCAGAAGCCGCGCCCTCTCTTCCCCACATCGAGAAATTGAATGACCCGTTGCTGCGACGATCGCCATCGAATGAGGTCCCGTAGTAACCGAAAGGAGTCGTGATCGGTGAGTAACTCGAAATATCAGCCATGCTGCGCGTCGTAAAAACGAGCAGCTTCGAATCGGGAACCTTTGACGTATCGTAGCCGCCATGCACCGCTGCCGGCCGCCAGCGAACCCGAAGAAGATGAGCCTCTTCCACCGCCGGACCGAACACGTCGATGCGGTGTAATCGCCCGATCGCACCGCCACCGCCGGAACCGGTGCAGCCCAGAGAAATCATATACTCACCCGGCTCTGCGACATCGAAGGCAAGATTCCAGGGTTGAGCCAGCTTCGCATCAGAGGAGGCAGGCTTTACCACCTTAATATCACCCGCGAAATTCACTTCGACCTCACCGGCGCTCCCGTCACTCGCGAGATGAACGTTGAAATGGACGAGCCCCGCTTTCTTCACGAGAAGATGCCAGCGCAGCGTTCCTTGATTCGACTTCCAGTCGAGATATTCAAAATTCGGAACGATGAGCGTTTCGTCGCCGACCTTCGGCAAGCTGGATTCGCCCTTCGCCTGACAGGTTCCTTTCGTGAAAAAGCCGTTACTCGCAGTGAGGATCAGCTTCCCCCCGCTCTCAGCCTGACCGAGGTACGAATACTCCCGCCCTTTTTCATCGACACCGCCCGGCACAGCCTCGGGAGCATTTTCCAGCTGCCCGAATCCCCCGGGAGGCTCGCCCGCACCCAGAGCCACCACCTGTGACACGGCGATAATGAAAACGAGCAACGGAGAGCGTATTTGGTAAGCCGGCATTTGAATTTGCAATCATGGGAAACCGGAAGGTTCATGGCGAGCTAATTATCAGCAGGTTGAGCTCTTTGATTGCCACAATTCCGACCGAAACGAATAACGTTCAAATTTAAAATTACGTTAAAACGCCTTGCCAGATTTCTTGCAGTTTTCCGTGACAAGCCGATGATAAATGATGGCCACACCCATAAATCGTCGTCGTTTTGTCCTGAAATCCATCGGAGCAACCCTTGCTCTGCCCGGAATGCCGTCACTTCTCGCCAAGACAGCCGAAGGCAACGCTGCGCTTCAGGCGACAAAAGGTGCCGGAATCGGTGCGAAACGCTTCGTCGCGGTTGGAAACCTGCTCGGTTTCCAGCAGAAATCGCTCTTTCCCGAAACTCCCGGAAAGAACTACGAATCCACCCCACTGCTCAAGCCGCTCGAGGCAAACCGCGAACACATGACGGTGTATCGCGGGCTCGACCACGGAGTAAAGGGAGGACACTTTGCAGTGCATTCATTTCTCTCAGGAGTTCTCAACTCCGAAGCGCAGAATCGCCCCGACGGCAACGTCACGATCGATCAGTTCATCGCTGACGAAGTCGGAGTCGAAACCCGGTTCCCGTCTCTCACCGTCGGATCAGAGGGCGGTATCCATGGCGGTTGCCAGATTGCGTGGACGAAATCCGGCGTTCGTGTTCCTCCTGTCACCGGCCCAGCCGAGCTCTTTCAGAAGCTTTTCGTGAGCGATTCCGAGGCGAGAAAAGTTCGCCGCATCGAGGAGAACAAAATTCAGGCTTCCATCCTCGACACCGTTCTCGAAGACGCCAACCGGCTCTCGAAAAAGGTGAACAGCGAGGATAAAGACAAACTCGACGAGTATTTCAGCTCGATTCGCGATGTCGAAAAGCGTCTCGAGCTGAGGAAGCGCTGGACGAGCCATCCCAAACCGGATGCCCCGTTCGATCAGCCGGCTGACACCAATACCGTCGAAGATCTTCCAATGCTCTACGAACTGATCGCACTGGCTCTTCAGACCGACTCAACCCGGGTCGCGACCCTGGAAATCGGAGGCAGCTTCCTTCCACAGAATCTCGGAATCAAAAAATCCTACCACGGACTTTCCCACCATGGAAACGATCCCGAAGCGATTGCGAATCTCATCACGCTTGAGACGTATCAAATTGAGCAGTTCGGCAAGTTCCTGACCCGCCTCTCACGGACCTCCGACGGCGAGCAGTCGCTCCTCGATTCCACGTCTGTCGTTTTCGGAAGCGGAATGGGAAATGGTTCCTCGCACAAGAACTCCGATCTTCCCATCATTCTCGCGGGCGGCGGCTATCGTCACGGCGAGTTCAAAAAAGTCGCTTCGTCAGGAGCGAACAAGGTTCCGCTCTGCAATCTCTACGTCGACATTGCGCAGAAAATGGGAGTCGAGATCGACGCCTTCGGCACCAGCACCGGAACTTTTTCCTAACGCCCCATGGTGGAGCTACTTCATAGACGCACCCTGTGTGCCGTCGTCCTCGCGCCTGCCCTCTGCCTCACGTTCCAGTCAGGAACCGCTCAGGACAAAGTCATCACGCAGTTTCTCGGCAAATACTGCCTCGAATGTCACGACACCGATGTGCAAAAAGCGGATCGTGACTTTGAAAGCTTCGCGCTGCCGCTGAAGACCGAGGCGCACCTGATTTCGGCAAAAGAAATCATCGATCAGGTCACCCTGAAAGAGATGCCGCCGAAAAAGGCCGATCAACCTTCCGAAGAGGAACGTCTCGCCGTCATCCGGGCGCTTCGAGACGGGGTCGCCTCCGCTCGCGGCAAAATTGAGAGCACCGGTGCACGCACCGTGATGCGACGCCTTTCAAACCGCGAATACGAGCAGACTCTCGCGACGCTGTTCGATCGACGCGTCGATACGCTCGGGCTCACCGCCGATTTTCCGAAGGAGAAGACCAGCCACCATCTCGACACGATCGGGAAATCGCTCATCACCTCGGGATTCCTCCTCGATCAGTATTTCCAGTCCGCGCATCGGCTCGTCGAATCACGCCTCGGCAAAAAAGCGATGGAGCCGAAATCTTGGCACTTCAAAGATCATTTCATCCAATACGAGGAACTTACCGGCTCTCACAAATCGGCATTCAATTTCGAATACCTGTGCCTCTACGAACAGCCTAACACAGACACTCGACAGGGCGGCTACGGGCACATCGAGGATTTCCTCGAAGGCGTTCCAGTCTCGGGAATTTACGAAATCAAAGCGCTTGCTCAGGCGATGCATCGCGACACCCACTACGACGCGTCAATTTTCAAAATCGATTTCTCCGAGCCGTTTCAACTCGCCGTCGTTCCCGGGGACGTCACCAAAGGGCATATTCACTATCCTCAGGCGATCGAGCCGATTCTCGGAGAAGCCATCGTTCCTGACAAAGAGCCAACATGGATCACTTTCAAGGTGTGGCTCGAGGCAGGACAAACGCCCCGCTTCATTTTCCCGAACGGTCCTTACGAAAGCCGCGCTTCGGTCCTCAACGTGAACAAAAAATACAAGGACGAGTTCTCCGGCAAAATCGCGGCGTCCGGAGTCTCACGCTCCCACATTCTCAAAGAGGGCGCGCTCCCTCACATTCGTATCGGCGAGATCAAAATTAACGGCCCGCTTCCTGAACCCGGAGGCACCCGCGAAGAGATCGCCGTTTTCGGAAAGAAGGGTTTTCAGGAAGATTCGGCGCTCGACCAACTCTATGCTTTCGGGGAGACCGCGTTTCGCCGTCCTCTCACGGATGAAGACCGAAGCAGTATCCGGAAAACTTTCGAGAAACGCCGCGCCGAAAAGGCAACCCCGCGTCAGGCCGCCCTCGACACCCTCAAGATGATTCTCTGCTCGCCCTCGTTCCTTTATCTCAGTGAGGTTACCGAGGAAAGCGAGACCGCGCTCAGCGCCTACGATCTCGCTTCCCGGCTCTCGTATGCGCTCTGGTCCTCTCCGCCCGACGATGCGCTCTACGCTGCTGCCAAATCCGGTAACCTGACCAAACCCGACGAATTGCGGAAGCAGGTCGACCGCCTTCTCAGCGACA
The DNA here is from genome assembly GCA_048260165.1 of Verrucomicrobiales bacterium. GTDB lineage: Bacteria > Verrucomicrobiota > Verrucomicrobiia > Verrucomicrobiales > DEV007 > Arctic95D-9. Next base: position 87,063 of record JBLXHA010000007.1, read on the forward strand.
AACGCATCAACCGTTTCACCGTCGACTTTCTCGAAAGCTGGCTCAATCTCCGTGACCTCGGGAACCAGCCACCTGCCCGCGAGACGAATCGTCTTTACTACTCGGAGAATCACCCCTATTCGATGAAGAAAGAGGCCCAGCTCTTTTTCCGGCACCTCCTTCAGGACAACGGCCCCGTCACCGATTTCATCGATTCTGACTACACCTTTGTCGACAAACGACTCGCCGCGCTCTACGGCCTTCCTGAACGTGAAAAGCTCCGTCTCAAAGATGGTTTCCAACGCGTCAGCCTCAAAGGCAACCAGCAACGCGGCGGCCTCCTCGGAATGGCCGGCGTCCTCACCGTGAGCGCCAACGGAGTCGAGACGTCTCCGGTGACACGCGGCGTTTGGGTTTCAGAGAATATTCTGGGAATCAGTCCCCCGCCCCCGCCCGACGAAGTCCCCGCGATCGACAGCGATGTGAGCGGCGCGACGACGATACGGGAACGCCTTGCGAAACACAGTTCCGACAAAACGTGTGCGGAATGCCATCGCAAATTTGATCCACTCGGATTCAGCCTCGAAACCTTCGATCCCGTTGGAAAATGGCGAACGAACTACCCGAAGGCGAACAGCAAAGCGAAAGCTCCGAAAATTGACACCACCGGAGAGTTTCCTTCAGGGGAAACCTACGCCGAATTCGATGGCTTCAAGAAGATCCTGCTCAAGACGCGCAAAGACACCTTCACACGGAACCTGATCAAGCAGGTCCTCAGTTACTCCACCGGGCGCCACATGGAACCCGTCGACAACTACGTCATCGACGACATCCTCGCCCTCGTCAAAAAAGACAACTACGGTCTTCGAACGCTCGTCATCGAATCGCTCACGAGCGACATTTTTCGATCGCGATGACGAGACACCGTCCTTTAGCGACGGGCACGATCCAGCGCTCTCTGGTAGGCTGGCTTGACCGCCGTTTTATTGTCTTCGTGACCGCGGTAACCGTGCCCCTGATCCGTTTTGCACGAACTCATGACGAACGCGCTTGCCCCGAGTAAAGTAATGGCAGCCACCGGGAGTAGTAATTTTGAGTGTTTCATATTCATAATCAAGCGCTCCGATTCTGAAGTTCCCGCGAAAAAGAGTAAAGAAAATCTCACTGACTTTCAGCACAACACCACCATGGCAATACGACCGTTCCTCCCCCTTATCCTGCTCATCCTCTCTCTCTCGTTTGCTTCGGTTGGGGATTCGGAGGCTCAATCGAACCCGGCCCAACCGAATGCGCCCCAACCGAACGTCCTTCTCATCACTGCCGACGATCTGGGTCTCCAGCTTTCCTGCTACGGCGATCCTTACATTACGACACCCGAACTCGACGCCCTCGCCGCCGACGGAGTCATGTTTCGCACCGCTTACGTGACCCAGGCAAGCTGCAGTTCATCACGTTCGTCGATGTTTACGGGTTTCTACCCTCACACTACAGGACAGGTCGGGCTCGCGAATGCCGGCTTCTCGTTGAATCCTTCACAGATCGGAAAAAACCTCCCCGCCTATCTCAAAGAAGCAGGCTACCAAACCGGCATTCTCGGGAAATTGCACGTCTCCCCCGAAACCAGTTTTCCCTTCGATTTTCGTCCCAAAAAGCAGGATCCCAGAGATGTTCGTGCCGTCGCAAAGCACGCCGCCACCTTTTTCAACCAACTGGGAGAGAAGCCCTTTTTCCTGATGGTGAACTATACCGACCCTCACGTCCACAAAGACAAAAAGACGAAGCAGTCCACTTTCCCGGCGCAGTGGAAAGGACTACCCGAAGACCCCATCGCTGAAGACACCGTGCCCGGCTGGGACTTCCAGGGCTTCGATGAACCGGTCGCGAGAATGCGCGTGTCCAACTTCTACAACACGGTGAAGCGGGTCGATATCGGAGTCGGACTGCTGCTCTCCGAACTCGAAAAATCAGGACACCTCGACGACACGCTTATCATCTTCCTCGGTGATCACGGTCCTCCTTTCAATCGCGGAAAAACGACGTGCTACGAAGCGGGCCTCCGCGTGCCCTTCATCGTCCGCTGGCCCGGCGTTTCGACAGCCGGCATCGAGAGTTCCGCCCTCGTCAGCGCCGCCGACATCGTGCCCACCATTCTCGACGCCACCGGAATCGAAGGCCCCCGGCAATTCCACGGCACATCGCTGCGTCCGACCCTGACATCAACCGAATCGCCGGACGACTGGCGAGCACACCTCGTCGGGGAATTTCATTTCCACGGCACCCACCCTTTCTTTCCGCGACGTGCAATCCGTGATCAACGTTACAAGCTCATCCACAATCTCCTCGCGGGAGAGTCAAAACCCATCAACCGGGTCGATGGCGATCCCACCGGTAAATTTGCGTCCACTGACAAATACCGAGACACTCCCGCCGGGAAGGCGTTTCAACGCTACGAGAATCCGCCCGAATGGGAATTCTACGATCTCGAAAATGACCCCGTGGAGTTCGTAAACCTCGTTTCAGCTCCGGAGCACGCCACCCGGATCGAATCGCTGAAATCAGCGCTCATGGAGTGGCGAAAAGAAACGAAAGACCCGCTCCTCGATGCCGATGGCGTGGAACGCTTTCTGAAGAAGGCGGAAACGGCCAAGAGAAAACTGGCGACAAAGTGACGTCTCAATTCGGCATCGCCTTCTCAATCACCAACGCGAAAGCCTCTCTTTCACGTTCCGGCAGAAATTGATCGGCAAGCGCCTCGCCACATTTTTTGAGGTTTTGGTAGAACGCCTCATCCTCCTCGCAACGCTGCAGCAGCCTCGTCAGCGCCGCCTGATCCCCCACCGGAAAGAGGCCGGGATAGTCGTCTCCAAGAATCCCGACAGCACCATCGGTCCTCGTGGAAAGAACCGGCGTTCCTGCGACGATTGCTTCGCCCACCACGGCAGGACCACCTTCGCTAACCGAAGTAAGAACGAGCAAATTACTTTTATCGATCAAATCGAATGCGGCCGAAGCATCCAGCTCCCCGAGCCACTGATACCTGGGATTCACCGCTTTCTCTGTCTCGACCCACCCTCGATACTGCGTCTCGATGATTCCACCGCCGTGAAGGACCCTGATCCTGGATTCCTTCGGCAGCCCGCGAGCGGCCCGCGCCGTGAGAAGCGGTGCCTTAACCTCACGCAGATGGCCCACGACACAGACGTCGAAATGATCAGGATCGGCCCCGCCGTCCGCAGTGCTCTCCCTCTTATTCACCGATTGAACAACAACTGACACTTTGTCTTTGAACCGCTCAGGAATCGACTCAAGCGCCTTCTTCTGCAGAACAATGATCCCGTCGGCCAGCGCGAGCGACTTCAAACTGCCCTCAGTGAGTTCAGGATACAAATCGGTCCCTGTCAGCGCGACGATGCACGGAACCGCGGGGTAAGCGGCATGAAAAGCCATGAGCCCTTCCTGAGTTTTTTCCCCGTGCAGAGCAATCAGGAGATCAGCCTCCTGCCCTTCGTAACGCACGAGCACGTGGGGCTCATGCCCCAAATCACGAAGAAGCGAGGCCCATCGTTCTGCCGTATTTCGATTGCCTGACCGCGCAACGCGGCTATGTGGAGTGAGGATGAGTATTCTCATACAAAGTCCGAGGCTAACCGCGATCCTGTTCTTTGGAAATGGGAATCGGCAAAATCGCCATCTCGATCATGCCTGAATTATTTCAGCTCAAAAGATGCGCTGACTCCATTCGAGGCCAAAACCGCCTTCCGGTATCCCGCGAATTCGCTCAGCGAACAACAAACGCGACAGTCGGGAAGACAGCGCCTGACGGACACCCTGCCCCCCCCGGAAAAGTTCAACCTGAAGCCCGGTGATTACCTGACGATGAACTCGTGCTCGAACTCTTTTGTCCCGGCTAGCCTTACGTAGATGATCCACTTGCCTACGGGAAGTCCATCCCCGGGTATCTCCGTAAGATCGTAAGTAAAGGTTCCCGAGCCGGCGCCTTGTATAGCCGCCTCGACCGGGGGAGACCCGATCCCGCTTTTCGGATGAACAATCCAGACTTCCACCTTTTCCCCTATGGGATGGTTGATCATTTCGATATCAGCCGCAAGCCCACCCCCTCTGGTAGGAATCGGTTCCCCGGGATTGATCAGACTGCCGTCCGATTGGCGACCGGCACCCATGACGATCTTGCCGATGGAGGACTCAGCGGTCCCGGGTTGAACACTCTCAGAGTCTGCTGCGTTGGATGCGTCGGCAACCGTGGGGAGAGAGCTGAAATCGATCGCGAGAATCTTCCATTCCCCGCTTTCTTTAACCAAAGAGACGGCCACAGGAAATTTACTCCCGTCTTCGACGATGAGGTTACCTTTTACGCTGCCCGTATTGTTCTCAACACTGCGCTCCGGGAAGCTCGTATCAGCGACGGTCCGGAGAATCGGATAGTTTAAAATAAACTGACGGTATTGATCCCTGTTAGTGTTCGCCCTGAAATCAACGGAGGTATGCTCAAAAGCCACATCCATAGAACCCGCCTTCAGAGCCGCGATGTGAGCTTCCACCGTATCAACCGGCCCCGAAGTCATCGAAACGAGAGCGATAATGATCAAAAATACCACCGCAAGAAACGAACCGAGAACGATCAGGCCGATCTTCAAGCAGCCTTTGTTGATATTCAGTCCACCTGCTTTCTGAGTAGCCGGCATAGAAGCCGCGGAGTCAGCAGAAGCTGCGGAAACGGCGGGAACAGGGCGCTCAGAAGAGGTGGGAACCGGCCCCGGCTGATCGCCTTTTTCCGGAGAATCATCCTCCACATGATGACCGCATTTGTGACAGAATTTTTCGGCGGAATTCAGCTCAGCACCGCATTGAGAACAGAAGGACATAATAGTATCGATTTTGGGGATTGGTTAGATGAAGAGCGCATCGCAGACGATCTCACCCACCTCAATTTATGGCGAAGCGAGGTCTAAAACTGCGCATCGATTGCCTAAGACTGCTCACTTTCGAATCCTCCCCATCCACATCGATTCACTCTGAATTCACACGGCGAAAGCATTGGAGTGAGTCAATTACGGTCCACCTGAGAGACATCGCCCCCTCTCCGTTGCATTTGTCTTTTTCAGTTATGGCTCCGCGAGCGACTGCCAGTTCGGAGCCGCCATCATCGTGCTCCCCATCATCATGGCGCTAAGTTTACCGAAACCCAAGAGTGTGGAGACGGCCTCACGGAGCCTCGATTTTACATTCCCCTCCACCCGACCGGGGAACGCCCGCGTTTCGATCAGACACATCCATACGGATAGATTGACGCCACAAATCGTCTCTGATACTTATCGAAACTGAAATGGCCGAATGTCGCCGGATTCGTATCGATGAGTATTCAGAACCACATTCTCCTCCCCCTCCTGCTTCTCGCGCTGATTCCGGTGGGCTCTCACTCAGCGGACTCAGTGGAACCGCCGCGCGTGAAGGTGAGCGATGTCAGGCGCGCCTTCGATAACGGAGAGCACAATGCCTTCACCGATTTGATTCGATGGAAAGACCGTTATTGGCTCACTTTTCGCTCCTGTGCAGAGGGCCATCCCGTCAGCTCAAAGGGAGCCGTCATCGTGCTCTCCTCGCCGGATGCGAACGTGTGGACAGAAGTTCATCGCGTGACGGTGCCGGGACATGACACCCGGGGCCCGCACTTTCTCGCCTTCGATGAGAAACTGTTTCTCTACGTGGGCGCGATCTACGTAAACGACACGCCCGAAGAGGATCTCTCCTCAATGAACCCGAAGAATTTCGGATGCACTTCCTTTACCGGGGACGGCGAGACGTGGAGTGATCCCACGCCCCTGACCGGCACCAAAGAGTATTTCATCTGGGGTGCCGCGAGTCACAACGGGAAAGCCTACCTCAGCGGCCGTCGGACGAAACGCATTCCTCACGGGACCAATCCCGGGAAATTCGAAAGCGTAGGCGAGACCGCACTTCTCGAGAGCAGCAACGGGCTCGATTGGAAAGTCGCTTCGGCATACCATCAGGATCGCGGCGACGAGACCTCGTTCCTGTTTGAGCCCAATGGAGACCTCGTCGCGGTGACAAGAAGAGGTGGCCCCTATAAGGCACGCCTCCTTCGATCCAAAGCGCCCTATCAGGAATGGGTGCACAAAGACTTCCCGTTTTTCATCGGCGGCCCTCTCATCAAACAGTGGGGCGATCGCTACATCGTAGGTGGCCGTAGAAATTCCAAAGAGGGTAAAAAGACCGGGCTGTGGTGGCTTCACGGTGACGAGTTACGATCCCTCGCGATCCTTCCCAGCGGAGGAGACAATTCCTACCCGGGCTTCGCCGCTGTCGATGACGAGCATGGGGTCGTCTGTTGGTATTCAAGTCACGAGAAAGATGAAAACGGTGAGATCATCACCGCCATTTATATGGCGGATCTGGAAACACTTCCTCCGACGCCCGCCCCCGAAAAGCAATGAGCGCCGCACAGTCGATTTCGGGGAAGAAATGAACCTCCACCCTGACTTTCGCACTACGCAACACCGCTCTACTTTTGATTGCCTCCCTAACCGTTTCGTAGACAATCGAAGCCAATGAGGTTTTTGATATTTTCCCTGCTTATTCTATCGACGCACCTCAATGCCGAGGTACGGACATGGACGGACGCTGCCTCAGGCCGTGAGTTAAAAGCCGATTTTATTTCTTCCGACGGAAAGAGCGTTACGGTGATTCGCAAAACGGACAACCGGCGATTCGTTCTTGCGATAGACTCCCTATCGCCGGCCGACCGGGATTTCATCACGAGACAGTCAGGAGAGAACGGAGAGTTCCCCAAAGTAAGGGAGGATCTGTTCAGCGACTTCAAATGGAAATCGGCCGCTGAGATTCCCATCGATGGAAAAACGGCAGAGCGCTTCACCGCAGTCGATACCGTTATCACTGCATTCATGGCCGAAAAGGGAGTCGCAGCCGTCATCGCAGCGATCAGTCAGGATGGTGAAATTCTCTACGACCGTGCCTTTGGTCATCAGGAGGCAAAAGGCACTTCGCCCTTGCGCGCAGGAACCCGCATGCGACTTGCCTCGATCTCCAAACCGCTCACCTCGGCAGTGGTCAAGACACTCATCCGTGATGGGAAAATCAAGGAATCCGACACCGTTTGGGAGATCCTCAAGCTCGAGGAAACGGCGCCGGCCAAATTCGACGAGCGGTGGAAAGAAGTCACCGTGGCTCATTTACTCGAACACGAAGGAGGCTGGGACCGTGACGTTTCGGGAGATCCCTCTTTCAAAGCGCCTACCATCGCGGACGATCTGAGAGTGGACCTCGATGAACTGACCTTTGATCATTTTCTCCAATGGATGCTCGAACGTCCCCTCGATTTTGATCCCGGGAGCAAAGAAGCTTACTGCAATTTCGGCTACTCGCTCCTCGCCCACCTCTGTGCCACCGTCAGCGAAACCACGTGGGAGGAACTCCTTAACGCGACCGTTGGGAAAGAAGCGGCAATGACCACCCTGACCGTAAGCCCGAGCGAACTCGAAAACAGAGTCGCCGGAGAATCCTGGTATCACTATCACCCCGAGTATGAGAGGAAACCGAAAGTCATGCCTCTCCGGATGGAGTTCAAGCAAGGCTCGGGATCGATCACCTGCTCGGCTGCCGACCTCTGCCGTTTCCTCGAAACTTACTGGATCAGCGGAGAGCCCAGAGAGAACAACGGCTACAGCTACACCTTTTTCGGCAGCATGCCGGGAACCACTTCAGCGTGTCGTCAGATGAAGAACGGAATGAACTTCTGCGTCATTGCGAATCGCCGCGACGATTCGCCCTCCGACTGGAACAAAGAATTAAAAGACGCAATCGAAGCCGCGTTGGAGTGAACAAAGCCACGCGAATTCATTTCCGATTGATCCCGGATTCGTCGGCAACTGAGCCAACGCAATCACCCCTCTGACTCCCCTTGCACACAAACGGGCAGGTCGATTCGCTCCCCGATTTGCTGAGCAAGTTCAATCGCCTCCGGATAGCTGCGCTGCACCACTATCATGGTCCGCGCCCGCTCCCCTTCGAGCCGAACAAACCAAAGCGACATCCCTTTGTGGGGATTACTGCCAGTGCTCTTGTAAACGACCCCCGAATTCGGGGTCGAAATCGTCCGGGGTGCAGCGTAATACCCGACGTATAACCGATTCGCATCCCTGAGGCGAATCGTCTTCGTGAGCCACGGCACCCCGAGGGGACGCCGCTCAACCACGCCCCGACGCAGGTCAACTCGAGTCTGCCCCCACCCAATCCACAGGCCGATCCCGAGCAACATCAAAGGGGCAACCGGAAGCCCGATCGAGGAAGCCGGAAGCGGATCGTAACCCGCCGCCTTCCGCGTCCGGTAATTCGAGGAAACCGAGAAAAATATCAAGACCAGAAACGCCGCCGCCCCCACCGCAATCGCCCGCCCTATCTTACGCTTGTGAGCCGGCGAGCTGTAAGTGATGTGGCGATCGTTGACGAACATTCCGCATTGTATCCAACGAAATGGCGTTGGGCAAACACATCATCGAGAGCGTCGGGAAATCAGATACCTCGCGGCGAAGCAATTTCATTTAGGCACCGAGGAAGAATCAAGTCGCCGTCTACACTCAGCAAGCTTTGGCGAAATCTTCGCGGCAAGATCCCCCTGGCTCTGCTCACTTGCAATAGTAAGAGCGGCTTCGAAGGCAGTGATCGCCTCTTCATAACGCCCCGCTTTCTGGTAGACACCACCTAACGTATCCAGAAAATTCGGCTGCTTCTGCTCCGATTTCTCAACCGCGCGCTCGACCATCCCAAGGGCTCGCTCGAATGCTTCGGAACCAACTTGATTTTTACTGGCCAAAAGGAATCCCAGATTATTTAAAGCGAAGGCATGACTTGGATCGAATCGGATCGTCGCCTCCAATTGAGTCATTGCCTCATCGAGCGCGCCTTGTTTCAATGCAATCTCAGACAGCTGATAATACGCAGCACTCTTTTCTTCATCGCCGGGGTTTAAAGAAAGCACAATTGCCAATTGCTCTCTCGCAGGCGTGAGCTGATTCATCTTATTCAGCGCAATAGCGAGATGGATCCTCGGCTCGATGAAATCCTGCTTGAGCCGAAGAGCCTCGGAGAAGTGCATGGCACCAGCCAGCGAAGACACCGGAAATATCTGTCGCCCCATTGAAAACTGAAGCGCTGCTTCCAAATCCGCACGTGCGTCACTGACCTGCTGACTCGGAACAAGGGTCCCTCCGAGTGCCATCGTTTTCTTCAGTCGATCTCCGGGGGTATCATCTTCGCTCTTTGCGTCTTCGAGAATCTGATCGACGGAAACAGGCCCCTTATAGATCGCGACAATTCGATTCGAAGGACTCACCAGAAAACTGCAGGGGACAGGCAGATCGCGATTGAGACTGGTAAGATTGTCATTGATCGCCTGAAGACCGGAAACCATCTCAGCCCCGGCAAATCCAGACAAAAACGGAAACTGAAGGTCTTCGAGAATTCCGGTCGCTTCGGCGACAAGAGGAGATTCGGGAGAAAAATCCGACGTCAAATCGACAGAGAGTGCCACCACGTCAATCTTAGCGCCTTTCAGCTCATCGGCCCGTGCGCTGAGCGCCTGAAGTTCGGCGCGGCAGGGAGAGCACCACGTGGCCCAAAGATTGAGGAGAGTCCAGTGCTCCGGCTTCGTCTCGTAATTGATTTCGTCACCAGTGGCGTCTCGATAGCTCAGCCCTGACAGCGGGAGGTAACTTTGTGCAAAGACGCGAATCGTGCTCTCCTCGACGGGAAGCTCAACCGGAAGCGGTTCCATCAGTGGCGTCTTCCGCACAGAAATCTGCACCGGCTTCATCCCCTGCTCAATCCGATACGTATGATTGGGTTCCAGACCGGTGTCAAAAACCACCTGAGTTCCCTCGTGATCAGGCCAGCGTACCGACACCTTCTCTATCGTTGCATTCGAATCTGTCCCCAGTCCAAAATGGAGGACTTTGGAAGATTGCGAGAGAAACGTGTCACCGGCCCGGACGCTCCTCACGATCGGAAGTTCTGAATTCGAAAGAATCACTTCGACACGAGCTCCGATCGCGTCGGCATTGGAGCTCACCCCGTCACCACGAAGGTGCAGTCGCAAAAAGTTTCCCGCTTCACGACCTGCCTCGTTTTTCATCAAACGAAGATTCGGGGCATTCCGATTACGAATCCAGAGATCGAGATCGCCATCATGGTCCCAATCGAGAACCGCGATGCCTCGAGCATCATCGTCAAAATCCAAACCGGTCACTGCCGAAATCGTCGCGAATCGCGATTGACCGGAAACGCCGGCTTCCCCTGTATTCAGAAAAGCGCAGTTTCGCTCATGGCCACTCCACGACCTCCCCTGCTGGATCATTCGGCCCAATTCATCACTGCGTGAATTAAACGTGGGGATCGTATCCTTATTTTCAGCGTCCGGTGAATGCGACAGGACCTGTCGCCAATAGAAGCTTCACAAATCCCCCGGCCCCGTGCCGGTAATGTATCCGTTGGCAACGACCATATCCTCCCATCCGTCGTTGTTGATATCCACAAAGGGAGAGGACCAGGCCCACCGGCCCATGACAACTCCGGCATCCTCACTGACATCTTCAAATCCATCCCCATCAAGATTCTTGAGCAAGGTGTTGCCCCTCGCAAAGTGCCGGTAGAAAGACCGCTGCCCATCGTCGATCTCGGGCTTGAACTCCTCCTGACTCGTGACCCGCTTCCCCGCCGAGGACCACATGTTGGCGACATAAAGATCCATAGCGCCATCCCTGTTGTAGTCACCCCAGGTAGCAGACATTCCAAAGGCAGTATCTTTGACCCCGGAACCGTCAGCGATATTGGTAAAGAAGCGCTTCCCGTCGGAGGCAATATCATTCCGGTAGAAAGGATTGCTTCCAAAGTCATTCGCCACATACAGGTCCAGATCACCATCTCCATCAAAATCCTCCCAGGCGGTGCTCAAGGTCTGCCCGCGGTTTTCGGCGTCGAGTCCCGTCTCTTCCGTCACATTGGTAAATTTCCAACTCACTCCGTTAAGTGACTCATTCCGAAAAAGGTCGTTCCCGGCACCGCCCTCCGAATCGATATAGTATCCGGGATTGTGGAAGGGAGTCGGCTTCTCAATTTGTGACTTCAAATAAGCGGATACATAAAGGTCGACGCGACCATCCAGATCGTAGTCGGCAGCGGAGAGATGAGTCACATCCTCGCTACACGGCAGGGTCGCCTTCAACTCAAACCGTCCCCCTTCATTTGACGAAACGAGAACAAAGCCTATCGCCGCAACAACAAGATCCTCATCCCCATCGTTATCCAGGTCCACCAGCAAGGCGCTCCGGGCATCGTCAAGCCAGTCGACGCCCCACTCTGCAGCCCGGTTACTCAGTGTTCCGTCAGGATTCTGAACATAAAGGCAGTGGGGAACGCCCTGACTTTCGCACACGAAAAGATCCTCCAACCCGTCGCCGTTCACATCACCGACGGCAATGCCGGGAAAACCGTAAACATCGGTCGCTCTTCTTCGATTCTGACGCTCCAGCCAGTAGGGAAGCCCCCGCAGAACCTGAGTGCGATAACCGGGATCTGCCTCCAGAGCGGTGCGCGTGCAGTCCGAGAAGAAGAGCCGATCTGAATGGGGTCGAGTCGTCTTTTCCGTATCAAGAACTGTGATGGAGAGAATTAAGGGATTTTCCTGATCCGCTTCCGGAACCACCCAATCGATCCTCCAGTGGGAAACTTGTTCAACAGCCTCCTTCGCGAGTTTAGCGAACGCTTCGACACGAAGCCCCGTGGAAACGTGACCGCCCTCCCCCTGCTCTACCGACACAATTTTGAACTTGGTCCGCGCCTCACGATGGCCGGGCGGGTAGAAAATCTCACGCAAAGTTGCAAAAACTGCTTCAGCCCCCTCCGACACAACCCCGGATCCGGTCTGCATCTTCCATCTCTGAATCACATAGCTACCCGCGACTTGAATGGTCGAAACAGAAGGATCCGTCTCCGGTGTCCTCGCGACAAACGAGCCTTCACCAAAGATACCCAAGGTTTGGACAGAGGACACCTCCTGCAGCGCCTTATCCAGCTTCTTCAGCACACCGGAAGCCTGATCATTGAAAACCTCGGATTCCCAACCGTCGGCCTTTGCGTCGTCAAACTTTTGCCACGACTCGAAAGATTTCTCCCCGGCAATGAGAGCCGGCTCAGCCGCGAGTTCAGACTGATCGCCGTTTTCGACAGCCGCGTTGTCCTCCTTCTTCCCGCATCCGGAAAGCGCGGTAAAACCTACCAGCGCCAGAAAAAGGCTTCTACGGAAAACAGCCATTGATTTCGTTTCAGTTCGGTAACTCGGGTATCAGGAACCCGTATGGGATAGATCAAAATTTGATCTCAGCCCTGACCGAGCCGTATTGCGCGGTCGTCGCCTCACGAAACAGCTGGGTCTGATAGTCGACGTAAAGTCCAATGTTAGGGCAAATCTGAATTCCGATCCCGGCACCCAGATCCATCCACCCTTCACCGGGAACCGTCTGCATTTGACCGGCTGTAAAGCCGCCCAAACCGGGACCGAAGGGACTGTTAACGAGCGTTCCCGCAATGTTGCGATCCTGATCAATATTCTCACGTCCGTAACCGATCCGAACCTGTGGAGTCATCACCCCGATATTCGTATCGCCACTCCAGGTCACCTGCCAGCCGAGACGGGTCACGAGCGATTCGAAGTCCTGATCAGCAAACCGGGTGTTGGCACGCGGGTCTCCCGTTTCAGTGTAGCCGTTCAGTTGACCATCCGTGTATTCAGCTCCGAAGGTCGGGCCATGAACGATGTGGTCTCCCACCGGAATATTGTAACCGAGGTTCAACATCGTGAGATGAGTGCTGACATCGGTGTCTCCCCGAACCGTTGATCCCAGTCCGGTGTTGCGGCTGATATCCACATCGTAGCTGCCGTAGCTATATAGAAGGTCGGCCCAGAGATTGTTTTTGAAGAGCGTCGCGTAGGCCATTCCGGTATTTCCTTCGAGATCAACGCCACCCAGGTTGTTTGTGAGGGTGTTGTCATTCTGAAGGTGAGACCAGCCCACTCCGAGATTAAGAGTGTCGTTGACCTGATATTCAAACCCCACCGTTCCCGCCTGCGTATTCGATTCGATCCCGGGGGTCGCAGCGAGTGAATCCGTTTTAATGCTCCCGAAGTCAGCGGAAACAAACAGCTCCCAGTTGGAACCGGAACTGACAACTCCGGAGCTCGCTTCCACGCCGGCCTCCCGGGTCACAGAAAAAGGATTGTCGAAACTGAGGCCGGCTGGCTCAAGAGTCGAACTCGTCTCAACAGGTTTCCGGTAACCATTCAGCTTAATCGAGGCCTCGCCTTCGAGACGCTCTTCAAAGCGTGCGTATCGAGACGCGGCGACGGATCGGCCACGGCTTTCAAAGCGGCTCCCGGTCTGCGCCACCCCACTACCCCCGGTCGTGCGATTGCGGACACGAAACAGACGCGAACCGAGGCCGTTCACACCGATCTGTTGAACGCCTCCGGCTATCTGTCCTGCAGCGCCATTCATCGGAAGAGCGCTGTTTGTCAGAGAGTAGAGGGCTCCGTAGTCAACCACGGGCTCCAACTCCGGAGCAACTGGAGTTAATGCAACTGGCACTACCGGATCGGGAACATCAAACAAGTAATAGAATATGCTTTCCGAATCAGGGCCTGGCAGAAACAGCTGAATCGTGTTTGAAGTATCAATCCCCATCGCCATCAGGGACGTGTTATTGAACGTCATTGATCCTGAAATCGTGGATCCTCCCACATACCCGTCCGGAACCATGAGGTCCATTCGTTCGAGTTCATTATCAATGAGAAAAAAATCGCCGGTTACGGAGTCCGCAGCCATATACGGCCCATCAGGCAAAGGCTGTGTGAAATCGGGATTCAGAGCCAAAAGATCACCCGTATATTTAGTCCCGGTTGCCATGCCCGGCCGAAAATGCATCCTGGCAAATCTGGCACTCCCTTCGATGTAAGAATTAGGTCCGAAGCTCGATCCAGCTGACCCTCCACTGCCGAACGCATCCAAAGTCCCCTGCTCCAGACTCCCGGTATACGAAATAACGACATTAGGACCGTCATCCGCAGCATTGATCACAATATCAGCGGAAGCTTGGGGAGCCCCCATCAGACCCGCCATGAACAGCAAAAAGACTAAAGCCAGCCCCTTTCGTTTCGACGCCCTTTCCCAAGGCTCCGCCAACAGTCGCACGATGAGACGGTCAGGGGAAGAAGAGGTGTCAATTTCAGGTGAATTAATCGATTTTGAAGACGGGCGTGAGATCATGGGGAGGGGAAGGCAATGCCTTGTTGATCGCGAGACAGCAAATCAAGATTCCCATTTACGGCGGTGGAGCAATTTGGAGTTGCCGGCCGGAACAGTTCACCAAGTCATCAGTCGTTCGCAAAATTTCTGATCATCGAATATTTAAGAAATGTCAACAAAATATCCCGATTGATAGTCCGATCATAAATTATTCGGATTCCACTCGACACCCGCCCCCCTCACACAGTGAACAACTCACCGAGCGTGCCGGTGCTATCACCGTGTGACTCCACTTCGAGCCCGGTGCCCTGAAGAAGACTGAGCCATAGATTGCAGAGGGGCGTTTTCGCATCTTTCATCACGAGGTGACGTCCGTGCTTCACGCCGGCGCCGCCACCGGTGATCAGGGCCGGGCAGTTCGTGAGGTAGTGAATCGAATTGATATTACTGCCGAAGCTCAGCGATATGTGATCATACAAACTCGAGCCGTCCGCTTCTTTCGACGCTTTGAGTTTGTCGATAAAATACGCCAACAACTCGGAGTTTTTCCGGTCCCGCTTCCGGGAAACTTCCATTCGCATTCCCGGCTGGTAGTGGCTCATGTTGTGGGCCGAAATCGTCGCACCGAGACTCTGAATAAAACTCGTCACGGGCTGGCGATACGTAAAAACCCGCGACGCGTCGACCTGCATCGCAGCGATCATGAGATCATACATCAATTTGATTTCCTCTGTCCCTGCCAATCCCTCTTCGGGTTCTTTGACAGGATCCTTCGGGAGCACTTTGGAAACGCCGAGCCACTGCTCTTCTTTCGAAAGGCGCGTCTCGATCTCGCGGACGGATTGAAAGTATTCATCGAGCTTGTCGGTGTCCGATTTGTTGAGCCCTCGACCGATCGACTTCGCATTTTCCATTACCGAGTCGAGGACGGAACGCTTTTGCTTGAGCAACAATTGGCGTTGCTCGAGCGGCATCGTCTCATCGGAAAAAAGCCGGTGGAACGCCAACGTCGGATTATCGAGACCCGCGACCGGTTTCCCCTGCCGGTTCCACGCCAATGACAACCCGGGACCGTGCCCGGAAGTGTCCGCCGTTTCCGAGCCCAGCTGAATTGAGGTGAACCGCGTCTCCTTCCCCAACACTTCAGCCGCGACCTGGTCCGCTGAAATCGAGTTGTGAAAACTCTGCCCCGGCTCCGCATAACGATTCGCGCCGGTGAGCCAGAAAGTGCTTCCCCAGTGCGCCTCGTTGCTGAACTGATTCGACAGATTCTGAATAACGGTAATATCGTCCTTATGTCGCTGCAACGGTTTGAGCCCGTCAGGGAGTTCGTAGTCGGCGCCCGTGGTGGCTGTGTCAGGGAACCAGGTCTCACGAGTGACCCCGAAACCCATCCCGATGAAAGCCATCCGCTTCGGTGGCACCAGAGGAGCTTTCGCAGCAGAAGCGAAACGTCGAAACCCGAACGACTCCAGAAAAGGAAGCGCGAGGAGAGACGTGCCGCCGCGGAGGAATTTCCGGCGCGAGTGAGAGGGTGAGAGATTTGAGTTCATAGGCATTGTCACTCTTAATTACTTCATCCGGAACGGCTTCGACTGAACGAGCGCGTGAATAAACTGGTTCATCCGGTTCTGTTTCGACTTTGCTTTTCCGAGGATTTCCTCCGCGAGATCGTAGTCCGAGAATCCGTAAGGCCGTCCGAGACCATAGGCGATGAGAGCTTCGGTGAACCCGCGGGCAAAGTCATCCTCCCGTTTCGCGATCTGGTCACGAAGCTCATAAAATCCGGTAAACTTCGTTCCATCCGGCATCGTCCCGCTCGAATCGATCGGATGCTCCTTTGATTCCCTGACGCGGTTATTCGTCGCAATTTCCGTGTATTCCATTTCCCGCCATTGCCCTGCCGCGGTGAAGTTCTCCAGCCCGTAACCAATCGGATCGATCTTGCGATGACATTGCGCGCACTGCGCCTCCTCCATATGGGCGAGAAGAAGCTCCCGGGCCGGTAACAACTTCCCCGCATGACGACTGAGCTGCGGCACATTTGCCGGAGCAGGAGGCGGCGCATCATTCAATAACTTCCGCATCACCCACGCACCCCGTTCAACCGGAGACGAACGCTCTCCATCCGATCCCATCGCAAGCACAGCAACAGTCCCCAGCAAACCGCCGCGAGGCAGATCACCCGGAACTTTCACTCTTCGAAACTGCTCCCCTTTCACGCCGGGAATGTCGTAAAAATCAGCGAGGACATCGTTGATCACGACCGTGTCCGATTTCAGCAACTCCCCGATCGAACGGTTCTCGCGCAGGATGAGATCGATCGTATGATAAACTTCCTTCCGCGCCGCCGTCTTCACGCTGTCATCGAATTCAGGAAAGAGACGATAGTTGTATTGGAAAAAATCGAGCCGATCCATCGCCAGCCATTGATGGGTGAAACCGCTCACAAAATCCCACGATCGCGGATCCGCCAGCAACCGTGCGGTCTGCTTCGCGAGAACGGCGGGACGTTTGAGTTCCCCTTCACGCGCAATTTGATAAAGCTCTTCATCGGGAGGAGCGCTCCAGAGAAAGTAGGACAGTCGAACCGCCATCTCGAGGTCGGTCAGTTCGCGTCTCTTTTTCTCCCCCGCCGGCTCCGCGAAATAGAGAAACGCCGGTGACGCAAGAATAACCGCGAGCGGTTCCTTGATCGCCTCATGTGCCGGCTCCCCGTGAGCGACCCGATCCCGATACTGCGCCATCAATTTATCAAAAAACGCAGGCGACGTATCTCTCCCCCGGAATGCCCTGCCGGCGAAGCGCTCGATGATTTCCCTCGCGTAAGCCTCATCCAAGGAGACCTCGGGTCCTTTAAAAAAGATCTCGTGGTGTGCTCCCGGAGGCCACGCATTCTCCTCACTGTAAATCGGCCCTTCCCACTCGACCCAATCCACCCAGAGCGCCGGATCGGGACCGAATCCTGTCGCTTCCCTCGCAACGGTGTTCCGATACACATTCGATCCCCGCACATTGGGCTGACGCTCGCGAAAGACAATGACCCGATCACCTAACATGACCACCTTTTTCGTTTCAGTCCCGACATCCTCCTTGAGCGGATTCTTCGGCGCGCGCAGCGCAACCTCGAACTCGATCGTCTCCGGCTTCGCGACCGTCCCCGTCACCTTGCGGGTGTCGATCAGATCAATCGCCCCGTCGATGCGATCCCCCCGATAGCCGATTTCGACAAAGGTCCGTTCGGAAGGCATTTTCGGCAGCGCCCCGATACGAACCCGTAGCTTGTAATCCCCCGCAGGCATCTCATCGGGAATCACAGCGGGCACCTGAGGACAGAGATTGCCGCCAATCGTGATCAAAGCGCCCGTCTTCGTCTCCGGTCTCGTCAGGTAGTCGATATACTGCGGCGCGTTGCGATCCCACGCGAGTTTGCGAAACTCCATCTCCTTGTCATCGACCAAACCGAAGTCGGAAGCGGGGCGACCGTTCGAGGCCTTCCACATCATATACTTGCGATACCCGCCCATGTGGTAGCCGCGCAAAATTCCCGTGATGCGTTTATTCGCTTCCTCCTCCGCCTCAACGCGGACTTTACGGGTCTCCGGCCGCGTCGGAACCGGGATCGGCAGTATCGCCGAGTCCAGCGCCTTGCGCCCCAGCGTGAGGTAACGCTCCAATTGATCACTGGAGAAAAACAACGAACCACCCGCGGTGTCGAACCCACCGGACCCGGCATCATCGGGCAGATCGGCAACATCGACGTCAACGCCTAACAAATCACGAATCGTGTTCTGATATTCCCGCCGATTCAGGCGTCGCATCGTGATCGCCCCTCCCGTATCGCTCAGGATTTTACGCGCGGTGACGAGCTGGTGAGACAGGTCATCGAGAAAAGCGGTCTTCTCCGCGTCGCTGATCGGCTCTTCATCCTCCGGCGGCATTTCGCCCGAGTTCAACGAATTGAGGACCTTCTGCCACATCTCAGCTGTCTCCAAATCGCTCAGAGTGAAAGATAAATCCTCGAGATTGACGCTGCCCTTCTCCGTTAACGAGTCATGGCATTCGAGACAGTATTTGTCGAACACCGCGAGGTGCTTCTCAGGCATCACCGCCGACGGAACCGCCTCACCTTCAGCCGCATGGGCCACCGGGCTGAAAACGATCAGACCAACCACCCAAAAGAGGGACTTAACTCTAGCATTCTTCGTCACGCCCACACTCTCCCAACGGATACCCTTTCGTCAATGGCGTGATCGAACAAAGACAGCGTCTACACGGGGTGAACATTTGAGCGATCCGCCCGTTGACGCAACACTCCGCTCAAACCGCTTTTCCCGACATTCTCACTGTCCTGCGTCCTCATCCCGCCACTCATTAGGACTTCCACTGAGCGCGTGATTGAACTAACCTGAGCCTTTTTCGGGCGCCGGCTGCGTCCTTAAACACGCGAACAAAACCGATCTTCGCCCCCAGTCAAAATACGACCGTTCCCATGAGCACACCACCCCGCTTTTCGCCGTCAGTTGCGATCGTTTCCCTGATCGTAATCTGCTTCCTGTCTTCGACGCTCGCTGCTTTCTCACAGGACGGAAGTGAGTTCCGACAATTCACGAGCACCGATGGGAAAACGATCGAAGCGAAAGCAATTTCTCTCTCCGGAGGCACGATCAAAATTGAAATGAAAAATGGCAGAACCTTCGATCTTCCCGTCGCGAGATTGAGCCCCGAAGATCAGCAATGGATTGGTGAATGGAACAGGAAAATGGCCGGTGCATTTGTCCCGGACCTGAAAATCGCCTTCGATGAGAACATCGATAAGTCGACTGACGAGACCGGCTTCGTCAATATCGAGACGTTCAGTCCCCAATTGAAAATTACCAATCAGGAATCAACATTCGAACTGACACGCGCGAAAGTAACGACACTCCTTATCGTCGAGGATGTCGAAAAGGGCGACGTTTTCACGGTCCTGTCGAAGGAAACCGTCCCGCTCTCCCTCACTGCAGGAGAATCGAACGAATGGGAAGGCAGGAAGGTGGAAACCAGGTATGCCACGATCAAAGCATACGGAGGCAAATACGCCGGGCACGCCGTGATCGTCGAAAATGAGGCGGGAACAATCATCGCCCACGATGGATCGAGAGGATGGGACAAAAATCCGGAGTATGCACTGAAAGCGCAGGAAGGCGCCGCGGTTCTGAAAGGATTCAAAGCACCATGATCACCTCGCATACGCACTCAGGTTTCAACGCATGAACCACAGGACATTTTTCACCACCATAGTATCGGTCTGCCTCTCCGCAGGCGTGATAGCTGCAGCTGACAACAACGCCGCTCAAACTGAGATTGAGAACCCGAAGATCACGAAAGTGGTAGAGGAGTTTTTCCCCGCCGGATCAGAGGGAGGAATGGCTCTGTTAGTGACGAAAGACAGTGAGATCGTCCACTGCAAGGGATACGGAAAGATAAACGGGAAAGAGCCCGTAACCCCCGACAGCAGGATGCCGCTCGCGTCAGTCGCCAAACAATTCGCGGCGATGTGCGCCGCGATCCTCATTGAAGAGGGAAAACTGGAGATGACGCACCGGGTGTCGCGCTACCTCCCTGATTTGAAGTTTCAGAGCCCCGGTCGTGAATTGCTGATCCGGGATTTAATCCGGCACACGAGCGGGCTGCCTAACTTCATCAAACAGGAAGAACGGAAATCCATCGCCGCCTACAAGGAGGCACGGGAAATCAAAAATCTAAACAACCTGACACACGCAGAATGGCTGGCGACTCTTCCGCTGATTCGGAAACCGGGGACAGAATATGAATACACCAATTCAGGCTATGTGCTGCTTTGCCGGGTCATGGAAGTGATTACTGAGAAGCCCTTCCACGAATTCCAACAGGAGCGCATTTTTGATCCTCTTGGAATGAAAGACACCTCCGACAGCACGCGTTTCAACGGTTCCGGCAACATGATCACGACCCCATTGGACTACGCCAAATGGGATCGGGCGCTGTGGAATCAAACACTCCTAAATGAGGAAACGTCGAAGCTCTACTTTTCCCCCGGCAAACTGGACAACGGTGAACGCATTGACTACGGGATGGGATGGAGACTCGAATTTGACGAGGACAGTCTCATCAAAGTTCAGCACGATGGTGTCGGCAGCCCTCCCCGCAATGCACGGAACAGGATTTCCCGCAATTTGGACACCCGCACCACCGTTGCGATGTTCGCGCGGGAAAACACCGGCTTTACGAAAGCACGACGAGCCGGGTTCGTTGCAGCAGTCGAAGCGTGCCTCGCAGATTAGACCAGCGGCGCGACCACAGGTGGGAGCGGGTAATCTCTCAAACGCGGGCGACATGAACCACCCCCTCCGCAGATAGAGGTGACTTCAAAAGCACTTGCACCGTGTTCCGCCCGGCCTTGACTTATGCCTCCTGACGAAATAACAAACACGAGTTCGACACCCTACGCACCATTCACAGCCTGACATGAAACTCTCGACAGCCGCATTCTCGATTTCAAAAGCCGTCCTCGTTATTTCCATCGCTGTCTCTTCTCTTTCTTTCGGGCAGACAAAAGACGTCGCCGTAGAGGAACTGCCAAGCCACCTCGTCGAACTCGCCTGGGCCTATGCGATTACGCTTGAGGACCCGCCGCCGCTCCCTGAAGACGATTTGAAACACAACCTGCCGGATACGCCACAGACGTTCAACCGTGATGAAATCCTCGGGAGAGTCGATGGAGTCATGTTTCAAGGTCCTCCTGCCGATTGGTATCCGGGCGATCACCCCGAGATGCCGGCGATCTATGCTTACGGCGATCCGTCGCGAAACATTATCGCCTGCGCGCTCTGTCATTACCCCAACGGAAAAGGGAAAGCGGAGAACGCTCCCCCCGGAGGACAGGACAGCCAATACCTCATTCAACAACTGCGGGACTTTAAATCTGACCTTCGAAAGTGCGCCGATCCCAGAAAGACGAACTACGAGTTGATGATCGAAACTGCGAAGGGCATGACCGAAGAGGAGTTTAAGGAGTGCTCCGACTACCTCGAGTCTCTGAAATGGGAGAAGTGGATCGACGTGGTAGAAACCGACCGCGTTCCCAAAACCTATCTCCGCGGCGGCCTTCACATCCCCATCGAAGGAGAAGGAGCCGGAACCGAGCCCATTGGAAAACGTATCATCGAATCGCCGGTCGATCCTCACGGAACGGAATTCCTGAGGAATCCGAGATCCGGCTTCGTGGCTTACGTGCCGGTTGGATCGCTCGAGAAAGGTGCCGAGCTCGTTTACGGCGGTGGAGAAGGAAAGACCCTTCAATGCATGATTTGCCACGGTCCCGACCTCAACGGAATCGGAAACATCCCGGGCATCGCCGCTCGATCCCCCAGCTACATGGCCCGGCAACTGAACGACATGAAACAGGGAACGCGCCACGGCGAAATGGCTGCCTTGATGCAACCTGTCGTGGCGAATCTTACCTCCGAAGATATCCTGAACATCACCGCTTTTCTCGCGTCACTCCCGGCCCCGGAACCGGAGTATGCAAAGCCATAAGGCTCGTGTGCAGCGGCCTACTTGTGGACTTATCCGATAGAGTTAGCGCCGGGGAACGTTCCGGGAAGTTCAACGCCACGGTCTTTGCTGCCATGAGCATCCGCAGGGAAGATGAAAAGCTGAACCTGCGGTATCGGAAAGAGAGCAGGATGTCTCGCCTGACACGAATGACACTGGAACGCGCGGATACCAAGCGAATTCCTTTTCTAAAACATCACTTAATTTTTGAGTAGAACCTTCGACCTTGCAAGGTCATCTCAAGTTGAAGGTTCGCTTGTTCACTGCACTCCCGAAGCGTCATTGAGAACTTTGATCAATGCAGCACCCGCGACCGTTGGCCGAAACCTGTCTGAGAAAAGGATCCGTTCCAACGAAGCGCCGTAAGCAGTTTCATTCTTCTTTTTCGACTCGACTATCGCGCCCGCCTGAAAAGCAGCGCCAATAAAAGCCCCCTGTGCATCGCTGTAAACCAGGACGGGTTTCTGAATCATGGTGCTGTCAATGGCACTTCCCGCGTCAAGCGGGCCGGCGACGGCCTCAACCGAAAGTCCGACATTTCCCGAGCCACCGCCCTTGAGCAGTTGGAGACTTTCTTCGGTCATGAGAACCATGATGGTAACAACCTCATTCGCTCCGATTTGAATACCATAAGAGCCCTTTGATAAAGAGACGAAGCCGGGGGTTCCCCACGTGCCATCCGTCCGTTTCACCGACGCAACTCCATTGCCGAATTCAGCTCCGATCCCGAGACCGGCTTTCACCTGATGCATAATGACGATCCCCCTCGCCTCTGCGAGAACCTGCTGAGGGATCGCTCCGCCCCGCATGAGCTGACGCCGCTCGAACCGCAAGCGATTCTCGGAAATACGGATTTCAAGATCCTCTTGAGATTTCTTAAAAGGATTGGCTAAGGCACCCCCGGAAAAGAACAAGCAAAGGAGAATGGTGACCACGGGACATTTTCCGAAGGAAGGGTAAGTTTTCATGATAGAAAGTAAGTCAGCCCGACAGTAGAGCCATAGAAATAAAATCCACGTCTCGCCACCCCGCAACTGAAGTACGTTCATTTCAGAAACTCAGGGGACAGGCTGGAATGGCGCTGAATTCAGAACTGTAATCGTAATACCAAAGCCCAAGGGGTCGACTTCAAACCAGCTCAGGACAACGCCACGTGGAATCAGTTTCCACGACCTAACAGGGTATGGTCAGTGAACAGCCCCTGTTGGATCGGAGAAGATTTTGGAAAGTGGTTCGCCCCTTAGGGCACCTGTGAGGACATCTGCGCATCTTGACAGCTACCTGACCGCTCGCGACCGATAGAGGATGAGGAACTGCCCACTATTGATCATCGCGCTCGTCCTGAACGGGTTCATTCCGCGAGCGACGACTGCGGCGGAATTCGACGCCCCCCGGATCGTAGTTGCCGCACCCGAAGACGCTCGTTTCGCGCACCTCTCATGGCCCAAGGTGGTTACGGCGCCGGACGGCACGCTGGTTCTCGCCTACATCGCAGGACGGGAGCACGTCAACGGCGACGGATGCCCCGCCGTATCGATCTCCAGCGACGGCGGCCAAACGTTTAGCAAACCGCAGATCCTGAGGGAATTCGACAAGAGCAAAAAATATCAACACGGTGCCAATCTCGCGATGGGCGTGGCTGAAGACGGCGCGATCATCCTCATGGTCATGGCGTTCACGAACGATGAACGCAATTCGATCTTCGGCTGGCGCTCGGAGGATTCGGGAAAAAACTGGACGCCCGTGGACACCTCCTCACTCGCAGAAAGCAAAACCGGCTCCGTATTTGGACACGTCTTCGCAGTGCCGGGGAAAGGACTCGCCGTGAGCGGTCACTTTCGCAAACCCGCGGGATCCGGCATCTGGATGGCCTTCTCCCCTGATCACGGAAAGACCTGGGGCGATCCAGAGACGATCACGGATGAAGCCTACTTCGAGCCCACCTTTCTGTTCGCCGGAGAAAAACTCATCGGCCTGATTCGTGAGAACAAGGCGCATGCCTACCATCAGTATATCAGCGATGATCTTGGCGAATCCTGGCAAGTGAACAAAATGGCGCTCCAGGGTGATTCATCGGCGACGCATCCCAGTCCGTTTCTGATCGAAGATCCTGAGCATCCCGGTCAGCTTTACGCCCTGCAAACCCAACGCGGCAAAAACAATCAGATCCATCTTTGGAAGGCCAATGCGAGCGCGGATGCGGACGGTTTGCAATGGGAGCACCTTGACAAAATCATCGAAGTCCCGACGGATCAGGACTTCGGATACCCCTGGATGACGTATCTGGGAGACGGGAAGTGGTTTCTCGTTTACTACGCCGGCCGAAAGGTCGGATCGAATTCAATCCGGGGGATGACGCTTTCGCTGCCTTGATCACGGTGAGATCTCATCGCCGGCTCCCCCCCGGTTACGGGAATACGATGGTTTATGCTCTTGAATCCTTTGGCCGGATGTTAGAATCGAGTAAACACGTTTTTCAAAGATGCGACCCTGTCTCCTACCCATTGCTCTACTTGCTTTCCTCGTTACCAATCTGGAAGCAAACGATCCCGACGACTCAACCGACGGAAAGGAGGCGACTGCTGCCGGGAAAGTCGAGCGCGGATCGGATAAGCCAATACCCAACAACGGGGCAGCATCTCCACTCTACCTGACCGCCAACGATCTCTCGATCGCCACGGGCAAACCTTCGCTCGTTCTCATGTCGAGCGGCTCGACTCACATTCCGGTGTGGTCGCTATCCGGCGGCACCACGGGACAGTCGGTCGCCGGTGTCGTGGGTGGCCTTCCCGTCGATTGCGTCGCGGTCAAAGTCGAGATCGTCGTGACTTCCAACGACGCGGAAACGAGCTCCGACTTCACGGACGTCTACCGCGTTCACCTTTCGCAGATGATTGAGAATGCTCCGTTCACCGATCGTTACGCCTTGGGAAAACCCGTGAGAACAGCGCTGCCAGCGGCTCCCTTTCATTCCCGCACAATCGTCCTCGAGTCCTACTACGAAGTCGATCCCAACGCGCCCCTCACCGTGCGGATCCAGCGGGAGCCCGGCCTGCCCGGCGACACATTCACCCGCCCCACCGGTCTCGCCGTCGTGAAAGTCACACCATTGAGCGCCCTGCCCGAAGCGCATATCGTGCAGGACGTGAGCGGCTACAACTCATGGCCGATGACTCAGGCAATCGGCGATAAGCTGGTATGCACTTACAGCCGCGGCACAAAACACACCATCACTGAGGACGTCCGCGCCGTCTACGCACGCACCTCCAACGACGGCGGGAAAACGTGGACCGCGGAAACAGTCGTCGCGAACACCCCCGGCTACGGCGAGGTCACGGTTGGCAAAGGACTCGATTCCACCGGGGCGATGCTACTCTGGGTGCGCCGAATCGGAAAGGAGTGGAACCACGATCTCTACCGCACCACCGACGGCGTGACGTTCACGCTCATAGCGACGCCGGAACTCGCGGTGCAACCGATGCAGATCACCGACGTCTTCGCCGTCCCCGATGTCGGGCTCATGGCGCTGTGGTTCGCCGGCGATTACAGTGATAAAGGCGTTCACTCGTGGGGCGTCATGACGAGCAGCGACGACGGAGCGACCTGGACGCAGACGCCCGTCGAATCTGAACTCATGAAAGCGGACTGGCCCACCGAACCCGCCGCCGTTTTCCTCGGCGACGGGCGAATTCTCGCAATCGCACGAACCGAGAGCGGACCAGCTCAATTCCAGATCACGTCGACCGACAACGGAGCGACCTGGACCCGCGAACAAACCAATATCAGCGATATCCACGCCTCGACGCCCAGCCTCATCCTCGACCCCGAAACGGGCCTGTTGAGCAATTACTACTACGAGCGTGGCCGCGGTATTCTCCGCCGTAGAGTCGTGAAACCGGAGGACATCTTCACCCATCCGCTGAACTGGCCCGATTCCGAAGCCGTGACAATCGGCAGTAAGAACGCGTGGGATTCAGGCAACGCGAACGCTACCGTGATCGGCGACAAACACTACGTTTCATTCTACTCCGGTCAGGCTCCTGACACATCGGTCATGGTTCTGGAACTTCCCGAACCGGTAGAGGAAGCAGATCGGACGGCGGCGACTGAGGCGGCAAAGTAGAAGGTGGCGGCACCCGATATCAGAACATCGACGACCACGTCGGTTCGGATAGCATCAAAAGAAAGAAAACTTTTTTTGAACAACCTACCTAGCTTTGTGACAAAGAAACTTGAACCACGGTTATATCCCCGTTCAACCACACAAAAAGCATACCTCAATCCCAGATTATCACACCATGACTAAAACTCGAATTTTCGCACCCGTAGCAGCCGCGCTCGGACTGGCTTTCCTAACACTCCCACTTCACGCCGATCCCGGTGCGAAAGGCAAAGCCTGCCCGACTCAGGAATGCAAGACTGAAGGCAAATGTAAAACTGACAAGCACTGCAAAACTGACGAAAAATGTAAAACCGGGGGATCCTGCAAGACCGATGGTAAGTGCAAGACTGACAGCAAGTGTAAAACTGAAGGAACCTGCAAGACCGACGGAAAATGTAAAACCGGGGAATCATGCAAGACCGATGGCAAATGCAAGACTGGTAGCTCCTGCAAAACCGACGGAGCCTGCAAGACCGGCGTGAAATGTGAAGAGCAGGAGGACAAACTCTACCAGGCGATGGAAGATGGCATCAACGCCGCCGAGGAGCTCGGAAAAATCAGCGCTGAAGAGGCCAAAAAAATGAAGGCAGGCATCGCCAAAGACCGTCATGAACTCGAGCTGAATAGAGTCATGAAGCGCGGTATCGAAGCAGCCGTCAAGCTCGGAAAGATCTCCGAAGAGGATGCCAAAAAGATGTTGTGTGATGAGGCCAAAGAGTGCCCACACGCCAAAGCTGAAGCCAAAAAAGCAGACGCAAAACCTGAGAA
This sequence comes from Verrucomicrobiales bacterium, assembly GCA_048260165.1. Lineage (GTDB taxonomy): Bacteria > Verrucomicrobiota > Verrucomicrobiia > Verrucomicrobiales > DEV007 > Arctic95D-9. The sequence continues at coordinate 113,901 of JBLXHA010000007.1, forward strand.
GAAGGCTCCCGAAGCAAAAGCGGCTCCTGCAAAAAAGGCAGAAGAGAAGAAGCCTGCCGCGCCCAAGGCTGAGCCAAAGCCAGCGACGCCGAAAGACGCGTAACACATCCAGCGGAAGCGACCCGCTTTCGTGAAGCTTTCAAATCCGCTCCCACCGTCTCCGGACCGTGGGAGCTTTTTTGTGTTCACGCGCCCCTCCCGCGCACGAAAAAGCACCACGCTCTCTTCCCCGAAAAAGCAGAAAACCATGCAATAACTTTGTCAGACTTGCCGAGGTTCTTCGTCCACCTCTGCCATGAGAATTACCTCGATCGTCGCTTTGCTATTCACGACACTGTTTCACCTTCCGACAGCAGCACAGGAACGACCGCGCGGAATCCAGGGTGAAGTCGCACCGCAGTTGGGCGTCACCGAATGGATTCAGCTACCGGAAGGCAAAGAAAAAATCGAGCTGTCAGAGTTCAGAGGAAAGACGGTCATCATGTTGTTTTTCCAGCATACCTGCACCGCTTGTAACAAAAGAGCTCTCCCCACCTTGCAGAAATTGCTCAAAAAATTCGGAGACAGCGACGCGATCGCCTTTCTCGCGATCCAGACACCCTTCGAAGATTTCAGCAACAACACAGTAGCTAAACTGGAAGTCACCGCGGCGAGATTTGATCTCGATATCCCGATCGGACACCTCGCCAAAAGGCCCGGGGCTCACAGCCTGAACGCCGCCTATAAAACAGCGGGAACGCCCTGGTGGGTCATCGTGAATCCCGAAGGCGTCGTGGACTACAACGGCTTCTACCTGAACCCCGAAGAAGCGGAGAAGAATATTGAGAATTTGATCGCGGGAAAACCGATCGACTAATCGTCACGCAGACCGCTTTCATCGGCACTGATCCGGTGAAAAAAGAAAAGCAGCCCCAGTCCGGCGGAAAGCGAAAAGACAACGTCGGAAGCGTAGTGGGCCCCGAGAACGACCCGACTCGCGGCGACGGCGAGGGCCCAGACGAACAAGGGAATAAAGGCGACGACCCGCCAACGGCGCGGGACATAGAGCACGAGAAAACACGCGATGATCCCCATCGCGGTGTGCCCCGAAGGAAAGGAATGGTTATCGGTGATTCCCTGCGGCAGATACCAGGGAGTGAACTGGGCGAACCCGTCCTCCAAATCATTGAATCGCACGCGTCCCCACAGCTTTTTAACGACCTGCACGAGGAAGAGAGGGTGCAACACGCCGGCAAGGACAACCAACCCGGAGTTGCGGGCCATCGCTGCTTTTGTCATGTAACGCCGCGCGTTGACGATAACAATGAAGGGAAAAAGAATGAGCGAGTAGACCACGACACCCTCGATGAACGAACCGGCCGGATGGTGCTTCTGGATGAAGATAAAAACCTCCAGACAGAACAACAACACCATGAGTAGCCGGATCACGAGGTGTCGCCCATAGAGAAGGTAAACACCTGCCGAAAAGAGCAGCAGAGAGTGCCCGGGATACTCGCCAAATTCCCGAAGAAACTGACCGAACCGGCTATCCGGCTCGTAGGTGGCCCGGGCGATGGGAAGATCAAAATAGGCGCAAAGCGCGAGCACCCCCAACGTCACCACCGCCAACCCCCAATACACCCACGCTCCGGGAAGGCTCTTGCGTTCGGGTTGCGGGCGAATCTCTTTCATGTTCGGTTAGTATAGTAGGAAAGGAAAAATTGGGAAGCAGCACGTTGTCTGTTCAAAGGAAAATCTCTTTATACATCACTGCTTTTGGAGATTGGAAACAGCTGAAGAAACCATGACATTCGCAAAAAAAGATGGAGCCGCGTGTCTCTGATGCCCTCGGGCGACACCGAAGTCCGCCTCAGCCGGGCACCGGGATTTACCCTGCTCCCCTCCTGACCCGGCAACTTTATTCGCTCTCGAAAATTTCGCGAGCAAATGACGAAGCTCTCCGCGATCCCGTCCCGGACGGCCGGGCTTGGCAATGCCATTTTCCGTCAGTCAGTCATCCATGAATTTTCGAATCAGATCTCTCGTCCTTCCCTGCCTGCTCCTGATCGCGACGTGTCCCGCGTCTCTCGAAGGAGCTGACACAACACTAAAAGGCGGCGTCTCCCGAATCGACATCACGCCCCGCGTTGGCTACCCGCACTACCGCGGCATATCGACGGCGGTCGACGATGAACTTTCCGTCAAAGCCATCGTTCTGCGTCAGGGCGACATGGCGTGGGGAATCGCGGTGTGCGACCTCCTCTGGATCGAACGCGAACTCTCCGCAGAAGTTCGCACCCGCGTGTCGGAGAAAACCGGAATCCCCTTTGGAAACATTTTGCTGGCGGCGACGCACACCCACACCGGCCCGGCCTACCACGGCAACATTTACGAACTGAACAATCACAAGCGGAAGTCCCCGTTGACGGCAGAAGAGGCCATCGCGCAGGATCGCTACCCCGAGGTGCTCCTCGAGCGGATCGTTGATTCGCTGGTTCAGGCGCACGACAGCGCGGTGCCGGTGATGCTTCGCAGAGGCACCACACAAATCGATGACCTGTCCTTCAACCGGCGCTTCTACCTCAGCAACGGCAAGGTCAGGACCAATGCCGGCGTGGGAAACCGCAACATCGTTAAAGCCGCCGGCCCGATCGATCCCGCGTTAGAAGTCCTCTCGGTCGAGCGGGCGGACGACGGCAAAGCCATCGGAGTAGTGAGCAATTTCGCGGTCCATACCGACACCTACGGAAGCACTGCCTTCTCCGCTGACTACCCCGGCGTCCTCGCCCGGAAACTGAAGGAATCACTCGGTGACGATGTCGTCTCACTCTTTCTTCAAGGCACAAGCGGAGATCTGAATCATGTCAATGTCAGGAAAGACGCAGAGCGGCTCAAGACCGTCCCGATGGGCGAGAGGCTCGCGCAGGAAATCCTCGACATGCAGGATACGCTCACCACCGGGGAAGCTCCCCAGCTCGCAGCGAGTTCCGAGTTCGTCTATCCTCCTCTTCAAGCCTATTCCGAAGAGGAATTGCGCTGGGCGAACGACCTCAAGGCGAATCCGAAGTATGGGGAAAGCGGACTGTTCCAAATGCGCCGCCCCATGAAGATCCGGTCGCTCGCGCGAATCCGCGCCGGGGAAGCGGTCCCGCCAACGATCGAGTCCGAGCCCTGGTGCGTGCCGGTTGAAGTGCAGGCATTTCAACTGAGCAACGAAGTCGCCGTCGTCGGAGTGCCCGGCGAGGTCTTCGTCGAACTCGGCCTCGCGATCAAAGAAGCCTCCCCCTTCCCCGTCACGCTCATCGTCGAGCTGACCAACGTGCACATCGCCTACGTCCCGACACGGAAAGCCTTCGCCGAAGGCAGCTACGAGACGCTCAACTCCCGCCTCGCTCCCGGCGGCGGCGAGATTCTCGTTGAATCGGCGATCCGCCAACTGAAGGCGCTGAAGGCGGCGCAGACTTCAGAGACGAACGAGTAGCCTCCGCTAACCTCCCGCCAACCACCCGCCAACCACCCGCCATTGCACCGAGTCATTTCGACGAAAAGATCTTCGAAGTCTGACGCCTCCGAGTCGTATAAAGGCATGGTATCCAGCCTCCCCCCTCTCTCGCATTCTCTCCTGGCTTCGCGCCCTCCATTGGTATCTCATAACGCGGCATTCCCACGGGACTTATCTTTTAAGATTTTATTTTCAACGGTTCGTCGCATCCGGTGTCAGATTGGCTTGCGGGAAAAGCCTTTCCCCTCCTCTCTCATGATCAAACACGCCGGCCTTTCACTCATCCTCGCTTTTGCACTCGCTCCCACTCTCATCCGGGCCGATGACTGGCCGCAGTGGCTCGGTCCCGAACGCAACGGGGTGTGGCGGGAAACGGGAATCGTCGACGCCTTTCCCGCCGAAGGGCCCGAAGTGTCGTGGCGGGTTCCTGCAGGACACGGCTACAGCAGCCCGAGCGTTGCCAACGGAAAAGTCTACCTCACCGACTACGTGATCGAAGAAGGCGAGATCTTCAACAACCCCGGCGCTCGAGGTCCGTTGAAAGGCAAAGAGCGCGTCCGCTGTTTTGACGCCGAAACGGGAAAAGAACTCTGGTCTCATGACTACGATCAGCCCTACAACATCTCGTATCCCGGCGGCCCGCGGAGCACGCCGACCGTTGCCGACGGGGAAGTTTACGCTCTCGGCGCGGAGGGTAAATTTGTCTGTCTCGACGCGAATACGGGCGAGCTCGTTTGGGAGCAGAATTGGAAAGAACAGTTCTCAATCGAATCTCCGATGTGGGGCTTCACCGCTCATCCTCTCGTCGATGGCGACACCGTTTATTGTCTCGTGGGTGGAGAGGGCAGCGTAGCGGTCGCTTTCAACAAAGATACCGGCGACGTGAAATGGAAATCTCTCTCCGCGGCCGAACCGGGATACAGTCCGCCCACGATGATCGAGCACGGCGGCGTCAAGCAACTGCTGATCTGGCACCCGGAATCGCTCAACGCGCTGAACCCCGAAGACGGTTCGGTTTACTGGTCCCTCCCACTGAAACCGGCATTCGGAATGTCGATCATGGCACCTCAAAAATCGGGTAACCTCTTGTTCGCCAGTGGCCACGGCCGAAACGGAGCCTTGATGAAACTGGATGACGAAAAACCCGCGGCGGAATTCCTCTGGAGAGCAAAACCGAAACAGGCCGTCTTTGCCGCCAATGGCACGCCCCTCATCATCGACGGGGTGATCTACGGCAGCGACATCGACACGAGCGCCTTCATCGCCGCGAATCTCGAAACCGGCAAACGTCTCTGGCAGACAACGCTCCCGACTCTCGGAGAAGAGAACCCCGAGCGCGCCGGTCGCCACGGAACCGCCTTTGCAACGCTGCATGAGGACAGCGGCAATCTCTTTCTCCTTTCCGAAACCGGCCATCTGATCATCGCCGCGGCAACTCCCGAATCCTACACCGAGATCAGCAGGGCGAAAGTGGTCGAACCGACCAACGAAGCCTTCGGACGCAACGTTGTCTGGGCCGCTCCGGCCTATGCGATGAAGTCCGCATTTGTCCGTAACGACAAAGAGCTGATTCGCATCGACCTCGCGAAGTGATAAGGGCAAGAGCCGATAGCCCGATGTTCGGGGCACTGCTCGATGTTCCGATGTTTAGACATTCTGAAGGCGCTCCCGCACAGTTCGCAGGCATCCAGGTCTGCGAACCGGGAAACCATTTTTGCGGCCTGAAGCGTCGCCCGCGGTTTTCCATTGGGTAGATAGCGGGTTCCTTTGCGCTAGTTCGCGGCCGCCCCTTCCGGCCGCGCTGGATGAATCGATTTGATCCCGGCCCTGAAGGGACCGGGCTCTGTGCGGACGGACTTTCAGCCCGTTTTCAGTTCCCGCACATCCTGAACATTCGGTATGCAGGCCGGAAGATTCCGGAATGAATCAGGAAATGTCACCTGCCCCGTATCTCTTACCGCCAAATTCTGGCTTCCCGCACCTCTCGGGAATCTCAGTTTCAGGGCAGTCGACGTTTCTTCACTCTTTTCAGATGCCCCTTGGAATCTATCTATTTTTGATTAATGTTAGGAATCGGAGCGAAACACGATTCGCGCCCCGTTCCCATAAGCTGTTTCCACGACCCAACAGGGTAAGGTCGACGAACAGACCCTGTTGAATCATGAAAGGGCGGTTATGAAAGTTATTCGATGTGATCTTCCCCGTCACATTTTCCTAGCCGTCAGATTGTCGACAGTATGAACCGCGGATCCCGGTTCCGAAAATGACACTTCGTATAACGGTCGGAATGTCCGTCAGCAAACCACCACGCCCTCCCCTCACAATCACCGAAACTTTCTCGAAACATTTTTCAAAACGCCCGGTTTACTCCTGCATGAATCAGCGATTTTGTCCCGAATGCCACCGACGCCAGTTTCTCAAGCGCGCCCTCCTCGGGTCGGCTGCTCTGTTCACGGCGCAGGGAGCTTTTGCGGAGTCGCTCACGAAGACGCCGTTCCAGACGGAGGGGCCATTCTATCCAAACGAGCTGCCGCTCGATACGGACAACGATCTCATTCTCGTGAATGATTCCCTCACGCCTTCGATCGGGGAAATCACGCATCTCACCGGACGAATCTTCAACGAGAACGGGACGCCTGCGAAAGGCGTTGTCATCGAGCTGTGGCAGGCGGACGCGAAGGGCTGTTATATTCATACCGAAGGGGCCGCAAGAGGTGAGGACCGCGATCCCAACTTTCAGGGATACGGGCGTTTCCTCACCGGATCTGACGGTCGGTACTACTTGCGCGCGATCCGCCCCGTGCCCTACGGGCCGCGCACTTCCCATTTTCACATCGCGGTGAATAAGGGCGGCAAGAGGATGCTCACGACGCAGCTTTATGATTCATCACAGAAACTCAATGAGACGGACCGGATTCTCAACAGCGTCGAAGATGCGAAACGGCGCGCGATGCTGATCACCGATTTCAAACCGCTCGAAGGTTCTCAGGCGGGCGAGCTCACGGTTGACTGGGACATCGTCATCGGGGTGACGCCGGAGGACCCCAAGACCGACCGGGGACGTCGCGGACCGGGCACGGGCTTTCGTCCCGATGGCAATGGGAAAGGCAAAGGCGGAGGAAAAGGGAAGCGATAGCGCGTGGAGGCGATAGCGCTCCCCTTTCTTACCCGACATCCCTCCCGATAACGAGAACTCGGCGCTACTTCGCTTTCGGCTTCGGAGGCTCCACCGCCAACTCCGCTTCAGGCACGAGAGCGAGTTCCACGTCCGCTCCTTTGAGATGCTTGTCGAAGAAGTTTCGGATGAGTGCGATGAGCGCGGGATGGTTGAACGCGGGTCCGCCGTGGCCGGAGCCGGGGAGTTTTTGCAGCCACACTTCGACGCCCTGTTCCGTGAGCGCGGCAGCGAGTTCCTCGCTCTGGGCGTAAGGCACGAGGGCGTCGTGCGTGCCGTGTAGGATGAGGAAGGGCGGATTGTCTTTGCTCACATAACGCACCGGGCTCACGGCATCGCTCTTTGCCTTGTCATCGAGCCGGGCACCGATGAGAAGTGAATACGGATCTTGAGGCGTGTTGAAGGCAAAGATGCTCTTCGTATTTCTGTCTGCGGCGGCCTGCTGCACCACGGTGGAAAAGTTAGACGGGCCGAAGTAGTCACACACGGCCTGAACCCGGTCGGATTGATCCTCATTTCCGCCAATCGCTGCGAAGGCTTTTTTGCCACCGGCGGTGCCGACGAGCGCGGATAAATGCCCGCCCGCCGAACCACCGACGACGCCGATGTTTTCGTTGTCGAAGCCGTATTGCTCCGCATACGCCCGCAGCCAGCGAATCGCGGCCTGGCAGTCCTGAATCTGCGCAGGAAAGAGAGCCTTCTGACTGAAGCGATACTCGACGCTGGCGACCGCGTATCCCTCGAGCACCATCGACATGACCGGACATGGAAACTTGCTGCCGGCACGCCACGCGCCGCCGTGGATATGGACGATGAGCGGGAGCGGCTTGTCCGATGTCACTTCAGGGAGATAGAGATCCAGCTTCTGCGCCGCGTCGCCTTCCGGTATGTAGGAAAGATCCTTCTCCATCCGGATTCCTGCCGGAGGAGTGAACGTCTTTGGCACCTCCGCGGAGGTGATCGAAGCAAGGATGGCAAAGGCAAGGGTGAGCAGGAGCGTCTTCATACGGGTGATGACTATACTAACCGGAACCCGCGCTCATCGATATGATGGATTCGCGTATCGAACCAGATCCCGTCATTTCGTTGCGCGGCTCATCGGCGGCGTGTCCGGAGTGGTGACGGAAGGGACCCTCGTTTCGGGCGATCGATTCAGTTGCCCAAGTGTTCTTTCGAGACGATCGCATAGATATCCACATAGAAATACTTCCCATCGTCCCGCCCGTCGATCCCGGCGCGCTACTCGAAAATTTGCTGCGGGGACTCGCCGAAACCGGGTATGTCATCATTCCACAGTTTCTGAAGCTGCCCGACACCCGGAACATCATCGCCGAATGCATCGCGCGGGCGAAAGAAGGCGATCTCAAACCGGCCGCGATTGGCCGCGGAGCCGGGAAAAATATCACCCCCGAAATCCGGACCGACAACATACGCTGGCTGGACCCGACTGACCTCAGTGAATCACAGACCGTCTACCGGGACCAAATGGAAGACGTCCGAATGAGACTGAACCGCTCGCTCTTTCTCGGATTGGTTGAACTGGAGGCGCACCTCGCCTGCTTCGCACCCGGCGGCTATTACAAGCCTCACCTCGACTGCCACAAGGGAACTCAATCCCGGATCCTTTCCGCGATTCTCTACCTCGACGAAGACTGGGCCGAAAGCGACGGCGGCCAGCTCCGTTTATACACCGATCCCGTCAGCGGGGTCAAAGGCCCTTCGATCGATATCTTCCCTGAGCCGGGCAAACTGGTCATTTTCGTGTCCGCCGATTTCTGGCACGAAGTCCGCAAGTCTTCCCGGTTTCGCCACAGCCTCACCGGCTGGTTCCGCGACCGCGCGCTGGTGAATTGAGACTTCCGGAACAGCATTTTTCAGGCCCCGGCCCATGAGAATCGTCGGGAACCTCCACCATGAGACTCACGGAATGAAGCCCCTGAAATCCCCTTTCCATTGCGGTCACCCTGCCTAAGCTAAGCGGGCTTGCACCACGAGAGTCTCATCACTTTACCTATCGATTCACCGCACCCTATGAAAACACTGTTTACCGTCCTCACCGGACTCGCCCTTTTGCTGCAAACGGGAGTTGCCGACGACAAGCCGCTTTGGGATCTGGCGACAGACACGATTCCAGAGGAACTGCAGTCAGGCGACATCAAGAAAGTCGATGGCAGGGTTGCGCTCGAAGGCGGGGCTGCTTTTGCGGTGCCGGCGTCAGCCTTTCCCGACCAGAAGAACTTCACCGTCCAGGTCACTTTCTCGATCCGCGAACTCGTCGAACAATCACTTTTCACGGCCATGAGCAAGCAGAGTGACAGCGAAACGGGCGATGGGTTCACGGTCAATATGAACTATCGAAAGACGCCCTACTACGCACGTTACATCGGCTCCTTCGTAAACAACATCTTCATGAGATCTTCCGGCATCGGCGGGCAAAAGGAACCGCAAATCGACACGCCCTACACGTTCACGCTCGCGGTCCGCGACGGCTTAGCCACGTTCTATCTCGACGAGCGGCCGTTCAAACAATGCTTCATGGAAATGATCCCGAACGACGAACCGATGTGGATCGGACGCAACCTCAAGGAATCAGACAAACCGATGCCCACGGTGATCAACAGCGTCAAAGTCTATGGTCCTTCATTTAACTATATATCCCCGAAAGAGAGCAAAAGCGAGAATCCCCGCGGCGCTGTCGCGGGAAACGGCTGGGCCCTCGATGTCCCGAAAATCGAACACCCTGACTGGCCCAAAATCCTGATCTACGGAGACTCCATTTCGATGGGCTACAAGGGCTCCTTCATTCCTGACATGCTGAAAAAAGAGGCCTATGTTTTTCACTGCGTTCATTTCGTCGGCGGCGATGTGCCGAAAGCCGCTCTCACCGAAATGGCCGGTCGTTACAAATTCGATGCGATCGTTTTCAACAACGGCCTGCATTCTCTGAGCTGGACGCCTGACAAGGTCTCCGATGAGCTCGTTCACACCCGGATGAGCGACCTCGCGCATTGCTTCAAGACCGGGGCACCACAGGCTGATATCTTTTATCTGATGACGACACCGCACACGGCTCCAAAGCCCGCCAAGGACAAACCGGTCGATACCCTCGGAGACAAAAACGATGTCGTTGTCAGGCTCAACACGATTTCCGGACAGGTCATGGAGGAAAAGAAAATCGAGATCATCGATGTCTATTCCATCCTCGCGGGGAAGCTCGAACTTGCGAGCGGTGACGGTTATCATTGGAGCAGGCCCGCCTACGATATTATTACCCGGGAAATTTCAGAGAAAGTATTACCGGTGCTCGGGAAGTAGGCACATCCTCCATCTCAGCATCGGGATGAGAGGCAACGGTTCAGTATCCCCGCAACCGCGCCGAATCCCCGACCTCCGGAAATGGAGCCGGTGTACCGGTCGGGTTCCGGTATGCTATTAGGTTGTCTTCCCGGAGCCTTTATGAGAAAATGTCGGGCGTCATGTCAGATACGTTCACCAGCGACCTAACGGAATTTTTGAAACGGGCGTTAGGGGCCCAATGCGCAGAATCGGACGAGCCATTGACTGAAGAGAAGCTCAGAGAGATTGCCCAAAACGCAGGACTAACCGAAGCGGACTGGGACACCTTGTGCAGCCAGCTGAGCAACCACCTCGCGAAGGGGCGGAATTTTCTGAAGTTCGGCAACTTCACCGACGCGATCACTGATCTGGAACCTGCTGTGGCGATCGCCCCGTACCGGTCGGATGTCCTTATCGATTGCGGAAGGGCCCATCTCGGCCGTTGGAAGGAAACCCGCTCCCGCCCCTCTCAGGAACGGGCGGAGGAATTGTTCAGGAAGGCACTCGAAATCGATCCCGGAAATGCGGATGCGGCGGAGCACCTCAGCGACCTGAAGCAATCGGAGAGTGCATCGCGGATCCCGCGAAAAAAGAAACTGACCGCGGTCGCCGCAATTGCCCTCGCCTGCGTGATTCCCCTCTGGCTCGGGATTGAGACTGGCGGCCTCTCAGGCAACAGCGAAACCGGCGCCGGTGATTCGCTGATCGAAACCGCAGAACGTCAGGTCTACCCGCCCGCTGCGCTCCCACAAAGCGGAGGCGATTCCTCTTTCGCATTTGATCGCGACCTCGTCGCCCATTGGACATTCGACGAGAACTCGACGGATCGAGCACTCCTTACCGAAGCCGGCATTGTCGAGCAGAGTCAGGGAGTCGATGGACGCGCCGCGCGCTTTTTCCCGGACCGGAAGTCTGGGATGTATACGGAACCTTCGACGCAATTCGAGCTTCTTGATACGATCACCGTTTCAGCATGGGTGAAGCCGGAAACGCGTGGAAAGACAGGTCAGATTGTCTGGTTCGGCGACCGGCGCGGAGGACGGGATCCCTGGCAGCTCACCGTCCTCGGTAACGGCAAAGTCCGGTTCCGGACTGACCGGGCGGTTACACGCAGACCCGCCTTCCCCGTCCGTCAGCAGGAGATCATCGTCGCCGACGGCGGAGTTCCCCATCTCAATCAGCATATCGCGGCCGAGTCTCCCGACATGCTGCCGCTCAACGAATGGTCTTTCGTCACCGGCCGGATCCAAAAGATTTCAGAGAGCGAGAGCGTGATCACCGTTTTCGTCAATGGCACCGCTGTCGACGAAGTGCGGACGACTGAGTCCGTCGACTACGACACCGCCGGAATGTGGCTTACGATTGGCGCCGTCCACGAGGGGGACACCCAGAACTTCGACGGATCGATCGACGAAGTTCGCGTCTATCGGAACGCACTCACCGAGGACGAAATCCGCGAACTCTACCGGCACGCGCGCTGAGAAAAAATGGCGGAGAGGGAAGGAATTGAACCAACCCCGGCAAGGATCACTTGCCGACAACGGTTTTGAAGACCGCGGAGCCCACCAGGTGCTCATCTCTCTCCTTTTAAGGAACACGTGAACTTACCAACAGGAGTCACGTCTGGTCAATCACGGGGATGGGTAAATTTCAGGTGTAAGCTCGGGCTGCGGCGGGCAAGGAGACTTTCATTAGAATAAAATTCGCCTCCCTACCCTTTCACGACTTCGATAATCCTCGCCACCGCTTCGTCGACTTCCTTCTCAGTTGTCAGGATGGAGAGGCTCAGTCGCAGACTGCCGGAGGCGCGTTCGTCGGAATAGCCCATCGCCTTTTGAACGTGGCTGGGCTGGTTTTTTCCGGTCATACAGGCGCTTCCGGCGGAACACTGAATTCCGGCAGCATCGAGCCGGGGAAGCAGCTCCGCGGCTACTGTTCCTTCAATCGATACGTGGGCGACGTTGCCGGTTCGATGCTTGCGGGAACCGTTGAGGATAACAGGGTTGGTCTGGTCACCTCCAATTGTGTCACTTAACCCTGCTTGAAGGCCACTTTCGAGCTTGTCTCTCAGCGCTTCAACCCGGGCGAGGCCGCCGTTTTCGGCTTCCTCCTGCATGACAGCGGCGGCTTCGCCGAGTCCGACGATGTAGGGGACATTCTCGGTGCCGCTGCGACGTCCTGCTTCCTGTCCCCCGCCCCGGGTCATCGGCTCGAAGGGAACACCTTCGCGAATATACAACACGCCGACTCCTTTCGGAGCGTGGAATTTGTGGCCGCTGATCGACAGATAATCGACAGGCACTTCATCAACGCGCACGGGGACTTTCCCTACTGCCTGGATCGCGTCGGTGTGGAAATGCCACCCTGCCTTTTTGACGAGTTCGCAGGCTTCGGCGATGGGCTGGACGACTCCGGTTTCATTGTTCGCCCACATGATGGAGGCAAAGCCGGGACAATCCGGATCCAGCGCCGCTGCGAAGGCCTCCAGATCGAGGCGCCCCTCCGAATCGACGCCGACTTTCGCGACATCGAATCCGACTGCGGCCATCGCTTCGGTGGGCCGCAGGACCGCGCTGTGTTCGATTGCACTGACGAGGACTTTGGAGCGCTTCCGTCCGATCTCGCGGGCGAGCGATTTGATCGCCATATTGTTAGACTCGGTTCCGCACCCTGTGAAAACGATCTCGGACGGCTTCGCTCCGATCCAGTCGGCGATCTGTTCGCGGGCACGCTCAACCGCAGCTTTGACCTCACGACCGGCCGCGTAGCCGCTCGAAGGATTGTGCCAGTGCCCCGTGAGAAACGGCATCATCGCTTCGATGACGCGCGGGTGAACCTGAGTGGTGGCGTTGGAATCGAGGTAGATCATGGTGGGTTCGGTCCGTGAAAGTTTAAAGGTGGAAAAAGGTGCCCAGCGGCGCTCGCTTCAGAAAGCGCCGGCACGGACGCGATATCAGAAAGGGCATCGCCAGTCTAAGCCTCATCGGATGAAAATTTCATTCAAATATTCCCAACCGGCTCAGCTGCCCCTCTCCCGCGGCACGGAATCGCCAGAGAAACGACACCGGGTCAGTGCGGGCCACGGTTCAGACAATGGCTGCTATCGACTGCATAAAAAAAACGCGACCGGAAATACCAGTCGCGCTTATCGAAAAAAAACGGTTATCAGTGGGAGTGAGCCTTAAACGCTTTGCCTTCGTATGCCTCGTAGAGTTCCAGAATGGAAGTTTTGAGAGCCTCGGCGACTTCCGCTGACGGATCCTGCTTTGCCTTCATCGCAGCACGCATCACGTTGTGCGCGGCGATCAGTGTTTTCTCATAGTTTTCGGCATCCGGCTTGATCCGCTGAGCCATGAAATATCCGGCCACGGTTTCCATGATTTTCCCGCAATGATCCTCTTTCGTCATGATCCAGCGAGTTGCCTGATTCACCGCGAGCGGAGTATTTTCCTTGAGCAATTCCGCCAGCTGCACGTTGGCTTTGGCAACCGTGGTCTGATCTTCGAGCATGGCCTCGAAGCGGAGCTGATCAGAAAAAATACCGCATGGAACCTGGCAGTGAGCCATCGCTTTCTGGGAAAAAGGAGCTGCGATAAAGGCGACAAGAAGAACGGGAAGGAACAGTTTTGCTTTCATAGACAATTCTAATTACGTTTCAAATGCGATCTACGCCATGGCAATCGGATGGCGTTATTGTGGTAGGAACCCGAGATCGCGAGGACGAAAAATCGAGGTTGAGGCGACCCGATAGCTCCCCTTTCTTCGCCTCAGGGTCGAACCGGACACTCCGCGATCCAACCGCGTTGGCTGCCCTGCTGTTTTCCCTCTGCTCGACGCGTCGGTCAGGAGTAGATCGCCCCGGCCTTTTCCCTGAGTTCCTGAGCAGACTGTCCGATCGCGTCGCGGGAATGAGACGGAAGCGGCACACGCGTGGTCGGTTTCTCGAAATGCCCGGATCCCCCGACGGTGTAGAGCTTGTCGTAATGTTCAGAGAGCAGCTCGGATACAAAGTCAAGCCACCGCCCTTCCTCAGCGAGGTCACGCCATTGCTGAATCTGCTTTTTAGAACGGAAACTCTTGAGCCGATCGAGGGTTCGATGAATGCGGTCGAGATCCTCGAGCCACTCTTCGTAGTCTGATTTCAAATAGGCGGCGCGCTCCGCGAGTGGGGAATCAATCTCGATCACCGGTGAAATCTTCATTTTCTGCCAGAGAGGATTCGGCAGATTGAGGCGACCGACTTTGGCACTTTCCGCCTCGATAAACACGGGTTTACCGGTATCAAAAGTCCTGACCTTGTCATACAGGAGCGACTCGAATCGCTTCTGCGCGGGCTGAGGATTTTCCGGATCGCCGCCGAAGACGGATCCCTTGTGACAGGCGAGTCCTTCGAGATCGAGCACCTGAGCCCCGTCGGATTCGAGCTGCTTTAAAAGGAGCGTCTTGCCCGCTCCGGTGTAGCCGTTCAGAACGACTAAGTTGAGTTCGGGTGCGATGCTTTCAATCGTTTCGCTGACGTGACGTCGGTACGTTTGATAGCCGCCTTCGATGACGGAGACGTCCCAGCCGATATTGGCGAGCACGATGCCGAAACTCCCCGAGCGCTGACCGCCCCGCCAACAATATACGACCGGACGGTAGTTTTTCGGCTTGCCGGCGAAGTGCCCGGCGAGATGCTCCCCGATATTGGCAGACACCAAACTGGCACCGATCTTCCTCGCCTCGAACGAAGACTCCTGTTTGTAAATCGTCCCGACCCGCTCACGCTCGAGATCTTTCAAGACCGGAAGATTGATCGCGCCGGAGATATGATCCTCGGCAAATTCGCAAGGCGCGCGCACATCAATGATCTCGTCCGCTGCCTCGAACCGCTCATCGGTGATCTGAATTCTCGCTACCTGCTTCCCCATTTCCTCTACCTAACCGCATTTCGAATCGAAAAACAGCAGCGATGTCGAGGATTCCTTACAAATTTATTTCACGGATTTACGCACTTTTCTCTCATGATGACCACGCCACATGCGTATACACTACGTAGGCGAGGATTTTAGATCCCTCCCCAACCTATCAAACCTATGAAAAAATTAATCGCAACTATGGCCTTGGCTGTCTTGGCGATCGCGTCTCCCGCGTTCGCTGCTGACGAAGCTGAAGGAACCGAGGTTGTCTACGTGGCCGGCATGACCGGCGTCACGTGAGGCGGCTGCAAACGGGATGTCAGTTCGGCATTCGAAAAACTCAAGGGCTTCAAGTCAATCACCATCGAGAATGGCGAAGAAGCTGGTACGCAAAAAGTGACCGTTGTAACAGACGGATCCGCTGAACTTTCTAAAGAGGATGCTATCGAGAAGCTTGGAGACAAGGCTTCACGATACGTCGTCGAAGAATGGAGCGTTGAAGGGGAGGAATCCTCTGAAAGCGAAAGTGAAGAGAAAGAGGCTGCCTAAGCCTCTGATTTACACCTTCCATTAAGATAGTGTCTGAGCCCCTTTGCGAAAGCATTGGGGCTCTTTCTTTTCCGCATTTGTCTGAAATAAATCCCCCTCTTGAAGTCCTATTTGGGGATTGGCAGAGAACTGATATCTGTGATTAACTAAGCAAGGCATGGCCGACAGCACACAGGACCCGAAACGGGAGCAGAGTTCATCTAACGACCTCGCGATTCCACCGCGCCTGCAGGAAAAACTTGAGGCGTTTCAAGCGCGTATCTGGTCGGTGAAAATTGCCGAAGGTGCCCTCGCCGGACTCGTCGGTCTCGGGATCTCCTACCTGCTCGTTTTCGTGATCGACCGCTTCGTCGACACGCCGGCTGCGCTGCGCGGCCTCATTCTGTTTCTCGGCTTCGCGGTTCCCGCGGTGGGCCTGCCGGTGCGCTGGTGGCGCTGGGTCTGGCAGCAACGCAGCCTCGAGCAAGTCGCGCGCCTCTTGAAACGCACCCACCCCCACCTCGGAGACGAACTTCTCGGTATCGTCGAACTAGCGCACGCGAATTCCGGCGCCAACAGCCGGGTTCTCGTCGAAGCGGCGATGAAGCAGGTCGACGAAAAAGCCGCCGACCAGTCGTTTCATGATTCGGTGCCTCACAATCGCTACGGGAGATGGATTGCAGCGACGACCGTGATCGTCGCCGTGATCGGCGGGTTTATCTTCCTCTCGAGTGATGCCACGCAGAACGCGCTTCAACGCTGGGTTTCCCCCTGGAAAGCGATCGAACGCTACACCTTTGCCCAGCTCGATCCCCTGCCGGAAAAAGTGATCGTACCCTACGCGGAGCCATTTAACCTCACCCCCGCCCTGACCGAGAACACGGAGTGGAGGCCGGACCACGCGTCACTGCGACTCCCCGGGAAAACCCGACTCACCGCTGACCGCGAGTCGGGACGTTACGATTTTGCTATCCCCCCTCAGAAAGAAAAAGCGGACCTCGCGGTGCGGGTCGGCGATGCGCGTCATCAGATTGAAGTCGAGCCGCTGCCACGTCCGGAGCTCACAGCGCTCGAAGCGAATCTGCGACTCCCTGATTACCTGCGCTACGAATCAGAAACGATTCTGCCGATTCGAGGCGGGTCGGTTGCGATTCTCAAGGGGGCTCTCGCGACGATCAAGGGAACCACGTCCCGTGACCTTGCCAGCGCTGAGAGCAACGGCGAGACTAACGAGGTCAACGGAGCCGTCTTTTCCTCGGCCCCGTTCAAAGTTCAGGAGCCGTTGACGACAACCATTTCGTGGGAAGACATCCACGGGCTCAAAGCAAAATCACCGCTCGAGTTGCACATCACACCGGTGGAGGATTCCGCACCCGATATTTTTGCGAACCAAACCACCACGGAGCGGGTCGTCCTTCAGGATGAGGTGGTGACCTTCGATATTTCCGCGAGTGATGATTTCGGGATTCGTGAACTCGGGCTCGAGTGGCGCAACGCCACCGCCTCGAGCGGTGCGTCCGGCGACACCTTTGGTGAAAAACCCGTCGCCTCCGGAGCACCGGAAACGAAGAACATCGAAACGACAGGAACCTTTTCCGCCGCGCGCGAAGGCGTCCCGCCTCAAACGCTGCAACTGCGGGCCTTTGCGGTCGACTACCTTCCCGATCGCGATCGCAAGTACTCCGCGACCTTCACCCTCCACGTCCTCAGCAATGAAGATCACGCGCAGTGGCTCACCGAAGAATTCGGAAAATGGTTTCGCAACACACGCGAAGTCTACGAACGGGAACAGCAACTTTACGAAACGAACAAGAACCTGCGAAAGCTGACAGCCGAAGAGCTCGACCGCGCCGACAACCGTCGCAAAATCATGGAGCAGGCGTCAGCTGAAAATGCCAACTCACGCCGTCTCGATGCGCTGACGCAGTCCGGCCGGAAACTCGTCGAGGAAGCCGCGAAAAACGATGAATTCGATGCCGAACGTTTGGAATCGTGGGCGACGATGATGCGGGACCTCGATGACATTGCGAAAAAGCGGATGCCCTCCGTTTCCGACCTGCTGAAGAAAGCGTCATCAGCTCCGGGAGGCTCGCCATCACAACCATCGAAACCTCAGGACCCTGACGAAACGAAATCGCCCTCCGCCCCTGAAGCCAGCTCCCCCTCGGTGAAGGTCGATAAAAGCAAACCCGGGGGTGCTTCACCGCAGGATCCGGACGATGAGAAAAAAGATCCCGGGGAGACGCCTCCCAAAGCGCCGGGCATTACGGACAAAGAATCCTCTTTTGCAGAGAACAAGCCCGAAGAAAAAGAGCCGGCTCCCGACGGCGGGAAAAAGCCGGCTCCGGGAGCACTCGGCCTTCCCGGGACGACACTGGGAGCAGCCCCTTCAGATGGGAAGGAAAAGAAACCGGACGAAGCGGGAGCCCCGGCTCCGGTTCAGGAGAAACTTGATGAGGCAATCAAAGAGCAGGACGAACTCCTCGCCGAGTTCGCCCGGGTAGCCGACCAGTTGCAGAAAATTCTTTCCAGTCTCGAAGCAAGCACGTTCGTGAAACGGCTCAAGGCCGCTTCGCGAAATCAAACCGAAGTCGCGAAGAATCTCGGGCGCACCATCAACGGAGGATTCGGCCTGCCCAAGCAGCGCATCGAGCAACAGCTGCGCGAGGTCGGCGAAGAGACTTTTGAAAAGCAGAGCGGCGAGAGCAAATTTGTCTATCACATTCAGACGGATCTCGAGGCGTATTTTCAGCGCAAGCAGGAAGCCATTTTCAAAAACGTCCTCGATCAGATGAAGGACAAAGATGTCGTCGCCAACATCCAACTGATCGGTGAAGAATGTCGCGTGAATTTGAGCGGGCGATCCATCGCCGCCTCCGAGTTCTGGGCCGACACCCTCGATCGCTGGGCCGAGGAACTCGTCGCGGCAGCGGACGAGGGTGAAGAAGGCAAAGGCAAATCAAAAGACAGCCTGCCACCCGAGATTGTTCTCCAGATCATGAAAGCGCTTCAGGATGAAATGGGGCTGCGTGATGAAACCCGCGAGATGGAGGCCACCCGTGCCTCGCTTGCGCCGAACGAGTATGCCGGGAGAGTGAGGCCTCTCGAACTGACGCAGGAGGATCTCAGAAACCGTATCGACAAAGTTATCGCGAGCATTGGCGATCTCGAAAATGGCAACGAGATGTTCGGAAAAGAGATCCAGCTCCTCACCCTCGTTTCCGATATCATGCGGGATTCCCGTGCGATTCTCGCGAGGCCTGAAACCGGGAACGAAGCGATCGCAGCCCAGACCGAGGTCATCGAATTACTCCTCCAGGCCAAACGCCAGAGCAACAAAGGCGGCGGCGGTGGTGGTTCCAATCCCGGCGGCGGCGGCGCAGCCAGCGGCAATGGATCATCACTCACCGACATTGGACCGGGAGCCACTTCCGGAAACAGCGGTGAAGCCTCAACCAGAGACGTCGACCAATCCACCGGCAAAGCCGGACGCGAGCTCCCTGAAGAATTCCGGTTCGGGCTCGATACTTATTTCAACGCACTCCAAAGCAACTAATGTCCCGATATTTCACCTCCTGTTTCCGCGTCGCGGCGCTTGCCGTGGCGACGTCGACTTTTTTCCACATAACCGGTTATTCCCAGAATATCGCGGCCGACCCTTTCGCCGAAATCGGAGATCTGGAAGGAGATCCGGAGGCAGCTGACACTCCCCCGGGCCGCGTCGAGAATCCGGAAAAAGAAGACGGATCCACCACTGGCGAAGGCGAGCCCCGCCCCATCAAAGCGCAAATTTCCGCTCACATCGTCAAGCTCGCCGATGAAGAGCGCAAGAAGCGGCTCACCTTCATGAGAATCGTGATCGATGATGTCGTCCGGCTCTGCGATCTCGACGAAGAACAGGAAGATCGCCTTTTTCTCGCTGCGAGAGGTGCGGCGG
The DNA here is from genome assembly GCA_048260165.1 of Verrucomicrobiales bacterium. Taxonomy (GTDB): domain Bacteria; phylum Verrucomicrobiota; class Verrucomicrobiia; order Verrucomicrobiales; family DEV007; genus Arctic95D-9. The sequence continues at coordinate 133,256 of JBLXHA010000007.1, forward strand.
AACGTTCCATGAAAGAGTGGCACGAACAGGCCGAACGCTACTTTCGCAACCGGCTCGAACAGGCGGAAGTGGACGACGCGAAGGAGATGCTCGACGGGATGGGCAACGTAAATTTCGGAGGTAACCACGCCGAAGAAGAGGGCGAGTCACTCGACCTGTGGCGCGACTCGCTCAAAGTGGTTCTAACCGAAGAACAAATCCAACGCTACGAGTCCATCGTGGAAGAGCGGAGACAGGAGCGGATTCAGGCTTTCTCGCAAATGTCACTCACGACGATCGACCAGCATCTACGGTTCACGCCCGAGCAGAAGAGCGCGATGCAAAAGCTCGTTCTCGGAGCGGCGACCGAATACCTCGATGACGTTCAACGCTACTGGGGCGATTACTTCGAGCGCGGTATGTTGATGTCGCTCGCCAATGCCGCCGAACCGGAGGAACTGAAAGAATTCCTGACAGAGAACCAGTTCGAGCGACTTCGCGAGGCCACTTCGAACTTCGACCACTTCTGGGATCAAAAGCGCAAAATGAAAAGGGCCAAGCGGAAGGCAGCAGTTCGTCGCTCCGAGAAAAAGTAGCCCGCCCCGGAAATGCGAAACTGTTTCATAATTCTCTTTGCGGTGGTGTTCACCGTCACCCCTCTCCTCTCGCAGGCGCAGGGACCGTCGCTGCGTTTCGGAAATGATATCCCGCCGGAAGTCGAAACGATTTACGATCGAGGCCTCTCCTACCTGAGCGGTTCACAGAATGAAGACGGGACCTGGCGGAGCCGCTCCGAACACGGAATCACCGGCCTCTGTCTGATGGCCTTTCTCGCGAGCGGAGAAGATCCCAATTTCGGCACCTATCGAAACAACATCAAACGTGCCGTGAGAGCGCTCATCATCGGACAAAACCGTGACTCCGGATTTTTCCCCAACTCGATGTATCATCATGGATTCGCGATGCTTGCTCTCGCCGAAGCCTACGGCGTCATCGACGAGGCGACGCTCTGGGACGGCACTGAGGGCAAAAATGAAAAGCGCTCCATCGCCGAGGCTCTCGAAGGGGCGATCACTCTTGCCGTCAAAGCACAGGCCGCGAATCGCTGGGGTGGATGGCGTTACTCCCCCACCTCAACCGATGCCGACACTTCGGTTACCGGTTCGATTTTAATGGGTCTGCTTGCCTGCCGGAACGCCGGCATTGCAGTACCCGATGAGGTCATCGAAACGGCTCTGAATTACATGCAGCGGAACACCGCCTCATCCGGCTTTGTCGCCTACAGCGGCGGGATCGGCGGCGGTGGCGAATCGATGGCTCGATCGGCGGTCGCTTCGCTGGTATACGCGGTGGGACACAAACGCGACTGGGAGGAATACGCATCCTCACTCGGCCACATTACCGAGCGGCTCGAGCAACGCGATTCAGCGCACCCGCACTACTTTGCCTACTACATGGCACAGGCCTTGTTCCAGGGAGATCCCACAGCCTGGGAAACCTGGAACCGGAATACGGCTCGTTACCTTGCAGAACAACAAGCCGATAACGGCAGCTTTACGGGGAGCTATGGCGAGGGCTACGGGACCGCGATGTCCCTGCTCGCAATGGCTTTAAATTATCGTTTTCTCCCCATCTACGAGCGGTTCTGAACCAGCATGATTTTCGATTCACAGACTTTTGATTTTTTCACGACGAACCGGACGCTTCGCCGACAGGCTCTCTGCGGCCTGCTTGCGATCTCAGTGCTGAGCCATCCCGATGCCCACGCGCAATTGGATTCGAAAGAGACCCCTGACTCAGTTGAACCGACAGACTCTTCGAAGCCGGTCGAATCAGTGGCCCGATCGAAACCCGCCTGGCTGCAGTGGCGAAACGGTGACGAACTCAAGGGAGTGATTCACGAAAGCAACGACGGCACAATTACCTGGCAGGCGGAACCTTTTGCAAGCCCGCTGAGCCTGAAAAAAGAGCAACTCAAAGGGATTCGTTTTGCTTCGACGAACCGCGAGAAGGACTTCGTAGACACTTCCTCCTTCCGGATTCAGCTCCTCAACGAGGATCGCATCGAAGGCGAGCTCATCGCGATGGACGGGAACACGGTGCGCGTGAGCAGCCCGCATTTTCCGAAGCCGGTTACGATTCAGCGGGAATCGATTGAGCGGATTGTCAATCTGGGCAACCGCCAGTTCCGGCTTTCCGACCCGGGAGAGCTCAGCGACTGGACGTCTTCCGGGCGGGACCGGAAAAGCACGGAATGGTTCACCGATTTAAAAGGTGAATTCTCGACCCATCAGTGGTCGGGGAATTTATTCCGCCCGATCGAATTACCACAGAAGGTGGAACTCAGTTTTCGTGCTGTGACCCCCGATGGCAAACCCAATCTGGAGATCGGTTTCCTTCGCGAACCGGGGCGTGGCCCGCAGCTCGAAACCTGGGGCGACCAGCTCGTTCTCACCTGTCGCTCTCAGTTTGCTCCCGTGATGAAACTCGGGAAAGAAATGACGATGATTGAGTTCCGCCTTTTCTGGAATCAGGAGACCGGCGAAGTTCAGGTCTGCGAACCGTCGGGTAAAAAGATCGCTTCACTCGACGGTGCCACTGCGAGTCGCCCCGAATCCGGTTCCGGAAAAAAAGATCCACTCGATCGGGGCTTTTACATCCTCAACCGCACGCCTGAGATGCGCCTCGCGATGCTGACCGTGCGCGAGTGGGACGGGAATAAAGTTCCGGTCATGGATCTAACAAAACCACGCATCGAGTTTCAAAACTCGTCTGATTCTTCGTCCGTCAGCCAGACCCGGCTCGACGAAGGCGCAGGCTCTTTCTCTATCGGGAGCAGAAAAGTCCCGATCGACGAGATCCGTGAAATCGTTCTCAATCCCGGCAGCAAGGCGCCTCAGGACGATGCGGATTCCGGAACCCGCATCGCGTGGTTCTCAGGCCCGACCGTGAGCGGTGAATTGCTCGCAATCAATCGTGAGGAATTGACACTGAACCCTGAATGGTCTGTCGATCCTGTCGCAACCAAACTCGCCGATGCCCGCGAAGTTCGATTTCCCGCAGCGACCGTGCCGGTTGACTCCGGAACAGACCTGCTCACCGGCAGCGGTTTTTCCCTCCGAGGCGTCACTCGCACAGCCGACGGCAACCAATTCCCCCGGAGCCTGATCGCATGGGAAGCGCCGGGCTCGCTCGCTGCGGTCCCTCTTGCCGATACCGTTGAAGCAACGATCGAGCGATCCAAATTTCCGGCAGACCGGTCTCAGCCGCCCGCCAGCATCGGAAGGGCCCGTGTCTTCCTGCGAAATGACGAAATCCTGACCGGCGACCTCGTTTCACTGAACCGGGAAACCGTCCATTTCAACAGCCCTATCACGGGGAAACTTGAGATCCCCGCTTCCGACGTGCGAGCGATTGACATCGGCACTGCCGGACGCGTCCTCGAAGGGTTCAACGATACCGAGTGGGAGGAACTGGAAGAGGAGCCTGACGAAGTCACGATGAGAGGCGACACGACCGTTTTCAGAGACGGCGGCTTCGGAAATCCCTCGATCCTTCTCGGTGACCGGCTGTATTTTGACGCGCATTGGAAACGGAGCTCAGGTTCGATGACACTGAAGTTTTTCACTTCAAGCGCCGAGGCATCCGGCAACGAAGTCGTTATCCTCGCCCAGGGAAACCGGCTCTTTGTCGGGAAGACAAAACCCGGAGGGGCGTTCTCGTTTTCCAACAATCAGACCGAAATCGAAAACAACCGCGCCTCGATTCAAATCACCGCCAATTCAGCTCAAATCGAAATCCGCGTCGATGGCAAACTCGCCTTCACCCACGCGGTGGATCCTGAAAGCATCTCGGGGAACGGACTCTATTTCAAAATGGGTGGAGGCTGGCAGGGGTTCAATCAATCCGGGAGCGAAATTGAGATCACCAACTTCCGCATCGAGCAAACCGCCGGAAGCATCCCCCTTCGCATCATCGATAAGAAGTCGAAGCAGAACACGCTCACGATTCCCCGATCATTACGGGAAGACCTCCCGACGCATGCGCTCATTGCGCCGAATGGAGATCTCCTGAGAGGAAAACTCATCGCAGCGGTCGGAGACACGATTCAGTTTGAAGCCAATTCAGAAGTCTTCGATTTCCCGCGAAAGCGCGTCTCAGCGATCGTGTGGTTGACGGAGCCCCAAGCGACCGTCGAAGAGACGAAGTCACCTGATGAGAAAGCAAAGCCGGGTGACGCCGGGCTGCTCAACCCCTTTGAGCCTTCCGAATACGAAAAGCTGAAGAAATTCAATTTCAAGGTGACGCACCAAATCGTAATGAAAGACGGGAGCCGGCTTCAGATTCGATCAGACAGGATCGAGGACGGCAAGTACGTCGGTCACTCGGCAATTCTGGGGAAATGCACCCTGCCAATCAGCAACGTTCACTCGATGACGAGGAGCGCTCCCACCCCGATTCACAAAGCCGCGAAGCTCGACTTGATCGTGTTCGACGACTGGAACCTCACCCTGACACCCGACCCCGTGATTCCGAGCGGCGACGAAGCCCCCGCCTCCCCGATGATAGGAATGAAGGCGCCGGAGATTGAATTGACGATGCTCGACGAATCGAAGTTTTCGCTCAAGGCGCAAAAAGGCAAAATCGTTGTCCTCGATTTCTGGGCGACCTGGTGCGGTCCCTGCATCAAGGCGATGCCCGATGTGAAAAAGGCAGTCGCCGCGTTCCCCGTTGAAGCAGTGACCTTTTGCGCCGTCAACCAGGCGGAGAGCCCACCCATCATTAACGGCTTTCTGAAGAATCGCAAGTGGGAGGACACCCCCGTGGCTCTCGATTTCAAGATGAAGGTGAGCAATGCCTATCAGGTCAAAGGAATCCCCCACACCGTCGTAATTGATCCGAACGGCAAAATCGCCTGGGTCCATTCCGGATACAGCGAAACGTTGAAGACCGATCTCTTTGAGGCGATTGCCGCCATCATGCAAAAGCAGGCGCAAAAGTAGCGCCACTTCCAGGCAGGAGGGATTGGCAGTGTAGAGGAAGTCGTGAGACTTTCGCGGGCGGATGTCGAGGGCGGTCCGAACGATCTGCGTCTCGGCGAGACGCATCCACCTTGTCTCTCCCCGCCCCGCAAAGCGCGGGTAGATGCCTTATTTCACGACGTTCTCCCGCCGCGACGCTCTTCGTCTCAGCAAACACAAACGTTCCCAGGCAAGTGTAGAGGAAGTCGTGAGACTTTCGCGGGCGGAGGTCGAGGGCTGTCCGAACGATCTGCGTCTCGGCGAGACGCATCCACCTGCCTCCCCCCCCGCCCCGCAAAGCGCGGGTAGATGCCTATTGCCCAAAAGGCATTTCACGACGTTCTCCCGCCGCGACGCTCTTCGTCTCAGCAAACACAAACGCTCCCAGGCAAATGTAGAGGAAGTCGTGAGACTTTCGCGGGCGGAGGTCGAGGGCGGTCCGAACGATCTGCGTCTCGGCGAGACGCATCCACCTGCCTCCCCCCCGCACCGCAAAGCGCGGGTAGATGCCTTATTTCACGACGTTCCCCGACCGCGACGCTCTACGTCTCAGCAAACACAAACGTTCCCAGGCAAGTGTAGAGGAAGTCGTGAGACTTTCGCGGACGGAGGTCGAGGGCGGTCCGAACGATCTGCGTCTCGGCGAGACGCATCCACCTGCCTCCCCCCCCGCACCGCAGAGCGCAGGTAGATGCCTTTTGCCAAAAGGCATTTCACGACGTTCTCCGGCCGCAACGCCCTCCATCGCTACTTCATCGCACGCACCACACCTGACTTAATTATCATCGAGTGTGAAGCTTGCCGGAACTTCTAACTGGACGTTTCCTGCATTTTTTCTATTCTGAATGGAAGAAATACACACGAACTCACATGAAATACCTGCCCGTTTTTTCAGCCATCGCTCTCCTTTCTGTCTCCATTCCAACGGTCGCCAGTGCAGGCGGCACCGGATTTTTCCAGCGGAGTTCAGCCAATTGTGCCGACAGCAAATTTCAGACTCCCCGTTACAATCAGCTGCTTCCGTATCGTCATTACGAAGATCACCGTCGATACAACGCCGCGGCCTGCTGCAACGAAGTCGTGCCCACCACGCCCTACATCATGAAAACCGTGATCGTATCGAAAAGGCGGGTCCCCCACTATTACACCGACGCGCAGGGCCGTAACCGCTGCCACAAGGTGCTCACGATCGTCTACAAGGACTTCTACTCGAACGGTCGCTGTCGGGTTTGGTCAGAGACCTACTAACCCAATCCCCATCCGGGTGGGACAACATCGCGCCGCGACCCAACCCTGTTGAGTCGGGGACCTGACCCTGTTGAGTCGCTGTTGAGTCGATCCCTCAACGCGTCCTGCTGTTCTCCACCCTGTCAGGAACCCACAGCGAGGTGTGAAAAGCACCTTGCGAAACGCGACGCCTTTCAGCTCACGGCGGAGTTCATCACGTGTCTCCTCGCTTTCATTCCGTAGGGCGGCAATTTTCCGATCTTGATTCGGGGATTGATCGCCTCGTGTGGCTTTGTCAGCTTGCTCAGCATCGACGAAACGCCAACCCGCGAAGATTCCCCAACCGACGGGAGTGCCGAAGAATATTCGGTGAGTTCGCAACTGTGGCGATTCACCACACGCGACCGCAAAGGCGCGCGGCAACGTTAGGAGAGAGACGCTACGGTTAGGCGGCTTCGGACACCCGCTCGGACTCTTCCTCGGCGACCACCTCTTCGAGACCTTCGTTGAGTGATGACAGGGCGGACTCGATCGAAATCACGAGATTCTCCAAATCACTGAGCCCGTCGTCGATTGAGTCAAATTGATCAGCGACGTCATCCCCGAGCAACACGCGGAGTGATGGTTCTTCATTTTCAGCCTCGCTCGCTTCGACTTCCGCATCGATCTCCGCAAAGCTGGACTCTTCGTTTACCACGTCGATGCTGTCAGCCTCTTCGCTCGCAGCATTTGAGATTTCTTCTTCCGTGATTGCCACGTCATCGATCGAAACATTCGAAGCCTCTGCTACTTCAACCACGGCGTTCAACACCGCCGTCGATTCGGTCACAGGATCCGCGGACAACTCTGCATTCACTGGCTCAGCGGTCTCGCTCGCGTCATCTTCGACCGTCGCGACCGGCTCAGGTGAGCTTTCATTCACCTCGGCGAGGTCGGCGGCGTTCTCCTCAAGCGTCACGGCAGTTGTGGGGCTTTCCGCCACTATCTCCTCGTTTTCTGCAGCAATCGCATCAACCACCTCCTCGGCGGCATCTGACTCGTCGGACACCAACTCGCTGACGGGCAGGAGAATTTCCTGCGGCTCATCTTCAGAGACCAGCGCCTCCGCGGCTTCCACGCTGTCATCGATCTCGTCCTCTACATCGTCGGGGGCATACACCACAGGCGTGCTTCTCCCCACCGGAGACGAGCGCATCAGCGCGGCGAGACCTGCAGCGGCTTCCTGCAGTTCATCGAAATATTCGGATTCGTCGTTGTCGGACTCACTCACTTCTTTGGAATCGGCTGATGCCACTTCGAGCACCGGTGTCATTCCGGGGCGGGGATCCAGAAAAGGCACCCTTTCCGTATCATCCGCCTTCGAGCGATCATCGACAGAAGCGGCTGCTGAAATTCTCGACTCTGCCAGATCAACGTCGACGAGATCAATCTCGTCGGAATTCTCTCTGGAACGAAACGCGAACCTCGCGTACAGCATACCCACCATGGCTGCCAAAAGGAGCAGCAGGACGGGAATGAGAATCGTATAACTGGAATCGTTCATATTTGAGAATATATCATCAAGACTTCTTAGATACTTTCAACCCTAAAATATAAGCTTTTTTCGAAATTTTTCACGTCAGGTATCCTTGCCCGGGACGCGAAACACGACCAAACTGCCCGAAATCCATTTTCAGATGAGCATTTATTCACGCGATTACATGAGAGATTCCTCATGCGGTTCCGGCCCACGCAGCTGGAGCATGGTGACCTGGTTGATCGGTATCAACGTCGCCATGTTGGTTCTGACGATGGTGGTGGCCCCGCTCTCCGGCTTTCTCGCACTTTCATGGGGCAGCCTCAAAAGCCTGCAGATCTGGACAATCATCACCTACCAGTTCGTCCACGCAGATCCATTCCATCTGCTTTTCAACATGATTGGCCTCTTCTTTCTCGGCCGAATGTTGCAGCAGGCCCTCGGCGGACGCCACCTCCTCAAGATTTATCTCTTCGGCGGAATTCTGGGCGGCATCCTTCAGGTTGGACTGAGCCAGATCATCGGGGAAAGCTCATTTGTGATCGGAGCCTCCGCTTCCGTGCTCGCCATCATCGTTGCCCTCGCGACTTACGCGCCCTATCAGGTAATCCAGCTTCTCCTTTTCTTCATCATTCCGGTGAGTCTTAAATTAAAGCACATTGCCTTGATTCTCGTCGGGATTGATCTCCTGACACTTCTCTATCAACTCACTCAGCCGGCCAGCGCCGACAACACAGCCGTGATGGCTCATCTCGGAGGCATGCTGTTCGGCTTTCTCTACATCCGGTATTGGCTGCCGAGGCAGACGACGCCGGGGAAAAAGCGTTCCCTCGCAGAGCGTTTCGGCGTGCGCATTCTCAAGGACGACGAAAGCCCTGCTGCAGCCAGCACTAAGGCGAAAGCGCCCCGGAAGAAGCCCTTCATCGGCTCTGAGATCGACGCGATCCTCGACAAGATCAATGAGGAAGGCTTCCAGAGCCTCACCGCGGAAGAAAAGAAGATGCTCGAAAAGAGCAGCAAAAAACTGTCGAAAAAAATCGACGGAGATAAATAAGCCTGCCCCTTTCCTATGCAGACCTTCCCACTCGAAGAACCCTCCCCCGTCCGCAAGCCCACCGGCGCCGGACTCAAGGCGTTTCTTCGTATTTTCGTGTCGACGATCTTTGTCCTCTCCTGCTATGGAGCGGGAAAACTCGCTATCAAAATGGCGTCCAAAGGCCTTCCTGCAGGAGAGCTCACCGTCGAGACGCCGCCTCAGCAGAGAACCCTCTCGCTGCGAGGAAGCCGGGACGAGCCTCTCTACATGGGAAGCGACAAGGAAGCTTTGCGGTCGTTTTTTTCCAACCACCCCACTCCCGAAGCGCGCGTCAAAGCCTCGCTCGAGAACACCGGCATCCGCAAGATCCAGGAATCACTGGAGGTCCTGACGATGAGATCCGAAGCCGATGCGATTCAGGTGCGCGTCTCATCGGGTGCCGTCGCCGGAGCGGTCTATTGGGTTCACCATTCCCAGATGAAAGAGGACCCGGCCTTTGATCCCATCATCTCACCCGTTCCCATCGTCCCGGGAACGAATACGCCCGGAACGAATGCCCCCCGCACAAATGACTCGGAAACGGATGATAGCGAGGCAGCGGCTCCCGGAATGATTCTGAATCAGTGATCAGGGCAATGTTTTCTCATTTTTAGTTTGTTTGACCCTCTTAAATACTTAACCTGATACCCATGCTCGAATTGGCAGTGCTTGGCAGCGGAAGTTCTGGAAACTGTGCTCTCGTCTCGCTTGGAAAAACCCGCGTTTTGATCGACGCGGGTCTTTCTGCTAAACAGATTTGTCTCCGTCTGGAATCCCTCGGCGTTGATCCGGATGAGCTCTCAGCGATCGTCCTCACTCACGAGCACGGTGATCACACGCGCGGAATTGACGTTTTCTGCCGCAAGCGGGCACTTCCCGTTTACGCGACCCTCCACACCTGCGCCGTCGTCCGCGAGAATGTCTCCTCCCCCGTGATTTGGACTCAGTTCGATTCCGGCGCCGGTTTTGAGATCGGCGACATGAAAATCGAGAGTTTCTCCGTTCCCCACGATGCCGTTGATCCCGTCGGCTTCGTCTTCCGCTGCGGAGAAAGCTCGCTGGGCGTTCTCAGCGATGTCGGCCACGTCACCCGCATGATCGTTGACCGGCTCAAGGGCGTCGACACGCTATTCACCGAGGCAAACTACGACGAGAGAATGCTTCAGGACGACACGAAGCGCCCCTGGTCAACGAAGCAACGGATCAGCAACCGCCACGGCCACCTCTCAAACGATCAAACCGCCGAGCTCGTCGGTTCCGTCGCGGGCAAAAATCTCAAGCGGGTCGTTCTCGGTCACCTCAGCAGTGACTGCAACACGCCCGAACTCGCGGCGAAAATCATTTCCAAAAAGCTGAGCGCGGAGGGATTCGACGCGGTGTGTGTCGAATGTGCGGATCGCAAAGAGCCACTCCCTCTCGAACCCGTCGCGCACGCGCCCGTGGAGGTTCCCGCAGCGGCACCACCGAAGGAAAGCAAGCCGGAGGAGGAAGCGCCAATTTCTCAAGAAAACGCTCCCAATTCCGCTCTCGTGTGCGAACCTTCGCCACCTGAAACGGGAGCTCCAGCCCCGTCGCTGCCTGATCAGGAATGGCGGCAGACGGAATTGATTTTTTAACGTATTGCCCGCCCCGTTCACCGCATTCGATGACCGCGCTGAAACCTTCGTTCGAAGATTTTATCTCTCTTTCCAAAACCGGAAATCTCATCCCGGTTTGGACTGAGCTCGCCGCTGACTATGAAACGCCGATCTCGGTCTTTCAAAAGCTGAGCGAAGGCAGTGAAAGTCCCTGCTTCCTGCTGGAGTCCGCTGAGAACAGCGACAACATCGGCAGATACTCTTTTCTCGGAACGAATCCGCGCATCGAGATCCGCTCGAGCGGTCGCACGATTCGCACCCGCGAAAAAGGCGAAACAGAGTTCACCGAGTTTGAGCTTCCCGAGGAAAAAGGCGACCCGCTCCACGAGATCGAACGTCTCATGGAGCCCTTCACCCCGGTCGAGATTGAGGGACTTCCGGTCTTCTCCGGCGGAGCCGTCGGATTCATCGGCTACGACATGGTTCGCTTCTTCGAGCCCACCGTTCCCGGCCCGCCCGACGATGGATTGGGCCTCCCTGACATGGCCTTTGTTATCACGGACACCCTCGTCATTTTCGATCATCGCTTCCGGAAGCTTCAGGTCGTCGCCAATATCCATACCGCCGACTATCCCGACGCTGAAAGTGGCTACGCCGCCGCGAGAGAGCGTATCGACGCCCTCATCGCCCGACTCTCGGCCCCTCACACCGTGGCTCCTTTTTCTCTCATGGGTGAGCCGGAAACCACCGCCCCTGACAGCAACACGACGCAGGAGGAATACGAAGGAATGGTGAAGGACGCCAAAGAATACATCCTCGCCGGTGATATTTTCCAGGTCGTTCCCTCCCAGCGTTTTGAGAGCGATTACACCGGACGCCCCATCGACCTTTACCGGGCGTTGCGTCACGTAAATCCCTCGCCCTACATGTTCTGCCTTCAGTTCGGAGATGAATTCTCCCTCGTCGGAAGTTCCCCCGAGGTGCACGTGCAAACGATAGACGGGAAAATCAAAATCCGTCCGATCGCGGGAACGCGTTGGAGGGGGCAGACACAGGAGGAAGACGACGCTCTCGCTGACGAGCTTCTCAATGATCCCAAAGAGCGCGCCGAACACGTCATGCTCATCGATCTCGCGAGAAATGATGTCGGGCGCGTCTCCGAATACGAATCCGTCGAGGTGAGCGAGTTCATGAACATCGAACGCTACAGCCACGTCATGCACATCGTGTCGAACGTCATCGGCAGATTGCGCGACGACCTCAGCGCTTACGATGTGATGCGAGCGACTTTTCCCGCCGGGACCGTGAGCGGCAGCCCGAAAGTTCGGGCGATGCAAATCATCAACGAGCTCGAGAAATCCAAGCGGGGAGCCTACGCAGGCGCCGTCGGCTACTTTGGATTCGACGGGAACCACGACAGCTGCATCGCGCTCCGCACCGTCGTCCTCAAAGACGGCAAAGCCTACGTTCAGGCCGGAGCCGGAGTCGTCGCTGATTCCGTCCCCGAAAACGAATACGTTGAGACCGTCAACAAAGCCAAAGGCATGATGCGGGCAATCGAGCGCGCAAAATTGCTCGGTGAGTAGCGCGGGAAACCACGACTTCTGCCAATGTAAGGAACGACGTCAAACCGGCGTCGCAAATTGAACTCCGTCTGCCGTCATTCAGACCTGTGCTATCTTAGCACGAACATTCAACCCCTTCCCCGCCATGCTACGCTGGATCGATATTTTGCAGTTCGCCAACAACGGCTCCCCTGAGCCCGACCGTCGGGTCGAAAAGACTGACGCGGAATGGCGGGCTCAGCTCACCCCCGGGCAATACCGGATCACCCGACAGGCCGGAACGGAACCCGCCTTCAGCTCGGAGATGTGCTCACTTCACGAGCCCGGCCTCTACTCCTGCGTCTGTTGCGGAACACCCCTGTTCGATTCGAGCGAAAAATTCGAAAGCGGGACAGGTTGGCCGTCCTTCACTCAGCCGGTTCGGGAAAATGCGATCGCCTACGAGAAAGATGACAGCCTCGGTTCCACGCGCGTCGAAGTGACCTGCAACGTCTGCGACGCGCATCTCGGCCACGTTTTTCCAGACGGACCGGAACCATCCTCGCTTCGCTATTGCATCAATGCCGAAGCCCTGACCAAAACTGAAACCAGCGAACAGCTCGCCACTTTCGGCGGCGGTTGCTTCTGGTGCACCGAGGCGATGTTTCGGAATCTGAAAGGCGTCATCTCGGTGGAGAGCGGCTACAGCGGCGGCGAGGTGATCAATCCCACTTACCGCGAAGTCTGCAGCGGCGACACCGGCCACGCCGAGGTTATTCAGGTGACCTACGATGCGGAGGAAATCAGTTTTGAAGATCTTGTCAGGATTCACCTCGGTTCTCACGATCCGACGACACCTAACGCCCAGGGCGCCGATGTCGGCACTCAATACCGCAGTATCGCCTTCTTCCGCAACGACGAAGAACGGCAGGTAGCTGAAGATGTCATCGAAGAATACGCAGAGACGCTCGAGTCGGAACCTGTCACTGAAGTCCGATCATTCGACGTTTTCTACCCCGCCGAGGACGATCACCAGGATTACTACAATCAGAATCCGACCGCCGGATATTGCCGGGCCGTGATCGAACCTAAGCTGGAAAAGTTCAGAGCGACCTATCAGAACTTGTTGTCCTGATAGAGTCCACGAACCGGTCGGCGACGCGGTGCCGACCGCTTTTTCCTAGGCTCCGACGAGCATGCGCTCCGGATTCTCGAGGCAATCCTTCACCCGCACGAGGAAGGTCACCGCCTCTTTCCCGTCAACGATACGGTGATCATAGCTGAGAGCGAGATACATCATCGGACGAATCACGACTTCACCGTTCAGAGCGATCGGACGCTGTTGAATCGAGTGCATCCCGAGAATCCCCGACTGAGGAGGATTCAAAATAGGTGTGCTGAGAAGCGACCCGTAAATACCACCGTTCGTGATCGTAAAGACGCCGCCCTGAAGATCAGCGAGACCGATTTTCCCTTCTCTCGCTTTCACGGCATAGTCGATGATGTCCTGCTCGATCTCGGCAAATGACTTCTGATCGCAATCGCGAACGACAGGAACCATGAGCCCCTTGTCCGTTCCCACGGCGACACCTATGTCATAGAAATGATTCTCGACGAGCTCATCCCCCTCGAGTCTGGCGTTGATCGAAGGAACCGCCTGAAGCGCATCGACGACAGCCTTAATAAAAAAGGACATGAACCCGAGCTTCACGCCGTGACGGGCGATGAAGTCATCCTGAATCCGCTTTCGCAAATTCATGATCTCGGTCATGTCGCACTCGTTAAAAGTCGTGAGAATCGCTGCATCATGCTGTGCGTTCACGAGGTGAGTCGCGATCTTTCTTCTCAGAGGAGACATCTTCCGGCGAGTCGTCGGCTTCTCGCCTTCCGCAGCGGGCTCAACCGGGGCAGCAGGTGCCGCCGATGCAGGAGCCTCATCTTTCGAAGCCGCACCGAGAACATCTGATTTGGTCACTTTTCCGCCGACGCCGGTTCCCTTGAGAGAAGACAAATCAACCCCTTCATCATCGGCAATCTTGCGGGCGACCGGAGTGGCCTTGACGCTTTCGTCGGAACTTGAAGCCTCCTTGGCAGGCGCTTTCTTCGGCTCGCTTTCGGCGGGTGCTTCGCTCGATTCCTGAGCGTCCCCGGCAGGAGCATCGCCCTCTTCGATCGTTGCAATCACGGCACCGATATCCAGTTCGTCCCCTTCCGCAGCGAGGTGCTTGAGGATACCGTCGTGGCTCGCTTCGAGTGGTGTCGACACCTTATCGGTATCGAGCGTAACGATCTCTTCACCGGCTTTCACATACTCGCCATCCGCCTTGGTCCAGGCAGCGAGGGTAGCCGAAGTGATGGATTCACCAACAGAGGGAATTTTTATCTCGTGAGACATAATACAAAATCAAATTAGAAACGAAAATTGAGAACGATGGATCAGGTGTTGAAGGCTTCTTCAATGAGTCGCTTCTGCTCCATCTTATGGATCGCTTTTGACCCGGTCGAAGGACTCGCAGCCGTATCACGTCCCGCATACCGCACGTGATGGTCTGTCATCTTCTGGAGACGGGGGCCGACGAAGGTCCAACCACCCATGTTGAGTGGCTCTTCCTGACACCACACCCATTTTGAAACATTCGGGTATCGGCTCGCGATCTCTGCGATGCGGTCCCGATGGAACGGATAAAGCTGTTCGAGGCGAATGATCGCCACGTTGTTGATCTCGTGCTTCGCCTGGTATTCCTGGAGGTCGTAGTAGACTTTTCCGGAGCAGAAAATGAGGCGGTTGACCAATTCAATCCACTCATCAGGCACGACAGGATCATCGAGCACTTCGTGGAAACAGGTCCCCGAGGAGAATTCAGAAATCGAGGAAACGCAGTGAGGATGATTGAGCAAACTCTTCGGCGTCATGATGATGAGAGGCTTTTTCACCTCCCGCTTCATCTGGCGGCGCAACACATGAAAGTACTGAGCCGGTGTCGTGAGGTTGCAGACCTGAATATTCTGCTCGGCACAAAGCTGAAGGAAACGCTCGAGTCGCGCACTGCTGTGCTCGGGCCCCTGCCCTTCGTATCCATGGGGAAGCAACATGACAAGACTGCTGCATCGCTGCCATTTGGATTCGGCCGAAGTAATAAATTGATCGATGATCACCTGCGCGCCGTTCGCGAAATCGCCGAACTGCGCCTCCCAGATCACGAGCGTATCGTTCGCGTGCAGTGAGTAGCCATACTCGAAGCCAAGCACCGCAAACTCGGAAAGGTGACTGTTGTAGACCCACAACTTGTGGCGCTGATCTTCATCAATGTGGTTGAGCGGAGTGAATCGACGGCGTGTTTCCGGATCGTAGAGAACGGCGTGTCGCTGGCTGAAAGTTCCTCGACGACAGTCCTGACCGGAAAGACGGATCGAGTTCTCTTCTTTGATCAAAGTGCCGAAGGCGAGCGCCTCACCGAAAGCCCAGTTGATCCCCTCGCCTTTTTCAATCGCCTTCAACCGCGGTTGGAGAAAGCGTTTTGCGAGCTTGGAGTTCACGCTGACCTTTTCAGGAATGGTTGCGATAGCGGTGCCGACTTCGCGGACAAGAGCCTCAGGAACCCCGGTCTCGACCGGGTCGTGAGAATACTCAGCCTGTGGTTCGACACTGGCCTCGGCGAGAGAGTGTCCCGTGCCGCTGGCGACCGCGGCTTCGAGCTCGGCGAGTTCCGCATCGAGCTTCTCCTGATAGGCGTTCTCGACCGCATCCGCTTCCTCTTTGGTGAGGTCTCCGCCATCGATGAGCTCTTTTCGGAACTTCGTAAGCGGGGTCTCGTGATCACGGATGTCACGGTAAGTCTTAGGAAGCGTGAACGCGGGCTCATCCCCTTCGTTGTGACCGTGACGACGGTAACAGACGATATCGACGACGACATCGCGTCCGAAAGTCTGACGAAACTCGAGAGCGAGCTGGGTCACGTAAAGAACGTCCATCGGGCTGTCCCCATTCACATGGAAAACGGGAGCCTCGATCATCTTCGCGACATCGGTGCAGTAGACGGAGGAACGCGCGTCTTTCGGCGTCGTCGTAAATCCAATCTGGTTGTTCACCACGAGGTGAACCGTTCCACCGGTCCGGTAACCGAGGAGCTGGGAAAGGTTGAGCGTTTCCGGAACACTGCCCTGTCCGGCAAAAGCGGCATCACCGTGAATGAGAACGGGAAGCACGGAATCACGATCCACGAAGGAATCGCGCAATTTCGGATCGCGGGCACGCTGTCTTGCGCGGGTCTTTCCTTCGACGACGCCATTGACGGCCTCGAGGTGACTGGGGTTCGCAGCGAGCTGGATCTTGACGATGCCGTCATCCACTTCGCGGTCGGACTCATAGCCGAGGTGATATTTCACATCGCCATCGCCGGCGACGAGGTTGGGAACGTAATTCTCCGAAAATTCGTAAAGAATCACCGTGAGCGGCTTTTTAAGAAGGTTCGCGAGCACGTTGAGTCGCCCCCGGTGCGCCATCCCCATGACCAATTCATCGATGCCAAAATGAGAGAAGCTGTCGACGAGTCCGTTCAGCGCGACCATGAGAGCGTCGCCACCCTCAAGTGAGAAACGCTTCTGCCCGACATACTTGCGGTGCAAAAAGCGCTCAAAAAGTTCCGCTTCCGCAAGCCAGCTCAGCGCTTTGGTCTTGCTCTCGACTGACGGCTCGGGCTGGTCGAGGCGTGTTTCAATCCGATCACGAATCCAATGTCTCACATCCGGGGTCTGGATGTGCATGTATTCAAAACCGATTTTATCACAGTAAGTCTTCTCGAGACGATTGATGAGCTCGCGCAATTTCATGCGACGCCCCTCTTCGTAAAACTGAGTCGAAATCTCTTCGTCGAGATGTTCGGGCTTGAAGCCGAGCTCTTCGAGACTCAAAAGCGGCTGCTCGGGAGCTTCCTCGTCAAGAGGGTCGAGCCAGGCGGCGGTGTGTCCGAGACTGCGGTAGCTGTAAACGAGGGAGACGATCCGTGCCCGGGTCGCCATATCCAACCCCCCGACGATCTCGGCGCCGGGTGTTTGAGCCGTATCCGGTTTACGCGGTGCGGGCTGAGACATGCCCAGTTCGAACCCTTCAAAAAACATCGCCCAGGTTTGATCCACAGAGGTGGGATCCTTCTTCCAGTCGGTATATTTTTGATCGATTAAATCAACATTTTCGCGGGCAGATATGCTGTTGCTCATCAGATGGCAGGTTTCGCGTCGGAGCGATTCCGCCAAGGTCGCTTCGATCCTGTAAACTGGCTAGGGAAAAATCAGACTTTCGACAGTTCTTTTCCGGCTCAAAGCCCCGCCCTTAAGCGGCAGGCACGGATTGTGTTGGCCATCAGCATCGCGATGGTCATCCGCCCCACTCCCCCGGGAACCGGAGTGATCGCTTCGCACCGATCTGCAACCGCATCAAAATCAACATCTCCCACAAGGCGACTTCCGTTTTTCGCCGAGGCATCTTCGATCCGGTTGATGCCCACATCGATCACGACGGCTCCTTCTTTAACGTGATTCGCGCCGATGAATTTGGGAATTCCGATGGCCGCGACAAGGATATCTGCGGTCCGGGTGAGCGCTTCGAGATCTCTCGTTCGCGAATGTGCCACCGTCACGGTTGCGTTCCCACCCTTTCCTTTCCCCATCATGAGCAGCGCGAGGCTTTTCCCGACGAGGAGACTGCGTCCCACGATAACGACATTTTTACCGGAAGTTTCGATCCCCATCTCGATCAGCATACGCTGACAGCCGCTTGGCGTGCAGGGCGCAAAACCACTCGGATCATCCATCGCGAGCTTCCCGATATTCACGGGATGAAGCCCATCGACGTCCTTCGAAGGATCGATTCGCATGATCACTTCGTCTTCATCGAGGTGTTTCGGCAAAGGCAGTTGAACGAGGATGCCATGAATCGAATCGTCCGCGTTCAGCTCATCGATGACAGCAAGGAGCTCCTCCTGCGTCGTGTCAGCGGGCTTCTCGATTTTCACCGAATGCATCCCCAATTCCTGACATTTGCGCTCCTTGGAGCCGACGTAAGCCTTCGACGCCGGGTCTTCACCTACGAGTACGACCGCAAGACCGGGCGTGTGCCCCGCTGCTTTAAGCATCGCAAAAGTTTCGAGGCATTCGCGATAGACAGCCTCAGCAATAGGTTTTCCTTCAATCAGTTTCATCGTGTGGATTTAAAATCTTTTCAATTCTCTGCCGCTCAAGTTCGAAAGCCTCATCATCCAAATCGGCAGGAACGCTTTCGCACGGTTCAAAGTAGACATCTACAACGCTGAACGGCTTCGGCAACTGGAACAAATCCCAGCTCTTAAAAACCCACTTCGAGCGGTATTCGAGCCGGATCGGGAGAATCAACGCGTCGGTCATTCCCGCGAGCTTAACCACTCCCGGCCCGAGCCGGTAACGCGGACCGCGGGGCCCATCGGGAACGATCGCGATATCAAATCCATCCTTGACCCATCCTAACAGCCCGAGAAAAGCGGCCGCCCCCCGCCGGGACGAAGAGCCCCTCACCGCGCTGCATCCGAATTTAGCCACCGTCGCGGCGATGATCGCACCGTCGTTGCTCGCACTCGTAAGGATAGCCCCCTTACGCGAGCTCATGTATTTCTTGTAAGCGGTCGGCAGAGCAAAGATACGGTTATGCCAGAAAATCCAGATCATCGGCTTGTCGGGCGCTTTCTCAGTAATTCCCGCGTGATCATGAAGACGCCAACGGAACGTCAATGAGAAGAGCCTGATCAAGGCAGCCGCCGCCCAGCCAATGCGTCGCGCCTTCGGCGACAGATTGGTCATCTCGAGCGCTTTTTTCGGAAGTTCCGGCATCCTGATCAATTAAAGTAAGTCAGCAGACTTGAGCACTTCCGTCAGTTTGATCTGACGATCGAGACTGTCCTTGTATAAAGGAACCAGATCAGGATTCGGCACACAGCGAGTTGATTCGTCGAGCGATACGAAGCGCTCGCAAAGATCGACATAACTTCCTTTTCCATCGACGTGAGCCGCCTGGATCGCTCCGCCGAGCCCCGCGCCCTCGGCCGTCGCGAGCCCCACGACGGGAACCCCGAACACATCCGCGGAAATCTGACGCCATACGCTGCTTTTCGATCCCCCTCCGGTGAGTCGGATCTCGCCGGGCGTCAAACCGAGCGCATCAAAGCGCCGTAACCCGTAAGCCAGCCCCAACGTCGCCCCTTCCATCGCCGCTCGCGCGATGTGCGCCGGCGAGCCGGACGAACCGGTAAGACCGTGCAGGACACCCGTTCCATTCGGCAAATTCGGAGTCCTTTCCCCATTGAGGAAAGGAAGAAAACTCACGCCACCGGCACCCGCGGGAACGCTGTCGACCTGCTTCTCCAGTTCCGCGAGATCCCATCCGAACCACCCGCGAACCTGTTCCGTAACCACCGTCACGTTCATCGTGCAGGCGAGCGGCAGCCAGTGATCCGTGCTGTCGCAAAAAGCGGCGATCTCTCCATTGGGATCAATGATAGGCTTTTCAGCGCAACCGTAGAGCGTGCCCGAAGTTCCGAAACTCGCGGTGATGATGCCGTTGGAAATATTTCCTGTTCCGATCGCACCCATCATGTTGTCGCCGCCACCGGCGCTGACAACGACGTCACCACTGATCCCCCACTCCGAAGCGAGATCGCTACGAACGGTCCCGTGAGCAACATTTGAGGAACCCAGCTCCGGCAGCATTCCGTGAACCCGCGGATCGACAAAGTCAATCAGATCGCTATCCCACTCGCGCGTCCGCACGCTCAGAATTCCCATTCCCGATGCGTCACCGTATTCCATCCGTTTCACCCCCGTGAGCCAGAAATTGATGTAGTCGTGCGGCAGGAGAACGGACTTCACTCTTGCAAACTGCTCCGGCTCATTCTGCTTCAGCCAGAGCAATTTTGGAATCGTGTAGCCGGTCAGCATCGCATTGCCGGCCTTCTCGATCAGCCCCGCGGTGCCACCGAAGGCTTCCGCAAACTGGTCACACTGTTCCGTCGTCGAAGTGTCACACCACAGTTTGGCGGGTCGCACCACCTCATCATTTCCATCGAGAACGACGAGCCCGTGCTGCTGGCCGCTCACTCCGATCCCGCGCACTTCGCTGCGGCGATCACCGAGCTGTTCGAGGCAACTCGAAATGGTATTCTTTACGGCATCGATCCAATCGGAAGGATGCTGCTCGAGATGACCGGCGGGCAAATTCGGAATCAGGGCGTAGGCCTGCGACGCATCCGCCACGATCTCACCGCTTTCAAAATCCAGAACCACCGCCTTGGTGCTCTGTGTGCCGCTGTCGATTCCAATGTAGAACATAGCTTATCGCTAGCGGTATTTAGGACGGCAATCAAGCTCAGATCCTATTTCTCAGGCGGGGCCGCCAGTTTCTGCAACTCCCCTTCCGTCAGTGCCCGTGAGTAGATGGCGAGGGCATCGATGTCCCCATCGAGATAGTTTCCCATTTCACCTCCGCGATCGACCGCACCCACCGTGAAATCCGCGTTGCCGTCGAAAACAGCCCCCTTCAACGGGTAGGGATTGTAGCCCTCTTCCGCTACAAACGTTCCGTTCACATAAACCCGACTCGCTTTTCCATCGAAGGTCATCGCGACGAGCGTCCATTCTTTCAGGGGCACCCCGGTTCCGCTCGAACTGTAGGTGATACAAAAGGGTTTTCCTTCAGTGGGGCCGCCGACATCGGAGACGTGCCCGTGAACCTCGTCGTTCGTTGGCGTGCGGGTCATCGTGCGGGAATCGGAGCGGGTGCTGGCGTTGAGGAAAAGGCAGTATTGGCGCTGTTTCTGAGTTTCATTCCATATCCCCGCGACCGCCTGCCAGTGGGATGTCGCCTGACGCCGAACCCGGGCGACGACGGTTAACTGAGCGTCCGGACCGTGAAAATCGATCGCTCTAAAATTCCCCTCTGCGATGCGGAAGTATTGGCCGGCCTTGATTCTCACCGCGTGCGTCCCCTTTTCGCGCCCCTCGACCCGTTCGATCGGGCCGTTGACCTCTTCCAATCGGTATTTCTCTTTTCCCGTGGAAACGCGATCCTCCCCTTGCGCCTCGTTGAAATCCCAGAAGCAAATCAGGTCGGGATCGTTGGCGACCCGGTCATCGGCCGAAAGCGCGCCGGAAGACATCAGCGCACCTAACATCAGTATTTGAAATCGTTTCATGATCCAGTTTCAGTTTTATTATGGCGTCGCGAATTATAGCGTCGCGACTGCCCTGTTCCCCAGCGCAGCAGTATAATAGAAGCGACGACGAAAGAGGGATAATCGAAGAGACAATCCCAGAAATTGAGTGACTCGAGAAGACACAAGCCGAAGGCCGTCAGCGCCGTCACCAACCAGAGCGCCACCGCCAAGCGTCCTCTCACGATAAAGACGAAAGCAGCGGCGGCGAACGCGTAAATGAGAATCCCCGAATCAAATCCGAGTCGGTAAAAATCCGGCCATGGAGCCCCCAACGAAGCCGGGTAAACGAGCAGCCCCGAGACGACCGCGACCAATGCGATGACACGCGTTTGCCCCGGGGAAATAAACGTCACCCCGTAAACGGAACGACAGAGCAGGTGAATAAGAAAGAACCAGGACAACACACTGAGGTCACCGACAACGCTGCGCGTATAAAACTGCGGCGAATGCTCCAGCGGCATCACCGAAAGAACCGCCCCGATCGCGAATCCGACGACGGCCCCTCGATACGACTTCGAGATGAATCGCCCTAACCAGGCCAGAACACTGACTAACAAAAGAATATGCCCCGCTTCCGAAACCACTTGAGCGATCATGTATCACCTCCTTGCAAAGCTACCTGAGAAATCCGGAGATGCCTGATCTGCGTGCGATTCCAGGTGTAGAAAAGATGAATCATTCCATCACTCGTTTTCATCAACCAGGGGTAGGAATACTCGATTTGAGCCATCTGTTTTTCATCCTCCTCGCGCACCTCCGTATCCACCTCGTAGACCGGTTTCCATGGCCCGGTTGGTTTTTGACTCCGGAAAAGCGTGAGGTTACCACGCCCGCCCTCGTCCGGATTCGCGGCGAGTAAAATGGACCCGTCATCCATCCGCACGGCGCTGATCCCGGCGTTCGGGTTCGGCAGGTCGGCTTCTTCCGCATCGCTCCAGGTTTCACCACCATCGAGTGAATGAGCGACGTGAACCTCCGGCACCGCATCGACACCGCGTCTCAGAAAAAGCTCCACTTCACCGGCCCCGGAAACAAGCGCCCAGGGCTGAAACAAATCTTCGTCGACCGGAACCGCGACACGATCAACGACCCGCCCGTCAGAGCTGACGCGGAGCAGCTGAGGAAATTTCTCCATCATTTCGTGATAGGCGGGAAAAACGAGATCGCCGCCCTCGAGCCGATACGGCGCTGCGCGGATAAGAGTCCCCAAATTCAAAAGCGGATTTCCGACGAGCCGCTGCGTCCTTCCGACGCGGTTCCAATCGCGATCCAGAACGACGCGGTTCAACGCGCTGCCGCTCCAGCCACCGACCGAGACGCTAACGACATAGATGTGGACCTCTTCGCCCACCAGCACAGCGACGGGATTTCCCAGCTTGCGAATGTAGCGCCCTGTCCCATAGGCGATTGCGTCGCGGCTCACGGCAATGGAGGGAGTGCTCCACTTTTCACCATCGTACACCGAGCCCCAGATACTCACGTCTTTAGCCCCCTCGCGCGCGCCCCCGAACCAGAAAGCCTGAAGCGTCCCATCGCCCATTTCAATCGCAGTCGCGGCGTGAACTGACGGGACCGGAGACGGCACGGAAACCTTGTGGGTCACGGTAGCAAGCGCCGTCGCCGGCACCTGCCCGGATGCGGACAAATCCGGAATCACCGGCGCAGCCTTCCGCTTGATCAACTGACTCGACGCACTCCCCACCGCCACGCCCCAGAGAACGAGGCACAACACCAGTTTCAGGCGCGAAAATTGAGAATCGGATGAAGGCATGAGAGGCAGAACCCGGCGGAAAACCAGTCGCTCATGAAACGTCGATACCTCGCTGCGGTCAAGCTTCAACCGCCTCCCAACGGCGTCCGATTCGAGACCAATAAAATTGACAATTATGATAAATATGTTTACCTGAAGTTAATTATTAAGATTTCTTAATTTTCTAATCAAACTCCCTATGAAACCCGCTCTTCTTGTCACGCTTGCTCTTGCAGTGAGCGTCGGCGTCACTTCCTGCGCCAATGCCACGAAGAAGAGCTCGACAGAGAGTTCCGGCATCCTCGGCAAACTCAACGAGGGCAACGAATTGAACGAGGAGACGATCGACGAACTGAAGGCGATCGCCGACGACCCGAATTCCAGCCTCCCGCCAACCGAATCTGCAGAATCTGAAATGGCATTCGCCTCCCCGTTGGGACTCACGGACGAGGACTCGGACCTGAAAGCAGAGACCGTCACCTTCAATCCTGTCGTCAAATGGGCGGCAAACGGGATGAATCCCGCTTCGGTCAATCCCGGTGACATTTTCAGCGAGAGCGCAGGCCCCGTCCTCAACAAAGCGCTCAGTTTGTCCGATGAAATCCCTGAGACAGAGCGGAATTCAATTCTCTCTCAAATTGCGACGCACAAATCACGACGCTTTCCGATCACGTTCTCGCAACAGGAGATCGACACGCTTCGCTCGCAGGTCCCCGCGGAAGTGGCGCTGCCAACTCGAAGCGTCGCCCTGGACGTGAAAACGCACATTCGGGAAGTCGAACCGGAGCGCTTTGAACTGTTTCTCGAAAAACTCGCCACGGGTGATTCAGGGGGCGCGATCTCATCGATCGAGCAACGCAAGAGGCTGCAGGGCCAACTTTCCGAGGTGAAAAAGCGCCTCAAAAGCGGCGAAGAACTTTTCATCGTCACCGCCGTAACCGAGTCTGAGAAAATCAGCGCCCACTATCCCGGCGCACCGGTCGGTTCACGTGATGCGGCTCCGATTCGCAACGCGATTCAGAGCCTCTACCCCCATCTCACAGCGCTGGACGCGGCGAAGGAAAAAGATCATGTCGTGATCACGGGCTCTCCCCGGTTGCTCTGGGAATTCGAAGCGAAGTCACTTCAGCTCGAGAACGGCAACGTCGTAATCAAAGAAGTTCCGGAAGGAAACGAAAACGAGATTGCCCAGCGCTGATTTGTTTCCACCATCTTTGTCCGCGGTATGCTTGCGCTGCCAATGAGGACAACCCGGGATGACCTTTCCCGGCACTGGCTGCCGGTAAATTCTTCAACTCCCGGGCGATTATCGCGACGCTGAGCCCACCATCCCGCGCACCCCACGAAGGAGCGCTCGAGCGAAGACAGAGTGGCCAGAAGGCCGCCCACGAGGCCCAACTGTTGAAGCGCCTGAGCAACGGGCAACACCCGCGATCACTCCATTCCCAGCTTCTTCAGCTTAGGTGAAATAACGACGCGGCAGTAGGGATTCGAATCCTTGTTGAGCTCGTAGTAATCCTGATGCCCGTCCTCGGCGACCCAGAAGGTGTCCGCCTTGGTGATCTCCGTCACCGCGGGATCAGGATATTTTCCGCTCGCATCCAACTTGGCCTTGGATTGCTCAGCTGCATTTTTCTGCGCCGCCGAATGGTAAAACACGACGGAGCGATACTGAGGACCGCGATCGGCGCCCTGCTGGTTGAGCGTCGTGGGGTCATGCGCCTGCCAGAAAACGTCAAGAATCTCGTCAAACGTAATCACCGCCGGATCGAATGTGATCTGAATCACCTCCGCGTGGCCGGTCGTCTTTGTGCAAACCTGCTCATACGAGGGATTCTCGACGTGCCCGCCCATGTAACCGGAAACGACGTTGGAGACGCCTTCGAGACGCTCCATGACCGCCTCAGTGCACCAGAAGCACCCACCTCCGAGAGTCGCCAGTTCTTTGCCGGATTCCACGGCTTCACCTTTTTTCATAGCTACTTTCTCAGGCACAGCCGCTTCATCTGCAACGGCAGCGGGAGCGGCGGCATCTGACTCGCCCGGTTTCTCATCGGATTTTGCATCGGCAGTTTCTTTTGCCGGCGCTTCAGGAGCTTTCTTTTCAAGAGCTTTCTTTTCAGGAGCTTTCTTCGGCTCCGGAGCCACTTCCGCGGGAGCGGCGGGTGCTTTCGATTCGACCGCGGGTGCCTGCCCATCGCCTTCGGCTTTCTTCTCACTGCAACCGGTGAACAGAAACGCAAATCCGAAGGTAATCGCGAGGATAAAAGAAAACTGAGTCATGCCTTTTTGATTCATTCCCGAAAGATGCCCTTTCCTCCCCCAAAGCGCAATCGCTTTGCCTCCTCTAAGAGGACCGCATCACGTGACACTTTCAGTCACACCCAATTTGAACAGCAATAATGAACAGTGTTCAAAATATAGAAAATCAACAAAAAATCGATATTTGTTCCAAAACCGTTGACTTGTGCCATTAAAACCCTATAAAAATGCCATTCTTATTCCGTTTTATGGATTAAATGGCCAGACCTAAAAACACGACTGAGACCGTTCAGATCACTCTTTCTGCCACACCCCAGGTGAAAGAGTTGCTTGAAGAGCTGTCGAGATCGGGTTTCTACGGTAAAAACGCTGCCGATACGGCACTGGTTTTACTGAAGGAAAAAATTAGGGATCTCCAGAGGGACGGGCAGGCACCCGCTCCTCAATTTAACCCGGGAAATCCGAATAATTAATTGAACCAGTACACCCCTCTCAACACATGTATCTTCAGGACTCCAACGACAGCAACGCTCTCGCTTTATTTGAATCAGCCACAGGATCCCCCGCCCAGGCGATGAGGGATAATCCCGAATTGAAACAGGCTTTCGAAGAGAGCCTCAGGAGCCTTGCCGAAGATATTGTCGAATTTCACCCCGGCCTCGCGCATGTGCTCATGGGGATGAGCGAGGTTCCCTGCCCCGTAATTCACGGGCAGAACTGAAATCGACGGTGAGGGAAAGGCCTCACTGAAAATGGTGCGCGATGCTGGATTTGAACCAGCGACTCCCTGCGTGTGAAGCAGGTGCTCTACCCCTGAGCTAATCGCGCCCTCGATCCGGTTGGAGCTTTGTCAGTGCCCGAATAGGGATTTCTAACAACCCGCTCCAATTCCGATGCGCCATTATCTGGCAAAATGCCCCCCATGCAAACGCAAGTTGCAGCGTGGAGCAAAGAATGACGTCGAAAGCCGGGCGTCGCAGCAGAATACGGCAACAGATCAGTCCCTCTCCCCGCTCACCCGGCGGGATGAAACGCCGCGGTTACGCTGATCTTCATCGCAAAAACTGTCAGCAAACCCTTATTTTCCCTAAATTATAGAATTTATGGTTTTTATTTGATTTTAAGTTCGGGTTAATCCATAGTTGAGGTGATGTCTTCTTTCAGACCATCTCTCATCCATTTTCTCGTCACGATCAGCGTAATTGCCACGGTGATAAGCGGCATTGTAGGCCTTGGATTCATCTACTCTCAAGAGCTGCACAACGAGCAACTGAGCCTCAAGCATCACTTCGCGGAGAAGGTGTCTCAATTCGCGTCGAACATTGACGGAAAGGCGATCCAGGCGATGAAATCAGGTTCGCCTGAAGCGAAAGTCATCTCGACTGAATTTCTAGCAAACCTGAACCGACTCACGAAGCCGGCGGGCGTGTCGTCACTCGAGTTTTATTCAGAGGCGCAATCGGGAATGCCTCCCGAGAAATTCTTCAGCGATCGCTCGGGTGAGATTCGCGAGGATCAACTCGGCGGCCTCGAAATGGTTGAGAGCGTCAGCGCGTCAGGGAAAACCATCATTTCGATGCTCCCGCTCCGGAAGAACTTTCTGAGCCGTTTCAGAAGTGCGCTTCAGTATGCATTCGGTGCCGCCGAGGGGCCCGTCCTCTCAACCGCGGTGCAGATCACGACTTCTGACAAGCCGATTTACCTGAAAGTCGACGCCTCCTACACCCCTGACGTTTTCACCTGGGGCCACATCCTCGCGAAAGGACACTTTCTCTCTCTTATCGGATTTCTTCCGCTCCTGCTTTTGCTTCTCCTGAGCGCGGTCTGGTTCTCGAAGCGCTTTCAGGGACTGGCCGAAGGGATGCACACCGTGACCGACGGTCGATTCGATTACCGACTCCCCGACATCGGTCCTCCCGAAGTCAGAAAAGTTCACGACAGCTTCAACGCCATGGCAGAGAGCCTGCGGGCAACAACTGACCAGTTTCAGGAATCAATCAAAGAGATCCAGATTGCAAAAAGGCACGCCGAAGTCGCGCAGGATGCGAAATCCGACTTCCTCGCCAACATGAGCCACGAGATTCGCACTCCTATGAACGGGATTGTCGGGACCACGAGCCTGCTTCTCGAAACCGATCTCACCAGCGAGCAGCAGGAGCTGGTTCAGATCATGAGCACGAGCGGTCAATCGCTGGTGCATCTCATCAACGACGTCCTCGATTTCTCCAAACTCGAGTCCGACAAAATGGAGCTCGAAAATGAGCCGATCGACCTCGTCTGTCTGCTGGAAGAAACGATCGAGATGTTTGCCTACTACGCGGCCGAGAGTCAGATCGAGCTGATTTACTACCTCGACGCGCAAATCCCGAATCTGATCTTCGGCGACCGCGAGAGACTTAAGCAGGTCCTCGTCAACCTTCTCGGCAATGCGATCAAGTTCACAAGAAAAGGCGAAATCGTCATCACCGTGAACCTGTCGTCGAGGAAGACAGAACGCGGCAGCGATCCACTCATTCACGTGAATGTGAAGGATACCGGCATCGGGATCGCAAAGGAACACCACGAGCGCATCTTCGAAGCATTCACGCAAGCGGACGCATCGACGACCCGTAATTTCGGAGGAACCGGTCTCGGGCTCGCCATCAGCCGCAGCCTGTGCGAAAACTTCGGCGGCTCATTGAACGTGAAAAGTCAGCCCGGCGTAGGTTCGGAGTTCTTTTTCGATATCCCCTTCACCGAAGTTCCCCAGCAGGGATCAGTCAAACCACAGCACCTCCTCGAGAACCAGGAGCCGCTCCACGGCAAGAGTGTCGTCATCCTGACACGGAACAACGCGCTGAACTCGCTCATCAAGACCTACTGCGACAGTTGGAAGATGAAGGCCCACATCGCACCGAAGCTCGACGAGACGGTGCTGCGACAAATCATCGGGTTCGCTCCCAATCTGGTCATCATCGATCCGATCGCGCTCGAACATCCTGCCAAGATGAAGGCGTTTGCCGATTCTCTCATTGCCGCAAAAATCCCCGCTATCTTCCTCTCATCCATCGGCGAAAACTCGATTCGAATCGACGAGAAACAATTCCCTAACATCCGCACATTGTTCAAACCGATTTCCGAGCTGAAACTCCTTCGCGATTCAGTTGCGATGGTCCAGCGCAGCCAGGGCATCGAGGTTTCCGGTGATGCGTTTTCCAACGGTGACGAAAAATCCGGACAGAGAGTCGCCGGGTTCGCGGACCGCTACCCCGCACGAGTGCTCATCGTCGAAGACGTGATCATGAACCAGAAAATCGCCGGTATGGTCGTCGAAAAGCTGGGCTATGAGAACGTCGAATTCGCCAGCAACGGTGAGGAAGGTGCCGCGCGTGTGAACCGCGGGGATATCGACCTCGTCCTCATGGACCTTCAGATGCCGGTGATGGGTGGCCTCGATGCGACCAAACTAATCCGGAACAATTTTGGACTCCCCCGTCAACCGCTCATCATCGCGGTGACCGGTCACGCTCTCGCGGGAGTTCGGGATCAATGCCTCGAACATGGTATGGATGGCTTCATCACCAAACCGATCTCACTCGACGACGTGAAGACCGCGATAGCGGAGTCATTCGAGCACGCCGGCCGCAAGGTGAAAACGGCAGCCCCTATCTGAGGAGCCCGGCACTTTAGAGAGCAGCCTCCTCGACCGCGCCCACCGTCGTGCCGGTAACCGCGGGATCGTCCGGCGAAAAGCGCCACCCGGCATCATCCTTAAGCGGCCCCGTCATCTCCAGATTCAGTGACCATTCGAGGAGCTTCTTACTGTCCTCCCACACTTGAGGACGCGCACTTTTGATCACCACGGAAATTCGATCCTCGCCGTTCACGCTCGCGCTCGAAACGAGACAATTTCCGGCGGCATAAGTAAAACCGGTCTTCATTCCGTTACAGCCTTCAAAAGAACTCAGAACGCGGTTCGTATTGTAAAGGGTTCTCGTGTCTCCACTGTTGAAGACGAACTCGTAGGTCCGCATCTTCACCATTTCGCGAATATCCGGATTCTGATAAGCCTCAAAGGCAGCGAGAGCAATGTCACGCGCCGTCGAATACTGCCCCGTCGCCGGCAACCCGTGAGGATTGACGAAATTCGAATCGCTCATCCCGATGTAACGGGCATAGGTATTCATTTTCTGGGCAAACGCCTCAATCGACCCGGCGTTATCTATCGCCAAAGTCGCAGCGAGATCGTTTCCGCTTTTCACGAGAAGCGCGGTCAGAATCTGGCGTCTCGTATAGGTTTCCCCGGGCTTCACTCCGACCACAGTCGGCTCCACGTTCAACACCTCCTCCGGAATCGTCAGCATCTGATCGAGATTCCCGTCACTGCATACGACGAGCGCCGTAACCAGTTTCTGAGTGGAGGCGACCGGAGTCCTCGAATGGGCCGACTTCTTGTAAAAGAACTGCATCGTTTTCCCGTCCAGAACCGCGGCATATCTTCCGTAAACAGAAGGCGTCGCCTCCCCCTTCCACGCCTGCGGCGGTGGAAGCTTCTCTCTGCGTTTGACGACATCCTCACGCGTTTGCATGAGATCCTCCATCGAATTCAGGACACCCTCCCGCTCCGTTGCGACCTCTTCGCGCTTCAACAACGACTTCTCGCGGGCGGTAAGCGCTTTTTCACGCTCTCTGAGAGCCTGCATCCGCCTCGAGAGCTGATCAGCGAGACTCTCGAGCATGGATTCTCTCGCCTCAATCCGGGCATCCTCAGAGGAGGCCGATTTCAGCGGGTGCTTTTGAATGGTCTCCGCAGAGGCAGCGGGCGCTGCGGACTTGGTCTTCTTCTCCGCTTTCTCCTGTGAAAAACCGAGCGTTCCGCAAAGGACAGCCGCGATTATAATCGGTCCGGTTGAAAAATAACGCATTCCAGTGAATTTTGACGGTTCGATTGCGGAGCTCAAGATAACAGGCCAATACAACAAACCCCTACCCTGATTGCAAGAAGGGATTTTTGCATCTCATTACATTCCCTCATCAGCCTCTCAGCGGGTCATTTCATCAAAATTTACGGTAAGAAGCTGTTTTTCCCCTTTCCACCTGCTCAGGATCGGGCAAGTTTCCCGTCCACCTCGTTTTCTACACATCATCCCCATGAAAATCATTGCCATAGCCAACCAAAAGGGTGGCGTCGGAAAGACAACCACATCGGTTAACTTGGGCGCATGTCTCGCTGAGAAGGGCAAAAAGATCGTCGTGTTGGACCTGGATCCCCAGGCAAACTCAACCAGTGCACTCGATTTTACTGCAGGAGAAAATCCCAGTATCTATCAGCATCTGATCGGGGGTGGTGACGTTTCAGAATTGGTTCTGCAGACGAAATACGAAAATCTTTCGCTGATTCCCTGCGATATGGACCTCGCCGGGTGTGAAATTGAGATGGCACGGGAAGACGACCATCTCGTTCGCCTCCGCAACCTGCTTCAGCCGTTCAAAGAAACGAGCGATGCCGACTACATGCTTATGGACTGCCCGCCGTCACTGGGAGTTCTCATGACCTCCGCACTCGCCGCCGCTGATGAACTCATCGTCCCGCTCCAGTGCGAATATTTCGGGCTCGAGGGACTTTCCAAGATCGTTGGAGTGCATCAGCAGATCAAAGAATCGGGCGCCAACCCCGAAGTCGTTCTCGAAGGCATCGTCATGACAATGGCTGACAGCCGGACCAATCTTTCCGCTATGGTAATCAACGACGTTCGGGAGTATTTCCCGGAAGTCACCTACGACACCATCATCCCACGCAACATCCGACTCGGCGAAGCCCCCAGTTACGGACAATCTATCATCGACTACGCCCCCTCCTGCTCGGGTTCCGCTGCCTATCGGGCGCTTGCAGATGAGTTCATCAGGCGCCACGCGTAAAGTTCACGACACGACTTCGTCCCAGAGTGACGAAAAGAAACTGAAAATTGGCTGATTTAGCCTATAGTTCGCATTTCTTAAATT
Organism: Verrucomicrobiales bacterium; assembly: GCA_048260165.1. GTDB lineage: Bacteria > Verrucomicrobiota > Verrucomicrobiia > Verrucomicrobiales > DEV007 > Arctic95D-9. Next base: position 164,425 of record JBLXHA010000007.1, read on the forward strand.
TCCTAATTATTAGAACCCATGGTTAAGTGGCTCCTTAAACTCATCGTTGGCAGTAGAAACCATCGTATCATCAAGAAACTCGCTCCTATTGTCGAGAAGATCAACGCCATCGAGGTGGAGTTGCAAGCCGGTAGCGAACAGGATATCAAAGACAAAACGGCGGCCTGGAAAGCCCATCTGAACCGCTACAATCTCGATACCAAAACTTACAGCGAGAGAATTCTCGGAACGCGATCAGCAGACGAGAACCGCGAGATCCTGTCGGAATGGTGCGAACGCTTCGAAGCCCTCTCAGAAGAATACCGTGAGGCAGCCGCGTTCACCAAGACGGGCGACATCGCCGGCCTCGACAACGACGCGATTATCGAGCGCATCATTTCCGCCCAGCAGACGTTTGCGGATCTCAAGGAACAGTTTCCCGCAGCCCGCGCTGCCTATCTCGAAGAGATCCTTCCCGAAGCCTTCGCTGTCGTTAAAAACGCCGCGCGCCGTCTCTGCGGCACCGAGTGGATCGTCTGTGACCACCCCGTCAAATGGGAGATGGTTCACTTTGATGTCCAGCTCATCGGCGGCATCGGTCTCCACCGTGGAATGATTGCCGAGATGGCAACCGGTGAGGGTAAAACGCTCGTCGCGACACTTCCCGTCTTTCTCAACGCGCTAACCGGTCTCGGCGTTCACGTCATCACCGTGAATGACTATCTCGCGAAACGGGACTCCGAATGGATGGGCCACCTTTTCGAATACCTCGGCCTCACTGTCGGCTGTATTCAGAACGGACAGGACAGCGCCGCCCGCAAAGCCGAGTATGCCAAAGACATCACCTACGGCACCGCGAGTGAATTCGGATTCGACTACCTCCGTGACAACGGAATGGCCCAGGATGCCGAGCATCAGGTTCAGCGGAATCATTACTTCTCACTGATTGATGAGGTTGACTCCGTCCTCGTGGATGAAGCACGGACACCACTTATCATTTCAGGACCGGTCACGGTCCGTCAGGACCAGCAGTTTGATCTCTACAAAGCGGACATCCAAAAGCTGAACCGCAAGCAGACCAACCTCTGTACGGAACTCGCGCAGGAAGCGAAGAAGCTGTTCGATGAAGGCAATCACGCCGAAGCCGGAACGCTTTTCTTCAAGGTAAAACTCGGCATGCCCCGCAACCGCGCGCTGATGCGTGCGATGGAAAACGCCGAAGTTCGCCGCGCCATGGAAAAGGCGGAACTCGAATTCTACCGCGATCCGCAGAAGACCGCGCTGTTCGCACTGAAAGAAGAGCTTTTCTTCACACTCGATCAGAAGCAACACGAAGCGGAGCTGACCGAGAAAGGTCGCCAGTTTCTCAGCCCCGATGATCCCGAAGCATTCGTTCTTCCGGATCTCTCCGAAGTCTTTTCTGAAATCGACGGCGACGAATCCCTCTCCGACGCGGAAAAGGGCGCGAAGAAAAACGAGCTTCAACAGCAGATGTCAGTGCAGGCCGAGAAGATGCACACCATCACCCAGCTGATGAAAGCCTACACACTCTACGAGAAAGACGTGCACTACGTCGTAGAGGACAATCGCGTCATGATCGTCGACGAGAACACCGGCCGTAAAATGGCGGGACGTCGTTGGTCAGACGGACTCCACCAGGCTGTCGAAGCCAAGGAAGGCGTCACGATCGAAGGCGAGACGCAGACCTACGCGACGATCACGATCCAGAACTACTTCCGACTTTATGAAAAGCTCGGAGGTATGACCGGAACCGCGGAAACCGAAGCCGCCGAATTTCACGACATCTACAAGCTCGAGGTTCTCGTCGTTCCCACGAACCGCCCCATCGCGCGAATCGATCTCAACGACAAGATTTTCAAAACGCAGCGTGAGAAATTCAAAGCGGTTATCGAAACCGTGCAGGAACGCCATCATGCCGGTCAACCCATTCTACTGGGAACCGCGAGCGTGGAATCCTCCGAAGTTCTCGCGCGGATGCTGAAGCGCGAAAAGATTCCCCACTCTGTCCTCAACGCGAAGTTCCACCTTCAGGAGGCTGAGATCGTCGCCCGTGCCGGACAACCCGGCTCCGTCACCGTCGCCACGAACATGGCCGGTCGAGGCACCGATATTAAGCTCGGCGAAGGCGTCGCCGAAAAAGGAGGACTCTTCGTGATTGGAACGGAGCGCCACCGCAGCCGACGCGTTGACCGCCAGCTTCGTGGACGTTGTTCGCGTCAGGGTGACCCCGGTCGTTCCGTCTTCTACGTCAGCTTTGAGGATGATCTCATGATGCAGTTCGGTGCCGCCGAACGCATGACCAAAATGATGGACCGCTTCGGTCTCGAAGAAGGTCAGGAGCTCGAACACAAGTGGCTCAACAAGTCAGTGGAGAACGCACAGAAAAAAGTCGAATCACGCGACTACCTCTCACGGAAACACATTCTCGAATACGATGATGTCATGAACGATCAGCGGGGCGTCGTCTACGGCTACCGCAACGAAGTTCTGAACACCGAGAATCCACACGGTCTCATCGTCGACATCATCGAAGAGGCATTGCCGGCGATGGTGCAGGACGCCTACGACTCCGAATCGGGCGAGCTCGATCAGGACGCAGCGCTTCAGGTGATCAACACCCACTTCCCCCTCGGCCTTACCTCCGAGGATGCGGGGCTTGCCAACAAGACCGCCGACGAGACGCTCGACTTTTTCATCGACCAGGTGAAAGCGGCTTACGAAGTCAAAACGAATCACGAAGATCCCGAGCGCGTCGAAGATCTCGAACGCTGGGTCATTCTTCACAGCATCGATCAACTCTGGCAGGAGCACCTTTACGAGATGGACAGTCTTCGCGACTCCATCGGTAACTACCGCTACGCGCAGAAAGATCCTCTCGTTGAGTATAAGCATTCCGCTTACAAGCTCTTCGTGGGACTGATGGATCGCATCAAAAGCGAAGTCCTTGGAAACCTCTTCCGAACGACGACGGTTCGTCCCGAGGATTTCAATCGCGTCCTCCGCGGCATTCAGATGTCCCGCTCCGACGTGCTCTCCGGCCTCGCCGAAGAAGGAGGTGCCACTCTCGCCCCCCAGGGCGGTCAGGAGCAGGCTCAGCCTGAGATCCAGATTCCAAAAACGGTCAAACGTGAACTGCCGAAGGTCGGTCGCAATGATGCCTGTCCTTGCGGCAGTGGAAAGAAATTCAAAAGCTGCTGCGGAAAACCTTAAATATTCCCTTCACACCAATTCGCGACATTGATGACGACTATCCTACTGCTGAGCGCGATCGGGATCGTCGCCATCCTCGCGGAACTGGTGCTTCCCGGGGGCATTCTCGGGGTCATCGGCTTTCTCTGCCTCATCGGAGCCGTCATCGCCACGTTCACCGCCTACGGTGCGACGTGGGGGTTCGTCGCCCTCTTCGCGCTCATCATCCTCGGCGTTCTCACGCTGAATCTCTGGATGAAGCACTTTCATCGCCTCCCCTTCACGAGGGGGCTCGTCCTCAATGAGGAAATCGGACACGATGATGAACTCGAAGACCGCCAGAAACTGATTGGCCAAACCGGCGTCGCCCTGACCGACCTGCACCCTTCCGGTCGCGCCCTCATCAACGAATCCCGTCTCGACGTCATCTCTGAAGGCCAGCAGATTGAGAAAGGAAGGAAGATCACCGTGGTCAGCACCTCAGGTCCCAGTATTTTTGTGAGGGAGGATGACGAAGAGAAGTAGCGGGGAGAAGAAGTAGCGGGGAAAAGAAGTAGAGAATGAAAGGAGTAGAGAAGTAGAGAATCTTCCGCCGCTCAGCCCATGCTCCCTGCAACGCCTTCTCATTTTCCGGCGCCGTGCAACGGCTTCCTACCATCTCACCGCGCGAAGCGCCTCGAAAGCCAAGCACCTTTCACCCTCTACATTTAACCTTTTACGCCGCACAGCGGCACCGCCGTGCATCTCTACCTCCACATCCCCTTCTGTCATCACATCTGCCCCTACTGTGCGTTCTACAAGCACCAACCGGGTAAGCTGGCGAACCGGGATTTTGTAGAGGCGATTCTCGCTGAGGCGAAGCAGCGCAAAACCGAAGTGCACACGCCGTTCGAGACGGTCTATTTCGGAGGCGGCACGCCGACGCTCCTTTCCCCCACTCTCCTCGAAAAGCTCATGGAGGGCCTCGCTGAGACGTTTGACCTGTCACAGGTCAGGGAATACACCCTCGAGGCCAATCCGGCCACCTACGACCTGACAAAGGCTCAACTGATGCGGAAGCTGGGCGCCAACCGGATCAGTCTCGGCGTGCAGTCGTTTCAACCTGACACGCTCAAAACACTAGGACGTGATCACAGCGCCGACGATGCGATCACTGCATTCAAAACGCTCCGCGAAGCAGGATTCGAGAACCTCAGCGTCGACTTCATGTTTTCCGTCCCCGGCCAGAACGCCGAGAGCTGGCAGCGCGATCTCGACCAGGCCGTCGCGCTGCAACCCGAACACTTTTCCGCCTACAATCTCACCTACGAAGAGGACACCGAATTCATGCAGCGACATGAAAAGGGAGAACTCGACACGAACGAAGACCGTGACGCCGATCTCTTCTATCAGGCGATCGATTTCCTCGAAGAAAACGCCTTTTCCCACTACGAAATTTCGAACTACGCGAAGCCCGGTTTTGAATCTCAGCACAATCAGGCCTACTGGGCGGGAAACGACTATCTGGGACTCGGTCCGGGTGCCGTCTCGACGATCGCGGGCCAACGCTGGAAAACCGTTCCTGACACAGCCGCCTACGTGAAGCGATCAGGAAGCGGGATCGACACGCGGACGGAGATCGAAATTCTCAGTAACGAAGACCGACGCATCGAAGCGATCGCGCTTCGATTGCGAACCCGGAAGGGCCTTCCTACAGGGTTGGTTCCCACACCCAACCCTGTTGAGACACTGACCCAACAGGGTTTAATCGTCGAAAAAGACGGCTTTATCACTCTGACAAGGGCCGGAAAATCACTCGCCGACCCGATTGCGTCGGAGCTGATTTAACACCTCACACCGTCAGCTCCGGAATTGGTTTTCCTTCGTTGACGATGGGAACGGGGCGGCCGTTGAAGTCATCGATCGTGACTTTAGACGAGTCGATACCGAGGTGATGATAGATCGTTGAGAGAAAGTCTCCGGGGCCGCAGGGACGTTCGATGACGTCCTCGCCCCGTTTGTCGCTCGCTCCGATAACGCCACCCGTCTGGATGCCTCCTCCGGCCCAGATATTCGAAAAAGCGCGCGGCCAGTGATCGCGTCCCGGCTGCAGCGTTCCGGTAGGACCACTCGCGTTACCTGCTCCGGTACTGCGGTTGAAACTGATCTTCGGAGTTCGCCCGAACTCACCGGTCACGACGACGAGAACGCGCTCATCGAGCCCCCGCGCGTAGATGTCCTCAATCAGAGCAGAAACAGCCTGATCGTAGTTAGGCATCCGGAAACGCAACGCCTCGAACTGATGCTGATTCACGGCGTGATCGTCCCAGTTCTGAACGCGTCCGCAAAGCGGCCCGCTCAGCGTGCTCGTGACAATTTCCACTCCGGCTTCGACGAGACGCCGCGCCATGAGCAATTGCTGCCCCCAGCGGTTTCGCCCGTAGCGGTCGCGGGTTCTGTCGTCCTCCATCCCGAGGTCGAAGGCATCGCGAGTCGCCGGATTGGTCAAAAGAGTCATCGCCTGAGTTTCGAACTCGTCGAGAGCACCCAGTTCGTTTTGCTGATCAAAAGCCCGTTCCATCTTATCGAGGCTCTTACGCAGCGCGATCCTGTCACTCAATCGTCTCGTCTCCGAGGGATCGGACAGCCCAATGTTAGGCACCTGGAAATTGGGGCGATTCGGATCATCGCTCACCGCGAAAGGCCCGTAAGCGTCCCCCAGATAGGCGGGTCCACTGTAGTTGGCGGGTGCCGGATTGACGCCGACATAATTGGGAAGCGGATTCGTGCGGGGCCCGTCCTGTGAACGCAGGTAGTTCGCCACCGACATCCAGTCAGGCAGACGCGGCTTCGGTTTATCGCGAGTGTCGCTGTCACCGGAAAACATCTGCATCGACCCCGCCGGATGCCCGCCTGCGCCCTGATGCATCGATCTCAAAATCGTAAATTTATCCGCGATCTTCGCCTGCATCGGCATCAGTTCGGAAATCTGCATGCCGGGCACGTTGGTGGAAATGGGCTTGAACGGCCCGCGATACTCGCTCCCGATATCGGGCTTCATATCGTAGGAATCCACATGCGAAAGCCCGCCCGGAAGCCATACCATGATGATCGCTTTCTTCTCGGAATTCGGTTTCAACGCATTCTCGGCCCGTAAACGGAGGAGACCGGGATAACTCAGCGAAGCCATGCCGGTGAGACCGATCTGCATGAAACTGCGGCGGTTCATTGGTCCTGCACATTTGGCGAACGGGGACTGATTCAGAATTGAGGACATAGCAGTATGAGGTAAATGATTGACCGGTTATTTCAGAGCTCCAAAAGCAGTGATTTCTTTTCCATCGCTTCCATTCCAGACACGCAGAAAACTGTCTTCGCCGCCGCCGATAATCGTGGCGCCATCCGCCGTGCTCGCGGCGACTTGCATAAAATCGGGAAGGCCCGCAATCGAGCGAATCTGCGTGCCGTTGTCATTGACGATGCGAATGAGATTGTCCCCTGCGGAGGTGACGATCTGGTTGGTCGCGCCGATGAATTGAAGCGAAGTCACTTCCTTCGACCAGCCTTCGATCTTCTTCTTCCGCTCGCCGAGGAGCATGTCCCAGGCGTTAACGACGCCGTCGGCACCGGCCGTAGCGAGAACGCGATCATCCGCGCGGAAGTCCACGCCCATGACGTAATGCGTGTGCCCCTCGAAAAGGTTCACTTGCTTACCGCTCGCAAGGTCGATGACGCGAACGATTTTATCAGCGGCCCCCGAGGCGATCAGTTTGCCGTCGTGAGAAAAATCGAGACCGACGATGGTATCGTCATGAAGCTCTTTCCAGCTTGCCTTCGGCTTCCCGCTCGCAACGTCAAACAGAGCCAGTTCCCCGGTTCGGGAAGGTTCCCCGCCCCCTGCCGCAAGCGTTTTCCCATCGGGGCTGAACTGGAGAGCATTGACGCGATCAGCGAACAGCGTGAGCTCTTTGTCCCCACCGAGAACGCGTTCGAGCTTCCATCGGACAGCTTGCCCGGTCGAGGCAACTGAAGCATCGGCATCACAGGATAAGAAAGTTCCGTCGGGGATCGTAATCACCGTTGTCGTCGTCGCGGCTTCCGCGGTGACCGCTTCGATTGGAATTCCGGTGGGAACCGCCCAGACGTTGAGTGCGCCGTTGCCGAACTTCGCCGCGACCTTTTTCGAGTCACCCGAAAACGCGACCGCGAGCGGCGGCGAACCGGGAGCGGCGATCGCTTTTTTAACGGCAGCGAGATCGGCTGTCGCCTTTGCATGAAGCGCCTTTGCCGTATCACCCGCCGCTTTCGCCGCAGCAATCTCCACGGCATTCTCCGCTTTCGTCGCGGTGATGCGCTTCACTTGTGCCTCGGCATCCGAGATATTGCTCTGGACGGCCTTGAATGCCGCGCGCGCCGAGCTCTCCGCAGTCTCGGCGGTAATCAGTTTGTCCTGAGCCGCCTTGAGCGCTTTCTCCAACGCCGCATCCGCTTTGCCTTCAGGCGCTTTTGCGATTGCCGCACGAGCTTCCTCGACCTTCTTCTTTTCCGCTGCTGTCGCGTCCTCTTTCGGCTTGATCTCTTTTTCCTTCACCGGCAGGGCTTTCGTCATCGCCACGATGGCATCCTCGGCTTTTTTCAGAAGCACATCGAGCGCCTTGTCCTGCGCCTCAATTTTCGCCACGACTGTTTTCTGGAAATCCTGCTCCAATTTCTGCACATCAAGCGTCCACTCAAGTGCCGCCACCTCGCGGGTCGTTGATACGGTGCCGCGCAGCTCGCTGACTTGTTTCCCCGTTGCGACATCCCAGATCCGAATGGCACTGTCACTGCCCCCGCTCGCGAGAAGTTTTCCATCGGGCGAAAGGCTCAGGCTCAGCACCCCTGCCAGAGGAATCTCTCGGAGCATCTTAGCACCCGACAAACTCCACACGCGCATCTTGTTGTCCTTCCCCGCCGCGACGAGAAGGTCAGGTCCGCTCGCCAACGCAACGATGCCACCCGTCGCTCCTGCGAGCTGCTTCGGTGGGGAAAAAGTGGTCGCAGAAGCCACCGGAAGCGGCCACACCCGAACCACCTTGTCTTCGCCGCCGGTAATCACGGCCTTGCTGTCAGCGGTCCAGGCCAAAGCACCCATCGCAACTTTTCGGGCCTGATCCAACTTCGCCGCAGCATCTTTGACCGATTTATCCGCGTTCGCCCTCGCCGCCTGAGCGGCTTTCAGCGAAGCGACCGCACCCGCTTCCGCCTTGCCGGCAGAAACAACTTTCGCATTCGCATCGGCGAGCTGCTTCTGAAATTCCGGAGTCGCGGCCGCCGCTATCGTTGCTTTAATCCCGGCAAGTGCTTTCGCATCCGCTGCTTTGGAGGCCTGAGCCACCCTGAGCGCCGCACCGGCGTCAGCCTCTGCCTTCACCGCCGCGGTGAGCCCGGCCTGAGCCGCTTTCGCCGCCGCAACGGCCCCTGCCTCAGCCTTACCTACCGAAGCCGCCTTCGTATTGGAATCAGCCAGCACTTTCTGAAGATCCTGATTGGATGCCGCTGCCACTTTCGCTTTAATCTCGCCAACCGTCTTCGTGGTCGCTGCCTGAGCAATCTTGACGGCGGCGTCTGCGTCGGACTTCGCCTTCGTTGCGGCGGCGACATTTGCCTGAGCGGTTTTCGCGGCGGCGACCCCACCAGCTTCCGCCTTGCCAGAGGAAGCGGCTTTCGCATTCGCGTCAGCGAGTTGCTTTTGCAGCTCGGGAGTCGCGGCTGCAGCAATCGCTGCGTTGATCTCTGCGAGTGCTTTCGCAGCAGCTGCCTTGGAAGTCTGAGCCGTCTTCACCGCAGCGCCGGCATCCGCCTCCGCCTTCACCGCGGCGGCGAGCTTAGCCTGAGCCTCCCCGACTTGCTTTTCGAGCGTTGGATCCGGAACGGTTTGTTTGGCGAGTAACGTTCCATCGGCCAGATTCCACGCGCTGAGATTCCAGCCTCCGGCAAAAACCGCGACCTTGCCGCCGTCGGGCGAAACGCTCAGAAACCGGGCTCCTGTCGGCGCAACCGACGCGACCTTTTTGACCACCTTCCCATCGGCGGCATTGAGTAGGGAAAGCGTCCCGCTCTTGTCGACCGACACGATCTGCTTTCCATCCGGAGTCATCGTGGAAACCACAGCGCCCAGCGCTGGATCGCCCTTCCGTTTGAGCGGCGCGCCCGCTTCCCTCTGCCAGATTTTCACTTCTCGGTAACCGCCCGAAGCGAGGCGTGATCCGTCGGGACTGTAGGCCAGCGAATGGACGAGCGCTCGATGCGCACCGGCCGGCTTTTGAGCGGAGTCCAGAACCTGGGTCACGAACTCCTGCGTCGCCAAATCGTAAATCGAAATCTGATTCGAGCGACCGGCGGCGGCGAACCGTCCATCCTTCGTCATCGCCAGCGTGTAAATCGGATGCACGCCGGGATCGAGAGCCTGCCACACGACCTTGCTCTCAGCCTTCACTGAATCTTTCGCTCCGAGGTCGATCCATTTTTTCAGAACCGCAATTTCCGCCGGGCTCAAATTCTTCGCATCGGTTTTGTTATTCGGCGGCGGCATCTCAAAATCAGGAGAATGAATCGAGGCTTCGACAATGAGGCTTTCGGCACTCTTGCCGGGAATGATCGAGGGCCCGGAGTCCCCTCCCTTTTTCATCAGAGCAGGCGTCTCCATATTGAGGGCCGCCTTCGTCGTTGTCTTGTTATGACAGGAAATGCAGTTCGCCTTGAGGAACGGGTAGACGTCACGATAGAAATCAGGCTCAGCGGGAGCGGCGACCGAACTGCGCAAGCCGGCCCAGGAGACGAACGCCACCACGAAAAAAACGGAAGAGAGATGTCGTAGCCCGGGTTTCATTTTTTCACTTCAGCAGTGGTGACTTCAACAGGAGTCGCCGCTTTCACCGAAATTTGAATCGGTTTTGATATCACAATATCAACGATGTCTTTCGGGGCCGCGGCAGCCGTAACCGCTTTCATCTTCTTGACCGCTTTAGCCATTTCAGATTCCGCGAGCTTCTGTTTCTCGGCCGCAATTTTAGCAGCTCCGGCGATCTCCGACTTCTTGTCCGTGGGGGCTTTGGCGGCTTCCTCCGCCAGTTTCTTCGCGTTGGCAGCTACCTTGACAGCTTCGGCTTCGGCTTTCTTTTTCTCCGCTTCGGCGATAGCCACAGCGGCGGGATTGTAACGGTATTTCGTGATCGCTCCTCCGTAAAAGGCAATCGTGTAATCGCCGGGAGCCACCTTCAAAGCCGCCAGATCAAATTCGACGTCGTGAGACTCGGCTTTCAGCGGTATCTCGAACTCCTTGGCCTTATCGAAACCGGTTCCGTAAACTTTGAACTTCACGGACGTTCCCGAGAATTCCTCGCGCCAAATTGCTTTGAGAGGAATCTTCAAGGTTCCGCCTTCTTTCACCTCCCACACCTTCTCTTCATTCGCTGCGACGCTGAGAGGGGCTTTCTCAGACTCCGTCACGGACACCGGAATGTTGGCGACGAGTCGAGGATTCGGAATCTCCTGCTTGGCATCTTTCACCGGCCAGGCCATCGTCGCGAGACGGCACGGACGCGTGACCTCTTTCCCGTCGATCGTCGCTTTTCCGTACATCTTTGCGAGCGACACGGCCTGCTTCGCGTTTTCATCGGCGGTGATGATGACATGCCCCACTGTCTTTCCTTTCGGAATTTTGAGACCACTCGCGGTCACTCCTGCGGGAAGGCCTTCCATCGCCAGTTCTATCTCGTCATCGAATCCATCGCGGCGAACCACGGCGACCTCGATCGCCATCGCCGCTCCAGCCCGGAGGGCGATCGGTTTCGAAAAGGCAGCGCGATCACCATTTCGAAGCGTCATGTGAACGGCCCAGGCCGAGAGAGCAAAATCAGGTGCCGCCTTCCGCGCGATCAGGCGATAGACATTCGTCGGCTCGTTGCGGGTGCCCCCGAAAAGATCCCGAACCTGGAGGCGATAAACGCCATCCTCTTTGATTTCCACTTTCCCCAGAACATCGGGCGAACCGGCATCGTAGGGCGGACCGTCGTAGGAATACCCATTCGTGGAAACTTTGAGTGGCGGCTTGATGTCATACAACTCCGCGACGTCGGTCAGCGTTTCCTTTCCATCCTCCGTCGTGACTTTCTGCACGAGAACAAAGGGATCCGTCGGGAGCCCGAGACGTTCGGAGCCGACTTCGATCCACCACTCTTCGCCCTTTTTTGCCGCGAATTCGTAGGTATCGACGTCAGCAGCGGGGTAAAAACTCCCCGCGATATCACAGGGAAAGGTAATCTTCCGGGCCTCCCCCGGCGCGTTGTTCGGCTCGATTTCGTGAGCTTTCGCCTCCGCCGGAAGGCCAGCCGGTGGCCACGACATCGAACTCACCGTTGCGGTGGAGGGTTGACGTAAGGCCGGCGCGTCACCGGCCAACTCCTGCAACGCGAGCCGGTAGAAATGCCGGTTGCTCCCCTGATAGGTGAGGTCACTCACCTTGATCACATAATCTCCATCCGCCTTCGGGGTGAAATCGAGAACGCCACCGGTCCGGTTCACCACCAGATCACGTCCCACCGCATCGGCAATCATCACGACCGGTGTCAGTTTGGAATCGATTCCCACCGAAGCGCATTCGACCGAGATCCGCTGATCTTTTTTCGCCTTGAATGAATAGTAATCGATCGACTGCTTTGTCATCACCGCATTGCAGATCGAATTCGAGGGAAGCGCCATCGCCGTCCCGATCGAATTGTTGGTTTCGGTGCGAGTGAGTTCCGGAAGTTTACCCACCGAGAAAGCCCGGGGTGACGAAATTCCGAGCCGTGAAAGCACCCGCACATCGTAAACGCCCACAGGAGCATCAGCGGCAACGGTGAGCAGAAATTTGTTCTCGATCAGTTGCCCGTCCTTATCCTTAACCGGCGTCGCGGTGATCTTCGGAGTCGAAAACAGCATCTCCGTCACATTCTCGATATTCTCTCCCGTGAGCGTGACCTCCACGCTCGTTCCGGCCTGAGCCCCCATCGGCATCAGCGTGAGCAGTCGGGGCGCGGGCAAACAAACGAGTTGAGAAAACGCCGGCGTGGTGATCCACAACACCGCCAGTCCGGCGAGAAGTGACGATGCGAATTTTCGATTCATAAGTTCAATGGTTGTAGAGAAATTCCTTCGTGTTCATGATCGCCCAGATCAGATCTTCGTAGCCGAGGCGTTTGGCACGTTGCGGGTCGAGCGGCTTGCCATCGGCATCGGTGCGGGGCTTGAGAAGATGATCTTCCGCGATGCTGAGTTCCTCGCCGGTAGGCTCGCGGGAGAAGGCGGAAAGGTAAATATTGCGAATCCCCTCGGCCTCGGTTTTATCCGGCTGCGAGAGACTGTCGGCCGTGCCCTTGCTCGTAGTCAGCTTGGACTTCACATCCGAAGAATTCATGAGGTGTAGGCTTTGCCCGAGGCTGGGCGACTGAGCCCGTTCGCATTCGCACACGCTTGCCGCTTCAGGACGACCGAAGATTTTAAGGAAGGGAGAAGCCACGTTGTAGCTGTTGTCAGGCAGTGCGACCGCGCGGGTTCCCAGTGGAAGATCGGCGAACTTGGTGCTCGCGCCCGTCAATTGATCGATGGAATCCAGCAACACCTCCGCCTGCATCCGCTTCGGATAAAAGTGAGAAAAATTCTGCCGGTCTACCTCGTTATGCTCATTCGGCATCGAGCTGAGCTGATACGTCTGACTCTGAGTGATGACACGCACCGCCTCCTTCAGATCGAAACCGCTTTCGATAAAATGTTTCGCGAGGGCATCCAGCAACTCAGGATTTGTCGCCGGGTTCGTATCGCGTATGTCGTCTTCCGGCTCGACGAGGCCACGGCGGAAAAAGTGCTTCCAGTAGCGATTGACGAGTGCTTTCGCGAAAAAGGGATTCGATTCATCAGCCATCCAGTCCGCGAGACGCAACCTGGGGTCGTCATCGGGCGCGATCTCCGGTGGCGTTTGACCGAGCGCCGCAGGCATCACCGGTTCTTTCGTTTTCGCGTTCTCCATCTGGGCCTTGCCGCGCTTATGGAAGATCAAATCCTCTCCGGCGATCGCGGTCGGTTTACGACCGACCTGGCTGAAGAAAGCCGTGAAAGCGATGTAGTCTTTCTGGCTCCACCGCTCAAACGGGTGATGGTGACATTGCGCACATTGCATCCGAACCCCGAGAAAGAGCTGCGCGACGTCTTCGGTTTGCTCGTTGGGCAACTTGACGCGCTTATACCACGCCACCGCCGGATTCGCGACAATCGTGCCGGTGGCGCCCAGGATCTGCCGCACCATCTCATCGTAGGGTTTGTTTGCGAGAAGCCCGTCTCGAACCCATGAGTGAAACGCGAAATTCGCGGTGATGTCCGCTTTGCTTTCCCGTTTGTTTTTCAGCAGAGCGGTCCACTTGTTCGCGAAGTAATCCGCATAATCCGGACTTTCGAGCAGCGAATCGATCACGGCGTCACGCTTGTCCGGCGCTTTATTTTCAAAGAACGCGAGGGTCTCTTCCTCCGTCGGGAGACGTCCCGCGATATCCAGCGTCACCCGCCGGAGAAAGGTGGCATCGTCACATACCGGAGAAGGAGGCACCCCGATCTCCTTCAAGTTTGCGAAGACGAGCTTATCGATGAAGTTCTTTTCCGGAGGTATTTCGTCCACCGGTGCCCCCAGAGGGATCGAAATATTCGACACTGAGACGAGCCCCGCATAACGCACCATCACCGCAACGTTGCCCGGGATATCGAGCGTGTGGACGCCGCCGGTCTCATCCGTTTCCGCCATCGCCCGGTCATTCGGCTCGTAAAGCGCCATACTCGTGACGTCCCGCTCGCTGCCGTCTGAATAACGCGCCGTCACCTTGAGTTGCTGAGACGCGTTCACCTTCATCGTCGCCCGGTTGGGCTCAACCGCCACCGAAGTCAGCCTGGGCGCGTCCTTACCGAAAACCATCCCCTCGCTGATCCAGCGCACCAGCGTTTTGTAATTGTCTGAGGCCGGATCCAGCGCATTACCACCGCCATGAGGAACGGTGTTGGAAGCCTTTAACACCAGCAAACTCTGCTCCGGCGCAGGCTGAAACACCCGTCGCCCTTTGCCTTCTTTAACGATGTGCTCGTAATCTTCCTGAGCCTCGAAGCCGAGGAGCGAAAGCCGGAATCCCCGCTGACCTGTCACCGCCTTCGCATGACAAGCACCCGTATTGCAGCCCGCTTTCGTCAGAATCGGAACAATGTCCTGCACGAAGGTGACGGGTTCCTGTTCTTCCGCTGCCTGAATTGAAAACGAGAGCCCTAATGCCGACAGGACAAGCAGAGCTCGCGAAAGGCTGAATTGTGAAATCATAGGAGTTTAACCGTCGGTTCGGGGGGAGATACTTCCGGACGGATGATTTTCCCTCCGCTTGATGATACGATATTATTAAGAATAGGCGAAACAACCAAGGCACCGCATCACGTTACACCGAATCTAGCCACGAAGAGATCACACGGGGTCACGCGATAAAGAAATTGTAATGCACTTGCCGATCTGATTCTGCGCCGGTTAGACTGGATCGATGAACAGCCCTTCCCTTTCCGATCATCCGTTTCGAATCGCTCCCGGCCAAAGCGTCGCACTCGACGAACTGCCAACCCGCGACGAAACGCTTTTTCCCATCGATAAGAAAGAGGGCAAAAAGCGCTTCGCCAAACTCGAAGCCGAAATAGACGAACTCCAGACACGGCTCTACGCAGAGGGTAAGCATCGCCTCCTCGTCATATTCCAGGCGATGGATACCGGGGGAAAAGACGGGACGATTCGCAGCGTTTTCAATCCGATGGATCCTCAGGGCATCCGCGTCGCTTCGTTCAAGCGTCCCTCTTCGAAAGAGCTCGCTCACGACTATCTCTGGCGGGTTCACAGCGAAGTCCCCGGAAATGGGGAGACGGTCATCTTCAATCGCAGTCACTATGAAGACATCGTTGCCGTGCGCGTCCGCGAAATCTTCCGTGAATCAAGATGGCGGAAACGCTACGATCACATCGTCAATTTTGAACAAATGCTGGCCGACGAAGGCACCACGATCGTGAAGATTTTCCTCAACATCTCGCTCGACGAGCAGAAGGAGCGACTCCAGGCCCGCCTCGACGAACCCGATAAGAACTGGAAATTCAATCCCGGGGATCTCGACGACAGAGCTTTATGGCCTCAATTCATGACAGCCTATAACGAAGTTTTCGAGAAAACGAGCACCGACGCAGCGCCCTGGTATGTTGTGCCGGCGGACCGGAAATGGTATCGCAATATCGTCGTCGCGGACATCATCGCGAGGACGTTAAAAGAACTCAACATGAAATACCCTCCCGTCGATTTCGATCCCGACTCCATCACGATCAAATAGCCTTCCCTTTTTTTCCTGACCATGAAAACACTCCTTCTTTTCACCATGCTTCTCTGCTTTTCAGCCCTCAGGGCGGAAGAGCGTCCCAACATTCTCTTCGCCATTTCCGACGATCAGTCATGGCCCCACGCCGGCGCCTATGGAACAGACTGGGTCAAAACGCCGGGTTTTGACCGCGTCGCCCGCGAAGGCCTCCTCTTTCACAACGCGTTTACTCCGAATGCGAAGTGCGCCCCGAGCCGCGCCTGCATCATCACCGGCAGGAACTCCTGGCAGCTCGAAGAAGCAGCCAACCACATGCCCTACTTCCCGGCCAAATTCACTTCCTACGTCGAAGCCCTCGATCGGAAAGCCGGATACTTTGTGGGCATGACAGGAAAAGGCTGGGCTCCCGGCAAGGCACTCGATGCCAATGGAAAACGTAGAATGATGACGGGGACGCCCTACAGCAAACACAAGGCAACGCCTCCCGCCAAAATGATCTCGAGCAATGACTACGCGGCCAACTTCGCCGACTTCCTTGCCGATGCGGAAAAAGCGGAGAAGCCCTGGGCCTTCTGGTTCGGCGCCACCGAACCGCATCGCGCCTACGAGTATGAGGCCGGAGTTAAAAAGGGAGGCAAGCAGCTTTCGGATATCGACCGAGTCCCCGGGTTCTGGCCCGACAACGAAGTCGTCCGCAACGACATGCTCGACTACGCCTTTGAGATCGAGCACTTCGACAATCACCTCGTTCGCATCATAGCGATGCTGGAGGAAGCCGGCCAACTCGACAACACGATCATCCTCGTGACATCAGACAACGGGATGCCGTTCCCCCGCGTTAAGGGCAACGAGTATCTCCTTTCCAATCACCTTCCCCTCGCTGTGATGTGGCCCCGGGGAATCAAAAATCCCGGACGCGAGATTCAGGATTTCGTGAGCTTCATCGACTTCGCCCCGACGTTTCTTGAAGTCGCAAAACTTCCTGAGGAAGATTCCACGATGGCCTCGTTGACCGGAAAAAGTCTCGTTCCCATTTTTCAATCAGAGAAGGATGGTCAGGTCGAACCGGAGCGTGACCACGTCCTCATCGGGAAAGAGCGCCACGATGCGGGACGCCCGAACGACTGGGGATATCCCGTCCGCGGAATCGTAACCGACAAATGGCTCTACCTTCGCAACTACGAAACCGACCGGTGGCCCGCCGGAGATCCTGTCACAGGCTATTTGAATACCGACGGCAGCCCGACCAAGACATGGATTCTCGACGCCCGCCGGGATGGCTCCAACACCGAATTCTGGAAGATGAATTTCGGAAAATTACCGGAGGAGGAACTCTATCAAATCGACGTTGACCCGGACTGCATCAACAACCTCGCCGGAGCAAAAGCCCACGAGGAACTCAAGGAGCAACTCGCCACTCAGATGAAAGCATCGCTGGAAGAGCAGGAGGATCCCCGCATGGAGGGAAAAGGTTCGATTTTCGACAACTACGAAATTTCGACCGACTCCCTCGATTTCTACAAACGCTTTACGAGCGGAGAACCTACCAAAGCAGGCTGGGTTAACCCCGGCGACTTCGAAAAAGAAACCCTGGAAGACTAACCGTAACAAAACGCTACTCATGAAAAGATTCACTCCCCTCGCCCTCGCGATCCTTTTTTCCACACCCCTCATCAATGCGGAAGAGCACGACATGCGCACATGGCTCAAGGGAAATACGCATACGCACAGCCTCTGGAGCGACGGGAACGACTTCCCCGAAATGATCATCGACTGGTATAAGAAGAACGGATACGACTTCATCGGGCTGAGTGATCACAACGTTTTGCAGGAGGGCGAAAAGTGGGTCTCAGTCGCGCAGATCAAAAAGAAACAGCGCGCGATCGGACGTGACGCGATTACAAAGTGCGTCGCCCGTTTTGGGGAAGACTGGATTCAGTGGAAGACGAAAGGAGAAGAGAAAGGAATTCTCCTCAAGACGCTCGAACAATGCCGTGAAGAACTTGAGATCCCCGGCGAGTTTTACCTCCTTCCCGCCGAGGAGATTTCCAACGCCGGATCGGGAAAGCCCGTACACATCAATGCGATCAACGTCAACGAAGTGATTCCCGCGATCAAAGATGACAACGCGACAGCGCAGGAAGTGATGCGACGCAGCATGAAAGCGGTCAAGGCACGCGCCAAAGAAACGGGCAGGCCGATTCTGGCACACCTCAATCACCCCAACTTTCAGTGGGCCCTCACGGCGCAGGATCTCGCCGCCGTCGCCGAGGGTGATTATTTCGAAGTCTACAACGGTCACCCCGGCATCAACCACCTCGGCGACGAGACGCGCCCCGGAGACGAGGAAATCTGGGACATCGCCAACACGATTCGCATCGCCGAAATGAAAGCGGCACCGCTCATGGCAGTGGCGACGGATGATTCTCATACCTACCACGGTGGCGACGTGTCACCGGGAAGAGGCTGGGTCATGGTTGGAGCCGATGCGCTCAATGGCGACGCGATTGTCAACGCGATGCTGAAAGGGGCGTTCTACGCAAGCAGCGGCGTCACTCTAAATCGAACCCACTTCGAGGAAAAAACTCGCGAACTGACTCTCGAGATCACACCCGCTGAAGGCGTCGAATACACGACCGAATTTATCGGAACGCGAGAAGACTACGACGCCGCGGCTGACGAAACCGGAATCGGTGAAGTGTTCGCGACCGTGAAAGGCAACACCGCAACCTTCAAGATGCCTGACGACGCGCTCTACCTTCGTGCCACCGTGACCTCGAGTCGAAAGCACACGAACCCTTCGTTCGAAGGCCAGAAACAACAGGCCTGGATTCAGGCAGTCGGCTGGGAAGCGAAGTAAACCGCGCTCCGTTTTAGAAAAGCGATTCGAGCGCATTCCGGTCCACCTTTCCGATTTCAGTTCGGGGCAGTTCGGAGACCGCCCGCACCTCCGCGATCCGTTCGATCCGGGGGCAAGTCCGGTTATAGAGTTCGAGCCATTGATCGGCATTCTTTTGCGAGCCCTCATACACAGCGACAAGCCGTGTTTCGAGCCTCGCATCGGGAAGCGGAACAATGGCCACTCCCTCCCAACCGGATCCCGCTTGCAATTCCACTTTCGAAATCGAAACCAGCTCTCCTAACACTTTCACTAAATCATCCGCCCGATGGCGAAATTGAAGGCGACTCTGACGTCGATTCTCAGGGTCATGACTTAGATCAAGCACATCGCTTGTAGTAAAAAAACCATCGGGCTGAGCTGATTCGCGAAACGCCCAGCTTCCATCATTTTTCGTCGCGTAACCGCTAAAGAGGGCCTCGCCACGAATCTCCAGGACTCCGCTGTCGTCATTGATTCGGACCTCCCATCCCGGAAGGACCGGCAAACCGAAATGGCGCCACAACCCGCTACGTCCGTCAAAACTCGTCGCAATCTGAGAGCCCGCCTCGGACATTCCGTAGGTCGGCCAAACCGGCCACCCGAGATCAGTTGCCCGCTCAACGAGACGCTTGGAAATTCTCCCCCCTCCGAGAAAAACGCCTCGCAGCGACTTCGGGCTTTGAGCTTCCAACGCCACGAGATCATGGAGATGCCCCGGAGTCAGCGAGGTCAGTGTCGCGCCCGCTTTCTCCAGCCGCTCAACATAGCCGCCCCCTCGATTCCATTCGGTTGACTCCGGAACCTCGACACGACTCCCGGAGAGCACCGATCTCGCAAAGATTCCCAGGCCTCCGACGTGAAACGTTGAAAGCCCGCCCCACCAGACATCCGCATCCGTCACATTGCACCACTCATTCACCATCGCGGCGGAGGCGAGCAATGCAGATTTTTTCAGAACAACAAACTTCGCCTCTCCGCTCGAGCCTGACGTAGCTACAACAACGGCGGATTCAATCCCCGCTTCTTCTATGAGAAACCTCTCCAGTCCATCCGAATCAAAACTGAGGCGGGGATTGAGCCGGACATCGATCCCGTCCGAATGCCAGTATTCGGCGGTGCTTAGTTGATTCGTTTCCACGGCAGTTTCTCTAACAAGTCATCAAAACCCAGACCGGTCCCCTCGACGGGAAGCAGGCGCGGTCCGTCGGTTTGGATCCGCTCAAAAAAAGCATCTTTCTCAAAGCAACGATGAGTCAACAACCCGCAGGATACCAGCTTTTCATTTTCCGTATGATGCGACGCGACCATGCCGGCGAACATCTGACCGACCGCGTGATCCATGTAGGAGGTGATCGTAAACCGCGACTGGTAATTGGGGAAATCCGACATGTAATTCGGTTTCATCACATAAATATCCCCGAGCCGGTAGCGGCCGATAAGATCCCGGTCGACTGCGATCTGGACCTTTGCATCACGGAGATCCGCCCAACCGTCTTCCGACCACACTTCTGGGTCTTCGACCATTAAAACCGCGTCCTGTTCCGCCTCATCGAGCGTTTTCCAAAACGCCAGAAACTCCCCCGGTTGGAGTGATTCATTGAAATCAAGATTCAAGCGGAATCCCGCGTCAATCCAGCTCCGCATCGTCTTCCGAACGTTGCCGAGATCCGGTGAGCCTTTGATCTTTGCGATCCGGAATCCCTGCTCTCTCGCCGCCTCCGGGTCATCCCCGGCCAGGACGAGCCAATGACTCGGCGGCATCTCGTCTTCATAAATGGAATGCCCCTCCCTCCGGAATGCCCCGTCAAAATCAGCACATTCCAGTGCGGCGTCGACCAGCGGCGTCGAGCCACCTCGGGCAAGCCGCTCCAGCTGCGCATCGAGAGGGGCGTCGCCCAACTCGGGCCAGGGGTGAATGCAGCCGTAACCGCCTTGCGTCCGAATCAACGCCCCTTCGTGTTCCCGGCGGCCGCTTCTTGAATTCAGCGATTGAGCTGATTTCAAAGTATAACGTGAGACGTAGATGGGAATGTTACCGCTCATAGCGTTCGAAAATGCCACATCACGAGCAGTCCGAAAACAACCAACTGCATCGCAGCGAGTCCCAGAAATCCATTCAGCACCGCCCCCGGTAGATTTCGGAAAATGCCGCGACAGATAATTCCGCTGAAGAGAAAGCTGGTGAGCACCACGAGGTAATAAAGCAGATCTTTCCCCTCGCGGGCATCGAGATGAACAGCCCAGAGAAAAGCGGGAATGATACAAAACGCCGCAATCTCCCAACGCGCAAACGTCTTCCCGAAACGCACCGCAAGCGTTCGCTTTCCGGTCTCTCTGTCCTCATCGACATCGCGGAGATTGTTGATCGCAATGAGCACGCTGGAGTAGAGACCGCACTGCCAACCGAGCGTCCAGATTTCCCTGCCTCCGAGTTCTCCGGTCTGAACAAAGTAAGCGCCCTGCACCGCAACGAGTCCGAAAAAGAGAATCACAAACACCTCCCCCATCCCCCGGTAGGCGAGCGGGAAAGGTCCACCCGTGTAACCGTAGGCAAGCAGGAGGGAAATCCCCCCTATCACGAGGATAATCGGACCGCGCTCCATCACCAGGGGAATTGAAAAGAGCGCCGCGATGAGACAGCAGACAAAGCCACCGATCATGACAATTTTCGGAGAAAGAATTCCCGACGCTGAAACCCGCCTCGGCCCGGTGCGCTTTTCGGTATCCGCGCCTTTCCGATGATCAATTGCATCGTTGAAAAGGTTCGTCGCAATCTGAATCCAGATGCAGCAGAACACCGTAAACCGGAAGAGCGCCCACGAACCTGTCTCAGGATCACCGTCCCACAAAACCGGCACGGATCCCACCAGTACGGGCACGACCGCAGCGGGAAGCGTCTTCGGTCTTGCCGCCTGAAACCAGGATTTCATCGAAATGAAAACTCAGGGGACACGGGGGAATTTTGAGAAGTCCGGCTTCCGTTTTTCAACGAACGCGTTCTTCCCTTCCTTCGCCTCTTCGCTCATGTAGTAAAGCAAGGTGGCATTTCCCGCGAGATCGAGAAGCCCCATCTGACCATCGCAGTCAGCATTCAGAGCGGTCTTGAGACAGCGAAGCGCGAGCGGCGAATGATCGAGCATCTCGCGGCACCACTGAACCGTCTCGGTTTCGAGTTGGTCAAGCGGGACGACCGTGTTCACGAGCCCCATGTCGAGCGCCTGCTGAGCGTCATACTGACGGCAGAGGAACCAGATTTCGCGGGCCTTTTTCTGCCCCACGATGCGGGCGAGGTAACTGGAACCGAGTCCCCCGTCGAACGAACCCACCTTCGGGCCCGTCTGTCCGAACTTCGCGTTGTCCGCCGCTATCGTAAGGTCGCAGACGATGTGGAGGACATGACCGCCCCCAATCGCGTAACCCGCCACCATTGCGACGACCGGCTTCGGAAGTCCGCGGATCTTCTTCTGCACGTCGAGAATGTTGAGCCGGGGAATACCATCGTCACCGACATAACCGGCGTGACCGCGCACTTTCTGGTCGCCTCCCGAGCAAAAAGCGAGATCGCCTTCGCCCGTCAGGATAATCGCTCCCACCTCGGGATCCTCGTGAGCGAGATCAAAAGCGACGAGCATTTCCCTCACCGTTTTGGGACGGAAAGCATTCCTCACTTCGGGGCGATTGATCGTAATTTTAGCGATCTGTCCATCCTCCGTTTTTTCGTAACGAAGGTCTTCAAATTCATGCGCAGAAATCCAAGTCATAGAGCTAAGAGGTTGTTCCTTATCCGTAGTTACGTCAACGAGAGTTCGAGCGACTTTCTATTTTAATAAAGGCGCTCCCAATCGCCTCACTTTCTCCCGGAAAGTGCGCATTCCGGTGAAAGTAATGGCTTCGCCGGCAACAATTGCCTTCCCCTTTCGATCGAAAAACAGGAGGATAGAGGCTCTCCTCGAATCGTATATGCGCGCCCTCCTTTACAACCGTCAGTCCAGCAAAGTGGTTTCAGGAGGCGAAGAACTGATCTCCGATTGGAAAAATGAGGATTCGACCACGATCTGGCTGCATATCGACGGTGCGATAACCAAAGAGATTCAAAAGCTTCTCATCGAAGAGTTCGATTTGCACAGGCTCGGTCTTCAGGATGCCTGCCGCGACCGACACCCGCCCAAACTGGAGGAGTTCTCGAACTGCTCTTTTATCATTCTGAAGACGCTGACCGACGGGACTTCCGACATCGAATTCTCAACCCTGCAGACGATCCTCTTCGTCGGAGAACGATTCCTCGTCACGAGAACGTCAGAGAGTTGCAAGACGCTGAACACTCTGTTTCTCCAGGAACACGATTCTCCACGCCGCATCAAAAAATCCCCCGGCTCGATTGCCTGCCGGCTGATCCGCCTCTCGATCGATCGATATCTCAAAGTTCTGCTGGAGTTGGAGACCACCCTCGATTCGCTGGAAAAAGGGCTATCGGAAAACATGAACGACGTCACGCTCGCTGAAGTGACCGGTTACAAAGGAAATCTGAAACGACTGCGCCGGATCTTTCTCTACCACGAACAGTTGCTCCATAAGCTGCACGCGGACGGAGCACACGGATTTCCGGAGGAACTCGTGCACGAACTCAATGATTTGCACGAGCAGCAGGAGCGGGCGAGCAGTCTGACTCTTCTCTATTACGAGCTCTCGTCAGACCTTATCGAGGGATATCTGTCGCTGTCATCCCACCGGTTGAACCAGATAATGAAGGTTCTCACGATCGTCACCGTGATCTTCGTTCCTCTGGGATTTCTCGCGGGAATCTATGGAATGAACTTCGAGAATATGCCGGAGCTTCACAGCAGAGCCGGTTACTACGTCCTCCTCAGTATCATGGCAGCGATCGCGACGACGCTCCTGACCATTTTCCGAAAGAAAAAATGGCTCTGAAAAAATGGATACTCGTCTCCTGCCTGCTGTGTCTGGCCTGTCTTTTCTCGCGGGGAAATGACCTCCCGCGTCCCTCGCTCCGGGGAGCCCCACACGCGACGCCTGTCTACGGGCTGGTCGTTCTGAGTCAGGCGGCTCCGGGCGAAGAGACCATCATCGAGGCCGCGGAAACCAAAACCCGCGACCTGATGGATCTGAGTTGGAAATCCATTCTCAGCATTCTGAAGTATCAGATTTTTGAAATCAACGAGACGCCTATCAACGGACTCGGCATCATCAAACTGATTGCCATTTTGATGGCTGCCTGGTGGCTGTCCAAGTTGCTGCGACGCCTCCTCGAAGGCTTTGGTGAGAAACAAGCGAAGGTCAGCAAGACATCACTCTACACCGTCGGCCGCATCGTTCACTACCTGATCCTGACAGTGGGCATCCTGATCGGGCTCAGTTCGGTTGGACTCGATTTCACCAAGCTGGCTATTTTTGCCAGCGCGCTCGGGGTTGGTCTTGGCTTCGGACTTCAGAATGTGGTGAGCAACTTTGTCTCGGGAATCATCGTCCTCTTCGAGAAAAGTTTGAACATCGGCGATTTCATCGAACTTGAATCCGGCGTGACCGGCGAAGTTCGCGAGATCAACATGCGAAGCACTCTTGTAACAACGAACGACAACGTCGATATTCTCGTTCCCAATTCAGAATTCGTATCGACGAGGGTGACCAACTGGACGCTCCGCGAAGCGAGTCGGCGCATCCATGTCCCATTCGGCGTGGCTTACGGATCCGATAAAAACCTCGTCAGAAGCGCGGTGCTGGAAGCGGCGGTGAAAGTTCCCGGAGTGCTGGCGTCGAGTGAAAAGAGAAAGCCTCAAGTGTGGCTCGTTGGATTTGGCGACAGCAGCCTCGATTTCGAATTGGTAATCTGGTTGTCCCAGGACGCGGTGAAAAGACCCAATGCGATTTACGCCGAATTCCTGTGGGAAATCGAAACCACCTTGAAGAACCACGGAATTGAAATCCCGTTTCCGCAGAGAGATCTGCACCTCCGCAGTGGCTTTCAGGAAATGGAAAAGGAGTGAGCGCAAATCGGCCTGCGATCACAGGTCCAACCCGGAGAACGGGATCGTCTTCCCTCTTTTCACTCGAGAAGATCATCCAGCATCTGATGATCTTCCACGGTAATGTTAGTCGCGAGATGATCGCGCACCTGATTCTCAAGATTGCTGCCTTCCATCGCTTCAACACTTTTCTCGAGTGACCTAAACTGCTTCCTCGTCTGAGGTCTCGCCACGTGAACAATCGGGTCGCCGGGGGAAACCGCGGGCATCGTTGTCATGCCCAGAATAATCCCCTGAAACGGACTGAGAACGGTCTCCAGCTTTTTGCCAAGCAACCCGGTGTTCGTCGCGAGCGGTTGATCTTTTTCCACGGTTTCGCCCGGAGCGACATGAAACTGGAGAAAGCCACCCACTCCTGCTCGAACCCAACTCGAACGACCCACAATAATCTGATGCGGCACGGGTTCGGCTTCCTCCGATTTCTTCAAATCGATCATGCCCAGCTTCGATAAGATTTGCGTGATTCCCCGAATCGTCATCTCCTGAACCGAAGGCTCCACCTTCCAGACTTCACCCGCCTCCAGAATAACGGTGGGACATCCTGCCCGGCAGGCCTCCCGCCTCAGTGAGCCGTCAGGGCCCTCGCTGTTGACGATGATCTCGGCGCCGAAACTCTCCGCCAGTTTGACGCAGCCGGGATCCTCCATATCAGCGCGCACGTTGGGGAAATTGGTTCGCCTCACGGCCGCGGTGTGCAAGTCGACGAGATAATCGCAACGGCCCACCACCTCTTCATGAATCAGATAGGCCAGCCGGCTCGTGAGACTGCCTTTGCCGCTTCCCGGAAACGTCCGGTTCAGATCACGACGATCAGGCGTGTAGCGGCTGTGACGTTCAAATCCCATCACGTTCACCACGGGAACAAGAATCAGGGCGCCGCGCTTAAGCTTGAAAGGAGCGTCCTGAATGAGACGTCGAATCGCTCCGGTGCCGTTAATTTCGTCGCCGTGAATAGCCGCGGTGATGCCGAGGACGGGGCCTTCCTCCTTCCCCCGCCACACCATGAGCGGCATACTGACGTTGATACCGGTAAAGCTTTCGCCCGCGACAAGTCGCATCCGCTTGCGAGTGCCGGGCTTCACCCGGCTCTTTCCCCATTCGCCGATAGGGCGTTTCTCACGAGCGAAGCCTGACAAATCACTCATGTGTCACACCTTCGGTAACCGGTGTTCCGGGCAACGCCTCCAACTTGCGCTTTTTACGGGTACGACTCGAAACCATCTTCTTCATGTTCTCCACCTTGCCGTAGCAAAGCAGCGTATCGCCCTCCTCGAGAACCCGCGAAGATTTCGGGTTGGAAATAACGGACTCACCGCGCTTCAGTGTGAGAACGACAACATCATCATCGCGAAGCCCGGTTTCATTGATCGTCTTCCCGACTAAAGTGCTGCCCGGTGAAATCGTAATATCGGTGACCCCGTAGCCACGACTGATCGTGAGTCGCTGGCGCAAATCGATATCAGGCATGTTTGCCTGATCAGCGATGAAGTCGATCACTTCACCGGCGATATCGAGACCGGTCGCCCCTTCGATTCCTTCGAGTCCCGGCGACGAATTGATCTCCATGATTTGCGGACCGTCTTTGCCTTCCAGCATATCGACCCCGCACACCTTCAATCCCATGATCTGTGCCGCCCTGACCGCCGCTTCTTCATAAGCAGGATCCAGCTTGATCGCCGTAGCGATCCCCCCGCGGTGAACGTTGCTTCGGAACTCCTGCCCCTGCGCGGTTCGACGGATCGCCCCGACAACGCGGTCATTGATGACAAAGGCCCTGACATCTTTCCCTTTACTCTCGGCTACAAACTTCTGAATCAGGACATTCTGTTGCGCGCTGTGGAGCGTTTCGATGATCGCTTTCGCAATCTCGGGCTTATCCGCAAGAATCACTCCGACGCCCTGAGTTCCTTCGATCAGCTTGATGATAACCGGCGTGCCACCGACCCGCTCGATCGCATCGGAAACATCGGCCTTGTTACTGACATAAGCCGTCGTGGGAATTCCGATGTTATGGCGGGAAAGAATCTGGAGACTTCTCAGTTTGTCCCGGGAATTGCTTACTCCGGCCGAAGTATTAGGAGTGTAAACGTCCATCTGCTCGAACTGTCGGAGCACCGTGGTTCCATAGCGTGTCACCGATGTTCCGATGCGGGGCAACACAGCGTCAGGCACCTTGATCGATTTCCCTTTGTAATAAAGGTCAGGGTCCCCTTGATCCATATCAATCGCGAAGCGCAGTGGATCGCGGACGAGCACTTTGTGGCCTCTTGTTACCGCAGCCTCCACGAGGCGGCGGGTGGAATAACATTGCGGGGCACGGGAGAGAATCGTCAGCTTCATAGTAAAAAACAGGAATGGGGGTAGGTATCGGGAAATGGATCGTCCCGAAGGATATACACGCTGACGACCGATTAAAAACAAATTCGGACGATCCGACGCTAATTAAAATGCCTGACACAGCATTTGACTGCTAAATCTCCCTCCACGCCTGGGTCGGCGGACTCAAGGATGCCCGGAAATTTGAAGCAGCTCGCGATGAGGTGACGGGTGAGACGATCGATATCTTTGGAATTTGGTTAGGCCGCCTTCCCGCTTTCGCTCAGGCAACGCCATCCAGAAACGCTCTCACCTTCCGGCTCAGGATCTCCGGTTGTTCGATCAGGACACGATGCCCGCAATCAGGCACGACAAAGTGCTCAAAGTTATCGAAGACCTCGCTCATCTCATTCCCGAGAGCGGTGAATTTCTCATCCCGTTCCCCCGTCACCCACAAAACAGGCGCGTGAAACTGACGCAGACTTTTCCGCAAATCCTCCTGCCGCCCGAGCGTCCACGTCTCAAATGCGAGGGCGATCGATTCGCGCTGCGCTTCCAGTCCCGATCGATCTCCCGGCGGTCGCGAATCGGCGAGCACCGATTGCGTGTCCCATTTTTCCAGAAAATCATTCCACGGCAACGTTCGCGCCCGATCCGCCCAGATTTCATCCGACACCCGCCGCGCGAGGCGATCCTCAACGCAACACAGTCCCGGATGAGCAGAAACGATCACCGCTCCGGACCAGCGCTCCGGGTGAATTGCCATCGCATAAAGCGCGAGTCGCCCCCCGAGCGAATATCCCGCCAGAATCGGGGCCTCCATTCCCGACGTCAAATCTGTCGCGAGCTCGTGAGCAAATTCAAAATAGGACGAAGCACTGTGCTCCCACAGATCAATCGAACGAAGTCCCGGCAATCCGAGAGCATCCCAATCCTGACACGATCCTAAATTTCCATGTAACGCTGCGATCTCCATTTCTCAGCTTTGCTTGCGGGATGCCCAGAAAGCCTCCGTTGCGTCGTTGTCCAGAATCACTTCAATGACGACGTGATCACTCGCCAGTGCCGGAAAGGGTTCCCCCGGATGCCACGCTACGTAGTTCAGATCCCACATCGCCGCCCACGAGCGGAAATTGCGGCAGTGATGGTTTTCCGTGTGATATTTCTCATCGGGTTCAAGCCCCGCCATCGAAGGGAGCCGCGAAAAAATCCGTCCGCCCCCGTTGTTTAAAATGACGATCCGTTTCTTCTCCCCTGTCTCCGGGCGAAGCAGCGCGGGAGCGTTCAGATCGTAAAGAGCCGTCAAATCGCCGAAGATCCCCCAACTCTCGGCACTGCCTTGAGAGAGTCCGAGAAACGTCGAGATCTGGCCGTCAATACCGTTCGCTCCGCGACTCGCAAAACACCGCGGGTGAGGCACCTCAAAAGTTGCCGCAAGATTCCACTCCCGAATCGGCATGCTGTTCCCCAAAAAGACGAGCGCTTCCGACGGAATAGCCTCTGACAGTTTCCGGACCGCCGCAGGCTCGGAAAGCGGGTCACTCGAAAATGTTGGTGCACTTGACAGGGTCAGGTCACCGACCCAACAGGGTTGAGTCCCGATTTCAACCTCCGGGAAAGACGTGCAAACGTACAGAGAAGACTCTCGCGCGAGCCCGCTGAAAGGCTGCGGCGAAAGCGAGAGAATACCCGTCCCGTCCAGATGCTCCAAGTCTCTCCAGAACCGGCAACTCGGGATTCCCCCGATACGAATCACTGCATCAGGAGTGAGCGCGACCAGGTCGGATTCAGACACGAGGCGAGTGCCGGCGAGTTCAGGTGATTCTCTTAGACCACTCGTGCCCTCCGCCCAGAACGGGATGCCGCTGGCTACGAGAAATTGAGTCACGTTCGCTCGCCACGCGTCATCGAG
The DNA here is from genome assembly GCA_048260165.1 of Verrucomicrobiales bacterium. Lineage (GTDB taxonomy): Bacteria > Verrucomicrobiota > Verrucomicrobiia > Verrucomicrobiales > DEV007 > Arctic95D-9. Next base: position 193,138 of record JBLXHA010000007.1, read on the forward strand.
ATGCCCCAGTAAAACGAGCGGACGTTTGGCGTTTTGACAGAATGTCGAGAGGACATTGCCCGCGTCGGAGGAATCCTCCGCAGCGAGATTGCCACTGCCGGGAATGCCGGTGGGAACGGAAACTGCATTCCAACGCTCCGGGACGTCCTCAGCGCGAGGTTCATCAAAGCAGACATTGAGATGAAGCGGTGTTTTTCGATCCCAATCGGTGATACCTCTCAAGGTCGAAGCATCGCTGATATCCAGAGCCGTCGGCGCGTAGGTCCCGAAAATTCCAACCTGCTCGATCGCCTGCGGAGCGCCGCTCCCGCGAAAATGAGCGGGGCGATCCGCGGTCACGAGCACGAGCGGAACGCCCGAATAAAAGGATTCGATCACTGCGGGGAGCAATTCCGCCACCGCGGTGCCCGAGGTCGTCATCACCGCAACCGGCTTTCCGGATCGGCGCGCCAGCCCCATCGCATAAAACGCGGCCGTCCTTTCGTCAAAATGAGACCACACTTCGCAGCCGTGCTCCGAGGCACCGCGCAACAAAGTTGTCACGAGAGGTGCATTTCTCGCTCCGGCACAGATCACAAATTCCCCGACACCCAGCCCGGTGAGATGACCGAGCATTTCCGTGGCGAGGATGGCGTTTCCGGTCATACTCCGAGAAGCGATTTCACGGAATTTCGTTTCAAGGCAAGCTCCCGCCACTCGCGATCAAAGCGGCTTCCCTCGACGAGTCCCACGCCGCTGGGGAGGAAGACGTCGCGACCATCCCAGGAAAGGTTTCGAATCGCGACAAACACTTCAAACGTCCCGTCGTGAAGCACTCCGAAAGGCGCTCCGAAATTTTGTGGCACCCCGAGACGATTGCGATACCCGACAAGATCTTCGAGAGCCCCTTTCCCGCGAGGACAGGCTCCCAGCGCCGGCGTCGGATGCAGTTGCCCGACGAGAGCGTTCAGGTCGGTCGCCTCTTCATGCAAGTGAACGCGGAGACGCGTCAGAAAGTGCACGATCGACCCCAGATCCATGAGCGTGCGCTCCTCCCGCTCCACTTTCCCGAGCGGCAGTAGCAGGTCCTCCAGATAGTCGGCGACGAGTTCATGCTCGCGGATCTCTTTGGGATCATTCGGAAAATCCTCCAACTCGTGCTTCGGGGCGGTCCCTGCGAGAGCCATCGTTTCGAGGACCCCGTCGCGAACCGTGAACAGCTTTTCCGGCGTCGCTCCGACAAGACCGGTGTCGCCCTCGCGGTAACCGTATCCGAGCAGGTGCGATGGCAGAGCGGTGATCGTTTTGACCAGAGCCGCCGGCTCCCCCCGGTGCAGAATTCCGCGTTCGGTGAGAACGGGAACTGATTTCTTCAGCTCGCCGCCATGAATTTTCGCTAAAATCTCGTCGAACACCGACCTGACATCGTCATCCCCGAGACCGGACCAGGCGATCTCGGGCAGGGGTGTCGCGCCGTTATCCGGTAAAAGCTCACGCAGATCAGACGTCTCATAGACGGAAGCGGGAACTTTCCACGGTTTCGGGTCCGAAAGATCGAAATGATTCCGGTAAAATGCGCTTCGACCGTCGCCCGGAGGCTCGGCCATTTCCTCAAACGGGCCCAATCCGCAGAGAAAACGCTGCGAAGCCAGTTTGATAAAGAAAAAATCGTCCATGCAATACCACTGAGAGGAAATCCATTCCTACCAACAGATTACGCCTCATGCAACCGGCAGAGATGCGAAAACAACGTTCGCATCCCCCACTGGCGCGAAACGGCTTTCGTCCCGCGGAATGGCATGGCGTCGCTTCAGGACCGCGGCAACCTGCCCTTTCTACCCTTTAGGAAGGAGACCTTCCTTGAGCGCCTTGGCAACAGCCCCTGTCATCGTATTGACGTGGAGCTTGCTGTAGATCCCGCGAATGTGCTTATCGACGGTGTGAAAACTGAGATCGAGCTGATCAGCAATCTCCTTTTTCGTGAGCCCTTCAACCATCTGCTCGAGCACTTCTTTCTCGCGCTCAGTGAGACCGTAGTCCCGGCTTTGCGGAGCAAGATCGCTGAACATATCGAGAACACGACGCGCGATGAGGGCGTTGATGGGAGCACCACCGGCCTGAATTTCGCGAATCGCATCGGGAATTTCGCCCATGCTGGACGTTTTCAGAAGATAACCTGAAGCACCGGCACAAATCGCGTTGAAAACCTTCTCATTGTCATCAAAGACAGAGAAAACGAGAATTTCGATCTCAGGCAGCGCCGTTTTGATCCGGCGAATCCCTTCGATACCGCTCATTCCGGGAAGACCGATGTCAAAAAGCATCACGTCCGGGCGCTCTCCGGCGACGAGGCATTCGATCGCGTCCTCGCAGCGCTCATACTGATGGACACATTTCATGTCCTTCTGCCGGTCCAGAACCCTGGCAACAGTGCGACGAAGGGTTTCATTGTCCTCCACTACCCAAACTTTGCTGGGAGCTTTAGGGGTTTCGACGGTTTCTTTTTCTTCACTCATCTATTCGTTTCGCACAGCTGGTTATCAATTAATGTGATGCCTCTACGGCCTTTTGCATCTGAAAAATAGGGCTCATTCGAGGGAGAATTTTTACGGAAGCTCGAGGGTGAGCTGAACCGAAGTCCCTTCACCCAGGGTACTTCGCACCTTCAAATTACCGCCGATCGCCTGAGCCCGCATCCGCAGATTCCTGAGGCCGTTCCCCTCGCGGAACTCTTTATCAAGGTTGTTAAATCCATCGCCGTCATCCTCGATCAGGAGCTGAATTTTCCCCTTCCGGCAATCGATCTCAATTTTGACGTTCTCTGCGTTGGCGTGACGGACAATGTTGTTGAGAACCTCTTTGTAGATCAGGAAAATATCGCGTTTGAACTCAAGCGGGAGCCGGTCCCCGTGCGCTTCGCCATGGACCACGAGGGTGTATTCGTGAGCGCGAAGCAACTTCGCTGCTGTTTCGCGGAAGCGGGTCAGCATCTGCTGCCAGGTCTCTTCACCCGGCCGGATCAGCCAGACGATATCCCGCATCGACTCGATCGTCTTGTCTGCGGTCGACTTAATCTCCGTCAATTCCTCCACCACCAACTCGGGCTCGTCGACCTCCATTTTACCCAGCTCGGCGAGGAGCGCGATACTACTCAGGTTACTCCCGATATCGTCGTGAAGATCACTCGCGATACGTTGACGCAGGTCTTCCAGATCCTTGCGCCGCTGCACTCTCCCCCGCGAGAGCGCGACGAGGACAAACCCGATGATCGCCGCCATTCCCACACCAATCACAGAAACGCCCTGTGTCACGGTCCGGTCGACGAGGTTCAGGCGCTGCTCCTCTTTCTCGAGCCAGCGTCCCACGAGGAGATTGCGCTTCGAAAGCCCGGAGAGCCAATCTTCATAGTTGGCCAGCTTTCGACGACTCGAATAGTTATCGACCAGAAACTGAGGGTTCCAGTTCTCATTCACGTAAGGGTGCAAGGCGGTCACCGGCTTACCGAGAGCCACGTTCACGGTGCCCGAATAGACGATTACTTCGGCGAGGTCGAACGCGATTCGCCCCGGCTTTTTAGGTCCCTGAACACTGATTCGGACGTAGCGCCCATAGGCGTCTTTGACCGGCACGATGAGTGGATTTTCTCCAATAACACTGATCTGCGAAGGGTTGTAGCGACCCAGCAACTCGGCATTCCGCATGTCAGGATGCTCGGAAGTCTCGATGCGCATCGGATAGGGAAAACGCACCGTGGGATCGGGAACTTTTACCGGAGAATCCGCGAGAATGATCTCAACCTGATCAATCTTCATTGCCTCCCCGAGGTCCACCTGAACCCAGCTCGACGTCGCCGGCTCGGTTGAGCGTGCCCGGAAACCGAGCGTGGGGCTTTCCTCGATCCCCTGAGGAATCCCGAGCGTCGTGATACCATCGGTGACAAATCGCTCCGACCAGCGGTCAGACTGCTCCTCAGAATCCCGCGAAGTGACTTCTTTCCCCACCGCGAGGTTTCGCCCTCCTTTCAGAATCATGACCTCACTGAGCGCCAACGCGGGCTGCCCCGTGAAAGGCGAACGCCACAAATCGAAGGCAGAGACCCGGATATAACGACCCGAGGCGCCTGACACTTCCCTGAAATAAGGCCACCGCCGGGCGCCTGACGTCGCATCGCTGCTGCCTTCGGCGAGAATTTGAGCGGTTTGAAACGAGGGATCGTTGGATATTTCAACCCGGAACCCTTTCGGAAATCCGTAGCCGTAGATCGTTTCGCTATCGACTTCCGCCGTCACGGGGAAAAGCGCGACGGCATCGGGGGAAACCGACTCTCCCATGTCAATTTGGACCCACTTGGGAGGGTTGCTCTTCGATCCCACCTTATCGTGATACCCGAACCCCGTAACGCGCTGAGTCTCGCGAACGACCCGCGGCAAGCTGTCGAGCTGGGCAATGATATCTGACTGAGCCTCCTCGAGATCGCGCAGATTCCGGTTGAAAATCTTCGCGATTTTATCAGCCGTTGTCTGACGGGGCGTCGTCGCGGGATCAATCAGGTCCGGGGGCAGTATTTCCGGCAGGTCGCTGCCATCAGAAGCGAGCGTTCCGAGGTCTTTAAACGGAGACAGCTGCGCGAATACCGGAGTGGCAACCGCCGCACCCGCCACCCAGAGGCCAACGAACACGGTGGTGAGATGGCTTAAACGGGAGGTCATCAGTTTCAGGGTGTTTGGCAGGGTCTTCACGGGGAATTATGCTACAGCGCTGGCCACCTTATCACACAAGAAGCCCATCGACTACCCCGGTCCTGACTCCGTTCAAACAGAACCAAAAGATGGGAATCAGGTGTTTCAAGGTCGTAAGAAATAAACGTTACACAATTGACGCATCACTCGTGATTTCATACGTCTAAGTATGTGAAGCCGCACCCCGCGTCATTGCGGGGCGCGCATCGAACCTAAACTTGTAACTAACTAACCACTAAAATCTTATGGGAATTATCGGAATCATTCTTGCAGCCGGGGGCGGCATCGCCATCTTCGTATTCTGGATCATGACATTGATCAAGCAATTCAAATCAGGCGACACTCTCTGGGGTGTTCTCTCGATTTTCTTTCCCATCCTCGCACCGATCTGGTGCTTCATGAATGGCCACAAGGGCCTCGGTATGAAGTTCGTATACGCTATCGTCGCATACATGATCGGAATTGGCCTCGTCGTCGCAAGCGGTGGAATGCAGATTCCACAGCCTGTTTAATCTGGCTCCGGATCCATTCTCAAAAAGCAGCGCTCTTCACGGGGCGCTGCTTTTTTTGTGCCCTGTCAGGAAAAGACAGAACGCGCCGCCTCGACATCGAGAGCGATCTGCGTTTTCAGCGCCTCAATGCCGTCGAACTTCTGCTCACCTCGAAGGAATTTAACGAAAGTCACTTCCAACTCCTCACCGTAAATATCCGACGACATGTCAAAGAGGTGAACTTCTAAAACCCGCTTCACGTCTCCCCCTTCCACGGTGGGGCGATAACCGAGATTGGCGACGCCATTCCAACTGTCGCCCTGACCGACCACCGACACGGCATACACGCCGGTGGGAGGAAGCTGTTCGCTGTGCACCGTAAGGTTCGCGGTCGGAAATCCCAGCGTGCGACCGAGCTGACGTCCTTTAATCACCGTTCCGAGCACGGTGTAGTCCCGACCAAGGAGCGCCTTCGCGACGTCAAAATCCCCTGCCCCAACGGCTTCCCGCACCCGGGTGCTGCTGACGCGGGCGCCCAGCACTTCAACCGTCGGAACGCCCGTAACCGCAAAACCGAACTCGTCACCCATTCGACGAAGCAGTTCGATATTCCCGGAACGCGCTCTCCCGAACTGCCAGTCTTCACCCACACAAATACGGCCGATGCCGCCTTCGGGTGCCGCGTCGATCAGGCTCTGCACGAACGCTTCCCCGGTTTGCTCCGAAAACGCTTCATCAAAGGTGACGACAAGCACGTTCGAGATTCCATGAATCCGACCGAGCATCTCAATCTGATGCCTCGTCGATGTCAGTAGACGCGGCGCATTCGACGGAGCCAGAACCTGCACGGGGTGAGGATCAAAAGTCACCACCACAGCGGTGCCTCCCTTTTCCCGTGCTGAAACGGAAGCCGCCTCGATCACTTCAGCATGACCGAGATGCAGCCCATCAAAAACACCAATCGCCAAGTGCAGCGGCCCCGAAAGCCGCCCGAGTTCGTCCACCTGGTGAAGGATATTCATAAGAACTTACGCCCCGCGAAGTCTCGAAACTTCAGGAAGAGTCAGCATTTTTGAAATGATCTCATCCCGATCACCGTGCTTAAGTTCATCAAACGTGACCGAACGCTCGAGATCAAATTTACCGGAATGAGTCCGGCGCAGGGATTTCAGGTGAGCCCCGCAACCGAGGTCCTGTCCGATGTCATGCGCGTAGGTCCTGACATAAAACCCTTTGCTGCACTTCACCGTGAAGTCGACCACCGGCACACTGATGCCATCGATCGTGTATTTGAAAACGTGAACGAAACGGGGATCACGCTTCACTTCTTTTCCCTGCCTCGCCAATTTGTAGAGAGGCACCCCGTCCTTTTTGATCGCAGAGACCATCGGGGGAATTTGATAGAAATCGCCTTTGTATTTATCAAAAGCAGCCGTGATCTCCTCGTCGGTGAAGGCGGGCACTTCGCGTTCCTCGAGCACTTCACCTTCGGCGTCCTGAGTGTTCGTGGTTTTGCCCAATTCGAGTGAACCGGTGTAAACTTTGTCCTCCGCCATGAGCAAATCCTGAATCTTGGTCGCTTTCCCGATCACGAGAATGAGCAATCCGGTCGCCATCGGATCCAGAGTTCCGCAATGGCCGATTTTTTTGGTATTCAACGTCCGGCGGGCAACCGCAACGACATCGTGAGAGGTCATGTCCTGGCCTTTGTCGACCAACAAAACGCCTGTGATAGGTTCAGAATTCATAAGAAAAAAGGTCCGGCGCTAAACGAAAAAGGCCGGAAAGGCCGAAAATATCGCGGTCAGTGAGAAATGAAACCGTTATTTTCAGAGACTCGTGGTGAAGAGAATCTCCCCCTGCTCCAAATGCACTGAAATGGAGCCGATAACGATTCCCTCACGATCCCGAGACGTCGTAGCAAATCAGCCGCGACCCCATCTCGTTTTGATTGATGAACAGCTTTCCATCACTGATCACCGGCGGCGCCCAGGTCTCAGGGGCGTAGAAGAGGCGGGCTTTGGAAAGGATCTCAAAACCGCCCGGACCGAGCTTCATTCTCAAAAGCGCCCCGTTCTCAGTGAGACAGAGAAATCCGCCATCGATGTGAATCAGGTGAGCGTGCCCGAGGCTGATAGGAATGGGACGATCTTTCCACTGAATCGTCGTTTGATAAAAGGCCTCATTCCAGAGGAGACGTCCCGAAGCGGCTTCAAAGGCCAACATGAGCCCCCCGTTTCCACCGAAACCGTAGAGGTAGCCGTTGTCGTAAATGGGCGTTTGAAACTGACACCCGAACTCGGGCGAATCCCAGACCGCACGCGGCTGAAAATTGGAATCGAACTCAATCATCACTCCGCCCAGCCCGTAGTCCTCCGTGATGAAGACGCGATTCGGACCGCACGGCACCGGGGTCGCTCCGTTAACGCTCGTAAAATTGTCGGAACGCCAGGGAAAGGCGCTGTCGACATGGCCATCCTTCGGATTGATACAGAGAAGCCCTCCATGAGGGGGCTTCACCATCCCGCCCGCGAAGACGAAGAGTCGCTCCTCCCCGTTCACGATCCCGATCACCGGAGAAGCGTAACTCCCGTTCCATTCGTGCGCGCTCTGCCAGATCACCGAACCGTCAGCCTTGTTGAAGGCGACAACACAAGCCCCCTCCGCACCAACCTGAACGATCAGTTTCTCCCCGTGAACCAGCGGACTCGAACCGTAACCGAAGAAAAACGGAGAAGGCCCGAAGTCAGCGTCGAGGCGCTTTTGCCATACTACCTCGCCGGTATCCAGCTTCAGACAAATCAGGTCACCATCGTTTCCGAGCGAATAAACCAATCCCGTCGCCGGATCGATCACAGGACTGGAACGCGGCGCATCGACAATCCCGTAGCTCTGCGCGACATCGACCGCATAACGGTGCGTCCAGAGATCCTTACCTGTGTCGGCATCGAGACACCGAATCTCCTCCTCTTTTTCAATCTGATGAATGAAGACAGCCTTCCCTCCTGCCACAACCACACCGGAGTGCCCGCGCCCTCTCTCCACTTCCCATTTCACGGGAGGTCCGGACTCATCGAACACCAGATTGAGCCCTGTTTCGCTGCTGTGAAAATTGTGCTGAGGTCCCAGAAAATGAGGCCAATCCTCAGCCGACAACGTGAAGGAAGTGGCAACGACGAGACAAAAAAGACTATGCTTGAAGAAGCTCATTCCGAAATGATAAGCCCTTTTATCGAGTTCGGAGTCAGTTTTTCATGGAAAAACAGGCCGTTAGCTGTCTTCGTAGCCGCATGAACAACAGCGTGAATCTGACAGGTAAACGAGCTATCGTCACAGGCGCATCGAGCGGCATCGGATTTGCCATTGCCAAAGAACTCGCTCGCAATGGAGTTTCCGTAGCGCTCCTCGCCCGAAGAGAACGCCGCCTCGAAGCCAACGTCAGCAAAATCGTAAGTACCGGAGGCATCGCCGATTTCGTCACCGTTGATCTCTGCGACGAAGAAGCGAATTGCGCCGCGATTGCCGCAGCCGTCTCCAAGCTCGATGGCCTCGATATTCTCATCAACGCCGCCGGTACCGCAAAACAGTCGAAACTCAGCGACGGAGATTCAGCCGATTGGAAAGCGATGCTCAATCTCAACGTTTTCGCTCTCGCCGTCGCGACCCGCGAAGCCCTCCCCTATTTTCCTGACGACGGCGGACACATCGTGAACATTAGCAGCATGTCAGGACACCGGGTTCCCGGGAAAGGCGGCTTTTACTCCGCTACCAAGTTTGCGGTAAGAGCCATGACCGAAGGACTCCGTCAGGAACTGCGGGAAGCCGGAGATCTCACCCGTGTCAGCAGTATCTCCCCGGGATTCGTGAACACGGAATTGCTCGACCGCTATCTCGGAGGAGACGATTCAGCCTACGACCGTGTCGGCTTTCCCATTCTCGAGCCGGAAGAAATCGCCGACCTCGTTCTCCATCAGCTCACGATGCCGAAGACCGCGGAGGTCACCGACATTCTCGTGAGACCGACCGCGCAGCGAACCTGAGATCCCGTCAACCTCACCCGAGGAGATGCTGGGTCGCGTGCCCACTGAGAGGACGGCAGGAGCGAAATCCGTCCCCGCTCGTCGCCAGATCAGCGAGGAATTCCTCACGCTCCTGCATCGTGGCAAAATCGATCCCGATCAGAGCCCGTCCGACGCGCTCACCGGAATACACGTAGTTGAAATAACAAAAACTGCCTCGTCCCCGAATCGTTTCAGTGAGGTAAGACCGCAACGCTCCGGGACGTTCGTAAAACTCAAGGTCAAGAAATAGCGGCGCGGTGAGCAGATCCGAACGCAGTGGAACGAGACGGTAACGGACCTCATCACTCTCTTCCAATTCCTCGAAGGAGTAGCCTTTTTCGCGAAGCGCCGCGCGGACCTGCTCCAGTTCAAGCTCAGAGCTCGTGATACTGAACAGCGGTCGCGCGAGGTCTTCGTTATTCTTACCGTATTGGAACGTCCGGATCCCGACGCCCTGAAAAGCATCGTTGAGAAGCGTCAGCATCGAGCCGCGGCGTTCCGGAATCTCGATACGGAAATAACTGCGCGTCCGGTCGCCCTCCCCGACCTCACCGGCGATCGTGGCGAGACGATTGAAATCGATGTTCGCCCCGCAAAGCACCACGAGAACCCGCTTCCCTTTGAGCTGCTCACGCTGCTGCCAGGCGCCCGCAAGCCCCATCGCGCCCGAAGGTTCGGAAAGACAGCGGAGCCGGTCCCAGTAAAGGCGGATCGCTTCAGAGACCTCGTGATTTGACACTGTGACAAATTCATCAATCAACTCATTGCAGATCACGAACGGGAGCTCTCCCGCCTTGCGAACCGCGGTCCCGTCACAAAAGATATCGAGTTCCGGAAGCCGCACCGGTTCTCCGGCCGCGACCGCCGCTTTCATCGACGCCTGCCCGCTTCCCTCGACTCCGACAATATGAATGTCAGGGTAGTAGGTCTTGAGCCATGCCGCGACTCCGGCAGCCATGCCTCCGCCACCGATCTGGAGATAAGCGACATCGAAAGGCCCCTCCCCTGACATCACCACTTCATCCGCAAGAGTCGCCTGCCCTGCCATCACCTGAAGATCGTCATAGGCATGAACATACAGGAGTCCCTCTGCCTCAGCTTTCGCGAGAGCGGCGGCACAGGCATCATCGTAGGAATCGCCATGGAGCACGATTGCCACTCGACTGCCACCGAGCTTAGCCACCGCGCGCTGCTTCACCAGCGGCGTCGTCTGCGGCATGTAAATCGTCGCGTCGACACCGAGCGCCGCGGCAGCGAGAGCAACGCCCTGAGCATGGTTCCCGGCGGAAGCGGTGATCACGCCGCGCTTTTTCTCATCGTCGCTCAGAACCGCCATCCGATTGTAGGAGCCCCGCCATTTGTAGGCTTTGATCGGGGAAATATCCTCGCGTTTCACAAACACCTCGGCCTCACCGATCCCGTCAATTCGCTCCAACGGTGTCGGCGAAGCAATGCGGTAAACCCGCTCCCGGGCAAAAAGAATTTCCCGACGGAGCCGGCGAAGAAGCGATAAATCCTGATCTGAGTCAAACATGCGGCTGAAAGTGCCGGACGGTAACCCCGATGCCGGCTTTTGGAAACCCCGCGTCAAAGCAGACGCTTCATTTGCAATTCAAAATCCTGCGGGCACGTGAAATGGAAAACGGTGAGATGATCGAATTTTTGTAAAATGTTAACGAGTTCAGCCCTGTTCTTTCGCCGAAAACTCCAAACGAAAAGAAAGAACTCCCAATTGAAGCGTTCGGGACAGCCATTCGCGCAGTCAGGCCGATCATTCCCCTTGTTCCGCCACACCCTCCAAAACACCCGCCACAGGCAAATGTGTGTCGGATAGTCAAAAAAGAACACTGTATCAGCACGAGTAAATCGCGCGTCCATCGTCCTCGCATAATTCCCATCAACGATCCATTCATCCTCTTCGTTGAAACGCTCAATGACGCGATTGATGTTCGACTCAGAATTGTCAAAAACCCACCCTCCCCTCCAGAACTCACGATCAAGGTGGATCACCGACAACCCGGTCATCTCATGGAGACGCCTCGCCAGCGTAGACTTTCCGGTTCCACTGCAGCCGATAATGGCAACCCTCTTCATTGCTCCCGAAAACGCCCTCAAGACATCTTCACTGCTTTCGTGGCTGCAAAGATCGGCATCCAGCCCTGCAGGCGCGTTGACTCATCATCCCAATCATCCTCATAGAATCCTGCAATCGCGAATCCGGCATCACACTGGCCGCCCAGCTGCGTCTCCCAGCTGTGGCTGTATTCCACACTGACCTGAGCTTCGAGGTGATCCTCCAGATCAGGTTCGTCGAGCTGCTCAAGATCAGAGTAAGGCAGGCGGAACCTCACGAGCAATTCCCCCGTTTCCTCCAGCGCCTCGTGATCGAACATATAGAAACAGGGATTCATAAACCCGCAAAGCAGCGATCCGCCCGGCTTGAGAACGCGGTGGGATTCCTTCCAAATCGGCTCCAGCTTTTCCGCGAACACATTCGAGACAGGGTTGAAAATGAGATCGAACTCGCCGTCCTCAAGCCCTGACAAATCAGCCATATCGCCCTGCATCGCCCGAATCTTCAGGCCGTGTTTTCCGCAGGTTTCAAGGTCTTTCGCGATCTGGATGTCGGAAGCGTCAAATGAAGTCACCTCTGCCCCGGCCGCCGCAAACACCGGCACCTGCTGACCGCCGCCGCTCGCGAGCGCGAGAATTTTCACGCCGCTCAGATCAGGGAACGAGGGAAACCACGACTCCGGAACCGCTTTGTTAGGCGTGAGTATCACCTCCCATTTCCCCGCTTTTGCTCTCTCGATGACCGCGTCTGGATAAGGCGTGCTCCAGCGACAGCCCTCCTCGGACTGAAGATTCCAGGCGTTGCGATTGTATTCAAGAATGTTCATGTCAGGATTATTCGAGCGACTGATTCTCCGTGCTGTCGAGTCGGAAGCGAATCTTTTTAGAATGCCTGTGTTTCACCGTCAACTCGTAGGATTCGGCGAGATCATCGGTCTCGTAAACCATGCGATCCACCTCATTACCACCGTTATAGACTCCGCCTGTCCACGGGTTCATGAGGTTCTCCTCGAGATGGGAGTTTTCACGGAGAAATTCGACGAGTTCCCCGCCTTTCATCGCCCGCTTCGGGTAAATTTCCTCCTTCACGTGATACCGCTGGAGCGCCTCCTGCACGGTCAACAGCACTTCCTTGATGCGTCGTTCACGGCGGGCTTCCGCGACAGGCTCGAACAGAATCGCCACGGCCACTCCGGCGACACACAGCAGACCAATGGTCCGGATCAAAACAGACGTGCCACTTTTCATCCCAGAAATCGATCAAGCGGGGTGAAATACAAAACCAATGCGAGGACGAGCAAACCGAGTCCGATCCAATCGCGATCCGAGAATCGATCCTTGCCTGACCGTCTCCGGACGAACTCCAGAAGCCAACCGGTCGGGCAACCGAATTTGCAATAAGCCATCGGGAAAAACAACGAGATCAAAAGTCCCGCCACGGCGACAGACAGTGTGGCCAATCCTGCCGATTTAAAAATGTAGGCGTCGAACGGTTCGATTCCCGCGAGGTCGAAGTCGAGCTGCAAAAAGGAGACTGCGACGACGACAGCCAAAAGCATGACCGGAACGAGTCGTCCGATCCACTTTCCATCGTCCGGTAGAGGTCGCTTCCATTTTGCCGGAATCACCTTCATGAACCAGCGCTGAAGATTCCCGTGAGTACAAATGAACTGGCAATAGAGCGGCTGAGCGGTGAACCACGGAATCAGGAAGGCCGCAAAAACGAACAGGACGAGTCCCGGCGTCGCCGCCCACGGAATGCGACTTTCAGCCCAGCCCGCCAGCAGGGACTGCGCAATCAAATCGCCCATCCAGAACCCCAGTCCCAGAATCGTCGCGATCGAATACAGGGGCCGCCATTTCTGGATAGCCTTATGCTTCTGAAACGCAAAGAGCAGGCCACCGGCCAGAAAGCCGCACAGGAGCCAGTCCCGCCATCCGAAGTGCCAGGGCTCTCCGACCGCGCCCTCTGAACGCGTCATCGCGACACGATGATTCACGCTGTAGGCAACCGCCTCACTCGTTCTCGTCGCACCCGAAACAGCATAGATCTCTGCGTCGTTCAGATCAGTGATCTCAGCAATCTCATCCCAGCTCCGTCCGTTCCAGGACTCCATAAAAAGGAACTCAAACTTCACGTCCTCAACATGGCTCGGCGTGTCGTAGCTGTGTCGAAGCGCGATCCCGACACCCTTGTCATCGGCGTCAAAAACGACGAGGACATCCGTCGGCCCGGAGTAACCCACGATCTTGCGACAGTGAGGCATCGTCCGCACCGCGTAGCCGATCGGCTCACGATTCTGATCGAGAACGATAAGCCCCTTTCGCTCGCCGCTGTCCACCTTGAGACGATACGCCTCAGGCAGAAAGGCGCGCACCTCGGAAACCGTGATCGGCCACCCTCCCTGGACGCGAATGCGGTCATGGTGACTCCGAATGAGCCACGCAATCGCCAGCAGAATCGCAAAGCGGTAAAACTGAAGAAGCGCTGCCTTGATTTTCATCTCGAACAACGCTTCCCGTCCGCTGCCCGGGGGCAGCGTTCTATTAATCTGATCGCTGGAAAACTAGATCGCAACCGGCTTCCCTGATTCAGCCGATTCGTAAACCGCATCTATGATCTGCATGAGAGCCAGTCCCTGTTCAGCATTGTTGAGAGGCTCAGCAGTGCCGTTGATCGCGTCGATGAAGTTGGCCGCGGAATTGATCCGGCCCATGTCCTCACACTCTTCCACTTCAATCGTAAGATCGACGGACTTGCCGTCTTCCTGCACGTAAAGTTCACAGGTATCGATCGCAGTCGCATCATCCCCGTCGGAACCGAAAAGACGCTCCACTTTACCACCGGCTTTCACACCCTGGAAAACGACGGATACTTCCTCACGCTTCACCATCTCAGCCCATGACATCTGAAAGCTCAGAACCTGTCCGGTCTCAAACGTCACGAAACCATGAGCCGCTGACTCGACATCAGTAACGCCACCTTCACGGTCCGGGATTCCCCAGGGACCCTTGAAGTCTTTGTTAGTGATATGATCGTCAAAAATGTTTCCAACGACGTAGGCAGGCTTCGGATTCCCCATGAAATACATCGCGAGGTCGAGCATGTGCAACAGATCGATGACCGGACCACCGCCGGAAAGCGCCTTTGTCGTGAACCAGCCTCCGAACCCGGGAATACCGGTGCGACGGGCCCACTTCGCCTGAGCGGAGTTGATCGTGCCGACCTTGCCCTCGTTGATCGCCTTCATCATCTCGCGCGACTCGGGGCGGGCGCGGTTGTTGAAGTTGAACATCAACATCTTGCCCGATTCATCTCGAGCCGCGATCATCTCCTCTACCTGAGCAGCGGCGATCGCCGGAGGTTTTTCACAAAAGACGTGTTTTCCGGCCTTGAGCGCTTCAATCGCGAGGGGAGCGTGGAATTTATTCGGAACGATAATTGAAACCGCGTCAATGTCAGAAGCGAGCATCTCAGCCACGTCTCCATAAACATTGGCGATGTCCTGTCCTTCCGCGAAAGCCTTTGCAGCCTCCACATTGACATCAGCCATCGCGACGACTTCCGCCCCCGCTTTTCTAAAACCATCGATGTGGTAGTTGGCCATTCCGCCAGCTCCAATAACGCCTACTTTGATTGCCATAATCTAATCTTTGAAACAGTCCAGTTCGTTAACTACTGATATTTAGATTATTCCTTGCCTTTACCTTTAGCGTCGGCTTTTCCTTTGCCTTTTCCGTCAGCTGCGGGCGTTGCAACCGGAGTCGCCGCAGGAGCTGCAGGAGCCGCTGCTGCTTCAACTTTCATTCCCGCTTCCATCGCAAGCTTCGCCGTGTCAGCCGTGATGTCGACAGCAGGAGCGTAAGCAAAAACAGGAGGCGTCACTTTCATCATAACGACGTCGAGCCCCTTGGCTCTAGCGGCATCGAGAGCGATTGGCTCAAGCTTGATACGGAATTCATTGATGAGACGGACACGCTCGTTAGCGAGAGTCTGCTGAGCCTGGCTTTTCAGGCGGTTGAATTCGGAATTGAGCTGCTGATTCGTCGCGAGAATCTGACGGCGCTGCTCTTCCGTGGGGTTTTGACCGGCTGCCTGTTCGACGCCCGCCATCTGATTTTGCAGATTGCTCTGCGTCTTCTGTAACTCAGCGTTCAACGTGTTCTGCATCGTGAGAAGATCGACACGCACTTTCTCTTCCACGCCCAGCTGGCGGGCCACTTCGTCAATATCGAGGATAGCGACGCCACCTGATTCAGCGTTGGCGATGAAGGCGAAAGCGAAGGTTGCGAGGGTTGCCAAAAACAATTTTTTCATAGTCATAAATCTCGATTTTCGAGGAGTCGCAGAGCCTAGACCAGATTACTGCACAAAGTCCAGATTTTTTAAGGCCACGACGGGATTCGGCAGATCCGGATTTGACGCATATTTCCCGCCCCTGCCCCGTCCAATTAGCGGAAAAACGAAGCAATTCCAAACCTTCCCCCCCCTCCCGGCTCAACGGAGTCACCCCTATGAAACCCAACGCATCCGCCTCCTGCCTCATCATCTCCCCCTTCGATGAGACCGCGATCACCCGGGGAGTCACTGACTGCCTTGAAAAACTGGGTCGAAATCCCGATCTCATCGTCGCGGTGGTCAGCTCTGACTACGGAAAGCACCTCGGGGACCTCATCGAACTGCTTCAAATCTACGGTCGCGCCTCTCATATCGTCGGTGGGACCGCGAGTGGACAATTCGGCGTCGGGCGGACGTCGGAAAACGCGAGCGGACTTTCCCTCCTCTTTCTCTCACTTCCGCGCACCCAAATCTCAATCAGCAGTGAAAAGCCCTCGATTGAGACGCCTTCCGGGGCGCACCTCGTTCTCTACAATCCGATCGCGTCGGAAACCGTGCCGGCGAAAATCGAGGCAGATCTACGCTCGTTTAACACTGAGGCAAAGGGTTCACCAGTCGTCGGGTGCGTCATTTCAGGCGGACCCGAAGAAGAAGATCTCTTTCTTTTCACGAAAGAAGGCAAAGTCGGCACACCCTCCCTTTACGTCACGATGACAGGAGGCATCCGGGTCGTCCCAATGGTCAGCCAGTCCTGCAAACCGATCGGAGACCCGCTCATTGTCACCGAAGTCGACGAAAACGAGGTCATCTCAATCGCAAGACGGAGAGCCTTCTCGGTGTTGGAGGAGACGTTCGAGAAACTGAACTGGAGTGAACGCATCCAGGCGGGCGGAAACATTTTTGCGGGAATCGCGGTCACGGAATCCGTCGATGATTTTGAAACGGGCCACTTTCTCATCCGCCCCATCATCGGAGCCGACCTCGCTGACGGCAGACTGAAACTTTCCAGCCCCGCTCGTGCCGGCCAGACTATTCAGTTTCAAATGCGGGACCCGGCCATTGCCGAAAGCGATCTCAGAAATCACCTCAAAGAAGTGAAAGCGCAACAGGGCGAACCGTTCGCCGGCTTGCTTTTCGGGGGCCGAAGCCGCGGCGTGCAACTTTTCGGAGAACCGGATCAGGACGCCGTCACGGTCCGCGAAGAACTCGGGGAATTCCCTCTCGCAGGATTTTTCACCCATCAGGAAATCGGCCCCATCGGGGACACCGTGTTCCGCCACGATCACTCCCTCTGCGGAGCGTTCTTATATGACTAGGCGGAAGAAGCCGAATAGGCTGAAAGAGTGAATACGCATTTCACCTCTGCTGTTCCAGCTGCCACGCCGCTCCGAGGATAGAGATATTCACAGACCATCGCGGCACTCCACTGTCGGCTGTTCCACTCCGTCGAAACAATGCTCTACGCGCGTTAAAGCGGAAAGAGATAACTGCGTTCGTTTCACCTCAACAGCAGCAATCGCTTACTCGTTACTACCCACGACCGCCTCCATTCCGGGAGTTCGCGAGGAACGCCCCGTCAGAACTATAGAATTCAACTACCTCCATTTTACCACCCCTCGTGATACGCGAAAAAGTTCTCGACAGAAATATGACAACCTTTTAACTAAACATACAAAGAAACCTATACATCATCTTTATATGAAAGTTCTTTATAGTGCCATCCGGGTATCACCGATGGCGGCATGTCTACTTTGGGTTGGTTGCAGTGAACCTGTCGCCACCGATCCGGAACCCGACGAGGCCGAAAGCACCGAGTCTGCGGAAAAGCGTGAAAGCAGGAAAACGGCAAAAGCCCCGCCCAAGGTGGACGAGCCTGTCGACAGGAAGGACAAAGAGGAGGCACTTCGTATCGAGGCGGAAGCACAGGCAGCGCGGGAAGCCGCTGAATATGCCGCAAAGAGAAAATCAGAGGTCGCTAAATTAGCCGGGATACGCGCCGGAGTGGTTGGCAGAAAATTTCAATCCGTGACTCTCTCCGAGAGAACATTCGAGGATGCCACCATACTGGAGATCAATGACAGGGAAATACGATTGAGCCACTCAGCAGGAGTCGCAAACCTTGCCTGGGAACAGGTTGAACAGAAGGTGAAAGACCTGTGGGGGTTCGACCCCGGTGCCGCCGCTGATTTTGAGAAGCAACAACAACTTGCCGCAGCCGAACAGGAATCCTTGCTGAACTCCCCGGATCACATCGAATCCCGGAAAGAGGCGGAGCGCGCAGTAAAGAAGCAACGTTCAGCAGACCTCAAACAGAGACGCTCCGAAATCGATCAAAGAATCAGTCAGCTCAATAACGAGAGAGCCAGAGGCGAAGCCGCGATCAGCAAGTTAAAAGCAAGTCTCCTCGCGTTGCAAAGAACCTACAAAAAACAGGACTCGAATGCCTCCAGAATTAGAAACTCACGGACCAATCAGGCGCGAAGCTCTCAATCCGTTGGAGGGATAAGTACGTCTAAAGCAGATCGAAAACGTCAACTCGACTTACTCAACAATCAGATCGCCGGTGCTGAACTTGCCCTGGATAGAATTGATAGAGAAATCAAAGTGGAATACAATAAGTTGAGGGACATGCCGAGATCTTAGAAGGCATAAATCCACCGCGTAGAAGGCATAAATCCACCGCGGCCGGAGACTGACGACTCAGCCCTCCCTTACCTGTTCTCACGAAGTGCCGCGAGAGCTGTCTTCAGCTGAAACGGAGTGAGATCGGGGAAATGCTCGCGCAGCCGTGCGGTGATGCCGGTAATTTGCGGACAGGCAAAACTGGTTCCTGTGAATTGCTGCCACCCTCCGTTCGGAGTCGGCGCATCGACATACACGCCGCCCGCCTCCATCTCCGTCACGTTTCCCGAGTGGAAGCGAAAAACGGAAGGGTCTTCGAAATAGTCCATGTCCACGCCGACCACCGAGGAAAGTCCTGCAGGATACCCGACTTTGTTGCGTTTGTTATCCTTCGCAGCGATCCAGAGCATCCCCTTGTAGTAGGCCTCGTCAGCGAGCCTTGCAATTTGCTCATAGTTGGCCTCGGTTCCCAGACTGAGATTGAGAATATCCCACTCCTGCTCAACCGCGAATTTCAATGCCGCCAGCAACTTCTGCGACGTCGCGCGGTGCGACTGACCGATGACACGAATGCTGTGCATTTCCGCATCAGGGGCGTGCTTGTGAATAATGTAGGCACACGCCGTTCCGTGCTGAATCACATCCTCCCCCACCGCAAGGGGAACGACGTGAGCCATCCGCTGACGACTCTCGACGACCTCAAAATTGGAAACCACCTTCCCTCCCAGAACGGGAAGGTCTGACGCCACTCCTGAATCGAGAATCCCGATCGAAACCCCTTTCCCCGTTCCCGAAGCAAGACATTCACGAAGCTTTTCCCGGTTGACCACTTCGTCAAATTTCATCATCAGCGGATGGAGCGACAGCGTATTCTCCGAGGAGGTCAGATATCCTTAAAAGCATTTCCCTTTCTCGCTCAGGAAGCGCGAGCGATCTCTCCGCGATCAAAGCGGGAACGCGATATTTTTTCGCAAGCACACTCCCCGAATCATTTCCCGAAACACCTTCAATTTCGAACTCGCAGGCATGCTCGGAAATCTCCATGCCAGCTACCGCCGCGCTGAATTCAATTCTCCGGTAAAGCTTGATTGCCGTGGCATAGATCTCACCGAAACTCTGCCCCAACCTCAGCTCATCCACCGAAAAAGGAATGCGTTCCGCACCGGGTTTTCGATTCACAAAGGTTGCGACCCCATACACGCCGTCATCATCCATGATCGGCACTGCGAGAAGGAACTCGGTTTGATTGTTCGCGATCTTATCGACCCGGGATCGGCCGACACTCTCCGGATTCACTTTCGCCATCGCCTGACGCGAACTGAAAACGTAACCACTAACCGACTCACCAACCGGCACCGTCACCTCGGAACCGTCCAACGACGGATTCACTGAAACGAGAAACCTCAAATGAGTGCGGTCCTCTGAAGGCACCAGAACAGAACCCTCCGCGGCTCCGATCGCGTCGCAGGTGTCACGCACTAACTGGCGCAACATATCTGCAGCTCCCACGATCATGGAATCGCCGTATTCACTAATGCGCTTTAACGCTGTTTCTAGATCAGGCATGTGTTCTCATTCAATCACACTATTCAATGGAGGGCACTCTCGAAATAAAAAGTGATCACCAGCCACCCAACTGATTCGCCCAGGCGGCCCATTCGCGCTTCTCATACTCGTCGGCCACTTCGCGGTCCTCTTTTTGAAAATAGTCCCACGCCTCTTCGAACTCGTGCACAAGATTCCCGTCACAGTCGACGATTTTTTGAAACCATTCCGGATCGGTTAATTCAAAGCGCTTCACCGCCTCCGGTGCGTTCGCGAGAAACTCGGCCCGGAAATCGGGATTCGAAATACGTCCCATCAGAGTTCGCTGAAAGCTGCGCAATCCGGCGAATTCAGGAGACAGTGGGTTGGGCGGTTCCACCCCGGGATCCTCGAACGCACACTTGTCCACCGGAGGCGCATCAACCGGCCGATGAGAATAAAAGATCTCACGCGCTTTACGAATATCCGCCATGACCGAGTCGAAGGGCTTCAACTTACTGTCCCGCTCCAGGATCACGTTTCTGACATTCACAGCGCGCTTCACCGCCTCGTCAAAGAGCGGCCAGACCTCATCCATGACGGGTTCAGAATGGCTGTCCTCCCAGCGCCCGTCGGGTCTTTGAAATCCTCCCGCAAGGTGCATCTGCGAAACACGCTCCATCGGGATGCGGTCGAAAAACTCAATGGGATCGTAATCGTGATTCTTCGCGTTGTTAAAGACA
The DNA here is from genome assembly GCA_048260165.1 of Verrucomicrobiales bacterium. Taxonomy (GTDB): domain Bacteria; phylum Verrucomicrobiota; class Verrucomicrobiia; order Verrucomicrobiales; family DEV007; genus Arctic95D-9. The sequence continues at coordinate 213,709 of JBLXHA010000007.1, forward strand.
TTCGTCACATCGAGCAGAAGCGTGCAGTCCGTTTCCTCACAGATGCGCCGGAGAAAATCGGCCTCACTCAATGAACTGTGAGGAGCCGGAAAAGAATACGTCACGTTCTCCAGAGCAAAAGGCCTTCCGAGTTCCCGGCGAACGGCGTAATAATTCTGCTTCACCCACTGCACCGCGACTTCCTCAAACGGAATCGCGAGGAACATCGTGAGATCATTTCCATCGACGCTGTGAAATGCAAGGTGCTCACTGAAGACATGGAGGTCGTTGTCCGCCATGAAACGATTCGTCGCATCGAGGTACGTTTGATTGAGATCTCCAACCGTCCCGATCGAAAGACTGAGCCCGTGAGCGACGCAGGGAAATCGGGAAAGAGCATCACGCAGAAGCCGCTCGTCAGGATCACTGTAAGTGCGACGTTCGCGGACGATATAATCCTCGGTCGATATCTCCAAAAGATCGATCTCGCTTCGATGCTGAACGGCTTCGTGATGGACGTTGAACCGGTAGGCAAGGCCAACTCCGTAGGGGCAGGAATGAAGAGAATCGCTCATGAGTTTTTGAGGGGAAAGGATCGGGTAGAGAGAGAGTTATGAACAGAGTTAAGTCACTGATCAAACAGGGTTAGTTCGAGACGGATGCTCACTCTTTATCTTACGTTTAACCTAGTTCGAAGCCTATTCGAGAGAACGTCCCTCATCCGCGGGCCACTGAACAGATTATGATTAGGATTAAGAAAAAGAAAAAGGATTAAAAGAAAAGTCCGGACCTCCCGCTTCGCTCTTGAATGAACGCTTTGGAAGAGCCGGACTATCTTGTTGTTGTTGCATCAATTACTCAATGCCGCCAACATTGTTTATCAGTGGTGACAGTGGTTGCGCCAGCAGTTGCGGCGCCAGTGGTTGCAGAAGTGATTGTGTCGCCAGCCCCACTGATGGGCTTCGACTTCCTCACCTTCCAGTTCACCTTCAGGTGGAGGGCCACCATAGCCGGGGCCGTATCCGCCGCCCTGACCGGTGTGAATCTGAATCACGACCTGTCCACCGGTTCCCGGAACCACCATGTCGGGTCCAGGTCCCATTGGTCCCTGTGCCGGGCCAACGCCAACGTTGCCGAGCTTCTCTTTGATCTCCTCAGCCGGGATGAGCTTGCTCTCAAGCTCTTCGTCCGCAACTTCGTAGAACTTTCCATCACTACTTCTTAATATAGCCATTTTATTTTCCTTGGTTTAGTTTTTTTTTATTTTTGTTAGTTGATGGCTCGTCAGGAAATCCTAATCCGAAGATGAAAGGGTTTGTTGACATGAGCCAGCAAAGTCTTATGCCGCGCTCCCGGGTTCAGGGAGCTCGATGAGCGGGGAAACGTCATCATTAATCCCGAGATCCTCCTCGAGATCCTCGAGGACAATTTGCATCGGAATCTGCACCGTCGAACGACACTGATGCGTCTCCGCAGAATCAAAGGTTCCGTTCTCGTAATACTTGTTCGAGGGGGCGCTTCCGCCGCAATAATCGTAGAAGGCGCAGGTCTCCGCGCATTTCCGGTTACCCGCCTCGATGTCGGCGAGCACTTTTTGGAAGGACTCATTCAGAGTCGCATCGAAGAGCCCTCCACTGAGCAAATTTCCGAAGTTGAAGGATCCGTATTTTTCGGTCGGCTGACCGAGCAGCTCGGGTGAGAAAGAGGAGAAGTTTCCGAAACAATCCACGTTGATCATTCCGAAAGGATCGGACTCCATGTTGTAATACTTTCCTGAAGGATCAGAGCACCAGCCCGGCTCCATGATATTGCGTTCCGCAATCTGGAACTCACGCACGTTCAACGGAAACCCATCCGCTTTGTTGCGCAGATAAAACTGTTTCAGGAACGCCTGGATGCGATCGATGCCTCCGTTCTCATTCAGCGATGAAGACTCGTTGGCACCCTCCACTTCCTCGATATTGAAACCAATTCCGGTGATGCCGTGCTCGCGATAGAAATCATACATTTCGTCGGGATGATCCACCGAGACATCGGATATGACTGACACAACACCAAAGGGAACGTTGTTTTTCTTCAAACACTCCATCCCGCGCATCGCTTTATCGAAAGTGCCTTCGCCCTTTCTCGTCTTGCGGTGATGATCATGAATGTGCCGGGGGCCGTCGATGCTCAGGCCGACTTCAACTTCGTGCTTGTTGAGAAACTCGCACCACTTGTCGTTAACGAGCGTGCCGTTTGTCTGAACCGAGTGGATCACATACTTCGAAGCATCCGGGTAGCGGGCGATAATTTCAAAAGCCTTCTCATACCACTTGATCGGAACCGCGAGTGGCTCACCAGCGTGCCAGAGCAAACTGAAAGGCGCTACGACGAGTCCACTGTCCCAGACTTTATCCATCACCTTCTCGAGAACCGCGTGGTCCATTCGACGAGTGTCAGTGCGATTGGGCAGGTAGCAATAATCGCAGTTGATATTACAAAACGGGCTCGGCTGAATCACGAGAAGGCCCATCGCCATTCGCTCGGAATTCTGCGGAGTCAGGTTCAGTTCTGCGAGCGAACCGGTTGATGATTGAGGTTTGGCAGCGGGAGCTTCGAGGGTCGTTGTCATGATAAATGTGTGACGGGTGAAGGGTGGAACTATGAAATTTTTCTTAACTTTTTCAGTTGGGTTGCTCGAATTTTCCCTGCATTCTGATGCCGTTCTCTTTACCTGTTTTCCCGCTGCGTGAGCGAACCAGTTCGATCCGGTATTGGAGTGGCTGCTGCGCTCGAACTCCGACACGGACTTTTCGAATGCGATCGGTAAGAGAGGAAGTTTTCATCAGTCTTAAACGAGTGGATTGTTGGGATTTAATCGAGCCGGATTGGGTGAAACGATTGCAACCTGAATTGGCTTGTTTTGAAAAACGAACCGTTTCAGGCTCATTAAGTTGACGCGGTGATCGTCCCACTTATGCAAAAGCAATTCCGCAATAACCGCATTTTTTGAAATACCATCCCAGCCATGACGACTGAATCGCCCGCAAGAGAAGAAAGTGAACCAGTGCCGGAGGGGGCGAAGCCGGGACCACCTCAGGGTTTTGATCTCGACCCGCGGGAAATGCGCGGCTACTGCTTCAAACTGATTCGGGAAATCACCGGAAAGCTGGGATGGAAATACAAACTCTGGATCCCGACGGCAGTGCTCCTTTCAGCGATTCACCTCCTCCCCCAACGCTTTCTCCAGTATTTCACAGAGGGAACCCAGCGTCTCGCTGAAACTCCGGCTGACAGTTTTTTAAGAATGTTAGTCATCTTCGGACTCGGCGTCGCGGTGTGCCAGTGGATCGCGCTTGTGATCGACAGTATCCTCAGCGAGTGGCTCCGGCTCACCGTAAGCATCGGTTTAAAAAAGGATGCCGTCGCAAGTCTCAACCGCACGCGAATTGATCAGCTAGACTCCGCTCAACGCGGTGACTGGATGACGCGGATGACGGGAGACCTTTACAACGCAGAGGAATTTCTAACACGCTCCCTTCCCGATCAGATCACCAACCTCACGATGTTGGTGGGCTCAGCGGCGCTCTTCTTTTACGCGAGCGGATCGATCGCTTTCATCCCGTTGATTGCGGCGCTTTTTCTCGGCTGGATCAACATCGGGGTGCAGCGAAGAATGGCTCCGGTCCTCGGACGTGCCCGGATGATGGAAGGCGGTGTGTTCCAGTCCATGATCGAAAGCTTCGAAGGGCTTCGCACGATTCGCAGCTATGGCGGAGAGCAATTCACCTTCAGAAGAATCGAGGCGCAACTCAAAGACCTTTTCGCCGCCGGCATGAAGATTACCAAGTCGATGGCACTGCTCATGGGAGTGAATGAATTTGTCGGGCAGGTCATCGTAACAGGAGTCATCACGCTCGTTGCCTACCAGGTGCGCGGAGGCGACCTCACCGCTCAGGAGGCGCTATACTATCCCTTCTACATCGGTCTCTTTTTAGGAGCCGCAAAATCCCTCGTCGGTTCGGCCTACGACTGGAACCGCTTTTTCATCGAAGGCGGAAGGCTCGCCTCACTACTCTATGACGACAGCAAAAAGGAACGCGACAACGGGAAGCTTTTCGGAACGCTGTCCACCCTGACCGATGAAGTAAAATCGATGACCGGTCACGGAATTCGCATCGCTTACGGAGACGGACCACCCGTAATCAAAGATGGCAGAATCAGCCTCAGCCGTGGTGAAATCCTCGCCGTGATGGGGCCGTCCGGTTGCGGAAAATCAACGATCGTGGAGTCATTTTCCGGTCTCCGGGTTCCGGGAGAAGGCACCTTCGACGTGACTTTAAATGACGGCGGGACGCGCTCGTATCCGCAGGCCCCCACCTTCCTTTCCGCTTTCGTCGAGCAGCAGCCCTACCTCTTCGTCGGAACGATCCGGGAGAATATTGCGCTGGGTTCCGAATCCATTACCGACGAGGAGATCCATTCCGCGATCAGCGAAGTCGGGCTCACTCAGATGATCCGGGCCCGGGGAGGCATCGACCATGTTCTCAGCGACCGCGGGCGCAATCTCAGTGTCGGCCAGCAGTATCGTCTCGCGCTCTGCCGCGCGCTTGTCTGCGGACGCCCTTTCCTCCTCATGGACGAGCCCTTTGCCGCGCTCGACCCCGAGTCGATTGAACTGGTGATTAAAGCGATGCAACAGGAGCGATCGAAAGGAACCGGCATCATCATTATCACTCACCTCCTTCCGCCCAATCTGGACGAAGACCGCGTCCTCTCTCTCGAGACCCACTGACGGCCTACCGAACATGCGCCATCGATTGATCTCGCCATCGGTCGCTGAATGCAGAGGATGGAGTTCGCTATGTTGACTCCATCTTCACCCTCCCCCTCACGTCGTCGTTTTCTCGCTGCCGCCGGCGGCACGGGCAGTCTGCTTTTTTCCGGAGTAAGCGCCCTCGGCGCCGGACCTGAGAAGTCCGGCGAAACAGACCATTTTTGGTACAAAACAGCTCCGACTGACGGTCCCTACATTGATTCTCAGCGCGGGAGCGACGCTTTCGGATTCCGGGACGGAAAGATTTTTCTCTCGGAGGACAACGGCGCAACGTGGCCCCATCAGGCGGAATTTGAAGATGCAGAAAACATCATGTTCAGCTGCCATCTTGGAAACGGGAATATTGTGTTTGCGACGCTGACGAAGATTTTCCTCAGCAAAGACCGGCTCAAGACCTACGAAGAAATTATCGTGAAGGACCGCGACGGCAGCGACTACTTACCTCACACTCCCGTCTCCCCGAATTCCCCCGGCTCCTACTTTTACTCGCTCGACGGGATTCATACCCATCAGGTCGAAGGAAGCGAAATGATGATCTGGGGAAATTATTGTAATGTGAGAAAAGGAGCCGTCCCCGTGAACATCTTCTACTCAACTGATCAGGGAGAGACCATCAAGATTGCCTATTCCTTCGGTCAAAACTCGGCTTTCCAGCAAAAAGGCGCAGCCCCTGAAGGTTTTCTCGGCGCCCCTGACAATCCTGTTGTTTGCCGGCACATCCACTCGGTGACCTACAACCCCGCGGAAAATGCTTTCTACGCCTGCACCGGTGACATCGACAGGGAGAACGGTCATGGCAAAGAATGCCATTGGCTTCGCGGCACCTACGACAGAGAAGCCGACACGTGGGACTGGAAAGTGATCGTATCGTCCGACGCCAACTCCCGCTTCAAGTCAGGCGGCCTGAATTTTGTGAACAATGAAGTCTACTGGGTCGCTGATGCGAACGGTCCCAAGACGATACGAGAGACCTACGACCGAGGCGTTTTCAAATGCGCGCCCGGGGACATTCCGGACAAGGAAAAACACACCCTGATTTTCCCCGCGCAGTATGAAATCGCGGTGATGACGATCGAGGATGAACACATCGTCATCCCCGAGTACGGCAACGCCAATCCCTGCGACTGCGGAATCCTTTACTCTCCTGACTTAGGCAAAACGTGGGGACAATATGACCTCAAGGAATTCGGTGACCGGTCCGGCGTCCGGGTGAATCCGAGAAATTCCGACGGATGGTTCCGCATGTGTCTTCGGGAGAAATGGATGAACCGCGCCGAAGTGCTTTTCATCAAACCAAAACCGACTCCGGCATGATTCGCGCCCTCCCCTTACTGACCGCCTTATCCTTTTCGGCTGCGTCGTTATTTGCGCAGGCCGGTCCGGTCACGCTCGATCAGGTCCCCGATGAGCTGCAGGAGATTTCAGGAGATGAGCCGCTCGCGAAAACGTTTTCACCCGAAGCCGCGGCGCGGTATCTCGATCAAGCCTCACTCACGTGGCAGAAGAAGAAAAAGTGTGTCACCTGCCACACCAATATGGGCTACATGATGGCCCGCCCTGCACTGGGGAACGTCCTCGAGGACTCCGGTGAAGTCCGGGCGTTTTTCGAAGACTATCGAAAAGTCCGGTGGCAGAAAAAAGGGCCATCCACGAATCAGGGGTTCTGGCCCATCGTTGTCGCGACCGGCCTCGTGTTCAACGATCTTCAAACCACCGGTGAACTGAACTCCGTGACTCGCGACGTCCTCGATTTTCTCTGGACTTCACAGCGGGAGGACGGGAGCTGGCGCTGGCCCGATTGTGATTACGCCCCCCTGGAAATCGACGACCACTACGGCGTGACGCTTGCCGCACTCACCGTGGGAATCGCGCCTGACGACTACGCCAACACCCCGGCCGCGAAAGAGGGAATCAAGAAGCTGACTGCCTATCTGAAAAAAGATCCCCCGAAGTCGCTTCATCACCGCGCGATGCTCGCCTGGAGTTCACTCCGGGTCGAGGGGATCGCGACGGAAGCGGAAAGAAAGGAGACACTCACCGAATTGCTCGCGCTGCAATTGCCCGACGGCGGCTGGTCCACTGCGGGATTCCTCACCGACTGGGAGGGGCTCGTCGCCGATGACGCATCCCCTCTCAAAACCGAAATCAGTGACGGTTACGGAACCGGGCTAGTCATTGTCATCGCCCGCGAACTGGGCATACCGGCCGACGATCCGCGCATCAAAAAGGGAATCGCCTGGATCAAGTCGAACCAGCGCGAAGGCGGGAAGTGGTTTACCCGATCCCCCGTCGTCTACGCCAACAATCTCATTTCGAACACCGGGAGCGCCTTCGTCATTCTCGCGCTGCAGGCGTGTGGCGAACTGCCCGGCTCGCCTCAGTCACCGCTGGGAAAAGAAGCGCCTGACTGAAATCACTCCCGCCCGAGATGCCCGCTCATCGCATTTTGCTGGCGGGCGATATCATTCAACGTGAGAACCCCCAGTAGTCGTGTCGAGTCAGCGGGACTCACAACAGGAAGCTGGCGGATGTCTTCTTTCACCATCTGCATCGCGGCATCACGAATCACCGTATTCGGGGTGATTTTCCGGACCTTCTGATTCGCGATCAAAGCACCGACGGTACGCTCTTCACCTTTCTCCGCAAATTCTTCGAGCTCGTGCTGCATCACCATCCCGAGGAAGCCCCGGCGCGACTCGGTGTCACCATCGACGACGGGATAGCTTCTCCTCATTTGTGAAGGATCTTCACGGAGCCGGGCAAGAGCGACTTCCGGCGTTTCCGAAGCGGAAACCGAAATCAAATCGTAGTGCATGATCGTGCTCACAGGGAGATGACGGTAATCGCGCGCGCCCTGATACGTTGGCATTTTCCGGAGGGAAACCCGATCCTGAACCAAAATCGCATCGTAGATCGGGACCTTTCGCAACCAGCCGGAAACGCTGTAGGCGAGAATATTTCCCACCATCAGGGGCAAAATCAGCGAGTAATTCCCCGTCATTTCAAAGATAATAAACAGCGAAGTGAACGGGCAACGAATGATCGCCGCAAACATCGCCCCCATCCCGAGCAGAACACAGGCCCCCACCATTCGTGAGCCATCTTCGTATGGATTGAGACCTGTCCAATTACAGAACTGCACGATAAAGATTCCCCACAATGCACCTAACATGCCGCCAAAATAGAGAGCCGGGGAAAACAGTCCCCCGCTCCCTTTCGTGCCATAGCACACCACCACGGCAATCACCTTCGCCACGAGAAGAACGACGATGGCTCCCACGACGAGCTTGGATTCAAAAGCCAGTTCGAGGCTTTCATAACCGATACTGAAAACGCTGTTCTGAGGATCACCAAAAAGCCCCGTCGCGAAAAATGCCCCGGTCCCGATCACGCCCATTAGCAAACCACCCAGGGCAGGCTTCAAGACTTCAGGAACTTTGAATGACTCCGCGCACCATTGCCGGACGCCGAGTAACGAACCCACAAAGAGATGTCCGATGAGGGCAGCAGACAGCCCCAAAGGGATCGCGACCAACATCCACCAATGCACGCCGTGCTGCCCGCCGAGACGAGCCTGCAAAATCGGGTCCTCACCCAAAAGCAGTCGGGCGACCGCCTCTGAAACGACGACGGCGATGACGATTCCACTGAGAGCCTTGCTGCTGAAATCATCGAGAATTTCTTCAAAGACGAACAGGATCGCCGAGATCGGAGCGTTGAAAGCTGCCGCGATTCCCGCAGCGACGCCCACCGGAACCATTGCCTGCACCCGGAATTTCGCCAAACCAAAGGAACGTCCCATCGACGAAGCGATCGCTGCACACATGTGAACCGTGGGACCTTCCCGCCCCAGACTGTTTCCGCCCCCGACGTAGATGGACGTGAGAAGAAACCGCCACACCGCGGTCTTGAAGGGAATCTGGCCGAACTCATTGTAGAACGAGGCCTTCGTCTGAGGAATGCCGCTACCGACCGCGCCGGGAGCCCACCGGTTCACCGCGATCCCAATGATCAGTCCGGCCAAAGCAGGAATCCACGGCATGACGACCCACCAGGGAATTCCCAGTCGCTCCCAATGATGAGCAAAATCCCATGCGCTCTCGAAAACGCTTTCGATCGCGATATGAATGCCTACAGCGGCGAGGCCACACACCAGCCCGACGAGCAGGCAGAGGATAATGAAGCGCTGTCCTTCAGAGAACCGAGCGCGAAGCCAGTCTCCGAACGTTCGCACCGAGAAGGGAAGTTCCGCCGGAACGTCAGGAGCCGCCGGCCCTTTATCAGGGACAGCCGCGTTCTCAGACGAAGAGGGAACTTCCATGGCAGTGCTCTAACGCCAACTGGCCGGCACTGCAAGCGATGCCATGAATCGATGAAAAATAACAGCCTGAAAATGAAGCAACCACTCACATCCACCAGACCCGGGCATCCATATGAACGAGAGAATAGGATTCGACCGCGGAAGCCGCCTTCATCGACACCGAATAGGCGAGAAGAAAAATACCGCCGGCCACTATCATCGCACCAAGTCCCGCCCGGTCGTGTCGAAAATTGACTACCAGAAGGGCGATACAGAAAAGGCCAGTGGGAAGCGCGTAGTTCAAAATCGCACACACCGATTCAAATTCCTGACTCAGCGGCCCACTCCCAACCTGCCCCACGCCGGTCTGCGGGAGCTCTGATTTAAGGTTAAGCGCACTCAGATCATCGATGGATGAAAGCCAGGAGACCGTCAGGGCCCAAAGCGAACAGGCAATCGACAAAAGAAGAGCTTTTTGTCTGAATTCAGAAAACATGAGAAAGAAAGAGGCCGAAACAATACTATATATTACAATTACCACAATAATAATATATCTTTACCGTAGGGATCATTTCACCCTTTTATGTGCCCCCACCCCGGATTCCCGAAGTAGAGATTACACCCCGGTCACCGAAACGCATGCCAACCGGTAGGCCCGCCTGCAGGCGGCGTTACGCAAGCCGATGCATCGTATCGGGCATGAGCCGATCGAGGACTTCGCCGGGGCGTCGCGCAGCGGCGTCAATCGAAACCCGGTGCAGTCAGCCCGGTTCCGGGCTGACCTGTAAGGGCGGTGGAAACGGGACGGAACTCTACTTCCCGACACAGTATAGCGTCCCGCCTGATCGCAGGAAAAACTTACCTCCAATAGGCACAACCGTTGCGCGGAACACTTCACCTTTTGCACTCTCGCCAAGCGAGTTCACCGATACGACCTCGAGCTCTTTTCCGGGCCGGACCACGATGACATCGCCGCCGTTGACGGTCTGCAGGTAGATCAAGCCGTCAGCGACGAGAGGCGCTGCCGCAATCTCGAGCCCCTTGGCTCCTTCAATTTTATCAGCAAGGCGTTCGACGAAATGGACCTCTCCGGTTTCGGCATCGTAACAACTCGCAATCGCGCTCATGCTCGTGATAAAGACGTGTCCGTCGACGACGACCGGTGAGGGAAGATCACGCCCCCCTTTTCGACTCGCATGCCACAGCATGTGCGATTCCGTCACATCCCCGGATCCACCGGGCTTCACGCAATAGGTATCCCCCGGCTTTCCGTTCACGACGTAAAGCTTCCCGTTTGCATAGTCGGGAACCGGAGCACCACGACCGTTGAATCCTTTACAAAACCACAATTCTTTCCCGGAATCAGGATCGTATCCTCTCACGCCGAACTCGCCATTCAGAACCAGTTCCTTCGTTCCCTCAACATCGATGAGGATCGGAGTGCTCCAGCCACCACGTGGTTTGTCCTCCCGCGGAGTATCCCAGGCGATGCTGCCGTCTTTCAGATTGAGAGCGACCAATCGCGACACTCCCATCGAATCACAATTCTGAATCACGGTGTCTTTATAGATAACCGGTGAACCGGCGATCCCCCACGATCCGGCAAAAATCCCCAGATCAACCGACCACTGTTTTTTACCGTCGAGATCGAAACAGTGAATCCCCGCAGGACCGAAAAATGCAACGACGTGCTCACCATCAGTCGCACAGCTTGGCGTCGCCCGACTGTTCATCGCGTGAACGTCCTCCGGGTTCTCGCTCTTGATCGTTTCCTCCCAGACTATTTTCCCGTCCGTTGCGGAGATACCCATGACGTAGCGCTCGGTGCCGTCGTCACTCGCACTGGTGAGGAAGATACGATCACCCCAGTTAACGGCGGAAGACTGCCCGGAACCCTTCAGAGGTGTCTTCCAGAGAACATTGGATTCGTCCCATTTCTGCAGAAGCCCCGTCGCCTCGGAATGGCCACGGCCGTTCGGTCCGCGAAACTGCGTCCAATTGGTTTCCGCGAAAGCGGGAACCGCTGAAGCAACGACTGACAAAGTGACAAGAATTCGAAAGAACATGGTCAAGGTTTAGGATTGGGTTTACGAAAAACTAGGAAATGCTGGATGGGAAGGAATTCGCGAACTTCGACGAACTCAAGCCCCACAGACTCCATCTCACGAGTCACTTGTTTGACCGTCATTTTATGGAGCGGCTTGATTGATACCGACGGATCCTCCCCCCGATACTCCAGAAACACGACGCGTCCACCGGGCTTCAGCCCCTTCACGAGCGATTGAGCCATCTCCCTGGGATGAGAAAATTCATGGTAGGCATCCACGAGGATCGCGAGATCGACGGTGTTCTCAGGCAATTTCGTGTCAGCAATCGTCCCGAGATGTGTCTCAATGTTAGCGACCTTTTTCAGCTTCTTTTTCGATTCGATAAAATCGAGCATCTCCTGCTGAATATCCACGGAGACCACTTTTCCATCGGGCACTGACGGGGCGATCAAAAAGGAAAAATAACCGGACCCTGCTCCGATATCGGCGACGACATCATCCGCTTTCAATTCGAGCTGCTCGATGACGAGAGATGGCTTCTCCTCCCCTTCGCGGTCACGTCGTTCGAGCCAGCCGATCGCGTGTTGGCTCACCACCTGCGAGATTTCCCGGCCCATGTAAACTTTTCCCGTCCCGTCGCGGGATGGCTCCTTTTCAGAATAGTGCCCGTCATCGGCCCGCGCGCTGCCTGCCGCGAAAATACCAATCAGGAGAATAGAAACAAACCGGGGTAAATACCTCATTTCTGATACCAATAACGGGAGTGTATTCATGTGAAAAGCCGGAAAGTTGCTTGATCGCGGAATAGATCCCTTCAAACGGAGGGAAAATTGAGCATTGCTTGACTGTCGCGAAAGGCTTAACTTTGCCGCTAATCATCATGGCAGAAGAAGGTACAGAAGACTTTGCGAAGCGACACGTCATTTATGGCAGTGCAGGAATGGCAGCGGCGGGAATGATCCCTTCAGCTAAGAAAAAACCGGCTGCCCCTGAAGAGGAAGCGGATGACGCAGAGGTATCGGAAGATGTCGAAGCCGTCGAGGAAGCGCCAGTCGAAAAAGAAGATCCGGCTCCACCCGTCGAAGCGCCCTATCAAGGCGTCAAAGCAGCGGTCATCGGCCACACCGGCGCGGGTGATTTCGGACGGGGGCTCGACCGGGCTTTCCAGCGCATCAGCGGAGCTCGTCTCATCGCGCTGACAGACATCAATGCGGAAAAGGCAGAGGATTCTCAGATCAAGTCGGGTGCCAAAAGTGTTTACCACGCCTACAAGCGAATGATCGGGGATGAATCTCCCGATCTCGTCGTGATCGCCTCCTCATGGACCGACGACAGACTGCCGATGGCACAGGAAGCGCTCAACGCGGGTGCCCACCTGTTCTGCGAAGCACCCTTCACGAGAACGCTCAAGGAGGCAGACGAACTCCTCACCCTCGCAAACGACAAGAATCTCAAAATCGCCGTCAATCATCAGCTTCGCTGCGACCCGAATCTCGTGCAGTTCCGCGAGCAGTATCCGGAGCTGATCGGAGAGCTTCTCGAAATGAGAGTCTTTGGAGCGATGGGAGACATCGTCGGTGGCGAAGACCTTCTCACGACGGGGCTGCATCTTTTCGACGTCGTTCGCTGGTTCGCCGGGGAGATGAATTACTGCACCGCCTCTGTCCTCATCGAAGGGGAAATCGCTCTTGCTGAAGATGCCGAGGATTCAGAAAAAGGTCTCGGCCCGATTCTGGGCGATGCAATTCACGCTCAATTTTCAACGAGTTCCGGCGTCAAAGTTTCGTTTGTCTCCGACAATCGTTTCCAGTCACTTTCCGGATCAGCGGGGATTGAATTCGTAGGCTCCAAGGCGAAGGCGAGGCTCTTCGCGGACTTTCCCTCAACGCTCTCTCTCGTGGTCGAAGACTCCGGCCCGGACAAGGCGGAGCGCACGGAGATCTGGAAGCAGTGGCCTGAAACGGAAGGCGACTACCACCCCACAATCGATAAGCTCAACGGACTGGATGCGTGCAACCGGCTCGTTTTGACGGATGTCATTGCATCCATCACCGAAGACCGGCCTCCCGTCTGCAGCGGGGAGAATGCGATGAAGTCACTCGAAATGGTCCACGCCGCGTGGCAGGCCGCGACGACGATGAAGCGGGCCTATTTCCCTCTCGCGAACCGCCTTCACCCTCTCAGCGAAGATTCCCAGTGATTTTTCTTTGAGTCGGCGCGAATTCCCCGTTTCATATCCGTGTCGAGCAAGCGCTCCCTCTCAACCTAAAGAATTCCCCTCACACCATGGCCGATCTCTTCACTATAGAAAATCTGTTTACGCTCATGATGCTGGTGCTGCTCCAGGCGGTGCTCGGTTTCGATAACCTGCTCTACATTTCGCTGGAGTCCCAGCGGGCACCGGCGGACAAACAGGCCTTCGTGAGGAAACTGGGAATCGGCCTCGCGGTCGTCCTCCGGATCATTCTCCTGTTCATTCTCGTCAGTGTCATTGAGAAGGTACAATCGACGCTTTTCAGCGTCGACACCCCGTATGTTTCCGGTGCGTTCAATCTCCACAGTCTCATCGTTCTCGGCGGTGGTATTTTCATCATGTACACGGCGACGAAAGAGATCTTCCACATGATAGCGCTCGAGACCTCGGGCCATTCGGAAGATGAGACCAAACCGAAGTCAGTTGCTCAAGTGGTGACCTGGATCGTCCTCATGAACCTCGTCTTCTCGTTCGACTCAATTCTCAGCGCGATGGCCCTGACGAAGAACTTCGTGGTGATGGCCACGGCAATCGTTATCGGCGGCTTCCTCATGATCCTGCTGGCTGACAAGGTCGCAAATTTCCTGAAAAAGAACCGGATGTATGAAGTGCTCGGACTTTTCATTCTTCTCATCGTCGGCATCATGTTGCTCACCGAGGGCGGCCATTTGGCGCATCTGAAGTTCTTCGGTCACGAGGTGCATCAGATGACGAAAACGACCTTCTACTTTGTGATCGGCGTACTCGTTCTCACCGACATCGTCCAGGGGCGCTATCAGCGGAGATTGCTGACCCAGCAGGCTGCCGCAGCGAATCCGGAAAAAGGGCACGGGTAGATCCTGCCTCAGGACGGCGGAGAAACCTCCGCCCCGGGGTGACGCTTCAATGAAATAGACAAAAGAGAAACCGGCCCGGTTCCCACTGGCTGACTTCATCATCTTGATGACCAAACGAAAGCCAGCCCTCATCTTCATTTTCATCACGTTGTTTCTCGACGTCCTCGGGATCGGCCTGATCGTACCGATCCTGCCCAAGCTCGTGGAAAATCTCGTTGAGGGCGGGATGGATTCCGCCTCCTACATCTACGGCATGCTCGCGGGGCTCTACTCGCTGATGCAGTTTCTCTTCGCTCCGATCATCGGGAGTCTGTCCGATCGCTTCGGGCGCCGGCCTGTGATTTTACTTTCGCTTCTTGGCTCGGGACTCGATTACTTCCTCCTCGCGTGGGCCCCCACCCTCGCCTGGTTTTTCCTCGGCCGGATTATTTCGGGAATCAGCGGTGCCAACTACTCGGCCGCGGCCGCCTACATCGCGGATGTGAGCCCTCCGGAGAAACGCTCGGCGAACTTCGGAATCATCGGGGCGGCCTTCGGGCTCGGGTTCATCTTCGGCCCCGCGCTCGGCGGCTGGCTCGGCCACTATGGCCTGAGGATTCCGTTTATCGCGGCCGGTTGCCTCACGCTTATAAACTGGTTCTACGGCTTTCTCATTTTACCGGAATCACTCAAGGAGGAAAACCGCAGGGAATTCAAATTCTCCAACGCCAATCCCATCAACGCTCTCCTTGCTTTGAAAAAACACGCGATCGTTTTCGGCCTTTCGATCAGTTACTTCATCAGCAGCATCGCCCACCAGGTCTATCCCAGCATCTGGGTGCTATACACCAGTTATCGTTACGACTGGACCACGAAGCAGACAGGTCTCTCCCTCGCGCTCGTGGGGCTCATGGCCGCCATCGTGCAGGGAGTGATAGGACGCGTCATCATTCCCAAAATCGGTGACCGGAACGCCGCTGTCGGAGGGCTTGTTATCATGGTCATCGCCCTCACCGGATATGGCCTCGCGACCGAAGGCTGGATGGTTTACCCCATCATCATTTTTGGTTCCCTGTCAGGACTATCGACCCCGGCGATTCAAGGACGCATTTCGCGAACCGTCGGTGACAACGAACAGGGCGGGATTCAGGGATCACTGACGAGCCTTCAAAGCGTTGCCGGATTCGCCGGCCCGCCTCTCGCAACCGGGCTCTTCGGATTTTTCATCAGCGAAAAGGCACCCTTTCTGCTACCCGGTGCCCCTTTCTTTTTCAGCGCTACGCTCATCGTGCTTGCAGCTATTGTCGCAGCGCGATCCTTTCGAAAAACTGACTCCCTTATCGCGACGTAATGACCCATTCGCACAACGATCCCGAATCAAAACGTCTCAAAACAGATCCTCTCAAACGCACCAACTGGAAGCTGTGGGGCCCCTACCTGTCCGAGCGCCAGTGGGGAACGGTGCGGGAAGACTACTCCTCCAACTCCGACGCGTGGCGGGCTTTTCCGCGTGAGCAGGCCCCCGTCCGCGCCTACCGTTGGGGCGAGGACGGGCTCATGGGATGGACCGACCGTCAGTGCCGCCTCTGCTTTTCCGTTGCTCTATGGAATGGAAAAGACGCCATCCTGAAAGAGCGCCTTTTCGGCCTCACCAATCACGAAGGCAACCACGGGGAGGACGTCAAAGAACTGTATTACTACCTCGACTCAACACCGACGCATTCCTTTGCCCGCTCGTTGTATAAATACCCGCAGGCAGCCTTCCCCTACGAGGACATCATCAAAACGAATGCGAAGCGCTCCCGTGATGAACCTGAGTATGAAATCGAAGACACCGGCGTTTTTGATCAGGATCGCTATTTCGATGTCGAAACGACCTACGCAAAAAACTCGCCTCAGGATCTTCTGATTGAAATCAAGGTGACGAATCGAGGTGACCTCGAAGCCCCTCTCACCGTGCTGCCGACGATTTGGTTTCGCAACACCTGGGCCTGGGGAAACGATACCGAAGACTCGACTTCTGAACCCGCGATCGAACGGAAAGACGGCCATCTCCAAACCCGTCACGACACCCTGCCCGACTATCACTGTTTCATCGAAGGAGACGCCGAAATCTGGTTCACGAACAATGAAACGAATCCGGCCCTGTGGGGGAAGAAAGCCCCCGAAGGGAAAACCGTTTACGCCAAAGACGCTTTCGCCCGCGCGTTGATCGATGGAGAACGTGCCGCGCTGAAGCCCGACGGCAAAGGAACCAAAGCCGCTGCTGTATTCGAACGGAAAATCGCTCCCGGCGAAGACGTCACGATCAGGCTGAGACTGGTCGAGTCAAAAAAGATCACCGAAGACCGGGACCCCTTTGACGAGGACTTCCGGCAAATCGTGGAAAAGCGACGCGCCGAAGCCGACACTTTTTACACAAAGCGCGAACCGAAAGGCCTTACCGATGCCCGACGCCCCATTCTTCGTCAGTCCTATGCCGGTCTCCTCTGGACGAAACAATTTTACCACTTCGTCGTCAACGAATGGCTCGACGGCGATCCCGAAAACCCCGCTCCCCCCGAAAGGAAGCGGGGACGCAACAGCGACTGGAATCACCTGTTCAACCGCGACATCATCAGCATGCCTGACAAGTGGGAATACCCCTGGTATGCGGCATGGGATTTGGCTTTTCACATGCTCCCCCTCGCCGAGATCGATCCCCATTTCGCGAAGCGCCAGCTGAAGCTCTTCCTCCGGGAGTGGTACATGCACCCGAATGGTCAGCTCCCCGCCTACGAATGGAATTTCTCCGACGTGAATCCTCCCGTCCACGCCTGGGCGGTGTGGCGGGTCTATAAAATTGCAGCGGACCGCGGCGACCGGGATCTCTCCTTCCTCGCCTCGTGTTTCCAAAAACTGCTCATGAATTTCACCTGGTGGGTGAACCGGAAAGATGAAAACGGGAACAGCCTCTTCTCGGGGGGCTTCCTCGGGCTCGACAACATCGGAGTCTTCGACCGCTCTCACGGACTGCCGATGGGAGCCTCGCTCGACCAGGCCGACGGCACAGGGTGGATGGCGTTTTACTGCACGACAATGATGTCGATGGCGATCGAACTCGCCGAGGAGGACAAGGCCTACGAAGACCTTGCCTCGAAGTTCTTCGAGCACTTCGTCACGATCACGCTCGCGATGAACGGACACGGTCGTCACGAAGGCCTCTGGTGCAAGGAAAGCGGCTTCTACTATGACTGGCTCTCGAGCCATGGAACGCGGCGACCGCTGGAAATCCGCTCCCTCGTCGGACTGCTCCCCATCATCGCCGTCGACATTCTCGACGCGGGACACATCGATCCGCTCAAGGGATTTTCGGAGCGAACCGAATGGTTCATCAAAAACAAACCCCATCTCGCCGAGATCGTTTCCTCGGTGAACGATACCAACCACATGAGGCTCCTCTCCTGCTGCTCGGAGGAACGACTCCGCACGATTTTAAAGTACGTCTTCGACGAAGAGGAATTTCTCTCCCCTTACGGATTACGCTCTCTCTCGAAATTTCACGAGAAGCACCCCTTTTCCGTCAACCTCGAGTCGGGAACGCACACCGTTTCCTATGTCCCGGGTGAATCGAACTCCCCCATGTTCGGCGGCAACTCGAACTGGCGCGGCCCGATCTGGCTGCCCACGAACTATCTCCTCATCGAGGCGCTGGAACGCTACCACCATTTCTACGGCGACGATTTTCAAATCGAGTTCCCCACCGGCTCGGGGAATCTCGTCAACCTCAAGGAGGCAGCGGATCAGATCAGCGAACGAGTCATCTCTCTCTTCGCTGTCGCCCCCGAAACCGGAAAACGCCCTTCTCACGGTCGGTCGGAAATCCACACCGACGAAGAACTGATCCACTTTTACGAGTTTTTCGACGCCGAAACAGGCGAGGGCCTCGGTGCCAGCCACCAGACGGGATGGACTTCTCTCGTGAGTCGTCTCATCCAAAAGTCAAAAGGCCATAATTAACGAAATTTAGCAAAAACAGCTGTCATTAAAGACTGTTTCTGAACTTTTCAGAGGAACTGGAATCCCTTGAAACCGCCCTGAAACGGGCCAACAACTACATGTTGTGGTGTTTTTTGCGAAGACACCCCAATATCTTGTTGCAAGACTGATAAGCGAGTCGCATAATTGCGTCAAACAGGTAACCATGTTGCCGTTTTTCACCCCATGCGCTGTATCAAATGCAACAGCCTTGAAGACAAAGTGATTGATTCACGAGTCTCCAAGGACGGATTTTCGATTCGCCGACGTCGCGAATGCCTCGATTGCGGGCATCGATTTACGACGTATGAGCAGGTCGAGCGCCGAGATATGCTTGTCATCAAACGGGATGGAACACGGGAACCATTTAAACGTGAGAAACTTTTAAGCGGGCTCATCAAGGCCTGCGAAAAGCGTCCCGTTTCGCTCGATACCCTCGAAGAGGCCGTCGACCGGATCGTGAATGATCTCACCGCCGAAAGTTTGAAAGAACTGCCAAGCCGCATGATCGGTCCGAAGGTGATGGAACACCTTCAAAAGATCGATCCTGTAGCGTTCGTCCGTTATGCCTCCGTTTATCGTCAGTTCCAGGACGTAGGAGAATTCAGCGATGTCATCGAGTCATTGGAAAACACGCCATTGTCCGATCTTCATCAGCCGGATCTTTTCGAGACGAATAAATAGCCGTTCAATCAACGCTCTGTCACGGGAGCACACCACGCACAAAACACACACCACCCAACGCACACCGAGAATGTAATCGTTATGATTGCTCTACCCACACCACTACCCTACATCCGCATAGGAGCAGGAAGCCTTGCCCTATGCCAAAAAGACTGGCTCAAAGAAACGCTAACGAATGCCGCCGACGGAACCGACGTTCCCACGTGGATGGCAGAAGATATTTCCCGCGGAGTTGAGAGCTTTCTCATCAATCACTACAAAGGATCCGTCATCGATTCAGACGAACTCTTTGATCGAATTGAGAAAACACTCGCCTCTCTCGGTCTTAATCACGTCGCCGAGAAAATCGACAAGACCCCTCCCCCGGTTCGCATTTCTCTGAGCGAATTGTCGCGCCGCGCTGGCACCGGATACGAATTGATCTTTTTCCATCTCCTCCGCGACCAGCTCAATTCCGCGACCACCGGAGGAGCCTCCCGCATCGAATGCCACGGCCTCTACTCGTGTGTCCGTCGTTTATCGGGAGCGAAAAAGTGGTCAATTAAGTGTGACCACCTTCGCGATGAGATCAACGAGTTCCTCGATCAGACGAAAGAGCGACTCGCCTGGTTGCATCCCGATGTGACCCTCGAAATCATCTTTTAACCTTTTAGGGAACTGCCTCCCGCCAAAGAAGCCATGACCTTGTTCGAGAAAATCATAGCCCGTGAAATCCCTGCCGATATTGTCTACGAAGATGAGCTTGCCCTCGCTTTTCGTGACATTTCGCCACAGGCCCCGACCCACATTCTCGTCATCCCTAAAAAGCCGATCCCACGCGTGGGAGAAGCACAAAGTGAGGATCAGGAGTTGCTAGGACACCTCCTCCTCACTGCGGGAAAAGTCGCCAGCGAACTCGGTTTCAACAGTACTGACGAAGGCTTCCGGCTCGTCATTAACAATGGCAAAAACGGAGGCGAGGCAGTTCCCCATCTTCATATCCACCTGCTCGCGGAACGCCAGTTACTCTGGCCCCCGGGGTAGCGGAAACACTCAGCCGCAAAAAGGCACAAAACGCGCAAAAACCCGGGGCTTCCACCTCGGGTTTTTCTCTGAATGGCCATATCGCTCCGAGAGAGGTTCGCAGCCTATCAGCAAGTCACCTCGAGGCTTCCCGGGCGCAAGCATAGAGGTAAAAGTCCTTAGCAATACCACCGCGCATATTACCGACCGAGTTGCGAAAATGGTTACCTCGACGAGCGCAGCGGGAATCGAGCTCCCCGTCGCCTCCCCCCCTGACCACAGCGACGCTTCAAAAAGGGTTGGCATTGCCGAGGCTACGGGTAAACTCCCAGCGTGACTCAGAAAAATTCCAACTTACCCATTATCGGCTGGAGAGAATGGCTCTCCATTCCCGATTTAGGCATTCCTCACATTAAGGCAAAAGTCGACACGGGCGCACGAACGTCGTGCCTGCACACCGCCGGACTTGAGCTCTACACGACCGAAACGGGCGAAGAACGCGTGAAATTTCAGGTGCACCCCGATCAGAATTCCGTGAAACGGGTGATCGACTGTGACTGGCCCGTCGCAACGCACAAATCGGTGAGAGATTCCGGCGGCCATGAAGAGATCCGCCCCTTCATTCATATTCCCGTGACGCTGGGTGATTACACCTGGGATATCCACTTCAGCCTTACCAACCGGGACAACATGAAATTCCGAATGCTTCTCGGCCGGCGCGCGATGGAAAACCGTTTTCTCGTCGATCCGGTTGGCTCCTATCTTTCGAGCAGCCGACCGAAAAAGAACTGAGACAGAGTCCGCTTTCCAGTGCACCATTCAAGCCGACTCCCCGCATGAAAATCGCCATCCTTTCCCGCAACAAAAAGCTGTATTCAACCAATGCCCTCTACGAGGCGGGGAAAAAACGGGGACATGATATTCGCGTGATCGACTATGTGCGATGCCACATGGAAATCACCTCTCTCCGCCCTGCCATCTACCTTGGCGATGAGAAACTCGACGGTTTCGACGCGATCATTCCGAGAATCGGGGCATCCTACACACACTTCGGTTGCGCCGTCGTTCGACAGTTCGAAATGATGGACGTTTACAGCGTCAACGAGTCCGTCGCGATTTCCCGTTCCCGCGACAAACTACGCAGTCTTCAGCTCCTCGCACGCAAAGGCATCGGGCTCCCCGTCACCGGTTTCGCACACGATCCCCGCACGACCGAGAACCTGATCAAACAAGTCGGAGGAGCCCCTCTCGTGATCAAACTCCTCGAAGGCACCCAGGGCGTCGGCGTCGTTCTAGCCGAAACAAAAAAAGCGGCGGAATCCGTCATCGAAGCCTTCCGCGGCCTCAACGCCAACATTCTTGCTCAGGAATTCATCAAGGAAGCCGGCGGCTCCGACATCCGGTGTCTCGTCGTCGATGGAAAAGTCGTCGCGGCGATGAAACGTCAGGGAAGAGAGGGCGAATTCCGTTCCAACCTCCACCGGGGCGGCAACGCATCACTCGTGAAGATCACTCCCGCCGAGAGATCAACGGCGGTGCGCGCGGCTAAGATTCTCGGGCTGAATTTTGCGGGTGTCGATCTCCTGCGAGCGAACCACGGCCCCGTCGTCATGGAAGTGAACTCCTCACCGGGGCTGGAGGGAATCGAATCAGCCACGGGGAAAGATATTGCATCTCTCGTCATTGAAATGATCGAGAAAAAACCTGAAGGTGCCGCGCGCACACGCACCAAAGGAAAAGGATAAAGTTCTATTACCGTTTTTTGTTCAACCCAAATCAACAACAGTGAGCGAGTCTGATATTCTCACCATCGGAGGCGAGTCCTTTAAACGCGGAAAAAAAGGCGTCGTCGACCTCCACATCGGATCACTCATCGATTACCAACCGGTAACGATGAGCGTCCACGTTCGTCGGGGAAAAGAGCCGGGACCCACCCTGCTCCTCACCGCGGGAATCCACGGTGACGAGATCATCGGGATGGAAATTCTCCGGCGCATTCTCAAATCGCGAAAGCTGCTGAACATGAAGGGCGATCTCATCATCGTCCCCGTCGTTTGCATGCCGGCGTTCCTCAGCCGGACCCGCTATCTGCCCGACCGGCGCGACTTGAACCGTCTCTTTCCGGGGTCCCCCGAGGGCTCTCTCGGCGGACGGCTCGCGGCCACGTTTGTTCAGGAGATCGTTCCGCATTGCACCCACTCGATCGACTTTCATGCCGGAGCGGTTGGTCGCCCCAATCTCCCCCAGATCCGCGTCTCACCGGGAGACACCGAAGCGGTGGAAATGGCAAAGGCCTTCGACCCGCCTGCGATTATCGAATCCGGCGTCCGGGACGGATCCATCCGCGGACATCTTGCCGCGAACAAAATCCCCGCCCTGCTCTACGAAGCAGGTGAAGCCTTTCGTCTCGATCACTCCGCGATTCGCTTCGCGCTCTACGGGATTTACGGCGTGATGCGTCATCTCGGGATGCTCCCCGAGCTCGCCAAAGCGAAGAAACCGCCCAAAGCGAAAACGGTCGTGTCCAATTCCACGAAATGGATCCGGGCTTCGCAGGGGGGACTCTTCACCTCGCAAAAAGGACTCGGAAAAGCGGTCGTCCCCGGCGACAGGCTCGGAATTCTCGCGGATCCGTTCGGACGGAAAGAGACTCCCGTGATCAGCGATATCGAAGGCATCATCATCGGGATCACTCTCGAAGGAACCGCCGACGAAGGCGACGCGCTTTTCCACATCGCTTCGACAGGCAACGCCGGCAAAGCGGAAGAGCACATTCAACGCAGCAACGAGATTCTCAAAGAGCACACCGATCCGCTCCACTGAGCACGCGCGGCCCCTGCCGCAAAGTGATTCCGCAACCGCGTCATTGTCAGTCAGTTCATGAAATGGTCAGATGACCGAATCATGACTCTACTGAAGCGTACCATCGCACTCACCTTTCTACTCGCGGCGACCACCGGCAGTTACGGAGCCGACAAACCCAAAGAGAAAGTCGATCCCAACCGGACCGCGGGAACGGAAACGCTCGCGCG
This sequence comes from Verrucomicrobiales bacterium, assembly GCA_048260165.1. Classification (GTDB taxonomy): domain Bacteria; phylum Verrucomicrobiota; class Verrucomicrobiia; order Verrucomicrobiales; family DEV007; genus Arctic95D-9. The sequence goes on from JBLXHA010000007.1 coordinate 236,659, forward strand.
CGTCGAAGCCGTCAAAAACTGGACGACGCTCTTTGACGGAAGCAATCTCGACCACTGGCAGGGAGACACCGAAAAATACGTCATCAAAGACGGCGTCCTCGTTTGCGAAGCAGGAGGCAAAGTCCTTGAGACGAAAAAACAGTATTCGGATTTCGTCTTTAAGTTTCAGTTCAAACTGAACGAAAGCGCCAACAACGGGCTGGGACTTCGCGTGCCCTCCGGAGGACACGCGGCCTATCAGGGCATGGAGCTTCAAATCCTCGACCACCGCGGAGAGAAGTATAATAAGAAAACCGGGGACGGCAAAACCATCTCAATTCTCAAGCCCTGGCAGGTCCATGGCTCACTCTACGGAATCGTCCCCGCGAAGACCGGCTACCTCAGACCGCTCGACCAGTGGAATGAGCAGGTCGTGATCTGCATCGAAGATCATATCAAAGTGATCCTCAATGGAGTCGTTATCCTCGACACCTACCTTGAAGACATTCAGCCGATCGACGGCAAAGAACACCCCGGCATGCTGAGCCGCACCGGCCACATCCAGTTTGCGGGACACAATGACTACATGGAATTCCGCGACATCCACGTCGCCGATTTTTCCACGAGCAAACCGCTGCCGGAAACGGAGGGAGACAACACCCCGCCGCAGGGCTTCGAAGCGATCTTCAACGGAAAAGATCTCACGGGCTGGAAAGGTCTCGCCGACAAGGACGCGAACAAGCGCCGCGCCCTCAAAGGCAAAGAACTCACCGCCGCGCAAAAGGCAGCCGATGAAAACATGAACGAGCACTGGAGCGTCGACGACGGCTCGATCACCTACGACGGCACCGGCATGAGCCTCTGCACCGCGAAGGATTACGGCGACTTTGAAATGTATGTCGACTGGAAGATCCCACCCGGCGCCGACAGCGGAATCTACCTGCGCGGCACCCCGCAAATCCAGATTTGGGATCCCTGGGATCCACGGACAAAAGACGACGTGCTCCCGGCAACGGCTGAAGACTGGGTCGCCGCCTACAAGAACGGCCGCAACCTCGGTTCCGGTGGCCTGTGGAACAACCGCAAAGCAAGCAATCGTCCTCTCGTCCTCGCTGACAAAAAACCCGGCGAGTGGAACACTTTTCTCATTCGCATGGTTGGCGATAAAGTCTCGATCTGGCTCAACGGAAAACACATCGTCGACCGAACCGAGCTCGAAAACTACTGGGACAAAGAAGGCAACCGCACCGCTCCCCTTCCCCGCGCTGACCAGATCGAACTCCAGCACCACGGCAGCGAACTCTGGTTCAAAAATCTCTACATCCGCGAAATTCCCTACTAGGGCTCCCGTCGCCTGACTGGCGATGACACAGGACCTCCGTTGCGAACGCTTCGGAGGTTTTCTGCGTTTCAGCACTCCCGTGTCGATGACACAACAGGGTCAGGTGACGGACCTGACAGGGTTGAATCACGCCCCTCTCTCGAAGAGACAGGGGGGCATCGACTCCGCCGCTCAAGAGGTGTGAGGAGACGCGGGAGAACCGGCCAGCTCGCTCTTGAGCATCGCCAGCAATTCCTCGAGTCGAAACGGCTTCGCGAGGAAATCGTCACAGCCTGCCGCTGTCGCCAGTTTCCGGTCTTCCTCGAAGGCGTTCCCGGTAAGCGCGACAATAAAGGGCTGCTTCTCGAGCTCCTTCATTTTCCGGATCGCCCGGGTCGCCGTGAGCCCATCGGTCCCCGGCATTCGCACATCCATCAGAATGATATCCGGTTTACAACTTCGACACGCGTCAATCGCGTCCTGCCCATCAACGGCCTCGACAAGCTTGTAGCCCACCGAATTCAAAAGCTTGACGACAAGGAGACGGTTCTCGGGTTGATCGTCCGCGATGATGATCGTCGGCTTCACCGACCTGTGCTTCCCCTTGTTGTCGACGGCGACGGCGACAGATTCAGGCTTTTGGTTTGTACGACAGGGTGCCGCGGCAGGCAATTGATGAACCGCCACCTGAGACTCCGCATCGTCGGCACTGACTTCGCGGCAGGAAACTGAAAACGTAAATTTACTTCCCGCTCCCGGCGAGCTGGTCACTTTGATTTCTCCACCGAGGAGTTCAACAAATGACTTGCTGATCGCAAGCCCCAAACCGGTGCCTTCACTCGCTTGTATCCCTGCGTTGGCCTGAACGAAAGGGGTGAAGAGAGCCTTCTGTTCCTCCTCAGACATCCCGCATCCTGAGTCCTCGATCGAAAAAGCGAGAACACCACTTTCGGCATTCGACTCTCCTTTTGTAAAATACCAACACTTGAGTTTAACCTCACCGTCGTGGGTGAACTTGATGGCGTTGCCGACCAAATTTGTAATGATCTGACGAAGCTTACTTTCGTCGCCCTCAACACAATCCGGGAGGGTCTCCGCCATTTCCGTTCGAAGAATCAGCCCTTTCGAATCCGCTCTTATTGCAAAGAGTTCGGATAGCCCTTTCACCAGCTTCCGCGGGCTGAAGAACGACAGATTGATATCCTGTTTGCCCGATTCGATCTTGGACATCTCAAGAACGTCATTGATCAACAGCATGAGATGTTCTCCACTCCGGTTGACGATCTTGAGCGTCTCGCGTTGCTCCGGCGTCAGCTTTTCATCCGCGCTGAGGAGTTGAGAGAAGCCGAGGATCGAGTTCATCGGCGTGCGCAATTCGTGACTCATCCGCGCAAGAAATTCACCCTTCGCCTTACTTGCCGCGTTCGCCTTGCGGAGGGATTCTTCAATCACCATTCGCTGATTCTTGTCCCTCTCGGTCAGTTCCGCCTGAGCAATCGCCACGCCGATGTTGGCCACGAGCGTTCCCAGCAAACTCTTTTCGCCTTCGGTCCAGACTCTCACTTTGTCACCGCATTGCTGTAAACCGATCGCTCCGTTTGCATGGTTCTCGAACGAAGTCCGTGCCGACATCATGGACCGAATCTGGAATTTTTTCAAAATCCCGGTCGTCCTGGTGAACTTGGAGCAATTAAGCACATCGGTGACAGCGACCACCTCGTCACTCGACATGACTTCTTCCGCGTGCTTGTTGCCGGATCTGGGCACCCTCACCCCCATCATCGGGGCATAAGGTTCTCTCACGTATTCAGCCACAATGGGGAAACCGTCTCCCGGCTTCTTCCGGTGGATCACGCATCGAGAGACACCGAACACTTTACCGATTTCCTCAGCGGCGATATTCAACACCTCGTCGGGATCAGTGCTCTTCGAAATCGCCTTCGAAATTCGTTGCAGCATCGACATGCGCGTCAGTTCCGCTTCCCGCGAACGATCAAAGTTCAGTCGGGCGATTTCAGCTGCGATGCGCGTCGCGAAAATTTCACTGACCACTTTGGTATCGTCGCTGTATCGGATCGGTTTCCCGTTTCCCAGAACGACGAGCCCGACGGGTTCACCCGAGCGCCCATTGATCGGAACCCCCTGGAGAAATTCGATTCCCGGAACACGAAACGGCGATTCCGCGGGAATTTCGCTTTCCGCCACCGTGAGAGCTCCCCCATCACAGAGAACTTCCAGATGATGTCCGGAGCCCTCAACCGTAAAATTGTCTGCAAAGCGTCCCTGCCTCCACACGGCGTGCGACTGAATGCCGGGATCGCTGTTGTATTCGGATATCGCCACGAATTCCACCTTCGCGATCTCAGAGAACGCTTCGGCTGCGCTCCGAAACCAGTTATCGCCCATTTCCTCATTCGTAACTTCAAGAAAGAGCTTCAACCTGCGCTCCCGTCTGCGCTCTCTCGTGACATCCCGGGCTGTCACGAGAACATTGCAACGCCCCCCGGAATGCAGGAAGCGCCCGTCCATGCTGAAATGACGAAAGCCACCCTCTGCCGTCTTCACCTTGAGTTCGAAGCTTCCGACAGCCCCCCTGGTCTCCATCTCCCGACGGAAATCAGGGACCCATTCCCGACACTCACGACGGTTGGAATCAATCCGCTGATCAAAGAAAATGCCCAACTCCCGGGACATCGGTTCGTTGGCAGCCACATACTCAAGCTCAGGATACGTCATCACCGCGGTCGGAACCGGGCTAAGGTCAAAGAGTGACGAAAAATCTATCGTCGGACGGGGCAGAGTGACTTCCGGGGAGGAGACGTTCGTCTCTGCCGCTTCGATAATGTTCTGGATGAGATGCCCGATCGAGCGCGCAATCATCGCGAATTGCATTCGTTGAGATTCCGTGAGCACCTTCTCCTCGCGAGAATACGAACAGACCATTCCAACGACGCGACCTCCTTTAACGGTGATGAACTGGTTCCCGTAATATTTTGCCCCGCTCTCAACGACCTTGGGCAACTGCTTGAGCTCCCGGTTCTCCTGCACGTTTCGGCACTCGATCGACGTCCGGTTTTTGAGAGCAATGCCACACGGATAATCGTCGATGAGCAATTTGTCCGGCACGGTCGGATCGCTCACATTCTCCCGTCTCGTCACCAGATGCTCGCCCGTAATGACAGAAATCCGGATCAACGCTTCTCCCAGCGTTCCCTCGAGCATTTCCAGCAAATTATCAAAAGCCCCGTCATGCTTCGAATCGAAAACAGCCGCAGCTTCCGGGGCACTCGCCCCTATATGGCAATCAGGTTCGACCTGCAGGCCGAAACGCCGCTGGGTATTCTCACCGAGAATTCCGGCAGAATTCTCACCTGCTGTGCATGTTTTTGGATTGGTCATTGGGGAAAACTGAGCTCTAACGACTTAGATAAACCGACTGGAACAATACAGTATTCATTATAATTATGAAAATACCATAAATTTTAAATGTATTTGCAATATTGATTTGTTTCAGGAAATCCGGGACAACCGGAAATTTCGAGAGAGTCAGAACAGAAGACCGCCGATCTGAGGCGCCGCCCGAGACGAATGCCTTCCGGCCATTTACCGGTCAGTAACCCCGGAAAGGGAAAACAGATCCGGGAAACATTTAAAATTTACCATAATCTTAATAAAAATTAGAATTCTAAATTTTCTGTGCTTTATTCTTCGCCATGTCGGTAAGGAATAACAGTTCACTTCGCACCCGGCGGAGACCACTGCGTTACACGTTAGGAATAGCGTTCGTTTCGCTTTTCGGATTTCACTCGTTCGGCGGGGAATCTGAAAAAGAACACGTGTCCCTTCAGTTGAAGTGGATGCATCAGTTCCAATTTGCCGGTTACTACGCGGCAGAAACGCAGGGCTTTTACGCCGAGGAAGGTCTCGAGGTGGAAATATTTGAAAGCACTCCTGACAAACCGCCTTTGAGTCGTGTCCTCGCAGGGCATGCGGACTTCGGCGTTTCGGGTGCGGATTTGTTGCTCGCGAAGATGAATGACAGACCTGTAGTGGCCTGCCTCGCGGTATTTCAGCACTCCCCTTACGCGCTCATCAGCGTCGCCGATTCGAATCTTTCCCGCCCATCTGACCTGATCGATAAAACCGTGATGCTTTCGGGAGACCAGGGAGCGGCTCAGTTGCATGCTTTGCTCCGACGGGAGGGACTTCCCAAAAACCGAATCAATTTTGTGCCCCATTCCTGGAACCTGGACGATCTCATCTCGGGCAAAGTCGACGTAATGACCGGCTACACGACGGCGGAACCGTTTCAGCTTCGTGCTCGCGGGATCAAGCCCACCGTCATCAGGACATCCGATTACGGCGTCGATTTTTATGGCGACACTTTGTTCACGACCGAAGCAATGGTCAACAATCGTCAATCCGAAGTCGATGCGATGATACGTGCCACGACACGCGGGTGGAAATACGCGATGCAGCACCCGGATGAACTCATCGATCACATCCTCACGCTTCCCGGAGTCCGGGAGCGGGGAATCGTGCGTGAGAACCTCGAGTATGAAGCGAAAGAAATGAAAAACCTGATCCTGCCGGATCTCGTGGAAATCGGACACATGAATCCGGGCCGATGGGCACAAATTGCGGATGCCTACGTCGCGGCAGAGATCATCAAATACCCGAAGAATGACAAATGGTTTGATGACTTCATCTACGATCCCACCGTTCACTCGCTGAATCTGGAGAGATGGATCTTTTCGCTCACCTGTATTGTCGCAGCCGGGCTCGCCGTTCTTTTCTGGAATGTGCTCCTTCGAAGGAAGGTTGAAAACCGCACCGAGGAAATGCTTCGCGGCGAAAGGAAACTTCACGCGATTCTGGACAACTCCAACAACGTTCTCGCGCTCCTGTCGAGTGATGGAAAGCTCGTTGAATTGAACCAGAAGGCGATCGAGTTCACCGGCGTCAATCGATCAGATGTTCTCGGAATCCATTTTTCAAACACTCCCCTGTGGGAGAAATCGCCCGAAATCTCCGAAGAAATCTCGCGGGGAATCGAAGGTATCAGACAGGGAGGCAGCGGTATCCGCCTGGAAACGCAACTTACCACCTCGGAGGGAGTCGTTCGGACTCTGGACTTCTCCCTGAGGCCCGTCACCCGCTCAGATGACTCGCTGGAATTCATCGTCGCTGAAGGGATTGATATCACCGACCAGAAGGCAGTCGCTTTCGATCTTGAAACCTCACGCGCGAGCCTCTCATCGCTCGTCGAGCACACCCGCGGACTGATTTGGTCAGTCGATCGCGACGGTATTCTGATCAATTCCAACAACCAGTTCCGCCAGGCTCTCTGGCGCCAGACCGGAAAAACGATCGCCGAAGGTAATTCCGTCTACGATTTCTTCGGGGAGAACGAAGGCCGGCAATGGAAACACTATTTCAACCGCGCGCTGGAAGGAGACCGGTTCACCGCGGAATTCTCCGTCCCCGATCCCACCGGCCGACAAGTCCACGAAGCGTCATTTCATTCAATTGTGCAGGACAGAAAAATCACAGGGGTAACCGTCTTTGAATTTGATATCAGCGAACGGAAACGCTCTGCGGAAATTCTCCAGCAAACCGCGGAACTCAATCAGCTACTCCTCGACAGCTCGCTCGACGCAGTCATCGGAGTCGACCTGGAAGGCGATGTCGTGCATTGGAATGGTCAGTCTGCGGACGTCTTCGGCTACACCGAAAAGGAGGCGATCAACAGCCCTGTGAAAAAGATGTTCCCGCAACTGGAGGAATACTTCGATCCTGAAACCGAGGAATCAAACGAACTGCGATTCGAAATGGACGCGTTCCGCGCAGACGGCTCGAGCTTCCCCGCTGAGATTTCCCTTTCAGTACTGCCGCCGGGTCATCAGGTGGCGTTTAATTTCTTCGTCCGCGACGTCACTGAACATCATCGACTCGAGGAGAAATTGCGACAGTCCCAAAAGATGGAGGCGATCGGACAACTCGCCGGCGGTGTCGCTCATGACTTCAACAACCTCCTCACCGTGATCCAGGGAAATGCGAGTATCGTGAAGGACGAATGGAACGAGCACTTTGACGACACCAACAGAAATGATTCGCAGTGTCTTCACGCCGTGGACGAGATCACCAATGCCAGCGAACGCGCCGCCAGCCTCACCGGTCAGCTTCTCGCATTCAGTCGCCAGCAGGCGATCCAGTTCAAGACGCTGCAGGTCAACGAGACCACAGAAAATGTCATCAGCATGCTCAACCGCCTCATTGGTGAGGACATCCAGCTGAGAACCGAACTCTGCGAAGACCCTACCTACATTCGTGCGGACAAGGGGATGCTCGAGCAGGTAATCCTGAACTTGGCCGTGAACGGACGGGATGCGATGCCGAACGGCGGGTTACTCACCATCAAAACGAGCGTGGTAGAATTGAAACGGAATTCAGGAGTGCTACCCGGATCCATTGCTCCCGGAGAGTTCGTCCGAATCGATATCAAAGACACCGGAAAAGGGATTCCAGCCGAAGATCTGCCGCACATTTTCGAGCCGTTTTTCACGACGAAAGCAATCGGGAAAGGAACCGGACTGGGCCTTGCCACCGTGTTCGGAATCATGGATCAACATCAAGGTTGGCTCGATGTCGAAAGCGAAGTGGGAAAGGGAACCGTCTTCACCGTCTGGATACCAACGACGAAGGCGCTTCCTGAAACCGCGCCTCAGACCACAACGCCGGCCTCCGATCCCCGTTCCGGTAAACACGGCGGTGAAACTATTCTGCTCGTGGAGGACGAGGATCGATTGCGCCTCGTCGCCAAAAAGATTCTCACGAAACACGGCTATCATGTGATCGAAGCACACAGCGGCCAACAGGCACTTGGCGTCTGGGAGCAGTTCGGAGCCAATGTGGACCTGCTCCTTACCGATATCGTGATGCCCGAGGGCATGTCAGGACATGAACTCTCAGTTCGTCTGCAATCAGAGAAACCGTCGCTGAAAGTGATCTACTCCAGTGGTTACACCGCCGAGATTTTCCGTGGAAACGCCGTCTTCCCCGATGACGTTTCTTTCATCGGAAAACCCTACCTTCCCGAACAGTTGTTATCTGAAGTCCGGGCTGTTCTCGATGAGGTTGCATTGACGGCCTGACCGATCTCAAAAACCCACCCTCGCGTCGCCGCAAATTGCGTCACACGGGGCACCTCACAGCCCGCGGAGATTCACTTCAATTCTTTCAGGATCGCATCCATCTGCTTACGGTGGAGGCTCATGTGGAACGCAGCCATGTGATGCCATTGTCCGGCGTTGAAAGGACCAAACCAGGGATGGGGATGCGTGGCCTGAGTCTCAAGATTTTCAATCGTAGCGACCACCGTTGCCAACTCTCCGCACGAGAGATTGAACGCGTCAATCACCTCGGGGCCCGTGCTCGTGGAAGGCTTCACGGTCGCGGTGTCAGCTTGAATCGCAGGAAGCCGCTCTTCTCCTAACAACTCAATAAATCCGGCAACCGCGTCGTTCACGATTCTGAGGTGATCCAGCACCATGTAAATCGACCAGAAGCGGCTGCTGTCCTCCATCCCCCGCAGTCGCTTCACAAGAATTTGCTTCGCTCCAAGCTCCGGCGTGACGCGCCCGGCAATCGCGCTGATCATCCCCCGCTCTCTTTCGAATTCCGCCGCGACCCCTGCCCGGCTCGACTTTCGATACGCCGACGCGACCAAGCGTTTCGCTATAAAAAGCTCGATCGCCGGCAACCCCGCTCCGGGACGATCCAGTTGAGGCTCCTTCGTTTTATCCATGGTATCTGCTTTCATTACTTGCAAATTAAAAGTGTTTTACTTGTGTTTTGCAAGTAATTAAATTTCGGCTTATCTTCCGGGAGATGGCTGACAGGAAGAATGCTCCGGCAAAAGGAAGAGACGAAAACGATCGCAGGTCCCCCTGCCCGTTATCCTGTGCGCTTGATCTTTTCGGAGACCGCTGGACCCTCCTCGTGATCCGGGATCTCATGCTCGGAAGGACAAGGTTCAAAGAATTCTGCGAATCACCTGAGAACATCCCGACCAACATTCTCACTGACAGATTAGAACGTCTCGGTGAATCGGGTGTGATCGAAAGAAAGCCCCTCACAGAAGGCGGGAAACGGTACGGCTATCACCTCACCACCAAGGGGGAAGCCCTCAAACCGGTCCTGTCCGAAATGCTAAAGTGGGGGCTGAAATGGGAGCCGGAGACGCGTCTCGGGCTGGAACCGCTCGAGGGTTCGCTTTTTTCAGAGTGAAACATCTTTGCCGCGATCAATGCGACCGGCCTTCAACCGCTTGCCTGATTTCCAATTCTCAGACACAATAACCGGCATGAGATCATTACCGCTGCTCTTCGCTCTGACTTATCTTTTCTGCCTGGTTTCACCGACTCAGGCCCGGGAGGACAAACCGCTGACACTGGAGCAGGAGAAAAGCGCTTTCAAGGCGGCTGACCAAGCGCTCAATGCGTCCTATCAAAAAGCGAAAGAGACGCTGAACGAGTGGAATTTCAAAGCGCTTCAGGAAGACCAGAGAGAGTGGCTCGAGTTTCGCGATGCGAGCGCGAAGTCATCCGCCCTCTACGATGACGGTCCCGAATTCGAAGACCGGGAGGAAACTTCCACGGCCTACTGGAGAACGATGAAATTTGTCACTCAGACCCGTACGCGAATGATAAAAGGGTGGATCAACGAATCCGACCGCGAACTGCAATGGGAGGGCGAGTGGACCGACGGTTACGGCGGCTGGCTGCGGATTGCCAAAGAGGGCGACACCGGGAGTTTCCGCTTTGACATCGAAGTCGTGAGAGGACCTACCTATCATCTCGGTATGTTGGGCGGAGAAGCCCGCATCAACGATTCGATGGCGTTTTTCACCGATGCCGGAACCGATGAGAAAACAAAAGAGGATCCGGAGACATGGCTCATTTTTGACAAGAATTATTCAGCGCCACAGCTCGAACTCACCGGGGTAAATACTCAATACTACCACGGAATGAGAGCCTATTTCACCGGCACTTACACCCGTATCGGAGATCTCGATGCCGCCGCGAGGAAGGCAGTGCTCAGCGGGGTCCGGGAATTCGAGTAAGGCCTGCGCAGCCGGGGGCTTTGAGATCCCCCGCCGTCAGCGACCTGACTTCCCGTAGATGAACCACAGGTTGCGGATGTAGATGAACCAACCGGTGCTCTGCCCGAGGAATCCGACGATCTCTTTTCGCCAGAGGAAATAGACCATAAGCATCGAAGAGCCCAGCAAACTCAACCACCAGAAAATGGGAGGAACCACGGAGGATTGTGCTTTTTCGCTGGCCCGCCATTGAGCGACCATGCGGCCCATAAAGACAGCCTGCCCCGCGAAGCCGAAAGCGACCCAGAGAACGCCCGTCATTGAGGTGACGTCGAGAAAGCGATAAATCCATGGAAGCGATTCCCTGCGCCGCGCAATCTCTTCCAGAAAGGCAGAGCCGGTCAATTCAGGGCCGCCCGGTTTCCATCCTTCAAAACGGGCAACGGGCTCCCCTTCCGGGTTCGTCTGGACATCGATCGTCGAAATCCGGTCCGAAAGATTGAACGGCGGGGCAAGCGGTTCCCCCGGCTTACCGAGATGCCCCAGCTTGACGAGGGCAAACCAGCCAATGAGCGGCAATACGAGCGACAGGGTCGCGACGATGATAAGTTGGGTGCGGGAGAATTTGCTCATCGGTTTTTAAGAAAGCGAATCATCCCCATGATGATCGCGGAAAAGACAAAGCCCGACAGAAGCGCGCCCAGCCCTGCCTGCATCACATAACTCTTGAGGCTGAAATTGATCGAGGCCAACTGCACCTGCTCTTCAACCATCTCACTGGATTTTCCGGCAGCCTCAAAATAAAGCTTCGTCTGCTCCATCATGTATAAGGTCCAGTCAGGATTGATCCAGTAAAAATAGCCGAGCTGTGCGAGCACCGCGATCACCGCAGCGATCACTGCCATGAGCCCCCCCGATTTCAGCCCCTCAGCGAATGAGGTCTCCGGCTCGACTTTGACGAGTGAGTGGAGAGCCAACCCGTAGGCGACCAGCGAAATGAAATAGCCCAACACGAACGCTACCTGAATCTTTCCGATCCCGTTCGAGTGCAGCCCCATGAAATAGGACGCATACAACCAGACCAGACCGGCAAGACCGATGAGACAGCCCCATTTCAGCTCTAATAATTTCATAAGTGGTACCTTGCCCGGAAAAAGACCGGACAGCCTGAATTACGCTGTCATCGCCGTGCCTGCAACCTTGTTATCAGCACACTCGTAAGCTTCTAACGAAACAAGCGACTTATTTGCCAGTAAAATGAACGAAGAACCCAATCAGGAAATCATCAAAAACCTCCAGATCGCCTACGCGATGGAACTGGAGACGGTGCAGAACTACATCGCCGCTTCAGTGAACCTCGACGGAGTCCGATCAGAGGTCATCAAACGCGCACTCGCCGCCGACATCACTGAGGAATTGACCCACGCCCAGACCCTCGCAAACCGTATCAAAACGATAGGCGGAACCGTCCCCGGCAGCTTCGCCCTTGAGAAAAATCAAAAATCCCTGCAGCCACTGGAGGATTCCACCGACATTGTGGGCGTGATCAAAGGCGTCATCGACGCGGAAAATGGAGCGATCGCGCAATACAACAAGATCATCCAGGTGACCGATGGCATCGATTACGTGACTCAGGACATGGCGATTACGCTGCTCTCCGGAGAAGAGGATCACCGGCGCGAGTTCGTTGGCTTTCTCAAAGAATACGAGAAGTCGGAGTAATCTGCTTTTCATTAACACCACCTCTTTCCATTTCAGCCGGCCGCGATGAGCGCGTCCGGCTGTTTTTTTGTTCAAATCGCTGGGCAGCAAGCCAACAATTCGATACAACCAGTGCTCCTTCTGATACATGCCTAGCGTGTATGAGGACTGGCCGTGAATGCGATCCCACCTGACCTTCAAAAACTTTTCATGAAGCATATCCCCGTTCGAATCATCCTCTGGTGTCTGGTGCTCTCCTGCGCCGCGCTGGCAACTGGCGAAGAGCCCCTCCTGAAGTCCGGCGATCGCATCGCTCTGATCGGCAACACCGTGATCGAAAGGGCCCGTCTCAGCGGCCAACTCGAAGCAGCGCTCCAACTCGCTTCCGGCCCTGAAGTGAAGAATCTCACGATTCGAAATCTCGGCTGGAGCGGTGACTCTGTGTTCGGAGATTCGCGGTCCTATTTTGGTCCGCCGCAGGAAGGCCGCGAACGCCTCGCCTCCGTGATTTCGGAGTTCAAGCCGCACGTCATTTTCCTGTGCTACGGCACCGGTGCTGCCATGTCTGTCGATCAGGGGTGGACCGACGAACCGATCCACAAAGAACCCTCAGCGGGTGGGCTTGAGAGCAGCCTCGCTATCTTCATCAAGGGCTATCAGGAAAAAATCGACCGTCTTCGCTCCGCCGCGGGCGGGTCGCTTCGGGAGATCGTACTCATTTCCCCACCGCCCCTCGAAAATCTCGGTGATCCCCTCCCCGATCAAACGGAGAACAACGCCCGCCTCGCCGTTTTCCGCGACAGCATCAAACAGCTCGCTTCTGACAACAAGGCGCGTTTTGTCGACTGGTTCGCAGCTCTGGGCGGAGACGATTTTAACGGCGACGTCGCCAGCCCCGCGCTGACGAACAACGGAGTCCATTACAGCGAAACCGGTTACCGGATCCTCGGACGCGAGCTCGTCAAAGGTCTCGGCTACGGCGAAACCTCACTCGCTCCGAACGAGCCCGATTCCCCTCTCATGTCCGCGATCATCGAGAAGAATCGTCTCTTCTTCCATCGCTGGAGACCGGCCAACGAAACCTACCTCTTCCTCTTCCGCAAACACGAACAGGGGCAGAATGCCAAAGAGATTCCCATGTTCGACCCGCTCATTGCTGAGCAGGACAGGAATATTGAAGCCGCCCGTCAGAAAATATTCGCCGGCCAGCCGAAAAACTGATCGACGAACCGTTCCCTCGAACCTCCCCTCCCTGCTATTTCCGCTACTCCATTTTTCGTTATGAAACTGTTTCAAACACTTGCCGCCGCCCTTGTCGTTGCGACGTTCGCCGCACAGCCGGCCCATTCCCAAAACGGCCTCAAGGATATTCCTGACACGGCCGTATCCGCCCAGCTCGAAGCCTTTCAATTGATCGAAGGGGCAAAGGTGAACCTCTTCGCGAGTGAACCGGCCGTGGCGAATCCAACCCACATGAACTGGGATTCACGCGGGCGCCTCTGGGTCGTCAGCAGCCCTCTCTACCCGCACATCAAACCCGGTCAGGAGGAACAGGACAAAGTCGTCATTCTCGAAGACACCACCGGTGACGGCGTCGCCGACAAGCATACTGACTTCGCCACCAATCTCCACATTCCCACCGCCGTCCTCCCCGGTGACGGAGGAGCCTACATCGCCAATTCGATCGAGGTTCTTTTTCTGAAAGACACCGATGGCGACGACGTCGCGGATGAGCGCCAGGTGGTTCTGTCAGGCTTCGGAACCGAGGACACGCACCATTTGCTCCACACCTTCAAATGGGGACCGGAGGGGATGATCTGGATGAACCAGTCCATCTACATTCACACCCACCTCGAAACGCCTTACGGGATTCGCCGTCTCCTCGGCGGCGGTATGTGGCATTACCGTCCCGAAACGCAACGATCGGATGTGTTTATGAAAGGACTCATCAATCCCTGGGGTCATGCCTTTGACGAATGGGGACAGAGTTTCCTCACCGACGGCGCCGGAAGCCAGGGCATCAACTTCGTATTCCCGCGGTCTGTTTTTGCAACCTCGCCGGGCGCGTCACGGATTCTCACCGGTCTCAATCCCGGTCAACCGAAGCACTGCGGCGCGGAATTCCTCACCGGTCGTCACGTTCCCGACAGCCTCGAGGGTCTCATCGCCGCTCCCGATTTTCGCGGCAGCCGGATCAATCTTTTCAAACTGACCGACAACGGCAGCGCCTACACCTCGACTCAAGTCCCCGATCTCATCTCGTCCAAACACCGGGCCTTCCGCCCCATCGATATCAAAATGGGACCCGACGGAGCCATTTACGTCGCCGACTGGTATAACCCTATCATCCAGCACGGCGAGGTCGATTTCCGCGACTCGCGCCGCGATAAAAGCCACGGCAGAATCTGGCGCATCACCTTCGACGGAAAGGACACGCTCCCGATCGAAGATCTCAGCAAACTCGATGAGAAAGCGCTCGCCGCAAAACTGAACGCCCCCGAAGGCCTCACGCGTCAGCTCGCGCTCACCGAGATGAGAAACCGCGACCCGAAAGCAGTTCTTCCCGCAGTCGCCAATATCACTGCCCCCGACGGAGTCGATCCGGATCTCGTCGCACTCCGCAAAATCTGGGCCTCACAAACCCTCAATCAATTTGACGAAAAAGCGGCCGCAGCCCTGCTCGACTCGAAAAATCACAAAGCCCGCGCCGCCGCACTGCGCGCAATCTACTACCGCGCCGCCGACAATGCCGACGCGCTCTCAATCGCGACCAAAGCGATTGCTGATCCCCACCCGCAGGTTCGACTCTGGGCCGTGAGCGTTCTCGCCCAACTCGATGCCAAAGAAACCGTAACGACGGCGATGAAGGCCATCGACGGTGTCGAAGTGGATGAGTTCCTCGATTTTGCTCTCTGGTCAATCTGCCGCGAGCACGCTGATCGTTGGGTCGCAGACGCTCAGGAGAAAAATCCTTTCAGTTCGACACGCCAGCTCCTCTTCGCAGTTCGAGCGATCAACAAGCCCGTCGCCGTCGATCAGATTCTCAGTGCGCTTGAGAGCGGCGAACTTTCGACCGACCGGGAAGTGAATGACATCGCCGACTGGATCTCCAAGACCGGCTCGCCCGAAAACCTCAATTCTCTCTTCGTCCACACGCTGAAAGAAGACGCTTCCCCCGCCCACCAGAACGCGATTTTGACAGCGCTCGCATCAGCCGGCCGAATCCGGAAAATCCAGCCTACCGGCGACAAGAACCGCCTGAATCAATTCCTCTCATCGAAAAACGACGTCATCTTTTCTGAAGCAGCCACCCTTGCCGGTCTCTGGAAACTGGAATCAGCTCGTGACGGATTGAAAACCGCGTTTCTCGCCGCAGCCAAAAATCAGGGCCGGGCCGAAGCCGCACTCGAAGGACTCGTTTCTCTCGGTGGTCCGCAAACGGCCAAGCTCTTCGAAACCGAAGCAAAATCGGAAAGCAGTTCCTTCCTCATCAAATCGCTCGCGGTGAGAGGCCGCACCCGCATGAACCCGGCGGAGGGTGCCAAGCTCGCCGTCGAAGTCCTGCAAAACGCTCCCAACGGTAAAGATCCCCACGGCATCTTCGCTGCTTTTCTCGCAACGAAGCAGGGCCCCGGAGCACTCGCGAAAGCACTCACCAACGCGAAACTCCCCCAGGCGATCGCTCTCGTCGGGGTCCAGCAGGCAAGCAGCGCCGCGACGAAGCCCGAAGGACTCGTCAAGGCTCTTCAGAAAGCGGCTGACCTCAAGCCGATGAAGATGGCACTCACCGATGCTGAGATGGAAGCGATGATGGAGAAAGTGGCGAAGTCCGGAGATCCTCATCACGGTGAGGCCATCTACCGTCGCGCCTCGATGCAGTGTATCGTTTGCCACGCCATCGGCGGTGCCGGCGGAGTGATCGGACCGGACCTCGTCAGCATCGGTTCCAGCGCGCCCGTCGACTACCTCATCGATTCACTGCTCCAGCCGAGTGTGAAGATCAAAGAGGGCTACCACACCACCCTCGTTACTTTGAAAAACGGTGACTCCTTCGCCGGGGCAATCGCCCGCGAGGATGCCAACGAACTCGTGATTCGCGATGCCACCGGAAAAGAGAACCGCATTCCGAAAGCGGATATTGCGAGCAACAACATCAGCCCCGTTTCACTGATGCCACCAGGCCTCACCGCACAGTTGCGGGAAGATGAGTTCGTCGATCTGGTCGCTTTTCTCGCGCAACTGGGGAAAGATGGCGACTTCAAAACCCCACCCAATCGCTACGTGCGGCAGTGGCAGGCGTTGATGCCTCACGAGAGGACCCGCGACGCGATCGGTCACTACGGTCCTTTGATTTTTGCAGAGGAAATCAAAACTTATCAGTGGATTCCTTTCTACGCGGAAGTGTCGGGAGGCGTTCCCATCGCTGAGATGCCCAAAGTCGTGGGACGTGGCGCGAACCGTTTCGGCGTCGCCCGCTCCTTTCTTGATGTCAGCAAGGCAGGTCCGGTTCGCCTCAAGCTCTCAGGAAAACTGAACGGCCTCTCTTTTCTTCATGGCGAGAAAGAGATCAAACTTCCCAAAGACGCCTCCGAAACAGAAATCACCCTCGAGGTGAAGAAACCGGGGAGACAAAAAATCACCGTTTCCGGCCTCAACGGTTCCGGAGTCGACACCTTTAAAGTCGAAGCACTCGATGATGCCGGAACCGTTCAATTTGTTGACAACAAAGAGTTCTAACAATCCCACCCCCTAACTCATTTTTCCAAAGACCATTCTATGAAAGTCGCCTACCTACTCCCCGCTGCCTTGCTCTTCATTGGCGCGGCATCTCTCACTGCTCAACAAAAGGGCAAAAAGAAAGCCGCTCCCCCGCAACTCAAATGGCGCGTCCAGCAGCTGCACAAGGACAACAACGAAGGTGTCGCGGTTGGCGATATCAACGGCGATGGCAAACTCGACGTCACCGCCGGGGAATTCTGGTATCCGGCACCGGACTTCAAACAAATGCCTCTCAGGAAGATTCTTCCTTTCGGGAAGGACTACATGCAGAACAACTCGGAGCACCTCTTCGACATGGATGGAGACGGGGATCTCGACGTCGTCGCGGGGGCCTTCACTTTACCAATCGTGAACTGGTTTGAGAACCCCGGAGCGGGAAATTACAAAGAAGGTGAACTTTGGAAGACCCACCAGCTCGTCGACACCGAAACCGGTCACAACGAAGCTACCTTTCTTCACGACCTCGATGGTGACGGTTCCCCCGAGTGGATCGAAAACCACTGGAATCCAGAGAATCCAATGCAGGCGTTCCGTTTCAAACGGGGCGAAGACGGGAAAGTCACGACTGAGAAACACGTCATGAACGAAAGCGGTAACGGCCACGGCATGGGCTTCGGCGATCTCAACGGCGACGGGAAAGAGGACATCATTTTCAACCAGGGATGGTATGAGTGTCCCGAAGCCGGTGCCTTTTCCGGTCCGTGGAAATGGCGCAAAGATTTCGACCTCCCTCATGCGAGCTGCCCCGTTCTCATCGTCGATCTCAACGAAGACGGCCGAAACGATATCGTCTGGGCCGACGGGCACAGCTACGGCCTCTACTGGCAGGAACAGCTTGAGCCTCGCGCCGACGGCACGACGGTTTGGCGTCAGCACCTCATCGACAAAAAATTCTCACAGGGCCACACTATGGCCTGGGAGGACATCGACGGTGACGGCGCTCCGGAGTTGATCACCGGAAAACGCTACTTTGCACATTCCGGTGGTGATTCCGGCTCGGGAGATCCGATCACGGTCCACTACTACGACTGGAATAAGGAAGACGGTTCGTGGGGCAAAAAGTTCATTTCAAATGCGGAATCAGGGATGGGTCCGGGCGTCGGATTGCAGATTCGCGTGCACGATCTCGACGGGAACGGCTGGCCCGATATCATCGTTCCGGGCAAAAGCGGCACTCATATTATTTGGAATGAAGGCTGGACGAAACCGTCCTGAGTCTGGATACTTGAATCAGTTTCCGACATGAGCGATTCCCCTCCAGAACCAGACCCGACTAGCCAGGAGCCCCGGCGCGAGCCGATCCCTGAGGTGCTGTATTCATTCTATGAAGACCGCGCCTTTGTGTCCTGCACGCGGTGCGGAGAATCGCTTTCCGACTTCGAAGACGGGTATCGCATTTCCAAAAACTTCAAGAAGGGCGAAGTCCTCATCGAATACGCGCTTTGCATGCCATGTCTCACTGCGATGCTCGACGAAGCCTCGGACGAGTCGAAGCGCCAGCTCGCTGAGTTTCAGGAGAAGCACTACCGCGAAGACGTTTCAGGCTTTGACGAATGCGCTCTCTGCCCCCGCACGATCGACGAGGCGAGGAACGAGGAATTTGGACTCGTCGGAGTCTGCCACGGTGACGACATGGTCGACAGCGCCATGATTTGCATCGATTGCATGGAAGCCATGGCCGAAACCATGTCCGAAGAAACGAGACGAACCTGGGACAAGTTCCGCGAAGAGAACTTCCCCGGGGTGCCTTCCGATTTCGAGCCTTTTCCGGCGAGACCGGCACCGAGTATTTTGTAAATAGAAATCCTCACGGATTCCTCTACATCGACAAGCCGTAGAGAAACTGCGTGAGCATTTCTCCTCTCTGCCTATCCGGGAGAGATTCCTCTGTTCACACGAAAGAAATCCTCACGGATTCCTCTACACCAACAAGCCGTAGAGAAACTGCTTGAGCATTTCGCCACTCTGCCTATCCGGGAGGGGCCTCTGTTCATACGAAAGAAATCCTCACGGATTCCTCTACATCGACAAGCCGTAGAGAAACTGCGTGAGCATTTCTCCACTCTGCCTATCCTGGAGAGAGTCTTCTGTTCATACGAAAGAAATCCTCACGGATTCCTCTACATCAACAAGCCGTAGAGAAACTGCGTGAGCACTTCGCCACTCTGCCTATCCGGGAAGGTCCTCTGTTCACACGGAGGAAATCCTCACGGATTCCTCTACATCAACAAGCCGGAGAAAAGCTGCTTGAGCATTTCTCCACTCTGCCTATCCGGGAAGGTCCTCTGTTCACACGGAGGAAATCCTCACGGATTCCTCTACATCAACAAGCCGTAGAAAAACTGCGTGAGCATTTCTCCACTCTGCCTATCCGGGAGAGCATCCTCTGTTCACACGAAAGAAATCCTCACGGATTCCTCTACATCAACAAGCCGTAGAGAAACTGCGTGAGCATTTCGCCACTCTGCCTATCCGGGAGAGAGCCCTCTGTTCACACGGAGGAAATCCTCACGGATTCCTCTACATCGACAGGCCGGAGAGAAGCTGTGCGAAGGTTCCTCAGTCTCCCGCTTTAGGGAGATCCCCCGCGGGATTATTCGAGGCCGCAATCATCATCAGCTCGTAAATCCGCGACTGCAATTCGCCCGGTAACGGATCCTTACCCGGAGATTCGCGGACCAGGCGCTTCGCCTCAGCCAGGCGCCCGTCCCTCGCCGCCGATTCCAGCAGGCGAATGCGGATCGACCAATCTTCAGGAGCCTTATCCAGCTCCGATGTCAGTATTCGGGTATCTGCCCTCATAAAATCGGTCCGACAAAGTTTACTCTCCCGAAAGATTTGTCAAAACAAGGTCTTTGAATTGCACCTTCATCGGTGGACCGGAATGCAGCTGAAGCGCGAGAATCCCTGAAAGCTCGCGCTCCTCCTCCTCCAAATCGATCACTTCGGCAGTGAGATGTCCGTTGAGCTTCACCGTAATCCGATTCCCCTGAGCCACAATTTCGTAGGAGTTCCACGCGCCGGCTTCGTAGGAGCGTATCGCCGCTTCGCCCGACTCACTCAGGGACGACTTCTCAAAGCTGCCGTCTGCCTTTACGACCGTCTTTTCGCCACGAGTCGAAAGCATCTTTCTGCCGTGTTCATCGTAAATTGCGCCGAGCCACGGCGCCTCAGGTTGGCTGATGTCCACCTGATATCCGACGGCGTGGCCGTCCTCGAGCACCCGGGAACGAATCTGGACACCGCTGTTCGCTTTCGGGCCGCCATCGACTCTGAATTTCATAGTAAGTCGAAAATCCGAGATTTCACCGCCCTGCCACACCAGAAACTGGTTTTTGGTGCACGGATTTGACTCAGATGCGATCGCCGTGATGGCACCGTCCTCAACGCTCCAGAAAGTGAGATCCGGAGCCGACCAGCCGGCTAAAGATTCCCCATCGAATAACGATTTCGGTTCGTCCGCGTTCAACAAAGAGAAGATAAAAAGAAAACTGAAGGCAAGAATCGGAAACTTTCGTCGTATCATGAATCATCCTTTCCCCGGTATGAGAAGCTGTCCACTTCCATTTATACGCAAAAAAGAGTGAATAAATATGACTTTTGAGAGTCAAAGCACTGTCACACTTTAAGTGGTAGGGAGAATAGGGCTCTGAAAGCCTCCCTCCGGACGTCACCTTTTCCATTCAATATTTGAAGAATCGGTAAAAATGCCGATACTTAACAAACATTAACTTATTCTTATGCGTTTAGATTTCAGATTACTGAGTGTTATTCTCATTCTCCTGGTGAGCTTTTCAACTCAGCAGGTTTTTTCGCAGGGCATCGAACAGCAGATTCGAGCCAAGGCCAATGAGGCCGGCGGTGGCATCGCCGCGTGGTATCAGGCACGCAACTACGCTCCGGCATGGGATGGTCAGCGACTTGGCGGCCTGGCTTCCTTCATTCAGGAACTCGACGCTCACGGACTTTCGCCTGAACTCTTTCGACTCTCGGAATGGGATAAGCAGTGGCGCAACCCGAGTCCCGATCCCACCGCACGGGCCGCCGTGGAAGTCGGAACGACACAGCTCGCACTCTACGCGATTCAATCACTCGCCTACGGCTTCGTTGATCCGACTTCGGTTCACCCGAAATGGTCGGATATCCCCCGCAAGGTAACGGCCTACCAGTTTCTCGACAGCGCCCTCGCCGTCGCTCCGCAGCAGTTTGCCAGCTTTCTCCTGCAGAAAGTTCCGCCACAGGATCAGCGCTACGGCGAGATGATCAAAACGCTCGCGCGGTATCGCAAGATCGACTCACTCGGAGGTTGGAGAAGCCTTCCCGCGACAGCCCAACCTGCAGGAGCAGGATCAGCCTATCCCGAAGTGAAGCTTTTGAAATCGCGTCTACAGGCGGAGGGAGACCTCCCCGGAGGCAGCACCGGCAGCAAGCGTGACAAAGACCGCACGATCGATCAGCGGACCGGTGACGCGATCAAATCATTCCAGTTCCGCCACGGGATCGAACCTGACGGAACCCTCGGGCCACAGACGCTCGCAGAACTCAACGCGACATCCAGATCCCGCGTCAACACACTCGTGATCAACATCGACCGGCTTCGCTGGATGCCCCGTGCCTACGAGCAGACGGAGCATATCGAGGTGAATATCGGTGAAAGCGCCCTCCGCATGTTTGACAAGCGCCGTCAGGTAACGGTCATGCCCGTCATCGTCGGGGTGAAAGGAAAACACCAGACTCCCGTCTTCCACGGTGACATCAAATACCTCATTTTCCGCCCCTATTGGAACGTGCCACTTTCCATAGCCAAGACAGAGATCGTGCCGAAAGCGCTCGCTGATCCCGCCGGTTACATGGCGAGCCACAATTACCAGCTTGTCACGTCTTATGGTGCCGCGGAAAGCCAGGTATTGCCTAACACTGCTGCTAACTTGCAGAAAGCCGCCACCGGCAGCCTTCTCATTCGCCAGTCAGCCGGACCAGACAATTCGCTGGGACTCGTGAAATTCATCTTCCCCAACGACAACTCCGTCTATCTGCACGACACCCCCGATCACAGCCTGTTCCAGCGTGCCGACCGGGACTTCAGTCACGGTTGTGTCAGGGTCGCCAGACCGGATGAACTCGCCAATTTGCTTCTTCAACGCAACGGAGGATGGGACATCAACGCGGTTCGCGCGTCGATGCAGGATGTGAACGTGCCGAATCGCAAAGAGGACTTCAGCCGGTCAATGCCCGTTTACCTTGTTTACTGGACCTCGACGATCATGAGCGACGGTCGCGTCCGATTCGATCAGGACATGTATGGCCACGACACCATCATGTTCCAGAAGTTCGGCCTGCAGCCGTGAGGACGGAAGGAATTCTCCTTCCGCTACGCTTTCGCCCCGTAGGGTCGGAATCTCACTCGATCCGTTTGAGAAGGAGGAGACGAAAGTCCATCACTTCTCCGCCTGCGATCTTCAGCGCTTTCAGCGTGAGCTCTCCGGCCCCCTTTTCAAGCTTGAGCGTTCCCAGCGTCATCGGCTTCCAATTCTGAGTGTAGCTCTCATCGCGGGGCGAACGATCTTCGTCAGCCCCCACGAGCGGAGACGGATTCGCGGTTGAAATAGTCCCCACGAGTCGATCGTTCCCGAAGCTCAGTTCGATCTCCGATCCGGCATCTCTCTCGTCACAGCTGTAGTAGAGACTGACTTCAAAGGTCCCGCTCTCCGCGACCTCTGCATTCCACGTGATTTTGTCGTCAAGTGAGGTCCAATTTCCGAAGAAAGAATCGTTGGGAAACTTGTTCGAGCGTTTGATACCGCCATGAGCAATTCCGTCACGAGCGGGAATCTGCGTGAACTGGTGCCCCGGGTGAGCAATCACAAACGGCCGGGTATCGGTTCCGAGGGCTTCGGCCATCTCCGTTTTCCACGCCTCCAAATCCTTGACCAAGCTCTCATGCTCCTCCGGAAATTTCTTCGCGACATTATCGTATTGCCCGGGATCGGTCGGCATATGAAAAAGCAGTCCGTTGCCATCCAAACGGAAGTCAGGAGTGCGAACCGAGGCTTTCGTCTTCCACGCGGAGAAAACGGCGCGCTGTGTCAGCGATTCAGGGAGCTCCCGCTCTTTCTCCGGATCGGGGATTTTCTGCATAGCCGGAAAAAGATTCACCCCGTCGAGCTGATTCGGATGTTTGCTCAGCGGAATACCGGTCATTGCGGCGAGGGTGGGAAGCAGATCGGTCGCCGCCCCTAACACTTTCACTTTCGTCTCCGGATCGATTCCGTTGGGCCAGCGAATCACCATCGGACTGCGAACGCCGCCCTCATCGATCGATCCTTTCCGCCCCTTCATCCCCCCGTTCCAACGCCAGCCGTTCGGCCCGTTGTCGCAGAAATAGATTACGATGGTGTCGTCACGCAGTTGAAGCTCGTCGAGCTTCCCGAGAATCCGTCCCACGTTCCAGTCGATATTTTCACACATCGCGAGCGCACAGCGAAGATGGAGATCTTTTTCCTTCTCCGGTTCCCGATGATGCATCACGAGATCCTTATCCTTGAATCGGTTCCAGAACTCATCCGGCACCTGCATCGGTGAGTGAGGTGTGTTGTAGGGAAGGTAAACGAAAAACGGCTTTTCCTGATTCTCTTCGATGAATTCGATCGCCCGGTTCGTGAAGTCATCGACCACAAAGCCTTCGCCCTCCACGATATTACCGTTATGCTCCAGCATCGGGCTGAAATAATCGCCCCAGTGCCCCGAGCAGAAACCGTAGAATTCATCAAATCCGCGCCCGTTCGGGTGGTAGGGATATTGCATCCCGTTGTGCCATTTTCCGAACGCCGCGGTCTTGTAGCCGGCTTTCTTGAAAACGTCTCCAATCGTCACCTCATCGAGATCGAGCCGCTCACCACCCGCCGAAGTCGAGTAAACCCCGCCGCGCTGATGGTAACGTCCCGTCAAAAATTCAGCTCGTGTCGGCGAACAAACCGGACACACGTAGAAGTGTTCAAAACTCGCCCCGTCCGCCGCGAGCGAATCGATATTCGGCGTGGAGAGATTCTTGTTCCCCGTAAGACTCAAATCGCCCCAACCCTGGTCGTCGCTCAAAATGACAACGACGTTCGGTTGGGCCGCATCCGGTTGGGCCGCATCCGGTTGGGCCGCATCCGGAGCGGCACGAAGAGAAGTTGCCGCAGTAAGCGAGAAGAGAACGACGAGAACCTTATACATGGATCGAGTCTAGCATTCAGCAGCAATTCCGGCAAAGACGTGATGGAGTGCAGCGCCCAAACGCAGTCTCGGACCACCCTCAAACGCACAAGAAACCCTCACGGATTTCCCTTCATTCAAGACTCGTAGCGAAACTGCCTGAGCATTTCTCCCACGCAGCCTGTCCGAATCTCCCTCCGCCCGCCGCCGTCTCTACGCGCCGGCGACTTTGTCCCAGACAGCCATGCCTGTTTTCAGCGCTAAGCCGCACGCAACGAGAAATCCCACCGATGCGAGGGCTAGAATCCAGCGAGGCACTTTTCTGTCACCGGTGAGCTCTTTCCGGGTTCCCAGATAGATCAGCGCAGCGGCAAGAGCCGGTATCCCCAGGACGGTCAAGGCCTGGGCGAAAGTGATCAGGCTCACGGTGCTGCCGCTTTTCGTCAGGGAAAAGA
Source organism: Verrucomicrobiales bacterium (assembly GCA_048260165.1). Taxonomy (GTDB): domain Bacteria; phylum Verrucomicrobiota; class Verrucomicrobiia; order Verrucomicrobiales; family DEV007; genus Arctic95D-9. The sequence continues at coordinate 261,194 of JBLXHA010000007.1, forward strand.
TCGCCACCAGCATACCGACGACGAGCGCCACCGCGGTCATGTGAATCGGCCAACCATCCGAAAGCCGGCTGCCTTTCCCGAGAGAATCGGACATCACGGTTCCGCCGATCATGGAGTTGACGAGGAATGAGCTGAAGGCGCCGGCGATAATACCGAGGCTGAAAATAACCACGGCCCAGGTGCCGAAAAGCGGCTCGAGCTGGCGGGCCACATCGCCCACCCCGGCGAGTTCAACCGGGTCAGGGCGCCCGTAGAAAGTTCTCGCAGCCGTGAGGAGAATGATCACCGTGACAAGTCCAAGAACCGAAATACTCGCGACCGAATCAACCAACCCGCGTTTCGCGTCGCCGATTCCCCATCCCTTTTCCTTCACGAGATAGGCTTGATAAAAAGCACCGCCAACAGAAAACGTCGTCCCGATCATCCCGAGCAGGGCAAACAAGTCACCGTTCCCCGAGCTGGCGACCGGCTCAAAATCTCTCGCCGTCAGGTAAGCGGCGACAAAGTTCATCAAAAAAGCGACCACCATCACTCCAATGAGAATCTTCATCAGTTTCTCGACCGACTTATACAAGTCCCGCATCAGATACAGACTCGCGATGACAAAAGCATTGAACCCGATCAGAAGAAGGACCTGCGTCCCAACCGAGATCGTACTGCCGCCCGTCATCACTTCGATCAGCGGCATCAGTCCCGCTACCACCGCGACGTTATTGCTCGACTGAAAGAGAGCGACAAGAACGAATAAAATCACTCCGATGATTAGCGCAACAGGACGCCCGAGACGTGAAGCCAGCTCATCACAGACACTTTTCTCGTAGCTCACTCCGATGCGGGCGGCGAGAGCCACCATCGCAATCATCAGAATCGCAGAAACAATGACTACAGGGACTCCAATCATGCCGAAACCGGCGCCGACCTTGGAACTCGTTAAGATACTTCCAGGCCCTAACACGACAGCCGCTACGACGATAGCTGGCCCGATTGATTGCAGTAATTTCTTCACGGTGAGCATCGAAGCAGAAGATCTCGACTTTCTCCAGCCTTTTCGAGCACTGATGACGTGATCAAAAACCGCGACATTTCCTGAAGTCCTGACAAATGTTTCATGCGGTTTTCCTTGTTCCACGGGCTGTATTTCGCTAAATCCAAGGACACACATCATGGTATCTATTCGCATCCGCGGCCTCGTGAAACGCTTTGGCGACGTCGTCGCACTCGATCGCCTCGATCTCGACATCGAAGCAGGCGAGCTCTTTTTCCTTCTCGGCCCCTCCGGATGCGGCAAAACAACCCTGCTGCGATCGATTGCCGGATTCCACATTCCCGAGGAGGGGGAAATCAGCTTTGACCGACAGGACGTCACCAAGGTTCCTCCACACAAGCGGGAAACCGCGATGATGTTTCAGAGCTACGCACTCTGGCCGCATTTGAATGTTTTCAAAAACGTCGCCTTCGGACTCGAAGAACGCCGCGTTCGGAAACCCGAAATCAAACGCCGCGTCGAAGGTGCCCTCGCGATGGTGAAAATGGAGGGCCTCGGGAACCGGAAGATCAACGAACTCTCCGGCGGACAACAGCAGCGCGTCGCGCTTGCCCGCGCCCTCGTCGTCCGCCCCCGTTGCCTCATGCTCGATGAGCCACTCTCCAATCTCGATGCCAAACTTCGAATCGAGATGCGATCCGAGATCCGGCGCATTTGCAAAGACTTCGGGCTCACCGCGATCTACGTAACCCACGATCAGAAAGAAGCGCTTTCGATGGCCGATCGCATGGCGATTCTCGACGAAGGCAAAATCGTTCAGGTCGGCACGCCCGAAGAGGTCTACCGGCAACCGCGAAGCGCGCTGGTCGCCGGCTTTGTCGGCGAGACCAATTTGATTCCCGGGACGATTCAGTTCGAATCAAACGGTCATCTCTACGTCTCTACCGCGCTGGGCGATATCGCGGGCGTCTGCTCGGATCCCGACTGGACGCCCGATACGAATGAAAAAGTGATCCTCTCGATTCGCCCCGAATGCCTTTCGATCCACGTCGACGCCCCCGTCCAGAATGCGCTGAAAGGCTATCTCAAAGAATCGGTTTACCTCGGTGAAACCGCCCAGTATTCCCTCATGGCAGAGGGACTCAGCCAACTCATTCACATCTCGGAGCTGAATCCCCGCCGGGTTATTCGCGAGAAGAACGAGCCGTTTTACGTCACGGCCAGCCCCGAAGATGTCGTCATTCTCCCCGCCCCCTGAAACCCTTGATAGCGAGACTCTCCATCGTTCTTCTACTGCTCGCGGGCGTCCTCATCGCTCCGTTCGCGTTTCGGCCCACAGACGAAAGCGCGGACCTGACAAAAGCAGAATCAGAACGCCTCGTCATCATCACGCCGCACAACGAATCGATTCAATCGGAGTTCGCGAAGGGATTCACTGCCCACATGAAACAGAATCACCAGCGCGACGTTTTCGTCGACTGGAGACAACCCGGCGGCACCTCGGAAATCGCGCGATTTCTCCGATCGGAATTCGCGACCCGTTTTGAAACGCTTTGGAAAAAGAAGACGAGACTCCCCTTCTCGCTGACCGCTCGGGAAGCCTACGCAAATGGAAAACTCGATGACCGAATTGCCGAATCGATGACTCAACAGGGTATCGCGGATGACCTGACAGGGTTGGATCCCGACGATGAGGATAAAATAGCGCTCACCGCACGAAAACTCTTTCTGGCATCGAACATCGGAGTTGGCATCGATCTCTTTTTCGGAGGAGGCGCCTATGATTTCAGCAAACAGGCGTCAGCGGGAAATCTGGTGGGAATCAGCCCCGATGGAAAATACGGACCGAGAGCACTCGCGAGAAAGAAGCCCGATTGGTTTTCGGATGATGTCATGCCCGCGACCGTGAGCGGAGAACCTTTCCGGGACGAGCACTTCAGGTGGGTCGGGACGGTGCTTTCCTCCTTCGGGATTTGCTACAACACCGACGTGCTCAATCGACTCGGAATCAAAAAACCGTTCACGGGCTGGTCGGATCTGGAGAACCCCGGGCTGTTTGGACAAGTCGCGCTCGCGGACCCGACAAAATCCGGTTCCACCACGAAAGCCTTTGAGATGCTGATTCAGGAGAAAATCCAGAAGCGGCTCACCGGAGACTCCGAAGCCGAAGCGATCGCGGCGGGCTGGGACGACGCGATGCGCCTCATCCTGAAAATCAGCGCGAACAGCCGCTACTTCACCGACTCCGCCGCCAAGGTTCCGCGCGACGTCGCCATGGGAGATGCCGCCGCCGGAATGTGCATCGATTTCTACGGACGCACCTTCAACGAACTTTACCGGAGAGACGACGGGAGCGACTCACGGATTCAATTCCTGATGCCCGTGGGCGGCACCTCGATTGGCGCAGACCCTGTCGGAATGCTCCGGGGCGCGCCGCATCCCGAGCTGGCGCATCGCTTCATCGAATACGTGCTCTCTCCCGAAGGCCAGAAACTATGGAACTACAAGGCAGGCAGCCCCGGCGGACCGACACGATTCGCGCTGAGACGCCCCCCGATTCGGAAAGATTTCTACACCGACGAAAATCGTCAATTCATGACCGATCCCAACGTGAACCCTTACGAGATCAGCAAGGGCTTCACCTATCGGGCCGAATGGACCGGTTCATTGTTTGCCTCGCTGCGCTTCGCGATCAAGGCATCGTGCATCGATCCGCACGAAGAACAACAGCAAGCCTGGAAAACACTCATCGACGCCGGGATGCCGGAGGAAGGAATACGTGAATTCGAAGACATTTCCCTGATCAGCTATGCGGAAACGACCGAGCGTATCGCGACGGTCCTCAATGAGAAGGACAAAATCAAGGAGATCACCTTCGCCCGCGAACTCTCCGAACATTTCCGAACCCATTACGAGTCGATCACGGCCAAATGGGGTGCGCCCGAACTGACTGCCGCAGAATCCAAATGAGCCGTCGAGTTTCCATTCTTATCTACGGAATTACCGCTCTCTTTTTTGCGCTCTTTTTCGCCTACCCGATTGCCCACACCGTGAAGGAGGCGTTCGTCGGGGCTGACGGGAACTTCACGATCGGCTACCTCGTCGAGCTTTTTCAAAATCCGATCTATGTCGAGGGGCTCGTAAACTCATTCTACATGGGGTTGTTCACGACGATTCTCGCTCTTGCAATCGCACTGCCGCTCGCGCTTCTCAGCAACCGCTGGAACTTTCCCGGCAAAGGCATCCTCAATTCGCTCATCCTCGTGCCGCTCATCCTTCCCCCGTTCGTCGGCGCGCTGGGGGTGCGACAGTTTCTGGGTCAGGCCGGGGTTCTCAATGCCTTTCTAATCGATCTCGGAATGATGGAAGCCGAGGCACCTTTCGACTGGCTCGGAGAGGGAAGACTTTTCGGCGTCGTCATCATGAACGCGCTCCACCTTTATCCCATCGCCTACCTGAACATCTCCGCCGCACTCGCCAACCTCGATCCGGCGATGGACGAAGCCGCGGAAAACCTCGGCTGCCACGGGATTCGCCGGCTCTTCCGCATCACCTTTCCTCTCATCATGCCGGGCATGTTTGCCGGAGCGACAATCATCTTCATCTGGTCCTTCACCGAACTCGGGGTTCCTCTCATCTTCGACTTCAGCCGCGTCACGAGCGTCCAGATTTTCGAAGGAATCAAAGATCTCAGCGGAAACCCGTTCCCCTACGCGCTCGTGGTGGTCATGCTGGTCGCCACGGTGATTTTCTACCTCATCGGAAAGGCGCTCTTCGGCCGCGAAAACATGGCGAGTTCAGGCCGGGCCTCGACGGGCCGCGTTTTGCAAAAAGCCTCCCCGCTTGCCGCCACGATCTGCATCGGTTCCTTTGTGCTGGTCACCGGTATCGCTGTGCTTCCCCACATCGGCGTGATCCTGCTATCGCTTTCCAATGACTGGTATCAGACGATTCTCCCCACCGCCCTGACAGGACAACATTACACCGACGCGCTCGGACATCCGCTCACGCTCAATTCGATCGGGAACTCTCTCAAATACGCCTCGCTCGCGACGGGACTGGATCTTGTTCTCGGGATCGCGGTGGCCTATGTCGTCGTCCGAACGAAACTCCCCGGGAGGCAGTTCCTCGATGCCATGGCGATGCTCCCCCTCGCCGTTCCCGGACTCGTCCTCGCTTTTGGCTACCTCGCGATGACGCGTGAAGGACAGCCGTTCGATTTTCTGATTCTCGGAGAAAACCCCATCGTCATCCTCGTGATCGCCTACTCGATCCGGCGACTCCCTTATGTCGTCCGCTCGGCTGCCGCCGGCTTCCAGCAAACCAGCGTCAGTCTCGAAGAAGCCGCGCAAAACCTCGGCTGTCATCCGATCAAGGCGTTGGGCAAAATCACCCTGCCGCTCATCACCGCCAATCTGATCGCGGGTGGTCTGCTCGCCTTCTCCTTCGCGATGCTCGAAGTCTCGGATTCGCTCATTCTCGCCGAGCAACAACAACACTTTCCCATCACCAAAGCGATCTACGCTCTGATCTCATCCCTGGGGACGGGCCCGAACCTGGCCTCCGCTCTCGGCGTGTGGGCGATGGTCTTTCTCGCGGTCACCATCGTCGGCGCCGGCCTTATCCTCGGTCGGAAACTCGGCGCCCTCTTCCGCGTCTAGCCTCGATACGACGGACTGGATTACAATTTTGTTATATAATATTGACAATTACCATAATTTTGATAAAGTTTGTTCTTCTTTGTTTTCACGCAGATTGCTGAAAATTTATGAGACCAATCTTAATTTTACTTGCCGGAATCCCACTGCTTCAAATCACCTCCTTTGGAGAGGACGCTGGAGCAAAAGCCGGCCCAAAATGCCCCACACTCCCCGCTGCGCCCCACTACTGGGACGCGAACAGCTGGGATAACGGAGCCGCCATCACTTTTTGGCGAGCCTGTCGAAAGAACAAGTCGATCAACGCTTCCACGGCGAATGAATCGATGCAACCTGCCGAAGATCGGACAGCCGATCGCAAGCACTCTTCCCCAACCAAAGGAGGTTAATTTACGACAGGCAGACCGAGAGCTGACCGTAGTACATGCAGTGGCAGTGGGATGACATTGCATGAAGATAAAGCCCTCGCAGAACCATCTGCGGGGGCTTTATTGTGTCCGGGTTCCGGGCTTACTTCAGCTTATCGGCAATGCTGCCGGCGTATCCTGTCATTTCAAGATAAGCCCGCCCAGTGATTTCCCCGCTCGCTTCGTCGATCACGTCACAGGCGCCTTCCCAGTAACTGACGCCACCCGGACCGCCGACGATTTCCTGATTGTCCATCAGCGGCACGAGCTGAAAGGTGCGCCGTTCACCATCGCGCGGATCGACCGTCTCAATCCGCGGTCGAACCGGATAGATCGCGCCGGTTTTACCGCTCCTCCATTTTCCCTCGTGCGCCCAGGAATAGCTATCCAGAGTTTGATGCGTCAATTCACCGGATTCGCTGATCCAGACGAGCCTGGAATACTCCGAAGGCTCGCCCGAGTCCGTTCTCAGGACATACCCCATGATTTCCCGACCGTCTGAGAACTGGATACACGTCCAATCCCAGCCGATCTGATTGCGATCCAGCTGACTGCTTGAGATTTCGTGATCCATCCACGACTCACCCGTCACTTCGAATCGCTCGCCTTTCACCGTCAAACGCCCTTCCGTCTTCAGTCGCGGAAAAGTGATGTAGTAACTCGCCGCAGTGCCTTCAGGTCCTTTCCTCGAAATCCCCTCTTCCCCGAAAATGACAGGTTCCTTCTCCGGCGTGAATGCCAGAGACAAGGTGACATCCGAATGAATCGAGCCCTCGAGCTGAATCACTCCGTCCGCCCCGCGTTTGAGTGACCAGTTGCCGTTGAAGACATCCAGATCATTCACATCAGCCGCGGCATCCCAACCCGCTCGATTGAGCCGAACCTCGTGAAGAAAATCCCCCGAGCCGGGAGCACTCAGACCCATGTGGGCCATGTATATTTGCTCAACGCCGAAATTTTCACCCTTCGGAATGTCGGTGGGCTCCTGCCCCAGCCGAAAAAACGTCGCCTGAAATCCGAAACGCGTCTTCCCGTCAACGAGATGTCCCGTCAGATACCACCACTCGATCTTGAAGTCGGGATGACTGCCGTGGTCCCGCGGGAACTCGAGTCGATGCCCCACCATGGGAACTGACCAGGGCTTCTCCCCGGCTCGAGTGGACGGGGAAAGGATCAGAAGAGTCAATGCACAGAGAACCCGCCCGCGAACGGCATGCAACCTCTTTGGATTGGGAAAACTCACTCTCATTACGTCATCGGAAAATGCAGCCAAACTGCCACTGAGGATACGATGCAGCATCGAAAAGAGACTGCCATTCAATTCCCTCAATCTTGATTTCCCGCCCCCGGCCTGAGATCCCCACCCTTTTGGAACATCCCCATCACAGTAAATCTCACGCTTTTTCTGAAGTTTAATCCCGTCCCTTTCTCCCCCTCGCGTTTTCCGATACGATCAGCGTTTCCATCCCCTTGTCCGTCAATGAACGTCCTCCTCTCTCCCATTATTTCCGCGGTTGCCGCCATCGCCCTCATCGCCCCGTTCACTCACGCGGAGGAAGAAGCGCCCATCAGAGCGCTCATCGTCGATGGTCGGAACAATCATGATTGGAAAATCACGACCGACGCGCTGCATGCCATCCTCGACGCCTCCGGCCGATTCGAAGTGTCCGTCACGACCGCTCCCGAACTGAAAAGCGCAGGCAATCCCCGTAAACCGAAAAGCGAAAACGCGAGCGTTCTTGCTGACTTCGCAGCCTACGAAAAAGCCTTCAAAACCGCGAATCAACCCGCCGCTGACGAACTCGCAAAGCAGTGGCAATCGTGGGCGCCGGACTTTGCCGCCTATGACGTCGTCGTGCTCAATTACAACGGCCCCAACTGGCCCGACGCAATGCGTAAGTCCTTCATCGATTACGTCAAAAACGGAGGCGGTGTCCTTCTCTTACATGCCGCTAACAACGGCTTCCGCGATTGGGACGAGTTCAATCAGCTCATCGGAATGGGGTGGCGTCCAGCACCTTCCGGCAAAGCCCTGAAAATTGACCCTGACACCGGCAAAACGATTTGGGACAAAACCGCGGGGAACTCAAGCCACGGATCAAAGCATGCGTTTCAAATCACGATTCGCGCGAGCGACCACCCCATCATGCAGGGACTCCCGAACGTTTGGATGCACGGACGCGACGAACTTTATCACGACATGAGAGGTCCCGCTGAAAACCTCACGATTCTCTCCTCCGCCTACTCCGATCCTGAGCAGCGAGGCACCGGAAAACACGAACCCATCACCTGGGAAGTCGCCTACGGAAAAGGAAAAGCCATCGTCACCTCGATGGGACATTTCTGGAAAGGCGACACGACGATGGAGGGATTGCACTGCGTCGGATTTCAAACCGTGATCGCGAGAAGCTGCGAATACCTCGCCACCGGCAAAGTGACCTTACCCGTTCCCGAATCCTTCCCGACCGCGGATGAAATCGTCTCGACCACGCCCTCCCTCGTCGAGTGGACATCAAAACAAAAGCCGCCCGCATCACCCGCCACTTCACCCGCCGCTCAAAGCGCCGCGAAGAAGAAAGCGGACGACCATTATTGCGCCCTTACCCCGGAAGAGGAACTCACGACCTTTGACCTCGCGCCCGGCTATGTCGCCGAGCTGGTTGCTTCCGAACCGCTCATCGAGGAACCCGTTCTCACCGTCTTCGACGGAAACGGGGTCATGTATGTCGCCGAGATGCGCAGCTACATGCAGGACGTCGACGGCACCGGAACGAAGACCGCAAACAACGGCCGCATCAAACGACTCGAAGACACGAACGGCGACGGAAACTACGACCGCGTCACCACCTTCGTCGACGGACTCAATCTCCCCCGCATGATCCTCCCGCTCGATGATCGCATCGCGGTCCGCGAGACCGACACGATGGACATCTTCTCCTACCGCGACACCGATGGGGACGGAGTCGCCGACGAAAAGGAAATTCTCTACGAACGCGGTCCCTACGGACGCGGCAACATCGGCACCTCCGTCGAACATCAGGATTCAGGTCTTCTCTGGAATCTCGATAACCGCATCTACATCAGCTACAACATCGAGAGCTACCGCTACACCGACAAAACATGGAAAGCGGAAAAACAACGCGGTCACTGGACGCAATGGGGACTCACGAACAACGACGTCGGCGACCTCTTCTGGATCACGAACACAAACCCGATGGAGTCCCCCTACCTCCTTCCCAAATACTGGGACACCGTAAAGCGCCTCGCCGGCAAAGAGATCCGCGGCGTCCCCATCGACATGGGAAAACCCTACGATCCCGGATTCCTGAACTCGACGAGTCTCTGCCTACTCAACGACCGGGGCGGAGACGCCGCAGCAGTTCACTCTTTCACCTCCGCCTGCGGACAAACCGTTTTCCGGGGACACAAACTATCCCTCGATGATTACGGCGATTACTTTTTCTGTGATCCGACGATCCATGTCGTCCGACGCGCTGACATGACCAAAAAATCCGGTCTCGATTTTCTTGAGAAAACCGAACCGGGCGACGCCGAATTTCTGAGATCCTCCGATATCAATTGCCGCTTCGTCAACACCGCGACCGGCCCCGACGGGAGCCTTTACGTCACCGACATGTATCGCGGAATCATTCAGGACGAAGGCTGGCTTTCCCCTGACGCCCGGAAGAACATCGCCGCCAACGGACTCGACAAGAACAAGCGCATGGGACGGATCTGGCGCATTCGCCATCAGGATCACACCCCTGACACAGCTCCAAAAATGCTCGACGAAAGCACCGTCGAATTGCTCCGGCATCTCGAACACCCCAACGGTTGGTGGCGTGACACCGCGCAGAAACTCATCATCCTCCGCGACGACAGAGAAACCGTCGTCCCCCTCCTCCGCGGTATGGCTCAGTTTTCCGACAACGCCCTGACACGACTCCACGCGCTCTGGACACTTGAGGGAACCGACAGCCTCGACGAAGACTTCGTCGTCGCCCGATTCTCCGACCGCGATCCCCGCGTGCGACGCGCCGCCGTTCAAATCGCAGAACGTCGGATCAACGAGGATGACTTCGTGAAACGCTTCGGCGTCCTCAGCAACGAGAAGGACAGCGCCGTCGCACAGCAACTGATTCTCACCCTCGGGCTCGCCGAGGAAAACCCGCACGCTGACGAGTTGATCCAAAAGGTCGCCCGCCACCACCTCAAGGATCGAGGCGTCATCCTCGCCACCGGAATATCGCTTTGGGGAAAGACGGATCTTCCCCTCGTGAAAGCGATCGAAGAAGGCAAAGAAATCGACGCCGCGACCGCCGCACCATGGAAAGCAGCCTTCACGAATTGGAATCGCGGCCTCACCTTCCCCGAAGGGATGGATAAAGACCACCAGCGACTCGTCAGCGAAGGAGAAGTCCACTTCTACCAGTCCTGCGTCACCTGTCACGGCGCCGACGGAAAAGGAATCAAAACACCCGGAACCGACAGCTACCTCGCCCCCTCTCTCGTCGATTCCCCCCGCGTCAAAGGAGACGCCGAACAACTCGTCCAGATTCTCCTCCACGGGCTCATCGGCCCTCTCGACGGAGAAACCTACCAGGCCGGATTCATGGCCCCCGGAGCCACCCTCGGCCTCATCCGCGACCGCGAAATCGCCCAGGTTTTGAGCTACATCCGTTATGCATGGGACGGGAATGGTGCTGCTGTTACGGAGGAGGAAGTGACGAAGATTAAGGCAGCGACGGCGGATCGAAAAACGCCGTGGACGCAGGCGGAATTGAAAGGGCGGTGAATTTTCCCTGATCGATCCCGCGATAGATTCGCCAATCTGGAATCACTCGCCCAGAACCTTCCCAACAACCCGCACGCCGTAGGCACTCTTTGCACCTTTCACCAACGAACCAAGGCTCGTGTCCTCTTCCACGAGGCCGCATTCGTCGACGGTCAACAGCGCTTGCAGGACGAGGATCTCGTCGTCTTTTGATTTCAACGCTTCGCGAATCACGGGAAGCGCCTTTTCGGCTCTGCCCATTCCGGCGAGGGCACGAGCAGCGTGGAGGCGGACGAAAGGGTCGTTGTCAGTGAGTCGTTCCTCCAACGCGTCCCCGGCTACCTGTGCCTTGCTCCCGAGGGTGACACATCCGGCGACGCCCCAGTATCGGATCAGTGGATGTGCATCCTGCATCGCTTCGACGAAGGCGGGCAGGTGCTCGACCTCTTGCTCGGAAACTTTTGTCGCGAGCGGAAGCAGTTGTGCCATGGGATAGCTCGATTCGTTCTGATAGGCGGAATACTCGCGTCCGGCGATGCCTTCGGGATAGAAGACGCTGTCCCTGATCGCGAGGAGATGGCGGTCATTTTCGGCACAGTGTTCGGCGAGCACTTGAGCGAACTGCGGATCATCCGCGAGGTTCCTGACATTGTCCCCGTCGTCGGCAATGCGATACAACTCCTCGGACGCCTTCGGCTCAAACCATTGTCCTTGTTCCGGCGTTGTCTTTCCTGCAGCCCACGCCTCCTGCCACGACGCGTAACCGGGAATATCAAAGGAGTAGGCATTGAACTGCATCACCGGCAGATGCGGCGTGTAGTTTCGCAGATAAAGGAACTCGTGGCTGCGCACGCCTCGCACGAGGTCGTAACGCTCCCCCCGTCGCCCTCGAAAGGTGTGCACATACTCACGGGGCGCGGTCGCCTTCGGTCCTAGAAATGCCCCGCCCTGCATGTAGTCGGGAGCCTCCAGGCCCGCCAAACTAAGCACGGTCGCGCCGAAATCAACGAAGCCGACGAGCCTGTCATCGGTTTCCCCTGCTGCCGCGCTGCGCCATGACTTCCATTTCTCCGGAATGCGAACTAACAAAGGCACACGAGTCCCACTGTCATAAGTGAAGCTTTTCCCGCGCGGCATCGACCCGCCATGATCTGAGAAATAGAAAACGATCGTGTCGTCTGCGAGGCCATCGTTCTCGAGCTGACGCAGGACCGCGCCGACCTCACCGTCCATCACCTCGAGACAGTCGTAGTAGCGGGCGAGGTCGAGACGAATCTCCGGGGTGTCCGGCAAATGGGCCGGTAAGACGACCGAGGCCGGATCGGTTTTCAGTTCGCGCTTCTGCCAGCCTTTAGGAAAGAGACGGCTCTCGTGTGTCGAGGTGAAGTTGAAGACCGAGAAAAACGGTGCTCCTTCAGGCCGGTTGCGCCAGTGCCCGCGCTTGCCCGATTCGTCCCAGGCCGCCGTCATCCCCGCCTTCCCATCTGCAGGTGCGCCGTTGTAATCGGTCTTGCTGTTGTTGCTCGTGTAGTATCCCTGTCGGCGCAGATACTCGGGAAAATACCGGACGTCTTCGGGAAAGACGACCTGAGACCGCATGTGCTGTCCTCCGAGGCTCGTCGCATACATCCCCGTGATGAGCGTTTGCCGGGCCGGAGCGCAGACGGCGGCGTTCGAGAAAGCGTTGAGGTAGCGGACGCCTTCTGACGCGAGACGATCAAGGTTTGGCGTCCTCGCAACGGGGTCTCCGTAACATCCCAGATACGGGCTGTTATCCTCGCTCGTGATCCAGAGGATGTTCGGCCGCTGTTCGGCGCTCAGGGCGGTGTGAGCGAGGAATAAGGCGACCAGAGAAAGAGAGAACGATCGAAGCATGTCAGGATTCTATTGATCTTGGCTGCGGGAGACAATCCGTAATCGACGGAGCCTTCGCCTGATCTCCCGGAGCGAGATTGCCACGATCGGGAGTCTTCGTTCATCCGGGCGTTCGCGGCCGCCCCTTCAGCCCGCAAGGACCAAGACAGTTTCCCGCGCGACGGACAAAACTCACCCCGCCCTAAATCCCTAAATCCCTAAATCCCTAAATCCCTAACCATCAAGCCTTCATCTCATTGATCTGCTTCGTCGCAATCCCGATCGGTCTGTCGACAGGCACTCCGGCGCAGTCGAGGAGGGTTGTAAGCAGATCCCCCTGATTGCCTTTCGTCTTATCAAGGAAGCGCCCTGTATTGATCGAGCCTCCACCCTTGCCGGCGATAATGAAGGGCAAATTCTCGCGTGAATGTTTCGCTCCGTCTTCGAGGCCGGATCCCCACATCATGATGCAATTGTCGAGCAGGGTGCCGTCGCCTTCGCGAAGGCTCGCCATCTTGTTCACCATGTAAGCGTACTGATCTATATTGAATTTCGTAATCGCTGCAACCTTGCGCATCTTTTCCTCATCCTTGTGGTTGTGATGGGTTTGCGAATGATGCTGATCGGTAAATCCCAACTCGGGATAGGAAACCCCGTTCGGAGTTGAGCCGATGTAAGTGCTGACGCGGGTCGTGTCGGTTTGAAAAGCGAGCACGTTGAGGTCGCACATCACCTGCATGTATTCGCTGCGCTTGTCGCCCTCTGGAATTTTGATCTCGATCGGAGGAGAATCGGCCGCGTGCGCTTTGCTCGAACTGACTCCGGCTTTCTCGAGCGAAGCCTCTTTCTGCCTCATTTCGATCGCCGCGATACGACGCTCGACGGCTCGGACGCTGTCGAGGTATTCGTCGAGTTTGTGCTGATCGTTTTGCGGCAACTTCTTACGCAGGTCGCGGGCACCACCGATGACCAAGTCGAGCATCTTGCGATCAAGCGGATCGGCCGGAGCGATCTGCCCGGGCTTATCGGACTTGCCGAAAAGACGGTTGAGAACGCTGCGAGGATTAGTCTCCGCCGGAACCGCCTGAGTTGGTGAGCGATAGCTGCAATGCGAGTAGTAGGCTTCGTGCAAGCCTTCCTGATTCTCCTTGTGAGTCTGCGGCATCGTCGCCAACTCCAACGATGGCAGCGAAGTCAGGCCTCCCACATAGTTGGCCATAATTTGATCCGCTGAGATCGCAATATTGACCCGCGCCCGGGTCGGTGCATCGGGTAAAATAGCCGTGAGCCAGGTCGACAACTCGAGCGCGTGTGGAGCGCCATTGAACGGCGAAATCGGGACGCCTGAAACCCCTTTCATCATGAGGCACTGATCAAGAACGGGGCGCAGCGACTCGAGCGCCGGCGGCGGTGAGGTCAGATAGCTCTCCGGCGTCGTCGGCCAGAACTCATCCTGAAGCACACCGTGCGGCATGTACATAAATCCGAGGCGCACCGGTGGCTTGGAAATCCTGTTCTTGCCCGTTTCAGCCCAGCCCATCGTTTCCAGAAGCGGGAGAGCGAGACTGGCACCGGCTGCTCTGAGGCAGGTGCGTCGGTCAATGAGGGTGTTTTTTATCATGGGACAAAAGTGGGCTCAGTTGTGAATGCTGCGCTGCGTGAACGGATAACTGGTAACGATTTCACCGATCACGGTTTGCATACGATAGTCATCTTTCGCGATCGTTTCCATCAAGTGATCCACCACGATCTCGTCATACCCTTCGAGCGACCGCCCGAGGGCGTAGGCCAGCAATTTTTCGGTGAGATTGCGCGCGATCTCGGTTTCCCGCTCCGCGATGATCCCTTTCAACTCCTTCGGCGACGTGAATTTCCTACCGCCCGGCAACTCCCCTACCGAATCGATCGCACCACCGGTATCATCCTGCTCACGCCAGCGTCCAATCGCATCAAAATTCTCCAAACCAAATCCGATCGGATCGAGCACCTTATGACAATTGGCGCAGGTGGGGTTCGAAAGATGCAGTTCGGTGCGCTGCCGAAGCGTCATATTCGCGACCGTTTTCTGGTCCTGTTTTTCGAGAGCGGGAACGTTCGCCGGAGCGGGCGGAACTTCCTCCCCTAGGACCTGCTCGAGCACCCAGACGCCACGAATCACGGGGCTCGTGCGGTTGGGAAAAGACGTCGCAGCGAGGATCGCCGGCATCCCGAGAATCCCGCCCCGATTGCCGTCTTTCAGCGACACTTTGCGCATCTCCGGCCCGGTGATCTCTTTCTCCATCCCATAGAGAGTCGCGAGCGTCCCGTTCAGGAAGGTATAGTCGCTCTCGACGAAACTGACGACGCTCTTGTTTCCGCGCATGATGCTTTCGAAAAACATCCGTGCCTCGTCATACATCGCCGCGCGCATCTCACTCGTCATTTGAGGGAACTTGTCAGGATCGAAGGTCTTCGTTTCCAGTTCATTGAGCCCGAGCCATTGCGCCCCGAATCCGTCGAAGAGCGCTCGCGATCGGGGATCGGCGATCAGTCGTTTTAACTGCGCTTTCAGTACCGCCGGCTCATGAAGCTTTCCACTCTCCGCGAGCTTGATGAGTTCGGCATCCGGCACCGTCGACCACATCAGATAGGACAAACGGGAGGCGAGCTGGTAGTCATCGAGAGGGACGATCTTCCTGTCCGACGTCACTTCCTTCGCGGGAGTGATGAAAAGAAACTGCGGCGAAACGAGGACCGCTTTCATCATGAGCCCCAACGATCCCCGGTAATCGAGCTTGTTTTCTCTCGCGAGGTCAAAGACCTCCAGCAACACCTCGACTTCCGCATCTGATGCGGGACGACGAAAGCTTTTTCGCGCCAGCGAGCTGGCAAACTTCTTCGCCTCCGCCCGGAGATCAGCGCCCTTCGCGGGCTTCTCCTCACTCAGCATTTTCTGCACTTCCGGCTGCTTCACAACCTCATTTGCGATCTCAAGAAACAGCTCGGACTGGAGCGAAGACAGGTTGTTCAAATAGCCCGCACCGAAAACTTCATCCGGCAAATCCTCTGTTACCTTCCGGTCGACGCCGAAGAGATCTGCGAGCGTGTTGCCATACTCCACCTTCGTGAGTCGCCGGATCACAAAGGGACCGGGATCCTTCGGGCTGAGGAATTTGATCTTATCAATCCACTCGAGAAACTGCTCACGCTCTTCATCGGTGGGAATCGCGTCCTCGTCATCCGGCGGCATGTCGAAAGTCTTCACATTTGCGACCGCCTGCTTCCAGTGCTTCCGATAAGTCGGGTTGCCCGGATTTTTCAATGCCGCATCGAAATTGAGCCCTGACTTCTTTTTCTTACTCCCGTGGCATTGCGTGCAATACTTTGTCACAAACGGTCCGACGCCTTCCTTGAACGACTTCTTCGCATCGGCCTGAAGCGCCGCAAACTCCGCATCGTCATCCTGCGCGGACACGTGGAGAGCCAGGCAAAAAGCAGCCATCATTGCCACAAAAACAGCGGGTCTTGTTGTTCTGAAATTGATCATCCGATTGTAGGCACAAACTCAACAGGGTCTGGTCAATGATTCAACCCTCTCAAATAACCGATTTACGGGTATAGCGGCGAATCACACACGCCCATTTTGTAGGTGAGGGCCGCGACCTCGCTCTCTGGAAGTTTAGGCAAGTGGCACAGGTCCGGTAAAAAAAATTCCTACCACGACATGAAAGACAGTAACTTCGACACCAGATGAATTTTCGAAACTTACTACCCGGAATCCTCGCCGCGGCAACCACCCTCTTTGGCACCGCCGCGGCTGAAAACAAGGATCCCATTACCTTGTGGACCGCTGCAGCCCCTTTCCCCGCCGCCGACAAAATCGAACTGATCGATCAATCGCTCGTGAGCTATCAACAGGTTCACACCGCGGAGCAGCCCATCACCTTCGCGATCGGATCGGCAATCGTTCACTACAACGACATCTGGCGGACCAGCTGGGCCGCGAATCCCGACGGGGTTGCTGAAAACCAGGGAACTGAATTCGTAAGAGAGGCCATCTCCACTGACACCGGCAAAACATGGTCTGCAAGACCACCCCTCGCCCCGCAGACCGAAGGCGAAACCTTTCACAGCCACGGCAGCTACCTCAATCACCGGGGAACGCTCTACTTTTTTGCTAAACTGGGACCATTCAACGGGCCCACGAAAGCTTTCCAACTCGGAAAAGACGGAACCACGTGGAAGGACCTCGGCATTGTCACAAAAAACAAAGCGACGTTCTGGCCGATGGACGAACCGCAACAGATGGCAAACGGGCAATGGATCATGGGAGGACTCGGTGGCAAAACCGGAAAATTCCCGGCGGTGGCGATCGCCAATGACGACGATATTCTCCAGTGGAAGGTCAGGTTGCTGCCGATGGGAGAAGGTTTCAAAGGCTTCGGTGAAACCGCTGTGATCACGAAGGGAAACGAACTCCTCGCGATCTCGCGCAACGAGTCGATGAAGGCCCCGATGGTGTCGACTTCCACCGACGCAGGCAAAACCTGGGACGGCCCCAAGGTCGCCAACATCTCGATGATTCCGGCGAAGCCCTACGCAGGACGACTCAGCGACGGGCGCCCCTACCTGATCCTCAATGTCCGTCCCGTCAAAAGCAAGATCGGCCGCTCACGCCTCTGCCTCCTCGTCGGCCAGCCTGACGGAATGACCTTCGACCGGGTGTGGTTGTTGCGGCCGAACGATCCTCCCGCAGCGCGATTCAGCGGCCGGGACCACAAGCCGCAATGGGCCTATCCTTATGCCCATGAGCACGGTGGCGCACTCCACATCGTCCATCACAATGCGAAAGAGGACGTCGAGCTGATCGTGGTGCCCTTGAAGGCGCTGGAATAAAACGAGGGACAGCACGTACGAACCGGGAACAAACCGGGAACGGATCGGCAGAGAATACAGGATGCAATCCTGTGCTAAACAGGTGGCGTCCCTATCCGATGACCGGAGGAAAACTTTACCAAACGCCGCTCACTTCGGCAATAAAGCCGGATCATACTGCGCCCCTTTTGAGACCTGAACGAGCGTCATTCGCACTTTCGTGGGAAAGTAGTGTTCAGGGTCATCCTTAAGATAGGCGTGATCTTTACCTCCGCCATCCCCTTTGAGCACCAGCGACATGTGATCGATGCCCTCCGTCCAGATGATGGAATCGTGATTCCAGAATTCCGTCATTTTGACATCCTTTTCATAAACACCGGCTTCGGTGTATTTCAAAGTGTTCGTGCAGCCGTAGCCGTTCTTTTGGCCCTTGTTAGGTATGTAACAAACACTCCACGTCGCTGGAAAATTGCCCGCGGGTTTCTCAAGCACTTCGAGCCGCAGATGAATCGTCCCGTTGCGATAATCGACCGGCGCAGTCCAGTCTTTCGGCGTTGCCTCATTGAGCATCTCCTTCGTTACAAAGTAATGGGATTTTTTCTCATCCGCCTCTGACTTGGTGAGCTCAAAGGTCACGTCAAAAAGAACGAACTGATCGGCCGAAGCGGAGCAATAAAGAAACAGAGAGAGGCAAAACGGGATCAGTCGCATCATATCAAATCAGATTTAAATTCGAGTCAACCTGACGCGTGATGACGGCTTTTGTAAAGGTTCGTATGCTCGGCGCTTATGCTAACATCCCCCTTATGAGACGAATTCTTTATTCCCTTTTCGCGGTTCTCACCGGGACAGCGGCGGCACAAACGGAAGCGCCCGTTTCGAAGATTCTGTTTGGTTCCTGCATCAAACAGGAAAATCCCATTCCCATTTTGGAAACCGTCCTCGCGCAAAAGCCGGAAGTGTTTCTTTTCCTCGGTGACAACATCTACGCTGACACCGACGACATGGAACTGATGCGGAAGAAGTATGCCGCGCTGGGCGCCAACCCCGGTTTTACCAAACTGAGAGAGAGCACTACGATTCTCGCGACGTGGGATGATCACGACTATGGCGTCAATGACGGCGGAGCCGATTTTCCCAAACGCAAAGAAGCCCAAAAGGAGTTCCTCGATTTCTGGAAGGATCCTGAGGACTCGCAGCGACGAAAGCGGGAAGGCGTCTACGGCTCGGAAATCTTCGGACCGGAAGGTCAGCGCGTGCAGATCATCCTGCTCGACACCCGTTATTTCAGAAGCCCTCTCAAGTCCGGCGAAAAGCGGCTCGGGGGAAAATACTACCCCGACCCGAATCCCGAACTCACGATGCTCGGAGAGGCACAGTGGAAGTGGCTCGAATCCGAATTGGAGAAACCCGCCGAGATCCGGCTGATTGGCTCCGGCATCCAGGTCGTCCCCGAAGCAGCCGGACAGGAGACCTGGTCAAATCTCCCGCTCGAGCGGCAGAAACTGTTCGATCTTATTACCAAAACCGGCGCCAACGGTGTCATTTTTCTGAGCGGCGACCGCCACTGGGCCGAAATTTCACGGACGACAGAAAACACGCCCTACCCGATCTACGACTTCACCTCGAGCAGTCTCAATCAGGCGCACCCCCGGGGCACGCCCACGAAGAATCGCTTCCGCCTCTCCGAGGGCACCTATCACCGTGAGAATTTCGGAGAAATCAAAATTCACTGGGCGGGAGCGAACACGCGCATCGAGGTCCGCATCCGCGATCTCAAAGGCAATGCGAGAGTGAGCCACTCGATCCAGCTGCCTAAACTTTCGGCCCGGAAGTAGCCCGCTCAATGGTTCGCCCTTATCACTCCAGCCGCGACCGGCAGCAAAACGGCGGGCCTCACGCTCTCGCTATTCCGGCCTTCTCAAACGAAGCCGCCATATTGTCGTAGCAGGTTTTCGTCGCGGTGACCGGATCGTAGTCAGGGTTGTTTCTCCAAATCTGGCTGCTCACTTCACAGCAGAAATCCCCGCGATAACCGCCCGAGTAGAGACGTTTCAAAACCTCACTCTGATCCCAGGTATCGGTATCGCCCGGCAGCGCAAATCGCACTTTTCCGTCGACGCTCTCCGCGTCCTTCACCGCGACATAATTCGTGATTGGCAACGCGGTATCGACGGTGTCGGCGATGGTCAGCACCGGTTTCCGCAACGCGTAATGACTGTAGTCGTAAACCATCTTGATGCGCCTCGGGTTTCCCAACTGATTCAGGAGCCAAACCGCGTTTTCCGGCGTCGACATCGCACTGCCGCGGTGCGGTTTGATCGAAAGATACCCTTTCTGATCAGCGAGCACCTGATTCCAGTTCGCGATACGGTCGCGAAAAAGATTTTTCGAATCCTCCCACACTTTACCTCCGAGAACGGTTTGGATCAGAGGAGGATTGTCGGGTGCCAGTTCGCGGGCCAGCCGAATGTATTGATTCAACTTTGGAAGCTGAGCATAGTGCTTCGCATCATCGACCTCCGGTCGCAGGTCAGCCATCAAGGCGCACAATCGAAGCCCGGTTTCTTCAAGCGCTGAGCGAACCGCCTTCCGGCTCTCGTCTGAAATCAGCGCTCCGCTGGGATCCCCTGTCATTCCCGAAAACACCGTGATCTCGATGGCATCGAATCCGGTTTCGCCGACGAGCCGAATCGCCTCGGGCAGCGGCATCGACTGCAGGCCATAGGTTCCGATCGCGAGACCGCAGGTATTTTTTCCGGCAGCCGTCGAGATCCCACCGGATACCCCCATCGTTCCTGCCAGCAGGCTCGCGTTCAAAAAATCTCTTCGGGAAACACTCATGACAACATCTTGCAGAGACGAGGCAGATCTGACAACTTTAATGGCCTACCTAATTACGATGTACCGAGTATTGCTGTTTCTCATTCCCGTTGTCAGTGCGTTGTGCGCAGTCGAAGTCTCCGCCGACAGCCGACCTAACGTTCTCTTTATCATCGCCGATGATCTCGGCTACGAAGCACTCGGGAGCTACGGGGGAAAAGATTTCGACACCCCGCGCCTCGACGCGTTTGCCACCGGTGCCACCCGCCTGACACGCGTCTACGGAAGCGCCGTCTGCACCCCGTCGCGCATGAGTCTCTACACCGGAAACTACGTCGTCAATCATGGCTACCGGAGCGTTCTCCCCGTTCACCAGGGCACGAAAAAGGCCGTCGACTTTTCGAAGATTAACACGCTTCCGGAGACGTTCCGAAAAGCGGGCTACCGAACCGCGACGACCGGCAAATGGCAACTCGCGGCGCTGGAACACCATCCGCACCATATCCGGAGCGCCGGATTTGATTCGTGGTGCGTCTGGCAAATCTGGAAGGACGGAGCAAAGACGACGCGCTACGAGAATCCGTGTTTCAACCGGGACGGGAAAATTCTCGACGACATCAGCGATCGATTTGGTCCCGACGTTCTCGGCGATTACGTCATCAACGAGATGAAAATCGGCGTCAAAACCGGTCAGCCGTTTTACATCCACCACAACATGCTGCTTCCCCACTGGCCGATCATCGCGACACCGGACGACCGCGCTGCGGGAGGAAAAGAGGGTTCACTCGCCTCGATGATTCATTACATGGATAAGAAAATCGGTGAACTCCTCGACAGTCTCGATGAACTGGGACTCGCGGAAAATACCTGGGTGATCTTCATTGGGGACAACGGCACCGATTCGAATAAGCCCCGCCAAACCGACCATGGCACGGTCACCGGCGGGAAGCATCACCTTGTCGAAGGCGGTATTCACCTCCCCGCGATCATTCGAGGTCCCGGAATGGATCGCGGAGCCGTTTTCGAAGACCTCGTCGATATTGCTGATTTCTACCCGACGATCTGCGAACTCGCAAACGTGGCGGCGCCGGCTCCCGGCTCCATCGACGGCGTTTCGTGCGCGCCGCAACTGAGAGGTGAGTCAGATAAGCCCGCGCGGGATTTCGTGACAGCCGCGTATGTGAAAGACGACTGCATTTTCGACGGATCGTGGCGGCTTCACCGCGAGGGCGAGGTGCTTTACGATTGTCGAAATCTGCCCGATGAGGTGATCGTGAAGACACCCACGGAGGAATCGGAACAGGCCCGAGCACGACTCGCGAAGATTCGGGATTCAATCAAAAGGTAGCCCCGCAACCCGCGTCTCCCGACGCCTGCTCGCATTACCTGAATACAGGATACGCAGATAAGGCCCCCCGAAAGTGGTACCCTGAAAAGGGTGCAAAAAGCGACGCCTTTTCATAAGGTATTTCTATGTTCGCGAATACTCGTCTTCTTCGACTCAGTCCTGTTAAGGCATTCTGCTCCCTGGTTCTCCTCATGGGAAGCAGTCTCCATGCCAATGAGCAAAAGCCAGTGATCGACTATTCGTTCGATAAGGCCACTGACGTGGGCCCGCGTTCCCCCCGGTATTCCGAGCATTCCAAAGACAACACCGCCCACCATTTTGCGAGCGCCAAGGATGCGATTGTCGTTAAAAGCAGCGAAGAATTAAACTTTGCCGTCGGTGATTCCATCACGATGGAGGCCTGGGTCAAGATTGACAAAATCGGAAGCGGCCACATGCCCTACCTCATCGGTAAAGGGCGTCACGACGGTGGAACCAGCCAGAACTACGCGCTGCGCCTCAAAGCCGACGAGTCAGGAACCCGGATCGGATTTTTGTTCGCCAGTGAAGGAACCGGCAACGATTCAACCGAAGCGCCCCCGCGCGACTGGCATCGCTGGTGGAGCAGCATGACGATACCCGACGGGGAGTGGCATCACGTCGCCGTGGTTTACACCTTTGGAGAAGCCGACAGCCTCCGTGCCTACATCGACGGCCGAAGCACCACGGGAACCTGGGACATGGGTGGCAAAACCGAACTCGGACCGGTCGCTGATGACTCCGATCTTGTCATCGGAACCGGCTACCAGCGAAGTGGCTCACAAACCTTCAACGGCTCCCTCGACAACGTCCGCATTTACCGGGCGGCATTGAGCGAAGAGTTGCTTCTCAGCCGCTTTCACTTCACGCCCCCTCCCCCGCCACTGACCCGCGAAATGTTGAAGCCGGGCGAAATCCTCGTTCAGATCAGCGAAAAGGGAGTGCCCGCTGAATACTCGTGGCCGCACTATCCGGAAGTGACGGAAACCTACGCCGCAACCGCTTTCGGATTTTTTGACTGGCCTCAGAAATACATTGGGACCGGCGTTCGGGACGACCGCGCCAACCCGGCACATTTCCGTGCCGCAGCGCTGGTGAACTTACCGAAAGGCAAGCACCGCCTTCTCCTTCGTGGTCGGGGAATGTCCCGCCTCTTTATCGACGAGAAAGAAGTGATCAGCACCCCCGCCTCCCGAATGGGTGGAGACAACCATCCGCTCTCGCGTCAGGACGATTACCTCAACCTCGGTCCGGACTTTCGCTTCGCGCCTCCGGGCAACACCGAGAACTGGGTCGAGTTTGAAAGCGCCGGAGGCGAGCATTTTATCATTCTCGAAACCCTCATCGGAGGCGGGTCAGGCAACAGCCGCCGCCGTCCTGAGTTCGGCGAAACGGTAGCGGCGATCTCGCCGGAGGGCAGCGAATACTGGGAACTCCTCACCCCGGGAAAAGAGAGAATCGCCTACAACGATGAAGGATGGGCCGAATACGAAAACCAACAGCAGGCATGGCTCGATCAGGAGAATGCCCGACGCCGTGAAGAAAAACGAAGCGAGCACAAAGACTACTGGTCGATGCGACGCGAAGCGGCGAAGAACTGGGTCGAGTCGCAGAAACCCGTCAAAGTCCCCGCGGTCCCCGAAGGACTCCCGGCTAACAACGAAGTGGATCACTTTATCGGAGCCAAGATTTCAACGGTGGCGGAGCAAATGGAAACGACCGCAACCGGGACCGTGAACTACTTCGAGCATGTTCAGCCACTCCTCGAAGCCAAATGTTACAGTTGTCACAAAGGAAGCAAAATCAAAGGCGGGCTCCGTCTCGACACGCTCGAAGCGGCACTCGAAGGAGGCAAAAGCGACGGCCCCGCGATCACTCCCGGAGATATCGCAGAGAGTTCGCTGCTGTGGAGGATCAGCCACGACGCCGAAGACGACATCATGCCGCCCAAAGGCGATCCGCTTACCAATGATGAAATCGCACTCCTCGAAAAGTGGGTCGAAGAGGGAGCGAACTGGCCTCAGTTCAACGTCGATAATTTCGAGCCGACACCACTTTCCGACGACCTTACGTTCTTGAGAAGACTCGCGCTCGACACCGTGGGAGTGCCGCCAGGCGAAGCCGAAATCGAGCAGTTTCTCAGCGACCCTGCGCCGAAACGACGCGCTCTCGCGATTGATCGTTTCCTCGCAGACAGCCGCTGGGCCGACAACTGGATGGGCTACTGGCAGGACGTTCTTGCCGAGAACCCCAACATCATCAACCCGACGCTCAACAACACGGGTCCATTCCGGTGGTGGATCGAAGAATCGCTGATCGACAACAAGCCGCTCGATCTTTTCGTGACCGAACTCATTCGCATGGAAGGCAGCGAGCGATTCGGCGGTCCACGCGGCTTCGGAACCGCCTCGGGCAACGACGTGCCGATGGCGGCAAAGGGAATCATCATCAGCGCTGCGTTTCTCGGAGTCGAGATGAAGTGCGCCCGTTGTCATGATGCGCCCGGACACGAGTGGATGCAGCAGGACCTTTTCGAAATCGCCGCGATGCTGAAAGAGGACGCGATCAAACTCCCGATGACGAGCAGCGTGCCCATGGAAAAGCTGGAGGAACGCGAACGCAAGCCGCTCATCAAGGTTACCCTGAAGCCCGGAACGACGGTGGATCCGGCCTGGCCTTTCGAGCAATTTGTCAGCTCGGAGAACGCTCTCGCACTGGCACAAAATCCGGAAAGCAAGCGGGACGTGCTCGCGGCACTCATCACCGCACCGGAGAACGAGCGCTTTGCAGAAGTCATGGCGAACCGCATCTGGCAACGTCTCATGGGGCGGGGCATTATCGCGACGGTGCACGACTGGGAAAATGGAATTGCCTCGCACCCCGCTCTTCTAAAATGGCTCGGCCGTGAACTGGTTGCCTCGGGCTATGACACGAAGGCTCTTGCGAGAATCATCTTCAATTCCCACGCCTACCAGCGCGCCACCGATCCGTCACTGAAAGACGCCAGCCCGCTCTACATTGCACCGGCACCCCGCCGTTTGCAGGCGGAGCAAATCGTTGACTCACTCTTCAGCGCCACCGGAAAACCGTTCGACGTGGGCGAAGTGAGCCTCGATATCGACAGCGCGAGAACGCTCAATGTTTCGATCAGTCTCGGAAAGCCCGACCGCGCGTGGATGCTCGCCTCGACCTCCAATGAACGGGACCGCCCCAGCCTCTCTCTTCCTAAAGTAACCGCGGTGGCGAACATCATGGAAACCTTCGGTTGGAGAGGGGCACGTCAGGATCCTATCAGCGTCCGGAGCACCGACGAAAACGTTCTCCAACCCGCGATCCTTGCGAACGGAACGATGGGCGTATGGCTCACCCGCCTGAGCGATGATCACGGCATGACCGAATTCGTAATGGAAGACCAACCGGTCGAGAAACTCGTCGACCGGCTCTACCTGCGCCTCCTCACACGGAAGCCGACCCAAGAGGAAAAGGACAAATACGTCAGCTACCTTTCCTCAGGTTACGGGAACAGAATTGTCCCCGAAGCCGAACGCAAACAACCCGTCGCAGGGAAGCGTGAACGTGAGCGCTACGTGAGCTGGTCCAACCACCTCGACCCCGGCGCGAACGAACTCGCAGTCGTCAAAGAAATGGAAGTCCGCGCCGGCGATCCTCACACCAATGCGCTCCGCGAAGATTGGCGCAACCGGATGGAAGATGTATTGTGGGCCATGCTCAACGCGCCGGAATGGATCTACACCCCTTAATTTTACCCCGTTAAATTCAACTCAGCAGAATCATGAAATCCCGTCGTAATTTCCTCAAGCAAACCTCCCTTCTCGGAGCCGGAGCAGCGATGTCCCCCGGACTCATCAATGCGTCGAATACGGTCCACATGCCGAAGGGCAAAGCCGAACATTGTATTTTTATCTGGCTCGGTGGCGGCATGGCACAGATCGACACCTTTGACCCGAAACGCAAAGGCGATTCCAAAGCGAGTCCGAAGAAGTCAGGGTCCGAGTATGATAAAATCGAGACTGCCGTTCCCGGCGTCGAGTTCTGTGAGCACCTTCCTAAACTGGGCGCCCTCGCTGAAGAACTCACCGCGATTCGGACCGTGAACCACAACGCGATCGACGAACACGCCAGAGCAACGAACCTGGTCCACACCGGCCGTCCCACTTCGGGGAGCATCACTTATCCTTCGATTGGCTCCATCGTCGCTGCGCAAAAAGGCGCCGTGAATCCTGAAGTGCCCGCCTACATGCTGATCGGGTATCCCAACGTGAGCCGGGGCCCCGGATTCCTCGGAACGAAAGGAAATTTTGTTTACCTGACCGACACCGAAAGCGGCCCGGCCGGATTCACCCGTCCTGACAATGTCTCGAGCGACCGCGCTGCGAAACGACGCGCGCTCCTCGATCCGCTCATGGACCGCTCGACGGAAGGCTCCGTTGTTTCCCGCTACCGCGACGCACAGGAGGAAGCGCTTCGTCTCGCCGGGCCGGATTTCATGAAGCATTTCGATCTTTCGGGAGAACCCGCTGATCTTCGCAACGACTACGGTGGCGAATTCGGCCAACGCTGTCTTCTCGCGAGGAGACTCGTTGAATCAGGAGTGCGTTTCATCGAGGTCTCACACAACCTCAATTTCATGAACGGCAGTGGCTGGGATACGCACAACGAAGGCCAACAGAATCAGCATTTGCTCATTCAGGAACTCGATGTCGCGATGTCCGCTCTGATGCGCGATTTGAAAAAGAAAGGCATTCTCGACAAAACGCTCATCGCGATCGGAACTGAATTCGGACGTCCTGCCGGGTACGACGGTCGCGGCGGTCGGGGACACCAGGGCAGCTGTTTCAGCCTCGTCCTCGCCGGCGGCGGACTGAATCACCAGGGTGCCTACGGAGTGACGGATGAACTCAGCAAGAAGATCGTCGAAGACGCCGTTCCTCTGGCCGACTTCCACGCGACGATCCACGCGAGCCTTGGAATCGATCCTTCATACGAACTGACCGAGGGAAAACGTCCTGTGCCGATCACCGACGGCGGCAAGCCGATTGCGAAACTTTTCTCCTGAGGAATAGGAGGCAGAGAAAATCCTGTGCCGCTGAGGCACACACTTCTGCGGCAGGCGAACCTGTTTGCGAGCGCTACTCTGTAGTGCCTGGCAAACAGGAGTGTTTGCCTCACCTGAACGCACCGCTCCAGTGCGGTCCCGTGACTGTCACGCGATCAGTGCGAGCTCTGCTTCTCCCGGATCACCGAAAGAACTGCGTCGACGACCTCATCGATCCCCATGTGGGAGCTGTCGACGACGGTGGCATCTTCGGGAATCACGAGCGGGGAGGCCTTGCGGCTCGAATCGATTTTATCCCGCGCGAGGATCGAGTCCTCAATTCCTTCGGCGCGGCGACGCTGCTCACGCACCTCAGGCGATGCGTCGATGTAGAATTTAAAGGGCGTCTCCGGAAAGACAACGGAGCCGATATCACGGCCTTCCATGACGACACTTTTCCGCGACGCGTAATCACGCTGCTCGGCGACAAGGCGCGCCCGCACCTCCGGCACCGACGCTATAATGGAAACGTTCGAATTCACGCGCTGCTCGCTCAACTCGTCACGACTCATCAGTTTTCCCTCAACCGAAATCGTCCCGACCCGCTCGCTCTCTCCTGACTCGAACTTCGTTTTCTCGAGCAGGTCAATGACAGCGGCGGTGTCCGAAGGGTCGACGTCATTTTCCAGGACCCACCAGGTGAACGCGCGATACATCGCCCCGGAATTCACGAAAACCGCCTCAAGCTCAGCGGCAATCCGCCGTGCTACGGTGCTTTTTCCTGACGCCGCAGGGCCGTCGATGGCAATGATCAATGGTGCGTTGCTGCTCATATCGTCGGCACGTTGCCTTGGTAGCCGCTTTGACGCAATGAGTTTTGCCTAAAAAGTCGGAGACAGCTCCGCAAGCCTGAGGCAAATGGTGGATTCGGCAAAAGGCGCCCCCACGATGCGTGAAAAATCCCTTGCTCCGGGACGCCTATCTTACTATCGGTGAACTATGATTCTTGCTGACTCCGAAATCCTCGCCTCAATGGAACGAGGTGAAATCGTTATCGAACCGTATGATCGCTCCTGCCTCGGAACGAACAGCTACGATGTGCACCTCAGCAAGCACCTCGCGACCTACAGCAATCGGGTTCTCGATGCCAGAAAACACAACAAGATCGAGCATTTTGAGATTCCGGAAGAAGGCTTCGTCCTCGAGCCGCAGATCAACTATCTCGGTTCTACGATCGAATACACCGAGAGTCACAAGGCGGTGCCGTTTCTCGAAGGGAAGTCCAGCGTCGGTCGTCTAGGAATGGACATCCACGCCACCGCCGGAAAGGGCGACGTCGGGTTCTGCAACTACTGGACCCTCGAAATTTCGGTCAAACAACCCGTCCGTGTTTACGCGGGAATGCCTGTCGGCCAGTTGATCTATTTCCTCACCGAAGGAGAAATTCTGACACCTTACAACACCAAGGGTTCCGCCAAATACAACGACCGCACGCCGCTCCCCGTCGAGTCGATGATGTGGAAGAACAAGTTTTAGACCGGCAGCCCGGAAAGGATTCCCCTTCCGCTGCCTTGGGCAAATCCAACAGGGTTGGATGCCCGACCAAACAGGGTTGAATGCCGAATTCGCGCTGATTTGAGGCTATTTGAAATAACGCCTCAGGAGAGCCTGCTCGTCGGGCAGTAAATTCTCGCGGGAAACGGCTTCCCCGCCCTGTCCGGCCGAGGAAATAGCGCCTCCGGTCGTGTTACCGGTTCCGTTCTTGTCGATCTCGTGCTCCGTTTCGCCGAGTCCCAGCATTTCACCCAGCGAAGCGCGGGAAAGATCCAGATTCTCCACTTTCTCGAGATTCGAGGTATTGAGGTCCTCCCTGTCTCCGTAATAGAGCGGCGCATCGGCCCGTCCGCGATCGATACCGCCGGAACCGGGGATCATGCCGGGCGTCAACCCGAGCGCTTGAAGCTCTTCTTCAGACAACCCCTGAATCGAAGGGTCGTCGCTCATTTTCGGGAGTCCTTCCATCGAACCCAGACATTGCGAGCACTCTCCCAACTGCTTTTGAAGAGACTTCAATTGCTCCTTATTGAGCTGACTGAGTGACTCCTGCCCGAGCTGACCGGGATCGAGATTTTTGAGCTGCTTAAGCAACTCCTCGTTCGGCTTCATGCCATTGGCTTCGAGTGACTCCAGCGCTTTATCAAACTCTTCGAGAAGCTTCTTCTTCGCATCCTCCGATAGATTCGACGCGAAGGTTTCCAGCGCGGCGATATCGCGTTCCAGAGTCGCCATATCTGAGGCCATTTCCTGAATGTCTTTACCGAGGCTTTCCTGCAGGCTGTCGGTCGCCTCCAGACTCGCGTGACTGAACCACTCGTCCTCGGGCTGATCGCGCAGCTCTTCGATTTTCCCCTCGAGCTCCTCGATCCCCTCTTCATCGATGATCTGCTCCTCTTCGAGTTGCGCCAACCACTCCTCCATCTGCTCCCAGGCACCCGGCTCGGCAACGACTTCGGGCTGCCCCGGCACCGGGGCGGGAAGTGGAACCACCCACGAAGCGAATAAGATCAGCAGGGCAAAGCAACCCGGTAAAAGCGTCGCGACAGGGTTCCAGTGAAGCCCCATTTTCTCGCGCGTCTCAGCCCCCGCCTCTGTGTAAGCCGGCCAGGGAGCTTGGTTGTGCGACGCTGCCGTGAGCTGATTTCTCAACTCGAGACGGTCGTCGAGCCTCACGAGAGCGACTTCGCTCGTGATGTAGCGGCGTCGGCTCATTCCCCGGGCGGCAAGCGCGAGGACGACGAGAAGTGCTCCGAGAGCGATCAATCCGATCTCCCCCGATACCCGGAATTCGGCAAAGGTTCGTAAACTGAGAACCAGCACAGACAAGACCACGCAGCTCGCGACGAGCAGAATATTAAAACGATCCATCCACCACCCTGTGTTGAAACGCCGGGCGACAGAGGCGGCGCGGCGGCGCCAGTTCTGCTCAAGTTCATGCGTGGACATGCCATAGAATACGCATCAGTCCCTTCGCTTGCAAGGATGCAGTCACGACTCCGCCGCCGCCTTCGGGGTCGTGAAATGCATCAATGCCGCGGCGATGCAGCCAATCGCAAGACAGCCCCACCACACAGACTCGGTGTAGCTCTCGTATAACAGCAGGCCGAGCCCCGGCGCTACGGCCTGCCCGAGGTTCCATGTCAATCCGACCGCAGCGCTGTATCGCCCCCGCATCAGCGTCGGGGAGAGTGACGCGACGTAAGCGCCCGAAACCGGCATGCTGATCATTTCGCCCAGCGTGAATACCGCCATCGCCATCGCAATGCCCACCCAGGTGAGAGCGAATCCGTTCAGCCAGATTCCCACGCCGCACAGGAGAAATCCAAATGCGATGACGCGACTTGGACTGCGACGCTGCGCCACCTGGCTGATCGGGATTTCAAAAAGCGCGATGGCGACGCCGTTTGCCGCCATGAGCCAGCCGTAGACCGTTTTCTCGTATCCGAGATCGGTGATAAGCCGGGCCACGCTGCTCCCCCACTGGAAGAAGGTCGCGACCGCAAAGAGGTTCGCGAAAAAGAACGCCAGAAACGCGCGGTTCGCGAGCATGTCTTTGAGCGCTTCCGACCACCGGCTTTTGATATTCGACGTTCTCACTCCGTGAGGCAGCCACACCAGCGCGATCACCGCGAAACACGCCGAGGTGATCGCGTCTCCGACAAAGAGATAGCTGTAACTCTTTTCCGCAAGAAAACCTCCCGTCGCCATGCCACAGGCAAATCCGAGGTTCACTGCCCAGCGCACCACCGCAAACGCGATCACGCGCAATGATTCCGGAACGACATCGATGAGCAATGAATTCGAAGCGGGGTGATACATTCCGTGAGTGATCCCGACCAGAAAGCCGGCTACGAGGTAGCTCGAAAAGCTGTCGGCCTGCCACATCAGGATCATCGAAACGGCGCCGCCGAAAAGCGAGACGGCCATCGTGTTCTTCCTCCCGATCAAATCGCTGAGACGCCCGCCGAGGATCATCGCGCCGATCCCGCCGAAGGCCAGCGCCGCAAATACCCACGCGATCTCCACGGTTTTGTATCCCGTGTCCTTGAGAAACAAAGTCAGGAAGGGAATCACAAAGGTTCCGAAACGGTGAATGAAAAGTCCCGCGAACAAAACCCACACGACACGGGGAAGCGCTCGCAACTGTTCCAGCAGCGTCTCCCTGTTTTGTGATGTTGTTTCAAGGTTCATGGATACAAAAAACCCCGCAGAGCCGGATGGCTTGCAGGGTTCGCGTAAAAGACTTGTCTAAAATGTTCGAACGCTATCCCCTGCTCACCATTCCAACACGAAACAGTGCGATCTGATGAACCGGCATCATGGCAATCGTGTATTTGGATTTACGGTTGGTGGAATTCATAACGAATCGTTCACTTAAAACGGGATCAAAAAAAATGACGGTCACACCCAAATCGGCGCGCCGTCATCTCATTGGTTCGGGATTTAACGCCCGGTTGAAATGCCTCAGCCTTCTTCGGTCTTTTCTTCGTCAGCCTTTTTTTCAGCTGTCTTTTTAGTAGCGGCCTTTTTCTTGGCTGCTGCTTTTTTAGTGGCTGTCTTCTTCTTAGCGGCTGCTTTTTTCGCAGGAGCCTTTTTCGCAGGAGCAGCTTCTTCCGTTGCTACGGCAGCATCAACTTCTTCCTCAGGAGCGGGCGCTTCCTTCTTAGGAGCAGCCTTTTTCTTGGTACCGGACTTCTTCGCCAGGGCGATTGCAGCCTTCACAGCTTCCCTTTGACGCTTAACATAACTTTTACGGCGTGTGCGTTTTTCGACTTTATTGTGCTGTTTACCCATAATACTGGCTCCGCTTGATGCGAGGGGCGAAAGTAAAGGGCTAAAAAGCGCATCAGGCAAGCGGAAATACACGTCAAAGCGCCCCTATTTGGGCACATTTGGCGTGCAATCCCCTCAACGGAGAATTCTTACCGGAAACGATAGCCAAACTCTCTCACTGTCTCGATAAATTCACCGGGGCGTTCTTCGAGAATTCGGCGCAAAGAAGTGACGAATCGGTCCACACTCCGGAGGGTCACCTGAGACCCGTATCCCCACACCTGATCCATAATCCGGTCACGTCGAAGCGCTTCGCCCCGATGACGCAGGAAAAATTCAAGAAGGTCATATTCGCGCGGTGAGAGCTTTACAGGTTCGCCGGTTTGATCTCTCAATTTGCGTGCTCCCCGATCAAGTGTGAATCGGCCGAAGGAAAAATCGGTCGTCGCAGCGACTTCGTTCGTGAGATCCGTTGACCGCCGCAGGATCGCCTCCGCCCGCGCGAGAAGCACCCGAATGCTGAACGGTTTCGTGAGGTAGTCATCCCCTCCCAATCCGAGCCCGAGAAGAATATCGGATTCCTCACCTTTCGCGGTGAGAAAAATAACAGGAGTCTCAACGCCCTCCTGTCTCAGATAGCGGCACACCTCGTAGCCGTTCGCGAGCGGCAGCATCACGTCGAGAATGATCAGATCAAAGCGTCGTTCCATCGCCACTTCGATCGCGCGATTCCCGTCCTCGACACCGACGACGGAGTATCCACGACTCACAAAATTGTCCGACACGACCCGACGCAAAGTGGAATCGTCTTCGACAATTAGAACGGTGAATGGTGAGTTCATGATGAAACAATCGGAATGCGAACCAGAAAAACAGCCCCCCTGCCATCGGGGCCGCTCGAAATGCGAATATCCCCTTTCAACAGCCGAATCAGATGACGACAGATCGGCAAACCGAGCCCCACGCCCCTTTGACCTCCGGTGAGTTTGACGTCGCCACGATAGAAGCGGCGAAAGACAGCGCGCCGCTCTGAACGGGGAATTCCGTCCCCGCAGTCGGAAATGGAAACTTCCGCATGACGATCCGTTTTCCCGATCGCCACCTCAAGCTCCGGAGGTCGTCCACCGTATTTGACCGCATTCTCAAGGAGGTTGCTCAAAACGATTTTCAACGCGGCAGGATCGGTCTGGACGATCGTCGAAGGACCCTCCTCATACGAGAGCTTACCGGAAGCAGAATCGAGCTGAGGCCGAATCAGCTTCACCTCGTCGCCCACGAGAAGTGACAGATCAACCTCCTCGAAGCAGACCGGAAGCTGCCCTTTTTCAAGCCGACTGTGGAGAAGGAAGTGATCCGCAAGTTCCCCGATACGATCATTTTCCCGGTGAAGCAGTTCGTAGTATTCGGGACGGGAATCCGCGTCAACCGCGCCGTCCTCGAGCGATTCCATGAGCACCTTCATCGCCGCCACGGGCGTCTTTATCTCGTGAGAGATCGTCGTGAGCATATCAGATCGAATCTCGTCGATCCGGAGACGTCGATGCACCGTGAGCCAGGCCGCGCCGGCGACAAGAATCACGCCGCTGAGAACCCAGAAGGCGTGCCACCAGATCTCCCGGCGTTGCTCGTCTGCATGCATGAGAACATCACCGGAAACTTTGAGACTGACGGTCCAATCACGGTAAGCGCCCTCCTGAATGGTGTGGACAACCGAATTCTCAGTCCCTTCGTCGACCTGCTCTGAAAGCAGTATCTGATCACTGCGGCTGATCGCGACCGATGCGGTTTGTCCAAACACCCGGGTGAGATGACTGAGCAACAGCCCGGGATCGGCCTTTCGTTGAGTGAGCGAAAAACGCTCCGCGGTCAGGCCGAGCTGCTCCCGGTAGATCAGCGCCATCCCCTCTTCGAGCATGCTGCGATCCCGCAGCGAGTTCTGAACCATCATCTGAACCATGAGGATTCCGGGGATCAAAGGCAGAAGAGCCAGCAACACGATGAGCATTCTCACCTGGCGCTGACTCAACCACATTCCTGACTTCACAATAAAAGCGTATCAAATTTTATCTCCGAAGGAAATCAATTCATCACTCATCTGCTTCAAGCAATTCGATCCCCTCACCCATGTAGCCGGTTTCGAGCGCGTTCTCTTCCGGATAGCCCTCCCGCGGAATGAAGCGATCACCGTCACGGTCCCCCTTCAGCCGGATCGCTTCGGCGCTTCCCCCGACGTAGGCGACGATCGCTTTTTTCCCCTCCCAGCAGCCGCCTTTTTGCCCCACTTCCCTGACGTAGTAACCGGAGCCGTTCGTCCCGTCGACGACGAGCGGCCATCCGGTTCGACTCGTGTCAGTCAATCCTGCGATGTAGGAGTAATGATTCTCTCCGGGCTGGAGAATATCCGAAGGCTCATCGAACCGGTTGTCTGCCTTACTTCCGCGAGCGGATCGGCTCTGAACGAATATCTGCTCAGAGTCGATGTAATCCGGCAGTAGCGAACGGAAGGCATCGTTCGAGGAGACGATGTCCTCCTCGTAGTCATTTTCACCGACGGGAAACATCCCCCCGTTGTCGGCAGCGCGCGCTCTTAAGCCCATCACGATACTGCGGGCATCGGCAGTCGCCCTCGCCATCTGCCCGCTCATCATCGCGGTTTTGATAACGGGGAAAGTGACGGTGGCAAGGACAGCCATGATTGAGATGACCGTCATCAGTTCGATCAGAGAAAAGGCGGCGGTTCTTCGAATAAGGTTATGATTCATGGTATATATAGGGTTCAATTTGGCGAACGGATTTCCCGAGCAGTTGATTTACCCGCTGATCGTGAGCCACAAATGTTACCGATTGGTTACCGCCGAGTTCCCGCCTCATGAAATCATCACCCGATCAGTCGAATCCCTGGAAAACCCACGAAACGCGTCTCGCATATGAAAACCCGTGGATCAGGGTCACCGAAAGCGACGTCACGACCCCGGGAGGCAGCCCCGGAATCTATGGTGTCGTTCACTTTAAAAACCGCGCCATCGGCGTGATTCCCGTGGATGCCGATGGAAACACCTGGCTCGTAGGACAATATCGCTATGCCCTTTCCACCTACCAATGGGAAATACCGGAAGGCGGCTGCCCCGAAGGCGAAGCCCCCGTCGCGACCGCCGAACGGGAACTCCGTGAGGAAACCGGAATCGTCGCGGCAAGTTACGAACTGCTCGCCGACAACATCGCTCTGTCGAATTCCGTGAGTGACGAGCGAGCCACGATCTACGTGGCCCGTGACCTTACCTTCACGGAGTCGTCCCCCGAAGACACCGAGGAACTGGCGGTCCGAAAACTGCCACTCAGGGAGGCGATCGAAATGGCTCTCGACGGCACGATCACCGATTCCGTCTCGGTAATAGGACTCCTGAAAATGGCGGTGACGATGTAGCGCCGTGGTTCCGGGGAAAGCGGATGACAGCCAAAAACCGGCGAATCACCTGCTTCCTGCACCCCCGGCTTTGCCGGATCTCTAGTGAACCAAATCGGTTCTCCAATCACTGTTGGAACCATTGGGATGACGATCGGCATTGATCATCTGTTCAAGACCGCTGCTCGTTAATCGACGCCCGAATACAGAATCCACAGTCAGTATCTCCGATTCGCTGAAGGACCCGTTGATCGCCGGAGCAAAGTAAGTTTGAAACTGCCCCGGAAGTCCCGCATCCCATGAAGGAGGTCGGATCTCCACCTGAATCGAATAGTAGGTATCCGTCAGCTCAAGATCGCCGAACTTCGCAATCCATCCTCCGCTGAGGTCCGCCACCACCGTCATACTGCCGCCACTGAGAATCGCTCCGTCGGAACCCGTTATCGTCAGGTTAATCACAGAGCCC
The DNA here is from genome assembly GCA_048260165.1 of Verrucomicrobiales bacterium. GTDB lineage: Bacteria > Verrucomicrobiota > Verrucomicrobiia > Verrucomicrobiales > DEV007 > Arctic95D-9. Next base: position 296,670 of record JBLXHA010000007.1, read on the forward strand.
GGCTGAGCGGATCCTGAATAGGTTGGCATCAGGAAGAGCAAAGGAGTGCCTTCACCTCCGCCATTCCGGTCACGCGACTCAGCAAAACGGAATCCCTCGAGAATCCCTGATCCACCCACTCCGAAAAATTCGCCAATCTTGCCTCCGTCGGATCCCACGACGCGGACTACGATCTGTTCTTCGGCAAAGCCCCCGTTTCCATCGCTGATCAGATAGGTAAACGTTTCGACGCCCACGTCGCCGGTGTTCAACGCTCTCGTCGTAGGGAGGTTGCCATCGACCGTATAAATAAACTCGCCTTTCGAATTGATAGACAGAGTTCCATACAAACCGTCGACCAGGGTCCCCTGCGCACTCACCGCACCGCCTGAATTGACAGATCCACCGAACGGCGCTCCCTCAAATTTGACGTTGAGAACCGTGAGCACATCGTCTTCCGGAGTGCCGCTTTGATCGAGATCGGAGTCATTGGCGAGCGCATTTCCGGCAACCGTTTCCGAACCACCCTGACCGCCTTCAAAAACGGTCACGACATCTTTGACGGCGACAGGAACGTCGTTCACCCCGCTCACTGTAATCGTGGCAACCGCAGCGGTCGTGCCTCCGTCATCGTCTTTCACCGTGTAGATAAACGTATCCGTTGCCGTCTGTCCCACACCGAGATATTCGAACTGCCCGTTCGGATCGTAGCTGAAAGTGCCGTCAGGATTCATCGTCACGATGCCTTTGGTAGCGGCCGTATCAATGCTGATCACGGTCAGTGGATCATGAAGCGGTGAGGTCAGTGGACCTCCCGGATTGGCCGCGTCATTGTCATTGCCCAGAACGCCGGCTGCGGGCGTTGAGATGATCAACACATCCGCCTCGGTCGTCGTGTAAAAGTCCGGCTCGGGTTCAGGAGCGAGGTTACTCACCGTGATCGCACCCGTATCACTGCCCACTCCGGTGTCGTCGTCGGTAATCGTCACCGTCACCGTGTAATCGTCGCTGGCGGTTCCGGGGACATCGTCATCGATATATTGGTGACCCGTCACTTCAAAAGTGAATGAGCCATCGGGTGCCACCGTTAGAATCGTAAGGACGGCGCCATCGCCGATGGTCGAAGTGTAGGTGTCTCCGGCTTCCATCAGTGGATTGAAAGAAGTCGTTCCATCGCTGCTGTTAACCATCCGCACCGCACCAAGGTCAAACACGGAATCGGTGGCATCATTGGGATTGCCCCAGTTCACTCTCAACTGATGGCTGTCGAGCGACCCTGCATCACTGACACTGCCGGTGATCGTGGCAATCCCAGCCTCATCGATGCCGGAAATCGGATCGAGCGTCACTGACGGTGCCGCATTATTCACCGTCAGAGTGACCTCAGAAGATTGAGCCCGCACAGCTCCCTCGAGGTTAAAATTATCGAACTCAACCGTGTTACCGGCATTCGGTGAATAGACATAAATCCGGAACGTAACCGCACCCGTGATGCCCTGGAAATCTGCTCCTGTCAGGTCGACAGAGAAAGGGGTCATGTCAGGACGTTGCGCCGGCACGTGTCCCGGCTCGGAACTGTCGATCACAGTGGCGAATCCATCGAGGCTCGTCGCGATTCCCCAGCCGCGGGCGGCGGAAACGCCTCCCCTGCCCGCGTCAAAAGTCAACGCAGACAGATCCAGCAGCATTCCGCTGTCCGGAGTTACCGTGAATTCAAAATAGCGATTCCCCGCTACCGCCTCAGCAATGGTGGTGGAACCATTACCGGGGCTGACTTGAATAACCGGATTCGGATAGGTAAGCGCTACTGCGCCCATCGTGACATTGCCCGAAGTATCCGCAATGCTTCCCGCACCCAGTCCCGGAGCGACATCGGAGGCACTGAAGCCAGGTCCCGTTTCGGTTCCGTATGCGCCCGCGACAGGGAAGTTCCACTGCGCCAGCGTTCCACCAATCGTTGAATCGTCATCCGCTATTGTCGCGGAGATGGTAACATTGTCAGATGCAGTCCCGTTACCTGCAGCCGTGGCGGGTAACCACCCGGCTTCACTGAGGCCGTCATCGAGATACTGATGAGTGACCGAAAACGTCACCGTTCCCGTCACGTCATCAATCGATGTGATGGTCAGAATTGAATCATCAGTGCTACTGAAAAAAGTATCGTTTACCGCCAACCAGTTCGCGAGAGTTCCGTCACCGGTATTCGTGACCTGCTTGATCGCCTTATTGATATCAAAGGTCGCCAACGCGGCATCGTTGCTATCCCCCCAGTTCAAAACCAGCGTCTGAGTATCGAGCAATCCAATATCGGTGTAACTCCCCGTGAGGGTAAGCGCGTCATTTTCATCAATCGCACCCGGTGCATCGAGCGTGACCGTCGAAGCGACGTCGTTGATCTGGAAACCAACCGTGTCGGAAACGCTCGCATTGTCGTCATCCTTCACCGTTACGCCAACCACCACATCGTCGCCGAACGTTCCTGAAGGATCGTCGTCTAGATATTGATGCGTGACGCTGAATGAAATCTCACCGCTCACACTGTCGACCGTGATGACCATAACATCCCCATTGGGTGCGATCACCGTGCCTGAGGTCAGACCTGCCGTTGTCGTTCCGTCGATCGTATCAACGACCCACAGCGCCGCGAGATCAAAGACCGCGTCGGCGGTGTCATTGGGATCATCCCAGTTGATCGTAACTTCATGACTGTCGAGTCGACCGACATCCGAAATGGTCCCGCTGAGAGTCGCTGTCCCGTTTTCATCGATCGACGAGATCGGATCCAACGTCACCACCGGTGCCACATTATTGACCGTCAAAGTCGCCGTCGTCTCGACGGGTGCGACGACACAATCGTGCAGCGCGGCGATCTCCGCATTGGTCATGGAGCGACCGATAATGGCGACATCATCAATCGATCCGGTAAACTCGGTGCCGTTACGCCATTTCCCGATCTGAACGATGTCAGTGGCCGGTCCGACGAAAGGCGACCTTCCGGTTCCCAGCGCAATTTGCACCCCGTCGATAAAGATCGTCTGAGTCTGAGCGATCGCATCGTAGCGGAACGTGATCTGATAATCCTGCCCCGTGTTCAATACCATACTGCTGCCGGTATCATTGCTGAAGAATCCGAAGTGAGGCTTGCCCGCGCGCACTACCAAATGCAGCCCCTGACTCGCGCCTGAGCGGTCGGTTCCGAAAATCGTCTGGTCTCCTGTAAGATCACTCAGGTTAATCGTAGCGGTTGCTGTAAAACTTCCGTTGATCCCCAAATCACCCACAGTGCCTACGGCGAGATAATCATTACTGCCATCGAGAACCAGTTTCCCGTTCACGGTCGCCCCATTGGTCAGAGTTCCGTGGCCGGCATTTCCGGAGGCATCCCAGACCTGATCATCGGTTGTGGTCGCGGCGGTTCCGCCTGCCTCTTCCATGAACCAGAGACCTTTCAACTCGTCGTCAGCAAGCAGCAAAGATTCCCAGCTTGCCTGATCATCGTCGACGAGACGCATCGTCACCGTGAAGGAATCGGAGCCGGTTCCGTTCGCACCGGAAGCGAAGGAGTTGCCGCTCAACCCATCATCGAGAACCTGACGGCTCAGGGAGAATTTGATAATCCCCGCGTCGAGTTCGGTTTGGGTCGACGTAATCGTCAACGTGCTGCCATCGGTAGACGACATCAGAACCGCACCCGGTGCGAGATTGTCAGACGTCGTTCCGGCAGCGGCATCAGCGGTCAGCACCGCGCCAATGTCAAAAGTGGCGTTGGAGAGGTTATTGGGATCGCCCCAATCCACGATCACAAGATGACTGTCGAGCAGGCCCGGATCGGTAATCGTGCCCGTCATGACGGCATCACCGTTTTCATCGACTGACGCATCACTCAGCGTCACCGTCGGCGCGACATTGGTGACGGTGACGGTTGCACTTGCCGCGTTAGTGCTGGCAAGAGCGAGCACGTCCTCATTGCTGAGCGAACGGTTGATCACCGACACCTCGTCCAGCGCTCCCTGAAATCCTCGGGAGTTACTGTTCTGCCAACGTCCGATTTTTACCTCATTCGCTGCACCAAGGAACGAGGCGTGCCCCGTCGTCGCCTTGTCGAGGACGCCGTTTACGAAAAGCGCCTGCTCTCCGGTGGCTTGCGTAAAACGGAAAGTAATGTGATACCACTCTCCCGCGTTGAGAGTCTGAGACCCGGGCATATCATTGCCAAAAAATCCAAAATGAGGTCTGCCGTCACGGATCACGAGATGCAATCCGTTATTGGCTCCGGAAGTATCGGTTCCTAAAATAGTGTTATCTCCGGTCAACGCAGCAGGGTCGCTGGGATCGAGATATATCCAGGCGCTCGCGGTAAAATCACCGGTGAACCCGAGTTCGCCTGCCGTAGCGCCGGTTGCAAAAAAGTCACCATTCCCGTCGAAATTGGCAGCTTCACCAAACGGCGGGGCAACGCTCGCTCCCCCGGTCGAGGCATCGCCTTCAGCCGTCAAAGTGCGCCCGTTCCCGCTCGAGTCAGTCAGAGCACCGGTCGCCGTATCAAAGCGCCAGTAACCAGTAAGGTTCGCCCCTTCCGCCAACAGCGTCTCAGCGTACTCGGAATCGGTTGCAAGGGCGGTGGTGGGATCGTCAACCACAACGCTGATATTTGAGATCGTTGACGTTTCGCAAATTTCCCCGTGCTCGAAAGGACTGCTCCCCGCACCGTTGTCGAGATAGCGATGCTCCACCGTGAAGTTAATTTCACCGGTCGTCTTGTTCACCGAAGTGATCGTCAGCACCGTGGTGCTGTCCAACCCGCTACTTGTGAAAGTAGCCTGAACCGCCAGATCGATCTCACCGGTTTTCGGCAAACTGAAGACCGAGTCCGGCGAATCATTCGGATCATCCCACGAGACCGTGACGGTGTGAGGATCATTGAAATCCAGATCCGTGAGAGTTCCCGTCAACACGGTGGATTCCCCTTCGTTAACGTCTGTAGCGGAAATACTGAGAGCCGGAGCATCATTGCTTCCCGTGATCGTGATCGTGACCGTTTCGGAATCACTCAAAGGCGATCCCGCATCATCAGTCACGGTGACGGTATAAGTGAGAACAAGGGTCTCGCCGGCAGCGAGATAATTGAACGCCTCCGTGCCACTGTCGAAAGTCCAGTTCAACGTCTTCGTCGTTTCCGTGCCGTTGAGAACTTCTCCCGGAAGCGCCGGATTCACCGTGAACATGGCCAGCAACTCCGCATCAGATGGACGGGCCGGTGACGCAGGATTATCTCCTGACACAACCACCGCAGCTGATCCTGTCACGACATCACTCGTATCGACATCGGAAACCGTCAGCGTTCCGCCGGTTGTCAGAGCCACGTCCGTTTCCGTCAACGCAGCCGTATCGGGCCCATCCGTGATCACCGGTGCATCGTTGGCACCCCGGACCGTGATCGTCAGATCAGCCGTGCTCGAAACCTTTGTGCCGGCGACTTCGAGCGTCGTCATTTGCGTCCATCCCCAACTGCCGGAATCATTATCAAAGAAATGAAACTGATAAGTGCCGTTGGCAAAGTCCACCCCTGCCGCTTCGAGTTCATCGCGAGTCAGAGTGAGCGTTTCCCCAACATTGTTCACAGCTTTGAAAACCGTTGTCAGATAAGTGCCGGTTGCCGTGTCATACACAGCTAAACCTTTCTGACCGTTTGAATTCGTCTGCCCTCCAAAAGCGTTGATCACCTCATCCGGCGTGTTGTAAATCTGACCACGGTTCCCATGGTCCCCGTCACCACCTCCGAAAGCCACTGTCAGAGCGATATCACTGCCCGCTATGGTCGAATCAAAGTTCACATTCGGAGAAGCAATCACGAAAGGCGCATAAGCATTGGGGTGATCATCATGAACATAACTCCCGTCGGGTTTACCTGCGCCCAGCCCGTCAAATCCGCCACCGTTCCCGGTAAACGCATTGCCATTGAGAACCTGCCAGTCCAGCGTATCCGTGGCCGCACCTGAGCCTGAAAAATCCCAGCTCGCATTAACGCCACCAGTGATCGCCTGATCCGTTATCGCATAGGTAAAGGTCTCCGTCACCGATTCCCCTTCAGCGAGTGAATCGGTCAGAGAATCTGTTGGTGTGTAGGTGTAGCTTCCGTCCGGATTGATCACGAGAACGCCGTAGGCTCCATCGATCGTTGTCGCGCCGTCAACCGTGAGCGACTCATTCACGACTGCGTCACTCGCCGTTCCATTGAAGGCAATACTGACGACGTTCAAATCACCAGGCGCATCTCCTGCATCCACGTCGGTATCGACAGCGGTTGTTGTCAGCCTGACATTATCAAACACGACCTGAGAACCACCATCATTCACCAATTCGATCCGGAGCGCGTCGCCGAGGTTGATTGGATTTTCGCCCGTCGTAAATTCAGTGACAAAAGTCGACCAGCCCCCCGGTGTAGCCGGGGTATTCGAGATGATCGTTCCGGTAAGCAGATTCGTTCCAAAAGTAGAACCGGTTCCAAGACGAATAACCGGCGTTCCCGTTCCGCGGGTTTCGTGCTCACCCACGTCGACGGTGAGACGATACGTCGTCAGAGGCTCTAACGTTCCACCAACGACCTGATAAAGATCGCCTCCATTGGAGTAGGCAAACTGCTCGCCATCGTTCCCGTCCGGAGTCTCAGAGAGATACACTCCTGCATCCTCAAAATTCCGATCTTCGATTCCTGCGACACCGCCTGTCACAGTCCACCCGGCAGGATCGCCACTGACAATGACGCCGGGAGCGATGTCATCATCTTCGAAACTGGAGTTCGTCACCGCAATCGAATCACCGATGACATTGCCCGAAGCGACAACGGCAGCCGTCCCGTTCGCGACTCCCCCCGCTTCGATCGCAACGTCGGCGTCATTGTTCGCAATCGGATTATCGTTAGTGCCATTGACGGTGAAAGCCAGCACCGTGGCCTTCTGAATACTGAAGTCCCAGTAAAAACTGTCACTGGATGCGCTGCCATTCGTTCCCGAGGCGATGTAGATCGTATCGCCTGCGACGAGATCGCCCAAAGCAGTATCAAAATCAACACTGCCGCCGGGTTTGACCATGACCGAATTGATGAGCGTGTCATTTACAAAAATATCAACCCGCCCGCCATCATTAAAGTTAGCGTTGTTCCGCGAGATAAAACTGTCGCTCACGGTGTAGCTGCCATCTTCAGAAACGGTGTATGCCGCGATCGCATAGCGATCCACCTCACTGTGCGCATCGTTCTGACCAGCACCGGGATGTCCTCCCGTTGAAAGCAGTCTTACGTATCTGTCAGGGTTGCTGTTGGTTCCATTTCCATCTCCGTCAGAGGTCCAATACGATCCCGTCGAAATCATCGGCAGGTAGCTCGCGGAATCGCCAATTGGACCTCCCGCTGCATCATAATCGCCGGGAGCGTCTCCTGAATCCCAATCCGCCGGCGCATTCCAGAGATACTGCCACCCTGAAGCCGGCGTCGTGCCGTTGAAGTCGTCTCGATAGTCAGCGACCACCGTTTCTCCGAGGTAAAAAGTATCAACGACGGCATCACCGTCATCCAGTGCATCGACACGCTCGTCGACCAGCGTGTATGTCACCGTTCCGTCCGTCCCCACGACGAGATCCCCGTAGACGCCTGAAACGGTGTCGCCCGTTCCTCCCGACGCGTGTGTTGAAGAAGTGACTCCGATCGCATTCGGCAAAGTGCTTCCCGTTACCGCATCACCGGCTCCGGTATCAACTTCACCTGTTTCCGCTCCGCCCAGCTCCGTTGCTCGTGGCTTTACCAGAACGACGCGTTTCCCGGCATCGTCATACTGAACGAGGTAACCTTCCGGAATCGAAGACACCGCAACCTCGCCGGTCCGTGTTCCCGTGTAAGTGGCGATCACATACTCATCGTCGTCGGCTGCGACCAGAGTGGTCACATCCAATGTCGTTCCAGCGAGAGAAAGATCGCCCGTGATCGCAAGCAGGTCAGCAAAACCATCACCGGTGCCATCGACATCCACCTCCCAGGTGCCGGCCTGAGCAACACCACCCAGAACCGTCAAGGTATCCACAGTATCATCACCCGGCTCGAGGGTTCCTCCGGCGCTGATCGCAACCGCCCCGGCAATCGTTCCGGTACCTCCAAGAGTACCACCTGAACTCACCATCACCGCTCCGGATCCAGTCGCCGATCCGGAAGCGTTATTCGCTATCAACGTTCCCGCACTTACCACCGTGCCACCCGTATACGTGTTCGCCCCGGCAAGGGTGAGATCGTCGCTACCGGTTTTAATCAAAGAACCGCTGCCACTGATAACACCATTGATAAGAACTTCGCGATCGCGGTCACCCCATATTGGAAGATCAATCGTATTGACACCGCTCAAGGTCATCGTTCCATTGAAGGTGGCGACAACATCCGTTCCCGGTCCAGTACCGCCGGTGATCCTGGCGTCGTTCAACACGATATTGGCGCTGATAACGAGCCCCGAATAAGTCGAAAGAACCGCCCCGGAATTTACCGTTACCGTTCCCGTGACGTTGTTGATCGCATTGTTCCCCTGCGCCCCATACATGCCGCCGTCGACTACGATATTGGCAACCGTCACGTTTGAATTCAGCCACACCTCATTGCTACCGACTTTCGTCAGAGTGAACCCGGGTCCTGAGACCGTTCCATTGTTCATTCCGAAACGACCTTCGTTACTGCCAATCGACGCATTACTTCCCAGCGTGAGATACTGCACGCCGTTGTTATTCATACTACCGGCACTGTTATACAAAGCACCTTTGTCAGCCGCCCCGGTTCCGAAACCGTTGATCTCAATGCGCTCACCGACCTGGAAAAAACTGTTCAGATCGAGCGCGCCACCACTTTGAACCACCGTTCCGGTAGCGGTGGATCCGTTGCTCCCGAGCGCCGTCGCATGATTGAGTTTCAGGATGCCGGACGCCACCGTCGTAACACCGGTGTAGGTATTCGCTCCGCTCAGAATCAGGGTTCCCGTATCATACTTGTCGAGAGACCCGGCACCCGAAATCGCGCCTGAAATCGTAATCTCGGTTCCGCCCCGGACATCGATACGACCACCGCCCACCCCGAGGGTAATTCCCCTGTTGGCATCGAGAGTGATTGATGGGCCGTCATTTTTCAAAATGCCGCCATCGAGAGTAATGTTATCAGCGTCTGCGACACCCGGGACCGCTCCGAGCACCGCGTCCGATTTGATCCTGACCGTGCCCCCTTTGATCACGGTTCCCCCGGAGTAGGAATTACCTTCGTTTACCAGTTTGAGCGTTCCTGAGCCCTCTTTCACGAAGGTTCCCGTGCCCGATATTTCAGCCAAAATATTCGTCGAAGCATTATTGACTCCTACCGCGAGGACAGAATTCCCCTCGATGACGATCGATTCCGCAACACCTGTTGCAAGGGAACCGATCGTTACCGTTTCGAAAATCCCCGGGGTATCGTTACCCGTAATTTTGAGTTCTTTACCGCCATTGAGGACAATCGACTCTCCACTGTAATCCCCGTCATTGACGATGATCGTTCCATTGGTTCCAACCGCAGCAAGCGCATCGGCAATCGATCCGAATGCATTGATCCCGAACACTGCATCCTGATTTCCTGTCGTGCCCGAATCAGCGTCGGCAATCACCTGGCCGCCGTTCTGAGGATCGCTCCCTCCTGTCGCCCACGCATCATCGACGTAGACAACCGTTGGAGTCACGGCCTCAGCGAGGACGACGTTATTTCCGTCGCCGCCGTTGTAGAAAATTTTGTAAGTCTTCGCACCAAGCGTAAGCGAATCCCCTTCCGCAAAGTTGCTGAACGCTCCCACGACCGCATCCGATGTGCCATCGTTGTCGATCACAGTAATAAATGCTTCGGTCGGATCCGTAATCGTATTGAACGTCAACGTCCCACTCAGAGTGACGTCATCGCCTGACGCAGCATCGCCGGCGACAGTCAAAAGGTCGGTAGTGGCTCCATCGACATCGAACTCGAGATCACCATTGATGATCGTATTCGACGCTATCGTGAGCGTTCCCACGCCATCGACTCCAGGTTGCAAATCAGCACCCGAGACCACCGTAACAATCCCGCCAAGCGTGCCCGTTCCCGAAAGATCAGCACTGTTGGCCACCGTGACAGCTCCCGTCGCTCCGGAATTGTCACCATTCACGACGAAGATTCCGGCGTTCACATTCGTCGCGCCGTCATAAGTGTTGGTTCCTGTCAGGATCCAGGTTCCCGGGTTGTCGTTTTTGGTGATCCCACCGGTGCCGGAAACGACCCCACTGATCGTTCCGGTTCCAATCCCCCGCACAAAGAGGGTGTTTCCCGCGAGATCGAAATCCCCCGTCAATGACACGGTGTCACCGCTTGCCGTCGCCGAGTTGGGGTTTCCTACCGCAATGACAGCATCTCCGCTCAGCACAAAATTGTTCGCATGAATCGTAGTTCCTTTAAAAATCATCCCGGACGGAACCGACCCGCTGGTTGTCCACGTCGTCTGATTTCCTCCACGGATCGTCACATCGCCCGTTCCCAAAGCACCACTCGCGGTGATGGTGAACAGATCCCAATTCCCCGAGGTTCCTGAATCGGAAGAATATTCGGTTCCTCCCGAGTAATCGTTCGCTCCATTCGATAAAGTCAAACCTCCCGCACCGTAAGCCGGATTAAAAATCAACTTCCCGGTTCCGCTCACCTGACCTCGAACAACGGTCGCGTAGGTAGTCGCCCGGAAGCTCAAACTCGTCGCATCGATCTGAATCGCAGAGTCAATGTAGGTGTTCCCCGAATGAGCCGTCTCAAACACTGCCGCCGTCGTGCCGTCATCTACGAAACGAAGCGTCCCGGTACCATCAGTGATCGGGGGATGCACCGTCGTCCCGCTGGAATTATCCCAGTCGAGTCGATTGAGGGTCAACGTCGCCCCGCCGAGAACAAGCTCGCTCAATTCAGCGGCACCTGCAGTCGTTCCCTTGACACGGAGAACCTCTTCGTCGTTCCCATCTAAACTCCAGTCGCCGAAATCCAACGTCACAATGGCATCGTCGCCAATCTGATCAGCCGCTGCGTTTAGCAGGACAGCCCCGTTCTCCACGAGGACATCGCTCGTCGCCGTATTGCCATCACCGGCAATCGCATCAACACCGGGCATTTTGTCCAATTTCAAGACGCCATCACTGACCGTTGTCATCCCTGTGTGAGTGTTAGGAATCGTCCCGCTGAGGGTGAAGGTTCCGGCACCATCCTTTACGATCGCTAAATCACCGCTGATCGATCCATAATAGGTCGTATTCGTGGTCTGATTCACCGTCAAAGTAGCGGACTTCGTCGCGTGCGTATTCGTGATCACCCCGTCGAGGCCGCTGGCATTGTCTGAATTCGAAGCAAGAGAGGTAATCGCCTGCGTTGTCCCGTTCAGATCCAGGGTCCCGCCATTGCCGTAGCTCAGCCCACTGTGGGTGAGAACCATTGTCGAAGGAAGCGCGTTATCAACATCGAGACGAATCGTTCCGCTGGTCAAAGTTGCCAATACCCACGAATTGCCGGCCACGCCAATCGTCGTCAGGCCGCTCGAATCTGCGTAAAACCTGCCCCCGTTGAGGTTGATCGGATTCGTCGTGTAGTGAGTTGACCCGCCGGAGGAATTGACGACATAAAACGTATTAAAAGCACTCGTGACACCGCCTTCAAAAGTCAAGCTTCCACCTGTAGACTGCTGTCGAATACTCGCGGGCAAAGTAACGAGCCCGGTAATCGTGTTGTCGCCGCTGGAATTTCGAAACGTCGTCTGTAGACCGCTACCGACATTAGCAAACGTAATGTCCTCCGCGACCGTAATGTTTCCACTGAGAGTCAAAAGAACGGGAACGCCGGAAGCCGAAAGGCTCTGATCAATCGTCGTGCCCGAGCTGGAATCACCCAGCGCATTATCGTGCGAAATCGACAGCACCCCGAGCGAAAGAAGCGTCGTGCCGGTGTAGGTATTGTCGCCCGAAAGAGTCAGAGTCCCCAGGCCCGTTTTCTGCAAATTTCCGCTTCCCGAAATCACGCCTGCGATAGTGCCCGCGAAGACATCCAGCGTTGAATTCCCCTCCAGAATAACCTCCGTCCCCGCGACGCTCGAGAGTGAATCGATCGTCACCGTAGCAGCCGCATCAGGTCCCGTGATTTCAATTTTCTTCCCGTCGTTCAGCGCAATCGTCTCATTGTAAGTTCCGCCATTCACAATGATCGTGCCGCCGGTATCGACGGCCGCAAGTGCTTCAGCGATCGTGGCGAACGCGTTGACACCGAAGACAGCATCCTGAGCGCCTGATGCGCCAAGGTCGGCATCAGCAATAACCTGTCCCCCGTTTTGCGGAGCAGTGCCTCCCGTAGCCCACTCGCCATCGACGTATACGGTCGTCGGGGTCGTGTTCTCAACGAGGACAACGTCGTTCCCGTCTCCACCGCCGTAGAAGATCCGGTAGTTGTTCGTTCCGTCTGAAACGACCGCCCCGTCGGCATACCCGCTGAATATCCCGACTACGTCATCCACGGCGTCGTTATTGACAATTTTGTATACCCCGCCTGCTACGGGAGCATTCACCGCGACGACGGTGAGACTCGAGCTTGCGTCCAGCTTGAAGTTGCCAATGACGTTGAGCTGATCATTCGTCGAACCGTCGATTTGAAAAACGACTTCGCTGTTAATCTTAACCGCCTCAAACGAATCAATCGCATCCCCGGAGATGGTCAGAGTTCCGATGCCACCATTCACAGAGGGATCGCCCACCTCAACGGTAGCACCCTGAGCAGGCTTAATTTGTCTCCAGGAAGGAATCGTGATCGTTCCCGTTCCGGCGAGAGTTGCACCACTGCTAACATTGTAATCATGCCCTCCCGTGTGCGTCCCGTTGACGAGAAGCGTGCCTCCACTGATCGTAGTCGTCCCGGTATAGGAATTGTCGCCACTCATCGTGAGCGTTCCGACGCCCGATTTCACCAGTGCTAGATTCCCGGAAATGGTTCCATTCGAAACCGAATTATCGGAACCGCTAACCGTAAACGTTGCCTCAGTCCCGGATGAATTGGTGATGACCTCATCGTGATCGGTAGCGCTACCATCGAGGAGTCTAGCCACCGTCATGTCATGTCCATTGAGGTCGACCGTTCCATTGCCGGCTGAGGCAGAGCCGCTGCTGGCACCCAGTGAAAGAATAAGATCAGAGGGCACAGTGTTAGCAACGTCCGTGGTAAGTTTCCCGTTCCAGTCTACAGTGAGTCGATCAAAATCGTTCCCGGCAACCTGTAGTCGAGTGTTACTGTTCACAGAGAGGGTTCCAGTTCCCAGTGAAACAGGGTTGCCCGTCACCACGATGTTACCTTGATCCAACCGGAGGCTCACATCGGTACTGCTGATTCCACCACTAACGGTGAGAGTTCCTCCACCAGATCCAATCCAGGCTTCCGAATTAAGAACCGTGATAGGTCCTGCCCAGCTGTTACTCCCCGATATGTTTCGAAGCGCACCCCGATCATTCCCCCCACCTCCGACTCCCTGACCGGTAACGGTCAGCGGCTCAGCACCGATCGCAATCCCGCCTGAGATCCGAAGCTGGGCACCGTTCGCTACGGTAGTACCACCGCCAGTTGCACCCAGTGAACTCGAGTTGGTAATTTCCAGAATCCCCTGACTGACATTAGTCTCACCCGAATAGGTATTAGTTCCGGAGAGAACCAACTGACCCGTTCCAATCTTCGCCACAGCAACGGTTCCTCCGTTGTCTCTGATCAATCCACCGAAAGTCGAAGTAGAGTTGTCGTCCCCCGCCGTCAATACAGCACTACCGGTCGAGTTCTCGATAACGGCCAATCCTGACAGGTGCACTATTCCGTTAACCGTCTCGCTGAATCCGTTTAAATCAAGCGTGGCCGTCGTGCCTGAATCAAAAACAAGATTCCCATGCCCTGAATCATTGGGGATCACATTGGCCCCGCCAAGCCGAAGAAGCGCATTATTGGAATTTCCGCCAACAGAACCTCCACCTCCGATGATCGTGTCACCAGCATAATCATTCGCGGAATTTGTCAAAGCCACGGCGCTGCTATCGTTCACGATACGAAGTGTCCCCGGCCCGGTAATCTGACCGTTAAAAGTGATCGTTCGATTCGCCCATCCTGATCGAACTCGACCTTCACCATTGGCGAGCAGAACGGTTCGATTAACATGAAGATCGACATCCGAATTAAAATTTTGAAAAATGCCGCCATCGCGAATCGTGAGGTTAACCGTCGGTGTAGACGGAATGGCTCCCAAACTGCCATCACCGACGACTCGCAAATATCCGCCTTCAATTGTCGTTCCACCTTCGTAGGTATTTGCCACCCCGCGGATTTCGCTGATTCCAGCTCCAACCTTCGTTAATGCGAGCGTTCCTGCTCCGGAATCTTGAATCACACCGAAAAGACTTCCGCCCGCATTCTCAGTTCCGTAGACTAAAATGGCATTGGTGGCCCCGCTGTTATCAATCGTGCTGCTCCCTCCGGAGCTGAGTCCATTCACAGTTTCGCTGAAACCATTAAGATCAAGAATACCACTGGTAACACTCACGTTACCTTTGCCAACGCCATCGGGAATGACTCCGGCGGCGTTGAGACGAATCTCCGTTCCGTTGATAACCGAGGTGTCTCCCGAATAGGAGTTGGCACCGCCCAGAACAAGAGTATTAGCTGTTCCGGCAGCTGCGATCATATCCCCCGCAAAAGAACTCACGCCATTCAAGACGAGCGTTCCTCCGTCAGTGTATCGTAAGTTGCCAGTACCGGAAATATTGCCTTCAACAGTGAACGTTCGGTTCCCGTAGACGCGGAAAATCTTATCTCCTCCCCCCGAAAAGACGATGTCCCTGCTCGCCGGCAAGGTTGAATCGACAGTGGCGACAAGTCCGCCTCCTGCGATCACGATGTCATTGGTGGAATTTCCGAAAGACGCATTGCCGGAGAACGCAACAACACCCGAAGTGATCGTCACATTTCCAGTGAAGTCGTTTCCGCTGTTTCCAAGCCTTAGATAGCCCGGCTGCCCGCCTGCATCAGCAAGATTACCGTTCCCGGCGAGAGTCAATGGACCCGTTCCCGTGATGATTGAATTCAGCCCGATTCGAGGCCCGTTACCCAGGGCAGAGGTATCGATCGTAGCACCTGAATTTCCAATCGTGATTCCACGAGTCGTCGCAATACCGGCATCTCCTGCCGACGTGAATTCCAAGGTTCCTCCATTAATCGTGAGCTGGTCCGCCACCGCAGCGCCCGGAGCCGCTCCCAAATTGGCGTCAGAAGAAATGCTCACGGTTCCTCCGTTAATAGTAGTTTTACCGCTGTAGGTATTCAGACCACTGAGAGTAAGCTTACCTGCACCGGTTTTCGTAAGTCCCCCACCGCCTTCGATCACCGACTCAATCGTAGCGTCGACATCTGCCTCGATCGCCCCATCAACACCAGCGATAGTAATTTCACCGCCGGTCAACGTATAGTTCCCATTCTGAAAATGCAGTGCGCCGATCGTGACGTCGCCGACAATTACAATGTTGCCACCAGCCCCAGTGATGACAGCTTCCTCGCCCGCGGTGTCCGGAACATCAAGATCACTCCAGTTGTTCGCGTCATTCCACGAAAACCCGTCCCCTGCCCCGGTCCAAACCCGCTGAATCAGGCCGGTATGGGCAAAATGAGAGCCCTCCAGGCTCAGCGCTTCCGCGCCTTCCGCCTGCCCGCTATCGAGGACGCGACGTTCGCCTTCGCCGAACAGCCCATACATCCCCGACTCCCGTTGATCCGCGTCATACTCGTCCAGCAATCCGAGAATATGCCCCTGCTCGTGCATGATGACGCTGAGCATATCAATTCCGTCTGAGGCGAGACCGTCGATGTCATCTCCACTCGCCGCGCGAAGGAGGCCGTCAATCGCCACAAATTCCTCGTCGAGCCATTCCGTGTCATCCACGAACCAATCGGATCCTGCCGCATTGTAATCGAGGTAGATCGTATTCCCCTCTGCAGCCCCAATCTCCGATCCCTCCAAATCGGTGACGGCGTAGGAAATACTCTCCAGCGCTTCGATCTGATCCTCCGTCAGTCCGGTCCGCTCCCATCGGGCAACCGCTTCCGCCGCCAGTCGCTCCAAATCGGCCTCGGTGAAATCAACATCCGTGTCTCCATCAAAGGAAAATTGTGAAATCGCATCGACACCCTCATCGAACGCTTCCGATGTCTGAGCGGCGGCGTCCATACCGGTAGACGCATCCTGCACCGGTTCCTCGACCGGCACTGGCGAGCCTGAGAAAAGAACTCTGGGCTCCAACGCTTCTGCAAACAGTGGCCGCGCTTTCGCCTTGACAGCTTTTGAGCCACTTCGATTGGCGGAAGGCCCGGTCGTTGCGGTGCGCTTTTCAAGCCACGCTTGATACGCTCGAGCCATGGAACGGGCAAAAAACCATCGTTTACGACGGGAGGATGTCGTTTTTTTCATAAATAGAAGGGAAGCTAAGAAAGGGGGGAAACCAAAATCGTTTAAAGGGGGCCAAACGATGCGGAGGGGGGACCATTATCAATCCTACGCAAACAATCAAGACCGATTCGCAAAGATGGAAAGGTGCGCAAATAACTCCTTTTCATACTGTTGCCTTACATCACAACATTGTGACAGCGGGTAAAAACGCGATCGCGTAACCCACTCCGGAATACCGCCCGCAAAAACGCGGCACACCACACTGCAACAGGATTGGAGGCGTCAAGCGAATCCAACCCTGTTGAGCGTCTGATCATACCCTGTTGACTGACAGAACCTTACTGAAATACCGCGTCCATTCCGTTCGCTTTTCGCCAATCGGCGTTCGATCCATTCGGGTGCGCATTCGCGTCGATGATCGCATCCAGTGCAGCGGCACTGAGACGACGCCCCATCACCGAATCCACCGTCAGTACGTCCGTTTCAGTGTGTGATCCGTTGATTGCCGGCGCAAAAAATACTTTAAAAGTGCCCGCTACCCCTGTCTCCCACGCCGGGGCGGCTGTTTCCACTTTCACAAAATAGGCGGTATTTCCGATTTCAAGCCCGCTGAACTTCGCGATCCACGCACCTGACAAGTCCGCTACGACCGTCATCGATCCCCCCTTCAATGTCACACCGCCCGGTCCCATCACCGTCAAGGTGATCACAGAACCCGGCTCGGCCATTCCGGAATACGTCGGCATCAACATCAGCAGAGGGGCGCCTTCACCCGACTCTGCTTCTCCCCGTCCCCCGGCAAAACGGAACCCTTCGAGTATCCCCGATCCGCCGACTCCGAAGAAATCGCCTATCTTCCCTCCCGTCGATCCCACGACCCGGACCACGATCTGTTCTTCGGCAAAACCACCGTTCCCGTCGCTGACCAGATACGTGAACGTTTCCACACCCACTTCACCGGTATCCAGGGCTCTCGTAGTCGGCAGGTTTCCATCGACCGTGTAGACAAACTCACCTTTCGAATTAATCGAAAGCGTTCCGTAAAGACCGTTCACGAGCGTTCCTGACGAGCTCACCGCGCCACCTGCATGGGTCGCTCCTCCAAAAGGAGTCCCCTCGAATTTGATGCTCACCACGGTGAGCACGTCATCCTCCGGAGTGCCGCTCTGATCGACGTCGGAATCATTGGCCAGCGCGTTTCCGGTAACGGTCTCCGAACCGCCCTGCCCGCCTTCAAAAACGGTCACGACATCCTCGACCGCCACGGGGGCGTCGTTGACTCCGCGCACCGTGATCGTCACCGTCTCTGTGCGTGTGCCTCCGTCATTGTCTTCCACCGTGTATAAAAACGTATCCGTCTCCGTTTGCCCGACTCCGAGGTATTCGAACTGACCATTCGGATCGTAACTGAACGTACCGTCAGGGTTCATCGTCACGATGCCTTTGGTCGCAGAGCTGTCGATGCTTTTCACCCTCAGTGGATCATGAATAGGTGACGTCAGCGGACCGTTCGGATTCGCAGCATCGTTATCATTCCCCAGAACACCGGCAGCAGGAGTGGAAATAATCAATACATCCGCCTCTGTAGTTGTGTAAAAGTCGGGCTGAGGTTCAGGGGCCAGATTACTCACCGTGATCGCTCCGCTATCGGCTCCCGTTCCGGCATCGTCGTCAGTGATTGTTACCGTCACCGTGTAATCGTCACTTGCGGTGCCGGAGACATCGTCGTCGATATACTGATGTCCCGTCACTTCGAAAGTGAACGAGCCATCCGGTGCCACCGACTTGATAGTGAGCACCGCACCATCGCCGCTTGTGGAAGTGTAAGTGTCACCGACCTCCATCTGCGGATTCGCTGAGGTGGCTCCGTCGATCGTGTCAACCAGTTGCACAGCCCCCAGATCGAATACTGAATCGGTGGCGTCGTTCGGATCGCCCCAGTTAACCGTGATTTGGTGACTGTCGAGCTTGCCTGCGTCGGTAGCGCTGCCGGTAATCGTGGCAATCCCCGCTTCATCGATCCCTGAAACAGGATCGAGCGTAATCGCTGGAGCAACATTGTTGACCGTCAGGGTGGCCGTCGCCTCAACCGGTGCGGTCACACAATCGTGTAGCGCAGCAATCTCCGCATTCGTCATCGCACGCCCGATAATGGCGGCATCGTCGATGGTGCCGGTGAATGCGTTACTCGAGGTATCGCGCCATTTCCCAATCAGCACGACATCGGTCGCCGGCCCTGCAAACGCGTTCTTGTTGATGCCCTGTGCGATCTGCACCCCATCGAGAAAGATCGTCTGAGTTCTCGCAACCGCATCGTAGCGGAAGGTCACCTGATAGTCCTGCCCCGTGCTTAAGAGCACGCTGCTAGCGGTGTCATTGGAATGAAAGCCAAAGTGAAGCTTGCCATTGCGAACAACGAGATGCAGCCCCTGGCTCGCCACCGATCGGTTCGTTCCGAATACGGTCTGATCTCCTGACAGATCGCTAAGATTGATCGTTGCGGTCGCGGTGAAGCTGCCATTCAAGCCAAGGTCACCAACTGTGCCTATCGCGAGGTAGTCGTCGACACCATCGAGAACCAGCGCGCCATTCACTGTCGCGCCATTGGTCAAAGTCCCGTGACCGTCATTTCCGGAGGCATCCCGCACTTGATCGTCGGTCGTGGTCGCGGCAGTTCCGCCGGCCTCTTCCATGCGCCAGAAACCGTTGAGGTCGGGATCGCCGGCGAGGAGAGATTCCAGGCTCGGTTGATCGTCGTCGACGAGACGCATCGTCACCGTAAAATCATCGGTCGTCGTGCCGTTCGCTCCTGAAGCAAACGGTGTAGCACTGAGCCCGTCGTCGAGGACCTGACGGCTCAGGGTGAAGTTGATGACTCCCGCGTCGAGCTCCGCCTGCGTTGAGGTAATCGTCATGACACTGTCATCGGTAGACGACATCAGGACCGTGCCCGGCGCGAGGTTGTTCGACGTTGTTCCCGCTGCGGCATTTGCAGTGAGGACCGCACCGATATCAAAGGTGGCATCGGCAATGTTATTCGGATCGCCCCAATCGACGACTGCAAGGTAGCTGTCGAGCAAGCCCGGATCGGTAATCGTTCCGCTCATGACAGCGGTCCCGTTCTCGCTCACAGACGCATTCCCCAACGTCAGCACGGGAGCGACATTGGAAACCGTGATCGTCGTAGTGGCATAGTTAGAACCCGTTTGGGTAGCCTCCGCCAACGCCAGAATTTCTGCATTGGAGAGGGAACGGCTGATCACCGAGACTTCGTCGAGATTACCGTTAAAACTGTGAGCGTCGCTGTTTCTCCAGCGTCCGATTTTCACTTCGTTCGCAGCGCCGGTGAATGCCGATTTTCCCGTGGATGCATTGTCCAACACGCCATTCACAAATAACGCCTGCTCTCCGGTGGCACCTGTATAGCGATAGGCAACATGGTACCACTCGCCCTCATTGAGAGTTTGGCTACCACCCGTGTCATTACTGAAAAATCCGAAGCGTAACTTGCCATCGCGGACGACGAGATGCAGCCCGTTATTCAAGCCGGTGGTATCCGTCCCGAAAATCGTATTATCCCCGCTCGAGCCACCCGGTGCGATGTAGATCCAGGCGCTCGCAGTGAAGTCGCCCGTGAAACCGAGCTCGCCTGCGGTAGCACCGGTCGCAAATAAATCGGCGTTTCCGTCCAAGCTCGCAGCCTCACCAAATGCCGTCTCAGCACTCGCTGCCCCGGTCGTCGCATCCCCCTGCGGGGTGAGCGTATGCCCGTTACCACTCGTATCCGTAAGCGCCCCCCTTACGGTGTCGAAACGCCAATAACCGGTCAGGTTGTCACCTTCTGCCAACAGCATGTTCGCATAGACTGAGCTCGTTCCCGCAGCGGCGGAAGTCGGGTCGTTAACGACGACGCTGATGTTTGCGACGTCAGACGGAGTGCAATTTTCTCCATCCGCAAAGTGACCGCCACTGATTCCATCATCCAGATAGCGATGCGCCACCGTGAACTCGACCTCACCGGTGTCTTTATCCAGCGAAGTAATCGTCAAAACAGATACACTGTCGGCTCCGCTGCTGATAAAGGTGTCCTGAACCGAAAGATCGATCTCACCGGTTTTCGGCAGCAAGAAGACCGAGTCGGGAAGACTGTTAGGATCATCCCACGAAATCGTAATCGTGTGGGGATCATTCAAATCCGGATCAGTGAAGTCGCCCGTCAGAACCGTCGAGGCACCTTCATTCACATCCGTCGCCGCAACAGTTACGAGCGGTTGGTCGTTCGCACCAGTGATCGTCACGACCACGTCCTGAGTCACACCGATCCGGACATTGTCGATCAGAGTGGTTTGATCGCCGCCATTGGTAAGACTGCTAATCGTCAAGGTTTCAGAAGTCGCCGAGGCCGTGAACAGCAACACCGCCTGGCGATAAGGATTCGATCCTCCGACAGGTGAATTGTCAGGGTTGGTGAACGTCGCTCCCGCAATCGTTGCACTCACCGTCGTCGAACCTGCCGGTCCGGCGTTTCGCTCGTTGTAATCGAACATCAGCGCGTAGGTCTGCCCGACCACGAGGCCGGAAACCGTTTGTGAAATCGAACCATCACGTTGGATGAAGGCTACAGGAGTGGAATTATCCCCGTTATCGGAGAAGGGAGTCCCGGGGCCGCCGGCACCACTGTAGTTCAAACCAGCTCTTCCGGTATGCGTCCAGCCGGCGATGCTGCCCGGATTGGCTCCACCGAGATAGCCGGGATAGGTGCCGAAATCGGCTGCATTAGCCGAAAAGTCGCCGTTAACCACGACCTCGCTATCGCTGATCACAACGGTGTGAGTCACCTCGACGGTTTCGCCCGCCGCGAGAAAATCGATCTCGGAATTGGGAACCGTATACGTCCAGTCGACCGCGCCGGAACCATCCGCAGGCGTGTCGTTCTGCACTGCCCCGAGGCTGAGATTATCGAGCAGGGCAGCCTCTTGAGCCGCCGTCAACGTCGCGGTTCCTCCCGTCACGCTCGCACCCGGAAGAATTTTCGCTGTGTGAGTGTTAGTCAGATCAACATCGTCAAATGTAATCGTCCCCGTTGCAGGGGCAGGATCAGGATCCGTGCCACTCACGTTATCGACGCTCTCGGTGACAGCACCCGTCTGAGCAGGGCTCGTAATCGCGGGAGCATCGTTCGCTCCTGTGAGCGTCACGACAACCTTCTGAGTCACATCGATCTGAACGTTGTCGATCAGCGTCGTTTGATCCCCCCCATTTTCAGAGGCGCTGATTGTAAGGACTTCCGAAGTCGCAGTTGCCGTAAAAACCAGTAAGGCCTGACGGTAAGGATTTACTCCTCCCACTGGCGAGTTATTCGGATCCGTAAACGTTTCACCTGCAATCGTCGCAGAAACGGTCGTCGAACCGCCCGAAGCCCGCTCATTGTAATCGAATGAGAGAACATAAGTTTCTCCAACAGTGAGGCCGGAAATCGTTTGGGAGATCGAACCCGTCCGCTGAATAAAGGCGACAGGAGTGTAATTATTACCGTTGTTCGCAAACGGAGAACTCCCCCCGGAAATAGGATTGATCCCAACACTACCGGTGTGCGTCCAGCCGGTTATGCCGCTCGGATTATTGGGGTTACTGATGTAACCCGGAAAGGTGTCAAAATCAGCCGCATTGGCTGAGAAGTCGCCGTTAAAAACCACCCCGGCATCACTGACAGCAACCGTGTGCGTCACCTCGACCGTTTCACCCGCCGCGAGAAAATCGATCTCGGAATTAGGAACCGTGTATGTCCACCCGACCGAACCGGAGCCATCCCCGGGGGTGTCATCCTGAACCGTGCCAAGACTGAGATTATCGAGCAGGGCAGCCTCTTGAGCCGCCGTCAACGTAGCCGTTCCGCCCGTGACGCTCGCGCCCGGGAGAACCACCGCGGTGTGCGTGTCGATGAGGTCGGCATCTTCAAAAGTAATCGTCCCCGTGACGGGCGCAGGATCGGTGTCATCTCCCGTCTCGGTGATCGCCCCGGTTTGGGCGGCACTCGTGATCACCGGCGTGTCGTTTGTGCCATCGATCGTGATCGTAAGCGTTGTCGAATCCACGCCTCCCTCAACGAGAGAGAAATTATCGATCGCTCCGGTCGCGGTGTTAAAGCCACCGATTCCGACCGACTGAATCGTCGGATTGGTCGTGTAGGCAAGGCTGCGCAGCGTCGTCCCGTCAATCTTCCACTCGATCGTCCAGTTCGCTTCCGTTGTATCGAGAATCACTTCCAGTTTAGCGCTTCCGACCACGTCAGGTGTGAGATCATGAGATTGCCCGAGCGCAGTGCCCGGTCCTCTGAAAGTTTGGATAACGGACCCGAAACCGTCATTTTCCCGAAACAACATCCAGGCAGTCCCGAGATTAACGCCCCCTTGAAACTGGGCCTGATCCATATCTCCGGGAGCAAGACCTCCGAATCCGAGAGCCAACCAGTCAGCCGAAGTCGAAAGGTCAGGGTTCACGTCGGCGGAGAGCGTGTAAATCTTTCCATCCTCGGGTGAAAAAGGCAGCCAGGCAGAACCGGTTCCGTTAACCGCTTTCGTGCCATCGGCATTCCAAAGCGGACTGGAAGTCCAGGCCTCTGCGCCCGGCGCACTGTTAGGAACGGCTCCATCGAGAGCACCCGTGCCGGAAAAATTGTCTCCGTAAATCACTCCATCAGAAATAAGGTAGGTAAATTCCTCGATTCCTGTTTCCCCCGCCGCGAGCACACCTGATGCGTCGGGCTGCAAGACGTAATCATACGATCCGTCCGGATTAATCGTCAGCGTTCCGTATTGCCCGTCCACCTGAGTCGCTCCATCGACAATACCCCCGGCATTGGTTCCCAGAGCAGTTCCCCCGCCTGTGTATTTGACGTTTGCGACGACGACACTGCCGTCACCGGCAACCGGATCGTCATTTGAATCAATATCCGAATCTGCGGCATCCCCGGCGGTTGCGCCGGTTCCTCCCATGACGTTTCCGCTCGTTCCTGACACCGTTGTCCCGTCACCACCGACAGCGACGGTGCCATTGTTAAGACCGCCCGCTTCAACGGCGGTGTTCGTGTCAGGGTTCGCAACCGGAGCATCATTCGTCCCCGTGATCGTAATCGCGACCGTCCCAGTGTCGGTGCCGGTGTCATCGTCCGTCACCGTGATGGTGTAAGTCAAAGTGAGGCTTTGCCCTTCCCCCAGAAAGTCAAAGCTCTCAGGTTTACTGCTACTGTCAAAGGTCCAACCGACGGTGCCGGTCGTCGCATTGCTCAGAGAAAACATCGCCAAAACATCCGCGTTGGTGAGAGTGCCACTCGTTCCACTGATCGTCACCGCAGGATTGATCGTTGCGAGAGTCGTATCGAGAGTTCCCGCATCCGAAACAGATATTGTTCCGCTCACTGAGAGCGTCGCATCGGCCTCAATGAGAGTTTCCGCAACGGAATCTGTCCCTCCAACCGTGATCACAGGGTCAACGTTAGTGACGGTCACTGACGTGGATTCCATCACAGCGAGCGTGTCGTCATCCGTCACCGTAACACCGATCGTGTAGCTGTCTGATGCCGTGTCAGTCGGGTTGTCATCGAGATACTGATGATCAATCGCAAACACCCGGGTCGTCGGATTCCAATCGATTCCATCAATCGCCTTCGTCAAAGCGACGTTCCCCAAAGCGATTGTCTGCGTATTATCGGGACTGGCAGGATCACCCCAATTGAGAGCAAGCGTAAAGGTATCCAGTGTGCCGACATCAGCAATCGTGCCGGATAATGTCGCCGTGTCGTTTTCACTAATCCCTGCAGGAGCAGTCAAGCTCACCGTCGGAGCCACGTCGGAAACGGTCGTTACCACTTGAACGATCTGACTCGACACATTCGTCGGCACAGGACTGGATGCGAGTTGCGCGACCTCAGCCGCCGACAACGCGCGGCTGTACAAAGCGATGTCATCCATCGATCCGAAAATACCGTCAGTTGAATTCCGGCCTAACAACTGAAGCGCGTCGGTATTAGCGAGACCATTTCCGTGAAGATATGTCTGCGAACTGTTGAGAACACCATCCACGTACTCCCGGCTGTCACCGGAATTGAGAACGTAGGTCACATGATGCCAATTGCCGTCGAGCACCGAGCTACCGCTATTAAAATGCTGATTGCGATTGTGCTGCCCACTCACTCCATCATTCGGAAAGGTGTCGGTTCGTAAATTGACCTCGTCGGTGTCTCCGGTCCGGTTGATCATCCATGTGGCATTGCCAGACGTACTGCTTCCGTTGCCTTTCCGGATAATCCGGAACCAATCATCATTGTCTGCCACGTCCGCTTTAATCCAAAATGACACCGTCAGCTCATCGACGATTTCGCCAAGTGACGCCGAGTGCGCCACACTGATGTATCCGGAATCCTCGCCATTGGCAACTCCACCACCGTTGAGAACAGCTGGCGCATCGCCCGTTGAGTAAGTGATACCGGCATCTACAATCGTTCCATCATTGCCATTCGCAGTGCCGTCCCTCGCATCGCCGTGATCGAAATTGTAGAGAGCTTCCAGCTTGTATCCCAGCGTTTCCCAAACCTGCACACTGACCGTTAGATTGTCACTGGCGGTAGCCGTTGGAGCATCATCTGCATAGGTATGAAACAGAGCAAACGCCCCCGTCACGTCATTATACGTCCCATCCGCTGCGTCGAGATTTGCGAGATCGTATACTTTTACGCCGGCGTCGTTCACGTCGGCCCAATCCACTGTGATGGTGTATCCGTCGCCATTGAAATCGGCGTCAGTGATCGTGCCTGACAGAGTGGTCTTCGTTGCCTCGTTCTCGCTGCTAATCGCAACACCCGCCAACTCAGGGGCATCGTTCACGCCCCGGATCGTAATCGTAACCGTCTGAGTATCGGTCGTATTCTGACTGTCCGTTACGGTGATCGTGTATTCGAGAACAAGCGTTTCCGACGCTGCCAGATAATTAAAAGCTTCACTGCCACTGTCAAAGGTCCAGTTGAGATCCGCCGTTGTCGCCGTGTTACTGATCACCGGATTGGTTCCCGTAGTTAGCATCGCAAGCAGCGCCGCATTCCCGAGACCATTGTCATCACCCGTTACAACCACGGACGTAACCGCAGCAGTAACCGTATCGCTGGTATCAAGATCGATGACACTGAGTGTTCCCGTCGTGATCAATCCCGCATCGGTTTCGGCAAGGTTTTCCGCAGCGGAATCACCCGCCTCAACCGCTATCACCGGAACGTCATTCGTTCCGTTAACGGTCATCGTCAGAGTCGCTGTGCTTGTGCCGATACGGCTGCGAAACAGCGTTCCGGGACCGGGATCTTCCGGATGAGCCCACCCCGGATCAGCGGGGTCTGATGAGGCAGCTCCTCCGGATTTCATCAGAAAACCGGATTCGATTCCCGCCCACCCGGGTTCACCTGAGGCGCTCTGATTGAAAAATCCATATCCACCGCCACCATTTCCGGTCCGGATTTCGATGTCGAACCAACCCGCTGCTCCCGTGGAATTAGTGAACGTTCCCGCATCGCCTGTGTTCCAACCCACTTCATTAATAATCACCGACCCGTCGATGGCGAGATAGCTTGTATCATCACTCATCATCAGGAAATGGGTATCTCCCGCCTCAAGGTAGACCTGCCCCGTATAGACAATCGTTTTGTTGGCAGGATCTCCCCAGGCAGCTTCTCGATCAGCATCACGCGCTCCTCCGCTCGCCCAGAACGCATCCGGCCCTGAAGTGGTTCCGAGATTCCCCGGATTGGGATCGGTGGTGTTGTTACTTCCTGCCACAAATCCAGCCATCAATCCCGGCTGTCCGAAATCTGAAATCGTGTAGGTGAACTCGTCCGTCTGAGATTCTCCCGCAGCGATCGTATCGGCTGCTGCCTCATCCAGAACGTAGGAATACGATCCATCAGGATTAATCGTCAGCGATCCATACTGACCATCCACGGAAGTGGCACCGGTCACCGTTCCGCCCGCTTCGGCACCGACAGGTGTGCCGCCACCGGTGTAGTCAATGTGACTGACAACGACCTCACCGGGGATCACGGAATCGGGACTGATCGTGCCATCGCCCGTATCGGCATCGCCATCCGCAACATCTCCGGCGGTTGCACCGGTATGCCCGAGAACATTGCCGCTCGTTCCGGAGAGTGTCGTGCCGTCGCCGCCCACCGTTATATCGGCATTGTTCAAGCCACCCGCTTCAGTGGCGAAGTTCGTATCGGCGTTCGCTACCGGAGCATCATTCAGCGCCGTCAGGGTGACATCGTTGCCGTCACCACCCGCGTAGGAAATGATAAACGAATTCCCGTCAGCAGTGACGGTGGAGCCTTCAGCCAAACCGGCGAAGGTCCCGGTGACCGCGTCAGCCGCTCCATCATTATCGATCAACACGATTTCCGTGCCGGGGGCGAGGTTGTTCCCGGGACTGACATTCAGACCGAGAGTTCCACCGAGTGTCACCGAGCCGTCACCCGCCGTGCTGTCCACAAAAATGGTATCGTGACCACCAGCCACGCCAGCTCCAGCGGTTCCCTGGATATCGAACTCTAACGTTCCTCCAGTTGCCGTAAAATCACCATCGATCGTCGTGCTGTCAGCGGTGTCGTCCGCGCCGATCTGCAGGGTCCCGCCCTGCTGGGTGAAGCTGAAACCGATGATGTTCACATCCTTGAGAACGCCGTCAGTAAAATTGAATTTCTCAGTCCCGCCACCTTCGGTGATATTGCCTCCCTGAAGGTTCAGAATTCCGCCGCCCAGATTGAGAATGCCATCGGTATTCTGCGGCGCCGTGCTCGTCGGTGCCGGATCAGCGAGCAAAACCGACCTCGCCGTCACGGTGCCTTCATCAAAGGTCAAGGTGCCGTCTCCGGACCCGGGACCTCCGCTTGAACTGGCATGACGCCCCAGAATGATCTCGTCGAGCGTAGCGTTAAACACACCGTTCGACATGTCGAAGACACCTGTAGTGACAGTTCCGGTATTGGCCGAATCATTGATTCCGACACGAAGATCGGTCTCATTGTTCGCATTGAGATTGCCGGATAAATCGAGAGTACCTCCTGACACGATACTCACAGTCCCCCTCGATTTCCTTACGCCCACGTCAAAGGTATCAACATTGACCGTGTTCATATTGCTCCCGAAAGTCAGAGTGCTCGTCACTCCCTGATTCCCCGGACTGGGAGAATCTCCAACAATGATCCGATCTGCCGTGATCGTGTTGTCTCCAACGTTGGATAGCTCGAGGTTGCCCCGCGTTCCCGTCCCACCGCTTGCGAGAAGCGAACCGATGAAGATATCGTCGACATTGATCGTGACCGAATCGGCCTGTGTGAAATTGACGCCTCCAATCGCAATCGGAACCCCGGTGTTAGCCCCCGTGTTGTAACCGATTCTCAAATCATTAGCGACGCCATCACCAATCGAGACGGCTCCCCCGTTGACAGTGAGAATCCCCGTATTCGTGCCCGTGCCGATATCATCAAGATCGGCGTAGCCCACCGTCAGGTTGTCCACTTCGAGACCTCCTGCCGTTACCACAAAATTGCCGGCCTCGATATTCAAGGTGCTTGTCCGCGATTCGCTGACGCCGTTCGCAACCGTGAAGGTTCCGCCGCGCTGGTTGATCGTTCCCGTGGAGTTGAGCGCTCCAGTTCCAAGCGCCACTGTGTTCGCCGTCACGGTTCCCGCATCAAAGGTGATCGTACCAGCTCCCGAACCGGGACCGATATCGTGGCGACCGAGCCTGACATCATCCAAAGTAGCGTTAAAAATCCCGCCTGAAAGGTCGAGCAGCCCGGTCGAAACGGTTCCCGTATTTCCCGTCACATTGAAACCTAAATTAAGATCGGTCGAGGGATTTACGTTACCGCTGAGATCAAAAACGCCTCCGCTGGCGATCGTCACCCTGCCATGGCTTTTCTGCCCTCCTATAGTAAACGTATCTACATTGAAAATGTTATCGAGCCCGAGCACGATCGTGCTCGGCGTCGACGTATTGCCGGCACTGGGCGAATCGCCGATCAAAATGGAATTCGCATCAACCTGATTTGATCCGTTGGTCGAAAGAGTCAACGATCCGCGAGAGGTTCCCGGATTAGCTGCCGCGAGCGTGGTTCCGAGTCTCAGATTCGCAACGTCGATGGTGACCGAACTTGCACCGCTGAAGTCAACGGTTCCGCCGGTGTTGTTACTGGCGACTTCCGTTCGCCCGATGTGTAAATCCTCAGTGCCGTTTCCGACATTCACGACACCGCTCGTTACCGTAAGCTGACTCGTTCCGCCGTTCAGCCCGGTTCGCAAAGTGTCTACATCAAGACCACTTCCGACAGTCATAGTGCCATGGTCAACGAGGAGACTTCCCGCGCCCGCGCCGTTGGTAACGCCGTTCGTCACGTTCACGGTTCCCCCGTTAATGACCTGGAAAATGCCATCATCGATCAGAATCAAATCCGTGGCGGAAATCGACCCCGATTCAACCTGAAGCACACCTTCAAGAACCTGCGTTGCTCCGGTGTAATTGTTCAGAGAACCGAAAAGAACGAAGTCTCCAACGCCCGTCTTAGTGAGCCCGCCATCACCGGTAATCACGCCACCGAAGGCACCACTTCCAACGCTCAACGTCGTCGCAACCGAATGAGAACCATCGATGCCGCCCAGCTCGACGGTCACATTAGAACCGCCCGTCAAAGAGCCGATGCTACTGTCGCCTTCGATAAACTTAATCGTGACTGTATCCGTAAAGCTGCTCAGATCGATATCCTCAGCACTGTAGTCCCCCTGATTGACGATCAGAGTCAGTGGCTCGTCGGTAGCAGCAGCAGCAATTGCCCCGCTGATCGAATTGTAAATCGTTCCCGGCTGATCACCGATAACCTCGTCGTCAGCGTCTGAACCGACTCCGAGAATTTGAACGAACTTCATCCCGTCCGCGATGACATATTCGTTCGCGCCTTCATTCGAAATCGTAACGGATCCCGCGTTTCCCGGCGCGAAATAGTATTCTCCCAGCGAGACGTAAACATTGTTGTTCTGCTCCTGATTCACGCTCACGACGTGGGAATCGCCGTATCCATCGACGATTGTTACCGTAGCGTTCGTCGCACGATTCGAAGCGGCTACCCAGCGCATCGAAACGTCGTATATACCTCCCTGCAGCTCGGGTGCGTATTCAACGGTGTTGTCGGTCGTGTCCGCATTTGCGACCGCGAGATAATTATTTCCCAGATAACCGGGAGACGTCATGCTCGAAAACCATTCGCCGGCCTTCGTTACCGCAGGGTCGGTGGCATAATTCTCACTATCGAGCTCTATCTCTTCCAACACGAAATCTGAATTGACATAAAGCACCTGACCGAACGTCAAAACGACGTCGTTCCCATCGCCCCCTCGATAGCTGATCGAATAATCAATGCCGCCGACGGTCACGGTGGCACCTTCAATAAGCGCAGTCCCGGAGCTGTCTTTGAAATACCCCGTAGACGTTCCTGATTCGATATTGATCAGCGTATAAGCATGCGCCCCGGTAGCCGGAGTGCCCAGTGAAGTGACCTCCAGAGTCGAAACTCCGGAACCCAAAACGACGTCACCCGTGACATTCACGACGTCATTCCCTGAGCCCGCGACCATCGAGCCGTCTCCACCGATCTGAACCTCAAACGTCGATCCTTCGAGGAATGTCAGTCCTCCGACATCCAGACTCTCAATACCGGAAAGTTCCCCCGGAGCCAAAGTGCCGAAAACAGATACTTCCGCATCAGATGATCCCGTTCCGCCCAGCGTTGACTCGACGCCTACGGCGTAAGAGCCCGCACCGGTATGCGTGCCATTAAGAAGCAGCGTCGCAGAACCGGTATAGGCATTTGCCTGGAGATTGTCCAACTGCCCATCGAACGGCGTTGACGTTCGCGATCCTCCCGCGCCCATCGCGATAAAATAATCCAGATCACCAGTGGCAGGCGCAAAATTCAGAGTACCGCCCTGCTGAACGCCTCCGAGAAAGACCTCGTAGGTGTTAGCGGTATGATCGATACGAAGTTCAATCTGATGCCACTCATCGATATTCAGTCCTGTCGCCAGAGTCACCAACCCGGTGCCCGCATCGGCCGCGACAAGGTTCACTTTGCCATCGCCCACGATTCCGTCGCTCACCAAACCGACATAGGCTCGCATATCCGACGCACTCCGTGGCTGAGCCCCTGCTGTTCCAACATCCTCGACACGCCCCGAGATTTTCTCCGTGAGGCCGTAATACCACTCCCCGTTTTCGTCAGTCGTCCGGGCATCAAAAGTGACCACACCGGTGGAGCCTACACTGATCGACGCGTCTTCTAAATTCCGATGGATCCCCCGGTATTCGGTACTGCCTCCGACAGTGCCGCTATTCAAGCCACCATCATACCCGAAAGAGAGGAAATTCCCGTCAACGTCAGATGCAACCGCAACTCGCCCGGTGGTATTTTTGTTCCATACCGAATCTGAGCCACTCACGCCGACCGCATACGATTCGAAATCATCTTCCACGAAACCGTATCCTATCAGGGTCGGGTCGCTGTAAGTGTTGTCTCCGGAAAAAGTGACGATATGGGATCCGGTGATCGAAATGGAATTTCCACTCCCGAGCTGACGTATGACACCGCCGAGAACGATGTCGCCGGCCGCGGCATTAATCGTTGTCCCGGAAGTCAGATCCGGACGGAGAATCAACTGGGAATTGATTGTTTGGGTGTTCGTAGAAAGATTGACGATTTCGGCAGCGTCACCGACTCCGCTGGTCCCCAGCAGATCGATCGAATTCCCTGACAAGGTGAAAGCCCCCGCCCCGGTATCAAACACGATGCTGTTTACATTTCGTCCGCCAGACCCTCCGGTGGGAACCTGAACGTTAGTATTTCCTCCATCAAAAATCACCGTCGGAAAGGGATTCTCGGTAGGGGCGGACCCATCACTCCAGTTCGCACCTGTCGTCCAATTATCGCCGTTTCCACCGACCCAGGTCTCTCCTATCCAGTTGCCCGTCCCGTCTTTCAAGGCAGCGAAATGAGTGAGGTCCGGGGCATGCGGCTCCACGCCATCCGCCTGAGCGTGCGCGAGAACTCGCCGCTCACCTTCCTCAAACAATCCATGCATCGCCGAACCTTCCGATTCCGATCCATAATCATCGAAAAGCCCGAGAATATGGCCCTGCTCATGCATGAGCACGCTCAGCAGATCGACTCCCTCACCGGCCAAACCGTCAATATCATCACCACTGATTGCCCGCAGTATCCCGTCGATTTCGACAAACTCTTCGTCGAGCCACTCGGTATCGTCGACGAACCAGTCCGCTCCCGCCCCATTGTAGTCGATATAGATCGAATCCCCCTCCGCAAACGCGAGGGCAGATCCCTCCAAATCTGTCACCACGTAGTTGATTTGCTCCAACGCCTCCAGTTGTCCGGCCGAAAGCCCCGTCTCCTCCCAACGGACAATCGCCTCAGCGGCAAGCCGCTCCAAATCACTCTCGGAAAAATCGAGATCCTCACTTTCGAACCCTTCAAAAGAAAACTGCGAAACCGCGTCCAATCCGTCATCCAGCACGGCGGCACTGTGAGCCGTGGCCTCCTGCCCGCCCTGATCACTGTCCGCCGGCTCCTCAACCGGCATCGGTGAACCTGAAAACAAAACCCTCGGCTCAAGCGCTTCCGCAAAAAGCGGTCTTTTCTCCGCCTTTATGCGCGTCAACCCGCTGCGATTACCGCGTTTTTTTCCCGTTTCAGTGCGTCTTTCCAGCCAATCCTGATAAGCCCGAGCCATGGATCGGGCAAAAAACCAACGCTTACGACGTGAGGATGTCGTTTTATTCATAATAAAGAAAATGTTACAGAGGATGTAGCGAAAAGTGATTCGACAGCGGCGCTGAATATAACCGGCAAACCTTTATCAAAACCAATTCGCAAAGGTGCAAAGCCTCGCAAAAGACCGCACCGCGTAGTGTTGCCTTACACGACCACAAAGTGACGTTTTATATCGACGCGATTGCGTACCTCGCATCGATAGAAACCGCTCAGAACAGGTTAATCCTCAGCTACAACAGGGGCTGTGGGCGTCAAGTAATTCCAACAAAGTCGAGTGCCAGACGAATCCCCTGACAGATTATTCGGCCCCGTGGTGAATCGCGCCGACGTGCACCCTGACAGGATCTCATTCAACCCCGGACTCGCCGCAGAAAAA
Organism: Verrucomicrobiales bacterium; assembly: GCA_048260165.1. Classification (GTDB taxonomy): domain Bacteria; phylum Verrucomicrobiota; class Verrucomicrobiia; order Verrucomicrobiales; family DEV007; genus Arctic95D-9. The sequence continues at coordinate 329,410 of JBLXHA010000007.1, forward strand.
GGGACGTTCACCACCCGTGATGAACGTCCCGAAAACCGGTCGCACCTATTCAACCGACACGACCCCGTTGGCCCTTCTCCAGTCAGCATTTGAGCCGTTAGGATGCGCATTGCCTTCGATAAGAGTATCCAGCGCCACCGGGCTCAAACGACGCCCCATCACCGAATCCACCGACAACACATCGGGTTCAGTGTGCGATCCGTTGATCGCAGGAGCAAAGAACACTTTAAAGGCGCCTGCTACCCCTGTTCCCCACGCCGGTGCCGCTGTCTCCACTTTCACAAAATAAGAGGTATTCCCGATCTCCAGTCCGCTGAACTTCGCGATCCAGGCTCCTGACAAATCCGCAACCACCGTCATCGATCCACCCAGCAACATCGAACCATCCGGTCCCATCACCGTCAAAGTAATCACAGACCCCGGCGCGGCCGTTCCCGAATAGGTCGGCATCAACATGAGCACAGGGGCACCTTCACCCCCGCCGCTTTCATCACGCGACCCGGCAAAGCGAAATCCCTCGAGGATGCCCGATCCGCCGATTCCGAAAAACTCACCAATCCTGCCACCGGTTTCCCCTACGACTCGGACCACGATCGTCTCTTCTACGAAGCCGCCGCTTCCATCGCTAACCAGATAGACGAAGGTTTCGACGCCGACATCACCGGTATCGAGCGCTCGCGTCGTCGGCAGTTTGCTGTCCACGGTGTAGACAAAGTTTCCATCCGCATCAATCGACAGCGTCCCATAGAGACCGTCGACCTTTCTAACGCTTCCTTCGACGACGGTGCCGCCGCTATGGGTTGAACCGCCGAACGGCGTTCCGTCAAAACGGACGTTCACCACCTTAATTACGTCGTTTTTACCCTGACCATTGATATCACTGTCAGTGTCATTCGCGAGCGCGTTCCCGCTCACGGATTCCGAGCCGCCCTGTCCGCCTTCAAACACGGTTACAACGTCACTTGTCAGCACGGGGTCATCGTTCGTTCCCGTGATCGTGATCGTCACGGTCTGGGTATCAGATCCCGTCGCAGGATCGGTTGCCGTGATCGTATAGGTCAGCGTCAGGGTTTCTCCCAGTGCGAGGAAATCAAAGGTCGTTGCATTGCTGTCAAATCTCCATCCGATCGTTCCGATTGTGCCGGGAGCAGTCACGATTGGATTCGGAGTCGTGAGGCTGAACATCGCAAGAAAATCAGCGTTGGTAAGGACATCCGGCGTTCCCGCTATTCCCACGGTGCCATTAATCGTCGCATCCACATTTCCGAGATCCTGCACCGTAAGAGTGCCTGCAACGCTCAATAGCGAATCGGTCTCGGTGAGATTCGCATGATCGGAATCAGCTCCGGTAACGATGATATCAGGAGCAAGGTTGTCATTTTCAACCGCCTCGAAGTCAATCCGCTGCTGCCCTCCACCGAAAGTGTAAGAGCCAGCTCCGTCAGTCACAGGCGAAGTTGGTTCAAAGTCAGCGTCCACCGCATCGATGAGATTGATGACGTCCCCGGGAACCGTGTCGGGATCGTTGCCATCGATGTTCATCCCGGTGTTCAGGCTCGGCTTCACGTTGAAGACGTCTCCCTCGCTACCACCTGTGATGAAGACTTCGCTTCCAGCGCTCACGGTTCCTAACAAATCAACCGTGCCGCCTGCCGTGTCAGATGCGCCGACTTGATCGACATTGATCTCGATACTTCCACTGGCTGCTGCGAGCTCGCCATTGGGATCAAGAATGAGGTGATCGCCTGCGTTCAGAGTGATGTCCGCTCCGGAGGATATATCAGCATCACCGATCGTAATGTCATCAGAGGTGATCGATACGCCACCTGCAATCGCAAGTGCTCCGCTCGTCGTCACCGTCACGCTGTCATCCACACCTACCACCGACGTGCCTGGATCAGTCGTATCAATATCGATCGCAGTGATACCGACTCCGCTGATCGTCACGCTGTTCGCGGTGCGGGAAATCACGGTGACTCCGGAAGTTCCGATCACATCGCCCACAGCCAATTCACTGATTGTGTAAGTGTTGGCAACCGCATCGTAGCTCACCGTTAGAGTGTTTACAGAGTCGCTTCCGATATCAGTAATCTCAAGCATTCCACCCGCGGACAGATCAACCTGAGTTTCCGCCGGTCCGGCAAAAAGGACGACGTCATTGCCATCGCCACCCGCATAGCTGATCACAAAATCCTGACCGCCCACTGTAACGGTGGATCCTTCAGGAAGTCCTGTGAAAATGCCGGTAACGGTGTCAGTCGAACCATCGTTATCAATGATCACAAAAGTATCACCGGGCGACGGAGTAAATCCGCCCAGAATCGCAAGGTTGAGCGAACTACCTGTGAGATCGAGCGCACCGTCACTCGCGTCCGGATTGACGATGATCTGGTCGTGACCTCCTGCAACTCCCGCTCCATTAGTTCCCGCGATTTGAATCTCGATATCACCACCACTCGCGGTGAAGTCTGCTTTGATCGTCGTCGTATCAATAGCGCCATCAGCTCCGATTTGGAACGTTCCTCCGCTTTGTTCGAACTCACGGTTTCGGGTCGTGTCTTCGGTCGTGAAATCGATGATGTTCACATCCTTGAGCGTGCCGTCGATAAACTTGAAAGTTTCCACGCCACCACCCTCAACGATATTACCACCCTGCAGGTCGAGAACGCCACCACCGAAATTGATCGTTCCGGTCGTATTGAAATCGTTGTTAGAATTGCCGCTCGCATTCGCATCAGCGAGGAGAATCGAGTTGGCGGTTACAGTTCCCGTATCAAAGCTGAAGGTCCCCTTCCCGCTACCGTTACCGGCATTGTGAAGCCCGAGGACAACCACATCGAGTGTCGCGTTGAACGTTCCCGCAGTCATATCAAGAACTGCGACGGTGTTGTTCCCCGTGTTTGCCGCATTTCTGCCGACATTCAAATTGGTAGCCGTGTCAGGCAACTTCCCTGACAAACTCAGCGTTCCCCCGGCATCGATCGTCACAATGGCATTCGACTTTCTGCCGCCCACTGTGAAGGTATCAACATTAACCGTATTCGTTCCGCCTCCGAATTCGATCGTGCTCTCGACGCTGTTGCCTCGTGCCGGTGAATCCCCGACGACGATGCTCGCAGCAGTGACGGTGTTCACTCCCGCATCCGAGAGCTTGAGATGACCGCCCGCCGTTCCCTCAGAGTCCGATGAGATTGTGATCGTTCCCAGCGCTACCATATCGACGTTTATCGTAACCGAAGTCGCCGCCGAAAAATCAACCGTTCCGGTGATGGTGGAGGAGTTAGCAGCATAGGAGGCATCTCTGGTTCCGATCGCAATTGTCTCGTCTCCGTCCCCGTTGCCAATCGACACGGCCCCTCCGGCCACCGTCAGAGTCGCCGTTGCCGGAACCGGGTCGGCATTGGTAACCGTCGCCACATTCAAATCATCCGCGGTGAGTCCCGCCTGAAGAGTCGTGGCCCCTTTCAAAACGGAAAACGCATCGAGCGCCGCAGTTCCACCGACCTCACCGGTCACGGTTGCCGTTCCTGTTCCGGTATTGATCGTTAAATCGAAAGTGCCGTCAACCGTGCCGTTTACGACAACGGCCCCATTCACATCCTCCGTATCCAGCACCACATCAGCTGTCAGCGTGACGTCACCGTTCAAGGTGATCGCATCGGCAACGACATCGCCTCCGAGGTTGATCGTTTCTGCAGTGATTGTAACCGCCCCATCGATATCGGCCTGAAGCACGTTCAGGCTCACCGTGTCTCCGGTTTCGAGACCGGCGTTGGAAGTGTCAGGCCCTGTCGCATCGATTCGAATTTCGTTAATTCCCGTCGCATCAATCGTCACGCTGTTCGCGGTGCGCGAAATCACAGTCACTCCCGATGTCGCAATCACATTCGCGACATCAGCCTCACTGATCGTGTAAGTGTTAGTCCCCGAGTTGTAGGTCACGGAAATATCGTTGACCGAATCCGTTGTGATATCGGTGATACTGAGAACGCCGCCCTTCACCTCGACCTGCGTCTCGACTCCGCCATAAAGCACGACGTCATTTCCATCGCCACCGAGGTAGCTGATGACGAACTTCTCGCCACCCGTCGCTGTGACAACGGAACCCTCCTCCTGATTGCGGAAAGCCCCGGTAACAGCATCCACCGAGGTATCGTTATCAATGATAACGTAGGTATGCCCGGGAGTGGGTCCGGCCGTAACCGTCACCTCCAGGTCAGGGAAAAGAAACTCGCCAATCGCCCGCTCAAGGATCGCTCTCCCGTCTGCAGAGAGAGCACTCACGTTGCCGCCGGACTGGCTGGCAAGAAACAGTCGATCCCCGCCGGCAACACGCCCGTCAGCTCCGAGAGCATCTCCGGCATTCCAGCTCGCGGCGACGATATGAGCGCCACCGTTACCCGTGGCGAGAACCGTCCCGCCACCGACTGCCCCGTTTGAAATCGCATCGTAGTTGCCGTTGTAAATGTCGACAGGGTTATTCAGACCGCCGAACAGCGAGTCGGTCTGGCCCGAAGCAGTGAGCGTTGTCTCTGCACCGGCAGCGGTTGCCCCCTGGGCCAGTCCCCCGGTATCAACCCAATCCCATCGGCTGTTCCGCGCGAGAAATGCGCTCATCAGAATCGTCGGCGTTTCAAGGTCTTCCCAGAAGGCAACTTCGGCTTCGCCGTTAGCGAGATCGCCACCTCCGTTATCATAGTTTCCACTGTTCGTCGTTCGACTGACGATGACCAAATCGGCGGCAGCCAGCATCGCCTGATCAGCGAGCGTGAGCGCATTAAAACTGCCCGTCGTCACAATCGCACCAAACTGACTTACGAGGAAATCGATCGTATCCTGATCCCCGACTGCGTTGTCGGTGACCAGAATCACATTGGGCTGCGCCTGAAGGAAATTGACCGAACCGGTCACAACGATCTGATCATAATTGCCCGCACCATCACCGGTCGTCGTTCCATCTATATCGACGGTATAGCTTCCACCCGCACCGATATTGAGATCTCCCGTTTCCAAATCGCCGGCCCCACCGTCTCCCGGTGATACGTTTCCAGACGCTACAATCGCCGCATCAATCGCCCCGGTTCCTGACAGAACTGCACCGTCTGCAATCGTGTAAGTGTCACCACCGGTGTGCGTTCCATTCACAATCAGCGTCCCGGATTCGAGATCAGTTGTGCCCGTGTAAGTGTTCGTTCCACTGAAGATAAAGTCAGAAGGGGCTGCTGTTGAAAGCGACAACCCGCCATTGGAGATATCAGCGGAAATAATCTTGTTCCCGTTTCCAAGTGAAGTGATCGCGCGAGTCGCTCCACCGAGGTCGATCGTATTGCTGAAGGTGAATGGATTTACTGAAAGAATCGAGAAATCGCCTCCCACCAGCACCTCGTTATCAACCACCGGTTGTTGGAACCCCTGTGAGGCAACGGTACCACCATTGATCGTAAACGTCCCTGATCCAAGACCGTCGCCATTTCCACTTGTTAGAACGAGAGTTCCTTCGTTGAGCGTCATGCCGCCGGCAAAGGTATTCAGCCCTCCCAGGTTGAGGAAACCACTGCCCGCCTTCGTTAAGCCGCCGTCCCCGGAAATAACGCCGTTGATTTTAACCGCGAAATTACCGTTGTTGGCGGAATTGAGCGTCGTGATCTGCCGGTCCGTTGCGCCGAGATCAACATTCCCCTCAAAGAAGAGAGGTCCCGAAAAACCGAGTTCCCCCGTCGTAAAGTCTCCGTTCACAACGACGTCATTCGCCAGAGTCACCGGACTGTTGCTATTCACCGTATTGGTGATCGCGGTGCCATCCTGAATGATCAAATCGCCGCTACCGAAACCGGTATTCTGCGCGACGCGAACCGTCCCCCATCCAATCGTCGTTCCGCCCTGATAGGTATTCGCCTGAGTGATCGATAGCGCCCCTGCACCGGCCTTCATCAGGCCGCCCTGACCGCTGATGATGTTGTTCAAAGTTACGTCGTTGCCATTCGTATCGAAAGTTCCAGTAAGGCCCGGGTTAATCACGACGCTTTGAGAAACGGTCATGTCACTGTTCAACTGGATCGTCGCCGATCGGGTAAAAGTGATGATGTTCCCGGCATCGCCCAGAGCCCCCGCATTGGCCGCGACAAGGGTGCCACTGCTGTTATCCAGATCGATACCGCCGGTGAAACTGTTAGCCGAGTTCGTCAGCGTCAGTATTTGACCGCCCTGATGTTCGAGTCCTGTTGTCCCGCTGATCACACCGTTAATCGTGAGATTCCTTTGCAGGAAAATATCAGACACTCCGGATTGGCTCAAGGTGACGTCGCCATTGATCGTGATCGCTCCCGAGGAACTTCCCTCAATGGTTGTCCCACGAATGATGAAGCGCTGGGTATCAAGAATCAAATCGGAGGCAATCGTCCTGTCACCGCTCGCAATAAACCACTGCTGCCCGGCTTCAGAATCGGTTCCCACCCGCACGGTATGGCCACCTGCCCCCAGCGCGGTATCGGTTCCCAAAGCCCATCTGGCGTTCGAACCGTGAAGCGTCGTCGTGCCGCTGAGACCACTGTTGTCGCCGTTAAAAAAGGCAGCCCCGTTACCCGACGTTTTCCGGAAATGAGCATTCAGAGCTGTGATATCCGCCTCAATCTCGATCGGATTGGCTTCGGTCCCCAGAGTGGTTCCCGGAACCTGGTTCACGAACACGTCCACTCCATCCGAAGTCAGGTTAAGCGCATGACCGCCCGTCAGGTTGGCTTGCAAATTGAGCGTTTCGACATCGAGCGTTACATCCCCGCCGAAATCGAAATCAACGTCCGTGTTCGACGGCCCCGCGAGGGTCAAAGTGTCGTTGGCGCCCACCGCATCCGCACCATTCGCGGACACGAGGCTCAGCCCCGCCGTTACCAGAGTCTTCGGAATTCTCACCGTATTGGCATCGACGATCGTCACTCCCGCGGTGGAGGAAACCATCACAAGATTCGAATCAGAGACGATGTAGTCCGTTCCGTCATCGATGATGGTGATATCATCCTGCGAATCATTGTTGATGTCAGTGATGGTGAGCTGTCCGCCAACGACCTCGACGCTTGTTTCGGCAAGACCGAAACTTTCGAGGACCACGTTGTTCCCCGCTGCGGTCCCGTCTTCGGTATTGTAATGAATCCGGAACATATAGTCCTGACCTCCGAAGGTCAGACTGAAGACATGCCCCTCCGGCATTCCGGCAAAGGTGCCAGTGATCGGATCACTGGTCGTATCGTTGTCGATCAGGACAAAGATTTGTCCCGCCGTCGCAGCAAAATCCAGAGACAGTTCAAGCCTGCTCCCAGTCAGATCGAGAGCGCCATCGCCGTCACTGTCGGCAACGATAATCTGGTCGTGTCCTCCGAAAACCCCGGCTCCGGCAGCGCCATCAATCTCGAGCTCAATCGCCCCGCCGCTTGCAGTGAAGTCACCTTCGATCGTCATCGTATCGACTTCACCGTCGCCACCGACCTGAAGCGTTCCGCCCTCCTGTTCAAAATCGAACCCGAGAACACTGACATCCTTCAAAACTCCACCGGTCAGGTTGTAATCAGCGGTTCCGATTCCCACCGAGATCGTTCCGTCGAGAAGGTCAACTTCTCCATCGCTCTGATTGACCGTTCCGGTGCTGTCTTCGGAACTCCCAATCGCCATCCGGATGTCATTCGATTCCAGAATCGCATCACCTCCGACATTTAAAACTCCATCCCCGTGACCTTCACCTTTCGTCGTGAGATCACCGTTCAGCGTTTTCTGTCCTTCTCCGAGAATGACCGAGTTAGCGGTTACGGTTCCGGAATCATAACTGAGGGTTCCCTTGGTTGCCGGATTGAAATTATCCCGGGCATTCCGGAAAGCGATATCAAGAACATCGAGCGTGGCGTTGAAGGTACCGCCATTCAGGTCAACCACACCCGTGGTGCTGTTGGTCGTTCCCTCGATCGTTTCACCGATCACCAGATCCGTCTCTGTTCCCGTCGAACCGGAAAGGGTAAATACTCCGCCCGCCGCAGCGAACTCCACGAGGCCTCTGCCCCGATGACCGCCCACGGTGAAGGTGTCGACCTTGAAAGTGTTAGTCGCGCCCAGCGTAAGGACGCTCTGAGGCTGCTCTCGATACATTGCCGAATGAGAGACCAGCACCGTGGTCGAATCGACATTGTTTACCGCCGCTAGAAGAACATCACCATCCGTCGTCCCGTTGAGCCCGGGGATGATACGCTCACCCAGGACAAACGTGTTCAGGTAGGCGTCAAAGGTGGCCGCATTGCTCAAATCCATCAGTCCGGTGGTATTGAGTGGCGTGTTCCCGTTGTATCCGACATACAGATTCGCCCGGTCCGAAGCGCTCCCGATATTCACAGCGGCACCGGCTTCAACCGTCAACGTTCCGTCCGCGCCCTTCTTCCCGATAAAGATATCATCAGCGAGGATTGTGATGTCGTCGCCCAGCTGAATGCTCCCGACCGATCCAAATGTACTCGAATTGAAATTGTCAGCGATCGTCATCGTTTCAACGTCGATCGCCACGGTATCGGCAGCGGAAAAATCGATCGTTCCTGTCGTCACCGTCGCCACCGCAGCGTCATCATTAATCGCTGCGGAAAGAACGGTGCCATCACCACCGCCCACCTGAACGCTTCCACCCAGCACCGTAACCAATGCTGTTTTTCCGTTTCTACCGGAAAGCAGATTATCCACCGCGAGGTTGCCGCCGACCGTAAAGATTCCCCCTTCAACGTAGACAGAGCTCTCGACTTTCGTGCCGTTCACAGCGCCGAGATTTTGACCCCGGGCGACATCACCAACGACATCAAAGGTCCCTCCACCCATCGTGATCGTGCCGGCGCTCGTCCTCAGAGAGGTTGCACCTACGGTCCCGTTACGATTGTAGGACCCCAGTTCCACCGAATTGACATCCACGTCATTCAACGCATTCGAACTCAGGGTCAATGTGCCGATGCCGCTGCCACTTCCGGAGAAATTCCCGGGCATATCCGAGGCGTAGTCGCCGATCACGAGTTCATCGAGATTCGCATCAAAAACGCCGCCGGAAAGATCCATATTTCCCCTCGCTGTGGTCGAAGTGCTGGTGTCACTGTTATCACCAATCCTCAGATCAGTCTTCGCTCCGCTGAGCCCGTCAAGGGTCAGAGTTCCAGCGGACGAAAAAGATACGTTCCCGGTACTTTTGTGACTCCCCACGACAAAAGTATCAATCTTGAACGTGTTGGAAGTTCCCAGATTCAGATGACCGGTTACGGGCCTCGTATTTCCACCATCGACATGCCCGATGGTCATCGCCGTCGCATTCACGGAGTTACTGGAACCCAAAGTCACCGTGCCCGTCACCGTTCCGGAACCTGTATTGTTAGTCAATCTTGCGACCTGAAACACGCCGACATTCGCCGTGAACGAACTTGCTCCGGAGACGTCAAAAGTTCCCACCGTATTCCCGTCAAGACTCAGCCTTCGCTGCGCAACTGTCAAAGCGTCGCCACTGTCACCGCTGCCGACCGAAACGTCGCCGCCTGTAACTTGCACCGTCGCTGCCCGTCCTTCGCTGGCAATCAGGAGATCATCAGCGGAAAAGCCACTCTGGAAATCAATCACCCCTGACTCCGGGACCTGAAGCTGATCAATCCCCGTTGCATTCCCGGCGATGATTCCATTCCCCGATCCGGTTCGAATCGTAAGATCGTGGTTGTTTCCTGTGATCGTCCCCGTGATTGTGAGAGCGCCGTCTGTCACCGCCGCGAAAGTATCCGCCGCCGTGCCGGTGGTGTCGATTCTCACATCCGCTCCCAGAACGATATTTCCATCCAAAGTAATGTTCCCGGTGGTCCCGCCGGTTCCGGTGGTAATCCCCGTATTCAGTTGAATCGTTTCCGCATGGATCTCCAGATTCCCGGGAATACCCGCGGGAAGACTCGCGATCGTCACCGAGTCGGACGCTGTCCCTGCTGTCGGATTAGCCGTATTCACCACGATCGAAGTAACGAGCGAAGCGTCGACTCGAACGGTATGCGCATCAGGTCGCCAAAATTGTCCCGCAGTCAATCCGGTCGTTTTCAGAACCAGATTGGGATCACTGATCACATATTCATTCGCCCCGCTGTCGTAGGAAACGGTGATGGCATCTGCATTCTCCGTGAGGATATCAGAGATCGTCAGCACGCTACCTGACAACGCCACATCAGTCTCCGCAGCGCCGGCAAAAAGAACCACGTCATTCCCATCGCCACCGGCGTAACTGATCGTGTATTTGCCGCCGTCGTCATCTGTCACCGTCGACCCTTCGGCATGTCCCGCAAAGGTTCCAATCACGTCATCGGACCCTGCATTATCGATCACCAAAATCGAACTTCCCGCTGTCGGGGCAGTGGCATCCGTAACGGAGAGAGAGGAAGTCGAGGCATTCAAGGTCACCGTGCTCGCATCGACGTCCACGACGAGGGTGTCAGAGCCGGCGCCGTCGATATCAAACGCGAACCCGCCGTTGATCGTCGTATTCGCGAGGAGCGTCAACGTGCCGACACCGTCGTCACCCGGCTGCACTTCGCCGCCATCGGATACAGACACAGCGCCGCCAATCGTTCCGGTTCCGCCCAGTTCGCCGCCACTGTTGACGAACACCGAACTGGTTACACCGGAGTTATCGCCATTCACCAGCAAAGCGCCGCCCATCACGATCGTCGTTCCCGAATAGGTATTCGTTCCCGACATCGCCCACGTCCCCGTATCCTTTTTCTCGACGCTCCAACCGCCGGTCACATCGCCGCTTATTTCAGCACTCGAGACGCCGCCCAGATTCAGGATGCGCGGTCCCGTATTCGGATTGTGCACCCCTCCGGTAATCTCCAGTGTCCCTCCTTCTGAACTGATGTTGTATTCACCTCCACCGGTGCCCCCGGTGATATCACCGCTGATGACATTGTCTCCACTCGCGTTACGAATGTGATCGACGTCCTGCGTCACGGCCTGACGTCCGCGGATCTGAATCGGAACAGCCACGTCAATATTGCCATGAAGAATTAAGACACCGTCCCCCGTCGTGTCGCCCGTGATGTCGATGAGCGACGTCACGGTTCCGGTGCCGGTCGAAGTCTCCGTGATGGAGACATGGGAGATCAATTGCCCCCCGGTGAGATTCACGGTTCCTCTCGCCGCTCCACTGTCCGCACCAGTCCCGAGAGAAAAACTCCCTCCACTGTTCACCGTGAAAATCCCGCCCCCGATATTGAGCGTGGCGGTTGCCGGATTTTGAAACTCTCCGGACCGGTTTGCCATATCGACGGAATTCACCGTAAAGGTTCCGGTATCGAACGAGACCGTCCCCGCAACACCTCCACCGGTCGAAACCGGCGGACGATTACGATAGGCCATCACGAGGGCGTCGCCGAGAACATCAACGCTGTGTCCGCGAAGGTCCAGAGTCCCGCTGATATTTGCTCCGGTCCCGGCATTCGTGTTCTCGCCGACAGTGATATCGACGGCGCCGACTCCATCTTTTGCCCGAAGCGTCAACGCGCCCGCGCTTCCCTGTGCCTGAGAGGCAAACTTCACCGTCCCGACTCCCTTGCTGATCCCAATATCCAATTGGTCAACGTTGAAGGTGTTTGTCCCCGCTCCGAGAATCAACGTGGAAGAGGAGGCGTTCAACCCTCTCGAATCACTCACATTCAACACATCACCAGTGATTCTGTTGGCCGTATCTGAAAGTATCAGCGTGGCGCGATTTTGCTGACCATATCCAACCCGGAAATTGGTTCCGTTAGATGTCAAAGAACCCAATCCTGACATATCGACAATCGTCACATTTGCAATCGAACCGTTGTCACTTGCTCCCCCAATCTCCACGGAGGTGCCGGTGGCCGCGAAATGACCGCCGCCTGTCATCGTGATATTCGTCGTCACCCCGTTGACGCCCCGCGCTCCGAAAAGAAGATCCCCTGTCACCGTCAGTGTCTCCGCAGCGTCAATCGTGATGATACCCGGACTTACCTCCCTCGACTGAAAAACGACTTCCGATCCGCTCAAAGTCACATTTCCGTCAAGGTTCACTGACCCGTCAAAAGTTTGAGTCCCGGTCGTCGTAACATCCGTCGCGAGATGAATCGTTTCCGCGTGGATTTCGAGATTCCCCGCAATGCTTGCAGGAAGGCTGGCCAACGTCACCGTGTCGGTTTCCGTCGTCGGCGTGGGATTTGCGGTGTTAACCACTATCGAGGTTACCAGCGATGCTTTCACCCTCACGGTATGGGCATCCGGTCGCGAAACCTGACCGACCGTCAACCCTGTCGTCGACAGAATCAGATTCGGATCGCTGATGACATATTCTTCATCATCGCTGTCGTATGAAATCGTGATGGCATCCGCATTCTCCGCCCCGATATCACTGACGGTGAGAATACCACCGGTGAGATCGACATTCGTCTCCGCGATACCGGCAAAGAGAACAACATCATTCCCGTCACCGCCCGCGTAACTGATCGTATACTTGTTAGAATCCAGATCCGTAACGGTCGCACCCTCGAGAAGGCCATTGAAGGTTCCGATCACCGCATCCACGAGGTCGTTGTCGATCACCGTGATCGTCTCGCCGGAAGTCGGAGTGACACCGGCTAATTCATCGACCGAGAGAACCGACGTCGCGCCCAGGCTCACGGTGCCATTCACATCAAGCAAATCGGCACTCGTATTACCGTTGATCTCGAAACTAAGCTGGCCGTTAATCGTCGCCGCGGAAGTTCCCTGATCGTTAATCGTCAGCGTTCCGATTCCTCCAATTCCCGGTGAAAGAACTCCGCCCGAATCAATCGTCACATTTGCGTCCGTGGAACCGGTTCCGCTGAGAGTTGCAGAGTTCTCAACGGTGTATTCACCACCACCGACGTGATTACCGGAGAGCCTGAGCGTTCCTGCTGAAACCGAAGTTGTCCCCGCATAGGTGTTATCGCCTGACAAAACCAAACTGCCCGCTCCGGCCTTTTTGATACCGCCATTGGAAATCACCGCGCTGATGATCAGCTCAGACTCGGACCCGGTGGAATCATGGACCGTCATTGTGCGTGTCGCCCCGCCCAGATCCAATTTTCCGGAGATCTCGCCCCCTGCCGTGTTGGCTGAAGCATCATAGAGAATACCGCCATTCAGCGTCAGCGTTCCGGTCCCTGTCGAGATCAGCGCGGCACTCGGATCGCCCCCGTTGTAAAACCGAATACCGGCTACGGTTTGATCGAAATTATTCAAATCGAGAATCGCGCCGGCATTGTCATTCTGATCCAGACGTATCTCTTTAGCGGGGTTCAAAATATTTGCAGCCCCCAGAACGACCTTGCCTCTCGCCACCTGAATATCGTTCCAACTGTAGGTTTGGCCTGAGCCCGGCGCACCCACCGTCCACGTTCCGTCATCGGTCTTCAAGAGACTGGAACCGCTCAAGTTGAGGCTCCCCTGAAAGTGATTCGCCGCATTGGTTGAACTTCCCCGCATGAACACGGCGCCTCCGGTCATCGTGCCGGTGACATCACCGGTAATCCTCATCGCTCCCGATCCATTCGAATTAAACTGAACGAGTAACGACGAACTCGAGACATCAATCGGCCCGGCCAGGGTGTGAATGTGAGGACTGTTTGAGTATACCGTGACCCGCCCATCTATGGACGCGTGCAGATTCAACGTTTCATTGATCGTTAAAGGAGTATCAGAGTCCAGATAGAGAAAGGAAGCGGTGCTTCCATCTGCACCGTTCACAATCGTCTTACTTGCTTCGCCTGTCGCGCCCAGCGCATTGTCATGCCCGACATACAAGCGGCCTCGATTCACCGTCGTGATCCCGGAATAAGTGTTATCGCCGCTCAGTTTCAAAGAGCCCGTCCCCACTTTCGTGAACCCGCCAGTCCCTGAGACAACGCCTTCAATCTCCTTAAAGCCGTCATTAAGCGCCCCTAAAGTCACCGTCACACCGGTCGTATGATCGACATCGTATCCTCCCAGAATCACCTTATCCGCCGCTCCCGTCGCGAGCGAACCCAGCTCGGAATCCCCTCCCACGAACCGAAGCGTCACCGCGATATCCGTTCCTGCAGTCGTTAGATCCACCGCCTCAGCGCTGTAGTCGCCCGGATTGACAATGATCGTCCCGTCGTTCGTTCCCAGCGCCGCGATTGCCTCAGTGATCGTGGCAAAAGCGGAAATCCCGACCACCGCATCCTGTTGCGATGCCTCCTCAGCATCACCGTCAACCAGAGTTCCGTTTGTAGCAGCTGCAAACGCAGGGCTCACGTAAACCGTTGTCGGCGCCGTGGCATCGGCCAGAACCACATCGTTTCCATCGCCACCGTTGTAGAAAATTTTGTAAGTCTTCCCTCCCAGAGCGACCGTTGAACCTTCCGGCAAATCGGCTCCTAAATTGTCCTTGAAGATACCGGTCGTCGGATCAGCCGTCCCATCATTATCAATCACTGTGATCAATTTTGCGGTCGGGTCAGCTGTTACGTTGAACGAAATGGAACCTCCCAATACGACCTGGGAATTCACAGCACCATCAACGATGAGCTGATCAGTGGCACCACCATTGATGTCAAAATCAAAATCACCCGTGATCGTTGCGTCGCCGGTAATCGTGAGGGTTCCGACATCGTCCCCGCTGTTGCCACCCGGCTGTAGATTTCCACCAACACCCACTGCGAGGGTACCGTTCACGATCCCCGTGCCGGTAAGATCTCCGGCAAAGGCATAATCTCCGCCGGTGCGTCCCGAAACATCAAATATGGCTCCACTCGTTACCGCAATCTCGCTGCTTTGATCAATGTCACCAGTGCCACTCAAGGCGAGAGTTCCCGCAGTGACCGTCGTCACGCCCGTGTATGAGTTATTCCCTGTGAGGATGAGGTCGCTGGATCCCGCCTTGGTCAATTGGAGACCACCGGCAAGAACACCATGGAAAGTGTTTGGCGACGAGGTCGTCACGGTAAGCGTTGCGGTACCGGTGCTGTCGGTCACGATCGCATCCGCAGAGACCTGTCCAGCCGTCACACTGACAACTTCAAGGTCGTGACCATTGAGATCTAACCTGCCCGACGCATTGCTTGAATTCGCCAGGAGCAGCGCAGGGGGCGTCGTAAATACATTGTCGACACCGAGTGTGACCTGTTGCCCCCAGTCGGCACGGAACGTTCCCACTGTGTTCCCTCCGACATTCAATGTCAGTCCGTGCCCTGAAAATGTGGCAGTCCCGATATTGATCGGATTCGTTGTCACGACGATACCGGGAGCACCCGAAGCATCATCGTAAAGCGCGAATGAATGATTACCCGAAACCCCTCCTGAAACTTCAAGACTGGTATTGGTATTGACACGCACTTTGATACTCGTTCCCCGTTGCAAAGTAATGTGCCCACTGATCACGCTGGCACCTCCGCCAACCACGTGAACAGCCGAGTTCGAAAGACCGGTGTATCCGACGCTGTTCGCAAAGACAGGACGATCAACGGTGACATTCCTCAACTGCAGAGACGAAGCCCCGTTGATCTGGATACCACTGGTTCCATTCACCGCATCATCAGACGCAAGTTCAAGAATACCTTCCGAAACCGTCGTCACGCCCGTGTAGGTATTCGTTCCGGACAAAATCGCAAGCCCAGTTCCCACCTTCGCCAAACCCGAAGTTCCATCGAGTGTCGACGCGATCGTTGCGGAAACACCGGAGTCGACTTTAAGCGACTGATCCGCGGTCCCGATCGTGATCGTTCCTCCCGTCAACGTGAATTCACCCGACTGAAAATGGAGTGCTCCCACAGTCACGTCTCCCGTTGAAATGCTGATGGGACCCGTCCCGTTGAAAACAATTTCTTTGCTCGCATCCAGACCATTCAAAACCGCGGCATCCCAGGATGCCTGGTCGGTCACTGGAACCTGATCCAATGTTCCTGCAAGATGGGCAAAATGCTCATCGCTCAAACTCAGTGGCTCGCTCCCATCAGCCTGCCGATCCTCAAGAAGTCGACGCTCGCCCTCATCAAAAAGACCATACATCGCTGAGTCCCGGCCTTCGGAACTGTAATCATCGAGCAACCCCAGGATATGGCCCTGCTCGTGCATGAGAATGCTGAGCATATCAATGCCCTCGCCGGCCAAACCGTCGATTCCATCGCCGCTCGCTGCGCGAAGAATGCCGTCAATCTCCACGAACTCCTCATCCAGCCATTCCGTATCATCGATGAACCAGTCTGCTCCTGCGGCATCGTAATCCAAATAGATGGTATTCCCCTCAGCGGCTCCAATCTCCGATCCCTCCAGATCTGAAACCACATACGTAATACTCTCCAACGCCTCAATCTGCTCAGCCGTCAGTCCTGATTTCTCCCAGCGACTCACCGCTTCATTTGCAAGACGCTCTAAATCCGCCTCTGAAAAGTCTGTATCAGCTCCCTCATCAAAAGAAATCCGGGAAATCGCGTTAATCCCCTCATCGAGCGCCTCCGACGTTTGAGCCGTGATGTCCTGCCCGGCTTGATCCTCCTGCCCGGGTGCCTCCACCGGAACCGGGGTCGCCGAGAAAAGAACTCTCGGTTCCAACGCCTCAGCAAACAGAGGCCTCCGCTCCGCCTTTACAGGCTTTGCCCCGCTACGGGTACCGGATTGGGTACGCTTTTCGAGCCATTCCCGGTAAGCGCGAGCCATGGAGCGGGCAAAAAACCAACGCTTACGACAGGAAGAAGTCGTTCGTTTCATAAAATAAGGAGATACAGGGGGATTTAATTATGAAATTCCTGTAAATCGCAGAAATAACACAAGTTAAATGTGATAGAGTCAGGACCATTATCAAATCTAATGTCTTTTGCAAGGATGAACCTCAGCACGAAGAAGGTGCAGATAATCCCGACCGCATCTCCAACTAGCACTCATATAAAACAGTGACGAAAAGGGGCTTCTCGAACCCGGCGGAATATCAACAGGACGAAGATGCGAGGACATCCTGAATGCCGTTCAGCGCCCTCTCACAAAACCTCATCGCAAACCGGCACACCCTCTGCCGGAAAAGGCACAGCCTGAGCGTTTCGATACGAAACGACGAGGCGTCGAAGTCTACCGCTCACACAACGCCGGCAACGAAAGACAACGGTTAGACAGCCAAGCCTCCTCCCGGGCACTCCAGTGACGCCGGCATCAGAGAACCGGCGTCGACGCCGTCCCTCCCTGATCCCACAGCCGCCGGGCCACCCTACCAGGCCATTCCATTGGCCTTACGCCAATCCTCATTGGAACCGTTTGGATGGCGATCGGCATCGATCATTCCTTCGATCGCAACGGGCGAGAGTCGGCGTCCCATCACTGAATCGACTGACATCGCTTCTTCGGCGGTATTCGAGCCATTCAGCGCCGGAGCAAAGAACGTTCGAAACACTCCGGTGCTTCCCACTCCCCATGTCGGCGGGGTGATTGAGACTTTCACAAAGTAGTAGGTATCGCCAATATCGAGCCCGCTGAACTTCGCAATCCACCCCCCTGACAAATCAGCCACCACCGTCATGCTGCCTCCGCTCAAGAGTTCTCCACCCGGCCCCATCACCGAAAGAGTGATCACTGATCCCGGTTCGGCTGTCCCCGAATACGTTGGCATCAACAAAAGCAGCGGAGCATTGCCTTCACCTTCTGAATGACCCCGCCGCTCAGCAAAGCGGAATCCTTCCAGAATTCCCGATCCGCCGACTCCGAAGAACTCACCGATCTTGCCGCCGGTTTTGCCCACGACTCGAACCACGATCTTCTCTTCGACCAGTCCGCCGTTACCGTCACTCACGAGGTAGGTGAAAGTTTCCACTCCGACCTCGCCGGCATTCAGCGCACGGGTAGTAGGAAGATTGCCATCAACGGTGTAGACAAATTCCCCGTTCGAATCGATCGAAAGCGTCCCGTAGAGCCCATCCACGAGCGTCCCTGACGGCCTCACCGCTCCCCCTTGATTCGCGGATCCTGCAAACGGAGTCCCGTCGAACTTGATCTTCACAACCGAGAGAACGTCATCCGGTGCTTTGCCGTTTTGATCGATATCAGAATCATTCGAAAGAGCATTGCCGGCAGTCGTCTCCAATCCGCCCTGAGCGCCTTCGAACACCGTCACCGTGTCAGATTGGGTAACAGGATCGTCGTTGTCTCCCGCAATCTTAATCGTCAAAGTGGCCCTGTCAGAACCACCGCTTCCGTCGGATAGAAGATAATCAAAATGATCGAAAACAATCTCGCCCTCAGCCAGCGACTGAACGACGAGCGCGTTATTGGAAAGAGTGTAGACGTAACTTCCGTCAGCATTCAGAACAAGGTGACCGTATCTTCCGGCAACGGGCACTCCAACCGTTCCTCCGACGGGGACGACACTGAGGTCGGCCGTTACATTGTCCACGTCCGTGTCCACCGTCGAGGAAGGGTTCGGAACAGCGTTCGTGTCAGGATGATTGTTCATTCCATCATCATCCGTGATGACATTGCCCGTAGCAGTGAGCGTGACATCTTCTTCGACTGCGTTGGCATTGTCCTCGGCGATTGGATCGTCGTTGGTTCCACGAACCGTAATCGTGATCGTGGCGGTATCAGTGCCACCCTGACCATCATCGATTGTGTAAGTGAATACTTCTGTCGGGTTGTCCCCCGCATTGAGCCCGTCCACGCGGGTGTCATCGAGTGAATAGGTGTAGGACCCGTCTGCATTCATGACGAGATCTCCGTAAGTTCCCGCGATTATCGAGCCAACGCCCCCTGTCGCGGCACTTGAGCCAAGGACAATTCCGGTCACTTGAACGGAAGGAAAAGCAGCCCCGGTATCGAGACCATTCGCTCCGACATTATCATCGTCATCCACATCGGTGTCTTTTCCACCGACTCCGTTTTCGCTGAGTCCGGCGATAACGTTGCCGCTCACCTGTGCCGTTTCGCCCGTCGCGGCACCCCCGGTTTCAGTAATCAAGTCGGTATCATTGTTTGCGACAGGTGAATCATTCCTACCGGAGATCGTAACCGTGAGCGTCGACGAAACCGTATCATGCGCCGTCGCGATGCTCACATGGTCGAGAATCGCATTTTCATCAGCGCCACCGGTGCGAGCCGAAACAGCGAAAGTGTAATTGTCATCCCCCACGAAGCCGGGAGTCGCGAGATCCGTAAAAACGGGGGAGCCGTTTACACTGACAGAAATCCCGTCGGTCGGATCCCATGACACTGTCACTTCGGCATTGAAACTTCCGCCATCACCAAAGAGCGCCGCGTCAACCCGTCCGATCGAAGTGCCGTTGAGACGAACTTGATACCCCTGCCCCGTCGCAGCACCACTGCCTCCGGCGTAGGTATCGATCACGAAATTGAGGAGAGGAGAACCGCTGCCGGACTCTTCAAAGAGGCCCGTCGCCGGAAGGTTGCCATAGCTGAAACCGATCCCGTCGGCAGGGCCACCTTCTCCGGTAACATCGGAAAACATCACACCGAAATTCGCGGTCCACCCGTTCGAGCTGTTCGCCTGGCCTGGAATTCGATAGACCGTCTTAGTGCCACCGTGCGCGTCATCCGTCAGAACCAAACCACCGTCTTGAATCGTTCCAATGAGATCCCCGCCAGTCGTGGAAACCTCAGGAAGAATCGAGCCGTTCGCTAAATCATCAAAATCGATCCTGAAGCGTTCCTCCATTTGACCATCGTCAATCGAGTAGGTGAACACTTCATCGACCTCGTCTCCCGCGTCGAGAGCATCGACCGCCGCCGCCTGCGCCGCGCTGACACCCTGTGTGTAAGTGTAAGTGCCGTCCGCATTGACAACGAGATCCCCGTAGATGCCGGAAACCGCTGTCCCGGCCGGAACCGTGATTCCTCCGAAAGAGACCTCGGTCACATCAACCGACGCAGGATCAACCAATCCGCTCGCGAGATTATCGTCATCATCGACATCGGTATCGTTGTCGAGGACATTGCCGGTCGGATTCACCGGAGGCGTTCCATTGGCAACACCTCCCGCTTCAACCGCCGCCGCAGTATCCGCGTTGGCAACGGGATTATCATTCTTACCGATCACCGTCACCGTGAGAGTCGAGGAAACCGTTTCATGAGCCGTCGCGATCTTCACGTAATCAAGAATCGCATTTTCATCAGCTCCCCCGGTGCGCGCCGAAACCGCAAACGTGTAGCTGTCATCTCCGACAAATCCGGGAGTCGCGAGATCCGTAAAAATGGGGGAGCCGTTTACACTAACAGAGAGCCCATCAGTAGGATTCCACGAAACCAGCACCTCCGCATTGAAACTTCCCCCGTCCCCAAAGAGGGCGGTATTGACACGTCCGATTGTCGTTCCGTTGAGACGAACTTGATAGCCCTGCCCCGCGGTGTCACCACCGCCTCCCGCGTAGGTATCGATCGCGAAGTTAAGGAGAGGAGAACCACTTCCGGTTTCACCGAAGCGGCCCGTCGCCGGAATATTACCATAGCTGAAACCGATTCCGTCGGCGGGGATTCCTTCCCCGGCGCCATCAGAGAACATCACACCGAAACTCGCCGCCCAACCAACTGAACTGTTCGTCTGGCCTGGAATTCGATACACGGAACTCGTGCTGCCCTGCCCATCATCGGTGAGAACCAAACCGCCATCCTGAATCGTGCCAACCGGAGTAGCTCCGTTGGTTGTTACCTCAGCCGGAATAGAACCGTTCGCGAGGTCGTCAAAATCGATGCTGAACCGTTCATCCATTTGACCGTCATCGATCGCGTAGGTGAACACTTCATCGACCTCGTCTCCTCCATCGAGCGCGTCGACCGCTGCCGCTTGCGCCGCGCTGACACCCTGAGTGTAGGTGTAGGTTCCATCCGCATTGACGACGAGATCGCCATACGTGCCGGAAATGGCAGTTCCAGCCGGAACCGTGGTTCCACCGAAAGTGACTTTCGTTACGTTAACCGACGCAGGGTCGACATATCCGGTCGCGAGATTATCGTCATCATCGACGTCGGTATCGTTATCGAGCACATTGCCGGTCGGATTCACCGGAGGCGTTCCATTGGCATTGCCACCCGCCTCAATGGCCTCCGCGGTGTCAGGAACCGCAACGGGATTATCATTTTTACCGCTCACCGTCACCGTGAGAGTCGAGGAAACCGTGTCAGCCACCGTCGCTATACTCACGTAGTCGATAATCGTATCTTCATCGGCGCCACCGGTCCGCGCCGAAACAGCAAATGAGTAGCTGTCATCACCGACAAATCCCGGGGTCGCGATATCAGTGAAAACAGGCGCGCCGTTCACACTCATCGAAAGGCCATCCGCAGGATTCCAGGATACCCTGACATCTGCATTAAACATCTCCCCGCTGTTAAAAAGAGCCGTATCAATGCGCCCGACAACCGAGCCATTCACACGAACCTGATAGCCCTGTTGGTTGCTGCCGCCGGGACCATAAGTATCAATCACAAAATTCAAGAGAGGTGAGCCGGAGCCACCCTCACTGAAAATGCCGGTCGCTGGAATATTTCCGTAAGAGAAGCCGACGCCGTCAGCCGGGAATCCCTCCCCCGCTGCATCCACAAAGAGAACCCCGAAACCGGCTTCCCATCCCTGCGAACTGTTCGTCTGCGCGGGGATACGGTAAACAGCTTGAACACTCCCCTGCGCATCACTGGCGAGAACCAGCCCGCCATCCTGAATCGTGCCGACGGGAGCACTCCCGTTGGTGCTTACCTCCGGCAAAGTGGAACCGTTCGCAAGATCATCGAAGTTGATCGTAAAACGCTCCTGCAACTGACCATCAGCAATCGCGTAGGTAAAGACTTCATCGACCTCGTCGCCTGCATCGAGCGCATCCACTGCCGCCGCCTGAGCCGCGCTGACACCCTGAGTGTAAGTGTAGGTTCCATCCGCATTGAGAGCGAGGTCCCCGTATGTTCCCGAGATGACGGTGCCTGCTGGAACCGAAGTTCCACCAAAAGTAACTGTCGTCACATTGACCGATGTATTGTCGACAAGCCCGCTCACGAGATTGTCGTCATCATCGACATCAGTATCATTGTCGAGCACGTTGCCGGACGGGTTCACCGCAGCGACTCCGTTGGCATTACCACCCGCTTCGACCGCCGCGGCAGTATCAGCAACCGCTTCAGGAAGATCGTTTTTACCGTATACCGTCACGGTGAGACCAGCGCTGTCAGTGGCCGCAGTCGTCGCCACCGAAGTGCCGGCCGCCACGATGCTGTCGAGATGCCCCCATCCCCAGCTGCCTTCATCATTGTCGAAGAAATGCACCTGGTATTCGGTCGCCGGAGTCGGGTTCCCCAGGTCCACTGCGGTCAGTTCGAAGGTTTCAACATCAGTACTCCCCGGACCGCTCGCGGACTTGTAGAAGACATGCTCATACTGCCCCGTAGCCACGTTGAAAAGGGCGACACCTTTCTGCCCGGTCGCATTTGAGTAACCACCGTTGTGGGCGATCACATCACCGGGTGTGGCGGGATCGCCTGAGCTACTCTGATTTCCCGCCCCGCCAATGAGACCGAACGTCAAAATATTCGTGCCATCCAAAGTGGTTCCATCAAAGGTAAAGGTCGGCGATGCGATCAGGAAATTTTCATGCCCGTTATCGAGCAAAAAGGGAAAATCCCCGGGTGCCGCGTCAGGGACAGGGTCTCCACCCCGGTAAGCTTCATTTCCGCTGAGAACCTGCCACCCGAGTGTCGAGCCCGAAAAGGCCCAGGCAGCAGGAGTCGCCGCATTGTCAGAAATGGTGTAGGTGAAAACTTCATCTTCAGCGTCTCCTTCATCGAGCGCATCCACCGCGGCCTGCTGCGCCGCGGAAACGCCCTGAGTATAAACGTAGCTGCCATCGGCATTGATCGTGAGATCGCCGTAGAGACCATTGATCGTTTGCCCGGCGTTCACCGTCGTGCCGCCCATCGAAAATGTCGTTACCAACACAGTGGTCCCGAGGACATCCTCCGCATCAGGATCCACGTCATTGCTGAAGACATTCCCCGATGCGTTTACGGCCGCGTAGTCGTTGTTCGTTCCGCTTGCCTCAAACACAACAGCGGTATCGGCAACCGCATCGGGCGTGTCATTCGCGCCGTTGATGAAGACTCTCAGTGTCGAAGTCGTCGACGCTCCCGAATCATCCGTGAGAGTGTAGGTGAAGGTATCGACCTCCTGATCAAGAGCGTCGAGTTGATCGGCGACCGCTTGATTAACCGTATAAGTGTAACTGCCATCAGAAGCGACCGAGAGCGTTCCGTAAGCGCCGTCGACCAGCGTCGTTCCGGTCACTGCCCCGCCCGCATTGCCGCTTCCCGAAAACGGCGTGCCATCGAAAACGATATTTGAAATCGTCACAGTGGTCCCCGGGATGTCGTCGCCGTCAGCATCGCTATCGACCGTGTTGTCCAAAATCAGATTTCCTGAAGGATCCACTCCCGCGGTAGTGTTAGCGACACCGCCGGCTTCGATTGCGTTCGCAATATCAGGAGTCGCGACCGGGGTATCATTTGCCCCTGTCACTTTGATAACGAGATCAGCCGTGTCCGTCAGTGGATTGAGCAACTTGGTGCCGTTAACCTCAACGGTCGCCAACTGAGTCCATCCCCAGCCCCCATCATCGTTGTCGAAGAACTGCAGTCGATAGGTATTACTGACACTGAAATTGCCATTGGTCTCCACGTCGGAACGCACGGTGGTTCCGGTCAAATCATCGAGAGTGTAGGTACCTGCACCCGTGCTATCACCGTTAACGGGAGGATAGATGACGGCATCGTAAACGCCCGTCACGACATTGAGCCAGGCGAGTCCTTTTTGCCCGTTCGATTCCGAGCGTCCTGCATTGCCTCCGCTGTCTTGAAAGGCAAGCACTTCCGCCGGCGTCGTGAAGGACTGGGAAACCACCCCGCCACTGGAACCATTTCCGTCTCCACCGCGAAAGTCGACACTCACCATCGTCGTGGAACCAACCGCTGCTGAATCCAGTGCGATCGTCGGGGAGGTAACGAGAAGTGTTTCGTGAATGTAATCCTGCGCCGGCGATCCAATCGCAAGATCAGTCCGGGTGGCTCCACTTGAGCCGTGAACGGAAGGATTGTTTTCAGTAATCCCCGCACCAAGTCCGTCGCCACTTCCCGAGTAACCGGTTCCGACATGCGCGATTCCACTTTCCACGGTCCAGTCCTGAATCGTAGGATCACCCGTCGCCGCCGTGAAATCCCACGTCGCTGTCTCATCGCCACTGACATTACGATCAATCACCGTGTAGGTGAATGTCTCAAAGACTTCCTCACCCGGATCGAGCGCATCAGCGACATCCTCATTGACGGTGTAAAGATAGGATCCGTCACGATTGATCACGAGGGTTCCAAACTGTCCATCAATCGTCTGAGCGCCGCCAACAGGAAGTGCTCCGCCCCCATTGGTCGATCCGGCAAATACCGTTCCGGAAAAAGCGATATTACTCACATAGAGTTGATCGCCCTGATCGACATCTGTATCGCCCGTTAAAAAGGTAGCGACCACACTCGGATCATACCCGGCATTATCCTGAAGCCGGATTCCGGCCACCCCGGTCAACGTGCCGGTTCCGATGAAATCACTGATCGAAAAGGAAGTGAGCCGCGTGGAGATATTCGGGACGCCGCCTGCTTCGACATCCATGATTCCCAGCTGAGCGCCGTAATCGGATTCAGAAATGCTCAAAGTGAAATCACCAATCGGATTCCCCGCCGCATCCAGCGGCACTACCGTAACGACATCCCCCGTCTGACCGGAAATACTGATCTCCCCGAGAAGAATACCGACGCCGTCACCCGCGTTGATCGTTGAGCCGAAAGCAAAGTCCGAAACCGGAACGTTCGTGCGGCCGGTGCTGACAGAAAGCCCCGAGAGAGCCGTATAAACATCGGCAGGATCGCCTTCGTTTATCGCTCCGAAAACGGCCCCGCCCGAATTAACTCCGGTGTAGGTAGCCCCCTGAAGTTCGGTGTAAACCACCCCGTCGACGGTAACACTCGTGAGCACTTGTCCATCAAGCTCGGGATTCGTATCGAAGCCGGAAACCGTCGTTCCCGTCGTCGGATGCGGACCTCCTGCGAAGCTGCCGGTTATGACATTGCCTGTCGCACTCGAACCGGGAGTTCCATTCGCCACGCCACCTGCCTCAACCGCACTGTTGGTATCGTCGCCTGCAACAGGCGCGTCATTCTCTCCTGTGATCGTAATCACGAGATCGGCTGAATCGGTCGCCACTCCGGTGACATTGGAAAAACGAGTATCGAAAGCGACGTTATCGAGAATCCCCCCATCGTTGACCGTGCCCGCGACGGCGACGTCGTTGTATGCGATGAGACCGACAGTGGTGATAGAGCCGCCCAGCTCAGCGCTCGCCGAAGCAGTCGGAAGAGGAAGCGATGGGCTCGTCGTCAATGGCGGATCAACCCACACATCAATGACTTCATTTCCATCGGCATCAAAAGTGATTCGACCGAGAACCAAAGCGGTTTGATTGAGTGCAAACTCGCCCGCGTAGGTAGCGCCGCCGATGCTAAGATCAGTGCCCACCGCCTGCACCGCAATCTTAGCGCTCAACGGATTACTGTCCGTGAGAGGAGAGTTGAAAGAAAGACCTCCTACCGAAGTCGCCAGCGGATTGTTCACGAGGAAAGAAAACCAAACCTCACCGCTCAACGGAGTCGCCAGAGTATTCACGGCCTGTCGCGGCTGCCCGTAGGTTCCCTGAAGAGCAAAGTTGCCCGCTCCTGAGTCCGGGAAGTTGTAATCAGTCGAACTCAAACTCCCTGTGACGCTCTTGAGAGTTGCTGTCGCGCCCCAGTTCCCTCCAAACCCGCTTCCCTGCGAACTGCTTAGAATCTGGCCCGAACTCATCGTTCCAAAATTCACCAAAGCATCCGGCTGAGCAGTCGTCATACCACCCGTGAGGGTATAGGTGAACGTTTCGGTCACCACGTCATCCGGCGTCAACGAATCGACAGACGCGTCATCGAGAACATAACGGTAGGTTCCATCGGCTCCGATCGTCAGCGTTCCATAAGCGCCATCAATCGCGGTGCCGCCCGTGCTGTCAGTCCCTGCCAGAATCTGCCCGCCCCCGTTGGTTGACTGGAAAGGAGTTCCTCCAAAACTGATATTAGTGACGGGAACGTCGGAGCTCCCCACAACGTCATCAACATCGATGTCGTTGGAAACCACAGATCCGTTAATCCCCGTAGCGCTTTCGCCGGTATCCCCGAGCCCTGTCTCACGAATACTGTCAGAGTCGACAACCGCCTCCGACAAATCGTCCGTTCCATTAATGGTGACAGTGATAGTCGCTGTCGAAGACAACGCTTCACCGGGATTTAAAATCGTGTAGGTAAACACATCAGTAGCCGAATCCCCGGCATCCAACGCCTCAACCGCAGCCGCCGAATTCTCCACGGCGTAATTGTAGGTTCCGTCAGCTTTGATCGTAAGCTTGCCATACGCTCCCGCGACAACGGTCCCGACACCGTCTACCGAACCGCCGGCCTCTGCGCCAACGGTCACGCCCCCACCGGAGTAAACGATAGTGGAAACCACGACTGATCCATCGTGCGGATCAGCGACGGGGTTGTCATCACCGTCGACATCGATGTCAGCGACATCACCCGCACCCGCGCCCGGTCCGCCGAGAACATTGCCCGTCGCGTCGCTGCCTGTTGCAGGATCGTTGTTTGCACCACCCTGCTCTTTCGCGGTGGCGGCATCAGCATTCGCGACCGGTGTATCGTTCGCGCCTGTGATAGAGATCGTCAGAGTCGCCCCTGGATTTCCCAGCACGCCGGTGACATTAGCCAAATCAGAGTCGACCGCAAAATTGTCAACGATACCGCCGCGGTGGCTGGTCGTAGCGACTCCCGTTGCCTCATAGGTCACCAGACCAATCGTGGAAATGGCAGCACCGAGTTCCGCCGTGCCGGAACCTGCAGGCACAGGAAGAGTGCCGTCTATCGTCAATGGTGGATCCACCCAAACGTCGATCACTTCATTCCCATCGGCATCAAAGCCAACCCGCCCGAGAACGAGAGCCGTCTGCCCGAGAGTAAACTGATTAGCAACGACCGTCCCTGCAATGTTCAGCGACGTGCCGGAAGCCGTAATCGCCGCATCCCCGTGAGAGGGAAAGCCGTCCGCCACTGGAGTGTTAAATGAGATTCCACCCACCGATGTCGCGAGCGGATTATTAACTAGAAATGAGAACCAAACCTCATCGGTGATCGGAGTCGTGAGCGAGCGGGTCAACTGACGCTCCTGCCCGTAGATGCCCTGCAACGCAGTGTTGTTGCCGGTATCCGGAAGATTGTATAAAGCAGAACTGAGACTTCCGGTCACCGCGCGGAGCGTGCCGGTCCCGGACCAAGTGCCGGAAAAGCCCGTGCCGAAACTCGAGCCGTTTGGATTGAAACCACCATTGAGAGTTCCAAAGTTCACCGCCACATCAGGCGAAGCGGTAACCGACTCCGAGGATCCGTCAGACACCGTGTAGCTGAAGCTTTCAAGAGCAATCTCGAGCGCATCAATGACATCGGAATTCGCGTCATTGAGCGTAAAGGTATACGTGCCGTCAGAAGCGATCACGAGCTGGCCGTAGTCAGAATCGATCGTCGCGCTTCCGCCATCAGGAACCACTTTCATCGTGGCTCCGAACGTAATCGAAGACACCCGAATCGTATCCGAAGCATCCGGATCCGAATCATTGGCAAAGACGCTGCCCGTTGCCGTTGTCCCAACGATGCCATTTGCGGTTCCCCCGGATTCGGTCGCAGCACCGCTGTCGTCATCGGCGACAGGCGCGTCATTGATCCCCGTAACCAGCACCGTCACCGTAGCGATATCGGTGGCATTGCCAGAGTCGGTAATGGTATAAGTAAAAGTATCCGTAGCGGTCTCACCAAGAGCCAAATAATCGAACGCTCCGCCGGGATTGTAGGTAAAGCTTCCGTCAGAATTCACCGTTACCGAAGCGCCACCGGCACTGGTCGAGTCGTAAGCCGTCACGCTGATTGCATTCGTCGTATCCACATCGGAATCATTTGAAAGCACCCCTTCCGTCGCATCCACGACCAGACTGGTATCCTCATTCGTGGTGTGGGCCTGTTTCGCACTGAGGGCGAGATAGTCCATGATGATCCAACCGCCCCGATCATCGCTCCGCTCAATCGTGATAACATTGTCACCCGTCACAGCATTTACGGTCGTCCCGGAAACAGCGTCAGTCGTTATGATCTTCGGTGCCGTGATCGTTTCGGAATGAATCTCAACGCCGTTGAAAAGAATCCGGATGTCATGACCGCCTGTGTTGGAGCCTCCCAAGCTGTAGAAATCCACAGTGAACACAAAATCATCATTGAGTTGGCCAGCGCCCAAATTGAAGTGAATGCGACTGTCCGCGGCACCGTTGGTAAAAGCTCTTTCGAACCCGTAAACCCGACTGCTGCCACCAATCCCATCGTTAGTCCCTTCATCTTCCAGAACCGTGCCAATCGAGCCGCCGTATTCACCGGCAAAATAGTAGTCGTCATCCCTGAGATTGGGATTACCGGGAGCCGTGTTCGCCCCGCCCTCCTGCTCGAAATCACTGCTGCTATTGTTGTTGATACCAATCCGCCAAATCTCAGCAAGTGTGCCGTCGTCGACCGCAACAGGATCATCATTTACCCCTGTGATTTCCACGGTGACCGTCGCACTGGAGGTTGCTCCCTGACTGTCAGTGATTGTGTAATCAAAGGTGTCAGTTGCGGATTCGCCTGCGGCAAGGTGATCGAAGCGACCAAAAGGATCATAGGTGAAACTGCCATCAGCATTCACCGTGACCACTCCCCCGGCGGCGCTGTGTGCGTCGTGAGACGTCACCGTGAAGGTATCGTCCGGAGCCGTGCCATTGATGTCGATATCGGAATCGTTCGTGAGAACGCCGACTGCGGCTGCGATCGTTAAGACTGTGTCTTCGTTAGTCGAAAACACCGCCTTCGACTCCAACGTGATCCGGTCAAATGACATCCACCCGCCGTCGGAATTCGTCTTCGTAATCGTGATGATATTCTCCCCCGTCACCGCTCCGACAGAGGCCGCCGTGAATGCCGGCGACGTGTGAACGGAACCACCATCCAGCGTGGTCAAACCGGTGTAGACGAGAGCGCCATTGAAACGGACTTCAAACTCGTGAGCCACTCCGGCAGGCCCGTTGGAAACATTATCAACCACGACCCGCAATTCGTCGTCGAGTTGGTCGGGGGCGAGATTGAAATGAATTCGCGTCGTTGGGTCACTCGATGTGATCGCACGCTCAAATCCGATGAGCGCACCGTCATTGCCGGGGATACCATCGTTGATCGCTTCATCTTCCGCCACCGTTCCGATACCGTAAGTTCCCGCAAAGTAGTAGTCATTGTCGCGGGCTGTCGCACTTCCCGGCGCCGGCTGTGAACCGCCCCACTCGCGTTCAAATTCGCCGGAACTTCCGTTGTCCTGCCCCAATTGCCAGACAGTTCCGAACGTTCCATCGTCGACCGCAACCGGAACATCGTTCGTGCCGTTGATCGTGATCGTCACATCCTGTGAGTCCGTTGCACCGTTCCCGTCGTCGACGGTTATCGTGTAAACAATTTGAACGGCTTCGCCCAGGGCTAGGTAGTCAAAAGTTTCCGTCCCCATGTCGAAGGTCCACGTGAGATCGTTTTCGGTCTCACTCGACGAAACAACAGAGTTGGACTGGAGACTGAACAGGGTTTGCCCGTCAATTCCGTTGAATTCACCAACCGTCGACTTCACGACGAAGCTCGCATTCACGACATCCGACAAATCAAGGTCGGTGACACTGATCGTCCCCGAGATTGATTGCGGAGCATCCGATTCGGTAATCGTTTCCGCAGCGGAATCACCTGCATCGAGCGTGATCACCGGCTCGTCGTTCGTGCCGGTGATGGTCACCGTCGCGGTCGCCGTGCCAGTATCACCATCAACGTCTGCCACGGTGTAATCGAAGGTATCCTGCACCGATTCGCCCGCGGCAAGGTATTCGAACTGGCCGTTCGGATCATAATCAAAACCTCCATCCGAATTCACGGTTACGTTTGCTCCCAGATCACTGGTAACATCAACGGTATTCCCTGCTAATGAAGCGCCTTGTGCTTTTGTCACCGTGACCTCATCCGTTGTATTGTCGACGTCAGAATCGTTCGCGAGCAAGCCGGTTCCCTGTGCATCGAAAAGATCCGTGATCTGACCCGAGGTAAGAGCAGAATCAAAAAGTGCGACGTCATCCACTTCACCTTTCCAGTGCTCGCCCACGAAATAAGGGTCTCCCCCGATAAAGAATTCAAGTGGTGTCCCCGCCCCGATATCGTCGGTTACCGTTCCGACAGGTCCGGACTGCACCCCGTCCCGGTAATAGGTGATGCTGTTCCCGCTCTTCACAGCCGTGTGAAAAACCCAGCCACTTCCCGATGAAAAGTCACTGTAATCAATAAAGGCCGAAGTGTTCCCGTTATACTCAAATTTGCTTGGCGTGAATTTCACCCATTCACCTCCGGGGCCCCGGTTCCCAATAATGACATCACTGTTTACGCCTTGATTACTTTTTGCCCAAAACGACCAGGTGAAATCGTCATTCACGGCATCCAGTGCATACGTGAATGTCGTGTCGACACGATCATCGACGCCATCAAAACTCACCGAAAAATCGCCACTCTTTCCAGTCCGTCCTCCGGCTGTGTAGGCAGGCCCATCGACTAGCACACCCTCATACCCGTTGCCTGACGAGTCGTTCGCTATCGTTCCGGTCCCTTCATTAAACTTCCAGTAGGCAACCGGGTTCAAATCCGCTACCAACGACTCATACCGGGGGGAGCCGGCGATCGTGATGACGGTCTCCTCATCAGTAGAATACAAATCATCTTCCGGGACCGGGGCATCATTGATCGAGGTAAGAGACACATCGTTCCCATCCCCTCCCGTGTAGGAAATCACGAAGGTATGCCCATTCTGAGTGACCGTGGCGCCTTCGGCCAATCCCGAAAATTGCCCAACCACCGCGTCAGTAGTTCCATCGTTATCAATGATGACGAATTCGGTGCCGGTCGCAATCGTGGTCCCGTCACTGACATTCAACACGAGATTTCCATCGAGCGTCACCGTGCCGTCGCCGCCTGCGTCATCGACTATGATAACATCATTCCCTCCGGGCACTCCAGCTCCTGCCGCGCCCGAAATACCAATCGAGATCGAAGCACCACTCGCCGTGAAATTGCCATCGACAGTCAAGGTTGTTGGCGTGCTGTGATCGCCGTCCGCCCCACCGAGTTCAAGGGTGACATTTTCCCCCGCAATTATCTGCCCAACCTCGCTGTCACCATTCACAAACTTAACCGTGATTTCGTTACTGAAAGCACTGAAGTCGAGCGTTTCGCCGCTGTAGTCGCCGGCATTGATAATCAGAGTCACCGATCGGAGCGTATCGAGGGCACGAATCGCATCCTCGAGATTTCCAAAGGCATTGCTTCCGAAGGTGGCAGTCTCCACAGAGGTCGTTTCCAAATTACCGTCTCCACCCGCAATATCGGATTGCTGCGTCCAATCATCGTTAACATAAACCGTTCTTACAGGAGATGCGATTGCCGCTATAGTTTCAGGCAGGAGAAGGGAATCATAAAAGACAACATCGTCAATCAGTCCCGTCATAGGGCGCGATCCGCTGGTTTGATTCCCTAAAGCCAATGCCAATCCGCTACTGAAATCGGGCCTTAAAGCACTTACATTCGAAGCGACCTCGACCCCATCCACGTAAGCACGGGCAACGCCGCGACCATCGGTGCCGCTCGCGTCTGAATCAAACGTCAAAGCGAGATGATGCCACCCCGTCGTGAGCGAAGCAGTCGTATGGATAGTCTGCTCTGATGACGCCATCGTCACTGCGGTGCCATTGTTGGCGAACTGAAAAAACGGATCAAGAATACGATCAAACTGCGACTGATTCCCATCGATATAGACCGATGTTGCAACCGTAAAATCAGCCCCCGCATCGAGAACTCCGGCCGCGATATCGTAGGTAACCACGTTTCCGTCTTCGTCGAACTGTGCCGCCAGCTCTCCGCCAACTTCCCCTGCGGCATAGGTCAACGCACCTGCTCCCGAAGCGCTTCCTCCCAACGATCCCAGGTTCGCTGTGGTAGTCAGAAGGTCAGTTGCCGCAGCAGAATCGGCATCGAAGGTCAAGTTCACTAATGGCTCTGCGACCGCTGGAATCGGAACCGCCTTCAGACTGATATTGTCGTAGTAAGCTTCAGCTCCGGCAGCACCGCCGGAAGTGTTCCAGAAGCTCAGCGTAATATTGGTAAAGCCGCCCTGCTCGAAAACGCTCACATCAGAGAGATCTCCGCCCGGAGCAACTATCGTCAAAATGGCCGGATTCCGTGCGCTCGTATCGGCATTCAACTCCGTGCTGATCGTGACGTGTTCGAAAACATTATTGAGCGTTCTGTCGGCGGGTTGATTGCTGCCACCGCCATGCCCCACGTTGTGCACCGCCCAGTAATTACCACTGCCATTGACGCCGCTCAGGGTAAAACCGGTCTTGGGAGTGTTATCGAGTACGTTCTGGTCGTATTCAAAGAGAAGCTGATACTCACCCGGTGGCAACGCATTGAGCGCAGCAACCGCGGAACCGGAATCGTAGGTATCAAGCTTCAGTTGCGCGGTGGAGAACTCCGTATTCATTCCCCAAACCTGGCCGGACGCATTCGCACCGGTATTGTTAGCAGCGCCCAGAGAGACCACCGATGTGTCGATGCTACTGGGATTCCCCCCTCCCGAAGTGAACACGGTGGAGCCCGCCTCGCTTTCAAAATCGAGACTGAACAACACCACCTCACCGGCCACGGCGAAGCGCTCCCCCTCAAGACTGCCGGGAACAGCCCCCGCAGCCTCACTTTCGACCGGTAGACGCCGGGTCCCCACGGTAAACACCCCGTCCATCACCCCTTCGGAATCGGAGGCGTGCTCAAGACCCAGCAGGTGCCCCTGCTCGTGCATAATCACGGTCAACAAGTCGATCCCCTCCATCGCTTCCCCGGTGACCGCTTCCCAATACCCCTCGAAAGCTACGAATTCTTCATCGAGAGATTCAGTTTCATCAATAAACCAATCATGACCCGCAGCATCGTCATCGATGTATATCGTAGTTCCTTCAGCCTTCGCGACAGCACTCCCCTCAAGATCGCTGACAACGTAACTGATTCGCTCGAGCGATTCGATTTGTTCTTCCGTTAGACCGGACTGAGTCCACCGGGCAATGGCTTCATCCGCGAGACGATCGAGATCCTCCTCGGTAAATTCGACGTCACTATCATCATCAAACGAAATTCCCGAAATTGCCTCCACATCCGAATCAAAAGCCTCCGAAGTATGTGCGGTAGCTTCTGCGCCACCTCGCTCCTCCTCCACGGGCTCATCCACAGCCACTGGAGCAGCCGAAAAAAGCACCCTCGGTTCCAGTGCTTCAGCAAACAAAGGCCTCGCATTCGCCTTGACAGACTTTGACCCGCTGCGACCGCCACTTTTCGCGCGCGTTTCGAGCCATGCCTGATAGGCACGAGCCATGGAGCGGGCAAAAAACCAGCGCCTACGACGTGAGGATGTCGTTTTATTCATAGATCAGGAGAAAAGTTAAAAAAGGTATCAACGATAGAGTGCAAACGGCCGGACAATATGGCGGGGAAACATTATCAAAACCGATTTGCAAAGGTGCAAACACTCGCGAATTAAAGCACTTACACAATGTTGCCTTGCATTACAACATCGTGATCAATTAAAAATACGCGTTTGCGTAGTCCGCCCCGTTCAGCCAATAAAACATGGCCCTGACCTCAGCTACCACGGGAAAGCAGGCGTCAAGTGAATCCAACCCTGTCAGGTGCCTCACACTACCCTGTTAGATGCCCTGACATTCGCGTTTTTGCCTGCCCATTTGCACAAAAATCCGCGCAAACGGGAACTATCGGGACCAGCAGAACGCCACTAGAACAACTCCGCAATACCGTTGGCCTTTCTCCAATCGGCATTTGAGCCATTCGGATGTGCATCAGCCTCTATGAGGCTATCCAGCGCTACGGAGTTCAATCGACGCCCCATCACCGAATCGACCGTCAACACATCACTTTCGGTATGAGATCCGTTAATCGCCGGGGCAAAGAACACCTGAAATGAGCCGGTCACTCCGGTGCTCCAGGCTGGGGGAGCTATCGCCACTTTCACGAAATAAGAGGTATTCCCGATTTCCAATCCGCTGAACTTAGCAATCCACCCTCCTGACAGATCTGCGACAACCGTCATCGATCCACCAAGTAA
Source organism: Verrucomicrobiales bacterium (assembly GCA_048260165.1). Lineage (GTDB taxonomy): Bacteria > Verrucomicrobiota > Verrucomicrobiia > Verrucomicrobiales > DEV007 > Arctic95D-9. Next base: position 363,803 of record JBLXHA010000007.1, read on the forward strand.
AGTCGAACCATCCGCTCCCATCACTGACAGGGTGATCACTGATCCCGGCTCGGCAGTTCCTGAATACGTCGGCATCAGCAAGAGCAGGGGCTCACCTGCGCCGCCACCACCCTCGCCCCGTGGCTCCGCAAAGCGGAAACCCTCGAGAATGCCGGATCCACCGACTCCGAAGAATTCACCAATCTTGCCGCCCGTTTTACCAACGACTCGAACCACGATCTTCTCTTCGACGAAACCGCCGCTCCCGTCGCTCACCCGGTAGGTGAACGTTTCCACGCCCACATCACCGGTGTCCAGCGCACGGGTCGTCGGCAGATTCCCGTCCACGGTGTAGACAAAATTCCCGTCTGCATCGATCGACAGCGTGCCGTAGAG
>JBLXHA010000008.1:0-349243 GCA_048260165.1 Verrucomicrobiales bacterium
CCACTGCCCCCATCGCCCACAAAAATCGAAGTGTTCGACTGCGGCTGCAATGTGACATTGGCTGCGGTCAGCACCGCGTTGATGTCCATGTTGCGTGTCTGGATAAGCACATCTCCGGCAAACGTCGCCGCGCCGTCGATGTTCACGTTGTCCGTTCCGGTGTCACCTGTAATGATGCTCAGGTTCGTATTGCCGTGCGCGTTATCCGCCCCAAGGATCGTCACTGTGTCATCGCCGGGAACTGCAGTGGTGTCGATAATGACATTTTCCGTGTTTTGCACGCGAGCCAGTTCGAAACCAACTCCGCCCGATGTGCCGCTGAGAACCATCGCATCGCCCTGGCCCGGAATGGTTCCGTTGGAAATATCGACGATATCGTCAGCGCCGGGAAGCGTGAGCGTGAATGTCCCTGCGTTGAGAATGTCAACGGGCTCGAGACCGGTGAACGTAATTGTCTTCCCATTCACATTGAGCACTCCGTCTCCAAAATTGCCTGCGTCCGGTGAATAGTTAATAATTTCAGAACCGGTCCCGATCACTTTGAGAGTGTCATTTCCGGCTGCACCGCCATTGAAAACAAGATCAACCGGCACTGGATCGCCATTCCCGTAATCGAGTGTCAGGGTATCATTACCGCCGGAACCATTGATTATAATCGTGCCGGCGCCCAACGTCGGACGGCTGTCGGTGAGTACGCCGTTTACGAGAATCTCCAGTTTCTCACCGGAGTCGTCGAGTTGAACAACAATTGTGTCGTCCAGCGCAGTCCCTGAGATAACGACATCTCCGTCAGTCACGATCGCGACATCATTTCCGTCGCCAGCGGTATAAGTAATACGAGCGGTTTTTCCGCTACCGAGAAAATCGGTGCTGACGATGGCCCCTTCAGCGAAACCAGCAAACGTGCCGATGACCGCGTCAGTGCCATCGTTATCGATGATCATATAGGTTTCGTTGTCGAGCACGACCGGAGCACCGATCTTCTCAACTCCGAGTTCCGCATCACCAAGCGTTACGGTACCTTTCACTTCGAGCGTATCTAACTGGCCCGCACCGTTCCCGGCAACATCAACGGTGTAATCGGTTGCAGAAGAGAAGACAATGTCAGGGACAATGGAGGTTCCGGCAGAAGAATCCTGAGGAGACGCACCACCTTCTCCGACGATGATTGAATCGGTCGCACCAGCGGAATCGGCAGCCTCCTGAAGAGTATCAAAGGTTCCGATAAGACGACTTGTCGAATCAAAAAGCTGCACGCTCTTCGTGAGGTCAAGGCTGAGTCCATTCCCCTGGAAGGTAATGACCTCGACGTCCGTGAGAGTGTCGCTACCTTCGTCCCCGTCTCCGGCATTGTTATCTGTGATGGAATCAATCGAAGTGACAAAGCCATTGGCGCTTGCAGTCGTCGTAAAGGTGTAGTCAGAAGAATCACCGGCATAGATGGCAGTGTCTTTTCCAGCACCGCCGTCCAGGACGTCATCTCCGGATCCGGAACCGAAAGAATACATCTTCAGGTTGTCAAAAATGAAGCCTTTCCCCAAGACCGAGGGCTCAGGCGAAGTGTAAGCTCCATTTCGGAATCCCACAGTATCGACGGAGGGCGTCGGTCCTGCCGGATCCCCCGCATTTCGGAAGTATGCCTCCCAGGATGTCAACCCGGTGGTTGCTGCTCCATTGAGCGTGACAGTCACTTCGTCGTTACCGGCACCCCCATTGAAGACCATTTCCACGGTCACTGTGTGGGTCAAACTACGATCAAGATTGGTGGCAAGTTCCACGAACTCAAACGTGTACCCACTAGGCCCGGCATCCTCAACCGCCTGCCAGAATCCTACCGTCATGCCCGTCGTCGGATCATCGAGAATCCTGATGATTCCCTGACGGACTGCGCTCCCCCGTTGACCGGGATTAACATCCATAGAAGCTCCCGGTTGCGGGGTTGAAGTCGCAGATTTGAAGTCGATAGAAAAGATAAAAGTATCGTTCGCCTCAGTCTCGCCCGCAGGTTCAACCGCCGGAGCGAACGGCCACGTGGTGTCGTAAACACCACTGGTAACAGCATTCGAAATGCGGAGCGCCTGGCCGCCGTTACCATCGGGAACAAATTCAGCATCCAATTGAGAGCCCCCAGAAAGCCCACTGGTGCCATTGCCGCTCCAACCGTCTCCAGCACCGAACATCGGATTGCCTCCCGAGAATGCAATCGGATCGAAACCGTCGAAGTCAGTCTTGTAGGAATCACCGCCGTCGCCAATCAGAATGTCGTCGCCATCCCCTCCATAAAGGCTGTCATCACCACCGTTGCCGACGAGAGTGTCCGCATCACCTTTTCCAACGATAGCAGCCCCTTCGTTCCCGCTCGTAAGTGTGTTTGGAGTTCCGTCCCCTTGAATAGTCACCGTTCCGGGAGCACCACTCGCATCGATGCCAAAGTTGGAGAAATCAATATCCCCACCGATCCCGTCGAGATTAACTGATAATCCCCATCCACCACCGGCGTTGATTTCCACGTTTGATCCGCTAACGCCGTCAACATTTTCGTAGTTGTAAAAGGCGAAAGGCACTTTGCCGTAATTCCCATCAATTGTGATATCAGTGAGTGAAACGATCCCTGTAGGAGCTTCCGTTCCCGCTCGACTATAACCTGCTCCAACCAATTGAAGTCCATAGGCACCCCGACCATCACCGCTCAAAGCAACATTATTGAGGGTCGCATTACCATTGAACAAATAGAGATTGATTTCTCCATTCCCGCCGCCGCCAGTACCGCCATTATTCTCAAATGTTGAGTTACTGACGATGATATTACCAAGCAACACAGGCTCGTCCCCGCCAATCCACAGACCATTCTGAGCATTACCTTCGAAGCGACTTTCGGTCACTGTCAGAGTTCCCAGAGTGACCGCCGGAATCAAGCCGTTGGTGTCAGCCCAGTGAATTCCAGACACAGCAGAATCCTTAAACTCAATACCACTGATCGTAACTGAATTAGCACTACCGAGATCACCGAAGATTCGAATTCCGTGCCCCTGACTATCGCCTGTTGTTGAGGTCTCGGTAATAATGGTCTGCCCCACTCCCGCTCCCGAAAGGTTGACAGCCTTCGTTAGAACTACCCCGCTGTAGGTACCCGCCGGGATTTGAATAGTATCGCCAACATTTGAGCCATCGATCGCTGCCTGGATCGTGTGCCATGCCCCGGACTCGCTCGTAACCACTCCTGCCGCAATCGTGTTCGTGGTCGCGAAATCCGCCGTGTCAAAAGGCGCCTGTGTAGTGATGTGGAGAAGCGTTTCATAACTCGAATCACTGAAAGTGTTCCCCGTTACGACAACACCGCCTGGACCGGTGTTATTCTTACCGTCCTCACCAAATCGAATCGCAGTGCCACCCTCAGCACCACCACCATTGATGAAGGTATTGCCTGTGATAGACACCCCTGAAACTGATGCCGGGTTGCCGGCATAACTGCTATCATCGCCGGTTCCGCGTGCCTTGATTGCTATCGTTGCTGAACCCGGCGCGCTGCTCGTCGCGAGGCCCGAGCCATCGAAAGTGGAATTGCTGATCGTGAAGTTACTGTAGTTGTCGAACTTCAGATTCAGATCGATCCCGTTATTATAGTTATGCCCCGGTTTGACTCCATTATCGGTGAAAATGACATCATCAACGAGTCCATCCTGTATCTTCTCAAAATACAGCCCCTTATCTGAGTTGTTCTCGAAGGTCGAATCCTGAATAGTAATATTCCGGAAACTGCCGGAATTCCCGGTTGCCGCATCGTAGTCGGCAGCAAACGAGGATTCCGCATAGGTGGTGATGCCGTAGCGGTTGTCCTCAAATCGGCTGTTTTCAATCGTCAGACCATCAACGGCACCAGTCGTCCACACCCGCAGCCCCGATTGGTTTCCTGAGAACACCACATCGTTGAAATAGAAGTCCTCGTGACCAGTCGTATCGATCTCAATTCCGTTCCGGTTATACTTTCCATCAATCGTCGTGTTCAGAAAGGCGACATGGGACGAGCCCGCCTCAAAAGTCATGGCATGATGATGGTTCACGACCTCTACGCGGAGGTCTTTAATCGTGAGCCGATCCAATACGGAAGCACCACTTCCGGAAATGATGAAACCACCCTGAATGATCGTGTTGGACGAATCATCACTTCCATCACCCGCCCCTACCAGACTGATATCTCTATCAATCGTGAGCACACCTGTGTTGTAAGTTCCCGCCGGAATCGTAATGGTATCGCCGGCTCTCGATCCGTTAATCGCGGCTTCAATTGTGTTCCATGCTCCCGATTCACTGGTGATAGGCGCTCCAGCAGTAAACGTATTGGCCGCAACAATATCCGCGGTCGTGGTCGTACTGTTTTGAAGGGTGAGATACCCCGTTTCAGCGCCCATTGAGCTGCCATCGAAGGTATTCCCCGTGATCGTCGTATCAGGTCGACGCACTCGAAGTGCTGCACCTGAGGCGGTTGTAGTCCCCTCAAACAGATTCCCACTGATCGTGGAATTCGCAGCATCAATTGTCGCCAGCGTATTGCCCTGCTCGCTGACTCCATCGGTGCTGCTGATACCACCAGCTACACCGGATAGGAGATTATTTTTAAACGTAATGTTAGTCACATTTGCGCCCCCTGAACCGCCATTGCCAAGCGCCACAAGCTGACGCGGCACGTTATTTCCTGCATCGAACTGCGTACTAAAGTCAACACCGTCCGGCTGCGCGCCGACAAAGGTCTTCCCTGAAAACTCATTCCCTTGAACGAGAAGCCCGTTGATCACAGCGCTCCATTCTCCCAGCAATCCTCCATCTCCCCTCGCTTCGATTTCGTTATCGATAATCGAGGTTCCGCTGTGAGTTCCTTTGATGTAAATCGCAGCATTCTCAATCGCGCCGTTTCCATTTGTTCCGATAATGTGAAATCCCTGACCAAGGCCACCAATCGTGAGGGCGGTCGTAGTTTCTTCAATCGTGATGGCACCCGAACCGCCGGCTCCGTCTGTGCCTTGAATCGTAGTAGCACCCCGACCATTCTCAGAAACCAGCGTGAGATCCTTATCAATGATCAAATTCTCCGTGTAGACACCGTCGCCAACAATGACAGTCCCACCAACCGCTACCGCATCGATCGCCTCGGCTATCCGGCCTAAACTGCCGGTTTGCGCTCCATCCGCCGTGACATACATTTCGGAGAAGTCGCCCTGGAAACCGTAAGTCCCCCAACCCGGAGTTGCCTCGACGTTGGTATCGACTCCTGAAGTAAGGTAAGCATTGAAGTCAAAATTGGCCGATGCCGTCCCCAGAATGTCCGCGTGAGTGCCGGGAGCAGGAGCTGTGGCAGTACCTCCAAACACTACAGGAATCTGAGCGGCATAGCCGGGCTCCGCGCTGTTATCGGTGGAAACGACAGGGGCACCGCCCCCGAAATAATTCCTGCTGAAGTCCTTCAGATTAGTCGTCCCCGCTGCCGGCAAACTTCCCCCACTCTGACGGTCAACGATTTGTCCATACCAGTTACCCGAAATATTGTTATTGTTAAAGCTGGAATTGATAGCCGATTGGACGGGATCGTTATCCCCCCCGCTGGCATCCAGAAAGAGAATCCCCACAGTCCAGTTGTTAGTAATGGCATTCTGCGTAACGACGAGATCGTCCGTCTGATTGCGGAAAAGAAGCCCCGTCCGGTTATTGTCGATGACATTGTTCCGAATGATGTGCCCATTACTGTTATTAACATCAATACCTGTCCGGTTGCCGGTGATCAGGTTATCGTGAATCATCGCATTGGTCACTGCCTGTCCTTGAATGGCAATCCCGCCTGCATTGTTGAGGGCTCCATTGTTCCAATCACCAACGGTGTTGCCTTCCCTCGTAATCGTGAATCCACTTACTTCTACATCCGAAGCAGAAATTCGAACAGTGGATCCACCAGTGCCGCCGATCGCTCCGCTAATGGTGGAGTTGGCTGCACCGGCTCCGCGCAGGGAAATCGTCTTATTGATCGTAAGGTCTTCAATATAAGTGCCCGCAGCTACATTCACAGTCCCTCCAGCCCCTGCCAGACCGATACCGTCCTGAATACTTGCTGTCGCCGCCACATTCACGGTAGCTGTCGAACCTGTTACCGATCCGGCGGTAAATTGCGAATTCAGGGTCAACACAGAGGTCGAAAGAGTGACTGTTCCGGTGCCGAAATCGACGGGACCATTCACAGTGATCGAATCTCCTACATCATTCCCCGTGTTGATGGTAAGAGCACCGTTACCGTGATTTCCGTCAGCACTGGTAATCGTAATAGCATCGGAACCAGTCGCCGTATCCTCGGTATTGATAATAATTTCAGTCGCTCCCCGCACGTGCGCGGTCTCAAAACTGATCCCACCGGAGGAACCGGAAAGGATCAAGGCATCAACCACCCCGGCAGCGAGTGTACCGGATGTGATATCTACGACGTCATTTCCGTTCGGTAGATTGAGAGTAAAAACACCTCCCCCGAGGATATCGAAATCAATCGGCTCAAAATCTTCAAATCGAATCGTTTTTCCGGCAATGACAATTTCTCCCGTGCCAAAGGTTGATGCGTCAGGGGTGTAGCTGATTGCGTTGCCATTTGGATCAATGATGACAAGGGTATCCATCCCGCCGATCCCCTGGCCCCCACCATCGATAATAAGAAGGTCAGGAAGCCAGTTCTCAGAGGTCAAATCAATCACGATCGTGTCTTCTGACGAGGTCCCGTTAATCGCAATCGGCTCACCGGGGTTCTCCATCATCTTGGCTTTAACCGCCGCTTCAACTTCCGAACCGACGCTCAAATCGTCAATCGACGCGATACTGATTGAAATATCCCCGAAGACGAGGTTTTCGACGCCAACCAGGGTATCAGTCCCTTCATCACCGTCTGCCGTGTTCAGATCGGTGACCGTAACGGTGTCACCGTCAGGAGTAATCTCGAAGTCCGAAAAGTTCCCGATGAATACAGCAGTATCAGTACCCGAATTTGTATCATCCGTTTCATCTCCAATGATGGTGTCATCACCACCGCCACCAATGAAAACATCATCTCCATCGTGTCCGCGGAGAAACGCTCCTTCATTTCCACTCGTTAACCTGTTATTACCGTCATCTCCCTGAATAGAGACCGCCCCGGAAGCGCCGCTCACATCGATGTCCATACTGGAAAAATCGATATCTCCCCCGACACCATCGAAGTTCACCGGAGTGCTCCATCCGGTGTCAGCGGAAACAACAACACCAGTCGCTGAAAAGTTGTCGATGTTGTCAAAACCATAAATTGCCAAACCAACCTTCTGGTAAACACCTCCGATAGAGACATTATTCAAACTGACAGCCCCCATCGCACCGGTATTCGACCGAAGCTGAATCGCATTGTCAGCCGCTCCACTTCCGCGATCCTGACCTGTAATCGTAACGTTGGAAATAGTCGCATCGCCGTTGTATTGAAACAGAAGAATATCACCATCTCCACTGGTTCCGCCTGGCTGAGGCTCACCGTTTCCAATGAATTCCGAATCGGTGATAATTACGTTGTCCAAATCCAGTAGACCACCGTCACCGCCGATTTCGACGCCATTGCGGAAATTCGCTTCGAACTTACTGTTTGTAATATTCAGCGTTCCAAGAATCGCGGTATTTGCATAATCAATACCTGATCCATTGGGGGACGCCTTGAACTCGATTCCATCGATATGCACGATCGAATCGGTGCCAAGATCACCCACGATATCAATACCGCTTCCACTGACGGGCGTTATAACAGTTTGCCCAACACCGGCTCCCCGAAGGGTGACCGCTTTCGTCAAATCGAGGCTCTCACTATACGTTCCGGCAGCGATTTCAATTACATCCCCCTCAGAGGCAGCATCGATAGCTGACTGAATCGTCGCGTGATGTGAGGTATTCCTGCCCGAGAAGAGCTGAATGGGGCTCGCATCCATTGTCTCCAACGAGACATTGTCGAGCGCGATGCCATTCTCCACTTGGATTCCAGTAAACCACAGGTACCGATTTCCTCCGAAATCAGTGTCAGCCGGATTATTGCGCACCTCTGTGAAAATCACATCCCCGGCAGAATTGATGAGGTTCATCTCTACTGAGAGGCTTCCTCCTGAATTCTCGTAAAATTTATGCTCAAAAGAATACCAACCGGCGGAATCGATTGCCGTATGATTGATCGTGTCTAAATCTTCGCGGGGATGAAAACTCGGAAACGTATTAGCATTGTTAGAAGCGCCTACGAGCAATTCCCCGCTACTTGTGTCCTTCGTAACATGAAAAACAAAATCGCGGAGATGATTTCCCGAATCTCGAGTAGCAGCAACCGAAAATTCGAATCCTTCACCCGCAGCGAAAGCGTCAGGGTCCAGAAAGATAGCGACCTCAGTTCTGACTCCACCGCCCAGATCGGAACGGTAACCATCAAAGCGAGTGTATGGGCCCGATAGATCCCCCGCCACTTCCGTCTGCTTGAAAATAGCGTGCGACGCTCCGTTTAGTGAATCAACCCCGTCCGTTCCGGATTCGACTATGGAGATCGTCCCCGGATCAGTAGTAAACCCTGAAAAGCCGCTTTCTGAATCCTCCTGATAGCGCTCAACTGCGCCGGAGAAATCAGGCGCAGCGCTCAGTAATTGTGGTCCGACAAGAGAATGAGGAGTCGATCCACCCGCTGCCCCCGCCTCAGGAAGCTTTCGAACGCCCTCGCCGATACTCAACGCGAGTAGGCCGTCCACCTCGCCATCTTCCATGTCGTGCTCGAGCCCGAGGATATGCCCCTGCTCGTGCATGATCGCTGTCAGGAGATCAATCCCGTCGATCGCCTCCTCCGTAATAGCCTCGAGGTAACCATCGTAAGCGACAAACTCCTCATCAAGCCACTCAGTCTCGTCGACGAACCAGTCATAACCGGCGGCATCGTTATCGATGTAGATCGAGCTGCCATCCGCGTAGGCGAGGGTTGATCCCTCCAGATCCGTTACTACATAATTAATCTCCTCAAGCGCTGCGATCTGATCCTCAGTCAGTCCCGACGCTTCCCAACGTGAAGCGGCCTCACTCGCTAAACGCTCCAGATCGGCTTCGGTGAAGTTAATCTCTTCGTGCTCATCAAATGAAAACGTTTCGAGTCCATCTATACTTGCATCGAGCAGTTCTGCGGTCTGGGCCATCGCCGCTGCCCGGTCGTCCTGCGCGGTATCAACGTCTTCTACCGGTACAGGGGTACCCGAAAAGAGAACCCTCGGTTCAAGCGCTTCCGCGAATAGAGGACGTTGCGTCGCTTTCTTAGCAGGCTTTTTACCGGATCGGGTGCGTTTTTGCAGCCATTCCTGATAGGCGCGGGCCATTGAACGGGCAAAAAACCAGCGCTTGCGACGTGAGGACGTAGTACGTTTCATGATATCAAAAAAATTATTTCGACAGAAATCCGACCGTATCGATCAATTTTTACTACTCGTTCCTGGGGAGAAAGGGTCGGAGCCGTAGAAGCAAAAAAACCGGATTCTGTGTGTGTTTGGTATGTAGGGATCGAAAAACTGAAAAAACAGCAAGTCAACCTCACTAGGTAATTGAAACGAATTCATCCGAAAGTCACATTTTTTTTCCCATAAAATGCGAATACCTACTCAAAAAACACACCTTTAAACGCACAACCCATTCGTTATGAGGAAGTTGTGAACGCAAATAGTTTTGCTCAATAAATGTCAAACGGATATATCTAAAAACGTTAATATATCGCCCACCCCCCGGGAAATACGGGCTTTATGTTTCGACCTTCGCTCATCAGAACTACTACTCCAAACAGCCATCAGCCCTTATTTGGTCTGACTTTCGCGACAAAACCACCAGTCATCCTGAGTTCACAAGGCTGTAATCACCTTTCGTTAGAGCTGCTCCTCCGGGGCAACGACACCGCCCCCCACCCCGGATCCGCTGTTCAGTTGAAGCAGCCTACGACTACACATTTTATTTAACTTTAGTTAACTAATTGTGTAGTTAGTTATTTTAACGGGGCGCAGCCGCTTGAGACTCCTCGAGTCTCATGACAAAGAGGGAAATCGGTAACACTGAGAAGTCAGAAACAGATGAGCCCGCCACAGCACGCTGCAACTATATGGGCCCCAGGGTTCTACCGCATTACTGACAACGGAGTTGGCGGCGGAGTACCGCACCGGTAGTCAGCAGAAAAAAGCCTTCGCTGCGGTTCAATGTGAGACCGGGAGAGAATTCGGCCGTTCGCTCACGCTCGAGGCAGAGCTTCAAAAGTCCTGTCTGCGACGCATTCCCAGGAGAACTGAGCAGCGTGAGCTACGGCGTTCCGGCTCATTTGGGAGAGAATCGCAGCATCCGATTCGAAAATCCGGACGAGCGTATCGGCAATCTCGCTGACGCTCAGAGGATCGAAATAGAGCGCTGCGCCCTGTGACCCGGCCTCTGACAGACCATCAAACTCATCCCCTCCCACCTCAGGGAGACTTGCTGCGTTCGAAAGCAGAACGGGACACCCACAGGCCATTGCCTCGAGAGGCGGAAGCCCGAAGCCTTCATAGAGACTTGGAAAGACGAAAGCGGTCGCGTTTTGATAATGTCTCACCAATTCCTCATCACTGACTCTTCCCAACCAGGAGATCCCCGGAAATGCAGTCGCTTCAAATCTGGAAAAGTTGGTGGGTTTGGCAGAGCCGATGATTTTGAGTTCCGCGTTCTCCGGAAGTCGGTCCGCGTCAGCCAGATTGATCCACGCTTCCACGAGTCGATTGAAATTTTTCCTCGGATCGAGAGAACCGACACACAGTATCGTTGGGGAAGCAGCCCTATCAAAGCCATCCCCGGGAACGAAATCGCTCCCCGCAGCGTTCCCGAGAACATAGATGCGATCTTCCGGAACGCCAAGATGAATGGAAAGTCGTTCCCGCGAAAACTGAGACACGGTTCCAATCGACTCGACGCGCTTCGCCAACGCGGGAAGCAGCTGCCGATAAAGCGTGCCAAACTGACGGCTGAAGGCTTCGGGATGATCCCACACCGCGGCATCATGAATCACGACGAGTTGATTTCTGACACTGATAGGGCCTGTGTTACATGGCGAGAACAGGGTCGCCCCCTCCTCCATTCTCCGTGGAAGCACCCATTGCTCCCAGGCGTGCCCCCGTAAACCGGCCAGCGGGGACGAAGGTTCCACTTCCGCCAATTCACCACCTGTTCGCGCCGGCAGTCGCTTTACCACTTCAATTGCGAAACGCTCGACTCCGGTGACAGGTCGATGCCGAAATCTGGCGTTTAATGAGATGTTGCGGGTCATGGAGCGAGTTGAGCGGGAACAGCCGATGCAGATGGAGGTGTTTTGCGCCTTCGCAAACGGCGGGGCAAAAACAGAGCCCACACGATGAGGAGGCAGATCACGAGAGTCGAGGGCACGACGCGGTTCGTGCCGAACCAGTAATGGATTCGAATGATTTCCATGAGCCCGAGAAAGTTGATCGGAAAAAACAATCCGAAGACGCGGCCTTCCCGAAAAGCTTTCCAAACGATACCGTAGAAAGCGCCGAGAAGAGCCAACAGCGGAAAGAAGAGAAGATTCCCCGTGTAGGTCGCCAGATACCAAATCCCTGACGGATTATTAAATTCGACGTCGAGGCTTTCCAGATAAAGCCCCTTGTAGATGTATTCATATTCGGCCTCGGCGATGGGAAGCGTGAGCCCTCCGTAGAATCCCGAAAGCCCAAGCGTCGCCGCCCCCGTATTCATCGCCTCGAAATAGTAGGTAAAAAGTCGCAACCAGCCGAACTGAAACAAACTCCCGTGTTGGGCTCCGTAATACTGCCAGGAACGGAAGTATTCGAACACGGTGAAAACACCTAACAAGAGCACAGGAACGATCAGTGGAAAGAACTTGAACAGCAATCGGGTCCACGGGCCCGCGAGTCGGATCACCTTTGGCAAGGCACATAGAAAGAACGGCACGACCCCCTCAATGAGAGCGAGTCGCTCGGACCAGAGGATGGCGCGGATAAAAAGCGTCCCGAAGAAAACGAGGTGGAATACAGAAATCAGCTTCACCTTCCCGGGGAGGATTCCGGACCAGCGAAGCCCGCGCAAAGCAGCGAGGACGAGCGACACCTGAGTCCACGTCGTGACTCCGGGAATCGTTTTAAATGTGTGCTTCAGCTCAACATTTCCCCCGAGAACCCCGAGGGCCAATCCGGGATTAAGGAAAAAACCGCGGAAGAAAATCAGATGAGATATCAGAAAGACAGCCATGAGAACTCTGTCAAAATTCTCCGATAAAAATGCCTCACTGATTCGGCCGTGGTACCGGGTCCCGGCGACGAGCCTGTTTTCAGAATTCGACCAGTGTGCGGGAATCAACCGCGAAAATATCCCGGTCTCCCCCACTAGCGCTCCTGCAGCGAGAACCACGATCGCGAGAATACCAAGCACCGTATCCCGATTGCCGTAAAAAAGCTGAGCACTCGAAAGCGACAGCGAGCTGTCTGCATTAGCGAAGATCAGAAGCGCAGGAAGTGAGACTGCGAGCAGGAACCGGGAGGGTCTATACCACCAGGGAAGATCGAGGAGAAGCCCCGGTCCCGCGCCGCGATGCTGTCGTCTTGATTTCACGAATTCCCTGCTGTTTTGGCTTCACGGTATAGACTGACAAAAACCCAGGTCAACCCGACAATTTCTTCAAGAAGGAAGGAAAACACGACTGCAACAACCAAGCCGATCCCACCGTATTCCGGGATCAGCAGAATAGAGAGCGTCACCGTGAGAAGAAGCTTCACCATTCCTGACACGGCGAGAAAATTTGTATTTCCTGTCATAACCAGAAGCTGGTGAACCGGCCCGATAAACATTGAGAGAGCACTGCTCACAAGAAGCCATCTGAGCGTATCAGCTCCGGATCGGAAGTCCTCACCGAAAATGGACATGACCCATTCAGGAAAAAGGATCCCGACCATAGCGGGGATAATCAAAACCCCGAAGGTAAACCAGGTCGATTTTGCATAGACTTTGAAAACGCCTTTCATTCCGCCTTTCACCTCAGCGGCGCAGGAGAGTTGCGGAGCGAAGACACCGTGTATAGCCGTCGCGAGAACTGAGAGCAGGATGCTGACCCGGAAAGAAGTCGTAAGGTGGGAGACCTCAGCCGGCGATCTGGAATACTCGAGTATCGCCAGTGGAATCACGTAGCACAAAGCTCCGAGCGCACTTGATGAAAAAATGGGAAGTCCCTCAGTGAGAGTGGAGCGGGAGCCTTTCCAGTCCGGCACGGAAAACAGGTTCCCCCTCATGAGATCTGTGGGCCCGAAGCGAACCACGATAACACCGGTCACGTAGGCGCACGCGTAGAGGGCTAACAACAGCGGCGAGCTGAGATGATTGAGATTGAGAACGATTAAGCCGCAGAACAAAGTCACCGGAACGAAGTGCCCGAAAAAGACGCCTGAGGCCGGCTTCGAGAGCCCCTTGAGCGCTTCCCCGTTGACGACGCACAACGCCATCGCCCCCAGTGTGAGCGGGAGAAGAAAATACCAGTATTGGAAATGAATACCGTTCGGATCACCTTTTAAATAGGCGTATAGAACCAAACCCAGCCCAATCACGAGAGAGAGAGTAAGACAGATGCCACGGATCGTTGCCAGGTATTCCAGAACAGTGTCAGGGTCTCCCGTCCTCTTGAGGCGCGGCACGTTTCTGAGAACGAGATGCTCGAGACCGAACGTGGCGACGATGGCAAAGGAAGTGAGCACTGCAGACCAGAAGAAGAATGCAGAACTCCCGCTGTCCCCCAGATAGCGGGCGATGAGCACCGTGCTGAGGAATTGAACCGCGGCCCCCGAGAGTCTGATCCCCGGGGGAAAGAAGACGCGAAAGAGCCTTTGAAACAGGGCAGGAATTTTGAGCTTCCGATCGACAGCAACAGGAAGCGACTCTGGCTTTGCAGGATTCATTCAGTCTGAATTTGCACCTAGCCCTGCATAATCAACGAAAGTGGAGCGCGGGCGCACTCGGCAAGTCTCGTGACGACGTGCTTGGTGTCGTTCCTCGTATCCCGCTCCGTTGAAACGATCAGCAGATTCGAGTCCGCAAACGACGTCAAGACAGCAGGCACCTGCGAATCCTGACTCACCGCGGTGCTTTCGATAACGATGCGCTGGAAATTCTGGCAGTGAGGCCCGATGAGCTGCCACGCACTGTTCGGCGCGACGAGAAAATCAGCAGTGAGAGTGAGCGTGTAAAGATTCTCGGTGTTTGACTCACGCGGAACAAACGAGACAAGCTCATTGGAATTGGTTCCCGCAAGAACTGAAATAAGAAGCGTGCTGCATCCGTGTCGCGCAGACACCGCGGCCAGGCACGCCGACGTTCTCAGACCTTCCTGACATTCAGACACTGAAGAGACGTGCACAAATCTCGCCTGCCTGTGTTCGGGGGAATAAAATACCTTCGAGAGCTCGCTCATGAGTTGCTGGTCGTTTTCTGAACCCGCTCCGGGAGCGGGAATCCGGGCGATAGTCTTCACGTTGAGGTGCTCCTCTGCCTGCCGCCCGTCAACATACGGCCGCCCTCTCAGTAGATCAACGCCTACGATTCCCACGCTGAGAAATGATCCGAGGAATCCCGCAATGAGAACAGAGATCGCCTTGCCCGGTTTCGCCGGCTTGTAGGCCACCATCGGAGCCGACATCACCGAAGTGATAGCGGTCGATTTCTCAGTCGAAAGTGAGGTCTCCCCGATTTTTGCCTGGAGGTTCTGGTGCACAAGCCACTCGGTCTCAACCTTCTGCTGAATGGCACGAAATTTAGAGCTCGCCGATTTCACTTTCGAGAGAACTCCCTGCAACTCGCTCACCTCGGCTTTGAGGAGTCTTTCGTTATACTCAGCCGCATCCAGCGAAGATCCCAGGGCCGCCTTCAACTCGGTCGCGAGACTTTTCAGTTCCTTATCAGCATTCTCAACCTGCAGCCTGGCCTGTATGAAGCTCGGGTGCGAGTCGGTGTATCTCGACTTCGCGATCGCAAAATTCGAATTTGCAGCGGTGCGCTGCGCCACGATGTCGGAAACCTGCTTCAACCCGGAGAACCCGCCGGCCTCGATCACACGGATAGGCTCGATCTCCGGATCGATCGATTCGAGCGTTCCGACGCGGCTTTTGAGATCAAGAACCCGCGCCGTCGCCGAGTTGAGATCCTGCCCCACTTTACTAAGTCGCTCGGCAAACAGTTCGTGATCTTGCTCCACGGTGAACTCGGGGTTGGAGCTTCTGAAATCCTCGAGTTGCTTTTCCGACTCAAGCGCCCGCTTGTAGGCCAAATCGGCCTGCACTCTCAGCCCCTTCTCGGAGATTCCCGCTTCATCCCGCTTTTGCTCGCCCAGAAAAAGCTCGAATTCGGAAACGAACGTCTCGGCAATCAACTTGGCACGGTCCGGATCCGGATCCAGAATCGTGAGCTTCAGGAGTCGGGTCGGCCGAATTAAGGAAGCACTGACGCGCTTATCTCTGATCGAAGAGAGAAGGCGGGAATCCGAAACGGTCTTTCCTTCTGCGATCCGCTTACGAAGCGATTTGGGCATGAAATCCGGTTCCTCGCGGAGATTCAGTTTGTTTACCACCCGAATGATCATCGTATCCGAGGTGATCGCCTTTTCCAGAGAGTTCAACGAATCGAGATCCGATGACGAGGATTGGACGTTTTCGATCTGCAGCGTTTTCTCAAACTTGGGATCCACATAAATCAGCGCTGAGCTCGAGTAAAGAGGCACCGCCAGCGTGTAGAGATACACAATCGTGAGGACAACACACACGAACGGAATGGCAATGAGCCACCAGAAGCGCCGTTTGATGATGCTTGCCAAATCCTTGAAATCCAGGAGGGGCGGCACTTCTACGATGTCCCAGGGCTCGCTTTGAGCAGCTGAAACCATAACAGGAGGTGTGGAAAGGGATGTCGAATTCATGTGTGAAACAAGAGACAGAAATTATAAAACTTCTAATACTCGTCATTAATTTAGTTGCATTGTCTCTAATTTCAATACAAATTTGATCTTATTATCACCTTTGATTCTCACCATAGATAATTAACACCACTGAATTAATTTATGATTACCAGCCGTTACCATGGAGTAATCCGTCTCCACTTTGTTTTGAAACTCGTCGGCGGTCTCGCGATCTTCTGGGGGATCGTCTGGGCGCTGCACTTTCTCGTGTATGGGGATGAGTTGCTTCCCGGTAACTACCACTACATTTCATTTTTGATTCCCCTCGCGGCGCTGTTCGAGATCTCAGTTCGCGAAAAATCCTCCCGCTCTCTCTGTGGTGTCTCACGCGCCCGCATCTGGAGTATCACTCAGCGCGAAATCCTTTTCACGCTCGTCGCCATCTTCGGTGTCATCGTGATGAGCAAAGATCCTGCGCTTTCGCGAGTGTTTCTCGCCGCGTTCATGATTGTCTATTCCGTATGGATCGCCTGGATGAACCAGGTCGGTCACCGGCTTCTACAGAAGCGTCTTTTCAGCTCGCGAACCCGACAGGCCAACACGATCGTTGTCGCTCCTCCCGCTAAGATCGAGAGGGACAAAGTGCTTCACATGACGGGGAACCTGCCCGGAGCAGAGTTGCTGGGCTACGTTCCCTACGGAGGCGCCGCCGCGATTGATATCCCCAGTTTTCCCCTCCTCGGAGACTTTGACAACATTCGGCACATCTGCCGGTCCTATCATGCAAAACTCGTTCTTGCTCTGGGACTTGATAACAACCCGTCGATTGTTAAAATGCTACAGGAGCTCTGCGATTCGCAGGGGATGAGATTGATCTGGGTGGAGGATCAGAAGGAGCGTTTCGGGGGCAACATGGATTCTCATCAATCGGGCTCCCACCTCTTTCTTACCAACTGGCAGGAGGCTCTTGAGGACCCCGTGAACCGCGGGCTGAAACGTGCCTTCGATATATTCGCCTCCGGCATCGTGACCGTAACAGTCCTGCCGCTGTTGTGTGCCGGAGTTTGGATTCTCCACCGGTTATTTTCACCGGGTCCCCTTTTCTACACGCAGCAAAGAACGGGACGGGACGGTGAAATCTTCGAGATGCTGAAGTTCCGATCGATGAACCTGAATGACATGCCCGGCGTTCAAGCGACCGTGAATGACCCGCGAATCTTCCGGGGAGGTGACTTCCTCCGCCGAAGCAGTATCGATGAGATGCCGCAGTTCTTCAACGTCCTGAAGGGCGAGATGAGCATCGTCGGACCACGCCCCCATTTCGTCGATCACGATGAAAAGTTTGCGGAGATCGTCGACAGCTATCCCGTTCGCCAGTTTGCGAAACCGGGCATCACCGGACTCGCACAAGTCAAAGGGTGCCGCGGTGAAACCGACACCGAGAGGAAAGTGAGACAACGCGTCAGATTCGATCACTTTTACCTTCGCCATTGGTCTCCGCTCCTCGATCTCTGCATCATTTTCGACACCGTCGTTCAAACGATCTTCCCTCCCCAGTCGGCGCGTTGAACCCTTTCCCCGAAACCCGACCTGCTATCTCCATGAAGCCCAACCTTACAATCGCACACGACTTTCTCATTCAAATGGGCGGAGCCGAACGTGTCGTCGAAGTCATCGCAAAAGCCTATCCCGACGCGCCGATCTACACCAGCGCGACGGCCGGAAAAACGCTCTTCCCGGTTTTCCGATCAAACCGGGTCCACAACACCTGGATGCAGAAAATACCCGGCATTGAGACGCTTCATAAAAAGCTGTTTTTCCTGTATCCCCTCGCCTTCAAATCGCTCAGGGTACCGAACAACAGCCTTGTCTGGATCAGTTCCAGCAGCTTTTCAAAATGGCTGCCAAAGTCGAAAGGCAGCAAGTTTGTGTGCTATTGCCACACGCCACCGCGATACTTCTGGAACCCTGATGAGTATCTCGAAAACGAAATCAGCAATCCCCTCCTTCGGAAATTCGTTCGCCTTCTCATGCCGCTCTTTCGACGGAGCGACTGGAAACAAGCGCAGAAAGTGGATTACTTCATTGCCAACTCAGTCAATGTTCAAAAGCGGATCAAAGAGTGCTACCAGAAGGAAAGCATCGTGATCTGTCCTCCGGTTGATGTGGAACGTTTCCAGGTAAGCCACCGGAGCGAAGACTTTCACCTCATCGTTTCCAGACTCGTGTCTTACAAACGAATTGACCTGGCGGTCGAGGCTTTCACGAAAGCGGGAAAGCGTCTCGTCATCATCGGGGACGGCCCCGATCGAGCCAGACTCGAATCTCTCGCCGGCGACACGATCGAGTTTCTCGGACGTGCTCCCGATGAGGTTGTCACGGAGAAAATGGCGACCTGTCAGGGCTTTATCTTCCCCGGTCTCGAAGACTTCGGGATCACCCCGGTCGAAGCACAGGCATGCGGAAAGCCGGTCATCGCCTTCCATGGAGGAGGCGCTCTCGAGACCGTCGTGGAAGGTAAGACGGGCGTTTTCTTTCGCGAACAAACAGCCGATTCGATGATCGACGCGATCGACCGGTTTGAGATGATTGACTGGGAAATCGAAACGATCCGGGCCAACGCCGAAAGATTCTCAACGGCCCGCTTTTTGAAGGAAACGCGCGCATTGCTCGACGAAATCACAGGTATCGAACCGGAGACGCTCACGCGCGAATCCGACAGCCTGACGCATTCTCCCACCACCGCTCTCACGTGATCAAAACGGCAATTCTGATTTCATGTCTCCTCATCTCGACGGGGTATGCAGCCCTGAAAGCCGACCCGATCTCACTCGGCGCTTACTACTATCCCTGGTATGACAGCGACGGCCGGCACTGGGATGATGGCTACAACGGACAGTCACGCGGGCTCGAGCCGGCGCTGGGCGAATACTCTTCCCGCTCCGCGAAAACGCTCTCGAGCCACATCGAATGGTCGAAACAACTCGGGATCGATCATTGGATCTGTTCCTGGTGGGGTCGTGGAAGCTGGGAGGACGAAACGCTCAGGCAACACGTCGTGCCCGCGCTCGAAGGATCAGACACGACCGCGCCGAAGTTCTGCCTCTTTTACGAAAGCCCCGGAACCCTCAACTTCGACCCTGACAAAGGCATAGACTTCGACCTCCCGCAAAACACCAGGCATCTCGTCGAGGACTTCGACTACCTGGCCCGTCACTATTTCAACCAGCCCGACTACCTCAAAGTCAAGGGGCGTCCCGTTCTCTATCTCTACCTTTCGAGAACATTCACAGGAGACTATGAGACCGCGATCGCATTGGCGAGAACTGCGGCACAATCGCAGGGCTTTGACCCGTATCTCATTGGTGACGAAGTGTTCTGGGGCTCTCCTGACATCGACAGAATCTCGTGCTTCGATGCGATCACCGCCTACAACATGCATGGCCCCGGGCACTTCTCCGGCCTGAGAGACTGGAGCAAATTCCTCACAGAAACCGAAGCGGTCTACGCCAACTACAGGAAGATCGCCGAATCGGTGAATGTCGGATTTGTCCCCGGCGTCCTACCGGGTTTTGACGCCCGTGATGCCTCCGGGGATTACTACACGATCCCCCGCTCACTGACTCCGGACTCAATCGCGGGATCGACCCTGACATCGTTCCTCGATCTCTCGCGACGCCAGATCGATCCAGAGCTGAAAACGATCGTGATCACGTCGTTCAACGAGTGGCACGAGGGAACTCAAATCGAGCCGAGGGAGGACGATCTTCCGCTCACGCCCCTACTCCCAGAGAAGGCCTCTGCGGTCAATGCGGAGTGACCCCGCTCCCGACGTGCCCGCAATCGCGAGAGCAGCCGAGCAGGCGTATTCGCTCTCAAACTCCGGCATCGGAAACACGTCGACATGACTGTCGTTTGCCTGAGCCGCAAATTTCGCGCCTGAGGGACCACGCGCGCCCTGAAGAACGGGCTCATCAATCTCCACCTGATCGGGCGGTATTTGAAAACCCGATCCTATCGCCTTCAGAATCGCCTCTTTCGCGGTCCAGAGCCGGCTCAGAGCGAGCTCTTTTTCCCTCACGGCTAAATCCTTTACCCACGCCGCCTCATTCGCTGTGCAGATGTTCCGAATCAACGGCGCCATCCGGGTTTCGCCCGGGCAAAGCGCTTCGAGGTCGACTCCCATTTCCAGATTCGGTGAAACACCGATGAGGATGTGAGAACCACTGTGGGCGAGATTAAACCGGAACGTCGCTCCGGCGCCCGGTCCCGCCTTGAGGCCGGGCTTCCCGTGAACGCCGTAGGCAAACTCCACAGCCGCGGCATCGATTCGCACGAGAGCCCCGAGGACATATCGAAGCGAGCCCCTCGCCACGACAAACTGCCGTCGGTCTTTCTCAAAATGAAACCGGTCAGCACGTGTCCGCTCATCCTCCGACAAGACGGACTCGCATGCCGCAAACCGATCCGGTGAAAGACCTGTCTCGACATACCAGAACGCCACCGAATCAATCGGCGGCGGCTCAAGATTCAACGTGGGTAGCTCGCTCAAGGAGTCATGACTAACCCGAAACATCGAGGACGGGAAGTCTCATTTTGCGCCCGGCAATGCGTTCCGCACCGCTTCAGCCACTTTTTCGATGTTACCGGGGTGAAGCATCGAAATGTGATTGCCGGGAATTTTCACTACCGTGACATCTCCGTCGACGGCCTCGCCCCATCCCAGTTCTTCATCGACTTCGTATTTGTCGTTACCTTCGGTGGCACGGAACAGCACCAGATTCCCCGCCAACCCCGAAGGCCGGTAGTCATCCATTGCCGCCTCGTAGGCCTGCCGCACCTGAACCTGACGCAGCCAGCCCGTCGTCTTGGAGGAAGGAAGAGCTCTCGCTACGGCTCCTTCCGTCGAAAATTTCACGCGATACGCGAGACCGCTACCGATCCGCATTCCGAGTTTGCCCGCCTTTTCAACCACTCCTGCGTGTTCTGACTCCGGATCATTCCAGTTCGAAGCGATGCGCTCAGAGAGAGTCAGCTTTCTCAGCTCGACCTCTGGATTCCAGGTATCGAGAACTCCGAGGAAAGCCACTTTGTCCCCCGCGTCAACGAGCTGGCAGGCCATCTCATAGGCCACGACTCCTCCGAACGAATACCCGCACAGGTGATAGGGTCCGGTTTTCTGAACCTTCTTCAATTCGCTCACGTATCGGGCAGCGGTTTCCTCCACCGGTTCAGGCTTGATCTCGCAACCATCCGTGAGAATCGCGGCTTCAAACGCGCAAAAGGGTCTGCCCTCGTCGAGTCTATCGGCAATCCCCTGATAGAAGAAGATGCCGCCGTCGCCGCCGTGAACACCGAAGAGCGGTGGTAAATCCCCTTTCGGTTGGAGAAATACGGTCGTGTCCGCGATCTCATCGTCGCCTCCATTCAGAGGTGCCGCGACGAGGCTTTGATAGGATCCGTCAGCCACTTCGGCGACTTCTCCGCCACTCCGTTTTTCCAACTCAGCTGCTAGATCGCAGAGCGTCGGGGACTTGATCAAAACCGAGAGAGGCACCTGCAAACCGAGGTCCTTTTGCAAACGGGCAAAGAATCTCATTCCGAGAAGAGAGTGCCCGCCAAGAGCGAAGAAATTGTCATCACGTTTCACCTCGGAAACCTTCAGTATCTCACTCCAGACGTCTGCGATCCAGCGCTCCATCTCAGAGGCAGGCTCTCCGGATTCGGATTCATACGCTCCGTCGGAGGAATTCAAATGATCAGGACGCGGAAGCGCTTTCGCGTCGATTTTTCCGTTCACGGTCAGAGGCAATTCGTCCATGATGACGAACACGGAAGGAACCATATAGTTCGGCAACCGGGATTCCAGGTGCGCTCTCATGTCCCCCGCAACGGGCTTGCTACCGTTCAGTGGAGAGACGTAGGCAACGAGCGATTTCTCGCCGGCACCTTCACCAAGCGGCACCACTTTGCACAGGCCGACCTGCGGATTCGCAGACAGTCTTTTCTCGATCTCCTCAGGTTCGACGCGGAAGCCACGGATCTTGATTTGGTTGTCAATTCTTCCGAGAAATTCAATCGCTCCGTCAGGACGATAGCGGCAGAGGTCACCGGTTCGGTAATAGCGCTTTTCTCCGCGACCGTCAGGATTGGCGAAAAAGAACTTTTCGAGGGTAAGCTCGGGACGATTCAAATACTCCAGCGCGAGTCCGTCACCGCCACAACAAAGCTCTCCGGATACGCCCGGCGCGAGAGGATAACCTTCCGGATCGAGGATCCACACCGAAGTGTTCGCAATCGGCCGACCGATAGGCAACGCAGTGAGTTCAAGATCCTCCGCTTTCACTTCATGTGCGAGAGTGAAGGTGGAGTTCTCGGTAGGGCCATAACCGTTGATTAGCTTAATGTCAGGATGAGCTTTCTTGACGAGTGTTGCATGATTCACCGGAACGACATCGCCACCTGCGAGCAGTTGGCGAACCCCGGCAAATGCCTCGACCTGCTCCTCCACCATGAGCTGAAAAAGGCCGCTCGTGAGCCACAGGGTCGAGACACGATGTTTCTGGATCGACTCTGAGATCGATGACAAAGTCAGCTCACCCGGAGCGGGCAAAACGAGTTTACCGCCATTCAAAAGCGCACCGAAAATCTCGAAGCATGACGCGTCGAAGCAGATACTTGCCGCCTGGAGAATGGTTTCGTCGGGAGCAAACTCACAATAATTCGTATCGCGGACGAGGCGGATAATTCCCCGGTGAGGGATCACGGTCCCCTTCGGCTTCCCGGTGGAACCCGAGGTGTAAATAATCTGCGCAGGCGACTCAGCGTGGCACTCATCAGGATGCACCGGAGCCTCTTCTGCACGCCCCTTTTCAACCGCTTCCGCGACATCGAGAACCGTAGCGACAAGATCGATAATCCGGTCGGATAGAGCCGCTTCAGAAATCGCAACGGTGACACCGGCGTCATCCAACATCAGGGCAATCCGCTCCGTTGGATAAGCCGGATCGAGCGGCACGTAGGAAGCACCCAGTTTCAAAATGGCGAGGAGAGACGCGATCCGATCCGGTGATTGATCGAGAAGAATACCGACGCGGTCACCCACCTTAACGCCTGCCACATCCAGAGTGTGAGCGATGCGATCGGTGCGCTCACTCAACTCGCGATAGCTCAGCGCGCCCGAATCGGATTGAATCGCAAGCTGATCAGAGAAGGATTCCACGGTCGCTTCAAAAAGTGAAGTGATCGTTGCCTCGGATGGGTAGTCCGATGTCACCTCACTCCAGTCGGACAGCCTGCGGAGATCATCCGGATCGAGGGCCCGGCGCACCTCTCCCACCGTCCCCTCAGGCTTGCGAACGATCTCTTCGAGGATCGCAACGTAGGAACGAATCCACCCTTCGACCGATTCGCGCGAAAAACGTTCGCGTTGAAAGTTGAACTGAAGCTCGATCTCGTGATCCCGTTCGAGAGCGTTCAGAAAAAGAGGCGCCATCGAATAGCGTCGACGCACTTCTGAGATCTGCTCATCGAGCCCTGAAAAGGAAGTATGCCCATCCATCTTCTCGAGATTGAAGATCGCATCGACACTCGGTCGCTTCTCGTAGGGGAGCGCTTTCAGGAGACTTCCGTAGGTGCAGTCATGGTGCTCCATGCAGTCTAACATCACCATCTGGAAGTCGCGGAGAAAGCCCGATACCGACTGCTCCGCTTTCAAATCCGAACATACCGGCAGCGTGTTCACACAGTGACCGACCATTGATTCGAGACCTTCGCTGACACTTTGTCCGGCAATAGGAAAGAAGGTCGCCACCCTGTCCCGCCGACCGAGCCGACCTAACAAAATCTGAAACGCGCCCATCATCAGGGAGAAAGTCGTCGCGCCGGATTTGCGAGCGACGTCTTTCACGCCTTTCATCAAATCCCCGTCAACCATCCCTGTGATCCGGTCACCACTGAACCCCTGCTCACTGGCAGAGAAGGACTCTTTCACCGGTAGATCGAGGGGCCGCACAGGCTCGTCAAACATCGACACCCAGAAACGCTCCGCTTCGCCACCGACGCGTGCCTTCTCATGCTGCGATGCCTCAATAGCGAACAGACTGAGACTGGCCGCGGGATCCAACTCGAGCGTTTCCCCGCGCCTTCTCGCGGAATAGAATCGTCCAAGGTCACCCGTGACCACGTTGTAGCTCCAGCCGTCACACACGAGGTGATGCGCATTCAGAATCAGCGAATGCTCATTGCGACCCGTTCTAACCAACCGAGCTCGAATCAAGGGACCGTTCTCGAGATCGAAAACCCACTCGCGCTCGAGATCGAGCTGCGACTCGTAGAGCGCAGCGAGAGCTCCTTCTTCGAGGGTCGAGAGGTCGACTGAGGGAAGTTCAATTTTCAGCCCGGGGCTGATCGAAAACCCACTCCCGTCGTCAGCAAAAGTCGCACGAAGCGCGTCGTGTCTGTCGACGACGTCCTGCAGTGCCCCCGAGAGAGATTCAAAATCGAGCTCTCCGGTGAACTTCAGCTCGACGACTTCGTTGTAACAACGGGACGCGTCATCGCTCTGCTTTGAAGCAAGCCAAATCTCAGCGAGAGAATCTGTTAGCGGGAAGCGAGCGCTGCTCGCGCAGACTTTTTTACGGCGTCAGGGGCTTCAGCGCGATCAACGGGGTTCTCATTTTCCACCGCGAGCAACCGGGTCGGACCAGTCAGCCTTTTTCCATTGAGCTGAACCGCAGATCCCGTCGCGGGCTTCTCAAAGAAACCTGCGTCCTGCATCTCTGCGATCGACTCGCGGAACGCTGCGATCACATAGTCCACGTCTTCGTCGGTATGAGCCGTTGTCATGTAGGATGGAAACCCTTCAAGCAGGAATACCCCTTTCTGACGCAGATGGAAAAACAGCAAGTTCGCATACTTGTTGTCGTCGATATGACGCACAAACATCTGCGAGCCGAAGTTCGGCATTCTGAACGGAACTCCGTTATCGACGAACATTTTATCGACCGTTGAGGAGAGTCGATTCGCTTTCGCTTTCAAGTCGACCCACAACTCGGGACCGCACTCGTTGAGATAAATAAGCATCTCCTTCACCGCAGCCATCGCGAGAGGATGCCTCACGAAAGTGCCCGCGAAGAACGTGACGCCCTGCTCTGGAAAAGAGTCGTCACCATACTGCCAGTGACCGCCGTCGAAGGTGTCCATGTATTCCGCTTTACCGGCAACGACGCCGACAGGCATACCTGCACCGACCACTTTGCCGTAGGTGGCGACGTCCGCTTCGACGCCGAAATATTCCTGAGCACCCTTAGGTCCTGTGCGGAATCCGGTGATGACTTCATCAAAGACGAAAGCACTTCCACACTCTTTGGTGATGGCGCGCAGTTCCCGGATAAATTCTTTCGGCTGAAATTCAGGGCGACGGCTCTGAATCGGCTCGACGATAACCGCTGCGATTTCTTTGCCGCGTTTTCTGATGATCTCGAGAGACTCATCGGTTCCATAGTCGAGAACAATTACGTCATCGACCGCGCGGTGCGGAATCCCGGGTGCCACCGGCATCGATCTCAGCTTGTCTCCGGATCCGATCCCACGAACTAACACTTCATCAAAGTTCCCGTGATAGTCTTTCGTGAACACGACAATCTTGTCCCGTCCTGTAACCGTTCTCGTCATCCGCATTGCCGCCTGGACCGCTTCCGACCCGGTGTTTACGAAACTGCAGCGCTCGTTCCCCGTGAGCTCACAGAAAAGCTTCGCCGCTTCCATCGCATCCTGACACTGCGGCCCCACTTCGACGCCACGATCCAACTGGTCGTGAAGGACTGCGGTGATACGGTCCGGAGAATGGCCGAGGAATCCGGGGCCGAAACCGTTCAACATGTCGATGTATTCATTACCATCAACGTCGAGCAATCGTGAGCCTTTCGACTTATTAACGACGATCTGATAGATCATCTCTTTCCAGAGAGCGTTGAAGCCGGACACCGTTCTCGGATCGGCGTACCACTGTCGATACTGCTCTGTCAGCGCTTTGGAAGAAGCCGTCTTCGAGGTGTAGTTGGCAATCAGTTCATCGAGATGCTTCTTCTGAGACGGAGTCAGATTCACGTCGACATCGCGGTCGATCCTCGTGGTGGGCGCGGAGACATCTCCAGCCGCGCCGCTTCCATTCGAAGGCTTCTTGCTGACCGCAGACTCGACCACCGGCGCAGACGGCACGACGGGAGTTGGATTCCCCGGTTGAGCAACTGGAGCCGCGGCAATCTGAGCAGGCGCGCCCTGCAGCAAACCGAGTTGCTGCTGCATGAGATTCATCTGCTGCGCGATGATCCCCTGGAGAGACCCATCGTTCGGCACGGCAGCCATGGGTGCCGCGGCTGCATACTGAACCGGAGCAGGAGCAGTAACAGGAGCACTGACCTCTGTCGGCAGCGTGGCATGAGCTGCAGGAGCCGGAACGGGAGCGGCAGCAACATTCGCAACCGCCGCGGGCCCGGGAACGGGTGCAGCGACGGCGACTTCCGCTTCACGGTATTGCTCGTCAGGCAGGATTTCGTCGAGGTGCTCGACCATGGAATCAATCGTGGAAAGATCGGTCATCAACTCACGCATCTTCACGCTCGTTCCGAATTCATCGTTCAAGGCCTTGCTGACCTGAGTCAAAAGCAGTGAGTCGAAACCGAGTTCGAGGTAGGTGGAACTTCCGATCAATTCCTCTTCGGGAATTCCGGAAAGACCGGTCAAGATTTCACAAACGGCAGACGCCAGGGCAGAGGTTCGGGAAGCGGCTACGGAGCTCATATCAGTATCGGGTGGTGCGGTATTTGTGTTTAAAATTTCATAGACCGTTCCGCTTGATGACGGCTCAGAAAGCGGATCGGGGTCAGGGGTGTTTGAAACGCCGACCGGATCGACCCAGTGGCGTTTTTTCTCAAAAGGATAGGTGGGGAGCGGAATTCGCTTCCGGGTTTCATCGCCGTAGAAGGCCTCCCAATCGACTTCCACGCCATCCATCCAGAGACGACCGAGAGAGGCCAACATCTGAGCGTGGTCGGAACCGGTTTCCTGAATGTGCTGACACGTCGAGAGGATTCGATGTGACGCACCTCGATCGAGTGACTGCCTTGCGAGTCCGACAAGCGTCTGTCCGGGGCCAACCTCGACGAAAATCTGTGCTTTCTCTTCAGAGGCAAGACGTGAAACCGCCTCGCTGAAACGAACCGTTTCACGAAGATGTTCAGCCCAGTATCCCGGATCGGTCGCTTCCTCTGAAGTGAGCCAGTCTCCGGTCACCGTCGAGAAGATCGGGATCGCAGGGGCCTTCAATTCGAGTCCCTTGAAACAATCTTCAAATTTCGCGACAACGGGATCCATCATCCGTGAATGGAACGCGTGTGAGGTATGGAGCGGCTTCGCGACGACGCCGTCCTTCTCGAGCTCTGCTGCGAAGGCACCCAGCGCATCATGCTTACCCGCGACGACGCACAGCCCCGGGCTGTTCACCGCAGCGAGGTCAAGTTCGGCTGGCATTCTCTGCGTCAGGGTGGCTTCGTCGAGTCGCACCGAAAGCATCCCGCCTCCGGGAAGATCTCCCATGAGCCGCCCGCGGTGAGCGAGGAGTTCGAGCCCTTCTTCGAGAGTGAATACCCCTGCGTGGCAGGCCGCGACGAACTCACCAACGCTGTGCCCGACCATCGCTTTCGGGGTCACGCCCCAATGCATCCACAAATCAGCGAGAGCATACTCGATTACAAAAATAGCAGGTTGAGCGAGCGTCGTGTTTTTCAACACCTCAGCGGCGATTTCAAGATTGATCCCCTCATCAGGAAAGAGGACGTCTCTGAGACTCACCTTCAGATGCGGCTCCAGCAATTCTGAACATCGGTCGATCAAGTCACGGAACCGGGGTTCGGAGCGATAAAAGGCAAGCGCCATGTTCACGTGCTGAGAACCCTGACCGGGAAACATAAAGTTAACCGGAGGATTGCTGCGATCCGCGGTTCCGACGGCTCCTTCTTTAGAGAGAGCCTCCCGCAGTTCAGAAAAGCTGCCCGCAACAAAAGCACGGCGATGGCGAAACGGCTTCCGGCCAATCGCGAGGGTCCAGGCTGCGTCGGCGAGTTTTTCATGCTCAGCGTTCGCTTCGCAATGGGCTGCGAGATTCCTGCCCGCCGTCTCCAGAGCAGACTCGGTTCTCGCGGAGAGAACGACGAGTTGAGCGTCACGCGGGGACTCCACCGATACCACTTCCGGAGCCTCCTCCATCACGGTGTGAACATTCGTTCCGCCGACGCCGAAAGAGCTGACCCCTGCCCGCAAGGGAATGTCTTCGGAAATTCGATCCCATGCTTTCAATTCCGCATTCGGGAAAAAGGGACTGTTTTCAAAATCGATTTTCGGATTCGCCTTCTGGTAATGCAGCAGCGGCGGAAGGCATTTCTTCTCCAGTGAAACCGCGGTTTTAATCACGCCGCAGACACCGGAAGCGACATCGAGATGCCCGACGTTGGTCTTCAGTGAACCGAGCGCACAGTATTGATTTTCTTTAACGCCGGCCTCGCGGAACGCTTTCGTCAGAGCGGTGACTTCGATGGGATCGCCCAGGGGAGTTCCCGTGCCGTGTGCCTCGATCGCTGTGATCGTGTCAGGACTGACGCCGGCGTCTTCATGCGCCATCCGGATGACACTAACCTGGCCATCCACGCTCGGCGCGGTGTAGCTGTGTTTCACCCCGCCATCGTTGTTCATCCCCGTTCCGCGGATCACCGCGTGAATGTGGTCACGGTCGCGAATCGCGTCACTGAGACGCTTCAGCATCACGACTCCGGCGCCGTTGGCAAAAACAGTTCCTGACGCCTTTTCGTCAAACGCCCGACAATGGCCGTCTCCGGAAAGCATCCCCTGTTCCGTGTAAAAGTAGCCGCGCTTGTATGGCAGGGTCACGGTGACGCCGCCGGCCAGCGCCATATCACAGAGTCCTTCACGGATCGAGCGACACGCTTCTGCAATCGCAACCATCGAAGTGGAACACGCCGTCTGCAGCGTCATCGCGGGGCCGCGAAGGTTCATCTTGAACGCGACGCGCGTCGCGAGATAATCTTTGTCGTTCCCGAGTTCGGTTTGCAACGATCCCACCTGGATCTGAGGAACGAGATCGCTTAAAAATTTGGGATCACTGCACAAGTTCGCGAGCAGGTAGGTATCAAAGTAGGCGCCCGCGTAAACGCCGATTCGTTCGCGGTGATTGTCAGGCTGATAACCGGCCCGCTCCATTGCCTCCCACGCCAGCTCGAGAAAAATTCTCTGCTGCGGGTCCATAATTTTCGCGTCTTTGGGAAGGATCCCGAAGAACGAGGCATCGAACATATCGATGTCATCAATGATGCCTTTCACAGGAACAAAATCAGAGCGGTCGAACTCATCGGGATAAGCAAGCTCGTCTTTCTCGAAGCGCGAGATCGACTCGGTTCCCGCGGCGAGATTGCTCCACAGCTCCTCGGTATCATTGGCGCCGGGAATGCGCAGCGACATGCCGACAATCGCGATTTGGTCCGCGAGATCATCCTTCTCCCCGGTGCGGGTTGGCGTTTCCAATTCTGTTCGGACAGTCGATTTTTCGGGAGTCGCCTCTTTCGCTATCGCGGCCTCAATGTCTTTGACGGTCGGCAGCGTGAACAACTCCGAAAGCTGCATTTCAACACCGAAGTCGCGTCGCAACATCGAGTGAACGCGCACCATTTCCATCGACCCTCCGCCCAGTGCTGAAAACGCATCCGAGATACCGATTCCGTCAATTTCGAGAACTTCCTCCCAAATCGCGACGAGCCGCTTCTGGACTGGGTTTCCCGGTTTGATAAAATCATCAGAGATCTCCGGACGAACCTTGCGAGTCGCCGTCAGCGCGGCGGTCAATGCCTCCGGATCGCTCCAGAGAGAAGCAACCTCGATCAGGAATTCACTCCGATCGGGCTCCAACGCTCCCGGCGAAGAAGACGACCGTTTCGCGTTCGTCGACGATTTCGCAGCATGGTCAGGATAAGGTGACAGCGCCACCGCGAGAGAGGTCTCGATTCGGAAAACGTCTTCGCCGTCATCGTGGTCCGCCCCGATCTCAGCGAGGAAGGCGCGGCAGGGTTCATTCTTAGCGCTCTCGCGGTAGCCGATTTCAAGATACTCCAACCCGCGTTCGACCGCCAACCTGGCCAGCTCGATCACCATGTGGCGTTCGACGCCTTTACCGAGAGCACGGCAGCTCAGCATGAACAGCTCGGTTCGCAGCGAAGAATCCGTTTCACGATACAGCATCGCCCCGACCAGTCCGTAGTTTCCAAAGCGATCTGAAACGTTGACGATCAGGCAGTCAGCGCCTTCACGACGAAGGGCTTCGACATCCGACTCGGTCAATCGCAGCGTGTTGGCGTTGAACTGATTTGTTCTTTGTGAGAGTTGAGAAATCCTCAAATCATCTCCCCTGATTGCCTCAGTGATCTCCACTTGCAGATTCAGGTCACGAAGAAAGGAGGTGAAGTCGTTGCTCGCTTCAAGGAGCTCATGACGACGACCTTCATTCTGATAGAAGCGAGTTCTCAGCCCGTCTTCTGAAGTGGCTCCGTTAGAGTCGAGACACCAGAGATTGCGGATAAAATGTGGAATCGTGGCGGTATCCTCAGGCAGACAAACCGCAGTGATCCCCGGGCAATTTGCAGTGACTTCAGCGACTTCGGCGGGGTTATCATCAATAAATACAAAGCTGTCGATTCCCAGATTGAGCTCTTCCGCGAGCTCGGAAATATTGGCGGACTTCGGTATCCAGTTCACCTTCCAGCCGACAAAATGATCACGTGTCAGGGGCATCTCGTCAGCTCTTTCAGCGAAAACGAGATCGACATCCTCTTCATTATTTTTCGAAGCGAGCGCGAGAAGAAATCCTTCGTCGTGCTTTTCGACCATGCATTGAGCGAGGTCACGCCACGGCCCGCTCATGTCGAGGGCTCCGGCTCCCTCCTCACCGGCAACACCGCCCCAGAGCGTGTTGTCAGCATCGAGAACGATGACCTTCGCCGGACGTCGGGAAGCGCGAAAAAGATTCCTCGCGATCACCAGTCCAAGAGCGGCATACATATCAGCCGTGTAGGGAACGCTCGCAGCCGCTTCCGCGTCAGGATCGTATCGGTCATCCACGGGATAATCGGCGATTACTTCGGAAGAAAGAACCGTGATAAGAGACGGAATGTCCTTGAGTGAATCACGCACGAGCAACTCCCAGTCGTCTGAGCTCGCATCACGATCGCGATGAGGACAGAACACGAGAAGCGTCCTGACGGAGGATCTCGTCGAAAGGCCGCGAAGCGCGTCGGCGAATTCGGTGGCGAGCGCCTCATCGGGTTGGCTTCCTGCGAGATCCGATGACCGGACGAGAAAAGCGTTCATTCCGCCCGCGTTGAGAGCGCTGCCGCTCGCCGGATTGAGCGCTTCCTGAAAGACCTGATTGAATTCCGAGAACACGACCTCAGCATCCATCCCGGCCTTCTTAAGAAGAAACTCCAGAGATTTCTCAACGGGGTCAGCGACAAAACTGGCCGTTATTCTGAGAGATTGTGATTCGCTATTCATACAGGAAAGTTGGTGCTCATTTTTACATCCCCGAGCGCGGGGAATGACTCACGCCATTCATTAAAAGTGTCGCGATCAAGAGAAGCGCTGATGCATGATTCCTCAGATCCCGCTCTGGCGAGTTCCTCCCCCATCGGCCCGACAATAAGGCTGCTCCCGGGGTAATCTAAAGTCGGGTCCGTACCGCAGCGATTCACACCGAGGACGTATGCCTGGTTCTCAATCGCTCTCGCTTTGAGCAAGGTGATCCAGTGCTCGACCCGCGGCGAAGGCCAGTTCGCAATCACAGGGAACACCTCCGCCCCTCTCGATGCAGCGAGACGAAACAGTTCAGGAAAGCGCAGGTCGTAGCAGATCACCGGAGCGATCTTCCAACCATCTATTTCGAAGACAACCACGTCCTCGCCGGCCACGTAGTGATCCCCTTCCCCCGCGAGAGGAAACGGATGGACCTTGCGGTAACGCGAGAGTTCCCGCCCGTCGGGCTGAAAGCAAACAGCCTCGTTCGCTCCGCGAGACGACTCTTCAATCTTCGAAGCGATCCCTGCAATTACGAAACAGCGGTGCTTGCGGGCCAGGTCGGAAAAGAACGTGTAAGAGGGCCCGGTCGGCTCCTCGCAAACGAGTCCCGTGTTCATGCTGAATCCACAGGAACTGAGTTCGGGAAAAACGAGGAGCGATCCTTCTATCTTCGCGGTCGCCGCCTTCGCTTCGACCATTTCCGAGAACGCACCAAAATTGGACGATGGATCCTCCCATAAGGCGTTGGTTTGAAAACAGTGAACATCCATAATAGCCAGCTCCCCAAAACGGCTCAAAATTGCGATACTTATTAAAACTGAAACTAAAATACGATTTTTATAAAAATTGTCAAAACTATTATCTAGTCAGAAAAACCAAGCATAGATCAAAAAAATAGATTTTGCATTACTTTTGTTATGGTAATTATCAAAATTACATTATGTTTCACGACGATGAAAGCAGTAATCAGCCAAAAACCAGTTATACGAGTTCTTCTCGTGATCTTCGCCTTCCTGCTGGTCGGCCATTTCGCAGCGCTCTACTGCAAGTTCGGACTGGAGAAACCCAACGGGTTCGGAATCGTACCCCTCTTTCTCTTCGATCGTGAAAACAACCTCCCGACCTTGTTTTCAGGCGTACAACTCGCGATTGCAGCACTGCTGGCACTGGGTATCGCCTACCACTTCCGGGCACAGGAACCGGGCGGGAGCCGCCCCTGGTTTATCGTTGCCATCGTTCTGACGTATCTCGGGATTGATGATATGTCGAGCATCCACGATCACATCGACCTTGCGCTTATGGCACGGGTGGAGACGACCGGATTGATCCACTGGCCCTGGGTGATCCCCTACGCCATCCTCGCGCTTGGGATCATCGTGTATTTCATTCCCTTTTTCTTCCGACTCCCCGTTGCGACCAGAATAGTCTTTGCGACCTCGGCCGCTATGTACATTTTCGGAGGAATCGGAATGGAAATGATTGGCGCCCGCCACGCGGAGCACGCCGGTGAGGAAGGCCTCCGGTATGCGCTCTTCACGACGATCGAAGAAAGCCTCGAGATGCTCGCGGTCACGCTCCTCATCGCCGGGCTGATCCATTACATCAACAACCACGCGAAAACGCTTTCGGTTACATTTCTCCCCGAGAGCAGTGAGAAGAACGCGCTTCCCACGGAGCCCTGACTCATGATCAGAACGCGCCCTGCGCTCCCACTTTCCGATTAGAATAACGCGATGACGGGCTGGCACCTCTCGAATCTAAATATAGACTCAAGTCTGAATTTAGATGAAGAGCCTGAACACCCAGTCATCCCCAAGCCCCAGCCTGTCACCGGGAACGGATCGAACCCTCTCCATCCTCGAGACTCTGGGGGAAAGCTCTCAGGGACTGTCGGTGGCGGAATTGGTGAGAGCTCTGAACATACCTCAGAACTCGGTCTTCCGCATCACCGCGACGCTGCACGACAGAGGCTACCTTCACCGGAGAGAAGACGACAAACGCTTCCTTCTCAGTAACAAATTCCTCGATCTGGTTCGGCCGAAAACCAACGGAAAAAGCCTCGCGGTCTGCGCCTACGAACCGATGAAGGCGCTCTGCGGGGAAACCGGTGAAACCGTGCAACTGCTCGTGCAGAGTGACGGCAGAGGCATGGTCCTCGAGCAGGTCGTCGGCAGGCACCCCGTGAAAGTGATGGGCGAAATCGGACTTCGCGTTCCGCTTTATTCGTGCGCACCGGGAAAAGCGATTCTCGCTTCACTCCCCGCTCAGGATCGAATGGAATGGCTCGCCGGGGTGAAACTCAAGAAGTTCACTCCCACCACGATTTCGACCAAAAAGGGACTCGAGATGGAAATGCAGAAAATCACAGAAATCGGATATGCCACCGATCTCGCCGAAGGCCTCGAAGGTATTCACTGCGTCGCCGCTCCTATTTTGAATGACTATCATTACCCGATCGGAGCCGTCACCGTAATGGCGCCAAGCTTTCGCCTCCACCCCGATCAGTTTCACGCTCTCGGGCTCCAGTGCATCGACACTGCCAACACTATTCGCGAGCGCCTTCACTCATGAAATTCCCGTTTCTAAAAGCAGCAACCCGTTACCGAGGCACCAAACAGGGTTGGGGCTTAGTGCCCACCCTGTTAGGTCTTACGACTTTGCAGGCAGCAGAGCCCACCCCCGAGGGAATCGAGTTTTTTGAAACGAAGATTCGCCCCGTTCTCGCACAGGAATGCTACGAATGTCACAACTCACGGGACAAAGCCAAGGCCGGGCTCGCTCTCGATTTCCGCGACGGCCTCCTCAAAGGCGGTGACCTCGGGCCAACTCTCATTCCCGGAAAACCGGACGAGTCGATTCTCATGGAAGCTCTGCGTCACGAGTATGATCTCGAGATGCCCAAGGCAGGCGTGAAACTCGACCCGCCTATCGTCGCTGATTTTGGAAAGTGGATTGCCATGGGAGCCCCTGATCCGAGGGACAATCCCCCGTCTGATGAAGAACTCGCATCCGACACGGGCTGGGAGGCGATTCTTGAGACGCGGAAAAACTGGTGGAGTTTTCAACCCGTTGAGCCCCCCTCCGGCTCCACTTCCATCGACGGTTTCATTGATAAAAAACTGACCGCAGCCGGGTTGGAGAAATCTCCCGCCGCCGATCCGAACACGATTGCCCGCCGCCTTTATTTTGCGATTACCGGACTCCCGCCCTCACCGAAGCAACTCGATGAATTCGCCTCCGCCGCTGAAACGGATTCGAAAGCAGCGATCAGGGACCTCACCGCAAAACTCCTCGCCAGCCCCGAGTTCGGTGAAACCTGGGCGCGTCACTGGATGGACTGGATTCGCTACGCCGAGTCCCATGGGTCCGAGGGTGACCCGAAGATCGACAACGCGCACCTCTATCGCGACTATCTCATCCGCGCGCTCAATTCCGACGTCCCTTACAATCAGCTTCTCAAGGAACATATCGCCGGTGACCTCCTCGAGAATCCCCGCGTCAACGACGAGCTCGCGATCAACGAATCGATCATCGCGACCGCCCATTGGAGAATGGTCTTTCATGGCTTCGCACCGACCGATGCGCTCGACGAGAAGGTGCGTTTCACCGACGATCAAATCAACGTGTTCACGAAGGCTTTCCAGGGACTCACCGTATCCTGTGCCCGCTGCCACAACCACAAGTTCGACGCGATTTCACAGGCCGATTACTACGCGCTTTTCGGCATTTTCGGTTCAACTCGCCCGGGACGTAAGTTGATCGATCAGACCGAAGTGCTCGAGAAAAACAAAGCGGAACTCAGTCAGCTCAAATCGAAGATCCGGGCAAGCCTCATCCACGACTGGAGCAAAGTGAAAATCCCCGCTGCGCTCCCGCAATGGGAAAAGAGCTTCGCCGCTGAGCGGAAAAAACACGCTTCCGATCTCGCCCGTCGCACAGCCCTCGAAAAGCGCGACGTCGCAACCCGCTGGAATCTTCGCGATCAAAGCGAATACGATTCCTGGTTCAGCTACGGCAACGGACTCACTTCAACGACCTCTGCGGCCGGGGAATTCACGGTCGCGCCGACCGGCGACTCCGCCGTGTCCGAAATCCTTCCATCAGGTGTTTACAGTCACCTCCTTTCCACCAAACACGCGGCGAGACTCACGTCGAAAGAATTCACGCTCGACGACGAGTATGAACTGCTCGTGCAAACCCGCGGAGGAGGCAAAGCGATGGTCCGCTATGTCGTCCAGAATTACCCCCGAAGCGGCACGGTCTTCAAAGTCGATGAAATGGGACTGAAGAATGACACTTCATGGAAGTGGCACAGCTTTGATCTCGCCTACTGGAAAGGCGATCGGATCCATATCGAACTGGCCACCGCGAAAGACGCCGCACTCTTAACAAAAGACGAAGACCGCTCCTGGTTCGGTATCAATGAAGCCGTGTTAGTCAAAAAAGGCACCGCCGGAGAATTCCTGAAGCCAACGTTCCAGCATTGGGATCCCCTCTTCGAAGTGGAGGGCGACTCATTTCGGGAACGCTTTGTGAGCGCCCTGACACGAGCGCTGAACCACTGGAAAGAAAACACGCTCTCCGACTCCGAAGCGCTCTTCCTCGATTGGGCGGTCGCCAACAAGCTCCTGCCGAATCAAATCGACAAGCTGCCGGAATCCCAACCGCTCATCCTCCGCTACCGCGAACTCGAATCAGCGATCAAGGCACCGACCCGCGTCCACGGTCTCGACGAATGGATCGCGTCAGACCAGCCGCTCTACGACCGGGGGGACCACAAAACGCCGCTCGAGGAAATCCCCCGCCGCTTTCTCGATGCCATCGATCCCACCCCTTACCAATCAAAACAAAGCGGACGTCTCGAACTCGCCGGGAGCCTTCTCGATCAGGACAATCCATTCACGCGTCGCGTCATCGTGAACCGCGTCTGGCACCATCTCTACGGTCAGGGAATCGTCCCGACGACTGACAACCTCGGTCGTATGGGTGAGAAGCCGAGCCACCCCGGGCTGCTCGATGCGCTCGCCGTGAAATTCTCAGACGAGTTTGACTGGTCGATCAAAAAGCTCATCGCCTACCTCGTCGACACGGAGGCATTTCAGCGTTCGAGCATGCCCACTCCGGAGGCGAAAGACAAAGACCCTGACAACAAATTATTGTCACACTTCACTGTAAAACGACTCGAAGCGGAAGCGGTTCGCGACGCCCTCCTCAAGGTGTCCGGCATCCTCGATGACGCACGCTACGGCGCACCCGTGACCGGCACGACGCCGCGTCGCTCTGTCTATGTCAACGTGATCCGGAACCGGATGGATCCCTTTCTCAGCGTCTACGATGCGCCGGTTCCCTTTTCCGCCACCGGAAGGCGATCTGAAACCAACGTTCCGGCCCAATCGCTCACGATGCTGAACAGTTCATTCGTCGTCAATACCGCCGGCGCCTTTGCGAGTGCGACCGCATCAGAAGAGGCCGAAAAGCGCATCAGTCGAATGTGGAAAAGCGCGCTGGGCCGCGATGCCACCAATGAAGAACGCACCGCAGCGCTCCACTTCCTCTCCGCGATGAAAGAACAGGGAGAAACCCTGACGCTCGCTCATAAGAAGATCCAATCCGAGCTGAAATCGCTTCAGGAAAAACAGCGATCCATTCTCTCTCCGGCAAGAAAGGCGATCGAGGAAAAACGCGCAGACTCATCGAAAACAAAGAGCGCCGAATCGAGTTCTTTTAATGAGACCGGGGTCTGGGACTTCTCACGGGGTCTGAAGGATCTTGTCGGAAAATCCGATCTCGAACTCGTCGGGTCAGCCCGACTCGAGGACGGCGCCCTCGTTCTCGACGGCAAGGGCTTTGCCAGATCGAAGCCCCTTTCGCGATCGATAACGGAAAGGACCTTGCATGCGCGCCTCACGCTGGATCCGCTCAGTCAAAAGGGTGGCGGGGCAATGACCATTCAAGACAGGAGCGGAGTCACTTTTGACGGGATCGTCTACGGAGAAAAGAAGAACGGTCACTGGCTCTCGGGAAGCAACAATCACAAACGGACGCGGAATTTCAACGGCCAGCAGGAGAAAGAAGCCGCGAAGACTGCCGTTACGATCACAATCACTTACGCTGCCGACGGGACCGTTCGCGCCTTCCGCAACGGGCAGCCGTATGGCGCTCCCTACGACGCGGAAGCGATTCACTCGTATCAATCGGGCCAATCCCATCTCGTCTTCGGGCTCCGGCACGGAACCGCAGTCGGTGGCAACCGAATGCTCACCGGTCGACTCTTTGAAGCCCGTCTCTTTGATCGCGCACTCAGTAAGGAGGAAGTGAGAGCGCTCTACGACGGCAACTCCGATTTCATCAGCCCGTCTCAAATTTTCGAATCCCTCTCTGATGAGCAGCAATCGCAACTCAACGAACTGGATTCGAGAATCGCCGGGCTCCGACAACAGCTCGACGAGCTCGGAGCACCGCCTACTGAAAAAGACCGCTGGCAGAATCTCGCGCATTCCATTTTCAACCTGAAGGAGTTTATCTATGTCTACTGAATCACTTTCCCAACCGTCACGCCGTCAATTCCTCGAGCGCACCTCGGCAGGTTTCGGGGCGATGGCGCTGTCGAGCATGCTCCATCGTGATTTGTTCGCGGCGGGAGCGAACGCTCAGCCGAAGGCTAAAAACGTCATTCTTTGTTACATGTCAGGAGGCGTTTCCCAGGTCGATTCCTTTGACCCGAAACCCCGCCTGAACAAAGAACACGGCAAAGAGATGCCGATGAAAGTTGAGCGCACTCAGTTCAACAACAACGGGCAGATTCTCGGCTCCCCTTTCAGTTTCAAAAAATACGGGGAAAGCGGAATCGACGTCAGCGAGATCTTTGAGAAGACCGCCGCTCACGCCGACAGCCTCGCCGTGATCCGCTCGATGACGACGACGGTGAACGAGCACGCGCAGGGCAATTTCATGGCTCACACCGGGTTTCCTTTTCTCGGTCACCCCAGCGCCGGTGCGTGGATCAGTTACGGACTCGGTTCCGCCAACGAAAATCTCCCCGCCTATTGTGTTCTCCAAAGCGGAGGCGCCGTCCCCGCGCACGGCGGCGTCGGGCTTTTCAGCAATGGCTTTCTCCCTGCTCAGCATCAGGCGTCGATTCTGAAAGCCGACGATCCCAACCCGGTTTCGAATATCAAACCGAGTCAGGCACATTCGATTCAGCGAACCCGTCTCGATTTCATCAACCGGATCGACAAACAATTCTCAGCGTCGCTGGGTGGAAATGACAAGGTCGAAGCGGCGATCAAAAATTACGAAACCGCTTTCAACATGCAGGCCGCCGTCCCCGAGGTCTGTGACATCTCCGGCGAAACCGCTGCGACGCGGAAACTTTATGGCGTAGACGATTCCGACCCGCAGCTCTCCGCTTACGCGAAGCAGGCGCTCCTCGCCCGACGCCTCGTCGAGCGCGGCGTTCGATTCGTCGAACTCTCGTGTCTCACCAAAGGGATCGGAGCAGGCGGTGCAGCGAACCCGTGGGATCAACACAGCAAAGTGGAGGAAGGTCATCGCGCGATGGCGCATCAAGTCGATCAACCGATCGCCGCGTTGATAACCGATCTGAAGTCACGTGGACTCCTCGACGAAACACTCATCGTTTTCACCGGGGAATTCGGGCGCACTCCATTCTCCCAGGGAAGCGACGGACGCGACCACAATCCTCACGGCTTTTCAGTGTGGCTTGCCGGTGGCGGAGTCAAAGGTGGATCGATCTACGGCGAGACGGATGACTACGGATACAAAGTCGTCGACAGGCCCGCTACTTTTTTCGATCTCTGGGCGACGGTCCTGCACCAGCTCGGAATCAATCACGAAAACTTCACCTACCGCTACGCCGGCAGGGATGTGAGGCTCACCGACGTCCACGGGAATGTCCTCCACGACATTCTGAGCTGATCAGCCTCAGCGCTGAACAGGAATTCACGGTTCCGGGAGAATGAGGTGACTGTCCGCCTTACCTGTAAATTATGAAAATTATAAATTACGGGTTGTGATACCTTCCCGATAGTGATATAATTTCCATAACACAAACACTTGGATGCCTGAGAAACATCCGCCCGCAGTTCTGCTGCACCCCTCCCCCGATGATCTGCCCCGGTAGATCTTCGACAACACCGAGAAATAGCCAAATGAAATATTTTGCCGCATTGCTTGCAACCTGTGCACTAA
Organism: Verrucomicrobiales bacterium; assembly: GCA_048260165.1. GTDB lineage: Bacteria > Verrucomicrobiota > Verrucomicrobiia > Verrucomicrobiales > DEV007 > Arctic95D-9. Next base: position 39,821 of record JBLXHA010000008.1, read on the forward strand.
TCGCCGGGACATCGCAGGCTGGACAGTTCGGAACCGGCTTCGCCGTGAGTTCGGACGGAATCTTCGTGACATGCAATCATGTCGTGAAAAACAGTTCCCACGTGGTCGTTCACACACCGAACGGACCACTCGCCGCGCGTGTACTCGCAGTCGATATCGAGAATGACATCGCCATCCTTCACGTTCAAGGCTGGCAGGGACGATATCTGGGACTCAAATCAGCGGAGTCGCTCGATTACGCCTCTGCAATCACGGTCGCCGGCTTTCCCGACCCCACCGTCCTAGGGCTCAAACCCAAGGTCACGAAAGGCTACGTGAACGCTCTCTCAGGAGTGAGGGATGATCCCCGCCTCATCCAGATTTCCGCCCCGGTTCAACCCGGTAATTCGGGTGGCCCGCTCGTCTCCGACTCCGGTCAGGTCGTGGGAGTCATCGCTGCCGGTCTCGATTCGATCGACCGCATGGAACACGGCGGCTACGTCCCGCAGGCTGTCAATTATGCAGTGAAGACCGATCTGATCATCGATCTGATGAATCGCAGCGGAATCCAGAGGGCCACTTTCGGCACCAAAACCACGGGTGATACCCGGCTCGTCAAGCGCGTCGTGAGTTCCATCGCACTCGTCGAAGGCGTCAGCCCCGGCGAACGAAGCAGTCTCATTCCCGTCCGAAACGATCAGGCAGCCGTCCAGCCTCAGCAACAGATTCGCCCTGTATCCGCTCCGGTTCAAGGTCCATGGGTTTTCGCAAACTCGCACGCTCGCAAACTGATGGCCTCCGAGGTGCACCGCCTCCCCAATGAGATACTCTGGAGAGCCCGCAACGAAATCTACCTCCGCCACGGATACATTTTCTCGACGGAGAGAGGTCGCCGGTTTGCTCAGGATTTTGCGGGATATTATCGTCCTGTCACCACTTCAGTGGACACGATTAAGAGCCACCTCAACGAGGCCGAAATCCACAATCTCCGCCTCATTGCCTCCTTCGAGCAGAACGGCTGAGCCGGAACGATAGGGAGCGGAATTCAGCGAATTTCGCTCTACACAGAGACTCGCAATCTCAGCGGCACCGGCTATATTCGCGGCAGTGCCGAAACACACTCACACACCCGACGGGCGGAAATCCAGCCGCCTGCTGCGCGCCTTTGTCAGGTGGACCCTCCGATTCCTCGGATGGACCGCCATCGCGACAGTGGTGAGTGTTGTTATCGCCTCTCTTATCGCGGTCTTAGTCTACAACAACCGGGTTCAAATCGTTAACCAGGCCCTCGCGCGGTTGATTGAACCATTCGATGTGACGCTCGATTCGATCAGCTTGCGAAAGCTGGGTGAGATCACGATCGAAGATCTGAAGCTGACTCCGAAACAATCCGATACCGAAAGTCGGATGGCTGAGATCAGAAATCTCACCATCACCTACGACATTGCGGAACTGCGGGCCACGAAACGACTCAAAGCGATCCGACTCAACGGCATCGCGCTAACCCTCGATCAGGCTCATCTCGACGCACTCACCGCCCCGTCGACATCGGATACCCCGGCAGCGGAAGCGGCACGGTTTGATCTGTCGAGCCTCGCACAATTCACAGATTCGATCGAAGTCGAAGACAGTGAACTCCGGCTGAACCTGGATTCGCTCCCGCCGGTGAGAGCAAAATGGAACTTCAAAACCAATGCCCTGACATTCGACGAATCAGGACTGACGAAGGAACCGCTCTTTCTCGAGCTCTCTGACATTCGGATCGGTGCAAAAAGCCATCCCAGCCGGATCAACGCCATCTCACTGACCGGAGAAATCGGCCGGGATCTCAACCGTTTCGTCATCGAATCGCTGATCGTCGATCACCCCGTTCTGAACATTCGCCCTGAATGGGTTTTCAGTGAGAACAGCGATATCGCGAAAACGCCCGGGGAGTCAGATACCGGGAAAGTTGACGAGCCGAACTCGATGCAACTTGAGATCAACGATTTCCAACTGATCGAGGGGCAGTTCGCGATCAGTGGCTTCGACGGCGCCAACGACACGCCTGCTTTCCCTGATATTTCCTTCATCAATAATTTCCAGATCGGCGGACTTCGCTACTCTCACGGTCTTTTCAGTAACGAAGGGCCTTTCGAGATTTCACTGCGCGATCTCTCAGCCGGCGGCGAGGATACTCAATTGCTTTCCGCCGATGAGCTCAAGATCAAGATCGCTTCGCTCAGCAATTTGATTCACGACCGTGAAGTCGACGCCCTCGAACTCGATGGTATTTCAGTCGTCCTCTCCGACGAATCGATGTCCCGTTTTCAAGGCAAAACCGGAGAATCCAGCCCCCCTGACGAATCGGCCGAAGACACCGAACCCGAACCGTCCCCGGAGACGGAATCCAAACCCTGGCGGATCAAGAAAGCGCGAATCGACGACGGGACTTTTTTGATGAGCAATTTCAGCGCGGGAGGAAATCAGCTCCCCCGCATCGAATCCAGAGTGACGGCCGACTTTTCAGATCTGAGTTTTGGTGCCGACGGGTTTTCCTCAGCCGCCCAACAGTTGCTGACACTGGAAAACACGAGCGTCAGAGCCCCGGGGACCACTTCAGAGGAAGACCCCATTTTCGAACTCAATCTGGCGGAACTGGAGGGAAGCTGGTCGGAGTTCACACGGTCGAATCTCATTTCCAGCCTCACCGTGAAAGGACCGTCGATCAACTTTACCGATAAAACGCTCGGTGACTGGCTCACCCCGTCGACCGAAGATCCCGAAACCGCCCGGCCCGTCAATCGTCCGGTCTACAAGGTGGAGAAACTGGACATCACCGGAGGCCTGATCGTGGCAGACTCGCAATTTGCCAAAGGCGCCGTTCCCAAGCTCTACGGAAAGTTCAAGGTTTTCACCAATCCTGAAGATGAAGAGGATTTCCTCTATCACCTCATTTTCAACGACGTGACCCTGAGCAATCACCCTCACTTTTATGAAATGGTAGGCCCGCCCCGCCCTCCGACTCTGTTTCCCGATCAACAACCCGAGGTATTCCTGCCGGTAACCGAAGAGGAGGTGTTCACGGTCCGTCAGATCGAACTCGATGCGACGGCGGAGGACCTCCAGAGAACCCGGCACATCGGCCGAATTAAGGTGAGCGGAGGAATTCTCAAAGTCGGCAACGGTCTGAAAGAACTCAGCGGTGGCGGAGCAAAGACAGAGAAGGCCCCGGAACCTGAACCGCAAACGTCCCCAGAACCGGATGAGAAACCTGAACCGGAAGAGAAACCTGACGGTGAGAAGAACAAAGAAGCCGCTGCGACTAAGTTACCCACCTGGACGATTGGAGAAATCGAGGTAACCCGCAGCAAGGTCCAGTTCGAAGCGCTCGTTCCGCAGATTGAAGGATTGAGCTTTTCCCTCGAAACGAAACTGGAAAACGTCCCCCTCTCTCTCGATGGACTCCTCGCACAGGATACCCTCCAGAAGATCGAGCTGAGCGGAATCGAAATCAAAGATCCGTATAATTCTTTCATCACCGTGGCGACCCTCCCCACGATTTTCGTCGAGTTTTCTCTCGCCGGGCTCGCCGGTCAGGAGATTGAAAAGATCGATCTGATCGGCCCCTCTTTGCACGTCGGTCAGGGGCTTTTCTGGTGGATTGATTACCAACGGAACTTCCGCGCACAGAATGAAGGCGCCAGCGTCGGATTCGAAGCGGAGGGCCCTGTCGCCAAAGATCCGGATTGGAAAATCAAAGAGATCAATGCCACCGCCGGAAAAATCGTGATCGCACCGACCGGGGTTCCGATCGCGCTCGTCCCCTTCCCTTTCAACGCGACCACTAAGATGTCCGATGGTGCGATTGAATTGAAATTAACGATCCCCGACGAAGAATACGTCTACCACTTCCCCGACTACAAAGTGGACCTGCACGGCCTCGAGGGAAAAGTGCAGTTCAACGTCCCGGTGCAGGATGAAAACAACAACCTCGTCCAAACCTTCTCTCTCGACCGCGCCGTCTTCCGAAAATACGAAGCCGAGAATCTCTATCTGACAGTCACCTTCGATTCCAATGGCGTTTATGGAAAGTTTGGTGGAGATGCCTATTCGGGATATACAGAAGGAGAATTCAATTTCTACCTCAACGATCCGGGAAAATGGGACGCCTGGGTTGCCGGCACGTCCCTCGATACCGGCCCTCTGACCGATGTTATTGTCCCTGAGAATTTTAAAATGGACGGACTCGCCACCGTTAAAATAATTTCCGAGGGACGGGGCAAAGTCCCCGGCGAGACCACCGGCGAGATCACGCTGGAAACGCCGGGCTGGTTCCATATCACTAAGTTAGACGAAATTCTGGAAAGCCTCCCGCCCGAATGGAACCAACTCCAACGCAGCTTGACTATTCTGGGGCTCGAAGCACTGAAACGATTTGATTATGAGCAAGGTGCCGGTAGCCTTTCTCTACACGAACAGGAAGGAGATCTGCAGTTGAGATTCGCCGGGCCCTATGGCACGCGAGAGCTGAATCTCTTTCTCCATGACGAACGAAACATTACCTTAGAGACAATCGGAGGGACTGAAGATCAGCCCCAGGCGAGTGCCCGGGCAGTTGAGTGAATTCCTCAATCTGTCAGTCTGCAGCACGCTTTGACATGCCCCTTTATCGAACCATTCCGGCTTTACTGACGCCAATGCTCCTCGCTCTGGCGCTGTCATCGTGCCTCGATCCTTTCAACGTCAACGTGACGACTGACGAGCCCATCAAAGTCGATCTGAGCATGGACGTGCACGTGTATCAGCACGCCGCCGCAACGAGCGAGAAAGCCGCCGCCGCGCAGGCCGGCTACCGTGCCGCAATGGACTCCCGCCGCAATCGCATGGCCGAGATTCAGGAGCTGAAAAACAGTCGCCTGATCGGGGAAAACCATCTCGGACTGCTCAGTATCCGCAACAAACCGGCCGGTGAATACGGGGACTACGTTACCAACACGGTCGCCGATGAAAACAGCGACCGGGAAGTACTCATCAAACACGAAGCCTCCGAGAAAGGGGTTTCCATCGCCAAAGTACAGCAGGAGCAGTGGCGTCACTGGCAACGTAAGTCTTTTCCCGGCGAGTGGATCGAAGTCGAGAACGAGGACGGCAACGGAATGCACTGGGAGCAGAAAGCCTCTGCGTCCGCGACTTCGGAATAGCGCTGACGCGTTCCCCTTAAATTCGGAGAGGAGGCGGTTCGCTTTTTTCCCGTTTGGGTATATGGGTTTCTCTTACTCGCGCCTGTCGCTGACAACCGCAATATCACTGTAATCATGCGAAAAATTCTGGTCACATCCGCCCTTCCCTACGCCAATGGTCCGATCCATATCGGTCACCTTGTCGAGTATTTGCAAACCGACATCTGGGTTCGCTTTCAAAAGTTGATGGGCAACCAGTGCCTTTATTTCTGCGCCGATGACACCCACGGGACCGCGATCACGATTCGCGCTCAGGCCGAAGGCCGCACCGAGGAGGAAGTCATCAACGAGATGAACCTCGCCCACCAGAAGGACTTTTCCGATTTCGGAATCGAGTTCGACAACTACGGCAGCACCAACTCGGAAGAGAGCCGCGCCGTTTGCCACGAGATCTGGCAATCCCTGCGTGACGCCGACATGGTCATCGAACAGGACATTGATCAGCTTTTCGACACGGAAAAAGGCGTCTTCCTTGCCGATCGATTTGTCCGCGGCACTTGTCCGAAATGCGAATCGAAAGACCAGCCCGGTGACAACTGCGGAAACTGCGGATCCACCTACACGCCGGCGGAGCTCGTCAATCCTGTGAGCACCCTTTCGGGAACCACACCCGAGACGCGCACCGCGAAACATCTCTTCGTCCAGATTGAAAAGCTCCACGACTTTCTCAACGAGTGGACTCAGTCAGGCACGCTCCCTCCGGAGAGCGCGAACTACCTCAAAAACTTCTTTCTCAACGAGCCGCTCCGCGACTGGGATATCTCACGCCCCGGCCCCTACTTCGGTTTTGAGATTCCCGACTCCCCCGGCAACTACTGGTATGTCTGGTTCGACGCGCCGATCGGCTACATCGGAGCCACCAGTCAGTGGTGCGACGCGAATGGTGAGAAGCTGGACGATTGGTGGAGAAACGACGACGTCGAAATCCATCACTTCATTGGAAAAGACATTCAGTATTTCCACACCCTCTTCTGGCCAGCGATGCTGAAAACGGCGGGCTATTCCCTGCCGACCAAAGTCCACATCCACGGATTCCTCACCGTCGACGGCGAGAAAATGTCAAAATCACGCGGCACCTTTGTTCGCGCTGCCAAATACCTCGAGCATCTCAATCCCGCCTACCTTCGCTACTACTACGCAACGAAGCTCTCATCGAAGGTGGAGGATCTCGATCTCAATCTCGAAGAGTTCGTCGCACGGGTGAACAGCGATCTCGTCGGCAAAGTCGTCAACCTCGCGAGCCGGACCGCCAAGTTCATTCAGGACACCGGTCTTTCCGAGACCTATCCCGAGGACGGCGGCCTCTTTCAGACCTTCGCCGATCGTGGTGATGATATCGCCGCCGCCTACGAAAACGGCGACTACAGCAAAGCGATGAGAATGATCATGGAGCTCGCCGACCAGGCGAACCCCTTCGTCGAAAACAACGCGCCGTGGGAACTTCGCAAGGATCCTGACAACGCTCAAAAACTTCAGGACGTCTGCACCGTTTCGCTCAACCTCTTCAGAACGCTCGCGATCTACCTCGCGCCGGTCCTTCCGGATCTCGCCGCAAAAACCGGTGAATTATTCGGCGAAGAACTCACCGAGTGGAGCCAGTCGAAAACACCCCGAGTCGGAAGCAGCATCACGAAGTTCAAACACATGATGCAGCGAGTCGAGGCAAAAGGATTGGAAGCTATCATCGCCGAATCAAAGGAAGAAGCAGAAGCCGCCGCCAAAGCGACAGCAACGCCTTCGAACTGGGATGACGGCGCTGAAGCGATCACCGAAACGCCGATTGCCGACGAGATCACGATTGATGATTTTCTGAAAGTGGACCTCCGCGTCGGGCGGGTCATCGAGGCAAACGAAGTCCCCGAAGCGAGGAAGCTCGTTCAGCTCACCCTGAGCCTCGGCGGCGACGAAACACGCAATGTCTTTGCCGGTATCAAAGCCGCTTACGATCCTGCCGATCTCGTCGGAAAACTCGTCGTCCTCGTCGCCAACCTCGCTCCTCGAAAAATGAAATTCGGCGTCAGCGAAGGAATGGTTATCGCCTCCGGCCCCGGCGGTGAAGACATTCACCTGATCGAACCCGGAAGCGGAGCCAAGCCCGGCCAGCGTGTTAGCTAGGGATTGCGTCGTTCAGAGAGCGAGGTCACGCCCCCCTCACCTACAGGATGGGTAAGAGCGCTCTTACCGCGCCCCGGGGGCGCGGTCGACAGTCGTGTGCCCCTGTCCGGGCTTTGAGGAATGAAGTTCCCTCAAGAGTTCCTAAACTCTGAAGGCCTCAGCCCGGTCCATTTTTTGAAAGTGCTGGAGAACGTAAACGCGCTCTCGTAGCCGACCGCATGAGCGATCGTTTCGATCTTGTCGTCAGTCGTCGCGAGCAGATGACAGGCTTGCTGAATCCGCAGGAAAATGACCTGTTTCCCGGGAGACCTTCCCATTTCGTGAAGGCAGAGCCGTCGGAGATGCTCGTTACTGACCGCTGCGATCGCAGCCATCTCGCGGATCGCCCACGGCCGGGCGAGATCGGAACCGACCGCCTGCCAAAGCCGCCAAAGCCGGGGATCGCCGTGAGCGGGTTCTGAGAATTCAGTAACGTAACCCTGGATCAACTCGATCCAGAGATGACAGGAGGCAGGCGCAGGTGCAGCCCGGAGGCTCTCCGCGTGGAGTCCTTCGACGGCGTGAGCGAGTGGCCCGGTGTCGAACTCTCCTTTGACCGGTGACTTGGAGAAAACCACGGGGAGACGATCGGGGAAATCCAGATAACGCACCCAGCAAAATTTCCAGTCCGGAGCGGCTTCAATCGCTTGAATCGCGTTGGCAACAAATGGAGGGAGCAGGCAGGCTTCCCCCGCTGACACGGAAACCCATCGCCCATCAACCATGACCTGCCCCTGTCCTGACAAACAGGCGAACATGAAGGTCCCCGACTGCCGCAGCCGGACAACCCGAAACGGGTGAACCGCGTTCATGACTCCGACGTGAGTGATGTTCTTTTGCTTGAGCTGTCCGCAGGCAGGAGCCTCCGCCAGCCAGTCCGGAGAGTCAGTCTCCGAGGCCTTTACGGCAAGGAAGCTGCTGCCTCCAAGATTGTGGGTTTCTGTTAGCTGGTTGCGGTCCATCTCTTCTCATTACAATATCAAGGAAATCGAAAATGAGGAGAACAATGTGCTTTTTGAATAGTTTTTGGTGTGCTTGTGATAGGCGATAGGAATTGTGATTCCGGCCCGTTTCCTTTACAAAAGGGTATGCCAAATCCATGGACCGGGATCGGAAACCCTTACACTCGTGAAGAAGTCATCGAACGTCTGCGCGACACGCTTTCACGCGGAGAACCCATCATCGCGGCCGGCGCGGGAACCGGGATCAGCGCCAAGTTTATCGAAAAAGGCGGTGCCGATCTCATTATCATCTACAACTCCGGTCGCTACCGGATGATGGGTCACGGCTCGATCGCAGGTATGATGGGCTATGGTGACGCCAACGCCGTGGCAATGGAAATCGGCGAGTATGAAGTGCTTCCGGTGGTGAAGGAAATCCCCGTCATCTGCGGCGTCCACTGCACCGATCCGCGTCGTCGCATGTGGCACTGGCTGCAGCAGGTCAAGGCGATGGGCTTTTCCGGAATGAACAACTTTCCGACGCACTCGATCATCGACGGCGATTTTCGCCAGCAGTTGGAAGAGACCGGGATGGGCGTGCACAAGGAAGTCGAAACGGTGGCGCTGTCCCGCAAGATGGACATTTTCTCCATTGTCTATGTCGCCTCTCCCGAGGAGGCCAAAGCAATGGCCGAAGCGGGTGCCGACGTGATCATCGCTCATGTGGGTTGCACGGTTGGCGGCTCCATCGGTGTCACCAGTGCGGCGATGACGCTTGACGACGCCGCCACCGCAACCCAGGCAATCATCGATGCCGGAAAATCGGTTCGTGACGATGTCATCTACCTTTCGCACGGGGGTCCAATCGCGACGCCTTCCGATGCCGCTTTCATCAATGAAAGAACGGATGCGGTTGGTTTTGTTGGGGCCTCGAGTCTCGAGCGAATGGCGGTTGAAGATTCACTTACCAATCTCACGAAGGAATTCAAATCAATCCCCGTAAAACGCGTTTAACTCGGTAAGAACATGGCAACGATAGCAGTCATCGGAACATTGGATTCCAAAGGGCGCGAACATCAATTCGTCGCTGATCAAATTCGCTCAGCGGGTCACTCCACTTTGCTAGTCGATGTGGGAACGCTTGGTGAAACGCAGGTAAAACCGGACGTAACGAGAGATGAGGTTCTGGAGGCCTCCGGCTTGAAGTTTGGTGAGGCTGAAGATCGCGGCGAGAGGGTTGGGGTGATGGTAAAAGCGTTGCCGGGTTATCTCAGCAAGCTGGTCGAAGAAGGTAAGATCGCGGGTGTCATCTCACTCGGCGGTGGCGGCGGGACAGCGATCGCTTCAGCGGGAATGCGAGCGCTTCCGATTGGTTTTCCCAAGCTGATCGTCAGCACGCTAGCGAGCGGAAACACGGCGCACTACGTGGGGACGAAAGACATCGTCATGTTTCCCAGTATCGTAGATGTTGCGGGACTGAATCAGATTTCCAAAACGATTTTTTCACGAGCTGCCGGTGCCATCTGCGGAATGGTGGAAGCGAAAACGACCGGTGGCGAAGAGAAACCGATCATCGTCGCGAGCATGTTTGGGAACACGACCGAATGCGTCGATCATGCGCGTGAGATGCTGGAAGGAAAGGGCTACGAAGTTCTCGTTTTTCCCGCCACTGGAACCGGCGGGAAAACCATGGAATCGCTCATCGAAAGTGGCATGGTCAAAGGCGTTCTCGACATCACAACCACGGAATGGGCGGATGAATTGCTCGGGGGAACATTGAGTGCCGGACCGACTCGTCTCGACGCAACCGCGAAAGCTGGGATCCCCGCAATCGTCACCCCCGGCTGCCTTGACATGGTTAATTTTGGTGAGCCTGAAACCGTTCCCGGAAAATACGAAGGACGAAATTTCTACCATCACAATCCGCAGGTCACCCTGATGCGCACGACGCCGGACGAATGCGCTGAGCTCGGAAGAATTCTGGCGGAGAAAGTGAATGCCTATACCGCGCCCGTCACCGTGCTTTTACCGACGAAAGCGATCAGTATCATCAGTGCAGAGGGGCAGTCCTTCTATGATTCCGACGCGGATGCGGCACTCTTCTCGGCAATCAAGGGGAACCTGTCCGATTCCGTCGAGTTGGTCGAAATCGATGCCGAAATCAACGATCCCGTGTTTTCCGAAGCCTGCGCCGAAGCCCTTCTCAAAAACCTCGGGCTATAATTCTGTTCACCTCTTTATCCAACCATTCAACAGGGTCAGGTCGAGCACCCAACCCTGTTGAACTTTCAAATCAAAACCCTAACACCATGCCACAAGTCAAACACTACGGATGCTTTCAATTCAAAGATGGCACCTCAGAAGCCACGATCGCCGAATGCTTTTCCGCGATGGCGGGAATGGTCGGCGCTATCCCCGGACTGCTCGACTTCAACTACGGCCCCTATGATTCCGCCGAGGGCCTCAACGAAGGTTACACCCACGGTTTCATCATGACCTTCGAGAGCCCCCGGGCGCGCGACGAATACCTCCCCCACCCCCTCCACGAGGAAGTGAAGGAAATCGTCGTGCCCCATCTCGAGCGCATCGTTGTATTCGATTTCAACATACCATCCTGAGCGACTCAATGACTATAAAACCCCTCAATCTCATTCTCCTGATTGCGCTGTCATGTGGCCTCACAAACGCACAGGATCCGGCTCAGGCTGTTTCGCTCTTCGATGGCAAAACACTCGACGGTTGGGACTACGATCCCGCGATCTGGCGCGTCGAAGACGGCGTCATCACCGGCGGATCGACCACGGAGAAGATCAAGAAGAACTACTTCATCGCCACGAAGAAGAGCTATCAAAATTTCGAATTGCGACTCTCGATCAAGTGCAGCGGAGATCGAAAAACCGGATTGATCAACAGTGGTATCCAAATTCGGAGCGTGCGTGTCCCCGGAGGTGCCCACATGGCAGGCTATCAGGTGGATTGCGGGGATGGCTGGTTTGGAAAAATTTACGATGAGTTCAGGCGGAGGGCGGTCATCGCTGAGCAGGTGGATGCTGCTGCGCTCAAGAAAGTCGTCGATGTCTTCGGTTGGAACGAGTATCGGATTCGGGCAGAGGGCCCGCGCATTCAGGTATGGATCAACGACGTGCTCGCGACGGATTACACCGAAGAGAATCCTAACGTGGCGCTGGATGGTCAGATCGCACCGCAGGTTCACAGCGGCGGTGTCGCGTTGGTGCAAGTGAAGGATATCTCGATAGTCGAATTGCCGCCCACGCCCGGCGCGGCAACATGGGAATCACTGGGAGGCGTCGAGGCCGCGTTGAAGAAAGTTCGGCCGATTCCGAGAAAAAAGAAGGCTCCGAATCCAAAGGAAAATGCGAAGGGAGCGTCGAAAGATGCGATCCCCTCCCCGCCCAAAGGCGCGGACCGCGTGAATTTTGATTTCGAATCCGGCGATCTTCAAGGCTGGTATATCGCGGAGGGATCGTTTGGCCATCCCGTGGCGAATAACGAGATCACTCGCAATGGTGAGTTACCGATGAATAAGGAAGGTGAGTTTTACCTCGGGACTCTCGAGTCTGCCGAGGGTGGTGCCCCCTCCGATCAGCAAGTTGGAATTCTGGAATCCCCTGTATTCGAGTTGTCGGGTCCGGAAATCCAGTTGGCCGTCTCCGGCGGTAAGCACGATGACACGTATGTCGGCCTCTATACACTCGATGGTAAAGAAGTTCGGCGAGCGGTCGGAGATAATTCGGAGATCTTTGCGCTCCGCACCTGGAACGTCCCCGAGTTGGTCGGCAAGCCTGTATTCTTAAGGTTGGTGGATCAGCGGGCGAAGAGTTGGGCGCATATTGTTCTGGATGCATTCAGCGCCCGGGGAAAACTGCTTCCTGACGAAACCAAAAAGAGACAGGCTGCAGCTAAGCCTGACAAACCGGCTGCTAAAGCCGCCCCGGCTTTGAGAGGATCTTTTTCCGCCCGCAACGAAGCGTTGAGCCCTGCTGAAGAACTCGCCGGTTTCACGGTGCCGCCCGGCTTCGTCATCGAACTCGTGGCTTCGGAGGAGAACGGCGTGATCAACCCCATCGACATCAGCTTCGATGATGCGGGACGTCTCTGGACGCAGACGGGCACGATGTATCCGCTCGACCCGATCAGTGGCATGCAGTTCGGGGAGTTCCTCAAACTCATGGACGATGTCGAAACGCAGAACAAGCATCCCGAGTTCAAGCGGATCAAGGATCTTTATCAGCTGAAAACCAAGGGTGATGACAAGATTCTCATTCTCGATGATCCCACCGCGGAGGCGCAGGGACCGCTCCACGTCTGGGCGGACGGGCTCGCGATTCCCCAGAGCATTCTCCCCTACAAGGACGGCGCTTACGTCTGTCATGGTTCCGAGCTGTTTCTCCTGCGCGACACGGACGGCGACGGCAAATCTGACAAGATGGAGCCCGTCCTGACCGGCTTCGGCTTTTCCGACACGCACACGATGTCCCACCTGCTCGTGCGCGGTCCCGGTGGTTACGTGCATTTTTCGCAGGGCGCACTGAACAAGGGCATGGTCACGGCGGTGGCGTCCGGCAAACAGGCACGGGTCGATGCCTCCTGCCAGGTTCGGTTCACGCTGGATGGCAAAGATTTCGAGGTGGTCTCCGCCGGACCCAGCAATATGTGGGGACTGCAACTGCGTGCCGATGGTCAGTGGTATGGAACGGAAGCGAATGATCGCGCCTTTTCCGTCATACCGTGGGAACACGGAACCGCGGTCAGCGGAGCGGCGTTTCATCCGATGCGTCCTTATCAACCACTCATGCCGGAGCTCCACAAATTCCGCGTCGGAGGAACCGGCATCTCAGGCCTGGAGTTTTCCGAGGACGGAGAAGGCGGATTCCCCGCGGAGTGGAAGGATGTCGCCTTGCTCGCCAATCCGATCACCTCGACGATCAACGCGGTGCGCATTCGCCGGAATCCGAACGGCACCGTGGAGGCGGAGCACCTGCCGGATTTCCTGACCGCGAAAGACAACTGGTTCCGACCGGTGAACATGGAGTTCGGTCCCGACGGCTGCCTTTACGTCGCCGACTTCTACAACAAGATCATTTCTCACAACGAGGTAACGACCGATCACCCCGACCGCGACCACGCCCACGGTCGTATCTGGCGTATCCGCCACGAAAGCCAGCCCAAACGCGCCATCCCGAACGTGGCCAAGGCAAGCCCGAACGAGCTCCTTGAACATCTTCAGGCGTCGAACCTGTGGGAAAAACGCGCGGCCTGGCAGCAGATTGTGGACCGTCATCTGGAGGACCTCGCTCCGGCACTCGTCGATCTCGCGGCAAGTGAGAAAGTCGATGAGATTACGCGTATTCACGCGCTGTGGTCACTCGAAGGACTCGGGCATTTCGATGCGGCGTTGATCGATGCTCTACTCTCTTCGAAGGACGGCAGCCGCCGTCGTGAAGCGGTTCGCTCGCTGGCTTCTTTTGAGATCCAACCTGCCGAAGTGGCCTCCCGTCTGGGTGCGGCGATCGAGGACGAGAACTGCATGGTCCGGTCACAGGCGATTCGCACGCTCGGGGATCTCGACAAGCCTGATCCGGCAGTCATGGCACTGCTTATCACCGCCTGCAAACCCGCGTTGAACGGCAACACCATGGGCGGATCCTATGAGCGAAATCACGAGCGGTTCCTCGCACGCATGGCCCTGGAAAAGTTTCCCGCCGAGTTGAAAGGCTACCTCTCGACCTCCAGTGATCAACATCCTGACGCGAACCTGCTTTGGGCGATTCAAGCGCTCGATGACGCCGCAAAGCAAGAGGCCTTCCTCGGCATCTGGGACAAAGTTTCCGGACAGGAGATCGATGCGGAGACCTTCGTGGCGATCGCCGGGATGCTCAACAGTAAGGACGTTTACAAAGCCGTTGCGCCAACGTTCCAGGACCAGACGAAGGCGGAGAAAATTGTCCGACTCGCCCTCGCGAATCAGTCGCGCGTGCAATCCAAACAACTCGCGGAAGTGTTGACGCCAACCGTTTCCAAACTCCTGAAGTCGGCTGACACTTTGCCGCTCGCGCTCGGAGCAGTTGGCAAATTCAAGATGCTCTCACTCTCGAAAGAAGTCGCCGCGATCGATCCGGTTGACGCGACTCCGGAAACGATGCGCCTGCTCCTCAGTGCGCTGTCGGTCAATCCCGCGATGAATGCGAACCGTTTTAAGGAATTAGCCACTCAGGAAGCGCTGCCCTTTGATCTGCGACTCGACGCCGCGCACGCGCTCTCGATGACGGATGAGCAAGAGGGATATCAGCTCGCGAAGTCGCTTTTGGATGCCAGTGATTCGCTTCAAAAGACCCAGGTCGCCAGTGTGCTCTCCCAGTCTGCAAAGGGCGGTTTGGTTTTGAGCCGTCTGTTTAAGGAGAAAGCGATCTCAATCGATGCCTTCGACATTTCATCGGCCGAACGCCTGCATCAGACCAATCGCCGAAACCCGGAAGTCAGAGCGATCTTCGGAGCGGTGACGAAACGCCTCGCCGAGCAGAAGAAGCAAGCGACAGCTCGAATCCATGACTTGATGGCCTTTATTCAGAACAACCCCGGTGATCCCGCGAAAGGAAAAACCACCTTCACCACCTGCCTCGCCTGTCACAAGGTCGGCACCGAAGGTCAGGATATCGGTCCCCCGCTCGATGGCTCGGGGCATCGCGACCTGGAACACCTTCTCACCGCGATCGTCGATCCCGACGCCGCCGTCGAAGGCGGCTACGGACTCTACCGCATTACAAAAACCGATGGCTCCGTCGTGGAGGGACTGCTGGACAAAGAGGAACCGCTCGGCACCACGGTGGCGATGATGGGTGGCGCCCGTATTTTCGTGCCTCTGGCCGAGATCAAGAAAGGCGGCTTTGTCGGGGGACGTTCCGGCATGCCCGCCGCGTTCGGTCAGCTTCCGGAAGAAACGATGGCCGACCTCGTCGCCTACATTGCGACATTGAAGGAAGAGGCACCCACTAGTAACTAGCTGAAACAGAGAGTCTTAAGAGAGACAAGCCAGTCCGTCCTGCCTCTGTCAAAAAAACACCCCCATGAAACGATTCTTACTGTTCTTTCTTCTCACCGCCATCACCATCGCGCACGTGCAGGCGAATGAATCCAAGCCCAACATCATCCTCATCTTCACCGACGATCAGGGCTACGAGGATCTCGGCTGCTTTGGATCGAAGACGATCAAAACGCCGAACATTGATCGGATGGCAGCGGAAGGTCTCAAGCTGACCAACTTTTACGCCCAGCCGGTTTGCGGTGTTTCGAGGGCAGCCCTGATGACGGGTTCGTATCCGATTCGGGTCGGAGAGCCGGACAACATCAAGCAACTGCACACCGTCCCCCATCCCGAGGAAGTGACGATGGCGGAGGTGCTCAAGTCTGCAGGCTACGCCACCGGAATCATCGGCAAGTGGCACCTGACCAACAAAGGAGACGGTCCCGGCGGCTTCGAGCCGACCACGATGCCCAACGCCCAGGGCTTCGATTACTTTTACGGCACTCCGGTCTACAACGGATACACCGTCTACGTCGATGACGTCCCGATGCGCGTCCCTATTTATCGCAACGATGAGGTCGTCGTCGAAGGCGTGGAAAGTTGGGACAACATCACCGCCGATTACACCAAAGAAGCAATCGACTACATCGAGCAGAACAAAGACCAGCCGTTCTTCCTCTACCTTGCCCACAACATGCCGCACATCCCCGTCGGGGCGTCGGAGAACTTTAAAGGCAAATCCGAGTATGGCCCCTACGGTGATACCATCGAAGAAATCGACTGGTCCACTGGTCAGATTCTCGACAAGCTCAAGGAACTCGGCTTGGATGAAAACACGCTCATCGTCTTCACCTCCGACAACGGCCCGTGGGTCGAAACCACCCGCGGCATGAAGCCGGGCCGCCCCCCATTCATTCCCCGGGATCACTCCGGTTCGGCAGCTCCATTGAAAGGCTGGAAAATGTCTGCCTGGGACGGTGGATCCAAGGTGCCTTTCATCGCTCACTGGCCGAAGAAAATCGCTGCCGGAAGCGAGAGCGATGAAATCCTCAGTACGATGGACTTGCTACCTACGTTTGCAAACCTGGCAGGCGCGGAACTTCCCGCTGATCGCACGCTCGACGGTCATGACGCCACTGGCTTCCTGCTTGGAAAAACCGACGAGAGTCCACGCGACGATTATCTCTACTACTCCGGCTGCCTGCTCACCGGCATTCGTGTTGACCAGTGGAAACTCGTTCTTCCCCGCCCTAACAATCCACCCGGAACCGGTTGGTGGGGACGCATGATCGAAGAGATCAAAGAGGTGCAGCTTTACGACCTCGACGCCGATCCCGGGGAGACCACCAATGTCGCCGACCAGCATCCCGAAGTCATCGCGCGCCTGACGAAGCGCATCGACTCGGCCCGCGCCGAACTCGGTGACATGGACGTCGTCGGCTCGGGGGCACGCTCGTTCGATCCCGGCCCACGAACCATTCAGGGCCCACGCTCCAAGAAAGCCGCCACGACGAAACCGGCTGTCACCTCGCCCGCCGCTCAAGGAAAAGCCCCCCGCCCCAACGTCGTCCTCATCTTTGCCGACGATCTTGGCTACGGTGATCTCGGCTGCTACGGCGCAACTAAAGTCAGCACGCCGAACATCGACAAGCTGGCTGCTGACGGCCGGAAGTTCACCGATGCCCACTCGGCCTCCGCGGTCTGCACGCCTTCGCGCTACGGCTTGCTGACCGGCGAATACCCTTTTCGAGCGAATGGCGGTAAGGGGCTTTGGGGACCGGCTCAGATTGGATCGCCTCTGCTCATCCCTACGGAAACACAGACGATTGCGGATGTTCTGAAATCGGCCAACTACGACACGGCGGCATTTGGGAAGTGGCACCTCGGCTTCCAGGAAGGGAAGAACGATTGGCAGGAGCCGTTGCGCCCCGGCCCCCAGGATCTTGGCTTTGACCACTACTTCGGAATGCCGGTTGTAAACAGCGCACCGCCCTACGTCTACGTCGAGAACGATCACGTCGTGGGCGGAGACCCTGCGGATCCGCTCGTCTATGTAGGCAGAAACGTAAAGAATCCCAGCCCCCTTACTCCCATCACCCGCGAAGCCGGCACTCGCGTGGGCAACCATTTCAAAGGCGCCGTCGAAGCCCACAAGGAGTTCAACGACTACGAAGTCGGCACCCGACTGACGAAGGAAGCGACCGAATGGATCGCGGCACGTGAGGAAAATCCCTTCTTCCTCTATTTTTCAACAACGAACGTGCATCACCCCTTTACCCCGGCGGAGCGATTCCAGGGCACAAGCGAGGCTGGCGCGTATGGTGACTTTGTCCACGAACTCGACTGGATCGTCGGCGAAGTCATGAAGAGCCTCGAGACTGCCGGCGTCGCTGACAACACCCTCGTGATTTTCACCAGTGACAATGGCGGGATGTTCAACGAAGGAGGCCGCGTTGCCGCCGAGATGGGACACAAGATTAACGGCGATCTGCTCGGTTCCAAGTTCGGCATCTGGGAGGGCGGGCATCGTGTCCCCTTTATCGCCCGGTGGCCGGGACAGATCGAGGCGGGATCGGTATCCGATCAGTTGCTCTGCAGTATCGACCTGCTCGCGTCATTTGCGGCCCTGACCGGACAACAACTCGACGACCCGAAGGACAGCATCAACATGCTCCCGGCCCTCACCGAAAATCCGGACAAGCCACTGCGCACCGAAATGTTCATGACTCCCAACAAGCAGTCGCACATGGCATTGCGGCGCGGCAAGTGGATGTATATCCCGGCGCAAAGCGACGGTGGATTCACAGGCTCGAAACCGGGACAGCACGCCTGGGGCGGAGCCGCCGTCACCACCTTGGTCGGCACGCCTAACAGCGACATCGAAGACGGAGAAATTATACCCGGCGCGCCACCGGCGCAGCTCTACGACCTCAAAGCGGACCGCAACCAGACGAAAAACGTTTACTACGAACATCCCGACGTGACGCAGAAGATGGCCGACGCCATCAAGAAAGCGAAACAGGACGCAGGTAGCAGCAAGTCACCCGCAACAAAGCCCCGATCTGCCGAATCAGCAAACGCGGGAGGGGCTCCCCTCGCAAAATACGATGATTTTGCGCCCGTTGGAAATCTCCGCTACAGCTTCGAATCAGGCGAACTCGACGGCTGGAAAGTCACAGAGGGAAAACTGGGCGAGCCGGTTACGACGGTTCCCTCATTGACCAATCGGAAAGACTTGCCCTTCGCAAGACACGGCAGCTACCACCTTTCCACTCTCGTTCCCGGCGATGACAAACCTCTCTCCGATACCCAGACCGGTGTCGGTCAGTCGCCTGCTTTCAAACTGACCGGTGACAAGGTCGCCTTTCTCGTTTCCGGCGGCTACCACGCGGAAGATTTGTTTGTCGCGCTGGTCGATGCGGACTCGGGGGAAGCCCTGATGAAGTCCGGCGGATCGAAAGATCCCCGCATGCGGCGCGTCGAGTGGGACGTCTCGAAATGGAAAGGTCAAACCGTTCGCTTTGAAGTCGTTGATCGTGTTGAGGGCGGTTGGGGACATCTCAATGTCGATGATTTTTCGGCGGAGGGAGAGTTGGTCACTGCTTCCTCAAAACCGGAAGCCAGGGCCGGCAAGATGCCTGCGAAGGCCGACGTTTCCGCTCAAGCGTCTCGCCCTGCTGCGGAGAAACCCAACATCGTTGTCATCTTCGCAGACGATCTTGGTTACGGCGACCTGGGCTGTTACGGTGCAAAATACCCGACGCCAGTACTCGATCAGATGGCGGCAGAAGGCTTTCGATCTACCGATATGATTTCGGCGTCCAACGTTTGCACGCCTTCACGAGCCGCCCTGCTCACAGGGCGCTATCCGAGCCGTGCCGGGCTCCCGACCTATCGGATTCGGGGCAAGAAGGAGCACTACGGCTTGCATCCCGATGAGCTCACCATTGCCGAGTTGCTCAAACCCGCAGGCTACCGTTCTCTGGCGGTCGGAAAATGGCACATCGGTTTTCTGATGGAAGGCGCCCATCCAATGGACCAGGGGTTTGATGAGTATTTCGGTCTCCCTTACAACTATACCACCAGTCACGATCCCTGGAACCAGGCGATCTTCCGCGACCGGAAAATGATTGAAGAGAATGTCAAGTTTCCGACC
This sequence comes from Verrucomicrobiales bacterium, assembly GCA_048260165.1. Taxonomy (GTDB): domain Bacteria; phylum Verrucomicrobiota; class Verrucomicrobiia; order Verrucomicrobiales; family DEV007; genus Arctic95D-9. The sequence goes on from JBLXHA010000008.1 coordinate 59,315, forward strand.
ATCACTCCGCGCTACAATGAGGAAGTCGTTCGGTTTATTAAAGACCATCCGAAGGATGAGCCGTTCTTTATCTACATGGCGCATCAGATTGCACATACTCCGATCGTTCCGGGCAAACCTTTTCTGGGTAAGTCGAAGGAAGGCAAGTATGCGGACTTCGTGACGGAGCTGGACCATAGTGTGGGGCAAGTCTTGCAAGCACTGCGCGACCATGATCTGGACGATAATACTCTGGTGGTGTTCCTTGCCGACAACGGCCACCATGGCAAGGTGGGCTCGGGAGGTCCACTGGCTGGCAGCAAATACACCACGATGGAAGGCGGGCATCGCGTGCCGGGCATCTTTCGCTGGCCGGGTAAGATTCCTGCTGGAAAGGTCTCTGATGCCACACTTACCAGTATGGATCTGCTCCCGCTGTTCTGCGATCTTGCGGGCGTCGAACTGCCGAAAGACCGAACCATTGATGGTAAAAACATTCGCAATGTGCTGCTCGGTCAAAGCGACGAGTCGCCGCACCAGTTTTTGTATTACTACAATGGCCACAACCTGCAAGCGGTGCGCAAGGGGAAGTGGAAGCTGCATCTGCCACGCACAGCCGCCGATCAACCTTACTGGGGAGCGGTCAGTGTCAAACGCAGCTTCGTCAAACTGGACCAGCCCTTCCTAATCGATTTGGAAACCGACATCGGAGAGAAGTACAACGTCGCAGTTGAGAATCCCGAGGTGGTCACCACGTTCTTGAAAGAAGCGGAGCGCATTCGCGCCGAGCTCGGTGATGTCGGACAAACTGGCAGCGATCAGCGTGCCTTGTGGCGAACTGAACTCAGTGAGTTTTAACTACCCGTGAACAAAGATAAGCAAAACGCTGTCGATGTGACTACTTCAACTTTTTACTGACGCCGATGGTCGAATCCACGGTTCAGATAAAGTGACCTTCCTTCACACCGCGGATGCTTCAATCCAACAAATAGAAATCCCTTCAAATGAGACAACGAATAAATCCCTTTCAAGGCATAACCGCTGATTCTGCGAGAATGAGTCATCTTTTTTCATCACTGGTGATCACCCTGTTTTTCGGGTTGGTAGCGGTGGCTCAGGGCGCGGAGAAACCAAACGTCGTCATCATCTTCGCCGATGACCTCGGATACGGAGATCTCGGCTGTTATGGTTCGAAAAATCCTACTCCAAGATTAGATCAAATGGCAGCCGAAGGATTTCGATCCACTGACATGAACGTCCCTGCGAACGTCTGCAGCCCGTCGCGATCGTCTTTGCTTACGGGGCGCTATCCGATGAGGAATGGACACCCTATCTATCGAGCCAATTATTATAAAAAGGCAGGTGGATTCTACGGCTTACATCCGGATGAAATCACGATTGCAGAGATGCTGAAGCCCGCCGGTTACCACTCTTTCATGCTTGGAAAATGGCATCTGGGATTCGATACCGAAGGATCGCACCCTATGGATGCTGGTTTTGACCAATACTGGGGGCTGCCTCACAACTATACAGGAGGCAGACATAAAACCAGTAAATGCCTCGTGCGGGATCATGAAATTGTGGAAAGAAAGATCCCTTTTGCAAAAGTCACTCCCACCTACAATAGAGAAGTTGTGAAATTTCTTAAGGAACATCCTAAAGAAAAGCCTTTCTTCATCTACATGGCTCACCAAATCGCCCATTCTCCCATCATTCCGAGTGAGGAATTCAAAGGAAAAACAGGTAAGGGAGTCTATGCCGATTTCGTTCACGAACTCGACCACAGCGTGGGTGTCGTGCTGGATGCCCTCCATGAAAACGGTTTTGATAAAAACACTCTCGTCGTATTCCTGTCTGACAACGGTCATACTGGCCCAGGATCGGCGGGCCCTTTATCTGGCGGTAAATACAACACCATGGAAGGCGGGCATCGCGTGCCGGGAATCTTTCGCTGGCCGGGCGTCATCCCGGAAGGACAGGTTTCGAACGTCCCGATCAGCAGCATGGACTTGTTCCCTTTGATCGCAGGTCTCGCCGGTGCCGATCTCCCTTCGGATCGTAAGATCGATGGGAAAAACATCCTCGATATCATCACTGGAAAATCGAAAGAGGCTCCCCACGAATTTATCTACTACTACAACGCACACTCCCTTCAGGCCGTGAGAAAAGGAAAGTGGAAACTCCATCTCCCTCGCACAAAAGCAGAACAGCCCTATTGGGGGAAAGCCGGGAAAAATCGGTTTTTCTTTACGTTGGACCACCCCTTTCTCGTTAATCTGGTAGATGACATCGCAGAGGAGAAAAACGTAGCGACAGAACATCCTGACATCGTCGAAATGCTTCAGGCCGAAGCAGAAAAAGTCCAAACCGAACTCGGCGGCTTCAAGAGGCCCGGCTCGGACCAACGCCCGGGATGGCCTGCTGCTGAAATGGCATATCAGTAAAAAGATGCGGTTCTGATAGCGGGAAAGAAGGTGGCTCGAATGAGACGGAAACCGTGAAGATACCCTGATCAAAAATGAAGACTCGCTCGAAACTTTTCCTACTGATCGCGCTGCTCGGCTGCTTCATGGGCACAGCGGTCGCGGAGAAAAAGAACGTTCTCATCATTTGAGGATCCTCGACTCACGGCAAAGACTCACACAACAACAATGAGGTAGGCTTGCTGATTAAATCGAAACTCGAGAAGTCCGTCTACGCCGACCAGTTGGATGTCAAAACGACTCTGAACTACCCCGAGGATCTGAGCCTCGTCGAGAATGCCGATCTCATCATTATCTCCAGCGACGGAGGGGCTAAGCACGCCTTGGCGAACAAAGAGAATCCTACCAAACACTCCAGTCATCTCAATGAAGTTCTGAAAAAGAACAAGACCGGACTCATCGTAATTCACTGGGCCACGGATGCTCCGTCCGGTGGGATGGGGCAACTCCATCCGGAGAACTCCGAAATGATGATGGATTGGATTGGTGCCGTCTACTACTGGGTCAATAAGGGGAAAGATCCCCAGAGCAGCTGGACCTGGAAATTCCCCGTGCTCGATCTGAAGGTGGACAAGAGCCACCCGATTTCAAACGGACTGCCGGAGACCTTTCGCCTGCAGGACGAATACTACTTTAACTTTTTCACCGCCGCAGACGGCAGGAACCCGGGTTCAGATCAGGTCACCTTCCTGCATACTGTGAATGCTCCGAGCCATCGCAGTGATATGGACAACGAGAACAACTGGCGAGATCAAGCGGTTTATTGGTCCTTCACCCGACAGAACGGCGGTCGTTCTGTGGCGATGACTTCAGCTCACTTTTACCACACCTGGGCGAATCCTCATTTCTTCCAGAGCTTCGCCAACAGTATTTTCTGGACCTTGAACATAGAAGTCCCCGAAGAAGGTGTCGACATCGCAACTCCGACACTGGAAGAACTTCTTTCCTACGGAAACACCGCGATCTACAAAATGGCCCGGCACTTTAGGTAAATCGCCGCGTTCTTCAGAACCGGGATAAGGGGCCGACATCGAAAAATCATACTGATATTCGCTATAGGAATGAACGCGTTTTTACGTGCGATTTTCGGTGTGGATGGATACCTTCGTGCCCATGACTGAAAATCGATTTGAGGGCCAGACCGCAATTGTCACCGGAGGCGCCGATGGCATTGGCAAGGCAATCGCCCACCGACTCGCTTCCGAAGGAGCTCTCGTTACGCTTTTTGACGTCAGCGTCGCCAACGGGGAGGCTGCTGTCGGGGAATTCGCTGAAGCGGGACTCAAGGTCGATCTCGAAATCGTCGATATTTCCAACGAAGGCGCGGTTTCGTCAGGAATTCAGGCGGTTACAGGGCGTTCTCCCGACCAACGGCTCGACATCATGATCAACTGCGCCGGCATCGTCGGCCCTACTAACACGCCCATCACAAAAGTATCCGTGGAGGACTTTGATCTCGCCACCGCGATCAATCTTCGGGGCACTTTTCTCATGACGAAGCACGCCATTCTCGCGATGGAGCCCCGCAACTACGGCCGCATTCTCAATTTCGCCTCGATCGCCGGCAAGGAAGGGAACGCAGGGATGAGCCCTTACTCTTCGACCAAAGCCGGAGTGATCGGCCTCGTGAAATCCACCGGCAAAGAATTTGCCGAAACCGGAATCACCGTGAACGCGATCGCCCCCGCCGTGATTAGAACTGCGATGGTCGACGCGATCCATCCTGACCAGGTCAAATACATGACGGACAAAATCCCGATGAAACGCTGCGGAACGCTCGATGAAGTGTCCTCGCTGAGCTGCTGGATCGTGTCACCCGAAGCGTCCTTCTGCACCGCCAACACCTTCGACCTCTCCGGCGGAAGAGCGGTCTATTGAAGTTAGGCAAGAGCCGGTAAATTCCAGCCCATCCCCCCTTCCTCAGTTACGGACTCACCGCAGGCTCGCTTTTCAGTGACCACGCGATGGCGTAGCCGGGGGTGCGCGAAATACGATTTTCGCTCTGACGAACGATCCCGGTCCCGCGACGATGATCCCTCTGCTGAGTGTTGTGATGCCCGCCTACTTTCCTCGGGAAAATTGCCTCACCGCCGGACACGGTGGATCGGTAACTGAGGCCGGCAATGATGCGATCGAGCCTGGGAGAAAAAGCGATTGAGCCCGGCGTCATTTCGTTTCCAAAACGATACAGTTCATCTCCGCTTTTCGCATCGGCTACGACGATGGTTCCGTCTTTTGCCCCTGCGGCGATGAGTGTGCCGTCGGGACTGAGCGCGCTGCTGAAAAGATCAAGACCATCACTTTTCCATGTCGTCAGTAGCGATCCGTCGGCGGTGCTCCAGACGTGGACTTCGCTGCCCGATTTGGCGGCGAGTCGTGCCCCGTCTGCACTGAGCTGAGCGCTACTGGACTCCGGAGAGTTGATCGTCACGACATTGTCCGCTGCGTCTAACTTCCAGACATGAAATGTGCCACTTCCTTTTGCGACGACGACGTTGCCATCGGCAGAGCTGAGCAACTTGTAACCGCCGACATCGCCTGGTAATTCAACGACACGCTTGCCGCTTGCATCGCGCACCACAACACGACCACCCTCGGCAGAGGCAAAGCCGCCTTTCAATTTCGAAATCATCGCCACTGAGTTTGGCCTCGCCCCATCTTCCATTTTTATGGTGCGTAGCAATTCACCGTCCCAGTCAAAAACTTTCAACTCTACTTCCTTCGTCCTACGGTTGCTCCACTTCGCAGTGATGACGCTTCGGTCTCCGCTGATTTCATATCCCCCATCCTGCCAGTGATCCTTTACTTCGGAGATCTTATCACCGGTCGCGGCATCATGGATCAGAGCGTGCTTGCTTCCGGAGGTCAGAAAACGCGACCCGTCAGGCGAAAAACCAATCACCGAAACGGACCGGTTACCGTTAATACAGGTGTAGAGGAAAGCGGGGTGCTTGGTGTGCTTGCCCCATGTCGAAATGCGAGGCGAGATCGCAGCGTCCCATACGCACCACCCGATAAAACCAATCACCAGCATCGCGACAGCTTTGAAGATGATGCCGAGACAGGATCGTTTCGGGGGTGGCGGAATGGCCGGGATTCGGGGCGGCGATTTGCTCATGCTAGGATTCGGTAGACCCGTTTACTGAGGAAGGTCAGCGACAGGCGGTAAAGTGTCGACCAACTTCGCTCCGGTCCGCCTCAGTTCAACTATCGTCGCGTCCCGCATTCGCCGCACCGTCTCCGAATGCTTCGCGTCGAGCGCGAGGTTGACCAGCTCCTCCGGATCATCGGTCAGGTTGTAGAGTTCCTCCGGTTCGTCGGGAACGAGGGTTCGGATGTATTTGAGATCTCCTTCAAGCAATGACACCCACCACGGCACCGCGCCGCGCATGTAGAGCTTTGCGACGCTCTCGGCGTCATCGCCCACGGGAACGACGTTTGTGGCACTTCCATAGCTGTCACCGGTCATCACCGTAAGCACCGGGTTGTCCCACGTCTCTCGCGTCGGATCACTCAACAAAGGGACGAGGCTGTCACCGTGCATCTCCCACGGGAGTTCAATCCCTGCGACATCGAAAATCGTCGGTACGATATCAACACCTCCTACGGGATGCTTACAAACAGCGCCCTGCGGAAAGCGCCCCGGGAAGCTCACGATCATGGGCGAGCGAATGTTCGCATCGTAGGGTGCCTTTTTCACCTGGAACCCATGCTGCCCCCACGCAAATCCCTGATCGGAAGTAAAAACAACGAGCGTGTTTTCGAGCTGTCCCGATTCCTCCAATGCCCCTATCACTTTGCCGATGCCTTCATCGAGAGAGCGAACCGCTTGATTGACCTGACGAACCCACTCCGTCAGCGTTTTCTTTCCATCGGTCTTGATGCCCCCTTTTGATTTTCCTCGGGCAAGGACCGGCTCACCTTCCGGTCCCTTGACCCATTGCTCCACGGTCCGCGAGTAAGTCGGCTTACCGGGACGCGGCGGGTAGATATCCGCAGGATCTTCGACCGAAATTCCTTCGTAGTCATTGAGATGACGATCAGCGGGGGTGAACGGACCATGAACGCCGCCATAGCAGAGCCACAAATACCACGGTTTATTTTTCTCACGTCCTTCCGTGCCTTTGATGTAATCGACCGCCCAGCTCGTGTAATTATCGGTCGAGTACCCTTTCGTCATGACGGCTTCACCGCCGTTTTTCTCGATCAGCTGATCGTAGTAATACGCGCCCGAATTCTCCGGATAACGGGGACGATTCCACACGAGCTGATAATCCCAGTCACGACCGAATCCGGTATCGGTTCCGGTATGCCACTTCCCGATCTGGGCAGTCTGATAGCCGTTCTCACGAAAAACCGACGGCCAGAACCGACATTGCTCCGGGTCGTAAGTGCTTCCCGGGTAATCCCCTTCCATACGCATCGACTCAACACCGAAAGAATGATGCCCGGTTAGGAGCGTCGCCCTTGATGGCATGCACCACGTTCCTATCGTGGCATGAGCAAATCGCACTCCCTTCTCCGCCAAGGCATCCATGTTTGGCGTCTTCACCCAGTCATAAGACTCTTTGTAACACGACACCGCCCGGTAGGAATGGTCATCCGTGTAGATGAAAAGAATGTTCGCTCGCTCTGACGCGGGACCATTCGATCCAGCGAAACAAAGCAAACTCAGGATAAATAACAGTCGTGGCATTCGAGCATCGTAAGCAGAATTCCCGGGTGAATAAAGCACGCACTCATAGGTTCGTGTGATTTCAGCGACCACTCCGAAGGAACTCGGCGAACAGGCCTCCTCTCCTGCAACCGGGCCGAAACACACTTTTTTCGTATCATAACGACCCGCGATGGTCGTAACCTGATGTATGACGATGTGCTTCGACACCGAAACTGGATCCCTTTCGGAATCCCTGTGTTGCGCTCATCACGGCAGATCGCTTCACACAGACCTATCCTCACCCCATACAGCGAGTGGAACAGGAGGAACCTCCTCCCGCCCCCTTTACCGAATGTTTCCCCGGGCTGTCCGGTGGCAGTCTTCGAGTCAAATCCGCCTCCCCGCCTCACATCCCCCTATACCATGAAACGCCCCAAACTCGTAGTGCTCGGCGGAGGATTCGCAGGAATCGAGATCGCCCGCCATCTCAAGAAAGCGGAGATCGATATCACCATAATCGACCGCCAGAACCATCATCTTTTCCAGCCGCTGTTATACCAGGTCGCCTCCGCCGGATTGGCAGCCCCTGAGATAGCCCACCCGATACGCAGCATTTTCTCCGATCAGGACAACACAAGGGTGATCATGGATGAAGTCCGGGGAATTGATCTGCAGAGCAAGACGGTTACAACGGCCGGGAACCGGTTCACATTCGACTACCTCGCGATCGCGATGGGAGTGAAAACCGGATACTTCGGCAATACTTCCTGGGAAAAGCACGCGCCTGGACTCAAGAGCCTCAATGACGCAACCGAGATGCGACGGAAAATCCTTCTCGCTTTTGAACAGGCCGAAATGACAGATGATCTCGAACTGCGGAAAAAGCTCATGACCATTGCGATTGTCGGAGGCGGCCCTACGGGAGTTGAGTTGGCCGGAGCTTTCGCCGAACTCGCGCGACACGTCCTCGTACACGATTTCAGAAACATCAACACGAATGAAGCCCGCATCGTTCTCGTCGAGGCGGCGCCACGACTGCTCACGATGTATGATGAAGATTTATCCACCTACACCGGATATCGACTCGAGAAAATGGGCGTCGAAGTCCGCCTGAACGAGCCCGTCGAAAGCGTGAGCGCGAACACTCTCACACTCAAGACAGACACCATCGAAGCCGAAACCATCATCTGGGCCGCAGGCGTTCAGGCCCCGACAATAACGACGGAACTCGGAGTCGAAACGGATCAGGGCGGGCGCATCATCGTTGATACTGACCTGAGCATTCCCGGCCACCCCAACGTCTTTGCGCTCGGTGATATCGCTCACTGCGTCGATCAGGCCGGCATCCGGGTGCCCGGGCTTTGTCCGGCGGCGATGCAGATGGGTGAGCACGCCGCAAAGGTCATTCGATACGATCTGAAAAAAGCAGCCTCAGGAAAAACACCCGCTTACGACGTGCGACCACAATTCCGCTATTTTGATAAAGGGAGTATGGCGACGATCGGAAGATCGGCAGCCGTCGCGAGCAGCATGGGGCTGAAGTTCACGGGGTTCGTCGCGTGGCTCATGTGGCTCTTTATCCACCTCCTGTTTCTGGTAGGCTTCCGCAACAAGATAGCGGTGTTACTACAATGGTTTTACGCCTATGTGAGATACAGGCGAGGAGCCCGCATCATCACGGGTATCCCTGATTGAACCCCGGGGCCGACGAATCGCGAAAGCGGATCATCTCGCCCCCCCGTCCCCCCTAACGGTTCTCCTCCATCGCATTCCGGTAGTCGGTCGCAAGCGACTGCTTTTGCGATTCGGTTAGCGCCTTCCCCGCCATCTGAAACACCTCGTGCTCTTCTTCATCGAGATGGTGAACCACCTTTTCCTGTAACTTCTTCGCCGTCACAAGCCACCCCGCGCTGCTGTAGTCGGTTTTCTCCAACTCCTCGATCAACTCATCGATCTCATGATGCTCCGCGATGCTGTGTCGCGCCTTCTCCTGAGTGAGGTCGCTTTCGATCAACGGAATATAGAAATGCCGCTCCTCCGCATCGGCATGAATCTCCAGTTCGTGCTTCAGTTTCTTGAAAAGCTCATCCCGTCCCTCCGAGTCGCCCTCCGTTTTTGCGAGCAGCTCAGCAAGGGTTCGTTGGATTTCGTGGTCTTCTCTGATCGATTCGAATATGTTCATGTTAGCTTATTATGTCGGTTTATTTCAGGGCTGAATGATTTTCAAAGCGCGGAGCATTTCGCATTCCCGGTGCATGGTGCAGATCGAGGTCCTCCGGGCCGGTTTCAGTCGGCTCTTGAGAGTTCACTTCTCAGCTTCAGGACGGTATCTCCGTCCTCCTGCTCGATGACACAGGCAGGGTCGTCCTCCGACCCGTTGCGAGTCACTTCGGCGCCTTTGATTTCGCGGGTCACGCTCTCTCCCCGAAGTTCTTTGACGACACCGGTCGCAGTTCCGTTCCCCCATTTCCATTCCACTTGCGTTCCTTCTCTGATCATTTTCTTTTGGTTACCCGGTTCAAATTTCTACCGCCCGGCATCTCGCCCGTGAGCGATAACAAATCCGGTTGCGGCTTGACTGCCCGTTAGCGCAGGTTCCATGCCCCACCTCAAAACGTCACAAGATGCGATCGCAGCGGGATTCATCCATCTTACGAAACGCCGGAGCACCTACCACCCGTTGCAAATTGCAATCGGTTCGCAGGCAAAGTGCAATCGCTCCGCCGGGAAGCGTGTCCTCCGATCGGGAGTACCAACGTCTCGTCAGGCACGGCCTCCACAAATTTGCAGGAATCGCCTGTTTACTCGTGTCCGATTCCGGCCAACTTTTACGCAGAGAAAACAAAGAACCCCATAGAAATCCCCGCCAAAATGACCTTCCAAGCCATCCTCGTCGAAAAGACCACCGATTCCGAAGTCTCAGCAACACTCCGGGAGTTATCCGAAGACAGATTGCCGGACGGGAACGTGACGGTTGCGATTGAATACACGACCGTGAACTACAAAGACGGCCTTTGCATGCGGGCGGACGGTGGACTGGTGCGCAATTACCCTCACATCCCGGGGATCGACTTTGCCGGAACCGTAGAGTCATCAGACGATTCACGTTACAGCCCCGGCGACAAGGTCGTCCTCACCGGCTGGAGCGTTGGGGAACGCTATTGGGGCGGCTTTTCACAAAAAGCCCGCGTCAACGCGGACTGGCTCGTCCCCCTGCCTTCCGGCCTGAGCACGAAGCAGGCGATGGCGACCGGAACCGCAGGTTTCGCGGCGATGCTCGCGGTGATCGCGCTGGAGGAGCACGGCCTGAAACCCGATCAGGGAGAAGTGTTAGTGACCGGCGCCGCAGGTGGGGTCGGGTCGATTGCAACGGCAGTTCTCGCCAACATCGGATACGAAGTCGCGGCAGTGACGGGCCGTCCCGAGACCTCGGATTACCTGACCTCACTGGGCGCCAGCCGTATCATCGCCAGAGATGAAATCGGCTCGGTTTCAAAGAAGCCGCTCGAAGCCGCGACCTGGGCCGGGTGCGTCGATGCGGTCGGCGGCGAAATGTTGGCACGCGTTCTCGGCCAATTGAAATACGGCGCGTCAGCGGCCGCAGTAGGACTCGCTGGCGGAGCGAATCTGCCTGCTTCGGTGATTCCGTTCCTCCTCCGCGGGGTTAACCTGTTAGGGATCGACAGCGTCATGAAACCTTATCAGAACCGCCTCACCGCCTGGCAGCGACTGGCAAACGATCTCCCGCTCGACAAGCTCGAAGGAATGATCGTTCCGGCGACCCTGAGCGAAGTCCCCCAGCTCGGCGCTGACATTCTCAAAGGAAAAGTCAAAGGACGCGTCGTCGTCGATGTGAATGCGTAAGGCACAAAAAAGCGGGGACTGTCTCACAGCACCCCGCGATTTTCAGACGGATGTTTACCGGGATTATTTCTCCCAGGCAAATTTCTCGAACGGTGGATCAACCGGTGTTTTCGCGACGTGATTGACGTAGTTGCTCATCACCTTCTGAGAGAGTCCCAGAATAATCTCCAGCAACTGTCGGTTCTCATATCCAGCTGCGTAGAACGCTTCCGTCTCAGCTTCGGTCAAGCGCCCGCGGCTCCGAACCATCGCAAGAGTGGTGTCGTGGAGCACCTGCAGCTTCTCATTCGGCATCGCGGTCCTATTCCTCAGAGCCTCCGTCAAAGCAGGATCCACGTTCATCGAATTCGCGATGAAGGTGTGCGCAGGAACACAGTAATGGCACTCGTGTTCCACGTTGATCGTCTGCCAGACGACGGTGAGTTCATCCGCGTTGAAGGACGAGTTTTGAAAGAGGCCGTGCAGGACTTTGTATCCCTCCAACAATCCCGGCGCTTCCGCCATCGTTGCGTGCAGGTTGGGGATCATGCCGAAAGCTTTCACGGAATCTTCGAGCAGCGGCTTGCTGTCGTCGGGAGCGGTTTCGATGGTATGGAGTTTGAATTCGTTCATTTCTATCGTTGTTTTGTTAGTCTTCGTTCAAAATTTCAATTCTTACTTCGCTGCCACGTCCGGCAGACTTTTTGCGAGTTCGGACAGATCTTTCAAGACGTAGTCCGGACGTGCTAGATTCGGGTAGAGCGTCTTCCCCGGGCGGGCAATAAACGCGGTTTGCAGTCCCACGTTCTTCGCTCCGGCGAGATCCCAGGCATGAGCAGCAACCATGAGGACTTCTCCGGCATTCACCCCGAGATCATCGAGAACCGTTTGATACGTGTCAGGATGCGGTTTGAATTTCTTCACGCTATCGACGCTGAATCGCTTTTCGAACAGATCAGTGAGACCGGCATTCTTGAACTGGGTTTCGACTCCGACCGCTGAGGAGTTCGTGAGGCTGACGATGCGGTAACCTTTTTCCTTCAGCGCCTTCAGCCCCGCGACAACATCCGGATGCGGCGGGAGCGCGCGGAGCGGTGTCACGATCGACTCTTTCGCCTCATCGTATTCCATTTCGATCCCCCGGGTCTCAGCCACCATCATGAGCGCTGCCGTTCCGATCTCGCCGAAGCTGTGGTAGTTGTCACTCAAGGTCTCTACGAGCGAATAATGCAGCATCGTTGAGAACCACAGCGGGAGAAGATCCTCACGGCCGCCGAGCGCTTCACCGACCGACTTCTTCAGCGGAGCGAGGTCCAGCAGTGTTTCGTTCACATCAAAGATAAGAACTTTTGGAGCGGGTAATTTCGTTTTCATGTCTTGAGCGTTGAGGCCAGCGCCCGCAAGGGAAATGGAGGCAATTGCGAGCAGTCTGGTGATTGGCAGATATTTCATTTGAGAGGAGGGATTGTCAGTTGGGAAATGAGTTTGAAGTTCAATTCAAATTCAGCATTACAGTAGACCAGTCGTCTATAATTCTGAAAAATTACATATATTCGATGATTCAGCGCTAATTTTCGAAAATCAGCGTCCAAACGGAACCGTTACGATTTCACTTTTGCCCGCGCTGCATCGACGGAGAACAGATCGTATTTCCGCAGCCACCACACTGTCACGCAGGCGGCGAGCATCGGAATCGCGGCAAAGAAAAGCAGGTTGGGATACGTCCACGGATCCAGATAGTTCTTGTAGGAACTGAAGGTCGAAATCGCGTGGAGCACGAGGATCACGCCGTAGCTGAAGGTCCGAAACAGCCCGATAATAAAGCACACGATCAGCAACATTTGTATCGCACCGATCGTGTAGGAAAGCTCATTACTCAGTTCCCCGATCTTGTAGAACTTCTTGAAAACAGCGGCGGTGTGCTCGGGGTTCACGAACTTGTCCACCGTCCACATCACGAAAACGGTCGCAATTCCAAGCCGCAGCCAAAGGAGGCACCAGGCCAGCCGCCTGCTCATTTCCGATTCTGTATTCAGTTCGCTTTTCATGTAGGTGTCCGTTTTTCCGGGGGGGTGCTCTGAGAGCTTTTCAGAGATTAATCAGGAGGTCCCGCACGTTACGCCTTGCCGCAGAGGCGATCTCGGAAAATCTCCACCGAGTCCTTCAGAGGCTGCGCGTTGCGGCTGATGATGGCTCTCTGTTGGGACCCCGCCCAGTGATCGAGGATGAACTGAGCTTCCGCAGCCGTATCAAAATTCTCAGGGAGCAACTTTTTCTCGACCGCTTCATCGAGAGTCATTTTAAAAATTTCGATGGCGTCTGAAAATCCTTTCGCCAGCTCTTCGCGCATCGCGTCACTGAAATTGGAAACTTCAGCGGCCAGCTTCTGAAGCAGGCACGGGCACTTCCCTCCGGACTCCTGAAACTTCCCGATCGCAAAATTGAATACGATCAGCAGGCGCTGAATCGGGTTCTCCTCAGTCGCTGCACCGAGCAGCATCCGGCGCCGCATCCCATTGTCGGCCTGACTGAAATAGCGAATCATCTCGACTCCCAATTCTTCCTTAGAACGGAAGTAGTGATAAAAAGACCCCTTCGGCACTTTTACGGCTGACAAGATCTGATTCAACCCGACGGAGTGAAAACTCTCTTCAAGCATGATCTTCACCGCCGCGTCTAAAATACGCACTTTGGTTTCCGGCTCACTCATTTCAAAACCAAATTAGACCAGTCGTCTATAATGTCAAAAAGAATATCCGTATCCCCTCTTTGAGGCTGCTCGTTTACTCCTACGGAGTGATCTCCTTGCGGGATGTCCCCGAACGCATTCGCTCGGTCGTGTTCAGCACAAAGACCAGCATCGCCGGTAGAAACGTCAGAGTGATCAGGGCCGTGAAGGCGAGACCGAAAAGAACGATCGCGCCGAGTCCCCGGTAGAGTTCAGTTCCGGCACCGGGAATAAAGACGAGCGGCGACAGCCCCATGAGAGTGGTGCACGTCGTCATCAGAACCGGGCGAAGTCGCGAGGCCACGGCGTCTTTTACCGATTCGAGTGGAGACAATCCATTCTCACGGAAATTCTGCATCGTGCGTTCCACAATAAGGATGGGATTGTTCACCGCAGTTCCTAACAGAATGAGAAATCCGAGCATCGTGATCATGTCGAACGGTTGCTGGATGGACGCAAAACCGAATTGAGGAAGAAAACCGCCAACGAAATTGAGCAGCCAGAGCCCGATAATCCCGCCACTGATGCCCAATGGAACCGTTACGAGAATGAGGAAGGGAAAACCCCAGTGACGGTATATCACGACGAGTTGGAGGTAACAGAGTACCACCGCGATCCACATATTCTGACCAAGCGAAGCGCGCGTCGAATCGAGCTGATCACTCGCGCCGGTCAGGTCGATGCTGATCCCTGGAGGCAGTTTTCCACCCTCACGTAGCGGTTGCACGATTTTCTCGCGGACGGTGTGAACCGCAGTCTCAAGCGGAACGGAACGGGGAGGAATCACGTAGAGCGTCACGGTGCGGCGTCCGTCGACGCGACGTATTTCCGCGGTGTCAACGGTTTCCTCAATGCTCGCGAGAGCACCGAGCGGAAGGACTCCTCCGCGAGGCGTGTAAATAGGAAGCGTCGATATTTGATCGAGTTCCTGCCGGTGTTCCGCTTCGCTGAAGAGAAAAATATCGATCTTGTCGTCATTGAAATAAAATTCATCGACGAAGGCGCCATCGCTCAGGGCGGCGGCGGCAAACCCGAAGTCACCGGCATCGAACCCGAGCTCCTCGAGTCGTTCCCACCTCGGTTTTATTTCGAGAAGCGGTTGCCCGAGAGTGAGAGAGGACGGCACCGAGTTGATTTGAGCGTCCGGAATGTATTCCTCGCTGAGACGATAGACTTCGAGAGCGGTCTTGTAGATTTCCGGAAGATCACGACCGCTGATATCGAGTGCGACGGCTCTGGTTCCGCCGTCGTTACTGGAAATGATAGAACCGCGGGCAGAGAAGGCACGCATCCCGGGGATCTTGCGGAACCGCTCGTTCACGATGCCGATGTAGGGATCGATGTGCTTGGGATTTTTCGTCACGGCAATGAGACGGAGCGACTCGGGTTGAATGATGATCGTCATCCGCGCCAGCGCCGGGATTTTCGACTTCCCTGAGTCAAAGTTTTCAGGTTCATCTTTCATTGCCGGCAGAAATTCCTCCTGAATCTCCAGCGCGACTTTCTCCATTTCACTGAGGCTGTATCCGGGCGGAGCGATCATCGTCGAGAACGCTTTTGCCTCCTCCCCTTCCGGCAGATACTCGGCAGGCGGCGTCAGGAAGGCAAATGCGGCGACCGTCGAAACGAGGGTGATCACCATGCAGATGGCGCGCCGCCAGCCCTTTGCGATCAGCCAACTGACGGGCTTCAGAAGTTTCGGATTTCGAACTTCGGTTGCTGCTGAGGGATTCTTCCGTTGCGAACGATTTTTCTTTTTCGATCCGGGAAGACTCGCAAAAGCAACGGGAACGACCGCGATCGCCACGAGCATCGAAACGATAATGGAGGCGGAGATCGCGATACCGATATCGGAGAAAAGCTGACCGGCCTCTTCCTTCACGAAGAGAATCGGGAGGAACACCAGCACCGTTGTCATTGTGCCCGACAACACCGCGGTCCAGACCGCCTTGACGCCGTCACGGGCCGCCTCGAAACGGCTCTTCCCTTTCCGACGCTCCACTTCGATGCTTTCGAGGACAACGATCGTGTTATCAATCGTCATCCCGATCGCAAAGGCAATCCCCGCGAGCGAGATCACGTTGATGGTCCGGTCCATGAGAAGCAGACCGATGAACCCGGCGACGATACAGACCGGCATCCCCGTCATTCCGATGAGCGTGGCCGAGGCGGATCGAAGGAAGAAATAGAGCACGAGCGTGGCGAGAAATGCTCCGATGAGGATGTTTTTGACCACGTTATTCACTGAACTTTGAACGTAGAGAACGTCGTCGTTGGTAAGCGTCATGACGAGACCTTCCGGCTCGAGAATTTCGCGATTAAGCCGCTCCAGTTCCGGCAGGACTTTCTTCTTAATCGAAATGACGTTGGAACCGGTCTGACGGACGAGACTGACACGGATATTGGCTTCGCCGTCACTGTAGGACAGATTGCGCAATTCTGCGTGAGCGAGCTCGACCGTCGCGACATCGCTAAGCCGGGTTACGGAGTCACCGCGACGCACGAGAATGAGATCCCGCAACTCCTCGAGAGTATGAAAACGCCCCACGGTCCGCATGAGGTAGCGTCGTTTACCGCTGTCGATATCGCCGGCCGACGTGTCGGTGTTGCGGGCGCGCACCGCCTCACGGACGGCCGCGAGCGAGATCTTACGCTCCGCCAGTTTAGCGGGATCAATACGGATTCGGATCTGTCGTTCAGCGCCGCCACTCAAACGGACCTGCGAAACGCCTTCGACGCGCTCGAGAGCGGGCCTGACATTGTCATCAACGAAATCGAGAAGCATGTTGATGTCGTGTCCTTTCGGGTTGCCCTCGATCGGAACGAGGCGAAACGACATGAACGGATTGTAGGAGAAGGAGTCAGACCGCAAGACGGGCTCGTCGACATTCTCCGGGTAGGAAGGCACCTGACTGAGCGCGTTATTGACCTCGAGAAGTGCTTCATTCGCGTCGGTTCCGAATGGAAATTCGAGCTCGATCTCAGCGCCTCCGGTCGAAGCTTCCGAGGTCATGCGCTTGAGGTTTGGTAACCCGCGGAGGTATTCCTCCTGCTCGATCAGAATCTCTTTTTCAACGTCCTGAGGTGTCGCTCCCGGCCAGCGTGTCTCGATTGAAATGATCCGGGTTTCGAGATCGGGAATCATCTGCACCGGCACGCGCGTCGCCGCGACGATGCCCAGCACCATCAGCATGATGACGGTAACGGCGACGAGGGTCCCGTGTTTGAGAAGGTAGTCGATCATTTCACGGAGCAGATGAATGAGCAGGCAGGACGGAGACTTTCTGATTCTCCCGCAGCCCCTCGTTGCCTTTCAGCACGACGGTTTCGTCGCCCTCGAGTCCCTCGATTATTTCGGCCATTCCTCCCAGCTCTCCGGCCGTGCGAACGGTGCGGGAAACGACCTGACTTTCGGCTCCCTCCCCTTTGATCACCCAGACCTTCGCGGAGCCGTCGGGAAAACGCACGACGGCGTCGCGTGGAACTTGAACCGTTTCCCCCTGAGTGCCTCGGGTTTCAATCGTGGCGGTTCCGGACATCCCCGGACTCGCAAGTCCTTCCTGATTTTTCAGAAGAAACCGGGTCAGGAAAGTACGGGATACATCATCCTTCACCGGAACGACAGCCGAGAGTTCAGCCTCGAACTCTCTGCCGGGGAAAGCATCCAGCTTCACGACCACGCTGCCGATATCCTTCACCCGACTGAGAAACTCCTGTGGCATTTGGAGATCGAAACGGAGCCCTTTCATTTCGACCAGTTCGAGAACAGGCGCTCCGGTCGCCACCCATTCACCCGCCTCGGCAATCTTAGCGGTGATCACTCCATCAAAGGGGGCGACGAGCTGATGACGGGCGATTCTTTCCGCCTGGCTGTTCTTGCGGGCCTCGAGCCGTTTCAGGTTGGCTTCGCTGATACTGAGATTCGCCTGTTTCGTAATCGCCTGAGACCTCGCGAATCCCCCGCCCTTCGTCAGTTCGAGCACTTCCTCGACCTGCCGCTTCGCATCAGCGGTCTCAATCGCAGCCTGCGCGATCTCCGCGTCTATGAGATCGAGATCCAGTTCCGCCAGTCTCGTATCGAGCTGCACGAGGACATCCCCTTTTTTAACCTCGCTTCCCGCGTCGACTTTCATCTCGGTAACGAGCCCCTCGATTCTCGACGAAAGATTCGCGCGCCTTGGTGATGTGACCGTGCCGGTGAAAGAGAATTTACGGGAAAAGCCCTCGCTTCGGGCTGCCAGGGTGACTTCAACGGGCTTCGCATCCTCCTGAGCCACTAACACCCCGAAAAAGGAAAGCGCTACGACGAGATTAAAAGCCCGCTTTCGCGCATTCCCGCGGAAAGCGGAAGAGGATGAAGAAAGGTTGAAAAGTCGTTCTCTCATGGTTCAAAGATCAATGGCAGGCCTCATCTGGTTTCGGTAGGCGGAAGTTTCCCACGTCCTCGCTCACTGAACAAGTGGCAATGAGCAATTATCGCCTCATCGGAGAGAATCCCCGACCTCATGAGATCGATTACAGGTAATACCTTCTTTTAATAGATAAACGCCTTCCGGTTTAGGACGATCAAACAGGTTTGGGTTGACGACTATACCCTGTTAAATCATTACCCACCAACACGTCGCGAAGGGACGCGATCGGGTTTTCGGCACCGGCATGACGCCAGATTTTATCCAACGATGAAAACCGAAATCAAATATAGTTATGTGTATGAACAAACTGCGATGTATTTTTGCCCTTCTCCTCAGCTTATCGACGGTGCCCTCCGCCTTCCCGGATGAATTGTGGATCGGAAAGGCCAGTGTCAGCATTACTCCGGAACTTCCCGTGGCTTTGTCAGGCCAGATGCACACCCGCATCGCGAAAGAAATCGAAAGCGAAGTGATCGCATCCGCCGTGGCAATCGAGTCACGCAATGGAGATAACACCCTCGATCAGGCGATTATGGTTTCCTGTGATCTCGTGGCGATTCGACAGGGAATTCTGGAGATGGTCCGCGAGCGGGTCGCGAAGCGCTTACCGGAATTCGATGCGAAGAAAATCTTCGTGAATGCGACCCACACGCACACCGCTCCGGTGATGGTTCCCGGCAAATACGAAATCCCCGAAGAAGGCGTCAATCAGCCTGAGGACTATCGAAATTTCCTCGCCGATCGAATCACTGATATCGCCGAAAAATCGTGGAACAGCCGCGAACCGGGAGCCGTCGGCTGGGGGCTCGGTCACGCCGTCGTCGCACAGAACCGCCGAACCGTCAATGCAAACGGAGTCGCTCAAATGTACGGCTCGACGGGCCGCGACGATTTCCGTGAGATCGAGGGCTACGAAGACCATGGCATGGAGGTCTTATTCTTCTGGAACCGCGATAAGAAACTCATTGCCACCGCAATCAACATCGCCTGCCCTTCACAGGAGGTCGAAGGCATTTCCAAAGTGAGCGCCGACTTTTGGCATCCTGTCAGGGAGAAGCTGAAAGAGGCGCACGGCGAGGATCTCGTCGTCCTGACCTGGGCCGGCGCTTCAGGGGACCAGTCCCCTCACCTGATGTATCGGAAAGCCGCTGAGGAAAGAATGAGAAAACTGCGCGGGCTGAGCCGGCTTGATGAAATCGCACGCCGCATTGTAGCCGGATGGAACGAAGCCTATGAAGGTGCGGCTCAGGAAATTCAGACCGACCTTGTTTTCTCACACGAAGTGAAAGACATCGAGTTACCACTCAGAATAGTGACCGATGAGGAGTATAAAAACGCGGAAGCAAAGTATAATGAATTCTCAGGAAACGTTAAAACTTTGTGGAAGGCGTTGTGGCATCAGAGAGTGATGGAGCGCTATGAACAATACAAGGAAGGAAAGCTGAAGCCCTACGCGATGGAACTGCACGTCCTTCGCCTCGGTGACATCGCGATTGCGACCAATCCGTTTGAGTTGTTCACCGATTACGGCCTGCGGATGAAAACCCAAAGCCCCGCTTTGCAGACTTTTGTGGTGCAACTGACCGGTCCGGGAACTTATCTGGCGACTGAGAAAGCTGTCCGTGGCGGCGGCTACAGTGCTATTATCGAAAGCACGATCGTCGGCCCGGAAGGCGGGCAATTCCTCGTCGAGGAAACCTCTTCGGTGATACAAGCGCTCTGGCCGAAGAAGTAATCGTGTAGCTCCCCATTGCCCATCTTCCATCGCCACCTATGATCGAACACACCGTCACTTTTCGCCTCGCACACGCTCCCGGCTCGCCGGAGGAAGCGGAGTTCCTGCAAACCGCAGCGGAATTAAAAGTCATTCCCGGCGTGCAGAATTTCACAATCCAGCGTCAAATCAGTGAAAAGCATCCGCATCCCTTCCGTATCACGATGACCTTTCCGACTCAGTCGGAATATGACAGCTACTGCGCCCATCCGCTTCACGTCGCCTTCGTCGAGGAACGCTGGCTCAAGGAAGTCAGCGATTTTCAGGAAGCCGACTTCGTCGATCTTTGATCCCGCCTTCCCACTTCTCTAATGAACTCCCTGACATTTCGCCTCATCGCTGTCGCTTTGGTTTGCGCCCCCGTTTCATTTACAGGAGCGGCTGAGCCGGCTGCCGCAAAGAAAGATTCCGATCCGCTCGGACCGGCTGCGGCGATGAAAACGCTTCGCGTCCCGAAAGGGTTCACGATCGACCTCGTCGCGTCGGAACCGCAACTGCTCGATCCCGTTGCGTTCGACTGGGACACCCGCGGACGACTCTGGGTCGTGGAAATGGCCGACTATCCGCTCGGACTCGGCGAAGACGGTGCGGCAGGCGGGCGCGTCCGTGTTCTCGAAGATCGCGATCGGGACGGGAGCTACGAGCACTCTTCCCTCTTCGCGGACGGGCTCAACTTCCCCAACGGGATCATCACGTGGCGGGACGGCGTCATCGTTACCGCAGCGCCGGACGTGATTTTTCTGCGCGATACCGACGGAGACGGAAAGGCTGATGAGCGGGAAATTCTTCTCACGGGACTCAGCGAAGGCAACCAGCAGCTTCGAGCGAACGGCTTGCGCTGGGGACTCGACAACTGGGTCTATGTCGCAGCAGGAGGACACCACGGAAAATACGGCGTCGACACCGCGATCCGCTCCTCCCGCGCAGGGAACGAAGTCAAAATCGGAAGTCGTGATTTTCGATTTCGCCCCGATACCGGAGAAGTCCAACCCCAGAGTGGTCCGACCCAGTTCGGGCGCAACCGGAATGATTGGGGCGATTGGTTCGGCACGCAAAATTCACGTCCGCTGTGGCACTACGTCCTGCCGGATCACTATCTCAATCGCAATCCTCACTACGCTCCGCCCGAAGGACGCGTCCTCCTTCCGCCGATGCCGAGCCCTCTCGTCTACCCTGCCAAACCACCACAAAAACGATTTCACGGTTTCGATCAGTCCGGGCATTTCACGTCAGCCTGTTCCGGAATGATCTACCGCGACAACCAACTCTTTCCCGGGAGCTCCGCCAACGACTCAGGATGGAGCACGCTCGACGCCTTTACCTGCGAACCGTTTCACAACCTCGTCCAACACATTTCGGTGACCCGTGACGGCGCGACCTTCGCGGGCAAACGAGCCGGAGAAGAAGGCAAACCCGATTTCCTCGCCGGCACCGATCGGTGGTTTCGTCCCGTCATGGCCCGCACCGGCCCCGATGGCGGGCTCTGGATTGCCGACATGTATCGTTACATGATCGAACATCCACATTGGCTGCCCGAGGAAGGGAAGGCGGCGCTGTTGCCGCACTACCGTGAAGGCGATGATCGCGGTCGTATCTACCGAGTGAGACGCAGTGAGGCTGCCGTGGAACCGGTTCCCGATCTGGAAGAGGGAGACATCGTCGAGTTTCTTTCGTCTCCGAACGGTTGGCAGCGCGACAAGGCCCAGCAACTCATCCTTTGGCGGAACGACCGCTCCGTTATCCCGCGGATCAAAGCACTCGCCAACGACGCGACAGATCCCCGCTCCCGCGTTCAGGCTCTCGCCACGCTCGACGGTCTCGGAGCACTTACAGAGGCAGAAATTCTTACCGGACTCTCCGACAAACATCCCGGAGTGCGCAGCAACGCGCTCCGCCTCGCCGAAACTCAGGATTCGCCTGCCGTCGAAGAAGCGGTTCTGAAACTCGCTGACGATCCCAACGCAGCGGTCCGCCTCCAGCTCGCTTTCACCCTCGGGGAAATGCCCGCCTCAGACGCCGCAACGTCCGCGTTGGCGAAGGATCTCGCGTCGAACGATGCATTCATCGTCGCAGCGGCGTCCAGTTCGATCCTCCCTCATTTTGCGGGATTGGTCGAGGCCTGCCCCGACAACGCTCCGCCTTCCTATCGGACGAAGCTCGCCGAGATGGCACTCAGTCTCGACAACCGCGATGCTTTCCGGAAGCTCGCGCTGCCACTGCTGTCGACCGTCCCTGAAACGCTCAGATTAATCGACCTGCTCAAAGCGCGTGACCGGTCGTTCACTCTACTCGAAGAGGACAGCCAATTGAAAGAGTCTTTCGGGAGCATTCTCGAAAACGCCCGCCTCGCGCTCGAGGATGAAAATGCGACTCTGCCGCAGCGCATCGATGCCGCGGCCCTTCTCGCCCGCCACCCCGCAGATCAGGAAACGGGTATCAACTTCCTTGCCGCGCGAATTTCACCGGCGACAGAGCCGGGGGATTTTGCCCGAATCATCAACGCGCTTCGGAGCAGCGGCGTTGGTCGTGTTTCAAGCGTTTTACTCGATCGATGGAGTGGACTTTCCCCGGCTTCACGGGATCAAGTGACCGAACTTCTCCTCTCAAGACAGGACTGGACCAATCACTTTCTGGATGCGGTCGAGAAAGCTGATATCCGCCCTGCCGAGATTTCCCCATCCGTGAAATCGAGACTCGCCAAACACCCTAACAAAAACACCCGATCGAGAGCGGAAACGGTTCTGGCGGCCACGTCAGGAAAACTCCGCGCCGATGTCGTCGCTGCTTACGCATCCGCGCTGAAGCAAAAAGGAGATCCAGCCCGCGGGCTGGAGGTTTTCCAGAAAGCCTGCCTCGCCTGTCACAAACACGGCAAAACGGGGGTGAGCGATCTCGGCCCCGATCTCGCCACGGTGACTGATCACCCCGGCGAAAAGCTCCTCGCCAACATTCTCGATCCCAACCTCGACATCCAACCCGGCTATCATGCCTACAACTGCCAGCTGAAGAACGGCGAGCAACTCTTCGGGCTCATCGCCGGTGAAACCGCTTCGGGCATCACTCTCAAGCAGCTCGACGGCAAAGCCCGCAATCTCCTGCGGACTGACATCAAGTCACTCGTCAGCGCGAATGTGTCACTGATGCCGGAGGGACTCGAGGCCGCGATCACCGTCGACGAAATGGCCGACCTGATCGCCTTTCTGAAAACAAAATAGGGCCGGGGCTTAATCGGAACCCGGCTTGATCAGAAGGCTCTCGCAGAGACGCAGAGACGCAGAGTTTTTTTCTTATCCTCTGCGACTCAACGAAAGAATTTCTCAGTGGAAACTTATTGCTCGTTGCACGGGAGGTCGATGCGCTGCGCTTCCGGCGATTATGCCACTTCGACCAATATACCCAAAGCTCGATAGAGCGGATTCCGGTTGGATTGCAACGCACGCCCGAAGGGACGACTCCAACGTTCCTCGCAAGTGGTTGCGAGAGCGTCCGACTCAACAGGGTTGAGTCGGAGACCTGACAGGGTTGGATCCCCTACTCCACCACGGAGCCGTGGATTTCCCGCCAGTCGTCGAGGTTATTCATCATGATGGAATCGGTGATGTCGCACTCCTCGGAAAGCCCGTTTTCTTCTAGCATCCGCTTTCTCGATTCACCGGCTTTCTTGCGCTCGACGACGATGGTATTGACGCGAGCTATGTTCTCCGGAGACAGATCGGCCTCGCCTCTCGTGCGAATCCAGTCCTCGAACTGAAGGTAGGTCGGGCGATTCTCGAGGATGAAGTCACGCACCCTGTCGGGATCGAGTTTAAGGCCTTCGAGAACCATAAAATCGAAACCGGGCCGAATGTCTTTATAACCGGGCGGAAGCTCCCCTACCGAGCTCAGCAGTGTCTTCAACCACAGCCTCGGTAAATGCTTCACGCCGAGCGGCCCTTCTGTTCCGGAACTGATTAACGGGATAATTGGCATAATGAATTGTGTGTGAAGGTTAGCAACATCCGGATCCCGGCAGGCAGCTCGCTGACGACGATGCCCCGGGCCTTCCCGCTTCCTCAAAAGAAAGGCCACAGGTGTCGGGCGCAAGACAGGCGGTTGTGGGTGTTTCGAGAGAAAATTCAAGGACACCTTCCTCAAGCGCCAACTCCCGGACGGGGTAGACCACGGCCACTTTCTGTCCGTATTCCACCGTGAGCGGGAGAGGATCTTCACCGAGAACCGGCTGGCTCATCTCGATGATCTTGAGCAACTTGGCCGGAGCAAGACGATGTTCAAAATCCGTCGCGACGAGAAGTTGCAACTGGCAACGCGCGTCCTGCCTAACCGTGCCGCCACAGTCGATGAAGTCCTTGCGGACACGGCCCACCTCGGTGACATGGAAATGGGCCGGCACCAGTCTGCCGTCGGGTTGAATCATTCGAAGGGATTCAGGGGTCCCCGTTTTCAGAATTTCGATAAGATCGGAAATGACCGGATTCGCTGTTTTCATGATTGTCGTTTCTATTTGGAAATTGGTCAGGGCTTCAACAGGGGCAATCGCGATCCAGGCTCTCGCGGTCCTGTTGCAAAAGCGGATCGGCGTCACAGATTTCAGCCAGCAATGAGAGAAATGTCTCGTGGACGGGACCGTCGGGCTCTTTCATTTTGTAATAACGATAGGTTCCCTCCCGTCGCTCGGACAACAGTCCCGCCTGCTTCAACAGCGTCAGATGCCTTGAAATCTTCGACGGCAGGTAGCCCGTAATCGGCTCTATCTGACAGTTACAAACATCCTTCCCGTGCCGGATCAGATTCACAATGCGGAGACGGGCCGGATCAGACAGCGCATTCATCAGGGACGCTGATTTGCTCAGGGACTCTTCAGATAATTGAACGGCGGCAGTCATTGTTTCTGTATTTGCGAAAATACAGAAACAATAAATCCTGTCCAGTGCTTTTTTTAAGAAACTTGGACTTACAGTTATGTGAAATCCCTGAGCAATGAAGCAAGGCATCTCCGACGCGCTCGCACCGGCACGACGGTTTCGCTACCTTGTTCGCCACCAGATCAGACTTCCGAAAAGTCCGCTTTTCGGAGTCGAAATCACGCAGTTTCCCTATCGAAATAATTCTTCTTTCGGAACTTCGACTGCGGGATTTGACCTTCAATATTTCCACATCGACCAGTTTCCTGAAATCTCTCAAGATAGTTGCAGGAGCCCCCCTCCCCCTGAAGGCACCTTGAGGTGAGTGAAAGAGATTATCGACGAAATGTCCATTTTTGACCATCTACTGTCTGAGGGCTACCTTGTTGTATAAGCGACGACGATGATAGTGAAGGACAATGAAATTCAGTCTCCAATTCATTCTCGCCACCGTAACGTTGGCTATCCTAATCCTCATCTTTTCAGAGAACGGAAAGGCCCCGTCAGACTTGTTCGATGAAGTCGTCAGGCTGTGGATTCCGCAGGGTGCATCCACAGACCGAATTTAGGAGCATTACCAATCATCAAAATGACACCCAAGATCAACATGACACCTAAGCAAATTTCGATCATCGGGGCCACAGGCCAAGTGGGAACACCTCTTACACAAACTCTGTTGGCCGAAGGTCACTCTGTCCGAATTTTGACGCGTTCCGATACGAATGACCGCCTGAGAGAATACAAAGGTGCAGGCGCTGAAATCAAGCTTTGCCCGGACATGAGAGACACCGCCTCAATTGCTTCTGCGATTGAGGGAAGCGACACGTTGATCTGCGCCACCCCCGCCTCCGAAACCATCATTACCGAATTCGAACCCGCATGGCTGGAGGCCGCAAAACAGGCGGGGGTGGGACGTTTTGTGCCAACCGAGTTCGGCGCTCATACTCAAAATCTGAACTACGGTGATGGCGTTCTTTTCGATCACAAGAAACGTTTGCACGAGAAGATCTTCGAATCAGGAGTCGGTTGGACGTTTTATTACAATGGCGGAATTTTTGACTACTTTTTGCCCAACCTGAGATTCTTTGAAGAGATCACCACTTTCGGTGACATCGATATTCCGATCTACACCCACGCAATTAACGACATCGGTCGAATCGCTGCGCTCAGCCTGACCGATGACCGCACCCTGAATCGATGCGTGCAAATGGACTACCAGAAGGTGACGCAGCGTGAAATGCTGAACGTGCTCAATGAGGAGTGGCCTGACTATCCGTTCATTTTCAAACACTACAGCTCGGCCTATATCACGAAAATGATGGGCGAAGCAGGCGCCGACGTTTCCGCAAAGCAGGGAGCCGAAACAGATGAGGAGAGATGGGGAATCAACAATGTGATCTATGTCCTCGGTAAGCTCGCTGCATTCACCGACGAAACTGTGAGAACCTCTGAGCTGTTTCCTGATTTTGTGTATCAAGACGCGAAAGACGCGATTGCCGATCCGAGTTTCGTTTTTGAACAAAAAGTTTCTTAACCTTCCTGCCGAAACACTCCGCACTGAGACAACAGGGTTGGATCTGAATTCACATTCTGTTATTAGTTTTTCCCGTGGATTCCATTTCAACAACCAATTTCTCTTATTCCGACACCGCTCGTATTATCTTTTAAGTCCACTCCGGGACTTAACGAACTTTTCTACTGAGATACCCACCATGAAAGCCATCCAATTCCTTAAAGACAGCAGCGAAGCCGGTTCAGCGATCGACGCTGAATTGCCAACTCCGACGCCGACAGGGCATGACCTTCTCGTCAAAGTCGAAGCCGTCGGCCTGAACCCCGTCGATTTTAAAGTGCGTCCCGGCGACGGAGACGATCCGAAGACACTTGGATTTGACGCCGCGGGAGTCGTCGTCAGCACCGGAGAGGATTCCTCCATTTTCGAGGAGGGCGATCTCGTATACTATGCAGGTGACGTGACCCGCCCCGGTTCCAACGCAGAATACCAGCTCGTCGACGAGCGAATCGTCGGGAAACGTCCGACCTCACTCGACGCAGCAACCAGCGCCGCGCTGCCCCTCACCGCTCTCACGGCGTGGGAATCGCTCTTTCATCGCCTCCACATCGATATCGACAGCCCGGAGGAGAATGCCGGTAAATCGCTTCTCATCATTGGCGGAGCGGGCGGAGTCGGGTCAATCGCGATCCAGCTTGCCAAGCTCGCCGGACTCACCGTGATCGCGACCGCGTCACGCGAGGAAAGCGCCGACTGGTGCCGCAAACTCGGAGCCGATCACATCATCAATCATCACGGCGACATGCCCGCCCAACTCCGGGACCTCGGCATCGCTAACGCGAACTACATCGCCAACTTCAACAACGTCGATCAGGTGTGGGAAGCGATGGGTGAAATGATCGCCCCTCAGGGCGGCGTCGTCCTCATCACGGGACACGAGAAACATCTCGATATGGCAGGTGCTTTTAAAATGAAATCCGTCTCCATCGCCTGGGAATTCATGTTCACCCGGTCGATGTTCAAAACCGACGACATCATCGAACAGCATCATATTCTCAACCGTGTCGCGAGTTTGATTGATGAGGGAAAACTCCTCGCGACCGCGAATGACAATCTCAGTCCCATCAATGCGGACAACATTCTCGAAGGTCACCGCCGCCTCGAGTCCGGAAAATCGATCGGCAAACTCACCGTCTCCGGCTGGTCATAATCCCCTCCCCCTGACAAAAAACAAAAATGAAAAATCCCCTAACTGCCTTCACCACCATTCTCGCAATCACGGGTCTCGCTTTTCCGGCCCCGGCCGAAGATTCAGAGGCAACGAAGCTGCTCAAGAAACGATCGGAACTTCTTGAGCCTGTCATCACTCAGGTATCCCCCTCCGTCTACTGTGCCTCGGGCTACAGCCCGGCTAACATTTCGATGATTGTCGGAACGGATGGCCTCATCATCGTCGACACCGGCATGGTTCCTCAACACGCGAAGACTGTTCTCGAAGAGTTCCGAAAGATATCCGACCTGCCGATTAAAGGGATCATCCTTACACACGGTCACGGAGACCACACCGGAGGGGCTTCGGTCTTCTCCGGGGACGGTGAGCAAAAGCCGGCGATTTATGCCCGCTCCCCCTTCAACTCAGAAGGGAATATGTTTCAAGGCGGAGGCGTGAAGATCAATGGATTGCGCGGAGCCCGACAGGGCGGGTTTCTCCTCCCTCCGGAGAAGCGGATCAACAATGGAATTGCGCCCGCGGAATCTCCTCCCAAAAACGGAAACATATTCATCGGAAACCCGCCCGTTCCCACCGACACGTTCCGGGATGGACGTGAGAAAATCTCTGTAGCAGGAGTTGATCTCGAACTTGTCGCAGCGACCGGCGAAACGACCGACCAACTCTACGTCTGGTTTGAAAAAGAACGGGTCGTCTTCACCGGCGACAATTTCTATCAGTCATGGCCGAACCTCTATGCGATTCGAGGCACCGCTTACCGCGATGTTAAGAAGTGGATTCGCAGCCTCGATCTGATGCTGAAAGAAAAGCCCGCCCATGCCGTTCCCGGTCATACTCCGCCGATCATCGGAGAGGAACAAACCACTGAAGTTCTCACGAACTACCGCGACGCGATCGAGCATGTCTTCAACAAAACGATCGAAGGAATCAACAAAGGGATGACGCCGGATGAGCTGGTCGACTACGCCCGGTTGCCCGCGCACTTGAAAGATCTCGACTACCTGCGCGAATACTACGGCAACGTCGAATGGGGCATCCGCGCAATCTTCAACGGTTACCTCGGATGGTTTGACGGAAATCCCACGCACCTGTTTTCGCTGCCGCTAAAGGAAGAGGCGAAGCGAATCGCCAAGCTCGCAGGCGGTGAACCCGCGCTTCGAACCGCCGCTACGGAAGCATTGGCCGAAGGCGATGCTCAATGGTGCGCCGAGCTGAGTGATCACCTGCTCGCCCTGCATCCGGATGATCAGGAAGTTCGAAACTTGAAGGCCGACGCCCTCGAAATTCTGGCTGAGAATTTGATTACCGCGACGGGGCGGAACTATTACCTGACGGTCGCGCAGGAGCTTCGCAAACCGGCTACCCCGAAAGCAGAGGAATAGTCGGAGCATCACTTTCGTCGCAATTTTCTTTTCCAATAAAATTCCACCCCACCCTGCATACTTTATGTCAATACTCACCATCGTTGCCAATATCCACGCCAAGCCCGATCACGTTGCCCTCATCAAATCGGAGCTTCAAAAACTGATCGCCCCCACGCTCGCGGAAGAGGGCTGTATTAACTACGACCTCCATCAGGATAACGAGAATCCTGCCCACTTTATGTTTTACGAAAACTGGGAATCCCGCGAACTCTGGGAAGCGCACATGGAAGGTCAACACCTCAAAGATTACCAGGCAGCAACCGACGGCTTCATCGAGGGATTCACGCTCCACGAAATGACGCCGGTGGACTAGGGAAGATTATTTCTTCAACCGTGCCGCCAGCTCCGGGCGATTCTTGAGGACACGCTCAATGCGGGGTCCCATCCCTTTGCCCGGGTTCTCGAGACCACCGAACTTCGCGGTCGTCGGCATGATCGTCGTGTCCCACCCCGCAAGATCGGATGGCTTCACACCGACGCGAAAGAACGCCTGCGAACTGTAGGGCGACGGCTCGAAGCCTCCGACCGGACTGACGTCCAATGTATCGGTGATTTCTTTCTCGAGACCACCCGCCCAGAGACAGGCATTGACGAGAAAACGTCGCGCATTTTCATCGAGAAAATCCTCTGATGCACCGAAGGAAGTGTAGACGATACGGGCGTCCTTTTTCTCTCCCGAAGGGGCCGTATACGAATCGCGCGTCCAGCCGGCATTCACGACAGGGCTCTCCGTGTGAAGGTCGTCGCTCGGTCCGAAAGTATTGAGCACCTGCACTTCCAGCAATGGTGTCGCGTCAGCCGGCGGCTGGGATTTGTAAGCGCCTGAATAAGCGTGAATCCGCCCCACACCGGTGAGAACAGGATGGCTTTCAGCGCCTGCGACCGCCGTGATGCGCGATCCCATTTCGTGATTGCTTCCGTAGTGACTCTGACCGCGTTCCTTGTTCCAGGTATTACCGAAAACCTGCTCACCGAGTCCGCCCCGGTAGTCATCCCCTTCGTAATTGAAATTCAGCTTGGCCCATTTTCCTTTCTGACCATTGAAACAGTGCGTCGAAGTCCGGATGCCCACCGCCGGCCCGCCGCGCTCGAAATAGTCGACTAACAGATCCACCTGTTCGTCCGGAAGATTCATGAAGCGGGTCGCGAAAACCAGGAGGTCGGCATCCTTGAGCGCCTCGAGTCCGGGAATGGGCGCGTCACCGGCCTGGATGAATCCATCCTCACCGATCCCGAAAAAAACCGTGCAGCGAAAACCGTGATGCTTTGCGAGAATTCGCGCGATCATCGGGCAAACCTCTTCGGAGCGGTATTCGTGATCGTTTGCAATGAGGACAATGTGTTTGCCTTTTCCGGGCCCCTCACCGCCTTCGAAGACAAGCGGCTCGTCAGCGACGACCGCGTTCGCAAACACTCCCATGAAGAGAGCGGTGAGACATGAGAAGAACCGGTGAGTTAGTTGGGGGATTTGAAATTTCATAGGAAGTGAAAAAATGACAGGAGATGGGAAGATTTGCAAGCAGACCGTGACGTTGCCCCTGACACCGTCGACCGGCACCGCTGAACGTGTGAATTAAACAGAAAGGCGGGAAGACGGAATCTGTCACGCCCCGACTTCCCCCGTGCGCGGGAGGTATTGCCTTAGTCCTGTTCCGCGCCTTCCTCAGACGGATGCACAACTTCGATCTTCGCGAGGTCCACCCGGTGCCCTGTCATCGATTCCACCGTAAAACGGAACCCCTGCTCCACGATCGAATCGCCCACCTCGGGAATACGCGTGAGCCGATACATGAAGAGACCCGAAAGGGTGTTCGCATCGACCTCTTCTTCAAACTGCAGCTGCAGGCTCCGCTCGATATCCCCGAGTTGGGTCCACCCGCTGCCCTCCCAGAATTCGCCGTTTTTCGTCAGCGTGACATCGCCTGCGACCTGGTCGAGTTCATCAGCAATTTCGCCCACGATCTCTTCGAGCATGTCCTCCATCGTCACCACCCCGGCGAAGCTGCCATACTCATCAATAACCACCGCCATGTGCTGCTGACTTGTGCGCATCGTTTCAAACAGGAGCCCGATGGACTGACTCTCCGGAACCACGAGCGGTTCGCGGATGATCTTCTTGAGCGATTGCTCGAGTTCCGTTTCGCCCGAAAGGACGAGGCGGTAGAAATCTTTCACCAATACGACGCCGGTCAGATTTTGATCTCCCCCGTCCACAACCGGAAACCTCGAATGCTCAATTTTACTGAGGGTTTCAAACTGCGTGTTCCACGAATCCTGTAGATCGATATAGGCGGTATTTCCCCTCGGCACCATAATCTCCTCAACCGTTCTCGAGTCGAACGCGAACAGATTCTGCATCATCACCGCTCGCTCAGTTTCAATATTCCCGTGCTTTTCGCTGGTCTCGATCAACCCCTGGATTTCCTCACCTGAAAGCACCTCGGAGTGAGGGGCCTCGGCAACGCCGAACATTCGGAGAATCGAAGCGCTCGCCGCATTGAGAAGCCAGTTGAGAGGAAAGATGAACAGGTAAAACCAGCGAAGCGGGTAGGCAATCCACATCGACACAGACTCCGGTTTACGGATCGCGAAGGTCTTCGGAACCTGCTCTCCGACGACGATGTGAAGTGACGAAAACAGAATGAATCCGGCGACAAACGAAATGGTATGAACCATCGCCTCCGACATATCCAACGGATGCAAAAGCGGCTCGAGAATTGCAGCGATAGTCGGTTCGCCCACCCATCCCAATCCGAGCGAAGCCATCGTGATTCCCAGCTGACACGCCGCCAGATAGGGCTCCAGATTCTGATGAATTCGTTTGGTGAGCTGTGCACTGCGACTCCCCGTTTCCGCCAAAGCATCGATTCGAAAGCTCTTGAGTTTCACGAGTGCAAACTCAGCGGCTACGAAGAAAGCATTCGTAGCGAGGAGCAAAATAGCGATCGATAGATTTGTGATCATATGGAATTCCCGACAGTAGCCGGAAAAAATCTGATAGATAGGGGGAATTGAGCACAGCCAGCAGAGCCGACTACCCTCAAAAATCGCCGCCGGGTGGAGAGATCGCGGCTCGATTATTGAGCTGAATCCAGAGACTCCCAGCTCCGCGTCACGAACACATTTCCTTTCAAATCGGCATTGGTCTTTTCAATCTCATAGTAGACCGGGTCGCTCCCCGCCTTTTCCGGATCCGGCTCCAGATTGATCCCCAGAAAACAGATGTCCGAAAATTTCGAGTGCTCCTGAATAGTCTCCCGAATGCTCGAACTGGAGGTAATGACTCGAACATCCGCATCGATCCGCAGCTCCTCGAGTTGCTTTGCCATGTTAGCCTGAGCGTCATTGATCCCCTCCTCGTTTTCGATGATCATGAATATTCGGATCGCGTGTTTATTCCAGGTCGGGTTGGAACAAATCAGATGAGCGAGAGTCGCCATGAGAACTCCATTTCGTTTCGACCGCCACCAGATATCAACGGTCTTGTCGAGCCGCCCGACAAACTCTTCGTCGGGATTGAGATAGAAGACGAGATTCTTTTTCGCGAGGAGCACGCGATTCACCGTGTCCTGAAAAATCTGTTGCTTCATTTCATCCGAACTCCACCCGATAAGAACAGTGTTAGGGGTAATTGGCCCAACTCCGGTGGCCTGAATCAGAGACGTTACGCCTTCATCAAAACTGTCCGAAGCAACAACTTGAGGAACCGCTGAATACCCTTTCTCATCGATAAAGTTTTGAATCGATTGCCGCGCCCCGTCGATTCGCGGAAGCAGCGTTTTCCACGGACCAACCAGAATCTGCGCCAGAAACAGGAAGCCGCAGCGAGCCTCCATCAGGCTGGCGAACTCAACCAACCGGGGGCGCCCCGCGGGATTTCCGGCGAGCACCAGAATGACGGGACGCCAGTTGCGGAGGTGCTTATGAGAATCCTGAAAACGGAGCAGGCTGAAGCGGGTCAGTGAAAACCAGATGCCACTGCGCATGTCACCCCACGCGGTTCGGTATCGCCGCTGCGTCAGGTAGAGATGGAGTCCGATGATCAGGATGATCGCGACCACCGTTGCCAGCGGACTGAGGAGAAACATCACCGCAACGCAGCCGAGAAATCCGATCAGCGACGCCAGCCAGTGAACCTGAAAAGTAGGACGATAGGAAGGGTTCGAGACAATCTTTTCCAGAAAGCCGATAAAGTTTAAAATGCTGTAGGTGGCGAGAAAGAACATCGAGATGACCGGAGCGATCGCATTCAGATCACCGATAGCGACGCAGCAGAGAGCAAGAACAAAGCTGAAGACAAGAGCGACTCGCGGCTCACCGTTTTTCCCGCTCTTGCGGGCGAATATTTTCGGAAGAACACCGTCCGACGCGAGGGCTTGCAGCGTACGCGGCGCGGCAAGAAGACTCGCCAGCGCCGAAGAAAGAGTCGCGGCCCAGAGCCCCGCGTAGATCAGAGCAGGAACCCTCGATATCTCATTCATCACGAGCGGGTCACCGATGAGATCAGCGCGCTCGGCATTCCGCGCAAGCCACCACATCAGAAAACCATAGACGACGAACGTCACCGCGACCGCCCCTAACGTTCCCATAGGAATGCTGCGGGACGGGTTTTTCAAATCCCCCGACATGCTGGCACCGGACATAATCCCGGTGACGGCGGGAAAGAATATCGCAAAGATGGCCCAGAACGGCATCGCCTCGGGACCGGTGTGAGAAGTGATGTTATTTTCGAAATGGTTCTCAGTCCCCCCTCCCGCAAAAAATGAGACCAGAGAAAGAACCAGTATTCCAAAGATGAAGAACTGAGCCTTGATCGCGAGGCTTGAGCCAATCAGCGTAACGAGGAAAATTCCGGCGATGATACCGGCCGCGACGAACTGGACATTGAGATCAGGAAAGAACGCGCGCAGCGATTCAGAAAAGCCGATCGCGTAGAAGGCGACGGAAATGGCCTGTGCCAGAAAAAGAGGCACTCCTATGCTGCCACCCACTTCGAGTCCGAGGCTGCGTGACACCATGAAATAGGCACCACCCGAACCTACCTTGGTATTGGTCGCTATCGCGGAAAGCGACAGCGAGGTGAGCACCGTGATCGAGTTGGCAACGCACAAAATCAGGAGCGCCTGAAACAGGCCCGCCTGGCCGACGACCCACCCCGTCCGCATGAAGAGAATGACCCCCAGAATGGTGAGGACGTTCGGGACGAAAACCCCGCCGAAAGTTCCGAATTTGGGAGAAGCGGACAAGTCTGCCTGATTTGACATAAGCGGCTACGTTGATGGTGTTGATACGAAAGTAAGATCACCGGTTCGATGATTGCATTTCCTTAAACCCCGCGTCGAGGCGTTTGATCTGTGACCTTGAATGGGATCATGCTCATCCTTGCTGAGAAAGGACTACTTCCCGGAATTCACGTATTCGGACTCTGAAAGAAGTCCGTCT
The DNA here is from genome assembly GCA_048260165.1 of Verrucomicrobiales bacterium. Lineage (GTDB taxonomy): Bacteria > Verrucomicrobiota > Verrucomicrobiia > Verrucomicrobiales > DEV007 > Arctic95D-9. Next base: position 93,702 of record JBLXHA010000008.1, read on the forward strand.
CCGTCCTTGTCGAAAAGCGGAAACCGCTTCGGTGCTTCCTCCGGATCCGGTTGCCGGATGAGAAACTCCTCCAGCGTGAGACGTCCATTTCCGTCCTCATCCCGCTTTTTGAACGCCCCCACCCGTTTTGCGATCGCCGCCTCCTGTTTCGCGCGCTGCTCAGGAGTGATGACACGATATTGCGGTTTTGCTTCCGGATGAGTCGCGAGAATTTTCCGGAGCGCCGCAAGCGTCTCCGTCTGTGTGTTCGCGAGATTTTTCGTTTCAAGCGGATCGGCAACATAGTCGTAAAGTTCAAAGACCGCCGACTCCGATGAATCGCCGGGGACCTTCCATTCCACGAGGCGATACCGTTCCGTCCGGATGGCGCGTCCAAGCCGCCCTCCCCGTGGATACACGTGGATCACGTGATCACGAAGCGAAACGTCCGGATCTTCGACGACGGCAGCCTGGCTGATCCCATCGAGTCCTTTGTGTGGTGGCAGACCGGAGAGTTCCGCGAGAGTGGGATAGAGATCCACCGTTTCAATCAAGGAATTCGTTCGGGCGTTCACCGCGCCGCCCGGTGCGGCGATGATGAGAGGAATCCGCGCCGCCTCTTCGTAATTGGTGTGCTTGCACCAAATAGAGTGGTCTCCCAGATGCCACCCATGATCACCCCAGAGAACGACGATTGTGTTTTCGCTGAGGCCATTCGAATCCAGCGCCGCAATGACTTTTCCCACCAGCGCATCCGCGTAGCTCGTCGCGGCATAGTAACCGTGGATCAGGTGTCTCGTGAGCTCGTCGTCAATGTCCCCTTTCACCGGAATGTCACTGTATTGTCGCAGCTCGCCTCCTGTATGAGGCGCAAACGAAGGAGCGCCCTCCGGAGCGTCGGTGAATTCCGGCATGGGCAGTTTGTCAGGATCGTAAAGGTCCCAATATTTTGACGGAGCGACAAAAGGAAGGTGAGGACGAATGAATCCCGCCGCAATAAAGAATGGCTCGTCCGGCTTTGCCGCGGCCTTCTCAAGTCGCGCGATCGTCTCTTTAGCGATGAGCCCGTCAGCATAGGTTTCGTCGGAGACATCAGCGCTCTCGGTTGCGGCTCCGCGCTTTTTGCCACGACTGTCTTTTCTCCCGTTCGCAGTGCTCGCCGGATTCACATAGGTCGGCGCTTTGGCGAGAAAGTGAGGCACCGTCCATGAAGCCGCATCCTCCACATTTCCATGCCCTTTGTGCATGATTTTCCCCAACGCCTCGGTTCGGTAACCGTTCGCCTGAAAATGCTGCGCGACCGTGACCGCATCGGGAACCGTTTCCCGGAAGTTGGTCGGGAGGTCGTAGATGCCGATGGTCTGCGGCCTCAAGCCGGTCATCAAAGAATTGCGGGAAGGACTGCACACCGCCTGATTGCAGTAGGCCGATTCAAAAAGCAAGCCACGCGAGGCCAGAGCATCGATCGACGGTGTCTTCGCCACGGGATCGCCATAACATCCCAGCACCGGCTTGAGATCGTCGATGCAGATCAGAAGGACATTGAGCGGCTTCTCTTTCGCCTCAAGCACGTTGAACAGAGAGAGAGTGAACACAAGCAAAACGGAGATTCGCATAAGAGGTATGAGGTTCGAAATCGATGATCGATTTCCGCGGCGCCAGCTTGGAGTGTTTTCCCGTGCGATGCCACTTGAAAAACAGAGGGCAATGACGCCGGAGCGCGGGCGCACGGAGCGGCCGCTCGACCTCCGGAAAACGGAAACCGAAGCCCTCACCTGTTATGATTCCCCCGCGGGAGGTGACACCTCAGGCACAAACCACCGCCGCGGAACGCCGGCTCAGTTGGAGCCGCCTCCCGTCATCGAAGGAGGGATCAGGACGGTGTCAATCACGTGGATCACGCCGTCGAGACACTCGACATCGCTGTCTATCATCCTGGCGTCGTTTACCCGCACGCTGCCGTTGGCAAATTCAAAGGCAACCGATTCGCCCTGAATCGTCCCGGCAGACTTTGCCTTCAGCGCCTCACTCAAATCGGTCGATCCGGTGACGACGTGATACGAAAGAATCGCGACCAGCTTTTCTTTGCTCTCAGGTTTTAAGAGATCCTCGAGCGTTCCCGCGGGCAGCATTGAGAACGCTTCATCGGTAGGGGCAAAAACCGTGAGCGGATTGTCCCACTGAAAAAACGTAGTCAGTCCCGCGGCGTCGAGAGCCTTTTTAAAAGTAGTAAAACGCCCGTCGGAAACGGCAGAGGCAATGAGCCGTTGCGGCGCCTCCGACGCTTTGCTATCGGCTTCGTCAGCGCCCCTCTCAGTGAAGTCTCCCTGACCTTTTCCATAGGTGCGAATCCAGCCGATCTCGAGATCAAAGGGAGCGTCTTTCTTATCCCCGATCAGTATTCCGATCCGCTGAATGACTGAGGGATCAAATTTTGCATCAGGCAAATCGGTCCCGCGAAAGCTGCCCTTAAAATCAGCGAAAGGTATTTTCACCTGGCTCCACTCTCCCTTCACGGTTTCAAAATCAGCACTGAACGAAACCTCCATTCCCCGAAAGCGGGCGTCACTCACGAGACGGGCGGTGTAGGTTCGACCATCACCCCTGACATTGAGCAACAACCCGAGATCGTTACTCAAATTGTAATCCACCTTCTGACTCGTCACCATCGAGAAGCCGCCGTTGTTCTTCGTGGAAAGATCCCCGCGAAATCTCATCGTTCCCTCTCCGGTCATCGCCATGTTCCCCTCGGAAAGGCCGCCCATGACGCCGTCGTTCACAATGATCCAACCGAACTTCTCGTTTTCAGCCGCGGTGAACTCAGTAACCGACTGCCCCCTCCAGGTTTCGCCCGGATTCGCATCCGCAAACGACGAAGACAGTATGAGGGCAGACATCAGGAGAAGAGGCGTTTTCATTGACTGGAATACGCCGCTGCAGCGAAAAGGGATCAAGCGCCCCTGATGCGCCCCCGATAAAATTCCAGGCACCACCCTTAGACTCCGAATTACAGACTCGTGAAAACGGATCAGCGGAGAGCCACTTTTTCTCCACCGGACGGCAGAAGCCCGCTTCATCCGGAACGTCCGCGCTAAGGTCGGAAAGGAAACGACGACGCGACACCTTCCGGGACAAATCACTCCGTCACCGCGGCGAGATCTTTTGTCTCAGTTCCCGCCGGCATCTCGAGCACGACCCGGAATCCGTAGGTGTTCAGCTGAATGTGCCCGACGTTTCCAATCTCAAAAGAACTGAGCAGATCTCCCGGTGATCGCATTCGCCACGAGGCACCGCGGAGAACGCGGAAGTCGATCGAGTTCTTGAACGAATCCGAACACCACTCCCAGACATTTCCTCCGAGATCGTAGATTCCGAATTGATTCGCCGCGAAGGAACCGACCGGCGACGTGTAGGAAAACGAATCGCAATCGAGATCAGGGTGATAATTCCCCGCATCGTCAATCGGCGGCCAGGCGCCTTCCCACGGGAACTCTGTCTGCGAAGGTCCGTTCACTATCGCCATCGTGTCAGTGGGATCAGGCTTTTTCAAACCGACGGCGAGACTCCACTCAGCCGATGTCGGAAGTCGGTAGCGGCAGCCCCTGGGAAGCGATCCCGCAGCCTGCTCGCGTTTGGTCAGCCAGCGGCAAAACTGGGTCGCGTCTTCCCACGAAACCATCGTCGCCGGATGAACGTCCGTCTGAGAGAACCCGGCGCTTTTCCAGCTTCTTCCCGTATCCTTCACAAACCGGCGATAGTCCTGAACGCGAGTCTCCCAGATCGAAAAGAGCACCTTGGTCTCCGGCACTTCGACGAACGCCATTTTCAGTGAATTCTTAAAAACGGGCACCACCGCTTCCGTGGGCGTTTGCGAAAACCCGCTTTCGCGGCAGAAGCCGGCAACGAGCAGGAAAACGACGATTGTCTTACAGCAGGCGCGCAATGGGGACTTGATTCTCATTCGATTCTCAGCTGAAATGCGATTTAATTAAGACTTTTGTGATATCAGGAGCTATTAAACTTGAGACCACCTAAACGTTTAACACGTTCATGCCGCTTCCGAAAACTAAATCGCAGCTCGCAATCGAAAAGCTCTGGCAGTTCGAGGGGCGCGACGCCGCCTTCTGGGTGGAAATGCTTCGCGTGTTTGCGCTTCAGCTGGAGGCCGCCAGTGGCATGATTCTCGTGAACGTCACGACGGATGGCGGTAAAGCCCAATGGTCTCCCATCGCGGTTTGGCCGGATTCGGAGGAAACGAAGCAGCGCCTCTCCGGACTTCGCGACGGGCTCATCGCCCTCGCTGAGGAGTCCACCAAAACCGAGCCCCGGCTGAGCTGCACATCGAGCGGGGACGGGATTCGCAGCGCGGTGCTTCCACTGCGAATCGAGGACGATAAGATGGCCTGCGTCGCCACCTTCATTCGCTACGGCTCCGAGGATTTCTTTCAGCCGTCCCAGCGGATCGAGAAACTGATGATGGATACTCCGTTGATTTACGGGGCCAATCCACTCGCAGGCGCCGATCCTGACACTAAGGCCAACGGAGACTCAGACATGCCGCTCGTAACCGCGCTGACGGTCGGGGTCCTCGTCAATGATGAGACGCGTTTTCTCGCTGCAGCGATGGTGGTCTGCAATGAGTTGTCTTCCCGCTACGGAGCGGACCGCGTCTCTCTCGGATGGCTGAGCGGAAACTACATCAAGCTGAAGGCGACGAATCACACCGGAAAGATCAATCGCAAGATGGAGCTCTCACGTCTGCTCGAAGCGGCGATGGAGGAGTGCATCGAACAGGACGACGAAATCGTCTGGCCCGGCACCGCGACAGGAGCGGCGATCGAACGGGATCACGAACGTTACGCCCGCAAGGCGGGAGTCGCTCACGTCGCGTCCGTCCCACTCAGGCTGAACGCCGAACCCGTCGCCGCAATCACCGTCGAGCGGGTTGAACCCTTCGATCAATCGGATCTCGAAACGATGCGTCTGACATCGGATCTCTGCGTTCGTCGCCTCGTCGACCTTCATGATCGTGACCGCTGGTTCGGCGCGCGCTGGACGAGTGCATTGAAGAAAGGCCTCGGAAAAATCTTCGGGTTCGAACACACCTGGGTGAAAGTCGGAGCCCTCGCCGCTGCCGCTGTCCTCGCTTTCCTCATTTTCTACCCGTGGCAGTATAAAGTGAAGGCCTCTTTCATTCTCCAACCTGATCAGGTATTTCACCTGCCGGCTCCCTTCGACGGCTACATTGAAAGCGTCACGGTCCGGGCCGGAGATACCGTGAAGAAGGACGAAGTTCTCGTGACGATGGACACCGCAGAACTGGGCCTTAACCGGGCCGAGCTTTCCGCGACGATCCAGCGTTTCGTCTCCGAGGCGCAACTCGCCCGCGCTGAAGCCACACCGGCCGAAATGCACATCGCGATTGCCCAGGCGGAAGAGACGAAGTCGGCGCTGCAGAAAGTGCAGCACAATCTTGAGAGGGCGTCGGTGAAAGCCCCCGAAGACGGCGTCGTTCTGGAGGGTGAAATGGAAGACCGGATCGGTTCCCCCGTCACACGCGGAGAAGCCCTTCTGAAATTGAGTCAGCTCAAGGGCATGTTTGCGGAACTGCGAATCCCCGAGGCGGACGCCACCCGTGTCGCGATCGGCTCAAAAGGAGAAGTCGCGTTTGAGAGCCGCCCCGAAGAGCACTTTTCCATTGAGGTTACCGAAGTCGAGCCCCTCGCGGTTCCGGAAGAGAAAGGAACCCTGCTCATCGCCCGCACCAGCTTCATCGAAGAGGCGCCGGACTGGTGGCGCCCCGGGATGACCGGCACCGCGCGCATCGATTGCGGGACGCGCTCCCCGCTTTGGATCATCACGCACCGCGCGATCGATTATCTCCGGATGAGATTTTGGTTTTAGGATTATGTCAGAACGCCAGCAAATGTTCAGTGATTCGTGGCATCGCGTCGCGCCTGAACGCGTGCGTCTCAATCCCACCGTGGAAGTCGTCAGACAGATGTTTCGCGGACAACTCTGGTACCTTCTCCGCGATCCTTTAAACAACGAGTTTTTCCGTATCTCACCCGCCGCCTATGCTTTTGTCGGAAGGCTGAAAGGAGACCGCACCGTCGACGAAGTGTGGCAGGAATGCCTAGCCCTGATGCCGGACGAAGCGCCGGGACAGGACGAAGTCATCCAGGTTCTCTCACAGCTACATCGCTCCAATCTGCTCCAGTCAAACCTCGCCCCGGACAGCCGGCAACTCTTCGAACGTGAGAGAAAGATCAAAGGACGGAAAGCCCGGGGTCAGGCCGTCAATTTTCTCTTTCTCAATATCCCGCTTTTTGATCCTGACAGGCTCCTGACGCTTCTCCGCCCTGTCTTCCGCCCGTTTCTCAGTCCGATAGGATTCCTCCTCTGGCTGGGCGTCGTTGGCACCGCGATCTGGTTCTCAATCGGTCACCTTGACGAACTCGCCGACCAGAGTTCCGGGGTGCTTGCTCCGAAGAATCTGTTCTACCTCTATCTTTGCACGGTTTTCATTAAGCTGATTCACGAGTTCGGTCACGGCATCATGTGCAAACATTTCGGAGGCGAGGTTCGAAAGACCGGGGTGATGCTCATGCTGCTGACTCCCCTTCCCTACGTCGACGCGACATCGAGCTGGGGCTTCCGACATCGGTGGCAGCGCATCGCGGTCAGTTCGGCAGGAATGGGAGCGGAATTTCTCGTCGCCTCAATCGCGCTCTTTATCTGGATACAGACGCCGGATCCATTTGTGAAACGACTGGCCTACAATGTGATCTTCATCGCCTCGGTTTCGACGGTTCTCTTCAATGCGAACCCGCTTCTCCGCTTTGATGGCTACTACATCTTCAGCGATCTCTTCGATCTTCCGAATCTCTATCAACGATCGACCCGCCAGCTGAAGCACCTCTCCGAACGATTCCTCTTCGGCGTCAAAAAATCCTTTTCCCCCGCAAGCGACAGGAACGAGGCGTTCTGGCTTACGACCTACGGAATTGCCGCGTTCATCTACCGCGTCTTTCTGCTCGCCTTCATCACCTACAACGTCGCTCAGGGCTTCCTCGGGCTCGGCGTCGCGATCGCAGCCTTCTGTGTCTTCCTCTATTTTCTCATGCCGATAGGGAAACTCGTGAAATACCTTTTTACGAGCGATCGACTCGAGCGAAACCGGAGACGGGCGTTCGCCGTGACGACGCTGATCATACTCCTGCTCGTCGCCGGAATCGGCTTCGTTCCCCTTCCCCGGAGCTTCCGCGCCTCGGGCGTTTTTAAACCTTCCACGGAATCAGTCGTCTACGCGAAAAGCTCGGGCGTCGTCGAAGAGATTTTCGTCGAGACGACGACACCGGTGAAAGCGGGCGACCCTGTCATTCGCCTCTCGAATCCCGAGCTCGATCTCGACATTGAGAGCGCCACCTCGCGGCTCGGGCAAATCGCGACGCAGATCGAGGAGGCTCGTCAGAATCAATTCGCAACGATCATCGGACCGCTCGTCGAACAGGCCAAAGCAGGCCGACTCGTTCTCGAGGAACTGAACCGGCAAAAGGAGGACCTGTTAGTAGTCGCAGAAGTCGACGGAATCTGGAGCTCGCCCCGCTCGCGGGAATTAAAAGGAACCTGGTCGCCACGCGGAACCGAGCTGGGAAGAATCGTCGATTTTTCTGAAATGATCTTTCTTTCCGCGGTCCCGCAGAAACAAGCCGGCAGCCTCTTCGACGAAACGATTCAGTCCTCCGAAGTGCGTCTCTTGCAGAGCCCCGCGATCCCTCTCGAGGTCACGCATCAAACGATCATCCCCGGAGGTCAACAGAAGTTACCCACGGCCGCGCTCGGCTGGCTCGCGGGAGGAGAGATCAAAACGAAACAAGGAGACAACTCGGGACTCACCGCGGCGGAGGAATTTTATCTGGTTCGCTCGGAGACCGCGCCGCTCCCGTCCGGAGTTTTCCCCGTCGGCGCGTTGACCGGCCAAATCCGATTCACGCTGCCCCCTGAACCGCTGAGGTCACAGTGGGCCCGAACCGTCCGGCAACTCTTCCAGCAAAACGAAGATTCATGATCACTCCGACTCAGCGCTTTTACACCGCCGCCCCCCGCCCGCCTCGCGAGGTAGCAAAGGGAATCGATCGCGGAGCCGACTGGGTCTCAGGAGCCGTGAAACGGAGATCCGCAACGCTCCGGCGCCTGCTCCGCGAAGCAAAGGCGGCGCTCACTATGCTCGAGCAGGAAATGGTCCCTCTGAGTGAAGAGGCGTTTGAAGAGAAACTCGGCGATCTTCACCGACGATTCCGGAGAGGAGAGAACTCAACGACACTGACACGTGAAGCCTTCGCCGCAGTCGCGCGGGTCGCGCAGGAATCGATGGGGCTGACACCCTACCGTGAACAGATCGCGGGCGCGATGGCGATCCATGAAGGACTCTTCGCAGAGATGGCGACAGGCGAAGGTAAGACACTCACGATCGGCCTCGCAGCAGCGCTTTCCGGTTGGACGGGCAATCCCTGTCACGTCATCACCGCTAACGATTATCTCGCGCAGCGCGATGCGGAAACGCTTACCGTATTCTTCGCGCAATGCGGCATTCGCGCGGGATACGTGACCGGAACCATGAAGCCTCCGGAGCGGATCTCGCAGCACCAGAGCGCCGTCGTATACACGACGAGTCAGGAAATTCTGGCCGATTTTCTCCGAGACAAGTTGAAGCTCGGCAGCGAACAAACGCCACAAAGTCGACTCATTCAGCATCTCTCCGACAGTGCCGGATCGACCGGCGAGCCACTCGTAATGCGGGGAATCCACACCGTGATCATCGATGAAGCGGACAACATCCTCATCGACGAGGCGGTCACCCCTCTCATCATCAGTCAGACGATGCGCGGTAATTCATTCGCGCGGTGCTGCGCCATCGCGAGAGATCTCGGAGCGGCTCTTCAAGCGGGAGTCGATTACACGATCGATTTTAAACACAGCGAAATCACGCTCACCCATCAGGGCATCGCCGCGATCGGACGCCATTCGCACCGCTTCCCCGCGATCTGGAGATCCCACGACAGGCGGAACGAACTCGTTCGCCAATCTCTGGTCGCCGAGCATTTCTTCATCAAGGATAAGCACTACGTCATCACCGGCGAATCCAAAGTCGAGATCGTCGATGAATTCACGGGCAGGATCCTCCCCGGTCGAACCTGGAAGCAGGGGCTGCATCAGGCGATCGAAACCAAGGAGGAAATCCCGGTGACGGATCCGACCGAGACGCTCGCGAGCATGAGCTTCCAACGATTCTTCCGCATGTTCCACTCGATTGCCGGAGTCTCGGGAACGGCGCGTGAGTCCTCAGCGGAACTCTGGAGAATGTATCGACTCGCGGTTCTCTGCATTCCGACACACCGTCCCGTCCGCCGCACGATCGACAAAGTGAGAGTTTATCCGGATCAGGAATCCAAGTATCAGGCCGTCGTCGAAGAGATCACCGAGGTCCACAAATCGGGAAGACCTGTCCTCGTTGGAACCCGGACCGTCGAAGCAAGCGAAGAACTCTCGAAGCAACTCGCGGCTTTGAATCTTCCTCACACTGTTCTCAACGCGGTGCGGCATGAGGAAGAGGCGGCGATCGTTTCTGAAGCGGGAAAACGAAACAGTATCTGTATCGCGACGAATATGGCGGGCCGCGGAACCGACATCAAACTCTCCGACGAAGTCCTTTCACTCGGAGGCCTGCACGTCATCGTCGTTGAGCACAATCTCTCGCCGCGTATCGATCGCCAGCTCGTTGGCAGATCGGCAAGACAGGGCGAACCCGGAAGCGCACGCTATTACATCGCTCCCGACGACGAGTTGCTGGTCCGGTTTCTCCGCCCCGGAGAAAGAAAGCAACTTCAGCAACGCATTGCATCAAAACTGCCCGGCTCGAGCAGCTCCGCGGTGAGCGCCTGCCGGAAAGCACAGAAAACAGCTGAAAAAATGGGTGAGAAACAGCGCGAAGCCGTTCTGAAAATGGATACGTGGATGGAGGAACATCTCGCATTCACCCGCGCCTCGGCGCGATAATCCCTCAGGCGCGAAATTTTCACCGTCAGAATGCGGTTTTTAATTCCTTTGGAGAATCACATCAGCCTGAATATATCAATCCCGATAAGCGTCCCTGTTGCTTCTCGCAAAATTGAGGCATTCTCGCTAAAGATGTCCCCGTGCCCTTCTACGGAGAACACCTTTAAACAAATAACTGATCTTGTGGTTTGCGATTTCGCCCGCCAGCTCCAGTTTGAACCACTTGTTAAGATTTCCTAACCATTGAGTATTTAAACTTCTCATCTATGGTTTTTATGGTAACCTCGCAATATCTTCTGTAAACATCACTCATGAGCCGGAAAAAATCACCGAAACAGTCTACGAACCGGCCCTCATCGAAAAGACCTGACAAGCCGAATTTCGAAGTGGAGCAGATGGAGCAGCGCCTCCTCCTCACGGCAAACTTGTATGATCCTGCCGATCCGAACCCTCCTATGGGAACGAACTCGGTTCAGCAGAAGCTCAGCACTCAACTTTCTCAGACGTTTGATCAGTTGAGCCTGCTCGGGAACTCGCTCAACAATGAGTATAACGGGAAGTTTGCCGATACCGTCGTTCCACTCATCGACAGAACGCTCGACGACTACATCGGATCGGATATCGGCGATTTCTTCAAGTTTGCGGCAGGGCATCAGGGAATTCAGGACACGCTGAACGGACCGGCTCCCGATTCGGAGAAACTGGCGCTCAGCATTCAAACCGCACTGAGTGACTTCGGTCTCTCGGGCACCGTCGTGGATGAGTCTTCCGACTACGGTCTCAACCTGAAGATCAACATCGCCGACGGAATGACGGCTGAGGCGACGGACATTCATCTCGGCTCTGCTGAAGAGGAACTCAATTTACGCATCGAAGACGGCACCACCGTGAACGTCGATTCGAGTCGCGATCTCAGCTTCCGGATTCTCGCGGATCTCACTTCCATTCAGACGGGTGCCGACACTGACGCAAAAAGGGACGGCCTGACAGACAACAAATTCTGGGTCGATCTTTTCGGTGACGAAGGGCTCAGCATCAGCGCCAACGCGCTGCACAACTCAACCTCGGACCCTCTCAATGAGTTCGGGGTTCAGGTCGGACTCCTCGGCATGCGCGAGGCCGGCAGTGACGCCGGGGCCTACGCTTTAGCCGGTGCCACCTTCAGCCTCGATGTCACGGGGGAGTTTTCATTCAACGACGTCAACGGCGATGAGCGACTCGATCTCTCTGAATTGAAAGGATTCCAGGCGGCCAGCACCTGGTCGAGCGCTCACGACTTCAGCACCCCCACGATCGGCGATCAAAACAGCGCCGATGTAATCATTCAGGTCGGCGTCGCCAACAATGCCGCGGCGACAACGCATATCGGCGGCATCGACGGAGTCACCGGCACTGTCACGTTCAGCGACCGGAACCTCTTCGACGAAATCGCTCCGATGGCGACGACCGACGGGACGCTTGCCGCGTTTTCCCGCCTCACCTCGCAGGATATCCTCAATATGGCGGGAGGCATTTCCGGTTGGGCATCAGCGCTTCAGGCCAGCGGAATCTACGATGATAATATCCCGTTCCTCGATATTGAGTCCGGTGACGCCTACGCTTTCGGTCAGGCCTTTCAGGAAGTTCTTCTCGCTCAACTTCAGGATGTTGAGCAAGTCCTTTCCGCGCGGAATGCCCCCTCAACCTGGCGCGGCCCTGCGGGATCGCTCGTCCAGAACCCGATCGACTTCACCGGCGCTACGGGATTTCTCATCTCGGTAAACGGTGCCGAGTGGGTCCAGGTCACGGTCGCCGCTGACCCGACGCGAACGACTCTCGAAGAACTTGCCGCCGACCTTTCGGCCGCTCTCCCGGCCGGGGTTCAGGCACGCGTCCGTGACACGAACTCCCCCCGATTGGAAATTTTCTCATCCAACGACGAAACGCAGTTCGTCCTCACCGCTTTCCAGCCGAAAGCAGAAGGCGTTCTCGATCTCGGCTTCGACGTCCTTCAACAACTCGTTCTCGCAAACGACCAAACCGCGGCGTTCGGGGGAGGTCTCACTGACAGCAGCCAACTCCAGTCCGCGGGAATCCTTTTCGAACCGTCCGCATCGATCGTTCTCGCTGATCTCTCAACCACGCCGAAAACGCTCACCGTAGCGATCAACGGCGAAGCGCCCGTTTCGATCACAATTCCGGCGTTTGCCTACGTCGACCTCGACACGCTCGCGACGAAATTGCGGGATCTGTTCTCAGCCGCCGGTATTTACAACTCAGGCAACAAAAGCGGGGTCTACATCGACACGTTCGCGGCTCAGAACGGGACGGTTGGACTCCAGTTCTACGGAGGCGCGGATGTTCACTCTCTCCAATTCGGAGGAAACGCAGCCTCAACGCTCCACCTTTCCACGACGGAGCAAACCTCCCCTTCTTTTGACGTGACCGTTACCGGTGACAGCACCGAAACTTACCGGGTCTTTCTCCCCGGCAACCTGACGAATGACCTTCTCGGAGACGCTGCCAATTCCACGATCAACGACTACGTGGACGACCTGCGGTATGCGATGCAAAACACCGCTTATCTCGTCGTCGGCACAACCCTGACAAAGAAGCGTCTCCTCAATGATGCCGAAGCCACGGGGATAGATGTTCGCGGAGCGGTCAGTGAAGCCACCGGAGAAGTCTCCCTTCAGTTTTTCGCCCGCAACCCGGGCAGATTAGCCGGACGAATCAGTGCTTTTGAAGTCGCCAACACCGGCATGATCAGTGGCGTTCTCGGATTCACCGAAACGGCGGCACGGGGCTTTGTCAGTGGCGACATCGCGATCACCCCCAACTTTGACTCGGTGCAGGAATTCGCTCAGCGCATTGCCGACTCCCCGATTGACCTCTCCTCAGGGATCGCCCCCTCGTGGGACACGAACTCGTTGACCTTCACTTTCCCGGTCGAGTTCGACCACATCGCTCCCAAGCTGATCGATGACACCACGACAAGCGATCAAGACGAAAGAGTCGCGGTTGATCTCGCCTCTGATTACGGTCACATCAGCAACCTCGTGACCGACAGCCGGGTTGAAGTGGAGAGAGAAACGACCTCATCCTTTGACTTTCAGTTCAGCCTCAAACCGCTGACCCGCTCAGTGGAAGAACTCTCGGTCGGAATTCCCGTCGTCGTTTATGACTGGGACGGAAAAGTCGCTACCGATGCTGTTTTCACGGTTCTTTTAGACGACGGAGTCGAGCATGATCTCACCGTCACCGCTTACGATGCCTCCACTAACATTGAGATCAGCGATTTCGTAGGTCAGCTCAATGACGCGCTTCAGGCGAATGCGTCCCTGAGAGACAAGATCACGATCACGCTGAGCACCGAGGCCGCCACAGGTACTCCTCTGATTACTTTCTCGACGGTGACGGCGCAGACCGACTCCCGTATCCTCCAGATTCTCGTGCGTCCGGAAGTGGCGAGTCCCGTTACGACGGTCAACGCAGCGGTCGATATTCTCGGCTTTCCTTCGGGGAAAGAGAACCTCACCAGCGTCGGGGCTGAATTCATCGCCGACAACGCAGCGTCGAACTACACGCTGACCCGGGATGCTATTTTTGAAGTGACGCTCTTCGACGGAAATGTCGGCCATGTCTACCTCGCTGCTGAGGAGACGAGCGACAATGGCTCACTCGCCGACCTCATCGAAGACATTAATTTTGCGATCGACCAGAGCGCCGCCCTCAGTACGATCTATGACGGCACCAAGGTCGAGGCCTTTGCCGCTTCCGGAGGAAAAATAGGCTTTCGCCTCAACTCGACGATCTACCCTGCGACCGGCACCTACACGAACGAGAACTGGTCCGTGGAAGTCTTTGCCGACTATCGCCTTCCAAGTCCGAACTCCGCATCACTTGAACTGGGCATCCCTGAGAAAAGCACCGATGTCGCAGGCCGCTTTGTTCCGGTAACGGCTTTGTCAGGACAGTTAACGGGAAGTGATCCCTTTCGACTCCTCAATCCCGCGGCACTCCGTCTTTCCATTAACGGGAGCGACTACACGACAGTGACCATCCCCACTGGCAGCCTCGGCGCAACGCTCGGGCACCTCATTGCCGACGTGAACGCAGCGTTTCTTTCCACCGATGTTATCGTAAACGGAATCACCTACTCGCTCTCGAGTTTCGTTAAAGCGGCGATGAACGAGCAGGGCGACGGCTTTGCGATTCGTTCGCTGGACCTCGCCGGAACAGGCACTCCGGAAGTGATCACGATGAGAGTGATGGCGGCACCCGGCGCTGGCAATGCCGCAGTCGATCAGCTGGGATTTCAGCTTGAAGAGCAGCGCGCAGGATGGAGAGGCGGCGAAGCCTACCTCGACAACGTTCATCTCGACGGAACTGCGACCGTCACCGACGGGACCGTTACCGCGACCGGCATGTTCGGCTTTGCTGAATTTGCCGCTGCCGACGGTCAACTCAATCTGCAGGCGACTTCCAGAACCTCGGTCATCGCCGGCGCCAGAACCCGCTTCTCACTCTATGAGCTGAACGAGCTCGTCTCTTCGGACACGATGGACACCGTTTCCGTCACCAGCGTTGATCCGGCCACCTTCGTCGAGCTCGTTCTCCAGGATCTCTCTTTCACAGGAAGCAACGTCGCCGGATTGGATTTCGGCATGGGCGCAACGATCACGATTGAGCACGCGCCCACGGGAGACAGCGCAACAAGTTCGATCAACGATTACTCCGCGCTTCCCATCGCTGACATCACCTATTTCAACACGGCAGGAATGGAGAATCTCTCCCGCCTCCTCTTTGATGATGTCTTTCAGGGCCTCCTGCGATCCGCTGAATATATCTCCGATCAGATGAGGATCGATCCCGACGGTTCCGGCGCTGCCGTCAACCCCTACGAGACGAGTCTCCTTTTCATCAAAGAAAGTCTCGTAGGCGAATTTGACTTCGGTTACGAATTCGAAACGGCGATCTCCCAGCTCGCGGATGCCCCGCCGGCAACGCTTCAGGACCTTCAGCAGGTCATCGCCGATTCACTGCAACTGGATCTCGCCGACGTTACGGTGGAACTCTCCACCAGTTACGACACGAGCTCAAACCTCACCGAGGCGAGCGTGGAGATCAGCCTCCCCTACCTTGCCAAATTTGCGACCGCCCTCCCGCTCTTCATTGATCTTGCGCAACTCCGGAACCGCTCCAGCGATCCTGCTATCGTGAAGACCTACCTTGCCGGACTCGACGCGCTCGCAGGAACGCTCTCGAATCCGATGAGCGTGAATCTCAGCGTCCTCTCGGATCTCAACCTCGATCTCGGCATTCAGATCGTGACCGGCAGTGATCAAATTGCGCCGA
This sequence comes from Verrucomicrobiales bacterium, assembly GCA_048260165.1. GTDB lineage: Bacteria > Verrucomicrobiota > Verrucomicrobiia > Verrucomicrobiales > DEV007 > Arctic95D-9. The sequence continues at coordinate 109,077 of JBLXHA010000008.1, forward strand.
CCGCGATTTTGCATGACACAACCACGGTCGACACGAGCTTCAACCTCGCGGGTGCCGAGTTGTCCGGCGACCTCCCTGTCGGAAACGCCCGTTTCAGACTCACTGATGGAAAAGTCGCGATCAATGCAAGTGGTGAAGCGGAAGTGAACGACGAGTTCAACACCTCCAAACTTTACAACGAAAATGCTCTGACGATCGGATACGTCCCGCCCGCACCACTCACGGTGGTCGCAGCGACGACCGCTGATCTCGGTGGAACCTACACAGCCTCCTCCGGCACTCTCGTTGGATCAGCGAACGGCACCCTCACGATAGACGGTGTCAATGTCAGTGTCGGGGACCGCGTTCTCGTGAACAATCAGGAGGATGATTTCTACAACACGAACGACCGGAGCTGGACCGTAACCGAGACGGAAAAATCACAGAACGGCGTCTACCGCGTTGTTAACGTCGGGAGCGCTACCGAAGCATGGTCCCTCGTGCGGGACACCGCAGCCGATTCGACGAGTGAACTCAATGGCCTTTATGTAAGGGTGACCGGAGGAGAGAACTACGCCAACCGCGACTTTCTCCAAACCGTTCAAATCGCGGATCCCGGAACGGACACGAAGAGCTTTTCCAAGCTGATCGATCCGGCGACGATGTCGATTAATCTGAATCACGATCTCGTTCTGCCACACGCCGTTGATGTCGCGACGACGAGCGCCCTCGACGCCGTATACGCTCCCGGACCCGCAGCAGGAAATCCCGCTTTCAGAGCCACGCTCACCTCCCGTGGAAACGAGTCGCTCAACAACGTCACGAGCACTCTTGCGAACGGTCGCACTGTTGCCGGCATCGATGGCGTCACTGATCTTGCGGTCGGCGATCTCATCCTCATCAAGGATCAATCTCTCGATTCCGTCCTCGGAACCAACATCGAGTTTCAAAACGGTGTCTACCGTGTCGTCGACCTCGGATCAATCGGAACCAATGGCAGTCAGTGGGTCCTCGAGCGGGTCGACTTCGCCGATGAAGCGAGTGATTTCAACGAACTCAGAGTCGCCGCGCAGCTCGGCCGCGACAATGGCCGAACCGCGTTCATCCAGAACAATCCGAATCTTTCTTCGATCTCGGCGGGAAGCGTGATCTCTTTCACGTCGCAACTCAATCGCGTTTACTCGGAGTTCAACACGACAACCCTTGCGACCGACGACGTCGCCACGGTGACTCCGAACGGTCAGGCCCAGGCGCTCCTTCCGATCGTGATCGTGGTTCAGGGAGAAGACGGTGTTGAACGGATCATTTCGAAAGACACCTCTCAGCTCAGTCCCGAGCAGGCTAATGATCCGGCCTTCATGGCGACCCAGCCTGATTTTGATCCGATCAACATCCGGGTTGTAAGCGAAGGAGGCCGCTCCGGACTCGATCGCTTTTTCGATCTCAACGTTCCGTCGAACGTGCCCGGCGTTCCGGCTCCCGTCGTTTTCTTTTCAAACCCCGCCCTGCCTCAGGATGAGTTGAACCCGTTTTACCTGAACATCCCCCCGGTGGATGTCCTCCAGGTCCTTCGCGACCCGTTCCTCATGGGCGAAGCGCTCGACCTCTCTCTCTTCAATCTGCAGTTCGCGATCGATCAGGCCCTCGGCAACGAGCTTCCCCTTCTCGGTCTCGATCTTCCGAGCTACACCGTTTTCATCGAAAGCTGGCGCAGTGACTTCACGAACAGCCTTCGCGACAAACTGCGGAACAACAAACTCAAGCCGATCAATGCGACGCTCGATGCTCTCTACGAAGCACTCGGGCCGGGCGGCGCGGGCTATCTCACATCGAGAAATCAGATCCGTGTCGAAACGCTCGACTCGTCTGAATCGGTAACGGTCTGGGATCCCAACGACCCCGGCAATTACGATCTCACTCCGGCGAATGAGGAATTTGAAGTGACTCCCGGTAGCGCGGTCAGCCTTCAGTTCGCGCTCGATCTCGTCAAAGAGCTCGATACCGACGCGACCGAGGTGAACATCAATCGCATCTACCTGCCCGATGAACTGGGTCTTGAAGTCGATACGCAAACCCAATACCTCGACGCGAATTACAACGCGATCGACACAACCGGCGGCGTGAACCTGCGAACCGCGTTCACTCTCCATCTCGGGTTCGGAGTGGACCTTACCGACGGCTTCTATCTTTACAATCCAATCGATGACGGCGTAGGCGCGGACGAACCAGTCATGTCGATCGACGTCCAGGCGGTTCTTGACGGCGACCTCAATACCGCAGGTGTGCAGGCCTTTACCCAGGGTGAGAGAACCAGCACGCTTCATCTTCTCAACGTTCAGATTGCTGACGCGTTGACTGTCCCCGGTGGCGTAAGACCGACTGATGCCACTGCAGACGATCAGGGTGCGTCAGGCATCTACAGCACCTACGACTTCTATCTCAACACGGGATCCGGCGGCAACGACAATACCCGCACGACGATTCCGGATATGCAGATTCGGAATACGCTCGGACTTGATCCGACCGTTAATATTCCAATCGACTCCTCTAACAATCTTGATTTCGGAATCATCAGTTTCGATACGCATGGCGACACTGATATCGCGTTGCTCATCGAAGGCGGCAAATCGGGTGATTCTTTCGGAGGCGACGGAGGCATCCCTGACATTCAGACAGAATTCTACTTTCAGGCCCGCTACGGCAGAGGCTCCGACCGCCTTTCCTATGTGACGCAGGCCGTCTATGACGCCGCCAAAGCAGCGGTCGCCAACGATACCGCAACCGAAGCTCAACAGAGAATCGCCGACCAACCGGACTTCCGGGTTCTCCGCGATTTGATTGATGGCGCCGTATTTGACTTCCTCAACATCACCGTCGACGCCGAGGAATTTCTCCGTGGAACGATCTTCGAGATGCTGATCAAATTCTCGGAAGGAATCGCCCCGATTCGACCGGTTCTCGATTTTCTCCTCACCCCTGTCCCCGGAACCGAATGGATGGCGGAACCTTTTGTCGTTGGTGAATTTCTCGGACCCAAGTTTTTGATCTTTGTCAGAACCCTGACAAACATTGATGATACGATCCGTGCGCTCGGAGAGGGAATTGGCCTGGCTGAAGGCAAGCCGGACTGGGCAAAGCCCCGTGTGAATCTCGTTAGTGATGGTTTCCGCGGAATGAATACGCCACGAATCATTGGTGGCATTGCGCGCACCGTGGGCATCAAGACTCAGTACGGTGCGAAGAGCCCCCTCACCCTTGAGCGTGAGCGGATCCAGAAATATGTGGTCGAACGCCGCGTCGACGCCTATCAGAAAAAGCTCGACCGGGCGGAACGCGCCTTCAAATCTCTTCAGGAGCCGACCGACGATCGCAAGGCATCGAAGAGTCTCCGCGACGCGTTTACCGACAAAGTCTCGACTCCTAACAAATTCAGCAAAAAATTCGAAACCTTCCGCGACAAGGGCTTCGCTAAATCGGAAGGCACCGGTCTCAAAACCAAGTTTGTTAACAAGGTCAAGTCATCCGCCAACAAGGGCCTCACCGGAACCGATGACAGAGGTGGACGGAAATCCCCGATCGCCAATATCTCAGGTGGAGGCTTTCGCCTCGATTACCTGAAGATCGAGAACATTCAAAAGATCCTCCTCGGTCAGGAGGCCAACCTCAGCTTTCTCGAGCTTCCCAAAATCGAACTCGGGGTCGCTTACAGCCGCAGTTTCCCACTTCCCGCTTTTCCACCGCTACAGCTTACTGTTGGAGCGAGCTTCAGCATTCGCACCCATCTGAAATTCGGTTGGGATACCCAGGGTTTTTACTGGAGCACACTCGATCTCAAAGGGAACCCAAGCCCGGCTTTCGGGATTACCGTTGGATTCAGTGTCGGCGTGGCACTGAACTTCGGATTGATTGAAGCAGGCGTTCAGGCCTTCTTCAATCTCGATCTCGACTTCAACTGGAACGACGTCACGATTCCGAAAGGAACCACGATCGGGAACAGTTTCCTCGGCGCGGATATCGGCGGATCCAACCCGAACGCGATTGGCTACGGTAAACTTCGCGGTTCACAAATCGACTTTTTGAAGAGCCTTCCCGGTGCCGATGGCAAAATGGGCAACCTCTTTGACGTGACTTTGACCGGAACGGTCGGACTCACATTCTACGTCGACCTCACGATCCCGATTCCTTTCGTCGGCCCGATCGTGAAACGGATTCTCGCGAAGACCTTTTCGATCGAACTGTTCAAGGTCACCTTCTATGCAGAGAAACCGGGAATTCAGCTCGGGGCTGCCAATGGCGGAGTTCTCACGCTCCACATGGGCGAACAGTTCGCCAATCTCCGTCTCTTCGGAGACACGACTGCGCGCAACGAGGTCTTCACGCTGATCAGCCATGGTGCAGGTTCAAGCACGGGCGAGAAGGTTCAAATTCAGGCCGTCCTTCAGGGCCAGACATTCCTCTCCGACATCTTCGATAACATCACGAAAATCATCGGGTTTGCAGGAGGCGGACAATCGGTAATCGATGCCTCGGATCTGCTGCTCGCGACCGTTGATTTCACAGGTGGCTCGGGCAACTCAAATCTCAGAGCGGGAGCCGCTGCCGGCAGCATCCTTCGCGGGGGCACCGGCACATCCACCCTGACAGGTGCAGCAAACGCAACGACGAGCCTCTACGGCGGACAGGGAAACACCACGATCTACGGCGGCACAGCCGCCGACCTCATTGTGTCCGGAGCGCGGTCCGACCTTCTCGTCGGCGGCGGCGGCGGCGACACCTACCAGTTTCTGGATAACTATGGACGCGATCGCCTCTTTGCCGCAGGCGTCGGGAACATTGCCGACTTCAGCGCCGTAACCGGAGACCTCACCTTCAACCTCGGACGACTCGTTCAAAGCGCTAAAGAGGTGAACAATACGATCTTCTTTGCCCCTGACTCAAGCGGTCTGAACAGCATCGACAAATGGATCGGTGGCACCGGGGATGATCGATTCAACACTTTCTACTTCGCTCCTGACAAGACCCTCGAAATCGAAGGTGGCGCCGGTAACAATTTCTATGCGATCACGCTCGGGAATCAGTTCAAGCGATTCTACAGCGATATCGATCCAGCCGCCGACACACTGCTCGGTCGGATGGACCCGCGAAATATCGGCTACATCGATATTAAAAACACCGGCGGAGTGGGCCACACGCTCATTAAGCAAACGTTTCCTGAGCGCATCAGCTACGATGTCACCTCGGTCAGTAACGGCCGGGAGCAGGTCACGATGAGCGGAATCGCCCGCGTCGATCTCGATGCAGGTGACGCCACCGTCGTCTGGGGTGATCCCCTCAAGCGATGGATCGACCTCGGCGTCGGTTCCACGGTCACAGCAGGAACCGTGGAAATGCGATCCAACGTGGAGGCGGATGGCCTCACCCTGAATCTGAAACGTGGCTTCAGCATCACGAAAGCGCTCAATTTGCGCAACGACAGTGACCTCACGATCACGATTCAGAATCCTGATCCGCTCGCCAGCGCGAACCTCTTCCTCGGTTCAAACCGCCCCGCGACCGATCCATGGCTCCCCGGAATTTACAGTTCAAGCGGCAGCGTCTTTACGACCGCCGGCGTCGACCCGGGCCTCGTCGCGCCATCGGGAGACGGAGCCGGTTTGATTCGAATCAATACACCAACCGGAAGCGTCCTCGACGGTTCGGACGCCGCAGCGAGAGCCGGCGTCATCCAGGCTGGAAACGGCGAAGTCGTAATCGAAGCGCGGGACACCGTCGGCTACGCCTCCAATCACGTCGTCGTGAATGCCCGCTACTTTGCCGCCCAGACGACAAAAGCGATCTCGACCGACGCCGAAGGTATCAACGTGGACTCTGATCAAGATCTCCACGTCACGCTGGTCGACGGAATCGACGGACTCAGTACGGTCAGTGGCCGAATCGAGCTCACCGTGAATCCGGGGAACACCCTCTACTACGGAAATGTTACCGCAGGTGCAGGACGTGACATCATCTTCAACGCAGACAATATACAGGAAAGCAGCGGACGCAGTTATGAAGTCCTTCGCGAGGTTCTCACCCCGGTATCGGTCTCCTACAGCTTCACCTATTACGTTGCCGTCACCTACAGGATCTACTGGCCCTACCATTCCTGGTTTCACTCATGGTATTGGTATTCGACCTACACCGTTCTCGAGCCGCGAACTTACACGTCCAGCTATACGGTGTTGGAACTTCAGGAACAACTCGTCACGGAAACCGTTCCGGCCGGAGGCAGTGTCACGACGACCGGTGACGTTTATTTCCGGAATAAAACGGACAACCTCGACATCCGGGTTGGAGACACCTCGACTCCGATCGACACGCTCAACGTAACGTCGGACATACTCAACAGCATCTCTGATTCGGCGCGAACGATTATCATCGGACGCAACGGTGACGAAGCGATCCGAAGCGGAAAAGCCTCGGTTATCAACCACGCCTTTTCACAGGGCCTCATCCTCAAAGCCTCCGAGATCGATATTCTCGGAACCGGTGCGGCGCGGCTTTCCTCCGCCTCCAGACTCGAGTTCGAAGCCTATGAGAGCGACGGCATCAATGCCGGTGATGGATCGATTGAATTCAGCGCGTCAACCAATCCGATTGAAGCGCCGACAGTGTTCGCGACCGCGTTCCGCGACATTCGCGTCAACACCGATCTCAAGTCGACCGAGGCCAACGGTCTCGTCCAACTGAACGCAGGCAGCGGCCCCTCGAAATACGGTGGAGCCGACAACACCGGATCCATTTCCATCGACAGCAACGCCTCGGTCGAAGCACTCGAAACCGGGAGCGCGCTGATTCTCAAGAGCGGCCTCGCAAGCGGTAACCTCGATCTTGACGGCTTAATCAAAGCGGAGCACAGCATCAGCGTGCAGGCGCGGGGTGGCTCCATTCACATGAATCCCGGAGCGATTCTTGAGACCAATATCCTCGAGGCGTTTGCTAAAACCGGCACGACTCTCAGAACGAAGGTCAACACCATCACCAACGCCGAGATTCTCGGCAGCGGAATGGCCTCCGGAGAAAACCTCACGATCCTTGAACAGGACGATCTCACGATCAACCTCGCGACCGTAGACGCCGGAAACATCGTTATCGAAACCGGAGGCAATCTCGAAATCGGTAAAATCGATGCAACGGACAGCTTCGACGTTTCACTCGATGCCGACGGTAACATTACCGGAATCGATCAACTTCCGGACGTCAACATCACCGCGAGAAGCCTCGACGCACTCGCGGCCGGAGGAATCACGGTGTCGACGGATATTCTGAATATTGAAGCGACAACCACCGCAGCCGGGGAAGTTTCCATCGATAACAACGGCGGCCTCGGAGCTGACCTGAATGTCGAATCGATCACCACGGCGGACGGCCTCGTTCTCGTGGATACCGAAGGCAATCTCATTGTCGACTCTATCGTTTCCCAAACGTCTAACGCGAACAACTCAGTCACGCTGAAAACCCGCGAACTCTTCGGTGGGAACATCGTCATCGACGAAATCGATGCCGGCGCACAGGGATCAGTTCACCTCACCGCAGGAAGCGTGAGCACGACAGGAGGCGCGACGTCAGGAGGCACGATCACCTCCGATGCAGTCGGGACAGGTCGAATCACGGCTAAGGAGCTCACGGCACTCGCAGGCGGCTTCGCTGAGCATCCCGAAACCGCGGTCATCGATCTCCGAACCGACATCGACGATCTCATTGCACGGGCTTTCACCGGAGGAAATCCCAACGAAGCCAACTCCCGTGCCGACATCGTGATCGACGAAAGCAACGATATCCGCCTTCGCTGGATCAGCACCCTGTCAGGGGATATCGACATCACTGCCGCCGGTGACATTGTGCATCAGTCAGTCACCTCCCCCAATCGAGACATCACTCTCGATGCAGGCGGTTCCATCAACGCGCAACTCGACGAAGCTCTCAACGACGGCGTGCAGGATCTCGCCCCGAAACTCCGGGGTCGCAACCTTTACGCCACCGCACAGGGCTCCATCACCGCGAACACCACCGTCGACCGGCTTATCGTCGAGTCGACCGGGACGGGTGGAATCACGATCACGGAAAGCGACAGCGCACTCTTTGAATCCATCAGAACCGCAGACGGAGACATCGAACTCACCGCCGGTGAATTCGACAGCGTCGCCAATGCGATCACGAAAGGCGGCAACGCCATCCTCGGGGTCATACAGGCGGGCACGACCGGTGGAGACGATGTCACGATTTCGTCTTACGGGCAGACCCGCACCTCAGGGCAGACGGACACAGCCGGCAGCTTGCTCCCGGGGGACACCGTCGTCGCCAACGCAAAAATCACGGCCGGCCTGCTGGAAGTCGCTTCCTACGGACGTCTCGACCTGCTCACGAACATCGACCGCCTCATCGCGGACAATTTCCAAATCGGAAATATCGAAATCGTTGAAGACAGCGACCTGATCATCAACCACCTGACTTCGCACGCCGGTTCCATCACCGTGACGACAGACGGCACGCTGACAGCACTCTTTGTCGAATCAAAAGATGACCTCGCTCAGGCAGCGACGTTCGATGTGAACCTCCACGCCCTTTCCGGCGATGTCCTCATCGATCAGATCACCGTGGGAACCAACCACAACGATATCATCATCACTTCCGACCTTGGAAACATCGAAGAGGTGAATCCACAGGATCTCGATGACTCTTTTGCCTCCCCTGCTATCGGCGGCCTGGATCTCATCGGCGACAGAGCAGTGCTCAGCGCCCATGGATCGATCGGCGGAATTCGCCCTCTTGAGACGCAACTCAATTCCCTCGAAGCGACCTCAACCACCGCCGGGAATATCGATCTTAATGAGCACGATGACATCACCCTGACAACCGTCAAAACCCGTGACGGCAAGATCACGCTCGATGCTGACGGAACGATCACCGCTGTCGACGTCGAAAGCGAGACAGACAACGACGTCAATGACATCCGCATTCACAGTATCTCCGGAGACATTCTCGTAGATCGCATCTCTGCAGGAGCGGTGGACGGAAATCTCTACCTCGACGCCGACTCCGGCAGCATCGATGAAGTGACGGCAGACGATAACGCCACCGATCTCATCGCCGAGAGCGCGACGATCAACGCCGCTCATTCCATCGGTGGTCAAACGCCACTGGAAACGGAATTCCAAACCCTCGAAGCCCACTCGGTAACCTCAGGTGACATTGACCTCAATGAGATTGACGGGATCCTCCTGACAGATATCGACACCGCTGACGGCTCGATCACGTTCGATGCCGGCGGAACCATTACCGCACTCGATGTCGAAAGCCTCAACGATTCCGACGACAACGATATTTCGCTCCACAACACCGGTGGCGACATCCTCTTCGACCGAATCAACGCAGGCGCTATGCTCGGCGATCTCAACCTGAGATCTGACGCCGGCAACATTGACGAGTTACTTCCCGAAGACGGAGACAATGATTTGATCGCTGATCATGCGGTCATGAACGCCGCACTCGGAATCGGACAGTTTCAGCCCATCGAAACGCAGTTCAATTCCCTCGAAGCGCATTCACTCGTTCGCGGAAATATCGATCTGAATGAAATTGACGGGCTTTCCCTCGACAACGTGACGACGGCGGACGGTTCGATAGAGATCGACGCAAACGACGACATCGTCGCCCGCTTCGTCTCCTCGCTCACGGACGGACTTCTGAACACGATCACACTGCACAACACGAGCGGAGACATCCTCCTCGACGAGGTGCTCGCACAGCGCAATCTCTCGGATGTTTTCCTGACTTCCGACTCAGGAGGGATTGAATCCCTTTCCGCTGGCGACACCGGTGTCGACCTCCAGGGCAACAACGCGATCATCACCGCACACCATTCGATCGGCGGCGTTGAGACGATCGACACTGAATTGAACAACCTGACGGCTACGGTTCGCACTCCCGGCGACATCAACCTCCATGAGGCGACTTCCATCACCGTGGACAGGGCGACAACGGAAGACGGCAGCATCACGATGCGGGTTGAGAACGACGCCTTCATCGATTTGGCCCACACCAAAACCGACAGCGCCGACAACGACATCGATATGAGCGTCGGAGACACGCTCTGGGTGAACCGCATCATCTCCGGATCAAATACCTTCACAGGACGCAACGTCGCCGCCAACACCACCGTTTCACTCGATGCTGACAGCATCATGGAATGGAAGTCAGACGCGGGAATCGACATCCGGGCGCGGGATCTCAACATGATCGCCAACCGGAATATCGGCACTCTCAGTGATCCAATTGAAACGAGCGCCCGCAACATCGATTCGACGTCCGGATTCGGAACGAACGCACTGAACAACTACGCGACGGGAACGGTCACGGTTTCGAACCATTCATCCACCAACGGCGCGCTCTTTTTCGAACAGTTCAACGGAACGATCACCTTCGATTCGATCTCCGCAGGGACAGGTAATATCACGCTCTTTCACAACGGAACCGAAAACATGATCATCAACGACCTCGTTGCGGGGAACGGAGATGTCAGAATCACGGTCCGGGACGCAGGACGCCTCCAGTTGTTCAATACCGACATCACCGGGGACGGTTACTTCACCGCTGACGAACTGGACTTCTTTGGCGGGAGCCGTTCGATTAAAGGAACCGGAACTCTCAACATCAAGACTCACAACCCCACAAACGGGATCTTTATCGAACCGTATTCGACTCTTCTCGACCGGGTTCGTATCCTTGAATTCGATATCGTGAGGGATCGGGCCGATGGATTCACGTTCACCTACTTCAGCGGTAACGTTCTCTTCAGCATCCCTCCGACAGCCGGCACTTCGGGCGGAGAGAGACTTTCATCGACGCTCACGCTGGACTCACCTGAGGATACCGTGTTCCTGTTTTCCAACTACCTGAACGGGTCGAACGGGTCGAACACCGCTACGGGCGACGATCCATTCAACGAGAGGCTCGAAGCGGAAGCTTTCCTCCAGCATCTCGGCTTCTCCCCTGCCTCGCTCACCGGGCTCCCCGATTCGCTTCGCGATACCTTCTTTTCAGGTATCCTTCGCACCGCTGATTTCGAGTCTCTGTTCAGTGCCTACTTCGGGTATCATCCGGTGGGATTGGAAACGCTTCTGCCCGATCTGTTTGACGATCTCTTCCAGTCGCTGGAAAACCGGGAAACGGTTGAAGAGGAAGAGGATGAAGAGACGGCCTCACTTCACGAAAACTCAACCGCTCCGGTAGTATCGGTGAGCCGCGGCGAAGCTCCGGTCGTTGAGCCTGAATGGGAAATGTCGGAGGAGAACACCTCAAAAGCAGCCATCCTCCCACTCGCGATGATGAGCCTGTCAGGGCGCATCAAGAGGCACCTCTCCGGAAGGAAACGGAACAACGGGAACGTCGACGATTTCTAACGAATAACCACAAAGGCTACCTCGAATTACCAGAAGTTCCGTAAAAGTTAATTAATTCATTGATTTATAGACGAATATCCCTTAACAAGCATTACGATGCTTGTGTTTCCGCCGCTTAACTCCTCAAGCACTCCAGTGCTCCGCCGATGCTATGGACTTTTTCCAGTCCTCATTGTATGCCTGATCGTATCATCACTTCGAGGTGACGATATGATTCCCGTATACGACCTGCGCCTCGCCGGCGCCGGTCAGGAGACCTACCTCGAGCTTGACGAGGCAATCGCAGCGGCGCTCCGCTCCAACATCGAAATCCAAATCGATGCGATTGACCCGCAGCTTGAAGAAGACCGGACCCTCCAGGCCATTGGTGAATTTGATCCTGCGTTTGAAAGCCGCTTCCGCTACGACAATCTCGATACGCCGCAGACCAGTCAGGAATTTCTCGGAACCGGTGGCAACCGGTTTGGTCAGGGCCGTTTGATCACCCGGAACCGGGTCTTCGCAGAGGAAAACATCGAAGCCAAAGCCGGGATCGTAGGACGACTTCGCTCGGGCGCTGAATACGATGTCGGAACACGGACGAACCGGTTTATCAACGACCTCACCAACGATCCCACCGTCGGGCGTTTCGATCCGGAATATCGAACCTTCACAGGGATCACCTTTCTCCAACCTCTCCTGCAGGATTTCGGTCGGGATGTCAACGAAACCAAAATCACCGTCTCCCACCGGAACAAAGAGATCGCTGATCAGGTTTTCCGCCAGCGACTCAGCGGCATCATCAAAGAAGTGATCGACGCCTACTACGACGCTTTTCTCGCCTACGAAGACGCGATGGTGAAGCGCTTCGAGGTCGAAGTCTTGCGCCGCATCACGATGGAGAAAAGGGATCAGCTTGAGCGAGGAGCAGCGAGAGAACAGGACGCTGCCATGATCAAAAGCGAACTGTCTGAAAGCTACGAGAGGTTCCTCCTTGCCCGTCAGACCCTTCTCACCAAAAACGGGGATCTGCTCATGTTGATGCAGCAGGAGTTCGAATTCGAATGCTATCCCGTCTTCCTCCCTATCGACGCCCCGAGCACCCATCATCCGGAACTCAATCCTCATTCACTCGCAGCGGTCGCGCTGAAGAAACGCCCCGAATACCTGATGGCGGTCGAGAACGCGGAGAAACTCGGCCTCGTTCTGAAATACCGCGAAAACCAACTGCTTCCCCGCGTCGATCTTGAAGCCACGATCGGCTACAGCGGACTTTCCGGAAGCTACGGCGACGCCTATGATCAATCGACCTCGGGCCAGGGTCATGACTACGGAATCGGAATCGTCGTCAACGTTCCTCTCGGCAATACCGAGAAAAAAGCGCTCTATGCGGAAACCGAGAACCAGCAGCGACAGGCGTTGCTTCAGGTAAAGCGCGAAGAGCTTCAGACCAATATTCTGATCAACCGCCATATCACATCGATCCAGACTCACAAGAAGCGCCTGCACGCGGCGAAAATGTCGACCCGGATCGAACTCGACAATCTCGAACTCACCCGGGAAAGCCTCGAGAAAGGAACCATTTCCGAATCGACGCTCATGAAAGTGGAGCGGGACGTCAGCGAAACCCGTCTTCGTCAGTTTGCCGCAGCCGCCGACCTTCAAAAATCCCTCGCCGACCTCTGGGTGACCAACGGCACACTCCTGAGCCGCTACGGAGTTGACGTCTCTGATGCGACAACGAATGAGCCCGCCAAAGCGACGACTCGGTCCGTTGCCGGTCAACATTCGCCGACGAACCTCACCGTGATCTCAACATCCGACTCTCTTCCTGCGACGATTGAACCCGTTGAACCCGAGCCGAAAACGCTCGAGAACCACTTGAAAAAGTTCTTCACGAAGACGGAGAAGAAGGCCCCCACTATCGAGAAAAAGGAAACGATCGTGGTAGCCAAGCCGGTCGCAAAGCCGGTCGCAAAGCCGGTCGCAAAGCCCGCCAGCGACACCAAAACAGTCGAAAAGGAAGCTGCCGCAACTCTCGTCGCCTCCCCGGTGAAGCGGGACGGACTGAGCCGTTTCTTCAAGAAGACCAAAAACTAAATTTTCTACAATTGCCTTTATGAGCACTGCTGCCCCGGAACCCACAACCATCAGCCTCGAAGAGATGGCTGCCCGCTATCTCGATACTCTGCAGAGAAACTACGACATGGTGTCCTACACCCTCGCAGGATCCAGAAAGATCAGCGAGGGCGATTACGACGACTTTTCGCAACAACTTCAGGTAATGCCCCGCCAACCGGCGCGGATGCCCTTCGACAAAGCGAAGCAAGCCTCCGAACAGTGGATCCTTCGCAACAGTCTCGCCGACGGACTCGCCATCGTCATGCCGGTGCTCGAAGACGCCCGCACGATTTGCTCCCTCTGTGACTTCAAAGCCTCGGGCAGCAAAGATCAGGCCGAACTCAACGAGATCGCATCGAACCAGCGAGCTGACTTCCTCCAGCAGGAGATCGGTAAAAAATTCGCGATCCTGAAGGAACGCTATCAAATCAGCTGTGACGTCGAAGAACACATCCTCAGCCTCATGGAGTTCACCAAGGCGCTCATGATGAAAGACGGAATCCTCACGAAAGAGGAATCCGCAGACGGAGAGAAGCGAACACTCAAGATCCGCTCGGTCCAGGTCGTTCAGTCCGGCGAAGGCCAGACCTCTGACACCCCCGGTTCGCTCAACCTGACCCGTCGCGTCGGAGACTCAGAACGCGAGATCAAGGTAGGTGACGCAATTCATTTTTCCAAAGCGGAACACATTGGTGCAATTCTTACGATCGGCATCTTCGTCACCGACATTCTCCGCGGCATCCAGGCCTACGCACAGAGCGTCGGCGCCGCTGACTGAAGAGTCGTCCTTTTCCTACAACAGCATTCCCGGAAGTGGTTTACCAGTTCCGGAGCTGAGTTATGACAGCCCGCCCCCGCGGGCTGTTGTTATGTAAGACCTGAGGTGTGGAAAACACTAACCGCAGTGAGATCCCGGTGAGCCGGCACGTGCCCACCGCAAAGATAAACGTTGCTCAAAAACCTCAAAACTCATCTATTCCCAAAAGATACCGACAGCGGGAATCGAACCCGCACGCTCGCAATGAGCAACGGATTTTAAGTCCGGTGCGTCTACCAATTCCGCCATGTCGGCATTCGGAAAGAGAGTGATGATTTTCATACACGGGACACTCGCCCGTGGCAAGTGAATCGTTTGGCAACCTTGATGAAGCTATCCCCTCCCCGACCGCGAAGATTGCAGCCGGGATCAATTCGATTTAGGATCGATCTATGATTCGCAAATCCCTGCCCCTGTTACTCTGCCTGCTCCTGCTCGGACCGGGCGTCTTTGCTCAGTCCACGGCAAAGAAAAAGGCAAAAAAGGCCCCGGAACCTTTTGCGTGGAACAATCCGATGGGGGCCACAGGACTTGAGAAATACGGACTTCCGAAAGGGCTTTCGCATCACACCTTCAAAAGCCCGTCAATGGGTCTGGAGGTGGGTTATTTCATCTATCTGCCCGAAGAATATGACGCATCGGGCGATCGAAAATACCCGGTCGTGTTTCACCTTCATGGTGGACGCCCCGGCTCGGAGAAGAAATCGATCAAGCTTTCCAAATTCCCCGATGAAGCAATCAAAGCGGGAAAAATCCAACCGACGATTTACGTCTACCCGAACGGCGGCCCGATGAGCTGGTATAACTATCCTCAGAAGGAGAACGGAGCCGGCGAGGACGTCTTTGTGAAGGAACTGATTCCCCACATTCAGAAAACCTACCGCACCCGTGAGCTCGGCATCGAGGGGTTCAGTCAGGGTGGCCGGGGCACGACACGCATCATGCTGAAGTATCCGGAACTCTTCGCTTCCGCGGCTCCCGGAGGATCGGGATACGAGCCTGAGAAACGGATTCAGGAAAATGACGGCGCGGAAAGTGAGACGGTCGTCTTTGCGAAAGGCTACAACACCTGGGATCTCGCGGAGACTTATGCGAAGCGGGAGGATAAAACCCGTTTGCCGATTATGCTTTGGGTAGGCACGAAAGGGTTCAACTACGAGTTCAATCTGAAGTATTCGGAGTTCCTCACCTCGCTCGGGATTCCCCACGAGAAACTCATTGCTCCCGATATCGAACATTCAGCTCTCGGCATCTATGAGATTCGCGGCGACGAGTTGATGGCGTTTCATCAGAAGCACTTTGCGAAGCCTTGAGCGCTTCGCGCTGTAAAAGGTGAAAGGTAAAAGGTAAAAAGTCGGGTGGGCTCCGCACCGGTTCAGAACGTTCGCACCCGAACGTCGTCGGCGGCTCGTGCGATCTGCGTCCCGGCGGGACGCCTCCACCTCGTGCTTTCCGGCTCGTGCGATCGTAGCGGGTAGATGCCTTTGCCAAAAGGCATTCACGACGCTCGATCACCACAGAACGTTCGCACCCGAATGTCGTCGGCGGCTCGTGCAATCTGCGTCCCGGCGGGACGCATCCACCATCCCTCGCCCCTCTAGATCAACTGACGCTTCTTCACGTTCAAATACTGCGTGACGGTCTCGGTGCAGAGTTCTTCGTGCTCAGAAATTCCGAGCTCGACACCGAGATGTCGAAGCTTGTTGCCGGTTTCGCGAAGCTCCTGCCATTCGAAATGTCCCGCGAGGTTCGCGTAGATATCGGAAGCACTCTCAGGTGGGTGAATCGATGAGAAAATGGGGTGCGCCTTCTCGGGCCTCACCATGTTCACGAGCACGAGGTGCTGCCGGCTGATGAGCGGCAAAGCATCGTAAAACTGCTCAGCGGTGAGCGGATCGCTCAGGTCTACAAGCATGACAATCAGCGCGCGCCTCGTGAGGCGTTGACGCAACGAGATCATGAGTTGCTCATAGTCGGGAGCAACCTTCTTTGGTTCGAGCGTGTAAAGCGCGTCGCGGATGATGTTGTAGTGCGCCTTCCCGTTCCGCCCCCGGATAAAACGGTCCACTTTGTCGGCAAAGCTGATAAAGCCAAACAGATCTCCCTGTCTCTCAGCGACGGAAGCCATCACGAGGGAGCAATGGAGAAATTTCTCAAGCTGCGTCGTCACCATCGTATCACCACCCGATGACTCCGTCCGATACATCCAGTCACCTTCGGTAGCCTCTTCGATCGGAACATGAATTTCCCGGGCGCTGAGCCGGGAGTGGTCGACGACGACGTAGACTTCCTGCGTTCGCTCGATCTGGTAGGTTCTCGTGACGGGCGATTGTCGGCGGGCCGTCGCTTTCCAGTCGATATCGATGTAGTCATCACCGGACTGGTATTCACGAAGCTGCTCAAAATCGCGGCCTTTTCCGACCTGACGGATGACGTGGCTCCCTTCGTTCCCCCGCAGCAAAAACAGGCTTGCGAGTCGCTTCCGCTCCAACGCCAAATCGGGGTAGATGCGCAATTCCGATTTGAGATCAAAGCCCTTGCGAAGCATCCACCATTTCCAGCGCGAGGGGGTTTCGATATGAAGCGAATCGAGAAAAAACTGCCCCCGTCGCAGCGGCGTGACCGGATACTGAACGACGCGCTTCTTTCCCGCTTCAAAATCGGCGATGGACCCGACTACGTCTCCTTCAATCCTGAATGTCCCCGAAACGGCGAGTCCGTAGCGAAGCGATTCGAGTGATCCACCACGGTTAAAAAACGTCACTGGTATCTCCAGCTCTCTTCCCTTGGTCCCGCGAATCAAATCGGGAATTTCACAATCCACCCCCGCGAGTAATTTCTGCGACACGGCGTAATCCAGGATTGCGCCCACGAGCACTAACAGAATAGCACCGAGACCCAGCAGTTTCCCGGGCCCGTCAAAATACACCGCGGCGGTGCAGGCGGGAACGACTACCAGAAAGGCGATCCAGAGCAGTCGGATGTTGGGAACTGGACGCATTGCTCAGGCAGAAAAAAGACGGATTGTTTTGGATTCGACTACCGGGGAACCGCGACCCCTTCGAGGAGCTTACCGATCGCCTCTTCAATCGTGACTCCTTCGATCTCGTATTCGGGGCGCAAAACGAGACGATGAGAAAGCACCGGGTAGGCCATCGTCCGGATGTCATCCGGAGTGACGTAATCCCTGTCCTCCAGCGCGGCGAGCGCGCGGCTCGAGAGCAGCAACGCGGTCGTCGCGCGAGGTCCGGCTCCCACTTGAATGCTGTCCTGCTCGCGGGTCTGACGCACGATTTCGACGACGTAATTCACGAGCTCCTCTTTCACCGTGATCCCCTGAAGCGCATCCTGCATCGTCTTGATTCGATCGGACGTGAGAATCGAATTCACCGTGTCGCTGTTGAGAATGTTTTCCGGCGTTTCTTTTCCGAGCGACTGAAGCGCGAGCTGTCTCTCAGATTCCTCGGTGGGATAATCCATTTCGACCCGAAGCAGAAAGCGGTCCTTTTGCGCTTCGGGCAAGGGGTAGGTGCCCTCGTATTCGATCGGGTTCTGCGTCGCAAACACCGTGAAGCTGTCGGGCAGGTTGTGAGTCACACCGTCAATCGTGACCCGCCTTTCCTGCATCGCCTGAAGCAACGCTGACTGCGTTTTAGCGGGCGCGCGGTTGATTTCATCGGCGAGGAGGAACGAAGTGAACACGGGCCCCTTAACGAGGTGGAAGGCGCTTTCCTGCAAATTAAATACGTTCGTTCCGGTGATGTCGGAGGGCATCAAATCGGGTGTGAACTGAATCCGCGAAAATTCGCTGCCGAGGACGCGGGCGAGCGTCCTCACGAGAAGCGTCTTGGCGACTCCGGGCACCCCTTCGATGAGGATGTGATTCCCGGTAAAAATTGCGATCAAGGCGTGATCAACGACCCGCTCCTGGCCGATAATGACTTTTGCAACCTCAGCTCGCGCTTCCGCGAGGATTGCTTTGACTGATTGCACATCCGAATTGGCAGGCGTTTCGTCCATAGTATGCGGGGTTCATCGCACATAAAAGGCTCCTTCGGCAAGAGTATATTCGCGAAATGAAGTCGCTTGCGCACACCATGACTTTCGTGTTCCTGTTTCCGGACCTCGTTTATGTCAGTTCCACCCGCCCAACTTTCCCCCGAAGGGACTGATTCCTCCGCGAATCCGAAGTGGTTCATTCTCTTCCGAATTTTCTTCAACTCACGGTTCTACTACCCGGTTTATGCGTTGATGTTCCTCGACTTCGGTCTCACGCAGGAGCAGTTCGCGACCCTCAATCTCGCCTGGGCCATCTCGATCGTTCTCCTCGAGGTGCCGAGCGGGGCACTCGCCGATCAGGTCGGAAGACGACCGCTCGTGATCGGGGCGGCTTTCCTGATGATGATCGAAATGGCAGTGATGCTTTTCATGCCGGTCGTTTCACGGGGCAATTACGAGGGCAATCCCGAAGCCTTCGCCTCAGCTTCGGCGCTGCTTTTCGCGGTCTTTCTCTTCAATCGGGTCATCTCAGGCGCCGCCGAGGCCGCTGCGAGCGGAGCGGATGAAGCGCTCGCCTACGATTCGCTGCCGGAAGAGGGACGCGACCGCCACTGGTCGAAACTGACGACGAGGCTCATGAAAATGCAGTCCGTCGCATTCATCGTTGTCACGCTGATCGGAGCGGCGGTTTACGATCCCGCTTTTCTGAACCGCGTTCTCGCATTCTTCGGCTCGGAAACGACGCTGCATCAGGATCAGACCCTGAAAATTCCGATCGCGCTGACTTTCATGATGTCGCTCGGCGTTCTCTTCACGGCCCTGCGCATGAAGGAACCCGCCAGCTTCGTGCGTCCGGAGAAGAAACACATCTTCCACGCGACGAAAGACGCGTTCGTCCGCACCCTGACCGCCGGCAAATGGATTGCCGCGACCCCGGCGGCGCTCATGTTGCTCATTACCGGGCTGTTTTTCGACAGCATCATCCGCCTTTACTACACCGTCGGGTCGATCTGGCTGGAAACGATCGGTTTCGAACCCGCCCAGTTCGGGATCATCAGCGTCGCCGGTTCTCTCGCGGGAATCCTCGCCGCGGTGATTGGCGAAAAACTCATCAACAGCCGCTCTCCGGGCTTCAACTTCAAGCTCCTCGGGCTGCTCGTCTTCATCGGGATTTTCAGCCTCGCGTTTCCGATTCAATTCTGGTCCGTCGCCTTTCTGCCGACGCTGTGGATTTCGATGCGACTCCTGCACTTCTTTCTCTCCAATTATCTCAACAGGGTCACCGACGCGGAGAACCGGGCGACCGTGCTGAGTTTCCGCGGTCTTTCGATGAACCTCTCCTACGGGATGCTCACGTGGCTCTACGGAATGCAAACGGCTTACTTCCGGGGGAGAATCGACTTGCCCGAAGACGAATTCACCGATGCGATCACGCATCAGATTTTCACCGACGCGACGAAATCGTGGTGGATTTACTTTGCCGCAGTCTTACTTTTCCTCTGGCTCTTCCGTCGTTTGAAAATCAAAAAGTCCTGGAACGAGCTGCTGAAATGAAACCCGAAGTCACGATGATCGTTGCGATGACTCAGGACAGGGTGATCGGTTCAAAAAAGGGCGGGATTCCCTGGTCTTTACCACGTGACAAAGCGCACTTTCGCGCGCGAACGGACGGTCGATGGCTGCTCGTGGGCCGGACGACTTATCTCGAGATGACCGGTTGGTTTGGCGAACGGACGCCCATCGTCCTGACACGCACGCCTTCCTTTCAACCTGAGGTGAAAAGCCACCGCGTCGCAGGCTCCGTGACAGAAGCAATCAAGCTCGCGGAAAAGAACGGGGTCAATGAACTCGTCGTCTGCGGCGGCAGCGAGGTCTACGACGCCGCCCTCCCCTTCGCCGACCGTCTCATTGTCACGAAAATTTCATTCGACGGCGAGGTCATCGACGCTGTCCGTTTTCCCGATTACGAATCTCCGGGGAAATGGAGGCTCACGGGACGGGAACGATGGAATTGTGATGAAAACAATGCATTCGCCGCCGAATTGCTTACCTTCCAAAAAAGGCCAAAAAACTGCGACGAAAACCTCTAAATTAGTTAAGGTATCTAAAATACTATTTCACCGTTCCACGTTTGCATGACGTTCCTGAAATCCACAAGCCCGCTGCTACGGGGGGCCTTGCTCATCCTCCTTGTCATGATGCTGAGTTCCTGTGGAGAAAGATCGTCCCTCTCAGACCGCTTTGAGTTGATTGAGACATGGCCACTCTGGCAGCGTGTCACGGCGATCGCGCTGGCCACCCTCGTCAGCGAAGACCTCGCCTGCATCACTGCCGGACTGCTCGCCAGCGAAGGAGTGTTGACGTTTGGCTGGGCGCTCACGGCGGGATTTCTAGGCATCTATGTCGGTGACATGTTTCTCTATCTCATGGGAAGAATCGGGGGAATCACGCTGCTCCGACGCGCCCCGTTTCGCTGGATGATCAAAGAATCCCAGATCGAACAGGCGGAATCGCTCTTCGAAGAACACGGGGCAAAAATCATTTTCTCATCCCGGCTCCTTCCGGGGTCCCGCCTCCCCGTTTATGCCGCGGCGGGGGTGTTGAATTACCCGCTCTGGCGATTCTCCCTCTTCATGTTCCTCGCCGGCGGCCTCTCCGCAGTGATACTCGTCGGTGGTTCCCGGCATCTGGGAGAAGTGGTGATCGACTGGCTTAAAGTTTACGAAGTGTGGGCGATCCCCGTGGTCGCGACAGCGGCAATTCTCATCTGGATCACGGTGAAGCTGCTTGAAATCTGCGCAACGAGACGAAGCCGGCTCGTCTTTCTCGCGCGGACGCGAAAGGCCTGGAACAAAACCAAAATTCTTTTCCGGTCAAAATGACGGTCATGCCTCAATCCATTGCGTGGTTCCGCATTTACTCCCTTTCTCTCGCGCTCGTCTACGTGGCCCGCATCGCGAGAGGCGCGTTCGTTCTCACGGTCGATACCGCGCAAACCGCGGGCACGGGTCTGCGGAATGGTCCTCATCTGCACCGGCATGACGAGCACGCTCGTTCTCCCCTTCTGCATTCCGCTCCTCATCTTTCGACTAAAAGAACCGGTCAACGCCTCGTTCGGTCGAAAACGACCTTGAGGGAATCTCAATTTCCGCTAAACATAGTACTCAACCTCTTTCCCTTTTAACCGTGTCCTGGATCTCACTGGCTCTTCGCAACCTGCTTCGCAACGCCCGACGTTCGATTACCACGATCGCCGCCGTCGCGCTGGGTTATGCTGCAATCAACATTCTCGCCGGCTTCACCGCCTACATGTTCGCGAGCATCGAAGACGCGCACATCTACGAGCAGGTCAACGGCCACGTGCAGATCTGGAAAAAGGGAGCTCGCGAATACGGCGGGTCAGATCCCGCAGCCTATCTCATCAGTGAAGAGGAATTTGCCGATATCAAAGCCTTCGCCGATACCGATGAACGGGTGCTCGTCAGCGCCGGCCTGCTCGAATTGAAAGGCAACGTCGACGTCGATGGCACGACCGGTTTCTTTGTCGCGCAGGCGATGGTTCCCGAGGAAAGAGATGCGATCCACTCGCGTTCGACCGCGTTGCGCAGCGCCGACGGCACCACCTATGAAGGAAAGCCGATCACAAGCGAGACGCCATTCGGCATCTCAATCACGACCGGGATGGCCGCAAACCTCGATCTCGCGATCGATTCCCCCGTCATGCTCGTTTCCCCCACCGTGAACGGCCAGATGAACGCCCTCGACGCCGAGGTCATGCAGATCGCAGAGGTCGCCTCGGAAGCGCTCAATAACCGCTACATTTTCATGCCCCTCGAACTGGGCCACGCGCTCTACGAGACCGGCGGCGTCAGCTGTGTCAGGTTCATGCTCGAAGACAACGACGACACCGATGCCTTCGCCGCGAAGCTGCGCGAAAAATTCGGTGAAGACCAGTGGGAGGTCATTCCCTGGTATGACGTTTCCAAACTGTATCTCCGGACCAAGCGCATGTTTGATATCATCTTCGGGCTCGTTTTTGCGATTATCGCGACCATCGTCACGATGTCCGTGCTGAACACCATCGGGATGGCCGTGATCGAGCGAACCCGCGAGATCGGAACGCTGCGGGCGATCGGACTGAAGCGCCCCGGAGTCGTTCGCCTCTTCGGAACCGAAAGCGCCCTCCTCGGCATCATCGGGGCGATTTCAGGGCTCATCATCGTTCTCGCGTTCGCCTACGCCATCGCCGCCGTCAAACCCACGTGGGAACCACCCGTCACGGCCCGGGAGATTGTCTGGGAAATTCGAATTCAGCCATTTCATTTGCTTACGACCTTTGTCCTGCTCGTCATCTTTACAGCGCTTGCCGCAATAGCCCCGGCCCGACGCGCTGCCAAACAAAGTATCGTCGATTCACTCGGCCACGTTTAACACCCTCACATTTACATGAAAAATTACTTCTTCGCCCTCATCGTCGGAGCCCTCGGCCTGACAAGTCTACACGCTCAAGACGCTGCTCTCATGCAAGCCGAACAGGCTCGCGGGATCATGACAGGAAATACCGGCGTGCAGTGGACCGTCAGCGTCACCGGCAACAAGAGCGCCAAATTCATCGCGACATCCCAGGGTGGAAAGATCGTCGCTGAAGTCATCGAGCCCGCGGACGCAACCGGCCGCAAGTATCTCGCGGAATCCGACGGTGACATGTGGTTCTGGAAGCCCGGCAACAGCCGTCCCGTCTCTGTTTCAAAACGCCAGCGTCTCACCGGCGATGCCGCGATCGGTGACATCGCCTCGACCAGCTACGTCGATGGCTACAAGGTCGTCGGCTCCGAGGCCGGTGAGGTCAACGGCGAGCCGGCGACGGTTTACACGATGAAAGCCAACTCGCTCGGAGACACCTACGCGAAGATCAAATACTGGGTCACCACGAACGGCAACCTCGGTAAGAAGGCGGAGTTTTACACGAAATCCGACACGCTCCTCCGCACCTCGACGATGGAGTATAACAACAAAGCAAACGGCCGCCCCTTCCTCTCCAAAATGCAGATCAGGGACTCCAGCAAAACGATCAACATCACCTTCAGCAACGTCAAGATTTCCACCTTTCCCTCCAAGATGTTCACACGCGAAGCTCTCGGCGGTGGAAAAGACGTCGGACCGAGAAGGTAGTCTTGCGCCCCGCCCCCGTTACGGATGTCCCCCATCAGCTCAGAGCAGCGCGAGTCCGCGACTGAGCTGCTCAAAGCACTCCTGCGGATCAATACCTCCAACCCGCCGGGCAATGTCGCCCCGGCGATGGAGCTTCTCAGCTCTCGTTTCGAATCCAGCGGCATCACCTCGACGCTCGTCGGTGAAACGCCCGAACAAATCAACCTCGTCGCCAAAATCGAAGCGACGCCGGAGAAACGAAAGCACCGCCCGCTCATCCTGAGCTGCCACCTCGACGTCGTTCCCGCCGACGAGACTCAGTGGACTCATCCTCCCTTTTCCGCCCACGACGACGGCACCTGCATCTGGGGACGTGGCGCGATCGACATGAAGGGCTTCGCCGCGATGGCAGTCGTCACGTTTGAAGCGCTCGCTGAGAAAAAAGACACACTCAATCGCGACGTCATTTTTGTTGCCGTCTGCGACGAAGAAGCCGGGACAAAACTCGGCTCGAAATGGCTCGTCGAAAACCATCCCGACCTCCTCGGCAACGATCCCGAATACGTGATCAACGAGGTCGGAGGCTTCACCGTTCACCGGAAAGGACGCCGCTTCTACCCCGTCCAGGTCGCTGAGAAAGGCGTCGCCTGGCTCCGGCTCACCGTGAAAGGCACTCCGGGCCACAGCTCTCTCCCCGGACAGGACAACGCCGCAGCCACCCTCGCCCGCGCCGTCCAGGCGATCGACGAAACCACTCTCCCGTGGCATTCCGGCGACGAGGCGGCGCGTTTCATTGACGGCTTTGCCGCACCGGAAGGCACCCTCGCCCAAAAGGTCGCCGCCCTCTTTCTCAACCCGCGAATCGGACCAACGCTCTTGAAGCTCCTCGTGACCGATCAATCCCGCCGCGCTTCGCTCGAAGCCGTTCTGAGAAATACCGCGAACCCGACGCGCCTCAGCGCTGGCGAAGTCATCAACGTGATCCCCGGCGAAGCCTGTGCCGAGATCGATGGCCGTCTCGCACCGGGACAAACCGCGGAAGATCTCGTGGGAGAATTGAAAACCATCCTCGACCGGGTGCCGCGCTGCGACTACACGCTCGAAGTGCTCGAGACTTCTCCGCCGGTATCGTTTCCGTCTAACACTCCGCTATTCAGCGCAATCCAGAAGTCCCTCGAGTCCGCCGATCCGGGATCCCATGTCGTCCCCTCCATCATTCAGGGATTCACCGACAGCAAAAATTACGCGACACTGGGAGCAACCTGCTACGGATTCTACCCGCTCCAAATGCCGGAAGACCTCGACTTCGCGTCACTCTTTCACGGCCACAACGAACGCATCCCCATCGAGGGCTTTCACTGGGGTATCGAAGTTCTCACGACGATGCTGACGGGGTTTCTTACGGAGGATCGGTAGAACTGTAGCCGACCGATTGGGCGAGGTGAGGCAAACACTCCTGTTTGCCAGGCTCGCCTGCGGCAGGCGAACCTGTTTTCCCAGCACATAAAGCAAATACCTTTCTGATCGAGAAGTGGGCTGAAAGCCCACCCGCACAGAGGCCGGGGCTTCAGCCCCGGTAGAGATCAAAGACAGTGCCCGCGCCCTGAAAGGCCGAAATCAACCTATCACATCGATTGCCAGCCCTGAAGAGGCTGGCCTTTGCGCCGCAGGGCTTTCAGCCCAAATCGCTATCACCGGCCCGGGCCCGAACGGACACTATTCGGGAATCCCGTAAAACCGCATCGCAGTCTTCCCCCAGATCGCGGACTGCTCGTCCGGCGAAAGTTCAGCCGTCCAAAGCTTCACGCTATCAGCCCAGTCTCCGTAGGTCGTGCGCAGCAGCGATACCGGCCAGTCGCTCCCGAACATGAGCCGATCCGCTCCGAAGGCATCGAGGACGACGTCGAACCAGGGACGCATCAATTCAGGCGAGATCGTTTCTCCGGCAGCGACCTCGGTCACCATTCCACTGACCTTGCACGCGACCTGCTCGCGCTTTGCCAATTCCCGAATCGCTCGCTCCCACTCTGCATCAACGCCCTTGGCGCTAATCTCCGGCTTCGCAATATGATCGAGGACAAAACGCTGCGACGGATGTTTGTCGACCATCTCAGTTGCCGCGGCAATCTGATCCCCAGGGATCAGAATATCATAAGTCAGTCCGAAATCGTGGAGCGCGGCGACACCGCTGTTAAAATCCTCACGAAGACAGAACTGTCGGTCCTCCTTCCCCTGCAGAACTTCGCGAATTCCGACCGCCTTCTCCGACTCCGCGAATTTGCCGATGCGCTCCCAGGCATTCTCAGCCGTCAGATCGACCCAGCCGACGACGCCTTTGATAAACTCGTTCCTCTTGGCGTGCTCAACGAGGAAAGCATTCTCTTTCTCATCCGTTCTCGCCTGAACTGAGATCACCCCGTCAACTCCCGCCGCTGCGATCTCCGCACCGAGAGCATCAGGGCCGAAGTCTTTTTTCAGCACCTCCATCCCCTCTCCGATCCAGCCATACTCCGCTGAATCGTAATCCCAAAAATGATGGTGCGAATCGATGATCATACCTTGAAGAGAAATGGAATCGTAATAAAATGTAAACTCGAATTCAGAAAAAAGACGCCGTTGAGTCGGCATTCCTGCCGACATACAAAACGACCGACTCTCGTCGGGAATGCCGACACAATCGTTGAAAGTTGAGTTCAGCGATCAAGTCGCTCGTGCCAGTAGCCGGGATCTCGATGCTGGTTCATCACTGCAACGATGGTGATGGACTCCTTTTCAACCCGGAACACCAGCGCGTAAGGGAACGGCTCGACTCGGATCTTGCTGCAGCCGCGCTCAAACACCCGATAGATTGTCGGGTTGCGCCGCATCTTTGCTAAGGCGAACTCAAAGCAATCGACGAATCGGCCTCCTAGCCCTTCTTCCTGCTCTTCGTAGTATCCGGCGGCCGCGACATACTCGTCGACGGCTTCATCGCCCCATTGAAAAATCATCCTTCAGATTTTCGGCGTCTCACTTCCTCGATTCTCGCATTTACGCGCTTGGTTGCCTCGTCGTGCGGGACAAGGACGGAACGGCCAGACTCGATGTTATCGACGCGGCGGTTGATTTCCTTGCGCCAAGCATCACTGACGGGGAAGTCATCGTCTTCCTCGAGACTGGCGAGCAAGCGTGTCACCAAGCGCGATCGGTCGGGTAAAGGAAGGTGCAAAACGCTCGTTTCGATTTCTTCGTAGGTGGTTTCGACTGCGTTGGCCATGGCCATATTCTAGCAGTTCCAACGGGTTTTGTCGCGTCACTTTATCCTGCAGGATGCGTTCGCTCATGAACATCCTGAGGCAACAAAATCAACACTTCCACGAGATCTTCAGGTGAATTAACTGGCTCTAAACGCTTTCGCTTTGAACCATTTGACTGAAATTTAGGGATTTTTTCTTGGGGGGGGGGAAATCATCCGAAGAATTAACCTGCCACTGTGAACTTTCGATCATCTCCCCAATTCAGCCATATTACGCTGAATCGTAATTCGAAGAGAAAAGGAATCGCGGAGAAATGTAAATTCGAAATAAAAAAAAAGACACCGTTGAGTCGGCATTCCTGCCGACATACCAAATGACCGACTGTCGGCAGGAATGCCGACACAACCGCAAAAGAAAGAAGCGACCCAACAGGGTTAGGTCATCGACCCTACCCTGTTAAGTGCCCGTTTTTATCGCTGCGGTGGCTTCACTTCTCTCACGAGAGAGCCGTGTTCATCGCTCATGACGAGAAGACTGAGTTTTTCGACGTTGTCGATTTCGTTGGTGCTCAGGCTCGTGTAGTCGAGGCGTCCGCGGAGATCGGTGTAGCCATCTTTGAAGAAGCGAACCTCCCCGTTCTTCATCTTCGCGTAGACCTTCACGTAAACCGCACTGAGCGCTTCGCCGGTCTCTCCATTGGCGACATCGATACGACCGTAATTTTCCGAGACCTGAACTTTGAGCTGATTCGAGTAGATCGCGACTGATTCAGTCCGACCGGCTCCTACGACTTCAACGAGCACGTTTTTGCTTTCGAAGACTTGAGGCAATGTCAGGACGATCGTATCGCCGTCTTTCGGCAAGGCTCTCCGCTCGCTCGCGTTTGGCTTAATGACACTGAACTGACTGCTTCCACCCGAGACAAACGGCTTGCTCGAAAAGAGAAACTCGAGATCCATTTCGTAGTAATTCACAACGACCTCGTCGACCGCGCGATAGACGAGCTTGGCCTCCCGTCCGTTCGCAGTCAGGTTGATCATCGAATCGGATGCCGAAAGTTTCTCGATCTGTTCCTCGCGGGTCTCACCTTTGCCATCCGCCTTCGCAGCGCCTTCGATCTCTTTCACCTGAGAATCGATCTCGGCGAACTTCGAACGCCAGCGTTCAACCGGATAGTCGAGGTAGTTGGCGGCGATCGCCTTCGCGGTTCCGACTTCGTTTTTATACATCGCGGCGTAGGCTTTGAGGTAGTTGAACTGAAGCTTCGTCGTGAGATTGTCAGGATTGACCTTCTTCAACCAGGCGAGGCCTTCACCGACACGATCCTGAAGGAACAGGTAAGCCGATACCGCGAGCGCATCCTCATCGGAGAGCTTCGTTTTGTAACTCGCCACCTTGAGAAACTCGCCATACTGCTCACGGAAGCGATCGTTGAGCACTTTGCGCTCGCGACCCAGTTGATGACGGCGCGCGTTGACGAGCGGCGAGTATTCGAGGTGCTGATACCAATGGCGCTCTACCGGCTCAATCGAGACGAGGTCGCTCTCGATCCAGAGACCGGCCTGCCCGAGGAAGTCTTCGCGGTGCTTGAGATACTCACCGGTGACACCGGGAAGGTTGTGATGAATCCCGTAACTCCAGAGCGTTTCGTTGTAGGCGTGGTGCTCACCGATTACGCTGACGACCTGCTTGCAGAAATCGACATCCTCTCTCACACGCCACGCGATGCGACCGAGATCGATGCGCTCGAGATTGTTGTTTTCGAGGTAGTCGAGAACCTGCTTCGGCGTTCCATACTGGGATAGATATTCCCAGGAAGCCTCATCCATTTGACTTAACTGATCGACGACCTGAAAAGCGATCGCCTCACCGGCAGCGATCACTTTTTCGTTCTTCGAAACGCGAACGGGATAGACCGGAAACGCTGCCTCGCCCGAGGTTTTCGGAAAATAGAACGAGACTTCGATTCGCTGCGTGGAAAACGAGTTCAGCTGCACGGAAGACGACTTCGTGTAGTCACTGCCGGACACAGGAACCGCGCCCTCCGGAATCTGAACGAGCAAGTCAAGTCGGTGTGCCGATGAAGTGGGATTCGTCACCACGATCTGGCTTCCGTAAACGACACCGCGAAGAAATTCTTCAGTAACGAACTTATCGACCTGCTGCCCGTCGACATACTGATGCCTGTCATCGGAGCGGAAGTAATTCTGGCTCACCAGAATCGGAGTTCCCTCTTCCGCCCGCGCCGCTTCCTTCACTTCCTCGTGAAATACAACGAGCGGTGACTTCGCGGTGAGCTTGAGCGCGTTGTCTTCGACCGTGAAGTCGTGTTCCTCCGCACTGAACGGAAGATCAAGTACGCTGAGGGCCAGCATCATCTCGGTAAAATTCCCCGTCGCAGCGGGGAACTCACGCGAATAGAAGCCGCCTTTCCCATCCCAGTTCGCGAAGTCTTTCCAAAAGCCATTCACGGTCACGAGCTCCGCAAGCTGCCGCTCGATGGGCAAATGGTAGTAATTGTTCTCGGCCAATTCCTTCGTCGATTCAAGACGACGGTAGAGCGCTTCGATGACGGCTTCTTCCCGGAGTTCTTTTATGGGAACGACAGACTTACGGGAGGCAATACCTCCATGTCCTTCAGCAACGGGGGCTGCGAACGGATCAGCAGCCGCCATTTCAGATTCTTCGACCACCGGGGCGGCGATCTTCGGCATTGCCGCTGCCATCGGCGCAGAAGCAACAGGAGCCGGCATCGCACCGCCCCCCCCTGCAAAACCGAAACCGTCAGCAGCGACGCCACTCGTCACAAGCCCCAGAGCTCCAGTGAGACCTCCACCGCCACTCGAGCGACGCCCTCTCAAAGCCTGACGAAACACGAAAGCATCCTGCCCCGGGTTTGGTGGAATCAACTCGTGAAGACTCGTGACGTGCTTAGCGGTGCGTCCCACCTCATCGCCACCGATGCGGCGCGCGAGGAGAATCCGCTCAACTATATTGAGCCGTCCGAATTTCCATGGAGCGAGATAGGAGTCCAAATCCTCTTCTACGAGGTAGTGATCCATGAAGGTCTTATCCTTCTTGTTCCTCAGGTAGGGTTGAACCACTGTTTTGAAAAATTCGGGATCCTTTTTCGAGAGGAAAAAGTTCAACTCGTGTGACGCATACTTCGAGTAGAGCTCCCGCTTTTTGGAACCCTCCAGGCCCGGCCACCCCGTGACAAAACCAAACTCCGTAAACGACTCGTTCGGCGCGATTCCGAGAAGCGTGCTGTAGACTCCCGCGACGGTGTCGTAGGTCTCGAGTTCCGAAGAACGAAGATCGTCGATCGCGAGGGTGTCGCCCGTATCCAGCAAAGTAACGTTGCGGCGCTGCGTGAAATCTTTCCCGGGATTCAGGATTTTCTGAAGACGGATATCCCTCTTTTTCACGCCACTTTCAGGCTCTGGCAGGGACAAATCACGAACCGAGGTGTTGTAGGGGCTCACCGCCACAACGTGAAGATGTTGCCTGTCCCCGAGGTCCGCGACGTCAACGCTCACGGTTCCGTCCTCACCTACGGCGAGATTGGTCAGGACAAGCGGCTGGTTCGCGAGGAACTGCAGCGCCGGCCCCATTGGAAGCTGGATACTCCCGTCATCACCGAAAGCTGCTCCACGCAGGTTTGAACCGTCCTTCTTCTTCGCCCCCGTCTTCATGTCCCGGCTCCGGCTGTAGGCTTCCCCTTTCTTCGCCTCATCGGTATCCGTGCTCGTTTCATTCAACTCCCAGGGATTCAAAATCAAACCGGGACGTGTCAGCATGTTCCCGGGGAAACGTTTTTCGCCCCGGCGCTCAAGGATGTAACGATACTCTTCGCCGATATCGCGACCCGAGACATACTGAGATTCATTCGACCCACGGATGATCTCAAACGGTGACGCGCTGTAACCGTAATTCAGGCTCGCGAACACATCGAAGGTGAGCACATACCGCGTCGCGACGAGATGAACACGCGAAGCTTCTCCGGCATTCGCGACAGAAATGACGACTTTATCGCCCTCCCTGTCAACCGACTCAATCAAGAGCGGATCGGAATTTCGCACCTGAAGATGACGATGATCTGACAACTCATAGCCCGCAACGTTGCCGTCGGAATCTGTCACCCGGATCTGGATCGTCCTTCCTTCGCGCTTCAACATCGCGCGGTAATCTCCGGGTTCAAGTCCGCTCAGTTCAATCCCGCCACCGATAGCTTTGGCCGAACCGAATACGTCCCGAACGACCTCATCTTTCCGAATCTCAAAAACGGCAAATTCGCTTCGATCCAGCTTTTCACCTGCGAAGGCGGCGGGAATCAGAATCGTCTCCCCCGCTTTGGCATGGATCGCAGGCGGAACGGCATCGCGCCCGTTCTGCAAATTCCAGGATCGCTGAACCATTCCCCCGCCCTGAACGGAAACTCTAGCAATCTCCGAAAGATCACCGAGCCCGACCCGTCCTGCAGCATCGCTCTTGAGGCTGTAGTGAATCGTCGCTCCCACATCCCGGTGAGTCAGCTCCACATTCACCGCCTGATCCTTCACCGCTTCTCCCGCGAGCCCTAACACTTCAATTATATACTCACCGTCGAGCTTCGTAAGATGAGTATCGATAATCTGCCCCTGCTGATCAACTCCCGCGACAGAGAAGTCCCGATAGGCACTCACCTTGATCGGATCTCCGCCACGACTCACGGGAGGGATCTCGCCGGTCAACTCCACCCTGACAGTGTGTAACCGGTTTGGAACACGGAACGCGTGAACGGATTCCCTGTCGTTCAAAACAGGGAAATCAGAGTCCTCACTCACTGAGCTGACGCCATCGAAATCGGTCGTCGTCACGGTGATAC
Organism: Verrucomicrobiales bacterium; assembly: GCA_048260165.1. Lineage (GTDB taxonomy): Bacteria > Verrucomicrobiota > Verrucomicrobiia > Verrucomicrobiales > DEV007 > Arctic95D-9. The sequence continues at coordinate 140,667 of JBLXHA010000008.1, forward strand.
CAACATTCTCGACCGCGGCGAGCGAAACGGGTTCGCCGTTCAAGGTCAGTGAAGGACGGACGATCACCTCGCTTTTGAGGCCGGGGAGGAGCGTCTCCATTTCAAGAAAGAACCCCGCATCGAACTGATACTGCTCCTGCGGAAGCTCCACCGTCGCGAAAGAAGCCTGACCGTTCGCCTCAAGGACAACTGACGCCTGACCCTGAGTGGAGAAAGGAAGCAGCACGTCGCCATTTTCGAGAGCGGTGTAGCGTTTTCCACCGAACCAGATCGCAGCGTTCTCGACCGGCTGATTCGATTCATCCAACACCGTGACGAGTTCCCCGCCCACAGTGGTTTTGGAGAGATACTGGAGTTTTCCCTTTCTCACGAGCGCCCGTGAGCTGATTCCATTGCCGATCAATTCCACGACCCAGACGCCGCGACGTCCTTTCATCGAATCGAAAGTGAAATTCTCGACGTGGCGCAGCATCGCCGGCTGATCATAGACGATGCGCTTTTCCTCATTCGCGACGAGTCCGTCGAGATTGAGGTCGGTATTGATCTCACGCTTCTCGTTGAGATAAAAATTCAGAGCATTGACCTCGTAGACCTTCACGAGAAGTTCCTTCACGTTTTTAATTCGTGCGGTGAGATCGACGCTTTCCTCAAGAGGATGCTCTTTCCGGTTCTGAGGAGAAAAGGCAATCTCGATGCGCTCTTTCAGTGCCTGAACCTGTCCGGGGCTCAGCATCGAGAACCATTTTTCCGCATCCCCGATGCCGTTCAGCAATTTCGTCTCTGCAAAGACCCGCTTGAGATAGTCCTCTTTTACGAACGGGGAAAACGATGTGTATTGCGCATCCTCGACAAAGAAATGCTCGAGGTAATCGCGGACGAGAGCTTCATCGTCCCCCTGCAGGGCTGCTCCCAGAGAATTCAGCAAATCGGGCCGGTTCTGAATACTGATGCCCTTGCGCTGCTGATCTCGAACATAATCCTGACGCATGTACGACATCGGGCGGGGAAGCTCGAGATACAGCAAAAACTCATCGCGGGGGTAGTTCCCCTGCGAACGCGCCAGTTCCAGCCGCTGGTTCAACACCGTGGCCCTGACATCAGCAAACGACGGTGGAAGCGTTTTGACATACTCCCAGACGCGGTCCAGATGGGCTTGATGAACGACAGGATCGGAAAGCGACTCATCTTCGTTCGGTTGAATCTTGGCGAGGCGCGTCGCGACGAACGCAGGCACTCCCTCGAGTTCCGGAACGAGCCCGGCAAGCTCATCGAGCTGACTCAGGGTGAGATTGCGGTGGACCGTGAATTCCCCGAAGCCACCGGACTCTTTCGTTCTCAGATCCGCGGCAATCACACCGACGAGCCGTTCCGCATCTGCATACCGGATCCGCCCCAGCAATTCCCGCCGCTGTGCAGGATTGAGCGGAATCTCTTCGCGGATAAGTCGGTCGAGGCCGGAATCAGCAATCTGACCGAGGTCGTTCCGCCGCATCGCTTTTTGACGAAAAGCCTCCCATGAGAAAGACTGTGGATCCAGTTTCGTGGGAAAGTCAGGCTTGGCATCGAGACGCTCCTGCTGATGATTAAAGGTAAGTCCGAGCTGTTGCTTCAGGTAGGCGAGCGTCAGCTGTGGATTGTCGGTGTATTGAAGGAGCGCTTCGCGGTGCTCGATTTCGATAACACGGGCGCTTCGGCCATGACGCTTAATCCAGGGCTCAAGAAGAGCTGCCACACCGGCGCGATTGCCCTCCTGCTGAGCGAGGAGAGCTTTAAAGTAATAATAATCTTCGGTGCCGGGAACGAGTTCCTCAATCGCCGCGGCCCTGTCTTCAGCGAGAGCAAACGTTTCAATAAATCCAACGGTTTCGTCTGAGTAGGAAGGCATAACGGCTAAAAATGAGACAAAGGTTAACAGATAGAGAAGTAATGAATGACGAGGTTTCATAAATTTCAGGGGGTTAAAGAGTGCGAATTTACCAACCTTAACGCAGTGATGGACGATTCAGTAAGTCAGAAGTTGTAAAGAATTTGCAAGGAAGGCCTCTAAAACTCAGCCCCGTATCAGGGCGTATTCTCGCCACTGGCCTCGTATTACATGACTGCGAAGTTGCGTTGTCTTCGAAATTCAGGATATTCAGCGCCTTTCCCTCTCCTACAGGGGCATCGCTCCTGCGGCTTCAAGATGAAATTTGGAATGAACAAATACCTTACTCTAATCACCCTAATCACTTCAGTCAGCCTCACGCTGTTCGCCCAGAATGGCGATTTGAAGGAGAAAAATCCGGACTTACTGAGTTCTGAAAACTGGAAAGAATGGTCACCGGACCCCGTTCCGGTGCTCACTCCGGCGGAATCTATGAAAACATTCAAGATCGCCGACGGTTTCAAAATCGAGCTCGTCGCCGCGGAGCCGCTGATTAAAGATCCCGTTTTCGCCGAGTGGGACGCCGAAGGACGCCTCTGGGTTTGTGAGTTCAATACCTACATGATCGATCTCGATGGTAACGGCGAGAACCAGCGAGTGAGCCGCGTCGTCGTTCTCGAAGACACCGATGGAGACGGGCAGATGGACAAATCGACGCCATTCGTCGAGGACATGATCAATCCCCGCACACTCAGCCTCGTCGAAGGCGGCGTCCTCATCATCGAGTCCGGTAAATTGTGGTTCTGTGAAGATACCGATGGCGATCTCGTCTGTGACAAAAAAACAGATTTGATGGAGTTCGCGGAGGGTGCTTTCGAAAACATCGAGCACGCGGAAAACAGCCTGCACTTCGCGATCGACAACTGGATGTATAATTCCAAAACGAAACGTCGCATCAAATGGTCAAACAAGAGCGTCGTCCCCTCTCCGGCACAGGCCCGCGGCCAGTGGGGCATGGCGACAGACGCCTACGGACGACTCTATCACAATCACAACAGCATCTGGTTTTCGATCGATTGGGATATTTACGACAAGCAGTGGCCTCTCAACGGAAAGGAAATGACGCCTCCAACGAGAGAGGTTTTCCCGATTCATCCGACGACAGCGCTGAACCGCGCCTACCAAATCGGAATGCTCACCGAGCGGGGCTATCCGAAAGCGGTGACCTCCATCAGCGGCCTCGCGGTTCACAGCCACGGCGCCTTCGGTGACGAGTGGGAAGGTGCCATCTTCAGCATGTCTCCCGGCACCAATACGGTCGGAGCCTTCAAACCGAACAAACCGTTTCCCGAAACCACCGGATACGAGCACATCACCTACCCCGACAAAGAATGGGACAAACGCGAGTTTCTCGCCAGCACCGACGGACGTTTTCGCCCCGTCAACGCCAGCTTCGGACCGGATGGAGCTCTCTACATCGTCGATTTTCATCGCGGTGTGATTCAGCATAAAAAGTTTCTCACCTCCTACCTTCGCAAGCAATCCGAAGAGCGCGAACTCGACCAGCCGATCGGGCTAGGTCGCATTTATCGCGTGGTCCCCGACGATCACAAGCCCGTCGCAGCACCGAAGGACCTCGTCGCCGGACTCGCCCACCCCTACCTCTGGTGGCGCCTCAACTCGCAGAAGAAGATCGTCGAAGGAAATCGCGAAGACCTCGCCAAAGACATCGAAGCCCTCGCGATCAACAGTGACGCCTCTCCTTTCGCCCGTTCGCACGCGATGTGGACGCTCGAAGGCATTGGAAAGCTCGAGACTTCTGTCGTGGAGAACAACACCGCCGATTCGGACTGGTTCGTCGCGATGACCGCGCTCAGGCTGGCAGGAACGGCAGCCGGTGCCGCTGATCTTTTTCCCGAAAGCAGCAAACCCGCTGCGGCCGAGATCGCGAAGCAGGACAAGCCGATTCTCTCCCGCTACGCAGAGACGCTCTCCGCGAAAGGTTATCCCTCACGCTCAGTGATCACATTCAAGGACAAAGAACCCGACTGGGTGAAGAAGGACAAGGCACTCCAGAAACAGTATCGCGACGGGCTCAAGCACTACGCGACCATCTGCGGCGCCTGCCACCAGCCACACGGTAAAGGGCTCGAGAATCTCGCGCCGGGCCTCGTCAAGAGCGACTGGGTGAACGGTGACAAGCACCGCATCATCGCTGTCGGAGTCCACGGACTCATGGGTGATATCACCGTGAACGGAAAGCCCGTAACCGGAGTCCCTCCCGTAATGCCGCCTCATGGATTTCTTCCTGACGACCAGCTCGCCAACATCATGACCTACGTGCGTAACGCATGGGGCAACAAAGGCGACGCCGTCTCTGCGGAGGACATCGCCGAATACAAGAAGGCTCACGCAAACAGGGTCGCTCCGTGGACACAGGCTGAACTGGAAGCCGCGAAGTGAGTGTTGACGTAGATTCTCTCGACGGTCGGCTCACGATTCGACTCGAAGTCCTTCCGGGTGATACCGTGAAGGACAGAGTTGAATTGGCGGCTCGTTGCGGCTTCGACGGAATCGCCTTCCCCGGAAGGTTTCGCAAAGAGTTCGGAAACGAGGCGCTCGCCTCTGCAGGCCGTCTCGCGCTTCCGATCGAGACGGTATCGCTGGGATTCGAAGGTTCACTTTGCAGCCCCGATCCCCAACTCCGCGCGCTTTGTTTTCGAAGTTTAATCGAGCTGTTCGATTTTACCGCAGCGCTGGGCGCAAAAAGCGTCAATATGCCGCCGATCTTGAAGCAGGACGGCGTGGCGCGCTTTCCCGCCGACGCGATCAAAGAGCAGGATCAATTGCTGATTGATCAACTGCCGGCCCTGGGAGACGAAGCCGAAAAACGCGGCCTCCAACTCCTCATCGAGCCGGTGAACCAGTCCGAAAGCGATTACCTCAACACCGTGATTCACGCCGCCGAAATTTGCGGGAAAGTGAATCACCCCGCGATCGGATTAACGCCGGATTTCTTCCACATGCAAAAGGAGGAAGCCGACATCCCCGCCTCGCTGATCCGCGCGGGAGCCGCGATTCGACATATCCACACCGCGGAGCACAATCGCGTTGAACCCGGACCGGGAACGCTCAATTTCAGACCGGGTTTCAAAGCACTGAAGGCGACGCACTACACCGGGCTCGTCGAAGTCGAATGCCGCAGTCTGTCCGGCGAAGCGGCTGAAGTGCTTCCGGGATCATCGGCCTACCTTCGCGAGGAATGGGCGAACGCCTGATCTGTGAATCGAAGGCTCGGCAGGAAATTAGCCGGAGCTGAAGCAAAGCGTAAGCGCCGGATTTCGTCAACGTAACACAGTGCTGTCCGGCAGGAGCGCCAGAAGCGACGTATTCACCTTCAGCTCGCGGGAGGAAATCGTCGCCCGGCACGGCCGCGCAACCAATTGCAATTGGATTACGTAATTTCTCACATCGATTCTGTGAGTTGGTAGGCACAGCCACACCTCTGGCGCCCCGTCCGGGGCGCAACAAATGCAGCAATTAATACCCAGAGGTTCCGCTTCGCTGCACCTCCGGCTAATTTCTGACGAACCTCCGGCTCGTCCCCATTCTCCCATTCTCTTTTTTCGCGATGACGTGATAGCCCGAACCTTCGGGACCTGCTTGAATCGATGCTCTTATGAATCATCTACTCAAAGCCGTGAAATGGAACATGGTCAAAACGGTCAAAAATCCGACCGTCGAAGACCTCCTCACAGCCGCCAGGGACTCGGGCTTTGACGGAATCACGCTTTCCGCCCCCGGCGAATACTCCGCCAAAGATGTCTGGAAGGCTCGCGACAAGGTCGACCTTCCCGTTCACAACATCAATTCAGCCGATCATTGGGGCACCCGCCTTTCCGATCCCGATCCCGACGTGCGGCAGCGGGCGCTTCAGAACACACTCGATGCGATTCAGTTCGCGAGCGATGTGGGGGCATCCTCTATTCTGCAAGTGATAGGAAAAGCCGTCGACAATAAAACCGAGAACGCGACTCAGGTCGGAACGAGATCCGCTGAGCAGATTCGAAAAGCGATTTCTCTCGCGTCACGGGTCGGCGTTCGCATCACCTGTGAAAACGTGAAGAACGGCTTCGCCACTTCAATTCAGGAGTGGAAAGACTATCTCGATCAGTTTCAGTCCCCCTACGTCGGGGCCTTTTTCGACATCGGTAATCACGACCGTTATGATGGAGGTGCCCCCGCCTGGATTCGGGGACTCGGCTCTCAGCGAATCATCAAGATCGACGTTAAAGATCACAACCACGCCACACAAAAGAACTGCGCCCTTTTCGAAGGCGATGTGGATTGGCCGGATGTCAGGAAAGCGCTCAGCGAAATCAAATACGAGGGATGGTGCACCGCCGAAGTCCCCGGAGGCGATCTTGAACAACTTAAAGGCGTCGCGCAACGAATGAACCGGGCTCTCGGAATTACTCAGGCATGAAACATCTCTTCTTTTTACCCTTCGCTATCACAACGGTTTTCACGGCGACTTCCGCTCTCGCCGACCCGATCGATCTCGGAACGCGACGCGAGCTGTTCACCGATGAATACCTCATCGAAAAACTGGACAACGTTACCCCGACGCTGCACACGCCCCGCGACGAAGGCATCGCAATGAAATTCGACAAGCCATGGGAAGGGAAATTCAGCGCCTACGCCACCGTCATCAAAAATGGCGACCTCTTCCAACTCTACTTCCGCGGCCACGACGTATCACTCCCGGACGGAAGCGATTCGGAAGCCACCGCCTACGCAGAATCAAAAGACGGGATAACCTGGACCAAACCGAAGCTCGGTCTCTTTGAAAAGAATGGAACGAAGGAGAATAACATCGTGCTCTCCGGTCATGCGCCTGTGTCCCACAACTTCAGCCCGTTCCTCGATGCGAACCCGGAAGCGAAGCCCGATCGTAAATACAAAGCGCTCGGCGGCACAAAAGAAAGCGGCCTCAAAGCCTACACTTCCCCTGACGGGATAAAATGGTCGCCGCTTCGCGATGAAGCCGTGATTCCGTCTTCACTTATCGAGCCGGATTTCCCGTATTACTTTGATTCACAGAACGTCGCCTTCTGGTCCGAAGCCGAGCAACAATACGTATGCTTTTTCAGAGTCTTCGAGGACAAGATCCGACGCATCGCGCGAACCGACAGTGACGACTTCATCAACTGGTCGAAACCCGTTCTGATGGAATACCAACACCGCGGCGGAGAGGCGCCGATTGAGCATCTTTACACGAGCCAAACGCATCCCTACTTCCGGGCGCCGCATCTTTACGTTTCCCTCGCGGCCCGCTTCATGCAGGGGCGACAGGTGCTATCCGACGCACAGGCAGAGGAAATCGGAGTGAATCCCAAATACTTTAAAGACACCTCCGATGCGATTTTCATGACGACCCGCCCCGGAAGTCACCACTACGACAGAACATTTCTGAGTAGTTTTGTCAGGCCCGGAATCGGCGCACAAAACTGGGTTTCCCGCACCAACTACCCCGCGTTGAACACGGTCCAAACCGGCCCCGCCGAAATGTCATTCTACCTCAACCAGGACTACGCTCAGCCCACCGCTCATCTGCGCCGTTATTCCCTGAGGCTCGATGGCTTTGCCTCGATTCGCGGCGATTACCGGGGTGGAGAACTCGTGACCAAACCGGTTCGATTTTCCGGAGATCATCTCGAAATCAACTTTTCCACTTCAGCGGCAGGCGGCGTTCGAGTCGAGCTGCAGGATGAAGAGGGAGTGCCTCTCCCCGGCTTCAGCGAAGGCGAGGCCACGGAACAGATCGGCAATGAGATAGCCCGACGCGTCAGCTGGAAGGCGGGAGACTCCGTATCCACGTTGAAGGGAAAGGTCGTGAAAATCCGATTTTTCCTCAAAGATGCTGACCTGTTCTCATTTCAATTCACCAACTGACTCTGCTTCCCTGTTGAAACCGGAATCCCGACACCTCATGAAATTGCCCGTCATTCTATTGATTCTCAGCCTCAGTCTGTCAACCTACGCCGAAGGCTGGAAAGCCGGTGCCGCCAGCGAAATCATCACGCCGAACGAACCTGTTTGGATGGCAGGCTACGGGAAACGGATTGAACCGGGGGCGGCAAAACGCACCGACCTCTTTGCGAAGGCACTCGCCCTCGAGGATCATGACGGTAATGCGGGACTCATCATCACACTGGACCTCGTGGGAATCGGCAGGGACTTCGCAGACCGGGTCACGAACGAGATTTCAAAAAAGCATCCCCTCACACGGGAACAAATTGCGATCTGCACGTCCCACACTCACAGCGGCCCCGTCGTCGCGCAAAATCTCAGCCCGCTTCACTACCTCTCGCTGGATAAAGACGCTCAAGGGAAGATCGACGCCTATGCCGAAGTTCTTCTCAAAAAGATCATCGCAGTCACTGACGCCGCACTCGACTCGAAAGTTCCTGCCCGTCTTCAACACGGCTCCGGCAAATGCACGTTTGCAGTAAACCGTCGCGAGAACAAACCTTACGACACCGTCCCCGAGGTGCGTGCCAATGGACTTCTCAAGGGCCCCGTCGATCACGACGTCCCCGTTCTCAGCGTCCGTGGCGAAGACGGCAAACTGCTTGCAGTTCTCTTTGGATACGCCTGCCACGCAACAACGCTCAGTCTCAACGAATGGAACGGCGACTACCCCGGTTACGCGCAGGCCGAACTGGAGAAAGCTTTTCCCGGAAGCGTCGCCCTCTTCTGGGCGGGATGCGGAGGCGACCAGAACCCTCTCCCCCGGAGAGAAATTACTCTGGCTGAACAATACGGTGCCGAGTTGGCTGCCCGCGTCGGAGACGTCATCAAAGCCCCGATGGACGAACTCGAGCCGAAACTGAAGACGCATTTCACGCTCATCGATGCCCCTCTCAAAAGCCTCACGACGGCCGAAGAAATTGAGAAGAACAAATCTTCGACGAATCGCTTTGAAGTCGCGAGAGCCAACTACCTTCAGCGCAAGATGGCCAAAGAAGGTCCTCTAAAAAAGTCCTATCCCTACCCGATCGGGAACTGGGTCATCGGAGATGAAATCGATTTCATTTTTCTCGGCGGAGAAGTCGTGATCGACTACGCGCTTCGATTGAAAAAAGAGCGAAACGGCACGAGAACCTGGGTCGCGGGCTACGCCAATGACGTCATGGCCTACATCCCTTCACTGCGGGTTCTCAAAGAGGGAGGCTACGAAGGCGGTGAATCGAACGTATACTACGGACTCCCTTCGCTCTGGGATGAGACGATTGAAGACGCCATCATCTCAGCGGTTCCGGCTGCGAAGTAGCGCAACTCCAGCCGGCCGGGCACGATCGAAATCCGATGACATCAGCGATTTAAATAACGGGATCCCCCGGAAGATGAATAATTTGTAATAATACCATTCATTTTCCTGTTACCTTGGAATCGCAATCTACCCCATGCTAAAAATTCCAACGATTCTTACTCTGCTCCTTGTATTCTCAACGAGCGTCGGACTTGCCCAGCGCCCCCCTGGACCTCCACCCGGAGGCGGACAAGGCGGTCCCCCTCCCGCCCGGGAGCACAGGGCGACCGAGGCAGAGGACCTTGATCTCGTCGAGGCGAATCGTCGTCCGCCTGCGAAATCAGAAATCGATGTCACGAAAAATGACGAGACCGTCGAGATCGAAGCAAACGGAATTCCTGAGCACAAAGTGGGACGTTTTCCCAATCGGGGAAATCCGCACGAAATCACCGAACAGGGATACGACATCGAGCTTCCCGCCAATCCGGAACCGGCACCGGCGATTACCTATCTGCATTCCGGGCCCGGGCAGCCCGCTCCCCGTCCGATGCCATTTGGAATCACGCTCGATGGAGTGATCATCCAACCTGACACTGCTGAATTCTGGATGGGAGACCGTGACAAGAACTGGAATTACGAAGCGCTCGGTGGCGCCGTCGGACTCGGTCTCGATACGAACTACGCTCACGTGCAGCCCACGGGAATGTATCATTACCACGGCATCCCCACAGGCCTGATGCGTCGTCTCGGCTTTGAAAAGGGAAAACATTCTCCCATGATCGGCTGGGCTGCCGACGGCTTCCCTGTTTACGCGCTGTTCGGCTACAGCGACCCTACCGTGGCGGCCGGCGAAGCAGTCGAATTGAAAACGAGCTACGCGCTGAAAGCCGGCCAACGACCCGGAAACCCTGAAGGTCCCGGAGGCGATTACGACGGAGCCTTCGTCCAGGACTACGAATACGTTCCCGGCTCCGGCGACCTCGACGAGTGCAACGGTCGATTCTGCGTCACGCCTGAGTTTCCCGATGGAACATACGCCTACTTTATGACGAGCGACTGGCCTGTCATTCCCCGCGCCTTCAAGGGCACGCCGACCTCACTCATAAAGAATGAACGGGGTGGCCGGGGCGGTCCACCTCAGGGCGATGAGAGACGTCCTCCGCGCAGAGGCGAAGACGGACCTCCTCCCGGCGGCGGTCCGCCCCCGTTCGGTAAAGGCGGTAAGGGCGGTCCTCCGCCACGCTGATACGGTCACTCGTCGGCCACACCGATGCAGATCAATTCCCGCATCGTGTGCGCGTAGGCGCGCCCACCGGCAAACGAGAGACTCGCCCGCGTCCAGGCAAGCCCGGCCGGGCCCAGATCGTTGATCGCGATGACAGCTTTATCATAGTCTAACTGATCCACATTCCATCGAATCACGTAGACGGTTCCGTTCATGACCGGAACATAAAGATAATCGCCTGCCACCGAAGGAGTCGGCGAAGCGATGTGCCCCCAGCCGCTGCCTTTGGAACGCTTGTCGCCAAACACGACGTAACCTCTCGAATTTTTGAGTTCATTTTCAACAACGACCTGTTGATGCAGTCCCGGGTCCTTCTTCCACTGAGGCTCCGAAAACCAGAGCACCTCGTCCCCGCCGTCGGGCGTGCGCGACAGCTGCAGAGGCAACTCGAGATACTCCACCGATCCACTGTCGACGTTCACGCGCCCGAGATACGGTCTCGTGTAACTGCGAAAGTAATGCCACGGCCCCACGAGCAAATTCGAGCCCTGCGTGATCATCCGTTTTTTCTTCGTCGCATCGATGGACTCAAGTATGACCGGCCTATCTTTTCGAACAACCGGCACCTGATCGATGATTGAGACGCGCTTCTCAATCGTTCCGTCGAGAGCGTTCAACGAGAGATGCTCATCGAGATGAAAAATGTGGACCTTGTCCTCGCGAATCCGAAAACTCATCGTCGCCATGAAATTTTCGAGTGGGACGCTCCAGATCGTCGAGCCATCAGCGAGATCGACGAGCGAAACGCCATCCGGTTTCTCCGGAGGTCCGTGGCCCCCGCCCCGACCTGCCACCGCCACCTGACGCCCATCGCTGAGCGACTGCGGCAAAATCACGCAGCCCATGTTGACTCCGCATTCCGATACCCACAACTCATCACCCGTTGCCGCGTCGAGCGCGAGCAGCTGCGTCCACATTTCCTTCGGGGAATCGGCAAAGGTGTGAGGAAAATTCCCGTCCGTTCCCGGAGGGTAGAGCTGCCGCGTAAAGACGAACTTCCCATCAATCAGAAACGGCAGAGTCCGGCCCACCGTGTAAATGTCGCGCTTCCAGACTTCGTTTCCGTCGCGATCGAAACAAACCACGCCGCCCGATGCATTCGTGAAAATGACATGCTCGCCGTCACACACCGCCGGAGGAGAGCTGCTGTCGCTGAAACATCCCGTGAGTCGCAAATCGTGAATCCCTTCGATCTCACGTTGCCACAATACCTTACCGCTTTCCGCATCGACCGCCCAGGCAATGATATCTCTCCCCAGCTCAGAGTCTTCCTCGACCGGTTTCAGCGTTGAAAAATAAACACGCCCCGCGTGAACCACCGGAGTGCTTTGCCCCGTTTCAGGAAGCGTGAGTTTCCAGAGAACAGTTTCATCCCGAACCACGCTCCACGAAATCGGAGCTGATTCCCCCGTTCTGAAATTGCCGTCAAGACCGGCCCCTTGAGGCCAGTCCTCCGCGATGAGCGACGAGGTGAGCCATACGAGAAAAACGGGAAGCAACTTCATGGCGGAAAACAACCACACGATAACGCGAAAGGGAACTCCCCGATCACGGAGTCAGGCGAGGACCTGACGAATCACTTTTCCATGCACATCGGTGAGACGCCGATCGAGCCCGTTGTGATACCAACTGAGCTTTTCGTAGTTGAGGCCAAGCAAGTGTAACACCGTCGAATAATACTCCCAAACCGATGTCGGATTCCGTTCAGCTCTTCTCCCGAAGTCATCCGTCGCACCGTAACTCGTTCCGCCTTTGACTCCGGCTCCCATCATCCAAAGCGTGAACCCATCGGGGTTGTGATCACGCCCCGCCGTCCCCACCTGCCGTGTCGGCATCCGACCGAACTCAGTCGTCCAGAGAATCAGGGTATCGTCGAGCATCCCCCGCTGCTTCAAATCCGTAAGCAAAGCAGCCGTCGGCTGATCAAAAACCGGGCAGTGCCGCTCGTAATCGTGTTTGAGTGTTTTGTGAGCGTCCCAGTTCAGGAGCCCGTCGACACCGCTCGCTCGCGAGGCGCAATAGAGATTCACGTAGCGAACACCCCGCTCGAGGAGCCGACGCGAAAGAAGGCAGTTCCGCGCGTAGGCCGCTTTCAGTTCATTGTTAGAGTCCGTTCCGTAGAGCTGATGAATGTGTTTTGGTTCGCTGGCAAAATCACTGACCTCGGGAGCGGACATCTGCATTTTCGCCGCGAGTTCGTAGGCACTGATGCGGGCCTGAAGTTCGCTTTCCTCCGGCCGCATCAAAGCGTGTCGGCGATTGAAAAAATCGAGCAAATTCCGGGTCCCTTTTTCCTCAGCAGGACTCACCCCGCCGGGTCGCTCCAGATTTCGTATCGGCTGGTGCGCCGCCATGACGATCGCCTGATGCTTTGCGGGGAGAAAACCGTTACTCCAGTTCGCTTTCCCGTTCGGAGGCTCACCGCGCACATCAGGCAAAGCCACATAGGTCGGAAGATTATCGGTGAGGCTCCCGAGCGCGTAACTCGTCCACGCTCCCGCGCTGGGAAATCCCTCCGTCGCATGCCCCGTATTCACAAAGACACACCCCGGGCCGTGCGTGTTCGTCTTCGAAGTCATCCCGTGAAAAAAGGCGATGTCATCGGCGTGTCCCGCCATGTGAGGCAGCATCGAGGAAATCATTTTGCCACTCTCCCCCGCGGGCTCAAACGGCCACGGGCTTCGCATCAACGGTCCATTCTTCCCCTGAAACGAAACCATGTTTTCCTCTCCCGGAAGCGGCTTTCCATCCATCTTTTCCAGCATCGGTTTGTGCTCCCACAAGTCCATGTGTGACGCGGCGCCGGGACAGAAAATCTGAAGAACACGTTTCGCCTTCGCCGGGAAATGCGGCTTACCTGATCCCGCGCTCCATTTCACCGTCGGGTTATCTGCCGCAGTGACATACTCACTTCCGAGCAGTTGCGTCAAACCAACGCCCATCAGCCCGGTCGAGACGTCTCCCAAAAAGCGACGACGAGTGAGATCCAGCGGTGAATTCATATTGCCCATTGTTTTCAATCCAAATAGATCAGTTCGCTTGAATTCAAGAGGGCGCGGCAGAAGGCCTCGAGACCGAGCGCGTTGATCGCCTTTTCCGATTGCTCCAGTTCGTCTGCAGCGGGCTCCCTCTGGTAAGCGATCTCAAAAGCGCTTATTACCGGATTCCCACCGCTTTGCCGGATCTTCGCGGCGAGCGCCTTCGCCATATCCATCGTGAATTGATGATTCAACATTGTGAGCGCCTGAAGCGGAGTCGTCGTTTCAGACCTCCTCGGTATCGAGAATGAACAATCAGCCTGATCAAACTCCGTCATGAGATCCACGACCGAAGCCCTCGCATTCTGGTGGTAGACGGCGCGCCGGTAGGTATCCGGGCCATGTTCGTCGAGCGGTTCGTAGGTGCAGACGTTGTCCTGCATGAATTTGTACAGACGGAACCCGGGACCGCCCATCCTTAAATCCAGCTTACCTGACACTGCCAAAATAGTGTCACGTATCTCTTCAGCCGAGAGACGCCTCGGCGGGAACCGCCACAGCAACCGGCTCTCACCATCCAGCTTTCCCGCCTTCGCATTCCAGGTGGACGATTGGCGGTAAGTCTTCGAGAGCATCACTTCACGGTGCATCGCTTTGAGTCGCCACCCGTTCGCCCTCAATCTTCGCGCGAGAAAATCGAGCAGTTCAGGATGAGTCGGCCTTCCTCCCATGTACCCGAAATCATTCGGTGTTTCGACGATTCCGGTGCCGAAATGATAGTGCCAGATCCGGTTCGCGAGCACACGCGGGGAAAGCGGATTCTTCTCATTTACGATCCAGTCAGCGAACTCCATTCTCCGCACGGCTTCATCTGCGTCAGCAGCCAGCTCGTAGGTCGGTGACACTTCGCTTAAAGCGGACAGGCTCGCAGGCACGACCTCCTCCCCTTTTTTCTGAGGGCTGCCTCCGAGAAAAATGTGAAACGGCCCTTCCGCGTCCACCTTGCTCCGCGTCCCCAGCCATACACTCGGCAGCACCGGAATCGCCGCGATCTTCCGGTTCACCGCGGCGAGTTCCACCTTCACTTTTTGGATCGCCTCGACTTCCGCGTCCGTCGCTTCGGCCTTTCTCAAACGCACGTTTTCATGGGCGACACTGACGGGCTTTCGATCCCTTCCGTGAGCAACCTCGCGCCATTTCTCACCGTCGTCAGAGACTTCAATTCTATAGTCGGAAACGAAGGTGAATTTATTGTGAGTAAAGGTGTCCTCGTCTCTCCCGCTCGAAAATACGACATGATCAATCTCCGTGGCATTTGCCAACTCAATCGTCAGCGTGGTTCCCGTGGAAACGAAGCGCGCTCCGAGCTTGCCGTCGATCGCGAGCTGTGGACCGTAGGCGCCGGGAAAATCTTCAATCGCTCTCGCCGCGCCGGTCGCCTTCCCCCCATTGGCCGAGAGAGCTACGTTGACGGGATTCTCTCCGCTCGAGAACACCTCGAACTCGTCGATACGAAAGCCCGCCGCGACCTTGGGATTCGTATCGAGTGATTCGCTGACAAGCCGGATGAATTTTGCCCTGACAGGTGCAAACGTCTCTTCCGTCAGCGTGCGACTCACCTGAGGGCGAACCCATTTTTTCCCGTGCTCAGTCAGCGTGCTTCGAACCCGCTTATTGAGTTCACCCTCTGCCTTTTTCACCGCCGCTTCGAGAGCCGATTTTTCCGCGTTGAGCGGCTTGAAGGCCCTCTCGCGTGCCTCGACGGCCTTCGCATCGGCGAGAGGACGCGAATTGTGCCGAACCCCGGAAAAGGTCGCGTAGAGGCTGTAGTAGTCGCGATGTGAAATGGGGTCGAATTTGTGATCATGACAGCGGGCACATCCTATCGTCATCCCCAGAAAAGCCTGCCCCGTCGCATTGATGATCTCATCGAGCGTGTTCGCCCGGATTTGGGCGGCGGCGGCCACGTCCTTATTCCCGACATCGTCATAGGGCCCGCCCACGAGGAAGGCGCTCCCGATCTCAACCTCTGGATCGCCTTTGCCAAAAACATCGCCGGCGACGTGCTCGCGGATGAACTGATCGAACGGTTTGTCCTCGTTGATCGAATCGATCACATAATCCCGAAACGGCCACGCGTTGTCGATGATGACATTTCGCTCGTAGCCTTTGCTCTCACCAAACCGAACCACGTCCAGCCAGTGCCGTCCCCAGCGCTCCCCGTATCGGGGCGAGGCCAGGAGGCGATCGATCAATTTGGCGTAAGCGTCAGGGTCGGGATCATTGATGAATGACTCAACTTCGTCCGGCGTCGGGGGCAACCCGGTGAGATCGTAAGTCGCGCGTCGAATCAGAACCCGACGCTCTGCGGGAGGGTTCATTGTGAGGCCTTCCCTGCTCAAACCTGCCTCGATAAACGCGTCAATCGATGTGAGCGGGGATTCGCTGAGCGGTTGGTAGGCCCACCAGGACTTGTCAGCTTTCGACGTCTCGCGAAGCACGAGTCCATCGGGCCACACCGCACCTTCGTCGATCCATTGCTTCAGTAATTCCGCTTCCGCATCGGTGAGCGCGTCACCTTCCTCGGGCATTTCCGGCGGCTCTCCGGGCTCGGCCGGAGTCGCGACAAGATAGAGATCACTTTTGAGCGCGTTTCCCGGAACAATCAGTTCGGAGCCTTTCCTGAAAACGTGATCCGCTCCCGCGAGAATCACATCCCCTTTGGCGATGTTAGGATTGTGACAACCGAGACATTTCCTCTCGAGGAACGGTTTGATCTCTTTCTCGAAATCCACACCTTCGGCGATGCCGCCCGAAACGAGAAGCAGAGCCGCAGCCAGAGACCGGAAACCTCTGCTGCCGCGACCGCGTTGCTGTGCTGGAAAAACCATCCAGCCTTGAGCATTAAGTAAATGACGCCCGGAAACCAGAACCGATCGGGGGCGCATACCCGTCACCCGGGGCACAGATGCCGGGATCGGAACGAGCTTCGTTCCGCTACTGAAATGCCCGGGTTACTTAACGCGCATCAAAACTTCGTTGCGGCGCATCGGGCCCGGAGTCCAGGGCGGGTCATAGCCGGCGTAGACGGGAGCCCCCGATGCCGTGAGCCCCTCCGCTTTGATGAGCGCTTTCAGCTCCGCAAGTTTCTTCTTTCTATCCGCAGCGCCGCTCCGCCCCGCATATCGGAGCGCGGCGTACTTCCCTCCGTTCCTGCTCTTGAGCTTCACGGACGGATCCATCGGTGCCGGAGCGCCTTCTTTCGCAACATCAGCGGGGACGACAAACTGCATTTCACTGGTAGTCCCGGTTCCGTCAGCCGGCATGAACACCGGAGTCGTCATCGAAATCTTCCGACTCGCCTCGTTGCTACCGGAAATATACTGAAACAATTTCCCGAAGCTTCCGTTCGGGGAGCCGCCCTTCATCGGCGCGGTCACCACCGTCATTCCGGCATACTTTCTGATCTCGAACTTCCCGCTTTTCTTCTCCACCTCATAGGCGGCCGTCTCGTACCCTGCCCGTGAAGTCGCCACAAAAGCCGTTCCCCCGACCAGCACCAGAATGAGGCCCACCCATAAGAGGCCTTTGCGACGGGAAAGTTTCGTTTTCATGGCAAAGGTTACGCCATGAAAGGGTGAACCGGATCACACGTGCTCGCGCGCCCGGGTAATCACGACGCTAACACTATCACAATCGGGGAGAATAAATTTCTCCACCTCGAGCGTGACGGCACAGACGCCATCGAACGCGACGACCGCCGCGGCGAGGTCCTCGGCGAGGGTTTCGATAAGTTTCCGCTCACCGGTCGCGGCGACTTCGCGCAGTTTCAGCGAAACCCGGTAGTAGTCGATCGTATGCTCGATGCAGTCATCGAAGCCCTTGAAAGATTTCGAGAGCGTGATCGACGCCGTCACTGCAACGCTCTGAGCGGTTGCCCGCTCCTCTTCGGGAACACCGACACGGGTGGAAAGACGCAGCCCTTTGATGTGAATGGAATCGCTCATAAATACTCAGGATTACTTACCGCCCCGAGCGAAAGATGACAAGCTTTTCGAGTGAATTGGCGTGACCTGACAGGGGTGGCTCGACGACCTAACCCTGTCAACTCCCCCACTCAACCCTGTTCACCCCAACCGGAAGCGCACTTCGCGGATGTTCTCGGCGCCGAACTGGGCCTGCATTTTCTGCAAAATCTGGCCTTTCATGCGTTCGAGCTCGTAATGGACGGTCGAATGGAGCACCTGAATGCTCAAAACCTTGTTGGTCAGCGCGACGGGGCGTGAATTCTGAGCGACGAAATTGTCGACGAGATCGTTCCACGCATCGAAGACCTGCTCTTCGTTGAAGCGGTCCTTGAGCCCGAGCCCTTTCATCGTCAGCGCGACGACGTTTTCGATATCACGCTCGTATTTGGAGACATCCTGAGGCTCCCAATACCCCCGTAGCTCCGAGAGAGCGCGGTCACGGGTGGATCTTTTAGGGCGGTATCTCATTGCGGGAAGACTACCTTTTCTTCAGAGAAAACACCACAAAAAAGCGGCGACCGTTTCCGGAGCACCGCCTTTCAAATGTTATGAGGTCAGGACTTAAGCGCCTTTACCGTCGTTTCCAATCGCCTCAACGGGACAACCTTCCATGGCCTCTTCGCTGAGAGCACGCTCTTCATCCGTCGTCGGCTGCTTGTAAACGTATGAGTAGCCGCCGTCTTCGTTGCGAGTGAAATTGTCCGGAGCCGTTTCACGGCAAAGGTCACAGTCGATGCACTGGTCATCCACGTAGAATTCACCATCAACGTTGTCTTCGTATTTGTCTTCGAGTTCTGCCATGACAGGTTTTGCGTTTCTAAAGAAATTATTGCGCGCAAAACTAGGATTTTTTTTGGGTGGACGCAACCGTTTTCATCGGCTTGTTGTGACACGTCATTCCGGACATCGTTGTCCTCAAAACCGACGTAATCTCTAATTATGAATCCTCACACGGCTGAATCCCAGGAAACTGACTATGACAAAGTAATCCCCTACGAGGGATGGCACGTCATGCATCTGTTCTACAACATCGAGCAATCGCAGTGGTCGCTGTATTCGGACGAGGAGAAACTGGAGGCCAAGACGCACCTTTCCGAGCTCATTCAGGAAATCCGGTCCACGGAGGCCTCTCAGGTGCTTACTTTCTCGGTCGTTTCGCCGAAAGCGGATCTCGCCTTCATGCTTTTGACCGATGATCTCCACAAGGCCAACGATTTTGAGAAGCGCATCACCCGCGCTCTCGGCCCTGATGTGCTCACGCCTGTCTACAGCTACCTCAGCATGACTGAGCTCAGCGAATACACGACGAGCGAGGAAACCTACGGCGCGGGCCTGAAAGAAGAGGGAATCGAAGAAGGCAGCGATGAATTCGTCGAGAAAATCGCTGAATTCAACCGCCGCATCGAGAAATACAATCAGGATCGCCTCTACCCGAACATGCCGGACTGGCCCGTCTTCTGTTTCTACCCCATGTCGAAACGCCGCGGCGAAGTCCACAACTGGTATGGTGAAACGCATGAGCACCGCGCCAAACTGATGGGCGGTCACGCTCGTGTCGGTCGTCAGTGGGCAGGCAAGATCCGCCAGCTCATCACCGGCTCAACCGGCCTCGATGAAATGGAATGGGGCGTGACGCTTTTCGCTCACAACACGCAGGACATCAAAGAAATCGTCTACCAAATGCGCTTCGACGAAGTGACCGTGAAATACGGTGAGTTCGGCGACTTCTACATCGCTCTGCAGCTCCCTCTCGACGAGTTGTTCCGCCGCGTGGGCTTGTAAAAAGCGCCCCGGCTTATTCGAAATAGCCTTCGACCCATCCCCGGGAACCCTGGGGTGGGATCGCGTCGGCGGTATCACTGCCGTCGGCAATCGTAAAAGAAATCGCGAGCGGAAACTTTCCGGGAGGCGGACCTTTCGTGTATTCACCGCGTCCTTCGAACAGGCCGCGGACGACCAGATCCATCCGGGTCACGCGTTTCCCGTCCGTTTCGACGTAACCGAGCATTTCCGCGTCGTAGCTGCGCTTCCCGTCGTCGGTCGAGAGGCTGACCGAACCTCTCAGCTCACCATTCTTCAAGGTCATCGAAAGCGCCCGAACCTCCCCGCGTTCCCACATCGGCGGCTCGCCTCTCGTGTTGTCGACGAAGTGATAGCGAACGAGTCGCAGCTTCAGCGAGTCGGGTAATTCCCCTCTCACAAGCGCTTCGTGTTCGGCGCCGGTGATCCAGAAATTGTCCCGTCCGAGACCTTCCTGAAAAATCTTCTGAAACCGGTCTTTCGGCGGGTCGTATCCGTGCAGCACCTTCGAGTGCGCCCGCAGGACGAAACCGCCCTCAGGTGGCTGCGGAGCATACCTGCGATCCCGCTCCCCGTCGGCGATCGGAGCCACTGACTCCGCCCCGGCAGCCGCAGCCGAAAGCGCCTCATTCAGCTCGCCGATGAGCCCCTCTTCCCCACCGGGACCGCGGTAGTTGTTGTAGAAAAGAAACTTCCCGGAACTCGTCGCTGCATAAAATCCCTGAGTCGTTGAACCTTCGAAATCATGTCGCGGGCCCTGCAGCGCGATCTTTCGATAAAACTCCCCTTCCGCATCCTCCTGACGACGCTGGTATGCCTGGTCGATCGCGACAGGGATGAACTTCGTCTTGAGTAACTCGACGATGGTGGAATCTGAAAAAGTCGACGCACGGTCGAGCACTCCGTTGTTTCACGTGCACCCTAAAGGATGCCCGTCCATCGCCCAGATGAAGATCGGCTTTCCCTCCGCAGCCGCAATCCGCTGCCCTTCGAGCAGAGAGATACGCCACGGGATTTGCCGCCACGGCTCGGACGTATCCGGTTTTAGCGAATCGTGCAGCGTTTCAAAGTCCGACTCATCGAGTTCAGCGAAACTCGGTGATGCCGAAAGAAAAAAACAGCCGATCAAAACGGCACTCACGAAACTGGCTTTGCGGAATATCATCGGGAAACGGGCAATACTTTCATCGAAAGATACCACGGAATGCTCTCCAGTGAAAACCGTTCACGCGTCCCTGAAATTAGTGTCCAATCATTCGTTTTGGGTCCTTATGTCTGTGTAAATCAGCCGTTTGACCAGAAAGCCCCATGAAACGAAAGTCTTTTTCCATCCTCCTCGCCACGATCGCACTCGCGTTCACGTCCGTGATCAACGCCGACGAGCCCGTCAATATCTCCGGAGTTTATCCTCATCTGCGCATGTGGAACACGAGCAATGAGGCGGGAACAGGAGCCGTCGTCGTCTGGCAGGGCGATCTCTGGGCGATCACCTATGCACCGCACCGTCCGAAGGGCTCCGATGACAAGCTTTACCGCATCAGCCCCGACCTCACTCAGCACATTTTTGAAGGCAGCGTCGGCGGCACTCCGGCGAACCGGATGATTCACAAAGAGAGCCAGCAGCTTCTGATCGGCCCCTATTTGATCGACGCGGAAAAGAACATCCGCGTGATTCCCCCGACCAAAATGCCGGGCAGGCTCACGGGAAATGCCCGCCACCTGACCTCCCCGGAAAACATGGTCTACTACGCGACGATGGAGGAAGGGCTCTACGAAGTCGACGTGAAGACGCTCGAGGTGAAAAACCTGATCAAAGACGGTCACGACACCGGGCCAACAGGGCTCGCCAGTAAACTCCCGGGCTACCACGGAAAGGGACTCTTCTCCGGTCAGGGACGACTTGTCTACAGCAACAACGGCGAAAGATCTCAGGAAGCGCTCAAAGATCCCGAGGCACTGTCCGGAGCCCTCGCGCAATGGTTTGGTAAGGGCGACTGGGAACTCGTGCTCCGCGAGCAGTTCACCGAAGTCACCGGACCGGGAGGCATTTCCGGAAACGAAAATCCTGAAACCGATCCCGTCTGGTCGATGGGATGGGACGCCAAATCGCTCCTCCTCGCGCTCCTCGAAAACGGAGAGTGGCATTTTTACCGACTCCCCAAAGGCAGTCACAGCTACGATGGCGCCCACGGGTGGAACACCGAGTGGCCGAGGATCCGCGAAATTGGGGAGGACAAATTTCTCGCGACGATGCATGGGACCTTCTGGGATTTCCCGTCCACCTTCTCGAGGAGGAACTCCAGCGGCATCGCCCCGAGATCCAACTATTTGAAAGTCGTCGGCGATTTTTGCCGATGGGATGATCGCCTCGTTCTGGGGTGCGATGACTCAGCGGCGGGAGAATTTCTCAACACGCGGCCGTTCAAAGCCGAACACGGTGCGCCCCGCCAGTCGAACTCGAACCTCTGGTTCATCGCCCCGGAAGATCTCGATTCGTTCGGCCCCGCAATCGGCCGCGGATCAGTTTGGCTCAACGAGGATATCGCGGACGGAGAGACGTCCCTCCCCTATCTCTTCGCGGGCTACGACCACCGCCTTCTCCACCTCAGTCACGGAAACGAGGGCGCTGTCACCTTCACTCTCGAAGTCGACAAAGGCGGAACCAACGAGTGGACCGCACTGAAGGAAATCACCGTTGATGAAGGTGAATCCGTTTTTCACGCCTTTGAGAAAAGTGACACCGGCGCCTGGATCCGGCTGCGCCCTGACAAAGCCACCGCCGCTGCGACGGCTCACTTCCAATATCGGAAAGAGGACACACGCGCTCCGGAAAATGACGCGATGTTTGCCGGATTGATTCCTGCAGAGCAAAGCCCCGCCTTGTCCGGCGTGATGCAGAGCCTCGCTTATGACAAGCTCGGACTCGTGTCGACATCAGCATCTCACCCTGACGAATACGCTTACTACGAGATCAATTCCAAAATGGAGTTCATTCCCGTCGATGATCCCGCCGCGGCATCCAGGCTCGTGAAAAACGTCCGACAGCCGGAAGGCGTTGTGAGCGTTGATGAGGCGTCCATCCTCCTGATTGAAGACGGGCAACGCTACCGCCTGCCCCGCAATCCTGACTACCTCGCGGAGGCAGCAGAGACCTCCGGGAAAACGACCGCCGATCTCGAGTCAGTCCTCGACAAAAGCCTCTCAGCCAACGCCAAGGTGACGGTCAGTTCCGAGCACGGCGAATACACGGCCGGGTTTGCGACGGATCGTAAAATCAATGACTCGTCCCGCTGGATAGGCAAAGAGAATGAGTCGAGTTGGATCGAACTCGACTTTGGAAAGCCTCAGTCCATCGCCAGTATTTGGGTCGTGTCAGGTTGGAAAAATGAGCCCGCTTTCGTCGCGACGGAGTTCGACGTTCAAACCGAAATCGACGGCGAATGGGTCACGGTCGAGCACGGTGAAGTTCGCAATAACCGCTCGGTCGAAAAAGAGATTCGTCCTGACACTCCCGTTACCTGTCGGAAACTTCGCATCGCAGCGCGCAACAAAGCGCTTTTCCGAATCTACGAGATCGCCGCATTTGATCATGTCCCGGAAATCGACAACCATCCGATCAACGGACTCGGGCCCGCACGCATCTGCCGGGAAGTTGCGACGGAAAGGGACCTCCTCAACGTCCACGGCACGGTTTACGAACTCCCCGCCCGCAACGCGCAGGGACTCGCCAAAGTTCGCCCCGTCGCGACACACAATCTCGCGATTCAGGATTTCTGCTCCCACAACGGGCTCCTTTTCTTCACCGGACTCGATCCCGAAACGAAGAGCGAACACATCTTGCGCAGCGCGGACGGGAAAGCCGCGGTCTGGGCGGGCGTGATCGATGATCTCTGGAAACTCGGAAAACCTCGCGGTCTCGGAGGTCCCTGGAAGAACACCGGGGTGGAGGCGGGAACACCGTCAGATCCCTATTTGATGACAGGATACGACCAAAAAAGCTACCGAATCGAGTCCGACACCGCCGCGACGATCCGTTTGGAAGTGGACGTCGATGGAACCGGGGTCTGGGCGCCCTATCAATCGTTTAAAGTGGAACCGGGCACTGTGGTCGAAGGAGAATTCCCCATCGAATTCAGCGCCTACTGGGTCCGTGCCGTCAGCGACACGAATACCAACGCAACGGTTCAGCTGCGCTACGAATAGTCAGGCCGGCCGGGCTCAGGCTTCGTTGATGATAGCAAACAGCTCGTCCTTCAAGAGAAGACGCTTTTTGCGAAACTCAGTGAGCGTGTCATCATCGGTGTTCTCAGCGCCGGTCTCAACCCGGTGGACTTCGTGATCCACTTCGTGATACTCATCGAAGAGCCGGCGAAAGTGGTTGTTGCTCACTTTGAGTTTGTGAATCGTTTCTTTGTGCTCGGGGAATTCGTGAATGAGGTCGTGCTTTTCCATAATAGGTTACTCAAACTACGAAGAGCGAATGAACGAAGATACCCGGAATGTTTGCTTAATTACGCAAATTGGCTCATTCTCAAGTCCAGGGAATTTGCTTAAGATCTCCCCTACCCGAATACCCGTATGAGCCAGGAAGAAACACCATCGATCTACGAAAAAATTGGCGGCGCCGAAGGCATTGCCGGTCTCGTGGATGAATTCTACGACAGCATCATGACTGATGAGGTCTTAAAGCCCTACTTCAAACACGCCAGTGTCGGGAAGATCATCAACATGCAGAAAGAGTTCTTCGCCGCAGCGACAGGCGGCCCGAGAACCTACAGCGGGAGACCGCTCAAAGAAATCCATCAGCACATGGATATCAGCCGATACGAATTTGATCGCTACGTCGGCCACCTCGTGACAGCGCTTGAAAAACGCGGCATCACAGGAGACGACAGCCGCGAAGTCGTCGCGTTGATCAATATCTACGCAGACGACATCACCACTGACATCGTGGAGTAATCGAAAAAACACAGGAGACGCCGGAATGGCCTCCCCTGCGTGAAACGGATTCTATCTCCCGCCTCAGGAAAGAGCGGAATCGAGATCAGCGAGGATGTCCTCGATATTCTCGATACCGACTGAGAGGCGAATCAGGCCCGGTGTGATACCGCCGGCAGCCTGCTGTTCTTCGTTCATCTGCGAATGCGTCGTCGTCGCGGGATGAATCGCAAGTGACTTCGCATCGCCGACATTGGCGAGGTGGGAAAAGAGGCTCAGCTTTTCAATAAAAGCTTTTCCGGCCTCGGCACCGCCTTCGATTTCGAAGACAACCATGGAGCCGCCTTTGCCTTTGAGGTATTTCTGATTCTTCGCATACTCAGGATCCCCTTCGAGACCGGGATAACGAACCGACTGCACTTTGGGATGCGCCTGAAGGTGCTTCGCGACGGCGAGTGAGTTCTCACAATGGCGCTCCATGCGAAGCGGCAGCGTTTCAATCCCCTGAAGGAGGAACCACGAATTGTCAGGTGCGATACACGCTCCGAGATTGCGAAGCGGCACCGTTCTCATGCGAAGGATGTAGGCGAGCGGAGCGAGTGGCTCCGGAAGATCGTGTCCCCAGCGCAGACCGTGATAGGAATCATCCGGCTGATCATAAAGCGGGTGCTTTCCTCCGGCCCAGTTGAATTTTCCGGAATCGACGACAACACCACCGAGCCCCGCACCGTGGCCACCCATCCACTTCGTCAGCGAATGAACGACGATGTCCGCACCGTGATCGATCGGACGGGTCAGGTAGGGAGTCGAGAACGTCGAGTCGACAATGAACGGCAGTCCGTGCGAATGAGCCACGTCGGCAACCGCGTCGAGATCAGTGATCTCGATGGCAGGGTTTGAAACCGATTCACAAAAGAGAGCCCGGGTGTTTTCATCAATCGCGTTCGCGAAAGCCTGAGGGTCCTGAGAATCCACAAATCGGACTTCGATTCCCATCGAGGGAAGGATGTCATTGAACTGCGTGTAGGTGCCCCCGTAAAGGTTTCGGGCCGACACGATGTTGTCCCCTTTCTGAGCCAGATTGATGATCGAATAAAAGACAGCGGCAGTCCCTGACGCAACACCAAGCCCCGCCATTTCGTGGGCGCCTTCGAGGAGAGCGACACGCTTCTCGAGAACGTCCGTCGTCGGATTCATGAGACGCGTGTAGATGTTCCCCAACTCCTTCAGAGCAAAGAGATTCGCGGCATGCTCCGTGGAGTTGAAAGTGAACGAACTCGTGCGGTAAAGAGGCACAGCTCGTGAGTTGGTGACCGCATCGGGCGTGTGCCCGCCGTGTAGACAAATAGTTTCCAGTTTCATAATTGATTCGAAGCTTGAGCCTGACAAAAGGAGCGCTGAGGTGCAAGCGAAAGCCTTTTCGAAAGCTCACACAAATCGGTAGGAGAAAAGACTCATCACGCGTCGGGCAGCGCCGTATATTTCATGAACAGAATCATGAACCCTTCGCGACGCCTTTTCCTTTCACAATCCTCCGCCGTCACCGCCGGCTTTTTCGGCCTCGATCGCTACTTCTCTGCGAGCGCCAACGCTGAAACCGCCACGGTGCCTGCTTTTTCCTACGGGGAACTGAAATCGGATCCCAATGCGATTCTCGATCTGCCCGAGGGCTTCTCTTACGAGATCCTGTCCCAAACCGGGAGCCGGATGCCCGATGGCTACAAGGTCCCCGGCAAACCGGACGGGATGGCGGCTTTCGATCTGGGGAAAAACCGCGTCGCGCTGATCCGGAATCACGAAATCGGACACTCGGGTTACACGACGGGGCCGTTCGAAGACAACAAAGTGCTCCCCGAAGGCTTTGATGAATCCCTCATCTACGACGGCGGTAGAAACGGCGCGCAACCTTTCGTCGGCGGAACCACGACGATCATCTACAACGTGAAAACACGTCAGGTCGAAGACGAATATCTCAGTCTCATTGGAACGGATCGGAACTGCGCCGGCGGCCCCACTCCCTGGGGAACGTGGATCACCTGTGAAGAGCCGGCAGACATGACGACGCAGTGGGGCGCCTTTCACGGCTACTGCTTCGAAGTTCCCGCAAACCAAAAGCCGGGCCTGACAAAGCCAACTCCGCTCAAAGCGATGGGGCGTTTCCGACACGAGGCAATCGCAGTCGACCCCCGAACCGACATCATCTACCTGACCGAAGACCGGAACGACGGCGTCATCTATCGCTTCCTGCCCGCCGAACGAAAAAACCCGGCGGCCGGCGGGAAGCTGCAGGCGCTCATGATCAAGGGCGACAAGGAAGCCGACACCCGAAACTGGCCGGGCGGAAAAAGCACTTTTCCCATCGGCAAACGCGTCCCTGTGGAATGGGTCACGCTCGATGACGTGGAATCGCCTCAGGACGACCTCCGGCTCCGGGCGATGAACAAAGGCGCCGTAATCTTCTCGCGTGCCGAAGGAATGTGGTATGGCAGCCCTGAGGATGCCGGTGAACACTCGATCTACTGGTCGTGCACCGACGGCGGAGAAAAGCATCTCGGTCAGATTTTCCGCTACTTTCCCGGCGAAGCCGAAGGAACCGCCGCGGAAGCCGATTCCCCCGGTGAGCTGGAACTCTACCTCGAACCCAACGACTCCGATTTGCTCAAAAGCGGTGACAACATCACGATCGCAAATTCAGGCCACCTCTACATCTGCGAAGACACCAAACCGACTTCCTACATCCGCGGGGTCACGAAAGAGGGAGAGCTTTTCACCTTCGCCAGAAACGCGATCACTGCAGGAGAATTCGCGGGAGTGTGTTTCAGCCCGGACGGGCAGACGATGTTCGTCAATATCCAAACGCCCGGGATTACCATGGCGATCAGCGGCAACTTCGTTTCCTGAACCGCGAAGACGGATTCAACGAAGCGAAATCGAATCGTCGATCTCCGGCTTGGAGGCGGGAGCGGGTTTGATCCAGGCCCGACGCACGATTTCCCCACTCTTGGCGGAAACATAAAGCGTCCCCAGCGGGACCTGCGCCTTGTTGATCAGGCTCACCATCCAGACAGGCTCGCTGCTCGTCTCGCGGACTCTCAGCTGAAAGTGAGCGAACTGAAACTCCCGCTTCTCTGATCGGGCGACTTGAGCCACGACCCGAAAGGCCTGATCGGAATCGACCAGAATCGCTTCTCTATCAAGATGGATATCGGGTAAATTCTGATCGACCAATTTGCGAAATTTTCTCTCAGCGAGCACTTTCCCGTCCTTGAAAACAGACTCACGCAAAGTGTCGGGTGTCGCAGGATCGACGGTGAGTATCAACCACTGCCGCGGATGGGGCTCGCCATAGAACCCGGCCACTCCCATCACCTGCTCGCCGGGCGCCAGCTTCGCCACCTTCACGAACTGATCCAGAGCGATCAACCCCGTACCGCCAGCCTGAGACACATCGGGACCGGCCACTCCCGTCAAAGGGAAGACAAGTCCTGCGAGGACGGCTACAGTCAGGATAAAAAATCGCATCGAGTGGTAAAATGACGAATACTACGCTTCGCTTTTGTAATATTAAGAAATTATAATAATTTAGCAATCTAAAAGAGTGGACGGAGCCCTTTCTTTCAGCGTCTTTTTTGCAATCCCGCCCGTATTCCTGACAATGCCTATCTCAAAACCCGACAGCGCACTTCTCATACTCGGCCACGGGTCGACAGAGAATCCGGATTCCTCGCACCCCTCGTGGGAACACGCCGACAAGATCGCCGCGACCGGACAATTCGGAAGCGTCCACTGCGCCTTCTGGAAAGAGGAGCCCAGCTTCCGCCAGATCTGGCCCATGATCGAAGAGGAAGAGGTCTACATCGTCCCCAACTTCATCAGCGAAGGCTATTTCACCCGGGAAGTTCTGCCCCGCGAACTGGAAATAGAAGGCCATACCTGCGAGCGCATGGGCAAACAGGTCCACTACTGCGACCCCGTCGGGATTCACAGCAGAATGACCGATCTCCTCATACAACGGGCCAAAGAGATTCTGGACCCGGGAGTCGATTTCCGTGAAACGACCCTCATCATCGTCGGGCATGGAACGAACCTGAATAAAAAGTCGGTGGAGGCGATCAAGGATCAGGTCGCAGCGATCAAAGAAACGGGTGAACCCTTCGCCGACGTCATCGACGCCTACATGGAGGAAGCCCCCTTCATCGCCGACTGGAAAACGCTGACCGATTCCCCCACCGTCGTCGTCGTCCCGTTCTTCATCGCGGATGCGCTCCACAGCTACCAGGATATTCCCGTGCTTCTCGGCATCGAATCCGAGCCTACCGAAGCAGCGAGTCAGCGGGACATCTTCAGACAGAATCCCTATCACATCGAAAACAGGACGCTCTACTACAGCTCGGCGATAGGAACCGATCCCTCACTTGCCGAAGTAATCGTTGATCAAGTCGCCTACTTTGACGAACATTACCGATCATGACACTGGCAGAATCGCTCGAAAAGCTCCTACCACCCGATTCCACGCTGCGATTCGGTGAGATACAACTCAGCCGATCCGCTGAAGGCACCTTCCGCGCCGTTCATGTCCGTAACCGGGACTCGATCGAGTCACTCGAAAAGCTGGAGTCGCTTGCCGACCTCCGCGAAATGGCCAAGTTCGACGCGAACAACGCCTATCGTCCGCTGAAAACGGCGCCGACTCTAAAATGCGGGTGGATCACCGAATGCAACGAGCCCCGGGAATTCATCAAAAGGCTCGACGCGATTTATCCCGGGCTCTTTGCAACCTGGGTTGCCTATGATGCCGGGAAGCTCGATCCGGTCGCGTTGCGAACCACCCTCGACCGCCAGACCGGAATGTATCGGTTCGCCGGCACGATCAATGATCAGATGGCCAATCAGATCATGCGCGAAGTCTGCTCCCCCGGATGCATCCGCAAGATCGCCTGGCCGATCGACAATCAGTGCGCGGTGGGCCGGGTGAAGCCACACAAGCGCTTCATCCCCCCGGTTTGCACCGAGGCGTGCACCTTCGCCGTGAGCAAGGCCCGCGAGCTGGTGAAAAAGGCCTACGATAAGGCCAATGCACCGGAGCAGGGCTGAGCGCTCACCGCTCACCGCTCACCGCTTCCGGCCACGAGCGCTCGACTGGCGAAAAAAACGGGACTTACTTAGGATTGACCCCGCGCCAGAAACGGCTCGATTCCAGGTCCGTGTCAGGATCCTCGCTCGGGATATCATCCTGAGACAGTCTCTCGGCGTGCCCATCGATAAAGGCGGCGATCACCTTGCCGCCATCCCATCGCTTCTCGCTCGTCTCAATCACCAGATCTCTGTCCTCGAATCGGACCACGTTGGTGTCGATACAATCGATGTATAACAGCGCGTTGGGCGCGAACACCAGATTCGAAAGCGTCTTCTCTGTCAGGTAGGGATCCGCCGAATTAACCGAATCGTAGATGCGGTCATACTGGAGACTCGCGTTCATCGCGTAACTGTGTTTGTGCCAGTCTTCCTCTCCCGGGTCCTTTTTCAAAGACATCGTGTTTTCAAAAAGCGTTCCTTTCAGGTGGGTTCCATTTTCATCGAACTTGTAGCCGCCCGGATTCTCTTCGTCCCCGCCACCGCCGGCGGAGTCCTCGTCTTCGGACTCGCGGACATCAGCTTCCTTCAGATACATTTCCGCAAACACGACCCCGTCCAACCACAACCCCGTCTCACCGACGTTGTAATACTCGGGGAAAAAGTCCTCCTCCGGAATGCCTGATGGCGCTTCCATCCCGCCGGGATATTCGGGTGAGGGCAGTTTGCTCCCGTTGTCAGCAGCCCAGTTGATCGTAGCCACCGCGATCTGCTTGAGATTATAGGTATTCTTAACCGCTTCAGCGACCTCCTTGGCCTTCCCCAAACTGGGAACAAGAATCCCGATCAGGATTCCTAAAATGGCAATCACCACGAGAATCTCGATCATGGTGAGACCTTTGTTCAGCTGCCGCTTAAAAGAATTACGTTTCATAAGTAGAGGAAATTTTCAGAGTAGATACGCCAAAGCAAATGCCTGCTTTCGCAGGGAAAAATCTTATGAATAATCGGCCATCCGGTCAAGAATCATTCTCCGGCAGCGCCGATATTTCACCCGAAGCAGTCAAACGGGCCTGACAAAGCGCATTCGCAAAGCCTCCGACTCGTCGTAGATCACGCACCCTTCGAGGTGATCATTCACCATCCCCATCGCCTGCATGAAAGCGTATGCGGTCGTCGGACCGAAGAATTTCCACCCCCGCTTTTTGAGATCTTTACTCAAAGCGAGCGACGAAGGGGTGATCGAGGGAATCGGATGATCGTAGTCCCCTTTCCCGACGTGTGGCTCCCTCTCCGCGGGTTCCCACGACCAGAAATAGGAGGAGAGCGAGCCAAACTCATCGACCATTTCGACCGCCCGCCTCGCGTTGTTCAGCGTCGCTTCGATCTTCCCCCGGTGACGAATGATCCCCGCATCCTCGAGGAGTCGCGGCACCACTTCAGCTTCATCAAATCGTGCGATCGCGCGGAAATCGAAATCATGGAACGCCTTCCGGAAATTCTCTCTCTTTCTCAAAATCGTGAGCCACGAGAGCCCTGACTGAAACCCCTCCAGGCAGATTTTTTCAAAAAGCCGCTGATCATCGACGACCGGACGTCCCCATTCCTCATCGTGATACCGGCAATACTCCGCATCGCCTGCACCCCACCAACAGCGTGGACGACCGTCATCCCCCACCTTCAAATATTCGTTTTCCGGATCACTCATGAAATTGGTTTTCAATTGAAGAAGACACCCTATCATTCCCCATGGCCAGAGTCATCAATGACGTTCTCCTCGTGTCCCCCAACGCGCATATTCGCCCCGTTTCGATCGAACTCGGAGATGACAATTGTATCGAGCAAATCTACGAAGGACACGACCCACCGAAGGGTAGCGAAGTGATTTTCGACGGCGGAGGAGAGGTTCAGGTCATGCCCGGATTCATCGATATCCACACCCACGGCGCTAACGGTTTCGATCTTTCCAACGCGACGCTGGAAGCCGTCGAAACGATCGCCGAAGCGAAACTCGCCGAGGGGGTAACGAGCTTTCTTCCCACCACCTGGACCGCTTCGCCCGAGGACAAAATCGCGATGGCGAAAGCCGCCGCCGAATACCGGAAAAATCAGCGCTTTGCGAGAGCTCCCTTCTTGCACGTCGAAGGCCCCTTTCTCAATCCCGCTCAGGCAGGCGCGCAGAACCCGGACGAAATGCGCCTCCCCAGCGTCGAGGAGATTCGGAAAATCAACGAAATCTGCCCGGTCGGCATCGTCTCTCTCGCCGTCGAACTGGAGGGAGCAGTCTCCTTCATTCGCGAAATGCGAAGCATGGGGATCACGACTTCCGCGGCACACAGCGCGGCCACTTTCGAAGAATACGGCGTGGCCCGTCAGGCGGGACTGAAACACCTCACGCATTACTGCAACCAGATGTCAGGACTGCATCACCGCGAGGTCGGATTGGTCGGAGCCGGCCTCCTCGATGACAAGGTTCTGATCGAGATCATCTGCGACACGGTGCACTTATGCCCTGACATGATTAAAATTGCGTTCAAGCATCGCAGTTGTGATCAGCTCATGCTCATCACCGATTCCATCGCCGCCTCGCATCTCGGCGACGGAGTCTATCCCCTCCACGACACCGAGATCATCGTTAAAAACGGAGAAGCGCGTATTCCCGAAGGAAACCTCGCCGGATCGGTCGTGACCTTCGACGAAGCACTCCGCCACGTGAGCCGCATCACGAGACTGACGTTGAACGAACTCTCGAAAACCTGCGCAGCGAATCAGGCGAATTCACTCGGGCTTCGCGACCGCGGGATGATCAAACAGGGTTTACTCGCGGACCTGACCCTGTTGACTCCCAAACTCGAGGTCATCGCGACCTACGTGGGCGGCGAGCAACGCTATTCGGCATAAAAAAGGAGGCGCAAACGCCTCCCCTTCATTCCCGCCTCCGCCCGATAACGGCAGGGACGCGGTTCAGTTCATTCTCCGAAAGGAAATCCCGTCGGGAACAGGAACGCCGATCATAGGTTTGGCGACGCCCTGCGCGACCAGCTTTTCCTCGCGCATCGCTTCGAAATCAGGGCGCATCAGATTGCCTGTCCACATGATGGCAACGACCAGCGCGTAAAAACAAATACGACTGATGGCTCTCTCTCTGGGGCTGGATCCTAGCGTGCTCACAGCGTGAATTAGAGCAGAAAACCCCTCTTAGTCCAGAAATTATTGTCATTTTTGAAAAGATTCTCATTTCTGACATTCCGCTTTGAGAATCATTTGAACTTTTTGTCGATCCGAAGCACTTGAGAGATTGCCTAAAATCCGTAGATTCCCCTCGTCGTGAATACAGAATCCACCATCCAGCCTCAGACGGTCGCACCTCCTTTTCAGGTCCTGCTCTACTACCGCTATGTGCCCATCGAAGATCCTGAAGCCTACGTGAAGTCGCACCAGGCACTTTGCGAAAGCCTCAATCTCAAAGGCCGGATCATCATCGGCAGCGAGGGCATCAACGGAACCGTCTCAGGCAGCCTTGAGGAGACGAACCGCTACATCGAGGAGATGAAAGCGTCTCCCCTCACCTCGGAAATGGAATTCAAAATCGATCCCTCCGACGGTCACGTTTTCCCGAAACTATCGATCAAACTGCGCAGCGAAATCGTGAGCCTCGGACTCGACGACGAGGCGGACATCAACCCGAACGAAACGACCGGGGAACGCCTCTCCCCGCGCGAGTTTTACGAAGCGATGCAGGAAGACGACGTCATCATCATCGACGGCCGGAACGACTACGAGGCAGCGCTCGGACATTTCAAAGACGCGATTTGCCCCGAGATCGGCAACTTCCGCGAATTCCCCGACTGGCTCAAAGAAAACGCCGACGAGCTCAAAGGGAAGAAGATCCTCACCTATTGCACCGGCGGGATTCGCTGCGAAAAACTCTCCGGCCTGATCCGGAAAGAGGGATTTGAAGACGTCTACCAACTCGACGGAGGAATCGTCAAATACAGCAAAGATCCCGAGGTTCAGGGTCGCGATTTCGAAGGCCTCTGCTACGTCTTCGACCAGCGCGTCGGAGTCGAAGTGAACCACACCGAGACCCGCAAAATCATTTCCCACTGCCGCTACTGCGGAACCGAGGAGCCTCATTTCGGCAACTGCAAGTGGCCCGACTGCAACGAACAGATTTTTGTCTGCCCCACCTGCCGCGAAGAACACGGCCTTTTCTGCGACAACACCTGCCGCGAACAGGCCGAGGCTAAGTCAAAAGCCATGCCGGCGGAGACAGACTAGCCATACACCGGGCGCACGCTCGAGCGCATCCTGCAGGCGATGGCCGCGACTTCGCTCCCCGACCATCCGCACACCGCGGAGCATACACCTCCCGCTTTCAGGCTTCCGGACCAGCTGCGTCTTGACACACAGCCGTGGAATCTTAAGACTCGCCTGATATTTCCGTATTCGGGCAAAACGCCCGCGCATCTTCCTATTCCGGCATGTCAGCTATCATCGAAACGCTAACGGCGACACTCCAGGCAGCGCCTGACAGCTGGCAGTGCCGCCTCGCTCTCGTCGAAGCGCTCGTCGCCGAAGACCGCATCGACGAAGCCTACCCAGTCCTTGAGCAAGTCACCGTCCTTCCCGAAGACATCGACTCCCGAATCAAAGCGGGACGGGCTTACGGACTCATCAACCCCGCAAGCGGCTTCGAAGTGATCGATGCCATCATCGCCGAGGATCCCGCCAACGCACTCGCCCACTTCGAGCGGGCGAGGTTGTGCTATCGCATCGGCGATCACGAACAGGGAAAAAGACACTACTTCTCCGCGCTGACATTTGACGGAACGCTCAGCGATCCCGAGCTCGCCGCAGCCTACGACACCCCTGCCGATGCGCCCCCGACCTCACCCGAAGAGACGCCGGAGGAAGCCGCCCCCGCGCTGCCCTCACCGGCGGGCCACCATCCCTCCGGGGAACGCGCGGAAGTCTACTATCCCGCCCCGGGAGAATTTCCTGTCATCACGCTCCGGGAAGCACTCGGACTGCAGCCAGCTCCGCTCATCGACCCGACCTCCCTCCCCGCACTCCCGGGTCTCCAATACGAGGAACACGTCACACGCTGCGAACCGATCCACACCCCCGAAGCCGAGCACCGGGAGGAACTCGTCAACGTCGCGATCCAACCGCAGCCTGACGCCGAGCTGGTGACTTACGACTACCGGGCACCCGATGAGACGCTCTTTGAAGCCCCGCGCACCGAAGATGAAATTTTTGTCGGCGCCTCACGGACGGCGGATGGACAACTCATCGCCAATCTTCAGGAGGCCATACGACGCCATCGCGAAAAGAACGAATCCTCGATCTCGGTGGAGAATCGGAGAAACAAGATCCTCTCCGTCTTAGCCGGACTCGCTGCGACGACGATTATCTGCCTCCTCATGCTGGTCGTCGTCACCTCCAGCCCCCGCTCAAAACCTCCGCAGATCGTCGCCTCGGCACCGCCGGAAAAAGCTGAAGTGATCGACAAGCAGGTCATGACAAAGCCGCAAAATGTCCCCACCCCCGCCACCCTCACCTCCGGGGCGATGGCGATGGATGCCGTGACCACGACCGCGGTTTCGGATATCTCGATGCAGACCTTCGACACCCCCGGGATCGGAATGGGAGACTCCACGATGGGGATGGGCTTCGGATCCAGCATGACCTTCGGCACCGGCGGAGGATCTTCCGCGATGTTCTTCGGCAGCAAATCGACCGGGCAACGATTCCTTTTCGTCCTCGACGCCTCCATATCGATGCAACCCAATCAGGTAGAACTTCGCGACAATGAGCTCGAGAAAACGCTCAAAACGCTCCGTGGAGTCGACTACCACGTGATGCTCTTTGCCGGAGGCGCCTACTTCGCCGAAAAAGGCTGGGGCCTGAAGCCGATCAAGGGGAAGCCCAAATTCGGACCCACCGAATTCATCAGCCCTGAAGGCGAGTATGAGTTCAAAGCAAAGAGCCTCTACGACTACTCACTCGCGAAAGCGGACTCCTCATTTCCCGCCCCGAAATGGCTCAAAGCAACTTCCTCATCGACGCGGAAATCGATCCAGTTCGTGAAAGAATCGAAACGCTTCAGCGGCACCGACTGGGACAACGCGCTGGAGTTGGCACACCTCATGAAACCATCCCCCGATGTGATTTTCTTCATGTCCGACGGCCTCGATAAAACGCTCAACGTCTCCTCGATTCTGGCCAACAGCAAACGACACGGCCGCCCGAAAATCAACTGCGTCGCCATGCAGACCGCTGACGGAAAAGAAAGCTTTGCCGAGTTGGCGAAAGGCTCAAGAGGCACCTTCACGATTGTGGATAAAGACGGCGAGGCGATCGACGGCTTCGACTACATCAAGAATCCCGAGAAGTATAAAGGGAGACTCTAGGAAAACGGAGAGCAAGCGCAGACGGAAGCGATGAATATACCCGCTATTAAAGGAATCATTCGGCGGCGTATCCTCCTCAACTACCGGATTGCTCCCGATGTCGTAAGCGCGATCCTTCCTCCCAGGTTTCGCCCAAAACTCGTAAACGGGTATTCCATCGCAGGCATTTGCCTGATCCGACTCGAACAAGTCCGTCCCAAAGGCCTTCCGGGATTCCCCGGCATTTCGAGCGAGAACTCCGCTCATCGGATCGCAGTGGAATGGGAGAACGATGATGGCGAAGCCTGTGAGGGAGTGTTCGTGCCCCGTCGCGACACCGACTCCCGCCTCAACGCGCTCGCCGGAGGGCGCATCTTCCCGGGCGTCCATCATCTCTCGAATTTTCTCACGCACGATGATGCGGGCCCGATCTCGATAAAAGTCACGACCGATGACACCGCGCCGCCCCTCGTCGATCTCGAAGTCAGAGAGAGCGATACCTTTCCAGAATCATCGGTTTTCGCGTCCCTCACCGCAGCCTCCGACTTCTTCGAAGCTGGTTCCATCGGCTACTCATCGCGCCCCAATTCCTGCACGCTCGACGGGTTAAAATTGAAGATTTCCAACTGGCAGGTTTCACCTCTCGAGATCACGAACTGCCGCTCCGGCTACTTCGACGATCAATCACTGTTTCCCGCCGACAGCATCAAGCTCGACCACGCACTGCTGATGCGCGATACCCCCCACGAATGGCATTCCGAGCCTGAGATGATCGTGGAGTTTTAGCGGTGCGATATCCTCCGTTGGTTCCGTGAAAGAGATCTTGGTATTCGTTCGGGAGCGCTACTGACACTTCAGATTCGAGTGAGTCGAGTAGATCGATAGACAAAATAGGTCCTGACTCCAGGAATCTTGTCACCATTTCCTGACCGAACATTTTAGAGATGCCATCGTGATCGACGACGGCAGTCGAATTCCAGAGATAGAAGGAACAGGTTAAATATCAGTGGGACGACTTTTAATTCGATGCCATCTGAGAACAAGTAGAGGTAGCTCAAGCCGGAGGCCCCACCAGATCAGGGTGTAAACGTTTGGGTGTTTTGTTCACATAAACGGCGAGCGGATCGTGACTTTATCTAATTTTCTTTAAATTCCAAAAGGGCTTCATCTTCGAGCGCCCCGTCGAAACCTAACCGGATTTCGCCAACACACAAAAAAGCCCCTAACTCATTGAGTTAGAGGCTTTAAAGTTAGATTGCGGGAGCAGGATTTGAACCTACGACCTTCAGGTTATGAGCCTGACGAGCTACCAGACTGCTCCATCCCGCGATTTAAAAATCGTTGTAAAGAGCGGACCGGATTATCGTCGTATTTTCCGGTTCCGCAACCGCTTTTTGCGTAAGTCCGAATTTTAAGAGCACGAAACCGGATTCCGGATTCGCGATAAGGGTGCTACGACTCTCACTCACCTCTAAAACACCTCCCCTCCCCTCAGAGGCTTCTGTGAATTCCTTCATTGATCGATATGATCTCGACCGCGATTTTACAGACAGCGAGGCCAATGCCTTCTTTCTCGCGCACCACCTTTACCGCTTCAATTTTCTTTCCGTTGCGCAGCGCCTCAATAATGCGGTCGCGGGCTTCGGGAGCGAGATTTTCGATAACATCGTTCGCTGCTTTAATATTTTCGGCCGTGTAGTAATCCCCGAGCCCGGCCTGAGCTCTCAGGGACAGCCGATCGAACGGCGGCAGAGCGGTCGAACCCGGAACCGCCGTCACAGCTTCCTTCGCCGCGACGGGTTGTTTCGCGACGGTCTTTTCCCCTGCCGGCGCCGCATCCACTTCTGCTACTTCGAGGTCCTCGACCTTCTCGATGACCGGTGCCTCCGGCTTCTCACAGGAGGAAAGCGATACGAGAGCGGCGAAGCATAACGCGACAGGACAAATAAAATGGCAGGTTCTCATTCCGGAAGTTGGCCCCCTATCCCCGGTTCGACCAGAACTTTTTCAACTACGGATCAGGACGCGCGTCCGACAATCACGCCGCGATCGCCTCCGGTTTCCTGAAAGGATTCAAACTGAAATCCTGACTCTACGAGAAGGTCACTCATTTCGGCGACGGAATAACAGCGCCCCTGCGTCGAATGCGCGAGGATGCAGGAATATTCAGCAACCGCGAGCGGGCCGGTCTTGTCGAGATTGAGAAAGGTTTCGTGAATGATGACGTGACCGCCTTCGGGAAGGGATTCGCAGGACCGCTCGAGCAGCTTCAGGATATCGTCCGTGTCCCAGTCGTGCATCACGTTGGAAAAAAGGTGAAGATCGCAGTCGTCGGGCCAGGCGTCGTTGAACATGTCCCCTGCGACGACAGATACCTGGTCGCTGAGTCCGCGCTTTTCAATCGCCTCACGGGCGATCCCATCGACGGGGACCTGCTCCATCACCCGCGCCTTGAGTGTCGGCGTGTTCGCGGCGAGCGCGCAGGCATAGACGCCCGAACCACCGCCGACGTCGAGAAGGCACGTGGCATTTCGGAGAAGGTCCGGAATCGCATCCGCGAGTTTTTTACCGAGGTAGACGCCGCGACAGTCCATCGCCGCGGTGAAGGTTTTCGCGAACTCCTCGCTCAGCATCGCGCCGTGCCAGTCATCATCGGCTTCGTCCAACCCGCTCCAGTGCGCCGGTTTTCCGCTTTTCAGAACTCTTACAAAATCACCGACGACTGGCCGATCGCGCAGCGAGGCGTAGTATTCGGACAAATTCCAGGGAGAGGCGGAACAAAGGTGCTCGCTCGCATTCACGGTATTCGAGAGAACGCCGTTTTCATCCTCCTGTACGAGCCCGTTCGCCTTCGCCAGAGTAACGAGGACATCGGCGGGGCGTCTGTCCCAGGCGAAGTGTGCGCAAACCGCTTCCAGCGTGCCGGGGTTGTCCGCGAGGTAGTCGAAAAACTGAAACTCGGTGATCGCCGCGGTGAGGAGATCGACCGCGTAGATCCCGTCCCGATAGCGGAGGATGTTCGTCGGGTCGCTTTCGGGCAGGGTATCGAGTCCTGTCATAGTCAGGGTGTTTTAGAAAAACGTTAGAGATGCAGCAAGCGGCGGGCCGCTTCGGCAATGCTCTGTGAAGTCGGCCGGTGCGCCTTCCACAGATTCGGGTGATACGGAATCGGTGTCTCGCGGGAGTTGAGCCGTTGAGGCGGGGCATCGAGCAGGTGGAAGCCATCAGATACGACGCGGGAAACCACTTCGGCAGCGACACCGCCCCAGGGAAATCCCTCTCCGACGACGAGGAGCCGGCCGGTTCTCGCGACCGATCCGAGCACGGTGTCGGTGTCGATCGGCTTCACGGTGCGAAGGTCGACGACTTCGATCTCCCATCCCTCTTCGTGGAGCGTCCGCGCGGCCTTGAGCGACTCGTGCACCATCGCGCTGTAGGTCACGATCGTGGCATGACGCCCTTCTCTCGCGACACGGGCACGCCCCGCGGGGAGCGATTCGGTCGGGAGTGAATCCGCCTTGAGATGGTAGTAGAGAAATTTGTGCTCACAGAAGATGACCGGATCATCGATCGCGATGGCTTCGAGGAGCATCGAATAAGCGTCCTCTACCGTTGCCGGAGTCATCACGATGAGGCCGGGGTAATGCGCGTAGATCGACTCGAGACTCTGACTGTGAAAAGGGCCGCTTCCTTCGTTTCCTCCGGAAGGAAGCCGGACCACGAGCGGACAGGGCACCCCGGTGCGGTAGTAGTGCGTCGCGGCCTGGTTGACGATCTGGTTGAAGGCGACGGTCGAGAAATCCGCGAACTGCATTTCCACGATGGGACGCATTCCCTCGATCGCCGCGCCAATCGCAGAACCGATCATAGCATCTTCGCTGATCGGGGAATCGAGGACGCGTCCGGGGAATTTCTCCGCCAGATTCTTCGTTGCTTTAAAGGCACCGCCAAAGCCGGCTACATCCTGTCCGTAGATGTAGACGGACTCATCCTCAGAGAGAGCCTTCGCTTGCGCCTCACGTATCGCTTCCAAGTAGGTGACAGCCATCAGTTTTCCTTCAGCGCACGTTGGCCCATCTTAGGTAAATCGCAAGCTTCCGAGTGGCACGAAGGCGGGGAAAATGTTCCCCCTGAAAGGACGAAAGGCGCTCATTCCGAACGAATCGCCTCCGGTTCTCGAGGATTGAGGGTCCAATTCCGATCTGATAGACTTGAATACCATGAATTCAATTCCCATCCTCACTTCGTTCCTCGGTTGGATGCTGGTCCTCAATATCGGCCTTCTTCTCTTCTCAACGATCATGCTCTCGCTTTGCAAAACGTGGGTCACGAAAGTTCATGCGAAGCTTTTCAATCTGAACGCGGACGCTCTTGGCATTGAATATTTCCGATATCTGGCGAATTACAAAGTGCTCGTAATCGTCTTCAATCTTGCGCCATGGGTGGCGTTGAAGCTGATGGGTGCGGAGTGAAGGCAGGGAGGATTTTTCGTCCGAACGTCGTGGGTTGTGCCTTTTGGCAAAAGGCACCTACCGTCGTGACGAAATCCGTTTTACTCGAACTCGGAGATCTTCACGGGGCGACCTTCCGCAGCCGAGCGGTCACAGGCAAACACGACCCGGAAACTCTCGAGCGCTTCAGCGATGCTGGTGCGGGGCATGTCTTCGCCTTTGTCCGTCGCATCAAAGAACGCCTGAAACTGGGCCTGATACGGATGATCCGCGACGTCACCGGAATCGGCCATCGCCATCGGCAACTCGGTCCACTTTTTATCCCGGAGACCAAAGCTGTTTGAGTAGACTTTGTTGTCGAGAAGGCTTCCCTCGCTCCCGACGAGATGCGTGTGCAGGTAATAGGGCTGAATACAATCGATCACCGAAGCGACCTTCCCGACGGCGCCGTTCGAAAATTTGAGGAGTGAAGCGGTCGTGGTTTTGTATTCGTATTTCTGGAAAATTTCGTGCTTGGACTGCGTCGAATACGCGGTGACTTCCTCGACTTTATCCCCCATGCAGAGGAGGAGCGCATCGAGCGCGTGACAACCGGCCGAAAGGAGGCTGCTGCCGCCCTTTTCCGTCGTCGTGTTCCAGCGATACTGGCCATACCAGGGCCCGATGCCGTGGTAGTAATCGATTTCTCCATAATGGACGTCTCCGATCAGCCCCTGCTCGAGGAGATGGGAGGTGGTCATCATCTGGCTGATGAAACGCAGCTCAAAGCAGACGCAGGCTTTGACGCCGTTCGCGACGACGGCGTCGTAAATGGCACGGCAATCCTCCCAGTTGAGCGCCATCGGCTTCTCGAGGATGATGTGCTTTCCGGCATTCGCAGCAGCGACGGCCTGCTCGCGGTGCTGATCGGGATAACTCGTGATCGAGACGACGTCGATATCAGACTTGAGCATCTCGTCGAGGCTCGTGTAGGTCGTGATCTCACTCCCGTGCGCGGC
This sequence comes from Verrucomicrobiales bacterium, assembly GCA_048260165.1. Classification (GTDB taxonomy): domain Bacteria; phylum Verrucomicrobiota; class Verrucomicrobiia; order Verrucomicrobiales; family DEV007; genus Arctic95D-9. Next base: position 181,792 of record JBLXHA010000008.1, read on the forward strand.
GGAGACTTCAGCATCATCGAGCGGACGGGACGAAAATACCGCCGCAACACTCCCCTGATCGGTGCCATTGATCGCATCTGCGTGAGCGGTCGCGGCCCATCCGTATCCAATAATTCCAACTTTATATGCCATGGGGGCATTGAAAGGGTTTCGTTCCGATCCAGCAATGCAAATCACTGGCCTGATTCGGCCAGACCCGGAGCATTGCCAAATCAGCGGATCGAGCTGGAGTTGTCATTCAGCTCGAAAGACATACTCGCAAAGCCACCACCGGAGAACTCACCTCCGAGACGGGGAACAATCTTGAAATTGGGAAAGAGCAACGGCTTGCCCGAAACGCTGTCCCGACTGCGCCAGAGAAGCACGAGCCATCCCGCCATTCCGAAGGCGACGATACCGGCAACGATCATCGCCAGTGTCAGCATGAGAGTGACGACGCGGCTGGGATCTTCGATGAAAATTCCCGGCGCATATTCGCGGAGCAACTCAGGTGCGTCTGCAGAGGCGGCCATGTCATGCACGGAAGTCTTCGCCGCCTTTTCCTGCGCTGCGCTGCCATCCTGCTCCATGAGACGGCTCAACCAGTAGAGCTGAATACTGAGCTCGATCGACATTTTCTCGACCTGGTCAGGCGCATCGTCGGTCGCGCCGCCTTCACGCAGGCAGTTCTGACGAATCCTCTCGAAAACAGACTTGGGAAGCCCGGCCCTGACATTGTCATTGAAGACCAGTTCGGTCATCTCAGGATGCTCGCGGTAGTAAAGCATCACGACGGTCGGCCGATCCGAGAACCACTCTTGATGGAGTTTCTTCATGTCGACATCGTCGGGAAGCGACTGCGTTTCGCCGAGCACCATGATGTAAATGTGGAACTCTGACTCATCGGAGTGAAACTCGAGGAAACGCTTGATGTCGTTCGACTTCTGCTCAGTGAGCAGGCGCTGAGGATCGATCAGAAAGTCAACCGGAGCGTGCTGGAAATACAGATCCGCGAGCGCCCCTTCGATCGGAGGAAGCGGCTCAAGCGCAGGCGTCTCGGCATCCTCCGCGGTGATCGGCGCCGGTGGTCCCTCCGGCTCGTAAGCGCCATTCACGGCGATACTCTCAGGCGGCGTGTCGCCCGATTTTTCTGATTCGACGAGTCCCTGAGGACCGTAAAACTTGGCATTCTGCGACGTGGGCTTGGGCGGAATCTTTTCGGACTCAACCGGCGTATCGGTCGCGCCGGGAGCATTCGCCGCCACTTTCTGATCAGGGATCAGCCCCTGAGGCCACAAACCACCTCCGAGAAAGTATTCTCCGGCAGTGTTCTCAGCCTCCCACTCGGGCATCTCGATCTTTGCGGCCATCGAGAGAACCGGAATCATGAGAAGGAGCAAAATGACGTTCCGCACCTTCGCAAAAGGGCCTGGCATCGGCTGGTGACGCTTCGCATCGACTTCCTTTTTCGTCATCGCCGGATCCGGCGCGAGATGGGCCGGCAGATCGAGGAGGTTCGCTTCCTCGCCATTCAGGGTGCTGTGAATCTGGCTCCGTGAGAGCTTGCGAAGCTTGCGCCCCTTTTTCTGAAGCACCTTACTGAGACGCAGAAATACTTTTTCAATCCCCTCCCCGTACTCGGAGTTAATCAAGTGAGGACGGGAATAGGTCAGAGCACGGTAGGCATCCTCCTCCGAAATCAGCGTCTCGGCGAAATAGCCCAGAGAAATACCGATCTGCTTGGTGACCATATCGACGACGACGAGGATCGCATTCTCATTCGGACGCGCGTATTCCGCCCCGCGGACCTGCCCGTGATTCAACAGCCAGAAGCCCAGCTCGCTGATGCAAAGGTGGGAGGGAAGATTGCCGAGATAGACGCAAAACAGCATCTGAGGAAATTTCAGCTCTAGCCGGTCGAGCGTCTCGCTCAATTCATCGCGCTCCTGCTTCCGCAAACAGTGAGCCGCATCGTGAACCCGATTGAGGACAACCAGATTACTGCCATAACGCTCAGAAGCCTCAAGCTCGCTATACCCACAGGAATAGCAACTTTCCGCCTCGTGATCCACAGGGCGCTGACAACTCGGGCACTTCATTTCAATTCAACCAGCAGTAATAGTGACAATTTATCTTAATTATCAATTTTACAAGATTATAAAGAAATATTAACTACGTCAAGTGATTAGAGCCAGTTTAGGGAATTTTTCAAAGGATTTCAGCGACTTTTTGAAGCCGGGCGGGAACGAAGCCCTCTCATACCCTTGAAACATGCGCCTGTCCGGCTGCCGCTCACTTCATTCGCGCGCGTATCTCCGGAGCAAAAATCCTGAGCCTGAGATCGTTGTCGGCGAGATGAATCGCCTTCATTTGCATCGCTTCGCAACAAGCGCCGCATTCGCAGCCGTCGGGCGCATTCCAGATCTCCACCGATTCATCTTCGTAACGCTCGAGCTTCTGAAGGTCTTTCATCGGAGGCGCCCCGAGCATCCTCGTGAGACGCATTTCCATCCCCTCAAAGTAGCGCAGCGCTTTGGGAAAATCAGCGGTGAGGATCCAACCGGGCGCGAGGAGCTGGTCAAAATGATTGGCTATATCAACGAAGGAGTCCTCGTATCCTGCCTCCCGGTTTCCGAGAAGGCGGCTCACCCGCTCGACCACGTCGAGCAAGCGGCGGAGCTGCCCCGTCACTTCTGTTCCGCGTTCGAAGAGCGCCTCCGCAGACAGATTCGACGCCTTCTTCCACTCTGAAGCGGTTAAAGGCGCGCCGAGCTGCTCCGAGACGATGCGTGAAAGCAAATCATCGTGATTGCGATCCGGCTGACTGCCGATTTTCGACAAGAGCCAGGCGTTCTCCGGTGAGAGGCCGCTCGCGACGGGTGCCGGTTTACCTTTTGCCTGAGCCTTCGGAGCCGGTGAGGTTGACGCCGGCCTCGCCGATTCTCCGAACGCCGCGGCTAGAGAGCCAAAGCCGTCCGACTTGATTGCAGCCTTTGCCTTCGTCGCCGCGCGCGGAGCCGGAACGGGTTTCCCGCCTCCTTTGCCTGACGAAAAGACGACCTGCTTCAATCGCTCCATCGTATCCCCGTGCGATGCCCGGAACAAGCGCGCCACTCCGAGTCGATGATGACGCCCCGCGCAGACCTGACAGGACCATAATTTCATTCCCGGATATTCCCGGCCCGTATCCCGGAGTCCCGGATACCCTTTTGTGTGTCGATCCAGTTCAACGAACTCGGGGAGGTCGCCGAAGTCCCACTGCCGGACTTCACCTTTTTCAAACTGACGATTGCGCCCCTTTCCGGCGACACTGGTGAAGCGTTCCTTCACCTCCCCCGCCAGCTCGCTTTTGAGCAGGGCGAGATCACGACCGGTGCGGATCAGTTTCTCTTTGTCATCGATCACCGCAAAATTCATATTCAGGTGAACCGGAACCCGATCGAGATCAAACGAGCCGCTCGAAATCTCGATGCTGTATTCGTCGTGAAGCCAGTCAATCAACGCCTGAACGAGGCCGCAGTCCGGTTCAAAGCCCTCCCACGCTTCAACAAACCCGTCGACGACATCGCGGTTCGACGGCAGCATCGTCCGGATGTCTTTCCGGAGGCATCGAATCAGAACGCTCATTTTTTCGGACAGCCATCCGGGAACGAGCCACTCGCCAAACCAGTCGGGCAAATGCGGAAGCTCCACGAGGGGAACGATCATCATGATCCCGTCGCCGGGGTCAGAGGGATTGTGCAGGTAACTCAAAAGAAATTCCGTTTCCCCATCCGGCGAGCAGATCGAATCGGGAAAATTCTCGACGACGATGGGTTCCACCTGAGGAACGAGACACTCCTCGAGAGAAAAATCGATCGCGCCCGCGGGCTGATCAGAAACCCATTTTTCGAATTCCTTCTGCGTGCAAATCGATTCGGGAACCCGCTTCTCGTAAAATTCGACGACCGCTTCCGGATGAGCCAACCCGCCCAGTCGGCGCAATTTGTGCTCGAGGCGCTCCGCGGCCTTCAGCGTTTCATGATTGCGGCGCAGTGAGGGCATCGGTGCGCGCGTGTTGCCGTTGACGAGTGCCTCCAGAATGAAGACGCTGCGAGCGAGCTTCCGGTCGATCCGGCCGTAGTGCACTTTCCGCTTTTCGATCACGGGAAGCCCGCATCCGGTGACGCGCTCCTCTCCGTATATAGCGCCCTGCTCCTTTACCCAGTGGGGATTGCTGTAACTGTAGCGACAGAGATGAGGTGCCACTTTCTCAAAGCATCCCGGATCAAACGCGGCGACGTTCCGGGCATACAGTTTGGCGGTCTCGACCATGTCGAAGGCCATGACCCACGCCGGGCTCGCACCGAAGACGCCGGATCCGGGAAAGAGGAAAAAAGTCGAATTTCTCGTCCCCTTGTATCCCTGCTTTTTGCCCTGGTGCATCCCGATTTGCGAAGGGATCGCTGCGAGGATCGCGCGGTGGAGCGGCTCAGAATAAGTGTCTTCGGGGTCGGTGATCCGCTGATCCGGTTTCGGGAGCTTCCACTTCAGGCTTTTCAGCGAATCCCTCAGTTCGCGGTGCAGATTCATCCATTCCTGAACCCGCCGGTAATTGATGAAATTCTTCTGACAGAATTTCCGCAAGGCGTTGCCCGATTTTTTCCGCTCCTCCTGAATCGCGAACCAGAGATGCAGCCACGAGGTGAAGTCGGAGCGCTTGTCCCGAAACTTCGCATGCGCCTGGTCCGCCGCCTCCTGCTTCTCCTTGGGTCGCTCCTTCGGGTCCTGCACCGTGAGGGCACTCGCGATGATAAGCGCCTCCTGCAGGCAGCCTTCGTCCTTCGCACCGACCAGAATCCGTCCGACTCTGGGATCGACCGGCAACCGTGCGAGAATCCGCCCCGTCGGGGTGAGCTCGTGATGCCCCTTATGCTTTTTGATCGCCCCGATCTCTTCGAGAACCCGGTAGGCCTGCGCGACGCGTTTCGGCTGCGGCGGATCGACGAAGGGAAATTTCAAGGGATCGCCAAGCCGGAGATGTTCCATCTGCAGGACGACCCCGGCGAGATTGGTCCGCAAAATCTCAGGATCAGTGAACTCGGGACGCTCCAGGAAATCCTCTTCGCTGTAGAGCCTGACACAAACACCCTCGCTGATTCGGCCGCAACGCCCCCGCCGCTGTCGGGCGCTTGCCTGAGAAACCGGCTCGATCTGCAAGCGCTGGATCCCCCCGCCCGTTTCATGACGACTGACACGGGCCAATCCGGAATCGATCACAAACCGGATCCCCGGAATCGTGAGCGAGGTCTCCGCCACATTCGTCGCGAGAATGATGCGCCGCCTGTTCTTGATCGGGTTGAAGACCGCCTGCTGCTCTTTTCCCGCCTGCCTCGCGAAGAGCGGCAGAATCATCATGTGCGACGATTTTCGCCCTTCGAGTAGATCGGCGGTGTCGCGAATCTCGCGTTCGCCGGGAAGAAAAACGAGCGTGTCGCCGAGGTAGTCATCGTCCTCGAGATCCTCGACCGCCCGCCAGACCTGCTCTGCAACGCGCTCCCGATCATGAAGCGGCTCCTGAAACCGGTCCTCCACCGGAAACGTTCGCCCTTCCACCTCGAGGACCGGAGCCCCCCGGAAAAATTCGGAAAAGCTCCCCGCATCCAGCGTCGCCGAGGAAACGATGATTTTCAGATCGGGACGTCTCAGCAAGGTCCGATGAAGGTAACCGAGAATGAAATCAATGTTCAGCGACCTCTCGTGCGCTTCATCGATGATGAGCGTGTCATACTGGCGAAGGTCGGGATCATTCTGCGTCTCGGCGAGGAGAACCCCGTCGGTCATAAACTTCACCGAAGTCGTTTCGCGGGAGGTTCGATCATCAAACCGAATCTGGTAGCCGACCTCCTGCCCGAGCGTGACCTGCAACTCTTCCGCGACACGCTTCGCGACGGACGTTGCCGCGATCCGGCGGGGCTGCGTGCAACCGATCCGCATGCCGTCGCGTCCCCTGCCCATTTCGAGCGCAATCTTGGGAAGCTGCGTCGTTTTTCCCGATCCCGTGTCTCCACAAACGATCACAACCTGATGCTTTTCAAGCGCATCACGAATGTCATCCCGCCGCCGTGAAACCGGAAGCGCATCTGGAAATGAGATTTTCAACCCGCACATTCATCCGCGATGCCCCTGTAGATCGCAAGTCTTGATCGCCCTGCCGGTCTCTTGCAATACGCCGCGTTTCGTTGCGCCCCCGGCTTGCAATCTGCAAGTTTGACCGGGCGTCACTTCCCCGGCGCGCCGGAGAGCCCCCGTTCTCAAGGGAAACTCCGCCGGAACCCTGACTGGTATCCATTCTGCAATTCAATGAGGCATGAACCCGACCAGATTTATTCGCAGCGCGATCGTTCTCACCCTTTCGTGCTCTCTCCCCACCGTTTTTCTCCAAGCTGAACCGTCATCCGAAACGCCTCCAGCGACTGAGGCGTCAGACGAGAGCCCTGCCGGCAAACTCGAAGACAAATTACGCCGAACCCCATCGATCCGGTCTCAGGCGATTGACGCGGACGTCAGCGACGGTGTCGTCACGCTGAGCGGCTCGGTCGACAGCCTGAGCAGTGCACGCTCCGCTGCCGAAATCGCCAGTGCGCTCCCCGGGGTTCGCTCGGTCGTGAACCAGATCATCGTTCAACCACCTGTCGTGCCTGACGACAAGATCGTCGAGCATTCGGTCTCGCTGCTCAGCGAACTGGAGGCCGCGGACGCCAGCCGCATTCAGATTACGTCGACCGACGGGGTCGTGGAACTCTCAGGTCGCGCCGACTCACTCATGGAAAAAGAGCTGATCGAGTCCGAGATCTCATTTATCCGGGGCGTGAAATCGATCAACAATCTGCTCGAGGTGACCTCGAGACGGGACACGAACGACGATGAACTCAAGGCGATCATTTCCGAACTGATGGAAAATTCCGCCGTCCTCGACGGCTCCAACGTCGAAGTCGAGGTCAAGAACCGCGAGGTATCACTGGCCGGAAGCGTCCTCACCCCCACCGAGAAAACGACTGCCGTGAAATTAGCCGGCATCCCCGGAGTCATGACCGTGAACGGAGAGCGCCTCAACGTGGGAACCGACGAAGATCGTGAGAAGCGCCGGAGCGATCGTCTCGCCGCCATCACCGACGAACAAATCGCTGCGAACATTAAGCTGGCGATGAAGCAGCACCCGCTCGTCGTCGGGGCTGTCGACGCGATCGAAATCACGTCATCAGCGGGAATGGTCACCCTGACCGGCAAAGCGAAGCGCTTTTCGATTAAGAAAGCGGCAGAGCAAATCGCGACCCACACGAGTGGTGTTCAGGGAGTCGACAACCGGATCGACGTTGAGTGGAGCGACCGCGAAATCACCGATGAAGACATCGTTGAAAACGTGAGGAGAGCCGTCGCGAGAGATGCCTACCTCGAGCTGGCCGATATCATTCCCCGCTCCAGAGACTATCACGTTCACCTTTACGGAATGGTCGACACCCACTTTGAAAAAGAAAGAGCGGGACGAATCGCCGACGCCCAGGCCGGAGTCGTCCACGTCGCCAACTACCTGACCGTATCAGATTCTTTCGACGAAAAACCTGACGAAACCATCGCCGAGTCACTCCGCGAGGACATCCAATTGCTCAACACCGATCCTCAGGTGCAAGTCTCCGTCGACGTCCACAACGGCGTGCCGTTGTTCCGGGGTCACGTCAGCACCTGGTTTCAGTGGCAGTCACTTCTCCGCATGGCGAAAGAGGCCGGGGCCCGACGCCCGCACATCGACGTCACGGTGCACCACCGTCCCAACGGAAAAGGATCAGACCTCTACGTCCCCCAATAGAATTTTCAATTGCCCTTCTCAACACGGGACACGACCCTCCGGTCATGCTCCAGGTAGAAAAAGTTAAATACACGATCTGGGCTGAGGACTCAGAGCGATGCGCTCTCTTTTACAGCGAAGTCTTCGGCGCCAGAGAAATCAAAAAGAATCCCCACATCACCGAGCTCGATATCGCCGGCGGGATCCTTTCGATTCACAGCGGGGGTGAAGGGAAAAAGACCTGGACCGGCATCACGCTTCAGGTGGCTGACGTGGTCAAAGGCGCCGCAGCGGTGCGCGAAGGTGGCGGTCGATGCGAACGTGAACCCCAGCCGGAGGACGGTGAGCCACCTCATCTCGCGATGTGTGAAGACACCGAGGGCAATCAAATCATGCTGACGCGGGACCGGAGCGCTTAGAGTGAAAACCACTCGATCAGGATAAATTCTTCGTTTGATCAAACGCGCGCTCCTTGGTTAAGTTCCCGAAAATCATGATTAAACAGTTACTCATCACCACCCTTTCTCTTTCGCTTCTCGGCACTGCTGTCGCAGAAGAGAAAGGCGCCGCTAAAAGCGAAAGCGAAACCATTGCTCTTTTCGACGGGAAAACCCTCAATGGATGGAAGAATCCTTTCGACTACGGCGATGCCAAAGTCGTCGACGGAGAAATCCACCTCCTCAGCGACAAAAAATTCTTTCTCGTTACCGAAGAGTCATTCGATGATTTCGAAGTGAGCGTCGACATCCACCTCCCCGAGGGCCCAGCCAACTCCGGCGTGATGTTTCGTGCCCACGTCGAGCCTAACAAGGTATTCGGTTATCAGGCGGAATGCGACGGATCGGAGCGCCGCTGGTCGGGCGGACTCTATGACGAAGGTCGCCGCCAGTGGATCTGGCCGAGCCAGAAAGGCCGGACCAAAGTGGAGAAATTCCTCGCCTACGAAAAAGAGTCACAGGCGCACTTCGCGAAGCCCGAAATCAAAGGTGCCCTCAAACGCAACGGCTGGAACACTTACAAAATCACCTGCAAAGGCGATCACATCAAAATCGAAGTCAATGGAGTCGTCATCACTGATCTCCACGACGACACCGACGCATCCGGCCCCATCGGGATTCAGCACCACGGCGAAAAAGGCCAGACCTACCGTTTCCGGAATATTTCGCTCAAGAAACTCTAACCGATTTTCCGCAACTGCTGCCATTGGCGACGGTTTGATAAGGCCATGCCCCTTTTCGTCGTTTCAATCTTCCTCAGTGCGTTTCTACTCTTTCAGATTCAGCCCGTCATCGCCCGCTACATCCTTCCCTGGTATGGGGGAAGCCCGGCGGTGTGGACGAGTTGTCTGCTCTTTTTCCAGGTGGGGCTCCTCGCAGGCTATGCCTACGCCCACGCCCTCGTCTCGTTCCTGAGGGGAAAACGTCGCGTCCAGATTGCGGTTCATCTCGGATTGCTCCTGATCGCGATCATTCTCCTCCCGATCACGCCATCCGAAAGCCTCAAGCCCGACGGGTCGGAGCATCCCGTCCTCGGAATTGTTCAACTGTTAGTGCTCACGGTCGGCTTTCCTTATTTTCTCCTCTCTGCCTCCGGGCCGCTTTTGCAACACTGGTTCAGCGAGGCCTTCCCTACTCGATCACCCTATCGCCTCTACGCGATTTCAAACGCGGGATCATTGTTAGGGCTGGTCAGCTACCCCTTTCTCTTTGAACCGCTCCTTCGGACTTCGGCGCAGACCCTGATCTGGTCATGGGCGTTTGCCATTTACGCGATCTTTGCCGCCGCCTGCGCGATCCTTTTCATCAAGCAGGCAACGCATCACGCGATCAAAGAAGCCCCCGCCAAGGCCGATCCCCCTTTCCTGATCAACAAACTGCTCTGGGTCGCCTTCGCCGCCTGCGGCTCTATGCTGCTGCTCTCGCTGACGAATCAAATGTGTCAGGACGTTGCCGTGGTCCCTTTCCTCTGGGTGATTCCGCTGTCGCTTTACCTCCTGACCTTCGTCATCAGCTTCGATCATTCCCGCTGGTATCGGAGACGCATCTGGATTCCCGCCGCGGTTGTCTCCATCGCCCTGCTCGTCGTCCTCATGAACCGGCAATTCGCCGACGAGGAGTGGCATCTCGGATTGCAGATTGCGATCTACTGCGGCGCGGTCTTTTTCGGCTGTATGATCTGTCACGGGGAAGTGGTCCGGCTGAAACCCGCGAACCGTTACCTCACCGGATTTTACCTGCTCATTTCTCTCGGTGGAGCCATCGGAGGTGTTTTTGTCAGCCTCATTGCCCCGCTCATTTTCGACGGCTACCGAGAATTGCACTTCGCCCTGATCCTCCTTGCCGGCCTCACGAGCATTGAACTGTTCAGGCGCTACCGCAGTTCACTCAAAAGCATCCCCTTTGCCGCAGGCGCCACGATATGGCTGGTCCTTTGCGGCGCGCTGATTTACGGCCTCACGACACAGGTTCAGGAGCGGGATGGCAGTGCCATCGCGGTGAAACGCGGCTTTTACGGAGTGCTTCAAGTCAGCGAAACCTACGGCGGAACCGATGAGAGCTACCTGTCACTCTATCATGGCCGAATCAGCCACGGACGACAGTATCAGAAACCGGAATGGGAGATGTTGGCGACGACCTACTACTCTGAGAAATCCGGCGTCGCGGCCGCGCTCAGCTTTATCAACACGCCCGCCGGTGAACGCCACGTCGGGGGGATCGGTCTCGGCGTCGGAACGATTGCAACGCTCTCCCACGAAGGCGATCAATTCCGCTTTTACGAAATCAATCCTCAGGTCGAGGAAATGGCACGTGAACATTTCACCTACCTCGAAAAGTGTGATGGCGATGTCGAGGTCGTGATCGGAGATGCCAGGATCATGCTCGAACAGGAACTGCAACGGGGCGAACCACAGCAATTCGACGCGCTCTTCGTCGACGCCTTCAGCGGTGATTCGATTCCGTTGCACCTCATGACGAAGGAGGCGTTTGCGCTATACTTTCAGCATCTCAAACCGGACGGGGTTCTCGTCGTGCATATCACCAATCTCCATCTCGACCTGAGCGACCCGGTGAGGAATCTCGCGAACGAATTCGGCTACACCGCCACGCGCGTCGAGGAATACGGAGAGGACGAGCACACCTACTACTCCGACTGGGTCCTGATTACAAAAGACGAAAATTTCCTGCAACGACTCAGCGAATCCGACTATCCAAGCGAGTGGGAACATGAACTGCGCACCGGGATCCTCTGGACCGACGACTACAGCAATCTCCTCGACGTCATTGCGTGGGACGAGTCCGAGTACGATGAGGAGGAGGATTTTCTCGAGGCACTCGATGAACTGCCCGAAGACAAAAACTAATCGGTCTCGTAGGGCCAATGCGTTTTCGTCCAGAGACCACCATCAACGTAGATCGTCTGACCGGTGATGAAATTCGCGGCATCGCTCGCGAGATGCACGACCATGGAGGCGACGTCCTGCGGCGTCCCGACCCGCCCCATCGGCGTGAGCGGTGACCAGTCACCGGAATAATCGGGAGACTCCTCTTTGGTTCGCTCGATCTCAATCGCTCCGGGAGCGACGCAATTCACACGAATGCCGTATTTTCCGAGTTCACAGGCACTGACGCGAGTCAGCTGGTCGAGCCCGCCTTTCGACGCGCAGTAGTCGACCAAATTCAAAAAGGGCTCCTTGTTGGCACCGGAACCAATATTGATGATCGAGCCTCCGTTTCCCTGATCCTTCATGATCCGGCCACCGGCCTGTGAGCAGAGAAATCCGCCTTTCAAATTCGTTTTGATTGTTTTGTCCCAATCCTCTTCCGAAAGCTCTAACAATGAGGCAAATGTCTGGCGGCCTGCGTTGTTTACGAGGCAGTCGATTCGCCCCATTTCCTCAACCACTGCCGCGAACATTCTCTCCACATCCGCCTTGTTTCCGACGTCTCCGGGTACCGCAAAACACTTCCGACCCTTCGCCTCGATGGTCTCGCGGGTTTCATCCGCTCCAGCCTTATCGCTGTGATAATTGATCGCGACATCCCAGCCCGCGTCCGCGAGCCCATAGGCGATTCCACGGCCGACTCCTTTACTCGCACCGGTTACAAAAGCAGTTTTTTCACTCATATTGGACATCAAAAGAAACGCTATTTTGTGGCCTCTTCACGGCCTCAAGTCAATCCACGAAAAACACGTATTCCACTTGCAAAGACACCCGTGAGGGGCAATCCGTTTCCCAGCTTGAAGAATTTCGCCACCATTCTCGCGCTCGTCGCAGCGGTCCTCATCACCGACCTTCATTGGTCTGTGCTGCAGTCCGTTACCTGGGCGAACATGATCAGCGAATCACAGGCGGCGACATTTTCTGAAAAGGTCGCGAGCGTTTTATCGGGACAGAATCCCTGCGAACACTGTATGGCGATCGAATCCGGTCGCAGTTCAGACAGCGAGAAAAACCTCGATCTTTCGACCAAGAGCATTCTTCTGGTTCCCATCGCTTCAAACGGAGTTTCCCCGGGGCGTCACGATTCCATGCTCTTCAGACTTCCCCTCGATTTATTCGGGCAAGCCCAGCTTTCCGGTAGAGGTATCGACCACCCTCCCCGGGTCTAGTCTCCCGGTTCACCTAGCGGCCGCGTCCGGCCCGATTCAGATGCGAACGTAAAGACGCGTTCCATCATCTCTGCGCTCATCATTCGAGCTCCGTTGTGCCCGGCTTTTCGGCACTGAAATTCTCTACTAACTTTCTACTACAATGACTTTTACTAAAACACTCCTCACGGCCGCTTCACTGCTTGCCATTTCAAATATTCACGCCGGTGACTACTCATCCGGCAAGGAAACCACGCCAATCGCCCCCGCAAAGAACTGCGCGGACACTCCCTACGACAGTCACCGTGTCGACAGCCACGCACCCATCGGCGTGATGGGTGATCACACTCATGAAGCGGGCGAGTTCATGTTCTCCTATCGCTACATGTATATGGATATGCGTCAGAACTACGTTGGCAGCAACGAGGTCACCGCACAGTCACAGCTCATTCCCAACGGTGGCAACTACATGGTGATGCCGACTGACATGCAGACAGAAATGCAAATGGTCGGAGCGATGTATGCGCCAACCGACGATCTCACCTTCGCCTTCATGATGCCGATCGTGGACAAATTCATGACTCACATCACGGCACCGGGCGGAACATTTTCGACGCACTCGCACGGCATCGGAGATTTCAAATTCGGCGGTCTCCTCAACATCTATGAAAGAGGCAATTCAAGAATGCACCTCAACCTCATGATGAGCGCGCCGACCGGCTCCATCACCGAACGGGGAAACACGCCGATGGGTAACAACGTAATCCTCCCCTTCCCGATGCAACTCGGATCAGGGACATGGGATCTCAAACCCGGCATCACCTATCTCGGTCAGTGCGGCGACTTCTCATGGGGAGCGCAGATTCTCGGAACGATCCGCCTCGGTGAAAACGATCAAAACTACACGCTCGGTGACGACATCACCGCCAACATCTGGGGAGCCTACCGTGTCACCGACGCGCTGAGCACTTCCCTCCGAGTTTCCGGAACGACCTGGGGCGACATCGACGCCGCCAACCCCGCGCTCGGAGCGCCAATCCCAACCGCCCGCCCCGACCTTCGCGGAGGTGAGCGCATCGACGTTTTCGCCGGTGTAAATTACCTCTTCAACAACGGTCACCGTCTCGCTGTGGAAGCAGGAACGCCTCTCTATCAGGACCTCGACGGCCCTCAGCTCGGAATGGACTGGATGATCACCGCCGGCTGGCAGAAAGCGTTTTAACGGCAAGCCGCAGTTTTTATGATTCAACAGGGTCAGGTGGTGCACCTGACACTGTTTGCTTTTCAGCCCCGGGCCCTTTTCAGCCAGTTGAAAAGCCCTCAACCCGTAGACGCTTTTCAATGGGATTAGGAATCGATTTACGGTAAACTGGAGGCGCAGACTTCCTCCTTTATGCGCCATTTCAGTCGAAGCGACCTCGCTACCCTTTTTCTCAGCACCCTCATCGGAGGCCTTTCCGTCGCATCCAGCCGGGGAGCCGAAGGTTTCACAAAGAAGATTGAGCCCTTTTTCGAGAAGCACTGCTACGAATGTCATGACGATCTCACGACCAAGGGCGGGCTCGACCTCTACGCCCTCTCACAGGATCTGAGCGATCCCGCCGCGCTCGATAAATGGATCTACATTTACGATCGCGTTGCCAGAGGCGAAATGCCTCCGAAGGAAAACGATGCGCCCTCCACCGGCGAAAAACGCATCTTCGCGTCCGAGCTCGCGCCGTCATTGGCGGAGGCACATGCCGCGACCAAACAAACCGTGTTGCGGCGTCTCAACCGGCGGGAGTATCAGAACACGATCAACGAGCTTCTCGGAGTTCGTATTGACGCCGAAAGCTACCTTCCCGAAGACGGCAGAGCTGACGGGTTCGACAATGTAGGGGAGCGCCTCGGCATGTCGAAGGTGCAGCTGCGCTACTACATCGATCTCGCGACGAAGGCGCTGGAAGAGGCCGTCGCGATCAACCCGAACATCAAAAATGAGCCGGAAACGATCACCGCGAGCTACGCCGACACCCAGGGGGCGGAGAAGTTCATCGGCGACTCATGGCTCAAAGCGCCGGACGGTGCGATCGTCTTTTTCATGGACCGGCACTACCCCACCGGGATGCTTCGGGAAGCCCACGCGGAAAAACGCGGTCTCTACCGGATCAAGGTCACCGGATACGCCTATCAAAGCGATAAACCGGTCACCTTATCGATTGGGGGAACCTCATTCGCCCGAGGTTCAGAGAAGCCGATCTACGCCTACCGATCGCTCCCGCCCGGCAAGCCGACAACGATCGAACTCACGGCGTGGATGGAGCAACGCTACATGATCGAAATCAAGCCGCAGGGAATCTACGACAACGACCTTCAAATCAATAAGGAGGGAATTGAAAATTACACCGGACCGGGTCTGGCGATCAATTCCGTCGAACTCACAGGCCCCATCATCGAGGAGATTCCGTCACGTGGCTACGAGCTCATTTTCGAGGGACTGAACCGGAAGGAAATTGAACCGGCCAATCCGAGCAGCAAAACCAAATCCTGGTATGTTCCCAAATACGATGTCGTGTCAGAGTCGCCAACCGAAGACGTCATCCCCGTCCTGACGCGCTTCGCGAATGCGGCCTTCCGCCGACCTGCCGGAGAGGAAAAAATTGCCCCCTACCTGATTCTCTTTCAGACGGAACTGACGAAAGGCGCCTCGTTTGAGGAGTCACTGCTCACCGCACTCGCTGCGATGCTGTGCTCACCTGATTTTCTGTATCTCAACGAGATGAAGAAAGACCTCGACGATTTTGAGCTCGCGAGTCGACTCTCCTATTTTCTCACTCGCAATGCACCCGACGATGAGCTCCTCGCCGCCGCCGCAACCGGAGAGCTCTCGAAGTCCCCTGAGCTGTTACTCGCCAAGGCGAACGGACTCATGCAGGAAACGGATTTCGAACACTTCATCACCGACTTCACCGATGGATGGCTCGACCTCCGCAGCATCGATTTCACGAATCCCGATGATCAGCTTTTTCCGGAGTTCGACCGCTATCTGCAGCAGTCGATGATAGAGGAAACACGGAGTTATTTCCGCGAAATGATCACCGGGAACCTGCCTGTCACAACGATCGTCAAATCAGACTTTGCGATGCTCAATTCCAGACTCGCTGATCACTACGGAATAGAAGGCGTCACCAATCCCCTCGTCGAGCGGGTGAGCCTCCCCCCCGACTCCAATCGTGGCGGGATTCTATCCCAGGGAAGCATTTTGAAAGTATCGGCCAATGGAACGAATACCTCCCCTGTCCTCCGTGGTGTCTGGATCAACGAACGCATTCTCGGCCAGCATCCCGCGCCGCCACCGCCCGGTATCTCCGGGGTCGAACCCGACATCCGGGGCGCGGAAACGCTTCGCGAGATCCTCGAGAAACACAAAGATTCGGAGAACTGTCAGTCCTGCCACACGATGATTGATCCTCCGGGTTTTGCGCTCGAGTCATTCAACCCGATCGGAGGCTGGCGGGACCGGTTCAGAAGTCTCGGAGAAGGTGAGAAACCGGGCTTCTGGATCATTCGCGGGAAGTCCGTTCGCTACAAAATCGGCCAACCGGTCGATTCAAGCGGCACCCTCCCTGACGGAAGCACATTCAGCGGGTTTCGTGAGTATCGGGATCTCCTTGCCGCCGATCCTGACACACTCGCTAAAAACCTCACGACAAAGCTTCTCGTCTTCGCCACGGGCCGCGAGATGGGATTTTCCGACCGACCCGAAATCAACCGTATCGTCAAACTGTCCTCCGAATCCGGGCACGGCGTTCGGGACCTCATCCACCACGTGATCGGGAGTAAAATCTTCCGTCAAAAATAACACCCTCTCCCCCTTTATGAACACTCCCTATTTCGCCACGGGCAAATCACTGGACCGCCGCCATTTCCTGAGAGGTGTCGGAGCCACGATGATGGGCCTGCCATTCCTCGAAGCGATGACTCCGGCGTTCGCCCGGGGAGCTTCGAGCAAAGCACCTGACCGATTCGTGGCGATGTGCGCGACGCTTGGATTTCACACCCCGTATCTTTTCCCGACGAGTGAGGGAACCGATTACGAGCTGACGCCTTATTTGAGCTATCTCAAAGAGCACCAATCCGATTTCACGGTGATCTCGGGCCTTTCCCACCCCGACCAGCAGGGAAACAACGGCCACGCATCGGAACTGACCTGGCTCACCTCAGCCCGCCGCCCCGGGCTCGCCGGCTTCAAAAACAGCATCTCACTCGACCAGCTCATCGCTGAGAAAATCGGTCATGAAACCCGCTACCCCTATCTCGCTCTTTCCACGAGCGGCCGGTCGATGTCGTGGACCGCGAACGGTGTCGAAATCCCCGGGGAAACGTCTCCTTCCAAATTGTTCAGAGCGCTTTTCACTCAGGGATCGGAACGTGAGGTGGAAGAGGAAATGCGTCAGTTCCGTCGCGGGCGGAGTATCCTCGATACCCTCCTCGGCGAAGCGAAAAAGCTCGACCGGAAACTTGGTGAAAAAGACCAGGAAAAACTCGACGAGTATCTCACCTCCGTGCGCGACCTCGAAGTCCGACTGCAGCAATCCGAAGGTTGGGTTCAGCAGCCGAAGCCGAAAACTGCGGCACCCGAGCCGAAGGACATTCAGGATAAAAACGATGCGATCGGAAAACAACGAATCATGAACGACATGATCGTTCTAGCGCTGCAATCCGATTCGACCCGGACGATCACGTTTCAGCTCTCGGGAATGAATGCCGTCCCCGCCATTCCCGGGGTCGATACCGACTGGCACAACCTTTCGCACCACGGAAAAGATCCCGAAAAAATCGACGAACTGAAGATCATCGAAGAAGCCGAGTTCAAAGTGCTGGGGGAATTTCTCACGAAAATGAAAGCGATCGAGGAAAACGGAAAATCGCTCCTCGATCACACCTCAGTGCTATACGGGTCCAACCTCGGTAACGCGAGCAGCCACAACTGGCGCAACCTTCCCGTCCTCCTCGCCGGAGGCGGACTCAAGCACGCCGGCTACATCGCGCACGACGAGGAAAACAACACGCCGTTCGCGAACCTTTTCGTCCCCATCGCTCAGCGAATGGGCGTGGAGATCGATCAGTTCGGGAGCAGCACCTCAGCGGGAATCACCGGGCTGACAACTTGATCAGTCAAGACGCCGTAGATCACAGCGATGATGTGACAGAGGCTCCCCGCGAGAACGAAGATATGCCAGATCGTATGCGAGTATTTTAAATTCCGCATCACGTAGAAGACCACCCCGCCCGTGTAACAGAGCCCTCCCGCAACGAGCCAGGTAAGACCGAGGCTGTTCACGCTCGCGATGAGTGGCTTCAGTGCGATGCAAATGATCCACCCCATCAGGATGTAAATAACTGCGCCAAGCCGGTCATACCGCGGCAAAAAGACCGCTTTCAGGACAATCCCGATAATCGCGAGCCCCCAAACGACGCCGAACAGAGACCAGCCCCAGGGACCTCTCAAGTTGACGAGCAGCCAGGGAGTATAGCTTCCGGCAATCAGAACAAAAATCAGCGAGTGATCAATGATCTGAAAGACACGTTTCATCCGGTGTGTCTGGACGTAGTGATAGAGTGTCGACCCCAGGTAAAGCAGGATCAAACTCGCGCCGAAAATGCTCACGCTGGTGATGTGCCACGCCCCGTAAGGGATCGCGAGCCGAACCATTATCACCAAACCAACCACGCCCATCGCGACGCCGAGGCCGTGACTGATCGTATTGGCGACTTCCTCACCGTGGGACTCGCAAAGATCGCTTCGCCGTTTCATATCGAATCAGATTCTCGCAACCACTCCCAATGGAAAATTGAGCTGGAGAACCCCATGAAATACCTCAACGGGCTTCGGCAAGAGCCAGCAGAACCGCCTTTTGCGCGTGCAATCGATTCTCAGCCTGCTGAAAAATTTCCTCCTGACGTGCTTCAAGAATTTCCTCCGTGATTTCCTTATCGCGGTAGGCGGGAAGGCAATGCTGAACAATCGCGCCCTCGTTTGCGATTTCGAGCACTTCCTGATTGATCTGGAAAGGAGCGAGCACCTTGAGTCGGTCAGCCGCTTCCTCCTCTTTACCCATGCTCACCCAGGTATCGGTGTAAAGAACATCGCAGCCTTCCGCCGCGACCTTCACGTCATCCGTGATCGTCACCGGAGCACTTCCGAGACGGGTCATAAATTCTTCAGCCGGTTGAAACTCAGTCGGTGCCGCGATGCAAAGATCGAATCCAAGCCGCTTCGCCGCCCACGCCCAGGAACGCCCCATGTTGCAATCGCCGTCGCCGAAGAACGAAATCTTCTTCCCCTCCCAGCCGCCGAGTTTCTCCCGAATCGTCAGGAGGTCCGCGAGAATCTGACAGGGATGCTCCTCATCGGTCAGCGCATTGATCGTTGGAATTTTTCCGTAGTCGGCAAAGTCCACAACATCCTGCTGATCGAAAGTCCTGATAATCGCCCCGTGGACCATGCGTCCAAGAACACGCGCAGTGTCTTTGATAGGCTCACCTCGTCCGAGCTGAACGTCGTTGGCATTGAGAAACAACGGCCGCGCGCCGAACTCGTTGAGCCCCACCTCGAAACTGACACGGGTTCTCGTCGACGACTTTGAGAAGATCATCGCCCAGGTTTCCCCGGCGAGAGGGTGCTCAGTCTGCCGACCGCGGTTCGCCTTTAACTCGACGGCTTTCTCCACAAGCGATTCAATCTCACTCGCCGACAATTGCTCGATACCTAAGAGGTGTTTCATAACTAAAAAAATTGAATACTAAAGGGAAGCAAGCCCTTCAAGGACTCCACGGAAAACTTTCAATGCCTCGTCGATCTCCGCATCGGGAACATCAAGCCGCGGCAGCCAACGCACCACCTCAGCTCCGGCGGGAACCGTGAGCATCTTCTGCGCCATTACTTTGTTCACGACAAACAAAGCGGGAGTCTGCCCCGATTCGGAAAAACCGGGAATTCTACTGATCGCCTCCACATTGAGAACGAACCCTAACATGAGCCCCACGCCCCGAAGTGAATCGACAAGCGGACAGTTCCAGGAAGCGACCTCATCGCGAATCCGCGCCTCCTGACGTTTCACATTTTCCAGCGCACCACACCGCTCAATCTCCTCGAGCACTGCGAGGGAAACCGCTGAGGCCAACGGCGTTCCGCCAAAGGTCGAGCCGTGCGTTCCGGGACCGAGAGCCCCCGCGCAATCGTCACTCGCCCAGATCGCCCCGATCGGAAAACCACCGCCAAATCCTTTCGCCCAGCTCACCGCGTCAGGCTCGACGCTGACGCCGCTGCCTTCCAGAATCGTTCGCCATCCGCACCAGTCGCCGGTCCGTCCCGATCCACACTGAACTTCATCGAACATGAGAAGAAGATCGTATTTCTCACGCAGCTCGTCCGCCATCGCCATGAACTCCGGAGAAGCCGGATGAATTCCGCCCTCCCCCTGGAGAGGCTCAAAAAGAATCGCAGCGGTATCCTCTGACACAGCCTCACGAAGCGCCTCAGGATCATTGAAAGGAACATGAAGAAATCCGGGGAGAAGCGGATCGAATCCGATCTTCACCTTGTCCTGCCCCGTCGCAGCGATACCGCCGAGGGTCCGCCCGTGGAAAGACTGCTTGCACGTGACGATATCCCGCTTCGTCGTTTCCGGACCAAACTTGTCGTAGGCACGCTTCCTCGCCAGCTTGATGAGCCCGTCATTCGCCTCGGCTCCGCTGTTGCAGAAAAAGACTTTTCCGGGACGCTTCACCATCTTCTCGACCACGAACCGGCCCAACTCGGCCTGTTCACGGATGTGATAGAGATTGGAACAGTGAATCAGCTTTCCACCTTGAGCGGTAAGTGCCTCCTGCATCACAGGTGGGCAATGCCCCAGCGAACACACCGCGATCCCTGTCGCAAAATCGAGGAACCTGTTTCCTTCCTCGTCGAAAATGTAGCCACCTTCCCCTCTCGAAAACGCGACAGGAAATCGGCCGTAGTTCCCCAGGAGAAACTCGTCTGTCAGTTCGATAGTTGTTTCAGCTTCACTCATTTTACAATTTCAGTCCCGATTCCGTCTTCGGTGAAAATCTCCAGCAACAGCGAATGGGAAATCCGCCCGTCGATCATGTGGACTTTCCCCACACCCGCGTTGAGAGCCTCGACGGAGGACCGGACTTTGGGAATCATCCCGCCGCCGATCGTGCCATCCTCGATGAGACCTTCCGCATCGCTCGCATTCAACGAGTGAATCAGGGTCGACTCATCCGACGGGTCCTGCATCAGCCCTAACACATCGCTAAGATAGATCAGTTTAGCTGCTTTCAGCTCCGCCGCGAGAGCACTTGCGGCGAGGTCGGCATTTACGTTGAGGCTCAGTTTGGTCCCCTCTTCAGAAGCCACCGGCGATACGACGGGAACGATCTCCGAAGAGATCGCGGCTTGAATTTTGGAAGTATCGAAACCGATGACACGCCCGACGCGACCGAGACTGACCTCCTTTTTCTCGTCCTGAGACCATCCGTTGATGCGCTCTCCGATAAAAGCTTCGCTTCCGGGGACACCTACCGCTTTGCCTCCGAAACTCTCAATGCCTTCAACGAGTCCCGGATTGATCACCCCGCTCAGGGTCTTCTCGACGATCTCCATCGATTCATCGGTCGTAACACGGAGCCCGCCGACGAACTGCGCTTCGAGGCCGGAATCCTGCATCGCCGCGGAGATCGCCTTGCCACCGCCATGCACGATCACCGGATTGATTCCGGCGACCTCCATGAAAACGATGTCCCGGAGGAGACGCCTCACGAGCGCTGAATCATCCATCGCGCTACCGCCGACTTTGATAAGAAATGTTTCGCCGCGAAACTTCTGAAGGTACGGCAATGCTTCGAGCAGGACTGCTGCTTTATCGATTTGCTGTTGGAAACTGGTGTCCATCGAAAAGGAAAGCCGCCAACATCGCCGAAATCCCGTATCGGGCAAGGGAAGAATCCCAAAGTAACCCGGCGTGTCGCCACCTCACATTCCGACCGCGGAGAAAACCCCTGAACAACGTCAATTAGCCCCCCTTCACCAACAAATCTCCGGGTCTTCGAATCTCAGCGTTCCGTCTCCGGCGCGGCTTGCGGGATCAAAGGTTCTAAAAGTTGCTTCAGCGGCTGAAAAACAGACATCGCCCCCTGATACCGAAGGTGATTAAAGTCGTTATATAAGTGTTTGCCGTCCTCGCCGTAAACCGTCGTGATGATCTCGCGAGTGGGTAAATAGTAGACCTGAGGGTGCTTTGCAGCTTTCAGGTAGACGCGATTCTCGAGGTCCACCCTTCCCGCATAATCGTGAGGAATGGGGATAGTCCCGGAATTCTGTTTTCGATTGAAGAGATGATCCAAAATCGAGGATCCCGGACTGGGCGAAAACGGAAGGGGTGTCGTTTGGCCCATTAACACCACCGATTTGCCGCTACTGACAAGACTGTCGATAAATTTTAGAGTCTGCTCCTCATATATTTCTCCGATTGGCTTCTCTGAGTCAGGATCAGCCTCTTCGACCAGCAAACGCTCACTGAGATCTCCGAATTCACAAGGCAGAAGCGGCATCGTGTATAGACCGGACCTCAAAGCAATAAAGACGACCTTCACCTCTGCACTTTCAGTGATGGACTGCAATAAACGACGCGAATCCCCGCTTCTGGATGCCATTCTGACCAAATCGCCCTTCTTATCAACCTCCCGAAACGCCACGTCTGTTCCAACTGCAAAAAATCCGCCCGCTGTAAAAACGAACAAATCACCTCCGTAGACCCGATCGACCCACGATTGAACAACCGGAGCAAAATGACGCGCGTGGGAATCCCCTATTAACACCACCTCTGCATCACTTACCCTCGAAAAAAGAAAGTCGTCACCATGTTTTGCTCTGATTTCCGAGTATCCGGCCGGCCAAGTCCATGCTGCTTCGTCGGCGGTATATTCGTCCAGCATAAATCGCCATTCTGCCTTCTCCTCGCTGCGTAACGCATAAGCGCCTCCCCCGATCATCATCAATAAACCAATCGCAGTTGACGACCTGAGACTGAGAAAGCGCTTCCACTTCACATCATTCATGAAGCGTTTTTCACAGAGATGATAAGAGGCAATCGCCATCACAGTAAACATCAAAACAGTCGTGACCACCAATCCACCGGAGTCTGGAAGACCAGTCAAATAGGGAGCAAGACAAATCACCGGCCAATGCCACAAATACAGGGAATAGGAAATATCACCAACATAGACACCCGCTTTCAAAACGGGGCGAACACACTCAACGGATAATCTAATCGGAAAAAGCAGAACGAGAAAGGCACCAAGACACGGAATCGCCCGCATCAGAGGATTGGAAGAAGCCGATTCCGAAAGCCAGAAAAACGAAATCAGCATCATTAAAAAACCAGTGATGCTCAAAACGTTGAAATTGAGTTTCTTAGGTAAACGGTGCGACGCGGATCTGAATACGGTGGAAGCCAATCCTCCCAGCGCCAACTCCCACATCCTTGAGAAAGGCGAGAAAAAGGAAACCGTTGCTCCAAATTTGGCCACGGTGAAAAACTCGGCTGCAACACCAATCGCAATAACAGTCAACATGATAGAGACAGGACGAAAATTGCCCTCGGTAGGATGCCGCTTTTTTCGAAGCCAAAAGCAAAAAGCCAGAAATGGGGCCCAGGTCAGATAAAATTGTTCCTCTACTCCAAGTGACCAGGTATGCAGGACGGGATTGATTTCGTTTGCTGTGGCGAAGTAATCCACTCCCCTCATAAACGAAAAATTCGATACTTGTAGAGAAGCCCACGGCATATGTTCCATCAGCCCGTCGAAAGGTAGCGGAGGCATGCTGACAATAGCCAGCAACACGGTTACCCACAGCACCAATGCGAGCGCTGGAAAGAGCCTCTTTATCCTACGGAGATAGAAATTCCAAATTGAAAAAGAGCCCTCGGAGAGCCCTCTCGTAAGTATTCCGGTAATAAGAAATCCTGAGATCACAAAGAACACATCAACCCCCAGAAAGCCACCACGTAACCATGATTCGTCCAGATGAAAAACAATGACAGCAATGACAGCAATGGCTCTTAGCACCTGAATATCATTGCGCCTCTTTGAACCAGATACAGAAGACATGTTTGGTCCCATATATCCGACACATATTGTTGTAAAGCTCTTTTAGATCACCCAGACCCGAGGTGGGTTGGTGTCCGTATGCCTGATTCTCCCCCGCTTTGAGCAGGGGGAAAACAGCCGTCAGGCCACGTAAGACGGATCGCCTGAAACTAACCTCTTCAAAATGCTTTGTCGTCCCGCCCCTGGACGTTGAGCTCCCTTTTTTCAAACGCTATGAAGTCAGAGGCTGCAAAAGATTTCTCAGCGGCTGAAAAACAGACATAGCGCCGTGATATCGCAAGTGATTGTAGTCTCTATATAAGTATCGTCCGTCCTCGCTGAAGGCCCTCGTTATAATCTCGCGAGTGGGGAGATAATAGACCTCTGAATGCACTGCCGCCTTCCTGTAAACACGATCCTCCAGATCGACGCGACCCGCCAACTCCTGAGGAAGCAAAATGTTCTCAATTTCCAAATCCCGCTTTAAAACACGATCCAATATTGAGCTACCCGGCTTGGGGAGCCAGGGAAGCGGTGTTGCCTGTCCCATCAATACAACCGATTTCCCGCTCTCAGCGAGATGCCCCACAAACTCATGAATCTGATTCTCATAAATTTCCTCGCTGGATTTGCCGGAATCAGGATCCGCCTCATCGAACAGGTAGCTCTCATCGAGTTTCTCCGCATCACACGGCAAAAGTGGCATCGTGTACAATCCGGTCCGCTGCGCAACGAAGACTACTTTTACTTTTTCGCTTTCAACGATCGTCTGCAACAATTGGCGGGAAACCTCGCTGGTGGAATCCACTCTGATTTCCTTCCCCTTCCCGTCTATTACCCGCTGTGCAACATGAGTTCCCGGAGCAAAAAAACGCGCCTGAGTAAAAATAAACAAGTCGCCTCCGTAAACTTCGTCCACCCAGGCCTGGACCACGGGAGCAAAATGACGAGCATGGGAATCGCCAATCAGAACCACTTTTGCATCGCTTACTTTTGAATAAAGCGAGTCACTGCCACTTTCCGCCCGAATCACCGATGACTCCAATGGCCCGCGCCAGGCGGCTTCCTCCGCAGTCACTTCGCCCAAGTCAAATCGCCATCCAGCATTCTCCTCAGTACGCAAGGCATACCCGCCTCCCCCGACAATCATTAGGGCACCGATAGCAGTTGAGGATCGAAGACTCACAAAATTTTTCCACTTTGGATCCGCCATGAATCGCTTCTCGCAGAGATGGTAGGAAGCAACGGCCAAGCCAACAATCAACAAAACAGTGATTACCAGCAATCGGGGCGAATCAGGCAGGTTCGTCAAATAGGGAGCGAGACAAATCACAGGCCAATGCCACAAATATAAGGAATAGGACATGTCGCCCAGGTAAACGCCCCCCTTCAGCACAGGACGAAGCCGTTCGGTCGAAAACTGAATCGGGAACAACAATGCTAGAAATGTGCCGAGACAGGGAATCGCCCGCATCAGAGGATTCGCGGAAGCCGCCTCGGAAAGCCATACGACCGATATCAATACCGCCAGATAGCCGCAACCGCTCAGAAGATTGATGTGAGATCTTCTGGAAAACCTTTTTCCTGCAGCTCCAACCACGGTGGATGCCAGCCCTCCCAATCCCAATTCCCACATCCGGGAAAAAGGAGAGAAAAATGACACGGTTTCGCCGAATTTTGTCAGGGTGAAGAATTCTGCCACAATTCCGATGACAACTACGCTCACCATCAAAGTGACTTGACGAAAATGCCCCTTTTTGGGTTTCCATCTTCCACGCAGCCAATAGCAAAAGGCTAAAAATGGAGCCCACGTCAGATAAAATTGCTCCTCAACGCCAAGCGACCAGGTGTGCAGGACAGGATTCGTCTCATTCGAAGCGCCAAAGTAATCGACTCCTCTCATGAACGAAAAGTTGGATACCTGCAAGGCAGCCCACTGAAGGTGGTCCGTCAAGCCTTCGAAAGGCAGCGGCGGAAAACAAATGATTGCAAACAGCAGCGTTACCCACAGTACGAGTGCAAGCGCGGGGAAAAGCCGCTTAATTCGTCGCAGATAGAAATTTGAGAGTGAGAACTTTCCGTCTGAGAGTCCTCTCGTGATTATTCCAGTTATTAGAAAGCCTGATATAACGAAGAACACATCCACACCGAGAAACCCGCCGCGCATCCATGACTCATCCAGATGAAAGACGATAACAGCAACAACTGCAATCGCCCGTAGCATTTGAATATCGTTACGCTTCTTTGAAGCTGTCACAAAAGACATCGTTTGATCCCATATATTCCTCTCTTGATATTGTAAAGCACTTTAAAGGCGTTCGAATTTTACGGCATTTTATGTAACGGCCTCGCAAAAGCGGGAAAGAGTCGTGCCTCAATGCGCTGAAAATCGATCGACACGCGCTGAGTTTCCGCTGAGATCCGATTTTTCGCGAAGATTCGGCCGTCGACACGCGGTTCGGTTCTGTATCGAGACTAGCAGTCGGAGTTCATTCCGGACATTCCGCTCCGCCGCGATTTTTCACAAATTTTGTCGAACGTTTCAGCTATAGGTATTGTCGAATGATTCGGTTGTAAGAACGCCGACTCAATCGCGTCATTTATCTCGATTGGTGAGTTAACGTCCTACTGCTAAAATACCATTCGATTCGGACTCTTTGAGCTCCGGAAATCAAACCAAACAAAAACAAATACTGAAAATGAAAACACTACTGGCTACACTCGCATGTGCACTCTTCGCTTCCTGTGCTTTTGCAGGGGAATATCCTGACATCAGCATCACTGAGCTCGAGAAAGCAATCAAAGACGGTGAGGTGATCCTCCTCGACGTTAACGGTTCCTCTTCCTATGCAAAAGGCCACATCCCCGGTGCGGTTGACTTCCGTTCCGAAAAAACGGATCTCGCGGCAGTTCTCGGTGACGACAAAGATAAGCTCGTAGTTGCTTATTGCGGCGGTCCTTCATGCTCGGCTTACAAAGCAGGTGCTACCGCAGCTGAGAAAGCCGGCTTCAAAAACATCAAACACCTCTCCGCAGGAATCTCCGGATGGTTGCAGGCAGGAAAACCAACTGAAAAAGCAGACTCCAAAGGCTGAGTTACTGCGTTTCAGTTAACTGAAACACTCTCTTAGAAAGCGTTCTCGCGGTGTGCGGGAGCGCTTTTTTCGTTTTCGCTACCAACCCTCCGGAAGGTCCTGAATCGTATCTTCCAGAATCGCTCTGATCCGGAGCTTCTCATCCGGTAGCAGGTAACTGAACGCAGGGTCACCCCCAACGGGTACGAGTGCCTTGCCGAGGCGCGCATATATCAGCTTTTTAAAACCCTCAGGCAGTTCCTGAAACACCGGCGAGTAAATCATGTAACTGCACCGGTTCCGGAAAAGGCTCTGCTGTAGATCCAGATCGCGGAGCGAATCCCCCTCGCGGTCGGTTTTGCGATCCGCCAGAAAATCCTCTTTAAACCGACTGTCGGCAGCGATACCGCCCTCCGGCAGGTCCGCTTCATCCGCGAAAAGCAAATACCGCGTGAGAAGGTCAGCCTGCTCTGTCATAACTACCTTGTCTTCCGCAAGGAACTGCCCCCGCCCGCGCTTCAACGCCGTCCTGATTCGATAGTGAGCCTGAACGACGCGGTTGACGAATCCGGCCTGATGCTCGTGCAGGAGATGCGCGAGAATATCACTGGTATCGACGGGGAACACCGACCAGTCGAACTCTTTTCCCGGAGGAAGCGGGGTCGTCACGATGCCGTCAGGGGTAAAGTTCCCCGTTAGATTCCCCCAGTGTGGCGCGAGGGTATCAGCCCCGGTGACATGCCACCCTCCGAAGCGTTCGCTCAGAGGAATTTCATGGCCGGACTGCCCACGCCGGAAGGAATCGAGGCTGCCCCCTTTGGGACCGGGAATCACCGATTTTATAACGACCCCGGGCACATCGTGAGTGTCCTCTCCTGAATGACAATTCATGCAGCGCCTCGACCGTTCCACGACCGGTTTGGCACCACCCCGGGGAATATCGAAGATGTAGAAAATGCCCCCGAGCTCGGGATCAATCGAAACGATCTCTATCCGCCCGCCCTGAACGTATCCGAGATAGATATCCTCATTGAAATACAAAGCCCGCGGCGTTTTCGGCGAAATCCGGCTGAGCTGCAGACTCGTCGTCGAATAGACGAGCATTTGCGATGACTCGGAGATATTCAACGCCTTCAACAGACTTGTCAGGAAGCGCTTTTCGCTGGAATAGTCGAGCTCCAACTCACCGCGCTCTAACTTCTCTTTGATGCGGGTGAAGGGATCGTTCAACGGCCGCTCCCAATAGTCGTGCTCCGGGGCTTTGATATCAGAAAAACTGAAATCCGCGTCCTCCCCGAAACATTTTCCGAAGGTCAGTAAAGCAAGCAGCAGGAAAGCTGAAGCGCCGCATAAGTGGTTGGACATAATCACAAATTAACCGCTTTCTCAGGGTGCCTGCAAGCCCCGTAGCGGACTCATAAGTGCCAGCACGAAGCTCTCCAAATCCACGGAAAGGCGGTAGCCCCACCCGAAGTGAATCTACTTCTTGCGATTCAGCGCATACTCTTCGCGATTGAAGAGCACATACTCCGGGGAGAGGTCGGCGGTGTAGACCGTGTATTCGCCTTTCCCGAGATGGAGATCGATCCCGACCGTGAACTCCGACTCGGAAACCACTTCGGTGAGTTTTGCGATTTCGGTTTTGGTGGCGAGACCGTTTTTGGCGGCGAGCAAACCACCGATATAGATATCGACCATTTCCTCTTTGACCCGGGCACCGGAATAGCCAACCGCATGGATGATTCGGCCCCAGTTCGGGTCCTCCCCGTTCCAGGAGCATTTTACGAGTTTCGAATTCGCGACCGCCCGCGCAGCACGCTCAGCGTCCAGATTCGATGCCGCGCCTCTGACCTGCACTTCGACAAGCTTCGTGACGCGTTCCCCGTCGGAAACGATTTTCTTAGCCAGATCCAACATGACCTGATTGAGCGCACTCCGGAACTCGGCACTGCCCTTACCACTGCGGGTAATCTGTTCATTTTCAGCGGCGCCATTCGCCATCACGATAACGGTGTCATTGGTGCTCATGTCGCCATCAACCGAAATCCGGTTGAAGGAATGATCGACCGCTTCTTTCGTCGCCGCTTCGATTTCGGCCTTGGAAACAGCGGCATCGGTCGTGACAAAACAGAGCATCGTAGCCATGTGGGGATTGATCATTCCCGCCCCCTTGGCGATCGCTCCGATTTTGACCATCTTCCCGTTCACCTTGGTCTGAACGGCGATCTCTTTCGGGCGCGTATCACTCGTCATGATGGCGCGCGAGGCAGCTTCCGCGTGAGCCAAATCCGATCCGAGCCCTGCCACTGCCACTGCGATTTTCGGGTCAATCCGCTCGATCGGCAGAGGCACCCCGATGATGCCCGTCGAACAGACCTGAACTTCACGCTGCTTGAGCTTCAAGGCTTTGCTAGTCGCACTCGCCATGGCGCGCGCATTGATCATCCCCTCGTGTCCGGTGCACGCGTTCGCATTGCCACTGTTGACCACGATGGCGCGAGGTTCCGTCGATTTCAGGTAGCTGGAGGAAAGACGGACCGGCGCTGCTCTCACCTCGTTCTGCGTGAATACCGCAGATCCCACGGTGGGGAATTCCGAGTAGATGATCGCGAGATCATCACGCGTCGCATTCGGATCTTTGATCCCGCAACTCACAGCTGAAGCCAGAAACCCCTTCGGTGCACAAATACTACCTTCGATTTCTCTTAATTTCCTCGCCATTACGTCTCCCATCTAGTTTCTAAAAATTCATCAACCCTGTCGCCTCATCGAGGCCGTGCATCACATTCATGCTCTGAATGGCCTGTCCTCCAGCCCCTTTACCGAGATTGTCTTCCGCACTGCACAAAATCAACTTCTCTGTTCTTGTATCCAAAACCCAGCCTATATCAACAAAGTTCGTTCTAACTACATTTTTTGTGTCCGGAAACACGCCCTCTCCCAATACCCGAACGAACGGGCTGTCGGCATAGAAATCGTTCAGCACGGTTTCAATCTGCGACGGCGTCAATGAGCCCGCCGGCTGACAGAAAATCGTCGATGCGATTCCCGCCGTGATCGGCATGAGATGAGGCACAAAACTGATGCGGGTTTCCACGCCGGCGGCCAAAGACATCTCCTGTTCGATCTCGCTGAGGTGTCTGTGCTTCGGTGCCCCGTAGGCTCGCAAACTCTCGTTCACCTCGGGAAAAAGCAGACTCAGATCGGCCTTTTTCCCGGCACCACTGGCTCCCGACAGGCTCGATACGGAAATTCCCTCCGGAGAAACCAGCCCCGCTTTCAGCAACGGAATCAGCGGTACGAGAATACTCGTCGGATAGCACCCGGGTGACGCGACAAGGTCGGCCGTCTTAATCTCCTCGCGGTAGATTTCCGGAAGCCCGTAGACTGCCTCATCGAGCAAATGCGGCGCGGGATGAGCGCCGCCGTAGAATTCTTCATAAACAGCCGCACTCCGGAGCCGGAAGTCAGCACTCAAATCGATCACGCGGATTCCCTTTTCAAGAAGTGCGATCGCATATTCGGAAGCGACCCCATGTGGCAAAGCCAGGAACGCCGTCTCAACTCCGGCAGCGACAAGCAGGTCCACCTCCGGCATCGAAAAAGTGAGGCCCTCGATCCCCCGGGCATTTCTCAAACGCGGGTAAAGATCTGTCAAAAGCCGACCCGCTTCTTTACGTGAGGTCACCGCTACCAAATTAACGTTGGGATGCATCACGAGGAGACGGAGCAGCTCCTGCCCCGTGTAGCCACTCGCCCCGATCACTGCAACATTGATATTTCCTTTACTCATGAGCTTTCCAGCATGCCATAGAATCGAATCGAGTCTAAGCCGTTCTCCCACTTAGAAGGAGATTTTGAATCACAAGTCACTTGCGCTTCGAAAAAAATCATTCAAAGTGTGCGCTTCACCGCTTGAACAGCGGTGTTTCAATGGTCGACGGGACGTGGCGCAGTTTGGTAGCGCATCACACTGGGGGTGTGGGGGTCGCAGGTTCAAATCCTGTCGTCCCGACCATTTTGAAACTCATCCGACGGAAATCGGGTTCGAGGCTCGAACAGAGCCGACACAACGGGGCTTCAGACAGATGCGTTTGATGCTTTGATCCTTCCCGGAGCAGGACAAAACAGGCAGGCTTGACTCAGCGCGATGAAACCAGCCAATCTTTTCGAACCCGTCCCCGAACATTCCGGGGAAGAATTCACAGAAATTCTCGCGGCGGGAAAAGGCGACCTCAACATCGAACGTATTGTTTCTCGCGGGCATCAGTCGCCGCCGGATTTCTGGTATGATCAGGAAACCGTCGAATGGGTTCTTCTCGTCAAAGGGTCCGCCACTCTCGAATTCGATGAGGGAAAAGAGCCAGTCGACTTGAAACCGGGCGACTGGATTGAGATTCCGGCGCACCAACGCCACCGGGTCGCCAAAACCGCACCTGACGAAGACACCGTCTGGCTCGCCGTCCATTGGAAGTAGTTTCGACGTTCCACCGTTGGAAACCGCGATTCCTCCGGCATGAACAGGAGTGACGACCGTCACACAGGTATGACTTCGAACCGGCTTCATCGCCTGCTTCTCTTCAGCGTTTTCTTTTCCGTGAGAATTTCACAGGCCAAACTCAAGGCGGGGGACCCCGTCGAACTGAACCTCTTTTCATCCGGGGCAGCATTCGCCGGTCTCGATGAACAACTCTTCCCGCTCGGCTGGAGCAAAAACGGAGAGCATCTCGCAGTGCTCTCCGCGAAGCCAAACGAAGCCGCTGATGAACGAACCTGGGAATGCCGCATTCTCGACCTCGTCGCCGACAAGAGTCTGCACACCGAAACCTTCCAAATTACGGGAAACGGCGGAATCACTCCTTTCTGGCAGACGAACGGAGCCAAAATTTCCTCACCGCTGGAGACCTTCGGCATCGAGTATGATTCCAGCGCTTTTCAACGTCATTCTTTCCCCGCACTCGAAGGAAAATACCGGGGCGATTCCTACGAACTTTCCCTCACCCGCGACTACGCCGACGAGCCCCTTTTCGGCTATCGGGGAGTGAAAAAACTGCAACTCACGCTGAGCAACAGGGATGGAGAATCCAGGAAAATCCTCGAACTCAATTACGAAGAATTCTTCCCTCTCGCGGTGGGAGCGCTCGGCTACCTGTCCAATCCGCAGGGTGATCGCATCGCCGTTCTCGTAGCGCTGACCGGACGAGGCTACGAAGGCCCGCCACATGTCCGGACGCTCCTGATTGCGGGAGCTCGAATCGGCGGAAAAATCTGACTCTCTCAGCCGTTCAAGGCCCAGAGTTCAATAGCGACCTTGGCGACGCCGGCGAGGAGCACCAACCCGCTCACAAAACCGAGGGCTTTCAACAAAGCGGAATCGTTGTGCGCTCCGAGACTGAGCTTTGGATACATCAGCAGGGCAATCACCGCCCCGCCTGCCAATCCGCCGGCGTGAGCGGCGTTATCGATGAACTGACTCCCGAGCAAACCGAAGATAGCGAGCACGATCGTCGACTGGATCAAACTGCTGCGTAGCCCGTCAGGGAGTTCTTTCCGGAACTTGTGTGAGAGGACGAGCAGAAAACCGAGGCAACCGAGAATACCACCGGACGCCCCCACTGAGAGAGCGTCGCCAGCGCGGAGAAACATGCTCGCGAGCGATCCCGTGACGACGCTCACGGTGAAAACCAGACTCAGCAGCGACGAGCTGACCAAAGCGCTGAGGACCCGGCCCAGGCTGAACAGAGCCATTCCGTTAAAAAGAATGTGAATCAAATTCCCATGGAGCAACCCCGCCGTGACGATCCGCCACCATTCGCCCTCTTCCACCACGGCCGTCTCCACGAGCGCGGCAGCCATGATCGACTTCTCCAATCCCACCGCGATCTGACCGAGAAATAACGCGACGAGAACTCCCAGGGCCATTTTCAATCCCAGAGTCTTTTTCGTCAGCACCCAGCGGCGAAAAAGCTCACCGTTGACGACGCTGCGATTCAAGTCGTCGACCGAAAGATTCTCGACGCGGCGGAACCACGCCATCGAAGCATCGACGAGGGGAAAAAGGCCGTAAATCATGCCGCCGAGAAGCGCCAGCATCATAAACTGTGGAAAATAGAACGCCACGCCGACGAGACCGGCCGTGATGAGAAACGATCTCGCAATCTGATTCTGCAACCGGAGTCGGTAGGGACCGGCCTCAATCTGACGGGTATGAGGAAACAGGAGCGAACCGGGAACGATGCGATCGAACCAGGGGAAGATCAGCCCGCGAGGTTGCGTGACCGAAGCGAGGAGCAACTTCATTTCCTCCTTTGTCTCCACGACCACGAGCTCTCCGGGCGAGTATCGAATCCCGTCAATGTTGGCGTAGGCACTCATTTCCACGCCGTAATTGCCCCTGCCCGACTCGGGCACCTCTTTGAGCAACTCCAGATCGCTCCAGGGAATGGACGGCGTCAAATACTGCCGAAACCAGACTTCGTCGGGAAACCAGTAATCTGAAATACGCAGGGGATGGTGGGAGTCTGACTCGCTCAAATGAAGGTGGGAAGTTAAGTAGAATGGCTCCGTGTGAGCCTCAAAGCGGAACGCTACCTTATAAATGAGCCCCGGTAAATACCGCCTCTCCCCCTCTTTCGCGTGACCGCCTCGCGACAAAGACTGTTCATTTGTTCATTTAAACTTTACACGCTTTCAAATTCAGATAATGATAAGACTGTTCGATTGAACTGTTTTAACTCAACCCCATGTAACTCCCCCGTCTAATGAAACCGTCTTTTTCCCTCATCGCTATCATCGGAATCGTTCTCGCCGCCCCGTCCGCCCGCTCAGAGGACATTCTCACGGCTACCGGACCGGCTACCGGACCGGCTACCGGACCGGCTACCGCGACCGTCTCTGCCGATAACGCGTATCTCAGCGCCAGAGATCCCATCCTCTGCGGAGTTTCACCTAAAGGGAAAGACCTCATCAGCGCCTCTGCCGCGCTTTCGAAAGAAGTCGAGTCACTCGATCTCCTGCTCGAAGCGCTTTCCCCCGGACAAAATAAGATGCTGGAAAAGATCATCAATCAAGGCAGCGTCGAGGACCTGATCGCAATTGAAGGAATCGCCGAAGGCAGAGCCAAAGTCATCATCGCCGAAAGGCCCTACCGCGAAGTGAAAGAACTCATGCTCATCAAAGGATTCGGATACGCGACCGTCGCCTCTGTCATCATGCACGGCAGCAACCTGAAGCCGTGACAGAAGCGTCCGTATGCCCAAAGAGCGAGGTCACTGCCTCGCCTGCAAGATACGCGCGAGCGCTGTCGCCGAGTCGACGTGCCCCCCGTCCCGTTGGTCCGGTCGGACGGTCTGTGTTATCCGAAAACGCCATTCACCACTCGCCTGCGCAATACCGCACTCGACGCAGGGCGATTCTCCCGCCACACTCTCCACGATGAAATTTTTCGACTCCGCCAGGTCCCTCCTTTGCTTGTGTATTTCCGCCACCCTCCTCACCGGAAGCGTGACGGGAGAAGACAGCACCGCAACGCACCCGAATATCATTTTCATCCTCGCTGATGATCAGGGATTCGGAGATGTTTCGGCGCTCAACCCCGAATCGAAAATCCCCACTCCCAACATCGACCGCCTCGCGAAGGAGGGCATGTATTTCTCGGATGCGCACACTTCTTCGTCCGTCTGCACCCCGACTCGCTACTCCGTCCTGACCGGTCGCTATCACTGGAGAACGAGACTTCAAAATGGCGTTCTCGGCGGATTTTCGACGCCGCTCATCGCTCCCGACAGACTCACCGTCGCCGGATTCCTCAAAGACCACGGCTACGAAACCGCCTGCGTCGGAAAGTGGCACCTCGGAATGGACTGGCCGATGAAGGAGGGAGGCACCGCGGACGACAAAGGGGATTTCAGTAAAAAGGGCTCCGACATCGGATGGGATGTCGACTACTCCGCTCCCATTAAAAACGGTCCCGTCGATGTCGGCTTTGACACCTTTTTCGGGATCAGCGCCTCCCTCGATATGCCGCCGTATGTTTTCGTTCAGGATCGCAATCCGACCGAAATAGCAACGGTGGAGAAGGCCTTTCATCGCCCCGGTCCATCAGGCACCGAGTTTGAAGCCGTTGACGTGCTGCCGAAAATCACGGAGCGCACCGTTGAGATCATTCAGGAGCAGGGCAAAAAAGTGAAGAAGTCCCCATTCTTTATCTACTTCCCGCTCAATGCGCCGCACACCCCGATCGTTCCGAGCAAGGAGTGGAAAGGAAAAAGCGGCATCAACGATTACGGCGACTTCACGATGCAAGTCGACTCAACCGTGGGCCAGGTTCTCGACGCTCTCGACAGCGCGGGTTTAGCCGACAACACCCTCATCATTTTCACGACCGACAACGGGTGCTCGCCTCAGGCTGACTTTCCGACGCTCGAGGCGGCCGGCCATCACCCGAGCTACATTTACCGCGGCCACAAAGCCGACATCTTTGAAGGCGGTCACCGCGTTCCCTTTCTCGTGCGCTGGCCCGGGAAAATCGAGCCGGGAACGAAGTCCGACCAGATGATTGGTCAGTTCGATCTCATTGCGACCGCAGCGGAAATCGTCGGAGGCGAGATTCCCGACGACGCCGGTGAAGACAGCGTTTCCTTTCTTCCCGCGCTCCTCGGAAACAAGGAGACGATTCGAACTTCCCTCATCTCACAGTCCATCAACGGCAGCTTTGCGATCCGGGACGGCAACTGGAAGCTCGCGCTCTGCCCGGGTTCAGGAGGGTGGAGCAATCCTCGTCCGGGCCGCGTTGATCTGAGCCAACTGCCGCCCGTTCAACTCTTCGACCTCTCTGCTGATCCCGGCGAAGAAAACAATCTCGCCGCGGCCCACCCTGACCGGGTCACCACCATGCGGGAAGCCCTCGAAAAAGCAGTCAACGAAGGACGCACCACGCCGGGGCCGAAACTTGAGAACGATGTGCCGGTCAAGATCATCAAGGCAGTGCCGAAGCCATCGAAGCCCAAAGGGAAAGCGAAGCCGAATCAGAAAAAGGCCGGGTAACGACCTCGACGGAAGCTGAAAAACCTCCCTGATTCACAATTCTTCGCGACTCGACGGTACTGAATTCCGCTCCGTCGATACTACATTCACGATGCGCCCACCCTCCGAAAGCCCGCTTTTCGGAGGGGTTGTCCAACTCCTCTCCCAGTTAGCGGTCTGTGGATACCTCATCTGGCTCGCGGTGAGCGATCACGCCGAAGGCTCAGCCGCCGAAAAGGTCGATCGGATCATCTTTGTCGATTTCCTCGGTTTCTTTATGCTTTCCTTTCTCTTCTCCGCCGCGAGTGAACCGGTTCGTTGGGAATGGCCGTTCTCTCTTGAAATGGCGGGTCGAGTTCTCGGCTACGCCGCGCTTATCCTGATCTTTGTCTGGTTCCTTGAAGGAGCCGCAGGATGGCCGATTTCAATCGCCTGGGGCATCGGAATTCTCGCCAATCTGTCACACATTCAGCGCATTCGCACCGAAGCGATCGTCCGTGTCATCTGGGCGATGATCAGCGCTTTTATCGCCGCTCTCGTGGGCACTATCCTTGGAGTGAAGAACGAAAACGCGCTCACCGAGCACCTCCCCACGCTTCTCGGATGGGGACTGCTCTATTTCGGAGGCGTCGCGATTTCCTCCGTCTTCTTCTGGTTCGTCGATCGGATGGATGAGCCGCCCGCCACGGGTGAAAAGCAGTGAGACCGCCTTGCTAAAAGCGGAACCGTTGGATCAGCTTACCTTCCGTCGATTCAGCGACTATCTCGCTGATCGCCGTGTTCCCCTCCGGCAACTGCATCCGAAGGTGGATCACGGTTCCCTTCGCAGGGACTAAACCTTCAAATTTCCCGGAGGCGTTTTGCTTCATCTTCGCCGTGTTCCCTTTAACGAAATCCTTCTCGCCCGCGAGACGCCAGGCCACGGAAACTTCACCCGCGGAATCGGCCATCTCCGCCGACAACCGAATCCGGAAAGGTCCCTTCAGTTTCACCTGATTGTTCGCGATAAAGGGAGTGTGCCTCGCCTTCCCGTTCAGATCGTGAACCCGCAGTTCGCCACCCTTCGCGGTCAGTTCAGCGTTACGTGCGATCCAACCACCCACAGGCGCCGGGTCCAGAGTCATCGATTCCTTCCGGCCCACCGTTTTCCCATCAAGGTAGTGGTCAAAATACCGGTTCCAGGTCTCCGCCATGCCTTCGATAAAACCGGGAGGGTTCAATTCCTGAGTCCACCCCCCGAGTCGCTTCTTGAGCCTTATAGCAATGTCAGGATTCTCCGCGAGAAGATTGGTCGTCTCTCCCGGATCAGCAACAATGTCGTAAAGATACTCTCTGGTCCCGCCGATCAGGAGCTTCCATTTCCCTTCACGAATCGCCGATTGCGACGACCATCGCCAGAAAAGCGCCTCGTGCGGGGAACCTTCCACTTCACCGGCGAGATGAGGCACGATATTCACTCCGTCGAGCAACTCGCTGCTTTCCGCTCCGGAAACAGCGACTGAAGTCGCGGCAACATCAAGGGAACTGACCGGCTCATCAAAGACCTGCCCCGCCGGAATCCTCCCCGGCCACGTCACGACATAAGGCACGCGGATTCCGCCTTCGCTCAACATTCCCTTCTCTCCATTCATCGGCGCATTGAGCGAGCCGTCCCAACCGGGCCCTCCACCGGGCGCGTCAATTTTGTAAATTTTCAAGGGAGCCCCGTTGTCCCCGATGAAAAAGATGAGCGTCTTCTCAGAGAGCTTCTTTTCAGCCAGCTTCGCCCGAACCGCGCCGATCCCGTCGTCCATCGCCGCAATCATCGCGAGTGCCTGACGTCGGCGTTCGGGCATTTTACCGGGAAAACGGGAAAGATATTTCTCCGTCGCATCGAGAGGAACATGCGGTGCCCGGTAGGCGAGGTAGAGAAAGAACGGTTCGTCGCTGTGACGGTCGATGAACGCGGTCGCCGCGGCGCTGCAGGCATCGAGATGATACATCCCCGTGCTTTCGAAACCCGGCTCCTGATCGGATCCGTCCAACCCGAAATTGACCCAACCGGGCTGGCCGGAGTTCTTGGCATAGACATCATCAAACCCGTGTGAAGTAATTTCCTTCGAAGATCCGAGATGCCATTTCCCAATCTGCCCGGTCGCGTAGCCGGCCGCCTGCATGCGCTGAGCAATCGTCACCTCCGCATTGAAACCCTCCAGCCCACTACCATTCGTCTCGAGCCCGAAGCGACTTTGATCCCGTCCCGCCAGAAGCCCGCCTCTCGAGGGAACACATTGAGGAGCGGTCACATACCCGTTCGTGCAACGGGCACCGTCCGCAGCGAGTTGGTCAATGTTAGGAGTCTTCAGATCTTCGTAGATCCCCGCCGCTCCGATATCGGGCCAACCGTGATCATCAGTGAAGATGACGATGATGTTGGGTTTATCCCCGGCCGTCGAACTGAGCAAAAAACCAAGACCTGCGAACAAACCTAAAAGCACCGATTTCATCCGGCCAAGCTACAGGCTCAGCAAGCGCAGCACAATCGCGACGAGCACCAAATCCGCAAAAAGATGGCCGAGCCACGGGAGGAGCAATCCGCCATAGCAATTCCGCATCTGACGCCATCCCCAGCCTCCGATCGCGATCATCAGAAATCCAATCGGCAGGTTCACCGGAGACAAAAACAGAAGGAGGACCGGAAAGTGAAAGCAGCCGAAGAGAAAGTCTCCGAACGAGGGCAGCTTTGATTTGGAAGCGAAAAGATCCCTCCAGAAAAATTCTTCCAGCGGTGGATTGATGAGCAGCAGATAGGCGACGAAGAGCGGCCCGCAGGTTCCCGTGAGGGTGGAAACCCGTTCACCGACGAAGCCTTTTGAGATCGCGTATTCGGTGAGCCCGAGGTAGAGCCCCGCGGCAATCGCAAGCATCAGGATAAAAAGACCTGTCGAGAACCCCTTGAAGAGGGAAGATATCGCAACCCTTTCCCGGTTTACGAACAGCGCCGTGATGATAACAGCGTGATAGATCAGCAAGGCTGCCCAACCGCTTTTCAACAGCAGGATTCCCACTGCCATCGCGACAAAGGGCCCCGCCAACCAAAGGCGCTGAACGGGGCTGATCGCGGTCGCACTCACTCCTCGGGTGCGGCAAACATTCCACCGTCACCTCTTCGTTTCTGGAACGGAGCACTCTCGATAATCCCGAAGAGAATTTCTTTCAGCGTTCCACCGTGTGATTCCGCGTTGGAGACGATCAAATCGATCGTCGGAGCGTCGAAATACTCGATCCCCCGCCCGATCGCGTAGGTCATCAGCTTCTCGGTTACGGCGCGGTGAAAATCGGCGTGACGCGACGTTGCCAATACCTTGCTCAACTCCGTCGCGTTCTTGAACGTCTCGCCGGTCATCAAGGTACCACCCGCATCAATCGGCTTGCCCTTGTATTCCTCAATCCAAAGTCCCATGGGATTGTAGTTTTCCAGAGCCAGACCAATCGGATCCATTCTCGCGTGACACGAGGCACACATCTTCTGTTCGGAATGAAGCGCCATGAGTTCACGAAGCGGCAGATTCTTGTTATTCCCCTTGGCCGCTTCCTCAAGCGCCGGAACGGCGGGAGGCGCGGGAGGCGGCGGGGTGGCCAGAAAGTTCTCCAGCACAAAAAGACCACGCTTCACCGGAGAGGTTCGCGTCGGGTTCGAAGTCACGATATGGAAAGTCGCCTGACTGAGGAGGCCGCCACGATGAGAGCCCTCCTTGAGATCAACCTTTCTCATTTCATTCCCTTTTACGCCCTCGACGCCATACCAATCCGCCAACGGCTCATTGAGAAAGGTGTAGTTGGCAGTGAGCAACTCCGTCGCAGGACGGTTGTTCAGAAGGATGTGAGCAAAAAACTCTTCGCTCTCCGATTTCATCGAATCCCTGAGCCGCCCGTTGAAAATCCGGCGCGCTTTACTGAGATCTTTTTCATTCAAGATTTTCCGTTCATCGATCGAAATCGTCGTGACATCACGCGCCTGCAGCCACTGCCCGACGAAGTTTTCGATGAAGCGGTTCGACTTCTTATCCTTGAGCATTCGCTCCACCTGATCTCTCAATTCGACCCGCAGCTTGCCCTCTCCGGCAAGTTTCATCAGCTCTTCGTCGGGGCACGAACTCCACAGGAAATAGGAGAGTCTCGACGCGAGTGCATACTCATCAATCGGAACGATTTTCCCGGGGTTGTCGGGCTCCGGTTGAATTTCCGCGCGCATCAGAAACCGGGGACTCACGAGAATCGCTTTGATCGCCTGTTCAATACCGTGCTCGAAACGCTTTTCCGACTGCATGTCAACCTGACGCGCGAGCGCTACGAGTCTCTTCAACGTTCCTTCATCGACCGGACGGCGGAAGGCACGTGTAGCAAAGCGTCGCAAAATTTTCTCCCGATACGGATCTCTCGCCTTCTCATCCGCCGACGGTGGTCCGTCGGAAAACAACCACCGTAAATCCCACGCATAATCCTTCTGACTTCCGTCGAGCGGTCCGCGGTAGCGAATGGCTTTCACGCCTATCGCAAGCTCCTGCTCCCCTTCTGCCGGAGGGGAACCGGTCTCGGTGGCAATCCACAACGTTTGCTTATCCCCCTTCTTAAGATGGGCCTTTGCCTTGAGAGTGAGTTGCTTCGAATTGTCCCATCCGATCTTGTGCTCCATGAGCGTTTTATCATCGACCCCGATCTTGAACGTCGCCGTGTGAGAACTCGCTTCCTCGGATCCGCGGATATTAAAATCGACCCGAATCTCATATTCACCGTCGAAGCTGATCCAGGGCTGAGCCTCCATTTTCCGGGCGTGATTGAAGGGCATCCACCCCACACTCCAGTCTTTGCTGCGCTTGTCTTTAAACGAGCTCAAGCTGGGCCACCACTCGACGATCTCAGGCTCATTCGTCGGGACCCCTTTCGCCACGACGACTTCAGCGGCTTCGAGATACTTCTCCATCAGCAACGGCGAAATACTCAGGACATCGCCAATCGTATCGAAACCATACCCGGTATCATCCGCCGGGAGGATGTCGTAAGCGGGAAAATCGACGTTCAACAAATCTTTGACCGTGTAGCGATACTCCTCACGATTCATGCGTCGAATCGTAACGCGCCCGGGATCGGGATTGTCGTGATCGATCTGAAAAACCTTGCTCTCGATAAAGGCGAGAAGTTCTTCACGCTCCTCCGTCTTGAGCTGCGTCTTGTCCGCCGGCGGCATGAGATTGCTTCTCACATTCTTCCAAATCTCATACCAGACATCGAAATTATTGAGGTGCTCTGCGACCGACTCGTAGTCGTCCATCGCGAAATCCCCTTTGTCCATGCCATCGCCATGACAATCATAACAATAGTCCATTAAGATCGGCTCGATCTTATCAAAAGCAGCTTCGTCAGCAGCCACCACTCCTGGGAACAGCCCGATAGCGGCGCCTGCGAAAACCAGTGAAATATTCTTTAGCATCTCAAAAATCTGTTTAGTAAACCCGGCCAATTACTGTCTCTCAAAGGTGACGAATCGAAGCGTCTCACCTTTTTTGATGTCTCCGCTCACCTCCACGGATACGGCCGCTTCTCCCCCGGGGACGCTCACCTTGGGAAAGGTCACCGAGCTCTTATCGGCAGACAAAGTCCCGACCACGGATTGCTCCCCGATCTTCAGCGTCACGTCACGGGCCCCGACAGGCTTCGTCCAGGAAACGGAAACCTCATAGGGTCCCTTCCGCTTAAAATCCACCATCCACTTGCCCGCCGTTCCCCAGCCGGCTTGATCGCCCACCCGCCAGTCTTGAATCGAGAGATCGGCGATGAGCTCCTCATCAACTCCGAGAAAAATGCGAGGCGGCGCGTAGTTATCCTCCCTCGTCGTCGAAACATCCTTCATCCACGCGGCATAACTGCGGCGCAGCTCTTCCGCTTTCTCCGTCTCGCTCTGATAGAGATTCTTCGTCTCTCCCGGATCCTCCGAAATTTTATACAGCTCGAACCCGGGCACCTTCGTTTTTCCTTCCAGCGTCTCGAGACCAAACCCACTCTCGCGAAGCAGCTTCCAGTCCTGAGTCCTCAGGGCAAAATGATGAAACAACTGCGGGACATCTCCGCGATGACTCTGGATGACCAAACTCCGGTCCGGCCAGCCTTCCGACTCCCCTCTCAACAAAGGCAGAACGCTTTTCCCGTCAAACGCGACGCCGTCCGGAACGGCAGCCCCCGCCGCATCGAGCAGAGTCGGCATGATATCAATATGAGCGGAAATGCGATCGCTTTTCACGCCCGGCTTCAGCACTTCCGGCCAGCGAGCGTAGAACATTGTGCGAATCCCGCCCTCGTGAACGTTGGCTTTCATCCCGCGGAACGGCCCCACGTATCGCATTGTGTTAGGGCCGTTGTCCGTAAAAAAGAGAACGAGGGTGTTGTCGAGCAGTTTCGACTCTTTCAGAAAGACATCCAATTTGCCCATGTTCTGATCGATATTCTCCACCATCGCAAAAACACGGGCGACCGTATCCCGGTGCTTTTCACTCACATCTCCGGCGAGCGCCGGAGTGAGATCAATCGACTTGTAGTAGGCCAGCAAATCCTCCGGCACATCGTGGTAAGGACCATGCGGCGCGTTCGGTGGCAGGTAGACAAAGAACGGCTCGCCCGCGTCCTGACTTTTCTTCATGAACTCGATCGCGGCATCGAAATAGACATCGGTGCAATAGCCCTTTGTCTGAACCTTCTCCCCGTTGTGAATGAGAATCGGGTCCGTGTAGCGATTGTCATTTTCGATCGGTTCTGATGGCTGAGCCAATCCTCCGCCGCGATGAATCAACACCTCATCAAAACCCTGTTCCTGAGGACGAAGCGGGTAATTGTCGCCGAGATGCCATTTCCCGAAAATCCCCGTCGCGTAACCTTCCGCCTTGAGCGCTTCAGCAATCGTCACTTCCTCGGGCTCCATCATCGAGCGTCCTTTGAAGGTGTCGATGACCCGCGTCCGGTAGTTGTAGCGCCCCGTCATGAGTGAGGCGCGGGTGGGAGAACACACCGGGCTCACGTAAAAATTCGTCAACTCCGCGCTCTCCGTCGCAAACCGGTCGAGATGAGGCGTCCGGATCACGGGGTTCCCCGTCGCCCCGAGATCGCCGTAGCCCATGTCATCGGGCATCACGATGATGATATTAGGTTGTGATTCAGCCTGAACTGTGTTCGCCGACACGAGGGCCAAAACAGTGGAAAGAATAAGGAGACAGGGAGTAAAAGACATCCCTTTAATCTCGGCAGGACTCCGCATTTTGCAAGGGATGCACCCCGCCGTATCACGCCATTAATGGAGGCTCTTACGATTCATGTCCCCTCAGGGCAGCGCCCTCACCGAGACCGATTTCAGCCGCCACTGCCCCGGAGTCTCGGAACCGTAGTGCGGAGCGCTGCTCAAAGTCAGAGTTTCACCCCGTTTCAAAACCCCGATATCACTGAGAACCCCGGACTGATCCTTGTCGTCAATATCCCCGTCGACGCAATAAATCGCGAGCGGCGCCTTGCCCCCCACCTCATAGAATCCACCACAAACGCCATTCCCCGCCACCACCGCAACGTGTTGAACCACAACATCCCGGTCGAAACGCAACGCAATCGATTCACCACTGTCAACCTGCTCAACTTTCCCTCCACTAACACCGACGCCTCGATTATTCGCCATCAAACGACCGGAAGATGGCGTCAGAATCATTTCGACGCCGCCCTTCCTCCGGATCGGCTCGACCTCACCATCACCCGCGAGATCGATCACGACTTCTTTCCCCGGGCTCACCTCAGCCAGTCGATGACCGCCGCTGTTTCGATGCCGTCTCGCGACGCGAGTGAGGTGATCCACCAACCGCTGCAACCCGGGTTCACTGATACGATTATTTTCCTCAGGGGAATCGCTGCCCAGCTCATAAAGCTCAATCGGAACGCCCTCCCCTCCCCGCAGAAGGCCGGAGTCAAAAAAGAGCTTCCATTGTCCTTCGACGATTTCGCCATCCACGCGCGGCGAATCCAGTCGCACCGCCGCGACCGCTGGATCCGGTTTCGACTCCTTGTGATCATGAGCAAAAACCGGAGGACGCGCTCCCAACGCCTCACCCCGCCACGCCTTCAAAACGCTGAAACTGTCTTCCGCACCTTTTTCCCCTTTAACCGGATCCGGGAGTTCACTC
Organism: Verrucomicrobiales bacterium; assembly: GCA_048260165.1. Taxonomy (GTDB): domain Bacteria; phylum Verrucomicrobiota; class Verrucomicrobiia; order Verrucomicrobiales; family DEV007; genus Arctic95D-9. The sequence goes on from JBLXHA010000008.1 coordinate 225,615, forward strand.
CCGATGAGTTCTGCAAAAGTGGCAAACACATCGGTATGACAAATCAATTCGCGACTCGTGGCGCCCGCCGTCGCCGCATCTCCATCCCCGATTCCGCCGGCACCCCACGCGACCAGATAGGGAACGCGATGTCCGCCTTCGTAAGTCGATCCTTTATTGCTTCGAAAAGGGCCCGTCGCAACATCGCTGTCTTTCTCAGCGCCGTTGTCGCTCGTGAAAACAACCAACGTTGTCTCGATCAATTTCTTTCCGGGATTTCGCGGATCGTCATTTTCCTCTAACCAATCGATAAACCGTCCGAGGATGAGATCGTTTTCATAAATAAAATCGTGGCGCAAATCCATCTCCTTCCCCGACTTCGTTCTCGAAGCGCCCCGGCTCGGCTTGCCGTCAATCAGGGAATCCGGTGTGTATGGAGCATGATTCGACGGTGACGGGTAGTAGAGGAAAAACGGCTTTTCCGCGTTGTCCCCGCCCGCGAGATGGGTCGACAAATACGCAATCGCCATGTCGGAATGCCGCCCCCCGAGCTCATTCAACACGTAGGCATTTTCACCACCGGCAACCAGTTCCTTCCCGTTCCCTGTCGCTCCCACAATTTCGGAATCATGCAGATGCCCCGGTCCGCCCGATTGGTTCGGTCCGTTCACTTTTTTCCCCTTCCCGTTGAGAGACGGCCCGGAGGTTCCGTGAGACCGGGACGTGTAGCGGGCAAAGTCGAATCCATGATCAACCGGAGAATCAAATAAAGGCTGTGTCAGGTCCGCGTCCTCCCAACCCGCCGCGGGGCTTCCGTCGCTCCGTCGATAGCGAAGACCCACGTGCCACTTTCCCGTCATCGCCGTGCCGTAACCCGCGTCACGAAAAAGCGTCGCCAGCGTGGGCCGGTCACGCTCGATCATGGGATCCCCCTGAGTCCCGAAGAGAACCCAGTATTTCAGTCGATTCCGCCAGGGATATCGTCCCGTGAGCAACCCGTAACGCGTCGGAGAGCAACGGGACGAAGGCGTGTGAGCGTCGGTGAAACGAACCCCCATCCGGGCGAGTCGTTCCATGTTAGGTGTCGCGATCTGAACGTCGTCGGCGTTGCCCGTGAAATCCTGATAGGCACTCGTGTCGCCCAGCCCCATGTCGTCCGCCATCATGAAAATGACATTGGGCTTTTCGACGCCCATTCCCGCGCAGCCAAAGACAAACGAACAAACGATGACGAAAAGGGAAAAGCGACTCATCCCGAATTCTCGAATATCGCCGTCACAGAATCCATCAAAATCGCCAACGGGATCGGGCGCGCTTTTGTAGGAGTGAGTCAACAGGGTCAGGTCATGCATTCAACAGGGTTAGGTCCCGTGGGAAGCGGAATTGACTTGAATTACAGGAGCCTCCTCACTATTCCTGAGACGTGGACAACAAGCTGAAATCCGGGGCTCTGCTACTTGCCATACTTCTCCCGAGCCTGTTCCTCATTGTCTATTACCTCGGAAATATCCGGCCAGTCCTTTTGAGCGATCCCCACGAGGAGCGCGCCGATCCCCTCACCGTGGAGCGATGGGATGCTCTTTTTGGGAAAAGCCAACCGCCTGCACCATTGCCATGGAGCGCCCCTCGAGCGATCACGGAAAAAGATTTCGAATTCAATGAAACTCCGACTGGATATTCAATCAGCTACGACAGCTCGATTGAAGACGAAGGCAGTTGGAAGCCAGTTCCGCCGGAAACCATCTGCGTTCCGAAAAGCACACAAACAACAACGCTTTCCACCGGCGAAACGATCACTCTAAAAACGCTGGGAACCGGATATCAAACCGGCGAATCCGACTACGAGAATCATTCGTTCGATGCCATTACGCTTGAGCCGATCGAACCTTCAATTTTGAAGAATACCGACATCACCCAATCCGGTGTCGCCGTTCTCGCACGTTTCAAAACCAGCTCACGATTACATTACCCTCGGGAAGTTCGAATCTTCAATCGAGACACCCACATGCAGATAGGAGAGTATCCCTGGCTATATGCAGAGAAAAATAAGCGACTCGAAGTCACTACCACAATCACGCAGTGGCACCCTTCCCCCGTCTACTATGTCCTCGACCTCGACGGCGGCAATGAAACGCACTCAACGTTCCCTCTGAAAGTCGGCGAAAAAATCAGAACTGAGCCGGTAACGATCCAGTTAGTTTTTGCCAAAGAGTTTTCAGGACGAAACAAATCGACATCCCACTCCCACGAAGAAACTTACAAGACAACAACGCTCAATCGCATCCCATTTTCAAAAGGCACCACTACGGTGATGGGATTCGCCGTTACCGGACGGAGGTGGATACCTGAATCGATTGGCTTTAAACCAAACACCGCCAAGGTCAAATGGTGGCTTTCAATTACTGGTGAACAAATCCTCAAAAATTTCTTCCTCGTGAGCTTCCCCGCCTCAATTGCCGACATTGGATCACTCGACGTCCACTCGCCAAAGTCACCCTGTCGGCTCATCTTTGAACTCGATACGCTTCCCGGCCTTCCCCCCGAAAATAGTGATTTGGACAATCTGTTCGACGCAATGATCCCGAATCGCCCGATAGGGAGCCCGCTCTCATCGAGGGAGTGGATTTCCAGAACCGCCCATTTGGAAAATCGCGGGCACTTCCCGACAACCATTTCAGGATCGCAAACAACCTTTTTCGAAAACCGAACGCTCAGCGAAATTACAAGGGCAGAGAAGCGCCGCTCCAGTTGGTATTCGATAGGAACAACAACCGATCACCAGCTCGTCATAGAACCGCGAGCTCCGTGGGCGGGATGGATTGACATTTTCAAGTCGAAGCTCCCGTAGCGTGGCAACTTACGGGTTGAATCCCGGTAGATCCCCTAAATGCGGGTAATCCAGTGAGAGCACAAATCTTTATATATTTCAGGCCCTTTTGTGCTTCGTTTCATGGCGAGGAACCGGAATACTCGGTCGAAAATTGTGGGTATGAGTAATGAAGACTACGGTCCGCCGGATAGCAGCACTGCCAGGGGAATTAGCTTTGCCAAAATTATTGCGCTCGTCGCGTTGCTCGCGGCCGCATTTATTGCCTGGCAGTGGATCTCCAAATCCGGCTCGGTATCGGTCGAGCGGACCACCGCAAAAGTCACTCGCGGCGATCTCACGATCCTCGTTCTCGAAGGAGGAAACCTTCGAGCGCTCGAATCACTCGAGCTCAAGTCTCAGGTCGAAACGCGGGAAGGTGCCAAAATCCTCTCCATCGTCGACGAGGGATACGAAGTGACAGAGAAGGATGTCGAAGAGAAAAAAATCCTCATCAAACTCGACCCCACCGAAATCAAAGAACGGATCGAGGGACACGACATTGAATACGAAAACGCTCAGGGAGCGATGACCGAGGCCGACGAAGCGCGTGCCATTCAATCAACCGAAAGCGAAAAGGAAATCAAGGTGGCACGACAGACGGTGCGGTTCGCGCTTTTGGATTTTGAGAAATATCTCGGTGAAGGTATCTCCGTCAAAGTGCTGAGTCAGCGGAACCTGCCCGACGACGAAACCTCTCTTGCCGCCTACGAAGCCGGATACCGCGATCGTCTCATGTCAGGGCTGAAACGAGACGAAGAGGCCACCGCGAAGCAGAACCAGCAAGCCAACCGGGACGACATCATCGAGCGGGGCAACTGGAAGCGAGTCGACTTCGCGAAATACCTCGAAGAGGACAATCTCGGTGACGGCGAAGCTCAGCAGGAATTACGAAAACGACAGGACGCGCTCCTCGTCGCCTCGAGCGAAGCGGCGGTTGAACTGGAAAACGTTCTCGGATCGGAGCGACTCGCGAAACGCGAATTCATCGCCAAAGCAACGCTCGATAAGCAGCGAGTGGCTCTGAAAAAAGCGCAGCTGGCGGAACTGAGCGCGCAGACCTCGCTCTCGCTTTTCCGCCGCTACGAGTTCCCTAAAAACGCGGAGGAATTTCTCACCAAGTATGAAGACTCTCTTCATGCGCTTGATCGCGAGAAAACGGAGGCACTCGCAAAACTCTCCCAGGCCGAAGCGAAGTTCCGGAACATGGAACAGCTCTTCAAGCTCGCGGAAAAGCGCCGCAAGGATCTCGCCACCCAACTCGAAAGCTGCAACATCATCGCTACGGAACCGGGGCTGGTCGTCTACGGCTCATCCGAACGCAATCCCTACGGAGGGAATGAAGCCAAAATTGAAGAAGGCGCCTCGGTTCGTTTCAAGCAGACGATGATAACGATTCCTGACATGCGCCGAATGGGAATCAAAGTTTCGATTCAGGAATCACAGATCAAGAAAGTCAAAACAGGACAGAAGGCGAGAATTGTTGCCGACGCAGAACCTGACAAAACGCTGACCGGGATCGTCAAAAAAGTCGCCCTGCTCCCCGATTCGAATCGCTGGTATGAGAATCCGAATCAGAAAGTCTATCCGACGGAAGTGGACGTGGACGGAACCCACGATTGGCTCAAACCGGGAATGAGCGTTAAACTTGAAATCATCACCGACGAATTGAAAGACGTGATTAAAATCCCGCTTCAATGCGTCATGGTCGATTCCGCCGAGACGGTGGTCTACGTGAAACGCGGAGGCAAACCGGTCCGCCAGATCGTCGAGACCGGCGGCTTCAACGACGAGTTCATCGAGATCACGTCCGGGGTGAAGGAAGGCGAATCGGTTTTTCTGAGTAAACCTTTTGTCGAAGACGAAGCGAAGAAGGCCCCCACCCCTGCCAAAAAGAAAGAAGCAGCCAAATCCACCGCTGCAGAATGAGTTCCCACGATCCCATCATTGAACTCGACGGGGTAAAACGTTCCTACCGGATGGGCGACTCCGTCGTGAAGGCTCTCGACGGCGTTTCTATCCAGGTGAATCGCGGCGACTATCTCTGCATCATGGGCCCCTCGGGGTGTGGGAAATCCACGATGCTGAACCTTCTCGGCTGCCTCGATCAGCCCAGCGAAGGCAACTACGTCCTCGACACCGAAAACGTCTCACACCTCGATGATGAAACGCTCTCAGGAGTGCGGGGAAGAAGACTGGGATTCATCTTTCAATCCTACAATCTGATCCCCCAGCTCACCGTCCTTGAGAACATTGAAGTCCCCCTGTTCTACCGGGGAGTCTCCGAGCAGCAGAGCCGGAAACGAGCGCTCGAGCTGGCTGCCAGGGTGGGACTCGGTGACCGCATCCACCACCGACCGAACGAACTTTCAGGTGGTCAGCAGCAGCGCGTCGCGATCGCACGGGCCCTCGCGAACGACCCTCCTGTGATCCTCGCCGACGAAGCGACCGGAAATCTCGACAGCAAATCCGGAGAGGAAATTCTCGCGATTTTTGCGCAGCTCAACCGCGAGGGGAAGACGCTCATTTTTGTCACTCATGATGAAGAGATGGCGAAACGGGGAAACCGAATCCTGCGCCTCCGCGACGGGAAAGTCGAAAGCGATACAGCCACGCGGGACCTGCCGGCAGAACTGGAATCCGGCGAAGAGCGAATGGGTTCGCCCTCACCATCCGAAGAGCGAAACTCACTGATCCCTTCGCTGAATTTCAAGCGGACGATTCTCCTCGGATTGAAAAGCCTGTGGCTGCACCGGCTGCGCTCACTGCTCACCGCTCTCGGGATTGTCTTCGGGGTTTCATCCGTGATCGCGATGCTCGCGATTGGAGAAGGCGCCAGCTTCGAAGCGCAGGAGCAAATCCGGAAGCTCGGCAGCCAGAACGTGATTCTCCGCAGCATGAAACCTCCGGGGAGCAGCGACAGCGGAGAGAAGCGCTCCTTCGTCCTCGACTACGGAATCTCGGCACGTGATGTCCGTCAAATCATCTCGACGATTCCGGGAATCAAGATGGTCGTCCCGAACCGGGAGATCGGAGCCTATGTCAGCCACAAAACGCGGCGGGTCGATGCGATTGTCTCCGGAGTGATTCCGCTTTTCCCCGAGATGCGAAACAGGAAGCTTCTGAAAGGTCGTTTCTTCAACATGATCGAGATGGAGGCGAAGCAGAACATTTGCGTGATCAACGAATCGGTTTCAAAAAAACTGTTTCCTCTCAGCCCGGCGATCGGGGGTGACGTCAAACTCGGCGACACCTACTACAAGGTAATCGGCGTCCTCGATTCGACGGACGGCCTTCCCGGCGAAGAGGAGGAAACGGGAACGCGCGAATACGAGATGTATGTCCCGTTGGAAACGATGTTAGAGCGATTCGGCGAAGTTATCTACAAGTCGAGAACCGGAAGCTTCGAAGCAGAGAAAGTGGAGTTTCACGAAGTTACCGTGGTCGTCGATGACCCCGTCGAGGTGGAATCCAAAGCGGAGGCGATCAGACATCTGCTCGAAGCGAACCACGACAAGCCCGATTTTCAGGTCATCGTTCCGGTCGAGTTGCTGCAACAGGCCGAGCGAACCAAACAAATTTTCACGATCGTGCTCGGGTCGATTGCCACGATCAGCCTCATCGTCGGAGGAATCGGAATCATGAACATCATGCTCGCGAGCGTCACAGAGCGAACCCGCGAGATCGGTATCCGACGGGCACTTGGAGGTCGTCGCCAGGATATCACGCTGCAGTTTTTGATCGAAGCAACGTTGCTCTCAGGCGTCGGCGGTTTGATCGGAGTCGGGCTCGGACTCACCGTTCCGGCTCTCGTGACTCATTTCAGCGGAATGGTGACCGTTGTCAAATCCTGGGCGCCGGGACTTGCCTTCACGATTTCCGTTTTGATCGGAGTCGTCTTCGGCCTCTACCCGGCGCTGCGAGCTTCGCGGCTTAGCCCCGTCGACGCCCTCAGACACGAATAAACCGGAGGGATAGCAAAACCGAACTCCATCTCACTCACTTTCTCTCCCCCTTTCACGGACTGGCTCACCACCCTCCATTCGCTATAAATAGGCTGACACATGATGACACGATTCCTTTCACGACTCTCAATCCTTTTCTCTCTGTGCCTCGCGATGACGGTGTCAGGAGCAGACAAGCCGGCAAAGAAAAGTGCCTCAACAGCCCAGACAGGGAACAAGTCGGAGGCGGGAATGATTCCCGACGATGACGGCAGAAACCCCCGGAAGAAAAATGTGAAGGACGCCAAGAATATTAAAATAGATAAGCCGGCTCCACCCGAGGATCCCGCGCTCGCGAAGTTCGGTATCTACGCGACCGATGCCCCGAACCCGGAAAAGACGGCACCCGTCAAAACAACGCTTCCCCTCGAGTTGAAAAAAGGAGACCGTATCGCCTTCATCGGAAACACGCTTCTCGACCGGGCACAGGAATTTGGTCACTTCGAATCCTACCTCCATCTCGCGCACCCCGATCACGAACTCGTGATTCGCAACTTCTCGTGGTCGGCGGACGAGGTCGACCTCCAGCCGCGCCCTGACAATTTTGCGACGGTGAAGCAACATCTCACCCGCGAGAAGATCGACGTCATTTTCGCAGCGTTTGGTTACAACGAATCATTCGCCGGCCCCGAAGCGATCGACAGTTTTAAAGCGAGAATGACGACGTGGCTGATCGATCTGAAAACGAGCGCCTTCAACGGCAAAACAGCGCCCCGCATTATTCTCCTTTCTCCCGTCGCCAACGAGAATATCGAAAATATCGCCGCCGCTGATCTGAACAACGCGAACATCAAAGCCTACTCCGATGCCATCGCGGAAGTGGCCAACGCAGAGGGAGTCGGATTCGCCAATGTCTTCGATGCCACCGGGACGGCGATGCGGGATGAGTCCTCCGATCTCACGATCAACGGAGCCCACCTGCTCGATGAGGGTTACAAAATTTTCGCCGATCAGCTTTTCAGCGAGACATTCGGAAAATCAGCCCCCGCCCCGAACACCGAATTGCGCGAAGTTATTATCGACAAAAACCGTCAGTATTTCCGCCGCTATCGACCGCTGAACACCTTCTACTATGTGGGAGGTCGCAGCGAAACGTATGGCTATCTCGATTTCCTCCCTGCGATGCGCAATTTCGAGATCATGACCGAGAACCGCGAGAAGCGAGCCCGGGAAATTGCCCGCGGAAAGTCTTTCGGTAAGACGCCCGTCGACGATTCCAACGTGCCTCCCCTCGGCGATGTCGTCGAAGCAATTGGGGCGAACGAGTGGCTCTCCCCCGCCGACGAACAAGCCGCGTTTCGCGTCGATCCACGCTTCGAAGTGAATCTTTTCGCGAGCGAAGAGGAATTCCCCGAGATCGCCTGCCCGATTCAGATGCGCTGGGATTCCAAAGGGCGTCTCTGGGTGAGCTGCTCGACAACGTATCCGCATGTTTACCCCGGTCAGGAACCCAATGATAAAATCGTCATCCTCGAGGACACCGACCATGATGGTAAAGCAGATAAGTCGACAGTCTGGGCGGACGACGTTCAGATTCCGCTTTCGTTTGAGCTCTACAAAGACGGCATCTTTGTATCCGAGGAACCGCACTTCAGCCTTCTCCGGGACACCGACGGCGACGACAAAGCCGACTGGCGACGCCACCCGCTCACCGGCTTCGGCTGTGAAGACTCTCATCACGCGTTGCACGATTTCACTTTTACACCGGACGGGGATCTTCTATTCCGCGAATCGATCTTTCACAACTCTCAGGTCGAGACTCCCTACGGTCCTGTCAGGGCAAAAAACTCGGCGTGGTTTCAGTTCCGCCCCGACAATCAGAAACTGACCAGCTTCGGAGCCTACCCGAACACCAATCCCTGGGGCGTCACTTTTGATAAATGGGGACACCATGTCGCGAGCCACCCGATTTTTGCATCGGCGTTTCACGCGACGAACCCACCTTACCCCGAGCAGCACCCCAAAGCCGTCGGCATTCCTGCCTACTCGGGAACCTGCGGTCATGAGTTCATCGATTTTGCGTCATGGCCGGAGGAGATGCAGGGCGGATTCGTGAAGGCACGCTACAAGCCAACCAACCGTATCGAAATCCACAAGTGGGTCGAACACGACGATCACTTCTCTGAGGAATATGTCAGCGATCTCATCTTTTCCGAAAACCTGAGCTTCATTCCCGTCGACATCCGCTACGGCCCCCGCGGCGCGATGTATATCTGCGACTGGTACAATCCCGTGAAAGGCCACGCTCAATACTCGCTTCGTGATCCCCGACGCGACCGGAAGAGCGGACGTATCTGGAGAGTCACCCCGAAAGGCGCCAAACTTCAGGATCCGCCTCAGTTTGCCGGCGCGTCGATCGAAGCGCTCCTCGAAAACCTCAAAGCCCCCGAATACCGTTACCGCTACTGGACGAAGCGTGAGTTGCGCGACAGTCATGACGCCACCGCTGTTGAAAAAGCACTCGATCACTGGGTTTCCACGCTCGACAAAACCGACGATAATTTTCTCCACAACCAGGTGGAGGCGATCTGGGTTTATCGCAGTATCGGAGTGAGTCGTCCTGAACTTTTGACCTCGGTATTGAAGAGTGACAACCACCTCGCCCGAGCCGCCGCCACACGCCAGCTGCGTTACTGGCACAGCGACCTCGGCGGGAATGCGATCCCACTGCTCACCGCCGCGGCCCATGATGAGAACGGCATTGTCAGGATGGAAGCCGCCAACGCCGCCTCCTACATTGGATCGAAAGAATCACTCGAAGCGATTCTCGGGGTGCTCGATCACCCGATGGATACTCACCTCACCTACGCGATGCAATGCAGCCTCGGTTCAGCGGCGCTTTCCCGACACTGGAAAGGCAACGAAGCCTTTCTCGCGGCCCATCCCAGGCTCGCTGAGTTCTCAGCAAGCTGGACGAAACACGCCAAAATCGAAGACGGACTCACCGCCGGCACTCCGGAAGAAACCACCTTCGACAATCAGAAGGACCTCGCCAAGGTGAACATTTCCTGCATCCCCGAGCGTCTCCTTTTCACGAAAACCGGGTTCACCGTGAAAGCCGGTCAGCCCGTCAAGCTGACCTTTACGAATCCGGACGCCACGCAGCACAATCTCGTCATTGTCGAGCCGGGTGCCCTTGAAGAAGTGGGAATGGCGGGCAATGAAATGGCAAAAGATCCTTCCGGCCTCACCAAAGGATTCATCCCTGAATCGGAAAAGATTCTCCACCACACCCAGCTGCTCGGACCGGACACCGGCGAAATTCTTCGCTTCAACGCACCGATGAAACCGGGAACTTATCCCTATCTCTGCACCTTCCCCGGTCACTGGATTGTGATGAAAGGCGAGATGGTCGTGGAGTGAGGTGAACGGATAATCACGAACGGAAATTTCATCCTCAGGCAATTTTGAATTCTTGCAGGACCAATTGGGTTACCGCCTCCGCAGGGGAATTATCATACTCGATAAACCAAAAAGATGATTAAATCACACGGCTCAATTCTGCCCGCTACTTGCGCTACCCGACCCCAGATTTAAAGCGCCACCGTTTGCTGATTCTGCGCTCCCGGACCCAATGTTTCCTGATAAAGCATTTGTCGAATCCGCACTACCCGAACCTCCATTCACAGCAACTCCCTCAGACACGGCCGACTCCCCCTTTCCCAGGTTCAAGCGTGTTCCTACCTCGGAAACGAACAGCGCCTCGGAAACCGCATTGATCGATTTCTTCCCTTCGACGGTTGTTAGAGTTGTTCCCACTGTATTGTAAATCGCATCAGATCCCGCAACGGCGATCTTACTGGTCACCTTGCTGAGGGCGGCGGCCCCCGGAACATTATCCAGACGTATCTCCTGATTGGCAACGGCTACCGCCACTTCTCCTTCCTCCGTTCGCACATCATCGGAAAGAAGGTTAATAGATGCGCCTCCCGAACTCGACGCATTACCGGACCCGACGTTAAGCGCCCACCCGCCGGTGGAATCATCACTTGAAGCAGACCGTCGGTAGGATGATCTCGCGACGGCTGTGTCAGAAGCGATCCGACTGGAAGCAACCTTGGCGGGGGCGCTGTTTTCAGCAGGGGAAAGCGGTATCTGAGAAACCCCTTTCCTTCTGGTCTTGGGTTCCTCATGGTAGTCCCAGATCCATTTCGACCGTTCTGCATACGTGAAAACAGAATCCCTCCGGCTCTTATCCACGCCGTAATCCTTCTCCCCGGCATTATCACATAGAAAGAACTTGTGTATTCCGGGACGACCTTTTGAAGTGATCTTGAATGCCATATGCTCACTACTCCAATATGCCTTCAAAGTTTTTAAATCGTGTTTTCCTGCAACCTGCGGGACGTATTTAATCCGTGAATCGATCAGTTGCCCGGATCCGGCGAAGGCAACCAGTTCTCTGGATTCATTAAGCCTCGTCTGCTTCAACTTCAGGAGAACTGAATCTGCGTCTTTCAGCTCACTTTTGTCACCGCCATTAGCTACGTAAATGCATACAGCTGAATTAAGCGTTCTCACATCGTTGATCAATTTCGTCTGACGGGCATTTTCGCAAATTTCGCCAAAAACACTCAGCCCGATGGTCGCCCCCACCGATAACAATGAGACGGTTATCAGCATATCCATTGCGGATGCTCCCGCGCATTCTCCGAACCTCTTAATGCTGTGCCTGTGAAAATTTAGTGGTGGGATTCTTCTCGCAGGTAACTTCATTTTATTCGCACCGAATGCAGCGGTCTAAAAGACTCGCAGAAGCACCAAAACGAGTCAACTGAATCAACCTACCATAACCACTACGCATTTAAGGTTGGGTTAAAAATTGGACAAATTCACCAATTTGTGCGCTCGAAACGAGAAGACGAGGTCCGCCCCGAAAAACCGTCCCGGCAAAGTACGTAAATGCGTAACTATCGGAAATTCAGAACACTATCAATAGCATAAAACATTTCAATTCTTACGTTCAGCCCCGTATTTTCGGCGATTGACCGAATCACAGCAGCCAACGCACTGGAGCAGTGTCAGGCCTCTGTCGATCTTCAACGCAATCCGGGGCGGAATCTGTGGGCGGAGTTTTAAATTCATAATTCCCCATTCGCCGCCCCGTGCAATCGCACTGAAGAATTGTGAGATATTCAGTTTACCAAAACAAAAAACTGACGAAATCCCCGATAGCTGAAGCTCGAGATAAATTCGCGGCGAAGCCGAACTTTTTGCATCGATTATGCGGCCGGAATTTCACCTGAATAAGATATTATCAAGAATGCCAATCGATGATTAACCGGCGCTCAGCTTAGGGCTCTACAGCCATCTGATGCAGTCGTTACCACCTCTGAAAGATCACTGTTATACCGCCACAGGCACGCGTGATTTGTGTGCAGTATGTTTCGGTTCCCGTTACGCAATCGGAGTGTCAACCAAGGTGGACGGACAGTTGCGACACTCACGCGTTGCGGCCATGCCTCTGAAATGGACAGCGCGCCGCAGAATCGTCATGGTCCTCACATGTCACTGAACCGCCGATCCTTTTTAAGAGCCACTGCCACATCAGCCATCGCCGCCCCATACATCGGGTGGAAAACGACCGCCAACGGTGCATCCCCTTCCAACAACCTCCGCTTCGTCTGCTTCGGGAGTAACGGAAGAGCCTGGGGTAATATCACTTCCATGGCGGGAGTCGAGAATACGACTCTCGTTGCCGTGGCGGAAATCGATCTTTCCCGCGCCGACAAAACACGGGAGAAATTTCCCGAGGCAAAGGTGTATCAGGACTGGCGTAAACTGCTTGAAAAGGAGGCGGACAATTTTGATGTCGCGATCGTCTCGACGCCCGACCACATGCACGCCCCCATCGCAATGAGCGCGATGCAGCTCGGCAAACACACCTACTGCGAAAAACCGCTCACGCGCACACTCCACGAATGTCGAACCCTGCAAAGTTACGCGGCGGACAATAACATTGCCACTCAGATGGGTATTCAGGTCAGCTCCAGTCAGGGAAACAAGACCGGCGTGAAATGGCTCCGCGAAGGTATCATTGGGAAGGTGAAATCAGTCCACAGTATGAACCCGAAATCATGGGGCTCGATGGACGCGCTTCCCGATCGCGCCGACCCGGTGCCGGCAACGCTCAACTGGGACAACTGGCTGGGCGTCCGTCCGGCGCGCTCCTACATCGCACGCGAGTATCACCCGTCGCAATGGCGCAAGCGCCTCGATTTTGGAACGGGAACCCTCGGTGACATGGGGTGTCACATTTACCATCCGTGGTATCAGGGGCTCAATCAGCCAGACGTTCTCGAAGTGACCTCGCTCGGCCCCGGACCGGTCGATAAAGACAGCTGGCCGCTCAATTCGAAGGTTCACTACCTCATGAAAGGCAACGATCAAACCGACGGAGACTTTCCTTTCACCTGGTATGACGGGAATCAACGCGCTGACGAATCCGTCGCGAAAGCGGTCGGCGGTGTCGAGAACGTGCCGTCGAGCGGCAGCGTCGTCATCGGAGAATCAGGCGCCCTTGTCATCCCGCACGGAGGCTCAGGAATGCCGACACTCTATCGCAGCGGCGCACTCGTTACCGACACGCCGGAGCCTGCCGTCGCCGCCTCCCATCACGGGCAATACGCCGACTTCATTCGCGGGACCTCCAGCGAAAAGCCTGTCGCGAACTGGGAATACGCCGGCCCCATGACGGAGGCGGTGCTGCTTGGAACGGTCGCCCTCCGGGTTCCCGGAGTGACGCTCAAATGGGACAGCGCGGCGCTGAAATTTACGAACTCGGAACTCGCCAACGCGATGGTTGAGGAACCTTATCGCAAGGGTCACGAGGTAAGCGGGTTTTAGCCTACCCTGCTGATTCAAATTTCGACCCACGCCGTCGTCCTGTGCAACCAGATCGACGGCCCTTGGATCGAGGTCGACGATCGTTCCGACTCCTGCTGCAGGCGTTCCTGCGGCAGGTGCTCCTGTCTGCGAGTCGGACGGAGTCTCCGGCAAACAGGAGTGTTTGCATCACCTGTTGGAATAATCAGGCGCGTTAATCCTGCCTGAGTTTTAAATCGACATCGCGGAGAAACCTCCGTCGACGATCATTTCCACGCCGGTCACGAACGATCCTGCAGCGTGGGACGCCAGAAGCAGCGTTGAGCCGATCAACTCGTCCGCATCGCCGAAACGATTCGCAGGGGTGTGCCCCATGATTGCTGCAACGCGATCTTCGGTCAGCACCTTGCGATTTTGTTCCGCCGGGAAGAATCCGGGAACGAGCGTGTTCACCCTTACTCCCTGCTCCGCCCATTCGCGCGCGAGGTTTTTCGAAAGATTGTGCACCGCCGCCTTACTCGCAGAATAAGTGAACACGCGGCTCAATGGTCCGAGTCCTGAAATCGAGCCGACATTGATGATCGATCCTCTGCCCTGCTTCAGCATCTGCGCGCCGAATATCTGACAGCTTCGCAGGACTGCGGAGAGATTGATGTCGAGGATTCTTGAAAATTCCTCATCCGAAATATCGAGCACCGGTGTCGGGGAATTCACTCCCGCGCCGTTCACGAGGATATCAACCTTCCCCTCGCGCTCCAGAACGGTGCTGAGAAGCTCGGAAAGTGAATCCCGCGACGCCACGTCAGCGGCCACAAAAAACGCCTCGCCGCCGGCGGCTTCGATCGCCGCGACTCGCTCAGCGCCTTTTTCTTCACTACGCCCGACGATGACCACCTTAGCGCCCGCTTTCGCGAGACCGGTTGCCATCTCACCACAGAGGACTCCGGTTCCACCAATGACGACGGCGGTCTGCCCCTTAAGAGAAAAAAGATCTTCAACAAAACTCATGCCAATTGATAAGGCATTCGAGACGCAGGTCAATCACCGCCTACAGAATTTCAAATCAATTACCCGTTTCGTCCGACGGGACCTCTTCCAAATCAGACGGTCCATCTCCGCCTTCCTCAATTTCCCGCTGCCATTCCCGTGAAATCCAGGGACGGAACAGACCGTAGATGAGGTAGGAGAGGAATATTCCGAGGGGCACAAATTCAACAAAATTGACCGCACAAACCAGAGTGAGGACGGCGAGAAAAAACCAGACGAGCGACTTTTTCGCCCTCCAGTCAATCGCTTTGAAGCTCGGGTAACGGAACTCACTCAACATCATGAACGACAAGAGAAGCATCAGCGCAGGGAGAACATACCGCCAGGCCCCGATATCCTTTTGCCCTTCGTTGAGCCACAAAATGAAGATCGTCAGGGAGGCAATCAACCCCGCCGCCGCCGGGATAGGAAACCCGACAAAATCGCGGTCCACCGAGCCGTCGGGGTTTTCCGACGCCATCTGGGCATGACAGTTGAATCGCGCCAACCTCATCGCGCCACAGAGCAGGTAGATGAAAGCGATCGTCCAGCCGATACGGTTGTCGAAAGAGCTCAGGACGATATCCATCACCAGCAGAGCCGGCGCCATTCCGAAAGAAACAATGTCAGCTATCGAGTCGAACTCACGTCCAAACATAGACTCCTGCCCCTTGATCCGCGCAAGGCGTCCATCGAGAGCGTCGAAGAAACAAGCCCCCAGAATAAGAAAAATGGCGAGATGAAAATCTTTCGCACCACCGCCCACATCGCGCATCCCTTCGAAAATAGTAAGAACAGCACTGAAACCGCACGCAAGATTACCTGCGGTCATCAAATTGGGGAGAAGATAGACCTGGGGATCACTCCACGGTCCTGGGACATGACGCTTCATATACGGTAATGATCCTGCTTCATCGCCAAAGTTCAAATTTTCATATGTAAAAGCGACAGGAAAGGTTCATATTCAACTTATGGCAGAAATTGCAGAAATTGACGGTAATATTCAGATGGGAGACGTTCTCGCTCGATTCCCCGGAGCAAAGCGCGCCCTTTTCGCCCGCTATCACATCGGGGGATGTCAAAGCTGCAGCTACGATGACACCGAGACTCTCGCCGACGTCTGCGAAAGGAACGAGGGCCTGCCCGTCGAGGAAGTCATCGCCCATATCCTCTCCGCTCATGAAAACGACCGGAAAATCCTCATCGAGCCGCTCGAGTTGGCTGAACTGCTCAAGAGCGAGACGCCACCGAGGCTCATCGACCTGAGAACGCGGGAGGAACACGACGCCATCTCCCTCCCCGGCTCGGAAATGTTCAGCAATGACCTTTTACAGCAAATTTTCGGCACCGAGAAAAAAGACCGTGTTATCGTCGTCTACGATCACACCGGTGATCGCTCACTGGATTCAGCCGCCTATCTGATCGGACACGAGTTCAAAAACGCCCGCGCGCTTCGCGGCGGTATTGACGCCTACGCACTCGAAGCCGACGACTCAATCGCCCGTTACAAACTCGAATTCGAAGACTGAAGCGTGCTGATTCCAGCGAAATACGGGCACACGCCCGCCGATTAAAAACCATCCCACTTCCCACCTTTAACCTTTTACAGCCTCTCAGGCGCTAGAATCATGAGCTACGAAGACAAACTCCAGGACGCGATCGCCAACCCACAGAACATGGGGGAAATGGCCGACGCCGATTCCGTGGGCACCGTCGGCAATCCCGAATGCGGCGACATGGTCCGGTTGTGGCTCAAGTTCGACGAAAAGGACGGCAAAAAAGTCATCAACAAGGCTTCGTTTCAAAGCTTCGGCTGCCAGACCGCGATTGCCGTCGCCTCGATGGCGACCGAAATGCTCAAAGGCAAAACCGTCGAAGAGGCACGGGACCTGAAATCCGCTGATCTCTCCGGAGACCTCGGCCCCCTCCCCCCCATGAAAATCCACTGCGGGGAGATGGTGGAAGGCGCACTCCGCGACGCGCTCAAAGAGGACGCCGACAAAACGCCGGCGACCCACCCCTCTTCCGTCAGTGGCAATACCCTGTTGGGTGACATGAACCCGACCGCTCCCAAATCAGGGAAACTCAAAGTCATTCGAATTGAAGAATAAAAGGAGTAAAGAAGTAGAGGAGTAAAGAATCCAGCGCCCTCACCTTCTCACCCCACGAAACAGCAATTAGACCTTTCACTTTTTACCTTTAACTTTTTACAGCGGCTAAGCCGCAACAGCTATGCACGAAGAAATCGAACTCACCCGCGACGTAGAAGCCATCCAGATCCCCAGTGGAGATCTCGTCAACCTTCCCGTCGGAACTAAAGTCATGATCACGCAGGCACTGGGAGGCACCTACACCGTGGCGACTCAGTCCGGCCTTGCCCGCATCAAGCAGGATAATGCCGACGCTCTCGGAATCGATCTCGAGGCAGAAAAAGCCAAACTCTCCGCGGCCAACGAAGCGCTCGCGGCCGGCGATCTTCAGGGAGCGATCTGGGAGCAGCTCAAACTCGTTTTCGATCCCGAAATCCCCGTCAACATCGTCGATCTCGGACTCGTTTACGATTGCTCCATCAAAGAAGAGGAAGGCGAAACGAACGTTGAGATGAAAATGACGCTCACCGCTCCCGGTTGCGGGATGGGCCCGACGATCGCCGCCGACGCCCAGTCAAAAATTCTCATGCTCGAAGGAATCAGCAACGCACAGGTCGACATCGTCTGGGACCCCGTCTGGAATCAGGACATGATTTCCGAAGAAGGGAAGATGAAGCTCGGAATGATTTAAGGAAAAAGAGTAGAGAAGGCTCCAAACCCGGAGCCGCCCTCTCCCGTGGCAATTTTACGCCGGGGGGGATTGCCGGGGCCTGTCAGCTCGCAGGTCCGGCGACGAAACGCGAGCAAACCCAGCGGGACTCCCTTGCTCCCGCAGACCGTAGAGAAATTGCGTGAGCATTTCTCCACCCACCCGGGGCGTATTCTCGCTCACGGCACGGCAGGCCCAGGCGCCTACAACGCCGCAGTCGCTTCCGGAGCCACCCGCGTAACGAAAAGAAACGCGGTGTAGCCGAAGTAGGCAAGGAGCAGAACAGCGCCCTCCCAGCGACTGATTCGCTTGCCGGTGAACATGATGATCATCAGCAAAACGGTGAGTCCGATCATCACGTAAAGATCGACCATTTCGATCCCCGCCGTAGCGATAGGCTTGATCCCCGCGGTCACCCCGATCACACAGAGCAAATTAAAGATACAGGATCCAATCACGTTTCCTGTGATGATATCCCCTTCCTTCTTCAAGGATGCCACGATCGAAGTCGCAAGCTCAGGAACGGATGTGCTGAATGCGATCAGCGTCAGAGAAATCACCGCCTCCGGCACTCCGAACCGTTTCGCGAGACTCACGCCCCCGCGCTCGAGCCATTCTGCGCCGAAATAGAGGCCCACCAACCCGACGAGGATCAGCACGACCAGCTTCCAGATCGGCTCTGCCTTCGCTTCGTCGGGATCAAATTCCGCCTCAAACTCTTCGAGAACCTCCGGATTCTTAATCTTCTTCGCCAGAAAGAGCTGAAAAACGGTGTAGCCGACCACCGCCAGAAACAGGATAATGCCTTCCACCCGGCTCACGAGGCCATTCATCAGCATCCAGGAGAAAACCAAAGTGGCGATCAGCAGGATCGGGAGGTCACGCAGCAACAGCTCACTTTTCACCCTCAGCACGCAGATAAAAGCGCTCACGCCGAGAACGAGCCCGATATTGCAGATATTTGACCCAATCACATTTCCCAGCGCCATATCGGGAAATCCGCTCTGGTTGAACCCGATGCTGACAAACAATTCAGGAGCGCTCGTTCCGAAAGCCACCACCGTGAGACCGACGACCAACGACGAGATGCCATATTTTACCGCGAGTTTCGCGGCACCACCGACGAGCCACTCGGCCCCGAAATAGAGAGCAGCGAGGCCAATGAGGAGGAAGAAAACATCAATCAGGATGGGCATGGTTGCACTCTCGCAGGGAGCGGGAAACCTGCCACTGAAAAATCTTTCACATTTTAGGGTTGCGTCCTTCGAATTCCTCTCCATATTCCCGCTCCGCTGCACGGAGTAACTCTCCGATAAGTGATGAACGTGACCCGTTCGTCTAGTGGTTAGGACACCGCCCTTTCACGGCGGTAACACGGGTTCGAGTCCCGTACGGGTCGCCAATTTAACCGCCTCTTCGAGGCGGTTTTTTTGTGCCCGGACGTTGGGACGGGAACGCCTGGTTCAGTGAGTTACAGCACCGCACCATTTCAGTTTCGGGGAACCTCCGGGAGATGATCGCCCGGACGGCATCCTCTGGCTTGCCCCTCCCGCGCTGTCCCCTTTGAGCGCCACCCTCGATTTGAATGGACGAGTGCGGGGCGATCGCCTACGGTGAGGTGCTCCAGAGCAGTTTTACGATCTGCAAACTGCCACCACTTATCGCAACGCCGCCATCCGCTCCCGGCGCTGCCCATTTCCCTTCTAATATCCGTATTAGATCCCTTCCCGGGTTTGCCGAGTCCATCGTATGGGACTTTTCCAGCCCGGAACCCTAACAAACACATAACATCGGAAGACTTCGCGCAATCTGAAGCCGTCTGTCGATTTTAAACCCAATACAATGACCCGATCTGGAAACAGGATTACACCCGAGCTGATGTCATTTTTTGAAAGCCCTGCATCATGAGCGATCAGACGATTCCCCGACGCATCGCCTTTCTCGGCAATTTTCTGCCGCGCTTGTGCGGAATTGCGACATTCACACACGACCTGTGCAACGCGGTCGCGGATGCCGATCCCGGATCGGACTGCTATGTAGGTGCGATCAACGATCTTCCGGAAGGCTACCGCTACCCGCCACGGGTCCGGTTTGAGATTCAGGAGAAGGAACTGGACTCCTATCGGCGTGCTGCGGATTTCCTGAATTTTCAAAATACGGACATCCTCTGTGTTCAGCACGAATTCGGAATCTACGGAGGCCTTGCCGGGAGCCATCTATTGGCGCTCCTGAAGGAAGTGCGAATGCCGGTGGTGACCACTCTGCATACGATTCTTCAAGATCCGAACAAGGCACAGCGTCTCGTTATGGACGAACTGGTCGAGCGCAGTGACCGCCTCGTCGTGATGGCGCAAAAGGGAGCCGATATTTTGCGGGAGACCTTCGGTGTTCCGGACGAAAAGGTGGACATCATTCCCCACGGAATCCCGGATGTGGAATTTGTTGAGTCGAGCGTTTACAAAGAACAGTTCGGTGTCGGAGGACGTCAGGTTCTCCTTACGTTCGGACTGATTGGCCCGGGCAAAGGTATTGAACACGCGATCGAAGCGCTTCCGGAAATTGTGCGTCGTCACCCGAATGTCGTCTATCTGATTCTCGGAGCGACGCATCCCCAACTTCTCGCAAATGAAGGGGAACGCTATCGCCTGAGCCTGACCCGCCTCGCCGAACGATGCGGAGTGAAAGAAAATGTTATTTTTCACAACCGCTTCGTTTCCCTCGATGATCTGAAAGAATTCATCGGAGCGACCGATATCTATCTGACACCCTACCTGAATGAAGCGCAGGTGACCTCCGGAACTCTTGCCTATGTATTCGGTGCAGGGAAAGCCGTCGTCTCGACTCCCTACTGGCACGCGCAGGAGTTGCTCGCGGACGGTCGGGGCGAACTGGTTCCCTTTCATGATCCCGCGGCGATGGCCGAGAGCGTTTCCAGCCTCCTCGATGACCCGCCGCGCATGGAGCGCATTCGCAGGGATGCCTACGCCATGGGCCGCGAAATGATTTGGCCGGCGACGGCAAACCGATACCTCGACACGTTCCGACACGCCTGCGCCGACCGGAAAGCGACTCCACGAGCCGCGTTTGCCGGGTGGACGCTGAACAGCCGCGCCCACCCACTACCTCCGAGGAAAATGGATCACATCATCCGGATGAGCGACGGAACGGGGATCCTCCAGCACGCGATTTTCAATGTCCCGAATTTTCACGAGGGCTACTGCACGGATGACAATGCCAGAGCCTTCATTCTCTGCACGCTGCTCGACGAGCTCGGTTACGAGCCGGCTGAAGGCAGTCTGAATCGGCTAGCTACGAGCTACCTTGCGTTTCTCGCGGCAGCGTTTGATTACGAAAGCGGAAGGTTTCGCAACTTCATGAGCCACGGGTGGGCCTGGCTGGAAGCATTCGGAAGCGAAGACAGCCACGGGCGGGCCCTGTGGGCAGCGGGCACCGGTGCAGGCCGATCGAGCGATGCCGGCCATGGACGCTTGGCGGCGCAACTGTTTGAACGGGGATGCCCGATTCTATCGACGTTTACCTCACCCCGAGCGTGGGCATTCACCTTGCTCGGCATTCACGAATACTTGAGGCGCAACGCGGGTGGCGAAAGCATCCATGACCTGCGAAAGGATCTCACTGCCAAGCTGGTGAACTGTTGGCATGCGGCTTCCTCGGACGACTGGCCGTGGTTTGAAGGGAGCCTCACCTATGACAACGCCCGACTCAGCCAGGCGCTGATTCTCAGTGGTCAGTGGATGCCCGACAGTGAAGCCCTCGAGATTGGTTTGAAATCACTCCGCTGGCTGGCATCGATCCAAACCGCTCAATCCGGATGTTTCCGTCCCATCGGCAGCAACGGATTCTACGAAAGCGGCGGAGCACGTGCGGATTTCGATCAGCAACCGATTGAAGCTCAGGCCATGGTCGCGGCTTCTCATGAGGCGTTTCGCGCGACGCGGGATCAGTCCTGGAATGAGGAAGCGAAACGCGCCTTCGAATGGTTTCTCGGTCGCAACGATCTCAATGTGCCGATCTACGATTTCGTCACCGGTGGTTGCGGAGACGGTCTCCATGCCGATGGCGTCAGCGAGAATCAAGGCGCTGAATCCACGCTCGCCTACCATCTCGCGCTGGCGGACATGAACAGCGCGCAGCAATTGATCACCTTTCCCATTCCCTCACTCCCCGACGATTCCAACTCTTGACTGCCATCCCGATCCACCGCCACGAGGTGACGCTGCTCCCTGAAAGTGCACGCGTCATCGTTCGACCTTTCATTCCCGGTGAGAACCGGCTCATTCTAACCGTGCTCGGGCGTGCCCTTGCCATGAGCGAGGAGGAAGCGGTCTGCGAGTTGGCGGCGATGCGGCGGGAATTCGCAGACCGGCACTACGACATCGACTCGATTTTGATGGATCACTACCGCATTATCGAGCCTCACGTGTTCACCCAGCGCCCCCTCTCGCGGGAAAGACAGTTGCTGATCGGAGCGCTCTTCTCGGGTGAATATGCGCTGGAGTCTGCCGCCATTTTCAACCCCTCCATCGTCCCCCATCCGGACCAGAGCCATCTCCCCGGGGGAGCCCAGCGCTTTATCATGAGCCTGCGCGCCGTCGGCGAGGGACACATTTCCTCGATCGAGTTCCGCAGCGGTGTCATCTCCGGCGAGGGCAAAATCACACTGGATCCGGTTTCCCGGTTTGTCACCGCGCCGGAGATCATTCCCGACCCGAGTTACCAGAAGCACCGCTTCTGCATCAAACTCCACGAGATGGACTGCGACAGCGAATACGCGACAGCGGTCATGGCGCCGCTCGGTAAAAGTTTCACCCGGAGCGATCTGGACAAAAGCGTCGGGACGATTCGCCACGAAAATCAGCCGGCGACTCATGCTCTGACACACGCGCTCGAATCGATTCAGTGGCTGGCCGATTCGAATTACGAAGTTCGCTTTTCAAAAAAACTGGCGATCAGCGAGCGCATCATTTTTCCGGTCTCGACGAATGAGACCAACGGGATTGAAGATGCCCGGTTTGTCCGCTTCGTCGATGACGACGGCACGGTTACCTACTTCGCCACTTACACCGCCTACAACGGTCACGACATCCTGCCCCAACTGATTGAGACCACCGATTTTCTACAGTTCAAAATCCTGACACTCAACGGAGACGCAGTCCAGAACAAGGGGATGGCGCTCTTTCCGCGGCGCATCGGGGGGCGGTATGCGATGCTGTCACGGCAGGATAACGAAAACCTCCTGATCATGTTTTCCAACAGCCCGCACCACTGGACCGATCCCCAAGTGATTCTCCGTCCCAGCGCGATGTGGGAATCGGTCAAAGTGGGCAACTGCGGCTCTCCCATCGAAACAGAGGCCGGCTGGGTCGTGATCACCCACGGCGTCGGACCTATGCGCAAATACTGCATCGGAGCGGTTTTGCTCGATCTTGATGATCCAACCAAAGTCATCGGGCGTCTCCACTCCCCCCTCCTCAGCCCGGAGGGCAACGAACGCGAAGGATACGTCCCGAATGTCGTCTATAGCTGCGGATCGATGCTCCACGGTGAGAAGTTGATTCTACCATTTGCCGTCAGCGACCATTCATCTGCCGTCGCCAGCCTCCTGCTCGACGACTTGCTGAAAGCGCTGCTCGCAGACAACCCTCCAGTTCCCTGCAAAACGGAATGAATCATTCCCCCATCGAGAAATGGCGCGATAAGAGAATCGCCGTGATTTCACCCGTCGCCTGGCGCACGCCTCCTGAAAAATACGGGGCCTGGGAAACCGTCGCTTCGAATATCACAGAAGGACTTATCGATCAGGGATGGAACGTCACCCTGTTCGCGACAGCGGATTCAATCACCCGGGGCCACCTCCACGCCGTCGTCGCGAGAGGATACGAAGAAGATCCGGAAGCCGATGCCAAGGTTGCCGAATATCAGCATCTTTCAGAAGCATTCGAACACGCCTCCGAATTCGACCTGATCCACAGCCACTATGATTTCATGGCGCTCAGTTTCAGCCGCCTGGTCAAAACGCCTGTCCTCACCACAATCCACGGATTTTCCTCTCCCGGGATCATGCCGGTCTATGAAAAATACCGCGATGGCAACTTCGTGTCGATCAGCGACTCGGACCGGGCTGAGGGATTGAACTACCTCGCAACGGTCTACAACGGGATCGACCTCTCCCTTTATCCCCTCGTTGAGTCCGGCGGCGAAAATCTCATCTTTCTCGGTCGGATACATCCTGACAAAGGCCTGCATCTCGCCATCGAAGTGGCGCGCGCCAGCGGACGGCGTTTGATCATTGCCGGGATCATTCAGGACGAGGGTTACTATCGCGAGCAGATCGAGCCTCATCTTGACGGCGATCAAATCCGCTACATCGGCCCTGTCGACAACGCCGGCAAAAATCGCATATTTGCCGAAGCGAGCGCGTTGCTTCATCTCAACACCATTCCGGAACGCTTCGGTCTCGTCCTCGCTGAAGCCAATGCAGCCGGGGTTCCGGTTATCGCGATGGACCTCGGTTCCTGTCGGGAAGTCATCGATGATGGGGTTACCGGATTTCTTGTCAACAGCGTTGCTGAAGCCGTCGACGCTCTGGGGAAGCTCTCAGAGATCGACCGCAAAGATTGCAGGAAGCGGGTGGAGAATCACTTCTCGATCGAAACCATGGTCGCCGGATACGAACGGGTTTACGCGAAGATCTTCGAGGCGGGCGAAGGCAGCGCACCGGTATAATTCACATCCGGGAAACGAGGCGAAGAGACGCGTCCGCTTCACTTCCCTTTCCCGCCTGAAATTTTAACTGGCTCCAGCCGCACCGATCGAACGTCTGCGAGTTCCTCCTTTAACCGTCCCTCCGGACGGAGAATCAGCCGGTTGGCTCCCGCCTTGAGTTGGATCCGCCCGGCAGAGACTTTGCGAAACGTGTCGTAGTCACCGGTGTCGACGACGGTGCCTTGAGCGGAACTTCCATCGGTTTCGAGAACGAAGTGGTCTCCTGCAGAAAGCGCGTCAGCCGCGAGCAACACGTGAACCTCGTAGAGCGCAGCCGCATCCAGTTTCACATTCCACTCGGCGACGTCATCGGCACGTCTCCACGGTGCGAGGACGTCGAGGGTTTTGCGATACCGCAGCTGCTGCCCGAATATCGTCGCCGCGCTTGCAGGGAGAAGAATCACCCCGCTTTTCCCGGGAACGATATAATTGGTCGTGATGAGTTCGCGGTCGACTTGATCCAATTCATCAGCGCGCCACGGCAGAGTCCGACCTTTCGTTTCCTCGCGAACCGAGGCGATAAACTCCGGCTCGACCGGCGGCGAAACATTTCCCCAGGAGCGACGAATGTAGCTCAACAAGCCCGCCAGTTTGCGATCATCGAGCGCGGCACCGAGTCCGGGCATATGGAGATTCCAGGACTCTCCGTTGACCTCGATCGGGCCGTAAAGTCCCTGCAGGACGACGCGCGCGAGGCGGTCGGGTGAGCCGGCGACCCAGTCGCTCCCCGCGAGGGGCGGTGCCAGTGCCGGAGCGCCGCGACCGTGCGGCTGATGGCAGGCGGCACAGATCATGCCGTATAGCTTCTCCCCTTCGTCGACGAGCTTCTGTTGTTCGGCGTTGAGTGGTGGCGCGTCAACACTGGTCATCTTCCGTTCGGGCGCGTCGGGCCAGGTGATTTTATCAAGGACGGCGTTGACCTTGTTGATGAGACCGGACTCATCGGATTGCTGCAAAGCGACCAACTCAACGGGTTCGTGCGGCAACATCATCTGTTTTTGATAGGGCACCTTTGCGACCGCTTCCAAAATGACGTCGCGCACCTGATCATCTCTTTTTAACAGGGGCATCAGCTGCACCACCCGTTCCGGTTTTGCCTCCGCCATAACACACCCGACGAGCCACTCGACCAATTTCAGGTCATCGCCCTCATAGCGTTGCAGGAACTCCAGTTCGCGATGAGCGAGCCCGGTCAGTGCAGCCGCACGGAACAACGGGTGCTCTTCGCGACTGAGCATCTGCGCGAGAAGCTCGGACGATGCCGGATCAAAAAACGAACCCAGCGAGAGCGCCACCTGCAGGCGAACGATCTCACTCGGATCGTCGCAGAGCTCCGCCAGAGAGGAGAATGCGGGCGGATCTTTTTCGCTGAGCCGGACAGCAGCAGCGCGGACGTTTGCATTGCCAGCCTGCATCGCTGCCAGCCGCGTTTCGAGATCGAGCGCCCCGAGCCCGCTCAGCGTCCACAACGCGTGCAGCTGCCCCGACGGCTCAGTTGTTTTCACCGCTTCACGCAGTGCCGCTGCGCCCTCTCCGCGCTCGATGAGGAGACGCTGGGCCGTGAGTCGATGCCAGCCGTTGGGGTGAGAGAGAGTTTTCACCAATCCCGCGGTTGCCGCGGTCGAAAGATTCGGAGATTTCCGATCGATCGGACGCTCTTCCGAAACGATGCGCCAGATGCGGCCCAGATCGTTGCCCTGATCGAGTTTGCGATCACGAATCTGCTCGATCAGCCATGGCACGATGAAAATGCGGTGCTCGATGATGCCGTGATACATATCGGCGATGTAGAGGGCCCCGTCAGGACCGACACGGGAATTCACGGGGCGAAAACGTTCATCAGTCGAGGCGATCAATTCCTGCTCCGCAGGGTAAAACCGTTCCGCCATGGGCGAGATCCCCTCGCTAACCTTGAGCCGCCCGACGAGGTGGCCTCCGGATTCGGGAACAAAGAAATTGCCACGCGCGTCCGCGGGGAACTGATGCCCATCGTAGGCGCACACGCCGCTGGAGATCGTGTAGGTCTCGAGTCGCCCGTCATCGCGCAACTCCATCGCCCCGAGTGTCACCGCCGGCGTCACGCGGATCGGCCAGACTTCTGTAGCCGGGCTGCCTTTCGGCGCGAGACTGACATTCACCCCGAACTGAGTGCGATCATTGCCACTGCGCTGATATACTTTGATCAGATTCGGATTCCGAAGCAGGTAATCGGCCGGGATATAGTCTCCGTGCAGTGGCCGGTTTTCATAGCAGGTAAAGAAACGCCCCGCCTCGTCAAAAGTCAGCCCGAACTGACCGCGCTTGATCGTGAATTCCTCCTCCAATCCGTCCTCCGTCCACCGGTAACGCTTCGGCGAATCCGAGCAGTGCAGCCAGTTGTCGATCCCGTAACGCAGACCGTTGGCAGTGTGCTGAGGATTACCGACGATCCCCATGCTCCCGACTTTCGTCTTCGAGTCAGCTTTCAGGTCACCGTCAACGTCCTCACAAAACCATAAATTCGGGGGCTCCTGCAGGAGAATCCCCCCTTTTACAAAAGCGAATGACCGGGGCATGACCAGCTTATCGAGATAGACGGTGCTTTTGTCAGCGCGCCCATCGGCATCGGTATCTTCGAGAACGACGAGGCGACAGATCGGCTCATTCTCGTTGCTACCCTCAACATCACGCATGTAGCCCTGGTATTCGACCGCCCAGAGACGACCGTCGGGATCGAATTCAAAAAAGATCGGATTCTGCACCATCGGCTCGGAGGCAAACAGCTCAGCCCGGTAACCGGGGGCGAGGCGGAAAGATTCGAGTTCCCCGGCGGGACTGAGGACGGGTGCCGGCGGGACGTCGATGCGTTTGAGCAATTCCTCGCCTTTCTCCCAATCAGCGATTCCGGCGATCGCCGAGGCGGGACGAACCCGCGGGCCGACGGGGGCAGCGGCGGCTTTCTTCGCCGCCTTGTGTTGTGACGCGGGGGCAGGTGTCGGGATCGTATCGATGAACTTCGCGTCCGTTCGCTCCAGTTCCGCCATGAGCAGCGCCCGATACTCATTTACCGTATCGAAATGAGCGGGGTCGACCGCGAGGTTATGAAGTTCACCGGGATCCGATTCGAGGTCGTAGAGTTCTTCGATTTCATCAGGCACCAGCGTGCGAATGTATTTCAGCTTCCCCTTGCGCAGCATCAGCCACCAGGGTACCCCCTGCGCGGTTCGGTCCCCTGTCACGGCAGGCGTCGTGCTGTCGCCGAAATCAGAGAGAAAATTCTCCATCATGACCGGGCGATCTTCGCCCCGGTCGGGATTGCTCAAGTGAGGTCGAAGGTCGTGCCCATGCATTTTCCATGGGAGCGGCAGCTCGGCGAATCCGAGCACCGTGGGAATGACGTCCAGCAGCGAGGCAGGTTGATGACAGACTTTTCCTTCGGCGACTTTCTCCGGGTAGCGAAAAATCAGAGGCATCCGCAGGCAGGCATCATAGGGGCCGACTTTCCATGCGAACCCCTGCTCACCCCAGGCGAAGCCCTGGTCGGAGGTAAAGACAACGAGCGTATTGTCGAGTTGGCCGCTTTCCTCGAGCGTTTCCAGAAGCCGTCCAACACCATCATCGATCGAGCTGACCAACTCGTTGTAACCGCGCACCATGTCGGGGAGCGAGCGTTTCCCATAGCGAGGTGACCCGTCGGTGGTCTTCCTGAACATCGTTCGATCCCGGAGATAAGCGGGCTTGTCAGGACGAGGTCCGAAGATATCTTCAGGCACCGGGACTTCACCGTCCCTGTATTCGTCACGATGGTCTGGGTGAACCGTATTGGGCAGGTGCGGTGCATTGTAGCAAAGCCAGAGAAGCCAGGGTTTGTCGCGCTCCCGGCTCACATAATCGACCGCAAAATCAGTGTAGACATTGGTCGAGTAGCCGGGAACGACTTCAGGCGGTGCGCCGTCAATGCTCAACTCCTGATCATTATACCAATCCCCTTCCGGCAGATTTTGATCCCAGACGACAGAGTGATTCCAGAGCCTTCCATGTCCGGCATTTTGCCCGAGGTGCCACTTACCTATCATCGCGGTGTCATAGCCGGACTCACGCAATTTTTCAGGCCACATGGGAGTGATGTCAGGGTCGTAGGCGTTACCCAGGGTCGCCCATGATCGCTTCGACTTTTCCTCAGCATCTCCAGCGAGGTCCACTCCGGGAATACTGTGGGAAAGCAACCCCGTGAGGACACTGGCACGACTCGGCACACACCACGAAGCCCCGTAAGCGGCAGAGAAACGAACACCCTCCGCCGCGAGTCGATCAATGTTAGGTGTCTTAACCCACGGCCGGGCACCCTCTTCTGCGTAGCAACTCAGCGTGCGGTGACTCTGGTCATCGGTATAGATGAAAAGAATGTTAGGTCGCGACTTGTTCTCAGCAAAGGATGTCAGGAACGGAACGGCGACGAAAGCAATCGCGAGCAGGCGGAGGAATATACGAAAGGTCATTGAGAAAGACGGTCGAGAATGTTTCGCGTGATTTGCATCGTCGCAGCGTCTCCGCCCTTGAGGCCGTGAGCCCAGTCGGTGGTTGCAGCGGTAAACACGGTGCCGCCCTTCTCGTAGATGCCAAAGCAGGCGGCGCCAAGGCGATCAGCGTCCCAGCGATCATACCATTCGGCATCGCTTGGATGCCACTTCGCCGGTGCGCTCGCGAGCACGGTAAATGTTTCCGGTGTTCCGTCGCGGTGAGTCGGAAACGGAAGCCCGTCCCGCCATTCGAGCTCACAGCCATCGCACTCGTAGCCGACGATGCTGTCCTTCGCACCGAATTCGGCGTCGCGAGTCAGATTGGTATCGGCAAAAATCCAGTGTTCCGGCCGATGCACCTTAAAGCCGCCTGTTCCATCCATCACCATGTCATGGCTGCGATGAAATCCTCCGTGCAGGAATCCGACACCGGTCATTTCATTCTCAGGTCGTTTGAGCAAATGATGCCCCCACAGCGTCGACAGCAGGGAGTGGTCATCAGTGGGAAAAAGCGGGTCCTTCGTGAGGTGCTCTTTCCAGCAGGTCAACGCCTGCCCCTCCTCTTCACTCCGCACCTGCCAGCAGCATACATTGCCGCTGAAAAAGGCGACGTTACCGCCCCCGGCGATGTATTTTTCCAAATGATCGCGCATCGGTGTCGACCAGTATTCATCGTGCCCTACGCTGAGCACCAAAGGGTAGTGGTCAAGAATTTCCGGATGGAACTCAAGGTCCGAATTGACCGCATAATCGAGTTCATAGCCATTTTGTTCCGCCCATTTAACGAAGGGATATTCCCATTTAAAAAACTGACTCGCGGGCGGCCTCTGAAACGAGACGCGATGTCCCTGCACTCCCGCTCTTGCATTAAACGCGTAGAGGCTGAACCCGCCCCAACTGTTGTAGGCGTTGTAAGTATTCGTCGAGAGTTGGAGCAGAATGCGCGCGTCTTTCCCCGGCTCGGCGGGACGCACCACGAAAAAGCAACTGCCCTCGGCGCTGCGTTGATTGCGTTCCGAATATTTTCCTCCGCGATCTTTAACGGTCAGAAGCACGTGATAGTAGCCGCTCCGCCATTCCTCACCGACGGGAATCCGAATCGCCTCCGGCCATCCGCAGCCGTGAGATGATGCGTTATCCGGAACCGGATGTTGTCCCGCGACGAGACCGGATTTTTCCCAGACAATTTCCTGCTTCGCCCCCATGCGTGAAATCTGCATCGTATACGCACTCGCTGACGTCGATAGGTGGAAGCCGATTTCTTCACCGGGAAGGATGCTCGTTTGAGACGGGTAACCTTCGATGAAAAGCGAGGGCGTTTCCTTTGCTGACGCAGGTGCGACAGCCAGAGCCGCGGAACCAAGTGCGGTGCCCTCCATCCATCGACGACGTGACATTTTTGATTTCATAACAGGTAACAGTGTGTCGGGTATCACATGAACCGCCAGTAACGTAAAGGAGGTTCTATCCGCTCCCGGCTGAAGTATCTGTCGGAGCTATAGTATCATTCCAAACCATAGTGCTGCATCCAATAGGCATACATCGATTCACCGTTTACCTCTTCGATACCGTATTCCCTCTGAATTTTTCCAAGATACTTATCGAGCCAGCGACTGTAGACAGCGATCGATTCCGCCGTTTCCCTGACAACGCCATTATCGTGGGTACCCGTGACCCACCGATCCAGATCGCCGCGAAACCCGGCGATCATTTCCCCGTAGCGGGGATCGGTCGCAAGATTGTTCATCTCAAACGGATCGGCGCGAAGATCGTAGAACTCCTCCTTCGGCCGGTTTCCTTCGGACAAACTGCTGATGAAATCCCCGCCTCCGTGGCGTTGGGGGTGAGTGAGGATCACCGACACCGTCGCTTCCGCCAGCACCGTATAGCGATTGACGGGAAGATACGGTAAATCGTGAACAAAATTCCGGATGTATTTGAAATCTCGACTCCGCACCGCGCGAATTCGATCGCGAATCTCACCGGTGCGATCTTTTGCCGCGTAGATCCGGGTGCGCCCCGGTGCGTCGTTGCTGAGAAATGATCGACCCTGCATTTGCTCCGGTATCTCGATGCCAACCGACTCCATTATCGTCGGGCCCAGATCAATCATACTGATAAGACGTCCGTCCACCGATCCCGCATTTTTCCGGTCAGGCCAGCGAACGATCAACGGGACCCGCAAGCCCCCGTCGTAAAGGTAGCCTTTGTCCCGGGGAAACGAGCGTCCGTTGTCGCCAAACACCATCACAATCGTGTTGTCAGCCAACCCTTCGCGCTCAAGACGGTCGAGGACAGCGCCCACCTTGCGATCAAAAACCTGCACCTCCTCGAGGTAACGTGCCCAGTCCACCCGCACCAGGGGGTGATCTGGATAATAAGGGGGCAGCGAAACTTTCGAGGGGTCTACCGGTCGCGCCTCGTCGCGTGACCACGGCCGATGAGCCTCCGTGATATTCACCTGAGCAAAGAAAGGCTGCCCCTCCGCACGCTGCGTCCAGTCTGTTCCATCGAAAGGCTCGCCCTCCACGCTGAAGTTCCAATCGAGTTTCCCCGCGTCGTCCATCGGTTCCTCCGGGGCATCGCCCGGTTGGCCATTGCTCACAAAATACCCGTCAGCACGAAAATAGTCGGGAATCGATTTTACGCCCCCGGGTAGAGGTCGTTTTGTCAGGGTGCGGTGGTGCAGCGCCCCGATGCTGGTTTGATACATACCTGTGTTGTAAGCGGAACGATTCGGCGAGCAGACGCTCGACGTGCCGAAAACATGGGTGAACCGAACCCCCTCTTTTGCGAGAGCATCGAGACGAGGAGTCGCCAATGCTGCGGTTTGCTCTCCGTAACAAACCAAATCCGGCGACAAATCGTCTGAGATTATCCACACGACATTGGGACGTTCCACCGGGCCGCCCCGGGCCATCGACAGGGCGCCAATCCCCGGGATCGCGATAAACGCACAACAGAGAACGAAACGATAAAGACGGCAGTTGATCATCGGCAAAGCATTGAATAGCGGGACGGGAACGAGTAGATCACGAACGAAAATTCACAGACAGAATCGTAGACCCCCCCCGGTTCAACCCAGCCTACCGAATTCCCTCAGAAACGACAATCTCATCTATCGACACCCACCCGTTTTCTATGAGTCCGGCGACAGAGGCTCACGAATCCGTTTTCCGGGCCTCGTCACCCCGCGGCAGAGTGCGCCTTCCTCCCCCACGATCGCCCCGAAGATAATCCCGCACGGCTTCGACAGCGCGGGCTCGTTTTTTACCTGTTCCCGGGCGTTTAAGATGGGTATGCTGAAACGCATTCGAGGCGCAACTCCCCCCGTAAAATCGAAACGACCGATGAGAATCACGACCCCATGCTTGAGCAGCCTCCTTTTGCTGTTACTTGCCACCACCACTCCGACAGCAGCAGAATCAGTCTCGCAGGATTTGCTGGGTGACTGGTCGCTCCATCTTGAAACGGGCGAACCCGCCTGGATGAGCATCGGCGAGGAGGAAATCCGCATGCGAATCTATGTCGGCCCTGAAGGCCCCTACACGATCACTGAAATTGCCGAAGGGCGCGTCCACTTCTCGCTGAAGCGCGGACGAAAAGCCGGGAGTGGAAAAGCGACTGTCGCCCCGACCGTGGAGGTGGGGATCGTCGACGGCAAACTCGATGGCGTAATCACTCACGCCGCGGAGAACGGAAAAGAGGCGTCGCACGTTCCCTTCACCGGTAGGAAAATTCCGCCTGTGCCCGAAACCGCGCCGGACCTTTCCAAGGTTAAATTCGGAGATCCCGTTTCACTTTTCAACGGCAAAGACATGACCGGCTGGCGTCCGCACGAACCGGATAAAATCAATGGGTGGAGCGTCAAGGAGGGCATGCTCGTCAATGAAACTCCGAAGACCGATTTCAGCGCTACCGGAGCCTACGCCAATCTCCGAACCGAAGCGGAGTTTGAAGACTTCCGCCTTCACATCGAATTTCTCATCGAAGCCAATCGCAACAGCGGCGTCTACCTCCGCGGCATGTATGAAGCTCAGGTGGTTGACCGTGACAGTCGTATGCAGGGCATATCGGGAGTCGGCGCTATCTTCAGCCGAATCGCACCGACCACGAATGCTGGAAATCCTCCCGGCCAATGGCAGACCTACGACCTCACGCTCGTGGACCGTCACATCACAGTGGTCCTGAACGGAGTTAAAGTCATCGACAACCAGCCCGTGATCGGTCCCACTGGCGGCGCTATCTACACCGATCCCGCCTCACCCGGACCGATCTACCTGCAGGGAGATCACACCGCGGTGAAATACAAAAACATTTATCTGACCCCGGTCGTAAAATAGTCGTTCCGGCATCGCATCCCCCCCCTCCTCTACTTCAGCCCAGCATCCCCCCGTTATGAAAATCCTCCTGACCCTTTTACTATTTTCGATCAGCACGCTGGAGGCTGCCAGTTTCGAGGATCTGCTCGGGCAATTGTCGGATCATCTCGATGAGCGAAAAGAACTGACACCCGAAGAACTTTCCAGTTTGGAAGCCGACATCATCGAAGAAGCGCCCGCTCTGGCCAAAGACAGCGAACTCGTGCTCCGCGCCTTCGATCTCGTTTCAAAATATGATGAGGACCAAAAACCGCTCTTTTTAAACGACCAGACGAGAGGCGGTTTTTCGAGAACGGAGAAGTATGGAAAGGAACTGGAGCACGTCATATTTCAACTGCAGCAGGCGATATTGGATCACGGGTATCAGACCGGGCATCTCAAAGAGCGGACCGACGATCTTGATTCGAGAGCGTTTCTCTGTGCCGGTTATTTCCCCGGAAAAGTCGCTCCACCCGAAGATCCGCGAAAGGTTTATAAGATCAGAATCAACGCCACTCAGCTGCCCGCGGACGGAGCACCACTGACGACCGATGAAGGCCCGGCACGGCGCTGCACCGGCTGGTATGTCGCTCCCGGCACCATTGCTGAACTCAAGGTGCCTGCCGACCTCGTGAATCAGGGATACTCAATTCGCGTCGGGGCCCACACCTGGGACCTGTCAAAAAAGCCGACGATTAAACGGCTCGACCGAATCTCCATCGTCTATCCGATTGAAGAAGATCGACTTCTGATTGCCAACCCTCTGGGAGGCGGCGTCTACCTCGAGGTGCCGCCGAATGCCGACAAAGGGGTCTGCGAAATTTATGCAAGGAACATCGTCGAAGCCCCTTTCTATTCGGCGACCTCATCTCGTCAAACGACGCTTGATGAATGGCTCAAAACGGAGCGGGTAAAATCAGCTCCCTGGGCGGACTTCGAGTCTGAAAAGTTCATGATGCAGGTTCCCACCTCCTGGATCTCCAAATACAAAACGCCTGATACGCTCACCGCCGATTACGACAAGTGCATGGATTTGATTTCCGAGATCACCGGTCGTTCGAAAGTGAGATCCAAAGTCGTCCTGTATCATCAGATCGACGTGATCATGCGTGGAGGCGCGTTCTTCCCCGGCTACCCGCAGTCGAATTACAACTGGGACCCGCTGGCGGAGGAAGACGGAAACAAGGATCACTGGTTTCTCAAAGGGCCGCAATTCGCACGATACGAGTTGTTTCATGAGATGGGACATATGGAGCGAATCACCAAGTTCAAAGGTGAGACTGAAGCGCTCGTCAATTTCCTCTACGTTTATGTTCACAATCAGGGATTTGACGTCGATCTGGATATCGCTTTCAGCCGGTCACGCGACGGCGGTGATAAAGTAACGATCGAGGAAGCGGCAATCGACCGGATGATCACCGCCTCGTTTCGCAAAGGTGAGCCTCGCAACACCACTAATAAACCGGGCGATGAAGTCAAATACCAGCACCGTGGCTATGGACACTATGCCGACATCGCGAAGTTGTTCGGGTGGGAGCCGCTCCTGCTTTTTGCGGCCGAAGATCACGAGAATTATCGAAGCGGAAAAGGGTATCCGTCGGACCCGAACAACGATCCTCCGGACAATCGAATCCTTCGCTTTTCCATCGCCGCGAAAGCGGATCTACGACCGCTGTTCCAGTTTTGGGGAATCTACCCGGAGGATGAAGACGCGCTGGCGAAAGCGATTAAGAAGAACGATCTGAAACCGTCTCCCGTCGTTTACGAAAGATTGAAACACTACCGGACCCTTGTTCCCGCGAACCGTAACGATTTCAAAAAGCATGCCCTCATCATGTATCCCCGCTGTGAACAACCCGGGCGGAACCTGATGGAGCGCAACGCTCTGTTCGGCCATGGGTGGTATCACGACTGGCTCGAAATTTACGACGAATCTCACGGGACCGAAGCCCTCGCGGCACTCGATCACATCATTGCGACCTACTTTCCCGACGCAAGATAGCCGGGACTGCGTTTCGCCAGCGGATCACAGGAGAAAGCACGGAGATCGGCGGGTTGGAAATACCCTCTCATTGATCTAAGCTACCCTCAGCAGACCTGACGAACAACACAGCACGATGATCAAACTATCTGTTTTCGATACGAAACCCTATGACCGCGAATATCTGTCGGGAGCATCGGACCCCGACCGCATTGAGTTGCGTTTCCACGAATTTCGCCTGAACACCGAAACGGCTCAACTCGCGAGTGGATCCGAGGTCGTCTGTGCGTTTGTAAACGATCAGCTGGATCGCCCCTGCCTCGAGGTTCTGGCCGAACTCGGAGTCAAACTGGTGGCGTTGCGTTGTGCGGGATTTAACAACCTCGACGTCGATGCCGCCCGCGATCTGGGGCTCAAAGTGGTCCGGGTCCCCGCGTATTCACCGCACTCCGTCGCTGAGCACACCATCGGCCTGCTTCTGACTTTGAACCGCAAAATACACCGGTCCTACAACCGGGTTCGCGAACAGAACTTTTCGCTGAGCGGGCTCGTCGGCTTCGACTTGCACGGAAAGAAAATCGGCATCATCGGAACCGGAAAAATCGGGCGGCTGACGGCTCAGATATTCCGGGGTTTCGGGACCGAGGTGTTGGCCTGCGACCCCTCCCCCCTTTCCGATTGGGCCGTGGAAAACGGAGTCCGCTACGTGGACCTGGATACGCTCTTGAAAGAAAGCGAGATCATCTCACTTCACGCACCGCTGATGCCGGAGACGCTCCACCTGCTCAACGAAGACACCATCGCGATGATGAAACCCGGAGTCTACATCGTGAATACGAGCCGGGGCAAACTGATCGACACCTGCGCGCTCATTGCCGCGCTCAAATCAGGTCACATCGGAGGCGTCGCTCTTGACGTCTATGAAGAAGAGGAGGGAATCTTTTTCGAGGACCTTTCCGGACGAGTCCTCGCCGATGACGAACTGGCCCGATTGCTGACTTTCCCCAATGTTCTTATCACCGCGCATCAGGCCTTTCTCACCGATGAAGCCCTCAGTGAAATCGCAAGAGTGACGATTGAAAACGTCCTCAAGCTGGAGGCAGACGACCCTTTCCTTGAGGGAACGACTTTATGAAATTTTCCGATTGGCATCAGGTTTCGATCGAGGAAGTCTGTTCCCGACTCGATGTCAGCATCGAAACAGGGCTCGACCGTGATGAGGTTGCCACCCGGCTCCGGGAATACGGCCCGAACACCCTGCCCGAGTCCGAAACCCGGCCCCTCTGGCGGGTCATTCTGGGGCAGTTCGCCAGTCCGTTAATCTACATACTCTTCGTCGCCGCCATCATCGCATTTGCGGCAGGCCACAGCAGCGATTCGATCGTGATTCTGATCGTCGTAGTCTTGAACGCCATTATCGGAACTATCCAGGAAGGGCGAGCCGAACGATCGATGGAAGCGCTGCGACGCCTCTCAATTTTGAAGGTGCGGGTCGTGCGTAGCGGGAGTGAGGAGATCATTGAAGCCCGCGAACTGGTTCCCGGCGATATCATTCTGATCGCGGCCGGAGATGCCATCGGCGCCGACGCCCGTCTCGTTGATGAGGCCGCCCTCGAAGTTGCCGAGGCGGCACTCACCGGTGAATCGCTGCCCGTCAGTAAGCGGGTCGATGCGCTGCCCGAAGACACGCTTCTCGCAGATCGGCACAACATGATCTACTCGGGAACCCACGTCGCCGCAGGACGGGGCCGGGCTCTCGTCATCGCGACGGGGCTCGCCACCGAAGTGGGGAGGATATCAAATCTGACCACCGGCGCGAAGGATCCGAAGACACCGCTCGAGCTTCGTATTGAAGAATTCGGCCGTTACGTCTTAGGCGCTGCGGGAGTGTTGTTTCTCGTCGTGATGGGATTGGGATTTGCGCGGGGACTGCCTCCTCTGGAAGTTTTGATGGTCGCGATCAGCCAACTGGTGTCGATGGTTCCCGAAGGGTTGCCTGTCGCGATGACGATCATGCTGGCGGTTGGAATGCGACGGATGGCGAAGCGCGGGGCAATCGTGAGACGGCTCTCGGCGGTCGAAACGCTCGGATCAACCAGTGTTATCTGTAGCGACAAAACGGGCACACTGACCAAGAACGAAA
This sequence comes from Verrucomicrobiales bacterium, assembly GCA_048260165.1. Lineage (GTDB taxonomy): Bacteria > Verrucomicrobiota > Verrucomicrobiia > Verrucomicrobiales > DEV007 > Arctic95D-9. The sequence continues at coordinate 262,884 of JBLXHA010000008.1, forward strand.
TGACCGTCACCTCACTCTGGATGCCGGGGGGACGGAGAATTGAAGTCACCGGTGCGGGTTATTCCCCCGAGGGAGCGGTCGAAGAAGAGGGCCGGGAAATTTCTGCAAGCTCCGACCGGGATCTGCGCAGCCTCCTCGAGGCAGTCACTCTCTGCAACGATGCCCAGCTTGTCCCGCCTGACTCCGCCGATCCACGCTGGCGGGCGCTCGGTGACCCGACCGAGGCGTCACTTCTCACTCTCGCCATCAAGGGCGGCGTGGAAATCGCCGAACTGCGCAAGAGCCTGCCCCGGTGTGAAGAGATCCCCTTTGATTCCACCTCGAAACTGATGGCCACGCAACACGGCCAATGCGCGGGCGGACGGGTCGCCATCAAAGGCGCACCGGAGGAGTTACTGGCTCTTTGTTCCACCATTTCGCGAAATGGAAAACAGGAACCAATCGACGACGCGTTTCGAAAGGAAGTGGAAACCGTTTCGGCGGAATTTGGAGAGAATGCCCTTCGTCTTATCGCGGTGGCGGAAATCGAGAATGGTAAAATTGATGATACGACAGGTTTCCCGCAGTTTCGGAACAAAGCCACTTTTCTGGGTCTGGCAGGGCAAATGGATCCACCTCGCGACGAAGTCAAGACGGCGGTCGAAGAGTGCCGGAGCGCGGGAATCCGGCCTATCATGGTCACTGGCGATCATAAAATCACAGGTCTCGCGATTGCCCGGGCCCTCGGCATCGCCCGCGATGGTGATCTCGCGGTGGATGGGCGTGAGTTGGAAATGATGTCCGAGGACGAACTGCTCGCCAAGCTCGACCGGATTTCTGTTTTCGCGCGGGTTCACCCGGCTCAGAAACTGAGAATCGTCAGTGCTCTCCAGTCGCAGCAAAACGTCGTCGCCATGACCGGTGACGGAGTCAACGACGCCCCCGCTCTCGCCACCGCAGACGTCGGCGTAGCGATGGGAATCACCGGCACCGACGTTGCCAAAAGCGCCGCCAGAATTGTCATCACTGATGATAATTTCTCCACGATTGTTCACGCAGTTGAAGAGGGACGTCTCGCCTACCGCAATCTGAAAAAGGTCATTCTCTACCTCTTCGCAACCTCGATGGCGGAAGTCATCGTGCTGCTCGCCGCGCTCGTGTTTGATTACCCCCTCCCGCTTGCAGCGGTTCAGATCCTGTGGATCAACATCGTCACCGAGGGCACCGTGACGATTAATCTCATCATGGAGCCCCGCGAAGGCGACGAGATGAAACATCCTCCGATACGGCAGGGAACCCCACTCATCGACCGGACGATGCTCAGCCGCGTCGCGATCATGACTCCGGTGATGGTTCTTTCCGCTTTCGGCTATTACGTGTGGCGGCTCTCCACCGACGTTCCTTATGAAATGGCACGCAGTGAAACGTTCACCGTCCTCGCCGTCTGCCAGTGGTTTAACGTGCTGAACTGCCGCAGCGAGACGAAATCCGCCCTCAATCTCGACATCCTCAAAAATTACTGGCTCATCGGAGGACTCGCCCTCGGAAACATTCTCCATTTTCTGGTGATCTACGCGGAACCCATGAACCGCATCTTCCACACCACGCCGATCCCGATGAAAGAGTTTTTCCTGATCGGAGCGGTGGCAAGTCTCGTTCTGTGGGCGGAGGAGATTCGGAAATTTTTAGCGCGGAGGAAGCCACTGCCGTGACGCAAAATACAGCGACAGGGCTGAGCCATCGAGACTTCAACGGGGAAAAACAATGCGGATCAACTCGGGCGCACACCCCCCATCGGCGCTTCCCCTCCCTGGAAAAATGAAGTGAGAAACCCGTTTCATTTTTTGACCACCGACTGGATTCTAACCGTTAAAATCACGCTCAGCTCAAAAAGGTATGCCGCGAACCGCTCCTCTACTACCATTCCGTAACCTGTCGCTAATCTGTGTTCTTACCTTATTTCCGGTCTTCAGCGGAACGACCGCCCCAAATGAAGAAGACGTCGAGCACACCATCGTATACGCCGCCGAAAACGAATTCGCGGGCTGGCCTGCAAACGGCGGATTTTGGATGTGGGATAATGAACTGTTAGTCGGCTTTGACCGGTGGAGTTACAACCCTTCTCCGAAAGAACGGCATCACAACGGCAGCCGCATTGGCCCTTACATGGCCAGAAGCCACGATGGCGGACGGACATGGAATGGCGAAGAGAAGCCCGCCAATGAGAAGCCGTTGTCGGAATACGATTTTGAAAGGCCCGGTTTTGCAATACGGCTTTGGCAGGGTAACTATTTCCTCTCCGTTGACCGGGGAAAAACGTGGGGCGGACCGATCGCGCTTCCCGTCGTTGATGGCATTCCCAATTACGCACGAAGCAACTACATCGTCACGGGGCCGGATTCAGCTTTGTTATTCCTCTCGACAAAACTGACCGCAGAGCAGCCACCTCGAACCTATGTTTCAGAATTAAGAGACGGTGCCGTAAGTTTCCTGTCGTGGATCGGAAAGGATTTCTTCGAGCGTGCTCACGTGAAACCGGATCCCGCAGCCTACAATCATTCGATCATGCCTTCGGCGGTGAAAACAGGTGAAGACCATTACGTCTGCGCGGTTCGGCAGCGGATCGATAAAGACCGCTGGTCGGATATTTACGAATCGACTGACGCCGGTAAAACCTGGCAGTTTGTTAGTGAACTGGAGCGAGGTTCCGACAATCCGGTTTCCCTCGTTACTCTCGGTGGCGAATCCATTGCCGCAATCTACGGCTGGCGAATGAAACCGTACGGCCTCCGTGCGCGGATCAGTCATGACTCCGGTCGCACCTGGGGTGATACGGTTATCCTTCGAGACGATGCCGCTAACAATGACATCGGTTACACCCGCGCTGCGATGCGTAAGGACGGGAGTGTGGTCATTCTCTACTACTACACAACAGCCACCACTCCCGAACAACACATTGCCGCTACGATTTGGAAGCCCCGTGCCGGCAACGCAGCACAGTGACTTCACGGGCTGACAGAAAGGGTTCACTCACGTCGCGGCTCGCTGATCATCCCCTCCCCTGCACTGGCGATTCCTTCTACCGTGATTATGCGGAATCACGGACTTTCCAAGCGAGGTAATATCGCCACGCTCTCTGAATGCGATTCATTCCGATCATTTTCGTCTTAATACTCTTTGCCGTTCCCGCTTTTTCCGCGGAACCGAACCTCGCCGGAGTCGATGAAAAGCAGGTCATGATCCCGATGCGGGACGGGGTGAAACTGTCGGCCTGGATGTATTTTCCTCAGGAAGTCGACACGCCTCTTCCCGCGGTTTTCGAACAACGATACGCCTCGCTCCGCGCCAACGGAACGCGTGAGTCTGCAGCGCGGTTGGCGAGAGCCGGCTACGTCGTCGCGCTGGTCAATTATCGCGGCACCCACGATTCGGAAGGCAAGTGGGCAGGCTACCGCGCGATGCAGTGGGGCGAATTGCGTGACGGCTATGATGTCTGCGAATGGCTCGCAACGCAGCCCTGGTGCGATGGCAAGGTCGGAACGTTCGGAAGTTCTCAGGGAGGGTATGCGCAGAACTACCTCGCCGTTACGCAACCTCCGCATCTCGTTTGCCAGTATATGATCGATACCGGCTTGAGCCTGTTTCATGAGGGCTACCGGCTCGGAGGAACGACCCGACCGGGACGGTTCACGTCTTTCGGAGGGGCTAAAAACCCGCAGGACAATCTCGACCTTCTCGCGGAATGGTATGAACATCCCAACTACGACGAGTATTGGAAAGACGAGGATGCATCGCTGCATTTTGACAAAATGAATGTGCCCTGCTTCACGATCGGGAGCTGGTTTGATTTCATGAATCAGGGATCGATTGCGAGTTTCGTGGGACGGCAGCACAAAGGAGGTGAAAACTCTCGCGGGAATCAGTGGCTCGCGATTGGTCCGTGGTTGCACGGTCGAACGAATAAAGGGAATCAAGTGGGAGAGCTGAATTTCCCCGACCGGGCCGCCTGGCCGGTCGAAAGTCACATGATCCGATGGTTCGATCACTGGCTCAAGGGCAAGCCCGAAGCCGCCGACGTCGTGCAAGCTCCACCGGTTCGCTACTTTGCGATGGGTGCTGTCGATGAACCCCGGGCACCGGGAAATCTCTGGCGCGATTTGCAGGATTGGCCACCGGAAGCGCAGGAGACTCCCCTCTTTCTCAATGCGGGCGGAACGCTGACGAGAAGGCAGCCGGGAGAAGGCGGCGGCTCAACTTCGTATCAAAGTGACCCACGCAAACCCATGGAGATCCCGGGTAGATCATTCCCCGGCGCACGGGATGCCCGGAAATTTGAAGAGCAGGAAGACGTGATCACTTTCACGACGGAGCCGCTGAGAAACGCTGAAGAGTGGACCGGTCGAATCTACGCGAAGCTGTATGTGAAATCGACCGCTCGCGATACCGATGTCATCGTGCGCGTGAGTGACGTGTATCCCGATGGGCGTTCCATTTTGCTTGTCGATTACCCATGGCGAATGCGCTATCGCGAAGGCTTTGATCATGAAGTTCTGATCGAGCCGGGAGAAGTCTACCCCGTAAAGTTCCCGCTCGGTTGGATCAGTCAGATTTTCAACAAGGGCCATCGCATCCGCGTGACGATCGCGAGCACCGGAGCACCGCTCTACGAGCCCAACCCTCAGAACGGGAAGCCGCTTACGATTGCCTTTCCGGAGGACGCCCAAACGGCGACGAACACGATCATGCACAGTGAAAAATGGCCGTCTCAGATCATCGCGCCCACCGGGGTCGTCACGAAGAGGCCTGAGTTTGTGCTCGATGAAGTCTCCGCCAAAATCGAGCCTGATGAAAAGAGGATTTACAAAAAGATCGACGGTCGCGAGTTGGAGATGCACCTCTTCAATCCGAAAGACCACAACCCCGCAACCGATCGCCGGCCCGCTTTTCTCTTCATCCACGGCGGCGGATGGGCCGTTGGTGAACCGCTCCGATTCTATTCGTTCGCACGGCATTTCGCTGATCAGGGAATGGTCACGGCGTCGATTCAATACCGATTATGGGATCGAACAGTCGAGGGAAGCTCCGTCTTCGATTGCGTGAAGGACGGGCGCTCAGCGGTCCGGTACCTTCGGGAAAACGCAGACGCGCTCGGAATCGATCCCGACAGAATTGTCATCAGCGGCGGTTCCGCAGGCGGTCACGTCGCCGTCTCAACCGCGCTCTTCGATGAGGTAAATGATTCAACGGACAATCTCGAAGTCTCCTGCCGCCCCGATCTGATGGTTCTCCTGAACCCTGTCATCGACACCTCTGACGCCGGTTTTGGAAAAGACCGGATCGGCGAACGCTGGAAGGAATTATCTCCCCTCCACCACGTAAAACCGGACCTTCCCCCCGCGATCATTTTCCACGCCACCGGCGACCAACTCGTTCCCTATCTTGGTGCGAAACAGTTTCACGAAGCGTCATTGAAACTGGGAAATGAAAGCGTACTCGTCGACTACGAGGGAGGATGGCACGGCTATTTCATTTTTGATCTGAAGCTCTACGACGGGGTGATCGGCCGGACGGAAGAATTCCTCAAGTCGAAAGGCTACCTTAAATAGAAACTCAGTTCCGTCGGGGCAGACTGGTCGTGTCGAGGACCCTGCCCTGCAGATTTTTAAACTCGACCTTCATCGTCGGGGCGCCGGCAGTCAGACTGAGCAACAGGTAATTACTCTCCATCGAATGGAATTGTGACTTAGGATCAAGGTAGGGAGTGCCATTGCCTTTGAAACAGGTATTGAAGTAAGGGAGGCCTCCGGTTAAGACGGCGCGGTCGGCGAAGTAACCAAACCCCGTCACCAACGCACTCCCCTTACTGAAATGCTCGTGCCAGGCCCCTTTCGAAAGCCCGTTGACCTGAGTTTGCTTTTCATTCATCAGCGTGAAGACAAATCCGTTCGTGGATGCGGCCATCGTTTCGGCATACCACTCGAACTGTTCCGACCCGGGCTGCCAGGCATGGCACGTTTGCCACGTGTTTCCGAAGTCGCTGATATGATTCAGATCGAGTGCGATGAAACGGAGGTCAAAACCGCTCACGTCGAAATGCCATTTCCATTCGTCATCCGGGAGCGCGAAGAATTCGCGGTAGGCGGTTGCCTCAACGTCGTAAACAGGATGATCCGGTGGCATTGGCCCGCGCGGCGTGAGCTGTCGATCGTGATTCCCCAGAACTGGCATGAGAGGCGTGCTCCGGAATAATTCCCGATGCGAGTCGATCAGAGCACTGTAGGCCTTCGTTCCCTCTTTCCCTGACTGATACAGATTACTGACATTATCCCCTGCCGTAATGATGAGGTGAACGTCGTCCTCGATGATCGCGGCCACGTCCTCTCTTTTGAAAAAACCACCCCAGTCACCGACGATGGCGATGCGGAGTTCTCCGGTCGGGTAGCCCTTGAATGAAGCCACTTCGGAAGCCTCGTCTCCGCTGCGAACCCGGTAGAAATAACGCGTGTCCCGGGTTTCGAGCGGTATCTCGACGTGGTGTAATTTCACTTCCTCTTTCGACGAAGCAAGTTGCCCGAGCTCTCTTGTCGTTCCGAATTCAACTACGGAGTCACCGGGAGTTTCCGTTTCCCAGTTGATGACAATTTTTGAAGGGTCGTTTCCCGCGTGAGTGAGCCAGATGCGCTCGATCGTGCCGGCAAAGGCGTTCGATACGAAGACCGGGATTGCGACGAAGAAGAGAAGAAAGCGGACGTTCATCCCGAAAGCTTACCAGAGGTGGAAAATCCCGCACCGGCGTGAATCCGCGATTCGCTCCAGTCAGTGCAACTGTCAAAAATACAAAAGCCCCCGCGGTTGGCGCCGGCTCAACAACGGAGAGAGAAGCCGTTGCCTCCTAAATCTTACCCTTCGCTGCGAGCTCTGCATTCAACCTCGCCTGATAAGCTTTCTTCGTTTCCACATCCTCGCGGGAACTTTCTCCGAAGAACACAGCACCCAATGCCTGACGGGTTTTATCGCCGGACGTGTTTCCGTCAGCCCAGTGAATCGTCAGCGAATGATGAGCGATAAGGTGCCCCGCTTTGCAGGGAAAACTCCTGGCGTTCTCTAAATCGTTGGGCAGTCCAAAATCGAGGATCGTCTGGGAAAACCCGAGCACTCCCGAAGACCCGTGAGCCCGCATCCCGTAGCGATGGGAACCCTGCACATAATTCACGCACCCCTGCTCCGGGTCGATATCCTCGAGGGCGATCCACATCGTAATCGCGTTGCACGGCTTCAGGCAAAAAAAGAAACCGTCCTGATGGGGAGGCGTCGGCGTCGAGGCTGAGGCGGGCTTGTTAAAATACTGCATATTCACCGGCTTCACCGCCTCACCGAGACAGAGTTCAGCGAGCTGAGCCAACTTACTATCAGGAGCCATCATCGCTTCGAAAAACGGATCGTGTTCGCCGAGTTTTTGCAACTGCTTCAGCGTCGTCACATCGTCTTTGTCGTCATAGTAGACTTCGGAAGAAGGCAGGGTGGGAACGATGTCCCTCACAAATCGATCTTTGTTAGTGCGAATCCTCTCGATTTCACTGTCATCAAAGAATCCCGGAAGCGAGACGAACCCATCGAGGTTGAACTCGTGATTGAGTCGTTCCCCGTATTTTTGAAGTTCAGCTTTATTCATGAAACAGGATTGATAGAAACGAACGGGAGCAACGACGGAGGGTTTCCCCCGTCAGAGTCGGTGAAGCGTTTGAGGCGAGGTCCTCCGGCCCGTCGAATCACAGATATCGCCTATCATGGAGATCAGCTTATCCACCTTGACGGGTTTAATCAGATGAGAGGTGAAGCCCGCGTCCTTGATGCGCTGGACATCCTCAGGCATTCCGAAGCCACTCAAAGCAATCGCAGGAACATTGCTGTCAGCACGAATCTCTCTCATCAGATCCAACCCGTTTCCGTCGGGTAGTCCTAGGTCGCTGATGACGAGATCAGTCACCCCCGAGGCGAAAGAATCCCTCGCCGCTTCCAGCGTTCCCACGTCGGTCACGACATGATTCATCCGTGAGAGCATGCGGGAGATGACAAGACGAGTCGACTCATGATCCTCGACGAGCAGAATATTCAAACTCTCGACCGGACGTGAATCGTCACAGCGTTGCTGACAGGGCACATCGGGCTTCTCGATGGTATCCAGTGAAAAGGAAAACGTTGAGCCCTTTCCCTCACCCTCGCTTTCGGCCCGAATCTCCCCCTCGTGGGCAGCGACGATCGCTTCCGAGATGGAAAGGCCTAACCCCAGCCCTCCGAAGCGATGCTTACCGGTCGCGTTCCCCTGTTCAAAACGGTTAAAAATCGTCGACAACAGATCGCGTGGAATTCCGACTCCCGAGTCCTTCACTTCCACGATGATCCGGTTCTCCTCATCATTTCTCGTCGTCACTGCGACGGTTCCGTTCTCCGGCGTGAACTTCACGGCGTTTTTGAGAAGATTCCATATAACCTGCTCGATTCGCGCGGGGTCACCATTCACGTGATGAAAAGCAGCGTTCGCACGGAGGGACATCGTGACGCCCTTATTCTCGAAGTCGTGCAAAACGATCTCCTCGGTCTGCTTCAGTATTTCATGAAGATCGACCTGCGATCGATTGAGCGTCAGCTTCCCATGTCGAATTCGCGACACATCCAGCAAGTCATCGATCAGCGTCGCCTCCAGCTCGATATTTCGCCTCATCATCGACATCTGCTCACGAACATCCGGGGATAAGGATTCGTTCTTCTCCAGTTCGGAAGCTGTCAGCAGAACCGGTGTCAGGGGCGTCCGCAACTCGTGGCTCAACGCCGCAAGAAAAGCATCTTTAGCGAGCGAAGCGGCGTCGGCCTCCTCTTTTGCGAGAGCGAGAGAATCCATCGCGGCCTTCAATTCGATCAGCGCCTTCTCATTGGATCGCTTGGCTTCCTCGGCTTCTTTTTTTGCCTTTAACAGCGCATCCTCAAACCGTTCCCGCTCGGCGATCCCCACGATGATGCAGTCGTTAAAGATGCCATCCTCCTCTTCCGACCGCACCGCGTTGATGAGCACGGGTATTTTCGATCCATCCTTACACTTCAGCGACAGATACAACTCCTTCACCTTCCCGTGCATGCGGAGAGTCGGAAAAAAGTGTGTCTGAAAAAAGACTTTTCCGCCTTGATCAAAAAGATGGGAAACAGGCTTTCCCTCAACCTCCACAGCAGGAAGATCGAGCATCTTCACCAGCGTCGAGTTCACCCGCAGCACGGTTCCATCGTCTCCGAAACGGAGGAAACCGCAGGGTGCTTGATCGAGAATCCCCCCGATTCGGTGCTGAGCTTCGGGCTCATTCATGCGCGACAGGTGAAAGGTAATCGCGAATCAATGCTATTGTTTCGTCGGGGTGACTGACATGAGGACAATGCCCTGTCGCCGCCATTCGTCTGAGCTCGCTCAGCGGCAATTGTTGCTTCATGTAGTCGCCGACTTCGATCGGGGCAATGACATCGTCCGAGCACTGAAGAATCAGAGAGGGCACCGAGACCTGAGGCAGAACGTGCCGGTAATCCGAAAGGAAGGTTGCTTTGGCAAAATCCCTCGCCGTGACCGGATCCGTCGAGCAAAAGCTCCCTTCCAACTCCCCCGCGAGTTCAGGATCGTCGGGGTTTTGCATCACCATGGGAGCAAGGAAACTTGCCCACCCGAGGTAGTTTTTGTCCATCAAATCGAGCAGGCCGTCGATATCGGCTTTTTCAAATCCTCCGATATAATCCGGCTCCTGATTCAGATAACAGGGAGACGGCGCAATCATAACCAGCTGACCGAATCGCTCAGGCTCCTGAAGACAGGCCAGCGCACCGATCATGCCGCTGACAGAATGACCGACGAAAACAACCTCCTTCAAATCCAGCGCCCCGAGAATCTCGAGCACATCCTGAGCGTATCCCTCGAGCGTGGCGTAGCGCTCCGGGTCATAGGCCGTGATGTCCGATTTTCCGGCGCCGACGTAATCGAAAAGAACGATGCGAAAGTCATCTTGAAACGCGGGAGTCAGGTAGCGCCACATATTCTGATCACACCCGAAACCGTGGGCTAAAACGAGAGTGCGCGCTCCGTGTCCGGTTACGGTGACGTTGTTTCGTTTCAATATGTCCTTTGTCATAGGTATGAATTTATGTATCGGTCGGCTGATCGTAGTTTACCGCGCTATTCATGGCAAACTCACGCGATCACGATTCAACGAATCAATCCGGTCCGCCTACCGGAAAACAGCAAACCGCGCCGATCACCTGTCCGTCTGACGACGTTTCCTCCTGATACCTGCCGCCATTGCCCTCAATCAGTTCGAGGAATCCCGGCGGGAGCGGTTCAACTTCAGATTCCTCCCGGCCCTCGTCTGTCTTCAGCTCGACTAAAAAGCAAATTTCATCCCCGCGTCGCTCTCCCGTCACCTTCTCCGGGGCCACCCTTTTCATGCGGGTCAACCATTCGCAAAGCGTGTCCGAAAGCATTCGCATATCGACGTTGATCGTCACATTGCTGAAAGAACAAACCCAGCTCACCGAGTCATCCCCGATCACGCTGTAACGGGACTTCCATTGATTGAAAACGTCGAGCGCAGAAGCCCAGGCCCTCTCCGGGCGGGTGAAACGGTTCTCCAGATAACGAAGCCCGTTTTCCATCGCGCTGACTTCCTTCCTGATCCGTTCGATACCGGCGAGCCCATCGGGATCCGATGTCAGCTCGAGCAGCATCAACTCCATCTCTATCCCGTTGAAATGATTTCTGAAATCGTGGGACTGGATCCGCACAAATCGCCGTAACGCATCGCTTTCAGCTGTCTGGTCTGTGGAATTCATATCTCTCTGGGGAGTGGTCGTTCGTCCGCGCAGGCTCAATCGTTAAAAGAGCCCGAAACGCCGCCACATTCGCTCTGAGCATAAGTCGCTGAGCGCAAAAAAGTCAAGCGGCGCCCAACCACGGGAGCCTTTCGACGCAAATGCATTTGCTGCCCGGATCTTTACAGCTCTCCGCCTCGATCACGCAATTCCCCACCCCGTCGAAGTCCCCTACTCTCGGAACCATGAAGTATCTCCCGCTTGCCCTGATTCTACTCGTTTCCCCTCTGGCATCGGCCGGACCTCTCGAGATCGGGGACCGAATTGAACTTTTCGCCGACGACTTTCTAATCGAAACACTGGACGGGGATATTGAGCACAAGGTCCACCAACCGGAACCTCAGGACGTGGTTTTCAGCGCTGACGCGACGTGGGAGGGAAATACCTCAGGCTACTACTCACTCTTTCGCGACGGGGATCTCATTCGGATGATCTATCGAGGCTGGGCACACGAACCCGAAAAGCCGGTAAGAGCGAGGCACCGCGAGTTCACGTGTTACGCCGAGAGCAAAGACGGACTGAATTTCACCAAGCCCAAACTCGGATTGGTGGAATGGCAGGGCTCGAAAGAGAACAACATCATCCTCGACGACGACTCGACCCACAATTTCTTCGCTTTCAAAGATCTCAATCCCGCCTGCCCGCCTGAGGCCCTTTACAAAGGAATCGGCGGCGAAAAGAAAGAAGGCGGGCTTTGCGTCTATCAATCTCCCGATGCGATCCACTGGAAAAAAATCACCGAAGAGGCGGTCATTACCGATGGAGCATTCGATTCCCAAAATCTCGCGTTCTGGGATCCCCACGCACAACTCTACCGCTCTTACTACCGGATCTTCTCAAAAGGCGGAACCGAAGGCGGCGAGTGGAAGCCGAAGGGCGTACGGGCGATCCGCACCTCCACCTCGAAGGATTACCTGAATTGGGAACCGGGAACCGACGTCACCTACACGGAGGGAACGCCGGAACAGCAGCTCTACACGAACGCGGTCCAGCCCTATTTCCGTGCGCCACATCTGCTGATCGGATTCCCGACGCGCTACCTGCCCGATGAAGGTGAGCGCGTTGAACCGGTATTCATGATCAGCCGTGACGGCGTCCAATTTCATCGATACAACGAGCCCGTCGTTCCGGAAAGTGCGCCGGCGGACCGGGCCGGGAATCGCAGTAATTACATGACCCGGGGCATGTTCACGCTTCCCGGAAAACCCGATGAAATCTCCGTCTACGCCACCGAAGCCTACTACGGCCACGTCCCCGGGCGAGTGCGACGTTTCACCTATCGACTCGACGGGTTTGTCTCCCTTTCGGCAACCGCAAGCGGCGGAACGGTCCTGACGAAACCACTGCAGGGAAAAGGTAAATCCCTCACCGTTAACTGCGCCCTTAAAAAAGGCGGCGAACTGAAAGCCGAATTGCAGGATGCCGCCGGCGCCCCGATCCCCGGCTTCGGATTGGCAGAGTCGGACGCCTTCACCGGAGACGACACCGCCGCCGCGCTGAGTTGGAACGGGAAGAGCGACCTGAGCGCTGTAGCAGGAAAAGCGATTCGAATCCGCTTCTCACTGAAAGACGGCGACCTCTATTCACTTCAGTTCCAGTAGCAACGCCCGCCGCCAGGCAAAACCGCCTCAAATACCCACGTCTGCCGGAGGTACGTCATCCAATCTACTTGACGCATTTGCCGCTTCCCGCTAACTCAACTGCTTCCATTTACGTCCCACTTTAAGCCTATGACTCTTCTTCCCGCCTTTCTCGCCGCTGCCGAAGCTCCGACGCATGGTCTCGGCTACCTTCTCGGGGTGCTTGGTGCGGCAATGGTCCTGCTTCTCGTCATGATTCTGGGTCTGCGGCTGCAGGCCTTTATCGCGCTCATCATCGCCAGCATCTTTGTGGCGGTGGCAGCGGGAATGCCCCTGGGAGATATTCCTGACACGATCGTCAAAGGCATGGGAGGAGCCCTCGGATTCATCGCCACCATCATCGGGCTCGGTGCCATTTTCGGACAGATCCTTGAAAACTCAGGAGGAGCAAAAACACTCGCGAACTCACTCGTCAATCTCTTCGGTCAAAAGCGGGCTTCGTGGGCGATGCTTCTCACCGGATTCCTCATCTCGATCCCCGTCTTCCTCGATGTTGGTCTCGTCATCGTCGCCCCTATCATCTACGCGCTCGCCCGCGACACGAAGAAATCGCTCCTCCTTTTCGGTCTCCCCCTCGTCTGCGGTATGGCGGTGACTCACGCCTTCGTCCCCCCGACTCCCGGGCCCGTCGCGGTCTCCGAGATTCTCGGTGCAGATCTCGGTCGCGTCATCCTCTACGGCATCGGGATCGGACTTCCCACCGCGATCATCGTGGGAATCTTTATGGTTCCGAAGGTGTGCAAGAATATCACCGTGGAGATTCCCGCGTTTTTCGAAGAAGCGAAAGACTCAGGCCCTCTCCCGAATTTCGGCCTCGTCGCCTTCATCATGGGGCTGCCTATCGTTTTAATCGTGCTTGGAAGCACCTGGGCAAAAGCGGACGATCCGACCTCACTTCAGACCCTCATCGGCTTTCTCGGCCACCCCGTCGTCGCGCTCCTCCTCGCAACCTTGCTCGCCCTCCTCTTCCTCGGGGTTTTGCGTGGCGTCGGCAAAGACAAGCTTCTCGACCTCAGCACGAAAGCGCTGGGACCTGCCGGAATTATTATTCTCATCACCGGAGCCGGTGGCGTTTTCAAACAGATCCTCGGTGCCAGCGGAGTCGGCGACGCCCTCGCGGCCTGGCTCGGCGGGTCCGGAGCCTCAGCCGTCACCCTCGCATTCCTCTTTTCCATGATCGTGCGTGTCGCGCAGGGATCCGCGACCGTCGCAATGATCACCGCGGCGGGCCTCATGGCCGGGATCGTTCAGGCAGGAGACTTCACTCCTTCTGATCTCGCGCTCATCGTGATCGCGATTGCCGCTGGATCGACGATGCTGTCTCACGTGAATGACTCCGGTTTCTGGATCATCTCCCGCTACCTCGGCATGAACGAAGCACAGACGCTGAGAACATGGACCGTGCTCTCCGTCGCGATCTCACTGATTGGATTCGCGCTCACACTCGGTTTGAGCTACGTGGTTTAACAAAACCACACGAGGCCCCTCGTGGTCCGCGCCCCGCTACCTGCGATCCAACGACCACACTTCGATCTCGTCGAAATCCGGCGAGTTCAGACACGTCCAGTTAATCTTCTGCTTCGTGGCATGAGCGAAGCCCTCTGACTGAAATTCCCCGACCGGTTTGCCATCCACGCTGACCCGCATCAGATCCCCCACCGTCACGATGACGAGATCGTGCCATTGGTCGGGTTCCACGGAGAAAGAAAAACGTTTCGACTTGGAAGCGATCAACTTATTCAACGCTTTGTCCTTCGGGTTGGCCTTGCGCTTCTCTCTCAGCTCGAGATCCATTCCACCCGTCTTCGAGTCGAAGAGAGTGATGCTCTTTTCATCGAATTTGATCCCGGCGATGTGCCCCGAATGCACCGTCTTGCATTTCGGATCATTGAACTCAATCGCAAACGACTCTCCCGCCTCCGCTCTGAACTTGAGACGAATTGCCCCGTCCTGAAACGCCGGACTCAGCTCTTGAAACAAAACTGCGGTATGCCCCGCGTCCTTCACCGTAATGACATGAAGAACGCCGTCTTCGATAAACGCCTGCTTCTGGTCATCGGCACGCCACGGGCTGTTTGAAGTCCAGCCTTTGCCGACGGCATCTTTTTCAGTAGAACCGTCTTCCCGCTCGAAATCATCCGAGAAAATGAGCGTTCCCGACTCCTTCAAAAGGGCGCGATCGTCCGCGTGGCAGGGTGAAAAGAGCGCTGCGGAGAGCGCGAGAACAGGAATTAGTTTCTTCATGGATAGAGCAGTCGAATTCAAGGGGGATCGCGCCGACCTGACAGGGTATAATTGATGACCTGACCCTGTTATGTCTCGCGCAAAAAATCGTTAGTCGAGGAGGTTCGGGACGTCGGGGTGCGTCGGACGGTTCGGCTCATCTCGATCAAGCTTTCCGGGGCGAACCTCGGGACAACGCTCCAGCAGTTGGAGGAGTTCTTCGCGGATACGCGCTGCATCACCCTCGACGGAATCCGCGAGGTTATTGGCCTCATCGAGATCGGCAGGAACCTCGTAATAGCGGCCGTCGCGATACAGCTTGTAATTAGCAGTCCTCGCAAACTGACCCGGCTCCTGCTTCCAATACGGCTGATAATGACAAAGGACCCACTCCCGCAAATTCCCTTTCTCCCCGCGCAGCTGAGGCAGGAAACTGCGTCCATCGATCGGATCTTTTTCGCTCATCTTCACGCCGGCAGCTTCGCCCAGCGTCGTGTAGAAATCCGTGAAGTCGATCAGGTCGGGGAGCACCGTTCCCGGAGGCGTCTGCCCCTTCCACCGCGCGACGAAAGGAACGTGGGTTCCGTTATCTTTCATCCCCGCTTTGCCGCCCTGAATCACCCGGCCGTTCCAGTTCGATCGAATCTTCGGATGCGTTCCGTTGTCCCCCGTGAACATAATGATGGTGTCCTCGCCGAGCCCCAACGCATCCACCGTGTCCGTAATTTTCCCGACCAGTTTGTCCATGTATTCCACCATCGCGACAAAGTTGGCTTTCTTTTCGTCCCTGTCTTTAGGCTCCTTGTTAGGATTCTTCAAAACACGATCACCGATTGAATCCGGCGTGGGAACAAACGGATCGTGAACGAGAACCATGGGGTAATACACAAAGAACGACTCGTCCTTCTTTCTCTCGATAAAGTCGCAGACGAAGTCCGAAAAAAGGTCCGGCCCATACTTCCCCGCGTTCTCCTCCGCCGTGATCGTTTTCCCGTTGTGCTCGAGCAAAGGGCTCCAGAACCGTTCACCGCCATTCTTCTTCTCCTTCGTTACCTGCCAGAGGAGAGACTCATCGAAGCCGGCTTCGAGAGGACGAAGCGGATTCTCGTGGCCCGGGTTCTTGCTATACAGCCCATTGAGCTGCCACTTCCCCGCGATGGCGGTTGCATAGCCTGCGTCTTTCATCATGTGCCCGAAAGTCCGCTCAGCGGGATTCAGATAACCAAAGTGAGTGTAATTCCGGAACCCGTATTTTCCGGTCATGATTTTCACCCGGGAAGGCGTGCAAATCGGAGTCGAATAACAATGTTCGAATCGAACGCCCTGCGCCGCGAGTCGATCAATGTTAGGCGTTTGGTAATCTTCCCCGCCGTAGCATCCGAAACATTCCCAGCTGACGTCATCCGCCATCATGAGGATGACGTTGGGCCTGTCACCACCAAAGCTGGCGACGGCGAGACAGAGGGAACTGAAGATTACCAAAGAAGCGGTCCGAATAGAAATACAAAATCGCATCTCGAAACATTGCCAATTTTTCCCGACAAGTCACTCACAATCCGCTACCTCAACAGGAGCAGCGCTCACCCTTCACTCGAGCCAAAAAACGTAACGCTCCGATCCCGAACGCCCCTACCGCCACCCCTCTTTTTGCAGAAAAATCAGCGTCTCATCCGGAATTGCCGTGTGAACCATCCGGACTCCGGCATCGATCAGATCACTCAGTTGCGAAAAATCGGAATAACCGTGCGTTTCCACGACGAGCCCCAGCTTCACGGCTTCTTGAATCGCCTCGCGCTTGCCCTGCGAGATGACTTCTCCTTTTTCCACGTTCACCTGGATCGTTGCCGGTGAAAACTCACGCGCAATCCGGCAAACCTGCTCGACACGATCCACCTTGAACATGACCTCGACCGCCGGCGCCCCCGCCTCACAGGCCTGCTTGATCTTCTCAACGTCCTTGAGGCCCGTCCTCATGAAAACATCGTCTTTCATCTCGAGTTGGTGAATCAATTCAGCCAACTCACCGAAGTGGCCGATCACTCCCGGTTTCAGGTCAGGCTTGAAACGGATACGACCTTTCCCCGCCCGCAGTAATTCCTCGAAAGTGGCGACCTGAAGCTCCGAGAGCGATCCGTCACGATATCGTTTTCTGAGTGCTTTCACTTCATCGATCGAAAGCTTCTCAACCGGCCCCTTCCCGTTGGTTTCACGATCGAGGACGGCATCGTGAACAATCACAAAGACACCGTCGCGGGTTCGTCGTATGTCAGTCTCGTAAACGTCGAAACCTTTTCGAATCGCAACCTCGAGATTGGCCAGGGAGTTTTCCGGAGCACGATCCTGACGGTCTTCCCCGTAGCCTCCACGGTGAGCGGCGATACTTACGTGATCGGCGTTCTTTTCCCGGTCGTCGCCATCGACGCGGGGAACCAGAAAGCACACTAACACCGTCAGGAAAATCGATCTCATAGCATCACTCCAATTGCTTCTCTTCGATAAGATTCAGGTTATCGAGATAGAACGCGGCCTTCTTATCTCCTACTCCGCTCCAGAACAAATAGCCCGCATCATCCCAGTCGGTCTTGCAGGGAATATCAGCCACCTCTGATGTTGTTCCGTCCTCGCGAACCAGAGCAACCGACCATTTCCCGCTTCCGGTCGTGGCACGAATTTCGATACGAACCCATTCACCCGCAGGAACATCAGCAAGAGGAACCGTGCCCGACACTTGAGCCGTCAGCTTGCCATCCTGCCAGCGAACGTAGGGACCCGCTCCGAACTCGCCACTGCCCCGGATTTCGAAGAACCATTTGGATTCCGGCTCTGACATGACATCAAACGAAGTTCGGAACTCGCCTTTGCCCCAGTCCGGGCGCACATGCAGAATCGGGTAATAGACAGGATCGATATCCGGAGCATCGAGAAACTGAAGCGCCTGATTTCCGTCACTCTTGCCATCAACAGGAATCGGCGAGTTCTTCCCTTCGATCACACCGATAAAGGCCTCGCTTTCCTTGATCTCGCCGTTCCCCCCTTTGATCCCGAGGCTGCCTTCGCCCACATTTTCAAAAGAGAGATTCTCGACGCGATAGCGGGGCTCCGGCCAGGGAACCGCATCCTCTTTCCACCGGGGAATGTCATGAATTTTCGCAGCCAACGCCCGCCACCCGGCGTCACCGTCACCGGAAGCGCGAACTCCGGCGGCATCGAGATTCCACTGCTTGAATCCTGTCTTCAGAGCGGGGCTTTCAGGTTTCAGACGAAAGTCACGCGCCTCGCTGTTTTCGAAAAGCGGATCCGCAAACCGGCTGTCGCGATCGCGTCTTTTATCCTGCCACATTTTCCAGGTGAGACAGTCTTCGGGGTCGGTATCTTCGGTGAGACACTCCGGCGTTTTTCCATCCGTCTGCCAGTAGAGGTTCCGCCGGAAAAGCACGTTATCGGCGGGGTAGCCTTTGCCGCGTTCCCGGTTGTCATCCCACCGTGAAACCGGCCCTTTCAAAAGATTGGATGAAGGATCCCAGAGCACAATATTCTGCTCGAACGTAATCGTAAGATGATTCTCTCTCCGGCTGCGCCTCACCTGCGCATCCTGCCCGAAGGCGAAAATGTTGTTACGAATCCGATTGGCATACCCATAATGCTGATGAAACCCGGCACCGGAGGTGTCATGGACCAGATTGTTTTCCATGAGCACGTCCCCGCTCCCCTCGTCGTTATACAGCCCCCACCCGCCGTAGTCGTATGAGGCGACATGATAAACGTGATTCCCGCGAACCACGGTTTCGGGCGCATTACCGAGATTGTAAAAAGCTCCCATGTCACTGAGGTAGGCCCAGCCGAGATGATGGATGCGACAGTTCTCGAGGCGGTTCCGGCGGCAAAGGCTTTCCCCGTAACCCCAGTTCCAGCCGAAGCTTACGCCCGTGTAATAGAAATCCCCGATGTCGCAATGCGTCACCGCGCAATCCGTGGCATGAGTCAGAACCACACCGCAGGCGCTGGGATGCAAGCGCCCGCCCTGCTGGATAATGCAGTTATCGACCGTGATGTGATGACACAATTGATCGTCCGCGGGACGACTCGTATTCCCGATGCGAACCCCACCTCCGCCAAGGTCATGGAGATGACAACCCGTCACCGAACTGTGACTGACATTGCTCTCAAAATAGATCGCATACGATCCCACGTGCCCGAACTCACATTGATCAAAATGTATCCCGCGACTGTCGGAGACTTCGACGCTGCCTCCGATCTTGGTGGCAGCCTGTCCGTCGTGCAATCCTGTGTCCGGATAGAGATACTGAGAATGGAGAAAACGGATTCCGCGAAACGTGACGTCGTTCGCCCCTTTGATTTCCACAAAACGCTCAACCACCGGCGCGATCACTTCGAGTTTTTCAAGGTCCTCCCCTTCCCGGGCAATGTAAAACAGTGTTCCACTTTCATGATCGAGATGCCACTCGCCCGCCTCATCGAGAGCGGCTTTGAAACCTTCTATGAAAAGCCGCTGATTCGGTCCCCGCGCGAGAAAGGCATACCTCGATTTACCTTTGATTCGAACCGACCTGGTTGACGCATCCAAATCGGCTATCCGGCACTGCCCGACGGACCAGGAATGGGGAACCGTGAGAAGCACCTCATCCCGCTCCGCTTCCGAAATCTGCTCGAGAATCGCAAACGTCTTTGCATCGAGCGCAAACCCTTCGTATTCCGTATTGGAAACTCCTTCGAAGGTGGATTCAGCGATATTCCCGTCGATATGGAGAAAGCCCCGATTCGGAGTCCGGGCCCGTGTCGCACGGCGGCCACCGACCCAGAGTTGATCAAAATCCCACTTTCCTTCTTTCACCTGAGGCAGGTTCACCTGCCAGATGCCGTCAGCATTCTTCTTCCACCCCGTAATCTTCCGCCCTGCCGAAAACACGACATCGGCTCCTTTCTCGGCCTCCCACGTGACATCTGAATCCTCCGCCTGAACCTGCAACGGCTTGTCTATCTGATAGTTACCCGCCGCCACCACGATCCTGACAGGGCGCTCCTTCTCTGCCCGGGCAGCTTCCAGCGCCTGCTGCGGCGTCGCAATTTTGCCATCCGGGGCGAGGCGGATTTCGGCTCCCATCCCCTGAGAACAAAGGAAACCCAACAGAACTAGAACTCGTGTAAATGCAGACATCGGCCGGAGAATACCACAGCTGACTACCACGGCAACCGATCGCCCGAACCGTGAATTCGCGCCGCCATTAACATTGACATTTTTTTCGTCAGTTTTCCAATCAAATGGTAGTCCTTCAGTGGATATGTCCGATTTCACCGACAGCCACGAACGTTTCATCAGCCTGCTCACCAAACATGAGCGGGTCATTCGTGCATCTATCTGCGCGGTGATCAGACGGCCGGAGGATGTCGACGAGATCATGCAGAATGTATCTCTCGTTGCCTGGAGAAAATTCGATACCCTGACCGATGCCGACGGCTTTGCAAAATGGGCCTGCGTCATCGCCCGCTACGAAATCCTCTCATTTCAGCGCAACAAGGCGCGAGACCGTTTCGAACTCGATGAGACGTTGATTGAAAAGATCACCGCCGAAGCAGCTGCGGAAATCCCGACCTTGAACCGTCGCCTCTATCTTCTCGACGGGTGCCTCCAGAAGCTCCCCTCGGAACGTCGTGCCCTCGTCATGACTGCCTACGAGTCGGGCAACAAGACGACTGATCTCGCCGGAAAACTTGGAAAAACAGTGGATGGCCTTTACCAACTGCTGCGGCGGATTCGCCTCGAGTTGAAGGAGTGCGTCGATCGTGAACTGGCTCAGGAAACACGGGGAGGGAGTGCCTCATGAGTGATCCGATCACGACTCAGGACCTGCGCCTGCTCGATGAATGGAGGCACGGACGGATTTCAGAGACGGACTTTGTCCGGCTTCATTCACGGTTGGAGGAGAGCGACGAACTGAGGGCCGAACTGAGGGCCTTCGCCGCCGTTGAAACGCGACTGCAGGCGCTTGCGGAACCGGGACTCTCGATTCTGGAAGAAGGAAATCTGCCCGGGGCAGTGAGTGCACCGGCGAAGAGATTGCGGGAACAGGTCTGGATTCCCTGGACGATCGCCGGTCTTGCCGCGTCGCTCGTGTTGTATCTCGCCCTCGATCCCGTGAACCGCGAGCCGCTCCCCTCAGCGGAGTCGGGAGGATACACCGCGCTTCTCGTGGATGAAGCAGGAGCGGAATTCGCCAACCATCGCGAAAAAGGGGAAGTCGGATTTCGCGCCGGTGACTACGAGCTGAAAGAGGGAACGGCTCACCTTCGCTACGCCAACGGAGCGGATCTCATCATTCAGGCTCCTGCCAAATTTCAGATTAAAAATGAAATGCGCACCGTGCTCCGATCAGGAAAGGTTCGTGCGATCGTCCCGCCGCCCGCCCGGGGATTCACGATTGAAACGCCGCAGGTAAACTTCGAAGACGTCGGGACAGAATTCGCGCTCAACGTGAACGGAGGAACCGGTGAGAGCGGCATGCAAGTCCTCGATGGGCAGGTGAATTTGCGCCGCAAGGAAGACTCCAGTCTTTTGCAGAGCGTTTTCGGCGGCCAATGGATCCGCTACAGTGATGGCCTGATCGAAAACGCCAAAGCGCTCGATTTGTCAGGATTCCCCTCCCCCGGAAACATCGGCTATTTAAGGTGGGGCAGCGAGCGCGACGCCATCCTCTCGGATCCCGGCGTGATTGCCTGGTTCCCCTTCATAAAAGAAAAAAACGAATCCGTCCTGACGAACGCACAACGAAAAGGCGGCGTCCCCGACGGAAGAATTGCCGGAGCACGCTGGGTCTCGGGACGATGGCCGGGGAAGGAAGCCCTCCTCTTCGATCGCGAATCTGATTTTGTCCAACTGGAGATCCCCGGTGAATTTCAGGAACTGTCCGTCGCCGTGTGGCTCAAGGTGGATCGATACGACCAGGAGATGAATGCTATCCTGAATTCAAACGGCGCGGAACCCGGAGACATGCATCTCCAACTGACGCGCCACGGCCTCCCCCGGGGCGGGCTCATCGGCGTTGAACGCCCCGTCTACGAATGGGTCGGCAATCCGGTGCCGCTCGCGAAATGGGTTCACGTCGTGCAGGTCCTTTCCCTGCCGGAAAGAGAGCATCACATTTTTGTAAACGGGGAACTCGTCACCAAAACCGAGCTGGAAAAGCAGGATGCAATTGCGATTCGCCCCGGATACTGCCGTCTTGGAAACTGGCTCATGGCGGCGAGCTACCAACATCAGGAGTCGCGTGAGTTTCGAGGGAGGATCGACGAACTCACAGTCTGGAACCGGGTCTTGAGTGAGTCTGAAATTGACGAACTCGTCGAAAGAGGCCGGCCGAGCCTTTTGTGGGATCGCGAGAACCCCTCAATGGGAGAGCCCTTACCAAAACCATAAAACCGGAAATACGTTTCACTTTATCCGTCAGTTTCTATTTTCCCGCGGAGTCCTACCTTGAACCGTCATTCCAAGATTTTTACCGATGAAAAGAAAGTCAACCAGCCGCCAGTCAAGCCATTCAGGTTGTAAAGGATTCAGAGATATGTCCCGACGGGGAATCCTCCGGGCCGGATCGCTCAGCGCACTGGGCCTCTCGATGGGCGATTTCTTCCAGCTTCAGGCCGCAGACACCAAAGCGTTCTCTCAGGAGGGTGGCGTCAAAAAAGAAGCGAAAGCGCTCAGTGTGATTCAACTTCATCTCGGCGGCGGATTGCAGCAGCAGGAGTCCTTCGACCCCAAACCCGAGGCACCCGTCGAGATTCGCGGCCAATTCGGGGTCACGAAAACGACCTCGGGTGACTACCTGAGCGACAATTTTCCGAGAACCGCCAAAATCGCAGACAAGCTAACCGTCATACAAAGCATGGTCGGAAAAATCCCCGATCATGGTCAGGCGACGTATCATCTTTTTACGGGATACACCCCCACTGCGGTGATCGATTACCCGCAGATGGGGTCGATCGTTTCGCACGAACTCGGCCAGCTTACGAAAATGCCGCCCTACGTCGCAATCCCGAAAAAGAACGGCTTCTCCGGCAGCACCGGCTTTCTCAGCAGCACTCACGGTCCTTTTGAAATCGGATCAGACCCCGGTGGCAAAAGCTATCAGGTGCGCGATTTCTCGATTCCTGAGAATGTCACAATGGATCATTTTGACCGGCGTCAGACCGCGCGTCAGATCATTGAGGAACGCGTTCGCCGCCTGGAAACCAATCCCGACATGCTCGAGACGATGGACGATCTCTACAAGCAGGCTTACTCCCTGCTCACGTCGTCCGAAGCTCAGGCGGCCTTTTCTCTGGAGAATGTTTCGGACGAAACGAAGCAGCTCTACGGAAGCGATGTCGTCGGGTTGAAAGGCCCCGATAATAAATTTCATCCCAAAGGGCTCGCCGAGCGGCTCATCGTCGCGAGGCAGCTCGTTGAATCAGGCGTTCGCTTTGTCACCGTCAACTACGGCAACTGGGACTGTCACGTCGATGTGAAGAAAAACACGCTCGACCAGATGCCGGCACTCGATGCAGCGATCGCGGGGATGGTGACTGATCTGGATCAGCGGGGATTGCTCGATACGACGATTTTCTGGGTCACCAGTGAGTTCGGGAGAACCCCGAAAATCAATCGCGACGGCGGCAGGGATCACCACGCGAGATGTTACTCCAATCTCATCGCCGGAGGTGGATTTACCCGCGGACAGTTTTACGGAAAGAGCGACGCCACCGGCGGCGAGCCGGCGAGGGACGCGGTGCCACTGGAGGACTTGCTCTTTACGATTTATCATCAACTCGGAATCGATGCGAACCGCGAACTCCTCGCCTTTGGCACGCGCCCGATTGAAATCATTCACGGTGGAAAACTGGTCGAAGGACTCCTCGGATAATCGCATTCGCTCTCTCGCTCCCTTTCACTACCCACTTTCGTCTGATGCAGCCGCTCCTACTTCGACTGAAATTTTCCGCAGCCGTTTTCCTCCCGCTTTTCATCGCCACCAGTGGCGCTGCCGGAGTCAAAGGGATCGAACGTGTCATCCCGCGTTTCGGTCAGCAAGGCACCGTCGTCGACGTGGAAATCCGCGGAGTCGCTCTCGAAGATCCTCGCGAGATCATTTTCTTTAAACCCGGAATCAGGGCCTTCGATTTCAAAATCGCGCCGACACAACCCGAGCGCCGAACCTTCGCTCACGGCGCTTACTATGATTCCGCGATCATCTGCAAGTTTGAGATCGCGCCGGACTGCACGCCGGGTCAGTACCCGTTCAGGCTCCTCACCGCGACGCAACTGACGCACATTTCCTCGTTCCACGTCTCCCCGTTCCAGACGATCGAAGAAACGCCGGAGCGGAAAGACACCCGCGAAACGGCCATGCCCGTAACCGCCAACGTGACGATTAATGCTAAGTTAGGACATGACATGGCGGACTTCTACCGCGTCCCTGTCAAAGCAGGCGAAGAGCTCTCAGTTGAACTCGACTCCGTCAGAATCAGCGATGTGAGCTACGGAGATTCCACCTACGATCTCGCGGTGCGGATTCTCGACAGCGAGGGGAAAGAACTCGCCTCCAACGATGACAATTCCTTTCACACTCAGGATCCGGTTCTCTCAACCGTGATCCAAAAGGATGGCGAAGTCTTCGTGGTGGCGGAGCGATCCGTCGCACAGATCACCCAAACCACCTATGCGATCCACATCGGAAAAAACCGACGTCCCCTCGTCGCCTTTCCACCTGGCGGAGAAGCGGGAAAAGAACAACGCTTTCGCCTGATTGGATCGGCCTCAGGCGACTATGAGGAAACCCTGACCGTTTCGGATCGCAAAGACTATTTCGAATACTTTGGCGACGCCCCCTCGCCGGTTCGACTCCGGTCCAGCAACTACCCGAACCTCGTAGAAAACGAAAAAGAGGCGGCGACGATCGCTCCTCAAATCCCCGTAGCCTTGAACGGTATCATCGCCGGCATTGATGACACCGACACCTATCGCATCACGGTAAAAGCGGGCGAGCCGCTGCACGTGCGCGTGTTCGCCTCGGATCTCGGATCCCCGATCGACCCCACTCTGAAAATCATCGCGCCGGACGGGTCTGTCGAGATCGAGGCCGACGATGCGACGCTCCCGGAGCGGGATGTTTTCGGCACCTCCTACCGGTCGCGCGGCGGCCGCCGATCCATACTCGATCCGTCTGTGATGTGGGCGCCCGAAAAGGATGGCGATTATCTCATTGAGATTTCAGACAGCAGTGGCGCAGGCGGTCCCTCCGGTGTCTACCGGATCGAAATCGAGCCTCCTCGCACCGTTTTTCAAAGCGTCCTCTGGAGCAAGAGTTTCGATTGGGCGGAAAGCACCAGAGACACCGGTATCATCATTCCCCGCGGAGGACGGCATACGATCAATGTCACTTTTCCTTCAGGCCAATGGAACCCGCTGGATACCGAATACAAACTGGTCGCACACGGCCTTCCCGAAGGCGTAACGATGGTCCCTCAAACGATCGGCTCCAGCAAGGAGCGGCATGGACGCTCGATCTGGCCGATCCAGTTTGTCGCCACTCCCGACGCGAAACCGGGCGCGGCCCTGATTTCACTCGCTGCCGAACCGCTCGACCCGGAGATCGAAGTCGAGAACCGGTGCCAGATCAATATACCGTTTCTAAATCATTCTGGCGGTGATGCCCTGCACTTTATCCAAGCGGATCATTTCGCACTCGGCGTCACCGACCCGGCTCCCTTTACGATCGAGATTCAAGAGCCCGACGCGTCGCTCGTGAGAGGCGGTGAACTGGCTCTCCCTGTCACGATCACACGAAATGACGGCTTCACCGGGGCCGTCGAATACTGGGTCCGTTTTGCTGACAGCTCGATCAGCCCGCAACCGCCGACGACGATTCCCGAAGGCGAAACGACGAGCCTGCTCCGACTCTCCTGCTCACCGAATGCGCCACTCGGGGAACTGCCTCTTGCGGTCATGGGGCGTTCGCTCGTTGACGAAATTCCGAGAACCATGGGCACCGGCGATCGCCTCGCATCCACTGAGATCGTGTCTCTCAATATCGCGGAACCCTACATGAAACTTTCATCAAGTCCCTCCAGTATCCGGCGCGGGGAAACGAAAGCGTTTCGATGGAAAGTGGAACAACTGACTCCCTTCGAAGGCAAAGCGCGCATCGAGTTGCTCGGACTTCCCAAGGGTATTTCGCTCGACGGGGATTTGCCGGTGATCGATTCGAAGGCTGAGGAAGTCTCATTCCCGCTCAACGCGACGGATGAAGCTCTTCTCGGACAGGCGACAAATCTAAGCTGTCAGATAAGGCTCGAAGTGGCAGGCCAGGAAGTCACGCAACGGACCGGAAAAGGCTCCCTGAGAATTGACCCCTCGCTATAGAATCATGGAGAACCCTACTATCATTCACACCATGCCTCCCACTCGCCTGTCCAATCTTTCCCCCGGACGCGGATGGCTCGCAGGAGCCGCCTCCGCTCTGATAATTCTATTCAGCGGCGTGTCACGAGGCGCCGAAGAGACTCCAGGTTTTCGCAGAGACATCATGCCGATTCTGTTTCGGGCAGGATGTAACACCGGCACTTGCCACGGCGCGGCGAAAGGAAAAGATGGCTTTATGCTCTCACTTTTCGGCTACGATCCCAAAGGCGACTACTACCGGATCGTCAATGAGATGCCGGGGCGACGTCTCAATCCGGCAGTGCCTGAACAAAGCCTCATCCTCAAAAAAGCGACCGGGGAAGTCCCCCACACCGGCGGTGAGCTTTTCACCCGCGACAGTGAATTCTACACCGAAATCCTTAACTGGATTGCAGCCGGTGCTCCCGATGACGAATCCGACATCCCTGAACCGGTAAGTCTTGAACTTTCACCCGATCGCTTTGTCTTCGAGGATCAGACAGCGGAAGACAAACTGAAAGTAACCGCGATCTACGATGATGGTTCGAAACGGGATGTCACTTCCCTCGCCCGGTTCCACAGCAACAACTCCAGCGTCATCGAGATCGATGAAGACGGGAGAATCTCACCTTCGGGAGCCGGTGACAGTCATGTCTTCGCGAGATTCAACCGATTCACAATAGGCGCCGAAGTCATCGTCCTGCCTCCGGCAAAAGATTTCACCTGGACCACCCCTGCGACCAACAACTACATCGACGAGATCGTTTTTGATCGGCTCGAAAAGCTCAGAATCAATCCCTCCGCGTTGTGCGATGACGAAACGTTCCTCCGTCGCATCACGCTCGACCTCGCGGCTCGCCCTCCCTCCCCCGACGAATACCATGCCTTCATGGCCGATCCCTCACCGGAGAAAAGAAAGGCCAAAATTGACGAATTGTTAGGAGACGATTCATTTGCGGACCTCTGGACGGCCATCTGGAGTGAACAGCTGCGCATCATTGGCGGCAACTACGCTCCGGTCGGAACCCACATCAAAGCGGCCGACGGTTTTCAGGAATGGATCCGCAGGCAATTCCGCGAGGACCGCCCTCTCAACGAATTTGTATCTGACATGATCGTAGCGTCGGGGAGCAATCTCCAGAATGGTCCCGTTAATCTCTACACGATGCTCAGCCACCAGCCGAAACTCGATCCGAAAAGTTTCGCGGCCGATTTTTCTCAGGTTTTTCTGGGCATTCAGATCCAGTGCGCAGAATGCCACAACCACCCTTTCGACCGCTGGACGATGGATGACTATTATGGCTTCGTCAGTTTCTTCACCGGAGTCACGCGAAAGCCCGGCGTCGAATCCCGCGAGCAGAGGATCTTCTACAACACCAAAGCGGAGCCGGCAAAAAATCCACTCGATGAACGGCCCGTTCCCGCCAAAACACTCGGAACGGTGGAACCGGTCTCGCAAAAAGGCGATCCCCGCCGTGAACTCGCAGCCTGGCTCACCACCGGGGAAAATGAACATTTCAGCCGAAACCTCGCCAACCGGATCTGGGCTCAACTGCTGGGGAAAGGAGTCGTCACGCCGATCGATGACATGCGAGTCAGCAATCCACCGGTCAACGGACCGTTACTCGACGCTCTCTCCGAACATCTCGTCGCCTCGAATTTCAGCCTCAGGAGCCTTGTCAGGGAGATTTGCAATTCCCGGGTTTACCAACTGAGCAGTCAACCTAACGCAACCAACAAACAGGACACTCGTCAGTTTTCACGGGCCTACATGAGGCGGCTGCGTCCCGAAATCATCATGGATTCCGTCGTCGCCATCACCGGACAGCAGCGGGGCTTCAGCGGATTCCCCTCCGGAACCAAAGCGATCCAGCACTACCCCCGGACCGGCGGAGATTCGAAGGGCCCACACTTCGGAGACGTCTTCTTCGAGACCTTCGGACGGTCCAGTCGAGCCACCGTGAGTTCGACGGAACTGAAGCTTGAACCCACTCTCTCTCAAGCGCTTCACATGAGCGTCGGCACCACGGTGCAGCCACGACTGAGCGCGAACGGGCAATTGAAAAAGATCGTCGAGGCGAGTGAAACGCCGGAAAGCGCCCTCGAAGAACTCTTCATTCTCACCTTGAGCCGGAAACCGACTCCGTTCGAAAAAGAGGGACTCGTTGATCTCATTGGAGAGTCCACCAAAGACGTGAAAGTTTACGAAGACATCTTCTGGAGCTTACTCAATTCCACCGAGTTTTCCTTCAACCAGTAGAGTGATGAATCGCCTCCACCACATAAATCCCGGCATGCCTCTTCGATCGTTTCTTCTCAGCGCGACGCTCCTTACCGTTTCATGGAGCAGCGCCCGCGCGGAAACGCTCAACTATGAAGAACACATCAAACCGATCTTCCGCCAGCATTGCCTGAAGTGCCACGGCGACGATAAACAGAAAGCCGATCTCAACCTCCAGAACTACGGGGCTGCGCTCAAAGGCGGCAGCGGCGGGGACACGCTGATCGCGGGACGTTCCAGCCAGAGCATTCTTTTCCAATCGATCACCGATCCGGACGAGGATGCGCGAATGCCTCCTAACAAACCGCAAATCCCGAAAGATCAGATCGAAATGATTCAGCAGTGGATCGACTCCGGTCTTCGTGAATCCAGCGAAAGCCTCTCGATGCTCAAGGAACGGGACACCACTTTCAAACCCGTCGCCAGTGCCGCGGGCAACCGTCCCGAAACTCCTGCGATGCCGGAAAACTGGCCCGAGATCGAAGTGCCCGCGACGCGACAACCGCTTCCGGTTCTGGCAATGGACGCAAGCGCCTGGGCGCCACTCGTTGCCATTGCAGGACAGGAACAAGTCAAGCTGATCAACACCGGGACCGGTGACCTGTTGGGACGCCTCCCCTTTCCGGAAGGAATCCCCAACGTAATCCGGTTCAGTCGTGACGGATCAGTTCTCATGGTCGCCGGCGGACGTCCTGTCGAGTCGGGGAAAGTGGTCCTCTACGATATCAAAACCGGAAAACGACTCACTTCGATTGGTGACGAGGTCGATGCCGTGCTCGCGGCAGACCTCAGCCCTGATCAGAAACTCGTTGCTCTCGGAGGCAGCGGAAAAATCGTCAAAGTCTACTCGACCAGCGATGGAGCCCTCCAATACAAACTGGAAAAACACACCGATTGGATCACCTCACTCGCCTTCAGTCCCGACGGCAAAACGCTGGCGAGCGCCGACCGTGCCGGAGGATTGCATCTCTGGAACGCTGAAAGTGGAGGTATCACCCTGAGCCTTCTCGAGCACAAGCAGTCGATCCGGGCGATTGACTGGCGACCCGACAGCAAAATTCTCGCGTCAGTTTCCGAAGACGGGAAAGCGGTCTGGTGGGATGTCTCCGACGGCTTCCCCGCTTACAACAAAGCCGACATCCACGCCCCCAAGCGTCCAAAGGGAACCTACGGACATATCCCCAATGGAGTCCTCGCAGCGCGCTTTTCCCCCGAAGGGTATCTCGCCACGACCGGACGTGATATGACCGTGCAAATCTGGAACCCCAAAGGCGCCCTCGAAAAGAAGATCCCGATTGAAGGCGGACTCCCCCTCAGCACCGCGATGGCTTACGACCAGTCCTGCGTTATCACCGGAACCGTTTCCGGAGAGATTCAGTTTCAACGGGATGTGATCTCCACCCACTGAGCAACCCGCCCGGACGAATCGAAGCTACTGGATCTCCAGCAACTCGATCTCGAACTTGAGCGTCTCAAGTGGCGGAATGATATCGCCGAAACCGTCTTCTCCGTAGGCCAGTTCATGGGGAATGAGAAACTGGAAGCGCGCTCCGGGACTCATAAGCTGGACGCCCTCGGTCCAGCCTTTAATGACATTGCTCAAAGGAAAAGTCGCTGCTTCGCCACGCTCGACCGAACTGTCGAACAGCTCACCATCTTCGAGCACGCCGGTGTAGTGCACCGTGACAACGTCCTTCGCGGTGGGGTGCGCAGAGCCATCACCGGCTTCCAGTTCACGGTATTTCAATCCGCTGGGAAGTTCAGTATAGGGGAGATCGGATTCGGTAATCATGCAGCTACTTAGACGGAGCCATTTCAACCTGCAAGAATTTTATCAGCACGCTCAAAAGGCCTCACTTCCCCGTCGTCGCCAGATAACTTTTCCGAAGAATCGCGAGATCGGAATCGACCGCGATGTAAGTAAATCCAAGGTCACGATACTTTGCCGCGTCGTCAGGATCGCGCACGAGAATGCCGGTCTGTTTTCCGGCGGTGCTGGCCGCCTCAATGACCTGAGCAACACAATGATCGAAGTCACCGGGGGCAATCTCCGCACGTTGCTGCAGATCATAACGCATATCGGACGGTCCGATGAACAGCACATCGATCCCGTCAACATCGGCGATTTCAGAGGCGTGATTGACGCCTTCGATCGTTTCGATTTGCGCCATTACGACGGGAGCCGGCACCTCGCCAACAGGCCGCAGGCCATAGTCGTTCGCGCGAACCGTGCTGGAATACCCGCGACTCCCGCGAGGCGAATAGCGCGTCGCCTTGACGATGCTTTTCGCTTCCTCAGCGGAGTTGACGTGCGGAACCATGAGCCCGTGAGCCCCCCAGTCGAGGACGCGGGCGATAAGGTCGGGATGCGGGGCTCCAACACGAACAACCCCTTTCGCCTCGGTCCCGCGAATCGCCTGGAGCTGAGGTAGAACAGCGGACTCGTTACCGCATCCGTGTTCGAGGTCGAGGAGAATCCAGTCAAAGCCGGACTGCGCCGCGAGTTCTGCAATGACGGGTGAACCGATGGAAAGCCAGGTGCCGAGTTTCATTTGTTGGATAAATGTGAGAGTTCGAGATCTTCGCGCAATCCCCTGAGAGCAACAGTAAGTTTGTCACGTGTCGCCGCTTTCAAGTCTGCTCCGGTGCCGCCGTTTCCGATCAGGAAGAACCGGTCATCTCTATCAAAGTAGCCCGCGCCGACGCGGATCACCGCTTTCACGATCATGTTACGCAAAAGGTGCAGCCAGAAGCGACGACGATATTCATCGGGGAAAGGACGAACGGTTTGGTAACCTTCGAAGGCACGGTTAAGAAACCCGGCGTCGTGAAAACAAGCGAGCAGGGAAAGGTCATCCATCGCATCGCCGCTGATGGCGTCGTCAAAATCGATAAACGCGGTGACCTTGTCAGGCGTTCCCATGATATTCCAAAGCGCGAGGTCTTTGTGAACGAGACAACCCTGCTCCAACTCCAGAAGCGCCGCGTGATCCGTGATCGCTGTCAGGATTTCCTCCTTCCCCGCCGCGTCGAGGAACTGTTTCTCGACGAGAAAGGCGAGATGCTTTTCGAGGTTGAGATAAAAGTAGCTGGCATAGTCAGCATGATAGCCTCGCAAATTCTCATCCGGCACGCCGAAGCCCGGCAAGCGAATCCCCTGCCAGGTTGCGACCGCCTCACCGATCTCAAATGCGATTGCATCCGCGTTCAGGCTTTTCCGCTTTTGCCAGTGATTCAAATCAGGATCCGCAATCAGTTCGAGCGCCTGCCAGGCAAAGGGAACGCGCTCGCGCGAAGCGTCGCAGCCATGAACGATCGGCGTGCGGACACCGCTCTCACGAACGAGATCGAGAATCGCTGATTCGATCGCGAGATGGCCGTCTGCTTCGGGTCCATTTTCGACACGCAGAAACATGGCGACGTCATCGACCTCCGCCTGCCACGTGAGATGATTCCCCTGCCCGATTCCCGGACGCAGCGTGACAGCTCGGGTGTTAAAATGATCCTGAAGCGCTTCAGAAAGCGCCCCTTCGACCACCTCGCCATTCTCGCGGGCGGCATCGGTTCCGTGAAAAGCGGCCGGCCGGTCGCACTTCCAGTAGTAGACAGCTTTCCTGCTCATTCCGAGGGAGGACGCTTCTTCCAATACGCGGCAATGATCGCACCGAGAATGTTTTGAGTCACCCCGCTGAATACCGCAGCGGCAGCGGCGAGCGGGATCGTCGCAAAATGTTGACGTGCGAGAGCCGCCGCCAATCCTCCGTTTTGCATACCCACCTCGATGCTCACGGTGCGGGCAATCGAGTCCGGGTAACGCAGGATTTTCGTGAGCCAGAATCCGACCGCAAACCCGGCGACATGTAAAAGAAACGCGGCGAGAGCGAGAGTGCCGAAATTCTCAGCGATCTTATCAGCGCTCGCAGCGACGATTCCGCCCGTGACGAGCGTAAAAGCGAGGACCGCAACCGACGGTCCGAAGACACCCATTTGATCTGCCGTTTTCGGAAGCTTCCAACGAATCAAAATACCGAGGAGGACGGGAGCAACGGTGAGCTTCAGCGCTGAAATACACATCCCGATCGCATCGACCGGAACCTTTTGTCCGGCGAGAGCACTCGTCCACAGCGGGGTAAAAAAGAACGCCACCATCGTCGATGCCAATGTTAGAGCGACTGACAACGCAACGTTGGCTCGTGCGAGATAGGCGATCACGTTGGAGGCCATACCACCCGGGCAACTTGCGACGAGGATGATGCCCACCGTCATACCGGTATCGAGTCGCAGCAGTATCGAGATCAACCACCCGATGAGCGGCATGACGGTGTACTGGCAGATAAATCCGAGCGCGACACTCCCCGGCATTTTTCCAATCCGCTTGAAATCAGCCAGGTCAATCGTGAGCCCCATCGCGAGCATCGAAGCCGCGAGAGACCAGAAGATCCAGTTCTTATCGAACCACAGCATCGACTGCGGATTGAGGAAAGCGACCACCGACAGGCCGACAAGCCAGACGGGATAGAGGGTCGTGAACCAGTTTAAATAACGTTGCATAGAGATCAGGGTTTTGGAATCGAGTCACGGACGCCGTCGAAGGCAGGTCCGCCCGCACCGACGTAACCGTTGCTGGCGCCGTTCTCGTCAGGAGTGATCCAGAAAGAATAGAATTCCCCGTCCTTCAGGTGAAAGCGCAAACGAACCCGATCTCCGGAGAACTGACTCAGATCAGCGGAATTCTCCCATTCGATACGTCGTTTCGTATCATCACCGGAAAAGGTCTTCGATGTCGCTAACACTTTATCATCCTTGATATCGAGAACTTCAACACGAAGCTCGCCGACCGCGTTGACGAAAAGGTGCTTCCCGGAGAACTTCACGAAACGCGTTGTCAATTCGCCGGTCCCGTCCATCGAGGCAAAGCCGTCACGTCGCAGCGTCGCGAGCCCGATACTTCCTCCCGTATACATCCCCCGGTGACCGCTCGGCGCGATGCCGGAGGTGCCCATGTAAGGGAAAACCAGTTTGTCATCCAACACCACGAAAACGCCCGCAGTGCTGTGGAGGTAGCCGCGATCCCATGCCCCCTCGGTGCGTGACCCTTTGATGAATCCGCTCCGGTCGGGACGATCCCAGTGAAAGCCGTCGCGACTGAATCCGAGCTCGAGATCGACGAGCTTCGGAAACTTGCCTTCGTTGCAAACCCTGTTGCTTGGACCGCGATGAATGTAGTGCATCCCGATCATGAGGCTTTCGTAAGCCACCGCGTTGAGGCTGTACAGCTGAGCGGGTTGTGATTTGCCCGGGTATTGCTCTTCGGGTTCAGGCTTATCAAGCTTGTCGGAGGAGGTCCAGAAGACAGATTTTTTCCAGTCGAAACCATCGAGGAAGTTGTCTGTTTCCAGGTAGTTTCGACTCCGACCTCTCGAAGTGTGCTCCTTGATGCTGAAGCACCATTTTTCGCGGAAAGGATTGTAGAAGAACGAGGAATAGTCGCCCGATGCCATGCTCGTTGGCAAAGCTTTCGACCAGGTTCTCCCATCGGAAGTCTGGAGCGAATGCACGAAACCTTTCGGCCGATCCTCATTCGGGACATGCAGCCAGCAGGAGAGATACTTGATACGCTCAGCCGGGTCCGTCGCGTTGAGATCCAGCCAAACGCAGTTGTCGGAACCTCCGGTCTTCACGTCCGTCCCTGTCCATTTCAGCCCCTGCGGCAACAGCGCGTTTCCACCGGCGAGGCCGAGGTCGGGCCGCTCCCAATGCACCATGTCCTTACTCGTCGCGAGCGATAGCGGTCCACGCCAACCGGCGACGTAGAACATTTTGAAAAGCTTGTCCGCCGGATCCCAGAAAACACCACCCTGTCCCGTGAAGGTCGTCGCTTCCTCACCGCGCTCGCCCTCGGTCGCCCCGGAGAGCTCACGTTTTGTCTCCGCTTTAAAGACCGGATTGCCCTCAAATTTCTCCGCCTGATGAAAGGTCCGCTTCAGGTTTGTTTTCTGAATCAGGAAATTATCGACAAACAGCTGCCGGCCCACGTCGATGGGGAACGTGTGCGGAAGTCTCCTCAAATAGGGCACCGGCATGGGCTCACCCGAATCGGGATTGAGGCGACGCGGAGGCCACTCGAGAGGAAGCTCGATCCCGTTGTAGAGGATCGGCTTAGGCCCTGTTGCTTTGTTAGCGAGCATGCGGAGCTTTGCATCACCGGACACGAGCTTGCCCGCCAGAATGTCCTCCTCGCGAAACTTCGCCATGAGAATTTCGGCGTCGGTGTGGCGATTCCAGTCATAGAGGATATGAATGAGTCCGTCGGGCGATTCAAATCCGTCGGGATAGGAAACCGCAGAACGCTCATCGAGCAACAAGCCGCCCTTCCAGGTCTTGCCGTCGTCGTCGGAAAGAAACGCCGTCATGTGGGAGCGCGCTTTGAGACGTTCCGTGGTCGGACCGTTTTTCACGAGAAGGATGTTTCCGGAAGCGAGTCGCCGGAGAAAGAAACGCGAGCTGACATTCTTGATTGCCGCGGCCGGTTTCGGTTCGCTCCACGTCACGCCCTGATCGGTCGAAAAACATTCGTGCGGCTGGCCGCTGGTACGCGCGAGCATCCAGAGGCGCCCGTCACGCAGTTCCACCACCATGTGCTCGTCGTATTGCCAGCCGGGAAACTTCACGCTGCCGCGCTGCTTCCAAGTCATGCCCTGATCCTTTGATTCATACAACCGGGCCGTTTTCTCCGCCCAATGTGAGATCGGAAGCAACCAGTCACCATTGCTGAGAACCGTCGGTTTGTTGAGCGTGCGTCCCGGCGCGATATACACCGGATCGGACCATACCGGCTCATCAGCATCGGGATCGTCGCAACGGATATACCAGTTCCCGGTCGGGCTCGACGCACCGACGACGGTTTGGTCAAAGAAGTGCCAGAGCCGCCCCAGCGGATCGGTCCACAGATTGCCGACGAGAGCTGCGCGGGTGCGTTTACCCGAGGGATCCGCGGCACCGACTGCCAGTCGAGGCTTCGACCAGGACTCCCCGCCGTCATCGCTCGTCGCGAGGAGAAAGTAACCGTCGCGCTTATCGCCCGTTCCTGTCCAGCATCCCCAGATACGCCCACCCGGCGTGCGATCCATCCCGATGATCATCGCACCGGGCCGGGCTTCGTCCTGAAATTCAGCGCCCGGATTGGTGATGATAACGGGAGGCTCGGTGCGGGCATCGAGGACCGCATTCGGGTCGAAGTTTTGAACTTCCGCTCCCTCGTCTTCGATCAG
Source organism: Verrucomicrobiales bacterium (assembly GCA_048260165.1). Taxonomy (GTDB): domain Bacteria; phylum Verrucomicrobiota; class Verrucomicrobiia; order Verrucomicrobiales; family DEV007; genus Arctic95D-9. Next base: position 298,608 of record JBLXHA010000008.1, read on the forward strand.
GAGAACCATCTTCCGGAACTCGAAGCGATCCCCCTTCATGACTTCTTTCCGGTAAAGGCTCACACGATTAACCTCGCCCGGAAAGAGCTGAACCTCGGGCACATCGACTTTGGAAAAGCCGGCGTTTTCGAGCGCGTTTTCCTGACTCGCCGCCTTCGGACGAATCGTCGGGGTGAGGGCATAAAGCTTACCGGGCTTAGTCACGACGACATTCATTTTATCAATACTGGTCCTGAAGAACGGCAGCCCCCGCACCGCCTCCGGCATTTCATCGATGACATACTCACGGTTCGTGAAAAGCTTCACCCCGCGCTTCATCAGCGCCGGTTCGATTTTCGGCTTCGGCCACACGATGCGCGATTTGCCTTCCTGCGAGGCAAACTCTCCCACCTTCTCCAGCTTACCGAACATGATGCGCTCCTTACGACTCGAAGACGTATCCCCCGCCGTCGTGTTCAGCCAAATCGTGCCGTCGTGTTCATGAAACGACGGGTACTGAAATGACTTCGGCGTTTCGAATCGATACTTTCGCTCCCAGTTCCTACCGTCTTTGGAAATGTCGATGTTGAAGACGCTGCGGGAAACGCCCTGAATTTTCGTCGCCTCCTGCCAACCGAGATAATAGATGTCGCCGAACTTATCGAAAGTCGGCTTCGAATTCGCTCCGTTCGGAACAAACGGCAGTTCCTTTCCTTCTGTCCATTTTTTTCCATCCTGACTCGTCGTAAAAAGATAGTTTCCGCCATCGTTGCGGCAAATCGCCATCCACGTTCCATCGGGTAGCCAGTTGACCGCTGACTCACTCATCTTCCCGGTTTGTGGCTCATTATAGTGCCCGAGGACTTCGAACGTTGCCAAGTCATCGTGCACCAGTGCCATCGCGTTCTGCTTGCCCGAGAAGTTGTTGAGCGCGACGTAGGTTTTCCCGTCATACTGCTTGAAGGAATCAAAGAGGAAAAAAGACGAATCCACCGCCGGTTTCGTGAATCCCTGAGCCACTGCGTCCGCATGAAAATACTTCGGCTGAAAGTCGAAAGTTCCCGCTGCGGTCTTCAACTTCGCCCGATGAATCGTCGGAAGAAACTCGCCCGACTTCAGGTCAAAATCGCGATACCACATTTGCGACTGGCGCTTCCCCGGCTGCTCGCTCGTGAAGTAGCAACGCAGGGTCCTGTCGTCTTTTTGAATAATGCGAGGCACAAAACACGCGCCGACCGGGAGCGTTTCGTTCTCGAAGGCCTGCTCGCCTTTGGCAAAATCGATCACCTTTTCCACGTCGAGCGTATTGAGGTTCACCACCGACATCGTCGCATAAATAAAAGGCCACCCCGCGCTCTCGCCCGACTTCTCATCATTGGCTTCAGCGACGACATAGGCACGGTCGCCGACACACACGAACTCGGCATCATGAGCCCCTTTGACGCGGGGAGCGGATACATTGATGAGCCCCTCGAGAACCTGATCACCGGCGAGCGCTGCATCCCAGCCCTTCGGCAGGAGCGACACACTGACATCCGTTTGCGCCGGGGAATGCGCGGCAAAAGAAAAGCAGACCAGAAGGCCCAGGAATCCCGTTAAAAGGTTGTTTTTCATACAAGGGTGACTGGAATGGAATTCACAGGCGATGACAACCACCCATAAAGTGTTATGATAACATCGTGCCATCCAAAACGATATCGCTTCAAGACATCGCCCGCTCTTCAGGGGTCTCCACGATGACCGTTTCACGGGTCATGCGCGGTATGCCTAAAGTCGCTCCAGCCACGCGGCAGCGGGTCCTGGAGGCCGCGGAGACACTCGGATACGAGCCCGACCCCCACCTCGCGCGGCTCATGCACAGCGTGCGCAGCCGGAAGAAAATCGGCCAGAGGGCCGTCATCGCGGTAATTCGCGAACACGTGCCGGAAGACGGCTTACTCAGCGACTCCTATCAGTATGTGCCCGTCGAGGATATTCGCAGTCGTGCACACGGTCATGGCTACGCGGTGGAGGAATTTCATCTCGGCAAAGACGGACTCACGCCGAAGCGTCTCCAGCAGGTGCTCCACGCCCGCGGCATCGAAGCGGTGATCGTATCGCCCCAAAGCATGCAACTCCCCTGCTCGCAAGTCGACTACGCCCCTTTCGCGGCGGTGACCTTCGGCAACGCGATGCAGGAGCCCGCGCTCCACATGTGCGCGGGCAACATGACTCTGGGAATACAAATGGCCGCTGAACAACTCAGCGCGCGCGGTTACCGGCGCATCGGGGTTGCCGTGACGCAGTGGATCGTGAACCGATCACAGTTCGGATACACCGGCGGCCTCTTTCACTGGCAGCTCGGACTCCCGCCCGAAGACCGCGTTCCCCTCCTCCTGTTTCCTGACAATGACATCAGCCTCGGATACGATACTTTCAAAAAGTGGTTCGACGAACATCAGCCCGACGCGCTCATTACTTTCGACACTCACGTTCCCGACTGGTTGAGAAAACTCGGCCTCCGCGTCCCCGAAGACATCGGGTTTGTCGCACACGACTGGACGCCGAAAATGAGCGAGCTCGCGGGCATCTATCAGCGCCGTGATCACCTCGCCGCCGCCGCCGTTGATATTCTCGTGTCCCAGCTTTCCCAACACGAGCACGGTGTTCCCGAGGTCCCCCGTCAAATCATGACACCACCACAATGGGTCGACGGCCCGAGCGTGCGGCCGCTTTGATTCAACAGGGTATGGTCACTGACCTGACCCTGTTGAGTCTCACCCTAAATCCGTCAGCGCGGTATCCGCGTCGCCGAAATGGTCGGTCTTCAACCCCATGCGATTCATCACCGCGAGATGGAGACGACAGAGCTTCCGGTTTTCCTGCTTGCTGTAATCGAGCATGCGTCCGCCCTTGATCGTGCCTCCACCGCCACCGGCGAGCAGCACGGGAAGTTGACGAGAGTCGTGCGAGTTCCCATCCCAGAGACTGGAGCAAAACAGGATCATGCTGTTGTCGAGAAGAGAGCGCTCCCCCTCGTCGGTCTGATCCATTTTCTGCAGCGTCTCACTGAGCAGCTGCATGTGATACTGATTGACCCGCTGATACATATCGAGACGTTCCTCATTTCCCGCGTGATGGGAAAGCTCGTGAATACCGCCCTTGATGTTACCTAAAAACCCGAGATTCATCTGCGAAAGGTCGTTGTTCAACATCATCGTCGCGATGCGGGTGCGATCCATTTGAAACGCGAGCACCATAATGTCGAGCTGGAGCTTGAGGTGCTCACGAACGTCGTTGGGGATACCGGCTTCGGGACGGGCGAAGGTCGGTTTCTTCACGCTGGGCTGCCACCCCTGACCGCCGGTTTCCTTTTGCGAAGCCTTCTCAGCCCGCTCGATTCGCTGTTCGAGTTCACGGACGGAGGTGAAATACTCGTCGAGCTTTTGCGCGTCGCGGCTGCTCACTTTTCCACGGAGGCTGTTCGCATCGGAAAGAACGAGGTCGAGCACGCTTTTATCGCGGCGACGTTTACTGCCGTCATCGAAAAGCTGATCGAATGCCTGCTGGGGATAGATTTCCTTGGGGGCCGGAGTCGTCGGGCTGCTCCAGGAAATGTAGGCGGAATAAAGCGAAGTAAAACCGCTGTCGGTGCTGTAGCGCGGCGGCTCGGTTCCGAGCACGATACTGGGCATCGGCGTGTTGTGGCCGATCTGTTGCGCCATGACCTGATCCACCGTCGTCCCGACCTGCACGTCGGTCGTGGTTTGTTTCACGGTCAGGCCGGAAAGGACGTTCATTTTCGGGTAGTGTCCTCCGGGCCCTTCGATCGTCGTGGGATTCCAGAGCCCTTTCATGACAAGAAGACGATCCTTGACCGGCTCGAGCGGGGAGAGCGTTTTCATCAGCTCCATCCCGTGATCGGTGTTGGTCGCGCCCCAGTGATGCGGGTTCACGCCGTTCCCCATGAAGAGCGTCGCAAAGCGTCGCGGGGCTTCGTTGGCGGCGGCGGATTTCCCGACCGTGCTGCCCCAGGCATTCATGGATTCGAGCCACGGGAGTCCGAAAGCAAGACCGGCGTTACGCAGGAAAAGTCGGCGGGAATTTCGAGAGTGGTTGAGTGAAGTCATCGGTAACAATGAGGTGGTTAATCGGAGAAGGTAACTTCGTTGCGACGGGAAAGAAACTGGCGGCTTTCCACCATCGTGAGGATCGCATCGGAGAAGCGCCCTTCGCCCTCCTGAAGACGTTTACGGATTTTTTCGACAAGCGCCCGGTCGGTCGCAAGAATACTCCGGCCCGTGGTGTAGCCGATCAGCTTCCTCGCGAAGAGATCGTAGAAATCGGCATCATTCTTACCGAGGTAGTCGCGCAGCCCCGCGATTCCTTTCAGCGCCGTGCCGTCCTTCAAAGTTCCGAGGTCATCGATGAGCACCCCGGTTTCATCTTTCGTCCGGAGCCGGCCGATCGCGTCAAACCCTTCGAGCGCAAAGCCGAGCGGATCGATTTTATCATGACAGGATGAGCAGGCTTTGTCGGCCCGGTGCAGTTCGAGTTTTTCTCGAAGCGTCTTCGCTCCGACGATCGCTTCGAGCTCGGGCACGTCGGGTGGTGGCGGCGGCGTGGGCTGACCGAGGACGGCGTTGAGCAGCCAGTTTCCGCGCAGGACCGGACTGGTGCGCTGGGGAAAAGAAGTCTTTGTCAGGATGCTTCCCATACCAAGGAGTCCACCACGCTGATACCTGGCGACGGACACTTTACGAAACTCCCCTCCGGAAACGCCGGGGACACCGTAATGTTTTGCGAGCCTTTCATTGAGGAAGGTGTAATCAGCCATGAGCACTTCCCGAACCGGAAGGTCTTCGCGGATGAGGTGAGCAAAGAAAGCCTCCGATTCCTCGAGCATGTCCGCGCGCAGCTCGGGTGTGAACTCGGGGAACGTACTCGCGTCGACCGAGTTGTGCTCCGTGAACCCGTGAAATTCGAGCCACTGCCCCGCGAACTCCTCAGCAAAAGCGGCCGCTTTCACGCTGCGTAACATGCGTTTGACCTGAGCCGAGCGCCCCTGAGGCGTCATCAAACTTCCGTCCCTCGCGGCATCAAGCAGCGCGGTATCCGGTGTCGAAGCCCAGAGCAAATAGCTGAGTCGCGTCGCGAGTTCCCACGGCGAAACGGGCTGGATTCCCGGAGCGCCTGATGACTCCAGTTTGAAAAGAAATTCCGGAGAGACAAAGACCTGTGTGAGAACTTCTCGCGCGGCCGTTTCCGAGTCCATGCCTCGCTTTCTCGCCGCGTCATAAATCGCGGTGAGCGCCTTTTTATCCTCACTCGTCAGGTCGCGACGCCAGGCTCGATAAGTCCACCAATGCACATGGCTCATGATTCCCTGATCGATCGACTTGCGGGTCTTCTCATCGGGCTTGGGATTCTTCAGCAGGGCCCAGTCACGCAACATCCGCTCGTGCTCGGTGCGCCCCCAATCCGTCAAGGTGGCGCGCAGTTGTTCGTCATTTAAGTAATAGACGCCCATTCCTTTTCCGCCGCGCAGGTAGTTCCGCGAAACCTCCTCGAGTAGACGATTGTATTCATCAGGAAAGGCGGCTTTCATCCGTGAAAACTCACCCATGATCGTTCTCGCGATCGGAGTCTGACGTTTGTAAATAACGAGCGCCCCGGGGATGATCGCCTTCGGATCAGGAGGCGAACCTCCCGTGACCGTCCACTGGTGGGAAGCGGCATCGACGTCGGGTTGGTCCATTTCCAATCTGGCACTCGCGCGGACGAGCGACTGCACCCCACAGGGAAGCGTGATCACCGCCGGTGCCTGAACGACCAGCATGTGAGGAGAGATCTTTTTCCCGAGAGGATGCTTCCCGAAAAGAGCGACGACCTTTTCAGTGCTTTGAATCGACTGCTCCAGCCCCGCGATTTCTTTCGCTTTCGACTTGGGATCATCTTTGGATTCAGCCTTCAGTTTTTGGAGCGCATCCCGGTTAGCGCCGAGACGCTTCCTGAGCCAATCGACGTAGTGGATCGCCTTTTGCTTCGGCTCCTGAATCGTGATCGAATCGAAAACGATGAGATCGCCTTTTCCGCCGTCGCCGAAGTCACCCGCCACGACGTGAATGGGCTGTCCCTTTTGAATCGTCACGTTGATGGCGCGGTTACGGAGTCCGTCCGAATCCTGCTGACGACGTTGTGTTCTCGTCCAACCTTCGCCCTCGCGCTTATTCCACGCGAGGTGCCGGGCTTCGATGCCCTCGATCGCTTTTCTGACAGCGTCAGGGATCTCTTTCGGCTTGTCAGCGGCCGGTCCCGGGAGCTGCTGCCACGGACCCACGATCATATCAAGAAACCTCGACTTCGTCGTTTCGAGATTGAGCAAATCCCACCAATTACTGAGAAACGCTTCGGAAAGCCCCGCTTCTTTCGCAAGCTGATCGAGAGAGCCCGCGCCCGTCAGTTCGCGGTGCTTGTATTTCCAGGCGGCAAGCATGTATTCATCCTCGCGCCGGTCCTCGCCATCCTTCGGAAGATAGGGAGCCGCCATTTTCTGATACCAGATGTAAAGGCTCTGCTCGGCCTCGGCTTTGAACTGCATCGTGCTGCGCAGACCGACTCGTTCCTTGCGAAAGGAAACACCCCGTCCCGGCAGAATCGTCGCGCGATCCGTAAGATAACGCGCGGCCGAAAGGTAGCTGTCGAGCTGCTGCGGGTTAACGAAGAGGACATCCCCGACGTTGGAAAAACCTTCCCCGCCCCCGCCGTCGGGCTGAAACTTTCTCGACAGGTTGAAATCGATTCCCGTGAGATCACGGATCGTATTGTCGTATTCGACGTTGGTGAGGCGGCGAACCGTCACTTCTCCGGGATCGCCCGCATTCGCCTGCGCGACCGCATCGAGAGAGGCATCCAGCCATTGCGTAATCAGCTTTTTCTCCGCGTCCGATGGTTGAGGATCGTCCACCGGAGGCATCTCCTCATCTTCGATCACGAACGACACGTCTTCCCATAAAGCAAAGTGGTCCGCGACCTTCGGGTTCCCTTCGAGCGCCTTTAAATCGACGTCCCCTTTTGTTTTCTCACCGCCGTGGCATTCAAAGCAGTATTTATCGAGAACCGGTCGCACCGTGTTCCAGTCGGGAGCCTTCGCTCCCTCCGCGCCCGGGGAAACCGTTCCCGAAAGGGCCACGAAGACCACTAAGAGCGGCCCTTGGACCACAGCAAGACCGCTTTTGCACCCACGGAGAAACCGTCGGCGAAAAGGGATTTGAGAATGTAACAGAAATGGATTCATGAAACCTGCCTAGTCATATCCCCTCATGCGGCACTAACAACACACTGATGCGCGTGATCTTCACGGGGCCCCGGCTGAGCGGATTCGTTAAATCAAATGCTTCGGAAAATCCTCGATTTTCTCGCATCCAATCTGCTCCATGACCTGCTGAAGCTGCTTCTTCAACATCGCAATGGTGTGGTCACCGCCCTCGCTTCCGAGCGCGCCAACCCCATACATAAAGGAACGTCCCATGAAAGTGAATTTCGCGCCGCTCGCAAGAGCGTTGGCGATATCGGGTCCCGCACGGAGCCCGCTGTCGATCATCACCGTGGTCTTATCGCCGAACTCTTTCGCAAGATTGGTCATCGGAACGATCGTTGACTGCCCCGCATCGAGCTGACGCCCGCCGTGGTTGGAAACGATCATGCCATCGACACCGAGACTGATCGCCTTCTCCGCGTCTTCAGGATTCACGATTCCTTTGATGACGAGCTTACCTTTCCAGCGATCCCGAAGCGCGGCGATTTTGTCAGGGTTGAGACGACCGGAAAACGTCTTGTTCATGAAAAGCCCGAGATGCTTCATACTGAGACCTTTCGGCAGGTAGGGCGTCATCGTTTTGAATTCCGGAGCGCCTGCTGCGAGCTGACTGAATGACCAGGTCGGGTGCATCATCATCTGGATCACATTTGAAAGCGACATCTGAGGCGGAATCGAAAGTCCGTTTTTGATCTCCTTCGGCCGATAGGCAAACGTCGGCGTGTCGGCGAGAATCACCAAAACAGGCATCCCGGCATCGGCTGCCCGATCGATCAATTTATCGCGCAGACTGTCCTCGGCGGGATGATAAAGCTGAAACCACGCGTTGCCTTCGGTCAGTTCCGCAACCGTCTCGATGCTGGCGGTTCCCACCGTGCTGAGAATAAAAGGCACGTTGTGCTTGTGCGCCGCTTTCGCCAAAATCTCCGTCGCACGAGGCCACATCAGCCCCTGCAGCCCGATGGGGGAAATACCGAAAGGAGCGTCGTAGGTTTTCCCGAACAGTTCCGTTTTCAGGTCCGAACCCGCGTAGTCCCGGAGATACCATGGCTTCAGCTGAACCTCACGAATCTCATCCGTGTTGCGGCGCAGATTGATTTCAGAATTGCAACCGCCTTCGAGATACTCAAACGCAAAACGCGGCATGCGTTGACGCGCACGCTCACGGAGGTGTTCGATGGAGGGGTATTTGGAATTAATAGCGTCGGACATGAAACTGAAATGGGTGTCTTTCTAACAACTAAAGCATGGAAACCGGAGTGTAAACGGCAGATCCCGAAACGCATCGAGGACCTTTCCGGCACCCTTTTCCGAGCTCGCAGCCCCCATCGCCCGCGCTGCGCAAGTGCCCGCCGTTAATGCAAGTTGCTTCCCCCGACACTGCATTCTGCAACATCCCACCGTCTCCCTCGCTGCCCAAAAGCACCACAACTTGTTGAACATTAACAAACTGAGACACATCAGAGCCGTTGGCGTTCGTCCTGCTCCTCAGGAGTGGTGTTATGGCTATTATCTTTGAACGCATCCAAACTGAAGGAATCGCAGAATTATCCTATCTCGTCGGAGATGACGCCGTGGGCAGCGTCGCCATCATCGATCCCCGCCGAGACGTCGAGGTTTATCTCAATCTTGCCCGAGACCACGGAGTCTCCATCACTCATATTTTCGAGACACACATCCACGCTGACCTCGTCAGCGGCGCGCGCGAACTGGCGGCGCAAACGGGAACTGCGAAAATCTACGCAAGCGTCGAAGGTGACGCGGAATACGACTTCGACGTCGTGGAGGTCCGTGACGGTGATCGCTACGAAATCGGTGACGTAACGCTCACGGCGCGACACACTCCCGGGCACACCCCCGAACACATGTCCTATGAGATCTCGGAGGGAGACAAGGATAAGCCCTACGGAGTTTTCACGGGCGATTCGCTCTTTGTGAATTCTGCGGGGCGTCCCGACCTCCTCGGCGACAACGCAGAGGAACTGGCGTCGGATCTCTACGACACCCTCTTCGACTATTTCAAGAAACTCGATCCGGGCGTGATCATCTATCCCTCCCACGGCGCGGGATCTCCCTGTGGCGCCGACATCGGGGACCGTCTCGAAAGCAGCATTGGCTACGAACTCGAGCACAACGCCTACTTTAAGAAAACGGACAGAGCCGAGTTCATCGATCACGCACTCTCGACTGCGCCGCCCGAACCCACTTACTACCAGCGTATGAAGAAAGTGAACGCGGCAGGGCCGGAAATACTGAACGGCCTCCCGCTGATTCCGGCGCTGACCCCGGACGAATTCGAGAAGCACGTCGACGGCGGAAAGTCTGTCCTCATCGATACGCGAAACACCCTCGCTTTCGGCGGAGGACATATCGGAGGGGCGATGAACATTCAGGCCTCTCCCATGCTGACGGTCTGGGCGGGCTGGCTCCTCGACCCCGACGATCCCATCCTCCTCATTCTGGAGTCCGATAACGACGTGGAAAAAATTGCCTCCCTGTTTATTCGATCCGGATATACCAATTTCACGGGATACCTCGCAGGCGGAATGTCAGCCTGGGATAAAGGAGGACATCGTCTCTCAGAGGTTCCCAAAATGACCGTTCACGAGGTCGCTAAATCCGGTGACGATCTCCAGATACTCGACGTTCGCAGTCCGTCGGAATGGTCCAATGGCCACATCCCCGGCGCCACTCATCTCTTTCTTCCCGAGATCACGGAAGGGACAGGCGACCTGAAAAAGTCGGAACCCATCGTGACCTACTGCGCCAGCGGTTATCGCGCCAGCATCGCCGCGAGCCTGCTGAAGAAACAGGGCTTTGAAGATGTCCGGACGATTCCCGGAAGCTGGAAGGCCTGGAAAGCGCAGAACCTGCCTATCGAGAAAGACGAAAGCGACAATTCATGAAACACATTCCCGTCGCCATCGCAGTCATGGCTGCACCCGCTCTGACCATCGCCGCTCCTCTTCAGGCAATCGACCCGCTCGATTACCCGGGGGGCGCATGGTCCCCCTACCTCGTCGGAGCGCTCATCGGAGTGCTCTCGTGGTTGACTTTTTTGCTTTCTAACAAAGCGCTGGGAGCCTCCAGCCAATACGCCACAGCGGCCGGAATGTTAGGAAAAATCGTCGCTCCCCGTCACACCTCGTCATTGAAATACTTTAAGGACAATCCGCCAAAGTTCGGCTGGGGAACGATGTTGATCATCGGAATGCTGATCGGAGCTGTCGTCGCGGCCGCGACCGGAAATGAATTCACCTCCCGCTTCCTGCCCGAAATGTGGGTCGACCGCTTCGGCGAAGATACGTGGTTTCTGCGCGGAACGACGGCGTTCGCAGGAGGACTTCTCATGGCTTTCGGAGCGCGGCTCGCAGGCGGCTGCACCAGCGGCCATGGAATCTCCGGGACGATGCAGCTGTCGGTGGGCTCGTGGATTTCAGCGACCTGCTTCTTTATCGGAGGCATCGCAACCGCCTTTCTCCTCTACCAAATCTGATATCATGGCCGAATCGACTAAATCAGCCCCCAAAACCCACACACTCCTTGCAGGTTTGATCTTCGGAATCATCTTCGGTTTTCTGCTGCAGAAAGGCGGCGTCGGAAAATTTCACGTCCTCGTCGGACAACTTCTGCTCGACGACTGGACCGTCGTGAAAATCATGGTCTCAGCCGTCCTTGTCGGAATGATAGGGATCTATCCCCTCCACGCAGCCGGACGGGTCGAACTCCATATCAAAAAGACGAAGATTGGCCCGAACATCATCGGCGGCCTCATTTTCGGATCGGGTTTCGCGCTCGCAGCCTACTGCCCCGGAACCAACATCGCCGCGCTCGGTCAGGGAAACTGGGACGCTGTCGTTGTCGCGGCAGGACTCATCGCCGGTTCCTACCTCTTTGCTGAGGCGTCCCCGATGCTCAACCGGACGGTGGACAAGTGGGGCGACTACGGAAAACTGACTCTGGCGGACGTCACCCACGTGCCGATTCGTTTTCTCGTTCCGTTAGTGGCAGTTCTCCTGGTCGCACTCCTCTGGATGATCGAGAAGTTGACCTGAACCTCTTTCCGGCCCCCCCTGGCCGCATCACCTTTTTTTTACATGCTCCGGTCAAAATCCTGATGTATCGATGAGCGTTCAGGCGGAGAAAACGCCGCGCTTTGACTCTTACGATTATGTCGACACCGATTCGCCCCTGGTACTGGCCGGCAAAGGGCCAGCCCGAAAGAACGGAACCTTTCACCTGGATCGTGGAGGGCGTTATCGCCGCCTCGTGGTGGCCCGATCCCTACGTTTTCAAGATCTACGAAGAAAACAATATTCGGGGCGTCGTCAATTGCTGCGAGTTCGACAACCGTCAGGACGTCCCGAAGCAATTTGCCTACCATCATATCAACGTGCCGGACTACGGCGTTCCGACGGACGCCCAGATCGACCGATTCCTCGATCTCATGGACAGGCACCACGCCGCCAATGAAGCCGTCGTCGTGCATTGCGTCGCCGGATGCGGGCGAACGGGGCAGTTCATCATCGCCTGGTGCGCCAAGGCGGGATTCATCCCCGCCAAGACCGACCCCGTGGATTGGATTCGCGCCCGCCGCAAATGTTGTCTGGAAACCGGAGCGCAGATCAACTGTGCCCAAAAGCTTACTAAAAAGCACCGCTCCACCGGGAATTGATTCCCCCCATCAATCAGTCCCTCAGGGTCGTAACCGGCCCGCGAGTTCAGCACCGGCTTCGGGTTCCCGTGCCGCAAAAAGCAAAGCTAACAGCATCGCCCGGGCCGAACTGTCACCACCCGCGAGCGCGTTGGTGCTCATGACAGATTTAAAATCCGCATCCGGCAGCAGCGCCATGTAGAGCGCTAGCGGGAAGGCATCCGAAACGTCACAAGTCAGACCGATGCCTGAGGCAACCTTCAACGGCTCACCACCTTTTGTCACCGCCTCCCGGGCGCGCGCAAGACACCCCTCGGCATCGAGACTTTTATAGCTGCCACTTTCCACGGCGACGGCAAAGGCATCATCTATCTTCGCGCCGTTACCGACCGCATCGGTTGCCCGCACGAAGAACTCCGCAGCGTCGGCCACGGCGGGATCGCCATGCGTCAATGCCGTTTGCGCACGAGCCGCCTCAACCGCGTCTTCCACGGGAAGCCCGAGATCGAGAATCGGCGCCATCCGCGAGGCACCGGCGAGGTCGTGTGAATCCGATGGGCGCAGTCCTTTCTCAGCGAGGGTCTTTTTAGTGGCGCCATCGAGATAGCCGTCGTAATCCGCCATCGCCGTAAGCCAATCCTCACGCCAGCCGTCGAGATCGAAACCGTTTCGTCTTTCGATAGAATCGTGCAGCATCAGGCACTGATCCCCGTAGTGAGTTAACTGCCCTGCCTTACGGTTAGGATGATACTGACTCGCGGGATCGGCGAAGGCGAAGACTCCGTTCGGAAAAAGGGAGGCGATTTGGGATTGGTCGTAAACCCAGTGCGGGCCGAGGCAGAGAGCATCGGCAACGAGGGCAGCGCGAGTGAATCGTTTCATCATGTGACTCTGATTTTAAGGTGGAGACGAACTCTACCGCTTTTATACCCGCTCGCCACCGATCGCTTTGGCGGGGTGACGCAGGCCTGCGCTCAAATGAATCCTGCGTGAATGAACCTGTGCCCATGCTATGCTCTTTTGATGAACGAAAGAGACTACCATTCGCATCTATCCGTCCCGCTGACGAAGCGTTGGTTTGTGCTCAGGCACGGTCAAAGCGAGGCCAACGTCGCCGGGATCGTTGCGAGCCAACTTGCGAACGCGGAAACCGCTTACGGGCTCACGGATACCGGCCGCGCTGAGGTGGGCGACTCTGTCAGCTCAGCGCGGAATGAATTGCAGGAGTCGCCGCAGCTTCACCTCTTCATGTCGCCTTTCCTCCGCACTCGCGAAACTGCCGCGATCGCCGGAGAGATTCTCGGAGTTCAACCGGGAGTCGATCACCGTCTCATCGAACGGAATTTCGGTGATTTCGAGTTGCGCTCAGACGCCCATTACGAAGAGGTATAGCAGGTCGATCCGACAGATCCGGATAACGTGCCGGGCCACGCCGAATCAGTCTACGCGGTTACGAAAAGAGTTTGCGATCTCGTTCTCGAAGTGGAGAAAAATCCTGACATCACGACCTGTTTACTCGTGACGCACTGCGATGTCGCGATGATCCTCACCTGCGCCTTTCAGCACCTCGATCCGCGCCATCACCGATCACTCAACCCGATCAAGACGGGTGAAGTGCGCCGTTTGTTTCAGCCCCGAGCTTAATAGAGGCGCTCCACTTTGAGCGGTCGACCGTGCCGTTTCGCGGTCACGACGGTGTCATATGTGTCGGGGCCCAATTCGATGACGTCTTCACTGCTTTCGCTTTGCCCGCCGACAACGACGTGCATCGACTGCAAGCCGCCGAGCCACCAGCGAGTGTCCGTGATGTAAACCGGGTCTCCCACTTTTGCGCGGAGCCGCTCCATCACCGTCTTCGATAAGATCACCACCGGGAGACGCCCTTCACCTTCGGAGGGCGCTTCCACCTCAATCTTAACCGGCATCGCGAGAGTTTCAGCAGCATCGTTCTCACTTCCCTCGGATCCTTTGTAGTGACGGATCGCATCCTTCACCGTTCCCCAGACCAGCCCGGCCTGCTTCTCTTTCGATTCCGGCTTCGTGAACAAAGTGACCACGACACCGATCCCCCCACTGACAAGAAGACCAAACAAAGCCCGCATGAACTTGTATTCTTTCGCGCCGGCAAAGAGACCGTCACCATTGTCGCGGAAATTCTCATCCATCGGCACGCCGTGGGCAATCGGACGGATGATCTCGGGAATAAAAATCGAAATCCCGATCGCGACCAGTCCCCCGACGATCGTTGCAAGTGCCGCTGTCGCCGTGAATCGCCGCCAGAAAACCGACAGCATCAGAGCAACGACGAGCGGAGGCGTCACCGCAGCCGTCATCGCCCCGTGCGCTGCGTAGATCGTTTTAAACTGCATAAAAACCGGGACGAGGGCGATGCCTAACAAAGTCACCCCTATCGAACTGATTCGCGCGGTGCGGAGGAGTTGCTTCTCCGTCGCCTCCGGCTTCACGAGCGGTTTGTAGATGTCATTCACGACGACGGCGGAAACAGCCGTGATCAGCGTGTCGACCGTGGACATGAGAGCCGCCGTCAGCGCCGCGAGAATGAGCCCGAACACACCGGGATGTGAGAGAAACTCAGCTGTGATGTAAAAGGCCTTTTTCGGATCCATCTCAGGAAGGATTCCGGCGTGCACGAAGGACTGACCGATCCACCCTCCCGACGCGACAACAATGGCTGCGATGGGCATGAGAATCAGAGGCATCGCGATCGCCGCTTTCCGTGCCTCGCGGGTGGACTTGGTCGCCATGTAGCGCATCAGAATCCCCTGGTTGAGAAAGTAGAAAAAGGCCGAATTCGCCATCGCATCCTGCCAGAAGATTCCCACCGAAGGGAAGGTCGCATCCTCGTTGAAGTTGTTAAACGCCAGTCGGTGTTCCCGCGGCATATGACTCAAAAATTCCTCGATCCCGCCGAGGTAGTGGACACCCAGCACGAGCAGAACAATCCCCGTGGCGAGAAGCATCACTCCTTGAAACAAATCGGTCATGATCACAGAAGTCTGCCCGCCGAATGTTACGTAGATCGCCGAGATTCCCGCAATCAGAATCGCCGAACCCATCACGTTCCACCCGAGGAGATGGTGAAACACGGTCCCCATCGTGTAGAGATTGACGCCGACGTAGCTGACCAGATAGACGAGCACTCCCACGGTCGCGGCGAGGCGCACCTTGCTGTTGAAACGGCGTTCGAAATACTCGGGCACCGTCGTGATGCGGGAGAAATAGAGAATCGGCAACCAGCCGAAAAGCAGCAGCGGCATCAATGCCCAGTCATTGAGATAACTCTGGCTCGAGGCGAACCCGTAATTGTAGGCCGCCTGCGAGTACTTTACAAAGCTGTAGGATCCGACCAGAGTCGCGACGAGACTGAAAGCGATCATCCACCAGGAGAATCGCTGCCCCCCGAAAAAGAAATCTTTCGTCCCCTTCTGCTTGCGCCCGAACCAGGTTCCGATCAGCAGAATCATCACGATGTAAATCCCCATGATTCCGAAATCGATCGGCTTGCCGATCGACTGCTCTGCACGCTCCCCACCCGTGTAGGGAATCGCCTCAGCGACACTCATCGGCGCATACTGGAGATAGCCCTGGAGCACCATGAAAAACATCATCCCCCCCAGCATCAGGAGCAGGTTGCGAAAGCCTCTTCCGGACAGCCCAATGTAGCCCTGGCGACCTGCGAAATACAATCCTGCCACAAAGACAAGTCCGCCGACGGCATACTGGTAGACAAATGGATCCATACCCGCTCACCCTGATCGGAAGCGCCGGCCAATTAAAGAACAAAGTTCTCCCGCGATTCGGGAATGGCGGGCAGCGACTCAACAGGGTTGAGCGGACGAGTGAACCCTGTTGCATCTCGTCACCGAAGCTGATAAATCATTCGGCATGACCTCACCTCTGAGACCTGAACGATGGCTCCTTGCCACTTTTCTCTTTTGCCTTCCGCTCACCGCCTTCGCCGGCCTCCCCGAGGGCTTCGTCTATTTGAAGGATGTGGATGCGACGATCGTGACAGATGTCCGCTACGCGACGTCGAACAATTTTGTGGGAAAGAAAGTCGACGGGTATCAGGCAAAGAAGATTGTCATCTCCCGCGAGGCGGCCGAGGCGCTGAAGAAAGTGCAGGCCGACCTGAAATCGGAAGGATACGGGCTCAAGGTTTTTGATGCCTACCGCCCCCAGCGGGCCGTAAACCACTTCATGCGATGGGTCCGCGACCGGAACGATCAGAAAACCAAAGCAAAATACTATCCCGATATCGAGAAATCGACCCTCGCCGGTGGCGGCTATATCTCGGGACGCTCGAGTCACTCACGCGGCAGCACGGTCGACCTGACACTTGTAAAAACGGGCAAAGGCGAAGTCGACATGGGGACGAACTTTGACTACTTCGGCCCCGAGTCATCCCACCAGTCATCCCGGGTAACGCCTGCGCAACGGGCCAACCGCGAGCGGCTCCGCGCCGCGATGAGCCGCGGTGGATTCGGCTCCTATCACAAGGAGTGGTGGCACTACACGCTGCGAAACGAGCCTTTCAGCCGCGCCTTTGATTTCCCGGTGAAGTGAACCCTTCCCGACTCCCGGCGTCGGCTTGTGCAACCGGCGCAGACAGCGGGAACAGCTCAGGATGACGAATCAGTCTGCCTCCGGCACCCAATCCGCGGCGACGGGATTCTCAACGGTCAGTCGTCCCTCGCCGATGATCTCACGCAGGATCGGAAGATCGTAATGACGCAACGCGCCGAAAACCAGATTCGGTTGCTGATTCCTGACCTGTCGCGTTTTAAGAACGTCATTCCAGGAGTCAATCGCGTGGGAAACCGTTACCTCGCCAAATAGATCCGGCTCAAGAGCGGCAGCGTGCAGCGCGGGAATCGCCGCCTCACGGGTCGCGACGAGATGGGGCTTCAGATCAGCTATCCCCGTCTTGACGCGGAGGGCGCGGACGACCTGCCAGATATCTTCGGTCCGCATTCCGACATACGTTTTTCCTAACAGGCTCGCAACGCTGGTCTCCCTCCAGTCCCGCCCGAGGGCCCTGTCATAACCCGCAGACTTTCCGGCAGGCTTCGTTTCACCGAGTCCGCGAAGATCGACCGCGAGCACTGAATCCCCTGACGCGGTGGCGAGCGCCTCGACATCGCCGGCAGCCATCGCCGCAGCACTTCCTGCGCCGTTGAGATAAATCGTGTAATCCTTTTCCGAATTCCGGATGAGATGGACCGGCAGCGAAATGCCCGGCTCAGGATGGAGAATAAATTGATCATCTTCCAGCTTTTCACCTGTCGGGTCCGGCAAATCCAGGAGCTCCCGCGCGCCGATCAGCGTCCGCACCTTTTTCAAAAGCGCCTCGCGATTTTCAGGCTTCGCATTTTCTTTTCGGGAAGTTTCGAACGACTCGCTCCACGCCCGGGTGACTTCAAAAGCCGAACGCGCTCCTTCGAGCTCGAGCACGCTCCCGTTCGGCGTCGCAAACATTGCTTCCGGAGCGAGAGGGTTCAGCTCACCCTCCTCCCGGATCGGATCATCGAGGTCGAGAAGCCAGCGACGCATCCAATTCGCCGCCGCGATCCGCATCTCCGGCGGGAATCCGTGTTCCGTATCCGGCTCAACCATATCGACCCGCTCCGGGAAACCCTGACGCGTCGCTAAACGCTTCCCCTCGCGGAAAAGATCCCACGCTCCTTCGATCCCGAAATAGTCCTGCGTCGCCGCCATGATCAGCGTCGGTTTCGGCAATCGCATCAAAACATAATCAGACTGATCCATTCCGAACGTGAGCTGGCCGTGCACATTCTGTTCTGCATCCTGCGGCCCGATCGTCGACAACAGACTGCGAAATCCCGTGAGATAGCACCCCGGCGCGGCCGCTGCGATACGATCGTCCAACG
Source organism: Verrucomicrobiales bacterium (assembly GCA_048260165.1). Taxonomy (GTDB): domain Bacteria; phylum Verrucomicrobiota; class Verrucomicrobiia; order Verrucomicrobiales; family DEV007; genus Arctic95D-9. The sequence continues at coordinate 316,450 of JBLXHA010000008.1, forward strand.
CCATCAAATAACTCGTGTTGGTTCCCCCGCCCGAAATACCGGTGCAGCCGATCTTGTCAGGCAGAATGTCCGGCCGACTCTGCAGATAATCGATCGCCCGCATTCCGTCCCAGATCATGATCCGCGAGGTGTTGCTGCCGAGTAAAATCAGCCCCTGATTGATCAACGAATGCTGAGACGTGCTCGGAAACAGTTTTCCCTCCGGCCCCGGAACCTGCTGCCTTTCCCCCTGGGCGATCGGATCGTAACAGAGCACCGCGCAACCACCCCGTGCAATCGTGATCGACGCCATCTGGTATAAATCACGGCCTTTCCCCGTGGCGCTGTGCCCCGTCGGATGAATCACCGCCGGAAACGGCCCCTCACCCGGCGGGAGATACAAGTTGGCAGTGACGTGCAGTCCCGGCTGCGATTCAAAATAGAGCTTCTCGACGCGGTATCCATCGCCTTTCATCTTACCCGTAATCTTCGGGTTGAGCGGGGTTCTCTCAGGGAGACCTCCGATTTGTTCCAGAAAAAACGCCCGACGATCCGACTGCCACTTTTCAATCTGCTCAGGAGTTTCCAACGCTTCGAAAGCCTCTTCCCGACGATCCAGCGCGTCAAAAGCGATTGCCTGAAGCCATTCCCCCATCATCCCGGACTTCGGGACTCCGGAAGGCAATGTGTCAGGAAGAATCTCAGTGATTTGACTGTAACCCGCATGCAAAGGAATGAGTGCAGCGACAGCGGCGACCTGGAACAACAATTTCATGGAGCGGACTGTAGCCGTCAGTTCCCGAAACCCGCGATGATCTTCGTTACGCAAGAACGCCATTACCGGGCAGCGGAAGAGAGCGGAGCCGGGAGGTTTATCATCGCCCGCGATGCATCAAACGACCGGCTCGCACAGGACCGTCACCATATCCGGTTCGACGCTGACGGACACGCTCTCCCGTTACCGGGGCTTCTTAGCCCTCCGCACGAGAGTTGGAAAAAGTGGCTTGTCAGGGCGTTTTTCCAACGGATCAAAAAAGCGCATATTCTCCCCGACGCGGTCATAGTCCCCGATGTCTTTTCTCGCTTCCTCCGCGAGCGCCAGCAGTTGCCCGACGATGTCCGGGTTCGCCGCTGCGACATTGCTTGTCTCACCCGGATCGGTCTCGAGGTCGACGAGGTAGGGCTCTTCGATAGCGATCCAGTCCGAGGCGGCGATATGATTGTTCTTCGAAAAATGCCCCAGCCACGGCGGGTTCGCCGGACGCGGGAGGTGCAACTTCCATTTTCCCTGACGCACCGCCTGAAGCGTGTTGATGAAGTAATACCGGAAAACGCGCTCGTCGTCAGACTCTCTGAAATCCCCCGTAAAAAGATGCCGGATATCCACGCCGTCGATGACGCGATCCGTCGGCGCTTCGGTCCCGGCGAGCTTCGCAAACGTCGGCAGCAGATCAATCGTCGCGGCAACCTTGTCGCACTCCGTGCCCGCCGGAACACGATCCGGAGCCCACAAAATCGTCGGGACTCTCACGCCGCCTTCCCAGGTCGACACCTTGCCGCTGCGAAGAGCTCCCGCGGAACCTCCGTGATCCGCAGGAAGATGGCCGTCGGCGTGTTTCCGGTTCTTAACCAGCCACGGGCCATTGTCACTCGTGAATAGGAAGTAGGTGTTCTCAACGAGCCCGAGCTCCTTCAGCTTGTCAATGATCCGCCCGCAGCTGAAATCAATTTCCTCAACCGCATCGCCGTAGAGTCCGCGGGGCGACTTCCCCTTAAACGCAGGAGAGACATCGAGTCGCGTGTGGACCATGCTGTAGGGAACATAAGCAAAAAACGGCTCCTCTTTATGCGCGTCGATAAAGCCGAGCACCTCATCGGTGTGACGTTCTGTCAGGGACCCCATGTCCGCATTCTCCTCGATCAACGTTTCGTTCCGATAGAGATCCACGTATCGATCGTTGCTGGACGGCGTGCCGAAAAAGTAATCGAATCCCTGGAAATTGGGCATCAGGCCGGGTTCAAAATCCCTCTGCGAATGTCGCGCGAGATCCCATTTCCCAAAACACCCCGTGGCGTAGCCTTTCGTTTTCAAAACCTCAGCGATCGTGATCTCATCGGAATGAACGACCGGGTGAATTTCTTTCACGTTCCCTTTTTCTGCGACGCGGAGCGGGTGGCAGCCTGTCATCAACGCAGTTCGTGACGGGCCGCAAATATGCTGCGCATAAAAGTGAGTGAAGCGCATCCCCTCCTTCGCAAGCGTGTCGAGCCGCGGCGTGCGAATGTCAGGCGATCCGAAGCAGCCCAGATCGGCGTAGCCAAGATCATCGACGAAGATGACCATAAAATTGGGCGGTCGCTCCTCCGCAACCGCAGCGGAAGAAATCAAAACGAGAAAAACAAGTAGCTGAGATAGAAAACGCATCGTGATAACTCCTGATGCTGGTGAAAAACGCACCATTCCGCCATCATAAAATGGAGGAGCCCACGCTCAGAGCGTTAACTCGACCGTCCCCTCGTCGTCAGGTGGTTCATTCTCACCCGCCTGCCCGCGGAGAGAGGCCCACGCCATCCCCATGAGTTCGTGCAGCGCGACGGATGAGGCATACAAATTTGACGCCCGCGGAATCAGCAACGCCGACTGATAGGGATTTGGATTTCCGGGCTGAGGATAGACCCACAGGTCGACCGCTGCCGGAACCGGCTTCAACCCCTGCCCCGTGAAGAGACGATACGCACGGGGCATGTGAGCACCGGAAGTCACCAATAAAAAGGGAGCTTCACCGATGATCTTTTTCACAAAAACGGGATGATCCTTCGTATCCCGGGATTCATTTTCCTCAATAATACGGTCTGGGGGGACATCAAACCGGGTTGCGATCAGTTTCATCGCGGCGGTCTCAGCCGGATTCCCCGTCACGACAATGGTGGACTCGGGGAACTGCTTCCACATTCGGGTCGCACCAGTCACCCGGAGGTAGCTGGAATGGGTCAATAGTGACAATTCAGGACGCCCATCAACGACATGCTCCCCACTCGCAAGCACCACGATAAACTCCGGCGGCGTCGCGACGACGAAGGCTCCGTCTTCCTCCGCGAGGGGCGGATGTTGCTCTTCAAGGTAAAGCATGAGCCGCGACGCGACGGGATCGATACTGGTCAGAAAAAGAAACAGCATCCCTGCTGCGATGAGAAAAAGCCCCAATCCTCCTGAAAAATGCACGAAGCGCCTCCAGCGTTCACCGACCGGTTTTCTGCGCCTTTTCCGCGAAAAAGCGATCAAAACAAAGCCGAGGCAGAGCAGCTCCAGCGTAATCGTGACGGGGTTCACGTAAACGGAAAGCGTCTTTTTCAGGAGAAAGGCAAAGTCCATACCGGAAAATGGTAAAGCCCGACAGGAGGCGACGGGCGCGAAGGGAAACTATGACACGGTATTGATCACGTAGAGAAGGATTTTTGACAGGGCCCCGCTTGTAGCTGAGATTTTGGCAACAATTCTACTTTATGAGCGAAAAAGACACCTCGTCCCCGATCGATAAGTCACGACGCAGCTTCGTGAAAACTACCGGCGCAGCAGTTGCTGCAGGAAGCGCTATTGGGTTTCCATCCGTCACCTTCGGTGCCAAAAATGACAAAAAGCTGAAAGTCGGCGTGGTCGGCACAGGCGGACGCGGCGGCGGCGCGATGATCAACTCGATGAACGCGGACGACAACATGGAGCTCTGGGCAATGGCCGACCTCTATAAGGAGGAAGCGGACAAGAAGCTCGCGATGGTCCAGAAGATGGGATCGGTTCGTGACAAAGTTTCACCAACGATCAACAGCCGGGTTTTCAGCGGCATCGACGGCTACAAGCAGGTCCTCGACTCCGGTGTTGATATCATCATGCTGACGACGCCTCCTGCGTTTCGCCCCATCCACTTTCAGGCGGCCGTTGACGCCGGTGTCCACGCTTTCGTTGAGAAGCCCTGCGCGACAGACATGGCCGGCGTGAAAGACTTTCTCGCGACTGCCAAAATCGCTGCAGAAAAAGATCTCTCCGTCCTCTGCGGTTATTGCTACCGCTACAGCGAGCATGGACGCCCACTGTTTGAGCGCATTCACAATGGCGACATTGGTGAAATCCAAAGCATGCACTCCACCTACTTCGCCGGACCGGTTAAGGCGATGCCGGCAGCCGATCAGCGCCCCGACGGAATGAGCGATACCGAGTGGCAGATCAAAAACTGGTATAACTTCACCTGGCTCGGTGGTGACGGAATCGTTGAGCAGGGTTGCCACAACGTTGACCGTGTTGCGTGGGCATTTAACGACGCAGACCCGATTTCCGCTCACGGTTCCGGTGGCCGTATCCGTCCGAACGAAGAGGGCAATATCTACGATCACTTCAACGTGACCTACCACTACCCCAACGAGGTGACCGCTCACGTTGAGTGGCGTCAGTATCTCGATTCCTACAACTACACCGGCGACACCATCGTCGGAACGAAAGGTATCGCGAAATTCGGAACGAGCTCCGCGTCAATCACCGGTGAGAAAGCCTGGAACTGGCGTAAGCCGCGCACGCCGAAGAGCATGTATGACCTCGAGCACGAAGAGTTTTACAAAGCGATTCGTACGGGTGAGCGCAAAGACGACGCCGAGTGGATTGGTCACTCGACGACGATGGCGATCCTCGGCCGCACCGCATGCTACTCAGGTAAGAACATCACCTGGGATGAAATGTGGAATGCCGATCAAAAGCTCGTTCCCGACGTCATCGACATGAACGGTGAGCTTCCGATCCGTCCGATGCGGATTCCGGGCGTCGCCGAGACGCAGGATACGATCTTTGCTGAGAAGTAAGACTTCGAACGCACACATCGATTATTTCGAAAAGCCGCTTCCGGAAGGAGGCGGCTTTTTTCGTGGTGGGGGGGAAGCGCGTGGGGCTTCGGGCCGATAGGCTTCGGGCTGATAGGCTTCGGGCTGATAGGCTTCGAAAAATCTCTCGGAGCGAGATTGCCACTATGCTTCGAATGCGGAGGAGGGTCTCAGATCGGCTGAAGTGGGAATGTCGAACGGCTCACTTATTTTCGGTCGATCTATAGGCTTCGATGAAAGCCTCACGCTCTTTCGCAATACGCTCCTGATATCCACGATCATACGGCAGCATCGCGTCACAAAACTCAAGGAGCCTCAAACCGACCGCAGATCCTGAATCGAAACCAATCCAATTACTTCCGAAATAATTGGTATCTACATAAAAATTCTCACAGACCCAGCAAAGGCTCGTTTCCAATATCAGCTTATCCTTTTTGTAGAACTGAAAACCGTAAACGGGAAAATGACACATCGCACCACTCGATTCGTTGACAGGAAAATCCTCCCAAACGTTGAGAAATTGCTCCAAATCATCCTCCCTCAGCTCGCGATTCCCGAAAGTGGGATAATCAGCGTCATATGGCAGAACAGGAAAGCTTTCCGGAGTGGCCTGACTTGGCAATCCCTGGAGCCTGAAGACCTTCACGAGATCTGCTTTCCCCGCAGCCGACACCAGACGTTTCGCGCGATTGGTCGGCCAATCACGATAAACAGTCACCGCGGCCACTACCGTCACCAGCAACAGGACAATCCCGGCAACTGCCACTGTTTTCTTCACACTCACTTTCCGGTCCTTGTTTCTGACCTTACCGGCCCCATTTCACGACTTGGTATTCGCTCTGAACGTCGACGTCATTCAGCGCCTGATGGGGAGCGCGGTTTCGACTTCCCGTGTGTAGCTTGGATGGCCCGGACTGCATTCGCGGCGCTTCAGACGTTAAAATCAACATTCTGTTCAGCTTTTCAATTGTGGCAAAGTTAGTATCCCGTATAAGTCTCGAGAAGTTTGCCATTCAGAAATAGTTCGAATGTCTGAGGACGAAGCCCGGCGAACCATCGCGGCCGGGAATGGATTATCGTGATGCGGTATTCCTGACTCTCACCGACCTCGAATTCATACTCTTGAGAGAGCTTCCATTTGAGGTGTGTCGCCGGGTTCCACGGACTTTGTATCCAATGCTTGTTGCCGTTCTCGAAACAGGCAATCGCACCCGTGAACCAGTTCCGTTCAATTGAAATCTCAATTCGTTCTTCTCCCTCAATGGTATGCTGCAGCTTCATTTTTCTCTCTCAACGTTCCTGGAATGGCCCCCTGCAATTGAGAACACGACCTTGACCGGAGACTATAGATTCGAAAAAGGGAAGTCAATCTGCGCCGCGCGTTTCACGCGAATTCAGCAGGGACAGTTCAACAGTTCGATCCGCGATTCCCGGCCTCCTCCTCGTTATGTGAGAAATGTGTTATTGAAGGCTTTGTTTCGGAATAGATAAGCTGTCTCCGGGAATCTCCCGGTAAGGATTTGAATCACGGAAGCCAATCAACCCGGGGCGTGATCGGCTTCAGAACGACGTCTTGTTGCACTCATCCCTCGAGCCCTGCCGTGGCTGATCCGAGAGAGACACGACCGTTCTCGATGGAATACCGAAATGAGATTTTGACTGAATGGCCAAAGAACAGATCTCCGTCGTCATACCATAATTCAAACCAACAACCCGAGATCGATATCTCGTCGAGAGAGATAGCTGCTAAAAAGCCAGCAAGAGAAAGCTCCGGTCGGTCGATTTCCTCGCCATCTCCAGTTAAATAGCACCTCCAATGATTGTTGTAGAGCGGTAAGAGTTCGGCCTCGACCGCAGACGAGGCAGTGCCCATTACGTCCTCCGTATTCTCGAGCAAATGCGCCAGGGGTTGCTCCAGCTCGGCGACCGTCTTGACATCCAGGTCGAACGAAACCTTCGTCGGCTGCCGCTGAAATTCTACAACCGCATCAAAGTAACCGTCAATCTCAGAGGACTTTCCCGGGCTTTCGATGTAACGGATCATGTCTAAGCACAATGTTTGAGGCATGGCAGCCCGATCCGGGGAGCGCGGCCTCGATTGGAGGATAAAGATTCGAATCAGGTAAGTCAATCAACTCGATGCGGGGTCGGGCTTGTCCATCGCCGGCTTGTTAGCCGGTCGGATTGTTTCGGCGTCGCGCAAACGTAGCAAGCGCACAAACGATCGAAGTAACGGCAAGAAGACAATGAGCCAGCAGCAATCGCGCTGAATTCACAGCCTCGTAGAAAGCGATCATAGAAGGATCAAATCCACTATTCGGAAGCGTCGCAATCATCGACTTGTGTTGCAGTCTTGCCCATTCTGCTCCTACCAATCCAATCGCCCAAACCGCAAATCCCAAGAAGAGCAAGGTTCGCAAATTGGCTGCGAACAACTCTCTGTCTTCACCTGATCGGCAGAGCACTGTTGCTAAGAAAATAATCGCAATTGCAGACAACCCCCAGAAAATGGTATATCCCAATCCTAGTAGTTCGATCAAATTCGGGCCGGAAATTGCTTCTGTAGCGTCCACGATAATTTGTCAGGCTAACGTCCGAGACATGCCGCTAGATCCGAGGGCGGCAGTCGTTAACAGGGTTGGGTATTGAATCAAATAGGGTCTTTCGACTCATAGCGGCATCTAGTTGGCATCGTCGGCTTGTTCTGCGCCTTTGTGGGGCTTTCGGGAAAACGGATCCAATCCGGGGTCAGGAAACCCCGCTAAATAATCGGATAGAGAAAATCCATGAACCTCATGCTGGCCGTTGTGGAAAACCAATTGAGCATATTCCACCTCGGACTTCGAAACCGCAAACTCGGAAACGCAAAGCCCTTCAGCATTCGGCTTCGTTATCACCCACATTCTTCGTTCGCTTGGCTTCCCCGGCTCAGTCGGCCGGAAGAGGATCAGGTCAAAACGTGGAGGAAAATCCTTGTCTTTAGGAATCGATTTCCAAGTCATCTTCACACTAATAATCCGATCGTCTTCAGCGAAACCATCGAATTCTTCGTGCTCGATACGAATCTTCAGCTCCTTTAGCATCTCCATCGAATCGACTAAAACGGAGATTGGACTCCCCGATGCGGTCAAAACAGTCCCGATTCCAAAGATGAGCCAGAATCCTAATTTCATCGCAGAACAGTATTATTATCCCACCCCCACTCGATATTCCACCCGGAATTCGGAGCCTCAGGTAGTGCCCAAGTAGATGAGAGATCCCATACAGGGTCAAGGTTAATTCGACTCTGACAAAGCTGATTCGGTTACTCAAATCCAGTTAGCATATCTTTACTATCAGAAAAGGTTAAACAGCTGATATCCCCCGACCGAATGTAGATATCCCTATCAAGCTTTGCGCTTTTTGCACTTATTTGCGGCGAAATTCTTCGGCAGAGAGACGGCGAACCTCTCCCGGTTCGAGATGGCTACTATGGAAACGAACTCATTGCCGAACCACCCTGAAGCGACCGCTCTTTCAACCATCTATCAGCTCACTGCCCGCGCCTCCGCAGGACCTCTTTCTGCATCGAGGCGAGGGTCCCTGGCATGGATTTTTTCATGCCGTGCTTCACGATCGATTGCGGAGCGAAAAATCCGGGATGGATGTAGAGCGAGTAGACGACGAGACAGTGATCCTCGTCGTTGCCTTCGAAAAGCCACCAGCTCCCTTCGATGTCTTTGATCTCTCCCCCGTCGTAGGAAAAGTCGGCGCGCGTCATCGGGGTGAGAGTGTGCCAAAGCCGATACCGGTAGGAACCTTTCGGCCCGCCTACATGGGTCCGCTGCTCGACGAGAATGCGATTCCCCTCACGCTTGAGAACCTTTGATTCGAGAACGCCGTCGACGAATTTCTCGGCGTCCTCCTTATCGTTGATCACATTCCAAATTTCCTCACGAGTGCCTCTGATCAATCTGGCAAGGGTGACAAACTTGCCCTTGGAGGCCGCCTCACCGGGACGCAGCGTTAAAACAACGGCCTCCCCTTTCGTGAATCGCGCCTGCTTTGCCGCGTCGAAGTCGGCGAAATCCTGCGCGGATAACAGTGAACCGAATGCCACTGAAACCGCCGCGACGACCAACAAAAAAGCTCGTTCCCTCATGAGAGAACGAGCTTAGCACGATTCAGGGCGTGACGTTATTTTTTCTTCGAATCGACTTCGTTCTTCGCCTTCGTTCCGATCATGGCACCTGCGTTGAGCGCCTTGGCTTTCAACTCGGCCTCGCGCACGCTCTTGAACTCAGAGGAGATCTCGATCGCCCGGGCCCGATCTTCGCCATCGTAATCCCAGAATTCCTGAACCACTTTCTCCGCCGCGGGATAATCTTCACCGGTGTCACCCACGGTTTGGCGAAGCTGAGCGAGTTCCGCCTTGAGCGTTTTCACGGTGTCCGCGAATTGCGGATTGTCGTACTGATTCACGTTCTCCTGCGGATCGTTTTTGATATCATAGAGCTCCCACGCCGGAGGAGTTTGGTAGCCGCCGCCGTAGTTGCATCCGTAGTAGTAAATCAACTTATGCTCCTTCGTCCGAATTCCAAGGTGAGCCGGATTGTCATGGTGCGCCATGTGCATCCAGTAGCGGTAGTAAGCGGCCTGCTTCCAGCCCTCGGGTTCGTCGCCGGTTTCCAGAATTGCTTTGAAGCTTTTGCCCTGCATGTAGTCAGGCGTCTCCACCCCCGCGAGCGCGAGCATCGTTGGTGCGTAGTCAACATTTTCAACAATCGCATCGGTGCGGCTGCCGGCTTTGATCGACTTGGGATAACGAACGAGAAAGGGCATCCTCATCGATTCCTCATACATCCAGCGCTTGTCCTGATAATCGTGCTCACCGAGCATGAACCCCTGGTCACCGGTGTATATGATCACCGTGTTATCCATGAGCCCGGCTTCCTCGAGATAAGCAAAAAGCTTGCCCAGGTTGTCGTCGATCCCTTTGACACAACGAAGGTAGTTCTTGAGATACACGTTGTAGGAGATCCGCTTCACTTCGGCGTCAGTCAGCTTTGAGGGATCGTAATCGACCGGGTAATCTTTCGCGAAAAGGATCGGAAGGTCACCGGCGTAGGAACGGCGCGGATTGCGGTTTCCGATCGAGGTTCCGATGTGAGGAATGAGTTCGCCCTCATACCCCAGCGTCGCGATCGAGCCGAATTTCGGTTGGTTCTCGAGCCGGAGATTTTCCGGCTCAGGAATATCGACGTCTTTCAAGTAGTCGTTGTAGCGCTCGGCATGTTCGAAGTAGTCGTGCGGCGCCTTGTAGTGGTGCATCAGAAAGAAAGGCTTTTTGCCCTCACGCTTCTCTTTCAGCCATTCGAGTGTGATCTCGGTGATCGCATCTGAAGAATGATAGCCGTCGAAGGCGACCTCATCCTTCGGCCAGCCCTTTTCCCCCTGAACGCGGAATTTAGGATTGTGATAGTCGCCCTGACCGGGAAGCACGGAATAGTAATCAAAAGCACCCGGCTCCTCTTTGAGGTGCCATTTACCGACCATCGCGGTTTCATAACCCGCTTTTTTCATCTCGATGGGCAGAAACTGGCGGTCGCTCTCAATCGATCCCCAGAGATCGTGCACTCCGTTCGTGTGGGCATACTGCCCGGTGATGACACAGGCGCGGCTCGGGGAACAGATCGAGTTGGTGCAAAACGCGTTTTCGAAAAGCATCCCCTCTTTCGCGAGACGGTCGATGTTCGGCGTGGGGTTCAACGACGCGAGACGACTCCCGTAAGCCCCGATCGCATGGGCCGCATGGTCATCCGACATGATGTAAATGATGTTCGGACGGGTATCTTCGGCCCGGAGCACGCCCGGTATGGCCGATAGAACGAGGGCGGCAAAAATACTGAAGCCCCGTGAAGACTTATTAGCGAGATAGTTGGACATGATGCTACCTTCCCTGATTTCACCGCCAATGTCTTGTTGCGGCAGGACTTTTTTTGGTATCTATCGGACACACCCTTCAAAATTAATAAGTTATTCACAAAATGTGAATAACTCTGTGAAAAACCCTGTGGATAAGTTGGAAAAACCTCCGACATTCCCCGTTCTACCGGAGTTTCAACTCACTCAATCTCATGTTTGTCGACCACATTAAAATTTTTGCCAAAGCTGGTGACGGCGGAAACGGCTGTATGAGCTTTCGCCGTGAAGCACACGTTCCTAAAGGGGGCCCGGACGGAGGTGACGGCGGACGCGGAGGCGACGTCATCCTCGTCGTCGATCAACACACCGACAATCTGCGGAACTTTTTCTACACGCCGAATTACAAGGCTGAGCGGGGCGTTCACGGAAAAGGACAGCGTAAAACGGGACGGGGAGGTAAAAACCTCATTCTCAAGGTGCCCCCCGGAACGATTGTTTATCGGACAACCCCGAACAAGCCGAAGCCGAAACCCGGCGACCTCGATTTCGAGGAGGATTACACCGCAAAAGACTGGGCCGGCGAATTTATCGAGGAGGAAGGTCAGATGGTGCTGATGGATCGCGAAGTCGGTCTCGAGGACGAAAAAGACGAAGATGCCGAAACCGTGGTGCAGGGCGAGATCGCTGACAATGAGTTCGGTAAAGAGATCGCCGCTGAGGAGGCGGAAGCCGAAGCCGCAGAACAGGAGGCCGCCGGCGAGTCGATGATGGTCGAAGACGACGACACCGTATTCGATGACGATTTCGACGAGGACGAGGATGAGGATGACGACGGAGAAGAGGCGGATGACGTCCCCGAAAGCGAATACGGCGAATTTGTCGTCGACCTGACCGAAGTCGGGCAGAAATTCGTGCTTTGCGAAGGCGGAGCAGGAGGAAAAGGAAACTGGAATTTCCGAACCGATACGAATCAGGCTCCCATCGAATTCACTCCCGGTGAGAAAGGCACCGAAGGTCATTACTACCTCGAACTTCGTCAGATTGCTGACGTGGGTCTCGTCGGGTTCCCCAACGCCGGGAAATCCACGCTCCTCACTGCGATCTCAAACGCGACGCCTAAAGTGGCAGCCTATCCGTTCACGACGCTTAAGCCTATGGTGGGAGTGGTCGACTTTCCCGGATTCCTTCGCTGCACCGTGGCGGACATTCCGGGTCTGATTGAGGGCGCGCACGACAACGTCGGCCTCGGGCATGACTTCCTGCGTCACATCAGCCGTTGTTCCGTATTTCTCTTCGTGGTCGACACCGCGGCGGTCGATCAACGCGACCCGATCTCCGATATTCAGATTTTGAGAAAAGAGCTCCGCCTCTACGACGAAGAACTCGGAGAGAGAGAATGGCTCATCGTCGCGAACAAGACCGATCTCGAGGAAGCCGACATGTATGTGAACGCGCTCCAGTATCGCTTTCCCAAACAGGAGATCTTCCCGATTTCCGCGCAAACGGGTGAAGGACTCGACGCCCTCAAGAAACGTCTCTGCGAAATGGTCGGCAAGCGCCCCGGCTAGGCAAACTGCCGAATCATCCCCTGCCACGCCCCTCCCGGTATCATGGAGGGTTGCCTCAGTGACCTAACCCTGTTATATCCACGACCGAACCCTGTTAAGTCCTCCGAACCCCGGGCGAAAGAGGACTGAGCCTATCATGAGCAAACATCCGAATGTAAAACTCTACGACACCACCCTCCGTGACGGCACGCAGGGCGAGGGCGTCAATTTCAGTTCCATCGACAAGATCCGCATCGCGCAGCGTCTTGATGAATTTGGAATGAACTACATTGAAGGCGGCTGGCCGGGTTCCAATCCTAAGGACGTTTCCTTTTTCGAGCGGGCCGCTGATCTCGAGTGGAAAAATGCGAAAATCGCCGCGTTCGGCAGCACCCGCCGCAAAAACATCGCGGTCGAGGACGACCCCCAGGTGCAGACACTGCTCGCGGCGAACACGCCGGTGATCACTTTTTTCGGGAAAAGCTGGAGACTCCACGTCACCGAAATTCTCACGACGACGGAAGAGGAGAATCAGGCGATGATCCGCGACACGACCCGCTATCTCAAAGAGAACGGTCGCGAAGTCATCTACGATGCCGAGCACTTTTTCGACGGCTACAAAGACTCCCCCGAGCACGCACTCGCCACGCTCATGGCCGCCAAAGAAGGCGGCGCGGACTGGGTTGTTCTCTGTGACACGAACGGAGGAACGATGCCGCACGAAGTCGCCGAAATCACCGATGTGGTGATGAGGGAAATCGGTGTCCCCGTGGGAATCCACACACACGACGACACCGGTGTCGCGGTCGGCAATGCGCTCGCATCCATTCTCGCGGGAGCCACTCAGATTCAAGGCACGATCAACGGTTACGGTGAGCGAGTCGGAAACTGCAACCTCACGACAGCGATCCCGAACCTTCAGCTGAAGATGGACCGCCCCGTCGTGCCTGATATTTCTCAACTCACGCATCTCGCGCACTTCGTTGACGATCTCGCGAACTGCTCGCACAACATCCGCGCGCCCTACGTCGGAGCGACCGCATTCGCCCACAAAGGCGGCATGCACGTGAACGCCGTCCAGAAAGTGGCTCACAGCTTTGAGCACATCGAACCGGCCTCCGTCGGCAACGCACAGCGCATTCTTGTTTCCGAGCTTTCCGGCCAGTCCAACGTCCTTATGAAAGCGGAGGAACTCGGGATCGATGTCGAGAAAGGCAGCGACGAAGCACTCGCGATTCTCCAGAACCTGAAAGAGCTCGAGGAGCAAGGCTACGAATTCGAGGCGGCCGAAGCTTCCTTTGAACTGCTGATCCGCAAACACCTTAAGACCTACAAGTCATCGTTCGAGCTTCTCGAATATTACTGCTCATTCCGTCGTGACGGCAAACGAGGTTACGAAATCTGTTCAGCGACGGTGAAACTGATCGTGAATGGCGAAGAGGAATACCGTGTCGCTGAAGGAGACGGCCCCATCAACGCTCTCGATGCAGCCTTGAGAAAAGCGCTGCGCCCCCACTACCCGCAGATCGACGACATGGAGCTGCAGGATTACAAAGTGCGCATCATTGACAGCCATCTCGGCACCGCTTCCAAGACCCGCGTTCTCGTCCTAAGCAAAGACGACAAAGAGAACTGGGGCACCGTCGGCGTGAGCACAAACATCATCCAGGCCAGCTGGCGCGCCCTCGTCGACTCGATCGAGTATTATCTCGCGAAGCACGGGTAGTTTCCGAAGGCAACGCCGCAATAAGACGTAGCACAGGTTTTCAACCTGTGTGCGAAGCCTGGCAGCAACGGAGTCTCCGGTCACACGCCTGTGCTACGGCGGAGTCTCCGGTCACAGGTTAAAAACCTGGGCTATTGCGGAGTCTATGGAAGATTTTCGGCTCGAGAGCGCTCTGCCTTGACAGCATCGGAGAGGTCTCACACTGTTCCCGTATGCGCTTCCTCATCGCCGCGTTAGCGGCTCTGTCTTTCATTTCCGCCACCGCGGCAGAACGCCCTAACATTCTGCTGATCTTCACTGACGATCAGGGAGTCAACGATGTCGGTTGTTACGGCTCCGAAATCCCGACACCTAACATTGACCGCATCGCTGCGGAAGGCGTCAGGTTCACCAATTTCTATTCCGCCTCCTCGATCTGCACGCCGTCGCGTTTCGGGCTGCTCACGGGGCGCAATCCAGTCCGCTCTCAGGACGCACTGCTCGGCGCGCTGATGTTCATGGCCGATGAGCACGCCGAATCCGGAATTCAGCCGCACGAAACGACGATCGCTGAGATCCTGCGTGACAAGGGCGGCTACGACACCTCTTTAATTGGCAAATGGCATCTCGGACACGGCGCTCCTGCCCTCCTGCCGCTGGCGCACGGTTTCGACCACTTCATTGGCCACACCGGCGGTTGCATCGATTTCTTCACGATGACCTACGGGATCATTCCCGACTGGTATCACGGCTCGCAGCTCGTGTCCGAGAATGGCTACGCGACAGAACTGATCACCGATGAAGCGCTGACCTACCTCGAAGATCAAACGCACCGCGAGAAGCCGTTTTTCCTCTACCTCGCCTACAACGCGCCTCATTTCGGAAAAGGCTACAGCCCGTCGGACAAAAAGCCGGTCAACCTGATGCAACCGCAGGCAGCGGAACTCAAGCGGGTCGATTTCATCGAAGATAAAATCCGGCGTGAATTCGCAGCGATGACGGTGAGCCTCGACGACGGCGTCGGCAGGATTCTCGACAAGCTGGAAGAACAGGGCCTCGACAGGAACACTCTCGTCATTTTTCTGACCGATCACGGCGGTGACCCCACGTATGGCGGCAGCAATCTCCCCCTGCGCGGCACGAAGGCGACCCTTTTTGAAGGAGGAATCAAAGTGCCCTGCCTCATGCGTTGGCCCGGGGAAATCGAAGCGGGCACCACCAATGCCGACCTGCTCTCGTCGCTGGATCTTTTCCCCGGCTTCTGCGAGCTTGCCGACGTCTCTACCGACGCGATTCCTCATCTCGACGGTACCAGCTTTGTCCCGCACTTGAAAAGCCCTCAGATTGCTTCTGAGCCGCGAAAAATGCTCTGGATGACTGGAGCTCACGCCGAACTGGGCCGAAAAGGCTGGCTCGCCTATCGCGAAGGAGATTTGAAATACCTCCAAACGCCCGGGGACGGGGAATTCCTTTTCGATTTGAGCAACGACCCGAATGAGAAAAGCAATCTCCTCGATTCACAGCCGGAAACCGCCTCGCGGCTCAAATCTGCCGCCCTCGAAGCGGTCGAAACCTACCGGCCCAGGTAAAGGTCAGTTCTTGAAGAGCTTCTCGAAAAGCGACTTCGACTTTTTCGGCGTCGCCTCTTCGAGATCCGTTTCCTCCTGAATCACGCTCTGAACGTTCTCAGGAACTTCGGGACGCACCGTCGTTCCTGTCGTCAACTCAGGCACATCGATGGTGGTTGTCGTCACCCGATTGGGATTGCTCTTCAGAAAGGTATTGATCGGAACCCTCACCCGGCGGTTTTCCATTCGAAGTGAGCGATGCGAATCCATAAAATAACGCGGGCTGTGATACGTTGAGTACGTCTTGGGATACAAATCCCGCCTCATCCCCACTCGAAGATCCTTCCGGATCTCGTAGTGCAGGTGCGCGGCATACATCCGATAAGGCCCGCAGCCGATCGTTCCAACGAGCTGTCCGCGCGTCACCTGCTGGCCCACTTTGACCGAACGGACCTTGAGGTGACCATAAAGCGAATCAACAAATGCGATTTGCCCGGACTTCTCGCGATAGGCATGGCGAATAATAACCACGTTGCCCCACCCTTTCCGGTAGTCTTCAGAAAAAAGCACGACGCCGTGCGCGGTCGAGTAAACGGGATCCCCTTCGTCGGTATCACCGCCGCCGTTCCCGTTCCAGTCTTCACCGAGGTGACCGTTCGGGGAAAAACCACGGTACACGTAGTATCCGCTGCCATTCGGCTTTCCTACCGGGTAATCAAAGCCATCGGCCAACATCGCAGTCGTGTAGGACTGCGCGTGAAGCCCCGCCGTAGCGAATCCCAGCGCAAACACTGAGAAAAGGCACCGCAGCCACTGGCGTCCTGAGCAACTGAATCTGGGGGATAAACAAAACATCTGAGAAGACTCTCCAGGGAGGTAGACTCCCCTTACGACGATTCGGAGAGTAAGATATTAGGCAGCACCGAAGGTAAAGTAAAGAAATGCTGCCGCACCGGCAACGAGACAGTAAATTCCGAAATACTCAAACTTCCCCTTACGGATCGCAGCGAGCACCGTAAAGATAGCGAGCAGGCCGGAAACAAACGCCACGGCAGCCCCGACGAGGTAGCTGGTCAGCATTTCGCTCCCGATCGCACCGAGATGCTCATACTCGAGCACCGAAGCCGCGGCAATCGCCGGAATCGCCATAAGAAAGGAAAACTCCGCTGCCACCGATGATTTCGATCCCGCCATCATTCCCGCGACGATCGTCGAACCGGAACGCGACACGCCGGGTAAAATCGCAAAAGCCTGCCCCAAACCCATCGCAACCGCGGACTTCACGCTCATTTCCCCGGTTCCGCGGCTCGCGAGAAGCCTCGGTAAAAATAAAAGCAAGCCGGTCACAATAAGCAGAAGCCCCACAATCGCCGGCTTTTCATAAACGCTTTCAAAAGCTCCCTTGGCCGGGGAAAATCCGACGATCGCCGCCGGAACACTCGCGATCGCGAGATAGACAATCATCTTCCGGTCACGCGCATACTCCTCCTTGAAGGGCGGCAAAATCGCGAGAACCATGCGCCAAAGCGGCTTCCAGAAATAAATAAGCACTGACAGCAGAGTTCCAAAATGAAGCACGACCTCGAACGTAACGCCGTGATCTTCCACTCCCAGAATCTTCTGGGTAAGGACGAGATGGCCCGAAGAGGAAACTGGAAGAAATTCAGTCAGTCCCTGGACCAGGCCCAAAATTATCGCATTGAAGAGATCCATAGTTAAGTTGCCTGTTTCATAAGCCAATTCACTGATTTTTCCAGCAAATCGTCCGCCCCTTAAGAAAGTACGCCTCCCCGTTTACGCGCGGCGCAATTCGTCGATTGACCCGAATTCAACTATCAGATACCTCTGTAGTGATCCCGCCAAGATACAGCGCACGGGCAAAATTTTGCTCATTATAGCCCTCGGAACCGCTATTGAAACTTCACTGTGACTTCTGGACTTTCAGCATTCCAATACCATCGAGCTATATGGATTCTCCTAAAAGAATCTCATAATTGAAATATTTCTCATTTATTACTTGTAATTGCTCTAAAATTCGTCACTGTTTCTAGAGCAGGGCATCACTATTACCAATATTGTGGTTTTTACAGAATTCCGAAACGGATTCGAAACTACAAATGTCAGGCAAACACACTCACTCAGAATCATGGCAGACGAAGAAGCTCCCGAATTGATGACAGTTAAAGAGACTGCGGAATATCTCCGCATTCCTCTTCCAACTGTTTACTACCTTGTCCAGCGAGGACAGCTCCCTGCAATCCAGATTGGCGGACGCTGGCGTATCAAGCGAAGCTTGCTTGATCGCGACATCCTCAAGACAGACGAAGGTGGTCAGCCAACCGTTCTGGTTGTGGACGATGATCCAGCGCTGCAAACTCTCTTTAAGCAATTCCTCAAGAAAGCCGGCTTCGGCCGCATCGTTGTAGGAACCGGAGCAGAAGCGCTCAGCTACATCGAGAAGCAGCGTTTCGACCTCGTCTTTCTTGACCTCAAGCTCCCTGACATTCCGGGTGATGAGCTCTATGCGAAAATGAAAGCTCAGTATCCTGACCTTCCTATCGTAATCATCACCGGTTATCCTGACAGCGAGATCCTCACGAAGATCCTTTCCAGCGGACCTGTTACGGTTATCAAGAAGCCAATCGAATACGATCAGCTGAACCGCACTGTTAAGATTCTTGGTCACAAAGGCGCTGACGCGGCCTGATCATTTTCGAACTTGTTTAGTTTTTTTGAAAAGGCTCTCCGCAGGGAGGGCCTTTTTTTGTGCCCCCCGGGGATCGTCTGCGCAGAACGGCCAGACTTAGCCCTTTTCGAAAAAGGGGCTCCCGGCAAGCCGAAATAAGGATCTCAAGGCAGGCGTTTCCCTTCCCTACTCCTTCAGGGAATCGAGAAGACCGCGACGCATCGCCTCAACCGGCGCGTCTTTACTGAACCAGTATTCAAACGCGAGAACGCCCTGCCACAACAACATACCGAGGCCATTCGAGGCTCGGGCGCCCTGTGCCTCGGCATTCGCGATGAGCCGGGTTCTCGGGGGCGCATAGATCATGTCATAGACGAGATGATGAGGAGCGATGAGCCGTTGCGGCACCACTTCAGGATCCGTCCGCTTCATCCCGATCGATGTCGCGTTGATGATCAGGTCGATCTGATCGAGCTCCTCCTCCATCGCTGCGACTTCGTGAGGAATCGCGAGAATTCGATCGGTGGGCCCCTCGAGCTTTTCAGGATCATCCATCAGATCGCTCAATTCCCCGGCAAGAGTTTCCGCTTTCCCGACGGTTCGATTGACGAGAACGAGACGCTCGCATTGATCCATCGCACACTGAACCGAAGCAGCCTTGCCAGCCCCTCCCCCCGCGCCGATGATCATGATCCGCAAATCGGCAAGGTCCATCGAGAACGCTTCCCGAACGGCACGCTTCAACCCCGGAGCATCGGTATTGTGCCCGATCAGTTTGTCGCCGTCGACCGCCACCGTATTTACCGCACCGATACGACGGGCCACTTCGGACATATCGTCAACCCCGTCGAAAACGCCACCCTTGTGGGGAATCGTCACGTTGGTTCCGATAAAATTCTGTGACTTGAGTAATTCAAGTGCCTCGGGCAGTTCATCCGGCTGGATATGCAGCCTTACATACTGGCAATTCGTCCCTGCCGCCTCGAGCGCCGGGTTGTGCATCTGCGGTGAACGCGAGTGCTCAACCGGGTCGCCGAAAACCGCGAGTCGGGCAGGAGGATCGAGATCGCCCGTAGCGACCTCCCACTGTCTCAAATCCGAAAGCGTGTAAACCTGTTTTGCTTTGCCCATGTATCATGGACTAAAGCATCACGAGACGATTTAGCCAAGACAACGAAATAGAAATCCTCACGGATTCCTCTACTCTCCGAAGCCGTAGAGAAACTGCGTGAGCATTTCTCCGCGAAGCCCATCCGCCCGCGACGTGAGAATGAAATCCTCACGGATTCCTCTACTCTGCAAAGCCGTAGAGAAACTGCGTAAGCATTTCTCCGCAGAGCCCATCCGCCCGCGGCATGAGAATGAAATCCTTAAGGATTCCTCTACGCTGCGAAACCGTAGAGAAACTGCGTGAGCATTTCTCCGCGAAGCCCATCCGCCCGCAACATGAGAATGAAATCCTCACGGATTCCTCTACCCTGCGAAACCGTAGAGGAACTGCGTGAGCATTTCTCAGCGAAGCCCTTCCGCCCGCAACATAAGAATGAAATCCTCACGGATTCCTCTACGCGGCGAAGCCGTAGAGAAACTGCGTAAGCATTTCTCCGCAGAGCCCATCCGTCCACGGCATGAGAATGAAATCCTTACGGATTCCTCTACGCGGCGAAACCGTAGAGAAACTGCGTGAGCATTTCTCCGCGAAGCCCATCCGTCCACGGCATGAGAATGAAATCCTCACGGATTCCTCTACGCTGCGAAACCGTAGAGGAATTGCGTGAGCATTTCTCCGCAAAGCCCATCCGTCCTCTGACTGCGCCCTCAGCACAACTGAGTGACAATCTTCACAGATTCCGATAGATTCAGGACTTCATGGAGAACCCATCTCATCCTCCTGAAGGCGATTCTTTTAAGGGTGGCCTGACACGACTCTCCCCGACAGCCTATCAGGGCCAAGGCTGGGTGCACTGGACAACAACGGTCCACAAACGTAAAAGCGGCTGGCTCACTTCGCTCAGCCACTCGAAAATTCGAGAAGCACTGCTTCACGCGCTGAGTCGGCACAATCTTGTTTGCGCCTGTTACTGCCTGATGCCAGATCATGGCCACTTCCTGATTGGCGGCCTGAATCCGAAACCAGCCAGTGATCAAAGGCTGGCAATCACATTGTTCCGCAAGGAATGGAATCGGCAACTCAAGCTGATCGCCGGTGACTTCGGATTACAGAAACAAGCTCATGACCATGTGCTCCGCGAAAGCGATTACGACCGGCGGAACGCTTTCGAAACGATTGCCGGCTACATATTGGAAAACCCGGTGCGGTCGGGGCTGGCCGGGCATTTCGGAAACTGGGCTTTCCTCGGAGCCCTGGTCCCCGGCTACCCCGATTTAGACCCGAGAGATCGGGACTTTTGGGATCGGTTTTGGAAGATTTATTACAAGCGATTAGAGGAGGAAGGCTCCGGGTAGAAATCCTCACGGATTCCTCTACTCTCCGAAGCCGTAGAGGAATTGCGTGAGCATTTCTCCGCGAAGCCCATCCGTCCTCTACATGAGAATGAAATCCTCACGGATTCCTCTACCCTGCGAAGCCGTAGAGGAATTGCGTAAGCATTTCTCCGCGAAGCCCATCCGCCCGCAACATGAGAATGAAATCCTCACGGATTCCTCTACCCTGCGAGGGGCACACTCTCTACGCTGCGAAATCGCGCATTGTTGCGGCGATGATGGCGACGCTGACAGCGCCGGCATCGGGCAAACCGATTGACTTCTCACCGAGAGTCTTGGCGCGTCCCATTGTCGCAATCATGGCTTTGCTGGCTTCTTTCCCAGCCTCTGCCCCAGCAGCAGCTCCTGCGAGCGCCTCAGAAACATTTCCCTGGGCAGCGGCAGCACCCTCAGCACATGGCAGAAGCGCGTCGACCATCGTCTTGTCACCTGCCTTCGCACCGCCTTTAGTCATCACTTCCTCGGTTCCTGCTTTGAAGAAGGAAGCCACCTCAGCTGCACCGAGCGTCTCGGAGCCCTTGATGGATTTGCCACCTCCACGGAAGAGCATTCCGAAAACGGCACCGGAGGCACCACCCATGCTCGACATCATTGCCATACCAACGCCCATGAACACTTTTCCAACGCAGGCGAATTCCTCTCCTTCGAGAGCTTCTTTCACTGCATTCATGCCACGCTCCATTCCGACTCCGTGATCACCGTCACCAAGGGCGCGGTCAGCTTCGGAGAGAATAGGCTCGGACTCGATAATTTTATCGGCCACCGCGAGCATCATGTCGCGAGTTTCGTTGATTGAGAGGGTTTCTTTTGCCATGACTGTATAAAGGTAGACTAAACAGGGTTAGATCGATGATTCAACCCTGTTGGATCGCCATATTTGTGCCTGATTCGACAGGACTTAACCGCCGTAACGGCCTTCCATTTTGCTGAAGCAGACTGATTGACAGGGCATTTCCCAGTTTTTCTTGAGCTCATCATCCATCCGCGTAACGGAGAATGAAAGCCCTGCCATTTCCTGACAAGTCACCAATGGTCCGACCATCACGTCGAAAATCTTGATGCCTTTTTCGGTGAAATACATCTTCGCTTTTCGCAAAGCAATGAGGAGTTCCATCATCGTCGTAGCGCCGAGCGAGTTGACGAAAAGGAGAATTTCGTCCCCTTCTCTCAATGACTCGACGTCTTCGTCTTTATCGAAATCCTCTACAATGAGATCCAGCATCATCGGCGTGAGTTCATCCGAAGTCTGCATCGGGATCTCCCCTACTCCGGGCTCACCGTGAATCCCCATTCCGAGACCGATTTTATCTTCAGCGATGCTGAAAGTCGGCTTCCCGGTAGCTGGAATCGCTCCCGGCTCCATTGAGACACCTACCGAACGAGTCTGCAGGCACGCTTTCTCGGCAAAAGTTGCCAGATCGTCGAGCGAAGTCGCGGTCTGCGAGGCGGCACCGACCAGCTTCACGATCGGAACAAGTCCGGCAACACCGCGACGCTTCCCTTTCTCGGTGGGAGGCGCGGAGCAGACGTCATCGGCGATGAGAACGGTTTTCACCTCAATGTCTTCGTCATCCGAAAGCTCGGCTCCGAGATCGAAATTCAAAACATCACCGGCGTAGTTGCCGTAAAGATAAAGAACGCCGTTGCCCCTGTCGACTGCCTCGGTCGCTTCGAAAACGATGTTCGGAGGAGGAGCTGCGAAAATGTCTCCGCAGGCGGCTCCATCGGCGAGATTCCGCCCGACAAGACCGTGATAAATGGGCTCGTGCCCACTGCCGCCGCCGACAAGCAGCGCGACTTTGTTATCAGGAATATCGTTTTTGACGATGGAACGCTTTCCGACGTACTTGCATTCGCCGTTATAAGCATCGACGAGGCCTTCGATCAATTCGTTGGCGACGTTTAAAGGGTCATTGATGAGTTTTTTCATCCTGTGTTATTCGATAGGTAGTGGCACTCTTTGTCTCAGAGAATGAAAGGAAAGACAATCGAAAAAGGGTTCTGCGGCATTTTTGCGAGACAGAATTAGCGCAAATGGATACAGTGACTGGATGTTAGCGAAAAAAGGCATCTTTTTCCTCCTCGCCGTTCTGTTCGTAATATCGCCCGCTCCTTCTGATTGCGAAGCGGAAACTCTGGAGGCGAATCTGGATCCGTTCATCACCCTTCCCGATGCCTACCGACTCCAACCGGCTGATTTGGAGACGATGTTCGAAAAGGGGAAGTGGAATCGAAATCCCTATTTCAAATGGCTCACGACCGATCACAGCCGCGCCATCTTTCAGAAAAAAGACACCCCGAATCTCAAAGTGAATCTTTCTCTCCTCGACGGGGCCGTCCCGATCGAGGAGGCGATCATCGATTTCAGAGACGGGACCTTTGTCGGAGTCACCATCTCCATCTTTAACAGAGGGGACGGAGGTCACATCGAGGATGCCGATTTTCAGGACCGGTTCAAACTCATGGGAGCCCACCTCGGTAAGCAACTCGCAATCCGTCCGAAACGGCGCAAGGCGAAGCCGACGATAGGACTGCTCACCGATGGTTGGATATGGATTTCTGCGAGAGGAAAAGCGGTCCTTGAGCACAATCACGAAGCACCCAACCCCACCGAATTTCTCCGCATGCGGCTCGCGCGGAGAGATGCGGAAGGTGCCTACGAAGCGGCAACCCACGCGCGGCCGGGCGCTACCGCAAAACTTTCCGACCTCCCCCGGAGAGTGAAGCGAATGCCGAATGGCGACGTCTTCGTTCAGGCAATCCCCATGGTCGATCAAGGAGCGAAGGGTTATTGCGTGGTCGCTTCCGCCCAACGTATTTTCGAATACTACGGAATTCCCTGCGACATGCATCAGCTCGCTCAACTGGCGGGCTCGACACCGGAAGGAGGCACGAGCGGACTCGCCATCAACGAAGAATTGGGAGCAATCGATCACCTTTTCAAAACCCGCTTCGAGTGCCTCGCGATGAGGAATCGCAGTTCCCTCGTCGAGCTGCTCGAAGAGAAATATGTGGGAGAGAAAATTCCCGATGAGGACTTCTTCAAAATGATCTACAAAAACATCGAAGACGGGATTCCCCTTCTCTGGGCGCTCACCGTTGGACAGTTTGATGAAGATCCTCCGCTCCGGGAGCAAACCTCAGGAGGACACATGCGGCTCATTATCGGATTCAACAAAAAGACCAATCGAATCATTTTCTCGGACTCCTGGGGAGCCGGTCACGAGTTTAAAACGATGGATGCAGGCGATGCGCTCAAGGCCACGAGCGGACTGTTTTTGTTGAAGCCGGTTCTCCGGTAGCGCGAGCCAAATGTAGAACAGGATTGCATCCTGTTTGCAAAGACTTCGTCCACTTGCCCGCGCGGACAGGCTTCCAACACAGGCTAAAAACCCGTGCTACGAACAAGCAAACCTTCACGCTGTTACTGCGTTTGCCCAGACGTGGCTAAAAACCTGTCCGCAAAAATCCGCTCACTTCACCGCGCTTCCCGACTCGATAATCAGCTCGGGAAGGTAGAGGTCTTTGTTGCTCGCCTGGAACTCGGCTTTGAGGCGGACTTTGAACCGGGTCAGGTCAACGAGGTGCCACCGTAAGAATTTCCATGCGCCGGTATTACCGTCGTGCTCGATCCCGACGAGGAGGTGATTGGCGTCGTGGAGGACTTTGTTCGTTTTTGTTTTCGGAGTGAAGTAAAAGGTTCTCAGGCTCGAATCGAGCGATCCCTCCGCGACAAGTTTCGGGTCGAGGTAAATGACGCGACCGGATTCGGGATGACGTATCATCAAGTCTGGATACCCGGAACGCTGGAGATTGCCGTCGGCGGTCCGCGGGTAACTGCACTCAAAATCCGGATGTCGATCAACCTCCTCGAGAATCGCTTTTTCAAAATACGAACTGACTTCGTTGATTCGAGCTTCTGAGCTGGTGGGTGAATCGGCACGATTGAAGCGCTCCAAAACGGCGTCCAGAGCCTCCTTCAATCCTGCCAGAATCATCGCGTCGGCAGGATCTTCGGGTTGCATCGCGAGGACGTGATTCCCCGTCGACGTTTCGATCAAACTCGAAAAAGGCACATCTTTGAACGTCCCGCCGCCATTTAGCACCGTCGAAACAAGCGCTTCCACGGACGGCTCTTCTCTCACGATGACCTGTGTCGGCTCGGGACGTTTGCAGGCGCTCAGCGTGAGCACCTCACCAAACACTAAAATGAGAATATACCGGTTCATCGAATCTTACATCCCTCCAGAAACCGCTTCTCCGCCTCCGCAGCCTGACTCTCGCTCTGCGCATGCACCCGGGCAATGACATCGCCTTTTCCAACCTTCGTTCCGCATTTCACGATCTGATCAAAACCGACTGCAGGATCTATCACATCGTCCGATTTCCCCCGTCCCGCTCCGAGGGCGAGACTGGCACGACCGACCGAATCGGCATCAACGGCGGAAACCGTGCCGCTAACCGGACTCCGTATTTCGCGAATCGCAGACGCTCGATGAATCTCGTGCAGTCTGTCGAGATCATCCGGCTGCCCGCCCTGTGCCTCGACCATTTCGTAAAACTTTCTCAACGCGGTCCCGTCATCCAACCATGCCTCCAACACGGCGCGGTCGACCGTGCTGACTTCGACTGAGAGATCGAGAACGAGTTTTCTCAGATCGGCGGGGCCTCCGCCCTTGAGCGTTTCAATCGATTCGATGACCTCGAGCGCATTGCCCACGGCGTGCCCGATCGGCTCGTCCATCGGGTGGTAGAGAATCCGGGTATCGACGCCCATCCGCGAGCCTACCTCCCGCATCGCCTCGCCGAGGTCGTTCGCTTCCTCACGGGTTTTCATGAAAGCTCCGGCGCCGTATTTCACGTCGAGAACGAGAGCATCAAGTGATTCGGCAAGCTTTTTGGACATGATAGACGCAACGATCAGCGGCCGGCTCGGAACCGTCGCGGTGACGTCACGCAGCGCGTAGAGCTTTTTATCGGCGGGACAGATCGAGGCGGTTTGTCCCATCATAACGACGCCCAGTTTTTCGAGCTGAGCAATCGCCTCACGCTGAGTGACATCGATGGAAAACCCGGGAATGGATTCGAGCTTATCCAACGTTCCCCCGGTGATGCCGAGCCCGCGCCCGGAAATCATGGGGACCCAGAGATCATCACATGCCAACAAAGGAGCCAGTATCAGCGACACTTTATCCCCCACCCCGCCGGTGGAATGCTTATCAACAATCCGGGGCGCGTGATCCGGGTAGACCATCACCTCACCGGACTCAAGCATCGCGCCGGTCAAGGCTGCGGTCTCCGCGGAAGACATGCCCTGAAAGTAAACCGCCATCGCAAACGCAGACATTTGGTAGGCCGGCATCTCGTCGTTCGTGTAACGACTGACGAGAAACGCGATCTCCTCGTCAGAGAGGGCGCCACCGTCCCGCTTTTTCTCGATGAGCGATGGAATATGCATCAGCATCCAGCGTGGTGAGGTGCCGGCCAATTGAAAAGAAAATTGTTTGTAAACTTGCCCTGACCCTTCTCTTAACTACTATCCCTCGACATGGCTGCTGAATTAAACTTCAAACAGGAACTGGTCGGGTGCTTTGGCTACCCGGTTGCGGAGAACCCTACTCAGGCGATGATAGAACCTGCTTTCCGCGCGATGGGGTTGGACTGGCGCTATTTGACGCTGGAGGTCAGGCCCGAGTCGTTGGCTGAAGCCGTCGCGGGAGCGAGAGCGTTTGGATTTCAAGGATTCAATTGCACGATTCCTCACAAGGTCGAAGTGATTCAGTATCTCGATGGCCTCGGCGAATCCGCCCAACTCATGGGCGCGGTGAACTGCGCCGTGAATCGCGACGGTAAATGGATCGGTGAAAATACGGACGGAAAGGGATTCGTCTCCAGTTTCAAGGAGATCGAAGACCCGGGAGGCAAATCACTCGTGCTTCTCGGTGCAGGCGGGGCATCGAGGGCAATCGGCGTTGAAATGGCGCTCGCCGGAGTGGCAGAGATCACGCTCGTGAATCGCAATGAAGAACGCGGGCGCGAACTCGAGGCCCTCTTTTCCGGAAAACTCAACGAAGCCGCAGGAGGCAATCTCAAAGTCAATTTCGTTCCCTGGGACGGTGATTTTCACGTTCCCGAAGGCACCGACATCGTAGTCAACGCGACCTCGATCGGCCTCTTCCCCGACGTGGACGCCCGTATTCCACTCGCGATGGAAACGATCACCCCGGAAATGATCGTCGCCGATGTCATCCCCAATCCGCCGACTACACGACTCGTTCGTGAAGCGAGAGAGAAAGGCTGCCGCGTCATCGACGGCCTCGGGATGCTCGTCGCGCAGGGCGTCATCGGGATCGAGTTCTGGACCGGCGAAAGCCCCGACCCAGCAGTGATGCGAGCCGGACTCGAAGAAGTTTTCGGTTGAGACAAAACTCGCGCATATCTTGTAGGTGAGTCCCGCGGGCTCGCTCTCCGAACGTCCGGAAATCACAAGACATCCGTTCCTCACTCGCGGGACGTGGCTACAGGCGAACGCGAACCGAAAGTACCAGCATTGCTTCGCGATTTTTGCGCCTTTTCACGGCTTAAACCACCATGCAAGGGCCCGCACTCCCTCACCGCGTCCACTCGAGCCACTTCTTGAAAAGTTTCGCGACGAACGGCGTCAGCTTGGTTCGATTGTAAAGATCGCCCGCCTTTCGAATCGCCTCCCCCTGCGTGGGATACGGGCTGATCGTTCCGGCAATACTCCCCAGCCCCACCCCGGTCGTCATTGCCTGGCTCACCTGGCTGATGAGGTCTCCCGCATTCTTCGCGACGATGGAAGCCGCCACTATTTTATCGCTCCCTTTCTTAACGAAAATCCTGACAAAGCCATCGGTATCCCCTTCAAGAATCGCGCGATCTACCGAACCCATGTCCACCGTGAAATGGTCGAGAGTGTCTTTTCGATCCTCGAGTTCTTTCCACGTCGGGCCTACGTGCGCCACCTCAGGCGAAGTGTAGGTTGCCCACGGAATCACGAGATCAGACATTTTTGAGCGGCCTTTAAAGAGCGCATTCCGAATCACGGTTCGGGCCATAAAATCAGCCGCGTGTGTGAATTGAAAACGGGAACACACGTCACCTGCTGCGTAGATGCGCTTGTTAGTCGTCTGCAGGTAGTCGTTCACTTCGACGCCGGACTTTCCGAAAGCAACCCCGGCCGCTTCGAGTCCCATTCCCGTCACATTCGGTGCGCGCCCCACCGCAATGAGCAGTTTATCGACCTCGACAGGATGCGCTCCTGAATCATGCTTGTCGGCACAATGAATAACGCCGTTTGCCCCCGGTTTCAGCAGGAGGTGGGAACCGGAATCTAAAATCGTCACACCGTCGTGGACGAGATGCTTCCCAATGATCGTCCCCGCATCCGGCGCCTCTTTGGGAAGGATTCCGGATTTGCTCGTAAAAAGCGTCACCTCAGAACCCAGCCGGGCAAAGGCCTGCGCCATTTCACATCCGATCGGGCCTGCTCCGACCACGCCGAGGCGGGCGGGCAGCTCCGTCAGCGAAAAAACGGTTTCGTTCGTGAGGTAGTCAACGTCGTCCAGTCCGTCGATCGGTGGAGCAGCGGCACGGGCCCCCGTCGCGATCACCGCCTTTGAGAACGAAAGCGTTTTCCCGTCGACTTCAATTGTGTCCGGACCCGTAAACGAAGCGGAACCGAGATAAACATCGATTCCCAAATCGGTGAATCGCTGAGCCGAATCATGCGGGGAAATGTCCGCACGCAACTTTCTCATTCGTTCCATCGCGGCTCCGAAATCGACGTTGATCTTTCCATCAACGCTCACGCCCAACTTGCCTGCGTCACGAATTCCCGCAGCGGCATGAGCAGAAGCAATCACGGCCTTCGAAGGTACGCAGCCGACATTCAGACAATCCCCACCGAGCATTTGCCGCTCGATCAGGGCAACCTTGGCTCCCATTCCCGCGGAACCGGCAGCCGCAACAAGTCCGGCGGTGCCTCCGCCGATCACGACAAGATTGTAGCGTCCCGACGGCTCGGGATTCTTCCAGTCTCGTGGAGCGACGTTGCTCTCGAGTTTGAGATTGTGCTCGTCGAGAGGAGCAAGCGGTTCGAAGCGGGGTTCAGTCATAATCGCAAAGGGTTCCTGAAGTGGGACGACATCAGTTGAGCCACTTTACAGGATTCCTTCGCGAATAGCAGACTATTCAGCCTCCGCCTGCTTCGCAATCTCCTGAAGCACTTCCCCGAGTTGCTGAATCGTATCCATCACTTCAGGGTTATCCCCTATCAGTTGAATCAACATGTCGGCGGCGGAAAATCCCTGAGATGCGACCGCGGCACCCGGAACCGGGTCCGCTATCGTCCAGGCGT
This sequence comes from Verrucomicrobiales bacterium, assembly GCA_048260165.1. GTDB lineage: Bacteria > Verrucomicrobiota > Verrucomicrobiia > Verrucomicrobiales > DEV007 > Arctic95D-9. The sequence continues at coordinate 345,587 of JBLXHA010000008.1, forward strand.
CTGCCCAGGCGACCGATCCCTTTTCGTATCCCCGCGCCAGAAGTCGCACTTCGAGATCCGGCATGTGTCCGCCTCCGTAGAAGATGGCGACTCGTTTCAGCGGCCGCATTCTCAACTCTTCATCCAACTTCTTCATGACGTGCTTATTGCGCTCCGTCACGAGAACAGTCCCATCATCGCCTTCGATCTGGGTAATGAACGACTCGGCCTCGCTCATGAGTGGAGCAATCGTGCGCTTCAACTCGGTGCTGTTCCCCGTCGTCACCGCCGTCATTATTTTCCCGAGCATCGCAGACATCGCGGCCTCATCTGTTGGAATTCCTCCGAAGTCCGCAGTTTCAGAAAGGCTCATTGCACGGGTAAAGAGAGTCCCGAAATTCTGATTCCGAGCAGTCATAAGCGCCTCATACTCATCCACATCAACATCGGCGTGCAGAAAGTTGGGAGACGCATACTCTATCCCGTCGAGCTGGAACTCCAGTCCCAGAAACTGCGAAGCCATCTGCTGGATCCCCCGCACGCTCATCATCTCCTCAATCCCGGGCGGAGTTGCAGCAGCATTCGCCGGCGGCGGAGAGTATTTTCCACCTACCATTTCATAAAGCACAAGATCGTAGTCTTTCAGCAGGGTGTTCAAGTTCTCGAAATACGCCTTATCTCCGAGGTGGACGACCGAGACGAGATCGACCGTCGTCAGACCTTTACGAAAACTCGCCACCGCAGTTTGCAACCGATCAGGGGTTCCTTCCTCCTCGACAAAACGGATGTAATCCGACTCTTCCCCCGTAGCGGAAGCACTCGCAGGGGGAGCCGGAGCGGCGACTTGAGCGAACAAAGTCGAGGCGGATGAAAGAAGGGCGAGGACTGGGAGGAAAAACTTCATCATCAACTGGAACGTTCTACCGGCGCGCTTTGTTAGGGGGCTCCGCTACTTAACGGCAAGCACCACGAACTGACCGGAAGCATTGCGGCAGTATATTTTGCCGTTGGCAAACACCGGCACGGTCCACACCTTGGGATCGAGAACCTTTTTCTTAAAATGAGGAGAAAAGCCCGTCGGGCTCGCCCCGGCTATCTGCAATTCCCCCGCTTCGCTCAAAACGATCAACTGATTTTCCGCCGCCGAAACGGTTCCATGCCCGATCGACTCTTCACTCCAAAGCGTTTCGCCGCTTTCGAGATTCAGACACTTCAAGGCAGTCCCATCTTTTCCCTCGTCTCCGTCGACACCATAAAGATGACCGTCGATGAGCACCGCCGCATTCATCTGGGTCTTTAGATCCCGGGATTTCCACACCCGCTCCGGTTCACCCTCACCGGTCCATTTCAAAAGCTCCGCCCCTTTTCCATAACCGGTCGCAATGAGAATGAAATCGCCCGAAACGACCGGATCAGCCGCATTCACTCCGTATCGCGTCATCCACTTGTGTGACCACACTACATTTCCGTTTTCCGTCTCGACACAAACGTAATTTTTCTCGTTCGTAACAATCGCGTATTCAGTGCCATTTTTTTCGAAGACATAGGGAGTCGAGTATCCGGCCTCCGCATCCTTCGAGCGCCACAGGATGCTGCCGTCCTTTTTATTAAGCGCCATTCCTGCAACCCCGACATTGAGCAGCAATTGATCGCCATTCACCAACGGCGCTCCCGTAAATCCCCAGTCAGGCTTGGAATAGCCGAACCCTTCCGGCTTTTGCATATCGAGTTTCCAGACGACCTCGCCACTCCCGGCGTCGAGACAAAACAGCTCTCCCTCGCGGGCAAGCTGATAGACCCGGTCACCATCAATCGTCGCCGTCCCTGTCGTCCCTCCCGGAAAATACAAATCCCCCAGCGGTTGCGGGTAGGAAAATTTCCACTTCTCCGAACCGGTCGCTTCATCAAAACAAAACAACGTGTCCGTTTCCGCGCCATCATGGCCTGAAATGATCACCTTCCCGCCCCCGATAACGGGGGCGCTGTAGCCGAGCCCGACCTGCTTCTCCCACGCGATCTCGGCTGAACTGACTTTCGCCAGCCCGCCTTCGGTCGAAATGCCATTGCGATCCGGCCCCCGATACACCGGCCAATCAGCCGCCTGCACCATGCCCAGCCCCGCGACGGCGACGAACGGCAGAATTGCCTGATTGACGGAAAACGACGAAAGCGACAGAATTTTCATATGCTAAAATTCCCGCATATTGGTGCCATAGCAATCATCATTATCCTCACGCAATACGGCTCCCTGAAGGCACAAACCTCCAAATCAATTCCATGGACGCCCGGGGCTGAAAATCACGGCACCTCGCTTTTTATCCTCACCAACCGCGCCGGAACGCGGGTCACGGTCGCTGAATATGGCGCCTTGTTAGTGTCGGTCGAGACCGCCGACCGCGACGGCGCCCTCACTGACATTACGCTTTCCTACAAATCCGAGGAGGAAGCCAGAGCGAGTGGCGTCTTCGGATCCGTGATTGGTCGTTTCGCGAACCGGATCGACCGCGGAGGCTTCACGATCGATGACACTTTTTATCCGCTCGACACCGTGAATACCAAAACCGGCGTGCACATTCACGGCGGGAAATCGGGATTTCATCGCCAATCCTGGAGTGGCCTCCACGGTGTCGACGAGAGAGGAGCCTTTGCAAGACTTGAGCTGACAAGCAAAGACGGAGACGAAGGATACCCCGGAAACGCCCGCGTCACCGTGACCTACCGGCTTACCGAAGAAAACGCCCTGCGCATTGAGTATCAGGGAACTACCGACGCTCCAACTCATCTCAATCTCACCAACCACGCCTATTTTAACCTTGCCGGAGAAGGCAATATTCTCGAACACGAGCTCACTTTAGAAAGCGATCGGTATCTCGAAATCGATGATCGGAACATCCCCACGGGGAAACGGCTCACCGTCGATGGAACGCCCTTCGATTTCACCGGGCCAAAGCGAGTCGGCGAAGACATCGAAAAGATAGCGCAGGGAGGCTACGATCACTGCTTCGTCATCCGCGAAGACAATCCCGACGGCGAACTGATTCCATTTGCAACCCTCACCGATCCCGCGAGCGGAAGAACAATGGAAATCGCCACGACGAAACCCGGCGTGCAAATCTTCACTGCGAACCACTTCAACGGAAGCCCCTTCCCGAAATGGGGCGGGATTTGTTTCGAGACGCAGTTTTACCCGGACACTCCGAACAAACCCGACTTTCCCTCCAGCCTTTTGCGCCCCGGTGAACGATACCACCACGTCACCGAGTTCCGGTTCGGGGTGATAAACGATTGAGAAGGAGCAGCGGAGGAACGACCGCGAAATCCTGCCGCCTTTCTCATCGCGATCGCGCCGGACCCTGCCGGATGATACCGTCCGGCGGGGTAAAATCCGGGATCCACGTTGGCGGCCGCGAGATCGGACCCAGTCCGGCCGGAAAGACTGCTATGGTTCGAGCCCTCCCGGGATCCACGGCGAATTCGATCCACCGATCCAACGATCCAACGATCCAACGATCCAACGATCCAACGATCCAACGATCCAACGATCCAACGATCGCGAGCTGCGACAACGCCGCCCCGAATATCCGCGGAGATTCCGCGCGGGCATAAAAAAACCACCCCAATTGCTTGGGGTGGTAATTAATAACCTGGCAGCGACCTACTCTCGCATAGCCTTTCGCT
>JBLXHA010000009.1:0-210831 GCA_048260165.1 Verrucomicrobiales bacterium
TCCCTCCACTCTCGCAAAATACTGTTGACCGTCTTTTCTATGGTGTTACTCTGAACACATACAGAATTACTAATCAACTACAAAATCACAAACCACTCCCGGACTTTTTTTATTTATTTCGTCCAACAGTATAGTATCCCTCTGTCGCGATAACATATTAGCGCGACTGTCGCGATAACAAGGTGATGTTTTTATCACTGGGACAGGCTCTCGCAGAGGGAATTTTCAGGGCATACTAACGCAACTGAAAATCCCTGAAAAGCTTTTTCTGATTTCCTGATTATGGGCTTCGCCGTTGCCTCGAAACAGTGAGTAGGCCTTTTGGGCTCACTGTTCACAACCGAAGATTAAGGAAGGGACTGTGTTTCTCTAGTCGTCATCTTTAAAATCCAGCGGGCTGGGTGCCCCTGCACCCGGGCGCTTCATCACATGTAGGTAAATCATTGTCGTTGATACGTCGGAATGCCCCATCAGGTCCTGGACGGTCCGGATATCAATGCCCTGTTCAAGGAGGTGAGTCGCAAAGCTGTGGCGGAGAGCATGAAACCCGGCATTTTTCCGAATACCAGAATTCCTTACGGCCTGACTGAACCGCCGTTGAAGTGATTTCTCATGGATATGATACCGGGCCACATGATTCGTCCGCGGGTGCGAACACAGTCGATCGGCGGAAAATACCCACTGCCAGTCCCAAAGAAACGGCTTGTTCGGATGTTTCCTGCGGTAAGCGGTCCTGACATGAGCCTCCCCCTTCCCCCCGGCGCTTCGCTGCCGATGTTTTTCCTCTTCCACAGCAAGGTGCTCCCGTAGACGGGATTCCAGTGAGACCGGCAGGGGCACGGTTCGATGCTTACCTCCTTTGCCGTCATGCACGTAAATAATTCCGCGCTCGATATCGATATCTTTCACCCGCAAGCGAAGAACCTCAATCTGCCTCATTCCTGTCCCATAAGCGAGTTCTGCCATCAGTTGCCATGGTGCCGTAAGCCCGCTGAGAACCTTCTTCACCTCACTTCTTGAAAAAACCACAGGCGGCCGACGACGCCCTCCTCGAATCACAAATTTCAGGTCGAGAGCGTCTGAAAGCTGATAAACATGCCGGGCAAGAAATACGATTGAGTTAAGCGCCTGTCGCTGCGTCGCTGCGGCACAGTCACGCTCAAGCGCGAGATACTCGAGATAGGCATCCACGGAGTCATTTGGCAAATTTTCGAGGTTTTCCCGGAGCCGCCGAATACGAAAATAGGAAAATCGTCTGACCCATCCCAGATAAGTTCGTTCTGTGGCAGCGGCACAGGACTGGATTCGTAAACTTCGTCGAGTCCGTTCAATCAATTCCGCAATACATTCAGATTCCCCCTCAACCGGGGTCCTGTCTCTCACCTTTTGCTCAGGGGACGTGATACGCGGATTTGGCACTTGAACAGCATCACGCAAGCGCGAGGGGTGATCGTCCTCCAGCATTTCGGCCTTGTCTGCTATGGCCTCCCAATCGACGTTTTCGCTCCATAAATTCGCAGGCGAAACGCGGCACCACAATTTTACCGCCATCACAGCCTGGCGAAATTGCCAGTTGCTGACCATGCGGGTTCCCAGGTTTTCAAAAAACTCGAGGTTTTTTGCCTCTGACTGGTCGCCCTCCTTCTGCTGCCATTGCTTAACCCGCCTCGCCATATGCGGAATCGCAGCGCTCTTGATTTCCGGATGGCGGGAAATCAGCTGGTGAAATCGCGTCCAATTTTCCGTCGTCGCCGACTGCGAGCTCCCTTTCGAACCATTCATTTGAACATTTTTTAGCAACACAGACGAAAAGAGCAAGCTTTAACTTGTTTATTTGAACACTATTAAAAGAGGGATATTGAGAGCCTTTCGAGACGTCACCCTTTCACAGGGCCTGCGGTCCCGTCTCGAGACAACTTTGCCACCTGCGCTGGAAGCCGCTTCCCCTTCAGCTATGCCACCGCCCCTGAACGGAGACACCAACAGAGAATCCCGAGCCTGACAGCGTTCCGCATTTTACGGTCGGGCAACCTTTCATGATTCTTGAAAAGTCGTGCTTCGCTTGGGAGTGCGCTTAAACGATTTCTCCGGACGATACTCCGGAGCTCCGTATTCTCATCTCAACGTCTCCCCTTCCCGCAATTTTCGTGGGGCCCTTCTCCGGTTGCCTCCGGCAATTATCCGCGTGTCTCGCGACGACTCACCGCGAAAACGCAGCCGCAAGACTGGCGGCGCTATTTCGATGCGCAGCGACGGCGTCCATCGTATCCGGGGTTTCCTTTTCAACGGCCTGCTCGAGGACGAGATGAGGTGCGATCTGTTTCTCATTGAGAAAACCGAAAAGTCGCGCGTAATCAATGTCGCCGTCCATCGAGAAGACTTCTGTCCAGACGCCGTCGATCGACTGACGCAAATGCAACTCGACGATTCGTTCGTAGTAGCGGGAGACGACATCGAACAGCGCGACCTCAGAATCGCCGCACCCGCGATAGATCCAATGGGCGTCGAGACAGAATTTCACATGCTCAGGGTTCGTCGCCGTGAGCATATGGTGGAACTCTCTCGCCCCCAGTTCCAACTCCACATCGTGATTGTGATAGGCGAGTGTCAGGCCCAACCGACTCAGTTTCTCTCCCAGCCGCCCCAGCGCCTCTGACTGCACCTTCAAATGTTCATCATTTTTCCCATTCGGTTTTCCCCACGCAACCGGCGACGGGTTGGTCACGAGCAGATTGACGCCCGCCTCAACCGCACGCTCACCGATCGCAACGACGGATTCGATACTTTCTGCCGCGGTGGCTTTTTCATGCAGGGTGCTGCTCACGTAGATCGAACGCATCTCAAGACCGTGCGCCTTGAGCCGACTGCCGAGAACCTCAAACTCTTCAGGCTTCCCTATGACGGGTTCATAACCGCTCACTCCGGAGGAGGCAAACCGCTCCAGCAGTTCATCGGTATGCAGGGTCAGGGTCTCCCCTTTCCTTTTTGCAAATGTCAGCCAGGGGTATGTATTGGAAGCGATGTGTATCGACGTTTCCTCATCACTTCTCGACAGAACCGGAAGCGCGAGTGAGGCCGAAGCGACCACGCCTTTCACGACGGAACGACGGGTCAACGAGTCATTGGAGGATTCAGCAGTCATCGATTCAGGGTAAGGAAACCTGGGTGGGGTTCATGAGGTATCCAATGAGATCTCTGACCTGTTCGTCAGTAAAGGCGAGGAGGAGACCATCCGGCATCATCGACACTTCACTCACGACGCGCTTTGCAATTTCGGTTTTGGTTAGTGTCGCGAGTTCACTCGCCTGTCTCAGAGAAAGCGTTTTATCATTTTCCTCCGCTACTACACCAGTCAAAACGCGACCATCTTTCATCGTCACAACCGACATGCGGTAGTCCGGGCTCACCACTCCGCCGGGATCAAACACGTTCTCGAGCAGGTAACCGAGGTCCGAGCGATTCGAACCGGTGAGGTCCGGCCCAATCGATCCCCCCTGCCCGTACATGACATGGCAGGCACCGCAAATACCGGCGAAGAGCTGCCGTCCCTGACTCAGGTCCGCCTGCGCGAGCGTCTCCGGCGAAAGCTGCTTCGTCCACTTTTCGATCAGTTCGCGCTTCGCTTCGTCCGACTCTCTCACGTCGCCCCACACCGCGGTGAGCTGCTCAGACACGGTCTCGTCGTTGAAAGCGAGAATCTGACGTGCCTGAAAAGCGGACAGCTCGCTCCGGGGAATCTTTCCGGCAGCGATTTCATCCAATAATGCCGGGGCCCACGTCGGCCGCGAAACGAGCGTCTCGATCACGGAGGGACGATCAGCAGGAGAGAATCGTTTGTAACGTTTCGCGAGAAGCTTCCCCAACTTCGGATCATCGAATAGAACGAGCCCTTTGACAGCAACCGCATTCAGGAGACGCTCATCCAGGAGAGACTCACAGATCCCGCGGAGATCATCAGGTTGGTTTTCGATCAGCGTCTCCAACGCGGCCTTACGCGCCGGCAGTTCGACGTTCCTGTCGAGCGCGACGCGTTTAATCTCATCGAGAGCACGTCCATCGCCGAAGAGAACATTGAGCTCACGAGTCATCGTCACGAGCCGCTCAGTCCCCTCTGAAGTGATTTTCGAGAGTGCCGCCCAACTCTCCGGCGCGGGCGCTTTCCGCCATCCCCGAAGCCCTTCGCCGGTTCCCTCCAAGACAGCGATTTGCCGTGACGTTTCGAATGAGAGAGTCGCCGTGAACAGTGCTTCGAGAGGGCCGCCGTCTTTTTCAACCCGCGCTGAAAGACTCCGCGCAATCCATCTGAGAAGGTCCGGCCACCGGGTCGATTCGGCGATGGAGACGAGCGCCGCAGGATCACGCTCCACCAGCGGGCTGATCCCATACCACACCATTTCCGGAAGATTGTGATCATCCGCATCCTCCGCCCGCCCCGCGAGCGCAGCACCAAGCCCGGCACGTTGAGTGTAGGGCAGTCGCTGAAGCGCGGACGCAAGCGTGAGCCGGACCAGCCCGGAGGAATCGTTTTCCGCCAAACCAACAAACGTGTTAAACATATCCCATGGCAAGGGCTCGGGCATCGCTGCTTTTCGCGGACCTGCAATCGTGTCTATCGACTGCTCATCGACGAGGAGCGAGAGGCACGCTGACCGAATCTGCTCACTTGGATCTGCGAGGAGTTCTTTCCACCCGTATATGGCGCCTCCGTTTGCCACAGAAAGCCTCAGAGCGCGAAGACGAACCTCGACGGATTCCCCGGTGTCCGTATAGATCGAGAGCAGGGTGGAGCGGTCATCTTCGAATATCTCCGCATTCGAAAACCGCGCCCACACCTGACGATGATACCAGGGATCATCGCCGTAAAGCCCTTCCAGCGTTTTCGACGAGAACGCATCGAGCCCCTCCCGGTTCGGCTTTTTCCCCTCTCCATAGCGAATCCGGTAGATGCGACCACTCGTCCGGTGCACCCCGGTGTGATCATGACATTCCCCCGTGTCACTCCAATCGAGAACGTAGACGCAACCGTCGGGCCCGGGCTGAATATCGATGCCGCGAAACCACTCGTCCCCCATCAGAAAAGCGTCCGGTTCATGACGCCCCGTGTAGCCACTCCCTTCGCGCTCGAGGCGCTCCACATTCACGCGGCGTCCGTGCATGTTCAGCGTGAAAAGCCGGTCGTGAAACCGCTCCGGCCACGTCTTCCCCTGATAGATCATCATCCCGACATGAGCGTGACCGCCCCCGAAGGCATTCGCCGCGCCGTCCCTTGAGTCCGACCATTTTCCACCCCTGTCGTAGTGATAGTGATCGGCATGAGTATCGATTCGGTCGAACACCAGCGGGTTGGGATCCGCGCCGAAGCTCTCCGTGAAGTGAGCACCGGGAATCCCGTGCCAGAGATGCCCGTTCACCGTGTTGATGAAAAAGAGCTGACCGTGCTTGTCCCAGTCGTGCCCCCAGGGATTCGTCGTGCCATGCGTGATCGCCTCGAACACTTTCCGCTCAGGATGGTAGCGCCAGATGCCTCCCTTCGTGGGAATGCGATCCTCTGCAGGCGTCCCGGGCGCGCCCACCTGCCCCGGACAGGAATGACCGCTCCTGCCATAGAGCCAACCGTCAGGCCCCCAGCGGAGCCCGTTTGCAAAATTGTGATAGCTGCTTTCAGCTACGGTGAAGCCATCGAGCACCACGTGGGGTTCGCGATCCGGGATATCATCCTCATTTTGATCCGGAACAAACAACAACTGTGGAGGACACATCAACCACACCCCGCCCCGCCCCAGCTCTACGCTCGTGAGCCGCTGAACGTCATCGAGAAAAACTTTCCGTTCCTCCGCGACGCCGTCGCCATCGGCGTCAGCGAGAATGATGACGCGATCGTTGAGGGTCAGTTCGAAGCGCCTCGCGCTCTCCGCGTAGGTATAATTTTCCGCGACCCACATCCGCCCGCGGCGATCCCACGCCATCGCCACCGGGTTTCGAACTTCCGGCTCGGAGGCAAACAGGTCGACTTCGAACCCTTCCGGAAGCGACCACATCCCCAGCGCTTTCTCAGCCGGGGGAGGTTGAGCCGACTTGTCCGGCTCACTGTTGAATGGCTCCGGAAATTCATCCCCCTTCAGAGAAAGACACAACATGCCGGCAAGAAAGATGGCTCCAACTTTTTTCATATCACGATTACAGCAAAGCAGATTAACCTCGCTATGCGAACGTGTTTCGCGATAGTTCACTCACAGATACCCGCCATGGAAAACTTTCTATACGACCTCGATTGGATCCTCCCGTTTCGAGACGATTCGATCACTCCGGTGATGAAAGCGATCACTGCGTTGGGATACACCTGGTTTTTCTTTCTCGTGCTGCCGCTACTCTACTGGACATGGGACAAGAACGCCGCCACCCGGGTCATGACGGCCGTCATCTTTTCCGGCCTCGTCACTTTCTTTCTCAAAGACCTCTTCGAAGATGCCCGCCCCCCGCGCTCTTTCTGGCTCGCGGGTGAATCACCGACTTCCTATGGACTGCCGAGTGGTCACACGCTCATGGCGATCGTCTTCTGGTTCTCCGTCGCGCTGGAGCTCAAGCACAGCTGGTTCACCCGACTCGCCTTTCTCCTCGTCATTCTGATTCCTTTGAGCCGCCTTTACCTCGGCGTTCACGACCTTGAGGACATCATCGGCGGCGCAATAGCCGGCGTCGTCACGCTGGTCTTTTTCCGCTTCGCGGTCCGCGCTGAAACGCTGAGGGGCCTCACGAAAACAGCGATTCTGCTCCTGCTCACAGCAGCCATCGTTCTGGCGCTCTGGCCGGCCGACGCCCCTCCCGGGAAAAGTATAATTATGATGGGATGGTTCGCCGGATGGATGGCGGGTTACCTGCTCGATTTCAGCAGTCCTTTTTTCAAACCCGCAAAACGCTGGATGAAGCTCCCCGTGGCACTCACGGGAGTGTTCGTCATGGGGCTCGTGATCTGGCTCCTGAGAAAATACCTGCTCGAACTTCACCTCTCCCCATTCCTTGCCGAGATCATCGCGGGGCTCGTAATCGGCTTCGTGATCACTGCCGTTTTTCCGCTGATGTGCAGTCGTCTGCGTTCAATGCGGCCTTAACTTTTCTGAACGGAATTTTAAGCATCCCGAGAAATTGCTCATCCTCCGGTTCACGAAATTCTTTCAAACCCAGCTGTATCATTTCGTAATGTTCTCTCATCCGGAACGTTCCGAAAAGCCGGTCCCAGAAAGAAAAGAAAGACGTGTAATTGGAGTTCGTTTCCTTCATCAAATCCGAGTGATGGATCTTATGCATCACCGGTGATGCGAAGACAGCGCGGAAGGCTTTCTCAACAGGGTCCGGCAGCCGGATATTTGCATGATGAAACTGCACGACCGGAAACATCAGCAGCTCGTAAAGCGCCAGCATCCAGAGATCAGCGCCTAACAAAAACATAAGAGGAACGCGGAGCACTGACGACATCACAATCTCCCCGAAGTGAAATCGGTTTGCCGTCGTCACATCCATTTCCGCATCCGAATGGTGCACCCGGTGGAAGCGCCAGAGAAAAGGGATCGTGTGATTAAACCGGTGCCACCAATAAGTGAACACGTCGAAAACGAGGACGGCGATTATCCCTTCAATCCACGGGGACAGCTCGATCCACCGCAACAATCCGAAGTCAGCCTTCAGCGACCACCTCGCAGCAGCCTCCCATCCCGTGACAAAAACAACTCCGATGATGATCGCGTTGATGATTCCGAATCCGATGTTGATCGCACCGTGACGCAGCCGTTTCGCCGGACGCTTTACAAAGTAACGGAAGCAGGGCCCGACGGTTTCCCAGACGATCAGCGAGATCAATATCACCACCGGAATCAAACTCGAATAACTGTCAACTATGGCGGCGGGATCAGGCATCGGCACATCGTCACACAAATGAAGCAGGAAGGCAACCTTCCGCAAAGCTCCGTATTGAGCACACTCGAAGCAGGAGCAAACCGAACGGCCCGCCACGGGAACGGTACCCGGAGATCACACTCACCCGCCCTTCCGGACGCCGGGAGGTCCCTTTGATCCCGGCGGTTTGGGGCGCTTCTTTTCGCCCGGCTTTTTGCCTCGTGAGATCGCTTCAGGATAGCCCGCCAACGTGGCCGCGAGCTCAGCAACAACCCCGGGCAACTCCGCCGCGAGATTCTTCGTTTCGAGAGGATCGGACGCGTAATCGAACAGCTCAATTTCAGCCTTGTCAGGAGCGTCCCCAGGCGTTTTCCATTCGACATAACGATAGCGGTTCGTCCGGATCGCCCGCCCCATTTTGCCTTTCGGAAAAACGTGAAACGCATGGTCCCGCACTCGACTCGCGGGATCGCGCAGAACCGGAAGCAGACTGATCCCGTCGATGGGCTGCGGCCCGTCCGGAGCAGGCAGTCCCGCCAACTCGGCAAGCGTGGGGAAAACATCAACACTCTCTGCGAGCTGACCGGTGACGGCTCCGGGCCGGGTCACTCCCGGGGCCACGAAAATCAGGGGGATTCGGTTCGCCTGCTCGTAATTCGTATGCTTCGTCCAGATCCCGAGATCGCCGAGATGGAACCCGTGATCCCCCCACAGAACGATGATTGTATTCTCCGCGAGTCCAAGCTCGTCTAGCGACCGCATGACCTTCCCGATCTGGGCATCGACATAACTGGTGCTCGCGTAGTAGCCGTGAATGAGCTGCCGTTTCACCTCATCGGGAATCGCCGCCGGATCCTTTTTGTCCGGCACCGGAAAGTAGTTTCGAATTTCACCGCCCCGCTTCCCCGCCACTTTCGGAGACCCTTCGGGAAGATTCTCGTTCACGGGCATCGGCAGCGTCTCCGGGTCGTAGAGATCCCAGTAACGCTTCGGAGCCGAAAACGGCAAGTGAGGACGCGCGAATCCCGCCGCGATCAGAAATGGGGTTCCATCCTTTTCACGACGCTCTTTCGCCGCCGCGAGCCGCTTTTGTGTTTCCTCTGCAACCCGCCCGTCGGCGTATGCCGTGTCCTCGACGTCGGGTGATTCAAAGGCAGCACCCCGCGGAAGCGAATTGATCGAGTCCAACTTCCGGTTCGTAAAATACGCCTCTTCCCGCGTCAGTTCTCCACCCGGAGTGCTCGCCGGATCGACATACTCAATCACCTTCTCCTTAAAGTGCGGAACGCTGAAAGATTCCGGATCACCGTTGTTTCCGTGGCCGACGTGAAAGATCTTCCCCAGCGACTCGGTTCGGTAGCCGCCTTCCTTTTCGAAAAACTGGGGCAGCGTCACCGCATTCGGAATCGCCTCACGCAATTCGCTGCCGAGACCGTAAAGCCCCGTCGAGCTCGAATGCGATCCGAGCATAAGCGTGAATCGTGACGGAGCACAGACCGCCTGATTGCAGTAGGCGGCATCAAATCGCATGCCTCTCGCGGCGAGCGCATCGAGATGAGGCGTCTTCGCCGTCGGATCGCCGTAAGCGCCGATCGCCGGCTTCAAATCGTCGACTAACAACAACAGAATATTCGGCCGCTCTTTTTCATCAGCTTGCGCAGACAATCCGAGCCCGAGGCAGAACAGGAAGACAGAAATGGAAGTGCTTTTCATCAATAACAGGTCACGACACGCCGGCTTTCGCAACGAAACCGATCAGCCCCCGGCGAGGACCGAGAAATCCGCGAGCGCCAGATAAACAACTAACACAAAGACAACGATCCCGATACCCACCGGCTTCGCCCACTTCCAGGGAGTCAGGTCCACATCCCCCGAATGCTTATGCTCCCACGGCTGGGGCAGTGGAGACACTTTGCTCATGATAAACTGAAACAACATCAGGACACCAAAGACGATTCCCAGGAAATGAAATCCGTGCACCTTCTCAGCCCATCCTGAGAACGGGGGCACGAAATAACCGAGAATGAGAATGCCACACCCGATCCCCAGGGAAAGATTCGCCGCCCTCGCGCCGGCCCGCTTGAAAAGAAATCCGGCGAGGACCACTGAGAAAATCGGAATGAAGTAGAGTCCGTTCATTTTCTGGAGGTGCCCGAAAATGCTTTCCTGTCCGGCGAGAAGCGGCGCAGTGAACATCGCGAAGACAGCGATAATGGCACCGACCATTTTGCCGTTGCCAATCACCTTCTGCTCACTCGCACCTTTCGCGATTTGCTTGTAAACGCCGAGAGAAAAGAGCGTTGCGGTCGAGTTCAGTGCGGAGTTGAACGAACTCAGAATCGCACCGACCATGACCGCCGCGAAAAATCCCGCGAGCCCGGTGGGAAGGACGTCGTTCACGAGTGTCCCGTAGGCGTGATCCGCTTTAAATCCCTCGCGATCCGCGTAGAGATGAAAGGCAATGATTCCCGGAAGGACGAGGATCAACGGCGCCAGGACCTTGAAGACCCCGGCGATCAAAACTCCCTTTTGCCCCTCGGCGAGACTGCTTGCCCCGAAGGTTCTCTGAATGATCTGTTGATTCGTCGTCCAATAGAAAAGATTGAGCAGCAGCACCCCGGTGAACAGCGTCGAGAACGGAACCGATGATTCGGAATTCCCGATCGAATTGAACTTTTCCGGATGAGCCTCCTTGAGCGTCCCCAACGCCTCGAAGATGCCTTCATCATTCACCGCGTTGAGCGCAAAGACAGCGATGAGAATGCCCCCCACCAGGAGCCCGAAACCATTGATGGTGTCGGAAACCGCGACGGTTCGAAGCCCTCCGAAAATCGCGTAAATCGATCCGACGATTCCGATAAACCACACCGTGATCCACAGGAGCGTCGTGTCGCTCTCGATCCCCGTGATCGTCTTCAGATCGAGAATTCCCATGAGCCCCGTCGCCCCCGTGTAGAGAATGATAGGGAGAAGAATTCCGGCGTAGGCGACGATGAAAATAAAACTCGTGATCACCCGCGTCGTGCCGTTGAACCGCTCTTCGAGAAATTGAGGAATCGTCGCAATCCCGCTTCGGAGATACTTCGGAAGAAAGTAAAGCGCCATGAGCACGAGAGACGCGCCTGCGATCACCTCCCAGGCCATCACCGCGACGCCGTCGGTAAACGCGGCGCCATTGAGCCCCACGAGCTGCTCCGTCGATAAATTCGTCAACAGGAGAGACCCGGCAATGAATCCGCCGGTGAGCGTTCGTCCCGCGAGGAAATACCCTGTCGATGTCCCGTGATCATCCTTCCTCGTGAGAAGCCAGGTCAGGAAACCGACCAACGCGGTGAAGAACAGAAAAGTTAAAATAATCATAGTGTGAAATCGAAAGGATTACTCCGCTGAAAACGCGTGAACCATTTGGTGATGATAGACTTCGCCGGGACGAAGCACCGCACTCGGGAAGTCGGGTTGATTGGGTGCGTCCGGATAATTCTCCGTCTCGAGGCACAAGGCAGTGCGATGCTGATAGGCGACGCCCCCTTTTCCGGTCGCCGTGCCATCGAGGAAGTTCCCCCCGTAAAACTGAACCGCAGGTTGATTGGTTAGGATCGTCATCGTTCGCCCCGTCTCAGGATCGTGCACTTTTGCCGCCTTGTTCAGACCATCGGATTTCATTCCATTCAGAATCCAGGCGTGATCATAACCGCCACCAAGCTTGAGCGCCTCAAAGTCATCATCGACCCGATCGCCGATCGCCCGTGGTTTCGTGAAATCCATCGGGGTCCCCGCAACCGGTGCCTCCACGCCGAGAGGAATCAGGCCCGCGTTGGTTGGCAGATACTTGTCAGCCCAAAGGATCAGCTCATGATCGTTGATCGAGGTGTCGGGGTCTCCGCTCAGATTCCAATACGAGTGATGAACGATATTCAAAACTGTCGGGGCGCTCGTGGTGGCCTTCGCCTCCCAGATCAGTTCGTTTTTTCCGGTGAGTTGATAAGTGACCTCGACCGTTAATTCCCCGGGATAGCCTTCCTCACCATCGGCGCTGACGTAGGTGAGTTTCACCCCGTCACCCTTCGCATCGGAAAATGCCGAGCCCTTCCAGAGCACCTTATCGAACCCTTTGATGCCGCCGTGCAACCCGCAGGGAATCCCGCCCGGATCGTTATTCGTTGGGACGGTGTATTCTTTCCCGTCGAGCGTGAACTTCCCGTGAGCGATCCGGTTTCCGAACCTGCCGACGGTCGCTCCGAAATACGAAGTGTTTCCCAGCCATCCCTCGAGCGTGTCATACCCGTGAGTGACATCGGCGAAGTTCCCATCCCTGTCCGGCACGGTGAGCGAAACGAGGATCGCTCCGTATTCGGTAACCTTTGCAACCATGCCTGACTCGTTCGTCAGCGTGAAAATCTTCACCTCTCTTCCATCCGGCATTTTTCCGAAAACGGATTCACTGGAAGATTCGGAGCCACAGGAAGTTAGAAAAGCGCACATCGCAGTCAGGGTAATAAACGGGAACAGGGTTCTCATACAATAATAGGATTTTGTTAGACAGAATCAAATCCGGCTCCGTCCACGGCCGAGGTTACAAAACAATTGAGCTCACGCGCAAACTTTTCGCGGTAGAATTTTTCGAGATGACTTTTGAGATTTTCAGCCGATTCCGCCGCCACCAGAGACACGGTCGAACCGCCGAAACCGCCACCCGTCATCCGTGAACCGATGAGACCTCGTTCCGGTCCAAAATCGTAGGCCGCGTCGACGAGTCCGTCGAGCTCCTCACAGCTCACTTCGAAATCATCGCGGAGCGACACGTGACTTTCCCGCATCAACTGCCCGAGCGGAACCACATCGCCGCGCTTCAACGCCTTCGCAAAATCGTCAACGCGGGCCATCTCGCTCACGGCATGACGGGCGCGGCGGAAAAGAAGATCGCCCAGAGCGCCCTCCGCTGCCGTCACATCGTGAACGCTGAGCCCGCGAAACGAGTCCGTCTTCAGAATCTCCAAAGCAGACTCGCATTGCTCCCGACGCTTCCGGTATTCCCCGTCCCCCAGCGCGTGCTTCACCCCCGTATCAGCGGTGAGAACAGCAATTCCCTGTGGAAGAGGCAGATTCGCATAGGAAAGATCGCCACAATCGAGCAGAAGCGCATGACCGGCGCGACCCGCCCCCACCGCGAGCTGATCCATGATCCCGCAGGGAACCCCGGCGAAATCGTGCTCCGCTTTCTGACAGATCAAGGCACGGTCCACGACATCCTGCTCCACGCCGGAAAGCGCCTCAATCACGAGAGCCACCGCGGTTTCCAAAGCGGCACTGCTGCTCAAGCCGGCACCGGTGGGAAGATTCGATGTGATGCTCGCTTGAAAAGGAGGCACCTGAACGCCCGCCGCACGATAACCGGCGATCACTCCGAACACGTAGCTCATCCAGGCGTGCCCGGGATTTGCGTCGGTTCTGCAATCCCCGATACGAAACGCCACCGGCTCCGTCAACCCCACCCCCACGGGCAAAATTCGGAAAGTGCCGTCCGGCGACAGCCCGGCCTCCACCGTGAGATGTCGATCAATCGCAATCGGCATGACACAACCGCCCAGATAATCGACGTGTTCACCGATCAGGTTGATGCGCCCCGGCGCCTGCACGCTTACCGAAGGAGCCTCTCCGAAGCAGGCTGCAAAATGATTCATCTCAGACATCTGAAGGGAGGCTATCGCCTTTCCCACTCTAAAGGCAACGCAATCACGCTTTAAAAACGGGTGATTTCCTGTAGAAATCGGATGATCAACTGAGAGATGGCACTGGCGCGGAAAAAGATTGGCTTACTCGTCGAGACTTCGCTGGGGTCCGGCCGGGAAATTCTGAAGGGAATCGCCCGCTACGCCCGGTATTCCTGCGACTGGCAGCTGTTTCATGCGGCAGGAGGACTTTCCGAAATGATACCCGACTGGCTCGAAAACTGGGATGGCGACGGCATCATCGCACGAATTCAAAGCGACGAGGTTTCAAAAAAGCTTTCCGAATTGAAGATTCCGGTGGTTGATGTCCTCGGGGTTTGTAAGAATCGGTTTCCCCTCGTCCACGTCGACGATGAAGCGATAGCCAAGCTGGCCGCCCTCCATTTCAGCGAACGGAATTTTCGTCATTTTGCCTTCTACGGCATCGAGGGGGAAAACTGGTCGATGCGCCGGGCCGCCTCTTTTCGCAACGCCTGCGAAACCGGCGAGAGTTTTTCCCTCCTGGAAATGCCCCGGCGATCCGATGCCACTAACAAGAACTCATTTCAACGCCTTCAGGAATGGGTTCGGGGACTCCCGAAACCGGTTGGAATCATGGTCTGCAGTGACCAGAAAGGACTCGAACTGCTCGAGGCCTGTCTCAATGAAGAAATCCCCGTCCCGGAGCAGGTTGCCGTGATCGGCGTCGACAACGATGCCGCGCTTTGTGAAATAGCAGATCCCCCTCTCACCAGCATTCGCGGCGGCCACTCGATCGTCGGACACGAAGCCGCCGCAATGATGGATCGACTCCTTCAGGGACAACCGACCGGCCCGACGCCCCTGCGCGTATCGCCCGTCGCCGTGATCGAGCGGGAATCCTCCGGAAGCCGCGCGATTGACGATCCCACGGTGGCGAAAGGCGTGAAATTCATTCGGGAACACCTTTCCGAATCGATCAACAATGACTCCATCTCGCGAGCGGCAGGCATCTCACGAACCCTCTTTCAAAAACGGTTTCGCGAAGCGATGGGAACTTCAATCAGGGAACACATCCTGACAAGACGCATCGAACGGGCCAAGAGCCTCATCGAACAGACCGATATCCCACTCGCTGAAATCGCCTGCCGCTCAGGATTCCGTCATCAGGAATACCTCGGGCAGGTCATAAAAAAGGCGACCGGTGATACCCCGGGCGAATTACGTAGAAAAGCCCGGGACGGTGACAATCAGTTAGTAACCTGAAAGGTAGTTACGCTCTGGACTCGAGGTGCTTGAGAAAACTCGCGGAGGCTCCTTGGATATCCGCATACTCCTCCGTCGCATTCCGGGAAGTCACCGGTGAGGTCGCTCTGAAAACGCCGGAGATACCGGTAGCCAGCAAACCGACAAAACAGGAAACCCAGCTCAAAGAGACGATTCCCGCCAGGAGAATCACCAATCCGATTCCCAGAAACGACCAGGTAAGCGCGCGCGCGACCAGGTAGCTGTCATACTGCTTGCGGGACAAACCGATTTCGATTCGCGGGCATTTACCAAACCACGTCGTCGGATTCAACGGATTGCGTAGTGAAGTGGAGACTACCTTCCGGGCGGGGCGTCCTGATTTAATACAGTATTCAACCGGAGGATTCCCGCCGTTCTCAACTACTATCTTATCTCCCACGCGATAGCAGGAGGGAACGACTTTTTCCGCCATTGCCAGCAATTCCGGATCCGGTGGTACAGGCTGCAAGTGGGAGGCATACGTTCGAGTTTCAGGTGCGGCAGAAGTACTCATTGTTTGGTGCGTTGTATATAGTCGGGACCAGTGGAGCACGCGTCATGCCATTTCAAGTGATCTATTCTGACAAATTCGCCATCCTGACATTTCCGAAAAATCAGCGATCGCGTGGAACCGCACCGGAAATTAACGATTCTCCGGCCGTCCCCTGCCCCCGAAACACGCGCCCCGGGGCGATTTACCGGAAAAAAGTGAGTTTTTATGTCCAAAAAAAGCGGGACCGAACCTTACCCTTGTGAAGATGCCTGATTCAGACACAGATTCCAACGTGGAGAGCTACCTCGAGCTGTTAAACAGCAACGAGCGGGCCCTTTCCGCCTACGTGCATTCACTGGTGCACAACCGCGCTGATGCGGAGGACATTCTTCAAGCCAGTCGATTGACGATGTGGAAGAAGTTTACTGACTTCGAGCCGGGCACCAACTTCCTCGCCTGGGCCCGCAAAATCGCGCTGCATCAGATTCTGAACTATCGGAGATCACAAGGCAGAAAGCCCACTTTCTCCACCGATCCCGCCTTTATTGAAGCGGTTGCCGAAGAGATCGACCGGCAGTCCGATCAGCTCACGGAGAAGTCGGAGGCGTTGAAAATCTGTCTGAAGAAATTACCCGAAGCGCAACGGAAGATGATTCTCTTCCGCTACTACGAGGGCTGTGACATCGCAGAGGTCGCCAGCAAAACAGGCCGGACAGAAGGAGCGGCTTATCGACTCCTCAGCCGCATCCGCAAGACCCTGAACGAATGCGTCTCTCAACAAATCAGCACTCCCGCCTCATGATTGACAGAAATTCCATCGACCGTTCCTTCGACGGTCAACTCAGCGAGGCGGAAGCGAAGCAACTGGAGGAGGCCATCATCGGCGATCCCGAAGTGCGCCGCGCCTACGTCGAGCAACGCTGGCTTCATGCCGAACTGATCGCCACTGCCGAAGAACTGCCGGACGTTCTGAAAGAAGGGCCCAAAGCCGAATTTCCCCGCGTCGCGGGCTGGCTCAGCGCTGCCGCCGCGATCGCCTTTTTCGCGAGCACCGTTTACCTCGTCAGCACGGGCGAAACCGAGCCGACTGTCGCGACCCTGATCGAGGCGGAAAACTGCCGCTGGTCAGGATCCGATCTTCCCACCGCGGAGGGGGCGAAACTCGGAGCGGGACGCCTCGCTCTCACCGAGGGAATGGCCA
This sequence comes from Verrucomicrobiales bacterium, assembly GCA_048260165.1. GTDB lineage: Bacteria > Verrucomicrobiota > Verrucomicrobiia > Verrucomicrobiales > DEV007 > Arctic95D-9. Next base: position 16,559 of record JBLXHA010000009.1, read on the forward strand.
CGATCCGTTTCGACAGCGGCGCCACCGTCACTCTCGAGGCCCCGACCACGCTCGATATCGCCTCGTCGATGCGGGCACGCTTGATTGAAGGATCCGTTGTCGCCGACGTTCCCGAGTCCGCTCATGGATTCACGATCGACACCGCTGATACTGAGGTCATCGATCTCGGAACCCGTTTCGGCGTCACGACGACCGACCTCGGCAGCGCCCACGTTTTCGTTTTCGAGGGTGAGGTAGAGGTGAATCAAAACGAGAAGCCCGGAACCAAATTAATCACCGAAGGACAATCGATACGCATCGGTGAAGAAGCGATTTCCCCTGCGAAATCGGGAGGCACCGAGGTCGCCCGGCACGCGTCCCTCGTCGCACCCGGGAAAGACTGGGTCGCGATCACCACCGCGGCCGGCCGCGGGAAAGACGCCTACTTTCGCATGACGAATGGCGACTCTTTCGGGGCAGATCCTCTCATCATGGTGAAAGAAACCGATCTCGCCGACGCCAACCGGAGAAAAGCGGCCCTGACCTTTGATCTGAATCGACAGCCGCTGAACCGCGTCTCCGACGCCAAGTTGTCTTTGAAGATCGAATCCAGCGGCCTGGGATTCTCCTCCCTCGTCCCTGACTCTGAATTTGCCCTCTACGGGGTGCGCGATTCGGCAATGGATAAGTGGGACGAACATGGCGTAACGTGGAAGACGGTCGAACCTTTTGATATCTCGGCCAATCCTGATTCCTATGAGCCACTTGCCACTTTTACGATTCGCAAAGGATCACCCAACGGGGTCGTCGAAATGCAGTCCGACGCGCTCACCCATTTTATCGCCAATCACCCGGACAACCTTCTGAGCTTTGTTCTCATCCGTGTCACCGGCGAGAACAACCAGCAGGGACTCGTTCACGCTTTTGCGTCAAAAGAGCATCCGACGAGCCCCGCCCCCACCCTTTGGATTCAAACATCACAGGAATGATTCGTATCACCTTAATTCTTATTTTCTCCGCTTTCAGCGCCACGCTCGCCTCGAGCAAGGATGCGGCAGCGCTCAAGTTTTTCGAAACCAGTGTGCGCCCGCTTCTCGCGGCGGAATGCTACGACTGTCACGGACCTGACAAGGCCAAAAGCGGACTCCGTCTCGACCACCTTGACCTCATCCTCAAGGGAGGAGACACGGGCCCTGCACTCGTTCCCGGCAAGGTTCAGGATTCACTTCTCATCGAAGCGGTGCGACGCGATGATCCCGACTTTGCAATGCCCCCGAAAAAGGAGCTGACGGCCGACCAGGTCGCAATTCTGGAAAAGTGGATCGAAAACGGAGCGGTCTGGCCTGACGAACAACTCACCCAATCCGAAGTGGATGAACACGGATTCTCTGACGAAGACCGGAAGTGGTGGGCGGTCCAGCCGGTTCGCGATGTCAAAGTGCCCGCGTTGAAAGACGCCGGAAATGAATGGGCCAAGAACGAGATCGACCACTTCATCCTGCGGAAATTAGATGAAGCAGGCCTTGAGCCATCAGCCGCGGCGGGACCGCATGAACTCGTTCGACGCCTTTATCTGGATCTCCACGGCTTGATCCCCACTGCCGAACAGGCCGCCACTTTCGTGAAAGCCTACGAAGCCGATGCAGGCAAAGCGACCGCAACGCTGATCGACGAACTCCTCGCGAGTCCGCGCTACGGTGAACGCTGGGGCCAGCACTGGCTCGACGTCGTTCGCTATGCCGAAAGCGATGGCTACCGCGCCGACGGATTCCGCTCAGGAACGTGGCGCTACCGCGACTACGTCATCAACTCACTCAATGATGACAAACCCTACGACGACTTTGTGAGGGAGCAGCTCGCTGCCGATGAATTCGCCGAAAACGATCCTGACAAGTTCATCGCGACCGCCTTCCTCAGACTGGGCGTCTACGAATGGAATCAGCGAAATGCCAAGATGCAGTGGGACCTCATTATGACCGAGATGACAAATGTCACCGGGGAAGCCCTCCTCGGAATCGGCATCGGGTGCGCGCAGTGTCACGATCACAAATTTGATCCTATTCTACAGAAGGACTACTTCGCGATGCAGGCGTTTTTGAACGGCACGTGGTGGCCCGAAAACCAGGTCCTCGCGAGCGATGAGGAGAAGGCAGCCTATGAGAAACAGCTCAAGGAGTGGGAAGCCGCAACCGCTGCGATCCGTCCCGAACTGGATGCGATGAAGAAAAGCAGAATCGAAAGCGCCATTCAGGGCGTCGTGAAACAGTTCCCCGAAGACGTCAAAGCGATCTACAACATCCCCGTCGGGGAACGAACCACCTACGAAGAGCAAATCTCGCAAATGGTTCAACGTCAGGTCGATCTCAGCGTGAAAAAAATCGACTGGAAGAAAGAGTTTTCCAAAGATGAAAAGAAAAAGGCTCAATACGAGAAGCTGACCGCAGAACTCGCGAAATTCGACAAACTCAAACCGGCAGAGTTGCCGCTCGGATTCGTAAGCGTCGATGTGGGAACCGCCCCGGGCGAGACCCTTCTCAAAACGCGGGACAAAACGAAGGTGATCGAACCGGCTTTCCTCACCCTGCTGGGGCAGCCTGCGCCCGAGATCAAACCGACAAAGGATTCCACAGGACGACGCCTCGCTCTCGCGAACTGGATCGCCAGCGAAGAGAATCCCCTTTCCACCCGCGTCATCACGAACCGTATCTGGCAGCATCATTTCGGTAGCGGACTTGTCCCGACCCCGAACGACTTCGGCAGACTCGGAGAAGAGCCCAGCCATCCCGAGCTCCTCGATTGGCTCACGAAGCGATTCATTCAGGGCGGTTGGAAAATGAAATCGCTCCACCGCTTGATCATGAACAGTGCCGCCTATCAGCAGACCGCACGACGCGAACCGACGAGCACGGAAAACATCGCCGACTCGGAGAACCGTCTCCTCTGGCGCTACCCGCCCCGACGCCTCGACGCAGGTCAGATCCGCGATGCCATGCTCGTGGCATCTGGAGAAATGGCCCATCGCGACGGCGGCCCTTCGGTGAGCGGCTCATCCCCTGCCCGGAGCATCTACGTGAAAAAAATCCGGAACACGAAAGACCCCGTCATCGGGAATTTCGACGCCCCTTCCGGTTTCACCTCCGCGCCTGACCGACTTGCGACCACGACAGCCAATCAGTCGCTGTTGCTCGTCAACGGTGAGTGGGTCATCGCCCGCGCCAAAGCGTTCGCCAAACAACTTCTCACCACCGGAGGAAAAGTCGGCGCTGAGGAAATCAAAAAGGCTTACCGAATCGCTTACAATCGCGAAGCCGACGCCGGGGAAATCAGTGACGCGCTCGAATTCATCGAGTCGCAGAAAGGCACCGCGCCCACCCCTCCGCCGGCACCTTTCAAATTCCCCAACGACAACGGTTTGCGCCCCGTCGCACAGAAGTTTTCGAAATCGTCCGGAATCGAACTGGGAAGCAGCGCCCTTTGGCTCCAGCCCGGAAGCCGGTTCGAAAAACTGCACGCCACCGGAGTGGAGCTGCCCGACGACCACTTCACGGTCGAAGCCGTCGCAAGTCTCGACGCCATCTATCCGGACGCCTCGGTGAACACACTCGTGAGCCAGTGGTCCGGCAGTAACGGAAGCACAGGCTGGGGCCTCGGTGTCACAAGCGCGAAATCCGGATACGATCCCCGCAATCTCATCATTCAAATCGTTGGCGAAGACTTTCAGGGTAACCGGATCTACGAAGTCGTGGCCTCGGACCTCCGCGTCCCGACCGACACACCCGTCTACATCGCCGCCTCGATCTCCGCAGTTCCCTCCAACGGTGATCCCACCAAAGGCAGCGTGACGTTTTACCTGAAAGATCTTTCCGATCCCAAAGCAGAACTCCAAACCGTGACCGTGCCGCATCAAGTCGTAGGTGGTCTCGAGCCGAAACCGGGGACGAAAGTCCTCGTCGGCGGACGAGGTCAGAACCACCATTACTGGGACGGTCAGGTCGCGCGCCTTGCGCTCCACTCCGGAGCGGCGCAGAAGCTTACAAAACCTTTCGCACCGTCGGATGAAACCAAACCAATCATCGACTGGAAGTTCGACAAACTGATCGACGATCTTCCGGCTCCCCGAACCGCGTGGGTCAAGCATGCAACGGAGGCCAACCCCACCGCCTACCCGCCCGAACTGCTCAATGCGGTGTCGGACTTCTGCCACGCGCTCCTCGATTCCAACGAATTCCTTTACCAGCATTAGACGAACCGGAGATTGACCCTGACAAGCGTCCAGACTCCCTCCCCTTTCATTTTATTTTTGCACCATTTACGCCGCCATGTCCTGTAACCGTATAGATCACCCCACGAGCCGCCGCGAATTTCTAAGCCGCGCCGGCGCCGGGTTCGGCTCCGTCGCCCTTTCCGCCCTCACCGGGGAGAACCTCCTCGCAGGCAACCAGGCCCCGAACCCTGTCGCCGCCAAAATCCCCCATCGTCTAGGTCAGGCCAAACACGTCATCTGGTTGTTCATGGAAGGCGGCCCGAGTCATCTCGATCTTTTCGATCCGAAACCACTCCTGAATAAGCTGGCAGGCAAGCCGCTTCCCGACAGCTTCGAGAAACCCGTCACCGCGATGGGCGAGGCCGGGTCCAACCTGCTCGAGAGCAAACGCAAATGGGCACAGCACGGAGAAAGCGGTCTCTGGATTTCCGACTGGCTCCCTAACCACTCCAAAATCGCAGACGAACTCTGCGTGATTCGATCCTGCCAATCCGACGGCATCAACCACGCCGGAGGCGTCAGCCAAATGAACACCGGAGCCGTCTTCGGTGGGCGTCCGTCTCTGGGCTCGTGGGTTTCCTACGGCATTGGAACGGAGAACGAGAATCTTCCCGGCTTTGTTGTCATCAAAGACTCGAACGCCATGGTCGTGAACGGCGCTCGCGCGTGGGGATCGGGATTCATTCCCGCCGTCCACCAGGGCAACCTCTTCGACACCGGGGACGAGCCTATCAAAAACCTCAACAATCCCAAAGGGGTCACCGATCAACGTCAGCGCAAGAAGCTCGATTTCCTCGGCAAGCTCAATCAGAAGCACTACGGATCACGCGAATCGAACAGTGATCTCGACGCCCGTATCCGGAGCTACGAACTCGCCTTCAACATGCAGGCGGAAGCCCCCGAGGCGATCGATCTGGAAAGCGAACCCGAGCACATCAAAAAGCTTTACGGGATCGATGAAAAGGAAACTCAGATTTACGGCAAGCAGTGCCTCATGGCGCGCCGCCTCGTCGAACGCGGCGTCAGATTTATCCAGCTCTATCACGGCGCCGGCAGCAAGTGGGACAGCCATTCCAAAATGGAGGAAAACCACAGTCGCCTCTGCAACAACGTGGACGTCCCCATCACCGGTCTCATTCAGGATCTCAAACAACGGGGCCTCCTCGACGAAACTCTCATCATCTGGGGCGGCGAATTCGGCCGCACTCCCATGAGCGAGAAAGGTGACGGTCGCGACCACAACCCGACCGGCTTCACGATGTGGATGGCCGGTGGCGGCGTAAAAGGAGGTCAGACGATTGGAGCCACCGACGAACTCGGGCTCTACGCGGTCGAGGACAAAATGCACGTCCACGACATTCACGCGACGACGATGGGCTTGTTAGGACTCGACCACACCGAGGTCGTCTACATGCACAAAGGTCGCCCCGAACGCGTCGACCTCAACGAGGGCCACGTGAACCGGAAGCTTTTCAAAACCACATAGGCAGTCCTGCGACCGCCCCGGCTTCGTCCGTCACCCGGAGCATGACGGGCACAATCAGGACTTACTTCCTGCTGTCTTGAACCCAGGCGAGCGCTTTTTCGAAGCTGCAGTTTTCTAGAAAGTGATTCAGTCGATTGTGCATCACATCGCGATGCGCTTGATGAAAAGCCATGATGGCTTCCGAGACCGACTGCAGTTCCTTCAGCTGCCTCTCAGGATCGTTCTCGCGCATTTCCGCGTCGCCGATCACTCTGAGACGACGCTGCAGCATTTCGATGAGTTCGTCCACTTGCCCCTCTTCCAGTCCACCTTGTTTCATTCCCAAGACTCAACAGGGTTAAGTGCATGAGTCAACCCTGTTTGGTCACGACGGTGCCACCGCAAAACCGGGAAATCACTTCTTCGCAATGTAGTCGAACTTCCCGACGATCTCGTCAAAGAGTTCGTCCGTGGCCGCCGCAATAACGAAAATATAAGCACCGTTCTGCCACCCCTGGATACGGCCCGCGCTTCCGCTGGCACGCGCGCTCCAGACGCCGTTGAACTTTCCGCTCACCTTGCTGCTGTATCCCGTCTCGAGGAGCGGCACGACGGAATCCTTAAAGTAGGCATCGAGCGCCTCCCCGCTGGAAGATTGAACCATCAGGATGGAAGCTTTTTCCCCGAAGGTAAAACGGGCTCCGTTATAACTCGCCGGATCGAGTTCGAGCTTTTCGGAGCGCACTGCCTCACCCCCGATTTCCGCGGGGATGATGTCGGAGTATTTTTCCTTTCCGGTCGGTGGCGGAAAAGCGGTGTGATAACTGCTACCGCAGGAAGACAGCAAAACGGCGGCGGCACATAAAAACGGGATAGTGAACTTCATAGAAAAAGGACGAACCGGCTCCGGCTCTTAAGCAGCGATCTTTTGAACCGGCCATCGAAGGGATCCTCAGTTGCACCCTCCGCTCCCGTTCGCTATGCTCAGACGTCCATGGAAACCCACCGTCCACCCACCGAATTTGAGAGAAAGGTCTTCGATGCCCTTCATCTCATCCCGCGTGGTAAAGTGACAACTTACGGTCTCCTCGGGCAGTACATCGGATGTGGTTCGCCCCGGGCGATCGGTCAGGCGTTGCGAAGGAATCCTTTCGCGCCCGAGACGCCCTGTCACCGCGTCGTGAGCAGTGATCTCGCGATCGGTGGATTTGCCGGAACCAGAGAAGGTGAGCCCGTTGAAAAGAAACGCCGGCTCCTCGAGTCGGAAGGCGTGACCTTTTCCCCTGAAGGAAAAATCGCGGAAGAATGCTGCTATCGATTCGATGAGTGACCGCGGTGAAGAGATTGATCTCGCTCAGGCGATGAAACGGGAGCTGGCTGAAAACCTCGCCGACCTCGAGCGGTATCGCATGCCCTTCGGGCGGTATCAGAATCGTTTCATCCACACCCTGCCCTACGAATACCTGCACTGGTTTCTCGAGAAAGGCGGAGGGTTCCCGAGCGGTCGACTGGGTGAGCTGATGGAGTTCGTTTACCACACGAAAGCGTCCGGGTCGGAGATCGTGTTTTCCAAACTCCGGCGCCACTAGACCCCGATTCACTTCACGGTCGGATCCCTCACTTCGAAGATATCCTCGACCGATTTAAGAAGGCGCTCGATACGAATCGGCTTACTGATCGTGTCTTTCACGCGGGCATCACGGGCCAGTTCAGGAGGCAGTTGCGGATCCGATTTTTCGCGGATGAAAACGACTCCGGGAGCGAGTCTTCTCGTCGCACTGCCATTGGCATACGCTTTTGAGATCAATTCATAAAGCATCGAGCCACTCAGTTCCCCGACCTGCATCGCGAAAAAGAATCGTCGGAAAGGCTTCTGCAAGGCCAACTCAAAGGCACGGACCGGATCGGATGTCGACTCGACTTCCGCCTCCGTAAAATTCTCAAGCGTCTCGCGAATCAAACGCGAAGTCGACTTCACCCCGTGCGCGATGAGAATGCGATTACCCGCATCCAACGGTTCCTGATCAACTTCGGAAATTGGCTCCCGGGTTGGCTCCCGGGTTGGCTCCCGGGTTGGCTCCCGGGTTGGCTCATGAATTGGTTTAGAGATCACATCACGAGTGGGCTCCGGCCCCATCGAGATAGCAGTAGCGAAAAATTGATCCGGTCGCTCCAGTTCCTCAAACACCGCGAAATCCAAATCGCTTTCACTCTCATCCGGGATCGCGACTTCAGCGGACTCTTCACGCCCGCGAACCGCTTCCTGAGAAGGCGGCGATTCCGGCGCGACCCACTCGCGGGCTTCAGCGATTTCCGTGTCAGGCTCGTCTATTTCAACCGGCGGAACGAGTGACACTCGAATGGGAGCCGTCTTCTCGCGGGGAACGTCGTCCACCTCGCCGTGATCAGGCTCCACGGGAGCAGGCGTTTCGGCAAGAGGTTCCTCAAGCACGGGCGCCTCTGGAACGGGCGCCTCTGGAATTTCCTCTGATTCCGGAACCGATACCTCCTCCTCCTTCGGCATCGCGACTTGCGAAGCCAAAGGTCTCAGCGTTCTCCATTTCCGTTCCGTTTTTCTTTCCATCAAGCGATTATCAGCCTCTGCTTTTGAGAACATAGCCTAAAAACCATAAGTATGGAACCATTACGGCACGCAAAGTTCACGAAGCTAAATCAAGAGCCCCAGAAACTCCCAGCAGGCGGACTGAACTGCTTTGAATCCCCGCCCCTGCGGGATCAGATAGATGGACACGAAGGCAAGCGGAGTGGAACGGAAGTCACTCGGAACCGGGATCAGTGTCAGGCCCTGCTTTTCCGCTTCGTTCAACGCCCTCCTCAAGTGGGAGGCGGAGCTGCAAATTCCGACGCGTTCCCATTCGGGGTGCTCCTTAAGCAGGGCCGCGACTTCGATGAGCTCCTCCGCCGTCGTGCGCGGTTTATCCCGTTCGATAATCGCCGCGGCAGGGATCCCGAGTGACTGCCAGATTTCCGACGTTTCACGGGAGAGTATCCTGTCGTTTCCAATCTCGGTGATGCTGCGACCGGTCGTAATCAGCGTTTTCACCTTACCTTCCTGAAACAGAATCAGCGGCCGGATGAGGCGATCACCAATCGATCCCACGACGGGTTTTCCGCCCGGCGATTGACGCGTCCCGCCACCCAGCACGACGATCGCGTCGAGTCGTTCCGACACTTCTTCGGCCTCGTAGAACGGTGCTTCCAATGCCCGCAGCAAACCGTTGCCCACGTAGGGACTCCCGGCGAGGCCGAATGCAATCCAGAGCATTGCAAAGACAGCCCTGAGTTTCTTCGAGACTCCCGGCCAGAATATTCCCGCGAAAAGTGCCATCCAGATCAACCCTGACGGCATCAGAAAAAGCGCGATAATTTTCTTCGCCACGAGCGTGTTTTTGCTCAGTAAAACGAGCAACAGGACGAGAGCGGCAACGGCGAAAAAAGGAGTCAGGCGAACAAGACGGGATTTCATAAAAGCGATTCAGAGCAAATCATCCGGTCATAACCGGTGGAGTAACGATACTCTAAAATCCAATAAACCTTTCAGCGGATTCGCTGCTACTTGAAAGAAAAAACGGCGTAAGCGGTCGCTTCCATTTCCTCAACTCTCATGCGCCGGTCACGCGTCTCGTTTCCCCACGGCTCGGTGTAGATCACTTCCCCGCGCGCTTCGTTGAACCCCGTCACAATAGACGCATGCGAGGGCGTTCCTTTTTCGCTTTTGTCAGGGTAGGAATCGAGTTCTGCGGCGGAGGGAACCGGCAAAGTGAACCGGTTGTCACTGTTCCACGCGAGTTGATTGGCTGAATGTGCTTTCTCCCGCGCTTCCGAGACACGACGCCACACGATCAAAGGACGCCCCTCTTTGAGCGACCGAATCGCGCGGTCCATTTTAAAATCAGGGGCAACGCTGACACGCAGACCCACCTCATTCGCGGTCGACCGATAGAGCCCTATCAGATCACTCCCCTTCGCGCTCCCCGTGTTCTTAAACTCGGCCCCGGCTGCAAGCGCCTCCGGCGAAATACGCAGGCCGTAATAATGTCCGGCCATCGCGAGCGTGTGAATGCCGCAAAACGGCGTGTTCCCCTGCGTGAACATCGGCACGCCCGTGATCTGCAAATCCCCGATCCCGGTGTGGGTGACCCTCGACTCGAAGAACTCGTCTTTCTCTCTATCACTCATTCTCAGGATCGCCTGATCCACCAGCGAACCGGGGACTGCGGATTTCCGCATGATATGAAGAGAAACGGAAAAATCCTCTCTCGCGACAAATCGCAGAACGAAATCCTCCCACTCGTAATCCGTGAATCCGACCCGCAGATGAGAGCTTTTTCCGAGGGCCCCTTCAGTTCCCCGCCCGCAGCCCTTTTCGAGCCGTTCCTCTATCGTCTTCGCGAGGTGCTTGAAGTGACGGTTGAACTCCTGACGCCGCTGACGCCCCTCCTCCCGCGCTTCGCGATCCGCCTCTCCGCCATACTGATAGCCGAAGTATCTCCCCGCATCGAGGAAGTGGATCACCACTTCGCGCAGTTCACTCCCCTCCCCGTAGGCGTATACCGCCATGGGAACTTCACCGAAAACGTCCGGGCTCGCCGTCATCCGGAAAATCTTTGTCTCCCCGAGTGAAGGATCCTGCTCCCACGGCCCCGAAAACGTGTCCGCCTCCCAGTCGACCCAGTTTTCCTTTTCCAGAAACTCCTCCGTCATCTCCGCGTTGAAACGCGGCATTGCCGGAATGACAGGGATCACATTGCCATTCCCCAGAAAGGTGTTGGGAATCGCGGAGACCAGCAGCGGTGATCCAATGAGGGCGAAGATGAGAAAACCTCGTAGCGTCATGATTCGGAAAAGATAACAGAATTCCTTTTTGGCGAACAGACTTTTGGACTCTAGGCTGTGCGCTCAACATGGGCGAAAATGCAATGATCAAAATTCAGGGTGCCCGCCAGCACAACCTGAAGAACCTCACTCTCGAAATTCCACGAAATCAGTTCGTGGTCATCACGGGGGTCTCCGGCTCGGGCAAGTCATCGCTTGCCTTCGATACGCTCTACGCGGAGGGCCAACGCCGTTACGTCGAATCCCTCTCGGCCTACGCGAGACAGTTTCTCGATCAGTTGGAAAAACCCGACGTCGATTTCATCGAAGGGCTCACCCCTGCCATCGCGATCGAACAGCGCTCCTCGAAACCGAACCCGCGCTCGACGATCGCGACGGCGACCGAGATCTATGACTACCTCCGAATTCTCTACGCCGCACTCGGTCAACCGCACGATCCCGAAACCGGCACTCCGCTCGTTCGCCACACCGTCAAAGACATCGTCGAGATTCTCACCTCCTACCCGGAGCGCACCCGCATCATTCTCGTCGCGCCGGTGAAACTGGAAAAGAAGGAAAAACTCCCCGACGTCCTCGAGCGCTACAAGGTTCAGGGCTTTCTCAGAGCAAGACTCGACGGTGAGCTGTGCGAGATCGAAGATGTGCCGCCAAAGAAGAAAGCCAAGTCGATTGAAATCGTGATCGACCGACTCGTAATTCGTGAAGACATCCGGAGCCGCCTTGCCGACTCGCTCGAAATGGCGCAGAAGATTTCCGAAAACCACGTCTCAGCGCTCGTCCAGATTCCCGATTCGGAAGACTACGAACAACACGACTTCACTTTCAATTTCACGAACCCCGAGACCGGCTTTTCCCTTCCCCGGCTCACGCCGAAGCACTTTTCCTTCAACAGTCATTTCGGCGCCTGCCCCACCTGCCACGGACTCGGAACAAAACTCGTTCCCGACGGCGAGCTCATGGTGCCCGATCCCGAAAAATCGATCCGCGACGGCGCGATCAAAACCTGGTGGACCGGATCGAAGAAGCGAAAAGGATTTCATCAACGCGCGATCGAAGATCTCGCAAAGGTCTACCAAGCCGATCTCGACGAACCGATCTCTGAGCTGCCGCAGGAATTCAAACGGGCGCTCCTTTACGGTGATGACACGTTCGAGGGGCTCTCGACTCAGGCGTCGCGACTCCTCCAGACCAGCAAGAGCGAGATGACAAAGCGCAACGTCCGGCGCTTCATGTCTTCACGCCCGTGCACGGCGTGTGGCGGGAAACGACTCAAGGATGAGATTCTCTCGGTGACGATGAATCATGCAACCGAGCCGCTTTCGATTGAGGGGTTCACCGGCCTGAGCATCGCAAGAGCGATCGAATGGATCGCAGGCGTCGAGCTCACCAAAGTCCAGGCGACCTATGCCCGCGAAGTGCTCATCGAAGTCACGAAGCGCCTCAAATTTCTCAACACCGTCGGGCTGGGCTATCTCAGTCTCAACCGCCAGAGCGGGACTCTCTCCGGCGGGGAAAGCCAGCGCATCCGGCTCGCGACACAACTCGGCGCCGGCCTCGCAGGCGTCCTCTACGTCCTCGACGAACCGAGCATCGGGCTGCACCAGGCGGACAACGAAAAGCTCATCGCGACGTTGAAAGATCTCCGCGATCTCGGGAACTCCGTCATCGTCGTCGAGCATGATGAAGACACGATCCGCGCCGCTGACCACCTTCTCGACATCGGGCCCGAAGCAGGTGAACGCGGAGGGGAACTCCTCGCACAGGGAACGCCCGATGAAGTGATCGCCAATCCCGCCTCCATCACCGGAGCCTTTTTGTCGGGCAGGAGTGAAATCGAAATCCCCACCCCGACCACCTTCGAAACCGAGACGCACGAGATCACCGTCCGCGGCGCGAGAGAGAACAATCTCAAGGACATCGACGTGACTTTTCCCCTTGGAAATTTCATCTGCGTTAGCGGCATGTCAGGGAGCGGGAAGTCCACCCTCGTCGACACGATTCTGAGGCGCGCCATCTTCCGCCATCTTCACAACAGCAAAGACAAGCCGGGCGATCATGACGCGATCGAAGGATTCGAGCACATCGACAAAGCCATCGTGATCGACCAGACGCCGATTGGTCGCAGTCCCCGCTCCAATCCGGCCACCTACATCGGAGTCTTTGGCCCGATCAGGGATCTCTTCTCGCAACTGCCCGCGTCCCGGACCCGCGGCTACGGACCGGGTCGGTTCAGTTTCAACGTCAGTGGTGGAAGATGTGAGAGCTGCCAGGGCGACGGTATGATCAAAATCGACATGCACTTTCTCAGCGACGTCTACGTGAAGTGCGAATCGTGCAACGGACGTCGCTACAACCGGGAAACCCTCGACGTCACCTTCCGGGGGAAAAGCATCGCCGATGTTCTCGAAATGACCGTCGAGGAAGCGCTTCTTTTCTTCCAGAAGATCCCGAAAATCAGCCAACAGTTGAAAGCGCTCCGCGATGTCGGACTCGGCTACGTCCGGCTCGGACAATCCGCGACGACCCTCTCCGGAGGAGAAGCGCAGCGTATCAAACTGGCTGCGGAACTCGGAAAAACCGCGACCGGAAAAACGCTCTACCTCCTCGATGAACCGACGACCGGTCTGCATTTTTCCGATATCGCGACCCTGCTCGAAGTCTTTTACCGCCTCCGGGATCAGGGCAACACGCTCATCGTGATCGAACACAACCTCGACGTCATCAAATGCGCCGACTGGGTGATCGACATGGGCCCCGGCGGAGGCGAACACGGCGGGAAAGTCGTCGCTCTCGGGAGCCCCGTCGCGATTGCAGGCAACGAGGCATCCCTCACCGGAAAGTATTTAAAACGGTATTTCTCGTAACATTTTCGGTCCTCAAGCGTCAAAGGAGCAATGAAAGTCATCTCCACTTTATCGGCCATCGCTCTGTCACTCACCTCCGTGTTTGCAGAAGTCCCTTCGCTTCAGGAAGAAATCGATACACGAAAGAACGCCAACCGTAAAAACGCTGATCCGAAAAAGGTAGCCGATTACGCAGCGGGAATTGACGCGATCCGTGAGGCGAAAGTCCTCGATGGAGCGAAAAAGAAGGGAGACAAGGCTCCTGATTTCACTCTCACCGAATCAAAAGGCAGCGCGGTGACGCTGTCAGAGGAACTGAAGAAAGGCCCCGTGGTTCTGACCTGGTATCGCGGTGGCTGGTGCCCTTACTGCAATATTCAGCTCGCCGCCTACCAGAAAATTCTGCCTCAGATTGAGGAACTCGGAGCGCAACTCATTGCCGTTTCCCCCGAGCTTCCTGACAAGTCACTTTCCACGAAAGAGAAAAATGAGCTGCGGTTTCCCGTCCTCACCGATCTCAACCTCAAAGTCGCCGGGCAGTATGGTCTCGTGTTCAAACTGACGTCTGAAGTCTCCGACCACTACAGCAAGTCATTCAGCATGAGAGACTTTTACGGAGATGACAGCTCAGGCAACGAACTTCCTATCGCTGCGACTTACGTCATCGATCAAAACGGAAAAATCGTTTACGCCTTCCTCGACGAGGAATACACGAAGCGCGCCGAGCCGAAAGACATCCTCGAAGCACTCGACGGATTGGAGTGAGGCATAGTAACAATCCCGCTCCGGGAGATCAGGGAGAGACGCCCGCCTCTCTGAAGAGGTTAAGAGAAGGATTAAGAAAAAGAAAAAGGAGTCCTCGCTCCGCGGAAAATACACCCACCAGGAATCGAACCTGGACTTTCGGTTCCGGAAACCGACGTAATATCCGTTTTACTATGGGTGCGTTTGATTTGAGTGAAGCTGAAACAAGCTCGCCTCAATTCAAGGGGCGCTAAGATGGGCTGACTCAATGCAATGCGCAAGCGCTAACCGCAGATTTGAGGACTCAAACTGCTACTTTACACCCCAAGGCCATGGCGATACCGTCCGCGCGAGGGCCCGCACAGGGTTTCAGCGTCAATGGAAGAGCAATTTACAGGCAAACGAGTCGTCATTAAAATTGGTACCGGCGTCCTAACGAGGGGCGACGGGGCTGAGATTCACCATGCGATGATTGCCCGCCTTTCTCAGGCTATCGCTGATCTGAACCATGCCGGACACGAAGTCGTCATGGTTACGTCAGGGGCCGTAGGCGCCGGAATGTCGACCTTCGGGCTCACGACCCGCCCTGAGGAAACCAACATGCTTCAGGCCTGCGCCGCGGCCGGTCAGGCCCGGCTCATGCACCTCTACGAAGGCCACTTTGGTAATCACGGGCTCAAAATCGCACAACTCCTCGTCACCCACGAAGACCTCAACGACGCGACCCGGAGCGCCAATGTCCTCGCAACGCTCAACGCGATCCTCCCTCACCGACAGGTCGTTCCGATCGTGAATGAAAACGATTCCGTCTCCGTTTTCGAACTGAAAGTCGGGGACAACGACACCCTCTCGTCCATCGTCGCCCGCTTGATCAACGCGGATATGTTAGTGTTGCTGACGAGCGTCGACGGACTCCTCGACGCCGACAATCAACTCATCCCCGCCGTCTCCGACGTCGAATCCGTTCTCGATCTTGCCCGCGATGAGAAGGGCGCCCTTTCCGTTGGTGGAATGGGGAGTAAATTACGCGCCGTCCAGCAGGCCGTCGAAAGCGGCATCGAAACCGTCATTGCGAGCGGCATCCGCCCCGAGCAACTCACCGAACTTGTAAACGGGGAAGGCATCTGCACCCGTTTCGCCCCCCAATCCTCATAAATTTCCAAGCATCATGACTTCTGAAGAAATTCGCGACCAGGTATGGCAAATGGGCAAACAGGCCCGCGCCGCCGCGCATGCCCTGACAAAGCTCTCAACTGAAGAGAAAAATCAAATCCTTCTCGCAATGGCCGACTCCGTCATGGCCGGAGAAGCCGCGATCATTGCCGCCAACGGGAAAGACCTCGCGGCAGCCGACGAACTCGGTCTCACCGACGCGATGAAGGATAGACTCCGCCTCGACCACGATCGCATCAAAGCGATGGCCGACGGTATTCGCGAGGTGGCTGAACTTCACGACCCGACCGGGGAAATCCTGAAAGAGTGGACGAGACCCAACGGACTCGAATTTGTGAAAAAGCGCACTCCCATCGGAGTGATCGGTATCATTTACGAAAGCCGTCCCAACGTCACCGCCGACGCCGCGGTGCTCTGTTTTAAAACCGGCAACGCCACCATCCTCCGCGGCGGAAAAGAGGCGATCCATTCGAACCGGGCCATCGCCGACGCGCTGCAAGCCGGAGGCGCGACCGCAGGACTCCCCGACCACAGCGTCCAGCTCATCCCCTTCACCGACCGGGAAAGCGTTCAGTATCTCTGCGAGATGGACACCTATCTCGATCTCATCATTCCACGCGGCGGAGCGAGCCTCATCGAAGCGGTCGTCAGCATGGCCCGCATGCCGGTGATCAAACACTACGATGGAATCTGCCATGTCTTCGTCGACAGGGAGGCGGACCTCGACATGGCTGAAGCGATCACGATCAATTCGAAATGCCACAAACCATCGGTCTGCAATGCCCTGGAGACCTTGTTAATCCATCGGGACGTGGCAGCGGAGTTTGCTCCTCAGATCGCCCAGTCGTTGTCCGCGAAAAATGTGGAACTGCGCGGCGATGATGAGTTTATCAAACTCGCAGGGATCGACGGCATCGTGGCCGCTTCCGAAGAGGACTGGACGACCGAATACCTCGACTACATTCTCGCCGTCAAAGTCGTCGACGACCTCGACGCCGCGATCACTCACATCAATCACTACGGATCGCATCACACCGACAGCATCGTGACAGCGGATGAGACGGCCGCGGAACGATTCCAGCTCGAGATCGACAGCGCCTGCGTTTTCTGGAACACCTCGACTCGATTCAGCGACGGAGCTGAATTCGGCTTCGGCGCAGAGATCGGGATCAGCACTGACAAACTCCACGCCCGCGGCCCCATGGCCCTCGAAGAGCTTTGCAGCTACAAATATCTCGTCGTCGGACGCGGTCAGGTTCGGTAGGAAAAGACAGTGGCAATCTCGCTCCGGGCGATTGCCACAAGCCCGGCTCTGAAGGGAGTCTCTGCCGCATCTCCCGGAGCGAGACGGTTACTATTGCGAGATGGCCACTATCGCGAAATGCTCACATTTCGCTTCAGTCGTTATTTGACCGCGGCTTGAGTCGCTACGTAGATTGCGTAATCTTATGGTCACCCCAGACAGCTCTTCCTCCCCTACTGCCCGCGAATTAATCAACACCGGTCTCGAATCGCTTGAGACCGAGGTCGACGAAATTATTTCCTGTCTTCAGGAGGTCATGGAATCGACCGCGAAACCCGGAATGGCGGCCGCGCTGCCGTGGCTCAACGGTTCGGAAAATGCCCCTCCTCTTTCCGACGCGGGAGACACCGCTCAGGTCTACTCGATTGCTTTTCAGCTCCTCGATATGATTGAGGAACAGGTCGCTCTCGACACGCGGCGCAAGCGCGAGAAAATCCTCGGTTCCACCGCGGAAAAAGGCCTTTGGCCGCATTGCCTCAGCTCACTTAAAAAAAGCGGATTCAGCGAGACGGAAATTGCCAAAGCGATACAAGCCGTCCGCGTCGAGCCGGTTTTCACCGCTCACCCCACCGAAGCGAAACGCCCCAGCGTTCGCGAGCGTCACCGCGATCTTTACGGACTTCTTTCCCGACTCGAAGATCCTTCGTTCACGAAGCAGGAACATGAGCGCGCCCGCGAAAATATGCTGGCAGCGCTGGAAGGACTCTGGACGACGGGGGAAATTCACGTCGAACGCCCCACCGTCGAGCGCGAGTTGCGAAACGCGCTGTTCTATCTTCGCGAAGTCTTCCCGAAGGCGGTCGAGCGGGTGCACCGCCATCTCGATTGGGCATGGAAGGACGCCGGCTTTGATCCGAAAACATTGGCCGATGCCGGAAGCGGCCCTCAACTGCGATTTGGTCTCTGGATCGGTGGCGACCGCGACGGTCACCCGGGAGTCACCGCCGATGTGACCCGCCAGACGCTCGCCGAGCTCAAACGACAGTCGCTCAAACTATACTCACGTGAACTGGCCGACGCGGCCTTTCACCTCACCGTTTCCGCTCCCGCGCACCCCGTTCCCGATCCGCTCGATGTCCGCATCGCGGAGCTCGTCGAGACGCTGGGCGATGAAGGCATTTACATCCGTGACCGGAATCCCGATGAGCCCTGGCGCGCGATGGGCTACCTGCTCCGCGCGCAGTTGCGCCAGTTCCCCGGGACTCCTATTGAAGCCTTTCGCAGCGATCTGAATCTGATGAGTGACTCGCTCATTGCGATCGGGGCAAACCGTCTCGCGGAGCGTTTCGTGGCACCGATTCTGAGAAAGCTCGACGTCTTCGGCTTTCACCTCGCCGAACTCGACATCCGGCAGAACAGCGAGTTTCACGACAAAGCGGCCGCCCAACTTCTTGAAGCAGCCGAAATCGAAGACGGCGCCGATTTTGCAAATTGGCCCGAAGAAAAGCGCGTCGAGTTTCTCACTCGCGAACTGGAGTCGCCGAGACCCTTCCTCCATATCGATCAACAGGCAGGTCCGGAAGCCGACGCGGTGCGGGACTGCTTCAGCGTGCTGCTGAACTACCGGAAAGCTAACACCGGCGGACTCGGTTCCATCATCGTGAGCATGACCCGACAGCTCTCGGATCTGCTCGTCGTGCACCTCTTCGCCCGCGAGGCCGGCCTCGTGGTGCCGATTGACGGCGAGCGCGTCTGCCCGCTGCAGGTAGTGCCTTTGTTAGAGACACTCGACGACCTCAACGGTGGCGCTGACATTCTCGACGCCTACCTGAGTCATCCCGTCGCGAAAGCCAGCTTTGCCGCTTCGACCAATCCCGAAGCTCCGGCGCAGCAGGTCATGCTGGGCTACAGCGACAGCAACAAGGACGCGGGAATCCTCGCGAGCCAGTGGGCGCTCCACGCGGGGCAGGCCGCGATCACTGACATTGGCAAAAAACACGGAGTCAGCATTCGCTTCTTCCACGGACGCGGCGGCACGATCAGCCGCGGTGCAGGTCCGACGAACTGGTTCATGCGCGCGCTTCCTCATGGTTCATTGAGCGGCGACTTCCGGATGACGGAGCAGGGCGAAACGATCGCGAAAAAATACGCCTATTCCGACAACGCCGTTTATCATCTTGAGAGCTTGCAGGCCTGCGTCGCCCACGCGACGACTCGTCATTTAAAACCCTCCACCACCGTTGACCCCGGTATCGAATTGATGCCGAGACTCGCCGAGTGGAGCAAAGATGCCTACCGCGAATTGCTGGAGACAGACGGCTTTATCGAATTTTACCGTCAGGCCACACCGATCGATGCGCTCGAGCAAACCCGCATGGGCTCCCGCCCCTCGCGCCGCACCGGCACGGCCTCACTCGATGATCTCCGGGCGATTCCGTGGGTCTTCAGTTGGACGCAGGCCCGGTTCTATTTACCGGGCTGGTATGGAGTCGGCTCCGCCCTCGCGAAACTGGAACAGGAAGCTCCTGCGGATTATGAGAAGCTCGTGAAAACGATCAGTCAATCGACTCTCGCCCGCTTTGTCTTCACCGGCGTCGAAACCAACTTGATGAGCACGAATTTCGAACTGATGAAGCTCTACGCCTCACTGGTTGAAAACGAGGAAATCCGCACTCGCTTCATGACGAAAATCGAGGCCGAGATGACTGCCACTGCAGAGCATCTGGCACGCCTGTTTCCGAAGTCGATCGAAAAGCGCCGCCCGCGCTATTCGAAGACGCTGATCATCCGCGAACGCCCGCTTCGCATCCTTCACGAGCAGCAGGTTGAGCTTCTCCGTGAATGGCGAAAAACAGACGATGAACTCACGAGAGATCTGATCTTTTCAATCAGCGCGATCGCGAGCGGATTGCGGACAACCGGCTGACCTGCTAACCTGCTGTTTAAAAGCGCGTGTCAGCAGAAATGCTGACACGTCGTCGGGGGCGTCTTAAATTCGCCCCGCGAGCAACTCGCGCTGAAAGATAAGCTCTTTCGGCAAATGGTCGTAGAGCCCGAGGTAGAGGTCCGCTTCCGAGAGGAGCTCCTGGCGAAATTCATCATGACTCACGTGCATCAGTTCGTCGAACTGCTCACGCGAGAAGTCGAGCCCCTCGAAGTTCAATTCGTCATAGCGCGGCACCCAGCCGAGTTGAAATTCGTGCCCGCGCGCCCTGCCTCTGACGCGATCGAAAATCCACTCGAGCACGCGCATGTTATCCTGAAAGCCGGGCCAGAGAAAATTGCCCTGATCATCTTTCCGGAACCAGTTCACGTGAAAGATTCGCGGCAGATCGCTGATGAGCTTTCTCATCTCGAGCCAATGACTGAAATAATCCCCCATGTTGTAGCCACAGAACGGCAGCATCGCGAAAGGATCGTGTCGAATTTTGCCAATCGTTCCGGCCGCAGCGGCAGTCATCTCGGATCCGAGGTTGGCGCCGAGGAACACGCCGTGAACCCAGTTAAACGCCTGGAAAACGAGCGGCATCGTCGTCGCGCGACGTCCGCCGAAAATGATCGCATCAATCGGAACGCCATCCGGATTCTCCCACTCCGGATCGATCGCAGGACACTGTGAAGCAGGAGCGGTGAAGCGGGAGTTCGGATGGGCCGCCGGCGTTTTCGATGCCGGGGTCCAGTCGTTCCCTTTCCAGTCAATGAGATGAGCAGGAGCCTCGTCGGTCATCCCCTCCCACCACACGTCGCCGTCATCTGTGAGAGCGACGTTGGTGAAAATCGTATTTTCTTTCATCGACGCCATCGCGTTCGGATTCGATTCCCCGGAAGTTCCCGGCGCGACGCCGAAATACCCGGCCTCAGGATTGATCGCACGCAGTCGCCCGTCATCTCCGGGACGCAGCCACGCGATATCATCCCCGACCGTGGTTACCTTCCAGCCCTTTTCCCGATAAGTCGGAGGAGGAATCAGCATCGCAAAGTTCGTCTTTCCGCAGGCACTCGGAAACGCCGCCGCGACGTAGCGCTTTTCACCATCGGGATTCTCCACCCCGCTGATCAGCATGTGCTCCGCCATCCAGCCTTCGTCGCGCGCCATGACGCTCGCGATCCGGAGCGCGAGGCATTTTTTCCCGAGAAGCGCATTGCCGCCGTAACCGCTGCCATAGGACCACACTTCACGGGTCTCCGGAAAATGAACGATGTATTTCGTATCGTTGCACGGCCAGGCAACGTCAGCCTGACCCTCTTCGAGAGGCGCACCGACCGAGTGGAGACAGGGAACGAATTCGCCGTCGGAACCGAGGCGGTCCAGCACCTCCGCGCCCATTCGAGTCATGATCTTCATGTTCACCGCGACGTAGGCCGAATCGGTGATCTCGACGCCGATAATGGACTGAGGCGAATCCAGCGGTCCCATGCAGAAGGGAATCACATACATCGTCCGCCCCTTCATGCTGCCGTCAAAAACGCCGTTCAAAATCGGACGCATCTCCTTCGGTGACATCCAGTTATTCGTGGGACCGGAATTCACTTCGCGATTGCTGCAAATAAAGGTTCGATCCTCCACCCGCGCGACATCATCCGGATCGGAGAGCGCGAGGTAACTGTTAGGGCGCTTCGCCTCGTTCAACTTTGTGAAGGTCCCCGACTCGACAAGAACGCCGCAGAGCCGATGCCATTCTTCATCCGAACCGTCGCACCACTCAACCGTATCCGGCTGGCAGAGATTCTGCATTTGATCGACCCAGGCGAGCAGTCCTTCGTGTGAAGTTGGTTGGCTAGACATTTCTGAAATTACCTTGGATTCCTTCAAAGTCCAGATTAGGCAAGCTTTCTCCGCGCCCGAATCGGCCCGACTTCATCATTCTCAAGGATAAATCCCCTACTGGAAAAATTCAGAAAATCGCTTATCTGTTCCGCCCGCGAAAATCCGGCCCCTTTCAAATATGTTCACTCTCCTGAAAACCGACACTCAAACGGCCGCCCGACGTGGACGCATGGTGCTGGCGCATGGAGAGGTGGAAACGCCCACTTTTATGCCCGTGGGAACGCGTGGAACCGTGAAATCGGTGCACCCGGCGGAGCTCACCGACCCCGCGCTCGATTGCCGCATCCTTCTCGGAAACACCTACCACCTCAATCTCCGTCCCGGAACCGACGTTCTCGATGAATTTGGAGGTCTCCATAACTTCATGCAGTGGGACCGGCCGATTCTCACCGACTCCGGTGGCTATCAGGTGTTCTCTCTCGCGAAACTGCGTAAAATCACGGAGGAAGGCGTTCGCTTCCAGAGCCACCTCGACGGGAGCAAGCTCATGCTGACACCGGAATCGGTCCTCGAGATCCAACGCTCGATCGGCAGTGACATTTCCATGATCCTCGATGAGTGCCCGCCCTACCCCTGCGAGCGCGACTATGCGGCGAACTCTCTCGATCTCACCCAGCGCTGGGCCATCCGCGCCCGCGAGTGGATCGAAGCGAACCGCCCCCCGGGTCAGCATTATTTCGGTATCGTCCAGGGAGGTTGCTACCCCGAACTTCGGGAAAAAGCGGCACGCGACCTCGTCGGACTCGATTTCGATGGCTATGCGATCGGCGGACTTTCCGTCGGTGAGCCCGTCCCTGAAATGTATAAGGCCGCCGACGTCGCCGCGCCGGTGCTTCCGGAAAACAAACCCCGCTACGCGATGGGACTGGGCCAGCCCGATCAGCTCCTCGAACTGATCTCCCGCGGGATCGACATGTTTGACTGCGTCCTGCCGACCCGCGTCGCGCGAAACGGCACCGCCTACACCGTCGACGGGACAATCAATCTGAAGAACGCCCAGTGGGAAAAAAGCCAAATCCCCCTCGCTGCTCCCGGCGAAACGCACCCGCTTTGCGAAGGGTTTTCCCGAGGTTACCTTAGACATCTCATCAAAAACGATGAAATTCTCGGATTGCGCCTTCTTTCCTTACACAACGTCTACTTCTATCTGCACTTGATGAAGCAGGTCCGGCATGCTATTGACACCGGCACGTTTGCCGATTTTAAGGCCGAATTCATCACGCGCTATACCGCGAAGGGTAAAGCGTGATCGAAAGAGGGTCCGATTCGCACTCAATTATCCCATTTTTTATCCATGACAAACATTACTAATCTACTCGCCGAAGCCGCTGCTCCAGCTGCCGGAAGCCCCTTCGGAATGCTTCCGCTCATGCTCATCATGTTCGGACTTTTCTACTTCGTTCTGATTCGTCCCCAGCGGAAAGCTCAGAAGGAAGCCGCGCTGATGCGTGACAACCTCCGCGTTGGTGACAAAGTCGTGACGATCGGCGGCATCCACGGTCTCGTTTCCGGAAAAACCGACAAAACGGTATCCGTGAAAATCGCCGACGGCCTGAGCGTTAAATTTGACCGCAGCGCTATCGCCACCGTCAACGGAGGTAAAGCTGCCAAGGGCGACAAAGACACTGACGAAAAAGCACCGGAGACCAATTCAAACGTGTCCGACTAAACCGGTTCGGACTCCTGCTTTCGACCAAATCACGTCACTTGTTTTCGAACCAACCCTGTTAGTTAGTTCACTCAATCCTGTTAAGTCTCCGACTTAACCCTGTCAGGGGTAAGACCTGACCCTGTTTGATCCTTTTTTTCCAAGATTCCCATGCCAGCTCAAGAAACCACGGCCGATACCACCGCAGCTGAAGTCAGCGTCGAAGCAACCGCTTCTGATTCTGCTTCCGGCATTACCAAATCCGACCAAACCGGCAGCGCCCCTGTCATTAAGGACGGTGCCAGCCAGGCCGCGCCAAAAGTGGAAACGGCAGTTAAGGAGACAACTGAAAAGGTTTCCGACCAAGCCGATAAAGCAGCGGAGGCGATTGAAACCGTTCCCGCTCCCGGCTCGGAAGTGTCTGACATGGTCGAAGCGGCAAACGCGCCGGCTATTGGAATTTCCTCCAACCTCGTGTTTCTCATCGGACTCGGCCTCCTCGCCCTTTTCGTGACCTACTTTGCAGCGGAGATTCAGAAGCGGAAACGCATGATTGGAACGGTCCTCACGATTGGTGTGACCGCTCTCTGTGTGTGGCTCTACTCCACTCTCGGAATGGAAAAAGGCATCGAGCTTCAGGGCGGTGTCTCGATGCAGATCAAGATCGAAGCCAGCGGTGAAAAAGTCATCGACAGCGGCTCTCAGGAGCAGGTCATCGAAGTTCTCTCCAAGCGTCTCAACGACCTCGGAACCGGTGAGGTGATTCTCGCCCCCTCCGGCGACGACGGAGTATTCCTCCAGATGCCCGGTGTCGGACAGGAGAAGCTGAAAGAAATCGAAGCGGTCCTCGAGAAGGTCGCAAAGCTTGAGTTTTCCATCCTCCACCCTCAGAGCAGCGGTCTCGCAATGCAGGTGCAGAGCGGAGCGCAGGTCATCCCCGGATACGAAGCGCTCCCCTACAAGCCGGAGTTCAATGACGCCGGCGAGGAACTACCCACCCGTTACGGCCTCGTTAAAATCAAGCGTGACATGAAGGGTGAGTATGTGAACAAAGCCGGCTATTTCTACGGCGGCAGCGGTCACTCCATCAGCGTTGACTTCACCAGCGCAGGTGCCGACATCATGGGACCACTCACTCGTGAGAACACGAACCAGCCTCTCGCGATCATCATGGATGACGTCATTTTATCCTCACCCGTGATTCGCGAACCCTTTGCAACCGGTTGCTCCATCACCGGTGACTTCACTCAGGAGGAGGCACTCACGCTCGCCTCTGCGCTTGAAAACCCTCTCGAGAATCCGATCAACATCGAATACTCGAACTTCATCTCCCCCACGATGGGTGCTGCAACGATCCAGCAGGGCATCATGGCCGGTGTTGCCGGACTCGCGCTCACGCTCCTTTTCATCGTCATTTACTACCGCTTTTCCGGTATCCTCGCGCTGATCGGTCTCTGCATCAGCATCGCGATTATCTTCGGAACGATGGCGCTGTTCCAGTTCACGCTGACGCTTCCGGGTATCGCAGGTATTATCCTCACGATCGGTGTCGCGATTGATGCGAACGTCCTCATTTACGAGCGTCTCCGCGAAGAACTCTCCGAAGGCAAATCGCTTCGCTCGGCGATCGACACCGCTTACGAGAAAGCATTCTCAGCGATTATCGATGCGAACATCACCACGCTGATCACGGCGATCATCCTCTACGCAGTGGCCGCCGGAACCGTCAAAGGCTTCGCGATCACGCTCATCATCGGTATTTTCGCGACGCTCTTCTCGTCACTCCTCGTGACACGAGTCTGTTTCTCATGGGCAACAGGCGTTGGGAAAGAGAATGGCTTCCTCAAGAAAGTCAGCTTCATGAATCTGATTCCTGAGAAAATCATCGACTTCCTCAGCAAGCGGAAGATTTCCCTCACGATCTCAGCCGTCGCAATGGTGGCATCAATCATCCTCGTTCCTTCGGTCGACCCACGCGGCGTTGAGCTGAAAGGCGGCGATTCGATCACGATTCAGGCAACCGAAGGCATCACGAAAGAGGGTATCAAGGATGCGATCTCCGACCTCGACCTCGGCGGTGAACCACTCATCCAGCAGCAGCACCCCGTTGGTTCCAGCGGCGAGTTCTTCCTCGTGCGTGCACCGGACAATTCCGCTCCTCAAATCCTCGCCGAAATCGAGAAAGATCTTAAGATCGAGCTGAAAGACACCACCGTCAGCTCGGTTGGATCCGCCGTCGGACAGTCCATGCTGACTTCCTCCGGTATCGCTCTCCTGATTGGTGTGGGTGCGATTCTGATCTACGTCACGCTCCGTTTCGAGTTTGCCTTTGCCCTCGGTGCGATCGTCGCCCTCCTACACGATCTCGTCGTCGTGGCCGGTCTTGCGACACTCTTCGGTCAGGAACTCACTCTCATCACCGTGGGTGCCTTCCTCACGATTGCCGGTTATTCGATCAACGATACCATCGTCGTCTTTGACCGCGTTCGTGAAGGACTCGCGACGAAGCGTGGCGATGTGAAAGACATCATGAACTACGCGCTGAACAAGACCCTCGGACGGACCTTGCTCACCAGTGTCACGACCTTGATCACCGTCAGTGTTCTCTACATCTTCGGTGGCCCCGGACTCAGAAACTTTGCCGAAACACTGATCATCGGTGTGATCGTCGGAACCTACTCATCCATTTTCATCGCAGCACCGATCGTGCTCTGGTGGGCGCGGAAATCAGGAACCAACCTTCGTCGCGAAGTCCTCGACACCGAGCAGTCCAAGATCGACGCAGCCGGTGCCGCTCAAACCGGCGCTTAATTCGACAGGGAACGTGGCGGAACGAGAGCCGTTCCGCCGCTCTTCGAACCATCCCAGACGATGTCCGTAAGAGATATTCGGAGGTGGAAGAGCTGATCCGGGACACAGGATTGCCTGTGTCGGTTGCGGAGGATTCAGGGTATCAGAACGCCGTGAATGCCTTTTGGCAAAAGGCATCTACCTGGACGCAGGCCGTCCGTTGTTGCCTGTGGCAGTCGGAATGCGGGCGCTCAGGGATATCCAGAGGTGGATGTGTCTCGCCGAGACGCAGTTCGCCCGTATCGCCCACGACATTCGTTTGCGGACGTGTCAGGGTATCAGAACGCCGTGAATGCCTTTTGGCAAAAGGCATCTACCCGGACGCAGGCCGTTTGTTATTCCCCCCGCTACTTTTCTGCGCCGTAGAGGCCCTGATCGCGGCAGTAGTCGATCACCGATGGCGTAAGCCAGTTCTCATGCTCCGCGAACCGCTCGCGTATCATCGTCGATGAAGCGGCATGCTCGAAAGGCAGCGTTTCGTGACGCCATCCCGCTTTGGGACCCACCTTGGCATCACCACGCGTCAAGACGACGAATTTCAGAAGCTCCCTCAATTTTTCAGGCTCGGCCCAACGTTCCAGCTGCTCCCATTGATCCGTGCCCACGATCCAATGCAGGTCCACGCCCGGCATAGCCTGAGTAAAATGTTCGGCCGTTTCCCATGAGTAACTCGGCTCGGGGCGCTCGATCTCAAATCGCGAAACACTCGCCCACTCCCAGCCGGAATCCCGGATTGCGAGCTCCAGCATCTCCGCCCGCTGCTCAGGAGACGCCACCGTGCCACTTTTGAAAGGAGACACGTAACACGGCACGAAGATCACGCGGTCGATCGCGGTGTGCTCAATCACGTTCGCAGCCATCCCGAGGTGGCCCCGGTGCACAGGATCAAACGACCCGCCGAGAATGGCCACTCGCCGCCCCTTATCCAACTGCCCTGTTTCGTCCGCCATGCCGCCACTCTACGTCATCCGTGAAACGATGACAAACACGGCGAACCGGAACGGTCGCTTCAGTTCAAGTCGAGAAAGTCAGCGGTCCATCGACGCAGAGAACGGAAGCCGCGTCGCATCACGGAGTCAGCTTCCCTTTCTCGCGGAGGCGCGACCAAATCTGCCGCAACCGCCTCAACGGGAGGACCTTTCCTCACCGAAACCTTACTCGGATGGATTCCTCCCCGAAATTGGACCACGGTTTCGTTCGACCAGAGTTTCCCATCACTGCGATAAATCGACAAGCCAGCGACGCGAAGACACAATCGCGAAACATCGAGAGCTTCGGCCGAATCATTTCGAATCTGAATCGGGGCAATCACTGTCGAATCATCACTCGATCGACCGGACGTCGAAACCGAATAACAGAGTTCTTCCTGATCGCTCTCACCGAACCAGGCGTGAGAAAGTTTCTCCGTCGGAAACTCAGCGAGAAGCGGATCCAGTTCATCCGGAACCTTGATGACCACCGACAGCGGAAGTTGAACGAAGATGCGAATCTCGCCCCCCGCCGGAACCTGAACACTCGACTCGGGCTCAAACAAAATCGGCAAATCGGGCAGTCCCGGCTGAATCCGGACCGTTTCCTTTCCCGTGTAAACCGCCCAGCGATTCCACTCAATCGGAGCATCCTCGTCGAAATTATCGATTTCTTTCTTACTGAGAGTCTTCGAGGCGAGGTAAATTTGATCCTGTGACCGGCACATCTCAACCAGCAACCCGCCGCAACGAAGCCTTCGAAGCGTTGGGCTCTCCAGCTCACACGCTCCCCAGGTTATCGAATCAGCAGACGAAATCATGGTATAAATATTCACGAGAACTCTTTGAAATAAACGGCGGTATTAGGTATCCCTGTTTAAGTGTCCCTGTATAAGCCAGTCGATCAGGCCTTTTGATCTTGATCTTTTCCCCTTCTCCACTTCATGAAAAAAATCCTTCTGATCCTCGGCATCCTCCTCGCGGGAGGGATCATCCTCATCCCCCTTGCGACGCGGTTCGTCGGACCGAAAATGATTCGTGTCTCGCCGCCCTCGGGAAAACCGATTGGAAAGTTCGACGTCCCCCGTCCCGAGGTCTCCATTTTCGCCCTGAAAATCGGAATCCCTCTGTCGATGCTTTCGGAAGCCGCGAATTCACAGGCACCGAAACGCATCCGGGGCAGTGAGAACAAGAGCATCCACAAGAACATTAAAAACGGTGCCTACGCCTGGGATGTGACACGGGGAGACATCCAATTTCAAAGTCAGGTTGACGGTCTCGCCTTCGGAGCCCCCATTCAGGGCGCAGCCCGCATCAGCGGAGCCCTCGATGCGAAATTTATTCAGATCCCCCTGAACAGCACCGTCGAACTGGGAGGTGTCGTCGGCGGAAAACTCTCTCCCGTGATCGCCCCCGACTGGAAAGTAAATCCGAACTTGGTGCCCCACCTCAACCTTTCCAAAGCAAACCTGAACATCGGAGGCCTCGGTAAGATCGACGTGACCGGTCTGCTCAGCTCCAGCCTTTCCGGGTTTGTCCAAAAAGAAGCGCAGAAACTGACACCCGCCTTCAAGAAAAAGTTCGATCTCAAAGGCGAGGTCGAAAAGCTGTGGCGGGAAGGCTACATCAACGAGCTGATTTCGGACGATCCCCGCGTATGGCTCAACGTCGACCCGAGAGCGGTCTTCCTCAGTCCGATCGACTACTCCAATCCCGAAGCCCTCGGCGTCACCGTCGCGATTCAGTCGGAAACGTTCCTGACCAACCGCGAACCCGCCGCCCCGTCACCGATCCCACTTCCTAACTTACAACCACTCAAGGAGGGAACCCGGACCGATCTCAGAGTGCCCCTCATCGTGAGCATGAAAGAACTCAACGAGGTTCTCGAAACTGAAGACGTCGAGATTAAAACCGGACTCGGAACCAGGATCACAGTTTCAGGGATCGAAGCGCAGGTGGGTCAGAACGGCCTGCTGAATCTCAAGCTCGATCTCAAGACCGGAAGAACCCCGATCGGCCGCGGAATTTCCGGCGAAATCTGGATGAAAGCCCGCCCCATCATCGATTACGAGAAACAAACGCTCGGATTCGCGAATGTCGAACTCACCGTCGAAACGCGCGATCAACTCACGTCAACCGCGGCGTGGCTCGTCGAGGAATTGCTCGTCAAAGGGATCGAAAGCCAGCTCCGCGTCGACCTCAACGACTACAAGGAAGAACTCGACGAGGAAGTCCAGAAAGCGATCCAATCCGCAGACCTGCCCGAGGGAATCAACGTTTCACTCGATGACCTCGCGATCAAACTCGCCGACATTTACACGATCACACGCCACGCTGCCGACGCCGCCCCCGACCCGGGGATCGTTCTCGTGATCAGAGCAACCGGCAACGTCAGCACCGAAATCAGCCAACTCGATCTCGGAAAGAAAGAGAAAGCCGCGCCGACTCCCGCAAAACCCAAATGACCTTTCGCCTTTTCATCTTCGCCCTCATCGCGACGCCCGCCCTGGGTTGGTGTCAGGACGCACGCTCTTTTCCGGGAACCTCGCCTCTGGGCGACCTCCCCGAAGATCTCTCCGGCAGAATCATGGAGGGGGCTCACGCCTTCGTTGGAGCCGAGATCACCTCAGTTGCCGAGATCATTCCGAATTCGCTGCGTGACTCCACTGAGGAAAAAGGACGCCTCGCAGCAAAGAGGAAACGACTCAGCGAACTCCTCGGAGTCGTCGACGAGAGAACTCCCCCCCGCCTCGAATTCTTCTCAGACTCCATTCCGGACTTCGATGGAAAAGCGCCTTCCTCCCTCGTCTCAAAGAACGAGGATTTTGAAATCCACCAGGTTCGCTGGGACGTCCTCGACGGACTGCAGGCGGAGGGACTTTACGTCATTCCCCTCGGTGATATCGAGAAGGTCACTGACGCGCCGCTCATGGTTCTGATCCCGGACGCCAACGACACACCCGAAGATATTATTGGCCTGACAAAACAACTC
Organism: Verrucomicrobiales bacterium; assembly: GCA_048260165.1. Taxonomy (GTDB): domain Bacteria; phylum Verrucomicrobiota; class Verrucomicrobiia; order Verrucomicrobiales; family DEV007; genus Arctic95D-9. The sequence continues at coordinate 46,413 of JBLXHA010000009.1, forward strand.
CCACCGATCAAACAGATCGGCCTTCGCTTCGCTCTCACCGGCTTTCGCCTCCTCATTCCCGCCGTCATCAACCGAGAGCCCTACAAGGGCCCTGACGGGGACGACGCACGCATCATTCGCTCCGATCAAACCCACCGCGAATGGATCTACCGGCAGGCCTTCCAAATGGGTCGCCACCCGATCGGCTACGAAGTCCAAACTGCTCTCGCCGCAGCCGAGGCGTTTCATTTTCAATTCCCCGGGTCTAAAGTCACCGTCGCCGGCTACGGAAGCGGAGGTCGTGCCGCTCTCTACGCCGCCGCGATCAGCGACACCTTCGATCACTCCTTCGTAAGCGGGGCTTTCCATTCGCGGGAGCGAGCCTGGTCCGAGCCGATCGACCACAACCTCTTCGGCCTTCTTCCAGATTTCAGCGATGCCGCCGTCGCCGCGATGATCTTTCCCCGCGCACTTCTCGTCGAGCACACCTCTTTTCCGGAGTTCGAATCGGCGAAGGGCAGGATTGAGACGCCGGACTACATTGCCGTCACGACTGAACTCGAGCGCGCCGCGCTGCATCTCGGCAAGACAAGCCTGCCCTCAAATTTTCTCTCTAACGAAGCCAGCAACGATGCACGCGGAGATTCCCCCTCCGTCGCGGGCTTCCTACAGACGACAGGGCGCTCCCCCGAGGTCGATCGCGTCGCGCCGCTCGCACTCCTTTTCGATGAACGCATCGGGTTTGAGCCGGAAAACCGCCATCAACGAGTCTTCCTCCAGACTCAGGATCACGTTCAGAAGATTCTCGATGAGTCGGAAGCGCTCCGCCGCGAAACAGTGCTATTCGATCTCGATCCCGCGCTGCGGCCCGGCGGCTGGTCGACGAAAAAATCCCACGACACGCTCAGTCCCCTCACCTGTTTCGACCAACAGGAGAAATGGCGGGCCCGGTTTCAAAACGAGATCATCGGCGAGTTTGACGAGACACTCCTGCCTCTCAATCCCCGCTCGCGCCTCGTCGCCGAAACCGAACGCTGGACCGCGTGGGACATTCTCCTCGACGTTTACCCTGATTTCGAAGCCTGGGGCCTCCTCGTCGTTCCCAAGGGCATCCCCGAGGGAGAAAAAAGGCCCGTCGTCGTCTGTCAGCACGGACGCAACGGGATCCCCCGCGACACCCTCGACGCCGACAAAACCGCCTACAACAACTTTGCAGCCGTGCTTGCCGAAAAGGGCTACATCACTTTCGCGCCTCACAACCTCTATCGGGGTGAAGATCAGTATCGCTGGCTCGACCGGAAAGCCAACCTCATCGGCGGCAGCCTATTTTCCTTCATCATCGCGTCGCATCAACAGTTCCTCGCCTTCCTCAAGACCGTGGATTCCGTCGATGAGAAGAAAATCGCGTTCTACGGACTCAGCTACGGCGGCGAATCAGCGATGCGAATCCCCGCTCTCTTGCCGGATTACAGCCTCTCAATCTGCTCCGGCGACTTCAATCACTGGACACGAAAAGTCGCCGACCCGGACTACCCCGGCAGCTTCATGAATTCGATTGAATGGGAAATGCCCTACTGGAATATGGGAAACACCTTCGACTATTCCGAAATCGCAGCCCTCATCTTTCCCCGTCCCTTTTTCGTTGAACGCGGTCACCATGACGGCGTCGCCACTGACGAGTGGGTCGCCCACGAATACGCGAAAGTCCGTTGGCTCTACGCCCAATATGGTCTCGTTGATAGAACCGGAATCGAATACTTCCAGGGAGGCCATTCGATCAACGGAGTCGGCACGTTCGAGTTTCTCGATAAACATCTCGGGATTAAGTGACGCCGGCATGTTGCGCGGGCACAAAAAAACCGAACTCGTTGAGTTCGGTTGCTTGAATCGTTCAGAGTGGCGGAGCGGACGGGACTTGAACCCGCGACCTCCGGCGTGACAGGCCGGCGCTCTAACCAACTGAGCTACCGCTCCACGGTAAAAAAGGCATCTGTCAGGACGGACACCCCATTGGTCAGGCGCGGATTCTAACTCGAATTTGGAAGAGCGCAACGATTTCGAAGTCAGGATTTCATTTTTTTCGAGCGCGTTCCGGTCTCCCGAGTTCCGTCGAAACACAAAACCCTATGAAAATCAATGAGTGGCGTCAGAAAATTCCGTCATTCACTTCCTTTCGTGCAGACACGAAAAAACCCGAACTCGTTGAGCTCGGGCGTATGGAACGTTTAGAGTGGCGGAGCGGACGGGACTTGAACCCGCGACCTCCGGCGTGACAGGCCGGCGCTCTAACCAACTGAGCTACCGCTCCACGGTAAAAAGGGCATCTGTCAGGACGGACGCCCCATTGGTTAGGGGACGGGATTCTAACTCGAATCCGAAGGAGCGCAAGAAAAAATATTAGGGAAATTCGTTGCTTTCGATTCATTTTCGAGTAACCCTTTCTTCCTGCCGCGAGTTCCTATCTTCGCGGCTTCATTTTTCTTAGGCGACACCATGAATGTGATTGATAAAATCGAACGCGAACAGATGAAAGAAGACGTCCCGGATTTCCGTCCTGGCGACACTGTTAATGTTCACTCCCGCGTTGTTGAAGGCGGAAAAGAGCGTATCCAGATTTTTAAAGGACTTGTCATCGGCCGTCGTGGTTCCGGTGTAAACGAGGCCTTTACGGTTCGTAAGATTTCCAACGGAGAAGGCGTTGAGCGTGCATTCGCTCTTCATTCTCCGAAAGTGGCTAAAGTGGAAGTGCTCAAGCACGGAAAAGTTCGTCGCGCCAAGCTCAACTACCTTCGCACTCGTCTCGGCAAAGCCGCTACGAACGTGAAAGAGCGTGCGAGAAAGAGCTCATAACGGCTCTTAATCGACCAAAAATTTAAAGAACGGCGGGCCCTGATCGGTTCGCCGTTTTTTTGTGCCCGCTGCGCCGTGCCGGCTGCAATGGGGCGTCGATCCGACGAGCACCAGTCCAGCAGGGCTCAGTTCACTTCCTCCTGCCGGAGCGATCTCACATTCCCCAGCCAGGTGCAGAGCAGCGCGGCGATGATGACAAAACCTCCGAGCGCTTTCGTGACGGGATCCAGTTCCGTCTGAACCGGGCCCAGCCAGAGTTTCAGAACGACGATCAGGGTCATCACATAAACGGCTCCGGTAACTGAGCCAAAGAGAAGACGACCTTTCCGGGAGTCATTCGCAAAGGCGAGAGAAGCAGGCACGGTCGAAGCGATCAAGCCAATCCCTCCCAGCAGGAGCGGGTCAATGCTCAGCCCGAACCCGGTCGCGATACAAACGACGCCGAGGACGAGCCCTCCCCCGACGGCGAATCCCTGCCACTTTTCGCCCGGCTTGAGCGCGAGACGGGCGGACCGGTCCATGAGAATGAGAAAGTTCCCGATCCCCGGCGCGAGCCAGACCCAGAGAATGAGCGCCAACCAGAGAAGAACGAATACCGCCGCGATGACCGGGTTGACCGTTTCCAGCCAACGTCGCATCAGCTGATAAGCGACATAGATCCCGACGATAATCGCCCACTGCTTCCCGCCGGTGAAGCGCTGCATAAAAAAGCAGTAGGAAAGGTAGATGCGATAGAACCAGGATCTCGCCCGAAAGGACTCGAGGAGTCCATCACGCGCAGCATCAGATTCAGGTTCGAGACGAAGCGCCTCGCGAAAGTGGGTTTCCGCCTGTCGGGAGTTCCCCCGCTGCAGCGCGCTCCATCCGGCATTCACGTGAGCAAAACTGTCCTCGGGCGACGCGGCGAGAAGCTGCTCCACGGCGACGGCGTTCTGATCGGACTTGCCCTGGAGCCGCAGCGAATGAGTCAACAGATTGGCCGCCATGGCGTGCTCGCTGTCGACCTGCAGCGCCTTGATACTCCATTCCTCGACTTTGGCCCACTGGTCCAGCTCGCAGTAAGCGGCAGCCTTTGCCGCGAGCGGAAAAGCATCCTCGGGATCGAGCGCGATGGCGGCGTCGGCTGATTCGAGCGCTGCTTTCCCCTTGTGCAAATCGGAAAGAATGAGCGACTTCACCGCGTGATAAAAGGCGGTATCGGCACGCAAGCGGATTGCTTCACCGATCGATTCAAGCGCCCTCTGCTTTTTCCCCGATTGATTGAGCTGACAGAGAGCGAGACGTGAGTAGACGAAATCATTTTCCGGCTCCCGGGCGAGAACCGAATAGAAAATCGCCTCAGCCTCTTCGAGTCGCCCTTGATCCTGTAGCAGGAGCCCGTGATTGAGTTCGCTCATTTCGTGAGTCAGAGAACCGGTCGGTCCTACTTTTGAATCCCAAGATAGTCGAGGACTTCGTCGTAGAAACCACTTTGGTTCGCATAGAGCGCGTAGTTTTTGGCGCTCTCAAACCACTTGCGGGTGCTGGGCTTGACCTGTTTAGCCGACTTGATGAGCTGTTTCTGTGTCACCGGGACAATCTTGCCCGATTTCATCGCTTCAGCGAGCGCTGTCTCGATCGCCTGATCGAACGTCGCTTTGATATCCGCGCCGGAAAAATCTTTCACACGCTTCGCCAGCGCCGAAGGATCGAGTCCAGTGACAGGCTTCCCGTCGGCCATGATCTTTACGATCTCCTCGCGGGCGGGCTCATCGGGGGGCGGGACAAAAATCAGCCGGTCGAATCGCCCCGGACGCAAAAAGGCGGAATCGAGATGCCAGGGCGCATTCGTCGCGCCAAGCACGAGAACCCCGTCATTTTCCGCCGACTCGCTGTCCAACTCGGCGAGGAACTGGTTGATCAGGGTTCGCCCGGCGGAAGTTCGCATGTCTTTCCGATCCGCCGCGAGCGCGTCGACTTCGTCGAAAAAGAGAACCGTGGGAGCCTTGCGCCTCGCGAGCTCGAAAATCTCATGAAGCTTCTCTTCTGATTTCCCGATCCACATGTCGAGGATCTGATGGAGACCGACACTCATGAAGTTGGCGTTGATCTCACCGGCGGTGGCGCGACTGATGAGCGTTTTCCCGCAACCGGGAGGGCCATAGAGAAGCACTCCCCCGCCCGCTTTTTTCCCGTAGGCTTCGAACAATTCCTTGTTCTCCATCGGGTAGAGAATCTTCATCCGAATATCCTCTTTAACGCCTTCCATCCCGCCGACTTTTTTAAAGTCCGTATCGGGGCGCCGTTCGAATTCGAGTTCGAGCTCCGCATCGGCGTCGCCGAAAGGATCGTCGTCGAAATCTTCGTCATCAAAATCAGAATCGTAATAAGCACCGGCCTGATTCGAACCGTCGCGCTGCGGCTTCGGATTGGATGGCGGGACCTGCTCCCTCCGTCCGCCCGCCTCGCGGATGCGCTTCAGGAGATCATCACTCGCGAGGGACGCTTCAAGGGTGATCGCCTTGTCATAAAATTCACGGGCCCCTTTGCCGTCACCTTCTCCCAGTGCCATTTTTGCGCGCAAAAGCCAACCGGGAGCGAAGACAGGCTGATCGGCATTCAACTGCTCCAGACGCAGGATAGCCTCAGAGCTGCGGCCTCTCAAATCAAGCAACTGGGCGGTCTGCAGCCGTGCCACAGGATTCCCGGGCTCTATCGCGAGAACCTGCTCAAAGATCGCCTGAGCTTCCTCGAGTGAGAAAGCATCCATGTAAGCATCCCCCAGCAAAAGAAGGAGGGGAACATTGTCAGGAGAGACGGCGAGAGCTTGCTTGAGGGATTCGATATCAGCCATTCGTATGGAAAGGGTCACCCCAAACAAAACCGAAAGCCTCACGACAAGCAAGCAGGGAAGCAAAAAGGTTGTCGATCTGTTACTACCTCTTTGAGGAGGGTAAAAGAAGTGACAATACCCTGTCAGGAATACGACCGGACCCTGTTTGCGATGTGACTCAACCCTGTTAAATCGAAGTCATAACAGTGTTGAGTCATGCCGCCGAAAAAGGCATGATGTCCAGTAAGCCGAATCCGAAAAGGTTGACTTACGGGTTTTAGAATCCACTAGTTCGACCGCCCCACTTTTTCCTAAGAGACTCTTGATGAGAGCCTATCACCTCAAGCAACTGACTCTGCTCCTGTTTTTCCTGACCGGAATGGCAAAGCTTACGCGGGTGCATGCGGAAACATTGCTGGAAGTGAGATTTGCCGATCGGAAGGTGTCTTTTTCAGGAACGATCGATTCAGAAGAGACGGGACAGCGCCTCGCCAACGCGGTGCGATCAGTCCGTCCGGATCTCTCGGTCATCAATGCAGGACTGAAAATCGTCCCTGACATCGCAATGCCCGACGTCGATGACCTCGAAAGCGCCCTCACCGAACTCGGTATCTCGACTCATCTCGGCCGCATTGAAATCCATCCCGATTACGTTCTCATTGGCGGCCTCACTGATAGCGTTGTCACGATCACGGCCCTCCGCATCCGTATTCAATCTCTCATGGAGGGACGGCGCTTTATCAATCGCATCTGCATCGTTCCCTCGGCGGATCTTCCCGAAATCAAAGTTTCGCTTTCCTCCAGCAACCGGGAAGTCGAGCTTCTGGATTTTGAGTATCACCCCACAGCAGAGGAGGTATTTCAGGCACCGGGACTGCCCCTCGAAAAATGGTTCCCCACGCTCGTGATGTTGAGCGACTTCGACCGGCTCGAGGGGAAAAAGAAAGCCCCTCTCGTGGCGCAGCCGCTCATCGCGATGCCCGTCGGAGGGAGCGAAGTGACGCTCGACGCCGATCAGGTTTTCGAAGCGCTGGAAGCCCGCGAGTCGATCCCACAGGCAAGCTATGAGACGGTGGGATCGATCAGCTTCTCCCGGAACGCCTTTCTCCTTCAGGCAAACCAGGAACCGGCCGTCGCAGCGGTGTCGAAAGCGCTCACTTCTCCGGAATTCGCAGGACTCGATGTCATTCTCAAGCCGATCAAGGCCTCCGGGGGTTCCGGCGCATTTAATGACTACATCTGCGAAAAGAGAGCCGAAGCGGTGAAACAACTTTTATCGGAAAGCGGCGTGAGCCCTGCGAACGTTTCCACCGAAATGATCTTGTCACCATCCCCCGTCGATGGCGGCGAAGTTCAGATCGTCGTTAAGATCCCTCCGCCACCGCCGCCCCCGGAAGAGGAGACCGATGAACCCGCAGACGGAGTGAAGGTGATGGTGGGAACAACGACCGCCCCCGGACAAACGCTCTCCGACAGCCCGGCAAACGGCAACGCCGGCGAGGAGGAGATTCCGGAGCATCCGTTGAAACGCTTCCGGCTCAATACGACGAAGCTCGAAGAGTAGCGCGCAGCGAAGTCCGAATGCCCCCCCCCGGTTGGCCGACCGTTCGATGCGTAAGCTCACACCCCGCGCCTCAGGGCCACGCGTCCCCGCTGTCGGAACTTTCCGCGCTGGCGAGCGGGTCCGTTTCAGCAAAAAGAAAAAGCCCGACCCCTTACGGGATCGGGCTTTTGACCACTCAACTATGTCTTTTCAACAATCTCGGGAATCGTATCGGAGACAAATTCGGATATCGGAATACTAACGCTGCGCGACTTCACCGTTCTGGTGGTAGGCGTTGTATTTCGAAGTGGGAACGATGAGCTCGTTACCGGGGTAAATCAGAGTTTTAGCACCGAGGCGGTTGACGCGCTGAAGTTCAGCCATGCTCGTGAAAAAGTCGCGGGCGAGGGCGTAGAGATTATCCCCTTTGTTCACGGTGTAGTATCCGTAGGTCTCACCTTTGTTCAGGAGAGGATTCTCATACTCATACTGTGCGTCCTGCTTTGCATCGGTCGTTTTCTTGGGCGCAGTGGTGTTCGAGGCTACCGAGGTCCCGGTGGGAATCGTGATTTTCTGTCCCAGTCCGATCACGTCGGTGCGAAGACCGTTGGCTGCTTTGAGCGAATTCACGTCCACTTTATACTGACGGGAAATCCCCATGAGCGTGTCACCTTTGGCAACGATGTGCACCTTCTTCTCCGTTTTCCCGGGAGTCGACGCAGGCGCGGGCTTCTTCGTTTCACCGACAACGACAGCATCCTTCTTCACCGGAGCGGGCTTGGGGGCTTCAGCGATCTTGGTGTTGTCAACTTCGGGCGCGGCCTTGGGAGCTTCACCGGGGATAACCAGCGTTTCACCGATATAGATGGGCTGACCTTCGCTGAGGCGGTTGGAGGAAAGCAGTGCGGAACGCTCAACGCCATGCTTGCGGGCGATCGAACCGAGGGTGTCGCCATCTTGAATCACGTAAGTCTTTCCTGAGTTTGCGCTGAGGTTGATCGTGTTACCTGAATTGGTCGCCTCCAGTGTCGCCTGGTCGCTGTATTGGTAACCGCCGCTTTGACCCTGCAGGGCTTCCTCAATGGAAATGAGGCGGCTCTCAATCGCGGTCATCCGGGAGTTGAGACTCTCAACAGTAACATCTGCGGATTGCGCAGTGTGAAGAAGCACAGCCGAAGCTGTGAGAGCAGTGAGGCAGGTCGAAATCCGATTCATGAGTGGAACTTATTACAAATTTATATTCCATACAAGCGTAAATTTAATATTTGTTAACTATTTTTTAAATTTCGACTGCTGATTTTATGACAATTATAGAATAACTTTACTATCCGACTAAAAAAGGCGATTTATAGATTTCAAAGGTGCTTGCCCCTCCCCTGCGAATTGGATAAAACCTCCACATGAAAATCACTTTCTGCGGCGCAGCCCAGACAACAACCGGTTCGCAGCATCTTATTGAAGCGAACGGTTCACGAATTTTGCTGGATTGCGGTCTTTATCAGGGACGTCGGGATGAGTCTGTCGACAGAAACCGGAACTTCTTCTTCGAACCCGAAACGATCGACGCGGTCGTGTTGTCGCACGCTCACATCGACCACAGCGGCAATCTGCCCAATCTCACGCGAAACGGCTTCAAAGGAAATATCTACTCGACCTTCGCGACTCGGGACCTCTGTCAGATTATGCTCGCCGATTCGGCGAGGATCCAGACGCAGGACATGAAATGGATCAACAAGCGCCGTGCGAAACAGGGGCTCCCCGCGCTCGATCCCATTTACTCCGTTCAGGACGCTGAGGAATGTGTCCGCCAGTTCGTGAACATCGGCTACGACCGGTCGATTCCGATTGCCGACGGAATCCGTCTGACCTTCATCGACGCAGGGCATATTCTCGGTTCGGCACAGGTCATTCTCGACATCGAAGAAAACGGGGAAAAGAAACGACTCCTCTTTTCCGGAGACGTCGGACGCGGTGACAACGATCTCCTTCGCGATCCGGCCGTCGCTCAGGAGGTGGATTATGTCATCATGGAGAGCACTTACGGGAATCGCGAGCACGAACTCCCCACTCAGGCAAACCACCTTATCAAGGACATCATCAACAAGGCGCTGGAGCGAAAGGGAAAAATTATCATTCCCGCCTTCGCGGTCGAACGCACCCAACAGCTCATCTACGTGCTCCACGAACTGACCGAGAAAGGTGAGATCCCGCCCGTCCCGATCTTCGTCGACAGTCCCCTCGCGGTGAATGCGACCGAGATTTTCCGTCTCCACCCGGAATGTTTCAACAACGAGGTCTACGACTTCCTTTTTGAGAAACGCAATCCCTTCGGCTTCGAGAACCTTACGATGGTGCGCAAAGTCTCCGCTTCGAAAGCGCTCAACGATGTCACCGAACCATCGATCATCATCTCTGCATCGGGCATGTGTGAAGCCGGTCGTATCCTCCACCATCTCCGGAACGGGATCGAAGATCCGAAGAATACGATCCTGTTCGTGGGCTACTGCGCGCAAAACACGCTCGGCTGGAAACTTCGAAACAACATGAAGGAAGTCAATATTCTCGGCGACTCATTCAAAGTGAAAGCCGAAGTTAAAATCCTCGATTCGTTCAGCGGTCACGCCGATCAGAGCGAACTGCTCGACTATTTTGAGGCGATGGGCGGACCGAAAAAACGTGTCTTCCTCGTCCATGGAGAACCCGAACAGTCAGCGGTCCTGCGTGATAAACTGGCAGAAAGACATCCGAACGGCACGGTAGAGGTTGCAGAATGGCGAAATACAGTTGAACTCTGATCGCCCCTATTCGAGCCACTATGAAGCCGCTTCTTCTCACCAACGAATTCCCCCCTAACATTTACGGAGGTGCCGGGATCCACGTTCAGTATCTCTCCCGTGAATTGGCAAAACTGTGCGACGTGGAAGTCCGCTGCTTTGGAGACCAACTCGTCACCGATGAAAACCCTCAGGTTTACGGCGCCTCGGTCGACACGTCCACCTATTCAGCACCCAAGCCGCTCCAGTCCGTTTTTTCAGCGCTGCAAAAGTGTCTCGACTTCAACACGCAGAACATCGACGCCGACGTCGTCCATCTGCACACGTGGTACTCACATTTCGGAGGGATCCTCGCACACCTGAACTATGGACTGCCCATGGCCCTTACCGTTCACTCGCTCGAGCCTCTCCGCCCGTGGAAGCGTGAACAACTCGGCGGCGGCTACGATTTCACCCTCTGGCTCGAAAAGACCGCGATCGAAATGTCCGATCGTGTCATTGCGGTTTCCAACGAAACCCGGATCGACATTCTCAACAACTTCGACGTGCCGGAGGAAAGAGTGCCTGTGATCTACAACGGGATCGACCCTGACGAATACCGGCCCAGTCCGAACCGTGCCGTTCTTGAAAAACTGAAAATCGACCCGGACATTCCCTACGTGCTCTTCGTAGGACGGATCACGCGTCAGAAGGGAATCATCCATCTCGTGAACGCGATCAGACACCTCGACCCCGGCACCCAGGTGGTTCTTTGCGCAGGAGCTCCGGACACGCCGGAAATCGCCACGGAAATGAAGGACGCCATCGAAGCCGTCCGCGGCAACTACGATGGTAAAATTGTCTGGATTCAGGAAATGCTTCCCGCAGACGAAAAGATCAATCTTTACAGTCATGCCAGTGTCTTCTGCACGCCGTCGATTTACGAGCCGTTCGGAATCATCAACCTCGAAGCGATGGCCTGCGAAACTCCGGTGGTCGCGTCGAAGGTCGGCGGGATGAAGGAAATCATCATTCCGGGCGAAACGGGACTGCTCGTGCCGCTCGAGCAACAGAAAGAATCCCCGTTCGAAGCAACTGATCCCGACGCCTTTGCGAAAGATCTCGCCGCCGGAATCAACGAACTGATACGCGACCCCGCGCTTTGTGAGAAAATGGGCAAAGCAGGAAGAGCGCGCGTCCTCGAAACCTTCAGCTGGGCGGAAATCGCCCGGGAAACGCTCGAACTCTACCACGCGATCGCCAAATAGATCGCAACCGTGAGCGACAACGTCATGAAACGCATCGGCCCTCTAATCGCCCTCAGTCTACTGGTCTTCGCCAGCCTCGCCACGACTTCGGTTCGCGGCGAGAATGCAGTGCTCAATCCACTCCTCGCCACACTCAAGCAGGTGGGACCTGAGGGCGAAGGCAATGCGGAGGCTGCCGCCGCATGGGGCGAACTCACCCAACACGGCAGCGACGCGATCATTCCCATTCTCGAAGCAATGGACGGCGCAGGGCCGCTCTCCCGGAACTGGATGCGCTCTGCCGCCGAGGCGATTTTTGAGGAAGAAGCTAAAACCGGAGCCGCCGTCGATGCCGATGCCTTGACGACGTTTTTCTCTCATCGTGATCATGATGCGAGGGCGCGGGATCTCGCTTTTGATTTCCTGACGAGAGTCGATCAAAAGAAAGCCGACTCGTTGATTCCGGCCATGCGCGACGATCCCAGCCCGGTCCTCCGACGACTCGCCGTCGCGCAGCTCATCACTCAGGGGAAAAATGAACTGAAAGCGGAGAAAAAGGACGCCAGCCTCGCCACTCTCAACGAAGCACTTTCCGCAGCACGCGATATCAAACAGATCAACGAAATCACCAAGCTCCTTCGTGAAAAGCTGGAGCAGAAGGTCGACCTCCCGAAACACTTCGGCTTCCTGAGCCACTGGCATCTCATTGCCCCCTTCGACAACACCAAGCTGAAAGGGTTCGACACCGCCTACCCTCCCGAAAAGGAAATCAATCTCGAAGCCTCCTACGAAGGCAAAGAATCGAAAGAGGTGAAATGGCAGCCCTATGCGACCTCCGATGACTATGGAATGGTTGATTTCAATACCCCGTTTTCGCCGCTGAAGGAAGTGGTCGGCTACGCTTACACCGAATACGAGTCCGCGGAAGCCCGCGACGCTGAACTCCGGCTCGGGTGTAAAAATGCCTGGAAGATCTGGCTCAACGGAGAGTTAATTTTCGGCCGCGATGAATACCATCGCGGTGCTCGAATTGACCAGTACGTGCTTCCGGTGAAACTGAAAAAAGGCCGGAACACCGTTCTCGTCAAAGCCTGCCAGAACGAACAGGAACAAACCTGGACCGTGGAATGGCAGTTCCAGCTGCGAGTCTGCGACAGCACCGGCACAGCGATTCTCGCCACCAATCGCAAACCGACACCGAAGCCGGAAGTGAAAGCGCGGAGAAGAGGAGCGGCAGAGAAGAAGTAAAGGAGTTGCGAATGAGAGGAGTAAAGAATTTGAATTACGTGGGCGTCGGGTTGCTGACCTTTGCCATTTCGGTCTCGTTAACGAACGCGGACTGGCTGAATTTCCGTGGCCCTCAGGGTTCCGGTTACGCGGCGGAAATTGCTGACACGCCAGCCACGCTGGGAGAAGAGCAACTCGCGTGGAAAGTCCCCCTCCCCGGTCGTGGACTCGGAAGCGCGATCCTTGTCGGTGACCAAGTCTTCATCACCGCTGCAAGCGGACCTGATCAGAATCAGCTTCATATACTTTGCTTCAACGCCGCCGACGGAGCACCGGTCTGGGAACGCCGCTTCTGGGCAACGGGCCGAACGATGACAAACAACAAGACCTGTGTCGCCGCCCCGACACCGGCGAGCGACGGAGAGAAAATCTACGCGCTCTATTCGTCCAACGATCTCATCTGCGTCGACCTCAAGGGAAACCTCAAATGGATGCGCGGACTCACGCTCGATTATCCCAACGCCTCGAACAGCCTCGGGATGGCGTCGTCACTCATCATTTCCGAAAACACCTTAATCGCCCAAATTGAGAATGACTCCGAGTCGTTTGCGGCCGGATTTGATCTCGCCGATGGAACGAACAAATGGAAAATGGACAGACCGAAAGCCGCGAACTGGACCTCGCCGACGCTCTTGAAAATCGGCGATCAGGAGGTGGTTGCGCTGCAGTCCAGCAAGGGCATTCTCGGACTTCTCCCCGCAACCGGATCCGCCGTCTTCAACTATGAAAAGGGAGCCGCTACGATTCCCTCAGGTGCCGCAGCCGGAGACCAGCTCTTCGCCCCTTCCAACGGACTTACCGCGATCACCGCGACGACGAACGGCGATGAGCCCGTCGAACTGTGGAACGAATCGGCACAGCGCCCCGGCACTGCCAGTCCTATCGTGATCGGAGACAAGGTCTACACGATCAACGGCGCCGGAGTCCTCAGCTGCGCCGATCGAAAAACCGGTGAACGTCTTTGGCGCAGCCGCCTCAAGGGCCCGTTCAGCGCGAGCCCTGTCGCGGGAGCCAATGGCCTCATTTACGTCGTCAGTGAAACCGGCGTGATCCAGGTCGTCGACCCGGGATCGGAAGAGGAAAACAAAGTCACGAGCGAATACGAACTCGGTGAAACGATTCTCGGAACACCGTCACTGGATAAGGGCGCCCTCTACGTGAGAAGCGACGGGCATTTGTGGAAGTTCGGGAAGTAGTTTCCGGATCCCGGAACGGTATGACTCGCGCCGTTACCACAGGGGCGGCAAAACGTCGATCGGCGGATCGGCGCAGGTTCGGGCATCCGTTCAGAATCCACCGGATCGCGACAATTCCGCGGGGCTTAACTCAATGCTCCACGTTGCTCATCACTTCTTCGATCGTCGTCTCGCCGGAGGCGACTTTGCTCCACCCGTAATTTTGAAGGGTTGTCATTCCGCCATCGAGAGCGGCTTTTTTCAAGACGGCGTAGGAAGCATGCGACGTGATCAGTTCCGCCATCGTCGGATTGATGAGACAGATTTCGACGATTGCCATACGGCCTTTGTAACCGGTATCCCGACAGGAACGACATCCCACGGCTTCGTAAACTCCGGCACGCATCGCCTCGGGAAATCCGATGAGATCGAGTTCCGCACTGTCAAGCGTCGCCGGCCGTTTGCAATCCTCACACAACCGCCGCACGAGACGCTGTGCGAGAAATCCTCGCACGGAAGAGGCGATCAAAAACGGCTCGATCCCCATGTCGAGCAAACGGGTGATCCCGGAAACCGCGTCGTTGGTGTGCAGCGTGCTGAAGACGAGGTGTCCTGTCAGCGCTCCGCGAATCGCGATCTCGGTGGTTTCCAAATCACGCATCTCCCCCACCATAATAATGTTAGGATCGCCACGGAGAATCGCCCGAAGCCCCGTCGCAAAGGTCAGGCCGATCTCGGGCTTCATCGCAATTTGAATCACTCCGTCGAGACGGTTCTCAACGGGATCCTCGACCGTGACGATGCGGGTGTCTTTGGTGTTGAGCTGCTTGAGGAACGTATAAAGCGTCGTCGACTTACCTGAACCGGTCGGACCCGTCACCAGAATAATTCCATTGGGCTGTTTGAGGAGCCCCTCAATCGTCGCGCGCGTCGCGGCATCGAGCCCTAACATCGCAATATCGAAATTCTGTCTGGTAAGGAGACGCAGGGCAACGCTCTCGCCGTTCACTGAGGGAATCGTCGCGACACGCACGTCAACAGGAGATCCGTCCAGCTCGAGGTTGATTCGACCATCCTGCGGGAGACGGCGCTCCGCGATATCGAGCTGGGCCATAATCTTAAGACGGGAAACCAGAGACGCCTGCAAAGCGCGAATGTCGGGCGGGACCGCCACTTCCTGAAGCGCGCCATCGACCCGGTAGCGGATTCGGAGGTTTTTCTCAAGCGGCTCAATGTGAATATCAGTCGCCCTTTCGCGAAGCGCTTCCCGGAAAATCTGATTCACGAAATTCATGACCGAGGCTTCCTCTTCCTCTTCGTCGAGCTGGGTCACCTCCTGCTCATCGTCATCACGCGCATTGGGATCGCGACCTTCGATCAACTCATCGAATTGCTCGGCGCCCACGCCGTAGCCCTGGCGCAACCCTTCCATGATGCGAAAGCGAGTGCTCACGACCCACGTAACCGGCAGGGCAATGTCGCGTCCGACCGCCTGACGCGCCTCAAGATTGAAAGGGTCGTAAGTCATCAGACAAATCTCATCCTCATCAATTCTCGCAGGGAGAAGGCAGTGCTTGAGCGCCACCTTCGCAGGAAAACGCCGGTGCAGGGCGGTCGAGAGATCGAGTTCAGATTTGGCGACGAACTCGAGCCCGGCCTCCTTCGCGAGACATTTGGCAAACGACTCTTCATCGACGAGACCGGCATCAAAGACCGCATCGACAAGTGACGAATGGTTCGCCGCCGCTTCGGCAAGAATCGCTTCGCACTTGGGAGCGTCAGTGCATCCACTGTTGATAGAAACACGTGTTAGTAAGGGAATTAATGACATCTCGGGATCGAACAGGACTGAGTACAGGCAGGCACCTTGCCAGCTTGGGTGCGCCTTAGTCAACCCCGCGGAGATGACAAAGTTTCACCGGTGGACGTATTTGAATCGTGCAAAAGGCGTCACTTTTGCTCGCATCCGTGTTGCCT
This sequence comes from Verrucomicrobiales bacterium, assembly GCA_048260165.1. Classification (GTDB taxonomy): domain Bacteria; phylum Verrucomicrobiota; class Verrucomicrobiia; order Verrucomicrobiales; family DEV007; genus Arctic95D-9. The sequence goes on from JBLXHA010000009.1 coordinate 62,036, forward strand.
TTGCCGGGGATAACGACAATACTTTGCGCGTGATTCTCGACCTCGACAGATTCGTAGCAAAGGAGCGACCGTTTTGGGACGAACTCGTGGAGCTACTCAGACTCCAGGACGACAATCGGGACCATCGTCTCACGCTCGATCAGGCGAAGCGCCTTTTTTATCTCTATCAGAGGACTTCAGCGGATCTGGTGAAAATGAAGACCTTCGCGGGCGAAGCGGAAACCTCCCGGTTTCTGGAGAACCTCGTCGCCCGTGCCTACAGCCGGCTTCACGAGGACGGCGGAGAGAAGGTTCGGTTTCGTCCCTGGGAATGGCTCACCCGCCACTTCCCGGCAACGTTTCGCAGGCACTGGATTGCCTTCGCCCTCTCGATCGGGACCTTCTGGATCGGTGCCGGCTTCGGGGCAGCGGCGTTGAACTTCAACTACGAGCTGAAATCGGACTTCATCCCGCCCCAGTTCAGCCACCTCAACGAGAAGCCTTCCAAGCGCGTCGAACGGGAGGAGAAACAGGACTTTGATGCGTTTCAGGGCAGGCACCAGTTTTCCGCTCAGCTCATGACCCACAATACAAAAGTCACGATCATGACCATGGTCGTCGGCTTTCTATGGGGAATATTTACGCTGATACTTCTCTTCTACAACGGAACCCTGATCGGCGTCGTCATCTTCGACTACCTCTCAGATGGCCAGGGGACCTTTCTCACGGCCTGGCTCTTGCCGCACGGTTCGATTGAGCTGCCCGCTATTTTCATCGGCGGGCAGGCTGGATTCATCATTGCCCACACGATGTTCGGCTGGAGAACGAACCTGAAACTACGGGCACGGTTCTCGCGAATCAGAGGAGATCTCATCACCCTCGTGGGTGGAGCGGCACTCATGTTAGTGTGGGCGGGAATTGTGGAATCGTTTCTTTCACAATATCACGATCCGCTGTTCTACCCCTGGAAGATTGGATTCGGGGCGATTCAGTTACTCGGTTTAATTCTCTTTCTCACTTTCTCGGGGCGACGCAAACCTGACACATTTTCATGATTGGTCGCACCACCGCTCTTACGATTCAAACACCGGAAGGAGTCGCGTTCACGATTCCCATTGCGAGCCCGATCAGCCGGTGCCTCGCGCTCGCGGTCGACTTTGCCGTGATCCTCGCGCTGACCATTTTGATCAGCCAGGTCGTGAGCTTCCTCAGCATCGCCGCTTCCGGCATTCCCGTTTTAAACGATATACTCTCGGATTTCGGGAACGGATTCATGATCATCGCCCAGTTTGCGCTGGCCATTTTCTACGGGATCATCACGGAATGGCTCTGGTCCGGTCAGACGCTTGGAAAACGACTTATGAAATTGCGCGTCATCGATGAACGCGGTCTTTCACTCGGGCTGAAACAGATCATCATCCGGAATCTCTTCCGCCTCCTGGATCTTCTTCCCTCAAATTTCTATCTTCTCGGCGGAATTTCCTGCCTCATCACCAAGAGGTGCCAGCGTATCGGCGACATTGCCGCCGGCACCCTCGTGATCCGGGAGACGCGTCCGTTTGCACCTCAGTTCAGCGAACTGATGGAAAAGGACGAGAATTCTTTCGCCGCAAAGCCCCATCTGGAAAGTCGACTTCGACAGCAGGTTACCCCGGACGAAGCACGGATCGCACTCGACGCGGTGATTCGCCGCAACGAGTTGGAACCCAAAGCGCGTTTGCAACTGTTCGAGGCTCTCGCTGACTACTTCCGCGAAATGGCGGAATTCCCTGAAGAGATCACGATAGGCCTCTCGGACGAACAGTATGTCCGGAATGTCGTCGAAACACTTTTCCGCCGGGCCGCCACCTGATGGAAGCGGACGGCACCCCGGGAGCGCAATGGCTTATCTCATCCGGCTGCGAAAATCGATCGCCCAGCCCGAGAGACTCCTAACGACTGAGATCTTCCTGCCGAAGGACTTTGTAACCGGCTCGAGAAAGAACGGAATTCCCGAAGTCATTGTCTTCCACGCAAAGAGCCAGCGCGGCTGAGCTGTTCGGTTGAGTCAGCAAAGGATAAATGAAGTGAATATTCGTTTCCGCTTCCAGCAGGCACCTGAGACAGTCGGGCATCTGCTCGGCACCCTCTCTCAACTCCACGACGACGAGTTCTGTCGAATTGAAGGGAATCCCCTTCTCCATAAAAAGAGTCTCCACCGTGTCCTGATCGTTGACGATCAATCGCACCACCGTGTTGTCGATCGAGTCCTGAACGGAAAGCCCCAAAACCACGACCTGATTCCGCTTCATCAGGTCCAAAATCGCCACGAACGCTCCGGGCCGGTTCGGCAGGAACACTGCAATCTGTCTGATCGGCGTTCCTTGAGCTGTATCCGTCGAGCTTTCCTCTTCCTCCATCATTCCGGTGTAATCTCAAGTCATCTGAAGTTTCTCTCAGTTTGGCTCCGATGTCAGCCAGAAAATCGTTACTCAACGGTGACGCTTTTCGCGAGATTCCGCGGCTTATCGACATCGCATCCCCTTGCCACGGCAAAGTGATAGCTCAACAACTGAAGCGGGATCACGCTCAGAAGCGGAGTGAGGCATTCCGCTGTCTCAGGAATATAGATCACGTCGTCGGCGATTCGCTCCAACTCGGTTGAACCTTCCGTGGTGATAGCGATGACAGGTCCTTTTCTCGCCTTCACCTCTTCGAGAGTGCTCACGTTTTTCTCATACACCGAATCTCTCGGCATGATGAATACGCTCGGCACCTCTTCACTGACGAGAGCGATGATTCCGTGCTTCAATTCCGCAGCGGCGTGACCACTCGCGAAAATGTAGGAAATCTCCTTCATCTTCAGTGCCCCTTCGAGGGCTGTCGGATAATTGAACTGCCGTCCGAGGAACAGCATTCCCGGAGCATCAATATACTTCTCCGCGATACTCTTGATATGCTCGGTCTGCTGGAGGATCTTCTCCACCTTGGCAGGAATCTCACGCAGATCGTGCAGGAGACGGTTGCCGTAATCGACCGAGAGGTGCCTCATCCGGCCTAACAGAATCGCTAAAAGCGTTAAGACCGTGACCTGAGAGGTGAAAGACTTGGTTGCCGCGACTCCGATCTCAGGCCCCGAGTGGAGGTAGCTGCCACCGTCGGACTCACGTGCGATTGTCGACCCCACGGTGTTGACGATACCGAGGACGCGGTGTCCTTTTCGCTGGCCTTCCCGCATCGCCGCGAGCGTATCAATCGTTTCGCCGCTCTGGCTCAGGACGAAGACGAGCGTGTTTTTATCGAGCGGTGGATTCCGGTAGCGAAACTCACTCGCCGTTTCGACTTCCGTCGGAATCCGAGCGAGGTGCTCGATGAGATACTCACCCACCATCGCGGCGTGCGACGCGGTTCCACATCCGCACAGAACGATACGATCAACATCACGCAACTCGCGTGGCGTCAATTGCAAACCACCGAGAAGCGCCGACGCCTCGTCATCGATCAAACGACCGCGAAAGGCATTTTGAATCGAAGACGGCTGCTCGAAGATCTCTTTGAGCATGTAGTGAGGAAATTCCCCCATCTCCGCTTCTTCCGCCGTGTACTCGACCTTGCTCACCTCGTAGCTGGCAGCATCGCCGTCGACATTTTCCACGGTGAAGTCATCCGCCTTGAGGCAAACCAAATCACGGTCCTGCAGGTAAATCGCATCAGCCGTGTGCGAGACGATCGCACCGACGTCGGAAGCGAGAAAGTTCTCCCCTTTTCCGAGTCCCACGACGAGAGGACTGCCGAGACGCGCCCCTACTAGAAAGCCGGGGGCCTCCTCGTGCATCGCGACGATCCCGTAAGTTCCGGAAACCTTCGGCAGAGAGGCCCTCACCGCAGCCACGAGCCGCTTCTCCGGGTCGGCTTCCTTTGATTCGTCAAACGCGAGACCGATCAGATGAGCGAGCACTTCGGAATCCGTCTGAGACAAAAACTGATGCCCCTCCAGTTCGAGCCGGTCTTTCAGAACCTGATAATTTTCAATGACGCCGTTGTGAACGAGGGCGAGACGGCCACTGCGATCCCGGTGAGGGTGCGCGTTCTCATCAGAGGGTTGCCCGTGCGTGGCCCAACGCGTGTGACTGATCCCGCAATTCCCCTCGGCGGGATTGACGGCAATCTCTTCCCGCAGATTGGCGATTCGGCCGCTCTTTTTCCTCAACTCGATGTGCGAATTGGCATCCAGAATCGCGAGGCCCGATGAATCGTACCCCCTGTATTCCAGCCGTTTCAGCCCGTCTAAAAGTATGGGCGCCGCGCTCGCTTTGCCGACATATCCGATAATTCCGCACATAGAAAAAAATTATAATTGAGAGAAAATCCAGCTTACGCGGCAACTCGTCGTTATCAAAAAAATTGTTACGAAAACAATCTACATTTTCTCAGGGAGCGGATATTATTCGCTGCGAATCATGCCAGATACCAATCATAATAAATCTCTTAAAGGAACTCTAGCGATCATCATGGGTGGAGGCCAGGGATCGAGACTTTTCCCGCTCACTCACAATCGATCGAAGCCGGCAGTCCCACTCGCGGGGAAATACCGGATTGTTGATATCCCGATCAGCAACTGCATCAATTCAGGGATCCGACAGATGTATGTTTTAACGCAGTTCAACAGCGAGTCGTTGAACCGCCACGTAACGAGCGGTTACAAATTCGATCATTTCGGGGAAAACTTCGTCCACGTCCTCGCCGCTCAGCAGACCCCCGGAGACGACAACTGGTATCAGGGCACGGCCGATGCGGTTCGCCAGAATCTGAGTTATTTTCTCGAAAAGCCCTACAAGTATTTCCTCATTCTCAGCGGTGACCAGCTCTACCGGATGGACTTCCGCAAAATGATCGCGGAACATAAAAGTAACAAAGCGGAGCTCACCATCGCGACCACTCCGGTCGATCGCGATCCGGCGAGAGCGTTTGGATTGATGCACACCGATGACGAGAGTTGCATCACGCAATTTGTCGAGAAGCCGGGCGGGAATGATGAAATCCTCGACGGATTGACGATGCCGGAAACCTTGCTCAAAGCCGCGGGCTACGAGGGACACGAGGAGAAGTTCCAGGCCTCCATGGGGATCTACCTCTTCAACAGAAAGGTTCTGGAAGAAGCCCTCGACAACGATTTTGAAGATTTCGGGAAGAACATCATCCCCTCGCTCATTGAGCAAAAGGATGTCTACACGCATATTTTCCGTGGCTATTGGGAGGACATTGGAACGATCGCCTCCTTTTACGAAGCTAATTTGGAATGCACCAAGGTCGTTCCCAAATTCAACTTTTTCGATCACAACAATCCGGTCTACACCCGGTCACGGCTGCTTCCTGCCAGCAAGATCAACAACGCCGACATTAAAGAGGCATTGCTCTCAGACGGGTGCATCATCTCAGATGCCAAGATCAGGAGTTCCATCATCGGCGTCCGCTCCGTCATTGAGTCGGGCTGCGAGATCTACGACTCGATCATCATGGGAGCGGATTTTTACGACAAATTCGAAATCTCGGGGAGAAATTCCTATATCGAGAATCCGGTTAAAATCGGCGAAGGCACCTTCATCCGCAAAGCGATCATCGATAAGAACGTGTGCATCGGCAAGAACGTCAGAATCGACCCGGGCGACCGGATCAACGAAGACAACGAATGGTGCCACATCCGTGATGGTATCGTCGTGATTCCCAAGAGTTCAAAGATTCCCGACGGAACGGTTGTTTAGGATCCGGAAGCAAAAAGGGCCGCGGCGAAAGCAGCGGCCCGGAGAGCGGATGCGCTGGAAAAGTCAATCCAGCGGGAGAAAACGGGATCAGGGATTGATCACGCCGTCGCGTGCTACCGTAGTCACCTCTTCGCTTTTCAGATTCTTGATCACGACGCCGGAAGGTCGGATGTCGAGCACCTGAAAATCGGTTTCTCCCGATTGCACGGTAGCGGTTCGGAATACATCGCCAGCCTTCACGACATAGCGGTATTTGCTGTCAGCGGAAGTGAGAATGGCATACGAATCAGAAGTCTGACCACTCACGTCTTTCACCAGCAGGTGAGAGTTCCCGGTGATCTTGTCTTCAATCTCGACACGCGAAACGTCGACCATGCGCCCCTTCCCTTCCTTGGAGCTGACGAACTTACGGGTAACTTCCTTCACTTCGTAATTGGTTCCGGGGATCACAGCTCCCTTGGAAACCTTGATACCCTCACCCGAAGTCGCATTCATCATCCGGATATTGGCCGTTTTGCCGTCCACATTTTCGACGACAACCGGAAGCGGCTCCTCGTGATAAGCGGCCAGAACCATGGATTTCACAGGCGCGATTTTGGGATCCGTCGAGCTGATTTTCGAGCCGTTCAAAGCGACGATCGGCTTATCTCTGGCTTCAACTCTGACCTTCTGAGATTTTTCACGGACGGGAACCTCTGCCCCGGGCTTCGTTTCAGGAGAAGCGGGCACGCTCGCCGTGAGAGTTTCCTCAACGGCAGTCTTATCGACGAGAGCGGTCCGGGCCATCTTCATTTCAGCAGTGACCTGTGAACCTTGCTCTGACTGTCCCCAGACTTCAGGATCGAGAATGAACTCTTTCACCTCAACATGACCCGCTGATTCAGCGAGACTGACCGCGGTCGACTGCTCGTTATCAACCGCGTAGGGATTCGCCTGGTTCTGAAGAAGGGTTCGCACCGCTGAAAGATGGCCCCCTTCAGATGCAATCATCAGTGGCGTCCGACTCTCCGGACTTCTTGCATTGATATTCGCCCCCTGGCTGAGCAACGTTTGAATCACGGCCGAATCTCCGGTAAAGCTCGCCACGAGAAGAGCGTCATCGAGATCCGCAGAACTGGCATGAGAAGACAGGAGCGATACGAGATTTTCATGTCCGTTATACGCCGAGATCGACAGCGCGCTCCACCCCTCGATGTCGCTCGCTTCCGTTTCCGCACCGCGGGCCATAAGAACGCGGGCAACGGCTTCGTGCCCCTTCGCTGACGCAGCAATCAGCGCATTACGCCCCTGATCATTGACATGACGCGGGTCTGCGCCCATTCCCAGAAGTTTCTCCACGGCGGCGGTGTGACCGGCGCTCGCAGCCCTGATCAGCGCCGTATTGGCTTTCTCATCGGGAGTGTCGATATCAAAACCGGCTTCCTTAAACAAAGCGATGCTTTCCGCGTCACCCGCTCCCGCAGCAACCAGCAAATCACGAGTGTCCAACTCATATCCCTTCTCATTGAGAGACCGGGCAGCCTCTTTTTGGGGATCGCTACATCCAACCAGAGTGATCGCGACAGGCAACAACAGGGAAAGAACGGTGGAAGAAAAGTTGAAAAGCTTCATAAATCCGGTTTTTCTAATAAATCGAGTCCTTATCATACTGCATGCATTCCGCTTATCTGACAATCATTTATTTTATAAATATTAACTATTAATATAGCCTAACAGAAGCCGTTCATCCGCAGCGGCGCGGTATTTGAAAAAAACAGTTCCGGCTCTCACTTGTTTTTCTTTCTATTCACGGTGCGAGGAAACTTTGACTGGACGGCACTTCCGGCTAGCATCCCGCCCTTGATATTATTATGAAAAGGTATCCTTTTTCCCGGAACGCATGAAAGTCGACGCAATTATCGTAGGTCAGGGACTCGCAGGGTCGCTCATGGCATGGCATCTTCTGCGCGGCAATCTCCGGGTTCTCGTCGTCGATCGCGACGAAGCGGTGACCTCCTCAAAGGTAGCGGCCGGCCTCCTCACGCCTCTGGCAGGTTCCCGTTTCAATCTCTCCGATGACGTGATCGAACGGCTCAATTACGCGCTCAACTTTTATTGGGAGGTGGAAAACGATCACGATGCCAAGTGCTTCCATCATCAGACCATTGCGCGACTTTTCCGAAATCCGAAGGAAAGGAAAGCCTGGGAGGATCGCCTCAGTAAAGATCCCGAATGGCTCGCGGAATTCCACGCACCGCTGGGGGCACTCGATGAGTCGATCGAAGCAACTGAAGGTGGATTCGAGATGAAACGGGGAGGTTGGCTCGATGTCCCTCAGTTTCTCGAAGTGACCCGGCAACACCTTCTCGAGCGCCTCTCCTATGCGATCGGGGATCTCTCTGCGGATGAGGTCTCCCTCACCGATACGGGAGTTCGCTGGAAAAACGTTGAAGCTTCAAAAATTATCTTCTGCGAAGGTTGGATGGGAAATCAAAACCGGTTCTTCGACTGGATTACGATGCATTCCGCGCTCGGGGAAATTCTAGACCTGAAGATCCCCGCGCTCGAGACCGGGAACCGCATCATCAATCGCGGGGGCTGGATGCTCCCCAAAGGCGATGGGATCTTCCGGGCCGGTTCCACCTATCAGCACGATTTCGACCGGATCGAGCCATCCAGCGAAGGAGAAGCCGAGGTGATGCAAAAGATTCGATCGATCACATCCGCCCCCATCGAAGTGATTGGGCGAAAAGCCGCGGTGCGCCCGATCATCAAACGGAGCCAGGTCTTTATGGGCGTTCACCCCGAGCATTCCAATGTCGCTTTCCTCAACGGCCTTGGCTCAAAGGGAGTCATGAACGGCCCGTGGTATGCTTCACGTCTCGCTCAACATCTCTTCATGAATACGCCTCTTCCCCCGGAGGCGGATATTCGATCCAACTCTATCTAGTCCAACTGCCTCCGGTTCACCATGGCCCGTCCCAATCATCGATTCCCCCGCCCCACCACGATGGCGCATCAGCTCGTCGCTGCAGCGGTTGGAGAAGGCGACACCGTCGTCGACGCCACGATTGGCAATGGCCATGACACCCTTTTCCTCGCGGGACTCGTAGGATCATCCGGCAACGTGATCGGCTTCGATATCCAGAAGCAGGCCATTGAGCAATCCCGTAACCGAACCGGTGATGCAGGAAATGTCACTCTCCATTTGGACAGCCATGGCAACATGGAGAACTATCTCGAAGGGGAAGTGGCGGCGGTGATGTTCAATCTCGGGTATCTCCCTGGCGGGGATCAACAAATCATCACGGTGCCCGAGTCGACGCTGTCAGCGCTGAAAGCGGCCACGGATCATCTCGCCGTCAACGGCATCATCACGATCGTCGCCTATATCGGGCACGAAGGGGGAAGTGAGGAAGCCTCGTCGGTCGATCGATGGGCGGAAGCGCTCTGTGCAGATCACTTTTCGGTAATTCGATATGAGTTCACGAACCGGAGGAGCAAGGCACCCTACCTCATCGGCATACAGCGCCTTGCTTGATCCACATCAGGAATAAGACAGAAGCCGATCCGCCACCAGTTCAGGGGGCGATAGACTTCCCCTGCTATTCGGCAGACGCTTCACCTTCTTCTTCATCTTCTTCTTCGTCCTCCTCCTCAAGAATTCGTTCCTGAGTCTGAAGAACATCTTCGAATCCAATCGGGATGATCAGTGACGAATCCAACTCGTTGGCAAAGACAAAGTGAAAAATGGGGTTTCCGTTCAGATCGTAATGATCGTATCCGACGAAGAACATACCGAATGGATTGAATCCGGTGTATAGACCTTCGTTCTCACGCTGCCAATCGTTCAGGGCCTTATCTCTCGGGAGCAGCCTCAGTGCCTGAGCAAGGCTGAGGAAAGGACCTCCGGCGCCACCCACGTTACCGCCGGTGCCTCCTGCACCGCCACCACTTCCGCCGGCACCTGCGCCGCCACCGCTTCCACCACCGCCGCCGGGAACGACAACCGGTGGATTAGTCAGCTCGATCGAATTGTAGTAGAAAGCGAATCCCGCCGCATTCACTGGAGAAGGTCCGGTGTTGATCGCATTTGCATGCTGCATCGGCGAAGAAGGAGCGACACCGGTGATATTCACGGTAAACTCATCATCACGCTGCAGAACTGATGGATCGGTCTCCGCGCCCACGAAAGCCTCGGCGTTCAGTAGAGCACCCACCTGAATATCGTTGCTTGAACGCTCAGAGACGTAGAATCTCAGTTCGTCGACACCGGTGAATTCGCTGTCTGAACCGGCGATGATCGATCCCGCCGTCGGATCCGTGGGCATTTCGGCGCCCGCGGCAATCTGCGTGATTCCATCGAGAGCAACCGCTCCGGACACGTGATTGACGTGACCGATCATTCCATCAGCTATCGCGATGTCCGAATCAGCGATCACCGTGATATCTCCTGCGCGGGCTCCGGAGCCTTCGAGCGCATCGATATTCGTAGCAGGAGAGTAGAGATCATCACCATGACCGATCTTCGCGTAGGCACCTGTGTCGCCCATCGTCGCCACCATGATAATGTCGTTGCCGGATACCACTTCGATCGTTCCGGCCATGCTTCCGTTGGCGGTAGCTCCTCCATTACCGATCTGAGAGTAACCTCGAATATCTGTTCCCCCGACAAGTCGGATATCATTTCCTGCGGTAACGGTAACGTTACTGTCCAGAGAAGCGATATTGGACTCCAGCCCACCACTTCCGATCTGGGCACTGGCCTGAACGCCGGTTCCTCCGGCCACGACCACATCCGTTGCAGATTCGACCGTCGTCGCTCCGGTGAAGTTATTCGCAGCATAGCTGATTCCGCCATTTCCAATTGAAGCTTCAGTGAAGGCATCTGTTCCGCCGAGCACTGCCACATCACCGGTCGTCGAAGTCATACTGACGTTACTTGCGATGTCACCGCTGCCGCGACTTCCTCCGCTTCCGACACGCGCGTAGGCGTCTGATCCGTCGCCGCCCCGTATCGTCGCAGCACCGGCGGTGACAGTGACATCACTGATCTTGGTTCCACCGGCGAGCAATCCTCCGTTACCGATTTGTGCATAGGCCTGATCGCCACCGGCCGTGACTTGAAGAACTCCGTCAACGGTTCCCAGAGTCAGATCTACGACGATGTCACCACTGAGATCGGAAGAACCGCCTGTACCACCGTCACCGATCTGTGCAAACGCACCGACTGCGGTTCCCGCGAGAACAGAGAGACCATCATCGTGTGTCGCTATTTTGATGTCGCCCGTGGTAGGAGTCGTATCGCCGTTATTAAATCCAATCTGTGCAGAGGCACCGGGAGCGATGTTGCTTCCCTGAACGACCACACCGGAACCCGCAACCCGATTGAGACCGGCAGCAGTTCCCACCGCAATCGCTTCAGTCTGGTTTCCGTCACCAACAAGCACCTTGCCGTTATTCGCTCCGAACTCCGTTGAAGCAATCATCACAGGAATCGTGAGAGGTTGGAAATCCGGAAGGCTGATCAGTCCCAGCGCAGGCGCATCCGTGTAGGCCCCCGTCATGGTGGGGGCGGTCGTCGCCGTTGCCCCTGTATTGGTCCAACCAGCGAGAAGGTTCATGTCACCCATTCCGGTATTTTGAAGTCCGGTCAGGATATTGAGATTCCCTCCGCTGAGAAGATTCACCTGATTTGCTGAGTTGAATGTAACATTCCCGATAGTTCCGCTTCCGATCGTAAGGTCGGAGGTTCCTCCTGAGGCGATGAGCACATTGTCGACAGCAACGGCGGATCCGATGGTTTCAGCCAGCGAGATCAACGCGCCGCCGTTTCCACTCTGTTGCTGCAAGGTGGAGGCCATGTTAATTCCCATCAAGCCAACGAGTGAAAACCCTTGATCACCGCCACTGGTTCCAGCGGAGTAATCGACCGAGCCGACCCCGTCAGCCGTCTGGTGAGTGACGAGCGCTGCTCCCCCCGTTCCATCCGCGAGCGTGATCGCACCGTCGGTGTAGATATTCAATCCACCGGTTCTCGTTCCGGGTGCGGATCCATCGGTATCACCATGCCCGATAATAGCACCGGACGTTGCGTCCGATCCACCGGTAACGTCGATAGCACCGCCAGCTACCACGGAGACGGTGCCGTTGATAGTTTCATTGGCACCCTCGACTGAGTGACCGATCTGAGCGGAAGACTCTGAGCCACCGCCACCGGTCATCGTAATTGCATCGGTTACATTTACGGTGACGAATCCCGACGTTCCCGCCCCACCGGACTTGTGACCGATCTGAGAGTAACTGCGGCTGCCGGTGGTCCCGGCAGTGAGAGTCAGGGAGTCACCTCCAACAACAGTGTCACCGGTTCGGGCGCCGTCACTTGAGGCCCCTCCAACTCCGATCTGTGTATAAGCATTGCCGTTCAAACCCGAAGTCAGCGTGACATCGCCTGTTCCCGTTGCGCGAGTGTTACTGGTAATCGTGCCATCAGCATCCTGGCCGCCCGCTCCAACCTGAGCGTAGGCGTTCAGTCCACCGAGAGAAGCATCGAGTGTAAGACCGTTGCCGAAGGTAACGACGGTATCACCGGTCATCGTCGACGCATCAGCACCGAGACCTCCAATACCAATTTGAGAGAAGCTGCCTCGAGCGTCAGTATTACCACCCGACATGAGTGAAACGGCACCACTGGCGGTCACCGTGGTGACTCCGTCGATCGTTCCGACAAACGGATTCCCTCCGCCACTGGCTCCGCCACCGGCACCGATCTTCGTGTAAGCCGATGAACCGGCTCCACTAGTCAGGAGAACATCCACCGCGGTCACCGTGGTATTTGCTCCCGTGAGGTTCGCCGCGGTCGTGGCATCACCTACAGCGGTTCCACCGAGACCGATCATCGCGTAGTTATTGCTGTTTGCACCACCGTTGAGGATCACATTTCCGGAAGAGGCGGTCACGTCGGTGGTTCCACTCATGAGCCCGTCATGAATCAATCCGCCTGCCCCAATCTGAGTGTAGGCCTGCGAACTCGACGCGGTAGAGGAATCAAGTGTGATATTGCCCGTTGAAGCATTCACGATCGTGTCGGAGGCAATCGTGCCTGATGGCAGAACTGTAGATGGTGAGGTAGCGATTCCTCCACCGACACCGATCTGAGAGTAAGCATCCTGACCGCCGGCTTCGAGAGTCACTGAAGCGCCTTCGACATGAACATCACCGGTCTTATCCGCATCGGAGTCTTCACCACCGATACCGATCTGCGTGTAAGCACCTTGTCCGGCACCACTGCTCAATGTAATGGCCCCGCCACCCTGAACAGTGCCCGTGAGCGGATTGAAGTTCACATGAGTGTCACCAACGATCGTTCCATCAGCGTTGTAGCCACCTGCACCGATCTGCGCGTAGGATCGCTGGCCACTGCCTGCGAGACTCACGCCAGCGCCGGCAAGCACCACCGTCGCATCGTCTCCTGCAACGAGAGGATTGAACGCACTGAGCGCGCCGAGTGCATCGTGACCACCGTGACCAATCTGGACGTAAGCATCAGAACCGGATCCCGCAGCCATCGAGACGGACCCGACCGTTGCCACCGCGACAATGCCCTTGGCATCTCCACGGTTCGTGTCACCGCCGTGTCCAATCTGAGAGTAGGCATCCGCAGCACCGTTGCCGCCATTCATCGCAACCGAATTGAATCCACCGATGAGGATATTACCCGACTTCGTGTTGGTCTCCGTCCCGCTGTTGGCTCCTCCGTGACCGATATGAGTGTAGGCATTGTTCGCCGCTGCCGAATCCATCGTCAGCAGTCCACCTGTGGGAGCAAACGGCGTAAAGGTTGTCTCATCGAAGTTGACGTAGATTTCTGAAGTGAAAGCTCCGTCCGTTTCATGACCACCGTGGCCCAGTTGAGCGTATGAGCCACCGCTTCCCCCTGCCGTCGCATTGAGATCGAGCGACCGGGCGACGATCCGGATCACGTCGCCTGCAGCACCGTGATCGCCATTGGCAAGGTGACCACCGTGACCAACCTGAGCGTAGGCATCGGTGTTGGAACCACCGGTGATATCCAGCTCACCGGTTGTGGTGATGTCAATTTTGCCGCTGGTGTTACCCACGTTCTCATTACCACCGTGACCAATCTGGGCGTAGGCATCGGCGCCCGTTCCCCCATTGACGGTGATAGATGTCGACTCCGTGATCTCGATCGATCCCGACTTAAGACCTGCGTTCGTCGAAGTGGCGGTTGCTCCGCCATGACCGATCTGGCTGTAGGATCGAGTGCCTCCTCCGAGGAGCTCGATCGCAGCGGCCCGACCGATAATGATGTCTCCGGTTGCAGCATCCGTGCGGCCTGTGCCACCGTGACCAATCTGCGTGTAGGCATCAGTGGTGGAATTCGTTGAAGCGAGACTGATGTTTCCAGTTCCGCCGACAATCGCGTCACCATTGGCGTGATCCACGTTGATGTAAATATCACCGATGAGCGCACCGTCCTGATCCGTGCCGTCATCAAAGCCACCGTGTCCGATCTGCGCGTAAGTCTCATTTTGAGTTCCTCCGTCCATGTCGATTGAATCAGCGAGAACTACGATCTCACCGGTTTGGGCTCCTCGCACTTCATGACCGCCGTGACCAATCTGAGCAAAGTTACCTGTCTGCCCTCCTGCATTTCCGGCTCCGGCCGCGACCGTTAATACTCCATTGCGAGCATCAACCCGGATCGTTCCGGTTGCGGTAGAGTTCACGCTCGTTCCTCCATTTCCGATCATCGCATAGGAGTCATCTTCCAATGTGTCGGGTCCACCGCGAACGGTTACATCCGTTCCGGCAGTCACGTCGATGTTGGCAAGGAATGTCGGAGTCCCGGAATTCGCGAGACCACCTACGCCTACTTGAGCGAACGTATTGCGCTCAGTTCCGGCGAGAATGTCCACCGAAGTCCCGGCATTCAAACTAATCACATCATCGGCATCTCCTCTGTTTCCATTGGAGAGAAGTCCACCGTGTCCGGCAAGTGAATAGGAACGGTTACCGATTCCACCCATGAAGGTTATTGAAGTCGCCGCATCGATATCGACCGAACCGGTCGCTGCGCCAGTCAAATTCGAACCACCGTTTCCAATGTGAGCGTAGGTCTGCCACCCCGATCCTCCTGTTGCTGAAACCGATCCGTTAGTGGAATCAACCGTGATGTCTCCGGTATGAGTTCCGGAAGCACTGTCTCCACCCGAGCCAATCTGAGCGTAGGCATCATTGTTTGTTCCTCCTTTAATACTCACGTTATCCGCCGCCGTAACCTTAATCGCCGTAGTAGCACTTCCCATGGTTCCACCGGAATTATTTCCTCCCAGTCCAACTTGCGCGTAGGCATCCGTTCCACCCGCGGTCATCGAGAACAGCCCTCCTGAATCAGCCGTTACGAGGGCGTCGTGATTTCCATCGGAGTTGTATCCTCCCACACCGATCTGGACGTAGGCCCGATCACCACCACCACTTTGAAGCGTCATATCACCTGCTGAAGTGAGGTCGACCGTAGTAGCAGCACTCCCCAGGTTTCCAGTGGCGCCATTTCCACCAATACCAATCTGAGCGTAGGCATCCGTTCCGCCCCCGGTCATGGAGAAGATCCCTCCGGAATCAACGTTTACGAGGGCGTTATGATCGCCATCGGAGTTGTATCCCCCGACACCGATCTGGACGTAGGACCTCGAACCGTCGCCTCCAAGAAGCGTCATATCGCCGCCCGTGTTCACATCCACAGTCGATGTCGCAGAGCCGAGCGTCCCCGTAGCCTCACTGCCGCCGATGCCGATTTGTGAATAGGCTTCGGTTAGAGTTCCTCCGGTCATGGAGAGCGTGCCGCCGGCATCCACATCGACATTACCCACATGGCTGCCGTTGGCATCGCGACCACCGATACCGATCTGAGTGAACGATCTCGTCGCGGCACCACTCATCATTGTGATATTGCCATCAATATTCACCGTGGTGTTCGAAGTAATCGTTCCGTTACTTGCCTGTCCTCCGGATCCGATAATGGCGAAAGGATCGGCATTCACCGCTGAAGTGCCTCCGGTCATGGAAAGATTTCCGCCGGTGTTCGTAACCATTACATCACCTGTCTTCGTTCCATCAACTCCGTTTCCGCCATTTCCGATCATGGCAAACCCATTCTCTCCGGAACCTCCTGCGAGCGAGATATCCTGAACAGCCGAAACCGTGACCGCGCTGTCAATTGCACCATCCGATTGAGCCTGACCACCTGATCCGATCTGGCTGAATGCGTCCTCTTCGCCACCTCCGTTGAGCTGCACGCCACCCGCGGTTGTCGTTACGTTGATGGCTCCGGTCTTCGTCCCGTTGATGGCATTACCACCCATGCCGATCATGGTGTGCGATCCTGTTCCCGCAAGACTGGTGAGAACAATGTCGTTGAGAGCAGTCACTCTGAAATCCGTCGAACTCACTGCTCCGGTGAGGTCAGCGCCGCCGAGACCAATCTGGCTGAAGGCACTGTCACCGGTTCCTGAAGTGAGACTGATGCCTCCTGCGGTTGTAGCCACATCAATCGTTCCTGCAAGGGTGGATGCTCCCAGATTATCGCCACCAATTCCGATCAGAGAGAAGGCGCCGCCTCCTGCTCCACCGGCAAGGCTGACATCACCTGAAGTCGCCACTTTCACATCGGTGGTAACGCTGCCGGTTGGGCCGTTGCCTCCCGCTCCAACCATTGAGAAGGCACCTGTATTGGCTGCGCTGCCGCCTCCGCTGAGGGAAAGCCCACCGTTGTTGCTCGTCACGTTGACATTACCGTTTTTCGTTCCCGAAACACCGCTTCCGCCCTGACCGATCATAGTGAAAGCATCGAGACCGGATCCACTCATGAGGGAGATGGACTTGGATGCCGTCACATCGACGTCGCCGTCGATATTGCCTCCGGAAGTAGCATCTCCACCGGCTCCAATCATCGCGAACGCATCAGCGTCTGATCCGGAGGTCAAATTGATCGCACCGTTGGTTGATGTCACCTTGATATCTCCGGTCTTAACGCCACTCGACCCGCGACCACCGACACCTATCATCGCGAAGGAATCGCCTCCGTTGTTGGCACGACTCGTGAGAGTAATATCTTCCCCGTTGTTTGCTCCGGCAACGCCGTCAGCCCGAACTTCAAAATTACCAATCGTAACGGCTCCGTCGACATTGCCTCCGCCCATTCCAATCATGCTGAAAGAATTGTATCGGAAACCTGACTGAAGTGAGATACCGCCACCCGTTGTGATGACTTCAAGATTACTTACCGCAGGATCGAGATCCATCACTCCACCTCCCAGACCAATCATCGTGAAAGCGCTGGTTCCATTTTCACTGGAGAGAGCAATATCGCCACTGGCGTTCACTTTGACGTCTCCGCCAACGCTTGCCGTGTTTCCGAAGCCTCCATTACCGATCTGGCTGAAGGATTTCCCTTTAGCTCCGCTCGTGAGAGACACCGCTTTCACATTCGTGACTTCGACCGCCGAGGAGATATCTATGACACCGTTTGCATCAATTCCACCGTGACCAATCTGCGTGTAGGATTCAGCGCCACCGCCCGAAAGGAGAGTCAGATCGCCCTGGCTTGCCGCCGTTGTCGTTCCCGTGAGAGTGATCGTTCCCGTCTTACTGCCGAATCCATCAATTCCGCCGTGCCCAATCTGAGCAAACGCACGGTCGTCAGAAGCACCCGCTCCACCATTGAGTTCCAGACTGGTGAAATTCGTCACGGAAATATTTCCGTTTCGCTCACCATCCTGCCCGGCAATTCCGTGACCGATCTGAGCATAAGCATCCACGCCGCCGCCATTCACACTGATTGAACCGGGCTCACAGAAGGAGATATTGATGATCCCGTTGATCGCACCCGTCGGATCTGTTGCCGCAGTTCCCACTCCGGTGGGCCCGGCGCCCGTGCCTCCGCCGGCACCGCCATGTCCGACCTGAACGTATGATCCCGCGCCGTTACCGGCCGTCATGTTAAATCCGCCAAGGTAGTTAACGCTGTTTACGGTTTCGTCTCCCTTGGCTTGAATATCGATCGTGCCGGTATTTCCGTTGAGGTCCAATCCGGTGCCGAAGAATCCGATCTGAGTGGCCGCATTCGCCGCATCACCACTCACGATATTAATCTGGCGACCGCGAAGAATGGTCTGCCCGAACCGGCTGCCAACCCGAACCGCTTCGGTCTGCGCACTGTTACCTACCGTAAGAATACCCTGCGTCTGCCCACCAAGCCCACCGGGAGGAATCGCTTCGCCGGCTACGATTCCGAACGTGTCGCAATCGTTGAAGTCGATCGCTCCGGGAATGATCTCAGGTTCGCAGAAATCGATCGCGCCGACTCCATTGATGTAATCCATCGAGGAGGGATCCTGCTGGCCATTCCAACCGGCGACAAGCGCAACGGTACCGGTGCCGGCATTCTGGATGCTGCGGTTGAAATTCAGGTTTCCGGTCGAGAGAACGATGAAACTGAAGATATCATCCTTGAACTGCGTCGTTGGATCGACAGGAAGGTTGATAGTGTTATTCCCGCTCAGGGTCATGACGACGTTTCCACCGCCGATGTTACCGGCTGCGATTTCACCGACATTTTCGAGAACGTTATCGGTAAGTCCGCCGGACAGGGAAGCGCCGGTAACGGTCGTACCGCCGTTGGTAACATACTGATACCCATCACCACCGAGGTAACTGCCCGGAGCGTTCTTCAGCCCGGTCGTTCCTCCCGATCCATCGGTTTGAGTCCTGTGAAGGAGGTGCACGTTAGATTCGTTCTGATTATTGATCGTCGCGTTGGTCGCGCCGCCCACGAAGATCTGCAGACCTCCCTGACGGGTTCCGGTACTGGTTCCACTTCCAAAGTCGCCGTAATCGCCGGCGCCGTCACCGTGACCGATCTGAGCCCAGGTCCGGCTAGAGGTGCCACCTGAGATATTGAGATCGCCAGCGTTGTCGGCTACCACGAAGATACGTCCGGAAAGAGCACCATCGACGTCGCGACCGCCGTGACCGATCTGAACAGATTGATCGAGCCAATTTCCACCGGTCATCGTGATTCCCGAGTCGAGAGCGTCTCTCACGCCTGTAACCACCGTCAGGTTTCCGCTGTGATCACCGTCAGTGCGCCATCCACCGTGGCCGATTTGCATGTTGCCGTTGCGGCTTCCACCACCATTCACCGCGCTCATGTCGAGTGAACCGTCGATGTGGATGCAGATCTCTCCGGCGTGACCGCCGCCTGCACCAGCCGAAGCATCATATCCGCCGTGTCCTATTTGAGCGTATGCTCTGCGGCCGTTGTCGGCGACCTCTCCGCCACCGGCGTCATCTCCGAAACCGGATCCGTCTCCGCCCTTCACTGAAAGATTGCCTCTCGTGAGAATTTCAAAAGCACTGCTGGAGTGGCTTCCTTCTGTCAGCGCGCCGCCATGCCCGATCTGAACGAATGACTCTTCACCACCACCGGCACTCAGTTTAATCGCCGCACCCGATGTTTGCACAAGCCCGGCCTTCTGGTTGATCTTGATAAAGCCGGTATTACCGAGGGCAGTCGAAGTGTCATCCGCATTGTGACCACCGTGTCCGATCATCGCGTAACTGCGCATGTCATCTCCACCCGTGAGAGTGATGTCTCCGATCGTATCCAAAGTGATATCTCCGGAATGATCGCCCTGAGCAGCACGTCCGCCGTGTCCGAGCTGAGCGTAGTTGTCATTCTGATCTCCCCCGAGGAAGGAAACGCCAGCAGCCCCGGCACTCACCGTAATGGCACCGCTGTGTCCTGCGACGCCCGTATTCACTCTGGCGTCCGAGCTCATACCGCCGTTACCCAACTGAACGTAGGAACCGTTCGCGTTTGGATTCCCTGCCGCCGCGACTTTCGTTGCGCTCGAAGCATCGAAGGTAATCCCACTTCCGGCAAGAGCGGTGATGTTGCCACCGTGAGCACCTGAAGTGGAGTTACCGCCATTACCCAGTTGGGCGAAGGCGGATCCATCGTTTCCACTTGTGAAGCTAATTCCTGCAGTCGCATCAGTGACGACTCCGAGAGCGTTGACTCCTGACCGAACAATGATGTTGCTCGTTCCTGAACCGATTGCATTCCCTGCTACCGGAATATTAACATGGTAGTTGGTCCCTGAAGTAGCGCCGCCGCCCTCAACGAGAGTAACGCGATCGTCCTGATGGTCGGAATCAAATCCACCGTTTCCGATCATCGCAAAAGACTGATCTCCATTCACGCCCAGTGTCGTCACCGGTGAAGCGGCAAAGTTCACGCCGGTCTCTGCCTGCACCGTGATATTCGCGTTGTGATCGCCGAAGGACCGGAATCCACCGTGACCAATCTGGACGAAGGTGATATTCGCTGAGCCGGCATGAAAATCGACTGATCCCGCTGTCGTTGTCACATTGATGGCCCCGCTGTGCCCCTCCGCATCGAGAGCGTCACTGGCGTAACCCCCGTGACCAATCTTCGCGAAGGAAGTGCCGCCCGTGCCACCGTCAAAATCGATATTGCCGGAAGCATTCACATCAATTTGTCCCGTGTGAGTTCCTGCGAAGTAACGATCGTTCCCGTTATTGCCTGAAGTGTTATTGATGCGGTTATCGTTGCGGCCACCGTGACCAATCATGGTGTAACTGCCGCCTCCGTCACCACCGGTGAAAGTGATCGCTGCGCCGGCATCCACGTCGATTGCGCCGGTGTGTCCTCCTGAAGAAAGATAGCCACCATGGCCGAGATGAGCATGGTGGCGATCGCCGCCACCGCCTACAGCACTGAACGTGATGTTACCGCCGGTTGCCGCGGCGCTCTTATCTTCGTCCGCCTTGACCGTGATCGAGCCGGTGTGATCGCCATCGGTGACGCTACCGCCATGACCGAGTTGGACATAAGCCTCCCGGTCGCTCCCCGCGCTGAAGGCGATGTTGCCATCGGCGCTCGTAACGGTGATATCGGCCGTATTTCCGACGCGACCAGCTGCGGAAGGAAGTGCTGTGGCGACCGCTTCATGAGTATCGGCATCAAACCCTCCGTGTCCGAGTTGCGCATAAGTCTGAGTGGACGAACCACCGGTGAAGGTGATATCCCGCAGCGCGGAAACATCGATTACGTTTCCTGCAACGCCATGGTCACCTCTCGCGAGGAACCCGCCGAATCCCAATTGAGCGTATGCTTCGTCCGCTGCTCCACCGCTGAACGAAATCGAGCCAGTTCCCGGCGCAACGAGTGGAACCGCACTGAAGGTCGTCGTGTCGAACACTCCGGGAAGATCCATATCGAAATCCCCGATGTCAGTGAAGTCTCCCGTCGTTCCTGCACTGACAACCAGGTTGCCCTGATGATTGCCTTCAGCACCGTTACCACCGTGTCCGAGTTGAGCGTAAGCTTCCTCCGCCTGACCGCCTTGGAAGGTAGTGTTGTTGTAGGCCCGAACCGTGACGTTACCAGTGATGTCTCCTTCTGTTACGAAACCTCCATGACCAATCTGAACGAAGGTCTCGGCGTCATTGCCACCGGTAAAGAGAATGCTCCCTGAAGTGGATGCGACACCGATGTCGCCAATATCACCCGGGGTTCCGGGACCTGAATTATCCGGATTGTCGGAATTGTGGCCTCCGTGACCAATCATTGCGTAGCTGCGAATCGCATCGCCACCGTCAGCAGTGATATCACCCACCGACTGCACTTGAATCCGACCGTTGCGATCTCCGCGAGCGCCGCGACCACCGTGACCGATCTGACTGTAGGAATCGACGGTGTTTCCAGCGTCCATATCGATAATGCCACCGCTGAGGACACTTACGATACCATTGTGATCTCCGTTGGAATCCTTTCCGCCGTGTCCGATTTGAACAAAGCGATCGATGCCTGCTGCCGTGGTAACCGGAATAGCTTGCCCATCGCCACCATCGTCAAGCGTCTGCCCCGCTGTCATCGTAATATCGCCACCGGTGGTGATCGCGATCTTGCCACTGTGGCCCGTGCTCGCATCCGAATTACTACCTCCGTGACCTATCATGGCGTGGGAGCGATCTCCACCTCCACCAAGAAGGTCGAGCGTTCCCGTTGCATTCACGGTAATAGCTCCGGCGTGACTGCCGCTTGCGCTGCGCCCTCCATGACCGATCTGCGCGAAGGCATCATCGGTTCCGGTATTCTGACCGCCGCCGACAAGGGCAACGTTGCCACCATTGACTACGATACTGCTGTCTTTGTCGTAATCGGCGGTTGCAACGGTTACATCTCCGCTATTGGCATCGGCCGTGAAGGTCGCGATACCGGTCATGTAATCGATCGCTCCAACCGTAGCGCCACCATTTAAGAGCAGGTTGCCATTACCGTCATCCGTGACCGTATCGGTTCCAATGGTTAGAGAAAGCGTATTCGCAATGACACCCGCAGGTGTGATGAGGACGGTAGCGCCAGCTCCGTTCGCGGCTTCGGCAAGACCGCCGACTCCTGCGCCGACGACTGAATTCACGCCACCAAAATCTGCTGCGAGGTTAACCCCTCCATGACCGATCATGGCATACATCTGATCTCTATCAAATGCGCCTCCGGCGTCTATCCCGGCGGTGAGCGTCACATCCCCCGCAGTTGCACCAAACGAGGCATCGACAGAAATCATACCTCTCAGAGCAGGGTCGGAACCTGCAGCGGCATCAGCTGAATCGTATCCACCATGTCCCACTTGCGCGAAGGCCCGTGAACCGGTTCCAGCGGTAAGATTGATTCCACCTTCTTTGGCGTGGACCATGATGTCCCCGGTTGCATCACCGAAAGCTTCAAGAGGCTGATCGGTACCACCCACCTGATCGAGCGTTTGGAACCCGATTTGAGCATACTCGCTCGTGCCGTTTCCGCCGATCAACTCAACCGAATAGCCGAGAACGTTTGTCATCCCGAGGCGTGAACCAACCGCGATTGCTCTTGATCCCGCATTGATCGAAACCTGCCCGTTCGCATGATTCAAACCTGCATTCGTAAGCGAGGTTCCGTTGTCGTTACCGAACATACTTCCGTTCGCTTTGATCGCGAGGACGTCCATGAATGCCGTCGGAGGACAATAGAGATGATTCACCTGTGAATAGAACTCGCCGGTAACACGGGAAGGCGCATCGGAAAGGGCGTTGATCTGAGACGCATTACCGGCACCGGCAATCAGGTTGACGTCACCCGACCCGGGATTCTGGATGCTGTAATTCACATCAATGTCACCGGCGGCGAGGAGCGAGAAGTTATTGGAAGCTCCCGCGCCACTGAAGGCGTTGGTGCCGTCGATAAGACTGTTCGACGTGAAGTTTGAGGCCGAATAACTGAAATCGCCGAGGGCGAGATTCGGAGTAATAAAGTTATTACGGAAAGTATCAGTGATCGTGATGTTGCCGTTCGTGTTGGCTGTCCCGTCACTCGCGGTATACAACCCACCAAGCGCAATCATTTGGAATCCGCCGGCTGTGTAGCTGCTCGTCGCGGTATTGATATTCGACAGGTCAAGATCCGCCGCCGTATAGGGATTGTTGTTGTTGTTCAATCGACGGAACGTGTGACCGATCCATGCGAGCTCGTCATTGCTGCGATCGAGAGTGATCTTATTGGCCACCACTTGAATGCCACCTGAGCGGTCTCCCGTCGCATTGTTTGTATTGTCACTGCGATCATCTCCATGACCGATGAGAGCATACCCCTCGTCAGTGCCCCCTGCTTTCACGAGGAGGTCTCCCGTTTCGGAAATCACGTGAATATCGCCACTGAGGTCACCGTCGGCGCGACCGCCACCATGACCGATTTGAGCGAAGGACCTTCCACCGCTGGGACCGCCCTGAACGCTGATATCCCCGTAGGCAGACACTCCGATTACACCATCATGACTTCCGTCCGCTTCATAACCACCGTGACCGATCATTACGTAGTTCTCGGTATCGACACCGCCCAGAAGCGAAATGGATCCGTCTTTAGTACCCCTATCGAAAAGGATGTCGTCTCCTGCCGTCGTGGTGTCATTGAAGACCCCGGTTCCCAAACTCGTGAACAGATCGCCGGAACCGGCACTGACCTTGATCACCCCGGAGTAGTTACCGACCACGCCGGCGTCGTCTGCGATGTTGGACATGTTACCGCCATGACCAATTTGCGCGTAGCCCTGCCAGTTGTCCCCCGGATTACCTCCGAGCGCTGAAATGTTACCTCCAGCCCGGGCATGAATGTCTCCGTTGTGACTTCCCACATTTTCCCAGCCTCCGTTTCCGATCTGAGCGTAGGAAGCGGCATCGGACCCGGCGGCGAGGGAGATATCACCCGTGCGTGCTGAAACGAAGATATTGCCGGAGCTTCCGGGGTTGCCACCGGTTTGGTCATTCTGGTTGTCTGCATCCCGACCGCCGTTTCCGATCTGAGCGAGAGCGTAGTCCGTCATGTTGTGATCGTACTTGGCCACGAGATTGGCAACACCGCCATCGGCACCGGGGTTGACATCGACATCAAAACGAATGCGTGAGTTCCCGTTGGTGATGGCGCCAACTGGATCCCCGGCGTTAACCTCAACAGTTCCGTCTCCATCCAGATCAAGATCTGTAACCGCATAGATGTTCAGGTCGCCAGCATTGTTGTCTGCGATGGTGCCGACCAAACTACCATTGTCCCTGTATATGGTGATAACCAGAGTGTCGTTAGTAAGTCGATTTGCAGCGTCGAGGCGCATTATGCCCACACCGTCCGAAGCGGCAACGCTCACATTGGCAGCGCGGTCAAAACTCGCGTTCCCCGTTCCAGTTCCCGTTAACTGAATCGTGAGAGCACCACCGGAGTAGCTGCTGCCCTTCACGTTCACATCGCGCTCGGCATAGATCACGATATCCGACTCGTGGTCGCCGCGGGCAAAACTGCCACCGTTGCCAATCATCGCTTCATTGGAATGACCGTCTCCGGCGAGCACGTTGACATCGCGTCCCGCCCTCACCGTCGTGACGTCGTCTGCGTCACCCATCGTTCCGTCGGCCCGGTTTGTTCCGTGACCGATCTGAGCAAAGTTACGCCGCTCGTTGGTATTGTCGCTCGTGGAAGTCCCCCCCTGAACGTTAACGTCCGCAGTGGCATTCAGAACGGAGTATCGCTGAGAGGCGATAACCGGAACAGGATCATCATTAGCGTCCAACACGAAATTTCCACTGCCGTCCCTCTGGTATTCAATGCCCGCAGAAACCACGATGCTTCCGTTGTGGTTGCCGTTGCTGTTGTAACCACCGTGACCGATATGCGCTGAGTGAAGGATTCCCCCGCCCTGAGGCGTGTTCACTCCTCCCGAGCTGACGTAAAGGCTTGGGTCGAGGTTGATATTCATATCCGGATTGCCTCCGTTCACGAACACCGAACCGTTATTTGCAACCACGATCACGTCGCCGGTGTTGTTGCCGGCAGCCTCCTGACCGCCGTGGCCGATCTGTGCCCAGTTACGACCGTCCGTATTGTCTACAAATCCATGATCCCGGACCACTCCGCCAATCACGTTGACATCGCCGGCTATCCGGCCTGCGTCGACCGTGATGGCACCGCTGTGATTACCTGCTGTTCCGTATCCACCATGGCCGAGTTGCGCCGAGTTGTTGTAGCTGGCTCCACCAATGAAGCTTACCGATCCACCCGCCGTCACGGAGATGTCCCCGGTGTTACCGAGTGCGGTGTCACCATTGTCAGCGTCGTAGCCGCCATGTCCGAGCTGAACAAATGAGCGATCAGCATTTTCACTGATATAGTCGAGCGCGATGTTATCCTGGCCGCCATAGGCGTTTGCACCGGGATTGACGTCCTGATAAAAGTGGATCCGCGTACTGTTATAGCTTCCCACGACCTGTCCAACCGCGAACGTCTCCGTTCCGGAAGTGCCGTCTCCATCGGCATCCACGTTGTCCATTGGTCCGGCAACCGTCTCGACCACGAGAACCCCGTCGGAATTAGGATCGTGCAGAGTCATAACGACATCTCCCGCGATGTCACGAATGATGACCCGCATCGAACCCGCCCTTGGACGGGTGAACTGAAAATCCGCTTCACCCTCTGCCCGTGCCGAGCCCTGAGTTGTCGCCTCGAAATTCGCAGCCCTCTCCAGGTTTCTGAACGAATTGTTGTCCGCCTGTGGACGCTCGAATGCGTAGGCCGCGCGGTATCCGGGATCGATAGCCGACTGGAAAAGGATATCCCCTCCGGCGTTCACAACGATATCCGAAGCGTGGTCGCCGTCGGCGTTGAGACCTCCGTTACCAAGCATCGCGTAATTCAAGTAACCACCGGGAGCCATGAAAGTAATGTCATCGGCAGCCCCCACCGTGATCGTCTCGGTTACGAGTCCAAAATTACCACCCTCGGACCGGCCGTCTCCGTCCATCCGACCACCGTGGCCGAGTTGTGCGTAGTTGTTATTGTCAGCCCAATCATCTGATGTTCCACTACCGGCCGCGAACAGAATGTCGGCGTCCGGATTGTTAACCACTCCGCCGGCAGTCGCTCCGGCGATCACCGTGATATTGCCGTGATGATCGCCCTGAGAGGCGCGTCCACCGTGACCGATCTGAGCGAAGTGACCAAGGCCACCACCTGTGCCCGGACTTGCCTCAAAGGCACGGGTGATATCACCTCCAAGAACACTGATGCTGCCGTTCTCGGCAATCACGGAGATGTCGCCGGCATGACCATCGAAGCCGATCATATTGACGCGGCTTGCGCTCGCTGCAGCGTTGAACTCCTCCTGGTTGATGACGTCGATGTCGACACCACCATGACCAATTTTCGCGTAGTTATTACTGTCGCCGCCGTCGAACGCCTGAAGATCGACATTGGATCCTTCGTGACGAGTTCCCGCAACGACGAGAATGTCACCCTGCGTCGTGATATCGATCGCTCCCTTGAGCCCTTCACCCAATCCGGCGACGGTTCCATAAGTGTCAGACCCCGTTCCGCCGTGTCCGATAATGGCGAAGTTGTCGTCGCGATCACCGGCACGCAGAACCAAACCGCGTCCCGCTTCAGGACCTGCCGCGAAGGTCCCGGCGTTGATCGTAATGTCGCCGTCCCACACGGTATCACCGTCTACGTCACGTCTTCCATGTGATCCGTCAGAGTCGTAACCGCCGTGACCAATCATCACGTAAGCCTGGTTGTTGTCTCCCGGATTTCCGAGACCATCGGTGTCGTTGAGGGTGGCGTCACCACGGGAGACAATACGAATTCCACCGGTCTGAACATCGATATCGATATTACCGGCATGAGAATCACGCGTGCTGTAACCGCCGTGACCAATCTGTGCGTAGCTCGCATTGTCCCGGCCGGAAAGAAACTCGAGGTTACCCGTCGTCACGGTCACCGAAATGTTACCGGAATTCCCGATATCAGCCGAACTGAGCAAAGTCCCTCCCGTCGTCGCAGGCTGAGTTCCCGTGGCATCCTTGGCTGCATCTTTGTACTGACCGTGATCGTCGTCGGAATTGTAACCGCCGTGACCGATCTGAACAAAGTTGAGATTGGATCCGCCGATCGAATCGCCGCCTTTAAAAAGAACATCGTCAACCGCATCGACGTCGATGTGGCCGGTGAAATTACCACCGGACTCATAGCCGCCGTGTCCGATCATGGCGTAGGCACCCTGGGCATTCGTATTCGTGCCACCAGTGCTCGCTCCCTGAACTCCCATGAACTCGATGCCGCCGGTGGACGCAACCGTGATGTTGCCCTCGACATCGCCGAAGTTATACCAACCACCGTGCCCAATCTGGACGTAGGCTTCGTCGCCACCGCGAACAAGTGTCCCGTCATCCCTGTTCGGGGCGCGGAAATTGATGTCACCGCCTCCGGTCGTAGCGACCGTAATGTCACCTTTGAAAGTGCCCAGCGTTGCCGATCCCGCCGTAACCGTTCCGCTCGGAGTCGCGAAGCTCAAGTCGCCATTGAGAGCCGCTCCGGTCATGTGATTCAGAGCGAGGCCATCAAGGTTGGTCGTGTGCGCTTCGTAAGGATTTCTTCCTGAATTGTTCGTCACGGCACCTCCGTTATCGTATGGCCCTAAAATCGCGTAACCGTTGCCGTCGATATCCAGAGTGTCGCGGAAACTCGCCTTCCAACCGCCGTGACCAATCCGCGCGAAGTTACGCCCATCCGCATTCGAGTTGCTGCGACTGCCACCGAGAAAAGTAATGTCACCGGCCGCTCCAACGACTACATCCGAATCGAGGCGTCCCGTTCCATCCGTGCCGTCTCCTCCGTGATTGCCGAATGATTCGTAGCCACCGTGCCCGATCATCGTGAACGAACCGATGCGTTCTCCGGCACGGAAAAGGATCTCCCCTGTAGAACTGTTGACGCCGATTTCACCACTGTGGCCATCGCCATAAGCGGAGAAGGGATTCGCCGTTACCTGACGTCCGCCATGACCGATCATCGCCCAGTTCCAGTCGCCATCGGTGTTGCCACCTGTAAAGAGGATGTCACCCACCGCATCAACATCGATGTCACCTGAACGCGTTCCGGGACGATAGCCGCGATCATTTGCTCGACGGAAAGCGGCATCGGATCCACCCCAGCGGTCGGTCCGTGTGCCGCCATCGGCCCAGCCGCCGTGTCCAATCTGTGCGAACGAGGTGCTGTCGCCTCCATCAAATTTAATGTCCGCGCCGGCGTTCACCGTGATGTTCGAACGAATGTCTCCGTCGGAGTAAAAGCCACCGTGTCCAAGCAGCGCCCAGGTATTGTTTCCACTTCCAACAAATCCGTCATTCGTTCCGTGCAGGTCCACGTCGGCGTTGAAGATGATGCTACCGAGCTGAGCATCGACAAAGATGTCACCGTCGTGATCGCCAGTGGTTTCGTATCCACCGTGTCCAAGATGTGCGTAGGTATTGTGAGCGTTACCTCCTGTGAAAACGATGTCGCCTCCCGTAGCCGTCACGGAGATATCACCGCTGAAGCCATCGAAAAGCACCGATCCGACGTTGTTGCCGGCATCGACCGAATTGTCGGTAGGCCAGAACGGCGTTCCAACCCCTTCAAAAACCCACTGCGCTCCATCCCAGGTCGCGGGAACGTTGAAACTGTCACCATCGTTCAAGGTTCCCGACGAGACCGGGTTGCTGTGATACTGACGAATCGAGAAATAACCTCCATGCCCGAGTCGGGAGAAATTCATCGACCCGGCATTCTCACTTTCACCGTCCACACGGGCCGCGCTGAGATTCGCTCCGCTGAAGCTCACCCCGTTGCCGGCGACGACGTTGATATCGGCCGTTTTGTCTCCGTAAACAAAGGTTCCACCATGTCCGAGCATCGAAAAGTTTTCGTCAGCACGAGCCCGGTTCCGATGGTTCTCATCCTGGTTGCTCGCGCGGTTCATTACGTAGACGTGCGCTCCCCATGGGACCACGTCGGCGTTATTATTTTGAGGAGCACTCGAGAAATTGATCCCTCCGAGCGACGCAGCCACATTGATGTGCTCACCGACACGGCCGAGATTACCCGTCATTCCCGTGCCGCCGTGGCCGATCATCGCATAGTGGCGGTGATCAGTGGCATCGGCGTCGAACACCGTTCCGCCGCCCGTGAAGTTGATGTCCCCGCCATTCGCGGCGACGTCGATATTTCCAAAATGGTTGCCGTGGCTGTTATGCCCGCCATGACCGATTTGCGCGAAATGCCCGAATCCACGGACACCGCCGGCGGCGAAGTCAATGTCACCGGTATTCGCAATCACCATGATGTCACCATTGTGACCATCGTCAGCGGCCAGTGGATCGTTGGCGTTATTATCGAGCGAACCATTCGCATCCGAATTGTGCCCGCCATGACCGATCATCGCAAAGTTGTAATCGATATTGCTGATACCCAGATTGGATCTGCCCTGATCAACGCTGTCGATGTCGCCATCACCACCGAAGTTGAAAGCCACATTCTGGTTGTCGATGAGACCGTCGCCGGCGTGGAACAAAATCCCGCCATCTGCGAGAGCTGTAATCTCACCGCTGTAGACGTGCCCGGTCGGAGCCGTCGAATCGGTGCCCCCATGTCCGATCTGAACGTAGGTGCGACGATCATTACCGGCCCTGCCGATGATGCTTCCACCCGTTCCGGTGAACGCTCCCGCCGCGTCGACACCGGCACGAACGTCAACGTCACCTGTGTGACCAACGTTGACTGCAGCGCCCTCGGCGTGGGCGCCGGCAACGGAATTGATGCTGTATCCGCCATGACCGATCATGGAGTAGCTGCGGTAAGCCTCCTGCGCGAGCGTCGTCCGATGATCGTAGTCAACAAAGAGATCCGGGTTGTTAGCGGTATCGCTCGTTACGACCGCCTGAGTCCAGGAAATTTCACCCGTGGTGTAATCGATCGTTCCGACCACCGCTCCGATTGCACCCCAGGCACCTGCGGTCTGCGCAACAATATTTCCCATTCCGTCGTTCACGACACCGAGTCCGGCATCGTCGTCGATGAAATCGGCAGGCAGGGCACCGTTGTAATTATTGGTGTCGGTAAACGTGTCGTAGGCCCCGACTGCCAGGCGGAACTTGACGCTTCCTTCCTGAATGTCTTCACCGATCAGTTTGGTCAACTTGCCTCCGCCCGCTGCGGCGGCTTGATCCATGAGCACGTAGCCCAAAGTGCCGCCGGTGCCGTCACCACCCCAGTAACGGTTAAATTCCTGAAGGTCGTTGGAGTGACCTCCATTCGCTCCCTGAATGTCTCCGTATTCACCGATTCGTGACACCACTTGCTCCAGCGACAGACCACCCTGCATCACGATGTCGTTTCCTGCATAAACGAGGATATTCCCGAGGTTGGTTCCGTCGGTGTTATGCCCGCCATGACCGATTTGAGCCTGGCTGTATTGCCCCGTTCCGCCGGCAACGACGACGTTACCGTTTGCTCCCAGAGCCATCACCGAGATCGTCTCATCGCTGCGGCCATGGTGGCCCTGATCGTTTCCACCACCGTGACCGATCTGGGCTGTGTTGTATTTGGCAGCGTTGCCGTCCTGAGTATCTGCCCCGGCAACCACGTTGACACTTCCATCCAAAGTGCTCACCGTGATATTTCCGTAATGATCACCACCGGTTGCGTATCCACCGTGGCCAATCTGGGCGTAATGGACAATTCCCTTGTTTTCGCCATTGGAGACGAGGAACCCATTGGGATCATTTGGAAGCGGAAGCGGATTGCCTTCGGAATCAAGTCTGTCAGTCAGAGCTCCATTGTTTCCTGCGAAGAGATTGATATTCCCGCTCGTCGTCGTTACTGAAATATCTCCGAAGTGGCCCCAGTTACCGTTTCCGGCACCGAGAGTCCCTGCGTCGACTGCGAGACCAGAATTTTGACCGTAATTATTCGTGTTGTTGTTGGAAGGATCGGAATCATACCCACCGTGTCCAAGCAAGGCGTAGAGGCGTCCATCATCTCCGTAGGCGGGGTTGTTGGTTCCCATCGTTCCCGCGACAAAACTGATATCACCGGCCGACTGAACCGTGATATCTCCATTCAAACCGAACGAGTCAGCGCCGTTACCCGTTCCGGAGCGCGAGCCGGTTCCGCCATGTCCCAACATCACGTAACTGTCCTCGCGGCTGCCCGCTTTGAACAGGAGGCCAAGCCCGTCAGTGGCGTTGCGCCCGTTCGTAATCGAGATATCGCCGAAGTGATTACCGTCGGCATCATAGCCGCCGTGCCCGACCTGAGCATAGGCTTCGTAGTCAAACTGGCGCAGTCCGTTTCCGGACAGCACTTCGAGCTTTCCCCCCGTCGTTCCGGGAGCAAGACCCAACGTAATATCGCCGGAGTTGGCACCGCCGCGGTTAGCCCAGCCACCGTGACCAAATTGCGCGTAACCCCGATGGTAATCCCCCGCGTGAAACCGGACATCTCCACCAGCGAGCACCGTGATATTGCCGGTGTTGCCAACCGCATTGTTAGCATCGCTGTTCAGTCCATCCGATTCGTAGCCACCATGGCCCAGCTGTACGAAAGCACGCTCCTTATATCCCTGAATGGAATTGTAATCCACGGAAACCACGCTGGCGGAACCACTCCCTATAGATACCCCGGCACCGGACTGGAACCTTACGAGTCCCTGCTGATAATGGACGTTGCCGACATCGTTGCCGTCCTGGTCCACGAGTCGGCTCGAGGTTCGCTCATCACTGCTGTTCGCCGGAGCGTCGGTAATCACCGTGCCATCATCAAGTTCGATACGCAGTGTCCCGGGCTGAAGGTTGACCCGTCCCAGCGAAATGCCGAACTCGTTGACACTCGTCGATGCCGTATCCTGCTTCGGTGACAGTGAAATCCACAGATTCGAATCGCTGTTTGCCAGTTGAACACCACCGGTGAGGGCGGACAAATCGTCTCCCCCGGCCGTCGTGAAAGAAATAGGTGTAACGGTGTTATTCGTAGAACCCAGCATATCAACCCCGCCGAAAGAGGTGACGTTGATCTCACCTGAGTGATTACCACGGGTAACATAACCACCATTTCCGATCATGATATAAGCCTCGTTACCGGCATCGATCGCATTGATCGCAAAAGGAGCGAGAACCGCGCCATCCAGAGAACGACCGTTATTGGATCTCCCGTAGCGCGTGCCGCCCTCGATACTCCCGTCAAAAACGACGCTGCCGCCGTTGGCAGTGATTGTGATATCCCCGTTGAACCCGTTGGCGTCATTCGCGCCATTGCCATAACCGCCGTGGCCGATCTGGGCAAAATCACGGTCCTGATTACCGGCAATGAAAGTAATACCTCCCGTTGTGACATCTCCATCGGCGCCACCTAACTGATTGAACATATCGCCTGTTCCGGAAGTCACCGTGATGTCCTGCTTGCTCGTCATAACACCATCGGCATCACGTCCGCCGTGACCAATCATGATATAACGATCCTGAGCCTGGTAGTAACCGGTTCGCCCGGTGCCATTATTAGCATCATTGAACCACCGGTTCGCATACGCGGTGCTGAGTTCCATCGCATTCGTTCCTCCGGAAGCGCCCGACTCAAAATGAATACTTCCCGCCGCGGTAACGACGATCTCGGACTCATTTTCAGCCCCCGTATAAGTTCCCGAGGCGGAGTAACCACCATGACCGATCTGCGCAAAGCTCTCGTAGTGCTTACCCGCGGTGAAACTGAGATCTCCGGCGGAAAGAACCGTGACGTCACCGCCCTTGTCCCCGTCGGCCTCGCGACCACCGTGGCCAATCTGTGCGAAATTCCGGCCGTAGCCCCAGTCAGCACTCGAATTCTTGTCGGCACCACCGGCGAACATGACGGCGGCATCTGCGGCGGTGGACTCGACTTTGATGTCCCCCTGATAGCCGACACCAGTGAGTGCCCTTTGATTCGCACCCCCATGTCCGATCTTCACATGAGAATACAGCGAGTTACCAGCATTCGCACCGATGCCGATGAATGCAGTCGGATCGTTGGGGTCGATGTAGCTTCCGTTCGCTGTCACTGTAATACTGCCGGAACTGGAGTTGTCCGCCACCATCGCTGTCAAATCGATCCCGTTGCCGGTGAAGGCCAAATTAGAATTGCCGGGAGTATCCTGATTGCCACCACCGTGACCGATCTGCACGTGGGAGGACTGATCCGCGCGTGTGCTGCTCAAGGGCTGCGTGTAGCCCTGCATCCGAATCGCTCCAGTCTCCGCCGTCACCGTGATATCACCACTCCGACTTAAATCCAGAATACTGCCGGAGTTACCTTCACGAGCGGACCCGTGTCCGATCTGCACGAAGCGCGTATCGGCACGACCGGCAACCATATCGATACCGATCCCGGCCAAACGTGATGCGGAGGCATCATCGCCCTCGACGCCGTCTCCGACAGTCCCTTCCGCAATCACTGAAATGTTACCATGGTAGCTACCGACATTTTCAGCTCCACCATGACCGATCATGGCATAGTTACCTGAACCGGTATTCGTATTGGCGACCAGATTGGGATCCGAAGTGATCCCGGGTGCCGCGAGCATGAAAATATCACCGACTGCGTGAACCGTAATGTCCCCGTCTACGCGGTTGAGCACGCCATTGTATGGATCCGCTTCCGTATTGGTTCTCCATGAAGTCCCGAAGAACTGACGACCGTTGATCGTGTTGATTGAATAGCCATCGCGAGTCGTCTTGATGTCTGTGTAACTGGCACGGGCACGCTCCTCAAAGCCCTCGGCACCACTTCCGCCGTGACCGATCTGAACATAAGCCCTCGTCGTGCCGGCTCTCAGGTCAGCGCGACCGCTCAAGCGGGCCGTGATATCTCCCGTCGCTCCGCTACCGGCACCGTCGAATTCGCCACCGAAGAAACGAGTTCCCCCAAGCAGACCGATGTAATTCTTTCCCGTAACATTGATAAAATCTGTGAATCCGGTTCCATCGTTCGCGGCGTCACTTCCCCACCATTCATTCACGAGACCGTTGTTTATTCCGTTACCATTCGTATTCGCATTTGAAATCTGATACTCGACCCCGTTGTCAGTAAAACCGAGCTGGGCAAATCGCTCCGTCGAGTTGTCGCCGCGCATGATCAGATCATGACCCGCAACGAGAGTGTCTCCATAGCGGGATCCCACATTCACCTGAGTCGCAAGAGTGCTGGCATGGCCCAGATAGATGGAACCTTCCCCGATACCGGCCGCGTCAACCGCCGCTTCATTAGTGCCACCGGGCATCGTATCGAGAACCGCCTGCATGTTGAAACCGCCGGGAACAGTTTCAGCCGATCCACTGAGAGGATCCACGATTCCAGTGCTGCCATCCCATCCCGCGACAATGTTAATTCCGCCGGTTCCGGCACTTCTAACCGAATCATTAAAAATCACATCCTGAGTCGCAAGCAGCGAAAGAGTTCCCGGAGCCGTCGCAGCCGAATCAGCATACCATTCAACCCGATCATCGACCGTGATATCGCCCGCGCCGGCCGAACCGAAGTTCGTGCTGATGATCACGTTGTTACCCGCATCGAGACTGTTCGAGAGAGCGACGTTATTAATATTGGAAGCACTCGCCGCACCCGTGCTGATCGTCACATTCGTCGGATCGAGAAGAAGCGTCCCGCTCAAGCCATGATCGGCGGAGAGATCAACGATTCCATCAAAACCTAGATTGCCTTTTCCTGAAATCTCGGCAAAGCCACCGTTACCGGCAGCACCGGCGCCACGAGCCGAGAGACTGCCTTCAAAAATAGTCGTGTCATCAGACCAGAGAATCACGACGCCGCCGTTCCCGGTCTCGAGCGCACTCGCGCGAACCGTCGAGCCCTCGGCCACCGTCAACGTGGAAGCATTCGAAATCGTCGAATCACGCCCCTGAAATCCCCCCCCAATCTTGACGACGCCGCCACCGGAGAGACCCGAGACATCGACATCCGCCGTCGAAGAGAGAGAAATGTCATTACCTTCGACCTCAACGAGGCCACCTTTAGAAGTTGACGAGGAAACATCGAGCGACCCGCCTACATCCACCGTGTTGGACGCCATCACCTTGATTCTGCCGCGCTCAGCCTTGAGCATGCCGTCCACCTTCGCGTAAGCCGCCTCAATCAGAATGCGACCACCGCTTCCGATGCTCGGAGCGGTTGCCCGGATGCTCCCGGAATTTCGCACGCCACCGCCGACTCCGCGGAGAAAAACGCTGCCACCTCGGGTCGTCGCGCCCGTAGCCCGGATCGACCCCTTATTGTTAATCGCCAAAGCGAACATGTTTCCGTGAGCCTTCAGTTCCACGGAAGCACCTTCAATCGTTCCGGTATTCAGAATTCCCGTTCCGCTCACACCGGATCCACCGGCCCTGACAAAAACGCGCTCGTTTCCGGATCCTTTATTGGCTTTCAGCAAAACCTCCTCACCGGCGCCGATGCCAACCGTTCCACTTCTCGCCGTAACTGTTCCTGCGTTCGTGACGGTGCGGCCAATCAGAAATATGTCGCCACCGATCGCATTGATTCGCCCCATGTTGGTAATATCTCCGCTATTACCTTTAAAAACCATGTCACCGCCTGCGAGAAATTCCCCATTGCTCACATCCAGTGTCGATAACGCCAACCCATGCACATCGATCACACCGTTGGCCCCGACCAGAATCCCGTTGGGGTTGATCACGAAAACATTCCCGTTCGCCTTGAGCGCCCCGTGAATCGCGGAAGGATTACCTCCCGTAACGCGGTTGAGAACGGCCGCCGTTGCCCCGGGTTGATTGAATTGAGTCAACTCACCGGCATCGATCGAGAAATCAGCCCAATTGATGATCGCATTCTGCGAAGACTGGTTAATTTGAAGATTTCCGGCGCCTCCTGAGAAACTGACATCACCGTTAACAACAACACCCCCCGAAGGGTTTGCCTGAATAGGAATAGACCAAAAGGTCAGTCCAGGCGTGAGGAGTGAAATAATGAGTGCTTGGAAGCGAAAAGACCGGCGCAAAAACGTACACGGGCCACCCTGGGGGAGAGTGGGGGATTTCATAATTTTTAGAGGGGTTTGTTAGGGGGGGGAATGACGGAATCGGGGGTAGACCCCGTCACTGGTGGGCAGGCTATCCAAAAACGTCATGCGCTGTCGATCAAAAAAGGCATTTTATTTTTGATATTGCGCCTCATTTGTGAAAAACCCACTAATTACAAGGATTTGAAAAAATGTAATTTTTCAAAGTGGTGCGCCGCCTACCCTTAGTTGTCTTAACGACTGATTACGTGACACTTATGCAGACATCAGCGGGTATCACGGGGAAATCCGTCCCGGGAAAGATGGATCACAAGCGGCCCGAATCGAGCGCCCGATTTCTCAGACAGTAAAGCACCCGATGCCCCGCAGGAGGGCCTTCGAGGGCACTTTTTCGCGAATATGAGAAAAATTCACGCCTCCCTTATTTCAGGGGAAAATCAAAAGGGAGCTGTTAAGCTTTTCCTGATTTTTCTTTTTTACCACCTTTGCCCTTTTGCTTATTTCCGGGCTTTTTCACCGGGGCGACATAGGTGTCTTCACCGACCTGATATTGTTCACGCAAACGCGCGAGCTCTTTTTTGAGGTCGGCCTGCTTTTCGGCATAATCGGCGTCGCCGTAGACCGATTTCAACTCATTCGGATCCTTCTCGAGATCGAAAAGCTCCCATTCGTCGAGCTGGTAATAATAGATCAATTTCAGCTTACCCGTCGTGACGCCGTAGTGCCGGGCCACGCTGTGCGCCCCCGGAAACTCATAATAGTGGTAGTAAAAAGACTTCCGCCAGTCCTCCGGCTCTTTGCCTTTGAAAATCGGAACGAGGCTTTCCCCCTGCATATCGTCGGGCACTTCCGCCCCCGCCGCGTCGAGAAACGTCTCCGCGAAATCGAGATTGGAGACAATCGCATCGCTTTTCGTGCCCGGCTTGATCACTCCGGGCCACTTCGCGAGAAGCGGCGTTTTCAGCGACTCCTCATACATCCAGCGCTTATCAAACCACCCGTGCTCCCCCAGATACCAGCCCTGATCGCTGGAATAGATCACGAGCGTGTTCTCCGCGAGCCCCTCCTCCTCGAGGTAATCAAGCACTTCCCCGACCGCGTCGTCGACCGAACGCACGCAACGGAGATAATCCTTCACATAACGCTGATACTTCCACTGAATGATCTCTTTTTCGCTCATCGAATCCCGCCTCGCGAGGAAATCGGCGTTCTTCTTTGAATAGGCCTCATCCCAGGCTTTGAGCTGATAAGGGTTGAGATTCCGCGGAGCAACCAACTTGAGATCCGAAGGAGTCATGTGGTCTTTAATCGTCATCGTCTGATTCGCCGCCGGACTCGCGCGACCCGAGTAATCGTCAAAGAGCGTTTCCGGCTCGGGAATCGTCTCGTCGTCGAGCCAATTCAAATATTTGGGTCCGGGCTGCCAATTGCGGTGCGGCGCCTTGTGCTGGAACATGAGCATGAACGGCTTATCCTTATCCCGCGACGACTTCAGCCAGTCGAGCGCCTTGTCCTTGATGATATCGGTCGTGTAACCGGTGTGATCGCGCTGCGTCGCTTTCGACTCAATCCCCCCGAACAGCATCGGAGGATTGTAATAAGGCCCCTGCCCGATGAGGACGTCAAAGTAATCAAATCCCTGCGGCGTCGATTTCAGGTGCCATTTTCCCACCACCGCCGTCTGGTACCCTTTTTTTCTCAAAAGCTTGGGAAACGTCTGCTGCGAACCGTCAAAGGTGTTCCCGTTTCGCACGAATCCGTTGAGGTGGCTGTATTTCCCCGTCTGGATCACTGCCCGGCTGGGACCGCAGATGCCGTTCGTCACGTAGCAACGGGTGAAGAGCATCCCGTCGTTGGCGATACGGTCGAGGTTGGGGGTCGTCATTTTCGCATCCCCGTAGGCACTGAGAGCCTGCTCGCAGTGATCATCCATGAAGATGAAGAGAATATTGGGCTGCTTTTCTTCCGCATTCAGAAGAGAACTCATCAGAAGAGCTGCAAAAATGGTGTAACAAAGCCTCATGCCTCCCGATATACCCGAACGACAGGAGCATGCCAAGAGCGAAAACCTCTAACCAAACGCCATGATCACGCGTATCATTGACGGAACGGCTCTGCCGGATAAAGTGTCTTTCCCCACTCAAGACCGCATCTCCATCCTGAAGACATGAAACAAGAAGCCCTTTTGAAATCCTCCATCATCGCTGCCGCGATCAACTTTCTACTGCATCCCGAGAGCGTGCTCGCGATCGATTTCAAAGAGGATATCCGCCCTATTCTGAGCGATAAATGCTTCAAGTGTCACAGTGGTCCGCGCGCCAAAGGCAAGCTCCGCATGGACACACCCGACAATTTTGCGAAACGCATTGGAGGAGATGACCCCGTCATTATCCCCGGTGACGCCGTTTCCAGCCTCCTCGCCGTCAAGGCCGGGCTCCCCCGCTCCAACGGCGATGCGATGCCTCCCCCTCCCGCCCGCGAGCGAGGTTCCGAGCCAATGACGACGGCCGAGCTGAATCTCGTGAAGCAGTGGATCGCCGACGGTGCCAAACTCGACGCCTCGGAAGAGGATTCCAGTGAAACCACCGCGGAAGCCTCCATGGACACGACGGTTCACACCTGGGTGAACAACGAAGGCAAAAAGCTCGAGGCACAATTTGTCAGCACAGACGGGACCAACGTCACGCTGAAAATGGAAGGTGGAAAAGACATCAACTACCCGCTCGCCAAGCTGAATGCTGAAAGTCAGGCGCTCGCGAAGAAGCTCGCAGGCGAATAGCGCGGCTCCACTCAGGCCGTCTCAGGCATAAAGGTCGGCATAACCACCCCGTTAACCGGCTGGGACACACCACGGACCTGCGTGACGTGAAGCTCACAGTTTCTCGCACCCAATTGATACGCGACGGAAATCAGTCCGCTCGCATCGCCGGGAACCAGAAACACGACGGTCTGCCCCGCAAAGTGATTTAACTGGGCGCGGAGCAACGCCTCCATCGTCTTTTCGCTTCGAGCGACACCGGGTCCGATGAGCCGGCTCGCGGCATGATCGATCGACACGAGAAAGCCATCCGCCTCCCCGTTTTCGTCGAACGCCACCAAAGTCCTCCAGTTGCCCGAGGTGTTTTCCAGAAAGTAGCAATAATCCTTTTCCCGCGAGATCCCGCTGATCTCGAACTCGAGTTGTCCCATCGCAACGAGATCCGAAGGCTCTGCTTCCCGCACCGTCGGGAGTTCATAAGCCGGATCGTCACTCAGCCCCGCCCGCGGAACCGAGATCATCATATCCTGATACAGGTTCTCCGGGGAAAATCCGTGTCGATTGTAGAGCGAATAGGAATCGAGATTGAGCGCGCTCGAGATCAGCCGAACCGGAAGCCCCCGCGTCTCCGCGAAAGAAATGATCTCCTGCAACAGTTTCCCCGCGATGCCATGGCCGAAGTAATTCGGATGAACATTCATAATCCCCAGCGACACGTGAGTCTCTCTCGGGTGATAGAAACACGAACCGGCGATCAAACCCGTTTCCCCGTGCTCCATGACGAGCCCGCAGCCGGCATCCAGATCTTCGTAGACCTCGCAGAAAAGACGACAATCCTGCGGACTGCAGCTGAAAATCGCATGCCCCAGATTCTGCTGATACCAGCTGTTCGTCGAAAGGTAAATCAGTTCCGCAACTTCACTGAAGTCAGAGGGCAGCATCGGGCGCATCGCAAGCATACGACACGTCTAACAAATACCCGCCTCCTCTGGCAATCGAAATCGAAATAGAGGAGAAACGCAGCGAAACGGAACGCTTCCAGCCGGCGATTACATCACCATCCCGCCATCGACGGTGAGGACCTGCCCGGTGATGTAGCGGGCAGTCGTTCCCGCGAGAAACATCACGGCGTTGGCGATGTCTTCGGTTTCCCCGAATGAACCGAGCGGAATGTCTTTCTTGATCGTCTCCTGGATTTCTTCACTCAGCTCATCCGTCATGTCTGTGACGATGAAGCCGGGTGCAATCGCGTTGACGCACACTTTGCGGGCCGCAAATTCCTTCGCGAGCGATTTGGTGAACCCGATCAATCCGGCCTTACTCGCCGCGTAGTTGGCCTGACCGGCATTTCCCATCAGGCCGATGACGGAACTGATGTTGATGATGCGGGCGTTCTCAGCCTTCAGCAGCGTTCGCTGGAAGGCTTTCACCGCGTTGAAGGCACCCTTCAGATTCGTGTCGAGCACCGTGTCCCAATCCTCCTCGCTCATGCGGAGCGCGAGACCGTCACGGGTCACCCCGGCGTTGTTCACGAGAATGCTGACCTTCCCGAGATCCGCGGTGACTTGCTTTCCAAATTCAATCGTCGCGTCGTAGTCAGAAATATCGACCGCGTAGCCCTTTGCTTCACCGGCACCGATCGCATTCAATTCAGCCGCCGTCGCATCTGAATTCGCCTGCGTCCGACTCGCGATAGCCACCTTGGCACCCTGCTCCACGAAAGCTCTCGCAATCTCTTTTCCGATCCCACGTCCGGAACCCGTTACGACAACAACTCGATCTTGAAAATCACTCATGCCCGCTATTTCTCACGAAGCGACGTCCACTGCAACGAAAATCGAGAATTCAATAGGGTTGAATCGGGCGCCCTACCCTGTTGGACCAGTGATCGAACAGGGTTGAATACAGGACCTGACCCTATTCGTTCAGCTCCTTGAGCACGTCAGGATCACGGACGTCCGCCCAGTCACCCTGCAGCTCGACCGCGGCAACGCGGAGCCCGTCCTTCACCTGCGCCTGAATCGCATCCGTGAGCTCGTATTCGCCCCTCGGCGAGAGCTCGAGCTTGGCGGTGTAATCAAAAATCTGCGGTGAGAACGAATAGATCCCCGCGTTGTAATACGGGCTCGTCGGCTGACCTTCCTTCGGCTTTTCGATAAGGTCTTTCACCATGCCGTCTTCGATGAAAACAGCCCCGCCTTTTCTGACGTCTTCGTCGATCTTCACGGTGAGCTTTCCTTCGACGTCGGTGAAATCGACGAGAGGCGCATAGGATTCCGGCGACACGAGAATATCGCCGTAACTGAGAATAAAAGGATCGGCACCCGCAAAATCTTTCGCCAGCTCAACGACGCGACCGGTCCCGTCCTGCACGACCTGCTCGACGTAGCTGATCGCGCATCCGAATCCCTCACCGTTACCGAAATGTTCGGTGATGACCTCTTTTCTCCAGCCGACAACGACGAGCACTTCGCTCACGCCGTTGGCGACGAGTCCCGCGATGATGGATTCGAGAATCGGCTTGCCCTTCACCTCAACCATCGGCTTGGGAAGTTCGTCTGTGATATCTCCCATCCGTGTTCCCCGACCGGCAGCAAGAATGACCGCTTTCTTAATTTGGCTCATAAAATTGTATTTCTGTTAGTTTAAAGTCTCCCCACGAACGCCGCGATGCGATCGAGGGCGATTTCGAGCTTGTCGTAAGCGGTCGCGTAACACGCCCTGACACAACCCTCACCCGCTTTTCCGAAAGCATTTCCGGGAACGACGGCAACATTTTCCTCTTCGAGGAGGCGGAGGGAAAACTCCTGACTCGTGAGCCCGAAAGAGCGAATGTCAGGGAACATGTAGAAAGCCCCTCCCGGCGCGAAGCAGGGAACGCCCATCTCATCAAATCGTTTCAGCATGAGGTTGCGTCGCTGCGCGTAGGCACGTCGCATTTTCTCCATTTCGTTGGCTCCGTTTTTCAACGCTTCGATTGCGGCCATCTGGCTCATGATAGGCGCACAAAGCATCGAATACTGATGAATCTTCATCATCGCCTCCGTGAGAACTTTAGGCGCG
This sequence comes from Verrucomicrobiales bacterium, assembly GCA_048260165.1. GTDB lineage: Bacteria > Verrucomicrobiota > Verrucomicrobiia > Verrucomicrobiales > DEV007 > Arctic95D-9. Next base: position 104,074 of record JBLXHA010000009.1, read on the forward strand.
CAGGCATAGCCGAGGCGGAACCCGGTCATCGCAAACGCTTTTGAAAATCCATGAAGCAACACGGTGCGCTCGCGCATCCCCGGCAAACTCGCGATCGAGACGTGCTCGCCCCGCTCCATTCCCGATTCGCCCGAATACATGAGCTCGCTGTAGATCTCATCGGTGACGACGATGAGGTCGTGCTTCACCGCGAGTTCGGCGATCTTCTTCAGCTCGGAAAGTGGCTCCACCGCACCCGTTGGGTTGGTGGGAAAGTTGAGTAGAAGCACCTTGCTCTTTTCGGTGATGGCGGCGGCCACGTCATCCGCCTTGAGAACGAAATCGTCGTCCACCCGCGTCTGAATCGAAACGGCGACGCCGTGAGCCAGCGCGATGCTGGGGTTGTAGCTCACATAGCAGGGCTCGTGATAGATGACTTCGTCGCCGGGGTTGAGAAGCGCGCGGCAAACGAGGTCCAGTGCTTCGGAAACTCCCACGGTCACGAGCACTTCCGACGCGGCATCGTAGGAGACGGCGAACTGGTCTTCCACGTAGTCTACGATGCACTCGCGAAGCGACATCAACCCCAGATTCGAGGTGTAACTGGTCTGACCTTTCTCGAGAGAAAAAATGGCCGCCTCACGGATGTGCCAGGGCGCGGAAAAATCAGGTTCACCGACGCCTAACGAAATGACATCGTCACGTCCCTGAACCAACTCAAAGAAGTCGCGAATTCCCGAGCGGGGAATATTCTGAACGACATCGGCAATACGATTTTGCAATGGTTTCATCAACACTTGAACAAACTGGATTGAATAGAGGTAATGGAGTCCTGTTCGATTCAAGGAGTCACCGGAAGGCGCTCATTGGACGACGAATCCGTAGCGAGAAAACCGCTCTGTTTATAGAGCTTCAACTGGAAGTGCGTTGCGGTTGAAATAACGCCTTCGATCGTGCTGAGCTTGTCACTCACAAAGCGGGCCACTTCGCGAAGGTCATCCCCTTCGACGATGACAGCGAGGTCGTATCCACCGCTCATCAGGTAGCAACTCGTGACCTGATCGAACTTCGCGATACGCTGAGCAAGATGATCAAAACCACCCTCACGCTCCGGGGTCAACTTCACTTCAATGAGAGCCGACACGCCCGTTTTATCGACGCGATCCGGATCGACGACCGCATGAAACCCGAGGATGGTGCGGTCCTCGATGAACGAGGCCAACGCCGACTCAATCTCCGATTCCGTTTTGCCAAGTCGTTCCGACATCTCAAGGGTGCTGAGACGCGCATTCTTTTGAAGAAGATCCAATAAAGCTTCCATTCTGATTATTTACTTATTGAGGCAATTGTTCCCGCAGAAATCAATCTCCGAAACAGACTCCAATTGATTTAGCCGCCTCCACGATTTCACCATCGGGATCGACCAAATTTAATTTTCGCACCGCCTCGCGGATCGTCACTGATCCGACGTGATATTGCTGATAGCTGACCATACGTCCATATCGTTTTTCTTCTATCAGTTTAACGGCCTTAACTCCAAATCGAGTCCCGAGGACCCGGTCCAGTGAAGTCGGACTGCCTCCCCGCTGGAGGTGCCCCAGCGTCGTGCAACGCGTCTCTTTTCCGGTCAACGCGCCGAGCTGCGCGGCGACTCTCAACCCGATTCCGCCGAGACGAACTTCCCCCTCATCCGGGGCTTCTTCGATCGTGAGTTCACCACCGCGTTCGACGGCTCCTTCGGCGACGACGACGAGCGCACTCCGGAATCCCTTTTTGCCCCGCTCGATAATCGAATCCGCGACCTTGTTCACATCGAAAGGAATCTCGGGGATCAAAATAGCACTGGCTCCCCCGCCGATCCCGCCATAGAGAGCAATCCATCCCGCATGTCTGCCCATGACTTCCAGAACCATGATCCGCTGATGACTTTCCGCCGTCGTGTGAAGACGATCCAGAGAGTCGACGACGACCTGTGTCGCCGAATCAAAACCGAATGTCATCGCGGTCGCCCCGAGGTCGTTATCAATCGTTTTCGGAACGCCCACGACAGGAAAACCGGCCTCCTCAAACTCGAGCGCGGTCGTCAGAGTGCCGTCGCCACCGACACAAACGAGCGCCTCCACCTCCAGATCGCGAAGCGTCTTAATCGCTTCCGCCATCAATTCTTTGGGAATCCGTCTCACCCCGCCTGCCCCGACTTTGGAAGAAAAACGCCCCCGGTTCGTCGTTCCGAGGATCGTCCCGCCGAGCTTGAGAATTCCCTCGGTCTTTTCGACTTTCAGTATCTTGTAATTGGCGGGAGTCAGCAACCCTTCGAACCCTTCTTTGAATCCCACGACTTCCCAGCCGAGTCGAGTCGCTGCTCCGACCACACCATGCGTAACCGCGTTTAATCCGGGGCAATCGCCACCGCCATTCAAAAGCCCAATTCTCATAATAGTTTTCAAAGTGACTGAGACGCAGGTGAGTCGGCTGCGCAAGTGATGATTCCCTTGAAAAAGCCGCCGTCAGCGCACAAAAAAGCCGCACAGGGAATTTCCCGGTACGGCTTCTTCAGGTAAACCCTTTGCAGGATTACAGTTTTGACTTCAATGAATCGTACTCCTTTTGGAGAGTGCTGATTTCTTTTTGGATATCCATGAGACGTTTCAACACGTCTTCGGCATTTTTCGCTGATCCGTTCGTCTTGAGAGATTTGGTGGAGACGACAGCGCCGCCTCCACGTTTCTTCTTTGCCGACTTACCCGGTGAGGCAACTCCGGCTTTCTCAAGCCACGCCTTCACCGTGATAGGGTTCAACTTCCATTTTTTAGCTGCAGCGGATTGCCCGCCTCGCCCATTTTCTTGATTGAACGCCTGAATGAAGCTAACTACTTCATCCTTCGTTTTCTGGTCATATCTCTTTGCCATCTTATTTAGGGGGGGAATGGAAAATAGAGCATTTTTTTGTTACTATTGCAAAAAAATCTATTTCCGTTGGGAAACACAAGGCTTCCTACTGGTAATAATACGTTTAACGGGATGAAAACTTTGCTATTTACTTTTATTTCGATCCTCGCCTTCGCGATCTGGGCCTTCGGGGCCTCTTTTTTTACGCACGAATGGCAACTCTACGCAGCATGCGCGGGCGTATTTCTCCTCGGAGGCGGATTGAGTTTACTCCCCGGATCCGGCTATAGATCCAAACGGGAGGCGATCGTGTTTATAGGTCGTTTCGCCGGTGGCTTTCTTGCTTATGCCGTGATTTGGTCGGCTGCCTGGTTCAGCTTTCGCAATACCTTCGGTGAAATCACAGGCTCGTTTCTGGGGCTCATGGCACTGGCAGCGGTAATCGGGAAAAAGGGCACCTTTCCAGGCGGCTTCTTTTCCGGTGTCGCCGTCATTTTCCTCTGGCACACGATCGGCTACTACACCGGCGGATTCCTCTACGAAGCGCTACAGAACCGCGGCCAGTTCGCGATCCAACTGGATGCCGCGCCGAAGACGATTGTGCACCTCGCACGCCTCGCCTGGGGACTTGGTTATGGTGCCGGCCTCGGCTACGGCCTCAGCCGGTGGCTTCAGCTTTCCCGCCAGGCCTGACGCAGGCCGCGCACACAGATTTGAGACCACGTCTCAAGCCTCTCGTAACGCTCCTCTAATTCGTTGAGAGTCAGGAACTCAAGCCCTTCGATATTGTCCTCACCCGCGGTTACATCCTCCGTCTCGAGTTCGACGAGATGAACGACACCGAGGTGGACCTGACCCACCTCATTCGAGTCATCGTTGATCAGTGCGATAATCTCCTGACGGTGTCCGCCGACGATGTTCAACTCCTCTTCAATCTCCCGCTCAATACCCGTTGAATAGGTATCTTTGTCGAGAGAGGCTGCCGCAAAATCAGTATCATTGATGTGTCCGCCGATCCCGATCGATCCCTTCGCGGCAAGACGCTTCTCTCCCGAACCGCCGCCCCGAACGTAGTGCAGGTATCGATCTCCATGCCGGAAAATAGCATACGGAATGATTTGCTTGTGGCCTGGATCGTCCTCCGCTTTATCTCTCGCGAGAAAATAATTATTCTGCGGATCCAGAATGGAAGGAAGGTATTTATCCGGCTCCAGAGAAATCCCTTCAAAGGCACCCAACTGGTCAAAAAGTTCCCTTTTGATTACCAGGACATTCTCATCTTCGTAACGGCTCATAAGCTTGAATCGACACTAACGCGGAGATAAGTCAAACCGGTATCTGACGAGACCGGAGCTGATCTTGACGGTTCTCTCGACATGAGCACCGAGGAGCCGCTCGAACATTTGGATCTCCATCCGCTCGAGGGTTTCATATTTATCGAAAAGCGGCTGAAGCGGGTTGTGGTGCTCCACGATATAAAGACCCTCTTCCTCGTCGTAGTGGCAGAAAGAATAATAGCCGCGGCGGGTTCGCTCGGTCGCAAACTTCTCGGCACGTTCCTGAACCGAATCACCCGTAACCACTTTCAACAGGTCTTCCGCCTGAGACCGGAAAAAGTAAAAGAGCAGCTTCTCAGCCGCGTTGGGCTCGAGTTGCGCGGCGGCCTCGAGAATCCCCATGCTCACCTCGTTGCTGATTTGCGGGAAAAGCGGGTCCAGTTTCGAAGTGACCCGGTAGAGTTTCTCGGGGCGCCCCACCTCTTTGGGACGTCGCCACGTGTCGAGAAAGCCCAGCTTCTGCATCGCGAGGCAATGCTTCTTCACCCCCATGTAGCTCATCCCCATTTTTTCGGCGAGCTCCCCCACCGCCATGCCCTGAGAGCACTTAATCAGTTCAATGATCTCAAACCAGTGAGGCTTAGAGAGGTTACGTAAGATTTTAAGGTAATTAGTCACGCCAGCAGCCTGATGCAGAGTTAGTTTCGTCGTTGAACCATTATAGTTCCAACATCTCAATCCATTTTACCAGTGGAAAGATCGCCAATCGCTTATCCGCCTGCAATTTAAGTCCGGTTTTGTAGAGGAGAACCTGACGTATAGCCGTAAACTTCATGACGTCACGGTTTAAAACCGATATGTTTGACATCGTTTTCACACCCTTTATTCTGGCGACCGACGTAAGCTTACATGCGAAGTGACGTCTACGGCGAAGAGCAAAAAAAACCAAATTCTATGCATCACGATCCCAAACTCGATCTTGAGAAAAAATTTCGCTCTCACGCTCCCGGATACTGGGCGGACGCAGACGTGTCGGAAAGCGACTGGAACAGCGCCAAATGGCAGCTCAAAAACAGGATCACGTCTCTGAGCCAGCTCGAAGAGCACCTCAACCTGAGCGAAGAGGAAAGGAACGGCGTTATCCTTTCGGGAACGAAGCTCGCGATGGCGATCACGCCCCATTTTTTCAATCTCATCGATAAGGACGATCCCAATTGTCCGATCCGGAAACAGGTCATTCCCCGCGTCGAAGAAACGTGGATATCCCCCTACGAAATGGCGGATCCCTGTGGAGAGGATTCCCACATGCCGGTGCCGGGGCTCGTGCACCGCTATCCCGATCGCGTTCTCTTTCTCGTCACGGACCGCTGTGCCTCCTACTGCCGCTACTGCACCCGCAGTCGCGTCGTCAGCGGCGCCGGAGAACAGGACCTCGAGACCGATTTCGAAGCCGCTTTCACCTATCTCGAGGAACACACCGAAGTCCGCGATGTCCTCCTTTCCGGTGGTGACCCACTGCTGTTTTCCGATGCGAAACTGGAGAAAATCCTGAGTCGTCTCAGTAAAATCGAGCATATCGAATTCATCCGCATCGGGTCACGAGTCCCGATTTTCCTCCCCCAGCGAATCACGCCCGAATTGTGCGGGATGCTGCAAAAGTATCACCCGCTCTTCATGAGCGTGCACGTCAACCACCCCCGCGAGATCACGACAGAAGTGAGAGAGGGCTTCGAACGGCTCGCCAACCACGGGATTCCACTCGGCAATCAAAGCGTCCTGCTGAAGGGTGTGAACGACAACGTCGAGATCATGAAAACGCTCGTCCATAAGCTGCTCATGAGCCGGGTGCGCCCTTACTACCTTTACCAACTGGACTTAATTCAGGGTTCCTCTCATCTTCAGGCAGCCGTTGAAAAAGGAATCGAAATCATCGAAGGCCTGCGGGGCCACACGACGGGTTACGCGATTCCTCAGTTCGTGATCGACGCCCCCGGCGGAGGAGGAAAAGTCCCCGTGAATCCCGACTACGTGCTTCAGCGAAACAGCGAACGCGTCGTGATCCGGAATTTCGAAGGGAAGACCTTCGAATACCCCGAGCCTGCGGTGCAGCCGGACCCCATTTTGGACTACTGAGTTTCCCCGGCCGCACCAGAGCCGGGAAAGGATGACCAGTCACCTCGCTTTCCGATGCGCAGGATTGCATCTCGATCTTGCGCCGCGGGATCGCCACGCTCGCGAGAAATTCGTGAGAGAGGCATAACTGACCTTCGGCTCTTTCCCGAGTATCCACGAAGGACACCTTGAAGTGCTACCAAAGAACACTCACAATACCCTATGCCTGCGCACTTCCCTGAATACACCTTCCCGGAACCTGATCTGAAACGCACAGAGAGCGATTACGCGGAGTTCCACCGGCGCCTCGCGGCCGCCGAAAGTGCTGACGAATGCCTCGCGCTTATTTCGGAATGGGATGGAGTTCTCTGCGAATTCAAAGAGTGGGCCAACCTGACCGAAATTCGTTTTCATCAGGATACCAAAAACGCGCAATACAAGGCCGCCAAAGACCGTATGGAAGGGGTCGCTCCGAAGTTCACAGATCTCGAGACCAGGTTGAAGCAGGCCTTTCTCGATTGTCCTTTCCGGCGCGAAATAGAAGCGTCCACCGGATCGCAACTGTTCGACAAATGGCAGTGCAACACGCGGAGCTTCTCTCCGGCGATTGAAGACGATCTGATCGCCGAGTCCTCTCTCCAATCCGAATTCACTTCTTTGACCGCAGGCGCGAAAATCTCATTTCAAGGCGGAGAATTCTCCATCCCGGAGATGAATCAGTTTTTCGATCACGCCGACCGCGAGATTCGAAAGGCGTCTTACCTCGCTCATTCGAACTGGTATTCCGCGAACGCCCCGGAGCTGGATCGGATCTATGACGAACAGGTAAAGGTGAGGCAATCGATGGCTGAAAAGCTGGGCTACGAAAAATTCACCGACCTGGGTTACCAGAGAATGAGCCGGATCGGATATGGTCCGGAGGAGGTCGCAACCTTCCGGGATGAAGTCCGCGACAAGGTCGTTCCGCTGGCGGCTGAGATCGCAGCGCAGCAATCGAAAAACATCGGCGTCGACGAACTCATGTATTGGGACACCAGCGTCTACTCGCTGAAAGGAAATCCGGCACCTCTCGGCGATCACGACTGGATGATTGAACGAGCCACGGAGATGTTTGCGGAAATGGGCCATGGACTCGACCGCTTTTTCGAGGAGATGAAAGCGCGGGGGGCGATGGATTTGAAATCCCGGGAGGGAAAAGCCGGCGGCGGCTTTTGCGAGTATCTGCCGAAATTCGAATTTCCCTTCATCTTCGCCAACTTCAACGGGACACGCGGAGATGTCGACGTCTTCAGCCACGAAATGGGCCACGCCTTCCAGAGTTACAGCAGTCGGAACCAGCTCATGAGTGATTTGATCTGGCCGACGACTGAGGCCTGCGAAATCCACTCGATGGCGCTCGAGTTTCTGAGCTGGCCTCACATGGACAAGTTCTACGGGGAGAAAGCCGCCGAGGAGCTCCGCCGTATCCACCTGACTACTTACCTGCATTTTCTCCCCTACGGCGTCGCTATCGACCACTTCCAGCATCTCGTTTACGAAACCCCGGACGCGTCTCCCGAAGAGCGAAATCAAATGTGGCAGAAAATCGAAGCGACCTATCTCCCGTGGCATCAGTATGGTGATCTGCCCCACGAATCCAGCGGTCGCCGATGGCAGCAGAAGCAGCACGTTTACAACAGTCCGTTCTATTACATCGATTACTGTCTCGCTCTCACCGGAGCGCTGCAGTTCTGGTCAAAATCGCGAAAGGATTTCGACAGCACGATGAGTGCCTACACCGAACTTTGCCATCTGGGTGGCAGCCTCGACTACACCGGTTTGTTGAAATCGGCAGGCTTGAATTCCCCCTTCAGCAAAGGGTGTCTCGATGACGTCATAGCAGAAGCGAAAGCCTACCTCGCCTGACAGAAACCTCCCGGCTGCGGAGGGCCGTCTCGGAGGGGAACCACTGCGAGGTGGCGCTTCAGTCGAAGCGCCGCAAGGATGGCGCGTCGTGGCTTCGCGCCCCGGCGTGAGCCTCGCCCCCACCCTGTGAGATGCCGTTTACAGGCAGTTCCGGCGACCGGTCCTATTGCACCGAAAAATCGAGAATAATCTCTTTGTTCGCAGGCTCCAATTCCTCGGTCGACGCGGGAACGACGCCTGATCCTCCGAGCATCACGACACCGAGTCCGGCAAGCGATTCAATGAATCCAACATCCCTGACACTGCGACATTTTACGAGATTCAACTGAGTGAGATTTTCGAGCGAACCAATCGCGGAAACGTCCGAGAGGTTCTCGCACCCCGTGAGATCGAGTTGCTCAATCGCCACTCCCGTTTCAATTCCGCTGAGACTTTTCAGCTTGGGGCAGAAGGTGAAACCTGCGTATTGCGAAACTCCCGCGGGGAATCCTTTCAACGATTCAAAATTCGGGCACGCCTCAAGGTGAATCTCTCTCAGTGACGCCATTCCGGTGAACGGCTCGAGCGAGGTCACGGCCGACTGCCCTCCCATTCGTAAAACCCGCAAGGCAGACAGCTGTCCGATTTCGGTCAAATCATCGAGCTCCACATTCCGTATGTCGAGAACGATCAAAGACCTCAGAGACGAGATGCCTTCGAGCTTTTCCAGACTCGTCGCATTCCCCACATCGAGATCGGTCAATTCGGTCAATGAAGACAATCCCGTCAATCGCGACAGGGAGTTACATCCATCCGCGTAGAGTTGCTTCAATCCGGTGAGAGACGACACATCGAGGACTTCCAGTTTTCGACACCGGCTCACGAAAAGATCCCTCAGCATCCCGAGGGACGATACTTCCACTTTTTCCAGCGAGAGACACCCGCTGAAATCGAGAATCTCCAGCGCAGGCATCCCCTGAATCGCCGAGGCATCGGAAAATACCGCATTGTCGACGAGGACAATCTCATAGATCGAGGGATGTCTCGCAACGCCCTCTGCCGAGACGAGAGCAGGACAGTCAATCGCGATCAACGACTTGAGCGATGTGAGCTGTTCAACTCCTTTGAACGACTTCAGGTTTGGTGCTCCGGTCAGGTCGAGTATCGTCACCTCCCCCGCCCGTTTCACGAGCCGGGAAAACGCTACGAGGTCCTCGAGCTTGTCGCTGTCGCACCCGACGTAAAAATCACCTTCTGAAATACTGACTTCGGCATCATAACGTGAAGCCAGCGTTTCCAGAGCATCAGCACGGTCGCCCTTTTTCCACATCACGAGGACAGCAACAATCGCGACCAGCGAAAACAGAAATACGACGATGCGGGCGTAGCTTTTCATTCCTTATGGAACGGGAATACGATCAAGAATCGTAGCGATAATTTGCTCACTCGTGATTTCTTCCGCCTCAGCCTCATAGCTCAGAAGGATCCGGTGACGCAGAACATCATAAACGAGGTCCTTCACATCCTGCGGAACGACGTAGCCGCGCCCGTGAAGAAACGCATTCGCCTTCGCTGCAAGCGTCAGGTTGATCGTTCCCCGTGGTGAAGCGCCCGCACGAATCAGCGGCGTGAGAGCCGGCTCGATCTCACCGGGAAAGCGGGTCGCGTGTATGAGACTGACGATGTAATCTTTCACGCCGTCGTCGACATAGACGTAATTGACGAGTTTCCGGCTCTCGATAACGCGGGCGGTTTCAACAACCGGGGACGTCCTCGTCTTCGGAGACGACGTCGCCATGCGATCGAGAATCGAACGTTCCTCCGTGATCGTCGGGTAATCGACCACCACTTTCACGAGAAATCGGTCGAGCTGGGCTTCGGGCAATTGGTAGGTCCCCTCCTGATCGATCGGGTTCTGCGTAGCGAGGACCAGAAAAGGGTCGGGAAGCGGATAGGTGGTATCACCAATCGTAACCTGGCGCTCCTGCATCGCTTCGAGCAACGCACTCTGAACTTTCGCCGGAGCCCGGTTAATCTCGTCAGCGAGGACCAGGTTCGAAAACACCGGTCCCAGCTTGGGTGAAAACTCGTTCGACTGCGGATTGAAAATCAGCGTTCCGATCAAATCCGCAGGAAGGAGATCTGGGGTGAACTGGATACGTTGAAAATCCGCGGAAAGCGCACCTGCCAACGAATTGACCGTCAATGTCTTAGCGAGACCCGGGACACCCTCAAGGAGGACGTGTCCGTTGGTAAGCAAACCAATCAGGAGGCGGTCCACCAGAGCATCCTGCCCCACGACGACGCTCGCCATCTCCTGCCTCACGGCGTCCACCCAAACAGATTGTCTCTGAATTTCCTCTGCCAGTTTAGTTGTGTCGACGTTACTCATCTCTCGGGCGGTAAATTCGACGGATTTTCACTCGGTGCAAGCATTCACCGCAAGGAATCACGCGGGTTCCGGATCAACTTCGGATTCGCCATCGATTGCGAGTTCATCCTCATCACCGGCGTCAGCCGAGGAAAACCGCGCTTCCACCGCGGCACCGAGGCTTCTTTCCCAGATATATCGCCGGAACAAAACCTTAATCGAAGCCGTCAACGGAACCGCGAGCAACGCGCCGAGTAATCCGCCCAGCAGCAACGACCAGAAGAGCACCGAGAAAATCACCGTGAGCGGATGCAGCCCTACCGAATCACCCACAATCTTCGGCGCCGTCACAAGCCCGTTGATTTGCTGGAGGGTCACGAAAATCAGCAAAACGATCACTGGATAAGCCCACACATTGGGAAGCCATGTCCACGCGTGCACGAGCACCTTGGCTTTTTTCCCTTCCTCCAAAGCCTCGACGACCACTTTCTCATCGGTCCACGTGACATCCCGGTTACCGACGATCTCCGTCACGGTCACCTTCGCGACCTGACCGTCGACGGCGGGATCAGGTCCCTGAACCGTGCCTGTCTCCGTCGCACCGAAATGAACGATCGCGATGATCAAAGCCGGGATCATGACCATCAAATTTCCGATATAGGGAATCAGGCCGAGGATCGCGAGAAACACCCCAATCAAAAGCGCGTAAGGAAGACCGAGCAGCGAAAGCGCAACGGCGACGAGCGCCCCATCGATCAGACTCACGACCATCTGGCCCCGGAAAAAGGAGATCACATAACCATTTACCTCCGTCAGAGTGCCCACGACCTCGTCTTTGAATTTTGAAGCCCTCAGCGGCAGATAGTCGGCCCAGGTTTTTGAAATTTTATGCCCCTCCCGCAGAAAGTAATACAGATAAATCGGAACCATCAACAATCCCAACACATACCCGAAAAATCCAAAAGCACCCCGCAAGCGGAGCCAGATACGTTTTCCTATATCAGCAGCGATCGCAGGGCCCTCCTCGGAGATCCACTTCACGCCCCGCTCCGAATACTCCTTGGCGATGCCTGTATCAAATTGATCCTGGAGCGAACTCAAACCTCTCGTTACCAGCTCCGTAGCCTGCTGCTGATAGGCCTCCCGCTTTCCATAAGCTTCCTGAGCCTGCCCGAACGAAGGCACAAAAACAGCGACCGCCAGCACGATGATAACGACGAGAAAAGCAATGTAGACGCCTAACATTGCCGCCCCGTGCGACAGCCCGCGCTTCTCGAGCCATCGAATCACCGGCTCAAGCAGGTAGGCAATAATTCCGGCGACGGCAAGAGGAACGAGAACGACCTGCAGGTAACTCAGAACAGTGCCCGAAAGGATCACGGCACCGACCGCAATCGCTCCGATCACAACGATGGAAACAGCGGTGATCGCGCTCCACAGCGTTCGACGCTGAAACACGGAAGGAGTCGGTTTGGAAGATTCGTCTGCTTCTGAGTTCATAGGCGGAAACGCAAAATAAATGACAGAAGAATAGAGGAACGGTTTTCCGATACCAGTGAAAACTTCTCCGGTTTTTATACTGGCACGCACGAGGAAACGGTGCGCTGCGGGGAATCACTCGGTCGGCTTCTGGAAAAGCTTCCGGAAGGGTTTCAACGGCCTCAATGGCTGGGGTTCTCCGCCTGTTTCCTCGTCTTCTTTCTGGCTCCCGAAAAGACCCTGACCGATCTTCTTCAAGCCCTCGACCGGAGCGTTGGTCATCTCGGTGATCAACTGCGCAGGAACTCTCCCCAGATTGGAAATATGCTTCGGCTTCCATACTGGATCCTTCCACGTGCCGGTGCAGGAATAGGTTAACAGTTCGCTCACCGGCGTCAAAATCGCGCTACTCAATTGATCGCGCGTGTTCACGACCGCTTCGAAATCCACGCCCTTGTCCACGAGCGACAATTCACCGACCGACTTGACCCGAAAGGAGTTGGTTAAGGCCTCCAGATCAACCGTCTTGACGATCCCGTCCACAATTTCGAACGTCGCGCTGGCCTCTTTCGCGACGTTGTTGCGATCCCTTTCGCGACCTCCGCCGGATACGACCTTGGATAACGGACCGAGCAGCGGAATCGCAAAAAGATTCCCATTCAAGATCCGGGCAGCTCCGGTTCCCTGCAGATTCGCAACCGTTCCACCGCCACCCGAAAACTGGAGACGGGCGTCGAGATTGCCCTTCGACGAATCAACATCCCCGTAGAGTTTGGTAATCGCCTCGAGGGGAACCCCTGTTACTTTGACATCCCCTACAAACGGCTTCTCGGCAGATCGCACGTCGAGAGCATCGAAGCGAACGTCGAGACTCCCACCGAAAATCCCCGCCCCGAACCTCGTTAAATTGACGCGGCTTTTCTCGATCTTGATGTCGCCGGAAGGATTGCTCAGATCGAGCGTTTTACCGAGAAAATCATATTTCAAGGCACCGCCCCCGGCGAAAGACATTTCGAGAAAATTGCGTCGCGGCTCCGAACCCACCTCTTCAGGGAGACGGGCATCGAGGAGTCCACTCAATCGTATCGTCGGGGTTTCTTCGAACCGGTAACGCGTCAGATGGCGCGCGAGTTTCGGACTGAACGCCTGAGCGCCCTCGATCGGGTTCACCGTCGAGACGACGCCCTTCACCTCCCACTGCTTGGTGGACACATCACACTGCGCGAGCTCTGCGACAATTTTTCCCTCCTCTCGATTCAAAACGATATCGCGGAACCAATGCGTCTCCCCGTCAGACTCCACGTCGGCCTCCATCTCAACGAAATCGACGCCGTTGAGTCTGAACTGACGCAGGTCGATCTCGCCCTTGTGCTGCCAGGTGGAGGGCGACCACGACGAACCCTTTCCAACCGCCGTGATGTAGACATTGGAGCGGTCACCAAAATTCCAGGCGTCGATAAACTTCCGACCTTTCTCACTGAAAAAGGGGCGGAAGACAAGCGGGTCGAGAGTGATCTCGGTTTCGTAGAGCAAGGTATCGAGATCGTTTCCGGGCTCGTATTTCAAATTGAGAAAGGCGACCCCGGTTTTGTGATCGAGCCGGAGATTCCGAAGATAGATTCGCTCTCCCGAAAGGCTGAACCCGAAGTCGAGCCCGGAGAAAACCGTGCCGCGAGTGACGATACGCCCCGCCCGGAAATCGCCGGTCACCTTTCCGGGAAAAGCCAGCTTGCCATCCTCTATCGCGTTCAAGTCGATTTCACCTGACGCTTTAATTCCGGGAGGCTGAAAAAATACGACCTCCCGCAGGAGATTGCTGCTCGAGAACCATGAGGCAAGACCGATCAAGTCAGCCGAGGAATCGATATCAAACTGGAGCACATCCGTCTCTTCCGCCCACTGCCCCGTCAGCTCGAACTCCCCGAATCGATCACCAATCCTGAAACGGTCGATCACCGCCGTGTTCTCCATCCCGTTATACCGGGCTACGACATCGAGCGACTCCAGCGAATGGACATACCCCCGCTTTTTGATGCGACCGGTGTGCAGCGTCGCCCTCGCCGTCGTCGAGGAAAGGTCACCAATGGCGCTGTTGAATTCAACGTTCAAGAGTGGTTTCTCATCTTCAAATTCAAAATCCCGAAGCCAATTCGCAACCTTCATCAATTGCATGCGGCGCTGCAACAGTTCATCGGGATCTCTTTCTTTCGGTTCCGCAGCCCCCCGCAACAAAGTTCCTTTAACGGAGACGACAACGCCTTCGAATTCCGCTTCGGCCTTCAGAATTTCGATGACGCTTTCCGTGATCACAATCCGTCCCGAAAGTCCGTCCAATTCCAGACGGCTTCCCGAAGGATCTCCGGGATCAATCGGAAGCGACAGACTCGCATCCTGAACGTCGAGCGTTTTGACGAGAATCTTCTTATTCAGAATGTTACTGAGATCCACATCCAGATAGACATCGTCGAGAAAGGCGACTTCCTGCTCGCGTTCCCTGTCCTCATAAAGTTTTACATCCTCGGCAACAAGTCCCCGAAACGCCCCGAGGGTCAGCTTACCGATCTCCACGTAATAGCCGCGCTTTTCAAACTCCACCTCGATTGCATCCCGCCAACTTCGCGTGAAGCCCTGCTTCCTCGCATAGACAGCCCCCCACACAATCAGGCAGGCCGCCAGAATACTGAGGGTCAAAAATAGTCTACGAATGATACGCATAGTTCTCTACAATCAGAAGCTAACGCGTCGGAGCCGATGATCAAGCTTATCAAAATACGAAGACCGATCTCGAAAAACACGTACGCTTTCTCAGATTAAACGTTTGGAGAGGTCCCAACCTTGGAATAATCTCACGACCTCACGCTACGACTCGTTGAATTTCCTATGCGCATCATTGCAGGCAAAGCCGGGAGCATCCCGCTCGAAGTTCCCAAATCCCTCACCCGTCCCACCACAGACCGGGTAAGGGAGTCCATCTTCTCGTCCCTCGGGGAGCGTCTCATCGACGCGGCTGTTCTGGACCTCTTCGCCGGCTCCGGATCGCTCGGAATCGAGGCCCTGAGCCGTGGGGCTAAATCGGCGGTCTTCGTCGATACGAGCCGCGAAGCATGCAACAGCATCAGTAAGAACCTCGAAAAGGCAAAGCTCACAGGGGGAACGACCCGCAGCAGCGACGTCCGCTCCTTCATCTCGAGCCGGGCAGGCGGTGAATACGACCTCATTTTTGCAGACCCGCCCTACGCCAGAGACGAGTCGACCGCAGCCATGGTCGAAGCCATCGTCACTTCAGAATCGCTCCGGGACAGCCTCTCCGATTCGGGCCTGATGATTCTCGAAACCCTCGCCAAAGCGGAACGCCCCGATTTCACACTCTGGGAAGTCGTGCGGGAGAAACGCTACGGGAAAACTACCGTCTTCTTTCTCAGCGCAGCCAACTGACCCTCCGGACCTATGCCTCGCGCGCTCGTTTATCTGATTTACAACCTTCTCCTGCCTCCGGTATTGCTCCTCGGCCTTCCTTCTTTCCTGATCAAAGGGATTCGCAGAGGCGGCCTCGCCCGAAATTTCAAGCAGCGCCTCGGATTCTTCCGGCAGGAGACGCTGGAGAAGTGGAAGGATTCGAGACCGATCTGGATCCACGCGGTAAGCGTCGGGGAAGCGTTCATCGCCTTCAAGGTGATTGAGGAGCTCCAGGCCCTCTCTCCCTCTCAGCCGATTGTCCTGAGCACCACGACAACGACCGGTTTCGATCTCGCGGTTAAGAAAGAGTCACCCACCCTGACCGTGATTCACAACCCGGTCGACCTCCCCTTTATCACCGCCCGGGTGATTCGAAAAATCAATCCGCTCAAGCTCATTCTCGTCGAAGCCGAAATCTGGCCCAATCTCGTGAGGCAGCTCTCCCGGAAGGAGGTCCCGGTACTGCTCATCAACGCCCGCCTTTCCCCTCGCTCCGAAAAACGCTACCTGAAATTTCAAGACGTCATTCAACCCGTCTTTTCGCTCGTCAACGGAGCGACCGTTCCCTACGAAGCGGACGTTTCGAGGTGGGCCGCGCTCGGCATCCCCGAAGACAAAATCAAGGTTACCGGAAGTATCAAATTCGATGATCTCGACGTCTCCGGGACAAATGAGGCACAGAAGTCGGCGCTTCAGGATTGGCTCAATCGTGAAGGATTTCCCGTAAATGCCCGCGTCCTTCTCGCTGGGAGCACCCACCCCGGCGAAGAAAAGTATATCGCGGAGGTTGCGGGAGAACTCCGAAAGCAGATTCCCGATCTCGCCTTGATCATCGTTCCCCGCCATGCCGAACGCGGAGAAGAGATCCGCACCGAACTGCGCGCATCCGGATTTTCCCCGGTCCTCAAAAACACGACGAAAGCACCTTCCGTTGGCGTTGATTCCGAAACTGAAAATTCCATGCCGGTTTGGGTCGCCAACACAACCGGAGAGCTGCGAAGCTGGTATCAACTCGCAGAGGTTGTTGTCATTGGGAAAAGCTTCCTGAGCCGCGGAGGCCAAAACCCCGTCGAACCGGTCCTCGCCGGAAAACCGACCGTGGTCGGCCCGAGCATGGAAAACTTCACCGACGTCATCAACGACCTGCTCGCGATCAAAGGATTGCAACAGGTGCAGGGGCGCGAGGAACTCCTTTCCGTGCTCACGGAACTGTTTAAAGATCCCGCGTCCGGAAAGAGCATGGCGGCGAGGGGCATCGAAGCGATGGAGCTGCATCGCGGCGCGACGAAAGAAAACGCAACCTTCATTCTTGAGTTTGAAGAATCTGCTACTGGACAGACCAGTGCAAACCCTTCAACATAAACTACTTTTGTTTTTCCCTATCACTGCGCCAAGGCAATGACCATTTTCTCCGAATTATTCCAATACTGGTGGCTCCTTGCAGGTGCCTACCTCGTCGGGGCGACTCCCTTCGGATTCCTTGCCGGAAAATTCAAAGGCATCGACATCCGGGAACACGGGAGCGGAAACATCGGCGCGACGAATGTGCTGCGAACCCTCGGGAAACCCATCGGAATCACCGTGCTCGTCATGGACGTCCTCAAAGGTTTGATTCCCGTCGTGATCGCTCAATCGTTCTCCGACAACTCACTCGTCCACGTCGCAACGGCGATTGCGACGATCCTGGGACATAACTACACCTTCTGGCTCGGATTCAAAGGCGGGAAAGGCATCGCAACAACCGGCGGTGCCGTCCTTCCGATCATGCCCTTCGCGCTCGTCGCAGCAGTCATCATCTGGCTCATTACCGTCAAGACGACCCGTTACGTGTCACTCGCTTCGATCGCCGCGGCGATCACCATCCCCGTGATGATTGCGGTGAGAGGCCTGATTCAGGGTAACCTCGATTTTATTATTTTGGGACTCGGACTGTTTGTGTGTCTCCTTGCCATTTGGAAACACAGAAGCAATATCGGACGCCTTCGCCGCGGGGAGGAACTCCAGTTCGGTCGAAAGAAAACTTCGTAATTTTAGACAAATATGATCAAGGAAGCAGCTGTTCTCGGAGCAGGTAGTTGGGGAACCGGATTGTCGATCGCGATGGCCGATCGCGGCCTCGATGTGATACTCTACGGAAACGAAACCGCCGTGTCCGACGACATCAATCTGGAGCACCGGAACTCGAAGTATCTGCCGGAGATAGAGCTGTCGGAGCGCATCACCTGCTCAACGAGGATGGAGGATGTTTCGGGGAAACCGCTCATCCTCGTAGTGGTTCCCTCACAGGTCGCCGGCATCGTCCTGACAAAGCTCAAAGAAGCCGGGGTTCCCAAAGACACATTGCTGCTGAACTGCACCAAGGGAATCGACCCGAAGGAGGGCAAGTTGATGCACGAACTGATCGCGGAAATATTTCCTGACAACCCCATGGCTGTTTTGTCAGGGCCTAGTCATGCCGAGGAGGTCGCCAACAAAATGGCGACCCTCGCCACGATCGGAACGAGTGATCCTGAAGTCGGCGCCATGGTGCAGGACGTATTCACCCTCCCCTGGTTTCGCACCTACACCACCGACGACGTCATCGGGATCGAGATCGGCGGAGTCTTGAAAAACATTTTTGCCATCGCAGCGGGAGCGATTGACGGGCTCGGACTCGGGGACAACGCCAAGGCGGCCATGGTGACACGCGGCCTGGCTGAAATGACACGTCTCGGCATCGCGATGGGGGCAAGAGAGAGCACCTTCCGAGGTCTTAGTGGCGTCGGCGATCTCATTGTGACCTGCTACAGCGAGCACAGCCGCAACAATCGCGTCGGACGGATGCTCGGCTCCGGAATGACTCTCGATGCGGCGATCGCCGCGATGAATCAGGTAGCCGAGGGAGTGCCCAACGCGAAAAACGCGTATCACCTCGCTAAGAAACTCGGAGTCCGAACGCCTATTATTGATCAGGCTTACGCCGTCCTTTACGAAGGAAAGCCCACCTCGGAGGCGCTCCACGAACTTCTGAATCGCGATCCTCGATCTGAAATCGACTAACTCGCGAGCATGAAACTACGGACGATCACCATCCTCGTTTTCACACTGCTCCAGGTGAACGCGTTCGCCGCGAAGTGGGAACTCAGCTCGGGCACCGAGTTGACCGGCGAACCGGTGCAGTTTCATTTCAAATCAAAACTCGTCAGCTGGAGAGATCCCATCACCGGTTCTTTCAACGATGTCGCCGCGGAAAAGCTGTCCTACAAATCACGTCAGCGGTTGATCCTCTCCCCGCTCATCCACAACAGCTACGCAGGAGATCAACTCTGGCCCAGAGAGCGGCAGGTGATGATCCTCAAACTGTTCGTCCTCGCAGGGGTTTTCATGTGCGCCGGATTCTGGGTCGCCGGTTGGCTGATCGCCGGAAAATGGAATCCCCTCAGCGCCAGCTTCGCCTTCGTCGGCAGCTGGATCGTCGCAGGGATATTCATCGTGATGTATCTGTTTCTGAACAGCCGGGTCGGAGAAGGGAACGGCGTTTTAATTCTCGGAATGATCGCCGCGGCGGGTTTCGCCTCGCTCTTCACGTCGGCGATTTACGCCTGTTCGTTCATGAAAGGCTTGAAAATCTTCCTCTTCCAGGCCGTTACCTCCATTTGCCTGCTTTTCATTTCCGCTTTCATTTTTGAAATGGCGGTCCCCGAACCGGTGAAAGACAGGATCTGGACGAAACACATCTTCATCCCCTCCGGACTCCAGAAAGCGAGTCCATCAGTCGGTGCCGCCCCCGCGAGCGCGGCCCGCTCGATCGCGTAAAGCTTCGAGGTAATCAACTGATCCGTCGGTTCCCTCTTCAGGAGCCCAGTCAGCAAAGATCCGGTCAGTCGCATCAAACGGCCCCCTCTTGACCTCGAGGACGACCGTGTCGGATTCCAGGACAACGAGCCCGTGCCAAACGCGGGGTTCGATATCGATCAAGTCGCCCCTCTCAAGGAGATAGGTTGCTGACACTTTTCCATTCTCCTCAAAAATGAAAAAGGCGAGACTCCCCGCGATCACCTGAATCGTTTCAGACGCCCCTTCCCGGGGATGAAGATGCGGCCGGATATAGGAATCGCTCTGGAAGAAATTCAACATTCGCTGCACCAATGCCCCCTGTTCACGATGAAGCGGCATCAACATCCGTCGCCGGGGGCTTTCCCGTGAAGCCATAACACCCGCCTCGAGTTGTTGCTTTGACAGGAAAAACACGTCTCCTGAAGGGTTGTCCAATGCCAGTTTCATCATCGTGGAAAGATAGTTTCGTGAGGTTTCAGTCCGCCTTCCAGCGCTGCGATGACCTGCAGCGATTCATTGACGGATTCATGCCTCCAAGGCTATCCTAGCGCAATGGAATCTCAATCACCACCACCCATTCAAGGCGGAAACATTCAGGCCCCCGGTAGCAAATGGCCTACCACCCTCGGAATCATTTCCCTTATTTTCGGGATCGGCGGAATCGGTCAGGCAGTCATCGCCCCTTTCTCGGCGGCAATGACAAGAAGCTCGATGCAGGCCTTCGTTGAGCAGGGAGCCGACCAGGCTGAAGTCGACGATTTTCTCGCCACCCTGCAGGCGAACTCCTATCTGAATGGCGGCGTCGTTCTCGTTCTCGGAGTGATCCTCCTCGTAGGCGGAATCATGCTGCTGAAACGAAAGCCGGCCTCCTCCGTCGTGCTCCAGGCCTGGGCGGTATTGAAGATACTGGGCGGTGGCTTCATCATCTTCAAATCCATGGCCGTCCAGAAGACACAGATGGCCATCATGTTCTCAGCGACCGCCGGCAGCGAAGCGGAAATGATCGGGAATATCACCCGCTACGCAATGTGGTTCGGACTCGCCTTCGGCCTGCTCTGGCTCATCGCGCTACCCGTGTTTCTCCTTATCTGGTTCAACCGCGATACGATTAAGACACAAATGAGCGAGTGGTGACCGAACGCATTCGCCGGGGAAGAGAGGCCCGGGCATTCCTCTTCGAGCAGGAAATACGGCAACACCGCGTCGACCTTCCTTAAAGCCGACCGGGCACGGGGTTCAGACGAGGGCCTGAGAAGCCCGCGCCCCCCGCTGGCCGCTTCTTACGCGGCACTGAAAAGAGAAACACCGCCGGTTGCCTTATTTCTTTTTCCCCTTTTTCTCTGCAGCGGGGGCATCCGCTTTTTCAGGGGCGGGAGCCTCTCCGTCTGCAGGGGCAGCGCCTTCAGGGGCCGGCTCGGCTTCAGGGGCGGGTGCCATCTTCACCATCGGCGGACGCACCGCAAATTCCTGAAATTCCTTGGGCATCGAATCCGTCCCGAATCGCTTCGAGTAAAGATAAGCGAGGCCCTGCAGCTGACTCACGAGTCGTGCATTGTCCGGTGAAAATTTCGGATCCTGCTTGTGATTCACCATCGCGGCACCCATCGCCAGTTTGGCCATGAGGTCATCATTCCCCGAGGCGAGTGTGAACGCACGGTAATAATCCTCCAATGCTTTCGCCGGCTCTCCGGCAGCATCGTAAACCTTTGCGCGGAGATAGGCTAACTGAGCCAGCTCCGCGGGTGGACGCTTCTTGAAATTCGGTGTCGAGAGGAGCTTTGCATCACCGACCACCGGACTTTCGTAAGTGGCTATTGCCGTTTTCAGCCCGTCCATGTCATTCGCTCCCAGCTTCGCCCAGAGCTTTTGAAATTCATGAAGCTTCTGATAACGCTCACCCAGATTGCTCTCCACGTATTTAGCAACAGGCGCTTCGACGAGCTGCGCCAGCGCGGCGTAATTCCCCGCGCGTTTCAGTGACTCCATCTGGTAGAACAGTGCCTCCGCGGCAAAACTCTGCGGAACCGAGAGAATGATCGCGTAGTTCCTCGCGACTTCACCGAACGCCGTTGCCGCGGCCGCATAATCTCCGGCAGCGAAAAGAGCACGCGGCTCTCCCAATGCTTCGACCCGCTCTTCAAAACGGATCAATTTGTCGAGCCCCTCTCCTTTAATTTTTGAATAGGGAAGAAGCTGACCGGGACGCCCCTGAGCAGCGGAAAAGATGATCCCCTGCGCGTTGGCGCCCTGAACGTAGCCTTGAGGGTTCCCTCCTTCAATCAGGGAAAGAAAAGCAGCCGTTTCTTTGACCTGACCGAAAGCGGTGCTCGCGAACGCAGCGAGGACCAGGGTAAAACTAGTAGTAAAACGTTTCATGATTGTCTTTGTATCGTTTGATTGGCAATTCGCTTTTCTTATTCGACTGGAGCGATTCCCAACTCTGTGTCTACGGCCAGTTCCTCTTCAGGCGTGATGCCCATCTGAGCCTTCATCGCAGTGATGTCGCGACGAAGTCGACGAAGCGCTCCCGAAGGAGAATCTTCATCGGTGAGATTCTGCCACTGAAAGAGGAATTTCTTGGTCAACTTGTAGAGCGCCAACTCACGCTTACGCTTCGCCGCTTGATCCATCGGCGTTTCCGTGGGCATTTTAGCAAAGTCAGCGAGGCTGTTGGGGATGTATTTCTCCCATGACTGGGTGACGTAGTCGTAGTAACGCGCGTAGGTCGACACCACCGAGAGGTAAGCCTGATTCGCTTCGGCCGGCTGGCCGAGCTCATCGAACACCGTTCCCATCAGGAAGCCCGCCTCAGCGCGGCGCTCTTTATCCTGTTTGAACATGTTCTTGTCTTTGTTGATCACGTCGAGTGCGGCGAGCGCGTCCTTCCACTCCTTGTTCTTGATATGGAGGTAGGCCAGATTCATGTAGGCCGGACCGATGAGCGCTCTCGCCTGAGTGTCTTCCCGATTCTCACCGAGCTTGATGACGCGCTTGAAACGCTCTCTCGCTGAGGAAACCTTGGCGGGATCCGCGGCACGCATTTCGATCTCTCCGAGTGCCATCTCAGCAGGTGCTTTGAAGGCGTCGGCATCGGGATTAGTTCTTGCGAGCAACTCCTCGAAGTAAGGGACCCCGAGGAAAGGGTTGTCCCCTCTCGCGAAATACAAGCCCACCTGTTGGAGCGCGAACTCGGAAAGCTTGCGCTTATCAAAGAGACGAAGATCCTCGAAGACCTCCCCGATTTGAGCCTCAACCGCCGCATACTCAGGAGTGTCCTGCTTCATCTTCGAACGTGACTCCTGCAAAACGACCACCTTCTGAATCTTCAGCCACGTCAGCAAACCCTGATTCGAAGGATCCATTCCGGGGAAGCTGTCGAGTCTTGCGAGTGTTTCCTCGATGCCGCGAATTCTAACCGAAGCCTCGGAATAAGAACCGATCGCCTGACGGAGCAAGGTGATATCCTGCTCCTCAGGTGGCATTTCGCCGAGAAGCAAAATCATCTTCTCGACCTGAAGAAGCCCCTCCTCACCGCGACCGGCCGCCTCGAGATGCTCCAGTGAGAAGACCGAAAGCTGAGCTTCCCAATACCAGTTCGCACCGGCGTATTTCGGGAAGAAGTGGTCAAACTGTGCGAGTCCCTTTTCGACCTCCTCGTTTTGGTAGTATAGATCAGCAGATTTCCAGAGAGCCTCGGCAACCGAGCTCCGGTAAGCATCAGCCCGATCAGAGTCGCGGGCAATAGCCGCCTCACCCGCTTCCACGGCCGCTACGTAGGCGTCGAGCGCCTCTTTCTTCAACGCCGGCTCTTTATCTTTTTCGTCCTTGGTCAGTTTCCCGGCCATGATAAGGAAGGCATCCCCCTTCATATTGAGGGTCCGCGCCAATTGATTCGAATCGGGCTTCTCCGCGATGATGCGATCCACGGCCGCGATCGAAGCGGGATAATCTTCCAGATTGAATCGGGCGACGGCCAAATCAGCGAGTCCTGCATCGAGAAATCGCTCGGACTCGGGGAAGGCTTTCAGAAACTCTTCATACTGCTCGGCGGCCTCACGCATTTTGCCGAGCACCAGGGAGTTGCTCCCCCGGTGATACATCACGATCTCACGATTTCCGCCGTCGGGATAATTCTTCACATACTCAGTGAACGGCTCCGCGGCCTCTTCATGCTTTGCGGTTGAATACAGGGCGAGCGGGTAAAGCGAATCAGCGAGCTCGCGCTGCGCGTCACCGGGCTCGTAGCGCTCCCGCACTCTTTCACTGATGGATTTCACCTGATCATACTGTCCGGAAGTGAACAACGATTGCAGCATAAAGGTGGAAACGTTGTTGCGCAGAGCGCTGTCTTCCGCCGCTGAAGCCATGAAAGCTTCACCGAAATACTGAGCTGCCGGATAGTCACCGAGCATCGAAGAGAGACGTGAGGCTTCATGCAGAATCTCGCTGTGCAGCGCGGGGTCCACATCAGGATAATCCTCGGCAAGATGCCAGTAAATGGCACGGGGACCGATCAAACTGCCCATGCGCTCGTAACACGTCGCAACGAGACGAAGCGTTTCCGCATCAGGATGCAACGGGGCCTTCTCTCTCTCATCGAGCTGAGCCAGAATATGCTGATACTGTGACGGAATCCCTGCACCGATCGGCAGGCGCGCGAGGCCCAAATCGATGTCGTCGCGGATATCCTGAATCGTCGGGACATAAGCAAAGTAGCGCAGCGCAAGCGGATACAGTCCCGCTTTGGTGGACTCAAAACCGAGCTTTCGAAGCCGATCCACGAATCCGAAGCGATAGCTGTCGAGCGGTCCGAGGTCGACGAGGGATCCGTTCTTATCCAGAAACTCGTGCGCACGCTCTGCGACTTTTTCGAACTCGACCTCATCGTTGCCGGCGGCATTCGCGCGATCCACCCAGACGAGCCCCAATTCGAGGACCCCCTGCATCAGAAACTGAGGCGTCACCTGCCACTCTTCGCGGTTGTCGAAAAGCTCCTGAATCGCTGCGATCCCCTCATCGAGGCGGCCGAGCTTCATAAGCGAGCCGCCATAGCGAAGCTTGAAACTGTTTCTAACCTGTCCCAGCTCTTCCGGAGCGGGGTTGGCGGCCAGATACTCATCATAAAGTCGAATCGCCTCTTCGTGATTTCCAAGCTGAGCTTCACAAAAACCCAGCTGAAATTTGGCAAGCGTCTCGCGGGGATTCTTGCTCTTGATCGGCGACTCAACCCTTTCAGCCCACTCGTCAGCATTCACGCTGATCGTGAAAACTTCCTTCGCGTCATCCCAACGAGCCTGTGGGAGCAAAGTCATTCCATAGTCAAAGAGAAGACCGCCGGCCTGAGCACCGAAATCTTCAAACAGAGTTTCATAACCTCCTGACAACTCGAACAACCGCTCGAACGTCTTCGAAGCATCTGCGCTTTGACCTGACATATTCAGTTCAACCGCCTTCTGATACAAAGCTTCGACCGTGACGTCCTCCTCCTGAGCCGTGACGTTCACCGAACTGAGCGCGAGTAAGCCCGCGACAGGAAGAAGGAGGAGAGATTGTTTCAACCAGTATTTCATTTTAACAAAAGAGAAGAGAGGAGTTGGGGAGGGTAAAATTCACTTACCCGGTTCAGAAAAGCCTTCGAGAGCGACCCGATCGATTCCGACGCCGGAAAGACAATTGATCACATCGATAAAGCGCTGGCCGGAGACACTGTCGTCTACTTTAAGCTGAACCGAAGGTCCCCGGTTCAAATCGTAGACCCGATAGGCCGCTAAAAAAGTCGTGAGCCGATCTTCGAGCAGGACCAGCTCGCGGGAGCTGACATCGGTATCCAGAACTTCGCGATCCATAATCACGGTTCCGGTGGCATCGACCTCAATACAGGGAGGATCCGGCAGAAATTGTGCAACCGGCTGCCCCGCCGGATCACGCGGCATCGTGAGCCCGAGATCAGACTCGCGAGGCTCGAGGGTGGAGGTAATCAGAAAGTAAATAAGAAGGAGAAAACTCACATCAATGAGCGAAGAGATATCAAGCCCGCCAAAGTCCTCGTCACTCAATTTTTTACGCTGGTTTCCTCTCATAGTCGGCACACCGGTTTCCGGCAACTTTTGTCCCCTCGTTACGAAAAGACGGTTAAAGCCACCACGCCGGAACCCTATTCTTCGGTAAATCCAGTAATGGTGACGTTTCTAATTGCGACATCTTTGTCCGCCAAAGCGTTCAATACGTCGATAAATCGTTGCCCCTTGGCCGCATCGTCAGCGGCGATGATCACCATGGGTTTGGAGTCGGTAAGTCGTGCGCTCTCAGCATAAGTCCGGAGTCTGTCGAGAAGCATGGGAACCTCACGCGTTGCGGGGTCGGTATCAAGCACCTCATCATTCAAGACGATATGACCGGAGCTGTTCACTTCCACGGTCATCTGGTCAATCTCGACTTCAGCTGATCCGGAAGAGTTATTCGTCGGCATCGTCATTCCGAGATCCGCCTCCTTGGGATCAAGAGTCGACGTCACGAGGAAATAAATAAGAAGAAGGAAACTGACGTCAATCAATGACGACATGTCCAACTCGGGATCAGTTTCCTCCACTACCTGTCTGCGTCCTGCCATAACAATAAATTGTATTCTAAAATTTGAATCAGTCCTTCTTATCCACGCGGAAACTTCCGAAAATCACGTCGTTCACACCTGCTTCGCCCGCAGCTTGAACGACTTTCTTGATTACCCGGGTGTCCACTCCCACATCAGCACGAAGATTCAATCGCGTTGGAATCCCCGCATTTTCGTTTTTGAGTCGGCCCTGATCAACGTAGTCAGTAATCGCCTCGACAGTGGGAAGTTCCTCTTTCCCCTGCGCCCAGATTGAACCGTCGGAAAGGATGTTTACGACGATTCGCCCTGTCGAATCTTTCGGCACCTCCGCGTTGGTCGCGGTGGGTGGATTCACACGTTTATCAATTTCGATGATGATCAAATGAGAGCTCACCATGAAGAAGATCAGGAGAAGAAACACAAGATCAATCATCGACGACATGTCCATGGAGAGTTCTTCGCCTTCAGCGGCTTTGATTGACGCTTGTAATTTTGCCGATGCCATTCGAGGAGGATTTTAGAGATAAACGAATGATCCCACGAGTCTGAACGTGGCCATCAATCCTGAAGGATTACCCTTCGGAAATACCTTCAGGAACTTTAGCAAGCTGCTGGTCAGCATTCACCGTTCCGATGGCAAGTTCGAGGCCTTCCACCGCAGTCTCCTGAGCGTCAGCGACGAGCTTGTTGAATTTGTTCTTAAAAATGTAGAAGCAGAAGATGCTGGGAATCGCGACAACCAGACCACCGGCGGTCGTCATCAGTGCGAGCGAAATATCACCGGCAAGCTTGCCCGGATCAGAACCACCGACGTCACCCATCGTGTCGAACGCCATGATCATACCGGCAACGGTTCCGAACAGTCCGATCATCGGAGCGGCCTGAGCAATCACTGAGAAGTAACCAATCCAGGACATGTAACGTGAATTCTCACGGATGGAAAAGTCAGCAATGGCATCCTCAACCTTGGTCCGACCGAGATTCTCCGGGTCGGTCGCGTCCACAAGAGGATAAGCGGTTGCCGCCATGCGACCGAGATAAGAAGGATCCTGAGCCGCCACGTCAATCGAACTGCGCACGCGAACGTCCGCCATGTTGGCGAGAATCGCATCACGAAGGCCCGGTGGGACAAACTTCTTCTTAGAAAGCTGAAGCGCGTTGAAGACGGCGAGAGTGATCATCAGCACCGAGAGAAGTCCGATCGGAGCCATGAAAATCCCGGCATCCATGATCTTATCCATCAGGGTTTTTTTACCCCCCTCGTCAGCCGCAGCAGCCGCCTCTTCTCCGAATAAATCGGGTGCAATCAAAGTAACGAACAAAACAAGCGCGAGGGTGATGAGATGACGCTTTGATCGGAGGAAGGACAAATTAAATGACATCAGTAATCTGGTTTTTTTTTAGTTAATTGTGAGAGGCATTTCTTGAGGCATTTTAGAAAAAGAGTAAAGGAAAAAACCGCAATTATTTGTCATTCGCCGCTTCAGAACCCGAATCTCCCGTAATCTCAAGAAAGAGTGCCTCCAGTGAGAGTTCTCCAGAACTGTCAAACTGGCCGGCGATTTCATCCACCGTCCCGAGGGCGAGGAGCTTCCCGTCGTTGATAATCCCGACGCGGTCGGCGAGTTCGTGCGCGACGTTCAGCAAATGCGTCGAGAGAAAAATGGTAACGCCGGCCTCGCTTCGCGCTTTGAGCTCCTCTTTTACGACCCGCGCATTGCGGGGATCGAGCCCTACCATTGGCTCATCGATAATAATCACTTCGGGGTCGTGCAACAGAGCCGAGGCGATCGCGAGACGCTGCCGCGTTCCGTGACTCAGATTCTCGATTCGCTGTCGCCCATAGGGAATCAGCGAAAATTGATCCATCAGTTTCGAGGTGCGGAGCTTCGCTGCTTCGTGCTCCACCTCAAAGAGTTCCGCGATAAACGCCATGAATTCGATGGAAGTGAGCTTGCCGTAAAATTCCGCCACGTCGGGAATGTAGCCGATTCGTTTTTTCGCCTCCAGCGGCTCCTTCTGAATATCGAAACCACAAATTTTTGCCTGTCCTTCCGTCGGAGACATCAGCCCCGTCAGCAACTTGATCGTCGTCGTTTTGCCCGCCGCATTCGGACCGAGAAAAGCGAAAAACTCCCCCTTCCCGATTTCGAGATTGAGATTGTCGAGCGCGAGCAGCTCGCCATAGCGCATGGATAAATTCGAGATTTCGATCATGATTGATCCTTTTGGGTTTTACGATACACATCGAGCGGCACCAGAATTTCGGAAACCGCCTCAAATCCCAGATCCGACTCAATTCGCAATGGTTCCCCCGCTTCGCTGATGTAAATTTTCAATTCCAGGTTCTGTTCAGGAACGCGAAGCACGAGCAGGTAGGCACGCAGGTCCCGCCCGCCGAAGGGAAATTTTCCCATCCTCGCCTCGATATCCCACTCGATTTCCCCGGGATTCAACAACTGCGAGAACGGTCCTGCATTCACCGCGAGCAACTGCATTGGAATCGCAGCACCGGATCCCGTCACCGCGCTGTCGTAGCTGAAAACCTCCTGCTTCCCCATGATCGCCCGCGCTTTGACCCGTTTCGTTGCGCCTTCGAGTTCGAGGTGAGCCGTGAGTTGCTTCGAGGGAATCCGAATCGACAGCGTTCCCATCCCCGGCTCCATCGCTTCCGAAAACTCCATCGACCCCTTCCAGAACAGCTGCAGATCGGGGACCAGATCGCTGGAAAGACCGTTCTCGAGCGCCGAGGAAATCGAAATTGCATTCGTGAATTCCCCCGTCACCGGATCCTCGCCGCTACCGCCCGAGATCGTGACCACGCCGCGCCGCCTCCCCCCTTCGAGCAAGGTCATCGTCGTCGAATCATTCCACCCGAAAAAGACGTCGTAGACCTCCCGCGTGTCGACCTGAGCCATCCTCGACTCGGGCGGAGCCCACACCACCATTCCGAGCCAGCAGAGACTGCCCAGCCAGAAAAGAGTGATGATGACGGCGATAACCCGAAAGCGCATTCGCGAGCCTAACATGACCGCGAAGAAAACCTCAACTCTCTTTCTCAGTCTAAATACAAATATGGAAAAGCGGAGCCCGTGTCTCCACTTCGCGATGATCCGGAGACCGGTTTACATCCGTTCACGGCTACCGCGCCTCCGCGCAACTTCGCGGATGACCTATACGGACAATGGACTCGCCCGCGCTTACTCCCACTCGATACTCGCAGGCGGCTTCGTGGAAATATCGTAAAGAACGCGGTTCACACCGGGCACCTCATTGAGAATCCGATTCGAGATCTCCCCGAGAATTTCGTATGGCAAATGAACCCACTCGGCGGTCATGGCGTCTTCGCTCGTTACGGCCCTGACACTGATCGCATCTTCGTAGCTTCGCTCGTCGCCTTTCACCCCAACCGTTTTTGTTGGAATCAAAGTCACGCCGGCCTGCCAGATCCGGTCATACCACCCCCGCTCGCGGAGGATATCGATATAGATCGCGTCAGCGTTCTGGATGATCTCCAGCTTCTCAGCCGTGATCTCACCGGGACAGCGCACAGCAAGACCGGGACCGGGAAACGGATGACGCCCGACGACGCGCTCCGGCAACCCGAGAACACGACCAAGCTCACGCACTTCGTCTTTAAATAGCTCATCGAGAGGCTCGATAATACGCCCTTCCGCCTTCAGCTCCATGATGCGATCGACACGGTTGTGGTGCGTCTTGATCGTCGAAGCGATCGAACCGCTCGTCGCGCTCTCGATCACATCCGGATAAAGCGTCCCCTGAGCCAGCAACTCGACGTCATCTCCGACCGCATCGAAGAAAACATCAACGAAGAGGCGGCCGATGATCTTCCGTTTCTGCTCGGGATCGGTCTCCCCCGCTAGAGCGGCGAGAAAGCGTTCCGACGCGTCGATCGTTTCGATCTCGATTCCGACTTCGGCGAAAAGTGACACCACCTCTTCACCCTCGCCCTTACGGAGGAGTCCGGTGTCGACGAAGATGTTTCGCGTATTGATCTTCGCTTCGTGAAGCAGCGCGGCAAGGACCGATGAATCGACTCCGCCGGATACGCCGCAAACGACTTTACGATCGCCCACTTCGGCACGCACTTTCTCGACCAGTTCATCTTTGAACGAATCGATTTTGAATTTCGGCAGGTCCTTCGCGAGATGGAGAAAATTCTTCAGAATGTCCGCGCCCTCCTCCGTGTGGGAAACCTCGGGGTGAAACTGAATCCCGTAAAACGTGTCATTCCACTTCAGCGCAACCGGGATGCCGTCGAGGTTCCGTCCCGTGACTTCACAACCGTCGGGAAGTTTGCTGACGGTATCCGAATGACTCATCCAGATCTGTGAATGCCCTTTGAGACCGGAGAAAATGCTCTGCACGTCATTCTCAACCATGAGCGTCGCAGGGCCATACTCGCGCGTGTTTCCGGGAGCGACTTCGCCACCGAACTTCTTGTTCAGAAGCTGCATGCCATAACAAACGCCCAAAACCGGCACGTTCATTTCCACGAGATAATCAAAATCGATATCGGGTGCGCCCTCTTCGAGCGTCGAACGGGGTCCGCCGGAAAGAATCACGGCAGCAGGACTGCCCGTCTCCTTTAACTCCGACGGCTGATAGAGCTTTGAAAAATAACCGAGCTCACGAATTCGACGCACGATGAGCTGAGTGTACTGAGATCCGAAATCAATAACGGCAATGGGATGTTCCATAGAAAAAAAAGAATTTACGTCTCGAGAAATGAGAGAAAAAAAACGGTCTAGCCGGCCTGATAGTTGACCGGTTCCTCCGTGATCGTGATGTCGTGGGCGTGACTCTCTTTTAAACCACCTGAGGTGATTCGAACGAAAGTCGCACGTTCGCGAAGCTCGGCAAGATTACCGGCTCCGACGTAACCCATACCGCTGCGAAGACCACCGAGCAGTTGAAATACCGTGTCGGCGAGATGCCCGCGATACGGGACGCGTGCCTCGACACCTTCCGCGACGAGCTTGCCCGAGGAATTCTGACCGTAGCGGTCACCGGAGCCTTTCCGCATCGCCTTGAGCGATCCCATGCCGCGATACTCTTTCCAGGTTCGTCCCTGGTAGTTGACCATTTCACCGGGACTCTCACGACATCCGGCGAGCAAAGATCCCAGCATCACGATATCCGCACCGGCTGCCATCGCTTTGACGACGTCGCCGGAATAACGAATGCCACCATCAGCAATCACCGGTACCCCGCGCTCGCGGCATACTTTAGATACGTTCTGAATCGCGCTGAACTGAGGGGTCCCCACGCCGGCAATGACACGCGTCGTGCAAATCGATCCGGGTCCAACGCCCACTTTGACAGCCGCTGCGCCCGCCGAGCAGAGATCCGCAGCGCCCTCCTCAGTGACCACGTTTCCGGCAACGACAGGAGTTCCAAATTCGCTGCGCAGTTTTTCGATCACTGAAAGAACTCTCTCGGTGTGGCCGGTTGCCGCGTCGATGAACACCGCATCAGCACCCGCCTCGATCATCGCCTGCGCGCGCTCGTAGTAGTCCTCTCCCACGCCGATCGCAGCACCGACACGAAGGCGGCCCTGATCATCCTTGGCTGAATTCAGGAACATGTCCTTCTTCTCAATATCCTGAGCCGTAATCAGGCCCGAAAGTCTGCCCTCATCATCGACGAGAGGAAGCTTCTCGATCCGGTTTTGATGAAGAATGCGACGCGCTTCGTCGAGATCCGTCGAAATCTTAGCGGTAACGAGTCTTTCACGCGGCGTCATCACCGAGGAAACGGGAGCCGACTCATCTTCGATGAACCAGATATCCCGGCTCGTAACCATCCCCATGAGAACGCCGTTTCCATCAACGACGGGGAAACCATTGACCCCTTTTTCCTTCATCACCGACTGGAGCGTCGCGATGGAAATATCCGC
This sequence comes from Verrucomicrobiales bacterium, assembly GCA_048260165.1. GTDB lineage: Bacteria > Verrucomicrobiota > Verrucomicrobiia > Verrucomicrobiales > DEV007 > Arctic95D-9. The sequence continues at coordinate 135,849 of JBLXHA010000009.1, forward strand.
CGAAGTCGTAAACGGGTCGGAAATCACCGTGTTCTCGGAACGCTTCACTTTCGCGACCATGTCAGCCTGTTCACTGATCGGCATATTGCGGTGAATCACACCGAGCCCACCTTCACGCGCCAGAGCAATCGCGAGCGCGTCCTCCGTGACCGTATCCATCGCCGAAGAGATGATCGGAATGTTCAGCGGAATCCCCGCAGTGACGCGAGTCGAAACATCAACCTCAGCAGGCAGCACGCCGCTGCGCTGAGGCACCATTAATACGTCGTCGAAACTGAGACCAAGAGGAAGTTCACCCATAGATAATGTTTAGGAGAGACCTCCCGATGATCAAGTGAAAGTTTTAGGGAATTCGACCTCTCCGCCCGATGCCGGGCGAATTCCCTTCCCTTGACGTCTATTCCCAACCAATTACGCGAAAAGTGAGAGATTCAGGCAGCCTCCCGATCTAATCGATAAGTGGCGATTCAGCGATGGAATTGACTCCCCCTTCCTCTTTTTGGAAACTGTAATCGAAGATGCTTTCCCCGTTTGGTCCGTATTGAGTGTATCCCTGATAGAGGAGTTGATAAGGATTTCCAACGCGGAAGAACCTCTTGCGCTTGCGCTGTGCGTCATCCGTTTCTTCGTCGTCGAATCCATAGACAGAGAAGAGATCACCGTCTCCGCCTTCGCCGCCGTCGCCGGGCTCTTCCCCCCCGCCACCGCCTGCCCCGCCGCCGGATACGCCGGGATCGACCACGTTATCGGGAAGCGCCTCAATTACGATGTAGTCGTAGTAGAAAGCGTATCCTGCGGCATTGGCGGGCGCCGGTCCGCTGCCGAACAGATTGGTATGCTCGTTCGGAAACAGAATCTCGTCCCCGAGAATCCGGATCGTGAATTCATCACTGCCCTGAGTCGGAGAGGGATCCACCTTCGCGCCGGAGTAGGTGACGCCATTCAGAAGCGCACCGCTCGCGACCGCGTTGTTCCCGCGACTCGGAAGATAAAAGCGGAGTTCATCCTCTCCGGCAAATTCGCTTTGCGTATCGGCCGTCAGAGTTCCACCTGAAGGATCGTCCGGTGAGTTCCGGCTGACGCCAACCCGGGTGATTCCCCCTGTAGCGGCAGCTTTGCTCAGCTTGCCGGCATGACCGATCATCGCATCGCGCATCGTCAGGTTGCGACCGGCACCCACCGTGACATCGCCGCTCCAGCTGCCCGTTGAAGCGAGTGAAGCAATCGCAGGTGCGAGGTCGTCCCCGTGTCCGATTTTGACGTAGGAGGCGCCGGAACCATTGACCGACCAGAGGGTGATATCATTTCCAGCTGATACTTCTATGTCTCCGGAAATAGAACTCGACCCCGCATACCCTCCGGAACCGATCTGAGCATAGGAGAAGTTGCCGGTTCCACCGGTGACCTCGATATCATTGGCGACATCGACAACGAGCCCGTTGCCGGCGATATCCCCACTGAAGCGAGGACCACCGTGACCCACCTGAGCAATCGCCAAGACTCCCGATCCCGCACGCAGTTCCAGATCACCGCCGACCTGCAGCGAGGTCCCTGCGGAATCGATCGATCCTGCGTAAAAAGCCCCGCCATGGCCGATCCCGGCAGTGGCAAAGTCCCCGCTGTCGGCGAGGAGCGAAACATCTGCCAGCGCGATCACGTTGATCGCCCCCTCAATCGCTCCTGAGCCTTCGCCGCCCCCGTGACCGATACCCGCTGATCCGAAGTTGCCTGATCCTCCGATGATTTCGATCGCGTTTGCGACAACCGAAAGCTCACCGGACTTGGCGCCGGCGACTCTTCTGCCACCGTGACCGATCTGCGCGTAGGAATCCGCTCCCTGACCACCGCGAAGAGAAAGATCGGCGGTTTGACTGCCTTTTCCGAGATCGATGATGATATCACCGCGGAAGTTCGAACTGGTTCCGTTCGTGCCGCCGTGACCGATTTGAGCAGCGGCATCGGCGACCGAACCGGCCTGAAGCGCAAGCCCACCCTCTTTCGTGAACACCGTGATGGCTCCGGTCGAAGCCACGCCGTTGACGCCTCCGCCAAGGCGGTGGACTTCTTCATTAAACCCGATCTGAGCCGCCGCGCCTGCCGTGGTCGAACTTCCGCTCACCTCGACAAACTGTCCGGCAACGCGGGTCGATCCGTTGGCGGACCCGACGACCGCCGCGCGGGTCTGAGCTCCGGTGCCAACGGTGACACCTCCCGCATCGCCGTAGGCGTTGGCATCCGCAAACACGCTGTCAGCATCGAGCGAGAGTGCAGAAACCGGAACAATCACACTGCGGTCAATGCTGCGGATCAGTCCGGTCGAACCGTCCCATCCGCCCACAACAGAGATGCCGCCCGTCCCCGCATTTTGAACCGAACTGACAAACGTCACGTCGCCTTTCGCGAACAGATCAATCTCGTTGGAGCTGCCGGCAAACACGCCGCTTCCATCGATGAGCAAATTTCCTCCCGTCACACCGATCTCGACGCCTCCGCCGGCGATCATGTTTTGAATCATGCCGGTGGTTTTGCGCAGCGTTGCACTCGTGTCGAGCATCCCGGTGATGAGAGCGAGACGAGAACCGGTAGCGACACCCGAGGTTCCGAGGTGCCCCATGAAACCGATCGTGGATTCGTCGACCAAAGTGGTCGTGCCCCCGACGTTTGCGAGGATATTTCCGGTCCGGGTCCCCGTGGTGTAACTCGTGCCGGCGGTAACAAATCCCGCGGCTACGCCCCCATGTCCGACCAGTCCGTAGGCTTCGAGACCGGTGCCCCCCGTGATCGAAAGATTGTTGACTGCATCAATCTGGATATCACCGGCGAGGTTTCCATTGGCGCTGTGCCCACCATTTCCGAGCTGAGCGTAGGTTCGCAAAGCATCACCGCCCGAGAAGTTCACATCGCTCGCGACGACAGAAATCGTGTTGCCGGCGACACCATGATCGCCCACTGCGTTGCGACCGCCGTGACCGAGTTGAGCGTAGCTGTCGACCCGCGTGCCTCCGAAGAAATTGACCTCACCGTCAGTGCCGAGGGCTTTCACCGCGATACTGCCCCGATGAGCGCCGTTCGTTACCATTCCCCCATGACCGAGCTGAGCGTAGGTTTCGTTCCGGCTTCCTCCGGTGAAGTTGATCGAGCCGCTGTCGCTGACCACGAAAACGTCACCGCTGTTCCCCGGATCGCCGGGAGTGAGCGCAGTCGGAAAATCGGCATCATTTCCGCCATGACCCAGTTGAGCGTATGCGCGAAGCCCCAGATTGAGATGCTGAAACGTGATCACCGAGGCGGGAGATCCCGCAGCCGAGTCGGACACCGTTACCGAGAGATTAATCACTCCGGCGGCGCTCACCGTTCCCACCTGAGTCGTGCCATCGAATAGGCGGCCTGCACCGTCACCGACGATCGTGCCGGAGAATCCGGGGAGCGGGTTCTGGTAAGTAATGACTATGGTCGTCTCGTCGAAATTCGCCGTCTGCGCCATCGTGTAATTCGTAGCGGCGTCGTTCAACAGCAGGTTGTTCAGCGTCGCGCTGTTCGTCGTCGTCGACGCGAGCGGCCCGCCATTGTATCCGGTGAAGTTGATGTCTCCCGCAGACTGAACCGCAATCGTGCCGCTGTGATCGCCACGAGCGGTGCGGCCACCGTGACCCAGTTGAGCGTAGCGATCGTTTCCGGCGCCCCCTGCGAATTCGATTCCGCCGTTTGATGCCGTTACCGAGATATTTCCGGAATGGTTGCCTGCCGCATCACGTCCACCATTGCCGAGTTGAACGTATCCGTTCGCGGCCGTGCCCGCCTGAGAAGCGAGGAACTTGATGTCCTCATCAGCGCTCACAACAATGTCACCACGATGAGCGCCACTCGTTGCGTAACCTCCATTGCCAATCTGCGCATAACTGCTGTCACCGGTGTTGCCCGAGAAGAGAACACTGCCGGCGGTTGAAGTCACATTGATGTTCGAAGCCGAACCGCGCGGGGCGACGAGAAGATCAGAGTCGCTTCCACCGTTTCCGATCATGGCGTAGCCGCGCGTTCCCGTTCCACCGGTGAAGACGATGTCGCCGAATGAGGTCACGTTGATCGCTTCCGTCGCATTGCCTGCGAGATCGACCAATCCGTGATTGCCGCGGGCGAGGCGTCCACCGTGACCGAGTTGTACGTATCGGTCAGCGGCGCTGCCGGCTCCGAGGAAAGCGATCGAACGCGCAGGATTGGCGGTTTCGGTTCCCGTGGCACTCACATTGATGTTACCGCTGTGGTTCCCCGTCCAGCGCAGGCCTCCGTGTCCGAGCTGGACGAAATTACTCGTCGAGGTCGCTCCGGTCGTGCCGCGGAAAAGGATGTTGTTCGCGCTCACCGAGATATCACCACGGTTGTCGCCTCCTGAACTGAGGTCAGTCACGAATCCTCCATGACCCAACTGAAGGTAGGTATCACTGCTCGTGACCGTACTCGTCGCCGCCCAGCGAAAATCGAGATTGGTTCCCGCGTTGACGGTGATGGCACCGGTGTTGCCGGTCGTTCCGGGACCGCTCCCAAGCACTGCCGAATCGTGTCCGCCATGACCGAGTTGCGCGTAGGTCCGTGCGCCGATACCGCCGGCCTGGAAAAGGATCTGGCTACCCGAATCAACCGCGATGTCGCCTTCGTGCGAACCGCGATTCAAGCGACCGCCGTGCCCGAGTTGTGCGTAGGCATCCGCCCCGCCACCGAGAGTAGTGCCTGTTCCTCCGAGGAAACGAAGGCCGTTAACACTGGTTCCTTCGACAAAATCGATCTCGTCAAACACCATGTCCAAAGTGAAATCACCGATGTCGCTGAAGGTTCCTCCGAGTCGGCTGCTTACGGTGATGTCGCCGGAAAGGTCCGCATCCGGATCACTGCTGCCGACGGCTTTCGCTCCGCCATGACCGAGCTGCGCATATCCCGAAACGCTACCGGAACCCGTGCTCGCGGTGAAGGTGATTTCGTTTCCGGCGCGCGCCACGATATCCCCGTTGTGAGCTCCCGCTGCGTCGAAACCGCCGTGACCGAGTTGCGCGTAGGCCTCGGTAGCGACTCCTCCGGAAGCGGTGAAAGCGATGTTCCCGGTGCGCGATCCCACCCCGATGTTACCACTGTGGCCGCGAATAGAATCCGCGTTGTAGCCGCCGTGACCGAGCTGGGTGTAGCCCCGGGTCGAAGCCGTTCCGCTGTTAAAAGTGATCGTACCATTCGCCAGCACCGCTATGTCGCCAAGGAAATTTCCCGAAGCGTTCGTTCCACCGTGACCGAGTTGAGCATAGCGGTCTGCACCGATCCCGCCCGTGAAAGTGATCGTGCTGGAGTTCGCGAGCGCGGTGATGGAACCGCTGTGGTCGCCGCTCGCACCGATCCCGCCGTGACCGAGTTGGGCGTAGCCGCTGGCTTCGGTGCCGGTGCCTACGAACGAAATCGAGGTGCCCGCGAGCGCTTTGAGATCGCCGGCATGATTGCCAGCGACATTGACTCCACCGTGACCCAGTTGAGCATAAGACTGGATCCCCGCCGCTCCCGTCGTGAAAGTGATGGACGTTCCCGCCTGCACCGTGACATCTCCGTCATGATTACCGGTCGCGTTCGTTCCGCCGTGGCCGATCTGAGTGTAGCGATCGTTCCCTGCTCCGGAGGCAGTAGCCACGGAAGTTCCGGCCGTCGCATTAATGTCACCCGAGTGATCACCCACCCAACCCATGCCGCCGTGACCGAGTTGCACATAGTTCGCAGAGGAATCCGCGGCACTCGTCGTGCTGCGCAAAAGAAGACTCGTCCCGGCGTTCACGGTGATGTCACCCGTGTTATTGCCACCGGCATCGACACCACTGAGGAGAGGATCACTAACAAAGCCACCATGACCAAGCTGAACATACGTTCCGTCGCTGGTGTCGGTCGTCGTCGCAATCCAGAGCAGGTTCACCGCTCCGGTGCGCGAGGTCACCGAGATGTCTCCGCTGTTAGCGAGGCCAATCGGATTGAGGGCATCGAAAACCGACGCCGCGTCATGTCCGCCGTGTCCCAGTTGCGCATAGGTCCGTGCCCCGAGCGCTCCCGCCTGGTAGCGAACCGTGCGCTCCGCATCGACAAGGATATCGCCGATGTTGGTTCCCGTCGCGAGGCGACCGCCGTGGCCAAGTTGCGCGTAGGCATCACTGGCCGCCTCAGTCGTCGCATTGGATCCGGCGAGGAAACTGAAAGGGTTCGTCGTTGTCACACCGCCCACCATCGAGATCACATCAGCGAAGCCATCTCCATCAAAATCTCCGATGTCGGTGAAGTCTCCGGTGAGCTGGCTGCTTGCAGTGATGTTTCCCGAGTGGTTGCCCGAGGCGGCGTAGCCACCGTGTCCGAGTTGGGCGTAGCCGCGGTTATCGACCTGAGTCGGAGGATTGTTGATCGGATCAATTGAGTCGGGAATCAGCGTATCGGTTCCGGTGCTCGCGGTGAAAATGAGGGTATTCCCCGCCCGCGCGACGATGTCGCCACTGTGATCGCCACTCGCGTCGAAGCCTCCGTGGCCCAACTGCGCGTAGGATTCCTGTGAAGCCCCCGACCCTGCAGTGAAAGTGAGATTTGTTCCTGCGGCGACACCGATGCGTCCGCCGTGACCTTCGCCAGCCAACGCGTCGGCGTTGTAACCGCCGTGGCCGAGTTGTGCGTAGGAGCGAATGCCTCCGGAGCCACCGGTGAAGATAGTCGTCATCGCTGACTGCACCGCGATGTTTCCAAAATGACTGCCTGTCGCATTCGTTCCACCATGGCCCAGCTGACTGTAGGAATCCGTCGAACTACCTGCCGCGCCGGTGAACGTGATGTTCGCCGCTCTCGATGTCACCGCGATGTCGCCGGTGTGCCCCGCAGACGAAGTCACATTGAATCCGCCGTGACCGAGCTGGGTGTAGCTGCCGATCGTCGCGGCTGATCCCTGGTTGGAAAAAGTGATCGCGGCGTCGGCGAGCAGTTTGATGTCACCACTGTAGTTGCCTGACGAATTGGTGCCGCCGTGGCCCAGTTGGGCGTAGCGATTATTACCGGCCGTCGTCGCCGTATTGGTACTCGTTCCGGAACGAAACTGAGCGTAACCGGTGTTGGCCGTCGCGGTGATATCACCGTTGAAGTTTCCGGAGGTATCGATGCCTCCGTGACCCAGTTGAACGTAGGTATCGCTTCCCGTTCCGGAGGAGGAAGTGCTGCGGAAAAGCAGGTTCGTTTCCGCAAAAACATCGATGTCTCCGGTGTGGTCACCTCCCGTCAAATTGCCGCCGTGACCGAGCTGAGCGTAGGCATCCGTGCCCGGGCTCGTCGTCGTCGCGGCAAGGCGGAACTCGATCGCACCCGCGGTCGACTCCACCTTGATACCGCCACTGTTTCCGGAATCGCCGGGAGCAGCTCCCGCGACACCGGCATCATGACCACCGTGGCCGAGCTGAACATAGGTACGAGTCGATACACCATTCTCGAACAGAATCGTGTCGTAAGCACTTACCTCAATTTCACCGGAGTGATTTCCTCTCGCGAGACGCCCCCCGTGACCGAGTTGCGCATAAGTGTCGGTGATGGTTCCGGCATCGAAAACGATCCCACCGGTAGCCGCCCGGACGAAATCGAGCGGAACGGTTGAGGCGTCATCGAAATCGCCATCGGTGCCTGCGCTGACCGTGATCGATCCCTCGTGGTTTCCCGCACCGCTCATTCCGCCGTTCCCCAATTGTGCGTAGTTGTTCGCCCGGCTCGCGAGAGTTCCCGTCACAGTCGTTGCGGTGGAACCTCCGACGAAGGAGATATCCCCTGCCGCGCGAACGGTGAGGTGACCACTGTGATCGCCACTCGTCGCGTAGCCACCATTACCCAGTTGCACGTAGTTGGTATCACCCAGCCCTGCCGTGAACGTGATGCTTCCGGCAGTCGAGGCGACCTTGATGTCACCACTCATGCCCGGGACACCGGCAGCAGATCCCGTCGCATCGGATTCACTACCTCCATTGCCGAGCTGAGCAGATCCCCGTGAGTAGTTCGCGTGGTTGTAGGCAACCGTGAGCCCCGAAGCTCCCACATTCGCAACGGCAACCGTGAAAGTCACCACTCCCGCCGTCGAAAGCGTTCCGACCTGATCGCCGTTGCCATCAGAAAGGACACCGGAAGAGTTCGAGGTGATGATCGCATACTCCGGAAGGAGCGGATCGTTGATCGTGATAACGAGGCTGCTGCGGTCGAGGTTGGCAAGATTGACAAGCGTGCCCGTCGCACCTCCGCCTGTCACAGCGGCATCGACGAGAGCGGCACTGCTTTCCCCGGAAACCGTCGCGACTCCACCTGCGGCGAACGTCACCCCGTTGGCACCCAGCACTTCGATGTCACCGTCATGACTGCCCCTTGCTCCGCGTCCGCCGTGGCCGAGTTGCGCATAACTGTCAGTGGTTTCACCTCCGGTAAAAAGAATCGAACCGCCGAGGGCGCGCGCTGTGATCGCTCCGGAAAAATCCCCGCTGGTGGAGAGGCCTCCGTGGCCGAGTTGGGTATAAGAGTTAGCCCCGACACTTCCGGCAGCGCTGAAAACGATGTCACCGGTGTTGCTCTCAACGAAGATAGTTCCCCGGTTGCTGGGGTTGCCGGGAGTGGTCACGGTATCGGCATCGTAGCCGCCATGGCCGAGTTGGGCGTATGCCTGACCGGCGGCGCCTGACGTAAATTGAATCGATCCGGTCGTTCGCACCGTGATGTCCCCGTCAGCGATCCCGTCATTGTCGACATCGACGAGGCCGAAATTGCCTTTTGCGGAACGACCACCGTGACCGAGTTGGGTGTAGGTTTCGTTTCGGCTACCTCCCGCAAAGGTGATTGCCCCGTTCGCTCCGAGCGCTTCGACGATGATATTACCGCTGTGATCACCGTTCGTTACATAACCTCCGTGGCCGAGTTGTGCATAACTTTCGTTTCGGCTTCCCGCCGCAAAGTGGATCGCGCCGGTGTTGCTCGTCACCGTGATGTTTCCGAGGTTTCCAGGGTCGCCCGGAGTGGTTGCGTTAGGGTTGTCTGCGTCGTGGCCGCCATGACCGATCTGGGCATAGGAGCGAAGTCCGAGGTTGAGATGATCGAATACCACGAGTGAGTTGGCGGCACCCGCACTTGAATCGGAAAGCGTTTCAGTCAGGGTGACAACACCCGCAGTGGTGACGCTGCCGACCTCGATTCCATTGTCAAAAAGTCGACCGAAGCTGTCGCCGTAAATCGTGCCGCTGTAGGGGGGAATCGGATTCTCGTAAGTGATCACGATGGTTCCCCTCTCGAGATTCCCGGTCTGTGCGAGCGTGAACGTTCCCGAAGAGTGATTCTGGAGACGGGCGTTTACGGTGCTGTTGTTAGTCGTCGTCGCGGTCGCGGATCCCCCATCGAAGGCGACGAAAGAAATGTCGCCGGCGGCGGCGACTGCAATCTCACCCCGGTGATCACCGCGAGCATTTCGCCCACCGTTGCCGATCTGCGCGTAGGCGTCGTTGCCGGCGCCGGTGGTGAAGCTCACCGCAGCGCTCGGCTCGGCCGTGTTGCCGGTTCCAGAGAACACCGAGATGTTGCCGCCTGTTCCGAGGGGATTGGCCGAGGGTGTGTTGAGATGATAGGTCGTGCTCGAAGTGTTCGACGCCGGTGCGCTTTCCTCGGGCTGAATATTGAGCGTCGATGAGAATGATGAACCGGGACCTCCATGACCGATCTGAGCACTGGTATTGGAGCCGGTTCCCCCCGCGAACAGAACACCGGTGCCGCCATCGACGAGAATGTCACTGCCACCGTGAAGGTAGGCGACCTCGACGACATCACTTGAGCTGTTGACGTTGGTAGAGAAACTCACTTCACCGGTGAGGTAGTTGACGCTTCCGACGACAGTCGAGGTGCCGTCTATCAAATTACCAAAACCATCGTCAGTAAACGTGGCGGTGCCTGCGCCGCTCCCCTCAGGGTCGACGGTGATGCGTAGAGACCCCGGAGCCAACGCGCCGTTGGCGAGAGAAGCCGATCCCGCCTGAGTCGCGGCAATCGAACCCGCCTCGGTCCGGACAACTTGATAGCCGTGATTACCAAACGCTTCGTAACCACCGTGTCCGACCTGGACGTAAGCCTGCGCACCATTTTGCGCGGCAAAGCTGACGCCTCCGCCTCCGACAACAGAGATGTTACCGCTGTGGCCTTCGCCGGCTTCTGCTGCGTTGCGGTAACCGCCATGGCCGATCTGGCCGTAAGACCCCGTTCCGATTCCGCCGGTGAAACCGATGTCAGTTCCGGCGGAAACCAGGATCGCACCACTGTGAGTTCCGGAGTAGTAGCGATCGTTATTGTTCGTCTGTGTGTAGTTCGGGCTCGTGCCCCCGCGGGTGACGCGGTGATCGTTGTAGCCGCCGTGCCCGATCTGAGTGTAGCTGCCGGAGGTGCCGCCGGAGAAGTTGATCGCACCTGTCGCGATCACACTAACATTCCCAATATGCCCGCCGCTCGCGAGATAGCCGCCATGGCCCAATTGAGCGAAATGAACAGAACCCACAGGATTCGAAGCGTCGAAAAGAATGTCGATCGCGCTGACCGTGATATCACCAAAATGGTCACCGTCGGTGTAGGCGCCACCATGACCGATTTGAACGAATGACTCAGTCCCGCTGCCTGCGGTGAAGATCACGTTTCCACCTGTGGAGGAAACCGCAATGTCACCATTGTTTCCCACGCGCTCGTCTGCGGCGGGACCGCGCTCGAGCGTCAGCGGATCGTTGTCCGGATAGTTCGCGGGATTCGGGTTGTCGGCGTCGCGACCACCGTGACCGATCTTTGAATACGTCTGTCCCGCAGTGCCGCCCGCAAAAGTGATATCACCGACCGAATTCACCTCGATCGTACCGCTGTGATCTCCACGTGCAGTCCGTCCGCCGTGCCCGAGTTGGGCATACCGGTCAGTCGCGAAACCGGCGGAAAAACTGATGCTCCCCGCGCCGCCACCGACAAAAGTGATCGCATCATCGGCATCACCTGCGATGCCATTTCCTCCGAGATCGAACACATCAGTGAAAGCACCGTTCGTTCCGGCACTCACCGTGATCGCTCCCGAGTGATTCCCGATCGCGTTCATGCCACCGTGGCCGAGCTGAACGTAACCATTGATTCCCGTGCCGCCTGTCACAGCCGCGGATGCCTCGACTGTGTTGGCAGCCCTGACAAGAATAGAACCGGAGTGATCCCCTTCAGTTCCGAGTCCTCCATGTCCGATCTGCGCATAAGCCTCCGAACCGGTTCCGTCGCCTGAAGAAAGGATCACGCTCCCCTCCGTGGAAGAGACTCTGATCGCGCCGCTGTTGCCGGTCGTTCCGGCTCCGGCAGCATTCGGGCTGTCGGCATCGTGACCGCCGTGGCCGATCTGAACGTAGCTGCGGGAACCCGTGCTGGCGCGGAACGCGATGTCGTCGCGGGATGCGACTTCGATCACACCGCTGCTGTAGCCGCGTGCGGCCCGGCCACCGTGGCCAAGCTGAGCGTAGGTATCAGCGCCGGCTCCGCCCGAAAAACTGATCGCGCCCGAGAACGCACTCACCGAAATGTTGCCGAAATGATCACCGCTCGTGGAGAATCCCCCGTGACCGAGCTGAGCATATCCCTCCGCGCCGGGACCACCGGTGAAGGTGATATTGCCTCCGGTGCTCACGACTCTGATCTCGCCAAGATTTCCCGCTGTTCCCGGCGTCAGCGCCGTGGGGTTTTCCGCGTCGTAGCCTCCGTTACCCAGTTGAGCATAGCTGCGCAAGGTTCCGGAAGGCTGCGTTCCACCGCCGCCGGTAAAGGTAATGTCTGCACCCGCTGTTACCGAAATCACATCGTCTGCCCGGCCGTGATCACCTTTGGCTAAATAACCGCCATGACCGAGCTGGGCTGAGTTGCGGATACCATCCGTCGCGTTGTCTTCCGTCGCACCGGCGGTGAATATCACGGAGCCCTCCGTCGCCTCGACGATAACACTGCCGTAGTGATCACCTTCAACGTGATAGCCCCCGTGCCCGAGTTGGGCGTAGTGAATTCGACCGAAACCGTCACCGGCGCTTCCCAGCGAAATGTCGCCGCCGAAAAAGGAGATGTTCCCCTTCGTCGAATTGACTTCGATGAGGCCGTGGTGACCAAAACCGGTCAATTCGTCGGGAACGACGTTCAAGTTACTGCCTGCATTGTAGCCGCCGTGTCCGAGTTGAGCATAGAGACGTCCGTCCGAGTCACCGCGAAAGGCCTGCCCGGTTCCGGCGGTGAAGGTGATGTCGCCGATCGCGTCCACGTTGATCGCGCCGTTGTGCCCGTCGGCACCCGACCCCGAGGTCGCCGTGACGCCGCCATGACCGAGCTGCGCGTAGTTGTCGTCGATGTCGCCGGCTGTGAAAGCAATACCACCACTCACCCCGCCCCTGCCGGCTTCAACCGTGATCGATCCGTTGTGTCCCTGGTCCGAACTCAGCGCGCCCGAGTTGGCACCGCCGTGACCGATCTGTCCGAAAGAATAGCCGTCAGTAGCGAACTGATTCCCGCCGATTCCCGCGGTGACGATGACGTCAGTCCCCGCGCTTACCTTGATGTTACCGCTGTGAAAACCGGCGCTGTCAGTCACGTTGGTTCCACCGTCGACATCGTAGCCGCCGTGACCGATCATCGCGAAAGCGCGCCGTCCCGTGCCCGCCGTCATTTCGACGCGGCCCTTATCGCCCGCCTCTACCGTGATCGCCCCACTGAATCCACCGGAGCTGGTGCTTCCACCGTGGCCGCCGTGACCGATGTGAACAAAGGTGGCAATGTTAGACCCGGCCGTGCCGATGATGTTACCGGTAATCGCGGCGTCGCTGCCGAGGCCGGCCTGCACGATGATTTCACCGCTGTGGTTGTAGCCATTGCTTGCCGCATCGCGGCCGCCATGGCCGATCTGGACATAGTTGTATTGTCCGGGAGATCCAGAGGGAAGTGCCGTCGCGTTCGTCTTCGTGCCCGCCGTCATCGTGACGTCGTTCAGCACGTTCACTTTAATCCGCCCCGTGGCAGCCTCGCGACCGTATGAGACATCGACGTCGCTGGCGCGGTATCCGAGTTGCGCGGTCCGGTCATCTCCGGACGTAGCCGCGGCCGTGTTGTCACCGACCATGACGAGATTGTAAGCGGCTACGTTAGTCTCACCGTTGCGACTGCCGACCGTGATCGTCGAGACATTCGTCGGCGTCACTTTGTCGATTTCCAAACCGATGTAGACGCTTCCGTTGCGATTACCGTAGGTGGAAGTGTCGGCGAAAATCTGCGAATCCATCAGGATCGGAGGAGCCCCAATCGTGTCAGTTCCCGCAGCACCCGGAGTAAAATCAGATGGCGTCATGCCATCCCAACCGGCGACGAGATTGACGTTGCCGGTTCCGTTGTTCACCAGGTCGCGACGCATAAAAATGTCGCCATACGCGAGCAGCGAAAGAGATCCCGTCGTCTCAGAACCACCCACTCCGTCGATCGCGTTCAAACCGCTGAAGTCGGAACTGAAAATGATGTTGCCATTGCCCGCAAGCGTGTCGCTGCCATTCGTGAAAATCACGACATCTGAACCCGCGTTCAAAGTTGGGCGGATCGCGGTTCTGACCGCATCGCTGACAGTAAAATTGCTTGGATCGAGGAGGAGAAAACCACCCTGCCCCAGATCAATGGTCGACCCGTCGATATTGAGATTACGCTTTCCGGAAATCTCAGCAAAACCACCACGGTCCATCCCCGTCGCCGATATACCACCTTCGAACACCGTATCGCCATCGGCCCATACGACAACGCTTCCGCCGTCTCCGCTCTCCGTCGCATCAGCAATGATGAGAGCGCCTTGCGCCACGGTCGTGAGGTCGGCATTCATGACCCCGGCATCGCGGCCCTGCAATCCACCACCGATCCGCACCGATCCACCGCCGGTCGATCCACTCGCGTCGATCACAGAGCTTCCTCCGATCGCGACATGATTCCCTTCGACGGTGACATCGCCACCCTTGCCGACTCCCGAAGAAACATTGATCGAACCACCCACCTCGACCGATTCGCTACCGGTGATGAGGACCGAACCGCCCTCGGCTCGAATCGCCCCGTCAACCCGCGCGTAGGCCGCTTGAATGACTGCACTCGCCGACTTGCTCGCAGCATAAGAAGAGGATGAAGAAGTCACCTCAATCGAACCCGAGTTGGATACCGAACCACCGACGCCGCGAAGGAAGGCTCGCCCGCCCTGATTGACCGCGCCCACCGCGCGGATCGAACCCTTATTATTGATCGCAAGCGCATACATATTGCCATGCGCTTTCAACTCGACCGCAGCCCCTTCAATCGAGCCTGTATTCAAAATGCCGGTGCTTCCGCTTCCACCCGCACGGACAAAAACCCGCTCACCCATTGGATTCGATTTGGCAGCGAGAAGCACTTCACGCCCCGCCCCGATTCCGACCGTTCCCTCGCGAGCGACAATCGATCCCTCGTTGGAAACCGTATTACCAAAGAGAAACACGTCTCCACCTATCGCATTGATCTTACCCATGTTGACGACGCCGGCGTCGCCACTTCCCAAAAATGTCATGTCTCCCCCCGCGAGAAATTCGCCATTTTTGAGATCGAGCGTCGACAGCACGAGACCGTGCACATCGATCATCCCGGTTGGCCCGACGAGAATGCCGTTCGGGTTGATCACAAAGACATTTCCATTCGCCTGCAGCGCCCCGTGAATCGCAGAGGGATCACCTCCCGTAACCCGGTTCAATACCGACGCCTGCGCACCCGGTTGATTGAAACGAGTCGTCTCTCCCACCGCTATATTGAAGTCCGACCAGTTGATGATCGCGAGGTTGGAATTCTGATTAATATTGAGCATTCCATTGCCGCCGCCGGCAATGGAAACATCGCCATGGACGATTACGCCTCCACTTGGATTGGCCGAAACCGGACCAGTGGAGAGCAACAGCGCAGGAAAGAGGACCGTAAGAGTCATTACCTGGAGGGGGGAGTTACGCCGAAGTGGCGATTTGGAGTAGTGGGTACACGCGTTCATATCCAAACCCGAAGAATTTCGGGGCCAGAGTTAGAGTGGGGGTTGTTTGTGGTTAACGGTGCCTAAACGAGCTGGATGAGGTTGGTAGAACTATTGCTCCGAGTCGTTTTTCTGAAAGTTGGCAAACCGTTAGTTAATCTGAGATTGTCGCATTTGAATTCTTTGTGACTCTTTGTGCAATAATAATTTACAACCCGAATCAAAAAGTTTTCAGACAGGCAAACCCCTGCTAAACCACGGAGTTTCGAAAATAATTATTTTTTTTCACATCGCTGCCCCGGCGACATGAAATGCCCACCCATCGCGATGCCCTCCCCACCACCGGGGAGTCGCAATACAGCGCTGAAATCGGAGGCTGAGCTAGACCTTTTTCGTCCCCGGGCGAACCGCGGGAATCTCAGCGAGCCACTCGGGAACCTCGTCCGCTTCGTAGACGGGGAACTGAATTTCCATGCAGGAAACGACGGGATAATCGCCCACCTTGTCCTTGCCGGACCGATTCACGACGACAAAAACACCGGCGACCTCGCCGCCCTGTGATTGGATAAAATCGGTCAGCTCGAGAAGCGTTCCCCCCGTCGTGATGACATCCTCGACGAGCAAGAGACGCTCGCCCGGTTTGATTTCAAAACCGCGCTTGAGCTCGAGCTCGTTCGTCTCCGGATTCCGCTCTGCGTAGATCGTTCGCGCATGAACCGCGAGACCGACCTGCTGCCCCACGGGAACACCGCCCATCGCGGGGCTCAGGACGACGTCAATCTGACCGAGCTCGCGCATCGCTTCGACGCGCTGCTCGATCATCGCCTGGAGCTCAAAAGGATGCTGAACGAGCTTCCCTTTTTTGACGTAGAAATTCGAGTGCTTTCCGCTCGCGAGAACGAAGTGGCCCTGTTCGACTGCTCCGTAGTCCTTGAGCAGTTCAATCGTTTCTTCAGGTGATGCTGGCAATTCGGTTCGCATAGTCTTTGGCTTTTTCAGAGAATGAAAGATGGTCGTCCGCGTAGAGAATGCCACGGGAAACATTGATCACGGAAGGCGCTGTTCGATTCTGTCCTGCAAGCGCATCGAGATCACCTCCCTGCGCACCGAGACCGGGAATCAGGAGCGGCACATCAGGCAAACGCTCGAGCACCTCGGCAGACGCGTTCGTGAGACCAAGGACGAGTCCGATACTGCCCGCCTCGCTGGCTCGACCGGCCATATCACCGACGAGTTCGAACACCTTCCGGCCACTCGCGAGATTGTGAAGTTCGAGGTCAGCGGCTCCGGCGTTCGAAGTCACACCGAGCAGATAAACGCCTTTGCCCGGATACTTGAGGAACGGCTCCACCGAATCAAATCCCATGTAGGGACTGAGCGTGACCGCGTCGACATCCCAGTTCCCAAAATAACCCATCGCATAGTGCTCCTGAGTCGTTCCGATGTCGCCGCGCTTCGCATCGAGCACGATGGGAACGCCGGTATCTTTCATCCGGCCGATGAGCGTTTCCATCATCTGATAGCCGACGACGCCGAGCGCTTCGAAGTAGGCGATGTTCGGCTTGAAAACCGCCGCATATTCAGCGGTCTCATCGATAACCTGCTCGCAGAATTTCTGGATCGCCGCCGGAGAATCGTGGAGATCCGGACGGGGATCAATCCCGACACAAAGGCCACTGCCCGTTGCTGCGATGCGTTTCTGAAGCGTTTCTGCGTAAGTCATGACAGGAAAATAGGACCTGAGAGGGTTAAGCCCAGCACTCAACCCTCTTAGGCCGATGAGTCAACCCTGTTTGATGCCGCCCGTTTCCTTTTTCAACGAGCGAACCGGAGGTTCATAAGAAATCAGCCGGTGGTGAAACGAAGTGAAACCACCGGACTTTCATACGCCACGAGTCGGCCCCGGAGGGCCGGGAGAAATTTCGGGACTTTATCTCCCGGCGTTCCGCTTCGCTCCACACCGCGCTACTTTCTTCCGAGCCTTCAGCTCTATGCCGCCCTTTTCCTTTTTCAACGAGTGAACCGGAGGTTCATAAGAAATCAGCCGGTGGTGAAACGAAGTGCAACCACCGGACGTCCCCCACACCACGACTCGGCCCCGGAGGGCCCGAAGAATGATCGAGCCCCCGGCTCTCAGGTACGAAACAAAAAAAAGCCACGGAACCTCAAAAAGAGATTCGTGGCTTTCCTTACCGGGCGACCTCGAAAGGCCGCTCGATCGTGAACGGTGTCACTCACCGCTCGTTGGAAGACTAAATCTTCGCGACAATCGCGTCACCCATTTCAACAGTACCGACCTTTTTCTGATCGTCCGCTCCGGTGAAAATATCCCCCGTGCGATAGCCATCGTCGATCACGGCTTTGACGGCGTTTTCGATTTCGTCGGCTGCGTCATTGAGACCGAAAGAAAAGCGAAGCATCATCGCCGCGGAGAGAATCTGAGCGATCGGGTTCGCGATCCCCTGCCCTGCGATATCAGGAGCGGAACCACCACTCGGCTCGTAGAGTCCGAAGTAGAGTCCGTCGCCTTTGCTCTCACCGAGACTTGCGCTGGAAAGCATCCCGAGTGAGCCGGCGATCATCGCCATTTCATCACTGAGAATGTCACCGAACAAATTCGGAGCGAGAACGACATCGAAATCACGTGGACGGGCGATCAACTGCATCGCGGCGTTGTCGACGTAGAGATGATCGAGCTTCACATTCGGGAAATCCTTCGCGACTTCCTCGACGGTCTCGCGCCAGAGAATTCCGTTCTGGAGCACGTTCGCCTTGTCGATCGATGTGATGCGACCGTCACGTTTTTCAGCGGCGGTAAAGGCGACCCGGGCAATCCGCTCGATCTCGCTCTTGTGGTAAATCATCGTGTCGATCGCGACTTTTTCGCCATCGCGCTCTTCGATGCTCTTGGGCTGACCGAAGTAAATACCACCTGTGAGTTCACGCACGCAGAGCACGTCAAAACCACCGGCAATGCGCTCTTCCTTCACAGGAGAGGCGTGCGTCAGCGCTGGAAAACAAATCGCGGGGCGAAGGTTCGCGAACAATCCGAAATGCTTGCGCAAAGGAAGAAGCGCACCACGCTCGGGCTGAATTTCAGGAGGGAGTGTTTCCCACTTCGGCCCACCGACGGAACCGAAGAGAATCGCGTCAGCCGCTTCGCAGGCTTTAACGGTGTTCTCGGGAAGCGGGTGACCGCAATCATCGATCGCGGCACCACCGACGAGTTGTTCCGTGGTCTCAAAGGTGAGTCCGTGTTTCTCTGAAATCCGGTCGAGCACTTTTCGTGCTTCATTCATTACCTCAGGGCCGATTCCGTCACCCGGTAAGATCGCAATTTGATACGTTTCGCTCATGGAGCGAGACAAAAGGCCGAAACGCGCCCGCCGCAAGCTGAAAAAGGACCTGAATCTCAGTCTTCCTCCGGATCGACGGAGGCAAGGGTGAGTGATTTTTCCCACGTGTAGGTGGCTATATCACTCTTTCCCGAAGTCGTTTCGGCGAGAATCTGACCGTCAGCACTCACGATGCGGACGAGAACGCCGAGAAGCAAATCCTCCCTCACGGGGTCGCCGTAGGTATCGAGGACCCGGTCAATCGCGGTCTCTTCGGTTTTCACGTTGGCTTCGCGGTTAAACGCCAGCGCCTCCAGGGGAAGGCTGCGTTGTTTCCTCACGAGCGACCCGTTGTCACCCTTCCGTGAATAC
Organism: Verrucomicrobiales bacterium; assembly: GCA_048260165.1. Lineage (GTDB taxonomy): Bacteria > Verrucomicrobiota > Verrucomicrobiia > Verrucomicrobiales > DEV007 > Arctic95D-9. The sequence continues at coordinate 154,620 of JBLXHA010000009.1, forward strand.
GTGTAAGTCCATTCGCCGTCGTCACCATCCTCATCCTCATGAACCGTGACCCCTTCATCCCAAATCATCGAATACTCGAGAACAGCGCCTTCGAGCGTTTCACGTGAGGTGTTCGAAACGACGATTTCGAAAAAGTGAGGTGTCGACTCCAGCGCGAGCGATCCACTCGAATACTTGTCTGTGCTCGACTCTTTATGAGCGACTTTGACATTCAGATGAAACTCCGGAGTCGTCGTATCATTAGCCGTAGCCAACGCTTCCGCCTCCATCCAGTCTTTGATGTACTGCTGATCATCGAGACTGAAAAGCACGATCTCCGGGGTGAACTCCATCCCGTCCTCCCGTCGGATCTTAGCGGTGCGCCGATCTTCGGCGATTTCGAGCAGATTGGCCGTGATCTGATTCCCTTTCTTATCGGTAAAAAGATGCAACTCATCGCGATCGAGGGCATGGGCCCGGACCGATGAGAGGATCAATAAGAAAGTAAGAAGGACTCGTAACATTTATGAAAATTACAGCATAAACCGGCTAAAGTCATGCGACTTTAGCGTAGAAATGACGCCGATCCAACCGGCCAATTCGGGCCACCCGCAGATCACGGGCATGGGTTCGGAAATCGGTGATGAACCGTGTCGATCGCTTTGCGCACCGGCCCTTCGAGCTTGACGTCGACGCTCGCGATGTTCGATTTGAGCTGTTCCATCGTCGTCGCACCTATCAAATTACTCGCGACGTGGGAGCGCTGATTGATCCACGCGAGGCACATCTGAGCCATATCCAGCCCCGCCTCATCAGCGATCGCGGCATACTGCTCGATCGCTTCGTCCGACGTCGGCCCGTTGTAGCGGGCAAATCTTTCCCATTTCGTAATCCGGGCCCCTTCCGGCATTTTTCCGCCTCGATATTTTCCCGCAAGCCTCCCGAACGCGAGGGGTGAGTAGGCGAGAAGCCGGACACCTTCTTCGTGGCAGACCTCGGAAAGCCCGATGTCGAAAGTGCGATTGAGGAGATTGTAGGAATTCTGAATCGTAACGACGCGCGGAAGCCCGAGATCCTCCGCCGCCTTGAGAAACTTCATCGTTCCCCAGGGGGTCTCGTTGGAAAGTCCGATGTAGCGAACTTTACCCGACTGAACGAATTCACCAAGCACCGCGAGCGTTTCCTCGATCGGGACACCTTCAGACTGTTTCGGTGGCGAATAATCCCTCGCCCCGAACAGAGGCACGGTGCGATCCGGCCAGTGAAGTTGATACAGGTCGATCCGGTCGGTTTGCAATCGTCGCAGAGAACCTTCGAGCGCTTCTTTGAGATTTTTCTCGTCGAAATGATTGTTGTCACGCACGTGTGTGACATGCGGCCCGGGACCTGCCACTTTCGTAGCGAGAGTGACTTCATCCCGCTTCCCTCCCTTCGCGAACCACGTTCCAATGATCCGCTCGGTCTCATGACACGTCTCCGCAACCGGCGGCACGGGATACATTTCCGCGGTGTCGAAGAAATTCACGCCCTGCTCGAGCGCGTAATCCATTTGCTCATGGCCCTCAGCCTCGGTGTTTTGCTCGCCCCAGGTCATCGTCCCGAGCCCGATCAGGCTGACGGAAAGATCCGAGTGTGGAATATCGCGATAGATCATAGCCCCCAGTTAATGGCCGACGCGGCCACAAATCAAAAGGGATTACTGAAAAATAGCGCCTTCCGCCCGGCAGCACGAGTGCTAACCACCGCGAATGATGAGCAGGTTCTGACCGCCCCGTCCTTTTTCCTCGGCCCAGACGCGCCGCGCATGATCGTAAATTTGACCAACGGTCGCCTTGTTCTTCAGGCGGTATTCTGAGGTCTTCGCGTGCGTCGTGTCGGGATAATGCTTCGTGACCGTGGAATCGACGTCGCCCTGACCGGTCTTTTCACCGATCTTGTTCGCGATGCTGGTGATCCGCTCAACCGTGGCACGGCCGGTGGTCAGCGTCGAATTCGCCGTCACCGGCTCGAGAAAGTAAAAGCGGGCCGTCTGCATGCCCCGCGTGTCCACCGTGCATTCGTAAACGCGAACCGCTCCGTCGATGAGATATTCGTGCTGACTCACCGAAGTGATATCGCTGAGCCGTGCCACGAAACGCCCCGTTGAAGTGACGACTTCCCAAAATCCGGCGATTCCGGGTTGCTGCCCGTCGGGAGTGTCCTGTGCCTGCAATCCCGAAAAGGAAACGACAGCTACCGTTGCGATTAAAACTGAAAAAATCTTCATAGTTCGAATTTATATCTTAAATCATTACAGGTGTCTCTCACAAAGAAACCCTCGGCAGCATTACAAATCCGTCATCTTACGCCGGTAATTTGATGGAAACACGTACCCCGAAAGGGCGGGTCATGGAGGCGGTCTGTGGTTATAATTGCGGGACGATTTCTATGAAGACGCCTTTTTTCATCCTCGCAACCGCCTTGTTGCCAGCATTCAACGGAAATTCGGCGGATGTTGATTTTGCGAGGGACATACGTCCCATTCTTTCCGACAAATGCTTCTTTTGTCATGGTCCCGACGAAGAACGGCGGGAAGCGGATCTCCGGCTCGACCTCAAAGAAAACGCCTTTCACGAGACGGACGGGGTCGCCGCCTTTCGCGCGGGAGACCTGAAAGGCAGCGAAGCGTGGCACCGGATTATGACGGATGATCCTGACGATCTCATGCCCCCGTCAGATTCAAACAAATCACTGACGTCGAAGGAAAAAGAACTCATTCGAGCGTGGATCGAAAGCGGCGCCGGATGGACCGAACACTGGTCTTTCATCCCGCCGGTAAAACACGAGATCACCGATGCGAAAGCGGGTGAGTCCCCCATCGACGCCTTCATCAAAGCGCGATTGAAAACGGAGTCGCTGAACCCGTCTGAAGAAACCGACCGCCGCACGTTGATCCGACGACTCACTTTTGATCTGACAGGCCTCCCGCCGACGCGGGAGGAAGTAAAAAACTTCCTCGGTGACACCTCCGAAAACGCTGTTGGCACGCTGGTCGACCGGCTCCTCGCTTCGCCGCACTTCGGCGAACGCATGGCTCTGATGTGGCTCGATGCCGCCCGCTACGGCGACACCTCGGTGATGCACGCCGACGGCCCGCGCGACATGTGGCCCTGGCGTGACTGGGTCGTAAATGCGTTCAACCGGAACCAGCCCTACGATCAATTTTCGATCGAACAAATCGCGGGCGATCTCCTTCCGGACGCGACGAACGCCCAGCTCATCGCGTCGGGCTTCAATCGCAATCACCCGTCATCTGACGAAGGCGGAGCGATTGCCGAAGAGCTTCGCGTCAGCTACGTCGCGGACCGCGTCAAGACGACGTCGAACGTCTGGCTCGGTTTGTCGATGGAATGCGCGCAATGTCACGACCACAAATACGACCCGGTTTCGCACAAAGAATACTACGAGTTCTACGCCTACTTTAACAATACCGAAGACCCCGGAATGCAGACGAGGAAGGGCAACCAGGCTCCGGTCGTGGAAGTCGTCACCGGCGTCGAAGAGGACGCACTCAAAGAGATCGAAAAAACGCTCGCGGCCCATCATGAGAAAGTCGAGGCCGAACGGAAGAAAGCGCTCGCGAAGGTGGCCGCAGGAAAGGAATCGCCCCGGCCTGACACGAACGCGAGACTCAAAAATCTGAAGCACTACTTCCCTCTCAACGAAGCTTCCGGATTCACGATTCTCGACGCGCGTTCCAGCATCGACCTCGCCGGAAAAACCGTTCTACTGAACCAGCCGGACGGAAAATTCGGTGCCGCGATCGAGCTCAATGGAACCCGCACCTTCGAAGGCCCCGGCTTCACCGAGTTCGACAACAAGAGCAAAATGACGATCTCCGCCTGGGTCAAGATTGGAGACTCCAACGCCGGCGGGGCTGTCTTTTCCAAAATGGACACTGCAAACAGTCATCGTGGCTGGGACCTCTGGTTGCAGGGTGGCCGCCCCGCGATCCACCTCATTAACAAATGGCCGTCCAACGCAGTCAAGGTCGTCGCGAAGGAACAACTGAAACCCAATCAATGGGAACACGTCGCAATCACCTACAACGGCGGAGGCACCCCCGAAAGCATCAAAATCTACATCAACGGCAAACCGGTCGGCCACGATGCGGAAGCAAAAAAACTCACCGGCACGATCAGGAACGACGTCCCCTTCCGAATCGGAGGTCGATCTCAGGGAAGCGGGGCGAAAGCAGAAGTCGACGAAATCCACATCTACGACCGCGAGCTTTCCGGGAAAGAGATCGCCTGGACTCAGCACGATCTCACGGCGGAGGCGATCAACACGCTTGCCCGGAAACGAGCCGCCCCGCAAAAGGCGATCGCCCATACCGACGCACTCTCACGCTCGAACCCTTACAAAAAGGAGCGGTCTGAAGAAATTCTCGCGGAGGCAAAGCGGCATCAAATCCTCACCGGCAAAACCACGACGATGGTGATGGCCGACAACCCTCCCGGGAAAATGCGCAAAACCTTCATTCTCGATCGCGGTGCCTACGACGCACCGAAGGAGGACGAAGTAATCTCTCCGGGAACGCCGGCAATTCTCCCGCCGCTGCCACCCGAAGCCCCCGCGAATCGCCTGACGCTCGCGAACTGGTTTTTCAGCGACGATCACCCGCTCACCTCCCGCGTCGCCGTGAACCAAATCTGGCAGCTCTTTTTCGGCCACGGCATCGTCAGCTCAACCGCAGACTTCGGAGCCCAGGGTGACTTTCCTTCGCACCCTGAATTGCTCGACTGGCTCGCGGTTGATTTTCGCGAAAGCGGATGGGACATGAAGCGCCTCATCCGGCAGATCGTGATGTCATCCACCTACCGCCAGTCGTCCCACGTCGGGACGACTGATCTGGAAAAGGACCCGGAGAACAGACTCCTCGCGCGGGCACCCCGCTTCCGACTGCAGGCCGAGATGATTCGCGACAACGCGCTCGCGCTCAGTGGGCTTCTGTTAGACGAAGCCGGAGGCCCCGGCGTGAAACCCTACCAGCCCCCCGGTCTCTGGGCCGAGGTCAGCCTCGGGGGAAATCCAAAATTCGTTCAGGACAAAGGAGACAAACTTTTCCGCCGCAGCCTCTACACTTACTGGAAGCGCTCCTCACCTCCCCCCGCGATGGTGATCTTCGATGCGCCCAACCGAGAAACCTGCGTCATGAAACGGCCCCGCACGAACACCCCGCTACAGGCGCTCGCCGCGATGAACGATGTCCAGCTCATGGAGGCGTCACGCCACCTCGCGCATCGAATCATGAAGGAAGGAGGAACGACAACGCCCGAGCGTGCCGGTTATCTGTTTGAACTCGCGACCGCTCGCCCTCCGCTCAGCGGCGAACTCGAGACACTCGTCGAAGTCCACGACCGCAGCCTCACACGTTACAAAAGCGAACCGGAAAAAGCGGCCGAAGTCCTCAGTCACGGCGACTCGGAAAACGATGCCACTTTCCCCGCGCCCGAACACGCCGCCTGGACACTCGTCGCCAGTCTCATCCTGAACCTCGACGAAGTCCTGACACGCAACTAATTCAATCCCCGAAATCGAGATGAACGCGTTATCCGAACTCCAACAACTTAACAATCGCCGCCAGTTTCTGGGACGATCCTGCAGTCTTCTCGGCGGCGCGGCGTTGTCAAGCCTGCTCCCGTCCCGACTCAGCGGTGCGGTCTCGTCTCCCGGCGGCCACGGCCCCGCGCTGCCTCATTTCGCCCCGAAAGCGAAGCGGGTCATTTATCTCTTCATGGCAGGCGGTCCGTCGCACATCGACATGTTCGATTACAAACCGGCGATGAAAGATCTGCACGGAACTGAACTCCCCGAATCGATTCGCAACGGTCAGCGCATCACCGGGATGACGAGCGGCCAGAAGGAATTCCCCTGCGTCGCCCCGATGTTCAACTTTGAGCGCGTCGGAGAACGTGGCACCTGGATGAACACCGACATCCTCCCGCACACCGCATCGATCGCCGACAAGATCACTCTCATTCGGACGATGAATACCGAGGCGATCAATCACGACCCCGCGATCACTTACATTAACACAGGAACCCAGCAGTTCGGACACCCCAGCATGGGTTCGTGGCTCGCCTACGGGCTCGGTTCACTGAGCGACAATCTCCCCGCCTACGTCACGATGATCTCGGTCGGAAAGAAACCCGGCCAGGCGCTCTACGCGCGACTCTGGGGGAGCGGCTTTCTTCCCTCGCAGTATCAGGGCGTTCAATTCCGCAGCGGCAACGAACCCGTTCTCTATCTCAACAATCCTGAAGGTATCGACCGTGAACTCCGGCGCGGCATGCTCGACGGACTCGGCGACCTCAACCGTCAACGGATGCAGGAAGTCGGCGATCCCGAAATCGCCTCCCGTATCTCCCAATACGAAATGGCATTCAGGATGCAATCCTCGGTTCCCGATCTCATGGAAACCAAGGAGGAGCCGGATTACATTTTCGATCAGTATGGACCGAAGTCGCGCGAGAAGGGTTCCTTCGCCGCGAACTGCATTCTCGCCCGGCGCATGGCGGAGCGCGGCGTGAGATTTATCCAACTCTTTCACCGCGGCTGGGACCAACACGGCAATCTACCGAAGGAGCTCGCCCACAACTGCGAGAGCGTCGACCAACCGGCCGCAGCCCTCGTCAAAGACCTCGAGGAACGCGGTATGCTCGAAGACACCGCCGTCGTTTTCGGGGGCGAATTCGGCCGCACGATTTACAGCCAGGGCAAACTGACGAAAGACAACCACGGTCGCGATCATCACGGAAGATGTTTCTCAACCTGGGTCGCCGGAGGCGGGTTCAAAGCCGGATATGACCACGGCGAGACCGACGATTATGCTTACAACATCGTGAAGGACCCGGTGCACATCAACGACTTCAACGCCACCGTGCTTCACAATCTCGGGATCGATCACGAACGCTTCACCGTGAAGCACCAGGGCCTCGATTCCCGCCTCACCGGAGTGGAAAACCGCCGCGTTGTAAAAGAGATTCTGGCGTGAGCATTTTCAACACAGAAGCGTGGAAGACGTGCGAGCAAGAGCTCCGCCGGATGTATTCATCCGATGGCCGCTACTACCATACCATTCAGCACGTAGAGGATTGCCTTTCGAAATTGGAGTCTGTTTCGGATTGCGGGAATCAGGAGGCATTAAAGATCGCAATCTGGTTTCACGACGCTGTTTATGATCCACTCAGATCCGACAACGAAGCGTCGAGCGCTGTTCTCGCGCGCCCCGGACGTTAAACGCTTATACTTACAGCGCGGGTCCGGCGCGGTAAAATCCTCACGGAACCCGCCACGGCATCCGCGCCGCGTTTCGTAGAGGAATGCGTGAGCATTTCCATCACAAGCACACCCGTCCTGCGAATACCGCCCACTCAACGAGCCGGTTGAACATACTCGTTATAACCAGTTGTGGCGCCGCACGAATCTTCACGCAGTTCCGTTTTCGAATCGGCCGGGACATATTGCGAATGTCCGTCGCCGCAGACCACAAACCTGTTTCCCCGACCCGCCGTCGCGCTAACCACCTTATACGTTTCACCCTTCACCGACCGCAGTTCAATCACTCGCCCCGCATCGCGCGACGGATATCACCCGGTTCGTATCCGTAGAGATGCTCCGGCAGATCCGGGTTATCGATTTTGACGAGGCGCCAACTCGACGGTAAAAAGCTCTGTTTTTCCCAGGTGAACGTGAACGGGCTTTTCAGCTGATTCACCCGCTTCGTTGCCTCCTGCCCCGCGGGACCGACCGGCTTGCCGCTCACGACGAGTTTTGCGGTGACGATCGCTATTCCGTCGTTAATTTCCATCGTTTGATCCTCAGATGTGACAACGAGAGCCATAAACTGACTCCCCACGTCGACGACCGCTTCCACGATCTCCTCATCGGTAAATTCCCAGCGGTCAGAGTAATTCCCGGAAAGGAGCCGCTGAATCCGGCTCGCGCTGCGGTTCTCGATTCCCTGAATCAGCGACGCCTGCTTCTTCGCCACCGCCGTAGCCGGGCGGAACTGCAGACCGACAAAAATGAGCAACACCACCGCTACCGCGGCAATTAGGATGACAATAATTCGGGCGGAACCCTGGTCAGTTTTGTGTTGCGTATCTTTCACTGCCGTTATGTTCTCTGAAGTGGCTTTGGATGTAAACGCAAAACCATACAAAGCTCATTTGCCCACTTCCAATGGCTACCTACCGACCTAACGTTGCCGCTATTCTCCGGGATCCCGAGACAGGAAAAATTCTTGTCGGGGAACGCATTGATCACAAAGGCAGTTGGCAGTTCCCTCAGGGAGGCGTCGACAAGGGAGAAGATCTCATCTCGGCACTCTATCGGGAAGTCGAAGAGGAGATCGGAGTTCCGCGGGAACTTTACACGCTCGTCGCCTGTCGCACCGACTACCGCTATAAGTTTCCGTCAGGGCACCTCAAGAAGGGAAAATTCTGCGGGCAGATTCAAACTTACTTTCTCTGCGACTACCACGGCACCGACGAAGATTTCGATCTCGACGCGCACGTGAGGGAGTTCAGCCGTCTCAAGTGGATCAAGCCGAAGAAGTTCCGCCTCTGGTGGGTTCCCCGCTTCAAACGGGAGGTTTTCCGGCGCGTTTTCCGCGATTTTTTCGGAGTGTCCCGCCTCCTCGAGAAGAAGCCGGCCAGGAAAAAGAAGCTCGCAAAAAAGGGGTAGCTGAACCCGATCCGTGAAAAGACTTTCTCTTTCACCGAATACCTGAGACGATCAGCACGTCTAAGCCCACTACCGCTCATGTATTTTGGAATTCGAGGAAAAGTCGCATTGTTAGTGATGCTCGCGACTGCGGCTTGCGCGCTGCTCGTGGCCAAAGCACTGTCCCACCGTGCGACTGATATTCTGCGGGAACACGAACTCGTAGACCTCGGTGACGAAGCGTCTCTCAAGGGGTGGCAGATCATCGATCAGGTCGCGGGCCTTCAGGATGACATCATCAGCCTCGCCTACAGCCCCCCGTTTCGCGAAGCGGTCGTGAACGGCGATTCTCAGAAAAAACTTTCGTCCATGGTCAGGGGCCTGTGCCGCCGCCATTGGAAAATGCACCTGCGATTTGATCTCGTCACCTTCGAAGAGGGCGAGCAGACCTTTCAGATCATTGAACAGAAGGCGACGATCGCACGCGAGGATATCTGGTTTCCCGAGAAAGATGCTCAAGCGGGAGAACGTATCCACATTTCCAACATTCGCCGGGCGCTCGTGACGAGAACTGACCTCGGCGGCTCACAGGAACTGCAGCGGATCGAGCCGGTGATCTGGGCGGTCGCCCCTCTGACGACCGGTGACGCGCAACCGCTATCCCCACCGACTTACATTCGCATCATGATGTCTCTCTACACCTCGCCGTCGTCGAGGCATCTCTTCTCGATGGTGGATACCAAGGTGGAAAGAGATGAGAACGGAGTCGAAATCAAATCGCCTCCTTTGATTCGTCACGATGAGACCAAACCTCTTGGAAGTCCCAACGACCTTATTTTCGACAGTCTCAACGAAAATGAGAACGTCAAGGTGGCACTCGAAATCAGCCGCGGACTGAACAAGACTCCCGGAATCCCGGTAGACGAGCCGAAGGTGGGCAAACTCGAGAAGCTGGAAAACGTTCCCCTCGCCGAGCCCTATTATTTCCTCGAGGGAAAGCCGAATCAAAAGCTCCGTCATGCGATTGACAGCGAAAGCGACGAGACGCTCGAGGATTTCATCGAACTGCTGGAGGTGAAAATCGGCGACCTCGGTCGGGCGGGCGGATTGAAGGCCGGCGTGAAAGAGCTGCGACTCCTCGCCAATTCCGCAGACAAACTCGACGCACTCAAGGAACTCGTTGAAACGGAACTCGAGGCTTATTTTTGCGATGCCTACGACGGGCTCGATTGGAGAAACCGCGTCGAGTGCGACATGATCCATTCCTGGGCGGTTCGGTTACTCGTCGGTGAAGGCTCTCTGAGGTCCGAATATCTCATCCAGTATGCGGTTCTCGACGATGAACTGGCTTCGTCGATTGAATACGAAATGACGGAACTGCAGCATGTCGCACTTCTCGTCGCCGCAGGATTCGGGCTCATCGGATTCCTCATTGCGATGCACTTTATCAGCCCGTTGAAACAGATGACGAAAACGGCTCAGCAACTCACTGACAGTCATCAGGACCGGCTTTACAAAAAAGTCGGCGTCCTCGCGCGGACACTCGACATCAAGCGTCGCGACGAGGTCGGTGATATCGCACGAGCCTCGAAACGGCTTTTTGAAGAACTCATCGCCTCGCAGAACGAGCTGGAGGAGCGCGTGAACGAACGCACCCTCGAGCTGCGACGAAGTTACTCGGAACTCGAAACGGCGAATGAGAAGCTCATGAGCCTGAGTCATGAAAAGGATGCCTTCGTCGCCAAAGTGAGTCACGACCTCCGCCAGCCACTCAACGCCATTTTTCTGCAGGTTGAGGCCTTGAAACTCTCGGACCTCGATGACATGCAGAAGTCCGATGTGCAGCGTATCCACGATCATGCCGCGAGGGAGCTGAATCTCGTGAACGACATTCTGGAGTATCAGAAAATCATCATGGGCGCCGAAACGCTCAACAAGGATACGATTGAGATTTCGAAACTCATCAGCGACCTGGAGGAAAATCACGGCCCAACGCTGCGCGGCAAAGAAGTGAAGATGGTGGCGGGTCACGCGGATGACATCGGAACGATCATCGCTGATGACCGCAGGGTTCGCCAGATCCTTGGCAACCTCGTCGGGAACGCCTGTAAATTCACGAAGGAAGGCACCGTCACCGTCGACGCCCGCCCCCGCGAGATCAACAACGAAGCGTGGGTCGAGTTCACCGTGACGGACACCGGACGCGGAATGAGCCCGGACGAACAGGCGAAAGCCTTTGTTCCTTTTGTCTCAAATAAAAAAGACAACGCCGGCGGGAGCGGCCTGGGATTATCGATCTGTAAGGAACTCGTTTCGCAGATGGGTGGAAAAATCGGATTCGTCAGCGAACTCGGCAAAGGCACCCATTTCAGCGTTTTCTTTCCACGCGAGCCCTCATCGGAGCACTATGATCCCCCGAAAGAACTCTCCCCGCCCCCGTCGCTCGCTACACCGAGCCGTATAACTGACGGCGGTGACGAACCGGTAAAAGCGGGTGGAACCATCCTCGTAATTGATGACGACTCCAAGGTCAGAGAATTACTCAGCCGCATCCTCGAACACGATGGATATCGCGTTTTGAAAGCAAAAGACGGCGCGTCCGGTCTCGAAATGGCCCACACCCACCGTCCCGACGCGATCACACTCGACGTCGTCATGCCCGGCGGGAAAGACGGGTGGGATGTTCTCCGTGAACTGAAAGAGTCACCGGTCACCAATTCGATTCCTGTGATCATGGTCTCTGTCATGGCGGAGCAGGAAAACGGACTCGCGCTCGATGTTGAGGACTATCTCGTGAAGCCGATCGATGTCGACCGGCTCGGTCGGGTCATCGCACGGATTACAGACCGGATCCCCCAGCGAAATATTCTTCTCGTCGACGACGAGCAGGACTCCCTCGACTCGCTTTCCCGAATCCTCGAAAATGCGGGCTGGCACCCAACTTTGGCGCACGACGGACAGGAGGCCCTCGACGTTCTCGAGAAGACCCGACCCGCCGCGATCGTCCTCGACTTGCTCATGCCGGGAATGGATGGCTTTGAATTTCTCCAACGCGTCCAGGATGATCCGAAACTGCGATCCATCCCGGTAATCGTCATGAGCGGCAAGGATCCCGACGAATCGGAACAGGAATTCCTCGAAAAGCGGGTCACCGCGATTCTCAAAAAGGGAAGCAACTCAACTCAGGACCTTCTCGCCAATATCAACGAGAGGATTCGCTCGAGCCGGATGGATTACAGCGGGAACCCCGCGGCCAATGACAGCAAGCCTTAGCGGATGATTTCTGCACATTCCCCGACGAATCGCCGAACTTTCGCCCCCGTTTTCGCCCACCCCGTTACGCGATGAAAACGGGGCAAGTGACTCCTAATTCGTTGAAACAAAGTGCCTTCCCCGGTGAACACGAAAGAACGAACGAGGTCGAAAAGGGGCAATTATTTGATCAAAAACCGAATTCGCGGTTGCCAATGGGCCGCTTTGAATAACTATACGAGCTAAAAACCACGTCCAAATCATACAATTCAGGTAGATGAGTGATCTCTCCAAATACAGAAATATCGGTATCTTCGCACACGTTGACGCCGGAAAAACCACCACCACTGAGCGTATTCTCAAGCTTACTGGTAAAATTCACAAGACTGGCGAAGTGCACGATGGTGCCGCTACCACAGACTTCATGGAGCAGGAGCAGGAGCGTGGTATCACGATTCAGTCCGCTGCGACCACGTGTTTCTGGGACGGTCACCGTTTCAACATCATTGATACTCCCGGTCACGTTGACTTCACGATTGAGGTGTATCGTTCATTGAAAGTTCTCGACGGTGGCGTCGGAGTGTTCTGTGGATCCGGTGGTGTTGAGCCACAGTCCGAGACGAACTGGCGTTACGCGAACGACTCCGGAGTCGCTCGAGTCATCCTCGTTAACAAGCTCGACCGTATCGGAGCTAACTTTTACAACGTCGTAAAACAGGTCAAAGAAGTGCTGGGAGCGAAACCTCTCGTCATGGTTCTTCCTATCGGAATCGAAGACGACTTCAAGGGGGTCGTCGATCTTCTCACCCGCAAAGCGTGGGTATGGGATGATTCCGGCCTTCCTGAGAACTACGAGATTCAGGACGTTCCCGCCGACATGGTCGACAAAGTCGAAGAGTATCGCAACGAACTCATCGAAATGGCCGTGGAGCAGGACGACGAAGTCATGGAAGCTTACCTCGACGGTAACGAGCCTGACATCGACACCATCAAGCGATGCATCCGTAAAGGAACGATCGATCTTGAGTTCTTCCCGACTTATTGCGGTTCGGCATTCAAGAACAAAGGTATCCAGCTCATGCTCAATGCAGTGGTCGATTACCTCCCCAGCCCGACTGAAGTTAAGCCTCAGCCGGAAGTGGATCTTGAAGGTAACGAAACCGGCAGCTACGCGATTGTTGACGTTAACAAGCCGCTTCGTGCGCTTGCGTTCAAAATCATGGATGACCAGTATGGAGCCCTCACTTTCACACGGATCTACTCAGGTAGCCTGAAGAAAGGTGATTCCATCCTCAACACTTTCACAGGTAAGACCGAGCGGGTCGGACGTATCGTTGAGATGCACGCCGATTCCCGTGAAGATCGCGACATCGCGAGCGCAGGTGACATCGTCGCCCTCGTTGGTCTCAAGAACGTTCAGACCGGTCACACCCTTTGTGATCCTAAAGATCCCGCGACTCTGGAGCCAATGGTGTTCCCGGATCCCGTTATCTCTGTTGCCGTTTCACCGAAAGACAAAGCCGCTTCCGAGAAGCTCGGCGAAGCGATCGGTAAAATGGTTCGTGAAGATCCCTCGTTCTACGTTGAGTCGGACATCGAAACCGGTGAGACAATTCTCAAAGGAATGGGTGAGCTTCACCTCGACATTAAGATCGACATTCTCAAGCGGACACACGGTGTTGAAGTGGAAGTGGGAGCGCCTCAGGTGGCCTACCGCGAAACAATCACACAGCGTGTCGAAGATTCCTACACGCACAAGAAGCAGTCCGGTGGTTCAGGTCAGTTCGGTAAGATCGACTACATCATCGAGCCTCTTGAGCCCGGCAGCGAAGGCTTCGAGTTCGAGTCGAAGGTCGTTGGTGGTAACGTTCCCAAAGAATACTGGCCCGCGATTGAGAAAGGCTTCCGTCTTTCCAAAGACAAAGGTGTTCTCGCCGGATTCCCCATGCTCGACTTCAAAGTCACGCTGGTTGACGGTGGTTTCCACGCAGTTGACTCCTCAGCAGTTGCTTTCGAAATCGCTGCTAAGTCAGGCTATCGTCAGACGATTCCAAAAGCAGGTCCTCAGTTGCTTGAGCCCATCATGAAGCTCGACGTGTTCACTCCTGAAGATCACGTCGGTGATGTGATCGGTGACCTTAACCGTCGCCGTGGAATGATTAAGAGCCAGGACACAACCGCTACCGGTGTTCGCGTTAAAGCGGATGCCCCTCTGAGCGAAATGTTCGGTTACATCGGTGACCTTCGTACCATGACTTCCGGTCGTGGTCAATTCTCGATGGAATTCTCGCATTACTCACCCTGCCCGCGCAACATCTCCGAGGAGATCATCGCCAAGGCAGCAGCGGAGAAGGAGAAGGAAAACAAGTAATCGGTTTTCTTTCAACCATTTCGAAAAAGCCGGGCCTGACCGCCCGGCTTTTTTTGTGTCCGCTCCGCTGGAACGATTTCGCGAAGAAGATTCAAAATCAAAAGACGGGTACAAAAAAGAGGCGCCGACATTGCTGCCGGCGCCCCTCTTCAACTAAACGACTATGAGAAAGTAAATTAAGCAGCAACCGGCTGCTCGAGAACGTCGAGACGCAAACGGGACCAACCAACCTGTGATCCGTCGGCATCGGATTCCTGCCCGACGAAAGCGAACAGCTTGGCGTTGCCTTCCAGAGCAAACGCCGGGTAGAGGAAAATCTCGCCGAGGATACGGACGCTGCAGACGAAATTCTTGCCAAAGCGATAAAGCGTAAGATCGCATGGAACAGGCTCCCCGGGGCTCAGAGGAGCCTTGGAAAGGTATCCGATCACTTCCCCGCCATTGCTCAGGTCGCAAACTTCGCCGGTCGCCGGGTAAATCGCCACTGTGATTCCGTTCCTGCGGGTTTCATCCTGAATGCCAACCACGATGCGTCGGGTGACTCGGGTGGGCTCAAGGTCGACTTTGAAACTCACCTCAGCGTTCGGCTGATCAACGTTCGGAGTTTCTCCAAGTTTCTCGATCGTAAACTGGCTGAGATCAGGAGTAGAAAAATTCATGGGATTGTGGGAATGAATGATTAATAGAACGAGTAAAGAAGGATCTCTTTATTTTTAAAAACTTTACCTTATTTATTACGGAAACACAAACAAATTATTGTAATTATTGAAAATTTTGTGGATATACGGCTATTCGTGCCACAGGGACGGCTAAAATTATGGTGATTCGAAGGTCCCGGCTTATTGCAAAAGGGCTGGATTGAACTCCCCGAACGCCGTATGGATGAGCTTCGGAAACGAAATTGCGTTATGGAAGACGATTTGTTCGAAGAATCTGAGGAGGAAATGGCAGACGGCCCGCTGGAAACAGCTTCCGGTCCGCGCCGGGTCGACCCCACGATGCCGCTCGCCGCCCGGATGCGCCCCCGCGTTCTCGACGAGTACGTCGGCCAGAAACACATCCTGGGTCATGGCAAACTCCTCCGGCGCGCGATCGAGGCCGATCGATTCACCTCTCTCATTTTCTACGGCCCGCCGGGAGTCGGCAAGACGAGTCTCGCCGAACTCATCGCTCAGCGAACCGAATCCCGCTTCATCAACCTTTCAGGGGTTGAGAGCAACGTCGCCGAGATCCGCAAAGCAGTCGAAGGCGCCCGCCAGTTCCAGAGAACCCGCAACGAGATCACGACCCTTTTTGTCGATGAGATTCACCGGTTCAACAAATCGCAACAGGATGTCCTCCTCCCCCATATTGAAAGAGGCACCGTGCGATTCATCGGAGCGACGACTCACAATCCCTATTTCTACATCAACAGTCCCCTCGTTTCGCGGAGTCAGGTTTTCCAGCTTGAACCGCTCACCGAAGAGGATCTTCTCGAATTGCTGAACGCTGCAGTCTCTGATCCGGAACGGGGATTTGGAAAAAAAGAGATCAATCTGCATGCCGACGCCGCCGCCCACCTCGTCACGATGTGCGATGGTGACGCCCGGAAGCTGCTCACCTCTTTCGAACTTGCGATCCTCACGACTGAACCAGATGAGGAGACCGGCGAGATCCTCATCGACCTCAATGTGGCGGAAGACTCCATCCAGCGGAAAAGCGTCGTTTACGATGCCCACGGTGATTCCCATCACGACACGATCAGCGCGTTTATCAAATCGATGCGAGGTTGCGATCCCGACGCGGCGCTCTACTGGCTCGCGAAAATGCTCTACGCAGGCGAAGACATCCGCTTCATCGCCCGCCGCATCGTCATCGCCGCGAGTGAAGATGTCGGCATGGCGGATTCGAACGCCCTCCGCGTTGCCGTCGCCGCGCAGCAGGCCGTCGAATTCATCGGGATGCCCGAAGCCCGCGTCCCCCTCGCCCACGCAACCGTCTACATCGCGACCGCTCCGAAGAGCAACCGGACCTACGCGGGGATCAACGCCGCCCTCGCCGACGTGAAGGACGGGAGAACCCTCGCGGTGCCGCCCCATCTCCGAACGAGGTCGCAGAAGAAAATCGGAGAGGAAGGCGGAACGATCAAAGAAGGCGAAGCCGTTTACCACTACGGACACGACGCTGAAGATGGCTACATCCCTCAGGCCTACCTTCCTGAAGGAAAACGCTACTACGAACCTTCGCAGAACGGCCTCGAACAACGCGTTGCCGAACGCCTCGATCACTGGCGGGCGCGGTTCGAAGCGAGCCGGAAAGAGAACGGGTAGCTGCTCGCAATTGCGGGCTCTAATTACGCAACCACCACTGAGGAAAGGGCTCCGGAACTCACGCGTCCCGGGGTTCGGCCATTTGCAGGACGACTCCGCGAGCATTTCCTCTCTTGGCCGGAATCACGAGCCACGTTATTTGGAGAGAATGCGATCGGCCAAATGCTGACCGATCACCAGAGACGCGGTGGCGGCCGGCGAAGGGGCGTTCAAGACGTGAAGCTGACCTTCGGTTTCTTCGAAAGCAAAATCGAGTAATGGCTTGCCGTCCCTTCCGATCGCCTGAGCCCGAACCCCTGCGCCGCCGCCTACCGCGAGATCATCGGCCTCGATTTCAGGAATGAGGTGCTGCAGATTCTTCAGGAAAATCGACTGGAATGCCGAGTTCGCCAATTCGCTCACCGAAGCGCCCGGATAGCGAAGCAGAAAACGATAAAAGCCGCCATAGGTGAGCGTTTCCCCCACGTCGCGAAAACTGAAATCTGTCTTTCTGTAGCCTTCGCGCTTCATCGCCAGCACGGCGTTCGGCCCCGCTTCGATTCCGCCGTGAATCATGCGGGTGAAATGAACGCCCAAATGAGGGAGCGCCGGATCGGGAGTGGGATAAATGAGATGCTTCACGAGCCTCTCGCCTTTTTCCGACAGGGTAAAATACTCACCCCGGAAGGGAATGATCTGACAGTGAGGGTTCAATCCCGCGGCGCGTGCCACGCGATCCGAGTGAAGCCCCGCGCAGTTGACGACGTAATCGGATTCGCAGCTTCCCCCGTCCCATTCGACGACTTGCTTTCCGTTCCCGGTTCGAATCCTGCGCACTTCCGTGGCAGTAATCATCTCAACCCCGGACTCGAGTAGTTGCCGTTTCAATTCCCGGACGACTCCGGCAAAATCGACGATCCCCTCCTGCGGCACGAGCAGCGCGGCCTTTCCCACGGCATGAGGTTCGCGCTCGGCAATCGCCTCTTTCCCCAACCATTGAATCCCTTCCAATCCATTGGCCTCGCCGCGGCGCTGCAATTCGTGCAAGCGCTCGACTTCGATATCGTCGGTCGCGAGAACAATCTTCCCGCAGATCTCGTGATCAATCCCGTAGTCCTGACAGAAGCGCGACATCTCGCGAATCCCTGTCACGGCGAGCTTCGCTTTCAGCGAGCCCGGTTTGTAATAGAGGCCGCAATGCAACACCCCGGAGTTGTGCGTCGACTGATGCTTTCCGACGTCGCATTCCTTCTCAGCGAGAGTGATCGCGAGGTCCGCCCGCTTCTTCTTCAAAGCATAGGCGGTCCCGAGCCCTACCAAACCTCCCCCGATGATGCAGATATGTTTCATTTTCAAATTGCTGAAAAATGTCAGCTATCGTGCGGAGTTGCCATTCGACGATAGCCCCGCAGATCGATTGTTTCCGGAATTTTGAAGAGCCTCAGGAATATCCCGGGAACGAACCCATCCCTTTCCATCGATATTATATTGCCGGGCCCTCCCGGATAACAGCGATCAAATCCAGGCCGACGGAATCTCCCGTCACAAAAAAGGGACCGCAGATAACCTGCGATCCCCGGAAATTCTGTCGCTGAAAACGACGGAAAGAGCAGATCTTACTTCTTCTCTTTCTTCGGCTTGTGATCTCCGTGGCAGGCTTTGCAGTCGGATGCTTTGTCAAGACGCTCGAGAGCCGGTGCTTCCGCATCGCCGCCGGCAACGGCACCGATCGCGGCAATCAACTCGGCCACTTTCTCATCGTAACCCGCCTGATCACCGACAGGCGCTTTCGTGCCTTCCATCGTCTTGATCAGCTTATCGAGTTCCTTGATCTCTTTCTTGGAGGCATCCCCTTCCAATACTTTTGCTAGCGGACTCTCGTCTCCCTTGAGGCCCTCTTTCATCACCTTTTCGATGATTTCGTGATTCTCATGAGCGTCGTCAGCGACAACGGGAGAAGCGATTAGAGCAGCAACGGCAAGGACTGGAAGAAAGAATGTTTGTTTCATTGTGAGGAAATCTACATAGAGAATCGGTCAGTAATCAAGACTTTTCAGACGAAAGTCCCACAAACACATTTTATCCATTTATTCATTCTGGCATTTATTTTATTGATCGAATATTGAATTTTATTTAACTTAAATTCAATAAAAATGATCAAGTTCCCAACTCAATGCCCCAGCTGCAATGGCGGACTCGTCGTGAGAAAGCTATCCTGCGACCACTGCGAGACGGAGGTTGGCGGCACTTTCCCGCTCCCGAGACTGACTGCCCTGCCCACTGATGATCAGGAGTTTATCCTCAGTTTCGTTGAGAGCAGCGGCAGTCTGAAGGAGATGGCAAAACGCCTCGGCGTCAGCTACCCGACGGTGAGAAACCGACTCAACGAAATCATCGACACCCTGAAAGAAGAAACCCCATGACTGCAACGGACAAAACGACATCCCCCCGGAAGAGCCTCTCCATCTGGCTCTGGAATCCCTTTACGATTATCGCCGGCTGACCGGCATTGCTGGCCGGAATTCTCGTCCTCCTAGCGACGGGATACCTTGCCTCGCTCTCGTCGACACACTTCGACGGAGTTCTCGACACTCACGTCGGGTTCAAAGCACCGCTCTGGTTTTTCCTCGCTGAAGGATTCATCAACTGGCTCTGCCTCGCTCTCGTCCTCCTCGTTGGAGGCCTTCTCACAGCGAGAGGCCGCCGCTTCCGCGTGCTCGACCTTTTTGGCACTCAAGGCCTCGCCCGTTGGCCGTTTCTCATCAGTGCGCTCGTTGCGAATCTCCCCGGTTTCACCGAATTCAACGCCAAACTCCTGACCATCGCCAATCAGGGAAAATTCACTTTCCCCACCGCAACGGCCGGTGAAATGGCAGCGTTCGCCTTTGGCACCCTGACCATGGTCGTGATCACGGTGTGGTTCGTCGCGCTCGCATGGAAATCGTTTCGAATTTCCTGCGATGCCCGGGGATGGAAAGCGATCACGATCTTTATCGTAGGGATCATTATCGCGGAGGTGGTCTCGAAGGAAGCGTTTCACCTCGTTCTCCTGCCCATGCTGTAACTCACGGGGGCGTCCGCTTAAACAGCTTCAGGAAGCCCGGCTTCTTTTTCTCCGTGGGGGAATCGTCTTGTGCCGATTCTTCCCGCGGCTTGCGGTTGAAGACAGGCTTCGAGCTGCGCTTCCGCTCCGCTTCGATTTCGGGATCTTCGATCGGATCCTCAATGTAGCGCTTCACGAGCCAGTGCTTCTGCAAACCGATCACGAGAATCTCCATCTCGCGAATCGCCTCATTCAGATTCGCAGTCGCGGCCTGGACGCCGACGATCGTCTCATTTGTCTCATCCACTGTCGTGGGCAGTTTCGCCGCCGCCCGGTTGATCGAATGGATTCCCTCCGAGCGGAGTTCCGTGATTCCCACATCGAGATTATCAATCGCCGCTTTCAGGTTCTCAGTCCCGGAATTGAGCGTCACAGCAAACTCGTTGAACTCTTTTCGCATCTGCGAATCCGGGGAGATCATATCGCCGAGAGCCCCGTCTCCACTGCTGGCCATTTTTACAAAGGCATTGAGTTCCCCGATACCCTCTTCCAGTGAAGTGAGAGAACGATAGAGAGCCTCATTGTCATCGGAGAGCTTCTCAATGAATGCCGTCATCGTTTCAGCCGTCTTCCGATACGTTTTTATCGCCGGAAGGATCTCATCCTCGATGCGTTTGACGGTTTCAAAGACTTCCTCCTTCGTGTCCTTCTCACTGTCGAATGCGAGAATCCGCGCGCTGCGTTTTTCATCCGCCCACACCGGAAACGGAGTATTTCCTCTGCTGATGTCAAAATAGGCCGAGCCGAGACCTCCGAGATCATACTTGAGGACCGCCTTCGAATCCGCACCAATGAAGCGACCGAAATCCCCTTTCACGCTCAGCACCGCGGCCACGCGAATTTCTTTCAGATCAACGTCATCAAACGAATCGATCGGTTTGAGATCATCACCGATGCACAATTCGACGCGCTTCACATTGCCAACCTGGTTCCCAATCACGCGAACGTCGGAACCGGCCTTGATTCCCATCGTCCCTCCGTCGCTGGCATGCCCCTCTTCCGACGGCAGCGCCGCAGGCAACTCCACACGATAAATCGAAACCTCCGAAAACCACTCTTGCGATTTCCCCGCCAATACAGCCACGACGATGAGAGTGGCCACCGTGAAAAACAGAAACGCCCCGACAATCGGGTTCACGTGTCTGAATTTAAACGGTTTGGATTGCATGCTTAAAATTCGAATTCAGGGATCAGGCCGAGTTTCTCAAAATCCGGCCGCTCCTCGCCCACCCAGATGACGGCCACGCCATTCGAAAGGGATTCCTGAACCAAATGAATGAATTCGGGAACAGACTTACGAGGAGCACCTTCAAGTGGGTTTTCAAGAATTACCAGCGCAAGATCGTCAGGCATAAAAGCACGGACCCACTGCGAGCGCACCAAATCAGCGGCGCTGGTGGAATCCGGCCGACTCGACGGCACCCCTTTCTCCAACCCAATCCGTGAAGCGAGCTTCTCCATTTTTTCAGCGGCAGCTTGGCTTCCCATACCCCGATCAAAAAGCGATCCGAGAAGCACATTCTCATCCACGTCGAGGTTCCCCACCCACTCCGTCGTCATTTCGCTGTCGGAATCCGCGACATAACTGACTCTGCGCCGGTCGATCTCTACCGCGCGCACAGATCGCGACTCCCAGGTTTCCCCGAAAATTTTAATCTCCCCCGCGTAAGCCTGTCTGATGCCGAGAGCGACCAGCGCAAGAGACGAGGAACGCAGATACGCGAACTGTCCCCCGTGCAAAACAAAACGGAGGGGCGCCGAGGCACTCTGAAAATCGAGCACCACATCAGAGAACTCCACCACCGGAGCCCTGGCTGAATCACCACTCTTCGTCATCGAAAATCATATGTAGGTTAGGATACCGAATATCGCGGAGATGACCAGGGTCGCAGCGATCGACCGCAACATGCCGCGGGTCACCGCCTGAGGCACCACCGTGGAGGAACCTCTCACGCTGAGCCCCTCGAAACAGCAAATGCCGCCCATCAGAAATGCGGTGATCGAACTCCGGCCGATCAGATTGACGAAATCGGCGAGTCCGAGCGAACTGAAAATCGAATCAAAAAACGGCCCCGGGGGAATGCTGCCGATCCACGCGATTCCCGCCGCGGAAGCCAGAAACGCACTCGCCACAAAGGTGGTCGCCAGCCCCACTCCCGCGATCGCCAGACCAATCGCGCGGGGCATCACCAGAAACTGAATCAGGTTGATCCCCTGCGACTCGATCAGATCGATCTCGCCCTTCACCCGCATCGTCGCCATCTCCGTCGTGATCGCCGAAGCACTCGCGGCGATAATAATCACCGAGGAGAAAAACGGCGCTGCCTCACGAATCAGGAGCAGACTCAGCGCCGGTCCCAGAAAATCGATCCTCCCGGTGAATTCGAGCCATTTAAAAGAATTGATCGCGAGGACCACCCCGAAAATCGCCCCGGAAAACATCGTGAAAGGGATCGCCTCCACGCCGCCGAATAAGATCTGCCTGACGAGGCGCTGACGAACCGGTTGCGCCCACGACTTGGAGCGGAAAGCACAGAAGAGGCACTCCACTGAAATCGCTGCGAGGTAGAAGTTTTTTCTGAGCATCTCGCTCAACCACCTTCCCGGTCCGGAAAAAGCAGTTAGAAGACTCATCAGAAGAAAACGCGACCCGCGCTATTTGTTCCCTTTCGCAGCCCGTGCCACAGCCGCAGCGACCGGGTTGATTGAGGGCCGGGCGGAAGCACCGGGAGTGGAAAGTTTTTTCGTGTGCCCGCCGGGAGAATCGAGAGTCGGAGGCTTCGCCCCTTCGATTTCCTTGAGCGCCACAAATTTCCCTTTCACATCGAGACCGATTTGAAGCGAATCGCCTTCACGGAGAATCATCGGTTCTTCACCCAGCGGCTGACGATTCAACTTCGTCCCGTTCGTCGAGCCCATGTCGCAGATCTCGAAACGACCGCGCTTACGACGGATCTCACAATGCCAAACCGAGACCGTCTCAGCATCGAGAACGATCGAATTCTTGGGTCCGCGTCCGATCGCAATCACATCCGGATCGAGGAGAAAATAGTCCATTTCCCCGTCGGCGTAGGTGATCACGAGGCAGTGTTTCGAAATAGCCATCGGAGCTATGATACTTCCTCAACAAAGCGATTGTCAAACGCTCACGATGTCCGTTTCGAAGTTGCCACGACCGGCCATCGGTCGTATCCGTTTCGGCAATGGAAATAAAACCTCCCTATCTCAGCTTCCTCGCGGGTATCGCGATACTTGCAGCCTTCTCGTTCAGCTCCGCTATCACTCCTGATGAGCTCGAAGGACGATTCGTCCAGCTTCCGACCGTTCCCGAAGCCGAGTTGCCCGAAATGTCCAACGAGCCCACCTCTTTCCGTGGACTCATCAAACACGACGGACTGGAAGGACACACCTGGGTCGCCTTTCCCTTCGTCGAGAACCCCGGCAGCTTCGGGTTTGATCCCAAAGGCCGGCTATTCGTCGCCGAAGCAAACCGGTTCTGGCTCGGAGTGCCCGACCTTCGCGGTGCCAACGAGCTGATTCGTGACGATTTCAAAGCAACCAAGCTCGAAGACAGAACCAAACTGTATGAAAAATACGCGTCGAGCTTCCCCGAAGGCTGGTTCAGCCGGGTCGCGGATCGCCTCATCCGGCTCGAAGACAAAGACGGAAACGGCGCGGCCGATCATCGCACCCTCTTCTCGGATCGTTTCAAAGAGCCGCTCGACGGCATTGGATTTTCCATTCTCGCCGACGACGGCAACGTCTACTTCACCTGCATCCCCAGCGTCTGGAAACTGACCGATACCGACGACGACGGCGTCGCCGATAAAGACGAGGCCATCTCAACCGGCTACGGCGTTCGTGTCTCTTTCATCGGACACGATCTCCACGGCATCACCCGCGGCCCTGACGGAAGACTCTACTTTTCCGTCGGAGACCGCAGCTACAACATCACTGACGGCGAAGGAACAAATCACGTCGGAGACGGCAAAGGCGCGATCTTCCGCTGCGAATCCGACGGTTCAGGACTCGAACTCTATTGTGACGGACTTCGCAATCCTCAGGAGCTCGCTTTCGATAACTACGGCAACCTCTTCACTTTCGACAACACCGGAGACATCGGCGACATCGCCCGGATGGTCTACGCGCTCGAAGGCACCAACTCGGGCTGGAACATGGCGCACCAGTCACCGCATCACTACGCGACGCATCTCGATTGGGGTGACTTCCGCCCCAAGCTTTCGATGTGGGTGAAAGAACGCATGTTCGACACCTACAACGAAGAACAGCCTCAGTGGGTTTACCCGCCCGCCGCGCATCTCGCGAACGGTCCCTCCGGCGTGACCTACCTCACCGGAAACTCACTTCCCGAAGATCTTCGCGATCATTTTCTCCTCGCGAACTACCGCGGGCCATCGGATCGCTGCACCGTTCTTACCGTAAAAGTGGAACCGAAAGGAGCCGGCTACGGAACGACTTCCGTGGAGGAACTTTTCAAAGGCGTCGGGGCCAGCGACGTCGAACTCGGATTCGATGGCGCTATCTATCTCTGTGATTTCGGCGGAGGCTGGAGCGTCAACGAAAACGGCTCGATCCAGGTCGCCAAGTCGAAGAACGCAGAGCACCGGGCCGCCGGAGCAGCCGTTGCAAAACTTTTCAAAGAAGGATTCGACCAGCGCTCACCGCAGGAACTCGAGAAAATGCTCGAACACCCTGACCGCCGCGTGCGTCAGGCGTCACAGTTTGCCCTCGTGAAAAAAGGAGCCGCGGGAGCCGACGTTCTCAAAACCAACGCAAGCAATGGCGAAACGCTATACTCCCGCCTCCACGCGGTGTGGGGACTCGGGCAACTCGCCCGCAGCGGATCCAACCAAAGCGACACGCTCATCGCCCTGCTGGAGGACGCCGATCCTGAAATCCGCGCCAATGCCGCCCGCGTCATCGGCGAGGCCGAAATCACCGGTGCAAAAGCTTCCCTCATTGCTCTGCTCGCAAAAGACAAATCCCCTCGTGTGAAATCGCTCGCCGCCGTCGCACTCAGTCGTATCGGCAAAAATGGAGACGCCGAAATCTCCGGCGCGCTCTTTGCAGCGATCCGCGCAAACGGCAACGAAACCGCAGACATCGTCCTCCGTCACGCGCTCCTCACAGGGATCGATCGCATCGCCACAACCTCGGACATCACGGCCAAGGCAACGTCCAACTCCACCGAAGAACGCCTCGTTTCCGTGATCGCCCTGCGCCGTCGCGAAAGCCCTGACGCAGCCAAATTCCTCGACGACAGCGAACCGATCATCGTGAGAGAAGCGGTCCGTGCCATCTACGACACCGCCGCAGCCGATACCGAGGCGGGAGATCTCGTTTCCGCCCTCGGCAAAAAGGCAGCGGGTCTTCCCGAGGCAGTGCAGCGCCGCGTCGTCGCCAACAACTACCGACGCGGAACCACGCAACACGCCAAACAACTCCTCGAACTCGCCGGTATGAGCGAACTGGAACTCTCCGTCCGCAAGGCCGCTCTCATCGGCCTGAAGATGTGGGAGACACCCATCGAAACCGATCCCGTGAACGGCCACTTCCGTCCCGTCCCGGCAGCAGAGAACACCGACCGCTCGCTCGCAACGCTCGCGACTGCGATAGGCCCCGACCTCAGAGCTTTTCTCAACAGCCCGCACGACTCCGAGCTCATCACGCTCGGCGTGGAACTCGCGACTCTTGCCAACGTCGAACTCGATCCCGCCACGCTCACGGCCCAGCTCGCGAACGATGACCTCGGCCCCGACCTCAAGGTCGCGGTGCTGAGTTCCCTCGTGAAGTCAAAGGCGTCCAACACCAATGAAATCGTTACGACACTGCGTGAGGACAGCGATCCCGCAATTCGGGCCGCCGCATTCACTCACGCGTTTGATCTCAAGCTCGACGGAATCGCCGAAAAAGGAAACATGGCGGTGAAGAGCGATAAACTCATCGTGGCCCGCGCCGCCCTCGAAGGGATTTCAAAAACCGACATGGCACAGGTCGAGACCTACTGGAAAGAACGTGAAAAGCAGCTTCGCCGTGGTCTTTGGCTCGACGCCTACCTGCTCCTCACCGCAGCGGGAAATGCAGATGCCGCGAGCTACGCAGCTGCCGATCCGGGCAACGTTTTCGATCTCAGTCTTGAAGGCGGTGATCAGGAAGCCGGTAAAATCGTTTTCCAAAATCAGGGAGCCTGTCTCCAGTGTCACAAAATCGGCAACGATGGCGGTGTTCAGGGACCGGATCTCACTCAGGTCGCAACGCGCCTGACACGTAACAAAATCCTCGAAGCCGTCACCGTCCCCGGCGCCGAGATCACCGAAGGCTACGGCATGAGCGCGATCACGCTCAAGAGCGGCGACTCCGTCGTGGGTCGACTCTCCAGCGAAGCTGACGATCACCTCATCGTCGTTGGACTCGACAATAAACCGACACGAGTCGAGCGAAGCGACATCAAGGAAATCGCACCGCCCGTCTCGGCAATGCCCCCCGTCGCGATGGCGCTTCCGCCCAAAGATCTCCGCGACCTCGTCGCCTACCTCGCATCAAGAACCGGCAAAGGCGGAAAGAAAAAAGACGACGCCTCCCACGGCGACGACGAGAAGATTGCGAAGTGAGGGAGCAAGAAATCCTCACGGAGTCCTCTACTTCAGTTGCCGTAGAGAAACTGCGTGAGCATTTCTCCGCGCAGCCTATACGGGCGAGTTTGCCTTCTCCTTACGCAAGAAATCCTCACGGATTCCTCTACTTCAGTTGCCGTAGAGAAACTGCGTGAGCATTTCTCCGCGCAGTTTATACGAGCGGGTTTGCTTTCTCCTTACGCAGGAAATCCTCACGGATTCCTCTACTTCAGTTGCCGTAGAGAAACTGCGTGAGCATTTCTCCACGCAGCCTATACGAGCGAGTTTGCTTTCTCCTTACGCAAGAAATCCTCACGGATTCCTCTACTTCAGTTGATCGCTTAATCCTACCCCGCTTCCGCGGCCAGGCGGATCGCTTCCAGCTCTTCCCACCTCGCGTAGAGTGTTTTTACTTCTTCTTTCTTCTCCTCGAGGCCCTCAGCAAGGGCGGCAGCTTCTTCCGCGTGATCGACGTAAAACTGAGGATCATTCAGCTTGGCTTCGATCCCCTCCACTTCGGTCTCGGCGACGAGAATAGCGTCCTCCATCCCTTCCAGTTCGCGCTCCTCTTTCCACTTGAGTTTTCTCGGCTTCTCCGCTTTTTCAGGAGACACTTTCGGCTTCTTCGCCGCCTTCGGTTTCGCGGCTGCTGCGACCGCTTCATATGCGCGACGCTTTTCGAGATAGTAAGAGTAGTTCCCCTCGTGAATACCGAGGTCCCCCTTGCCGTCGAATACGATGACACGATCACAGACGCGGTCGAGGAACCACCGGTCGTGACTCACGACGAGCGCGGTCCCTTCAAAATTAATCAGCGCTTCCTCAAGAACACGCAGCGTCTGTAAATCGAGATCGTTGGTCGGCTCATCGAGAACGAGAAAATTACCGCCTCTTCGCAAAATCTTAGCAAGGAGAACCCGGTTCTTTTCACCTCCTGACAAATTACCAATCCGATCATTGATACGGTCATCGCTGAATAGAAACCGCTGGAGATAGGCACGCACCGAAATCGATTCATCGCCGAACTTCACGAAATCGAGATTCTGAGAAACCTCTTCGAGCACGCTCTTGTCTTCATCCAATTCCAACCGCGTCTGATCCACGTAGTTGAACTCGGTTCGCTTTCCAATTTTCACGGAACCGGCCGAAGGCTCGAGTTCGCCCATGAGAATCTTCAACATCGTCGTTTTACCCGCTCCGTTGGGACCGACGACGCCGACGCATTCGCCGGCCTGAAATTCGAGATCGATCCCTACAAAAAGCGGATCCTGGTCGTAGAAATGCCCCACCTCTTTGAGATCGACGACGATGTTCGCGAGTCTCGGCGGCGTCGGAATCACGAGATCCATGTTCAATTCCCGCTCGGGAGCCTTCTGCGACTTCACCGCATAGTAATTGTCGAGACGGTTGCGCTGCTTCGTTCCACGCGCTTTGACACCGGCCCGCACCCATTCGATCTCGCGGCTGAGAAATCGCTGACGCTTATGCTCTGAGGCTTGCTCGCGTTCGACACGTTCATCCTTCGCGATCAGATAGTCGCTGTAGTTACCGTCATGAGAAAAGAAACGCCCGTCTGACAATTCAACGATCCGCGTCGCAATCCGATCGAGAAAATACCGGTCGTGAGTCACAAACAAACACGCGCACTTCGATCCGGCGAGATAAGTCTCGAGCCAGGCGATCGCCTCGGCATCAAGGTGGTTGGTAGGCTCATCAAGAATCAGTAAATCCGGCTCCGCGACGAGCGCGCGGCAAAGTCCGACGCGGCGTTTCTCCCCCCCCGACAGAGGCCCGACGGTCCGGTCTCCGGGAGGCGTGCTCAGTGAGCGCATCAGGGTTTCGATCCGCTGCTCCAAATTCCAGCCATCGGCATGCTCGATCGTATGCAGGAGCTTCTCGGACTCCGCGTCGCTCATCTCTTCGCCGCTCTCGTAGCGCTCAATCGCCGCGATCAGATCAGCGGCCCCGGCCCTGACATTTTCTTCGACCGTCGCGTCATCATCGAGCTGAAATTCCTGCGGAAGATACCCCACAACCAGCCCCTGCTTCCGCGACACGATCCCTTCGTCAGCGACTTCCTCGCCACCGACAATACGGAGGAAACTCGATTTCCCGCAACCGTTCCGGCCTACGAGTCCCGCCTTTTCGCCCGGGTAAATCGCGAGAGTTGCCCCGTCGAGGACGGGATCTTTCCCGAAAGAGAGTTGCAACTCATTCGCCGACAAAAGGGCATCGTTTTGGACTTGTGGATTCGCCATGAAACTAATCGATTATTCAAAAAACACCTGATTCGACTGCGCCACCCAACAGGGGTGGCAGCCCGACCTAGCAGGGTTGAGTCGAACTCTTAACAGGGTTAGGTCCAACTCTCAACCGATTCGGAATGAAATGGAGAAAGACGGAGTTGAACAAAATCAGTCGAGTCACTGAACGCGCCGCTTTCGCTGTGGATTGTCCGCCCCGAAACTGGCAATCGCGAGCATCGCCGGGAGCGCGACACTGAAGACGAGCGCCGGAAAGTAACTCCCGCTGTATTGCTTCGCGAGTCCGAAAAGCAACGGTCCAATCCCGCTTGCGACCACGACGAGGCTCATATTCACCCCCGCAATCGCCCCTAGCCATTCACGTCCGTAAAAACGAGGCCAGACAAGCCCGAGAAGACACAGGAATGAGCCGCCACAGAGCCCGTTTCCGACGACGTAGGCGATTTTCCCCATCGGCTGGTCCAGATTCAACAGCCCGATCGCACCGGCCACGCCACCCAGATTCATCGCGAGCAGGATCCACTTGAGGCGCGTCTTCGAATTGATCCAACCACAGAAAAGACTCACCGAAACGCTCACCGCCGCCATCGGGATGAAGAGCGCAATAATGTCATCTTTCGCAAAACCGAACTCGTTCCCTATCGAAACGATGTGGAAAGTGAACGCGGTCGAAAAGAATGAGAAGAAACTGAAGGAGAGCGAGTAGGCCCAGAAAGAGAAGGTGCGCAGCGCCTCGTAGCGATTGTACTGATGGTGAATGATCATGTCCGGGTTTTTCTCCTCGAGATCCGCCGGAGCCCCGCCGTCCATGACCATATCGCAGTCCTCAGGTGAATCGCGGAATACGAGCCACGCCACCGGCATCATGAATCCTATCGTCAAAAGACCGAGAATGATCCAGGCGCCCTGATAGCTGAACCGCTCAATCAACAGGTCGAGGCACCGTGGAGCGGCCGAGAAAGCGAAGGAAACGATGAGCCCGCTCAACGACAGCGCGAGTCCCCTTTTTCGATCAAACCATTTCCCGACGACGTTCCGGCAACTCATCGTGAGAACACCCTGCGCGGAAAGCCGGATCAAATAAAAACCCAAACCGATCAGAGCAAACCCCGCGCCCATCACCACGGTGCGACCGGCGCCCTCCGTGACCGCATCCTGAATCCGCCCCACCGAAGCGAGGTAGAACAGCACCAGCGCGGTCGAAATCGTCGCAAAAACCGCCATTTTTCGCCCACCCCATCGATCATAAAGCCGCCCCATCAGTGGGAGGGTCAGGCCGCTGCAGACCGTTCCGACGAAATAAGCGGCGCTCAGCGCGACGCGGGAAAGCCCGAGGTCCTCCATCAAAATCTCGGTAAAAACACTGAATCCCATCGTCTGCCCCGGAATGCTGAAGAGCATCCCCAAAGTGGAAGCGACCACGATCCACCACCCGTAAAAAAAGGGCCGGGAGATCGGGCGGAAGGGAAAAGAAGGAAGCCAGAGTTTTGAATTCACGAGGCCGGAGGCTAAAGCAGCCCGCTGCCAATTCAAGCGGCAGAACCGCTCGACGACGACCGGAACTCAATTCGAGACGTATCTTACCGGGAAAAACGGATAATTGAGTCTACGTCTCAATATCACTTCACCGCTTGCAGGCAGCCAATTGAAACGTTAAAAGAGAGTTCATGAAAAGAAATATTGAGGCAATGAAGAGGCTCAGAGACGGCAATCGCCGTTTCGTAGAGGGCCGGGCCAGCGAAAAGCTGATGTGTCCAATAACCAGTCGCGCCGACCTCGTCGACGGTCAGGACCCTTTCGCCGTGATCCTCGGATGCTCTGATTCGCGGGTGCCACTGGAACTCGTCTTCGATCAGGGACTCGGTGATCTCTTTGTGATCCGTGTCGCCGGCAATGTCGTCGCGCCTTCGCAGATCGGGAGCATCGAGTACGCTGTCGAACAGTTCAGAACCCGCCTCGTCGTCGTCCTCGGTCACTCCGGTTGCGGAGCCGTTACCGCCACGATTGACCAGCTCAATCAGCCCGAAGACGAACGCTCACCCAACCTGAGTTCGATCGTGAACCGGATCCGTCCCGCCGTGGAAGCGCTGGGGACAGAAACCGTCGGCATGGACCGTGAAACGCTGATTGAGAGAACGGTGAGGTCGAACGTCTCAGCCTCGATCAGAGATTTGAAGGCGGGATCGAGCATCATTCGCGACATCATCGAGAACGACCATCTCCGTATTGTCGGGGCGGAATATTCGCTCAAGACCGGTGAAGTCGATTTTTTCGAGAACGCTCCTGACGAAGTCATCAATCCCGGGGCGTAAAACACGCTCAGGCCATCAGATAGGGAAAAGCAAGGTCTGCGGCCCGACACTTTTCCTCGTCATCGACCGCTCCTTTTACGAGTTCGTAACCGTAGAGCACCTTGATTCGGTGAGTGAGGTCGGCTGACCACTGCACCGATTTTCGCTTCGCCCAATACGAAGGCTCGAAAGGTGTGTGGTCTGCCTTTTTCAGTTTCCCCAACTCTTCGTCGAGGGCGGGAAGCTGCTCCAGCAATCGCAGGTGATGTCGATGCGCCGGCAATCCCTCCTCAGCCAGATCCTGTATTCCGCACTGGCTGAGATCGATCAGCCCCGCCGCGTGATCAATGAGGTGAAACGGACCGCCGAACCCCTGCCGGTGCTCATGAGCATGTGCAATCAGATAGTCGAGAGTTGCCTCAGCCATTGCGTCGATCGAATCATAGCCCTGAGCCATTCCCCCCGCGTAGGCACCCTGTTTCCAGCCGACCGAGGCGCCGTGATACCCCTTCCCCGGTCCAACCGTTGTGAAGGTCGCCAACAACTTGATCAGCCCGGCCACCACCTGATCAGTCGCCAGTTCAGGATGGCTGTCGAGCGCGCGAATCGCGAGTGAACCGAAGATCACATTGTGCCCACTCTGACGGGTCTTCGAAATCGATTGTCGCAACGCTTCTGCGACGTCCCTCTTTGCCGTTTTCTTCACCGCAGCTCCCGCCGGGAGAGGCTCGAATAATTCCGGAATCGTGATTCCTTTCTGTTCGGGATCAAACCAGAAATCCTCTTCCCCCCGCATGACCCGTTCCAAATCCCGCTCGATCCCGAGATAAACGCCGGGATCGAGATCCGACTTCAGCTCACTCAGAAAATAACCCGCAAGGAGCGCGCCCCCCAAATGCCCCGCCATTCCTCCGGCGCGATACGATCGCGACAAACCGGCGAGTCCGGACTGCATGTAGAAAAAATCAACCATCGGACCTCAGTGTAACACATCGCGAGCGTCCCCGTTCATCCGCACCCGCGCCACCGTGCGCACTTGTCATCCAGTCTTAAAATGGGTACACACGAGCCACGCCTCATGAAAAGTTTTCCACTTACGCTCCTCTCGCTTGCAACCCTCATAGGAATATCCCTCTGCAATCATACGGAGGCAAAAGACTACAACGTCCTTTTCATCATCTCGGATGACCTGACCTACACCGCGCTTTCCTGCTACGGAAACGAAGTCTGCAAAACCCCTAACATTGACGCGATTGCAGCAAAAGGAACCCGCTTCACCCGCGCCTATTGTCAGGGAACTTACTGCGGCCCTTCCCGCGCATCCTTCATGTCCGGCTACTACCCCCATGCCACCGGAGTGATGGGATACACAAACCCGAGACCGCAAATCGGTGACCGCGCGACGTGGTCACAGCATTTCAAAAACAACGGCTACTACGCGGCCCGGGTCAGTAAGATTTTCCACATGGGCATTCCCGGCGGGGTGCAATACAGCGGCGACGGACGCGACCACGACGGTTACAACGGCGCCGACGACGCGCTCTCCTGGACCGAACGGTTCAACAGCCCCGGCCCGGAGTGGATGGCGGCCGGTGTCGGTGAAACGCTCGAAGGAAATCCCGATGGCCGGAAGCCTGTCGTCGGAGGGAACACCTTCGTCGTCGTCGAAGCCGAAGGCGACGACCTCGTCCACTCTGATGGCAAAACCGCGCGGAAAGCCGCCGAGTTGATCAAGAAGCACAAAGACGAAAGATTCTGGCTCGGAGTCGGATTCGTTCGCCCTCACATTCCCTTCGTCGCCCCGAAAGCTTACTACGAACCTTACAAGCCTTACGAAAACAATTACCTCCCTGAAAAGCGCCCCGGCGACTGGGACGATATCCCGAAGCCCGGGATCAACTACAAAACGAGCGAGAACATGAAGATGGACGAGCGTCGCCAACGCAAAGCGATCGGCGGCTACTATGCTTCGGTCTCCTACATGGATGCGCAGGTCGGAGTCGTCATGAAAGCGCTCGATGACGCGGGGCTTCGCGACGACACCATCGTCATCTTCACAAGCGATCACGGTTACCATCTCGGTGAGCACGACTTCTGGGCAAAAGTAAGCCTGCTCGACGTTTCCTCCGGTGTCCCCCTCATCATTTCCGTCCCCGGCAAAAAGCCGGCGGTCTGTCATTCGCTTGTAGAAATGTTAGACCTCTACCCCACGATTTCGTCGCTCTGCGGATTGCCCGTTCCGGCAAACATCCAGGGAAAGAACATTTCAAAACTCCTCGACGATCCCGCGGCCACCGTGCGTGACGCGGCCTTCAGTGTCGCCCCGATGAGAAAAGGACTTTTGCTCCGCACCGATGATTTTGCCTACATCCAGTATCAGGAAGACGCATCCGGCGGAATTGAACTTTTTGACATCAAAGCCGATCCCGGGCAGTTCACGAACCTCGCAGAAAAACCGGACTACGCGGAAACCGTTGCCGCCTTCAAAGTTAAGATGGCGGAAAAACTGGCCGAGGTGAGAAACAACGATCTCGACCTGTAACGCCGGGGAAAATCACTGCGAAGCGAACTTTGTGAGGAGCCCTTTCTCCCGCGCCGTGTTCATGACGCGAACCCACAGCCATCCCGCGAGGGCGAGGTAGACGAGATTGAGGAGGGTTGCGAGGCCGAGTTCACCCCAGTCGAGATTACCGGTGCTGAGCGCCTCTCGCATCCCCTCGAATATGTAGGAACAGGGAAGCGCCTTCGCGACCCACTGCAACGCTACCGGAAGAATCGTAACCGGGTAGTAAACCGCCGCAAACGGCTGGATGAAAAACGGAACCGCCCACGCCAGAGTTTCCGCCGCCGGCCCCCATCGCACGATCAACGCCGTCGAGATCATTCCCAGCGCCCACCCGAAAATGAGAAGATTGGCAATGAACGGAATCAGCTTCCAGCTGAGTACAAAAATATTGAACTGATAGAGCACCAGTGAAAGCCCCGTGAGCATCACCGTCGTGACCGCCGCGCGGAGAAAACCCACCACGTAGGTGGCTCCAAGGTAATCGGCATTGGTCACCGGAGCCGCGAAAATGTTCAGCAGGTTCCTCGACCAGACGTCTTCGAGAAAGAAAATCGCAACGCCCTGCTGCGCGCGAAAAAGTATGTCCCAGAGAATCACCGCTCCGATCAGATACGTGATCTCCTGAGGAAACCCCTCGCCTGTATTCTGCTGAAGATATTTCGTGAGATACCCCCACACGAGCAGATGAACGAGTGGCCAGAAGATCAATTCGACCGCGCGAACCGGCGTCCGCGTGTAGAGATAGAGGTAGCGCATCACGAGCGCCTGAACGGTCACAAAGCTCATGAGCTCACCTCGCTTCCGGTTGCTTTCAGTTCACCGCTTCTCGCAACGCGGATAAAAACCTCTTCGAGCGAGTCTTCTTCGAAATGCCGGAGAACCTCCTCTGCCGTCCCCGTGAAGAGAACGCTGCCTTTGTGCATAAAGACGATGCGGTCACAGACCTCCTCTACGTCCCTCATGTTGTGCGAAGTGTAGAGCATCGTCGTACCCTCCTCGTCGCGAATTCGGGAAACCACTCTTCGAACCTTGTCCGCGATGTCCGGGTCGAGGCTCGCGGTCGGCTCATCGAGGAGAAGCAACTCGGGTCGGTTCAGGAGCGCTTTACACAAATTCAGTCGCGTCGATTCGCCGGCTGACAGGTTGCCGGAGATCCGGTTTTTGAGGTGGCTTACCTCGAGCATTTCCAACACCTCGTCGATGCGTTCGCTCAGACGCGGGACCCGGTAAAGTTTACCGAACACTTTTAAATTCTGCCACACCTTCAGATTTCCCGGGAGCTGCGTGTAGGTGCTGCAGAAATTCATCCGCTTGAGAATCGCAATCCGCTCGCGCTGAAGATCTTTCCCGAACGCCGTCACCGATCCCTCTGTCGGAGTGATGATCCCGAGAACCATATTGATTGCGGTCGTCTTCCCCGCTCCGTTCGCCCCGAGGAGCCCGAGAATTTCGCCCTTTCCGATATCAAACGAGACGCGATCAACTGAGGTCACATTCCCGAAGCGCTTCGTGAGATTTTCTACCTGTAAAACGGGGTCTGACATGCACGCCAAGTTCGCAGAATTACGGGAGAATCAAACTGCAAATACTCCGGTTATCCTTACCATTCCCTGCTTGGCAAAAAAACCTCACTCCCCCAGCAACCCCGCCATCACCTCCGGCGTCAAATCGAGCCCCGTCGTTGCGCCGGAAAGCAAATCGGTCGCGAGGTCATCTTTTTTGCCCTGCATCTTCTGAATCCGCTCCTCGACGGTGTTCTGGCAGATCAGCTTGTGAACAAAGACAGCCTTGTCCTGCCCGATCCGATAAGCTCTGTCCGTCGCCTGATTCTCCGCTGCGGGATTCCACCACGGGTCGTAATGGATCACAGTGTCGGCACCGGTCAGGGTGAGGCCCGTGCCACCCGCTTTCAGGGAAATCAGAAAGACATCCCCCTCCCCGCCTTGAAAACGCTCCACGAGTTCCTGCCGGTCTTTCGTTGCACCGGTCAGTTTTAAATATTCGATCTCCTCGGAAACGAGATAGGCCTCGATAATCGCCAGCATCGAAGTGAACTGGGAGAACAACAGAACGCGATGCCCTTCGCTCCGCAGCGTCACGAGCAAATCGACGAGGTATTCAAATTTGGCCGAATCCGCATCGTTGTCGCGGTCCTTCAGCAAATCGGGATGACAGCAAATCTGCCTGAGCTTCAGAAGCGCATCGAGGAAAACGATCTGTGATTCCTGACCGCGAAGCGCGAGCGCCTGGCGGACCTGCTTGTCCATCGTCGAGCGAACCGTCTCGTAGAGATCTTTTTGAACTTCATTCATCTCCACGAGATGGAGAATTTCCGTTTTCGGCGGGAGCTCTTTCGCGACATCGTGCTTCGTCCGTCGCAGAATGAGCGGCCCCAACCGTCGCGCGAGCGCCTTGCGTTTCACTTCACTCCCGTCCCTCTCGATGGGCGTCTGATAGGTCGACTTGAACACCTCTGAAGTGCCGAGAAAACCGGGCATTAAAAAGTGAATCAAACTCCAGATTTCACCGAGATTATTTTCCACCGGCGTGCCGGAAAGACAAAGCCGATGCTTCGCCCGAATCTGTCGAACCGCTCCCGTGACCTGTGCGCCGGGATTCTTGATGTATTGCGCCTCATCCAGCGCCACGATATGAAATTCGTAATTACGAAGCGTTTCGAGATCCCGGTGCACGAGCGCGTAGGAGGTCAAAACGAGATCGGCCCGTGGGATTTTCCGGAACTCGGATTTACGATTCGCGCCCTGAATCACGACGACATCGAGCCCCGGCGCAAATTTCTCCGCCTCACGTTGCCAGTTGCGAACGACACTTGTCGGCGCAATCACGAGCGAAGGAAGTGCCTCATTTCTCCCTGTCTCAATTTCGTGAAGTATATGCGTGAGCGTCTGCATCGTTTTCCCGAGCCCCATGTCATCCGCGAGAATCCCGTGAAGCCCGTGCTCGATCAGAAACTGCATCCAGTAAAATCCTTCGAGCTGATACTCACGGAGCGTCGCCTTCATTCCATCGGGAACCGGAACCGGCTGGATGGACTCGAAATTTTCAATGCGGATCGAGAGTTCCTCGACCTCTTCGGGAACTTCCACTTTGAGATCAGCGGCGCCTTGCAAAGCAGTCGCTAATAAAGCCGCATCAAGCTTCGCCACTTTGACCGGTCCCTCTGTAAATTTAAAATCGAGGAGTTCCCCGAGCGTTTCGAGAATCACCCGGAAGCGGCCCACCGGCAGCGCGAGTCCGCGTCCGTCCGGCAGAAAAATCATGAACTCCTGCCCCGACGGCATTCCCTCTGTCACTTCGAGAAAACGGTTCTTCACCAGCGCTGCCAGAATCGGCTGAAGTTCAAAATCCTCCCCGTCGATTTCGAAGCCCGCCGAGAGATGAAACCAGCCCTTGCCCTCGTCAATAATTTCAGCGCTCCAGGTTTCAGTTTTAAACACAAGCGGCTCGCACCCGACTCCGGGAGCAAATCGCACCTCCCACCCCTGACGTTCAAAAGCCGGCGCTGCGTCATGACGAAATCGCAGCCAGTAAAACTCAGGATGCGGCCATTTCTTCTCATCGACCGCCCAGAGAGTGCCGTTCACCGGAGGGCGATCCAGCTTTCGCAACGACTGCGGAGGTTCTTCAGCCCCCGGCAAAAGGTCGAGCGCGTAAAGCCGGTTCATCGCCTCCGTTTCCAGCGCTCGGTCACGCACGATCTTGCGATCAGGCAGCACCAGCGGCGGTAGATGCCCCGCCGGGGAGAGCGCCACCGAATTTCCGTCGTAAACCGCATACGCCTCGAGGAGAAACTCCGGCATCCAGGCACTCCGCTCGCCCTGAGGACGACGCGAAACCCGCAGGCGGAAGGAAACCTTCGTGTCGGAGCGGTTCGATCGTTTCGCCCCCGATTCGGGCTCAGACGCGGGCTCCGGATCCGGTTCGGGAGCGACCACGAGGACCTGACCTTCCGTCATCATATCCGCATGAGGTTTCTCGCCGAAAGCCGCCGCGATCCGCTTCTCCCCGCCCTTCTGCAAATACGCGAGGATCGCCGCACCGTGACGACAATTCGTCCGCACCTCACATTTGCAATCGGACTCGATCGCGATTCCGGCACCTTCCCGCCAGAGAACCAGCTCAGGCGAAAAGGAAGCGCCATTTTTCTCCAGGACTGTCGCCGCGATGGTCACATCGCCAGTATCGAGAATCGAAGCCTGAACGCTCTTGACCAGCTTCGACCGTGCCAACTGGGCACCACCGGAAAGGGCACCCCCGTCAAACGACGGAGCGCAGTCGTCTCCTGACAGAAAATCAATAACTTCAGCGATGGAAAGCTCGGAATTCAAAACCCTTCACTCATCGCCGCGAGAGGCGAACCAGGCAATGGGAAAACCAAAAAGACGGGAAGTGGGTGCTCAGCCAGTTACCTGCACTCAGGCTGAGCAGGTGGATCAAACATTCGCTTCAGATCGATGCGACGCCCCTGCCACTTCACGATCGCCGACGCGTGCCAGCGTCCGGGTTCATTGTCTGCGAATCCTTTCTCGACGACCTGCCACGCATGGGAGAAACGGAGGCTCGCGTGCTTCGTGATCGGCACGTCGATTCCAGGGCCAACTCCGCCGAGCCGGGTGTTATCAGACTCACCGGGAAGTCAATCGACATTGCTGCCAATCGCATCGTCGTAGAAAGCGAAACCGCTATACGGAAATCAACGGACCCGGTTGAGCTTGCGACGCTCGGCGGACTCGTTGTAGAGCGAGCGATAGGAGATTGCCCGCTTCGAGCGCAGGGAGGAGGTCGGCGGCGAGACTTTGACGTAGCCGGCACCCCGCTTCTGGAAATAGTTTCCCCGGGAATGGTAAAAGACGATCCCGTCGATTGAGACGGCTTTGTAGCGGCGGGGCAATTGGGCGACGAAGTCCCCCGAATCGGCGGCCCGGTATCGCGTCGTAGGATCAGTCGTCTGACAGGCGCTGAAGAAGGCAGCGGAGAGAAACGCGAGGAGGATTGTAGAAATCCGCGCCCGGCGCAAATTCCGTTTTGGTTGTTTTATCATTTTGGCAGGGTTTTGAGTCAGTTGGTTGGATTAGAGTTCGATAAGGACGCGGGAATTCTCAATGTCGAGTACGCGATTCGTTCGATTGTGAATGATGACGACCCGTCCCTCGTGGAAACGGAAAGAGCACTTGTTTTCAGGGGAATGATACTGACGGGAAATCAACGCTGGAACCGGCTCGAGTTGCTTGAGCTGCCTCTCGCTGAGCACTTGTCCGACGACGATATTCTTCACCTCGTCTGAGGGAGCGGGGAACGCGATCTGACTTACGAACCGGTTTTTGGAAACAGCCTCCTCAACGACCGGCTCCGAATCGGAAACGATGTTGCCAAGGGCGCTGCTGAGAGAGTCTCCCAATGATCTGGAGCTGGGCTGAAAAACAAGGATCAGAAGTGAAAGGACCACTGTCCCGGAAGCGAGATTCCAAAAATGGCGCGTATGATTCATGCTATAAGGATTAAGCAGGTTAACTGCCGCCCTCCCTGAATATCGCCCCAACCCCATTGCTACGGGGATCCCCCCCCTTCCCGATCCCTGCAGCCCTACGAATTTATGAGCAACCACTACGACTATTTGCAACCTTCGCCGTGCAACCTGCAACGCGGAGATCTCTCCGACAGACCGCTCGCGGTATCGAAATACCCGACTACTCGCAGGGCTGTATCATTTATCGAATCATGAAAAGCCGCTACGAAATCAACCGTCCCGAAAAAGTATCGGTGATTGTGAATCCCGCGTCGGGGTCGCCCTATCCCATTCTGCGTGAACTCAACGCGGCCTTGAGTAACGTCGACTGGTCGGTCGAGGTGACCCGCGCACCGGGAGACGGAGCTCTGATGGGCAAAAAAGCAGTCGAGACTGGCGCTGAGATGGTGATCGCCTACGGAGGAGACGGCACCCTGCTGGAGGTCATCAATGGAATGGCCGGATCGCGAGTGCCCCTGCTCGTCCTCGGAGGCGGCACCGGGAATTTGATTGCCTCGGAAATAGGACTTCCCGCGGACCCGGCCGAGACACTTGCGCTACTGAGTCATCCGTCGCTCGTAGCGGAAACAGTGGATCTCGGAATGATCAACCAATCCACCTGCTTCATCCTCCGGTGCGGTTGCGGTCTCGAGGTAAGTGCGCTCGAAAAGACGAGCTACGAGGAAAAATCTGAATGGGGAAAACTCGCCTACATCAAAGGGATGCTCAAAGCACTGGCGGCTCAGGAACCCATTGATTTCAATATCTGGATCGATGATGCGGTCGAGCCGATCTCGGAAAAGGCCATGGCAATCACGGTCGCCAACGCGGGCCGTCTCGGCGTCGGTGATCTCAGAATCGCGCCCGACGTCAGCATGTCCGACGGGTATCTCGATATCTGCCTTTTTCAGGAAACGGGGCTCGCCGCCGCGGTGGAGTTTTTCTCACTCGTAGTCGACAACGACAGCGCTCCGGCAGATTTGACCGGCTCATCACTCGTGAGACGTCAGCGGGCGAGGAAAGTCAGGATTGAAACGGGCACCCCCGTCAGTTTTCAAGCCGATGGAGACATCGTCGGATCAACGCCCCTCGAAATTGAACTCATCCCGGATGCGGTATGGATGGTGAAAGGACTCCCGGAGTAATTGATCCACTTCCCTAACACCACCACAACACACTTCACCTCCCCATCACGCACAATCCCCCATATTCAAACTAACATAACACCCACCCCATAACTCGCGTGATGACAGCCCCCCACCTCTCCGAAATGCTGGCAGAGTCTGCAGGAGCCTCGAACCTCCTATCCGGACTCGAAATCTTTTTAATTATCCTCGTCCTTATCCTGGGATTTATGATCTGGGTTCTGACCCGTCACGTTGAATGCAAGTTTCTCGGCGAGCCCGCAGGCAGAATCACGGATCATCTCGACGCCATCGCGGGCTCAACCCACGGCGAGGTGATGAGCGGGAACGCTGTCGAGCTCATACAGGATGAAGCCTTTTTTGACACCCTCTGTGATCTCATTAGAAACGCTGAGCACACCGTTCACATCGAAACGTTTCTCTGGGAGGACGGCCGAATGTCTGAGCGCGTCATCGAAGCGCTCGAAGCCGCGCTGAAGCGTGAGGTGACCGTCAGGGTTCTGATCGATGCGCGGGGATCAAAAAAGTTCAGCGAAGAGAATCGCGATCGCATCCGGAACGCCGGGGGCAAGGTGATGTCATTTCACCGGTTTAAACTCCGCAATCTCGGGAGATTCAACCTTCGGGATCACCGCAAGATCGTGGTCATCG
This sequence comes from Verrucomicrobiales bacterium, assembly GCA_048260165.1. GTDB lineage: Bacteria > Verrucomicrobiota > Verrucomicrobiia > Verrucomicrobiales > DEV007 > Arctic95D-9. The sequence continues at coordinate 195,401 of JBLXHA010000009.1, forward strand.
ACGGAGCCACCGCAATCATCGGCGGCCATTGCATCCACGACGCCTGGACAGAAAAGGGAGAGGAGAATCCAGACAAACTGCGGGGTTATCGCGACATTTCAGGAGTGATCAAGGGCCCGATCGTAGCCCGCATTCAATCGGCGTTCTTCGAAAACTGGCAGGAGATCACAGGCGGAGCCTTCATCGACGAAACCACGTTTCCAAAACTCGAACCGGCGGGAGACTTGTCCGCTCATCTTGCCTACATTCGCGCCGACGGCTGCCCCTCTTCCGTTCAAACGCTCCACTACCTCGCGATCGCGTTCGCGAAGAAAACGATTCGAATTCAAACGCCGTATTTCCTCCCTGATGTGGGTGGAATCGAGGCTTTCGCACAAGCGGTTGCCCGTGGTGTCGACGTCAGAATAATGACCCCTGCCGTGAAGGCTTCGGACACACCCTACGTGCAGCGCGCCGGACAGGTGCTCTACGGCAAACTTCTCGAAGCCGGGGTCAGGATTTTCGAGTATCAACCTACCTTGCTGCACCAGAAGGTCATTACGATAGACGGCGAATGGAGCGGGTTCGGCTCAAGCAACTTCGATGACCGTTCATTCGAGATCAACGATGAAGCCACGCTCGGGCTTTCGGATCCGGAGACAGCGGCAGCCTTCGAGAAGATCTTCGAGTCCGATGCCTGCGACTGCAGGGAGCTCACGATTGAAAAGTGGAAAAGCCGGCCGTGGCCGGAGAGAATATTTCACCGGATTCACTACCTGTTTAAAGAGCAACTCTGATACAAGAAGGGGACGGCTAACGCATATCAAATCTCTATACCGATGAACAAAACCACCGAAACAAAGACACCGACGCTGACGGTCGCCGTGCGCTGCCTCGCGATCCTCACTTTTCTCGCCGTGTCGTATGTCGCGATGGTGGCGAAGCCGGTATTGCTGCCGCTGATCCTTGCACTGCTCGTCACGATGGTGGTCCTTCCGATCCACAAGCTTCTCTGCCGGATGAAATTGAAGCCCCCTGCCGCAGCCGCCGTCTCCATTTTAACTCTCGCTGCGGTTCTGATTTCCGGACTCGTATTCCTCGCGACACCGGCGGTCACCTGGGCACAAACACTCGACCTGGAATTTGCGGAATACAAACTGCGCGCCCTGCTGCGACCGGTTCAGGAAGTTCAGGAAGAGTTCAACGAGGTCGTCGAAAAGGTAGATAAAATCAGTGCCGATTTCAGCGCGACGACTTCGAGCAAAAAAGCGGCCGAAGCAGCAACTGAACCTGCCCCGCTCTCAGCCGACACAGCCGACAACGGAACCGGAGCCCCCCGCCCCGACCCGCCGACGACCACCGAAATCGACGCGCCTTCAGCCGAATCGGTCACTGTGAATGTCAGGGGCGGAGAAAAATCACCCGCACTCGACTACGCCCAGAGCTTCGGCGCTCATGTCGCCTTCACTTTCATGTTGGTGTTCTTTTTTCTCGCTTACGGTGAAACGCTCTATCGCCGCATCACGGAGGGAACCGAAACCGGAACCCTGTTCGAGGCATTGAGCGAAGACATATCGTCGTATCTCCTGACGATCACGATCATCAACGTCGCTCTGGGCGTCGCCGTCGGCACCGCGATGTGGCTTCTCGATATGCCGAACCCGATTCTCTGGGGAGCGATGGCGACGGTTCTGAACTACCTCCCGTATCTCGGCGCGATCATCGGAACGATCATTGTCGGGCTCGTCGCCGTCTTCACGTTCACGACGCTCTCAGAAGCTGCTACGGTCCCCGCGATCTACTACCTCATCACATTGCTCGAAGGCGGCGTGATCACCCCCATGCTGATCGGCAAACAATTTTCACTCAACCCGATCATCGTCGTGCTCTGGTTCCTCGCCTGGGGAAGCGTCTGGGGAATCGCCGGCATGCTGATCGCAACGCCCACTCTCATGGCGTTGAAAATATACACGTCGAGCGTCCCCGACTACAAGCGGATCGACCGCATCATTTCACGGTAGTCCTGCTGTATCGAAAGCGTCGCGATGAACTTAACGAAACGAATCCTGAGCCGGTGGCATAAGAACGATGGCTTCGGTCACGCCGCCGCCGTCTCTTTCTACGCGATCTTTGCGCTTTCGCCTCTACTCGCATTCGGAATGGCGCTGATCTCGGAGAGCCTGAGCCACATCGATGCAGAAGTCTCAACCGAAATATGGCTGAGCGACATGCTGAACAGAGAGAACGCCCGGTCGATCCTCGAGGTCCTTGAGATGAACCAACCCGAGAGCCACAGCCACCTGGCTCTGCTCACGACTGCAGTCCTTCTCGCGTGGTTCGGCTCGCTCATCTTCTCCCGTCTTGTTTTCAGCACGAGACGAATGATGGGCCTCCTCAAACAAAAGAACAGCCCCACGCTGAAACAGGGAATCAAACGCAGGATCACCGGGCTTTTTGTAGCCCTCGGCATCGGGCTCATCATGTGCCTCTTCGTGCTCGTGATTTCGGTGAGCACCGCGTTTTCGGTCAAGGAGCAGCCGCTGTCATGGATGGGAATCCTCAACAGTCTCATCTTCACGACAGGGTCTCTCGCACTCGTCGCTTTCGCTCCCGAAAAACGCCCCTCGCGGAGCGCGCTCCTGTCCGGTGCCCTCGCCGTTTTCGCCGTGATATTTGCCGGCAGAATCGTGTTCCAGAAATTCGTCACGACCGATTCGCTTTTCTCCCCTTCAGGAGCGATCAGCGCATTTTTTATCGCGCTGACCTGGACCTATTTTCTCTCGCTGGTTCACTTTTTAAATGCTGCCTTCTGCAGAGAGGCCGGCACGTAAAACGGAAGTGGCGGTCAGGCGCGGGGAGTGCTTCGACAGCGGTGATGAGAACCGGAGACAACTTCAATCCGGACTCTCGAAAAAACGTACGCGGAGAGGGATTTGAACCCCCGACCAACTCGGTGTAAACGAGCCGCTCTACCACTGAGCTATCCACGCATTGTTTTGGGAAGGGCCGAAGATAATACGTTTTTTTCAGCCTTCAACCAAAAGTAGCAAAGAAAATTCCGAAAGGCTCATTCTTCCGGCTCACCCTCGCTGAGGCTGAGCCATGACGAGTTCTTCATACGGCTGAATCACGACAAAGCCGTCGCCCTTGAACTCCATCTGAAAAGATTCACCGCTCCCACGCCCCACAAAGGTCCTCAACGAGATGTCCTTCTTGAACTCGGGAGACAGATTTCCGGACCACGCGATGGTAGCGTTAGGGTCAGTGCAGACAGGCGAATCAGGAGTCACCCGCAGCGTCACCGGCTCGTAGTGTGAGGTGAATGCGATCATCCCCGTCCCCTGCAAACGCACATTGAAAAGTCCCCCGGCAAGCATCGCGCCGAGCTTCTTCATCATCGTAATTTTGTAATCAATCGCCGGTTCAAACGCGAGAAGGTCGTTACCATTCACGACGATTTCCTCTCCCTGGAGGTTCACGATGATCACTTTTTTACCCGAATCAGCGAGATAAACCTGCCCCCTGCCCTCGGCTTTGGTCAAACTGGCGCCCTCCCCTGTCATCGCCTTTTTCAAAAGGTTCCCGACACCCTGCTCGAGAACGCCTTCACGCTTGAATTTCACGTCTCCCCGATAGGCGACCATCGAGCCCATTTTCGTCCAGATCATTCCGTCGAGATTCAGCTCGAGCAATCGGGGCGTTTCCAGCTCAAAAACACCCTGTCCGCGGTCACGCTGAGCCGAGGCGTTGATGAATTCCTGAAGGGAGTAGCGGGCGGGAGTCGAGGCGGCGGTTTCCATAATAGTTAAGGAAAATTAACCATTTTCTTCCATTTTTGCGAGCCAGATTCGCAATTCAGGGCCGAAAAGGGCAAAATTACGCCTGTAATCCCCGTAAACGCCAGAAAAAACACTTCTCAATTGCGAGAATTGAGCGATGTTGTCAGCTCAGAAAAATTATGGCTTCAGACGACGATACAGTAGAATTAGAAGGAACGATTCACACCGTTCTCCCCGGTACCATGTTCCGGGTTGAACTTGAAAACAAGCACCTGGTTCTAGCTCACATTTCAGGCAAAATGCGCAAGCGTTTCATTCGCCTCGTTGCCGGAGATAAGGTGAAGATCGAGATGTCTCCTTACGACACCGAGAAAGCGCGTATCGTTTATCGTGTCGACACCCGTAACAATCGTCAGGGCCACCCTGGAAAACGCCGCTCACCTCGCAGCATGGCCCGTCCGGGACAGCCGAAGAAAAGAGCGAAGCCGAACCTCACGCCACGTCGTGGCAGTGGTGGTCCGAAGAAGAAGTAGTCCTGACTGCTTTTTCGAGGGTATCCCCCTTTTTCGCGATCACATCCCCGCTCCAGTCAGGTGCACGAGGTTGAGATGATGGATTATTTTTCTGTCCTCGACCTCAGGCCTTCACTCGTCGTCTCCGCACTGGAAGTCGAGGCAGCTTGGCGCGCGTTGAATGATGCGGCCGCTGATTCCGATTCCGGAGAAACGCCTCCGGAGTGGAACGAAGCCCGCGCGGTGCTCTCCGATGACGTTCGACGGCTCGAGCACTGGCTCAAACTGAAAGCCCCCGACGAACCGGCTGACCGCACCATCGATCCTTCGCTAATGGATCTTTTTTCCGCGATAGGACCGGCGATCGCCACCACAGAAGATGTCATCGCCCGCCAGAGAACCGCGACGACGGCTCTGGCAAAAGCGTTGCTGACCAAAGAAGCGATCGCAGCCCAGCTTCACATTCAGGAAATGCTGCAAAAGATAGGTGCCGCCAAAGGCTCGCTCATCGCCGAATTCCCCACCTTCGAAACCGAGGCCGATCAGGGTAACTTTACCTCAGCATCCCGCGCGCTCGGACAATTGAAATTTCTCAAGCGGTGGGAGGAACAGTGTCAGGAAAAACTTCTCGGCCTGATCCATTCGTAATCACCTCGAACTATGGAAGAAGACCTCATCATCGGCATCGATCTCGGAACCACGAACTCGCTCATTGGCGTGGTCGATTCCGGATTCCCCATCATTCTCGCCGACGAAGACAAGGAGCGCCTCACCCCTTCCTCCGTGTCCTATCTTCCTGACGGAAAAATTCTCGTGGGACGCGAATCGAGCCGCGTCAGAAGCCTTTACCCGACCCGCAGCATCGATTCGGTGAAACGCTTCATGGGAAGACCCGCCTCGGACCTGACCGCTGAGGAACTGAGCGCCAGCCCGCTCTCTTTCAAAAAAGACGGAGGAGACGAGCTTTCCATCAAAATCGACGAGACGACCTCCGTCACTCCCGTCGAAGTCTCCGCCGAAATTTTGAAACGGCTCAAGCAGATCGCGGAACGCGCTCTGGAAACCGACGTGAGCCGTGCTGTCATTACGGTCCCCGCCTATTTCAACAACAGCCAACGCGAAGCCACGAAACTCGCTGCCGAAAAAGCGGGACTCACCGTCGCAAGAATCATCAACGAACCGACCGCCGCCGCACTCGCTTACGGGCTCGACAAGTCAGACGAGAATTCAACTATCGCGGTGTATGACCTTGGCGGAGGCACCTTCGACCTTTCCGTTCTCCAGTTGAAAGAAGGGCTTTTTGAAGTCATTTCCACGGCGGGAGACACCCACCTCGGTGGCGATGATTTTGATCAGGCGATCGCCGATTTTATCAAAACCCAACTGAATCTCGGACCTCTCACGGATTCCGAATCGGTCGTAATCAGCGCTGCAGCGAGAGAGGCTAAGGAATCACTCAGCACGGCCGAGAAACACGTCATCCGCCTCCCCTTTCTCCGCGACGGGGAAAGCTTCGAACTCGAACTTTCGCGTGATCAGCTCGAGTCGATCCTGACTCCAATTTTGAAACGCACGCGATCCATTTGCGAGCGTGCCTTTGCCGAAGCAGCGAACAAAGGGGCCTCAAAAATCGACCACCTCATTCTCGTGGGAGGAAGCACCCGGACTCCGCTCGTGCAGAGAAAACTGAAGGAATGGTTTCAGCTCGAACCCAACATCAGCCAGCACCCCGACGAAGCCATTGCTCTCGGCGCGGCAATTCAGGCGGGGATGCTCTGCGGCCGCATCCGCCAGGTCATCCTTGTCGATGTGACTCCGCTCTCGCTCGGTATCGAAACGTTCGGAGGCCTCATGAACGTCATCATTGCTCGTAACTCGACGATCCCGACGAAGGCAGGTGAAATGTTCACCAACGCGGTCGATCAGCAGAAATCGATGGCAATTCGCGTGCTGCAGGGAGAACGGGAACTGGCAAAGGACAACTGGCTCCTCGGTGAAGTGGCGGTCCCTTTCACTCCCGGCCCCAAGGGGAAGGCGCGCGTCGGGGTTCAATTTGCAATCGACTCTGACGGCATTCTCGAAGTCCTCGCGAGGGACACCGGAACGGGAGAAGATCACATTCTTGAAATTCGAAACGCGGCCGTCGACGTCGACGACGAGAAAGTCGAAAAGATGGTCAGCGAATCGATCGATTACGCCTTCGATGACATGAATGAGCGTATCCTCGTCGAGGCAAAAATGAAGAGCGCAGAGCTCCTTCCCGCGGTCGACAGCGCCCTCGAGCAAATCGCGGACCGTCTCAGCGCGGAGGAAGTGGAAACAATCAGAGAATCCGCAGCAGCGGTGCAAAAACTGATCGACGCTGACACCTCCGACGCCAACGCGCTCAAGGCAGCGAATCGAAATCTCGACGAGGCAACTCAAACGCTCGCGGCAGCGCTCGTCGAGGCGGCGTTTGATTCGCTTTAAGTGACGATCGAGAAGGTTTCTTCATTTCGATGTCACAATGTGAGGTCGAAACTGCAAAGAGGGACATCCCCCGTCGGGTTCCCACAAGGTTCTTTCGTTTTCAATTGAACTGCGGGGGTGATCCGTAATAAAATCCGCGCAGGAAAAAATCCTGTGTCCCCCTGCCCCCCGGGGAAATACAAAAATGGAAGAGAAACTCGATCAACTCAAGAATTCCCCCGAGGACTGGGAACTTCGCACCACACTTGCCCGCGAACTCTACGAAGCGGAGGACTATGCGCGTGCCTCGGAAGTGCTTCTGGAAGCCCCCGAAATCCCGGGAGATGAAGCTAATATTGTTTTCGCGGCAACTATCATCGGCGCCACCGATGTCGATACTGCGCTCACGTTGCTCGACCACTTTGTCGCAAGCCACAGCGAAACTGAGGCTGTTGCGACGCTCAGGAGTCACCTCGTCGTTTCGCAGGAGGAGATCGCCGTCGCAAAGGAAGCACCCGCGGCGAAAGAGTCCGTGGCCGTGCCGATCGCCCCGACTCAATTGCGCCCGCCGGGATCTAAAAACGCGGACGAACCTTTCCTTCCCGCCACCGTTACCGGGACGGTCGCAACCGTCGCAACCGTTGCAACCGCCGCCGCGGTGGAACCTGATCCAGCCGTCGCCGAGCCGGTCGACGCCGAAGCGGTGCCCGGAGAAGGAAGTGGGGAGCGCTCTTTCATCGTAGGCGAAGGGGAATCAGTTCGAGCCGCCGGAAAAGGCTCAGACGCGAAGGAAAAATTGAGCGCCATTCTCGCAGCGGTGATTCTTCACATGATTGCCATCGCAGGCCTGGCAACGTGGGCGCTCTCCGGTGCTCCGAATCCCCCGCCTCAAATTTCGGTCTCATCCATGGCGGTCACCGACGATTCAGAAATCGACAACCAAACGGTCAAAAAGTTTCAGCAGAAGACCGCCGCATCGATGACTTCCGCTCAGCCCGTGATTTCGACCTCCGCGTTTTCGAATTTCGCGGTGCCGGATACGTTTGATCCCAACGCGAACCTCACGATGGTGGCGATGTCGAGCAGCGACTCCGGCTTCGGAATGTCGATGAGTGGCTTCGGCGACGTCTCGAACATGGGGGCGATTCCCGCCGGAATGCGATCGCGTTGCTCGATGTCACAGCGCATGAAACGCCTTCGCGAAAGCGGAGGAGAGGATCGTGCCGAGCGCGCTGTTCGTGACGGCCTTGAATTCCTGACAACCAAACAAAACGAGGACGGATCTTTCGGTGAAGATTATCAGGGAGCGATGACCGGCCTCTCGCTGCTCGCCTACCTCGGGCACTGCGAAACCCCCGAATCCCCGAAATTCGGCGATTCTGTCGTCAATGCCGCGCTTTTCCTGATGGACAGGGCGCTCAAGAATGACGGACTCATCACCAACGGCGAGTCCGGTCACCACAACGCCTACGAACACGCCATCGGCACGTATGCGCTTTCCGAACTTTACACGATGACCAAGGAGAGCGGAAAAGAGATTCCCCGTCTCGAATCCGTTTTGAAGAAGTCTGTCGATGTCATCGTAGACTGCCAGTCGAAGAGCGGCGGATGGCCCTACTACGGCCACAAGGGTAAAAAATACGGTCCCACCGGAAGTTTCGACGATATGTCGGTCTCGGGTTGGTCGATTCAGGCGCTCAAGGCAGCTTACAACACGGGACGGAAATTCTCCGGAGTGGAGAGAGCTCTCGACAAAGCGATCGAAGACTACCTGCCCAGCATCCAGGATCAGGACGGTGCCTTCAAATACTCACCCAAAGACGCCAAGGGTAAGCAGACACTGACCGGCGCGGCCCTCCTCGCGATGCAAATTTGGAAAGGAACTGACTCACCTACCTTCGACAAAGGATTCAAGTATCTCGTCGATCGCACCCAGAACCCCGGAGTTCCCAGCGATTTTTACGAGCCCTACTACAACACGCAGGTATTTTTCATGGCTGAAGGCAAGGAGTGGGAAAACTACAATAAGAAGTTCCAGCCGAAACTCCTCGACGCTCAGAACGAAGACGGCTCGTGGAGTAACTCATCCCGGGGTAAAAAGGACGGTAAGATTCTCAACGCCGCATGGGCGATTCTGATGCTGGAAGTCTATTACCGCTACCTGCCGACCACGGATAAGGTGGAAGGCTTGAACGCAAAATAGAAACCTGATTCCAAAGATGGGGGCGGCGTCCCTGAGCCGTCACTCCACCTGCTCGGGAAACGGCAATTGCATGCCTCTCTCAGCGATCTCCACGGGTTCAGGCGTCAGCTGTTTCCCCCAGTAATAAAGGTGGAAAGTCGCGCTGTGCTTCGGAAAGGCGTAGATCAACAGCCATCGGCTCGCGCGGGGCGGAGCTGAAGGAAGCTGTCCCGCGGGCATCAATTCACCATCCAGCGTCAGGTATTCCGGATGCGGGTCGCTTCCGTAGCTGATGAGCTTCACCCCGTCGATGATCTCAACGTCGTCGATGTCAAAATTGGCGTTGTGCCCTGATATCGTGACATCCACGGCAACGAGGCGCGCCTCGATCGCAGCGGCCGGGTCAGGACTGAGATAGCTGTATCCCGTGTAATTCCACGCGCCGTTCACTTCAACCGTCCCCGTGCCGAGACCTTCCGCCTGCTGTTTGGCTCGAGCCTGCATCAGCTTTTCGACGACCACTTTCTGCTCTTCAGCGGTGAGCTGTCGCTTACCGTCAGGCCCCACCGGGGGAAGTGGCGTCGCGTTCGCCTGCTGCTCAGGAGCCTCAGCCGTCGGCGTTTCGACGGACTCGCTGCAGCCTGAGAACATGAGAGCTCCGGCAAGAAGAAGGGATAGTGAGAAATAAGGACTGCGCATAATTCCTGAAATTGTTTCCGATCCCGATCCTGTGACTTTCACGCCCGGGAAAGGGAGAGGAAATAAGGTGTGCGAAAGATGCACAGGGTTCAAGACAGTTGTAAAGACGGAATCGGGAGGAAATCCCGCGCTCGCGCTTGAATTGCAGGCGATGACCGTGACTTCGCTTCCCGGACCTCCGGACATCCCGTCTCATCCAGTCAAGCCCACGGAACGGGCCCGCATTGCCCCGGCCGGCGCTCCGTCGATCGCCTGTGACTGCCGGGGAATCCGAAACCTTCCCTTTCATTCACGCTTTCGCAGGCGTAAACTTTGGCATTGAAAAGGTTGCTTAGGACGGTCCTCCGTCCTTAATTGCCTGAATCAACTCTAACAGCCCCATGGAATTCAGCCCCGTTGCAGACCTCATTGCCGATATCAAAGCCGGCAAAATGGTGATTATTGTCGATGATGAAGATCGCGAGAACGAGGGTGATATCATCTGCGCAGCGGAAATGATCTCGCCGGAGCACATCAACTTCATGGCGACCCACGGACGCGGCTTGATTTGCGCTCCCATTTTGCCTGCCGCAGCCGAACGACTGGGCCTGCCTCTCATGGTGCGACGCAACACCGAATCTCACGGGACAAATTTCACCGTGGCAGTCGATGCCGCTTCCGGCGTCACCACGGGAATCAGCGCTTCCGACCGGGCGCACACCGTCAAAATCCTCGCGAATCCCCTTTCCGAACCTCAGGATCTCGTTCGCCCCGGACATATTCTTCCGCTGCAAGCCAAGGTCGGCGGCGTATTACGACGGGCGGGACACACCGAAGCGGCCGTCGATCTCGCGCGCCTCGCGGATCTGGAACCGGCCGGAGTGATCTGTGAAATCCTGAACGAAGACGGCAGTATGGCCCGCCTTCCCCAGCTTTTCGAATTCGCTGAAAAACATTCGCTCAAAATCGGAACAATCGAATCACTCATTGAATTTCGCCGGACCAGCGAAAAACTCGTCGAGCGAGTCGAGCAAATCAAAATGCCAACCGAGTTTGGTATCTTTGACCTCTACACTTACTCGAGCACCCTCAATCCCGAGGAGCATCATCTCGCGCTCGTCAAAGGCGAAATCGATCCGGCCGAACCTGTGCTTGTGCGGGTCCACAGCGAATGCCTCACCGGAGATGTCTTCGCATCACGTCGCTGTGATTGCGGAAGCCAGTTACACACCGCCCTCGCCCAAATCGAGAAAGCCGGAAAAGGCGTTCTCGTTTACATGCGTCAGGAAGGACGCGGAATCGGGCTCGTGAACAAGATGCACGCTTACAAACTGCAGGAGGAAGGTCTTGATACGGTCGAAGCCAACGAGAAACTCGGCTTTGGTTCAGACCTTCGGGATTACGGCATGGGCGCGCAGATCCTCTACGATGTCGGCGTGAGAAAAATCCGCCTCATGACTAACAATCCGCGAAAAGTCGTCGGACTCGACGGCCATCATCTCGAGATTGTTGAGAAAGTTCCCATCCGGATCGAACCCCATGCGGATAACGAAAAGTATCTCAGCACGAAACGCGACAAGCTGGGCCACACCCTCTAGGGCACCCTTTCAATTCATTTTTTCAGAACCCATTTACCATGTCCAAGACCGCTCCTGAGACGCCTTCACCGACGCAACAGTCCGGAAAGGTGACGATCGTCGCCTCCCTTTACAACAACACCTACACCGACGCGCTCGTGAAGGCCGCCACGGAGATGCTGGAAAAGCTCGCTCCTGACCTGAAGATCGAGACGATCCGGGTTCCCGGCGCATTTGAAATCCCTGTCGTCGTCGAAGCGGCCGCCTGCGGCGAAACGCAACCGCTCGCCATCATCGCGCTCGGCGTCATTATCCGCGGCTCCACCGCACACGCCGATCTCATCGCCGATTCGATCACGAAATCGTTGCAGGAATCGAGCGTTTCCCATCTCGTGCCGGTGATTCACGAAGTCCTTCTCGTTGAAACGGCCGAGCAGGCCGAAGCCCGTTCACTCGGCGACGAATTGAATCGCGGACGCGAAGCCGCCGAGGCAGCCGTTGCCATGATCGAAGTGATGGCGGCAATGGATTTTTCGTAAGAATCCCAGTTTAATTTCAGCCTTGGAAAACTACCAGATGGAAGACCAACTCGTATTTCTCGATCTAGCGACCACGAACCGGGACGACCTCGATTTTTCGGAACTCGAAAAACTCGGCACCCTCACTACTTACCCGATGACAGCACCGCACGAGATTGCGGAGCGAATCAAGGACGCGAACATCGTCCTCTCTAACAAGGTCGTTATCGGGGCCGACGAAATGGACAGCGCCCCGGATCTCAAACTGATTCAAGTTGTGGCCACCGGCGTGAACAACATCGATCTCGACGCGGCAAAAGCACGCGACCTCGCGGTGTGCAACGTGAGCGGATACAGCACCGAAGCCGTCGCACAACACGTTTTTGCGAGCCTTCTGAATCTGACATCCAACGTTCATCGCTTCGCCGCTGAACCGGAAAAATGGGCGGAGTCCCCCATTTTCACACGTCTCGATTATCCCGTCGGAGAGCTGAACGGAAAGACTCTCGGTATCGTCGGCCTCGGCTCCATCGGAAAAGCAGTCGCACGGATTGGCAAAGCCTTCGGCATGGAGGTCATCGCCTACGGACGCGAAGGATCCGGCAACTCCGGCGAAATCCCGCGACTCTCGCCGGAAGCCTTTTTCGCGGCATCGGATGTGATCACGCTTCACTGCCCTCTCACAGAAGAGACGAAACATCTCATCAACGGCGAGACATTGAGCCTCATGAAACCGGGGGCGATTTTGGTCAACACCGGACGTGGCGACCTTGTTCATGAAGAAGCTCTCGTCACCGCATTGAGAAACGGAACTATCGGCGGCGCCGCTATCGATGTCCTGACGCCGGAGCCGCCACCGGCCGATCACCCGTTCCTCACCGCGGGACTGGACAATCTGTTCATCACACCGCACACCGCCTGGAGCACCAGAGAAGCACGCCAGCGCCTCCTCAACGGAGTGGTCGAAAATATCAAATCATTCCGAAACGGCGAGCAAGTGAACCGGGTCGTCTGAGGCGGCAATTCGCAAAACAGCCGGAGATGAGTTCCCTACGTATTCGATTTGATCGGAGCGGAACACATCTCATTTTACTACCCGCGTTTCTATCGTTCTGCGACATCGCAGCGACGCTGATTTTCCAACCGAAAGCCTACTGGGACGGAGACCTTTCCCTCGCCTCCGATGCCAACCCTGCGGTCCGGGTCGCACTCGGTATCTCACCGCTCCTATCGATTCCCGCAGCCATTATCTGGCTCGCCTTCATCAGCTTACTCATGACGACGCTGCCGCCGCTCTGGCGTCGGCGATCTTACTTGTTTCTCTGCCTGACCCATTTCGTCTTTGTGTGGGGATGGATCATCAGATGGAACCCACTGCACGGCGCAGCGGTCACACCCCTTGCGATAGTGGTGATCGTCATCATGCATCGGCAGATCAGAGCCGACAAACAAGGCAGTCCGCGAGCCTGACAAAACGCGAATCGAACCGGCGACAGCGCTCTACGCCGGACCTCTCAACCCTGTTACCCAATGCACGCAACAGGGTTAAGCCGATGACCAAACCCTGTTGAATCACTCTGCTGAATCACTCTGTTGAATCACTCTGTCGGCTCAGCACGAATCGGAACCGCTTGAACGGGGGCAGGCTCTTCGTCTTCTTCTTCTTTTTCTTCACCACCTCCGAGAAGGCTGTTGATCAAGCCAGTAGCCTCCGGCCCGAGTTCGATACCGGTCGCCTCCTCGATCGTTCCCGTAATCACTTTTGAGGCATCCCCATCATCGCCGAGTACCTCTTTGAGAGAACTCAGGGACTCAGGTGTCGTCCCGAGCGCCTTGGCCAAACCGGTGGCGGCAAACTCGATCGGAAACTCACGAAGCTCCAGCTCCAGGTCGGAGATAAGCCCGCTCCCGCGAACCGTAATCGCCTTGTCCTCCATCCCCGTCGCAGCAGCGAGAGCCTTGGTGAGAGTCGCCGTGGAAGTGAAATCAACCGACTGACTCGCGAGCTTCATACTGCCACTCGTCGAAATCTCAGTTCCGCTCCCCTCGACGAGAAGGTCACTGGTAATGAGAACACCCGACTCAATGATGTAAGCACCGGTAACAGCGCCTTTCCCGCTGATCCCGAAAGCGGGAATCAGTGTCCCCAGCAACTCCTGCACATCCCCGAGAACCGGGAACGAACCGAGCTGAGCGTCATCGATCCGGAAGTTTCCGCCTCCCCGAACCTTATCGAGAACGCTGTAACCTACGCCGCGGAAGTTGGCATAAATCTCCCCCGTCATTTTGACATCGTCTTTCTCAAAGTATGAGGCGACCCGCTCCAGAGGAAGGCGGCTGATTTCAATCAATCCATTGAACGGGGTCGACTCGGCCGTAATCCGCGTAACGCCGTTGATCAACACATCGCCTCCTAACAGACCCAGACTGAAATGGTTCGTCTCGAGCACCCCTTCTCCCAGCGTGAACCTTCCACGGATGTCTACAAGCGGAAGTCGACGCCCCTCGTGATTGACGATCATTCCACTGTGATGTTCGTAAAGAACGTTCAGCCGAGAGTCTTCCGGCGCGTCCAGTGGCACCGTGCCGGATATCTGAACCGTGGGCTGATCCACCATTTCAATGCCACTGAGCTTCCCGGCGAGTTCCTCATCGAAACTGCTCACGAAAGCGACAATGTCAGCATTCGATTGAAGCTGCTTCACCGTTGCGACGCGGCTCCCGGTGTCAATTGAACCGTTTCCACCAATGAACCCCGATGCGGTGCCCATCTGGAAGTTGGTAACATGAACCACTTTTTCCTCTGACCGGTATTTCACAAGTGCGGCAAGCGAATCAACCGTCACGCCCTTCCAGGTAAACCCACTGCTTTGGAGCGAGGCCTGAGCCGATACGTTCTGAGGTTCCTCTTTCGTGTTAGACAGCGTAACGGACGCCAACAAAGGCACACCACCGTCAGGGGCAGCCAGTTCAAACGCCGGCTGCATCTTCGCTAACGCCGCGGTATCGAACGGAAGCGTGAACTTCTCCGCCGGAGCCGCCGGAGCGCTCGACCCGCCATCCGATTCGCCCGTGCTCGCGGGGAGAAACAAACGACCATCTGCCTCCACCTGGATTCCTCCGAGTGCCGCCGAGAAGCGTTCTATCGTAAGGGAATCGCCGGCCTTGAAAATCTCGGCATCAATCCCCTCGAGAGTGAAAGCTTCTTTACCATCCTCGAACAGGGAAATGGAAGATTCGGCAAACGACACTTCGAACGCATCGGGAGTGCCGCCGTTTTTAGCAATGCTGATGAAGTCCACGTTGATTCCGATATCGGAGGCATTAACGACAGACTGTTCCCTCGCCGCGGTCTCGAAGAGAGTCACGTTCTCAAGAACCAGTCCGCGTGGAAAATCAAAGCTCCAGTCGTCATAGCCGAGGAAGATTCCTTTGGTTTCCAGCTTCTGAACAGCGGTGGAAGCAATCTCCTCCTGAATATTCTGATACTTTTTCCAGTAGAGTACGCCACCCACGGCAAGCGCTGAAAACACCAGCAACGCCCCGAGGAAAAACAGCGTCGTGAAGACGGTCCAGCATCCGGCCTTTTTCCGCCCCGATCCAACCGCGCCCGCTGCCGGAACCGAAGCGCCCGCAATCAATTGCTCCGCTTCGCGTTTCACGTCCGCATCATCCGCATCGTCCGCATCGTCCGCATCGTCCGCATCGTCCGCATCGTCCGCATCGTCCGCATCGTCCGCATCGTCCGCATCGTCCGC
>JBLXHA010000009.1:210931-342279 GCA_048260165.1 Verrucomicrobiales bacterium
ATCGTCTGCATCGTCGGCTTCGTCAGCTTCGTCAGCTTCGTCGGCTTCGTCTGCTTCGTCTGCTTCGTCTGCTTCGTCTGCTTCGTCTGCTTCGTCCGCATCGTCCGCATCGTCCGCTTCATCCGCATCGTCTGACTCATCAGCCTCATCAGCCTCATCAGCCTCATCAGCCTCATCAGCCTCATCAGCCTCATCAGCTTTGTCGGATGACGCTTCGGGGTCAATCAGCGGGGGAATCACGGCTACTAAAGAAGCCGGTTCGTCCGTATCGCCGGCATCTCCGAGACGACCGAGGGGAGGCACGGTTATCTCAGGTATCGCCTCAGGCTCTTCAAGATCAGTCGATTCTGATGGGTCTTCGACAGGGAGCGCCGGTGGCGACTTTTTCACCGTCTTCTCTTCGGATGTGACCTTTGCCGCGTCCTCTTTGGCACCTGCATTTGAGCTTTCAAGTGGCGGAGGCTCCGGCGGCTCCTCTTCCTGAGCCTTTGTCACCCCGGCGAGTGCCGGCAAGGGAGGGGGCGAGTTTTCTTCGCCGGCCCGGACGACTTCGCCGGCGGGCGCTTTCGTCGTCTTTTTGACCAGTGCGATGCTGTCAGCGGCATCCGGAACCAGTCGGGGTTCTTCGGGTTCTGCATCGAGGACGACATCCTGTGGAACGACATCCCGGACATCGGGAAGCTCATGCACCTTCTCAGGTCCTTCATCCCACCACTTTTCGATTGGATCAATGATCTCAACGTCATCGGGCTTGATAGATATCTCAGCGCCTTCAGATAGTCCCGGTTGGACCGTCTGTTCTTCCTCTGATGGTGAGTCCGCGGATCCCTCCTTACCGCTTGCCTTGTCCTTCATTGATCTGTTAAAAGTTAGCTAAACATTACAATCACTCTTTCATCACAATGCGCAAATTGATCCTCAAGCCTCATTATAGAGATACCGTTTCTATCATATTTTCCATTTCCATCATCCTCGCTGTTTCGGTCAAGGCGCAGGACTCTATCAATTTTCCAACGATCGGGGAAGTGATTCGAGTCGATAAAGCGATCGATCAACTCATAGCTGCAGAGGCAGAGATAGAAGTCTTGTCCTCAGGGTTCACCTGGTCGGAAGGTCCGGTTTGGGTTCCGGAAAAAGCTCATGAGCATGGAGGTTTCATTCTCTTTTCCGACATCCCCAACAACCGCGTCGTGAGATGGGATGAAGGTAAAGGCGCTGAGACCTGGCTTCAGCCATCCGGCTACACCGGGCAAACTCCCTACGGAGGGGAACCCGGCTGCAACGGGCTCATTCTTGATGCCAAAGGCCAGCTCATCTCCTGCGAACACGGGGATCGCCGTCTCTCCCTTCTCACTGAAGGAGGCGGAAAACGCACCCTCGTCGACAACTACGAAGGCAAGCGCCTCAACAGTCCCAACGATGCCTGTCTCGGGGCCGACGGAAAAACAATCTACTTCACCGATCCTCCCTACGGTCTGCCCCAACGCTGGGAAGATCCGCTGCGTGAACTCGATTTCTGCGGCGTATATCGTCTCGAGGAATCGGGAAAAGTCACCTTACTGACGAAAGAGATGACCCGGCCGAACGGGATCGCTTTCTCGCCCGATTTCAAAACCCTCTACGTAGCCCAGTCAGATCCTGAAGCCGCCGTTATCAAAGCGTTCCCTGTGAAAGAAGATGGAACAATCGGCGAGGGCCGCGTTCTCTACGACGCGACAAGTCTGGTGAAGGAGGGGCTCCCCGGACTGCCCGATGGCTTGAAGGTCGACCGGGCCGGAAATCTCTGGGCGACCGCACCGGGCGGCGTCCATATCCTTTCGCCGGAGGGCATGTTGCTCGGACGAATCTCCACCGGAGAAAAAACCGCCAACTGCGCCTGGGGAAATGACGGCACGGTTCTCTATATCACCGCAGATATGTATCTCTGCCGGATTCAAACGCTCACCAAAGGCGCCGGCTGGTAATATGGCTACCGCACCGAATCGTGAAAGGAAGCCCTTCACGATTCGATCAATCACCTCTTTTTCTTTTTCTTAATCCTTTTCTTAATCTCAGCGGAAGCTGCCTCGAGAGGCAAATGCCGCCGTTTTCCCGGTGGCAGAAAAAAAGGTGAAGTTAGAGCGAAAGACAAAGGCTCCACCTGCAGTTGATTCGCGATATGGAGCCGATCAACAAAGACATCCCTCCGCAATGCCGCCTTGCGGGAATCCTTATGCTTTGGCATCTTTCCCCCATGCATCAACTCGTGCGCCTCTTTCTCCTTTCTTTGCTCGCCCCCGCCCTCTTCGCGGCGGATGACTACGAAATCGCCGACGGCCTTGAAATGGTTCCGGCAACCACCCCGGGGCTGGTTCGTCATCCCGTCATGGCGAACTACGATGACCAAGGGCGACTTTTTGTCGCCGAGAACGCAGGCCTCAACCTGAATAAAGAGGAACTCCTCGCTCAAAAGCCGAACTTTGTGAGTCTCCTCGTCGATACGGACAAAGACGGCGTTTTCGACAAGAAGACGGTATTCGCCGACGGGCTCACCTTCCCGCAGGGGGCTCTCTGGGTTTACGATTCGCTTTACGTGATGTCGCCGCCCAGCCTCTGGCGATTTGCGGATGAAGACGGTGACGGCGTCGCCGAAGTGAGGGAGGAAATCGCGACGGGTTTCGATTTCACCGGAAATGCCGCAGACGTTCACGGTCCCTTTCTCCACCCCAACGGCAGGCTTTACTGGTGCCATGGACGCAAGGGCTTCGCGATTCCTGACAATGACACAGGACAGATCATGGAAACGGGAAAAGGCGCCCGCATCTGGTCTTCCCAGCTCAGCGGCGGGGAAGTCGAAGCTTTCGCCGGAGGCGGAATGGACAACCCCGTTGAGATCGATTTCACCGAAGAAGGTGAGATTCTCGGGACCGTGAATTTGTTCTATGGGCGCCCCCGCGGTGACACGCTCACGCACTGGGTACATGGCGGGGCCTACCCGCGCTACGATCAACAGCTCGTCATCGATGAGTTCAAAAAGACCGGGGATCTCCTTCCTCCCGTGCACAATTTCGGACACATCGCTATTTCAGGAATGTGCCGCTACCGGGGCACATCACTCAATCCCGAGTGGAAAGACAACTGGCTCATTTCACACTTCAACACCTCCAAAATCACCCGCACCGTGACCGAGCGCAAAGGCGCCAGCTTCATCGCCACCAAAACGGAGACCATCCTCCAACTCAACCGGCCCGACTCCCATTTCACCGATGTGTTTGAAGATCGCGAAGGCGGGCTCATCGTCGTCGATACCGGCGGCTGGTTCCGGATCGGCTGCCCCAACTCACAAATCGCTAAACCGGAAATTTCAGGAGGCCTCTCTCGAATTCGCTCGAAAAACCCCAACGCCGAAAAACCCGGGGCGATGCCGGACTGGCCGCGCTACACCAGCGAGGATGTTTCCGGCTTCCTCGATGCACCGGAGTTCTGGATTCGTGACCGCGCCATCACCGAGCTGGCGGTGAGAGGCGATCCCGCGTTCCCCGAGCTGAAACGGATTCTGCAGGATAAGGGCACCTCAGAGATGGCCCGCCGGAATGCCCTCTGGACCCTCACACGGATGAAATTTTCCGAGGCGACCGACCTGATCTACGCTGCACTGACAGATCCGAGCCCCAGCGTGAGGCAAACCGCGTGCAACGGTATCCAGGTCACGCGGAGCTGGCAATCCATCGCCGCCAACGAGCCTGCGGAACGTCAGATCGAACTCGATCGAAACAAAACGATCAGCGGCGCCCTCGCCTCCATCGTTCGCAATGACACGCCCTCAGTCGCCCGCGCCGCATCCGCCGCCCTCGGTGTCATGGGTGAATACCGCGCGATCGGGGCCATCTTCGGGAGAATGGGACGCGTCGCCGACGACCGCTTTCTCGAGCACGCTCTGATCTACGCACTCATCGAGATCGACGACTACGAGTCGACGAAAAACGCGCTCACGAGCGAAAATCCCCGCGTCATCAAAGGGGCCCTCATCGCGATGAACGAGATGTCAGAGAGCAAACTCGAGGCCCTCGACGTGCTGCCGTTTCTCGCGCATCCCAACGACGCGCTCCGGAAAACCGTTCATCAGATCTGCGCCGAGCATCACGAATGGGATGCCGCGCTCGCCAATCGCTTTCTCCGCTGGAAAGGCGACTACAGCGAGAACCGCCTCGAAACGCTTTTCGACATCGTCCCGCCCTTTCTCGATTCCCCTCCGATGCGCGGATTCGTCACTTCACTGCTGACATCAGAAGAAACCCTTCGTCAGGACCTCGGACTCCAATTGATCGCCGCGTCCAACAACGTTCCCTTCCAGAAAGAATGGACGGAAGTCTTCAAGGCGAACCTTTCCGACACCGCGGCGGAGGCCACGCTCGCGAGCACGCTCTCGGCGCTGCTTGCCTCCCCTTCGGATCAGTTCGATGAGCTGCTCAGTGCCATCGTCAGCAACGATCAAATTCCCCGCCTTTCCCGAATCAAAGCAGCGCGCTGCCTTTCTAAAAACAGCACTCAAATCGCGGACGAAACGTTCACGCTTCTGATTGATCTCCTGAAAAACGAGGCGGATACCGATGCGCGTTCCGAGTCCATCTCGATGCTCTCTAAAAGCGCCCTCACCGCCAAACACAGGGAGGAAATCGCGAAGCTTCTCCCGCAATTCAGCATTGTTGAACTCGGTTCATTTCCCGATTTATTCAAGAAAATCGATTCCCCCGAACTCGCGGCCCAACTCGTGGAAATCATCCTCAAATCTCCCGCGTTCCCGAATCTTCCGATCAATCAATTGAGACAGCGCTTCAAAGCCTTCCCCGAAGCGACCGCGCTGCTCGAAGCACGCCAGGAGAAAGCGGAGGCCGAAAAGGCATCACGCGATGAGAAAATCGAATCCCTCGTCGAATCTCTCGCCGGGGCGGATCCCGTCAAAGGCGCTGAGGTTTTCAAATCCGGCAAAGGAACCTGTTTCGTCTGCCACAAGATCAGCGACCACGGTGGGAAAATCGGCCCCGAGCTGAGCACCGTCGGGCGCATTCGGACGGCGCGCGATCTTTTCGAGTCGATTCTCTATCCGAGTGAGTCGATCGCACGCGATTTCGAGACCTTTCAAGTCAACATGAAGGGAGACAAGCCGCCGCAGCTCGGCCTCATCGAAAAACGCACTCAAGGCCACATCGAATTGATCGACATCGCCGGCCAACGGCACGAAATCCCGCGTTCACAGATCGAGTCCATTGCGAGGATCCCCGCGTCGCTGATGCCGATGGGTCTCGACCAGACGCTCGCGCCTGATGAATTGAGCGATCTCGTCGCGTATTTGCTCAGTTTGAAATAAGCTTCGGGAAAATCCGGCGTTGCGACAGGAATACTGAGAGCGTAGTGGTCATACGCTAATTCTACCTGATATTCCGTCGTGACAGCCTCCACCAAAACCGTATCACCTGACGTCGCCCGCGAAATTGATCGCCGCCGGACGTTTGCGATTATTTCCCACCCGGATGCCGGGAAAACGACGCTCACAGAGAAACTCCTTCTCTACGGAGGTGCGATTCACCTCGCCGGAAGCGTCACCGCCCGTAAAAATCAGAACTCCACCGCGAGTGACTGGATGGACATGGAAAAAGAACGGGGAATCTCCGTGTCATCGACCGTGCTTCAGTTCGATTACGACGGCTCCTGCGTCAATCTCCTCGATACTCCCGGTCACCACGACTTTTCCGAGGACACCTACCGCGTTCTCTCCGCAGTCGACTCCGCCGTCATGGTGATCGATGCCGGTAAAGGAATTGAGGCCCAAACCCTGAAACTCTTCGAAGTCTGCCGGAAGCGCGGCGTCCCTATCTTCGTGTTTGTGAACAAGCTGGATCGCCCGTCCCGTCCTCCCCTTGAGTTGATCGACGAACTCGAGCGCGTTCTCGGCCTGCCTCCCGTTCCTCTCAACTGGCCACTCGGCGACGGCCCCCGTTTTCGCGGAATCTTCAACCGGGAAACCAACGAGGTGAACCTGTTCGAACGGACCCCGCACGGCTCCTACAAAGCCCCTCTCTCTGTCGGCGGAATCAATGATGAGAAAGTCGCCGCAGCACTCGACTCGGAAATTTACGAACAGGCGAAGCAGGAAATCGACCTCCTCGACGGTGTCACCGAAGAACTCGACATGGAAAGAGTTCTCGCGGGGAAACAGATGCCGATATTTTTCGGAAGTGCGATGAACAACTTCGGAGTCGAGCTGATGCTCAAGCGCTTCCTCGAACTCGCGCCGAAGCCGGCCCCGAGAAACTCGGAAGACGGACCCGTTCCGCCGCATCATAAAGCCTTTTCCGGATTCGTTTTCAAAATTCAGGCGAACATGAATCCCCGCCACCGCGACCGTGCCGTTTTCGTAAGAATCGTCTCCGGCACTTTCGAGCGGGACATGCAGGTAACCGACATTCGGTCCGGGAAAAAAGTCCGCCTCAGCAACGCTCAGAAGTTGTTCGGTCAGGATCGGGAGACCCTCGACGAAGCGTATGCCGGTGACATTCTCGCACTGGTCGGAAACTACGATTTTCTCATCGGCGACACCCTGACAAGTGACTCAAAAATCGTTTACAACGAGATGCCGCGCTTCAAGCCGGAATGTTTCGCCTACATCTTCAACAGCGACACCGCCAACATCAAACGCTATCGCTCCGGGATCGAACAGCTTCTCAAAGAAGGCGTCGCCCAGGCCTACGACGTGCATCAGAGTTCACAGCGGGTTCCGCTTCTGGGCGCGGTCGGACCACTCCAGTTTGAGGTCATGAAAGCACGTCTCGAAAACGAGTATAACGTCGAATGCCGCCTCGAAACCTCCCCTTGGACCGTTGCCCAGTGGCTGCGCCCCAAAGTCGCCGACCCCGAAGCCAACAAGCGCGACGCGCCTAACATTCAGCTACCATCGGGAAGTTCACTCGCTCTCGACCAGGACGACAACTGGATGGCACTCCTCCCCGCCACGTATCTCGTGAGCATCCTCCACGACCGGAATGAAGCATTTGAGTTTTCAGACAGCCCCTTCCGGGAGTAAGCTGGCACCATGATGGATCCGATAATCATTGGTGTCACTGTTTCACTTCTACTCGTGGGATTCATTCTCGCTCGCGTGCTGACAAAACAGCGCGTTCGAAGAGCTCTCATGGAGGCACCTCTGAGCGATTCGGTTCAAAGGGAATTGCGTGAACATTTTGCGCGATTCTCAGTGATTCCCCCGGAGTATCGCCGCGAATTTGAAGGAATCATCAACGTGCTCATGCACGAAAAACGATTCGAAGGCTGCGGCGGATTGGAAGAAGTCAGCGAAGCACAGAAGGCGCTCATCTGCGCGCAGGCAGCACTGCCTCTCATTGCGCTTCCGAATCACAAATTCTATCCGCGACTCAAATCCATCCTCGTCTACCCCGGCGCGTTTCATGACAGAGGCCGGCGACGCTGGGGCATCTCGGATGAAGAGTCGACTCACTCCCGTCTCGGCGAATCCTGGCAAACAGGGTCCGTGATTCTTTCATGGGACAGCGTGGTCGCCGGTGCCGCGAACGATGATGACGGGATGAATGTCGTTATCCACGAATTCGCCCATCAGCTCGATCAAGTCGATGGTGCCGCCGACGGCATCCCGATTCTGAAAAGCCGTGAAGCCTACAAACGCTGGGTGAAAGTCTTCTACCGGAACTACGAAAAACTCGTCGAGCAGGTCGAGTCAGGCAAAGGCGGTCGCACCTTTCTCGATCCCTACGGAGCCACCAACCCCGCCGAATTTTTCGCGGTCGCGTCGGAGACTTTTTTCGAGGAAGCGAGGGACCTCAAGATCAAACATCCCGATCTCTACGCCGAACTCAGTTCGTATTTTCATTTGGATCCGGCCTCGTGGGACGAAACGTATTCCAGTAAACTGATCGATTCAGAATGGAATCCAAAGTCATCCTCGTAACCGGCGCCTCCAGCGGGATCGGCAAAGCCACCGCCCTCGCGCTCGCCGAACTCGGGCATCGCGTCTCTGCCGGCGCGAGACGCGTCGCGAAGATGGGACCGCTCACCGAAGCCGGCGTATCGGTTCATTTCCTCGATCTCACGGATGACGACTCGATCGAAGAATTCGTCGCCGACGTGTTGAAGCGCGAGGGCCGTATCGACGCGCTTATCAACAATGCCGGGTACGGCGTCTACGGATCGATCGAGGACATCAGCCTCAGCGAAGCGAGAAATCAGTTTGAGGTCAACCTCTTCGGTCTCGCCCGCCTCACCCAACTCGTTCTCCCGACGATGAGAGAACAGGGAAGCGGAACGATCATCAATCTTTCTTCGATGGGAGGGAAAGTTTACACTCCTCTCGGCGCGTGGTATCACGCAAGCAAGCACGCGCTCGAAGGGTGGTCCGACTGCCTTCGAATCGAAGTCGCCTCCTTCGGGATCAAGGTGGTCATCATCGAACCCGGCGCGATTGAAACGGAGTTTGATCAGGTGCTCATCGATCCCCTGCTGGAACGTTCGAAGGGCGGCCCGTATGAAACGCTCGCAGGAAGAATGGCCAAGGCGACGCGCGACACCTTCTCGAGTGGAAAGGCTTCCAACCCTTCGGTCATCGCGAAAGTCATCGTCAGAGCGATCGAATCAAAAAGGCCGAAAACCAGATACGTCGCCGGCTACCTCGCGAGGCCCACGATGATCGCCCGCGCGATCCTACCCGACCGGGTCTTCGACTGGATCATCCGGACGTTTATGTAAGAAGGCAGAGCCCCGCGATGCCCGGACGTCGCTACCAATGCCTTTTGGCAAAAGGCATCTACCATTTCATCACTCCTTCAGCTTCGCCTGACTCTCAGCCGACAAACTCGCGACGGGAACCTTATACACTTTCCCGTTCGCCATTCTCAAAAGGGCAACATCGCCATCCACTTTCAACAAGGTAGCGACGATTGTCTTCCCTGCCTGATTCGTCCAGTTCTCCGGTTTCGGTGCTTCTGATGCCATGGCCGCCGGCTTCTCCTTTTCAGTCTCTTCCGCAGCCGGCATCTCACCTTTCTCCCCGCGCTCGCCCAGAATCGGCGCCCCTTCGGTGATCCATTCCTGAACCAGCTTCACTTCCTCCGCCGTGAGTCGCTCCCCTTTTCCTTCGGGCGGCATCGCATCCTCGTGCCCCTCGGGCCGATAGAGCGTGATAAAAAGATAACTCGCATCCCAGTCGCCGGGAACGACGAGATTGTTTTTGCTGAGGCGCCCGAGCAGATGCTTGGGATCGTCGACTTTGAACCCGCCCTTCGCTTTGCCCGATTCATTGCTGTGGCATTCGGCGCACTTCTTCACGAGGACAGGCATGATGTCATCCTCGTAATCAAGAGCGAAGGAATTCAAAGCAAGCGCGTTCAGCACGAGTGCTTGAAAAAAAGGGAGGGTTTTCAGTTTCACAGGGTACGATTACGCAATCTTTTCCGTCTTGTCATCAGGATAGTGACTATAGAGCCACCCATCATTCCTAAATTTTCTGACATTTATTCGCCCACCACTTCTTTCCGAAGATCGCGATACGTCCGAAGATCGCCCCACTTCGCACCCCGCATTCGGCGCGCACCGCTTTTGCGATTAGGGTCCCCACGACCATGCGCCTGCTCACGCGCAAAAACATCATCCACAAACTTTGCGGATCCGAGAATCACCCCGTCACAAAAATACCGAACCCGGTGCCGCAGCACCTCAGGCACGGTCATCGCCCCCTTACGCTCGACTACCTTTTCAACCTCCTCACTCGCCAAGCCCCGGCGGGCTCCCTCTCCGGTAACTGCATTCGCCTCACGCGCCTCACCCTCCTCATACAAAAACTGACGGTAACGATTCATCGTGCGCCGCCAATCCGTCCGCAACCCCTCATCGCTCAGGCTTTCTGCCATCACCAACCCAAGCCCCGCTCGAGCTAATTTCGCTCCGCGCGCTCCCGAAACAGCCTCCGAATACCCACTCCAACGGTAATCTTCAGGACTTTTTACCAGCCCCGCCCGCACCGGATTCAAATCGATATATGCCGCCACCGTGAGCAAAGCAAGCTCGCTCCCCTCAACGAGAACACTCTTGTAGCGACCTTCCCAGAGCGTACCCGTCCGGTTCAACTTCTTGTTCATGTAACTTGTCATACGCTGCTTAAACGACTTCATGAACTCCGACATCTTCCCGCGTCGATCCTCATACCGTCCCAGTATTTCCTGAACGTGCGTTTCATCGCCCTTCGCATGAGCGCGTCTCAACTCCTGTCGGATTCCGTCGACCACAACCGAATCGTAAAGCCCCTTCAAATGCCCTATGAGGGCCTCTTCCGAAAGTGGTGAAATCCCTTCACGATCAGGAATCTCGAGCAAAAGATGAAAATGATTCCCCATAAAGCAATAGGTGATCACCTTCACTTCGAGGAACGCCTCCAGGCTGCGCATCATCTTACGAAAAATCGCCTTATCCTTATCGCCAAACAACAACCGCCGATCCACCACCCGTGAAATACAGTGGTAAAACGAACGCCCCTCACCCAGTAGTCGTGCAGTCCTCATCACTTGAGGTTAATCACAAGTGTTCAAAACAACAATACGTTTCTTCTCCTATTTGTCTGTCCCTTAAAACAAAACACATACCCCGGGATCATGCCCCCCTAAAACCCGCGAATTCTATTTTCGATCTTGAGTTGGTATTTTGCCACCTTTGACTTCGATGGTAATCCTCTCGGATCTCACATTCCGATCAAACCGAAGTTCAGCCCAAATTTGATACATTCCATCCGAAAGAGGTAGCAAAACCTTAGCGTCTAAATCTTCAACTGATGCCGGAGGAAATTCTTTCACAATTATTGGGATTTGGCCTCTCACAGCTACTGGATTCAAGGGCCTAATCCGGCTTTCTTCATTAAGTTTTTTCGTAAGAACTAACACATTCGGAATATCGTTTTTTCCAAACTGACGAACCCATTGCTCCATTATAAATTGTTTTTGCGTCAAATTCGATAGTAAAAATTTTAGTTCTATTTTACCGCGACTCAGTACTTTGGGGGGCTCTTTCCAGTCCAAAATTAAGCCTTCGGGTGTGTTCACCGCCTCCAATTCTGAACCATACAAACAGAAACTAAGAGAAAAACTTACGATATAAATCAGAAATCTCATTCTTCCTTTCCTTTCTTACAGCAATATTTCCCCAAAACTCTGACCCCACCGTCTTTTTCCCAATAGTCATCAGGATTACTGATTGGTGTTGGGGTCTGAGGGTCGTCCGAATGGGTGGGAACATAGTCCCAAGAATCATCATCCCCTTCAGGTGTTGGACAATTTCGACGGATAAAATGGCTGTCTACTGTAGACGGATCGCACTGCCCCCACGGAGTATCCCAGAAGTCCTTGTGATTAGCAAATCTCATAAAAGCTTCTTGCTTTTTGGCAGGCCAATCGTCCCAATCATCATCAATACTTCCCTTCATGACATATGTGTATGCCATCGCCGCTTCTTCGGTATCACAGTCACATTTACAATCTTTTGAAGACGATACCGAGTTGCAATCCCATCCCAATTTTTCAAGGGCCTCAGCATGCGAGTTTGCTGGATCAACCTGATAGCTCCCTCCAGTCCCCAGAGCGTGACCCATACAATTTGATCCTGGAATATTCTGACCTCCTGGAAAGTTTTCAGCTAAGCCAAAAGCATCCGTCTTCCCAACTCCATCATTCCCAACGAACCCATACAAGTTCACGCCACCTCGTTCCTCAATAAGATCCCTGGACGCCCAGCGTCCGGTTTGAGGGATATAATATCTGAAGCCGTAATAACGCACTTCTAACACGCGCGGCCGGTGCAATGACTCCCTGCACCAGTCGTAGTGACGTTTACTCCAATGCAATCGTGGACTGGAGCCTATCCCACCAGCTTGCCCATGCCAGTGCAACGCTGTGCCATCAGGCGTCGCGACAGGTGTCACCCTTCCACTCGATGGGCAGTGGCTGGCATCATAGGTGTGATGAGGAACGTCTCCGAGGTAACTTTCTGAACGTGGTGTCACTTTCGAGGGGGCCACAACGCGGTTTAATCCGGATACGAATGATTCGAGAAAAACAGTGAGTCGTATTGATAGGGCTACGATGAATGAACTGATTTCAGCCCACTCCCGGCGATCAACAAGACGACCGGGGCAAGGATAAAATTGGTCACTGCTACCGAACATGTGTCGAGTATGGAGATTCGCAGAGGCTTCGCCAATTCCTTTTTGCTCCGCCTCCTCCCTTTCAGAGTCAACGCCTACGGAAATGCACCAGCGAGACGAGGACGAAACTCAGGATCATGAGCAAATACCAGGCCCAGAACTTTTGAATCGAAACCGGCTTCCAGTCCGTTTCCTGCCCGGGATACGTCCATGCTTTCACATAGGTCCCGATATTCTCAGCACCCCAGATCGCGAGGGCGACCATTCCCAGCCCCACCAGCAGCGGCATTTGCCTATAGGTCGCTCCGGTTCGAAAGGAGAGTTCACACCTCCAGAACATCGCCACGGAAAGCGCGATCAGGACCCAGCGGAAATCCGGGACGAAGTGGTGCGTGAAGAAATTGACATAAGCGAGCACCGCGAGGGCAATCGTCGTCCAGAGCGGCGGGTAGCCGGTGAATTGGAAATCGAGGAGTCGCCACGCTCTCGCGATATAGCTACCGACCGCGCTGTAGAGAAACCCGGCAAACATCGGCACCTGATAGACGCGAAAGATCACGTTCGTATCCGGATACTGCCACGATCCGATCGCGGGTGAGGTTTTAAACCACTCCATCAAGGTCGCGAGAACGTGGAAGGCGAAAATCACGACGAGTTCATCACGATGCTCCAATCGGAAGGCGAGAAGCGCCCCCTGAAGACTCAAGGCATACAGAAAGAGAAAGTCGGATCGGGAAAGAACGCCATCCGGCTGCCACTGCTTCGTGAGAACCAATCCCCCGAGCAGGAGAATTCCGAAAATACAGGCGAAAGCCTGTTGGCGGCCGAACCAGAACAGCTCGTCGAAGCCCATTCTCCCTCTCGCGATGGTAATTTCTGATTGAATCATGTGACTAGAATTCCCCGTCAATGTGAAGGGATGATGAATGCGACGTGAAATATGAGTGAAGACTGCGTGAAATCGGGGTGAGAGCTTGACCCCGGCGTCTTATTTCGTGACCCTACGGAGAACTTCGAATCCTCTCTATTCGGCGAAAATGCTCTTCTTCTTTCAGCTTTTCTTTTCGGCAGGTCTTCTGGCCTCCTTCACCCAACCGTCCGCATGGAGGTCGCTGGAGTTTGACGGCGTTCCCGCCAATCGCGTTTCCTACGAAGGCGGCTCCATGATGATCGCCGTCGACGGAAGCGGGTCTCCGCTCGTTTCTGTTTTTCCCGATCCCGTCAAAATGCGGGAAGTCACCGTTACCGGCACGATCAAAGGCACGCTGAAGGTCGCTCCCGGTGATCTCTGGACCAAAAATCACGACGATGCTCTCTTACGACTCGGACTGATCGAGCCCGGCACGAAGAAACTCTCAGCGATCCAACGCCTTGCAGCTCCGGCGTGGATCAAGACGCTCGAGAAAATGTTCAGCGAGAAGATGGAGGGGCTGGGAAAAATCCGCTGCTATCACCTCATGCCCGATGCCTCCCTGATCGGTAAAAGCCGGGTGAACCCGATGGGAGACACCTTCATCGAAACGATTCAGGCGGCCCCGAACGCGGACGGCTCTTTCGTTTTAAAAGTCAGCTTCCCCGACGACCCGCTGACCGTGGCCGGGTTATGGCTCCTCGCCGATGGCGACGATACCAATTCCTCCTTCAGCGTAACGATCTCCGAAATCAGCATTACGGAGTAGCCAATACAAAAAAACCAGCGCAGACACCCGTTTGAGCTAGTCCATTCGAGCTTCCGGATACGCGCTAATAAGCAAAAAAACCCGTTCGACACAGCGTTTCCTTCGCGATTAAGATTCCCTCTATCAGCAGTTCCTCTTTGAACCTGCGCCACCCCTTTCAAATCATGGCAGAAATCACCACAACCGATAAGGAACTCGAGAGTTCCGACAAAGAAATTATCCGTGAATTACAAGACGCTTACGCGTCGATGAAAGAGCAACTCGACCTCGTCGTCGTTGGTCAGGAGGAAGTCATCGAGCAATTGTTGATTTCCATTTTCTGCCGCTCCCACGCGCTTCTCGTTGGTGTCCCGGGCCTCGCGAAAACGCTTCTCATTTCCACGCTCTCCGAAGTCCTCGACTTGAGCTTCAAGCGCATTCAGTTCACCCCCGATTTGATGCCGGCCGATATCACCGGCACCGAGGTTCTTGAGGAAGACATGAGCACCGGAAAGCGGATCTTCAAATTCGTGAAAGGCCCCATCTTCGCCAACATGATTCTCGCTGACGAGATCAACCGGACACCACCGAAAACGCAGGCCGCACTCCTTGAGGCGATGCAGGAACACCACGTCACGATCGGCGACGAAACCTACCCCCTTCCCGATCCTTTTTTCGTTCTCGCAACGCAGAACCCGATCGAGCAGGAAGGCACCTACCCACTTCCCGAAGCACAGCTTGACCGCTTCATGTTCAACATTCGTGTGAATTACCCCAGCGCCCCCGAAGAGGAGGCGATCATTAAACGCGTCACCGGCACTTACCGGGCCAACATCACGAAGCAACTTGATGGAGAGGCCGTCGCGAGACTTCAGAAAGTCGTGCGCCGGGTCCCTGTCGCTGACCACGTCGTCGCTTACGCGTCTCAAATCACACGCGCCTCCCGCCCTCGCGAGGACGAAGCACCTGATTTCGTTCGGGAAATGGTTTCCTGGGGAGCAGGTCCCCGCGCCGGCATTTACCTGATCCTCGCCGCGAAAGCACGGGCGATTCTCCAGGGAAGATTTCACGCCACGACCGCCGATGTGCGCGCCGTTGCCCTGCCAGTCCTTCGTCACCGGGTCCTCACGACGTTCAACGCTGAAGCCGCAGGCGTCAGCAGCGACGACATCGTCGAACGCCTCGTCGAGCAGTTTCAGCCAAAAGCTGACCTCGAAGTTTAAGCCACTCTCCTCCCAACGCGTCCCATGGCCGAAACGGGTACCACCCAATTTTCCGACCTCCTGCCAAGCGAGATCACCAACATGATCGGCAGGCTCGAATTCCTCGCGCGCAGCGCGAAGGAAGGGACTATCAACGGCCGCCATTCGAGCCCTCACAAAGGATTCTCGGTCGAATTTGCGGAACACCGTCAATACGTCTCCGGCGATGATCTTCGCAATC
Organism: Verrucomicrobiales bacterium; assembly: GCA_048260165.1. GTDB lineage: Bacteria > Verrucomicrobiota > Verrucomicrobiia > Verrucomicrobiales > DEV007 > Arctic95D-9. The sequence continues at coordinate 226,226 of JBLXHA010000009.1, forward strand.
TGGACTGGAGAGTCTACGGAAAAAGTGACCGCTACTACATCAAGCAATACATCGAGGAGACTAACATGCGCGCGACGATTCTCGTCGACGCCTCCGGCTCGATGGGATACGCAGGAGAAAAAGCGACCTCGCTCGGAGGTAAGGAAAACCTTTCCAAATACGAATACGGGCGCTACCTCGCGGCAGCGCTTACCTACCTCCTCATTCGCCAACAGGACGCGGTAGGTCTCGTCACGTTTGCCGACGGGATTCGCAAATACATCCGCCCTGCCGCCAAGCCGAGCCAGGTAAGAGCGGTGCTGGAAGAACTCGCGATCACCGAGCCGGCGGAGGACACGAGATGCGCCGACACCTTTCATGAGATCGCGGAACGCATCCCCCCCCGCGGTCTTATCATTGTGATCAGCGATCTCTTTGACGATGCCGATGCGATCAAAAAAGCACTGCATCACTTTCGCTACCGGAACCACGAGCTCGTCGTGTTTCATCTCATGGCCGAGGAGGAGTTCACCTTTCCTTTCGAAAAATTCGACGACTTCAAATGCATGGAAATCGAAGGCCGTCGACTCAACATCGATCCCTCGACGATCCGCGCATCCTACCTCGACCGCGTCCGCGAACATCTCAAATCGATCGAACTCGCCTGCGGCCAAATGCAGGCCGACTACGTCCCCATCAACACCTCCACCCCCGTCTCCGAAGCCCTCTTCAGCTACTTCTCACAGAGGTGAAGCTCTCGATGGCCAAGCTACTCTCCGCCTCTTTTTCCTTTTCTTAATCTCAGTCTTAATCTCCTCAGAGACTCCCGAAATTTTCTCACTTTTCACCTTTCACAGCGCTCCGCGCTCCTCCCGTGCTCTTTCTCAACACAGCTTTGCTCATCGGCGCTCTCGGAATTCTCATTCCGATCATCATTCATCTGCTCAACCGGCGCTCGAGCCGCGTTGTCGACTGGGGCGCGATGAACTTTCTTCTCGAATCGCTCGCGATTCGGAACCGCCGCATCCAATTGGAGGAAGCGCTCCTCATGGCGACGCGGTGCCTCCTCGTCGGGCTTCTCGCGCTCGCGCTCGCCCGACCTTTCATTCCGCCCGGCTCCACGATTCCCTGGTTGCTCGTTCTGCCTCTTCTCCTCATCGCCGTTGTCGGACTCGGCGTATCCGTCGTCCTCCACAACGAACCCAAATGGCGACGCTGGATCGCGGGGATCTCCATCTTTTTACTCCTCTCCTGCATCGCTCTGGTGCTGTTTGAAAAGTATCTCAACCTTTCCCGCTTCGCTCCCGGCGCCCGACAGGACATTGCGCTCGTCATCGACGGCTCAACCTCCATGTCTGTCGCCGTCGACGGAACGACCAATTTCGAACGCGCGGTCGAAGAAGCCCGCACCCTCGTGAAACGTGCTCCCCGCGGGCACGCCTTCAGTCTCATTCTCGGAGGCCCAAGTCCCGCCGCGCTTATCCTCGACCCGACGACGGACCGAGCAGAACTCGACGCAGCCCTCGAAGAACTCGCCCCCCTCGACGGCGCGATGACCACTTATCAGGCGCTCACCCTCGCCTCACTCAGCCTCGCCAGAGGCGATAACCCTGCGAAGCAGATCGTCCTGTTTTCCGACGAACAAAACGTCGGATGGGAAATTGGAAAAAGCGGTCGCTGGAACTTCCTCCACGACGCATTCAAGAATCTCCCCACGGAACCGCAGATCATGCTGCGCAAAATGCCGCTCCCTGACTACGTGAGAAACGTTGCTGTCAGGGACATCGAGCTCTCCCGGGAAATCGTAGGGGTGGACCGCCCCGTCGACATCACCGTAACGGTCGAAAACACCGGCAACGAGTCCGTGACACCCGGAGCCCTCATCCTCTCGATCGATGACGAGCGTGAATACCGCGACGAATCACTCGGACAGCTTCCCCCGGGAGAACGTCAGACCGTCACTTTCTCACATCAGTTCAGCTCACCGGGAGCGCAGGCCCTGACATTCACCCTCGAAGTCGAAGACGACATCATGACCGACAACTCCGGAGTCACCGCCGTGAACGTCGCTCACAGCCTCCGCACCCTCATCGTCGACGGCCGCCCTTCCTCACGGGCTTTTGATCGCGCCTCTTCCTTTGCCGCAGTCGCACTGGCCCCGTCCTCACTGACGCTTGATCCCACCCTCGACGCAAACACCCCCGGCGTCAGCGACGAAGCATCCGATGATTTCGAGGCAAATTTCGACCCCACGCTCGATCGAATCCGCTTCCTCGTCGAACCACAGGTGGTCGATCTCCCCGATGCTTCGACGATCACTGATTTCTCCGAATTCGATGCCGTGATCCTCGCCGATGTCCCCAAACTTCCCTCCGTAACCGCTGACGCGTTGTCCGGATACGTGGAACAGGGCGGCGGTCTGTTGATCGCCTCGGGCCGGAAATCAGATCCCGCTTTCTACAACGCCTGGCGGACGAAAAACAATGAACCCTTCCTCCCCGTCACCGTCGGCGACACCGTCACGATGTCCTCCGCGGATGAATCGTTTACGCCTTCCGCCCAAACCCTCACACATCCCTCATTGGAAAAAATCGCCGACACCGCCAAGAGCGACTTCTCCAACACCGTCATCACGAACTACCGGAAGCAAACCATCCCGGACGATCTCGCCACCGAGACCTCCGTCGGCGCCCGTCTCAACAACGGGGATATTCTCATCGCCTCCCGTCGCGTCGGTCGCGGACAGGTCGTGCAAACCGCGATTCCACTCGACCTGTCCTCCGGCAACCTCGTGACACGTCAGTCCTTTCTTCCTTTTATTCACGAACTCGTCTACGACCTCGCCAATCCCGCCGCCTACCGCCTGAATCTCGATCCGGGGTGGGAAGTGAATCTGGGTCTCAGCGGAAAACGTTCCCGCGCGATCGGTGAGGGCTTGATCGGCAGCTATTTCGCGAGCCATTCCGCCCAAACGCCCTCCCACATCCGGCAGGATGAAACGCTCTCTTTCAATTGGCTCGGAGGAAGCCCCGCCCCCGGAATCCCCGCAGATAATTTCCGCGTCGAGTGGGTGGGCAAGATCCAGTTCCCCGCCGCCGATCGCTACACCTTTTCAGCCGAGGTGGATGATTACCTCGAAGTCTGGATCGATGGAAAACGCATTGGCGATTACAAGTATCCCGACGGGCGACGCAAGGTTTCCCAGAAGTTTGATGCGGGGCGCTGGTATGATATCAAAGCGATATACCGCGAAGATTCAGGGGATGCCAAAGTCTCACTTTTCTGGGAGTCCTCGAAGCTGAAACGGGAATTGATACCTTCGCTCCAACTGCGCAGCTTCCAATCCGCGCAACAGGGAACGGGGCGCCAGTCAGCACTCACCAGTTACGACGTCATCGGCCCCGGAGGCCGCCCCCGGACCGCGCAACTCAGTTCTCAGGAAGAGGGCACCGTCCTCAAACTTCAGGGGGAAATTTCCTCCGGACTCTACCGCATCGAAATCCCTGAAAACCAGCGGGTCTACTTTGCCGACTTTTTGAAAGAGGGACAAAACGAAATCCCCTTCACCGTAAAACGCGATCCCGCGGAGAGTCAGCTGAAGCGACTCAACGAAACCGATTACGCCTTCCTCGCGAATTTCGTCACCCTGACTCAACCAAAAACGCTGGAGGAACTCGTCGGCTTTTTAAACGGCAATCAGTTCGGTCAGGAACTCTGGAAATACCTCGCTCTCGGCGCCTTCCTTTTTCTGCTCGTTGAAATCGCTCTTTCCCGCTGGATCGCGAAAAGCCGTCGCATGGGTGAAGAGATCAATATTCAATTCGAGGCAAAAGATGCTCCGTCCAATGCCTTTCGCGAACAGCTTGCGAAGTTCAGTAAAACCTGACCCACCCCTTTTTTCTTTTGAATCCCGAAGACTACAGCCGAGACGACCTCATCGAATCCCTCAATGCCTGGACCGCAGGCACCGGAGTGGCTCTGTTTGCGCTGCTCTGGATCGTGACGGTGGCCCTGCGAAAGCGGTTTCCTCTCATTGCCATTCCCGGCGCTGTCGCAGGAGCAATCACCGCGACTCTGACGATCTGGTGTTCGTTTCAATTCCTCGCGCAGTTTTTTTCGCTGGCGACGTCGTGGCCTCTCCTCGCGATTGCGATCATGGGAGGACTCGCAACGGAACTCCTTCTCTGGCTCTATCAGTTTGAGAAAACACTCGTCAAGAAAGCGAAAGGACGCTGGCTTCTCGGACTCCGTCTCGGAGCGCTCGCGATCCTCCTGATCATTCTCGTGCAACCGGTCCGCTCCTTTCTCGAAGAGCGTGAAATCGAACGCGAGATAGCGATTCTTATCGATGACTCCGATTCCATGCGCATCTCGGATCAGCGGCTCACCGACTCTCAGAAGCTGGATCGGGCCGAACTTTTTGAAGTGAAGTTCCCGCGGGTACGACCTCCCCTCCGGGACATCGACAACCGGGTCAGCGACCTTTCCGCGAAAATCGGAAGCGAAATCGACGCGCTCAGTTCAGCACCGACACCGGCAGCAGGATTCGAAAACCGGGCCGGGCAGCTCCCTGAGTTTTTTACGCAAATCAAATCCGACTCGAACAGGATCACGAAACGTCTCACCGAAACACAATCGCTCTCCATCCCCGGAGAGGCGGGTGGAAAAATCTCCGACTACTTGAAGCGAACCCGCGACGGCCTCGGCCGTATCATCCCACTCGCGGAGAAAGCCGCTTCCGAAGGCAAGCCAGAAGAACTCATCAAACAGCTGAATGTCGCGAAGAAAGAACTCGAAGGCATTCTCGAATCCATCAAAGCCACCACCGCGAAGGCAGACGAATTCTTCATTTCCAAACTGAGCGAAGACGAACGTAACACATTGGAGGAAGCCGCAGGAAGAGATCGACTCGAAGTGTCGCGGAAGATTCTCTCGACGAGAGTTTCACGGCCTGAGGACACGATTCAAGAGGGTCAAGCCAGTGACCCAACCCTGTTGAATGAAAACCAACACGGTCAAGCCGATGCGCAGCGAGAATCCGGGGATACCCTCCCGGGAATAACGCTCCTTGAAGCTCTCGGCGAAGAATACAGCCTCCGACTCTATCGTTACAACAGAGAGATCGAGCAGATCACGGACCCCGACAGTGATGAATCGGAGGAAGTCAGCAAGGGACACTCCCAGACCGATCTCACTCACGCGCTCGAACACGTCCTCGACAATACCTCCCCCGAATCGCTCGCCGGAGTTCTCCTCCTCAGTGATGGAAGACACAACGGTTCAGCGCTCCCCGAAGACAGTCTCCGACAACTCGCGGTGCGAAACACACCACTCTCTGCCGTGCCGATTGGTGGAGAACTCGGGCCCGTCGACATTTCGATTCTCGATCTCCGCGCGCCGGAGTCGATTTATCTCGACGACCGCGTCGTCATCACCGCGATGGCGAAACTCGACGGCTTTCTCGGCGAAACCGTGGAAGCGGAACTGCTGAGCGGTGGAAAAGTGGTCGATACGGTTCCTGTCAAAGTGACCGACGTCAGCTTCCGCTCCGAGATTCGCTTCGTTCATCAGCCGGAAGAGAAAGGGATCATCGATTACGAAGTGCGGCTTCAACCCGACGAACGTGAGATATTCAGGACGAACAATGCCTGGGAATTCAAAGTCGCGGTGACGGACGATCGAACGAACGTGCTTCTCGTCGACGGGTTTCCAAGATGGGAGTTCCGCTATCTCCGGAATCTGTTTTACGGTCGCGACAAATCAGTTCACCTCCAGTATGTGCTTCTCGACCCTGACGAAATCTATCGTTCCCGCGGGCAGAGCGACGTAGCTGCGAGCGCGACCCGCCCCTTTGGCGAAGCCGAGGCAACCCTCCTCCCGCAGAACAAAGATGAGTGGCAACTTTTCGATGTCATCATTCTCGGCGACATCGACCCCGCCGCTCTCGATCCCAAAGACTGGAAGGCGATTGAAGAAGCGGTTACGAAGCGCGGTGCAATGCTCGTCTGCATCGCGGGTCAGCGCTACATGCCTCACGCCCATTCAAGCGAGGTCCTGCAGAACTTACTCCCTATCACTTACACACCGGGAAACGCCGCCAATTTCGCCTCTCCCGAGGACGCCTACCGAATCAGCCTCACCGCATCGGGACGCGATCACCCCGTAACATCCCAATCATCGAGCCGCGCTCTCAACAACGAGCGCTGGCAGTCCTTCCCGCCGATGCGCTGGCGCTATGACGGAGGAAACGTCAAAGATACCGCCGAGGTTCTCGCCTACGCACAGCCGGTGGGAAGCCGGAATTTGAATTCGGTCGTCAATCCCGACGGATCACCCGGTTCAGTCGAAGCGGCGATCCAGCAGCTCGCGAATCAGGAAACGCTGGAGAAAGAGCACGCGCTCATCACGACGACTTCAGCCGGGCTCGGAAAAGTGCTCATGCTGAATTTCGACCGCACCTGGCGCTTCCGCTATGGCGTCGGTGACACGTACCACCACCGGTTCTGGGGACAGGTCACCCGCTGGGGTGCCGGTCCAAACCTGCGCTCGGGAACCGATCAAATTCGCATGGGAACCGATCGACTCAGTTACACACCGAATGATTCGATCGAAGTCACCACAAAACTCCTCGACAGCGAGCGCCGCCCTGTCACCGACGCCACTCTCGATGTCGAGGTGTGGAAAGATGGCGAACGCCTCCGGAAGCAGAGGCTCAGCTATCGCACCGATTCATCAGGCCTCTACGAGACAAGCCTGAGCGGACTGCGTGAGGAAGGCGAATATGAACTCCGACTTTCCGGCGACGAGCTGGGTGACAACAAGGTTTCAACCGAGCTGCTCGTCGTGACGACCCGGAACCCGATCGAGCTGGCGGAACTCACCGCTGATCGGGACTTCCTCAATCGGGCCGCGGAAATCACAGGAGGCACCGTTGCCGAAATCAACGAGCTGTCCAGCCTGCTTTCCTCTTTCGGAGCGCCGAAAGAGATCCTGACTGAACGCCGTAATGTCACCTTGTGGGACAAATGGCCCATCCTTTTCGGATTCCTCGGACTCATCACGACCGAGTGGATCATTCGCCGACGCAGTGGACTCGTCTAACACGACCATATAATTTATGAGCACGCTCGAATCTGCCATTGACCAACTTCCCAAACCGATCCTCGACAAACTGCAGTCGATGATCAAACGCGTGAGGCGGCTGCTTTTTATCCGCGGCTTCTTTGCCACACTCGCGGTGGCGGTGGTTTGCCTTCTCGCGATCATGGCAATCGACGCGGCGATCACGATTTTCTCATCAACCGCGAGATGGATGCTGAGCCTCGCAGGACTGGCGATCACTCTCGTCGCGGCCTGGTGGTATCTCGTGCGCCCGCTTTCCCGCAAGTTCACGCTCACGCACATGGCGAGGATCCTGGAGATCCGGCACCCCGAGCTCCAGGAACGCATCTCCACCGCGGTCGAACTGATGGGGAGCGAAGATCCCGATTCGATTAAAGGGTCCGCGGAGCTGATCGGCGCAGTGGTCGATTCCGCCGTCGTCGATATCGAAGCGGTCGATCCGAGGACGGAATTCAAACCGGCCCGCTCACGAAAATTTCTCGCGGTGGGTGTCGGCGCCCTCGCGATCCTGCTCCTGACCCTCGCAATCTGGCCGAAGCAATCCTGGACGCTTCTAACGAGAGCAGTTGCTCCTTTTCTCGACATCGGAAATGCCTACGCCGATTCCCTCGTCGTCAATCCGGGTGATGTCAGAGTGGCAACCGGCTCTCCGGTTACGATCGAAGTTTCCGTGAAGCATAAGAAGCTCAAACGCGCCGAGATCCGCCGGCTCCTCAGCGATGGCAGCGAAACGGTTGAGCGCATGACGCTGGTCGGCGAGGATGAAGACGGGACGAAGCGCTTTTCGATGACGTTCCCTTCCGTAACGGAAAATTTTGACTACCGTGTCCGCGCCGGTTCAGCGGTATCCGAATTTTACGATGTCGATGCGGTGGATCCCCCCGTGGTCGAGGAACTGCGCATTTCCTATGACTATCCCGAATACACCGGACTCGAGGATGCAAGCGCCGTTACCAAAACCGGGGAGATCCGGGCGATCGCCCACACCAAGGTAAGAATCGAGGCAACGCTGAACCGACCGGTCTGGTCCTCGAAACTGTTCGTTAATGAGAAACGTGAAATCGAACTCGCTGACTCTTCTGAAAATCAGATCAGCTGGGAGATGGAATTGAAATCCGGAACGAACGGATCCTGGAGAATCGAGTTGGCGGATGAAGAGGGATTTACCAACGAGCCGGTCTCATTTCCGATCGAGGTGCTTCCTGACAAAGCACCCACCGTTCAGATTACGGAGCCGGTTCAGAAAGAGTTCAGGCTCAAGCCGACTGAAACACTCCCGATCGACGCCGCGATCACCGAAGATTTCGGCATCGCCAGCTTCACGATGCTCGTGACTCCTGACGGAGCCCCCGCGCCGACCTCGATCGACCTCTCCGCACCGGCAAAGGTGGACGCCTCCGGAGTTCACTTCGGGCGCGCCTCACTCAACATTGCCTCACTGAATTTAGAGCCTCATCAAAAGCGAATCGCGGTCCAACTGCGGGCGGAAGACAACCGGCCCGCCGACTACGACGGTCCGGGTGTGGGACTCAGCGAGACGATCTACATCACGCTCGACCAGAAAGCAAAATCACTCGCCGATCAGGCGATTGAAGCGCAACGCAAGGAAGTCGACGAGAAAATCAAAGAAGCGAAGCGCGAACTCGAGCGGGCTCGCGACGACATGCGTCGGGCGGAACAGGAATTGCAACGCTCGGATGAGGTGAAGCCGGAGACCCGCCAGCGCCTCAAAGAGTTCAGCGAGCACACCGAAAAGGCGAGAGAGAATCTCGATGAGATCGCCGCCGAACTCGGCCAGTCCATCTTTCAGGAACAAGCCGAACTCGCCGCAAAGATTTCCAACGAAAATCTCGGCGCCGCTCTCGAGAAGGCGGACATGATCCCCGTGACCGACGCCAAGGAAGAGAGAACCTCGGGAGCTCGCGAGTCGCGCGAGGAAGTCGAGAAATCGATTCGCGAACTCGATTCACTCGCGAAGGCAATGCGCAATGCGGACGAAGAATACCGCGCTATCTCAGAACTGAATCAACTCGCCAACCAACAGCAGGAGCTGGCACAGAACGCAAAGCAATGGGCGGAAGAAGCCAAAAAACGCGCCGAGCAGATGGCTGCTAACGCTCAGGAAGCATCCAAAGAGCAACAACAGTTTGATCAAGCCCAGCAAAAGGAATTGAATCAATTCCAACAGAAGCAGAATCAGGTTGAAAAAGAACTCGGCGAAATGCTGAAAGACAATGCCGCCGCGCTCACCGAGGTCCTCGAAGAACAGAAAAAGAAAGCCGATGCCATGAGCGCTCAAGCTAGCGCTCTCGCCAAAAAACAGGAAGCTCTCAAAGAGACCAGCCAGAAGGCAACGCAGTCCAAAGAGGATCAACAGGCGGCGCTGAAGGAGCAACTCATCGAGCAACTCCAGTCAATGCAGACGCAGCTCGCTGAAGATACCTCACAGGCACAGAAGACCGCGCAGGCAGCTCAGGAGAATGCAGCGGCCAAAGCCCCGGCCACTGAAAGCGCCGATGCCGCTTCTGAAAACGCTCCTCAGGAAGCGAAGCCGAAAGAAAATCCCGGCGCTTCGGAAGCATTGGCTATGGCCGCAACAAAAGCCGCCGAAGCAGCAGGCGAACTGGGTGAACGCAAACTGGAGGAGGCAACGGAGTCGGCCCTCAGCGCCAGCGTTTCCCTGTCCGACGCGGCAGACAAATCGTCGCAGAGCGAAAAAACCGAAGCCAACACGGATTCAGCTCAGGACACCGACGGTGCCCCGACATCCCCGACGGAGGGAGAAGCCCCTTCAGAGATGGCGGCGAAAGACCCCGCTTCTCCCAATCCTGCCTCGAACCCGGATCAGGAATCAGGCGATGGCAGCAAGCCCGGCGACACTCCCTCGGAAGACGGCGCCCCTCTTCCTGCGAAACTCGCCGAGCGTCAGGAAGCCATCGCCGAACAGATTGCCGCAGTGCGCGACGGCAATCTTCAGGAAGCACTCAGCCTCATGGAGCAGGCTCTCGCAGCGGAAGCCGATGCCCTTCAGAACGAAGCCGAGCAGTTCGAGAAAACGATGGAGAATCTGAGCCAGAACAACGCGAAGTCGTCCGCCGATCGCGCTGAAAACGCGCTCGAACAGGGCGTCCGTGAAGCGAAGGAAGCATCGAACCAATTGAATCAGGCGCAGAATCAGCAAGCGCAGGCCGAAGCAAAAGGACAAGTGCCCGAAGGCGAACTCGCCAAGGGAGCACAACAGGCAATGCAACGCGGTCAGAGTGATCAGGCCCAGTCAGCCAATCAACTTGCCCAGGCGGCGCAGCACCTCGCGAACACCGCTACGAATATCGGACAGACGATGGAAGGCCTTGAGCCCTCGGAGTCGGACGAACGCATCGCCAACAGCGACGATCTCGCGGAGGGATTCGAAGAAGTTTCCGAAGCCTCTGAAGCGTCGAGTGCTCAGGAGGCTGCGCAACAGTCACAGGAAGCGGCGAGTTCATTGCAAAAGCTCGCTCAGCAAGCCATGCAAAAACTGGGGAAAGGGCAGCCGGGAAATCAACCACCTCAGGAAGGGCAGGGTCAACCGATGCCGGAACAAGATCTTGCCGGCGACCCGCAGTCCGACAGTCTCAACGAAACCGGCAAGAAAACGGCCGATGCAAATGGTTCCGGAGTGCCTCCTGAGTTACTCGAAATGGGAATCAATGCGGATGATTGGGCCCGCTTCAAAGGCGCGCTCTCAGGCGGCAACGCGACCGCAATCGAAACGGAACTCCCCGCCGAATACCGGGAACTGGTCGGTCGCTATTTTCAGGTGATCGCGAAAGAAGCAGGTAAAAAATAATGAGAACGATACGAACCACGCTCCTGATCTCACTGCTTTTTGCCCTCGCTGCCGCTCCGCTCGCGTCAACGGCGCAAAGTCTCTCGAATACCGTTTTTCAGCGCCACCAGACCGAGGTCGAGAATGCGGTGGACAAAGCGCTCGGCTATCTCGCCTCGAATCAATCCGAAGACGGCACCTTCAACGACTCCTACGGGCGATCCGTCGGGGTCGTCTCGCTGGTGGGAATGGCCTTTCTCTCTGCCGGCCACACGCCGGGTTACGGTGAGTATGCCTCCAACGTCAATCGGTGTATCCGCTACGTGCTCGACAGCCAGCGCCCGAACGGCCTTCTCGACAAAGGCGACTCCGGCCACGGCCTTATGTATGCGCACACCATCGCGACCCTGTTCCTTTCCGAGTGCAGCGGGATGGTCGACACGCAGATGCAGGAGGTCCTCAGCCCCGTGCTCGCGAAAGCGACAAAGTTAATCCTCGAGGCTCAGGCGGTTCCGAAGAGTGACAAACACGAAGGGGGATGGCGCTACAAACCCGATTCCCGCGATTCAGATCTCTCCTGCAGCGGATGGGCGCTCATGGCGCTGCGCTCGGGCAAATTGAACGGGGCTCCCATCCCCGACAAGGCGATCGAGAAAGCCGTCGCCTACGTCCTGAAGAATCACGAGAGAAACGAAGGACGCTTCGGCTACACCGATCCCTGGGGACATTCGGAGACACTTACCGGCTGCGGCCTTCTCTGCCTCGAACTGAGCGGATTTCACGGCACCGAATCCACCTACAAGTCAGGCGATTTCATCCTCAAGCATCGCCAGCACATCGTGAAAAACGCTCACGAATACTACGCGAACTATTACAACGCGCAGGCCATGTTCCAGCTCGGGGGACGTTACTGGGCGCAGTATGCGGACTGGATGTATCAGGAATATCTCCCCAAACAACAGTCGAACGGGTCATGGTCCAACGGACGAAACGGGGGCACTTACGGCACCTCGATGATGGTGCTTTCTTTCACGGTTCCCTACCGCCAACTTCCCATCTATCAACGCGATGAAACCGTTGACGAGGCCCCGTGATCGGCGAAGTTCCTCTACTTCTTATGGATTTTCGATGGCTCGGGCGAGTCAATTACTCCGACGGGCTCGATCTGCAAAACGAGCTCGTTGAACAGCGGCAGAAAGGTGACATCGGGGACACGGTCCTACTCCTTGAGCATGAACCGGTTTACACGATCGGGAGGACGCGTGATCAATCCAGTTTAAATCTGGAAAAGACTCTCCCCCACCCCGTTTTTGAAGTGAACCGGGGCGGCCAGGCCACGTATCACGGCCCGGGACAACTCGTTGGCTACCTTATTCTCGACCTTGTTCCCTACGGCAGGGATCTTCACACTTACCTCCGTGAAATCGAAAGCATATTGATTGATTTCACCGCGGAATTTGGTATCAATTCAGAGCGTCGTGAGGGATTAACCGGAGTCTGGGCGGAAACCCGAAAACTCGCTTCTATCGGAGTGGGTGTTCGCAAATGGGTCTCCATGCACGGATTCGGACTCAACGTTTCGAGTGATCTCTCAGGGTATGATTCCATTATCCCCTGCGGAATTTCCGACGTCTCGATGACATCGATCTCCACCGAGATTGGTCGACCTGTCACGGTCGAAGAAGCCGCCGAAGCTATCAAACCGCAGATACTCAGTCACCTCAACGCTTTGAAAAACCAGTTATAGAAAAATGTTTCTGGTCGTCGTTAATTTAGAAAACCCGCGTGAAATGGTAGCCACGCAAGCTTCTCCGGGAGAGGTTTTCCGCATCGGGAGAAAGCCGCGCGTCGAAGAAGACGAGGACGTGAAGTCCATTCGCATCACCTGGCAGGATCGTCTCGTGAGCCGCAGCCACTGTGAGGCGCAAAGTGACGGACAGGCGCTGATCCTGAAACGACTCCCTGCGATTAAGGGAAGAAACAAACCGAACGCGCTTTACACCTGCGCCCCCCCGCGCGAGCGCAAATCCCTCGACGAACCGATCGCGCTGCAACTGGGCGATTCTGTCGCTATCGGGGCAAAGGGTGAAACGGCCATCTACTGGCTGAAATCGCTCACCGATCTCGAGGACAAGGTCGCAGACTATTTCAACGCGCTGGAGCAGGAGAAAGGCGAATACGTCGAAAGCCGGACGGCCAATCAGGACTACGACGATGTCGAGAAGCTGGATGAATACAGTCTCCGCTTTCAGCTCAAAATGCTTCAAAAGGAGCTGCCCGAACAGGTTCTTTCCGGTTGGACCGACGATGCGGATCTGCTGACGCGGGCCGCCATTTTTCTGGAAGGAGCCCTTCCGGGGCAGAAGGGAGTCACCGCAGTGTTCATCGCCCTCGAACGCGACAGCGAAGGCAACATCAAGAGTGAGATTTTGAATCAGGATCCCCTCGCCCGGGCCGATTTCCGTCCCAGCCGGACGCTGCTCCACCGACTCGATTTCGAAAAGGCCAAGGCAGCCGATATCCACCTGTGGACGTCGAAACAGAATCATCGAACCTTCGCAGCGGAGAGCCTTCATGGATCCATCGACTGGGTCGCGGCAGTCCCTGTTGCGAGAATGGAGGACTCTGCCAAAATTTACAGGGACGATAACGGAAGAGCGGTCTTTCTCTATGTTCAAACCACTCAGGGGTCCGAGGCTGCCGGAGCGGCATACATCCCCTTCCTGCGTCTGATCAGCTCCCTCGTTGCGAGTCTGCTTTCGGCGAGGGCCGACCAAAAGCTTCAGGATCAGATGGCCGCCTATTTCTCGCCGGGACTGAGGAAAATCATGCGGGAGAGTGACCCCGAAGTACTGAAACCCGCCATGGTCGATTGCACCGTCATGTTCGCCGACAGGCGGGGGCATTCCCGCATGCTCGAAACGGCCAAGAGCGACGACGAGATTCTCGACCGACTCGATGATAACCAGCGCGTCGTGGGACTCATCACCGAAGAGGTTTTCAAAAGCCACGGAGTGATCACCGATTTTGCAGGCGACGGCGCGCTTGGACTCTGGGGCTGGCCAAGTCTCGTCGACTCCGATCAGGTCCACGCGCTCGAAGCAGTCGAAGCGGCAGAGGCGATCGTCGAGCGTCTCGCCCACCACGTCGTTTTCGAGGAGGAAATTGGACGCTCCATGGCCGCCGTCCGGATCGGCATCAGCACGGGCCGAATCGCCGTGGGTAAAACAGGACCGAAACAGCAATGGCACATCAGTGTCTTCGGTAGCGTCGCAAACCTCGGAGCCCGTCTCGAACGAATCGCGAAAGAATTCAAAGTGCCGGTTCTGATATCTGATGACACATACTGCCGCATTGAAGGATTTGGAAATCGCAGATTCCGTCGCCTCTGCCTCATCCGTCCGGCCGGTTTCGATGAGAGCTACCCGGTTTACGAACTGGTGCTGCCAAAATCGGTGGGAGGCTCCGGTATCTCCGATCAGGACATCCTCACTTATGAAAAGGCACTCTCCTTCTTCCACAACCGGAAATGGGACGATGCGATTGACCTCCTTGATATCCTTTCCGAAGACGATCCCCCTTCCCTGTGGCTGAAAGAAAAAGCCCAGATTTTCCGGAAAGATCCACCACCGGCCAGCTGGGCGGGAGAGATCGCAAGCCTCAGCAAGTAACGAAACCATTTTGGAAAACGACGAACAGATTCGAATCAAAGACTATCAAACCCATCTCCCTCCTTTGGGTGAAGGTGCCTTTGGTCGTGTCTATCGCGCCACCTACCGGGGAATCTCTGATCGCGCTCTCAAAATTTTCCGACCGGGAGCGGTCGATCTGTCGACCATGGCACGAGAGCTCGAGAAGCTCTCCAAGGTGGCCGAGCACCAGGGAATCGTAACGCTCCACGATTTCGATTTACTCCACGATCCTCCCTACTATGCGATGGGATTGCACGCCGACCAGGGCCCCGACGGCACCTGGGAAACGCGAACCCTCGAACGACTCACGGGAAAGGTTGATCACCGCGAAGGCTGGAGACTGATTCGGGACATCGCTGACGCGACGGCCTACCTGCACCGGAATCAGATCATCCACTGCGACCTCAAGCCGTCTAACATTCTTCTAACGGATGAAACTCCCTATCACATCAAAATTTGTGATTTCGGACAGAGCCGTGGCTTTGTGACCGAAGAGTTTGATCCCGTGGGAACACCGCTCTACGCCAGCCCCGAACAATTGCGAAATCCCAGAGATTCGTCGGAAGGGAAAGGGTTTCGCTGGGATGTTTACAGTTTCGGAGTGGTCTCCTACAAGCTCCTCACGGGCGAACTCCCCCGCCTTCAGGGACTCGCTGATGCAGAGGATCTCAGTTTTGATCCCGATTCCACTCTCGCTGAGTTGAGCCTCGAGTCGACTCTCGCTGAGACCGGAAACGAAATCGACAGCGAGCAACTCGCGACACTCACCGAAGCAGTCGAAGCGATCACCTGGCCGCCCGACCTGTATGTTCCCAGCGCGAAAAAGGAACTCATCGAACAATGTCTCAGTCTCGATCCGAATGAACGGCCCGCTGATATGCGGGAGGTCTGGGGCCGCATTCAGCGAATTGACCAGCAGGATATCGTTAAACGAGCGAGACGTCTCAACACGATTTTTGCTACTTTGTTAGTCGTCGCGATTTGGGCATCGGGCTTCGCCTTTGTTCAGGCCCAGAGAGCGCGCCGGGCCACTGCCGAACAACGGATTGCGAACGAAGAGTCGAAGCAGAATGCCAGCGCCGCATTCGAAATCATGGAACTCTTCGTGAACGAGCTGAACAACGGTGATTTTTCAGGTGACGGCAGTGATCGGCTCCACTCCATCGTTGCCGAGAACGCCTCCACCTTTCTCGCGAACCGGTTTAAGAATCGCGTCGCTTCCACGCCGGTCCTCAAACTCTCGGCCGCGACCGCAATTGCGAACGGCAACCAGGCGCTCAAGGCGGGCGAGCTGGATGAAGCGTTGAAGCACTTCACGAACGCATACGAGATCCGCTCCGAACTTTACGAGGATCCGAACTCGCCCGCGGACTCAGCCGAGCTGGCCCGACTCACCTCAAGAGATCTTGGCCGAATCGGAAAAATCCACGAACTCAAAGGCGAGTATCCCGAAGCGGTCGATGCCTACTCCCGCTCGCTTGAGTGGCGACTGAAGACTTCCGACGGGGAGCCTCAGTTCACATTATCCAGAACCAAAGACCTCGCATCAACCTACAGAACGCTGAGCCTTTTGCATTTTGCTAACTCCGAATCTGCGGTGGCGATTAAGACAATCGATGAACTCCTCCAGGTCCTCGACGATGCTCAGGCGAATGCGGCTTCCAGCGATCTCGACAGCTTTCAAATCGAGAAAGTGAGAGCTCTTGAGCTTAAGGGTTCGATTGAATATTCCTCGGGAAATCCCGCCGCCGCATCAGAGACGTTTCAGACTGTGCTCGCTCTCGCCGGCACCTTGAACAATTCACGCCCGGAGATAATAACCGAAGCCAAAGCGGCGTCGGTTGATTCGATTCATGCGCTCGGTGTCATCGAGTTGGATCTCAACCAGCTTGAGGCAGCACTCGCGCTGTTTCGACAGGAGATTGATCTGAGAATCATTTCATCCAAGAGTCGGCCGTATGATGCCGAAGAAAAGATCACCCTGGCAAGAGCCTATTCCTACGCGGCGAAATGCCTCGACTCCGAGAGCCCCACCGCGAGAGACAACGCGATCTTTTACCTCGAGGAAGCCATCCGCATTCTCGGAGGACTGCCACCCGAATTTCGGAATCGTGACGATATCCAGACGAACATCATCACTTTCAACGACTCTCTTTCCGCTCTTCTGGAAATGGACGAGTGATCGAATCGAGCCAGAGGTCACTCTCTCCCGCGTGGCCGTGACTCTTCAGATTTTGTAAAATTCGATCTTTTTCAGGCTCAGTGATACCCTCCTCCTCAAGCTGCTTCCCGTCAGCCGGCAGGTCCGGAAAAATCTCGACGGCGTGCCACCAGCACGCCCACGCCCGCCACGATCTCAAATCACGCCGCGGTTCGACCATACGGGTTGCGAGGTGCTGAAAGTGACGTCTCGGGTTTCCGATGAATTGATCCGGCGGGCATTCCGACATCACCCATCTCATCGCCCGGTAAGGCAACTCCCACTCATTGAGGACCGGTTCCCCTCCCCTGAGGTCGGCCGAGAACGCCCGATTCATTTGTAAGAGAGCCTGTGCGGGAAGCCCCTGCAGCCAGAGTGCTTGAGCACACTCAAGCGCTCCGAGGTAGAAGTCTCCTCCGCGCTGCTTTCCAAAACGTTTCATCCCTGCGGCGCGAAGCGGTTCGTCCACAGAAGGCAGAAAAGGGCATGCTGTGGCATTGACGATCCAGTCACTCATCCCGGAATGTATTCAGACATTAGGGGTGGAAAACGATGCGGCCCGCCATCGTGAAGCGGAACAGGAGTGGGCTCAATGCAGGCCGTTAACATCGATTTGAGCCAATTAAAACGAACTTACCATAAGCACCATAGCAGAGTGCGACTTTCATTGACTAAATCGTATCAAGTGTGTAATCATCGAATAAATTTCGAGTAGATATAAGATGGAAAGGGTTGTGTCATTAAGGGGAGGGAATGACCAACAAGATTAAAGAAATCGAGCCAACTTGGAAGAGTTAACTCAAAATGGTATAACTTACAGAGTGAGATATCCACCCCAACTTCACTCATTAGCGACAGTGAAAGGAACAAGAAGATGGGAAGCACAGCACCAATATTCGCCGCCTCAATGGAGTGCGTTGAAGGAAGGGTGCCGCAAATTACAGTAATTTGCGCCGTAAAGAGTGTTGAAGACTGTCTTTCCTTTCAGCAGCAGCTCGACTTCGGGGATTCGATGCCCGAACATTTCCGCATCATCCATATGCCGGATCTGGATATGGTGGTCGAGGCACTCGAAAGTGAGAGCACCTATGACGTGATCCTCCTGGATCTGCTGCTCGATACTCCTGACGGGGTCGACGCGCTGAGTGCACTGAGGAAGATGGCCCCTTACATTCCCATCATCGTCTTCAGCGAGGTCAACGACATCGACTTTGCTATCGAAGCGCTGGGAAGAGGCGCTGACGATTTTCTCCCGCGTGAGTATATTGATTACCCTCAATTCGTGGCGCGTTCTGTTTTCACGGTGATCGAACGCCGAAAGGAGGATCGGGAAAAACGCGTTCTTCAGGACCAACTGATTCAGGCTGAAAAGCTGGATTCGCTCGGACGAATCGCCGCGGGAGTGGCGCATGAAGTCAAAAACCCACTCGCCACCGTGCAAATGGCGATGGCCTACATCTCGACGCTCGTGCCGGATGTGGAGGATCCTCAGTTCGGAGAAGCCTGCGAACTCGCGACCGGGGCAATTACAAGAGCGGCTGAAATCATTTCGGGAATGGTTGATTTCTCGAGAAATGATTGTGTCTCCATCGAGAAAGGCAGCCTCAATGATGTGGTCGTAAAGTCAGTGGATCTCCTTCGCTACGAGATTAACAAGAGCAAAACGTCAGTGCATTTTGAGCTCGATCCCGATCTGCCTTCATCGGAATTCGATATCGGGAAAATGGAACAGATTTTGATCAACCTGATTCGAAACTCGATTCAGGCGATGCAGCACTGCGACAAAGTAATTCACCTCTCGACGTTTATCGTTTCGCCGGAAAAACGGCTCAATTCCCCGTGGCTTCAGGAATTGGCCGCGACGACGGGAAGCAACACTCTAATCGCGCTGGAGATCCGTGACGAAGGTCCCGGAATCGGAGATCAACAACCCGCAGCTCTCTTTGAACCGTTTTTCACGACGAAAAGCAAAGGCGAAGGAAGCGGACTCGGGCTGTCAGTTGTCATGCAAATCGTGAGTCGCCACAATGGCTTGATCCGCCTCAGAAACATGGAGAACCCGAACGGACTGAGAACCCGCATCTACTTCGGAGTCCCCTGCGATGCGCCTGTTATTTCTCCGCCGGAACCCCAAACACTGATGACAGCATGAAAAAGAAATCGATACTAATCATCGACGATGAAGCGAATTTTGCCCGAATGACCAAAATTTTCCTCGAGGGCAAAGGCGATTACGACGTCACTTACGAGACAGAAAGCGTGAAGGCCGTTGAAACGACAAAGGCAACAAAACCCGATCTCGTTCTTCTCGATCTCGTAATGCCGGAACTGGATGGCGGCGACGTCCTCGCCCGATTTAACGAGGATCCTGTTCTGAAGTCGATCCCCGTCCTCTTTATCACTTCGATGGTCTCACAGGATGACACCTCCGATAACTCACTCGTTCAGAGCGGCGAAAACATCATGATCCCGAAAACTTCCCCGCCCGAATTCGTTCACCAGTGCATTCAGGACAAACTCGCGGGGGTCATTTGAGGACCGCGGTGCACGGAACAGTTTCCGGCACGGTGTCAGTCGAAAAACGTCACGCCGCGGAGAACATCTTTTCTCATGTCGCGGCCGCAGAAGTTGCGTAGAGCTTCGGCGCATTGGCCTCGATGAAGGCTACAATTTCATCCGCCTCGTCACTGAGCGTGAGCATTTCCCGGTAGGCCTTTCCTTCGGCGAGTCGTTTCAGGGTTCCAAACAGGCCGGTTTCCCTCTCGTAGCGATCCACTCCCAAAAAAGCCATCGGGCTCACGTAATCAAAAGTTCCGTAGTGATTCTGAGCCGCGTCCATAAATATTTCCTGAGTGGTTCCCGCACTCCCCGGCGCATAGATAACTCCGTAACGGGCCATCGCAAGCAACCCGTCCTCCCGCAGTCCGTTGCTGAAATATTTCGCCACGTATGTCGAAAACTGATTGCTGGGTTCATGCCCGTAGAACCAAGTTGGAATCGCGAGCGAGGAAGCGCCTTCGGGATGCATTTCGATCACGCGAACAGCAGCCGTATTGAAACCCACATCCGAGTATTTGGGGGCAACGGCTAGAACTTTCAGAGAAGTCTCAAGGAGATCGTCCGGCGCATTCGCCAGCCACGCACCGAGGTTCGAAGCCTCCATAATCCCGGGCCCACCTCCGCTGGCAATAAAGTAACCTTTTCTCGTCAGGTCGCGGGCGATGCGAACGACCTTCTCATAATAGGGATCGGTCCGAAGCGTTCCGTGTCCGCCCATAATCGCGACGACCTTTTTCTCCCCGCCCTCTTCGATTCGCCCCTCAAGAAGATCCACCAATCCATCATCAATCGCATGATCGTGAAGTCGCTGCGCCAGTGCCTCGAGGATGTGAGGACGATGACGTCCGTTCTCGACAAAGTGATCGTAAATGCGCTTATCGACCGACAGATCCGCTTTCTCCGACCAGCCGTTCATGAGTTCTTCCCGTGTATAAAGTCCGGGGCGATACGGATTGTAGGGCAGCCTCGGAAGGCGGGGGAAAATCAAAGCCCCGGCCTCCCGAAGCCGTTCCTGAAAAATGAGCGACGGATAACGACACCCGAGGAACACAGCCCCCGCCAGCTGGATACTCTCCCAGTTTACGTCGACCTCACCCAAATCAAGGCCCTGCACGACGCAATCCTTAAGATCGTGCTCCCTCTCCAAAAACTCCTCCAGCTGATCGATCTCGTGAACTTCTCTCATGTGCTAAACCAGTTTAAATTTTCCAAACGAAGACGGCACATGGAAATCCGGAATTTCAGTCTGCGGATCGACCCAGCAGATCCAGTCCTGAATAATTTCCTCCCCTTCCCCGTGTGAGAATTCCGCACGATAAACTCCCGCGATTATTTCGCGCTCGTGAAGGCACCCGAGTGATTTGAGCTCGGCGAGAGAAATCGTTCCGACGACGGAATAGCCCCCGTCATAAAATGAGCCTTTGTAGGCAAGGGTCTCAAATGACCACGAAGCGTTGATCTGCCGATGGAAGAGCCCTTCGTAGTCATACACGTTTCCGCGGGGATCCATCTCCGCGCCATAGTAGGGCGTCGTCAGATCCGGCTTACTCGCAAAGAACAACTCCACTCGATCTGATCCCAAGGCGGCTTCTCCGGAGTCGGCGTTCTCAGCAAGCACCAGGTCAGGATCCTCGACATCAAACTGAAACTTCAGCGATTCGTCATTCCAGACCGCACGAAACTGCGTCTTCGGAATCGGCTCACTTTTCCACGGACAGGAAAAATCCTCGAGGACTACGCCACCATCTATATCCAGTTCCTCCGATAATCTTACTTCGTAAATTTTCATCATTTTAAAAGGCCGCAAATTTGGTCCATTTCTGTTACCACCGAATCGGCGATTGAGCGCGCTTCATCGCCTGACAAACCACCCAAACGCAAACTTCGATCATCGCCGGCAAAGAGACAGGTTTGAAATCCGATTTCAGCGGCAGGAATCACATCTTTAGTCATATCATTCCCCACATAAAGAACCGATTCAGGTTTCACGCCCCTTTCACTCAATCGCATCTTCATCTCCTCATACAGAGCCAGCGAAGGCTTGCCCTCTCCCTCCAGATAGGAAAACACAGCCAACTCAGGATCGAAGCCCAACTGATCAAAACGCCCGCCCATCACCCCGGCGAAAACCGAATGCGTGTAATCCTGAGCATTTGAAATCACCCCCATCGTGAATGACTTCTCTGCGAGCCACCGGATCAATTTGACGGCTCCCGGCATTTCCCACACGGGATTCACGCGGCACTCGTATCGCAACGCAGCCGCATCGATTACGGATGCGGCATCCGGCAGGTAGCGTTCAAGCAACCGTTGCCAGATCACTCTGATATCGACCTCGGGAAATAGAACGCCCTGCGCCCGTTTCCCCGCAAGGGCCTCGTCGAGAAGCGATGCGAGTTCTAGAGCGACCGCTTCCTCAGAGCCTGAGATGGAGCCATCAAGAAGAGCGTTTACTTCGACGATTCCCAGCCGTCCCCGCTCATCTTTTTCCGGCCGCCCCACGTCGCCGGCAGCGGAAATCAGGAGCGTCCCGTAGATGTCAAAAATGACTGTCGATATTCCCGTGAGCACCGGAAGCGAGGGCTCCATCCCCGTGGGAACGGGAACCAGCGGGCGCATCACCCTCTTTACATAGGCGGCTCCATCCATTCTTAATGACGGAGCAAATTCAATCGAGCCGGGTCGAGAAACTGATCAAGAACCTTCCTCGGACTGAGATTGCTTACTTTCCCTGGATTCCCCGAGAGAGCCTTGAGATAGGTCTTTTCAAGTCGCTCGCCGTATTGCAAAGGGCTGTAAACTTCACGAATGATTCGGGCACGCGATTCGATCGCCTCGCCGGAATCCGGTTCCAGCGCGGGGAAGTCCACATCATTAAGCAGGGCCGGATCCTCCTTCAGTTTCCTCAAGGCGATCGTTTGAAACGTCTCATTCAAGACGCCGAAATCGATCTTCCCTTTTCGGACCCAGGCTTTCCAGGTCTGCTTCAATGCCGATCGAGGCATCTTCACATCATAAGCGAGGTAGGTCCGCCGGAGCACTGACTCGATCACCGCCTTGAGCTGATCGACATCAAACCACTCCACCGGCACATCAATTCGCTGATAGAGATTGCCGAGATCAACCCCCACCTTTTCAAAGTCCTTCGTGATTCCCGGCAGGTCACGTCCGATCACAGCTTTTCCGGAAACCCAGGGCTCCAGAAAGGCGAGGCCAAAGCCCTCCGCCACACTGGTCGTAACGAAAAAGTCGGCCCATCCCACCAGATCAAGAAACTCGTAGCGATTGTTCTCCGAGATCCCCAGGTCAACGGGCAGCTCAAGTTCCTCAATCAAAGCGCTCCAATGCTCATGAGCGGGCATCCACTCAGGATTCTCAGGATTCAGCGTCGTCGCGAAATCGACTTTGTCACCGTAGATGAGAGCGAGAAGAAGGAGCTCTCCGATATTTTTTCTGCGAATCCCCCTCGTTGGGTAGAGAGCAAAAAGACGATCTTTCGAAAAAGGACGATCCGCAGGGGTCGTCGAAAACGGAAACTCGGTGATCGCATTCGGAAGCACGTGCAGATTATGCTTCGAAACCCCTGCGTTCCGCAAAAAATCAAAGTCGCGCTGATTGATCGTCGCGTAATGAATTTGTTTTGCCGTCGGATAAAGAGTGCCCTCGAACCCGGACTCCGAGTCGAAGTAGGACCGCTGCTTACTGTAGTTCCCCGGACGTCCATCTTCGGAGAAATCATGCAACTGAAGAACGATACGGGCCCCCTCCTCGGCTAAAATCCGAATCAGGGTCGGAAACATCACATTCTTCGCGAGCGTGGGATTGTGAAAATGCCAGACATCCGGGTCGGAGCCGAAATGGGCGCGCGCTTCGGCCTTGAGTGCTTCCGTGAGGCTGTCCGCGATAACCGAGCTGCCCGTGTTCCGATAGTCTAGCGCATCGAGAACCCGAACCGTCCCTGACATTCCCTCAAAGGTGGGGGCTTCCCCGGAAATCACCAACACATCATGCCCCCGTTCAATGAGCGCACGCTGCGCCGCATCGATGACACGACTCACGCCTCCGCGGCGAAGGTGATAGTGCACGATGACCACTTTCATTTTTGTCTTATCGGTCATGTTTGATTAAATATTCAGGAAGGGAGATCATAGGAGGACGCTCCTCTTCGACAATCTCTTTTCGAGTCAGCTCGTAACGATGCCCTTCGGCCAGGAATTGTCGAAATTGACCATGCAAATCGGGCAGGTCTGAAACCATACCATTCGCCTGGATACGATTAAGGAAAGTCTGGAGGATGCCAAACGACATTTTCCCTAAATCGACCGTCGATTGATTCCGGTGAACCCTCTTATCGAGATCGACCTGGGCAAAAGCATCGAGCCCCCGTGCCTGAAAAACGTCAATGACATGGGAGGTCTCAACCCCGTAGCCAATCGGGAAGGGCAAGGTCTCAAGAACCGAACGGCGCACCGCATACTCGCCGGAAAGCGGCTGCATCAAAGCGGTCAGTTCAGGGAAGAACATCGAAAAGAGAGGACGAACCAGAATCTCCGTGACCCGCCCGCCTCCTGAAGGGCGAAGCTCATCCGAGACCGCGAGAGGTCGATCATAGAAAGCCTTCACGTATTCGACCTCGGGACGGTAAATCAAAGGAGCCACCAAAGCGCTCGCGAACCTGGAGTGAATATTTTTGATATCGGCATCGACGTAACAAATGATGTCACCTTTCAATTGATAGATCGCCTTCCACAAATTCTCCCCTTTTCCCGGCTTGTCCCCGTATTCCGGCAGAATGTCAGACGAGAGATACGTGTCCGCGCCGAAACTCGAAGCGATCTCAAGCGTCCGGTCGGTAGACCCTGAATCGATCACCGCAAGTTCATCAATGAGAGGATACCGGTCCATCAACTCACTTTTGAAAACGATCACCTCTTTACCAATCGTGGCTTCTTCATTCAGCGTCGGGATACAAAGACTGATCGTGAGCCCTGCCGCCTCTTTAGCTTTAACCAGCTCCTGAAGATCCCAGAAATCGGAATGGTGATAGGTATTGGTTTTCAACCAACGATCCAGCCTTATGTCAATTTCACTCATTCGTCGAAAGAAAGCTCATTGGAATCCATAAACTCAATCATCGCAACAAGCTGAGCCATCCCGTCAAAAACAGGATCAAGTTCAATTGATTCATCGGGAAGATGCCGATGCTCTCCCCGCGTCACACCTAAAGTCAGCGAAGGAATCCGACGATTCAGGAGAGGGGCGAGTTCTGAAATACTCGGAGTCTCGCGTGCCTCAATGCCGAGAGCATCAAACACCGACCGGGCTTCAGTGACAGCGGGATGCCCTGAACTCAGACTTCCCGGCCTTCGGTGAGCGAACATCTCTACGTGGGCGTTCAAGGACGAAGACTTCTGAAATCCCGCTACCACTTCGATGATCTGCTTCTCAATCTCCGACACTTTCTCCGCCTCTGAACTCCTGATTTCGAAACGAAGACATCCCGAAACCGGAGGAACATTGTAACCCGATACGGCTTCGAGAGAACCGACGAGCAACTGGGACTCATCCGAAGCGGCCCTCCCCATCGCTACCAATTCCGTCCCCACTCGAGTCAGAACATCAATGACCCCACACATCCCGGGATCAACGCCGTCGGGAATCTCGATCGTAATTTTACCGCGTGCCATCCCGAGGCTCCCGAAACTAAGCCGTCCCAGCTGCATCCCCTCGACGCAGAGAGCCGAATCAATCTTTCGTTCCGTGTTATCGAGAAAGAAACGTATCCCCTCCAGATTTCCTCTTCCGAAACTCCGGGTTGTCCCTAACAAAATGAGATTCGACTTCAATGAAATGCCGAGGAGGTCGAGTGCGAGAGGCAAAGTCGCAAGCGCCGCGACCCCGAGACTGTTATCTGCGATCCCCCGCCCGCTCATCTCACCGGCGCCGACCGAAACGGTGTGATCGTCGGATTCTTTCCACACTTTATCCGTGTGCGCCGCGACGAGAATATTTCGCTCCATCGATTCACCTGACAAAACACCAGCCGCATTTCCCGCTTCATCGAGAGAAATATTGTCGAGGCCACACTCCGTAAATCGATGACATAAAAAATCCGTCAATCGCTCCTCCTTACCGGTCGGAGCCGGAAGTTCCGCCGCCATGACAATATTCGCAAAAAGCACCTCACGGAGTGACTTCAATTTCCCGCGATAAATGACAGCCCGGTCTCCACTCATTCCACTGCACCCGCCTCATCTTTCTCAGCCTCCGGCGCGTCCTCTTTCTCAGCCTCTTTCTCAGCCTCTTTATCCTCCCCGGCTTCCTCTTCCGGATCAGGGGTCACAAACTCTCCATAATAAGCAGTCGCACTGAGAAAGGATACCGGTTCACCGGAAAACGGCGTCGCGGTGATGACGGGACGCCCCGCGAGCGGGAAAAGAAGCGACTCAGCTGGAAACAACTCGCTGATCACAGCGCGCTCCGGACGCGGTGTTTCGTGAAGCCAGATACGCCCGGCTATCCTCCAGTTTGCATCCTCCTCCAACACGGAAAGCTCGAGATGATACGCCTCACCCGGCACCAGATTGACCTCGACTTCCTGCAGCACCTCTCCCCGTCGGACCAGCTGCAAACGATCTGTTACCTGAACGGCCCGAAGCTGAAAGCCGTTCTTGCCATACAACCCCACACCGAACCTCGACTGAAGGCGCCCATTTCCCGCGCCGCGTGCAACCGCGGTGATCGTGGAACCTTTCTCCCGAATCTCCGAACCGAACTCCATCCAGCCCTCGACGAGGGGCGTCGCTGAAACATTCAGCTTTTTGGAATCGGCATCGACCTTCCACGTGCCCGCCTTCGGGGTTGAACCACCGGGATGAGAACCGTCCCCACTGTTTTTGATATCCAGATTCCCCGCCACCCTGGGCGCAACCGCAACATCCCCGGGCACGGCATCCTCATCCTTCGCTTCAGTCTCGGCAAAAAGCGAGCCAGTCGATCCGATCAGGAAAGTAAGAATGAGGATAATACGGCGCATTACTCTTCGCGAATTGCCTCCATCAAATCCCCGCGTAACACAACACGCGCCGCCACCCGGCAAAACACAAGCCCGCCAAGCAAAACCGCCCCGTTAATCCCCGCGAGCAGGACCCAGGGCAAAGACGAGAGCCCCTTCTCAAGGATAGGCCAGACCGCGACCAGCGCGGCAACAAATCCGATAACGACTCCTGACACATGCAGAAACCAATGCTCCGACAAAACCATACCGGCGAGCTCGTTCCGGGTAAAGCCCATCGCCTGCATCACGCCCAGTTGCCCCTTTCGTTCGAGAACGTTCCGGCTCACAATCACAGCAAGCCCCAGCGTTCCCAGAAAAATACCCAATCCCCCGAGGGTTGAGAAAATGCTCAGGTAAGTATTCTGCACCGCGTTGAACTCGTTCAGCTTCTGATACGTCGGACGCATCTCGAGTCCGCGGTCACCGAACATTCGCGTCAGATGAGAAGCGAGCGGTTCAAGAGCTTCAGGCGACTCACCATCAAGGAGGAATAACTGATACCCACCCGCATCGGGAAAGAACCGTATAAAATTGGCCTCCGAGACGATCAACGATCCCTGAAGAACCGAAGTATCAAGAAATCCCACAATCTCCACTTCAAAGGAAATTCCCGAAACCGTCTCATAGGAAACCCGGTCACCCAACCCGATCTGCAGCGCGTAGGTAGCGGTGTTCTGATCAATCACCCCGGGGATAACAGGTGCCTCCCCGGCGCTCGCATCAATCGATTGATTCAAGAGTTTCCACGGACGCTTCGATGCTTCGGGATCACTGAGCTTGGTGAAAGTGAACGGATTAATCTCAGCGATAAGATCTGTAGCCACGCCCATCAGACGAGGGCGCTGAGCTCGGTTCAAATTGAGACAACTCGCATCATCTCCATCACTGACACGGAAAGAAAGCGCCGAAAACCCCACCTCGACATCATTGATTCCATACTTATCCCAGGCCTCTGTCGAATTGAGATCTTCATAAATGGGAAGCGTCGATTCGCCGAAGTAGGCAAAACCACCTGTGCCCGCTCCACGTCGCTCCGCCCCGCTTTCGCCGTTGAGACGAAACGAGTTGATCGCCGTTACCATGAAAACACCCGAAGCCATCAAACCGATCACAGCGAGACTTCGCCCCCTCCGCCTCACCGTATGCTGTCGCCCGAGAGCGCCCAGCGACGTCATGACCACCGACGGCTTCTGAAAACGACGGATAATCAGGGAGCAAACGGCCACGCCTGCCACCGTAAAGAGAAATCCCGCACCGAAGAAAAGCCCCTGTTCGGCCATCGTCCCCTCCACCTTCGGAGCAAAAAGACATCCGATTCCTCCCGCAAACCCGACGATCAACGAAAACCAGTCCCAGCGCCATTTGCTCTTTTTATCCGGAGAAATATCATCCCCACCCGCTATCAGGAAACCGGGTTGAATCGCGGCAACCCGCCGACTCGCCAGATAAACCACGACGAGGGAAATGACCACGGTGGAGAAGAAAGCGATCAACAGCGTTTCCGGTTTGAGGTGATAAACAAATTTAATACCCGCGGCGGCCTCTTTCCAAACCCCTGACATTCCGTAGAGCGCGAGGCGGGTGTAAACATACCCCAACAATAATCCTGACAAAGCACCCACGATAGAAAGGAACAGGGCTTCGATCAGGAAAATGCCGCGGACCTTTTTCTTCGTCAGTCCGAGCGCGAGGAGGAGACCAATCTGAGAAGCGCGTTGTTCGATTCCGAAGACGAAGACAAGACCGGCGAGAACGAGCGCGGCAAGGATCAGAAAAAAGCTCATGCTCGCGAAAAGTGCACCGAAGTCGAAAGAGTGAGCGACTGCTGCCGCTGACTCCGCAGGAAGATCCCGGACAACGATACCCAGGTCACTCAGCCTGAGGTTTGCCCTCAGGGAATCCTCGAACGACGCTGCGGCATCCTTCTGCTCAAACCTGACCGCCGTCGCCTCGCCGAAACGATTTGCCCACATCCCCTGTGCGGCTGCGAGTGAGACAAAGGCCTTGGGAGTCGCCCGGTATTCATCCCAGAAAGCATCATCCTTATCCCGGATCCGATCACGATCGATCGGAATACCCGGCTCCCATTCATCGAGATTCTCTACATCGAAGATTCCGGGAAACGCAGGAGTCCACGACTGATCCCACCCCTGCTTTCCGATAGGAACAATTTTTGAAACACGAAAAGCACTCTTTCTCTCTTCAAGAACTCTTCCCGCGCTCACGACATTGTAAGTCAGGGTGACTTCGTCCCCCGAAGCGACTCCGAGATCTTCGGCAAGCCAGTCGGAAACAATAATTTCATCATCCCCCAGATCCTCATCAACGATCGCATTCAACGCCGGCCCCACTCCGGCGACCATGGAATATGGAGTCACTTTTTCCCCACTCGAAATGGAGGTTGCCAGATACGTCAGCACCGGCGAATCGACTTCAGCCACAGCACCGACCGCGCCGACGATCGCATCATCGAAAAAGACCCGGGAACTCGCGAGCTGTTTCCCCCTGCCCTCCCCGAGGTAATCGACCGTAAGTTGCAAATCATCCAGGTCCCACGAGGCATTCGCCAGCGTCTCCAATTTCTGAGCGCCGACGCTTTCGTCCGCTAAAATCAGATTCGCACGACCCGGTTGCTCAAGAAACTGCTGCAACCGGGCGAGCTTCACAAAAACAGTTGAGGGAGGCACCTGTTCTGCCCTCAACGAATAAAGACCGAATTGTTCGGGCCCGAGCACGTCGCTCACCGACACCGTAAACGGCGTTGTCTGTTCAGACTCCCCTGACAAGGGAGCGTCTTTCGAGAGAGCACCGGGAAGTTCGACTCTTACAATGAGCGTTTCATCCACCTTCGCCTGAATCCGGTTTCCGAGCGATTCATTGATTCCAATCCAGTTTTCATCTTCAAATCCCGCGGGCGCTTTACCTGATGGTGCCAACTTCCAGAAATGCTCATCAACGCCCAGGATCTGAACCCTGTTCGCCCGCTGCCCGCCCTTGCGGTTCAAGACCGTTCCCTCCACCTGAATCGCCGTTGCAAGGACTCCGACCGTCCCGGCAGCGGCCGTCGCACGCTCCGCAAGTGAATCCGTAAAGTAACGCTCACCCCCGAGAAGAACCGGCCCGATCCCCGCCGTCCGCGCCGCAGCGTTCTGACGAAGGCTTTCCTTCACCGAATCGCCAACCACCAGCGCCCCGCTCAAAATCGCGGAAGTCAGCGCGACTCCGGCGAGTACCGATAGATTGATCCACCGGTAATGAACGAGAGAACGAATCGCGAGTTTGAAGGAGTTCATGAGGCAGATGCTATTTTTCCGTTCTTCAACGTTCGCATTTCACCGACTCTCCCCGCGACATCCATATCATGAGTGACCACGATCAGAGAGAGTCCCTCGGATTCATTCAAATCTATTAACAAGTCGACAAGACGATGCGCATTGTCTTCGTCCAATGCCCCGGTCGGCTCATCCGCGAGCAACAACCCGGGACGATTGATCAACGATCGAACCACCGCGACCCGCTGACGTTCCCCTCCCGAAAGCTGCGACGGAGTGCTTTCACATTTGTCACCCAACCCGACCCGCTTGAGCAAATCGAATGCCCGCTCGGATGCTTCGACCGGATTCGCCTCTTTACCGAGAGCGAGCGTGGGAACGAGAACGTTTTCCAAAGCGGTGCAATGCGGAAGAAGATGATGCATTTGAAAAATGAATCCGATCGTCCGCGCCCGGATGACCGAGAGCGTCTTTTCGCTCATTCCCCCCGTCGCCGTTCCATTCAGAATTACTTCACCCTCCGATGGCGCATCGAGCGTTCCGAGAATATTCAGCAAGGTGCTTTTCCCGCACCCTGACGGACCGACAATGGAAAATCGCTCTCCCGTGTTCACTTCGAGATCGAGGCCATCGAGAATTTTTCTCTCCGGGTTCGATTCATACCACTTGGAGATGTTCTTCAGTTCGAGAATTGAGTCGCTCATGGAAATTTACTGTTTCAGCCAGCGCTTGGATTTAAATTCGTAACGGGGCAGTGATCCCGGCTCGACGAGCCGAACAGGAATCCTCAAGGTGAAAGCATCGGCCAATTCCCGTGCGACCCGTTCGGCAAGATCGCCGTTCTTACTCGCCGCATCTTTAGCTTCGAGCGTGACCTCGAGTTCGGCCATCGATTGTCGCATCGTCTGGACGACCTGAAATTCGACCACCTCGGGGAACCCGCGAATGATCTTCTCAACCGCCGTCGGGTAAATGTTCACCCCGCGGATCACGACCATCTCATCGACACGCCCGAGAATGCCCCCTTCGAGACAGAACGCCGGCTCACCGCCATCCGGTGCCGCGAGAAACGCCTTTTCAACAAGATCCCCCGTCCGATAACGCAGGAGCGGGCAGGCCTTTCGGGTCAACGTCGTGATAACGAGTTCCCCCTGCTCACCGGGTGCGACCTCCTGATGCGTCTCGCGGTCTATCACTTCCACATAATAAGCGTCCTCAATCACGCAGAGACTGAGCGGTTTCTCAGGATTTTCAAAAGTTACCGGCCCGACTTCCGTCATTCCATGATGGTCGAAAACGACGGCTCCTTTCCACAATTCAGAGAGGCGCTCCCGCACTGCGGGAATACTTCCGCCGGGCTCTCCTGCAACAATGATTTTCTTCAGTCGATACGAGGAAATTTCGTCGTTCTCATGAGTCGCAAAATGCTCACCCAGTCGCATCGCGTAGGTGGGAGTGCAGCATAACACATCCGCATTGTGCGCGACCATCGCCTGCAATCTCGCCTTACTGCTGAGACCGCCGCCCGGAATGGACAGATTGCCCCGTCGCGTCGCCGACTCGAATGCGGTCCAGAAACCTAGAAAAGGCCCGAACGAGAACGCGAAGAAGACCACCTCGCTGGTTCCGACCCGCGCAGCCTCATAGACGCGATCCCAGCAATCCAACATAGCCGACCAGCTTTCAGCCGTATCGAGGGATGGAAGCGGCCCCCGTGTCGTCCCGCTGCTTTGGCAGAAGCGGGAATAGTCACTCTGGGGGTAGGTCAAATTCGATCCGTAGGGCGCAAACTCCTCGCGATCCCAGACGAGATCCATCTTCGAGGTGAACGGCATGAGCCGGGAATATTCCGACAGCGATTCTATCCCTGCATCGACGCCCGCCGCCTGAAGCCGGGGGCGATAGAAATCATTCCCCTTCAGAAGCTCACCAATGAGCCCTTGAAGTTTTTTGAGCTGTTTTGCCTCAGTTCGGGAACGGTCTACCATGTTCCCTACGTTAAGCCAGTGTATCGCTTCGATTCAAGCGACGAGAATAGAAAGTCGCGCCACTCAACTTTTAGACTCAGTAGAAGACGCCTCGACTTTAGCGTGCCCCGCCGGTGCAGGATCGGGCTTGAATTTCACGACGAGATAACCACCGAAAGCCGCCATGCAGATACCCAGCACAAACGGCCAGCGAATTCCGGCGAGACCACCTGCCGGCGGATGCATCACCATCGACACGATCGCATTCACAATCGGAGCTCCTGCAAAAATAATCGACATCACAATCGCAGGCGCACTTTTGTTTCCCTGAGCGAAAAGTGCTCCCATCGAAAGCAGAACGAAGAAGGCTCCCACCGCGCCGAGAATGCCGGCAATCAGCGAAAGCCACATCCCCTTGCCCGGAAAATCCCAATCGGAACCGCGAGCAACCAGAATCGCGAGCGGCGCAAGCACTGCGGTCAGGAAATAGGCGACGCCGACGAAAAGAAACGCCTTGTAGCGGCCATTAACCGGATCAGCCATACCAACCTGGCCCATGTGAAGAAAAATTCCGTAAAGTCCCCACGTGAGGACGGTTCCGATAGCAAAAATAAGCCAGGCGTAGCTGTTCATGGGCATAATATCCGGGTGGTAAAAAATTAAATCATCAGCGTTTCACCGCCTCGGGAATGAGATCTGCGGGCGCTGCAGTCATTGTCTCGCGCCATTCGGAAGGAATCGCAACCGCTTTCATTTTGCGTGATTCCGCATCAAAGGAAACACACACGACCGTAAATCGCCCCGTCGCCGCGATGACACGATCCGACTCGGAGTCGGGATTTTTCCAAAAGTTAAAATAGTAACCAACCGTCTTGTTCCGAATTTCCTCAACGAGCAGTTCGACCTCCACCTCCTCTTCAAAATTCAGCGGGAGCCGGTAATCCGCCGAAGCATGCACCCGCGGCCACCCCACATTGGGGCCGTCCGTGTCATTTTCACCATGACGAAACGGGTGAACCGAAAATCCCATCGAGCGATAAAACGCGTGCTCCGTGACCTCCATGAACCGGAAGAAATTCGAAAAGTGCATGATCCCCGCCACATCGGTGTCGGCAAATTCCACACGGCGGCGGTAAGTGAATCGATAGGTCATGCGCCTACTTTCAGGTGTGAGACGAATTTTGCAAGGCGCGCGGGAGTTCAGACTCCCACAATGGCAATCTCGCTCCGAGAGATTCGCGGAGACTCCCGGCGCCTGTTCTGAGAAACGGCGCCAGCGAAGGAGATCAGGATTAAGATCAGGAAAAAGAGATAGGCCCTGCGTCTCGCCCTCAAATCAGGAACGATTCTGTGCCGGGACTGTGCGAGGACAGGCAGAGAACATCTCCCGGAGCGAGATGGTTACTCAAAGAGATGGCTACTTAAAGGCGACAGCCACTCTACGAAGTCGCTTCCAACTCGGCGAGGCGATCTTCCATCTCGGAGGCTTGCAGCGTTTCGACGATTTCCGAAATATCCCCGGTCATGATTTGATCGAGGTTATACAAAGTCAGGTTCACGCGGTGATCGGTGAGTCGGTTCTGCGGGTAATTGTAAGTGCGGATTTTTTCCTCACGCCCGCCTGAGCCGATCAAATTCTTCCGGTGCGCGGAATACTTTTCGTGCTCCTCGCGGATTTTCGCTTCGAGAAGTTTGGCCCGCAAAATCTGGAGCGCTTTCTCTTTGTTCTTACCCTGGCTACGGCCATCCTGACATTTCACCATAATACCGGTCGGAAGGTGCGTAATCTGCACCGCTGAATCGGTCGTGTTGACGTGCTGACCTCCGGGACCGCCGGCACGGGTGGCCTGAATGTGAAGTTCGTCAGGCTTGAGTTCGACGTCGACCTCCTCCGCTTCGGGGAGAACCGCCACCGTCGCAGTCGAGGTGTGAATCCGCCCCTGCGTTTCCGTATCAGGAACTCGCTGGACGCGATGAACGCCGCTTTCGTATTTAAGGAAACGAAACACCTCGTCACCGGTCACTTTGAAAATCACTTCTTTGAATCCCCCGACTTCAGAAGGACTCGCCTCGACCGATTCCGTTTTCCAGCCCTGCGTTTCCGCGTAGCGCTGGTACATGCGATAGAGATCACCCGCGAAAAGCGAGGCTTCATCACCGCCGGTTCCACCGCGAATTTCGACAATCGCGTCTCTGTCCTCAGTCGGGTCATGAGGCAAAAGGGCATACTGAACCGCCGCCTCAAGCTCTTCGATTCGCTTCCTGTTCTCAGGGATTTCCTCAGCTGCCATTTCGGCCATCTCCGGATCATCTGACCGTGCGAGCTCTGTATTTTCTTCGAGAGCTTCTTTCGTTTTGTGAAGATCCTCCCAATCGTCGAGAAGCTTTTTCGTTCGGTTATACTCCTTCGTCATGTCCTGGGCCACTCTGGGATCGTCGAAAAATCCATCTTGAGCCATAAAGCCTTCGATTTCAGGAAGACGGAGTCGCTTTTTTTCGATAAGTGGTTCGTAGTCCATAAATTAAACGTGAATGAGAAGCTGTTAGAGGCGGAGAGGAAGCTCTTTAAGAATGAAATGAGAGTATTAGAATAAGGGGTAAACCCGGAGAATTAGATACGAAAAAACGGCGACGCGTCCCTCAGTCGGGAAACATCACCGTTCGCGATTATCCCCGTCGATCTAGTGGACGGGAATGGATGAGCTAAGCGCCCAGGTCGGAAAGCTTTGGCTTCTTGCGGCGTGCGCCACCTTTGTCACCAAATCGCTTCTGGAATTTATCAACACGTCCTGCGGTATCCACAAAACGTTGCTCACCGGTGAAAAATGGGTGGCAAGCCGAGCAAATACCGATGTGCAGATCCTGAACCGTTGAGCGAGTCTGGATGACATTGCCGCAGGTGCACTGAATGGTTGCTTCGTTGTATTCTGGATGGATATCCGCTTTCATGATCGTATCTGGAAAAAGTAAAAGGGGCCGAAATTAGTCGCGATGATCCCCGCAATCAAGCGGAAAGTTATCGCCATTGAGAATCATCTATAACTCAATATTGCTTGAATTTCGCCTCTGTTCTCAGACGATTGCGCCGATGTTTCCTTACGCAACTGATTCCGGAACGATTACCTCACGCTCTTCGAGCGTGTTTTTGATTGTCGCGAACCTCATCCCGTTGGCAGGCGCCTTCTTTCTCGACTGGAACGTGCTCGATATCGTCCTGGTCTACTGGAGTGAAACGATCATCGTGGGATTTTACACGATCCTTCGAATTGCCACGGTTCAGAAGGACACGTTGAAATTTGGGGGAATCGGAGGGAAAATCTTTATCTCCTGCTTTTTTCTCCTCCATTATGGCGTTTTCTGCTTTGGCAACGGAGTGCTTTTACTCAGCGCGCTGGCACCTGAGATCAGCAGCGCGCCCGAAGGAATGCTGCTGTTAACCGCCAGTTTAAAATGGAGCCTGTTGGCACTCTTCATCAGCCACGGCTACTCCTACTATCACAACTATCTCGGTTCCGGGGAAAATAAGCGGACCAGGGTCGCCGAGGAGATGTTCACCCCGTATCCGCGCCTCATAACCCTCCACGTCGCCATCATCCTCGGAGGCGTCGCCGTCGATGCGGCAGGCCAACCGCTCT
Organism: Verrucomicrobiales bacterium; assembly: GCA_048260165.1. GTDB lineage: Bacteria > Verrucomicrobiota > Verrucomicrobiia > Verrucomicrobiales > DEV007 > Arctic95D-9. Next base: position 261,517 of record JBLXHA010000009.1, read on the forward strand.
ACCTGCTTCTCATTTTCATAATCGGAAAAACCTACGTTGACTGGAAGCTCCACCTCAGAGAGCGCAAAAAACGAGCCGCACTCCCGAACGCTGACAAAGAAGGCATCGAGCCCCCGGAAGCCCGGTAAATCGCGAAAAATAAGCGCAACCCCTCACCGTCGAAATTCAGAGGTAATCATGACCAAATCGGTAAAATCGTCAGCTGCGTTTCTTATCATCGCAAACCTCGTTCCGCTCGCGGGGGCAATCTTCTTCGGATGGGACGTTCTCGACATCGTTCTGATTTACTGGGCGGAAAATCTGATTGTCGGGGCATTCTCCCTCCTTCGAATTCTCAACGTCCGCACAGAAACCGGTACGAAAGGGAAGATCCTTCTGGCGGGATTCTTCACGATTCACTACGGATTATTCTGTCTCGTCCATGGTGTCTTTGTCGTCAGCTTTCTGGGCGACTCGATAATCAGCGGAGCGTTCAACGAAGCCATATCTCGACTCTCAGGAGAACTCAAATGGGCCGTATTTGGACTCGTCGCGAGTCACGGCTTCTCCTTTTTCAGAAACTATCTGAAATCGGAAGAAAACCAACGCACCTCAGTAGCGGTCGAAATGGCGGCACCCTACCCCCGCATGCTGGCGCTTCACGTGGCGATCGTGTTCGGTGGCTTCGCAGTCCAGGCATTGGGGCAACCTGTGTTTCTGCTTGTGATTCTCGTGGTCGCCAAAACGATGGCGGACTGGAAACTCCATCTCAAGGCTCACGAAAAAGCAGCGGATCCGAATCTGACGACGAATCGTGATATTCTCGCCGACGCCACCCGGGAATGGGCGAATCGAGGAAGCTAGGTGACCTCTCCCGCATCGCCTTCCGCCCGGCAGGATGACACTTCCTCTGTCATTTTCTGAACGATTGTGTCACAAGAGGTGGGTCGATCTGCGAATAGAGGGTTGAATGACTGAGTCCCCCACCCCGAATTCCGGTGCGCTAAGGCAGAGATTTTCCGCCCAAATGCGAGAGCACCATCGCGAACTGCTCGTATTCGCAGCCGCTGCATCAGGTTCGCGGGAATCGGCCAAGGACATCGTTCAGGAATCGTTCGTCTCGGCCTGGAAGAGTTTCGAGCGATTCGATGAGTCCCGTGACTTCGGAGCATGGATGCGGGGAATCGTCCGCAACAAAACGAAAGACTGGTTCCGACGTCAGCAGCGGGATCCGATTTTCGACATGGAACTGCTCGACCGCGAAATAGGCGCCTGGCAGACCGCAAAGGAATCAGGAAATTCCATTTTTGAAATCGTGACCGCCTGCGTCGGCAAACTTCCCTCGAATTACCAAACCGCAGTTCAGGCATTTTACTTTGAAGACCGGGAGGGAAACGAAGCCTCCGAATCGCTCAACATTTCACCCGCCAATCTGCGAAAACGCCTCCAACGGGCCCGCGCGCTTCTCCACGACTGCATCGCCTCACAAACCCACCCTGAAAAGGAACTCCAGACCGAAAACTCCCATGTCTAATTTCCCAACAATCGAATCAGATTCCGACGAAAATGACGTGCTTGTCGATGCGCTGCTGGAGGAAGTCGCCGCAAACGAAAATGGCGACGATGAAGGCTTTCTGACAGCGGTGGACGTGGCCATCGATGAAGCGGATGTCATTCCTATGCCTTCGTCAGCGGAAAGAAATTACGGTAAAGCATGGCGGGCATCAGGCATCGCGGCTGTTTTACTCCTCGGCATCGGATTCTGGTTCGCTCAGCTTCGAATAGATACAATCGACCGACCACTACCCAGCCAAATCGTGACCTCATCGCCTCTCACTGAGATATCAGAGCAGATTATCGAGAACAGAAAGTTGGCCAGACCTTCGGCGGGCGATCCGCTCGTAAGTGCGTCGGGCGCCGCTATTGGAATAATCGAATCGTCGGCCCTCTCAACTTTCAGCGTCACATCCTCGAGCGGCCCATTAGTCTCCAACAGCTCCGAAAGCAGCCAAATCACGCCGTTGCATTCCTTCGACCAAACGTTCAACAACGGCCACACGCTCGACAGCGTCATCCGACGCCCGCTCCCTCAGCAACCGGAGAATCGAAAACATATCTCAATCCCATTACATCGATCAATCTCCCAGCCCCAATACAACCCGCTCATCGACAACCCCTGGAGATCACCGCTCGCTGCCCCTCTCTCGACTTTCTCCACCGATGTCGACACCGCCTCCTGGACGAACCTTCGCGCCATGATCCGGGACGGCGCGACGCTCGATTCGATCCCGAAAGATGCCGTTCGGATCGAGGAAATGATCAACTACTTCGACTGGAGCTATCCGCAGCCGAAAGGCGACGATCCCTTTTCGATTCAACTGGAGGCCGCACCCTGCCCGTGGAACGGGAAGCACCAGCTTTTGAAGATCGGTCTTCAGGGCAGAGAAATCGCCCGCACCGATCGTCCGGCGGCGAATCTGGTATTTCTCCTCGATGTCTCCGGTTCGATGAATGAGCCGAACAAGCTCCCGCTGCTGAAAGAGGCCATCGCCATTCTCGTCGAAGAACTCAATGCCGGGGACACCGTTTCCATCGTCGTCTACGCCGGATCAGAAGGCGTCGCTCTGCCGCCCACTTCCGGGCGCGATCAGAAAACGATTCTCGAAGCGCTCGAGAATCTCGAAGCCGGCGGCTCGACGAACGGAGGCGCGGGAATCAAACTCGCCTACGCGCTCGCGGAAGAGCAATTTGTCGAAGACGGTATCAATCGGGTCATTCTCTGCACCGATGGCGATTTCAATGTTGGACTCACGGGAACGAAAGAACTCGTCACCCTTGTCGAGACGGAAGCCGGGAGCGGCACCTACCTCAGCGTCCTCGGCTTTGGACAGGGCAATCTGAACGACGCGATGCTCGAAGAAGTGACGAATCGTGGAAACGGAAACTACTTTCACATCGACGGAATCAAGGAGGCCCGGAAAGTGCTCCTCAGCGATCTCATGGGGACACTCGTGACGATAGCCAAAGACGTTAAAATCCAGGTCGAGTTCAATCCCGCCCGCGTCGCGAAATACCGGCTCATCGGATACGCGAACCGCCAGCTCGCGCCCGAAGATTTCGCGAACGATGAAGTCGACGCGGGAGAGATCGGCTCGGGTCATACCGTGACCGCGCTTTACGAAGTCATTCCCGGCGAGGCACAGCCGGGAGTGCCGGAGCTCCGCTACCAAACTGACGGAATGCCCGTCGGATCGAAGAAACTGATTCCAAGCGAAGAGCTCGCCTTCGTCAAACTTCGTTACAAGAATCCAGGGGAGAACCATTCGATTCTGATAACCGAAACCATCCTCCCACCCAACACGATCGATTCGCTCACCTCACGCGACTATCGCTTCGCTGCCGCGGTCGCCCTTTTCGGGATGATCTTGCGTGACAGCGAAGACATAAAAGGATCAACGCTGCAGGACGTCGTGACCCTCGGAGAGCCTTCCGTCGGCCCCGACCCTCGCGGTTACCGCGCCGAGTTCCTCGAGCTGGTGAAAAAACTTTCCGGGAACTGATGCTGCCGGCATCCCGCACGAGCTGACAAAAAGAGGCCGAAAAGCGACAGAACCGGGCCGAAACGCCCGTATGGCTGTCAAATGACCGATTTCTTCGCCGATAACGCGCCAATCAGGCAAACGCGCTCACCTCGTAATAAATGCAAACTATTTTCTTGCTTAAAAACTTGAAATTCCATAAATATGAAGCAAGTAAGGTTGCTGAATTATATTTGTTGTATTTTTATTGAACGGATCTAAGGAGCGACTGACAAACACAAGACGTGTTGGAAGCAAAATTGAGGCATAATTCAATTGGCAATTACGTTACTAAAAGATAAAAGGTCCCATTACTCTCGGAGTAGGACCTTTGCCCAAGCCATCCTCATTTTTTTTCGACACCTCTCAACAGCAAATTCAAAACAGGAAAGTGAAAGACATGGAACGTCTTTTGCTTTAATCGCTTGAAGGCGCAAGTAACGACTACCACTCAACTTTAGAAGACTACCAATGGCTAATTTGGAAATGGACGGCGGCATCAAGATCTACCTTCGGGAGATCGGAAAGACTGCTCTGCTCACGCGCGAAGAAGAGGTGCAACTGGCTGATCGCATTAAAAACGGCGATAAGGAAGCACGTGCTCATATGATTAAGGCGAACCTTCGTCTTGTAGTCAAAATCGCGCAAGACTACGCAAACTACGGATTGCCGCTCCTTGATCTCATCTCCGAAGGAAACATCGGCCTCATGAAAGCGGTTGAACGTTTCGACCCTAACAAGGGCGGAAAGCTTTCCACCTACGCTGCCTGGTGGATCAAACAATCAATCAAACGCGCCCTCGCGAACCAGAGCAAGACGATCCGTCTTCCGGTTCACATGGTCGACAAGATTTCAAAAATGCGCCGTGTTGCGATGGTTCTTTCAGAAGAACTCGGACGCGAGCCCACCGACGAGGAACTCGCCGAAGAAATCGGTATCGACCGCGCCAAACTTTCGCATCTGAAATCTGCGGCGCTTCGCCCTGCTTCACTCGATGCACCGATCAGTGACGACGATAACACCGAATTCGGTGAGATCATCGGTGATGAGAAAGCACAGACGCCTCTCGAGCTTCTGAGCCATAAAAACATGCACATGCAGCTCGATGACCTCCTTGAGGTTCTCGACGAGCGTGAGCGTAAGATCATCGATGCGCGTTTCGGACTCGCAGGGCAGAAGCCCAAGACACTTGAAGAAGTCGGCCAGGAATTTGGCGTGACCCGTGAGCGGATTCGTCAGCTCCAGAACATCGCGCTGAAAAAACTCCGCCGCGCCCTTCAGAAGAAAGAGGATCCCGGTCCCCGCCCGCTTCGCAAGCCGGGCGACACGAGCGACGACGACTTCTTCCGCGACGAGGAAGAGACCGCTCTCGCAATTTAGAGCGCTTCGCGCTGTAAACGGTTAACCACAAACAATTAAAGGTTGTTGCTTCGCAACAGCCTTTTTTCTTGTACTCAGGTTTCAACCGGCGACCGAAAGAATCGGTTCGACTGACTCTTCCCTGCCGGGGTGAGGCAAACACTCCTGTTTGCCGGAGACACCGCCGGACGCGCAAACAGCTGTGTTTGCACCGTCTAGTGGGCCTCTACCTGCTCCCGCAGCCCACGGGGCAGGTTATCTCCGCCCATTTCCCGGCAAAGGCTCCGGAGAGCTAAACGCTAGCCGTTAAACCGCTCAACGAGCAGCGAAGCGTTGTGCCCACCGAATCCGAAGGAGTTCGTCAGCGCACGATCCACTTTCATCTCCCGCGCATTGTGCGGAACGTAATCGAGATCGCATTCAGGATCAGGATTATCGAGATTAATCGTCGGGGCCACGATGCCCTCGTTGATCGATTTCACACAGGCCGCGAGTTCAACACCTCCCGCAGCACCGAGAAGGTGCCCTGTCATCGATTTCGTAGAGCTCACGGTGAGACCGTCTTTGGCGTAAGCCCCGAAGACTGATTTGATCGCTTTCGTTTCACCAACGTCGCCCAGACCCGTTGAGGTCCCATGAGCATTGACGTAATCCACCTGCTCAGGCTTCAGCTTGGCGTGCCTCAGAGCCATCTCCATACAGCGACGTGCACCGTCACCATCTTTGTGAGGTGAAGTGAGATGATAAGCGTCAGAGGAAATCCCGTATCCGGTAAGCTCCGCATAGATGCGGGCTCCACGCGCTTTCGCATGTTCGAGCTCCTCGATCACACAGACGCCTGCGCCCTCTCCCATGACAAACCCATCACGGTCGACATCAAACGGACGGGAAGCCCGCTCAGGATCGTCATTTCGCATGCTCAGCGCCTTCATGTTGCCGAATCCAGCGAGGCCCATCGGACAAATCGTCGACTCTGAACCGCCGGCAACAAATGCATCGGCATCACCAAATTTAATCATTCGCCACGCTTCACCGATGCTGTGAGTCGCTGTCGCACAAGCCGTTACGATACACATATTCGGCCCCCGGAGGTCGAACTCAATCGAGACCATGCCACTCGCGATATTCGCGATCATCATCGGAATCGTGAACGGAGATACGCGAGAGGGGGATTTCTCCAACAGGTTGACGTGCTGCTCCTCAAGAGTTCCCAGACCTCCGATACCACTGCCGACCATACAACCGAAGCGGTCTTTATCGACTTTGTCGAAATCGATCCCGGAATCCTCGATCGCCATCACGGAAGCCGCCATCCCGAGCTGAGCAAAGCGATCAGCGCGTCGGGCATCCTTGTATTCCTTGAAGTAGGGCTTGGCATCAAAATCCTTCACCAACCCTGCAATCTGGCAGTCGTACTGCTCCAGTTTGGGGTTGTTGATATTGGTGATGCCACTCTTTCCTGCGACAAGATTTGTCCAGAAGTCCTCCACATTGTTTCCAACCGGAGAGACAACACCCATTCCTGTAATGACGACACGACGTTCCATTTCTGATACAATTTTGAGTGCCTAAACTCTACTGGCATGAGATTCAATGCAAGGCGATTTCGCCTATATCTCGATGATACGCTCCCTTTCGTTCATCGCACCGCAACGAGGGCATTCTGCAAGGTCGCGTTCAGAGAGGTCCTCGAAAACGTGGTCGCAGATGCCGCAGATCACAAAATGCTTCCGACGCCTGTTCTCACGGCCTTTACGGAAGATCTCAGCAGCGAGCCAGGCAAAGAAAAGGGCACAGAGAATCACCACTAAATACACGGCAATCATGCCATCTAAGGTCACGTGAAACATCGTAATAAAAATTGGCCCGCCCGAAATTTCTCAAGGGACTCGATTCGGTGAACTCTCCGACGGCGGCAGACAAAAATCAACCTTCGACAAAGATCTCCATCGAACCCGTTTCCGCCTCATTTCCCGGATTAAATCGCAAAGTCGACTCAACCAGCGCTCTAAGTTCCTCCTCTTCGTCCGGCTCGAGTTCTGATTCGATGCTTGCGATCCTGACGTTCCCTTCCGGCGAGACCTCCACCTCGAAATGGAGACTCGGGAGCGCCTCCGCCATTTCAAAGTAATCTTTCATGATCGACCAGGGGGCAATCCCGCGATTCCTGAGCGTCTCGCTCAACCGCACCGTCAATTTGCCTGACACCGGCTTCCCGCTCGCGTTGTCGCCGCTGCCCGATTGGCTGAGCGGAGTGATCATCCCGGGAATCGTCCAGTGGTAACGCAGCGGCTCAAGAGGGATCTCCGTCTCCTGAAAGGCCGGGGTGAAACGCACGGGGTTGTCCTTGAGGCGAATTCGCACGTCTGCAGCGGTGGAAGCAGGCTTGAGGTAAATAGCCCGGTCACTGGCCCGCTGAAGAATCGTTCTCACCGAAGGATTCGAGGCATCGAGAATATTGATTTGCTGAGGATCCGTCTCTTTCCTCACCGGACTCGGATAGACGACCTGGAAAAGATAAAAACCGGAACCATGGATCAGAATCGAAACGATAAAAAAGGCGGTGACATACAGCCAGAGCCCCCGTTCGCGGGCCCAGTAAAAAACCCGTCCTCGTTCGTCGTCTTCCTCTTCCCGCAAATCGATCGCCATTTCTGTGTCCCGGACGGGTGGTGTTAGGGCGTCTCCTGCTGTGTCGCAAAGGATAGCTCGAATCCCTGCTTGATCACGAGGCTCGCAATTTTCATCACAGAACCGTAATCGACCTCTTCATCACCCAGCAGAATCACCTCTTTCGACCGCTTCATCGAATCGTCGAGAGCAGCGGGCAGTTCTTCGAGAGTGATCCATTCGTCGTTGAAGTAAAACTTGGACGACTCGCCGGGGATCACCGTGATGATATGAGCATCCTCCGCTGACGGTAGCGAAGCGCTCGACGTTGGCAGTTTGATCTCAAACCCCGACTTCAGAACGAGGTTCGAACCGAAGAGAAAGAAGATGATCAGCATCAGGATCACATCAATCAGAGGAGCGGTGTAAAGCGCCCCTCCCCGATCACTCAATGTGGATTCCAGTTTCAAGTCTCGGATTTAATCGAATTTATTAACCCTCATCGCCACTCGAGGAGACCTCGTCGTCTCCCTCGTTTGCGGGCGTCTCAGGACGCATCGAGATGATATCACCGGTGTGAGTCCGGAGGTCACAGATCGTGTTCACAATCTCAATGCCGGCGCTCTCCATATCATGCATCAAATTCTTAGAGTATGCCTTGAGGTGAGAGTAGAAAACGAAAGAGGGTATCGCCACCATGAGACCGGCCGCGGAGGTGATTAAAGCCTCATACACGCCCTGCGAAATCTCTGCGACCCTCACAAAGCCACCGACAGCACTGATCTGAACAAACGTGTCGACGAGCCCGAGAACGGAGCCCAACAACCCAATGAGTGGGGCGATGTAAGCGACCGTGAGCAAAACCGAGAGATGCTTTTCGAGCTTCGGCACTTCCAGCTGCCCGCTCTCCTGAACGATCTCTTTGAGCTCGCTGCGTGGCATCGAGTAACGGCGAATCGCCGATTGAATGACCCGGGCCGCCGGTCCGGGGGTCGAAACACACTCTGACAACGCTTCTGAGTAAGCCTTGTTTTTAATCAAATTTCGCAATCCGAAGAGGAGGTCACCGACATCGATTCGCGCGCGGTGAAAATAAAAGAGTCGCTCCAGAAAGATGGCGATTGCGATCACCGAACAACCTAAAAGAAGCCACATGAGCGGCCCGCCCTTTGTAATAAGATCCATAGAAAATAAGACGGAGCTGTCAGCCCCGAGGCTCAATCATAAGCACATTCCAGCAAACGGGCAAAGACATTCCCCTACTCGAATTGACAGACTAAAAGTAAAACGGCCCTGCAGCGCGGCCGCCGGATTCTTCGTCGCTGTCGTCATCCTCAGTATCGTCGGAGTCGTCAAGGTCCGATTCGACCTCTTCCACTTCCTCCTCGTCGATTTCGAAGGAGATCGGTGGCGGGGAATCAACCTCGCGATCTCTCGTTTCCCTTTCCAGCTCATCGAACTCGAAAATGGATCCTGCCGCCTCTCCAACCCCTTCATCGGAAACGGCTTCGACGGGCTCGCCTTCATCGGGCTCCATCTCAAACACCATCCCCGGCGCTTCGTCCCCCTCTATTTCAAAAACAGAGGAAACACTCGTCTCGCCCACCTTCGTGTGATCCACCGGTGTCGGAGCCGGGGCTGGTTCAGCAGGCACATCTCCGAACTCAACTTCCTCGAAGGGGCTCTTTCGTAGACTTGGCTGCTCGATCACGATTTCAGTTTCTCCAAAATCAAGAGGCTCCAAAACTTCTTTGGGTTCTATCTCCTCCGGCTCAATTTCCTCAACCGGTTCGACCTCATCCTCGACCACTTCAAATTCATCCCCGTCCGTTTCAAATTCGATCTCGATCTCGTCATCTTCGATCTCCTCTTCAATGCCCTCGATTTCTTCGAAGATAGAGCCAGGGATTTCATCGCTCAGCGAAACAGGCTCAGATTCTTCATCCGTGATCTCCTCTTCATCGCCCTCTAAAGTCTCTTCAATGAAAATCTCCTCTTCAATGACGGGGGCGGCTTCCACAGCAGGTTCCGGCTCTTCAACCGACTCTTCAACCGACTCTTCAACCGACTCTTCAACCGACTCGTCGACAACCTCCGGGGCGGCAACGGGTTCCGGTGCTTGAGGAACGGGCGGAGGCTCCACCTCCCCGACGATCTCGACAGGAGTTTCAGGAATTTCCTCTTCCTCCAAAAAGATCGCCGGCGCTAAAAGACGATTCGCGGTTCGCTGAAGCGACATCGAACGAAGCGATTTCATAGGAGCGAGTTCTTTGTGCTCCTTCGGTGGCTCAGACTGCCGGATATTGACAAGAATCTCCTGCAGAGCGTCACTCACCTTCGAAGCTTCCTCGCGGACGATACCCGCGGGCGTCGAACAGTCTGAGACTCCGACGAGGATAAAGCGGTTGATCATTTCCCGGAGGTAAAGCAACCGGTCGCCGCCCTGATGGAGGCTTTCAATATTTCCAGTCTCACCCAGCTCCTTCACGAGCGCCCGCATTGCGCCGCTCGCCCCGGCAACCAGTGCAGAAATCACGTCGATGGTCACCTCTGCCTCCGAGGAAATCCCGGCAACAAGTGCACCACTGCGATCGACCACCAACGCCGTCTCGAGACCGGCCTCTTCCGCAAAACGCCGCAACAGATCGTCAGCTTTCGCCGCTATCTCACTACTTATTTCAAGAGGCTGCGCAGGACCGAAGTCCCCGGCATCCCCGGTTGATTTGTCATTCGTTTCGCTCATTAACACTCAGATTTCCCTCTGGTCAAAATTGTGACCACCCCGGCCTTCCACGCGAGGACTGCGTTTTCAACTTTCAGAAGTAACAGCTACCCCCGATTCCTGCCTTGATACAACCCTACCGGCTTCTTTTCTAACGGATTGGGAATGAAATCCTTTGATCACTTGCTTGGTGAGATCATCGAGAGTTGCAAAAACCTGGTAACCGGAAGTGGCGCAGGCGAGAAACGAAGCGCGTCTCACCCCGAACATTTCATCCAGAATATCCGGACTCGCGGCATCGGCACGATCACGCTTGTTGTATTGAAACGAAATAGGAAGCCGATCAGGATCAATCCGGTTCTCGCGCAGCGCCTCACGACAATTCTCGTAGGCATTCAAATTCGAACTCATCTGTGAAGGCGTCGAATCGGCTACGAAAACCACCCCGTCGGCACCGGCGAGAACATTTTTCCGCGTTTCCGAAAGGACATCCTGCCCGGGAACCGTGTATAGCTGAAACCGGGTTTGATACCCTTCAATTTCAGTGGTGTGAATCGGCAGAAAATCAAAGCTGATCGTCCGGTTCTGATCCGTCGCCACCGAGATCAGATCACCGCGTAAATAAGAATCGAGGCGGCGGTGGATGTAATGGAGATTCGTCGTCTTTCCACCTTCAGGAGGTCCGCAATAGACCAGTTTGAACTGAACTTCCTGAGTGTCATGTCGGACGAGTGCCATCGTTTTTTATTTTTCCAGTTTCTCCAAATTCCGGGAAATGAGGATCAATTTCTCACGTGTTCCGGGTTCAAATTCTGCGGTCTCATGATGAACAGTGACGCAGCATTCACCATCCAGAAAAAGGCTTACGATACCTTTGTCGGTGTGCAGAGTGAAGGATTGGGCATCAGGAAGTCCAGTCAGTTTGGCGAGATTTCGAATCGTTTGCACCATTTCTTTCGCTTCGTCACCGATGCGACTTTCCTCATTCCGCGAAGCCTGAACAAGGCGTCCCGGCGTGGCAAGCGCACAACTGGCGATGCCCGGCAAAGCAACGACCCGTCGGGCAACCGATCGCAAGGTAAACGAATCACTCGTGGAGAAAATAGCTCTCAGCTCAAGGTCACGGATTTCACCGGATTGAGAAAGACCGGGAATCGCAGCACTCGCGGCAACGGGAGCCGGCGCGATGAACTCTTCGAATTCAGGCTCAGGTTCTGACGTCACGACCGGTTCGGGTTTCGCGACGGGAGCAGGCTCTGCTTGAGCTGGAACTGACGGTGCAGGCTGACTTTCCTCCACCGGAGCCGTCGGGCTCCCTGTAAACGCATTCACGGAAGCCGTCGCAGGCGGCTCGCTCGAAGGAGCTGGACCTGAATCCGGAGCAGCGGGGGCAGGCATTTCCGCAGCTTCCTTGACCGGCTCGGGGAAAACGGGAGCCAGATCAGCAATAGGCGGCGCGGGTTCCGCTTCGGGAGTCGCAGCGGGAGCCGGCCGGGGCTTTTCGCTTTCAGCATCGGAAAATCCCTTTGGAATCGATTGCAGCGCGGCCTCAAATCCAAATGAAGGACGCATCGCCTCCTCTTCAACCGGAGCTTCGACTTTCTCAACTTCGGGAGTCTCATCAACTGGCGCTCCCATCTGGAAGCCGGCTGGAAGCTCATGCTCCTCATTCATGGGAGGAAGGAACAGTCCGTAGTCGTCGTCTCCTTCAGCACTTCCGAAGGCATTTCCACCGGCAGGTGTCGGCGTCGCAGGCGCTTCAGGTTTCGCGGAAGCCTCCGGCGGCGCAGATTTCCCCGGGATGAGATTCCCGATACTTTCGAAACCTTTGCTGATATCGGCGGAATCCGGCGCGCTGTCAGGCTCAGCCTTCGCATCAAACATCGTGCCCCAGGTTCCCTCCGACGCTTTCCCCGGCCGGGGTCCAGCTTCTTCAGGAGCGGCAGGCTTTGCGGACGGCGAGGGAAACGGGATATCAGAATCCTCTTTCGCCTGAGTCGAGAAAAGTGTCGAATACCCCTCATCACTTTCGAAAGGGTTCCCGGAAAATTGGGAAGAGGGCGACGGCTGATCCGCACCGGCAGAATCTTCATTTTTCGAACCCGCTTTAGATTCAAAGGGATTCGCGCCTGACAGACCGGGCGCGGAAAATCCCTGGGAGATTGGGTCCGGTCCTGCAGCCGGAGGAGCGGGCTTTTGAGGCTCGCTCTTCCCCTGAGAACTTTCAAATCCTCCCAATCCTTGTGGTGTTTTGCTCTCTGCACTGTTTGAGGCAGCTCGCGGTTGGGAATGTGGATCGCTCATATCGTTTAAAGTCTGCTGTTTGCTGTCGGGTGCCGCTTCGCCTTCTGCCGGCGACCAGAATGGATTTATCTTTTCCGAACCGCTTGAAGCAGGAGGAGAGTTCTGCGCCGGTGCAGCGGAGGACGACGCCATCCCCGGTGGCTTTGAAAAGGCGGCACCGGGCATTAAGGGAGAATTTGAACCGGGCGCGGGCTCGGGAATGCTGTTCAGTTTTGCGGGCAACGTCACCGTTGATTCGTTCAGTGGGGTGATCTCCGCCGCGAACAACTCGGGGCACACCTGGTAAATCGTCGACAAAAGCACGTCGTTGGACCCATCCGCTGACAGCGGGATATCGACCTCCCTCGTCATTGGAATCCCCGTTTCCGCCGCAATAGCCGGTGGAATGAAGGGCAAAAGCTCACTCACCTGAAAAGTCTGACTCGGAGTTGGCTTACGCCCTCCCCCTTCCGGAGAGGAAAAAGGCACCTGATGTCTCGAATCACCGCCTGACTGCGGGGGCATCCCTTCAGAATCCCCGTCATCCGGGTTGAAGATATTTCGAAATGAGAATGACATGAAGCCAGAGGCAGGAGTGAAGGGGTTCCTATGAACTCACACTCAAAAGAGCGAAACTGATGGAATCACCCTAAAAGTATGAATATTTTAGTAAATTGAGATTAAAGTAGTAAAATTAATTTATCAAGATGTTTTTACTATTAAGACAAATTAATTAAAATTCGACCGAAGGCTTTCCCGTAGCGAGCCTGCCCGGGAAACGCACCTTCAGATCCCACGCGAGGAGACGGAGAAGATTTTCACAGCGTTGCCCAAAGGGCAAAGACGAGAACCCCGTTGTTGATCGCATGCGCCACCATCGGGGCGATCAGCGAATCCCTCCATTCGCGGAGCAGCGCAAAGCCCACGCCCATCGCGGCCAGAGCCGGAACCGCATAGAACCCCTGAGGATGGAGCACCGCAAAAATAAGCCCTCCGATCAACGCGGAGACCAGAAACGCAAAGCGCCCTCTTAAGTAGCGGTGAAACATCCCCCGAAAGAAAGTCTCCTCAAAGAACGGTGCGAAAACAGACGCGAGAAAGAGACAGGCCAGCTTCGCCCAGACACTCCCTTCAAAAATCCAGCCGACGATGGGATGAGGCTCGGGCCCCGGCGCAGCACCCCCGACGGCATCATCCGCGTAAAGCTTGGAAAGAAAAATCAAAACAGCGGTGATCGTTATCCCGACAGAAGCGATCGATAGCACGCCGAAATATCCGACAATCCCCGCTCCGACTTCGCGGAAAAAGCCTTCGCCTCTGTGCCAGCCGATATTTCTTCGAAACTCTCCCCAACTGATTTTCCGGAAGAACGGCCAGACGAACGGCACGATGACGGCGCCCGTGTAGCTGACGATCGCCAACGAGGAATGAATGAGTTCGGCACCGAGCGAACCGAACGACATCATCCCGAGATAGAGCGCGAAGCACTCCAGATAAACCCCGTCCTGAGCGCCCGCAACCTCCAGCGCATTCACCTTCAAGCCACGGTTCATTCGGTTCCCGTGAATGATTACCAAAATCGCGCCTGCAAGGAGCCCCGCCAGAAGGCATAGAAAGAACGCGGTGCCGACCATGAAGATGGCCACCGCGCGCGTCCGAATCTTCCCCGCCGCGGGCGACGCGCTACCGTCTTCACCCGGTGCGAGACTGGCAAACCACTCACCGAATGACTCCTGCAGCTGGTTTCGCTCCGACTCGTTGACGCCCGATGAAACGGCCTTTTCAACCAACCTGGCCGTGATCGGCATTTCTTCAGCCGACAGCTTCTTAAGCGTCTTCGCAGCGCGATCACTGTCCGGCAAAACGAATTTTTCAATCAGCGCGAGCGCTGCAATGCCGCCGGGAGTGCCCGCTATTTGAGAGAGATCGTCGAGCATTTGCCCGATTTTTCCCGGTTCAAACTGCTGTGAAGCGATGACCACCTGGGCCTGCATTTTCAGCATCGCAAGCTCGGCCGGATCCACCGCGACCACCTTCGCAGGCTCTGCCGCCGGCTTCATCCCGGGCAGCGTCACCAAAAGCCACCCGAGAGGGATGATCGAAAACAGAATCAACGGCCAACACCACCATGCTGCCCTACGCGCCGGTCCCGGCGAAGAATCTGCAGGCCGGTCATGCGGCTCACCGGAAGCATCCATGTATCTGAACAGACCCAACAGGGTTGAGTCAGTGATCTAACCCTGTTGAATGGGTGGGAAACAGAGCAGAAAACACGCTACTTACCACTCACGTCGTAAGCGACGATGTATTCCTGGTCGCGGAGAAAAAGCTTCCCGCCGATCACGAGAGGGTGGGTCCAGACTTTACCTTTGGGATTCCGGTTAGGGCTCTGCGGATCAAGCGTGAGCTGCCCCTTTTGAGTAAACCCGTCAGGGGAAACCTCGACGAGGAGGAGCGTTCCATCCTGTTCGTTCAAGGCATACAAGTGATTGTCAGCAACGTGAACAGATCCCTTCGTGGAATACTGCCCCTTCTCATTCCAGACCATTTCGCCGGTATCCCATTTCTGGCAGATCAACCCGGCACCATCCGAAAAACCGTAGAGGTAATCGCCCACTTTCACGACGCCGCCGTGGTGGTTTTTCATCTCCTTGTTAACCCAGACGTCTGTCGTGGACCAATCGGAATTCACCTTCACGAGCTTACACCCGACACCGTATCCGGAGGTCACGTAAATTTCGTCGCCGTCAACAATCGGAGTCGGAATCACCGCCGTCTTGCCATCCCAGGGAGAGCTCCAGAGAACTTCACCATCCTCAGCCGATACCCCGACGAGTTCTTTTTCAAAAAGCCTGACATACTGCTTCTTACCGTGAATCTCGGTCGAGATAATCGTCGCATACTCCGCCTTGCCGGGCTTCAAATCCCCGGCCTCCCAAATCGTTTTTCCCGTCAATTTATCGAGAGCGACCATACCGGCATCATTGCCACCGGGAGCGAGAATGAGATGCGCGCCGTCAACCAGCGGGGAAGCGGAAAACCCCCAGCCTCCCATCTTACCGCCAAAGTCCTCGACGAGATGCTTTGACCACACTTTGCTACCCGAATCGGCCGTTAAACAGGCAACGTTTCCTTTCGGCCCCAACGCGTAAATGTGTCCGTCTGAAAACGTGGGCGTGCTTCTGGGACCGTGGCCCCACCCTGCGCTGTAGCCCTTCTGGTCATCTTCACCAATCTTGGTTGACCACACTTTTTTACCCGTCGCGGTATCCACGGCCGTCACCATGACGTCCTCACCGTAAGTCCCCATCGTGTAAAGAACGCCATCGACGACGCTGAACCCGGAGTATCCCATCCCCGCGTCCTCGAAAACCCAGAGCTTTTCCGGTCCGCCTTCGGGCCACTTGTCGAGCAATCCGGTGTCAGGAGAAATATCATCCCCGTTGGCACCACGAAAAGCAGGCCATGCAGCGGATCCACTTGCAGCCGATTTGGCTTCAAGCGCAGAGAGATATTCCTGATCATCCAGGCTCAGCGAAATCACATCCACCTGTCCGACACCACCGTTGGGAAGCTTCAAATGCGCGACACCGCTTTCGACTTTGATCAGTTCAGCTTCAATCTTCTTTCCCGATCCCGCCTGAGTCCACGTTCTTGCCGTGGCAAAATGACAAACGCCGAATACGGCAACCAAAGCGATCAGGAAGTGTCTCATCATGGCGCAAAGTTCGAGCAAATTTTCACAAAAGGCAAGTCCCGTAAAGCGTGCTTGAGCATTTCAGAAAAGTCGCCAACCCGGTACAGAAAAAAGCCGAACGGTTTCCCGTTCGGCTTTAAAAGAAGTAGTCTAAGGAAAAATCCTAGAAGTGGAGACGAGCACCGAGAGTCAGCGCTGAATCATTTCCGTCGAACTCACCGGCGATCTTGAATCCAAGACGCTCATTGAGGTGAAGAATCACACCGGGTGTGAAAATCCAACCGCCATCATACGCCTGCTCGAGGTAAACGCTTTCCTCGGCAAGATATCCCTGACGCTTGTCCCCTTCACGATCTGTGTAGAGAGCCTTCGCGAAGAACTCGAAACGACCGGCGCGTGCACGAATGCCGGGGCCGAAGTAGTAAGCCCATGAATCATAATCACGATCGCGGTAATCACGGCCATACTCTGAATCGAGATGATCAAAACCACCTTCGAAAGTGAGATCGACACAACGTGCGATTTCATGGCGAACACCGACACCCATGCGATAGCGGCGTGTGTCCACGTCGACGATGTTCTCTCCCCAGCTCTGGTCGTAACCACCGGTGTGGATCGAACCGTTGAGGAAGAATAACGATCCAAGAGACTTCGAAAAACCGAGTCCGTATGAATTTCCGTTATCAAAGAAGCGGCTTCCGTAGTCGTTGAACGAGTATTCGAGATCAACGTAGTCATAAGAGAGGCATGACCCTGAAATCGGAGCGGCAAGAGGTGCAAGACCTTTAGCCGGACGGCTCCAATCTCCAGCCTCTGCCATTCCCGCTACGAGGAAGGACGCAATAGCTAATGTAAGCACTGTTTTTTTCATAATATTATTGGCAGTTTTTTAGAAACCGAGAAACTGAGGGGCCTCAGATTCAGTAAGTTTTTAAAAGTTTATCCTAAAATTTATAAATAGTAAAGAAGAATTAGAATTTCTGTAATCTTTTTTGTTCCAATCGTCCGAAAATCAGCAAATAGAGAAGAATCGGGTGAGAGGGCTGACGGCAGCACCCGCGCGTCATCGGAATGGGGAATGGCCGGGAACACAGAGGCTCCGGGCAGGCACGAAGTGGCAAATTGAGCAGGGTTGCACGTCAGAGCTCCTTGATTCCCCTCGTCACAAGCGCGCGCAGAGGATTCGACACCCCGGGAGAAAAAGAAATCCTCACGGATTCCTCTACTGAGGAGGATCGCAAAGGAGCCACGTGAGGTTCCCCACCCGGAACCGGTCAGCCTATCGCTTCCAGACCTTCACATAGTCCACCTCGAAATCGGCGGGGAAAACGGTGTTCTCATCCGGGGCTTTTGCCCAGCCTCCGACGGCGAGATTGACGAGCATGTACATCGGCTCCTGTGGAATCCCCTCTCTGCTCGCATGCCGCTGCACGCCGTCGACGTACCACCGAATCTCGTCCGTTTCCCATTCCACTGCAAACACGTGGAATGCCGCGGAGAAGTCGGGACCGTTGAAATGAGCTGAGTTGTAATCCGATTCCTCCGTGGGGTTCGACGGCTTCGGCCAGTGATTCGTCATGTGCACCTTGTGAGGCTCCTCACTGATAATTTCCAGAACGTCGATCTCCGGCGGCCACCCCATTGACTCCGGCAGAAGCCAGAAGGCAGGCCAGAGCCCCTGACCTTTCGGAATTCGACAGCGAATCTCAAAACGACCGAACCGCTGATTGAAAGTCCGGTTCGTCGCCATCATACCGGAGCGATACTCACGCTTTTTCCCGTCGTAGAAGGCGTCCTCCTTTTCACACCGAATCTTCAAGATCCCATTCTCAGGGTGAAACGCTTTGATCCAGTATCCCTGAAGCTCATCGTTTCTCTCGACGCCCCACGGATCCTTCGGGATCCACTTGTCGTAGTCGAGTTTCTCACCATCAAACTCATCAACGAAGGTCAACTCCCACCCGCGCGACTCCGGGGTGCCTTCCTTCACTGCAGACTCCTGTGCGCTCAGCAGAAAAGCCCCGATCAGGAGCGGCGAGACGCAAAAGAATATCCGGGAAAGCATGCTGCAATTTCCATACTTAAAAGAAAAACCGCAACTCAATAATCGAACTCACGCCACGATATCAACCGTGGATCTTCCGGTTTTTCCTCTCGTTCCTTGAGAAACCCGTGCGCATCGAGGAATGCGTCGATTTCCAGGAGGCAGGCCTCGTAGGAAAGTGGATCAAAATTCATATTGAAGAAACTATGGTCCCGCCCTTCGAATTCGACGAGCTTGCAGGGTGCCTTCATTTTCTCCAACTTTTGCGCGAACTCGGAAACATCCTCGAATGGGATGAGCCGGTCCTCTGTCCCGTGCAGGATCAAGGTCGGAGGAAGTTTTCTCTCGATGCGCTTCGAGAGGCACGCCCGTTTCGTGGAAATGTCAGGACCGAACTGATCATAGCCGTAATGATCTTTGACCACGTCGATGATAGGGCTGAAAAGGACCAGCCCGTTCGGTTTGCAACTTTGTGAAGCCAGCTCATCATCGCCCGGCTTTGCCTTTTTCTTCTTCGCCTTACTCAAAGCCGCAGACGCAGCCATGTTGGCACCGGCCGCAGCGCCGACGGCAATCACCTTGTCCGGATCGATGCGCATTCTTTCCGCGTGATGCCTGACAAACTGGATCGCGAGGCGGCAATCCTCGAAAGCATCCAGCGGCGTGGAATCGGGAAACTCCCGTTTATCCCGATACTGCACGAGCCCGCAGACAGCCCCTCTTTCCACGAGGTGGAGCGCGTGGGGAGCAAATTGACTCACGCTTCCTCGATCCCAGGCACCACCGTTGAAAAAGAGGAACACAGGCCGCTTTTCGCCATCCTTGATATCTTTGGGGATATACGAATGAATCCGGAGAACCTCACCCGACGCCAACCTCGAATAAATAAGAGGTCTTGCATTCTCCAGGAGAATTTTTTCACGGTCTTGAAGAAAATGGAGAGGCTTTCCCATCGCTGTTTGAGCTTAATAGAGACAGTATGAATTTGAAAAATTTTATCAAGCTTCAACTGGAAAGTGGCACCGAAAACTGGTTTGGTTGAGACCTGATACTCATGCTAAACTGTCGAATGCGAATTGCTGCCCTCCTTCTCACTGTCTTGATGTTCCCCGCCCTTAATCAGGCGCAGGCTCAAACGGCTCAACCCGATCCCACTTTACGTGTCACGCTGGAAAGTGCGTATGAAAATTGGAAAACCGCGATGACCACCGGAGACATCAAGAAGTGGGAGTCCACGACCGCGTTCTCACGTCAGCGGGAGATTCAAAACCGCATCATCTCCCAGCGACTCCCCTTTCCTCAGACACTGTTTGAAGATCCGATGGACTCGCCTCAGCTCGGCGGGCTCGTTTCTCTGGGAGTGCTCAGCAACGGATTCGCCGCCACTTCGACTTACTTCGGACGGGCCAACTTCGGCAACGCCGCCGGCACGGTGATTCCGGACAACCTTCTCGTGCTGCATTTTCTGAAAGAGGACGGCGTCTGGAAATTTGATAACCTCCGCCTCGTTCGCATCGGCGATGACGGGGAAATTCTCCTGCAGATCAGGAACGCCGACTTTTCTTTTCTCAACGGAGCCGAATTCCAGCCTGCCGAAACGCTGCCGCCGATTCAGCAACCCGTCACCGCACCGGATATGATCGCGGAAGCCTGGATCGATGCCACGGGCTACGAGGTGAAGGTCTACGTCAACAATCGCCTCACCGGCACCTTCGCGAATCTGAAGATCACGGAACTTGTCACCGGCGGAGTGAACAAGGGCCAGAATCTGATTCGGATCGAAACCAAGCCTATGGCTGAATCCGGCAACAACAACGGCCCCGCCAAGGTGGAAGTGGCGATCTATGCGGCGGCAGATGCAGAGAGCAAAGCGAACCGCGTGTTCCACTACCGACCTTCCGGCACCCCGGAACCCAGCGTGACCCACGGGTTCGAAGTGCAGTAACGGACGCGGTTCATTCGCAGTTCATTCGCTGCAATGCGACCGGAGCGCAAAGCCACCGGCCTTAGCGCTCCCGCATCAGCACGACGCGAAAGCCCACGTCGTAGCGATCTTTCGCTGAAGGACCCGCACCCATCCGGTTCCCGACCTTGAGATCGAACTCGGAGGAACGGTTCCACGCGCCTCCGCGCAGCACCTTGCGGTCCGTCCCGACCCAGCTTTCGTTGGGGGTGGCCCCTTCGTTGCGCATACGATTCACGATTGTCTGAGAATACCAGTCTCCAACCCATTCCCAGACATTTCCGCGAACGTCGTAAAGGCCAAATTCATTCGGTGCGAGCGACCCCACCGGCGAGGTTGACTTCTGACGCGCAAAGAGACTCGAGACGGCTCCATCCAGTTTTTGGACGCCTACAAAATGGCTCCACTCCTGATCGGAAGGCAGTCGGTAGCGGTAGCCCTCGGGAAGACTTCCCCGGGCGCTCTCTTCGCCGGTCAACGCTTCACAGAATTTCATCGCGTCATACCAGGTGACACTGTCGACGGGATGCTTCGGCGATTTGAAGTAACTCGGATTCGCTCCCGTCGTTCTCTCGTAGAGTTCCTGCGTCACTTCGTGCGCGGCGACCCAGCCATCGAGACGGCCGAACCAGATCATTTCCTGGCCGAGACTGTTTTTGAAATTCCGCGTCATCACCGGAGCCGCGTCAAACTTCAGCGTCGCGGAAAAGTCCAGAGACCCACCTGGCTCTACGACTCCCGAAACCCTCGTGCTGCGATGCTGCGCTTTCGTCAATTCATACGTGTAGCTCCCCGGAGGAACCACCGAAAGCGTCAGCGGAGTGCGCCCGATCGGAACCCCGGCTGAGATCACAGCGGCACCGGGAGGATTGCTCTCAATGAACACTTTCCCGTATTCGAACTCAAAATTCACGACGTTGGAACCCGCCTCCGAATCGACGTAAGCCTGCGTATTCACTTCGTTAAGCCGATCGAACCGCGACGAAAACTGATATTCCCCTTCCGGCATCTCCAATGCGAAGGGCGTCACTTCGCTTCCATTTCCGAGGCGGCGCCCGCCTTGAAACACGACCGCGCCGGGCGGATCACTCACAAAATTCACCAGCGCCCGCTCCCAGGCGAATTCGAGATCCTGGGTCACCCCGTCGCGAACCTCAACGGTTCGGCGAATCGGATCCCAGTCGCCGGTCCGCAATTCAAGGGTGTGCTTTCCCACGGGCAGATCAGCCAGACTCATCGGAGTCGTCCCCGCCTTTCTCGCGTTCCCGGTTCCACTTTGAATCCACAGCTCAGCGCCGCTCGGATCGCTCGTGATGTTGAGCCCGCCTTTCGCGAATACGGCGGAGACAGACGTGTTCCGGTTGTTCTCGATTCGAACCATCTTGGAATATTCAGGCCACCCTTCGACCGCCATCAAAATTTGATAGTCACCGGGATCGAGCTTTTCGATCTTCGCGGGCGTTTTTCCGATCTCAATGAGCTGCTTCGGCTCATCCGCCGCCGTTCTGAGCAGTTTAAAATCGGCTCCGACGGGCTCACTCACGACTTCGATCCCGCCCGAAGTTTTGTTCAGTTCAATTTCGGAAAGATCAATCACCGTGCCATCCTCGACCGTCACCACGCGCTCCAGCGTTTCGTAACCCGCCTTCTTGATTCGAATCGTATGTTTCCCGAGCGGGATTCCCGCAAAACGGGCCGGAGACGTTTGCTCATCGATTCCCTTCAGCTCAATCACCGCCCCCGGCGGAATCGTGCTCACGGCAATCACGCCTTTTGCCTCGTCGAGTCGACGATCAATGAGAGGGAGCGACGCGATCGCGATCGGGTTCTCGGGATCAATTCCGATTACCTCCTGAAAATAACCGCGGGCCTCAAGCCACTTGCCCTTGGCGACGGCTTGACGCGCTTTCGTGATCAGCGCGGTCACCTCGACCGTATCAGCCGCCGCAGCAGGCTCAACCTGATCAACACCAGGCCCCGAAGTCCGGGCACCGAAGTAAAGCCCACCACCGAGCCCGACCGCGAGGGAAAACAACACGAGCACAACCCAGCCCCACCGGGGAACCTTCGGCCCCGGTCGAACGCTCTGCCTCGGCGGCAGGGCGATTTTGGTAGTATTGCGTTCCATCACTTGTTCGAAGACGGGCGGCCTGCCGACCATCTTTTATTCTTATACACGATTTTGTGTTAATCCCCCACTGTCTATTACCGCGAAACCGGATTTCGTGACCGATTATTACAAAAAAAGAGGCAGAGAATGAACTCTGCCTCTTCTTAAAAATGGGTCAGCGACATCAATCATGCCGCTGCCTGTGTGGAGAAAACGATCAGTCTTCTGATTCCTCTGTGTTTCCACCCGGGCTCCAATCTTCGGTCGCAAGGTTGAAAGCCTGCTCCAGTCCGACGAGGTCGGAACTTGGACGAAGGGCATCGAATGCCGCAGTTTCCTTCTTGAGCTGCTCCTCGGAGTATTCAGCTGCCTTGATCGAAAGACCGATACGACGCTCGACTTTGTCGACCTTGATGACACGAGCCTCAACGTCGTCGCCGACTTTGATGACGTCTTTCACCTTGGCAACGTGATCTTCGCTGAGCTGCGAGATGTGAACGAGGCCGTCGATGTCGTCTTCAAGCTGGATGAAAGCACCGAAGCTTGCGATCTTAGCGACCGTTCCTTTAACAAGGTCACCAACGCTGAAGCGGGTATCAATCTCGCTCCAAGGGTCACCCTCGAGCTGCTTAACACCAAGACTGATGCGCTGGTTCGTCTTGTCGATCTCGAGAACGATTGCCTCGGTCTCTTCGCCCTTCTTAACGACTTCGCTCGGGTGATTGATCTTACGTGTCCAACTGAGGTCGGAAACGTGGATCATACCGTCGATACCATCCTCAAGCTCAACAAACGCACCGTAAGGGGTGAGGTTGCGGATCTCGCCTTTGATCGTCGTTCCGATTGGGTAACGTGATTCGACTTCGTCCCATGGATTGGGCTCAAGCTGACGGACACCGAGAGAGATTTTCTGCTCTTCTTTGTTGATGCCGAGAACGACTGCTTTGACTTCCTGCTCAAGCTCAAGCACATCGCTCGGACGAGTGATACGCTTGGTCCATGAAAGCTCGGAAACGTGAATAAGACCTTCTACGCCGCGCTCGATTTCAACGAATGCTCCGTAAGGAACCAACTTCGTGATTTTTCCGGCGACTTCGGTTCCGATGGCATACTTGGCTTCGATAGCCTCCCATGGGTTGTCCTGAAGCTGCTTGAGACCGAGTGAAACGCGCTCTTTCTCTTTGTCGACGTCGAGAATGATGACGTGAACGGTCTGACCAATCGCAAGCATTTCGCTTGGGTGATTGATTCGGCCCCAACTCATGTCAGTGATGTGGAGAAGTCCGTCCATGCCCTGAAGGTCAACAAACGCACCGAAGTCGGTGATGTTCTTGACGACTCCATCGACCTTGTCGCCGATCTTAACGGACTCGAGGAACTCAGCACGCTGCTCAGCACGCTCAGCTTCGATCACTTCACGACGGCTGAGAACGATGTTCTTGCGGATGTCGTTAACTTTAACGATTTTAAATTCGTAAACCTTGCCAACGTATTCGTTGAGGTCTTTCGGTGGAATGATGTCGATCTGTGATCCGGGAAGGAACGCTTCAACACCCACGTTGACCATGAGGCCACCTTTAACAACGGATTTGACCTTACCTTTAACAAGGCCGCCATCTTCGTAAACCTGAACGATTTTGTCCCAGTTCTGCTTGTGAGCTGCTTTCTCTTTCGAGAGAACAACCATGCCCTCGTCGTTTTCGAGTTTCTCGAGAAGCACTTCGATTTCATCGCCTACGGCGAATTCTTCGTCTTCAAATTCTGAAATCGGGATAATTCCTTCCGATTTTGCGCTGATATCGACGACAACCACCTGTGGGCGGACCTCGATAATGGTTCCATGCACGATTGAATTCTCGCGATGGGTTGGGAAATTCCTCTCAATCAGAGCCATGAGCTCGGGATTGGAAGAGGTTGCTGTATCTACTGACATGTTAGTTTGGGTTGAGTTAGTTACCTGGTTAATTAGGACTTCCTGCTTTGCTCCAATTTTAACTTCGCATGCCCGTGGAGCACCTGCGGCAGACGAAGGGCGGCAAATCTAGGTGAAATTCCCGATATGACAAAGGATTTTTCGGCTCACGACCGTTATCATTCCTCAAAGGTGGTGGCGAAATCGTCTCCGCCAGTTACGCTGTTTCCGGTCCTCAAAGACCAAAATCCATCATGGAAACCGACGACGTCATCTGCCCGACCTGTTTTGAGAGCTTCAGCGTGCCCCTCCCCGGGATCACCGAAGTCCCCGCCGAAGTCGACTACGACTGCGAAATCTGCTGCCGCCCCATGGTCGTGAGCTTCGAATCAGACGGCGAAGAAGTCTACGCCAGTGCGCGTGGGATTCATGACTGAAAACAGAGTTCGCAGGGCTCTGAAGCGAGAGCCTCAAGGGCTTCCCCCTACCCGTCGCGAAAGCTCTTTTTCTTTTTCATAATCTTACTCTTTTTCTATCGTACAGAAATCGACCGGATTCTGCTCTGCCGCGGGTCCTCCGCACAGGCTCTGCAAAAGAGAAGGATTGAGAGCAGGAAAAAGAAAAGGAGAGGTGACTCGAGAGAATCGCGGGACTTCCGGGAAGGAACCCGCCCCGGAGAATCACGCCTCCCTCGCCTATTGAGTCGCAATTTCCAAGGTCCTGTTTGTCGCGGCGCCAACAAATTAATCAAACAATCATTTGATTATTATATTGTTGCAGGTGATTTTGCGGGATGACAGATCAAAAATCAAACTCCGCAACCGCCTCGATTTCCTCAACCATCACGCAATGGCTTCCGGGAGACTATTTGTTCCCTCTTCGGCTCGTTCTGGGCTGGACTTATTTCTCAGCGTTCTGGCGGAGGCTGATTCTTGAGAACAAACTCGATCCCGAGGCGGCGGGATACATCGGTGAGAAATTCAATCACTTCCTGCCAAACGCCTTTTTGATTCGCCCCGTTATCGAATTTTTCGTCTCTAACCCCGAGCTGCTTCTCTGGAAGCTCTGGGTCTTCACTCTCGTCGAAGGAGTCGTCGGGCTGCTTCTGATGCTCGGTTTCATGACCCGTTGGATGGGCTTCGCGACGATGATGCTGGCCGTCGGCATTTTACTCGGAGCGGGTTGGTTGGGAACGACCTGTCTCGATGAATGGCAAATTGGAGTTTTAGGTGTTTCGGCAGGACTCGTGTTTACCTTCGCCGGCGGCGGACGTCTTTCGCTCGATCATCGACTTGCGGTGAAAGGCGATAGCAACCAATCCGCTAAACGACGTCTCTGGTTCAAGCGACTGTTCGGATCGGGAACTACTTTGCCAAAAACGTGGGCCATCGCGGCAGGCGTCGCCGCACTGGGTCTGACATTACTCACCAATCAAGTTTTCCACAACGGTGTCTGGGGAAAGCTTCACAACAAATCAGTAAAGCCCGTTGTCGAGCTCTCCGAAGCTCGACTTTCCGATGGTGATTTGAAATTCACCGCGTTTCGCGTCGAAGGGGCAGATGTTTACGGCGCTTTTCTGATTTCCGTTCGGCTTGTTGATCCGGTCAGCGAGAAAGTCGTGGCCCGATGGGAGGCGACAGATCTTGCAGCGCTTTCTCCGGAGTCGATTCAGAACCGTTACGTGGCGAAAATTAAGCCGGGTGTGAACAGCCTGATCCTACCATTGGGCGCCAAAGCCGGGATTCGGTTAAAAAACAATTCACTTCAATCCCTGCCTGAACAAGACTACACACTTGAGCTGGAAGATATCAGTGGTGCCGTCTGGCAGGCACCCGTTACCTTTTCTACGAATCCATGAAAGACGACATCGCATCAAAACAGAAAGCAATCTACACCTTGCTCTCAAAATTTGGTGACGCGTTCTCGAGTCCTCAGCGAATCAAGCTGATCAGCTTGCTCAGCCAGGGCCCCAAATCAGTCGATCAACTTGCTGCGATGACACAGCAATCGAAAGCCGCCGCGAGCGCTCATTTAAAGGTGCTTCGCGGCTCAGGCCTGGTTATTGGAGAAAAAACCGGTCGTCACGTCTGGTGTCGACTCGCCAATGAAAACGTCGAATTGCTCTGGCTCGCAATGCGCAACCTGGGAGAGGAATTACTCCCCGAAGTTCGCGAGATCGTCCGTGATTATTTTGAAGAGCCGGAAAGCTCGTCAGACTTGTCTACGGATGCGGCGCAGGCTGAGGTAGCTACAGATCGCTCGTACCTAATCGATCTGCGAACCGCCCTCGAATATGAGACAGGGCACATCCCATCGGCGCTTAACTTCCCCCTCGGAGAACTCGAAACTTCGATTGAACGAATCCCGCAGGATCGAGACATTCTCACCTACTGCCGCGGGCCCTATTGCCTGGGAGCCATGGAAGGCACCGATCTGTTGCGAAACAAAGGTCTTCCGGCGAAACGCCTCCGATTCGGAGTGCCTGAATGGAAAGCATCAGGAATGCCCATTGAGAAATCTGAGCCAACCGGGTGAACATCCCCTTCCGGATACACTCTTCGCTCAGCAATCCCCGTTAAAATGGCGTTCGAACAACCGGGGAGCGGGACGTTACCAAAGCGTGCCCTGAAAAGGCCGTCGCAAATTCAAAGCCTCTCCACTTCGTCCGCAATCACCCCGTTGAGCGTCGTTTCCAGCTCCTCCAAAATCTCGGCGATGTACCAGCCGTCCATGAGCCGGTGATCGTAGGCGATCGTGACGCGACACTTTCCGTTCTCGTCGAACGGTCCGTAAGTCATCGTCGAAGTGAGCATCCCCGGCGGGTCCTGAATCACCGTTCCCCGGCTTCCCACCGTGGTGAGACCAAAGGTTCCCATCTTTCGGGCGCGTCGCTCCCCCATCCAATTCAACCAGATCCACATCAGTGAACGCCTGATCCATGTGGGAAGGTGAGCCGCCTTGTAATGACGTCGAAAGACTTCCTCAACCGGCTCATCGCGATAATTTTCGAGGCGGTGCTGCAACAGTGCCAGATCCTTTTCTTCGGGCTTATCGAATGAGGCGAAAAATAGCCATTCCTCATCCTCATAAGTCCGTCTCACGCTCAACATCGCGACGCTGTGCGAATGCTGATAGAGAAACGGCAAGGGAAACCGCATCCAGGACTGGCGCAACGCGGGATGCTTTGCCGCAACGACCGCATACGCCTTGATGAACAAGATCGGCCACGCAATCTTTTCAGCGGCTCCGTCACGGCATTTCCGAAGATGGCTGAGATCAAACTCACGGAAATGGGAAACGGTGGGAAGTGATTTCTCAAGCTGGAGAAGATCACACACCAGCGCCCTGCTTCTCGGGATCGTGAGACGACGCCGTTCGGGACGCGCTTTCTCCTCTTCCTGTGATTTTTGAACTGAGCGCAAAAGATGGGGTGGCCAATGGTGGGGATTTAATTACCGGGGGCGGGAGACGCATCCGGCGCTCCCTCAGGCTCAGGAGCCGCGGGAGGTGTTTCCGGATTTTCACCGGCTTTCGCTTTTCTGGCCTTTTTCTCTTTTGCTTTTGCCCCGGCCCCGGCCCCGGCCCCGTCCGGCTTGTTTTTCTTTCCGGCTTTCGCGGGATTCTCCACATCCGACACAATGCGAAATCCGGTCCAGAAATTTCTCTCACCAGCGGAATCCGCCGCTCTTCTCGCCGTCAACTCGAAGCCCGAAGTCGTCGCGAAAGATGCCCCTCGCTTCAACGGAACCTGCTTGTCCGGTTGATCGGGATGTGCGCCCCAGGTGCCGGTCCACTCACTGACATTTCCCGCGAGACCGATCACGCCGTAACGACTTTCATCTGCGGCGATCGCATCAACGGGGCACCAGTATTTATAACCATCAATCGATCCGGCTTCAGAGCCGTCTTTGGATTCGTGATCGATACCGCTGTTAAAATTGGCATTCACCTTCTCGTCGCCCCAGGGGAACTTGCTTCCGGCCCGTCCTCGAGCCGCTTTTTCCCACTCCTGTTCAGTGGGAAGACGACCTCCACGCCATTTGGCATACGCGTGAGCATCCCACCAGTCGACGCCGACGACGGGGCAGTTCATGTCGATCTCACCTCCGTAGAAATTCCCCTCTTTCCTGGCCGCCTTCAGCACCTCTGCCCAGCGGTCCGGCTCGTAGGTCAATTTCGTTTCCGGCTGATCGGGGTGACGCAACGCAACGACCTTGTTAGGGTGCGCGTTGATGTCGTCGAGAAATTTAGCGTAGTCTGCAATCGTGACCTCATACTGTCCCATCCAGAATTCCGGCAGCTCAATTTCCTCACCATCCTGAAAAGGAAAAACGCCGGACGGAATTTTCGTGAGCCCGTCCAGCTGTCGAATATTCGGCTCGGAACCGAAAAGCAGGAACGAGGCAAGCCCACCGAGAATGAGAACTCCCACGAGAGTGCCGACGACGAGAGCATTCCGATTCGACTTTTTCTCGGTCATCACCGCGATGTCCCGCTCGGAAAGATCCTGCTCGCCCGACGCGGCAATCGCCGACTGCAACGCCCGGATCGAATTGATTCCGTCGATCCGATCCGTTCCGAGACGATCCACCAGAGAAAAGAGATTCCTGTCGATGCCCGGTTTTTGCACGAACGGCGCAAGCGCTTCGCCGAGAAGCTCCATCTGCTGGCGCTCCTCCTGAGGCGTAATGACAACCCCGACACCCTTGACCGGATTGGCAATCCGCGGCTCGGCTCCCTTCACGACAAGTATACTTTGTGCGGTAAAAAGACGATGGGACATCCTGTTTTCGCGCAGGTAGTTCAACGCATCAGCGCAAGACTCCAGCACTTTCCAAATCACGCCTTCATCAAGATCACTGCGACGGCGGGCGAGATCGCTCAGACTCGGCGCGTCGACCAGTTCCAGCGTGTAAAAATTAACGCCGACTTCCTGATCGCACTCATACACGAGCGAAATAGCAGGGTGATTCACTGACGCCCGCGCGCTCGCTTCATTCACAAACCCCTGCACCCAGTTGATGTCTTTGCGGTGCTTGCGATAGAGCGTCTTCAACGCAACCCGCCGCCCGATTGAGGTCTGCTCCGCTTCATAGAGCGCGAAATTATCGTCCTCCTGAATCTCGCGGAGCAATTTATAATCTCCGAGACGCATTCCCACAGGGAGCGCGTCATCAGGAAGCGACACCGCTACCGATTCCACCTGAGGAAGCGGTTCGCGCGGAGGTTCGCCGCTCGGTGCGGTCTCAATCTCCGGCGGCGGTGATCCCACGGGCTCCTGTGCGACGGCGGAACCACTCTCCCGTGACTCACCGGCAGGAATCGCCTGATTCACGCATTGCTCAAACCACTCGATCAACGCGCCACGATTCACCGGCTTGAAGAACAGACGCTCGTTCTCAAAGACACGCTCGTAAAATTCAGTCATGTCCTCATGACTGCTGAAGACACAGGGGAAAAGTCCGATTTCACCCTGCAAATGATCTCTGAAATCAAGGATATCTACGCCGCTGTCAGACGTAAGCCCGGCGATCATCAGCGAGACCTGCTTGATATCGCGTGTGAGTTCCCACGCCTCGGCCGCGTCACCGGCCTCGATAAAATGGTCGACTCGTTCGTCGAGAACAGATCGCACCGCAGCGCGATATTCGGGAGAAGCATCAATAATAAGAACGGTTGTCTCTGTCGACATAAAGCGATTCAAGGGGTAAGCGGATCGGGAAACAAGGCGTTGTCAGGCCCGAGAAAAACCGGAGCACTCTCTTCCTGCTCAGGAGTCTCCTGAATCCTGAGAGCGGCAATCTCTTCGGGCATGGTAACCTTGTCCTGCAATTGATCTCGATAATAGAGCTCAATTGCGTAGCCATAATAACGCCGCTCTCCAAGTTCTCTAGCCTGTTCTTCAGAAAACACCGGTTGATGGTAATTGACGACAATTTCCTCCGTTCCGTCCACCGCCCAGTCATACGGCTCAGTGGGATAAAGCTTCGAAGTGTCCGCCGTCGAAGCCTCAATCGTCTGGCCATCAACAATGTCATAAAAGTAAACCGCGAGAGCCAAATCTGAACCTGATGGTGAGCTCGCCGGGTTCGCATCGACGATCACTCGCAGCGACACCTTTTGCCCCTGATCATCGGGCTCGGCCTGCTTGACAATCACTTCTCCAATCTTCATCTGCTGAACCGTGGATCCCGCAATCGGCACCTGATCCCCTTCGAGAACCCCGTTCGCAATTTTGTAATATCCACCGGAACGAACCGGCCCCAAATCAACGATACGGGCCCAGTGGACCAACGCATCGGCTTCACGTCCGAGCTGATTATAGGTCGCCGCCAACTCACCGAGAACCCGGGGATGGTCGGGAAGCGCGCTTTCGACCTGCTTAAACGCATCGAGAGCCCCCATCAGGTTCCCCCCCGCCCGCAACTCTTCACCCGCGGCCATGAGCCGCTCGAGAACGGGGTCATCGATTTTCTCAACCGTCAGCTGTGCCGCATTCAAAGACTCACTCAAGGAGCGGTCATTCGTTTGCGGCCCGGTAAAAGAAGGCTCCGGCAAAATAGAAGGCTGAGAAAGAGATCGATTCGCCGCCCCCGCATTGGGAAACCCGCCCCCGGCGTTCCCTCCAATGTTTCCCGGGAGGAGTGGTTTCAACCCGCTCGCCAGATGGGGCGTTTCGGCAGGGTTCCCGCCGGCATTACCTCCCGCAGTCCCGTTCACACTCTCAGGCCCTGAAATACCACCGCCTCCGTTCCCCGCGAATACAGCCGCGGGATCAGGAAAGGCAGGCCCCGCTTCGGTCCCGGCCGGGCCAAACTCAGATCCGTTTTGAGGCACTGCGCCCGACGCAGTCGACGCGACACGATCACTCCCCGCCGGACGGCGCAGCATCTCGAGTGCAGCCGCGAAAAAAAGCGTCGCCGCAAGCGTTCCGACTACCCACATCACGGAATTGAAGGTCCGACCATAATCGGCCCGATCTGATAAGAGGTTACCCGCCATACACTTTCAGATGTCTCATGATCCGCAGATTCCACCGGATCATTAAAAACGCATCGTCGAGTATAATAGGCGAATCGGCTAATTTCAACCAAGTGCAATCATCACGAGTTCACCGGGAAACGGAAATTCACGAGAAATCGAAAAAAAGTCTCAACAGCGAGGTGATTTCACGTTACATTTGCCCCGTGAGAGAGGAAGACGGGCACTAACGCGTCGTCTAAATCATCACACAAAACGTTTAACCGATTCCATACCGTGAGCAGTCATTTATCCAGCGACATCCAGATTGAAGGCGACCTTAACTGTTCGACCGACCTCATCTTTGATGGTTCCATTAAAGGAAACATCAACTCCAAAGGAAGCCTGACGATTGGTCAGAACGCTTCTGTCTCCGGAGACCTCAAAGCCGACAAGGCGATCATCGAGGGAAAAGTTGCCGGCAATGGTGATTTCAACTCATGCCGACTTTCCCCGACTTCCGTCATCACCGGTTCCGTCAGCACGGTCAGCCTCCAGATGGAAGAGGGCGCCTCGCTTGAAGGTCAATGCAAAGTCGGTAAGGCAAAAGCCTGATCGACCGATCACTTTCCCGTTCCCCCGCTGCATCCGGAGCGGGGAAACCACTCGAAAAAGCGACTCGCATCCCGCGGTCGCTTTTTTTCGTACCCGGCGATCAAGGTCCGCCAAAACCGGGCATTCGCGTCGAAATCCGCTCCGGAACCGGAACGCCCTCGCTCTACCGCCGTTTAACCCGCATCCGCGACGGCGTCTTCCAGTCGCTTGATGTGCTCACCGGGACTCTTCGTTCCCCGCGCGAGCAACTGGTATCCCATCGGAACGATGATCAGCGTAAACAGCGCCGACAGCGCCACCCCGAATAAAATCACGATACCGATGACAACCCGGGTTTCCGCTCCGGCTCCCGAAGTGATCACGAGCGGCACCGATCCCATCACCGTAGTGAGCCCTGTCATGACGATAGGACGCAGACGACGAACCGAGCCATCAAGCACCGCGGTGTTGAAGTCGCGCCCCTCATCCCGGAGCTGATTGATAAACTCCACGATGAGAATGCCGTTCTTCGCAGCGAGACCAATCAACATGATCGTCCCGATCTGAGTGTAGATATTCTGCGCCATTCCCATGAACCAGAGACCTAACAAGCCCCCAACCACCGCGACCGGAACCGCGAGCATAATCGTGACCGGCTGAACAAAACTCTCAAACTGCGCCGCCAAAACCAGATAAACGACGAGCAGAGCCAAGAGAAAGACAAAGATCGTCGAACTCCCCGACTCTTTAAAATCGAGAGATTCCCCCTTGTAGCTGATCACCGCCTCACCGGGAACAACGCGTTCCGCCGCCTCATCAACGTAGGCGAGCGCTTCACCGAGGCTGTATCCTTCAGCAAGACTTGCCTCGATCGTGATCGAACGAATCCGATTGTAACGGTTCAGGACACCCGAATCTGCGACTTCCTCCAGCGTAACCAAATTGGAAAGCGGAACCAGCTCATCCGTGACCTCTGAGCGTACGTAAATATTCGTGAGATCGGCAGGAGTGCGCTTGCGATCATAATCGCTCTCGACGATCACGTCGTATTCTTCGCCACGCTCAACAAACGTGGTGACGGTTCGCGATCCCAGCAAACTCTCGAGGGAGCGGCCGATATTCTGAATCGAGACCCCGAGATCACCCGCCCTGTTCTGGTTAATGTTAACCCGCAACTGAGGCTTGGTTTCCTTGTAGTCGTAATCAACCCCGATCAGCTTCGGGTTCTTCCGAATTTCTGTCAGCATCGCATCACGCCACACCGCAAGATTCTCGTACTCGGGGCCACCGAGCACAAACTGAACCGGCTTCTGCAAACCGCGGGTCAAGCCCTGACGCATTACCAATGCATTTTTCACGCCGGGGACATCGGCAACCCGCTCCCGCACTTCGTCCATGATCTCCCAACCGCTCCGACGCACCGCCCAATCATTCAGAACGACGATCGTAATTCCCTGATTAAAGCTCGCAATATTTCCGAATCCTCGAGGGGCCCTCACCAAAACCCAACTGGCTTCACCAATCTCATTCAAGTAGAGAAGCCGCTTCTCGACCTCTTCCATCGTTTCGACGATGGAGCCGTAACTCGTTCCCTCCGGCGCCGTCGTGATCACGAAAAAGACGCCCCTGTCCTCCTTCGGAGTAAATTCACGCGGCAGCTCCTTGTAGAGATACCAGCCACCTGCGACGAATCCGGCGATCAGCAGGACAACGAGCAACGACACCTTTAACAATCCCGATAGGAGCCTGCGATAGATATTTTCGAACTTTTGAAAAACGCTGTTAACGAATCGGGTCAGCCAGTTCCCCCGGGAAGTTTCCGCCTTGAGCACTTTCGAAGCGATCATCGGTGACAGTGTCAGGGCCACAAAACTGGAAAAACTCACCGCCACCGCAAGCGTGATCGCAAACTCGGTAAACAGTTTTCCGAGGTCCCCTTCGAGAAAGGAAATCGGAACAAACACAGCAATCAGGACCAGGGTCGTCGCAATGACCGCAAAGGCGACCTGACGTGTTCCCAGAAAAGCGGCAGCGAGAGGATCTTCACCATTCTCAATTCGGTGATAGACGTTTTCGAGAACGACAATCGCATCATCAACGACCAACCCGATCGCGAGGATGAGCGCCAGCAGAGTTAAAAGGTTAATCGAGAATCCGAATGCATTCAGAACGATAAAGGCACTGATCAGAGAAACAGGAACCGTCACCGCGGGAATCAAAGTCGCCCTCGCCGAGCCCAAAAACAGATAAATCACCGCAATGACCAGCCCCACCGAGATGAACAGGGTCGCGGCGACCTGCTTGAGCGACTCCGAGATAAAGACGGACGTATCGTAGCTCGGTTGAAGATCCATCCCTTCGGGCAAATGAGGACGAATCCGATCCATCTCATCCTGGCTCGCCTTGGAGACATCAATCGTGTTCGCCTGACTCTGCTTAATAATCCCCAATCCCACACGCGGCACCCCGTTACCATGAAAGAAGCGGCGGGACTCCTCCGCTCCGCGCTCGACGCGGGCAACCTCTCCCAAACGAACGAGGAATCCATCCTCGCCTCGGAAAACGACGAGATTTCCAAAATCTTCCTCCGATAAAAATTCCCGTTTAATCCGCACCGTGAACTGCCTGTCGCTCGACTGAATCGTTCCGGCGGGGAGCTCCACATTCTGACGCCGCAATGCATCTTCAACATCGGTGACGGTCAAATCACGCGCCGCCAGCGCCCGGCGATCGACCCACACTCGCATCGCATAACTCGACGCTCCCGAGATACGAACCCGGGCAACACCCGGCAACACAGAAAACCCATCGACGAGATACCGCTCTGCATAATCAGCCAACTCAACCGGAGTGAGCTGCTCGCTCGTGAGACTCAACCACATCATCACCTCAGTCGCGGAATCCTCCTTCGTAATCTCGGGCGGATCCGCTTCCACGGGCAATTCATCAAGAAGCCCTGAAATAGCTTCGCGAAGGTCGTTGGCAGCGGAATCGATATCCCGGTTGATATTAAACTCCACCGTTACCTGTGACCGACCATCTTCACTGGACGATTCGACAGACTTGATCGCCTCGACAATACTGATTCGATCTTCAATCAGCTGCGTGATACGTCGCTCCACCACCGCCGCCGAAGCTCCGATGTAATTCGTCTCGATCGTAACGATAGGCGGATCGATGTCGGGAAACTCCCGCACCTGAAGCCGCAGAAGCGCGACCAGCCCGAAGGTCACGAGCAGCAAATTCATCACCGTCGCAAAGACGGGACGTCGAATCGATATATCCGAGAGAATCATACCTTAACCGTCATCGCTCTATTGATCAGATGGTTGATATGGCTCGGCCGGCCCTTTAAATTCGCCGGTCACCTTCACACCGGCGCCATCGACCAATCCGATGAGACCGTCTGTGACAACAACCGCTCCGTCTTCAATTCCTTCGAGAATTTCAATGTAGCCGGGCTGCCTACGGCCCAACACTACCGGAGTCCTCGTGACAGTGGGAGGAGACACCGTTTCATCTAACACAAATACAAAGTGCGTCGACTGCACCGATACAAGCGACCGCTCGGGAACGCTCACCGAGTTCTTAGGATTATTCTCCAAAACCGTTGTCATCAACATTCCGGGACGCAGACGTTTATCCGCATTCGGAATCTCGGCCCGGGCGGTTATTGAACGCGTCACGGGGTTCACGCGGGTATCAAGCTGCACCACTTTCCCTGAAAAATCCTCATCGGGATACGCCTCGGTATTCGCCACAATCTGAAGACCGTTTTCCAAGCTGCTGAGAAATGTCTCCGGAACCGTGAAATCCAGTTTAATCGGATCCAGCACATCAAAGGTCGCGATCAAATCGCCCGGCTCGACCAGTGCGCCCGGACTCACTCTCCTGAAACCTAGAACACCATCAAACGGAGCTCGAATGTTCCTGTCATCGATCTGAGCCTGAGCTTCCTCAACTCGACGCGCTGCAATCTCCTGCTGCGTCTCGTATTCCTGCAAACGAACCTGTGAAACAGCGCCATTGGCAACGAGTCCTCTAAGGCGCTCGATCTCCCGCTCTTGTTCTGTGAGAGTTGACCTGGCCGCTTCGAACGCCGCTCTTTCCGCAGCGTCTTCAAGTCGCACCAGAAGATCTCCTTTTTTGGCGCTGTCCCCGTCCTCAAAGAACATTTCAGCGATCCGGTCCGTGACGCTGGAAGTGAGATCGATCGCTTCGAGCGCCCTTACCGTTCCCAGTGCCTCGACCCGATCCGAAAATTCCCGCCGGGAAACTTTTGTCGTCTGAACCTTCGAGAGTGGAGCCGCCGCCGGGGCTGCTGCAGGAGCCGTTTTTTCCTCACTGCACGAGACCAAAAAAATGGCAATCAGCCCGGACAACAGTATCAACCGGGACCGAATTCGGATGTGATCTAGCGTTTTCAGATCCAAAGCTAGAACCACGCTTCTGATTTCGCAACTAACGGAAACACGAAAAACTGTACTCCGCTGAGCCATCCCCCGCATTCAGAGTCTCCCGGAGCGATTAAACCGCCGGGTGCCCGCCCCCGGGGATCGAGACCGAGTCAGACACCGCCGCCAGACGTCGATACTCCGGAGTCGCAATCGCTCCCTCACGTAATTCCTGAATGCCGACCGACTAATCGTAGGCAATCGCGATCGCGTTGGCGGCGGCATGATTGTCCGCGTGGCTCAGGCTGATCTGGATTTCCACGATTCCGTTCCGATCCATAAATGCTTTTCCGGCGCCCGTGAGTTTTGCCCCCGGCTTTCCGTTCGCGTTGCGCAGAATCTCCATATCGGTCCAGGCAAGATCCGCACCAATCCCGGTCCCCAGCGCCTTGGCTATGGCCTCTTTCGCAGCGAAGCGCGCCGCGTAATTGCGCTCTGCCGCATTCATCGTGCTGCAGTAGGCCTTTTCCGCCGCTGTAAAAATGCGGTCGATAAACCGGTCACCGAAACGCTCGATTGACTCCTGAATTCTCGCGGTGTCGACGATGTCGATTCCGATTCCATGGATGCGCATCGTTTTCATTTCAGGAAAGCCCCTCCGCTATCAACGAAATCCAGATCACCATCAGAGTCCCCCACCCCGCAATCCACAGGATCGAAAGAACGAGAGCAATCCACCACGTCACGCCGGTGCGGGGAACGAACCCCGAGCGATCTTTACGGTGCCGGAGAAGCAGAAACAATGCGACCGGTGCGGTGAACAACGTCAACGGCGCTAACAAGGTCACAAGAGCCAGGGCCCGCTTATCGTAAAGTTTCGAATTTGCCTTGAAATCGGAAGACGGCTCCTCTTCGCGGAGGCGGTGCAGACACGGGAGACAGTATTTCCGGTCACTCCAGTGAATCGACGCGCGTTCCGACATAAAACTCCCGCAGGCATCACAGATATGCTCCGCTTTCAGTTCCGGGTAGAAGGTGCAAATGGCATCATCGCCCTCGGAAGGCTGAGAAGCACTTTTCAGAGAAACTTCACGGAACAGACGCGGGTAGATCGCTAGAGAAACCTCCGCCTGACAAACCGGACATTTCTCGTCCACCTTCGTACTTCCGTCCTGAAGCATGAACATGCCACGACAGCGGGGGCATTGCAGCGTGGCGGAATACGCATCAGCGGCAGAGTCCAGTGAGGGAGTCGAATCAGCCATCGTTAAAAATTCTTACTTACGCACAACGCGGGTTCCGATCAATCGATCATGAAAGGCGCGCCGCTCGGGGTCAAACGCCGCCATCCAGTAAATACCGGCACAAAGTCCCAGAAGCGCCGCGTAGACAAACATTCCCGTTACCATCGCGAGAACGAAGGCGGACGATTCATCATCCCCTCCCAAATCCAACGCGGCAAGACCGCCCACGACCGCAGCAAAGCCAAGCGTGGACGGCAGAAAGAGAATCAAATAGTTCAGCGGCTTTTTCACGAGCCATCGCAAAAAAGCACGCTTGTAGGTGAGCCTCGAACCATCAGGATTGACGACTTTGGCACCGATTATCAGCTTCCCGAGAGTGCCCTGATATTTGCCGACCATCCAGGTCTCATAAAAAATGCTCACCCCGAGAATAGCGAGCAAACCGAGCCCGTAACAAACCATCATAACCACGCTCCATCCCGCGAGAACGTCGTCAGGATTTTCGCCGGTCATGGACATTCCTCCGGAGAAAGCCGCGACGTAATAGGGAATCATGCAAATCCACGAAGGGATCATCTTGATCATATAGTCGAGAACGGAAGCCAGAACCCGCCACCAGAAACCCACGTAATCAAACTTCCTCGCGGTGGCGTCCTCGACCCGAACCGTCCCTGACTCCATCAAAGCCTGAACAAACGCCTCTTTGTGCTCCGGCCCTATCAAAGCCTCACCGTAGGGAATCATTTCCGAAACGGGATAGACCTGCCCCGAATGAGCACACACTCCGATTTCAAGCGGCACATCCGACTCCGCGTCCCGATAAAATCCCTGAGCAACCGAGCGGAAACTCACCCATTCCGCGAGACCTTCCTGCCAGACGAGAGATCTGGAGTTGATTTCACCATTCCGGTTCAGCTCCAGAAGGGCTGACTCATCGACCGGCCCCTGTTGGATCGCCTCTTTGTCTGTGTAAAACCAACTAGCCATTCAGTGGGGACACGGTGCGAAAAAATCGAAGCTCTGTAAACGTAAAATCACGAAATGACCGTTTTCAAAGCCCCTTCCGTTCAACCGCCTTGAACCGGCGGCATCAGAGCGACCTCGTCACCCTCCTTTATCACAAAATCACGGGCCGAGTATTCGCAGTTCACCGCGACGAGCATTTTAGAATCCCATTCCTTCATCGCTGGAAACAGGTCGTAAACAGACTCCAGACACGTCGAAACGACGACCTCAGCTTCATCGAATGACAACTCGAGCTCGTCACTCCCGCAGATATCCCTGAACAGAGAAAACAGTAACACTTTAACTTTCATTCAACGTCCTGCACTACAGTTTCCCGATCCACTCTTCTTTCAAAACCCCTATCATAGGCAGATTCCGATACTCATCCTGATAATCGAGACCATATCCCACCACGAATTCATTCCCGATCTCAAAACCGACGTAATCAGCCTCGAACTCGACCGATCGCTCAATTTTCTTGGAAAGCAGCACCGCCGTTCGAATCGACCGGGGATGACACTCCTTCTCAAAACGGGCGCATATCGCAGACATCGTTCGTCCCGTGTCGAGAATATCGTCCACCACGAGAACGTTCCGCCCTTCGATATTCGGCAGTTTGTCCTGCAGAAACGTCACGGTCCCGGAACTCTCCGTCCCCCCGTGGTAGCTCGAAACCGATACGGCATCGATCCGGAGCGGTAGATGAATCTCACGAATCAAATCCGCCATAAACAACGCGCCGCCCTGAAGCACCGCGACAATCGTCAGCGGTTCTCCGTGAAAATCACGCGAGATCTGCTCGCCCATCCCCGCGATGCACTCGCGAATCGTTCCCTGATCGAAAAGCACACGTTCGAGCCGCTCTCCGAGAATTGGTTCCTTTTGCCCCATTCTCAAGCAGACATCGAACGCCACGCCCCGGCAACTGAATATTTTTTGCACGATCGCCTCTGTGCGTCGTAATTACATGGACCGGGCGGCACGGGCAATTCACATGAGCAACTCTATCAATCAAAAAATCAGCGAGCTGAGACAGGAATACCGAAAGGGCAGTCTCCTGCGCGAAAACCTGGATTCGGATCCCTTCGCACAATTTGAGAAATGGTTCAGCGAAGCTGTCAACGCCGAGATTCCCGACGCCAATGCGATGACGCTTGCAACGATCGGACTCGACGGCACGCCCAACGCCCGAACCGTCCTCATGAAAGAGTTCACGGGTGAAGGCGTCGCCTTTTTCACGAACCGTCACAGTAACAAGGGAAAGGAACTCGCCGCCTCTCCCGTCGCAGCGCTGCTGTTTTTCTGGAAGGAACTTGAACGTCAGGTTCACGTGCGCGGTGACGTTGTGCAGACCACCCACGGGGAATCACAGGCCTACTTTTTCTCCCGCCCCTACGACGCGAGAATCGGCGCGTGGGCTTCACTGCAAAGCGAGGAGATCCCCGAACGCGAATGGCTCTCGAAGCGAGTCAGTGAATTCGAAGCGAAGTATCCCGACAACGGAGAACCCGACTGCGTGCCCCTGCCCGAACACTGGGGCGGCTACCGCGTCATCCCTCATACGATCGAGTTCTGGCAGGGGCAGCCCGGCCGGAAACACGACCGGTTTCTCTACACCCGCGCCGACGATGGCGAGTGGACACCGAAGCGCCTGAGCCCGTGATCCACCGCCCCCTCTGACACAGCCAAACGCCGCCTAAGAGAATTCGGTGCCTCTGAAAAACCACGGGGCATCCGAAGGTCGAAGGTCGAAGTTCCTGCGAAACAGGAGTTGAGAATCGTCCAGCGCAGGGATCACTCTGTCACTTCCTTCGGGACAATGGTCGTTGAGCCACCGGTTTGGAGGTGCCTTACGATCCCCACACCATCGCGGAATTCTATCCGGAAAGTGCCCGTCGGAGCCTCCAGAAATATTGATCCGTCAGGATAGAGGGACCAGCCTCCTTCCCGCCGCCACTCAGTGTGCGTAGCCGTTCCATCCGCTTCCAGGACGAGTTCACCGCCCGACTCCCAAACCCAGTTGCGAGCCATGAGCGCGACAGCCTCTCCGGTTTGACTCACCTGATTGCCCGCCAAGCCTTTACCAGGGGAAGCTTCGCTCGGCTGGTTGGCAGTCCCAATCCAGACAGCCACCGCCAAAGCGAGAGAAGCGGCGCCGAAAGCGATTTTCTTTCCTCGACCGTCAGTGGCCTGCCCCGGCTTTCTGTGCTCGGATAACAATCCGGCGGCATCCACGTTTGCAGGGTCGATCTCGAGAGACCTCTGCAACAACGCCTCGGACCGGTCACGCGATTTTTTAACGCCTCTCACTCTCCAATTTTTAAGATGAGCCTTTCCACAATCGCAGAGAACGCCGGCCCGATAGGGAGCTAAAGCGACCGCCTGTTCCAACTCGGTAATGGCATCCTCATAATTTTCAAAACTGAGGAAGTTCCGTCCCTTTTGAAGATGCTCTTCGAGCCTGTTGCACACCCGTTTCCAATCTTCGTCGCTGAGTCCGGCGTTGCGGGCGATTTTCGCAAGCGCCTCCTCCGTTAGCAGCTCATCCGGATCGGAAAGCTGGATATCGAGAGCCTTGCTTAAAAATCTGGCAAGCTCATCGATATCCGGATCAGAAGTCATGACTTCATTATCTGGAGGGAGACAAGGTATGGCAAGAGCAAACCAGCGAAGGAGAGGAAACGGGACCGGATGAAAACCGCTGTTCGCGATCGCCCCGAATCATCTCAGTCCCATCACGGAATCACTCCCGGGCCCAGACACGAACGTAATCCACTTCCATCGAGGTGGGAAATCCATCCGCCGTCGCCGCACCCGGAACGGGCTTGATATCCTGACCAACCCACCCGATGTGCGGATGCCGAAGGCCCAGCGAGAGGGTGACGTTCATCGGCTCGTGCCAGTATAAATTCCTCTTTTGCGCGACCTGCTTGCCGTCGATATACCAGGTGATCATTTCCGGAGTGACATCGCAGCCGTAGACGTGAAAATCGTCCCGGGGATCCCAGGGCGCGATCCAGACATTTTTGCACAGGTCAGGATCTGTCCCGGGGCGATGCCACGTCACTTTTCCATCTTCGTCCGCGAGGCGCAGATGTAAATTCATGTCGATGTGATGCACTGAATCGCGGACCTTTGTTTCGTGGTTCAGCTCATTCATCTGCAACTCGACAAAATCGATCTCACAGTAGCGCACCTCGCCCGAGTATTTTTTACCGTCGCTGTAGGTCCAGAACGAGGGACAAGCTCCGGGGAAGAGATCACACCCTTTCATTCGTGCTTCGTAGTAACCGTAGGTCATCTGCTGATGTGAACGCAGAATGCCCGATTTATAGAACAGGCGCGTCTGGTTTCGAATATGAGGTTCGTGAACCATTTTGATCCCCAACTTCCCAGACTCCAGATAAGTGTTCGCCGCATCCCACGACCAGGCACCCCAGCTGCCGGGGTTGTTGTTCCACTTTGCCGGATTGATCCACTCCGAATCAAACTCGTCCGAAACCTCAGGGATCAGTTTCCACGCACCCTCCTGACCAAACGGCGCAGCGGGCAGCGGCTCCGCCCGACTCACTTCCGGCGGGACCGGCAACATCGCGACGGAGACATTATCGATTGTCATCGAAGGCATTTTCGCCATCCCCTTCCCTTTGAACTGCGTCCAAACGAGAGCGAGCCAGTCCCCCGGTTTCCCCGCTTCACTGATCCCGAAACTGAGTGTGAATTTTCCATCTCCCCGAACCGGATTATCAACCGCAACCCGTCCCGCCGTCGCCCCTTTACCGGTTTTGATTCCGGGTAACGAGGAAGCAATTTCCGGAAGCATTTTCTGGAAGGTCACCTGCATATCGACATAGCCTTTATCGGCTCCGGTTCCCTCGAAGAGATGAAAGAGCAATCTGGCTTCTTCATCAGCCGACTGAAAGTCGCTCACATCGAAAGAAATCTCATACTGGCCCACCGCCGCGGACGAGGTGTCGATAAAGGTCACGTAGCTTCGACTTCTCGATTTTTCGTAAACGGGAAGATGAGAACCAATCGCCAGCGCCCCGTTCTCAATCGAGCCGTGCACCTCCACGTCGGAGAAGTATTGCGAAGTCCCTCCGTATTGTCCCGGAGCGAGGTTGGGAGATCCCGATCCGGGAACGCCATAGGAAATGGATGATATGTTATTTTTGTCCGGCCCCTTCGCCGCGACATAGACCGGAGCAACGTCAAAGCTCTCCGTGTAAAGAGGATCCGCCTCAGCGGAAGAAGACACTAACAAAAACAGAACCGCCGCATAGAAGACATTTATTTTCATATAGAGTTTGGAGTAAGATTTATTCACCAGCCAAGAGTATCAGCGAGATCCGCGTGTAATTGAGAAACGACTTCGGGATGAGAATCGGCGACGTTGACGGTTTCGTCAGGATCGTCTTCGTGATCGAAGAGCTCGACAAAGATCGGCTTCGCTCCGGGATCGCGCTGATCGCGCCAGAGCACGAGCCGATAGCGATCCGACCGCACGCTGTAACCCATGAGATGTTGCTCAAAAAGCTCACGATTCCAGACTTCGCCCTGTTGCTTTTTAATCCGCGCTTCGACCTCTGAAATGAGGGGACCGAAATAGGTTTCTCTCATCTCCGGCGAAAGAGGGTTCGCCGCCCACTCTCTCAGAGCGGGACTGGGGAACTGACTGATTGCGATTTTCTTCCACGGTTGATCAGGATTCTCCAAAAGAGGAGCGAAACTGCGCCCTTCGAGTCGCTCGAGAGGAGGCACTCCCGAAAGCTCACAAAGCGTCGGAAAAATATCGACGAGCTCGACGAGCCCGCTCGTTGGCTCTCCGCGATGCTTCATCTCGGGCGTCCACGCAATCATCGGAACCCGCGTCGCGATTTCATAATTCGTCGCCTTTCCCCAAATGCCCATTTCGCCGAGATGCCAACCATGATCGCTCCAGACGATGATGATCGTATTATCCCGCACCCCGGCTTCCTCTAGCGCCGCAATCGCCTTCCCAACTTGAGCGTCGACGTAGCTGATGCACGCGTAGTAGGCGTGCAAAAGGGTGCGTGCGAGTTCATCGTCGATCGGACCCGACTTGGGAATCCCGTGGCGGGTCCGCAATTCGAACGAGGCATGAAGCCCCATCTCCGCGCCGCCTTCGGGTCCTTCCGTTTGTTTCGTGAGAGCCAGCTTATCGCGATCATACATGTCCCAGTATTTCTTCGGAGCGACCCAGTTGAGGTGCGGCTTGTGAAATCCGAGCGCCATAAAAAACGGCTTCTCACCTTCAGCGACGACTTCCTTCATCGTCGCAATCCCCAGCTCCGTGTTGTAGCCATCTTTGTAGACATGATCGGCAACATCGGCGCTTTCATAGGCAGGACCGGTCCCCAGCCCGCGCTTTGCTGCGTCGCCGTATTTGGCGATCATCTCTTTCTTGTTCTGCTGGTGAATCGCAAGATTCTCAGGCAGCGCATAGGGTTTGTTCAAAGGGGTAAAAGGGAGCACCGATGGATCCGGCTCCCGCGACCACGATTGCTCATCCGCATCGCCCTGATGATAGATTTTTCCGGTAAAAAAGGTCTCGTATCCATGCGCCCCGAAATGCTGCGGCATCGTCACAATGTCAGGATTCAACTCACGGATCTTGACGTAATTATGAGTGATCCCCGTCGTGTCCGGCCGCGCTCCCGTCATGATGCTCGCGCGGGAAGGCGCACAAATCGCCTCCTGACAATACGCCCGGTCGAACCTCCGACCTTCCGACGCGAGTTTGTCTAAGTTAGGAGAGAGAACAGCGGACGATCCATAACAGCCAAGTTCCGGCCGGAGATCATCGATCGCGATAAAGAGAATGTTCGGCTTCTTCGATTTCTCCGCAGAGAAGGCCGGGGCTGCAGGAATACAACAGAGCAAAAGCACCCACATGCCCCTGTTGAGTCGATGACCTAACCCTCTTAAGTCCATGACCCGCCCCTGTTCAACGCTCCCGTTTGCAGCCCCGCTACGGACCATACCGGGGTCGCGGCTGACTGAACTGGTGGTGGTGTTTTCCCCGAATTGAATTCTCATATAGTACTGACACAGGCGGCCCTTCGTATATCACTGCCAATCAAAGAGAAAACTAACGCCTTCACCGACACTATTTTTCACGAGCTTCCGAACGAAGATTGGGAGAAGACCGGCGCCCGACTGAAGCGAAAATGGGGCGTAGAGGCCTGTGTTCAGCCCCTCGTCTGCGCCGCTCTCAGATCGAGCGGCATAAATGTGAATCCCGACCCAACCGCCGGAACACAAAAAAACGCCCCGCGTCGTTAGACGGGAGCGTTCTTAAAAATCGCGTGGAGGTGAGTTGTAT
Source organism: Verrucomicrobiales bacterium (assembly GCA_048260165.1). GTDB lineage: Bacteria > Verrucomicrobiota > Verrucomicrobiia > Verrucomicrobiales > DEV007 > Arctic95D-9. Next base: position 306,317 of record JBLXHA010000009.1, read on the forward strand.
CGGTTTTTTCGAGGGTCGCCTGAATGGTGCGTTTCGTGACCGCGTGTCAATTCTTCAAGAATCGACTCAAGCAACGTCCCTTTAAACCGATGCTAAAAACTCACGCAACTGCGTGTAAATAGGTTGGATCGCTTCGTCATCACCGCTCTCTTGAGCCACCATGACCTGCGAAATGCTGTCGGCAATGATGTTACGGAGACGACTGACAAGCTCGATACCTTTTCGGGTGATCTGGACCATGACCTTGCGTCGGTCGTCAGCAGCGTGAAGGCGCTGAACGTATCCGAGTTTCTCAAGGCGATCGACCAGACCTGTGGCAGCTGCCGTCGAATGACCCATCTTCTTGGAGATGTCTGTCATTGTCAGGTAGTCCTCATTGGCCAGGTAGCCGAGCAGGAAAAATTGGGCGTAGGAAATGTTCCCCTGATTCAATTCCTTCGAGAGATCGAGTAGGAAAGAACGTTGGGCGAACATAATGAAGTCGGCCAGCCTGTCGGCATTTGGTTCGACATCAACAACTCTGTCTTCTTGTGTTTGCATAGTAATAAACCTCCGGGCGATTTTTTTGTTAATTTTTAGGAAGTAAAGATAGTTTAAACCCATTCAGGGTCCTCTTGCAATCGATTTGTTATAAATTTCATAAAACTCATACAAATGGATGCTTCGGATCACATAATTATATTAAATACTTCGCATTCTTTTACTAATTTCGCAATCTTAAATTGTAAATCTGCGTTGATTTTCAAAAATGCGACATTTTCGGGCAGATGGCGAGACTATTCTTTCACGACCGCCCCTCTCTATTTTTCGGTGGTGTCTCGTAAAGCTGCCTTTAGATTCAATTATCAAGAAGTCTGACATTCCTCAGACCGAACAAGTTCAATAGAACTTCGAGATATGGATTTACTGGCCTTCAGTGATTCCGTGGCTCAAACAGACTGCCGAAAGAACGATGAGATTTATATTAACGGAAGATTCCTGGATACTCGATGCGCTGTCGCCGACCGAATGGCAGCTCATTTCTGAGATCCCGTTAATCGCCTCCGGGGTGCACTTCACCGAGAAAACCCGCGAGCGTCTCTTCCCCTCACCTCTCGCCAACGACGCGCTCGCAGACGAGGAAACGATCTCCCAGCTGGAGGATTGGGACGAGCTCATCAAGCCCGACCTCCTCGAGGCCTTCGAGGCCTCCCGCGAAACGGTGCAATCCGACCTCGAAAAGGTGGAGGTCGTGCCCGTTGAATCGATCCTCTCACCGGAAGAGGCGGACCTCAATTTTGCGGTGGATGAATTCTATCGGCTGGAAGTGAAAATTGAGAACACGGAGCTTTGGTACAGTGCGCTGAATCAGGCACGCCTTCTCATGAATGAAGAATATGATCTCGCTGATTCCGGGGATCGTCTCCTCATTCAGATGGAAGGACCCGATGCCGTGGACGAAAACCGGCTCCTGCTTCTCGCCCAATACGAAATTTACAGCGTGATCCAGAATATTCTCATCGAGAGCATTATGGAGGGTCAGTGAATCGTGGTCCCCGGTCCTTCGCCCTATCTCTGTCACACTTCCCTTAGATCATGTCCCCCACACTCGAAACCGCCACTGCCCGCTGGAACCTCGTCGAAGCAGATACGCCGTTAGCTCATTTTCCGGAACCAAACCTGTTCGAATCGATCATGCGGGAGGCACGGTATGCGAAAGACAACGCTTATGCTCCGTATTCCAAATTTCAGGTAGGCGCGGCACTCATCCTCGGCGGAAGAATCTACCGCGGGGCGAATGTGGAGAACGCCAGCTACGGAGCGGCGATGTGCGCGGAACGTTCCGCGCTCTTTAATGGAGTGAGTGATGGAGAGCAAAAACTATCGCTCATCGCCGTGACGACTTCGACGCCTCCCCAATCGCCGATCGAATCGAGGTCTCCCTGCGGGCTTTGTCGCCAGGTCATGAGCGAATTTGCCACCGCCGACGCACTCGTGCTTCTCGATAATGGTGACGAAAACGGCATCCTCCTCGGAGACATCATCCCTTTCAGCACGCTCTTTCCCTTTCCGTTCAAGCTCGGCGGGGAATGAGCGAATCCCGCCGTGTTGGCCGGCTCACGCACCTTCGCCAAGCACCTTAGCGCTTTTATCATCCGAATCGATATCGGCGAATTCGACCGCTGCCCGCGCCTGATCGGATCGCCCGACTCTCAGCAATGCTTCGTCGCCCACTTTTTCGAGTTTCGTGTATCCGGGGTGATGTGACTCTTTATAAGGATCATTGGAGGCGGCGTTGTAGCAGCAGATCATAGCCCAACGGGAGTTCTCCGAATGATTCGGGCCGGAGCAATGCAGAGTGTTTGCATGGAAAAAGACGGCGTCCCCCGCCTCCATTTCCGCGTGAATAAGCTCGAGACGCTTTTCCGCTTCGGCGACACGCTCCCTGTCCGCGCCGGCCTGCTCCCCGGAGAGAATGTGATTGATGCGCCCCATCTGATGGGAGCCTTTCAGTAACTGGAGGCACCCGTTCTCCTTCGTCGCCGCGTCCACCGCAATCATGACGCTGCACAGATCAGGGAAGAGGAGCCCGTTCTGATACCAGTATCCGTAGTCCTGGTGCCAGGCCCAGGCGCCTCCGGTCCGGGCGTCTTTTAAAATCATCTTCGAGTGATAGTGATAGACCTCGCCGCCGATGAGCTGTTCGACCGAATCAACGATTCGCGCAGAGCGTGCCACCATTCCGTAAATGCCGTCCCCCGGATGATTCCACAGAGACAGCCGCACCGCATTGCCCTCACCATCGTCGAGAGCTGAGGCCGCCTCATCGAGCGCGTGATCGCTTCGCGCCACCTCGCCTACGAGTGAGATCTCCTCCCTCGTGAAAAGCCCCCGGCAAATCAGATATCCCTCCCTGTGATAACAGGCAATCTCGGCTGGACTGAATCTTCCACTCATGTGGCCATGATCTCAAAGCGGCAACCACTTGTAAATCGGCGTTCTTTCCCAATTTTGAGAATGATAAGAATATTTCCTTTCAAACTTGCAAATTTTCTCAAATTGTATTATTAATTATGACAATTACCGAATTTACCGATGATTTCAGCAATAACCACCTTCCTCTCTCAGGCTTTTCTCTTCGCATTGTCGCTGTTACTCGGAGTGGTTTGCTATGTGGGGACCAGGAAAGTGGCGACCGAAAAGCAGCTCGCCGCAGAGTTGCCGCTCATTAACGGAAGCGAAGTGATCCAGGATTCTCTGATCCTCAATGCCACGCCTCACCTTCTCGCCCGGACCAACGCACCGGTGGACATCGCAAGCGACGTGCTCGGAAACTTCTACGTTCTCCAAAAAGACGGCGATATCGTCCGGATCAGCCCTTCGGAGACGGGCATGACGGTTTCGACGCGCTACGCCAAACTTGCGACGGCGAACACCGCCGGCGGAATTGGTTTTTCAGCGATCGCGCTGCACCCTCAGTTTCACGTCAAAAAGTCCCCCGGTTACGGCAGGTTCTACGTCGTCGGTGCGGAGACAGCAGGAAGCGGCACTCCGGACTTCGCTCCTGAATTTGGAAACGACGGCGAAGATCATCAGGATGTCGTCTACGAATTTCAGACGATTGATCCTCTCCTCGGTAATTTCAAGGGTAGCAGCCGCGAGGTCGTGCGATTCAGCCAACCGGGTGCGGAAAACAACGTCGAGAGCATCGCTTTTGATCACCTCGGTCAACTCTACCTTGGAGTCGGCGACGGATCCAACAGTGAAGTTACTCACACGGGACCTTCCAAGAATGCGTCATCGCTCACCTCGGCCTACGGAAAAATTCTCTGCATCAACCCTCTCGGGGACAACTCAGCCAACGGTCAATACGGCATTCCTGAGACAAACCCGTTCTGCCGCATCTCAGATTCAGTGCCTGAGCTCTGGGCCTTCGGCCTTCGCAATCCCCACAGCCTTCACTACGATCCGTTCCAGGGCAGCCTGAACATCGGCGACACCGGAATCGACGGAACGGAGGAAATCAACGTGAGCCGCCTCGGCGGTGAACACTTTGGATGGGATCTCTCCGAGAAAAGCGCACTTTTCGACCGCAGCCTGAGAGCGCAGCTGAAAGAAATCGTTACCAACCCGACCCTCAAGACGAAAACGGGCAGAGCCAACGGCAACGTCATCTACCGCGGTGAAAATTTCCCCGCCCTTGCCGGACGCATCATCATGACCAACGACAAGGGTCAGGTCCTCTGCGGCAATACCACAACCGGCATGAAGTATGATTCGTCCGTCTCGCTCGTGAAAGTGCCCGGCCTCGGTGACCGCGCGCTCACCGGACTGAAGACCACACTCGACGGCGAGCTCATCGTCCTGTGCGAGGACGGCAGTATTTTTGAGATCCGGAAGGCAGCTTCCCTCGGAACCGAGAAGCGCGCCAACCGCCAGCTTTTCTGTCAGCTGGACGAAACGATCGGAGCGAGAGGCTAAAATTCAGCTGATCCCGGTGTTCTCGGAAACGGGATGACGTCGCGGATGTTTGCGACACCGGTCACGAACATCAGAAGCCGTTCAAACCCGAGACCGAAACCGGCATGAGGAACAGAGCCGTGGCGACGCAGGTCGACATACCAGGAATACGTTTCCTCGTTCAGCTCGTGCTCCGCAAAGTTGGCCTGTAAGACATCGAGTCGCTCCTCGCGCTGACTGCCCCCAACGATCTCACCGATCCCGGGAACAAGCAGATCCATCGCCGCGACCGTCTTTCCATCGTCGTTTTTACGCATGTAAAACGGCTTAATTTCTTTGGGATAATTGTAAACCGTGGTCGGACATTTGAAGTGCTCTTCGGTGAGATAGCGCTCGTGCTCGGACTGAAGATTGTGCCCGTATTCGACGGGATACTCGAACTTCTTCCCGCTCGCCTGCAGCAGAGCGACGGCGTCCGTGTAGGTGATTCGCTCAAAACTGCGATCCCGCACAAACTCGAGCCTCTCGACGAGCCCTTTGTCGACAAACTGATTGAAGAACGCGAGGTCGTCGGCACAGGTTTCAAGGGCGTCACTGACGAGGTATTTAATCATCTCCTCAGCGAGGTTCATATCACCCTCGAGATCACAAAACGCGATCTCCGGCTCCACCATCCAGAACTCAGAAGCGTGGCGGGAGGTGTGAGAATTCTCAGCGCGGAAGGTCGGACCGAACGTGTAAATATTCGAGAGCGCGCATGCAAACGTCTCCCCTTCGAGCTGACCACTCACGGTGAGATACGCCGGCTTATGGAAAAATTCCTCATCCCCGGTTTTGACCTCTTCACCATCCATCGTCACGACGCGGAACATTTCACCGGCACCTTCACAATCGGAGGAAGTGATCACCGGTGTGTGAACATAGAAGAACCCCCGTTCCTGGAAAAACTGATGAATCGCATACGCCATCCGACTGCGAACCCGGAAAACAGCGCCGAAGAGATTGGACCGCGGACGAAGGTGCGCGATCGAACGCATAAATTCCATCGAGTGCCCCTTTTTCTGCAGGGGGTAATCCTCCTCCGCAGCGCCGAGCATCGTCACCGAAGTTGCCTGAATTTCCCACAACTGACCTTTGCCCTGAGAACGAACCACTTTTCCCGTCAAAGTCAGCGAGGCCCCTGTCTTCAGCGGAACGACGTTCTCTTCATACCCCGCAAGCGTCGCGTCGGCGATCACCTGAATGTTGGCAAGACAGCTCCCGTCGTTCACTTCGATAAACGAAAACGCTTTGGAATCCCGTTTCGTCCGGACCCATCCGTTCACGGTGACGTCTCCGGGTTCGGATTCGCTTTTGAGGATATCAACGATTCGGGAATTGGGCATGCCACAGTATCGAAATCACCGCCCTAATATCAACCGGATTTAAAGCAGTTACGAAATAACTACTCTTTAGGCCGTCCCGTGTCCTCGAGCACGTAACGAAAGCCATAATAAGATTCGCTGACATCTTCCGGAACGACGTTCCGGTAACTCGATTGCAGCATCGTCTTGTCGTAAGTGTTCCACCCTCCGCCGCGCAAAACCCGGTAGTTGCCGGCCTCACCATTGTAGCGATCCGTTACCCACTCCCAAACGTTGCCACCGATATCGTAGAGACCGCTTTTCGTCGGAGTGAATCCCCCAACCGGCGAAGTCCTGTCATAGCGATCGTCATACCCCTCGATCACCGCCCCGCCAAACAAGTTGGTCGCAGATTGGTCAGAATAATTGCCCGCACCCTCCGGAGGAGGCCACGCCGTGCCCCAGGGATAGCCCGGAACGGCTTGAAAGCTCCTCTCCTCGGGAGTCGCTCCCTTTTCCCCGGTCACCCCGGCGAAGAGGCTCCATTCGGTGTCAGAAGGAAGGCGGTAGCGCTGCCACGGACGAATCAAATTGAGAGATCGCTCCTTTTCGGTGAGCCATTGGCAGAACTCAACCGCTGCGGCGAGAGTCACGCCTGCAACCGGATGATCCGCGGTCCGTCCGACGACAGGAACGAACGGGATACCGTTTTCACCTCCGGATCGAAATTCGCGAAAATCACCGATCCGCGTTTCGAAGGCGGCGACCATCAACCCTCCCACCGGAATCAGATTCATGTTCTGACTGTTCTGCCACGGTTGCCCGTAGATAACCGACGCGTCACGAACCAACTCCACCGTCTTCGCAATGGGCTCCTGCACGTTCACCTCTCCCGAAACCGTCGCCACCTCGTAGCCGGGCAGAAACACATCCACCGCATACTGCCCGCGACGCATTTCGTTGTATACCAGAGGCGTCACACCGAGATGTTTTTCTCCGAGGAAAACGTCAGCCCCCTCAGGAGTGGAATTCAAGATGAGAACCCCGGCATCATTGTCGAGATAACAGCGAAACGAATGATCCAACTCGCTTTCACTTTTCAGAGGCCGGTAATACCAGCCGTCCTTCAGGAAACCCGCCTCACGATCCTTCTCTGTCATCCACTCGCAGAAAGCCTGGCGAATCAGATAATCAGAAACAAAGGCAATACCGTTCGTCGAGGTCCTCGGATACTCTTTATTAACTTCAGCGGCGAACTGATCAAAAAGCGCGACAGAGACGAGGTCGGTCGAAAGGTAATGTCCGTCGTCACCTTCGGGGACGAACGGCATCCCCACTGAATTGACCCATGGCTCGCCCGGCACAGGGCTGCGATCCGGGACGAGATGAGAGAGGATCATTTGGAAGCCCTCTTTCACCTCCCAGGTATCCTTCCAGTCGAGGTAACCCTCTTTTTTCACCAACACGTCCACCTCACCGACATCCAGATTAAAAAGACGCGTCTCCGTCCGCCCGAAGTCTTTCCCGTTGATGAAAACACTCGCGTTGCTGGGCTGACTCATGATTTTCACCTGCCCCTGCGAAACGCTCTCTTCCACCGGCACGGCAACGACCACCGGTTCATCCTCCCCGTTTTCCATCTTCTCGCCTTTATCGCCTTTGCCTTTCTCATTCCCGGGGTCTGCGGGGCGATCCGTAAAAATAATGCCCGTCTCGATCGGCTCATCGCCCGGAAGTTCCACGATCTCCGGCCCGGTGGAATCTTCACCGGCATCACTGACGACGACTTCCTCGATGACACGGGGATCCTTGTCCTTGTCCTTATCGAGATTGTTAAAGACGAAACTTCCGCCGTTCGTAGCGAGAAACGAGGCGTTGTCCTTCCACAGCCAGTAGCCCCCATACCCCATTCCCGCGAAAAAGGTGAGCATCACCAGCGTGAGCACAAGCTTCTTCCCGACGCTTGATTTCCCCCGCTTCGATTCGCCGGTATCGAGACCGGTCACGGCCGCTAACGCTTTCGCGAAAATGTGAGCCGACTCATATCGTTTCCGGGGATCAGGTGATCCCGCTCGGCAAATCGCAGCATTAAGAGCACGCCACTCGTCGCGATTCACTGTGGGAGGTATCTCCAGATTGGTCGGCAATTCAGGAAAATCGAGTCGATCTTTACCCGTGTGCATCTCGTAGAGCACCATCGCGAGAGAATAAAGATCAGCCGAGCTCGTCCCCGGCCCCTCCGGCGGCACGTACCCCTCCGTCCCGACATAGGTGCGCTGACCACTGCTCGCCACCAATCCGACGTCGGCAAGCTTGGGCTTCCCTTTCACAAAAATGATGTTCGACGGCTTCACGTCACGATGCGTCAAACCCGCCTGATGCAGATGCCCTAACGCACCCGCAAGGGACACCCCGTGGTTCACACATTCAGAAACGGATCGACCGGGATGTTTCCGCAAGTCGGAAGAAAGCGTCCGCGGTTTGTAAGTTTCGACGTCGATCTCCTCCTCAAAACCATCCTCATCGTCGGCGAGTTCCATCACGTAGTAATAGAAACCGGCTTCATCGTCACGCCCCACGTGGAGAACATCGACCAGCCCGGGATGATCCTGAGACACCTTTTCGTATTTCTGAATCCCCTCGAATTCCCTCTCAAAGGTGCGTTCGAATTCGAAATCCTCACGTCTCACCACCTTCACGGCACGAAACATTCCGGTGACCGTGCGGCCAAGATAGACCTCTCCGTAAGCACCGCCCCCGATGCGGCCGATGATTTCAAAATTTGGAATGGAGGGCAGAGCGTCGATAGTGAGAGATCGAATTTACTCGAACACCGCACTTTTTTCCAACGATCCTTTTAGCTCTCACCAAGAACTCTATCCTGAGCCCGCTGTTCCGGCAGTTCCCGGTGCAGGCAAATCTCAAAAATGGTGTCGGACGGAATTTCTTTTCCCTCCCAGCCGACCGCCTGAAGCGATTCGGCGGAATTGCCTCCGGGGGAAACCCGGTGACCGAAGCCCCAGCCGCCGTAGGTAAAACGTGTCTCAACCTCATTGGGACAGGCTTCGGAGAAAACCCCTAAATGTCGGGCCCCGTAGAAAAGCTCATTGGAAGCGTTGAAACCGATCGAAGTCGACCGGTCCAGATCATCGAAGCTGTCACCCTCGATGCGGACAAACACCCGCTCACGCGTGTCGAGGCGCTCCATTGAAATCCATTCGGCCCAATCCGGTATCGTATCCAGCGACCTCGCGCGGTAGTTCGCCCCGCGGTAAATCGTCTGCCCCCAGATCCCCACGTCGTTCGCGCGGAACAGGACGAGTCTGTCAGGATCCGACGTTTCCGCCGCCGGCTCGTCTTCGTTCGATTTCACGGTGGCAACCTGATCAGCTTTATCTTTCGTCAGATCCGTAAAACCGCTGATTCTCGCCGTCTTCTTCAAAGGCTTTTTATCCGAAGCATCCTCGTCAGGCGTGATCTCCGTTGCGTCATCTGACTTGCCCGGAGGCCGGAACCCCTCGTCAGGCGTGAGATCCAGAAAGGGATTCTCCCAGGATTGTGCGGAAGCGCCTGACACTCCCGTCGAGGGCTTGAATCCCCCGATAACAGGCAGATTCACGCTCTCAGAAGATGTCGCTTCATCATCGGACGACGCATCGTCGGTAGCCTCATCCGGGAGCGTAGCTTCAACCGGAGGCTCCTGATCAGTCGTCTCTTCGAGAGGCTTCTTCTCAGGAACCTCGACAAACAAATCCACCATTTTCTCAGCAGGCTTCTCTGAAATCGCGGTCGACAATTCATCGAGCGCCTGCTGAATGCGGGATCCCAGCGCCCGGCTCTGATCCGTCGCGAGGGAACTGCTCACGGAGCCATCGATCAACAGGATCGAAGAAATCGATTCAAACACCGGCTCCTTCCCCGCCTTCAGCAATTCGCCGATTTGACGATCCGTTTCCGTGGAAGCCACTTCCCAGCCCGGAGACAAGGTCCCGGCGAGTCGCTTTGCCTTAACCAGAACTTCGCGTGAGCGCTCGACGGACTGGCCGTTGAATTCCTTTTCCGAAAGGATTTCCTCCTCAAGCGGCAGAATCAGCGCACTGACTCCTTTCAAAATCTCGCGATTCCTGACGAGGTGCTCGACCTGATTGTCAGCCATTCCCAAACAGGCCTCGATCGTCTCGGGTCTCGGAACACCGCTCTCAGCCTGAAGCGAGGTAAGTTGCTCGCTCACCATTTTCAGCCGCGAAAAATCCGTGCCGACGGTCTGTCTCGCTTCACGCACCGCTTCCGACAACGAGAAAAGACTCGCCGCATACCCCACGGACGGATCCTCCGGCTTCTTCTGCAGGAATTCTGAAAAACGGGTGAGCCGTTCCTGCGCTTCGCGCTGCTGGCGTTCCGTGAGGATTAATTTTTCGTGTCGCCAGCGAAGCGCCGCGTCCGTCAGAGGATCGTTGTCACTTTCCGCGACTTCTCTTCGCTCCTCCGCACTGGGACGGCCGATGAGCCAGCCGAAGACGAGTCCTCCGATACCGGCAAAAACGACCGCGAGCGCAATCCAGGTCGATCCGGACTCGAGTCCACGGATCCACCACTCACTTAAAGCGGCAGCGCAAAAGTTCATCTCAGTTCCCCCCAAAGAGGATAGTTGTTCAAGGCAGACTGGCATTTCGTGGCAGGATTTTCCAACGCCTACAACATCATTAGACACGCTGGCTAAGGAGCCAAGCGTTTATTTTCATTGGACGAATCATTTATGAGACTATTCGCACACGATGTAGTGCGTTTTCAGGATTGTCAGCGAAATGCATTTTGCCTAAATTGACGATATGAAAACCCTCCGTCTGTTGCTTTTAGCGACGCTTATTCCCTTTGCTTCAGTTTCTGCGCAGACTGCGGGCATTACTCAAGACCAACTTGAGAACCTCAAAAAGCAGCTGAAAGCGCTCGAAGAGGAGCAGGCGGCGCATCTCTCGCAGAGAAATTCCAGTGCCGGCGATATCTTTCTCCGTGCCTCATCTGATCCGAAAGCGGCATTCGAGCTTTGGGAGAAGTGTACCAAGCTAATCGAATTCGATCGCGAGGAGAGAAAGGACTCTGAGTTCAGAGAATGGAAGGACGGAAATTCCGATAAAGCGCGCGATGATCGCTTCCTCGAGTCATTGATGATTCAATTGAAATACGTAGGGCTCAGTTGTCAGGCCGCGGAAGCGGAGAAGATCGAGGAGATTTTCCCCTCAATTCTCTCATACGTCGACGGACTCAGCCGCATGGAGGAACTACCCACTAACAATGTCCTTAAGTCAGTCGCTGATTCGAACTTTGCCAAGGCCTACAATCTGGAGTCACTCCTCGGTAAAAACGGAAGGTGGGAGTCGGTTCCATTCAGCATCCGCGGCATCTACGACAAAACGATTCTTCCGCACCTCCGGGAAAAGAACACCGCCGGACTCATGAACGCCTGGGACAAGCGCATCGAACAGCAAACACGCCTCGCCCAGTCTTTGAACACGGCGATGGAAGAAGCCGAGCGCGAACTCCGCCTTGCAGAGGGTGATCGACAGGCGGGAAACAAAAAGCGAGCGCTTCAGGATCTCGTAAACGGAGACCGCAGCAGCATGATGCAATCCCACGACAAGGATGACTTCGTGCGCGAAGAACTCCCACGGTTGAAATGGGCAAAGCTGAAAGACCAGTTTAAATATGTCGACGCCGTAGCCGGCGCCTCGGGCATGCTCCAGTTCGTCAAGGAGCACCTCACCCACGAGTTGGGAGAGGAATTCATGAGCGACTTCAAGAACGTCATCGCAACGGCAGAATCGGGAGCCGCGCAGGCCCCCGACTCACCGTCGAATTAAACTGCCTTAAATCTCCCTTTTCCTATGAGAACTTCTATCCTTCTCGCTGCCGCATTGTCGATCAGTGCCATTGCCACAGCCGCGCCACCGGCTCCCGAAGACGTCAAAACGCTCGAACCCGGGGCCGCTGCTCCGGACTTTGACCTGCCCGGAGTCGATGGCAAAAACCACACCCTCGCTGAGTATTCCGACGCCGATATTCTCGCGGTGCTGTTTACCTGCAACCACTGCCCGAGCGCACAGGGAGCGGAATCACGAGTCAAACAACTCGTAACCGACTACGCGGACAAGAGCTTTCAACTCGTCGCCATTTCCCCCAACGATCCACTTTCGGTCCGGCTCAACGAACTCGGTTACTCGGTCTATGGAGACACGCTCGAGGACATGAAAAAGCACGCCGTCGACAACGAGTTCAACTTCCCCTTCCTCTACGACGGGGAGACTCAGGAAGTGGCCAAAGCCTACGGCGCAATGGCGACTCCGCATCTCTTCATCTTCGACAAAGAGCGCATCCTTCGCTACGTCGGTCGCATTGACGATTCCAAATACGGCGATCCTTCGACGATCAAATCACACGATGCCAGGATCGCGATTGATGAAATCCTCGCAGGGAAACAAGTCACCAATCCCAAAACCCGCGCGCACGGCTGCACCACCAAATGGGCCTACAAACGTGACATCGTCGTGAAATATGACGAAGAGTTTGCTGCGAAAGAAGTCACCATCGAGCCCATTGACGCCGCCGGTGTCGCGGCGCTGAGACAAAACAAGACCGACAAACTCCGACTCGTCAATCTCTGGGCGACCTGGTGTGGCCCCTGCCTCGCAGAGATGTCCGGACTCGTTGAAATCGGACGACAGTTTGAGACCCGCGGATTCGACATGATCACGATCAGCACCGACTCACCCGAAGCCGAAGGAAAGGCAAACCTGCTCCTGAGACGCTTCAACGCCGCGATGCCGAAGCTGACTGAACTCTCGGTAAAAGAGGAAGGTCGCACCACTAACAACTACCTCTTCAACGGCGATACCGACGCGCTTGCCGAAGCGCTCGATCCCGAATGGCAGGGAACAATGCCCCACACCGTTCTCATCGCCCCCGGCGGCGAGATCGTTCACCGCGTCTCCGGCGAAGCCGACATCACTGAGTTGAAAAGGGTCATCGTAGAACAATTAGGCCGCTGGTATTCCCCAAAGTAGTCGACGCCTACTTTGCTCTTTTTCTTTTTCCTAATCCTACTCTTAATCTCCAGCAGAAGCCCTGCATAGTGCCCATCACGCTCCGAGTGATGCCGCAGCCTATCCGACAACGAAGCACAAACCAGCCGAGTCACGTCACGCTCACCGCGAAACGACAAAGCTCCCTCGAAGCCCATCGAGATTATTCACGATATGGGAGAGCAACCCGTATAACAGGATAGTGATCGCCAACATCTCGAAGCTCTCTTCAACCGTCATCAGAATCGCGTAGGTGACGGTTTCCTCTCCGTTCCCCTGAGCGTGGCTTGCCGCGAGCATCTCAAGACCAATCGCCCCTGTGAGGAAAAGTCCGGCAGAAAGACCGAAGTAGAATTTAAGGTGACGGGGCAGTCTGAGAAAGAACGGCAGAAAATAGACAGCCACGACCAGAGCTAGGATCGAATAAGGAATCACCCAGGGCCAGTGGAGCAAACCGGAAGTCTCGACCCGTGACATAATGATCGTATCAAGGTTTTCATGAAGATGAGCCATATCGTCGATCCCAATGAAAAGGAGAATACAGCCGATAATAAACCAGTGACGGGGGCTCCCTCCGGACTTGGCACGTTCAAATTTAGCAATTCCAAAGGCGCAGAATGCAGCGCACGCCAATTGAAAACCTGAAAACAGGGTGGGGAGATTGGCCTCCCGATCAAAATGAAAAATGGGAACAATTCCCAAGGCGTTCGGGCTGTCAAGCTGGATAAGGAAGAACAGCGCGAGGAGATGTCCCCCCAACAGCACCGCATAGGTGCACAGTATCGCCCCTATAAATGTTTTCAGTCGAAGCTTTATCTCCATCATTTAAAAATAAAGCATTTATTAACAATTACCAGAATTATTAGATGCCTGCAATTCACCTACCTCACCACCGGGCACGCAAGGTCCTTACCGTGCCCCGGCCCGGGATGATCCGGCAGCGGTCTACAATTGCGACACGCTGATGCTCTCAGCGTGCATCAGTCAGGGGAAGACGCCCCTTACTTCTCAACCCGAATCGTCGCGGATCGCCCGTGCGCATCGAGCCCTTCGACCCGGGCGAACGCCTCCACGATCGGAGCTGATTTCTTAATCGACTCGCGATCCAGCTTCACAATACTGGTGCGGCGCTGAAACATATCAACGGTGAGACCCGGAAAGGATTTACCTGCACCGCCAGTTGGCAACTCGTGACTCGGACCGGCGAGAAAGTCACCCACCGCGACCGGCGAGTAGTTCCCGATAAAGATCGCACCTGAAGTCGTGATCTTCGGCACAATCGTTTTCTCGCGTCGGGTAATCAGCGAAAGGTGCTCCGGGGCAAACGCATTCACGAGGTCGACACCTTCGTTGAGCGACTCGACCAAAATCATCCACGCACCATCTTTGAGCGCTTTTTTCAACTGCGCCTGACGGCTCAAGGTCTTGATCTGAGAATTGATCTCCGCATTCACCTCATCGAGCAACTTCTCCGAATCGGTGATGAATCCCATGATGCTGTCACCGCCGTGCTCGGCCTGAGCCAACATATCGGCTGCGATGTAACTCGCCTTTCCGCTGCTGTCAGCCAGCGTCACGACCTCACTCGGGCCGGGCAACAGATCGACCGCGACGACTCCGAAGAGCTGGCGTTTTGCCTCAACGACGAATGAATTCCCGGGGCCGTATACTTTGAGAACCGGCTTGATCGTTTTCGTTCCGATCGACATCGCCGCCATTCCCTGAGCACCGCCCACTTTATAGACCTCAGTCGCTCCCGCTTCTTTCAGGGCATAGAGCAGGGCAGGATTGACCGTTCCGTCAGGACCGGGAGGTGTCATCACGACAATCTCAGGGCATCCCGCCGCCGCCGCGAGGCAGACCGTCATGTTCGAAGTCGAAACGAGAGGAGCGGTTCCGCCGGGAACATAAATACCAACGCGCTCGAAAGGGAGGTAGCGCTCGCCGACCTCCGCGCCTTGAGCGTTCCTGCCCGTCCAGTCTTTCCGAAGGCTGCGCTTCGCGAAAGCAATCACGTTTTTACGCGAAGCGGCGATCGCCTTCTTCGTTTCGGCATCGACCGCATCACCCGCGGCAGCGAGCTCAGCATCCGTGACACGGAGATTTTTCGGAGTTTTAAAACCGGCCTTGTCGAACTTGTTCGAAAGCTCAATCAACGCCTTGTCCCCATGCGCGGACACCTCATCGATGATGCCTTTAACGATCGCTTCGACTCCTGCAGGAGGAGCCGAACGGCGATCCAGTTTACGAATCGCAGATTGGTAGTTCTTTTGGGTGTATCGAATAATGCGCATAATCAGCCTTCCAGGGTTGGCGGGACGCTACTGAACAACAACCCAGAGCGATTTCAAATACTCGTCGCCATGGAATTCAGGGGGCATCGGCAGCGCCTCGCAGGAGATTACGCTCCTACCAGCCTGCTTGACACCCGCAATCACATCCCGCTGAAACTGAGAATCGCTGAGTCGGTGAGTGTTGGCACAGGCGAGAATCCATCCCTTTTCCTCGACGATTGCCGCGGCCCGCTCCGCCAACGAAGCATAATCTTTATCCGTGCTGAAGGTCCCTTTTTTGTTCCGGGAAAAAGTCGGAGGATCGAGAACGACCCCGTTAAAGCACCTCCCCTGTCGCCGGAACGTCTTCAACCACTCAATCGCATCGCCCTTTACCCCGAAATGATCGTCAGGCTCGAGCCCGTTGAGCGTGAAATTGTCCCAGGTCCAGTCGAGGTAGGTTTTCGAAAGATCCGCCGTCGTCGTCGTCGCTCCCGCTCTTGCCGCCATCACCGAAAAGCCGCCGGTGTAGGCGAAAGTATTCAAGACCGCATCCCCCGCCCTGACCGACTTCCCGACCCGGCGCCGGTTGAGCCGCTGATCCAGAAAAATACCCGAGGAATAGCCCGATCCGAAATCAATCCAGAAGGACGCGCCGTTTTCTTTGACCGGAAAACGCTCCGTCACGACTTCGCCCCAGACGTGTTCGGGAGCGGTCGAGGCGCTCTTATCACGAGGACGCCAGTAGATTGATCGCGCCACGCCCTGAGCCATTGATTTGAGAAAATCAGGAAACCGCTCCGAGCGCGTTTGAACGAGCCAGCGCCCGTCGAAATGATCCACCCAGACCCCGGCCTCCGCATCATGGAAAATGCGCCAGGCATTGGTGTCGTTACCGGGTGATAAAGAAAGCGTTTTCAACAGGGACTTTGGTTGCATTCTTCCCTAGCTCTTCCTACCATATTTGACAATGAATTCTGACTTGTTATCCAAACTCAACGCCGCTGTCGAAGCCGGCCAGCTTCTCTCTGACAGTCTCGCTAATATTACTGAATTCCTTGAGTCAGATAATCCCGTCTACGAAGCCTCTGTTTCAGAACTCGCCAACAATGGAGAATGGTCAGAACTCAACAACCGCTTTTTCAAAAAGCTCGCTTTCGGAACCGGCGGACTGCGCGGTCGCTCGATCGGAGAAATCGTAACCAGCGCCGAACAGGGCAGCGCACCAGTCGGTGAAGGAAGACCTGAATTCCCCTGCGTCGGAACCGCTTCACTCAACTACTACAACATCACCCGTGCTACGCTCGGCCTCGTCCGCCACCTCGTGAAGAGCTACAAGGGAGAAGGACGTCCTTCTCTTGCCGTCGCCCGCGACACTCGCTACTTCGGACAGGAATTTGCCGACTGCGTTACCAAAGTTGCCGTCGAGAACGGCTGCGATGTTTACATTTTCCCCGAGCCGAGGTCCACGCCGCATCTCAGCTTTGCGATCAGGCATCTCGGAACGACCTCCGGCATCGTCCTCACCGCGAGCCACAATCCTCCGCACGACAATGGTTTCAAAGCCTACAGTTCAGACGGAGCTCAGATCGTCGAGCCGGAAGCCAGCCAGATCATCGCTGAAGTGAGCGCCGTTTCCGGTGAAACTTACGACGTCCTCCCCGAGTCAGAACAGGGACAGGTGCACGAACTCGGAGCCGAGCTCGACGAAGCCTACATGGCGCGACTCGAATCGCTTCTTCTAGATCCCGAACTGGTTAAAGAACAGGCCGACCTCAAAATCGTTTTCACTAACATTCACGGAACCGGAGGAACGATTTCGCCTCAGATGCTTCGTCGTCTCGGATTTCATTGCGACACCGTTGCAGAACAGGACATCGAAGACGGCGCCTTCCCGACTGTCAAATCACCCAATCCCGAGAACGCAGCAGCCCTCCAGATGGGAATCGATCAGGCCGAAGCCACCGGCGCGGACATCGTCATCGGAACCGATCCCGACGCCGACCGCATGGGAGTCGTCGTCCGGAATGCCGCCGGGGAAATGACGCTCATGACCGGCAACCAGATCGGTTCGCTCATGGCCTACTACCGGCTCCTTGCCTTCACCGAACAGGGCATCATCAACGAGGGGAATCGCGACCACGCCACGATCATCAAGACATTCGTGACCACAGAGCTGCAACAAGCCATCGCTGATCACTTCAGCGTTCCCGTCGTCAACACCCTGACAGGATTCAAATACATCGGAGGAAAACTCAGAAAATACGAGAACGCGATTCCCGAAAACCTCCGTGAAGACTACCGCAATCTCTCCGACGAAACGACGAGAGACCTGCGACTCGAACACTCCAAGTTCTTCGTCTTCGGAGGAGAGGAAAGTTACGGCTATCTCGGGACTGACTTCCTCCGTGACAAGGATGCCAACGGAGCCGTCGTCATGTTTGCAGAAGTCGCGGCTTACGCAAAATCCAAAGGCATGACGCCAGTCGAGCTGCTCGACGAACTCTACGTGCGTCACGGAGTCTACCTCGAAGGTCAGCACGCCGAAACTCTCACTGGCGCCGACGGAGCGGCTCAGATTCAAAAACTCGCGCAAAGCTACATCGACAATCCTCCCACGGAAATCGACGGCGTCCAGGTGAGCCATTTTCGTGACTTTCTCAACGGCGACCATGTCGACGAGGAAGGCGATGCGATCCCGAAAGAGAAAATGGTCTTCGTCGATCTTGAAGACGGCCGCGCCTTCGCGGTCCGCCCATCGGGAACCGAACCGAAGATCAAGTATTACATTTACTACCGCCCCGAACCCGGCACCGGTGGGCTCAAGATGCCCGAAGAATTGCCTTCGGCGAAAGCGATCGCACAACAGGCATTCGACTCGCTCAAAGAGGCAATCGTCGCCGACATGCGGACGCGTCTAGCGTAAGCCTTTTCCCTGCCACACATAATGAAGCGATTCACGATTTCGCTGCTGCTTTTCGCAGCCAGCTGCTTACCGGCGTTTGCCGCCTTACCTCCACTATCGTCGGAGGAACAAGCAGCCAATGCTGAAGCAATTATCGTCGGGGAAGTGGATGCGGCCGACGTCGATATCGAAGGGTCCCTTCGCCACTCCATTTACCGGGTCAAACTGTCCGTGACCGTCGGCACGGTTGAAAAAGGAGCTGATATCATCAAGCCCTCACAAAAACTCACGGTCCATTGTTGGCGCCTGCGAAAGGCGCAAAATGGGTGGGCCGGCCCGACCGGGCAAAACAACATCCCCGGAGAAGGGACGGATTTCAGAGCGTGGCTGAAAAGAAACGAGGCTGGTGAATGGGAAGCGCTCGAACCCAACGGTTTTTCGATCACCGGCAATTCCGGAGAACTCGCTTTTCACCAATTTGAAAAAAGCAGGATGAAAATATTCCGGTATCTCATCATCGTGGGCGCAGTGGTCATCACCGGCATCTTCCTTTACGCTTCACGGGGCCGTAGATCCTGACAAAGCGATAGCCGGCTTTGCATCCTGCTGCCAACGCAGACTCCGCGCAGAAGCCACGCCATGCCGGAGAGAGCCGCACTCTTATCAGGCGGCTCGAAGCACGCATGTTCATCTCACGCCAAAATCGGCTCGATGAGATGACCGAAGACATCCGTCAATCGGAAGTCGCGGCCTTGAAAACGATACGTCAGCTTCTTGTGATCCACCCCTAACAAGTGCAGCATCGTCGCGTGCAAATCGTGGACATGAACCGGATCCTCGACCGCCGCGTAACCGAGTTCGTCGGTCGCACCGTGAGTGACACCACCCTTGATTCCGCCACCGCAGAGGAACATCGAGAACGCGTTGATGTGGTGATCACGACCGCTCCCCTGCGCCATCGGAGTCCGTCCGAATTCGCCGCCAAAAATGATCAGAGTGTCATCGAGCATCCCTCTGTCCTTAAGATCACGAATCAGGGCCGCCGTTCCCCGGTCAACGATCTCCGCAGTCTTCTTAAACTTATCCTCAATCGCACCGTGGTGATCCCAACCGCGATGATAGAGCTGGATAAACCGGACATCCCGCTCCGCAAGACGACGAGCGAGAAGGCAGTTGGCGGCAAAACTCCCGTCTCCCGGAGTGCACCCATACATCTCGAGCGTCTTCGCCGACTCCGCACTCACATCCATCAGTCCGGGAACCGAAGCCTGCATCTTGAAAGCCATTTCATACTGAGCAATGCGGCCTTCAATCTCCGGATCGAGACGACGCTCGCCGAGTAGTCGATTCAGCTGGTTCACCGTATCGACGACACCTCGCTGCGCGTCCCGCGTCACTCCCGCAGGATTGTTCACGTAATGAACCGCGTCTCCCTTCGACTGAAATTGCACGCCCTGGAACTTGCTTGGCAAAAATCCATTGTTCCACTGACGTGACGAAATCGGCTGTCCCTGACCACCACCCTCACTCGTCAACACGACGAATCCGGGAAGGTCCTGCGATTCGGAACCGATCCCGTAATTCACCCACGCGCCCATACTCGGACGCCCCGGAATGATCGACCCCGTGTTCATAAAAGTGTGCGCCGGATCGTGATTGATCTGTTCCGTCTGCATCGATCGAATGATCGCAATCTCGTCCGCAACCCCTCCGATATGAGGAAAGACCTCGCTGATCTCCTGCCCTGACTTACCCCACTTTTTGAACGCGTAACGGGGCCCCATCACCTTGAGTTTCCCGGCGCTCTTCTGAAGCTGCGCCAACTGCTGCCCCTCCGTGAACGAAGCAGGCATCGGCTTCCCGTCGAGCTCAGCCAACTTCGGTTTGTAGTCAAAACTCTCGAGATGAGACTGACCTCCCGCCATGCACAAATGAATGACCCGCTTCACCTTCACGGGACGATGTCGCGTTTCACCTAAAATGCCCTCGGCACTGGATTGGCCGAAGAGATTCTGCTGCCCGCCTAACAAACCAGCCATCGACATCGCACCGATCCCGGAAAACGAACTCTGCAAAAAAGTGCGGCGCTTCAGCTGGTCTATCGTTTCAAAATTCATAATAAAAAGAGTTCAAGGAAACACCGGGTGCACGGATTAGATCAAATCGGTTTTGATAGAATCCGTGTTCATCCGTGGTTCGATTTTCAATACCGGGTAATCACTTCCTGAAGATTCAAAATACTGCGTGCCACCGAAGTCCTCGCAGCCGCTTCAATCCGACTCGTGCCGTCGGGGATCTTTTTCATCCCCACTTCCAGAAGTCCATCGGCGTAGTTCGGCTCAGCCTTGAAACGGACCACTTCAGACTCATAGAGCTTTGTCAGGGCAGTAATCTCCGCCGGCACAGGCTTACGTGTCAGCGCCCGCTCAAACATTTCCGGAATGCTCTCAGTGGAAGCCGCGAGCGCCTTTGCCGCTTCGACGAAGGTGGGATCATTCAACAAGACGAGCGCCTGAAGCGGTGTGCTGGAAATATCCCGGGCGACCGAACATTCCTCACGTGAAGGAGCGTCGAAAGCCCGCATCGCGGGGTGAAGAAACGTCCGCTGCCAATGGGTGTAAACGCCACGGCGATACTGATCCTCATTCATATCGGGTTGATAAGTTCGTCGCGGGAAATTGAGATGCTGGTAATAGCCGGCAGGCTGATAGGGATGCGCACTCCGGCCGCCAATTGCGGGGTTCAGCAAACCGCTCACCGCAAGCGCATTGTCCCGCACCAACTCAGCAGGGAGCCGTATCCCCGACTGACGGGCGAGAAGACGATTATACGGATCGCGTTCCAGCAAAGCAGGCGTGCTGTTCGAACTCTGCTGATACGTTTTCGAAAGAACGATACGCTTCACGAGTCGCTTCATATCCCACCCGCTCTCGACAAATCCAGCAGCGAGCGAGTCGAGCAGTTGCGGATGAGTCGGCCAACCGCCCTGCGATCCCAAATCTTCAACCGCACCGGAAATTCCTTTTCCAAAAAACCGTGCCCAAAGTCGGTTCGCAAAAGTCCGTGAGGTGAGCGGATTCTCGTCCGACACCAACCATTTCGCGAGATCGAGTCGTGTCAATTCACCTTCCACATGGCCCGGCAGAAAATGCGGAGTCCCCGGCAGCACGACTTCACCTGACTTATCCATCCAGTTACCACGAGCCAAAATACGAATTTCACGCCGCTTCGCCGACACCGTCGCAGGGACCGTTCGGATCCTTGAATTGATCCCCGCAATCTCAGACTCATGCTTACTGATCGCATTTCGAACCGACGCCAACTCAGGCGCGATCGTCCGGTAGTGAGCGAGAATCATTTTTTGATCCGACTCATTTCGATCCGCTTCCTTCTTCTGGAAAACAGCGCTCAGCTCTTTCGAAAAATCACCCCACTGATACTTCTCATTTTCGGTCGTGAGCCCTGACTGATCCCACCACACCTTGCCGTCGAACTGAGTGAAGGCGAACTCCGTCAGCGCGTCGCCCGTCTTCAATCCCAGATCGCTCACCGGAACCTCGAGCCGAACCCACTTTCCTGTTTCCGGCAGATCGCCAACCTTAAAATGCGACGGACCAGCAGTGCCCTTTCCAAAAGGGATATCATCCTTCCCCCACCAGGCACGGTGCGACCAGCCACCTTTTGCGTGATGAAACTGCAGCATCACCTGACTCGGTGGATTCTTTGGATCGAGGAACACATAAGCATACAGCGAATCCCCGTCGGAGATTTCGAGCGGATCGCCCTTCCCTTTACCGATGTGCTGAATCAGCCCTTTGGCTTCCTGTAGCCTCGAAACAGCGCCATCAAATACTTCGCCCTTGGCAGCCTCCACAAACTTCCAACCCTTCGTCTCAATATTGCGCTTCTCACCGCGCTCACTGATCACGATGTAATCGACCGGCCCACCCTCCGATAGCGAAAAACTTTGCTTCGCCGCCCAGTCCTTCGCCGCCTTCTCCAGCTCCGGCGTCGTCGCGTTATATTGCGCACGCTGATCTGACAGCTTTGCATTGAGCGCCGCGAGCTGCGCCACTTCCTCCGGTTCGGGGACAGGAAGGATCGGTCCGCGCTTTCCAAATTTTATCCCCTGAGCCTCATACGGTTTAATATCCTCCTGAAAACTTCCATCCCCCGTCCACGCGCCCTTCTCCAGAATGTCAGCAAAGAACGCCGCGAACTGATAGAAATCTTTCGTCGAATAAGGATCGAATTTGTGGTCATGGCATTCAGCGCATGCCAGCGTCGCACCCAGCCACGTTGTCGTCGTCGTGCGAACCCGCTCCGCCTGGTATTTGGCGAGGTATTCTGCATTCTGAATCCCGCCCTCCTCACTGCTCTGCCCGAGACGATTAAAAACAGCCGCGACCTTCTGCTGAAGCGTCGCATCCGGAAGCAAGTCCCCCGCGATCTGCTCAATCGTGAACTGATCAAAAGGCATGTTCGAATTGAACGCATTGATAACCCAGTCGCGGTAGGCAGAGACCTCGATCAACTGGTCTCCATGATACCCAACGCTGTCCGCGTAGCGAACCGCATCGAGCCACTCAATCGCCATCCGTTCGCCGAAATGAGGTGACGCGAGAAGCTCATCCACATAGGCCGCGATCCCAATCTCCTCGAACCGTTTTGCATCCGCGACCGTCGGCGGAATCCCCGTGATATCGAAGTGCAACCGTCGAAGCAGCGTCACCGGCTCCGCCGGCTTCGAGCGCTCCAAGCCTTCCTCGCTGAGCCGCGCCGAGACGAGTTCATCGATCGAACGCTTCTCTTTCCCTTGCACGACCGGCAAATAAGACCAGTGCGCCTCGTATTCCGCGCCCTCCTCAATCCACTGCGCGATGAGCTTTCGCTCCGCTTGCGAAAGATGTTTGTTGGAATCGGCCGGAGGCATCAACTCATCCTCGTCATCCGAATTAATTCTCCAATAGACCTCGCTCCCTTTGAGATCGCCCGGGACAATCGACTCTTCAGCAAGCGCCCCCTCCCGCGTATCGAGACGAATATCCGCTTCCCGCGTGTTTTTGTCAGGACCATGACAATGAAAACACTTGTCCGAAAGAATCGGACGAATGTCGCGATTGAAAGACAGCTTTTCCTTTGCTTGACCGGAATGGGTCAAGAGGGCAGCCGTAATTCCAACTCGGATTAATAGTGATCGCATCATCTTCAGTTCTCCCTCAGGATCATAATCAAATTTTTCACACGACCTCAAGAGCGGCAATTGGCGTAATATAGAGAAGAAAGATGGCAAAAAAGCGTAAGATCGATGACGACGACCTGGTCGGGCCTGCCCTGATCAAAGAAACGTCGCGCCGTATTCGTCTCGCGAGAACCCACTGGGACGCGCATCGCAACGGTATCGCGCGGCTTGAGCGCGAGCGGGCCCTGAAGCTCTACAATCGTCTTTCAGATCCTGAGAAAGAACAAATCCCCCAGGTTCTCCGCGTCTGGCTCCGGTATCGAAGTGAGAAATACTTCGGAGATCACCGCACCCCACCTGGAAAAACGGGCAAAAAAAAGAAGAGCTGAACGCCTAATCGGGATTCTGAACGAGAGTCAAGGTGTTGCCGGTGCAGTCTTTAAAGTCAACGAGCCAGCCGCCCCACTCCTGCTGCTGTGGGTCCGAAACAAAATGTACGCCCTTTCCCGAGAGGTCGCGATGGGTGGCATGAATATCATCGCCCCAGAACGAGAGCCCAGTATACCGCGAACTCTCCGCTCCGTCATCCGATTCAAGAATGAGATCGATCGTTGGCGTCCCCACAATGACCCAGCCCTGATCAAAGCCATCGACTTTCACCTGAAACGGTAACACCCCGGCATAGAAAGCACGAGTCGCCGCAAGATCGTCAGTCCAGATTCGAAAACCGCAGGGTTTCATAACGAGTCAACAGGGTTAAGCGATCGATCAGACAGGGTATACCGGGGAGCACAACAGGGTCAGGTCACAAACTCAACCCTGTCGAATCGCCCTCAATCATTTACTTCTTCGCCGCAAGATCATCGAGAAGCTTCACCGGAAAATCTTCAGAAACGGTTCGCTCCGACTTCATGAGACCCTCAATTCTTTTGACGATGTCAGGGTGTTCCGAAGCAACATCCTTCGATTCCGACGGATCATTCTCGAGATCATAAAGTTCAACCTTCAGCGGATCAGTCGCCTTCTTGTATCGCTTTGTCGGAATCAGTCCCGTGCGGATTCCCTTCCAGCGATTACCAAGCCAGACGGCTTGCTGGCCGCCATACCCGTGAAACTCGCGGTAGAGGAAATCCCGCTCGTCACTGCCCTCTCCAAGAAGCGTTTCAGCGATGCTGGTTCCATCAATCGTCTCCGGGATTTTCTCAGGTTCGCCAACGAGATCGAGCATCGTCGGCATCCAGTCTTCGAATCCCGTCACAAAATCGGTGACGCTTCCGGGCTTCACTTTCCCCGGCCACTTCACGATTTGCGGAACGCGAATACCACCTTCGTAGAGTTCACCTTTGAGCCCCCTCAGCTCGCCGACGCTGTTGAAAAATTCATAGTCGACCTCATCGCCGAGGTGGGTCGTTCCATTGTCGGACGTAAAAACAACGATCGTGTTATCAGCGAGCCCGAGCTCGTCGACGAGATCGAGCACTCTCCCCACATAGGTATCGAGCTGTGTGATCATCGCCGCATACGCTGCACGCGGCGTGAAATGAGGAGTGTATCCGGCCTTCTCTCTCGTGAATGGAGGATCGACCCATTTTTCGTCGAGGTAAGGCTTTAGATTCTCATCAGGAACGTGAAGCGCGACATGAGGAATCAGGCTTGGATAATAGAGAAAGAACGGCTTCTCTTTGTTCGCTTTGATGAAGTTGAGAGCCTGTTCGTTGACGTGATGAGCAGCGTAATCCTGACCTTTAAACGGATCATAACTCTTCGGATCGAGAGGGTCCGCGCCCTCGGCGAGACCGGAGTGCCCCGGCACCGGTGGTTTGTTGTTGAGAGGAAATTTGGTCTCATCGCTCCAGATCCATTCGGGATAGTAGGAGTGAGCATGACTCTGGCAGTTGAAGCCGAAAAAACGATCGAAGCCCTGATCGAGCGGATTCCCCTCAGACCAGATGTTGCCCAGTCCCCACTTTCCAAACGAGCCGCAGGTGTAGCCTTCCTCCTGGAGCAACTCAGCGATCGTCACGTCGGATGCCTCGAGAGGAAACTGACCTTCCGGCTTAATACCGCCACGGTTATTCCGCACACGAGCTTTTCCCGGATGCATTCCTGTCATCAACACACAACGGGAGGGCGCGCAGACCGGACTCCCCGAATACGCGCGAGTGAAGCGCATCCCCTCGCCCGCGAGCTGATCGATCCGTGGCGTCTTGATTTTCTCCTGCCCGTAGCATCCCAATTCCCGGTATCCGAGATCATCCGCGAGAATGAAAATAATATTGGGCTTCCCGGCCGCACCGGCGTTGAGCACGCCGAGCGAAAAAATCAGAGCAAATAGCAGTTTTCTCATCTCTTGATCAAAGCGTTCGATTCAATTTGAGTAAAGATTCTTTCCAGCGCGTTTCAGTGATCTCTCTCGCAAAAATCCGCGCAAAACGGATGAAATCTGATAGTATGGCGCATGGCTCAACTTGGCAAAACCAACCAGCTCATGATCGTCCGCTACACGGATCATGGACTCTATCTCGACGCCGGCAATCTGGGAGAAATTCTACTCCCGAATGCCGAGGCTCCCGAGGACGCGGAACCGGGCGAGGAGATCATGGTCTTTCTATATCGCGACTCCGAAGATCGACTCGTCGCGACCCAGAAACTGCCAAACGCTGAGGTCGACCAGTATGCGAAGATGAAAGTTATCGACGCGCACCCCAAAATCGGTGCCTTCCTCGACTGGGGCCTTCCCAAAGACCTGCTCCTTCCCTTTGACGAACAAACCAGCCCTGCGCGGGAGGGACAAAGCGTCGTCGTCCGCGTAATTCTCGACGAAAAGACGGATCGGATCATCGCGACGATGAAGCTGGGTCGCTACCTCGATCAAAGCCTTCCCAAATACGAGCGCGGTGAGAAAGTGACGATCATGATTACCGAGAAAACACCTCTCGGTTATAACGCGATGGTGAACTGGGAACATCGCGGCCTCCTACACGAAAGCGAGATCCACCGTGCGATCAATCCGGGCGACGAATTCGAAGGCTGGGTCAAAGAAGTTCGCGAAGGATTCAAGATCGATCTCACCCTGAGCCCGGTCGGCTACGGTCGCGTTACGGATCTGTCAGGACAAATCATCGAAGCGCTCAAGGCCAACGGCGGGCGCCTCGAAATCGGGGACAAGAGCTCACCCGAAGCAATTCGTCAGCAATTCACCACGAGCAAGAAGGCCTTCAAGCAGGCCGTCGGTGCGCTCTATAAAAAGCGCATCATCAAGCTGGGACCGGATTCAATCGAGCTGCTGAACAAGTAGGGTGATACCCTTGCTGCCCGACAGGATTCGCCTGCAAACAGGAGTGTTTGCACCACCCGGGTGAAGCAGATACCCCTGTCTGCATTTGCAATTGTTCTTACAAGTTTAGCGGGAACGACTTCGCCACGACGGAGAACTCGAACTCAACCGGCCCTTCCTTTCCCCTCGCGATCGGCTCGCCGTCGGTCTCAAGGCTGACCGGCGATTTGAAACAAAAGCGGACCCGTTTCGCCGCGAAGGTCTCCGCACCGGGGAATTTCTCGATTTTTCCCGCGTAAAGTTTTCCGCTCTGCAAAATCAGCGGCAACTTCCTCCGCCCTGTAATCAGAGTCACCCGCAACAAACCGTCGTTCAACTCAGCGAGCGGAGCCCACTGCATTCCGCCACCGCTGAAACGGCCGTTGCAGACGAATCCGTTAATCAACTCCGTGTCACGAGACTGTGTCTCCCCCTTCGCATCCTCCCACAACACGGTCACGTCACGAGGCTCAAAGGAGATCAGTGATCTCAGGGTGTGATAAAAATAAGCTGCGGCCCCTTTCTGGAACGATGACGCTTTCAACCGCCCTAACATTTCACCAGCAAGCCCAACCGAGGAAATATTGATAAAAGCCCTCTCCATGTGATTATCATCCCTGACAAGCGCAGAATCGATTCGCGTGAAACGATTCTCAACGAGGGCTGCTTCGTAGTCATCGCTCGCAGAGGTGACGCTTCTGTAAAAATCGCCGCCCGTTCCCAGATTGATTATCCCGAGCGGCACATCATCGCGAATCAGCTTCCCGTCATGCCAGTAGCCACGCGAGGCCTCGTTGATCGAACCATCGCCTCCCGCGATCAGAATTTGATCCGCGCTTCGATTCCGGAGCACCTTCGTCACCTCACGCGTCGCATCGCCGGGACCGGTCGTGTGGTAAACCTCGAAATCCCCCAGCACTGCCTTCCATCTCGCCTTTTGAGCGACAAAGGTCTTCTTCGCAGCACCGTGGCGGCTCGCGGGGTTGAGGATAATGAGACGTTTCATCGTGAATACGTGCTTGGCAGAGGGGGAAGACTGCCACACCTTTTTAGCTCACTTCATTTCTATTTTCCAACCTATTCCGATGCGTCTTACTCTTCTCGCCCTCATTGCCCTGCCCGTCGTTTACGCGAATGCTGCCGATCCGCTCGTCTTTGACGATCCCAATCCTCAGCGCTACCAGCTCACGGCCCGCGCCAGCGATCTCGATTCACGGGTCAAAGCCCATCCCGAGATCGGATTCCTGATCGACGACGCCAAAGGAAAACCCGCTGATATTCAACAGGCAACGGTCGATACCTCGGTCAAACCCCGCGGTAAAATGGTGATCTGGCTCATGGGTTACAACACTGGACTCTTTGAGCGGCTCAACAGCTACGGACTCCATGCGATCCGCCCTCATTACGCGAACCGATGGTTCAGCCTCGTTTGCAAAGAAAAGCCGATCGGCCCCGAATGTCGCGGTAATGTCAGGCTCGAAGCCGCTACCGGCGAAGACTTCTCCGACGATGTCGATATTCCCAAGCCCGACGGAATGATGGAGCGAACCCTCCAAATGGTGAAATGGCTCGCGAAGGAGAATCCTGAAGGAAAATGGGATTACTTTCTCACCGCCGACGGAAACGGGCTTCGCTGGGAAGACATCATCGTGTCCGGTTCCTCCCACGGTTCCACAACCGCAGCCCGTTTTTCAAAGCATGTTAAAGTGAGTCGAGTCGTCGCGCTTTGCGGCCCGAGAGACAACTACCAGACCTGGCAGTCACTCCCCTCGAAAACTCCCGCGAACCGGATCTTCGGATTTTCTCACGTCCTCGACGGCGGCTGGACTGCGGACCACTACTGTCGTTCCTGGGAAATGTTGGGACTGCATCAGTATGGGCGCATCGTCAATGTCGATAAAACCCCGTTTCCCTATGACAACACCCGCCGCCTCATCACCGATTTTGACGTCGACGGCGACGCGAAGCGAGCTCACAGCAGCGTCCAACCGGGCGGATCAGCAGGAAAAGACGCCGAAGGAAATTTCATTCACGAAGACGTCTGGCGCTATCTCTACACCCACCCCGTGGACGAAGTCGGCGAAGCCGTGCCACAAGATGACGACTGCCTGAAGGATCAGAAGCAGTAGTTCCCCGCAACACGCGCCAGCGCTGTAGCCGAGTCAAGGTGCCCCCGTCCCGCGGGCTCGGTCGAACGGCGCTGGAAGTCCGAATACTCAGAGAGCGAAGTCGCGGCCATCGCCTACAGGATTCAGCGGCGGTGCTAATCCTTCGGTGAGCGGTTCTTTGACCTGAAATCGGGCGGCCGCTTGCCGATCCATTTGACGAACTTCACGATCTCCTCGTTTTCACGCAGCGCCTCAATCGTGTTGTAGGTGCGGGCGAGTTCCGTCTCGGAAAAGAGGCTGTGAATTTTGCTGTGGCAAATCGTGTGGATCACCGCAATCGGTCCGTGTTTTCCACCGCGGAGTTTCGGCACGAGATGGTGCCGGCTTTCCAGTTCCGGCGGGATCGGTCGATCGCACAACGGGCAAATCAGCCAGTCGGAAAAATCAGTTTTAGGCGAACTTCTCCGCCCCATTTAAAACGTGAGATAAGGTGCCAGCCCCTGCAATCCGCCTTCGCGTCCGAACCCGCTTTCCTTGAAGCCACCGAAGGGACTCGTCGGATCAAATTTATTGAAGGTATTGGCCCAGATCACACCCGCTTTGAGCTGATCCGCCATCGCAAAAATCTTACTACCCTTGTCGGTCCAGATTCCGGCGCTCAGCCCGTAACACGTATCATTGGCACGGGCAATGGCCTCTGCCGGTGTCCTGAAGGTAAGCACGCTGAGAACCGGTCCGAAAATCTCTTCACGGGCAATACGATGACTCGAGGTCACGCCGGTAAAAAAGGACGGCTTGAACCAAAATCCTTCGTCCGGCAGAGAGCAACTCGATTCGTGAAGCGTCGCGCCTTCCTCGATTCCAGAGCCTACCAAGTCACTAATACGGCCCAACTGAGCCTTCGAATTAATCGCTCCGATATCGGTATTCTTGTCGAGTGGATCGCCGACACGCAGCGTCTCGATACGGCGCTCGAGTCGCGAGACAAACTCATCGTGAATCGATTCCTGAATCAGCAATCGACTGCCCGCACAGCAAACGTGTCCCTGATTGAAATAGATCCCGTTGATGACACCTTCGACGGCCTGTTCGATCGGCGCGTCTTCGAAGACGAGATTGGCCGCTTTACCGCCCAACTCGAGAGTGAGGCGTTTCCCGCTCGCGGCGACGGACTTGGCGATGCGCTTGCCGACCGAGGTCGACCCGGTAAAGGCGATTTTATCAATCCCCTCGTGCTCGACGATCGCATTCCCCGTCTCGCCGGCACCGGTCACGATGTTGACAACGCCGGGAGGAAGTCCCGCTTCCTGGAAAATCTCAGCGAGGTGCATAGCCGTCACCGATGTCGTCTCGGCTGGCTTTAAAACCACAGTATTGCCGCAGGCGAGTGCCGGCGCAATTTTCCACGCCGCCATCAACAACGGGAAGTTCCACGGAATGATCTGGCCAGCGACTCCGACAGGTTCAGGAGTGCGCCCCGGAAAAGCGTATTTCAGCTTATCCGCCCAACCCGCATAATAGAAAAAATGCGCAGCGACGAGTGGAAGATCGACGTCACGACTCTCCTTGATCGGCTTGCCGCCGTCGATCGACTCGAGAATCGCGAGCTCGCGTGATTTTTCCTGAATGATTCGAGCGATCCGGAAGAGGTATTTCCCCCGTTCCGCCGGAGCCATCGGCCCCCAGACTTTTTCATAGGCGCGACGCGCGCTCTTCACCGCCGCATCGACGTCACTCGCATCACCATTCGCGATGCGGGCATGACGTTTCCCCGTCGCGGGATTCACCGAGTTGAAATACTTCCCTGCTTTCGGTGAAACGAATTCCCCATCGATAAAAAGCTCATACTTTTTCCGCATCGACACCGGCGTCGTCTCCGGAGCCGGAGCATAGTCAAAAGCACTGCCAAATTTTAAATCACTCATCCAAAAGATTCTCTACTACTTCACTCCTTCTCTTCAGCCCTTCGAAAAGTAATCCGCGCTCTGATAATTTCCGTCGACCAGCTTCGCGAGTTGCAGCTCAACATCACCGAGCAGCGAGCTCGCGCCGAATCGAAAAAGTTCAGGAGTAAGCCACTCGTCGCCGATCGTCTCTTTCACCATCACGAGATACTGGAGCGCCTCTTTCGCGGTTCGAATGCCGCCGGCCGGTTTCACTCCGACTTTCTTACCCGTCGCAAGAAAATGATCCCGCACCGTCTCCACGAGGATGAGCGTGACCGGCAAAGTCGCAGCAGGAGAGACTTTACCCGTCGAGGTTTTGATAAAATCGGCACCCGCCTCGATCGCGAGCTGACTCACGAACCTGACATTATCATAAGTCTGCAGCTCGCCGGTTTCAAAAATCACTTTGAGGTGGGAATCCCCGCATGCCTCCTTCACCGCCGCGATCTCATCACTGACACGTGCATAATCGCCTTCGAGAAACGCGCCGCGGCTGATCACCATATCAATCTCGGCCGCACCTGAGTTCACCGCATCCTTCACGTCGGCGAGTCGAATCTCGAGCGGATACTGCCCGCTCGGAAAACCGGTCGCGACCGAAGCGACGGGGATACCGGAGCCTTCCAGTTCCGCCACCGCATGAGCGACCTGATTGGGATACACACAGATCGCGGCACAGGGCGGGCAATCGTAACGCTCCGCCATCGGCTGGCGCGCCTTGCGACACAGATAGGATACTTTCCCTTTCGAGTCAGCCCCCTCGAGCGTCGTCAGATCCATCATCGAGACGGCCATTTTCAGACCGACACGTTTGGACTCATTCTTAATTGAGCGCTTCGTAAAAGTTGAGGCGCGTTCGTCTACACCAACTTGATCGACCGGGGAAACAGGGAATTGCAAAGTAAAAGACATTTCAAAAGCAGGCGCGTCAGCACATCTTCACCATATCTTTTACGAGCTGAAAGTAGAGATAAAAAAGCCCTTTCCACGAGTAGCAAAACGTCTCGGCCGTTTCAGCGAGACGAAGAAGACCCAGATCGATGTTGTGACGAATCTGCTGATCGGTTTCTTTCTCGATCTGGCTGAGAAATTCCCCGGTGTCCTCCGCCACAAAATCGTCCGAAACGTAGCCGAGGCCGTTGATCCAGAGTCGATGACTGTCGAGCATTTCCCCGAAGGTATCGGCGAACGGCTCCTGCCGCAAAGTCACGTGTGGAGCAGACTTCATCGGACTGCTGAAGGGAACGTTCGTCGTTCGGAAAATACGACCATCCGGCAAACGGGACGAAAGCGTGAAACATCCCCAGGAAACATCGTCCTGCTCGGTCAGACAAATCGCGGCCTGCTCGCGTTCCTCTTCGTTGTAGAAAATGCGATAGAACTGGTTCATCCCCTCCCAGTCCCAACCGCTGTCGGAAATGTATTCGAAACCCTCTTCCTCGACCTCATCAGTCATTTCGATAAAAGCCGGAAACCGCGAAGATCCGGGAGGCGATTTTCTTTCCAGCGCCTTGCTGATCGGCAGCCGCATCGAGCGAACGCGCGTCAACAGCTCAACCCATGGAAGCAGAAACCACGCGAGAAGTCCGCCGACACCGGCCGCGACGCTCCCCGTCGGAAAATAGACCGCGAGAAAGGTGGCCGCGAGAATGCCGAGCGCACCGAGTTTTCCGAGAATACGAATTTGAAAACTCCGGAGCGCAAATGACAGAACGAGAACACCTAGAACGATAAACAGCTGAGTCATAGAATGGGCAAGCAGTGTAATACGCGATTACCTCCTCCGAAAGAGGAAATAGTCGGCCCGCACCGGCGATGCAAACGCTCCCTCGGCAGGCGAATCCGCCTGCCGATTCAATAGACGGGCACTGGCAAACATGACTGTTTGCCTCACCTCAACATTTGACCCTACGAATCTTTCCGCTTCAGCTGCGGGAAAAGCACGACGTCGCGGATCGACTCGGCTCCGGTCAGCATCATCATGACGCGATCGATTCCGATTCCGATTCCGCCTGCAGGAGGCATTCCGTATTCGAGCGCGAGAAGGAAATCCTCGTCCACTTTCTGGATCTCTTCTCCCGCCTGATCTTCGAGTCGCTTGCGCTGGACATCGGGATCGTTGAGTTCGGAATACCCGGGTGAAATCTCAACGCCGTTGATGATCAATTCGTAAACATCGACGACGGAATCGTCATCGGTATTCTGCTTCGCAAGCGGCACGAGTTCCTTGGAAACGTGGGTTACGAAAACGGGGTCGATTGATTTTTCCTCGACGAGTTTTTCAAAAACCTGCTGGGAAACCTCGTAGTCTTCCATCCCCGAAGAAATCTCGACGCCGAGTTCTTTGCATTTCTCGACACGCCCTTCCGCCGTCAGATCCCACCAACCGGCACCGGCGGCGTTCTCGACGAGTTCTTTGTAGGGAGCGCGCTTCCAGGGACGGCTCAAATCGATCGTCTTGGTGACGTTGCCGTCAGCGTCTTTGTGCTCAATTTTCAATCCGCCGCAGTATTTTTCCGCGAGGTGACAGATCAGGTCCTCGACGAGATCGGCCATCTGCTCGTAATCAGCGTAGGCCCAGTAAGCCTCGAGCATCGTGAACTCAGGGTTGTGACGACGACTGATGCCCTCGTTCCGGAAACTCCGGTTGAGCTCAAACACCTTATCGAAGCCAGCCACAAGGAGACGCTTCAGATACAGCTCAGGCGCGATTCGCAAATACATGTCCATTCCCAACGCGTTGTGGTGCGTCTCGAAAGGCTGCGCGGCAGCACCTCCGGGAACGTCCTGAAGCATGGGGGTTTCCACCTCAAAGAAATCGCGCTCCTGAAGGTAGCGGCGGATCTCTGCTATCATGAGACTGCGCTTTTTGAAAATCTCGCGGGACTTCTCGTTTGCGATCAAATCGAGATAGCGCTGGCGGTATTTGATCTGCGGATCCACGACTCCGTGCCACTTCGAAGGCATCGGGCGGAGTGATTTGGAAAGTACTGTGACTTTGAGCGCTTTCACCGAAGGCTCGCCAACCTTGGTCGTGAACGTTTCGCCTTCGATACCGATCCAATCGCCGATGTCGAGCTGCTTGTAGGCTTCCCAGTTTTCTTCGCCAATCGCCTTCTGGTTCACAAAAATCTGGATGCGGCCGTTGATGTCGGAAATGTCGAGAAAGTTGCTTTTTCCCATGTCGCGGAGCGCGGTGATGCGTCCGGCGATCTGAACCGCCTTCTCCTCTTCAAAATTCTCACGAAGATGGCCGGGCGTCTCGTTCGTTTCGAATTTGGCGCCGAATGGATCAACCCCCTGCTCACGAAGGCTGTCGAGTTTTTCGCGACGCACTTGCAAAAGGGCTCCAAGATCTTCAACTTGTGTCTCTTCGTTTTGTTCAGACATAAAAATAGGTAAAGGCAGAAATTAATAAACGGAAAGTCGAAGAATGGGCGAGCCCCGCGAAAAATCAACCAAAGTTCCAGACTTAGACGCTGCTTACGCAGAG
Source organism: Verrucomicrobiales bacterium (assembly GCA_048260165.1). Classification (GTDB taxonomy): domain Bacteria; phylum Verrucomicrobiota; class Verrucomicrobiia; order Verrucomicrobiales; family DEV007; genus Arctic95D-9. The sequence goes on from JBLXHA010000009.1 coordinate 340,399, forward strand.
GTCGCTCCCGGCGTGTTTCTCGACGGCCGCCTTGCCCTGCATCATCGCGACGAGGGCTGGCTCGCGATTTCGGACCTGCATTTCGGCTACGAAGTGAGCCGCCGACGTGACGGGGGCCTCTGGCCGATGTGGGGCATGGAGACGATCAGTGATCGACTGAGCGATCTCGTGAGAGAGCTTCAGCCCCGCACCCTGATCCTTGTGGGAGACATCGTCGATAGCAGCGCTGCCGCCAATGAAGCAGTCGAATGGCTTACCGGGATCCATCAACTGTGCGAAACCACAGTCCTAATCGAAGGAAACCACGACCGCGGCAAAGTGACACGTCAGTTCCCTTTCGTGCCCTCATACGAAACCGGGTCCTTCTTTTTTCACCACGGACACCTCCCTCTCTTCGAAAAGCAGGGAGCCTCCACCTCCGGCCGTATCGAAGTGACCGGACACCGTCATCCCTCGATTCGACTGCAGGATGGCGCCGGCACCTCACTGAAACTGCCCGCCCTGACGATGGAGGAGCGCCCCGAACATTCCGCGAACCGCTGGATTCTGCCCGCCTTCTCCCCCTGGGCAGGCGGCGCTAAATACCGGCCCGACGAATCGGCGATTGAATTCCGGCAATGGGCCTGTTCCTCCGGTAGAGTATTTGAAATTCCCTCCTGATTACCGCCCCTGACTACCTATGGCAAAACCCACTATACTCATCATCGGCCACGGCTACGTCGGCTCCGAACTGGCGCGACAACTCGACGAAGACGGCTACCTCGTCACCGCCGTCAACCGAACCGTTGAAGACATCGCAGCACCGTTTCCTCTCGTGGAAGCAGACGTGAGCTCGCTGGACTCCCTCGATTCCCTCCAAAGCGCGGTCGACTGGCCGGATCTGATCGTCCATTGCGCGAGTTCCGGACGCGGCGGCGCCGACGCCTACCGCTCCGTTTTCATCGACGGGGTCAAAAACATACAGGACGTCTTCACCGAAACGCCCATCATCCTCACGAGCAGCAGCAGCGTTTACGGCCAGATTGACGGCTCGGTCGTCGACGAAACAGCTGAAACTTCTCCCGACCGCGAAACGAGCCAAATTCTTTGCGAAGCCGAATCTCTCGTCACCGGGGCAGGAGGAATCGCGCTTCGCCTCGCCGGTATCTACGGCCCGGGGCGTTCGGTTCATCTTAAAAAAATGCTCAACGGGTCTGCCACGATCGAATCCGGCGAAGTGAGCCGCTACCTCAATCAAATTCACCGCGACGACGCGGCGGGAGCGATCGCACATCTGATCGGCCTCGACGGTTCCGGTCACTGCGGTCGCGTCTTCAACGTGAACGACGACGAGCCGATCACGATGCGGGATTGCTACGGGAAAATGGCCGCGTTTTTCGAGCTGCCCGTCCCTCCCGAATCCGAGCCCGACAAAAACCGGAAACGGGCCTGGACGAACAAAATCGTCAGCAACGAGGCGCTGAAAGCAACCGGCTGGACACCGACCTACCCCTCATTTATCGGAGCGCTCTCCGAGGACCCGCGCCTCGTGCCATCGATTCGCGAGCAGATCGCGCAAGCATAACGAGGGCGTAGCAGGTCCGCCGCGCGGGCGGTTGAAGAGAAGTGACAGAGCCGGATCGGATGCCATTTCGCCGCGCCCGAGGAAGGTTCCCCGTCGCGCCTTCTTCGGCCCTTCAGGGCCGGCAAAGGGTACCATATCGTTTCCCGGCGTTCCCGGCGTTCCGCTGCGCTCCACACCGCGCTAATCTCTTACGAGCCTCCGGCTCTGAACAGGAATATCCCCCTTCAAGAGAAAACCCCGCCCTAAATCCCTAAATCCCTAAATCCCTAAATCCCTAAATCCCTAAATCCCTAAATCCCTAAATCCCTAAATCCCTA
>JBLXHA010000010.1:0-182315 GCA_048260165.1 Verrucomicrobiales bacterium
ATCCCTAAATCCCTAAATCCCTAAATCCCTAAATCCCTAAATCCCTAAATCCCTAAATCCCTAAATCCCTAAATCCCCGCTCTCAAACTCCATCACCTTAAACTGCTGCCCCATGAGACTGGGATGAGTCAGGGTTTGAAACTGTCGCAGCCGCGCTGCAGCCCCCTTGTCCGGGGCCTGCCCCTCCAATGAGAGCAGCCATGGCTTGGCGGCATGGATCAGAAAATGGTGCTGATCCGTGAATTGCTTCATCACCAGCCCGTGCACGCCGGCAGCCGATTCGAGATGGGAAAAATTCACATGAGCGGTGATGTCGATCTCACCGGGAAGCTCGAACGGATCTTCCGTCGCCTCGTGTTTGTGATAACACCGGAGCGTCCCCGTCCGTCGGCTCGGCGCGTAATAATCCGCTGCCTCATAGCCGTAATCGATCACCCACCAGAGTCCGTTTTCGGAAAAGAGCGTCGCGATCTCAGGGACCCATTCGTCAATCGCCGGACAAACCTCGGTCTCATATCCGTCGGGAAAATCCGTTCCCAACCGGCTCGCAAAGCGTTCAAGCGATTCCGACAACCCCCGCGTTCCCCACGCGAAAGACTCCTGCGACGCATCCACCGTCACGACTTTCTCGAGCCAGCGCCCCCCGGAATAGGTCAGTAGATTCACGGGAAAGGCGTCGAGGAGCTCATTGCAAAGAAACACTCCCTGTTCCGCGCCCGCCTCACTCGCAGACTCGACGACCTCGATCCGATCGTCATACCCCTGCGCGACGAATCGCTCCCGGAGAAACGCCCGGACCGACTCGCGGGGCTCGATGATGCGATACCTGAGCGCATCTTCCGCCCCCGCATCGTGAGCGGAAACTTCGTCCCATCCCCGCAGAATATCGATTGCGAGCTGACCGTCGTGAGCGCCCTGCTCGATCACCACAACCGGCTTTGACGCGTCAAATCGTGCCCCCATTTCCCCCCGAATCCGGTGAGCGAGGAGAAATCCGAAGGTTTCACCGACTGAAACGCTGGTGAAAAAGTCACCCTTTCTCCCGATTTGGCGTGTAGCGGGTGCCGCGTAGTAGCCGAAATCCTTATGGTACAAGGCTAACGCCATGAATTCGGCGAAAGAAATCGCCTTATCCAGACTTTTCGTAATTCTTTGAAAGACGATCTTAAAAAGAGGCGTATCTTTAGCACCCATAGGCTGTAGTAACTACTGACGTAGTCGCGCGCAATCTTGCCTCCTTCAACCTTTTTGCCACTTTCATTCCGTGTCCGACGACATTGACGACATCAATTTCGAAGCCGACGCTAGCGCTGAACCGTCGCTGACCAGCGAATCCGTAATCTCTTTGCCCCCTATCGGTGAAGAGGATGCGAAACGGGCAAGGCGAAAGCGACGTGCTGTTTTCTGGCTTAAATTCACCGGCTTTATTCTCGTGATCGGATTCGTCGTGAGTCTGATTGGAGCGGCCGGTGCCTTTTTCTACTGCAAGCCACGCTACGACCTCGCGCATTCGTTTGATCTCAATGACCTCAAGGACATTGAAGTGGCGAGTCGGATTTTCGATCGCAACGGAGAGGAAATGGGACGGATCTTCGTCCAAAACCGTCGTCCCGTGAAAATGGAGGAAGTCTCGGCTCACTTCGTAAACGCCCTCCTCGCGGCGGAGGACAGCCGTTTCTACGAACACGACGGAGTCGACTACTACGGTATTGTCCGGGCGGTTTACTACAGTATGCGGTCAAAAGGCTTCAATCAGGGGGCCTCGACGATCACCCAGCAGTTGGCACGAAAGAGCTTCGAGCTGAAAGACCGGACGATGAGCCGGAAAATCACCGAGGTTTTCCTCGCTCAGCGCATCGAGAAGCATCTCGAAGCGATGCTGGGAAGCAAGACGAAAGCCAAACAGCGCGTCCTCGAGCTCTACATCAACCGCATTTACTTCGGTGATGGTTACTACGGCATCGCCTCCGCATCCGAAGGCTATTTCGGAAAAGTCCCCGAACATCTTTCACTTCTCGAAGCCGCTACCCTCGCCGCGGCGATTCCGAACCCGTATCACCGTTCACCCCGGAAGTTTCCGGAAACGTCTCTGCGCTGGCGGAATCACATTCTCAACCGGATGGAGGCGGAAGGCTTTATCGATAAGGATAAACGGGACCGGCTTACGAAAAGCGCTGTCTCCACCGTGCCCAAGGAAAACATCACCGGCCGATCCGCGTTTGTTTACGAGAAAGTCCGTCAGGAAGTGATCGAACTGCTCGGTTACGAGGCAGTCTCCAAAGGCGGATTCAGCATCCACACCTCGATCGATGCCGAACTTCAGACGATCGCCGAGAAGGCACTTCAGGAACAGCTTGCCAAAATCGAGCAGCATCCGGACTTCAAGGACACGACCCTCGCCGACTACAAAAAGGCCAAGGCTGAATTCCGGAAATCTGCTCATCCCGATCAGACCTTCCCCGCTCCCACCTACCTGCAGGGTGCGCTGCTCCTCATCGACAACAAAACCGGGACGACGATCGCGAGAGTGGGAAGCCGTGATTTCAACGACAGCATGTTCGACCGGGTCTCCCAGGGCCGACGCCCTACCGGCACCGCATTCAAACCTTTCGTCTACGCAGCAGCGTTTGAGAAAGGCTTCTTCCCCGGCACGCTCGTCGACGACACGCCGATGGATACCCGGCAGGTCATGGTCGGTGGAACCACCGGAATTCTCGGTGAGTGGGGCCCCGAAAACTTTGATAACGTTTACGAGAATGTCATCACGGCGCGACGTGCCCTCGCCTTGTCAAAAAATGCCGCGACGGTTCGACTCGGACAGAAAGTCGGAATCGACCCCGTCGTTCAGCTCGCGGAAAGCGCGGGCCTCGTCTTTGAAGGCGACCTTAAAAAATTCAACGCCACCTTCCTCGGCCGCAACTCGAGCTCCCCTGAAGATCTCGCTCTCGCCTACACGATTTTTCCGAACAACGGAAAACGAGCCGAGAAAACACACATCATCTCCAGCGTTCGTGACAGCCTCGGCAACGTGATCTACACGCCCAATGTGGCGATGAAAAACGGTCAAACGATCGATCGCTACACCGCCAATCAGATCAACAGCATCCTTTCCGATTCATTTAAATACGGCACCGCTGCCAAGGCCCGCTCCAAATACGGCCTCGGTGACTACCCCGTCGCCGGAAAAACAGGAACCGAGTACGATTTCACGGATAACTGGTTTGTCGGCTACACCTCGGAAGTCACCTGCGTCGTCTGGGCCGGCTTCGATCAGAAAAAGACGATCTACTCCGGCGCCTTCAGCTCTGACACCGTTCTACCCGTCTGGACGAAAGTCATGAACGCGGCGGCCAAAGAATTCGAGCCCCGCGCCTTCCTTCCTCCTCCCGACGCGGAACAGGTTGAAATTTGTCTCAAATCCGGAGAACTCGCCTCGGATGATTGCTACGACGTCGTCGAAAAAGGAAACGGGATCTCATCCCAGGTGCGTTGCACCTACATTGAATACCTTCGTCCGGGAACGGATCTCGAGCACGTTTGCAGCATCCACGGCAAAGCGGGAGGCCGCTTGCGCAACCTGAGCCAACGGAAGCCGAAGAACGGGCTCATCGTTCCTCAATTCGTCGTCCGCGAGACCGCAGTGCCCGTTTTCCCGATCGGTCCTACGATTGCAAGCGAAGATGATCCTTACAACTCAGTTGCCCCTATCATTCGCGCACGGGTCGCCCCTGTCGTCGTCGAAGAGCCTGAAGAGGAAGCCAAAGAGGGAGAGGAAGTCGGCTCCAACGGACTGATCATTGCCCGCCCTCTTATCAACGAAACCGAAGACCAGGAACTCCCCGCACAACGCGTCGAGATCCCCCGCCCTCGCGCAATTGAGTTTGATTGATCGGGTGACAATCGTCACCTCAGCGTTTTACGATCTATGAATGCTGACCATCATCAAACTACTTGTCTCCGCCGGCTTGATCTACGCGGTCAACGAGATCGTAATCGGTAGAAGCCGCCCGTTTCTCGGGAGCCTCATCGCTTCGCTCCCGCTTGTCTCCCTCATCACTTTCGTCTGGATCTATTTCGGAATGAAAGAGGATCCCGCGGCGAGGGTGGAAAAGCTCGCGGCGCATTCCGCCGGCGTCTTCTGGTTTGTGCTTCCGAGCCTGCCGATGTTTTTGATTTTCCCCGTCCTCCTGCGACGCGGCATCTCCTTCTGGCCGACCTTGCTGATCTGCTGCTTCCTCACCATGCTGCTTTACGCACTCATGGCCGTTCTCCTGAAACGCTTCGGCATCGAACTATGAAATCCATCTACGCCCTGCTCCTCGCGGCCCTTTTCGCCGGCGCCACGCTCACACAGGCGGCGGACGACAAAAGCCGTCCGCCGAATTTCATCATCATCTTTTGCGACAACCTCGGCTACGGGGATATCGAGCCCTTCGGGTCGACGATTCATCGCACTCCGTTTCTCAATGAGATGGCGGCGGAGGGTCGCAAGTTCACACACTTTTGCGTGAGCGCCGGTGTCTGCACGCCGTCGCGTGCCAGCATCATCACCGGCTGTTACGCGCAACGGGTCGGGATGCACCTCAATCCGCGCGACTACCACGTCCTGCGCCCCATCTCCCCCTACGGCCTCAACCCTGACGAAGTCACCATTGCCGAAGCCCTCAAAAAGCTCGGCTACACGACCGGAATGATAGGAAAATGGCATCTCGGCGATCAGGCTCCTTTTCTACCGACCCGCCAGGGCTTCGACTACTTTCTCGGCGTTCCCTACTCCGATGACATGACGGAACGAATCTGGAGCCGCGACGGATCGCACTGGCCGCCACTGCCACTCATGCTGAATGAAAAAGTAATCGAGGCGCCCGTCGATCGCGACGGCCTCACGAAGCGCTACACCGAAGCAACGCTCGACTGGATTGAGAATAATAAAGACGACCCGTTCTTTCTCTACCTTCCCCAGGCGATGCCCGGCAGCACCTCGACACCGTTCTCCAGTGAGCAATTCCGGGGCAGGAGCAAAAACGGCCCCTGGGGCGATTCGATCGAGGAGCTCGACTGGTCGACCGGGGAAATCATGAGGAAGCTCGAAGAGCTCGAAATCGACGACAACACGCTCGTCGTGTGGACTTCGGACAACGGAGCCCCCATCAACAAAGATCCCGACGACCTCACACGCGGCTCGAACCTCCCGCTGCACGGCCGCGGCTACACCACGAGCGAAGGCGCCTTCCGCGTTCCCACGATCATGTGGTGGCCCGGAAAAGTTCCCGCCGGAACCACCTGCGACGAACTGACCTCGACGATGGACCTCTATCCAAGCTTTGTCGCACTCGCGAACGGAAGCATGGACAAAACAAAGCGTGACGGGAAAAACATCAGCGATCTGATCCTTGGAAAAGAGGACGCCAAATCTCCTCACGAAGTCTATGCCTATTACTACCTCGACCAGTTGCAGGCGGTTCGCTCCGGCCCGTGGAAACTGTTTCTTCCTCTGGACGACTTCGCTCAGCACCCCCACTTTAATTCGAAAACAGGAGGCGATAAGCCACTCCTCTTCAACGTCGTCCGCGACATCAGCTGCCACTACAACGTCGCGGAGGAACACCCCGGCGTGGTTGAAAAACTGACAAAGCTCGCTGCCGGCGTCCGCGCTGACCTCGGCGATCGCGATGCCCCCGGACCGGGGATTCGCAAGGTCGGCTACGTCAAGAATCCGCTGCCGGTCGTAATGATCCCCTGACATCAAAGCCTACTGAGAGACATGCCTCCGTCGATTGATCCGATTCAAAATATGTTCGGCACCGGCGCCTCGCTGTTCGGCCGGGTGTTCGTCGCCTTCTCAGCAGGTTGGCTGGGAATTCTTCTAAGTCGCATCTGCGCTTCAACAACGCGGTGGGAGGATGTGTATCAACTGCACGAAGTGATTTCCGACGTCCTCGAAATCGGCCCCGTCGAGGTACTGTTCTTTGCCTTCTGGCCGCTCATCGCGATTTACTTCCTCATGGTCCTGCCATTCTACGGGATACTCCTCGTTCCCCTTTTAATCCTCGCGCTCTACAAGATCATAATGACCGATGATCCCATTTTGTTCTGGGGAGTTCTCATTATCGCGCTCTTACTCCCCGGTTTTTCTTTCGTGTTCGGCAACCTCTGGTCACTGGTTCCGTTCACGATGCTGGCATCAGGAGTCGGGGCCGCACTCTGGTGGTCCCTCAATCTGGAACACGGCGAATGGATCGATACCGTGCAAGGCTGGGTGTCACGGAAATAGCTGAAACGCTTCGATTCTATCACTCTCCGATTGCCGCGACTCCACGCGGCGTTATACGATCCGTTCATGCTCTCCGAAGAAGCCGCGATTCGAACCGATAAGCAGATACCGCTTCCGGTTCACATTCTGTTCTGGGTCACGGCAGCCTTTCTCATAGACGGCGCCATCTACGAAATCGTTCGAGCAGGCTGGTATCTCGTCCTCGATCACAAGTTGGCTGACAATCTCAATTTTTTGAATATCGCTTTTTTGCCGCTGGGCATCGGCCTCATCAAACGAAGCCCTGATTCGAGGAGTTGTGTCCAAACACTGTTTGTCCTCATCCTCCTCTTATTCGTGGCCATAGCAGGAGCCGGAATATTTGATTTTGGCAGCACCGGTTTCGAAAGCTATGGCTGGATGATGTGGGCTCTTGTCATCGTGTTCGCCCTTTGGATCATCGCGGTGCTCTGGTGTTTCAGACGTTACGAGACCTACTTCAACGATCCGGAGCTCACGCCCGAAGCGAGGCGCAACGAGAAGGCGCTCGTATGGCTGATCATCATCAGCGGTGTAATCAGTAATCTCACAATGGTCGCAAGCGATTACGAATTCGAAAAACGACTCGACGGTATATTCGCGGTTCACCTCGATTTTTATGCGATAGACAGCGAGACGAAGCAGCCGATAAAGAACTATCTATTTGATTTCGACGTCACTGATTCTCAGCATTTATCGCATCGGGCTGGATATCGCGAAAAAGAAGGAGGCAATTTCCTTCAACGGGGCCTTTCCGGATTCAGCGAAGAACCCTTCAAAATCACATTTTCAGCAGAGGGCTACCTCGATTACGAAGTCACCGTCACGAAAAAGTTCGTCGAATCTGCGCGGGAATTGATCGCGATCCAACTTGAGCCTGCTGACAAGGCAGCTCCCGAGTCGCCTCAAACAGAGCCTGACTGACGCGCTACGCCGCAAAACTCTCGCCGCAGGAGCAGGTCACGACCGCATTGGGATTGGTGACTTTGAATCCGCCCTGCTGGAGGTCGTCGCTGTAATCGAGCTCGGAACCGGTCACGAAGAGAGCGCTCTTCGGATCAATCACGACGCGGACTTCGTTAGACTCGACCATGATGTCGCGATTCGCGGGGCCGTCGACGAGATCCATTTTATACTGAAGTCCCGAACAACCGCCGCCGATCACCGCAACACGGAGCGCACCGTTTTCAGCACGCCCCTGCTTCTCGAGCAGCCCACGCAGCTTGTTTGAAGCCCCGTCGAGCACCTTGATCAGCGTCTCATTGCCGAGTTTGAAATTGATTTCACTTACACTCACAGTTCAGAAAGTTCGTTGATGACAGCTCGCGCGCAAGAGGGAAAAGACGTCATTTGAGGTGGTGGTGACGAGATCCTTTCAGCCCCGGGCTCACCCCGAAATATCTGCGCCCCCCCTTCCGGGCCGGACAATTTGAAAATCCTCTGCCCCGGCGTTCCGCTGCGCGCCACACCGCGCCGATTCCCATGGGGCCTCCCGCTCGCTTTGAAAACCACGCAGTTATCCTTCAACGCTCCCGCACAAAAACCTGAAAGCGCTACGACGACAGCATGTCCTTCATCTGCTTGAGATAGTCTGCGACAAAATCTTCGTCGACCGGAGCTGCCTCAATCGTTTCGTGGTCTGTGCGGATAATCTCATCTTCGCTCATTTCTTTGAAAAACGAACTCGGTTGGCAGGGCATTTTGTCACCGTAACGCTTCCGGCTCTGACACCAGCTCACCGTGAGATCTTCCATCGCACGGGTGATCGCCACATAGAGAAGACGTCGTTCCTCATCGCGACTGCCTTCCTCGATCGATCGGGAGTGAGGCAAAATGCCCTCCTCGACACCAATCACGAAACAAACCGGGAACTCGAGTCCTTTCGCAGCGTGCATCGTGATCAAAGACACCCCCTGGCCGCTGTCATCCTCTTTTTCTCTGTCCTGCATCAACGCGACGCTGTCGAGGAATCCGCGCAGGCCGCGCTTCGACTTCTCGACATGGCTGTGCATCCCTTCAATCAGCTCCGCGATATTTTTGCGGCGATTATCGACTTCCTCCGGCGTCTTGCAGTTCTTTTTGACAAATTCCACAAAATTGATTTCAGCCAGCAGCCCCTCGGTCATCGACGCATAATTAGCCGACCTCGTATGCGCGCTGTCGCTGTAGCGGACGACAAATTCGGTAAACGTTTCGATCGCCCGGTTCGCCCGCGTCGAGAGACTTCCGAGAAACTCAAAATCATTGAGCGTCTCAAAAATACTCATGTCGTGATCGATGCTGAATTGCGTCGCGAGAGCAATCGTCCCCGCCCCAATTCCGCGAGGGGGAGTTGCGATGACCCGCAGCAAACTCACGTCATCATCGTGATTCATGAACAGACTCAGGTAGGCGAGAATGTCCTTGATCTCACGCCTCTCGTAAAAGGACTGCCCGCCAATAAGCTTGTAGGGAATCTCATTTTCCCGGAGGTGTTCCTCCATGATTCGTGACTGCGCATTCATCCGGAAGAGAATCGCCATGTCATCGTAGGCACGCCGGTCAATGCGGTGGCGCTCCAGAATCTCGCTGATGACGAACTCTGCCTCGGTCTCGGCATCCGGCATCGAAATCACGCGCACCTTTTCCCCTTCGCCCCGACTACTCCAGAGCGTCTTCTCTCTCCGGTCGATGTTGTGACGAATCACGCTGTTCGCGAGGCGCAAAATGGTATTCGTGGAGCGATAATTTTCCTCCAGCTTGATCACCTTCGGGTTCGGGAAGAAACGCTCGAATTCCAGGATGTTCGTAATGTCAGCACCCCGCCACCCGTAAATACTCTGATCATCGTCGCCGACGACACAGACATTCGACTCCTGCCCGACAAGCAGTCGCAGGAGACTCATCTGGAGATGGTTCGTGTCCTGGAACTCATCCACCATGATGAAACGAAAACGGCGCTGCCACTCCTTCCTGATGTCGGCATTCTCCTGCAGTCCCTGGACCGCCAGAATCATGAGATCATCAAAATCGACCGCATTCAGCTGCTTCAGTTCCTTTTGATAACAGCGATAAACCTCACTGATCGCCGAGTCTTCGTTATCGCTGACCGGCGTTCCCGTATTTTTCGCGGTACTGATCAACATGTTCGCCAGCTTCGGATCAAGATTTTCATCCTTCCCTAACTTTCGCACAATGATGCGCCGCAACAGACCGAGTTGATCGCTCTGCGTATAAATTGAAAAGTTCTTTTTGTATCCGAGCCGCTCGATACAAGTCCTCAAAATCCGCACACAGAGACTGTGGAAAGTCGCAATCGTGACCTTCTCAACGGTCTCTGGCGGAATCATCGTCCCGACACGCTCACGCATTTCGTTCGCCGCCTTGTTCGTGAACGTCACCGCGAGAATCTGCTGCGGCGGGATGTCATTGTAGATCATCCCCGCGATCCGCGTCGTGACCACGCGCGTTTTTCCCGTCCCTGCTCCCGCTAGAATCAGGACCGGTCCGTAGATGTGCTCCGCAGCCTCGCGCTGAGGGATATTGAGGCCGAGTAGGCCCTTGTTATGAGGCATGGGTAGTAGAAAAAGAAGAAGAGAGAAAAACCACCGACAACCACATTAATTGATCAGGCGCAGAGCAAACGGGTAACGATAAACGACACCTTTATTCGCTTCAATCCCTCCGAGGATCGCAAAGATAAGACTAGCAACACTGACCGCAGGAAACAGGAGAACAGCCAGACACCCGACTACCGGAATAACAGAAATAATTCCAACGACGAAATAAGCGATCAGCATAGTGATTTGAAAGTTCGTCGCCTCTTTTCCCTGATCGTCGACAAACGGACTCTCATCCTTTTTCAGCATCCAGATGATAAGCGGTCCGACGACACAGGTGACTCCACCGAGAATGTGAGCGAGCAGCGACATCGTGCGCTCGTCGCTTTCGCCCAACGTGCCCTGCGAGAGACCGATTCCGGCAGTGCTCGGCGCTTCGAGAGGAATCGAATCGGCGATTGACTCAGAGGCCTCAATCGGCGGCGGCGTGTCCTCCTTCGGAGAATTATCATCCATTGGCGGCGGAGTATCTTGATCGCTCATAGTATGAGATAAGACGTTTTCAAATCGAGTTCAAGCGAATTGGATCGCAAGCCGTCGAAATTTCAGCCCCAAACACTCAGTTTTCGTACTCAGTCGGGTCAGTGAGATTGGCCAGAGAAAAAGCCTCTTTGCGCTCCACGCACGTGCCGCAAACCCCGCAATGAATCTCGCCGCCTTTGTAGCACGACCAGGTTCGGGAAAAATCGACCTCAAGAGCCGCGCCTCGAGCCGCGATATCCTCTTTTCGCATCGCGATAAAGGGGCGCAGGACCTGAAGATCGACGTAAGTGCCCGCCGAAATCGCCTCCGCCATCGGCGCCATAAACGTCTCCCGGCAATCAGGGTAAATCGCATGGTCTCCCGAATGAGCCGCGATCACAAGTCCCTCCGCTTCAATGCTTTCAGCATAACCAGCCGCAATCGACAACATGATCCCGTTGCGAAAAGGAACCACGGTCTGCTTCATGTTCTCCGCCTCGTAATGCCCTTCGGGGATGTCACCGCCGCTTTTAAGGAGGTCGCTTTTAAAAAGCTCATCCATGAAGCCGAGGGAAACGACCCGGTGCTCGATTCCAAGCGCCTCACAATGCTCCGCCGCGAAAGGAATCTCGCAGTGATTGTGCTTCGAGCCGTAGTCGAAACTCAGTCCCGCGACGACCTCATGTGCCTGCGCCGCGTTGTAGAGAGCGGCCACGGAATCCATTCCGCCGCTGACGAGGACGACGACCTTCATTCGACATCCTCAAGCCCGGCATCCGGAAAAGAAGCCGTAGCCGTGAGACGAATCCCGCCACGCGGTGAAAAGCGGCCTTTCACGACCATCCGGCGCGGAGTCACAGCTCCGGAGAGATCATCCAGAATGCGATTCACAATATCCTCGTTGAATGAGGGAAAATTACGGAAGGACGCAAGATAATACTTAAGCGACTTCGTCTCGATGCACTTCTCACCGGGAATGTAGCGGATCGTGAGATGAGCCGTATCCGGCTGTCCGGTCACCGGACACAGCGAACTGAACTCCGGATAATCGAGTTCGATCCAGTAATTTCGATCCGCGTTGCGGTTGTCAAATACCTCCAACTGAGCCTCCTCAGGGTTCTGAGGAAGTCGGTTTTCGGAATGGCCTAACAGGGTTAGGTCTTTGACCTGAGAGGGTTGAGTCATGCACGTAACAGATTCGGAGTGGAATGGAGAAAGACGGTGTAAAACGAAGTCAATTGAGTCGAGTATTCAACAGGGTTAGGTCGATCACCTAAGAGGGTTGGCTTCGGCGTAAAGAACAGGAGGAACGGCCACTCGTCCAGCGGAAAGGATGCGGAGGCTTCACCGCGACCTCAGCGCGCTTCGCAAGCGCATCGAGCCGGCAGCGCTCAAATGCGATCCCCTTTCGAACCAAATTCGCTGAAACGGCTCCGGTTTCAGGCGGGAAAAATGGCATAGAGGAAACCCGCTACGGCTTTTTCACGACGATTTCGACCCGCCGGTTCAGAGACTGCGCATCCTGATCGCCATCGGTGGAGACGATAGGGCGGGATTTCCCCATCCCGACAACCTTGATGTTGTCGACGCCGATACGAAGGCGATCGATGAGCCACTGCCGGACAGCGGTGGCCCGCTTCAGACTGAGCTCGCGGTTGAATTCATCGGCTCCGAAGCTGTCCGTATGCCCCTCGATAATGAACGTCGCATCCGGATTCGTCTGAACGATAAAGGCGAGCTTCATCATGCTGAGACGGGCCTCCTCTTTCAGCTCGAACTCGTTGTATCCGAAAAGAATATCAGTAGGGAGCGCGATTTTCTCCTCTCCGGAGGGAACTCCCCCGGTGCGCCCGATGAGATCGTCGAGCGACGAATAGCCATTCACAAACTCATCCGCCTTCGTTCCGAACGCCTTTGCCGCGGCTTCTTTGAAAAATTCCTCCGCATCAACGTCCGAACCGAGATCATCGTTCTGGGTCAGCTCCATAATGGGCTGGCTGTTGGAAACCGTCGCCGATGAATCGATCAGCTTGTTCCGCATGTCCTGAAGATCTTTCGAAAGCACTTCCGCGGCGGAGATGTCAAGGCTGCTCGCCGCGACTGAGAGGGCCTCGCCCGGTGCTTTCGGCCCGCCGCTGGAGAAAATCTGCGGCTTTTCAATCGGAGCCATCCGGATAACCTCGTCTTTCATCTGCTCCATGAGATCAAACTCATCGAGGGAATTGTCGACCAAATCGAGATCACTGAGCTTTTCCGGCTCGATCGGCTTGGCATCTTCGGGAACGATCGGTTCAGCGAGGAGTTCGTTGAGCTTGTCCCGATCAATCGTAGGTTGATGCTCTCTCGTGCTGCGCCAGACGATCCCTTCGTTGGTAGCGGCGGCGCTGCTGCGTTGAATCGTCCCGAGAGCGACGTAAAGGAGCACATGAATCAACACGGAGACAAAAATAGCGAGAAGAACCCACCAGCCGACATTTCGGGTTTCAACTTTGAAAACCGATTTCTCGTGAGTGCCGGGGTGCCAGTTATATTCCGTAGCCATTAGAAGTGCTCGTTGAGACGATAATCCATTTTTCCAGTTTCGGCAAAGGCGTAACCTGACTATAAAGTGACTCTTTAAAAACGTGAATCAGCTGAATTTACATTCCCTTTTCGGACTCGATCTCGATCGCCATCGGATCGGCCGATCCCTCATGATACGGGGGATCGGAGCGATTTATTTCATCGCATTTGCCTCTTGGTGGGCTCAGGTCGCGCTTCTGATCGGTGAAAACGGGCTCATCCCCGCCAACGACCTCCTTATTTTCATCGAAGGCAGACTCGACGAGCCGGGAATTTCCCGATTCGGTACGCTCCCGTCGCTCTTCTGGTTCCTCGGCGCATCGGACTTTGCCCTTCATCTCACCTGCATGGCGGGGTGCCTCCTTTCCCTTCTCGTCATTCTCGGCAGGTTTACCGGTCAGGCGCTCATCGGGCTTTGGATTCTTTATCTATCCTTCGTCAATGTCGGCGGGGTTTTCATGAGTTTCCAGTGGGACATCCTTCTGCTGGAGGCAGGATTCATCTCGATATTCCTTTGTGACTGGAAACGCAAAACCGCGTGGAGCGATCCGCCTCCTCTCAGCGTCGTCAATCGCATCGCCCTCGTGTTCGTGTGGTTTCTCATCGCCAAACTAATGTTCTTTTCCGGCTGGGTGAAGCTGGCGTGGGCGAACGAAAGTAACCCTGAATGGTGGGGCGAAGGGACCGCGCTGGCCTATCATTTCATGACGCAACCGATCCCCTCGTGGACCGCCTGGTATGCCCATCAAACGCCGACGTGGCTGCTTCAGCTCTCGCTTTTCCCGATGTATGTCATCGAGATTCTACTTCCATTCGCGATCCTCTTCGGGCGGTTGGGACGGCTCGTCGCAGCCTCGGGATTTATTCTCCTCATGATTCTGATCATGCTGACGGGAAACTTCACCTACTTCAACTGGCTCACGATTGTCCTCTGTTTCCCGCTCGTCACCGATCGTCTCTGGCCGGTTTTCTTCCGAAACTGGCTGAAATTCGAGCCGCTCGGCCTCACCGACCCGGAGGAGAAAAAACCGTTAATGATCAAGCTCGGCCTTGTCGGCCCGGCCTTCGCGCTTCTCGCGCTCCTCAATGTAAAAACCGTGCTGAGTGATCTCCACACCGCACCGAAGCCGTTCCTGCAAACCGACAGGGTTCCGGCTTGGCTGTCCTCGCTGGCCGGGTCGGTTCGATCCTACCACCTCGTCTCCGGCTACGGACTGTTCCGGACGATGACGACAGAACGACCTGAAATCATTCTCGAAGGGAGCCGCGACGGGATCAGCTGGTTCGAATACGATTTCACCTGGAAGGTCGATGACCTCGCGGACCGCCCGAAATTTGTCGCCCCTCACCAACCCCGCGTTGCCTGGCAATTCTGGTTCGCTGCGCTCGAGGGCGAATTTTCCTACCGGAGCTCCAACGCGAGATGGCTCGAGTCGCTTGTGATCAAACTCCTCACCGGAGACCGCGACGTCGAAAAATTATTGAAGAGCAACCCTTTTCCTGACGAACCTCCCGGCTATATTCGGGGGAGACTCTTTCGATACGAATTTACGACACCGGAAGAAAAAGCCCGCACCGGCGACTGGTGGAAACGGGTCGTCATACGCGAATACCTCCCACAAGTAAGCCGCCCCGGCACCTAAACTCTTTGCAAACCGACCGATCCCCTTTTACCACTCTATTATCACCTCTAGATGAATTCCTTCTGGGCAGACATGATCGTCAAAATGTCTCTCCCGCTTGCGACCCGATGGGTTGAAAAGCAGGAGTTGGTTATCATACGTGAAGGCCGTCCCCTCAGCGAATGGGAAACGATGTGGGCTCAGGATGTGGGCGTCAGTAAGCCGGAGGAAGTGCGCATTCTTCCCGTCCCCCGCATCCCCACCCCCGGTTCCTGGGTCACGCGGATTTTTGGAATGTTCGGAGAAGGCCCCACCGGCATGGCCGTGAATTACGGGATCTACCTCGAGGCCTCCAATGCGACCAACCCGTCGCTGCTCGTTCATGAATTGACTCACGTGGCGCAGTTCGAACGCATGGGAGGTATCGGAGCCTTTCTCGAAGAATACATTCACCAGTGCGTCAGCGACGGCTACTGGGACTGCGCGATGGAGCAGGAAGCCCGCAACGCCGCGGCTCCGTTTTCACGTCCTCCGGGCGGTTAGTCGCCGGCAGGCCTCCACGGTGTTCCCCGCGCGAAAAGGCAGCGGAATGAAACTCATTCCGACTCTTCCTCAGCGCTCTCAGGCTGATCGACCTTGCTCTCCACCTCGACGGGCAGCGACTCCACCGGAACATCGACGGGTTCACCATTCTCCTGAACCGGAACCACTTTGATCTCCACGTTCACGGGCACAGCGCGCAGCTTGTTGATGATCTGCTCAAGCTTCCCGATCGCGTCGTCCGCCAGAGTCGCGGGCTGAGCATTTCTCTCACTCGCCGATTCAATCACCGTTTCAATCCGGTGAAGTCCGTCCGAAAATCCCGCGAGAGTTCCGACGACACGGCTCACGGGATCATTTTCCCCGGCCCCGCCCATAAGCAGATTCCGCCCGAAACGTCGTTTGATCTCGTTCCAGCGACTCAGATCGTCTTCCGATTGAGTCCCTTCCATTTCACGAAATTTGAGAAGGTTGGATTCCGCGCCCGTCGTCAGGGTTTGCGATTCGTTCTCGTAGTGGTCGACGATAATTCCCTCGACCTCGTCGTCGGTCATCACCGGCAGGACCTTCTCCGTCATCCGATTCATGTTCCGGTAGGATCCCTGAAGCCTGAACGGAGGCTCCGTGCGATAGGCATCCTCCATCGCCGCTGAGCGGATGTATTCGAGATTCACCCGGAGAACGCTGTCGCGCACTCTCATGAGCTTTTTCATGACGCCGACCATCTCGTCGACTTCCTGAGCGGTGTAATTCCCGTCAAAATCGACGCCCTCTTTGGTCCCGTTCTCCGCGATCTGCATCACCGCATACACATCCTGCTGGCTCCGGCTCGCAAGACGGCTCAGCACCGGATTTGAGGTCATCGCGTTCTCGATGTAGCTCGCTTCAAAATCAGCCGAATGCTCACCAATGATGTCACCCAAATTGTAGGTATCCGCCCGGTTCGCGAGCATGTCAGGAATCTGAAATTTACCACCGCTCTCGGTGTAGGGGTTCCCTGCCATGACGACACATACCTTCTTCCCGCGCAGATCATAAGTGCGCGGCCGGCCGTTCCAGACGCCTTCAATCTTGCGCTGAGCATCACAGAGTGAGATGAACTTCTGCAGGAACTCGGGATTGGTGTGCTGAATATCATCGACGTAAATCATGACGTTGTCCCCCATCTCGAAGGCGAGGTTCAGCTTTTGAATCTCCTCTTTTGCGCTCGCGTTCGGCGCTTCCTCCGGATCGAGTGAAGTCACGTCGTGCCCGAGCGCAGGACCATTGATCTTCATGAAAGTAATCCCGAGTCGATTCGCAATATACTCCATCAGCGTTGTCTTTCCGTAACCGGGAGGCGAAATCAGGAGAAGCATACCCATGCGATCCGTCCGCGTATCGTCCCCCGCCGTGCCCATCTGTTTGGCGAGGTTATCGCCAATGAGCGGCAGATAAACGCGATCGAGAAGCCGGTTCCTGACAAACGCAGACATCACTTTGGGTCGGAACTCATCGAGACGCATTTCCTCGCGGCGGGTCTCGATCAGTCTGACTTTGGTTTGCTGATACTCAACAAATGCCGGCACGATCTCTAATTCAAAATGACTGAGGCGCTCGACAAACTCCACATAATCGAGCGCGAGAGAGCCGCCTTCTACATTCCGGTGCTGGCCGGTAAGCCCGCTCACGGATTGCTCACTCGCGACATGACGAACCGCCCGCATTTCGAACGAATGGGTCACCGCAATCCAGGCCGCTTCAAGAATCGGCCCGTCGAAGTCAGCATTTTCACCAACGGTGAGAACCCAATCCTGGGCCATTTCGAGAGCCATACCCGGCTCATTCCCGAGAATGCTGACGGCCGTCTTAAATTCGGCATCAAGTCGTTTACCCGTCAGCGCCTGAGCAAATCCCTGATACGCCTCCGCCGCAGCCGGTGAAATCACGACAGGCTCCCCCGCAATGAGTTGGGCAAACCAGTATTCAGCAGCCCGTTTCGCATTCGCCGATCGCAGCAAGGAAAGTCCATCCGGCAATTCCTTCCGACATGCCTCGAACTCCGCAGCCAATTCACGACAATAGGAATCGGTGCGTTTTGAGATATCAAACTTGCCCGCAAGAACGCCCATCGACTGAACGCGTTTCTCAATCTGTTCACGCCATTCCGCATCCGCTCTTCTCCAGGCGAACTGCGCGAGAACCCGGTCCCGGCTGGAATATTCGAGCAACCCAACCACGTCCTCAATCGCGACCAAAGCATCGAGAATCTTCAGAGCATCCGCATCGTGAACGCCTTTCGTGTAGGCCTCATCATAACGGTCCGACATGAAAATCTGGAGAGCTTCAGCCTTCGCCTCCTCGTCCATTTCATCCCACGGCGATTCAAGGTTCGAGCGGGCTTCCGACCGGAAGAATTTCCAGGCCAGATACTCGGCCCGGTAAACGTCGTCATTCTCGGAAACGACGCTCATTTTTCCGATCTCTCCGGCATCGAGAATCACGGGATCCGTCACCGGCTCAAAAAATTCGGTTCCCGCCAGATGAAAAGCCGGGCCCTTATCGTGCGGCACGATCGAAAGCTCGAGATCCTGACGGTTTACGGTGAAACGATGCGAACCGAATTTGATGACATCCGTTCCGTCGACGAAAAGTTCCTTCTTATCCTTCAGCTGACGGACCGCATCATCGCGGACCGTTTTCAGGCGGGTGCGAACGTCGTCGGACTTCACGGTGTCCCCGAGCTCTGCCAGCTCCTCGATAATATCGCGGAGCTTCTCAACCATGAGATCTCCCGCGAGATACCCGTTGATCTCAGAAATCTCTTCGAGCTGCCCGACGCGATGCTGGATCGTCGTAATGATGCGCTCGGCCGAACGATGCAGTGTCGACGACCGCCGGTTCCGCGTCTCTAACAGTTGCACTTTCCGCGACTCGAAGGCGTTGTATATCTCGTCTCTTTTTTCAACGATCTGAGCGACGTAATCGTCGAATTCTGAGAACTTCCCTTCCAGCTCCTCGAGCTGAATCATCGTCCGGGAAAGGTAATCACCGCACTTTTCAGGCGTGTCGCAGAGATCGAGAAAGTTGATCACCGACTGACTCAGCAACTGAATCTGAGCACCGAACTGAGCCTCGCCCTCCTGCTTCGCCAGTTCGAGCCGGCGGTTTTTCAGAACCGACCTGACACTGTTCAACTTTGAATAAATCGTCGAAATATCATCGATGATTTTTGTCGTCTCAGTCGCATCCTCGATTCGCAGATTCCCGACGATATCGATCAGCATCTCGAGCTCACGCCCCGCCTTGTCGAGTTCCTCACGGACCTCTTCCGCACGAGCCACTTTCTTGACTTTGCCAACCTCGGCTTCCTGATCGGCAATGCGCTTCCGGTAGGGATCGAGGGCTTCCTTCTTCAGGAGAAACTCAACGCAATCGTTCGAAACCCGCTCCGTCGCATCCACCACCTCCGCATCAGCCGCGTCGATTAAATCAGCGTCGTGATAGCGCAGGTCTCGAAGTGCAATCACTTCGCCCCGAATCGTCCGGAGCTCGGATAGATTTTCGACGAATCCCAGAATATCGTCCGGGCGCAGACTCCGTGCCCGTCTCGTGATGTCTTTGGATCGACCCACGACCTCCTTCGACTTCTCCGCCGTCGAACGCCGAAGACTCGATACTTTCTCAAACTCGGCGATCGCGGAGTCAGCCGCCCCTTTCAGTTCGAGCAGCACCTCCCGGAGATCATGCGCGTTCTCGTCGCCGCACCAGAAATACGTATCGA
Source organism: Verrucomicrobiales bacterium (assembly GCA_048260165.1). Classification (GTDB taxonomy): domain Bacteria; phylum Verrucomicrobiota; class Verrucomicrobiia; order Verrucomicrobiales; family DEV007; genus Arctic95D-9. The sequence goes on from JBLXHA010000010.1 coordinate 18,841, forward strand.
TGATGTCGCCGCTCTTCTTCGTGAGATCGAGATACAGCCCCTCGTAGCTGTCCTCCTTTTGCAGCAGCGTCAGTATCTCATGACACTCGGCCATGCACTTCACGATGTCCGCGTTGCCGACCTTGTAGAGGAAGCTGTCTTCTTTGTCCGCTACGGATTTCTGCTCAGCGGTAAACGGTGTCTGCCACACCTGAAGGACGTGGTGTTTCTGCGGCTCTTCACCATCGCGAAAATACACCATCTCCCCGTCGTCGAAAATCGTGTAACCATTGCAAACAATGGGATTCTCGACCGACTGATTGATCAAATTGTAGGGCATCAAAATGTAATGCCCCGAGGTCCGGTTATAGAACAAATAGAGATAATCCTCTCCGTTGGGTGATGAGATACGGCGCTCAAAAAGCATCTCCCGCAACTCATTGTCAAAGCGCTTTGTCTCCCCGGTTTGCAGGTAATAACCATCGGAGAAAATGATGCCGTGATCTTCCGGCAACAGAACACAGGCGTCGTTGATTGAATCAATCCGCGTCACCGTTTTCGTCTTCTCATTGTAGACGAGATGACGATAATCCTTTTCCTGGTAAGGAAGGATTCGCAGAAGAATGAGACTGCCTACGATCGCATAGAGAATCTCCGCATCGTCGAGCGTTTGATCATCGTTCGCGACAGCTTCCTCATAAATCCCCTCGCCCGATTCGGTGTTGTCCTCGATCTTAATCGTAAGATCCCCGCCGACGGTTTCGACAAAGACGCGATCCTCAATTGAGATGTGAGGATGAAGCCCCTCGCGGAACATACCTCGATGGGCGCGCTTCCATTCGAAGTCCTGCTGAGGGGGAAATTGATACTCGTGATCGAAACGGTTTCCGATGTAACGAAGTTCGCCGTGCCCCTTGATCAGGAACTTGAAGCACTTCACATCCTCGACCGATTTGCCAACCCGGAACGCCATGTAAAGGTGCGCCCCGATGACCATGAATTTTACAAAAATGGTCTCGCGATAATATTTGTAGAGATAGGAAAAGTCCTCACGGAATTCAGGGTCCTCCAACGGCCCGCCTTCCAATGCCCCGAAATGGTGCCCCTCCGCATCATATTGATAAAAGCCGAAAACGTCTTCCACTTCGGTGACGGATTTCAGCCCCATCTGGACGTTATATCCGAAGAGCAATTTCCCTCCGCCGATCGCGACGATGTCCCTCGCGATGCAGTTGTATTCGGTCGAGATCCGCTCCGTCGCAACGAGGCTCGGCTCCACCGAACCGAAGACCTCCTGCCGGGAATGATTCAGCGAATCAAGCCGCGTCCGAAGTTCCCCGCCGTGGGTGAGGAGGCGTCTCCGGAGCACTTCATAAGTGCCACCCTCAAGCTGCTCAGCGGGAGGCGATCCCGCCGCCGCGGAGTTTTCGGTATTATCGGTTACTTCAGACATTCCACAGTGGATTGGACCCCACCCTTAGATTGAGTTTCAGGAAATCTGCTTGAGCACCGTCGCCGCTTTTTCATCAGCAATGCCGAATCGCTTCGCAGCACCTAACAAACCGGCAATTTTTGTCTGAACCGCATTGTCGCCCGATTCACCGGCCATCCGTGAAAGCAGCGCCGAGACCGAAAGATTTTTCAGGTCTTCTGAAGTGATTCCGAAATCCTCGATCCAGGTTCCCAGCTGAGACTTGAAGTAATCAGGATCGCCGTTGAAGAACGTCTCCTTGATGTCGGTCAGGGTCTCACTGTTATCGACGAGGCGATCAACCGCCTTGCCTTGAGTGATCGCTCCGGTGATGCGGTCGAAGAACTCAGTTTCACCACCGACGATGTCGATCTTGGCGGTCTTAAGAGCCTGTGAAAGAATCTCGGAATGCTTCGCGGCAATCGCTTCACGCACGTCGATCTCTGCGAGTTCGACGATCTTCTCCTTCTCGAGTTCGAGCTTAAACTCTTCGTGGTCCTTGCCGGCCTCGTTGAATTTCTTCATCGCATCAGCCTTAGCCGTGATGCCTTTCGCTTCCGCATCAGCGGTCGCTTCAACGACCGTGGCCTCCCCGAGTCCGGGAGCGGCAATCTCAGCCGAAATTCCTTCCGCGAGCGTTTTCTTCGCGATCGAAAGTTTCTCCGATGCGGCCTGCTCGGCTTCTGCGGAAATGACGATCTCTTCAGCGCGAAGTTCAGCCGCCTGCTTCTCAGCTTCGGCCATTTTCACGACCTCGTAGAGATCCTGATCCGCTCTCATTTGAGCCGCCTCTTTCAGAGCCTCAGCTTCTTTGATCTGCCTGATGAGTCCCTCTTCGGCTGATTTCTCAGCGAGCGTTACCGCCACCTGCTTCTCACGATCCGCACCCGCGAAGGCCTCGGTATCGAGAATTTTCTGCTGCTCTTCGACAACACTCTTTTCCACCGTGACCCGCTCACGGATCACATCCTGAATCTCCTTCTTCTCGACCTCGACGCTCTTCTCTTTCTCGATCTCCTTCAGAGTCGTGACCCGATCCCGTTCGATCGATTCGAGCTGCTGGTCGCGCTTGACGCGCTCCTGTTCGACCACGTCGGTGCGCTCCTTGTTACGCATCGCAACGATGACTTCGCGATCCTTGTTCTGAGTCGCGATCTCCACTTCCTCTTCGGTCGTGATTCGGGCACGCTCGGATTTGAGCTTTTCCTCCTGCTGAATCTTAGCCGATTCAGCTTCTTCGCGAGCCTGCACCGAGAGCACTTCCCGCTGCTGCTTCGCCTCCGCCTCTTCCTGCTGGCGCTCAAGTTCGAGAATTGCTTCACGTGCTTCCACGTCCTGCTTCTTGATAACACGCTCTTTTTCCCTCTGAATCGAGTTGGAAAGCTTCGCCTGATCAGCGGTCAGCTCCGTGATTTTCTTAATACCCTCAGCATCGAGGATATTGTTAGGATCCAGACTCGTCATCGGAGTCTGCTCGAGGTAGTCAATCGCGCAGTCATCCAGTACGAAGCCGTTCAAATCAGTGCCGATCACTTTGATGATCTCATCCCGGAACGTGTCGCGCTCCTGGTAGAGTTCGATAAAGTCGAAACGCTTTCCGACCGTCTTGAGAGCTTCCGAGAACTTCGCATCAAAAAGAATCCGGATCTCCGCCTCGCTCGAGGCACGCTCACAGCCAATCGACTGAGCCACCTTGAGCACATCCTTGTTCTCATTGTTCACCCGCACGAAAAACGCGACCTCGATATCGGCACGGATATTATCCTTACAAATCAACCCGTTCTCTGCGGTTCGCTTGATCTCAATACGCTTGATCGAAATATCGATCTCCTCCATGCGGTGGAGAATCGGATAAACCATGACACCGTCAAAGGCGACTCTCGTTCCGCCCACACCGGTGACGACGACGGCGGTTCCCTTTTTAACTTTACGGAAGAAACTCGCGTAAAATATCCCGACTGCGACAAGCAGTGCGACGATCGCCACAACGACGACCACAACGACTGAGCCACCAAAATTCATGGCTAGTAATGGTATGTCTGTATTCATATATTTTTCTCAGGTAGTAGGTACAAAATTCAGTCAAGTGGTCGAACCGTATAGGTTTCGGTCTCAGGCGTATAGGAAACGACAAGCACCGAATCCCCCTTCGCAATCGGCTCACCCGACGAAAGAACCGCTTTTAAAATAAGTGACTTCTCATCGGCCTCGACTTCGATCTGACCGAACTCACTGTCGAGCGTCGTAGAGCGAACCCGTCCGCTCGATCCGATAATCTGAGCCGGCTTCTCCGAGGTGCGGAGCATATTCATGAGCGGGCGCAGAGGCCGGATCAACAACCGGGTCATCACAAACGCAACAACGACCACCGGAATCACCAGAATCGTCGCGAAGGAAGAGGACTGAGCCGCATTAAAATAGTGATTTCCCGCGACATTCAGGGCCCAGAGGAACACTGAAAACACCGAGATCACGAAAATCAAAGGCGCATCGGTTGCACCCACCAAACGAAGCACGCCGTGGAAGAGAGTCCCACCCACTGAAGAATGATCACCATCACCGGTCAGATCGTGATTATCACCATCCGCGCTGCCATCGATCCCGTCTCCATCGACACCGTCCACGCCATCGACACCATCGACTCCGTCGATTCCCCCTTCCAGATCAACCAGTCCGAACAATCCGATGACCCAGTATAGAGCGACCGCCCCTAACAGAATTGTGAAAGGCAGGTTCAGTGGCGATATAGATTCTTGTAACAGTTCCAGCATTGTCTTTACAGTTCCGGGGCAAGCTTGCTCCGGGTTGTGACTTACATTCAAGCCCAAAATCGATTAGCTAACCTTTCCCGGGACATTCGAAGACTAGAGGGAACTTCTCAATCACTCGACTACAAAGCCATCACATGATTGTAACGCCAATCCGCTTGTCATGAGGGTGCCTTTCGGGCAAACTCCACGCCATGGAGTCGCATGAAGTATTAAAGGAGGCATTTGAAAGTCCTAACACCAGCCCAAAGGAAATCGCATCAGAGCTCGGGGTTTCGCTGTCGCTGGTCTACAAGTGGGCACAACCGAACTCCGAAACGGGGTCCGGAAGCCGCAATCCGCTCGATCGGATTGACACCCTCATGAAGCTGACCGGTCACACCGGGATCGCCGAGTGGATGTGTCGCAGGGCCGGAGGTTACTTTGTCAGGAACCCGAAAAGCACCTGCGAGCAGGGTTATCAGGTCGTTCCCGCGACCCACACGATCGTTCAGCAATTCGCGGGCTTACTCGATGTCGTCTCCCGTGCGGCGGAGGACAACACGATTACCCCCGACGAATCCGCCGACATCAGGGTCGTCTGGGACACGCTGAAATCCTACTGCGAGGGGTTTGTTCGCTGTTGCGAAGAGGGTGATTTCGAACAAATTCAGAAAGATCTCGATATTTCCTGACGTATTCGTCGTCCCCTACTCCTGAGAATGCTTTCCCATCAGACGAAAAATGCCCCGCCTCGCTGCTGGGTTGAAATTGATCTCAAAGCCCTGAGCCGCAACGCCGCATTTTGCCGCGCCAAAGCGGGTTGCCCCATCATCGCGATCGTGAAGGCGGACGCCTACGGCCACGGGCTCAGGGAAGTCGCTCGCGAGCTCGCACCGCACGTGGGAGCCTTCGGGGTCGCCAACATCCGTGAGGCGTTGCGCATCAAAGAAGTGCTGCCGGACCTCGCCATCCCCATTTTGATTCTCAGCCCCGCGACCCCGGAAGAAATTCCCGTGATCGTCGCCTCAGGGATTTCCGCGTCGGTCTCGACGCCCGAAGAGGTCGAAGCGTTCGGCGCCGAAGCGGCGAAAATCAATCGCCACGCATCGCTCCACGCCGCCGCCGACACCGGAATGGGCCGCATGGGGAGCGCTCCGGAATCCTTTCCCGCACTCGTTCACTCGATACGGAATCATCAAAACTGCGTTCTTGCCGGGGTTCATTCTCACTTCCCCTCCGCCGACGAGGAAGCCGGGTTCACGACCGAACAAATCGGCAGGTTCGCGACGTTGATCGAGCCACTCAATCTTCCGGAGGACTGCGCGATCCACCTCGCCAACAGCGCCGGCCTGCTGGATTTTCAGGAACTCATGCCTTTTGTGACCATGGCCCGCCCCGGCCTCGCCCTCTACGGAATTTCCCCGCTCGAAGCCCACACCCGCGAACTCGAGCCAATCCTCGAGTGGAAAACCCGCGTCACGCTCGTTCGCGAGGTTCCTGCGGGGACGACGATCAGCTACGGCCGGACTTTCGTCGCGGAGAAAACGATGCGGGTCGCAACGCTCGGAATCGGCTACGGAGACGGCTACCCGAGACACCTTTCCGGAAAAAAGGCGTCCGTTCTCATCGGCGGCAAACGCTGCGCCATTCTCGGGCGAGTCACAATGGACCAGATCGTTGTCGACATCTCCCACGTCGATGGCGTTGTCAAAAGCGGCGACGAAGCCGTCGTCGCCGGTTCTCAGGGCGATGAGAACATCACCATTTCCGACATCGCTCAAGAAGCGGAAACGATCCCCTGGGCTGTGCTGACGGGGATCACGAGTCGCGTTGAAAGAACCTACCTCAACTGACCGACGCCTGATCCACCGTGAGACGACGAGCATCCGAAAATCGCTCGTCCATCCAGTCAAGGTGCGTCGTCGTGATCAGCTTCTGCGAGGCCTCGGGCCACGCCGCCATGAGCGCATTTCTCCGGTCCGGATCCAGCTCGCCGAACACGTCGTCTATCAGCAGTAGCGGCGGCTCGGGACGGGCATCAACAAACAGCTGCGTCTGACCAAGTTTCAAGGCGAGAGCAACGGTCCGCTGCTGCCCTTCACTCGCAAACTTGGCCGCCGGCATTCCGTTGAGCTTTATCAACAGGTCATCCCGATGAGGTCCCGCTGCGGTCTGACGCCGTCGAAATTCCTCCTGACGACGGGCCGCGAGCGTCGCGATCAAATCATCACCCTCGCCTGAAGCACTCTCGTAGCTGATCTCGAGACTTTCCCCCGAAACGCTGATCTTCTTCTCCGCATCCGCAGCGCGTGACTGCAACTGGAAGACCAGCTCCCGCCGGCAATCGCTGATAATGCGCCCCTGTTCGTGGAGAATTTTGGTGTAGGCATCGATTTCCGCCCACTTCGGGGACGCGTCCTTTTTGAGAAGATAATTCCTCGAACGAAGCGCTTTTTCGTAAGTCTTCAGAGCCGGTCGATAGATCGGGAAAAGCTGCCCCGCCATGAAATCGAGAAACCGCCGTCTCCCGTCACCACCGCCGCGGACGAGAGCGAGGTCATCGTTCGCCATCCAGACGACGAGCGCGCTGTGCCTGAGGTAGTCCTGCGACCGCCGCTGCGTCTCACCGTCGACGATCAGTTTCCGCCCCGTCTCGCGATATTGAAAGCGGAGCTCCATCGCGTCGAGCCCGTCGAGCTTTCCACCGACCGCGAAAGCCTTTTCTGAAAAGCGAATGCACTCCGCGAGCTGCGACGAACGCGGACTTTGCAGCCTCAACAACACACAAATCGCCTCCAGAATCGACGTCTTTCCCTGAGCATTGTTCCCGTGAAAAAGCGTCACGCCTGAATCGAGCTCGAGCCGGAGAGACTCGAAGCAACGAAAGTGATTCAGGTTAAGAGATCGAAGAAGCATACCCGCTGCCTACTCAACAGGGTCTGGTCAATGATGCAACAGGGTATCGTCGCCCGAAACGATAGAAATCCTCACGGATTCCTCTACCCGCAGGAGATTGTAGAGAAACTGCGTGAGCATTTCTCCGCAGAGCCTGTCCGCCACCACGCACGACGCATCAGAAATCCTCACGGATTCCTCTACTCGCGGGGGATCGTTAACGAAAGGCCGGCTCGATCATTTCTTCATCGTAATCCTCCCAGACTCCGATGAGTTCTTTGAGAATCGCCTTCTCGCTCCCCGCTCGATCGTTCTCCTCCGCGACATCCTCTTTCAGGTGATACAGTTCCCATTTCCCCGGTTTCCCACGCTCGGGATTACGAACAATCTTCCAGTCCCCTTTTCGCAGCGCCGACCGGTTTCCGACCCGCCAGAAAATCGACTCATGCGGAGCACCGCTGACCTCGCCGATCAGAAAAGGCATTAAATCAACGCCGTCGAGATCTCCGGATCGCTCGAGGCCGGCTAATTGCAAACTCGTCGGGAACAAATCGAGCGACGTGACCGGCTCTTCATAAACCTGCCCCGCCTCGAGTCTTCCCGGGAACTGCATCATGAACGGAATTCGAATCCCGCCTTCGTAGAGCCTTCCCTTCTCGCCGCTCAGCGGGTAGTTGCTGCTCGTGAGTTCGCGGGTCGGACCTCCGTTGTCGCTCAAAAAGACGATCAAAGTATTCTCGAGAATCCCCGCACTCTCCACCGCCTTGAGCACCTCGCCGACACCATCATCCAATTGTCCTAACATCGCCGCAAAAATACGCCGCTGAATGTCCTCAATCGAGGAAAAGCGTTCCATGTATTCGGCGTCGCCCTGCAGCGGGCTGTGAACCGCATTGTAGGCGAGATAAAGAAAAAACGGACGCTCGTCGCCGCAGTCTTTGATAAAATGGACCGCTTCGCGAGTGAAGGCATCGGTCAGATTCTCCGATTCAACGATGGGCTGACCGTTTCGGTAAATCGGGTTGTCGGCGTCATAGGCGGGTTCGTTGTGCGCCATGTGAGTGGAGTAAAAAAGCCGGCCATCTTCGGACGCCCATCGCCCGAACGTGCCTCCCGGAAGCACTTTGCGGCGAAGCCAGGTCGTCATGCCGTCGTAGGGAGCCGGACGAAAATAATGCCCCTCGTGGAGGAAACCGAAAAACTGATCGAAGCCGCGACGGATCGGCTGGTAGTTCGCCGTTCCCCCGAGATGCCATTTTCCAATCATCCCCGTGGTATAGCCCGCTTCGTTCTTGAGCCGGGTCGCGATCGTTTTCTCTTTCGGCGGCAGGCCGGCGTCGGGGTCCTCATTCCGTGCCCCGATCGGGTTAAACTCGAAACCGAACCGCGTCTGATATCGCCCCGTGATAAGTCCGGCACGGGAAGCCGCGCAAAACGGCGCCGAGACATAGCCATCCGTGAAGAGCACCCCGTTCCGGGCAATCGAATCGATATGAGGCGTCGGGACATCCGTTTCCGGATTCTGAACGGAGGTTTCCCCGTATCCCAAATCATCCGCGATGATGTAAATGATGTTAGGCAATTCGCCTGCCTGCAAACCACCCCACGCGGAGAAAACGACGCCGATGATAAGACAGAGAATTCGAAAACGCATCCCCGAATCTAGATCCGCCTCCCTCCTGCGCAAGCCTCGTATTTTATCTTCCCGCAATGGTGAGGCAAACACTCATGGTTGCCAGTCACATAAAGCCAGGGCAAACAAGAGTGTTTGCGTCACCACCTTCAATCAACTTGCTGAGGATGTATTCGAAAACAAAACCCCGGTCGCCCGGGTCTTGCCTGCGCATCAGCTCCCAACGTTCCAGACCGCGGGAAGATCTTCCATCGTCTCTGACAGGATCTGGACGATGTGCTCCCGCTCCGAGTCGGAAAGATAGGAAAACTCCGGATGCGAATCCGGCTTTGTCAGGATCGAATGCAAATCCTCGAGAATCTGTGTGCGGATAATCCTGGGCAGTGCCGCGAAGGCATCGCAGTAGATCAGGTGGCTGCACCGGTATTTCATGAGCCGTTCATAGAGCCGGAAATCCTTCAGGGAACGCCCTTCTGCGCTTTTCCGCTCATTCGCCGCGAACCCGAGCTGAAACGACTCGCTTCCCTCAACACCCGCCGGAAGCGGAAACTCGTCCGCGAAAAGAAGCTGCTTTAAGACGCGGTCCGACTGACTCTTGAGGACTCGCTGATTCGTTTCCGAAAGCGGCCCGTCAGGTGACTCCCCGAACGCCTTTTGCATCTCGCTGTGTCGATACAAGGTCGAGCGTGTCGTCAAATTTGCCTCCACCAGCGCGTTGTGAACCCCGACCTGATGTTCAAGCACCATCAGCGCAACGACATCACTTTGCGGACCGTTGAGATACGGTTCGCCGTTGAAAAACTCGCTTATGGAAGCTTCCGCGGAACCCATCGGTTCCAGTTCGATTTCGACATCACGTAACTCCGAGTGCGCCACCGCATTCCCCATATGACGCTGATCTTCGACCTCACCGCTGACATACCAACCGCCCCAGCGCTCATCGATAGGACTGTCATGACGCGTGTGAAACGTGCCCGCCTGAAACAGCGGCTGCCCCGTATTCTGCGGAAAAACGGAACGAACCATCAGCCCCGGAAAATGGTGATTCGATGACCCCGCATGACAGTTGAGGCAGGAACGCTCGCGCTTCAAAACAGGAGGATTCCCTTTCTCTCGATCGGTGAGATGCAGCATGTGAAAAACGAGCCCCAACTTCGGATCAAAGCTCGCAATCTCGATCTCACCTCCCTGAACCCAGCCGACATAGACGTCATCCGAAAAATAGAGCGCCCTCGGGGTTTGAGGCGAAATCCGGCTGTTTTGAGCGCTCGTTTTGGAGAAAACAAGCACCTGAGATTCGACTGGAACCTCGAGAGCCTTGAGGAATTCCTCCAGAATTTCTTTATCCGTTCCCTTTGAGAGCAGCCCCTCACGTTTCGCTTTCGCCAGCAACCTCGTCACCGGCGTATCGGGTTCGGCCTCATGGTAATTGATCGGCGCACGCTCGTAGAGCGGCTCAAACGCAACCGCCCACTGAGCAGCTGCCATGAGGAGAGCCGATATTAAGGTGTACTTAAAAACCATCTTTTAAATAAACTCCGGGTTGAGGAAAATACCTCCTCTCAATTGTTAAAAATCGCGTGAGTCTCCCGGGGCCATTCCAGGCCGTGAAAAGGATACGACTCCCCCGTTTCACAAAGCTTTTACATTCCTGAAATTGTGATCGCCATCATTTTCCACTATTCTTTGATCATGTCGGGGAACTTGCCAGAGACGCCATACGGATACGGCGAGCATTTGTCTCAGGAAAGTTACGTCTCCATTCCCATCCCTCAACGCCAAAGGGAGAATCCCCCGAAGCCGCGGCGGGCCCTCGCGTCATTCTTGCCGAAAATTCACTTTCCCGCATGGCGTTTCCCGACGCTCACCCCGAGCGAACGGCAGCGGAGAAAAGAATTCCTCCAGTCGCTCTTCGCCGCCCTCTGCGTGAACCTTCTCATCGTGGGGGCACTCCTTTCGATAGCAATTGAGCCACTCGATCTCAGCGATGGCGATTTTTTCACCGTTACGACCAACCCGGAGAACAGCGAGGAAGAGGAACAACCTTCCGAAAGCGGAAGCGCCGGAAGCACTCAGGCTGAATCCGGAAATCCCGGTTCCGCCGATATCACCGGGATGAACCCTGCGAGCATCACCTCATTGGCGATTTCTCCCGTGAACCTGGAAATCGCCTCGCAGGACATGAACGCCCCGTCTCTCCTGTTCGGGCGGAGCGTGATGAAATCGGACTTCGACGCCATCGAAAACGCAGAGCGGAAAAAGATGGAGGCGTTTGTTAAAGGAAAAGGCGGCTCGCTCGGGAAAGGTAAAAGCCTCGCCTCCGGGGTCAGTCAGAGCACGCTGAAAGGACTCTTTCCGAAATCCACTTTCGGCAACGGCGCCGGCATGGCTGTCCTCGTCGATATGTCAGGAAGCATGCAGAAAATCAATCATGCCGTGGAAGCCTACATCGAAGAGAACTTCCCGCAGGGTGTCGCGAGACATATCAACGGGTGCGCCCTGAACGGGAGCGATGATCCGTTTTTACGCGCACTCGCATCTGAAACGAGCAAGGAAAGACGCACCGACTACTTCTTTGTCTGCGACCTTCAGGACGGGGAAACCGGAGAGGGAATCGGCAGGATCCGAAATTGCCTCGTGCTCGGCAAATTTCCGAAGCGACTTCACATCATCAGTTTCGCGAGACAACCGGGACGCCATTTGGCAAAGCTCCTCGAAGTCACCAACGGCACCTTCACCTACGTCGACCCGATCCCGCACGAAGAGTAAATTGGCTCTTCCTGAAGGCCTTTTACGGAGCGCAGGGACTGCTCCGGCCAAGCTCGATCTATGATTACAATCTTCCCATCCGTTTATAATAGGTGAAAAGACCGCCTATGTGATTTCATAGGACCGTCTCATTCTCATCCCACCCTCATTGACCCATGGAAGTTCTCGAAACACTCGCTGTCGCGCTCGGATTTGCCACTCTGGCAGGTCTGAATCTCTACCTAGTCGTCCTCCTCACCGGCATGGCGATCAACCAGGGCTGGGTCGACGTTTCCGCGACCTACCCGGACCTCATGGTGCTCGGTGATCCTGCCGTGATCACCGCCGCGGGTGTTTTCTTCTGTCTCGAATTTTTCTCCGACAAAATCCCCTGGGTCGATTCGCTCTGGGACACCGTCCACACCCTGATCCGCCCCGTCGGTGGCGGTATTCTCGCCATTCAGACACTCGGGCCGACAGAGCCTGGTTTTGAAGTCATCATCGCGTTGCTCGCCGGCGGAACCACGCTCGTATCCCACAGCTTCAAAGCAGGGACCCGTCTCGCGATCAACGCCTCGCCCGAACCAATCAGCAACGTCGCCGCCAGCGTCACCGAAGACATGGCCGTCGTCGGCGGTCTCGCGCTCATGAGCATGAACCCCATTCTCGCCGGAGCGGCCTGTCTTCTCTTTCTCGGATTCGCCCTCTTTTTCACCCCCAAACTGCTTCGTCGCATCAAAGGCTTCATGTGGCTCGTTTGGAACAAAGTCTTCGCGATCGTGAACCGTCCCGACGAAGAAAAGCTTCTCTACGCCAATCTCACTTCGACCGAAGTGCAGAAGATCTCGTCCCGACTCGGTAAGAAAATCGATCCCGCCTGGTCCGCGAAAGTGCTCGTGGGGAAAGCGAAACGCTTCAGCGGATTCACCCCCATGACCTTCGGACGCATCATCGCTGAAGCCGAAACGCCGAACACGCTTCAATTCGTCGGCAGCAAATTCTGGCGGACCTACGACACCGAACTCTCGCTCGAAGGGCTTGAGATCACCCAGGAACCGCGCCTTTTCTCCGAGGACATCGTTCTCTACGACCTCGAAGGGACACGCAAGCTGGTCCTGCGCCTTCCCTCCGGTCACCGAGCGATGGCCAACCGCATCGTCGAGAGCCTCATCTCTCAGCGAGACGCCGCAATGGATATGCCGTCCGATCGACTCATGATGGCAGACGCCGGGGCAGAAGAGGCGGACGTCGTCGTGTAAAAAGCAGACGCCGGTGGATGCGTCCCGCCGGGACGCTGATCGCCCGTATCACCCACGGCATCCGCCGCCGGAAGCGCCGTGATTCCAGAACGCCGTGAATGCCTTTTGGCAAAAGGCATCTACCTGCCCGTCATGCCGAACGATCCACTCGACATCCGCCCGCGGCAATTCCGCGAATCTCCCGGAACGATTCCGCACCGCGCGGCCTCCAACAAATTTCGAACGATCGCCGCATGCTTACTGGAAAATCGCGTCATTCGACGCTAGACGTTGGGTTCATCAACGCACCACCATGAGCGACGAACCTGAAGTACCGAACCTTGATCCCCAGTCCCTTCGCATTGCAGCCGCGAACGCCCTGATCCGCCGCCGTCGCACGATCAAACCGAAGGACATGTCCGACAAGCCCGTCGAGCCGATCCAGCTCGCGACGATTCTCGAAAACGCCAACTGGGCCCCGACCCACGGCATGACCGAACCCTGGCGCTTCTTTATTTTCACCGGTCAGGGACGGGAGCGTCTCGGCAATTTCTGCCAGTCGCTCTACAGCAAAATCACGCCGGAAGCCGAGGTGCGTGCCGATAAATTTGAAAAGCTCGGCGCCCAACCGCTCCTCGCCCCTGTCGTCATCGCCGTGGGAATGAAACGTCAGGACATCGAAAAAATTCCCGAGATCGAGGAAATCGAAGCCGTTGCCTGCGCCGTGCAAAACATGCACCTCACCGCGAGCGCTCTCGGGATGGCCGCCTTCTGGTCGACGCCGCCGATCACCTACACCGACGAAATGCGCGCCTGGCTCGGACTCGAAGACAAACGCGACAAATGCCTCGGCTTTTTCTACCTCGGCTGGCCCAAAGACGAAGAATGGCCCGAAGGAACCCGCGGCGACGTGAGCGACAAGATCGTTCAGGTTCAGGGGTGAGGGCATATTTGCGTTTCACCTGTCCCGACCACACCACCCCAAGCCCGCCCACAAATAAGCTTGCCAATTCCATATTCAGAAAGTATTTAAGGAATCTTAACTGCTTGACTGATTATGAGAATTCTTTCACTCGCGCTTGGCCTGGGCGCTTTTCTTTCTCTTGGGGCCCTGACCGGCTGCGTGACTTCTTCCGGCGGTGGTGCCGGTGGCGGGAGCGCTTCGATCAATGACACGGCCCGCTATCTCGGCGGTCTTCCGGGCAGCAACCGGAGCGAGCTCGCGGTGCCGCGATATTCTGCGGAATGGAAATCGCATCAGGCGCGGATGGACGGTCTCTGGGGCAATCACTCGGGCCGACGCAGTCACATCCGCGGGTTCCGTTCCAACCTCGGCGGACTCTCTTCACCGGGCGTTCTTTTCTACCCCTTCGGCGGTCCTGACTTTCTCCACGCTTCTGCGCTTTTCCCCGGCGCGAGAAACTACGTCCTCGTCGGGCTCGAGGGCACCGACGCGATGCCCGACCTGAGCACGCTTTCCGCGAGCGAACTGAACCGCGGCCTCGGCGGGGTGAGCAATGCGCTCCGCACCGTGACCGGCGCGAGTTACTTCATCACGAAAGACATGCGGGTCGATCTCGCGAGCACACGTCTCCGCGGCACGCTGCCTTTGCTCCTCGCTCAAATCGCGAGGGACGGAAAAACGGTCTCATCGGTGTCTGCGGTCGGGATCGACAGCGCGGGAAATCTCACCTCGCGCTCGGCGGGTTCGGGTTGCCCCGGATGGCACATCAAAGCGGGCGGAAAAAACATCTACTACTTCCGCAAAGATCTCTCGAACGGTGGTCTCGGCAATCGCGGCATTCTCAAGTTCGTGAGCAGCAAGGGACGTCCTGTCACCTTCGTGAAAAGCGCGAGCTACCTGATGCATCAAGGCAGCTTCTCCACGATCCGCGACTACATCGTGAACAGTTCCGCGGGACTCGTTCAGGATCCTTCCGGGGTGCCTTTCAAATACCTCACTGGTGCGGGATGGAACATGAAGCTTCACGGCAACTACACCGGCCCGATGGCAACCTTCAGCGGTCACCATCAGTCGGATCTCGCGGCTGCCTACCGCGACGGCAGTTATCCGGTGAAACCGATGACCTTCGGGCTTGGGTATCTTCTCAATCCACAGCGCGCCTGCGTCATGGTGGGCCGGAATTAGAGGCGGGGGGGGCGGAAAGAGTTTCTTCCCGCTGCGGGATACCTCGCACGTTGCTACCTGCTGTAGCGGATTCAAACTGATTCCGAAATCCTCTCGCGCTGCCGTTTGCCCGGGACGCGGAACGGCGTATCGTGCGGGAATGAAGCTGGCACGCATGCCGGACACGAGTCCGGAGATTTTTCACACGATCCAGGGAGAGGGCCGAAGTATCGGGCTCCCCACGGTGTTTATTCGTGCGTCCCTTTGCAATCTTCACTGCCGCTGGTGCGACACGCCCTACACGTGGAACTGGGATGACACCGAATTCGAACACGACCTCGGGCGGAAATTCAGCCGGACCGACGAGATCACCGATCGCACGACGGAGGAGATCGTCGCCATCGTGCAGGCGTATCCCTGTTCCAACTACGTCTTCACCGGAGGGGAACCTCTCATCCAGGAAAAGGCGTGGGTCGAGCTGATGCGGGCGTTGCGGAAAGCGAACCCGGGATCTCATTTCGAAATCGAAACGAATGGAACGCTCGCTCCCGGAGCCGATTTTCTGGAATTGGTGAATCAGTTCAACGTCTCTCCCAAGCTGAGTAATTCAGGTATCGATCGAGACAGGCGAATCGTGCCCGAGTCCCTCGCCTTTCTCGCCGGAACCGGGAAGGCGGATTTTAAATTCGTCGTCGGGGACCGCGACGACCTCGCCGAGCTCCTTGAAATTCAAAAAGACGCGGCGATCCCGAACGACCGAATTTTCCTGATGCCCCGCGCCGCCACCGTGGTCGAGCTTGAGGCGAACCAGGCATGGGTTTCCGCCCTCGCGATCGAGCACGGGTTTCGTTACTCGGACAGGCTCCACCTGCGACTCTTCGGAGCAAAACGCGGCGTTTGAAGCGCGCGATCGGGAGAATTGTGAGAGTCAGAAAGCCATGGCGCACGTTGTGTCAGACGCGTCGGGTTGAGGATTCACGAAACGGGCTGAAGGGTCGACCGTTCACGGCGGGGAATCCATGCCCGCAGAAACCGGCCTGAAGGGTCGGGCGCAGATTCTCCTTGTTTCCAGCGTCTTCGAGCGACCCTGCAGGTCGCAGTTGTGGGGTGTCCTATACCCCGGGCTGAAGCCCGTGGCTTGGTTCGAATGGGCCTTCAGCCCATTGAGATCGGGGCACTTACTGATGAGGGAGATTAATTTTGATTCCCTACGCAGGACGCCCGCCCCTTCCCGGTTTTAAACCACCTCAAAACGGGGAGCGGAAGTCGCGAAGATCGATGCGTGATCCGTCGGAACGAGCTTCGTTCCGCTGCGCAGCCCATCCGACCTTTCACCTTTGACTCGGCCGGCGCTCCGGTTTTACGGCGCGCCAGCGCCCCTCACTTAACCGAAGCACGGCGAAGCTTGTCGAGAATCGCTTTTCCCACGGCGCGATCCGGAACGGGCTCTGCGATGATTTCGTCGACGTTCTCATTCAGGTCGAGCTGACGGATCGAGTGAAAGAGTCGAATCCCCGCCTCAGCGACGCGGCCGGAACCGGGGCTGAGAACGCTGACTTCGTCCCACTCGTGGAGGCCGAGGTAGCCGTCTTTCGGCTGGCCGCGGTAGCTGAGAAGCGCGTAGCGTTTCCCTTCCTCGGGACGGAAATCCTGAGGGCTCGTCAAGAGACGAAGAGGCTTGTTCGGCGCGTAGTGGTTCGCGAGCATTCCGGGTGCTTCCGGCGCTGAATCTTCGACATCCGCATTCCGCTCTGCAAACACCACTTTCCCGAATTTTTTGAGATCATCGTTCGTGATCGGTCCGGGGCGAAGAATCTCGATGACAGGCTTTTTATCTCCGGGAAGGACGCGAACGATCGTGGACTCGAGACCACGCCCGCAGGCTCCGCCGTCGACGACGAGAGGAATGCGCCCTTCGAGCTGTTCCATCACCGCGGGAGCGGAAGTCGGGCTGAGGCGCCCGAAAATATTCGCGCTGGGAGCAGCGATAAAACCACCGAACCCTTTGATGATACGATGGAAGACAGGGTGTTCGCACTGACGGACCGCGATCGTATCGAGCCCTCCCGTGACGATATCGGGAACGACCGGCTTTTTCGGCAATACGAGCGTGAGCGGCCCGGGCCAGAATGTCTCGACGAGCTGCACGATCGTTTTCGAGACTTCTTTGGGAACTTCGGCAATCTGGTGATACGCGTCTTTGTGCCCGACGTGAACGATAAGCGGGTCAAAATGGGGCCGTTCTTTCGCTTCGAAAATCTTTTCAACCGCTTCGGGATTTAGCGCATCTGCGCCGAGTCCGTAGACCGTTTCGGTGGGTAGAGCGACGACATCCCCCGCCTGCAGCGCAGACACAGCCTTGCGCACCGTCTCGCGGGTTGAATCTTCATAATCGGTAAAGGCCAGTTCAGTTTCCATGTCTGCGGGTTTATTGTTGGGCAAGCGCCGGTATATGGCTATGATGCAAACAGTGGATACGACAGGAACACGCGCTCGCAATCTGATTTTAGTCGGATTTATGGGAACCGGAAAAACTTCGGTGGGTATGCGCGTGGCCAAAAGCCTCGGTTTTGACTTCGTAGACACCGATCAACTCATCGTCGAGAAAGCTGGAAAGCCCATTCCGCGGATCTTTGAGGAGGATGGTGAGGCGGTTTTCCGGGCAATGGAGACGGATATTCTCAGGGAATGCCTCAAACGGGAAAATCAGGTGATTTCCACCGGCGGCGGCATCGTCACGAACGAAGAAAACCGGAAACTGCTCAAGGAAGCGGGCTACACGATCTGGCTCCAGGCGGGTCCGGATACGATTTTCGACCGTGTTTCCAGAAACCGGAACCGTCCCCTGCTCCAGACCGAAGATCCGAAAGCGACCATTTTGCAGATGCTCGCAGACCGGAATCAGTCCTACTGCGACTCGATGGATCTCGCGATCAAGACCGATGAACTCACGCTTGAGGAGACGTGCTACGGCGTCACGGAATCCGCGCGAGTCGCGCTCTCCATTTGATATCGATCGGTCTCAGCCCAAGCACGGGACCCGGCGTTCAGACGAGCGATTCGAGCGCCCGCCCCACGTAATAAGCGGCGAGGGCGGCGAGGCCTCCGAGCGAAAGCATTTCAATGCCGGATCGCCACCACGGAACCATCGAGAAGCGTCCCTTGAGAACACCGAGGCAAAATAAAGTCGCCGCAGTCAGCCCGCAGGCCCACGGCAGCGCATCGATTTCCACCCCCGTGATCCGCATGAGGACGAACACGAAGAGCGGGACAAATCCGAAGACGACGAACGAGATAAACGTGACTGCGGCATTCTTCAGCGGTGAGGTCTCGCCTTGAAGAATGCCGAGCTCGTTAACCATCATCGTATCGACCATTACCCCGGGATGTCTGGCGAGAATATCGACGAGCGTGGTCGCGTCGTCTTCGCTGAGCCCTTTCTCCAGATAAACTTCGCACAGCTCCTTCTTCTCCCCATCGGGATAGTGCTCGAGCTCCCACTCCTCCCGTTTCCTTTCCCCGGCGGCATATTGCTGCTCCGCTCGCGTGCTCAGAAAATCCCCGAAAGCCATCGAAATCCCGTCTGCAAAAAGATTGGCGAATCCGAGGATCAAAATCACGCTCGAACTGAGCGAGGCTCCGGCGACTCCGGCGACGACCGCAAAGGTGGTAATCGTTCCGTCAAGCCCGCCATAGACGAAGCTTTTGACATACTGCCCGCCTCCTGACCGGTGCGGCTCGCCACCGCCTCCACCGGTCTCATGAGCACGGCGGGACGCTTCAACGTTCTTTCCCGCAAAGGCAGATCTGGCTTTATCAAGGTTGCGGGAAATCATGAACAAAAAAGCGGCGGATGCATCAGACGATACATCCGCCGCTCCGGAATAACTGTTTAACCTGTAGAAGTGATCGCCCCCGTCTCAGAGCACCTCGGGGACAACGAATGGCTCGCGGTATTCGCGACGCGCGAGACGGTTTGCCGCCTCGTCGAGATCACCGTTTCCTTCGGCCCACTCCGTCTCGGGATTGAACTTCAGCATCGGACCGGTAAGGAGACCGTCCTTCTTGAGGTCGACTTCGTTTTTCTCGAGATGATCCGCCATCGAACCAAATCGTTCGGTGAGAGTTGCGTCCCCCTTGATGCGCTCCATCGCTTCGCCGCGGTTGAGCGCGGTGCCCAGTCGATGCGAGATCAATCCGGTATGACACAGAGCACTCGAAATGTGAGTCTCTTCACAATCGGCATACTGCTCTTCGATTTTCCGGCTCTTCACCGCGTTGATGAAGTTTGTGAAAATGTCTTCGCTGTCGAACGCTTTAGGAACTTCGAGATCTTTCCCGTTGTTGTCCTTCATTTTCACCGAACCACCGGCGTTGGTGTAAACAAGGCCTTCTTCACAGACGACGACCACCGCAATACCGTTCTCACCGGGAAATTCGTCCGGTGAGTTCATGTTTTTACCCCAGTTGTCTTCCTGATACTTTTTAGCACTCGGCAAACCACGTGTTTCGAAAATGAGAGGTGCTTTGTCGTAGTCGTGATAAACGATCTGAGTGTTAGGTGTCTCGCCGTCATCATCATACCCGAGACGGCCGCCGATGCTCATCGTGCGCGGTGCAATTTTGTCCTCTCCGAGATACCATCTTGCGACGTCCATCTGGTGGATTCCCTGATTGCCCATGTCGCCGTTTCCGTAGTCGTAGAA
Source organism: Verrucomicrobiales bacterium (assembly GCA_048260165.1). GTDB lineage: Bacteria > Verrucomicrobiota > Verrucomicrobiia > Verrucomicrobiales > DEV007 > Arctic95D-9. The sequence continues at coordinate 38,389 of JBLXHA010000010.1, forward strand.
CCAGTGCCAGTCGTAGTGAAAGCGCTTGCGTCCGAGGGGAGATTCCTGCGCGGCAGGTCCGCACCAGAGATTGTAATCGACGCCCTCAGGAATCGCGCCGCCGCCGCCTTTTCCAATCGAGGTCCGCGGCTTGTAACACATCCCTTTGACGTATTTAATTTTCCCGAGATTGCCGTCCTGAACAAATTTCACGGCCGCCTGGATCGAGCCCATCGAGCGGCTTTGAGTTCCACCCTGACAAATCTTCTTATGTTTCCTCGCGAGCTTCACGAGCTGGCGCCCTTCCCAGACGTTGTGGGAGATCGGCTTCTCGACGTAGGCGTCTTTACCTGCCTGAATCGCCCAGAATCCGGCGAGCGTGTGCCAGTGGTTCGGCGTCGCGGTGGACATCGCGTCGATATCACCGTCGTCGAACATTTTTCTCATGTCGGAAAATCCCTGAACCGTGATCTCCTGCACGTCTGCCATTTTATTGACGCGGGCATCGAGAACGGACGGATCGGTGTCACAGAGAGCGACGACACGAACACCCTTCATTTTAGCAAAAGCATCCATGTGAGATTTCCCGCGGCCGTTCACTCCGATAATTCCCATCCGGATGTCCTCATTGGCTCCCAGCACCTTGGAATTGGGCCAGGCGAGAGCGAGCCCGAAACCGGCTCCATACTTGAGAATTTTACGACGATCGACTGTGGAATCCTGTTGTGGCGTTTTCATAAGCGTAGGCCCAAAGCCTAGGCAAATTCACGGTTCGCGGCAATCTACATTTGCTACCGCAGATGCGGCGATTATAACCGTTCACAAAAAAACCGCCCTCGACGAATCGGGAGCGGTTTTGTCGAAAATTGAATTCTCCCGGGCGATTAATCGCGATTCATGAAGAGCTGAAGAATGTACCAGAAGAGCAAAGCGACGCTCGAGAAGAGAGAAAGCGAAGCCGCGACGTGCTGGTCGGGACGGTAGTGATGAATCACGTTCGAGGTGTTGTAGAGAATCGCGACCGAGGCAAACAAAGCCATCGCTCCCGCGAAAATGTTCCCCAGATTGAATCCGAAGAGAATCGAAACAATGATGATTCCCATCGCCACGAAACCGCCAACCATGAGAAAACCACGGAGGAAGGAAAAATCTTTTCCCGTCGCGAATGCCGCGAAGGTAAGCCCGCCAAAGACAAAGAGGGTCGTGTAACCCGCTTTCGCAATGACATCACCGCCCGCATACATCGCGGCCATGAACAGCAGCGGCAGGAAGATAATCGCCTCCGCGACAATAAAGAGCAGCAGCCCGCCATACTGAACGCCGCGCGAGGCGCCGGAAGAGGCTAGACGGCTCGCGAGATTCCCCACGAGCATGAACGCCCCGAGAACAACGAGCCACATGAAACCACCGGTCATTTTCTGAGCGAAGGCAAAGGCCCATTCCTGCTGAAGCAAAAACCACTCAAGCCCGATAAATGCGACAATCGCACCACCGAGGTGAAGGTAGGTATTTCGAATAAAGGCGGTGCGCTCGGCCGGAGCGGCCTGCGAAACAGTGTAGGGATTTGCGTAGCCGGTGCTCATAGATTGAAAAGAATGTTAATTAAAGGGTAGTAGCGGCGCAAGCTTTTCAGGAAAAATCGCGCTGTCTAACAGATTCAAAAAGACAGACAGCGGCAGCGTTGGAAACGTTCAAACATTCCACTTTTCCCGCCATCGGAATGCGAATGAGCTGGTCGCACCCCTCACGGGTGAGACGCCGCATTCCCTCGCCCTCGGCACCGAGCACGAGCGCCAAAGGTGGCTTCATCTCGCAGTCGTAGAGGTCACATTCCGCACCGTCTGCGGTTCCGACGACGCGAACGCCGTATTCTTCGCGAATCGTCGCGAGAAAGCGGGACATATTCCCCACGGTCACCACGGGAACGTTTGCAGCGCCTCCACAGGCGATACGGACCACCGTTTCCGTGACCGGCGCAGACTTGTGCCTCGGCACGACCACCGCCGCAACTCCGGCACCCTCAGCCGATCGGATACAGGCACCCAGATTGTGGGGATCCTGCACCCCGTCGAGAACGAGGAGCATGATTTCTCTGTTCTCTCGAACGAGATCGTAAAGGCTGTCTTCGCTGAGACGCTTCACTCCCGTCGTCGTCGAGGAGTGCGTGTTTTCACGTGCCTCCCGTGGACGGTTCCCCGGGGTTTTAGTTCGTTTTCCTCTCGCCATTTTAAATCAAAAAATCGGGTAATTACGCAAAAATCTCAGGCTGACCGAGACGCGTATGAATGTCATTGGCAGTGTCGCCGCTGATTTGGAGACCATTAGCCAGCTTTCCGAAATACTCAGCTTCTTTCTGAGTATCCAACTTGATCGCCATGAGCGAGAAAGCGTAGACCTGCTCGGCCATATCGGCAGGCACATTGCGGATAAACCCGTCGATATCAAGCGGAGACGAAAGGTGCTCGCGAAGGTATTCGACTTCCTTTTCATCGAGATCACCGAGACGACCGAGGATCGCATCGCGCTCGGACTGGTCAATTTGACCGTCGGACTTCGCGGCGTTGCACATCGCCTGAATCAGCGTTTCCGCTTCCTCCTGAGCTTCCTGCGGTGGCTCAGCCTGCGTACCTTTTCCGAGGAGCATTCCGAGCAGTTCACCACCGCCGGCATTCTGACCGGCACTCGCGACGAGACCTGAAAGCATATCGGCACCACTGCCACCGCCCGAACCGCCGCCGAGAAGGGATCCGAGAAGATCAGCCGCGCCGCCTGATGACTGCTGTTTTTGACCACCACCGAGGAGACCTCCGAGCAATCCACCGAGGCCGCTCTTTTTCTGAGGAGCCCCTCCACCAAGCAGGCTTCCAAGCCCGCCGAGATTCCCACTGCCGGCTCCGCCACCGAGCAACTCTCCCAGCATACCGATACCGCCACCACTCTGATTACCACCCTGCGATCTTGCCGCTGCGGCAAGAAGACCGCCGAGAGCGCCAAGTCCCCCGCCCCCGGAGCGCGAACGACCACCTAACAAAGTCCCCAGAATATCACCCGCACCACCGGAGCCACCCTGACCTCCGCCAAGAAGACTGCCGAGAATACTGCCCCCGATATCGGAGCCCATGGCGTTGTTACTAAGAAGGCTTCCTAAAATTTTGACTGCGTCCATTCTACTGATAAGGGGATGTTTGAAATGATTCTCAGATCGGGTGAAAACCGGATGCCGGATCATAGGCTTGTATCGAAAATCCGGCGAGTATTTTTTATGCTCGGAGGCGGACCTGCATAGCGATATCGCGGGTCCTGCCCGGTTGACCAATTCCGGCGGATTGGTAAGACTCTCCTCCATGTCCAGCGAAGCGTCCCTCCAATCCCCCGCCGAAGCGGAACCTTCCCGGCGCCTCCTCTCCCTCGACGTCTACCGGGGATTTGTCATGCTGGTGCTCGCTACGAACGGGCTCGGAATCGCGAAGGCTGCCGGAAAGTTCGACGGCCCGTTCGCGCAATGGCTCGCTTTCCAGGGGCATCATCCCGAGTGGGTCAGTCAGTTCAATTTTCTCGGACTCTCCGTCTGGGACCTGATCCAGCCGGCCTTCATGTTCATCGTCGGAGTCTCGATGCCCTTCTCCTACGAAAAGCGCGCCAAACTCGGCGAAAGCTACGGGAAACGAATGCGTCACGCCTGGACGAGGGCGATCCTCCTGACACTGCTCGGTGTCTTTCTCCAGTCGTTGAGAAAACCGGAGACCTACTGGATCTTCACGAACGTCCTCAGCCAGATCGGACTGGGCTACGGCTTTCTCTTTTTCTTCGTCGGAAAATCACTGCGCACTCAGTTCATCGGCGGTCTCGCCATTCTCATCGGCTACTACTTTCTCATGGTATTCCTGCCGCGTGACCTTCCGACCTATGCCGCTCATTTCGCCAACGGAACGAGCATGCCACAGCAATTCGACCTGTGGTTTCTCAACCTCTTTCCACGAGCGAAACCCTTTGAGGGTCACGGCTACGCCACGCTGAACTTCGTGCCCTCTATCGTCACGATGCTGATGGGACTGATGAGCGGGCAGGTCCTCAAAAACAAAACGATTTCCGATCATACAAAACTGAAGGAACTCTGCGTCGCCGCATCGACGTGCCTGCTCATCGGCGCGGTGCTCGGCCTCACCGTCTGTCCGGTGATCAAGAAGCTCTGGACACCTTCATGGGTTCTTTTCAGCGGCGGGTGGGTCATCGGACTGCTCGCTCTGAGTTATTGGATCATCGACGTTAAGAAACGGGACGGATGGGTATTTCCTTTCGTCGTCGTCGGACTGAACCCTCTCGCGATGTATTTGCTCGGGATGATGGGACGCGGAGGTGTCACCGCCGCCTTGAAACGCCATCTCCCCGACTCCTGGTTCATCGGAACTCACGGCCCGATCGTTCTTGCCTGCCTCATCGCGCTTTTCTTCTGGCTCATTCTCCTCTGGATGTATCGCAAAAAAATCTTCCTCCGCCTCTAACACACCATGAAAAAATCGATCATTCTGCAGCTGGCCTGCGCCCTGCTTTTCCTGACGCCCGGAATTTCCGGTCAGAAAAACGTGCTCTTTCTGATTTCCGACAATCAGACATGGCACGATGTCGGATGTTACGGAAACGAAACCGTCAAAACGCCTAACATTGACAAACTCGCTGCCGAGGGCGTGCGCTTTGAAGAGGCGTTTGCGACGACTGCCTCGTGCGGTCCGAGCCGTGCCGTGATGTACACCGGATTGCTCACCCACCGCAACGGCCAGTATGCGCACCCGCACCGCGAGCACAACCAACAGCTCAGAGAGGATGTCACGTCTGTCTTCGCGATGCTGAAAGGAAACGGCTACCGAACCGGGCTCATCGGAAAGGATCACATCAAACCTCTCGAAAAATATCCGATCGACTACAAACCCCGAATCAAATCCCGCGATGTCACGAAAATGGCAAAATCGGCCGGCGAATTCCTTTCGAGCTCGGAAGATCCTTTTTTTCTCGTAATGGCCTACTCCGATCCCCACCCCATCGGCATTGAAGGAGTCGCCTGGGGTGTCGAGAAAACCGCCGACTACACGCCGGTCGAATACGATCCCGCCACCCTGAAAGTCCCCCCGTTCCTCCCCGACACGCCGCATGTCCGCGAAGGCATTGCCGGATACTACCAGGAAATCAGCCGGATGGATCACGGGGTCGGGCTCGTTCTCGAGGAACTCGAGAAAAGCGGCCACCGCGACGACACCCTCGTCATCTTCATCTCCGATCACGGCACCTCAGAGCCGGGAGCGATGGGAACCCACTACGAACCCGGCGTCCGCGTTCCCTTCATCGTCCGTCAACCGGGACTGAAAAATCCGGCATCCCCGAACAAAGCCCTCGTCGCCTTTACCGACATCACCCCGACGATTCTCGACTGGACCGACACCGCTTTTGACGACTACGAACTTCACGGTCGCAGCATCTTACCGGTTCTGGCTGAGAAAGATCCCGAAGGATGGGACGCCGCCCTGCTCAGCCATGTCGGTCATGATGTCTTCGCGCACTACCCGATGCGCACCCTGCGGGAACGTCGCTACAAGCTGATCTGGAACATCACACCCGGAGCCGAATACCCACTCCCCATCGACACCGTTCAGCGCCGCACCTGGGTTGAGCTTCGGGAACGGGGTGATCAAACGATCGGAAAGCGCCCCGTTGAAAATTTTCTCCACCGCCCACGTCTCGAACTCTACGACCTCGAAGAAGATCCGTGGGAGACGAAGAACCTAGCGGGAAGTGAAGAGCACGGGAAGAGACTCTCACGAATGGTCGATGCGCTCATGGAACGTCTCACCCATCAGGAAGACCCCTGGATCAGAAAGTATCACCCACTCGGAAAAGAGCAGTAAACTTACCTGACCGATCACAAAAAAACGAACCCGCTTTCACGGGCCCGTCTTTTGTCCCCTCTAAAAAAAGAGAGGAGGATCTTTACGGATTAAGGTTGATTACTGACTCAGACTGAAGACAGAAACCCGGCGGTCAACCGCTCTCAGGTTCTCAGCGGCGTTGGAAGGGTATGTCGCTTCGCTTTCACCATATCCAACAGGTACGAGGCTCGCTCTCGGCACGCCGTAACGGATCAATTCCCGCGCAATGCGTTCTGCTCTGCGCTGGGAAAGATTGAGATTTGAAACGTAATCGCCTTCGGCAGAAGCATGCCCCTCAATGATGAAAGACCTTCCGCTCAACGCCGGATTTTTCATGGCCATCGCCAGATCGACGACGACATCATACGAGTAGGCGTCGGCGAAGTTCGTCGTTCCCTGCTCAAAGAGGATATCGCTGCGAGTGATCTCTGTGTTCGGATCGACCACATAGGTCACGGCATAGGCGCCTTCCTGAATGTAGGCTTCCGGCATATCATCGACGACGACGAGATCATCGCGGAAAGGACGGCCGTTAATCTCGGTCACTTCGACGCGATTCAACCTGCCGCTGGCGCGGAGAACCGGAGGCACCTCATCGAGGGTTCGGTAGGTGACGACGCGACGCCCCGGCCCATAATAGCGCGGCTGATAAGCAACGACATTGGGATCGGATTCCACCCGGACCCGCGTACGAAAAGACTCAGGCGCTTCTTCGACGGTCACCGTTCCCTGGAGACGTCTTGTCATGTAGTCTACGTATTCCTTCCGATCGAGCGCGGTTCGATTGACGTCTTCCAGACGGAGCCGGGTGACAGCGCGCTCACGATCATCGTCCTTAACATCTGCAAGGATCGTGTCGAGGATCACGTTGGCTTCGGCTTCAGATTCGAGTTTGAGAGCGGCTTGAACTTCCGCCTCACGCTCCGGCGCCAATCTTCGAATATCGTTGAGGACGGATAGCGTGTCATTCGAGACGCCGCGTACTTCGACGACGTCCGTCGCCACCGGTTGCGGCTTCGAACTTTCGATCGGTTTTACCTGTACGACTTGAGAATACGCGGGGAGCACGCTTGCGACGACGGCTGCTGTTATGATTGCTTTTTTCATTCTGGGGGTTGGTTGAGTTTCACCCGAACTAATGAGCGGGATTACAGCCAAGCCGCCGAAATATTTCACAAACCCTTATCGCATAGGGGTTTCGGGAAATTTGGCCAAAAAAAGAATGGCGTAGAAACGAGCCCGAACGTGCAAATCGCAATCACCTCACAGACTTATTGCAATCGTTCCGGCAACGTTGCTTTCACTCTGGATTTCGCCCGGATCGCAAAAACGAGTCCTGCGACAACCAAAATCGCTCCTGCGACCTGCAAAATGACGAGCGGTTGCCCGAGAATGGTCAGCCCGAGAAAAGCCGTCGCAACCGGTTGAACCAGCAGCGCGACCGCAGCGAGACTCGCCGGCACGCCGCCCAGACCATAGGCAATTAGCCCCTGACCGCACGCATGTGAGAGAACGCCGAGCCCGATCAGTGCGCCCCAGACCTTGGCACTCCCGGGCAGAAACGGATCGCCGTGAAACCAAGCGAGCGGAAAAAGAATCAACGCAGCAACAACGCTCGCCCAGAACAGCAGCATCGGCGCCGAGTGATCACGTCGGAAACGCTTGATGAGCAATTGGTAGGACGCGTAGAACAAAGCCGTAAGCGTCGCCAGAAAATCGCCGAAAAGACCGTGACCTCCCGTCGGCGATTCACGGGTCGCCGAGCTCATCATAAGCACTATCACGCCCAGAAAAGCGATTGAGGCACCGATAAGAAACAACTTCGAAAGTCGCTCTTTCCACACCAACCAGGCAAAGAGCGTCACCCAGATCATCGAAGTGTTCGCGAGCAGGGTGGAATTCGCGACCGAGGTGTGCTCGAACGACCAGTGCCACGCCCAGAAGTCGCACGCGAAAGCGAGTCCCGGAAGCCACATCCACGAATAGTTCCCGACAAACTCGCTGCGCCTTGGCACGATCCGTTTCCGCTGAACCCCGAAGAGAATCCCGAGCGCAATCGCCCCGATAAACACCCTCCAGAAAGCCGAGTCCCACATTCCCACCTGGCCGTCCCCCTGACGGGACAACACCGCAAAAACAGGCGCGAAGGCGATGCAAAGCGCGCCCCCAATCAGCGCGACTAAATGACGCGGAGATACCGTAAAATGACTCATAGAATGCGCGACAGTAATCGCAATCCCCTGTCCGGCATAAAGAAAAAACGCCTCTTCCCGTCCCCTGAATCTACTGGCCCTCCATCGAATTTTCTTTACCATATCGATATGCTGAAACGGATTTCACTCACCCTTCTTATCGCCACCTTCTCACTCGCGCAGGCGGAGACGAAGCCGCTCGCGATGCCCGGCGCCACCGTCGAGGTTTTCAAACACGTCTCCGGCGGCGACTTGAGCATCTACCGCTTCGACCCTCCGGGGCACGATCCCGAAGTCGACAAAACTCCGGCGCTCGTTCTCTTCTTCGGAGGAGGATGGAACGGCGGAAGCCCCTCCCAGTTCGAACCCCAGGCCCGCTACTTTTCGGAGAGAGGGCTCGTCGTTTTCCTTCCTCAATACCGAACCAAAAGCAGCCACAAAGCCGCCCCTGTCAGTTGCGTCAACGACGGCAAGTCAGCGATTCGCTGGGTCAGAAAAAATGCCGCGAGACTTGGAGTCGATCCTGACAAAATTGCCGCTGGCGGCGGTTCCGCCGGTGGCCACGTTGCCGCGACCACGGGGATGTGCGATGGCCTCGAAGAGAAAGGTGAAGACACGACGATCAGTTCGCGCCCCGGAGCGCTCGTGCTTTTCAACCCCGTCTACGACAACGGCCCCGGAGGCTACGGTGGTGATCGGGTAAAAGAGTGGTTTCCGGCGATTTCCCCTGCTCACAACATCACCAAAGACGATCCTCCCACGATTGTGTTTCTGGGCACGAAAGACTCACTGATTCCGGTTGCGACGGCTGAGAAATTCCAGGCGGATCAGAAGGCGCTCGGGATTCGTTCCGAGCTCCACCTCTACGACGGGGAACCCCACGGATTTTTCAATCTCAAGGCGAAGAAGGGAAAGGATCAACCTTTCGTCGACACCGTTTTGAAAGCGGACGCCTTCCTCACTGATCTCGGTTATCTCACCGGGGAACCGGATCTTACCAGCCTCGAATCCATGGCCACTGCGAAAGGGAAGAAATGACCCGAACCTGTGAAGGACCAGCCGTCTGGAAGGGCGACGAATTGATTCAGCGAAACGACTGGATTCAGAATTTTGCCGACGTCGATCCGGAGGCAATCCGTGATCAACTGGAAAACGGAACCGGCGCGATTCTCCTGCGGGGCTTCCCGCTTTCGTCGCATTCGAAAGACACCGCCCGGGCAACCTTTCAGGAGTGGACCGGCACGTTGGGAACGCTCCTCTCACAAAACGAGAACGGTGATCAAACATTTGATGTCTCCGACGCAGGCTTCGCCAAAGACGATCCCCGGACCCGCGGCCCCAACACGAAAAACAAGCTTTCGTTCCACACCGACAGATGTGACGTCATCGCCTTCCTGTGCTGGAAACAGGCGCTGAGCGGTGGCGAAAATCAGCTCATCAGTTCGCAGCATCTCTACAACGAAATCGGAGCACGACGTCCCGATTTACTCGAAGTGCTCAAGCAACCCTTCGTCTACAAACGCCATACCGTGGATCTCGCGAATTCGCTCTCATTCTGCGAGCAGCCGATTTTTTCATTCGCAGAGGGACGCTTCGCCTGCAGCTTTCTGCGAGTTCTGATCGACCGCGCCCACGCTGATCCCGAGCTCCCGAACCTCACCCCGGAGCAGATTGAAGCGATGGATTTCCTCGAAGCCGTCGCGGACGAACCGGGACAGGCATTTCACTTCCGTCAGGAGCCCGGTGACATTCTCCTGCTGAACAACTGGATCACGCTGCACCGAAGGTCCTCGTTCGAAGATCACGAAGCCGCGGCGGAAAAGCGATGCCTATTCCGCATTTGGCTGAGCATGCCGAACAGCCGCCCTATCGACCCACTTTTCGAAGCCAACTTCGGCGACACCCGGGCGGGTGCGGTGCGAGGCGGTTTCCGCACCCGTTAAGAATTCTACTCGGCTACCGGCTCAACATCGAAACCGTCGAGCTTCACAAATTCGTGCCCGAGCTCTCCTTCCGCGCCAACATTCCAGAGGCGGAAACCCATCGGCCGCTTGTCAAAATTCTTGCTCGTCGTCTCGCCGTTCACAAGAAGTATACCATCCTTCTCGTTGGAGATTTGCTTGTGGGTATGACCTGCGAGGAAGGCGACGACACCATTCTCCTTACACAACGCAAAAATCTCTTTCCGCTTCTCGATCGACAAATTGTAATAGATTTCCTCCTCCTCAATGTCTTTCAGAAACAGCGGGTAGTGAACGACCACGAAAGCCGGTGAATCTTTGGACTTCGCCTCCTCCAAGGTCTTTTTAAACCACGCATCGTGAGCCTCTGATTCGTCTTCGACGGGAGATTTCCAAAGTTGGCTGTTCGCGACGACGATCGTATAGCCCTTATGCTCGATGGAGTAGTAATCCTTCCCGATTTTCTCCCGGTAGTTCGCGAGCGAGGCTTTTGTCGGAGAATTCCCGACATCATGATTTCCCGGCGCGCAGTAGCAGGGAAGCGTGAACGTGGCTTTGATCCCGTTAAAATCGGCGAACGATTGGTCGTCAGCTTTTTGCACCAGGTCACCGCAGATCACGACAAAATCAGCCTGCAACTCATTGATCTGTTTCACAGCCTGCTTGAACGTCGCGACATCGTGCTCGTAGCCGCCCATCCCCAGCTGCGTGTCACACATCTGAACAAACGAGAAAGCCTCCCGCTCGTTGCTGAGCTGTGCAGCGAAGACAGAAGCCGCCGTCACGAGTGAAAACAGCAGCGGGATGGTGGTCTTTAAATCGATATTCATTGATGTCAGAGGGGCAAAATGGAGATCACGGAGCGATGGATTGCAACGTCGGGCATTTGACTAGCGCCCCTGTCGATATCCACACCCACTGTCGAACAGGTTCAAGGACCCGGGAAATGCGAAATTTCACGTTTATCCGACTGAAGAGTTGCTTGGCATTTTTACGATTGAAAGCTAGTAGTAGCGACTCTTAAAAAGTTATGCAAACCAGGCCGATCACCTCTGAAGACCTCTCTAAATCTGTCATCGCCGTGCCTCCGATGGCCCGGGATAAGAATTTGAAATTCGATCGAACCGAAAACGGCAAAATCATTCGCCACATCGAAGCGGGAAATGTCTCGACGCTCCTCTACGGAGGGAACGCCAACTTTTACCACATCGCGCTCAGCGAGTATGAGGATATTTTGACTCAACTGGCCGAACTTGCGGGTGAGGATTCACTCGTCGTTCCTTCAGTCGGACCTGCTTATGGAACGATGATGGAGCAGGCCGCGATCGTCAAACAGACCGACTACCCCACCGTGATGGTATTACCCCAGCAGGGAATCACCACTTCCGAAGGCGTTGTCACGGGCCTGAGAAAATTCGCTGAGAAAGCGGAAAAGCCCATCGTTCTCTATATCAAATACGGCGATTTCATCACCGTCGAAGGCGCAAAACAACTCGTCGATGACGGCATCGTTTCGTGGATCAAATACGCGATCGTCCGTGAAGATCCCGCCGTCGATCCCTACCTCACGGAACTGGTTGATGCGGTCGATCCATCCATCATCGTCAGCGGAATCGGGGAACAACCCGTGATCGAACATCTCGTCGATTTCGGCATCACTGGATTCACCGCAGGTTGTGTCTGTATCCGCCCGGAACTAAGTGATCAGTTGCTCAAAGCCGTTCAGGCAAATGACCTCGATCGCGCTCGCGAGATTCAGTCAATTTTCAAGCCGCTCGAAGATCTCCGCAACGGAATCAATCCGATCCGGGTGCTTCACGAAGCAGTGACACTCGCCGGCATCGCCGATACCGGTCCACCACTTCCACTACTCAGCGGCATTACCGAAGCGGAAGAAGCCGTGGTCAAAGAAGTCGCCTTGAACCTCCTCAACGGATAAGCCTCGATGAACCTTTCAGGCAAGCAGCTCATTGCAGGACGTGAGACGTCAGCAACCTCGGACTCGTTCAAGGCTGACAATCCCGCCACGGGAGAGGCTCTCGAACCCGCTTTCTTCGAGGCGACTGCGGACGAGATTGACGAAGCCGTCAAAGCGGCGGTGGAGGCCTTCACTGTTTTTCGCAGCAAACGCGTCGAAGCCCGCGCTGATTTTCTCGATGCGATTGCGGATGAGACACTCGCACTCGGTGACGAATTTCTCGAACGCACCGCTTCAGAGACCGGCTACCCGCTCGCGCGTTGCGCTGCGGAACGCGACCGCGCCATCAATCACACGCGGCAGTTCGCCGACCTGATCCGTGAAGGTTCGTGGCTCGATGCCAGAATCGACCTCCCCGATCCGTCACGCAAACCGATGCCGAAACCGGATGTGCGATCGCTCATGCAGCCGCTCGGTCCCGTCGCGGTTTTCGGAGCGAGCAATTTCCCGATTGCGATCTCAGTGCTCGGAGCCGACACGATGTCCGCTCTCGCGAGCGGTTGCCCCGTTGTCATCAAAGGGCACCCCGCACACCCCGGCACCTGCGAACTCGCCGCACGCGCGATCTACGCCGCCGCCGAAAAAACACGCATGCCCGCCGGCGTATTTTCGCTCCTGCAGGGACGTGGCAACGAAGTCGGCACCGCACTCGTTCAACATCCTGACATTACCGCCGCAGCCTTCACCGGCTCACTCGCAGGAGGCCGCGCGCTCTTCGACATTGCGAACCAGCGTCCCGTCCCCATTCCTTTCTACGCAGAAATGGGGAGCGTGAACCCGCTTTTCATTCTTCCCGGCGCACTGAAAACACGCACCTCGCAAATCGCGGAGGGTTTTGTCGCGGCACTGACGCAGGGTAACGGTCAGTTCTGCACCAACCCCGGAATCGTACTCGGAAACGAATCAGACGACTGGCAGAAGTTCTCCGCCCTCGTAAAAGAGAAAGTGGAAGCCGTTGTTCCGGCAACGATGCTGCACACAGGCATTCACCGTGCCTACCGCTCCGGAATTGAAGCCCGTTGTGAAAACGATGCGCTCCAGGTTCTCGGACACTCTTCCGAGAACCCTGACGATGCCAAACTGGAAGCAGCCGCTTACCTTTTCGAGACGACCCAACAGGGTTTGGCCGGTGACCCAACCCTGTTGAACGAACTTTTCGGCCCCTGCTCGACGCTGGTCGGTTGCGGAGGAATCGACGACATGATCGCCGTCGCCAAATCACTCGAAGGAAGTCTCAGCGTCACGATTCACGGCACCGAAAAAGACCTCGCCGATCATCAGGAGCTGATCTCCATCCTCCAGACCAAGACCGGTCGACTCATTTTTAACGGTTACCCCGTCGGACTCGAAGTGTGCCACAGCATCCATCACGGCGGCCCTTACCCGGCGACGACACACAGTCACTACACGAGCGTGGGAACCCGCGCGATCGAACGATTTGTGCGTCCCGTCTGCTACCAGGACTGGCCCGACACGATGCTCCCGATCGAACTTCAAAACGCCAACCCGCGCGGCGTTCTGAGATTGCTCAACGGGCACCGGACACGCGATTCGGTGGGATTTTAAGATTTAATATCCCGCCGCTCGAAGGCGGCCCAGCCGATCACGAATCCGGTGAGCCCGATCCCGACGAGCCAGATCGATTGCTCGGCGAATTGATACCAGGGAATATCTTCTTTTAAGAGGAGTAACCAGGCTTTCATCCGTGTCGTGATGAAGAACTCGCGGTACGGATCGAAAGCCGGAAGAGGAATCGCGGCGAGGACGCTGTCGGCAACACAGATCGCGACAGTGAGAATCGTGGCCGCAGCCGGCTTGATGCGGAAACAGCCGAACATGAAAGCGATTCCGGTGACCGGAAGATAGATCAGCGAAAAGGCGGTGATCGCGGCAAAGTAGCGAATCACCCCCTCATTCCAGCCGAAGATCGAAGGCTGCTTCAAGTCGGGAGTCCAGACGAGAAAGCCCCCTCCCCAACCGCGCTCAAGCACACCGACAGCGAAGGCGCTCACGCCGACGAAAATGAAAAGGACCGTCGTGTAGATTTGGCAGGAGAGGAATTTCACGACGAGAAGCCGAAGTCGCGTCACCGGTCGCGCGAGAATGAGCCGCAGATTTCCGTCCTCCGTTTCTTTCGCCAGGATATCGCCGGCGACAAGAGCAACGAAGACGAGCCCGAGTAGAAACATTGTGAAGGCGACGATGAGAAAGGCCAACGTGAGCGCCGAGAAATACTCATCGAACCCACCGGCGACGCGGTTGATGAATTTCTCCATATTGGACTCTGATTTCTCGCGCGTCCAAAAGAAGAGAAAGAGCAACTCAACCGCAAGGAAAACGCCAAAGCCGATGTAGGTCCGCCTCCTCGCGAAGAGCCTGAAAAGTTCCCATTTTAAAAGTCGAAAAAATGCGGTCATTTCAAGTCTTCCTTCGCGTCAGGCTTTGCTTCACCGGCCCTCAGGTAAAATTCCTCCAGAGAAGTCGCCTCACGGGAAAACCGGGTCACCTGCGCGCCTTTCTGAACCAGCGAAGCCAGCAGCTCGGAATCGTTGATCGTTTTGGGAAACGCATAGCGCCCGCCTTCCGCCTGACCGCCCAGTTGCATAATCAGTTCTTTCGTTTCGTCCTCATTGTCCGAAGCAATCCGGAACAGGGCCAGATCTTGATCAAAACCGTCGACACTTCCGGCGTAAACTTTCTTTCCGCCACGCAAAATCACGACCTCATCGCAGAGTTGCTCCACTTCTGAAAGAAGATGGGAACTCAGGAGCACGGTCAAACCGAGCCGGTCACGAAGCTCTAACAATTGCTCACGAAATTCGACGATCCCCTCGGGGTCGAGGCCGTCGGTAGGTTCGTCAAGAACCAATAGATCCGGACGCGGCAGGAGCGATTGTGCGAGGGCGAGGCGTTGACGCATCCCGTGACTGTAAGTCGAAACCCGGTCGCGAATCCTCGCTCCAAGACCGACCCATTCGACCGTCTCTTCAATCAGTTTGTCAGAAACACCGCCTGAATATGCGGCGAGTGACTTCAAATTATGCCACCCGGAAAGGTAATCGTAAAAGGCCGGAGCTTCAAAAATGGCCCCGACCCGCGGAAGTGCTTTCTCGCGGTCCCGCTGCACGGAAACACCCTCGATCAGCGCTTCGCCTTCATCGGGATGAACCATCCCCAGGATAATCCCCAGCGCAGTGCTCTTCCCGGCCCCGTTGTGGCCTAACAATCCACATATGCGCCCCTTCCCCACTTCGAACGAAACCGCATCAAGCGCCGGTGATGTCGCGCCCGGAAATCTCTTCTCCACGTTTTGAAACTTCAACATCACTGCTCCTCGACGATAAACTGAAGCTCACGCAAAACATGTCCGTCCGCATACAGCATGTTCACGCCGTCGCCGACGTGCTCGTGAAAATTTTCTTTGTCGGAGGCAATCGGGATTCCCGAGGCTTTATCGGTCAGCCCTAACATATCCATGTTCCCCGGTTTCTGACCGTTGATGATCGAATTCCAGAAATAGCTCGAACCGGTTCGTTCAAAAAAACCGGCGTGATCGGAGGGACATTGAAAGACCGTCTCGTCTCCGACATAATCCAGCAGCACGGTATCCATCGCCGGATTGTCCTCGTCACGACTCTCACGCGCGGCAACGAG
This sequence comes from Verrucomicrobiales bacterium, assembly GCA_048260165.1. GTDB lineage: Bacteria > Verrucomicrobiota > Verrucomicrobiia > Verrucomicrobiales > DEV007 > Arctic95D-9. The sequence goes on from JBLXHA010000010.1 coordinate 54,071, forward strand.
AGTGGGAAAGGTATTCCCGTGATCGAGGAAATAGGTATTCAGTCCAATACCAATTTCACGCAATTTTCCTACACACAGAGTCGACTGAGCGGAACGCTTCATGCGATTGAAAGAGGGAATCAAAATGGAGGCAAGCAAGCCGAGTATTGCAATGACGACGAGGATTTCAACGATTGTGAATCCTCCCCCGTCCCTGCCGCGCCCGGCTCTCATCGTCCGCGCCCTCCCTGAGCGATGGTGCGCTGCATTTCCTCCAGCAAAGGTGCCAGATCAATTTTCGTCTCCGCGTTGGCCGTCGAGTAGTAGGCCTTCAACCCCGCGTCGGTGATCTGCTCTGCGACTTCCGGATTCTCATCATCGAACGGTCCGCCGTTTCCATCGCCGCGATCCTGAATCCGTTTCATGGAACGCTCGACGATTTTTTTCCGCTCCTCCCTGTCCATCGCGTTGAACGATTCCATGATCTGTTCAAAGGCCCGCCCGATGCGACGTTCGAGAAAGTAGAGCTGCTCTTCGCTGCTCAGTTCGCCGAAGAGTTTGCGACGCGGGTCGTTCTCCTCTTTCCCGTTCAACGCCTCAAGCTCGTCGGCATCCATCGCGTTCAACATCTCAGCGGTTCGCCCGATCACCTCTCTCCGGCGGGCCTCGTCGCTGATCCCGCTGAGATCGTTATCAACGAGGTAAGTCGTCACTTTCTCAGCGGTTGGTTTGGCAGACCTCACCAGTTTGATGGACAGCCCGATCACGGCCCAAATCACGATCAGACAAACACCACCTTTGATCAGTCCGGAATTTCGCGAGTTCATTTCAATCAAGTTTACGAGCGCCGCCGGCGACCGAGTCTCGATTTTAATTCAGAAATCGAATAAACCCCGGTCCCAATCACTGCGACAAAATAGACTAGAAGTCCTGCCACTACGATAGCGCCCATCGTGCCGACACGAAGCACAAAATTATCCGCGCTCATGAGCCAGGGCTTCCCGTAATGCGCCATCGCCCAGATGACACACCCCATAATAACGGACGAGAGACACATCCGCATCACCCGACTGAAAAAGCCCGGAATGAAGCCCATGAAGCCCGCGTGGCGAAGCCCGAACCAGAGCAGGAGAAACCCTGTCCATCCCGCCACTGACGTAGCGAGAGCGCAGCCCGTCGGCCCGAGCCAGAGGAAAAACGGATAAACGAGAACGATATTCGTCACGGCACTTGCAATCGTAAACTTCATCGGAGTCTTCGTATCTTCGCGGGCAAAATACGCCGGCTGCAAAACCTTCGAGAGAATATAAGCCGGGGTTCCGAGAGCGAAAGCACCGAGCACATAACCGGCTTCGATCGCCGCTTCGGCGGTGAATTTTCCACCCTCAAAAATCGTGAACATCATTTCACGTGGAATTACTAACATCGCCACCATCGCAGGCAGGCAGAGCAGCAGCGACATCTCCATCCCCTGATTGAGACACTTTCGCGCGCCCTCATCATTTCCGCTCCGGAGATTCCGTGTGATCTCGGTGAGCAGAACAACGCCTCCTGCCATTCCGATGAGCCCGAGCGGAAGCTGATTGATGCGATCCGCAAAATAAATGGCAGTGATCCCCCCTTTTTCAAGCGAAGCCACCGATTGGCCCACAAGCAGATTTATCTGCTGAATTCCCGCACTGGCGAGTCCCGGCGCCATGAGCAATCCGAGCTTTTTCATGTCGCCGTCGATCACCGGAAGGCGCGGCCGGAGATTCACACCTCCCCTGACACTGGCAACAACGACGACGAGCAGCTGAAAGACGCCGGATACCACCACGGTCCAGCTGAGCACCGTCAACGGCTCCCCTGTTCTCGGGATCACCACCCCTAACGCAATCAGAAAGATGATATTGAGAACGACGTAGGCAAAAGCGGGAGCGGAAAAATTCCGACGCGTATTGAGAATGCCGCTGAGTCCGGCTACGAGACAGATAAAAACGAGGTAGACCACCGTGATCCGCGAGGCCATCACCGCGGGCTCCAAGCGGCCGTCGGCGGCAAATCCAATGTTCGTGAGCTTCACGATCGGCTCCATGAAGATGAACGCGAGAATGAAACACGTCATCAACATCACGAACATCACCGAAAGTGTCCGGCGCGCAAACGCATCGGCGACGCCACAGCCCTCCTCTTCGAGGCGACGCCCGTACATCGGAACGAAGGCCGCGTTGAAAGCACCTTCGCCGAAAATCCGGCGAAACAAATTCGGAAAACGAAACGCAGCGACCCAGACGTCACCCATGCCGCCACCGCCGAGATAGAATGCTATCAACTTGTCCCGGATGAATCCGAGAATCCGACTCAGGAGGGTGAAACCTCCGACGGTGAACATGGAACGTATCATGAGCGGGCGACGATCAGGGTCTCAGAAAACGTTCTCAATTTGTAATTTCTTTCAACGAGCTCACTCAGTCGTTTTGCCCTGCCAGTACACCGCAGGCGGCTGGAGGTTCTGATTCCCGTCCTCAAATTTGCTTCCCAGCTCTTTCAGAGTGGGCATCGCTTTAATCACCTCGATTCCTTTTTGAATCTGCTCCTGATCAAAGACGAGGCGGGTAAGCGGCAAACCTTTTAAGGGTGTCAGGTCCGTTACCGGAGTCTCTCCGATATGGAGACGCTGCAAGGTGGTGTTCGAAAGCGGGGACAGATCACTCACCGCCGTTCGGTGCAGTGTCAGGCTCACAAGCGACGTGCCGCGCAATCCCGAAATATCAACCACAGGCGTATCGGTCAACCACAGCATTTGCAGCGGCATTCCCTCGAGACCGCCAAGATTTTTCACTTTCGTGTTCACGAGATTCAACTCGACGATCGGAAGTCCCTTGAGGGGAGCGAGGTCACTCACCATCGTTCCGCTCAGGTAGAGCTTCCGCAGCGTCTGCATCCCCTTCAGCGGCGTGAGGTCTTTGATCGCCGTGTTCTCGAGATACAATTCAACGAGCGGCATCCCTTTGAGGGCTTCAACATCCGGAACGGGACAGCCCTGAAGGTAAATCGCCTGAAGCGGAAGCCCTGCGAGCGGACTCAAATCAGACACCCCGCAGTTATCGAGCGCGATCGCCTGCACCTGCCCGGCCTGATCGATCTGAAACTGGCCGTTCCCCGTGTATCCCTCGTTGGCGCCGCGAATCGCATCGTGCAGCATCACTTCGCTCCAAAACTTGGGCTGCGGAGTCGGCGCTTTCTCAGCGGGCTCTTCCGCTGCTGCCGCCACTTCCGTCTCCACCTCAGCAGGATCGCTCTTTTCAACAACGGGCTCGGCGGCCTCTTCCACCTTCCCGCACGAACAAACGAGTGAGGTGGCGAGCACTAGAAAAAGGAAATGACGGATCTGCATCCCCGAGTCTTATCTCATGTTGTCATTCAATCAAGAACGAGCTTTCGGCCCCGGCCACTTCATGAGGGCACAAAAAAAAGCGATCCGACTGATACTTCGACAAGAAACCCCCGAAACTTGCAGAAATAACGATCAGTCGGACCGCCTTATAGTTGTCGTCTCCCCAGACGACACTCGAGATTAAATCCATCCCAACGTGATGCAAACGAATTTAAGGACTAGATTACGGGAAATTGAAAGATTGAGCGATATCGTCCCGTATTTGTCTCAGTCCCGGAAACCCCTCTCTTCACTTTTCAATCATGACCGATCCTCCACCCGAGCTTCCCGATGATCCGCCCACTTACACTTCAGCGCGGACCGAGCGCCGCAATGCCCGCGAGTATATCGGAACCCGCCGCCAGGCGCTGCGGGCATTGGCCCTGTCAGGATTGGCAGCCGGAGCGGGCGTCGCAGCATTAAACCCTGAACGCGTGATCTCGCTCGCGAAATCAACGCGCTACTTTCGATTCGAACTTGAAGACTGGATCAAATCCGGGACAACTCCCCGCGTCCTCCCTAACAGTGACGCCTATGCTGCCTTTCTCAACTCTTTGAACCTGCGATACATCACCGCTGAGGAAATCATCCGACCGCACCGGAATGTCCGGAGCGGAGTCGAGAATCACCTGCCACCGGAGCACATGTGGAAGCGCCTCGTTCCAACTTTGAAAATCGCCGACCAGGTTCGTCACAAACTCGGTTCCGAGCTCGTTTGCATCAATTCAGCCTACCGGAGCCCCGAATACAACGCGGTCTGCTCGGGAGCCGCGAGCCGGTCCTACCACATGAAAAACTGCGCACTGGATCTCATTTTCGCAGCAGGTCCTGAAAAAGCCGCGGAAACGGCGATGAAACTGAGAGAATCAGGAGCCTTCAAGGGCGGAATCGGGACTTATTCCGGTTTTATCCACATCGACACGCGCGGGCACAACGCGACCTGGGGCGCATAGAGGTGTCTCGCCGGGGAGCAGCTCATTCGCATCGCCGGCAACGTTCGGGTGCGAAATTACCGTAACAGGAGAACGCCGTGAATGCCTTTTGGCAAAAAGCATCTACCTTCCTTACGACGTTTGGTCTTGCTCATGGACGTTCGACTATGACCTCTTCCTTGCCTCATTCGAGAGTGAGTCCATATTCGCGCATCTATGGAGAACACGCATTCATCCACGCCCGGCGTCGTCTTTGACCTCGACGGAGTCATCATCGATTCGCACGACCAGCACGAAGCGAGCTGGTTCAAACTCGCTGAGGAAATTGGAAAACCTCTCACGAAAGCGCTTTTCAAAGAGTCGTTCGGGATGAGAAATGAGACCTGCATTCCTCATGTTTTCCAGTGGACGACGGAAGACGATCACGAGGAGATCCGCTCTCTTGGCGATCGTAAAGAGGAGCTCTACCGGGAGTTTCTCGCCACAAGCGGCATCGCCCCGCTACCGGGAGTCGTGGCGCTGCTCGAAAATCTCGCAAAAAACGATATCCCGATCTCTCTGGGATCTTCCACCTCAAGAAAAAACATCGAGGTATGCTTCCGATCAACCGGAGTGGATCGATTTTTCGGAGAGTTCTACACGGGCGCGGAAGACGTCAGTCGTGGCAAACCCCATCCCGATGTCTTTTTGAAGGCGGCTTCCAGGATCGACCGGAGCCCTGAGCAATGCGTCGTGATTGAAGATGCTCACGTGGGTGTGGAAGCCGGAATCGCCGCCGGAATGAAGGTTATCGCGGTGACAACGACGCATCCCGCCGAAAGTTTCGCTCAGAGCGGAGCGGCTCTCATCGTCGATTCGCTCGAAGAAGTTTCCGCCGATACGATTAAGACGCTGCTTGCGAGCGATTGAAGCGCTCAGCCGCGGCAGTCACCGTCGGATTTGACCTGCCGTAACTGACGACCAGTATCGTGAGCCCCGCTTCGCGGAACCGGTGGAGAGCTTTCTCCAGCGCCTCCAGAATCCACCCTGTCCGATTACCAAAGGCACCTCCGCCAAGGAGGGTCAAGTACACCCTCGGATTTCCGGTGCGGACAGAATTGAGCAGCGCGGCGTGAAGCGTCGCTTCGTAGGAGGCGTCCAGCACGACCCGCGCGAGCGGCTCCCACAGCACGTCAGACAACGGCGAATAGGCGACGGGAACCGCCGAACAAAAGGCCTGCGTCACGAGGTGCCCCGCTTCCTGAATCGTCACCTCGGTATCCTGCTGCACGCCGATGCGCAGTTTCCCGCAAAGCGTCTCCCGCTCCCTCGGGGAGAGCGCTCCGATCAGCCCGTTGATCTTTTCCAGCCCGCTCTCCGAGGGAAGCAGGTAACCGTTTTGCATCGACCAAAGTTCGCCGCTTTCATTCCCGAGCGCGGCACCGAGGTCGCTGCTGCAATCCATCTGTCGATCAGCGGTTTGTCCGACCTGTCCGTCAATCGGAACCAGATAATTCCGGAAAACGGTTCCGGCACCGCAGGCGATCGCACAGGCCGGCCCCTGCGTATGATCCTGTTCATAGCGCCCCACTCCCTGCTCAGGCGTGACCGAGGGCCCGATCATTTCGAGGAGGTTGAACTGTGAGGCGACCTGAAAAAACGCGCCGGCGTTCCCTGCGTCGGTGTGAAGCTCCTGAACATCGCCGACAACCTCACCGATCGTGGTCAAACCTCCCCGCTTCAGCTGACCCGCTGTCGACTCGCGGAGTGAATCGAGCCGCGGCGTATCGAGTTCACCCGCCCGAAACGAGCGATTATTGACCCGCGAGAGCAGCTTACCTTCGCTGAAAACGAGTTTCTCCCGAACCTCGTCAGGAGTCATCCCGTGAGGATCTTCAGAAAACCCGAGCAACTCCTCGAACCAGCTCACGAGTATTTGGGATCTTTCCCGGGCTCAGTCTCAAAAAGAAGTTCTTTCTTCTCCAGCGTATGCGGCTCGACGACTTCCTTCTCGAAGCGATCAAAATTGGGATCTTCGCGGAACATTTCCAGCTTGTCCCGGCTCTCAAAGTCAGCCGAGATAAAAAATCCAAACTCGCTGTTGGCTTCAATATTGCGGCCCGAACGAAAATTATGAGCTTCGTTAACGCGATGAAAACAACTCCGACTCGTGCGGATCATCTCCTCAATCGTTTCCTCAGACTTCTTTTTCTCCAAACGGTAGAGGGCAATATAGTGAACCATGGGTGGAGTATCTGATGGTTAGAAATTCAAAAGCATCCGATTCTCGCGATAAAGCAGAGCGATCACCCGCTAGCTGCGCCATTCCAGCGCCCCTTTCTTCAGGGCGTAGAGGTAAGCAATAAAGAGAATTCCGACAAAACCGAGCATCGCCGTAAGAAAAATTGTCGCGCCGCTCTCGATCTGCTCCCGGAATACCGTTGCCCAGGGGTAGAGAAAGACGACCTCGATGTCGAACAACACGAAGAGCATTGCGACGAGGTAAAACTTCACGCTGAATCGAGCCTGCCCCTCACCGATCGGGAGCATCCCGCACTCGTAGGCGGAGTCTTTTGTTTTGTTAGTGAGCCCTCTTTTCCCAAGAAGAGCACTGGCAATCAGAGTCGCGCCGGCAAAACCCGAAGCGAAAACAATCTGGATAAGAACTGGGATGTAGTCAGAGAGCATGGCAAAAAAAATTCCGGTGGCGGGCATGATACCCACTCACCGGAATTTAAAGACTTTAATCGTTCCGTCCAGATGAATTCGACCTAAATAAGACCAATCATCAAAAACGGGATAAAAAGCTGCGGAACGTTGCAGAATTACTTGCCTGGAGTCGCTGCTGGAGGAGGGCTGGCCGCATCCTTCAGGTTCTCGAGACCGCGATATTCTTTACCGTTCTTCTCTACCAGACCACGAGTAACGAGGTTCTGGAGTTTCTCATAGGCACGGAGACGAAGCATTTCTTCTCCGCCGCTTACCGCGTTGCGTGCTTTCAAATTTTCGTAAACAACCTCAAAAAGATCGTTAAACCCGAAGGTCCGCTTATCGGAAAGTACAACTACCAGTTCGTCTGTAACGTGATCTGGCACCCGGCGTGAGAATCGTGTTCTACGTGTGGTTGACATGTGCATAGCATACCACAAATAAGCCCTATTGCCTATCGATTTCTCCGTCAATTTCGCAAATTTTATATTTTCTCACAAATGAGAGGCATCTTTATGATCAAACCCAAATCCAGTAAGTGCTTCATTAACAATGACTTTTAAGGAAGCTAAACTAACGTTGGGTGGATTGATTTGCGTACAACAATTGATATAGCCCAGCATTTGGCGAAACGGACGGTTCGAAGTCCCCTCCTCATCCATCCAGCGGTCAAACTCCAGTAAGGCGGCGATCCAGTCGGCCAGGGAATAGTCTGTTTCGTCGACCGCTTCGAACAAAACTGCCAGGTCGGAACCGGGGCACTTTTTTAAAAACTTATCAAAATCGTCCAGCGAAACTGAGTCATTGCTCAGTGCCCTTTCCACGACTTCCCATTTGGCTTCGGCGTTGCTCATTTGACTGGTTTTATGACCGTCGCCGGGACTCACTGAAGAGCAGCTGAGATGACACGCGCGACATCGGCTGCGAGAACCTCAGAGCCTTCGGGAGTGAAATGCACATTCGCCTTCTTTTGAATATCGGCCTGTCGTTCTTTGGCAAAAGAGTAGAGATCGTGGATCTCGATCCCGGCGTCCTTCATAATCGCAGCTGCGATCCTGTTGTATTTCACCGCATCGCCGACGACGCGCCCCTTAGCCCCTTCCGGCACCGGGGTGGTGTTTCGCCAGATCAACTTCGCGCCGGTTGCCTTGAGCTTCTTCACGAGTTCCTCGAGGTTGGCACGGTAAGCATCAGGCGGCACCTGCTGGTGATTTTCCGGATTGGTCGGATCCTGCAGATTTGCGCCCTCAGGACCGAGGTATTTCAGATCGTGCAATCCCCAGTTGAAGTGGATCACGTCCCACTTTTTATCGGCGCCGCCCGTCTCCAGCCACTTATCGATCGCGGCGAGCCCTACAGTCGTCGGACCGCAATTGGTCAGCGGGCGGTGCACGTTCGCTTTTCCCGCCATCAGCTCACGAACAGGAACCGTGTAACCGATTGAAATGGAATCCCCCACGAGAAGGACCCGGGGGAGGCCTTCGACGTCGACTACTTCTGCCATCGCCGGATTGGGACGTTTGACCGGCTTCTTTTTGCCTTTCTGCTGCGCGAAACCCACCCCGATACTCAGCGCGAGAGCGAAGAAGGTGACGGCGAATTTTCGAAAAGTCATTGGATGATACATGAGAGCGTGTTACTCGATTATACGGCGATTGAAAAGTATTGAATCTCACCTGCCACGCAAATTATGTCACTAACTCCTGAAAGTAAAATCGGGCAGACGCTCGCGCAGTCGAAACTCCTCGCCGTTCTGGTGATAGACGATGTCGATGCGGCAATCCCTCTCGCGGAATCTCTGCTCGCCGGAGGAGTCAACGCGATGGAGTTGACGCTGCGAACACCGGTCGCTCTCGAAGCCGCGCGAAAGATCCGGGAGTCAGTTCCGGAGATGACCGTGGGCATCGGTACCGTGTTGCAACCGCAACAGGTCGACGCCGCGGTGGAGTCGGGTGCGCACTTCGCGGTATCACCCGGAGTGAACCCTGAAGTGATTCGTCACGCCGCGTCGAAATCACTCCCGTTCGGCCCCGGGGTGATGACGCCGACAGACATCGACATAGCGGTGAGAGAAGGCTGCCGGCTGTTGAAATTCTTTCCCTCGGAATCTTCCGGGGGACTCCCCCATCTCAAGAACATCGCCGCACCGTATTTGCACCTCGGGTTGAAATTTATCCCGCTCGGCGGAATCACGGTTCAGAATCTCGCGACGTATTTGGAAAATGATCTCATTGCAGCTGTCGGAGGTAGCTGGCTCGCCCCGCGAGACGTCATCGCCGCCGGAGACTGGAAGCAAATCGAAGCCAACGCCCGCGAGGCCAGGACAATCATTGGGTAGTCCCGGATGAAGGTCGCAGGCGTGGACGGATGGAAAGGGCGCTGGGTTTGCGTGTTTTTAAACGACGGGGCTCTCGCTGAAGTCAACATCTTCGAAACGATCCACGAGATCTCGCAGCTGGAGAGTCCTCAAGTGATCGCGATTGACGTTCCGATCGGACTCGAGGAGGGCGGCTCCCGCGAAGCTGACGTCGCAGCGAGAAAATTAATCGGAGGTCGAGGCAGCAGCGTGTTCGCAACGCCTCCCGCCTTTTGCCTCGACCCGAAGTGGCATGATTACCACGAGGCAAATCAGGAATCACGACGACGCTGTCTCAAGGGCATCGCCAAGCAGAGTTTCGCCCTGATGAAATATATCCGGGATGCGGACGCCGCTTCGCTCATCGATTCCCGAATTTACGAGACGCATCCGGAAGTTTGTTTCTCGTGTTTAAAGTCCGGCCCGCTGGAGTATTCGAAGAAGACGTGGAACGGCCAGCAGGAACGAATCGAACTTCTTCAGAAAGCAGGAATCATTCTTCCGAAATACCTCACCGAAGAAAAGGGGAAAATCCCTCCCGACGATCTGCTCGATGCCGCCGTGGCCGCCTGGTCGGCGAATCGCATTGCTCTGGGAGTGGCAAAAGCGATCCCTGACGCCGGGCAACGTCGCCATCGAATCTGGTTCTGAAAAAAGTCGTGATCTTATCCGATCATCACTCTATCATAACACCGCAAATGAAAGCTGTAATCTTCGCCGCCATCTCCGTCGTTCTTCTCCCCGTGTCAGGATTCGCCGACGAATCCGAAGCCTCCTACGCGAAATGGAATGAACTGAGAGGAGAACTCTTTTCCTCAGGAGAGACCTCCGAGACGCTCGAGGGCGTCACCATTCCCCACCTCGTTTCAGCAAAGCTGGAAAAGGCATGGGGGAAACCGGAAATGTGGGTACTCGAGGATGGTTCCTACGGGATTCGCTACCGGAATCCGGATCCTGACTCCCCCTTCGAAGTTGTCACGATCCTCGGCTTCGCGAAGCTCACCCCGGCGCTTGCGTCCGCCCCCGATCAAAGCTTCGATGAAATCGTCGACGGAGAACTCTCTTCGGTGGAACGCCCTCAGGACTGGCAAGCAGTAAAACTCACGATTGCCGGAGATACAGAAGGAAAACGAGAGCTCCGGTATTTTCGTGAATACGCCGGTGGCGGAGCGGACGGCCCGAGAGATTCGACCAACACCTTTACCGTCACCGCGAACGGCAAAACCGGCTACTACGTCGTGATTGTCGATACGATCACTGACGCCACGAAAAAGCGGCTCAAAACACTGGCCGTAGAATAGATTCTACTCAACGCCTCCCCGCTCCCGGCTCCACATACTTGAGCAGGTAGGCGACGATGGGTTTCGCGATGGCACGGAATTTCGCTTCGCGATCCCCCTTGAGAACAGCCTCTTCCACCCTGGGATTATCGATGAATTCGATCTCCAGAAAACAACGCGGCACTTTTCCCAGCGCTTTCTGACGCGCGAGCTGGAAGAAGAAATTCGATCCGAGCCCACCGTGGAGATGCCCGTCGGTGATCACTCCCCGACTTTTAGCCTCCGGAATAAACTGTCGCACTCCGGCGTTGCACGCTGCCGCGAGACCTTTTCCGAAAGCGTAGTCGAGATCGTAATTTCGATTGCGCTTACGATCCGAAATCAACGCGAGACTGCCCGTGGCACCGCCACCGGCGCCGGCATTGAAATGGATGCTCACGACACAGGCCGTTTCGGGAAAATTGCACGCGGCGGCCCGGTCGATAAAGCTGACATTCACATCCCGGTCGCGGGTCAGACCGACGGCAAGCGGTGGCCCGCTCCGATTCGCTTCCCGCAGAAGCTCATCCCTGAGAATACGGCTGAATTCGAGCGTCAGGTCCTTTTCCTTCAGCCCGCCCGGTGATACAGCATTGTTCGCCGAGCTGTTGGAGCGTTCCGCGAGGGTGCCGACCATCGCGGAACCGCCGTGACCGGGGTCAATCATGATCAGCGGCCTCGGCGGGGACTGAGCCATGCCAACGCCTGAACTCAAGCAAAGAACGCCGACGGCGAATCGCAGAAATCGAAAAGTCATCACCTCCAACCGTAACCTTGTTTAATTAAGATACCTGTAATAATTTTATCGCTAAGACTCCACAAATCTCATTCGTATAGTATGCTGAAGCGCCGCTTCCATCGAATTCCACTGCCCCATGAAACTTCGCAATTCCTTCATCCCCTTCGTTTTGCTGATCGCCGTCATCCCGGCGACTTCAGCTTTTGCCCAGAGATCTGATCTATCGGTTCGCGAGGCACTGGGGATCGTCTCAAGCCGATTTGGCCCCCAGTCAGTTCAGTGGGTCGCGGAAGTTTACGCCACCCGCGGCATCCCCCAGCCATCCGCCTGGCAGGTTCTCAGTTACGACGAGCGCGCGCCACGACTCCTCTACGCCTTCGCGGCAGACAGCAGTGGAAATGCCCGTGACCTCGGACCGGATCAACTTCGTTACCCGAAAGATGTTCCCGTCGGTTATTTCAGCCCGCATCAAATCCGGCTCGACAGCGTCGCCGCCTTCACCGTAGCCGAAGGGGAAGCCCGGAAAGCGCGAATGGCGTTCGACAGTTGCGACTACCTTCTCAGAGCACGCGAGTTTTCACAGGATCCCATGTGGCGCCTTCAGCTCATCGATGCAGCCGGTAGAGTCGTCGGGAAAATCTACATTTCCGCGACCAGCGGTCAGGTCTTGAGGACTGTCTGGGTCTATCACCCCGACAACACACGGAGCGACGGGCAACCTCGCATCATCGATTCGGCTTCGCCTGCTCAGGGCGCGATGACCACCGGAATCGGCGAAAACGCGCTTCCACCGACTTCGCAAATGCCCCCTCACAGCGGCATCGCAGACTTCCCCCCGAATCCCGAACCAATCCCGGGACAGGCCGGCATCGCCGGCGCGCCGCCCTACCAGACGCCAGGCCAACCTCAGATGGTACCGGGTGAACCCCGCACGTATACCCCCGTCGATCCCTCAGGACGCCCGCTCACGCAAGTCCCCGACGTTCCGGCGACACGCCCTCCCGTGATGGATGACGACATTCCCGAGCCGCCCGCACTCACGCAACCGACGACACCCAGCGTGCCGTCCGCTTCCGGAATGCGGGAAACGCCTGCGGTCGCGCCCAAGCCGGATCCGGAGAAACCACCCATCAACGTTCCTTCGGGGAGCGCCGGTTCCTCCGAGCGTATCCCACCGCCTCCGATCCCCCGATAAAACGCCGGTCCGGGCTGGGTAACCGCCTGAAATCAGACCTTTTCCGGACGCGTCGGGTCGACGAGACCCGCCACGTGTGAGAGCGCCTCGACGCTCCAGACGAGCGGGTAGATACGTTCGAAATACCACAGCTTAGCGAAGTAAAATCCGATCGGGCTCGAATCGAATCGAGTCCCGCCACCGGTCCCGGAAACGAGCCATTCCGCGCCCTTTCTGATCGCGGCCTCCAGTTCCGTGGAACCGTCGCGCTCTGCCTGAATAGCCAATGCGGTGAGAGCGAGCGACGTTTCCTCAATCGTGGAAGGCGTCCTGTCACGCAGACTGCCCCAACCGCCGTCTGAATTCTGATTCTCGCGAAGCCATTTCACGCCGCCTGCCGCGAACTCCGTCTCGCCAATTTCGATGAGCGCCCGCGTCACCATCGCGGTTCCGTAGGTTGGATTTCCTTCATCAGCATCACGATGTTGATTGCCAAACCACAAGGGCATCCACGAACCGTCTCCGTGCTGAACGCGGGCGAGATAATGAAGCCCTTTTTCAATCCCGGAATCGATCCGGTCCTGCAGCAACTCCGGCAACCGTGACCGCCACTGGTGCCATGCCCGCAAGGTGTGAGCGGTGATATCCGGCGACGAACGATCAAAAGGCAGCGCCCCCCACCCTTTGCAAAAAGTGGGAATTCCGCCGTCATCATTCTGCAGATTCAAGAGCCACTCGAGCCCCCCTTCGGCCGCCGTCACGATCTCATCCGCATGCTCTTCGCCCGCCATCAGATCCAGCGCTATCAACGCCCCCGGGGTGTCGTCTGCATCGGGCACACCGCCGGTCAAATCCGTCCACGCCCATCCACCCGGAGGCGTGTTCGTAAACGGATGCACCTCGCGATACTGTTGCCCCAGCAACCAATCCCGCACCGCCCGCTCCGAATCAAAATCCGACGTCAGATCCAACAGGGTTGAGTCACCCACGATACCTTGTTGAGTGCTGCGGGAGCCCGTTTTAAGTGCCTTCACCGCCAAAGTCGTCGCCCAGGTCGCGAGATTGGTATCGATCGGCCAACTTCCGTCTTCTCTCACCGTGGCGAGGAGAAACTCGACGCCTTTTTTCACAACCGGATGATCCTTTTCCCCGGCCGATACGAGCGCCATCGAAACAAAACTCGTGAGTGGTGCCGCCTCAAGAAAACCTCCCGACGCGGGTTGAATTTCCTGAAGCAACGCCGAAAGGCGGTCCCAGAGAGGATGCTTCCTTTTGCGAAACCGCGTGCCGCTGGCGCCCTGTTTCCAGCGGGCGTGCCCGATCGCGATCAGAGCCGGCAGCGCATAGCTGACAACCGGAAGCCGCATCACCGCGAACCATTTTCGCGGAAAAGCAGCGAGCTGAAACGGCATCGGCATGACCCATTTCCATCCGTGCTCCCCGAGCGTTCCGCATATCGCACAAAGCATCAGAATCGGAACGGAAAACGTCCTGTCCTGTCCGTAGCGGGCCTTCACCGTCTCTGTAATCAACGCCGGGGAAAGCGACCCCACGTAATTCCGAATCCAGTTCGAAGCGCGGGACACGGCTTGGGCATTGTCGCCCCCTCCCCCGAAGCGGGTCACCGCCGACCAACACAGGAGCGTGGTGGAAATGTTAGAAAAACTCTTCGTCGTATCGCCCCAGCCGCCGTCCTCATTTTGATTCCGCACCAACCAATCGACGGCCCGCTTTACCTCCCGCTGATATCGGTTCTCATCGACGCTTCCAAGCGCGACCAGCGCGGTCGCGGTCGAAAGAGCGGAAGTGGAAAGCTCCCCCTCCCAATGCCCGCGGGAATTCCGTTCAGCAAGGAGCGCCCCCCGTGCCTGTTGCAGGGTTTCCTGAAGTGAATCCATAACCATCACAGAGCAAGGTGACCGAGCGCGAGCAGTCCGTAGTAGGTGTATTCAATATCGAGGTCATCGTCTTCCCAGTTGCCATGAAATCCTCCCGCCGCGGTCCACAGCGAATCGACAAAATCGAGCAGTCTGTCCTTCTTTTCACCGAACGAGACCTGGAGTCCATCGAGCGCATGCAGCGCCACTGCGGTGGAAAGCAAATCGGGCAGCGGAGCCATCGGGAACGGCAGGAAACCGCCCGTGGGGTGGAGCGAGTTCAGAATCCACCCGGGTGTCTCGTTCGGGATCGGGAGCCGCAGATTGCGGGAAAGCGTCACCGCGGCAGCCGTAGCGGGAATGTTAGGCACCGGCAGTTCGACATCATTCGCCCACGCACCGTTTCCCGATTGAAGCGAATCGAGACATCCCGCAATCGAATCCTCGCGGGGAACCGTGAGTTGATGATCCGAATAAGCTCCGTATGCGAGAAAACAGGCGTAAGCCGATCCCGTCTCGTTATCAGGTGACTGATTATAACCGCCATCAGGGGTCCGGTAGGTTTCAATGCGATCAAATACGGGAGCCAGCGTTTCCTTTGAAAAGGATTCTGTCAGGGCGCTCGCTGATCTGACAAGACAACAGAGGTGCACAAAATCGAGATCATCCAGACACTCGAGCTGACGACTCAAAAACGCATTTAGACCGTCCTGAGGAAGTTCTCTTTGGAGCGCGGTTAGAGCATCGATAGCGAAGCTCGTGTAATACAAATCGGGATCCCCGTCGCGATCACAAAAACCGCCATCAGGATGCGCCTGACTCAGCACGAAATCAGCGATGAGATCGCAGGCTTCCTCCCCCAGAACGGTGGGAGCGAGGCGCGCCACCTGGAGCATTTCGAGACGTAAAGACATAAGGAGAGAACGATAAACAGAGTTTCGAAAAGCCGACGGGCTGATCAGTTGCCAACCTTGAGTTCGTTGGTCAGATTATGCGTCCAGACATCCGAAAAACCGACGATCACCATTTCCGTAATCATCCGGAGTTCTCTGTCATCCTTCACCGATCCTTTGAGCAGAATTACGCCATCTTTGTATTCAATCTCGGGATCACCTACGATGCTGAAATAATCGAACAGTACCGCATCACTGATCCGGTTCCCCCAACCCACGGCGTGTCTCCCCGGATCTTTTTTCAGTCCGTTTTCGATCTTCAACTCGGTAAAATACTGTTCCAGTTCACTGCCGATTTGTTCGACCTGACCGTTACTCTTGAGCTCTCCGTTCACCACCAGGGTGTCGCCATCCCGATACATGTGAAAGTAAGGATACTCCGACTCATTTTTCTCAGGCTCCGTATTCTCAACGGCGTCCGGTCCGGCGGGATCCCCGGCTTCCGGTTGAGCCGCGCTGTCTGCCACGTTCTTTTCTGTTTGGGGCTTTTCATCCGCGATCGGAGGAGTGACCTGCTGAGCCGTCGGAGTCGGATCCTCACAGCCGGCGATCATCATCAAACACGCTGGAATGAAGGCTATTTGTAAGATGGAGAAAATACGTAACGTCATAATTGCTTTCGAGAAGAGTTTGCGCTGTACTCATATCGCAGTCCAATGTTCTCTGATACAACTTTACGTTATACTATGAAAGACTCATATGACTTTGTCGTGATCGGCGGCGGCAGCGCCGGTTACGCCGCAGCGCGAACCGCTCACGATCTGGGAATGTCGACCGCCGTGATCGACGGTGCCGACGAACTGGGCGGGCTCTGCATTCTTCGCGGGTGCATGCCTTCGAAAACCTTAATCGAATCAGCAAACCGCTACCGTTCCCTGCGCCGGGCGAAGGAGTTTGGACTTCGAGCCGAAAATACGGAGGTCAAAGCGGAGGAAATCATCGCCCGCAAAAAACAACTCATTGGAGAATTCGCCGAGTATCGACAGGAACAGCTGTCCGACGGACGATTCGACCTCATTCGGGGAACCGCCTCCTTCACCGGGAGGAATCAGCTTCAAGTCACTATGAACGACGACGAAGGTTCTCATACCGTGACTTTCAAATCGGCGCTCATCGCCACGGGCTCGCGATACGCTCGAATCCCGATCGAAGGCCTCGAAGAAACCGGCTACTGGACGAGCGATGACATCCTCAACGCCAGCGAACTGCCCGACAGCATCATCGTTTTGGGCGGCGGAGCCATCGCGCTTGAAATGGCCTGCTACCTCGAAGGACTGGGAAAAGAAGTGACCGTGATTCAGCGAAGCGATCAGGTTCTTTCGGGATCGGACAGGGACATTACCGACGCGCTGGAAAAGGCCCTCACCGAACGCGATAATTTCACCCTCTACACAGGCACCTCCATCGTGCGGGCCTCCCGCGATCCGGAGAGCGGTAAAAAGTCAGTTGTCTTCAAACATGAAGGAGAGGAGAAAACGGTCACCGCAGACCAGATTTTCGAAGCTCTGGGACGCAGACCGAACACGGACGGCCTCTCGCTCCTCGAAGCCGCGATTTCCCTGCGCGAGGGGAGCCGGCAGATCGAAACGAATGACGAGCAGGTCACGAGCAATCCCGCCGTCTTCGCCGCCGGTGATGTGACCGGTCCACACGAGATTGTTCACATCGCGATCGAACAGGGGGAGATCGCCGCTCACAATGCGGCGGTGGATCTCGGATTCACGAAAGAGCCGAAACGTCACATCAGCTACCGCTTGAAACTGCTCGGTATTTTCACCGATCCCGAAATTGCGATGGTGGGGCTTTCGGAAAACGAAGCACGGGAGGAAGGCATTCCTTTCGCAACCGCCTCCTACCCCTTTGACGACCACGGAAAATCAATGGTCAAAGGTGAGACACACGGTTTCGTCAAGATGATCGCCAACACCGAAACCGGGGAAATCATCGGCGCAGCCGTGATCGGACCGGACGCTGTCGACCTCATCCACGAGGTCGTCGTCGCGATGCATTTTCGCGCTACTGCGGCGGATTTCGTCAAAATCCCGCATTACCACCCCACTTTGAGCGAAATATGGGAATATCCTGCAGAAGATCTTTTATTTTCCGAGTGATTATTGTATAATTTCGCGAGGGTCGGGATATCGCCCGCCTCATTTGATCGTAAATTCTAAACTCTTTCAGCCGTGCTCAAGCAAATCATCAATCAGGACGACGATTCAGAATCTAACGGAGACGCAAAGTCAGGGGGCAATCCTTCCGGCGGCGATTCAGGTGCTGCTTCCATTCCGAAAAAGTCTTCCGGTCCTTCTATTACAGCAGGTGCCAGCAAGAACATTCTCTCAAGCGACGTCGAAATCCGCGGTAAGCTCCGGTTTTCAAACGATCTCATCATCGACGGCCGGATTGAAGGGGAAGTGAATTCCGAAGGCGATCTTACCGTCGGCGAGAATGCACAAATCGTGGGCGACATCAAAACCCGCTCGGTAGTCGTCTTCGGTAAAGTCGACGGCAATATCACGGTGACCGACCGCTGCGAACTCAAGCAAAATGCCCTTCTTCACGGCGACGTTGTGGCAGGAAAACTTGCGATCGAAGAAGGCGCCACCTTCATTGGTCTTTCCACTGTCGGCACGCCGAAATCCGGAGGGAATAAGCCACCACAGGACAAGAATAACGACGGCGGCGGCAACGACCAGAAACAGGGCTGATTCCCTTTTCTGATCTGTCCGGAAACTCCGGACATCAATTTTGAAGCGCGCCGCATCACGTTGGCGCGCTTTGCTTTGAATCCCCTCTCAACTGAAATTCGTGTTCCGAAGACTAAACAGATCAAAACGCCTCAGCTTGACTTGCCCTCACTGCGGAGAAAGCCAGGAGGAACCCTCACTGGTCATTTCTTCATTCTGTCGCTCGTGCGGTGAGCATTTCCGGGTGCGCAAAGGTGTCGCGATCCCGAGCCCCGGATTGAAAGTTTCGGGAGTGGTCACGGAACGACCAACCAGCGAAACGAACGTCTCCACAACGGAGAACGGAGCCGATTCAGTTGAAGAACTTGATCAGCATTCAAATTCCTGGCTTGTCACATCGGATGACAAAAAGAAAGGCGCCCGCCCCCTTCCACGGCCTGAAGTGGAGGTGGAGGAAAAATCCGGTATTTCAGCCGGGGCCTTTTTCGGACTCGTCGATGAAGACGACGAGTCGGCGACCACGCCTGTCGCGATAAAAGAAAAGAAGGCGCTCGCCGAAGGCTCGATGGAGGCTTTGATCGAATCACAAAGCCATTCCCTGACTCAATCGAAAGGGAAGATGCCACCCAACTTCATCCCTCCTGAAGCCCGTAAAAAAAGGAAGGATGACTCCGTCACCGACCACAAGGTGCGTTGCTTTCGTTGCTACCACACGCAACTCGTCTCAAAGTTCGCCAAGTCGACTCAGTGCGAACGCTGCAGCGCCTACATCGCACTGGCGAATTACGACATTAAAGCCATCAAATGTCACACGCTCCGGACGAGAGGTGACATCACGATCGCGCGGCGCGGCGGATTGATTAACAATTCTGAAATCGCGTGCGACAATCTGACCGTTAACGGAGATATCAATGCGACGGTGGATTGCTCCGGCGACGCCGTCTTCCGGCACGCCGGAACGGTGAGAGGTCAGCTTTTCTGTCGCCGCCTCGTCATCGAGAAAAACTGCGAAGTCACCTTCCCTGACGGAGTCCAAACTGAGAGCGCCGATATTATGGGAACGCTTTCGGGAGATATCACCGCCTCCGGCAAAATCAGGGTCGGCAAAACGGGAACGATCGACGGAACCGCCTCCGCACATGACATTGAGGTCAAGGAGGGCGGAACCATTTCCGGGGAATCAACCGTCAATCCTGACATCACCACTTTCCTCCCTCTGAAGAAAGGCTTTAACCCTTCCATTATTGGATAAAACTTTGATACGACCATGACCACTACCGCCACCTCTACCGATCTCCGCGCTGATATCCTCGCTCTAAAAAAAGAGCGCAACGCTGTGATTCTCGTGCACAACTATCAGATCAAAGAGATTCAGGAGCTCGGTGATTACGTAGGCGATTCTCTCGGACTCGCTTTTCGCGCTCAGGAAACTGACGCCGATGTGATCGTCTTCTGCGGCGTCCACTTCATGGCGGAAACGGCAAAAATCATCAATCCCGAAAAGACCGTGGTCCTCCCTGATGCCAACGCGGGATGCTCCCTCGAAGATTCCTGCCCCGCTGAAGATCTCGCCGCATTTCTCGAAGAGAATAAGGAAAAGAATTACTACGTCATTACCTACATCAACTCATCGGCGGCGGTGAAGGCACTTTCCGACGTCATCTGCACGAGCGGAAACGCGGTGCGAATCGTGGAGGCGGCACCCACAGACCGCCCGATCCTTTTCGTTCCCGATCAAAATCTCGGCGCCTGGGTTTCCCAGCAGACAGGGCGCGAAATGGAATACTGGAACGGGAGTTGCTACGTGCACGTGGAGTTCACCCGTGACAGCATTCAAAGAATCAAAGATGAATACCCTGACGCGGTCGTCGTCGCCCACCCCGAATGCACCACGGCAGTCCGCCTCCTCGCCGACGAAGTCTGCTCAACGGAGAAAATGGTCAGCTTCTGCAAAGAAACCCCGGCGAAGAACATCATCGTCGTCACCGAAGCGGGAATGCTTCACCGCCTCCGCCGCGAAGCCCCTGACAAAAATCTAATTCCAGGACCGACTGACAACTGCGCCTGCGCCGAGTGCCGTTACATGAAAATGAACACGCTCGAAAAACTTTACCTTTGTCTCCGCGATCTTTCTCCCGAAGTCACGCTCACAGAAACAGAGCGCGAAAATGCGAAAGCTCCGATCATGAAAATGCTCGAACTGAGTAAGTAATTTTCGAGCCCCTAGAGTCGACGCACGACACGTTAATCCTCCCCCTTTTTCATCCAATGAACCACTACAACTGGGACTCCGAATTCGTGGAATTATTTGAGCGCTGCCTGAAGCGTTACCAAAGCGGAGACGAGAACTTTTCCGAATATTATTCCGAAGCGGATCTCTCATTTCTGAAATCAATCGGCTACAAACCGCGCGAGTTTTTCGATTTCGTCGAAGACTTCGGTGACGACGGATCCCCCTCGCTTTCCACTGCCGTTATGATCGCCAGCGCAAGACGGGACTATCTGCGTTGGGAGATGGGCGGTGAACTCAGCGATCACGAAATCAAACCCGACGAACTCCCCGGAAAAGGTGAGGAGCTCGGTGGATTTGTCTGGCTCCCCCGGATTCTCATGAAGGCCCGAGGGAAGCTTAAAGGTGAACTCGATCCGGAGATTATGTTCTGTTGCGGAGGTGATCGGAAATTCCTCAGCTCGACTAACATTGCGCCAGCCGACTTCTTGCGGGCCGTCTGGAGTGCCGGCGATGATGATGACAAGATGGTTCACTTCGTAGAGACCCATGCTTCAAAATGAAGCCGCGCCGGGCGACTTTCTTTCTGGCCATTCTGGCGGTAGCCTTAACCGGCTATAAAAACGTAGCGCACTGTCAGGACAGCCTCGCCGACCTTCCCTCGTTTCGCCAGGGGTGCGTTGCTCTCGAAGATGGACGTTTTGCCACGGCGACAGCGCTGTTCGAAGAGACATGGAAAACGCTTGAAGCGAGCGAAGCCGGCGACGCGGAAAAAGACTTCGTCGCCTCTCGCATCCTGCGAAGCCTCATCGAAAACGATTCTTTTTCCGAAGCGCTGGTATGGCTTCGCAAGAACCCGCCCGTCGCCCCCTCCGCCGAAACGAGCCTGCGAACAGCTCAAGTCTTTCAGGCTGAGGAACTGTTCCCCGAAGCAGCCGAAAGTTACAAAAAGCTCATCGCGAAACACATTACGTTGAGCCCTGAACAGGCGCTCAACTACGCCATCTGCCTTGCAAGAAGCAACGATCCGAAAGCCGCCCTCAACATCATCGCGATGCTTCCTCCCCCCGATTCGTCGGAGGAAACAATCCGGAGAGCTCAAATTTCGGCAGGCGCCGGCGAATATGAGTCAGCCCTGAAACTCCTCGATCAAGCGGCTGCAGACGAAGATATCTCCCCTGAATTGCGCCTCGAACTGATTCAAACACGCATCTACGCGCTCGAGCATCTCGACCGGAACGCGGAAGCGCTCACGATCATGAGCGAGTTGATTCAATCCGCACCGGACGCCGAGGAGGCTCTCATCGCGTTCCTCATTCTCGAACAATCGATCGCCGGGAAATCGGTTTCAGGATTGAGAGATCAAATGCAGAGGTGGAGTGAAGACAAGGACCACCCCGCGGCACCGGCGGTCGCTCTCTTCAATCTTCTCTGGTTCAGCCCTCCCGGGGAGCTGATTTCAGATCTCAAAAATCTGGAGAGGAATACCAGGGAAAAAGCCATCAATACTGAGATCAGGTTGAGACTCGCCCTCGCCGGAAACGACGAGACGCTCAAAGATGACAGCATGGAGTCGATCTACAACGACGCGGATCTCGCCGCGCGTTATGATTTCCTCAAGACATCGTCGCTTTTCCAGAACAGGCAGTTCGAGGAATCGGCCGAAAAGTTTCTCTCTGCAGCGAACCGCCTCAGCGGCCAGTCACGCTCTGCCTCACTTTACAACGCGGCAATTTCGATGCTGCAATCAGACCGTCTCGAGCAGTTTTCCGCAATCCGGAATCAACTTCAAAAAACAGATCCTACCTCTCCACTCATTCCCGAACTCGAATTTCTTCAAGGGCTCAATCTCGCCTCAAAAGGAGAGCCGATGGCTTTTAAAATTCTGAGTAAATTTGCCGGCGACCACCCCAACCACGAACGCTTTGTCGAAGCCCAATTGGCGATGGCTGAGATCCAGCTCAATCAGGCGCCGGCGAGACCAAGAGCCGCGCGAGACATCTTCGAGCAGTTGCAATCACGCCCCCTGACACTCAAACAACAGGAGCGCCTCGACTACCTTTCGATTTGGGCATCACTCATGGCCAATGAATCGGCACCACTTCTCGCGCTTACCGATCAATTCCTGACAAACTGGCCGAACTCCGTCTACTTTCCCGAGGTTTGCATGCTGGCGGCCAGCCACTACTACGAACTCAAACGAAGGGACCTCGCCAAGGAACGCTTTACCCAAATCGCGACGGAATTCCCGGAGTCGGAGTACGCCAGGATCGCCCGGTTTTTCGCAGCAAAATCGACGCCCCGCTCAGAGGCCACGATCGCCGAATGGAAATCCATCATCCAAGAAGGAGGAGAACTTTCACCCTACGCGAGCCACGAACTGGGCCTGCTTTACTTGTCGTTGAATCGGTATGAGGAAGCGAGGGCAACATTCGAGGAGATCATTTCAAAAGGAAGCGCTCCCAAACCACTGCTCTATGCGGTGCGGGCCGATCTCGGATTCGCCTGGTATTCAGAAGCGCTTACCAATCACAAAGACAGCGAGCAATTGAAGAAAGCGGCGGAGGTATTCACCGAGCTGTCCTCTTCCGCCAAAGTGCCTGCGCTCTGGCGCTACAGCTCGGCGGTAAGACGTGGAAAATGCCTCGAAGCGCTCGGCTCAGACGAGGTTGCGCTCGAGATCTATCGTTCGATCGTCGACGAGACCGGTGACTCCGATTCACTGCTCCTTCCTGAACTGTCAATGCAGGAACTCGACTGGGTGTTTCGCGCGGGATTTTCCGCCATCATGCTTTTGAAGGAACGCGAGGATTGGGCGGCCGCGATTCGCGTCGCCGACTCACTCGCCGACCGCGACGGCAGCCGCTCCTTTGAAGCAACCCGGCTCGCCCGCTCAATGCGACTCAAGCATTGGGTCTGGGAATAGCGCACGTCACTTTCTTGCGGCGAACTCCCGGGCACAAAGAATAATCTCTGCGGGATCGTCGATGCAAAACTCCGCGTTTTCGTTTTCCATCGCCTCACGCCCGTTCGCCCCCCAGCAAACCGCGAGAGCACTGACATTGGTTTTTCTTGCCGCCTCCATATCCCGGGTTTCATCGCCGACGTAAATGACCGTGGCAGGATCGAGTGAATGTTTCCGTAAAACCTTCGCAATCCGCGTCGGCTTGCCGAAAAGACTGACTCCCGCTTCGATGAAACTGAAACACTCCAGCATCTCTGATTTCTCCAGAAACATCCGGATATTGTCCACCGAGTTTGAACTGAGAATCCCGAGACGAAAGCCTTCTCCATGCAAACTGAGGATGGCTTCGCGGGCTCCGTCGATGGGCTGAACCTGATCCATTCGCGAATGGAGAACCTTTCGAATGTGAGCTCCCATCTTGATCGCCAACACCCGCGACACTCCGAGTTCATCGAGAATTTCCTGAGTCGTCAATTTTCGCAGCTCCTGAACTCGCGCGATGGAAATGGATGCCAGCCCGTAGCCGGGAGCCACTTCATTGAAAATCTCCACTCCGAAAGCAAAGGTGTTCGCCAGAGTTCCGTCGAAATCGAAGATCAAAAAAGGCTTGGAACTTAACACCATGCAAATCACACTTTCCTTACTGCCACCGAATTTTCAAGACTATTCGACAGGAACGTGATCCGGCCATGAGATTTCGTTGATTGAGACCTACGCCACCGCATCTTACCCTCATCTCTCAGAACCATGTACAGTATCCTCCGACCCTTCGGTTTCCTTGCACTCGCATTCAGCGCTTTCGCGCTTTCTCAAACATTCGCAGAAGACAAAGTTTTTCCGGATGCCGAAGCAAAACAAGTTCCCGTCGACCTTTTCCAAGTTCCCGATGATCTCGAGGTGACGCTGTGGGCCCAATCCCCGCACCTCTACAACCCGACGAACATGGACATCGATATCGACGGCCGGATCTGGGTTGCCGAAGGAGTTCGCTACCGACGCCACTTTGATCGCCGCCCCGAAGGTGATCGCATCGTCGTCATCGAAGACACTGACGGTGATGGAAAAGCGGACAGCAGCCACACTTTTGTTCAGGAACCGCTTTTAGTCGCTCCCCTCGGAGTCGCCGTGATCGATAACAAAATCGTCGTATCCCAACCGCCCCACCTTCTCGTTTACACCGACGTGGATCGCGATCTCAAGTTCGACGAAACGAAAGATAAGCGGGAGATTCTTCTCACCGGCTTCAACGGACAGAATCACGATCACTCGCTGCACTCAGTCACCGTCGGACCCGATGGAAAATGGTATTTCAACTCCGGAAACGTCGGCGGAAAATTCACCGACAAATCCGGAAAGACGTTCACGATCTTCGGATCCTACCGCCCCAAAGCAATCGGACCGTTCGAATATCCGCACGACGGCGGGGCACTCGCCGGGAGCGTGAGCGATGACGGTCACGTCTACGTGGGCGGCTTCACCGTCCGGATGAACCCGGACGGCACCGACGCAGAGGTGATCGGGCACAACTACCGGAACGCCTACGAGCAATCGATCAATTCATTCGGCGATATTTTTCAAAACGACAACGATGATCCCCCCGCCTGCCGGGTCAGCTGGGTCATGGAATATGCAAACTTCGGGTTCTGCTCCAACGACGGTCAGAGAGCCTGGCGGGTGGACAAACGGCCCGGACAAACCATTCCGATGGCGGAGTGGCGTCAGGACGATCCGGGCAGCACTCCTGCGGGCGACATCTACGGGGGAGGTTCTCCTACAGGGAACGTCTACTATGAAAACGGCGCCCTCGGTGACAAGTGGATC
This sequence comes from Verrucomicrobiales bacterium, assembly GCA_048260165.1. Taxonomy (GTDB): domain Bacteria; phylum Verrucomicrobiota; class Verrucomicrobiia; order Verrucomicrobiales; family DEV007; genus Arctic95D-9. The sequence goes on from JBLXHA010000010.1 coordinate 79,209, forward strand.
GGCACCTTCCTCGCGTGTGAAGCGGGACGCAACGTGGTCTTCGGCTATCAGCCAGAGCTCGAAGGCGCCGGGTTCAAGCTCGATCGCATGGATTTCATGACGAGCAACACCACCGGTGAGTTCGCCGGCTCCGATTTCCTGGGAGGGAGCGACAGCGTCAACAATGAAACAAAAACACTCTTCCGCCCGTCAGATATCGCCGTGGGACCCGATGGAGCGCTCTACGTGACCGACTGGTTTGACGCCCGTGTCGGAGGCCATCAGGATCTCGACGCCACCTGCTCCGGCGCGATTTATCGCATCGCACCTAAAGGCTTCAAGTCAAAGGTTCCCGCGATCGACACTGAAACGATTGAAGGTCAGATCGAAGCGCTGAGATCTCCTGCGGTCAACGTTCGGGCGATCGGGTTCGAAAAACTCAAAGCGCGGGGACGGGGCGCACTCGATTCCGTGACCGCTCTTCTCGAAGACGAAAATCCCTACATCCGGGCAAGAGCGATCAACCTCCTTTACCACCTCGGCGTGAGCGGCCCACGATCAGCGGGTTACCCCGGCGACCAGAAGACACCGGAAATGAAAATCGCCGCCTACCGCGCGATGCGCAGAGCCGGACTGGATACGAGCGGCAGCGCGATGCGCCTCGCCAAAGACGAGAATCCCGCAGTTCGCCGCGAGGTCGCGCTCTCGATGCGCAACGAATCGCTCGACACGTCGAAAGACATTCTCATCGCGATTGCAGCCGGATACGACGGGGAAGACCGCAGCTACCTCGAAGCCTTCGGAACCGGGGCCACCGGCAAAGAATCGGACATCTACGCAGCGGTAAAAAAGGCGCTCAACGTCGGCGACGACGCCCGGCAGTGGAGCAACGCCTTTGCCGGAATTGCCTGGAGACTGCACCCTATTCAGGCAATCGATGATTTCTTCATTCGAGCCAAGTCCGATTCCGTTTCTAAAGCGCAACGTAAACTGGCAATGGACGCTATCGCTTTCATTCAAACTAAATCGGCGAGTGAAGCCATGCTCACCCTCGCCCAGCTCGATTCCCCGCTCAAAGCAGATGCCACCTGGTGGCTCATGAACCGGGCGAACAACGAATGGCAGGATTTTGGATTGATGGCGGAACTCAAGGCCAGGGGCATCTACGATCCCGCTAAAGTCGTGGTTCAGGAAATCGTCACACCGGAGCCTGACGCGGCACAAAAATCGGCGCTCTCAATTGAATCCGTTCTCGCGCTCAAAGGCGACGCGACAAAAGGAAAGGCAACCTCGGCGCGTTGCATCATGTGTCATGAAATCGGCGGCATGGGCGTGCAATTCGGACCTGCGCTGGACGGTTGGGGGAAAACCCAGACCGCAGAAGTCATTGCCCGCTCTATCATTGATCCAAGCGCCGACATCGCTCACGGCTTTGACGCGCACGAAATCAAGACCAAGGACGGCAAGACCATCCACGGGCTTGTCATCCAGGAGGGAAACCCTACCATCATCACAAGCATGGGAGGCGTCACTCAAATCATTCCCAAAGGGAAGATCAAAGGACAGTGGAAATTGAAACGCTCGGCGATGCTGAGCGGCGCACAGCTCGGAATGACGGAACAGGACGTCGCGGACCTCGTCGCTTTCCTGCAGGCAAACTAGAAGCCGCAAACGATCACCAGGGGAGAGGTCGAAAAGAAACTCGACCACAGCTCCCCTCCCTTCCGGAAATACGCACTTTCGCCCTCCCCTCACTTCGCAGGGGCAGGTGAAACGTGACAGACTCGCGGCGGGCCGACCGACCGTGACAGACAGATAATTGTCGCTCTCCGGACTTCGTCAGGCCGTCCCGGCTGCGACAGTCCCCTCTCATCAAAAGATAGATAGAAGGCGACGTCGAACAACGGACATCACATCACGTCGCAGATTCTGCATCCGTGTGATTCGACTCAGCATTTTCGCCTGCCTTTTGTCTCTGAAAACCGGCATTTTTGAGCAGATTTGACCCGATTTTTTGGATGCTTCGCAACGCATGCAAAAAAGGGTGTCTTTTTTGACATAAAACAGGCGCAAAACATTGATATTTCAGGCATTCTGGCGTATCAGAACGGGTCGAATTCTACGGCGAAAGGAGCTTCAAAAAGCACCTCAAACCGGTCTCGATTTTCCCTTCAAGTTACTCACTCGCCAATTATGTCCGATACTGCCGAAAATAACGAACCTCCGAAGCCGACCGGTGATTACGATGCCAGTCAAATTAACCAGCTTGAGGGACTGGATGCGGTGCGGAAAAGGCCCGGTATGTATATCGGTGACCCGGCAACGGAACGCGGCCTTCACCACGCCGTATTTGAGGTTCTGGACAACTCGATTGATGAGCATCTTGCCGGCTATTGTAACAATGTTCTGATTTCGCTCAACTCTGACGGTTCGCTCACGGTTGAGGATGATGGCCGGGGTATTCCGGTGGATATTCACGAGAAGTCAGGCATTCCCGCTGTCGAACTCGTTCTGACGCGCCTGCACGCCGGTGGTAAATTCGGGCAGGGCGCCTACAAATTTTCCGGCGGTCTCCACGGGGTGGGTGCTAAGTGTGTGAACGCGCTTTCCGATTGGTTCAAAGCGGAGATTCGCCGCGATGGAAAAGTTCACCTGATTGAGTTCGAACGAGGTAAAACGACGAGACCTCTCGAAGTGATCGGCGAACTCGATGATCCGAAAGAAACGGGCACGAAGATCACGTTCTTCCCCGATACGACCATTTTCACCGGCGGTATTGAATTCAATTTCGATTACCTCCTCGCTCGCCTTCGTGAACTCGCTTTCCTCAACCCCGGCGTCAAAATTCATCTTACGGATGAGCGCGGCGAGACGGAACGTTCGAAAGAATTTTACTACGAAGAGGGAATCGTGGAATTCGTCCGCCAGATGGGCGAAAACAAAGAACTCACCCACGACCAGCCGATCGTCCTCAAAGGAAAGCGGATGGTCGAGATTGATGACGACGGTAAGACGCTCGAGGACGAATGTTACGCAGACGTCGTGCTGCAGTACACGGGCGACTATCATGAGAACATTCTCTGTTTCGCCAACTCCATTCCCAACGGCGATGGGGGTGCTCACCTCTCCGGTTTCAAAGGCGCTTTGACCCGCGCGGTGAACAACTACGCGAAAGCAAACAAGCTGCTCAAGGACAAGGATCCTGCCATTTCCGGTGAAGATGCTCGGGAAGGAATCATGTGCGTGATCTCGATCAAGCACCCCAACCCCCGCTTCAGTTCACAGACGAAAGAGAAGCTCGTTAACAACGAAGTCGAAGGCGTTGTCGGCTCGATCGTCTACGAGGGAATGACCGCTTACTTTGAAGAGAATCCCGCTCTCGCCAAGAAGCTCGTCGAGAAAGTGCTGAACGCTGCCCGCGCCCGCGAGGCGGCTCGCAAAGCCCGTGAAACCGTCCGGAAGTCAGCGATGACCGGTGGCGGCTTACCCGGAAAACTCGCAGACTGCTCCTCGCGCGATCCGAAAGAATCTGAAATCTATATTGTGGAGGGTGATTCCGCGGGAGGTTCCGCCAAACAGGGCCGCGATCGACGCACTCAGGCGATTTTGCCGATTCGAGGTAAGCTGATCAACGTGGAGAAAGCACGACTCGATAAGGTGCTTCAAAACAAAGAGATTCAGACAATGATCACTGCGCTCGGAGCCGGAATCGGCGACGGCGATCAGGAGGGCGCCTTTAATATTGAAAAGGTCCGCTACCACAAAGTGATCATCATGACGGATGCGGACGTCGACGGATCGCACATTCGAACGCTCCTCCTGACATTTTTCTGCCGCCAGATGTTGCCTCTCGTGAAAGCGGGATACGTCTACATCGCGCAGCCGCCACTCTACAAGATCACGAGAAAGAAGAAGGAACAGTATGTTGCTGACGATGAAGACCTTAACAAGATCCTCATCGACCTCGGATCGGAAGATGCCCGGCTCAAAATCATCGGACAGGAAAGCGAAGTCGGCTCCGAAGCCCTTCGTGAAATCCTGACATTGCTGTCAAAACTGAGCCGTTACAACGACGTCATTGCACGGAACTCGGGTGACTTCGAAGATTACCTCGCCGCGGGTAAAAACGATCAGCTCCCGGAGTATCTGGTTCAGATTCGCGAAGGGAATAACATCTTCGTTAAATACTTCGTCGACGAATCCGACCTTCGCGATTTTGCCGCTGAAAACCGCGACTTGCATCTCTTCGGCCGGAAAGAGGCCGAGGTGATCGAGATTGAAGACGCCGAAGTGATCGAAGACGGTCAGACGAAAGAAGGAACGGAAGACGCTGCAGCGGAAACACCTGCTGAAGATTCGGCTGACTCCCCTCCTCCACCGAAGGCTGCCAAACACGAAATCACACGCCGCGGTCGCCTCATCGAAATTCACGAAGCGAGACCTATTCAGAAAGTGCTCGCGCGTCTTTCGGAACTGGGCCTGCCAATCGAACACTTTTCATCGCAGGACAACCCGCTTTTTGAAGTGCTCGAAGGCGAGAGCGACAGTGCTAAATCACACCCCGTGTTCAGCGTTCCTGAGATCCTCGACACCGTAACCGAAATCGGGAAACGCGGCATGCAGTTGCAACGATTCAAGGGTCTGGGTGAGATGAACGCGAAAGAGCTCTACACCACTACGATGGAGAAAAGTAACCGCAAACTTCTCCGCGTAAAGATGGACGACGACAACATGGTCGAAGCCGACAAAATGTTCACCATTCTCATGGGAGACGTCGTTGAACCACGACGCAGGTTTATTGAAGACAATGCGCTGAGCGTTCGAAATCTCGATATCTAATTCATCCTTTTTTTAGAATCGGGCTCGATCTTACGATCACCCGCTCTTCGAAACTTTACTCTAAAATTTCATGGCAGACGACACTCCGGAAATCCCCTCATACGAAGCAGACATCGAGCCCATTTCCGTGGCTGATGAGATGTCGAATTCGTTCCTCGACTATTCCATGTCGGTCATCATCTCGCGGGCGTTGCCTGATGCTCGCGATGGGTTGAAACCGTCTCAACGACGGATTCTCCTCGCGATGAACGACCTCGGTCTCGGACCGGGAAAACACTACCGAAAATGCGCTAAAATTTGCGGTGATACCTCCGGTAACTACCACCCCCACGGTGAAGCAACGATTTACCCCACCCTCGTAAACATGGCTCAGCCATGGACGATGCGGGAGATTTTGATTCAAGGTCAGGGTAACTTCGGTTCCGTTGAAGGTGACCCTCCCGCTGCAATGCGTTATACTGAGGCCCGTCTCACTCACGTGGGCCATGTCCTCATGGTGGACATGGAGAAAGACACCGTCGATTTCATCCAGAACTACGACGAAACACGACAGGAGCCTGTCGTTTTCCCCGCCGCAGTCCCCAACCTTCTCGTTAACGGCGGAACCGGTATCGCGGTGGGAATGGCGACTAACATTCCACCACACAACCTCGGCGAAGTCATCGACGGGGTGTGTGCAACGATCGATAATCCCGATATCACGCACGAGCAGTTGCTCCAGCTGATTAAAGGTCCTGACTTCCCTACCGGTTGTACCATTCTCGGTCAAAAAGGAGTTCAGGATTACTCACGCACCGGTCGCGGATCGATTCGCGTGAGAGGTCGCGCCACGGTTGAGGAAACGAAAACCGGTCGCGAGCAAATCATCATCACCGAGATCCCCTACGTCGTAAACCGCGCACGTTTGGTCGAGCGCATTGCCGAACTCGCGAACCAGAAGATTCTCCCTGAGATCTCCGCAGTTCGCGATGAGTCGGATGAGAACACACGGGTCGTCGTCGATCTGAAGCGTGATTCCCGTGCTCAGGTTGTTCTTAACAATCTCTACAAGCACACCGCACTTGAGTCGTCGTATTCCGCGAACATGCTCGCGATCGATGATCGTCGTCCCAAGCTCCTGTCGGTCAAAGATGCGCTCGTCTGTTACATCGAGCACCGCCGCGAAGTGATTCTTCGCCGGACCCGCTGGCTCCTCGCCCAGGCGGAGAAGAACGCCGAAAAACTGGAAGCTTATCTGCTCGCACTCGGAAATCTTGATGACTTCATCAGGATGATTCGCGATTCGAAAACCCGCGACGAAGCGCGTGAGAAAATCAAAGCGTATCACTTCACGCCGAGCGAAGTGGAAGCACTCGGGATCCTCCTGCGTGATCAGCCCAGCCTCCAGATCAAGCCGGGCTCCTACGTCTTCACCGACGTTCAGGTCAACCACATCCTCGAACTCCGTCTGTACCAGTTGGTTGGACTCGAGCGCGACAAGATCAAAGCGGATTACGACGAGCTCATTGAGACGATCAAAGACCTGCTCGACATCATTGCCCGTGAAGAGCGCGTCCTGCAAATCATCAAAGACGAACTTCGTGAGATTCAGGAAAAATGGGCGACTCCCCGCAAGACTGACTTCGCAGAATACGACGGCGAAATCGCCAACGTGGATCTGATTGCGAATGAGTCTAACATGATCACTATTTCGCATCGTGGTTATATCAAACGGACCCTTTCAACTGAGTTCCGCACGCAGGCTCGAGGAGGCAAAGGCCTCAAAGGAATGGAGACACGCGACGTCGTTGATGAAGAAGAGGAAGCCGATTTCGTCGAGCACCTCTTCGCCGCAACGTCGCATGATTACCTCATGTTCTTCACGAACACGGGGCGCGTCTACATCGAGCGCGTTTACCAGATTCCGGAAGGAAGCCGCATCGCCAAAGGCCGATCAATTAAGAACCTTCTCAATCTGAAACCCGACGAGTCGATCGCATCCGTTCTACGAATTGTTGCGGTAGGCAACGAGGACAAAGACGCCACCTTCGTCGAGGACCAGTTCGTTCTTTTCGCGACCCGCAGCGGTAAAGTGAAGAAGACAAAACTCTCCGACTTCCGCAATTTCCGGAAAGACGGAATCATCGCGATCAAAATCGAAGAGGGCAACGAACTCATCGATGTGAAGATGACCGACGGGAACGACGATATTTCACTCGTCACGAGCAAAGGTTACGCGGTTCGCACCAATGAATCCAACATTCGTTCGATGGGTCGACCTTCCTCCGGAGTCGCCGGAATCCGCCCGGGACCCGATGACTTTCTCGTTTCGCTTGCCGTCGTAGACAGCTCCGAACAGCTCCTCGTAGTGAGTGAAAAAGGTCTCGGAAAACGGACTCCGTTTGAAGACTACCCCACCAAAGGTCGGGGCGGTAAAGGCGTCATCACGATGAAAGTCACCGAGAAAACAGGTCGAGTCGTGAAGGCTCTCCGTGTTTCCGAAGAGGATGACATCATGTTGATGACCAACAAAGGACAGTCCGTTCGAATCAAAGCTTCCAGCGCACGACTCACCGGTCGAAATGCCCAGGGAGTGATTCTCATGAAAACGAAAGACGGCGAAGCGATTCAGGATATCGCCCGCGTCGTAAATGACGAGGAAGAGGAAGAAAATACCGAAGGGGACGGCGTCGAGGGTAACACCGGGGCAACCGGCACCGGAGAACCGAACGTTGAAGCGAGCGGAACTGAAAACGGTGGCAGCGAAGCGGACAGTGACGAGTCCACCACCGAATCTTAATTCCCAACTCCTCCGCATCCTATGAACAAGGAAACCGAATCTTTTCTCTACGAATTGCTGAACACCCCGAGCCCAACCGGGTTCGAGGTGAAAGGCCAGCGTATCTGGGCCAATCGCTGCCGTCAGTTCGCTGACAGCGTCGAGAGCGACACCTACGGCAGTGCCTGGGCGACGATCAAAGGCACCGATGACGCGGCGCCCACGGTCATGATCGAGGCGCACGCCGATGAGATTGGCTTTATCGTAAAGTATATCGGAGATGATGGATTTCTTCGAGTCGATCGCATTGGCGGGTCCGACTGGGCAACCGCCCGCGGGAAGCGCCTCACCCTTTTCGGTGACAAAGGCGAAGTCCTCGGACTCATCGGAAACACCGCGATCCACATTCGGGACCGGAAGGACGGTGAGAAGGCTCCTGAAGTGCACGAACTTTTCGTCGACATCGGCGCGAAGACCGCAGACGAGGTCGCCGGGATGGGAATTCGCGTCGGACATCCCGCTGTCTACGGAGATGCCGCAACGCCTTTTGGAAACAATCAAATCGCCGGTCGTGCCCTCGACAACCGGATTGGCGGCTTCATCATTTCGGAAGTGATGCGCCGCCTCTCGGAGGACAAACCTGCCGCAACCTGTATCGCTCTCAATGCGGTTCAGGAAGAAATCGGCGGCTACGGAGCAAAGATGGCGACCTACCACATTCAGCCTGACATTGCGCTGGTTCTCGACGTCACTCACGCGACCGACAGTCCCGACATCAAGCATTCGCAGCACGGAAAAGTCGTGCTCGGAGGCGGCCCCACCGTCAGTCACGGAGCCTGCAACCACCCTCTCGTCGCTCAACGAATTATCGAGACGGCGAAGGAAAGCAAGATCCCGCTCCAGCACGAAGCGGCCGGACGTTACTCCGGAACCGATACCGATTCGATCTATCATCTCCGCGCCGGTATCGCGAGTGGACTGGTTTCCCTGCCACTGCGCTACATGCACTCCATCATCGAGATGGCCGACTTCGGTGACATCGAAAAAACGATCGACCTGATGACGGCGTTCGTGAAATCGATCAAGTCGGGCGACAGCTTCAAAGTCGAAATCTAACCCTGTCAGGTCGACGACTTAACCCTGTTGAGTGAGCCTCCCATGACGGGAGGCGCTCTGTTCGACACGGTCGAATCACGCCGAATACTCCCCGGCAATCACCTTGCCGATCACGAGCGGATACGCTTCGTGCTCTGCGGCGTGGATCTTTGCCGTCACCGACTCCACCGTGTCTCCGGGCACGATCGGAACGCGTGACTGATAAAGGATTTTCCCGGTATCGACTCCGGTATCGACGAGGTGAATCGTGCATCCCGCCTCTTCGTCGCCCGCCTCAATCGCGCGCCTCACGGTGTTCAAGCCCGGGTATTTAGGAAGGAGAGAGGGGTGAAGATTGAGAATCCGGTTTTCAAATTTCGAAAGCAGGGATCCTCTCACGATTCTCATGAAGCCCGCAAGAATGACCCACTCCACTGACGCGTCACAAAGACGATCGGTAATTTGGTCAAGCGCTTCGTCCGGGATGTGACCTCGCTTCCCCTCCCCGGGATCGACGAACAATGATGGCACATCGAAGTCGGCTGCGACTTCGAAAATACCGGCAGTCGGTTGATCGCTGACGATAAGCGCGACATCGGCGGAAAGGCGTCCGCATTCGATTGCTTCGAGAATCGCCCGGGCATTGCTTCCTTTCCCGGACCCCAGAATCGCGATGCGCCCCTTAGCAGAAGAGGAGCCGTGAGTGTCCGTGTCGTGATTCATGATTCTGAACTACGCCACATTTTCCCCTTTTCACAAACCGGTTTTCCGCGATTGTATCTCTATGCACGATCCACGTATTGATGAACTCGCCCGCCAGTTGGTCCGTTACTCCACCGCCACGAAGCGGGGGGAAAAAGTTCTCATCGATCTCTTTGATGTTCCTGAGGCCGTGGGCGTCGCTCTGATTCGCGAAGTGCGAGCTGTGAAAGCAATCCCGTTCGTCAATATTCACAACGCCCGAATCACACGGGAAATGGGAATGGGTGCGACGGAGGAGCAGTATTCAACGATCGCGAAGAACGCGATGCATCAGATGAAAGGGATGGACTGCTACATCGCCATCCGCGGAAGCCACAACGTCAATGAGCTCGCGGACGTTCCCGCGAAAAACATGCAGATGCTTTCCTCAAAGATGCGACCGGTCCTGAACGAGCGTGTCAACAAGACCCGCTGGTGTGTGCTTCGCTGGCCCCACCCTTCGATGGCGCAGAGCGCAGGCATGTCCACGGAGGCTTTCGAAGACTTCTATTTTCGCGTCTGCCTGCTCGACTACGGAAAGCTGAAGCGCGGCATGAACGCTCTCGCAAAATTGATGACAGAAACCAAACTGGTTCACATCACCGGACCCGGGACGGATCTCAGTTTCAGCATCGAGGACCTGCCCGGAATCGCCTGCGGAGGCACCCACAATATTCCCGACGGAGAGTGCTTCACCGCGCCGGTTAAGAATTCGGTGGAAGGCCACATTTCCTATAACGCCCCCTCGATCTATCAGGGGATCGCTTTTGACAATGTCAGGCTGGAATTCAGCGAGGGCAAAATCGTGAATGCAACCGCTAACAATTCCAAGGCGCTCAACAAGATTTTTGATACCGATCCGGGGGCCCGCTACGTCGGGGAATTCGCGATCGGGTTCAATCCGGAGATCAAAGAACCAATGCGGGATATTCTTTTCGACGAGAAAATCGCGGGAAGCTTTCACTTCACTCCGGGGCAGGCCTACGAAGTGGCCGACAACGGCAACCGCAGCTCGGTCCACTGGGATCTCGTCAATATCCAGCGCCCTGACTATGGCGGCGGCGAGATCAAGTTCGACGGCAAAGTGATTCGTAAGAATGGAAAGTTCATTCCGAAATCGCTGCACGTCCTGAACTACTAGGAGGATGCTGAAAACGATTGTCGCGCTCATTCTCGGGGGCTCATTCGGGGCGATCTCGAGATGGGGGCTGCACACGTGGATAGATAACAAAACCACTCGCACTCCCTTTCCCTGGGGCATCCTGACCGTGAACACCGTCGGGTGTTTTCTGTTTGGCCTCCTCTTTGCGTTAGCGGAGTCAAAGGGGTGGTTCTCGGAAACGACCCGACTCGCCATCTTTACCGGTTTTCTCGGCAGCTTCACAACATTTTCGACTTTCAGCTGGAACACGCTTTCTCTGATGCGCGACGGTCACGCAGGACTCGCCGCGGGAAATATTGGATTGAGCGTCTGCCTCAGCATGCTCGGTGTCTGGCTTGGATTTGTTATCGCAAAAACCCTTTAACCCGCTCAGTGAACTCGCCACGGGCCGACACGGGGTTCAGGAGCGCTCGAAACGGCTGCGGCAGCGCATCATTCCCATTTATCAATAGCACATGCCTAAAGTCATCAATGGTCCTCCCTTGATATTTGTCCGGCAAAATGCAGCAGCCACTCTCCGGATGGCGATTCGGTGAGGAAAATGACGTTTGAACGTGCTTTGACTCAGCCGAAAGGGTATAAATTCGCCCTATGCTTCATCTATCTATGAGTTTGAAACGATATTCATTCCTTCTCGTTCTTAGCCTGCTCCCGTTCGCCATTCTGCCGTCAGCTGCACAGGACGGCGAACCAACGTCAACGCGTGTGACCCACGGTCCGATGCTCGGACGCCCCACCAGCAGTTCGATGACGATCTGGGCGCGAACCAATGAGACGGGTGTGGTGAACATTTTCTACGGTGAATCGAAGGAGAATCTTGACCGGGTGGCACCGCCTCTGAAAACGAGCCTCGATACCGACAACACCGGAACCACGACGATAGAGGGCCTGGAGCCGAACAAGACCTACTACTATCGCGTCGAGGATCATCAATTGAGCGGTTCATTCCGGACACTTCCTGACGCCTCTCAGTTTCAGAATCCCGAAACCAATCCCGACGGGCTTTTCAATTTCAGCTTTGAGTTCGCCTGCGGTAACAACCAGCGCGGGGTCGGGGACAGTGTCGGCCCGCACGTCCCCGTTTACGACGTGCTCAATACAGAGTGGCGGGACAAGGTCCACTTTGCGATCCTCAACGGAGACTGGCTCTACGAAGATCGTCGAGAATACGAGGCGGAGAAGTGGAACCATCAGGTCGGAATCGCCCCCGACATGCAGCCTCACATTGTCAAAAAAGCGCCTACTATCACGGGAGTGTGGGAGAACTACAAAATCTACATGGAAAGGGGCAGAAACCTCAGCGAATGGCACCGCCACGTTCCCACCTTCTACACCGCTGATGACCATGAATTGCTGAACGATATCTATGGAACGGGAGAAGCCGGTTACGTCAACCGACGAGCCGTTTTCCGGGACATCGCGACGAAGGCATGGTTCGACTATCTCGCGTGGGCCAATCCGGTCGAACACAGCGAGACGGCGTGGTTCAGCACGGGAAATTTTAAAGCCGGAAGCGATATTATCGAAGACCCCGACGCCGACTTTACGAAGCTCAATCTCGAGGCGATGGCAAATCTCCACGTTCACTGGGGCACTCCAACCGCCGGAGTCAGGGACGCCGTTCTCGACTCGGAACCGGGCGATCCCAATTCTGCGGTTTACAGCATCGTCGAAGTCTTGAGCCCGACTCAAATCAAAGTGTCACCGGCGGCGAAAGCGGATGGCACAGCCGCCTACTCAATCGGTCGGCGTTGCTATGGCAAATTTACGGTTTCCAATTGCGACTTCTTCATCCTCGATACGCGTTCGCACCGCGATCTCCACGACGTTGCAAATCCCGCCAAACCGGGAGCATCGATGCTGGGTAAACAACAGTTCAGCTGGCTTACCAAAGGAATCAAAGAGAGCGAAGCCGATTTCGTCTTCGTCGTTTCATCCGTGAATTTTATGGTTCCCCATGTCGGAAGCGGAGGCGGTGACGACAAGCAACTCACCGTTAAAAAAGACGATGCCTGGACCGTGTTTCTCGAAGAGAGGGAGGAATTAATCGAACTTTGTGACGGGATCGATCAACCCGTTTTCGTGCTGACCGGAGATCTCCACAATTCCTTCGCAATTCGCATCACCGACAACGTGTTTGAATTCGCGAGCGGCCCTCACAACTCGATCAACCACGCTCCGATGGTCGACGAGGGAGGCAGACCCGTGAACGGGAAATTCAAGTATGGCCCCCGTGAATGCGAGATCCGCTGGTCCAGCTACGCGATGGACGATATTCCGAGAGCGAACCGGACGTTCCCGCATTTTTGTGTCGTGCGAATCAACAACGTTTTTAACAATCCCATAGAACGAAATGGAAGTCGGTGGTATGCCTTTCCCCACCCACAGGTCGTTTTTCAATTTTATGATGCCTTGACCGGGGAATTCAGATATTCTGAGACCATCATCAAAGGGCTGCCTTAAGCCACTCGAAACCGCACCCTTAATTTTCGCACATCCGCTTTGAAAGCTACTCTCAAGAACATCGCAACCGAGCGAGAGTTTGACCTGGACGCTGTGAGCATGATAGGCCGCAGCTCCGAGTGTCAGATCCAGATTCCTGATCCCCGTGTCTCCCGGAGACATGCCATGATTCGAAAGCAGGACGGTGGTTACTTTCTTTTCGATCTCGGCAGTTTTAACGGCAGCTATTTGAATGGTTCACGAGTCACCACAGCGAGACAGCTAACCGACGGCAGCACGCTCAGCTTCGCAGGGCACGAATACTCCTTCAAGCAGGCCGGCAGCACGCAGGCGACTCAAAACCTCAATACGCTGGGCGGCTCGACGATCGCGATGATCCGCTCCACGCCCGTGATTGTTCTCGTCAGCGACATCATGGGCTTCACCTCACTTTCTGAGGCCATTTCCCCGGATGACCTCGCACAGATCATGGGCGGGTGGTATGCCGATTGTGAGGAAATCATTTCCTCCGCCGGGGCTACCGTCGACAAATTCATCGGAGACTGCGTTTTAGCCTATTGGACGACGGTCGATGAGAACAGTTTGAAAGCGGCACTTTGTGCAGCGGAAAGGCTGCTCGCGTCATCTGACCGGATTCAAAAGGCCCACCCTGAAGTTTTCGCCAACGTGGCACGGGAATTTAAAATCGGAGTGGCCTTACACACGGGAAAAGTCGCCTACGGCGGCATGAGTCAGGGTGAATTCACACTCGTGGGCGACCCGGTAAACCTCACGTTCCGGCTCGAGGCATTGACCCGGACGCTCAAGAAGTCTGTCCTCGCCTCGGGTGACTTTATGAGAGAACTCCCCAACTCCCGAGCCTACGGAAGAGGAATGGGAGTTCACAAGGTAAAGGGCCGGGCCCAGGGTGTCGAAGTCCACGCGATCACCCAGTTCCCAACCGCTTAGAGGCAGTTGAAGGAGACGCACCCCCCCTAACCGAATCGTCCTGAAATGTAGTCTTCGGTCCGTTTCTCGGACGGGTTGTTGAAGATGGTTGTGGTTGGCCCGACCTCGATGAGTTCGCCGAGATAGAAGTAGGCGGTGCGATCGGAAACACGCGTCGCCTGTTGCATATTGTGAGTCACAATCACGATCGTGAACTCGTTCTTCAAGCGAGTGATGAGGTCTTCAATGATCGCCGTGGAAATCGGATCCAATGCCGAGCAGGGCTCATCCATGAGAATGATCTTCGGCTCCACCGCGATCGTACGGGCAATACAAAGACGCTGCTGCTGGCCGCCTGAAAGTCCAAGTCCGCTCGCATGAAGTCGATCTTTCACTTCATCCCAGAGTCCGGCATAGGTGAGGCTGCGCTCCACCACTTCATCGAGTATCGAGGTCTTTTTGATGCCCTGAATTCGCAGCCCGAAAGCGACGTTTTCATAAATACTCTTGGGGAATGGATTGTATTTCTGAAACACCATACCGACATGCTTGCGCAATTCGATAGGGTCGACTTTCGGATCGTAGATATCGGTTCCGAGAATATTGATACGTCCCTTCGTAATCGCTGCTGTAGGAATAAGATCATTCATCCGGTTGAGACACCGGAGGAGCGTTGACTTGCCGCAACCGGAGGGTCCGATAAAAGCAGTGACCTCGCCCTGATTGATATCAAGCGAGACGTCGCGGAGGACGTCGGTTCCTTTCGTGTAGGCAAAATTCACGTCATCGATTCCGATAATCGTCTGAGCGGCAGTTCCGCTAACATGAGAAGTGGTAACACGATTCTCTTCCGGAATATCAGCGTTGGTGATTTTGTTTTCCGACATGGTGGTTTTCATTTCGATTTGTCTGTCGTGGCTGCGTAAAAGTGCGGCATTTAGTCAATCTGTCAGTTCAATTTTTAAATTACCACTTCACCTTCTTCCGGAAATGAACCCGGAGGTAAATGGAGAGTGCGGCAAAAATCAAGACAACGACCATGAATACGAAAACAGATCCATACTGCATTGGTTTCGTGTATTCCGATTGTGGGATCCGCGCTGCCACAGTGTAGATGTGATAGGGCATCGCCTGCACAGACTGGGAAAAGAATCCACCTACCCACTCCATCGACTGCGCGAGTGCATTGGCATCGGCATCCGTCTCAACGGCCTGCCAGGGAAGCTTGTCCTTATGAGCGAGCGCCGCGGTGAACATGATAGGCGCGGTCTCACCTGCCACACGGGTTATCCCGAGAATCGAGGCCGTGAGCATTCCCGGGAAAGCGTAAGGAAGAACGGACTTTGAGATCGACTGCCACTTCGTTGCACCCAATGCCATCGAAGCTTCGCGAAATCCCAACGGAATGGCTTTCAACGATTCCTCACAGGCCGCAATAATAACCGGCAAAATCATCACAGCGAGAGTGCATCCACCGGCGAGCATGCAAGTCCCCCACCCTTCGAATGATAAAACGCTGTCAGTGAACAGGAGCGGGATCGTAAAAATCGTGCCCGCAGCCGGCGTGTCGGTGATGACCGGCGCAACGAGGCAAAATAAACCGAAGCCGAACAGGCCGTAAACGATCGAGGGAACCCCGGCGAGGTTCATGATCGCAAGGCGGATCAGGTCCATAAATCTCCCTTTCGACGAATACTCATTGAGGAAGATCGCGGTCGTCAGGCCGATGAAGAGAGCGATCACGATGCAAATCACGGTGAGAAGCACGGTTCCAATGAGCGGGCCGAAAATGCCTCCTCCGGAGTAGGCATGGGAATGTTCGTCAACGATCTCAATCTCCGGGTTCTTCACTTTGAACTCGGTGTAATCGCCGAAATCCATCTTGTATTCCTCTCCTGACGCTGTCTCAAAAGTCATCAGCGTCTCGGGGCTCTTCGTGAAGAACTCCACATTAATGAAAGGTGCTTCCGCTTTAAAAACCACCGGGGCACCTTTTACAATGATGTATGAGAAGATAAAAGCGGCGCAGGCGAGAATGAAGTAAGTCCCCACTCGCAGCATCGTTGAAACGACCTGATCACGACGTTTCAAGCCGCTCGCGCGGGTGGCGAAAGGATTCACCCCGTCTTCTACGAGAATAGGTTCGGCTACAGTTTGCATGGCTTGGAAAAGGAGAGATGAGAAAGACGAAAGGTCTAGATTTTTTGAAGCTTCTTGAGAACTCGCTGAGCGGCGAAATTCACGCCGAGCGAGATGATGAAGAGGATCATCCCCACCATAAAGAGTGCCCGCCAATGAAGTGACCCGTTATCGACCTCACCCAGTTCCTGGGCAATGATTCCCGTCATGGTGTGAGCGGGTTGAGCGATCACCCCGAGCCCCTCGGTAAAGTCGGGGATCTTGATCTTATTTCCGGCGACGAGAAGCACGACCATCGTCTCACCGATGATGCGGCCAAATCCGAGAAGCACGGCAGCGATAATACCGGATACCGCGGTTGGAATAATGACGCGGAAAATGGTCTGCAACTTCGTCGCACCCATCGCAAGAGAACTCTCGGCGAGCGCACGAGGCACGTTGTTCAGTGCATCCTCGGTGAGAGTAAAAATCGTGGGGACCGCCATAAAGGCGAGGAGCAGCCCTGCGTTCAGAATCGTCAGTCGCTCAGCCATGGGGAATCCGGGGATCCATTGGAGATATTCCAGCTGACTCACCGCGCGGAGCGTCTCCCCGAAGACGAGAATTCCGAAGAATCCGAGCACCACCGAGGGAATCGCACCGATGAATTCAATCGCCGGTTTGATGAAAGTTTGTTCGCGACGGTTCGCCAACTGATTCACATAGACCGCAGCTGAGACGGCAAAAGGAACGGCTACGACAAGAGCGATAATTGAGATAAGCAGCGAGCCGGTGAACAGAGGCAGCAGACCGTAAAAATCGTGCCACGAACTGTTTGTCACCCAGTCTTTTCCAAGAAGAAAAGCGCCCACGGACTCCATCATCCCCAGCGGCTCGTCATGATGCCACCCCTGAATTTTCTCACGGTTTTCACGAACCGTCTCGACGAACTCCCCGTAGTAATGATCGGCTTTCTTGAGATTTTTGCGGGCGCTCTGCGTCTCCGCTCCGTCGGGGAGCTCATTGTGCAACCGCTCAACCTCGGCCTGAAGCGTCGCGAGAGTCGCCCTGTGCGTATCGACGGCGGCATAGAAAGGCGCGTTCAATGACACCAGATCAGGCTCGACGATAACGACCTCTTCCGCCCTCGCCAGCATCCGCTTCTTCTCCGCAGGATCCTCCGTCGTCTTGGCACCTTCCAACCACGCATCCCGGCGGGCCGGAGCCGTTTCCGAGCTGTTGATTTCCGTCCGGTTCGCCAGCGCTGTCTTTTTCAGATCCGAGTGAAGCGCTTTCATCGGCCGAATCGCCGTCTGGAGCCCTTTCAGAGTCTCTTTAAAAGCGGCAAGCTTTTCCGCCTCAAGCGCCTTCTTCTCACGGCTCTTTGCCTTCGTTTCGACAATAAAGGGATGGTCATCCTTTGCATCTGGATAGGCCTCAAAGAGAACAGCATCGAGCACTCTGGCGCGATCGCCGGATGAAATTCCGATTCCCCCTCCGCCCATGTCCCAGGCTTTTTCTGAACCGAGAACACCCGTCACCTCTTCCTTCAGCCGGACGCGAACGTCGGCAACCTTCGCTTCGAGTTGAGAAACGTTTTTCGTCAGTTCCAGTCGGCGGGCTGCATCAGGCTCACTTTCCGACGCGTTGAAATCCTCGAGGTCCTCCTGTGCTTCTTCGAGATTGTCCAACTCTCTCTCCAGCTCCTTCCAGGTCCGTGAAGTGAGACTTTCGACGTTGGCAAGGACGGCGCGTTGAGCTCTCAGAATCGCGTCCTCTTCGAGAGAGGTCCGGTTTACTTCAGCGAAATAGGCAATGTTGGCACTGCTGTAGATCCTCGTGTGCTGCTCGATCTCCTCACCGATGTAGTCGACAAACTCCTGACCGGCAGCCCGATACGCCTTCAAGCCGCGGTGATGATCCGGAAAAAACATCGCCGCTTCCTTCGCGAGAAAGAAACAGATCAGAATCAGGATGATGATAGCGAGACTCGCGTTTCCACCGAAGAAGTAGCGAATCACGTCCTGCAAGCCCAAGCCGAAAAAGGTATATCCCTTGCGCTGGAATGCCCGTTTTTCTGATCCTTTGGAACCTTTTTGAGTGTCGGCGTTTGTATCGCTCATCTGTTTTATTCGTGTTGCCAATGCATTTCACATCCGCGCCTTAAAGACAATCAATTCGAGGAATAATCGCCTTAAAGAGTGTGACAAATCAGTCACCGAGGGGCCTGTCACCCCATCTCTTTCAACCATAAAAGCCCGACGGCAAAACCGACGGGCTCCTGGTTGTTGTTAAGCGAATCCTGATTCCGGGCATCTTTCAGCGCGGAACCTTCGATCGCAGTTGAAAATTACTCACCGGCAGGAATGAAGCCTACGCGCTCCACCACTTCAGCAGCTTTCTTATCGGTTGTTGCCCACACGAGGAACTTGGTCGCGGCATCCGAGAGCTTACCTTTGATCGTGTAGTAGTGAAGGCTACGCGCGATGGCGTAATCAGCCGCGTTCTCCGGCTTGAGCTCAACACCGTCTACGGAAACCGCTTTGATTCCGTCTTTGTCAGTGTAGGCGAGGCCTACGTATCCGATTCCGTTTTCGTTCTTGGCGACTTCCTCAGCGATCTGCTCGTTTCCGGCCATCTTTTGAGTGTCAGCACCGTAGTCACGCTTGTCCATTGCCATTTCCTGGAAGGACTTGTAGGTGCCGGAAGAAGTGTTCCGGGTATAAACAGAGATAGGACCAGCGTCGCCGCCAACCTCACTCCAGTCAGTGATATCACCGGTGAAGATTCCCTGAATCTGCTCCGTTGTGAGATCTTCGACACCGCTCTTTTCGTTCACGATCACGCCGATCATGTCGTAAGCGGCAACCCAATCTTTAATTTCCATGCCTTTGGCAGTGAACTCTTCCACTTCGGCGTCTTTGATGTTGCGGCTGGACATTCCGATCTCACCTGTTCCCGCGAGAAGATTGGTGAAAGCAGTGGAAGATCCTTCAGCAGCGATCTCGAAAGAGACTTCATTTCCGGAAGCCTTATATGCCTCAGCGAGCTGAGGAACCATTTTTGCTCCGAGGGTGTCGGAACCTTTGATGACAAGTTTGTCTTCTGCGTTGGCTCCGGCGAAAAGCGAAACGAGTGCAAGGAGGGCGAATGTTTTTTTCATGAATTCTGTGTTCAGAGTTAGTTGGTGTGTCCTGTTGTGGACACCGCGACACTGCACCCCTGATTCAGATCCTTCAAATCCGCGCCCGTTTCAATCCTGTCACATTCGGAAAGTGAAACGAAGTCGACTAGCTCGCCAGCGAAACGGGCCCGTTGGGGACGCTATCAAGAAAACTTCTCAAGCTGTCCATCGGAACCGGCTTCGGTATATAGGCATCCGCGTGCGCTGCGTGCGCATCCTCCTCCGTCATCTGCTCGGCGGTCATCAGTGCTACCGAAACCTTTCGATAAGCATCTCCGGCATGTCCTTCGCGAATTCGATTGATGAGCGTTTTTCCATCCATGCCGGGCATCCGGAGATCCGAAATAACGGCATCATAGCGATGATAGGCGAGTTGTTCGAGGCAATCGGAACCATCCACGGCGATGCCGGTACGATACCCCCACCTCGAGAGGAACTTCTCGATCATCTGACGAACCGCGGGGTTGTCATCAACCACCATGACCCATTTTTCGGAATCGCTCCCGACCGGTTCAAGGACTTCAACTTCCAGCCCGTTCGACTCTCCATCCAACTGAGCGTCAAGCAAGGGAATCAATGCCTCCCGTTTCTGACCGGTTAGAAAGCTTTGAATCTTATCAAAGGCAATAGGCTTCACGATGAAGTCATCCGCTCCTGCCAACTTCGCTTCATCCTGCGACAGGATATCAGCAGACATCATTGAGACCGGCATCCCTGAAATTTCCTCGCCGCACTCGCCCTGCCGGATGCGACCGAGAACTTCCATACCGCCCATCTTAGGCATCCTCAAATCCAGAAACAGAACGTCGAATTTCTGTCCGCTGCTCAAAATTTCGAGACACTCCTCCCCGTCCCCGGCAAAGGTGACTTCCTGCCCCATGCGCCCCAGAACATTCTTTACCAGCTTCTGATTGGCAGGATCATCTTCCGCAACCAGAATCCGGAAACTCTGAGCCTTCCCGTCAATGACGATGCCCCGTTCAGTCACAAGAGCATCTTTCTTCTCCGGCAAGCAGCTGGAAACGGGCAGGTTCAGCGTGAAAAAGAATTCCGATCCGCGCCCGATCTCACTCTCCACAGAAAGCTCGCCTTCCATGATGGTTACCAATTTACGGGAGATGGACACGCCGAGCCCGGTTCCACCGAACTTACGGGTGATCGAGGCATCCCCCTGCGAGAAGGGTTCGAAAATTTTCTCAACGAATTCGGGAGGCATTCCGATCCCTGAATCTTTGACAGAGAAACGAATCTCGACGTCTCCTCCGCGCTTCCTGTCCCCGCCTGCCGTCATCGCTGAAATGACAATTTTTCCTTTCTCTGTAAACTTCACTGCATTACCGGCGAGGTTGAGAATAATCTGCTTCAGTCGCAGCGGGTCACCATCGACCAGAAGATCGCTGTCGAAATCTGTCTGGAGAACGAGTTCGACGCCTTTCGATTTTGCCTGATCCCGCAGCATCAATATCACATCTCCCATGACTGAAGTTGGAGAGAACGGCACCTTCTCCAATTGGATCCCGTTCGCTTCAATTTTTGAGAGATCCAGAATGTCGTTCAGAATTTGAAGGAGGAAGGCTCCACTCTCACGAATGTGCCCCACATACTCCCGCTCATCCCCTTTGATTCCGGACATATCGAGCAGATCAGCGAACCCGAGAATCGCCCCGAGAGGTGTCCTGATTTCGTGACTCATCAACGAAAGAAATTCGGTTCGGGCGACCGCGACCGCCTCGGCTGCTTTGGTTCTGGCTCGCTCCTCGCGCAATTGTTCGTCTTTTGAACCTCTTTCCCGAATCGCGCGCACCGCCGCAACAAGACTGCTATCAAGATGCGTCAGTTCTCTCGAACAAAAACGATGATGCTTTATTTCGACGGTCGGATTTCCTAACACTGCATCAACTTTGCTCTCAAGATGAGCAAGCGGTCGCACAAAATAGAACTCAACAAAAGCGACCAGACAGATTCCGATACCCACGACAGAGGTCACAATAATCTGCACAATCCCGACGGCCCTTTTCTTCATCGGCGCGACCAGCTTGTCTCGATTCCAGTTAATCTGAATCTCACCGAAGTTCTGCCCGAGGTAATCGATCGGAGTCAAGGTTCGGTAGTGGACACTGCCGTTCGGATCGGCTGCAGACCAGGAGGCCAACACTTCCCCGTTGAAGTTGGTCACCCTCATCTCATCGATGCCGAGTTCCAGCTTCTTGAGTCCCTCTACAATCGTCTGCAGCGCGGGCCTGTCCTCTGCAAGAATCGAATCGATCGAGAGATGTTTAATCAAGTCTGTCTGGCTGCGACTCAACTGTTCAACCCGCTCCGCAATCCTGTCCAAATCCCTTTGATAAACAAAAAAGGATATGCAGGTGCTCAGGATGATCCCAATCGCCATCATCAGAATGATGGATTGGGCACGCAGCGAAAATCGCTGCATCCCGCCACGTATCAATGGCGTCATATCAGTTTAATTGAAAAGTAGAAGTCATCAGCCGTAGGTGGGAGAACCCGGTTCTACTGAGATATTGCAGTTAAAGAAGATTTAAACTGCTCACTCCGAACCATCGCTTCACCGGTTTCCTTGTAATATTCCGGGCCAGACTCGAGGAACCCGTCACTCCCGATCGCCTCTGCCTCCTCGGGAGTTATCTCCAGCATGGCCCGCTTGATGGCCGCTGCGACTTCAGGATCGAGACTGGGGTGGGCAATCCAGGGTTTGGTCACGTTATCGAAAGCAACGAGCGTCTTGAGAGGATACCCCTCTTCTAACAGAGCCTTATACGAACTCGACTTCAGCGCTCCCGCATCAAATGCTTTGGCGGCGACGGCCATTCCAACGCTGTCGTGACGTCCCAGAAAGGCGTGTTGCGAGAGGTCTGAGGAGAGAATTCCGTTCGATATCAAAATGTCCTGAGCGAGGTATCGGCCAATCGTTGATAACGGAGAACCGAACGCGAAAGATTTCCCTTTCAGATCCTCAATTCGCTCAATCGTGGAATCCTTGTGAACAACGATCATCCCCTTGAAGGACCGGTTTCCCTTTTTCGACTCCATCGCGAGGATCTGCAGACCCGGGTTCTCATCGATCGCGTGAATGTAGGACGCCGGCCCGAGGCGGGAGAAATGAGCCTTGCCGATCGCAATATCGGAAATCCCCACGAGGTAGTTATTCGCTATTTTCATCTGAATATCAACGGGACGCCCGAGGGATTCACTGACAGCGGTTTCAAGCCACGCAATCGTCGGTGCAAACTCTTTGACGACATCCGAAGCCTTGTCCGCCGTGTAAACGCCGAAGACGACCTGAGTGGTGGGCGGCGCTCCGCCCTCCGCAGCAGCGCCGCGATCATCTCCTTTTGTTCCAGAATCGGAACATGCAATGAGCATGGCAAAGGAGAGGGTAGAAAGAATGGCTAATCTAAAATTCATTAATCAGAAATTATTATGTAACTTATGATAATTATGGTATTTTGTCAAAAGGGTTTACAATTCAGCCCCGAGTCATTTTCTCATTCCTTAAGATTTCACCTTCCCATGAAGCCACTATCACGAAGCCTTCTGGCACTCACTCTCACGATTCTCCTGCTGACGGGATACGAAGCTATGGGCGCAACGGAGCGGAATGAGCCGATCCACCTGACGAAATTCATCGAGGCGCAGGCAGCGCACCACATTGAAGTGGCAATCCCGCCGCTGCACTCGACCGGCGTGGGTTGGAAAGGTGAAGTCACGAGCCACGAACAGAAGAAACTGCTGGCGGGGATTGGCTACCTCTACGCAGGATTTCTCATGGTGCTCTTCTTTTGCGAGATGAGCATAAGAAAGGAAAAGCCCCGGCGTCCGAACCTCTATCTCGTGAAGAAATAGAAGCACTGACGGGAGCTGATTTTCCCGTTCCCGGTAAAAGCCGGAGAAATCGCACCGGTCGAATCGGTGCTATACAGGAGGCAGGCCGGGTGACTTCCACCCGATCTACACAAAACTCGTCACCGCCCAAATCATTGAGCAGCCGACGAGAGCCAACATCGGACCGTCATTCGTATGGGGGCTGACCGCCTCGGCCAGAGTCATCAAGACAGGCATCGCCACGAGAAGAATCAGAAATTGAGGCATCGTGAAGTAGCTCGCATACATCACCATAACGATAATCGAGACGACGAACACCATGGCGCTGCCTTCAAGACTGCGCTCGAAATTTCCGTTCCAGAACTTCCCTTTGTAATAGAGCGAACGACAACGGTACTTGTGTTTACCGAAGCGGATTCCAACCGGCTCAGCCAGTCCGTCGCCGAACTCGTTGATCAAATTGGGAATCATCACGAGCAACGAAGCCTTTCCGAAGATGCAGATAAAGGGGAGATAAACGATGAAACGAAACAGATCCTCGAGAATGTCGTAGCGCAAGGTGTAGGGCCGATCCTCGATTCGGTCCCAGGCGAGAAACGCGTGTTTCAAGATCGGAACGCGACGCCGTATCTGGTTCCACTCCGTAAAAATCGTCTTCAAAATATCCATGAAGAAAAAGATGAGTACCCCGGCAATCGCAGAGGTCGCCGCGTGCTCCAACCCGAAAGCACCACTCAGGAGAAGTGGTATCACATAGGTCTTCAGCTTCCGCCATGGGCGTAGAGCCAACTTGCGGATGTAGTTGATCCTGATATTGTATCGAAGGATCGCGCTCGAAAAAATGTATTTTCCGGCGAGCTCTATCCCAATCCACGTGAAGAACATCGCATAGGCATAGACCCCGACGCTGCCGAGCAGCCCCATCGCCTGAGCCACCCAAACGCCGATACAACCGAGCACCATCGCCGGCAACATCCACGCGACAAACTTGTCCTCGCCAGACCAATCGTAGCTCTTGTTATCCAACCCGTAGGGATCTTTGTGGAGAACCTCGAAATACAGATCCCGGGAACTGTGGACCTCCATCGGATCCGATTCCCCTCTTAGATAAGCTTCTGCTTTGTCGCCCATAATTTTTGTCCGAGTCTACGTGTTCCGCTAAGTTAGCTTAACTATCAGAACTTTTCGGATAGCTAAGAAATGCAGAAGGTAAACGTCAATGTTAAGATTGACTAGACTAAGTATGAAGAAATTGTCACCTAAGCGAGTTTTTTATGAGAAAACTGGCCCTTGGACCGCCTGGCATCCTGCCAGAGCCCAATTTTGACCGCTTTTTCTCCGCAGGCGATCTTTGCGGGAACCAGTCAAGGCAGCTTAAACAAAGAGCGGGAAACCTGGCTCTTCGAAGAGGAGAACAGAGAAAACCTGACGGAATGCCGGGACCGCTCGCCTCGACGACACGTCTCCCCTGCACCGCGGCTGACGCGGAGGGAAAGGTGTCCGTGTGGGTGAAGACAGGGGAACGAATCGCCCCTGCCCTTTGTGCCCGATAATCAGGCTGGTGCGAGTTCGCCGGAGAAATCTTCCCCGCCGTTGTCCTTCTTCTCCTCAGCCACCGCAGGCTTCGGCTTCGGCTCAGCAGGAAGATCAGGTGGAGTGGGAACGTCAGGTGGATTCTGAATATCACCATGCTCCATGATTTCTTTCACATGAGCGCCGTTGATGGTCTCATAGAGAAGCAGCGCCTGGGCAATCGCCTCCAGCTTGTCACGGTTCTCGTTGATTAACTTCGTTGCCTTCGCATAGGCCTCGTCGATGAGACGCTTCACCTCGTCATCGATTTTCTGCGCCGTCGCTTCGGAGTAGGTTCGCTGAGTGCCGATGTCGCGAGCGACAAAAACCGGCTCCTGACTTTCGCCATACTCAACCATTCCCAAATCTTCGCTCATTCCCCAACTGCACACCATCTTGCGGGCGATGTTACTTGCCTGACGAATGTCGCCGGAAGCCCCGTTGGTGACGTCACCGAAAATGATCTCTTCTGCAACCCGGCCGCCCATCGCGACAACAAGATCATCGAGAAGCTCGTATTTACGATGCGTGTATTTATCCTCGAGAGGCAGGAACATCGTCACGCCGAGAGCCGGTCCGCGGGGAATAATCGTCACCTTATGCAAAGGATCGGTGTGTTCCAGGAGCTCGTTGAGAATCGCATGGCCCGCCTCGTGATAGGCGGTGTTCTCTTTCTCTTTATCACTCAGGGCAAGGCTTCGACGCTCTTTACCCCAACGCACTTTATCGCGCGCCTCTTCCATTTCCGCGAGGGTGATGGCCTTCAATCCTTTACTCGCCGCGAGCAAGGCTGACTCGTTGATCACGTTGGCGAGTTCCGCGCCGGAGTAACCGGGCGTTCCGCGGGCAATGACACCGAGGTCGACGCCTTCAGCGAGTTTCACTTTCTTGGCGTGGACCCGGAGAATCTCCTCACGGCCCTTCACGTCGGGAAGTCCCACCCGAATCTCACGGTCAAATCGACCGGGACGAAGCAACGCCGGATCGAGAACGTCAGGACGGTTTGTAGCCGCGATGATGATGACACCTTCCTGCGTATCAAATCCATCCATCTCCACGAGGAGGGCATTCAAGGTCTGCTCGCGCTCATCGTGACCACCGCCCATGCCGTGTCCACGGTGACGACCGACTGCATCGATCTCATCGATAAAAATCAGGCAGGGAGCACTCTTCTTGCCCTGCTCGAACATGTCGCGAACGCGGGAAGCACCGACACCGACGAACATTTCAACAAAATCAGAACCACTGATCGAAAAGAACGGCACGTCCGCTTCGCCGGCGATCGCTCTCGCGAGGAGCGTTTTTCCGGTTCCCGGTGATCCCACCATGAGAACGCCCTTAGGGATGCGCCCGCCGAGTTTCTGAAACTTTTTAGGGTCACGAAGGTACTCCACAATCTCCCAAACTTCTTCCTTAGCCTCTTCGATTCCGGCAACGTCTTTGAACGTGACCTTGCCTTTGTCCATCGACATCAACTTGGCTTTGCTCTTACCAAAACTCATCGCGCCTTTTCCGGCTGCCTTGATCTGATGACGGAAGAGAAAGTAGAGAAGGATGAGCAGGAAAAAAACCGGCATGTAGAAGGACATCATCATCATCCCGATTCCGTCCGAATCCGTTGGCAGATCCGAAATCTGAAGATCGTTTTCCGCGAGAAGCGCTTTCAGGTCGTCCCCCACATACTCCAGAATCACGGGAGTCGTAAATTCGCTGTATTTGTTACCGCCGTTTTCGCCGGGGTTCTCCACCTCATACCAGCCTGAGATATACTGCTTAGCGCTTCCATCTTTCTGACCAAGACGAAGTAACATGGGAGGCTCAGCCTTGGGGTCGACCTGGATCTTCCCCGCGGTCACCATTTCCTTGAACTCCGCGTAGTTGAGATTTTTAGAAGCGTCTGAAAATGACTTCGACCAAATCGCGAGAGCGAAAAGGCTCATTGCGACGAAGAGCAAAATCAGCCCCTTCCAGTTGAAACTGTTCTCTCCACCGCCCTGGCGTTGAGGATCTTTGTTTGGCTCTTGTTCTTGCATCAAATTAGTCGAGTTGAGGATTCGAGAGTATCCGAATTACGGAAATTACCACACAGCACTTCGACGTGCAATCGATGCCCATGCGAAAGCTTGGACAGTGAAGCGTAA
Organism: Verrucomicrobiales bacterium; assembly: GCA_048260165.1. GTDB lineage: Bacteria > Verrucomicrobiota > Verrucomicrobiia > Verrucomicrobiales > DEV007 > Arctic95D-9. Next base: position 106,031 of record JBLXHA010000010.1, read on the forward strand.
TCCCTGTTCAATCAACGGGACGTTTGCATCGATTTCGCCGCTTTCAACCGCGTTCGGGCAAAAGCGTCTGCCGCGAATCGTTCCCGCCTCCCGCGGCCCGCTCGAATAATCTAATACCTGAAGCGGAATAGATTAGGAAGTCTTATCACGTTAGGATTTGAGAAATCTGTGGAATAAAATAAGCTATTCTCATAATGGAACAAAACGAGACACGCCTTGCCTTTGACGACACCGCTGACGCAGCGCTGCTTAATGAAATTGCGAACGGAAATCGTCACAGTTTTCAAGAAATCCACGGGCGCTACAGCGGGCTCCTCTACACGACGATTCACAAAGTGCTGAACGACACCGACGATTCCGAGGAAGTGCTGCAGGAGGTGATGTATTCCCTTTGGAGAAAGGCAAATCTCTACAATCACGGCCGAGGGCGCCCCGTCACCTGGCTCGTATCGATGGCCAGAAACCGCGCGATCGACCGGCTCCGTTCGAAACAGAGGCAGAGCAAAGTCAAAAAGGCGTATGCCTCGGAGGTCGAGGTCATTCCCAGGGTAGCGAAAAGCGCCGGGGGATTTGAAGTCGTGGCACGCCGCGAAACCTGCCACGCAATTCGCACCGCGGTTCTCGAGTTAACCACCGTGCAACGGGAAGCGATCGAGAAAGTCTACTTCGACGGACTGACGCAGCAGGAAATTGCCGATCAGCTCGGAGAACCTCTCGGCACCGTGAAAGCCCGGGTCCGCCGCGGGCTGGCAAAACTGCGGAAGACCGTCAATCTCGAGGTTAATTGACGCGGCAGAACACGCCCAAACAGGGTTGGATCACCGGCCCAACCCTGTCGGATCCGTAAATACCTGAATCCGGCCTTACTTCAACCGGGTCAGCATCTCCACGTTGGCTGAAGGATCGAAATTGGCGACCGCCTCTTTCTGAAGTGCCACAATTTCTGCGGCGCCTTTTTTGGCGAGAGCGAGCATTTCCATCATTTCGCCCTCGGAAAAGGTGGCTTCCTCCCCGGATCCCTGAACTTCGATGAGATTGAGGTCCTCGGTCAAAGCGTAGTTAAAATCGACGCTCGCATCTTTGTCCTCGTGATAATTCAGATCGAGAACGCAATTCCCTTCCCAGACACCACAGCTCACCGCTGACGCATACTGTGTCAGCGCCGACGCCTCCATCTTCCGGGCGGTGATGAATCTCTGAAACGCCATTTCCACTGCAACGCAGGCACCGGTGATGGAAGCGGTGCGAGTCCCCCCGTCGGCGCGGAGCACGTCGCAATCGATCCAGAGGGTGCGTTGTCCCAGCTTTTTCAAGTCAATCACCGCACGCAGACTGCGCCCGATGAGCCGCTGAATCTCCGAACTCCGTCCGTCGATTTTACCGCGACTGATGTCACGTGGCTTCCGCTGAAGCGTCGAGTAAGGAAGCATGTTGTATTCCGCCGTAACCCAGCCGCCCTGAACGCCCTGATTTTTCATCCAGCGGGGAACGCCCGCCTCGAGCATCGCCGAACAGATCACCTGAGTGTCGCCAAAACTAACAAGAACACTCCCGTGAGCGTGTTTCGCAATATCGGCCTGAAAACTCAGAGGCCGCATTTCATCTTGGGCACGCCCGTCAATTCTATTCATAATATAGCCCATGCTCTAATTGTCTCCCTTTTGCAACCGTTCACATTCGCGGTTGCTTACCGTCCTGATTTAGCGACCATACCGACGCGTAGAAAGCTCTCTCCCTGAATGGGCCAAACTCTCGAAAAATTAGAAAAGTTCGCCATTGATGTCATTCTTGATCGACGTCAGGGGTTCCGTGCGGGCGTCCTTCGCGGATTCCTGGGAGGAATGTCGAAACTTTACGAGGGAGTCGTCAGCATGCGACTGATGCTCTATCGCAACCGCATCCTCCGCGAGCGGAACCTCGGGTGCCTCGTCGTCAGTATCGGCAACCTCACCGTCGGAGGAACCGGAAAAACACCTGTCGTCGAGAAATTCGCCCGCTCTCTGCAGGACGGCGGCCGCCGCGTCGCCATCCTCAGCCGCGGCTACAAATCCGTGAAACAACCTTTCCTCAAGCGTCTCTCGGCGAAGATGAAGGGCGAAAGCGAGATCGACCCCCCGCGAGTCGTCAGCGATGGCAAGTCACTGCTCCTCGATTCAAAAACAGCCGGAGATGAGCCCTACATGCTCGCCGCAAATCTGAAAGACGTTCCCGTCGTCGTCGACAAAGACCGCGTCAAAAGTGGAAAGCACGCCATCGGGGAGTTGAACTGCGACACCCTCATTCTCGATGACGGCCTCCAATACCTGAGGCTCAAACACCGACTCGACATCGTCCTCGTCGACAAGTGGCACCCCTTCGGAACCGAACGACTCCTTCCGCGCGGCACCCTCCGGGAACCTCCCAGAAATTTAAAACGGGCTTCCTACATCTTCATCACGAAGTGCAACGGCGATCCCAATGATGAGCTGATCGAACGCATCCGCCTTTACAATCGCACCGCTGAGATCATCGAGTGCGAGCATCGCCCCCGTTACCTCCAACACATCGAAACACGGGCGAGCGTTCACCTCGATGAACTGAAAGGCGCGAAAGTCGGAACCGTAAGCGCCATCGCCGTTCCGGAAAGCTTCGAAGACGGGGTCCGCAAACTCGGAGCTGATATCGAGGCGACCTGTCGCTTCATGGATCACCACCGCTTCAGCGAGCAGGAAATCATCTCCTTTATTAATTGCTGCATCGAGTCAGGAGTCGATATGATCCTCACGACCGAAAAAGATGCGGTTCGGTTCCCACGATTGGCCCGCATGGACGTTCCGATTTACTTTTTGCGGGTCGAAATCGGCATCCTCAGCAACGAGGAGAGCTTCGATCAATGCATCACCCGAATTTGCCAACCGCGAACAGAAGTTCCGGCCCGCACCTTCTTTTAATCAGACAGCCACTTTATGACACTACTCGCCGGAATTTTCGATGCTTTCCCAACAGAATCCGTCGTCGGTGGCCTGAAATGGGCGCTCGTTATTACGCTGCTCGTGGTCGGATTTCTCGGAACCTTCCTTCCGATACTCCCCGGCACGACGATGATTCTCGCAGGAATCCTCGCGCATTATTTCATGATGGGAATGGAGGAATCCGGACTCACGTGGCAGGGAATCGTCATCATCGTAATTCTCTACATCGCCTCCATCGTCATCGACTGGATCAGCGGCGCGGTCGGGGCAAAATGGTTCGGCTCCAGCAAGTGGGGAATCATCGGAGCGATCCTCGGCGGCATCGTCGGCCTCTTTTTCTCCATTCCCGGCCTCATCATCGGCCCCATCGCCGGCGTCTTTCTTTTCGAAATGCTCTTTGCGAAAAAGGAAATCAAAGAGGCATCCAACTCCACTATCGGCACCGTGGTCGGCGGACTTGCCGGGATCGCCGCGCGGGTCATTATTGCTCTCGGGATGATCGTTGCTTTCCTCGTCGACGTATTCTTCATCGACTAACCACTCCCGTGCCTCCGGCCACTCTCCCGCTTCATTCTCATGTCGTCTCCAACCGTTCCCTCAACTGCCGCTGAACCCAACCGCTTCCAGCAGGAAGTCGTCATTCTCGGGGGCGGGTTCGCAGGCGTCTACTGCGGGCAGCGGATTCGAAAGTCACTGAAAAAGGCCGGGCTCCCGCCCGAAATGGCGCTCATCGTCTCGGACCAGAACTACATGGTCTTCCAGCCCATGCTCGCCGAAGTCGCGGGAGGCTCGCTGTCCCCCAGACACGTCGTGAACCCGATCCGACGAATCTGCAAGGGCATTCAGGTGTTGAGAGGTCAGGTCGTAAGGATTGATCTCGAGAAAAGAGAAGTCCACATCAACACCGGTAACTTCTCAGCGGGTGTGATCGTCGAATTCAACCACATCATGCTCGCCCTCGGCGCCGAGATCGATCTCAGCCGCGTCCCCGGAATGCCGGAGCACGCGCTGCTGATGCAGAACGTCGGTGACGCCATGATCCTGCGCGCCACGATCATCACCCGGATCGAGGAAGCCAACGCCGAGCAGCGCGAAGAAGTCCGCAGGAGACTCCTCACTTTCGTCGTCGTCGGAGGCGGCTATTCCGGCGTCGAAACGGCAGGGGAAATTCTCGACCTCGTCAAAGGGATCGCGAAGTACTACCGCCAGGTCAGCGAAGAGGACCTGCGCGTCGTGCTCGTCCACAGTCGCGAGCGGATTCTGCATACGTTAGGCGATGAACTCGGCGACTACGCAGGGAAAAAACTTTCCGAACGTGGCCTTGAACTCGTGCTCGAAGATCGCGTCCGCGCCGTGACCGCGACCAAGGTATATCTCAAGTCGGACAAAGTGATCGACACCGCCACGGTCATCTCCACCGTGGGAACCGCGCCGAACCGGATTATCAAGCAGCTTTGCGACGAACACGGCCTCCCCAACAATCGTTATTTCATCAAGACGAACGAGTTCATGCAGGTGGAAGGATTCGAAAATGTCTGGGCATCCGGAGATTGCGCCTCGATCCCGCTCGCCAACAGCGAAGGCAAGTTCTGCCCCCAAACCGCGCAGTTCGCGATGCGGGAAGGCATTTGTATCGCCGACAACATCGGGGCGAAGATTCAGGGAAAACCACTCAAGGCATTCACTTTTCAGGGACTCGGTGAACTGGCCTCGATCGGCCACCAAACCGCCGTTGCGAGCATCATGGGTGTTAAATTTTCCGGGTTCATTGCCTGGTTCATGTGGAGGTCCATCTACCTCTCCAAACTCCCCGGACTCGACCGCAAACTGCGGGTCATGATTGACTGGACACTCGATCTCTTTTTCCCCCGGGACATCAACCTCCTCAGTCCCCGCTACACACGACTTTTCCGGGAGGTTCACCTCGAGCCCAACGACACGCTTTTCAATCGCGGCGAACCGGCCTTCTCTCTCTACGTCGTTCAGGAGGGCGGCATCGAGTTACAGGATGCGAACGGGAAAGTCGTCCGCGAGATCGAGGAAGGCGACTTCTTCGGCGAGCGCGCCCTCGTTCACGGAGGCGGCTACCAATACGACGCCGTTGCGAAAAACAGCACGCAGCTTGTGTCCCTCAGCGGAGAAGCCGTGCTCCCCTTTTTCCAAAGCAGCCGGAGATTCCGCCGCGTCCTCGCGAAGACCACCGCGCAGGAAAGCGCCGACAGCGAACTGGCCGTCGTCCGGAAAAAGCTTCCGGAGAAGATTCTCAGCGCCTGCGTTTCAGAAGTGATGCGGAGAGACCTCGCGACGCTTCGCTCGAAGCAAACGATCAACGAAGCCCTCACCATGTTCCTCGCCCGGCGCTTCAGCATCTACCCGCTCATCAGCGACGAGGGTAAACTCGCCGGCGTCATCGCCCGCGAAGATGTCTTCGACTTCATCAAACGCGACGGCGTCGACGATTCCACCTGCCTCGATCAGGTCGATCCGATGCACCTGCCCATTTGCGACGTCGACGACTCCGTCGACCTCAGCCTCGACAAAATGATGCGGGCGGGACGCTACAAATGTCTCGTCGTCGATAAAGAGCAACGCCTCCACGGCATCCTCACCGTGATGGATCTGTTAGGCGAAGCCGCCAAGCAGCAGCTGTAGCCTCCCGGACAGCCGGGAAGCCAAAGGCCTGCAAGCCCGGAGATTAAACCAGCTTATCAAGCAGGAACGCCCGCAGATCGGCGATCGCGATGCGCTCCTGTTTCATGGAGTCGCGCTCACGAAGCGTCACGGTGTCCTTAAGATCGTCACCACCTTCACCGAGTGTCTCGAAATCCACCGTGACGCAGTATGGCGTTCCGATTTCATCCTGACGACGGTAGCGACGCCCGATGGCACCGGCCTCATCATAGAAAACGTTCATGAACGGCGTGAGCTGAGCCTGAATCTCACGCGCTTTCGCGACGAGTTCGGGCTTGTTCTTGAGCAACGGGAAAATACCCGCCTTCACCGGAGCGATGCGGGGTGAAAAATGCATCACCGTCCGCGTCTCTTCCTTGCCTTTTTCGTCCGTCACCGTTTCCTCCTCGAACGCCTCGCAGATCACCGCGAGAATCGTCCGGTCACAACCGGCGCTCGGCTCGACGACATGAGGAATGAATTTCTCCTTCGTCTCTTCATCGAAGAATTCGAGCGATTTGCCACTGTGCTCAATGTGCTTCGTCAAATCGTAGGCACCGCGATAGGCAACGCCCTCCAACTCCTGAATCCCGAACGGAAATTCGTATTCGATGTCGTAGGTTTTTTTCGAATAGTGCGCCCGCTCGCCATCCGGAATGTCAAGAATGTGCAGGTGCTCACGGGGAATCCCGATCTCTTCGTAGAAGGTGAGACGTCGCTCAAGCCACTCATCCGTGAGCGCGAGCCCCTCATCAGGACGGCAGAAAAATTCGATCTCCATCTGCTCGAACTCACGTGAGCGGAACGTGTAATTCCGTGGGTTGATCTCGTTACGGAACGATTTTCCGATCTGGGCGATGCCGAAAGGAAGCTTCATCCGGTTCGTCTCCGCCACGTTCTTGAACTGAACGAAAATCGTCTGCGCCGTCTCAGGTCGAAGATAGGCAACCGTGCTCTCATCGTTCTCGTCGGACGACGCACCCATGTTCGTTTTGAACATGAGGTTGAACTCGCGCGGCTCCGTCAGAAGAGAACCGTTCTCGGGGTTGAATTTGGTCGTATTTTCAACCGCCTCAGTCCGTTCGCCGGCAAGTTCGAGCTTCTTAGGAGAAATCTGCTTGTCCTTGAGGAACTGCGAGAAATACAATTTCGCCGTCTTGCGGGCTTTGTTTTCATCCTGCCCTTCACCGATCAACACGGCATACTCACGCTCAACGGACCACTCCGTCTCCGCGTGAGAAGCACCCGTGTACCAATAAATCGTTCCCGACCGGGGCTCGATCTGATCCGCACGAAGCCGCGCCTTACTGAGAAGGCAATCGCACATCGGATCAGAAAAACCTCCGACGTGACCGGACGCTTTCAGAACTTCCTGGTGCGTGAGGATCGATCCGTCCATTCCGACGATGTCATCCCGCTCCTGCACATTCTTGCGCCACCAGTATTCCTTGAGGTTCCGCTTCAGCTCAGCGCCCAGCGGGCCGTAGTCCCAACACCCGTTGAGCCCGCCATAGATTTCAGCCGACTGAAAAATGAAGCCACGTCGCTTGCAAAGGCTGACGATTTTCTCCATCAGAACGGTGTTTTTTTCGGAAGCTGCGTCACTCATATAGGTTATCTAATTCGAAGGTTGTAAAATGAAGCCCACAACATAGCCGCCCCACCTTTTCCGCAAGGGGAAAGTATCCGCGAGACTGCCAGCCTCTTTTCCAACGATCGGGACGTATGCCCGAAAAAAGGACCCGTTTGCGCTCCAAATCCGCCCCGGCGATGAGATCAATCGCAGAATCACCCCACGAACTTTTCTCAGGTGTGCGATTTTCCCTTGACCGGCCTCAAATTGTGCGGACATTGCCCGCCCTGCCAACAAGACGAAAAAGTCGTCTTCGCAGGTAACCTTTCACGGATTGATACCATGTCTAGAGTTTGTAAAATTACCGGAGCAAAAGTAACTTCTGGTCGCAGAATCCACCGTAGTGGTAAAGCAAAGAAAAAGGGTGGTATCGGTCGTCACGTTACGAAAACCGTTAAGCGCCAATTCAAGCCAAACCTCCGCCACAAGCGCGTTTGGGTTCCTGAGCTTGGCCGTTTCGTTCGCGTTAAAGTAAGTGCCCGTGGTCTTAAGACCATCGACAAGAACGGCGCCTACAAGACGTTGAAAGAAGCAGGTCTGATCTAATTGATCGACTCTGGTTCCGGTGTCGCTAATGCCTGACACCTTCTATTTAGCTGACGAGGACGACCCTGAGGTCGTCCTTTTCTCTGACTTCGTTGCTCTTCTCGGGATTACTCCTGTCTATCCCGGGACTTTTTTCAGCGAAAACACGTCAGATCTGGGCACCGCATGGGACGAATGGCGGAGAGACCGGTTCGTCATCGCTCTCGCCCCCGCCTTTGCGAAAGCATTCCAACTCGCAAGCGCTCATAAGGTGAACGAAATCGCTGAAATCGACCGCGATCTCGAAACGAGCCTGACGGAGGCGATCTCAGCGAAGAGCAAAAACGCGGCGCTCGCGTTTCTCGAAGGTAAATCCGAGATGCAGGCCAACCGTGAATGGCAGCGCCTCACCCGTCTCGTGGAAGACGGGAAAACACCCGGCCACCTCGCGACTCTCTTTGCATTTCAGTCAGCGCTTTACCACCTTCCCCTCGCCAGCGCCCTCCGAAGCTACGCCCGTTACGAGTTTCACTGCGGCAGAACCTCGTTTACACGCCTCACCCCCGGAGAGGAAAATCAGATTTTTCAGCGCATACTGCCCGACGTCGCAGTTGCCGTGAAAGCAGATCTCAGCGATAATACAGACACGGATTATCAACTGCGCGCGATATAGAAAAAGAGAATGGCTATCGATCTGGACGAAATCACCCTCACCGAAACGGAGACCGATCTCGATACGCCGTGGAATGTGATTGTTTATGACGATCCCGTGAATCTGATGAACTTCGTGACGCTCGTCCTGAAACGGGTTTTCGGCTACTCACAGGAGAAGGCGGAAAGCCTCATGATGGAAGTGCACAAGGCGGGAAAATCGGTCGTCTGGACCGGTGAACGCGAGAAAGCGGAACTTTACGTTCAACAGCTCCAGAGTTTCCAACTCCTCGCCGCGATGAAGCGGGCTTGAGCGCTCCGGTCGTCAGCGCCGCATTGCGCCATCGACAGTAGAGGGAAACGGCCCCATATCAGGCAGATGAAACGCCTTCTTCTCGCCGGCCTGCTACTGCTCACGGCTGCAACTCCGCTGTTTGCAAAATTCAATTACCCACCGGAAATGGAGGGCGCTGAAACAGTTCCCTACAAGACTGCGGGCGACGTCACGATGAACCTCTACATGTTCAAGCCCGAAGGGTGGAAAGCGGAGGACTCCCGGCCCGTCGCGGTCTTTTTCTTCGGCGGAGGCTGGAACGCCGGAAGCCCCGAACAATTCGAAGAACATTGTAAACATCTCGCCGCGAGGGGCATGGTCGCAATCAGTGCAGACTATCGCGTCGCGAGCCGCCATCACACGAAAGCCAACCTCTGCCTCGAAGACGCCCGGGACGCGATTCGATACGTGCGCTCGCACGCCGGCGAACTGGGAATCGATCCCGAACACGTCGCCGCAGGTGGCGGGTCCGCCGGAGGCCACCTCGCCGCCGCCCTCGGAACCATTAAAGCGGAGAACGAAAACATTTCATCACGCCCCGACCTCATGCTGCTTTTCAACCCCGCCTGCGTCCTGGCGCCTTATAAAGACCGACAACCCTGGCCGGAAGATCGCTCCGAAGAGTTCCTCGAGAGAATGGGTGTCGATCCGGTGAAGATGTCACCGGTTCACCACGTAACCAAAGACGTGCCGCCTGCTATCATCTTTCATGGCACCGGTGACAAAATGGTACCCTTCGCGACCTCTGAACAGTTCGCCAACGCCGTCAATAAGGCAGGCGTCCGGTGTGACCTCAAGGCCTACGAGGGTCAGCCCCACGGGTTCTTCAATTACGGAAGAGAAGGCAACGTGATGTTCCGCCAAACCCTGAACGCGATGGACGCCTTCCTCACCGATCTGGGCTGGCTTCCGGAGAACCCGAATTAGGACGCTTCGCGATCCTGAACGCGAAGTGAGACGGATTCAATCCTCGTCCAGAACCTCACGACCGTAAAACTTCACGAGACGTTTGATCTTGGGACGGTCTTTTGATTCGCGCCACTGATTGGTGTCGCGGAGGCTGTAAACGCAGCCGCAGTATTCCTGCTGATAAAATTCCTCACGTTTGGAAATTTCGATCATGCGCTGACTGCCGCCGTCTTTCCTCCAGTTGAAAGTCCAGTATTCCATCCCCGGATGGCGCGCCGCAGCACGGTCTCCGCACCCGTTGATCTGATCCATGTTTTTCCAACGGGAAATTCCAAGCGTGCTCGAAATCAAATTGAACCCGTTTTCTGCCGCGTAATCTGCCGTCACTTCGAAACGCATGTCAAAACAAGCCGTGCAGCGAATCCCGCGCTCCGGCTCATCCTCCATCCCCTTGGTCCGATCAAACCAGTCGCGGGCGTTGTAATCCCAGTCGATAAAATCCATCCCGAGCTTTTCGGCGTAGCGGATGTTCTCCTCTTTCCGGATGTTATACTCATCGCGGGGATGAATGTTAGGATTGTAAAAGAAGATCGTCGTCTCAATCTTCGAAGCGGCGAGAGCGTCCATCACTTCGGCGGCGCACGGTGCGCAGCACGAATGCATGAGCACCTTGTTCGCTCCATTCGGCGTCTCGAGAACGGGGCGCTCATAATTGTCCGCCGAAAAGCGCGACATATCATTGTCCCCTTTTCCGTTTCCCTGGCTTGATCGTCTTCCCATGATTTCGTTCCGTTCAATCTCGTGGATACAATAGAAAGGACTCGCGTCGTTTCAAGAACTCACTGAACTCCGGCTCCCACGACTTACGGATCGCATCGAGACTCTTGTCCTTCATAACTGCTTTCAGGGTCTTCTCATGACGCAGGAGAACATTGCCCTTTTCCTCCAGAGTGATCGTTCCCTCGTGATGCCGATACAGCTCTTTCATCAAAGTGATCCCGAGCTCAACAGGACGCATCGCATTCCGGTCCGTGATGACAAATCGAACGCCGGCGCAGTCCTCCCCGTCATACACGCTGGAATCAGGAGTGAACCGGGTGGGAAGGAAGCCGACACCTGAGAGCCCGGCACCCTGCAACTCCCCCGCGAGCCGCCCATCGTGAATCCAGGGAGCACCAATGTGCTCGAACGGGCTCCGGGTCCCCCGCCCCACGGAGACGTTCGTAAACTCAATCAGCCCCACCCCGGGATAGAGCATCGCGGCGGTCAAACTGCGAATATTGGGCGACGGATTTACCCACGGCAGCCCGGTCTCGTCAAAGCGCTGAGAGGGATGCCAACCACTCACTTTGATCACCGTAAGATCAACGTTCACGTTCCGCTCCGCGTTGAACATCTGCGCCAGCTCTCCACTCGTCATCCCGTGCTGAACCGGCGTCGTGTGAAAGGCGACGAAATCATTCCCCTTCCCCGAGCGAACCGGCCCGTCAACAATCATGCCGCCGATCGGATTGACGCGATCGAGCACGATAAATTTGATCCCCGCATCCGCAGCTGCCTCCATCGCCAGTCCCATCGTCGAGATGTAAGTGTAAAAGCGACAACCGATGTCCTGGATATCAAAAACGAGTGCGTCGAGCCCAGCGAGCTGACTGGCACTAGGTTTCTTGTTCTTGCTCTTGTAGAGACTGTAGATCGGCAGGCCTGTCGCCGCATCAACATCGTCATCTACGGACTCGATATCGAGGACCCCGCGAATCCCGTGCTCGGGTGAAAACAGCGTTTTCAGATCCACGCCGGGAGCATGCGCAAGCAAATCAATCGTGGACCTGCGCCCCCGGTTGATCCCCGTCTGATTCGTGATCAGCCCGACCTTCATTCCTTTCAAAGCGGCGAAGCCCGATTGCTCAAGCACGTCGATCCCATTGAGAACCACCCCGGGATCTCCAGCCGCCGCATACTCACGGGAGTCACTTCCGTTTTGGGTGGAGGACTGCGGAGCCGGAACTTCATCGGTATACCCGACCGCCTCCGCCGCAAGCGTCCCGACACGAATACGGAGCGGTTTGATCGCCCCTTTTTCGGTGGGGTGATTCCGGTTCGCTAACAAGATCACAAATGTGTCCGACACCGGATCGACCCAGATTGAGGTACCCGTCCAACCGGTATGCCCGTATCCACTGAGCGGGAATTTCGTTCCCCGCTGATAGGAAAACGGCGAGACGAGATCCCACCCGAGGCCGCGTTGATGCTCAAGAGCTGGAGAAAGCTGATTCGATGTCGCCTCCCGCACCGTTTGTTCGGCCAGAATCGGAACGCCCCCGTGCATCCCTTTATTGAGAAAAAACCGCGTGTAAGCGGCGACGTCTTTGGCCGTGGAAAAAACGCCGGCGTGTCCGGCGACGCCCTCCATGCGCCGCGCTGTCGGATCGTGAACCTGTCCGCGAATAAGCCCGTAATTCGGAATATCCGTCGTCGGGGCAATCCGGTGATGACGAAACGCAGCAGGCCGGTAAGTCGTCTCCGTCATCCCTAACGGACCATAAAAATGATCTTCGACAAAGCTGTCGATTCGCTGTCCCGAAACGCGTCGCACGATCTCGCCGAGAAGAATGAAGTTCACATCGCTGTAGCGGAAGCGCGTTCCCGGCCGTTCGATCAAACCGATCATCGCGGCTCTTTTCGCGCCTTCATCGTGCCCCCAGAAATCCCGCTCGCTGAGGTAGATTCCCGGAGGAAGCCCGCTCTGATGAGTCAGTAAATGCCGCACCGTGATTTTCGCGCGGTCCGCCTTCGTCACCAGTTCATCTTTCGGCTCCTCGCGGATCCCGCCATCGAGAAACTCGGGAATGTAGGTGGAGACGGGCGCGTCGAGGCTCAGTTTCCCCCGCTCCGCCAGATAGAGAATCGACGGAGTCGTCGCGAGAACTTTCGTGAGGCTCGCGATGTCGAAAATCGTGTCCTTCGTCATCTTCTCGCTCCCCGGCGAAGTGACCCGATTCCCATACGCGCGATGGTAAACCTCCCCCCGCGACTCGATCCAGAGGACCGCACCGGGGATATCACCAGCCTCAATTGACGCCACAATTTCACGGTCAATCGATTCGAGTGCGTCCTTTTTCATTTCAGCAAACACCTCTCCATCGAAGAACGAAAACAGGAGAGCACTCGCGACGAGGCAGAATTTCAGTGAGCGCTTCAAAAGTTAATCAAACAGGGTTTTGTCATCGACCCAACAGGGTTAGGTCACTCATTCAACAGGGGTAAGTCGTTGACCATACCCTGTTAAGTCTCGCGCATTTTCTCACGGGAATCAATCCGCGTAACGGCTATTCGATCCGCCCCTTTCAGTTGACCACTCTCCTTTGCGGAAATACATTCGCCGACCATGCTGCTGGTCATCGATAACTACGATTCTTTCACTTACAATCTCGTCCAATACTTTGGAGAGCTCGGTGCCGAAATGGAGATTTATCGGAATGATCAGATCACGATCGAGGAAATCCGGGAGAAAAACCCTGATAAAATCTGCATTTCCCCGGGTCCCGCAACGCCGAAAGAGGCGGGAATCAGCTGCGATGTGATTCGGGAATTCGGTGAAACGATCCCCATTTTCGGCGTCTGCCTCGGGCATCAGTGTATCGGCGAAGTCTTCGGCGGCGACGTCGTGCGCGCGGACCGTCTCATGCACGGGAAGACTTCACCGGTCCTGCACCACAAAGACGGGGTCTTCAAGGATATCGATTCCCCCTTCGAAGCGACCCGTTATCACTCTTTGATCGTGAAACGCGACACCTTCCCCGACTGCCTCGAAATCACGGCGGAAACCGCCGAAAAAGAGATTATGGGCCTCCGGCACAAAACGTTCCCCATCTACGGAGTTCAATTTCATCCCGAGTCCATCCTCACCGCCTCAGGGAAGAAGCTCCTCAAGAACTTCCTCGATATGTAAATCGCCCCGGCCTATTCGCCGAGCCTGTTTTCATACCAGACCACGTTCGCGCTGCCGCGTCCGGCATTGAGCAGGTCGCCATCACCGTCGCCGTCCATATCGACGGTGCGCAAGTCGTAGGATTCCTGATTCTCATCGAGCGTATGAGGCGTAAAATTGCCTTTTCCATCGTTCTCATACCACATCATTCTCTTACTTTCGTAGCCACAGGACGCGCCATCGAGATCACCGTCACCATCGTGATCCGCGAGAGTGAGGCTGTGCGGACTCTTCAATTCCGGATCGATCTCGTGAATTTTCCAGTCAGGCGCCTCAAACCAGAGCACTCCGGCGCTGTGCCCGCGTGAAGCGAAGAAATCAACCTTCCCGTCGCCGTTCAAATCACCTGGCAGAATGTTCGTCGCAGCCAGTTGATCCGTCGCGATGATCGTTTTCGCCCAGGGCCCTTTAACCGCCTTTTTACCGGGATTTTTCCAGTAGGCAAACCAGTTTCCATCCTCAAACGGCGCCCCTTTGGCACCGGCAGCAATCTCGCCGAATCCATCTCCGTCGATATCACCGAAACCGAAGTAATGGCTGCCACCCCGGGCGTCCCTGTCGGCAAAGACGTGCCGATCCCATTGCTTCGCTTTTCGAGGGTTTTGAGGAACACTGAACCACGCGATGGAATCACCGAGGATCCCGTCGGGGCCGAAATTATTGATGATCACATCGAGCTTCCCGTCGTTGTCGACATCCGCTTTGAGAATGCAATGAATGCCCGTGATATCGGGATCAACCTGCCGCTCAGCCCAGGCCCCGGTCCCGTCGGAGGGGTTTTCCAGCCAGAAAGGGTGCGCCGACGCATCCGTCCCCACCCAATCCTCATCGCCGTCGCCGTCGACATCAAACGCTTCGCTGTGAATACAGGTCGCATTCATTTTCCCGAACCGCTTCAGAATCGTCTCCTTCCATTCAGGAGCGACGAAAAGCGACACCTTTCCGGGATAACTCGCTATCACGTCCACCTTTCCATCGCCCGTGAAATCCGCCGCGACCGCCGTGTTGCAGCGGCCCGACTCCATCACGGTGTGCTTTACCCAGTCCGCACCGTGCAGCGAGGAAAGTAACGTCAGTGAGAGAACGGAGATCGTCAGAAGTTTCATGCGACGGGAAGATTTGCACATTTCCCCCGCTCTGTGAAGCGAAGCCTTCGTCGTCATCAGGCAATTTTTTCTTACGGTTTCCGGCGTAGAGTCGTAACCTCTTTAGATTTCCGCCCCATGAAGAAACCAGTCATCACCGCCCTCGCTCTCATCGCCGCCATTTCTCCTGCAGAAACCAAGGCTGAGCAATCCGCGGTCTGGAGCATTTCCGACGAAGACTCGACCGTTTATCTCGCCGGCTCGGTTCACATCCTGCGGGAAGCCGATTTGCCGATTCCAAAAATTTTCAAGCAAGTTTACGACGAGTCTGAAGAGGTCGTCTTCGAGATCGACATGGCGACGATGAACCATCCGGCAACCGCAAAGCAAGTTCGCGAGATCGGAACGCTGCCAAAAGGCGTAACGCTCGCGGACAAACTGCAGCCGGAAACCATCGAAAAATTCAAAGGCTATCTCGACAAACGGGGCGTTCCCTACGCCGCTTTTCAAAACTTCACCCCTGGAATGGCCTACCTGACAATGGCATCACTCGAATCACTGAGAATGGGAGCGAGGCCCGATTTGGGACTGGAAACACAGTATTTCAACTTCGCCTCGGAGGACGGAAAACCGAGCAGAGGCCTCGAGACCGTTGAGTTTCAGATGTCGAGATTCAACGAGTTCACCGATAAAGAGATGGACGAAGCGCTCAACAAGACCCTCGATGAAATTGAGGAAATGGCAGAGTCGATCGACGAACTCATTTCGACCTGGAAATCCGGCGACATGAAGGAGCTCGAAGCGCTCATCATTGAGCAGATGGCGCCAACCCCGCGCATCAAGGAGATCCTCCTCGACGAGCGTAACGAAAATTGGATCCCTGAGATCGAAAAGAGCCTCGCCGAAAAGCACAACGTGATGTTTCTCGTGGGAGCGGCGCACCTCGTCGGCGAAGGCAGCGTCATTGATTTATTGCGAAAAAAAGGACTAACCGTTACCAATCTCGAAAATGAATGATTCCACCACCCCTGAAACACTAGTCGTCTACATCAAACCGGGCTGCCCGTGGTGTGTCGACGCGGAAGCCTGGCTCAAACGCGAAGGTTACTCCTACGAAGCCGTCAATGTGAACGCCGATCCCGCGGCATACGAAAAAATGCGGAAGCTCTCAGGTCAAAGCTGCGCCCCGACCCTGACATTCGGCGAACTCATGCTCGCGGACTTTGACGTAGCGGAGATGGAGGCATTTTTCGACAAGCACGGCATCGCCCCCGATTGAGAGGTGAATCTGCCAAGCCATCTTCGACTCGCCATGCACAAGGTGGATGCGCCTCGCCGAGGCGCAGCACATCCGGACCGCCCACGGCATTCGAATTCGAACGCCCCATGAAGTGAGTTCGTCGTGAATGCCTTTTGGCAAGGCATCTACCCGCACGCTCCTAATACCCCTCTTCCTGCATCTTCTCGATGAGGGCACCGAGGTGTTCGATGTAACCGTGCACATCGACGCTCGTGGATTCCGGCTCGCCTTCCACCGAGTAGAGCCAGCCGTCCACGTAGGGTGAACTCTTCACGATGCAGGCATCCACTTCGAGAATAGGATTGCCTTCGACGAAATCCCCTTCCATCACACAAAGAAGATCGCTCGCAGCCTTGAAACCTTCGACGTAACCGATCGAATCACCGGAGGCAACGGTATCGCCTTTTTTGACCTCATACCGCGCCTCAACCAGCTCCCCGAGCATCCGTGTCGCAAACTTGGTGAACCCGACGCGCCAGATATTGGAACCTTCCTCTTCCTGAACCATCCAGTAATGGCTGAGCGAGTAGCGGAAGTTCACCGGGAGTCGCGCCGAAAAACGGGCGTGTTTGTAGCGTGCGTATTCCATTCTCTAACAGTCTTCTATCCAATCAGCTTGGCTCTTAAAAATTCAGCGATCATTCGCGGCTTGGAAAGGCGGTAGCGTCGATCAAAAACCTGATAGCCACCCTTCTCCATCTCCACAAGGATGCCCGAATAGATGCGGCGCATCAACTCAGCTGAACGCATCGATTTGCGATCGGCATCAGGCAGTGCTTCAACCGCTTTACCATAAAAGCCCCGGGCGACCGTGGACTGATACTCCATCATGAGGCGGAATTTCTCCGGATCCGGCTTCCCCGAGAGGAGGTCATCCTCGCTCAATCCGAACCGCTCCAAATCCTCGAGCGGTAAAAAGACGCGCCCCTCTTCAGCATCTTCGCCGACATCGCGCATGATGTTCGTCCACTGAAGCGCGTAGCCGAGTTGCTCCGCGTAGACACGCGTTGCCGGCAGCGTGTAACCGAAGAGCCTGATACTGACGAGCCCCACCGCGCTCGCGACATGGTAGCAATAGCGTTTCAGATCTTCCGCGGTTTGGAAACGGAGCGGAGTCAGGTCCATTTCGACGCCGTCGATGATCGCTTCCAGTTCAGCAGGATCGAGCTCCTTTCGCCTGACGAGTCCGACGAACTCCGATTCGACTCCGGGGCGGGCTGACACATCGCCACCGCGAATCAATTCCCGCCAGTGTTTCAGAGCATCCCGGCGCTCCTCAATCGAAAAGCCGGGATCATCGGCGATATCATCCGCAACGCGACAGAAGGCGTAGAACACCCGCATGTCGTCCCGCTTTTCGGGAGGGAGAACCGCCAGCGCAAAAGCGAGATTCGACCCGCTTCGCTGAACTATCTCCAGAGAAGTTTCGGTAACTGCCTTCACTCCGATTACTCGATTTTGCCGAAGTGATGTCCGAACGGGTAATAAACGAAGGCAGCGCGACCAACGATATTTTCCTCGGGAACGGTTCCCCATGAACGGGAATCAAGACTGTTGGCGCTGTTGTCGCCCATCGCCCAGTATTTATGGGCAGGAAGCTCAATCCGTCTCGTCCCCTGATTGGTATACCCCGTGTAATACCCTTCCTGAGACATCACTCTTTGAAAACCGATCTCCGTCGGAATCTCACCGTTGATTCGAATGTTAGGTTGATCCACTTCGATCAGATCACCGGGAGTGCCTATGAGACGCTTAATGTAATGCTGAGATCCCTGCCTCGGATCATCGAGACGACGCTGGATCATGCCGATATTCTGTGTGTTGAAAACAAACACATCGCCGCGCTTGGGCTTCACCCAGTGATAGGCAAATTTGTTTACGACGAGCTGGTCGCCTGTATCGACGAAGCCTTTTGCGATCGTCTGCCCCTTCTTGACCTCCGCCACTTTCACATACTGCGGATTCGGAAACAGATCCGTATTCAGAAGATTAAATACCCGTGACTGGGTTCCGGGAGCACTGAACACCTGGCCGTTTTTCGTCTCCAGATACGTTCTCGGGAAAAAGATGAAATGAGTCTTTCCGTAGAAGTGCTCTTTATCGAGAAGGACGACATCATCCTCTTCGATCACCCAGTCGACGTGGCTGCGCCCGTACCAGAACTTGTCCCAAAGCAACTTGGGAAACCCGGGCTTGGTGTAGTCGTCCGGCGCGTTGCGCTCGGCCTTCGCGTTCATTTCTTTCGTCGGATAAGCGACAATCCCGTTCAGGGTGGGCTGCATCGAACCCGTCGGAATTTTGAACTGCTGAATAAAGTAAGCCCGAATCCCCATCGCGATGACGACGGCAACAAAGATCACTTCGATATTCTCTTTCAGCGCTGAAGGCTTGTAATCCTTCACGGATTTTTTGCACGTGTCAGTGAGTTCCTCAGCCAGAACCTCGAGATCTTTACGTTTCGCGTCGGGTTGCTCAAGGGTAGTGGCAAAAGCCTCTCTCTTTTCGGCGATGAGCTCTTTTCTCTCGTCGCCAATGAGATCGTCGTTGTAACGCAAAAACTTCTTCACCCCCTTGAGAAGCGCGAGCCCTTCTTTACGACCCTTGCTGTCGAGTGGCAGCTCGCCCAGCTCTTCTTTGTTAGGTTTCTTGATCCAAAACATAATGTCTGATGTGACTTGGAAATATCAGTCCCCTGATTTGAGAACTTTGATGAAAGCATCCTGAGGGATATTAACGCGGCCGATCGCCTTCATCTTTTTCTTACCCTCTTTCTGCTTCTCGAGCAGTTTTCGCTTACGCGAAATATCACCGCCGTAACACTTCGCGGTCACATTTTTACGCATTGCGGTGATGCTTTCACGGGCAATGATCTTACCGCCGATGGTCGCCTGAATCGCCACCGTGAAGAGCTGCTGCGGAATAACTTCTTTCAGCTTCGCCGCGAGATTACGCCCGCGGTATTCCGCCTTGTCGCGATGCACAATGACGGAGAACGCGTCGACCGGCTCACCGGCAATGAGAATGTCCATCTTCACGAGTTTGCCGGGCTTGTAGTCGCCGTGCTCATAATCCATGCTGCCGTAGCCGCGCGTCATGCTCTTGAGACGATCATTGAAATCGACGAGAATCTCGTTCAGTGGAAGAATTGCAGTGAGCAGCACCCGCGTGGCGTCGAGCGTCTCGGTATTGAGAAGTTCTCCACGCTTTTCGGCGACGAGCTTCATCATGTCCCCGATGTAATCATTCGGCGTCATGATGTAAGCCTTCACGGTCGGCTCGAGAATCTCTTCGATATGCTGAGGCTCAGGCAGGTAGGTCGGGTTATCGACCTCAATCTCTTCGCCGTCGGTTTTCTTGACCTTGTAGATAACGCCGGGATAGGTCGAAATCACGTCCATGTTGAACTCCCTCCGGAGCCGCTCCTGAACGATCTCCATGTGAAGTAGTCCGAGGAATCCACAACGGAAACCGAATCCGAGGGCCATCGAACTCTCCGCCTGATAACTGAAAGCGGCATCGTTGATCTGAAGTTTGCCCATCGCGAGCTTCAACTGCTCAAAATCGTCGGTCGTCACCGGATAAATCCCGCTGAAAACCATCGGCTGGATCTCTTTAAAACCGGGCAAAGGCGTCGACGCGGAATTGCGGGATTCGGTGATCGTATCCCCGATTTTCACCTCGGTGGACGATTTCATGTTCGCGATGAGATAACCCACATCGCCCGCTCTCAGCGTGTCGCGGACCTCCTGCTTCGGAGTGAAAACGCCGACCTCTTTTACTTCGTAGGTCTTTCCGGTCGCCATCATGCGGATGCCACTCCCGCGTTTGACCTCACCGGACATGATGCGGACATAGCTCACAACGCCTCGATAGGCATCGAAAAGTGAGTCAAAAACGGAGGCTCTCAAAATTTCATCCTCCGGCGGTGCCGGCGCGGGAACCCGGGCAATCACCGCCTCGAGAATCTCTTTAATTCCGATCCCCATCTTCGCGCTCGCCTCGATTGCCTCTTCGGCAGGGATCGCGAGAATGTCTTCGAGCTGCTTTTTCACGGCAGGCACGTCGGCATTGGGGAGGTCGATCTTGTTGATCACCGGAATGACATACAGGTTTGCTTCGTGCGCGAGGTGCATATTCGCAACCGTTTGCGCTTCAACACCTTGAGCTGCATCAACGAGCAGAAGCGCGCCCTCACAAGCAGCGAGAGAACGGCTGACCTCGTAAGAGAAGTCTACGTGTCCGGGAGTGTCGAGCAGATTGAGTTGGTATAGCTTACCATCCTCAGCTGGATACTTCATCGTCACCGGGTGCGACTTAATCGTGATGCCACGCTCGCGTTCCAGATCCATCGAATCGAGGAGCTGGTCTTTCTGCTGGCGCTGCGTGATCGTTTGCGTGGTCTCGAGAAGCCGATCTGAAAGCGTCGTCTTCCCGTGATCAATGTGGGCAATAATGGAAAAATTCCGTGTCAGTTCAATGGACATTTGATGGGGAGAGGAACCTAGAATGGTCTCGCAGAAAGTAAATGGCTTTCCTCCCCTGCTGAAAACAGGAATCCGGACGGCAGAGAAGTCGCGGGCGGCGCGACAATTCGATCGTTAAATCTCGATCTCTTCATGACGCATCACCTCTGCAAGCGCCGTTTCGAGAGAGGCGCGGGCCGAAGCCGACGTTTCGTGCAGGTATCGGTGAATTTTCGCATCCTCCTCGTTTCGATCTTCGCATTGTTCACTGTATCTTTCGAAAGCGGAGATGCTGCTCAGAAGATTCGCGAGGTGCTGCGGGCACTCACATTTGATTGTCGACGAGATGCTCGCTATCTGCACGAGCGCTTCGTTGCTGAAACGGCGCTCCGGAATATCGACCGGCAGTCGCTTCACCTTCGAGACAGGTTGCTCCTCCGCCGGCGCGGGAGCTTTCCTGCCGGAACGGAGCGCCATTTGAATATCGGCAATACAGGCCAGCTGAATCTCCGCCGCATCGACCGGTCCCCGAAGCGCGGTGATTTTCTTGATATCGAGCAGACTGATCAAATCCTCCCTCGCAAACCAGTAGACCAAAATCGCCTTCCGCAGCTCCATCACCTCAGTCAGTTGCTGAATGGCAACGATATCCTCCGGAAACAGAGTGTCCGCCTCGATCACAACGAGATCGATCGCGCCGGGACGAAGGCTCTCCACCAGGTCATCGATATCGGAGAACTCCCCTACGATTTGAAGCGCCGGCGTCGAATCCGCCGCTTCACGCACCGCTCTTTTCAAAATCGAGCCCACCACTCCGAGACGGCACACTCCTGAAGCGCCCTCTCCCTCTGACTCACTGCGCGGGCCCTTCGCATCGAGCACACTCGAAAGGCGCTCTTCCAACTGATCGGTTGAGAGCGGCGCAATGCTCCCGATAGAATGACCGTTATCAACCAGCGCCTTGAGCAGGGAGAGCCGTTGGATGTCCCCTTCGGTATACTGTCTACGTTTTGACTCACTCCGATTGGGCTCGACGACCTGGTATCGACGCTCCCAGACCCTCAAAACATGCGATGAGATCCCGGTGAGTCTCGCGACCGCACTGATTTCGTAAAATTCAGTTTTGTTTCCGGGGTTGGTTTTGTCGGGGTTTTTCATGAAAATCCTGTCCTAATATGAACGTAATACCCGCAGTTACGTCTAAAAAAACATAAAACGCGCACTTTTAGCTAAAAAAGACTTGTCTAACTATTGTTCATGATAAATACTGGTCACAACTGAGACAAAACTTAAACAGAATGAGAAGACCCCGAGCAACCCCCGAAGAGCGCCAAGCTGAATCCGATCTGATGCGACGCGTCGCAGAAAAAGACCACGAGGCTTTCGCCGAACTCACGGACAAGTATTCCGCACTCATTTTTTCAACCGCGCTGAAAGTCCTCAATCACTACGAGGACACACAGGACGTCATGAATGAAGTTCTCACCACGATCTGGAAAAAGGCGGACACCTTCCATGCGAGAAAAGGATCGCTCGTCACCTGGATTTGCACGACATCACGAAACCGGGCAATTGACCGGGTCAGAAGCGTGCAGCGTCGTTCAGCACTCTATGACCGCTACGAATCGAAAATCGAGGGCGAGGCACCCGAAGCAAGAGACACGGGACGAGAGCGACTTTACCGCTCCGACGCGAAAAACGTCCTCCAGACAGCGGTGGTCAGCCTCTCCCCCGAGCAGCGCGAAGTGATCGAACTGGCTTACTTCGAAGGCCTCACGCAAAAACAGATCGCTGAACGAATCGACAGTCCGATCGGGACGGTTAAGGCGCGCATTCGCCGCGGAGTCGATAAGCTCCGCGTTTCGATCGATGATAAAATCAAAGACGAGGGAAGATTGCTTCTCGCAAGCGTCTCCGATTAACCACCCGGGATAGCCGGCGACCGAAAGATCAATCCGGGGCGGCTCCTCCTGTCCCGGATTTTCTTTTTTCTACTCCGGGGTGGCGGTCGTCTGGCGGGATTTAGATCGTTTGTATCCCAGAGCCTTGGTGTAAATCTCGTGACGCCACGGGAAGACTTCTTCAATCTCAATCATCTCATCAGGATTGGTCCAGGCCCGCGTCACGATCGCGGCAAACTCCGCAAAATCCTCCGCGATATTGGTGAGTCCGTAGGCACTCGGAAACACGATGCAGTCCTGCAAGGCCTCATTCCAGCCGCGCACCTTCTGGGCCTGGATACAGTGCCCGACCTCGTGAGCCATGACGTAGACGAGCGGCCCGTCAAACTTGAGATCCTGAGGTGCGACGTAATAGATTTTACTGCCGCCTCCCCACCAGAAGCCCTCCCCCTGATAGTGCAGCGACACGATTTCCAGATACTCGACCATTTCCGGAGGAAGACAGCTGAGCCCTTTGGCGATAGCATCAAGACCGCCCGAATCCTCTTCCCGGAGGCTGAAAACCTTCACGCCGCCGACGCCGTCGACGCGGACCTCATTTTCCCAGGCCACCACGGGCTCCTCAATCTGGAACGTCGTGTATCGCGACACCTTCCGCCACCGCTCGTTCGTTTTGGAAGGCTGGAAATTGGTGAGATTGAAATTGCGATCGAGATCAGGACTGCTTCTCTCGACTACCGTAAGAAACTCCTCACTCTGCGCCCGCGGATCCATCGAGGCGAAACTGCTTCCTCCGAGCAACGCGCTCACAGCCGCTCTCGAAGCCCTCCCGTGCTCGAGAAAATCCGCCGAGAGAACCGCCATCAGGGAGCGCTTTTCCTGAATGCGAAGCTTCGAGAACAACTCGAGTTCATTCACCTGTTTGAGGAGATCGAACTCCTCCGCTCCGAAAATGATGATCCGCTCCCTCGACTGAGTATTGACGAATCGCTGCACGCCCTTCCTCACCATCACGGGAAAACTCACCGGCGGAGGATCTTCCGCGGAACGCCCCTTGTCCAACACCCACGAACCCTTTTGGGATTCGACAGGCCGGAACAGAGCATCCGCTTCCGCCACGTAATACCACGGCGAAGTGGCGCGCTCACTGGTATTTACCGGAAAAAACCGGGCCGCCTTCCCCGTCGCCAACTTCTTGAGAAATTCAAGATCCGCGGGAATGAGACGCTCTTTGGGAACCGTCACTTCATTTCCGTTTCCCGCCAATCGCAGAACGACGGAAGAATCAGATTGCGACACATACTCTGCGTTCAGGGACCTCCCCGTCACGTCGGTCCAACTCCGAGCCTCGGCATCGGTTACACCAATCAGGACGAGCAGAGTTACGATTCGAATAAAATTGTTCATAGACTGCCGGTAAAATTCCTGATCCCGACTCTACGGGACCTGGTCCTCTTTTATCAGAGCCGTGAGTGCTCCGTGAAGGAAATTCAGCTCTCTTTCGGTCGGCTTTGCCTTTGAGAAAATCCCCCGCAGCGTCCGGACCGCGTTCGGCTTCTGCTCGTCGGTGAGAAAAAAGCCCTTTTCATCGAGTGCGCTCTCCATTCGATCAAGAAAACCGAAAAGCGCCGCCTTGTCTGAGACCGGTTCAGTTTTCGCGGGGGAAATGCGGGACTCCGCGGCACGCCGCCACTCCCAGCCCAGCAGAAGAACACACTGCGCGAGGTTGAGCGAGCTGAACTCAGGATTCGTCGGAAACCGGATCAAAGTGTCAGCCCGAACGAGGTCGTCATTGGTCAGCCCGGAGGCTTCCGGCCCGAAGAGGACCCCGACTCTCTGCTCCCCTTCTATCAGTGATCGCATCTCGAGGGCGGCCGGCCCGGCATTCAAGACCGGAACCGTGATCGAACGTTCCCGGGCGGTCGTGGCGAAAACGCGATGACAATCCATGAGAGCGTCTTCAAGAGAACTGAAAACCTCGACACGATCAATGACGTGATCCGCATCGGCCGCTGCCTGACGCGCAACGGCACTCGGCCATCCATCGCGGGGATTCACCAGGCGAAGTTCATCGAGCCCGCAATTCAGCATCGCACGGGCACACATTCCGATGTTCTCACCGAGTTGCGGTTCAACGAGAATCACCACGGGCTGTTGTTTGATCGTCATGGAAGGGTGTGCGAGGTTGGCGAATGGAAGTTCCTGATAAAATTGACTGCATCGATTGCGGCCAGCCATGCAACCGACTCAGCTATCCGCCTGAAGAAGGTTGGCAAATTGGTGACTATGTCGCCTATCGTTGCTCAGGTTGCAACGACCGTTGGGATGTCGTCGTCGCCGATCCTGATGAAATCACACCGCAATCCTCCCTTTATACGGAAGCTCGTGCCGTCTTTGAATCCCGACAACAGGACAACTGATCACCATTTCCCATGAAACGCGAAAAACACGTTCTCCTTTTCGACAGCGACTGCCCGATGTGCACCTTCCAGAGCCGTTCGCTCGCGTGGATGGATTGGCTCAATAAAGTCGAAATGGTTCCTCTCAAGGATCCCCGCACCGCTGAGATCGCACCCGATATCACACGGGAGGATTTACTCGAAGCGATTCACTGCATCACACCGGAGAACGAGATTCATCGCGGCGCACGGGCAATTCGTTTCCTCGGTATGCGCATCCCCCTGCTCATTCCTGTCGGCCTTTTCCTCTGGATTCCGGGCGTGATCTGGATTGCAGAAAAGGTCTACGCCTTTGTCTCAAAACACCGCCTGTTCTTCAGTAAAATTTTCGGCTGCAAGGGCGCCTGCTCGATCATGCCTGAGAAAAAGGAAGTCTGAGACGTCCCCGGCTATTTCACAGGGACGGGAACCCCGGCGGGAGAGGGAGTTTCCGAAGCACGCGTGGCATTCGCTTTGACGACGACGGCAATGCTCCCTTCCGATGGATTTTCCGCATCAAAGAAGCGCCGGTTGAAATCGTCATCGGCGCCAGTGAACCCGTAGATGCGGGCCAACTCACGATTCCTGACATCGATCACCGTTTGATACTGCGACAGGTCAGTCGAATACGGTTCAAAATCCTCCCCCGCTTCCGGATCCGGAACCACCGTAAGCCTCGGCATCACATCGA
Organism: Verrucomicrobiales bacterium; assembly: GCA_048260165.1. Classification (GTDB taxonomy): domain Bacteria; phylum Verrucomicrobiota; class Verrucomicrobiia; order Verrucomicrobiales; family DEV007; genus Arctic95D-9. The sequence continues at coordinate 131,573 of JBLXHA010000010.1, forward strand.
TCGAGACAACGCCCAGGTTAACCCTCGGACGAATCACGATGGAAGTGGTGATTCGCGTGGTGGAGATGATAGGCAGATTGATATCGCCTGCGTTGATGAACGGATTGAAAAAATTGGGATCCCTGACCCCCTGACTCACCGGGAGCGTCCCGACGCTTCCCGCAGGAAGAATCGCTGATCCGTAATTCACAAACCCGTCGAATTCAGTGATCTCCTGACGGATATTCATCGTGATCGAACCGTCCGGATTCAGATAGCTCGTCGTTTCGTTGGTCACGCCGATGTTCCGCTTTTCAAATTTGGTCGGAGTGGCCGGTATCACCGTGTAAGGCTGGCCGGGGCTGTAGGCCCCGACAATCCGCGGCGGCGCAAATTCAACCGGAAGAGGCACTTCGCGAACGTCGGAAATAAATGTATTCCGAGGAGGCAACCCGGTGATGAACTGGAAGTCCAGAGCCACCTCAGGCTTCTCAATCGCATCCCCGGCGAGAGCACGCTCCGCCGCAGCGATGCCTTCCGGCGTGTCGATGATCATGACACTGCCCTTGTTCGCGAGAAGCACAAACTTCCCGGCGGGACTGAGGACACCCTCCAGCAAAGGCTTAACCGTTTCCATCCCGGCAAAGCCGACATCGACCTCTTTTTTGATCGTGGTTTGGGGATATCCGAAACTGATCACCCCATACCAAACGACGATCATTGTCGGGACAAGTGGCAGCGACTTGAATTTCATTCCCCGCAGTATCGCAGAAATCGCGACCAAACGAAAGCCCTACCGGAACCGGATGAAGCCGCCACCCAACGCAGAGTCAGGAGCCTTTCTCATCAACAGAAACCACACTCAGATATGGAAAGTATTGAAATCGCGCTACCTTACACATATCAAGCGACACATCCCTCGTCGGGCCTACTTGCCACTCCCTTAACTAGAGAATGAGACCGGAGGTATTATTACGATACCCACACCTGACGGCCCTCAAGGTAGTTGGTATTTTATTGCAGGAATGACACCGACCTCCTAGGATCGCTTAATGGTATGGGATCTTTCGTCCAATATGGACATCACTTATACGGGCAACTGGATCTATTTTATGGGTTCGTTATTCTTTATCGCAGTGTGGTTGATTCTATTTATAGCGATTCCCCGGTCCCGCCGCCCCATGCTCTGGTCCAGTGTCACCTTGATGTTGGTGGCACCACTTTTCGATTACCTGAATCAGGCCGATTACTGGAACCCTGAATTTCTTTTTCGCATCGCCCTCGACCTGCCCGGGTCCGCGCAAATGACATTCGGGATCGAGGGGATGATGCTGGGGTTTGGCGTTGCAGGAATCAGTGCGGGAACCTTCGACTATTTCCTCAGACGTGAAGATCCCGGCGTCATCACAGGCATCACGTGGGGCAGCTACGGTCGACTCTGGCACGGCTCCCTCCTCGCAGTCGCCGGGATCTTTCTGACGCACTTCCTCTTTGGGATCAATTCCGTGCGAGCTCACATTTATGCTCTGGCAGCGTTATCCATTTTATTTTTCTGGAAAAAGCGGGCGAGCTGGATCCGGCCTTCGATCAAAACGGCCGCCTCGATGATCGTTGTCATGGCCGTATTCTACTATGCTTACTTCCTCAGATTTTGGCCTGATGTTATAGAGGATTGGTGGAAGCTGGATCAAATGTGGGGAATCATTCTCTGGGGTGTCCCTCTCGAGGAATTCTTATGGGCCGGAGCCAATGCCATGTATCTGGGAATCATGGTGAGATATTGCATGCGGCTTGATCTCGATAAAGAAAACGCCTAGAAGTTGATAAACGCCACCTATGAGAATGAATTCGCTACCTGTCATCTATCGGGCAACAGCCCTCGCCATCGGCATCTGTTCAGCCTCCGTTCAGGGGCGGGCATCTGAAGCGTTAGGCGTGCTGCCGGAAGGAGCGGAAGCCATGGGAAAGATAGGCGGTCGACTCGCGACCCAGAGCGATCCGGCGGTCGTTCGGACCAACCCTGCCAATCTCAGCACACTGGATCAAACCGAAGTTCAAATCAGTCTCGGTGGTTGGTATGGCGATCTGGGATTCAGTCCGACGCGCACCGGTGAATCGATCGAACTGCTGGACGACTGGGTTTTCGTCGGGAGCGCTTACTTCGCGACGCCACTCTCGGATAAGGTGGTCTTCGGGCTCGGCCTCAGTGCACCGTTCGGCCTCGAGTTCGATCGCGACGACAACAATTCGATTCGTTATCTGAGTCCGTTTGAAGCCCGACTCCTGACTCTCGACGTCAGCCCCGCGATAGCGGTCGATCTGTCGGACACGCTTTCAGTGGGCGTCGGGATGGACCTCGTTTATTCCCGGTTCGAACTCGGCCAACGATATCCTTTCGGGCTTCTGACCGGCTCTCCCTTAACTCCCGAAGGCACGCTGGATTACGATGCGGACGGATTCGGATTCGGAGGGTTTGCCGGACTTAACTGGGAGTTCGCACCGGACCATCGTCTCGCCCTGACCGGTCACCTTCCCATCAAGATCAGTTATGAGGGAGATTTCGAAGCGAGAAATCTTCCTGCGGGACTCAAGGCGGCGGGCTTCTCTGATCGCAGCGATTTCGAATCGGAGATTGAATTTCCCGGATCGCTCGGGATCGGCTACGCATGGAATGCGACTGATCGACTCACCCTGAGCACCGATTTTCAGTATTTTTTCAACAGCTCCCACTCTTCGATACCGCTCATGATCGGCAACAATCAGCCACTGCTGGGAGGAGCGACGGAACTGGCCCTGAATTGGGAAGACAGCTACGACGTCGGATTCGGGGTGGAATATGCGTTGAGTGAAATCTGGACGCTGCGCGCAGGCTATTTATTCTCCAGCAACCCCTACCCAACGGAGACGTTTCACCCTGCAGTCCCTTCGAACGAGCGACACATTGCGAGCGTTGGCCTGGGTTACGAGCGTGGTCGTCATCGGGTCGATCTTTCCTTTTCCCACGTGGCGTTTCCGGACCGGAACATTTCGGGAAATATCCAGCCCGGCTTCAACGGTGATTACACGTTCGGCTATGAGATCCTCACGGTGAGCTATGGCCTCAAATTTTGAGCGTGCGCCAAAGCATCTGCGGTTCTGTCACGGTCCGTCGTTACCTACGATCGATGACAGCTCCGGATAGCCTGAAATCTCGTGCGAGGCTTGCATTCCGGACATCACGGTCGCCTCGATCGATCCCATGTTGAAATTGTTCCGGGTCCAGTCCCCCGCCATTACGAGATTGGCAAACCCGGACTCACCGGGACGCAGCCGATACCGCAGCCCCTTCGCCGGAGAAAGCGTATAGCGCTCCGAGGGAAACGTATTCGTTCGAAGATATTCCGTGATGACGAGTGATTGGTCGAAGTCCCCGTTTCCGTTTTCAGCCTCCGGCCAGAATGACCGGCTCAGCTCGTTCAGAGTCGCCTCCCATTCTTCGGAAACGTACGAATTGGCATCCGATTCACGGATTGAGTCCGGCATCGGCCCGCAGAAATAGCCGATGTGTTTGGGCTCTTCGGTGAAGGGCTCGGCCTTCTTCAGATAAGTCATATCAGCCCAGGTATTGAGCGGATTTCGAAAATTCGTCAGTATCGGAACCTGATCAGGTTCGACATCGAAGCCGAGCTCGATGCGATCTTTCTCCCGCAGCCACACCTGCGCCGCGACGGTGCGAACGGTCGCGGAATGCTCGACCATTCGCTTGAACGGCCCGTGGGCATCCATCAATTCAGAAGCGATGGAGGGAAGCGCGGCAACCGGGATAGCGAGAATAATTTGATCAATAACGCGTTCGTTTTCGCCTGCGCTGCCCGCCCTGGCGCGGTCGACGAGAGTCAGTTCCCCCGGGTCTTCGTAGTAGTTGGTGTAGGCCGGGTTCTCAAGATCCACGCCATGATTTTCTGCCATCGCCCTCAGCAAATCTCCCTCCACCAGTTGCGCATAGTCTGCGTTCGAGGGCCAGCACTGAAGCGGTTCCTGAAACTCCTGCCCGGTCGCCTCGTTGCGATAAGGCACTCCCATCAGTGGGGCATACCCCGCCACCTTATCTTTCAGGGTCGCCTGACGACTGAGGCGCACTTTCTCAATCCGCTTTTCCCCGCCGACCGAAAGATGATCCACACGGTGAAAAAATTCAAATTTAACGCCGCGGCTTTTCAGGACTTCGTAAATCGGAGTGAAGACCGTATCGCCCATGCCGGCCTGCATACGCCAGTAGTTGTGCCCTTTGTAATCCGTTGCGATTCTCAAGAGCGCGCGAATCGCGATACCCGCTGCGATATCTTCACTCGCGAGCGTTCCCGACCCTCCGACTGATCCGAAGGCGCCATCATAGAGCGCCGAAATGAAGGGAGAGTTGACCGACGACTTCCTGGCGCCATAGCGACGCAACCACGAGCGGAACTCACGCTTGTCGAGACCGTCAAATCCCTCCTTCAGAATTTTAGGAAAATTCAAAGTCAGCCCGATGAGGAGAGCGAACGACAGATCAATCAGAATAGCGAACAGCTCGACCCCTGAGATTTCCGGAATCTTAAGCAAGCTTCGTTTCGTCCACCGGGCTTTAATACCGAACCAGAATGCCTTAACCAGAAAAAGCCCCGTCCCGAGGGGAGTGGTCGGCACGTTCCGCTCCAGAGTCTCCGCCTCGGAACTTCTTTTGATCGCCTCGCGAAAACGATGCCCCGTCCGTGAATCCGTCGATGCAATGGAGGCCACGGCCACCGGTGAGTATTCGCCGACAAGATATTTTTCGAGGAGTGATTCCGAACTCCCGCCTGCAATTCGATGAGATTCAGCGGCGATCCCGATTAAATCCCGCAGCCATTTAACAAGCGCCTCGAATGCAGCCCAAATCGAAAACTCGCCGATCCCGTCTCCCGGCTCCCCCGCTCTCTTTGGAAATTTGATCGGCCACACCCGCCATTTCCCGTCATCTCTCAGTTCGCCGAGCGGGGTGAAATCGCCCCCGTGAAACGCATGCTTCCATCTCTCGTCCACGGGGCCCGCCCCCCAGGGATGTTCCGGGCTGATGTCCCACTCTTCAAAAACCTTTCGCATCGAGCGGAAGGAATTCTCATAAAATCCCAACCACACGTGGAGTCCGTGCTCCTCGATCCGATCCGATTCAGCCGCGTTTCTCCCGCTGGCACCTTTCCCTCCGAGGCGCCACCCCTGCGAGTAGACCGTGATTTCATAGTCGCGGTGACGCGGATTATCCGGATCACTCAATTCGAGCGCCGAAGTTAAGCCGGCGATACCACCGCCCAAAACAGCGATCTGCTTTTTGTCCGGATCGTCATTCATAGTCGTGTAGATGGTTCAGGGAAAACTGACAGGAGAAGCCGGTTCCGCCTCGAAATCGGCAGAGATCCAAAAACCAAGATCCGCTCTGATCGCGGTCGAATCGGTGACTCCCAGTGCGTCGGCGAGCGGGTAGTTGTTGTGATTAAAAAAGGTTCCGTAGTAACCATTGAAAAAGCGAAACCCGCGGAACTTTTTCGGCGTGAACTTTGCCGTCATGAGTTCCTGATAAGCGGCATCGGTGCTCCCGTCACCCGCCGGAAGCTGCTTGAGAAAAATCCCCGGCCTGGTCATCGATACGAAAAACCTGAACATATCCCACAAGTCCCCGAGGAAGGAATCGTCCTCGGTCTCCGCGCCGGGTGTGACCGCGAGATAATGCGCGCGGGTTTTCTCCGCAAAAGCCGCCATGTCGAGTTCCCCGGGGTCCGGTTCTATGAGCTCCCCATAATGAGGGTCCTCTCCGCCGATAACACCTGACCTCGTGTCGAACTCATAAATTTGCTGCGCCTGCAGAGGGGTGGAAAGACCGGAAGTCGGAAAGACCTCCGCCTCGAGCTCAAATCGAACCGGCTGCGGCGTCGGAATTTCGGGCATGGATATCACTCCCATTCCTTTTGGAATCCCGTATATCTCCCTTCCCGCCACCACCGGAAGAAATGAATCCAGAAACATGCTCGGTGCGAACCAGAACTTTCCCCCGCTCTCCCGATGCTTCACGACGAGATAAACGATCGTCTCGTGATAACGGAAAAAGCCCGCATCCCGCTCCAATGTGCTCAGGCTGGAGAGGTGTTGTTGACGAATGAACTGGATGAGAAATTTCCCATCGAAGAGCAACTCGAAGTCGGACTTCCCCGGTTCGGAGAGCACGGGATCAACGATTTTGTCTTGAATCGTTTTGGCATCCCCTTCAAGCATGAAGACAAAAATGCTCGGATCTTTGATCAGATAGGGCGGGAGGAAGACTTGTTTTTCGAGTGAGTGTCGGAACGTTCCCATGAGCTGGCGCGGTATGTTTTGTGTTTCGGTTAGTCAATAAAAATCAGGAACGCTCCAGAAAGTCAGTCTCCTTGAAGAGCGGAAAAAAAACGGGTCGCGAACAGTTTAACGTGATCGCTTGAGCTGGTATCAATCCATCGACGGGAATCGGCGATTAACTCGTCGGCCTCTCTGTCCCTGCCCGTCCTCCGATAAATCCGGGCCAGCCCTGAAGCTGCCTGCAGAGACCGGAGCCTCGACATCTGAGAATTCGCCAATTCAATCGCCTCTCGAAACAACGTTTCCGCGAGAAGGTAATCGTCGCTGCCGGATCGCAGAATCAAAGCGGCCTTTGCCGTCAGCACGCCGGGCAGAGAGAGCAACTCGGCATTCTCACGAGCCGTCGAAATCGCACTCTCAATATGCTCAAAGGCTTCATCAAAATCCCCGTTCAAGGCGCGACAATCAGCGAGCATGGTAAGGAACACCGGACGCGTCAGATTCGCTCCGATCAATGCATACCTGGCAAACGCGTCTTCGAACATGGCAATTCCTTCAGCGACCTCGCCCTTTTGCGTCTTCGCCCATCCGACCATCATCTGAGATACCAACATCCAGAACGTCTCGACTTGCTCCTTACAAAACTGGATCGAACGCAGGCCCACTTCTATCGTACCATCCAGGTTGCCAACCCCGAGTTGAAACATCGTTTCGCCACCAAGCGCCCAGGCCATCGTCGAGGGATGACCCGAATTCCGGGCAATGACGCGGGCTCGCTCCTGACAATGGAAAGCCTCTTCGAATTCACCCAGATAACAGTGCACGAAGGTGAGATAGGTATAGGTGGCAACTCCCCCGTCCCGTCCCATCACCACGGTGTTCGGATAGGTCTCTTCGTCGTAGAGCTCGGTGGCCGCAATCAAATGGCTGCGCGCCTTCTCAAGTTCCCCCCTCCAATAGAGCGACACGCCAAGAGACATATGACCTTCCAAAGCCCAATGAGGACCATCCATTTTCTCACCGGCTCTGAGAATTCTCTCAGCGAGTGGAGGGCAGGCATCCAGATTACCGCTCATCAGATTGAACGCCCACATACCTGAAATCACCGGAAAGACGACAGGGTTGTGATCACCTAGAATGTTCGAAAGCTCCACCGCGCGCTGCATGCAATTCGCGACTTCAGCGGACGCGTGGCCGCGCATCGAGATACTCGAAGTCATCTTCAATGAAATCAGCATCATCTCGTAGTTGAGGCGCTGGCTCTCCTCCTCACAGGCAGAAAGAATCTCCATCCCCTGATTACACAGACTGACACACTCCGCATGAGCAGAACGGGAAATCGCATTCTGCGCCGCTTCAAGGTACCACGGTATCGCATCAGCAAACCGTTCCCCCGCAGTCAGATGCATGACCATCAGCGAGGGGCGAATCGAAACCTGTTTACTCGCATTCACCAGAAAGTAATTGGCAAGCGCCTGATGAATCGGTTTTCGAGTCAACTTCAACATCGAGTTGTAGGCCGCTCGTTGAAAGAGGATATGGCTGAACGCGAACTCATCCCCGTGATGTTCTGAAACCGGAATGATCATCCCCTCCTCGACCAACTTTTCAAAATGACGCGTAAAATCGTCGCGCAAGAACCCTCTTTTCACCCAGAGAACCCGCAGCAGTTGATACGAAAACGTCGGCCCGATCACCGCCGCGGTTCGGGCGAGCTGAAGCGCCTCACCAAGATGATCCAACCTCACCGCCAGCAGGTCCCGCAACGTATCCGGCATCAGATCCGACGAAGCCCAGTTTCCCAAATCGTAGAAACTGCCCTTGTCATCCAAAGAGCCGGAACGCAGCATCGAGAGCATCAGTTGTTCGATGAACAAAGGAATCCCGCTGGTGGTTCGATAGACCCAGTGAATCACCTCCCTCGGGAGCGTCTTCCCCCCGGCTACATTCTCGGCCATGATCCGGGTCTCCCCGGCGTCGAGCGCTCCGACCCTGACATGTAGCAAAGTTCCCCCCGATAATTCGGCGGACCAGTCATGAACGAAGTTTGGCCTCGCCGAAACCACGAGAAGGACCCGCTTAACCGGAGTGCGGATAAGCTGATTTAAAAACTCCATTGAACTCGGATCAATCCAGTGAACATCCGCGAACTCGATCAGCAGAGGACGGTCAATTGCGACTGCCTCGATCAGCTTCCGCAGTGCGGCAAACGCGCCTTTTTTCCACGCCTCCGGAGAGATCCCCTCAACGTTCCTCGCGAAAACGACATCGAGAAGCAATTCAGCATCCGGAGTTTCACCCTCTGCGCAGGAACCTGATTTTTCCTGCAATGACTCTCGAATAGTGTCGACCGGAGCATCGGAGGGAAGGTTGAGGAGCCGCAGTATCAATGCCTGAAGAGGGTATAAATAAGCATCCTGATGAACGGGAATACACTGAGCCGTGGCTATTTGTTTTTCATCATCCGCGAGACTGGATTTCAGCTCGGCAAGAAGCCTGGTCTTCCCCGCTCCCGCCTCGCCGCTGATCATCACCATGGATTCCCCTCCCCCGACGACGTTGCGCCAGAGATCGACAAGGATCCGGAGTTCCTCCGCGCGCCCGACGAGAGGTCTCGATTGATGATGCAAATAACGCTGTGCCTGCGCCGCAATGTCAGGAGCCGCCTCAAGACGGAAAATCTCCTGTGGCTCTCGAATTCCTCTGATGCTTTGCGTGCCCAGTGAAACCGAAAGGAAGAGCGGACCAAGTAAATCAAGCGTCGCGGCACTGATCACAATCTCGCCGGGTTCCGCTTTCCCCTGGAGACGTGCCGCGAGATTCGGAACGACTCCGACAATTGAATCGGACTCCACATCCTGAGTGACGCTCTGGAAGTCGGAGATCACGACGCTTCCCGAGTGAATTCCAATTCGGATCGCCAACTCCGGGGTGCCGGGACAGATTTCCCCGGCCTCGAACCGGCTTTGAATATCAAGTGCTGCTGACGCGGCAGATTGAGCACTGTTTTCGATAGGAGTCGGATAACCGAAGCACGCCACGATGCCGTCTCCAAGGAACTTCATGATTTTGCCCCCGTAGAGTTTAATCGGCGCGCTACAGTGGTCACGGTAGGATTGAAACACCTCGAACAAGTCTTCCGGATCCAACTCCTCAGACAATTCAGTCGATCCGACGAGATCGATAAACATGATAGTAACGTGTCGCCGTTGACCTGCCTGAGTTCGCTTATCCGCTCTCAACTAGTGCCCCCCTCTACCATCAAAACAGACAGTATCAGTTTGGAAAATCATAGACAACTCAATTTGATGCAGAGCACTTAACGGCAGCGGGTTGCCGGAGTGCTCCCGCGAAACATAAAAGGAACCGCGCGAATTCAGGCCTTCCGTCTCACAGCGATTCGCTTCAGTGGAACTACTCAAATCGGGAATGCGCACTTCCGAATGCTCCGTTAAAGTAGTCACCATTCCCTGGGAGTCGCAGCGGTGACAGCGCCCCGCCCAAACCCAGCCCAACGTTATGAGCGCCCGCTCTCAGACATCGACTCATTCCGCACCGAAACGACTCGGACAACTCGCATCCACCGCAATCTGCGGAAACGATATCACCTCTTCCTGCCTCTACGTGTCCGCCCTCGCGATTGGCTACGCGGGACGCTGGGCACCGGTCTGTTTGCTCATCGTCGCCGGAACTCTGTTTTTGTTCCGTTCGATTTACGCCGAGGTCGTCGGAGCGTTGCCGCTCAATGGAGGCGCCTACAACGCGCTCCTGAACACCACGAGTAAGTTCCGCGCGTCGATCGCTGCCTGTCTCACTATTTTGTCCTACATGGCGACAGCGGTGATTTCCTCGAATGAAGCGATGCACTATCTCCATTCGCTGTGGGGGGACCTGCCGATCATTCCGGCGACAATCGGATTGCTGGCAATTTTCATGCTGCTGGCAATCGTCGGTATCGGTGAATCGGCGTCGGTCGCTGTGGGTCTCTTCATATTCCACTTAACCTCGATGGCGCTGCTTCTGGTTCTCGGAGTGATTTCGATTTTCACGATCGGAACGGAGACGCTGTGGAGCAATCTCGCCACCCCGGCACCCGGCGGGATTTGGGTGGCGTTATTCTTTGGATTTTCAGCGGCAATGCTGGGTATTTCGGGGTTCGAATCGTCAGCGAACTTCGTCGAGGAACAGGAGAAAGGGGTCTTCCCTAAAACGCTGCGCAACATGTGGATCGCGGTCACGATCCTCAACCCGGGAATGGCGATACTGGCGCTTGCCCTGATCCCCGCTACCGAAGTGCGCGAAGTCTATCAGAACGATTTGCTTTCCCACATGGGCAATGTCGCAGGCGGCACCTGGCTCGCGCGGCTGATCAGCATCGACGCCATTCTCGTTCTCAGCGGCGCAACGCTCACCAGCTACGTGGGAGTGACCGGACTCGTCCGTCGCATGACGCTCGATCGCTGCCTGCCGCAGTTTCTTTTGAAAGAAAACCGCCGGCGAACCCCGCATCGGATTATCATATCCTTTTTCCTTCTCTCGGTTTCGGTTCTGCTCATCACTCGCGGAGATCTCAAGTCACTTGCTGCCGTTTACACGCTGTCGTTTTTAGCGGTCATGGCACTCTTCGCGATCGGAAATCTGCTGCTGAAAGTAAAACGCGCCAAACTTCCGAGACCGATCAGAGCTTCCTACCTGACCGTCCTGATGGCGCTTATCGCGGTGGGGACAGCGATTTGGGGAAACGTGAAACTCAACAGCTACTACCTCCTGATTTTTCTCGAGTATCTCATTCCCGCACTCCTGATCGTGACGATCATGCTGACCCGTGTGCAAATTTTGAAACTGGTGGTCTTCTTCGTCGATGAAATCCGAAGAAAAATCGGACGGGAAAGAATGGAGGCAAAACAGCACCACGATTCCGCGGCGGTCGCCAAACTGAGCCGGTTTTCGCACCGTATATGGAGAATCGAGAATTGGCTCAATCAACTGAAGGATAAGATCTGCAACCAGCAAATCGTTTACTTCACACGCGGTGACAATATTGAAAATTTGAATCGTGTCATGCTGTATATCCAGACGAACGAACACTCCAATCACGCGAAGTTCGTCCACGTCGCGGCCGGCCTGTCAGACGCGCCTCCGCAATTGGCGGAACACCTCCGCTTTCTCGATGAAGCCTACCCTGATATCGAGATCGAATTTGAAGTGATCGTGGGGAAATTCTCAAGGGCGCTGATCGAGTCCCTGTCCGAGAAATGGGATATCCCGACCAACTTGATGTTCATTGGCTCGCCGCGGGAATCGACTGCCGTCGACATGGCAACACTTGGCGAAGTGCGGCTGATCGTGTGAAGAAGGGTTGATGCGGCAGTCACGGGAATCGCCCCTCTCCATCGCGCGCGCTCTGCCTGACGCGCACAAAAAAAAGGGCAGCTGCTTTCGCAACTGCCCTCTTTGTTAATTCAATAATGCTTCACAACATCAGTCATCAATCGTCTTCGGCTTGTATCCGCCGATCGTTTTGAAGTAGATGAACAGAAGCAGGTAAATAACCGCCATCGTCGCGGGGATGAAGGCATCCGCTCTCAGCGTCTTACGGTCTCCCGCAATACTTGAGGCCTGCACCTTCTTCTCTGCATCGGAAAGTTCTTCACCGGCATTCAATTTCTCTTTGATGCCGCCCAGCTTCTTACCGTCAAGAGCGCTGCCTTCGAAGAAGAGGAACTTGCTCTTTGCTTCAGCTCCGTCGGCGTCAACCGCCTGATATTCGGAGTAAACCACGGGGTCGACCGCTTTGAGATCGGCAGAGGCAAACTTGTCTTTCGCAAAGCCCAGACCGGCTGATCCGATCAAACCGGCTGACAACATTCCGACACCACCCATGATACTCATCGCAACAGCTCCCGATTTCGGGAAACGGTCACCAACCACGGCAAGCATCGTCGGCCAGAAGAAGGTCTTTCCGAGAGCATAAACAGCGAGTGCCACCAGGGCGACTGCGAACGACGTGATGTTGCTCGCAAGGAAGAGGCCGACAACGGCAAACAATGAGCAGACCAGCAAAATCCCGATAGGGGAAAGCTTGAGTTTTTTCTCGATAAAATCAGCACAGAAACGCAGTCCGAACATAATCGCTGAAGTGAACACAAAGAGGATCTTGCCCTCTTTCTCACTCAGGATGTTACCTGTGATGTTCTGAATCCAACCATCCGTTCCAAGCTCAACCGCACCGACGAGCGCGTGGGTGACGAAAAGCACGAACAGAAGCCACGAACCGATCGAGAACTTCGTGATGAAGGCGATCACGCCGAGCAAGACGAATGCAATACCATAACTCACAGTCGGAGTCAGGCCGAGCGCACTGCTGAAGAACAGTGAGAGCAGAAAGCAGACGACGAGGCCACCGAGGATACCGACCTCTTTGAACATTTCGCCAATGCTGAGACCTTTCTCAGATGCTTCGGATTTCGGATACTTCTGTCCGAAGAACATGAAACCGTAGATGAGAGTCGGAACGAGGAAGAGAGCCAACTGGATCTTCCAGCTAACCGCATTCTCGCCACTTCCGAGAGTCCATCCGATCACTCCGCCGATCACCAAACCTGCAGGCCAGCTTGCGTGAAGAATGTTCAGGTAATGAGTCCTGCTCTTAGGGAACAGTGTGGAAACGAGCGGGTTCGCAACCGCTTCGAGCGTTCCATTCGCAATCGCGAAGAGGAAAGTTCCCCAGTAGAGGAATTTGTAAGCGAGATCAGGCTCCTGACCACCGGACGCGGCAAACGTCACAAAGGCGGAAAGCACGTGGAAGAGGAACGCCGCGAAAACGAGCTTTCCGTATCCCAGCTTATCGACAACGACACCGCCGATAATGATACCGAAACAAAATCCGGTAAATCCAGCACCTCCGATTTCGCCGAGCTGAGCACCGGTGAATCCAAATTCAGCGCCCCAGTTAGCGAGAATACCACCACGCACCCCGAAACCGACTCCGGCTGCGAGGATGGCCATAAAACCGGCCCAGAGCAGACGTCCTGCGTTCGGCGTAATTCCGTCTTGTTTAATGTTCATACAATATGTCTATCAATGGGTTTTTCTTATCAATATTTGTCACCAGAATCACCGGGCGAGGCGTTTTTATACCAGACCTCCTTTGTTTCACAAGCCTGAAATCAACCAGAAAACCGCGAAAATTCGACGCCGAAGCCAATCATATCAGTGTCCGTCCGCACGACTCCCATCCTCGAGAGTGACCGCTCGATACCCCCCTTTGGCCTTGAAATAGAAGAAGAGAATCAAATACACGACGAGCATCATCGTCGGTAAAATGGCGACCGTCTTGAATGCCGCTTTCTTGTGCGGGTACCGAACTTCCGTAACCGCCGCCTGCTCCTCAGCTGAAAGCGATTTCACCTTGTCTTCGTCAAATCCCGGCGTTTCGCCAATGAATGGGAGCGTCCGCGGTTCGCTCACAATCTGCGCGTGAATCGCTGGGTGCTTTGCCTTCAGGTCGGCATCGATTCCTTTGTCCTGAAGCCCTCCCATGATAGGAGCCCCGAGGATTCCCATCCCGAGAACGCCGACAGCGGATACGCCATTCAAGGTGAGTGCTCCGCCTTTGGGAAACTGTTCCGCAACGAGGCCCAGGGTCGTCGACCAGAGAAACGTTTTCCCGACCGCGTAAACCGTAGCCGCGACCAGAACCATCATAGCCGCTGCCTTCGAAAGAAAGAGGAGTCCGGCGATCGCGATCACCGCCGAGATGACGAGCAACCCGATCGGCGAGAAACGATGGACGATCGGACCGGCACTGAATCGAAGCACGGTCATGATCACCGAGATGTAGATGAAAATCCAACCCGCTTGCTGAGGGGTGAAATCCGCACCCAGAAGATCCGGCATCCAGCTGTCCGTTCCAAGCTCGGTTGTCGCGAGCGGCCCCATCGTCAACAGAATCAAAATGAACATCCAATGACCGAGGCTCCGCGTCGCGACTCCGGCAGCAATTGCGATCACGCCGGCGATCGCGGCGATGACGCCGAACGAAAGCGTGAAGTCCGGCTGCAGGCTGGTGATGATCTGAACGATCCCGAAGATCAGAAGGAAGGATAAGATGAAGAATCCTATCAGCCCCACCTGAGCAAGCATCTCGCGATACGAAACCTTCGCTTCAACCCGCTCGTTCACAGGAAACTTGCAGGGAAAAATCATCACCGCATAAATCACCACCGGGATGAAACACATCGCATACTTCACGTGCCAGTCCGCGTTCCCGAGAAGAATCGAAGTCAACGCGCCCAGCGCGAGTCCTGCAGGCCACCCCGCGTGGAGAATATTCAGCCACTTCGACTTTTCCTTTTTGAAGGCTGTCGCAACGACGGGATTGATGAAAGACTCGACGATCCCGTTCGCAATCGCGATCAAAAACACGCTCCAGTAAAGAGCCGTCGGACCGCTCGCCATCAAGGTGAAACAGAGCGAAGCCACGTGACAGACCATCGCACATATCGCAGCCGTCTTGTAGCCGATGTAATCGATGATAAGACTGAAAACAACGATACTGATAGCAAAGGGCCAGAGCCCGACTCCTAAGATGGTCCCCTTATCAGCCTCCGTCAGACCGAAATCTTTCTGCCAGTCTCCAATGATATTCGCCCGGAGACCGAAAACAAAGGAAGTTGCCACGAGTGCAACAAAACAGGCCCAGAACAGTTTCTTGTTCGATTTCTCAGTTTCAGCGTCAGTCATATCCGCGCAATCTCTCAGGAAACTGGAATAAAATGCAATCTCAAATGTATTCGACGGTGATGGAGAATCGCGCCAGCGCCGTACGGCAAAGGTGAAAAGCGCGGCAAACTACTTAATTTATCAAAAATATAAAAAACTTGCGTAAATGATAGTTAGATCTGATAATTTCACAAACACACGTTCCTCCGAAACACATGCGCGACTACACGAGCCCAAGCTTTATGGATCGAAACTCCTCAAATCCATTCATCGATGACATCTTCATCGATCACCCATCGAATCTTCCCGGCGTGGGTTGCGTTCACCAACACGCCTTCTCTGAAATACTTTCGACTTTGGAAAGTATGGTAATTCAGCAAAATGGAAATCAAATTCTTGAGGGAAGCGGTCGAACCTTCCTAATCACCTCACCCCGAGCCGGTTACGGGAAGACCCATCTCATCGCACGCTTGAAAGAGAATGCCGGGACGATCGCTAATTTTGTGACGCTTCCCTTTGACCGCTCACGTCCGGTTTCCTGGCCGATCGCTCTCTCGTCGATTGTCCGCCAGCTCTCGACGCAGATCCGGGACTCGAATCGTCCTGTAAAAACGATGGACGAAATCTCACGTTTTTTCCTGTCGCGGCTCATCATTGACCAACTGAGCAACGGTGCTATTAAACCTAAAGAGTGTCCTGAAACCGGAGATGCACTGCGATCTGACTTCATCCAGCTTTTCGGAAGCGCGTCCGGCTCACGAATTCTGACCTGGACAGAAAAGCGCTCCACCGACCTCGCACGAAATGCGAGCCCGGCGTTTCTTCAGCAACTCGGCATCAAGGAACGGGAACTGAGTTTCTGGCTGCGAGTCCTCGTTGATTACACCAAGGGAGACCGCACCGCTTTCGATGCGATGAGAGGACTCTCAAACGGCGAGGCGAGGGAAAGGCTCCTTCAACTTCTGCGCATCGGCGTCTCCTATCGTCCCGTCCTCCTGATCGCTGACGCACTCGACGGATTCTTTGGTTCCGACAGCGCGGGGATGGACATCGCAGAAATCGTCACCGGGATTCGTGAGAATGTCGGAAGATCCCTCACGCTCCTTTGCGTGAACGATGATGTCTGGAAGTCCTCCTTTGAAAACCACCTTCCCACCGCCTGGCTCGATCGAATCACCGGGGAAACGACCCGCTTGCGAAACATTTCACCTGAAGCCGCCGCGGAGCTGGTCACAGCGCGGCTCGCCCGTGCCGACGTCACCGGAGGGATCGCTGAGAAATTCGTAGAATCGCTCCGTAGCGAACATCTGTGGGTCGACGCCGAAACCAAACTCTATCCGCGGGAGGTTCTCCGCCAGGCGAGTGCTTTCTGGAAGTCTCAGCCGGAATCCTTTTTCACCGCTCCTCCCGAGAGCGAACCGCTGCTGGATGAGGAAGAGGATCTGTCTCAGTTCACAGACAAACTCGAGTTCTTCAAAGCCCTGCAAGAGGAGTCCCTGCCCGAACGTACCTCACCACAGACTCCGCAGACTCCCCCGATTCCGACTCCGGCACCGGTGCCTCCCCAGTTACCTGCCACTAACGGAGAAGCTGCCCCTCGTGACTTCAACACCCCGAATCCATTCTTTGCCTCACACGGCTCCGGTAACGAGTCCGATCTGGCGGGAATCGATTCGATCATCAACGATATCAGAGGGTCCGGGAAAGCGGTTGTGAGCGAGATTCATAAAACGCCGTCAGAGCCGAATCCGCCGCAGGAAATGCCCGGATTCACCTCCGCTCCGAAATCGACGCCACCGCAACAGACTCCCACTCCCCCATCACGGACCGAACCTCCGATTACTGAAACCGCGCATCCCAACCCTTTCGCAGCGTCCGGGACCCGGGCACCCTCCAATGGCCACGCTACCGCGCCGCCCGATCGAATCGCGCCGGACAGCAGCATCGAAGATACGATCAAACGTCGCGAAAATGATTTGCTGCGTGGTGATGCGCTCCGTCTCGATCTGGAACGTCTCGGACTGTTTCTGCAGAAGATGGGAATGCACCATCCCGCGCTCGGACAGCACGAAGAACGATTCCCGAGCAGCCGATCGACCTGCTTGCGCTGGTCAGTGAGGAACCAGTCCATTCTCCTCGGTTTCGAGTCGCCTCGAAATGTCTACTTCTGGAACAACCTTCTACAGCAATCGCTGTCGTCGAATGACTCCCAGAAAATTGTCGCCTTCTCCCATCCTTCCGACAGATTCGATTCCGGACTCTTCTCGACTTTCGGGTTCAGTCCCGCGGTGATCAAAGGACGCATGGATGTGATAGAGATGAAAGATCGCGAACTCGCCATGATCTACGCAGCCGAGATGACGATCAGCGAAACGGAGGGAACCCCCGCTTTCGCTGAGGCAATCCAGCGGGGGCTTCGCTATCTGGACCCGCTCTGGCGTCGGATTTGTGAGAAAGTTTCCTGACCCAACTCAGGGATCGATCAGCGCTCCGGCTTACCCCGGCGCGCTCTACCAAACGCACAATCGAGTTCCTACGAATTCACGGTTCTTTCGATGCGTTCCGGTTGAAAGGCCGCACCTTCGATTTCCTGTAACAGGGTAATTCTACCTATATCCTTGCCATTCCAGGGGATGTATGTCTCACTCGCGTGGTTTCCGTTTCCCGTATATGAATGCCCAATCGTTAGGTCGAATTCTCTTCTTCATAGTTTTTGCTATATTACTGGCATCCATCATTATTTACTTTGCCCGGCCCGGTTACCCGATTCGCCGTGTGATTAAAAATACCGAAGGCGTACCTGTAGATGTCGTCATCATCGGCAAGATCACTGACACCATCTACTTCACGCGTATGCCGGATCGGAAGAATTTCGAGCTGACACTGGATAAGCTCGCGTTCAGAGACCGGGTTCTCCTCACCTTCTTAAAGGATCAGGCGCCGCCGGCGACAACCCCGGACAGGTTCTCCGACAACTATGTGAAAAATCGATTACAGAAAATCGAACAACTCAAGAAGAAGGAGAAAATCATGGTGTATGAGCTCGAATCGGCCACCCTGAATCCTATCATGGAAAAGGACTACCAACGGCGCATCGACGTGATCAGGAAAGACATCCGAACCCTCGAAGTGGCGATCGAAACGTACCGCTACCGCCTCAAGAAAAAGTAGGAAGCCGCTCCCGTGTCGGACACGACACGTCGGGATTATTTGAACGGCCCCCGGGTGGAGGGACTCGTGATCAAAGCACGGGACAGAATCCCGATCACCGCCAGCGCTTCTCTCTCGTGTCACTCAGAGGTTGATTTCGAGACCAATTCATCGTTTCATTAGGTAACGTGAAAGAATTACTCTCAAATTCTCCCAAAACCGTGGCCACGGTGACGACGGATGACGATCTGAAACAGCTCAGCGACATCGAGATCGTTGTCGATTTCGACATTCTCGAATTCAGATTCGATAATCTCCACCCTCAAAAAGCGGACGCGACGGATCTCGTCAAGACGCTGAAGACCCCGATCCTGGGAACCGTCAGGTGCCCGGAGGAAGGCGGGGCAAATTCGCTCCCCCCGTCAGAGAGAATAGCAGTCTACGGGGAAATCCTCCCCCTTCTCGAGCTGGTGGACACGGAAATTTCCTCTCTTTCACTACCCGAGTTCGCAGGTTTCACCTCTGAAGTTCAGGAGAGAAATATCCCACTGGTCGCGTCCTTTCACGATTTCGATTCATTCCCCGGGGCCGCTGCTGTAGCGGAACAGATGGATAAAGCGTTCGAACGGGGCGCCGACATCGCGAAGGTAGCGGTCTATCTCGACAGCATGAAAGATCTCTTCAGCCTCGTCGAACTCGTCGAAGATCATCGGAGCCAAGGGCGTCTCGTCTCAGCCATGGGAATGGGACCTCTCGGGAAGGTGTCGCGACTCGTGTTGGCAAAAGCCGGTTCCTGCCTGAATTACGGCTATCTCCAACAGCCCAACGCTCCCGGACAATGGTCCGCCCGCGAACTCAGAGGATTGATCTCCGAATTCTGAGAATCGTTTCAGCTTCAATGCGTCGGAGCAGACGTCGTCCCGTCGAGCAATTCCTGCTTTCGATTCGCAACGATTCGCGTCGCGATCCCCAGAATCATCTCTTCGAGGACAAGTCTCAAATGACTTCCCGCCCGATAATCCGCCGGTGCGATGTATTTGATCCGTCCCGCCGATCCGGATAATTGAAAGGCCTTACGGAAACTGACACGTGTCGCGTCATCCGGATTGTAGACCGCGATACTGTGCCCTCCGAATCGTTTCATGACGGTGAAACACGGCACGTCAGTCGGCCCGTCGCCGAGATATATCATGTTCGGAAACGGAATCGGTCTCAATTCGTCTTCGACGTGATCGTTGACATCGTCGTTGGGATCCAGCATCCCCTTGTTAATCCTGAACAAATACTGAGTTTTGGCGGTGTGCGAAATCACCCGGCGCGGGAACGCGATCCTCCCCGAACTGTCTTCCGCAAACTCACATCCGAACACCTGCTTCAGATGAGGGTTCAGGTCACTCCCGTCGATCAGTGCCTTCATCCCACTCGAGACGATATAGTGCTCGAGCGTGACGCCGATGGCCCGATGCTCATCAGTGAGCACGGATTCAATCTCCGTAAACATCTCCGGCAACCCCGGGAAAAAAGTGAGACCTTTGCCCAGTTCTTCGAGCTCGGCATTACTCGGACCATCCATTTCGAGATAATCGAGAATGGCCTTAAGATAAGCCAACTCACTTTCGTAGCCCTCGTTCTCGACGAGGTTTTTACAGCGCTTCCAAAATTCCGCCGGATTAATACCGAACTTGGGAAACAATACATCGTCCTGCATGTAGGTAGGACTGAGCGTTTGGTCGTAGTCGTATACGACCGCAATTGTCGTTTGCGGGGAAGCCATTCAGAAAAGTAACATTACCACTATTTTTCGACTTCCGCATCAGGCGATACGTCGGATTCGGGAGCTTCCACTTTTACTTCAGGCTCATCTGCAGGAATCTCTTTTCCCTCAACGTTGAGGAGCGCATTTCGCAGATCTCTAAATTTCCATTCGAAACCAAACGCTTTCATGACTGCCGGCACAACTCTCTGACTGTCGAGAAACAGCTGCCCCATTCCGCCCGGAAGTCGTTTCAGCAAAAAGGCAGGAACCGGAAACACCGCGATACGCCCGAGAACCGTCGCATAGGCCGAGGTGAATTCACGATTCCGCACGGGATTCGGTGCGACGCAATTCACCCGTCCACGAATTCCCTGATTCGCAGCGCATTCCAGCAGGATTCCCGCAGCGTCGTGCACATGAATCCACGACATCCACTGATTGCCGCTTCCCAGCTTTCCACCCAGTCCCAGTTTAAAGACAGATCGCACTCTCTTCAGAAAACCACCTTGGCCGAGAACGACGCCCATACGCGGATTTACGAGACGGACGCCCAGCTTGAGAGCCGGTTGAGACGCCGCCTCCCATTCGCGGCACACGAGCGGTAAAAATCCAAATCCGACATCGGCCTCTTCGTCGAGCCACTCGTCACCCCGATTCCCATAGTAGCCGATCGCGGAAACCGAGACGAGGGCCCCGGGTCGACGACTTCGGGAGAGCCGCGCGATCGCTGCGACGAGGTCGGCGGTCAGATCCGTTCTGCTCTCGAGGATTCGCCGTTTCTTCTCGCGATTCCAGAAGCCGACGATGGGTTCGGCTGCGAGGTGAATGATTGCATCGAGTCCACTGACATCAATCGCCTCAAGGTCCGCGAGTGATCTCACTTCATCAACGCCTTCGATCGGTTTCCCGGCATTTCTGGAAAACGCGACGACTTCCCATCCACGATTCCCCGCTTCAGCGGTGACAGCGGTTCCCAGAAATCCTCTTGCACCTGTAATCCCGATTCTCATAGCTCGCTTCGCAGCTCGCGCAGCTTCATGCCGACGCGGAGCAGACATGCTTCACCTCGCCATCAGAGATTAAGTTCGCTACAAGGTCCTGCAAGCGATTTAGCGCCGGGGCATCTCCGCCGTTCGGGAGAGTTGGACCGGATCGTTAAACGTTGGCTTCCGCCTTCTGCAGATCGAGAATCTCGACAAATTCAGTCGACCACTGACGCAATCGGGTCAGCCCCGAAGTCGATTCCGGAGAGAGGCCATCTTCCATCAGGATGAGCTCGGAGAACCCTGTGACAGATCCAATCATGTTACGAAAATCATGACGAAGCTCTTTGTCATGAAGTGAAAAATCTTCCAGTCCGTTGAGTTTCTTCTGAATCTCAATCCCTGAGTTTTCGATGTATCCGAACAGCTCCGGACCATCCTCACCGTAATCGGCGACGCTTGGCTTCAGCGATACCGTCACCGAAATCATGTCACGGGCAATTTCGCGAAGGCGGTTCAGCGAAGGATCACGCCCAACGATTACCTCTGTCGACTGGGTCGGAAGCGTCTCTCGCTCGATTCTTGAATTGATCGCATCGATCACCTTTCGGGTGCCTTCGTGCGTGGGAAACAATCCCGCCATTTCGATCGATTTGGCTTTCTCGATCGCTGATTTACTGGAGGCAGACACCAATCCGAAAATCGGCACATTGGCGAGAGTTCCAATACCCCGAACGGCCTGAATCGAACTCCAAAGCCCCATTTCAGAGAGATCGAGATCGACGACCATGAAATCCGGGGAATGCTGCCGGCAAAACTCAACCATTTGAAGAGGATTCCACACGACTGCGGTTTGAAGTCCCTCCTGGCCCATCGCCTGCTGGAATCGTTCACCGGTTTGTCGCTCACCTGCCACTATTAGAACCCTGTTCATTATCAATACGTTGAAGTTAAGAATTGTAAGGAATATTCAAATTTCCATAAATTTACCGTTTTTTAAGCATTTTCCAAATGAATTTTTTAAATTTTTTGAAGAAATCAATTATTTTATCCGCTGCGATTGCACGAATCGTAAAATATGGTACGGGTTGAAACGTCTAATATTGACTCTTGCGAAGTAACCAAACTCCAAAATCATGAGAAACATCCTTCTTACCATTGCCGCCGTGAGCATGCTCATTTCCACCACAGGAATTCAGGCCGAAGACACCGCCGAGGTGAAAATCACCGCGGACAAGATCCAATTTGCTTACGATATTAAGGAATTTACGGTCAAGCCGGGCCAAAAGGTGAAATTGATCCTCGTCAACCCGACTGACAGCGTCACCCGCCAGCCACACAATCTGCTCATCGTTAAGCCCGGGAAGAAAGACGTCGTTGGAATGGCTGCAAATGCCGCCATGACTGATCCTGAGTTCATGACAACGAAGCAGGCAATCCCGGAGTCTGACGATATTCTCTTTCACACCAAGCTCGTTCAGGCAGGAGAAGAGGACACTCTGGAGTTCACCGCTCCCGAGGAGGAAGGCGACTACCCTTACCTCTGCACGTATCCAGGTCACTGGGCGATCATGAATGGCGTGATGAAAGTTGCGAAATAATTCGCCACGTTTTATTAAATTCGACAGAACCGGTCCACGAAAGTGGTCCGGTTTTTTTGTGCCCCTCAAAAAAGTTGAATATAATTAGTTGTATTTTCCATAATAATAAGACATATTAGGCGAACTGCTTTTCATGCAAAGTAAAATCCATATCATTGATGACAATGAGGCGCTCACAGCACTGCTGGCGAAGACGCTCTCAAAGTTTGGCTTCCAGCCCATCGTGGAAAACAATCCACTTCTCGCGCTGAATTCAGTCCGCCACCACATGCCGGACCTGATTCTGCTCGACATTATGATGCCCGAGCGTGACGGAGGAAGGGTTTTAGCTGACCTTCGAGCAGATTTATCATTGCGCTACATCCCCGTAGTGCTGCTGACGGCTATCGCCCGGGAGGCTCAGGGCCTCGCCTCAACCGGTGGCATTACCAGCACCGTTATCGCGAAACCGGTTCAACTGAAGGAGCTTCTCGATCTCATCAAGAATGAAATCGAGTCGAATCAAACCTATCAGCAACAACACCGGACTCCGCAGGTCAGCAGCTCGGGACAGACTCCCCTTTCCTTCAGCGATGATTTTGCCGCCGCGGTTCCCGGCCGCCCGGCGGAGTTACCTGAAATCGGGTCGAATCTCCCGACAGGCGATCGCAGTGCGAACGCGTTCTCACCGTCTTCGCCAAACACCGAATTCACTAAGGAGGGCAACCAACCGGTCAACCCCTCCACCAGTGCTTTCGGGTTCCCGGAACGCGACGCCGATTCGGAAAATCCTGAATCAACCTGGTAAAAACTGGACGAGCCCGTTCTTTCGGAAAGCCGCGAGGCACCACTCGTATTCATTCACGAGCTGAGTCACGACGTCATCGGAACGAATCTCCCGTGGCATCACTTCCCAGGTGTAGGTCTCCATTTCGAAGTGCTGACACCAGCCGGGATCTTCTCCCAGCAGCTTCAAAATCCCGTCGATGTGTGAACGGGTGTCCAAAAAGTGCCCACCGGGTTGGGCATGAATCGGGATGTGAAAATGCACTCGCCATTCATCTCCCGCATCCGCGGAATGCTCTTCATACCAGGTCAGCGCCTCAGGAAGATCTTTGATGCGCTGGACCACCTTCCCGCCCTTGCCAATCACGACCTGGTGAAGGTAAACATCGTCCTGAAACGCAGCCAACTCCGCCACCGCGTCTCTCGTCGGAACCAACCGGAGCGCTGAGCTCAGGTGAACCTTACTGATCCGAATGCCCGCGTTCCGGAGATTCATCACCGCGACTTCGGGCTCCTCATACTCAATCGCAAGATGGCAGGTATCGTAATTGATCCCGATGTTTCGCCGGATGCGCTCCCGTTCCGCGGAATCAACACCGGACAGCAGTTCTTCAAAAAACGCGATGGACTCCCCGCTCGTTTCGAAGAGACCGAGCGGCTCAGGTTCCATTCCCAGGTGAATGTCCCGACCGGTTCGATCACGCAACCTTTCGATGTGATCGCTGCATGATCTCAGATGCTTGAAGATCGCGCTTTTCTGCTCCTTCTCCGATTCAGGTTTAATGAACTCTTTAAATGATCCGGGCAACGTGCTCACGCTCACGGAACTGTCGGCGGGCGCGAATTCTGTGATGAGATCGAAAAGTTGATTCGTGTAGGTCAGACGCGATTCCGAGGTCCAGTCCGGTGCGTAAACCTGCTCTTTGACCCGACTGCCGTGGAAAGTCCCGTAAGGGAAGCCATTCACCGTGAAAACATAGGAATTCGTCTCCTCGAGCCACTTCCGGAATCGATCGCGCTCCCCGCCCGAAGCCGCCAGCTCCGACGCAGCATCAGCCCCCAGCCGTAATCCAATTCCGTAGGGCTGCTCGCCGGCGACCTGCTTCCGAACCTCATCCGTGTAACGCCGGAGGCCGCTGAACGTTTCCTCCCAACTCTCCCCCCGATGAATATTGGTGCAGTAGCCCAAATCAATATTATGCTTCAGTCGCATCCCGGAAGGAAACGCATCTCTGCCTCCATCGCAAGACAAAGCCTCCCGAACTGCCGCTGCATTTACGCGATTGAATTCTTTACAATTTGCGACTCAAAATCAAATATCAGGGACCCTTCAACTTATAAAAGCCCCATGAGCCTTGAACTTTCCGAAGAAAACAACCCACTGGATGCCCCTCCCACTCCCGGCCTGACCGGAATTTTGGTGGTCGATGAGGATCCCGCCTTTCAACTCGGGCTGAAAACATTCCTCAGGGAATACGTTGGGTTCGAAAACGTTTTTACGGCGCGGAGCGGAGCGGAGGCGCTCGACTTCATTGAAGCGGAGCCATCGATTGAGATGGTGACGCTCGATCAACACATGCCGGAGATGACAGGGATAGAAGTGCTGCACGAACTGACAGCCCTCGCAACACGCCCCCTGAGCGTGATGATGATCACCGGGAGCCGCTCTGAAGACCTCGAGGCGGAATTCCGCTCCATGGGAACGTCTCAAATTCTCACGAACCACTTTATCACCAAGCCTATCGAATTTGAACGGCTCGAACCCATCGTGATTCAATCCTACGAAGAGTTGCTCGAGGCAAAACGGCCGAAGGTGATCGAAGAGCCCGAAATAGCGCTTCCCTTCGAACCCGAAATCACCGTTTCAAGGGTGAATGACAAACTCGACGAACACTCGAGGAAACTCGACGAGATCAACACGCGACTCGAAACAGTCCAGAGAAAGCAGAAAACAGGATTCTGGAAATTGCTCGTCCTTGCCGCCCTCGTATGGCTTGCATCGCAATTCGGTCTGTTTACAGCGATGGCGCCCGGCTGGAATAAGGTGAAAGACACCGTCAAAGCGTCTTTCAGTCAAATGTCTTCGCCGGCCGCAGCCAATCCTCCTCCTGCTGAGGTCAATGAGGATGCCGTTTCCGCCGGGCCCGGAGCGGTAGCACCCAAGGCAAAGGAAAAAGCGAAGGCGAAAGCCAAAGCGAAAGGCGCCGGAGAATCCCCTCCGGAAGGACGCCCACTCTGAGCATCGCTCATCAGAAGAGCCCATCCCGTTCATTACAAACGCGATGGAGCTTTATAATCGAAGCTTGCCTGTCGATGAGGGATGATGTTGTCGAAATAACCACATCAAATTATGACAGACGATCCACACACCCCTGATAACGGGGAAACAACCTCCAGCGAGCCAAACGGCCCGACCTCAGAAAAGACGGAGTCATTCGACGACATTTCGAAGGCCGTCAAAGACGCCTTTAAGAGTGGCTCCGAGGATGCCCGCAAGGCATTTGATAAAGCGGTTCCCAGGGCCAAAGACGATATTGCCCGCGGCGTTCACGATATCGCCTACGCGATCGCTTACGCCACGGCCTTCGGCGGAGAACTCCTCAAAGAATTCACACCGGAAAACGTCACCAGCGGGTTCAGTCAAGGTTCCGAGGCGGGACGGCGCGCTGCCGGCGAGGTCGTCGCGCAACGAAGAGCGCGTGAAGCGGAACAACAGGAAACACCGGAACCGGGCGCGGAAACCTTCCCCGCCTGATTTCGCTTCCGTGATCGCAAGTGATCAGCGCTTTCTACTCGGAGGCAGCCGGAGCTTCTACCGGAGCGACAGCGACCGTCTTCTCATTGAGCGCCGCTGCCGCGTCCGCGGGGGCGGTCACCTCACCGGTGGCAGCCCACTCAGCTCCGCGTTTCAGCGTTTCCTGAAATCCGAGACATGCCATCGAAACGGTGTTGTGCCCGAGCGTGGTATGGAAAACGCGGCCGGTGCCGTAATCGATCGTCATCAACAAAGGTTCGACTTCACCTGAACCGCCCTTTTCTTCACTGGCTTTTGCCGCGGCGAGAACAGTAACGTTCTTCGCAGGACCGCGAAGCCGGTCATACAACTCATCTTCGGCGTGGAGCCACCTTTGAGGAAGTCCTTTCATGATGGGATGATCCGCGTCCTGAGTTTCAACGACAAACTCATGCCGGGCACCGTGGGAACCTCCTTTTCCTGCAACCGGATCCTGAACCCAGCTTCCCTCTCTCAGTCTCAGATATGGGCCCGAGAGTTCACTCCGGCCGCCCCAACCACCAACTCCGATCATCTCATTGTAGGCCGGCCAGTCGGGAAACGAATTGTTCGCCGCGTGAACCGCCACAAATCCCCCGCCGCTGCTGACGTAGTCTTCGAAGGAAGTTCTAACCGCCTCCGGCCACAGATCGCCGTTGTAGTTTGAAACGACGACATCATACGCCGCAAAATCAGGGCGCCACGCATCCCACAACGGCGCTGACTCAGATTTAACTTTCGCTGCGTTCGCTTCCCACTGCTTCATCGCATCCGCATAAGCGGCTTTCGCCTCATCCGTTTTCTCCTTAGGTGGCCGGGGCGCTTTCGGCGCGGATGGAGGGGAGGTCGAAACGGTCACGTCGAACTTTCCGGCCCCCTCGAGAATCCGGACGAGAACCGGCGTCGTTTCCTGCCACGCGTGATTGTTCTGGCCGTCGATAATGAGAACGGAGAGCTTCTTCTCCTCACCACAGCCGGTCATCAAAACCAGAAAGGCGGCCGCGATCACCGCGATGAATGCTGAAAACTTTGAAATTTGCATGCCGGATCATAGGCAGGAGATTTCGAAATGAAAACTCCACAAATGCGGATTCTTCAGCGAAGCACCACGCGACCCGGGAAATCGCCTCAGGGAAGTTTTAAAATCCTGACAATTTCCGCGATTCCATCTTCGTTCCGGTGCACTCCGTGAGGGCAGCGATAGATAATGGACTCCGATTCGACCCCCTCGATATGGGAGCTCTGATAGGAAACGAGCCCGTC
The DNA here is from genome assembly GCA_048260165.1 of Verrucomicrobiales bacterium. GTDB lineage: Bacteria > Verrucomicrobiota > Verrucomicrobiia > Verrucomicrobiales > DEV007 > Arctic95D-9. The sequence goes on from JBLXHA010000010.1 coordinate 158,891, forward strand.
GCTGCTGTCGGAAAGCACGACGTGGTCTTTTCGATTACACGCAATCACTGAATGGTAGCGAATGCCGGGATTGAGCGGCTTGAGATAAAGGGCTCCTGTAATTCTCGATTTTGAACTCAACTGCTCCAGCGAAGTCATCCGGTCCTCGGCAATCTCCAGTCCGAGCGGAGTAAGCGCGTAGCGGCTCTGCTCGACAATTTCGGTCGTGAGCCGGGCGAGTTGCGAGGGCACCTGAATCAAGCTGCCAACGAGACCGGCACCGGGATACGCCGCCACTTTACTGCCGCGGTGAGGAGTCGCGCAAAAGATGACGCGGCTGATGTTCGGGACCGGTTCGTAGTAAAACAAACGTCTTAAGATCGCCCGATCCTCTTCATCCACCTTGAGTTGCTCAATAGGAACGTTGAACGCTTTGTTCCACTCCTCATCCCCGCCGTGCTGCGTGACGGATTTCGCGAGAAGCCCACCCATGCTGTGCCCGACCACGACCATATCCCGGGGAGGAGCCCCTGCCCCCTCGCGAAAGGCGGTCATCTCCTTCAGCGACTCACGGAACTTCGAAGCCAGAAACGGGATCGGTGCTCCGGTCGGATAACCAAAGGTCCAGAATTCATACCGCTCTCTCAACTCCTCGTGCTCGTAAATTCGATTCAGGGTCTTGTCCCAGGTCGTCGGGCTGGAATAAATCCCGTGCACGAGCACACAAACCTGTTTCGAAGGATCAAAGGGCGAGATCCGATACAGCCCCATTCGATCGGCATACTTCTCAAACTGAAAAAGCGCCGGCAAATCCATAAACTGAAACTGCCGGTCCTGGAAATCCCGGGCAAACGCTGCGGTGTAGTTTGCCGATAACGGAAAAGAACGTCCCCCCGTCAGCAACTCGCCTCCCCTCGTCGGATCACGCAACTCGAGGACAGGAACCGCAGGATTATCCAGATTCAGAATTCCAGTCACCGGATACCACAAACCGGTCTCGGGTATCATCGGATCAAAGTCAGTCTGCTTCTGTCGCACCAGCAACGACGTCCCGATTCCCTCCACGATCGTTTTCTCGCTGAACCCTCGCTTTACGCGAATAAAGTCGGCGGGGATGAGCTGATCAATCAGATCAATCGCGGGAACATTGATAGACTCCACCCGCACGCGGACATCCCCCATATCAGTTCGAATCACCGCCGGGGCATTTTCGTGGGACTCCCAGTTCTCGGTTAATTCCACGACCGTTCCCCTGACTGCTTTGTTATAGCTCTCTACCGCATCGCCGTCGAGGATCTCACCGGAGCGGACTTGCTGCCACGTCGCGGTCGCGGCACTCAACGCAAGGGGGCCTTTCGCTGCGGCGCCCCAGTTCTCCTGAACCTTGACCTTAATCGCACAACTCGAAGTCAACCCCGCCAATACGACGGTGCAGAATATCAGTTTAACGCTATGGATTGATTCGACCATCTAATTTGCTCTGCCAACGAACACCAGTTGATAGGATACGTCTGGAAAAGTTTTCTAAAATTTTTCCTCGAATTTCTCCAACCAGCGGGCATATCATACAGCGCTCACGCGGAAGCGTGCTAAGAACCGTGAAGGTTCAATCGATAATACCATTCACTTATCCCGACTCTTTCTGATTTATGAATTTCGCATGCCCTACCTGCAACATCACACTCCAAGCAGAGCCGGATTTCGCCGGAAAAATGGTCAAATGCCCCGGTTGCAGCACGAAAATCCAGATTCCTGATGATTTTGGACAGGAAGCAGGAGATGCCGGAGAGCAAATGGCGGATGATCATTACGACAGTCTTCCCGAGCTCGACCTGAGTTCAGCCCCGGTTGGCCCGCACCCGTCTCATGTGAATCTCTGGATCGCGGGAGGCATCGGCGTCATGGCTACGCTGGTATGGTATGTCATCATGCACCTGCTGCCCGACGGCAACTACCTCGCCGATCTCTTCACCAAGCGGGGCAAAATTCAATACGCGACGAGCCTGCTGATGTTCTGGTGTCTCGGACTGCTCGTTCTCAAAGCGATCAATATCCGTAAACAGCGACGCGCGATGCTGATTCAGGCGCTGCCGACCGATATCGCGCTCGAAATCACCCCGAACAATCTGAAAGATTTCCACGATCACATCATTAACTTTCCGAAGCCGCTTCGGAATACCTACATCGTGAACCGTATTCGCAAAGCCCTCGAATTTTTCTACGTCCGCCAGAACAACCCCGAAGTCGCGGAAATGATCTCCTCGCAGTCGGAAGTCGACGCCGCCAAAGTGAGCGGTAGCTATTCGATGGTGAAAGTGTTCCTCTGGGCGATCCCCATCATGGGTTTCATCGGAACCGTTGTCGGTATCGGTGGCGCTATTGGAGGTTTCGGTGCCGTCCTCGGGGCCGGTGACGGTGGCGACATGACCGCCATTCAGGAGCCCCTCACTCAGGTTCTTGGAGATATGGGTGTTGCGTTCGATACCACCCTTCTCGCCCTCGTTTTCAGTATTCTCCTGAGCTTCCCTGCGAGCGGACTGCAGAATCAGGAGGACGACCTTGTCACCGACATCGATGAATACTGCATCGACAACCTGCTCAAGCGTCTCAACGACGGTGGCGCAGCATCAAACGTCGGCTCCGACGCCTCATTGCTCAAGGCAATCGGGGACGCCATGGCGAACAATCAGAAAGACATTATGGGACGCTTTGAAAGCGTTCAGAAAGGAATGTCGACCAGCCTTTCCGAACAGATCGAACAGCATGGCAAAATCGCCGAGGCAGTTGAAAAGCAACTCGAAGGAATCGACAAGCGTGCCAAAGACTACGAGTCCAAACTCGATGAAGAATTCTTCGGTTCGCTCGACAAAATGCGGGTGCAATCGGTAGGTGCGATCGAAAGCCAGATCGGATCGCTTTCCGAAGGCATTAAGAATCTCAACGAAGTGCTGAAAGATCTCAACGGGAAGCAAATCGTAGTGAAGAAAAAAGGATTCTTCGGACGATAGGATTCAGAGCGACGTCACGGGTCCTCCCGTGACATCCCGCAATCTCTATAGCCCCATCCCGAGAACTCACCCCGCATGGCCAAAAGAAAAAAAGACGAAGGTGCCTCAGTGAACCTCTTCCCGTTCCTGAGTATCCTCGTGTGTATTATTGGCTGTCTCACCCTCATCATCGTCGTCGTCAACCTCATGGCGATGAACAAGGCGGAAGGGCACACTCCCGAAGAAGTGGAGCGTGCTCAGGAGTTCATGATGGTGAAAAAGGAGAAGGAAAACGAACAGAAGGAACTTGAGAAGTTGAAGCAGCTCATTGAGCAGCTCATCATGCAGAACAAAGAGACCATCACGGCGCGCGACAAACTGGCGAAGCTCAAAGAGATGTTCGACAATCAGGAGGAAATCGACGCGAGCCGCGAGGAACTCATCGCTAAATTCAACATCCTGACACAGACCAACAAAAAGCTGGCGCAGGACAAGCTTGCTCTGGATGAATCCATCAAGCTCAAGGAAGAGGAAATCGCGAAGCGCAAGCTTCCTCCTGAAGCGGCAGCGTTGCGGGTCCGCCCGAGCGGCAGCAGCACGAACACAAAACCCCATTTCGTGGAAATCAGCGGCGCCGGCATTTACTTGCACACCTCCCTGAGTGAAGAGCCTGAAGCGATTCCCATCGCGTCAATCAATCAGAGCGAGGCATTTATCAAACTCCTCGATCTCGTCTCGAACGATTCCTCACACAGTCTCATTTTCCTGGTGCGGGGAAATGACGCCGCCGCCGGGGCCTACGCAAAAGTGAACAGCGTCGTATCAGCTTACAACCAGGGAAAAGAGCGTAAGGCAATCCCCGGAAAACTGCCGCTTCCGAGCGAAGGTAAAGTTGACCTGAGTGTGTTCGCTAAATTTATGGAGCCCTGAGTAGCGGTTACCGACAATACTATTTAAGACATGGCCAGAAGACCGAGACAGGATGAAGAGAGGAGCATGGACTCCCTCATGGATGCGATGACGAACGTCGTCGGTGTTCTCCTTTTGATTCTCATTGTCTCGAGTCTCACGATCTCAGCCGAGGTGAAGAAAATCGTCGAGAACCTCCCTGAAGTTACCGTGGAAGAGCTCGAAGCGATGAAGGTCAGTCGCAAAAAGACGCTCGACAATCTGAAAGATCTTCAGCGAACGCATCAAACGACGATAGACAATCTCCCCTCCGATGAAGAGGCCGCGAAACTCATCGCCGACCTCGAAGAGTTCGAAAAAGACAATGAAGAACTCGCTGAAAAGACCTCCGACATCGAAGAGTGGAATGCCAAAGTAGCCGAGGAGGAAGCGAAGAAAGAAGAGCGGGACAAGCTCGTTCTCGAAGCGGACAAAAGAGACCGGGAACTGGCTGCAATCCTGGCTCAGACTCCTGAAGCGGAGGTCAAAATCGCCAAAGAGATCACGATGCCGAATCCGAGAATGGCGGATCCCGAATCACGGGCCATGTATGTCGTCTGCAAATTCGGAAAGCTCTACTTTGTCGGTGACCCTTACGAGCACGTTCTCAAAATCCGCGATGTCATCGATCAGAATTTCAAGGATCTCGCCTACACCGGGAAAGCGATCGGATCCTACACTTACACGATCAAGGACACCTCCCGCAACGATTACGGCGGCTTCGATTCACTCACTGAAAAAGTCAGGTTGAGCCGCCGTGAGAAAGAGGCGCTTGCCTCATGGGACGCAATGAAAGTTCTCGTCGCCAATCGCGCTGGTGACATGGGTAAGGAAGCCTCTATTCTTCAGAAAATCGTGGGTTCCGATGACGAAGCGGAACTGCCGGTCTCCAAATTCCGTTTTGATCTCAAAAAGATCACCGACTTTTTCGGCGATGGAAAATTCGGTCCCAAAGATTTCAAATACTTCATCTCGAAAGGGAACGGAGATCGCATCAAACTGGAACTCGAACCGAGGGAGGCGGAAGGAGGCTGGACTCCGGATCAGTTCCTCGCCGGCAATTCAGAATTCGAACAACTCTGCAAACAGGCCGCGACGAATCGACGCACTCTTTTCTACTACTACGTAGCCCCCGACAGCTTCGAAACCTACCTGCAGGCGCGCGCCAAATCGGAACAGTTCCGCGTCCCTGCCGGCTGGGCGGTCTGGAACGGCACGAAGTTGGCACCGTCGGGCAAGCCGGTAAGAGAGACGGTTCGATACAATCTCGATATCCTTCCCGATGCCGAATACATGCAGCTGGCAAACACCCTCGGAGGCAACATGGTGCAATTGCTCAATAAAGAGTATGCCGAATTCACCACCACGGTCGCAGCGGCGGTTCCGAAAGAGATCACCACTCCGGAGGAAAAGAAAACGTTCATCGAGAAGCTCACAAAGGAGCGCTACGAATGGGATGCCACCCGCTTTCAGAGTTACACCTACGATATTTTCAAGGCAGCACTCGCCGCCCAGGAAGCCGCAGGAGAGACTGTCGTCGCTCTTGAGATTCATCCTCCTGAAATCCCCCACATCCGGATATTCACGGCAGCGAATCCTCCCAGCGCCCCCGCGCCACCTCCGAAACCCAAGCCGGACAAACCCAAGCCTAAACCTCCCACCACCGGAGGCGGCCTGATCCTTGACTAGGCAGTTGCAGCAGAGCCCTTGATTACGGCTCTGCAGTCCTGCAGTCCGTTTTACGTCCTTCCTTTTCCCTGTGTAAAAGAGAGGACCGGAGCACAAACGTCGCTCCTCCCCCGGGCAGGAGCTGAAAACACTCGATGACGTTGTCGGCAGTTGGCTCGAGCGCTTTAGTGAGCGCTGAAAGGCTTGTCGAAGGTTGCGACGTCTTCGCCCGGCTTCCCCGCCGGGTTCAGTGAGCGTTCTGCGAACCGCGGGAAAATTTACTCACCGCGATCCTCATCGAGTTCCAGCTTCGCAATTTCATCCATGATCCGGTTTGAAATCGCCTGATAGCGGTCTTTAGCGCTCAACTCTTTGTCTTCAATCAAGTCGGAGAGATCAATCAGTTCGCCGGCAACGAGCGTAACAGGGTGTCTCTTGATTTTGTTACTTCCACGCGGCAATACCTTTTCAGCCCCGAAAAGTCGAACCGGCAGCACGGGCACCTTTGCTTTGCACACGATCATTCCGACACCGGGCTCACCGACCTCCTTCAGCTTCCCATCGCGGGATCGCTCGCCTTCAGGGAAGATCAGCACCTTCTCGTCATCCTTAAGTAACCCGATCACCTTCTTCAAAATAGACAGCTCGGGCTTATCCTGATTCACCGGTATCGCATTGACGCGGGAGAATATAAAATTGGAAACCGGATGATCGAAAAGAGTTTTCCTCGCAAAGTAATAAATCGGCTGCTTGTAGGCCGCTCCGATAAAAGGAGGGTCGATAAAACTCACGTGATTGCTCGCGATGATCATCCCGCCCTCGACCTGCTCCAGCGCCTCGCGGTTTTGAACGCGGTAGGAACAGACGATCCTGCCAAATAATCTTGAGAGCGTATGCCCGGCCCAATACCAAAAACTCATGCTTTCTTAATCTCGGTTAGTTTTGTTTTTTGAATGACGCTTCTCCCTCGCGTTTCCCGGAGGTTTTGTCAACGCCTTGCCCCCATCGCCGCGCGACCAGTTCACTGATCTTCTGATACGCCGCAACCGTCGTGGCGGGCTTTGCCTCGCTCTCCCGGATAACCGATTCAACCTGAGAGACAACTTCACCGGAAAGCGCCAGGTGTTGCGATTCCTGCCAGACGTTGAAGCAACGCCGGAGCAATTCTTTAGGGGGGACACTTCGACGAAGCAACCTCACGAGCCCCGAACGGGAATGCTCGCCCGACACCGCTCCGTCGCCCGAGATCATCCCTCTATCCATCTCGTCACTTCCCGGCGCGAGCGATGATGCGGAACGCCACGCCCAGAGCCCCACGAAAATCAACATTCCCAGAAAAAGCCCATGCAAGCGATAGCGACGAATCAACTTCATCGCACCGCCCGTCTCGCGCGTTCCGTGAATCGTCTCATCAAACACGACGTCGGTTTTACCGCCGACCAGCCAGACGAGGAACTCCGCGCCCCCGGACTCGTGCAGGGCCTCATTGCTCGCAAAAAAGCTGTCCGTCGCGAAGACAATGCTGCCCTTGCCCCACTGCCGCTCGATCACGACCGGCATCTTCTTCACTCGCAACACCTCTCTCCAGACGTCGCCTTCCAGATCAACGCGGTATTGTGATCGCCACCGAGGGGGCTTCTCAAGCAATCGGTTGCCGCGATACGAATCCCCACGGCGCGTCTTCCAACCGTTATCGGGCCGCTCGAACGCATCCAGACCCGCGATGTCGAATTCGAGCTTTTCCGTGAACCTTGGACCTGCCATCGACTTCATCTGCTCTTCAATTTCCTCAAGCGCATCGTCATCGTCGCTTACGTCCGATTCACGCTTCTCTTTGTCGGCCGCCTTATCGCCGCCGTCATCGTCATCATTGCCTTCCTCCGGCGCTACTTCTCCGGATTCGGATTCGGATTCCGGACTCGCCTTCTCCCGCTTCATCTTTTTACGCGAGGCTTCATCCCGAAGCTTCCTTCTTCGCTCGACCCAGTCATCTTCTTCAGGGCGATACACTTCCGGCACCAGTCCCGGATTCATCGTGATGACGAGACGGGCACCCTCTTCCACCGCATTGAGCACCGGTGAATTTCCAGGAGCTCGAAGGTTCTCAAAACTCTCCCTCGGATACCCTAACAACAACAGAACCGAGTCCTCATTGAGCCCCTTAATTCCGTTCAGGTGAGTGATATTTCGCCGAACATGAACGCCTTCCATCGCATCGAGTGATTCATAGAAGACACTCGTCCCCAGCGGATCCGCGCGGAAACTCGCGTAGTGAGGATAGATCCCGCCTTCCGCGAATCGTTTTTCCAAAATCGCGGTGAACCCGGCGATCAGGAGAACGCCCAGCAATATCAATCCCGCGAGGATAATGTTTTTCCTGTTCAGCATTACCGCCCTGCGCTCACCAGTGAAGACTCTGCTCCGATTCTCTCAGGAAAGTGTTTTTCCGCTTCCTTCACGATCGTTTCATGATTGCGGAGAAAGCCTTCAACTTCCACCTCACTCAACTCGTGAGTTCCATACCAACTCCGCTCAAACTGTCTCACATTTTCGTCAAAGGCGGGAATCAGATCCCCTCTGCCCCTCAAGCGCCGCCCCAACTCGCGGCGATAATCACGATTCGATTTGAATCGCGCAATCATCAGAATCCGGCTCTCCCCCAGTTTGGCGAGCGACGCGAGAAACAGCGCCCGAACCGCAAGACGCCGATCGCCGCCTTCCATCTGCTCTCTCGCGAGTTTCATCCACTCATTCTCCGGCAACTGAGAGGCGATGATATCCTCGCTCTCCAGATCGACAAAACCTCCCCCGCTGTCGTCAACCACCTCGACCGACGATTCCGTGCGATGCTTTCGGTACAGCGCGACAAACACCCACACGATCAGACCGAGGACGATTAGAACCAAAGCGAGCGACATCGTCGACCCGATTTCCTTGAAGAATTTAATGTTCTTCGTTTTATCGGCATTTCCCGAATCCGACTGATTGTTCATCAGTTTCTCAATCCACTCTTCAAGAAGATCACCCAACGCTTTCACCAGCTCCCGCGTCGATTCGGCAATCTCCTGAAGTCGGCTCGCAAGCCAGGATTGCTCACGCGTCTGGCTCTCTTCGAGCACTTCCCGCCGGGGAAGCTGCCACTGATATTTCTTCTGTTCCAGCGTCACGGAAATCGCCTCTCCCAGTTCAGCGGATTGCTGAGCGGTCGGCTCTTCCGAGAATACCACTCCGGGACTGCAAACGAACGCGAAGACTAACAGAACACTCAGGACGGCACCTTTCAGATCACCGCGACGAAGACTCCGGGACTCAGCAAGCCTGCTCAGCAGGTCCTCACCGGTGCTGCGCGTCCGCGCCTGAAAACATCGAATCGTGTAGGCGGCCTTAATCAGAGGGGCCACCGCCAGATAAGTTAAGAGCAGAGATCCCAGAAAGAACGTCGTGTTTAAAGTCGCCGCAATCGGACTGAGAGTGAACACGCTGTCGATGCCGAAAATCGCCTTGGCAAAAGTCGGCACTAAAATCGCCGTCCCGATCACGTTCACCCACATAAACAATGAGACGACACCGAGAATGATTAACACGCCGTGGTTCTGAGCCCACTGATACCCGGAAAGGCGCAGACTCTCAGTCCAAAGGCTTCGCAGCGCTCCCTCAGAGGACTCCTCCCGAAACGCCAGCACGCTCAAATTCTCCCGTGCCGCAATGATCCAACCAAGCGGTATAACCGCGACCAGACCGATGAAAAGGAGGGGGCCTTGAATCGAATGCAGAAACAGAAGCGCCGCCAGACTTCGAAAGCGCAATCTCTTCCTTTCATCACTCCCGGTTTTCGGACTCAGAAAATTCCAAAGCCCGTCGCAAAACCGAGCCTGACAAACCCTCATCCAGACATAGAGAAAGACCATAATCCCGGCAACGAACGCCGCATCCTCCCGCGCCAACCCGCTGCGACTCATATCAGCCGTAAAATAGAGCAGACCGATCACGAAGGGAACCGTCCCGGAATAAAAATACCAATAGAGCTTCAGATCGACTGAGCGCAGTAAACAAAACGCCTCTTCGAGAACCTGGACAGCTCCGGTTTCAGTCTCAGAACGACGTTTTCTACGACTCGATTTCCTCATCGCTATTCCCAAACCGTCCCGTCATGAAATTCATCCGGCAGATCGCTGAGAAATCCGGAGGCGTAATAGAAAGCCAACCAGCAGAGAACCAGTGCTGCCACCAACTGCAAAACGGCCCAGAAAGGAAAATGCTTTTTCGCCTTCCCCGCTTTCGCGACGACAGCCTCTTTACTGAGACACGAGGCGCAAATCATCTGCCCTTCGTGCTCGGTGATGCATTCCGGGCAATAGAAATCAGCGCACTGCGGACACCTCGCTGCCGCCGGTCTCCCCGGATGTAGCGCGCAGGTCGTTTTCGAAAGCCCCTTACTCATCACTGCTCTCGATTATCCTGTCCGTCTCGCCGCTTCGGACCATTTCAACGGTCCGTTTGATCTGACTGGACCACTTCATCGTTTTGAAAATACCGATGATCGAAACGACGAGAAACCCCAGTCCGAGAATAAGAAAAACACCATAACCCGCGATCCCCCCTTCCGATGCCACCGCGGTGTAGGCCTCCAGCGGCCCCGTGATCCCAATCGTGTAAGCGGGATTCTGCGTGGCGACGATGAGAAAATAAACCGCACCGGCTCCGAGGAACAGAAACAGCAACCCCAGAAGACTCCATAAACCGATGCGAATCGGTTCCGGCGTCGGCTTCCTGACCGAACCAATCAGCGAAAAAGTAAGCAACAGGCTCACTCCCAGAATCAGAAAAAGAAGAATCCCGGTGGTGACAACGCTTTCGAGATGCAAGGCAGCTAGAGCGACGAGACCGAACACCGCAAATCCAATGAAGGTGGGAATCGTAAGCTTTCCGATCTGGAAGAAATCACCTTCCTCCGAACCGGTCGCGGCAACGACGGATTCGCCACGCTCTCCCGACGCCGCTTCATCGAGTTCCTTCTGACTCTCGCGTATACAAACGTCTAACTGAGCCACAATCTCCCTGGCCCGGTGATAACGGTTCAACGGCCTCAGCTTTTCCTTCGAGATCGATGTTTTGATCTCACACACGCACGTCGGCCCGAGTATCAGGTGTCGCAAAAGAAGACCAATCGAAACGAGAGCCCCGATAAACAGTCCGGAAACGACCAAAGCGAGGCCCGTGTTGTAGTCATCAATCAAAACCAGAATCAAAGCGATGATCGCTGAAAAGAAAACAAACCCGGTGCCGTATAAAATGCCTTTCCCCAATCGGGAAGTCCTCGCAATCGAGAGAGCCTGAATCTCAGAATATTTGTAGCGTTTGTATTCCTCGCTCACGGGGATGAGAAGCCCGCGGCCACTCACATAGACAAGGTGATCACCACCCTTCCAAAGACTGGAAAGCCCCCAAAGCTCTTTGGCCAAACGCTCGTAATTGTCGAATGAAGCACTCAAATTATACGAGTGAAGTATGAAGCAAACGAAGCCGCGGGCAAGCCTCGTCACTCAAAAATTACGGCGTGTACGATTCCGGCACGAGCCGGCTCACGTGTCCTCGCGGTGAAACGGGTAGGCAGCCATCATGATCGCCATATCCCTGACCGTCCGCGCGAGTCCGACAAACACCGATCGGGCGACGAGATGATGCCCGATATTCAACTCAGAGAGGTGCTGGACTTCCATGAGGCGCGGCAGATTCATCAAGGTGATACCGTGGCCCGCATTGATTTGAAGCCCGCGACTGTGCCCTAACAAAGCGGCTGATTTCAGCAACTCGAGCTCCGCTTCGCCTCCGGGAGCAGAGGCATTGGCAAAAGATCCCGTATGAAGCTCGATCATATCCGCTCCCATCGCCGCGGCCGCTTCAACCTGCTTCAATTCAGGATCGATAAAGAGGCTCACTTTGGTGCCCTGCTCTTGAAGCGTCTTAACCGTTTTCGCGAGAGAAGCATCCGCGTTGGCTACCTCCAGCCCGCCTTCGGTCGTGACCTCCTCCCGATTTTCAGGCACGAGGCACACAAAATCGGGCTTCACTTCGAGGGCGATCTTCAAGATTTCAGGGGTGTTCCCCATCTCGAGATTCAATTTCGTATGGATCCCCTTTCTGAGCTCAAAAACATCCCTGTCCTGGATATGACGTCGATCCGCCCGCAAATGAACCGTGATCGAATCAGCGCCCGCCGCCTCAACTTCGTGAGCCGCCGCTAAAACTGACGGCTCTTCGTTGTGAGCTCCGGGCATGGAAGAATATCGCGCCTGCCGCAACGTGGCGACGTGATCAATGTTCACCCCGAGCTTTAACGTTCGCTGAGGAAGAGTGGCTGAGTCATTCATAACATAGTTTAACGGCCAAAAGCCAATACGACACAAAAAAGCGGCACCGATCATCGGACGCCGCATTTTTTTCAAGTCGCGCCCGGAGACGCTACCCTCGTAACGACTTAGTGCTTGATCGTCACCGAAGTGCCCACGCCGACTTTCGAAAAGATCAGAGGCTGAATCGCAGGGGGAACACGGATGCAACCGTGGCTCGCAGGATAGCCGGGCACGTATCCGATATGCATTCCGATTCCACCGTTGATTCGCATCCAGTAAGGCATCTCCGCTCCGACAAAACGGGAAGCACCACGGGGACGACTGCGACTGTCACCGTTGCTACCCACGGTCGACCCGCTGGAATTCACCCAGTGGCCGTAAAGAGTGGAACGCTTTTCGACCAACTTCTCCTTAATCCGGAAGGTACCGACAGAAGTGCTGTGACCGGATTTGCCCGTGGAAACCTGAGTCTCGATCACGAGTTGATCATGTCCCCCGTCTGACTTGTAAACCCGTGCGCGCTGCTCGCTGATATCGATTTCGATCTTCGCGTTCGAAGCATTCAACAGGGGAAGGAGGCGCTGATTCACTTCGATGAAGTGACCTTCGCTCTTGTATTTCGTAGGAGTGCTGACTGAGAGCCGTGAGAAAAAGCCGCCGCCCGTTCTGCGTGTCGCCACAGCAGCCACTTCGTTGGATTCGCGATTTTCGCGATCGAGCTCAGCCTTACGCTTCGCCGCAATCTTAGCAGCGCGATCTCTTTCTTTCTTTTCTTTCGCCTCCGCGATCTTCATCTTACGAGCCGCTTCCGCAGCCGCTTTTTCCTTAAGTTTATTCTCAGCAAGCGCCTTCTCTCTTGCCTCTTCGGCACGCTTGAGAGCTTCCTCTTTCTTTCTGGTTTCAGCAAGCTTGCGAGCCTCGAGCGCGTCCGCTTTCTTCTTCGCTAAATCGGCTTTCCTTTTCGCAGCAGCTTCTTTTTTAGCAGCGGCAGCAAGATTGCGGGCTTCAAGCTCCTCCGCTTTCTTCTTCGCGGCGAGTTCAGCGGATTTCTCCTTCTCTCTCGCGGCGAGCTTGGCGGCTTTTTCTTCATCGGCAATGGCCTTCGCTTCTTCGCGCTTTTTCTTCGCCTCTTCCATCCGGGTAGCCCAATCGGACTTCTCTTCGGTTTTGACAGAAGCCTTTTTGGACTTCTCTGAATTGCCCGTAGCAGCAGGGCGTTGGAATAAAGCAGCTTCCTGATCGACTGAACAGGAACTCAGTGCCAGGGCGCTGAGTGTGGTGATAAATGCTACCCCGAGTAGATTGGATTTCATGAGAGTGGACAGACAATGAAGACCTCAAAGAATCCGCTCTTTCGACGTTCCGTCAATTTCTTAGTGAAAGAATCCCCTAATTTTTTCGCCGCAAAAACGTGCCCCCTCAGTCTCAATTAGCGGAGAAAAATCAGAACCAGTGCAATCCGGAAGAGATCTCCGGGTGATAGACCGATCACCGTCTGCGGCCTCTGACGGCGCAGCCATCGCCCGCGCCCGCCTGACACGGGCGTTAATTTCGCAGCTTGCCGTCGCGCAGGCCTACAGAGTGGAAGCGCTCGTAGCTCCCGCATTCGGTTCAGCACTCCCTCCCTCTTCCGGGAGGATATGGTCGATCAACCTCTGGATCCCGTCGCCGGCAAACTCACTCTGAGGGTAGATTTGGCGTGCGGTTAAAAACCAGGCGAGGCTGGAACCGTGCTGATTACGCGCTTCCTGATTCTCGGCGTTCTTCAACGCCTTCACGAAGGTGGCAACGTTCGTCGCGAGATCGGAACGCTTCGCGCTCAGATCGACATCGTCGGGAAACTTCTGAAACGTCTGCTCAACAATCTCCCAGGCGGCGTGATCATTGCCCGCTTTCTTCAAAGTCTCCGCCTGCTTGAGAACCGTCTCGATTTCCTGGATATTGCCGACAATCTGATTGAGCGCCTCCTGGCGATCGGGATCATCCACCGTCGCGGCAATGAAGCGCGCCTTGTTGTCAAAAATCTGACGATAGCTGCGTGTCCCCAGAAGCCGGTCGAACTCGAGCTTCGCCTGCTGCTGAATGTCCCCCGAGTCGGCAATGAGGTTGAACTGTTCCGCCAGAAGCGGATTCGTCGGCCAGATCATGGCCGCAGCCTGGATGTTCTCCTCGTATTTTTCCTCTTCCCCCTTCAGCGCAGCGTTTTTGGCAGCGCGAATCCTCATGTTACTGGTGAGTCGCGCCGTCCCGATCGCCGCGGTGGGTTTCGAGTAATCAAAGTCACCGGCCTGCTCCTTCATTTTATCGACCAACTCTTCGGCGAGCGTGTAATCCTTCACCTCGATCGCGTTGATCAGTTGAAACGCATTCTGAGCATAGCCGAGCACCTCACGCTTCCGCTCTCTCGGGACGCTCTGCACTGCGGGCAAATGCTCACCCGTGACGAAAGCCTGCTGCAACTGACGCATCGCACCGTCGACCTCTTTGGAATCGAGAAGGAACCCGAAAGACTCCACCGACTGATTCGTGTCGCGGATCGCCTCGTTGGCGAAGGCGTCGAGTGTCGTGATCGTGGGATTGAAGCCAATCGTCTTGCTGAATGACTGTTCGACCTCAGAACCTTCTTCGAAATCGAGACGCCCGGCCCCGTCTTTGAAAAACTCGGTGTAAAACCGCGCTCCCATCACGACGTGCTCGAAACGGCGCTGCATAAAGAACTGCACGATGAGCGCCTGAAATTCCAGTTTCGCCTCCACTTCGGAAAGCTCCATCTTCGCTTTGTTCGCCACCCTCGTGGCCTCCACTTCAGCGATCCGCTGAACGTAGCGCTGAATGTGCCCCGCGTTCGCCGGATCCTGAACCGCTTCATTTTCACCATTCGGATCGTCACTCAGCTTACGCTCCTTGTTCCCCGCGTTCCCCTTTCCCCAGGTATCGAAGTTCCAGTCGAGCCGGCGCCGCTGTTGCTCAAGCTGAGTATTCAGCTCTTTCAACTGCCCCACCGACCGCTGCGCGAGATAGACACGGTAGACCGCGTTCGCAAGAGACTCACAAAGACGCGCATCCTGAGGGAACGCAGCCGCCCGCTGCAACATCGCCACCGCTCTCGGAAATTTCTGATCATCGCGATTGTGAGGTGAAAGGGTATCAAGAATATCCCGGATCGAATCGCGATAAGCCACGTCCTGCTCTGAAGTGGCCGCTTCCGCATTCAGGTATTTCTCAAAACGGGCGCGGAAGACGCGGTTGTCATTCACGTTGAAACTTTTCCCGTCGAACGCGAAAACATCAGTCGTCGGGTCAAAGTAGGGCATGTCGTTGCCCGCCATTTGCTGACTTCCCTGCTGGTTGTTACTTTTGTTGACGATCGTCGTGTTATTCGACTGAGGCGCGGAGCCTCCACCGCCGCCACCTCCACCGGCCGGCGGAGTGTAAACTTGTGCATTCGTTAGGTTACCGGAGTACAGCAACAGAGACACGAGGAGAAAAAGTCGAGTCAGTATCTTCATAAGGTATGGGGGTTCGTCGATTATTCGACCGATTCAGCAACGAGGGTTCCGTCGCGATCAACGCGCACAACCATCAGCATCTCGGTGCCACGTTCGATGTTCACGTTACTAAATTCTTCCGGCACAAGCACCGGCACGGGAATCGTTTCCATCGAATCCGTAGCTTCAAAACTGATCAAACGCCCGCGATCCGCAGTCCAGCGCAAAGTCTCTTCTACCCGCCCCTCGATCTGATAAACGTTTCCTCTGAGACTGTTCGCGTTGTTGCGATACGTCGTCAGGTTGAGAGCGGAGACATTCCCCGAGACGCGCTTTTTACTGCTCTCGCCACCGCCTCCGATGAGACCTCCCGCAATCAGTTTAATCAACAAAGCCGCTATCACCAGAAACCCGATAATCGCCACCGCTATTCCGGCGATTTGTCCCACATTGACTCCTGAGCTGGCTCTTCTTGGCATGATGATTCGATAGTCGATTGCTAAACCTTTGGCAAGATATCACAGCATCTTTCCCAATAGGAGGAGAATCTATTACTACAAAAGAACAGAAAGATGACAAAATCCTCAGCCGGAAAATGACAAAATCGTAATCATTCGTCCCGGAAGCTATTTCCGCGCAGACAACTGCAGGTAACGACACAGATACCCGGTGTTCTCGGCGAAAACAGCGCTGTTGATATACTCCTCTCCGTTTGCAAATTTCGGCTGCCCCGTCAGGCGCTCCCCCGAATAACGACTCACCCATCTCCCCGCGGAATCGAGTGACGCGAGGATGGCTTTGACCTTGTCTGCCGTCACCGGCTCCTCAAACACAGAATCCGGATCCTCGCCTTTGGTCGCAGCGCGGTAGGCAGCCTTAATCAAATCCAACTCCGGCTCGGTCTTCCACCCATAGTGCTCCGGCAAATTGGAATCGTCGAACGTGGGCGTGTAAACTTTCCCGCTTCGCTCCATATAGAGAGGGCTGTTCGTGTTCATTTCGTAATAGCGGGCGAGCCGCCCATCAGGCAGAAGCGAACTCTCGAGATACTTCACACCGGAGACAACGGGCCCCATGAACGATTCGTCCCCTGTGTAGTGAGCTATTCTGAGCAGCGTCTTCATCGCGTCCTCCGACTCGCGCCCGCTCACTCCCGGAGGCTCAAACGCCCGCGCCCAGATCGGAAACATCTCCGGCCCGTACTGCTGAGCCCACCCCCGCTGCGGCGCCGGCAATTGCGCCAACATGAGAAAGCTTCCCAACTTTTCCAGCGCCTTGAGATACTCAGGCTTCTTGTAAACGCGATGCGCCACGATCAAAAGTTCCGAAACCGTTCCGGCAAGCCCATCGTTGAGCGTGTACTGATCCCAATACTCTTTGATCCGGCCTTCGGTTCGCCAGTCGTAATCCGGAAATGAAGCCGGCTTTGCCTCGGGGCCCGCGACCGGCCCCTGCCACACCTGAGGAAAACCTCCGTTCGGAAACTGCGCAGCAAGGAGACGCGGAAGCGCATACTCAACCGCCTCATGAATCTCCCGGTTTTCAAAACGGAGCGCCTCATCCAATCGAATCAGGAAAGTCAGCGCTCCCTGCGAAATCCCGTCATCAAGCGTTGAGTAATTCTTTCCCCGTCCCTTACCGTTTCGATACTGATCCACACGGGGACCCGTCGAATCGAAATCAATCGAGTTGCGCCAACCGCCCGACTCCAACTGCCCGTATGCCAGAGCTTTGCCAGCTGCCAGCGCCGCTTCGAGATGACGCTCATCCCCGGTCGCCTCGTAGGCTGACAGATAGGCCATCCCCACCGTCGGCGTTCCCGGAGCCTGAACCCAAATCTCTGTCGGAGTCGCCTTCCCCTCGCCGAGACGACGGGAAAAGTCGGGGGACACGTAATAAACATACCCGCCCTCGACCGCGACCTCATTGTGAAAAAACGAGGTCGCCTTCAGCAGTGCAGCCGACACCTCATCGGCGGACGGTCCCACCTGACAAACGCCCACATTGAGCACAGAAACGAGCGCCCCGATCAATAGCAGTCTAACAATCATTCATCGATGCACCAAAGGGCTTCATGGGTTCGGATAAAAAGCTGCCCGCCGGTCGGAGCAATCGACGAATTGGTATGCTCGGACAAATCACTCTGAGCGATCACTTTAAAACCTTCCGGCGAAGCCTCGAAAACCACCGAGTCCCCCGCCTGGCTCAAGGTGTAGATCCGGTCACCGGCGAGAACGAACGAACCCCACGATTTCCCCGCACCGGGAAGTCTGCTCTTCCACAGCGTTTTCCCGGTTTTCATATCGTCACAGAAAGCAATTCCCCCGGCATCCTGATAATAGAGCTTACCGTCTTTCGCGACACCGGTCCCGATCCCGCCATTGTGTCGAACCTCCTGCCAGATCCGGTGAGAATCCGTCACGTCGCCGTTGCCCCCGACCTTGACACCGATCGAAGTCCCCTGATAACCACCCATCGCAACGACGATCCCGTCGTCATAGACCGGGGACGTGTACACGAGCGGATTCAACCCCTCACACGTCCATAAAACTTCTCCCGAGATCGGATCGAATGCTTTCAGCTCCATTGGAAAACTCATGATCAACTCGACCCGATCCCCGGCTTCGACAACGATCGGAGTGCTGAATGATCCAATGACACCCTTTTCGCTGCGCCCGCCGAATCCGTCGGTCCGCTCGCCCGGCTCCCAAACCGGCTCCTCCCATTTCCAAAGCGTTTCCCCGGTTTGTTTGTTAAGCCCGTAAAGCACCGCGTTTTCCGCAGGACCATGATAGTGAATCACGACATCCTCATAAATCACCGGTGAGGAGGAATTCCCCCACACATGATCGATCGCTCCGAAATCACGCTTCCACAATTCCGCGCCCTCATGATCATAGGCCACCACCCCGGCGGAACCGTGCGAGACGACAACAAAGTTTTCCGCCACCGCAGGCGAGGCTGAACAAAACGGATTCGAGCGGTGAGTGCGCTCCTCGTCCGAATAGGTAATTCCCTTCTGCCACAGCAGCGAACCATCAGCCTGACTGAAACACATCAAGTTCCGCATTTTATCCCCGCTCAAAGGCTGGGTCACAAAAACCTTCCCCCCGAATACCACCGGAGTCGAGTTTCCCGCCTCCGGCAAATCGACCCGCCACTTCACATTCTTTTCGGTCCCCCACTCGAGAGGAAGATCAGACTTTGCGACTTTGCCCGATCCCAGAATATCCCCCCGCCACGATGGCCATGAGTCGGCGCGAACGAACGTGATCGAACAGTAAAACAATACGAAAAAGCAAATTGGTCGAACGGCAGTCATCGCTGAAAAATAAACGATCCCCCGCATCCGGCGCAAGCGAAACGCAATCCGCATTCGAGGCATCCTCGTCCGCCTGCCTGAAGAGCGGGGCAACGGCTCCGCCCGGAGAAAATGCTTATCACATTACCCGCGGCGCGGCGTTCGACCTGGAACTCAACAGGGTTGGGTCGTCGATTCAACAGGGTAAGGCCGTCGACACAACAGGGTCGAGCGATTGACCCGACAGGGTAGGATCGTCGGAACGCCACCTCCCTATGGAAGCGGAATCCCGTGGAGCTTTTCGCCAATCTCCAATGCCCGCAATCTTCCGTCCGTATCTAAATCTGCGAGATCGTAAACGAACCGCTTTCCCGCTCGCTCGAACATTCCCTTACCCGCTTTCACGGCAAGCAGTTTGGCACGCATGACCTGCCCTTCGGCATTTTTCCATTCCTGCTCCCTTGCCCAGGCCGGCTTAGCCACGGTCAGGTAGGGGATTTCTTTTACCGCCACCGCCATGTCGTAAGTGTAGGTTTTGCTCCGGTGCGCCGTGATCTCGATCGGGGCGCCCTCCTCTCTGGAAACGGAATCCGGCAAATCCGGAATGATTACGAGCCCGCTGCTGATAAGACTGGCTCCATTTTTATAAACGACGCCCCCTTTGAACCCCAATTCTACCTGGATAATGACGCCATCAGGAGTGACTTGAAATACGGAGCCTTTTACAAAACAGGCGTCGTATCTGACATTGTCGAGTCCCTCGGGAAATTTGGTTTTCACGGCGCTCAACTGCGATGCCGAAAGCTCGCTCCAGAGCAGCGTCACATACTCCGCATCCCCATCGACTTTGTAAATTGCCCCGGCCCTGTTGATCTCGTACAGCTCAGCATCGAAGTAGCTTTTCCCTTTCGACTCAATCGTCTCCCCGGACACCGATGAGACACTCACGAGGCAGAAACAGACGAGGAGAAACAACACCTTCATGAGAGAACCGGCAGAGCTGAAAGCGGACGCGTCACGCGCCCGGGCATCAGTTCCCGGAAGGCGCAAACTGTCCGCCGACTTCGTTCGATGAAGCAGGGCGAAGATTTTTCGTTTGAATCACTCCTTCCGCGCCGCCCTGAGCGAGCACCGAGGCCCACTGTTCACCGGGCTTCAACATTTGAACCACCGTTCCGGCGGGAAGCGCACGCACCTCCGACTGCATCCGGTCGGCTCCATAAACCATGAACTGAGCCGTCGAAGTCACTACATACATGCTGTTTCCGGAGGCGTTCACCGTCGTCGTCGTTGGAATTCCGGGCGAGCCACCTGAAGCGGCCTTGGTGATTTTCGGAATCGAGAGATTCGGTTTCGGCAAAGAGAATCCGCTGCGTTCCTTCTCCATCGTCTGTCCCGGGAGCTCGATGCTTCCGGTCGAGGAAGGAGCGGCCGCAGCATCCCTCGCGACGTCATCAGCCGTGTAGCCACCGCCCAGACGTCCTGTCGGAGCCTCCTGAACTGCGCCGGCGGGGAAAAGGCTGGCATCGATCTTTCCGACATCAACCGGCTCCTTTTTCTTCCCGCCGAAACTGAACAGACCGCCTCCGCGCGAGGACGAAGCCGAAGCATTCCCGCCTCCGCGCAACCGGCTGAAGAGCCCTGTTTTCTCCTCTTCCTCATCGGGAAGCGAACTCGAAAAAGAAACCGTCGAAGGCTGCGAAGGAGGCGTGTCTGCAGCCGTCGGACCCTCGGTCTTGTTCACCGGTGAATAGCCGTCGACAAGAGCAGCTCCGGAAATGCGCGGAATACTTCCCGGCTTTGTCGGTGCCGTCGAGGACGCAATTCTCTGCGGCTGGGGCTGCGGCGCAGGGGGTGAGTTCGACTGACTGAAACGGGGCTCATTACCGGCCTCGGAAACCGGAGCGCTTTCCTGCGTATCCCCATCGTCACGCCCGCCACCTACGAAAGGAAGTCGGGGCATCGAAAGACTGGGCGGTTTGATATTGCTGAGAAACCCACCGTCTGAAGATTTTTTGCGTCCGAAGAGCCCGCGCTTCTGGCTCGCTTCGGCTGCCGCCTCGCGCTCCTCCTCCGCGATCAACGCCGTTAAAAAAGAATCCGGAACATTCCGTTCCACTCTCACGTTTCCAGTCGACGTCTTCCAGGTCGACATGTCATTGGAACTGACCTTGTTGTATGCGGTCGCGGCGCGTTCCCACTTCATCCGGTTCGCCATTTCGCGCTTCATCAGTTTCACTTCACGCGCCGCCTCGATCGCCTTCACCCGGTTGCGATCTTCGATACTCTGGTCCGCCGATCGGGACATCGACGCAGCGGTCGCTTCACCCATCGCGTTCTGGGCGGAAGTCCTCACCTGAATCAGTTCCGCCTGTCGGTTCGTCATCCCCGGATTAATCGCGGTGGGAACTCCGGTCGTCATCCCCGCCTCCGCTGACGGTTCCGCTGAATAGCTCGCCGCGGAAGGCGCTTGAGCAAAAACAACCCCTCCCGTTACGAGGGTTACCACAGGCAAAGCGAAAGCCACACGTAGGGTTGCGGCACTCGACCCGATTGAAATGATAAATCGATCAATCATGATTTTCGTTAATGAAAATTTTTAAAAAAGTAACGGCAAAGCAGCGATCCGTCCACCAAAGCATTAAAAACTTTCATTTCTCAATCTTGCGAAACGCAGTCAGGGCGGGTCTCAACAGGAAGTCGTTCGTGTTTCGCTACCTATAACGCATTTGCGTTTACACCCCTTAGGAAATTTGATATCTTAAGAGGGAAATCAACGTGTCTGCGGTCAATTTCCCTCATAATCAGAGCGCATCTCATGGTGCATCCGGTTTTCCAAGCCAACATAAATCCAGACGGAGGGCGGGAATAAAGGTCGCAGTGTTAACCGACACCCTACCTGAAAGAACATGATAAAACCCACCACACTCCTTGTTTTACCACTCCTCGCTCTGGCTCTCCTGATTCCCTGCGGAACTGCGCACGCGCAGACTTTCAAAGCCGCTTATGACGAAGGCGTCCGCCTCTACGATGCCGGCGAGTATGAAGAAGCCCTCATCCGGTTCGAAATCGCGGTCCGCGCCAATCCGAGGTCGCCCCACGCGCGCAGCTACATGATCAAGAGCAAAACTGCAGTGGCTCAGGGCCGCGGCTCGAAGAAAAGCATCGAAAAGGACCTCGCGAAAATCATCATTCCCCAAATCAATTTTGAAGAGGCCCCCATTGGCGATGTCCTCGAATACCTGGCCGCCCGTACCGAGGAGCTGACAGAGGGAAAACTCCGCCCTAACATTATTTATAAAGGCACTTCCGAGCAGCGCCGGAACACGCTGATCACGCTTTCGGTGCGCAATGTGCCGGTCACTGAAGCGCTCCGCTACGTCGGTCAGATGAGTCGGACCCATTTCGCCTACGAAGAACACGCCGTCGTCGCTGATCCGAACTGGGTCAGTCCGCCCAATCCCAAGCTTCAGGCCGCCGAGAAAGCGGAGGCAGCAGCGAATCAGGATGTCTTCAGTCAGCCCGCGAAAAGCGTTTTCGACTGAGCGGGCGTGGCGCGCGCTCTCCGACATTTTTAGCAGACCTCGTTAACAGTCTCTGTTAATATCCGGCTTGAGCGCACTACCAAAACCAATAGCCGTAATCACCGGCGGCGAAGGAGATCTCGCGATCGTCCTCGCGGCACAGCTCGCAGAAGCCGGTTTCAGCGTCCTCGCGCCCGGACACCGCGAACTCGACGTGACGTCATCGGCGTCCGTCGACACCTTTTTTGAGGCACAGGAGCGAGTCGACCTCCTCATCAACAACGCCGGAATCACCCGCGACGGGTTGTTTCTCAAACAGTCCCCCGACGACTGGAATGTCGTGATCGACACCAATCTCAAGGGCGCCCAACTGTGCTCCCGCGCCGCCGCCGGCCTCATGATGCGCGCGCGCTGCGGTCACATCATCAACGTCGGTTCGTATTCAGGAATCAGACCGCCCCATGGCCAGACCGCCTACGCCGCGTCGAAAGCCGGACTTATCGGACTGACCAAAAGCTATGCCCTCGAACTTGGAAAACGGAATATCCGGACCAATTGCGTCCTCCCCGGGTTTCTCGAAACCCGCATGACCGCGCCGCTGTCGGATGCCGTGAAAGAAGCCGCGAGAGCGAAACACGCCCTCGGAAGGTTCAACACCGTCGAAGAAGCGGCCCGTTTCATCGTCTTTCTGCATTCGTCCCCTCATCTCTCCGGTCAGGTTTTTCAGCTCGATTCGAGGGTTTGAGCGTCAATCATGCGCGCCGGCGGAATCAAATCGTAAAAAAAGTGCCCCAAGTTGCATAGTGATTGTTGAAATTCAAAATCATCCGTGTAGATTCGCGCCGACCTTTGGGTGTTTCCCTTCGAAATTCCCAATCACTTAATGGAGAGGTGGCAGAGTGGTCGAATGCGTCGGTCTTGAAAACCGAAGTGCCGCAAGGTACCGTGGGTTCGAATCCCACCCTCTCTACTTTAAACAAAAAGAGCACCCAGTGAAACGGGTGCTCTTTTTGTTTAACTCTGAAAGGGATGAGAACACCGTTCGACTCGAAGTGAGTGTAGCGAACGAAGAGGTCTGCCAAAGCGTTAGCGACGAAGACAATCCCACCCTCTCTACTTTAAACAAAAAGAGCACCCAGTGAAACGGGTGCTCTTTTTGTTTAACTCTGAAAGGGAT
>JBLXHA010000010.1:182415-250381 GCA_048260165.1 Verrucomicrobiales bacterium
TCGAAGTGAGTGTAGCGAACGAAGAGGTCTGCCAAAGCGTTAGCGACGAAGACAATCCCACCCTCTCTACTTTAAACGAAAAGAGAACCCAGTGAAACGGGTGCTCTTTTCGTTTAACTCTGAAAGGGATGAGAACGCCGTTCGACTCGAAGTGAGTGTAGCGAACGAAGAGGTCTGCCAAAGCGACAGCGACGAAGACAATCCCACCTCCTCGTTCCGCCTACCGTGTCGGAGTGTAGCGCAGAAGCTCGTAACGCGTTATCAGAAAATCGGCGAGATTGTTTCCCCACGATGCCATTACCTCCGCGTCATCGTGACGCAGGATTAAAAGCGTTGGCCTTTCTTTGCCCGGCTTCGGTCGTTCGACCGAAAGTTCCGAGATAAGGATATCATCACCGACGACGCACTTGGGAATCCAGTTTTCCGGAGGATGCTCCACGAGCGTAAAAATGACTTTCGGCCCCCGCTCATCACTCGTGAATTTCGCGAGTCCGGATCGCGGAGGTTTCACCACTTTTATCTCGTGGGTTTGAACCAGCTTTCCGTCTTCGATGGTCGCTTCCCCGCTTCCTTCAACCGTTTCGAAAAAGAACATCTCCTGAGCAGAGACAATGCCGATGGCAAAGTGGGCGGCGATAAGGACAGATAAAAGCTTCATTGTTAAATTAGTGCGATTGAGAGGACGCGCTGCCTCTTTCGCAAAAGACGTCCGGCACACGAGTCGACGCCTCCGTGTTCATTTTTGTGCATGTGACAGGATATTGATCAGCTTGCCGTTCGGATCCCTGACAAAGAACCGGGTCACGCCCCAGGGTTCAGTGGTCAGCGGATACTCAATCGCAAGCCCCTGCTCCCCGGCGGAGGCGTAAATCGTCTCGATATCATCGACTTCGATCGAGAGATCGGGCTGACTGTATTCTGCGGATTCCGCATCGATGATCGTTACCTGTGCCATAGGGTTGGAAGGTGAGACGAACGTCATCACCCACCCCTGATTCATCGCCAGATCCAGGCCGAGGAAGTCGCCGTAGAATGCTTTACTCCCCTCCATGTCTGATGACTCAATATCCGGGACGATGCGTTTGATGTTCATGTCAGGGTTTATCGTTGCCGGACGTTTTCAGGGCAGCGGCTCGACGAAGTGAGACCGCGGCGACGCGCCACGTTATCCCGGAAATTTTATGTCGTTCATCATTCTGAAGTCAAGCCGATTGCCATCCCCCTGCGGACTGCCTCCCCGAGAAATTAACCGTAAAAAGATCATCACTCTAACTGAGATTCATTTCGAAAAATGAATACCGGACACAGCCCACCCGTCTCGTTATCGGAGGTGATCACTCAAACAGCTGATGCGCCTTAAAGAATCAACCAAAGTAAAAAATGAAAACAGTATTGAAAGTAGCCGTCATCGGAGCAGTCGCATTGGGCATGACCACCACCTCTTCATTCGCAGGCGGCAAAAAGGACAAAATCATTCACGCGATCACTCACATCGTAACCGGAACGCAGCACTCGAATAGTCACGGCCGACACGGATCAGGACACAGCAGCCACGGTTCAGGACACAGCAGCCACGGTTCAGGACACAGCAGCCACGGTTCAGGACACAGCAGTCACGGTTCAGGGCACAGCAGCCACGGTTCGGGACACAGCAGTCATGGTTCGGGACACAGCAGCCACGGCTCGGGACACAACAGCCACGGCTCACACAGCGGCGGACACGGTTCTTCCCACGGTCACGGACATTGATTAATCGCAGGTGCTTTGTCAGTCAGAGTATAACCAACCTGACACATCACCGGGAAACACCGACACTTCGTCGGTGTTTTTGCGTTTCATACAGCCCGGGTATGGCAACATGTGAGGCCACAACCCTCAGTGAAAAACTCAGGACTCGTCCGACTTCGTTTTGTCGTGGTAGCCAAGTAGTCGCAGCGCATTGAAAACCACGAGCAGGGTGGAACCTTCGTGGAAGACGACCGCGATTCCCAACTTCAGGCCAAAGACAGTCGAAGGAATGAGGATCGCGACCATCCCGAGACTGAACCAGAGATTCTGTTTGATGATGCGACTCGTCATTCGGCTCAGCCCCACTGCGAAGGGGAGGTGATCGAGATTGTCGGCCATGAGCGCGACGTCGGCGGTTTCAAGCGCGACATCGGATCCGGCGGCTCCCATCGCGATTCCGACAGTGGAATTGGCCATCGCGGGGGCATCGTTGACCCCGTCGCCGACCATGGCGACTTCCTCGACTTCGCGCAGCTTCCGGATCGAGGAAACCTTGTCATCCGGCATGAGATCCCCCCACGCTTCATCGAGCCCCACTTCTTTTGCGATCGCGCTCGCGACTTTCTGATTGTCACCGGAGATCATGATCATGCGTTTGATCCCCAATTCGCGAAGCCGCGCGATCATGCCGCGAGCGGCCGCGCGTGGCGTATCCATCAACCCGAGCACACCGAGATAGCGGTCCCCGCGACGAACAATCATCGTCGTACGCCCGCCGGATTCCAATGTCTCGACGCTGGCGTGTACCGAATCGGGAAGAGCAGGCCCGTCGACCTCGGCAAACAAATCGTCTTTTCCGATGTGAACGATGTCACCCGCGATCTCCGCGCTGACGCCCCGCCCCGTGATACTGCGACTGTTCGTGGCTTCGTCTCTGCCTTTCCGGCCTAAGCGCTCCGACCCATCGCGAACGACAGCGGCCGCAAGCGGGTGGTCACTGAGTTGTTCGACGGCAATAGCGGTGTCGAGCAACTCAGCCTCGTCGATCCCTTCAGCGGCAACCACGTCCGTCAGCCTCGGTTTTCCTTCGGTCAACGTGCCGGTCTTGTCGAAGGCAATCGCGCCGAGCTGACCGAGTGCTTCGAGAGGCGCACCCCCTTTGACAAGGACACCGCCACGGGCAGCCCGCGCGACACCACTGAGCACAGCACTGGGCGTCGAAATTGCGAGGGCACAGGGACTCGCTGCGACGAGCACGGCCATGGCACGGTAAAAGGATTCTGCAAAGGTCTCGTCGATGACGAGCCAGGCAAAGAGCAAGAGCACGACGAGAACGAGGACAGCGGGAACATAGACGCGCTCGATCCGGTCGGTGAACTGCTGGGTGGGAGATTTTCTCGTCTCGGCTTCGCTGACCATTTGGATAACACGGGCGAGCGTGGAATCACCGGAAAGCTTAGTCACCTGCATTTCAAGAGCGCCACTCTGATTGATCGATCCCGCAAAGAGCTGGTGCTCAGGGGAGGACTTTCCTGACGCAGCGGCAGCAGCGGCGGCTTCAGGATCCGCCACGGGGAGCTTGTCGACGGGAACGCTTTCTCCGGTGATCGGGGCTTGATTGACACTGCTCTCCCCCTTCACGACAAACCCGTCGGCGGGAACCCGTTCGTCGGGTTTGATCACGACGATATCTCCGAGCTGCAATGCTTCGACAGGCACTTCGGTGAGCGAATCGCCTCTCCGGACAAGCGCACTTTGAGGGGCAATTTTCCCGAGCGCTTCAATTTCGCGGCGGGCGCGTCCGAGGGCGTAATGTTCCAACGAGTGACCGAGACTGAACAGAAAAAGGAGCAGGGCCCCTTCCGCCCACTCACCGAGGGTCGCGGCACCAATCGCGGCGACCAGCATTAGAAAATCGATTTGGAATTCGCGATGTCGCAAGCCGTCGATCGCCTCCTTCAGCGCAAACCACCCGCCGAAAAAATAAGCCGCGGCATAGAGACCTGTTGGCAGGCCGGGTGCCACGCTGCCCACCCGACTGAGGACGAATCCGGTGATCAGCAGAAATCCGCAAATCAGCGAAAAGATCAGTTCGGTCTTTTCTCCAAAGATCGCGTTCCCGTGCTCATGCCCGCCGTGCTGGTGTTTTTTAGGTTCGTCCTTCATCAATCATTCATTATCAGATCCCGCCCCGATTCGGTGGGCATCCCGCCCCCGCCATGGGAACTCCCGCATGACGCAGCGAAGCGAATCAGTTGTTTCACCGCCCGTTTCACTGCACCAATGGAAGTTCGATTCGGCAGACGGTTCCCTTGCCCATTTCACTCTCAATCTGAATGTCACCCTGATGAGCAAGAACCACTGATTTCACGATCGCCATCCCGAGCCCGGTGCCGTTCGATTTCCCGTGAGTGACGAAAGGCTCGAAGATTCGCGGAAGTATATCCCCGGGGATTCCACATCCGGTGTCCTCGATTTCAACCTGCACCCGGCCTTCGTTCTCATGAATACGCAAGGTCAGGGTACCGCCTTTCTTCATCGCTTCGACGGCGTTCTTGATGATATTGTTGAGCAACCGGATCATGCGGTTTCGATCCACCTCTATGACACCGTCGTAGTCGACCTCGCGGACCACGGTGATGCCAGCCTCCTCCAGATTGTTGAGCGTCTGGGTCGCGATCGCCGCCAGCAAATCAGGAACCGCGACGGGACTGAATTTCAGATTCGTCTCACCCTTAGAATAGTCGAGCACCTCCTGGATCATGACCTGCATCTGGTCGGCGGCATCGCCCGTCAGTTCGCCCATCGTAACCATCTGCTCGATCTCGGTGTTCGATTTCATGTACTGACTCGCCAGCGTTATTGTAGCGATAGGGTTTCGGAAATCGTGGACCATCGCGCCCATCATCGTGCCGATCAGGCTGAGCCGCTCCGCGTCAATCAGCTCTTTAATGAACCGCGTATTCGCCGACTTCAGCTCGGATGCAATCATTTGCGCAAAATGGATCGCGATCTCGGGCGAAAGCCGCAGCAGGGAATACAAGCCCTCCTGATCAACCGCCCCGAGCACGGTATCCCCTTTTGCGGTTGCTCTCGCGGTTCGCTCCTGCTCATGAGTTTGCAGAAGCGCGGTCTCACCAAAGAAATCATTCGGCTTCTTCACCGCCAGCGTTTCCTGCTTTCCGCCGCGACCTTTCTTGGAAATCTCGATCGCCCCCGAAACGACGAGGAACATATTCTTTGCCTCCGCCCCTTCTTCGAAGAGAACCTCTCCATCTCTGAGGACGCGCTCTGCGACGGGGATATACAATTGATCGAGTTCCTCCGTGGAAAGCCGGCCAAAGAAGGCGTTCCCCTTGTATTTATCGTCCATGAACAGCGTGAAGATTGAAATTAAAGTCGATTGGTAATCCCATCCGGCTTCATGTGAGATAAAAGGGAGAAGTTAAATCCGTAAAGCGATTCTTTCATATTACCGCCAAGTCACAACAGGATTCGGGTGGCACTCCATGCGCCACGGTATCATACTCCTTCATGAACGACTACAAACGTATCGAGGAGGTCATCCACTTCCTCGATCAGCACCACCTTTCCCAGCCATCGGTCGCGGAAATGGCATCGGTGGCGGGAATGAGCGAGTCGCATCTGCATCGACTGTTCCAACGGTGGGCCGGGACAACTCCGAAGGCATTTTTACAATGTCTCACGATTGAGCACGCAAAAAATCTTCTCGAGCAATCACGACCGGTTCTGGATACGGCGATCGATTCAGGGCTTTCAGGTCCCGGGCGTCTCCACGATTTATTCGTGACCATGAACGCGATTTCACCCGGTGAATACAAAGCAAAAGGGGCAGGAGTTGAAGTCGCCTTCGGAACGAGCGAAAGCCCCTTCGGGGCCTGCCATCTCGCGTGGACAACGCGGGGCATTTGTCACCTCGAATTCATCGACGCAAGGGACACGCCGGTTTCTCTGCCCGATTGCTGGAGCCGGGCATCCCTTCGCAAGGATGATCCAGAGGCCGAACGACTTTGCACTGAGATATTCAATGCCGACAAGTTTCCGGATGCTCCACTCAGCCTTCTCGTTCATGGAACCGATTTTCAGCTGAAAGTCTGGAGAGCCCTTTTGAAAATCCCCGAAGGACGGCTCGCCAGCTACGGAGGACTTGCTCAGGAAATCAAATCACCCGGTGCCTCCCGTGCCGTGGGGACCGCCTGCGGGGCCAATCCGATCGCCTACCTGATCCCCTGCCATCGCGTGATCCAGCAGACCGGTGTCGTCAAGGGTTACCGGTGGGGCGAGACGAGAAAAAAGGCTCTCCTCGCTTACGAATCATCCGAAAAGCAAGAGCTTCCCGCTCGCTGATATCCGCAGCTATTCCAGAGGGTTGGCGCCGTCGGCAACCGCTTCGGCCCGGTCCGCTTTCGTCTGTCCTTTGATCGCGGGAAGCTCCGTCTCGCGGATGAACCCGTGCGCCGCGGCATGTTTGGCGATCGCATAACTTTCCGCCGTGAGAACGAGATCAACGCCGGCCTCTTTCGCTTTTTCAGCAAGAGTGAACACGGCCGTGTCGCGAGCGTCGGTGGTCACGTCGCGGATGTAGAGCGCAAGAATTCGATCGGGATATTCGTCGAGGATGTCGGTGTAAATTTCGGGGTCCTGCTGACCGCTGTCTCCGATCAGGATAAACTTCAGATCCGGGTAAAAATCGAGGACGCGGCGGATTGCCCCTTTCTTATGCGAGTGATGACCGGCTTCGATAAATTTCTCGTCGTCGATTCCCCAGTCGGTCATAAAAAGAGCCCCCTTCGGAACCGAGCGAAGCTCGAATATTTCACTGAGCAGACCGTATAGATTCCACGGAGAACTCGTCACGTAGAAAAACGGATTGCGACCTCTCCCATCCTTCCCGCGCGCAAGCGCGGCATAGAGCGCGGAAACTCCGTTGAAGACAATCCGGGTGTGGGCATTTCCGAGCAACGTGTTTCGAGCCATCTGGAGCAGATCGGTGGCGCCGGTGTGAATCACGGT
This sequence comes from Verrucomicrobiales bacterium, assembly GCA_048260165.1. Lineage (GTDB taxonomy): Bacteria > Verrucomicrobiota > Verrucomicrobiia > Verrucomicrobiales > DEV007 > Arctic95D-9. The sequence goes on from JBLXHA010000010.1 coordinate 189,178, forward strand.
GTCGTCGATGTCACTGATGATTCCGAACTCGCTGCCGAGCGACGGCAGCTGCACGGAAGCCGAAGCGGTCACCGGAAAATCACCAACCGGGTCAACGAGCTGAAGATCCACATCCAACCACATCGCCGCTCCCTCTGAGGGATTCTCAACGGGCACCTCAACGGAGAAGTAACCTTCTTCATCTGCCCTCGCTTCGAAAACCTCGTCACGAAACCTGGCTTCAAGTTTCGCGAAAGGAACTTCGTCGGTGAACCAGTTGCGAGCCATGTTGAGGAAATTCCGCCAGTCACTGTCCGAAGCCCCCGGCGCAGGAATATTCTTCTGCCGGAGAACCCGCCCGCTCACCCGAAGTATCCTGTCATTGCCATATCCGACGTAGGTTTGGATCTGCAGAGGCTTGGTCGACCCGGCGAGACGTTCGATCCCGTATTTAACGCTGTCCACTTCGGACTCGATGAGATGTATCAGTTTTTTCCACATGAAAAGATCAGTGTTTAGGCGCAGCGCAGCGATTGATCAATCGGCTATTTTGTCACATTGACAGAAGCCCCGACTTCCAGCAACTCACCAAGCTTACGCGCATCCCAATTGGAAAGGCGGATGCAACCGGAGCTTTTGTTCCGACCGATATCGTGCGCATTATCAGTCCCGTGCAATCCTATCCCGTCAGCGTCCAACCCGATCCAGACGATCCCGACAGGACTGTTCGGGCCCGGGGGAAGCATCAGAAAATCATCCGACCGCTCACCCTGCTCTAACATTTGTTCATCGTAGCGGAACTCGGGCATCCACTGGATCACATTCACCTTCCAATCACCTGCCGGTGTCTCGTTTCCCTGTGCACCTACCGAGATGGGAAAGGTCCCGATAAGGGTTTCCCCCTCCCTGACTTCGATGATTTCCCCGCTCAGCGAAATGTCGGCTCTGACATTTCTTTCCGCGGCAGCTGATTCGGAACCGGGGGTTGCTTCACCGTCCCCGCGATTCTTTTCTCCGGAAGCGGATGTCGCCTGTTCGACTCCCTCGATAGCGCTAAGCTCAAACGGAGTCACCACATTCGGTACTGTGATCACCGTGCCCGCGGCGAGAGATTCCCACTCAAGACCGGGATTCAACTCACGGACAAAATCGTGGTCGGCGTGAAACTTCTCGGATACCAGTTCCAGCGCGGAGGCATACGGAAGAAAATTGAGTTTCGCTTTTCCTTCTGGCTCCTCCGGGAGATCTCCAATCAGTTTGAGATCCTTTTCGTCGAGTGTGTATTCTCTGAGAACCGGTTTTCCCTCTCCCCACAATTTGGTCCCTGTTCCGGACGCAGGCCCGCCGTCGCCGATTTCGACGCTGAGGTTGGCGTTTGCCTCGTTCCATCGACGAAGCGCCTTCCCGGTGAATTCGCCCCACTTCCCGTCCACGCGACCGGGCCCGAAATTTTCGGCATCGAGGAAAAGCTGAAGCGCAAGCTGATCCGATCGCTCCGCGTTGAGAGCGGAGCCGGCTCGTGCCGGCAGGGCGCTGAGACCGGAAAACCCGAGAATGGAAAAAAGCGCGGCGTATTTGAGACAATGAATTTTCATAAGCGTGGGGAGTCCGTTTGAGGTAAACGATCACAAAGCCCTTTGCGCACGAGGTGTGCCACGGCGACTCGAACAGGACCGAAGCTGCGCTCGGTCGCATCCCGCCGGGCCCCGTGGCCAATCCATTCCTGCCTTCCCCGTGCCCCTCACCGTCCGGGAGCATGCAGATTGCAATACTCCCCTGCCGCTATTGCAAGGATGCAGCACCCGTCATCAATCACTCAGGCGCGCGGTCATCGGGTTTCCGAAATTTCAATTCTTCGATCCACGAAGCATCTGATAAGCACGAAGGCGATGCATCTTCACGCGTATTCGGCACTTCCCACGGTCTTGCAATCGTGGCATCCTGAAGTCGAATATGTCATTCAGATGCGCCATCACCCGTCTCTCCATATTCGGGTTCATTTCCTTCGGCCACTGCCTCCACGCAGTCGACTTTGCGAAGGACGTGCGTCCCATCTTCGAGAATCACTGCTTCGATTGTCATGATTCAGAAACGCTGAAAGGCGGCATCGGACTCGAAAATTTCTACTACGCGAGCCAGCCGACCGACGCCGGTGAACCGCTCTTCATTCCCGGCAAACCGGATGACTCGGTTCTGCTTCACGTCGTAAACGAGTCCGATCCGGAGAAACGGATGCCGCAGAAAGGCGACCCGCTTTCAACGGCGGAAATCGCGACCCTGACCCGATGGATCGCCGATGGCGCGATCTGGCCGGACGACGGATGGCGCCCTCCTAAACACTGGGCCTACCTGCCCCCGACGAGACCGGAACCACCCTCCGGCGGCGCAGCAATTCTTGGAGATCGTCACGCCAACGAGATCGATCACTTCATTGCCGCGAAACTGGCTGAGGAAAAGCTGACTTTGAATCCGCCCGCGGAACCGGCACGCCTCATTCGTCGCGCCTATCTCGACCTCATCGGCCTGCCCCCGACGACCGCTCAAGTCGATGCCTTCCTCGCAGAGCCCGGCTTCGCAAACTACAGTAAAATGGTGGACGAACTTCTCGCCTCACCCGCCTTCGGCGAGAAGTGGGCTGTGCAATGGCTCGACCTCGCCCGCTACGCGGACTCCGAAGGCTATCAACGCGACTCACCCCGCAGCATGTGGCCGTGGCGCGACTGGGTCATCAAGGCGCTCAACGACGACATGCCGTTTGATCGATTCAGTATCGAACAGCTCGCCGGTGATCTCCTTCCCGGAGCAACCGAATCGCAAAAGGTAGCGACCGGATTCCACCGCAACGCCCCCATGAATCTGGAAGCGGGAACCGATCCGAACGAGGACCACTACAAGCGCAACGTGGACAGGCTCAACACCACTGCGACGATCTGGCTCGGCTCCACCGTTGGCTGCGCTCAATGTCACAATCACAAGTATGATCCCATTTCGGCGCGCGAGTACTATGAGCTCTACGCGTTCTTTAACAACACGCCGATGGAATCAAAGCAGCTGGGCTCAAAAATGGGTATGTCAGGAATGACCCACATCGGTCCGACGATGAACGTCAGCAAGACCGTTGTCGATTTGGAGAACGAGAAAAAGATTGCCGTCGAATACCGCGTCTATCTCGGAAAGATCCGTGCAGATCTCATGAAGCAGGTCGATCTGAAGATTCAGAAAGAGCCGAAAGGTCGTGAGGCACTGCCGAAGGAAGTCGTTGAGATCATTGACTCCGAAAAAGAGATGTCCCTGGCTCAGTGCAAAGTCATCCAGAAAAAAGTCGCTCCCCGTGACACGCTCATGTCTGTCCGATTGGAAAACGCTCAGATCATGGAGACACGGCTGAAATTACTGAAGAGCAAAGAAGTGCGTATCATCGAAGAGATGAAGAAACCACGGGAAACCTTCATCGCGAAGCGGGGCGACTTTCTCGCAAAAGGAGATCAAGTCCATCCCGGCACTCCGGCCGCGCTGCACCCCTTTCCCGATGATCTTCCGAGGAACCGGCTCGGACTCGCGAAGTGGCTTGTCTCGCCGGAGAATCCGCTCGTCGCGCGCGCCTTCGTGAATCGACTCTGGATCGAAGTGTTCGGTCAGGGTCTTGTCACCACTCCGGAGGAATTCGGGAGTCAGGGCGAACCGCCGACACACCCCGAACTGCTCGACTGGCTCGCCGTCACTTTCGTTGAGAAAGATCACTGGTCTTTAAAACAGTCACTCCGGCGAATTCTTCTTTCAGCGACCTATCGTCAGTCGATCACGATTAACCCTGACTTTGCCACAACCGACCCGGGGAATCAGTTGCTCTGGCGTCATCCGGGACACCGGCTCGGAGCCGAAACAATCCGGGACCAGGCGCTCGCAATCAGCGGACTGCTTTCGCGGAAGCAATACGGGGTTCACGTCAGGCCACCTCAACCGAATTCATTCTGGAGAAAAACAGCGGGAGCCTCCGAAACCTACTACATCCCCTCGCGGGGAGAGAATGCCTATCGGCGCGGCGTCTACACTCTCTGGCGTCGCAACGCGCACTACCCCAGCTTCGCGAACTTTGATGCTCCTGACCGAAGCTCGTGCGTCGTGAAACGGGACATCTCCAACACCCCGCTTCAGGCACTCACTCTGCTCAACGATCCGGCCTACGTCGAAATGGCCAACGCATTCGCCGACCGCATCAGCAAAGAGGGCGGCAAGTCACTCGAAGATCAAATCTCCTGGGCGTTTCGGACCACCCTCGCGAGAGAACCGCGCGAAGCGGAACACCAACTTCTGAGCTCCGCCTTTGAAGCTGTGTTAGGCGAAAGCAAATCGAAGCCGCGAGCCTATCGCGAGATTGCGACGATCCTCCTCAATCTGCACGAAACCATCAACCGAAGTTGAAACGCCGGCATGACTGATTTTCTCAAACAACTCGCCGACCGCCGCAAATTCCTCTCCCGAACCGGGGCGGGAATCGGCTCGCTCGCGCTCAGTTCGCTGCTGGGTAAAGAGGCAAAAGCGGAAATCCCCGAAGCGTTTCAATCCGTCGCGCCCCGGGCACGCAGCGTGATCTTTTTTCATATGACGGGTGCCCCCTCGCACCTCGATCTCTTTGACGACAAACCGCTGCTCCGCGAATACGACCGCAAGCTTGCTCCCGCGGAATTGTTCGAAGGGAAACGGTTCTCGTTTCTTCGCGGCCACCCCAAATTGCTGGGCTCACCCTTTGAATTCACGAAGCACGGCCGGAGCGGGAACGAACTTTCCTCGCTCCTCCCCCACCTCGGGACGGTCGCGGACGAACTGTGCATCGTGAAGTCGATGCACACGACCGAGTTCAATCACGGACCGGCTCAGCTCATGTTTCACACAGGGCTCAACCGTCAGGGCAATCCGTCGATCGGTTCGTGGACCACCTACGGTTTGGGAAGTGATTCCGAAAACCTTCCCGCCTACGTCGTTTTTCTCACCGGAAATACACCCGGAGCCGGAGCCAATCTCTGGAAGGCCGGATTTCTTCCGAGCGTTCATCAGGGTGTTCAACTTCGCGGCACGGGAGATCCCGTTCTCTATCTCAACAATCCGGAAGGGGTTTCACAGGAACAACGTCGACGCACCCTCGACAGCATCGAAGCGCTCAACCGGCAAAACCTCGAACTGGTGGGCGACCCTGAAATCCAGACCCGCATTGATCAGTATGAAATGGCCTTCCGGATGCAATCCTCCGTTCCGGACCTCGTTGACCTCTCCGGTGAGAGCGACGCGACTTTAGAACTTTACGGAAAGGGCGAGTTCGCTTCGCAGTGCCTCAAAGCAAGGCGACTCGTAGAAAGAGGCGTGCGCTTCGTCGAGCTCTTCAACGGCGACTGGGACAGCCACAGCAATCAAAAAGGCAGACTCACCGCGAACTGTAAAAACGTTGACCAGCCGATCGCGGCGCTGATCAAGGACCTCAAGCAACGGGGACTCCTCGATGAAACGCTCGTCGTCTGGGGTGCCGAGTTTGGAAGAACGCCGATGCTTCAGGGTGACGAAAGCCCCGCAAAGTGCGGCCGCGACCACCAGAAGGATGCCTTCTCAATCTGGATGGCGGGCGGCGGAGTCAAAGGCGGTACCACCTACGGAAAAACCAACGACCTTGGAAACGAAGTCGCCGAAAATCCCGTCGAAGTGCGCGACATGCACGCCACTATGATGCATTTATTAGGCATCAATCACGAGCGTCTCACCTATCGCTTTCAGGGACTCGATCAGCGCCTCACCGGTGTTGAGGAGGCCCACGTCATCAAAGACATTCTCGCGTAAAACGCGCCCTGAGAATCTCAATCGACCGAAACGATCCCCTGCCGAATCGCCTCTGCGGTGGCCTGCGCGCGGTCATTCACCCCGAGCTTTCTGAAAACATGGCTCATGTGACGTTTCACGGTGTCTTCAGCGATACCGAGATCAGATGCGATCTCTTTGTTGGCTTTCCCCTGAGCCACTCTTGCGAGAATTTCACGCTCCCGCTGCGTAATGTTAGGCCCGAGATCCCTCTCCGCCAGCGAAGCCGCGAGCCCCTCCGGCAGATAAGTGCCGCCTCCGGCAACCGTTTCGAGAGCCGTGATCAGCTCGCTGCGCTCCGCCGTCTTCTGGAGATATCCGAGCACGCCGGTATCCAGAGCCGTCTGAATTTCATCATCACGGGCAAAGGTCGAGAACATCAAAATCCTCGCCGAAGAAGCGACTTCGAGAATCTTTTCGGAAGTCTCGATTCCGTTCCACCCGGGAAGTTGAAGATCCATCAAAACAACATCGGGTGATTTCGTCTGAAAAAGTTCCAGTCCCTCCTCCCCGCTCTCAGCCTCACCGACAACTTCCAGATTCTCCTCCATATCCAGCGAGGCGACCAGTCCACTCCTGACCACAAAATGGTCGTCGATCAACAAAAGACGAATACAATCGGAATCACTCATAAAGTTTCTACGGGGAGACAGACTTCGACAGTCGAGCCTCCTGATGCGGATGCCCTCCATTCGATCTCCGCATTGATTTTCCGTGCCCGCTCTCTCATTCCCATGCAACCGAAATGTCCACTTTTCCCTCTCGTCTCGGAGCTGAAATCAAAGCCGGATCCGTCGTCGGAAACAGACAGGATCAACTGCTCATCCTTCACCCGCAGATCAATCTCCACATTCCCGGCACCGGAGTGTTTCATCGCGTTCGTGAGCGATTCCCTCGCAATCATTTTGAGATGATGGACGACCCGGGACGGAAAAACCAGTGACTCCTCCCCGTCAGCGACGGCAAGAGAAACGTTTAACCCGACTCCCTTTTCCGCCGAGTCAACCAGCTCCCTGAGTGCATCGGGAAGAGACAGTTTTCCGCCCGGATTTTCGCGCAGGTCGACGACGAGGCTTCTCGTCTCATTCTGGATTCGTGTGACGAGTCCGCGCGACCCTTTGATAAATCCCAGCACTTTCTGATTCTGCGAACTCGCCCCTGCTGCATCCAGCCTGAGTGAAAGCCCGGCAAGATCCTGCTCCAGGGTGTCATGAAACTCCCGGGCGATCCGTTGTCGTTCTTCGAGGATAGCTTCATTCTCAATTTTAGAGCGCAGCGCCATCGTCTGATTTTTCACCTGACGCCTCAGCAAAAAGACCCAGGAAAGAGCCGCGACCCCGACAACGATCAAGCCGACAAGAGCGATCACCAGTCGACGGGGCGTCCACCAGCCCGGCGCATCGACGACCCGGAGATCCGCAATCGAACGAAGACGCAACGCGACCTGCTCGGGAGCCGACCGGTATTGCCCGGACCGCCCCGTCTTCTCCACGACCCCGATTCCCGTCACCTCCACTTTGGCACCGCGGGCCAATTCGGGAGCGATCTCCATCGACGTTGCCTGAATGACATTAACCCCTTCTTTGATCGCCAGCCGGTAGCCGGCCTCACTGCGGAACCAGTCTACCAGAACGCCGCTGATTGTGATCAACTCGCTGTCAAAATCCCCTTTCAGAAACTCCGTCACGGAAATCCGCCGGGGCGGAAGCAGCGGCCCCGCCACCGGTTCCCCGACGAGAACGGAATCAACCAAGGTGGCGGTGTAGCGGTTCATCTCCGGAAATCCTGCCAAAAACACCTCGTCGCCCAACTTCACTCCGGGTTCTCCCGGAAGAATGCGAACCGCAATCCCCGCGTCATCACTTCGAAGATAAACGACGCCTCCCGGGAAAACTCCGGTGACAGAACCGCGAAGCGAAACCCGCCTCAGCTCCTGCCCCCCGACCGCGAACGTCATCACATCCTCGGGCGTCACCACCGGAAGATCCTCCGGTGCCTTCCCAGCCTCGAGGACTTCGATCTCACCCCAATTGGCACATCTCAAATAGGGGCGCACCAGTTGCCGTCGGTGATTGATATCCCCCGCGGCAAGCCCTTTCACCCTGACCTTAGCCCCAATGTAGTGATTCCCGATCGCCGGCAGCGATTCGATTTTCACCTCGATGACCCGCGAGCCAAGAGTGACCGTCATCAACGAAGTGCCCTCGTCGTCAGGGACAATCGTTCTCACGATGCCCTCCACCATCACACGCTGATAATGGAGGCGCCCGGATTGCAACTCGTCAAACTGAACGGGAATCGGAGCGGGCAATTCGCCGTGACTCACGATATCGAATTCCGCCATCTCGATTCCCGGGAGATACATCCCCGGAAAAGTCTTGCCGCGCACGTTGACGACATCGCCCGGCCCGGGAGGAGGATTGCCCTTCAGTTGAAAAAACGTTGCCGCGGTGTCGTCCTGAATGAAGACCGTTCCGGGAGGGTCTGAGAAAATGACGACTCCGGTAATGTCCACCGGAACCCCGGAATCGGCCCGCTCAAAATCGAGCGACCGGACCTCGAGGGCACTGTTCAATTCTTCGCCAGGCGCGCAACCGGCCGCCAATCCGATGGCAAAAATCAGCACGCGATTGAACTTCATTTCCGCGTATCAGCCCGAGCCTACTCTGACGCCTCAGCGGTGTGCTTGTTTAAGAAATCCAACATCACCTCGCGTGCCCCATCGGTCTGGAAAGGAGGCCCGCCGTGCCCCGCTCCTGCGATCACAACGAGCTGAGCGGGAACTTCAACCGCGTCATACGCCTTGACCAGCGTGTAACTCTGCGTCAGCGGCACGAGCGGATCCTGATCGCCGTGAAAAATCAAAATAGGCGCATCGTCTGCGGTCACATGCGTGATCGGACTCGCCGCTTTCGCCTTCCCGGGATTCTCCTGGAGTGGACCACCGACCAGCTTGCTCTCGTAGGAATCAGGAGCGTTGGCATCGAGTTTCACGGGGAGTGTTCGTTGTTCCTGCATCGTCAGAAGTTCGGTCGGGCCAAACCAGTCGATGACTCCGTCGATATCATCTCCCGGGTCTTCGGGATCTCCTGTCGTGCCGAGCATGGCGGCGAGATGACCTCCCGCCGAGCTCCCCCAGACCACGATTCGATCGGCATCGATACCGAATTCAGCTCCGTTCTTTTTGAGCCATTTGATCCCTGCCTTGCAGTCATCGATCTGAGCCGGAAACGGTGCCACATCCGTTAGACGGTATCCGATACTGGCTAACGCATAACCTTCCTCCAAAACCCACGAGCAATTTCCGGTCCCGTCTTTGGAGCCCTTCGCCCATCCCCCGCCATGAATCCAAACCACGAGCGGAAGCTTCTTCGATTTGTCCTCCCGCGCCGGGATGTAAAGATCCAGCTTCTGGCGGTCATCGCCACCATCGATGTAAGCGAGATCAAAATACTCGGTCACCGCTACGGGAAGTTTCTCCTCATCCTGCGCCAAACAAGGGAGGCAATTCCCCAGGAAAAGCACCCCTGCCAACACGCCTCGCAAATTCACATTCATGTCCCGTATAACAGCAGCACTTCCCTGTGCTTGCACGTAAAAATGACGACCTATTCATGGCCTCGAATGGCCGATCAAGTCACTTGCCCCCGCTGTCTTAGCCCGATACGATCCACTCTCCATGAAATTCCTGTCCCTCCTGATTTTCTTCGTCGCCGGCTTCACGTTCATCGCAGCCGATGAAAGACCCAATATCATCGTGATTCTCTCGGATGACATGGGTTACTCAGACATCGGATGTTACGGGGGCGAGATCAAAACGCCAAACCTCGATGGTCTCGCCAAAGAGGGCGTCCGGTTTTCGCAATTTTACAACACCGGCCGGTGCTGCCCGACGCGCGGCTCCCTTCTCACCGGACTTTACCCGCATCAATCGGGGATCGGCCACATGACGAGTGACTACGGCATTCCCTCTTACCGGGGTGAGCTCAACCGCCAGTCACTCACCCTCGCGGAAGCGGCAAAGCGGGCGGGCTATCACACCTACATGTCGGGAAAATGGCACGTCACCCCGTACGACGAAAATGAACTCACCAATCCAGACCGATCGAACTGGCCCCTGCAAAGGGGATTCGACCGCTTCTTCGGAACGATCCACGGCGCCGGCTCCTTTTTCGATCCCAATTCACTGACGCGGAACAACGAATACATCACGCCGGAGACAGATCCCGACTACCATCCCGAGACGTGGTATTACACCGATGCGATTTCCGACCACTCGGTTCTCTACATCAGAGACCACGCCGAGAATCACGCCGGAGAGCCGTTCCTTCATTACGTCGCCTACACCGCGGCGCACTGGCCGATGCACGCGCTGCCCGGGGATATCGCCAAATACGAAGGAAAATACGACGACGGTTATGCTCCTGTCAGGGAAGCACGTTTGGAAAAACTCAGAAAACTGGGACTGCGTTCAGAACAATGGGAACCCGCACCACTCGTCGGCGACTGGGACAAAGTTGAAAACAAAGAGTGGGAATCAGCCTGCATGGAAGTCTACGCGGCCATGATCGATAACATGGATCAGGGGATCGGCCGCATCGTCAACGCCCTCAAGGAGACCGACCAGTATGAAAACACTTTAATTCTTTTCATGCAGGATAACGGGGGCTGCGCCGAAGTATTCGGACGCAATACGAGGGTAGGTCCGCTCGAACGTCCTGACAAACCCACTCTCGCACCGATGGCGAAAGATGAACTTCAGACAGAAATGATCCCACCCCAATCCCGTGACGGCTACCCGCTGCGACGCGGCGAAGGGGTCATGCCCGGCTTTCCCGAAACCCAGAACGGCTACGGAATAAACTGGGCCAACGTTTCCAACACACCCTTCCGTGAGTACAAGCATTATGTCCATGAAGGCGGAATCGCGACGCCGCTGATCGCGCACTGGCCCGCGGGAATCGCGAAGACGGGAGAGCGATTTCGTTCCACCGAGCAGGGCCATCTCCACGACACCCCCACTCACCTCATAGACATCATGGCCACGGTCGTGGATCTCGCCAAAGTCGACTACCCGACGGTTAACGGCGGGGAGAAAATCACACCTCTCGAAGGCATTTCCCTCACCCCGGCGCTGAAAGGAAAAGACCTCGCCCGCTCGCAGCCGATCTTTTTCGAGCACGAGGGCAATCGAGCAGTGCGCGACGGCAAATGGAAGCTCGTCTCCAAAGGCGTGAACAGCCCCTGGGAACTTTATGACATGGAAGCCGACCGCGCGGAAATGAATGATCTGATCGAGTCTCATCAAGAAGTCGCCGATCGGCTCATCGCCCAGTACGACGAGTGGGCGAAGAGAGCGGGAGTGGTTCCTTTTGGCTCATGGAAGATCAAGGGGTCGGGCAAAACCCGGTTCGAGTTGAAAAGCGGTGATGCGCTCTGGGGGCCGGACGCTCCGCAGGTCGCCAACCGCGGTTTCACTCTCACGACCACTTTATCGGGAGAACCGGGAGAAGGCGTCATCGCATGTCAGGGTGGCTCGTCGCTCGGGTGGACCCTGTTCGTCACGGACGGCAGGGTTCAATTCTGGGTTCGGAACCGTGAGCGGATTCAGACGCTGTCGGCGGCAATCGACACCGGCGTGAAAAATAAAATCGAGGTAAAGCTGACGCCCAAAAAAGCAGTTCTATCCCTCAATGGAGAGGTCGCCGCGACTCTGGACGAGGAGGCATTCGTCAGCGCCCAACCACAGGACGGTCTTGAAATCGGACAGGATACAGGCGGGCTCGTCGGTTCCTACAAAACGAAAAATGAGTTCTCAGGAACGATCCACTCGGTCGAACTGCGCTTGAAATAACGGGCAACCACTCACGCCGCAACCACTCACGCCGCAACGAATCCGCCGAGTGACTCGCTGAGCGTCTCAATCAACGCGTCGATTTCGCTTTCTTCGTATTGTTTCGAATCGGGGTGTCCCCAGACCGGTCCGGGCCACGCCGGATCATCAGAGCTCCGACCTAACACATGCAGATGAAACTGCGGCACGATATTGCCGATTGAGGCGACGTTGATTTTTTCGACCCGCTCAAGCCCTTTCAAAAACGCCGAGAGACTATTGATATCGGCGAGCAGAAGCTGCTGCAGTTCCATCGGCAGCTCCATCCATTCGGTGAACTCGCCATGGGGCACGATGACGAACCAGGGATAGCAGGCATTGCCATTCAGCAGCAAGGCCCCCGAGGGAATTTCGCCGAGGTATGTCGAGCTTTTCAGAAATGGTTCCAGAACCGCTGCCATCGCTATCGTTTCAAATGGTAAACCTCAACGACAACCCGGCGACTGCGTTTCAACGCTTCATCCGTTTCCCGCTTTCCTAAATCCTGTTTCACCGATTGGGTATCCCCCTTCGCCGTGATCTCAGCCGTGACCTCATCGGCGATATCGCCTGCGAAGATGAGCGAACGAACCTTTTCGGCACGCTCGAGACTGAGCTTTCGGTTCAATTCGTATCCGCCCCGGTAATCGGCATAGGCCGTGAGGTAGACAATCGAACGGGGAACCTGCGCGCGTTGAATCGCCCGGGCAAGCTTCTCGCGATCACTCGACACGATTTCAGAGGAACCGGTCTCAAAGTAAAAGATGAGAGGCTTTCCATCATCCGGAATCCGCTCACCCGAAGCCAGCATCGCCTCCAGTTTCGCCTCGTCCGCAGCTTCTTTCTCTGCTTTCGCTTTCTCCTCTGCAGCAAGGGCCGCGGCTTCCTCCTCGACCTTCTTTTTCGCAGCCGCTTCCATTTCCGATTTCTTCTTTTCCGCCGCAGCGATCGCCGCAGCCTCCGCATCGGCCTTCTTCTCAGCCTCCGCCACTTCCGCTGCTTTGTCAGCCGCCAGCTTCGCCGCCTCAGCGGCCGCAAGATCGTCCTTCGCTTTTTTGATTCCGGCCGCCCATTTTTCGGGACTTACCGCAGGCCCGAGGAATTCGGAGGCCGGCTCAGCCTCATCGTCCGGTGCCGACGCCACATCCTCGACAACGTCCCCGGAGACCACATCGGTTTCCGCCGTCGCGGTTGGCTCGCTCTCAATCGAACCCGAGCGAGTCGGTCCATCGTCGCCACGACGAAGTTGAGCGACAGCGTCCAACATCGCCAACTGAAGATCCTCTTCCGCCCCGGGCACCGACTCCGGTGTCGAATCAGCAACAGACGCGTAGGTTCCCGGCAGTTCGGTCACCTCACCGGCGAGAGACTCTTTCACGGTCAAACCCGACTCGATCGAAAGTCCACCTTCCTTCAGTGCCTCCGCCCTGGCCACCAACCCGTTCATCGAATTCTCCGACGCGACATCGCCGCGCAATTTCAGGATACCGTCAACTACCGTGAGCTCCTGCGCCCCGGCGGAGTGGCTGAAAAAAGTCTCGATGTATTCGGGGAGATAAGCGATCCAGTCCGCCTCGAGCGTATCGCGGGAAAATTTCAGATGGTTGTCCACCATATCCTCACCCACGGCTTTTACGGCAGCGGCATAGACAGCATCGGTGCCCTCACGAGTCGGAATCGATCCCTGAAGCACCAGTCTTCCGCCCTCCGACCCGATGTGCAAAACGACGGGGAGAAAACGCCCTTCCCTCAGAGCGGATCCAGCGGGGATTGCGTCGCCCTTTTCCTCCTCCTTTACAGCCGCGACCTCAGCGACCTCATCTTTCGACAAATCGACGGAGGACACGTGTTTTATCACGGCAGTGATCCTGTCCCGGTTCACAGCGGAACTGCCCGGAGCCGGAGTCGCTTCCTTCGCCCCGGCGAGGCGATCCGACCTGAATTTGACCTGAGGCAGATCACTCTTCGGCTCCGGCAGCAATTCGGGCATCAGAGGAGAATCGAACGGCATCTCAGTTTCCTGCACCGGCAATTGCGCCTCAGCGACAAACGACGGAACGCGGGGCGGGGATTCGCTCGCACCCGATTTCGCTTTCGCGCCTGAAAACTCCTGCCCCCGACGATGCAGCAGACTGCCAAATATCATGGCAGCAAGCACAGCAAGGGTAGAGATGATCCAAAATCGCTTCATTCACAACGCTTTCGGAGCCACAACAGGCCAACGAACGCTGCATAAACGCTAACAGCAACACGGCCGGGAACGAATGAAAAAATGTCGAATTTCCAGCTTTATCGTGCCCCTCACTGTTTTCATCCATCGCACCACGAGCTGAGAAACCGCGCACCGCGAGGTCTCTCATGGCGAGATTCCGTAGTGGCCCCGCTCACCAATCCTGATAGGCTTGTGGTATGAGGCATTTTCTCCCCACCGCTTTTCTGGCTGCTCAGGCCATCCTGTGCCTCGACGCGCAGGGGGAAATCGATTTCGTCCACGAAGTCGTTCCGATTTTGAAACAGCACTGCGCCGAGTGCCATGGCGGAGAGGAAGCGGAAGGCGGATTCTCGATCAATACGAGAGAGCTCTTCCTCGACGACGATTCCGCTGAACCGGGGAATGCGGAGAAATCCTATTTTATCGAACTGATCCTCGATAAAGATCCCGATTATCAAATGCCGCCCATCAAGAAAAAGCGGGTCCCGGAGGAACAGGTCGAAACGCTCAAGCAATGGGTCACCGAAGGCATGAAATGGGAACCGGGGTTCACCTTCGGAAAACCCACCTACGAGCCCCCGCTGAGACCGCACATGCCCGAACTCCCGAAGATCACCGACGGCCGGAGCAATCCCGTCGACCGGTTCATCGACGACTACCTTGCAACCAACGAACTCCCCCGCCCCGAACCGATCGACGACCTCACCTTTCTGCGTCGCACCCATCTCGATCTCATCGGGCTTCTCCCGACAGCAGAAGAAGCGAAAGCCTTTGCCGACAATAAAGACCCTGCCAAACGTACTGCCAAAATCGACGAACTGCTCGGTAGAGACATCAGCTACGCAGACCACTGGCTCACTTTCTGGAACGATCTCCTCAGAAACGACTACGCCGGAACCGGGTTCATCACCAAGGGCCGCACGCAGATCAGCGGCTGGCTCTACGATTCTCTGAAAACGAACCGGCCCTTTGATGACATGATTCGGGAACTCATCGCGCCCCCCACCGACGCGAGCGCCGGATTCATCAACGGCATCAAGTGGCGGGGCACCGTCAGCGTCGCTCAAACGCTTCCAGTCCAGTTTTCCCAGAGTATTTCCCAGTCATTTCTCGGGATTAACATGAAGTGCGCCTCCTGCCACGACAGCTTCATCGACCGCTGGAAACTCACCGATGCCTACGGGCTCGCCGCGATCTACGCCGAGGAGCCCCTCGAAATTCATCGCTGCGACAAACCCGTCGGTGAGACCGCGAAAGCTGCGTGGGTTTTCCCCGAAATCGGAGACATCGATCCCGCCGCATCAAAGGAGGAACGCCTCAAACAACTCGCCGATCTCATGACCCATCCCGAAAATGGCCGGGTCACCCGCACCATGGTGAACCGCCTCTGGGCACAACTGATGGGACGCGGCCTCGTTCATCCACTCGATGCGATGCAAACGGTGCCGTGGAACGAGGACCTGCTCGACTTTCTCGGCGCGGCCTTTCAGGAAAAAGGCTACGATTTGAAGCACACGATCCGCCTCATCGCGACTTCGGAGGCTTATCAGAGCCGGGCCGAACCCCGCAAAGAAGAAGACTCGAGCAGCTACACCTACCGAGGGCCGCTCGCGAAACGACTCACTTCCGAACAGTTCATCGATGCCGTCTGGCAACTCAGTGACGCCGCTCCGGAAACATTCGACGCCCCCGTGGTGCGGGGCATCGTCGCTGATGGCGAAGCCGAAAAGCTCCGTATCCCGTCCCGATGGATTTGGAAAGCGTCGGCCGCGACGCCTCCCGCAGCCGGAGATCAGGCGCTCCTGCGGAAGGATTTCACGATCGAAAAACGCGTCATCGGTGCCGGATTGATCGCCTCGGCCGACAACAGCTTCACTCTGCAACTGAATCGCAAGCAGGCCCTCAGCGGATCGAACTGGAACGAGCTTGAAGCCGCCTCGGTCATGAATTTCCTGCGTCCGGGCGTGAATCGGATCCTTTTCCTCGCGAAAAACGGAGGCGACAAGCCCAACGCCGCCGGCGCCTTTGCGATGCTGCGACTCGTGTTCGACGACGGCACCGAAGAGATCATCACGACGGACGATACCTGGCAGGCCGCCACGTCGATCCCGAAGAATTTTGCCTCACCCAAGTGGGACTTCGCCGCTTTGAAATGGTCCAGCGTCAGCGAAATGAAAGTCGACGTCTGGCCCGCCGCGATCGACCCGCTCATTGGCGAAACGCTCGCGATGAAATCATCGAACTCCGACCTCATGGTGCGCGCTTCGCTTTTGAAGAGCGATTTCCTGATGCGGAGCCTCGGGCGTCCCAACCGCGACCAGATCGTAACGTCACGCCCCAACGAAATCACGACGCTTGAGGCGATCGACCTTTCCAACAGCGAAACCCTCGCAGGCTACCTCGACCGCGGAGCAGCCCGCCTCCTCGACAACGCGTCTGATCCCGGTTTCATCGACGAGCTCTTCCTGTCCACTATGACCCGGTATCCGGGAGAAAAGGAAAAATCCCTCCTCAACGAAATTCTCACCGACACCCCCGACACACAAACCATCGCAGACGTCCTCTGGGTCATCACCATGACTCCCGAATTCATGCTCATCCGCTGACCCAACAGGGTCAGGCCCTCGACCTAAGAGGGTTGAATCATCACAGAACTCCTTTCGAGCCCCGCCCAAAAGCCATACTTTCCTTCTTCACCCCTCTCCTTCTCCACTCCTTCCCGAAATGAACTCCCCTTTCGACCCCGAAGCACCCGACCACATCGTGCGAAGAGATTTTCTCAAGAAACTCTCTGCGGCCGGAACCGCCGCCTGGATGAGTGGCGAACCTCAGATCGTCAGAGGAAATGAGATCGAACACCCCGACGCAAAAGCCGATTCCTGCATCCTCCTCTGGCTCGCCGGAGGCATGGCCGCCCCCGAAACCTTCGATCCGAAACGCTACGCCCCGTTCGAAAAAGGCATGGCGGTCGACTCCGTTCTCAGCACCTTCCCCTCGATCGACACAAGCGTCGACGGTCTGAAAATCTGCAAGGGCATGGAAAACATCGCTCAGGTCATGGACCGCGGCACCCTCATCCGGTCTGCAGTGCAGCCCGACCTCGGGAGCATTCTCCACTCGCGCCACCAGTATCACTGGCACACCGGTTACGTCCCGCCGCAAACCGTCGCCGCGCCGCACCTCGGGTCCTGGATGTCGCGAGTTCTCGGACCGAAAAACCCCGTGATGCCGGCCTTTATCAACATCGGCCAGCGCCTCGAAGGCGTCGGTGAAAAGGAGGAGTTGAAAGCGTTCACCACCGCTGGATTTTTCGGGAGCGAATACGGGCCCATGAACCTCCCTTTTCCCGAGGAAGCCGCCAAATCGGTCCGCCCACCCGGAACGATGAGCTCGCAGCGTTTCACGAACCGGGACAAACTCTATCGCAAACTCGTCGATGAGAGCCCCCATCGCGACTACGCGAGCGACCACCAGCAGCAATCCCTTCTCCGCTCGATGGACAACGCCTACCGACTTCTCAATTCGGATGAACGCAAGGCCTTCGACATCACCGAAGAACCTAAAGAGGTGCAGGAAAAATATGACACCTCCCGCTTCGGTCGCGGGTGCCTCCTCGCCCGCCGCCTCGTCGAAAACGGCGCCCGCTTCGTCGAGGTGACGACCGAATACGTGCCCTTCCTTCACTGGGACACCCACGCCGAGGGACACAGCACCGTCGCACGCATGCATTCCGAGATCGACAAGCCAATCGCGCAACTCATCCTCGACCTTGAGGAGCGGGGGCTCCTGGATCGCACCCTCGTTATCGTCGCCTCCGAATTCAGCCGCGATGCGATCATGGAGGGAAAGCCGGGCTCGAACGCCAATGATCAGGCAACCCATAAGGTCGACAAGATCACCGAGGAAAAACACTACGGCCTCCACCGTCATTTCACGGGAGGGACGAGCGTCGCAATGTTTGGCGGAGGCGTCAAAAAGGGCTCTATCTACGGCAAAACCGCCGACGAACGCCCCCTCATTGCCGTGGAAAACCCCGTCACCGTGACAGACCTCCACGCAACCATCATGACCGCGATGGGCGTGAGTCCGAAAACCGAATTCATGGTCGAAGAGCGCCCCTTTTACGTCACTGAAGACGGCAAAGGAAAACCGGTCATGGATATTTTCGCGTAAACCAGCGACTCGGCCACCCCGATCCCGTCTTTTTGCGAATTGACCGGAACCTGCATAATTCGCTATCCCTCAGGGCATGAAAAGACGCGATTTTCTCTCCCGAACCGCCCCCGCCCTCGGAACCGCCGCAGCGATTCCCGCTCTGCTCGCTTCGCAGGCCGATGCCGCTGAAATGACGGGACGCCTCAAAAAAGGCGTCAAATTCAACATGGTGAAGGAGCCCGACCTCTCCATCGTCGACCGGTTTAAAATGCTGAAAGACGTCGGTTTTGACGGCACCGAGCTCAGAACCGAGAACAACGGCGACCTCAAAACCTACCTCGAAGCGATCGACAAATCGGGACTGCACGTCCATGGAATCGTCAATTCGAACAAGCCCGACCTCGAAACCGCGGTGAAATTCTCCCACGACGTCGGCGGCGATTCAGTTCTCTACGTGGCCACCTACGACCGGAAACGCCCCCTTATGGAGAGCTGGAACGAAACCCAGGCAATCATCCGCAAAGGCCTTCCCGCAGCCGAAAAATACGGGGTCAAAATCCTCGTCGAAAACGTCTGGGCCGGATTTCTCATCAGCGCGCTCGATATGGAACGCTACGTCGATGAAATCGGGAGCCCGTGGTTCGGTGCCTACTACGACGTGGGAAACAACGTCCGCTGGGGCGTTCCCGAACACTGGATCGAAATCCTCGGCGATCGCATCGGAAAACTCGATATCAAAGAGTGGGACGAGAAAAAGCACAAATCCGAAGGCCTCGGTAAAGGGTTTGCCTCGGAACTCGGTGACGGGACGATTGACTGGGCTGCGGTGAGGGCGGCACTTCGCAGGATTGACTATGAAGGATGGGCCACCGCAGAGGTCAGGGGCGGTGACCGGGCGCGCCTCGCCGAGATCTCAGAGAGGATGGATAATGTTTTAGGGCTCGTTTGAAAGACACAACTTTTTCCGTTAAAACAATCGATTTCACGTAAATAAGGATTGAAACAAGTTGGCTTTTCGCAAAATTGACGCATTCTAAAAGGAGTCCGTTCCAAATTTTTGGTGTAACCACAACCCCGACGTCCTGACCGAGTTCCGGCCATGCAACGTCAAATGTTTCAAGCGCCAATGACGCGGAAACCCGCGGGCCTTCTTTGATTAATGAAATTGTATATTGGGAATATTTCCTACGACGCCACTGAAATCGAACTACGCGAATTTCTTTCAGACTACGAGCCAATCGTAGACCTTCATATGCCAACCGACCGGGACACCGGTAGACAGCGCGGATTTGCTTTCGTTACGCTGGAAAGTAAAGAGCTCGGTGATGCAGCAGTTGAAAACCTCGACGGAACCGATCTCATGGGTCGTGCCGTTCGAATTCGTGAAGCCGAAGATCGTCGTGAAGGCGGCGGTGGCGGAGGCAGAGGCGGTGATCGTCGCGGTGGCGGCGGACGCGGTGGTTACGAAAGTCGCGGAGGCGGTGGTGGCGGAGGCTACGATCGTGACGGCGGCGGCGGTGAACGCAGAGGCGGTGGTGGCGGAGGCTACGATCGCGGCGGAGATCGTCGTGGCGGTGGCGGTGGCGGCGGAGGTCGCGGACGCGGCGGAGATCGCCGTGGTGGTGGTGGCGGAGGCTACCGCGACTAAGATCGCTCAACTTAGATTTTTCGAGGCGGTCACTTTTTCTACAAGTGACCGTTTCTTTTGGCGGAACACTCATTTGAGTCGTTCCATTAACTAAACTTTAAACCTTTCAAAATAAGCAGATGACATCAAACATTCCATTTGATCGCGTGAACTGGGAAACCAGCTCCTTTCTAATCGCGACCTTTTTTACAGCCATTATCGGCACTCCTCTCTACATCGCTTTCTTCGGAATCGATTTCTTCATGATTGCGATGTTCGTGCTCTATTTCCTTGCGACAGGGATGAGCATTACATTGGGCTATCACCGTCTTTTTGCTCATAAGGCTTTCAAAGCCAGCAAACCGGTTAAGCTTTTCACCCTCATTTTCGGCGCCTGCGCCTTCGAAGATTCAGCACTCGACTGGTCTTCCGACCACCGTGACCATCACAAACACGTCGACCACGAACACGACGATCCCTACAGCATTTCAAAAGGCTTCTTCTTTGCCCACATCGGCTGGATCTTTTTCAAGCTTTACCCCCGTCCGCTCGCGAACGTTGCCGACCTCAAAAAGGACCCTCTCGTGATGTGGCAGCACAAGTATCATCGCCAGATCGGCATGTTCTTCGGCCTCGTCATCCCGACCCTGATCGGCTACCTCCACCTCGGTGGCTGGGAAGGCGCTCTCGGTGGTTTCCTCATTATCGGCGTTGCCCGTCTCGTTGCCGTGCACCACTGCACGTTCCTGATCAACTCGCTTTGCCACACGATCGGAAACCGCCCCTACGACACGTCCACGAGTGCCCGTGACAGCTGGCTCATGGCCATCTTCACGTTCGGAGAAGGGTATCACAACTACCACCACTCCTTTCAGCACGACTACCGCAACGGCGTGAAGCCATGGCAGTGGGACCCCACAAAATGGGCGATCTGGACGCTTTCCAAGCTCGGTCTCGCGACTGACCTGCGGACCGTCTCCGATGAGCGGATCATTCTCGCTGAACTTCGCGAAGTGAAAGAACAGACCGAAGCTCAGATCAGCAACGAAAGCGATCTGAAACTGAGCAGCCCGACTTGCAAGGAAGCCTACGAGAAACTTCTCGAAATCTCCAAGTCACTCAGTGACGGCTACGGTGAGCTCGAAAAAGCCGCCGGGGAACGCATTGCCCTCTCACGCGAGAAACTCACCTACTGGCGAGACGAAATTGCGAAGGCCCACGCGCAGCTCTCCCAGTTTCAGGACCTCCAGGGATTGCCGGCCTGATACGCGTCAGCATCCTGATCCGGTCTGTCCGGAACACGATTCCTGCCCGGAACAAACTCTTGTTCTGCGCAGGAATTTTCTTGTGGGGAGCTGGACTCCCTGCCACTTTCAACGAACCAATCCTTTATTAATTCTATGGCTTCAAGCATTCCTCTGAACACGAATATCGAACTGGGCGTCGTCCCCACACACATCAAATTCGTCGGCGGTCTCGTTCCCGACGAAAAGGGTCGACTCCCCCGTGGAGAAGATGGCGAGCTCGTCGTCGTTGCAGAGATGGCGAAACTCACCGCTGCCTCTCCTGTGAAAATCCAGAGCGCTCAGGTCACTGCTTTTCCCGGAGTTGACGCCGGGGACACCGAAGATCTCATGAAAGGTCTTCGCGCGCTCGATCTCGAAGTGCACATCATCATGATGGTTGGCGGCGCTGATCCGATGAATCCCGCCGATGAAGACGCTGTCGTCGAAATGCTCGTCGCCGGCATCGAAGTCGCCAAGAAATACGGCATCACTCAGATTGCCTCCACCTCGATCGAGGAATGGCTCAAGCCCGGCGCAACGCCGAAGACCGGTGCCGATTTCGAAGCCGCCGTCGCGCAGAACGTGAAAGCACACTGCCGCGCCGCCCGCGAAGCCGACATCGCCAACAGCAGCGTTGAAGCGTGGCACATCGAATTTCTCCGCAAGGGCGAATTTCAAACGTTCAACTCGATCGCGAAGTGCTGGGAATTCGTCAAAGCAGCGAACGTCGAATACGGCAGCAAGCTTTTCAAAATCATGGTCGACGCCGCTCACTGCGGAGACTCTGAACTGAACATCCCCGAGAACGAAGCACTCATCGCGCAGGTCGCCGAGGCTGACGAAATGGGAATGTTCCACGCATCCTCGAAGACGACCCGCGGCTGCCTCAGCACCGACGACGGCTGGATCGGAGCGCTCCTCGCCGCCGCCGCCAAGACCGGCAAACTCGAGTATGTTTTCGTCGAGCTCTTCCACCACGAAGACGAAGCCCTCCAGGGACTCCGCGATCTCGATCCCGGCCACGGCATCGACACCAGAGACGGCCGCACCTACTCCGAAACCGTCATCGACGGCGTCGTCGACGTGACCCGCAGACTCAACAATCTCGTGGCTCGGGGGATTCTGAAGAGCTAACGGAGAGCGTTACAGCATCGGGAGGTAAACTTCCCGCAATCGCAAATGGTCAGGTATCAAACCCTGGCCATTTTTTTACCCGGCGAACAATCCCCGATCAGCAGCGGCGCCAGTCTTTCCAACACGACCTCTGAAACATCTCCCGGACCGGGATGGCCACTCTCTCATCAGACGGATGAGAGGTAGCGGCCTCTTGCCAAAAGGCATTTCCCGCGACGTTCCAAATCGAATCGGCTGATCGGCCCGAACGCTTCCAGCGGTGCCCAATGACCGAATGCCGTGGAAAGCACGGACGAACTGCGCCTCAGCGAGGCGCATCCACCATCGGACGCCTTTTGAAAAAGCGCCCCCGGATTCGATCTCCACCTAGGGCACCGTGATGCCACCCGGAAGCTGAATTCCACCGGGCAGTTGCCCGTGAGGATCATTTCCTTTCGCACCGCCGGCGGCGTCAGCACTCTCGTCCTCCTCCTCCGCGAGCAGGTCGGCACGCGCTTTGATGATCGAATCGACGAGGTAGCTTCTCACTTTGAACACGTGCCCCTCGAGAGCCTTCTCTTTGGCGAGCTTGTCCTTGAGCGCTTTCAAATTCTCGTTGAAAGCTTCATCAGCCTTCTTCGCTTCCTCATCACTCTCCTCTTCGCCCGCCTTGCGCTTCTCGACAAATTTACCGCTCACCTTAAGAGAAAGCGGGAGTTCATTGAGGTCGTTCTTCTCGCCCACTGAGATCTCGTAGTTAAAACCATCAAAGGTCGAAATCTTGAAAGTGGTTTTGTCAGTCTTATTCTTCTTCGCGTCTTCACCGACAAAAACGTCTTCGATCTGTGGATTCGCGAAGGCGCCTTTCATGCTGGAAACCTTGGACTGATCGAGTTTTTCATCCTTACCCGGCTTCGCGAATTTGAAATCACCGTTCAGATCGTCGCGCACGAGCTTCCAGTCGCCCTTCTTCTCAGCGGAAACGATCTCGATCGATTTGATTCCCTCGACCTTGAAAAAGTCTTTGTCGATCCACTCAGCGGGATCAGTCGCGACCTTGTCGAAAGTATCCCCTACCAGATAAACCGAATTGCTCGTTCCTTTTTTCACGTAGCGACCGGCTTCCGTCATCGCCATGCCGCCACCCATGGGGTTGGCACGATTTTCAGAGCGCTCGTAAACTTTACCGAGCCATAGCGACGCGAGATCTTTGCCGTCTTTGCCCTGAAAGGTCACAATCGTAGCCCCTTCTTCAGCGGTAGGCGCGTCCTCGGGAGCGATCAGGTTGACGCGACCATACTGGCTTCGCCCGATCGTGATGACCTGAACGATACTGAGATCCCAGATATCGCGAAGCATTGATACGATGGGCTCACTGGCCGCAGAATAACCGGCGCGCTCGACCACTTCCCAATTCTTTGCTCCCTTTTGCAAGGTGACCGAACTGTCCTTGTTTTTGATCATCACCTTGGCGACGTCATTGATCGGAAAATCGGTGAAGACCTTCCTTTTGTCCGTCGAGGAAGTCACCGTCGAAACCGAGGTTCCTGATCCGGAGAAGTGAAGTATCGCTGCGATTCCGCCAAGAACCGCGAGCGCGATGAGCAAACGAACGAGTGTTTTAGTTCCCATGATGTTGGTTGGCTGAAAATTGAATAGTAATTGAAATTAGAATTAACGGGCAGCAACACGGCTTCTTCTCCAGAAGGCGAGACCAATACCGAAGAGAATGATCAGAATCGGCATGAGTAGCACGTTTCCGAATTTGTAGGTCGCGAGTTTGCGACGGAATTCACGGGTGACTTCCTTCTGGAGTTCACGCTCACGCTTACGAAATTCCACTTCCTGTTTCTGGAGCTCTTTGAGCTGTGCCTGCACCTCAGGGGAAAGCAGTGCCTGGTCAATGTTCTCCGGAGTCTGTGAAATGAGTTCACTGAGCTTGTTCTCGACTTCCTTCGCTTTCTCACTGAAGCCTTTCACCTCAGCTGCATACTTCTCCTGCGCCTCCTGATACCACTCGCTCTGGCGGGTGAAAGGACGGCGAACCGAAGTTCTGCTTCGCACATTGATGAGATCAGGATCACCGGAAAACTGCTCCGACGCGTTCTGTACGAGTGTCAGGTTTTCGTTGAGGAACTGCGGAATCGTGATTCCAAGTCCCGGAATCTGGCTCCGCTGAACGACGTTGGCGTCGTAGATGAAATCGACGTCAGCGATGAGAAGCACACGTCCGGGAGCCGTCGCTTTCTTGAGCGATTCGTCCTTCTTCTCATCGGCCTCTTTGTCTTCTTCCTTATCCTTATCTCCCTCTCCCTCGGCTTTCTCAGCGTCAGCAGCCTTTTCCGCCTCTTCCTCGGCGGCAGCAGCAGCGGCAGCCGGATCCCCTTCAGGAAAGGCTGTCTCAAACTCGCCGGAAAGGCGGGCAATGAGCGGGCGGCGTGTTTCGTAAGCCTGAAACTTCTCACGAATTCGATCGGCGCCACCTTCCTGAGTCGGATCAGCATCGAAAGATCCCACGAGCTGGTTCGCCTCAGAACTCAGGACGAGCTCATCGACCTGGATACCGTTCCTGGGAGTGATTTCAAAAGCACCCGGCGTGAGCATGTTGAGCTGATTCAACATCGACGTCATCGGATCAACGCGTCCAACGGAATCCGGCTCGGATCCCAGCGCCTCCGGTGTGAGTGTCAGGAAGGTCGGTGAGAAGTTTCCGCGACGGATAATCTCAGAGCCGAAGTTGAGATCAGCAAGGACCTGATTGGGATCGTATTTCACGCCCCAGGCACTGAACAGGGTCTGCATGTTGGACGATGGTGGAGGACCACCCTGAGGAGGCATTCCGGGCATCTGTGGCTGCCCCTCGGCGAGGGCGCGGGCGTAGAAGAAATTCGGATCGACCATCGCAATCACGTTTCCGCCACCCAGCAGATACTGATCGATCGCGAACATCGCCTCATCGGTGATGTCGTAAGGGTGAATCACAATCAGCGTGGAGGTGCCGGGAGGAATCTCGGTGCTCGATCCGGGGATCGTCTCGAGCTCGTAGTCTTTCCCGAGAAGTTCGTAGAACATCCAGGGCTGCTTCGGCGGAGCCTGAAAGTTGCCACCGAATCCACCTGAGACGGCGAGACTCGTCATGACGACGATCTTCTTGTCTTTTCCACCGTGAACGCTGGAAATTCCGCGGGCCAGATCATACTCGAGTCGGGTCTCTTCATTTACGGGAAGAAAGGGAATCGTTTCGGTCGCATCGAGACACTGAATCGCGATACCGAAGTAGAGCTCATTGTTAGTCTCGCCCGACATTCCCGCCTGAAGGCCGTCGATAATCGCTGAATCCTCGGCATCGGTGTTCGGCTCGGGATTGAGCTTCTTCACAGAGAGCATTTTGATTTTCTTCGTCTCGAACTCACCGTCTTCATTGGTCAGTTCGATCTCCTTCACCGGAGCGTTGCGGACGAAAGATGTGAGCATGTCCTCGACACGACGGGCTCGGGCGCGCTCACCCGGGCTCATTACCTTGGCGTCATCAGTGACGTAGTAACGGATTTCAACCGGAGTATCGAGTTCCGTAAGAATGTTCTTCGTCCCGTCAGAGAGGGTGAATGTTTTGTATTCCGTCAAATCAGCTCTGATGCCAAATTTCCCGACGACAAAATTGACGATCAGGACAATGACAAAGACGGCCACAAGTCCGGCAATAGCTGTCGTGCGACGGTTTGATTTGTTAGCTGGCGCTTGGTTCGATTCGCTCATGAGTTTAATCGGAAGCAGTTTAATAAAGAGATGAAAATTAGGCACGCTTGAGGCGGATCGCGACGGAGGTCGCAAACAGACAGAAGGCTATAAAGGTGATGAAAAAGGTGATGTCCCGGATTCCGAGAACCCCTTTCGCCAACTCGGTGAAATGCGGCATCACACCGACGATGTTCACGAGTTTGAGGACCGGCCAGAAAATGAGCCAGCCACCTTTCAGATTCATGAGTAGCTCGCTCACGTGAGGGAGACCACCGAGCCAGAGCGTCATGCAAATGGCTACAGAAACGAGCAGGGCCACGAGCTGACTGCGCGTCAGGGCGGACACGACGGAAGTCACCGCGAGGAAGCAGAGCGCGACAAAGAGCGTCGCAACGTAGCCCGCCATGATGACACCGTTGTCAGGGTCACCAAGGTAGTTGATCGTCCAAACGATGGGGAAAGAGAGAACCAGCATTGCGAAGAGAACCACGGCGGCAGCGAGGAACTTTCCGAGAATCGCATGCCACGGCGCCAGCGGCATCGTGAGCAGAAGCTCCATCGTGCCGAGACGTTGCTCTTCCGACCAGAGTCTCATGCCAACCGCCGGGGCGACGAGAACGAGATACCAGGGAAGGTATTGGAAATAAGGGAGAAAGAGATCGGCCTCACCACCCTCAAGCACTCCCGTGAAGAAGAAGGAAAGCGTCGAGGATATACCGAGAAAAACGACGAAAAGCACGTAGGCAACGGGAGATGTGAAGTAGCTCTTGAGCTCGCGCTTGAAGATTGTTCTGACTTCGCGGGGAAGCAGGAACTGGAGAATCGCGATAAAGATCACTGAAACGATCAGCGTCGGAATCGTAAAATGTAGAAGCAATTTAATGATAGCGTCCATAATGGGAAATAGCGGTTTGAATCAGATAAGGTTCGGTGTTTTCCGGTATCAGTCTTCGTTGTCCGATTTGGTAATCTCACGGAACAGCTCGTCGAGACGGCCTTCCTCCACGTGAATTTCCTCAACGGTGAGATGCTTGTCCTTACACACCCCGCTGACAGCCTTGCCGAGCTCGGCTGACTTGCCTTTCGCAGGAAGGATGCGGGCGTGAATGCCGTCATCGCTCGATTGAAGCACCTGAACTTCGCGGGCTTCGCTCAATTTTTCGAGCTCTGCCTTGATTCCGGATCCAGCGAGGCCGGAAGCGCGGAGAACGACGGATCCTGCATTGCTCGACTTCGCTTTGAGCTCGTCCGGAGTGCCGTCGGCAATGACGCGCCCGCGGTCGATGATGATCGCTCTCGTGCAGGAAGCCTCGACCTCTTCGAGGATGTGAGTCGAGAAAATGATCGCCTTCGTTTCGCCCATGCGCTTGATGAGCTGGCGGATCTCGTGTTTCTGATTCGGATCAAGACCGTCAGTCGGCTCATCGAGAATCAAAATCTCGGGATCGTGAATGATAGACTGAGCGAAGCAGGTGCGGTGCCGGTAACCTTTCGAGAGCGTATCGACGCTCTGATGACGAACCGGCTCGAGGAAGGTCGTCTTGATCGCCTGATCGACTGCAGATTTGATCTCGCCCGCGGGAACGCCGCGCATCTCTGCGCAAAATTTAAGAAACCCTTCGACGGTCATGTCCGAATAGAGAGGAGCCGCCTCGGGGAGATAACCGATTTTTGACTTCGCCGCGATTTCGTTCTCTTCGAGATCTTCGCCATCAATCTTGATGGAACCTCCGGTCGCAGGGAGAAATCCCGTAACCATTCGCATCGTCGTTGATTTTCCGGCTCCGTTGGGCCCGAGAAAACCGAGGACCTCGCCTTTCTTCACGGTGAACGAAACGCCGTCGACCGCGACCTTTGCACCGAAGTGCTTATGTAGATTTTCGACTTCTATCATGATTGAAACCTGATTGGGGTATTCGGAATACTTTAGCGGTAGGGTTTGAGAAATTTGTTTGGGAAAATACGCAATTTTTTCACTTTTTCTCAAACGGATATACCCGATTCGTGCAAGGTGTATTTCCTCGCGTTCCCCGGATTCGCAAGGGAAAAATGTTTACATTGTAAATCAGGAGCCCAAACCCCTGCTACTTAACAAATTACCCATGAAATTGATCAGTTGGAATGTGAATGGATTTCGAGCCGTCCTTAAAAAAGGGTTTCTCGATTTCCTCGCCGAACACGACCCCGATGTGGTCGTTCTGCAGGAAGTGAAGGCGACCCTCGACCAAATCGACGTCGATCTCACGGCTGACGGGTGGCACATCTATTGGAACCCCGCGGTGAAGAAAGGGTATTCAGGCGTCGCCGCGCTCAGTAAGACGCCCGCCCTCTCCGAGCAACTCGGAATCGGGATCGAAGAACACGACCAGGAAGGTCGTGTCCTCACTCTTGAGTATGATGAATTTTTCCTCGTGAACGTCTACACGCCGAACTCACAAAACGAACTGAAGCGTCTCCCCTACCGGATTGAGTGGAACGCTGCGTTTTTAAAACACGTCAAAGCGCTCGAGGAAACGAAGCCTGTGATTTTCGCGGGGGACCTCAACGTCGCTCACAAGGAGATCGATCTCGCCCGCCCCAAGAACAATCGGAAGAGCGCCGGATTCTCCGACGAAGAGCGCGCCGGTTTCGATGACATCCTCGCGGCTGGATTCGTGGATACCTTTCGTCATTTTTATCCTGACGACACCGAACAATACAGCTGGTGGAGCTACCGCGGCGGAGCACGGGCGAAGAACGTCGGCTGGAGAATCGACTATTTCTGCGTGTCCGAGCCCTTCATGACACGGGTCAAAGACGCAAAAATCCTTCCCGACGTTATGGGATCCGATCACTGCCCCGTGCAGATCGAATTGGCTTAGCGATAATGACAAGCTCGCTCCGGGAGAGTCGGCAGAGCATCGGACGGTGGCAGCTTGCGCTGCCGTAAAAGGTGAAAAGCCCGGGCTTATGAAACAGGGCTTCCGCATGCAGACAGGAGTGTCTGCATCACCGGTGGTGCAGGCACTCCTGCCTGCACGCGGAGACTCCCGCGCAGAACCACTTTTGCGCTTTTTGCGGTTACTTCTCCTCAAGCCAAGAGACGAATCCCTCCAGTGCTCGGCCTCGATGGCTCATGCTGTTCTTGATCTCTTCGGAAAGCTCTCCGAACGACTGGTCATAGCCTTCCGGGATGAAAATCGGGTCGTAGCCGAATCCACCCTCGCCGGTCATCGCATCGGCAATGCGGCCTTCGACCGCTCCATCAAACTGTGCTTCGACTTTCCCGGCACGAGCCACCGTGACGACACAGCGAAACCTAGCGGCCCGCGATTTGTCCGCATGCTCCGGTTTCGCGAGCTCTTCGATCAACTTCTCACGATTCGACGCATCGGTCGCGTCCTCGCCCGAATAGCGTGAGGAATAGATCCCCGGCGCACCTCCGAGAGCATCAACTTCCAGACCGGAGTCGTCAGCGAGAATCAGCGCGTCCGGCCGTTCTTTGCTCGCCGCGAGCGCTTTGATCGTGGAATTGGCGGCGAACGTGTCTCCGTCTTCGACCGGTGGCTCCATCCCCGGAATCGACGTGAGATCCGTGATTTCATCAAAATACGCTCCGAGAATGGCGCGTATCTCGCCTGTTTTATGAGCATTGTGAGTGGCAACAAGGAGCGTTCCTGACATGGAGAAAGTCTTACGGGTGAAGTTTTAAGTTTCAAGCGAAGATCCCCGAGGGCTGTGATAGATTCGCCGATGGGAAAACCCAAAACAGAACTGCTCTCCCCCGCCGGAAACTGGGATTGTGCTCGTGCCGCCGTCGCAAACGGTGCCGACGCGATCTACTTCGGCATGCCCACGTTCAACGCACGCATCCGGGCGGACAATTTCAGCCCCGATGATCTCCCGGATCTCATGGCTTTCCTCCACGAGCACGGCGTCCGCGGATTTGTCGCGTTCAACACGCTCATTTTCCCCACGGAGCTCGAAGCCGCCGCCGAGCAGTTACGTCTTCTGAGCCGCTCCGGCGTCGATGCGATTATTGTCCAGGATCTGGGCCTCGCAAAAATGGCGCGGGCGATGGTGCCCGACCTCGACGTCCACGCCTCGACTCAGATGACGATCACCTCACCGGAAGCACTCGCTTTCGCCGATGAACTTTTCCAACTCGACCGCGCCGTCATCGCGAGAGAGAATTCGATGAAAGAGATTCGTCTTTTTCATCCCACCGAACCGGGAGCCGTCGAACTCGAAACCTTCGTCCACGGTGCGCTTTGCGTCGCCTACTCGGGCCAGTGCCTCACGAGCGAGTCACTCGGCCAGCGGAGCGCGAACCGC
This sequence comes from Verrucomicrobiales bacterium, assembly GCA_048260165.1. Taxonomy (GTDB): domain Bacteria; phylum Verrucomicrobiota; class Verrucomicrobiia; order Verrucomicrobiales; family DEV007; genus Arctic95D-9. Next base: position 219,318 of record JBLXHA010000010.1, read on the forward strand.
GGGGAATGCGCCCAGGCCTGCCGGATGCCATACGAACTCGTCGTCGACGGAATCACCCGCGACATGGGTGATAAAAAATACCTTCTCTCGCCGCAGGACCTCGCCGGGATCGACCAGATTCCTCAGCTCATCGAACTGGGAGTCGTCAGTTTCAAAATCGAAGGTCGTCTCAAGACACCCGAATACGTCGCCGCCGTGACTCGCGCCTACCGCAAAGCGATCGATGGGGCCGCCTCCGGCGCGGTCACGAACGATAAGCCGGAGCGCGCGAGCGACCAGGATCGATACGAACTCGAAATGGCGTTCTCCCGCGGACTCTCGAGCGGCTGGCTCGAAGGGGTCAACAACAAGAAACTCGTCCACGCCCGCTTCGGGAAAAAGCGCGGCGCTTTCGTCGGGAAAGTCAGCCGGATCGGTGATGACTGGGTTGAATTCTCCGGCTACGGCTCGGTCAAAAACGGCGACGGGATTGTTTTCGACACCGGCAAAAACACCGACCGCGAGCAGGGCGGACGCGTTTACGAAACCGACGGCAACCGGCTCTTTTTGAAGCGCGGCAAGATCGAATCCGGACGCATCGAAGTCGGCGCCCGAATCTGGAAAACAGACGACCCCGCACTCAATGCGAAGTTACAAAGCACCTACCAGCGGGAACATCTCCCGACGCGCAACCTGCAGGTGCGATGGAAGGTCACGGGATCCGTCGGCGAACCACTGGTTCTCACCGACGAAGCCTCCGGCATTTCCGTTTCATCGGAGAACCCTCTCGAACAGGCGCAGAACCGCCCTCTCACACAGGAGCTTCTCGAAAAACAATTCAGCCGCCTCGGCAACACCGTGTTTGATCTCGCCTCGCTCGACGTAAACCTCGAGGGAGATGTGATGCTTCCCGTCTCCGAACTCAACCGGATGCGTCGAGACATCGTCGAAAAAATCGACGTGTTCCGCCTCACAGAATACGGCAACCGCAGTGAGAACGCCACGAGCGTGAGTGATCTCCTCCCCGAAAAAAGTGCCCCCACCGCAGCACAGGAACTGCGCGTTCTCTGCCGCACCGAAGAACAAATCGAAGCAGCTCTCGAAGCCGGTCTCAAAACGCTCTACATCGATCTCGAGGATGTTCGGCGCTACAAAGCAGCCGTCGCCCGCGTCCGCGAATCCAATCCTGACACACGCATATTCTTAGCGACACCCCGCATCCAGAAAGCGGGCGAGACAGGATTGTTTCGCATCGTTGAGAGGGCAAAACCGGACGGCGTTCTCGTGCGAAACCTCGGAGGGGTCCAGCATTTCAAAGATCACCCGGACCTCGCGATGATAGGTGATTTCTCACTGAACGTTTCCAACGCCCTCAGCGCCGGCATCCTCATGGAACAGGGATTCGAGAATCTCACCGTTTCCTACGATCTCAACATCGAGCAGGTGGTGGGTTTGCTCGACACCGCGCCACCCGACTGGTTCGAACTGACCTTGCATCAGCACATGCCGATGTTTCATATGGAGCACTGCGTATTCTGCACCTTTCTTTCCGAAGGAACCGACGTCACGAACTGCGGACGCCCCTGCGACAAACACGAAGTCCAGCTTCGCGACCGCGTCGGGCAACTGCACACCCTCACCGCTGACGTCGGATGCCGGAACACACTCTACAACGGCCGCGCCCAGACCGGTGCGAGATTTTTCAACGCATTGACCGGAGCGGGGCTTCGTCGCTTTCGCGTAGAGTTGCTGAAAGAGAATAAGATCGAGGCCGCTGAAACGATCGCAGCCTATCAGGCGCTGCTCAGCGGCGACGATCAAGGCGGCGATCTCTGGGAACGGCTTCAGCTCGATTCGAGATTGGGCGTCGTCGAGGGAACCCTGGAAGTGGCGGGGCGTTAAGAAATCAGCGGGTTGGTGCGGAGAAGAATGTCGACGGCAATCCGAACGTTCTGCGTCTCGGCGAGACGCATCCACCTCACGGCCTCGAGAAGCCGGGCACGCAGGTAGATGCCTTTTGCCAAAAGGCATTCACGACGCGCGGACGCCTTGAAACATTCTTCTTTAGCCAGGCCCGTCAATCTGGCCTGTAGGTGACTACTAAGCCCCAAGCAAGCTTATGAGAGTGAAGGGCTGCACAACCTCGACTTGAATTAAAATTGGCCCCACTCGACTGAGCAACCTCAACTTTAGAACCCCGGGCGAGCCGCTTCCACGAACCGCTTCACGAGATCGAGGTCCTTCACCCCGGGTGCGGACTCGACACCACTTGCCACATCAACAGCAGCGGGACGCACTTGCTTGATCGCTGCCGCGACATTTTCCGGCGTGAGGCCACCGGCCAAAACAATCTGACGTTCCGGCCATTGCTGCACCGCTTTCGCGCCGAGCGACCAGTCCATCGTTTCGCCGCTGCCGCCGTATTCAACCGGCGCATAGGCATCGAGCAGCAAAGTGCCTCCCGGAAATTCCGCAGCGGCTTCGAGCATTGCCTCGTCCTTGATTCCAAGCGCCTTAAAGACGGGTAAACCCTGTTGGATCAGTGACCTAACCCTGTCAGGTGTCTCGTCACCGTGCAACTGGAGCCAGTCAAGCCCTCCGGACTCGTGCAGCGCACGCAGCTCGTCGTCGCTCGCGTTCACGGTCACGGCGACACGCGGCACGACGCCTCTTAACTCAAGCAACCAGGGAAGCGCTTCCTCCAGAGAAATGAAACGCTTCGACTTGGGCCAGAAATTGATCCCGAGCGCATCGACCCCGGCATCAACGACTGCGAGGGCTTGCTCCCCTGTTCTCACGCCGCACACCTTCACCGCGGTGCGGTCAGGTGTGTCAGTGAAAACAGGAGACGTCATCTCGACGATTAGAGTTTGGCGAGAGCCGAATCGAGGCCGGCCAGCAAATTGCCGATCGTCTCTTCGGTTTCGTCACCCATGTTCGAGATACGGAAAGTGGTTCCTTTGATCTGACCGTAGCCGCCGTCGAGTGCGATCGAGTGCTCTTCACGCATGATCTTCTGCAGCTGTGCCACGTCGATTCCCTTGTTGTTTTTCACGCAAGTGAGCGACTTGGAACGGAAGCCTTCAGGAGCAAAGAATTCGAAGCCATTCGCGTTGATCCAGTCGTGAACGATGTTGTTCAATTTCTCGTGACGAGCGAAGCGGTTCTCGATTCCTTCGGTGAAAATCTTGTTCACCTGATGGCGGAGTCCGTAAATCGTCGCGATGCACGGCGTGCTAGGAGTCATCGACTTTTCCTGGTTCTTTTTGAACTCGATGAAGTCGAAATAGTAACCGCGGTCATCCACGGTCGCGGCGCGCTCGAAAGCACGGTCGGAAACCGTAAAAATCGCGAGCCCCGGAGGAAGCGCGAGTGCCTTCTGGCTGCCGGTGAGAAGCACGTCAACGCCGAGCTTGTCGAATTCGATAGGAACGACGGAGAAACTGGAAACGGTATCGGTCACGAGAAGCACGTCGTCGTATTTCCGAACCACCGCAGCGACTTCCGCGAGCGGGTTCATGACACCGGTCGAGGTTTCGTTGTGAATGAAAGTAACGGTGTCGAACTCACCGGTCGCGAGCTTGGCATCGACGTCAGCAGGATCAACCGGAGTTCCCCAGTCATACTGCAGCGCCTCGGCGTCTTTTCCGCAGCGAGCGGCGACGTCGACCCATTTATCGGAGAAAGCGCCTGAACAGCAGCAGAGCACTTTTTTCTTCACGAGGTTGCGAAGCGATCCCTCCATCACACCCCACGCGGATGAGGTCGAAAGAAAAACAGGCTGCTTGGTGCCCATCATCTCCTGGAGACGGGAATGGATGTCATCGTAGAGGGCAACGAAGTCCTTGGAACGGTGCCCGATCATCGGGGCGGCCATGGCTTCGTAGGTGTCCGGTGAAATCTCAACCGGGCCCGGGATATGCAGTCTGATGTGATCGCTCATAGTGTGACGCAATAAGGACTTTGATTGGAAAAGCACAAATCGAAAATCGTATCGACGCCGGTGAATATGGTGTCCAGACGCGAGTGGTGACCTCGAAGAGGGAATTTTGCCGCAAAAAGACGCAGAATTCGCAAAAGTCGGGACCTCCGAAGAAATTGGCAAGCGCCCCGCTCAACCGCGCACCTAAAAACCTAAAAACCTAAAAACCTAAACTCCTAAACTCCTAAACTCCTAAACTCCTAAACTCCTAAACTCCTAAACTCCTAAACTCCTAATCACCTCAGTCCGGCAGAACCAGCGGCGGCTTTTCGCCTTTGCTGCGAATCCAGTCGACGGCCTTTTTGACCGGCTTGAGCCTCATGAGACGAATCTCGAGTCCCCGTTTTCCGGGGAAATCCATAAGAAGCAGGCCAATGAGCAACGTGAGCACGCCCTGCCCCGGGGTGAGAAACATGATCAGCCCCCCGATCGCAAGAATGCCGCCGATGAGGTTTTTGAAGATGAGAAACAGAATCCGCAGGACGGGATGGTCTTCGCGAATTTCCTCAGCTCCGGCGCTGTCTTCGAGGAAATAGTCGTAGGGCATGCGCCGGATCACGATCGGCACAGCAACAAAGCTAACGATGACGGTGGCGAGCGAAATGGCGCCCACCCAGTAAAACACCGTGTCGTGCTGGCGAACCCATTCCCATTGCTCCATGAACCAATCCATAACGATGAGACGGATGGCGCAGGAAAACGATTAGCGCTATTTCATGTCGCGTGAGCGAGGCTCGCGGTGAACCGTGCTCGCAGAAGTCGCGGAAGTCACAAAAGGGCCGCCCTCGAGAGGTGCGCGATCCGTGAAGGCGACGTCGGGCATTTCGCTGGGACGACCGGCGAGCGGAAAATCCTTACGAAGCGGGAAATAGGGATAGCCTTCCCACATGAGAATGCGGCGATGATCAGCAAGTCCCTCGAACTCGATTCCCATCATGTCGTATACTTCGCGCTCGTGCCATCCTGCGGTCGGCCAGAGGTCGGAAACGGATTCGACTTTCTCGCCTTCGGGAAACTTGAATTTGATGCGAAGATGATTTTTCCCGCCGTTGCTCAGGGCATACAGCTCGTAAACCATTTCCCAACGCGGGTCTTCACCCATGTTGTCGAGACTGCTGACGTCGATGAGATAATCAAATCCCAGCTCGTCGCGGCAGAATTGAAAAATCTCTTTCGCCTTCGCCTTTTCAATAATGGCAGTGTGCTCTCCACGAAATTCGACCGTAGAAAGGATCGAATCTCCGAATTTGTCCTGAAGAGAGGAAATAGATGCAGCGCTCATAGTGGCAGTCAGAAAAAAATTAAGGATGCGCGGTGACTTCAGCCTCGTCGGGCTCTTCTTTGCGGAAGTGAGCCACCGATGACTCGGAGTCTCCAATTTTTTCCTGCAGTTTCATGAGACCTTCCAGCAGTGCTTCGGGACGCGGAGGGCAACCGGAGACGTAGACATCGACCGGAATCAAATTGTCGATCCCCTGCAGCACCGCGTAGCTGCGATACATTCCACCGGAGGATGCGCAGGCGCCCATCGCGATGCACCACTTTGGCTCGGGCATCTGATCCCAGACGCGCTTCACAGCGAGCGCCATTTTGTAAGTCACGGTTCCTGCGACAATCATGACGTCGGCCTGACGGGGGGAAAATCGCATCACCTCGGCACCGAAACGTGAAATGTCGAAGCGGGAGGCACCCGTGCCCATCAGCTCGATCGCACAGCAGGCAAGGCCCATCGGCATCGGCCACAGGGAATTCTTCCGCATCCAGTTGATAGCGGCATCGGTCTTCGTGAAAATAATGTTCCCTTCGACTTTAGAATCGTAGGCGGCGTAGTGCGTTTCGGCTTCAGACATCGGCAAAATGGCAGGTTTCAAGAGATGTTACGTCCCCGAAAGACGGTATCAACCCGTTTGTGAAATTTTTCACAAGCTCCTGTGCGCGTCGTTTTTGCCGATTTCCAGTCCCCTTTTTTGCTTGCCGCCCCTGCTGGGTGGACTATATCAAAAAATGATTCGTCCCGAATTCAACGCGAAGTCAGCCCCCCACGCCGTCAACAATCTGACCTACGAAGAGTTCGTGGAAATGATCGACGTGATCAGCGATCCCGACACCGACGAGGAAACCGGCGGCTATTACGAGGGAATCATCGAGCTGACCTTGCCGGGAGCCAACATAGCGGATTTGATTCTCTGGCCCGACGACTGGTTCCAGGATGACGCGATGGCCGAAGCCGACTTGAGCCCCGAAGAGATCGCCAACTACGTGCTCGCGTGGACCGGAAAAAGCCTCCGTGGTTCCGAAAAGGTCGCGCTGCCGAAAATTCCGAAATCGAAAAAATCTTAAGCGCGCCGCGACCGGAAAGATAATGCCGGAAGGTCTGGCGGCGTGCGACGCCCGGCGTCTCGATAAGATGTAGCGGAACGAGAATCGTTCCGAAACAGCGAAGCCGTTCCGAAACCTTCTCACCGCGCGAAGCGCTTTCGGACTATCCGAGGTTCTCCGCAATCCGGCGGCAGACCTCTTCCACGTTTTCACGGCTGTTGAAAGCGGAGATGCGGAAGTATCCTTCTCCCGCGGCGCCGAACCCGGCCCCGGGAGTGATCACGACCTGCGCCTCTTCGAGCATGCGGTCAAACATGTCCCAGGAGGAAACGCCTTCCGGACATCCGACCCAAACGTAGGGGGCATTGACGCCGCCGAAAACGGAGAGCCCGATCGCTTCGCACGCTTCGCGAAGCAATTTTGCATTCCCCATGTAGCCTTCGACCAGAGCGGCGACCTGCGCTTTGCCCTCTTCGGAAAAGACGGCAGCGGCTCCGCGCTGCACGGGGTAACTCGCGCCGTTGAACTTCGTGCTGTGACGGCGTGACCAGAGTGAGTGAATCGCCTGCTCGGAACCGTCTTCGGTGTAACCTTTGAGGGATTTCGGAATCACGACATAAGCACAGCGCGTCCCGGTGAATCCTCCGTTCTTGGAGAACGAACGGAACTCAATCGCGCACTCGTGAGCGCCTTCGATTTCAAAGATCGAACGGGGAATGTCATCTTCCTGAATAAATGCCTCGTAGGCCGCATCGTAGAAAATGATCGCTTTGTTCTCTTTGGCGTAGGCAACCCAGGCCTCGAGCTGCTCACGGGTGGCAGTAGCTCCGGTCGGGTTGTTCGGATAGCAGAGATAAATCAGATCAACTTTCTCAGCAGGAATCGCAGGAACGAAATTGTTCTCAGCGGTGCAGGGAAGGTAAACGAGTCCGTCGAAGGCACCGTTTTCATCCGCTTCACCGGTGTTGCCGGCCATGACGTTCGTGTCGACATAAACAGGGTAAACCGGATCAGTGATCGCGATCTTGTTTCCGGGACCGAAAATATCGAGGATGTTTCCGCTGTCGCACTTGGAACCGTCAGAGATGAAAACTTCGTCAGAGGCGATGCCGAGGTCGGCATACTGATTCTCAACGATAGCGTCCCGCAGGAAGGCATACCCCTGCTCGGGTCCATATCCGCGAAAGGTTTCAGGTTTCCCCTGCTCATCAACCGCATCGTGCATCGCCTGGCGGCAGGCATCCGGAAGGGGTTCGGTGACGTCACCGATGCCGCAGCGAATCAGCTTTGCCGCAGCATCAGGGTTCGCGTCGGTGAATGCAGTTACGCGGCGGGCGATCTCAGGAAAGAGGTAACCGGCTTTGAGTTTCAGGAAATTGTCGTTAATGCGTGCCATGTCGTCTTGGTATAAGGGATTCTTTTTGGTATATGGAGGGTGAAGATGACGAATGATCAACGCTTTTTTCCCGACTCAGCGCGAATTTTTTCGGCTGTGCTGTTGGCGCTTTTCGTTATCGCCCCCGATTTGAACGCCGGAGAACGCGTCATCTTCGCCGACGAAGCGATCTCAATCGCCCTCCCCTCAGGCTGGGAGAAAAGCGATTTGAACAAAGACAAGGTGCTCGCCGGCTTCACGACGCAGGACAATCGCTCCTCCGTTTTCTTCACCGAATTCCAGGCGACGAATCAATCCTACATGGTCGACTTGATCGACAGCACCCTCGCGAACTTCGAGCAAATCTACCGGCTCGAAAATTACTCGAAATACAAAAAGGGTAAGGTGAAGGGGATAGACAAGGAACACGAGGCGATATTCGCCACCGTCGAAGGCACTCACGAAAGAAATGAGAAAACCTCGTTCGAAATGAAATTCTACCTCCTCGCCTTCAACGTGGAAGATCGGTATTACCTTCTTCAGGCGAGCACGACGATGCCGATCCGCGAAGCCCGCGAGCGGCAAATCTACGAGCTGATTCGCTCGATCGTCGCGAAGTAGGCAGACGAAAAAAATCCTATTGATCCTGTGATTTCTAAGATTACTTTAATTTGTGAAAATTATTGTAAAATCAATCATTCTTCTTTTTACCATTACCTCGCTTTCAGGCTGCGCGACTGGTGGCTTCGGTGGAAAAGAGTATGTCACCGTCGAGGCGACCGGCTACTGCAAGTGCCAGGAGTGCTGCGGGTGGAAACGCAATTTGCTGATGCAGCCCGTCTACACCTACGGCTCGATGAAAGGTGAACGGAAGAAACTCGGGATCACTGCCTCGGGAACGAAAGCCAAGCCCGGAAGAACGATCGCTGCGGACACGAGCATTTTCCCCTTTGGGACGAAACTGAAAGTCCCCGGATACGGAACCGGCGTCGTCGAGGACAGAGGTGGTGCGATTAAAGGCAACCGGCTCGATCTGTTTTTCAAAACTCACAAACAGGCGCTCGAGTGGGGACGCCAGACCGTCACGGTCGAAGTGTTGCGATAATCAAGTGCGACGCAACTTGCGAGCGTCCCACCTGTTTGCGTGAGCATTTCACGCTGAAAGCGGACCGGATTCGGCCTATTTTCCGGCGTGAAGCCCGTCTTTTTCATTCTGATTGCCATCCTTTCCTTCGCCGCGTTGGCTCAGGGATTTGAAGAGGAGGTCAGGCCCTTTCTCGAAAAACACTGCCTCAGGTGTCACGGCGGGGAGAAAACCAAGGGTGAGGTCGATCTTTCCGATATCAAAACGATGTCGGACGCCGAGTCCCGGAGCGAGTTGTGGGAAGCGATCTCCTTCGTGATCGAAGACCGGGAAATGCCGCCCGAAGACGAAGACCAACCGTCGAAAGAGGAATTCGATGTCTTTTCCAATTGGTATGAACACGAGTTCCTCGGCGCAGCGGAAGCAAAGCCGGCACCATTCAAGCCGCGCCGCCTTTCAGGCCCCGAATACCGGAATACGATGCGCTCGGTTTTCGGGTTCGACCTCGAAGTAAACATCATCGAGGCCGAACAGACCGTAGTGGAAAAGTCGCTCGTCATGAAACTGCTTCCGACCGATCCACCCGGCGCGAGCGGCTTCGTGAATGACACCCACGGAGCAAGGCTTTCGACCACGATCTGGAGCCAGTATTCCTATCTCGCCGATTCTGCGCTCGAGGAACTTTTCTCCCCACCGCGATTGACAGAACTCACCGCCCTCGTCGGCTCCCCGATTGTGAACGGCCTGACCGATCCACAATGCCGGAGTCTCATCGAAAATTTCACGACGCGTGCCTTCCGAAGACCCGCCTCAGAGGATCGAGTCACGAACGCCTTCGAGCGCGTGAAGGGAAAAATCGGAACAGATCTCACCGATGCGCTGAAGGCCGAGCTGAAACGGGTTCTGATGTCCCCGGCTTTTCTCTACCGGGGATTCCTCATCAATCCGGATTCTGACGAGGAACAACAACGCGTTGACGATTTTGAACTCGCCGAAAGACTCTCCTATTTTCTCTGGGAGGACATGCCGGACGAGGAACTTTTTGAGGCCGCCGCGAGTGGCGAATTGCACCAACCGGAGATCTTCGCGGCACAACTGGATCGCATGTTAGTGTCGCCGAAGTCGCGAACGCTCGCTGAAAGCTTCGGATCGCAATGGCTCCTTCTCGATCAGATCCAACACGATAAAAATGACCCCGCTTTTCTGGACGCTCTCGTAAATCAGCCGCTCGATTTCCTGAATTACCTCTTCACCGAAGATCGCCCCGTCATCGAGCTGATCGATTCAAAAGTGACTTTCGCCAACGGCTTTACTGCTTCCTTTTACGGAGAGGATCGCAAGCAACTGACCCGATACCACAAGCCCGCCGGAACCGAGGTCGCCGCACAGCCCAATCAGAAAATCAACCTGGTCGCATCAGCAGGCGCACGGGGTGGCATCATCACGATGCCCGGCGTTCTGGGGATGAACCGCGGACCAATCCTCCGTGGAACGTGGATGCTTCGGCAAATCATGGGCGAACATCTCGGGGAACCACCCGCCGATGTCCCACCGATCAAAAGCAGCCCCAAAGGGGAAAACCTGTCGTTCCGTGAGAGATTCGAGCAGCACCGCTCCGACAAGTCATGTGCGCTCTGCCACGATCGAATCGACCCGCTGGGATTTGCTTTAGAGGGCTACGACACCAAAGGTGCACTCATCGCAAAAGGGACCGGGGCGAGCGCTGAAGAAATCGACGAATCCGGCCAACTCCCGAGCGGGGAATCGTTTCAAACATTCGAGGAGCTGAAGTCGATCCTCATCAGCAGTGAACGCGAGACGATCACGCGGAACGCCGTCGAACAAATGATGCGATACGCGCTCTGCCGAAAACTCGAACGAAATGACGGCCCCGTCGTCGAGCAACTCACCTCGATGATCGTGGAGAACAACGGCACCTGGCGCGACCTCATTCACGGGATTGCGAACAGCGTCATTTTCAGAGAAACTTTAATTCCCGCATCCCACTGAACCCATGAGCAGAAACTGGAATACCGATCGGCGCACCTTCCTGCGCGGCGCAGCAGGAGCGCTTGTTCCCCTGCCGTTTCTCAACATCATGGAGAACGCCGTCGCGAAAGACCTCTCCGGAGAAGTCGTCCCTCCGCTGCGATTCATGACCTTGTTCAAGCCGAACGGAGTTCATCCCCCGTCCTGGAACATCAACGGAGGAACGGAATTCGATTTCCGGATGTCCCCTCTCATGAAGCCCTTTGAGAAACACAAAGAGGACCTTCTCATTCTCGACAACATGGGAGACTTCGGCTTTTCCTCCCACGCCAATTCAGCCCGTCGCTTTCTCTCCGGTCGGAGCGACAACACGACCACAGCTTCGATGGATCAGTTCATCGCCGACAAGATCGGAGGAGACACGCCCCAGCGCTCGCTTGAATTAACGACCGAAGGCCTTTTTACGAATCAGATCGGCTGCAGCTACATTTCCTACGATCAGAAAGGCGACCCGATCCCCCGCGAGAGCGACCCGCAGCTGATCTTCGACCGGCTCTTCCGCAATCCAATGAGCGATCCCTCTCAGCGGAAAAAGATGAGCAGCCTGCTCGATCACGTCGCTGATGACGCGAGGTCCATTCAGAGAAAGTCGGGGCGCGAGGACAACGAGACGCTTGAGGAATATTTCACCGTTCTCCGCGAAACGGAACAGCGGCTCGAAAATATGGGTGACACCGCCGCCGCCACGAAAGTGGATTTCACCCAGCTGAAGCGACCTCTCCCCGCAGCGAACATCAACGAGCAGGTCGAAACGATGCTCGATCTCATCGCGCTCGCGATGTGGACCGACCAGACCCGCTGCGTTTCCTACATGCTCGGGAACAGCAATTCCCGAATGATTTTCGACTTCCTCGGCATCACCGAGCAGCACCATTACCTCTCGCACTTTTTCCGGAACTTCAGTCGCCACAACATCGACGCACTCCTGAAAATCAGTCTCTGGCACATGGAGAAATTCGACTATCTCCTCACGAAACTGAAGTCTTACAAAGATCACAACGGTTCGCTTCTCGACCACTCCATCGTGCTTTACGGTTCGGGAATGGGCCACTCCGACAACCACACCGCGCAACGTATTCCCATCGTTCTCGCAGGGAACGGCGGTGGCAGGCTCAAGACAGGGCGCTACCTGCGATACGCGGAGAATCAGGACCTGAGCCGACTCCACCTGACACTGATGCAACAATTCGGAGTCGATCTTGAAAGCTACGGCGGCGCGACGAAACCGCTTGAAGGACTCAACGGAGGCGAGTTCGATGACTACCGTGAAAAAGCGTTCCAAACCTGGACCAAAATCGAGGGCAACAAATTGACGGTGCAGGGTCGCTTGCGAATGTCCGAAAACCTCGACGAGGCGAAGGTCTTCTACATCGATGTCGAAGGGGAGAAATCCGTCCGCATCGAGATCGAATTCAAGGACTTCCACGAGTTCAATTTCCCCTATCACGTGGGAACCCCGATCCAGCTCTCCGGAACCGTTTCCGATAAAAACGGCCAGCGGGTCATGAGCAAGATTTCGCAGCTGAATTCGCTTTACGGAAACTCCAGGCCGGAAACGCGAAACGGTTGAGGATTGAATCAATTCGCTCCCTCTCAATTCTTGCCAATCCCCAAAATTCTGAGAGACTGCCCCTGTCCCAGTTTCTCATGTCCGAACGTCCCCCTATCCAGGCAACAGGCCGAATCACCAAGATCCACACCGAAGGTCGACTCTTTGAGGTAACGATGCCGAACGGCTACACCGCCTACGCAATCCTCGAGAAAAAAGGACCTCCGACACCGGATGGAGTGGATCCACTCGAATGCGAAGTGACGGTGCTGTATTCCGCCTACGACATGAGCAAATGTAAAATTCTCGAGTGGAAGATTCCCGCATCCGCTTAATCGATCATGGCACTCCTCGAAGTCAGAGACCTCCGAACCAGCTTCCACACCCGCGACGGCGTGGTCAAAGCGGTCGACGGCGTCTCTTTTGACGTCGAAGCAGGACAGACCGTCGGAATTGTCGGCGAGTCAGGGTCCGGGAAATCCGTGACCTGCTACTCGCTCCTCGGGCTCATCCCGAAACCTCCCGGGCGCATCGAAGGAGGTGAAGCCCGCTTCGGAGATCTCGATTTGCTTCAGCTCAGTGCGCGGAAATTGCGCGCCGTCCGCGGAAAACGCATCGGGCTCATTTTTCAGGACCCGATGACGTCGCTGAATCCGTTTCTCAGGATTTCGACCCAGCTCATCGAACCCCTCCTGATTCATGAGGGCTTATCCAAAAGCGAAGCGCTCAAGCGAGTGATCGCCGAGCTCGACGCCGTCGGAATTCCCGATCCCGCGAAACGCGTTCACAGCTACCCTCACGAATTCTCCGGCGGGATGCGCCAGCGCGTTATGATTGCGATGGCGCTGATTACACGTCCCGAGATCCTCATCGCCGACGAACCGACCACAGCACTCGACGTCACGATCCAGAGGCAGGTTCTCGACCTGATCAAAGAAAGGCAGAACGAACTCGGGACTGCCGTCATTTTCATCACCCACGATCTCGCGGTCGTGTCGGAAGTCTGCGACTACGTCAACGTGATGTATGCCGGCCGCTTCGTCGAACGCGCACCGGTCAAAACGCTTTTCACCTCGCCTCGACACGCCTACACACGGGCGTTGCAGCGCTCGATTCCCGCGATGCAAACCAAGGGCAACTTGCTCTACACCATCCCCGGGCTTCCCCCGAATCTCGCACAGGGCCTCGCCGGCTGCGCCTTTGCCCCCCGCTGTGAGAATGCACCGGACGATCCGCCACATACCGAATTCCGCCCCCAACTCACCGAAGTCGCCCCGGACCACTGGGTCCAGGACTGTCCCGGTTGCCTCGCCGCACCAATCACGGTGGCGAAAGCAAACTGATCTCTCCCCAACCTCAACTCTTACCTGACAAAGTGTCGTATCTTGAACTCAGCGAACTCACCCGTTACTTCACCAAACGGGAAGGCTTTTTGAACAAGCGCACCACGATCGTGAAAGCGGTCGACGGCGTCACCCTGTCGATCGAGAAAGGCGAGATTCTCGGACTCGTCGGGGAAAGCGGTTGCGGAAAGTCGACGCTCTCCCGGCTGATCATGCAATTGCTCCAGCCGACCTCGGGCTCCGTAATTCTCGAGGGAGAACGTCTCGCGGAACTCTCCCTGCGTGAAATCAGAAAGAGAAGACGCGATTTTCAGATGATTTTTCAGGATCCCTACGCGTCGCTGAATCCCCGCATGACGATTTTCAGCACCCTCGCCGAAGCGATCCGAACGCGTCACCCCAAACACGACAACATCGAGAAGGCGGTCGCTGAGCTGATGGAACGCGTCGGACTCGATTCGCGCTACATCCGGAAATACCCGCATGAATTTTCCGGCGGCCAGCGCCAGCGCATCGCCATCGCCCGCGCCATCGCTCCCGAACCCAAGTTGATTCTCGCGGACGAGCCCGTCTCAGCTCTCGACGTGTCGATTCAATCGCAGATTCTGAATTTGCTCAAACAGCTGAGAGCCGAACTCGGCCTCACGATGGTCTTCATCTCCCACGACCTTTCCGTCGTCAGATACATCGCGGATCGAATCGCGGTGATGGATGAGGGCAAAATTGTCGAGGTTGGTGAAGCCGACGCGCTCTTCGAGAATCCACAATCGGAAACCACGAAGACCCTTCTCAGCGCGATTCCGAAGATCGATTTTGCGTGATCGTCCGGTCAGACTAAAAAAACACACGCAGAGGCGCTAAGCCGCAGAGTGAGAACTTCTTAGTCATCGTCACTCCGCGATCCCGTCAGTCCATTGACACTCTCAGCGCTTCACCGTATCGATTCGGTATGATGAAGCTCACTTTTTCCGCCCTCGCCGCTGCGCTCCTCCTCTCGGGATGCGTCGAAGAACAAGTCACTGAATCCTCAGCGGATACCGCGATCCTTTTCGACGGCAGCAATCTCGACGCCTGGGACTTCGCCGAAGGCAGCTGGATAATCGATTCCGACGGCGCCCTCACCTGTACGATGGAGGAAGTGACTGATAAGGCGGGCAAGAAGAAGCTCAAGAGCCGGGGCGACATCTGGGCCAGGGGCGAATACAGCGACTTCGAACTGTCCCTTTCCTACAAACTTTCAGAAGGAGCCAACAGCGGAATTTTCTATCGGGCAAACAAAGAGGATTCCGTTCATCACGGCTTTGAGGTGCAGCTCATGGACAATGTCGGGTTCCAGAAAACGCACGGTCCAAAAGACGCTCGCAAACTGAATGGCTCCTTCTACGATGCCAAAGCCCCGTCCTCTCATCCCGCCAATCCCGTCGGCGAATGGGACACACTCACGCTCAAAGCCGTCGGACCAAATATCGTCTGCCACATCAACGGAGTTGAAGTCTTCAACGTCGACGTCAACGACTGGCCCGAAGTCGGCAAAAACCCTGACGGCACAACCAATAAATTCAAAGTCGCAATCAAAGACAAACCAAAAAGAGGTTTCATCGGACTCCAAAACCACGGTCAATACGTCTGGTTCAAAGACATCAAACTCAAGTCACTCGACTGAGACTCCGGGATTTCCACCATCGGGAGTCTTCGCCAAATCTCTCGTAGCGAGAGTGCCGCTATCGCTATTCGTCGGGAGCGGATTGCTTCCGAAACCATGGGAAGAACATCCGTGAGGCCCATCCTGTGAGGACGGAAAATCCGTCGAGATAGGCAGTGCTTGCGGCTCCCATGACCCGCTCCACGCCGACGCGCTCGTCGAGGTTTTTGAAAACTCTCAGGTCCTCGAGAACGCGCTTGGCCCGCTCCCCCGCATCGAGCTCGGTGGGAATCGTCGCGACATTCGCGAAGGAAATCAAAGACCAGACGAGGAGCACCATGGGGAACAAAGTCTTCGTCATTCCAAGGGCCAGCGTCACCAATCCGATCACGATGAGCGGGAGACTCAGGTAAACCGTCCAGCGGATCACCGTCGTCCGCCAGAAGAGCGGCTTGTGTCCCTCGACATGCTGAATCGCTTTGCCGGCCTGTTGCGCGGCCATTCCAAGCGCCGCAAAAGACGCGGCTCCGAAATGCTGCGGAGAAAGGGAAACCTGCCGTTTCTCCGGCGAGTAAAAATCATCGAGAATCCCCCGCCCCTTCACAACCGAAACGTTATCGATCCCGACTCGGGAGAGCATCTTCTCGACGAGTTCAGCCCCGGTGACTCGCGACGAAATCGTAAATTCCAGTTCCTGGCCATAGATCTTCCGGAAGCGGCTCTGTCCCCACATCGTGATCGCGAGCGCAATCATGAAGATCAAAATGAAAATCTGCATGCCGCTACGGTGCCATCAGATGAGGCAGAGGCAATACCGGAAAGAACGGCCCTCGAATACGCCAGGCCTCTCGACAAAAAAGGCGGCTCCCTCGAATGGAAGCCGCCTCCGGTTATTTAACCAACCCTTTCGTCTCTTCGAAATTATTCAGCATTCATAAGAGCGTCATCATTGACGCCGGCGCTGAAGAAGCCACCCGTCGCGATCTTATTCAGCGACTCGTTGGCGTGGCTTTCCTCTTCGAGCGTTTCATCGAGGAGCTTCACATCGTCGTCAAAACCGAGAACCTCGGCGTACTCTTTCGCGGTCCCGTAGGCGGCAATTTCGTAGTGCTCGACACGCTGTGCCGCGGCGATCAAGCCTGCGTCAACCACGTCTCCCGCCATTTCGGCGATGAGGTGTTCACCTTCTTCGATCAAGCCTCGCGTCGCTTCACAGGTATCATCACCGGCCCGCTCGTTGCGGTTACCCAGAATCGTGTTGATGCGGTTGAGCTGCTCGCGGGTCTCGGAAAGATGGCTCATAAAGGCATCTCTGAGCTCTTCGGTGGAAGCGCGTGCAGCGAGCTTCGGCAGCGCATCGATGATCTGCGTCTCCGCACTGTGCAGATCTTTAATTTGATGGATATATAGGTCGTATAGGTTTGTAATCATAGCATCTCCCCTATAGCGCAGGCCACATGCCACCCGGCAACCCGCAGTCGCAACACACTTATCTTAAACGCATTACAACCAAAGCGGCATTCAAATCGTTAAAAACGAGGCTTCCAGATCTTTCAAACTGCAACCCGGCGACACGCAGGATGCAATTCAGATTCGGGGTGGCCGACGGGCTTTCGGCAGGGATGCAGATCAAATGACCCAATCCCCCGCGTCGCCGTTTTCAGGGATCAGCTCAGACAACGAAATCCCTTCACAACTCGTATGAAGAGCGGCGTTGGCCCGGACCCAGGCCTCGTGAACCGCTTTCGCAGAAGCGCCGCCGTTTCCCGGGCTCGCCTCAATTAAATCGCCGCCTTCCATCGCAATCGCGATCTCGGCGAGACTGATCTCATCGGGGTGTCTCGCGAGGAGATAACCGCCGTTTTTACCCCTCCGACTGATCACTAAACCCGCCTGACGAAGTTTCGTAAGGATCTGAACGAGATAGTTCGGCGACAATTCCTCCAGCTTTGCCAGTTCTTCAACTTGCCGAACGCGGTCCTCCGCGTAGGTTCGGGCGAGTTGCGCCAGCACTTGGCACGCATATTCAGTCTTTAGAGGTAGGCGCATTAAAAAGGGCTTGCGAAAAAGGAAATACAATACCTTAGTAAACGACGCAACTTTAAAATCTTTAGAGTTTCTCCTCACCCCATACGTGACTCATGGCTAAATCAGCAAATGAAGGCATCAAAGATGCCAGCAACTATCTCCGCGGAACGATTCTCGACGGCCTCGCCAATTCGGCGACCGGCTCTCTTTCGAAGGACGACCAGCAGCTCACCAAATTTCACGGCACCTATCAACAGGACGATAGAGACATCCGCCAGGAGCGCCGGAAAAAGAAGTTGGAGCCTGCCTTCTCGTTTATGATTCGTGTCCGCATGGCCGGTGGCGTCGCGACCACAAAGCAGTGGCTCGAGATGGACCGCATCGCCGAAGAGCACGCCAACGGAGCGCTCAAGCTGACGACACGTCAGACGTTCCAGTTTCACGGGGTGATCAAAAACAATCTCAAAAAGACCATCGCGGAGATCAATTACGCGCTTCTCGACACGCTCGCAGCGTGCGGTGACGTGAACCGCAACGTGATGTGCAATCCGAACCCGTATCAGTCGAAGGTCCACCCTGAGATCATCGAGCTGTCACGGAACCTGTCTGATCACCTCAGTCCCCGCACCCTTTCCTACCACGAAATCTGGCTGGACGACCCTACCGGTGAGAAAATCAAGATCACCCGCGGGCCACACCTCGTTGGCGAAAAAGCGGACGACAACGAACCCATCTACGGAAAACATTACCTTCCGAGGAAGTTCAAAATCGTGATCGCAGTGCCACCGAGCAACGATGTCGACATCTTCGCTCACGACCTCGGCTTCATCGCGATTCTCGACAAGAACGAAAAGATCGTCGGATACAACGTCACCGTCGGTGGTGGCATGGGAATGACTCACGGCAACGAAGAGACGTTCCCCCGTCTCGCCGACGTGCTTGGATTTTGCGCACCGGAAGACTGCCTCGCCGTCGCCGAATCAGTCCTGCGGGTTCAGCGCGACAATGGCAACCGCGAAGTCCGCGCCAACGCCCGCCTCAAGTACACGATCGAAACGATGGGACTCGACAGTTTCCGCGACGAAGTCGAAAAACTTCTCGGGAAGAAACTCGAAAAGCCCCGCGACTTCAAATTCGACAGCAACGGCGATCGCTACGGCTGGATCGAGGACCAGAGCGGCAACTGGCACTTCACCCTTTTCGTCGAAAACGGTCGCGTCTACGACACCGATGAGTATCAGCTGCGAACCGGAATCCGGGAGATCGCGAAAGTTCACAAAGGTGACATGCGCGTCACCGCGAATCAGAACCTGATCATTTCGAGCATCTCTCCGGAAGACAAAGAGACGATCACCGCGCTTCTCGAGAAGTATAAAATGATCGACGCCCACGAGCGAAGCGCGCTGCGACTGAACTCGATGGCCTGCGTTGCTCTGCCGACCTGTGGTCTCGCCCTCGCGGAATCCCAGCGTTACCTCCCATCGCTCATCACCGATCTCGATGAAGTGATCGAGGAAGCCGGGTTGCGTCACGATGCGATTACGATCCGTATGACGGGGTGCCCGAACGGATGCGCCCGTCCTTACATCGCCGAGATTGGATTGGTCGGAAGAGGCCCCGGTAAATACAACCTCTACCTCGGTGGCGGATTTTGCGGTGATCGACTCAGCACGCACTACGCACCGAACGTCAAGGATACCGAAATCGTCGAGATCCTCCGCCCCATCATTAAGGACTACGCCAAGAACCGCGAGGATGGAGAACGCTTCGGTGACTTCGTGATTCGCAACGGCTACGTCCTTGCGACGATGCACGGCCGCGACTTTAACAAAGACTTCGTAGAGCCCGAACTCGCTGTTTAACAACACACCTGGATTTTTATGAGCGAAACCTCTTCATCTCCCATTCCTCCTGAACGCCTCGCCATGGCTCAGCAGCTAGCGCTCGGCGTTGGTCGCGACGAAGCCCTCTGGCTCTCCGGCTACTTTTACGGACTCAGTTCAGGCGCAGGAGCACCAGCCGTTGCCATTCCCGCCGCTACCGGGAAGCCCTCCCTCACCGTCCTCTACGGAACGGAGTCAGGAAACGCGGAACAACTCGCGGCCTCTATCGTAAAGAAAGCGAAAGCGTTCAAAGCCAAAGCCATCAACATGGCCGACGCCAAGCCTTCAGACCTCGCCAAAGTCGACAACCTTCTCGTCGTCGTCAGCACCTGGGGGGAAGGCGATCCACCCGATTCCGCGACCGGGTATTACGAAGCCTTCATGAGCGACAGCATGCCGCAGCTTCCCAACGTGAAGTTCTCGGTTTGCGCTCTCGGTGACACCAGCTACGAGCATTTTTGCAAAATTGGAAAAGACATCGACACGCGCCTTTCCACTCTCGGAGCGGAGCGTATTTACGACCGCGCCGATTGCGACGTCGACTACGAAGCCACCTTCGAAGCCTGGTTCAACGGCGCTCTCGCCGCCTTCCCGACACAGGAATCGCTCGCACAATCCGTTGCCACGACCGGAGTCATTCCCGGCGCAGCGGTCTTCGACAAGAAGAATCCCTACTCCGCTGAAGTGCTCGATAAAATCGTCCTCAACGGAACCGGTTCATCCAAGGAAACGCTGCACCTCGAACTTTCGCTCGAAGGAAGCGGACTCTCCTACGAGCCCGGCGACGCACTCGGAATCTACCCCGAAAACCGCGACGCCGACATCGAGGCCGTGCTCGCCGCAACTGATCTCACCGCCAATTCCAAGCTCGGCAGCGCAACGCTCGCCGAAGCGCTGAAATCAGACTTCGACATCACGACGCTCAGCCCCGCGATTGCTCTCAAGTATAACGGCATCGTCGGCAACTCAGACCTTCAGGCACTCCTTGACGAAGAAGGCCGCACCACGCTCAAGAAGTGGATCGACGGACGTCAGTTGGTGGATCTGTTAGAGACCTATCCTTACAAAAAGTGGGACGCGGAAGCTTTCACTGGAATTCTTCGGAAGCTCAATCCGAGACTTTACTCGATCGCCTCAAGCCTCAAGGCTCACGAAGATCAGGTCGACCTCACGATCGCTGCCGTGCGTTACGACACACACGGAAAAGAGCGCGTCGGAGTTTGCTCGTGCTACATCGCTGACGACGTGAACATCGGCGACAAAGTAAAAGTCTTCTTCCACACCAATAAGAACTTCCGCCTTCCCGGGAACAGTGACACGCCTGTGATCATGGTCGGTCCCGGAACCGGGATTGCCCCCTTCCGTGCCTTTGTTGAGGAACGCGCTGCGACCGAAGCGAAAGGAAAGAACTGGCTCTTCTTCGGAGACCAGCATTTCTCCTACGACTTTCTGTATCAGTTAGAGTGGCTCGACTATCTCGAAGACGGAGTCCTCACCGAACTCACGACTGCTTTCTCACGCGATCAGAAAGAGAAAATCTACGTCCAGCATCGACTCCTCGAACGGGGTGCCGAGATCTGGAAGTGGCTCGAAGAAGGCGCCCACTTCTACGTCTGCGGAGACGCCACGAAAATGGCCAAAGACGTGCATCAGGCGCTCATCGACATCGCGATCGAACACGGGAAGAAATCGCCCGAAGACGCCAAAGCTTACGTAGCGGAGCTCAAGAAAGACAAGCGCTACCAGCGTGACGTTTATTGAGGTTCGAAGTCGGATTGAACAGGGTTTGGTCAATGACCTGACCCTGTTGGATCTTGGATCTTGGATCTTGGATTTTGGGTAACGTGCTCATCACTCTCCGAGTGATGATTCAGAGCCTTCGCCGCGGAGTCCTCGAACTTCTCCCGGAGATGGAAGGTTACCTACGTGGCTTCTGCCGCGCAGCTTCGCACATTCACAACTCTCGTGCCGAAAGCGAGACCGAGGTAGGGACCTCGATATCCATGTCTTCAATCCCAACGGGATTTCGTAACTCAGCCCCGGGTTCTTGAACCCGGGGATTACGTCGCAAAGAATCCCGGAACTCTGAAGGAGTTCTGTCACTCGACCTGCCAGAGACGCGAGTCATCCGCCAGCGTCCGGCCCGGGGGATCTCTCACTCCCGCCGAAACAAACTGCCGAACGGCTGGTAGTTGTGAAAGGGCACGGCTTTCCTCTCCCAGCTTTCGACCTCTTTATCGTAGTTCTTTCGCATCTGATCCAGAACAGAACTGTGCGCCGGATTGCTGATTTGATTCTCGAGCTCGTTGGGATCTTCGCTCGTAAAGAAGAGCTCCTCAGTCTCCTCATAACCGCCGTCGGTTGATGGCCAGCGAACGTATTTCCAGTCTTTCGTGACGACGCCGAGGCTGTGCACATCCTTCGGTCCCCAGACGTTGATGAGCGGCAACTGCGTATGAGTCGTCGCGGAGGGATCGTCATAAAGCGCGAGCAAACTTTTCCCGTCGACGCCGTTGAGCGGTTCGAGTCCTGCGAGTTCAAGAATCGTGGGATGAAAGTCGACGTTTCCGGTCAAGGCGTCGCAACGAATCCCTTTTCCTGAATTCTCATGCCCCGGAAGAAAGACAATCAGAGGCGCGCGGGAGGCTTCCTCGTAAGGCAGCACCTTCGAGCCGTATCCATGCGAACCACAAAGAAAGCCGTTATCCGAAGTGTAGATGATCGCGGTATTTCCCGCAACGCCGGCAGCCTCAACCGCTTCCCGAATCATCCCGAGAGCGACGTCGATCGCGTAGATCTGCTGGTGGTAGGTCGCCATGACTTTGTCGTAATTGTCTTTGTAGCCCCATGACTCAAAACGCTCATACTGGCGGCCCTGCTTGCTCTGCTCGGAAAAATGCCCGCCGTGCTCCCGGCCAAAGTTCTCCGGCTTCTTGAATTTCTTTCCTGCATAGACGTCATCGAAACGGGGATCGGGTGTCGCCGGCATGTGAGGTGCTTTAAAACTGATCGAGAGGCAGAACGGTGCGTCCTCTTTGGCTGCATCGGAGATAAAATCACGTCCGAAGGCTCCATAGGAGAGCGTCGAGTGGGGAAATTCCTCCGCATACCTGACCATCGATTTATTGGACTTCGTTTTGTAGTTGGTCTGCCCGGGACCTCCGCCCCAGCGGTCGAAATCAGCCTCGGGGAGCCGCCCCTTTTTGGCCTCGGGCTTGCCCGCGATCTCGACTCCGAATTTTCCGGCAAACGCGGTTTGGTAGCCCGCCTCACGCAGGAGCATGGGATAACTTTTCGCCCACTTTTTCTCGATCAGGTGACCGTGCTCAAAATTGCAGCCGGTTCGGTATTCGAAGAGCCCCGTAAGAATGCTCGCGCGACTCGCCATGCAGATCGCGGTCGTGTCGTAATGGTTGTCGAAAATCATCCCGTCCGCCGCAAGTTGATCCATGTGCGGCGTCTTCACATCGTCATTTCCATAACAGCCCATCGAGTAGGTTGTCTGGTCATCGGAGAGGAGGAAAATCAGGTTCCACCTTTCGCCCGCTGAGAGGCACGGGGAGAAGACGAGGAGGAAAACGCTGACCAGTAATGAATATCTCATACACGTGTTGGGGTTTGGTAGGATTGCAAAGGTTGGAGGCTGTGTCTATACTGATTCCACCCTATGGCGGATGAGAATACAACCGAGAGTCTGTTGAAACAGTGTGCTGACGCGGGAATGCGACGGACAGCTGCTCTGGAGGCCTGTCTCCGGGTCCTCTCGCAGGCCCCGCGTCCTCTCACGCTCCAGGATATCCCCAGGAGTCCGGACTTCAAAGTCAACGCCGACCCCGCGACGGTGTATCGCCTCATCCAACGACTTGAGGAACGCCGCATCGTCCGCCGCATCGGTTTCCACAGCCGGGCAGCGCATTATTGCCTCCGCCAGCAACACCATCACGACTACCTCGTTTGCCGTGACTGCGGTTCGGTGGAAGTCCTCGATATCACGTGCCCGGTCGCTCATCTCGAAAAACAGATTTCGACCGAGTCAGGTTACGCCGATATCGACCACGAACTCGAATTCTACGGACGTTGCGCCGAGTGCCAGTGATCGATTTTTCACGATTCGTGATCAGATCGCACCGCAATTCGCCGTTTGAGAGCTAATTTTCTCTCAAAATTGCGACAATCTTTTAAAAACTAGTTTTTGCCGTTGTCGTGGTTTCCAAATTTGATATAGTTCGCGGAGCTGACTCTCGCCCTTGCGAGTCGATGCCATTCTGCTATGAAATTTTCCCTGAATCGACTCGCCTTCATCATCGGAGCCTTTGTTCTCGCCCTCATGGCGATTGACGGATTGATTCAGATGAACAAATCGGTCCTCAACAGCTACGGGGCCGGTGAAAGCTCATGGGTTGAAGCGAACAGTGCCACGGCCATGCTTCTCGTCGGACTTGTCGCGGGTATGCTTCTCGGGATCGGAAGCTTCTTTGCCGTCATCGTTTGGCGTCAGAAGAAGAACACCGAAGAGCCTGATCAGGTCGATATTCTCCTCGAAGAGCTCGCCCGCGAAGAAGCCAACGCGCTCTTTGTTGACGAGAAAAGACGCGACGAAAGCAGCAGTGAGTCCCTCGATCCATGGGAACGCACCGCCGACTGGTGGAAGAACGCCGACGAGGATTAGTGCCAACAGCGCCACTTCCACACGATCCGTCCGCGCCCGCGGGACTCGGCCACAGCGCTCACGCGTATTCCTGTAGGTGAGGGCCGTGACCTCGCTCTTCTTACCTCCTGACACCCCGGACGGGCCGATTGCGTCACCTCACCTCGCGCCCTGAAATTATAAAATTTACCCGCGTGGGTGAAATTTCCGGTGCACGTTCCGGAGATGCTTTTGATCGACGTGTGTGTAGATCTGGGTCGTCGCGATATCGGCATGACCGAGAAGCTCCTGGATCACGCGGAGGTCCGCACCGTTTCCGAGCAGATGCGTTGCGAAGGAGTGCCGCAGGAGATGCGGGTAGACATTGCTCTCGATACCGGCCATCTTCGCGCGCTCTTTGACGATCTGCCAGATCCGCGTCGTCGTGAGTTTCTTTCCCCACTTTGAGAGAAAGATCTCACTGCCCGAATGGCGGCTCACCAGAGAGGGCCTCTCGCCGTCGAGGTAATTTTGAATAGCCTCGCAGGCAGCGGCGCCGACGGGGACGAGCCGGGTCTTGTTCCCCTTTCCCGTCACCCGGATGACTTTGTCTTCGAGGTAGAGATTCTCGAGTCGCCCCCCGGTCAGTTCGGAAACACGAAGACCACTCGAATAAAGCAGTTCCAGAATCGCCCGGTCCCGCCGCGCGAGAGGCCGGTTGTCATCGACGGACTCAAGCAGCTGTCGAACCATCGGCTCGTTCAGCGTGTCGGGGAGATACTTCTCGAGGCGGGGGGAATCGATCCCGTCGGCTACGTCCACGCTCACCTTCCCTTTCCCGGCGAGGTGCCGGAAGAAAATTTTCAGTGCGATCAACTGAATCCGCAGGCTCGAAGCCGCGAGCCGATCTTCCAGCTTCCGCTCGGCTAAAAAACCGGTGAGATGATCGATCGTCACCGCGGTGACGTCTTCGCTGCCGGTCTTTTTTTGGAACCAGTCCCCGAACCCCTCGAGAGAACGGCGGACGGATAACTGGTAGTTGTCAGAAAGCCCCTTCTCCACCGCGAGGTAGCGAATGAAACGATCGATTTCTTTCTCCATGGGAAAGGCGGTCCCGCCTATCGGAACCAGCCCTCAGTCACGTATTCGGTGATGACGAAGTGTTTAACCCCATGGTCGAACGAGCTCTTATCCAGCGTGATGATAACGGCGAGCGGCTCTTCTCCGAGCCCCACCACGTTATCGAGACTTTCCGCTAACTCGCTGCCTTTTTTGACGAAAGCGTATTCGGAGAACTCGTTCAGATCGCCGTATGGAGGATTGATCTGATACACGTAGTAGTCATCGAGATCTTTAAAACCGTCACGATCGGCACCGTAGTAATCGGACATGCGCTCAATCACGAGTCGGAACGTCGCCGGCCCGGGAATTTCACCGGAGCGGAACCGCACAAAATGCTTGTCGTAGAACTCGGAGAAAATCTCCCAATCCACTTTCAGGTTTCCGTCTTCAACTCTCACGATGAGGGGAAAGCCCTGGTCAACATCGCTCGTGGAAATCAGGTAAACCCAATACGGTCCACCCATTTCCGGATCGCTCTCCATTTGGAAAAGCTGGAGCGAAAACCGATCGATGGGGCGTTCCTCCCACTTCTGATAATAGCTCTCAATCGCCGGTTTCAGGCTGTCTCCCTGATAAGTGTAACGCAGTCTCGTCTCCCAGTCAGGAGCGCGAAGAAATGCATCAATGAGCTCGTGCGTTTTCCCGAGAGGACTCGCATCGCCCTCCGGCGCGGGGTAGGACGGCTCGGGATGATACCCCTTGGTATTACCCGCCGCTGCGGTTCCGTTCTCAGCCGCTGCGGGAGGCGTGGTGGTTGCTCCAGCGGAATCCGGTGAGGTCGCAGGCGCACCGCCCCCGATCACCGACATACCGGCTGCACCGCCGTCAGGATTGCCCCCGTTGACGATGCTCTGAACTTTCTCATCGAAAGAGAGCGCCGCAGAATCGACTTTCGCCGTCACGTCATTGATCGCAGATCCGGCGGTGTCCAGCGCCGATGAAGTGGATGGAGTGGAATTCGGTGTCTCTTTGGCAGGAGCCTGAAGATTTCCGGAAGAATCCATAATCGTGACAGGGGTGCTGGTATCGCCCGGCATCGCGATCGTGCTGCCGACGCGCGTCGCTTCGACATCAGCACTTTGTGCAACGGGATCGACGACAGCGGGTGCGTCATTGATGGAAGGTTCGTTCGCCGGCTCGGGCGTGAGTACCACAGGAGGTGTCTCCGGCTCGACGCTTTTCTCAGGGGTGATCGGTTTGATCGGCGAATCCACGGTTGCGGGATCTTCCATTTTTCCAAAACCACCCAGCGAATTGCCGACAAGAAGCACAGCAACCGTCGCGAGCACGGCGGCACCGGCGATGACGAGAAGTTTGATATTGAGACTGAAACCGCCTCCCGATTCGCTTCCGCCGAACATATCATCGAGCACGTCGGCTTCGGAACGTTTGGGTGGAACCGCGGCTTCCTGAGCGGAGACGGGAGCGGGAGCAGGCCCGGACCGAAGACTCCCTGCGGAGGCCGCGATCGGATTCCGTGAAAGAGGGTCCTCATCCTCCTGCTCAGCCGGCGAAGAAAATTGTTCCGGCACACCCGGCTGTGCTGTTTCCGGAGCGGGTGTCGGAGCTGGCTCGTTCACAACCGGTGACTGCTGAATCGCCTCGGGATGCTCGAGAGCTTGCTCCGCAGCTGGCATCTCCTGCTGCGCGGGAACTTCAGCCGGGACAGGATCCATCTGCAACCCTTCAGGCACGTTCATTTCCGACTCAGGAAATTCAACGGGTGCAACAGGTGCAACAGGTGGTGGAACCGCGGCGGCTGATGGCTGAGGCTCGGGATCAAATCCATCGAGGCCCAGTAACTCACTCACGGAAGCAGGTTCCGGCAGCGCGGCCTGCCCCGTGGACGCCGGCTCAGGCGTCGGCGTGGCGGGATCAAATTGACCCGATGAAAAATCGATCAATTCGGAATCATCGGGATATCCGGGGTCGGCAGGCACCTCGGCAATTTCGACCGAAGGCTGCGGGACGGGCTCAACGCCTTCCGGTTGTTCCGGCGCTTCTGCAGGTTCTTCCAGTTTGCCCGGAATAATGAAATCGTCCGGCGCATACTGGCGGGATTCATCGCCCGGCATCGGCAGCTGAACTTTCGTGGGCTCTCGCGGTGCGATGCCTTCAGAGGAAGTCATCTCGGCGGCTGTCGCCGACGCATTCTGCTCCCCTAGCGTGACGTCGAGTCGAGGAAGATCGCCGGTTTCGGTTCCCGGATCGACTCTCGTTTCAGGAAGATTTCTCGGCTGCGTGTTGATCCGGATCGGCTGAGTTTGCTCGACGGCTCTGGGAACGTCAGCTTCCGCTGCGGAGGCGGCAATCTCAGGTGCGGGCTCCGTCGGTTGAGCGATTTCCTGCGCGGGCTCAACTGCCGGTGGCACCACAGGATCAGGAAGCGCGATATCGTCGAGAGATACGGGAACCTCTGCGGCATGAACTTCCGGAGGCGCCTCTGCGGCGGCACGCTCTTCATCGAGAGCCGCGGCGGCCATCTCTTCCGGTGTGGGAGCGGGCGGAATCGGAACCGGGATCTGCTGACCATAGGTCGGACGCTGCTCCTCGTTTTCCACCGCTTCATCGACTGGAGCGGAAACCGGAGGCGCCGAAGACACGACCCGCGCTCTCGTCTGCTGATTCGGTGAGGACGCTTTGTTCGACACGTTCGCACTGACAGGAACGCCGACCACAGCGGACGTATTGGAAGCCCGGGACCGCGCACCGACCTGGACAGGATCTTTTTGAATCGCCGACTCATGGCCTGCCGAAGCAGGTTCGTCTTCTTCAGCGAGCGTCACATCAGAGGGAGCCGTAATCGTCTCACCGCATTTAGGGCACGGCGCAGAGACGCCGGCTAAATGAGTCGGTACACGCAGCTTTGCCTGACAGTTTGAGCAGGTAAATTTAAGTTTTTTCACGTCCTTGGGGCTCTATTTGGTTCAAAAATCAAGTGAGTCCGATTACAAGCTTCTTTCAGTAAGAAACGTTTTCCCGAGATGATAGATTAGACAGAATTGAGTGGTGGTCGATTCAGTGGTGAGCTGGTTCGCAAAAATCTTAACATTGATACGCATAAACGCAAATTTTGTTTGGAAAGGTTTTAAATAAAGGGGTGTTTATTTCTCATTTACGCGAAAAACCTCAAAGAAATTGCTATTGTTTATAAAAATTCAGCACTTTTGCCGAATCTGTCCGCGCTTGTGAAGGAGCGAAAAGGGCACGAATTCTCATTTCAGCGCTTCGAACGCACTGAATGACTCCGAATTTTCGGGCAGCCCTGCTCAGACGACCTGACAGGGAACGAGGATGGCATCACTCATCCCGTGGAGAATTTTCTTGTCGGACGGGCAGATCGTCGCGAGCACGCCACCGAGGCGAACGTTCTTCCCGGCCGCCTCGACGAAGTAATAAGGGCAAAGCCGGACACGACCTTCCATCATTTCTATGTTCCCGGTCTCCGGATTCAACCACGGGTGCTCGACGAGTCGACCGCTGTGGAACCGCTGCAACACGAAGGGGGCTTCATCGAACGACGATACCGCCTCATCCACTGCCTGCCCCCACTCCTCCTGAGAGGAATCCTGACCGATCGTGACGCTGCGACTTCCCCAGGCGCGCTCATTGAACCCGCTCAGTTTCAAAACAAGCTCTCGCTCCGACTGGGAAAACCCCTTCATTTCAGAAAAATGCTGAATCCCCAAACCGGGAATCACGGCGTGATGTGGCACCTCAGCGGGATCGACGACCCAGCTTTGGGGGAAAATCGACTGCAGGCGCTTCCAGTTGCCTTCCCGCAGTTCGCGACGCCAGACCTCTTTGAGCGGGTGCGACCAAAACAGCGCCGACCACATTTTCTCCTCAATCCACGGCTTGAACGGACTGATCAAATCAATCTTCCCTTCTGCAGCCGCGGCACCGAGACTCGCCGCGGACGGGATATTCGGTAAATCGAAAAGCTCGAAGAAACGGTAGACATCCCGGTCCGAAACCTCGTAGTCCTCCGCGTCGTGAATCTGCCAGTCCCCTTCCAGCTCGCGGCTGAGCCATTCCATCTCCGGACGGTAGTCGGCCGATTCCTTCGACACGAGAATATCAACACGCGGCTCTTTAAAGAGGGAAGCAAAGCCATCGAACATCCCGCGATCCCCTCCGACGAACGTCGCGTCCGGGTTCGTTTTAGAATAAATCTGCTCGAGCCACGCGGTCAGGCCAATCCCTCCGGGCACCGAATCGAGTTCGGTCGCGGTGAATCCATTTTCCGTCAGGATCAAATCCGGACGAATCACCCGGGGAGTCGCCTCGGCAAGCCTACCCGCCATCCCCATCTCGATCAGGGAATCAGGCTTCCCTCGATCCAGATAATCAGCAACCCAGCCGGGCAGCGATCCGTTACGGCTGCGTCGATAGATCGTGTCGCAGGCCTTTTGAAATTTGAGAAACACAGGCCCCAGTTTCTCCAGCGTTTTCACGAGACTCTTATCCAACGGAAAAGGTTCCGGTGAAATCCTCCAGGCCTTTTCCGCGAAGAGACCGCCCTCAGGCAGCGCCGCCTGAATTTGCCTCGCCCTCTCAACGGGATCTGCGATGGTTTTTTCGATCATCCCTGAAGGAGACGCAGTGCAGCTCTCAACATTTCATCCGATTTCACCATTTCCGGTGGGAGCTTGTCGATCGACTTCTGCGCGTCAGTCTGTTTGTAACCAAGTGAAATCAAGGCGAGAAGCGCATCGTTCTTCGCGACTTGAGCGGGTTCCATCGGGACGTTGGAGGACTGAGCCTGCCAGGCTTCTTTGACACCGACCTTGTCTCCCAACTCCAGAACGATCCGTTCGGCGGTCTTTTTCCCGAGCCCTTTAATCTTCGAAATCGTTGCGATATCACCCGAGACAACCGCCTGCTTGAAATCCTCGGCCGCCATCCCGCTCAAAATCGACATCGCCACTTTCGGCCCGATTCCCGAGACCCGGTTCATGAGGAGCCGGAAAAGATCACGTGCCTCATCGTTCGCGAAACCGTAGAGCGTTTGCTCCTGCTCCCGGATGTGATGATGCGTCAGCACTTTCGTCTGGTCGCCGATCTGTCCGAAAACGTCTTCACCGAGAAAAGGGATGACGACTTCATAGCCAACTCCCCCCGCGTTAATGACGAGACGACCGGGCCAGCTTTCTTCGAGGGTTCCTTGTAGAAATGTAATCATCGGTGTTAAGTCTCATACAACCCCTTCACGAAGAGATGGCAACTGGATTTCAATATCAATCACCGGGGATTCGATCCCTGATCCTCGCATTCACACTGTTCGCAGGACTTTCGAGCGCCTTCACCGTCGAGCCCGATCAGCCCGCGAGACGCATGGGAATCATTATCGGCGGAACCTTTGAGGGAGCCGAAGTCACCCGGACGCCTTCAGGTTCGCAGAATACGCTGCTGATCGCCTCCTACGAATGGGACTACGGCGTGCGGTATTTCACCGAAAAGACCTGGACCGATCGCAATCTCGACTGGGCGAAGTTTCTTCCCGCCGCGGAAAAAGTGGCCGACGCTATCCTCGAGGATCTCGAACCTGAATTCGCCCGCGACAGCCGCGGTATCATTGAGTATGCGATTCTGCACAATGACGACCCCTTCCTTTCCAGTATCCTCATCTCCCCGAAACTGATCGATCGATTCCGCGAGTCCCTCGGCGACCGGCTTCAGGCGGTCGTTGTCGACCGGCAGATGATTTACCTTTTTCCGGCGACCGGAGGCAAGCTGCAGGAGTTCGGGAAGTCACTCGTCGATGCCTTCAGTCAGGCAAAACTCCCCGTCAGTCTCGAGGTCTTTTTGATCGACGAGTCCGGCGCCCGCGTCGTCGGAGAGCTGAATCAGGGCGAAGAGTGATTCACACCCGGTCACAGTAAAAAGCTTCTCGCGTCCCTTCAGGACGCCTTTCAAACACGTGAACCTACCCCCGGATTGAAATCCGGGGCTGGGATCGACGATGCTTTCAGCATCTCTAAGCGAATCCTGTGGTCGAAAAGCCCATCTCCCCATCTCCCCATCTCCCCATCTCCCCATCTCCCCATCTCCCCATCTCCCCATCTCCCCATCTCCCCAT
>JBLXHA010000011.1:0-241837 GCA_048260165.1 Verrucomicrobiales bacterium
CTAAAAGTGTAACCCAGAACAAAAGAAGTGTTACCCATGTTCTGAACCAAAGGTGTTACCTTTGTATTGACTGCGCCTGGGGTTCGCACACGACCAACGACCAACGACCAACGACCAACGACCTGCGACTACCGCCTCACATACCGCCGCAGCTCGAAGTCGTCATTTTTGAACAACACTTCGGTCATCTCAAAATCGTCTTCGAACTCGGGCAGGGTCGTGTCGCCTTCATAGGGGTGGAAGACATAACTGAGTAGCACTTCATCACACAGCGGAATCATCTCGCCGTAAATTTGCGCGCCGCCGATGACGCTGGCGGCTTCTTCGTCTTTGACGAGTTCCACGGCCGCTTCACAACTTGCGACCAGTTCAAACCCTTCCGGCACCTCTGTGAGCGCTCTCGAAATCACGATATTCCGCCGCCCCGGCAGCGGACGCCCTAACGAATCCATCGTCTTGCGGCCCATGATGATGGGATTGCCCACCGTCATTTTTTTGAACCACTTCAAATCCTCAGACAACCGCCAGGGCAGGCCGCCATCTTTGCCAATGACGCGGTTCGACGCCATCGCGACGACAGCTTTTAAAACGGGACCACTCATACCGCGATGGGTGCTTTGATCGAGGGATGAGGATCGTATCCAACCAGCTCAAAATCATCGAAACAGAAACCATCGATTTCTTTAACCTCAGGATTCAGCTTCATCGTCGGCAGGGCACGGGGCTCACGGCTGAGCTGCTCTCGCGCCTGATCGAGGTGATTCGAGTAAAGGTGAAGATCGCCGAACGTGTGAACGAACTCACCGGGTTTCAGGCCGCAAACCTGAGCCATCATCATCGTGAGCAAAGCATACGAGGCGATGTTGAAAGGAACCCCGAGAAACAAATCGGCGCTGCGCTGGTAGAGCTGGCAACTGAGCTCCCCGGCACTCTCATCGACATAAAACTGGAACATCGTGTGGCAGGGCGGGAGCGCCATATCCTCGACATCGGCGGGATTCCACGCACTGACAATGTGACGCCGGCTGTTCGGGTTGTTCCGAATCGAATCGACCACTCTCGCGATCTGATCGATCGTTTCACCGGAACCGGGACTCGCCCAGGAACGCCATTGCTTCCCGTAAACAGGCCCCAAATCACCATTCTCGTCGGCCCACTCGTCCCAGATCCGGACGCCGTTGTCTTTCAGGTATTTGATATTGGTGTCACCCTGAAGAAACCAAAGCAGCTCGTGAATAATGGAACGCAGGTGAAGCTTCTTCGTCGTGAGACAAGGAAAGCTCTCTCTGAGATCGAATCGAGCCTGAGCCCCGAAAACACCAATCGTGCCGGTGCCGGTGCGATCGCCGCGTTCCTTTCCGTTCTCGAGAACGTGAGTGAGTAGGTCGAGATAGGCTTTCATTTCCGATAAAGTGAAGAGGGTCCCTGCTCAATAGCACCTTCCAGTTTCGCGAGCAAATCCGGCAGCGTTGTTGAATGAATCAAGTTCGCGGCATCATCCGCGCTGATGAAGCCTGCTTCAACCTGCGTTTTCTGCGTGAACGAGATCAGCTCATCGTAAAAACCGCCAACATTGAGGACTCCGCTCGGCTTATCATGAACCGAGAGCCGCGACCAGGTCAACATTTCAAAAAGCTCATCGAGCGTTCCGATACCACCGGGAAGCGAGATGAAACCGTCGCTGAGATCCGCCATGACCTGTTTCCGTTCCAACATCGTTCCGACGACGCGCATCTCGGTGATCCCGGGATGCCCCAACTCACGACTTTGGAGATAGGTCGTGATGACACCAATAACTTCCCCGCCCGCCTCGAGGCACGCGTCAGCGACCGCGCCCATCATTCCGACGCTCCCCCCGCCGTAGACGAGACGTATCCGATGATCGGCGAGATACTTGCCAACCTCTCGTGCCGTAGCTTCAAAGGCCGGATTGCTGCTCGTTTGCGCTCCGCAGAACACGCAGAGGGATTTGAGGGAAGATGACATAAGCTCCCTATCGTTACGCATCAGTATGGAGCTGCAATCATTATTACCGTCACCGTTTCATTCCCAATTGTTACCGTTTCGTGATTTTTCGCCAATATTCTGAAATCCACTCGCGCCCTATCCAAATCCTCTGCTAGAATGCGCGCATGACTGCGAGGCAGTATTTTTTTGAAGGAAGAGTGCAGGGAGTTGGCTTTCGTTACGCAACGAAACAGCTCGCGAAAGGGTTTGATGTGCTCGGTTGGGTGCAGAATTGCCCTGACGGTCGTGTTGAGCTGCAAATCATGGGCGAGGAGGAGGAACTGGATGATTTCATCCAGGAATTGCACGACAGCCCGCTCGGACACCATATTCAGGAACAGGAAGAGCGAACCGTGCCGCTTTTAGAGGACGTAAGCGGTTTTTCGATTCGAGATTAATTTTCATGAGCGAACTGGCAGTAGAAGTCAAAAATTTAACCAAGGTCTTCGCGACGGGTCTGAGCAAAGACTACGTCGTCGCGGTCGATAACCTCTCCTTTGAGGTCAAAGCCGGCGAGGTCTACGGGCTCATCGGGCCGAACGGCTCGGGGAAGTCGACGACGATGAAAGTGGTTCTCGGGCTCATGGCCGCGAGCAAAGGCTCCGCGAAGGTCTTCGGGCTCGACAGCGGCGACATCCGCGCCCGAAACGAGATCGGATTTCTTCCCGAAAACCCGTATTTTTACAAGCACCTCTCCGGAGCGGAAACGCTGAAGTTTTACGGCAAGCTCTGTGGTATCAAGGGAGCGGCGCTGAAAGATCGCATCGCCGAGCTGCTCGCGCTCGTCGATCTCGAAGACGCCGCGGACCGACGTCTTGCAGGCTATTCGAAGGGCATGCTCCAGCGGATCGGCCTCGCTCAGACGTTGATTCAAAATCCCCGCCTCGTCATTCTCGATGAACCCACCGCAGGTGTCGATCCCGTGGGTTCCCGCCAAATTCGCGACCTCATCATGAAGCTGCGCGACGACGGCTACACCGTCTTCCTCTGCTCGCACCTGCTGGAACAGGTCCAGGAAGTCTGCGACCGCGTCGGCATTATTTTTAAAGGCCGGATGCGCCGCGAAGGCTCACTCGATGAACTCATCGCGATCGAGGATCAGACCGCGATGACCCTCGAAGGCGCCAGCCCTGAACTGATGGAAAAAATCAACGCGCTCGTCGCCGAAGACGGCAAAGCCAAGGTCATCGAGCAAGGTCATCCGAGGACCACGCTCGAGCGGCTCTTCATCAACATCGCAGGAAAACGAAAGGAGAACGCTGAAGATGAGTGATTCCAACGCCACCACCCCGACGCTCCGCCCGCCCACCGCGAAGGTTCCGCTCTTCTCGATCGGTCGTGTCTGGACGATCGCAGGCAGCACCGTGACCCAGCTGGTCCGGATGAAAACGTTCTATTTCCTCCTCGCCTTCGCCCTCGTGGTCGTGGCGGTGGGAAATTTCAACATCCCGACGACGCCCGCAAAAGAGCTTTCGATGATTAAAAAGGTCTCCTTCGGAACGATGGACCTTTTTGCGTGGCTCTTTGCGATCGTCTCGACGGCGCTTCTCATTCCACGGGATCTCGAAGACCGGACGCTCTACACGATCCTTTCGAAACCGGTGCGCCGCATCGAATACCTCGTCGGAAAGCTCGGCGGAGTTCTCTTCGTCGTCGGGGTTTCCCTGCTCGCGATGTATGCAATCTGCGCGGTCATGATCTATGCCCGCGAGATGAACTTCGTCGGAGCCGAACTCGAAGCGATGCAGGCGGACAGCCGCTATTCGCAGGAGGAGATTGCTGAACAGCTCAGTCTCATTCAAAAGCAGGGGCTCCGGGCCGAGCTGGGAATTGCCGTCCTCGCCTCCTTCCTGAAGGCGTCCGTCGTCGCGGTCGTGACGATTTTTCTCTCCACTTTTGCCTCGAGCTCCCTTTTCACCATTATCGTAAGCGTTCTCCTCTTTCTGATTGGTCACGCGCACACGATGGCGACGAATTTCTGGCTGCATCAGAGCGACACGAATCTCTTTGTGCAAATGCTCGTGAAGATCGTGAAAATCCTCATCCCGAACTACCAGCTCTTCTCCTTCAGCGAGGGCGTCGTCCAGGGGGAAGCGATCAACTACGCCGTCGTTTCGCAGATGGGGATGCTGACAGGTGGCTATCTCGTCGTCTTTCTGCTGCTCTCGCTGCTCGTCTTTGTGGATAAAGAATTCTAGTTTCCGGTGAAGAAAATCCTACAGAAATGCCCGCGCCTCGTGCTCGTCATCGCCGGGTTGGCACTCTTCGGCATCGTTCGTGAACCGATAGAGGACAGACTCCGCGTCAAACTCGTGGAGAACAAGCTGCTACTCCCTCCTCCGGGTCAGACCGCGATGGAACAAATGAGCCAGTCGGCCCTCATGGGCACGCTGGGAGGGCTCCGCTCGCTCGTCGCCGTCTTCCTGACGCTGGAGGCCTACGAGCACTTCAGCAACAAAGACTGGGAACAGCTCAGCCAGACCTACGCGATAATCACCAACCTGGAGCCCCACGACGAAGAGCACTGGGTAACATGGATTTGGCACATCGGTATCAACGCGACCGCGAACATGGAAATCGACGACCGGCTTCCTGAGTTCGAGCGGAAAAGGCGCTTCTTCGCCTACGCCCTCGAGGCGGTCAAAATCGCCGAAAACGGCATCAAGCAGAATCCCGAGTCGGCCCCGATCCGCATGCAACTGGCGGAAGTTTATCGGGAAAAACTGAAAGACAACTGTGCGACCTCGCGCGTCTACGGCGATACGATGGGCCTTCCCGGGGCCCTGCCCTTCGTGCGGCGGTTTCACGGCTACTTCATGGCCCGCTGTGAAGGAAAGGAGCAGGAGGCCTACGATTACCTCACCGCCCTCTACCGCGAAGGTGAGCACAATCATCTACCCACTTTGATCGTTGAGATCAAAAAACTGGAGGAGTTTCTGAATATCCCCGTGCCGCAGAGAATTCCCGACGCGGATCCTGACAAACGACCGCGAAAATCGTCGTCGCGAAAGCCCGCCCCGAATGAGTTACCGGGCGGCCTTATTATCCCCTGATCGGGCTAGTGTTAGCGAAACTACCGACAAGTTTTCCAAGCTTTTCCTTCCCCATCGTTGCGAAAATGCTAATTTATGATTAGTTCGCACTTCCCCGTCCTATCGGAATCACTGGAGGTGCGGGGAAACAGGCAATGAAATACGCCATTTTTGGAGACATCCACGCGAACCTCGAGGCATTCGAAGCAGTCCTCGAGCATGCAGAACAGCAAGGTTGTACCGAGCATGTCTGCACCGGCGACATCGTAGGTTACGCCGCCAACCCGGGAGAGTGTCTTGCCAAAGTGCGCGAGCTCGGATGCCCTGTGGTGAAAGGGAACCACGACGAAGAGGCGATTCTCAGGACGAGCCTCGATGGCCTCAACCCTCTCGCCAAACAGGCGATGGAGTGGACCCGTGAGCACCTCAACGATGAGGAGCAGGATTTTTTGAAGAACCTGAAACTCGTTCGTCAGGTGCGTGATTTCACGATCGTTCACGCCACTCTCGACACGCCGGGCAGCTGGACCTACGTGACGAACAAATTCGATGCGATGGCGAGCTTCAGCTATCAATTCACTCAACTTTGCTTCTACGGTCACACTCACACACCGCGAATTTACGTGAAAGGGGACAGCGTCGAACCGATCGAGGAGACGACGGTAAACCTCGAGATGGGTCGCAAGTATTTTATCAATGTAGGAAGCGCCGGACAACCCCGCGACGGTGACTGGCGTGCCTCCTACGCGATCTACGACGTCGAAGAGCAGACCGTTTCGATTCAGCGAATCGAATACGACATTCAAACAGCACAGGACAAGATCATTGCGGCAGGCTTGCCGGAAATGTTAGCCCATCGCCTTTCACTGGGTAAGTAACCCTTCCCGGTGCCCTGACGATGAAAGAAGTCTGCATTTACACAGACGGCTCCTCCCGTGGAAATCCCGGTCCCGGCGGCTACGGAACCGTCGTTACCTACGGCGGCCACTCCCGTGAACTTGCTCAGGGGTTCGTCGAGACGACAAACAACCGCATGGAGATTCTCGCCTCCATCGCCGGACTCGAAATTCTCCGCGAGCCCTGCCGGGTCATCGTTTATTCGGATTCCCGTTACCTCGTCGACGCCCAAACCAAAGGCTGGGTCGAAGGCTGGAAAAAGAAGGGCTGGAAAAAATCAGACAAGAAACCGGTGAAAAATATCGATCTGTGGAAGCGACTCGAAGCCGCCGCAGAAGGTCATCAGATCGACTGGCAATGGGTCAAAGGTCACGCCGGCCACGAAATGAACGAGCGCTGCGATGAACTCGCCACGGAAGCCGCCGACGGTCTGCGCGGGAAATTGATCGTCGACAAAGGGTTCACGCCTGCGGAATAAGTCTCCGCCCCGTCATCACTTACTTCGCGGAGACCTCCTTGAGGTATTCCCAGAGGCTATGAATCGCCCGCCGCCCCTCGGGCGTTTCATCAAACACATCAGGCATCGGAGTGTCCCGCTGCACCGCTTGCGGATGGAGGAGAAATTCCTCAAACCAATCACGTTCCAATCGCTCAGGACTCAGCGCGAGATTGATACCCGGCGAACCGCTTGATTCGATTGCCCCCGCGCCGTGACAGGAACGGCAATTCGTTTCCGCCGATTGAAAAACCGCCTTCCCCTCTTCAGGGGTCCCTCTCTTTCCACCGAAACGAGCCTCCTTCGGGAGTTCATCCAGCTTTCGAAATTGATGCTGAAAAGGCTTCACCTCCTCGTGTCCGTATAAAGGCATCCTCGCCACCATGTAGGGTCTCACCGCGCCTCCCCCGTTCACACCGAAGAGGACCCGCTCCATCCAGTCCGGCGTCAGTTTCGCGCCGACCCCATCGAGAGACGGAGGCAAATTCCCCCATCGACCCAGCGCGAGCGCCTCCTGTGTCGCGAAGCCAAAGTACACTTCCCGAGCCATTTCCGCCCCGCCGACGCCGCCCCTTTCATGACAGGCGTAGCAATTGAGCCTCTTCATTCTCCAATCGACCTCCCCCTTGAGATCGAATTCCTTCCTGCTGTCGAGCCGACGCAGAGCGGCACTGATCGCCCGCTTCTGAACTTCGTCGAGACCGTAAAATGGAATCGCCCCACCGGGAGGCCGTTCCGAAAAGCAGCCACCGATCACATCGGGATTGATCTCAGCGAGAGGTATCGCCTGTGGCTTTGCGAGAGCATTGCCCGCCTCGCCTGGAACAGCGTGACAGGCATTGCACTGCTTCGATTGAAAAAGCGCCTTTCCCTTTTTCATCAATGCCTCATCAGTCTCGATGCGCGGACTGTCCGCGAGCGCATTCGTGAGATTTTCCGGGAGGACCAAATCGGGACCGGCACGAAGATAAGCGGCGAGATCAATCGCCTCCTTCTCACTGAGTTTAAAATCCGGCATCCGGCCCGATGGACGATGTTCATGAGGCTTCAGCAGAAAATGCGTAAGGGCATCAAGGCTGTAAAGATCAGCGAGATTCATCGCAACGCTCGGAAGCCCTGAAAGCTCGATCTCCGCGTTCTCAGGAATTCCCTCAGGGCGGTATCCCACTTCAGGCGCATGACAGGCGACGCATCCGACCCGGTGATAAAAACGACGTCCCGCCTCGATGTCGCCGGTGGGATAATCGGGAATGGGCTCATTCAGACTCGTGAGGTAATGCGTCAATGCCTCAACTTCCGCGAGATCACGATCGGGCCCGGCGAACAAACTGGGCATCATCGTGTCGCGCTTCAGAAAGCGCGGGTTCCGTATCATCAACTCGAGGCTCACCGGATCCAGCCGACTCGCAACACCACTTAAATAGGTCGCCTCAACGCCCTCCAACTGTTTCGCGAGATGCTTCGGCGGCTCGTGGCAGGCCACACAATTGAGTTCGTTGAGCAATATGAAACCGCCCTCAGCGAGGTAATCCTCATCATCGAGGCTGCTGTGAAATCGCTCAAACCCGATCACAAACGGGTAGTTCACCGGCTTCGCGTGCGCGGGATGCGCCTGAACCTCTCCCGCAGAAAAAAGAGCCGTCAGGAGGAAAAGAATCAGAAATCCCGACGACTCAACCCTTTCGGGTCCGCGACCCAACCCTGTTTGATCACGGACGATACCCTGTTTGGTCATGGACTTTACCCTCTGGGGTGGTGTTCCAACTCAATCTATAATCCTGCCGTCGACGAGCGTCACCTTGCGATCGCCCACTTCGGCGAGGGAACTGTCGTGAGTCACGACGATCAAGGTCCGCTCCTGCTCGTCGACCAGATCCATCAGCAAATCCATCACCGCGATGCCCGTTTTCGTATCGAGGTTACCGGTCGGCTCGTCGGCAAAGATGATCGCCGGATTGTTCATCAGAGATCTCGCGATGGCGACGCGCTGCTGCTCGCCTCCGGAAAGTTCGTTGGGAAGGTGACCGGCTCGATCTGAGAGCCCCACTTTCTCCATCAGTTCCAGGGCACGCTCTTTCCCTTTCCGCCCGCGGATCATCGCCGGCACCATCACGTTTTCCAACGCGGTTAACTCCGGCAGGAGAAAGAAGCTCTGAAAAACGTAGCCCATGCTGGAGTTACGCACGTTGGCCTGCTCCCTGCGACTGAGCTTATAAAGCGAGCGCCCGTTTATGACGACGTCTCCCTTGTTCGGCTTCTCAAGCCCCGCGAGCGTGTAGAGCAAAGATGTCTTGCCGGCTCCGGACGGACCTACGAGAAACAGTTTCTCTCCAGGCTTCGCTACGAGAGTGACACCTTTTAGAACCTCGATGCGATTGTCTCCGATCTCGAAAGTTCGGAATACTTCCTGCGCTTCGACGGCGGAAGCGATCTTCGACGAGGCTTCTTCTTTGGAACTGGATAAAATTTCAGACACGTGAAACAATCACCTCACTTTTGCGTGAGGACGAATGATTTTTCGGGGAATTACCTCCCCGTTCAATCAGTTCTGAAATGTTACCGGATACGCCTGTTCAGCGCTTTCCCTTGAGACCATCACGGCGTGCCTTTTTGGCCATCGTGAGCGCCTTTTCGGTTCCATAGCGGGTGATGGAGAATTTCGCTGTTTTGCGTTTTCCATCTTCACTGGCCCAGGCAGCCTGCCAATACTCGTAACTTTTCCCCTTTGGGGATTTTGAAACGACGTGAGTGACGCCGACGACACCGGACTGCTTGATGCGACGTTTCTTCTTCGACGCTGCCTCCTGCTTGTACTTCGGCATTTTGGCGAGCAACTTATCGCGATGCTCTTTAGCTGCCTTTAGCGCTTTTGTTTTTCCTCCTGACGCTTTGTCAGGGAAATATTTTTGATGGCTTTTACCGCGATGAGTGATTCGCACGTAAAAGCCGTGGTTCTTTTTTTCCGGCTGATCGATCCGGGTGATCCCATAATTAGGACGAGTTGATGACATAGATGAAGCGGTTTAATTAAGCATGTGAGATTTCACATTGTTAATCTTGTCTAACGTTTTTTTAAAAATGCGACAAGACAAAACATACAAAACAGCTAAAAATTGTTTGTTTTTAGCTGTCTGAGCCCTTCATACAGCACAATCCCCGCTGATGTAGCGAGATTCAAACTTCTCCCCCGCACTTGCGGAATCACAAAAATTTGGTCTTTTACGTCGGTCAGGAGACTCTCGGGGAGCCCCCGGGTTTCCGGCCCGAAGATCAGGTAATCCCCCTCCGCAAAGGTGGCATCCCAGTATGGCCTTGTGGTTTTGGTAGTCAGATAAAAGCAGTTCGCCGTTTCGGGAACTGATTTCAAAAAGGTGCCAAAGTCAGGCCAAAGCGTTGGATTCAACTCGGGCCAGTAATCCAGCCCGGCTCGCTTCAGCGACTTGTCATCGAGCGAAAAACCAAGCGGCTCGATGAGATGTAACGCAGCACCGGCGCCATGACAGAGGCGCCCGATATTGCCGGTATTCGGAGGAATCTCCGGCTCGAATAAAACGACGTTCAACATAGAACGCCCGGGGCAGTTTCCGGAGAGGCCGCCGAAATGGCGGCCCGGGGAAATTACGCCTCGATAGGATCAACGTTCACACGACGACCGTCACGATCGAAACGAACATTGCCTTCAACGAGTGAGAAAATCGTGTAATCGCGGCCGAGACCTACGTTTTTGCCGGGGTGCCACTTGGTGCCACACTGGCGAAGAATGATGTTTCCGGCGATGACTTTCTCACCACCGAATTTTTTAACACCACGTCGCTTGCTGTTACTGTCGCGACCGTTCTTAACACTTCCCTGTCCTTTCTTATGAGCCATGGCTTTTTAGAGGAGTAAAAATAAAATAAATTGGATTACCAAAATCGAAACGCCGGTATTAAACCGATACGATCTCAAGCTTCGTGAGATGGCGGCGATGACCTTTAGTCTTGTGATGACCTTTACGGCGCTTGAACTGAAAGTTAATCACCTTCTTGTCGCGAAACTGCTCAACTACCTTGGCGGTAACGGTTGCGCCGTCAATGAAAGGAGCTCCCAGATTGATGCTGTCACCGCTTCCGGAAGCGAGAACTTCGTCAAAAGTGACGGTATCGCCTACTTCGGCGTCGAGCTTTTCGACATTGATTTTGTCTCCAGCCGCGACGCGATACTGTTTGCCACCTGTTTTGATAATTGCGTATGCCATCGTTGTGTCCCTGATTTGAAGGGCGGGAAATTGCCATCAGTAAGGCGATACGGCAAGCGGTTTTTTAAAATAGCTTACCTGACCCGATTCAACGCAAATCGACGTTTCGAATATAGACGAAGCCATCCGCATCAATTTCCGCGTCATCGGGCCCCGGAATCCACTCTTTATCAGCGGTCGCATCCTCGCAGGAGGCAAATTTCAGCCAGAGTCTCCCCTCCTCCACCTTCGCGGCGATTCCGGGCAACAGCCGGCCCACTGACTTCGGATTGCGCCCCACCTGTTTGATATGACGCTCCGTATCGCCGGTGAAGGGATCGGTCCGGCTCATCGTTACGACCCGCCCTGAATGAGACCAGGCCCTCGCAAGCGGTAGATCGAGCAATTCCTCCCAGTCCTCCAGCTCCCATTTGTTCGCCGGTCCGAAGATGATTCCGTATTTGAGAGAGCGAATACTCAGAGCCCGCTCGAGCGAACCGTAAAACGCGCCGTCGCCGACCACGATCGTGACACCCTGATCCAAAATCGCATTCTCGAGGGCCTCGAAGCTATCGCGAAGCGCGAAAGAACGGCTCACGACGCGCCCCCGCCCCACGATCGGAGCCCAGCAACCGAGTGCGAGCCCTTCCGGCATCGCCATCGAGGTCTCGCTGAAAATAATGTCATCCTTCTCAACAAAGTTTGCTGAAACAACGCGGGTGGCGCTTCGCAGCAGGGTCTGCGCACTGAAAAAGAGCGGCTTGTCACCGGGAGAGGCGACGGTTCCCACGGCTTCCCTGTCGATCGAACGCTGGTTCAAATCGAGCCGCCAGCACGTCAGCCACGCCGGCTCAATCATCGCCCTGACCCGCTCGAGCATCGCCAACGGGGATCCCGGCGCTGAAATGACCGATTTCAAATCGATAAAGACGCCTTCATCCCCGTGCCAAAAGTCCATCAGATGCGGCATGAAGGCGCGCGAAGTCACCACGGTATTGATCCCGAGCGGTGCAATCGCCTTCGCGACGGCCTCCGTTTCATCCTGATCGATCGTGAAAGGAAGATTTACAGGCGTCTTTCCCGCGAGAAACAAGCCGATGTTGATCACCGCGGTCATCGGACCGGGCGGAAGCAAAATGCCGATACGATCACCGGTTTCCTCGCGCTGATACATCCAGCGCCGGGCCATCGCGGTCGCGAGACCAAGGGTGTAGGCCCGTGACCAGTCACGCTCCCCGTTTTTCCCGTATTCCACGAAGAGCGAGTCCCGGCGGCCCTTTTTCAAATTTCGGATGAGGGTCTTTTCGAGCGGGACCTGAAACTCGCGCCGCATCGAAAACGCCTCGACCGATTGCTCCCATATCGCACACCTCACGCTTTCGACGTTGGCGTTTTCAGGGGCAATCGGAGCGCCCCAGGAAACCTGAAGCGGGCAGATGATCCCATTCGGCCGCTTCTTGAAATACCGGTTTCGTTCAAACGAGAAAATGGAACTCCACAGCCCGTCCATGTAAAACGGGACGACCTGACACCCCGACTTGCGAACGATGAGCTCGAATCCCTTTTTAAATTCCG
Organism: Verrucomicrobiales bacterium; assembly: GCA_048260165.1. Classification (GTDB taxonomy): domain Bacteria; phylum Verrucomicrobiota; class Verrucomicrobiia; order Verrucomicrobiales; family DEV007; genus Arctic95D-9. The sequence goes on from JBLXHA010000011.1 coordinate 12,224, forward strand.
TGGTGACACCCAGCCGGGTAAGGCCTCCCTCGGGGAACAAACACACCACAGAACCTTCCTCGAGCGCTTCGGCGGTTCGCACGATAGCCTCTTTCGCATTCTTCGGCCGAATCGGAATCGCATCGTAGAGCCTCAGAAACCACGAGATAGCCTTCACGTTCATGTAACTCTCCAGAATCACAAAACGGACCCGGCGCGGACAGCTCAGGTAAACGACGAAGGCGTCGATGTAGCTGACGTGATTGCCCAGAATAAGAACTCCGCCCTCTTTGGGAAACTGCTCCACTCCGGTACGCCTGATCCGGTAGAACAGGAAAATGATGGGCTGAATCACCGCCCTTAAAAGAAATCGGAAGAAAAGTTTCATGCTACGAAGCTGACGACGCGCCCGTTCGCCAGTAGCCAATCGTCCAGACCACTACACCAACAGTCACCAGCAATACCACTAGAATTTGATTGGTTGAGTCAAACCCTGCCGAATCGAGGCCGTTACACACGAAAATGGCAACGACGCCGGACACTGAGTTTAACAAATTCGAGGCGGAAATGATACGTCCCCGCTCATCTTCCGGAGCCAGATCCTGCAATTGCGCCGATAGCGGGATAATCAGAAAACTGGAGAAGAACCCGATCAGTCCAATCGCGGGATAGAAAAGATCACTCGCCGGATCAAACAGGAGAACACCGGTGATCCCCACCGACATCCCGATCGCACCGAGCGGAATCAGCTTGAGTTGAATCTTCTTCCGACTCAGGACCGACACGACGATACTTCCCGCAAAGAGACCGATACCGACGCAGAGCATCATTTTCGAGGTGGCACTGGCAGCGCCGCCCTCCTGCGCATCAGGGAAAAGCTCTTTTCCTATCGTGACAAACACGAGCGCGATGAAATTCGCGATGAGCCAGTAGAGCGCGATTCGAATCGCAACCGGACGAAGTCCTTTGCGCTTAAAAAGTAATCCGAGATGCTCGAAATGACGAAACCAGACCCCCGCCTCGAAACGCTTTCCGGGATGGGCCGGCGTTTTTTGAATGAGCATCGAAATCAGGAGCGGCGCAAGACAGCCACATCCAATCCAGATCGTCGGCGTGAGCGCGGCTGACCACGCATTCGCGATGCCCACTCCGTTCGCCTCATTCAAGTTCGCGAGCAGTTTATCAAACCACCAACCGCCAATCCCGATACCGCCGAGGATACCGATCATCGAGAGCATCTGCATGAGCCCGTTCGCGAGCCCGAGTCTTGCCGAGCCTACCAACTCCTTCAGAATCCCCTGCTTCGCCGGAGAAAACAACGTCGACTGAACCGCGAGAAGAAAGTAACCGAAGATCGCGAGGAGAACCTGCTTCTGAATAATCGCCAATGCGATGAGAACGAAAATCGCGAGCTGAAAAACGAGACTCGCGACGATGACGCTCTTCTTGGAAAAGCGGTCCGAAATCCAACCTGCAACCGGCGCCCCTAAAATAAAGGGAATCGGGATCAACATCGTGAGGATGTATTGAATCTTCTCTCCGAGATCGATGGAGAAAACGATCGTCCCCTGAGCGACCGCCAGGCCCAGCCCGATCAGGACCATCTTCACGAAATTATCGTTGAAGGAATTCTGCGTCTGCACAAAGAGCACCGCAAAAAGCGAAACCCAGGATCGGCGCGAGACTGGCTCGGAGGTGGACTCTTCAGACATGGCCACTTTTACCCGAAATACTCAAGCAGGGCGAACGGATTGTTTGTTTGATTCGACCCGCCTCACCTTGTAACAACCAATCGCCTGCAGCAAAGAGGCCCAGCGTCCCGACCATTTCCCCGCGTAGGGCCGCGCAGGAGTCATCGTGCGCCAGCCTTTTTCCATTCCCACGGCATCGAGTTTTGCTCCGGGGTGAATCATGACGCCATGCTCAGCTACCGATAAAAGGGGAATGTCCGCGGAGCTGTCGGAATACGCCCATGAGTTCGCGAGCACTTCGACGTCGTCCGGAATGAGCCCCCGGGTCTGCATCGCCGTGATCTTCGCTCCGTGCTTATTGTTAGGACCTGAGATCGCGGGGAAAAGCGCCATTGTTTCCCGCACCTCCATATCCGTCCCGATAAAATGATCGAAGCCGAGCCGGTCGGAAATCCCCTCGAGATAAAATTCCGGACTCGCGCTGTTCAGAATAAGGAGACGCCCTTCGCTCCGGTTTCGTTCGATCTCGGCAACGACCGCTGGATAGAGAGCGGTCTGAAAATCAGAATCCAGAAATTCGGCGACGTGCTCCATGAGCGTTTCCCGCTTCATCCCGACGAGGTAACTCGCGAAAACGCGCTTCATCGTGCGGAGATTCAAAAGTTTCAACGCAACGAGCGGGAGGCAGGGAATGAACCAGAGCAGGTAAACGCGTCGCCACCCTTCCCGTCGGAGAACGAAGTTACAGAACAACGCCTGCGTATCGAATGGAAGAATCGTGTGATCGAGATCAAATAATGCGTAGCCTCGTGACATATCCGGCAAATGAAACGGTGGCTTCAGGAAAGAGCAAGAACGAAGAGCGCGGGAAACACGGTCGACGAAGCATTTGTGATTGCCCAAGGTTGCTGCCGGGACCTAACCTTGCAGGATGCTTCGTCATTTACTCTTAATCGTCGGCCTCCTCATTCTGCCAGCCGCAGCGGTGGAATCCTCTGCCGAAGACGACCGGCCGAACGTGCTCCTCATCATGGTGGATGATCTGGGCTTTTCCGATCTCGGGTGCTACGGCAGCGAAATCGAGACACCCAACCTCGATCGCCTCGCCGCGAAGGGACTGCGCTTCACTCAATTTTACAACACCGCGAAATGCCACAGCTCGCGCATCGCGATGCTCACGGGACGGTATGCACTGCAGGCCGGCGACACGACACTCAAGCACGCCACCACTACCGCCGAAACGCTCGGGGCGGCCGGCTATCACACGATGATGAGCGGCAAGTGGCACCTCGACCAAGAGCCGACCGACTTTGGTTTTGCACGCTACTTTGGTCACCTCAGCGGTGCCTGCAATTACTACCGCGGCGACAACACGTTCCGACTCAACGGCGAACCGTGGAAAGTCCCTGACAATGGCTTTTACACCACCGTGGCGATGGTCGATCACGCGCTCGAATTTCTCAGCGAAGCCCGCAATGAAAAATCGGAGCAGCCCTGGTATCTCCACGTCGCATTCAACGCTCCGCATGCCCCGCTGCAGCCACTCGAAGAAGACTACAAAAAATACCTCGGCCGCTACGATGCAGGATGGGACGCGGTGCGCTCGGCCCGCGTCGCGAAACAGCGTCAACTCGGCCTTTTTCCCGACGCTACCGAAGCGAGCCCGCGCCCGTCCCACATCCCCGCGTGGGACGAGATGGAAACCGAACGCCGGGATTGGGAAGCCCGCCGCATGACCGCACTCGCGGGAATGATCGATCGCGTCGATCAGGAGATCGGTCGCCTCCTCGCCGACCTCGAGGCCAACGGCGAACTGGAAAACACCTTACTCATGTTTGTCTCCGACAACGGCGCCTGTCCCTACGACCGCACGAGCCGCAACATGGACGCCGAACCCTACCAGGCCGACACGACATGGAGCGACAGCACCGGATGGTCATGGGCCCGCAATTCGCCGTTCCGCTATTACAAACAAAATCAGCACGAGGGCGGCGTCGCGACCCCGGCGATCATCCACTGGCCCGCCGGACAGAAAACAAAAGCCGGCAGCATCACGAGGGAACCCGCTCACCTCGTCGACATACTACCCACCCTCGCCGAAGTCGGCGATGCCACGATCGCGACCGAGTGGCCCGAACGCGAACTGCGTCCGGTCGCCGGAGAATCTTTTTTGTCCCTGTTAGGAGGCGAACCCTGGAACCGCCAACAACCGATCTATTTCATCTTCGGTGCCGACCGGGCCTTGCGCGACGGCCCGTGGAAACTCGTCAGCTTTCGCTCGAACCCGTGGGAGCTTTACAACCTCGAAGAGGACCGCACCGAGTTGAACAATCTCGCTACTGAGCACCCCGACCGTCTCAATCGTATGATCTCCGAATGGCATCGACTCGCCGAAACGATGGATCACGCTCCCGCGAACGCACGCAAACCGGTTCTCGAAGTGGCGACCGGAAAATCAATGACCCACCCCGAGTGGACCGCCTTCGATCAGAAGCTGGGGCCCAGCGGCAAACGCGGAAACGGCAAGGCAAAAGGTAAGGCTCAGGCCTCAAATCAAAGACGCGGCGTGATTCGCGCCCGACGCGAAACGAGACTCAGTATTGAAGGCAACGAACTGCTGATCAAATGTGAAGGCGACGACTCCGGCCTCGCCTTCGACCGGCTGAACAAACTCGAGAAGCCCGGTCCCTACCGCTTGCGTTTTCGCATTCAAAGCGATGCTTCCGGGAGCGGCGAACTCTTCTGGACGGTTGACGCTAAGACCAAACTCCCTGCCGGCGAGCGCGTTCCCTTCGAGGTCCGACACGACAAAACCCGGCAGGACATCGAACTCAAAATCGACACGCCCGAGACGCTCTTTGGCTTTCGACTCGACCCTGCAGGAGCCCCCGGCGAAGTGCGTATCGCCGACCTGACACTCACAGACGAAACAGGAAACGTGCTGATTACCTGGCCAGAAAAAGCGGAGTAAGGCGGAGCGCTCAACATCCACAGTCAGACACTTTCCGCCCCCGTCATCGACGAAGATTCGCGGACGATGAGCTTTCCCTTCAGGGTGATCCGCAACACAGGCGCCTTGGGATTTCGAATCCGGTGAATCATAACATCAGCTGCGACTTTGCCAATATCCTGACACGGCTGCTGGTAGCTGGTGAGCGGGACACTGAGAAGCGAGGCGTATTTCACGTCATCAAAACCGCACACCTTTACCGCTTCAGGAATCTTTGCTCCGGCGTCGAGCAGGCTTCTCATGAGAGTGCTGGCAGTGGCATCATTGGCACAAATGACACCATCGACACCGCTCTGCAAAAGCGCTTCCGCAGACTCATGGGATTGTTCATTCAAGTTCATCAGATCAGCAGGATTGAGCCCGCGCTGGGTGAGCGCTTCACGTGCTCCCATCCGGCGGAGATAGACGGTCGCAGCTGGATTTCCGCGCGTGACGAAAGCGAGCTGCCTGCAGCCCTGATCGAGCAAATGAGTCGCGACGAGATAGCCGGCCTCAACGTTATCGATCCCGATCATTTCGAAACCCGTCTGCTTCGGCCAGCGAAAGATATCGCGGTCAAGGAGAACGACGTGAATGCCGGCACCGGTGAGGCGCTCAATGATTTTCAGATTAAATTCCGACGAGCCCTCCATGTGCTCAGGCGGCGCAAAGAAGACACCCTGAACGCGCGCTGCGATGAGCTGATCAGCCAGCGATTCAGTGAGCTTTTTCAGATCATCCGCATGATTCAAGTCGGTCGGGCTGATGATCCGCATCCCCTCAATTCCCGCCGATTCGGCGATGCTGGCACTGATCGGCTGGAAAATTTCAGTCTCTAACATTTGCGGAATGAGAAGTCCGGCGAGGAGTGATGACTTCCCCGGAGCCAGCACGCGGGTCCCGAATCCGGCCCTCCGTTGAACCAGCTTTTCATCACTCAACCGTTTGAGCGCCCTCGCGATCGTGGGGCGGGAAACGTCGTATTTCTCACACAACGCCCCCTCAGTTGGCAGCAAATCACCGGGCGAATAACTCTGATCCTGGATCTGATGCAGAATTTCCTGATAAATCCGTAAATACTTTGGTTGTGAGTCACTCATGAACTAAATGTAAACAAAATGTAAACTAAATACATTTCATTTGTAATGTTTTTTAGAGACAAAACAATCTCAATTTGGTTACATGATGTCAACAAGGAACGGTAATCATTTATGGAGACGACAAAGCAGCCCAAACCAACCATTGCGGGGATAGGAGAAATCCTCTGGGACATGTTCCCTGACGGCGGGCGACTCGGAGGAGCTCCCACCAATTTTGCCTGTCATTGTCACCAACTTGGTGCCGAAGCGTATCCCGTCAGTTGCGTGGGAGACGATGATCTCGGTCAAGAAACGCTCGCTCAGCTCAAACAGCTCGGAGTGAGCGCTCGTTACCTGCAGGAGAGCGCGGAACACGAGACAGGCAGAGTCCTCGTGTCGCTCGATGAGGGAGGAAAACCTTCTTACGAAATCCTTGAAGGAGTCGCCTGGGATTTCCTCACATTCACCCCGGAATGGAAGGCGCTGGCGCATTCACTCGATGCGGTTTGCTTTGGCGTTCTTTCTCAGCGCTCGACTCAGACACGGGAAACAATTTACCGCTTTCTGAAGGAGATGCCGGAAAAGGCGATCAGGATTTTTGACGTCAATTTGCGGGAGCCGTTCTATTCAAAAGCGCCTGTCGAAGAATCGCTTCGACTCGCCTCGATTCTCAAACTCAGTGACGAGGAACTCCCCGTTCTCGCTCGCTATTTCGATCTGTCGGGTGATGTCAAAAATCAGTTATCCCGTTTGCGTGAGCGCTTTGATCTGGATCTCATTGCCTACACTCGCGGCCCCGATGGCAGCCTCCTCATCAGCGCGGAGGGAGTGAATGAAACCTCCGGCCTTTCCATCACAGCGGTCGACTCGGTCGGTGCCGGAGACTCCTTCACCGCGGCGCTGTGCACCGGCTTACTCGCCGGAATGAGCCTCCCTGAAGTGAACACCTTTGCGAACAAGGTCGCCGCCTTCGTCTGCTCACGACACGGCGCTTGCCCCGAACTACCCGATTACCTCATACTGAACGAGAACCCCCACCAATAAGCCCCATGGAAAACAAGACAGCATTCGATCAACTCGACGGCGTCAGCATAGAACAGCTGCCGATCGCCAAACACAAACTCCATGGGTGGAAACACTTCGTGGGGCTGTATGCGGGAGAGCACGTCGCCGCGACGGAATTTGTCATCGGCGCGACCTTCGTCGCTCTCGGTGCCAAGACGATGGACATCCTCATCGGACTTTTGATCGGCAACATCCTCGCGATCTTAAGCTGGACTTTCATCACCGCCCCCATCGCAACGCAGACGCGCCTGAGCCTCTACACCTACCTCAACAAGATTGCGGGCGACTCGATGACGAAGCTCTACAACTGGGCCAACATCATCATTTTCACGGTGATCTCAGCAGCGATGATCACGGTCTCGAGCACGGCGGTGAGGTATCTGTTTAAAATCCCCGCGCAGCTGGACTGGTATCCGACCAACGCGATGTTTGTTCTCGTCGTGCTCGCCGTCGGGATCGTCGTGGTCTTCGTCGCGATGTATGGATTCAACGCCGTGTCTGAGTTCTCAGGCATCTGCGGCCCGTGGCTGTTTGTCATGTTCGGATCCGGCGCACTGGTGATGTTTCCGGCACTGGCCGATTCGGTTTTGGGAACCACCGTGATGACCGGCTTTAAAGACTTTGTCACGATCGGTGATCAATCGATCTGGACGGGAGTCAACGCGGCAGGAGAACCCGGAATCGGGCTGCTCGAGGTGATTGGTTTCGCATGGGCGGCCAATACGATCACGCACTTTGGCCTCATCGATATGGCTCTGCTTCGCTATGCGAAAAAATCAATCTACGGTCTCTGCACCAGTTCAGGCATGCTCTTCGGGCACTTCATCGCCTGGATTGCCGCCGGCATCATGGGAGCGGGAACGGCGGTTCTCGTTAAAAAATCCATCATCGAACTGGACCCGGGCGACGTCGCTTTTCAGGCTCTCGGACTTTCCGGCTTCGTGATTGTCATCGTCGCCGGCTGGACCACAGCGAACGCGAACCTCTACCGCGCCGGGCTCGCAGCTCAGGCGGTTTTCCCCAAATACTCACGCAAGCAAACGACTCTGTCGGTCGGGATCGTAACCGTGATCGTCGCCTGCTTTCCTTTCGTCTTCGGTAAGATGCTGCCGATGCTCACCTACGCCGGCCTCCTCGTAGTTCCTGTCGGCGCAATCGTATTTGCCGAACACGTCATCTTCCCGCGAATCGGATTCAGTCGCTACTGGGTCAGCTACCGGAAGCTGACACACAGCACACCGGCGGTGGCGTCATGGGGCATCGGACTGGTCTTTGGCTTCGGACTCAACGCGCTCAACGTGATGTCCTTTTACTACCTCTTCCTTCCCACCTGGATCGTCACGATCATCGTCTACACCCTGCTCGCGAAACGTTATGGAGCGGCGAAAGCCTATCCCGCGGAGAAAGCTGCGATGGAGGAGCAAAATCAATTGGTTGAGGCCTACCATGAACATCAGGATCAAATCACTCCGGACCCGGTCGAAGACACTTCGATCCTTTCCAAAGCGCTGCACTGGATTGCCCGAATCAGTCTGACCGTCACTCTCATCCTCGCTTTCATCACCATGTTTAAAAGTCCGGACATGGCGGCCTACCTGAAAAACCGGGACACGTTCTACCTCTACGGATTCATCTGCACGATTGTCTATTTCGTTGCCGCCTACTGGGCCCTGCGTCGCCAAAAAGCCATCCAGGCGTAATTCACCATCGCGAAACCACATTATGAAAAACCCTATCCGATTAAACCAAAAGAACCTCGCGCAACTCCCTGAGTCGGTTGTCCGCCCGACCTATGACCGCGACAATCTCACCGCCGGCATCATGCACATCGGCGTGGGCGGCTTCCATCGCTCGCACGAAGCCTACTACACCGACGAACTCCTCGCCAAAACCGGCGCAACCGACTGGGGCATCTGCGGCGTGGGGCTTCGCGAAGCCGACCGCAAGATTGCGGACATCTTGAAACATCAGGATTACCTCTACACCCTGATCGTTAAACATCCGGATGGGAAAATCGAAAACCGCGTCATTGGATCAATCGTGGATTTCATGCTCGGCTGCGACAATCCCGAAGCGGTCACGGATCGGATGGCGGACGAATCGACCCGTATCGTCTCCCTCACCATCACCGAAGGAGGCTACAATTTCAATCCCGCCACCGGTGAGTTTGACTTCAAAAATCCCGACGTAAAACACGACCTGGCACATCCGGAAAGCCCGAAAATGGTCTTCGGTTTTCTCACCGAAGCGCTCAGGAAACGTCGCACCGCGGGACGGGCCGCTTTCACGATTCAGTCGTGTGACAACATTCAGCACAACGGCGACATGACCCGGAAAATGCTCCTGGCATTTGCCCAAAAGCAGGACCCGGAACTCGCCACCTGGATTGAAAGTGAAGTCTGTTTCCCCAACGCAATGGTGGACCGGATCACTCCTGTGACGACTCCGGCTGACATCGAGACACTCGAAGCCGAGACGGGAATCAAGGACGAGTGGCCCGTCACCTGCGAGCCGTTTTGCCAATGGGTCATCGAGGATAAATTCTCAGACAGCAGGCCTGAATGGGAAACCGTCGGCGCTCAGTTTGTGCCGGATGTCACCCCCTACGAAACCATGAAAATCCGCCTGCTCAACGCGGGCCATTCCGTTCTCGGACTACTCGGCTCCATCCACGGGCACGAGACGATCGACGGCTGCGTATCCGATCCGCTCTTCGCGACCTACCTCCGTCGTTTCATGGATTTCGAAGCCACTCCCGTTCTCGACTCAGTCGAAGGGATCGATCTCGACGCCTATAAAGACTCCCTCATCGAGCGCTTCGGCAATCCCAACATCAAGGACAACCTCGCCCGAATCTGTCTCGAAAGTTCTTCCAAACTTCCGAAGTTCCTCATCCCGACGATCACCGAAAACCTCGCCAAGGGAGGCAGCATCGAATACGCCACTCTCGTCATCGCCGCGTGGTGTTACTACTCTGACAAAGGAGTGAGCAAAGACGGAGTCAAACTCGACATCGTCGATGACATGAAAGAGGAATTGCACAAAGCCGCTGCGGGGACCTCCCGTAACAAGCTGTCATTTCTCAAAGTGAAATCCGTCTTCGGCGACCTCGCGAACAACAAAGCCTTCACCACCGAATACACGAAGATGGTGGACGCGCTTTACGAAAACCCCGATATCGCGCGGCAGATGCAGGCCCTCCTTTTCGGACGGGAATAGTCGGCGAATCTCATTAAAACCCCGGGATGAAAAGAAAGATATTCACAACCGCGATCGCCTCCGTTTTTGCCTTTTCGGCAAACGGACAGGAAGGCGTCGTCGACCCGCCGGCGCCATTCGAGGAGTCGCCCCCCACGCTGTCCCTGCACGAACGCGAGCGACTGCTCGGCACTCACGACACCCTGGAGGAATCGGGAATTTCCCCCTTCCTCTATTTCGATTCGATCGCAGCGGCAAGCGTCGACGGTGGCCTGGCCTCCGCGAAGAACTTTACGGTTCAAACTTATGCCGGTGTCGATCTCGATCTCGAGAAATTATTGGGCTGGGATGAAACCACGGTTAAAATTTCGATGGTCGACCGCGAAGGCCTCGGCATCGCCAAGGATGTCGGCGGCATCTATGACCCCATGACCATCAACGGCGGCGGCGCCGGACAGGTCACCTGGCTGTATCAGGCCTGGATCGAGAAAGTGGTTTTCAACGACTGGGCCATTAAAATCGGCCGGACATCGATGGATGAGGATTTTGCGGAAAGCGACCTGAACCGCTATTCCCTGAGCACCTCCATCAATGGTCCGATCCGCTCCATGATGCTCGACAATCCCCAGATTTTCTCCTTCCCCCTCGCGCTATGGGGTGGACGCGTGAAATACAGGCCCGACGATGAACATCAATTCCAGCTGGGCGCCTACCAGATCAATGACAACCCCTTTGGCACTCACCTCAAGGGAACCGACTGGAGTATCAACAGCGGTGACGGTGTCACGATCATGGCGCAGTACGACTGGACGCCGGATGTGTTTGACCGTCCCGCCCGCTTCTATGCCGGCCTCGCCAACTCCATCTATGATTACACGACCTTCGACGGCGGTGAAACGTCAAACATGCTGACCATCTACGGGCGGGCCGAAGTTGAAGTCATCGACGACCTGAAGCTCTTCGCCTTCGGAGCCTACAACCCCGAGGATGAATCCGCCAAGATTCCCCTGCAACTGAACGCCGGGGTTAACTGGAAAGGTTTGTTTCCCGGACGTGCAGATGATCACACCGTCTTCCATGCCACGTATGGTCAGGTCAGCGATACGTATGGTAAATTTATAACGATGGATAATGTGAGTTCAGAAGTCGTCCTCGAACTTGGACATCGTTTCCAGCTTCTCCCATCAACCTACATTCAGCCTGCCGTTCAGTACATCATCAACCCAGGTGGCGGAACAAATGGCGATCTCGACAATGCAGTCGTCATCGGTGCCTGGTTCGGAGCCTCATTCTAAACGCAAACCTACCCCTCCCGAAAATTACACAATCTCCCCCTATTTGACTTCCTGATCTCAGGAGAATTGAATTAGAGCCGGTGAAAAATAGACATCTTCACTTTTCAATGCCACTGCGGTAATCAAAGCCTGCGACTACCTTTCAGACGGAGATACGAATAGCACTTTAAAGAGCATTGCGAAGTAGCCGGGTCCGGGATTTTCAGAACGGATCAAACTCATGGCACCTCAATCAACGTCTCGCCGAAATTAACTCCTCAACTTTCCATAACCCGGAGCGCCCCACTTCATTGGCAGGCAGTATCGCAGCAAGCCAGACAGCCCCATCAGGCCCATTGATGGGCGCGAATTCAAGCACTCCCTGCAACGCTGTTTCGACATCCTTCATCGGGTAAAGTTCGCCGTCCGCGGCTTTCATTTGGCAAATAAATCTCCCCTTCTCCGCGATCGCACAGAACAATTTATTCTCGCGGAAGGTTTGACGGGGGTTGGGTCCCACTTCATTGATAAACGCCTGGGGTGTCGCCCCAAGATTGACGAGCGTCCCGGTTTTGGTCTCGCCGATACCATCGTAAGAAAGCTTCGCTATAGGATCGATTCCGGTCAGCGTTGTCACTTCACCATCCCTCATTTTAACAACCGTTCCATCCCGTCTTAACACAGTAACAAAACCGAACCCGGAGAATCCCACCGAACGAACATTCTCCATTGCCCGAAGAAGCGAAGCGTGCGCGTGATCACTTTGAGGACCGACAACAGAAACCCGACTATCGCTTGAGACAAAAGCGATGCCGCCGTATGTCGCAGCCATGTCGATAATTTTGCTCTGCGCAGCGAGACCGGAAAGGATCTTCTCATCAGCATTATTCGTATAATTCAAGCTACCGTCCCGATCCAAGCCAATTAACGGCAGCCCGTGAAACTGGATACACTTCATATTGGCACCGGGAACAATCCGTGAAGTCGGTTCATCATTACTCCAATAAACAAGATTCCCTTCCGCCTCGATCGCTCCCACATTGGGAAACATCGATCTCCCAATTCCGATAATATCCCTCCGATCTTCTTTTTCCACAGCCGAGAAAGTGCCCGGTAGAGAAGCATCCTGTGCTGCTTCTGTGAGAGGTAAAATGATGATTCGGCCCGAAGGATAGTCTGAAGCAGCTAAAACAGGTTTTGCGGGTTTCACGATGACCGGAACGATCTCCAGAGTCACCAGAGCGGTCGTTGGATCGGCAGCCATGGCTGCAATTTTATCGATCTCGCTTTTCAACGCTACCGACGCAACCATTCTTCCCGACTTGTCTAAATCGTCAGCAAAGGACTGGAGTGATTTGCGATAATCATTGAGGCCTTCCTTTAGTCGGGCAGCAAGCTCAGACTGCTCCGCGACCGAACGAAAAACGTGCTCCTTCCGGAATTCTCGAAGTCCATGAAATCTTATTTCTGATTCCGGCTTCAATTCGGGAAGCGCAGCCAATTCACTTCGTATCTCGACAACAGCATCGACCTCACCGGCCGTGATATTATTTTCCTCGAGCTTTTGAAGACCATCGCGATATCCCTGTTGTATTATCGCCGCGCTTTCTCTGAGCGATTTAACGAGAGTTGCGAAATCAATTTTCGCGATATCAGGGGACGATTTTAATTCAAGAAGCGCTCGATTTTCAGGGGTGAGTTGCTCCACTGGTATGCGGGCGATTCCTCCCTTATGCATCAGAAGCACGTCTCCGGATTCCAGGGACCGCACTTCCGCATTATTGTATGTGGTTCCGTCCGCCAGCTTAATGTCCACCCCCGCGAAAAGACTTCCAGCAAGAGCATAAAAAAGGAGATAACAGATAAAAAAATACTTCATTCGACGGAATATGAGATTTCAAACTCGGTTAGGATACTAGGGACTGCCGAACTCAAGATCAACACGTATCCCCGACGCGATAATCAGGAAGACGCCCCTTGCTATGATTACCTTAATTTTGTAGACAAAGATTAACTGATTTTCTTCTTCGCTTCCACTACCCTAATGAATCGTATTTTATTTATCTTAGTCATCTCCGTCTGCTTATTCACTCTATCGACCGGGCAGGAGACCGCGGAATTGACAACAACCGATGGCACTACCTACACTTCGGTAAAAGTAGTTCGGGTCGAGAAAGGCCAGGCAATTCTCTCACATTCGGGAGGGATTGCGTCGATTAATATTGCGAAATTGCCGAAGAACTTCCGCGTCGCGAATGGGCTCATGCCCGGACTGGAGGAAACGAAAGCCATCTTTCACGACGCCCTTCAAAATTGGATCGCAGATTATGAGCGGCTCAACGCTCAATATGAAAACGCACTCGGCTCCCTCGAAGAAAAGTTAGCCAACAAGGGCAACAGTGAAGAAAGCGAAGCAGTCAAAGCGGAGCGCGAATCATTCCGCACCACAATGCGCCCCGATCTATCCCCCGTCAAAGAGCTCTCTAAAATGCAAGCTTCCTACCGCAGATTGAGTGAAAAGTGGCAAGCTGAGAACTCGGCAAAATTAGTTCCCCTGACCGACGCCTACCTCCGCGCACTGGAAGATGTCGTTCAACGAACAACAAAGGAAGGCAGGATAGATGAGGCCGTCGAGACGAAGGCGGAAATCGCCAAATTTAAAGAGGTCGCAGGAGATTCTGACAGCATTCAAATCCTCCTCGGTACAGGGCCAGCCACAGTAAAGGTTCAAGTAACAGCAAACGAACTTTCACCGGAAGGAGATCCCGCCGACAAAAAATCGGGGACCATGGCCATCATGACGGCAGGTCCGCAAACAAGTCTCGTTCTGCCAATTGGATCGCAAAGCGAAGATATCGTCGAAATGAACGGGAACTGGGAAACCTGGGCCGCATTGAAAAAAGACGGTACGTTGATTTCATCGCCTCTTACCGGAGATGGTATCCCGGAAGATCATAAACCCGTTGTCTGGTTTCGTGTTGGAGCCGGAGTGGTGACGGCTTTTCATCCGGATGGTGAACACAGTGTTTTCGGAGAACCAAAAAATCCCAAAGACCTGCCACCTGAAGACTTGAATCAGATCACCCAGTTCGAACTCGACCGGGGAAGCGGGATTGCTCTGACCAATGGAGGTAAAATCCGGGTGTGGGGAGGCATGTACGCCGACGAAACCGCACGCGAGAAGATCGAAAGTCAGTTCGAGACTGTCCGCTTTGTTGGAGCTTCCGAAAACATCGCCTGGGCCGTCAAGGATAACGGTGAGGTGTATTCCTGGCGAAACAGTGGCCAACCCGAAAAGATTGGCGAACACGATGACATCTCAAGCTTCAGAGGTGGACGATCCGCCTACCTTGTATTGCTCAAAAACGGAACGCTTGAAGGAGGTGCAGTCGGGAATGATGAGAACCCTGTCGTCCATGTTCCTGAAAATCTGCGAAGCGGGAAAGCGATCCGCGTCGACGGATGGGGATACGCGTTGCAGTTCGGAGGTGGCGCATGGTTCACCTGGGGAGGACCTGCCGAGTCAGCGCCTCTCCATGGTGCCGCGAAAGCGGCAGGTTCACTCCTCGACCTCGAGATCTCCGCCGCTCCCGGGAGATTTATGATCATGATGCTTCGGCGGGGCTAATCAGCTAACATTTGGAGAGCAGACAGGGCTCAACTACAGGGAGGCGTCCTCGTTCTAAATCACGAGTTCTGCCCAATACTCCGGGATACCTACGCAACAGTTACCGCTCATCCGAAAGAAGTAACGACGATCAGGCGAAAAACCTCTTCTTGTCCTCGATCTCACGGCGACACCAAGAGTGTTCGAAACCAAAAGAATCTGTTTATCTTCGATAAAGAGTTACACATTATTCCTTTTTATAACAGCAACTAGGATTTCTCTACTCCGAACGTTCCCGCAGGTTTCTAAACGGGTATCGGAATAGAACCAATTACACTTATCCTATCATATGAAGGTTATCCAAATCGGACTCGGTCCCTTCGGGCAAAAAAAATCGTTCGCTACATTTCAGAACGCTCGCGCAACAAAATTGTTGGTGCGGCAGATATCAATCCTGAAATCACAGGGCAAGACGTCGGGGTTATTTCCGGGATTGGATCGCTGGGAGTGAACGTAAAGAGCACGATCACTGAGGCTATCCAATCTTGCAATGCGGACTGCGTCATTCTCACGAGTGTCTCGAGCCTGGAGGTGATCATCCCGCAGATTCTTGAGATCGTGCAAAACGGTCTTCCTGTTGTTTCCACCAGTGAAGAACTCTTCCCCCCCTTGGAAACTCAGCCGGAACTGGCAGCCAAAATCGACGAAGCGGCGAAGTCAGCAGGAGTCACTGTCCTGGGAACGGGGATAAACCCGGGCTTCCCGATGGACTCGCTTCCGTTGTTCGTGCCGGCTGCCTGCCAACGGGTCGATGCCGTCAAGGCAACCCGTTTACAAGATGCTTCATTTCGACGGGGACCGTTTTAGAGAAAGATCGGAGCATGCCTGACATTGGAAGAATTCGACGTGCTTGTGGCCGCGAAAATAATCCGTCACATCGGGCTGACCGAGTCCATTCACTTGTTGGCCTGTTCGCTGGAATGGGAACTCGATCAAGTCTAAGACGTTATTTCACCGGTGATCGCCGAGGGAGCGGTCGAGTCGAGCATCATTGAGGTCCCTGACAGCGGAGTTGCCGGGGTGCAACAGATCGGCAGAAGCTTCGTGAACGGGGAGGAAAAAATCACACTCGTGTTTAGAGCGGCGATCGGGGAGAAAAAAACCTGCGACACGATCGAGAATTCCATTTTGGGTGTGGTCGCTGCTTCCCACCCTGATTGCGATCGCCCTCTGTCTCGTTACGAAGGAGGCAATGACAGCTCTATTTAGCGGAGTGGTAGTCGGCGCATGTATGCTCGGTCGTTTCGACATCACCGACGCGGTTGTTCTCCCCAGTCTCGGTAGCAAAAGTGCAGCGGGAGTTGTTCTGTTCTACCTTTGGTTACTCGGAGGGCTCATGGGATTTTGGTGGCGGACCGGAGCGGCTCAGACCTTCGCTGAATTCATGACAGGACACTTCGTGAAGGGGCCAAGATCCGCCAAGTTCGTATCATGGGTCATGGGAGTGCTCTTTTTTTCAGGGAGGAACCGTCAGCGTGGTTTTAGTCGGAACGTTCGTCAAGCCAGTCGCCGATTTGGAGAAAGTCAGTCACGAAGAACTTTCCTGGATCGTCGATTCCACAGCTTCGCCCATCGCATCGATCCTCGCGTTCAACGCCTGGCCCGTCTACGTTCAGGCCTTCCTCGTTGTTCCCGGGGTCGCTTTTCTCGCGACCGAGGCCGTTCGTATCTCCTTCTTTTTCAAAAGCGTTCCTTTGAGTTTCTACGGAATCCTCGCGGTCCTCGGCACACTCTTGCTCAGCCTCGGTATCACCCGTTTCTCAGGCCCCGGGATTCGCGCGGCGCACGAACGAGCCAAGACCACCGGTCAACTCGACGCGCCCGGAGCGCGGCCAATGAATGCGAGAGAGCTGCAGGTGAGCCATGTTCCCAAAGGATACAAAACAAACGTCCTCGAATTCTTTTTTCCCTGTTCCTCCTGCTCGGCACCGCGATTGGAACTTTCATTTTCATGGGGAGTCCGAAAGTGAATTGGGCCTTCGGGATCGCCTTGTTAGTTTCCGTATTCGTCGCGCTCTTCGAGGGAATGAGACTGGGCGATGTCATTGAAGGAATCGGAGACGGACTCAAGGGCGTCGTCTTCGACTCAGTCATTCTTATTTTGGCAGTGACGATCGGTGGCATCAGCCGGGAGGTCGGAGCAGGCAGCTACTTAGTTGATTTGTCAGGAGACAAGATTTCCTACATCGCACTTCCGGTCACTTTGCAAATTCTCACGATGATCATCGCCTTTTCGACCGGAACAATCCGGGGCACTTACGCAATCGCCTTTCCACTCGCGATGCCGCTTCCGCGGAGCGTCGTTCAGGGCAGTGACCTCGCGAATCCCGAGCTGACTATGTCAGTCTGTTTTGCCACGGTTCTGAATGGCGGTGTTTTTGGAGATCAATGCTCCCTTATTTCCGATACGACGGTCCTAAGCTCGATGACCACCGGATGCGATCTGATGGATCACGTAAAAACGCAGATCGTTCCAGCCTCCAACGCAGCAGGACTCGCCGCGATCCTCTGGACATTAACCGTCGCCTTTATCGCGTAAGCTCTGCACCGCCGATCTGCCGGAGATGTGCCAATGGCCGATTGAGTAAAAGTCTCGCAAGGTAAGGCGAGATGAAAAATTCAGCCCTCTTTTCACTGTTCGTGTTTTTCACGATCCAGTCGTTCGGTCAATTGCCTGAGGGCATCGTCGACACGCAGGACCCATCGAGCGCCCCGCCCTCGCCTCTCGAGTCGCTGAAACAGATCACGGTTCCTGAGGGCTTTCACGTTTCCCTGTTCGCCGGTGAACCCGATGTCGCGCAACCCATCGCGATCGAATACGATGACAAAGGCCGGCTCTGGGTCCTCGAAAGCTTTTCCTACATTGAATGGAAGCGAACCGGGAAGGACCGGCTCCTCATTTTCGAAGACACCGACAACGATGGCCAGTTCGATACACGGAAAGTTTTCTGGGACAAAGGGAATCACACGAGTGGTTTTCAGATAGGGCACGGAGGCGTCTGGCTTTGCGACGCGCCCGAACTGCTTTTCATTCCGGACGCCGACCGCGATGACATTCCCGATCGCGAGCCGGAGGCAGTGCTCGACGGGTGGAGCACCGAAGCGGAGCACAACTTCTTCAACGGCCTCAAATGGGGGCCCGACGGTTGGCTCTACGGTCGCCACGGAATCAAGAAACCATCGAACGTCGGCAAGCCGGGCACGCCGGAAGACGAACGCACTCCGCTCAGTTGCTCGATCTGGCGCTACCACCCCGCGAAAGAACGTTTCGAAGTCATCGCAGAGGGAACCGTGAACCCGTGGGGCCTCGACTGGAATGAAGAGGGCGAAGGATTCATCCACACGAGTGTGATCGATCACCTCTGGCACCTCGTTCCGGGGGCGCGCTACGACCGCGGTTCAGGAACAGGGTCCAACGCATACAGCTATGCACTGATGGAGCCCACTTCCGATCACCGGCACTGGTCCGGAGGCCAGACCGGTCGCAAAGATTTCACGGGAAACGATGAAGCGGGCGGAGGGCACTCCCACTGCGGCTTGATGATCTATCAGGCTGACTCATGGCCCGCCCGATACAGGGGGAAAGCATTCTTTGGCAATGTGCTGGGCCAACGGATCAACATGGATCACCTCAGCAGGAAAAGATCCGCGTGGACCGCGAGTCACGGCGACGATTTTCTGCGCAGCAGCAGCCCCTGGTTCCGCCCCGTAGATCTTTGTCAGGGCCCCCGCGGGGAAATGATGATGGCGGAGTGGACCGATCTCGGAGAATGCCACGACCGCGACGGGATCCATCGCAGCAGCGGCAGACTCTACGAAGTCCGGTATGGCGAAAGAGCTGAGAAGGAACGATTCGATGTCGCGGCGATGAGCACCGAAGCACTCATCGACTTGTTGTTTCACGAAAATGTCTGGTGGCGAAGGCACGCGCTGCGGAACCTGCACGAGCGTGCCAACCACCCTGATGAGACGCGATCGCTCTTGAGCGATGACGCAAAGCAACGCCTCATCAAAAAAGCCGCGACAGCCCCCGTTCCCGACTCGATCAGCGCGATTCAGGCACTCCACGCCCTGGACCCTGCCGGAGAGTGGTATCAGTCAGTCTACGATGACTCACTTACATCAGATAAACCGGAGGAACGCGCCCCGATTCGAACGCACCTTCTCACCCTGACATTTACCGAAGAGACACCATCCGCCGGGCAGGTGAAGTGGCTCGAAAACGTCATCACAAAAGAATCCGACGCATCGGTTCTCTACCGGATCGCAGCCCTCCTCCAGCGCGTTCCGCCGGAAGCCCGCTGGAATGCGGCGGAAGCATTGGCCCGCCTCCCGATCGAAAAGGAAGATCGCAACTTTGCGCTGATGCGATGGTATGGATTTGAACCGCTCGTGGAATTGAACCCGGAGCGCGCCATGAAAGTCGCATCTCGATCCGGTCACCCGTGGCTCAGCGAGGCCATCACGAGGCGGGCAGTGTCGGCTGACGCAATCCCAATCATCGTCGCCGCGCTGCTGAGCGATGAGATCCAGACAGCACCGCTCCAGTCCATTCTCACGGGTTTACTCGAGGCACTCCCCGCTCGTGCGAGCATGCCGGAAAAATGGAAGAACCTCTATTCCGCGCTGAAGGGCCGGCGCGATCCTGCGATCCTGACACAGGCATTTCAACTCGCGCTTCGATTCGGCGATCCCTCAGGCGAAGAGGAAATCGCGGACCGGATTTTTACTGACACGACACCGGAGAGCGAGCGGCTGAACTACTTCCGTATGCTCGTGTCCGCCGAATCTCAGACGATTGCAGGAAAGCTTTCCGAGCTGCTTCGATTCCCTGAGCTGGCTATCGAAGCGATACGGGCGGAAGGCGTCTTTGCCGCCGAAGGTTCAGCCTCCCGTCTGCTGGCCCTGCTGAACGAAGAAGAAAATTCGCCCACGACCGAACGGCGCACCGCGATTCTCGAAACGCTCGCCGCTCGCAAGAGTTCTGCCGACGCTCTTGTGGAAGCCATTCTCGCAGGGGACGTCAAATCAGAGCATCTTCCCACCTACGTCGCGCGACAGGTAATGATGACCACTTCCCGGAAAAAAGAATTCACCGAATTTCTGGGCATCGATGAAAAGAACGCGGCGGAAAAAGCCGCTCAGATTTCAACCTGGAAAAAGCGCCTCTCAGATGACTACCTCGCGAAGGGGGATGCGGTCGAGGGACGCGAGGTGTTTCGCCGCTCCTGTTCGGCCTGCCACCGGCTTTACGACGAGGGCGGACTAATCGGCCCCGACCTGACCGGCTCCGGTCGCGCCAATCTCGACTATTTTCTGATCAATGTGTTGTTTCCCTCCGAAGATGTTTCCCCTGACTACCGCCTCGTAACGCTCACCCTTAAAAACGGCCGAACCCTTCTGGGAAATGTTGTTGAAGAGAACGATCAAGTGCTCACCTTTCGCCAGGTGGGACAAGTCGAGCGCATTGATACCGCGGAGATCGAATCGCGTCAGGTATCCGACGTCTCTCTGATGCCACCAGGTCTCCTTGACTCTCTGCGAAGAGAGGATGTCAGGGATCTCTTTCTTTACCTGCGAACAACGGAGCCCCTGAATCAATGAATCGCCGGAAAATCCTCCAGTCACTCCCTCTCCTTGGCGCTGCCTCGCTGGTCCCCCGCGCCTCAGCCGAAACGCCGTCGCCGCTCCAGGCGATCCAGACGATCTACAGCAACGACACCACGCACATCTTTTCCTGCCTCCGCCCCGGGGTAAGAGCTGAAGAAGCGTTCACGGATGAGCTTCTCGCGGCCTCGATCACTGAAGCTGCGCAAGCCGATGCGCACTTCCTCCAACCCGGGCTGGGATGGATGCCCTGGTGGAAATCGGAAATCTACTCTCCCGTCGAACACTATCGATGGCTTCGGGAAACACACGGCGTCAAGGGGGTTCCCAAGATCGGACAGTATCTTCTCGAAGGCGGTGACATGCTGAAAACCCTCGTCGAGACGTGCGCCACCCTTCAGGTAAAACCCTTTCTCAGTTTTCGCCTGAATGATGGCCACCACACGCGCGATCTGGCAGACGCGCTGAAACAGGGGCGCCCGACAGCGCACATGGCGCGCCACTACTGGGACAATTACGAATCATTCCGAATCGGACCAGACCCGAACAACTGGGACGATGCGGTCTTTGACTGGGCGATCCCTGAGGTTCGAGATTACACCTTCTCCCTGATCGAGGAAGCCTGCGCCAATTACGACATCGCCGGACTCGAACTCGATTTCCTGCGTCACTGGGTGCGATTCAGAGCGGATCTCTCCTTCGAGAAACGACGTGAGATCACGACTGATTTTGTCTCCGGAATTCGAAACATGTTAGACAAAACAGCGGTCGCGCGAGGTCTGCCCCGCCGCCAGCTTTGCATCCGCGTCCCGGCGAAAGCAGAAGTCCGTCCCGATCAGGGAGTCGACCTCGCGGCACTGGTCGAAGCCGGAGTCGACATGATTAACCTTTCCCACAGCTACTTCACCCGGCAGGACAAGAGCGTCGCCGAAGCCCGCGAAGAAGTCGGAGACAAGGCCGCGATCTATACGGAGATGACGCATTGCACGATGACGGGCAAGGCAACCAACGGAAGTGGAACGCAACCCTACCTCCGCACCACCGATGAACAGTTCTACACCACTGCCCAACTCGCCCGCGAGCAGGGAGCGAGCGGGGTCAGCCTTTTCAACTTTCCCTACTACCGCTATCACGTCACCGATGCGATCGGCCCGTTTCACGAACCGCCCTTTCACATCCTCCCCAAACTGAAAGATCGGAATTTCCTCGTGGAGCAAGTACCGTGGTATTTCCTAACGCAAGGGCGAAACGATCGCATCATCGGAGAGCGCAAACTCCCCGTAATCATGAACCGGAGAGAGCATTACCTTTTCGAATTCCCCGTCTCATCGAAGATGGTTCCGAAAGGCGATGGAATTTTAAGACTTCGCTCAGACGAGGTTATCTCCGACCGGGAGATCGAGATCACTTGCGGACCGTTTGTATTGGAACCGATCGACTTTGTCGAAAAACCGATCCCGCACCCCTACGACGGAACCTGGCTCGGAAGCGCGGAAGACACCGCATGCTTCGCTTTCCCCGGAGAGGCGGCCAAAGGTCAAACGAGCCTGACGATCGCAATTCGGGTTCGCGCGGGGATTCGCGTTCGCGTGATCTGTCTGGACATCGCCTTCCCTGAGAAGTAGGGAATTCCCTATCCGGGGAAGTTAAATTGCAGTTTTGTTTTCAAAGCCGTCAATTGCTGGTAGAAGATCTCATGGCTGAAACAAATGAGCTCAAACCTAACACTTTCTTTATCGAAGTGTCAGGATCCGGTCTTCCTGAAGTGGACGGCCTTTTCGTCCCTTCAACGGCACCTCCCGCTAAATCCGAATCGGGAACCGTCTCGAGTCCCGGATACTGGAACGGGAAAATGGCATGGGACCGCGCCGACGGAAAATCAGCACGAAGCCCCGCCCTCTCCTTTTCCAACAGTTACACGTCGTGGCGCATCTGCCGGCTCGACGGCCACCTCGCCTATGATACCACCGGCGATGATGAAATGCCTCCGACCGATATCGAATGGCATGTTTACAAAAAGGGAGTCGCTCCTGCGCCCAAAGTCGTCATCCACCATTTTGACCCGCGACTCCCCTGCCCCGCACCGAATGTCGTATTCGTTCTCGGCGGCCCCGGAGCCGGCAAAGGAACGATGTGTGAGCTCGCTGACTCCCAACTCGGATGGGCCCACCTTTCGATGGGAGATCTCCTCCGGGAGGAACTTGAAGAAGGCGGCCCGACTGCCGCAACGATCGAGGAATGCATGACCGCCGGGAAACTAGTGCCCAACGAGATCATGGTAAACTTACTCAGATCGAAAATGGAGGAGACGACGAGAATGACAGGGAGGAACAACTTCCTTCTCGACGGTTTCCCCCGCTCTCCTGCCAATCTGGAAACGTGGCACGATCTCTTCGGCCGGGAGAGTGAACTCCCCACAATGCTCTACTTTGAGTGTCCTTACGAGGTGCTCGAAAAGCGCATTCTCGGACGGGCTAAATGGACGGGGAGAAGTGATGACAACGTCGAAAGCATCAAATTGAGGTTCGATACCTTCAAGGCGGAGACCCTGCCCATCGTTGAGCTTTTCAAAGCAGAGGGTAAATGCGTCGAAGTCGACACGAGTCAGGATCGCGAGGCCGTTTACGCTCTCGTCGCCGAAAATCTCGCGAAACATACCGACAGCAAATTCGCCCGCCAACCACTCAGCGAGCGAGCTGAAATGCTCCTGGGACTGAGACCCTATCCCGGGAAGAAAGAGTGACAGGTCAGGCCTTCGCAGGGGACAGGATTGCGCCGTGGCTTCGCAGTGACAAACCAGAGGGGACGATGACACTATCGACTCACATGAAGACCTATTCCATTACCCTGTTCTGCGCAGCCTTACTCTTTGGCGCCTTCTCCACCCCCGCCCCGGCGGCAGAAGCCGAAATCAAAGTCGGCATCATCGGTCTCGATACAGGCCACGTTATCGCCTTCACGAAAACGATGAACGATCCCGCCGCAGAGGGCGCGCTCGCCGATTGCAAAGTCGTCGCCGCTTACCCGAAAGGCAGTCCTGACATTGAATCCAGCACGAGCCGCGTTCCTAAATACACGGAAGAGATCCAAACCCACGGCGTCGAAATCGTGAACTCAATTCCCGCGCTTCTTGAGAAGGTGGATGCGGTCCTCCTCGAAACGAACGACGGGCGCCCCCACCTCGAACAGCTCATTCCCGTTCTCAAAGCCGGAAAGCCCGTCTTCATTGACAAACCGATCGCGGGATCGCTTGCAGATGCGATCCTGATTTTCAAAGCTTCTGAGAAATACAATGTCCCGCTCTTTTCCTCCTCCTCACTCCGCTTCGGCCCGAACACTCTCAAAGTCCGCGCGGGGTCGATCGGGACCGTTACGGAAGCCCAAACCGGAAGCCCCGCCTCCCTCGAGAAAACGCATCCGGATTTGTTCTGGTACGGTATTCACGGAGTGGAGTCACTTTTCACGGTGATGGGAACAGGCTGCGAATCAGTCATCCGCTCGAAGAGCGATGACGGCATGATCCGTGTCACCGGAACGTGGAACGGCAATAGAACCGGCGTGTTTGAAGAACGCAAAGGCTACGGAGGAACCGCGACGGGTTCCAAAGGCACGAGTGAAATCGGCGCCTACCCCGGATACGGCCCACTCGTCGGCGAGATCGCGAAATACTTTAAAACCGGCGCCCTTCCCGTCGATCCGGCCGAGACGCTTGAAATCTACGCCTTCATGGAAGCTGCCGACGAAAGCAAGCGTCAGTCCGGCGCTTCTGTGACTCTCGAAAGCGTCATGAAGAAAGCACAGGCCGAAGCCGACAGCAGACTCAGCGAGATCGAGTGAGCCGGCTTCTCCGACTCACTTCCCTGCCGCAGCCCACTCTTTCATCAGCGCAATGTTATCGGCGATGATTTGGTAGTTTTCAGGGGTGCTCCGAATCCGGATCGTCTCGAGATAGACTTTCATATCGCTATCGAACTGAGCCTCTGACTCAGGGCTGCGCCCCTCATCGCCGGTCTCTTCCATCCAGGTATCGAGCCGCGCCCTCAACTCAACGAGCTTCTCTGAAAAGCCGGGATCAGCGGCGAGATTTTTCAATTCGTAGGGATCATTTTTGAGATCGTAAAGTTCCTCGGGCGGACGCGTTTCACGGAAAATAAGTTCCTGCTCATCGTTCAATTCGCCGGCAGCATGAGCCCGGCGGAGCGCCTTGAGAATCTCTTTCGCATCCTTGTAGGCACATGGCTGGAGGTAGGGGCGCTGAGGGAGAAAGTTCCGGATGTATTTGAAATCCTGCGTTCGCACCGCGCGCATGTGATCGACGGTTTCGTCACAGCGATCTCGCGCCGAGAAAACAGCCTCTCGAGGCGTGTAATCTTCCGCGAGGATATCACGTGCCTGCATCACCGCGGGAATTTCGATTCCGGCAGCAGCGAGCGACAACGCAGCAATATCGATATGCTCGACGAGATCGGTTCTCACTGAACCCGCTTCAATGCCGGGACCGGCGATGACCAGCGGCACGTGGAGGCCTTCATCATACATGAACTGCTTTCCTCTCGCGTGGCTGATCCCGTGATCCGTCATGAACAAAATCACGGTGTTATCCCAATCGCCGTCTTTCTTGAGCCGCGCGACAATTTCACCGACCATGCGATCCGTTTCGCGAACGCTGTCAAGGTAAGCGGCCCAGTCTTTCAAAAGTTCTGGAATCCGGGGGTAATAAGGAGGCAGCTCCACCACGTCAGGAGACGTCCGGGATCCCAAATGCTTCTCCGCGGTGGCGGAAATGGATTCCCAGCCTTTTTCATCCTTACCCCGCATTTTGCCACCCTGGGATTGGATTTGAGCAAAGAACGGCTGCCCCTTTTTCCGCCCGGCCCAATCGGCCCCGTCATAGATCGATTTGTCCCATTCGAAATTGTAATCCGTTTTCCCGAGACGCCCCTTCTTTCCCGGCCATCCTGAAATCGAGGTGTGATACCCCGCTTCCTGAAACAGCTGAGGAACGAGTTTCAGGTTCTCAGGAAGATGAATCTTCACCTCTCCGCGGCCACTCCGATGATGATGAGCGCCGATGCTCGTCTGATACATCCCGGTGATGAAGGCAGAGCGACACGTTGAGCATACCGGCGCGGTGACGTATGCATTCGTGAACTTCACGCCCGCCGCGGCAAGCGCATCGACGTGAGGCGTCTCAATCGTCGTTTCGCCATAACACGAAAAATTCGCCGACATATCATCGGGGATGATCCAGAGAATGTTAGGTCTGTCATCTGCCGAAACGAGAGCCCCCCCTGACCAGAGGGTGAAAACGGCGAGAGTGAGTTGGAAGAGATTACGCATGAGCAAGGCATGCATTCTCCTCTTTTTCAGGAACCTTCGCAAGCACTACCCCGCGAGAACGACGGCTCTCATCTCCCTGATTTGCTCGTAAAGTTTGAGCCCTCTGTCCTCCCATCGGAAAGAAGTCTTACAGATCGCGAGCGACGTTTCCTGCATCCGGTTGAGCGCGTCAAAGTCGTCGATTTTCTCAATGATCGCCTGGATCAGGCTCGCGGTGTCGGATGTCAGCAACACATTCCCGGGGCTGCTCAACGGGAGCCCCTCAACGGCGTGATCCAATCCGGCGAGCGGCAGGCCGTGAAAGATGTATTCGAGCGTCTTCAACTTGAAACCACCCCCGAACTCTTCGACGATGAGCCCCATTCTCGAATCGAGCAGGAACGGCGTCATTTCAGGAACCCGACCCACCATATCGACGGCGGGAAACCGGTCCGAAATAGTCTGGCGGTAGTCATCATCAGCTTTTCCGACGATTTGAAGTTCAATCCCCGCGG
This sequence comes from Verrucomicrobiales bacterium, assembly GCA_048260165.1. Lineage (GTDB taxonomy): Bacteria > Verrucomicrobiota > Verrucomicrobiia > Verrucomicrobiales > DEV007 > Arctic95D-9. Next base: position 38,607 of record JBLXHA010000011.1, read on the forward strand.
CCTGCAACGGACCTGCCGCCTGCTCGAGAAAACGCTCGAGATTGATTCGTTTCGCGACCCACTCAAATGATCCTGACATAACAACACGACGCGGTGTCGCTTCGGAGATCCGGCGTTCGTGTGACACCCCTTCGTAACCGGGTGTCAGACTGATGTATTGCTGTGACGGAAAATTTTCGCGGTAGGCTTCGACTTCCGCATCGGTGATCGCGGTGACGAGGTCGACTTCGCGGCAGAGCATCTCCTCCTGTCGCGCATATTTTTCAGCATCGAAGTGGAGGGCGAGCTTGTGAGGAAAGGAAGCCTTTGAGTTTTTCGCAATTTCCCGACGAATCTTCGCTTCGTGATTGTGTGAAAGGTAGACCACCACCGGGTCATTCGTGGAACCGCCTTCCCGCTTTGTCTTTTGGATCAGATGCCAGGCCCAACCCAGCGCCGCATGATCGATGATAATGGCATCCCACGCCTCGTTATCGAGAGCGTGAACGAGAGCCGCTTCGGGCCCTCCATTCTTGAGGCGCCAGGAATCGCTGGGATATCGTGTGAACAAACTCGTCAGTCGTCCGCCGAGTTCGGGCGTCCCGAGCCTCCAACGCACATTGTCATCATCCACGTATTCGGTGGAGGAACCACCCTCGCCGACAGGGACTTCATCGTTGTCATGCGCGAGCACCGTCAGTTTCGCACCGGTCTTCGCGAACGATCGAATCAGACCGTTTGAATAGATCAACTCTCCGCTATTGGTGGGACGTGGGTATTTCCGAGTGAGCCAGAGACAATTCATTGAGAGCAAAGAAGATTAACAGGTGCCCGAAAGGCCTCCGGAAACTTCCTCCTCAGCTTTTCATTTCAGCATATTATCCGGAAGGTAGTCCATAATTTTAATAAAATCAATAATTTTGGATTTCCGTTTAATCACCACCTCCTTGACACCGGAAGACTGCCTTGCTCCCGGAAATCTCAAGCCCCCACCATTCCGTTAACGATCCTCCGGGTCGGAAGATTCCCGCGACCACCCGCAGCAGTGGCATTGCAGGCAGCGGCGGCACTGGCAAAAGCCGCGCACTCTCTCCAGGTGCCACCCTTCGCCAACGAAGTCAGAAAGGCACCGTGAAAAACATCACCACACCCGGTGGTATCGATCACCGGACTGACGTCAAACGCCGGCTGATGGAAGCGATCTTCCCCACGCGGGAGAAACCAGCTTCCCTTTTCCCCATCCGTAATCCCGACGAGTTCCGCATCCCATTGCGCGAGTGAAGCGAGTTGTTCGTCACGATCAATTGAACCCGAGAGCTTTTCAGCGAAGTCCTTCGCAACAATCAGAATATCCACGTCAGCAAGGAGCGGAAGAAACCGGGATTCGTATCGATTCGCGCCCCCGTCGAAAGACACCCTTCCCCGTCCCGCTTTCACGAGGCGAGCAGCTTCGCAGGCGGAGTCCCAATGACGTCCGTTCAAGTGAAGTATCGAACAAGTCTCGAGGTCAGCCACGGGCAGCCGGGCAGGCGAAAGCTCGTCAAACGTGCCCCTCGTGAAAACGATGTGACGCTCTCCATCCGAGCGCCTGACCATGACGGACCCGAAGGTGCTGCTCCGCGCTTCCTGACGATGCAGATAGCGACAGTCGACGCCGAACTTGTTAAAATCTCCTGCGATCAGATCAGCGCACCAATCGTCTCCGATCTGATCGATGATCGCGGTTCGCGCGCCGAGCATCGACGCTGCGCAAAGGGCAGTCGGAACAGGACCGCCCCCCATCAGGGTTGCGAAAGAGGATTCGGTGACTCCGGCGGCCGACGGAAATTCGTCGACCACTTGAATCGAATCAATCATCGACATCCCGATTCCGAGGATGTCGAAAGAGCTTTGATTGCTGCCGCCTGCAGTGGAATCTGCAGTGGCGGACATCAGCTGTGATGCGTTTTCAGCCAGGAAACAACGACGTCGGTCATCTTCTTGAGCCCGTCACCGCTGTAAACGTGATCAACGCCCTCGAGGATCTCGAGTTCTTTGGGCTCGTAGGCACTGCGATAGATTTCGCGGCCTTCCTCAACGGGAACGACATCATCGGCGTCACCATGAACGATGAGCCAGGGAATTTCGATTTTCTCGGTTTTGCCGAGGGTGTTGTCGATCTTCTCCATGTCATCGGCAAAAGCCTGGGAAAGCGGGCATTCTTTATCCCCCCACATGAACCCTTTTCCGGGAACCTGATCACCGAATTCGGTTTCGAGAAACTTCTTCGTGTGCACCATTCCGGAAAGCGAAACCATCAGTTCGATTCGTGAATCTTTCGGTGCTGCGAGAACACCAACCGCAGCGCCCATGCTGTGCCCCATGTAGCAAATCCGGTGATAGCCTTCGTCTTCCGCTGCGTTGACGATCGATTTGAGATCTTTCACCTCCTTGGAGATCGTGCAATTTTCAAAATCACCCTCTGATTCGCCGTTTCCGGAAAAGGAGAAGCGGAGCGCGTTGAATCCCGCTTTTTCGAGCGCTTCAGCGAGACCGATGGCCCATGGGCGATCTTTATTCCCTGTCACACCATGGCCGATGATAACGAGAAGCGAAGTGTCGCTGGGATCACCGTGAAACTCGTAGTCGAGTTGTTCTTTTGAAGAATTAAAAATTTCCAAGTGCATCGTAAGTGAGATTAATTTGCGGGTGTGCCGGAGATTGTCCAGCCAAAGTGTTTAAAAACGGAAGGGCAATTCAGCAGGGAATTCAGAACTGAGTATCAAATACCCGGACCTCTTTGAACCAGCTGCCGAAAGAATTTACGAAGACGGTATGCTCGTCGTGAACCTGATACGCGTTGTGCTGTTCCACGGAATCAAATTCAAGAACGAGAGCGTAATCGAAAGTGTTCCGGGTGACGGGACGCTCCGGAGTTCCGGCGGCGACACCGAACGAACCTTTGGCGACAACATCGATCTCGAAAAGCGCCTTCAGACCCTCTTCAAAAGCGGAGCGTTGCTCCTCAGAGACTGTCTCATTCAGCCAGAAATATACGTTATGTCGAACCATGCGCGGATCGTATGACACCGCTTGCGGAATATCAACCGACGACTCAATCACTTTTCGCTTTTTTCTTCTCAGTCCGCCGCATTCTGCAGCATCACCTGAATGTGCGGCGTGTAGAGTTCCGGCTCGAGGAGAAACGAATCGTGCCCTTTCTCGGAATGCACCGTGAGAAACAAATGAGGCACCTCTGCATTTTTCAACTGCTCAACGAGAGCGGCCTGCTCCTCCGGATAGAAACAATAGTCCTCGTCGATACTGAAGACGAGATACTGATGCCCGGCATCGCGAGAGCGGGAGAACAAGCTCAGAAGATCTTCCGCATCCCCTTCGATTACAGGGTCATACCGACTCCACATTTCGCAGATCCGCAGGTAAGTGTTGGCGTCGAAACGCGCCGTGAATTTCTTCCCCTGATGAAGCATGTAGCTTTCGACGTGGTCGTGAGCCCGATACCAGGAAAAGCGATCTTCGGGATGAACGACATCTTTGCCGGCCCGTCTTTCAATCGCGTTGAGATGGACGAAGGTCTTGTGGCTGATCATCCGGGCAAGCGAAAGCCCCGTCTCGGGAACTCCCGATTCGTAGTACTTGCCGGCCTTGAATTTGGGATCGTTTTCAATCGCCAGAATTTGCTCGAGCAGAATGATTCGATTCAACACCGTCGTTTTCGTCCCCGTAGCGATCGGGATAACAAGACTGACCCGCTCGGGGAACAAGGTCGCAAAACAGACACAGGCAAGGCCGCCCGTCGACGGTCCCACCACGGCGAGCAGTTTTTCAATCCCCAGCCCGTCGAGAAGAAGCGCCTGACTCCTCACGACATCGTTCACCGTGACATTCGGGAACGAACTGCCGTGGCGAAGTCCCGTAGCCGGATCGATACTCGCGGGACCGGTCGAGCCATAACACCCTCCAATGTAATTGGCACAGATGACGAAATACTTGTCGGTATCGAGCGCTTTGCCCGGTCCGATAAACGGGTTCCACCACCCCTGTTCGCATTCCTTTGTCCAAAATTCATTCCCCTCGACCGACGGATTGTATCCCGCCGCGTGCTGACTCCCCGAAAAGGCGTGAAACAGCAGAATCGCATTGCTGCAGTCGTCATTCAGCGTGCCCCACGTCTCGTAGGCAATGACAACGTCGTTCAGCGAATCGCCGTTCCGGAACACAAAGGGACGCTCGGCTGTCGCAATTGTCTGAAATTGAGTTTCTACCTGACCTGGATCGCTCATAAAAAAGGAGCCTAGGCTAACGCACCTGTGAATTCATTGCCACCGATTTAGGTGTCATAACTTTGCTCACCTCCTGAAAAACGGCACTGCGAACCCCTTCCACACGAGCGCGGCGCAGGGGTTGATATTCAATAAAACGCAACTTTTCGTCTGAAATTTCAGTATTGATTTTATCTTAATTATGGTATTTATTATTAATAGTTTCCTTTAAACATCTAAGTTGGGGCAAAATATGAAAACACAAACACTCACCCGGCGTGCCTTCTCCATCCTGGAAGTCATCATCGTTGTCGCCGTGATAGGAATCATCGCGGCTATCGCGATGCCCACGCTCGGAACCCTGTCCAATGGAGTGAAGGAGAATGCACTCGTTTCCGATGTCGCCACGATCAACCGGTCGATTCAGGCCTATCGCGCTACCGGTGGGGATCTCAAAGGAATTTCCGATCCGCAGGTCGTTCTCGATAAACTGAAGTCCCGCAACGACCAGTCAGCCGCCAAAATCTCGACAACCTTCAGCGGCAGCATGATCGATAAGCGTCTCGCTGTGATGTATCTCACCAAGACCGACAAGCTCGATTCAGATGTCCCCCGTGCTGTCTGGGATGAGAAAGAGATGCTGTTCAAAATGGTCGAATCCGGCCCCGGTATTTCTCAGTTCTTTCTCGATGACGCCCGGGCTGAAATCGACTACGGCACCGAGACTCGCGACCCGGGAACCTTCAACTACAACAAGAACGCCGGCTGGGTTTGGAAAGGGGTCGAGAAGATGCCTGACACCCGCGCCGGCATCACGACGATCCACACGACGGATCCCACATCCACAGCTCCCCCCACCGTGGTCCAGTCACTCGACCCGCCGCAAATCTACCCGGGAAGCGGCGAGTATCCCGAGAGCGCGAGCCCGCTCTCCATCTCGCTTTACAATCCCAACCCGGCAGGCACCTGGATGCTGTATTCGATCAACGGAGGGCCTTTCAAAACCTACGGAGGTCCGTTTCAGATCACCGAGGATTCCACCGTCGTTGCCTTCACCGAAGGAAACCCGAGCTACTGGACCAGCAGCGTCCAAACTTCAAACACATGGGAATTCAAAGCCGCGTCGCCGCCCACGACTCTCGCGCGCCCTTTGATCACGCTCAGCTCAAATGAGTTCAATGAACAGACCTCATCCATCAGCTATTCACTGACCAACCCGAACCCAGCCGCGACGTCCGACATTTTCTTCGTCATCACCGATATCAACGCTCCCGTGCCTCACCGGACCCAGTGGTCTCTGTATCAGCAAAGCGGTTCCGCCGAGCATGCCAACTACCCGGACGGGTTCCGTATTTCCGCCTATGCGAAAGCGAGACAAAACACCAATTACCTCAACAGCGAGAGCGCCACGGCGACGACGGGATCGAACTTCTTCGGACTCCCCACCTCCGGCGATGTTCTCTTCGTTCTCGACGGATCCGGCTCGATGAACGGCAACTTCGGCCAGCAGTCCCGTTGGGAAGCCGTCGTTCAGGAAACCATCTCATCGATCAACTCGCTCACGCCGGCAGACCGGTTCGGTGTCGTCGTCTTTTCGAGCAGTCAAAAATACAACAGCGGCAACGTGCTTGAATCCGCAACGCAGGAGAACAAGGACACCGTGATCGCCGCGCTTCAGGGAATCTCCGCCGGCGGTGGCACCAATTACCAGGTCGCCTTAAGCTCTGCATTGAACTTCAACCCCGTCCCGGATGAAGTGTTCATGCTCAGTGACGGACAACCCAATTCTCAGAACTACGCGACGACGATGACCCAACTTCTGACTGAGGGTGTCACCGTCAACACGATTGGATTCGATGTGAACAACCCCGCTGAGACGATTCTTACCGCGATCGCCAACCTGTTGGGAGGCACCTACGTAAACATCACCCAGTAGCGCCTCCGGAAATTGACGGGGCGCGAAGGACGACACTTGCAGAATCAGAACTTCCGCTTTTACTGATCACTGTGTCACTCCTCGAAAAATTTCTGAGCGGCGGAGCCGAAAGAGCGCCCTCCTCACCGGATAAGATCAAACTCGTCGTCGGCCTCGGCAACCCCGGGACCGAATACGAGGGAACGCGTCACAACATCGGGTTCGAGCTCGTTGACCGGATCGCCGCACAGACCGATTCGAAGTGGTCTCGCGAGCGGAAATTCCGAGCCAAAGTGACGAAGGGAAAAGACGGTGTCATTCTCGCGAAACCGCTCACCTACATGAATCTCAGCGGCAACGCGGTCGCCCGCCTCGGCCGCTTTTACAAACTTCATCCCCGGCAGATCCTCGTCGTTTACGATGATCTTGATCTGCCGATCGGAAAAATCCGGTTCCGGAAAGAAGGTTCTTCAGGAGGCCACAACGGAATGAAATCCATCATCGAATTTCTCAGCACCAAAGAGTTCCCCCGATTGAAGCTCGGAATCGGAGCTGCCGACGAAAAAGAGACCGTAATTGACCACGTTCTCGGCAAATTCTCGGCGAATGATGCGGAAGAACTCGAAAAAGTGCTCGCGATTGCCGTAGATGGAGTAAATTGTGCGCTCTCCGAAGGAATGGATCAGGCAATGAACCAATTCAACAGGCGCGCCTAATTGTGCGTGATCGGAGAATACAAAACGTTTATTTTTTTATGAAGCGCAAATACGAAGGAGTTTACATCCTCAAACTACAGGGCCAGGAAGAAGGCATCGAAGAAATGGTCGCAGGCATCACGAAAGATCTCGAAGCCGGCGGTGCATCACTCGAGCAAATTGACCGTCTCGGTCGCAGAGAATTTGCGCACGAGAACAATGTTAAGCAAAAGCATGGCTACTACGTGCAGTTCTACTTCGAAGCAGAGGCCAAGGCAGTTGCTGAGGTTGAAGCAAAGTTCAAGTTGAACGAGCAAATCATGCTTCAGTATTATCGCCGTCGCTAAAAAATCCTCTTTCAAACCGGATATCCTATTGCCTAGCCCATTGTTCCTGTGCAAGTCCGGCTGAGCAAATAAAGCCTCCCGCCGTCTCACGGTGCCGGAGGCTTTTTTATTTCCTGACACAATGTCCCGGCAGGTTGACGCCGGGCCTGCCGTGGGCTTAATTGCCCGCCCCCCGATGCAGCGCAATCGATCACCTCTCTGATAGTGACCGAATCTGTTTTTCTCCCCTATCAGAAGCAACTGAATTAACGGCTTCCCAAGGCCATTACCCGATCCCTCTTTATATTTATATGAACGTAGACCGTGCGACTCTCGACTTCCTGAATGCATTTTCTGAAGATGAAAAAAATGAAGGACAACGCATCCACGACGAAGGTGGCGTGACCCAGATTTTTGGAAATCACCTGCTCATTCAGGGGAAAGTCGAAGACCGGGACTGGTCTTGTCGCACGAAGATTCAATTGCAGGGAAACGATTGGAAGGGAGAGGCCGACGAGAAAACGGAATCGGGCCGTGCCGCACTCTACGCGACGATGCTCGAGAAAGTCGCACGCAAAGGCGACCTCCCCGAAGCCCCCAACGAAGTCGGGGAACAAACGCTGACCGAAGTCATCGAAGAGAAACTGAGCCGTTCGCTCACCGGCGAAGAGGATGAGTATCTCAGCAAAATCGAGCGCCGCTTCCGGAGATTCGAGCTCGAAAGGGAAATCTTCGATTCCGATCTCGTTCGACTGAACCCGCGCTGGCCGGTCGAAAGCTTTGAACCACTGATTCTTTGGCCCACTCCTCCCGACAATATCGTCGAGTTCTGGAACTACGTGGCGCATGCCTTCGAGAAAAATAATTTCGACTTCCCCGAGTTCCTCGAATCGATCACCGATCGCGAGTGGACCGAAGAGCGCATCGCCGAGTGGGAACGCCGCCGCGAAGAAAGTGAGTGGCGCTACCGCGTTGAAGTGTTTGAGAAACGTCCTGCGGAGGATCCCGTTGAGGAAGTTGAATTCCGCCTGCAGATCAGCACGAGAGAGGCCCGCCTCCTCACCAACGTTGCCGACAAAACTCAGTTCGTCAGAGTCGAATCGGAAGAGGAATTTGAGCGACTTTGCGATCGCTATAAAAACGGCGGCCTCCGGATGGACGGCCCCTCCGAGATTCTCTGGACGAAGTTCCTCAACGCAGCCGCCAAAGAGGAATCAACCGATGGCGTTATCCAGCTCGACCGCATCGAGAACTGCCGCTTTTTAAACCGTCTCTTCCATCAGCCCGAATTGAACGGTCGCATCGTCAATCTCGATGAGCAGGCCTTCCAGATCAGCGCCGCGCCGCTGCACTGGGTCTGTCAGAGGGATACGATGGGATCCGACGACTACGAGATTCAACTTTTCACCGCCGACGGTCGCGAAGTTTCCCACACCGTGAGACTTCTCCCCGGTGACGAAAATCTCTACGTCTCTGATGAGTGGGTCTTCCACGGCCCCGAGCACTGGGTGCGCGACGAAACGCTGATCGACCCCCGGGTTGAGATCCCCCGCCAAGTGATCGAAAGCGAAAACGGAATCGCCTTCCTCTACCGCCTCGGAGCAAAACTCCCCGAGATGTTGGAGCGGCAGGTCAAAGAGGAAGCGCTCACGATTATTTTCAATCTCAGCATTTCCTCCAAGGCAACCGGAGCGAGCAGCGAGCACATGCTCATGAACATCATCGCCCGCAACAGCTCGGAGACGCGCGAAGAGCAACTTTCCCGCGAGGGTTGGGAAGTCGTGAAGCAACCTAAAGAGTCTTCCGAGTTCCTCTATCGTTACGACAGAAATCTGCAACGCCGATCGGGACGGCTCATCGCTCCGATGCAGCCCACTTTCGATGGAAACCTCGGATGTTACCGCGCACGGGTGACCAAAAATTTCCCTGAGAAATACGCCGAGTGGATTGAATCACTCCCCGAAGAAATCGTGATCGAAGCCGATGCCGACCTCGCCACGCTCGAAGCGGAACCGGTTGAGGCACAGGTATCGTTCGAAGTCGTCGATGAAGAGATCGACTGGTTTGATCTCAAAGTCGTCGTCAAGGTCGAGGGAATGGACCTCACGCAGGAAGAAATTCGCGCACTCGTCCAGGCACGAGGTGAATTTGTCAGGATGGAAAGAGGCGGATGGCTTCGTCTCAAGATGAATCTCAGCGAAGAGCAGCAGGAAGCCGTTTCCCGAATCGGACTCGATCCGTTCGACCTCACCGGTGAAACCCACCGACTCCACGCCCTCCAGCTCGCAGAGCCCGCCGCGAAGGAAGTTTTCGACGCGAAGGCGTGGGAGAAAATCACCGATCGCGCCAAGAATCTTCAGCTTCAGGTGCGACCAGAGATTCCACCGGGCCTGAACGTGAACCTCCGCCCCTACCAGATCGAAGGTTTCCATTTCCTCTCCTATCTCGCGACGAACCAGTTCGGCGGTATTCTCGCCGATGACATGGGTCTCGGTAAAACGATCCAGTCCCTCACCTGGCTTCTCTGGTTGAGAGAGACGTTCGGCGACAACGCTCCACCAAGCCTCGTCGTCTGCCCGAAATCAGTGCTCGATGTCTGGGGCGCAGAGGTAATCAAAGCCGCTCCATCAATCCGGGTTCAGGTGTTGAGAAACAAAATCGAACTCGATGTCGACAAACTCGGCAAAGACATCGATCTGCTCGTCGTCAACTACAGCCAGCTTCGCACCTGCGCTGAAGAACTGACATCAATCAAATGGCTCGGCATCATTCTGGATGAAGGCCAGCAGATCAAGAACCCCGATTCGAAAGCCGCGAAGTCAGCCCGCTCACTTCAGGCTCAGAACCGCCTCGTCCTGACAGGAACGCCTATCGAGAACCGACTTCTCGACGTTTGGAGTCTGATGTCGTTCGCGATGCCCGGGATCCTCGGAGACAGAAAATACTTCCGCGAGAACTTTGATCGCCGTAAAGACCTTCAGTCGAAGAACCGTCTCACCGCTCGACTTCGCCCTTTCCTTCTGCGACGGACGAAAGGCGAAGTGGCGCTCGATCTCCCTCCCAAAATCGAAGAAGACGTCTTCAGCGACATGGAGGATATCCAGAAGCAGATGTATCAGGAGGAACTGGAAAGAATCCAGAAAGTCCTGCTCGGAGTGGAAAACGACGACAGCCTGAGAAAGAACAGCTTCGTCATCCTTCAGGGATTGATGAGACTGCGTCAGATTTGCTGTCACCCCGGACTGCTCAAGTCCGAGTATCTCGGCGAGCCGAGCTCCAAGCTGAACGCGCTCTTTTACCTGCTCGATCAGCTGCATGAAGAGGGGCACAAAGTGCTCGTCTTCAGCCAGTTTGTTTCGATGCTCGACATCATTCGCGATGAGCTCGAAGAGCGCAATCGCCCCTACAGTTACCTCACCGGGCAAACCAAAAACCGCCACGAAGTCATCAGTGACTTCCAGGAGACGAAGGAGCCCAAGGTCTTCCTTCTCTCGCTCAAAGCCGGTGGCAGTGGTTTGAACCTCACCTCAGCGAGCTACGTCGTTCTCTACGATCCATGGTGGAACCCCGCCGTGGAAAACCAGGCGATTGACCGTTGTCACCGAATCGGACAGGAAAGCAAAGTGAATGCCTACCGTTTGCTGGTGCGTGACAGCGTTGAGGAGAAGATCCGGATTCTGCAACAGCAGAAGAACGAGATGATGACCAGCGTCCTCGGCGAAGAAGGCTTCACCCGCAATCTGGAAATGGACGATCTGAAGTTCCTCTTCAGCGACGGTTCCGTCGAGGCTCCTGCGAAGAAGGGCAACAAGAAGTAAGCGACGCCCGATCAGGGCAGCCTTTCCGCAGATTCGAATCGAGATGCGGAGAGGTGACGAGACTGGATCGGTCCGGACAACACGATGTTGGTCTGCGCCCCTCAGCTGGTACGAGACCGCGGCGAAACCTGACAGGGTCAGCCTGTCGACCTGACAGGGTTGAGCGTTCGCTCAGAGCAGCGACAGTTGACGTCGCTGTATTTGGCAACTGTCAGGACCCTCGGGGCCTGACAAAGCCTGCTAAGCTTTAGCCTTCAGCGCGCGCAACTCCGTGTCGATCGTTGCGAGATAATCCGAAGTCGCCTTGAGACGCTTCGTCGTGAGTTTGGCAATGAACTCGTAAAGCGCCGCGTAGAACGGGGCGTTCTTGTTTCGCGGAAGCACGTGATGAAGAAACTTCTGATCCACCGCGAGGCAGAACGATTCATCCACAGAAACGACCGAGGCGGAGCGAACCTCCCCCTCGAGAGCCGCAAGCTCGCCGAAAATATCACCGACCTGATTCATCGACACAATCTGTTCACCGCCTTTGACGACCGCAACCGTTCCGGCAAGGAGAATGAAGAGTCGCGAAGCCTCGTCACCTTCAGCAATGATAACATCTCCGGGATCACATTCGAGGAATGCAGATGCGTGGAGAACTTGATCAAGATGTTCCTTTGAAAAGGCTTCAAGGAAAGGGACCTCTAAAAGAGTTCCGGGGACTTCATCTTCGTCGTGGATGTAAGCGTATTCTTGCACGTGGGAAATATAGGTTTTGGTATGGTTCCTGTCGAGCGACAAAACTCGGTTTAGATCAGTTATCACTCAACGCAAAAAAAGCGGCGAGGCTTTCGCCCCACCGCTCTTTCCTGGTCTCACTGTTAAATTTTTGAAGAGACCCGACTTAAGCGTCGATTAATGAAGGTTGTATGCGGGAGCGCCGTGCTCAGCAACATCGAGACCTTCGCTCTCTTCCTCTTCGCTCACACGAACTCCACCGAGCATCTTCAGGATGAAGAACACTACGAAAGCGAAGATGAATGCGAAGACGGAGATCGAAAGCGTTCCGAGGATCTGAACACCCAGTGAGTGCTCAGGATCGAATGAGAAGAGACCCACTGCAACCGTTCCCCACATTCCGCACACACCGTGCACAGAGATCGCACCGACAGGATCGTCGATTTTGATTTTGTCGAAGAAGAGGATTGAGAATACTACGATCACACCGGCAACGAGACCGATGATGATTGCAGAACCTTCACCCACGGTGTCAGCACCGGCAGTGATACCAACGAGACCGGCAAGGATTCCGTTGAGGGCCATGGAGAGGTCAGGCTTCTTCAGCACGAGCATGGAGATCATGATCGAAGCAACAGCACCGGCAGCAGCGGCGAGTGAAGTCGTGGTGAGAGCGTATGACACCGCTTTAGGGTCAGCACTGAGGGCAGATCCACCGTTGAATCCGAACCAACCGAGCCAGAGGAGGAACACACCGATCGCAGCGAGAGGCATGCTGTGTCCGAGGATAGGCTTGATGCCGTCCTTCGTATACTTTCCTTTGCGTGGCCCCAGGATGAGGACACAGGCGAGAGCGGCGAATCCACCGAATGCGTGAACAACTGATGAACCGGCGAAGTCGTAGAAACCTTTAGCATCGAGCCATCCGCCACCCCACTTCCAGTAACCGGAGACAGGATAGGCAAGACCAACGAGAAGCACGGCGAAGACCATGAACTTACCGAGCTTGACGCGCTCAGCAACGGCACCGGAAACGATCGTTGCCGCAGTAGCTGCAAACATCGCCTGGAAGATAAAGTCACCCCACCAGGTGTAACCGGCGTTGTATTCAGAAGTGGTCAGCGAGGTGTCATTCAGATCACCGCCAAACCAGCTTCCCATCGCGAAAAATCCATTTCCGTCACCGGGATACATGGAATTGAAGCCCCACAGTGCGTAGAGCAAAATACCGGTCGTCACGATCCAAACATTCTTGAACATGATGTTAACCGTATTCTTGGACTGGCAAAGACCCGCTTCGAGCGTGCCGAATCCGAGGTGCATGATGAACACCAGCGCAGCGGAGATACAGATCCAGAGGTTATTCACCGCAAAGGTCGCATAGCCATCTGACGCGATAAACTCGTCAGATGAATAGGCGCTCTCAGGGCCAACCTCAGCGGTTGCAGGAGCAGGTTCAGGAGCGGCGTCCTGCGCAAACGCAGTGCCGAACAGCAAGGGCGTCACCGCCAGGGCGACTAGTAACAACAATTTCAGGTTGAATGTATTTCTCATTTTTTGTTTTAGTTAGGGGTCAAAAGCAGCATTCCTACGCGCCGCTCATCACTCTTTCCCAACCATAGAAAGCACCCCCCGTGCCAAGTTTGAAAAAAACTGGTTCATTCTCTTCATTAATTTGTTTCCCCGGGCACGATCCGAACGAAAACCTCCGCTTCTATTTTGATATAACCACCTGTAATCTAGCGCGTTACAGACTAACAACACACAGCTAAACCGGCTCACGGCTTGAGAGTTCAAAAAGTGCCACAGACAGGTGGAAATCTCCTTTTATCAGCTCTTTTACAGGAGGTTAGGCTCTAATTGAGGAGCCGCTCGATCAGTTGAGATGGCATGAGAATTGCCTCGTGTTGATCGGTTCGCGACACGATCACTCCGACAAATCCCTGCTGCGCAGTGTAGACAGGCCCGCCACATTGCTCCGCCGCTATCGGGAGATCGCACACGATCGCACCATCTAAATCGGTTCGTCTCACACTGACCGGGATTCCCGAACTCTCCCAGTGCCGCCTCAACGAACCTCTCACAATGGGATCGATCCCGCTCTCGTCAAAATGCTGCAGGGAGGTAACGCTCCCCAGGATCCATTTCCCATCAGGAGTCATCGTGCCCAGAAATGCACCGGGGACGAGCGTGGCAGGACGAGCATTTCGATTCTCTGATTCCCCAGTGAACTCGTCATGAATCAGTGTTAGATCGTCAACCGGCTCGGCGACGGCAAGGTTATGCGCCACCGAGAGTGCGCGAAGAGAAGCCCTGTATTGTCTGCCGTTTAACAGAGTCACGATCACACGTCCTTTCGCCGACCCCGTGCCTTCGAAGCCATCAAGGGAACTCACGACCAGCCCGCTTTCGAAATCCACCAACGTTCCCGGAACAGAGCCACCTCCTCCTACCGGGCCTATCGTCACAAGTCGCTTCACGCCCGGAGATTCCGCGCGTTCTTTAATCTCTTTTAAGATCGCTTCCGTTCTGCGGAAAATCTCAATCTCCGCGCGTCGCGTGTTCTCACGAACCGCCAACGTTCGCAGGAGTTGTTGCTCCGACGCGGGATTTGAATTGCCTACTTTGACCTGCCCCGCCGCGATCATCGCCCTCAGCGATACCGCCTTTGCCCCGGGGCGTGAGGTGGAGATCTCATCACCTGCCAGCCCACTCCCCGCGGAGAGCAAAATAACGACGATAAGAGCAGCGAAACTCCCTTTCATAACCCGGCTCCCGCGATATCCGGCCATCTTTTGAGAATCAAAGCGACAGGGACATGACTCGCGTAACCTCCCTTGCGATCGACCGTGCGGTGAATCCCGAGAAGCTCGCCGTCCAGACTAAGCAAGGCGCCCCCGGAATCGCCTATCGTGAGATGACAATTTGAAACGATCTGCCCTTCGACATTTTCGTAGGCGAACCCGAAACGGAAGGGAGCCCTCCGTCCTTTTCTGAATCCCGAAGCATGACCAAAAGCGAGCACCTCGACCGGCCAGTCTGTTTTCGCCTGCGACCGCAAGGGGATCACAACCGCCCCCCGGCTCAAACGGGAAGGGTCATCCATCCGCAAAAGCGCGACGTCGAGATCATGATCCAGCCTGACAACTCTCGCCGAAATCGCCACCCCTCCGACTTGATAAATCGTGGCGCTCTCGCCGGGCGTCTGGAACAAATGGGCGGAACTCAAAAAACGCCCCCCGCCTGAAATCAGCACCGCGCTCCCCCATCCTCCGTCACGAGCTTTCACTCCGTAGCAAGCTTCCGAAAAGTCATCGATCGCCCGCTCAACTTTCAATTCAAGCGCTCCAATCTCATCACCGACCGCGAGGGTCGCACAGGAAACCAGCACCGCAAAAGCAGCCGCACAGTTCGCGTTTATGATAAAATTCATGAACACGACTCTAACTTATGATAAAATCAATTCAATATGAAAATTAGATTATTTATTATGGCGTAAATCAGATACGGATAGTCCGGGCATGGGGTCCCCTTCGATGACTACAAGAGAGACTTGGGGTCCGGCGCGCGGAGACGCGTTGAATTCATGCGATCGGCCTTCCAGAGAGGAATTGCCTGATCGTCAGGAAGCGGGACGCAATGATCCCGCAAGTTGGCTGAACGAGGTATGACGGGATACCTCTGAAAAATCAGTCGGCGTCACGCACGATCTTCCCTCCGAGAGAGAGAATGCGTGCATTTGCCTTGGCATCTTCGGCTTCGCCGATTTGCTGGTCCTGAACGTACATCTGAGACAATGCGGTCCAGGCGAGAAGATCGTTCGGTTTGAGAGTCGTCGCTTTCAGCCCCGCCCCGATCGCCTCTTTGATCCGGTCTGTCTTCATGAGGGCCATCGCAAGCGCGTGCCACCCGTCAAAGAAATCAGGGTCGAGCGCAACGCAGGCCCGATACTTTTCCACCGCTGAGTGCAGATCACCAACGGCGAGGTCACCGTTGGCGTCATCGAAGAGTTCGTCTAATTCTGCACTCACAATTGTCAGGGCTACTGTTGAGCCACTGCGGTTCCGGCGCGTTCCGATCCGGATTCAGCGCGGCGCTGGTTGAACCAGGCCGAGAAAAGTGTGCGATCGAGCTGATTGGAGGAAGACGCTGCGATGGAGGTTTTAGCCGCCGCTTCCTCTTCGTCCTTGTAGAGCTCGAGCTTGTCGACGTAGACGAGAAGCTCGCCCGCTCCACCCGGTCTGTCGATGACTCGAGAGAGCTCTTTTTCACCGAGTCCTTCAACCGCTTCGAGAATCAAAGCGGAATCTTCAACGCCGGCAGGAGGCTCCGCCTCCGAGAAATTAGGGAGCGGCTCAGCTTTCACGCCTGCCTTAGCAACCGCGTCGGCGAAAGATTTACCGGCAGCGATTGACTCGCGAATCGACGCGAGCGCCGCGTTGGCCGCCTCGTTCACCGCGGTGTTGGACTTCTGAGCGAGGAGTTTCTCTCTGATAGCCGGGGTCGCCTGCTCCAGCGTCAACGGCTGGGGCTCGATTTCTTTCGTGTAGTGAAACACGTAGTAGCCTCCGTCCTGAGATGAAATCGGGACGGTCACGGCCTCCATTGGAAGCGCGTTGCTGAAAAGCACACGAAGCATCGCGTCATCCCCTTCGGCGAACTTGGGAGGAGAAGCAGGCGAGAATGGAGCGACTTCTTTCAGCTCCAGGACAAAATCCGCTTTCTTCCCGGCATACTGTTTCGCAACGGCCTTAAAATCCGCGTCATCCTGCGCCAAATCGGAGTAGGCGCGGTTTACAGCATTGGCAAAATTCAGCTCGGCCTTTGCTTTCTGTTCGTTGGTCGCTCCCTCAGGTTGGACGTTCGGAATGAAATGCACGTAGTCGAATCCACGCTTGGCGTTGGATTTGAGAGAATCTTTGTTCTCCTCGTAGTAGGCCTTCACGTCTTCATCGGAAATCTTGAGGCTCTCCACGATCTCTTTCCGATCGAATTTGATCACTGATGCGGAGTAGCGCTGATTGCCACGAATATAAAGACGATCGGTCTCGCTTGGCACTGCCGCAACGCCGGCTCCAATCAAGTCACGCAGCTTCTGGAACGAAAGATAATCTTTCACGAGCTGAGCAAGGTCGCCTTCAGAGAAACCATTGGGTCCGAGAATGTTGTTCTTAACGAAGTCGGCATTTACGAAAGGCTGCTGGAATACAGGCAGTTTCGGGATCGCCTCTTTAATTTCCTCAGGCGTAGGCTCGATGCCCATTTTCTCGGCTTCCGTGCGGAGGATGACGAGACTCATGATAAAATCGGTCGGGTCACGGTCCTGACGATTCTCACCAAAGAGGACCGTTGCGAAATCATACATTCCGAGGCGAAGCGCCACGTCGAAGTTGCTGCCAAGCTTCTGGGCCTCCTTTTGGCGATAGCAACGATTGTAAACCTTTACGACGCAGTTCTGTTTTCCCACGGACCCTTTGACGAAATCAAAGTCGGAGTAAAGAAACGCGAAAGCGATCACGATAATAATGGTCACGACAATGAGCGTGCCTTTTTGGATATGACGAATTTGTGTCAGCATGGGAAATAGCTCTGAATGGATCGCGAAATATCGAATCTCCGCAGGGTCGGGAAGGTAGAGAGAAAGTCCCTCCTGATCAAACCCTTTTTAGAGCTGTATCAGGGGCATTTTCGCGCTGACAAAATGATAAAACACCGCCGGAGGTCCCGAGAATGCCAAAACGCGCAATTGAAGCCCTGCTCAGTAACCGCTACAACTGTGACTTCCCTATCAAAACTATGGATCAGAGTCGTCCCAACCTCATTTTCATCATCACTGATCAACAGCGTTTCGACACGATCAACGCGCTGGGTTTTCCCCATGTCGACACTCCGAACCTCGATCGACTTGTCAACGAAGGCGTCACTTTCACGAACTGTCACGTCACCGCACCGAGTTGCGCACCTTCGCGGGCGAGCCTCTTCACCGGACAATACCCTCACACGAACGGAATCCTGAAAAATGCCGATCGCTGGACAAAAAGCTGGATCAGCAATCTCGCCGACTCCGGTTACCACTGCGTCAACGCGGGGAAAATGCACACCTTCCCCTTCACGACTCCCTGCGGATTCCACGAACGCTACGTTGTTGAAAACAAGGACCGCTATCTCGAAGGGCGTTACTTTTTCGACGAATGGGACAAAGCACTCGCCGCGCGGGGACTCACGAAACAACAACGCGTCACCTATCGCGAGCGCGAAGACTATTCCGACCGGCTCGGCGCCTTCACGTGGGATCTCCCCGGGGAAACGCAATCGGATAACTTTGTCGGAGACCTCACGAAGTGGTGGCTGAAGACCCACCCCAAAGAGGATCCGCTCTTTCTCCAGATTGGATTCCCCGGCCCTCACCCGCCCTACGATCCGACACCGGCGGCGCTCGCCGAATACGCCGATCGCGAGATCCCGCTGCAGCCGGTCACAGAGGAAGACCTCGAAAATCAACCCGCAGCCTATCAGGCGATGCGAAAGCACAACAACGAAGTCGATCACGACTCGGTGGTTCTACCGCTCGCCCCGACCGAAGCTCAACGACTCGACCAGCGCCGCCATTACCTCGCCAACGTCACGATGATCGACACGAAAATCGGCGAGATCATCGCGTCGCTCGACGAGCAGGGCTATCTCGATAATTCGGTGATCGTCTTTACGAGCGATCACGGGGACTGCCTCACCGATCACGGACACTCGCAGAAATGGACCTTCTACGAACAGGTCACGCGCATGCCCACGATTGTGTGGTCCTCCAACGGGCGCTTCGGAAAAGGAGGACGAAAAATCGATGAGCTGACCTCGCTCTTCGATCTCGGCCCGACCCTGCTCGAACTCGCGGGCTGCGAAATCCCCGACAACTTTGCGGCCCGTTCACTGATGCCGGCACTGCTCGAAGATGAAAACTGGAAAGGCCGCGACTTCGTTTTCGCCGAAGGATGCCGCGACGGAAATTTCATCTCCGCCGATTATCAGACCATGATCCGCAGCGATGAATGGAAACTCGTCCACATCGCAGGCAGTGATGAACTGGGCGGAAAAAGCGAAGGGCAGCTTTTTGATCTCATCAATGATCCTGACGAACAAATCAATCTCTGGCATTCGCCCGACCATCTCGAAACGAAAAACGCGCTCCTTCTCGAACTTTTCGAATGGCGAGTCGAGACTGGTCATCGCTCCTCAACTCACTATGCTGGGGCTCGTTAATGATTACTGAGATCGTCCCACTCTTGTCAGCCGCCACGCCCTTCGGCGAAGCGCTGGAGCATCTGTTCAGTCCGATCGGACTGGTTCTTATCGTCTTCGGGACCGCTCTCGGAATCTTCGTCGGCGCGGTTCCCGGGCTCACCGGCACGATGCTCATCGCGCTGATGCTGCCTCTGACCTACGGGCAGGACAAGCTGCTCTCGATGGCGTTTTTGATCTCCGTCTACGTCGGTGCCGTGAGCGGGGGGCTCATCACCGCGACTCTTTTACGAATGCCGGGGACACCCGCTTCGATTGTGACCACGCTGGACGGATACCCCATGGCGCGCGACGGGCAACCCGGGAAAGCACTCGGCCTCGGAGTGATGTCATCCACCGCCGGAGGGATGGTCTCCTGGCTCTTCCTCATTCTCCTCACCGAGCCGATCGCCCGCCTCTCATCCAAATTCGGTTACTTCGAATACTTCTCCCTCGTCCTCATGGCGCTGGTCCTGATCGCAACGATTGGCGGCAACTCGCTCTGGCGCTCGCTCTTCTCAGGATTCTTCGGCATCCTCCTGTCGATGCCGGGACTGGTCGCAGCGACGGGCAATCCACGAATGACGTTCGGAATCACGGAGATGAATGCGGGGTTTGAGCACATGCCTGTCTTGATCGGCCTCTTCGCGGTGAACCAGATTCTGCGGGACATCATCGAGATTGAGAAAAAGAAGAAACCGATCGAGATCGGAAACAACCGCGTTCTCGTCGGGCTCAAAGATATCAAAACACATGCGCTCAACATGCTGCGTTCCTCGGTGATCGGAACCTGGATCGGAATCCTTCCCGGGATCGGTGGCAATATCGGGTCCGTCACCGCCTACTCCGTTGCGAAGAGCGTTTCCAAAACCCCCGAAAAATTCGGCACCGGTCACGAGGCCGGAGTCGTCGCCGCAGAATCCGCTAACAATGCCACAATCGGAGGTGCCCTTATTCCCCTCATTGCGATGGGACTTCCCGGCAGTGTCATGGAGGTGGTTCTCCTGGGTGCGTTGATCGTTCACGGACTGCAACCCGGACCTCGACTTTTCGAACAGAGTCCGGATATGGTTTACACCATCATGGGTGCGATGTTCATCGCCAACATCGTCATGGCGTTCATCATGTTTGCCTCGATGAAAAGGCTCGCCCGCCTCGTCAGAGTTCCCCGCCCCTACCTTCTCCCTCTGATTCTCTGCTTTGCCGTAATCGGGTCCTACGCGCTTTCGAACCGTGTCTTCGATATTTACGTCATGTTAGGATTTGGCCTTCTTGGATTCTGTCTCGAGAGCTTCCGCATTCCCCTCGCGCCTTTTGTGATCGGTTTCGTTCTCGGTCCCATCGCCGAGAAAAACCTGAGCCTCGGACTTCAGGCCTCAAACGGAAGTTACGCCCCCATCGTGACGCAGCCGATCTCACTTCTCTTCGTTATCATCGCGCTGGTGATGCTCTTCCTGCCGGCGATTAAATCACTTTTTTCAAAAACGACCAAACCGGAGGTGAGCAGCTCATGACCGATTCAAAGCAGCAAACCAATTCACGACTGAGAACTCTGTGGCATCTCGTCTCCGGCATCCTCATCGCGGTGCTCGCGGTCTGGTGGGTGGGAAAACACCTCAAGGGAAAGGATCAAACCTTTCCCGCGAAACCTATCGAGGTCGTCGTCCCCTACCCTGCCGGCGGCGGATCGGACACCTTCGTGAGGCGCGTCATCCAACAGGGCGTCGACGAAGGCGACCTCCTTCCGGTCCCGCTCGCGGTCATCAACATTCCAGGAGGAGGCGGCACGATCGGCAGCCGCGAGGTCAAAGACAGCCGGCCCGACGGCTATCGCGTCCTTTGTCATCATACCTCAATGATCAGCTCAAAGCTGGCCGGCACGGTTGCCTTTGGACCGGATGACTTTGAGAAATTCGCTCAAACCGGAAAGAACACCATGATCGTGATGGTACGGGAGGATTGCCCCTACCCCGATCTGCTTTCGCTTTTGAACGCCGCAGCGAAAGATCCGCAAACGCTGACTTTCGGCGCCAACGTGGGTTCGGCTGCCTACTTTATCACGCTGCAACTGGAGAAAGCGGTTCCCGATGCCAAGTTCAGCATCGTCTCAGCAGACGGCGGGGCCGACCGCTACAACCGTCTTATCGGCGGACATCTCGATGCCGGGATCTTTTCCCTGTCCGAGTATCTCGATTTTCGAGACTCCGACGACACCCCGGCCGACCGGAACGTGAAAGCGCTCGCCGTCTTTGAAAACGAACGCCACCCCGCTATTCCTGACACAAAGACAACGATCGAGCAGGAAATCCCCGTGACCTTCAGCAATGCCTATTACTGGTGGGCACCGAAAGGGACGCCGCCGAAAGTCCTGAACTACCTCGCCGACGTGCTCGAGAAAACGATGGCAACCGAAATCGCCCAAAGCGAAATGAAACGACTCCGAATCGACCCGACCTTTCTGCGTGGCAAAGGCGTTGATCAGAGCATTCAGGCGACCGTGAAAGGGTTCCAGTCCGTCGTCATTCAGGAGGAAAAGAACGTCCCGAATTTCGCTCTCTACGTTCAGATCATCGTTCTCGCCCTCCTCATCGCGGTTCTCGTGGAAACCTACCGCAACCGGAAAAATCCGATCCCGGCAACGACCGCCATCCCCGGGGACGAGATCCCGTTTACGAAACGCCCCGGCCGGGCTGCTGCCTGTTTCGTCCTGCTCGTTGGTTACGTGATCTCGCTGGTCGCCACTCCTGTCCCCTTTGCGATTGCCTCAATCCTCATGGTCTTCGCGGTGGGAGGCATCATGTCAGGGTGGGAACGAAAATACCTGCCCGTTCTCGCTCAGCTCGCGTTGCTCACCGGATTCGGAGCCGAGTTTGTTTTCACAAAAGTGTTCACGATTCCACTCCCGTGACTCCGGGGCACTCAACAGGGTTCGGTCACCGACCTTACCCTCTTCAGTCTCACTGAATCTCGCGCCAGTCGCCTTTGAGCACGTAGACGGGTTCGAGGCCGAGTAACTCGCGAAGTCTCGCCGAGACATCCTCGCTTTTTTCGCAGCGGGTTCCGTCGCAGTAGACCACGACCGGCTTTCCGAGCGCGGCCTGAAGCGCGTTCATGTTTTGAAACATGAGATCGCCCCATTCCTCAACGTTGAGAAGGATCGCGCCCTCAAGATGGCCTTCCTCAAATTTCTCACGTTCCCGGGCATCGACCCAGAGCACTTCACCGGCCGCGGAAAGCTCGTTCGCTTTTTCAACGTCGATCTGCCAGCGAAGCGTTTCGGCGCTCTCGACCTGAAAAAACGGCGGACGCTGAGGATGAACCGCCGCTGAGATAATCGCGGCAAGAAGCGATATCCCGAAAATAGCAGCGATTTGTTTTCCTGTCATTGAATCGAAAAATAAGCGAGAGGCCGGGCGAGTTGCTCGATTTCACAATCGGTTTCGATGCGAACGAAGCCCAGTAAAGTCTCCCCGGTGGATTCCGGCGTCAGTTTCAAATGGTATTCCCTTCCCTTATTCACCTCCACGACTTCACACGCGACTTCTTTCCGCATGCTTTCCGCGCTGAGCACGTGGATCGGCTTCGCGCGCATGACTTTGAATTTAACCAGTTTCGTCGCTGGATCGGAGCCGACTTTCCAAGTCGTCATGCTCTCTTCAACTTCGT
This sequence comes from Verrucomicrobiales bacterium, assembly GCA_048260165.1. GTDB lineage: Bacteria > Verrucomicrobiota > Verrucomicrobiia > Verrucomicrobiales > DEV007 > Arctic95D-9. The sequence goes on from JBLXHA010000011.1 coordinate 61,260, forward strand.
ATAGAGGGTCGACGTGAATTTTGGTCTTCAGAAAAACCGGCCGTTTTTGCCCTTCGGTTGAAACGGTGATTTTTTTCTCCGTGCTCCCCCGCATCTTCGACGTATCAAAGATGCCGGCGATAATCGCTTCCGCTCCGGCCGGAATGGGATTTTCACTGATCTCAACCGCGAGACAGGAGCACCCGGAATCGAGCTGGGTCACCTCGACGGGAGTCTCACCGACATTGCGAAGACTGAAGGTCACCTCCACCTTCTCCTGACCCGCTTCCGCCGAGACCTCATTCACCGTTGATGCGTAAACGATGTCACCGACTCTTTCCCGGCTGGAAGCCTTCACCTCCGACGCCGATGGATCAATAAGATCGACCTCCGCCTCCGATGTCGGCAGGAACCATTGGTAGATCATCAGGTAAATGATGACGCCGGTAACCGAAACAAAGAGCCATGAGGGAAACGTGATTCTCGCGAGTTTTTTGTGTTTCTCAAAGTTCCCGCGGAACGCCGCGACGACCAGAAGAATGATGAAAGGCAGGTTCACCACCGCGAGAATGATATGCGGGATGAGGATCGCGAGATAGATCTTCCTCGCCGTCGGATACTCTTTCGGGAATTCGGTGTGTCCAGCGGAGTAGTGATAGACGAGGTAGCAGGCGAGAAAGAGTGTCGAGGAAATCAAAGCCCCGACCATCGCTTTTTTATGCGCCTCTTTTCTCCCGGACTTGATCAGTATGACTCCGGTAACGAGAAGGATCGCGCTGAGCGAATTTAATACCGCATTAACCGGCGGAAGCGACTCATAGGAAAACGTGGCGAGGAAGTCCATAATTTACTCGAAGTCGGAAAGTTTGAGGTCGGGGTTGAGAACCATCTCGACATCGCGGACGAGTCGCTTGAATTCAAACTCCCCGTGATTGGGATTCATGACATCGTAGTAGCCGCGAATGTTCGCATCCCCGTCAACGAGCGCGAGACGCTGATCGTGAGCGAAGGGTCCCTGCGCAGCCTTCACATCCGGATCCGTAATCTCTTCGGTCGCGTAGAACTTAAATTCAGAAATCATGTATTTAGCGATCGTGTCAGGGTCTCCTGTGAGAAACCACCAGTCATCGGATTCGACGCCCTTGTCCTTCACCCACGCATCCATCTTCTCCGGCGTATCGTCCTTGGGATTCACGCTGATGGAAACGAGTTTAAAAACGGGATTGTCACCGAACTTCTCCTCAAGGATTTTCATCATCGAGGCCATGCCGAGACACCCTGCGGGGCAGTCGGTGTACTGATAACCGGTCACATAAACGTGATGGCGCAGCATTCCGAGAGACACCTCTTTGCCATCGCGGTTCACGACGTTCAAATCCGTCTCAAGCTTGGCGATGTGCGGTGGACGCCAGTTCTTCTCCTCGTAGTCGCGGCGGATCAAATAGGCACGGGTCACGAAAACCGAACCGAAGATGATGATGAAACAAATCCCGAAAATGGTCCCCCACCACGCGATGAGTTTATTTCTGGTGACGTCAGATTCTTCAGGGTCCATCAAAAGTAAATATCAGAGAAAAGTTACGCCCACGCGAGGTAGGAAGCTACCATCATCAAAGGCAAATAGAGCAGTGTGTAAAAGAAGAGAGTCCTCGCATCATTTCGCTCCCCGCTCTTGAGGAATTTGATCGCCAGCCAGACCATGATGGCTCCGAGCGCGCCGCCCGCGAAGCACCCCCACCAGAAAAACGAATCACTTGCGAGGGGATAGATGACCCCGAACAGGAAAGTCAGAACCGCGAAAAACAGCGCTATTTTTCCGGTCTTTGCTCCGGTCTCATCATCGTTCGACCACATCTTGAAACCGCCGAGCGCATACTCTTCACGATACATCCAGTTGATCGCGGCGAAGTGAGGCATCTGCCAGAGGAACAACAGTAGAAAAAGAAACAACGCCCCGTCACTGAAAAACGCCCCACCTCCCCCGGTCCATCCGATCAAGGGCGGAATCGCACCCGAAACCGCGCCGAACACGGTGTTCATTGTCGAAACCCGCTTCATCGGCGTGTAAACGAAAAGATAGGTGAGAAGCGTGATCCCCGCCATCGCCGACGCCATCACGTTCACCTTCACTCCGAGATGCATGATACCGATCGAGCAAAAGAGCCACCCGAGCACGAACGCGACCGGTCTCGGCATCCGGTTTGCCGGGAGCGGGCGATCCGATGTCCGCTTCATGCGGGCATCCACGTCCACCTCCATGAGCTGGTTGAAAACCGCCGCACCGAACGCGGCAAAGATGGAACCCAGAAAAACGTGAAACAGAAGAGCGGGAGAGAACCCGTCTCCTTTCGTCGCGATAAGGAAACCGAAGATCGACGTAATCACCACGAGAATACTCAGTCGTGCCTTCGTCAGGGTCATCATATCCCGACGCAATTCCTTCGCCACATTTCGCGGGGAAGTGGATTCCTCCCTGTTTGTATCGACCTCTGCCATTCCTGATAAAATATTCGGAACGCTACCCCGTTTTTCCCGTTCGCGCGAGTTCAGCCTCGCCCGAATTCCCCCTGATCGCTTTCGCGGCAAAAGTGAACGCCACCGCGAGTATCGCGAGGCCATTGATGACGTGAAAATTGGTGAGCCAGAAATGCTTGCCCGTCGCAATCACGCTGAGGCCCAGCACGATCTGCCCGACGAGAAGAAGCAGTAAGACGGTGAGATGCTTTCCAATCCGAACCTCATTCCTGAGTTTCAACCACAATCCTGAAACGAGTCCGAAGATACAGAACGCGGTCCATTTATGAAGGAAGAGAACGAGGATGATAGGCTCATCAAAAGAGGGTATCCACTGACCCTCGGTTTTAAGCAATCCTGTATCCGCCAGTCCGACGCGATGAAAATGTCGCATCGATGCCCCGAAAATGAGCTGCATCGACACGAGGGCGACGAGCGACACGCCACCGATGCAAATCAATCTCCGGACCGCCGGCGTCGCGACAAAACCGCGTTCCTTCCAGTTCGAACCCGAAGCCATGACGATGAGGATGAGCAGGCAGAAGAAGGCTTGAGCGAGACAACCATGAGCGACCGCAAAGCCGTTTGAAATCTCAGTCACGCGGAGCCCGCCGAAAATCGCCTGGGTCGTCACCATCAGAAGTGCCAGCGCTGAGAGTTTCTGCACCAGATCCCAGGAACGCTTTGCCCAACTCCATATCAGCCAAACGAATGGAATCACGCCGAGCCCCAGCCCAAGCGCGAGCAGATTCGATTTCCGGTCGGGATCACTTCGCTCGGCGCCGGCCATGATGAAGACCGCAAAAATGACAGCCAGACCGATCACAAGAACCACCACCTCGAGAAAGCGCTTCCCACTCCTCACATACGCCCAGGAGAACATCCCCAGAACGAGGAGACCGACAAGCGTCGCGAGAAGACGGTGACTGTGCTCCAGAAACGGAACCATGTAGCTGAGCCAACCCGGAGGATTGATCGACCCGAGACTGAGCGGCCAGTCCGAGAATGCCATCCCCGCCAGCTTGGTCGTCGTCGCTGCCCCCCACCAAATGAGGAGGACCGCGAAAAAAGCGACCACTCTTGAGTATTTATTAAAAGCCGTCTGAGACAAAGGATTGCTCATCTTTTATTGGGTTTATACGCCCGAAAGGTGGCGAACGATACCGGCGCCGCCGATCACTTCACAAAAATGGCGGAGTGCATACACGCTCCGCCACCTCGATCAATTCACTGAATCGATCGCTTAATTCTTCGGCAGAAGCGGAGCTTGAGCAGCATACCACTCATCGAACTCTTCGCTGCTGACAGCCTCAACGTAGGCCACCATCTGCGCGTGACCGGCACCGCAAAGCTGAGCACAAACGATGTTCCACTCACCCTCTTTTTCCGGAATGAACCACATTGGAATCTCCGAACCGGGAATCGCATCCTGCTGTGAGAACATCGGAACAATCGCAAGTCCGTGAATGACGTCTTTCGATGTCACCTGAATCACAACCGGCCGTCCGACAGGAACCTTCAGTTCATTCACTGATACGAAGTCATCCGCTGCATTCGGATCTTCAGCGACGAGACCAACGGGGTTCGCACCTGAGATCCTCTCGTGAGAAGTCATTCCGACATTCTTATCGGCACCGGCATAGTGGAACGTCCAACGATACTGCTCGCCGACGGCACGAAGGTTGACGACGTCATCCCCGACAGGACGCGCATTTTTGTCAGACCGCTTCGCCCAGAGCGGGAACGCAAATCCGAGAAGCAGAATCACCTCCACAATCACCACACCGATCTCAATGTGAGTCGAAAAGTGGGAAGTCATACCGTGGTATTTAGCGCGGGTGGCTTTCTTGCGACGGAACTTCCAGATAATGACCCCGAGGAAGAGGGACCATCCCACGAAGAGAATCGCCATAAACCAATGAACCAGTGCCAACATGTGATTGCCCACGTGACCGTGCTGGGAAGCAACCTCGTGCATTCCTGAAATGTCGTTAATCCACTCAATCATATCAAAATTCGGTAATAAAAAGATCAGTTAGCTGAACGCTCGATTCAGCCTTAGTTGCCCTCACCCGGAAGTTCCTCGGCGAATTTCCGGGAACGACGTGCGAGGTAAATAATAAAAGTAATAAAGCTTCCGAGCATCGCTAAAAGGAAGACCAGCATGACGCCGATAGCACTGTTCGCAGCAAGGAGTGATTTCCCCTCCGCTCCGCTCATGCACATAGGACAGGCGAGAATATTGTCAAAAATTAGCGAGCTCATCATCGGATTTTATCAGCTGATTACGTTGCGGATTTTCTTAAGGAAACGAAACCCGTAAATCAGAAGACCCAGACCACCGGCTAAACTGGCCCACCCCATAAAGGTGAACATTGAAGGCAGCCCACGGCTCAAGAGACACCAGGCACCAAACAGCCACGAGCTCAATACGACGATGGTAATGAAGGCGATATGAAAGTGCTTGAGTGACATGATATCAGGTGGGTTTTAGAGTTGCTCGGTCAATTTACCGTTGGTGGTTTCCAGAGTATCAAACTGCTCGAGAATCGGATCGGCGCCCGCGAAAAGCGTCAATACCATGAGACCGAGAAAGAAAAGAAAGGTGAAGACAAGCAACTTGTAAATGAGGCCCCTCTCGTGATTCAAGTGCATGAAAATGAGAGCAACGAGACTCGTCTTAACGCCTGCAATCGTCAGGCCGATCACAAAATCCGCAGGACTCGGTCCGGGAGGGCCGAAGTCGAGAGGCGGGAAAATTCCGAGCGCAAGCGTGACACAAGTGAAGAAACAAAGGGCGCCGAAAACATACAGGTATGATTTCTTATGTTTTGCCCAGTCGTGAGATGATTCAGCCATGATGAGTGTTGAACGTAAATTTTAGAGAAGATACATGATCGGGAAGAGGAAGATCCAGATCAGGTCGACAAAGTGCCAGAAGAGACCGCCCACCTCGACGCGGTTGGCGAGATGCTCAGGATTCTTCAGGTAGAGCTTTTTGCCGAACACCGTGAAGAAAAGCAACACGAGCGCACCACCGATAACGTGCAAGCCGTGAAGCGCCGTCATCGTGAAGTAAATCGCGTAGTAGTTCCCGTAACGGGGACCGTGATTGCCCATGAACTTGATCTGATCACGAGGCACCATGATGGTGTGCTCGCCTTCGTGACTTTCGGGATGCAATGCGTGCGACCGCTCACTTCCGACTTCGCTTTCCGCAGCACCTTCCGCTGACGGCTTGGCCTCACTCTTGTGAACCGCATCGTGATTGTCGTCACCATGCTCATCACCGTGATGCCCACCGAGATGAACGTCATGAAGGTTCAGGATATGACCGCGGAGCATCTTCTCGGGAATCACTTCACCGCGGGGCTCGTAATAATCCCGGAGGTGACGATACTCAGCTGCCTGCTGCTCGAAGAACTGCTGCTTGGCACCGTCGTCGTTGATGACATCCCAGACGATTGACTCGCGCTGCTTCTGAGGAAGAACGAGCTGCATATCCACCTCGTGAACGATGAACTCGACGTCGTCGCTGATGAGCTTACCTTCCACTTTTGACCCGTCCTTGAAGTTCACCACAGAATCGCTGTGAAGAACCACCTTGCGGGGATTTGCGTTCAGAACAAAAGGCTCACTTGCGGTCAGTTTCGCTGAACTGCTCACTGATACAGGAGTGGGGTTCGCCACACCTGAGGCGAGTTCCGCGCGGTAGCGCTTCCGCTCGGCGGTGAGTTTACCGGAGATAGCTCTGCGCTCCTTGTGGAACCAGGCTTTCAGCTCTGAATCCGAATGGATCTCGACTCCCTCTTCGGAACCGGGTCCTTCCGTCACCTTGAAGGTGGGAAACTCGCCTTTGGGAATGCTCTTAATGAATACCGGAACGGCGCCCTGAAGACTGACTGACGCGGTCGTTCCTTCGAAACGGATGCGGTCGGTCTTGTTCACGAGTTCCCCCTCCATCACGGAGTTGTCCTTCAGCTTGATCCCGAAGTGGTGGTTCAACTTGCTGTTGTACTCGATACCTTTGAGGCACATGAAGATCACGGCGCAACCGACCACCCCATACATGTAGATCTGATAGAGCTTCCAGTTGCGTTCTTTCAAGGCAACCCAGGCAAAAACGACCCCGACTGATGAGGCGATCAGGACAAGGGTGTTAATGAATCCGAGCCAGACAAAATCTTTGTGAACGTTGAGTCCCCAGGGCCAGGGATTATCAACCCCGTCCTGAATTCCGACCCGCAAAAAGACGTAGGCGGAAAAGAGGCCCCCAAACAGCATGACCTCGGAGGCGAGGAACAACCAGACACCAAGCTTGGCATTGTACAATCCGGTGTCGCGTCTCGGCGTTACTTCGTGTGGAATTTCCATATGGCAATTTTCTTGCTAAAATCTGTTAAATCGTTCGGTGATGAAGCGCAGGAATCAAACGGCTGACGTGTCGCCTTCTTTGTCTTCCTTGGTTTCCGGAGCGATCGTGGAAGGATCGTCGAGGAACTGCGGTGAGAAGTCACTTGCTTCGCCCGGCACGCTGTATTCGTAAGGTCCACGATAAGCAACCGGCTCGATGAGGAAATTGCCATGCGGAGGAGGCGTAGGAGTTGCCCACTCCAAAGTGGTCGCATCCCATGGGTTGTCGCTGCTCACTTTCTTGCCGACAAACTTACTGATAAACAAGTTGATGATGAAAGGCACCTGGAACACTGCGAGCAACCAGGCCGAACCCGATGTCACGATGTTGAGATCGATCATACGCACTGCTGCGTCAGGCTCGATGACGTTGAGCATTTCACAGATATTGGCGATCACGGTATTCGGTTCCGCGAAAATCTGGGAGCTGATTTGCTCGTAAGCCTTACCACCATCAAACGCACGGCGGTGAAATCCAGCCATCCCCTGGAAAAACATCGGAGCAAAAATACCATTCATAAATATCAACGAAGGCCAGAAGTGAAGGTGACCAAGGCGCGTGCTCATCATGCGCCCGGTGATCTTGGGATACCAGTGATAGATCCCTGCAAAGAGTCCGAAGATCGTCCCGGGAGCCACGACGTAGTGGAAGTGAGCGATCACGTAATACGTATCGTGAAGGTGCAAATCCGGAAGACTGAACGCCAGCGGGAGACCGGTAAGACCACCGATTCCGAACATGGGAATGAAGGCGGTTGCGAAAAGCATCGGAACATTGAACCGGATTGATCCTCCCCACATTGAGATGAGGAGCGACGTAATCAGAATCACCGAGGGCACTGAAATCAGCACGGTCGTCGTCTGGAAAAACGTCGAAATCGCCGGCCCCATTCCCGTGATATACATGTGGTGCGCCCACACGATGAACGCGAGGAAGCCGAGAACCATAACGGAGTAAACCATCGTCTTATATCCCCAGAGTGGTTTACGGGTATTACAGGGAATGATCTCCGCGACGATCGCAAGCGCCGGCAAAATCAGAACGTAAACCTCAGGGTGCGCGAGGAACCAGAAAAGGTGCTGATACAGGAGCGGACTACCGCCACCGGCGGCGTCAAACGACATCCCGCTGACATTGAGACCGGTCGGGACAAAGAAGCTCGTTCCCGCCATGCGGTCCATGAGCTGCATGATCGCCGCCACCTCGAGAGGAGGGAAAGCAAGCAGGAGAAGAAAACCGGTCACGAGCATCGCCCAGACAAAGAAAGGAAGACGCATCCAGCTCATCCCGCGGCATCGCAGGTTGATGATCGTACAGATGAAGTTGACCGCGCCTAGAAGTGAGGAGGTGATCAGAAGCGCCATCGCAACCAGCCACTGGGTTTGCCCCGTCCAGAAAAGATCCCCGTAATGCAAATCCGTGGTCGTCGCGAGTGGAGAGTAGTTCGTCCACCCCGCTTTCGCGGCACCGGAAGGAAGGAAGAAGCTGACGAACATGAGAACGCCGCCAAGAAGGTAAAGCCAGTAGCTCGCCATGTTGAGACGTGGGAACGCCATGTCGGGAGCACCAATCTGCAAAGGCGTCACGTAGTTGCCGAATGCCCCGAAAGCGAGCGGGACAATCCCGAGGAAAACCATGATCGTTCCGTGCATCGCACCGAACATATTGTAGAGATCGCCGGTGACCTTGCCACCGTCATCCAACCAGGCCTGGAACCAGGGCCAGTCTGCGAGCAATGGAACCGCGCGGTCCGGATAGGCGATGCTCCATCGCATCACCATCATGAGAAAGAACCCGAACGCGAGGAATACCAAAGCGGTGAACCCGTATTGGATCCCGATGGTTTTGTGATCGGTGGAGAAAATATATTTCTTCCAGAAAGGTTCAACATGATGATGTTCCTCCTGAGCCTGATCGTGTGTTTCTGCTGTTGCTGCGCTCATTGAAAGTTTAAATTACGTTAATAAGGAGGAGAGATAAACCCTCGTTCTTGATTGTTTTCGGATTGAGATCCCTTTGTTAGCCTTCAGTCGGTTCGCCCGTCTGCAAGTCTACCTTTGCCCCGGGAAGCATCTCGCCCTCAGGGATCGCTAACAGCTCAGCTTCCTGATAAGGAAGTGTCTGGCTGCTGAATTGTTCGCGAGCCGCCTTGATCATCTCGGTAGTGACTACGCCGTCTTCGCCCTCAGGGAGACTCCCGAATTCACGACGAACGTAGGTGATCACCTGAGCAATCTTTTCGTCCGGAAGCGTGTTCCACGCAGGCATCAGCCCGTTATAGGTCTGACCGCCCACTTTGAAAGCTCCGGTCGCTCCGTGCAGGAGAATCGCACCGAGTCGCGCCGTGCCACCGTCGACCCACTCGGATCCGACGAGGGGCGGAAACTGGCCGGGAATACCCAAACCTGACGCCTGGTGACAGGCGATGCAGTTTCCGTAAACTTTCTTACCATCCTTCGTCCAGGAGTCGATCCAGGCCACCGCAGCGGCATCACCACCGTCTCCGCCGAGAGCGGGCCTCGGCGCAGCCTGATAGTAATCGGAAATATAAATGCTGTCGCTGAAACCGTTGGCTCCGCTGAACAGTTGTCCCCCACCGAAGATCAGGACCAGCGCGCTAACCACGATAATAGAAACGCCCACAGTGCCCTTTCCTTCACGAGGAAGGGCATTTTCACGACGAACAGAGTCATGCAACTGAACCGTGCTCACGGTTCCCTGATCGTAATCGATGTTTTTGTTCTCGTTGCTCCCCATTTGGATAGCTGATTAAAATTAAATTGGTTTTCCCGGATTAGCTTCCGCTAACGACTCCACCCGGAATTTTCTGATCCTTCTTCAAGGACATTAAATAATCCACTAAAGCTTCGGCTTTTCCTGTCGGAACATAACCTTCGCCAACGGATGACTTCTTATAAAGGTGCTTAAATGCGGGCATCCCGGAATTGGCATCAAGACCTTTCGGATCCACCAAATGCCGATGCATCAGCTCACGGCTCTTAATGCGATGACCGACATTGGAAAGATCCTGTCCGATACGCTGATATCCAAGCAATGCCACTTTTTCGGTAGCATAATCACCGGGATGAGTCTCGCGGGCGAGCCCATCCTCCTCGCGGCCGCCCCAACCGGGTCTCCACATATCTGGACCGGCATAAGTGGGTCGCACGACCTGCGTGTGACAGTAGGCGCACCCTTCAGCAGCGTAGATCTGGCGACCGTAATCGCTCGCACCATGACGTTGCAAAGTTTTGTCAGGGTAGGCGGCAAGACCTTCGACACCGTCGGCATCCGTGTAGGGAACCGGCTCAGCATTCGACATCTTGATGAAGGGAATGACGATAAGGAACAGCCATGGAAGTGCAAATACCACTCCAAGAGCGCCGAGTAACTTCCAAAATTTATTTGAACTCATATGAATGATTTTTCTCCGCGATTCAAAGGTTCTCAGTTAATACCTGCAGCCGCCTTCGCGCTTTCAACTTTCCCCGGTTCTGCATGGATCAGAGTCGGCCCGCTGGTCTTGCGCCCTTTTCCGATGAACATGAGAGCGAGCTGATAGAGGAACATGAGATTCGAGAACGAAATGAGAGCCCACGCGATGGCACGTCCCGCAACATACGCCGATGAAGTGACAAACGTGGTCGAGAAAGTCTGATCCCACTGAGCCAGATTTCCGCCCTGAGCGATACCACCGATGAGCATGCAAACGATGAGAGTGATGATGCCGTAGGCGCTGAACCAGAAGTGAGTGCGAATGCGCTTCCCTGAAGGCCACTCACTCCCCGTGATACGCGGGACGATGAAGTAGATCGCACCGAAAACAGTCATCGAGAAGAAACCGTAAAACGCAAGCGTATCGAGACCGACGACAAAGTGGCTGAACTGAAGATTCTTACCGAAAAAGTAGGTCGAGCTCAGGGCTGAAAGAAGACCGTAGGCAGCGAGCATCAGCATACCGAAAACGGTGAATCGCAACGACGGGCTGAACTCCCAGATTTTGGTCGCTCCTTTCAGAGTCATGAGCAGGTTCACCACCGTCACGATAATCGCAAGAAGGATAAAAATAGAGGCAGCACTGCTGACGGCCGACATCCAGGCAGGAAACGGACCACCCATGTAGCGGGCAAAACCAGTCCAGCCTGCGAGAGCGGCAAGGAGCCAGAAGCTCACCTGAGCGAGAGGATAACTGAAGATCGCACGACCGGAAATCTTCGGCACGATGTAGTAGGCAATCGCAAGAGCGATCGGAGCCATCCAGAAGTAGGAGAGGTTCGTGATGAACCAGGCATTCGTTCCCGCAGCCATGACAGGTGCGGTTCCCTTGTTGATGAGAAGGTTGGCGGTGATAAAAATCCACGGAAACCAGACGACGGCACCCAGTACGAACATCTCGGAGACGTAGATGAGCGATTCACCCCGTGAGCGGAACATCGGAACGATCCAGACTACGATCAGCGCATAGGAGATCGCGAGGATAGGCCAGACCCATGCAGGAAAGTCGAGAAGCGGGATGGAGTTACCGAAACCGAACCAGACCGTTACGACGGAAAGAGTGACCCCGGCGTTCCAGAGGGCTCCGGCCACGATGATCGCTACCGGATGCTCGATCTTGTTGCGGCTCAGGCGGGCCATCAGCCACAGCACGACACCGAGTCCTGCCTGCATTGCCCATCCATAGACGAGCGCGTTCATATGAGCCGGGAAAAGTCGACCGTAGCCGAGAAACTGGCAATTGTCCCAGAGGTCGGGAACACACAGCTTCAATGAGCTCAAGAAGCCCAACAGCGTGGCAACCAGGAGCCATGCAGCTGCGCTCGTAAAGAAAAACAGCACGGGAAAGCGTGCGGAGCGATCGATCGCCGCTCTTTCGCTCATTTCCTCAGGCGTTGGTTGTTCAGATGTCATGAGAACGTGATAAGTTTTTTTCGTAGAATACCGGGTAACCCTTACTTCTTGGCTTCAGGCTTGGCTTCCGCTTTAGGCTTTGCCGCTTCTGGCTTGGCTTCTGCAGCGGCAGCAGGTTCAGCAGCTGCCGGCTTCGCCTCCGCTTTTGGCTTTGCCGCTTCAGGCTTGGCTTCGACCGCAGGTTCAGGAGCTTCAGGCTTGGCCTCCGCAGCAGGCTTGGCTTCTGCCGCAGGCGCAGCAGCCGCTTCCATTTGCTTCAAAAAGGTAGGCGATCCCGGAACTACGATCGCAGTCTTCGCCGGCTTAACCGCCGACTTAGCTACGGTTGCCATCGCGGCCGCGATTTTCTTCTCATCCACGACCTGAGCTTCTGACACGGTCTTCAGATTTTCCCAACGCGCCTGAGTCGTCGCTTCGTCAAAATCACCGCGAGCGGCACGGTCTTCAAGGGATTCGCTTCCAGCCTGCTGAAACAGAATCAGGGCAAGAAAACCGAAGAACACGAAGATACCGAGCGTTCCAACGAAACGCTTCACTTTAGACTCTGAAATGGGAGATGAATCACTCATAGAAAATTATTTCAACAGCTCGTAAGCAATCAGTTCACCACGTTAAGAGACTCATCAAGACGAGGGTCACGGCATGGGAAGAGACTTGCAGTTCCGAAGCTCCGAAGGAGACAGAAACCGAAGATTCCGGCAATTGAAACGAAAGCAAGAACATCAAACAACCACGCACCGGGCATTACCATGAGCATCTTGTCAGCAGGACCCGCCGCCGTCAGTGAAGGACCGCGCTCCGGAATGATGATCCAGTAAATATCGAGAACGTGCATGAGGAGGTTCCAGACCGCCACCCCGGAAAGAACGAGAGGAAGCTTTTTCACTTTCTGAATCAGAAGAATCGCGAAAGGAACGAAGAAGTGCCCAACAACGAGGAAGGTGATCGTGTAAGTGTTCCAGAACTCCGTGTTACGAGTGAGATAGAATTTCGTCTCCTCCGTGATGTTGGCATACCAGATCAGGAAGAACTGTGAGAAAGCGATGTAAGCCCAGAAGATCACGAACGCGAGCATCAGCTTACCCATGAGGTGGTAGTGCTCCACCGTAACGATGTTCTTAAGATAGCCATAGCGGCGCAGCAGCGTCACGAGAATCACGAGCAGACCCATCGAGTTGAGAGCAGCACCGGCAAAAAGGTAAACACCCCACATCGTTGAGAACCAAGTGTAATCGAGCGCCATGAGCCAATCGAAAACCAGGAAGGTCCAGGCAGTCGCGAAGAATGGAAGATACCCACAGCTCGAGCGACGCAACCAGAGGAACCGCTTGGGATCTCCGTCTTTGTCCATGTTCACCGACCCGCGCCGCAGTGCGAGCGCGATTCCGGAGAGGGCAACGACGTAGAAAGCAAATCGGAAATACCAGAACGTCTCATTGAGGAACCCCTTCTTAACGTAGAGCAACGCTTCCTCTTTCTGAAAATTCTTGTTCACGAGAGTCTCATGAACCGCATCTTCGGAAAGATCCTGCTCCTTGAGCTTCTCCAGCTTGGTTTGAAGCGCATCGATCTTGCGATCAAAGTGAGCACGATGCCCCGCGCTGGGTGATGCGATCGCAGCGAGTTCAGCTTCGGCCGCCGCAACAGCTGCCTCGGCACCCGTGATTTCGGCCTTCTTCCCGGCGACATACTCAGCAGCACTCTTTTCCGCAGCCGCTTCCGACTTTTCGAGCGCGGCTTCACGTTTTGGAAACCACTCCCAGAGATCGTCCTGATAACCGTTCGGAATCAAAAACGGAATCGCGAGCAGCAGCATGAAAGGAATCATGCTTCCCAGGTTCTCCATGAGACGGCGAATCACCGTCCCCCACCCTGAGTTGGTCGCATGGTGAAGCAGCGTCCAGAAAACGCCCCCTACCGAGAGAGAGAGAAAGAAAACCAACGCAAAGAGCCAGCTATACGACATCTCGGCTCTTTTCTCCGGAAGGAGAAGATTGAGCACCAGAAACAAAGCCAGGCCACCAAAGCCGACGAGGCCAAACACTCCTTTAAGGACACGAGGACTCTTGAAGGATTCGCCGTCCTTAAAATCATCGCCATCTTTTAATCCCGCCATAAGTCTTAGGAAAAATTAGTAATACAAAATTAGTTACCGGAAGCCACCTGTAGTGACTTCACGTATGAAACAATCGCCCATCGATCCTTAATCGGAATCACACCGTTGTAAGGTCCCATGAGCCCTTTGCCATGAGTGATCGTGGAGAAAATCTGGCCTTCAGGCATCGCGGCAACGCGAGCATCGAGAATGTTAGCCGTAGGAGGAATTGCCCAGTATTTGGAAACGACGCCCTGTCCGTTACCCGTATCACCGTGACACGGTGTGCAGAAAACCTGGTAACGCTCACGACCCCGCTGAACGAGCTCAGGCGTCAGTGCCACTTCTTTCGGGTAGCCTTCTCCGTAGAAGTCACCGAATTGACCGGTGCTGACGTATCCGTCACCGCTGGAGTAGGCCAGATCGCTGCCAAGATCACCGTCGTTTCCTGCATGAGGAAGCGAGTAACCGAGAGGAACCGTTCCGGCGACAGGCTTCTGCGCGGCCTGACCATCGGCAAAGAACTCGCTCGGCTCCTGCGGACGCAGCTTATACTGATGATCCATATCAGGAAAGAGCTCGAACGGAGGGTCCGAAAACTTTTCACCACGCGGCCCGATCGCATAAATCGTCGCGACCACCGCAATTGCTAGAACTAGAAAAAACCAACGCATTGTGAAACCTTATTAGTAAGCAACCTCCTCGATTTTCTCAGCACCGATCTCTTCGAGGAACTCACGGGTTCTTTCCCGCTTGAACTTCGGATCGCGCGCCTCGATCACCATGATGAACCCATCATCAGAAAATTTCGTGAAGAGATTTGAGTTAAAAAGCGGGTGGTTCCAGCGAGGCAGCATCATGACACCGAGCAGCCCGAACAAAGTCGCAAAACCGGAAAGCAAAATCGTAAGCTCAAACGTCACCGGGAAAAACGCAGGAATCGTAAAGAGATTCGTTGGCTTATCCTGAACGATCGTCGGATACAGCGAAATCTGTGTGAACAGCTGCATGAACAAGGCGATTGAAAATCCGGTCACCCCGCCGCCAAGCACGAACGCTGATAACCAACTTTTCCCTAACCCCATCGCATGATCCATCCCGTGAACGGGATAAGGAGTATGCACATCCCATCGGCGGAATCCACCATCACGCATCTTTTCAGCTGCATGATAAAGATCCGTCGCATTAGCAAACTCTGCGACATACCCGAAAAGGTTTTTTGAACTGACTGATGAATCACTCACGGTTCCCGTTTATTCTAAAATTCAAAGACTGGCACTAAGATCTGCGGCGTTTTTCACGCAACTTTTTCCACTCCGGATAGTGTGGATCAGACTCCGGCAGGACACCCTTCACCTCACTCGCGGCAATCACCGGAAGAAAGCGAATAAAGAGAAGGAACAACATCATAAACATCCCGAACGTTCCGAGGAACATGAGTTTCTCTACCCAGGATGGAGAATAATAACCCCACTGCCCCGGAAGGAAGTCACGGGCAATCGAAGTCGGAATAATCACGAAACGCTCGAACCACATTCCGATATTCACAAAGTTCACAATAATAAAGACAACCCAGAGATTGTGACGCGCCTTCTGGAACCAGAAGATCTGCGGTGCAATCACGTTACAGAAGAACATGCAGTAGTAAGCCCAGGTGTAGGGACCTGACAGGATCCTGATGTGGAATGCATCGGTCTCATACTTGTTGGCACCGTAGTAACTGATGAACAGCTCCATGATGTAGGCGTAACCAACGATCGTTCCCGTAAGGAGAATGATCTTCGTCATGTTATCCACGTGCTTGTGGGTGATCATGTCCTCAAGCCCGTAGAGCTTACGCACCGGAAGCATGAGAGTGAGCACCATCGCGAAGCCACCGAACACAGCACCCGCCACAAAGTAAGGTGGGAAAATCGTCGTATGCCAGCCGGGAACCACCGACGTTGCAAAGTCAAAGGAGACCACCGAGTGCACTGACAGAACCAGCGGAGTCGAAAGAGCCGCGAGAAGGAGGTAAGCCATCTCGTAGTGACGCCAGTGACGGTTACCGCCGCGCCATCCGAGTGCGAAAACACCGTAGAGGAACTTGGGAACTTTCTTCTTAGCGCGATCCCGAAGTGTCGCGAGATCGGGAATAAGACCGATATACCAGAAGATCACAGAAATCGTGAAGTAGGTCGAAACGGCGAACACGTCCCAGAGGAGCGGACTCTTGAAGTTCTGCCAGATTCCGTTCGCATTGGGAATCGGAGCGAGGAACCACACCATCCAGAAACGACCGACGTGGAAGCCCGGGTAAATACCGGCGCACATCACCGCAATCAGCGTCATCGCCTCCGAGGCGCGGTTCACCGAGGTCCTCCATTTCTGACGGGTCAAAAACAGAATCGCGGAGATCAGCGTTCCGGCGTGACCGATACCAATCCAGAAAACGAAGTTAACAATCGCCCAACCCCAGGCTACCGGCTGGTTGTTCCCCCAGATACCAACACCGGTTGATACGAGGTAAACGAGCGTAAAGAGAAGGCAGGAAAACAGCGCCACCGAAGGAACGAAAAGCACCCACCAGATAAAAGGCTGACGGTTCTCAACGATCCCGCAAATGCGGTCCGTAATCCATCCCAAAGACCGATTATTAAGCACCAAAGGCTCACGCACCACACCTTCTACTTCCGTAGGGTGGACGTTGGTCGTTGCTGTGTTGGTATCTGCCATGGTAGATCAAATAGTCAAAATTCCGGATCGTCAGATCAGTGCATTTTCGATGTCACTGTGCCAACTTGGTCAGCACCCGGCATCCTTGGATTCGGGTTCTTAATACGGGCAAGGTAACTTGTCCGCGGGCGGGTGCCGATATACTTCAAAAGATCGTAGTTGCGAGGATTTTTCTTCGCATCGAGGATTTTATCTCCGTCGGCCTTCAAATTGCCGAAAGTGATCGCCTCAGCACCACAGGCATCCTGACATGCCACCGTAAAGGAATTCGCCTTCACCTGGACTTCATCGGAATCACGAGCTGCCGCTTTCGCTGCGATCTTCGCCGCCGTGATACGCTGAACGCAGTAGGTGCACTTCTCAATAACACCACGCATACGAACCGTAACATTCGGGTTCTTCTGCAACTTCTGAGTCGTCGTGGCATTGCCCTCCGCCGGAGCGAGCGGCCCAAGCTCGATCTTGTCGATCGGACGCTTGTTGTAATCGTAGTAATTGAAACGACGCGCCTTATAAGGGCAGTTGTTCGCACAGTAACGCGTTCCGATACAGCGATTGTAAGTCATCGCATTCAAACCATCAGCGGTGTGAACGGTTGCATTCACCGGGCAAACCGTTTCACAGGGAGCGCTCTCGCACTGCTGACAGGCAACAGGCTGCTGGAGCATCTCGACCTGATCGTCGTCGACGGTCCGCATTCCGGGAGTGTCCTTTGTCGACTCGGCGCCAACCAGATAATCAAGAGCACTTCCGCGCTCGGAAATCACCTCGGCATCTTTCGGGCTCGTGAAATAGCGATCCATCCGGATCCAGTGCATTTCACGACCGGCAAGAACCTGATCTTTACCAACAATCGGAATGTTATTCTCAGACTGGCAGGCAATCACACAGGCGTTACACCCGGTGCAGGTATTCAAATCGACCGTCATCGCCCACTGATGAAGCGGATCAACACGGAACTCGTGACCGGAAAGTGTTTTTACAAACTTGTTCTCAGTGGAACCTCCGTTTTCGTAATCAGCCCCCTGGTAGAGAGACATGTTCTCAGGGATATGGTGATCCATCCCCTGATGAGCAGCAAATTCGCTGTCCTCCTTATACATCTCGACCGTGCCTTCACGAGCGATCGCACGACCTTCCATGCTGTAATGCTCAGCAGTGAGTGCCAGCTTATTCGTGCCACCGGCCTTGCGGACGGTTGCACCGCTGACCACGTAAGACTGACTGGAAGTCATCAACGGATAAGCGTTGTATCCCACCCCTTTGCTCACAGTCCCCTCGGCCAGATCACCGTAGTAACCGACCGGGATCGTAACCGCGAATTCAGCGTGACCGGGAGCAGTCAAAACCGGAGCGATGATCTTGCGATCACCGGCGACGATCTCAATCAAATCCTCGTTTTCGAGACCGAGCGCCTTCGCTGTGGAGACGCTGACCAGAGCCGCGTTATCCCACGTCAATTTAGTGATAGGATCGGGAACTTCCTGAAGCCAGCCGTTGTTGGCAAAACGCCCGTCGTAGGTCGCACTGCTGGCGACCAGAGAAACTTCAATACCACCTTCGTGAGGAAGATCCGCAATCTTCACCCCGTTTACGATAGGAGCGGCCGCAGCAACGTTGACCGCAGCAACCGCAGGAGCGGGCGCGATTTCTTTCGCATAACCATCGCGAAGCGCATCATTCCACTTCTTCCCCCCCGCCGCAGCGAAAGTTTTCTTAACCCGACCAAGGAGCGCCTCTTGCGAAGCATCATCAGCGACCAGAGAAAGAAGAAAAGCATCATCCGAAACACCACCCCACATCGGGTTGATCATCGGCTGCTGAACCGAATAGACTCCGGAAAGACTGAGGCAATCGCCCCACGTCTCGAGATAATGAGTTCCGGGAACATGCCAATCAGCGAGCTTCGCCGTCTCATTGCGCGAATACCCGAGATGAACCAGCGTCGGCACCTTGGAGAGCAGGCTCTTAATACCAAGATCAGACGGAGCATCAAAAGCGATATCCCCCTCATTCATGACCACGAGGGTCTCAATCGAACCGGATTCGAGATCAGACGCCAGCGCCGCGACATCACCAAGCTCAGGGAGCTGATGCTGATGAACTGAAATGATTCCATCAAATGCGCCGAGCGCATTATTGATACCAGCGACCAACGCGTGAACCGCACCGGACTGACGCCCGCCCGCGACAACCACCGCAGCCCCTTTGGATCCCACGAGATCAGCAGCACACTCTTTAATCCAATCGAGGCGATAAACAGACTTAACCGCCTTGGCGAGTGCCTTCTCAGCAGCACCGGCAAGGGCCGCATCACCCGTAAGTGAGGCAACCTCCGCAGCAACCAGAGCCGTGATGGGGAAAATTTGTGAAGCAGGCGTGCGATAACGATGATCAGCCATCCCACCAGTCAGAGTGAACGCTGATTCAGCGACATAAAGCCGGCTGATCTCAGGATTCTTCTCGACGTCCCTTGTCGAAGCGAACTCACGCGCTGAATCCTCACCAACCACCTCATCACCGAGGAAATCACAATCGAGAGAGAGAACACGTTTCGCGGTCGAGAAATTCACCACCGGCACCGCACCCTTGCCGTGAACCAGATCAGCCGCTTCGCGAGCACCTGTGCCATCGAGAGCACCGTAACCGTAAAGCCGAACACCGGGATACGCCGCCTGAACCTCTTTAATGAGAGCATGACGGGTAGGAGACGTCGACTGAGACAAGAGCAAGCCCAGTTTTTCGCCGGTAGCGGCCGCCTTCAACGGAGCCAGAACCGCCGCTTTGAATGCTTCAGCCGTCGACGGCTTATCACCCTCAAAATATCCGCGTGACCGATCCTGGTCATACATATCAAGCACCGAAGCCTGAGTAAACGCTGAAGAACCACCCGAGACAGCAGGGTGAAGACGGTTTCCATCAACCTTTGTCGGACGCCCTTCATAGGAAGTGACGACGAGTGGATCGCAACCGACACCATTCAACCGCGGCTTCACCGTGGAATAGTAAAGCGCTTTACCGGGAATCACCCACTCAACGTGCTCGTTATAAGGAACGAGATGCTGAAGGGGTCGCTTACAGGCAACGCCAAAACCGGCGAGCGCCGTCGAAGCTCCCATCAGCTTCACAAAGCTGCGTCGTGAAGTCTCGTCAAGCTCAAGCTCTTGAGCCCCCTGAGGGAATTCACGTTCGAGCCAGCCTTCAAATTCTTTCGAACCCTCTAGCTCCCCGAGACTTCTCCAGTGAGCTCGTGAACTCTCAGTTTCTGCAGGATGATTCCACTTTCGCTTCATTCAAATAAGTATAAATCGTTCCGAATTGCCGCTCCACCCTATCGGTGACACGCTGCACAATCCTGTGGGGGATGAATCTGCCAAGCTTCCTTGAGGTGAGCCCCGATCAATTCACGGCTCCACTCTTTTCCTTCATCAGCCGCCTTAAGCTCCTCGACCTTTGCCCCGGTCTTACCGGCGAGCTCAGCATAAAACTGATCTTTATCCAAATCGTCTGCCGTCCATCCCAGATTCGTGATCTGATCCAGCGGTCTCAGCTTCTCAGCCGGATCCCGGTGACAATCAAGGCACCACGACATGCTCAGTGGTTCCGCATGATAAACCACAGGCATCTCATCAACGCGACCGTGACATTCCACACAACTCACCCCGCGATTCACGTGAACCGAGTGGTCGAAATACGCGTAATCAGGAGTCTTGTGAATCTGAACCCACTCAATCGGGTCACCCGTGTAATTCTCGTAGTTCTCGTCCATCGCCTGGCGCAAGGGCTCCAGCTTGGGAGAATCAGACTTCACCTTGCCTGCACCGTGGCAGTTCCAGCAAACCTGAGCGGCGGGAATATTCGAGTGAAGCGAATTCTCGACGTGAGTGTGACAGTAACGGCAGTCCATCCCGAGCTGACCAGCGTGAAGGCTGTGATCAAAAGGAATTGGCTGCTGCGGCATATAACCGACGCGGGTGTATTTCGGTGTCCATGAATACCATGCCACAGCGATAACGCACGTGCCAAGAGCTCCCAGACACACCAGAAGTTTGACCGCCAGAAGGTTTGTCCAACGTGGAAAAATGTTGCCCATCTCGAAGTAAAGAGGGCACTATTTAATCGCTTGTGAAAAATTTCACAAGCGATTTTTAGGAGAAATTTTAAACCGGCACAAAACTTTCCGAATCGACACAAAAAGGCGTAAAAACAGACGAGGCGATCCGAAAACGGATCGCCTCGTCGATTGCTCATTTTCGTGAAGGGAAGACCTCCGCGAAACGGCTCAAAATCCCGCGCCGGCGCGATGCGCGGCCTGTGCGGCTAGTTCGCAGCGGCCTGCGGCCTGAATTCGGTAACCTGGCCGTTGTACGAATTCACCTGAAGACAGACGTAGTTGGCCGGATCACTTTCCGCCAAAGCCCCCTCCCCCTGCACCAGAGTCAGATACCACGTATCATTCTGCGAGGTTCGGAAGGGCAAATCAGTCGATCCATCCGGCCGGAACCGGAACGCGACATATTTACAGGGAACCATCGTCCCTCCCGGGCCCACCGGCGCATCCGCGACACTTTCATACGGCGCGATGAATCCATACTTCTTATCCTTCTGATTACCCGAAGAAGCGCTCGTATTGAGGAGCGTCGTCCTGTCCTCGTGCACCGCCACCGGAGTCTTAACGCGGAAGAAAGTGCTTACCGGCACCATGTCACCCTCACGATTGAACTGATAGAGCTGGTAGGCACGAAAGCGCTCGTCCAGCTGCGCCGCAGATTCGTCGGCATACTTGAAAAACCGCACCTCCACATCAGCACTCTTCGAAACAGCAATCTGCTGCGCATAGGTAAATTGGTTTCGCAACACCGAGCCTTCACCTGACAAGGTGCTGGAGGTGAGCAAACTGAAGAGGTTGGGAGCGGCGAAAGCGAGGAGCAATCCAACCACCCCAAGCACTACCATCATTTCGATAAGCGAAAACGCTTTCCGCTTGGTAAGTCTATGAATATTCATTCCAGTATAAGTATAATTCTAGCTGCCCCACTTTGAGCTTCTCAGCATCACAAGAGAACTGAACACCTTATGATTTATTTTCTGATCGTTTAACGTTTCCGTGAGCTTTTTGATATCGTCGGAATACTGCCTCGTGCTCTTGAACAAACCCTGAGTCGCGCTGCGAAATTCATTGGGCATCGTCGTTCCGTTCTCAAACCTCACCGCAGAGGCCTCGTCGATCGCCACCATTGTCACCCGGAGAAGCGGAGGAACCTGCTGAGAATACCCTTCGAAAGAGGGATCATCGCTGTTTGAGTCGAACTTATAGTCCGGAGCGATCTCGCTGTAGGTCTGATCCCGAGAGCCTGTGGCAGACTCCAGCGCGTCCCTGGGAGAGATCACGAGTGCGATAATGTTATCCGCGAGAGGATTTAAATGAGATTCAAAATTCCCCTCTCCGATTGACAGACTCTGCGTGTACCACTCGGTAAACTCCTGAGGAGTGTGATTCTCCCGCTCCTGCCTGCCGTCCTCGAACACCTGATTGGATTCCGCAGGAGGCCTGAACTCCATGATCCGGAAACGATAGCGGGGCGCTCCCTTAACCCAGGACGGGCGATAGAGACGGTCACTTCCGAACGCCGCAAAATACCCACGCCCGTTGAAGAGGTTGTTCAGGTTCCGGTAATCGGTCGAGAAACCGAGAGGTGCCTGAAAAAACACCGCGTGCCCGACCCCCTGTTGTTCACCGGATCCCTTGAGTGCGCTGGCATCAAGGGTAATGAAGTGCAATTCCGACGTCTTGAAATAGCCATCGACAAGACCATCACCATCATCATCATTCAGATCCCAGTAGGTATTCAGAGAGGCCTGACCAATATTCTTCGTGATCAGGTCAAACGCCACCCGCGCCTCACGGAACTGACTGATCCTGCTCTCCGAATAGCGCCAACTCTTTTGCACCTGGTCCAGGAGAGCCGTCATCATCAGCATCAGGACCGACAAGATCCCCATCGCCACCATCAACTCGATCAGCGAGAAGCCTCGCGTCCTCGAATCGTATTTTCTAACTCTGTGCTTTAAACTCATGATTCTTTATTTGGCGTCAAGATCCCTGCCCATTTTGACAACGACACTCTGATAAGAGCTGATCAACTTCGCGTTCTTCTCATCATCCCACTTGAAATCCGTATCACCACCGGCTGCGGACGTAATCTCCACAATCACCGGCCTGATGTTCTTATTCGAATCAGTTCCACCGAAGGAATATCCCGAGAAATTACCACCACCGACCGAGTCAGGCATCTTTCCACCGGATTCGTTCGGAACGGAAATGCGCGCCGAGTAAATATGTGAAAAGCTTCCCTTTTTCTTATCTTCCGCGACGGAGCCCTGATTCTTGCTGTGACTCATCTCCTCGCCCTGAGAATCATAATAGATCTCCAGCTGATCGTAGTAGGAATCGAGGAGCGATTTCCCGGAATCATCATCAAAAGGCGTGAGCTGCAACTCGTTCAAAACCTGTTGGTGAATACGTGCTTCGATCGCCGTGTCACCAGCTTCCCGCATTGTATCCATCCCCTGGGGAATTAAACCCATCAGCGTAACGAGAGCGACCGAGGCGATCGCCATGGCGATCGTCACCTCGACAAGGCTGAAGCCCTGACTGCTGTTACTGCGTGAAGCGTGTATATTTTTCATACTATATCTGTTAGTGACTTCAAATTACGGTGCGAAGCGTCGTGGATTAACGACTCGATACTGGTAAAATCCATCGAGCGACTCTCCCGGATTTTTGGCGAAGTCGATAATCTTATCCGAATTCGGATCGACATATCGCTCCACGATCGATGATCCGCGGTATTCAGCTTCAACTGAGTCCAACTCCGGACGCCACTCGCCGTATTCCGCGGAATTCTCTCTCCGGGACTGCTTGAGCACCTGAGCTCGGTAATGCACTTTGAAAGTATTCGACTTCGTAGTGACACGGTTTTGAATATTGGTATAAGGCCTCTCACGGGAGTTATCCCCCACCAGCGAATGGTCCTGCCAGTATTTGCCGCTTTCCATCTGAGCTGCGCTCGGAGTGTAACTTCCCACGCTTCCGCGACTGCCACCGCCGAGACGGGCTGACAATTCTTCGGGAATCAGGTGAATCTCACAGATCTCTGTAGACGACTTGAAGGCATCTTTTCCGTTC
The DNA here is from genome assembly GCA_048260165.1 of Verrucomicrobiales bacterium. Lineage (GTDB taxonomy): Bacteria > Verrucomicrobiota > Verrucomicrobiia > Verrucomicrobiales > DEV007 > Arctic95D-9. The sequence continues at coordinate 85,074 of JBLXHA010000011.1, forward strand.
GAGAAGCGGTCATAGAACTGCTCCAGAGTGGGATCATCAACGATCGAGGCACGAAGTCGCTTCCCTTGAAGAGCACCCGCATAGGGAGCGTCTCTCCAATGGTAGCCACGACCACGTCCATGGTTGTGCTTGTAATCCGCGTGCCAGGAATTCGGAACACACAGGATGAATTCCGAACGAAACACTCCCCGTAGAGCCGTATTCCGCTCGATGTGAAGGAACGGAACCAACTCGCAGTTGATATTCACTTTACCACCCGTCGACAGCGGCTCACTGATCGCGTAAGGCTCGACCACCGGCATCCAGAACATATCCATAATCAGATGATCAGGTGGATCCTGGGCTCCCGGATGATTCGCATAACCGGCAGGCCCCGTCGTATTAGGACGGAAGAGCAGCGTTCTCCACGGAGTGTCAGTCGTCACACCCGTAGGGAGCGAGCCGAACATACCGGGACCTGAAACAATCCTGTTAGGTGAGAAATAAGCCGGCCCGCCACTCTCGTGGAGCCAGTCACGGTTAAAGTAAGGAAACTCCCCGTAATTCCGCCTTTCCTCCCAATGACCTTGCAGCTCTCGGGCATACTTCGTCTTCAGTGAGTGAGTATTCCCTTCATCCGGCTTGTTGATATACGGACCGTCGATCATCAAACCGGACCCGTTGTCAAAGTCGCCATACAGCTGAACCTCCTGCGACAGAGCCACACCAAAAGGAAGCGGCGCGCGATTGTTGTAAGGATCGGCATTCCCCACTTTCGGAAGATTCGTCCGGATCAGATAGTCATCCTCAATCGAAGCACCGTCGTAATCAGCTCCAACCGAGTTCGTGACCGAATGCGCCATCGGCTTGCTCTGAGCATTTCCCGACATCGCGTAGTAACGATGAGGAGCAAACACTTCATCAGGTCCGACCGTCTTGCGTCCCGCCACGATGCGTGCGTCGCCGTGCCTCAATTCCACGGACTGAACGACGTCAGACTTGGAAAAAGGACTGGGTCGTGCATGCACACTGATCTGAGCAAACCTGCCGTTTGCCACGACATTCACATTTTCTCCCTTGTTGTCGCCTTCCTGAATCGAAACCCGAGACTTTCCACCGGTGACGGGATTCCCCGGATCCATTCCCAGATTGTTCCGCTCGAGGAAGGAAAAGGAATCCTTCGAGAGAATATCAAACTCGTTATAATACCCTCCGTTCGAATTACGGTAGTAGGTCTCAGGACTTCCCTCCAACTGATTGTTCCAAACCACCGGAGCTCTATCCGAACCCGTCTCGTGAATTTCAAAATCCGGAACATTTACCGTGACGGTCTGAACCAACTGGCCACCGTCGATTCCCGTGTAGGCATTCTGTGAAGCCGAACCCTCGGAGTAATTACCTCCGTGATAAAATTCAAAGGTAAGATCTCCACCGGTGAAGCTCACACGCCCCGGCTCGAATGCTCCCCGCCCTGAGCGTGGAGGCCCATTGGCTTCCTCGATTTTGAAGGGAACCGTAACGAGATCATAGCGGTAGGAGTTGGCGACCAGATCCGGATCTCCACCATCAGGGCGCCCGGCATACTGATCCTTCAAGGCATTCGAAATGTGCTCGTAACCTCGATCAAGCCAGGTAAATCGCCCGCGCCCGCCATGGGTTGAGGGATTGTTCGACGACTGGATTCCCAGCTCATCCCGCAAGATTCGTCTGTTGATGCTCCACGGACCGTTCAACAAAAACTCATACGGCATCAGTCCGCCGTATCGTCTTCCACCCCACGCGGTGTCAGTCGAGTTCGTCGAGAAGATCCAGGAACCCGGAGTATCCTTTTGAATAAATCCAAGGAAAGGAACCCCTTTGGAACTGAAAGGACTGAATCCATTGGGACTCGGCTCAAAACGGAAAGAGCTGTCGGGATCGTCCACCGAGATTCTAATCTCCATGTCCGGGTTGATCGACCCCCAGCCGATGCTTGGAGTGAATAAATTGAAGAGAAGAACTGCCTGCACCAGCTGCTCATCCTGTTTCAACCGCGTCACGCCGGTAGAAAATGGATCGCCCCCCGCCTTCGTCCACGACGTCAGCGAATCCCTTCTGAACTTGTATTTTCCGGGACCATTACTTTCATTTCGGTCATCGAGCAGATCGACGTTATTCTTCTCGGCGCCCCCGAGGACCACCTTACCGAAATACTCGCGATCGAGGTAGGCCAACTGCCAGTTCCAGTTCGACGGGTCAAACGCAGCCTGAAACAGATTCGGATCAGTCAGCCGCAATTCCTTGAGCCAGAGAGGCTCTCCCGTCGTCCCGACCAAGGTCGAATAGTTCGGGTTATTATGATCCGGATACCCGGCCGGCATCGGCGGGAAGTTCAAATAGATAGGCTGACCGGAGGCTTCAACGTTTTTCCGGTTTCTGTAACTGCGGGCCCCCATGTGCGACGGCAGAGGCGCGTCTCCCGGCTCCGCACAGGAAATCACTTGAACCTGAACACCACCAAGGCTGTAGAATCGGCCGAACCCTTTCGTATTCCCGATCTCAATAGGCACGACCTGCCCGTGCCCCTTCATCCCCACCTGCTTGTTCGCTGCATTACGCGCATTCGTGTAGGTGATGTGCCTCGCCGAATTCGCGTCCTGATACGCCTTTTCAAAATCCTCACCGTAGATCGAATCATCGTGCAAATTGGTGCTTCGGACGTAATCGAAAATCTCGGTTAGAATCTGCTGAGTTTCATCGGTGCCGTACTTGCTCGCAAATGACTTGCCATACCCGGGAACGTTGTCGCCCAACAAGTTCCTGAGATAACCATAGATCTCCTGATTCCGCTTAATGGCGGTGTAGTCGTGCGTATTGCTGTCCGCATCCTCCCGCTTGAAAATATACTCGAAACGAGGGTAGTCACCCGAGGATCCGGCATCGCCCATCGAAGCACAGTAGTGAATCAACCGGTCGAACGCAGTCAGGTGCGTCTTGTATTTACCGCTTCCGTATCTCGCATTGTAAATAGGCCAAATCGCAACCCTCGGAAGGTTGAACATGTTAGTCTCCGGCGCCCGGCTGTTAACCGTCACAAAGAATTTCGCACGCTCAAGATACTCACTGAGCTGATCCGCCGGGATAGCATTTCCCTCCGCATCAGGGTACTCGTGAGGTTCACGATCAGATCTCATCACGACGTCATCAAGAGAGGGAAAAAGAGGCTCGGTATCCGGAACCAGTCCGTTCGCCTCCGAAGCGAGACGCGTGTCGATGTATCGAGTGCCCGATTGTGACCCTCCACCGACGACGCGGGGAACGACACGATAGAGCATCTCCATCGCGTCCCTGTCATTCACGATATCCAGAATTCCGGGAGCCAGCGCCGGCCCGAGGTGCGTCGTCGCCGGATGACCGGGATATCGCTGCCACTCTTTCTGAGCCGGCTGGAATCTGCCCATGTCCATATCAAGCGCACCACCCGCCTTGGGAACATCCCAGGCAAGACCACCCGCGTGGGTGTTGATGTTCAGTTTTGAAGTCTCGTCGTCAGCCCAATAGGCAAAACGGGCCACGATGCGATTATCCTCAGAAGCCGTTCCGGAACCCGAAATCGGAGTGAACGAGTAGGCGTCCTGATTGGATCCCTCTCCCGCCATCACGCCGAGCGTTCCATCTTCCAGCTGATAAATCCATTTAACCGGCATCGCCACGTGCCCTGCGGCACCTGCCTTCTTGGCTGCCTTGTTACCGAACTCGCCACCATCAGCGAGCGTTTTGTCCGAATGCTTGTTATAGCTGAAACCTTCAACACCCGCATTGTCGTTTCCGATCGCTTTCGGCCACTTCGGCTCATCCGAGGCAAGCGGGTGAACGATGGGATAATACACTTTTTCCCCCCTGATGATCGGCTCGTTCAAGTCAACGTAATGAGCCGGCATCGATGACCAGTTCTTGGCATCTTTAAAATCAGTCTCGAAGGTGCCCCAGTCCTTCGTCTTCATTTCCTCGTCAGAGTACAACTTGAAAGCAAACTCCTCATTGTTGCCGGAACCGTCAGTCCATCTTCGGATCGCTCCCGGCTGCGAAGCCCACGCGATCGTAGTTCCTGCGGTTGTTGCCTCACGAATCTGAGCGATCACCATGTTAACCGCCTGCTCACCTACCTGCTGGGCCTGAAGGCCGTGTGAGTATGTGTTAGAGGCACGGTGCTCACTGGTCGCAAGCGAGAAAAAGGTCAGAACGAGAATGGTCGTCAACGACATCACGGTGAGCACTGTCACGAGTGCGACACCCTTACGACTCTTCGGCAAAAATCTTCCTGACTTGAGGTGTTTGGCGATTTTCATTGGGATGGAGAATTGGGATTTAGGAAACAATCGAAATCAAAGGCCATTCGAAGCCGATGGATTCCATGTTTTACAATGTAAATTCTAAAGAAATACAAAGCCAACACAAGACTATTTTGCATTTTGGGTCATTTTTTTGACCATACTATGTATTTACACTGTATTTACAGGGGTCGGAACGCCGCTGCAGTGCGATAGAAAACCAAGTTTTTGGATTTCGGACAAGAAAAAAGCGAGAAATCAGGCAAATCTTAAAGCAATTTACCCCTCTCAGCTCTTTCTTTTTAAATTACCGGCTCATCGCCTGGAGCTGCTTCAGCTCACGGATGAAACCGGGATAGGAAGTCTCGATACACTCGACGCCTTTGATCACGGTCTCGCCCTCGGCAAACAATCCGGCAATCGCGAACGCCATCGCAATGCGATGGTCTCCGAGTGAATTGATCTCCGCTCCCTTGAGCTTCTGACCTCCGGTAATCTCCATCCCGTCCGCAAATTCGTCGACGGGAACGCCCATACGACGGAGGCTCTCCGCCACCGCCGAGATACGATCACTCTCTTTCACGCGAAGCTCCTGAGCATCTTTAATCACGGTCTTCCCTTCCGCCAGCGCCGCAGCGACAGCGAGAATGGGGATCTCATCGATCAAGGTGGGGATTTCACTGCCCCCGATTTCGGTGCCGGTGAGCCCGTCGCCGACCACTTCGATGGAACCCATCGGCTCACAGCCGGATTCGTCGATTCGCTCGATGATCTTGGCTCCCATCCGAATCATGACGCTGAGAACGCCGATGCGAGTGGGGTTGAGACCGACATTGTCGATCAAGAGACGCGCCCCTTTTCGTGCTGCCGCGGCCACAATCCAGAAAGCGGCACTCGAGATATCGCCGGGAACGACGATGTCACGGGACTCGGGGATTTGACCACCCCAGATCGAAACGGTGTCCCCTTCCCGGATATTCTTCACGAGAAGGTAGTTCATCATCCGCTCGGTATGATCCCTCGATGGATGCGGCTCGGTGATCGTCGTTTTTCCGTCGGCCTTCAACGCGGCAAACATGATCGCGCTCTTAATCTGAGCGCTGGCAACGGGCGATTCATACTGGATCGGCGTGAGCTTTTCACGCCCCGTGATCACGAGCGGTGCCATGATGCGGTCGCCCTGCCCTTTGATTCGTGCGCCCATTTTCTCCAACGGGATCGCGACGCGGTTCATCGGCCTTTTAGAAAGGGACTCATCCCCTGTCAAAGTTGACTCGAACGGCTGACCCGCGAGAATCCCCGCGAGGAGGCGCATCGTGGTTCCGCTGTTTCCGCAATCAATCGGTTTCTCAGGCTTCTGAAACTCACCACGGCAACCGTGAACGCGAATGTGCGTGCCATTGTCTCCGAGATGCTCAATCTCAACTCCCATCGAAGCGAGCGCGTCCATCGTCGCAAGACAGTCTTCGCTCGCGAGAAATCCAGTGATCTCACAGGGGCCGTTTGAGAGTGCTCCAAGCATCAGCGAACGATGCGAAATACTCTTGTCACCGGGCACTTTAAGCTCTGCTGAGAAATCTTTGACTTTTTTGACGCGAAGTTCGGCCATGATAAATGAATAATTGAAAAGTATCGGACGCTACAGGGTCTCCCGAAGTTCACGAGCTTCAGACAAGAAGCTGCGGAGCCGCTCCCTGTCAAGCGTATCGAGCGCCACCTTCCACGATTCCAACTCGGAAATCAACGAGCTAAGTTGCCCTGAAACCGCTTCGTGATTATCGGCCAGTATTCCGGTCCACATCGCTTCAAGGCCTCCGGCCACGCGGGTCGTATCACGAAATCCCCCGCCGGAGAATTTTGCCGCCCCGGGATTCTCTTTCAGCATCGCCCTGATCAGGGCTGCCGCGACGAGGTGGGGAAGATGGCTGATCCGGGCAACGAGCTCGTCGTGCGCTTCGGGCGTCATTTGAGAAACGACAGCGCCCAGTCCCTCCCAGAATTGTTGGAGACGGGACAGCAGCGCTTCCGATTGCGCTGCCACCGGCGTCATAATCACGGCGGCGCCGTCAAAAAGGTCTCCGTCAGCATGATAGAGACCGCTTTTCTCGGACCCTGCCATGGGATGGCTCCCGACAAAATCGCCTCCGAGAGCGGTGATCATGGGTCCGATCTCCTGCTGGACCGGCCCTTTGACGCTTCCCACATCCGTTACCACGACCTCTTGAGAGCCGGAAAAAGGGCTCATTTGATCAACCACACCGGCCATCGAGCCCGTTGGCATCGCCAAGATGACGCATTCCGCGCCGTCGACCATTTCAGGCACCGACGTCGAGGCAGCCAGCGAATCACCAAAACGGTCACGAAGCTCCGCAACCGCTTCTTCGCGGCGGGCCCAGCAACGCAATTCACAATCAGGCCAGCGCGCGCGAATCGCGAGGACCAACGATCCCCCGATCAATCCGGGCCCGAGAACTGCGACGCTGCGAAAAGGCAATTCGCTTTCCGACATCAGGGAACCTTGAAGAATATCTTCTTCCCGGGGTTGTTAGGATCGGGAATCTGAACCTGAGTCCCCCGCTTGAGGGGCTCTCCCGTGGGATTCATCGACGAATCATACTTCTCGATCGAGATTTTCCCGAGAGAAGCATTGCTGCCGGGCAAAGTCACTGCCAGCGGGTTCCCGGGAACGGGGTTGGCATAAGGCATTTCCGTCGAACTCGGGGTCTTCTTCGTGCTCGAGTCTTCGGTTTTCTTTTCAGGCGGCGCCGGAGCACTCGCGGATGATGTCGAATCATCAGGCTTGATATCCCGCACATCCCTGACACCGGGCTTGGGGGGATCAGCCGGCTTTGGCGGGGCCGGAGGAGCGCCTGCATTGTCACCCGTGTAACCAAAGCGTCCGCCCTGCTGTTCAGGAGGAAGAGGAATGCCACCATCAGTTGGCGCAGGCTCCCCATACCCCGCCGGAGGGACAGGAACAGGCTCCTGCACGATGGGCTGGGTATTCCGGGTCTTACAGCCTGTCATTATCAAGGCCAGACCGCTCAGTAGCAGGACGAGGCGGAAGTTCTTCGGGTTCATGTCACTCAAAAAAAATACGGAATACTAAGAGTTAAGAAAAAGTTTTAAACTCTACAAATGCAAAAATACCTCGATTTTGCATTTGTGCGACAAAAAACAGGGTCTCCGACGTGGCGAAGCCCCCGATTTAGTTAATATTTCTAAAATAATCAGGGTTAACCTTTCAAATTATCGAGAAGCCCCTTGGCGCGGTCGCGACCGCCAAGTCCGAGAGCAATCGCACCACCAACTCCAACGGCGAAGGCTGCTGCAATGATCGTCGCTGTGATCGCAAACTGGAAGGTCTCATTGGTCAGACTCGAAATATTGGCTTTCTGAAGTGCCACTGCCCCGAGGAATACCAGAATCGCGATGCGCGTCACTTTGGCCCAGAACTCACTCTTGGGCTCAATGAGCTGGCCTACGATATTGGCCACGTAGATCGCGATGCAGAAGATAATCACCGCAGCAAGGATCTTGAAGTAGCCGGGAACGAAGTCCTGAGCAAGATCGGAGATAAAGCCGAGCTTCATCGCAGAGATCGCCTGAGCACCGATCACGACCAGAATCGTTGCCATCGCCACGTAGCTGATCACGAGTGAAAGTGGTCGTCCGCCAATCAAGTCATCGCCCTTATATCCAAGCTTGGAAGGAAGCGCGTCGAGTCCGATCGAACTGAGCACATTCGCGAGAACCTTTTGGACGATCGAAGCCACGAGGTAGCCAACCGCGAAAAGGACGATGCCGCTGAATAACGAAGGGATGTAATCGAAGATCTTGCCGATCATTTCACTGATGGGAACAGAAATCTCGTCCATTCCCAACGCACCGAGCGCCGTGGGAAGCATGAGAAGAATGATGCCGAAAAAGGCCACGAGCCCGACGCTGTTCGTGATCGGCTTGTTCTCACCCAGTCCGAGGCGTTCATCCACCTTCGTGGCGGAAAGAAGTCCCACGAGGATGTTTTTAGCAAGCGTCGCCACAATCCACGCGACAAACCCGATCACCGCAGCGGCAATCAGATTGGGAATGAAACCGAAAATCTGAGCGATGACGTTTTGCAAAGGCTCGACCGCATCCGATTCACCCGCCGATTCCAGCGCGAATACCACCACCGTCAGCATAAGGAGGTAAAAGACGAACTTGGAGATGCCCTTCTCACAGCCATCGCAGTCCTGACCGAGCAATTTGGCGAGCCTGTCATCGACGCTGGTCCTCGAAAGCACCTTGCGGACGAGTCCGGCGATGAGCTTGGCAACGAAGTAGCCGATGACGATGATGATCAAAGCAAGAACCCAGGGGCCGGCACCCAGGAAGATACCGGAAAGCGCCTCATTCAGGGTTAACATTATTCTGTCTTTCATAGGATGGGGGGGGAAGTGGTTCAGAGGAATCTGTTGTCGCGCCGAAGAATGCGGGCGCTGATCCAGACAACATCCGAAAGGATTAAGTCACTTAATAAGTAACATTTCGCAGGTATCAAAGGAAGATTTATTACTTTCCCTTCAACTCCTTGAATTCCCCGCCCGTCTTACGAATGATCCGACTGAGTTCTTTGGCATCCTCCTCACGGGGCTGAAAGGCGAAGAGATGAATCGGAATGCTCCCTCGCGATTCCTCTTCGATCTTTTTAATCACCTTCTTGAATTCATCATAAGGCACCGCGGGATAACCGTTTCCTCCGTCGGGCCGCCAATTAAAACTCGCATCGGAAATGATGAAGATCACGTCGGGGCGCATTTCCAGCCCCCGCTCGAGAACACCGATGACGCCGCGAAAATTCTGAGTAACTCCGGCAGCCGCGGAGCTGAGCCCTCCCGCAGTCGTCCATTTATCCTCAACCCACTCTTTCGCCAGCTTCTTGTTTCCGGGCGTCGCCGCGATGAGCTCGTCGGTGAACTGCATGTAATTCCCCGTGAATTGAATCAGCGAAAATTGCGAACTGATCGGAAGCGAGTCGACGAACTTTACCGTTTCCTCCTTCACCTTATCAAACGGGATCCCCGAAGCCTCCGCCTTGTTCACGACACTGATCGCGACATCGAAAAGCAGGAGGATACGCTCGCCGTTGGCCGGCACGCCGAAAAGACTCATCCCCTTTCCGGTTCCGCCGCCCCCGCCCATTCCGGTGCCCATCCCCGAACCGAGCGCGGCACTGCCGACAAGACTGCTCACCTGATCTGAAATGAGCTCCGACGGATCGAGCGGAAGCATCTGATCCATGTCGACCTGCGGCAAATCGGGCAACGCAAAATCAATCGGCCGCGTGCTGATGAGCTTGTCATTAAAAGTCGGCTTCGGCGTCATTGCTTCGTGCTTGGCGACATTCATTTTGTGCTCGGGCGTCTTCGGCGGGATCTTGACGACCTTCTTCATCTCGAACCGCGCCTCGGGACGTGTGAAATGCTTCGCCACCGTCCAGAGACCGAAAAGGAGCAGAGCGATCAGGTGAACGACGACGCTCCCGATGATGATCGAGCTGACCAAAGCCCGGCGATGACTTTTCTCCTGATCACCCGCGCTCCGCTTCGACCGCTTTTTCTTCGGCGGTTTTCGCGGAGGTGTTTCCGGATTGAGGGAAAGGGAGACTTCACTCATGATTCGTCAGTCGCTCCGGCTAAAGTGACACCTGTGATCCCGGCTTCGGCACAGGCGTTGAGAACATCGACGAGCCGCTGATGCGGAACCGTGTCGTGTGGCGCAAGCGTCACGAGAGCATCGCTCCCCGCATTCTCCGCCGAGACGCGAAACCGGACGAGAACGGCACGCAGCTCGGGAAGTGACGTTCCGCCCGGCGTGTCGAGTTGCTGCTCATTGAGAACGATCTGCCCGTTCGGCTCGATGATGACCCTCGCCTCGTCGGGAATGTCGACCGCTTCCTCCTGCGAAACCTGGCCGGGAAGCCCCATCGGAATATCGCTCTCCGGAATGACGGGTTTCGCTGAGACCATGAAAAAGACGAGCAGGAGAAAGACCATGTCGATCATGGGCCCCATCTGCATCTCCACCGTCTGGTGGTTTCTTTTTCTCACTCGTCTCATTTAAATTTCCCGATTCAACCCTCTTGAGTCACTGACCTGACCCTGTTCAATCCACTCTCATTACTGTTTTCCATACACGCCGAAAATTAAGTCAATCGCCCCCACTTCAGTCGCCATCTCGACGAACTCCCGAATCTTCTTCGATGGCGTATTCTGATCGGCGCGGAGATAAATCTGAAGCGGCGGGAAGTCTTTGAACTTCACTTTGAGATGGGCCAGCACTTCCTCTTTCGAAGCGATCCGGTCACCGATGTAATAATTCCCCTCGCCGTCGATGTTGATAATGTCCCGCTCCATTTTCTGAGGCGGCGCCGCACTGAGAGCGACCGGCAGCTTCACCGGAACATTCAATTCCTGCTCGGTGATCTTCTGGGTCACCATAAAAAAGATCAGAAGAAGGAAAGTCATATCGATCATCGGAGTGATCTGAAAACTCACCTCGTCCAAAGGTCTCTTTCGGCGGTGCACCATGAATTAACTTTCCACTGAGTCTTCTGTGTCTGCAGCCGGTGCTTCCGCGGCAGCCTCCTGCACCACGCCCTCCAGCCGGATCTCTCCGGAAAGGATATCGATCGCGAAACTCGCGTGTTTCTGCACCGTCGTCATTACGCCCTGCAACTTGTCGCGAAAGAAAAAGTAAAAGAACATCGCGGGGATACCGACGACGAGACCACCCGCCGTCGTCACCATCGCAATCTTGATTCCCCCGGCGAGCTGCTTCGCGTCCCCGCTCGTTGTCGCCAGTTTATCAAACGCCTCAATCATCCCCCAAACCGTTCCTAACAAACCAACCATCGGCGCGAGTGTCGCGAAAATGTTCAAGTAGTTCACCCACACCATCTGGCGGTGCTCCTCTTCGTCGAGTCCCTCCGCGGCCGCATCCATCATGCTGGCTTTGTTGGCAAGATCGCGTTCAAAATTCACCTTCAACAATGCCCCCGACATCACCTTCGCGTAGCTGCTCGGATTCCCCTTACAAATGCTGTAAGCGGTTCCCACATCCTTTTCCGCCATCGCCCGGTTGACCTGATCGACCAACTCAGGAGGAGCCATTCGCTTTCGATTGATTTGAACGAAGCAATAGACCGCCACCGCGATGGTTCCGATCGAACACACGAGAAGAATATGCATGAAGCTCCCACCCTGATTATAAAGATCGAGTGCGGAAACGTTTTGCTCAGTGACACCGGCATCACCCGCGTCTTCGGCAAAAGCGGAACTGAGCGCAGCGCAAAAAGCGATGAGGAGGAAGCCGATTCGAGCGAACCGGCGTGGAGGGTAAAATAACTTCATGGGTTTTCTTTTTCCTGAGTGTCAGTTGGTGCAGTTTGAGATTTTATCTGTTCAATCAGAGCGGCAGCTCCCGGGGTGAAATCCGTTTCGGGATAAAGGCGGACAAGATCCTGACACGCAGCAAGCGCCAGCTCGTTTTCGCCCGAAAACCGATAAACGCCGGCGACACCGAAGAGACCTCGCGCCGCCTCGTTTTCCCGGGTTGCATGAAAGAGATGAGGCCACAACAACTGGTCCACGACGATATGGTAGAGACGATTCCGCTCCGGCCGCACGTCATCGTCCTCCTCCCATTTGGGATTCTCTTCAACGAGATCCTTGAGCGCTTTGAAATCAACCTGAGCGAGGAGGTATTTCACCTCGATCAAGAGCCCCGGATCCTCCGTCTCCCCCGCGAGCAACTGCGCTTCGTGCGTCGCCGTCTCGAGATCGCCCATCGCCATGAGCGCGCGCAAACGCCCCTGCTTTGCTTCGGCAACATCGTGCTCCGACCAGGCTCGCGCGATCACCCGGTCGAAAACAGAGAGCGCCCGGTTCGAATGGATGTCAGGATCCTCACGAAGCAGCGCGTGACCGAAAGCATTTCCAAACGCAGCAGTCCGCGAACGGCGACGACCGAGGTGAGCAAACCAGGTATTCCACCATTTCTCCAGCACCTCAGCACTCTCCTTTCGACGATTGTTAAAGACCACTTCCTCCCCCGGTTTGAATCCAAACACGAAATAATCGATCCGATCCGTAGCCACGGTCCGGCGTGCCGATCCCTTCGCCGGGCCGGGATCACTGAGGAGTGTGAAATTGGTGATCTTCGGAGTGATCGCATCGATGCGGCAAACCGTCGACTCCCCCGTCTTCAGATAAATCACGTCGTCGGCACCGGCGACGGTCACGACGAACGAACAGAGTAAAATTATCGTGAGAGGCTTCAAAGCGTCACCTCCTCTTTTTCCACTTCGGGCGGTGCCACTTCCGGAACCAGTGTTTTCAATCGCGCTATTTTCTCCGGGGCCATTTTGGTTTCTTCAAAGCGGGCCAGGTCCGCGCGACCGACCAACTCCTCGTAGGTTTCCAGAGCCTCTCGATTCAGGTCGAGGTTCTCCAGCGCATTGGCGCGCTCCCAGTAAGCCTTCGCGTTGAGTTCGCTGAATTTCCCATAGGCGACGTAAAGCCTTTCAAAATAGACAATCGCCCGCTTCAAGTCACCGGCTTCGACGCAGGTCTGCCCGAGATCAAAAAGCGCCCCGGCCTTGGTCTGCGCCGTGACGCCACCTGTCTCAAGAACCGACTCCAACGTCTCAAGCGCCTCCCGCGTTTTTCCCATCTCGCGGAGAATCCCCGCCTTTTCAATTCGCACTTCCCCCAACTGCGCCGAAGCAAGCGCCTCGCGCTCAAATTTGTCGTAAAACTCGATCGCCTTTTCCCTGTCCCCCTCCGCCGCCGCGATCGACCCGAGAGCCCGATAGATCCGGTCCTTCTGCACCGCGCGCGGATGCCATCGCCGGATCTCAGTGAAGAGATTTTTCGCAGTCGTCAGGTTTCCTGCCGCGAGCTGCGCCTCCGCGATCGCCACGGAAATGGCTGGGTTCTGATTCTGCGGGTCAACCCATTTGAAAATGTCGAGTAACTCGGAACGAACCGCGATGTCAGAGCCGACGACTGTCTCAGTCTTTCCAACGATGAGCGATTTCCCGTAACCCGCCCGCACCGCACGAGTCGCCTCTTTCGCGAGCGTGGCCCTCGTCTTCATCACCTGGAGCTTCGTGAGGACCTCTTCCTTACCTGCTTCGCCCTCATCCTTGTAAACTTTCGGCAATGCCGCGATGACATCGAGGACTCCGTAACGCTCCGGGTCGTTGCCGTATTTCTCAATCACGTCCCAGTAGATTTCCCGTGCCTTGTCAGGTTCATCCGCATTCAAATACGTCCACCCGACCCAGTAAACCGCCTCCGGCATTCGGTTACTGTCAGGATACTCAGCTACGAATCGTTCGAAATGAGACCGCATCGTCTCGTATTCTTCGAGCAACTTGTAGGCGTTCCCCTTTTTAAACCAGGCCTCCTCAAAAAAACGGACCGCCGAGGGCCTGACACGCTCATAAGCTGCAAAACCTGCATCCATGTCACCCTGACCGAAATACGCGTCACCGAGGAGAAGATTGGTTTCATCAGTGAGAGGATCTCCGGCGTAATCATCGACAAAACCCTCAAGCAAACGGATCGCCTCTTCATACTCAGCGAGTGAAAACGTGCACACCGCGATACGAAAAATGGCTTCCTTGAGATACTTCGCCGTTTCATACCGCGTCAGATAGCCCTCGAGATGTTCACGCGCTTCTGCATACATTCCCGAAAACGAGTAGGCCTGCCCCGTCCAATAATCGGCATCCTGCGCCATTCCCGACTCCGGGTAATTCCGCTGAACCTGATCGAACTGATACAGGGCGCCTTCGTTGTCATCCTGCTGAAGATAAAGAAAGCCCTGCATGAACAGGGCCTTGGCAGCGAAGTCATCTTCAGGAAAACGTTCCACGAGATCACCGTAGGCGAGTTGAGCGGTTCCGTATTGCTGATCCTCCCGCAGCGCTTCAGCTTTCAAAAACAGCACCGTCGGGAGGAACTTCGCCTTCGCCCCGAAGACCTTCTCATACTGCTCCGCCGCCGCAACCGCCTTCGGCCAGCGCTTGATTTCCATCCAACATTGCAACTGCGCGAGAGTGGCGCTTTCGACGACGGGATCCGGCGGCATCACCTTTAACATCTCCTCCATGATGAGCGCGGCTTCACGGTAACGACCCAGTCCTTTGTACGCCATCGCGAGCCGGAGCTGGAGCGCCGAGTCGAAATTTTCCATCTTTTGAAAATTCGCCAACTCTCGCTCGACCCGCTTCAGAATGGCCTTCAGCTGAAAGACGACCCCTTGCGTATTCTCCCGTTTCTCGAGAAGCGCAATTCGCTCTTCGATCTCCCTGACGCGATTCCCCTGCGCTTCGATCAATTTCTCCGCCGGCCAGATCCGCTGCATGCAGGTGATCGCATCATACCAGTTTTCGTTTTCAAGAAAGGTCGCCCCGAGCTGCAAAGCGAGGCTTTGGAAACTGATCACCTGCGTCATCGATTCCATCGAATCATACTCCCGCCGAATCACCGCGAGTGCTTTATCAGGCTGACCTGCCTGCAACCTCGCATACAACTCAAGCACCACCGCGCGGCTCGCCGCTTCGGGAGCCGGCTCACGAATTTTCGGCTGCTGATCTTCGAGAAAGTCTGCCGCCACGATGGGAAAATCCTGCTGTAAATAAAGCGTCGCAAACAATAACAATGCCTCGTAGCGCTTGAACGCCTGATGCGACTCATTCGCCCAGTAGGCCCCGAACGCGTGCTGAGCATCGACGAGCTCGCCACCCGTCATGAGACAGATTCCGCGCCAGAATTTCAGCTCATCAGCGAGTCGCCGATCGAGTTCCGGATCCTTAAGCGACAGATCGATCCACTCGAGCGCTTCCGCGAACTTCTTCAGCCCCACTTTGCTGATCGCCAACATCGGGCGATGGACGCGAACCGCTTCCTTCGCCTCTTCGGCCTCGCCGTAGTCGGTGATGAACTTTTCGAGCGCCTCCTCAGCGACCGCGAAATCATTCGAGGAAAAGGCCGCCCTCCCCCGTTCCAGAAGTTGCGCGGGACCTTCCGTTTCAACCGCCGGGGCGGCGGGATCAGCATTTTCCTTTTCCTCCTCTACGCAACTGACTGACGTGGGAAGTGCCCAAATCGCCGCAACACAGAATGGAAGAATGGCTTTCAAAAAGACGGGAGACAAACTTTGTCTCCCCTCATGACACGAAATAGACCGCCCTTTCGTCAATCCTGAAACCAACTATTCCGACATCGACGCTTCAGAAATTCGGTCACTGGCAGAGTTTTTGCAGTTGCTCCAGAATAGGAGGAACGTGCTCGAAAGGGTCTTTGTCCTCTTCGTATTCAAGGACAGCGTAGCCCGCGTATCCCGAGTCCTTGAGAATGTTAATGACACGATCCATATCAACCGGCTCCTTTTTATCACCGACTTTGATCTCCGTTTTCAACTGCACGTTGATCGCATAAGGAGCCGACGCCGCCATCTCCGCATAGACGTCGTCAGCGATGAAATTGCCGCTGTCGAGATTCACACCGACCCAGGGACTGTCGACCGCTTTCACGATCCGGAGAAGGCGGGCCGCCGTGGCAATGCTGTCGTGATTTTCAACCCCTAACATAACACCTCTTTCACCGGCATATTCAGCTGCTTCGCTCAAAGCGTCGATCGCATTCGCTTCCGCTTCTTCACCGCTCACGCCTTCCGGATGCTTTCCCGCAAAGACACGAATATGTGGCGCTCCCATGACCATCGAGTGATCGATCCACCGCTTCACATAATCCATCTGCTCGGCACGTTCCGGAGCGGTGCGGGGATAGGAGAAATTATTCCCCACCGCAGTGCCGGAAATATCAACGCCGTTGACATGACCGACCCTCCGGCACTCCGCGAGATAGGAGGGCTCGACATCGGGTGGAAAAAAGTAACTCGTCAGTTCTGCTCCGGCAACGCCCTGAGAGGCACACCACTCAATGAAGGAAACCATGTTGA
Organism: Verrucomicrobiales bacterium; assembly: GCA_048260165.1. GTDB lineage: Bacteria > Verrucomicrobiota > Verrucomicrobiia > Verrucomicrobiales > DEV007 > Arctic95D-9. Next base: position 101,378 of record JBLXHA010000011.1, read on the forward strand.
TCGGCTCGACTCCCTCAGCAAGACTCTTGTTGGGAGCGCCCTTCATAAATTCGAAGCGACTGCGAAACGAATAGGCAGCCAGCCCGACCTTCAACGCGGATCCACTGCGCGGATACGGTTCGGCGACTGCGAAAGCATTATTCAAAGGAAGCACTCCGGCCCCCAGTGCTCCCGTCATCCAGGCTCTACGTGAAATCTTCATGGGGTGAATCCTAGCGAGTCCCCATCGCGCGGGAAACCAAAAAGATTTTCTTTTCGAGCCGGATTCCTCCGGGATCAATAGCCGTCGGGATGAGACTGATGCCAGTCCCAGGCCGATTGAACGATCGCTTTTAAATCGGGATACTGTGGCTCCCAGCCCAGCTCGCGCCGTACTTTGCTACTGTCCGCAATCAACATCGCCGGATCACCGGCACGACGCGGGGTCGTCTCCGCCGGAACAGGATGCCCCGTCACCTCGCGAACCATTTCGACGACCTCTTTCACGCTGAATCCGCTCCCGTTCCCCAGATTATAATGGAGTGTCTCGTGTTCACCGAGCGCCTCAAGCGCAAGAATGTGAGCCTGCGCGAGGTCCGAGACGTGAATGTAATCGCGAATGCAGGTGCCATCTGGAGTGTCGTAGTCATCACCGAAGATTTTGATACTGTCCCGTTGCCCCAATGCGACCTGGATGATCAACGGAATCAGATGCGTTTCCGGATCGTGATCCTCTCCTCGCGTCGCGGTGCAACCCGCAGCATTGAAGTAGCGAAGCGCCGCATAGCGAAGCCCCTTCGTCCGGTTCGCCCAGTGAAGAATCCGCTCAAGAAAGAATTTTGATTCCCCGTAAGGACTTCCGGGAACGAGCTTTTCAGCCTCTGAAATAGGTATCGTTTCGGGCTCGTCAAAGAGGTTCGCGGTCGAGGAAAGAATGAAGCGCTCCACGCCGTGCTCGATCGCTGAGTCGATCAGATTGATTCCGTTCATGACGTTATCGCCAAGATACTTGAACGGCTTCTCAACGGACTCCCCCACCAGCGAATAAGCGGCGAAGTGCATGATCGAATCCGGCGCGAACGAAGCAAGAGCCTCATCGATCGCCTTCCGGTCTGCGAGATCGGCTTCGAAGAAAGTCACCTCCGGGTGCACCGCTTCGCGATGTCCCATGTAAAGATTGTCGAAAACGGCAACGGTGTGCCCGGCGGCACGAAGCGATTCAACGGCGACGCTTCCAATATAACCGGCTCCACCGGTGACGAGAACTTTCATAATACTTAACCTACGTTAACATTCTCTGCGGCCCTCACCTCTGCAAGCGAATCATCGGACCGATCACCGCTTCCTTTCGCTGCGAAAAGCGGGAATCTGCTCGCCGAGCACTTCTCGCAGCACCTCCAGCTTCTGCTTCAGAACAAAAGGCGTGTAGACGTAGTCCATCTCGCTTTCATACCCGAGCCGCGAGTCCAGCTTCGCCGTTTCAAGCGAAGCTTCGGTTCGCGCAATCTCAGCGTGAAGAATTTCGATCATGCGATCAAGTCGCGCATCAGATTGTCCCGGCGCGTCGCCTGACATGAGCCGAAACCGAAGATCTTCGAACTCGAGTATCGCATGAAGGCTCCGCAGCATCCGCTGCATTTGTTCCGCGACGAGGACCTCGTGAAACGCGGTCGCCTTTTTCATTTCCGGCGCATTCATCGCAGCCTTACGGTAAATGACGAGCCCCTTTTCCAATTCGTCGGCCGCGAGGAGAACGTATTTGTTAAAAACCGGAAGCACCTCAACATCCTTCAACTCCTCAGCGGTGTTGATCGACCCAATCCCTGAACGAATCCGCGCGTAGGCCTCAGCCTGATTCTTCCGGTTCTTGAAGTCCGGCTGGAACACCATGATGCGATGCGCATACGGCCAGTAATCGACGACGCGGTGCCTCCAGTGAAATTTCTCTTTCTCCTCCCACCAGGAATTATGCAACGTCATGATTCGTGGCGGTGGCTCGTCGAAAAACAGAGGCTGCGCAACTGCGCTGTTGGTGCCCATCGAGGGCCCCGTGTCGGGAACGAATTGAATTGCCTTGCTGAAATGATCCCACGCCTTCACGACATCGTCCTCTGATCCGGAGCCAAACTGACGGCGCGCCATCGAACTGAGAAGCGAGTCAAACTCAAGCGGGGCGCTCCAACACGACCAGCCTCTCAGATCGGCGACGAAGTTCGGCTTGTAGCCGTTGCTCCACGTTTCGAGAGTGCCGTCGATTCCGTATTCGGCGAGCTTGTCATAGCGCTTCTGCCATTGCTGAGGAACAGGAAGATAGGGCGTCGTTCCGAACTGCCACGTCGCAAAACTGTCGGCTTTGCAATACACCTTCATTCCGCGGCGATCCGCCTCTTCGATCTGGCCGGCAGAGACTTCGGCAGGACCGACCTGACTGATCGAGTAGTCGCGAAGATACCCCTTGAGGCCATCGAGCTCGAACGACTTCCCGTTCTCCCAGGTCAGCAACGGAATCGTATCCTCGGGAAGAAGGCTCGTCACGTAGCGCTTTATCTCGACCCGCGTGGGACGGAAATCGATGTTGTATTCCCACGGCAAAATTTCGATTTCTGGGTCAATCCTGTGAGCCTCCTCCGCAACGATTCTCACCGCCTCGGTCCAGTGTCCCGCCCATTCCTTCAAATCCTGTTTTCCGTGTCCACCGGCACCGAAGAACTTTTCGAAATAGAAACCCTCGGTCAGCAAAACGTAGCCTTTGATCTTCGGGAATTTCGTGACGATATCGCGCACGTGCTCGCGAAGCTTTTCCTTGTTCTCCTCGTCCCGCATGTTGTTGTAGAGAATAGGCGTGTAGACCTTGATCCCCTTTTTCTCAGCTCGATCGATCACATCATTGAGGCGTCCCGCGGTCTGCTTGCGAATGATGTCGTAATGGGGCGGCCCTTCGACCCCGTTCGGATTCGCGTAGACCGACGTGAAAATTGAGTCGTAACCATCGTGGACGACGTGAGACAAAAGAGAATCCGGCCACTGCATAAATCCCAACCAGGAAATCACCATCCGGGACTGGTAGAGACTGTGCCGCACCGTCGCGAGATCCTTCGGAAGAAACGGCCCGCCACGCAATCCCATCCGGGACTCGACATTGAAGAGCCCGAACATCGCACCACGCACGTCTTTACCGCATACGACGATTCGACCGGGCGTCGCCTGAATTTCATAATCTTTCTCCGACTTCAGTTCAGAGCCCATCCCGGGGAGATCTTTCACCGTCCCCACGAGGACCGCTTTCTGCTCGTCGGCCCAATTCTCAAGAGACGCCACCGGTGTCACCTCTGCTCGCACCTGCATCGATACTTCGAGGAACTCGCGGAAGTCCTCCGCCGCAAAGGTAACGACGTCGCCCGCTTTCTCGGAAATCAAAATCCGCCAGCCCGCGGAATCGATCTCCATTTCGTGGTCAGCAGGCACCGCCCCCGGCTCGCGAAGAGGCTCGTGCACCGGTCCGGCCGCGAGCGCTTTGTGATAATCATATCGCTTCTGGACCGGCAAAACCTCCATCGCCTCTTTCAGAAAGGCAGACGCGGTCGGATCCTCCTGAGCGCGGAGACCGGACAGCGACGCCGTAAAAATGACTAACAAAACCCCTGAGAATTTATTCATCATCCTCCTTCCGGTGTTGTTCATCGATATCTTTGAAAAGAGCCTTCACGTCGAAGAATCCCCCGATCGTGACCCCGATCGAAACCAGCGCAAAAATGATCACCACAGCAATCAGCAACCACTTCCAAAATGCAATCCATCCTTCCATCAGTTTTCTCCTTTCGGTTCAAGTGTCTTCGCCCCATCGTCCCACGAATTTTTCTCTCGATCAGGCATCAGCAGTGAGAATAAAACCATCAACACGAGCGAGAGACTCGTCGTCGCAAGGCCGATGTGAGCTTCGCCAATTTTCATGCCGAGATCCTCGTTCGTGAGATGCAACAGCTCGCGCACCGGCGTGAGCCCTAGCAAAGCAAACATGCCGGCGGACAACGCCGCGACCGCCCCGGCCCGACTCGCCCTTTTCCAGTAAAGACCAAAGAGCAGCACAGCAAAGGCTCCCGTAAAATAAATCGCCCCGCTCACGGCGAGGTAATCGAGCATATCCTGTTTCATCGGATAGAAGATGCTCCAGACGAGAAGAAAGATTCCGGTGAGAAAAATGAAGAGCCGGGCAAGAATGAGGCGGCTCTTCGTCGACAGTTTTCCACCCCGAATCGGAGCAATAACGTCCTCCACGATAATCGCCGCCCAGCACAGGAGATAGCTGTCATGAGTTGACATGAAAGCCGCGAGCATTCCGGCCGCGACGAGCCCAATCACCCCGACTGGAAGAATCTGACTGAGAAAAATCGGCATCGCTCTCAAGGTCTCATCCGAATTCCCAATCACGGCCCCTTCAGGTGTGAAAAAGCGACTTCCCGCGCCGCCTTGCTGCCACAACCAGCAGAGAGCGCAAATCCCGAGGAACTGCGGCAGAATGAACCGGGTCATAAACCCGATCGATGACCATTTGTAGAGCCGTTTCACCACATTGATATCTTTCGCCGCGCAGACTCTCATCACGGCAGTCGGCCAAATCGCGCAGGACACCAGCCCGAAGGTGAAGATCATCCAGATGACATACGACAGTCCGAAGCCATCCTGATCAAGCGGATCAAACCCCGCATTTCCATGAATCGTTTTCACGGTTTCAACGAGCGGCTCCCATCCCAGATGATTCACCGCAAGAAAACACACCAGAATCATTCCGAAGGAGAGAACCACGAACTGAATGTAATCGGTGATCACCACCGAAACCATTCCACCCAGGATGGTGTAGAGAAGCACGAGAGCGATCAAAATCGTCATCACGATATTCACCGCCGCCGGGTCATTCATTCCCGTCAGGGCGGTAATGAAGAGACCCGCCGCCTTCAGGTAGACGCCCATATTGAGAATCCCCGCAACCGCGAGAACGATTCCTCCGAAAATCCTGACCTTCTGACCAAACCGCTTTCCGTAAAATTCGGGAATCGTCATGACACCACTGCGCCGCAGCGGAACGACGATGAAACCGGTCACCCCGACAATGAAACACGTCACGCCGGCTACGAGCCCGATGTGAAACGCGGCAAAACCATTCGTAAAGCCCTTCTGCGCCGTGTACATCACGGTGACGAGACCGATCTCAGAGCCGAGCATCGTCGCGACTGCGATGTGAGATTTCAACGAACGCCCTGCGACGACGTAATCCGCCATGTTCTTAATGTAGCGATTCGCATAGAGACCCACCGCCACCGTTCCGGCGAGATAGATCCCGACGATCCACCAGTCGATCGTTGAGAAGTTTGAGACAAAAGTTTGAGTCGATTCCATGAATTATCAGTTTCAGCAAAGCGCTTCCCGAGAGAGAATTTCGAGCCATCTCTGAACACGCACCGCATCCGAATAGCGGGCACCGGCGGGCACATTTTCCTCTCTCCTGACGACACGGCAGAAGCAGCGCAGTTGCTCCGCCAGCATGCCTGTGGCGACACCCGCATCAGCACCGATCTCCAGCGCCATAGGCCACCGTGCCTTATCATCCCAGAGTTCCATCGGCCTCGGGTTCGCCGACACGCGCGCCACCCACCCGTCCCCGAAAACCTCGATGCGATCAAACCCGTCGGAAGCCATTCCCTCCGGCGTTCGAAATGACGCCGTGAAGGATGCGATCGTCCCGTCATCCCACTTCAGTTGCGCGAGGGCGACGTCACAATCCCCGCTCTTTCCGGAACGGGACTGAGCACTGAGATGCACGGGATTGGTGTCAGGTTTCAAAGCGGCGACGAGGTAAAGATCATGAACCATCGTGAGGCAAAACGGACTCTCACCGGGGTAATCCCGCAACGTCGAAACGGGGCGATGCCGAGCGCAATCGATGAACTCAATAGCTCCGCGCTGTGCGACCTCTTTACTCAGCTGCCTGAACTCTGAATTGAAAAGCGCGACATGGCCCATCATAAAATTGCCCGAATCCGCTGCGACCAATGAGCCGAGACTTTCAGCGTCAGCCACATCCAGAGCGATGGGCTTCTCCACGAGAATCGTTTTCCCTGCTTCAAGAAGCGCCCTCGCAACGGCGACGTGGGACGCGGTCGACGTCGCCACGATCCAGGCATCTGCATCACTCTCAGCGATCGCCTCTTCCAACTTTTCCCAAACCAAAACCCCGGGAAAAAGAGAGCTCACAGAGGCCAGCGCCTGCCGATGCGAATCCACTACCGCAACCAAATTCGCTTCGACGAGGCCGTTAATTGTATGGGCATGCACGAGGCCGAAGCTTCCCGCGCCAACCAATCCGATTTTTACCGGAAAGTACACTCTTTCCTCATTCTGGTCTGATGGCGGGGAAGCAGTCAAAGCATCGCGATCCTATTAACCCACCGCGACTGCGGCAAGGCCATATTCAGGGAAGATCGATCTACGAAGAGGGCTACGTCAAAATGAGAGGCAGCCCGATGAAGAGAGCCAGGATCCAGACTCCTGCAAAAACGATCTGCCAGTTCTCTTGAATCGGTTCAGCGAGTTGCTCGTCCCCGAGGACGTAAGGATGTAGACGCCGCACCGTGTCGACCACCGCTACCACCATCGCCACGCTCAGCGCGATGGTTCTCACCCATTGAACCGAAAATTCGCCGATTGGAAAGAGAGCCCGTCCCGCGAGATAAACCAAAGCCAGGGCCGGCAGCAAAAATACGGCCACGATCAACGCCCACGGAGCATTCCGCCCTTCACGGATACCTGTCCAAACGGCGATGAACGCCACCCCGAGACTGAAAGCACCCGCCTCCAGAAACATCTGCTCGACGATCCAGTCCCGCCACCCGAATGAAGCCGACAGTCCAACGAGGATCACGGGAGCTATCCCCAGGAGGAAATCTTTCACTCCCTGTTTCGCGGCCCGCTCAGTGATGATGAGCGCGGCCTGAAGATAGTGATAAACAAAAATCGCAACGACGATGAGCAACACCCGGCCAATTCCCGGATGACTGCCATTCGCCCCGAGCACGGCACAGCCCGCGACGGGAAGCACGAGCACATAGAGAAACCGGGCGGTCGCCAACATGCCCAACTCTGCCCTAAGCGATCAAATCTTCAATCACCGTTCCACCGAACTGCGAGAGTTGCTTGTGACGCCCGGCGTGATAATAACTGAGCCGGTTATCGTCCAGCCCCAGCAAATGCAGAATCGTGACGTGCACATCCCTGATGTGATGCACATTTTCCACCGCCTCCGCACCAATCTCGTCGGTCGCCCCTATCGTGTGACCTGCGTTCACGCCGCCGCCGGCAAACCACATCGTCATTGCTTTGGCGTTGTGGTCCCGACCGTAGGATTGCCCGCCACCGCGAAGCCCGTTATCCGGAGTTCGCCCGAATTCACCGCACCAGACGACCAACGTATCGTCCAGCATTCCGCGCTCTTTCAGATCTTTCAACAATCCGGCGATAGGCTTATCAACCGCCTTGATCAAAGAGCCGTGAGCCCGCTGGATATAATCATGCGAATCCCAGTTTCCCGCATACGCCTGAACAAAGCGAACGCCCTTCTCAACGAGGCGCCGGGCGAGAAGACACTTTCGCCCGAAAGCGTCCGTCTTTGAGTCACCGATTCCATAGGACTCCAGCGTCTTTTTATCTTCCCCTTCCAAATCAAGCACCCCGGGGACTTCCATCTGCATACGATAGGCCAGCTCGTAGCTCGACATCCTTGCCTCGAGATCCCCGCGTCCGTCCCGCGAAGCGAGATGCTTTTGATTCAAAGACCCTAACAAATCCAGATTTTTCCGCTGCCGTTCGCGACTCACGCCCTTCGGAGGAGAGAGGTCGAGGATGGGACTCCCCTCCGGCCGGAGCGGCGTCCCCTGAAACTCAGCCGGTAAAAATCCATTCGACCAGTTCGCGGCTCCCCCCTGAGGATAGCTCGCTCGCGGCAGGACGACAAATCCGGGAAGATTCTCGTTCTCCGTTCCGAGTCCATACGTCACCCAGGAACCGACTCCGGGATCGCCACCGAAGCGGTTTCCGGTATTCAACTGATAACAGGCAGTCGGATGGTTCACCGACTCGACCTGAGCCCCGCGAAAAAAGCAGATGTCATCGACACGGTTTTTCAAGTGCTCCCACTCCGTGCATATATCCGCCCCGGATTTTCCCGCTTTGATAAAATCGAACGGACTTTTCACGAAGTAGCGCTCGCCCGAAGACATCGCGCTTTCCTCTTTACCGCTTCGCTTGAACTTCTGAAGGTGACGTTTCGTGAGTTCCGGCTTCGGATCAAAGGTATCAATGTGAGAGGGACCACCCTCCATCATCAAAAAGATGCAGCGCTTTGCCTTCGCGGGATGATGCACCGTCTTGACAGTCTTCCCGAAAGCAGTGTCGCGAAGCATCGACGTGAGAGCAACCGACCCGAGACCGGCTCCCATGCCGTAGAGAAAATCCCGCCGCGCCGGGGTCGCAAAAAGATGAGATGAATTCCGTTTCATAGTCAGTCGAGGTAGGAAAATTCGTTCAGGTTGAAGAGCACGAGACAGACCTGTGCGAGTCCTCTCGTTTTCGCATCCACAGCAGCGAGATGAAGGTCCGGCTCGTAGTCGGCATAGGCGGGAATAACTTCGATAAATCGATACGGTTCGCCCGTTTTCTCAGCCATCACGGTGCGCTCGATCTCCGTCACAAATTCCTTCGCCGGATAAGTTTTACCCGACTCTTCCCGGGTGGCCTCATCCCAATGAGCGAGACATGCAGCCAACTCTTCTTCGCCGGCCTGCCGACCGAGAGCCAACCGGAAAGCACGCTGGATCGCTCCCTCCGCGCCGTCCGTTTCCCCAATCACCCGTGAAGCGAGCGAGAGAGAGCGTTCGAGAACTTCCTCGGAATTGAACAATGTCAGGGCCTGTGGAGCCACCGTGGAAGTTTCGCGCAATTCGCAGGAATTGTCCGGCCCCGGCTGGTTGAAGGTCTCGTAGAATGGATCGCGCAATCCTCGGATTTTCTCAGCGTAAAGACTGCGGCGATTGCGCTGTTCTGGAAGCGGGTCAGGTTCATAAACCGAGGCGGTTCCCCCCATGATCTGACGCGGCTGAAACGCGACCTCGATATTCACATCAGGACGGGCTGGAATCCCTCCCACTTGCGGACTGAGCTCTCCACTCGCAGCCAACATCGCATCCCGAATTTCTTCAGCGGTGAGACGACGGGGAGAAAAGGCCGCGTAGAGAATGCCCTTCGGATCCCTTTCTGCGAGCAGCTCCGGATCCGGATGAATTGAGCTGCGGCGATACGTCTCCGAGGTCACGAGCAGTTCGTTCAAACGCTTAACCGACCACCCGTTTTTCATGAACCAGTCTGCGAGAAAATCGAGTAGTTCAGGATGAGTGGGAATCCCTCCGGTCCCGCCAAAATTGTTCGGGTTGGCCGCGAGACCTTTCCCGAAATGCCACGCCCAGATCCGATTCACGATGACGCGGGAGGTCAGCGGATTCCTCTCATTCACTATCCATTCCGCGAGGGCGAGGCGACGCTTTCCTTTTCCATCCGGAAAACCAAACACACCCATCTCCCCCAGCGACTCCGCCGCGCTGAGCGCGCCCGGCGTCACCGGATCGGTTGGAGAGAACGCATTCCCCCCTGCTAAAATCGCAGCCTGCTCGAGCTCCCCCCGCTTCCACGGACCCGCTTCCGGAATCAGGATGCGGCTGCTGACGTTCTTCATTTCAATCGTATTTCCCGTGTAGACCGAAAACGCGATCGGACGTGTCCTGTCCAATTCCCACTGATGCCGCGAAATATTTTTCCTCATCCGCGCAAGCGACGCTTCATCACCCGGATCGAGCCCGTTGTCGCCCACCTTGGCTTCGCCGGATTCCTCCCTCTTTTGCTTCGCGACCTTGGCGTCGAGCGCTTTCCTCTGCTCCTCATACGCCGCCACTTTCGCCCGCACCCAACGATTGGACTCCTCAAACCAGGCCTGATTCTCCTCCTCCAAAAACGGTGCCTTCCGATCCGCGAACTGTGTCGTCGAGAAAACGGACATCATACTGTAATAGTCACGAGTCGGGAGCGGATCAAATTTGTGGTCATGACACTTCGCGCACTGCATCGCATGAGCGAGAAAAACCTGCCCCGTCGCGTCGGTAACATCATCGAGCCACTGCTGGCGGGTCTCACGAAACACGCTCATTCCCGTCTGCTCCCACGGCCCCATGCGTAGAAATCCCGTCGCTACGAGATGCTCCGGATCATCAGGATCGATCTCATCTCCCGCGAGCTGTTCCTTCACAAACTCCGGGTACGGTTTGTCCTCATTAAAAGCACGGACGACGTAATCCCGATACCGCCAGGCGTTCGGCCGCGTGTAGTCATTCGCGAATCCCGCAGTGTCAGCATAACGAGTCACGTCGAGCCACTGTCGGGCAAAGTGTTCTCCGTATTGCGGCGTAGCCATCAACGCCCTGACAAAGCCCTTCACAGCTCCGTCCTTATCTTTCAAATAGGCGGCTTCAAACGCATCCACCTGCTTCGGCTCAGGAGGCAGCCCGGTGAGACCATAACTGAGACGACGTGCCAACTCCACCGGATCAGCAGAAGGCGCGGGCGCAAGGTCGGCCTCATTGAGCTTTTTCCCGATAAAATAATCGACCGGGTGAGCCGCCCCTGGAACGGCTTCGACAACGAGCGGACGGTAGGCCCACAGTTTCTCCGGCTCGTAGCGCCGATTTTGCCAATCGTCGGAAAGGGCCTTCGAGGTCACGACCTGCTCGCCTTCGGCATACGCTTTTTGAATGAACGCGACACGCTCATCATCCACCCACGGGGCGCCTTCATTGATCCAGTCCCGAATCCACCAACGCTGCTCGTCCGAGAGTTGATCCGCCTCCTTCGGCGGCATTTCGTAATCCTCTTCCGTTCGTTTCGTAAGAATGTACAGAAAGCTCTCCTCGCCTTTCCCCGGCACCAACACGTCACCGCCATAGTAGTCACCGCCCGCGAGAATCGCCTCGCGAGTCCGCATATCGAACTCACCTTTGATATTTTCCGGCTCATCCCCGTGACAGGCATTGCACTTCTCAGCGAAGAGCGGTTTCACGTGCAAAGCAAAGAGCTTCTCCCCTTTGCCCGGTTCTTCCGCCAGTACAGAACCAACTGACAAAACAAGAATTGATAGAATGAAAGTGTTTCTCATTGGGGATTTCCAATCGTGTACATTTCTAAAATTTCAGCCGGATCCAAAGCCCCCGCGAAAATCGCAAACTCGTCGATACGCCCATTCAAGTTACGAATCGCGAACCTCTCGTTATCCGGCGCACTGGGAAAACCCCAATTTCCAAGTTCACCGGAACCGAACCGGGTTTTATCGATCTGGTACTTCGATCCAATAGGATGCTCGAAGATGATTTCACCATTCGCGTAGTGAGTGACTTTCTGTTTTTCCAAGTCGAGGATCACCGCTAAGTGCAGCCACTGCCCGCTTTTTGAAATATCCCAGACCACTGGAGAAAGGGATTTAAAATTCACTTTTGGACTGTGGAGGAAAGAGAAGAGAATTCGCCCGTCCTTCTGCAACTGCCAGTGACACTCTCCGGGTTGGTAATTATCAGCGAGGTAGAGCCCATTGTATTGACGATCCAATGAATCAATTCTTACCCAACACGCAAAGGTCAACGATTCGTATTCACCGGGAATCGCGAGACGAACCCGGCTCCCTGTCGGTGTGAATTCAACCGCACCTTTCCCGACACCCGCCCACCGTCCTTCGACACGATTTGCGCCTACGATGGCTCCGTCCATTTCCGAACCCGTTGGCGCCTCGTTGAACAAACGACGTCGTGAAAGATCCGTATTCTCCATCGGAAAATAAGCGATGAGCCGCTCATCCCGACTCAACTCACGACTGAATCGCTGCCACACCGCAAACTTTGATTCAACAGACTCAATTACTTCCTCATTGAGATCAGCCGTGCTGAGAAACGACCCTACGTCTGCAGGAAAACGAGCCTCCCCCTTTCCAGCTTCGCCTCCGTAGAATGTCTGAACCGCTCCACCTGAATCATGAATCTCGACCTCGCCCTCGAAGACGTGAATCTCGGGCACACCGCCATCACCCACTTCCAGTCCAAACTCTGTCCCCAAATCGACAACCTTTCCGTTCGGTGTATCGATCACAAATCCTCGTGCAGCAGGTGGAACACTCGCTCGTAATTTCCCGCTGTGACAAAACGCTTCTGACGCTGATCGAATTTCAAGATTTCCAGCCCCCTCCATTACCAAAGTAGCCCCTCCAAAAAATTCGACCTGCAGCGATCCACTCTCAAGCTGAAGGCTCCCTTTAGGAACAATACTTCCTACCTCAAAGACTTCGCCCTTCCAAACAGGATCCACCGTCCGGGTCAAAACCGCAAAACCGTGAGCCATTGGCTCCGTATCTTTTCGCAAAGCGAGAGCAAAAAAGGTGAGCGCACTGATCGCAACTGCAGCGGCTACCGCGAGCCACGGCACGACCGAAGACGAAACGTTTTTTCCCGCATAACTTTCCACCGGACTGGACTCTTTCACTTCCAAGGTGCCCCCCACTTCCATCAAACCCGCATCAAGCTGGCTGTGGCAAATCAATTGGCGGCGTCTCTCCGCGGACGACTTCAGTACTTCCTGGAAAACCACGAACTCCTCTTCGCTCAGCATCTGATTCAGATACTTGTCTAATAATGTCGAAAACTCAGTGCCGTTCATCGAGCCCTCCCTTCCTGACTCGCTACTTCCGCCTCAATGCACGCCATGAGGCTCTCCCTCGTCCTTCTAAGCTTCTTATAAAACCCTGTCGCCGAACTCCCGATCCTTTCGGCCACTTCATTCAGCTTCACGCCGGGTTCGTAGGCAGCAACGACGACTCGTCGAAGGTCTTCCGGGAGTTTTTCCAGACAGCCATCAAGAGCGCGGCGATGTAAGATTAACTTCTCGCACTCGGCATCAACCTCCTCCGCCAGCATCGAAATGAGATCATCATCAAAGACATGCCGATCGCGTGCCCGATCCCGCTTCCAGCTGAGAACTTCAAATCGTGCGACAACACTCGCCCAATTCATAAAGCTGGTATCGGGATCAAAACCCGAAAACTTTCGCCACAATACCAATCCGGTATTCTGCATCACATCATCCACGTCATCCCAGGAATAGACCAACGAACGCACAAAGCGACGAAGCGCCGGTTCGTGCTTGCTGAACAGCTTCACGAACTGCTCATAATCGTTATTATCTGACTCGAGGCTCATCTTTCTAACATTAGAACTCCGCCAGTATGAAAAATTGCCCGCCTTTCTTCGAGAATTTTCAAAAAGCTTAGCAAAATCGCTTCATTCTCGAATCATCTCATATCATGATCCTTTCATCAATCCGCCCATGAACGCCTCACGAAAACTGATTCTCGCCGTCGCTGAACTCCACCGACAAGGCTACGAACAACTCCGCCTTCATGCAGGCCTTTCTCCGAGCGGTGGTCACTGGCGCTACGACCTTTCCCCCAGTGACGGCTCCGTCGCAGGCCCGTCGGGTTCACTCACCAATCAGTTAAACATGAGCTGGGGGGACAATGACGACTCGACGCCCGAAGAGCTCGCCGGGAATATCCTCAAACGCTTCCCCGATCTCATGGAAGCGTCCAAAGGTGAGGACAGCGCCTACGCAGCCTGGCTTTCAGAGATTGTCGAAGAGAGCGCTCCGGAGGGTCTCTACATTCAACTCTGGGACTCCTACGACGGGCCCTGCAAAGACGTGCGCCTCATCAACTGTGAATCGGACCGCATCTTTCCACAGCCTCCGCCTCCGCGCAGTTAGAATAACTTGCTAAAGGGCAAAAGAAGCGACTCAATGAGAGACACCGTGAAACTGTCCTTTCCCATCCTCACTGGAATGCTGCTCGTCGTTCTGCCCTCCTGCAAAACGATCGAGGTCGCGGAGCTCGCACCGTTTACGTCAGACGGCTGCACCAGTTTTCCGGAAGGCCCCGGAGAGGATCCCGAGCGCTGGTGCTTTGCCTGCGATCATCACGATTTCACTTACTGGCAGGGCGGCACCTTCGCAGATCGCCTCGCAGCCGACAAAAAACTGAAGGAGGAGATCAGTGGGACGGGACATCCCCTCGCAGCAGCAGTGGCCTTCGCCGGCGTCCGCGTGGGAGGCTCGCCGCTGTTCCCAACGCCGTGGCGCTGGGGATATGGCTGGAAAAAGTTCCCGCGAGCCTATCGGAAACTTTCGGAAGAGGAATCCAGACTCGTGGAAGAGGCAACCCCGGCCGCATTGGAAAATATCAGGCAGCACCCGTGATCGCTCTATGCCTCCCAAATATCCGGACGAGGAAAAAACCGAGAAGGCCAGTCAGACAAACCGCGGCGAATAGAGTCACCGGAAGCCTCGGGTGCTGAACGAGGACCTGAATCCATTGACTCCTCGAGGCGAAAGAATCAGCAGGCCACACCGCGTTGATAAAAAAGGAGCGGTCGCTTTGCATGACCCCGCGCGTCTCAACCCGCAGGCCGTCACTCACCTGCGTCGTCTCGTAGGGAGGCATAGAATTCTCAATTCCCGTCACCGACGAGGAAAATCGCTCAACGGATACTCCTTCCGGGAACTTCAAATGAGCGACCGCTTTCTCAATCGGCAACTGACCGAATGCACCCACCATGTCGAAGGCGCCCATGAAGTGATTTCCTGCTTTTTTCCAATCACCCTGTAGCGAATATTTGACGCGGTAGCGATGACTTCCCGGTTCAAGAAGTCGATCACGACCGCCGACAAACACGCTCGTCTCGAATTCCGTTTCCTCCTCGAGATAACTTTCAGGAGCTCCGTTTCGCCACACGCCGGTGACTTGCATTCCGTTATCCAGCACCAACCCCAAAGGTCCACGGTAGACACGGAGAAAATTGAGACGCGGCCCCCGTTTCACCGAAATCCCCTCGGAAATCAAATCAAACTCAACGTCCACATCGACCGTTCCGTCCCGGGTGATCGTGTGTGTCGACTCCAGAGAAACGATGCGCTCGTTGTTCGGGGCCAATTTCCCGATGTCGTGTGTCTCATGCGCCATCAACGCGGCGGAGAACGAAATCACTCCAAAAATCAGCCCTGTCGTAAATACTTTCACAAACTGAAGGTAAGGGCGAACCCGCTTCCCGCACCTCTTTTGTTATTATAATTACGGTTATTGTAAGCCTATATTAGCGAATCCGATACCCCACACCCCGGACCGTTTCGACGATCTCCGGATGGGCGGGATTGAGCTCGAGCCGCTTTCGCAAGCGCACCATATGTTGATCGAGCGTCCGCGACTCGGGGTAATAATCGATGCCCCAACACTGATCGAAAATCTGATCGCGATGAACCGCTTCCCCGACGTGCTCGTGAAGCAAACTTAAAATGGAAATCTCGCGGGGAGAAAGCTCGATCTCCTCCCCTGTAGATTCGCGCACCGCACACAGACGCGAAGGGTAAACCGTGATCAGATCCCGAATCCGGAAACTGCGCACTTCAGCATCAGTCCCCCCCCGGGCGGAACGCCGGAGCACTGACCGCACGCGCGCGATGAGTTCGTGTTTACCGAAAGGCTTGCGAATGAAATCGTCGGCGCCGAGCTCCAGCCCCACGACCACATCAATCTCCTCGTTCTTGGCTGAGAGAAACAGAATCGGCAGCGACTTGTCCGCTGCGCGAATGTGGCGGCACACTTCGAAACCATCCTTTTCCGGCATCATGATATCGAGGCAAACGAGGTCCGGTTTCTCCCGTTCCCACAGATCGATCGCCTCCTCCCCGTTCTTCGCGAGCAGCGTCGAAAACCCCTCGCCCGACAAGCAGGCCTCGATCGAATCGAGGGAAACCGGATCGTCTTCTGCGATGAGAATTTTCATTTTACGAGGCAATTCTGACAATGTTATCCGCTGATCGTGGCAATGTCAGGACAAAGCAGGCACCCTCGCCCTCACCCCGCTGTTCAAAATCGATCTCGAGAGAGCCCCCCATGCTTTCGGCGAGATCCCTCGCTATCGCGAGACCCAGCCCTGTTCCTGAGACGCCCTCCTTAGTCGCCTCGCTGAGGCGCTCAAACGGACGGAAAATTTTGGAAGCATCCGATCTCGGAACACCCGGTCCGCGATCCATCACCGACAAAACCACCGTCTTTCCCGTTTCAGAAGTCTCGACGAAAAACTCCAATGCGCCACCGGCAGCGGCATACTTTTCAACGTTGGAGATCAAGTTGCTGATGATCTGCATCAGCGCATCCTGATCCGCGAGCACCACGGGCGGGGTCTCAAGCTCACCTTTCAACACCTTGATATTCTTTCGAAGCAAGGTCGGACCAAACTGATCGAGAACCGCGTCGATGATTCCGGCAATCGAACAGGGAACGACCCGCAGGGTTTGTCCGGGCGCCTCCTGAGAACCCTTACGTTTCTCCCGCCGCGAAAAGCAGAGAACGTTTTCAAGAAGACGACTGAGACGCCCCGCCTCCTCTTTCACGAGGCCAAGTCGCTTCGCGGCAACCACGTTTCCCTCCGCGACCGAATCTTCTAACAAATCAACATTCAAGAGAATATTCGTCATCGGGGTTCTCAGTTCATGCGAGACGCGGTTCACAAACGAAACCCGTTGCTCAGCGAGGCGAACCGCCCGGCATTGCTGCGTAAATCCGAAAACACCCGCCAGCACCAGAACCACCGCGAGAGCCGACGACCCGATCATGACGGGAAGACTGTAGCTCGTAACCACCTCCGTCTTCGGATGCGACGAGACGCTCCATTCACCAAAGACAGAGGATACAGGTAAAATCAAATTCGGAGGCTCACTGCCGGTCACCGCGCCGGTCGATACGATGACATTGTTCAAAGGACCGTGCACCGAAGCCGTAATCCCCGAGGCCTGCACCGGAGCAAACACATCAGGAGCCCAGGAGACGAGCCATTCATCCGCCGCGCGAATCGCGGCCGCCTTCTTAATTCGCAAAACAAATGCCGTATCGTAGTCCAGCATCGTCGCGAAATGGAGTGCCTCACCGGGACGCTCCAGCCAATAAAATCCCGAGAGAAATGCCCCTCTTTCCAGCTCATCGAAATCGAAGGTGATCCCGTTCCCGAATCCATTCTCCCCTTTTCTCAGCGTCCGCGGCAGAGGCTCCGATCGATCTGTCTCTCTCAGATCCAACGAAACCAGATTCCCTTCCCGGGGAACGATGATCGCCTGTTCCGCCCCCACTATTTCCCGGAAGGCCGATGCCACGTGCAACGTGTTCTCACCCGAACCAATGCGATCCCGCACATCGAGAAGTCGGCTTTCGTATAGGTCATCGAGGGACTCGACCTCCTTCAGAAGCTCACTCGTGAATCGCGAAAGCGGAGCTCGATCCTGCTCGATCGTGACGACGCGGCTTTCTCTCGCGAAGAGAAAGCCGAGCACCACCACCGCGCCGGCCGAAATCAGAATCAACGCAAGTATCCATAAAGGAGAGTGTCTCACAGCGAACATCGCGGCCAGCGTATCATTTCGCCCGGTCGAAGGAAATCAAATCCGCCCGCAGAAGCACGAGAATGCGTTTGGAAGGATCCTCGTGCGGCGTGTGGAGCCCGAGAAGATGGTATTTCCCGGGAGCTACGGTGAGCTGCGTGGAATCTTTCATCGTGTAGAACACCGGCATCCACATGTGCTCGATCCCCCGCGAAGTGTGTTCAAATCCTTCACGAGTGAAGTAATCCACTCCGATTTTCTCGACGATTTCGGGAGCCAGGGAAAGATCGATGAGGGTATTATCGGCCGCGAGAACTGGATCCATCTCCAGCGTCGTCCCCACGTAACGGGTTTCGAAAGCAGTGGGGTTTGCGGACGTCATGTAGGTGCGGGCGAGCGAACCATCACCGTCGGGTTCCACGCCCGATGAAGAACCGACGCTCCCTACCGTGTTGGGAATTTCCGCCGGATCAAACTCGGTGGAGTAAATCGATTCGATTATAGATTCCGTCTTGGCCCGGTTACCACTGGAACTGCGGAGCCAGACCGTCTCTTTCAATTCCGCGGTCTCTTCGTCGAGCATTCCTTCAAGAATATCCCGAATCTTATCGGCCCCGTCAGGCTCCGCCGCGTGCTGAGAGAGCAGCTGATTAGCCGCAGCATGATCGAGAGCGATGTATTCGAGCACCACCGCCACTTCCGGGGAAATGTCCTTCATCGGCTCGTTGGCAGTCATCTCTTTGGTGAAAACGTCTTTCTTCTTTTTGACGGAAGCATCTTTGGTTTCGGTGGCCTTCGAGTCGGCTTTTTCCTGCGCCTCGAGGGTCGAGGCGAGCAGTGATACGAAAAGAAGTGGGATAAAAAATCGGTAAATCATCATATTTCAATAGAAGTAAAGTGGGTTTCAGTTCGCAAAGATCAGATCCATTTTCAGGAGGCCGATCACCTTCTTTTTCGGCTTATTGGGTGGCGTGAACATTCCCACCAGGTTGTAATTTCCGGGTTGAGCTTTCATCTGAAGACTGGTTCTCATCGCGTAGAAAAGAGGCATCGAGATGTGATCCACCCCCCACGGAATATCTTTCGACTCCGGCCGTATGTAGAAATCTCTTCCTTCAAAGGAGATCAGTTCGGGAGCCATGCTGATCGTTGCCAAATCTCCGCCATCGAGAAGAACCGCATCCACCTCGACGGTCGTCCCGACGTTGCGAGTCTCGAAAGCAGTGGGAGTCGCCGAAGTCATCAAGATCTCAGAGTTCTTCGCCGGTGATCCGTCCACTGCGACAGGAGGCAGAACCGCGTGTGCAGATGCTCCCGTATCTCCCGGCTTCATCCTCACACTCACCGGGTTCGGAACCACTCCCAAGGTGTTGGGAATTTCCGGGGGATCGTATTCCGTCGGATAAATCGTTTCACGAATCGATTCCGATTTCGCTCTCTGTCCGCTCCTCGAACGCAGCCACACGGTTTCAACGAGAGCTGCCTCGCCGTCTTTTACCATCGCGCCCAGGCGATCCCTCAATCCCTGCGCATTGGAGGCCTTCGGCGAGTATTCGCGAATCAGTTCGTTTGCGACCCGGTGATCCACCTCAAAATACTCGAACAGCATTCCCAGTTGTGGCTCGACCTTCGGATCCGGAGCCGGTCCTCCTTCCTGTGCCTGAGCGACAACGCCCGCAGTACCGAACGCGACGATTAAAATACGGAGGAGAGATTTTATGCCTGTGAGTCGATTCATCATGTCGCATATTGCCCCGCCTGATCAGAACGCAGGTTGGATCCAGGTAACAACTCTGTAAAATTCACGTAAAAAGCGCGCGGGAGCGAGGTGTGAGAGGGCGACGGGGTTCCAACAGGGTTCGGTCAAGCACCTGACAGGGTTGAGTCGATGGCGCCGGTCCACAAAAAAGCCGCGCGGCGTTTCCACCGGCGGCTTTCAAAAACAGAATGAAGCAAGTCGATTACTTCGCGCGTCGGAACAGGTAGTGGTTGTCACCTGTCACCGCCACGAACGACCAGCCGCCGTCCTTCTCGACTTCGAGAATCGTGCGGGGAAGCATGTTCACCTTCGCGATCTTCTCGACCATCTCCTTGGGAAAATTGATTTCCCCCTCTTCGGAGACATCAATTCCTTCCTCTTCAGCGACAGCACGAAACCCGAGAGCATCCATTTGCTGAGCATTCAAAGCTTTGTATTCATAGCTCGAGCCGGATTCAGCCGCAGCACCACCCCCGACGATTCCCAAAGAGGATAGCAAATTCACGACAGCGACCACAAGAATGGCGACCAATAAAGCAATAACAGTATTTTTCATAAAGGGAGTAGGCCTCAACACGGCCAGAGAGGAAGGACACCAGATTTTTCGCTACGTGTAAAGCACTAACGAGTCCCCAATCTAAAAAAGCATTTCAATTCCCGCAAGCGCCTCTTCTAATTTTTCCAAATCGGCGAGCAAGCCATCCGGTCCGGCTTCCTCGAGAACATCCCGACTCACCCCTCCGGTAGTCACCGCGAGCACCTTCGCTCCGAACGCTCGCGCGCAGTGGATGTCTTTCGGAGTGTCTCCGATCACGAGCGTGTTTTCCGCGGCGAAAACTTCACCATGAACTTCGGCGGCTCGTGATAAAGCGATCGGGCCGAGACGATTACGATCGGCATGATCATCACCGAAGCCACCCGTTTTAAAATGATGATCAATCTGATACCGCTCCAGTTTGATAAACGCGCCCCGCATCGTGTTTCCTGTCAGAAGGGCGATTTCGTAACGGCTGTCTCCGGAAAGCTCCTCCAACAACGGCATCACGCCGGGCAGAACACGCCCCTGTTTTTCCGGATTTTTGAGAAACCGGGAATCGAGATCATCCGCATAAGAATGAAAGAACCGCTCCCTTGCTTCGGGCGAAGGTTCAATCCCGAAATGTTCGAACAAAAAACGGGCCACGCCACTGTCAGTGGCACCGCCGAGATCGAGCGGCGGAAAGTCACGCCCTTCGCATTCGGGGAAGGCTCCGTAGAAACCGTTTCGCAATGAAGCAAGACCGGCACCCATCGTATCAACGAGGGTGCCGTCTATATCGAATAATATCAGCCTGCGAACCATCTTAAACGCCTCGCAGCCGGAGAGTTATCACTTCTCTTCTTTCGACTCGTCAGTATCAGCTTCGGTTTCCGCTGAATCCTCAGCAGCGTCGTCGCCTTCCGAAGTCACTGCATCATCATCGTGCAAATCGTCGCTCTCTTCGTAGCCATCCGCCTCATCAGACGCAGACATGACTGCTTCTGCTTCTTCGAGATCGACTTCTTCGTCATCGGGACGGAACTTGCGCTTCTGCTTCTCTTTAGGAAGAGGCGAAAGCATCATGAGAATGTTCCGGTTGTTGAGTTTGGGTTCCAAATCAACATTGGCCACTCCCTCAAGGTCTTCTTTGACCCGGTCGAGAACAACGAAGCCGAGTTCCTTGTGCGCCATCTGACGTCCACGAAACTGAAGCTGGATACGCACTTTATAACCGGCAGCAAGAAAGTCCTCTGCGTGAATCAATTTGTTCACGTAGTCGTGTTGCTCGATGCCCACGCGGAATTTGACTTCCTTTTCGCGCTTCTTCGGCTTCTCCGTCTTCTTCTGCTTCGAGAGTTCGTACTTGTACTTCCCGTAGTCAACAATACGGCAAACAGGAGGCTTGGCATGCGGAGCGATTTCCACAAGGTCCAGACCTAGTTCTTTTGCCTTTTTCAGTGCCTTGTGAGTTTGGAGCACGATGTTGTGCTCACCGTAAATCACCCGGATTTCGGGTGCACGGATGCGCTCGTTAACTCTCGTCCTTGGTTCACGTGGCCTGCGTCTGATGGGTCTCTTAGCGATAGCGAATTACCTCCTGTATTGATATATGGTTAGTCAAAAAATGAGAGAACTATGCAATAGAACCCCCGGATGCGATGTTCTCCTCGGAGGACAACATCGAAATGGTTGAAAGAAGTCGGACGAAAGAACTCACCGACTCATGCAGAAATGAGAAAGCTAAAACCAACTTAATCATAAGCTGCGGGAGCGGATCTCAGCGACCACCTTCTCCCTAAAATCAACGACGCCGAGTGCGCCTTCATCACCGCGATCACGATGACGGACGGAAACCTGATTCAATTCCTGTTCTTTAGCTCCTATAATTAACATATACGGAATCCTGTCCAACTGAGCAAGTCGAATTTTCGCACCTACTTTTTCGTCAGCGCTGTCGACCGTGACGCGAATGCCATCCTCACGGAGCTGATCGTAGACCGCCTGAGCGTCGTCGACGAACTTCTCCGAGATCGGCAGGATACGAACCTGCTCAGGTGCAAGCCACGTCGGGAACTTCCCGGCAAAGTGCTCGATCAGCACTCCCACGAAACGCTCCATCGAACCGAACGGTGCCCGGTGGATCATGACAGGACGGTGCGCCGCGTTGTCCGACCCGATGTATTCCAAACCAAAACGCTCCGGCAAATTGTAATCCACTTGAACGGTTCCGAGCTGCCACTCGCGCCCGATGACATCTTTCACGACGAAATCGATCTTCGGACCGTAGAAGGCAGCCTCTCCCGGCTCCTCGGCAAAATCAGTTCCCAGTGTCGTCGCCGCTTCGCGCAACGCCGCTTCGGCCTTATCCCACTTCGCCGGATCGCCCACGTATTTCGAAGAGTCAGGATCCCGCAAGCCAACGCGCACGCGGTAGTCATCCATTCCCAGCGTTCCGAGAACGATCTTCACCAACTCAAGACAGCCGAGGATCTCATCTTTCACCTGATCCTCGGTGCAGAAAATATGCGCATCATCCTGAGTGAAGCCACGGACGCGGGTCATTCCGCCGAGCTCCCCCGACTGCTCCCAGCGATAAACCGTGCCGAACTCAGCGAGCCTCACCGGCAGATCGCGGTAGCTGTGATGATTGCTTTGAAAAATCTTGATGTGATGCGGGCAATTCATCGGCTTCAAAAGAAAGCCATCGATCTCGCCCGATTCGAGCTTGTTCGTCAATTCGCCGCAACCGCACCCTTCGTCGGCGAGCGCTTTCAGGCCCTCTTTCTCGACGACAGGGGGAAACTGAGAATCCGCGTAGTAGGGAAAGTGCCCCGAGGTGCGATAGAGATCGAGTTTCCCGATGTGAGGTGTGAACACCTGACTGTAGCCCTGTCTCACGAGGTGCTCGCTGATGAAATTCTGCAATTCCTGACGAATCACCGCCCCGTTGGGCTTCCAGAGAACGAGCCCCTGCCCCACCGCTTCATCGATGTGGAAAAGATCGAGGTCCTTACCAATCTTGCGGTGATCGCGCAGTTTCGCCTCTTCGAGACGCTCAAGATGCTCCGTCAACAGCGTCTTGTTCTTGAAAGCGGTTCCATAAACACGCTGCAGCTGAGGATTCGCGGCATCGCCTTTGTAAAAAGCACTCGCGACACTCATGACTTTGAAAGCCTTGCAGTTACCGGTCCGGCCGACATGAGGTCCCGCGCAGAGATCCCAGAAATCGCCGTTCTTATACAGCGAAATTTCCTCGTCTTCGGGAATCTCCTCAAGCAGATCGATTTTGAAGACACTGGGAACGTCGCGGTCACCGAGAGCGGCGAGCCGACCGCTTTGGGCCATCTTCATCGCCTCGTCCCGGGAAACGATCTCCTTCTCGAAAACCTGATTCTCCTTCACGATCTTTTTCATCTCCGCCTCAATCGCGGGAAAATCTTCCGGTGAAAGGCGGTGTTCGAGATCGACGTCGTAGTAAAAACCATTCTCAACAGGAGGGCCCGCTGCGAACTGAGCGTCGGGCCACAGCTTTGCGATAGCCGTCGCAAGAACGTGTGCTGTGGAATGCCTGAGGCGTTCCAGATCAGACATCTGATCACGTTCTTCGAGAGTTTTTCGCTGCTTTTCCTGGGAGTCCGCCATGGTCGTTTATAAAGTGATGCACAAACTACCTATTTTCGGGCATTTACCAACCAGAAAGGCCCGCAAAAAGAAGCGAAAATCTTCTGTTGTATTTTTCGAAAAGTAATGAATACTTTCGGCCCTCACTTTCGAGGAAACGGGATGTAGCACAGCTTGGTAGTGCGCCTGGTTTGGGACCAGGAGGTCGCTGGTTCGAATCCAGTCATCCCGACTCTCTTCTGCAGCGCAGAAGCAAGTCTCAATCCCACTGGATGAAGAACGCCGTTCGAGCCGAAGCGAGGCTTTGCGAGCGAAGTCAGACGGAGTGCAACGAAGTCAATCCAGTCACCGGTAACCGGCATTGCCCGACTCTCTTCTGCAGCGCAGGATTTCGAGTGAGCCGCTTAAAAAACCGCACCCGCGCCATTTTCAATTCTGGAGTCAGCGGATTGATATGCCTAGAATCGCGGCCATGATTGCGATCGATCTTTCTAACAAAACAGCCGTTGTGACCGGTGGAGGCCAGGGGCTCGGACGGGCAACGGCGACAGTCTTACACGAGGCCGGCGCAAAGGTGGCGATCACCTTTTTCCGGGATGCGGACGGAAACAATGAACGCATCGCCAACGAGACCGCAGCGGAGATCGGCGATGGGGTCATCGCCATTGAGGGCGATGTTCGCGATCGAAACTCCGTTGCCGCAATGTTCGAAAACGTCTCCGAAAGCTTCGGCGGACCTGTCGACATCGTCATCAACAACGCAGCAATTTTGCGGGACCGCTCGCTCAGGAAAATGGACGACGCGGATTGGGAGGCGGTCATCGGAACGAATTTAACGGGCGTCTTCAACGTTTCCAAAGAGGCTGCGGAACGACTCGCTGATGGCGGGCGGATCGTGAACATGGCATCCATCTCGGGTGCGGTTGGATTTTTCGGACAAGCCAACTACTCGGCAGCGAAAGCGGGCGTCGTCGGCCTGACAAAAGTATTAAGCAAAGAATTGGCCCGCCGCCAAATCACAGCCAACGCGGTCGCACCGGGAGTCGCTTTAACCGAAATGGGGAAATCGATTCCCGAAGAAGCGCGTGCCGAAATGCTGAAACAGATCCCTCTGGGTCGGTTTGGTGAACCTGAAGAAGTCGCCAATGCGATCCTGTTTCTGTGCAGCCCGCTCGCTGATTACATCACAGGCCAGACGATTCATGTAAACGGCGGCTGGTTCGGATAATGATGAGCCGTCCTCTCGATAGCAAACGATGCAGCGCAGCGGAGGCTGTCACCCTCATTAAAAACGGAGACACCGTCGTCTGTGGTGGCTTCGTCGGTGCAGCCCATCCCGAATCACTGACCGCCGCGCTGGAAAAGAGGTTTCTGGAATCAGCGACGCCTCAGGATTTGACGCTCGTTTACGCAGCGGGACAGGGGGATGGAAAAACGCGCGGCCTGAACCACCTCGCTCATGAAGGACTCATCAAGCGCGTCATCGGCGGGCACTGGGCTCTCGCACCCGGCATGGGAAAGCTGGCGATCGAGAATAAAATCGAAGCCTACAACTTCCCCCAGGGCGTCGTGTGCCAGCTCCTGCGTGACATCGCAGCGGGACGACCGGGGTGTATCACCCACGTCGGTCTCGGCACGTTTATCGATCCCGAAAACGATGGGGGAAAGTTGAACGCACGAACGACCGAGGACCTCGTCGAGCGAATCGAGTTGTCCGGAAAACCATGGCTTTTTTACCACGCCCTTCCGATGAACATCGGCTTCATCCGCGCGACAACGGCGGATCTGTCAGGAAATTTATCGATGGAAGACGAGGCGATTCTCGGAGAGGTCCTCGCGATTGCACAGGCGGTGCGAAACAGCGGAGGGATCGTCATCGCGCAGGTGAAGCGGCTCACAGATAAGGCGATCGCGCCACAGGCCGTCACCGTCCCGGGTATCCTGGTGGATCACATCGTCGTCGCGGAAGGGAACGAACATGACCAGACTTTCGGAGAAGTCATGAATGCCAGTTACTGCGCGGCGGCTGACGAGTCCACGTCCGGCGATCTTGAGAAGCTGCCTCCTGACGAACGCAGAATCATCGCGGCCCGTGCCTGCGACGAATTGACACCCGGCGACATCGCCAATCTCGGAATTGGAATGCCTGAAGGCGTCGCACGCATCGCTGCGGAACGCGGAATGCTCGATGAGGTGACGCTCACGGTAGAAAGCGGTCCTATCGGAGGCATGCCGGCGGGCGGACTCAGTTTCGGCGCCGCGGTTCATCCTCTCGCGATCGTTGACCAGCCTTCACAGTTTGATTTTTACGATGGAGGCGGACTCGATTTCGCCGCACTCGGAGCCGCTCAAATCGACGGCACGGGAAATGTCAACGTCTCGAAATTCGGAACACGGCTCGCAGGGGTCGGCGGCTTTGTCACGATTTCTCAAAACGCGAAACGGCTCGTGTTCTGCGGAACGATGACATCGGGGGGACTCAAGACCACGATCAACAACGGAAAGCTCATCATTGAAACGGAAGGACGCGTGAGAAAATTCGTCGATCACGTCGACCAAATTTCATTCAGCGGCGCAGTGGCGATCGAATCGAGGCGTCCCGTGATTTTTGTGACGGAGCGCGCTGTCTTCAGGCTGACGCCGGAAGGTCTCGAACTGACCGAGATCGCCCCCGGAATACGGCTGCAGGAAGACGTTCTCGATATGATGGAATTCACCCCGAAGATCAGCGGGGATTTGAAAGAAATGCCCGCGCACTGTTTCACGTGAAAACCGACATGCGCCGTTGTTGTTGCGACTTCGATTTGATATTCCTTTTTCCCCTTTATGAAAGAAGTCTGCATCATCTCCGCCCGGCGAACGCCTATTGGTCGATTTCTAGGATCGCTCGCGCGGGAGTCAGCCGTCGATTTGGCGTGTCATGCCGGTGACGCCGCGCTTACAAATATTGACCGTAACAAGATCGATCAGGTCATCATCGGAAATATCCTCAGCGCAGGCCAGGGAATGAACATCGCCCGTCAAATCGGGGTGCGACTCGGCCTTCCAGTTTCCACGCCGGCTTTCACCGTCAATATGATGTGCGCGTCCGGAATGCAGGCCATCACTCTGGCAGCTCAGGCGATTCGCTCCGGCGACGCCAACGCCGTTCTCTGCGGCGGCACCGAATCGATGAGCAACGCGCCACACCTCATGCCGCGATCGCGAGCAGGCATAAAACTCGGCGATGGAAAGCTCGTCGACTCCATTTTGCGGGACGGGTTGGTGGATTCTTTCGACGATACTCACATGGCCCTGACGGCGGAACATCTCGCCACGAAATACGACATTTCCCGCGAGGAACAGGACGCCTTCGCCGCCGAGTCACAGCGCCGTTACGAAGCCGCCCACCGGAACGGGGTGTTTGCCGACGAAATCATCGCACATCCTGAGTTGGAGGCCGACGAACATCCCCGCTCCGACACGACGGCGGAATCACTCGCCGCCTTGAAGCCCGCCTTTGATCCCGCAGGATCCATCACGCCGGGAAACGCTTCAGGCATCAACGACGGCGCGGCAATCCTGCTTCTGGCAAGTCGCGAGACAGCGGAAGCGAACGACTGGCCGATCATGGCCGTCATCAGCGACAGCGCTTCCACCGGCTGCGATCCCAAAGAAATGGGGCTGGGGCCTGTATACGCCTCCAGAAAACTTAACAGATCACTCGACGGATTTGACTCAATCGAAATCAACGAAGCCTTCGCCGCGCAGGTATTGGCCTGTCTTCGCGAAATGAAAACAGGCACGGAGAAAATCAATCCCCACGGCGGCGCGATCGCGATGGGCCATCCCGTCGGAGCGAGCGGGGCACGACTCGTCGCGCATCTGGCCTGGCGAATCCAACGCGGCGAGATCAGCAACGGTCTCGCGACGCTGTGTGTCGGCGGCGGAATGGGCTCGGCTGTCAGTTTAACCAACTCCTAACATGAGCAGAACCCCTGAAACCCCACCCTCTGAGAACTCTGTCCGCAAGGTCGTCCTCGCCAGCTTCATCGGCACGACGATTGAATGGTTTGATTTCTTCATCTACGGCACCGCTGCTGCGCTCGTTTTCGGACAGCTTTTCTTTCCCGACGAAAGCGAATTTGTCGGTCGCATGGCTTCGTTCGGAACCTTCGCGATCGGTTTCTTCGCCCGCCCTCTCGGCGGTATCATCTTCGGTCACTACGGTGACCGTCTCGGACGGAAAGCGATGCTTGTCACCACGCTGATGTTGATGGGTGTCGCGACTTTTCTGATCGGCGTGATGCCGACCTATCAAACCATCGGAATCGCCGCACCGATTATTCTGGTATTGTTAAGGATCGTACAGGGTTTCGGAGTGGGAGGCGAATGGGGCGGTGCGGTGCTGATGGCAGTCGAGCACGGCCACGAAGGGAGGCGCGGATTCTACGGGAGCTGCGTCCAAATGGGCGTCCCGGTCGGGCTCCTGCTCGCGACGAGCGTTTTCGCGATCGTGACAAAGCTGACCTCCGAAGAGCAGTTCCTCGCGTGGGGGTGGCGAATTCCTTTTTTGCTCGGGATCGTCCTGCTCGGAATCGGTATGTTCATCCGCATGCAAATCGTGGAGAGCCCCCTCTTCGCAAAAGCGCAGAAAACAACGGGTGTCAGCAAGCTCCCGATTTTGGAGGTCGTAAAGAAACATCCTAAAAATGTGTTCCTCGCGATGGGGGCACGCTTCGCAGAAAACGCCTGTTTCTACATTTTCAGCGTCTTCGTCCTATCGTATGCAGTCGATCAACTCGGACTCGAGAGGTCCACCGTTCTCACCGGAGTCTGGATCGCCGCCGCATTTCAGATCGTCGCGATACCCGCTTTCGGAGCGCTTTCCGATCGAGTCGGTCGCCGCCCCGTCTATCTTGCCGGCGCCATCTTCATCGCCCTGTTTGCGTTCCCGTTTTTCTGGATGATCGAAACAAAAATTACAGTGATGATCTGGCTGGCGATCATTCTCGGCCTCATCGGACACTCCGCGATGTACGGCCCGCAGGCTGCCTTCTTCTCCGAACTTTTCGGCACGCGCGTTCGCTACAGCGGAGCGTCGATCGGTTACCAACTGGCCTCGCCCTTCGCAGGCGGGCTGGCCCCACTGATCGCGACGGCGCTCCTGCAATGGTCCGGCGACAAATCATGGCCTGTCTCCGTTTACATCATCGCAACCGCCGCGATCACACTCGTTGCGATCTATTTTGCGGCGGAGACGTTCCGCTCAAATCTTTCGGATCATGACGATAAATAGGCGCCCGCGAATTTCCGGCGTCCAGCGTCTCCAAGTCCGGTGGCTCACCGCGGTGATTGCCTTTTCGGTCTCCGTCGGCAGCGCCGGCGACAAAACGTGGTTCGACGAAACGCTCGATACGACGACCCTTTTTTCGTTCGACGAAGTCTCGATTCCGTTAACGCAGAATCTGCGACTGGAGATAAACACACCCGAAAAGCATCGCGAAAACCCCGTCATCGCAAGAGGGCCGGACGGGACGATCGACTCGTGGGCAGTGCAGTTTTACGGGTCGGTGATTCGCGATCGCGATACCGGATTATTCAAAGCATGGTATGTCGCCGTTTCGAAAGAGGAGCGGAAGAACGAGCGGGAGGCACGCTCTGCCCCCTGGCGGGTCGCCTACGCGGAAAGCAAAGACGGAATCCATTGGGAAAAGCCCAATCTGGGATTGGTCGCTGCAAACGGATCGAGGGCTAACAATCTCTGTAAACTGGATCCTCATCTGGGAGTATTGAATCTTAAAGTGATCTACGAGCCGGACGACCCCAACCCGGATCACCGCTACAAGATGGGCGCGCATGTCTGGACAACCAAAAGCCCGACGCGGCGCAATGGAACGCTGGCACCCTTCGTCAGCGCGGATGGACTCACTTGGAAACTGCTCTCAGACTCAAGAGCGGAGAAAGCGGAACTCCCGGAAGAGGATACATTCATCCCGCCGTTGCACTTCGAACCGGTTGGAGGCCTCTACAAATGGGACGGGCTTTATCATCTCTCCGGCCAGAATGCGATCATGGCGGCGCGCCCCTATCACGGAAGAGTTTCACGAACATTCCTCTCGCCCGATTTTAAGACGTGGACCGAAGAGAGCGCAATCCAGGCAGTCCGAACGCATCAACACGTTCTCCTCGGACCCGGGAAAAGCCGCGAAGGTGAGCAGACTCACGAAGGGATCAGCGTGTGGAATCGTGGCAATGTGTTAGTGGGAATTTCCGGCATGTGGCACGGAACCCCCGCCTGGGAGGACCTCACGATCGATCTCGGGCTCGTCATGAGCAATGACGGGATCCGCTTTCGGGAGCCAATGCAGGAACATGTCTTTCTCAAGCGAGGCCGGGACGGTTCGTGGGATCAAGGCGGACTGCTCCAGGGCCAGGGCTTCGAGAACACGGACGAACAAACGCTCATCTATTACGGAGCCTGGGATCCCAGAGTCTGGGAAAGCTCTCCACCGCGTGGAGGCGTCGGAATCGCGACACTGCCGCGCGACCGTTTCGCCGCCCTGATTCCTGACGAAACGACCAGGGGTCCCGGCGACTATCAAATGAGCGGGACCATCTGCAGTTTCATGACAAAATCGCTTCCGATCAAAAGCGGTCCGCGACGAATCTATATCAACGTAGACGGCCTCAGCAAGGAAGCCTCGATGCGGATAGAGTTACTCGATCATCACATGCAGCCGATCAACGGATACTCGGGCGATGATGCCGCCTCGATTCTTAAAAATGGATTTCAGGTGCCCGTTCAATTCGGAGATACTTCGGAACTGGACCATCTCCCCGAGCGCGTCAGGATCAGAGCCGTCTTTGCCGGATCCAGGCGCACCGACATCCGGTTCAGCGCTTTGTATTTGAGGTAGATTCCGTCAGTCCCAGACGATCTTTTCAAACACAGCTCGCAGCTTTTCCCCTCTCGCTGAGTTGGACGCCGAAACCCAGCCGAGACGACCTTCGAGGTGACTGCGAAATTCGGGGTGCTTGTTCAAATTCTGAGACTGCCAGCCCTCCCTTACACAGTTATGAAGGATCGCCTTCAGCTGATCGTATTCCTCCCGCTTTACGTTGGGCTTTTCATTGAGGATGAGACCGGCGGCGTGCTGACGCTGACTCGCCTGCATGAAGCGGGTCTTCCTGAGATTCGCTTTGAAACCTTCGTCAATGATCACCGCGAGAGCAGCGATATAGAATTTTCTCGCGCCGCGCCTGAAGTCATCTCCTCCGCTGAACAGCAGGTCGTCCGCGTAGCGTGTGTAGACAGCCCCTGCAGCGCGGGCGAGGCCGGAAAGTCGACAGTCGAGCCGGAAGGCGCAGAGATTGGCAAGCGCAGGAGAAGAAGGAGCGCCCTGCGGCAAATGATGACGCAGGAGTTTCGCCTGCGCCTGGATTGAAAGACCGCTCTCATCCAACACCTCCGAGGGCACCGCATTGGAAGCGAGAGTCGCGAGAACCACGGCGACGTATTCCGGATAGCCTGCCGTCATGAAGAGCCTCACGACGCGAGCAGGGGTGATCGAGGGAAAGAAGTCTTCGAGGTCCACTTTGAGGACGAACCGCTTCTGACAATGCGGCGCCACAAAATCAAAGATGGAACGCTCCTTTTGAAACCCGCACGAACTTTCGTGGGGAGGGATTTTCTCAACCACCTTGGCAAGCAACGTTCGTTGCGTTTGTTTGAGAAGCGGCTTCGGGATCTCAATGAGCCGTCTCCCCCGCCCCTTTCCTTTTTCGTGCCAGCGATAGTGATAATGCTCCGTTCGGCAACGAGGATCAGTGAACCAACCGAGATCATCGGGATGCAATTCGAGGACCTCGGCAAGCGCACGAAAATCAGTCGCTTGAGGAAGTTTCCAACTTTCAGGAGAACCGGCAACCGGCCTCATTTGCGGAGGACTCAGAAATTCAACCGCGCTGGCATTCACCTTGATTCTTCCAAGGGAAAGCGCCTTCTCAAAAGGCGGCAAAATCCGAATGTGCTCTTCGATTTCTTTGAATCGAGGGCGGGAAGTTTCGGAATAGGATTTAAGCAGCGCTTTGACCACCGCCTTGAGCCAAAAAGGCTTTTTGTCTCCGCAAACCAGTGAACCTCGCTCCAGCAAAGCCTCTTCGGTGAAGTCTCCGGCAATGAAGGCCCGGGCAAGAGTTTTGACTATGAGGCGCGTGGAAGTCATCAAAAATGACAGCGGCGACTCCGGCGATCCAACGTATCCGGTCTTTCGTGGGCAATCCTACAGCGAGTACAGCGTGCTGTAGTTACGTCCACGACTCGATTTGGGTCGGTCGAAAAATCCCCCGGGGTAACCCCGGAGAGACTCAACAAGCCCGAAGGCTCGATTGTCAGCTTGGAGAGCCGAAGCTCACCACTGTGACAGAAAACTAGTTAATCAATGTGCGAAAGGCAAGACTTTGCGGCGCACCAAATGATTACTACGAACTCGCAGAACTGCTCTGGCGCGAGCGATTACGATTACCTCCACCGCTGGAGCGTCGATTACCGCCACCGCCGCCGGAACGATTGCCACCGCCACCTCCGCCACCGGAGCGTCCACCGCCGCGATTTCCTCCGCCGCCACCGGAGCGACCGCGTCCACCGCCACCACTTCGGCCGCGTCCGCGACTCATGACTTTGGCATCCTCTTTTCCGTCCTCAGGATCCATATCAAATCCCTCGATCTTTTTGACGGGAATTGGCTTCTTCAGAAGCTTTTCGATATCACGCAGCAAGCTCCGCTCATCAGCGCTCACGAGTGAGTAGGCGATGCCCTCTTCTCCGGCACGACCGGTCCGGCCAATACGGTGAACATAGTCCTCAGGCACATTCGGGAGTTCGAAATTCACCACGTGTGGAAGTCGGCTGATGTCAATGCCACGCGAAGCAACGTCGGTTGCGGCGAGCATGCGAATTTTGCCTGACTTGAAATCGGCGAGCGCCTTGGTTCGTGCGCTCTGGCTTTTGTTTCCGTGAATAGCGGCAGAGGAAACGCCATCTTCTGCGAGCTGTTTTGCGAGACGGTTCGCACCGTGCTTCGTGCGGGTGAACACGAGAACCTGCTGCCAATCCCCTTCACGAATGAGGCGGGAAAGGAGAATGCGCTTATCCGCTTTCGCGACGGGGTGCATGAATTGCTCAATCGTTTCCGCGGTCGTGTTTTTACGAGCCACTTCCACGAGAACGGGATTATCGAGGAGACCATCGGCAAGTCTTTTGATATCCGTCGAGTAGGTCGCTGAGAAAAGCAGGTTCTGGCGCTTCGAAGGAAGCAGCGCGAGGACCTTCTTGATGTCGTGAATGAATCCCATATCAAGCATGCGATCCGCTTCGTCGAGAATGAGAATTTCCACGCCGGAAAGATCAAGCGTGCCCTGAGAGCAATGGTCGAGAAGACGCCCGGGAGTTGCTACCAGCACTTCCACGCCGCGACGAAGTCGATCGATCTGAGGATTGATTCCGACACCACCGAAAATAACGGTGGAACGAAGACGCAGGCCTTCACCGTATTCTTCAACGCTGGCTCCCACCTGCGCCGCAAGTTCGCGGGTCGGGGTGAGCACGAGCGCGCGGGGACGTCCCGCTGATTTACGTCTCGAACCGTGTCCGCGGCCGGAATCGCGCTCCTGCTGAGCCGGCTTACGTGAGTCGAGGAGCTGGAGCATGGGCAGAGTGAACGCAGCGGTTTTACCGGTTCCGGTTTGTGAGCCACCGAGCAAATCGCGCCCTTCGAGAATCGAGGGGATCGCCTGAGCCTGAATCGGAGTGGGTTCGCTGTATCCCTTGGAGGAAACGGCGTTAGCAAGTTCAGCACAAAGGCCGAGTTCATTAAAAGTCATGAGAATAGAATTTAGTAATCGAGTTGTTGCTCACTAATGAGCGATTGGTAAACCCGATCACGAGTAGACGGCACATGGCTGCTTCCGGTTCGGGTAGAATGGTGCGAAAGGCTTTGTGCGATTCGCATTTCACGGGGTGACACTGAAGAGCTGTCGTTCACTTCCCCCATTCGGGTTGAGACTTTGAAGCGTTACCAACCAGCCTCGGCCTCACATGTATTTGTGAAGCCTGACGTTGCGAAAAGACACGCAAATGGGCCTTAAGTCAAACGATACTCTGTTCCGCCGTTTCTACGGCAATGGTTCGAAACTCTTGATAAACCAGGGATCCAGATCAGTCCGGAAGAGATCATCCACCTGTGTTGCGTTTGATACGGCCTCCGCCTTCTGCAATATCTCGAGCTCAAATCGATAGCGTTTCCCGCGCTCCAATCGGGAACTGTCTTGAAGGATGCGGTCGCGAAACGCCCAGGCGAAGGCGAAAACTTCCTCTTTCCCGTAGCTCCCGCGCTCCACTTCGGGATCAGAGAGCAGGAGCGAATAAACCGCATCTTTGTAGGCCGTCTCCCGCGGGTCGGCGAAGGGTGACAACTCACTCACCGTCGCAGAAAGCGTCAGTTCCGACACCTCCGCCGGGACCGCTTCAGCTTCCCGGAACGTGACCGGCACCCACCGGATCCCGGCCCGGCGCGCAGGCAGTTCCGCGAGCAAAAGATCGCGCGCCGACAACACCCAAACCACGACCTTCTTCGAGCGAACGACCTTGTCGGGAAGACTCGCCAACTCGCGACGGACAGCCGTTGCCCCGTCCCCGTTGATTGCAAACGTCTGTATCGGCCGTTTAAGGAAGGCGGACAGGTGAGCCGCAAATCCCGCCTTCAATTTCACGTCTTCCTCTCCACCGAAACCGAGACCCGGTTCATCATAAATATTGACGAAACTGTCTCCTAACAGAACCACAGGAGAATCCGCGTCATCGGTAATCGCGCCACGGGGAATACTCAACTCGACCACCTGCCCCGCATCGCCGCTCCGATCGAGCATTCCCGCAAGATCCCCCGAATGAGTCTTTTTCGCGGCCATCCAATCAAGCTCCAACGAGGCATCGGATAGAACGCCCACTTTTGCGATCACCTCCGCCGCCACCGCTTCGGCGACGAGCGTCATCGCCCCGGGAGTCCAGTGAGTATCGTGTTTCAGGAACCTTGACGATTCCGGAAGAGAACCTAAGACGGGCATGACATCGATAGCCTCAATTCCTTTCCCGGAAAGCGCCGCGAGCACATCGCGGTAATGACCTGTCGCCTCACCTTCAGCTTTCAATCTCAATCCACTGCGGCAAAGCATCGGTTTGGTCGGAACGGGAACGATCACGAGCTCAATCCCCCGCTCCTCCAGCTGCCTTGCAAAACCGTCGATCACCTCAAGCGGCGCGTTCCACGTATCCGCGACCTTCTCTCGAGCCACCGACGGAGGCTCGCGGTAGAACGGTCCCTTTCCATAAACCGCTTCCAAATCAGGACGATAGTAAAGCCAGTCATCCTGACCGATGTAAACTTTCGCGTTTCCCTCCCGGAATGCCTCTTCCATGAAAGCCTGATCAGCCGGTCGCTCATTCACGAAAAAGGAAAGGTTCTTAACCCGCTCTTCGAGGTGCTTTAACCGGTTGAGAACGCCGCCTTCGCGCTGCGGGCGACCACTTTCACCCGGCGAAATCCACTCCACCATCCAGGGCCAAACGAGAAACAGCAAAAAGAGAGAGACGAACACGCACTGAACGCGCCGGCCTATCAAAACCGAATCACTGTTATGAGACTGTGATGAATTCGCCATGCTTAAAATTGAAAGTAGAGGAAGGGGTTAAATCCCTGCAACGACATCATCCTCACACTGACAACCAGCAGAATGAGCCCGAGAACCACTTTGAAACTTGTCACCTGCTTGAGCCATACCTGTGTCGCAGGAGCCGCCCATATTAAGAGGGCCCCTGTCGCCATTGCAAACAGGTGATAGGGACGATAGACAACCGCTGCGAGCGTACCGGCCGAATCGCCGCCCTCCTGAATACTGAACATCGCAGACAGGTAAGCGAAGGCTGCCTCCAGATTGGAAGACCGGAAAAAGACCCAGGTTACGAGCAAGACACCAAAGGTGAGAGGAAGCGCCAGCCAGCGGGGAAAAGTGAATCCCTTGCGCACCCTCAGGAACCGCTCCACAGCAAGACCGACCCCGTGAATGGCGCCCCAGATCACAAAAGTCCATTGCGCCCCGTGCCAGAGCCCGCCAATCAGCATCACGACCATGAGGTTGAAATAGGTTCGTCCAGCCCCCCTGCGATTTCCTCCGAGCGGAATGTAGAGATAGTCGCGGAGAAATGAAGAGAGCGAAATGTGCCATCGCCGCCAGAATTCGGTGAGGCTTTTCGACCGATACGGCGAATCAAAGTTCTCCGGAAATTTAAAACCCAGCATCCGCCCCAGTCCAATCGCCATATCCGAATAACCCGAGAAATCGAAGTAGATCTGAAACGCGTAGGCAGTAACCCCGAACCACGCCACCCCACTCGTGAGCGAAAGCTCCCCCGCCTCAAAACACAGGTCGGCAATGCTGCCGGCCGGATTCGCGAGAAGGATCTTTTTGGCAAAACCGTAATTGAATCGCGTCATCCCGATGACAAATCCGTCGAGCGAATGCGTCCGTTCGCGGAGCTGCTCGGCAACCGATCCGTAACGCACGATCGGCCCCGCAACGAGTTGGGGGAACATCGAAACGTAACACGCGAAGTCGATAAAATTGCGCGCGGGACGAGCCTCTCCGCGATAGACATCGATCGAATAGCTCATCGATTGGAAGGTGTAGAACGAGATCCCCACCGGCAGAATAATCTTCGAGAGAAAGTCCGGAGCTTCGACAGCCCCCCACCCCCACTGCGCCCCGATCCACGACGTGGTCTCGGCAAAGAAAATCGCGTATTTGAAGAATCCGAGAATACTGAGATTGGAAACAATTGAAGTCCACAAAGCCACCTTCCGACGTCGCGGTGACTGACCGGGTTTGGCAATCACTTCCCCGCAGGCGTAGTCGATCACCGTTGAAAGCAGCATCAACGGCAGAAACCACGGATTCCACCATCCGTAAAAAACGTAGCTGACGAGGGTCAGGGTCAGCGATTTCCAGCGGGCCGGGGTGACGTAATAAAACGCGAGCGCGAGAGCAAGAAAACCAAACAGGAAAATATGGGAACTGAAAACCACGGCACGTTACACTGACAAAACGTCATCGCATTATTACCATTTCAGACAACGCCGCAAGCTCTTCTATCGAAGCGCTTTCTTCTTCGGCGTCGTGATGTAGGGAGCCCTGAGATAATGCGGTTCGAGCGGAGCTGAATCCGACCAGCGTTCCTGAGCCCACTTCGCGGCCTCCGCCGCCAACTCACGTGCATGAGGATACGATAGCTGCGCACCGTCAATGACGGAAGCGACCGAAGCATCAGGCGTTAAAATATCGAGCCCCCGATCACGGAACCGCTTCAAGCTCGTCTCGACATCATCGCTCGCGACCAACCCGGGCTCTGAAACCAACGTTCTATCAACCACCTCAGCGACAAAAAAACTCCGCCGTCGCGCATCACCGACGACGACGTAGGAATCCGAATCGCATTCCCAGGCTTCGAGCGAGGAACCTCCTGCGATCGCTGATCCGAGAACCAGATTCAGCCCGTTCGCGACCGCGATACCGACGCGAATCCCGCTGTATGATCCGGGACCGATCCCCACGGCGATTTCTGAAATGGCGTCCCGCCTGTCTTCGAGGAGAGATTCGAGCGATGCAAAAATGGCCGTGTTGTGAGCCCGGTCCGTGACAAAGTCACAAAATTCAATGATCTCCCCTGAGCCATTTTCCGCCAGCGCGAGCGAGGCATGGGTCGTCGATGTTTCTATCGCTAAAATCATTTTCGTTTCACGGTGTGATTTCCGTTCGCCTCGATCGAAAAGTGAAGCTGGATCGAACCTTCAGGGAGAAGTTCCGGGAATTTATCAGCCCATTCAACCAGAATCACCCCGTCCTCATCGAGATACTCATCCCAACCGAGCCGAATCAATTCATCCGGGGAATCGATGCGATAGAAATCGAAGTGAAAGACAGGAAGGCGGCCGCCGGGATATTCGTGGACCAGTGAAAAAGTCGGACTCGTGACGTCCGCCTCAGCGCCGAGTCCCGACACGACGCCTTTGGAAAAATGCGTCTTTCCTGCACCAAGATCTCCGACCAGAGCAACGACGTCCCCGCTCTCGAGAGAACCGGAAAACGCGCGCCCCGCCTCGATCATCTCCTCTTCGGTGGTTGATTCGATTACCGGATCGTTCATGAATTTGTGTAGTGCTCCCATCCACGTTGCAATGAAACTTCCGTCGCGGCGACGACCTCACCAATTCGAGTGAGCGACAGGTCCGGCCACGCCGTGCTCCATGCGTCCTGAACTCTTTCCGACTTTTCCGGACTCATCGTCATGAGAAGCTCGTAATCTTCGCCGTCCGTCACCGCCTGCGCAATCGTCACGTGAGGGTGCAAGGGCAGCGCAGAGGTATCGACCGAATATCCGAGCCCGCTCGCAGCCATCAGGCGCGGCAGATCCGACCCGAGACCATCGCTCAAATCCATCATCGAGCTGGGTTTAAAATGCTCACACAGCCACTGTGATTCCCTGAGTCGCGGCGAGAAGATGAGATGACGCCCGCTTTCAAACGATCCGCCAAGCCGCCCCGTGACCCAGATCCCGTCGCCGATTTCGGCCCCGCTGCGCTGCACGCAGAGTTCAGGCGAAACCACTCCTGTCATCGCGATCGAAAGAAGCGCCCCGTCTCCATCGAGCTTCGCGGTTTCACCGCCGACGATGGAACAGCCGCAGTCACTCGCGACCGCAGTCATCCCTTCATACCAGCCCTCGATCTCACTGACCCGCCGATCTGAATCAGTCGCGATCGTGACGAGCGCATGTGAAGGAGTCCCGCCCATCGCCGCGATATCACTGAGGACCCGGTTGAAGGCCTTTCGCCCGACGAGAACCGGATCCGTTCCCGGAACAAAATGAACGCTCTCTATCAAACAATCCGTTTTCAGCAACTGCCACAGCCCGTCATCAGCCGACCTGACAATCGCACAATCATCCCCCGCTCCGGCGATAACATCGGCATTCCCCGGGAGTTGCGCGATGAGCCGCTCGACGAGCGCTTCCTCGCCGACATCGCGAAGACATTCATTTTCCGATCCGGGGGTCATGAGATTATTCAACGGCCTGAGGCGTCAGCATCAAGACAATATTTGTCACATTGAAAAGAGCGTGAATTCCGATGGGAACCCACAGTGACCTCGTTACCTCGTAGGCGATGCAGAGCAAAATGGAAAACGCCCAGAGCGGAACCAAAGCGGGGAGGTTCCCGTGAACGACCGCGAAAATCCCTCCGACGACCACCATTGCGAAAAGCGTCCCCGTCTTCTGTTTCAATACGCCGTAGATGTAGCCGCGGAAGAGGAACTCTTCGACGATCGGCGCCGCGACGCAGGCGGTGATGATGGACAAAACCAGATAGAAAACCGAATCGGAGGCCTGCACCATTTTGACGGCTTCCTGCTGGTCCAACTTTCCGAAGATTCCCTCAAGATAGGTCTGCGAAAGTCCACCAAGCGCCCATCCGCAGACGAGCATCGCTACGACACTCCCCAAAATCGTCGCGATCACAATGTGTGGAAGCGACATCCTTTTGAGTCCGAACCAGTCGACGACACGCCGGTTGCGAACCCACTCCATAATGACGTAGGTCATACCGCCCACGAAGATGAAGTAACTGATATTGATAAATACGGTGGTGAGCCCGCCGGACTTCTCCTCAGGCTCCATCCCCGCGAGTAGAACTTCGGCGATGGGATTGATGAGAAACAGCAGCGCGGGAAACCACATCAAGATGAGATCGAAGTGATCGAATTCGTAGTCCTCCGGGATCACATCCCCCGGAAACCACTTATCCTTCAGACGATAGAAAAACACCCCCATCGCGGTTGCGAGGAGGATGATAATTTCGAAGTCCAGAAGGACTTGTTTGGCTGCGAGTTCGTCCATCGGAGCGATTGATCCGGGAATCCACCCGGGATAGCGCTCCTTACACCTTCACCGGGGGAAGGTTCCAGATCTGCTCTGCGTATTCTGAAATGGTCCGGTCGCTGGAGAATTTGCCAACACGTGCCGTGTTTAAAATCGCCTTTTTCGCCCAGCCGGTGGTGTCTTTGTAAGCCTCGTCGACACGCGCCTGTGCGTCGACGTAGGCGCGATAATCCGCGAGCACGAGATACGGATCCCCTCCCTCAAGCAAGCTGTGCCGGAGCAGATTGAAAGAACCCTTCGGAGCGAAATAGTCCGAGCTGATCCAGTCGATCACGGCGCGAAGCTCTTCGTCCGCCCAGTATTCATCGTAGGCGCAATAACCTGCGTCCCAAAGCTCTTCGACTTCGTCGACGGTCTTTCCAAAGATGAAAATGTTGTCGTCGCCGACTTCCTCACCAATTTCCACATTGGCACCGTCGAGGGTTCCGATCGTGAGCGCGCTGTTGAGAGCGAGCTTCATGTTACCGGTTCCGGACGCTTCCTTTCCAGCCGTCGAAATCTGCTCCGATAAATCAGCCGCGGGGATGATGACCTCAGCCGAGCTCACCCCGTAGTTGGGGATGAAGGCAACCTTCAGCTTGTCGCCGATTCGTTCGTCGTTGTTGATCTTTTCAGCGACCGCATTGATCGCGTGAATGATCTCTTTGGCGAGTTCGTATCCGGGTGCGGCTTTCGCCCCGAAGATGAAAACACGCGGAACCATATCGAGTTCCGGATTCTGAATAAGACGACGATACTGCGTCAGAATATTCAGGAGATTCAGGTGCTGACGCTTGTATTCGTGAAGGCGTTTGATCTGCACGTCGAAGAGCGCAAACGGGCTCACCGTGATCCCGCAACGCTTTTGAATCAGTGCCGCGAGACGCTCCTTATTGCGATGCTTGATCGCCATGAACTCATGCTGAAAAGCAGGCTCATCAATAAATTGCTCAAGGTCGCGAAGGCGATCGAGGTGACGAGGCCAGTCGTTTCCGATCTTAAAATCGATGAGAGCGGAAAGCTCCTGGTTGCAGGCACGAAGCCAGCGACGAGGAGTGATCCCGTTCGTCTTATTCTGGAAGCGCTCCGGATAAAGCTCGTGGAACGTCTTGAAGAGATCTTTAATCAGAAGCTCGGTGTGCAGAGCCGCGACACCGTTCGTGGCGTGACTTCCGATCACAGCGAGATAGGCCATGCGAATCTGCTTGGGATGGCCCTCTTCAATGATAGAAAGCTCCGACAGTTTCTGTTCATCATCAGGCCACTTCTTGCTGACGACGTCCTCGAGAAAACGCTTATTGATTTCAAAAATGATCTGAAGATGACGGGGAAGCACTTTCTCAAAAAGAGGCACACTCCACTTCTCAAGCGCCTCGGGAAGCAAGGTGTGATTCGTGTAGGCGAAAGTTGCCTGACAAATACCCCATGCCTGATCCCAGGGAAGCATTTCTTCATCAATGAGCAGACGCATCAGCTCGGGAACGGCAATTGCCGGGTGCGTGTCATTCAGCTGAATCGCCGCCTTATCAGGCAGGCTGTCCCACGTGTCGTTCGACGCACGGTGACGGCGCATGATGTCGCGCAGTGAGCAAGTCACGAAGAAATACTGCTGCACGAGACGGAGCTCTTTTCCGGCTTCGGTCGAATCGTTCGGGTAGAGAACTTTCGTAATCGACTCGCCCTCGGCCTTTTCACGAACCGCCTCAACGTAACCACCTCGATTGAAAATATCGAAGTCGAACTCGTTCGATGCCTTGCTCTCCCAGAGACGCATAAAGTTAACGGTTGAACCCGTGTATCCGACAACCGGAACATCCCACGGGACTCCGAGGAATGAGCGCGTTCCCGTCCAGACAGGACGTCCCTGGCCAAGCTCGTCGAATTGATTTTCGACGTGTCCGTAAACAGGCACTTCGACCGTGTATTCAGGTCGGCAAATCTCCCACGGGCTGCCGTAACGACGCCACTCATCAGGCGCTTCTTTCTGCTGACCATCGACGAAAGACTGACGAAAAAGACCGAACTCGTAATTGATGCCGTAACCGACCGCAGGGAGATCCAGCGTCGCCAGCGAATCCATGAAACAGGCGGCGAGACGACCGAGGCCTCCGTTGCCAAGTCCCATATCCGGGCCCTGCTCCAAAATAAGTTCAAAATCCTGCCCGAGCTCCCCGAGCGCATCACGGCAGTCATGCAGGAGGTCCAAATTCACGAGATTGTTCTCGAGAAGACGGCCCATCAAATATTCGAGTGAAAGATAGTAAACCCGCTTCACGTTCTGCTGACGGTGTGCGCGGCGCACCTCACAGGCCCGACCCATCATGCGTCCGCGAAGCGCCAGTGAAATAGCACACCACCAATCCCGCGGCGTCGCGGTCTCGAGTCCGTGAGCCTGCACTCGAATCAATTGATCGAGAATTTCCGTCTTCAGCTGTTCCTTCGAAGAAGTGTCAGAGGTCATAGTCGTTTGTGTCATGGTGTCCTTTTGTGGTTCGTTCAGCGGAGTTACGGTCCGTTGCCTTCAATCCGGAAATTGAAATGCACGATCCAGAGTTTCGGTTACAAAACGCTCAATGCGATTCTCATTCGCAGCCCTCGGCCCCGCTATGTTCAACGTATTTATGAAAAATTCATCAATAAAAGCGACGAGCTGTTTCGCCGGCTCATCCGCTTGAGGGTAAAGGTGTAAGCAGGGACGGTTCCAATTGTGAGTAAAAGTTTTCGTAAGAGCGCTCCCGCCGCTCAGCTCGGGGCTCAGGGAAAAAATCACCGTCGCATCGCTGTCCCGCACATTCCACTCCGTCCGTTGAGCGTATCCGGGCGAAGGCGTTTCCTTCACTGGGTAACGGAGATCGATCACGCCATCTTCAGCAAGTCTGCCCGAAGGGCACCAGCCGCCGCATGTGATCCCCTTGGAGAGGGCCCAGTCGAGTCCGGCACGATCGGCACCGGTCTGACCTCCTGAAACAATCGTAATGGATGAAATCACCGATCTATCAGGGTTAGGTTCGCGATTCAACAGGGTCAGGTGACGGGACAAACAGGGTCTGCCCCACCGCCTGACAGGGTTGAATGGCGAAAAGGGAAATTACTCCCCTTTGATTTCAAGAAGCTCAACCTCGAAGACGAGGGTGCTGAACGGCCCGATGTCGGAACCTGCTCCGCGCTCGCCGTAAGCGAGAGAGTAAGGGATCGTGAACTTATATTTAGAGCCTACAGGCATCAGCTGAACACCCTCGGTCCAACCGGGGATGACACGATTGAGAGGAAAAGAAGTCGGCTCGCCACGGTCGACGCTGCTGTCGAAAACGGTTCCGTCGATGAGCGTTCCGTGATAGTGAACGGAAACTTCGTCAGTTGCCTTTGGCTTGGCGCCGTCGCCCTCCTTGAGCACTTCATACTGGAGACCACTGTCAGTCGTCTTCACGCCTTCTTTCTTCGCGTTCTCAGCGAGGAAAGCTTTTCCAGCTTCGAGATTCTTCTTCGCGTCGCCTTCGACTGCCTTCTCGGCTTCTTCCATTTGCTTCTTCTCGACAATCTTCTGATTCTCTTCGAATGCCGCTGCCACTTCATCCTCGGAGAGGATTGGCTCTTCGCCTGAGGTTACCGCCTGGAAAGCGCTTTTGAACTGCGCAAGGTCGAGGTCGATGCCGCGCTCAGTGAGCTGGCGGGCGATCATAAGACCATAGGAATAACTGACCCGCTCCTTCAACGACTCTGGTTTTTTGGTTTCTTCTGCTGTCATAATTGAAGGTGCCAGAGCAAAAATGAGACATGCGACCAGCGTTCCGTTGAATTTTTTCATGAGCCTTTCGGGTAAATTAAGGGGTGCGGCGATTCGATCTCTTCGTGAGTTTTTGCCGCAGTTTGAGAGATTAAACCGGATTACCCAGCGGTCAAATACCAACCGACGGGGTACATTCAGCCCCCGAACCGTGCCAGTTGACGAAATTCCCGCCTCTGTATTAAATGGAGCGGTGAAAAAGTTCCTCGTCAGCCTGTGCGCCCTTCTCCCTTTCTCCCCTGTCATTTCGGAGGAGCCCTTGATGAAAATCGAAGAATCTCCGGAGCGAATCACGATGAAACGCGGGGAGAAAATCATTTTCCACTACAACAAGAAACCGACCGACGAAGCGGCTGGCCATCCCGCTTACTATACCCGAACCGGTTACATCCATCCGCTCTACTCACCCTCCGGACGCGTCATCACGGGCGATTACGCGGAGGATCACCCTCACCAGCACGGGCTCTTCTTCGCCTGGACGAAAACGTCCTTCGAGGGACGGAAGCCGGAGTTCTGGAACCAGAAACTCGAATCGGGTCGCATTTCCTATCAAAAGACCCTCGCCGGAAAGAACGGCGCGAAGGAATGCTCATTCACCGTCGAGCATCTCTTCGAAGATCTCACCGCCCCCGGCGGCGCGAAGCCCATTCTCAGAGAAACGTGGGAAGTCACTGGATTCGATCGGGGAGAGGATGTGTTTGTTTTCGACATCAAATCCACTCAGACGCTCATCGGGAAAAATCCGCTCACGATTGAAAAATACCACTACGGCGGCATGGCGATCCGCGGGACGACGCAATGGCTCCCCGAAAACAAAGAATCCGCGCCCTCCGGTATCATCACGACCGGGGAAGGCCTGAACCGCGAGGAGGGAAATCACAGCCGCCCCGATCGGGTCACACTGCATGGCCCGATTGACAGCGGCCACGCCGGCGTCACTATTTTC
Organism: Verrucomicrobiales bacterium; assembly: GCA_048260165.1. Lineage (GTDB taxonomy): Bacteria > Verrucomicrobiota > Verrucomicrobiia > Verrucomicrobiales > DEV007 > Arctic95D-9. The sequence goes on from JBLXHA010000011.1 coordinate 145,549, forward strand.
AACGATCCGGAGAACTTCCGGTCGCCGCAGTGGGTGAGGCTGCACCCTTCGAAGCCCTACTTCGTCTTCGCTCCCATGGTGGAAGAACCTTTCTCGATTGAGGAGGAGAAACCGTATGTTTCGCGGTATCGCTACCTCGTCTTCGACGGCCCCCCGGATGAGGATCTCGCCGGCTCACTCGGGTTTACGCCTTGATCCAATCTGCCTAAGCCGCTAATAAATAGAGTGGTGCATCCGTTCAATCACCGGTAACTTGCCGAAAAATCTCAAATCTTACGAATAGTTCCCCGCCCAACTCGTCTTTTGATCTGCAATCCAGTCCTCAAAATCTTTCATATCGACAAATAATAAGTTTATAGTGAATATTATTTTGATAATCACTATAAAGTATGATAAACTGTATTGCTGAACCTATCATGAATACGAACCGCACCCGACTTTTCCTTGCTGTGTTTGCTGCAATTTTCTTTGCCGCAGTCACTCCGGCATTTGCATTCAAAACGGTGATCATCGATCCCGGCCACGGTGGACGCGACCTCGGTGCCTCTGATTCCTACATTTACGAGAAGCACATCAATCTCGACGTTTCCCGCCGACTCGAGCGCGCACTTCAGGATGCCGGCTTCAAAACGGTGATGACTCGCACCAGAGACGAGTTTCTGGCTCTCTCAGAGCGTTCTTCCAAAGCCAACCGCTACCGCAACGCCGTTTTCGTCAGCGTCCATTTCAACTCGGCCTACCGCCTTTCCGCGATGGGTATCGAAACTTTCTACCGGAGTTCCAACGCGGAGAAATTCGCCGCTCTCGTGCAAAAGGAGCTCATTAAAAACGTGGGAGCCACCGACCGCGGCGTCAAAACAGCCAACTTTTCTGTCCTCCGTCACACCAAGCACCCTTCTATCCTCGTCGAGGGTGGCTTCATCAGCAATAAGACGGAGCGAAGCGCGATGGCCGATCCCCTTTATCGCCAGGTGGTGGCCGACAGCATCGCCCGCGGCATCATCCAGTTCAGTCGCAAGTCATTCTGATCGAACCGATCGCTGATGCTGGTAACTTGTCAGCAAATTTCCGAAGCCGAAGCCCGGCTTTTCTCCGGCGGAGTCTCCGCCGAGCCCTATATGGACGAAGCGGGGCGACAATGCGCTGAGGCGATACGTCAATTTTTTCCCGAACCGGGACGGGCCTCCGTTTTCTGCGGGAAAGGCAACAACGGAGGTGACGCCCTCGTCGTCGCCCGTCATCTCAAGACGTGGGGGTGGCAGGTAGAGCTGCACTTCATCCAGTCGCCCGACAAAAGGAGCCCTCTCTCTCAGAAGAAGCTCGCCGAGTTCGATGCGCTTCCCGACGCCCCTCCCGGTCCCGATGGAGTCGATCATATCATCGTCGACGGGCTTCTCGGCATCGGCGCCGCGGGAGATCTTCGCGGTCCCATGCGCGAAGCCGCTGATGAGATCAACCGACTGAGAGCCGGGGAATTTGCGACCTGCTTCGCGATTGATATCCCGACGGGACTCAACGGCGACACCGGAGTGACCTACGAAGGAGCGGTTCACGCCGATTTCACGCTCTCCATCACCGCGGCCAAACAGGGCTTTGCAGCCGATGAAGCGCTCAACTGTGTGGGACGACTCGTCGAAATTCGCCTCGATATCCCGATCGAGGACGCTGACACGAGCGCCCGGTTTCTCTTTCCGTCCAACCTGCGCCCGAGGCTGAAACGCCGGAGCTTCGCCATGCACAAAGGAGAGGCGGGCCGGGTTGCCATCATCGCCGGTTCGAAAGGCTTCAGTGGCGCTGCCATCCTCACCGCGCTGGGAGCATCGCGTTCGGGGGCCGGCCTCGTCACGCTCTACGTTCCCGACGCAATTTATCCAATCGTCGCCACGCAATGCCCACCCGAAGTGATGGTGACTCGACGATCCGGTTTCGATACGGGCAACCTCGACCGCGCGGATGTCATCGCGATAGGACCGGGAACAGGAACCGATCACAGCCGGAAACAATGCGAGGCAATCTACGCGATGATGACGCACCACCCCGCCCCCGTCGTGATCGACGCCGATGCGCTCAGCCTTCTCGCGAAAAGCCCGAAGACGCTGGCGAGTTTACCGCCCAACCGTCTCCTCACACCCCACCCCGGGGAAATGGCGCGCCTCAGCAACGAGAGCGGTAATCGAGTGCAAGTGACGCGAAAACTCGCTGACGAATGGGGTGTCACCCTTCTTCACAAAGGCGCGCGCACCGCGATTGCCACCCCGGGAGAACCCGTCGAGCTCAATACCTCGGGCACGCCGGGAATGGCGAGCGGAGGAATGGGCGACGTGCTCACCGGCGTGAGCGCCTCGCTGATTGCCCAGGGTTACTCGACCCACGATGCCGCCTGCCTCGGAAGTTGGCTGATTGGGCGAGCCGCGGAATGCGCCATGATTCGGGAAAAAATCGCCGCGGAATCACTCAACGCGACGCAAATTGCGAATCATCTCGGCCACGCCCTGAGACAGCTGCAAACGGCGGGAAGTTACTGATCCACGCCGGCGGGGCCCGTTGAGCTTACCGGAACAGAGCAGCGATCACTCAGGCACTTCACTGAGCGGAACCGGCGCGAGCCAGGAGAACGGAGCTTGGTGAACGTTTCTCAAGATTCCAAAAGCCACAACAACGCCAATCAAGGCCAGAGAGTATCCCCATCGCCAGCGAAACGGCAGCGGCTTCCATTTTCCGGGATAGACCCAATCCATCCAGAGACGAAAAGCCCCCAGAGCAAGAAACGGAATCGAGATCACGAAAAGGATATTCTGCTGGACGGCTCCCGCGATATTACCGTGGAGAATCGCATGGGCGGCACGCGTGTTCCCGCATCCCGGACAGTGAAGTCCGGTCAGTGAATTCAACGAGCACGACGGAAGCCAGCGGGTTCCCGATCGGAGATCAGCGCCCCGCAGGTAGAGTGCGAGCGCTGTCAGCACGAAAGCGCTGGCGAGGCTCGCGATCCATTTACCCCGCAGTGTCATCACAAAATATCCGGAAGCTGAATCACAGCTCCCGGGAGAAACCGGGTATCGGTTTTCGCTTCTACATTGCGCCTGCTTCAGCCATCGCGCCTACAGCAATGAGACCGAGGTAGAGCACTTGCACAACCAAACCGACACCGAAGGCAATCCAACACCACATTTTCGCCTTCTTCGAAGCCTCACGAGCCTCGTCCAGCCTACCCATCTCTATCGCGGGTTTCACCTTTGTGGAGAATATCAGCGCGGGAATCGCGAGGGGAAGGCAGCAAAGGATCATGCAGACGATCGACTGCCAGAGATACGTAGGAATGTCCTCTCCTCCCGTCGGAGGCAAAGTCGAAGCGGTAGCGACGGTTGCAGCCGCGGGAGCAGCCCCACCGACCTGAGAACCACCCGCCGGTGCAGGATCCTGTGCAGGAGGCGTGTTAACCGGCGCAGCTGCACCGGACGCAGCCCCACTGGAGGCAGCACCACCCTCAGCCAGGGCCGGGACATTCCCGAAAGGAACCCAGTCTGTCATCGTTTCGTTCCAGACAAGGTCGGAGGTTTTCACCTCTCCTTTCTGAAACAGTTCCATCAACTGTTCCTGAGAAACAGGGCCCTGCTGTTGCCCGTTACTAGCGTAATACCATTCCATAGTCTTTTTGTAAGTTCTGACGTCTGTTCAGTCCAGCGCGATTCTCAATATTCTTTCCTGAGCAGCGTGCATCCCGGTGCGCTCCGGCTCCGAGAGATCGGTGTGACCGTTCAAGTGAAGGAGGCCGTGAATGATGTAAAGAAGGGTCTCCTCCCGCAGGTCCAATCCATGTTCCGGTCCTGCTTTTTTGGCGGTCTCTACACTGACCAGAATTTCCCCATGAGGAAACGTGATCACATCGGTCGGAGTCGGATCATCGAGAAACTGACCGTGGACGTCGGCGATCACGTCATCATCGACGAGACTGATCTCGATCTCCGCCAACTCACTCAGCACCGGAATCTCCGTCCCCGTTGCCTCCAGACAGTGAGCAAGCACGCCGTTTGCCTTCTCCAACAACCACTCGGGAGAAATCTCCTCGGCGGTATGGGAATAAATCTCCAGCACAGGAGCCGAATCCATCTACTTCGCTTTCGTGGTTTTAGCAGCGGGAGCGTCCGCCCCGGAAGCCGCCGACTTGCCTTCCTGCTTCACGGCACCTGTCTCAGCCGAAGCATCGACCGACTTTTTCTTACCGAGAGATTTCGTTTTCGGCTTCGCGGAATCGTCATCCAGCTTGGGATACTCGATGCGTGTGTGCATCATGCTGCGAAGCGTGCTCGCAAAGCTGCGCTTAATTTTCGCAAGATCTGATAAGGTCAGCGCCGCGTCATCCAGTTGACCATCGTTGAGCCGGTCGCGGAAAATCTCATCAATCAGCTCGTCGATCTTTTTCGGGGTCGGCTTCTGGAGGCTGCGGGAAGCACTCTCGACGGAGTCAGCGAGACTGATGATCGCGCTCTCTCTCGTGCGGGGTCTGGGCCCGGCGTATCGGAAGCTTTCCTTCTTCACCTTCGGGATATCCTCTTCGTGAGCATTCCCCTCTTCGAATTGCTTTTGAATTTCATCCCTCTGCTGCAGCGCGCGATGATAGAAAAAGCGAATCAACGAAGTGCCATGGTGCTCACGAATCACGTCAACGATCTGCGGGTTCAGCTTGTGCTTGATCGCCATATCGACCCCGTCCTTAACGTGCGCCATGACGATGAGTGCGCTCATGTTCGGTGTGAGATCGTCGTGGGGATTGTGCCCGTCGTGAATGTTCTCCACGAAATATGCGGGCTTCTTCATCTTGCCGATGTCGTGGAAGTAGGAGCAAACGCGACACATCACAGCACCCGCTCCGATCTCTTCGGCGGCAGTCTCCGCGAGCGTCGCGACGACGAGGCTGTGGTGATAGGTGCCGGGGGCCTCGATCGTCATTTTTTTCAAAAGCGGGTGATTCAAGTCAGCCAACTCGATCCACGAGACGTCCGTCGTGATCCGGAAAATCAACTCGAGCAGTGGCAGCAATCCGCTCACCACAATCGCCGTCATCGTCGAGACGAGAATCGCCGACGAGACCTGCTTCCAGACCATTTCCCACTCCCGAAATTCAGACCCGAAAGCGGGCCACTGCACCTGCCCGAGAATCGAACCCAGGATCACACAGGCAAGACCGGAATAGGCACCTGCCATGACGAGGCGGCTGCGGCGACGAACCCGATTGGTCAGAAAGATCGCCACGAATCCGCAAATCATCGAAAAGATGATGAAGAGGAAAGCCTCCTCTTTCGCCACCGTCATCGCCCCGAGCAAACTCGAGTAAACAACGACGAAAGTCGCATGGCGTCGTCCCACGAGAAGCGCCACGACGATGGGGGCAAAGATATACGGCTCGACGAGAAAGCGAAATCCACCGGCCGGAGCAAAAGTCGTCGCGATGTATTCACTCAACTTCACGAGCATGAGCTGAAACACGATCACGGAGAGAATCAGCGAGATCCGGGAATTCCGCCCGAAAGTCTGCGGCAGACTGACGTGCCAGTGGACCATCAAGGTCGCTGTGATCACGGTGACGACCACAGCCCCCTGAAGAGCATTTCCAGCGAAGATGGCATCCTCGCTGGAGGAGAAAATGACCCAGCAGGAAACCAACGAAGCGAATACGAAAAAGAGCAACCCGCAGACCTGCCAGCCGGAGCTGAGCATCGCGGACATCGCAGTTTCGTTTGGCTTGCGTCGCTTTTGGCCACTGGAGAAGCCGCGACTTTTCAGTCGCTTCTGCGAGAGTGAATGGAACATGAGCGGTCTGTGTGTTTCAGCCTTGTGCGGGGAACGAAAAAGTTCGGCTTAAACAATTGTGTGAGGCGATATTAAGACCATTTCGAGATTACCACAACACTTAATGACGCCAAAAGATGTTCAAATAAGCACCATGCAATCACCGTAGCTGAAGAAGCGATATCGCTCCTCCACGGCCTTGCGATAAGCCTCCATCGCCAACTCTCTTCCCGTGAAGGCGCTCACCAGCATTAAGAGCGTGGATTTAGGCAGATGAAAATTCGTTAAGAGGGCATCCACGACCTGAAACTGATAAGGAGGGTAAATGAAAATATCGGTTTCCCCCCGCCCGGGTAACAGCCGATCGGACCCTGCTTCCCGGCTTTTTGCGGCGCAGGATTCGAGCACGCGAACCACCGTCGTTCCGATCGCAAACGTACGCCCCGCCCCTTCGATTCGCTCGACCGCTTCCGGCCTCAGTTCATACCGCTCGCTGTGCATGTGATGCTCACTCAGATCGGTGACTGAGACCGGGCGGAAGGTTCCGACGCCCACGTGCAGCGTCACAAACTCATGCGGCAAACGCTTGAGCATTTCATCGGAGAAATGCAGTCCGGCTGTAGGCGCTGCAATCGCTCCGGCCTCGCGGGCAAATACGGTTTGATAGCGATCTCGATCATCCTCTTCATCCGGACGCTCGATGTAGGGAGGCAGCGCAAGGTGCCCGTGTTTTTCCTCATCGGGGACCTGATCGAACTCGATGATCCGCTCCCCACCCTCGTCGCACACCTCGATCACGGTGCCGATGCAGTCTCCTATCTCAATCGTCCGCCCCGGTTTCATCCGTTTTCCGGGACGAACGAGGCACTTCCAGCGATTCGGGCCGAGAACATCAACGCGAAGCAGCTCCTTGGATCCGTCGTTTGAGAAATACCGGGCGGCGACGACTTTAGTATCGTTGAGAACGAGCAGATCATCCTCTCTCACCAGCGACGGAAAGTCGGAAAACTGCCGGTGTTCGATCGTTCCGGCAGCCCGATCGACTACCATCATACGGGAATCCCCCCGGCGCTCCGGCGGGCGCTGGGCGATGAGTTCGTCAGGCAATAGGTAATCAAAGTCGCTCGTTTGCATAGCTGAACTGACTTTGCTTCAATCCCCCGATTGGTCAAAGCTTCAATTAGTGACGCGCCTCGACGTCACCCGACGGGAGTGCAGCGATGCCCCGCAGGCTCGTGGGCTCGTGGGCTCGTGGGCTCGTGGATTAGACGCTCGAGACGTGATCCCCTTCCTTAATCAAGGCCCCACTCTACGCATCTAATCAATGCTCTCAATGATCAGATAAAAGGTTGCCGGTCACCCACCGCTCTTTTCGGGGTAGGTGAGCTGCCTGGAAATGTCTTTATTTGTTAGTCAATATGTGATATCTTCTATAGATATTATAAAAATAAGCTAATCTTGTTCAGAAAGATACTCGAACTGCCCCACCGCACTCATTCTCATTCGAACCGAATCGTGCGCGGTCGGAATCGACCACACCGGTATCAGAACCTTGCCCAGGAACCCCCATGACAATCAGATCACACAAATCCCCGACGGTGCGAAGCGGGGGATGGTGGGCCTGGGTCGGCAGTCTCTATACCCGGTTCATCAATACCAGTGACAGGCTGATCCCCGGGAAACTGATCGATCAGCCGGACCAGGAGCGTCGCGCCAAACTTCTCATTCGATTCGGTATTCTCGGCACTCTCTTCGGTGCCCTGTTTTCAGGCTTTTATTTTTTCATCGGACACACCTACGGAGGTGTCCTCGTCAGCATCTTTACCGGTGCATTCTCGGTGGTCCCTCTGGCGCTGAAGCACTCGGGAAATCTGAGACGTTGCTCAAACCTCTACATTCTCTGTGTCACCGCCGGATTTTTCGGGCTGTCGATGATCGAAGGGGGAATGCACGGTCACACCGTCGCCTGGCTCTCCGTCGTTCCGCTCTGCGCGATGATGCTCACCAGTCGAAAGGATGCTCTCATCTGGTCTGGAGTTTCAATGCTCCTCGTCGGTTTGTTCGCCTACTGGCATCTCATCGGTATCAAATTCCCACAGACTCTCCCCGATCAATTCTCCCATATCGTGAATGCTGCCGGTTACAGCGCACTGATACCGTTCATGGTTCTCCTCGGCATCATTTTCGAAGCGACGCGCAAACGGGCCTTTTCCCAGCTGGAAACTGCCATGGAACAGCTCACCGCGGCGAACCGGGACCTCATTCGATCGAATAAGGAAAAGAACGAGTTTCTCAATATTGCCGCGCATGACCTCAAAAATCCGCTCTCCATCATCACCGGATTCGCTGAACTGATCAAGTCGGCGGACGATCTCAGCGAGAAGGAAACGAGGGAATTCGCCGGTGAAATTTCCAAGTCGGCCACCCGTATGCTCGACATCGTCACGAACCTTCTCGACATTCGGACGCTTGAAGACGGCAAGATCAACCTCAGGAAAGAACCCTGCTCGCTCACTGATTGTGTCACGCGGGTCCAACGCGACTTCGAAGCAATCGCTGACAGAAAAAATATCACACTGCTCGTTTCACACCGGGATCCGGAGGCGACTGCCAGTGGTGACTTCGGAGCCATCGCGCAGATCCTCGACAACCTCGTTTCCAACGCGATCAAATACTCCCCTCCCGGATCGCTCGTAACGATCAACACGATGCGTTTGAAGGACGCGGTTGGCGTCGACATCATCGATGAAGGTCCGGGCCTGAGCGAAGAGGATCAGGCCAATTTATTCAAAAAATTCAAACGACTGACACCTCAGCCAACCGGAGATGAAACCTCAAACGGTCTTGGACTGTGGATCGTGGATCGCATCGCGAGCTCGATGGGAGGAAAAGTATTCTGCAAAAGCGTCCTGAATCACGGCTCCACGTTTTCTCTCCGGCTTCCCTGCCGGGATTCTTCAGAGGCAGCTACCGCGGAGCGCCTGCAAAACCGGAACGAATCGAATCGACTCCTCGCGGAGAACCAGTCGGATCTGATCCTGCCGGGCTGATTCCTCATGACCCGCGACCGGGCCTTGAAGGCAGTGGTTATTTCATCGGCACCGGGCCAGCGACATCACCGCATAGGCCGTGCCGTAAGGCTGGTGATACGTGTAAAAGGGAAAATCCCACCAGGAGCCTCCTTTTTCCTGAAGCGGAAGCAGGATATCGGCGACCAGTTTCTGATATTCGGGCTGATCCTTTTCAGGAAGCAGGTCAATATTCAGCGCGGCGTAGTAATGACCGTAGTAAAAGAAATATCCGGCGACCTGAAACCACGCCTCATGAGGAACCGGCCGCTTCCTCCCGATATCGAGCCAGCCGTTCCGGTCCCGCAATCGAATCAACCACTCTTCGGTGATCTCGTCGGTAATGCTTTCGTCTCCCCAGACTCGAAGCGCAAAATTGCAGGCCTGCGTCCTCCCGAGACTGGCAGCAGGACGGTTCACATTATAGAGAGGGCGGGCCTTCAGGTATTCCCCGTAGAGGTAACTGTGATCGGGTTTCTGCTGACGATTCAACGCCGCGATCGCCCGGTCCACCATCTTCTCAGGAACGATGACGCCCTCGACGCTCTCCGCTTCTTTCAGCGCAACCAGGCACGTGGCCGTCGTAAAACTGATCGAGCTGGAACTCGGGCGGGCCGTCTGCGCCCTCATGTCGTAATACCCCCATCCCCCGTCGATCGAGGAAAACCGCTCGAGTCGTTTGATCTGCCCTTGAATGAGTCCGGCGAGTTCAGCCTTTTTCCCATCCGACTCTTCACGCCCGTAGAGATCGACGAGCGCCTTGATCCCGTAGGAATGCGTCCACACATTATACATCGCCACGGGAGTGGCGCGACGCACCTTTGGCAGTTCGTCCAGAAACCAGAGCGTTGCCTTCTCCAAACTCTCCTGCGCCGCCCCCGGTTCATCAGCGAGGCCCGAATCGCATAAAGCGGAAATACACAACGCCGTCACCGCTGCCCGGAACGCATCGTGAGCGCCCGGAACCGGCGCGTAAATGTTGAGGCCTTTCGTCTGCCGGGCGGATCCCCAACTGCCGTTCGGATTTTGATCTTCGATCAGAAAGTCGACCCCGCGCTTGATCGCGGAATCAATCGCCGCAGTATCCGCCGATTCGACGCGCCCGCTGAGAATGCAGGTCAGCAGTCCCGCGAGGGCACCGCATTTGACGATGCCCGGTTTCACGATTTTGCTTTGGCGGCCGGCTTGGACTCTGTTTTCGCTTTCGCCTCCGTATCAGGCTTCGCGGCGGCTTCGGTCTTTTCAGTGGCGGGCAATTCAATAACCTCACCGGCTTTCAACCCCTTGAGAATCTCCACTTTCTTCCCGTCCGTCTTCCCCGTTTCAACGCGGCGAACCTTCCCGCCTTTCAGCGTGACGCTTTCTTTGTCACCATCTTTTTTAATCGCCGCTTTGGGAACGGTGAGCGCTTTATCATTTTCGTAAGTGGTGATTTCAGCCGTCGCCGCCATCCCCGGCATGACCGGCTTACCTTTCGGAGCTGAAGCGATACTGATGACCATGTCGAAGGTGTTCGTTGAAAAAGGGACGAAGGATAAATCCGTAACTTTCCCTTTGAGCTTCACCTCGCTGTTCCACTTCATCGACGTCTCCGCCGACTGACCGACTTCGAGATTTTTGAGGAGCGTCTCACTGGCGGCGGCACGCAGCTGAACCTTCGCCGGATCCACGACCGTCATGACGACTTCACGCATCGTCAGCTTGGCTCCCGGAAGCAGCTTTCGCTCCACCGTCGCGGCGGTCGTCCACTTCCCCCGCTGAGCCATTCCATAATAAACGATGCCGTCGTGAGGCGCCCGCACTGACATCGCCTTGAGATCTGATTTCAGCTCGTTGATCGATTTCACTGACTCTTCAAAGTCTCGATCGACAGCAGCCACTTCCTGCCGCTTTTTCGTGAGAGCATCGCGGGTGCCGGTTTCAGCAGCACGCCAATTGATTCGATGCAATTCGAGGTCCTGCTTAATCTTTTCGTATTCCCGCGGAATCGTCGTCGAAAGCGTGCGCTCGGAACGTTCTTTCGCCTTTTCCAACTGCCACTCATAATTCTTAACCGAATGCCTCGCCCGCTGTAAGATGATCTCCTCGGTCTCTTCCGTGAGGTCATCCTCTTCATACATCTTCAAAAGCTGATTCAGCTCCTCCTGTGCGTAGGAGAGAAAGTTCTCCGCGGAGGAAACGGTTTCTTTCGCGTCCCGTTCGCGAAGGCCCTTGGTCACATCCTCGTAGTAGGCGAGATCCGCCTCCGCCTGCATTTTCAACTTCCGCGATTTTTCCAAAGTGAGAGGTGTCGTCTTCTCAAGCTTTTCCAACTCGAGATGAGCCGCCTGCTTCGCGAGTTTCTTCAGCCCCATCCCCGAATCGAGATTACGAATTTTCTCTTTCACCTCTTCCGTGGCGAGTTCGATCAGGACATCGCCTTTCTTCACGACCGTTCCGTGGTCAACCACTTTGACTACGGTCAGATCACTCCATTGATCGAGGTCCAGGGCAATCGGCGTCGCGCGGGTCGATTCGATGACACCCGAGACTTTGGTTTTCAATACGAAATTCTCCGCAACGACCTCGTGCGTTTTCGGCTTCTCTTCTCCGGCGTCTTTATCCCCCTCAGCCTCTTTGGCTTCAGGTTTCGCTTTGGCCGGATCCGCCTTCTCAGCTTTCGGGGCTTTGTCAGGCTCCTCGCTCCTCTCCTTCTTCGCCGCGACCACCGGGGCGGATTCCTTTTTCGCCGGCTTCTCCGCATGAAGCGCAATCGGGAAACTGAAAATCAAGAAAACCCAAAGGCTTCTCAGAGAGATCAAAAGTGGAATTCGCATGAATTGATTAATTTTTGTTAATTATTCTGGATATTGAATTTATAAAACTACTCTAAGAACCCTTTTAAAGTAAACATTAATCGCGTGACCTGCTTTACCGGTGATAGGGTTCCCCGCGCAAGATCGTGTGAACGCGGTAGATCTGCTCGAGCAGAACGACGAGAGCGAGTTCGTGCTGCATCGTGAAACCACTCATCGCGACGACGTGATCCGCCTTTTTCCGAAGATCTTTGGAATGTCCATCCGCTCCTCCGATCAACAACGAGACGCGTTTGACGCCGTCCATCTGCCACGAACGCACCCGCTCCGTGAAGTCATCCGTCGTCCAGTGATCGCCCCGCTCGTCGAGCACGATTCGAATCGAGCCTTCACTCGCAGCGAGAAGCTGAGCGCTGTTTTTCTCCTGCCCCCCGTCTTTCCAATCCGTCTTCAAATCGACGCTCGCATAGCGCTTAAGACGCTTCGTGTATTCAGCCACGCCCGATTTGGCGTAACTGAGAGAAGGTTTTCCGATTGCTGCGATTAGCCATTTCATGAAAATTTATTGAGGCAGTAACTTGCAACCTTCCCGCCAGCATGCAAGATGCCGCGTTTTGAGCGAAATTTTATCACAGGGATATCTCGATCGGTTTTCCGGGCTGGCACGGCTCTACGGAAAATTCGCCCTGCCGCGTCTTCGCAACGCGCACGTTGCGGTCCTCGGGCTGGGCGGCGTCGGTTCATGGACCGTGGAGGCCCTCACGAGAAGCGGCATCGGAAAAATCACGTTGATCGATCTGGACGATATCTGCATCACAAACAGCAATCGCCAACTCCCCGCGATCGAAGGTCAAATCGGACGCCCCAAGGTAACCGCACTCGCGGAGCGAATGAAGCTCATCAATCCCGAGATCGAGATTCAGGAACGCATCAAATTTTTCACCCGGTCGACCGCCGACGAGTTGCTTTGCCCCTCCTACGACTGTGTCATCGACGCGATCGACCACGCCGAACAGAAGGCATTTTTGATCGTGACGTGCCTCGAGCGAAAGATTCCCCTCGTGATGGTGGGCGGCGCAGGCGGAAAACAGGACCCGGCGGGCGTGAGCACCAATGACCTCGCCTTTGCCACGAACGACCGTCTCCTCAAACTCGTGAGAAGAGATCTCCGAAATCATTACGGTTTCCCTCGCGAGGAGGCCAAAGCACCGGTCGGCGTTCGCGCCGTCTTCAGCACCGAAAACGCGAAATACCCCTGGGAGGATGGCTCGGTTCGCGCCGATCCTGAACCGGGGAGTCACCTGCGTCTGAATTGCGACACCGGATTCGGAAGCGCCGCGCCCGTCACCGGAACCTTTGGATTTGCCGCCGCGTCGGAGGCCATTCGAATCGTCCTCGATGCTCCGGAGAAAAAAGCGTGATCAGTTCAGGGCCACGAGCACGCGAATCTGATCAACCTCGGCGATACCACCTTTGAGCTTCAGATTCAGCGTGCGCCTGTCCTTGCTCAGGAGAATTTGATCGTTGCCGGAATCCAGCCCGCGTCCCGCGTTGAAAGTTTCACCCACGTGGGAAATCGACGAACCCACCGACGCGTCCGACCCCGTCAGTCGGTCAGACGAATAAATCACCCCGACGACCGGGTGATCAAACGTGAGCGAGGCCTCGACTTCGCCGTTGTGATCAGCCCCGTTTCCATCGGAAGGCCAAAGCTGGAGGAGGTAACTCCGCAAATCCCCCTTCGCCTGCAAACTCTGCCCGGGATTCACTTCCACCGACGCAAACTCGCCGACCTGAACCGTGTCCACCTCGAGCTCATTTTCAGGGCGGAAGGATTCATTTTCGACGAAAACCTGCACTTCGTTTTCAACCTGCTTGGAAGGCCCGATCTCCGATCCGGGCATCTCGATGCGAACCGATCCGATATTTTTCTCCACCCCGGAAAGCAACGCCCAGGCTTTACTGAACGCATGCGGGTTGAAAGGAATATCGACGAACCTGTCCCCGCTCTGATCGGCCTTAACCGCCTCGCGCTCGAAGAGGTTGCGACATCCGGCTCCGCCCTCGAGACAGACCCCGCCACCACCATCAAAAAACAACGCTTCAGACGAATTCTCGGAGCGGGCGTCGATTCCCACGAGCCTCGTCGGTTCAGAAATATTCAGCCCTTTCGACTTGAGTGAGATCCCCATGTCATTGGGAGCAATCCGCGCCAGCGCGACCCCGGTGTGCACGTGAGTCGAAGCATCGTCGCGAACCTCAAAAAGAGCAGGCCCTTCCACCGTGATTTCGCTGCCCGAAGCCATCGTCAATGAAACGACTCCTCGGTCCAGCTGATACATACCGGATTTCACGCTGCCATCCGAATCCGGCGAGGAAAATTGCGACCAGCTGACATCGCTCGAGGCCTTTGAAATCGAGGCCACCGCCGGAGAAAAATCGACGCGCCCGGAGATTTGCCGCGCGGTAAAGAAGGCGCCCACCGCAATCGCCGCCGCGACCGCGGTCATCTTCACCACCGTCGGGAAAACGGATGAAGGGAAGGCGATCACATTCTCCTCTTCATCGCTCTCCGCAAATTCCTGCTCGAGGCGCAAAGTGAAATCCTCAACGAAATGATCCTGCTTCGTCTCAGCCCACATCCTCGTTTCCAGCGCCTCGATGAAAGCGCCTTCACTCTTCGATTCGGAAAGCACCTGAGAAAGCCACTCATCCTCGATCAAATCGCGACGAAGTGCCTGAATCTCAGCAGGGTTCTCCCAGAGGCTTTTGACGATCCGGTCGTAATCGTAAAACGTCGCCTTACCTTCACTGACAAGCGAATGAAGCTCCGTTTTCTCCCGTCCCTGCGCCTCCAGCGCATCCCGCAAATCATCTTGAAGGCCATGACTGCGATCGTCCAGTGCCTGACGAATCAGCTCGGAAAAAGAAAGCTCATCCCCGATGCGGGCAGCCAGTTCAGGATTTCCCTCCGCTGCCGCAATCAACGCATCCAGCGACTCGCTGTCGATCGACCCTTCCACGAGCTGACTGAGCCATAATTCTGTGGAGTCGTGCTTCATCCTATGCTTCGCAAAGCCCTCCGTTTGATTCTGAATCAACGCCGAGACGTTCTTCCATGCAATTCTTGAGAGCCGTCCTCGCGCGTTCGAGTGCTTTGCGCACCGCCGGCGGCTTCATCGAAAATTCTTCCGCGATATCCTGAGCCGAATTCTCGTTCTCATACCGGGACTTCAGAAGGCCGAGACTTTTTTCCGGCAACGACTTAATACATTCCCTGAGAGCATTCAGCTTAGCGAGACCGCGATCGCCCAGTTCCTCTTCCTCATGATCCGAGGCCGACGAGCTGGAAAGAAGCACATCGGTTAAATTATCGGACAGAATGCGTTTTCGACGCGCATCCTTCCGGCGCTCGTTGATGACCAGATTCCTTGCAATACCGCGCAACCAGGCGCCGAAATCGCGCTCCTTATCAAATTCATCGAGGCGGTTGTAGGCAACGATAAAGGCCTCCTGCGCCACGTCATCGACCCACATAGGCGCGACGCCGAGAGATCTCACGAACCCACGCAACGTCGCGTGATGTTCGCGAACCTGCTCAATAAACAGCTCGCGGTCTTCCTTTTGCATCTTCTATAAGTAAATTGCCATAATATCGCCCCGCGTGACACCCTTTTAAAAAGTTTCCCGAAAATTCGTGTTTTACCCCTCATTGAAGCGATTGACAGACACGTTCCGTCGACTAGATTTCACGCCGCGCCGGCAATCCCGCCGGAGCAGTTTGCCGGAGTAGCTCAGGGGTAGAGCAACGCATTCGTAATGCGTGGGTCGGCGGTTCAATTCCGCCCTTCGGCTCCATTTTATGGAGACGCAAACTATCAAAGGTTGAACCGACGAAGGCACTGCGGTCCCCCGCAGGTCGTCCGCCTCAGCGGAGGACAATTCAATTCCGCCCTTCGGCTCCATTTTATGGAGACGCAAACTATCAAAGGTTGAACCGACGAAGGCACTGCGGCTCCCCGCAGGTCGTCCGCGACACAAAGCCGGCAGGGACGGTTGCCCCCGATCGTCAGCGCAGCCTGTCAGCCGACTGATCCGACGCGGACGACCAACGACGATCAGTAGCGACCGGCTCACTCGCTCCGACCACGCCTCGATCGACCGGCTTCCCGGCTCGCAGCCAGAATCAGGGCAACCAGGCCGGCAAAGCCGAGGTGC
Organism: Verrucomicrobiales bacterium; assembly: GCA_048260165.1. GTDB lineage: Bacteria > Verrucomicrobiota > Verrucomicrobiia > Verrucomicrobiales > DEV007 > Arctic95D-9. Next base: position 161,420 of record JBLXHA010000011.1, read on the forward strand.
CAGTAGCCGATCGTCGCCTCCGGAATTCCGGAGCGTTTTGCAAACTTCGGATACACGGGGCGAAACAGGAGTCGCCCTCGCGCATTTTTCTGACGATAAAAAGTTTTGCCACCGAAATCCCCGACTCTTCCCGGCACCAGACTGACGCGGATCAGAGAGCTCGCGGAAAAGATCTCAATCGTCCCCGCCCCTACATACAGCAGGTGTCGCTCCGAATACCGGCTGCTCTGCCACCACGCCACGACGATAAGAATCAGCAGAAAAAAACCGAGAAGAGTCACCGGTGCCTTTTTGAGGGAGGCAAAAATTAACTTCATTGGGATGTCATGATGCTTTTTTTGAAAAACAATGTCACAAATGGTTCCCTTTTAATCAATAAACTGATAGATATCCTGTCTCACATTCGAATCAAAATCTCCAGCGACTATGTCATCTACCGAACTCAGGCCCCTACTTGAAGCAGACCCAGGAAGCTGGTCGCTTCGCCAGGCATTAGTTGAATCTCTCATCGCGGAAGGCCAACACGATGCAGCGGTTGAGGTGGTGAATGCAGGAGAGGCGATCCCGCGCGAACCGCAACCCTGGGTGGATGCGGCGAAAGCTTACGCTGCGGTGGGTGCTCTCGAGCAGGCGCGGGGCCTCATTGCCGGATCTCTCGAAATCGATCCCGAGTATGCTCCCGCTTTAGAATTTCAAAAGGAAATCGATGCTGCCGTCGCAGCAACCCCTGTCGCTCTCACCGCCGACGACGTCGATGCGGATGAAAATTTGTCGCACGACTCCGCAGCCGCCGCGATTCCCGCTCTGGCCGTCGGTGCATCGGAAGGAAACGATCCCATCGCGCTCCCCCAGGTGAGCTTTTCCAGCACCGAGATGGACGCGATCCACGCGGCGGAGGAAGAGGCAAAACGCATCCGCGAGAAGACTATCGGGCGGGACAAAATGAACTCCATTTTGATCACCGTGGTCGTTCACATCGCGATCATCGCCCTGCTGACCTTCGTGGCCACGAAAACACCACCGCGTGTCCCGCCGCAAATCGTCGCCTCGTCTGCTCCGCCAACGCAGGAGGAAGTGATCGAGAATGTGAAAATGGACAAGCCGACGGTGGAGCCCACTTCGGTCAATTCCGCTGTAGCGGATATCATCTCGGTGAGCGCGACCTCCTCGTTCTCCGTTTCCAACGTCGACGTGCAGGTTTCCAACATGGCGGTCGAAACCGGAGTTTCGTTCAACCCTTCAATGAGCCTCGGGATGCCGACTTCAACCGAATCAAAAATGATGTTCGGTCAGGAGATGGAAGGCGAAGTCCTCGGCGTGATTCTTGACGTGTCAGGATCAATGGCTGAGTTCCTTCCCGCAGTCGTTCGCGAAGTCGACAAAAACTTCAAGGATGCTCCTATCGTTTACGTGAGGAACATGCTCATCCGCGACGACAACCGCAAGGACAGCGGTGAGGTCCGCCTCATTGTTAAGGAGGATGTCATCCCCTACTACAAAGACGAATCCAACCGGAACGTGCGTTCCCCTTACTGGTTTCTGTGGCACGATCTCCCGAGAAAAGCGCCTCAGCGCTACGTCGACCGTCTCATCGAGACTTTCAAAGAGCGTCCGAACCAGTTCCTCTCCGTTGGACACTGGGAACAGAGCAGTACCGATGCCGCGATTGATTTCCTCATGGAGCAGGGAATCGATTCTCTCTATGTGTTTTCCGATTACGAAGACTTTGTCGACGAAGATATCGCTCTCGAAATTGGACAGAAGCTCGGACGCCGCAAGATCCGGACTTACCTCCAGCCGGCGGAAGCAGGCAGCGATTTCCTCGACATCATGACGAAGAAAATCGCGAACCGCACGCTCGGTCGCAGAATGCCTTCCCTTGTTTCACTCATGAACGGGAAGCTCGACGAGCAACCCACTTCTCTCACGATGCAGAAGCCTGAGGAAGACACCACTCTTGCAGATCTGGATATCAAGCTCGCGACGCCGCGTCCCGAAGCCGTTGGTCTCGAATGGTATGCCGACAAACCCAGTGAGAAGCTTGTCGAAATCCACCGCATTTCCGAGCCCGAATACGACGCTGTCTTCTACGGCCCCGAAGCGCGCGTTTACATCTATCTGAAGAACGAACAGGGTCAGTACATTCAGAACCCTATCAAGTTCTTCTACCACAGCTGGAAAACGATTCCCGATCACCCGGATCCACGGTATCGGACTCGCAGACGTGAATTCCTGAGAAATGCTGAAGAGCCCTCCTTCGACGGAAAAGAAATCGTCTGGAAGATGATTCTCGAGGATGAACTCAAATTTGACGTCCATCTTTATCTGGGAAGAAAAGGCATGAACGCCACCTACGTTGCGGATCCTCCCACGGATGGAACCGGCGACTCGGCTCACATCTACTTTTCGGTTCCCGCTTTGGCGAGAGAAAGAGAAGACCGTTACTACGGCTTCGACTTCCCCCAGGACGGCCTCAAGCTCGATCACGTCCGTGAAGCGAACAAAGAGAACGTCGTCATCATGAATCTCCCCCGCCAGTTCCGGGATCGTTTTGCCAAAAACTGGTCACAAACCGGCTTTGAAATGGGTGAGAACACGAGGCATTTCAACGAGCTCATTCGCCGACTCCCCGCCGGTATCCGCGAGATGGAGGTGAAAGGCCCGTCTTTCGGTCCGCGTATCTTCAAAGCCCGGACGACGAGCAATAAAATTCTCCTGAACGGCGGCGCCGGTCGTGCCGATATTGAGCCCTGGGAAGGATTCTACGCGAGCCTTCAGCGCTCCGCAGATTCCCGTGAGAAGTTCACGAAAACGGAAGCGATCGAGATCGAAATCAAGTAAACGGGATCGAACGCCCCGAAAAGCGGGCGTTCGCCTTATATTCCCGGGATTCCAGGGGCACCACGTGGTGCCCTGAAACTTGGCTTTAGACCATCTTGAAGCGGCTCGTGAGTCGAATCTCCGAGCCTTCAAAGTAAACCCGGATACGGTAAGTCGTATTCGGTCGAAATTCTATCTCGCCGGTCTGTACGTTGACCCGCTCAGGTATGCGGGTGAGCTGCTTGTCGACCACCGCGTGATACCCGCGATCGGAAAAGATATCGATCAACATCGCGAGTGCGAGCGGATCCGCGAGAATCTCATCCTCATTATTGATCACGGCGCGGCCTGAAATGGCATGACGCTCGATAATCGGGATAAACTTGGAATTGATCAGCTCGACGACTTGGATGAACAAATCGCGGTGCTCTCTCGTGTAGGCATCGAGACGCTTCACTAAATCCTGACGGGCGTGAACGACGATCTCATCGGCTAAGGGAATGCCGCGAATAATCTCGAACGTCTCCGTCTCCAGTTCGAGCGAGCTCTGATACTGCAGCTCGTTGAAGATATTCTGCTCGACCTCCTCAATCGAACCCTGCGCATTGATGAGGTGATAAAAGAAGACCTCGCGGAGTGACTGAAGCGCGTCCCACGTGCTTTCTTTGAACACACGATAACGGTGTTTTGCCGCTTCGATGTCGAGATCCGTGTTGCGCAATTCCTCGAGTTCACCAACGCCGCTCGCTTCCACTTCAGCATTGTGCTTGGCAATCTGGCGTCCGCGATAAAGCTGACGCTCCACGCTCGTTTTCTCATCGACGAAAAGCACCATCACATGAATCGTGGGCTTGCGAAAATAGCGCGCCAGCTCCGTGTCCGCATACTTCCGATGGAGCTTCCCGATCGCACCGACGAGCAGCTTCATGCACTCGACTTGAACCTTTGTGCGGGGGAACCCATCGAGTATCGCACCGTCGTGAAACTCTTCACCGAGCATAGTCCGCAGGAGAATCCCCATGACCTCGCGGTCCCCGACGAGCATCCCGTTGTCTTTCAGCGCTTTCGCTTCAGGGCTGTCGAGGAGCGAACTCACCACGATCGGCGGACAGGTAAATCCGCGGGCTTTCATGATGAATTCAGTATTCGTCCCTTTTCCGGCACCGGGAGCCCCCCCGAGTAAAATAATCTCTTTAGGAAAGCGAAGGCGCTCGACCCCGAACTCATCTTTGAGATCTTTCCAGACAGCGCTGAAAATCACCTGCGCATCTTTGATCTCAACGTCAGTCAGATCTGTGCTCTCCATGTCCAGGGCATCGGCTTCACTCATAGAATGCAATCCGTCGGTTTCACAGCTCCCGCAAGCGCAATTGTTTTGGAATCACGTCTTTTTAAAGCCACCCCGGGTGGAACCGCTCCCCTCCTCAAGACACCCAACAGGGTCAAGCCTCCCACTCGAGAGGGTTGGATCGCGCCCCCGACAGGGTGGAACCCACGCAGAAAATCACGATGCTCGGCCTCGGTCCGCGCTTCCCGCGAAACCTTCGCATGGCGAATAGATGCCTTAAAAACAGTGCGCCTTTCCCGCTCGAATCTGATACAGAATACAGCAAATGAGATCTCTATTTACTTTCGCCCTGGCTTTCTCGCTCCTGCACACTGCTCCCTGCCACGCTGCGCCCGACGAAGCGCCGGAGGGATTCCGGTCTATTTTCAATGGAACCGATCTCACCGACTGGCTCATCCCCGAGGGCGACAACGGCCACTGGAAGGTGATCGACGGCGTAATCGACTACGACTCCCAATCCGAAGCCACCGGCGACAAGAACCTCTGGACGGAAAAAGAGTACGGAGACTTCGAGCTCTTCATCGACTGGAGACTCAAGCGAACGACCGGCTTTTACGACGTTCCCTACGTTCTCCCCGACGGAAGTTATGTGTTGGACGCCGACGGCAAAAAAATCACGCATCCGATGCCGAACGCGGACTCGGGCATCTATCTCCGGGGCGCTTCCAAATACCAGCTCAACATCTGGTGCTGGCCGATCGGGTCCGGCGAAATGTACGGCATCCGCAACAACAACGCGACCGCTCCGGAAATTCGTGCCGGTGTCACGCCTAAACTTAAAGCCGACAACCCGATTGGCGAGTGGAACACCTTTCACATCACCATGAAAGGCGACCGGCTCACCGTCGAACTCAACGGTCATACCGTGATCGAGAATGCCCTCATTCCCGATATCCCCGCAAAAGGGAAGCTGGCCCTCCAACACCACGGCGGCAAAAAAGCGGACGGCACGTTCTCCCCCGCCTCAAGCCTCGTTCAGTTTCGGAATATCTTTATCAAGGAACTCAATTAAGCGCTGCTTACCGACCCGATATGAAACACTTCACGAAACTCCTTCTGATTTGCCTCGCCCCTGCGGCCTTCGCGGCTGACAGCGACAGCCCGGACCCGGCTCCGGGCCATTCCAGCCACGGCGAAGTCTTCAATGAAGGCCCCCGCCAATCCGCGGTCCTCATTCCCGGCACAGGAAACGTGTCGCTGAAAGTTTCGACGGAGTCATCAGAGGCTCAGACCTTTTTCAATCAGGGACTCGGCCAACTTCACGGGTTCTGGGACTTTGAAGCCGAAAGAAGCTTCCGCCAGGTCGCCGCGATCGATCCCGATTGCGCGATGGCCTACTGGGGAATGGCGATGGCCAATTTCAAAAACGACGAACGGGGGAAAAAATTCATCGAGGAAGCCGTCGCGCGCAGGGAACACGCGGGCGACTTCGAGAAACTCTGGATCGATGGGCTCGCCGCCTACTACAAAGACACCAAACTCGATCTCAAAAAGCGCCTGCGCGACTTCGTGCGCTCTCTTGAGAAAATCGCGACAGACTATCCCGACCAAATTGAGGCGCAGGCATTTCTCTTGAAACAAATTTACTACAACAACGGAAAAGGTCTCACGATTCCCAGCCACTACGCCGTGAACCTGCTCGCCGAAAAAATCCTCACAAAGGCGCCCGACCACCCCGCGAACCACTATCAAATCCACCTCTGGGACAAGGAAGATGCCGCAAAAGCACTCAACGCCGCGGCAAACTGCGGACCGGCCGCCCCCGGAATTGCTCACATGTGGCACATGCCGGGGCACATTTATTCAAAACTGAAGCGCTACGAAGATGCCGCGTGGCAACAGGAAGCCTCCGCCCGCGTCGATCATGCCCACATGATTCGCTACCAGATCATTCCCGATCGGATTCACAATTTCGCCCACAACAACGAGTGGCTGATCCGCAATCTGAACTCGATCGGCAAATATGATCAATCCGTCGAACTCGCTGCGAACATGATATCGCTTCCCCGCCTTGCTAAATTCAAGAAAGACGACGACGAAGATTCCTACGACCCCAAGGGAAGCAGCTGGGCTTACGGCCGCGAGCGGCTTCGCGACACCTTGATTCGTTTTGAGCAGTGGGACGATTTCATATTCGAAGCGGAGAAAGGACGTCTCAAGCCGGACGGAAAATCGATTACCGAGAATGATCATGATCGATTCTCAGGCGTTGCCAAATTTGAAACAGGCGATCACCCCGGCGGGACCAAACACCTGGAGGCAATCAGCGGGCGACTCGCTCTGAAAACGAAGGAGCGCGACGAAGCTGTCGCCAAAGCGGAGAAGAAAGCCAGAGACGGCAAGAAAGATGAGAAAGGCATCACCGCAGCCGGGACCGCCGCGGAGAAGCCTTTCGAATCCGCCGTCGAAGCGCTTGAGAATATCCAGCGCGAACTCACGATCTACTCGGCTCTCACCGCAGCGAATCCTGACAAAGAACTCGCGAAGGAAAATCTGGCTGAATTGAAGAACGTCGCGAAGCATCGCCACGCGACGCTCTGGCAACGCGCCGGTGACAATGAGCAGGCCATCAAACTGGCCGCAGAAGCTGTCAGCAGCGCAAAAAATGAGGTTCTCCCGCTCGTCGCGCAGGTGAAGATCCTGCACGAAGCCGGAGAAACGGAGAAAGCGAAAGCCGCTTTCGAAACACTCCGCACCGTCGCGCACGCAGCCGATCGCAAAGCGCCGCTGCTCAGCGCACTCGATCCCATCGCAACGAAACTGGGAATCGCACTGCCCTGGCAGAAACATCCCGCCGCGGCAGCAGACCTCGGAGAACGCCCTCCTCTCGACACGCTGGGCCCTTTCCGCTGGAGCCCGCCGAAAGCACCCGGTTTCCGACTGACCAACGCCGACCATGTAAATTCGTCACTCGGGTCTCTCACCGAGCGACCCGTCCTCCTCATTTTCTATCTCGGACGCGGCTGCACGCATTGCATGGAACAGCTCAACGCTTTCGCACCCGCCTATCAAAAATACAAGGACGCCGGAATCGACATCGTCGCGATCAGCACGGATTCCGTGACCGGGCTGAACGAAACACTCCAGCATGCGGAAGGCGGCAAGAGCCCGTTCCCCTTCCCTCTCTACTCCGATGAGATGCTACACACTTTCAAGAAATACCGCGCCTACGACGATTTTGAGAAAAAGCCTCTCCACGGCACCTTTCTCATCGACACGAGCCAGCACATTCGCTGGCAGAACATCAGTTTTGAACCTTTCATGCATCCCGACTGGATGCTGGAGGAATCGATCCGCTTGCTGGGACTAGAAACAGCGGAGAGCTAGTCCCACTAGGGGGCCGAACAGCGAGCCGGATCAGGCGGAATCCTGATCGCGCGGAGAGTCATCACTTTCTGAAAAAACTTCATCTTAAAGTGTAACTACCTCCGGAGAAATCCGTAGAAACAAGTGAAGGCACATCGTTTGAATGAGCCCGTCCTTGATTAACTCTAAGCGAACCACAATATTACGAATCACCCCCCTCATCTAGGGGGATGACAGATGAAACAAGCAAAGCTAGCTTCACCTATCGTAGCAAAATTTTCTGAGTATATAAACATAAAACTCAGCAACTAATTTGTGCATGGACAATCTCTGTTCCGCACAATAGGGGAGGAAGTCCAGCGTTCCATCGTGAAAGCGATGGGACGTTGGCAATCCCTCAACTCCTCTGACTTTCAAAGATTTCCCCCATGCCTTCGGAATCACAGTGGAACGCCATCCTCAACGCTTCCCTGAGGATACACCGATCAAGTTCTGTTCTCGAAGCAGGTGAAGAGGCGCTCTACGCACTGAAGCAATTACTCTCGACCGACGCCGTCGAACTCGATCTTCTCGATACGGTCCCGACAGAGCCTGCGACGGCTCCGCATTCACTGCGGCGAAGCGTCGACGCAGGCCCCGAGTGTTTTCTTCACTTCAAAGCGGACTACTCCGATCCTGTTTCGAAGGTGGAGAAGCAATGCTTCGACGTCATCGTGAAGCACGTCATTTGCGCGAGTCGACGACTCCCGCCCCCATCCGGCGAAACGACGATATCACGCTCGTTCACCGAAGGGCAGAATTAGGAGGCTACTCAGCCAGCCACTGCACGGCGTCGATCACGACGTATCCGTCGGTGCCGGCATTGCTGATTGTCACCGACGCTTTTGAATCGGCGTCAAAGGTAAAAGCGCCCAGATCATGAAACAGGTCATCCGAACCTGCTTTTTTCTGATTCAAAACGACAGTCGACTCCCCGTCGGCATGACTCACGACCACCTTGATGTTTGACGCACGATTGTTGTTCGAAGGATAGGAAACACGGACCGAGTATTTCCCGGCCTCTTTCAATTTCGTCGAGAAGGTCGCGACCGCCTTGCCTTTGTCTTCATTGTTGTCGTGACGATACCCGAAGTTAACGAAGGGACCGTTCGTGGAACTCTTTTTCCACTGCCCGCTCGTTTCGGCCTGGATATCATCAACGACGATCCCTTTGAAATTCTTGAGTGCCTTGCCTTTGCCGCCGGCAATAGGGCCGTCGTATTCGAGGATTTGACCATCCTTGACGAGCTGCTCCCGAAGCACCTCATACGGCACCTCCTGCACGGGAATGTCTCTGTCGATCGCGATGGACGCCGCCGTCGCCGCGCTCTGTCCCAGAATCATGAAGACCGGCTCCATGCGAATCGATCCGAAGGCGATATGTGTGCTCGAGACACAAACAGGAGCAAACAGGTTCTGACATTGTTCCTTTTTCGGAACGAGCGCCCCGTAGGCGATCTCGTAAGGACCGTTCGTGCTCACGCCGATATCACCTTCATTTTGCACGGATCCGTCTTCCATGATGTAACGCTGCACGTTGTGTGAGTCGATCGTGTAGGAACCCATGCCAACCGAATCAGGAGTCGGGGCGACCTTGCGAAGCTCATTCTCTGTCATCACGAAATGCCCCATCATGCGGCGCGCTTCCCGAATATAGAGCTGTGGTGACCAGTTCCCGGTTTCCTCATACTCGTCTTTGGGAAGCCCCCATCTCTGCATTTCCTCCTGAACTTCTTTCGGCACGCGGGGATCGTTTGCGATGAAGTAGAGCCAGCCCTTTTGATAGGTCTCGTGCTCCTTAATGATTTCACGACGAAGTTCGTAGCTCCCTTCGGGGTATTCGTAATTGTAACCGATGTTGTCCGTGCTCATCGGACCATGGTTGTTCGTGTCAGTTTTGTGGTTGGGAATCGGGTCGAACTTGCCAAACGTTTCGCGCCATCCGGCATCGAAAATTCTCAGGAGCAATTCATACTGATCAGGGTCGTATCCTTCCGGCTTCTCGAACGGGATTCGATTTTCGGGGTGATCGGTGAGACACATGCGAAAGCAGTAGGCCTGGACACGGTGATCTGCCTCGCCTTTGACGCCGGGGTCCTCGGCACTGACGCGGGGAATCACTCCGCTCGACGGATCGCCGGGGACTTTGTAGGCACTGATAGGTTTGGCAACCGCTCCGAAGTGGTGACGGTGATGAAGCACCCCGGTCTGAACGCCGTTCCAGTTCTCATTGAATTCGGAATTCGCCTCACGGCCGACGTGGTAATCAACGCCCGCGGCGGCAATGAGATCCCCCTCATAAGTCGTATCGAGGAACATCTTTCCCGCGTATTTATTTCCACTCAACGTGGTGATCGAAACGATGCGCCCGTCTTTCAACTCGACGCCGTTCTCGCGATCCAACCACTCGTCCCGAACCACGTGGAGATCGAATTCGCTCACGTATTCCTCAAAAACCGCTTTGGCGATGCCCGGTTCGAAAATCCACATCGTTTTCTGATCGCCGTCGATCGCAGGTGTTCCCTGACCTTTGCCGCCATATTCATCTTTCGCCTGCCACTTCCAGTTCTCAGGCTTCTGATACTGTTTCCAAACCCGATGGTAAAAATCGCGGGCGAGACCGCCGATGACCGCTTTGTTTCCCGTGTCGGTCCAGCCGAGACCACCACTGGAAAGCCCACCGAGCCGTTTATCCGGACTGACGATGATGACCGACTTGCCCATTTGCTTCGCCTGCACCGCTGCCACCACCGCCGCGCAAGTGCCCCCGTAAATGACAATATCGTGATCCTCGTCATCGGCGCGAGCTGCCAGAGGCGTGATACAAAGGCTCAAGGCCAGAAGTGATCGGAGCATAAAATTCATGCCGTATCGTAGAAAGGGTTCCCCCTTCAAACAAGCGCCCATTTCACGCCAAATTTTTAGTGACCAATTTGCGGGGTTCACGACTCCCCCGAACGCGGAGTCAGGCTAAAATCGCCTCAACGACCTTCCCGTGAACGTCGGTGAGACGGAAATCCCTGCCCGAAAAACGATAGGTCAGCTTTTTGTGATCAAAGCCCAGAAGATGCAGGATCGTCGCGTGCAAATCGTGGACATGCACCGGATTGGAGGCAATCCCGAGCCCGAAATCGTCGGTCGATCCATAAGTCATGCCCCCTTTGACGCCGCCTCCGGCCATCCAGACGGTGAAACCATCAACGTGATGATCACGACCAAATTTTTCGACGTCCTTCGGACCTTTCTGAATCGTCGAGGTGCGCCCCATCTCCCCGCCCCAGATCACGAGCGTGTCATCCAACATCCCGCGCGCTTCGAGATCGGTGAGCAAAGCTGCGATCGGTTGATCCGACTCATTCGTGAGCGTTTTGATTCTCGGAAGCAAGCCACTGTGATTGTCCCACGGCTGCCCGGCACCGTGATAGCACTGAACGTACCGCACGCCCCGCTCCGCGAGACGACGAGCCATCAACAAATTACGCCCCGTCGGAGTATTCCCATAGCTCTCACGAATGGACTCGGGCTCTTTCGTGATGTCGAACGCATCCGTCGCGGCGGTCTGCATGCGGAAAGCGAGCTCCATCGAATGAATCCGTGAGTTCAACCGCTCGTCACCCGGACGGAAATGCTGATGCCGGCTGTTCAGATACTGCGTGAGCCGAACGAGGTTCTTTTGAGTCCCGCCCCTGATATCGCTCCGTTTCAAATGAGGAATCATCTCGCCCTTTTTCACATTTGTCTCAATGTGAGTGCCTTGATAAACGCCCGGCAGAAACGAGCTCGTCCAGTTGCGCGACTGAGCCGTCGGCATTCCGTTGGGCATCAGAACGACGTAACCGGGCAGATCTTCGCTCTCCGTTCCGAGACCGTAAAGCACCCACGAACCGATACTGGGGCGCGCCAGAGTCGGGTGACCGCAGTTCATCATCAGCAACCCCGGAGAGTGATTGGCGATCTCGCTCTGCATCGAACGAATCACGCACAATTTATCAGCGTGCTTCGCGACTTCAGGATAAAGCTCACTGATCTCGAGACCGCTCTGCCCGTGTTTGGAAAATTTGAAAGGCGACGCCCACACCGTGCCGGCGCGGTCCCGCTGAGTTCGCTGCAGGGTCGCTTTGATCGAATCCGGGAGTTCCTTCCCGTCGAGTTTCGCGAGAGAAGGCTTGGGATCGAAGGTGTCAATCTGCGACGGCCCCCCGTTCATAAACAAGTGAATGACCCGCTTCGCCTTTCCCGGAAAATGAGAATCGCGCGTCGCGAGAGGAGATTCGCTGATCGAAGCTCCTCCTTTTACGGCTGCGAGGAGGTCCGACGCCGCGAGCGCACCGAAGCCAAACCCGACTTTCCGGAGAGCCTCTCTTCTGGAAACAGTGAAATCAGAATTCATTCAGCGATTGGGTTAGTCGACATACAGAAACTCGTTCGACATGAGAAGTGACTGAGCCACGAGGGGCCAGGAGGAAACGTCGCGTCCCTCTTCGATCCCCACAAATCGTTCGACCTGTTTGATCTCATTCGCGACCGGCTCCCGATGAAGAACGTGTTTAAAGATCGCCGAAATCCGGGACTTCCCATCGAGGTCATCACTGAACCCGAGTGACGCTACGAGCGCTTCGCTTTGCTCGATCACAAAAGGCGAGTTCATCAGAAAGAGAGCCTGAGGAGCGACGATATTCTCAGTCCTCCCCGACTGGGTTTGCATCGGCGAAGGGAAATCGAAATTCCGGAGCGTTGTGTCCTGATTGAATCGATTCACGAATCCGTAAACGCTGCGACGCGGCGAGTAGTCCTCACCCCAGAGCTGACCGCTCCGGCCTCGCATCCTCGGATCGAGCTGGCCGGAAACCGCGAGCAGAGAATCCCGGATTTCCTCAATCCGGAGCCGCTTCCGGTTGGCCCGCCAGTAGAGCTGATTCTCCGGATCCACGGCTTCACTCGACTCCACGGTGCGACTGCTTTGGCGGAACGTTTTGGACGAAACGATGTGCTTCACGAGATGCTTCGTCGACCAGCCGTTTTTCACAAACTCGGAAGCCAGATAATCGAGCAACGCGGGATGACTCGGCACCTCGCCCTGGAGACCGAAATCAGACGGAGTATCGACAATAAAATCCCCCATCAGCATTCCCCAGATTCGATTCACGTAGACACGCGCCGTGAGAGGATTTTCGGGATCGATGACTTTTTCCGCAAACTCGAGACGCCCGCTGCTCTCCTTATTAAAATCAGGTTGCTCCGGATCGAGAATCTTCAAGAAACGACGCGGAACTCGCTCCCCCCGGTTCGAAGCCTCTCCGCGGACCATAATGAAAGGATTCACCGGTTTCTCCTTCTCCGAGACACTCATCGCTTTCGCAGGGGCGCCATCGTGACTGATCAGCAACTGCGCCAGTTCAGTCTGCTCAATACTGTCCGCGACCGACCGGTTGTTTCCTTTTTTCCGAGCCGCGCCGGCTTTCTTTATTTTTGCCCGGATTGCCTCCTCCTGCGTCCTGTAATCAGCGACGAGTTTTTCATCCGGGTCATAACCATCAATCACCGGAAACTCACCGATTTTCCACGGCTCAGGACGATTCACGGAACTGAAGACGCCATACAGGGAATAGTAATCCGCGGTTGGAATCGGCTCGAATTTATGATCGTGGCAACGGGAGCAGGCCACGGTCATTCCGAGAAAACCTCGCGTCGCGGTGTCGATGACATCATCCACAAAATCGACCGACATATTCCGATGAGGAGATACCCCGAAAAATCCGAGAGCAGCCATCTCCGGGGCGCTCTTTTTTGAAACGAAGAGATCAGCCGCCAGCTGCTCTTTCACGAATTGATTGAACGGCTTATCCGCGTTGAACGAATCGATCACGTAGTCCCGATAGGTGAACGCATACGGGTAATAATGCGGTGTCTTTGTGTCAGGACGATAAGTCGATGCCGTGTCCGCATAGCGCGCCACATCGAGCCAGACCCGTCCGACGTGTTCACCGAATTGGGGAGACGCGAGAAGCTCGTCGATGAGCGCATCAGGAGATTTTTTATAGACCGTCTCATCTCGTGGCGGCAGCCCCGTAAGCGCGTAGCTCAGCCGGCGCGTCAACGTTCTCGCATCCGCCTGAGGCGAGGGAGCAATTCCCTTCTCCTCCAGCTTCGCGAAAATATAACGATCGATCGGATGATCGTTCCACGCGTTGTTTTCCACCTTCGGCAGGTCGGAAGTTTTCACCGGCTGGAAGGCCCAGTGATCCGCCGCCTTTCCAAAAATCACTTCCTGATTCCCTAGCTGGGAAAACTCGGTATCACCCATGTCTTCAGCAGGTCCGGGAGCGCCCATCTCGACCCACTTCTTCAGCAGCGCGATATCCTTGTCCTCGAGCTGATACTTCGGCGGCATTTCGAAATCCGGATCTTCATACACCACTGCGGTGATCAACAGCGATGACTCAAGACTGCCGGGAACGACGGCCTTCCCCGAATCTCCGCCCTCGAGCCATCCGGCTTCGCGGTCGAGAAGCAGTCCCCCTTTTTGAGACTCCTCCGCCTCGGAATGGCATTCGTAACAATGCTTCACGAGGATCGGTCGCACGTGGCGCTCGAAATACTCCGTCCCGCTCATTTTGCCCTTCGGCTGCGCGTGGGCAACCGATGCAACAATCAGCAGCAGACCGATCAATGTTCTGGACCTAAGAGGGTTCACTCGTCAAACATACCCTATTGAATCCTGCGGTCGCCAGCGATTTCGAGCGGGCTTGCGCTACTCTTTGAAGTCTGAATTCTCTTCGGGGATCGGAACTTCCCAGCCGCCGCCGAGGGCTTGAATCAGCTGGACGCTCGTGACGAGCCTTGCCGATTCCGCCTGAATCCGACTCCGCTTTGCGGTGAGGCTGGACCGCTCCGCATCGACGACTTCGAGGTAGCTGACGAGACCGCCCTTGTATCGCTGACGGGAAAGCCGTGTCGCCTCTGCCGACGAAGCCGAGGCCCGACGTCTCGCCGCAATCTCCTTATCCAGATAGCGCATTCCGGAGAGCGCATCCTCCACTTCGCGAAACGCCTTCAGAACCGTCTCGCGATAGAGCGCAACCGCCTCATCGGAATTTGCATACGCCCGACCAATGTCGAGTCCGGAACGTCCCGCCTGATAAAGCGGAACCTGCACCTCAGGCCCGATCTCTCCGAACAGACTCGAGGGATCAAAAAAGGTTCCCAGATCGAGACTCGAAAGCCCGCCGGAGGCAGCCAAATTCACACGGGGCAGATACGAGGCTTTCGTCGCTCCAATCTGCGCCACGGTAGCGGCCATACGCCGGTCTGCCGCGACGATATCAGGACGCCTCGTCAGTAACTGCGAAGGAAGCCCGCCCGGAATCCGCGGTGGATCCTTAACTCCGCCCGGGGGAATCTCCAACTGACCGGGCACTTCGCCGCAGAGCGCCGCGATTGCATTGAAGAGACTCGCGCGGGAGCGGGACAATTCGTGCTCCTGCGCTTTCGTCGACTCCACCTCGGTTCGGGCACGGGCAAGTCCGAGCCCTGTTTCCTCCCCGCCGTTCACTCTCGCACTGACGAGGCGGAAATTGTCTTCACGAAGAGCAACCCCGCGTTTCAAGATTTCCATTTCAGCGTCCGCGTAACGGAGCTGAAAGTAATGCTTCGCCAGTTCGGCCTGCAGTGAAAGCCTTGCCGCCGCGACATCCGCCGCCGCCGCCTTTTCCTCCGCCTGCGCCGCTTCCACGGTTTTGCGAACACGCCCCCACAAATCAATTTCGTATTTCAGATTGAGCGCGGTGCGATACTCCGAGTAGTTGATTTCCGGCGGAACAAAAACCCCGCTCGCGGAGTCCCGTTTCCGCTTCCAAACGACATCCCCGCTGACGGAGGGAAACCGGTCCGCCCGCGCAAGGCCGAGCTCATTGCGGGCGCGATCGTAGCGGGCAAGCGCCACCGCGAGAGACGGGTTGTCCGCCTCCAGCTTGCGAATCAAGCGGGTCAAAACAGGATCATTGAAACACGCCCACCAGTCGCCGGCAGGCAAAAGAGGACGCTCGCTGCCACTGTTTTTATACTTCGCCCCGGCTTTCACCGTGGAGCTGCTCAGCTCCGAAGGGTCGACTTTGCAACTCGACACGGCGATGACAAATCCGCCCGTTACGACGGGAAGCAGGAGTTTAAATAGAGACGTCGAAATCTTCATCACGAAGCGGTCTGCGGAACGGGAACCTCTGAATCAGTCGATGGGGAATCACTGCGCCGGATCGCAAACATCGCACTGAGAACGGTCGGAACAAGGAACAAGGTGAATACCGTGGAAACGACGAGTCCACCGACGACGACGGCGCCCAGCCCCCGATACAGCTCGGATCCCGCCCCCGGAAGAATCACGAGCGGGAGCATCCCCCCGACACTCGTGAGAGTCGACATCAGAATCGGACGCACCCGGCTCTCAACCGAAAGACGGATCGCCAACTGCGGATCGAGCGAGGAATCATCGCGAAGGAAGTTCAGCGTCTGATGCACGATGAGAATCGCGTTGTTCACGACCACACCCGCGAGAATCACGAAGCCGAGAATGCTGAGCATGTCCAGGTTCTGAACCGGCGCATAGCGATCCATCACACTCACCTGATGGACCATCGCCAGGCCGACGAATCCACCGAAGGTCGCGAGAGGAACGCTGATCATGATCACGAGCGGGTAGGTCCAGCTCTGAAACAAAATCACGAGAAGCAGATAGATCACAAGAAAAGCGAGGAAGAGCGTGCTCGACACCGTTCCGAGGAAACTGCCATCACCGAGGAGGACCGTCTTGATTTCGTTCAGCTTTCCAGCGGAGCCGGACAACTGAGCGCCGACCGAGGCGGGAATCACGCCACCTTCCCGGAGACCATCGATCGTTTCCTCCACCTGCCTGATCGCCACTTCCAGCGGAATCGAACCGGGAGGCGTCAACTCGATCGTGACCGCTCGAAGGCGATCGACGTGACGAATCTCATCGGGGCCCTGAACGCGCTTCAACTCGGCGATACTTCCGAAGTCAACGACCGCCCCGCCCGGCGTCGCCACCGGCGCATCGAGAAGCTGCTCCATCGCATCATCACCGCGTGAGTATCGGCTCAGAATCTTCATGTCCCGAAGCTCGCCGTTCTGCTCGTAGTCGCGAAAGAGAAGAATCCCGTCTCCGTTCGCCTGCACCGCCAGTCCCAGATCCGCCCGGCTCATCCCGAGTTCGCGAAGCCGCTCATCCCGCGGGACGAGCTGCAATTCAGAGAGCGGTTGTGAGAAATTCGGCGGTTCCGGTTTCAACGTGGTGGGACCGAACTGCCCCATCAACGTTCCGAAGAGCGCCCCGGCCGCGCCGCTCACTTCGTCGAGATTGTTCCCCGTAAGATCGATTTTGATCGCCGACCCCGTCGCTCCTCCGACCCGGAAAAGCGGCATCTGGAACGCAAAAGCAAGCGTGTCAGGAGCGGCGACACCGGAAGTCGCGTAATTCAAAAGAGGAACGGCATCGACGGCGCGTTTTTTATCACTCGGGATTGCCCCGTGAAACATGCGGCCTTCGAAACTGACGAGAAAGTAGTGATCCAGCGGAGGCGGCATCACCGTGGTGCCCTCCGGAGCCCCCATCCCGAGAGCAACCGGCTCCCGCTCGTCGACGGGATCATTGGAACGACCCGCTGCCTTCTCCATGACATCCTCGACTCCGAATTTGTTCGGCGTCGCCTCCCACGATGACTGCACCCGCGATTCGATTCGCTCTCCCATCTCCGAGAGCTGATCGAGATTGTAACCGGGAGGTGGAAAGAGCAGTCCGAAAATAATATTCCGGTTTCCCGTGGGAAGATAATCCAGCGGTGGCAGCAGAAGCTGCGTTCCGAAAATCGTCACCATACTGAACCCGGCGATGACAATCCCGCGACTCGCCCAGTTTCCCGTTCCCAGAGAAACGAGACGGGAAACACCGGAAGGAAGCGACTCGATGAACCGGGTTACAGGACTGAGTAGCACATCGAGGAACCGGGCGAGGCCACGACGCTTTTTCGTGTTGTTCACATCACTCCGATGCAAAAACCGCGCCGAGGCCGACGGGATCACCGTGATCGAAACGATCATGCTCAGCCCTACCGAAGCCATAATCGCGAGGGCGATATCCCGAAAAAGCTGACCGGCGGTCTCCTGAATCAGTAGAATCGGAAAAAAGACCGCGAGGGTCGTCAGGGTCGAGGCGACGACCGCCCCGGCGACTTCCTTCACTCCGTCGCGGGCCGCCTGCCGGGCCGGCTTGTCCATCTCGAGATGACGGTAAATATTCTCAATAACGACGATCGCATTATCGACCACCATCCCGACGGCAAAGGCGAGACCTGCGAGGGAAATGATGTTGATCGACCGCCCTAACGCCACCAGAACAACGAAGGAGGCAATCACCGACACGGGAATCGCGATCGCGATGATCCCGACACTGCGGAAGGATCGCAGAAAGAAAAGCAGCGTGATCGTCGCAAGGATACCGCCGAGAAGCAGATTCGAGCGGACCAGTTTCACCGCGTCGCGCACGTAGGTCGTCGAATCGTAGGTCTTGATCAGTTCGAGCCTTCCGTTGAGTCCGAGCGCCTTCGATTTTTCCTCGAGAATGCCTCCGTCAGCATTCATCGCCTCGACCTCCGCGGTGAGCGCGCCCATCGTCTCGAGCAGGTTCGCTCCGCGTTCGAGCTGAAAATTGAAAAACGGCATCTTGTGGCCCCGCGCCCTCGCCCAACTCGTCGGTTCTTTGAACGCCTCCTCGACCGTCGCGATATCACCGAGGTAGACCGGACCTGAGGCGTCCTGTGTCAGGATCATTTGAGAAACTTCTTCCGGGCTTTTAAAACGCCCCATGCTCCGCACTCGAATGTCCCGTTTTCCCTCTTCAATCCGCCCTGCGGAAACATCGACGTTCGACTCCAGAATCGCCGCCCGAAGCCCCGCGTAGGTGATGCCCCGGTTCGCCATCGCCACAGGATCGACAACGATGTGCAATTCGGATTGCACCGCACCCCGAATACCTACCTGCGAGACGCCGGGAACCCGGTCGAAACGGGGGCGGAGCCTGCGCTCCATAAAATCGTAAAGCGTCGCGGAATCAAACCCGGGGTCGGTCGAAGCGAGTCCGATCCAGGAAATGTAGTCGACCGATTCGGGGTCGACGCCTTCGACGACGGGCTGGAGAACGCCTTCGGGGTAACCGGGGACTTCGTCGAGTTTCTGAAGAACCTCCGCGAGAGCGCCTTCAATGTCCGTTCCGGTTTCAAATTCGAGCCGAATCGTGCCCTGACCTGCGGCACTCGTGGAAGTCATCGCGCTGAGCCCGGTCACCTCACCGAGCACTTTTTCCTGCTCTTCGACGACGTCGCTTTCAATTTCCTCAGACGAGGCGCTCTCCCAGGCGGTGACGACCGAGACAACGACCGACGCGACTTCCGGAGTCATTCGAATGGGCACACGCGTCACCGCGAGCAAACCGGCAAAAACGCTCAGCAGCACCGCTACCGCAACCGTGATCGGTTGATTGATTGCTCTATCAATCATCCCGTCGCCGCTAGGGCTTCACCTCCGTTTTGATTGACTCGGGCGATCCCGCTTTCTTTTCCGGCGTCGCCACGATGAGAGGGGTTCCGGGAAACAAACGCTCGTTCCCCTCGACCACGATTTGATCCCCCGCTTTTAAATTCGCGGACTCGACATACACGATTTCATTCCGGCGGAACAGGGGCGTCACTTGAATCCGCTCCGCGACGGGGAGGCCCTCCCCCGCTTTTGCGACTTTCATCACTGAAGCGCCCTGATACGACTCGATCACCGCATTCACCGGCACTCCGAGACGGGCACCCGCGTCGCCGACCGGCAAATCAGCATGAACGGAAAGACCCGGGGCGAGCGTTCCGTTTTTATCATCGAGAACCGCGACGACAGGAAACAATCGCGTCACCGGATCGATGTCTGCCACCTGACGAAGCGACACCACCTCAGCGGTTTCACCCGAACCGTCAGCAGTGATCGTCAACGCGGCGTCCGACGAAGTTACCTGTCCGATAAAGCGCTCCGGCACGTTCATCCACGCTTCGACCTGCCCGGCTGAAATCAGCGTCACGACGGGATTTCCCGGCGCGATCCACTCACCCGGATCGACGTGGCGTCTCACGATCCGGCCGTCAAACGGTGCTTTGATCGTCGCATCGGCGAGACGAACGTTGAGAAGCTCGAGCGCGCTTTGCAAAGCCTCGACCTGGTCTTTTGAAGCCTTGAGTCGCGCCACCTTCACCTCGGTCGCCTCGCGGGCATCGAGCAATTCGCGCTCGGCGACGGCTCTCTGGGAAAAAAGTTTGTCCTTCATCTCAAGGTCGCGTTCCGCCCGCACCGATTCCGCTTCCCGCTCCGCAACCATCGCCTCGCTCGCGGTGAGATTCGCTTTCGCTTCCAGGAGCGATGCCTTGAGCCGCCTGTCATCGAGCACGGCGATGACGTCCCCCTTTTTCACCAGATCGCCGACGTCGACTTTGACTTCGAGAACAGCCCCCGATTCCTGAGCCGCCACTTCGGCCCGCTCCATCGCGCGAAGGGTTCCCGTAACGCTTCGTGTTTCCTGGACCGGTGTCTGCGTTACCGGGGCGACGATAACCGTTGCCGGTGGCGGCCCCTGAGGTGCCCCGCCCCCCTGTGGCCCGCCGGCGTCTGCCGGCTCAGCCTTGCGCAGCGCCTGAATCCCGAGCCAAAGTCCACCGAAAACGATCAAGGCAAGAATAACCCAGCGCACTCCTCCGCCCGAAGACGCGTTGGTGCGTCGATTTTCCTGATCAGAATCATCCATATCTCTCTGTGTTTCGCGTCGTGAAAAGCGATGCAGAATCTATACTGCCTAACAAGCTCACAGACAAAGAAGAAGCTCGTTTTTCTCTCTGGAAAATAATGGAACTTCACTGCAAGCTACAGGTAAGATGAAACCGGAAAAAAACAAGAGTGTCCTTGGCGGAGAATTGATCCCCTGCAGCATGGAACCGCTAACCGGTTTCTACCGTGACGGTCAGTGTCAGGTCGGGCCGGAGGATCAGGGATGCCATGCGATCTGCTGCGAAGTCACCGCTGAATTCCTCGCTTTCAGCAAAGAAACCGGCAACGACCTCAGCACTCCGATGCCGATGTACGGATTTCCCGGACTCAAGCCCGGTGACCGCTGGTGCGTTTGCGCCGACCGCTGGCGGGAGGCGCTCGACGCCGGCTACGCCTGCCCCGTTGTTCTCGAGGCCACCTCGGAAGCCGCGCTCCAATACGTGAGTCGCAGCATTCTCGAAGAGTATGCAATCGTGGAAGAGGAGGATTAACCCGATTCCGCTAGCGCGTCGTCGCGAGAATCAGCTGCAGGACTTCCTCGCGTGAGGAAGGGTTGTTCCGGAATATACCCCGCATCGACGAAGTGACCGTGCTCGTTCCGGGCTTCTTCACCCCGCGCATCGACATGCAGAGATGCTCGGCCTCGATGACCACTGCCGCGCCGCGGGGGCGAAGCTTTTCCTCGATCGCATTCGCGATCTGACCGGTAAGACGCTCCTGCACCTGGGGACGTTTCGCAAAACCGTCGACAAGCCTCGCCAGCTTGGAAAGCCCGGCGATCCGTCCGTCCGCCTCCGGAAGATAGGCGACGTGTGCTTTTCCGAAGAAAGGCACGAGATGGTGTTCACAGACCGAGAAAAAGGGAATATCGCGGACGATGATGATTTCGTCGTGATCGACTGCGAACGTCTTGTCGAGGTGATCCGTCGGATCCTCCCGCATCCCGCTGCATATCTCCGCGTAGAAACGCGCGACACGGGCCGGGGTTTGAACGAGCCCGTCACGGTCGGGATCCTCACCGATCGCGATGAGAATTTCACGAACCGCTTTTTCGATTCTGGGTTGGTCGATTTCTGTGTTCACGAATGGTCGGGTTAAAAATGGTAAATCGGCGCGTGAAGCTAACACAACCCGACTCAATGAGCATCCAATCAAAGAAAAAAACCGTCACCCCGTTTAAAGCCCGATCAAGTCCCGCAAAAAGTCGCCTCAACCACCTCATCCGGACGCGGCGCATCCTCGAGAGTTTCATTCTCAGACGTCACTGAAAACGGATTTCGCAGCGCTTCCGTGATGCGGTTAAAGACCGAAAAGTCACCTTGATACGCCGCTGCAATCGCCTCCTCGACGCGATGGTTCCTCGGAATGATCACCGGATTGGCCCGGGCCATCATCTCACAATCCGGCGCCCCCGCCGCCTTCCATTGCTCGAGCCAAACCGCTCCCGCTGCGGGATCTTTGAGAAGTTGGAGCCACCGTTCATCTGATTCGCCCCGTGCGATTCGGGTGAGATGACGAAAGAAAAGCGTGAAATCAGCCTCCTGATCCGCAAGGAGACTCAGCGTATCTTCAATGAAAGTCTCACATTCCGAATACGATCCTCCCAGACCGAGTTTGCGTTGAAAACGCCCGAAATAGGCTTCTTTGAAGGCATTTTCATATCGTCCCAAAATCTCCTCCGCGATAGCAATCGCCTTCTCCCTGTCTTCATCAAAAAGTGCCAACAGAGTCTCCGCAAGCCGCGTCAGATTCCAATGGCCTATCGACGCCTGGTTGGCCCACGCGTAACGGCCTCCGCGGTCGATCGAGCTGAAGGTTTTCCCGGGATCGAAGGTGTCCATGAACGCGCAGGGACCGTAATCGATCGTCTCACCGGAGATCGTCATGTTGTCGGTGTTCATGACGCCGTGAATAAAGCCAAGCGACATCCAGTGAGCAATCAACAACGCCTGCGCCTCTATCACTTTCCCCAAAAAACACTGATACGGAGTTTCACTTTCGGCACACTCAGGATAATGACGGGCAATCGCGTAATCGGCGAGCGCGCGCACGCCTTCCGTATCCTGTTGCCCGAGAAAATACTGGAACGTCCCCACACGAAGATGGCTTGAAGCAACCCGGGTGAAAACACCGCCCTGGAGCGCCTCTTCACGGAAAACAGAGTCCTCCGTCGAGACAAGAGCGAGCGCACGCGTCGTCGGAACGCCCAGACCCGCCATCGCCTCACTCATGAGATACTCGCGAACCGCCGGGCCGAGAGGAGACTTCCCATCACCGCCGCGGGAAAAAGGCGTCCGCCCGGAACCTTTCAACTGAATGTCTTTTCGAACCCCGTCTTTCCCGATCACTTCGCCGAGAAGAATCGCCCTTCCGTCCCCCAACTGAGGCACCCACCCCCCGAATTGATGCCCCGCGTAGGCCTGCGCGATCGAATCGGATCCTTCCGGCAGGCGATTGCCCGAAAACAGTTCCGCCAATTCAGACTCGGGAACAGAATCCACATCCAATCCCAACTCATCCGCTAACGTTGTGTTAAAACGAACCAGCTTCGGACCGGACACTTTTGCCGGTTCAACCCTGCGGTAAAATCGCTCCGGAAGCGCTGTGTAGGAATTATCAAAAGGAAACTGGCTCATAGGCAGACCACGACCTCGCCTTGATTTGAGGTCGCGTCAATGGTACCGCAACCCGCAGCCGATGATCCGTGAACTCCTCAACTCGATTCCCGAAGGAACCTCGCGCGGAAAATTCCGGGGAAGAACCTTCCTCGTTTCGAAGTCGATCCACAACCGCGGGCGTTCGATCAAACTCTACGCAGAGGAAGCGGGCGGGGACGATTTCGTGAGCCTCAACTTCTACGAGACGAGCCGGGGCGAAACGCTGAAGCCCTGCGAAATGCCCCGGGAAAAGGTGCTCACTTTTCTCAGGGAATACGAGCGGGAAGACTCACTTTGAAGTGAAATCAAAGGTCATCGGCTTCATCGCCCCGGAAACGACGACGCTGATCGGAGCCTTGTCATCGGGTGAGAGGGAACTCAGAGCAACCGCTTTGTCGTCATCATTTCCCGTCAGCTCCCAAATGCTTCCTTCAAAAGTAAGCGTCGCTTTTCCCAAAACCGGGCCGATCTCCTGCTTCGCGGAAAAGCTGCCACGGCGAACGCGCACTGAAGTCACCGGCTGATTTTTGTCTTCGGGATGAAACGTGAGCACTCCCCAACTGACGGGTTCCCCGTCGAGAGTCACTTTTCCACTCACCGCCGCCTGAGGCTCAGGCGCCGCGTAAAACGAATTCACGAGGAGCCAGTTTTTCAGTAAATCCGACCATCCTCCGAGAATCGGATCGCCCCGATAAAGACCGATTCCGTGGGGACCATTCTGGTAGCAGTGAAACTCAGCCGGAACCCCGTGCTTCCGAAGCGCGAGAAAGAAGCTGGTCGCATTCTCCGCCGGCACGCCCGTGTCAGCATTCGTCTGAAAAAGAAACGTGGGAGGCGTCTCCGCCGTGACATTCTTCTCCGAAGAGACCTTCGTCGCGAGAGCCTCGTCATCAGCCTTGTCAGGACCGAGAAGATTCTTTCGCGAACCTTTATGAGTGAACTCGGAATCCATGTTGATAACGGGGTAGCACAGGATCGCGAAATCGGGCCGCGCACTGACTTCATCGATCGCATCGGAAGCCTCGTAGGCTCTTTCGTCATACAGCGTTGCCGCCATGCTCGCGAGATGACCGCCGGCCGAAAACCCCATCACCGCGATGCGATCTTCGGCGAGACCGAACTCCCCTGCCTGCGCCCGCACTTGGCGGATCGCCCGCTGCACATCGGCTAGCTGAGTCGGGTAGTGATGCCCCTGACTTCCCAGTCGATACTGAAGCACGAAAGCCGAAACGCCCTGCGCATTAAACCACTGCGCCACCTGATGCCCTTCGTGATCTTTCGCAAGCCCGCCGTATCCGCCACCGGGACAAATCACGACCGCAGCCCCGGTATGAGCTTCAGCGCCCTTCGTTGAATACACCGCGATGGAAGGAGACCCCGTCTCCTTGTCGACCGGTTTGGCGTAGGGCGTTTTTCCCTCCGGCCAAAGCGGCACCTGTTCTGCCGAAAGCGAACTGACACAAGTAAACATGACGAGACCGGCCAGTAGGATAAGTTTCATACGCCGAGATTATTTTTAAGTTCTTCCAATTCAGTTTTAAGTGATAACACCTCCGATTTCAGCGTAGCGATTTCCTCCTCCATGTCTTCGCGCCACGAGGGCGATGCCACCACCTGCGGCTGCACCACCGAAGTGACAGGAGCGGCAGGCTCAACCTCACCGCACAGCAAATGGACATAAGTGGCAACCCGCCGTCCGCCCCCGGCGGGAATGTGCCGCACCAGCGGATCAGGCTGAAATTCCGCCAACTGATCGAGAACCACCTGGGTGCGCTCAATGTCAGCGAAGGGATGGAGCCGCTCGGTGCGCGTGCGAATCTCGCCCACGGTCTGTTGACCGCGCAAAAGGAGGACACAGATAACGGCGCGCTGTCCATCGGTGAGATACGGAAATTTGTTCTCAATCGTGTGCTTGTATTTCGGAACTCTCGCACCGGCCTGACGCAACAACACGGCGAGCTTCTTCAGTCGCAGTCCTTCGAGAGTTTCTTCGACAACATCCGTCCCGAAGTCCACGACCGGATCCCGGTTGCTGGACTGATTGCAGGCGGAATGAAGACTGTTCAGCGTCAGAGGATAGTGATCGGGTGTCGTCGTCTCTTTCTCGATAAGACAACCGAGAACCCGGGCTTCTTCAAACGTGAGCATCGGCTCGTGGCCGGACGCTTCATTTCCTTCGTCAATAGTATCAATTTCTTCAGACATGATTATTCAATAAATTTACCGGGATTCAGGATTCCGTTAGGATCCAGAGTCGCCTTTAGCATGCGGTGCACGTCGTTCGCCACCGGAGTCACCGAATCTTTAAACCAGCGTTTCTTCGCGAGGCCGACTCCATGCTCGCCGGTGATCTTCCCGTCATTCGCGATGATCCATTTGAAAAGCACGTCGAGTGCTTCATCCGCTTTTCCGCGAGCGACCTCATCCGTCTCGTAATCTTTGACCATGAGATTCGTGTGAATGTTACCGTCTCCGGCGTGACCGAAACACGCAACCGGTATGCCCGTATCCGCTTCGAGTTTCCGCGCAAACTGCACCAACTCGACGAGCTTGGACCGGGGCACGACGATATCCTCGTTCAACTTCGTCAATCCCGTCGCCCGCAACGAATAGGAAAATTCACGACGCAGGGTCCAGATCGCTTCGCAGGCTCCTTTATCTTTGGCCTCTTCGACCGAAAGCGCACCGAGTGATGTGACGAGAGTCTTCAGGGCGCTCAGATCCTGAAGCACGGTTTCCTTGCGGCCATCCAACTCGACGATGAGATGGGCATTGCCGTCGGGGAGCGTCTCAGGTCCGAGATAATCACGGGCCGCCCGCAGCGTGAACCCATCCGTGATTTCAAGGCCCGACGGCTGCCACCCCGAATTGAGAATCGTCTGCACCGCTTCCGCCGCCTCTTCGAACTCCGCAAACGTCGCCGTCAGCATCGCCCTCGCCTCGGGATGAGGAATGAGTCGCAAAGTCGCTTTTGTCACGACGCCCAGGAGCCCCTCGGAACCGACAAACATTCCGATGAGATCGAGCCCCGTCTTGTTTTTGTGACAACGACCGCCGGTTTCGAGGATTTCACCATTCGGCAAAACCACCTCGAGCCCGAGAATGTAATGTCTCGTCACTCCGTATTTCACACAGCGGGGACCGCCTGCATTCGTCGCGATTGTTCCCCCGACCGAACACTCTTTCAGGCTCGCCGGATCCGGCGGGTAGTACCACCCCAACTCACGAACCGCTTCCTGGAGATCATTCAAAATCACACCGGGCTCGACAACAGCGACCCCGTCTGCGGGATTGATCTCGAGAATCCGATCCATTTTCCTGACCGAAAGCAAAATGCCCCCCTTCACCGGAACACAGCCGCCCACGTAGCCAACCCCCGCCCCGCGCGTCGTCACGGGAATCCTGTTCTCATTCGCATACCTCAGGGTCGCGGCAACTTCCTCACGGGATTCCGCCTGCACGACCGCATCGGGCATCGCCGAGGCGTGCCAACGATCGACGCCGAACTCCGCCCGCACCGCCTCAGCCATGTAGACGCGCCCCTCCGGCAGGACTTGCATTAATCCGTCCAACCAGACAGGTGAAATTACTTCGTTAAGAGGATCCATAGTTTTGGGACAAAAATGATAGCGCCGACAATGGCAGCTGCAAGCGATGCGACAAAAACGGCACCGGCACTCGCATCTTTTGCCTTTCCAATCCCCGCGTCGGCTTCCGGATGAACGGTGTCAGCAAGATACTCAAGAGCCGTATTAAAAATCTCCGCGACGAGAACAAATCCCACACACAGAATCAAAGCGACCCACTCCACTGCGCTCACATTCAGAAAAAACCCGAGCCCTGTCACTAACACTAAACTAAGCAAATGAATACGAAAATTAAACTCGGTTTTTGCGACCGAAACAATTCCTCTCCAGGCATCCCTGAACGTCTGAAGCCCCCGATGGCGTCCCTCTCTCTCTTTCATAAATAATTGGCGAAGAAGTGATTTCAGTTACACTTTTGAACGTCCCTGAATAATCTGTGATTTCATCATGAGTAAAACAACCCCTAAGAAGAAAAGCGCCCGTCGTCCCGGCAACAAGAAAATCGGATTCGTTGGAGTCGGAAGAATGGGTGCCAACATGGCCCGTCATCTCAATGACCTCAATTACAATGTGACCGCTGTCTTCGATACTTATCGCCCTATCGCGACCGCTCTTGCTGACGAAATCGGAGCGACTGCCTACACGAAGCTCGCCGATGTCACCGCCAACGCCGATATTATTTTCACCGTGGTAACCGATGACGCTGCGATGAAGAAGATCTTCCTCGGGAAGAAAGACTCCCTCTTCGTCGACGCCGCCGGAAAAACGTTCATCAACTGCGCGACTCTCAGTCCTGAAATGCAGAAGACGATCGCAACGGGCGCGAAGCGACGCAAAGCCGATTGCATCGAAGCCTCCATGGCGAGCAGCATCAGCCACGCCCGAAACGGGGAGCTTTATCTCATGATCGGTGCCGACGACAGTGTTTTTAAGAAAAACAAAAAGCTTCTCGAAGACCTCAGCCTGAATCTCCGCCACATCGGAAAAGTCGGCAAAGCCGCCGAGGTCAAAGCGCTCGTGAACATGGTCATGAACATCAACACCGCCGGCCTCGCCGAAGGTCTTGGTCTAGCCAAGTCACTGGGACACGATCTCAAGATGATCTGCGAAGTGTTCTCCCAGACCGGAGCCAATTCACGCGTCCTCGAAACTGACGCTGACGACATGATCGACCGCGACCACGAATGCTGGTTCTCGGCTTCTCACGCCGCCAAAGATTCAGGCATTGCCGGCGGCCTTGCCAAAGCGAAGAAACTGAACCTGCCACTCAACGAGGCAACCACCGAACAATACAAGCGCATGAAAGCGCTCGGGCTCGGCGAGCTCGACAAGTCAGGTATTGCTGAACTCACCTTCCCGGGCCGCACCGGCACGAAGAAGAAAACGGCCAAAAAGAAAACCGCTAAGAAAAAGGCAGCCGCTAAAAAAGCAGCACCGAAAAAGAAGGCGGCTAAAAAGAAGACCGCGAGCAGGAAGTAGTCAGGTTTTCTGATCACTCCTGTTCCTTTAGAAGAGCGTGTTTCGGCACGCTCTTTTTTATGCCTTCGCAGGCGGGGCATCTGATTCCCCGCCCTGTGAATCCTCCGTCGTCTCGACAGCGGCAGAGGGGTGCAATCCCGACCGGATGTGTATGTCGGTCTGAGGAAAAGCGATCTCGATGCCCGCTTCCCGGAAACACTCATCGATTCGGAAATAGAGCTGACTTTCCGTCCGGACAAGGTCCTCGACGCGACCGACATGGGCACGCAGCTCGAAATTCAGAGTGCTGTCCCCGAATGAAGTGAACAGAACCACAGGCGCCGGTTCCGCTAGAATCGCCAGCTCAGATGCGGCGACATCGAGCAGAATCTTACGCGCCTTGTGCGTATCCGAGCCATAGGCGATGCCCACCTGAACTTCCGCCCGGAGAACGCTGTCACTCAGGGTCCAGTTCACGAGCTGCCCCGTAATGAACTCCTTGTTAGGCACGATCAGTTCGCGTTCGTTGAACTGACGAATCGTCGTCGCCCGGATGCGAATCTGTGTCACTTTCCCGGAGACATCCCCCACCGTCACGGTGTCTCCTATGCGGATCGGTTTTTCAAAAAGCAGAATCAGACCCGCTACGAAATTGGCAAAAATCTCCTGCAATCCGAATCCGATGCCAACCGTAACCGCCGCAGCGAGCCACTGCACCTTTCCCCACGTGACGTCGATCCACGCAAAGGAAATCAGAATCCCGATGAACATGATCAGATAGCGAATCGTCGCCGTAATCGCAAAACTGCTCCCCGCGTCCATTTTGAGATGTCGCGAGAAAACGAGCGCTATCAGTCCCGGAATATTATTCGCCGCCACAAAAGTCAAAACGAGCGTGAGCACGGCAAAGAGCAGATCCTGAAGCGAGACGATTCCGTCGTCAATTTTCTGCACTTTTTCCGGAACCACGGGATCCGTTTCAGAAGACTCAGAAGGCGGCGCAAGCGCGGCGAGCGGGTCCACCGGCGCCTGAGCTACCGCCGAAGACTTCCCTTCCCAGATCGGAATCTTATCGAGGACGGTGAGCGCAGGGAGCGAAGGAAGCCAGGCACCCCACAGTCCGATAATCACAAACGTAATCCCCGCCGCCCTGACGAGACGCAAAGTCTGCTCCTCTATCTTCACCGCCTCTTCACCCTCGTTATTCTCCTCACCATCTTCATGAGGTGCCGAAATCGCAGGAACATCTGTTTCCGAAGCAACCATACGTCTGCGCGAAACGAGGATCCAGCGGTGCAGAAGTGCCGTCAGAAACAGGACCGCGACGATAATGATCACCGAAAGCAAAATCTGAATACGCAGCTGCTGCACGGAGGCATAAAATCCAGTCGCGGCTCCGACAATGAGCAGCGCGGGAAGGAACAGCCCTAACAGAAAGCAAACCCAGGCGAGTTTTTCGCTTGGCGCGCCATCCAACCGGATCAACCCCAACGAGGGATTCAGGATACGCACGAAGAAAATCATCGGACAGGCAACGAGCAGAATAAAGAAAATCCGCCCCGCTGCATCGAGCGAAGGAAAATCAACCGGGAGCGCCATCGCAAAAAAGATCAGCGGAGGCACCGCTACGACAACCCATCGCAAATTTCGGCGCAGGAGCGAGACCCTGCTTTCCGCGATTCGAAAATGCTTTGCGAGAATGCCGTCCGGCAAAGTCAGAGCGAGAAAGAACAACGCCAGCGTCAGGAAAGCACTCGCATTGCGGAGACCTTCGATAATGCCCGCCGAAGTGCCTCCCGCCCGACTGAAAATATACCAGGATAAAAACGGAATCGGCAGAGAGATGAGCAAAGTCATCAAAAGCGAAATGAGCGTCGGCCGGATGAAGTAGCAGGTCCGCCTTTCCGCAATTCTTCCCTGTTCGGCGAGGATTCGATGATGATAGGGAAGGCGGTAACACAATGTCCCGAACAGGAGAAGCGCCACGACGAATGACACCGGCGATCCGATCATGCGATTCCAGATACTCAGAGCAGGCTTCGTCTTCATCATCGCTGTAATCGCGAGACGCTCCTCCTCAAAATCCCGCAGCGAAAACGGGGCACTGCTCTGGATCCAGAGCAGCCGTTCGTCGATGTATTTAGCGAACCGCGTTGTTTCAAGAGAAAGACTCCGCAACGTGCCGGCAATTTCAGAAAGCGTGTTCAGGTAGTCACGGCTGTCCTTGTTGATCGTTCGCAACTGCTCGATGTGCCGCGTCCTTGCAATTTCCGACGCGCCGCCTTTTTCGTCTTCTTCGATCGCGATCCGGGTCAATTCCGACTCACGCTCGATCAAATCGATCTGCACCTGAGCTGCCTCGCGCAACGACTCACTCAATTGATTTCGCAACTCAGTCGAAGAGGGAAGATCCTTCCGGTGACTGCGCAGGAGCCTGCCGGTAGTCGAATCGATGGGCAATCTCGCATCGCGCAGAAGCGTCACGCGGCGCTTCGCGTTCGCATACTGATCGGCGATCGTCTGGTTCAGCGAAATGAGCGACGAGAGAACATCCCTCGCCTCTATCAAGTCCTGAGTGAGAACCCGGCTTTTCTCGGCCAGCTTTGCGGTTTCCTTTGCGATCGTTTCAGTCTTCGGATCATTCGTAATCGAATCCGCGTTCTTTTTCGCAGACTCTTCCGCCTCTTTGGCGTCAGCGATTCGCTCGCTGTCGACCAGGGCCTGCCAGGCTGAATTTGACGTTTCCAATGCCGCGAAACGCTTACCCAGATAAACGCCCTTCGCGGCGAAGAGGCCCGCCGAAGCCCGGTAATAATCGAGTTCAGCCTCCAGCGTCGCAATCTTTTGATCGATCAGATCACTTGCCCCCGCGACGACTCCGTTTTCGACGGTCTCTTTCGCCTTGTCGGAATTGAGACTGTCAATCAGCTGAGGGATTTCCCCCATTCGATTGAGACGTCGCTGCTCTTCATCACGATGCGCCTGCAACTCGACACGGACCTTGTCGAGACTTGCCTTTACGAGTGCCGCGCGCTCTTTCAGCGTCGCCTTGGGAATCGGTGTCGACGTGTCAGGGAGCGCCTCGCCTTCGAGCAACGTCGGGGCATCGGCGAGTCTTGCCTTTCCCGCCTCGACCGCTTCTTTCTTAGCGACGAACTCCGCTTCAATTTTCGCCTGTGCTTCGATCGCCTCTTTTGCGGACGATTTCGCTTCAGGGGCGGTAGCAGCAGCCTCCTGGGAAAAAGCCGCACCACTGAAACAACCCGAAACAACTAAAACAGCGACAAGAAAGAGGGGGCGGATCATAAGGGGGAAAAGAATGGAATTCAGGATCTAAAGAATACCCCTTTTCCAATCGCCCACAGAGCCGGAAAATCAAAAAGTAAAATGGCAGCCGAAGCGTCCCCCGATGGAGATAATTCCTTTAATATGAACCGTTCACCGCAGATGACGTGAAAAAGAAGCCGCTACTTCGCGGTCATCTTTTCCATCGTTTTCATCATGAACTTGCCCATTTCCTCACGGGGCATGTCGGGATTCTTCTCCCTGTATTCACGCATTTTCTCAAACAGTTTACCCCGTTGCTCTTCGCTGAGCTGCCCCATTTTCTCGCGCATCTCAGGAGGCGGACCGCGACGCCCCTCACCATCCCCGCGACCTTTCCCGCGGGACTGCGTTTCCTCCACCGGAGGGCCACCGCCGGGGCGGGTTTGACCGGGTTTGAGCGACACCTCAGAATAACGGATCGTAACAACCTCCCCGCCCTCGACAGACACTTTCGCCGCCACTTTTTCAAGGTCCGGATCGTTCTTCAGTTCGACCATCTTCCAACCCTGCGAATTGAGCTGACTCGACACAACAAAGGTTTCATTCGTCTCTTTGTTCAGAAGAGTCGCGACCTGTTCGTTATCCACCCGGGCAACTCCGGTGAGAATCAGTGAATCGCTGAGGTTCAAGCTGCGAAAAAACGGCGACTGCGTCTGCATCGCCGTGTAATCAGACGCCTCCACGGTCTGAGGCAAAAAGGTCGGCTCATCCTGAGCTGAGACCACCGTTGCCAATGAGAGTATGATTAAAAGCCCGAATTTCATTCGCGTGATGGAACCCCGCTCGGAGAAAATAGTTTCCGAAGACGCGATCAATTCCGGAACTTTTCGGGGACGAAGTCCAGATCACTCGCCTCGCGGACCGCGATCTCGATCTGGAAATCCATGATCTCCCCGGGAATCGGATTCTGGTATTCGTCGAGACAATCCCTCAACCCTTCGACAGCATCGACACCTTCCGTTTTCACCTGACGGTAAATTTTGATAGCGATAGACTCCGCCGCACCGGGAGTCACCAACGAAGGGACGAGAGGCAGAATGTCTTCGGGACACTCTTTCGGCAGATTCAGTTTATGCTTCTTACCCAGAGCACGGATGAAGCGATAGCCGTCTTCAGGAGAATGCGCAGGGAAAAGCGGGATCTTCACATCGACACGACCGGGGCGTTTCAAATCGACTTCGATCAGATCGGGACGACTCGAAGCGAGAATCCAGAGAATGCGCCCGCGGTTGTCGGTGTTCGACATTTCCTTCGCCATCATCGAATAGACGCGACCGGAAACTCCCGAGTCACCGGAACCGGAGTCACGACTTCCCAGCGCCTGATCGGCTTCGTCGATGAAAACGATGCATCGCCCTAACGCGTGCAGAAGTCCGAAAATCTTTTCGAGATTTCCCTCTGTGCTGCCGACCCAGCGATCGCGGAAATTCTTCAGCTTCACGACGGGGACACCGGCCTCACCGGCGAGGCACTCAACGAGGTAGGTCTTCCCCGTTCCGACCGGTCCACAGAGCAGGTAGCCCATCGGCATCGCTTCGAGGTCGCCCTGACGCCACAGCGCAATATCCTGACGCATCCAGTTTTTGACCGCCTCATGACCGTAAACGTCATCCAGCGTCCGCGTCGGCTCGAGAAATTCGATAAGCCCCTGCGCGTCGCGCTCGACGAGCGATTTCTTCAAATCAGACAGGTCATCACCTTCGAGCGGTTTCTCCTCATATTCCCGGCGCTTCAGGAGCGACTCAATCGAACTGATCGTCGCCCCGGCAAGCCGGGAGGCGGGAAATTCAGGACGCCCTTTGAAATTCTCGAGCGCCCTGGGATAGGTCTTTTCAAAATGACGGAAAATCGCATCGAGATCGTCATGACCGGGCATTGGGATCTCGATCCTCGAACAACGCTGATTGTGAGCGAGGAGATGATTGAGGTCGTTCAAATTCTCGGTCACGAGGATGACCGCCAGATTTTGATCGAGAAAATGCGTCTCCTGCGACCAGGCCCTGACGACTGACGCCATCGAGTTGAGCTGATAATCACGGGTTTGTTTGGATACCGGAAAAATGAGTTCAGCCGACCGGATGACGACGCCGACATGATAATTTCGACCCGCGAGCGAGTCAGCACTTTCTTCGGGAGCGAGTCGACTCAGGTTGACGAGAAAGCGGAGAAATTGGTCGATGCAACCGATCGCATTCGCCGGATCGGTGGGAAGATCATCGGTGAACCGGAGCTTGCGAAAGAGTTCCTCGCCCCGCTCGATTCTGAGCCCGCCACCCAACTCGTAGCTCAATACAATATCGAACCGGCTCAACTGAACCTCTTTGAGATAATCGATGAGATTCCCCACCGTCGATTCCGCCTCATCCGAATCGGCGATGAGCAGTCGATCATTGACGTTGCCGTGCAACACGAACTGATTCGTAGCGCTGGAAAGATAAAGGCGGCGAATTTCCTCCGCCCATGCTGGTCTGGCCATAGCGACAACGTAAACGGAAGGAGGGAGAAAACGAAAGCAGGAAGTTTCAGATGATTCACTTCCCTTTCATGAAGGATTTCAGAAAATCCTCGAACGAGACGTCGACTTCGCTCATTTCCGACATGACATCGTCCAGCTCGCGACGCTCGCGTTTCGTGGGCCGCCCTGACCCCGGTTCGCGCTGCGGCACAGCGGTTCGTCCGTAGCGGGCCGCCTCGGATGCCTGCTGATATTCCTCCGGCGGCGTGTGATCGATCAGAAAATCGTCGACGAGCTTCGCTCCGACCCGCTTTTCAAGAATCGCCTTCACCTCAACGGTACGGGTCATGATCCCCCGTTTGATTTCAATCTTATCACCGGCACGAACCTGTCGCGACGGCTTACACCGCCCTCCGTTGATGAGAACCTGCTGATTTTTACACGCAGTGGCACCCATCGTCCGCGTCTTGAAAAGCCGAACCGCCCATATCCAGACGTCGACCCTGACACTCTCCTGATTTCCTTCGTCCACTTTGATGATTTCTACAGAGTTTTGCCGATAAAAGTCCAGCTGCTTTTGCCATAGCGCTCGATCGCGCGCTCTGCGAGTTCGCCGGCAAGAACGTCTTTCCGCAGCACCGCGAGCATGGTCGAGCCCGACCCTGACATTAGCGCAGCATGAACTTCCGGTTGCCTCGAGAGCCAGTACTTCATTTCCCCGAGCACGGGGTATTTTTCAAAAACAGGTCGCTCCAGAGAGTTCGCCATCGGACCCCACGGACAAATCTGCGGCAGGTAGTCAAACCCCTCATACTCCGCGGAGTCGGCATACCGCTGGTAGGCCCAGCCGGCCGCAATCTCAAACGCCGGCTTGATCATGAAGATCGGCAACTTCTCAACCGGCTCATCGAGCGGCTCGACCACTTCGCCCCGGCCGAAGCAATCGCAGGGGCGGTCGTAGATAAAAAAGGGAATATCAGAGCCTATCGTTGCCGCCACCCCGGACATCTCAGCTTCAGAGAGATCGAGCTTCGCCATTTCGTTGATCGCCCGGATCACCGCCGCAGCATCGCTGCTTCCGCCTCCCAGACCGGCGCCGGAAGGGATGTGTTTCTCCAACTCAATCGAAAGCGAGAAAACCTGCCCGGTGTGCTTCTCCATCGCCCTGACCGCCTTCACGACGAGATTTTCCTCGCCGGTAGGCAGCGTCGCATCGGAGCATTTCAGGACGACGGCATCATCGTCACGCCACGAAAGTTTCAACCGGTCCGCAAGCGACAGGCACACCATTCGCGTCCGGATCTCGTGAAAGCCGTCCTCCCGTTTCCCCAGAACCTCGAGCCAGAGGTTCGTCTTCGCGGGAGCATCTATCTCAAAGGTATCATTCATTCAATCGCGCTTATGCTTGAACCCTTTCCTTCCACCCTATCACGGCAAAAAGGCGACCGGTCTGCCCTTTTTCGATCCGGTAACTGTAATAACGATCGAGATCAGTGCTCGTGCAGGTCCCGCAGTCGTGAATCTGCCCAGCGGGCACGCCGGCCTTCTCACAATCCGCTAAAATCTGCGCGGCAAAATCGATCTCATACGCCGGCGGCCGTATACACGGCGCGAGCTGCACAATCAAATCAGCGGGATCGGAATCGTATCGATCCACCATGCGTTGAATCGCATTGGGAACGATTCCAGCGGCCGTTCCGTTTTTTCCCGAATGCACCACGGCACACGCGCGGCGCTCGGGATCGACGATGAAGGCGGCTCCACAATCAGCGACATAGATTCCGAGATACTGCCCCGCGGTTCTGGTCATGAGTCCATCCGTTTCCGGAAAATGAAAATCAAAAGGACCGTCGGGATCGCACGCGGCGACGACGTCCCCGTGCACCTGCTCCGCCGTCGCGAGATGCTCACGGGCAATGCCCATCGCCTTCAGCGAAGCGACATGATGCGCTTCCAACCTCGCCAGCGCCGTCTCCCGATCGGTCTTCACGTCGATCGCGGGATCTCTCAGAATAAAGCCGTGAACGAGCCCGTCGAACTGACTCAGAGCGGGAAATGTTTCAATGAAAGGAATGCTGTCCATCAGTAAAACCCTTAACCGATCACCGGTAGATCTCCAGAAAAACCGCGACTTAACAGGGTTGAGTCATCGACCTAACCCTGTTAGATCTCAGACACGATGCTCACCCCACTTGATTCAGCGCTCCAGCAGCGATTGACCGAACGCTGTCCCGTCACGGACAGCTACCTCGTCGCCGTTTCCGGTGGACGCGACTCGATGGTGATGCTGGACTGGCTCGTGAAGGCGGGTTTTAAAAATCTAACCGTTCTCCACTT
Organism: Verrucomicrobiales bacterium; assembly: GCA_048260165.1. Taxonomy (GTDB): domain Bacteria; phylum Verrucomicrobiota; class Verrucomicrobiia; order Verrucomicrobiales; family DEV007; genus Arctic95D-9. Next base: position 197,618 of record JBLXHA010000011.1, read on the forward strand.
CAACCATCAACTGCGGGACGCCGAATCGGACAAGGATGCGGAACTGGTGAAGAAACGGAGCGGGGAATTGAAGCTCGGTTTTGAAAGCGGCACAGGAAATGTCAGCGAATTTGCCGCCGCCCGCAAACTCTCAATCGAAACGGCCGCGAGGAAATTACGCTACGACTGGATCGCGAAGGTCGCGGATCGCCTCGACTGCAGGAGCCTCTTCCTCGCTCACCACGCCGACGATCAGGTCGAGACCGTTCTCATCAATCTTTTCCGGGGTTCCGGCGCACGCGGTATTTCGGGAATGGATGAATTTTCAGAACGAACCATCGGAGGAGTCGGGATGAAACTGCTTCGCCCGTTTCTCACCGTTCCCCGGCTGGAGATCGATCGCTACGTCGCTGAACACGACCTGATTTTCCGGGAGGACGAAAGCAATGCGCAGGAGTTCGCGCTCCGCAACCGCATCCGCAACAGTCTCCTTCCCCGCATCTCGGAATGCTTTGAACGCGATGTCACTGAAGCCGTTCTCCGCGCCGCGGAACTGGCTCGACTCGACGAGTCGCTCATCGCCGGGCTCACGCCCGATCCTCAACCGCTCAACCACGGTCTCGACGTCGCGGCTCTGCGGGCGACGCCTGAGGCGCTCCGCAATCGCCAACTGCTTCGCTGGCTGCAGCAAAACGGCGTTCCCAATTGTGGCCAGCGTGAGGTTCTCCGGGTCGCCGAAGTCGCGCTTTCTCAAGACAAACCGGCCAAGACCAATTTACCGGGAAACTTCCACGCGCGGAGAAAAGAGGGCGTGCTCTTTATCGAGCCGCCGTCAACGGAGTGATTCCAAAGCCGCTCAACAGTTCAGCAGCGAGCTCGTCCATGGGGAGACCGATCACATTGGTCATCGAACCGCTGAACGATTCGATGATCAGATCTCCGAAATCCTGAGCCGCGTAGGCTCCCGCTTTGTCCATCGGCTCGATTTTGGCGTGGTACTCCGCCATCTCCTCTTCGCTGAGAATCTTAAAAGTGACGTCGGTCGCCACCGCAAAGGCCGAAGTCATCCCGTCCGATTTCCGAGTGAGCGAAACCGCGGTGAAGACCTGATGCGTGCAACCGTTCAGCTCCGATAACATTCGCTTTGCATCGGCGCGGTCGCGGGGCTTCCCAAAAACGGTCTCGCCCAGAAGCACGAGCGTGTCGGCGGCAATTATGACCGCGTCAGGGTGAAGATCGGCGACGGCATCGGCCTTGAGCTTCGCGTTCATCGCAGTGAGCTCGCGAATGGGAATCGCCTCATCTTCGATCTCCACGACCTCCGGCTTGACCACCTCGAAGGCGTAACCGGCCTCCTCCATGAGATCTTTTCTCCGCGGCGACCCCGAGCCGAGAATCAGTTGGCACTCCGGATGTTTCATCGAAACTCGGCCGCAAAGAACGGGTTGTTGCGCTTTTCCTCGGCTACCGAAGTCATCGGCCCGTGTCCGGGACAAAGCACAGTATTATCCGGCAGGGTGAGGATTTTTTCGCGATTGTTTTTCCAGGCGTCAGCAAACGATACGAGACCGCCCCCCATCGAACCGGCAAAAAGCGCGTCCCCGACCACGCCGACGGGACGTTCGAGCCCCTCGACAAAATAGGTCGTTCCACCGGGAGAGTGACCGCTCGTCGTGTAAGCCGTCACTTTTAACGAGCCAATCGCAAAAGTCGCGCCCTCCGAAAACTTCGTCGTTCCCGGCCAGGGCTCTTTGCGATTGCAAAAAGCCTCCGCCCCCGGACAAGCCGATTTGAGACGCTCCAGATCAGCGATGTGATCGTTGTGGGTATGCGTCAGGAAAATTTGCGTGATCGTCACGCCCAGCTCCGCTGCTTTATCAGTGAGAAGGCGACTGTCGGTTCCTGTATCAAACGCCGCGCCCACTTTGCTTTCCGGATCCCATACGAGGAAGGCGTTCACCTTCATGTCGCGATATGGCGTATTGAACTGTGCGATCCCGTCCATCGAGACGCGCTGAGGACGCCAGACCAGCGAAGCCGCCATCGTCAAGGCTACAGGATCCAGCTGCAAAACCTCCGCCACTTTCAATAAGGCGGGCTCGTCGCAGAACTCTCCGCGGCAAAGACGTTTCAGCACATCGCTGTGAACTCCGGTCCGCTCTGCCAGCTCAGATTCGGAGATATGTCGTCCCCGCATTGATTTGGCAATGATGTCCTCGAAAAAATCCTCGATCGGAATCAACTCGCTCATGGTTCTGCCATCATCTCTTTTTTTAAAAAAGTCATCCTGAAAATCCGATTTTTCTTGTCCTCAAAACTGAAAAATGCGATTCTAATGATGGAGGCGAGGTATTTACTATGTCATCTCCAGCACTAAATAACGCCTTCGGGCAAATCATAACCAAAATATAAGAAAAATGAAAACACCCACTAGAATCAACAGGGCGTTTACCCTGATTGAGCTACTCGTCGTGATCGCCATTATCGGCATTCTCGCGAGCTCAGCGATGCCGGCTTACAACGGTATTCAGGAACGCGCAAAACGAACCAAAGATGTGAACAACATCAAGCAGATCCTCCTCGGCTCGCGTGCATTCGCAGCAGACTGGGAAGGTCTTTATCCCTCCTTCGATCCGGACGCTGATACCGGCGGTGGTGGTGGCGATGACTCGTTCTCGACATCAACTGATGCCTTTAACGTTCTGATTCCGGACTACATCGATACAGAGATCATCTTCTGGATGCAGACCAAGAATCCGGACAAACTTCGCCCACCACGTGAAGACGGCGAGTTGGAGGCGGAAGAGAACGTCTACTGCTATGTCACCAACCAGACTGACACCAGCTTCTCCCGTTCACCCCTCGTTGCCGACGGTCTCATGGACTCCCCCGGCACCTACGGTGAATATCACCCCTGGCTGAATTCCAAGAAAGCTGTGGTCGGATTTTGTGGCGGACACGTCACCGAAGAGCGACTCACGAGTGATGAGCCGGGTGCGACCATTAAAAGTAAAGATGGTCTGACTGAGGATATCTTTGAAAAACGCGGCACCGAAGGTGACGGCGGCTGGCTTGATACAGATAAGGAGAACGTTCTCCTTCCTGACTAATCAGTTAGCAAGTTAAACGAATTCATACCCGGTCAGCGAAAGCTGGCCGGGTATTTTTTTTGCTCTGATTCCAACGATATTGAGCTACCCTCGCAACAAACCACACGGTAACTTTATGAAAAAATCTATCTTTTCACCCTTCATTCTCCCGGCTGTTTGCGCAGCCCTCGCGATGAGCGCCTGCTCCGAGTCGGGCCCGACTCCTGCAGCGGACGCTGACGACACCGAAGTGCTCTTCAACGGAAAAGACCTCTCCGGCTGGAAAGGAAATCCTGACAACTGGAAAGTCGTCGACGGAACCATCGTGGGAACGACGACCGATGAAAGCCCCCTCCCCTACAATCAGTTTTTAATCTGGGATGGCGAAGTGGAAGACTTCGAGCTCAACGCCGAGCTGAAACTGACGAGCGATGGAAACAACTCGGGCATTCAATACCGCGCCCAGCTGCGCCCCGATCTCGGCGAACACGTCGTGAGCGGCTACCAGTGCGACATGCACCCCTTCATTTGGGCCAACGGAATGCTCTACGACGAAAAAGGACGCGGAATCGTCGCAAAGCGCGGCATGAAAGTGGTCATCACCGGCGAAGGCAAGCCCATGATCACCGGTGATCTCGGGCAGGTGCCGGAATTCAACACCGGCGAATGGAGCCATTACAAAATCACCGCGCGCGGAAACCATCTCGTGCACGAAGTGAACGGAACGAAGACCGTTGAGGTTTATGATCACGACGAAAAGGATCGCGAACTGAGCGGTGTGATCGCGTTCCAAATCCACAAAGGCCCTGCGATGAAGGTCGAGATCCGCAACGTCACGTTGAAGCGTCTTCCTAAGGCGGAGCTCACTGCTCCTGAGGCAACGCCCGTTCCCGCTGACGCAAAGCCTGTCAACCCTCCCAAGCCGGCGGCGAAAGCCAAAGGGAAAGGAAAGGCGAAAGCAGCTCCGAAGCCTGAAGCATAATCGTTTTAGAAAACGGCTTTTCTGAGCCGGCACGGAGCAAGTTCGGTCTTGCTTCGTGGCACGGCTTCCGCTCTCTTGTGACATGGCGGAAGCAAAAAACCGAATCTTTCTTCTCGATGGAATGGCGCTCATCTATCGAGCCCATTTTGCATTGATCCGAAGCCCGATTTACACATCGGCTCGCGTGAACACCTCCGCACTGTTCGGGTTCACGAATACGCTTCTCGACCTCCTCGAAAAGCAGAAGCCGACCCATCTCGCGGTTGCCTTTGATACCTCAGACCCAACCCCGCGTCACGAGATCTACCCCGAATACAAGGCGAACCGGGATGCGATGCCCGAAGATCTCGCGTTGCAACTGCCGCACGTGAAACGCCTCGTCGAAGCCTTCAACATCCCCGTGATCGAATGCCCGGGATGGGAAGCGGACGACGTCATCGGAACGCTCTCAGTCCACGCCACGGAGCAGGGAGATTCCAAAACCTACATGGTGACGCCCGACAAAGATTTTGCTCAACTCGTCAACTCCTCCACCCTGATTTACAAGCCCGGACGCCAGGGCAGTGACGCGGAAATTCTCGACGAAGCCGCGATCAACGAAAACTGGCAGGTCGAGAATCCGAAGCAAACGATCGACATCCTCGGTCTCTGGGGAGATGCCTCCGACAATATCCCCGGCGTTCCCGGGATCGGTGAAAAGACCGCGAAGAAATTGATCGCTGAATACGGCAGCATCGAAAACCTGCTCGAAAACACCGACAAACTGAAGGGTAAGCAAAAGGAGAACGTCGAAAACAACCGGGAGCAGGCGCTCCTTTCGAAAAAGCTCGTCACGATCATGACCGATGCCCCCGTCGGCATCTCGATCGACGACCTGATTATCACCGACCGCAACGACGATGCGATCCAGTCGCTCTTTGTTGAATTCGAGTTCAACGGTCTCGGCAAACGCCTCTACGGCGACAAGTTCCAGGCCGGACGCGGACACACCACCGAAGAATCCGACGAAGGTCTCAGCGCGACGCTCAAGACGATCAAGGATTTCAAAAAGAACTACACATCGATTCGCGCAGAGGATCAGTCAGGACGCGCCGAACTGATCAAAAAGCTCAACACACTCGAGAGCTTTTGCTTCGATCTCGAGACGACTTCGCTCGACGAAAAGACCACCGCAATCATCGGAATCGCCTTTTCCTGGGACGCGGACACCGCCACCTACGTCGAGATTCCCCGTGACGACACCGCCGCCGGAATTCTCGAAGAATTCAGAGAGCTCTGGCAGAGCGATTCGATCACCAAAATCGGACACAACCTGAAATTCGATATCGGAGTCCTCACCTGGCAGGGCTATCCCGTCGCGTCACCTGTCTTCGACACGATGCTCGCCCACTCGCTGATCGAGCCTGACCAGCGCCACAAAATGGACTATCTCGCGGAGTCACTCCTCGGGTACACCCCCATCGCCTACGCGGATGTCTTCACCGCCCCTGCCGAGAAGAGCGGCCAGCTCAGTCTTTTCGACGAAGCCGAGATGACGGGCGATGAAGAGACGGAAACCGGACCCGGGTTCGAACAGATTGCCGAATACGCCTGCGAAGATGCCGACGTCACGTGGCAGCTCGCCGCGATCCTGAAAGAGAAACTCAGCGAATCCGGTCAGGAGGACATCCTTTCCAAAATCGAATGCCCCCTCGTTCCCGTTCTCGTCGAGATGGAGAAAGAGGGAATTCGTCTCGATCCGGAGACACTCGCTAAAACCGGCGTGCTACTCGCCGAACACATCGCGGAGTATGAAACGTCGATCTACAAGGCCGCAGACACCGAGTTCAATCTCAACTCGCCCAAACAGGTCGGAGAGATCCTTTTCGACAAGCTGCAACTCGTTGAAAAACCGAAGAAGACCAAAACCGGCCAATACAAAACCGACGAGCAAACGCTCACCTCTCTTGCCGCCGAGCACGAAATCGTTCGCACGCTCCTCACTTATCGGGAGGCCGCCAAGCTGAAGAACACCTACGTGGATGCTCTTCCCAATTCTATCTTTGAAGGAACCGGACGGGTTCACACGACGTTCCATCAGCTCATGACGGCTACGGGGCGCCTCGCCTCGAATAATCCCAACCTGCAGAATATTCCGATTCGATCGGAGCAGGGCCGCGAGATCCGGAGAGCCTTCGTTCCTGGAAACGAAGAATTCACCCTTCTCGCCGCCGATTACTCACAAATTGAACTGCGGGTCATGGCTTCACTTTGTCAGGATGAGGCAATGATAGAGGCGTTTCGCGATGGAAAGGACATTCACACCGCCACCGCGGCACGGGTTTTCCAGGTTCCTGAAGATGACGTTCTCACTGAAATGCGGCGCACCGCCAAAATGGTGAATTTTGGAATCATCTACGGCATCTCAGCCTTCGGATTGTCCCAACGTCTCAACGGGGACATTTCCAGAGGCGAAGCCGGCGAGATCATCAAAGAGTATTTTCGTCAGTATCCCCGGGTGAAAGAATTTCAGGAGAAGACGATCGAACAAGCGCAGGAAGACGGCTACGTCGAAACTCTTTCCGGTCGCAGGCGCTACCTGCGCGACATCAATTCGAGAAACGGTATGATCCGCTCCGCTGCTGAGCGAACCGCGATCAACACCCCGATTCAGGGAACCGCCGCCGACATGATCAAAATAGCGATGGTAAAAGTCGCCGACCTACTGCGGGACGGCGACTACCAAACGAAGATGCTCCTTCAGGTTCACGATGAACTCGTCTTCGATCTCCATCTCGATGAGAAAGACGAATTGATTCCGAAGATCGAAGAGGAGATGAAAATCGCGCTGCCACTTTCGGTGCCGATTCTCGTCGAATCCGGCACCGGTGACAACTGGCTCGAGGCGCACTGAGCGCCCCGATTCACTTTACGATTTCTTCGGGAAGATCCCGGTCGCATTCAGAATCAGATTCTCCGCGCTGGATCCCTCAGCGACGGTTCCGGTGACAACGAGGCCATCGAGCTCTTTCAATCCGCGAACCTGCTTGAGCGTCTGACCGACAGGACGACCATCTTCTCCGAGGATCTGAACCGTGATGCGGGAAGCGGCGATTGTTTTTGGCTCAACGCAACAGGCGTCCCAGGGAGTTTTACAGCTGTCACTGGGATTCTTCTCACAGGTCTCGAGGCTGTCATCGGCGAGGACCAAAGTCGCGTAGTCGCTTGAGAAAGGCTCCATCGCGCCGGCGATGCGGCCGGTAACGGTGATCGTCGCTCCCGGCTCCACCGTCTTCCGTGTCTCGAGAATACTCGTCGCTCCTTCAGGGGCCGAGTCGAGAAAGACGGCCTCAATTCGAGGATCGGTTTCGGTGGAGGAAGCGGTCTCTTTGGGAGCTTCAGGTCCGGCCGCTTTTTCACAGGAAAACTGGGAAAGAGCGATCAATCCGCAAGCGGCGATGAGAGAACAGTGTGCGATGTTTTTCATAGTATTTAATTTAGTTTGGTTTTGGGTTTGGTTAGTAAGAAAACGGTAGGACGTCAAGAAGATCTGAGAGCGACCGGAAGCGGCGCCCCAAGACACCTCAGTGCCGGCGGCAATGCCCCGAGGGTTCCGAGGGCGAGTCCGACGACCACGCCGAGGCCGAGCACAGGCAATGGCATCATGAGACGAAACGTCCCGATCGAGAACGGAACCGTAATTCCCTCGAGAAAAGTGACAGCGAGAATCGAAGCAAGGAGCGTTCCGAGGAGAGTCGCGAGCAAACTCTCCTGAATCAACGAAAACAGAATCGCACGCCTGCGGAACCCGACCGCCTGCAAGGTGGCCAGCTCCCGGATGCGCGACGCGAAAGCCGCGTAGAGCATATTCAGCCCGCCGAAAACAGCCCCGGCCCCGATCAGCCCGGCGGTCAGCCACGTCATCCCGCGAAGCGGATCGTAGAATCCGGCCAACTGGGCATAGTAATCGGATTCCCTCATCGCTACGAGTTCGAGATCGAGGCGCTGACGCGCAAACAGATCGGCGTCCTTGTAACCATCGTCGGAATTCATCCTGACAATGACACAGGAAAGTGCATCCCGTTGAATCGCGGTCATCAAGTCGGTGCGGTCAAACCAGACCTCCGATTCCATGACCGTCCCCGGCGCCTCGAAAACACCCGAGACGGTGAAGGTCTGCCCTTCGAATTCAACCTCGCCCCCCTGAGCGAGAGCGCTTTCAGGCACGCCGAGGCTGTGATGAGCAAGTCGCCCGACGAGGATCTGCCCGGGACTCGGATAGTGACCGTCGAGAATACGAACTTCGCGATGCACCTCAAAGGCACCCGGAGTGATCCCGCGCAGCAGCGCCTGCCCTGCTCCATGACCCGTAACCGAAATCGGCGCCATGTAGTGGACTTCGCCTGAAACAGCGGGAACGCCGATCCTCTCACCGATCCCGGGAATACCGGCGGTAGCGAGCGTCTCGCTCTGGATGGAAACTTCGCTGCGTTCGACGCTTTCCTCCGAGCCTGCACCTAACAAAATGACATTTCGCGGCGATCCGGACGCCATCAGCACGCTCTTCATTCCCTCATTGAACGAACCCGCGGCGTAGACCAGGAATACGACGAGAGCCGCGCCGAGCACTTTCTGAATGAGGCGCACCGGGTCCCTGAGAAGATTCCGGGTGGCGTAGGAAAAAGGTAACATATCAGATGTATTAAAATTCGGTTCGCAGGCTGTCAGCCCTGCCGCAATGAACTGACGATGGGGTTTCGGCAGGCGACCCACGCCGGCCAGATCGAAGCGAGCAATCCAAGCGCCACCGCGAGGAGGAGACCGGTCACGGTGACCTCAACACTGGGAATCAGCGCCAGAGTGAGCCCCTCGTTACCGAAGGTGAATCGATTGAGATGAAAGAAAAGCGCGGCAATCCCGCTACCCAGAACACCTCCGAGAAAGCCGAGAAAGATCCCCTCCCAGACCATGAGGATACCCACTGAGAACCGGGGAAAACCAAGCGTCTGCAGAATCGCATTTTCTTTGACCCGCCCCCGTGCAACGAGCAACAGCGCGTTGGCAACGAGACCGAGAACGGCGAGTACCGCTCCGAATCCGATCCAGCGGGTGAAACGAATGATGTCAATCAAATCCTGCGCTGTCTGAGCAAAGAACGCCTTCTCCGGTCTCGTATCCGTCGGATCCGTATCCGAAGCAAAGATCGTGTCAATTTTCTCAGCGACCGACTCGAGTTGATCAGGTGAATCGACCCTGACATTGAACTGCGTCACTGTTCCCAGCCCATAGCGTGACGACTGTTGAAGGAAAGGAAGATGGACGTAGGCAACGTTGTTGTCCTGCACCTGTGAGGAGCGAACGATCCCCGCAACCGATACGCGGACGCCGACCGCCTCGAATTGATCACCGGCCTTCAGACCACGGCGCGCGGCAAAATTTTCACCGATCAAAGCAGCGTCTCCTCTTGCGCTCCAGTCCTCAAAGGATCCGGAGAGGATTTCGAGATCCGGATTGTACTGTTTCAGATCGCCCGGCGGAACCCCGCGAAAGGCGATCACATCAAGACTTGCGCCGCAGTTGTTCACCATAATCTGAATGGGAATGGCTTCACGAACGCCCTCGATACGACGGATCTCTGACAGATAATGCTCCGGCAACCTGGAAGTGAGAGGGCAAAACCGGTTCTCCCGATAGACGACAAGCGTCGTATCACCGGCGCTGACCTCGGTCGCGATGCGGAGACTCGACTGCATCGTTTCCACCGCAGTGAACAGGAACATTCCCGTGGCGACGCCCGCAAGGGTCAGAATCGTGCGAAGCCGATGCCGCGTAACCTGCTTGAAAGCCAGGGCGATAAGATGAAGGAGACGCTTCATGACGCAGGTGAAGATTCAATAGGAGCCGACGCGAACCCTTTTTCCACGAGACGCCCCTTGTCGAGATGGAGCGTTCTCTCAGCGGCGGCCGCGGCGCGGGCATCATGAGTCACCATCACAATCGTTTTCTGATGAGTTCCCGAAAGCTCACGAAGCAATTCCAGAATTTGATCACCTGACTCACGGTCGAGATCACCGGTCGGCTCATCCGCGACAATCAATCCCGGATCAGCAACGATGGCACGGGCAATCGCGACGCGTTGCTCCTGTCCGCCGGACAACTCAGTGGGACGGTGATCGGCGCGGTCGCTGAGACTTACCAGATCGAGCGCCGCGAGGACCTTCTCCTTCCGGTCACGCCGGGAAAGGTTCGAGTCCAGCAGGAGCGGCAATTCGACGTTTTCATACGCGGATAAAATCGGAACGAGGTGATACAACTGGAACACGTAGCCGCAATGCCGCGCTCGCCAGTTCGTCAACTGGCCGCGGGAAAACGAGCCGATCTCGTCCCCGCCGATGTGGAGCGTTCCCGAAGTCGGCTGATCGATTCCGGCGATGAGATTTAAAAGCGTCGTTTTTCCCGAACCGGAGGGACCCATCAGCGCGAGGAATTCCCCCCGGCGCACATCGAGATCAAGATCCTCCAGCGGAGTCACCGTCAGCTTACCTTTCTGGTAGACCTTGGTGAGATTGCGACAGCGAATGTAGGAATTGTCCTTGGAAGAATCGTTCATCGTTCAGTAGTAGAGTGAGAATTGGTGCCTGTGAGGAGAGGGCGAAAGCGGTCACCGCTCTCGAGGTCCGCCGGAGGATTGAGTACGACCCGGTCACCCGGCTTGAGCCCTTCGAGAACGAGTCTGTAATCTTCACGGACCTCACGTCCGAGGGTGATGCGCTGCGGGGCGACGTGGTCACCGGAAGCGTCCACTTTCCAAACCGTGGCTTCGTTCTGAGCGTCAGCGCCGGATGAAACACCGTCGGTAAACGCAGCGACAGGGACGAACAGGTTGATGCGGGTGACCGACGCAGACGAGGCAGATTGGCCACTCAGCGAGTCGGAGCGGCTTAAAGCCCCCTCCCCCAGAAACTCCGCGCGGCACAACATTTCGGGACGAAGCCTGTCATTCGGATTTTCTATCGCCACCTTCACCTGAAGCGTGTTCCGCTGCAAGTCCGCCTCGCCGACGATGCGGGTGACCCGGCCTTTGAATGTCGTTCCGGGCAATACCTCCGTCCGGAGCCGAACGGCCTGACCGACCACTAATTGAGCCGCCTCGGCAAGCGGCACATCGATGCGCGCCTGGAGATGATCGGGATCGTAAAGAATAGCGACGGTTGCCGATTCCGGATTATCCATATGCATCATCCTCTTCTGCCCCGGGACGACGAGAAGCCGGAGGATACGTCCATCGATCGGCGATTCGATGCGGGTGCGATCCAGCGCGAGCTGCTTCCGGGCGACATCTATCTCAGCCTCGTTGATCTGCGCTTCGAAATCAGACAGAATTTCTTTCAGTTGCCCGACCTTGGCCTCCAATTCCACTTCGGTGATTGCGAGGGCCTCTACCTCCGCGTCCATCGACGCGACCTTGAGTCGGGCTTCAGAAATTTCCCGTTCCGCAACGCCGCCATTCGAAACCCTTGTCAGACGCTTTAAAATATCAGCCGCCTCATCGCGACGCGCCGCCGCCGATTGAACCTGTTTAGCGAGAGTGTCGATTTCAGCTTCGGCCATTTCAATCCCACGTCGGTGGGCGCCCAACTGGGCTTTGAGTGAATCCAATCGGCTCCGGGATGTTTCGAGATTGAGCTTCACATCTTCATCGATCAGCGTGGCCAGCGGTTGCCCTTTCGAAACGAGATCGCCTTCCAGAACATGCACGGTTTTGACCACCCCGTCGACAAGCGCGGTCGCTTTGGTAACGAACGGATCCGGTTCAATCCATCCCGAAGCCTGAAAAAGCATCGGCCCATCGAAAGAGGCTGCGGAGTCTGCCACGGCTCGAACTTCAGCGTTACCCTCGACCAACCCGGACGTTGACTCAGCTTCATCGACGCTCAGTCGGTCGGTGACGATGGTGACAACGGTCAGCTCTTTCGCAGGCAGGAGTCGTTTCCCGAATACCGCGGCGAGCATCAGAAAGAAGCCAATCAATAACAGCCAGGGCAGCGCGGTCGCGAGCCGCGACCTCCAGTCACGCGAGGAAGTTCCCGCTCTTTTTCGCGAGCCCCCATCATACCCCTCACGCACCCCGGTCTCGCCGGAGCCGGAGGTTTTCATGAGGGAGGAAAGTTGTGTGTTCATCTTCAAAAAGAAATTTCAGTCAGTTACGGAGGCGGGGAGATTGATCAGCCCGAATTGGATTATCTGTAAACGGAGCGTTCCGTTGAGCCTCGATCCACGAGGCGTGACGCGAAAACAGCGCGCCGGGGCAATTACCGAAAGGATCGAGGAAACTCGATTCACTTTTCGGACAGAGGCACGTCGACGATGACGATACCTGACTTCAAGATATCAAACCAATTGTACGCAAAACAATGCGTGAGCAGCGGCCTGCTGCGGCGGAGGATCGATACCTCCATACGGCCAACTCGCTGCGAGTGTCTGAAGAGGCAGCCTGCGTTCCGCCTCCCCGGTCCAGGCGAAAAGCTCGAAAAAAGCGGGCAGAGGCAGACTGACAAGTGCGGAGGCCGGAACGACCTGCCACTCTCCATCGACCTCAATACAACACGGGTCCTGCGGGTGCTCTTCCGAATGACTTTCGCAACTGTCGCCGACAGAATGGGAACAGCATTCAGCCTCCGCCATCGGGCAGGGAGCCTTCGTAATCGTGCAATACCAATGACCGTTCGGATGCATCATCGCAACCGCGATGAAAGCAAACACGCAAAAGCCTTTGGCAAAACCAGTCATTGTCATAATGAACCGCTATTCGAGATGAATGTCAAATCGGCACCTGCGGCGCGGAGAAGACCAGACACGAATATCCCGTGCAAACCGCTTTACGAGGGACTACCAATCTCACAATGCTTTCTCAGGGAGACATTTACGCTATTACCTCCGGAATTTTCTGGTCGTTTTCGGTGATTCTCATGCGGATCAGCGGCTACTCGATTCCGCCGGTTCCGCTTACGTTTTTCAAAAGCTTCATCGCGATCATCGGCTTCGGAACGGTCCTGCTATTCGTTGGTGATCCCCTCCTCCCGGAATACGACGGTCTCGTGTGGACCCGGCTCATCGTCAGCGCCGTTCTCGGGATATCGATTGCCGACACGATGTTCGCGGCAGCCCTGAACCGTCTCGGCGCGAGCCTCCAGGCGCTCGCCGATTGCATCTACGCTCCGGCGATGACCGTCGTCGGATTCCTCATGTTCGGTGAAGCGCTCACTGCCGTCGAACTGCTCGGAGGTGCCCTCGTTGTCTCAGGCGTCTTTGTGGGATTGGTGAGAACAAAGGAAATCGAGAACTCCCGTGATCTCATCGCCGGGACCGCTCTTGCGGCAGGGGCACACATCACCATGGCGGTCGGAATCCTCATGGTGCGGGATGTCATTCAGGGAGGATCGCTCGTCTGGATCGCCGGATTCCGTTTCGCAGTCGCGACGATAGCACTCGGTGCTTTCGCGATCTTCAAAGGTCAGGGCAGGAGCCTCACGATGGGGTTTCAGCGACGCGACATTTGGAAGCACACGATTCCGATGGCACTGCTGGGCCCCTTCCTCGCGACACTTTTCTGGATCGCCGGATTCAAATACGAAACGGTCGGACGCGCTGCGATTTACAACCAGCTTTCGACGGTGTTTATCATCCTGTTAGCGTGGCTGCTCCTCAATGAGAAGATGACGCCCCGCAAATTGACGGGAGTCGCGCTGGCGATCGTCGGCGCGGTGGTAGTGGGTCTGAGCCGATAACGCGACGGCTCATAGTTACGCGAAAAGCCAGCGGTTAATCCTTCACCGCCGGTTCCGAAATCGTTGCTCCGCAGGACCAGCAGAGATCAAAGTTCCCCGGGTTCTCTTCATTGCAGGCGGGACAGTTGACCTCGATATCGACCCGCTCAGCATTGTGGTTGATGTTATCGCGAATCTCCTGCATCGCCCGTTCATAGTCCTCATCTTCGACGACACAGAGAGCGGGCCAAACATCAGGCATGATCGCAGCTTCTCCGGCAAGACCGGCAAGATCCCGATTTTTGATAAAAGTCTTAATCCCCTGCGACTCGAGAATCGATTGGTAGTAACCCACTTTGGTGAAGTCGAATTCGCGGAACAGCTCTTTCATCGAACCCGAAGCCTACCGAAAACCTGAACGGTATAGCAAGACTCGCTTTGACTGTTCGCGACGCAGAGACGGAGTCTTCCGCCTTGCCGCAACTACGCCCGCCACTACGACCCGCCCGACGTGAAATACCCGACGAGGACGGAGAACGAGTTGTTTGCCGCGTGAAGCAGGAAACACATTCTCAGGTTGCCTTGTTTCATTTTCAACGCTCCGAGAATGAAGGAAAGGAAGAGCAGAGGCACAAAGAAAGTGAGCCCGTGAACGAGAGCAAAGAAAATCGAACTGACGATGAGCGCGACTTTGGCGCTCCAGCGATTTTCGAGGGCATCGTAAAGGAAGCCACGGAAGAAAACCTCCTCGTAAAAAGGGATCGCAATTCCGACAATCAAAACCGTCCCCAGCAGTTGCAGAAGGGTTTCGCTCTTGAGAAAAAGACTCACCAACTGCCGGTCGAGCGGCTTGCCCAAAACCAGTTCGTAGAGTTCTCCATACCCCATCGCGACGAGTTGCATGCCGACGATCCCGCCGACGAGGATCGCAAGCGCTTTGAAGATCGGCCCGGCTCCGGTGAACAAGGGCCCCGATCCGAAATAGCGGCCCCAGCCGACCGTCGTCAGCGTGAGAACACAGGTAAGCGTCACGAGAATCGCTCCGATCCAGTGACCGACGCCGTTGTTGAGGCCGGGGAGTCGGATACTGAATCCGATGCCTGCGGCGAGAACGGCTGCCGATACCCACAGAATACTAAGACGAAGATTGGGCCCCCGCCCTTCCTTCTCCCATGATCGTCGGGTCCGCCAGTACAACACTCCCAGAATCGCCAGCAACACGAGAGGCACAAGCCAGGCGGTCTTTCCCGTCAATCCGATCGATTCCTTGCTTATCTCAAGGAACTCTTCCGAGTCAATTTTTGAGATCTCTCCGCCGAGAATTGCTGCAGCGACCTTCACGGCCCGGGCTTCCTTCATTTTCGCAGCGATCTCTTCGCTCTGATCCGCCGCCGCCTGAAACCCGTTCTGCGATTTCTCCGCATACTCAAAGGCTTCAGAGAAACGCTTTTGCTTGATGAACACTTTAGCCCTCCAAAACTGACAGAGCGCACTCTCAGGCACACAATTTTCCACCGCGATGAGAAGGGAGTCCGCCCGTTCAAAATCCTCCTCGAGTCCATACCACCCGTAGAGGAACGCCGAAGCGAGTGGAATCGCGGAACGTGCCGCCCCTTGAAACCCCGCATCGAGCATTTCTCTCACGAGGGTCTCGGCTCGCAGGAAGTAAGCCTCCTTCGCGGCGGGATCGTCATCTTCGCGGATTCCCAGTTCCTGAAAATACTCACCGAGATAAAACATTCCCTCGGGTTGCCCGAGCGCGAGACCGCTGCGAAAGGCCGCCTCGGCTCGATCGAGGTCCCGCTTTGTCCCGAGCCCGTCGAGGTGGAAAAATCCGATTTGCCACACCTCCGGCTCTTTCTTTGCTGCGGCATCGGCGAGCACGCGTGGAAAAACGGTTTCTTCGAGCATGCGCTTCGTCTCAGCCTCGCTGAGCTCTTTCTCCTCTCCTTCAGGAAATTTCACGCCCCAGATCAAATTGCGATTATCACCGCTTTGAATCGTAAAACTCAGCTCGTCGGATCCGGACTCCTCTGCGCTCAAGAGCGAGACCATTGCGAGGAGCAGAACGCCGATTCGAAATCCCTGAAAGTTTTTCCCCATGTCTAAAACGAGCAGTCTAACCTCGTTATGGAAATTATAAAGTAAGGATTTACATGAACGTCGCGACTTCTTCCCCTACTCTCACAAACCACTGACAAATTCGGGGCGATTCCCCTTTCAGAAAATAACTGTCCTTTCGATTCTCAGACTACGCATTAATGGTAGTGACTGTCACAACGCCGGATAGTATATTCCGGCGCTACTCATCATTTCCCTGTTAATCCTGAATGGCCTCCCACTTCAATACGACCCGCTGGAGCTTGCTCGTAAAGATCAAGTCCGAGGACAATCAGGAGGCCAAGATGGCATTGGAAACTCTCTGCCGCAGCTATTGGCAGCCCCTCTATTCCTGGGTTCGCCTCTGTGGCAATACGCCCACTGAAGCCGAGGATCTTACTCAGGGCTTCTTCGCTCACGCCATCCGGACGGACCTTTTTACAAAAGCGGAATCGACGAAAGGAAAATTGAGAACCTTTCTACTGACCTGCCTGAAACACTACCTAGCGGATCAACACGACAAAGATTCCGCAGAAAAACGCGCCGACAAGGAGAAGGAAATCTCATTGGATTTTGTCGATTCGGGGGTCGGGGAAAAGTCACTCGAACGGGACTTGGAATCCCCGGAGGCCACCCCGTCTGAACTCTATGATTATCGATGGGCGCGAACCCTCCTCAAGATTTCTCTGAAGCGGTTGGAAGAGGAATACGAAGAAAAAGGCAAAGAGAAACTGTGCCGCGTTCTGACACCGCTGTTGACCGATCTCGACCCCGGCAACAGCTATGCCGAAGCCGCCGCTGCACTCGAAAGCAACGAAGGCGCCGCTCGTATCGCTTTTCATCGCTATAAAATACGTTTTCAGGAGATCATTCGCGAAGAGGTGGCGAAAACACTGCTCCCGGGTGAAACGGTGCAGGATGAGATGAAAGAACTGGCCGGGATTCTTTCCCGGGCGGTTGCGGAACCATAGTTTTTCGTCAACTCGTATAATCACAACGCGTTCCACATGCCGAAAGATCCCGCCTCCTCATCAGATGAACCATTTCTGAGCGCTGAAAACGCGGCAAGATTGATGATGGAGGCCCTTATGGCGACTGACGCGTCGGGGCACACCACGCCGGCCGGTCCGTGGGTGCCGCCGCCGCCGGAGGAGTTGAATCCGCTCATGCCGGGTTACGATATTACCCGCCTCCTCGGTCGGGGAGGAATGGGAGCCGTCTACCACGCCATCCAAAACAATCTTGAGCGGGAGGTTGCCATCAAGTTACTTCCGCCGGAACTGAGTGAGAATCCGGAGTTTGAGGTCCGGTTCAAGGGGGAAGCCAAATCGATGGCTCAACTCAATCATACGAACATTGTTCAAATTTTCGATTTCGGTGAGTCCACCGCCGGTCACTACTACATCGCAATGGAGTATGTCGACGGGACTGACCTGCAGCAGCTCATCCACGACGGAAAAATCCCTCCGCAGGGAACCCTCAACGTGATCAGCCAGATTTGCGACGCGCTCGAGTACGCCCATTCCGAAGGCTTCGTCCATCGCGATATCAAACCGGCGAACATGTTCATCAACAGTAAGGGAGTCCTCAAGGTCGGTGATTTCGGACTCGCAAAACTGACGGGAAAAAAATCATTTCCCTCCTCCTTCCATGAGACGGGACTGACGATGACCGGGGTGACGATAGGGACGCCGCACTACATCGCCCCTGAGCAATTGGAGAAAAACGGCATCGTCGACCAGCGCGCTGATTTGTTCAGTCTCGGAATCATGTTTTATGAAATGCTCACGGGGGAGATCCCGCGGGGAGCAGTGAAATTCCCGAGCGAGAAAAGCAAACACCTCGACGTTCGAATCGACGGAGTCGTTTTCAAAGCGATGGAACCCAATCCCGATGAGCGTTACCAGACAGCGACCGACTTCAGATCGGATGTCGACGAGATTCGCAACAATCCTGCCAAACTTAAAAACCGTCGGCCGGGAAAGAAGAAAAAATCCGGGAGAGCCTCGGCTAAAACGAAGCCCAACCATCTCAATCGAAGGACGCTCCTCGCGTTGCTTCTGCTTTTCCTTCTCATTGCCGGGGGAATCTTTTACGCACTCAACGATCCGGGAAAGCCCGCTGACCCGCCCGGAAATGAAGCTCCCGCGCTTCCCGGTGACGAGGTCGCTCCTGCCACTCAAGCTCTCGAAGCCGGCTCCCTGCATGGATTGGTCTACGACAAGACTCTCAAGAAGGTCGTGCCGCTCTGGATGCCCTCCGCCTGGAAAGCGAAACGCTTCACTTCGGTCGGTGCCACGGAATCCGACGGCGAAGCTCCGAGGACTTCATTCAGTTGGTGGGCGATCACGTCTGAAAACCAGCTTTTTTCCCAGTATGACCGACGTCAGATGTCCGGGACAGCGTATCAGCCCGACGGAGTCCTGAATTTCGATGATAAAGTTGGTGTCGCACGCAGGGGAACCCTCATCGCCGATCCCGACTTCTTCCCGCCTCCCCGCGGAGCCAATTTCGTCGACGCCCGACGGGGCAGTGATTTCGCAATCGCGCTGACCGACAACGGCAGTGTCAGGATCTGGAAATCCAAAAGCCGGGCAGGCCAATTCTTTCAACCGCCTGCCGAAGTGCTCAGGAACGTTCGATCCATCTCAGCGAGAGATCAGATCGCCACCGTTCTCTCGCGATCAGGAAAAGTCACGCAGTGGCACTCCGGGAAGGGACTCCTTTCCAACGAACTGACCGAGGCCGAAGACATCATCGCGACCGGCACGACGGTTTCCCTATCCAGCGACGGGAAGGTCTACGCTCCCGAATTTCCCAATTTGGACCTGCCCGGGAAAGCCGTCGATCTGCACGAAGGAAACGAGATCCTCGCGCTGAAGTTCGAGTCCGGTGACTGGCGCCTCTATCCGAAACCGGATTCACATTCGAAATCTTCAGCCGCCCTCGTCGCCGCTTTCGAAATCACATCGAAGAGTCGCGTTATCGATGTCTACGTTGAGGCGACCGGCAAAGAGGAATCAGCGATCGTCATCTGGCTCGAAGAAGGAGCCAATTCCGAAAACGACGAACCACCGGAAGCGGTCTTTTTATCAACGGAGGCAGGCACGTCGACCTCCCCTCTCATCGATTCTGCGACCCGCGAGAACCCCTATCAGAATGGACTCGGGATGGAATTTGTTCCCGTGCCGATCACCGGAGGCCCCACCGACGGCCGGAAAATCCTCTTCAGCAGATGGGAAACCCGGGTCTCAGACTTCCGGGCTTTCCATGAAAAAAACGGGCATCTGGAGTGGCGGGCCACCGATTTCAAGCAAACTGAAGATCATCCTGTCGTCCGGATACCCTACGTCGACGTGATCGCCTTCTGCGAGTGGCTGACCGAGGTGGAAAGAGCGGGTGGCCGGCTTCGGGCAAACGAAGTTTATCGGCTTCCCACCGATCACGAATGGAGTTGCGCCGCAGGGATCGGCCACCTCGAAAATCCTTCCGCGACGCCCGAATCGAAAGAATGCCGCATTCCCAACATCTATTTCTGGGGTCGGGAATTCCCCCCTCCGAACGGTTCCGGGAATTTCTACGGAAATGAGACCATCACAGACCCCGTCGTCAATTCCCGGGGAATCCCCCGCGGTATGATTGAGAATTACGACGACGGCTTCACGAGAACCTCTCCGGTGGGAAGCTTTCCCCCCAACGGCTATGGCCTCTTCGACATGGAAGGCAACACTTTCGAATGGAGCAGCGATTGGTTTTCGTCAAAAAAGGAAAGAAAGACGCTCCGCGGCGGATACTGGGGCACCTCCATCGACCACCTCCTTCTCACTTCAACGCGGTTCGCCAACTCCACGACGGTTCGATTCGATTCTCACGGCTTCCGTTGTGTCATCGCCGTATCGGACGAGACGAAGGAGTGAGGCCCTACCTGCGGACCTATCCAGAATTGCGGAAAAGGCTAGAATGAGGGCATGAGAGTTACCCTTCGCATCCTCGCTGCCGTGTCGTTTTTAAGCTTCTTCACCGGGATCGCCGCGGCAGAGCCCGAAGTGCCGAATCTCGAATTCGTCGATTTGTTCAACGGCAAAAACCTCGACGGCTGGGTCGACGTCAACACCTCACCCGAAACCTGGTCCGTAAAAGACGGACTCATCATCTGCACCGGTCACCCCATCGGAGTGATGCGATCGGAGAAACAATACGAGAATTTTATCCTCGTGATCGAATGGCGCCACATGGAGGCAGGCGGCAACTCAGGCGTTTTTCTCTGGAGCGATGCCAAGCCTCAGGGCCGCCTTCCCAAGGGAATGGAAGTGCAGATGCTCGAACTCGAATATCCCTACGTTCATGCCAACAAAGACGGCACGCCCAAGCACCTCGGTTACGTCAGCGGTGAACTGTTTGGCGCTGGTGGCTTGAAAGCAATTCCGCAGAATCCCCGTGGCACCCGCAGCATGTCCCACGAGATGCGCTGTAAAGGGAAAGGCGAGTGGAACCGATACGTCGTCGTCGCCGTGGACGGCACCGTGAAGCTCTCCATCAACGGAAAATTCGTGAACAGCATCCGCGACGCCGACCTTCGCAAGGGCTACCTCTGCCTCGAATCCGAAGGCGCCGAAGTCCACTTTCGTAAAATCCAGCTGATGGAGTTACCGGACGGGAGAGCCGCAGACCTCGGAATGACGCTCGAAAGCGAGAAGAAGCCAGAAGAGGAATAATTTGACCGAATCCCCCGACGCCCCGTATCGTTCTTCCCTCATGATAGATCGGCGACAAGCAATCGAACGAATTTCCCTGATCCTCGGGGGTGCCCTTTCCACGCAGATGACGGCCGGCGTCATGGGCGAGGTGTTGAACACGGGGGCGAGCGTGGAAGTTTCCGCGGCACAAAAAGCGCTCCTCATCGAAGTGGCCGATATCATCATCCCGACAACCGACACTCCCGGTGCCAAAGCCGCCGGAGTCGAAGCATTCATCATCCGCGTGATACGGGATTGCCACGAGCTTCCCGACCAGCAGAATTTCTACGCCGGACTCGCCAAAATCGACGTCGCCAGCGAAAAGGCACACGGGAGAAAATTCGTCGATCTCAGCGTGGTTCAGCGAATCGGCATCATCGAAGACGCCACGAAAACGAACAAGGCGTTCTTCAAGGAGATGAAAAAACTCACCGTGACCGGCTATTTCACCTCCGAGATTGGAGCCACTCAGGCGCTCGAATACCTCCCCGTTCCCGGTGGATTTCGAGGCGACGTGCCGATGAAACCCGGACAAAAGGCATGGGCCATCTCACGATAGCGCGCTTCCACTCATTTCTGACGACCCGACAGGGTTGAATCCCAATTTTTCTTATCATGCCAAATCTGAACATCGACGCCAAAAAAGCCAACACCTACGACGCGATCGTCATCGGGTCGGGAGTATCCGGAGGCTGGGCCGCCAAGGAGCTCACGGAAAAAGGCCTCAAAGTGCTCATGCTCGAACGCGGGAAACAACTCAACCACGTCGCCGACTACGAGTATGCGATGAAGGCGCCCTGGGAGACGAAGTACAACGGCAAGATTACGGTCGAACAGAAGAAGACCCATCCCAAGCTCGCCCGCGATTATCCGTACAATGAGATGACGGAGAAATACTGGATGAAGGACGTCGATTCGCTCTACAAAGAAGAAAAGCGATTCGACTGGTATCGGCCTGACATCGTAGGCGGGAAATCCATCATGTGGGGCCGTCAGTGTTATCGACTCAGCGACATCGATTTCGAAGCGAATGCGAAAGACGGCATCGCAGTGGACTGGCCGATCCGCTACAAAGACATCGAGTCGTGGTATTCCTACGTCGAAAAGTTCGCCGGTATTTCCGGTGAAGCGCTAGGCCTCCCGCAACTGCCCGACAGCGAATTTCTCCCGCCGATGGACATGTTCTTCGTCGAGAAGGAAGTCAGGAAGCGCCTCGAGAAAAATTATCCAGGCCGGAACATGACGATCGGTCGTGTCGCGAACCTTTCCAAGGCGGCCGAAGCCCAGACCGGAGTCGGCCGCGGGCCGTGCATGTTCCGGAACCGCTGCTCCTACGGCTGCCCCTTCGGTGCCTACTTCAGCACTCAGTCGGCAACGCTCCCCGCCGCCGCCGCGACCGGAAACCTCACGCTTCGCCCCGACTCCATCGTGCGGGAAATCGCCTACGATCCCGAAACACAGAAGGCGACCGGCGTTCACGTCATCGACTCCGTCACGAAAGAGGATCGCGAGTTCCACGCCAAAATCGTTTTTGTCTGCGCCAGCACCGTGGCCTCAACCGCCATCCTCATGAATTCGGTCTCCGATCGATTCCCCGACGGACTCGGCAACGATTCAGGCGAACTCGGGCACAACCTCATGGATCACCACTTCCGCGCCGGAGCCAGAGGCACCTGGGAGGGCGACCTCGATCGCTACTATTACGGTCGTCGCGCCAACGGTATTTACATTCCGCGCTATCGGAACATCGGCGATGACAAACGCGACTACCTCCGCGGCTTCGGCTATCAGGGTGGCGCAAGCCGCCAGGGATGGGAACGCAACGTCGCCGAGCTTTCGTTTGGCAAAGATCTCAAAGAAGAACTTACCGAACCCGGCGAATGGGCGATGGGACTGGGTGGCTTCGGTGAGACCCTGCCCTACCACGACAACAAGATGTCTCTCGACCACGACAATCTCGACAAATGGGATCTGCCGGTAGTCGTCTTCGACGCCGATTTCCGCGAAAACGAGGAAAGGATGCGGGAAGACATGATGGCCGATGCCGCTGAAATGCTCGAGTCCTCCGGCCTGACCAACGTAAAAACGTTCAACGGGGATTCCTACCCCGGAACCGCGATCCACGAAATGGGAACCGCGAGGATGGGACGCGATCCGAAGACCTCAGTGCTGAATGCGAACAATCAGGTTCACGCCGCGAAAAATGTCTTCATGACCGATGGCGCCTGCATGACGTCGATCTCCTGCGTGAACCCGTCACTGACCTTCATGGCACTGACGGCACGGGCCGCCGATTTTGCCGTGAGCGAAATGAAGAAGGGCAACCTCTAGGCAAAAAAAAATGGCGCACGCTGTTCGCGTGCGCCTCAAAGCCTTAGTAGAAAATGCGGATCGGCGTGCCCACGTCGAGCCAGCCATACAGTTTCTTCGCAGGATTTCTTCCGGAAATAGGAACCCTGACACATCCCTTCGATGCGGGATAGTCGGGAACGACACTGAACCCGTGGATGAAAAAATTTCCCGTGATCTGTGTGCTCCACGGCATCGGTGCGTTGTGATAGAGACTGGAGTAGTGCCGCTCCTTCTTGTAAGGTCCTGCCTTAAAATTTCCCGTAGGGGTGTTACCGGTACGCCCCGAACTGATGTTCGTTTTCATGACGAGGCGATTTCCCTGATAGGCCCGCAGCATCTGCTCGGTCAGATTAATCTCGACCCGCTTACCCGGTTTTTTGCCGGCAGAGGCACTCGATCCTGCTTTGCCACCGAAAAGAGACTGGAGAAACGGTCGGTCCTGACCATGAGCCAGTGGAGTGCCTAAAATGAGTGCCGCAGCGAGAAAGTAGATAGAAACCCTGGAAAAGCGCATGCAGGAAAAAGACTTGGAATCGCCCGCGAGTGCAAGCATTTCTTTCCAGTTCCTTTATTTTCCAGCAACAGCGGAAGCCGTTCTTTGCGCCTCCGGCTAAGCCTTACGACAGATCTCAATCCTGTTTCTTGCCCAGTCCCTGGATGAACTTTCGCAGCACCTGTTCGGGGCAGAGCCGGTAGTTCCGATGCCCTTCCTTACGGAAAAACGAACTCAGCTCGGCTTTCGTCACGACAAATTCAGCCTTCTCGAAAACGGCATTCACGTCCTCGTCGCGCATTTCGAGAGCGATTCGGAGCTTTTTCAGAATCTCGTTATTGGTGAGCAACTCCAGCGGCTCAGGAACCGATCCGTCAGGACGCGGCCCGCGTTTCTCGATGATCAATCCGTCCAGGAATCGACAAAGCGTCGGGTCCGACATGGCCTGATAGCCGTCCTCGTCATCGCGCTTCAACCAGCGACTGACCTGAGACCGGGTGGTCTCCTCTCCGGTTTTCCCTATGATCTCCGCCGCCGCTGTGTCGCTGATGTCCAGTGCGTGACGCAAGCGCCGAAAGATGTCGTTATTCGTCATGAATTATAAAAAGTGAGTGTGCACACAAGATGGCGCAGAGAACGAAAAGGTAAATAGAGAGAATAATTTCATCTCCTCTCAGGGAGTTCGCGCACGCCTGTTTCGCTTTCGACAGGACGGCGGGAACGGGCAAAATCGAACAGGACGTCTATTCCTGATTGCCGCCCAGATCACCCACATACCATTTCTCCAACTTCTCACGGGCCCAGGGAGTCTGGCGGAGGAACTTCAAACTCGAATTGATCGAGGGATCAAACATGAAGCACCGAATTGGAATTCGATTAGCGAGCCTTTCCCATCCATGACGGGCGACGAGAGTTTCGAGAATCACCTTCAAGGTAACGCCGTGAAGCGGATCATTAGGATGGGACTGCTGGCTGGACATAAAAAATAAAGTATCTTCGACGCTTAAACGCTCAAGTCGATAAATTCCTGAAACCCCGCCCCTCAGAGCAAGACTTGAGTTCTCCGGCTACCGGTCGAAGCTACCGCAACACCACCGAAACTGATTTTACTCCATCTGCCTCATCGTCGCTATGCATGAAACTTTTACCGCCGAAGAAGACGGCACGCTCCTCCCGTTTCTCTTTGAGAAGCTGCCCGAAGTAAAACGAACCAAGGTGCGTCAGTGGCTTAAATTCGATGGCATCCAGGTCAATGGCCGTGTCGCGAAGCATTCGAATCACCCTCTCAAGGCGGGCGATACCATCACCCTCGCCCCCACGCCGAAAGCCGCTCCCAAGCCGGACCTGTCGGCGGGGATGCAGCTGATTTACGAAGATGCCGATGTCATCGTGATCATGAAACCGGCCAAACTCCTTTCGATCGCAGCGAACAAGCCCGATCAGGCCACCGCCTACTCGGAGCTGACCGAATACGCCAAAGAAAATCATCAGGGCGGGCGTGACCGCGTCTGGATCGTTCATCGTCTCGACCGCGACACCTCAGGACTGATGGTTTTCGCCCGGACCGAAGACGCGAAAAGAGAGCTTCAGGAAAACTGGAAACTGGCGGAAAAGAAATACCTCGCCGTCGTCGATGGCGTTCCCCCACAGAAAAGCGGAACGCTCTGCGATCACCTCGACGAATCCAACAAGCTGCGGGTCCGTGTCGGTAAACCCGGTGAGGAGACCCGCGAGGCGATCACCCATTACCGCGTGCTTCGGAAGACGGAGAAACGCTCCGTCCTCGAGCTGACGCTCGACACCGGCCGGAAACACCAGATTCGAGTGCAGCTCGCGAACATCGGGTGCCCCATCATCGGCGATGAAAAATACCACCCCGATTCAGATATCCCGAAAGCGGACCGCCCGATCGAGAGTCGTCCCAAGCGCATGGCGCTTCACTCTTCCGAATTGAGGTTCCCGCATCCCGCCACCGGGGAAATGATGGAATTCACCTCCGAACTCCCCGTGGAAATGGCGAGGATGATGAAGTCCTCCGATCGTTACCAACGGAGGAAGAAAAAACGGGATGAAAGCGACGGGAAGAAGAAGGATTAATCCCCCTCTCCGGACCATGATGAACGCGGATCCTCCACCTGAAAACACGCGCTGACTCCTCCGCCACCTGCCGCGGTATCTCGACGCATCCCCGCCGTCATGATCGGTTGCGGAAACAGGCTCCTACAGGCAAATTCCCGCATTCGAACTGATCTATGAGAAATCTCTTTTTCACCCTCTGCCTCCTTGCCTTCGGCGCTGCCCTTCAAGCCGAAGAGCGTCCCAACTTCATCTTTTTCATCACCGATGATATCGGCTGGAATGACATCGGGTGTTACGGCAACGATTTCGTCAAAACACCGCACCTCGATGCGCTCGCGGAACGCGGGATTCGTTTCGACAAAGCTTACCTCACGATCAGCAGTTGCAGCCCGTCACGCTGTTCTATCATTTCAAGCCGCTACCCGCACAATACAGGAGCACCCGAACTGCACACCGCGCTCCCCGACGATCAGTTTCGCTTTCCTCAGGCGCTTCGCGAAGCGGGCTACCACACGATCCTTTCCGGGAAAAACCATATCGCAAAGCTGACTGAAACCTTCGACGTCATTTCCAAAGGAACAGGCCCCGGAAAATCGGACGACTGGGTCGACCTTCTCAAAGAGCGCCCCGCCGACAAACCGTTCTTCGCCTGGTTCGCCTCCGTAGACGCGCACCGCGACTGGCAAATCGACGACGTGAATGAAACTTACGACCCCGCCGAGATTGAAGTGCCTCCCTTTCTTTACGACGGCGCCCAAACCCGCGCGGACCTCGCCGACTACTACCACGAAGTGAGTCGTGCCGACGCCGCGATGGGACAGCTCATCGCGGAACTGAAGCGGCAGAAAATCGAAGAAAACACCTATGTGATTTTCATGACCGACAACGGCCGCCCTTTCCCCCGCTGCAAAACCCGCCTCTACGACAGCGGCATCAAAACGCCGTTCATCATGGCCTGTCCCGGTAAAATCAAACCAGCCGTGACCGATTCGCTGATCAGCAGCATCGACGTCGGCCCCACCGTTCTCGATCTCGCCGGGGTTGCTCTCGATGAACGCGCCCAGGGAGTCAGCTTCACTTCCATTTTGAAAGATCCCGTGGCCAGAGTCAGGGACGTCGCATTCGCCGAGCAGAACTGGCACGTCTATCAGGCCCATCAACGCATGGTGAGAACGGGCGACTTTATTTACATCAAAAATGCCTACCCCGATCGAAGGGCCCTCAGCATGGAAAGCGACCGATCCTTTCCTGCCGGGGAAGAACTCTGGAAAAAATGGGACGAAGGGAAGCTGAATGAGAATCAAACCGACGTCATGCAAAACCCGCGGCCCGAAGAGGAACTCTATCAGGTGAGCGACGATCCCTATCAAATGACCAATCTCGCCGGCAAAGAGGAGATGAAAGACGTTCTTAACGAAATGAGACAACTCCACAACGAATGGAGTTCCGCGACCGGCGACTCCGTCCCCGAAAGGCCCACGCCCGATCGTCGGATGGTCGATGGGAAGAAAGACAAGAGTCACAAGCATCGGGATTTCCCCGGAGCATCCAACCAAGCCACGCAAATCAACGAACCCGGCCCCATCCTCCTTCCTTAAGCACCTCCCCCGCCTCCAGACTAACGTTTCTCCTATTATGAAAATACCATCCCTCTCCGGGCTCTCCTTTTCACTGCTCTTCGCCGTCATCTTTGTCGGCTCAACCCTGTTAGGTCAGGGACCTGACCCTGTTAAGTCGACGCAAAAACCTCTCAAAGCACTCCTCGTTGCCGGTGGATGCTGTCACGATTACAAAGGCCAGCACGAAGCGCTTTTCAAAGGCATTCAGGCTCGGGCCAACGTGCAGGTCGACGTCTGGCGGACGGATGACACGTCGGTGAATCCCCCACTCCCGCTCTACGACGATCCGGATTGGGCGAAGGGCTACGACGTCATCATTCACGATGAGTGCGCCGCCGGGAATAGAGACCTCAAGGTCCTGAAACGCATTCTCGATGCGCACAAGACGATCCCTGCCGTGCACCTTCACTGCGCGATGCACAGCTTCCGCGGCAACACCGATCAGTGGTTCAAACACCTCGGGATTCAGTCATCCAGCCACGGACCACAGGAGCCGATCGATGTGAAATACGTCGGGAAGGATCACCCCATCGTCGAAGGACTCGAAGACTGGACGACGATGAAAGAGGAACTCTACAACAACGTCGATGTCTTCGATGCGACTCCACTCGCGATGGGCACCCAGAAATACACGCGCGAAGGAAAGGAAACGACCGATGTCTCCATCGTCGCCTGGACCAACGAGACGCAGGGCGCGCGCAGCTTTTCGACCACGCTCGGTCACAACACCGAGACCGTAGCCGATGACCGCTACCTCAATCTCGTCGTTCGCGGCCTTCTCTGGTCCTGCGGAAAACTGAATGACAACTATCTCGGAAAAGCCTACACGGGGACTAACAAAGTTACTTTCCTCCCCAAAGTCGATGCTCCGAAAGAGAAACCTGAAGCCTCACTCGGCAAGCCGCCGAAAGATGCGCTTCTCGCCAAGGTGACTGCCAGCAGCGAGGAATCCGGCAAAAACAATTTCGCGTGGAAAGCGATCGACGGGAGCGCCGAGACCCGCTGGTGTGCGAACAGCAGTACGAACCCTCAGTCGATTCAGCTGGAGTTCGATAAGCCGCAGAAGATTCACGGTGCATCGATCAAATGGGAAAGCTCCGGCGCTGTCTATCGCTACGTGCTGGAATATTCGATGGATGGAAAACCGGAATCCTGGGGCACCTGGGTCGATGGAAAAGAGAATAAGAACAATGGCGACGCCAGCGCTGACTTCGCCGCAACCGACGCCAAATTCGTGCGCGTGACCGTTCTCGGGACGAACACCGGCAATTGGGCGAGCATTCGCGAAATCGGATTGAAGGGTGTCGGATTCAAATCCCTCTTTCCGAAACTCGACGGAGAACAGGCCGAGCAGAAGAAAAAGCAGGACGCGGTCGACGCCGATCCCTACGCGAAGGAGGGCAACATCACGCCGAAGATCGTGAAACTCACGCCCACGGAAGAGGCCGACATTCTTGGAAACGTCAAAGTGCCCGAAGGTTTCGACGTCACCGTTTTCTCCGACTGGAGAGGCGCCAACTATCCCGTCTACGTTGCCGCGGCACCGAACGGTGACCTCTACGTTTCGAGCGACGGCAACGGATCACTCGGTCGCGAACCCCATCGCGGGCGTGTCCTCCGACTCCGCGACACCGACAAAGACGGACGCGCCGACGAGGTGACTGAATTCGTCAAAGACGTCGACTCACCCCGCGGTCTCCTTTGGGATCACGACCGGCTTTACCTCCTCCACCCGCCCCACATTTCCGTATTCATGGACAAAGATGGAGACGGCGTCGCCGAGGAACAAAAACGGCTCATCGAAGGAATTGCGTTTGGTTTTGAAGACCGTCCCGCCGACCACACGACGAACGATATCACGATGGGAATCGACGGATGGATTTACATCGCAGGCGGTGACTTTGGATTCATGAAAGCCAAAGGAATCGACGATCGCGAACTGCAACATCGCGGCGGTGGCGTGATTCGCTTCCGACCCGATGGAACCGGACTCGAACTCTTCGCGACCGGCACGCGGAACATCCTCGGCACACCGATCAGCCCGCTCCTCGATATGTTCGCACGGGACAACACCAACGACGGTGGCGGATGGGATGTGAGACTGCATCACTTCACCGGACTCGAAGATCACGGCTATCCCCGTCTCTACAAAAACTTCCCCGAAGAACACGTTCACCCGCTCGCCGACTATGGTGGCGGTTCCGGTTGCGGAGCGGTCTATATTCACGAGCCGGGTTTTCCAGACGAATGGAACAAGGCCCCCTTCACCGCGGACTGGGGAACCGGCGCGCTTTATCGTCATTCCGTGCAACGCGTCGGAGCGACCTTCGAAGAAATCACCGAGCCTCAGCCTTTCATCAAAATGACACGTCCCACCGATGGTGACGTCGACGGCATGAGCGCCGTCTACCAGGCGAGCTGGCGCGGTCCCGCGACCTTCAAATGGGCAGGCCCCGAGACCGGCTACATCGTTCGCGTCACTCCGAAAGATTACACACCCGACCCACTCCCCGACTTTGAGAAAATGAGCGACGCCGAACTCGTCGCCGCGTTGGACTCACCCAGCCGCATCCGCACGATGGCTGCGCAGCGCACCTTGCTTCGTCGCGAAAAATCTGAAGCGACGACGGATGCGCTGATTGCTTTGGCTTCGAACACTAACAAACCACTCGAAGCGCGCGTCGCGGCAACCTACGCGGTGACCTTGCAGGGCGAAGGAATTGAAACGCTTCAGGATCTGATGACGATCACCGAAAGCGACGATGCGATGGCACCCTTCACGACCCGGGCTTTCGGAGATCTGAAATTCCCCGCCGACGAAAAACCACGACTTGCCCACGAATTCATCGGTTGGGGGCTGGAACTCAAAGATCCCCGTCGCATCGCTGAAGCCATCATCGCCGCCACGCGGCAGGACATGATCGGGAATGCTGAAATGATCGCCCGACATCTCGCGAGTGAAGATCCGATGATTGCCCACCTCGCTTTCCGCTCGCTTGCTCAACTCGGAGCCAGCGAAGCAGCACTCGAGTTGCTCGCTTCCGACGCCCATGGAAAAGGGGCCTCCTTTGCGCTCATGCGCATGCACGATCCGGAAGTCGTCGACATCCTCATCACCGGCTTGAAGAACGAGAAAGAAACCGCCACTCGCGGACGGATCATTTCCATTCTCGCCCGACTCGCGCAGCGCGAAGCGGAATGGACCGGCGACAGCTGGGGAACCCGTCCCGACACTCGCGGCCCCTATTATCAACTCGCGCCATGGTCCGAAACTGACAAAATTCTAGCAGCTCTGAAATCGGCACTCAACGACGCCACCCCCGACGAAGCGACTCATATCATCAAAGAAATGAGCCGCAACCGGATCCAGTCGAACGATGCGATGATGCGACTTTTGAAACTCTCCGAGTCGAATCCTGAGATGATTCCGGAAGCGCTAAAACAACTTGCCGCATCCGAAGAAATTCCGGCAGCCGGGGTTGCTCTGATTAAACAGTCCATTTCCGATCCAGCGCTTCCTCACGAAAGCCGCGCGAACGCCGTGATCGCTCTTGCAAAAACTGACGATCCGGAAACCGTGCCGCTTTCACTCGCTGCTCTCGTCGATCTGAAGGCTTCCCTTTCAGGCTTCAAGGAGAAGGTCAAAGCCGCCGGGGAAATCGCCGATCCGAACAAAGCCAAGAGCGAAGGCAAGTATGCACGGCAGGCTCTCACCGACGCCACGAAACAACTCGAAGAGGCCGGCAAAGCGTTCCTCGATGCCCCCACTCTCGAAAACCATCACCTTCTCGTTGAAGAGCTCTCCTCGAAAGACCTCGCGGAACCATCCACCTACTGGGCCAACGCGGCCCTGCTTACGCTCGCTTCCCGCAAATCCGGAAGCCCCGAGTCGATCGAGATGACAGGAAAAACGCTCGACCTCGGCTGGAAAAATCCGACTCAGCGGATTCTCCTGATACAGGCGGCAGCCGAGTTGAAGAACCGCATGCTGGATGATCGCATCCGTGTCGCCCTCAACGACGCTGATCCCGAAGTGGCGAAGGCAGCGAAGAGCGCCGCGAAAGCTCTCAAAATCCAGGCTGCAGGAACCGACAAAACGCCGAAGATCGGAACGCTCGCTCCGAAGGACGCGCTCGCCGCGGTGATCAAACACAAAGGCAATCCATCCCTGGGTGAGGCCGTATTCGCCCGCGCCACTTGTGTCGCCTGTCACACCGTGAGTCAGGATGAGCCTCAAAAAGGCCCCTACCTCGGAAACATCTTTGAGACCTACAAACGCCCCGAGCTCGCCGAGGCAATTCTCGATCCTAACAAAACGATTGCTCAGGGCTTCGCCACGAACATCATCACTCCCAAAGAAGGTTCCCCGGTGATGGGCTTTGTTACCGATGAGCAGGGCGATCAGGTAACCCTGCGCGATATCGCTTCGGCTGAACACGTCTTCAAAAAGAGCGACATCAAGACCCGCGAGACACTCCCCATGTCGATCATGCCGCCCGCATTGATGAACAATTTCACGGTGCACGAAATGGCGAGCCTGCTCGACTATCTCGAGAAATTGTCTAAAAAGAAGTGATCAGAAATGGAGAAAGAACGGTCGATCACATTCCGGGACGGTTCATCTGGAATCGTGCGACCGATCACTCCTCATGATCGACACGCGTTCGTCGAGGGTTTTGAATCGCTCTCCGACGAAAGCCGTTTTCGACGCTTCTTTTTCAATAAAAAAACCCTGACAGAAGCAGACCTCGAACGCCTTTCAAATCCGGACGGCGTCAGGCACATCGCTTACGGCGTCGCCGCGATCGAAGACGACGGCACCCCGACGCCTATTTCAGTCGGGCACTGCTTTCGCGATCCGGCGAGACCCGGGCGGGCTGAGGTGGCAATCGTCACCGCCGATCTCTGGCAGGGAAACGGCGCCGGATTTGAATTGCTTCAATCCCTGAAAGCCGCCTCCCTCGCTGCGGGCATCGATGAATGGGTCGCGGTGATATTCGAAGACAACACCGCGATGTTCCGGCTCCTCGAGAAAATCGCAGGTCCCCCGACGATCATGAAGAATGACGGAGGGATCGTCGAGGCGGCCTATCAGATTTCCTGATCGACCGGGACCACCACCGCTTATCGCTCACGCAGCGCGTTGAATCGCATGCGGTGGAATGGCTTTGTCAGATACTGCAGGACGGTGCGGCGGCCGGTGAGAATGTCGACCTCGACCACCATCCCGGGAATCACCGGCAGGACTTCGCCATCTTTCATGAGCTTGCCATCTTGGTTGCGAACTTTGATCATGTAATAGTGCTGCTTGTCGACCTCGTCCTCGATCGTGTCGGCGCTGATGTGTTCGAGTTGTCCCTTGAGGCCTCCATACAGTGAAAAGTCGTACGCGGTGAACTTGAGAGTCGCCTCCTGATCAGGACGGAGAAAGGCAATATCCTGAGGACGGATCTTCGCCTCAATGAGCAGGGAGTCGTCGTCGGGAACGATGTCGGCGATCGGCTCACCGCCCTGGATGACACCACCGATCGTGGCGACGTAGAGTTTATTCACGACACCCTCCACCGGCGATCGAACCAACGCGCGGTCGACCGTATCCTGACGGCCGTGAATCGCCTCGTTGAGACCTTCAAGCTCCGCCTTAATTCCGTTGTAACGCTCCATCGATTCCTGCTGAAATCCGCCGATCAGCTCCTGAAGCTTCCCTTCGATTTCATTCACTTCACGCTCGAGCCGCAATTGCTCCACTTTGGAAACGATATTTTTCTGGACGAGAGGGATCGTCATCGAGAGCTCCTCCGACGCGAGGTTCAAACTTCGGAGGAAGATATCTTTCTGCTCCTCCCGCTCGGCGCGGCGTTTGTTAAACAGACTGATTTCACGCATCACCAGATCGGGACGCTTTTCTGTGATGTTCTCGGGAAACACAATATTCTCGTCACCTCTTCCCTCAGCGACAAGTCGTGCCAACTCCGCCTCAAACGCCTGAGCATTGGACAGATTCTCCCGGTAACTGGAATTCCGCTGAGTGTCATCGAGTCGAACGAGAACGTCACCTTTGGAAACGCGGGCACCCTCGCTGATAAGAATCTCCGCAACGATTCCTCCCTCGAGGTTTTGAACCGTTTGGATCGAGCTGGAGGGAATTACTTTCCCCTGCCCCTTCGTGACTTCATCGAGCTGCGCGTAATTCGCCCACACAACCAGACTGATGATGGAGGCGGCGACCGCGACGAGCAGAAAATTCGCCCCGCGGATCTTTTCACTGCGGACCGCTGTTTTTGCATCTTTGATAAAATCAAGGTCCGCGGAATTGATGGTCTGTGGATTAAATGGGTTCATGACAGGATAGCAAAAGAGGTTAGTTGGGCAGAATGACATCCTTCTGATCGACAGGGACTCGAGTGCGGGTTCGATCCATTGCTGATCGCGCTGAATTCGGTTTCACCACCGAGAGATCCTCCTTCGATCGGGGGTGAGTGAGAATTGACTCTTTAGGACCGTCTCCGATTTTCTTCCCGCCATCGAGAGCAATGATGCGGTCCACCATTGAAAGCATCGAGCGCTTGTGGGTCGCCATCACAAGGATGCGATTGCGATCCTCATTGAGATAGGCTGTGACCTGCTTCTTAAACTTTTTCTCCGTCGCCGGGTCCATCGCGCTGGTAGGCTCATCGAGGACAAGAATGTCAGGTTCCTCAACGATAGCCCTGGCGAGACAAACCAACTGACGCTGCCCGCCTGAAAGCGAAGTGCCGCCTTCCGCGATCGGAAGATCAATTCCCGCAGGGTGCGCGTGAACCAGATCAGCCAGCCCTGCGCGCTCCACTGCCTGCCAGACAGCTTCCTCGGTTAACCAGGGAGCACCTGCGGTGAGATTCGAACGCAGCGTTCCATACAGCAGGCCTGAGTCCTGGGAAATATATCCGATCCGTCGACGGTACTGCGATGGATTCAGCTGGCGAAGATCGATCCCGCTGATCTCCATGGCGCCGTCATCAGGCTCGTAAAGTCCCATCATCAAGCGGATCAATGTGCTTTTCCCTGATCCGATTTTTCCTAAAAGAGCGACTCGATCACCGCTTTCAATTTTGAACGAGACATCCTGAAGAATATCAATTTTCTGATCCTGTCCCACGGCGTGACTGAAGGCCACCTTGTTCGCTTTGATCGAGGGAGTGAAAACAGTCAGATCGATTCCAAGCCCATCGTCGGGACGGTCCACCGCAAGCTGCATGATGTCGTTGAGCCCCTTCAGCGATCGGCGGGATTGTTGAAGCCGCGTCAACAGAGACGCGAGCATTCCCACCGGGGCCATTCCCCGCCCTGCCAGAAGCACACAGGCAATCATCGCTCCCATCGTCATCTTATCATCAGTCACCTGAAAGAATGCGAGGACGATGATCGCCACCGAGACGACGTGTTGAATCAAAGCGGTAAGGTTCACCGCGGTCTGAGAGTAAAGGCGGGATTTCGCATCGGACTTCGCCGATTCGTGAACACAGGCTTGCATCTTCGATGCGAGCACTGATTCGGCCCCCACTGCTTTGATTGTTTCAAGCGCGTTGAGCGTTTCCACCGTCTGCGCCTGACGTTGATTCGTCGCCTGATAACTGTTGCGAACCGCCTGACTGATCGGCCACTGCATGACCGCCCCTACCGAAAGCGCAAGGAGGAGCCCCACAATCATCGGCACAGCCACAATGCCACCGAGAAGATAGACGATGAACGCGAAAACAAACACGAACGGCAAATCGATCAGCGCGGTGATCGTGGCGCTTGCAAAGAACTCTCTGAGCCCTTCATAAGCGCGCGCCTGACTCGCGAGAGCTCCGGCAGAGGCAGGTCGTTGGGAAAATTTCATTCCAAGCATTTGCTCGTAGAGCATTCCGCCCATGATGAGATCGGCACGGTGCCCTGCCCGATCCACAAAGAAGGTTCGCAAACTCTTCATGATAAACTCGAACCCGAAAGCGATGAGTGCTCCGGTAGCGAGGACGTAAAGCGTATCCTGAGCCTGATTGGGAACGACGCGATCGTACACGTTCATGACGAAAACCGAGGACGTAACCGCGAACAAATTGATGAAGATCGTCGCCACCCCGACCTTGGCATAGAGCCCCCGGAATTTCCAAAGCGTCCCCCAGAACCAGTTCTTTTTCGGTTTCTCCGGAGCAAAATCAGACCGCTTTTCAAATTCGAAAGCGCGTTTGGCAAGAATCACATAGCCGGAGAAACTCCTTTTCACCTCGTCCCAGGTCAGCGTCACTTCCCGCTGAGTTCCGTCGAGAAGATGAATCTCCGCCCCTTCCTCGTTCCGGGAAAGGAGCATGTAGGGCGCTCCTTTTTTCGTGAGAACGATGATGGGAAACAGACTTTCGCCCAACTGCGAGAGACTGCGCTTCACCAGCTTCGCCTCGATACCGCACTTCCCGGCGGCCCGTTGGAAAACTTCAGCAGTCAGCTTGTTATCGACCAGTGGCAGGCCGTGAAGAACACTGCCGGGATTCACATTGGTTCCGTAGTGGCGGCCGAAATAGCTGAGCCCGTTAAGATAATAATCCGGTGTCTGGCGATTCATGAGTAGACAGTGACAAGGGTGATAGAATTACAGAAAATGTTCAGGAGGTGAGCGCGACGAGTTCCTCCTCGGTCGGAGTATGGAAACCTTCCCGTCCCCAGAGTGCCGATTCGTTCTGCCCGACGTGTCGATACCCCGGGAGGGTGCCGAGCGCCGGGAACGGCTTCGAATCAAAGCAGCGAAAATGACGATCGTGAATCAGCACGCTTTGCTTCACGGTTGGCCAAACCATCGTCCGCAGGAAAATCTGGTCGTAGTTCGAAGTGGGTCCGGTTGTCGTCGAAAAGTCGCGCAGGAGTTCGTCAGGAGAGGGAAGAACGCCGGTGACGCCGCCCCACATTCCCGCGAGGATCAGTTCGGTGTGGGAGAAATAATCCCGCATGAGGTGGAAATGCCGATCCGTCTGGAGCCATTCATCCACCGCGACACGCTCCCGGATGTTGATCACAGAATCAGCATCCCGGATGAGGAAACGATCCACCCCCGAATCAGAGATGACCTCAAATCGCCACAGCAACCCCTCGTAGAACGCTTCCGGTTTTGGTTTTAAAAGCACCTCGGCCCCGAGTCCCGTCAATTTTCCTCTGAACTTCTCCGGAACACTGTCATCACAATAAAATCGGCAGGTCCATCCGGGGTAGAGATCGGGAGCGAGTTGAGCGTTCCGTAATGCTCCGTGGAGGTATTTGGGATGATTCCCCCACAGGCTGAACGAAATGATGTTCATCCCCGGGTCATCTGCGTTGAAAGGTTTCGGGATCCCGGAGACAGGGAATACTTTGCCCTCACGTGAAACCTCAGTGTCCTTTAAACACAGAGATTGTTCACCGTGCCAGATGGCTTTATCGAGATTCCCGATCGCGGAATAGGAATGAGCCAGCGCATCGTTGAGGTTGGAACGGTCGGGAGCGTGCTCGAATGCTTTCTGAAGATAATGAATCGCGGCGCGATGTTCTCCAATCCGCTTGTAAATGATACCCAGATTCTCGAGGCCTTCGATATCATCAGGCTCCAGGTCGAGGATGCGTCGGAGAACGGGAATGCAGGAATGGTAGTCCCCCGCCGCGAAGAAGAAGAGGCAGAGTCGTTTTGCCGCAGCGACCCAGCCCTCATTGTCGTTCGAAAGTTCGTCGAGGATCGCCCCTTGAGCTTGAATCGCGTCCGCAAACCTGCCAGCCCGATAATCGGACAGAGCGTCTGCGGAGCGAGTTTCAAGGGAATCCATAAAATTAGATCTCCTTAATTATAATATTTATTGAAATTATTACAATTAATATTTATTAAAAATGGCGTGCGCTTACGAATCCTCAGTAAACAGTCGGCGGTCGCCCTGAATCAAAAAAATGGTTTTACGTTCTCACAGATCCGCTGTCAGTGCTGAACGGGCCTGCTTCCAACTCCCCGGTTAGGATTCGAGCTGCAGGAGCGCCATAAGGCATCGCCTGAAGCAGGAATCTTTACCGGGTTAACTTTACGATAGAATCAGATTAAGGACCTACTGCATCGCTGCCTGGTTCGCTGCCAACTCGTCGATTGAAGCTGTAGGAGCCATCTCGGGAACCATCATGTCCCCTCCGTTATCAATCGGGCTCCCGATAGCCTCCTTAAAATTGGATTCGTCGAGATTCACAACTTCACCGGACTCAGTCACGACTTCGAGCGAGTCTTCTCCGGATTGATCGACCAGTTCGCTGTAATCGAAGGCGGAGTCAGCTGCTGTTCCGGTAGTCCCGTCAGCGTAAGTCACTACGGACTCACCGTGAACATGAACATCACCGTCTGCCGCCGAGTAGGCATTGCCGTCATTAACGAGACCGATACTTTCGATTCCGGCCTCATCGAGGGTGAATAGCTCCCCTTCCCCGACCAATCCGTCGCCGTCTGCATCCTGCCAGAGTTTGAAGTTTTCCCACTCGTCATCCTCAGCGGTGAGCATGAGATCATCGTCGGAGTCGAACCCTGCTCGCAATCCTTCAAGGTCAGTTGCATTGGGATCATCGCTGTAACGTGCAAAGGCGAATTCGTCGGGACCGTCGATAGCGTTGTTGTCATTACCATCGAAGATAAGCACCGCATCGTCTCTTCCGGCCCAGGCCGTCTGTTCGAGTTCGCCATCGCCATCGACGTCCATCTGAATTCCTTCTTCGACGCTCCGGAATTCGGCTCCGTCTCCGTCGAGATCAATCACCACCGGGGGAACTGAAGCGTCGTCGTATGGATTGCTGGGACCGCCATCGGGGTCGAGACCACCGGCGGCTGCAATGGGAACTCCATTTGCATCCACAGGTCCATCAACCATGCCATCGTTGTTCAGATCAGTGCCGCCCGCTTCAACCACTTCGAAGACGCCGTCTCCGTCAGAATCGAGGTCGAGGCGATTTCCGATGCCGTCACTGTCGATATCACAAACCGGATGCGTCGAGTAGCGGAAATTGTCGAGACCGATCTCATCCACCGTGAGTGACAGTGCCGCCGTCCCATAGTTGATCCGAACCTGGCTAACCGGCGTTGGCGAAGTGAAACCGATGAACGTTTCCGTGTTGTCTCCCACCAGCACCACTTGAGCCAATCCATTCTGACCCAGAATAAGATTGTCATCGCTGTCCCGAACCGCAGCACTCAAACTGCCGCCACCGGCGAGGACATCCGCACCGACGAATCGAAGAACGGTATCACCATCAATTTCGATGGTAACAGTTGGAAGAATCCCCTGCAGAACCCCGCCATCGAAGAGATCATTGAGATCAAAACCGAAGGAGTAAACCGCGTCCGCAAAATCGATCGAAATCGTGGTAACAGCGGGTGCCGCCAGGCTCGAGGCAGTTTCAATCGCCAGACCCGTGCCTGAATCGCCGGAGACGATATCGGCATCCGCGTCGCCAGCGTCTGTCACCGTATCAGTGACACCGAGCGTTGCATCCCTGGAGGAACCCGGAATCCCTAACAAACTCGGGGCAAACGATGAAACCGAGACCGTTCCGTTGGAAAAGGTCGTTCCGGAGAAGTCGAGATCCTCCTCGTAGCTTCCACCGGTTGCCTTATACCAACCCGAGTCAATAAAGCCCCGTCCGTCGGTATTTCCCCCGGCGATCAATCCTGACCCGGAAACAAAGATTCCGTAGCTGTCGTGATCAAAAAGCACCGCATCCGCAACTGGATCAACAATGCCGCCATAAAGCGAATCAATGATAGGCAGACTGTGGCTGTGACCGGTATGATCAGTGCCACCGCTGTCCATCGCGAGACATTCCTCGGTGTCGAGAATTCCATCGTTGTCGTCATCGAAATCGACGTCGTTCGTGTAACCGTCACGATCGTTATCAATGTGGATCGTGGCCGTTCCGGTCGTGGTGCCTCCCTGGCTATCGCTGACCTCGTAGGTGAATGAGTCACTGCCCTGAAACCCCTTGTCGGCGGTGTAGGTAAACGTGCCGTCAGCGGCGATAACCACCGTTCCATTGCTTGGCTCACTCAGCGGAGTGGTATTGACCGTCAGGGTATCCCCCTCGAGGTCGCTGTCATTTGCCAGCAAACCGTCGGCCAGAGTTGTCGTGATCGAACCGTTCTCGTCGATGCGGTAAACATCCTCGACCGCCACTGGAGCCTGGTTGAGAGGATCAATGTCAATCGTTACCGTCGCAACATCCGTTCCGCCGTTTCCATCGTCGATCTGATAGTCAAACGTATCGGTTACAAGAACATTGTTCACCTGAATCCCGAACGAGATTCCGCTTCTACTCGGTCCGCCGTCGTTAAGGGTTCCCAGACGAATTTCACTCGTTGTAAAATTGTCCGAGGGAACTGTGCCGTCGGGGTTGTAGCCCAGATCAGCAAGCGTAAAGGCGCTCACATTGTCAAAGCCTCCTCCGTGTGCGCCACCACTCGCCGGTGCTCCTCCCGATCCCGGGGTGATTTTGACCCCGTCCCAATAGGCGTCAACGGTTGTTCCCGTGGTCGTGACCATCACTTCAAAGGTCAGATACGACGAGTCATCCCAGGGTTCATAAGCGGCAGGGGGATCCAGGGGACTGGCGAGAGTAGCCGCGGCAATCCCGTCTCTGAAATCGCTTTCGGTTACAACGTAATCAATCGTTCCATCACCATTCAAATCAATCGCCACCGAATCATCATATTGGCCGTCGACGCTCAAGGTAAGTGAGACACCGCCTTGAGAAAAGCCTGAGAGGCCCGTGTAACTGATCGTCTTCCCGTCGTAGGCCTCATCCGAACCACCTTCACTGATACCTGCATAGGTCCACGCCACATCATCGGCGACTTCATTGATGACGATGCTTACCGGCGGAGCTTCGTAGGCCACCGTTCCATCTTCATTCAGCGTTACGGTTCCCCCGCTCGCAAG
The DNA here is from genome assembly GCA_048260165.1 of Verrucomicrobiales bacterium. GTDB lineage: Bacteria > Verrucomicrobiota > Verrucomicrobiia > Verrucomicrobiales > DEV007 > Arctic95D-9. The sequence goes on from JBLXHA010000011.1 coordinate 237,734, forward strand.
CGTGATCGGAACTCCAACAACCGGAGTCACGAGATTTCCACTCGCATCTTCGAGGTGCGTAATACTGAGCGTGTCACCGTCGACATCGGTATCGTTGGACCTCGGGTCCACTGTGATCGTGCTGCCTTTTGACGTCGTGTAAGAGTCATTGACCGCGACCGGGCCATCGTTAGTGCCGTTGATGGTGACGGTTATCGTTTCAGTATCGGTTCCACCACCGTCGGAAACCCGATAAGTAATCGTATCCGTAATAGTTTCACCGACAGCCAATCCGTTAACCGAGGCATTCGCATTGTCGAGATTGTAGCTCCACGTTCCATCGTTATTGATCGTGAAGTCGCCGTAGCCATTGTCACCCGCTTCAGTCCCGGGCGTTCCCGTTGAATTCCGGGAGAAACTGAGAGTGTCCCCTTCCTCATCCGTTGCATCGAGCTGCCCACTCGCTGTCGGAGTCACATCCTCTTGAACGCTCCCCATCTCAGCGCTCGCCACCGGAGCATCATCAGCTCCGGTAACGACGATAGTCAACTCGGCGGTATCAATGCCGCCAAATCCGTCAGACACGGTATAGGTGAAGACATCGTTAGCAGTCGCTCCAACAGCGAGCGCGTCGGCAGCCGCTTGATCAGCGACGTAAGTGTAACTGCCGTCAGCGGCGAGAGTCAGGGTGCCGTAGTTTCCTACCAAATCACCACCAACCGTGCCGGCTGTTCCGGAACCTCCTTCAGCACCGGTCCGCACAGCGCTGACGGTGAGAACCGCTCCGGCGTCCGGATCGCTGTCATTGTTGAGGACACCGTTAATGACTGACACATCAATCATCGCATCTTCATCAACCGCGCCACTGTCATCGACCGCTGCAGGGTCTTCGTTAGGCCCGGTCACCGTTACCGTCACCAGTTCGTTCTCCACCTCACCACTCGCGTTGGACACGGTGTAAATAAACGTAACCACCTCGGTGTCACCGGGGTTCAAACCGGCGAAATCTGTGCCGGGATTGAAGAATACCTGGCTGCCATCCGTGGTCACAGATCCTTTCGAAGGCTGAGTCGTCGCGACGATAGAGAGAGGTTGATCAATGCTGTCCGGATCACTGTCATTCGCCAATACGTCGATGGCCGTCACTTCATCCGCCTCGACCATCGCGCTGTCAGCGACAGCAACGATAGGATCGTTCGCACCGTGAATCGTCATCGTCACGGTATCTGTTTCACCCGTGCTGGTCGTGTAGGTGAAAGTCGTTGTTGCCGTCTCGCCGTCGGTCAGATATTGAAAATCATCTCCCGGATTGAAAGTCACCGTGCCGTCACCATTATTCGTAACGGTTCCTTTCCCTGCGGGCGGTTGGGTGATTCCGGTGATAGAGACAGGATTATCGCTGTCATTGGTCAGGAGATTCAACGTGGCTCCGCCGGTCGCAATGTTGTTATCGTCTTCATGAACGTGAAGACTGTCAGCGAAAGCGCCGTCCCCGGTCTGGGTGTCGCGGAAGGCTGCGCTCCCTCCACCACTGCCGATGAAAACAGTCGACGAAGCAGGATTACTGACGACACCGTTCTCATCGGTGATCGTAACGATAATTTGTCTGGGGTCAGTGAGGACGCTTCCTGAACCGGTGTTCTGAAAAGCCACCGCTTTAATCGCATTGGCATAATCCGTCTGACTCCCATCCCCGGATAATGTAACAACAAGGTAACCACCCTGTATTTCCGTCGTTGCGGTGATACCCGCGGGAAGCACGCCGACTGCAAACTCATCCCCCACCTGAGGGTTCTCCAGAACGATTTTTGCAGAGGAAATCACGTCACCATCAAGATCGGCGATACTCGTGTCAGCGTCCGCTATGGAGACAGGGGTGCCATCCGGATCATAAACGCGCACAACGTCTCTCGTAGTCGGAGCACCGGTGCTGCCATCAGTATCGAGGAAGAGGAAAGGCTGAGCCGAAGGCAATGCCGTTTCAAGCGTTCCTGTCGCATCATTCGAATTTGAAACAGGAGCATCCGCAATACGAATGAGATTTCCATTAGTCGTGTCCACCCGGAAGAAGCCGTTTCCATCATTGGAAGTGACCTGGATATTTCCATCGCCATCAGAAAACATTGAACCGAATCCCCCGGTCACAGGATTACCCGCGCCATCAACTCCACCATTATTATTGTAAGTCGTGAGAACACCGCTGGTTGGATCCAGTGAATAAGTCGTTGTGGCAGCTACCGACCAAAGCAGTCCAGTGTTAGGGTCGACTCCGTAATCAGCACCGGGGAGACTCCCGATTTCTGTAACGGAAAGATAGTCCACCGAGTTTGGATCCAGATCGATCGCATACGTTCTCAACTGGTCGGCGCCGTTTTTCCCATTTACATAATAGACGTTAATATCCGAGTTAATAACACCCGCATAATCATTGACAGCGATGCCGTCAGAATTGAGGAACTGCCCGAGATTCCCGACTACCTGCCCGGTTAATGGGTTGATCTGGATGATATCCTGTTCAACGACTCCAAGCCCTGAATCTGCGCCACGTGCGACAGCGTAGATCAAATTATCATTCGAGTTGAAAGCAATGGAGTTATAGTTGAATGGCAACGGATCGCCAATCGGCACGTAGACAATTGACTCATCGGTAGGATCAAGCTGAATTTCATAAAGCTGATCACTCAAGACCTGGTAAGCACCGGAAATGACAGCTTCCTCGTCCGTTCCGTCAATCGTGACACTGACTGTCTCGGTTGCGGTTCCCCCGTCAGTATCGACAACGGTATAGGTGAATGATTCAGTAGCTGTTTCCCCGAAATTGAGATCAGCGTATCGACCGTTCGGATTGAAGTAAACGCGACCGTCCTCCATCAACGAAACCGTGGCACCGCTCGAAAGAATCACAGGTGTGTTCGGTCCAACCGCCACTCCATTGATATGACTGACCTGAAGCTGAGTCGACTCGGCATCACTGTCGTTCGCAATCACATCGACAGCCCGTCCAACGCCTTCAATCGTGTGAAGCGTGTCGGCGTGCGTATCAGGAGCATCATTCACCCCGTTAACCGTGATCGTCACTGTCTCAATGTCAGTCGCTCCATCCTGGTTGGTAACCGTGTAATTGAAAGTCACATCCTGACTCTCACCGGACGTAAGATAATCGAAATCTGATCCGGGATCGAAGGTGATGTTAGTGCCATCATGACTGACCGAACCGAGCGCAGGCGCAGATACTGCGGTGACCGCCAGCGCCTTATCAGACGAGTCGAGTTCGATATCATTATCAAGAACACTGACAACCAAAGACGAATTCTCCGTCGTTGTGCCGTAATCAGCAACCGCAACGAGTGGATCATCAGCACCTGTGACGGTAATCGTTACTGTGCCCGTATCAGTGCCGCCTTTACCGTCGCTCACCGTGTAATCAAATGTTACGTCGGTCGATTCCCCATCATCGAGATAGTCAAAATCGGAACCGGGATCAAAACTCACACTGTTGCCGGAGATCGAAACACTTCCACCGGCGACTGGCTGCACCACAGAAAGTAGAGTCAAATTGTCATTAGTGTCAGGATCGGTATCATTGGCGATCACATTGATAACCGTAATCGAATCCTGATCTGTGCTTCCGGTATCGGCGACCGCAGTCGGCGCGTCGTTCGTGCCAGTGATCGTGATCGTAAGCGTCGCATCGGCGGTTCCACCGTTGCCGTCGCTTGCGGTGTAGGTAAAGGTTTCGGTCGCGGTTTCACCTACGGCTAATGCCTGGACTTCGGGCTTGGTGCTGTCGAGTTCGTAGCTGTAGTTACCGTCAGCTTCGAGCGTGAGCGCTCCGTAGCTTCCGTTCACGGGATCTCCGACGTTGTCGGTATTTCCATTCACCGCGCTGACCGCGAGGGTGTCTCCGTCAGGGTCGCTGTCGTTGGCAAGGACGTCTCCGGTGATCGCGGCGACAGCGTCTTCGGCAACGGTGTCGGTGTCGTCGTAGACTCCGGGATCGACTCCGGGCGTTCCGCCGGGAGGGTTCGCGGTCGGGGCGTCGTTCGTCCCGGTGATCGTGATCGTGAGCGTCGCATCGGCGGTGCCGCCGTTGCCGTCATCGGCGGTGTAGGTGAACGTTTCGGT
>JBLXHA010000012.1:0-223431 GCA_048260165.1 Verrucomicrobiales bacterium
GTTCAACGCTCTTTCCCGTGCCATTTTGTTACCCATGTATTGAACCTGCTGTGTTACCCATGTATTGAACCTGAACCCCAACGGGGTTTCGTATCACAGCCCGGGGTTCTCGAACCCCGGGAATTCGTGATTGGAAATTGGCAACCCCAACGGGGTTGTGTACAATGACCGCGCGTTTTAACCCGGCGCGTTCCTGCTATGCCGCAATCACTTTCACGAATTCTGATTCACACCATTTTCTCAACGAAAAACCGTGAGAGTGCCTTCACTGATTCGGCATTCCGCCACGAAATGCACGCCTTCGTGGGCGGTGTTGCGAAGACGTTAAAATGTTTTCCCATCGAGATCGGCGGAACTGCCGATCACATTCATATTCTTTCGACCTTGGATCGGTCGGTTTGTGTGGCCGATTTTGTGAAAGAAACCAAGCGGTGTTCTACGAGTTGGATTCAAGAGCAAGACCGTGGTCTTGCTCGATTCCATTGGCAGGCAGGATACGGCGTGTTTTCGGTTTCAGAGTCGAATTGTGATGTGGTTACCGATTACATTAAGAATCAGGAGGAGCATCACCGCAAAACAACATTTCAGGATGAGTATAGAATGTTTTGCGAGAGGCCTGTCGTTGGAATTGATGAGCAATATGTGTGGGATTGAAGTCCGGGGTTGTAAGGACAGCGGTGGATCGACACAACCCCGTTGGGGTTGCCCATTGCGCATGAATTGATCCCGGGGTTCTCGAACCCCGGGGGCTATCGATCGGAAATTTAACCAACCCCAACGGGGTTGTGTCCTTCAACCGGCGGGGGCTTCTTACGGGGGAACCTTTGATCACCCTCCCAAACTCTGCACCAACTGCTGCAATTGCGGATTCTCCGGCTGCAGCTTGAGCGCTTCTCTCGCGTATTTCAGAGCCTGGGGCATCTTCCCGCCATCCCGCATGATCGCAGACGCACCGGTGAGATACTCGATGTTGTAGGGATCGAGTTCGATTGCCTTTTCGAGGTAGGGGATCGCTTCGGGGAATCGGCCAAGTGAGTTCAGCGCGACCGCATAGAAGTAAATCGTCTGCGCGTGATTCGGCATCAATTCGGTTGCCTGTCTCAGCTCTTCGACGCCTTCGTCGTAGCGCTTCATCCGAATGAGAAAACGTGCCAGCGCATCGCGGGCGAGACCTTCTTCTCCGCCTATCATCGCGGCATCAACCGCTTCACGGAATTCCTTCTCGGCTTCCTTCGGTCGATTTTCCGAAAACAACATTTCCGCCAAATTGATTCTCGCGGGAACAAATTCCGGCTCGACGCGCTTCGCGGTTTCATACGCAGCCTTCGCCTTCTCTGTCTGACCGAGATCGGTGTAAAACAGCGCGAGCCCCATGTGGCCTGCTGCGCGATCTGAGATTGCTTCCAGTTTCGAAATGAGCTCTTCTTTCGCTGCGTCAAAGGCTACGCGTGTCGCTTCGTCGAATGAAGGCGAGGCAATCGCGAGGACTCGTGCTGCTTCGGTGCGAACGGACCTCACCGGATCACTGAGAAGACCTTTTCCCAGATTCATCCGTTGCTGCGCCGGGTAAGGCAAAAGGGCGGCCACGGCCTGCGCTCTCACTTCGGGATCTCTGTCCGCGAGTCGTGTTGCGATCGCGGTGGTGGATTCGAGGCCGGGGGCCTGTTGCCCGATCGTCTCGACGGCTGCGGCTCGTGCAATCGCCGGTTGGTCATAGTCTCCTGCCAAAGCAATAACCCGCTCGAGTGAACCGGGTTCGCCCCGGCGAGCTGAGGCAAGAATTTCACCGTAGTGCGCATTTCGCGGGCCTCCGCCCCACCAGTTTTTGGAAGCTTCGGCGGCCCACTCCTGAGTCTGGTCTTCATGGCACTGGGTGCAGGCGTCAGGGGAGCCGACTTTTATCGAAAGGTCAGGACGCGGAATGCGAAGACTGTGATCACGTCTGTCATCGACACCCATGAAGGTTTTGTGCGGCATGTGGCAGTCAACGCAGCTCGCGCCGGTGCTGTCGACAGGGTGAAAGTGGTGCGCCGGGGTGTTGTAAGGTTCCGCCTGATGGCATTGCAGGCACAGCGCGTTGCCTGGCATCTTCAGCTTCATCGAGTGCGGGTTGTGGCAATCCGAGCACCGAACATCCGCGTGAAACATTTTGCTCTGAACGAACGAGCCGTAGACGTAAACCTCTTCATCGATTTGACCGTCATGATGATAGAGCTGATCGGTGATGACTGAGGGGTGATGGGAATCGTGGAATCCCTGACCGGGAGTGTAGACCGGCTCGTTCAGCGAGCGGTGGGAATGGCACCTCGCGCAGCTCTCGACCTGAACGTTCGACTTCAGCGGGATGGTGCGCTTTGGCATGTTCGTCTCAGGATCGATCGCCCAGCCTCCTTCTTCCGGCTCCTTCAAGGTGACAACGAGGCCTTTCGATTTGGTATAGTCAGTGAGGGCTTTTTTCTCTTCGTCTGAGATGCCGGAGTTGCCTTCATCTTTCGCCGCCGCGTTTGCCCAGAGAACGTGTTCCGACCCGGGACCGTGACAGGCTTCGCAACTGACATTCATTTCCGACCAGGTCGTCTCGTAGGTGAGCGTGTCAGGATCGAAATTCTTGTCCAGATTCGTGGAGTGGCAGTCGGCGCACATGTAGTTCCAATTGAAGTGACGACGCGTCCAGTGGAGCACGTCTTCGGGCGGAACGGGTTCGTCGGGGTAAAGGTGGTACCAGCGCTGGCCACCGTCCTCTTTGGAGCGCGAGTCCCAGCAAACCTGAAGCGCCTGGTAGCGACCGCCGGGAAAGGGGATCAGGTATTGTTGAAGAGGTTCGTGACCGAACGTGTAGTCGATCTTCATGTCCTTGTAGGTTCCATCCGAATCCGGAGCGTTGACCCAGAACTCGTTCCCCTTTTTGAAGAATCGGAATTTCTGACCGAAGTGCTCGAAGGTGATGTTGTTGAAGTCACCGAGAACGAACTCGTCCGTTGCCGGGTTCATCGCGAGGTGGTGATCGCTTTTTAGCCAGTCCTGATGCTGCTCCTGATGGCATTCGACACAGCTTTTCAGCCCTGCATAGTCAGCGTTCGGAATGCTGTGATAGGGCGAGTAATCTTCGTCAGTGGCAACGGGGGCCTCTTTTTCGGGACCGCATGAGCAGAGGAAAAGCGCCGTGGCAGCGAAGATGAAGAATCGATAAAATGAGAACATCGGAAAAGAAGCGCAACCGTTTCGGGTTGGGGAAGGAGGGACTCAACCCTGTTGATTAGGGGACTAAACACTGTTTAGTGGTGACTTTCCATGCCGAACTTGCGCGCATTTTTAAAGACGAAATTCGAAGCGTCGGGTGGCTCCATGTCATTCGAGGATTTCATGGCGCTGGCGCTGTATGATTCCGAATTCGGCTATTACGGGGCGAATATCAATGACGTCGGGAACGGGCGCGGCGATTTTGCGACCTCCGCAACGCTCTCCCCGGGGTTGGGGCAGGCGATCGGCCGTTGGATTCAAGCCGAGGTCGATGCGTTCGACTGGGATGGTCCCGTTTCTATTATCGAAATCGGTCCCGGCAGTGGCAGTCTCGCCGCTGAAGTGCTCAAGTCGTTCGGTTGGTGGCAGCGTCGAAAACTGGATTGCCATCTCGTCGAAGTGTCTCCGGTCTTGCGTGGCCGCCAGAAGAAACGGCTCAGAGGTCGGGGTGTCACCTGGCACGATTCGATAGCAGAGGCGCTTTTGAAAACCAATGGGCGCGCCTTGATCTATTCGAATGAGCTCTTCGACGCGTTCCCTGCAAAATGGTTGCGCGCGACGGGGGAGGCGAATCAGTGGGAGGAGATTTGTGTCAGTTACAATGAGGAAGAAGGGCTCCGGGAATTTTGGCGTGAGCTGCCCGATTCGATGGATCAGGCGGACTTCTCCGCGATGCAATTGGAGGGGATGAAAGCGGGACGGCGAATCGAGATACAGCCTTCGGTGAAAAGCTGGATCGGCGAGTTGGGTGCAAAATGGAAAGCCGGTTCGATGCTGTCGGTCGATTACGGAAGCGATCCGCAGGACATCTACGGGCGGAACCTGATGGGATCCGTGCGGGGGTATTTCAGAAATGAGCGGATCACCGAGGGGCGGGTTTACAGTCGATTCGGAAAGCAGGATCTCACCGTCGATGTGAATTTCGTCGACCTTGAAAACTGGGGGCGCGACGCGGGGATAGAGACGGTTCTACGCGAAACGCAGGAGGCGTTTCTCATTCGCCATGGGATTAAAATTGATCCTCTTATTGAAAGCGGAGCCGCTGCGGAATTTCAGGTTTTGCATCAGCGGAAGGTAGCTGAATGAGAATTCATTCCTCGCGGAGAAATGTTGGGCTTCGCAATTTCGGAACGATTCCCGTTCCTCTACGATCAATGAAAGTAACGGAATGAAACTCATTCCGATTTCGATGTTGCGCGAGAGTCCTTATCAGATTGTTGCTGGACAGGTCACGATTCGAAACTACCTTTCATGATTCCAAGGATGAAAATCTCAAAGAACAGCACCGTTTTTTCTCTTTCCCTGCTCTCTAACGAGCTGGTGCTACTGGGCTAGTCTGCCCGTTCTTTTTTCTATTTTTCCAACTCCCTGTCCCATCGTTTACGGGATCATCGTGTACGGGAGTTTGCTTTTTTACTCATTCTCAACCACTAATCAGAACTCATGAATCCTGAATCCATCAAGAAATACCGACCGTTTCCAGCGGTTGAATTGCCGGATCGCCAATGGCCGAACCGGACGATCACGCACGCACCTATCTGGGCAAGCGTTGACCTTCGCGACGGGAATCAGGCGCTACCGGTTCCGATGAGCGTTGAAGAAAAGCTCGCTCTCTTTGATGAGTTGGTTCGCATCGGCTTCAAGCAGATCGAGGTGGGTTTCCCTTCCGCTGCAGATACGGAGTTCAATTTTTTGCGTGCGCTCGTTGATCAAAATCGCATTCCTGATGATGTCACGGTGCAGGTGTTAGTTCAGGCACGTGAGCATTTGATTCGTCGCACTTTCGAAAGTCTCGAAGGAACGAAGCGTGCCATCGTCCACCTTTACAACTCGACCTCGCCCTTGCAGCGTCGCGTCACTTTTCGCGATGCGAGCAAAGAGAGCATCAGAGACATTGCGATCGAGGGAGCAAAATTGATCAAGGAGTTGGTGCCCACGTTGCCCGACACCGAAATCACTTTGCAGTATTCCCCTGAGAGCTTTTCGGACACCGAACTCGATTATGCTCTTGAGGTTTGTAATGCAGTTTCCGCGGTCTGGGAGCCTAACGAAGATAAAAAGATCATCTTGAATCTTCCTGCCACAGTCGAGTGGACGACTCCGAACGTGCATGCCGATCAGATCGAATGGTTCTGTCGTCACGTCGATAACCGCGAGTATTCCATCATCAGTTTGCACACCCACAACGACAGGGGAACCGGAACGGCGGCGACCGAGCTCGGCTTGTTGGCTGGAGCGGATCGCGTTGAGGGAACCTTGTTTGGAAACGGTGAGCGCACCGGAAATCTCGACATCGTGACCGTGGCGTTGAATATGAACAGCCACGGAATCGACACGGGACTCGATTTCTCCGACTTGTCATCGACTCGACGGATTTACGAAACCGTTACCCGGCTCAATGTTCCGGAGCGACACCCCTACGCAGGTGAATTGGTTTTCACTGCATTTTCTGGAAGTCATCAGGACGCGATTAAGAAAGGCTTCGATCGTCGTGCCTCAGATGTTGAAGCGTCAGGGGACGAAATGTTTCCGTGGGGCGTTCCCTATTTGACGATCGATCCTCAGGACCTCGGGCGCAGCTACGAAGCGATCATTCGCATCAACAGCCAGAGTGGAAAAGGCGGCGTTGCCTACGTCTTGGATCGTGAGCACGGATTCGATCTTCCTAAATCGATGCATCCACAGGTCGGAAAATTTGTTTACGACAAAGCAGATGCGGCGGGGCGTGAACTTGGAAATGACGAGATCGGCGAGCTCTTTTTCGAGCAGTTCGTCAATGTCGATGCCCCTTTGTCGTTGACCAAATTTGAACTCGATCACACCAACATGAAGGCCGGTGAGGTGATTTGCCATGCCGCCGTCGAATTGAATGGTGAGACGATCGAGGGGACCGGAAAAGGAAACGGACCGATCAATGCCTTCGTACATTTTCTCGAAGAGGCAGGACAGAAAACCTTCAAAGTGACCGACTACCGGAGCCAGGCGTTGCGCGGCGGATCGGATGCCGATTCGGCTGCGTATGTTCAGATTCAGGATGAGGAAAGCGGTCAGCTTCTCTGGGGCTGCGGCGTCGATCCCTCCATCGAGATGGCGGGATTGAAGGCGTTGATTTGTGCGTTCAATCTCAAGAAGGATACCGATTCATGAGTGACTCTATTAAAGCGGTCATTTTTGATCTCGACGGAACGTTGCTCGATACCCTGAGGGATCTGTCCGACTCGGGAAACGACGTGTTGCGTGCCCATGGAATGCCAACGCATTCCATCGACGCTTATCGGACCTTCGTTGGAAATGGAATGATGAGCTTGGTGCAGGATATTTTTCCTCCTGAGCATCGTCCCGCTGACGGTGAGGAGTCGGAAGCGATTCTCGCCGAATACCGCGAGGCCTACGGCCGCAACTGGAAGAACACGACCTGCCTTTTTCCGGGGATGGGAGAACTGCTCGATCAACTGAAGGCGAAGGGGATTCCTATCGGCATTCTCTCGAACAAGGCTCACGATTTCACCTTGAAGTGCGTCGAGGCATTCCTCGCGGATTGGGAGTGGGACGTCGTTCTCGGAGCCCGTGATGGCGTTGAGAGAAAGCCGGATCCTGCCGGAGCATTTGAGGCGGCCGGACTCGTGGGCTGCGCGCCGTCGGAATGCGCCTACGTCGGCGATTCGGATGTCGACATGTTCACGGCAGTGAATGCCGGAATGTTTCCTGTCGCGGTGAGCTGGGGCTTTCGAGACGAAGAGGAATTGCGCGCTGCAGGGGCGGAAGTGTTTTTGCAAAAGCCGGCCGAGCTGCTGACTTTGCTTTAAGAGTGACCGATGCTCTGAATCTTCTCCCGGAGGTAGAAGGGCACGTAGCCGCTACTCTTCGAGTGGTGGCATCTTTGGAGCAGCGTATGCGATTCGTCGCGAATTTTTAAACGGGTGCCGCTCATTTCATATCCGCGCCAGTTAGCCTCGCTCTTCCTAAATCTCGACCATCGCGGGTATCGCGCTTTCGAGGAGCGTGAAGAGTTCCGCCGCTGCATCTCGACCGACTTCGATGACTTCACCGTGACTCAATGGCGAGCCGGAGAGTCCGGCACCGTAGTTGGTGAGACAGGACATTCCGAGAACGCGCATCCCGAGTGCTCGCGCCTGGATTGCTTCGGGGACTGTCGACATTCCGACGGCGTCAGCTCCAAGGGTGCGCAGCATTCGGATCTCGGCAGGGGTTTCGTATTCGGGGCCGTTCATCCAGGCGTAAACGCCGTCGTAGAGTTTCGACGATCCCGTTTCGCGACTCTCCGCCTTCATGAGCTCGCGAAGCTGCGGAGAGTAGACATGGGTTTGATCGATAAAATGGGCATCTCCCGTGAGGGGCGATTGGCGGGCGAGATTGAGGTGATCCGCGATCAGCATCCACTGCCCCGGTTTGAAATTGGCGTTTACGATCCCGGCAGCATTGGTGAGGATCAAAGTGGAAACTCCCAGCTCGTGAAACAGGCGAACTCCAGCGGCGACTTCCTTCGCGGTCCAGCCTTCGTAAACGTGGACGCGGCCCTGGGCGACGATGAGATCGACACCACCGATGGATCCCAGATGGAGCTTTCCTTCGTGACCGGGGACGGTGCTTTCGGGGAGCCCTTTGATTTCGGAAAAATCGTATGACTCGTGATTTTCGAGCAGTTCAGCGAATCCTCCAAGCCCGGAACCAAGAACGAGACCGACCTGCGGTTGGTGCTTTCTAATCGAGTCCGGAATATCGAAGGTCGAGTCGCTCATGTCACTAAGATGCCCCCGAAGCGACCGCCTCGCAAATCTCCTGATGCAACAATTCAAGCTGCGGAGTCGAAACGTTCACCGATTTGGCGCGGCGGAGCGGCTCACCCCAGATAGGATCAACCTCGACGGGATTTCCAGCGAGAAAATCGATCAGGCTGGACGGCTGATAAGCGCCCATGTCGCGGGTTCGTTTGATATTGTAGTCGGCGAACGCTTCGTCGATCTCGTGCCCGAAACCAGCCGCCGCTGCAATGATTTCAAGCATGAGCGCCCGGGCGCGGACCTCGAGCTCGGGGGACGATAGTATCGCCTGAGTGTCGATGCCACCCGCCGCGATCGAGAGGCCATTAAACGGCACATTCCAAACCAGTTTCCGCCAGCGGGCCAGACCAAGGTCCGGGAGCGCCTCGCAGGGAATCCCCGCTGAGCTGAACATCCCGACGACTTTTTCGAGCGATTCGAGATCATTTCGGGCGCCCATTTCAATGAGCCCGTGCGCGATGTGACGGATTGTTCCCGGCTCGCCACGGTTGATGCAGACAAAGCACATCCCGCCGAGAATCGAGTGAGCCGGGAAATGCTGCTCAAGAAAATCTTCGTTTCCAAGGCCGTTTTGCAGCGTGAGGAGGAGGGTCGACTCTTTGAGAAGCGGAGGGATGATCTCCGGCAGAATCTCGTTCGCGGTCGTTTTCAGCGCAATGATGACGAGATCGACGGGGCCGATTTCTTGCGTTGAGGCAAAGGCCTTCACTGCATCGAGATGAAAGTCGCCGTCGGGGCTTTCGATCGTCAGTCCGTGCGCTTTCACCGCAGCGAGGTCGCTTCTGATTAAAAACGAGACGTCAAAGTGACGACTCAGGATTGCTCCATAATAGGACCCAACCGAACCTGACCCCACCACTGCTACTTTGAAATCCGACATCACACGAATCCTAGCCGAAATTCGACCACTCGCAATTTTTCGAGGTGATTCCAAATCGCCTTTCCTTGACGATTCCCACAGAGGCTCTTGAATGGGGAATGGCCATCGCAAAAGAATTGCTCAAAGCAACCGATCAGCTCAACGCAAAGTTGAAAGGACTCACGTTTTCCGAGCCCGTGACGCATGTCTACAATCCTCTCGTTTACGCGAGCCCTTCTCATGAGATCTACGTGAAGCGTTTTGGAAACTCAAAGAAGCGAGTTCTCATGATGGGAATGAATCCCGGCCCGTGGGGAATGGCTCAGACCGGTGTGCCATTCGGCGAGATTGCGCTGGTGCGCGATTGGATGGGCGTGAGCGCTGGAGTGGGGAAGCCCAAGGACGAACATCCGAAGCGTCCCATCGTCGGCTTTGATTGTGAGAAATCAGAGGTGAGCGGCAAACGGCTCTGGGGGCTCTTTTCAGAAACCTTTCCGAAGGCTGGGGATTTCTTCGCGGACAACTACGTCGTGAATTACTGCCCGCTCGTCTGGATGGAGGAGAGCGGAAAGAATCGGACGCCGGATAAATTGCCTGCTGCCGAGATGGCCCCGGTCACTTCTGCCTGCGATGAATATGTCGCCGAGCATATCCGTCTTCTTGAACCTGACTATCTTGTCGGCGTGGGAGCCTTTGCCGAGACCGGTTTGAAGCGCATCGCCAAAGGGCTCGATTTCGATGTCACGATTGGACGGATCCTTCACCCGAGTCCTGCCAGTCCCGCCGCCAATCGCGACTGGGCCGGCACGGCAACGAAGCAGTTGGTTGAGCTCGGTGTCTGGGAGTAAATAAATGAATATATAAAAAGTGTATTTAAAATTTGACCGGATATAATTAGGTAGTAAGTTTGCCGAACGCAAAATATTTCAATGAACCCCATTTTACTCATATCGAACATGACCTCACAGCTGCATCGCAGTTGGCAGAGTTGTGGTATCCGGATCGAAGGCTTGCGCCGGAGGTCAGATGCATTCGATAGTTTTGGCGGCATGCGCGGCAGATACGAAATGTATCGTGCGCTCACAGAGCCAAATCATGAAGGATCAGAGAAAGTAGAATTCAACCAGGGGAGGGTCCCGTTCACCTAGTATTGCTGTATTAATAAGCCAGCTACGCGACGTGAACCCGCTCTCCGACAAGGAAGCGGGTTTTTTATTGCCCTGAAAGCTCAATTAAAACGAATTAAGAAATAAGACCTCGCTGAGACGAGGCGGAATAAAAATCACAGAATTTAAAACGAAGAAAACCCGCTGTCAGCGGCAACTGACAGCGGGCTTAAAGGAAGCAAAAGACCGGTAAATTTGATCGATTGTTCGCAAACTAATGATAAGCGATCAAACGAATCCGGTCAAGGATGAGGAGCGAATCCGCTCTTTAGCCGGATCACTGTATCTAGATACAAATCCAAGTTTCCTGAAAATGTATTTATTAATATTTAGAAAAAACGAAAGGCTTCCAGGGAGGTGTGCCTGTTAAACACCGAAACGTCCGCCGGGAAATCCTGCGGCTTCCTTTGAAAAACAAGGAAACGGTGTTCGTTCTTTTTAAATGTGATACGAAGATTTTTCTTCTTTTACGCTCGGAAGAGGAGCCGCTGCTAGCTGCGTCCAGCTGAATGGCTTCAAACAAAAGATAAGTGAGGTGAAACTCCTGAAGTGGTTCGATTGGGCTTGTTAGTGAGCAATCTAGCAGGATTGAGTAATCGACCTGACAGAGTTGGTTTGCTCTTTCGGCCGAGGCGAAAAGCGGGAAGAGATTCGTATCCAAAAATTAAAGTAAGTCGCGCACCAGCTTGTGCACGATGGACTCCAAATCCAACGCCGCTCGGAACATGCTGTCCGCGACAGCACCGGGGCGACTTGCTTCTTTTTTCCGGTTTATACCGGAGTAAAAGGTTAAAAGTGAAAAGTAAAAGGGGGCTGGCGCTAGTTCGCAGAGCCCCTGACTTTTTACCTTTTACTTTTAACTTTTTACCGCAGCCTTGCTGCGAAAAATTTGTCGGCCTGGCGTCGTTAGATAATCCTGTCGTGAGGCAGGGAAAGGGGAGGTCTGCCCGGATCTTCCGCCCCGAACTTCGGTTCGTGGACAGCCAGGCAAACCCGGTCCTGTGAATTTCGTGGCCTTACAAGCTGCGGAATTATGTTGGAAGATGGGAGGCGCTTCTGTTGTGGATGGCAAATGCTCATACAACAGGCGGAGGTAGCAGCCCGCAGAGTCTTCACGCAAACATCGACAGCTAAGGACCAAGGGCAGTTTTATCGTGCGAGGCAGTTTTGCCGCCGAGTGCGATGAAGCAGTTGATCGGTGACGGATGATTCTTTTGCGTCATCCCGAGTCGCGTAAACGGTTCCAGACCTCTGGCAAGAGGCGGGACAAAAGACGTGTGGCATTCGGTTGCTCAAAAGGCAATGGAACCGCAGGACGTGCACGTCTTTCAGGGAAAGCAATTAGCCGAATTGGTAGAGGCAATAGACTTCTTATCTATATCTGCGGGTTCGAGTCCCGTATTGTTCAACATGAACGCAAAGTCGCGTCCAGAACAGTTGCGAAAGTGGCTTAATGCCTGACTAACTTCGGTTGGAATCAGGTTCTGAGGGAGCTCGCGAGGCTCCCGAGGATTGATGGAAAGTTGCACGGTGAGGTTCGCGCCTCCTTATGGTTCGGCAGAATCAACGGTAAACAGAACATCGAGTAGCAGCTGTTGAATGGGTCTATCGCCGGACCCTGAAACTAAACGGCAGTCATGTGATGTTACGACACGCGGGGCCCATTGTCCCCGGTGTCGTGGAATGAGTCGGGAAGGCGGGGCTTGCAAGCTCCGCGATAATCCGGCGCAAGATATTACACGAGTGGGTGTCCTTCTCAGCCCATGTTCCGGCTAGCGCCGGAGTAAAAGGTAAAAAGTGAAAAGTAAAAGGTGGCTGGCGCCAGTTCGCAGAGCCCCCGACTTTTCACCTTTTACCTTAAACTTTTTACGTCGGCAAAGCCGACAGTTCCGCGGTGAGGTCGAAGTCATGGAGACGGGTGTTTTGGGCACATCAGAAAGCAGGTGTGACTCCTGCTACCGCGACCAATTTTTATACCAGGGAAGATGCTGGTTTCCAGTCTGGTCTCATAAGCCCGACTACGTGGGTTCCCGCCGAGCGCAGCGAGTCAGAAGCCGACAGGCACCAGAATGGTGAGCACAGCGAATCTAATTCCCACCCCTGGAACCAATTTAAAAAAAGGAGTTGATCCCATTAGCGGTCTGTAAAACCGCCGTCATCAAAGAAAATGGGAAGTCGACGAGTGGAGCATTACCACCAACTCCTACCATTTCGATTCATCCATAGCTCAATGGTAGAGCGCCCGGTTGTTAACCGGGAGGCCCTCATAAGGTGTGTCGAGGTTCGAGTCCTCGTGGATGAGCGTTTTCTTCAATTTATAGCTGGGTAGCTGAGACAGATTAGCGCGTCGTTGAAGCCGACGAGAGGTCGGAGCAATGCCTACACCAGCTGCTATTCAATTAAGATTTAGGAATTAGGATTTATCATTCTCGCGGGAAGATCGCTGAATGGTGAAGAGGATCGCGCAGAGTTTGTCGGCTTCTTTCTTCAGGCCTTGTAGTCTGCTTGCAGGCAAGAGATCTCCTTCCTCTATAAGCTCCAGCCGGAAGGCTGACTCGTCACACTCTTCTAACGAAATTCCAATCTTGGCGATGAACTCCTTTTTTGAGCGACCTCGAAGTGCAGATCGATAATTGGCTCCAACTGATGTTGCTGAGCGCATTAGCTGGTCAGCAAGAACTCTGCCTTGAGTGGTATTTGGAAGTGAATTGATAAGTTTCATCACTCGCAAAGCAAATTACTTCGTTCGATGTCGCATTTCATCAGCATTCATAAACAAATCATAAATCCCAAATCCGCATTGTTACATTTTATTTCTCTGAAGCATTAACAGTGATGCACCGGCCTTTTAAGCCAGTGAAGAAGGGGCAGTACCTTCCAGGGAAACTTTTGTAGTTAAGGGATGGGATTTGAGAATTGTCATTTCGACGGCAGACAAATCAGATGTCTTTCTGATCTTCGCGGAAATCATAAATCCTAATTCCTCAATCATAAATTTAAACATTGGCCGTGGTGTATGAGTTGCATTCTACCCTGTGAAGGTAGCGGAGCGGGTGCGAGTCCCGTCGGCCAGTCTGATTTTCAACCAACGCATCGTTGGTCCAGAAGCAAGATGCGGGTGTTGACCGCGTTGCGTCCCTGCGGGTGAACTTGAGGTTCATCTGTCTCGCTTCGTTCGACTCCAAACCGGAGAAATCGGAGCATTACCGACACGATGCACCAATTTAACGTTCCTGTAGCTCAGCGGAAGAGCAGGTGTCTTCGAAACACAAGGTCGTAGGTTCAAATCCTACCGGGAATACTTTTTGGAACTTTCAACCGGACAAGCGTGCCGGCTTCGTTTGCTAAACGAATGGTTCTCGAAAGAGGATGGGGTGCAAGTCCCCGGAGTTCCGCCATTTTTTTTGATATATCGGTTAGCATTTGGGAGTGATTCGTTCCGATGTTTCGCAGGATTGCCTGAGCTTCGACGATGAAGAATTTCTGATCTCTTCACTCATAACCTTTGAACGCCCCTATCGTCTATGCAGTTAGGACATCAGGTTTTCAACCTGGCAAACCCGGTGCAAATCCGGGTAGGGTTGCCATTTTCTCACGCGGTAGCGGAGATTGTGAATTCCTTTGGGCCCATCTTTACTTTGCCTCCATCACGAGCTCCGAGATGAAGCGGAGATTTTCGAGGATGTTACGCTCCAGGGGATCGAGTGAGGCCACTTTTCCGTCGATCGCTTTGGCGAGTGCCCGTGCACTGGTTTGATCGAACTGTGGTTGCACAAAGATCAGCTTAACGCCATCTTCTCGTGCCTGCTGAGAAAGGCTCACCAACTGCTTGGGAGAGGGGCCGCGACCGCCAATCTCCACCGAAATTTGTTCCAGTTCGAAGTCCCTCGCGAAGTAGGCAAAGGCCCCGTGATACACGTAGATTCGGGTTCCCCGGAAGCGGGCGAGGTTCGCTTTCAGCTCCCGGTTGACTCTCGCGAGTTCCTCTCGAAATGAGGCGATGTTAGTGTCAATCGTGGCATGCTCAGTTTGAGGGAGAAGTGTTTTCAGCTCTTTGCCTACGTGGCCGGCCTGTTGATCAAGAACCGTCGGCGAGAGCCAGACGTGGGGATCGTGAAGGTCTTCGTGAACATGGGACCGCTTTTCCTCGGCGGTTGCTTCAGGGCGATGGCTGGGATGATCACAGTTGCCCTCGAGAAGCGGCAGTCCGGCGAGCAGGCTGACGGATCTCGGGGCGTCTTCTCCGTCACCTACTTTGATGAAAAAGTTACTCTCGAATCCCAGTTCACCTGAAAAGAGTATGTCAGCCCCGGAGATTTCGACTAATTGACGCGCCGTCGGAGAGTATTCGTGCGGATCGTCATTCGGCCCGCAAATCGATTTTACGTGAACTAGATCTCCTGCAATTTGCTCGACGAGAAATTCGTAAGGCGGAGCCGGAACGAAGACGAGCGGTTTTCCGTGTTCGCCGGAGACGACTGATGAAGCGCCATGACCGAAAAGGAGCAGCAGGGTCGCAATGATCGATAGCTGATTCATGGAGGGGAGTATCGGGGTGAGTCCTGAAATCGGGAGGGGACTAGGAACCCTTCTTTCCCCAACTGGTTACCTGGTAGTGTTCCGCATCGGCGATTTTTTCGACCACTTTAGACCTGGTGATGACGACGCTCCCGTCGGTGATCACTTCGAGTCGGTATTTTTCATCCGATTGTTTCACTAGCCGAATCGTTTTGACTCCTTTGATTTTTCCGAGTGATCTTGCGATCTTCTGTTTGCACGCGGTGCACTCAACGCCGGTGACATTTCCCGCATAAGTAATTTCAGTGGCAGGCAAACCGGTTGGAAGGGAGAGAATTCCAGCAACAATGAGGGGGAGGAAAATATGGAAAATCGGCTTCATGAAATATTTCTTTAATGCAATTCTATTGCGTTAAAACAAAATAAGGTATAATGCAAGTAGTTTGCATTAACAAATGAAGAACCTTCTGATTGTTCCCGCCACACAGGGCGCCGCCCGGCCACTCAAGATTCAACCCCGACAGGGACAGCGCGTGCGTTCCTGTTCCCTGTCTGATCGTATTGGGATTTTCGCGTCGATTCTCTGTGCTGTCCATTGTCTCGCGACTCCCTTCATTCTGCTGTTTGCGCCGGTTTTCGGCGGGATTTGGGCACATCCTGCATCGCACTGGGGAGTGGCATTGTTTGTCGTTCCACTTGCCGGTTTTACCATGGCGAAAGGTTACCGAATGCATCGGCGAAAATGGGTGATTGCCTGCGGATTTTCAGGAATTCTCCTTATCGTTTCCGGGGCGTTACTTCCCTATTTTGAGACCCTCTCCTCGCCCGTGATTGCCTTGCCGGAATCTGACGACGTCGAATTCATCTACGAGGTGAAGGACGATGTCGCAATAGTTGAGTGTCAGGACTCGTGTTGCCCGTCGATCATCCAAAATGCAGAAGGTGCCTCGGTCCTCCATATTCCAATTGCGAGTGTCGTCACGACACTCGGAGGGATCGCGTTGATTCTCACCCATTTGGGGAATCTATGCCGCTGCGGGAGGTGTCGAGAGACTCCTTGAGCGCGAAGCCTGAGGGCAATCGCCGGCGGCCAATTTTATGCGAGGCATTCAATTTTTTTTAGATCGTTATCGATCAACCGAACAATTTCGGTTCAGCAGTGAGACAATGGAGCTACTTCGATTATGGATCGCGTGGTCGCGGGTTCGACTCCCGCCCTCCCGACTACGGGAGGTAGCTCAGTGGTAGAGCACGTAAACGCTCCTGTCTATTTTCTCTGAACCGTCTCTTTTAAAATCCCGGGTCGTCCAACAGTCAGGATGTCTGACTTTGAATCAGAAGATCACGGTGCAACTCCGTGTCCGGGTGCCAATTTCGAAGCAGTGAGGAACGGGGATACTTCGTCTCGTAAAACGACCACCTAACCAAGGTGGTGCCGAAAGGCATCCAACCCCGTCCATTTTTCTCTTCGATTCTCTTTCGTTACGACCAATTCGTAGCGAGCTAACAAAACCAAAAAACCGAAAGGAGGTTACGAACCAACTATGAAATTCAATCAATTACTCAAACGCCAATCACGTGAGCCTAATACGACCAACCTCGCGGGAGGTCAGGCTCACGCGCAATCGGATAAGCTCGAGCTGATCTCGATCATGCTGACGAGTTTTCTCGAAAACCAGTTCTATCGAAAAGGCGATGAGACGGCAGAACGTCTTATCGAACTGATCAATCGAATCCCTGATAAGCGGTTCGTTGCCAAGGCGGCGCTTTACGCTCGACGTGAGGCGGGGATGCGTTCCGTGTCCCACCTCGTCGCCGGCGAAATTGCTCATTCGGTGAAAGGTCAGGAATGGACAAAACGGTTCTTTGATCGTGTTGTCTTCCGGGCGGATGATGTCCTCGAGATTCTTTCCTACTGCGTCGCGGTTTATGGAAAGCCGATTCCCAACTCTCTTAAAAAAGGGCTGGGAACATCACTGGCTCGCTTTGATGCCTACCAACTCGCGAAGTATCGACGGGACTCAGCTGAGCTGAAAATGGTCGATGCGGTGAACCTCGTTCACCCTCCTCATTCAGAGGCGTTGCGTCAGCTCGTTGCGGGAACGCTGGCTCCTGCGGAGACGTGGGAGACGGAGCTTACCCGCGCGGGGCAAACTGCTAAGTCGGATCGTGAGAAGGTGTCCAACAAGGCGCAAGTCTGGTCGAAGCTCGTTCGCGAGCGTAAAATCGGATACTTCGCATTGATCCGAAATCTTCGGAACATCCTTGAACAGGCTCCGCAACTCACGAATGACGTGGCTGAACTTCTCGCGGATCGAAAACTCATCCGTAAGTCGATGGTTCTGCCATTCCGATTTCGTGTTGCCCTCGATGCTCTTGAAGATTCGGAGGTCGAACGCGGAAAGCGTCAGAAAGTGATCCGGGCTTTAAACAAGGCGGTGGATCGTTCGCTTTCCAATGTGCCTCGTTTTTCGGGGCGCACTTTGATTGCGATGGACTGCTCCGGATCGATGCTGGGTAAGCCGATGAAAATCGGGTCGCTCTTTGCTTCGGTTCTTTACAAGGTGAATGACGCGGATTTGATGCTTTTCAGCGGAGATGCGCGTTTCGCTTCCTTCAACTCTGACGACGGGACTTTGTCACTCGCTCAGCGCATTGAGGAAAAAGCCGAGTGGAGCGGAACCAACTTCCACCCCATCTTTCAGCGTGCGAATCAGGCATACGATCGCGTTGTGATCCTGTCTGATATGCAGGCCTGGATGGGACACTGGACTCCGAAAGAGGCCTTTGATCGGTACGTGGCGAAGGTGGGGAAGCGTCCCCGCGTTTACTCGTTCGATCTCGCGGGATACGGAACGCTCCAGTTCCCTGAGAAGGAAGTCTACGCCCTCGCGGGTTTCTCAGACAAAACGATGGGAATCATGAAATCGCTCGAACAAGACAAACGTGCCCTCGTTCGGGAGATTGAGGCGATTCAACTCTAACATTAACCCCGGAATCACGAACCGGGCCGAGCCGTCATGGGTTGGTCCGGTCTATCCGGGTTCTTTTTGCCATTCGCGCGCCGATGGCAGGTCAAAAGGCGCGGTCTGGTTCGCGATCGCGAACAAGGGGGGACAGGCGGAACGGGTTGGTCGGTGCTTCAGCGCTGATCGGCCCGTTTCCGTTCCTCATGGTCCTGAAAGGGGCTTTTTTCAAAAGTATCCAAACTGAAACAATTTTATTCCTGAACTCAAAAAATCATCCTATAACATTTCAAGCGAACTCATCATGAGCACTTCTATCCTGCATCAAAAAACCGTTCTCGTATTGAATCGGAACTGGCAGGCGATCAATACGCGAACGCCCGCCGAAGCGTTTTGCCAAATGGCAACCGACACCGCGACGGCTCTCGATATTCACGGGAAAGACTACATGAGTCCGACCTCGTGGGAGGACTGGCAGAAGCTGCCGGTTCGGGACGACGACGCCAGCATCGGAACGGCGCATGGATTGATCCGTGTCCCGACGGTTATTGTCTGTGTGAATTTCGCGAAGGTTCCCATGAAGCGTCCGAAATTCGGATCGCGGGGACTTTGGGAACGTGATGGCGGTCGATGCCAATATTCGGGGCGTGCTCTGCAACCCGGAGAAGGGAATATCGATCACGTCCTTCCCCGGTCCCGTGGCGGCGATACGAGTTGGGAAAATTGCGTTCTCGCAGCGCGGGACATCAACTCGCGGAAAGCGGATCGCACGCCGAAGGAGGCAGGTCTTTCTTTGAAACGGCAACCGCATGCGCCGCGGGAAATGCCGGTGACGGCTTTTCTTCGGAACACTCACGACATTCCAGATTGGGATCCATTTCTCTTGTCTTGACTGTCGAAATCAATTTTCTGTCGTGCGGCCTTGAAGGGTTTCCCGGAGAGGTCCCGCCTATGGGCAGTTAAACTGGATAGCTCAGTGGTAGAGCATCAGATTCATAATCTGACTGTGGCTGGTTCGAATCCGGCTCCATTGGTTTTAACAACCATATCAACAAACGGCCTGCCGTCTTTGTGCTCCGTCTGATCCTCTCTGGATCAGACAACTGCGCGGGAGCTTTGTAAATCGAGTCACTCCCGTGATCCGTCGTCGGAATGATCCGGCGATGCGTCACGGTGATATTCAGATTTCCGCTTCTCAACAGTGAGCGTGAAGGCGTGCGGGTCTATTTTGTGATGCCGGCACTCCTGCCTGCATTAATAGAAGAACGAACATCGTTTCTCCTTTCAGGGGGAACCATCAAAAGAATTTTTAGAAAGGAAAAAACACATGGAAATCATAATTAACATCGCAATTGCTCTCGCAGTGATTTGGGCTATCGGCTACTTCGTCGGATTTATCCGTCGCAGTATCGAAACCGTGACGATCTGGGATTACCAGGTCGCACTGCACTTCAAGGATGGCCGCTACGTCGATACGCTTGAGTCCGGTCGTCACCGACTCTGGGGGCGTGGGCATTCTGTGATCGTCCTGGATACGCGAACCACCGAGATGGTGGTTCAAGGTCAGGAGGTCATCACGTCCGACAGTGCCACTGTGAAACTCACGGCGGTCGCTCTCTGGAAAGTGGTCGATCCTCTCAAGTTTCACCTCGGAGTGGATAACGCCCATCAGGCTCTCTACACTCAAGTGCAGCTTGCGATGCGACGACTCATTGGAGGACTCGAACTGGATGTCGTGGTAGAAGGGAAAGCCGATTTCGGAAAAGCCCTTCTCAACGATGTGAAAGAAACAATCCTCGAAGAGACCGGCGTCGAAGTGCTGCGAATTGATATTCGGGATCTCATGCTGAGCGGAGAACTGAAGGCGTCATACGCGGGTGTCATCAGTGCCCGGAAAGAAGCTCAGGCCCAGCAGGAGCGGGCTCGGGGAGATGCCGCCGCCCTGCGAACATTCGCGAACGCCGCCCGTGTCTACGAAAACAATCCTGAACTCTTCCGTCTGCGTTATCTCGAAACGATCAAGGAAGCCGGTTCCGGATATGGAAACCAACTCATCATCGGAGTTCCCGGGGAACTCATGAGCCTGGTTAAGAAAACGAACGAATAACCTGACAAGGGTGCGTCTGCGATGAGGCGCACCCTTCTTTTAAAATCTCATTCTAACATGATACCTGAAAATGATCCTGATCGCGAAGCGCGTCGGGTCCGGGCGGGGCTCCGCTCGGCAGAGGATAGAAAACTGCGGCAGTTGATTCAGGAGCAGCGACGACTTCATCAGGCGATGTGGAATGCACCTGTCGTTCCTCTCAAACAACCGTATCAGCGCGGCTGGTACCGTTATCTCGTGTTAAGCGAGCAGGCTTCGCGCCGTCCCGATTTTGAGCAGCTGGAAATACTCCTCGGATTTGTAAATCAGAAGCAATACTGCCGGAAGAAGCGGTTTCTTCAGTATTGTCCGGCGCGGATGCGCGAAGTGGAGATGAACCATCGCCCCCGGCGATTCACGCTTAGCGAAATGAGGCAGTCAAAAATGCCTGATTGTCTTCTTCGTTATTTCCGTCACACCAGTGGATTTCGAGTGATCAATCGCGAGCTCTTGCGAGAGCTTCCGATGCGCGGATGCCCGGGGACGTTCGAAGTGAACTGCGAGCATCTCTTCGAGTCTGTCGTTGCACCTTACATTGTCACCCATCAGAAAGTCGACATGCCTGAAGTCCGCTCGCGACTGGACGAGATCGACGAATACCTCGAGCAGTCGAACGGTTGGGGGCGTTACCTGAATCTGACCGGGGAGAGGTCGTGGTGGTGTTTCCATTCAAAAGTGGATCACGCCAAACTCAAGCGCCTCGCGGAACGGGAAATGCGGGAGGCGAAGTTTGCTTTCAATGATGGCGAGCGCTTTGGAAATGAGAGCGATGATGAAAACAAGGGAGGCACAACGGAAGTTGTGCCTTTTTTTGGAAAGTTGCCGCAGAGTTTCCGGCTCAAACCCGGACGGTTCCTGCGGGGCCTTTCCATACTGACACTGGCAGGTTGCGCGGCGTTCCCGGAGCTTTGCTCTCGAGTGTTCTAAGCGCGTTATCTGTTTTTCCTCTCGATCCGTTGTCTTTCTTCTACCGGGCGGGATTGTCCCTCCATTTCGGAGATTTGGACGGTATTAGCTGTAGAAAACTTTTGAAAAGCGGAAGATCTGAGTTTATGGAATTTATAGCGAGTATCAGGGTAATATCGCGGCTGCATGTTTCATCTTTTCAAACTTCTCATTTTAACTGCAGTTGTTCTGCTTTTATCGGCTGATCTCCCGGCGCGTGAAATTGTGCCGGTCAGGTCCGAAAAATGGTTTTCGGAGGTGGTTCGTGAACTCGACGGGCAATGGGGCGGCCCATTGGAAACCTGTTCTGTCTACGCTGATCGTGAAGGCGTCGTCTGGTGCGGGACGAGTAAGGGGCTCTATGCGCTCGAAGGGACTGAACCCCGAATGACCGGGCTGTTTGCTGAAAAGGGGGCTGTCATCTCGATGACACAGTTGGAGGACGGTGACGATATTTGGGTGCTGACGAGCGGGGGACTGGGCAGGTTTTCGACGGTTTCTGAAGAAGCCGACTTTTACGATGCGCCGTCAGGTGAGGAGCTGCGGGACTTTGTTCGTGATTCTGAGGGGCGGCTCTGGATATCGATGGCGCAGGGGTTGATTTCCTTTTCCGCTGAAAGTAAAAGCTGGGGAAGTGTGGTTTCCTCCGGGGTTTTTGAAGACGCTCAGCAGATCATAGCGGATTCAAAGTCCTCTGATACTTTATGGATTTGTGATTCTGAATCCGGGCTGATTCGATTCTCAATTTCCAGCGAATCAGGTGAAATCTTTGCGGCATCGCCTCGTGATTCCGGCACCGCGTCGGGATGGAATTTAACCAGTTTGTGCCAGACTTCGGATGGTCGGATCTGGGCAGGAGGCGACAACGGTATTTTGACGGTTCAGGGAGATGAATCCGAGTGGGTGGCATTTCAAGATGAGGAAAAGTATCCCGGGCGATTGATCACGGCGATGTCTCCGAATATCTCGGGAGACCGGCTTTGGATTGGCACCGCTTCAGGAGGAGGGTTGCTGAGCTTCGATTGCAATAGTTCGGAACTGGTCTTTTACGGGAAAGCGATCCGACCGGAACAGACCCAGGGCTCGATGAGCTTCCGTGATGTCCTCGTCGACAAGTTCGGAGTGCTCTGGATGGTCACTGACGAGTTCGGGCTCTTGCGCACGAGTTCCCTCACGGATGAGATGGAGATTTATGTGACGACGGCGGGAAAAGCGGACTCGATATTTCCGGGATTAGTGTTGGGCGTCTTCGAGACGGAGAATCATATTCTGGTCCATTCGAGTTCGGGGCTGGCCAGTATTTCCAGGCAGAAGCGTGAGGTCAGGCGCATCCGGTTCGGTAGCATCAGCGGACGAAACGCTCTCGCAATGGGGCGGCTCAGTGAGTCGACTTTCCTCTTGGTTACTCCGTATGAGTTGATCATCGCCAAGCTTCACAGCAGAGGGAAGTGGGAGCGACTCGATGCGTTCCCGATGGAGTACGCCGAGGCAGCTACCTTCGCGAAATGCGCAGAGAATCTGGACTTCGATGGTCGACTTTGGTTCTCAGTGAATTCCGAACTGTTCCGCTTCGATCCCGGGTCCTCCGAGACGGTGAAGGTAGCGACGCTGCCGTCGCGGGTTGGCGCGATACACACGGACAACAGGAATGTGTGGGTGACGAATCGTGGTGAACTTCACCGGTTTGACGCCAGCAACGGATCTCAGGAAACGCGTGGCCTCAATCAGTATGAGATGGTGAAGTCGATGACGGAGTCTGACGGGGATCCTCATCTCTGGATCGCAACGACGAACGGATTGATCCGGTGCAACCGCGAGACGATGGATATCGAGAGAATTCCCGAAGTCGTAAAGTCGGTATCGTCGGTTTGTCAGGGAGGGGAGGGCACACTCTGGCTTGTCTCAAAAAGTGGATTGAAACTTTTCGAAATCGAAACACAAAGGTTCATTGAGTTCCCGGGACGGACTGAACTGAACAGCCGTCCTTTCCATTATCAGTCAGTAGGGCATCTCGAGAACGGGCGAATTCTCGCGGGAGGATATGGAATTCTGCTGGTTGCGAGCGTGGAGAGTCTTCGCTCGAAACTGGTCACAGAAACTCCCCGGCTCCGATTGGGACGTATTGAGATTTTAGGTGAAGAGGAGGAACGTGAACTTCCGGTATACGGAAATCAGTTTCCGGGCGAAATCCAATTGAAGGCATCGGATCATGGAGTGCGATTGCATACGATGATTCCCGACTATCAACTGCCCTCCGCGAATCGATACGAGTATCGCGTCGATGGAGGTGACTGGAGGCGTAACCGCGATGGGAAGGTGGAGATTTCAAGAATAGCCAAAGGAAAGCACACGATCGAAATACGAGCGACTTCCGCGAGGGGGGTGAGCTCGGGAGCGCCCATATCGCTGTCATTAAATGCAAGGCCCCGCCTGTGGGAAACGGCCGGTTTTTATGTCGTCATCTCCATGCTCTTTTTAATCGCGGTGGTCCTCCATTTCCGGTGGAGGACGCGAATTCTAAGCCGCTCGAAGGAGGCCCTTGAAGCGGTGAACGGAGCGCTCGCTGATTCTGAGGCGCGATATCGCAGTATCGTTGCGGGGACCACCGATGCGATCGTGGTGACGGATAAGCAGTTTGAAATCGTGGCGTGCAATCCTTCGGCTGAGAAGATGGTTGGTGCGCGGGTAGGTGAAAATTTCGCCGACTTCGGCGTCTCGCCTGAGGTGATTCCGGAATTTGTTGAGGGCTTGAATGATTCGGGAATTCACTCACACGAGCTGCTTGTTAAAGGGTGCGGAGGAAACATTGTCAGGGTGGATGCGACGGTGATCAGCGGGGATGCCGCTGCTTCGCAATGGCAGTTTCAGATGCGTGACATCACGCGCCAGGTCGAGTGGCAGGAGCGCATTCGGGAAGCGCAGAAAATGGACGCGGTTGGAACTCTCGCCGGAGGGATCGCGCACGATTTTAACAATCTTTTATCTCCCATCGCGGTGCATTCAAAACTGTCGCGCGAGGCGCTCGAGAATGATGCGAGTGCTGCGGTCCCCGGGGCGATCAACGCCTTTCAGATTTGTTCCGATGCGGTGGAGCGTGCTGCTGAACTCGTGCATTCCCTCCTGCGATTTGCGAGGCAGACAGACGAGGGGGCGAAGGTGGAGGATTTGGTCCCTGCGATGAATGCAGTCGGTCGATTGTTGCGGGGGAGTGTGTCCTCGAACATCGAACTGGATATCAAAACGGGTGATCGTCCCGCGAGAGTTTTTTGTTCCGCCCAGCAATTTGAGCAGTGCCTCATGAATCTGGTCGTCAACGCAGGTCATGCGATCGGGATCGGTAATGGAAAAATTGAGGTGACGCTCCGCCGGTTGGAGAAAGGTGAAGCTCTTCCCCAGGAAGCGGCGGATTTGGACGGGGGAATCTGGTGCCTTGAAGTTTCCGACGATGGCGAGGGGATGGACGAAGCAACGCGGAAGAGGATCTTCGATCCGTTTTTCACGACGAGAGCGCCCGGCGAAGGGAGCGGATTGGGCCTCTCAATGGTGCATTCTTTTGCGGGCGAGTTCGGGTGCGGTCTGGAAGTTGAGAGCGCTCCCGGTGAGGGCACTGCATTCCGGGTCTACTTTCCCGAGGCAACCCCGGAAGACGGTTTGCGGGAGGAGACAAAGGTGGACGATGACAGCGAAACGAAGGAGGTGGAGGTGCTGCCGCGCCGTCTTCTTGTTGTCGATGATGACCCCAGGGTTTTGTTGGCGACCACGCTCATTCTCAGGAAGCTGGGGCACGAGGTTGTTTCTAAAACCGACCCTGTCGAAGCGCTCGAACTGTTTCAGTCTGATCAGCGCTTTGATCTCATTATTACCGATCAAATGATGCCCGAAATCACGGGGATCCGACTCGCGCAGAAAGTTCATGAGATCAATCCGGAGATTCCGGTGATCCTCCTGACGGGATTCAGTCAGCTAATGTTGGAGCAGGGGGACCACGGTGAGGACATCAGTATCGTCCACATGAAGCCTCTCGACTACGCCGAGCTGAACGGGAGCCTGGAGCGCTTCTCCGAGCCGCGTGCTCTGCCTGCGTGTCAGGACGTTGCCTTGAGCTCGTAGCTCTCTTGTGATCTCAATAATCGCGATCGAGCAGGTAGTCGGCGATCTCGCGCAAACGCTGCGCCTTCTTGCCGAACGGCTTGAGAGCGTCGTGTGCCTTCGCGGTCAACTGTGCGGCTTTCTTCCTGCTCTTGTCGAGACCGAAGAGCGCGGGGTAGGTGGACTTGTTAGTCGCTTCGTCTTTTCCGGCGCTCTTGCCGAGTTTTTCGCTCGTCGAGGTGACGTCGAGGATGTCATCGATGACCTGAAAGGCAAGGCCGAGTGACTGGCCGTAGATACTGAGTGCTTCGAGCTTTTTCGGCGTCGCGTTGGCGGTCATCGCGCCGAGACGAATCGATGAGGTCAACAGTGCCGCTGTTTTGCTTTTGTGAATGTAATCGAGCTGCGTGGGCGACAGAAGCACATCGCTGCCTTCGCCTTCGAGGTCTAACACTTGTCCACCGATGAGGTGGCGGCTGCCGGCGCAGTTGGCTAACTCGGTGACATAGGTTCCGACATCGTAGCGTTTGGTGGCGGCGGTTTTCGCGAGGATTTCAAAAGCGATCGTGAGGAGCGCATCCCCGGCGAGGACGGCGATGCCTTCCCCGTATTTTACGTGGCTGGTCGGTTTTCCGCGGCGGAGGTCGTCGTCGTCCATGCAGGGAAGGTCGTCATGGATGAGCGAGTAGGTGTGAATACACTCAACCGCAGCGGCCGGGGCGAGGGCGTCTTCGTAGTTCCCGTCGCACGCTTCTGCAGCGGCGAGGCAGAGAACAGGGCGGAGACGTTTTCCTCCTGCGAAGATGCTGTAGCGCATCGCGTCGTGCACGGTGGCCGGACGCGTTTTCGCGGTGGGAAGGAATTTTCCGAGAGCCTGGTCAACAATCTTGCAACGGCTTTTGAGATAGGGTTTCAAATCTGCTGACATGTCGGGGATGGCGCTGCGCGCCGTAGAAGGTGGGAAGGTAAAATGTAAAAGGTCGGGTGGGCTTCGAAGTATCCGCTCCGCCTCACACTGAGTCTCGCTCGCTAGAGAAGTTCTGCGATCTGGACGGCATTCAAGGCGGCTCCTTTTCGGACCTGATCACCGACGACCCAGAAGGTGAGGGCGTTGTCGAGAACGAGGTCTTCGCGGATTCGTCCGACGAGGCAGTCGTCGCCATCAGTGCAGTCGAGCGGCGTTGGGAACTCGGGCTTATCGGCAAATGGATTGTCTACGACGCGCACTCCGGGAGCCGCATCGATCGCAGCTCTCGCGGCGGTGACATCGGGTTTGCTATTGAAAACAGCGGTGATGGAGACGGCATGCGAGCGGTAGACGGGAACACGGACGCAGGTGACGGATGCTTTGAGATCCGGTGCGTGAAGAATCTTCTGACCTTCGAAGTGCATTTTCATTTCCTCTTTGGTGTATCCGTTTTTCTGGAAAACGTCGACTTGAGGAATCACGTTGAACGCGATCTGGCACGGGTAGACTCTTCGTTCGGGAAGCGGCTCGCCTTTGGCGATGGCATCGACCTGCCCTTCGAGTTCGGCGATTCCCTGCGCGCCGCTGCCGGAAACGGCCTGGTAGCTCGAGGCGATGATGCTTTTGACTCCTCCGAACGCCTTGTGCAGCGGATTCAACGCCATGAGACTGACGATAGTGGTGCAGTTAGGGTTCGCGATGATGCCGCTGGTTCCGGGGGCGTCTTGAGGATTGATTTCCGGCACGATGAGAGGCACATCCTCCTGCATGCGGAAGGCGGATGAGTTGTCGACGACGATGGCGCCTGCGGCGACTGCGTGTGGTGCAAACGTCTCGGAAATACCACCCCCTGCGCTGAAAAGAGCGATGTCGACGCCTTCGAATGAGTCGGGTGTGAGTTCCTTCACTTCGATCTCTTCTCCGCGAAACGTCAGCTTTTTACCGGCGGAGCGGGCTGAGGCGAGGAGCGTGAGTTGGCTGATCGGAAATTCCCGCTGCTCAAGGCATTTGAGAATCTCAATGCCCACGGCTCCGGTGGCTCCGGCGATGGCGAGATGCTTGGGGGACTGGCTCATAATGTTTTTTTGTAAGAAAGCGAACGAGTTTACGTATTAAAAGTCCGATTGCAACAGATTGGCGTGGTGGTTAATTTCTACTAAGGAGATTAAAACAACTTCGTCTTAATCTTGTACAACCAATATTCAGCAACAAAAATTATGAAAACAGCTATTCTATTCTCAATTATCGCAGTCGCATCACTCGCTCTCAACGCTTGTAACTGCCGTGACAAGTCCGCTTGTTCTACAGGAGCTAAAGCAGCTTGCTGCGCGACTCCCGTTTGCTCGAAGTAATTCGTGACGTGAGTTAATTACTCTTTTGAAAGCAGCCACCTCTGGCGGGGTGGCTGTTTTTTTGTGCCCGGAACCAAGTCCGGCTTATGCCGTCACGCCCATCCGGTCTCCCATGCGGGCGTAGATTTCGATACCTGAATCCGACCGGGTCGCTAAATCGCGCTCAGGGATGAAACTCCCTTCGGAAAAGAGGGTGATCACCATCGATCCCCCGAATCGGAAATAGCCTTTCTCATCTCCCTTCTTCACGGGTTGACCTGCGCTGGAGGTGCTGATGATGCTCCCCACGTTGGTCGCGCCGATTTCGAGAAAGAGATAACTTCCTGCCGGGGAATCGTTGACCCGCGTGATTTGCCGCTTGTTCTCCGTGATATAGGAAAGCCGGCGTGAAAGAGCGATGGGATTGACGGAAAAGAGAGAACCGTTGATCAGCCGGCCCTCCTCCGGGGTGCCTGCGAGCGGGAAGTGATAGCGATGGTAATCGGTCGGGCAAAGACGTGAAAGCACTGCGGTTCCGCCTGCGAATTCGTCCGCGAGGTGGCTGTCACCGAGGAGCGTCGCGAGATCAAACCGCTGGCCTTTCGCATAGAGCGTGGTGGCTTCGGAGAGATTCGGGATTAAAAAATGGCGTCCGTCGGTCGGGAAGATCACTGCGTCAGAGGCTTGATCGATGGGGCGTGCCTCCGGTTTGAGTTTCCGGAAAAAGAACTCATTGAAGGTGCTAAAGGTGTCGGGAGAATCGAGAAACTCAGAGGTATCGACGTCGAAGCGCTCAATGAACGTCGCGATCTCTTTCCGGGAGCAGCCGCAGTCAGCCCATCGTCCGTAGAGTCGGGAAAACCACTTTCGACGGATTACGGCGTTGAGGCAGATCCTTCCGGGAGTGGTCTCGTAGGCCCAGCGAAGCGGCGTTTCTCCGTAAATCGATTCAGATTTCAGGGATTCGGTATAACGATCGTAAAAAACGAGCTCTTGTGTTTCATTCACGCCTGAGAGATAACCTCTCGCCACATTGACAGTAAAGACCTTTTCCTATGATAGCGCTTTTGACGAATGATGACGGCATTCACGCCGATGGATTGGAGGCCCTCGCAGGCCTCGCTGAGTCGTATTTTGACGAGGTTTGGGTGGTAGCGCCTGCGAAAGAAATGTCTCAGATCGGGCATCGCGTGACGACGGATGAGCCGCTCGAGATCGAGGAAAGGGGAGTGCGGCGCTTCGCGGTACACGGGACTCCGGCCGATTGCACGCGGGTCGCGCTTGCCCATCTGCTCCCGGAGAAGCCGGATTGGATTCTGTCGGGGATTAATCACGGGGGGAACCTCGGACGACACGATTTTGTGATCTCGGGCACGGTCGCTGCCGTGCGGGAAGCGGCTTTTGCGGGGATACGCGGGATCGCATTTTCGCATTTTATCCGACGTGAACTCGAATTGGATTGGGGGCTCGCGAGCGAACGGCTTGATGAGGTGATTCGTGAATTGCTGTCGCGGGATCTCGAAGCGGGTTCATTCTGGAACGTCAATCTGCCGCATTTGGAAAGTGGCGCGACGTCGCCCCGTATCGTTGATTGTGAGCAGGAGCTGCTCGCTCTTGAGGTTCGCTACGCGGAGGACGAGTCCGGCAAACTCCACTATAAAGGGGACTATCAAGGGCGTCCGAGAGTTCCCGGGAGCGATGTGGATGTCTGTTTCGGGGGAGATATTGCGGTGACGCTCGCCGGCATTTAGGAGATTAAGGATGACCGAAGAAAGCAAAGAACCGGTCACCGATTCGCTCAGCGACTGGCAGGCGCGCGTCCGCGCGAGTCTGAAGCGATGGGAGGGGGCTTTCGGGCTCGATCCTGATCCGCTTTTCTTTGAAGGCGTCGATGAGATGCCTGAGTTCCAATTTGAGGGTGGAGAGGAAATTTCCCCGTCCGATGCCTGGTGGCTGGGGGAACTCTGTCGGCTCGCTTACACCCCGGATGATCGGGAGCGGACGCGGAGAAAATACGCGGGGTTCCCCCAGCGGGACCGTATTCTCGAAACGCGAACGCCTTTCAAAGAACTCGTATCGATTCATAAAACGGGCAATCACGCTTCGATCTACCGACGCCGGGACGATACAGGGCCGACGATTGTGTGCTTTCGGGGAACCAATCGGACCCGCCAGTGGGTCATGAATGCGGTTGTGCGTCCTCATCGCTGGAGGCGTTTCCGGCTCGACGGCGATCCTGAGGAGGCTTTTGTCCATTCGGGCTTTTACGTGTTTTTAAAACGGGTCTGGCCACTGATCGAGCGGGAGTTGATTCAGTTGCCGCGTCCCTGGATCGTAACGGGGCATTCCCTCGGCGGCGCTCTCGCGATGCTGGTCGGGCCCATTGTTCATCCCGATCTCATTTGCACCTTCGGTGCTCCGAAGGTGGGCAATGAGACGTTCTACCAACTCAAAACGGGAAATGCGCTGTGGCGGCTGGTCAATCACACCGACCTCGTGCCTCATTTGCCCCTGCGGGATCGAACGGTGGGGGCTCGGCATTTTTCACACGGTCACCCCGCGGGGATTCTCGGGAGCGATTCCGGGATCTCGCTCGAGTTGGAAACCGGTGACAGCGCGGCGCTGCCGATTTTGGCTCTCAGCGCAGGGGCAGGGCTGAAAAATCCCCCTCAATGGCTCATTGAACATCGAATCGGGGAGTATTGTCGAAAACTGCGACAGCTTCATCATGATGGTATGTAAGATTGATAGTCTGTGATTTTCTGCGATAATTTAGAGTAACGGTGATGATTAAAACTTTTTCCTGCCAACTTAATAAGCTCTTGAGCCGGGGCCTCGCGGTCACTTTGGTTTCGGGATTTCTACTGGCTACCGGCCAGGAGGAAGCGCCAACTCAGATTGATCTCACGAATTTTCCCGGTGAAATCGTAGAGAAAGTGGTCGTTCCGATTCCGGCTGAAATCTTTGCGGTGCTGGACAAATTGGGCGAACCCAACTGGGGGAGTGGCATCGAAATGCCCGACGGTGATGCCGCGGCAAATGATCGTTCGCTTCTTGCCCTGACTTTCGGTGGTCTTGTCGCGGAGGGATTCATCGCGGTTCAGGCGAAGGATGCGGATAAAATTCAGAAGATCGGCCGCGAAGTGTTAACGCTTTCCAACGCGCTCGGCCTCGCCGTGGCGGTTCGGCCCCACAGTCTCAGTATTATTGAAGCGGCCGGTGACAAGGATTGGAGTCGGGTCCGCGACGAGTTGGACAGCACTCAGCAAACGGTTCGTGAGACGATGGAGAAATTGAGAGATGATGAGCTTTCCAATCTCGTCAGCCTCGGAGGGTGGCTCCGCGGAACGAATGTCGTGACCATTTTTATCAGCGACTCATTCAGTGAGGACAAAGCGGAATTGCTCAATCAGCCCGGCTTGATCAGTCACTTTCGTGAGGCCGTTGAGTCGATGGAGGGCCCCTCCGGCAAGACTCCGGCGATGCGGGCTATTTCAGTTGGCCTGGCACGGCTCGAGTCCATCATCGGAAGCGCTGAAATTATTTCGGAAGAGGACGTCAGCCAGTTGCGGGACATCACGAGGGCAATGCTCGAAGAATTTTATTACGAAAAAAGCGGTTCAGCAGCTGGCAAAGCGGTAAATTGATCCTGATTCAAAATGACGCGTTACTTTAAGAATTTTACACGACGATACGCAGCTCTGCTGGCGGTCCTCATTCTGGCGGGGGGAGGGATCGTCTACGCATTCGTGAACGAGGCGATCTCGATGGCCTTCGAAGCGGCGACGCCTTACGTCGAGCAGGGATTCGAAGTGCGTGAAGACACCTGGTCGGGTGAGGTTGAGCCGGGCAAGCCTCTCCTCGTTCGTCATCAGCTTTTCCGCGGAAATGAATACTGGTTCTGGGCCGGCACAAGCTGGCCGGGGGCGACCGTCAAAGTCGACATTTTCGATAGCGAGGGTCAGTCGGTAAAACTCGAAGGGTTTAACAAAGGCTCGTACGCAGGCGTTCGCACGCTGCCCGGGAAAACGGCCACGTATTTCATTCGCGTGATTGTCGAGTTCGATCCCGAGAAAGCAGCGAAAGATCCGGAGCTCAAGGGATTCAACCCCGCTGTGGAAGGTGTGGGCGAATTTACCGGCACCGTCGATTGGGGCCTCGCTTACGGGTATCGCTAGGGACAATCAATTGCGATATGGCCGAGAGAACGATTGAGTTCGAGAGTCCCCATTTTCTTCACAGTCTTTTTGCGGAGGATCTCCCTCTTCTTCAGGATATGGAGGGAGCCTTGAACGTTCGCATCACGACGAGGGATGCCTGGATCAAGCTGGAAGGCGATGAGGTCAACGTCGAGGCCGCTGTCGCGGTGATCGAAGACCTCGAGGAGGCCCGGCGACGCGGCGGTGCGATTTCTGCGTCGACGTTCCGTTATGCGGTGAATGCCGCGAAAGAATCCCTCTCCCGCGCCGTTTCGGAGGCGTCTGCGGAAATTGAGGCGGGTGATCGGGTCTCGGATTTATTCGAATGCAAGCTGCTGGGGACGGGATCGAAAGCGGCGGTGACTCCGAGGACGAAGAATCAACTTCGATATCTGGAGGCGTTGGATCGAAATGATGTCTCTTTCGGTGTCGGGCCCGCCGGAACCGGGAAGACCTTCCTCGCGATGGCCTATGCGCTCGATCTGTTAAAAAAGAAGCAGGTGGAGCGTATTCTTCTGACCCGCCCGGCCGTCGAAGCCGGAGAGGCTCTGGGATTTCTTCCGGGTGATCTTGAGGAAAAAGTCCTTCCCTACCTGCGTCCGCTCTACGACGCGATGAGTGAGATGCTGGACAACTCGGACACGCTCAAGTTCACGGAGAAAAACATGATTGAGATCGCTCCGCTCGCCTACATGAGGGGACGGACGTTGAATCGTGCCTGCGTAATTCTGGATGAGGCTCAAAATGCCACGCGTGAGCAAATGTTTATGTTTCTGACGCGGCTCGGCGAAGACTCCAAGTGCATTATCACGGGCGACCCTTCCCAGATCGATTTGCAGCCCAAATCAAAAAGCGGCCTGCTCGAGGCGATGGAATTGCTCAGGGGGATTGAAGGTATCGCGTTCACCGAATTTGAAGGCAGCGATGTCGTCCGCCACCCGGTCGTCGCGCGGATTATCGAAGCCTACGAGAGAGGTCGCGAGTAATCTTCAGAGACTGCGGCGGTAAGTCTCGAGAGCGCTCTTGAGCTGGTCATATTCGATGATCATGCGATCAACGAGCGCCTGCGTTTCATCCGTGATGCCGTCGCTCCGAACTTGCTTGTTCAGCTTCCTTGCGAGCGTGGAGATACGTTTCGCTCCGTAGTTTGCGGTGAGGCTGATGAGGGAATGGGAAGCTTGCTCAATTTCTTTACCGTCTTCGCTCTTCAGCGCTTGTTGTAGCGTTTCGAGAAGGGGATCGGCTTCTCCGGGGAGTAAATCGATCAGCGTTTCGGCGAGCTCGCGAGTCGAGGCTATTTCCCGGAACGCGGTAGAATCGAAAACGGGCAGGCTTTCAATTTTCCCGGTGTTGGAATCCGCTTCCTTGGCGGTTCCCTCTTCGATTTTCTCAAAAAGCTTCGCTGAACGAAACGGCTTTGAGATAAAGTCATTCATTCCCGCTGCGAAGCACGCGTCTCTGTCTTTCTTTCCAACGTTGGCGGTCATCGCGATGATGTTCACCGGAGTTTTCTTCTGACTCTTTTCGTATTCGCGAATTTTAACGGTGGCTTCGAGTCCGTTCAGCACGGGCATTTGCACGTCCATCAGGATCGCGTCGTAATCCGTTTTCAGCGCCTTTTCGACGGCGATCTCTCCATTCTCAGCGAGGTCCACGAGATGGCCCCGGTTCGTCAGCATCTGCTGGGCGACCATTTGATTTACCTGGCCATCCTCTGCGAGGAGGACGCGAAGTGGTGGCCCGTGAGAGGGTTCTTCCCCGGTGGTGATGTGATGAACCTCATCGTCCGGTTCTGCGTTGAGAGCCTGCAGGATGGAGGCCCGGAGGACTGAGAGTTTGACGGGTTTCGTCAGGATCTCGACGACGCCGGTGTCGATGATGGCAGAGTCGCCGATCGTGTCGCCCGCCGATGAAAGCATGATGACCGGGGGAGGGGCGGACCCGCGCGCGAGGTATTTCTTATGAATCTCGGTGGTCGCTTCGATTCCGTCCATTCCGGGCATCATGTGGTCCGAGATGATCAGTTTAAATTGAGCGGCGGGAGCGTTTTCGATAATGTCGAGCGCCTCTTTCCCCGAGGTGACGGTTTGAGGGAGGAGCCCCCAACCGGACGTGGCTTCGCTCACGATTTCGCAATTGGTTTCGTTGTCGTCGATGATGAGCACTCCGACCCGTGGCAGCGGATGTTCGATTTCTGTCTCGAGAGCTTCCGTTGGGCTGGATACTGTTTTGAGCGGGATGGTCACGGTGAACTGGCTTCCTTTCCCCATTTCGCTGGTCACCACGATGTCGCCTCCCATCAATTGGATCAGCTGTCGCGAGATCGCTAGACCCAGTCCCGTGCCGCCGAATCGTCTCGTCGTCGAGGTCTCCGCCTGGGTGAAGGAATCAAAAATTTCACCCAACTTTTCCTCCGGGATTCCAATCCCGGTATCTCTCACTGCGATCTCGAGACTGACCTCGTTGTCGTTGATCGGTTTGCTCGTGACTCCGACAAAGACCTCACCCTCTTCGGTGAATTTGATCGCGTTCCCGACAAGGTTGATAATCGCCTGACGTATTCTCGTGGTGTCGCCGAGGAGAAACGGGGGGACTTCCGGATCGACCCGGTTGACGAGATCGATTCCTTTCTCCTCCGCTGAGAAATTCATCATCTGCAAGGTGTCGCTGACCATGTCGCGCAGCTCGAAGGGGTGGGGATGGATCTCGAGTTTGCCGGCTTCGATTTTGGAAAAATCGAGAATGTCGTTGATGAGAAAAAGCAGCGAGTCGGCGGACGATTGAACGACTTTCTGATACTCCCGCTGCTTGTTGGTGAGCTCGGTGTTCAGTAAAAGCTCAGTCATCCCGAGGATCCCGTTCATCGGCGTTCTGATCTCATGGCTCATGTTCGCCAGGAATTCGCTTTTGGCCCGGTTGGCGCTTTCGGCGGCTTCTTTGGCAATGGTCAGCTCGACGGCGCCTGATTCCAGGCGCGAGGTCATCGCGTTGAAATTTCTGGCGAGGCTGCCGAGTTCGTCGGTATCAGAGGCTTCGACCCTCGTGTTGAGCCGTCCGACCGCCACTTCGCGGGTTGCGTCGATGAGATGCTGAATTCTTCTCCGAATCGGGGAGGTGACGGAAACGATCAAAATCAGGGAAAACAACCCTGCAGCCAAAGTGATAAAGTAGGTGTTTTTCCTCAGTTTTTTGATCGGGATGAGAAAGGTTTCGGCATCCTCCTGTTTTACGGCGATCCATCCCAGCGTGTGCAAGGGGCCGCCTTCAGCGCCTTCCGCGACCGTGCTGATGGAACGCTTTCTCTTGCCTTTGGGATCCTGGGCAATCGTGACAGCCCCTTCCTCCGCAAGAAGCGTCTGGAGATAGAAATTGTCCCCGATGAGATGATAGCAATCGGAAAGCGGCGGCGCATCGGAATTGCCCTCGTGCACGAGTTTTCCTTTCCGGTTGATGAGAGCGAGGGTGCTTTTTCGATCGGAGATGGAGGCCTGAGAGTCAATGAGAAGGACGATTTCCCTAATGTTGAGAACGGCTTTCATCACTCCCTGCAATTCGCCGTCCTCTCCGTCGATCCTCAAACAGAGGTCCATCGAGTGGATGCCGGCGCTTCGGTCGAATTGAAGATCGCCGATGAAAACGCCTTCACTGGCGGCGCGTTGCCACCATTCCTCATCGTCCTGACGGTAGTCCGTCGTGGGACCGCTTTGTGCGACGTTCGCTCCGTAGGCGTTCGTCATGAACACTTCGCCGAAAATAGGGTAGCCGAAGATATCAGCGAGTTTTCGCATTCGCGATCTCAGGTCTCGCGCGAGCCGGTTGTGCGTCAGCGCCTGCAGGTCGGCGATGGCCGTTTCGGATGTTCCCTCTATCCAATCCCTGTCTCTCTCGCTCAGCTCCGCCTCGATATCGGGAAATGCTTCAAACTCGCGGTTGGATTCGAGGAGCGTTTCGTGGACCAGTTCGCCTTTTGCGTAAGCCTGCCAGTTCGCAGTTCTGCTGATCAGGAGTCTGTCCACCTCATTGAGGATACTTCGCAGCTCGACAAGGGCGGTTCTTTCGAGCGATTGCCGGAGCTGTTCTTCCGCAATGCGGGTCCCGTGAATGCCAACGGCGAGGATCAGAATCGAAGGGACTGCGATGATCGCCAGAAGTTTGTGCGCCAGTCGCATGGACAGATTTTACTCCAATTATGAGTCCCGGTGCAAGATTTGTCCGTAAATAGGCTCTTTAATACGGGGATTTCAGGGCCTTGCAAAGAACGGCGATCCCGTTAGGTTCCGTTCCCCGAATTGACTGGGCTCGATGAACGAACAGAATCTCATTATAGCGACCGTGATTTTTCTCGGCGGGTTTATTCTCGCCGTCGTGGCGCTGCGTACCGGGAAAAAGCCGCCGGGCGGACTGAATATCGTCATTGCCGTCGCCGGGCTCGTTTTCCAAAGCCTCTTCCTGCGTGAAAGGGGCGAACTCCACGGGCGCTGTCCGATTACAAACGGCGCCGAAGTGCTCGTGTTCGTGAGTTGGAGCATTGTTATCATGTATCTCGCTCTCGGGAAAGCGTTTCGGCTTTCTCTGCTCGGGGTGTTCACGATGCCGATCGTGTTCCTTTTTCACATCATCGCGATCGTCTACCTGGCGATCGCCGATCCGGGCGCACGGCCGCCTGCGGTGCTGGATCCGTGGCTGGAAATGCACGCGGCGATGTCACTGCTCGCCTACGGAGCGTTTGGATTGTGTGGCGTTGCCGGGGCGATGTATCTCGTGCAGGACCGGCAACTGAAAACACATCATACGGGGAGGCTCTTCTATTCGATGCCGCCGATTAAATATCTGATCGATGCGATGATTCGATTGCTGCTCATTGGAATGCTTCTTCTTTCGCTCGGTATTGTCGCTGCCTTTTTCATGCGTGAACTGCCGGATGCGCTTCACTTTGCCGTATCCGGTGCGGTTTGGGTTCTCTATGCTGTTCTTCTCGCGATTTACTTCGCCAAGAGACCTTCGCCCAAGCGATTTTCCGTGCTCATGATTGGAGCTTACTGCTTCGCTCTTCTGACTCTTGCTGCCCTTTAACCTCCTGAAACAGTGTCTATTTTTTGTCTCGGCGTGAATCACAAGACGGCCCCGGTGGAAATCCGGGAGCGGCTTGCGTTTGCCGAACACTCAATCCCGGATCACCTCAGAGAGATTCGGGAGTTATGTCATGTCACGGAAGCGGTCGTGCTTTCGACCTGTAACCGCGTCGAAATCTACGGTGGCGCCGAGGAGATCGCCTGCGCGGTGGAGGAGCTTACCGAATACCTCGTTTCCCATTTCGAAGTCGAGCCCGGTGAGGTGGAATTTTATCATCACGAATCCGAAGCGGCGGCCCATCATCTCTTTGAGGTCGCGAGCGGGCTGGATTCGATGGTGCTCGGGGAGACCGAGATTTTCGGTCAAATCAAGAAGGCCTATGCGCTCGCGCAATCGAACGGCGCGACGGCGCGTCGACTGAATAAATTGTTTCAGCAATCATTCTCGATCGGAAAGCTGGTTCGCACGAGCACTCGTATTCAGCAGGGATCCACATCGGTCGGATCGGCGGCGGTGGATCTTGCCGAACGCATTTTCGGTGACCTCAGCGAGTGTCGCGTCATGGTGATCGGCGCCGGTGAAATGAGCCGGACGACCGCTCAAAGCCTGCTTTCACGCGGGGCTCACAGCATCATCGTTTCGAATCGCAACTTCGACAAAGCGGAGGAACTTGCCGTTGAATTGAAAGGGCGGGCGGTTCGATTTGACGATTGGGAAAACTGTCTCGATGAAGTCGATATCATCGTTTCGTCGACGTCGGCACCTCATGCCGTCGTGAAAAAAGACACGATCGAACGGGTCATGTCGAAGCGACGGGGGCACACGCTCTACCTGATCGACATTGCCGTGCCTCGCGATATCGAGCCGGAAGTCAACGATATTGAAAACGTTTATCTTTCGAATATTGACCAGCTCCTGCAGATCGCCAAAGACGGGCAGGACCGGCGTCATCGTCAGATTGAAGTCTGCCGTGGTGTCATTGCCGAATTTCTAAGTGAGAAAGGGATTGAAGCACTCGCAGAAATACCCGAGAGACGGAAGACCAGGGGCGGGGATGATACCCTGTTAGACCCACCAGGTAACCCTGTTACTGATTCATGAGCGAACCATTGATTTTAGGAACCCGGGGAAGCGATCTCGCTTTGGCCCAGGCCAACATGACCCGTGATGCCCTCGCCGCCGCCGGGGTGGAGTGTCGTATCGAAGTGATCAAAACGATCGGCGACAAACGTCCTGATCTGAAACTGATTGAGTTCAGCCAGGGAGAGAACGCGGTTCTCGATAAGGGCATCTTCACGAAAGAACTCGAGGAGGCGCTTCTTCGCGGTGAGATCGATTTCGCGGTGCACAGTCTTAAGGATGTTCCCACTGAGCTCGGTGATGGATTCGAGATTTGCGCGACGTTGCCGAGAGCGGCGATCCCGGATGTGCTTCTCACGCTCGATCCTGATTTTCCTGAAAAGCTCTCTGACATTTCCGGCAAAGTGATTGCGACCAGTTCGGTGCGGCGCGCGCGTCAATTGAAGTGGCTCTGTGCGGATGTCGACGTCGTCGATATTCGCGGAAACGTTCCGACACGGGTTCGCAAGCTCACCGAAAACAGCGAGTGGGATGCGATTCTGCTCGCGCGTGCCGGGCTTGAACGTCTCGGTATTTATGATCCCGCTCAACCGACTTTCGATTTCGAAGGGCACACCGTTCAGGCGCGTGAGCTGCCCGAGGGCGAGTTTTTGCCGGCCGCAGGGCAGGGTGCTGTTGCAATGGAGATTCGCTCGGAAAATTCACGGGCCCGTGAGGCGCTCGCCTTGATCAATCACGAAGCGACTTTTCAGCGGATCAGCGCAGAGCGGGCTTTTCTCGCGGCGCTCAAAGCGGGGTGTCAGACTCCGGTGGGCGTATACACCTGGTTCGAGGATGAGGGCGCGTCTCTCGTCATGTCGGTGCAGGTTTTCAATGAAGAGGATCCCGCGGCGGATCCGTTTGTGGCAGAGGTGAAAGGCGCGACGTCTGAGCCGGAATCGCTGGCTGCTGAGTTAATGAATTTAAAAGACCAATTTGCGTCCTGATATGAGTACAAAACAAGGAATCTGTTACCTCGTCGGCGCAGGCCCGGGCGATCCCGGATTGATGACGCTACGCGGACGCGAGTGCATCGAGATGGCCGATGTGATCGTTTACGATTATCTTTCGAACGCTGAATTTCTTCAGTGGGCGAAGCCCGGAGCGGAGAAAATCTATGCGGGCAAAAAGTCCAAAGATCATGCGATTCCTCAGGGCGGAATCAATCAGTTGCTCGTTGATAAGGCTAAGGAAGGTAAAGTCGTGACGCGGCTGAAAGGCGGCGATCCGCTCATTTTTGGAAGAGGGGGAGAAGAGGCGGAAGAGCTTCGCGACGCGGGAATCACGTTTGAGTTCGTTCCCGGTATCAGTTCCTCCATCGCCGGCCCTGCCTATGCGGGAATTCCGGTGACGCATCGCGATCACTGCTCACAGCTGACCATTTTTACCGGCCACGAGAAACCTGATAAGGAAGAGTCGTCGATCAAATACGAGCAGATCGCCAATTCCCCGGGGACGAAGGTGATGCTCATGGGGGTTGAGCGACTT
Organism: Verrucomicrobiales bacterium; assembly: GCA_048260165.1. Taxonomy (GTDB): domain Bacteria; phylum Verrucomicrobiota; class Verrucomicrobiia; order Verrucomicrobiales; family DEV007; genus Arctic95D-9. Next base: position 38,909 of record JBLXHA010000012.1, read on the forward strand.
CCTATCATTACAAAAGCGATTCTCGATGCCGGAGGCGATTCGGAACTGCCCGTGGCTCTTGTTCGCTGGGCAACAACCGGTCAGCATCGTACGATCACGGGAACGCTCGCAACGATCGCTGATATTGCGGTGAAAGAAGAGTTCAAAGCGCCTGCGGTAGCGGTTTTCGGAACCGTCGTGAATTGTCGCGAAAAGCTGAACTGGTTCGAGGAACGTCCGCTGCGCGGGAAGCGGGTGGTCGTGACGAGAACCCGTGAGCAGGCGAGCGGTTTGAGTCGCGGGCTTCGCGATCTCGGTGCCGACGTCATCGAAATGCCGACGATCCGGATCGAACATCCCGAAGGTCAGGATGCGGTGGATTTCGCCAAATGTGTCGCAGATGCTCACACCTACGAGTGGATCATCTTTACGAGTCCGAACGGAGTCGAACGGTTCTTCGACGCTTTCTACACGATTCGTGAAGACGCCCGGGCTATCGGGGGCGCTCGCATCGCCGCGGTCGGTCCGGGCACGGCAGCCAAGCTGAAAGAATACCACATGGCGACCGATCTCATGCCTGAAAAGCACGTCGCTGAGGCGCTCGCAGAGGCCTTGAAAAAAGATATCGGATCGATCGAAAATACGACGATGCTCTGGGTTCGCCCGAAAGAAGCCCGTGATGTTCTCTCTTCCGAACTCATCGAGGCCGGTGTGATTCTCGACGAAGCGATCGCCTATCGGACGGTTCCGGAGACGGATGACCCGACGGGTGCTGTGAAGCGTTTCAAAGAAGAGGGCGCGGACATCATCACGTTTACGAGTTCGTCGACGGTGGAGTGTTTCCTCGATCTCGGGTTGACGATTCCGGATGAAACCGCGATCGCGAGCATCGGGCCGATCACGTCAGCGACGCTCGTCGAAAACAACTACGACCCTGACATTGAAGCAAAGTCTCATGATATCCCGGGCTTGATTGAAGCGGTCGTCGAGATCGCGAATGAAGAGTTGTTCGATGGCGACGACGAAGATTAAGGTTTTATCAAATCGCTGAGCCTCCGGCTCTAATCCGGTAAGATTTCGCCCCGTCTATTTTTACCGAACTTTTACAGACTGAAGACGGAGGATTGACGCATAGTTTCTCTCATCGATCATGATTGAGGGACTATGAGAAAAATCCGATTTAACTGTTTTGCTGTCCTGCTGGTGGCAGTCCTTGGTTCCTGCTTCAGTGGTTTCTCCGCTGATCCGGCGGCGGCCAAAAAAGATCCGTTCACTCGTGAGGTGGAAAAAGAAAGTGAACCGGGACAGGTTGAGCATGGTGCCGATAATATCGTCACTGGTTTGCAACTGATCGAGGTGCCTCGAAAAGCGCTGTTTGGATGGGAGCAGGACGGGCTGAATTGGAGCAGTTGGCACGACAGTGCCAACGAACTCATCGATACCGGAGAGGCTCGGGTTCTGCTTTCCACGGCGATGTTGACAAGAAGTGGTCAGCGAGGTGAGGTGGCAAGTCAGTTGCGAATGGCCTACCCCACTGAATTTGACGTTCTCAAGGTTGATCCTAAAGGGCCTCCCTTTCCCGCCGCTTTTGAGTATAAGCGTCTCGGGCTTACGTTTCTGGCCGATGGGGTTCTCTCTGCTGGTCATGAAAATCTAAGCATGAGTTATATGTTAGAGTTGTCGCGTTATTCAGGGGAGAATTTTGAGACTCGTGCTGTGAGCGATCGAATTGAAGATGCAGATGTTGTTTCTCCGAAATTTCGAGTCAACAAAATAAGTAATTCTGTCGAGCTGGAAATCGGTGTCTATCGCATGCTGACTCAGTTTGAGAGCGATACGGAGGAAATGGTGGTTCTCGTCTTTGCTCGTTTTGATCTGATTTCTGCCGCTCCGTTGGAGGAGAAAAAGAAGATGCTCGACGTGAAGTTGATTCAACTTCGTTCTTCGTGGGTCGATTTGCCCGCTGATTTGTGGCATGACTGGCTGCGTCGCGGGTCGCTGAAAACGTTATTTGGTGGAGAGGCTTGGAATAAGGTTAGTAGTGAGATCGAGGCGGGTTCGCGCGGGGTGGCGATTCTGGCGAGTCCCACGCTGTCGTGCCCCGGCGGTCAGCGTGGGAAAGCTGAAGTGGTTACCGAAACCGCCACCAATTTTAGAGATTTTGATCCGCCTCAGGTAGTGGGCGGAGCCAGCCGGCCTAAAGGGACTGATATCGAGAGTATTGGTGTAACTCTTGAAGTGGATCCGATTCTCGGTATCAATGGAATTGTTGGATTGAGCTTTGCTGCTTCATCCACCTCGTTGTGCGGGAGAACGGTCAGCTATCGTCGTGAGGAGAACGGGAAATGGGTGCCTTCGGTTTCTCATCTGAAGATTTTTGATGATCACATCACCACTCAGGTATCGCTCGATGAAGGGATGAATTTACTCACTGCAGTGATGACACCGCCGAACGAAGACGGGTCGCTCGATTACTCGAGGAAACGGCTCTTCTTTGTTCATAACGAAACTTTTCAATCTCCCTGATGCGATTTGAAGGGATCATAGGCATCGGGCTTGTGCTCGCTCTTGCGATTGGCGGGGTCACGGTTCGGCTCACGAAGCGGACCGAAGTCACGGAACTCTCGCGCGATATCGAGCTCGTTGAGGATGCGGTCTCTCAAATACAATTGGAACTGGATCGGCTTCATTTCCGCTATGTGGACAGGCTCGAGGAACTGGCGGAGGAGCTTCATCGCTATGCTCGATCGACTTTTCCTGCTGAGCGTCTTGCTGCGAGATTGGTGGGTGTGAAGACGATTTCGCTGATCAATTTGAAAGGCGAGTCTCCGAATGGTCACTATGAAATTCGATCTCCGGACTCGGGGAGCGCACCGTTCGATCGCGAGCGATTTCCGGTGTTGAGGTCTCCTTCTGCTCCGGATGATGACAGCGGCGAGCCGACACTTGTCGTGACTTCTGAGCGGTTTGAAATTCAGAGTAATGAATCCGGTTGGGTTCGAAATCCTGACAATGTTCTCTATTTCTGGAAGAGGGCTCGTGACGGAGCCATTTCGGTGATTGGGATCGATACGGTGGAGGTTCAGGCTTCGATCAGTGATTGGTTGCTCGAGGCTGATTCAATGGGCTTCAAGGATCTTGCGGATGGATACACCCGTCTCGTCGATCCTCGGCGAAAGGTGGTTTGGGATAGCGGGGAGGGTTTATCGGAAGGGGCTGCTCCGCGGTTTTTCTCAGCGACGAGCCGAATGGGAACGTGGCAAATTGAGGCGTCCGGTCGCACCAAAGTGACGCAAACCTGGAACCTGCCCTTTCTCATTGCAGGCGTTGGCCTCGCTCTCGCTGTTTTTCTGGCGTCGGTACTGACCGCGTTATCGCTGCGTCGTGCGACTCGACTAGCGGAACAGCGAGTGACATTTGTGAATCGCGTTTCCCATGAGCTGCGGACTCCGATCACGAATATTTTGCTCAACACGGATATCGCGAGGGATGTCCTCGCGGATGATCCCGCCGATGCAAAGGTGCACCTCACGCGGGTCCGGGATGAGACCTCACGGTTGAGTCGGCTCGTGGACAATGTCCTGACCTTTTCCCGAAAAGAAGAGCGCGGGTATCGACTTCGTATTGCGAAGATTGACCCGAAAAACGTGATCGAAGAGGTCGCCGCTAATTTTGATTCACTCTTCGAGCGAGCGGGGATTGAATTGAGCATCGATTCTGATTCGGAGGCTTTTGTCGCCGCTGATCCGGATGCGCTTGCTCAGATTCTGACGAACCTTTTCTCCAATGCCGAAAAATATGCGGCAGCGGGCGGGCGTCTCGATATCCAGACGCGAATTGCAGAGGAGCATTGGACCCTTCTCGCTTCCGACAATGGTCCAGGAGTGAAGCCGGGGGCGCGTGAGAAAATCTTCGAACCCTTCCGGCGTTCCGGGGATTCGATCAGCGAAGGTGTCACCGGCACGGGCCTGGGTCTCACGATCGCCCGCGATCTCGCCCGGGAAATGAGTGGCGATTTGAAGCTCGTTGATTCAAAACAGGGCGCCACTTTTGAACTCACCTTGCCACTGGCCACGTCATGAAAATATTAATCGCTGAAGACGATCCTGTCACGGGAGACAGCATTCACAAAATCCTCACGATGGAAGGTTTCAGTCCTGTTCTCGCTCGCGACGGGGAGGAGGCTCTGAAGCTCTGGTCCGAGGAAAAACCGGATCTCGTCTGCCTCGATATCATGATGCCGAAAAAGGACGGCTTCAGTGTTTGTCGTGAGATCCGGGCGGAAGATTTCACGACGCCGGTCTTGTTTCTCTCGGCAAAGAACGAGGAAGTCGATGTCGTTGTCGGTCTTGAATTGGGAGCTGATGACTTCATCCGCAAGCCGTTTGGAAAGCATGAGCTGGTGGCCCGCATTCGAAGAGCGCTGCGCCGAACGACCGCGAAGACTGAAACCGCGGACTTCTTTGAAATGGGGCATTTGAAAGTGTTCCCGAAACAGCTCAGGGCGACCGTCGAAGACAGGGAGATCGAACTGACTCCGAGGGAGGTCGCGATTCTGAATGTTCTCAGAAACCGGGTGAACGAAGCGGTGAGCCGGGATGACCTGCTCGATGAGTGCTGGGGAATGGATTACTACCCCGAGTCGCGAACCCTCGACCAGCACATTTCCAAGCTCAGGCACAAGGTCGAACCTGACCCCGAGGCTCCAACGCTCATCGAGACGGTGCGGGGTGTCGGGTATCGATGGCGACACTCGTAGACGGTGTAATCTCCCTGAAATCTCCATTGGCGATTCAGAACAACCTCACGTAGAATCACAGCGGAACGGGCCGGAGATGATCGCTGGATGCTTCGGCATTTAGAGGAAAGTCCGGACACCGCACGGCAGTATGCCCGGTGAAAGCCGGGGCGCTCATTTGAAATGAATGGGTGACGGAAAGTGTCGCAGAAAGTAAACCGCCCTTTGACGCTCTCTGAGTGATGAAGGGTAAGGGTGAAAAGGCGAGGTAAGAGCTCACCGCCCCGGAGGTAACGACGGGGGCATGAAAAACCCCATACGGTGCAAGACATAACAGGGAAAACGGGTTGTCGGCCCGGCTCTGCGGCTTCGGTTGCAGGATGATCCCGGGTAATAGTCGCACCCTGCTTCGGCGGGGAACCGGCAGCTTGCGCTCGCGCAGGCAGTTGGTTAGATAAATGATCGTCCGTTGAGTTCCATCAGGGCTCGATGAACAGGATCCGGCTTACGAAGGTCCGTTCCACTTTTTCCATTTCGAAAGTTCGCAGTTTTCCGTCTGAAAAGTGCGAAAATAGCTTATTAGCGTCCTTGCACAATGAGAGGGTAAACGCGAGTAAGGAGGACACGAGATGCGAAAAGACAAAATTGCAGAAAGGTCAGCCTGTTATGACAAGCGGACGGTGCCGGTATGGCGCCTTTTTTTGGTGGCCGGGGGCCTGAGCTCGGTTCTCATCTCCTGTTCGCCTGAGATGTATCATACGAGGGCTGATAAAGAGGCTTACTCGATTTTGTATTCGAAAACACCGGAGGTTGAGAACGTCGAACCCTCAAGCGTGGACGTCGACGATCTCAAGGATGTCGATCTGTCGAAATATAAGGTTGGTGGTGCCGGATCGAGTTATCTCGGAAAGGCGGCGATGGCGGAAAAAGGCGCGAAAGTGCTCACTCTTGACGACGCGATGGAGGCGGGAATCAGCTACGGCCGCGAATACCTGACGCAACGGGAGCGCGTGTTCATTTCCGCTCTCGATCTCACGCTGGCGAGGTGGAGGCTGACTCCGATTTTCAATATCAATGGAAACGGTGTGCGTTCGGGGGATTCTCGCACCGCCCGGGTGCAGCAAAACCTTACCGAACTGGTTTCCACCAACACGATGGTCCACAACCGGACGGCTGGTGTCAACTGGCTCTCCATGACCGGTGCGAGAGTTTCCGCGGACTTTACGCAGGATTTCCTCCGTCTCATGACCGGAAATCGTTCGCTCAACGAATCCGATCTTGCGGTGTCGGTGGTGCAGCCCTTGCTCAAAGGCGGTGGCACGACGGTCACGATGGAGGCATTGACGCAGGAGGAGCGGGATCTCCTCTACGACCTAAGAGATTTTTCAACGTTTCGGAGAAGCTTCATCGTCGGTGTCGTGAGTGATTATTACAACGTGTTGCAGGCGAGAGATCAGATTCAGAATAACTACGTCGCCTATCAGGGATTCCTGATCAATGACGAGCGGGAACGGGCCCTCGCGGAGGAGAATCGCCGGACGAAGACGGAGATCGGACAGTTGCAGCAGGCGACGCTGCAGGCGGAGAGTCGGTGGATTAACTCGATCCGAACGTATCAGACACGCCTCGATAATCTGAAACTCACTCTGGGCCTGCCTGTCGAGAAGCAGATTATCCTCGACGACAAGGAACTTCAAAAACTGCGAATCGAATCACCACCCGTGACCCGTGAGGAAGCCGTGCGGATCGCTTTGGTGACCCGGCCGGAAATCGCAACGGTTGACGATCAGGTCGAGGATGCCGAACGACGCATCAAAGTCGCGAAGAACGGTCTTCTCCCCGGTGTCGACGTGGGATTGGACTACAATCCGGTCAGCGATCCGGGGGACAACACCCCCAACATCAATTTTGATCGCCGGCGGTGGTCGACCTCACTCGATGTCGATTTGCCGCTCGATCGAAAATCGGAGCGCAATAATTATCGCGTCGCTTTTATCAATCTGGAGCGGGCTAAACGGAACGCCGACGCGCAGAAAGATCAGGTGCGGTTGCAGATCTACGATGACTGGCGGGCCCTTGATCAGGCTCAGCTCAACTTCAAGATCGCGGAGAAGGGAGTGGCTCTCGCAGCGCGTCGTCTTGAGGAGCAGAACCTCCTTCAGGATCTTGGCCGCGGTGAGGCGCGAGACCTCATCGATGCGCAAAATGACCTCCTCAGTGCACAGAACCAGCGCACGTCAACCGTAGTCGACCATACCTTAGCACGATTACGCCTTTGGAGGGACATGGGTATCTTGTATATTAAGGAAGACGGATCGTGGGTCAAAAAACTCAAGAACGAATCCCTTTAAGGTTCATCCTTAAAGGTCGTCTCTCTCCAAGGTATGAAAAAGTGGGTCATTATAGGGGGCAGTGCCGCCATCGTTATCGCGTTAGGTGTTTGGATTTCGAATTCGAATGCGTCCGGGAGCGATACTTCCGAGCTGCCTGTCACCAAAGCTCAACGGGGTGATCTCACCATCGATGTGCTCGAGGGCGGCAATATTCAGGCTCTGAATTTCCTGGAGTTCCGCAACGAAGTGACTTCAAAAACCGGCATTAAGATTCTCGAAATCATTGATGAGGGATACATGGTTACGGAAGAGGATGTCGAGAACAAAAAAATTCTCGTGCGCCTCGATCCATCCGAACTCGAAGAGGAGATCGTCGATCACGATGTTCAGTTTCAGCAGACCGAATCCGCATACGCTGAAGCGAAGCAGAACATCGAAATCGAAGAAAGTGAGGCCCTCAGCGATATCAAAGCAGAGCGTCAGAAGCTGAGATTCGCCTTGTTGGACTTTCAAAAATTTGTCGGAGCTGAAGCGGCTGAAAACACGCTGAAGAAGCTCGGCCTGCCCTTCGATAACGAATCTCTGCAGGTTTACGAGAAGGAAGCGACTGAGCTGATCGTAAAGGCTTTCGATACCAAAAAACTCGCCGAATCCGCGGCTGACGACGGTGAAATGAATCCGTTCGAGCTGGAGGCGGACGACAGCCTCGCTTCCAATGTGAATTTCGGAGCGTTTCTTAAAAACGAGCTCCTTGGTGACGGGGAGGCTGAGCAGACGATTCGCCGTATGAAAGATGAGGCTCTCGTCGCGGCTTCCCAGTTGTCCGTTGTCGAAGAATCGGTCGAGGGGGCGAAGCGTCTCCATCAGAGAGATTTCATCACGAAGCAAACGCTTGAGAATGAGATCGTGGGACTGGACAAGGCACGGCTTGCTTTGCAGCGATCCGAGACCGAGCTCGAGTTGTTCCGCGACTATGAGTTCCCGAAGGAAGCTGAGAAAATGCTTTCCTATTACGAAGAGGCACTTCTTTCCCTGATCCGAAGCAAGCGGGAGGAAATGGCGAAGATGTCTCAGATTTACGCTCGCTACCGCTCGGCTAAGCGCCGTTACGAACTCGAATTGAAGAAACGTAAGAACCTCGAGGATCAGGTCGCGAGCTGTGTGATTCGTGCTGAGCTTCCCGGCTTGATCGCTTACGGCGGCGCGAACGACAACTATTACACCTCGCGTTACTACGATGGCATCTCAGAGGGCGCGACGCTCAAGACCGGTCAGCCCATCATCACGATTCCCGACATGTCCAAGCTCGGTGTCGAAGTGAATATCCACGAATCGAATATTAAGAAGATCGAATTGGGGCAGAAAGTTTACATCACCGCGGAGTCGGTTCCGGACAAAACGCTTCTCGGGCGTATCTCGAAAGTCGCCGTGCTCCCTGATTCCAATGCTTCGCGTTACAACCCTTCGTTGAAGGTGTATCCAGCGACCGTGGAAATCGAGGGCACCCACGAATTTCTCAAACCGGGAATGAGCGCCAAGGTCGAGATCATCGTCGATGAGCTCAGCGATGTCACGTTCGTGCCGGTCCAGTCTGTCTTCGTGGAAAATGATGAGCATTTCGTGTTTTTGAAAACAATGACCGGTTACAAGCGTCAGAAAGTGAACATCGGAGCCTACAACAACGATTTCATTGAGGTGCGCGAAGGGGTTGTCGATGGCGATGAAGTGTTCTTGAAAATGCCTGACGGTTACGAACCGTCCCAGTTACAGATGGCCGGTGAAAACAAACGGGTGATCGAGAAGGGGACCGGTCGCAAGACGACAGCCAGAGTCGACCGGAAAAAAGTAGCGAAGGAGGAGGCGTAAAGTCTCCGTCGCGCTTTGATCAAATTATCAACCGGTAAGGATGTCCCGCAGACCTGATACAGAACCTGTGATTGAGCTCCGTGGTGTTGAGAAGCACTACACGATGGGTGAATTCACGGTGAAGGCGCTCCAGAAGGTGAATCTGAAGATTTACCCCGGAGATTACATTTCCATACTCGGTCCGTCGGGCGGAGGAAAATCGACGATGCTCAATATCCTCGGTTGTCTCGATCAGCCCACGATCGGCGAGTATTTTCTTTCGGGTTCGGACGTGTCTCAACTCTCCGATGATGACCTTTCCAAAGTGAGAGGAAAAGAGCTCGGGTTCATTTTTCAAAGTTACAATCTGATTCAGCAGCTCACCGTGGTTGAGAATATCGAAGTGCCTCTTTACTACCAGGGCGTCTCGGAAAAAGACAGTCGCGAGATCGCCGTCGAACTCGCCAAAAAAGTAGGTCTGGGAGCGCGACTCGATCACCGTCCCAACGAACTTTCCGGCGGGCAGCAGCAGCGCGTTGCGATCGCGAGAGCTCTGTCCTGTGATCCCGCTGTGATTCTCGCCGATGAGGCAACCGGTAACCTCGACTCGAAGTCGGGAGGTGATATTCTCGGGATTTTCGATGAGCTGAATGCGGAAGGCAAGACGCTCATTATGATCACGCATGATGAAGGGATGGCGGAGCGCACTCCGCGTGTGATTCGACTGAAGGATGGCGAGATCGCCTTTGATACTTACGACCAACCGGACTGATGAAACTGCTCGACCTCATCAGTGGCGCTTCACTTTTTCGATTGAAGCGCGCCGTCATCCTCGGTGTAAAAAGTCTCTGGATGCACAAGCTGCGGTCCATGTTGACTGCGATGGGTATCGTCTTCGGCGTGTGCTCCGTGATTGCGATGTTGGCGATCGGAGAGGGCGCGAGCTATGAGGCTCAGCAACAGATCAAGGATCTCGGTAGCCAGAACGTGATTCTGGAATCGGTAAAGCCGACTAACAATACCACAGCGGGAGAACAGGAGCGGTCACTGATTCTTGAATACGGACTGACCTATCACGACATCCTTCAGATGCAGGCAACCGTACCCGGCGTTGAGGTCACGGTTCCCTCGCGGGAGGTGAAAGACTTTCTCTGGAACCGAACGAACAGCGTCGACGGAGTTGTGTTGGGCACGGTTTCCTGGTTCCCGGCGATGCGGAACAGGGATGTCATCCGCGGACGTTTCTTTACCAAGCTCGAGATGGCCAGCAGCGCACCCGTTTGTGTGCTCACGCAGAGCCTCGCGCGTCAGCTCTTTCCGCTCGAAGAACCTGTCGGCCTCACCGTGCGCATGAGAACGAGCTACTTTCGCGTGATCGGCGTGATCGAGGATGATCCCGCTGTGGCTGCCTCCGAAGACGGCATGGAAGGCGCGTCACCGGCCAGTGGTGAGGGGATGGAGATGATGGTGCCGATGTCGACGCTGAAGGATCACTTCGGCGACGTGTTGTTCAAATACCGCTCCGGTAGCTTTGAAGCGGTGAAGGTGGAGCTGCACGAAGTCACGGTGCGTATCGAAGATCCTGACCAGGTGAAGCCGGCGGCTCAGGCGATCCAGCATATTCTGGAGCGGAATCACAAGGAGGTGGACTACAAGATGACGGTTCCTCTCGATCTTCTCCAGCGTGCTGAACGAACGAAGCAAATTTTCAACATTGTGCTGGGTTCGATCGCGGCGATTTCACTTCTCGTCGGCGGTATCGGGATCATGAATATCATGCTCGCGACGGTGACGGAGCGGACACGTGAAATTGGAATTCGCCGAGCTCTCGGGGCGAAGAAAAAAGACATCGTGACCCAGTTTCTCATCGAGACGGTGATGCTTTCCGGTGCAGGGGGATTGCTCGGGGTGGCGCTGGGTATCGCAATTCCCGTGATCATCACTCATTTTGCAGGCATGAAAACGGTGATTGAGTTCTGGGCTCCTGCGATGGCGTTTTCGATCTCCGTTTTGACCGGTGTCCTCTTCGGCATTTATCCGGCTTTTCGCGCCGCCGACATGAACCCTGTCGAAGCGCTTCGTCACGAGTAGGCCTTTCGAAAGCGGAAAGGGAAGTTGTTTAAGCGATAGGTTTCCGGTAAATTAGGGTAATGAAGTTCCGTGTCACCCTTTTCGCTTCCGCCGTCTTTTTGAGCGCTGCCTCTGCTGATGAGGTGCCGGTCTCATTCGTAAAAGACATCAAGCCCATTTTGCAGGAGCGTTGTGCGCATTGCCACAATCGCAAGACGCTGAAAGACAAAGTGAGCTTTGAGACGGCTAAACGGGCCTTCGTGAAAAACGCAGCCGGTCAATCCTACATCGTGCCCGGGAAGCCGGATGAGAGTCTCGTCGTAATTGCTCTGGAATCTCCTGACACTCACGCCAATGCGATGCCGATGGTAGGACCGAAGCCTACGAAGGAGGACGTGGCAATGATCAGACGTTGGATCGCCGAAGGCGCTGATTGGCCAAAGGGCAAAGAAGGTCGTATCAAGCCGACCTTTTATCCGAAAGAATAGCGATTCCGCCGGATACGAAAAAACCCGGAGTCACAAGTGACCCCGGGTTGTCTCAGGTATTTGTTTATCTGAAAGTCGGAGCGGTTACGCTTCCTTGTCGCCTTCCAGCGCAGGGCGTTTCTTTTTCCTGTCGCCGTCTTTTGGCTTATCGCCGTCACGCTTCGACATTACTTTGTCCAGCTCTTCCTTGCTGACGAGGCCGTCGGCGTCGTCGTCGGCTTTGCGAACTTTGGCCCACATCTCTTCGGGAACTTCGCTTTCAGCGAGTTTACCGTCTTTGTCTTTGTCGAATCGATCGAACATCTCTCCGGGGCCGCCTTCGGGACGACCTTTGCCGCCGGGGCCTTTTTCACCGCGCTGGCGCATCATTGCTGCCATCGCCGCCATCTCCTCTTTTGAGACGGCGTTGTCACCGTCTTTATCGAGTTTGCTGAGACGCTCCCAATGCTCTGCGGGGACTTCGTCTTTGCTCAGTTTGCCGTCCTCATTTTTGTCAGCTTTCTCAAATCTAGCGGCGGCTTCCTCACGACTCGGCGGACCTCCGGGGCGGCCACCTTCAGGGCGGCCGGCTTTGGCTTCTTCTCCGCTCACTGCGCCGTCGCCATCTTTATCGAGTTTGCCGAGACGCTCCCAGGCTTGCTCCGGCACTTCGTCTTTGGAGATCTTGCCGTCGTTGTTCTTATCGGCCCGCTTGAACATTTCACCGGGCCCGCCTTCCGGCCGTTTCTCAGGGCGACCTTCGGGTTTATCCCCGGGCTTGTCACCTGGTTTGCCGTCAGGTTTTCCCTCGGGTCTGCCTTTTCCTTTGCCGCCTCGAGCAGCCATCAGTTCCTGGATCGAAACAGCGCCGTCGCCGTCTTTATCGAGCTTGCCCAGTCGCTCCCATTTTTCTCCGGCTTCCTCTTTGGAAATGGACTTGTCGTCATTGGTGTCCATCGTTTTGAAAAAAGAGCCATCGCCTTTTCCGCCCTTGGGGCGTCCTTTGCCGTCTCCTTTTTCTTCAGCGTGAGTAAGACCGAAGCTGCCGAGGATCAGCGCGCCGGTTGCGAGTAATGTCAGGGTGGATTTTGTTTTCATCGTGTCGATTGATTTCAAGAGGTGAAACCACGAAGAACGCGATGAGTTGCAAAAAATATCTCAGGCCCCTGATTGATTACGTCTCGAGGCGATGACGCGTTTAGCGAGTTCGTCCCCGACCGCACCTATGAGAATGACCGCTCCGATCACCGCAAATTCGATGTTTTGAGGAATCTCATCGACGAGTGTGATCATGTTTCGCAAGACCTGGATGAGCGCGGTTCCGATAACGACACCGATGATCGTTCCCGAGCCCCCGCGCAGACTGCACCCGCCGAGAACAGCGGCAGCGATCGCATAGAGTTCGTAGAAATTTCCGTAGTCAGCGGGTTGTGCTGACTCGGTGTCGAGAACGAAGAGAAGGCCTCCCAGTCCTCCCAGAAAGGAACAGATCACGTAGGCGAGAATTTTCATGCGGTCCGTGTTGATCCCGCTGAACCGGGCGGCATCTTCATTGTTTCCCAATGCGAGAAGATAGCGCCCGTAGATGGTTCGGTTGAGAAAGGTGGCCGCAATAACGGTGACGATAATGAGAATGAGAAAAGGGATCGGCAGCCCGAAGTTCGAGGTGATCTGGATGTCACCATTCGCCAGCCAGCGGAGGTCTTCGAAGCCTCCATTGAACCCGGCGGTGCGGTCCCCGGTGAATCCCCGGGTGATCCCGCGGTAGATCAGCAACCCGCAAAGCGTCACGATGAAGGGCTGGAGATTCATCTTCGTAACAAGAAGTCCGTGAAACCATCCGATTAAAAGCGACACGCTGATAACAATCCCCAGTGAGAGCCAAATGGGCTGTTCGAGCTCAACGAGGAGCCATGGGAAGCCCACCCCGACGAGGCAAACGACGGAGCCGACCGAGAGATCGATGCCGCCGGTGATGATGACGAAAGCGACGCCGATTCCGATGATTCCAAACAGAGCGGTTCGTCTCAGAAGATTCTCCTGATTGTAGGCTTTCAGAAAGCTGTGCCGCCCTGTCATGAGATCGCTCATCACATAGGTGGCGAGATAAACGAGAACGAGGAGGGTGAAAATCCCGATGAGGCGTTTCATGAACGGGGTTTGTATCGGGAGCGGCTTCGAATGTCAACGACGCGGGAGCGTAGTGTAAATCTGACTTTGCGTTTCGCGAATCGGGCGGCACAGTTGCCGCATGGCTGAAGAAAAATCAGAATCCCCTGAACTCCGTGGCTCTCCAACGCCGGGATGCCTTATTCTCGCGGCGATTGTCATCGTTTTCGGCGGGCTTGTCGTGCTGTATCTCGTCGTCGGAAACATCCAGACCAAGGCAATTGACGGTTTCACCCAGGACGAGCCGGCAAAGCTGGAAGCAATCGTCGCGACAGACGAACGAATTGCAGCGGCATCTGCGAAACTGAAGCAGATCGAGGAAGCGGTAAAAGCAGGCCGGTCGGAGCGGATTACCTTCACCGCAGAGGACCTCAATATTCTCATCGCGACCCTCGACGTAGCGAAAGATTTCCGCGGGAACACCGTTGTTGAATCGATCAATTCGGACGGGATTCTCGCGCACATGGCGCAGCCGCTTCGCAAAGGCATTCTCGCGAAAGGATTTCGCTATCTGAACGCCAAATTTCTACTCGAGCCGGAATTGAGAAAACGCACTTTCGCTTTCAAGGTTCGCGATATCCGGCCTGCGGAGGGAAAGGTTCCCATCGAGTTTATTCAAAACTACGCGGTGATCGATTTCTTCAGGATCGATCCTGACAATGAAGCAATTAAGGCTCACATTTCGCATCTCGCTGCGATTTACACGGAAAAAGACCTCGTCGTCGTGGAGACGAAAGTGGCCGAGGCAACTGAGTGATGGAAGGCCGGCGCTGCTGCTCACCGCAATCGGATCGCGGTTCCGCTGAGACACCGCAGGACCCGACGTCGATAAAGCGCTCATCGGATGCCGGTTCCAAAGTCGGCATGGTTCAGTTGAAGGGCGGCCCCTTTCAAATGGGAGCCGAAGATTCCGAAATTTGGGTGGCCGATGGCGAAGGCCCCGTGCGTGAAGTGACGCTGGATCCTTTCTGGATCGATCAGACCTGCGTCACGAATGAAGCCTTTGCCGCGTTCGTCGAGGACACCGGTTACGAAACCGAGGCCGAGCGGTTTGGCTGGTCGTTTGTCTTTTTAAACCAGATACCGAAGGCGCATCGGAAAAAGGTGGAGCTGATCACGGTTCAGGGAACTCCGTGGTGGGCGCGGGTGGAAAAAGCCGACTGGCGAAAGCCGGGAGGTCCCGGAACGAATATTAAAAAGCTCGGGGCGCATCCCGTCGTCCACGTTTCGTGGAGCGATGCCGCCGCTTTTGCGCACTGGTCAGGTAAGCGGCTTCCGACCGAGGCCGAGTGGGAATTTGCGTCACGCGGCGGATTGGAGCAGGAAATTTACCCGTGGGGGAGCGAGCTGACCCCTGACGGAAAACATCGCTGCAATATCTGGCAGGGGAATTTTCCGCACGAGGATACCGGTGCGGACGGCTACACGAGCACCGCTCCCGCGAAAGCATTTCGCGCGAACGGGCACGGGCTCTATCAGTCCGTCGGCAACGTCTGGGAGTGGACCGCCGATTGGTTCAGTCCTTCGTGGCACAGGACCGCTGCGAAGGAAAATCCACAAAGGCCGGAGAGCGGAACCGGACGGGTCATTAAAGGCGGCTCGTTTTTGTGTCATCTCTCGTATTGCAATCGCTACCGAAATTCCGCGAGGTCTCAGAACACGCCCGACTCATCGACGTGTCACACCGGGTTCCGGTGTGCGATGGGAGTTTGAGGTTGGAAGATTCGGCGCACCGGGGTTGATCGTCGGAACGAGCTTCGTTCCGCTACTCTCTTTTTCGCAAGATCTTGGAGGGCTACTGTCCCGACGGCTTCGGACCGGTCTCTTCGTCAACTTGCCTATGGCTGCCCGGAATGCCCGGGGTTTGAGCGTATTTTTCGTTGGCTATAAAGAGGTGGGATAACCGGGGGAGAAAGACGGTCTAACATATACGCAACAATGTGTCAGTTCCAATGGCGTTGGTATTCCTCACCGGGTCGCCGCGCTGTTAGGTCTCCTGACAGGGTGTTAATGATGACGCTTGACTTCAAGGTGCTGCCGGAGCTACAAGAATTCATCAGACCTGAAGCGGAGTAAGGAATGCGTTCTGTAGGTCGCTAACTGGAAATGGTTCACTCGAGAGATATATGGAAAATCCGCCGAAAAATATCGGAGCTGCCAATAATCTGGCATTGGCTTCGCTGCTCCTCTCAAGCGCTTTTCTGTTTGTGGGGCCACTCGGCAGTATCCCCGGTTTGATCTGTGGGTATCTGGCGTTGAAGGAATTCCGTCTATCGAACGTTGAACAGGGACAGGGGATGGCGAAAGCAGGAATCATCGTCGGCTGGATTGGTCTTGTGATTGCGGTGGTGACGCTCTGTGTGGTGTTGAAATGGAGAGCCGAATATCAGGATCGGCTCGATGGATTGTTGCGCCTCTGAGCGGCGCGAGTTTTTCGGAACGACTTCGCGATGAGAAAGATCCCGGGGAAGAGTGAATCGGCTGAAGTCCGATCGTTTCGTGCGATTCTGCCCGGGGATTCGAGAGGCTCGTCGGATTGGGTTTCGTTCCGCTTCACGCGAACAACGTCCGATCGCCCTTGACCCTTTGTCTCTCTCCTTTATCATTGGGCAGGCTGACATTCGGCTTTTGAAACTTCATTTATTCTAAACAAAAATATGGCAATCCCAATCGGCACCCAGGCCCCTGATTTTGAACTTACCACGCTCGGCGCAGACGGCCCCGAAGTCGTGAAATTGACCGACCAGCTCGGCGAGGGAAATATTCTTCTTCTCTTCGTTCCTATGGCGTTCACCGGCGTTTGCACCACGGAATTCTGTTCCGTTACGAGCGAACTCTCGGAGTATAAAGACCTCAACGCGACGGTTTACGGCATCAGTGGTGACAATCCTTTTGCCCAGCAGAACTGGAAAGAGAAAGAGGGCATCGAGATCACGCTTCTCAGTGATTACGAGCACGAAGTAGCTGCGGACTACGACGTCGCCTACAAGAGCTTCCTTCCTGAGAAGAACCTGCACATGGGTGGCGTTCCTAAGCGCTCCGCTTTCATCATTGATAAAAACGGAGTCATTCAGTATGCCGAGAGCAGCGACAGCCCCGGCGATCTTCCTGATTTCGATGCGATCAAAGCGAAGCTCAAAGAGCTTGGCTGATAGTGGCTTCGGCGATTATATTGTGAGAAGGCCCGGAGCAATCCGGGCCTTTTTTGTGCGAATTCCGATTTGTCGGGTGGTTGCTCTTACTTCATCGATGCCGCGCGCAAAACGTCGCGGGTCGCTCGTCGCATTTCTCTAAAAACCCTCTCTTGAATCCGGCGGGAACGTACCGTACAAGTTCCTCGAATTCCGGCTGAGAGCCCTGTTTTTCGTTGAGTAAACAGGGTTAGGTCGTTGACCAGACCCTGTTGAGTCCTGCGCTCAACCCTGTCAGGTCATCGACTTGACCCTGTTAAGTCTTCTCCTGACAGGACACGCGTCGGTCAAATCCAAGATACCTGACCAAATAAAGATGAGTTTTGATGTTGTTCGTTCATTCACCACCGGCAGTGGCGCCGAGGGAAAATACCATTCACTTCCTGCGCTCGCTGAGTCAGGCTTTGCGCCGAATCTGGCGAAGCTTCCTGTCAGTATCCGAATCGTCCTCGAGTCGGTGCTTCGTAACTGCGACGGTCGCAAGGTGACGGAGAATGATGTTAAGAATCTCGCGAACTACAACGCCGCGAATCCCGGTGAATACGAGATCCCTTTCACGGTCGCTCGAATCGTTTTGCAGGATTTCACCGGTGTTCCTCTTCTCGTCGACGTCGCGGCGATGCGTGACGCCGCTGTCGCTCGTGGTGCTGACGCTGCGAAAGTCGAGCCTCTCGTGCCGGTTGACCTCGTTGTTGACCACTCGGTTCAGGTGGATTTCGCGGGATCTCAGCAGGCGCTCGATCGCAACATGGAGATCGAATTTATTCGTAACCGTGAGCGTTATGAGTTTCTCAAATGGGGCCAGCAGGCTTTCGAGACTTTCTCAGTAGTGCCTCCGGGTATCGGAATCGTTCACCAGGTGAACCTCGAGTATCTCGCGAAAGGCGTTCTTTCCAAGGACGGCACTTATTACCCTGACACACTCGTCGGGACGGATTCGCACACGACGATGATTAACGGCGTTGGCGTCGTTGGTTGGGGTGTTGGTGGTATCGAAGCGGAGGCCGGAATGCTCGGTCAGCCGGTGACTTTCCTCGTTCCTGAGGTCGTGGGTGTTTACCTCCACGGTGAGCTTAAGGAAGGCGTGACGGCGACGGATTTGACGCTTCGCGTGACTGAAATTCTCCGGGCTCACGGTGTGGTTGGTAAGTTTGTCGAGTTCCACGGCCCCGGTGCCAGGGCGCTCTCGCTTCCCGATCGTGCCACGATCGCGAACATGGCGCCCGAGTATGGCGCGACGATGGGATTCTTCCCGGTCGACGACGAGACGATCAACTACCTCCGCGGCACAGGGCGTTCCGAGGAACTCTGCACGACGGTGGAAAATTACTACAAGGCTCAGGGGCTTTACGGCATTCCTGAAAAAGGTCAGTGCGAATACACCGACCTTCTCGAGATGGATCTCGGTTCGATCGTTCCTGCGGTGGCGGGGCCGAAGCGTCCTCAGGATCGTATCGACGTTCCTGCTCTGGGTAACAAATTCAACGAGCTCTTCACGACTTCTGCCGGAGACGGTGGTTTTGGTGAAAAGGCGGAAGCACGCGACGTGACGGTTCCATTGCACCTCAATTCACCAGCCGGTGAGTTCGACAACCCGCTTATCGAGGGTGAGACGATCACCGCGCTCGACGTCAACACGCAGCTGCGACATGGCTCGATTCTGATCGCGGCGATCACGAGCTGCACGAACACTTCGAACCCGAGTGTGATGCTTGCGGCCGGTCTCGTGGCGAAGAAGGCGAATGAAAAAGGGCTTACGATCGCTCCTTTCGTGAAGACGTCTCTCGGGCCCGGATCCCGTGTTGTCACTGACTACCTCGAGGCAACCAATCTCCAGAAAGAGCTTGATACACTCGGTTTTGAAACGGTCGGATACGGTTGCACGACTTGTATCGGTAACTCCGGCCCACTTCACCCCGCAATCGAAGATGCGATTAAGGAGGGTGACCTCGTTTGTGCTTCGGTTCTTTCCGGAAACCGTAACTTCGAGGCTCGTGTCCACGGCTCGATTCGTGCGAACTTTCTGATGTCTCCTCCACTCGTGGTCGGTTACGCGCTCGCCGGTCGGGTCGATATCGATCTCACAACTGAGCCGATTGGCAATGACTCCAATGGCGATCCTGTCTTTCTCGCGGACATCTGGCCTTCGCAGGCGGAGATTCGCGAGCAGCTCGATGCCGCGCTCAAGCCGGAAGTTTATTCGAAGCTTTACGGAAACGTTGATACCGCGAATCCGAAGTGGGCCGAAATCAATGGTTCAACCGGTGCGACTTACGCGTGGGATGCAGCTTCGACTTATGTTCAGTCACCTCCTTTCTTTGAAACCAAAGAGGGTGGAAGTCAGGATGTCGTAGGCGCTCGTCCTCTCGGGATCTTTGGAGATTCGGTAACGACTGACCACATTTCTCCTGCCGGAGCGATTAAGGACACGTCGCCTGCGGGCCAGTATCTGCTTGAGAACGGAGTCGAGAAAGCTTCTTTCAACTCATACGGTGCCCGTCGTGGTAACGACCGCGTCATGACGCGTGGAACCTTCGCGAACGTGCGGATTAAAAACCAGATGTGCCCCGGCATTGAAGGTGGCTACACTCAGTTCTTCGGCGCCTCCGAAGTGCCTGCTCCTGACACGGCGATCGAAGCGTTCGGTTCAGCGAAGCCGACTTTCATCTACAATGCGTCGATGGCTTATCAGGAAGAGGGAACGCCTCTCGTCGTGATCGGTGGCGATGATTATGGGATGGGAAGTTCGCGTGACTGGGCGGCCAAAGGAACTCGTCTTCTCGGTGTTTCCGCAGTGATCACGAAGTCCTTCGAGCGAATTCACCGTTCCAACCTCATTGGAATGGGCGTGTTGCCATTGAACTTCGCGAATGCGGCTGACTACGACAAGGTGAAGGATCTCGTCGATGCGACGTTCGACATCGTCGGAATCGCCGGAGAGCTCAAGCCGATGCAGACCGCGACAATGATTGCTCACACGAGCGACGGCGTCTCGTTGGAAGTGCCTCTCAAGGTGCGTCTCGATACGCCAGCTGAGGTTGATTATTACAACGCGGGCGGAATTCTCCCTTACGTGTTGAATCAGATCATTGCTTCGTAAGCGGTTTTTCCGCTACCCGAGTATTTTGTGAAAGAGGGCAGTTTTCTGCCCTCTTTTCATTTTAGCTATTCACGGGGAGTGAGCGGTTTGGTCTTTTTTTTCGGGCTTTTTGACGGTCTCCGAAAAAGTTGATGGGAACATTCCTTGTGCGAGATTGATGTTATGAAATACCTTTTTCTCTGCCTGCTTGCTGTATTTGCTTTTTCCGGATGCAAAGAGTCATCGGAAAAGCCGAATCCGGACGAGGTCGAGCCGGTTCACCGGGCTGAGGGAACCGATGCTGATTTCGAGGGGCTTTCGGAAAAAGAGGCGGGGAATCTCGCCGAAAAGCGTGATTTGAAGCATCGCGTTACGGAGCGTGACGGGCAGCCGCTCCCGGCGACGCGTGATTTCCGCCCGGATCGGGTCAATTTCTCGGTTAAGGCGGGGAAGGTGATCTCGGTTTCCCGTGGCTGAAATGTCATCCAGAGCATTTTTCCGCGTGACTTTCTGTTCTGCGACGCTTTGGTCGAAGGAGTCATGAAGATTCCCTCATCGGCTTTGTCCGACCCGTTTTACGTAGGCTCTGTGCAACGGCTTTTCGCTGTGCCGGGGGATGATTCTGTCATGGTCACGCAGACCACGGCGAAGGGATCAGTTTTTGACGTTGGCGCCTTTTTTGAAATCGAGGGACAGGATGTGAATCGCGCCCTTTTTCGTCATGCGCTCTATTCGGGGATGGATGATCCCGAAATGTGGAAGCGGGTTCGTTCGGCGATCGAGGCGGCTCCTGAGTTGGAGGAATCCTACCGTCGGGAATTGCTTTCGGGGGCGTTGGAGTCGTGCTGCGAGCGTGGCGCCCGCACGCACCACGAGGGAATGCTCGACGCGGTGACCGGTGAGGTCGTGCGTGGCGGAGTCCCTGAGAACCCGAGCGCCTACAACGTCGTCCGGAAATATCAGATTTTGAAGCCGGTGCGCGCGGAGTTCCTCGGGGCGCACCTTTTTGATTACTCTCAGTTTTCGCAGGAGGACGGGTTTGTCGTTCCTCTCGAATACATCGTGCGTTTCGGGATCACGAGCGCGAGTTCGGTTTACAAAAAGTATCTCGGGATGGACGGGAAGTCCCGCGAGGCCTTCGAGCGTGAACTCGGAGTGAGTAAGCCGCTCGAGGCGTGGCAGTATCTCGAAAAACCGGTCGGAGATTTCACGAGCAAGTTCGAGCCGGAGGATCGCATGGTCAGCAAGCAGGAGGCGCTCGTCATGAGCGGGCTCACGGGTGATCAGTTCGTCGACAGCGGCAAGATGGCGATTCTCGGGGCCTGGGCGGTGCGCCAGCTCGTCGAGGAGATCGGTCTCCTCATGTGGGACATCAAATGGGAGTTCGCGAAAGACGGCGACGATCTCGTTTTTGTCGACACGATCGATACGGATTCTTTCCGCGGCACGATGTTTCTCGATTTTGAAGGCGATCGTTTTGTGAATCACTACAACAAGCAGGCGATGCGCGATTATTTCACGCTGCTGCACGGCGACTGGATCGAAGATGTGAAGGCGGCGAAAGAACGCGGTCAAGCGCAGGGTGTTGCCTTTACGGAGCTGTTGCAGGCGGGGCAGGCCGATGGGTCCTACGCCGCGACGCCTGTGGTTGACCCGGTATTTCTGGAGATCCAGCAGGAAAAGATGTCCTCGATCCGCGAATACATGCTCGGAAGGGCGGAGGCAGCCAGCGTGAAAGCTGAGTTGCAGACGGTCGGTTTGAGAGAGATCACTTTTTATCGTGATCGTGGCGTTCTAGAAGGACTCAAAAAAATTAACGGTGTTTGATAAATTTCTTTTCGACAGGTGGTTGACTCGCAGAATATACGGCCATACGAAAAGGCAGACACACAAACACAACCTCCGCCATTTAGGCACCCCGTTTACCCGAACACCCCCTGATCACCGCGATGCAGGAAATCTACGAAATCAGCGACCGGTTTATTGAAGCCGGCGATGCCAACGAACTTCTCTATGAGCCACTCAAAGAGGGGCTCACTTTCCGCCGGACGCGACGCTACGAAATTGATTTCGATGGCAACAAGAAGGCAGTGAAGAAGTTCGTTAAGAACACGCTTCTCGACGCTATCAGTCAGGAGATTCACAAGGGTGACAAGCCGGCTCTGAAGGATTCGGCGTTTTTCGTCGAGTATGGAATGAAGCCCGGTGCGCTCGATCTGGAGAAAGAGGCGATTTTGACTTATTACCGCGGGATCGAGGATCCGGGGTTCACCCTCAACGATTTGAAGATTCGTCAGCGTATTTATGTTTTCGGCAAAGCCGGAGACGAGAAGGTATCCGATAAATTTGTTCGCGATATCTGCAACCGAGCGATTCACAACTGGAGCGTCATTCAAGGAAATGTCTGAGACCAAAACAGAAAGCATTCTCGACCGCATTGCGGAAGTGCCTGCTGACCACTTTCGCATTCTCAAAATCTCCGATCTCGGTGGTTATGAGTTGTTTGAGTTGAGCAAGTTCATGAAGCTCTCCCTTTCACGGGAGGACATGCTTGCGGTTCAGGAGATCTACAAGGCATGGGATCGCGAGCCCACCGATGTGGAGCTGGAGGTGATCGCGCAAACCTGGAGCGAGCACTGCAAGCACCGGATTTTCGGGGCGACGATCGAACACACCGTTGATGGTGAGTCGGAGACGGTGAAGTCACTTTTCAAGACTTACATCTACGACGTTTCGAATCGGATTTTTGACAGCAAGCCGGGTTTCGTGCTTTCGGCTTTTCATGACAACGCTGGATTCATCAAGCTCGACGACGAGCAGGCGATTTGCCTGAAGGCGGAGACTCACAACCACCCGAGTGCGATTGAGCCCTACGCCGGAGCCAATACAGGTCTCGGTGGTGTCATCCGTGATATTCTGGGTGCGGGTAAAGGGGCCAAGCCGATCGGTTCTCTCGACGTCTTTTGCTTCGGTGCGCCGGACACCTCGCTGGAGGAAATGAAGGCAACGGACGTGATCCATCCGCTCGGGATGATGCGTGGTGTCGTTCGCGGCGTCCGTGATTACGGAAACCGCATGGGAATTCCGACGATTAGTGGAGCGCTTCAGTTCGACGATTCCTACATTTACAATCCGCTCGTTTTCTGCGGGACGGCCGGAGTGATTCCGATCAAGGATATCGACAAAGAGGTGAAGCCTGATCAGGTCGTCATCTCTGTCGGTGGCAGAACCGGTCGTGATGGCTTGAAAGGGGCGACTTTTTCATCGGCTGCGCTCGATTCCACGAGCCACGAGGAAGATCAGCAGGCGGTTCAGATTGGAAATCCGATCGAGGAAAAGAAGGCGGCTGATTTCGTTCTCGCGGCCCGCGACAAGGGGCTTATCGAATTCGTGACCGATTGCGGTGCGGGCGGTTATTCCAGTGCCTGCGGCGAAATGCTCGAAACCTGCGGCGGAACGATCAATCTCGACAATGTTCCTCTCAAGGCGGAAGGGCTCGTGAGTTGGGAGATTTTTATCAGTGAAAGTCAGGAGCGCATGGTTCTCGCGGTGAAGAAGGAGTCCCTGCCTGAGCTTCAGGAGTTGGCGGATCTTTACGAGACCGAGATGACCGAGCTCGGCTCGTCGGACGGTTCGGGTATCCTCAAGGTGACTCATCACGGAAACACGGTTTGTGAACTCGATTGCAGCAAGCTGCACGACGCTCCGATTCGTGAGCTGAAAGCGAAGTGGTCGAAGAAGACGGTGGCGATTGATGCGCCTGTTCTGGAAAACCCCGCGGATGATCTGAAGTCACTCTTGTCTGATTTTGCGATTGTCTCGCGTGAGCCAATCATTCGTGAATACGATCACGAAGTTCAGGGGAATACCGTTCTCAAGCCGCTTGCCGGTGCGAGTGGGGACGCGCCTCAGGATGCGTCCGTGGTTCGCATCAGTGGCAGTGAAAAGCTCATGTCGATGAGCGTCGCAGTGCTCCCCGAGTGGGGCAAAACCGATCCGTATGCGATGGGCGCGGCCTGTGTCGATGAGTGTATTCGCCAGCTCGTGGCGTCCGGCTCAGATCCGGACCGCATCGCGATCCTTGATAATTTTTGCGTGGGTAATCCTGAGGACGAAGAGGAACTCGGTGCGCTCGTTGAGACGGTGAAAGCGATCGCTGCGGCGGCTGAAGCTTATGGCGCTCCTTTCGTTTCCGGGAAGGATTCGTTCTACAACTACTTCGAAACGGAGGATGGACCTGTTTCGATTCCGGTCACGATTTTGATCAGTGGTATGGGGATCGTTGACGATGCCGCGCACGTTACGGGTGCTTCGATTCGCCGTGATGACAGCGTGCTAGCGATTATCGGAAACACCGGATCGGAACTCGGAGGCTCTGTTTTTGCCCGTCAGAAAGAATTGACGAATGCGGAGGTGCCTCAGACCAATTTTGAAGAGGCCTTTGCCTGCTATCGTGCTTACTACGAGGCCAACAAGGCGGGGCTCATTCTCTCGGCTCACGACGTGAGTGAAGGAGGCCTCGCGGTCACGCTTGCGGAAGGGGCTTTCTCAGGGAAAGCCGGACTTGAAGTTGATTTGTCAGGGATTCCGATGGATCCCGATGCCGGCAAAGCAGCGATGCTTTTCGGTGAGTCTCCTTCGAGACTTGTCGTCGAAGTGGCTCCCGAGAATTTGGAAAAACTCGCCGATCTGTTCGAAGGTCTGCCGTTTGCCGCGCTCGGTCGCACCACTTCGGAGCACGCCAATTTGAACATCGTCTGGGGTAAAGAAACTCTTATTAACGAACCTGTCGACCAGCTTAAATCGCTATGGAAGAACGGCCTTGCGCAGTATTACTAAAATTTCCCGGCACGAATTGTGACGAGGAAACCGCCCGGGCTCTCGAAGAGGTCGGTTTTGTCACGGAAGTGATTCCTATCTCGGCGCTCAAGGCTACGAGCCTTGTCGGGGTAACTCTCGTCGTTTTGCCGGGGGGATTCAGCTACGGGGACTACGTCCAGTCGGGCCGTCTCGCCAAACTCGTCACAGAGCAGAAGATCGGCGACACTCTCAAAGAATTTCGCGACAACGGCGGATACCTTCTCGGGATCTGCAACGGGTTCCAGATTCTGACTCAGCTCGGACTTTTGCCGGACGGCAGCCTCGTTGAAAATGCGAGTGGCCGTTACCAGTGTCACTGGGTGAAACTGGATAAAAAATGCAACAAGAGTCCATTTCTCACTCATCTTCCCGATCAGTTCGAATTTCCGATCGCCCACGCCGAAGGGCGTCTCGTTACCGCCACTCCCGAAGCGGCGAAAAGCTATCGTGAAAGCGGTGCTGCGGCTCTAACTTACACCGACGAAGTGAACGGCAGTTTTGAACAAATAGCGGGACTGCAGGATGAAAGCGGTCGCGTTTTTGGCTTGATGCCCCATCCTGAGCGCTTCATGAATGCTGCCGATCATTACGATCCTGATTGGCAATCCGGTGTTGATGGCGAAGCTTCCCGTGGTAGCGGTTACTATCTCTTCCGATCTCTCTACGAATCTGTTACATCCTCCAACTGAATGAGCAACGAATTCACCTATAAAGCGGCTGGTGTCGACATCGACGAAGCGGCGGCGCTTGTCGGAGACATCGGCGAACTCCGTCGTCGAACCGAAGCAAATCGCTCTCTGATGCAGTCCTTCGGATTGTTTGCAGCGAGTTACGATCTTAGCGATTACAAGGAGCCTGTCATCGTGACCGGCTGTGACGGAGTCGGCACGAAGATCGAATTGCTTCTTGAGCACGATCAACTGGAGATCGCCGGGAAAGACCTCGTTGCGATGAATGTGAACGACATTCTCACAACCGGTGGCGATCCTCTTCTCTTTCTCGATTACATCGGGGTGGGGGCGATCGACAAAACAAAGATCAAGCGACTCATCGCCGGAATGGCGGAGCACCTTGCGAGCTGCGACTGCATTCTTGCGGGTGGTGAAACCGCAGAAATGCCGGGCATCGTCCCTGACGGTGTTATCGAGCTGAGCGGCTTTTGTGTCGGCGCGGCTGAGAAGCCCGATTTGATCGATCCTTCTTCGATTGAAGTGGGGGACAAGTTGATCGGCTATCCTTCCGACGGTTTTCACGCGAACGGCTGGAGCTTGATTCGTAAGATTCTCGAAGCCAATCCCGGTCTCATCGATGATGACGAGTGGGTGGAGTTTCTGGCTCCGACCCGCCTTTATCACGACGTGGTGGACGGGCTTCGTAAGCGTTCCATCAATGTGAAGGCAATGGCCCACATCACCGGTGGCGGGCTTCCTGAAAATCTCGAGCGCCTCCTCAATGAGAAGGGTGCTGACATCACGATTCCCCGCTGGGAGCTCGGTGCGGTTGGCAAAGTGCTCTCATTCGTTGAGGATGCTGAGGCCGTGAAGACATTCAACATGGGCTGGGGATGGGTTGTTGCCGTTCCTGCTGATCAGGCTGACGAGGCCGTTTCCTTCCACGAAGGTGCGATGGTGATCGGAACGGTTGATGATTCCGGAAAGGTTCAGGTAAAGGTTTCGTCCTAACAACATGAGCGATCCTATCCATCACGAGTGCGGACTGGCGTTCGTGAGGCTTAAGAAAGATCTGGCTTACTACCACGATCGTTACGGCACCAGCCTTTGGGGATTCCAGCGGCTTTATCTCCTTATGGAGAAGCAGCACAACCGGGGCCAGGACGGCGTCGGTATTGGTTGTTGTAAGCTGAATATGCCTCTCGGCGAACCTTATCTCTTCCGCGAACGCAACGCGGAACGCGATTCCCTGATCCGGGTGATGGAGGGCAGATTGAGAAAATTTGCCAAGCTCGAGCGAAAAGGAATTCTCGATCCCGATGATCCTGCGTCGTGCAAACGCCACTTCGACTTCGGCGGCGAGGTTCTCCTCGGTCATTTGAGATACGGAACTTCGGGTTCGTTTGGGAGCGGTGGTTGTCACCCCTACGTGCGTCGCACGAATTACCCCACGAAATCCATGATGGTGTTGGGGAATTTCAACATGACAAACGCGCGTGACCTCAATCACCATTTGATTGACCGCGGCCAGCACCCTGTTTTTGATACCGATACCCAGACGGTGCTTGAAGAGATCGGCTATCATCTCGACGAAGCGCACGATGCGATTTACCGCCGCGAGCGCGATGCGGGAACGGAGGGTCGCGATATTCCTCAGATCATTTCCGAAGAACTCGACCTCGTTCGTATTCTCAGCAAGTGCGAAGAAAACTGGGACGGTGGGTATTCGATCGCCGGTGTCATTGGTAATGGGGATGGATTCGTTTTCCGTGATCCCCACGGTATTCGACCCTGCTTTTTCTACGAGGATGACGAAGTGATCGCGTTTGCGAGCGAGCGAGTCCCTCTCATGACGGTGTTCAATGCCGATCAGGAAAAAGTGCAGGAACTGCCACCGGGCCACGTCGGCTACATGAATCACTCCGGCGGAGATTTGCAGGTGAAGCCGTTTGCTGAGCCTGCGGAAATCACTCCCTGTTCCTTTGAGCGGATTTATTTTTCACGCGGAAACGACCCGGACATCTACCGCGAACGGATGCAGTTGGGTGCCAATCTGGTGCCTCAGATCATCCCGCGGATTGAGAAAGATTTCGACAAAACGGTATTCAGCTTTGTCCCGAATACAGCGGAGATCGCGTATTACGGGCTCATGCACGGCCTCCGTAGATGGCGGCGGGATGAGGTGAAGGCTGAAATTTTGGAAGCGGCTAAAACGGGCAACCTCAATGAAGATACGATCGATGATCTCATTTTGAAGAGTTGGCCGCGTGGCGAGAAAATCGCCCACAAGGACATCAAGCTCCGGACGTTCATCGCTCAGGAAAAAGGACGGAACCAGATGGTGTCACATGTGTATGACGTGACTTACGGACAGGTTCAACCGGGTGAGAACCTCGTTGTTCTCGACGATTCGATTGTTCGGGGCACGACTCTGAAATCGTCTATCATCAAGATTCTTTCCCGTCTTAATCCGAAGAAGATCATCGTGGTTTCGACGGCCCCGCAAATTCGCTATCCTGATTGCTACGGCATCGATATGTCGGAGATGGGCAAATTTATCGTCTTCAAAGCAGCGGTCAGGCTCATTGAGCAACGCGGGATGAAGAATCGCCTCACGGACGTTTATTATGCCTGTCTCGAAGAGCTGAAGAAGCCCGTCGAGGAGATGCAAAATCCTGTCAAAGCGATCTACGAGCCTTTTACCGAGGAGGAGATTTCCGCCGAGGTCAGCAAACTGGTGACGCCGGAAGACATTCCCTGGGATGGCGAGGTGGAGGTCATTTTCCAAACCGTTGAAGATCTGCACGCCGCGATTCCCAACCATCAGGGCGACTGGTATTTTACCGGTAACTATCCGACTCCGGGTGGCTACAAGGTCGTGAATCAGGCTTTCGTTGGATTCATGGATAAAACCGGAGAGCGTCCCTACGACGTGTTGCTTTAACGCGGAGTCTCATTGCTCTTCCCGGGAGGGCGGAGCCTTCCGGTCATCATCGTTTTTGGTAAAGGTGCGCTTTTGAATCCCGTCGGGTTGTGCTATGGAGTTGAAGTGGCGGAGATGCCACTGAGTGAAGGATTTTTCTATGAAAGTATTAGTTGTTGGAAAAGGCGGCCGTGAGCACGCGATCATTACGGCGCTGACCGAGTCGCCTGCGGAAACAGAGATTTTTTCGTTCCCCGGTTCGGATGCCATTTTTGAACTGGCGACGCCGGTTCAAGCGGATGGCGTCGCGTCTCTCGTTGCCTTTATGGTGAGTAATGAAATCGATCTTTGCGTAGCGGGGGAGGAAAGTTACCTCGTAAAAGACGAAGGTCTCGCCAATGCCTGCAAGGAGGCCGGAATTCCGTGCTGGGGCCCGCCGAAGGAAGCGGCTCAGCTTGAGGCGAGTAAAGAGTTCGCGAAGGAGTTCATGGTTCGTCATGAAATCCCGACAGGAGGCTACGCTTCGGTGAATGATATCGATGCGGCCCGTGCTGCGATTGGCGGGAAGTACCCCACGGTTCTGAAATTTGACGGTCTTGCTGCGGGCAAAGGGGTCGCGGTTTGTCTCGATGAGGCCTCTGCGGAGGAGTTCCTGGACGAGGTGCTTGTTCAGCGGAAATTCGGCGAAGGTCGTCTTCTCGTGGAAGAATTTCTCGAAGGACCGGAGATTTCAATTTTCGCTTCGGTCGTCGACGATCAGTATCAGATTCTCGCTCCGGCGCGGGATTACAAGCGAATCGGTGACGGGGACGAAGGTCCAAACACGGGTGGAATGGGCGCAGTGAGTTCGCTCGAGATGCTCGATGCTGATCTGCGGAAGGTTATCGATGAAACGATCATTCGTCCGACGGTCGAGGGCTTGCAGAAGGACGGGCTTCCCTATCGCGGGTTCCTTTATTTTGGAATCATGCTGACACCGGATGGGCCCAAGATTCTCGAATACAACTGTCGTTTCGGAGATCCCGAGGCGCAGGCCGTCCTGCCGATGATCACCGGCGATTTTGCCGGGTATGTTTTCGAGGGTGCGAACGGTCATCTCAATCCGGGCTTGATCGCTTTTTCCAGAGGATGGAGCATTTGTCTCGTATCCGCCTCTGCGGGCTACCCTGAGAGTTCCCGGAGCGGGGACGTTATTTCCGGGATCGACGAGGTCGAAGGAGCGAGAGTTTTTCATGCCGGCACGCGTCGGAATGAGGCTGGCGATTATGAAACGGCCGGTGGTCGTGTCCTCGTGGTCGTCGCGACCGGTGAGACGCGGCTCGAAGCAGTTGAACGGGTATATGCGGAGAGCTCGAAGATTTCGTTCGACGGCTTGCAGCGCCGCACCGACATCGGAGTCAGAAATTTTTAATGACGCTTAAGCGGTTTGCCCTTAAGTGTTCCCAGTTAAGTCGACCTTTTGAGTGATTCTCCGAACATCACCATTGAAGAGCTCCTCAGTCCGGAAAGGATTGAGGCTGCCGTAATTTCACTCGCCCGGGATATCAGGGAGAGTTGCGGGGGTGATGATTTCGCCTTCGTCGGGATTTTCACCCGCGGGGTGACCCTCGCGAAGCGGGTTGCCAAAGTTCTCGCCGAAGAGGGAGTGAATTGTCCCGTTGGGACTCTGGATATCTCGCTTTACAGGGATGACTTTGACAACAAGGGCTCCGATTTACCAAGCCTCGAAAGCTCGGATATCCCTTTTCCGATTGAAGGAACCCGTGTGATTCTGTTTGATGAGGTGATTTTCACAGGACGAACGATCCGCGCTGCGCTCGACGGGCTCATGGATTACGGACGTCCCTCGAAGATCGAGCTCGCGGTCCTGATTGATCGGGGGCACCGCGAAATTCCGATTCAGCCCGATTACGTGGGCGAAGTTGTCCCGTCAGAGATGAATCAATACGTGAAAGTCAGATTCATGGAGGATGACGACAAAGAGGGAGTTTTTCTCGTGACGAAATGAAGCGCCGATAAGAATGAATGATTTGAAACCGCGAAAAGACCTTCTCGATATTGAAAGCCTCGGGCTGGATGAGATTGAGTATGTTCTCGGCAACGCGGTTCCGTTTAAACAGCTCTTTCAGCGATCCGTGAAGAAGGTGCCAACCTTGCGAGGAAAAACAGTTCTGAACCTCTTTTACGAACCGTCGACGCGCACGAGCTCGTCGTTTGAGGTCGCCGCGAACCGGATGTCGGCGGATGTGACCAATTTCTCGGTCTCCAGTTCTTCCATTTCGAAAGGGGAATCGCTCCTCGACACGATCGAGACGCTTCAGGCGATGCAGTCGGATTACATCGTGATTCGGCATCAGGCCGCCGGGGTCCCGAATATTGTCGCCAAGCACACCGGGGCTTCAGTCATCAACGCGGGTGATGGGTATCATGCTCATCCGACGCAGGCACTCCTCGATACGATGACGTTTCGCGAGGTGCATCCTGACTATGCCGGCAAACGAATCGCGATCGTCGGTGATGTCCTCCATTCACGGGTCGCGAGATCGACGAGCACGCTTTTTCACAAGCAGGGGATCGAGGTCGGAGTGCTCGGACCGGGCGCTTTGATTCCGGAGGGCCGTCCCGATTTTATGCAGCGATTCCAGAGCTGGGAGGATGTCTTTGATTGGAAGCCGCACGCGATTTATCTGCTGCGAGTTCAAATGGAGCGGCAGGAGGGGCAGTTTTTCCCCAGTATTGCTGAATATCACAAGATGTATGGAATGAACAGCAGCCGGCTTGTTTCCATGCGAAAGTTGGGCGCCTACCTGATGCACCCGGGGCCGGTGAATCGAGGCGTGGAAGTGACCGATGAGGCGATGGGCTACGAAAAGAGTCTCATCAGCACTCAGGTCGAGAACGGCATCGCTGTCCGGATGGCGGTGTTGCACTGGCTCAAGCCTGAAACCCGGAAGGATTAAAATCATGCGGCTTTTTAAGAACGGAAAAATTGCCAGTGAAGCGAGTCCGGAGCTTGTCGAGGCCGACGTGCTTGTCGACGACGAGGGAATCATCGTTGAAGTGGGACCTTCACTGAGTGGGGGCGATGCTGAAGTGACGGATTGCTCCGGATGCGTCCTGGTTCCGGGAATGTTTGACCTGCATGTGCGCGGACGCGAACCAGGGTTTGAGCACAAAGAGACTCTCGAAACGTGCGCTGCGGCAGCGCTTCATGGCGGCATTACCGGTCTCGTCCTGATGCCGGACACGTCTCCGCCGATCGACACGGGTAATCAGCTGAAAAGCGTCCAGGACCGGATTGCTGAACTTGGCTCGATAGAGATGCTTCAGTCGGGGTGTCTCACGAAAGGACGTGACGGTAAGGAGTTGGCGGGATATTCGGGATTGGCAGCGCTGGGTGTCCCGATGCTTACGGATTCGGATCGCTCCATCGATTGCCCTGATCTTTTGAGACGGTGCATGGAGTATGCTCGCGATTTTGACCTCCTCGTGACTTCCCATTGCGAGACTCCGGCATTGGCGAAGAGAGGTGTCGTGAACGAAGGGAGGCTTTCCTACCGCCTCGGATTGCCGGGATTGCCGGCCATCAGTCAGGAAATTTCTATTGTAAGGGATCTCGCGCTGGCGCGTCACACGGGGGTGCGTCTTCACCTTCAACAGATTTCAACCGCGATGAGCCTCGATGCGATTCGTCTGTGCAAGCAGGCCGGCGTTCGCGTGAGCTGCGAGGTATCGGCTCACCATCTCATTCTGTCCGAGGAGGACGTTACAGATTACGACACCGCTTTCAAGATTCAGCCGCCTCTGCAAAAGAAGGTGGATACCGAGGCTCTGCTTGCTGGATTGCTGGATGATACGATCGATGTCGTGGCCTCCGGTCATGCTCCTCACACAGGATTCGAGAAGTCGGCCGACTTTGGCAGTGCTCCGTGGGGGGCAAGCGCTCTGGAGACGGCTGTCGTGGCCATCTATGATCGCTTTATCGCGACCGGGAAATTTAACTGGGACCTTCTGATTCGGAAGTATTCCGCAGCCCCCCGTCAGCTCATGGGGCTCGATCCGATCGCCATCGAAACGGATAAACGAGCCAATTTCTTCATTTTCGACGTCGGGGCTGGAACTGCGATCACGGCGGATTACTTCCGCAGCAAATGCTCTGTGACACCTTTTACAGGGAAGACTTTCAAGGGCGCCATTCGCGAAACGCTGGCGTAAATGAGCGCTGCTTAACGGTGTGTCTCAAGATCGTCTTAAATTCTGTGAATGCCTTGTCACGGCTAACCAACTATGTTGCGATGAATTCGAATTCACTCTTGAAGAAATACTAGAAAACGTTGTCCGGCAATGTAGACTGCGCTCCACTTCCTTGTATGAAGGACAAATTAAGTCTTTTAGAAAAATTACACTGTTATCACCGACTCGTCCGGTACTGCTATCGGACGGAGCCGGATACAGCGTCGTTTATTGGCGATTGCGTCAATGCGGGAGACGTGTGCCTGGATGTAGGCGCTCACAAAGGGGTGGTAACCCACATGATGACCAAGCGGGTTGGTGAAAAGGGAAAGGTAATCGCTTTCGAACCACAGAAAGAGCTTTTTGAATGGTTGAAGAGAATGATTCCCTCGTTTCAGTTCTCAAACGTGACGATTGAGTCGGTTGCTTTGGCCGAAGAAAGCGGAACTCGAACGCTTTACCGCGCAGGGGTGACGAAATCGGGAAGCCTGGCCGAAGATGAGACTGCGCATTTCGAATCCATCTCCGTTGATGCGATTACTCTCGATGAATATTGTGAGTCTAAAGATTTGGAGAAGATTTCCTTCGTTAAGATCGACGTAGACGGATTCGAGCTGCAGGTGCTCGCGGGCGCTGAGAAGGCCCTCCGGAAATACATGCCTATCCTTCTGGTTGAGATTTCCGATAAAGATCTCGAGTCCGTTTCATCTTTTTTAAGCGGAATTGGCTACGGTGAGTCTGAGTTCGAGCATCGGGGACGTCGTTATCGGGGAAGTATGACATCGGAAGTTCCCCACCGGCACCCGACCACAAAGTTCCGCAATTTCCTCTTTCGCCCCGCCTGAGTTCGCTTCCGAACATTTGCTGGAGAGTTTCCTCGTCAGGCTCCGGCAGTGGGGAAGCGAATCGAGTTCCGGATCTTTACGAAGTGGTTTCTGACTTGTCCCGTTCGTAGAGTGAATTAATCTTGCTCCGGCCGCGAAGCACGTATCCGAGACGTTTGAACTCGGATGAGCAACCGGGATAGTCCACATTTCTACTGGATTGCTCGATTACAATTCGACTCGGTAACAGGGCCTCCGGTGCATTCTTGAGAAATGGAACGAGTGCGAAATCCTCGTAGCCCTCTATATCGATTTTAAGGCTGTCGAGATGGCTGATGCCGGCCTCTTCCAGAACTGAAAGCAGTGGCCGCATCTTAATTGGACCGAGAGGGTTTTCCTGCACACTGACTATCGCCACGTCGTCTTCACGGATATGAAGGTCAACCATTGCGTCGCTTTCGCCCACAGCACAATTGATGGCCGTCACAGTGTTGAGCCTGGACGCGGAGGCATTGAATTCGAGATGTCTAATCATGTCAGGGTTTGCATCAATAGAAATTACACGCCCTTCGGGTCCGGCTGATTTAGCGAGAGTCAGTGAGTAAATTCCTATATTGCATCCTATATCGACAGCGGTGCCGCCACCTTCCAAAGGCTCACAAAGGAAATCAAGTTCCTGAGCATTGTAACTCGGGCGGGTCAAAAGACCGTATTCGATCAAATTATTTCTTCCTTCGATGCGGTAACAGTTGCCTCGGAAGGTGACATCTATGGGACGGCCCAATGAGGTGATCCAATTGGTCATCGTGTGCCGAAATGTACCGCGTTGCAAAAATGTTCGCCTCGTCAGGCTGATCAGAAAACCCTGCAATTTGCCGGGTTTGTGTGTTCCCCAGGGGCTGGTGAAGAATGATTGTTCAGTCGCGTCGAGTTCAGCGTTAATCGGGCGGGTTTCGGTAGGCATTACGAAATGATTAGGTTTTTCTCGGGAATCCGAAATCAAGATTGTATTTCTACCAAACAGGATTCTGAGGCAATCAATTACAGTCAACATCGTAGCATGTAAAATGAAGATCTTGCGATGGGGGCGCTTGAAAAGTGAATCGGGCATGGTGGAGCAAAAATGAATCATCGGATGAGTCGATGGTTGAAGGATTGTCCTTTTCTATGAAATTTCCGTCTTCGACGCCGTCATCGGGGCGGGGTTTTGTTTGAATGTTCTGAAAAATTGCACTGCAATCTCAGAATGTTACGAACTCCTGCTTTATTTTGCGTTTTGGTAAGTGCCTTCACTGCTGCTCCGATCTGCGCCGAGCCGGCGAGAGTCCCGATCGAAGTCGAGGTTGAAACGATTTTAAGGAGGGAGGATCCTGCGAGCAGTTCGCTCTGGTTTCATCCCCGCGTTGCTGTGATTCCAAACCGCGACAGCAGCGGGCAGCCGGAATTCGTGATGACGCTTCAGAAGTTGTTGGGGAAGTCTGATTTTTTCTCAGGGCTCAGCGTCATGAAAAGTGGAGACCTCGGAAAAAGCTGGGCCGAGCCGGAAACTCCCCCGCAGCTGGGGTGGGTCGAGGATACGAAAGCGGCCGACGTTTCGATCGCGGTCGCGGATGTTACGCCGGGATACCATGCCGGTTCCGGCGTGGTTCTCGCCGTGGGTGCGCAAGTCCGCTACAGCAAGGAGGGGAAACAGCTCACCGACCAATACCGCTCTCACCAGACCGCCTACGCTGTTTTGGGAGAAGACGGGCAGTGGAGATCGTGGCGTCAGTTGGAGATGCCGAAAGATGTCCGGTTTGATTTCGCGCGGAGCGCCTGCGCCCAGTGGGTCGAGGAGTCGGACGGGACAGTCCTCCTGCCATTCTATGTCGGCGAGAGCACTGCGGTTCCGTTCTCCACGACGATCGTGCGATGCTCATTTGATGGTGAAACACTCCGTTACCTCGAGCACGGGAATTTTCTCGAGTTGGAAACGATGCGCGGGCTCTATGAGCCGTCTTTGGTTTATCACAAAAACCGCTACTACGTGACGATGCGAAATGATCATACTGCTTACGTCGCTTCCTCTGATGACGGCTTGCATTTTACGGAGCCGAAAAAGTGGCTTTTCGATGATGGCGGGGAACTCGGGAGCTACAACACGCAGGCCCATTGGCTTGAAACCGGAGGTGCGCTTTTTCTGACCTACACACGAAAAGGGGCGAACAACGATCACGTGATTCGTCATCGTGCTCCGATTTTTGTTGCTCAGGTTGACCCTGAAAAACTGGTCGTGATGCGGGATACGGAAAAAATTGCGGTTCCTGAGCGTGGCGCGACTCTGGGGAATTTCGGAGTGGTGAAGATCTCTGAAAACGAATCATGGGTCACGGTTGGGGAGGGAAATATAAACGCGGAGGCGAAGAAACGAGGCGCGGATGGGAGTGTGTTTTTGTCGCGTGTCAGGGCCGGGGTGGATCTCAGTGCATCGAAAGCCGGCCCGGAGGATTCCGTGCGTTTCTCGGTGATGGGGTGCGGTCCCTACACACCGGTGGCAGAGCGGGCGATTGCCGGATACATCGCGGCGGAAAACAAAGAAAAGACGAGCGAATTTATGGTTCACGTAGGGGACATTGTTACGGGCAAGGCGAAACAATGGAAAGAGGATCAGTTCATCAAGGTGGCGAATCTGTTGAAAGAGAAAAACCGGATTCCGACCTTCGTTGTTCCCGGTGATAATGAATGGACTGATCATGAAGACCCTGATCTGGCCTGGTCGTGGTGGGAGAAGCACTTTACGGGGTTCGATAAAAACTGGGACACATCAGCGCTCGGGCCGATTGCGAGACAGGAAGTGAGACCTGAGAATTTTGCGTTCACGCACAAAGGAATTCTCTTTGTGGGGATCAACAAAGTGGGTGGAGTCGTTTACGATGAGGAGGAGTGGCGGGAGCGGCTTAAGGATGATGGAGACTGGGTGAAAAAGCAGCTGTCGGATCATGCCGCCACGAATGCCGCTGTCATTTTTGCGCAGGCATCTGCAGGCGGCAAACTGCCTGATTTTGTAAAGACGCTCGCTCCGGCTGCGAGAGGATATGTGAAACCGGTTCTCTACATTCACGCCGACATTCATAAGTGGTTGCTCGAGGAGAGGAAGTGGGCGGACAATATCACTCGTCTGCAGTTGGCGACGGTCGATGAGAAGTTTCCCCCGGTCCAGGTTACGATTGATGGAGGTTCAAATCCGTCTTTTCATTTCAATCGGAGGTTGTTCGACAGGAGGTGGAGCGCTTCCGCCACGGACGAGACCGGCGTTGCCTGGGCAATTCGAGGGGGCGGAGAGGGGAATGACAAAATCCGGGGAATCACCGCTACTGCCGATGGTGGCGTTCTGGTCACGGGAGAAATTACAGGAGACTGTGATTTCGGCGGGCACCGGCTCGCGTGCGTTGGAGCGCTCGATTTCTTTGTCGCAAAAATAGATGCGAACGGGCGCGTCCTCTGGGTAAACAGCGGGGGAGGTTCCGGGATTGATCGCGGATACAGCGTTGCGGCGGGGGCCGATGGTTCCTGTTTTGTTACGGGGCATTTTGAGAGCGAGCTTTTCAAGATGGGGAATTTCGAGCTGAGAAATTCAGGCGACTACGATGGCTTTGTTGCGCGGTTCAATTCGAAAGGAGTCTGCGAGTGGGCGCGACGCTTCGGTGGCGTCGGTTACGATTACGGACATGGAATCGCGGGAATGAAGGAGGGGGATCTGATTGTTTCCGGATCCATCACGGGCAAGGGAACTTTCGGGGAACTCGCGATCGAGGGGGAATCGAGAAAGCATGCTTTGTTAGGGCGCATGAGTCCCGCAGGGGAATGGCGCTGGGTCAGGGGAATCGGCGCGGCGTCGATCAGTGGTCATCAGGTGACGGTGAGTCATGATGATACGATCTATCTCGCCGGCTTGTCATCGGGGAAAGTGAACTGGTCGAAAAACGTCGTGACGGAATCCAAAGTGCAGGATGTCTTCGCCGCCAAATTCGCCGGCGACGGGACGGTTGAGTGGGTGCGAACCGGAGGCGGTCAATCGGACGGGGTGGCCACTTCCATCGCGGTCGATCGTGGCACGGGTAATGTGGCGATCGCAGGGATGTTCAAAGGGGCCGCCGTTTTTGGAAGTCAATCGTTCACTTCTATTGGCGGTCACGACTTTTTCACTGCCGTATTCTCTGCGAGTGGGGAGCCGCTCGGTGCGTTTCACGGCGCAGGGGGCGGGACGGATTACGGACTGGATATCACTGCCGGAAAAGACGGATTTGTTGCGACAGGGGAATTTTCCGATACGGCTGAGTTTGCGGGAAAGACTCTCAAAGGAGGCGGGGAACGTGACGTGTGGGTCGCTCGAATCGCCTCTGATGGATCACGTGTCGAGGCGGTCAAAGTCCTCGGGGGAGCGGATAACGATCTCAGTTACGCGGTTGCCGTGACGGTCGATGGAGCGGCTGTCATCGCGGGGGCATTTCGCAATGTCTCGACGATGGGAACCACCGTGCTCGAATCGGTGAAAGGTAATGATCTCTTCGTGACGAAGCTGATTTTCGAAGGGGAACAGTAAGAAGCGGGGGACGGATTTTGCGTGGCGTTTTCCCTAACTGAGGGCTAGTCTCGCGATCATGAAATTGGTGCCTTTTCTATCACTTGTTCTTTTTGCTTCCTCTCTGGCTTTGCCGCTGGTAGCTGAAGATCCTGCTCCGGCGCCGAGCTTTGTTGTCCCCGGTCCTGAAGTGGATTTGCCGGGTGAAGGCCCGATCCGCCGATACGAGTGGTTCACCAGGCTCTGGGAGTCGAGACGTTCCAAGTGGGCCGGTGAGGTGAAACAAGATCAGGGTGCGGTTGTATTTTTCGGTGATTCGATCACTCAGGGATGGGGTGACGACATGAAGGGCGCCTTCGGCGAAATGAAAGTGGCCAACCGGGGGATCAGCGGCGACACGACGAGGGGAATGCTGATTCGACTGCAGGAGGACGTGCTTTCTCTCAACCCGTCAGCGGTCGTCATGCTCATGGGAACGAACGATCTTGAAGAGGGTGCCAGCGCCTCGCAGATTGCCGGAAACGTGAGGCTGATCATCGCGGCAATGAAGCAACACCGCGCTGATCTTCCGATCATTTTAAATCTGGTGTTTCCAAGTTCGGAGACGAAGAAGCGTCCTGTCGATCAAATAAAACAAATCAACGAGTCGCTCGCAGCGGTGGCAAAAGGTGATGACCAGATCACAGTAGTGGACACCTGGACCCTGTTTGCCGGTGAAGACGGCGATGCGAAGGCAGCCGAGTTTCCTGATCTGCTCCACCCGAATGAGGCTGGCTACGCGAAGTGGGCTGCGGCGCTGAATCCGATTTTTGCCACGTTGGGACTTACGGAGAAAGAGGTGGAACCTTTCGAGCCAGCCGATGGATTCCAATTGCTTTTCGACGGCGAATCACTCGACGGGTGGGGGGGTCGTCCGACGGCTCCGCGCAGGCAGCCGAAGAAGCCGCGTCCGGATGCGCCTGTGTTTGTGGAAATCAAAGAGGCTGAAAGCTTTGAAGGGAAAACAAAAAGCAGTGACGGGCGATATGAAGTGATCGCAGGGCGTCTCGTCGTGAAAACGCCGGCAGAGGGGCGCCGTATTCAGCAGATTTGGACGACGGAGGAATTTTCCGGCGACTTTGTTCTGCGTCTCGAATTCCGCGCCACTCCGAATGCGGACAGCGGGATTTTTATCCGGAAGCCGCAGCTCCAATGTCGTGACTATCCGTTGGCGGGTCCTTACTTTGATCTTAAAAAATACAAGCAGCAGGACTGGAACGAAATCGAAGTCTCGGTGGAAGACGGCCTTGCCAGAGCTACTTGTAACGGCGAAGTCCTCGGAGAGGCGATGGAAGTTCCTGAAACCGGGCCTATCGGCCTCGAAGGGGACAGAGGACAGATAGAGTATCGACGCATTCGATTGAAGAAATTGTAAGAATAGAAAGTGATTTTGCATCATGAAACCAACAAGGACACTTGCCGAAACCCACACGCCGGACGGCTCCAAATTTTCGCTCCACGAGCACGACGGTGATTATTTTCTGAAGCTCAACGGAGATCAGCTCATGAGCAGCACGTGGACGCTTTCGGAGCGGCTCCTTGCTGATCATGCCTGCCCGCATGGCGAGGCCGCTAACAGTGCCAGAGTTCTGATCGGCGGAATGGGACTCGGATACAGTTTGAAACGTGCCCTCGAGTTGGTCGGCGATGAAGGCGAAGTCGTCGTCGCCGAGCTGTTGCCCGAAGTCGTGCAATGGAACCGTGATTTCCTGTATGAAACGAATGGCAAGCTGATGGATGATCCGAGAACGACGATGTTCGTCGGCGATGTTTACGATGCCATCCGTGAGGCAGCCGATGGAAAAGGAAAGAAATTCGACGCGATTTTGCTCGATACCGACAATGGCCCCACTTCGCTGGTCCAGCCCCAGAACAAACGAATGTATGGGAAAAAGGGATTCGCGATGATTCGTGATTCACTCGCTCCCGGTGGGCGCGTCGCTTTCTGGGCTGCCGCCGAAGAGCCCGGATTTGAGAAGCGCCTTCAGCGGGATGGTTTTGTGAAAACCGAGCGCCATGTCATCAAGGCTCACGAGCGCGCTAAAAAATCTATCCACCGGGTCTACGTCGGGCAGAGGGGGTAGGTGGCTTTTTCGCGCAAGTCTCCCAATCCGTGCTAGTCTCATCGCCATGAAGCTGTATCAAAACCAGCTCTGGAAACAGGGTGAGGATCTCTATCGTATTGTTGTGCTCGAGCGTCTTAACGTCGAGTACAAGCACATCGATCCGCTTGATCCTGAACTGGACAAGCATCACCGCGTAACGAAGAAAGAATTCTGCCGCCTCATCAAAGGCGCGACAGAGGTGGTGGGCGGCCAATTGTAGTTTGCCGGCTACGGCTTAAGCGTCCGGTTGAAGAACGCGACGACAGAGTTTTTGACGGTGTCGCTCTGGAATTCTTTTCCACCGTGCCCGGCTCCTTTGACGATCACGAACTGTGATTTGACCCCGGCCTTCTGCAACGCGTCGTGAAAAGTGATGCTTTGTGAGAGGGGCACTCCCGGGTCCTCGCTTCCGTGCATGATGAGAAACGGAGGATCATCTTTTGAGATTTGAAAAAGGGCGCTGGCATCTTTCGCCAGATCGGGGACTTCGCGAACCGTGGCTCCGAGAAGCTTCGCGCCCTTCGAGTTTGCGACCTGTTCGGCGGTCCGGGTTTCACTGACATTGTTAGGGGGCATCGTGAGGAGATTGGTGGGTCCGAACCAGTTGCAGACTGCCTGCACTCCGGCGCTCACGTCATGGGAATCACCCGGATACCGCGTTCCCATCAGCGCGACGAGGTGGCCTCCTGCCGAGCTGCCCCAGGCGCCGATTTTGGCTCCGTCGATTCCATATTTCTCCCCGTGGGTGCGCAGCCATCTCACTGCGGCGTAGCAGTCGTCGATCTGTCCGGGCCAGCGGGCTTTGTCGGTGAGGCGATAGCTGATGCTGGCAACTGCGAATCCATGTTGAGCAAGAAAGGCGGCCTTGCAATTGTCTTTGCTTCCGTTGAGCCAGCCGCCTCCGTGCACCCAGATCACCGCCGGGACTGCGTCCGTTGATTTGATTTCCGGTAGATAGAGATCGAGTTTCAAATCGATGCCGTCGTGAGTGGCAAAGAGGAGATCTCGTTCCACTTTCACTCCCGCCGGGAGAGGGAGTGCTTTCTTTTTGGCCTGGGCGGAGGCAAGAGGGTTCAGTGCCAGAGTCAACACGGTTGCGGCAATAATCCAACAGGGTTGAATGCAGGAGTAGACAGGGTTGTGTCGTGATTTCATCTTGATGAAGTTACTTCGCGAAAGTCGGGGCGGCCAGTCTTCATCGCGTATCAGCTACGCTGGAGGAATGAGATTCAGCCTTCGGTCGCAGAGCTCTTTTTTCTGTGGATGGTATGTCCTGACAGAATCTTATTTCGTGCGTGTTCACGCCCCCGAAGCGAAAAGCGGGCGTGGAGAGGAGCTTGATCAAATAGCGGCGATCCGGGCCGGGATGTGACGCACTGTCGACTATTCAAATCGGCCCGCCGTCTGCGTTGAAATGTCGAACTCGTTGGCACAGGCTTCCCGGATAAAAAACCGCGCAATTGCGGGGTATTGCGACTGGACCAACAGGGGCTCATTCGTTGACATAGTGTTATGACAACCAGGCGTAATTTGCTTAAAGGTGGTGCGGCAGCATCGTTTCTCGCAGCGGCTCCCGCGATCGTTCGCGGACAGAATTTAAATTCTCAATTGCAGCTCGCTTCGATCGGATCTGATGGAAAAGGGTTCAGTGACATCAAAGCGATGTCGACTCACTCTTATCAGAAGTATGTCGCTTTTTGTGACGTCGATACGAATCGCACTTTGAATGTGAAAAAGCTCAGTCCGGAGACGCCTATCTATCAGGATTTTCGCGAGATGTTCGACAAGATGGGGGATCAGATTGATGCGGTCACCGTTTCCACTCCCGATCACATGCACGCCTATTGCGCGATCAGCGCGATGCAGCTGGGCAAGCACGTGTATTGCCAGAAGCCGATGACTCACAATGTGTGGGAGAACCGTGAGATGATGCGGGTCGCGAAGGAAACCGGCGTGATTACCCGTCTCGGTAACCAGATCCACTCTCATAAATTTTACCGCACGGCGGTGCAGATCGCGCAGTCGGGGCGGATCGGAAAGATCAAAGAAGTGCGAAGCTGGGTGCCGACTCCCGGACACGGGCGAAGCGGGCATATCAGCCGTCCCAAGGGCGAAGATCCTGTCCCTGATTCCCTGAACTGGGACAGCTGGATTGGCGTTGCCCCGATGCGTCCTTACTGCGCTGATGACCGTTGCTACCACCCATGGGGCTGGCGTGACTGGCAGGATTTCGGGAGTGGCGCGATCGGCGATTTCGGATGTCACATTCTCGATCCGGTCTTCACGGCGCTGAAGATCACGGGACCGACTGATGACTATATCGCGGAGCATTCGGGGATGAACGACGAGGTTTGGCCTGCTCAGACGATGTACAGCTTTACCGCTCCGGGCACGGAATACACGACCGATGACCGGATCAAGATCACCTGGTATGATGGCGGACGATTGCCTTCAACGAGTGGATCCCACCTCTCAGCGCGTGAGGCCCTGCCGCGTTCCGGTTCGATGTTGATCGGCGAAGAAGGCACTCTGGTGATTCCGCACGTGGCCGCTCCAAAAATCTACGTGGAGGGCGGTGAGTTGCTTGAGGATTACGAAATGGCGGATGACAAGGATCACTATCACGGCTGGATTGACGGCTGTATCCTCGAAGAGCAGCCAACCGACAGCTTTGATTATGGTGGTCGTTTAACTGAAACGATTCTCCTCGCGAACATCGCGATTCGATTCCCGAAAGAGAAGCTGAAGTGGGACGCGGAGAAAGTGGAGTTCACGAACAAGCCGGAAGCGAATAAATTCCTCACTCGCGACTATCGCGAAGGATGGGATTTGAAGAAGTTGATCAAAGGGTAGTCACCCGGCGATCCGGGCATAAAAAAGCCGAATCCCCTGAACGGGTGATTCGGCGTTTTTTTGTACTTCCGTTTCGTACTTCCGGTTTCCCGGTTCGGACCTTACCAGGTTTTGATATTGTCCTTGTTGGTGCTTTCGTCGGTGTCTTTACCGGCGCTCCATACGAGAATTGATTCAGGAAGGACGCTTGCCTCAGTCGATTGGTCCCAGGTTGGCTTCTCGACGCGATTGTTGTAGTCGAGATCCATGCGGACGTAATAATACTCGGCATACGGATCCCAAAGCTCGCCGCCGCCGTCAGAACCCAGAGTGATCCCTTTACGCCATTTTCCCTCGGGGGCTTTCTTCGCCTGTTTGCCGCTGTAAAAGGCGATTTTACGGGGATTCAGTTTTTCACCCTCACTGTTGTCAG
Organism: Verrucomicrobiales bacterium; assembly: GCA_048260165.1. Classification (GTDB taxonomy): domain Bacteria; phylum Verrucomicrobiota; class Verrucomicrobiia; order Verrucomicrobiales; family DEV007; genus Arctic95D-9. Next base: position 82,261 of record JBLXHA010000012.1, read on the forward strand.
CGCCGAGAAGAATGTCCATGAGGTCTTTATCGGTGCGCATTTCCGATGTCTCGCTGGCGCCCGACTCTGCCGGATACTTCCGATACTCGGTGAAATACGCTGAAATCGCATTCTTCAGGTTGTAGCAGGTATTTTCCGCGTGTGTCCGCTCCGCTCTTCTCAACGCACCGGTAGTCGCCGGAAACATAAGTCCGGCGAGAATTCCGATGATAGCAATGACAACGAGCAATTCGAGGAGAGTGAAGCCTGAGATGCGATGGGTAAAGGGTGATTTTCTCATAATTGGAGGCATGTTTAACGTAGCAGGGAGACAGTGACGAGAATATTTTTCGAATTCCTTCACTTTTTGATCTGCAATACTATGTAAACACATGAGGTGGTTCTCCGTCCAGCCTTTTTGTGAGTTTTAGAGGAACACTTTGACCTTTTGTTTTTGGGCTTGATACCCGAAATTACCCTCCCGTTTTGAAACAAGATCTCATCCAGTCCATCTTGCGTTTGGTGCGCTCTCCCGAATACCACCCCCTGAATAAGTCAGAGATGGCGAGGGCGCTTTCTGTCGATTCCAGGGAGAGAGCAACTTTTCGTGACGCGTTGAACGAAGTCGTCGCTTCCGGAAATCTCGTTAAAGGGAAGAAGGCGCGTTTTCATACTCCGGTCCGGGAATCGCAGGAGCCGGCACTGACCGGGCGCATTGAGTTTTCGCGCGACCGGAAGAAGAAGAGCGCGTTTTTTATTCCGGACGACGCGGAGGCTCACGAGAGCTTCCGGGACATGGCGCGGCCGCGGGTGTTTGTTCCGGCTCGGTTCACTTCGACCGCGCTGGACGGGGATCTCGTTGAGGTGCGCCTTCAGAAAAGCGAACCGAGGCGGGGGCGGCAGGAACTGAATCGCCAGGGGCGGAAACCCAGGCATCGTGAGGATGATTACACCGCGCGGGTCGTCGGGATTCTCGAGAGGAAGAGAACGACGATTGTCGGTAAATTTTATTCTCAGGGGACCCGCGCCACAGTGGTCCCTGATGACGATCGGCTCCCCACTTCCTTTCGATTACTCGAGGTTCTGCCGGAGGCGGAAAAAGGGGACGTGGTGATTGCCGAGTTTGCGGGGTGGGAGGATCCAAGCTTCATCCCGTCGGCGATTATGACGCGGGTGCTGGGGCCGGAGGATTCTCCCGGTGTTGATATGTTGTCCATTATCCATCGCTATGGGCTGCCGGTGGAATTTCCCGATCCGGTGCTTCACGAGGCCGGGCTGATTGATGAAGTGGTGGGTGCTGAGGAAATCGCGCGTCGTGAGGACTGGCGTGACCGGGAGGTTTTCACGATCGATCCGGCGGATGCGAAGGATTTTGACGATGCGATCTGCGTTACTGAAAAAGCGGGTGGTTGTTGGGAATTGGCCGTCCACATCGCGGATGTGGCCCATTACGTGAAGCCGAAGACAGCTCTCGATCGAGAGGCTCGAAAGCGGGGGAACAGCGTCTACCTCGCTGATCGGGTTATTCCGATGTTGCCCGAAAAGTTGAGCAACGGTGTCTGCAGTCTCAAACCGGGAGTCGAGCGGTTGACGCACGCGGCGATACTGGAATTTGATGCCGGGGGTAAAGTGGTCAGTTCCCGCTTCGCGTCAGCGGTGATACGAAGTCAACGCAGGTATTCCTACGAAGAGGCATTTGCTCTGATGCAGCTGGATGACGCGACGGTGGAGAAAATGGAGGACGAGACGGAGCGGAACCTCGCCCGTCATCTCAAGAGAGCGTGGAATCTCGCCTCCACCTTGCGGAAAAAGCGCATCGCTGAGGGATCGCTGGATCTCGATTTTCCCGAGGTCCGGGTCGTGCTGGATGAGAATGGCCGCGCGGTGGGTGTTACGAAAAGCATTTATGACGAGAGTCATCAGTTGATCGAGGAGTTCATGCTCGCGGCGAACGAGGCCGTTGCCTACGAGATCAAAAAGGCGCGGGTTTCCTCCATTTACCGTGTTCACGAAGATCCGGATTTGACCAAGCTGAAGGAGTTCGCTGAGTTGGCGCGAAGTTTCGGGTATCATGTGGGAGACGTGGCGAACCGGCCCGAGTTGCAAAAATTGCTTTTGAGTATACGAGGCAAGGCCGAGGAACCCGGTGTGAAACTCGCGTTGCTGAAAAGCTTGCGGCGGGCCGAATACTCTGTGGAGCCGGGCGGCCACTACGGTCTTTCAAAAGTCAACTACACGCATTTCACGAGCCCTATTCGACGGTATGCCGATCTGATGGTTCATCGCGTCCTGAGGCGAGTTCTGTCGCATCGAAGCGAGCCCACCGCGCCCGAGCATCCCGACGGGGTGCCGCCGCTCGCGGGGATGGCTGAGACCGCGAAACATATTTCACGAACCGAGCGAATCGCCGCCGAGGCGGAAATGGAGACGAAGAAGCTGAAGCTCATTGAATATCTCGAGCATGTTTTGAGCAAAGACAGAGAGGCGACTTTTGACGCAACCGTTCACGAGGTCCGTTCGATCGGGGTGTTCTGCGAGCTTGATGATCTCATGATCAAAGGGATGATTCGTCGGGATGATCTCCCGCCGCGCGACGAGTATTTTTTCGACAGAGGACGGGATGAATTCCGAAGTCGTGCCGGTGGGCCCCGTCTCGCGGCCGGAACGAGACTTCCGGTTCGGATCTATCGGGTGAACCGGAGTCGTGGATTCGTCGATTTTGTCCCGGCGGGATCCGGAAGCGAGGACTCAGAATTTTAGAAAGTGACTACCGGAAATTGAGTCGGTTCACATTGAGACCGCGCGGTTCGGACAAAGCCGTCGCGGTGGAGCGCGAAGCAGGTGCGATATCCTGCTGTTGCGCCGCAGCGGGGGACTCGAGTGAGGCGTTTTCAACCTTCGTCGTATCTGCCACCGTGGGGCGGGCCAGTTGGCGGTGCCACACTCCCTGATAGCGATGATCGCCGTCGGGCTGACGGAAGGTCTGTGTCTGCACGAGGGTGTAGCCCTGCTCGACCATTTCGGACACGCTGGTCGCGAATTCTTCCTGACTCTGGTTGACCTTGTAACGCCACTGCCAGGTTTCGATCTCGGGAATCTGGTCGTAGGAGATTCGGAACTCGCGGGTCCCGTCCTTCCAGCGCCCTTCCACTGCAGTGATCCAGTGACCGCTCTCCCAGAAGGTCTTGCCGGTGCCGCTGGATTTGGCACGAATGTAAGTGTCGAGTGCGAGCGGTTCCATCCAGGGCGTGAACCCCTTCACTTTCATCGGTTCCGCCACGGCCGCTGTCTTGAGGCGTTCGCTTTCCGCCGGTTCGGAGTCGGGTATGACAACTTCTTCAATCGTATTTTCCTCTTCCGCAGGGGAGGCGGAAGTTGCAGCGGGGTTTGCCTCCGTCGTGCGCTCTACAGGGCTTTCCTCGATCGTCTCTCTCACCGGGGTGGAGACGATGACGGTCTCTTCTTCAACAGGAAGTTCAGGGTCACCGGCCAGGTAAAACAACGCCATAAATGCGACAATCGCCGTCATCAGCACAGGCAAAACGATCGTCCTCGACCTGCGGGTGTGCCGGTAAGACTGTTTGATGCCGGATATGGGATATTCTTCGTACACTGGATCCTGGATTCACGGGGTTACCTTACTTATACAAATTTGACGGATTAAGCGCAATTACGATTCATCGAAAAATTAAAATTCACGGAGTTTGGCGGCCCTCGTGAAGAGGAGAATCGTGGAAATACTCTTGTGGGGGAGCCCCGTCATCTTTGCAAGCACTTCGCGATAAGTCTCAAGCTGGGAACGGTGTTTCTCCGTTGCCTCGTCGAGCGTCGACTCAGTGACCTGATCGGTTTTGAAATCGATGATCGTTGCTTTTTCTGGCAGGCCGTCTTTCCCGGGCTCAATCACAACCCGATCGAACGTTCCCGACAGCCAGGCACCGTCGAGGAGGATCTCGAAACTTTTCTCACGCCAGAGTTCCGCTTTTTCCCCGCCCCGGGAGAGGGTCGCTCTGATATCCGGATCGCCGAGGCTGCTCTTAACCTGTTGAAATGCTTCTTCAAAAAGAGAGTCGCCCGATGCGCTCCTTCGCACGTTCCATTGCCCGAGTCGCTTCTCTATCGTCTCGTCATCGGCCCATTCGATCTCCTCGAAAAGCGCATGAACCAGCGTGCCTAACTCGCGGGCACGGCTTCCCGATGACTGGAAGAGTTGTTTGGCCGACAACTGTCTGTCCTCCGATCCGCTGGGAGTCCGCCTCCGGGGGCGAAGCCGGGGTTCGGGATTTTCGTGGTGCGCTTGATCGGCAGGAGGCTCACTTCCGGTATCCTCCCGACTGACGAGGGCGTGCCCCCGGAACCATTCGCGACCACCTGTGTCGGGTCGGGTTTCAAAAAGCAGCGAAGCGACGTTGTCCGCGAGGTGGATGTCTTCGGGCTCGTTTGCGAGGGTGTCTTCGAGTAGCTTCACGAAATTCATCGAGCGGGACCGGGGACCTTGAGGCAGGGCCACGAGATAGTTGGCGTAACGGGCTCTCGTCATCGCGACGTAATACATGCAGAGCGATTCGTAGGCGGACTCCGCCTGCTTTTCAGCGAGATACTCCCCGAGGACAGGATCGGCTGCGGTGATTTCTTTCCCCGGCATGTCGAGGACCCATTGGACTTCGCGGTGCTCGTTCGTCTTCGCTCCGATGTCGAGTTTAGCGGTCGTGAGCGAATCACTTTTGAGGTCCGGTAGAATGACCATGTCAAAGGTGAGTCCTTTCGATTTGTGATACGTCATCACCTGAACCGCACTCGAATCGACGGCCTCCCGCGTCGTGTGGCGACTCACGTAGGCAAGAAAGTCATCGATGTCGCGGCTGCCCGTTTCCTCGTAGAGACGGGCCGCGAGCGCAAAACTCTCGATTCTTCCCTGCGTGAAAGCGTCGAACGTCGTTCGGTGAGCGCTTTCCAGCGCGTCGGCGAGTTGTCGCACCACGGGTTCAAATCCCATTTCAAAAATATCGGCGGCGAGTTTCCTCGCGAGCTTGCCGGGACTCAGTTCCTCTTCAACGATCACAGAGCGGAAAGGTGACATCGCGAGATGTTCCCAGGCAAATTGATCACCGGGATGGGCCGCGAGTTGAAAAAAGCTGAGCAGCGTCAGATTCACGGGATTGTCGGTCGCGATGAGCTGATCCGATTCGCTCACGACCGGGATTTCAGAATTGGCGCGAAGGTAGTCAACGATCTCGTGCCCTCGCTTGTTTCCCCGAACGAGAATCGCACAGCTCAGCCCGCGTTTCGTTGGCTCGGTCTCTTCGAGAATGTCCAGCACCACTTGATAAAGATCCTCCTGTCCGGGTTTCTCGCCGTCGGAACCCTGCGGATTGATAAAAGCGGTGTAACCATTTTTGTTTTTGTTAGAATCGGCGACGAGGTGATCGTTCCACTCCCAGCGTTTCAGGGTTTCTTCGGGCAGCTTGATCGCCCGCATCGCCTCCTCGTCTCTGAAGATTGTATTTACCGGATCGAGAACCGCCTCGACGGAGCGAAACGACGTGTCGAGCGATCTCGGGAGGACGCGTTCGCCATGGGCGTTGTAGTGTTCGAAAATATCATTGAAGAGCCTCGTGTCTCCTCCCCGCCACGCGTAGATCGCCTGCTTGATATCACCGACCTGAAAAAGGGAGCGCGTTCCCGAAGTGTCCTGAACGACTTCGTCGATGAGGTTCGAGATCACCTTCCACTGGATAAAGTTCGTGTCTTGAAATTCGTCGAGGAGCCAGTGGTTGTAGCGGGCGTCGAGGCGGTAGTCGATGCGGAGCCGATCGGAATCATCCGGCATCTGGGTCAGAACCGGCGCGCCCCGATCATGGTCTCCGTCGCTGCGGATCGACTCGTGACCGGCGAGCAGCAACTGCACATCCTGGAAGGTGAGCTGGCCAATGCGGCGAACACGATCCGAGTAGACGGATTCGTATCGATTGAGCAATTCCCACACGCCGCGGGTTCGCTGTAACTTGGTTTTCAGCTCGCTCCCGATGAGCCATTGCAGGAGTCTCTGCACCGCTTCGCAGGCGACGGCATTGAATTCGTGGACGGTGCGGTTGAATTTGATCTCGGCATGTCCCGCTTCGAGTTGAGGCCACGCTTCGAGGAGTCGGGGGAGCATGTATTTCGTGCGTTTCCCGAAAGGCGCGCCGGGGAAGTGAGCTTCGATTTCCTCGCGGAACTCATTCCAGTAGCCTTCGTTGACCTGTTCGGGGATCGCTTCGAAAGTTTGAAATAGACGCTTTAGTTCTTTGTCAGGTGAAATGCCATCGACGAGCCAGCGGTTCGTTTCTTTGCTCCAGATTTGTGTCGGGTCTCCCCAGAACTTTTCGGAGGGCGCGTTGAGATAGATGCCGTGGAGTTTTTCCACAAAATCGTCCAGTGATCGAATCACGTTGGATTCCTCTTTTCCGAAAGTCGCCTGCCGGAAGGATTCGAGGAAGGCGTCGTGATACTGATCGTCCTGATTCGGGCCGACGCGGCGGCTGAATACGGCTTCGTAAACGCGGTCGATCGCGTTGGCTGCGCGATAGTCATCCATCACCTCGAAGTCGGAAGTGAGTCCGAACTCGGAGGGGAATGAGCGGAGGATGTTTGAGAAAAAGCTGTCGAGCGTTCCGAGGAAAAGCCGGGGCATTTTCTGAATGAAAATGCGAAGCAGTTCCCGGAACTCGTCCTGCGAGAGGGACCTGAGCGCCTCGGAAAGAGGATCTGTTCCGGAGCCGGCGAGTTCGCCTCCCGCTTCGGGTTCGGTCGACGCTTTCGCCAGTTTTACGAGAATCGCGTCGAAAAACTCTCCCGCGGCTTTCCGCGTGAAGGTGACCGCAATGATGCGCTCCGGATGCACTTCGTTGCCGCTTTTCAGCTCCACCGCCATCAGCGCGATGTAGCGATTGGTGAGCTGATACGTTTTGCCCGATCCGGCCGAGGCGCGGATCATTTCGTTGGGAATGTGGGAAAGAGTGGGCATGAAAACCGGGATGCAGATACGAGTCCTGCATCACAACGGAAGATGCCCTTCTTTTCAACTTAAATGGATCACAAGTTGGCTGAATTATGCCTTTTCCCAGGCAACAGGCGACGTTGGTCCCGGCTTTTCGACGACACGTCGCTTCACCCCGTTTTTCTGACGCGGTCGGCGACCCTCTGATTCGGTTGAAACCGCGATCAGATCACCCTGTCCGATTCCTCAGTTGCCGGCGATTCGAAGGAGAATCGAAAGGATAATTGCCACGGTAAACATCCCGATGATCAGGGGGATTTTCCACCGAAGCTCACTCTTGTTGGCTGCACCGCAGTGACAGCATTCCCGTTCACTGGCCGGCGCCATCCCGCCGCATTTTTTGCATACGAGTCGTGGTGCCGTGGTGTCCCTGCTGCAATCAGGACAGATGCGTTCAGCGACCTGAGCGGAACAGAATGGACAGGAGCGGGTCATGCGGGAGGAAGCGGGGGGTGTCGGGAGGTCCGGGTTCAAGCCGCGACGGCTTCTCCAATCGCGATCGCGTTAGGGCGATTGGATTTTGAAAAAGCGCGGTGGAATTTCGCTTTGAACGGTTTCTCTTCGTCCTTAATCACGATGTGTGTGAAGAGACCGCCCGTAGAGGTGGATGCGTTCGCGCTGCTCAATTCGGAGAGGTTGTATTCAGTGACCGCTTTGACATCTTCCGGTTTAATTCCCTTTACCTGAAGGACGATGAGCCGTCTATCGGTTAGACCGATGAAATAATTTTTGGTGAGAAGCGCTATCGCAATGATTCCCGGGAGGACACACAGGGCAATCAGTCCGATGATGAGGAGCATGTTAGGCTGTTTGACGCCGTAAGCCCAGTATTTGAGTGTTTCGCCTTCGTGAAGATGAGGCGCGAAAGCCTCCCCGATTTGTTCGTCAGTCAATTTTGCCATCGTTTTCGTAGTGGTTGGTTCCAGCTTGACGGTTGGGGGTTCAAGTTCATTCACTGTCAGTTCGATAATTTGACGTTCTTTTTGACATAAATGAATCGCAAGATCGTCTCTTTCGGCGTTACCTGAAGAACCATGAACTCGCTTTTTAAATTCATTTGTCTTTCCACCATTTTTCTCACTTCGTTCGCAACAGCCGATTCGGTTGAAACGGCAGTCAGTCAAATTCGGGCGAACTACAATGCGACAGAGAATGCAAAACTCCAAAGTGTCATCATCAAACTTGACCCGGATGCGGAGACCTTTGAGCTGAAGAAATATTTCCTGAACGGTGCGCTCGTTAAAATGGTTTTCATCTCGGGTGGAGATCACGGGGCCTATACGGATTCCTATTACTTCAAAAACGGAAACCTTTATTTCATCTATCAGAGCGGTGGAGGTTGGTCTTTTGATCCGAAGGGTCCTGAGGGAACAACGATCGATACCGGCAGGGAGCAGCGCATTTATTTCAAAGACGGGCAGGTCATTCGCCATCTCGTCAAAGAAGTCGCGAGCCGGGATTACAATGAGATTTCCAAGCTGCTCGGAAAAGCGGCCAACAAACCTGTCCACCAGCCTGAAGCCGCAAACGCACTCATGAACGCCGGGTATCGCCTCGCGAATGTGAACACCAAAGCGGATCTCGAACGCTATGCATACGGGGAGTGAGGTAGTGTAGGGGAACGAAACTACAAAGCTCGTTCGATCTGGAAGGCTGAGTGCATTAGGATATGATGAAGTGAATGACAGATGAGTCGAGTGACCTGAATGATTCTATCGTCCGGAAGATTTGGATGGGGTTTGGGGTGTTTCTCCTCGTGCTAGTGGCTCTCGTTTTCGGATTCAAAAAGTTTCTCGAATACTCAGGCACCCTCGAGTGGGAGAAGACCCGGGCGATGTTGATCAGTGAAGGCGTCGAGTTTGATCTGGAAAAACTCCTCCCCGAAGTCCCGCCGGACGAGAAAAATTTCGCAGCGACTCCGCTCATTGCTTCATTGGTGTGGAATTCTCCAGATAGCGAAGAGAAGCGGAATTTGAATGATCGCTTTTGGGAGATGCGGATCCCTCCACGGGATTCTGTTGATTTTTGGGAGAGGAAGTCAGGATTTCCCAGTTTCCTTTCGCAGCGAGTGACTGACTTTGAAGAGATCGCTTTGGCCCTGACCGAGGCCGGCGAGATTTCTTCATACCAGTCTGGTGTCCCTGAGCGGGCGATTCAGAAATGGATCGAGCAATTTCGATCAGAGATCTCAGAACTCGACGAAGCCTCAATGCGGCCGTTTGCGGTGTGGACGGAGCCTCCGGTGTTTGATCCCGCTTTCTACCAGCCTGAGCTGAGTAATTATGTCGAAGATTTAAAAGAGCATCACAGATTTCAAGCTGTTCGGGCGCTGGCTGCTCTCGCGACAGGAGATGAGAAGGAGGCACTTGCCGCCCTCCGAACTATGTTTCAGATTTCGCGGACCCTTTCATCTCAGCCCTTTCCCATTCCGCAACTTGTCAGTTTTTCCTGTGATGGTTTGGCGATCTCAGTTATTTGGGAAGGAGGCGCTAAACGAAAATGGAGTGCTGACGGGCACGTGCAAATTTCAAGTTTCCTGTCCAGTTATCCTGCTTCCTCGCTGGAAAGGCTTGAGAAGACGATGAATAGCGAGCTCATCACGATGGGGGTGCAGTTCTACGATTATCTGGAGTCCCTTCCATATGTGGAGAGGCGTCGAAACGTAACCGGGATGCAGACAATGGACGGCTCGAACCGTGTTCCTTATCTCGCCGCATTTGCTCTCAGTCCGAAAGGTTTTCTCGATCACAACAGATCATTTGCCACCACGTTCGTCTACGAGATTGGAATTCGTCCGGCCCGCCTGCGGGACATGCATAGTGCTCGAATGGATTCATATACAGCGCTATATGATATCAGTTTGAGCAATTATTTCTCCAGCTTTACATCATCCGGGCACTCCGATCTAACCAATCGCTTTTTTCGGCAAGCTGTTATCGTCGACATGGGCAGAGTTGCTGTCGCGGTGGAGAGGTTCCGGGATGAGCATGGCAAGTATCCCCTCGACCTGGTAGAACTCGTTCCTCGCTACCTATCTAAAGTCCCCATGGACCTTCTCGCGAGAGAGAAAGGTCGAACTCTCTCTTACCGCATTGAAAAGGGGCGCCCACTGATCTACTCGGTTGGTCAGAATCAAAGCGATGAAGGGGGCGAAATCGTATGGCGCGAACGCACCCCTGATAAGAAAGTGGATCTAAAAAAGGGCGACTGGGTCTGGGGGGATTCTCAACCGTCTCCGGAGGAGAGTGACGATCCCTAAATGAGGGGGGCTCTGCGTGAAAGAAATCCTCACGGATTCCTCTACGCTGCTGAATGTAGAGAAACTGCGTGAGCATTTCTTGCGCAGCATAGCCGCGATCAGTTCCAGTGCGGACGATCGGGGGCACATTCAACCCTGTCAGGTCACTGACTCAACCCTGTTGAATCGACTGCCAAATCCGCTTCGGGGGCGAGGATTTCGCGGAATTCGTCCCATGGCGGGGCGTCGTCGCCGGGTGGCCAGAATTCGCCCGCTAGAATCGCGGCGACGGCTCCTTCAGCGCATTTCTTTGCGCTGGCGAGAAGTCGCTCGTCCAGAGTCTCCCAGACGTCGAGCGCGATCTCGGCTTCGCTTTTTCCGAGGGTCGCGTAGGCGGCGTGAATGGTCGTGCCGGGGTGCTTTTCTGCCATGGCAAGGCAGTAAAGGGGAAGCTGAAGATCAGTCCAGCGGAGTTCTTTTCCTTCCTCATTTTCGATGCGTTTCCAGTCTGCGTAGTCCCCGGGGGATTCGGTTCGCTTGATCGGAGTGAGATGGTAGGTGTCGACGGTTTTCCGGGAGGATCCGCTTCCCGGTGAGAAGGTTTTGAAGTCGATAACACGGGTTCCCAGTTCGGGATGCTTTTCGACACGGTCGATGCGTCCCTTAATCGTGACGCCTCCGATTTGAAAGGGCCATTCCCCGGTTCCGAACGTCGCTTCCGCCTCGACGATCTCCCAGCCTTCGGCCCGGTGCTGCGCTTCGCGCTCCGCCCACCAGCCGAGGCGTTTCCTCGCTGATTCACGCTGGATGATCACGGGGGTGGAGAGACGGGTTCCAAATTGCGAGGAGAGCTGACGATCGATTTCAGTGAAGAAGTAATCTTTGATCGCGGCCGCGTCGGTGAGTTTGCCTGCCTCCTCGTCGCGCGCGAAGAACTCGAGGGTGTTGTGCACGAGGTTGCCGAAATCGGCGGCGTCCATTTCCCGTTTATCCGTTTCGACGCGCTCCATTTTCAAACCCTTTGCGAGGTAGAAGCGAAACGGGCAAGCAAGATACTGCTTGAGCGACGTTGGACTGAGTTGCTGGAATATGTAATTGTCAGGCTCGAGTGGAAGCGGTTTCAGCTGAAACGCGATCGACTTTGCCTCGGTGCGCTCATCGGAGTCGATCTCGCTGAAGAGTTGGAGGGTCCGGCCGGGAAGTTCTTCGACGGGACATTGGAAAAGCAGGCGCGAGGGTCGCAGCGGGTCGCCTCCGGAGTTGGTGCTTCCGAAGAGCAGTTTGATTTCCTCGCCGGGGCGGTTCCTCGTATGGATCATCGAGGTCAGGAAGTAGGCGTCACGCGAGAAACGGTCATCATTGCAGGGGATTCCGAGGATGCGTCTTGCTGTGTCAGGTAGAAAAGAGTGCCCGACGACGGATTCGGGAACGGCATGATCATTCATCCCCGTGATGATGAGGCGCGGGGCGTCTTCCCAGAGCAGTTCGATCCAGCCCTGAAGGTCGACCTCGTCCGGTTCCCGCTCGGGATAGACCTGGCGTGACTTCAGCATCGAGAGGAGCATCTCAAAATGATCGACCTCTTTGAGAGATTTGGGAAAAGACTTCGCGGTCGCCGCGATATCATCCGTCAACGCGGAGAGTGACTCGGCGACTTCGGTGAGGATGCTCTTGGTGATGTCTGAGGCATCGAGGGTTCTTCCATCATAGAGGCTGATGAGGAACTCACGCAGGACTTCATCGAAGGCTTCGTCTTTGAAACGGCGGCACCAGATTTGGATCCAGTCGATCGCCGCTCCCATTTCAGGGTATTTGGAAAACTGACGCTTCACTGCGGCTCTCGCATCGTCGAGCCGCTCCGGCATCGTCCGGATGATGAGTTCATCGAAACGGCTGATGAGACGGGTGCCTGAGAGCTTGCCGTCTCCGCTACTGATTCGACGAATGATAGAGTCGATAGCGCCGGGGCAGTTGAGGAGTCTGCGGAACGCGGCGAAGGACTGCGTCTCGACGACTTCGGCGAGAGTTTTGATGAGGTAGTAGATGCCTTCTCCTGCAATCGCTTTGCCGGCAGGGTCGTAACTTTTCAGGCCGCGCTTCTCGAGCGCTTCCGCGAGCGGGATAGACAGACTCGCTTCCGGAATTCCGAAGGCGGCCTGTTTCGCCGGATCTTCAAGGCCATCGAGCAATTCGACTGCGGTGGCGGCTTGGTCAAAAGTCGTGGCGGTTCGGATGATGCTCGTCTCAGGGGTGGGGATGGGGATCTCCCGTTCGAGCCACGATCCGGGGAGGGGCCGCCCGAACCGGTCAAAGTGCGCCGCCTCGGATTCGGGGGCGTGGACGAGTATGGAAAGCGCGTGTTTCGCGGAAAGGTGATCGAGCGCCTTTGCTGCGATCGGTCGAAGATCGGGAACGCCGCACACGAAAATTGAGGTGATCGAGGCGTCGAGCTCTCCGTTAGCCGCTGCGTCGAATTGAGCCTCGCTCTCTTCGCGAAATCCGCGGGCTTCGATCTCTCTCGTCGCGATCGCCTCGATCTCTGCGAGTTCTGCCCAGCGGCCCGGTTCGATGTCTTCTGCGGCGAGGATTTCTCCGGCCGAGGCGAAGGTGAGTTCGGACTCGGCGAGAAGGCGTTTCACGGCGAGTAATTCGGAGGCGGTGTCGCTGGCCCAGCGGAGCGAGCGCTCGACCGGATCGACGGGGAAGACGCGTCGGAAATCGCCGAATGGAATTTTCAGCAACGTCGCGGTCCAGAGCCACTGTGCAATCTGAGGTGTTGCGACGGGAGCTGATCCTCCGGCGGTGACGAGTCGCTCGGGTGAAAACAGAAAGTCGGGCGTTGCGACGAGCGGTGGAAACACGGCCGCCCCGTTTTCAGCGGCGCGAATCGCAAGCGTTTCGCGGAGGCGACGTCCTGCGTTCTTAGTGGGAACGATGACGAGCGACGACGTCAGGTCGAGCGTTCCTTTATCCGGGTGATCTTTTACGAGGTGTGCCGCGGTTGATCGTAGCAGAGAGTCCTGCCAGCCGAGGAAAACCATTCGATCGCCGGACGGGGGGACATCCGGCGGGGTATCGATGGTCGTCGTTTCCGGTGGATCGTCGAAGAGAGAAAATTCAGTCTGTTCGCTGTAGTCAGGTTCTGGCATGGAATCGAAATTTTCAGGCGTCTCGACTTTCCCAGTAGTTCTCTTCGAGGAGGTCGTGTCGTTTGATGATGCGGCGGTAGTATCCCAGCGTGATTTCCTCTTTTTCCTTTTCGCTGAGTTGCCAGTGAATGCCCTCGTCGCGGAGGCGCTCGACGAGGCGGGAGAGAGTCATCGCGACGGTCACGGAGATGTTAAAGCTCTGGGTGAATCCGTACATGGGAAGTCTGAGAGTGCTCTCGGCGGCAGCGAGTGTCTCCGGTTTCAGTCCGTGTTCCTCGGTTCCGAAAAGCAGGGCGACGGGGCGGTCAAGCGGCAGTGATTTGAGATCGTAGCCACTTGCTTCCGGGCTCGTTGCGACGAGGTGGTAGCCACGGGATTTCAGAGTGTCGAGGCAGGATGAGGTTTTGTGATACCTGTGCAGCGTGAGCCATTTGGAGCTGCCGAGCGAAACCTCGTTGTTGGGCTTGTACTCGTTCTGGGTTTCTATGATGTGGATATCCTGAACCCCGAGGCACTCGGCACTGCGGAGGCAGGCGCTTGCGTTGTGAGGCTGGTAAATGTCTTCGAGGAGAAGGCTGATGTGACGCGTGCGATCTTCGAGAATGCGCGCGATCTTTTCCCTCTTGTTCTCAGACACGTATCCGCCCAGATACTCGATGATCTCCTGCTCCGCTGTCATGTGGTGCGCCCGTGGCCGGTTCTAGTTTTCCCACTTCGGTTTTTTCACGCCGATGTAGGCGATGAAGAGTCCGACGAGTATGTGCAAAAGCAAGACGATGAGGCTGAGCCACATCGGAGCGAGCCAGGTGTCGGTCACTTCCTTGATGTAGCGGAGATAGTCTTTCTGCATCACGTCCATAATCCCGGCCCAGCTCCAGTAGGCGGAGATGAACGGGCGCGTGAGCCAGCCGGCGAGGTGGGGCAGTGCGAGCACGGCACCCGAGAGAGGGAGCTGGAATCCGACGAGATAAATACTGAGAAGAGACGCCTGATCGGCGGTTCTCGCGAGAGAGGAAATACCGAGGCAGATGGCTGTCATCGCTCCGTTCACGAGAAGCAGAAAGATCGTGTGAGCAAACTGATTGTGAGACGGCAGGTCGCAAATGCTCTCGACAAACACGGCCATCCAGACGGATTGAATTGTTACTAACACGGCCAGAAAAGCAACCTTGCTTCCGAGGTAGACGGAAGGACGGACCCCTCCGAGTTTTTCTTTTTCAAAGATCTCCCGCTCACCTGCGATCTCCCGCGCTGAGTTATTGGAACCCATCAGCGTGAGGAGGATCACCTGGAACATGACGAGTCCGGAGACGATCCCGCCGAGGTTCAGATTGAAGGTCATCGTTTCGCGCTCCTGATCGATTTCGGCGAGATTCGCGGGCATCGCATCCGATAATCGTTTCACCTGTTCGACGCCGTCGGGCGCAAAGATGACGACGAGGATGGGGAAGAGAATCAGAATCGCAACCTGAAGGCCGAGTTGTCCGCGGTCGCGGAAGAAGATTTTCCACCGTCTGAAGAAGAGGGCGAAGAATTGCACCGCCGCCCCCGGTGTTTCGGCGGATACGGAAACGTCGGGATCGCCGGTGGGTTTGTCAGGATAGCTTTCGTAGTAGGAGTCCCGGTGCTTGTCCCAGCTCGTGCCCCACTCTTCGGGTTTCCGATTGGCCAGCTGAGGATAAACATCCTCCGCTTTTTCAACGCTGAAGTAATGTTCGAGGGCGCGGGGAGGGCCGTGATAAACGACGCGGCCGGTGTCGAGGACGAGGACCGAGTCGTAGAGGTCGAGGTTGGCGAGACTGTGCGTCACGTTGACTACAATCCGGTGCTCGTTGCGGCTCAGTTCGTGCATGAGCTCGACGATTTCCTGTTCACTTTTGGGATCGAGTCCGCTCGTGACTTCATCGCAGAGAAGCAGCACGGGATCGGTTACGAGTTCGAGAGCAAGGGAAAGGCGTCGTTTTTGTCCGCCTGAAAGCACTTTGACAGGGCGATCCCGAATCGCCACGAGGCCGGTCGATTCGAGGACTTTGTCAGTGAGATCGTAGAGTTCGTCCCGGTTTTCTGTTTTGACGCGAAGCTTCACCGCGTTCTCCACGTTTTCCTCAACGGTGAGGTCGTCGTAGGCAATGCTGAACTGCGGGACGTATCCGATTTCGGAATGCTCGAGATCGCCTTCCTCCGAGAGGTTGCGGCCGTTCCAGAAAATGCTGCCATCACTCTCCTGATTGATGCCCGCGATGAGTTTCAGGAGCGTGGATTTCCCGCAACCCGATGGTCCTACGATGGCCATGAAATGCCCCGTGGGAACGCGGAGATGGATTTGCTCCAGGAGGTGAATGTCTTCCCTGCCCTTCTGGATCGTGAAATAAATATCGTCTAACTCAAGCACGTGACAGTTCTAAGAGTTCCTCACGGGGCTTGCAACTCTAAAGGGGGCCGTCATCGCAGGTTAACAGGCGGATGAGGGGAGGCGTCACTTCCGGCTGCCTCTGTTCGTTTCGGCGGGAAATGGAAATTGGAATTGCCGACGTCGCCGGTGCAGGGTTGGGCTGATATGAAACCTTCAGAAGCTTATCGTCGATTTAACAATGGAGAGATTAACGGAACCGGCTTGATGCGGCACGTTCTCGAATACGATGATTTTCTGATTCCGGGGCGTCCCGGCCACGCTCCGATGGATGCCTGCTTCGGGAACGGGAAAGAAAAGGCTTTCCACCTTTTTGAAGACAGTGAGCACTTCGAAATCTGGGAGAGAAATTGGGAAGGCGGAGCTTTGACGGTCGGTCCGTTTTCCGGCTGCGATGTGGTGCCTCAGTTGGCTGCTGATCTGGACTTTCTCAATATCAACCCGGATTCAGCCGACGTGTTTCACTACCGGAGCCATCAACTGGCCGATATGAAAAAGATGGCCGCTTCGATCGCGCTCGAAAAAGCACTCCACGATCCCGCGAAGGCGGACAGGCTTTTCGGGATCTTGAAAAATTATGATCAGTATCAAATGCTGTTTCGATCCGGAGGTGACGGGGCGATGCAACTCGTCCTCGCGCCCGATGATCAGGGGCGAAAGTTGATTCCGATTTTCACGGCGGAGGATTGCTTTCAGGTTTGGCTCGATCAAATGCTTCCGGTCATTCAGAGGGAAGCTCAGGTTCCTTACGTCGTGACACGGAAAGGTCGCGACCTGTTTGCTAAATTGGCGGATTACTCGACTGACGGGATCGTCTTCAATCCGGTGGGGTACTCGCGGGCGAGGGCCTTTGCGATGCCGATTTGCTCGTTGGTGGCGAAGCATTAGAAAGGGGGGATTTACTTATCTCTGCAGGCGCGCTCGAGTCGACGCCGGAACGCTTTCGTCCTGGAGGTCTTTTCCCCGCTCTATAAAAAGCATTGCCCGATGGCCCGCTTTGCGGGAGATTTCGCGCATGGCGACCCGAAAACGATCTGGAAAGAAAGCAAAGTCGAGAATCAATCCTCTCGTGGTCGTTCTGACGCTCGGAGGAGTTCTCCTCATTGCTCTCGTGATTGGTCTGCTTGTCGCAAAATCAGCGATCACCTCGTGGCTGCACGGTGAGGGATTTCAGGAATGGCTGACTCGCAAGGCGGGGCAGGCTCTCCATTCAGAGGTCGAAATCGCGGAGCTGCGGTGGCAGGGCAAGGAGGTTTATTCAAATGAGCTGAAGGCGACCGGCTACGAAGAGGCCGGTTTTGCAAAGCTTCAGATCGACGGGCTGCGAGCCTCGATGGCCGGGGTGGCGGACACGGTTCGGATTCCCGGTCTGACGATGAATCGCCTCGAAGTGGAGTTCTCGAAAAACCGGCTCGATCGACCCGAGGTCGCGGTGATGGGGGATGCGGGTGGCGGCCCAAAAGTCCCGGAGATGTTGAAGAAATACATGCCGGAGCGGGTCGAGGTCGATGAGATCGGGATATCCTCGGGAACGGTCCTCGTCAAAAACAGCGGGAACGAGGACGTGTTTTCCATTCGCGGGATGAAAACGAAGATCGTGCCCGATTTTACGACCGGGCTCTGGGAAGTCGCGGGGACCGGTGGCAGGATGACCTTGAAGGATCAGCCCGAAATGACGTTGAAGGACTTGAAGCTTCGCTGGAAGAAGAAGGACGTTTTCGTCGATAACTGTGAGATTGGGATTTATGAAAACGGACACGTCAGCGGAGCCGGTGAAATCAGTTTTGAAGGAGGTGGCCTCTTTGATTTCGATCTCGATATCTCAGGGATCGACATCGACGAACTCGTTAGGGGGGAGTGGCAGGACCGACTTTCCGGAACGATCAGCGGGCCCGTTAAAATCACCGGCGTTCCCGGAAATCTGACTTATGAGGGGACACTGAATGTCTCGGACGGAGTGGTCGAATCGGTTCCCGCTTTGAAAAAAGTGGCGGACTACACGCAGACGAAGCAATTCAACCGACTCGTCCTCAGTCAGGCGACGGCTGATGTGAAGCGGACCAATGAAGTGATCGAAATCAGGAACATCGTCTTGCAGGCTGACGGGCTTGCCCGCGTCGAGGGGGCTGTTGACATTCGCGGCGAACTGATTCAAGGCGCGTTGCAGGTGGGGGTCACGCCGGGAACGATGCGATGGATCCCCGGGGCGGAGCAGCTTGTTTTCACGGAAGAGCGGGACGGGTTTCTCTGGACTCCGCTTACGCTGGGCGGGACGATTCAGGATCCCACTGAAGATTTGAGCGGTCGATTGATCAACGCGGCGGGCGAAGCGGTTCTTGGGGGGCTCCCTCCGGGGGTGGTCGAGGGCGCTAAAAAGATTCTCGGAACCGGAGAGGATTCGGAGGAGCTGATCAAACAGGGGAAAAAGCTTCTCGATATGTTCGGACCACTTTTGAACGGGCAGTGAGGGCAGGAGCGGCGGAGACACCCGTTTTTCAGCACCGTATTATCCCTTTGTGACGAACTGGATACAGACTTTGTGAAATTTTTCACAAATTACTCTTGCGAGTCCATTTGCTTTGACTACGGTGCGCACTGACGGAAGGGCTCGCTGGTCTCCGGATCTTTACTAAGCGGGCCTTCTTGATCCGTGATATGGAAATCCTCGCATCAACTTTATCCAACTTTGCTTTTTCTCCGGTTCTCGCAGCCGGTGGGATTAATGCGCCCTCGATTCCAAGCTTGGGATGGTTTACGAATTCCATTCTTGTTGCGATCATCGTAACGGTTGGCGTTCTTCTCTTCACGAGAATGGCGACCAAAAAGATGGCGTTGATTCCCGATGGAAAACAAAATTTCGTCGAGTTCCTCATCGAGTTCCTTTATGGACAGGTCGAAGGGATCGTCGGCAAGCACGTCGCTCCGAAAGCCTTTCCGCTTCTCGCGACGATTTTCATCTTCATTCTCTCGGCTAACTGGTTCGGTCTTCTTCCCGGAGTGGGAACGGTCGGCTGGGGTGAGGGTAACGGTGGTTTTCTCAGTCTGGACAGCGTTCACACACCGCTTCTTCGTCCCGCGACGGCTGATTTGAATATGACGCTTGCGATTGCGGTCGTCTTCATGATCGTCTGGGTTTATCTTTCTGTCGCTGAGCTCGGAGTCTGGGGTTCGCTCGTTCACATCTTCGGGCCCAAGGGTGGTCTTCAGGGCATGATGAAGTATGCGCTCATGCCGATCTTCTTCTTTGTCGGTATCATTGAGGTGATTTCGATTATTTTCCGACCTGCTTCGCTTTCGTTGCGATTGCTGGGTAATATCTTTGCCGGTGAGACCCTTCTCGTGGTGATGGGTGGTCTCGGTGAGCAGGTTCTCGGGGCCAAGGGGATTGTTGGATTTCTGACTTCAATTGTCTTCCCGATTCCGTTCTACTTCATGGAGATTCTCGTTGGAGCACTCCAGGCAACCGTTTTCACCCTCTTGTGCGGGGTGTATATCAAGCTCTCAACCACTCACGAGGAAGAGGGACACTAATACGAATTTCAATACTTTTGTCACGGTGACCATACGCAAAGAGTGGGCGGTGACGAAGAAACAGTAAAAATAAACTATCATGATTGATACTCTGACAACACTCGCTGCTGCTGCTCCGGCTGCCGCAGCTGCAGGATTTAACGGTAACTTCGCTCTTGCTATCGCAGGTGCAGGTGCTGGCATTGGTATTGGTTTGATTGGAATGGCTGCAGCGCAGGCAGTGGGACGTAACCCATCTGCTTTCGGTAACATCCTGACAATCGCCATTATCGGAATGGCGCTCGCTGAGGCGATCGCGATTTACGCGCTTATCATGGCTCTTCAAGGGTAACCTTGATCCAGGTTTTGGCAGTCTGCAGCGGTTCGCTGCTGCAGGCTGCTTATTCCACTTTTTTTACTGAACGAACACATTTTTTAAACTAACGGTTTTCTCTCATGGAAGGTATCATTGAACAATTCGGGTTTGCTTGGCCTAAGTTTATTGCGCAGGTGATCATTGTTCTGATCGTATACTTTGTGCTTTCCAAATACGCTTTCGGTCCAGTGCTGGCGATGCTTAATGCGCGTCGTTCACGGATTGAAGAGGGTGAGGCGAATATCAAAAAGATCGATGCAGAAGTGGCGCGCGCTGAAGAGCGGGTCCAGGGCATGCTCGATGAGGCGAATCGCGATGCAGAGCGTCTGATTTCCGAAGCGCGTGAAAGTGCTGAGGCAGTTCGCGGACAGAAGACTCAGGAAGCAATTCATGAGGCTCAGCAGATTATCGAGAAGGCTCGTGAGGCATCCCGCCTTGAACACGAAAGCTCAATGAGTGAGCTGAAAAGAGATTTTGGTCGTCTCGTGATTGACGCGACATCGAAGGTAACCGGTAAGGTGCTCGATGACAGCGATCAGAAACGCATCAACGAGGAGACTGCCGGACAGGTTGCCTTGTAATTCTGATTTGAACAGCGACCCCGCGTATTTACTATGAGATCAGGAAAAGAAGTGACAAGAACTGCCAAGAAGCTATTTGATGCTTCGCTTGTTGACGGAAAGCTTGATACTTCTGTGGTTGCCACTGTGGTGCGCAAGATCGCTGAGAAAAAGCCACGTGGATACCTGGCTCTGATTAAAGCTTTCTGGCGTCTTGTTCGCCTTGAGGTGGAGAAGCACAAGGCTCTCGTGGAAAGCGCAGCCGAGCTCGAGCCTTCAGTGAAGGCAAGCGTGTTAGCAGATTTGAAGAAAAAATATGGCGATCAGGTTGAGGCTGAATTCGCTTTGAATCCGGAACTTCTCGGGGGGATGAAAATCCGCGTGGGAAGCGACGTTTGGGATGGAAGTGTTAAGAATCGCCTTGAGCGACTTGCTGAGAAATTTTAATTGAGAAACCCACTGTAACTGACGAACCGTCATGAGTAACATTCTCCAGGAACTGGAATCTGAAATCGCCGCCCTTAAGACATCCGTGTCTAAATCGAACGTAGGTATCGTTCGCGAAACTGGTGACGGTGTCGCCAAAGTTGAAGGGCTTAGCGACGTAATGCTGAACGAGATGATCGAATTCCCGGGAGGGTTGTACGGTCTCGCTCTTAACTTGGAGGAAACTGAAGTCGGCTGCGTTCTTCTCGGTGATGGACTCCATGTGAAAGAAGGCGACGAAGTGAAATCCACCGGGCGGCTTTTGTCTGTTCCCGTCGGAAAAGGACTTCTCGGGCGTGTCGTTGATACGCTCGGTCAGGCAATTGACGGAAAAGGTGCGATCGACTCAACTGAGCAGTATCCCGTTGAGAAGATTGCTCCCGGAATTATTCCCCGCCAGTCGGTGAGTGTTCCTGTTCAGACCGGTATCATGGCGATCGATGCGATGATTCCTGTCGGTCGTGGTCAGCGTGAGTTGATTATTGGTGACCGTTCCACGGGTAAGACTACCGTTGCGATCGATACCATCATTTCCCAGGCTCAGCAGAACAAAGCGGCTGAAGAAGGAAAGCTGAAAGATCACAAGCCTCTCTATTGTATCTACGTCGCCGTGGGTCAGAAGCAGGCGAATGTCGCACGGACGATTGCCACGCTTGAGGCAGCCGGCGCGATGGAATACACCATCGTGGTGAATGCTTCGGCTTCCGATTCCGCCACCAACCAGTATCTCGCTCCTTATGCAGGTGCTGCAATGGGTGAGTGGTTCATGGACAACGGAATGGATGCGCTCATCGTTTTCGATGACCTTTCCAAGCACGCGGTAGCTTATCGTCAGGTGTCACTGATTCTTCGTCGTCCTTCCGGTCGTGAAGCGTATCCCGGTGACGTTTTCTATCTTCACAGCCGTCTCCTCGAGCGCTCAGCTCGTCTCAGTGAAGCTAATGGCGGAGGTTCGCTTACAGCGCTTCCGATTATTGAGACTCAGGCGGGTGACGTGTCTGCCTACATTCCGACAAACGTGATTTCGATTACGGATGGTCAGATTTATCTCGAGACAGACCTTTTCTATCAGGGGATTCGCCCCGCGATTTCGGTTGGTCTCTCGGTTAGCCGGGTTGGTTCTGCCGCGCAGACCAAGGCGATCAAGAAAGTGGCCGGAACGACGAAGCTCGATTTGGCTCAGTTCCGCGAATTGCAGGCATTCGCCCAGTTCGGATCTGATCTGGATGACAAGACGAAAGCTCAGATTCAGCGTGGTGAGCGTATTGTTGAGCTGTTCAAGCAGACTCAGTATTCTCCAATCGCGGTTGAGGTTCAGGTGTGTCTCCTCTGGGCGATGCAGAACGGACAGTTCGACAGCATTCCGGTGAACAAGATTCAGGATTGTCAGGACAAGATGGAAGAGTTCCTCACGACCCGTAAAGATTCTCTCCTTGATAAGATTCGTAACGAAAAAGCGTTGAGCCCCGAACTTACGGAAGAGCTCAAGCAGGCGATCGAAGATTTCAAGAGCTCCTACAAGGCTTAATTGTATTTGAATTGACCTGATCCTTATTTGTCATGGCAAACCTTCGCGACATCCGCCGACGTATTAAGTCGGTTAAAAACACCGCCCAGATCACCAAGGCGATGCAGCTGGTGGCGGCTTCTAAAATGAAGAAGGCGCAGGATCAGGCCGTGTCCGGGCGTCCGTATGCCGATTTGCTGAATAAGGTTCTCGTTAACCTCAAGGAACAGACCTCTGAAGAGGATCACCCGTTGCTGAAAGAGCGGGAAGGAAACCGTGAGTTGGTTATTCTGATCACGACCGATAAAGGTCTTTGCGGCGCGTTGAATACCAATTTGCTTCGCATCGTTTCCGAGCGTGACGAAGGAAATTCGACTTACGTGACGATCGGCACGAAGGGCCGTCAGCACCTGGCTCGGATGAAGAAGGATTTGCTCGCCGATTTCACGGTGGATGATCCGGTTTCTTTTGCCGAGACCAAGCAGGTTTCAGAATTCCTCATCGAGAAGTTTCTCAGTGGTGAATACGATCGCGTGAAAGTCGGGTTTACCAACTTCATCAACACGATCAGTCAGGAGCCTATGTTTGAAACATTGCTCCCGATTCGTCCGATTGATCTCGGCCGTGACAGCAGCTTCGTCGGTGTGGGCCGTGAACCGGATGCGGTCGACGTGAATCCGGGGCCTGAATACGGAGGCTACATTTTTGAGCCAAGCGCGAACGGAGTCCTGGAATCAGTTGTTCCTCAGTATGTGAACTACCAGCTCTATCAGATGGTGTTGGAATCACGTGCTTCCGAGCACAGTGCACGGATGGTGGCGATGAAAGCTGCTACCGACAATGCTGAGGACATGATCAAAGATCTCACGCTGGTTTACAACAAGCAGCGTCAAGCGGCCATTACCGCCGAGCTTTTGGAAATCACAACGGCGATGCGCGCCCTCGAATAACAGAGTGACTGTATTTTTGAAAAACGCATAAACCCAATTTTAACGAAAGATAACGCAATCCCTCAAGGAGCAGGAGCTAGAATCAGATGAGTAATCAAGGAACAATCGTTCAGGTCATCGGCCCGGTTATTGACGCCGACTTTTCAAATGCAGAAAAGTTGCCGGAAATCTATAACGCGCTGGAAGTCAATTATGACGTCAATGGTGAGAACACCAAGCTAACTCTCGAGGTGCAACAGCACCTTGGAGACGGCTGGGTTCGAGCAGTGGCTATGTCCAGTACGGAGGGTCTCAAGCGTGGTCTTGCTATCGCCGATACCGGAGCGCCAATTTCAGTGCCGGTGGGTGAAGGCGTTCTCGGACGTATTTTCAACGTGACTGGAGACGCTGTTGATGAGCGTGGGCCGGTTAACGCGACGAAGCGATATCCGATTCACCGTCCTGCTCCTTCTCTCGTAGATCAGGCGACTTCGACCGAGATCCTCGAGACAGGTATCAAAGTGATCGACCTTATTTGCCCCTTCACTAAAGGTGGTAAAGTGGGTGCGTTCGGTGGTGCCGGTGTTGGTAAGACAGTGGTTATCATGGAGCTGATTAACAACATTGCGAAAGAGCACGGAGGTTACTCCATCTTCGCAGGTGTTGGTGAGCGAACTCGTGAAGGTAACGACCTTTATTGGGAGATGAGCGAAGCCGGCGTTATCGATCAGGAAGATCTTTCCAAGTCAAAAGTGGCTCTCGTATACGGACAGATGAACGAGCCTCCCGGCGCCCGTCTCCGTGTTGCTCTTTCTGCGCTTGCGATGGCTGAGTATTTCCGTGACGAGAAGAACCAGGACGTGCTTCTCTTCGTTGATAACGTCTTCCGTTTCTCTCAGGCCGGTTCTGAGGTTTCCGCGCTTCTCGGCCGGACTCCTTCGGCGGTTGGTTATCAGCCGACACTCGCGTCTGAGATGGCCCAGTTGCAGGAGCGAATCACTTCTACGAACAAGGGATCCATCACTTCCTTCCAGGCGGTTTACGTTCCTGCGGATGACTTGACTGACCCTGCTCCGGCTAACACCTTTGCTCACCTCGACTCAACCGTCGTTCTTGAGCGTTCACTCGCTGAGCTTGGAATTTATCCAGCGGTTGATCCACTCGCATCGACTTCTGCTGCGCTCAGCCCCGACATCGTCGGTAAAGAGCACTATGCCGTTGCCCGTGGCGTTCAGAACGTGCTTCAGCGCTACAAAGATTTGCAGGACATCATCGCTATTCTCGGAATGGACGAGCTCAACCCCGATGACAAACTGGCCGTTTTCCGTGCCCGTAAGATTCAGAAGTTCCTGAGCCAGCCTTTCAGTGTTGCTGAAGTCTTCACCGGCATCAAAGGAGTTTACGTTTCTGTCGCTGACACCGTTCAAGGATTCAAAGAGATCCTTGAGGGTAAATACGACGATGTGGCGGAAAACAACTTCTACATGAAGGCCAACATGGACTCAGTTGAGAAGTAACCGTTTGTCTGATTACCCTCCCGGATTTTTTACATGAGACTCGATATTGTCACTCCAGAGAAGAAAGCGTTTTCGGACGAGATCGACAGTGTTGTCGTGCCGGGAGAAGGGGGAGAGATGGGGATTTTGAAATCTCACGCTCCTCTCGTAACGACGCTCAGACCCGGAGAGCTTCGCTATCTTAAGAACGGCGAAGAGACCTCTCTGGCGATCGGAACTGGAATCGTTGAGATTTCAAACGACCGCGTATCGGTTCTCACTGATATGGCTTTGGAAGAAGCTCACATCGACGAGAACGCGGTTGAGGAGGCGCTCAAGCGTGCTCAGGATGCTCTGGCTGAGAAGTCAGCTCCTGAAGATATCGCTGCAGCACAGGTGATGATTCAAAAGTCACTTGCTCAGCTCCATATCAAGCGTCGTCGCCGTCGCCTTTAAGACAGCGTCCCGATTCGGGATCACCTTTTTTTTCGAGCGCAGGGTATCCCCCTGCGCTCTTTTTTTTTGGCCGGGCCGCTCGAAACGATTCGCGTGGATGGTGCGAATGTTCCGGACCGCCACGTCGCGGCCATCGTCTGCAGAATGCGCCGCGGGAATGCCGTGACTCGAGTTCTCTAAGTGGTCTTTTCAGTCGGATTGTTTTCAAATTCAGGAAAGTTTTTCCTTTTGCGGAAGGCGCGCCGGTTTCATGGTAGGCGACGTCGGGAAGCAACCCGGCGGTTCCACTTCTCTCAACATGACAGGTTTGCATCAGTTCTTCACTCCCATCGATTGGGCCGTCGTTTTCGGTTATCTGATCCTCACTACGATCGTGGGTCATCAGATGCGGGGGAAGCAGGCAAGTATTAAGGATTTCTTTCTCGGCGGCCGTTCTCTTCCCTGGCCGGCTGTCAGCGGCTCTATCATTGCGACAGAGATCAGCGGGGTGACCTTTATCGGTGTTCCCGGTGCGGTTATGGCGTTGCAGGGGGATTTCACCTATCTCCAGTGGGCGATGGGATCGATCATTGCCCGTATCATCGTCGGCCTGTTCTTCGTGAAGGTCTTTTATGAGAAGGACATTTACAGCCCCTACGACTACATGGGGAACCGTCTCGGCACGGGAGTGAAGCGTCTTGCGACAGTGCTCTTCACGATTGGCAGTATTCTCGCGCAGAGTGTCAGGGTGCTGGTGGCTGCGCTGCCTCTCAAAGTGGTGACTCCTCTTCCTTTCGAGTGGTGCATCATTATCATCGGGCTCTTCGCCGTGGGCTGGACGCTCATGGGCGGGATGAGAACGGTGATCTGGACGGACGTGATGCAGTTCGGACTGTTTGTCATCGGAGGGCTCACCGCGCTGATCTGGATGGTCGTGAGCTTTCCCGGCGGATGGGACACGCTCATTTCGACGGCGAGCTCGGTTCAGCAATTTGACGGATCGGTCGTCGATAAGCTTCAGGTTTGGAATTTCAGTCTCGATCCCGATCTGGAATTCACCTTCTGGGTGGCGCTGTTTGCGGTGCCGTTCCTGAACCTCAATGCTTTCGGCGTGGATCAGTTGAATGCGCAGCGAATGTTCTGCTGTCAGAATCCTTCTCATGCCAAGAAGGCAATCATCTGGAGTTCGATCGGTCAGCTGGTGACCGTTCTCATGCTTTTTGTGGGGGCCGCACTTTTCACCTTCTATCAGCTCAATCCGCCGACTGATCCGATGATCATGGAGGCGATGAAATGGGAAGGCGGGCAACCGGGGGAAGGTGACATGGTCTTCCCTGTCTGGATCGTAACGGAACTTCCGGTGGCGCTTCGCGGATTGATTCTTGCAGGAATTTTTGCCGCCGCTATTTCAAGCCTCGATTCGATTCTGGCTGCCCTCAGTCAGACAACGCTGTCACTCTTCAAAAAGACCGATCAGGACCTTTCCGATCACGAGCACATGAAGATGGTGAAGCTGTCACGCCTTCTGGTTCTCGTCTGGGGTGTTCTCCTCACGGGCTTTACCTTCATTCTCGTGGCGGTGAAGGACAAGACTGACATCAATATTCTGCCCCTGGCGTTCGGAATGACGTCCTACACGGTCGGTCCGCTTCTCGGTATGTTTCTCGTCGCGCTTCTCGGTAAGGGGCGGGGGAGTGTTCCCGGTCTGATTTTCGGGGCGGTGATCTCATTTATCCTCGTTATCTTCGTGCGAACCGACATCTGGGTCTTGTTTATGACGAACGATCTCGCGCAGTGGCTCGCCACTCTGCCCACTTACGAATTGGTGGGGGATCCCTTAAGCGACGCCGCTTTGAGCGTGAAATCCACGGTGGCTTCCGCCTGGATGTGGCCGGTAACTACCATTATCACATTCCTTCTCGGGGTCCTCTCCGGACTCGTAATTAGAAAACTAGGTTCTTCGGAGAACTGAAATATTAAAAAACATTGAATTGTTTTCTGAAAATTAGAGTCTGTTCTACTCAGCGGAATTCTTCCTCGAAATCGAGCGCTGAAATTTTAAAAAATCCGCATTTCGTTGTTTTTTTGGGTTGTCCTTTTTCGACACAAATGTAACGGTCCTGTTACACGCTTCGCACAGCGCTTTAGTCCCGTCCGCCTGATTCCCCGATATTGAGTTCTCTATCTCAATTGAGTTGTATCAACGGGGTGAAGTACAAAGCAAGCGGGTCAGGCCACTTTCTCACGACATAGTAAATGCGGGAATGTGCTCGTTATCAATTTGTAACACGCTGATATAGAGTGAGTTATGATTTTGGTGATCCGCTTTCAGTGCCGTTGTGTGTAAAACCGTTCCACTCACAACCACTACTTCGAACCCGAGACCGTTTTCCCGAGAATGCACAATATCTACCCGCTCAATGTAGAAGAACCTTTAGAAAGACAACAACTTAACACTCTATGGAACCAAGTTTCGGATGACCTCAGAACTGATCTCGGTGACCCGCTCTTCGATCGCTGGTTCACGGGGTTTATGCTGGACTCCGTGGATTTAAACGGCGTTGTGTTGTCTGCTCCCGGCTCGATGTATGCCATCTGGGTTGAAGAGAATTTTAAGGAATCTGTAATATCTACTTTTCAAAAGTATCTGTCGAAATGCGACAAATTTCGTGTCTCCGTCGTGACACCCCCCGAGGACGATGGGCTGCCTGAACCCGTCGTCGCGATCGAAGAGCCTTCCGGTAAGGGTCGAGTGCTCTCACAGACAATCAGCCCGGCGAAACTGGCCGAGCGGGGACTCGCCGCCGGCCTCGTTGAGAACTTCCGGTTCGAAAATTTTGTCGCCGGGGAAAACTGCGATCTGGCACTGGCGGCTGCGAAAGCGGTAGCGGATGATCCGGGCCGGACTTACCAGCCCCTCTACTTTAACTCCGCCTGCGGACTTGGAAAAACGCATCTGTTGAATGCGATCGGTTGGGAATCGCTTCGCCAGCGTCCCAAGTCCAAAATTATCTCAGTGACAGCGGAGCAGTTTGCGAACGACTACATCGACGCGATTCAGAACAACTCGCTTGCCGCTTTCCGGAAGCGCTACCGCGAAGCGGATCTCCTGATCATTGATGACGTTCAGTTTCTCGGCAGAAAAGAGGGGTTGCAGAGAGAGTTCTTTCACACCTTTAATCGACTCAACGATCAGCGAAAGCAGGTCGTCCTCGCCAGTGATTGTCCGGCCTCGGAGATCAACGCGCTCGAAGACCGACTCGTTTCCCGTTTTCAGTCGGGGCTGAGTGCTGAAATCCATCGTCCGGGTCTCGAGACACGGGCGGCGATTCTCCGCAGGAAGCGTGACGACTGGGACATGAAGGTGAGCGATGATCTCATCAACGCCATTGTCGAGCGAGTGAAAGGGAACGTACGCGTTCTCGAAGGCGCGCTCATCCGCGTTGCCATGGTGGCGACGATGAATGAAGAAGAGCTCACCGCCGAACACGTCCACGAGGTCATCGCGGATATCTGTGACGTCCAGGAGGGGCGCCAGCTTGATGCAGAGGAGATTAAGCGCGCCGTGTCCGAGCAGTATGACGTCAGCGTGAGCCTCATCAACGGGAAGAAACGGACTGCCCGCGTCGCTGAGGCGAGGCAGGTTGCGATGTTTTTGTGTCGCCAATTGACCGAGCTTTCGCTTGTTGAGGTCGCGGCCTGCTTTGCGAAAGATCACGGCACGGTGATTTATGCCGTGAAAAAAGTAAAAAAACGCTGTGAAGATTCCGCTTCTTTCAAGAGCACGGTTGAATTGATCAAGCGTCGCATTGTTAGAGGAGGCGGCACCCAAAACCCGCGAGGTAACGATTCCGTGGTTCCTGATAACGATCAATTCACCAGTTTCCGTAAGTTTTCCCCGAAAGGGAAGTAGTCGCAGAGTTTACCTTATTATTGACGTGAAGGGGGGCGGGGTACAAGATTCCGTTTCCCGGGTAGTATATAGAAATGAAGTTTCAGATCGACAAAGACGTATTTCAAGATGCGCTCAATCAAGTTCAGCACGTTGTCAGCTCCCGCACGACGCTGCCTATTTTATCCAATGTTCTGATTGAGGCTGACGAGCTTGGCTTGCAGTTATCGACGACGGACCTGGATGTGACGATCACCGTGCGCATCCCCGCCGACGTGTCTGCGACCGGTGCGACGACGATGCCGGCCCGACGCCTCGCCAGCATTGTCCGTGAGCTCCCCACCAGCGAGATTAAAATCGAGGTCAACGAGGACAACGCCGCCACAGTGCGAAGCGGTCCGAGTTTCTTCAAAATTCTGGGACTTCCAAGTTCCGAGTTCCCTGTCATCGGGGAGTTTGGCGATGCCAAAGAATTCACGATCGATCAGAAGTTGTTGAAAGACGCGCTTCGCAAAACCGCTTATGCGATTTCCACAGACGAGACCCGGTATGTGCTCAATGGAGTGAACTGCATCATCGGCGAAGGAATGCTCACGCTGGTCGCCACCGATGGACGTCGTCTCGCGATGGTTGAGCAGGATCTCGAGTTTCCTGCAGGCAACGAGTCAGCAGTGATCATTCCGACGAAAGCGGTGAATGAGTTGCAACGTCTCCTCAAAGATTCCGGCGAGATGAAAGTGTCGCTTACGAACAACCAGGCTTCGTTTCAGCTGAATGAGAGCCACCTGATCACCAAGTTGATTGAAGGTAATTACCCGAATTTCCGTCAGGTCATTCCGGGCGAGGCGAAATACCGTGTCACGGTTGAGCGCGAGGTGCTGCACAGTGCGGTCAAGCGGGTTGCCCTTCTCGTCAACGAGAAGACCAACTCGATCAAATTTACGTTCGCCGATAACCAGGTCGCTATTTCAGCGAACTCCCCGGAGATCGGTGAGGCGGAGGAAAGCATTGATGTGAAGTATGATGGTCCCAAGATCGTCGTCGCCTTCAACCCTGAATTTGTGATGGCTCCGCTTCGCAATTTGGACCAGGACGAAGTCTACATCGACCTGATCGATGAGAGCAGCCCCGGCGTTCTCAAGATCGACGAGCCGTTCCTCTACGTCATCATGCCGATGCGTGTCGCAGGCTGATCTTGCCTCGAGCGCAGCAATTGAAGGCGCTTTCGCCTCATTTTGCTTGTAAGAAACGCGTAGAATCGCTTCGCTAGTAACCCGCGGCATCCTCCTGATGCCCTTTGGGTTATGATGCGAAAAAAATACGTCGTTGTTATTGTTCTGCTGATTCTCTGCGGGGGCTTCTCAGAGTTGCCCGCACAGGACGAATTTGATCTGGGCATTCCCGGCGAAGCGGTTGAAGTGAACGTTCCGGTTCCCAACTCGGCAGCTCCCACACCGGGCGGCGCGAGTTCAGGGGAGGTCAACCTGCTGGAAATGATTAAAGCCGGCGGGTGGTCGATGTGGGTACTGGGCACGATGTCGTTCGCGGTGATTGGGCTCATGATCTTCTGCATCATCGATTTGCAGCGGAAAAACTTTGCGCCGGCGGAGTTTGTTCAAACGCTGGAGGCGGATATGCAGGCGGCCGATCTCGACGGGGCGATGCAGAAAATCAACGCGACCCCGAATTGCTTGAGTGCGGTGATGTCGGAGGCGATTCAATGTATTTCCGACCGTGGCTATGAGGCCATTGATTCCGAAAAACTCTCTGAAACGATGGCCGAAGCGTCGGTGGATTTTAATCGCGGACGAGTTCGGACGATTAACTATTTTTCCATTATCGCACAGGCTGCGCCGATGATGGGGCTGCTCGGAACGGTTTCCGGCATGATCGGGGCCTTCGCGAAGTTGAGTCAGGGAGGGACCGGTGATCCGTCGGCGTTTGCGGGGAATATTTCGGAAGCGCTCATCACCACCGCGACGGGTCTTGTCGTCGCCCTTCCGGCGATTTTCTGTTATTTTATCTTCCGTGACCGGTTGCAACAGTTGGCGGCTGAAACGGACAAGGGCGCAGGCCGGCTTATCAGCGCGCTGAGGAGAACGGTCTTCAACTACGAGGGCGGAGAAGGAGCCTGAGAATTCCCCGGGAAACAAGCGATGGCAAAACGAGCTCAGTTATTTGATGGACCGGGTCTGAAAGCAGACCTGTCCCCGATGATTGATCTGGTCTTCCTCCTTTTGATCTTCTTTATGGTCGCGGCCAATATCATCACGTTTCCGAAAGACCCTAACATTGTCATTCCTGTAGCGAGTGATGCCAAAGTTCCGGAGTTGGTCGAAGGCCGCATTGTTCTCAACATCTATATCGATGGAACCGTGAAGGACATCAAAGGCAATACTCTCACGAGTGATGAGGTGACGCAGCGGGTTGCCGCGTCGAAAGCCGGGAACCCGAACACCCGGCTTCATCTGCGGGCTCACAAAGACGTTCCCTATCGCCACATTCAGACGGTGAGTCGGGCTTCCGCCGTGGGAGGAGTCCCCACGATCATTTTTTCCACCTATCAGGTTTCCAATTGAGGTATGGCGAGCAGTGATCCATTCGGCAATGAGCAGGACCCTGAGCTTGATATCAGTCCGCTCATTGACGTGGCGTTTCTTCTCCTGATCTATTTTCTGGTGACGACCACCCTGCAGAAATCGGAGGCCGATCTGAGCCTCGTTCTCCCCGGGATCGAACAGGAGGACAGCAAGGAAGTCAAAATTGATCAGATGCACGTCGTGATTGATGCTCAGGGTGCGATTTTGGTAAACGATGAATTTTCGGATACGGATGCGAACGATCGGGTTCTTCCGAATCTCACTGACCGGTTAACACGCTACGCTGCGAGTGCGGAGATCGCGAATACCGAGACTCAGGTGATCATCGACTGCAACCCCGAGGCGGTGGGTCAGCGGTTTATTGATGTTCTCAACGTTTGCGCGAAATCGGGGGTCAAGAATGTGAGTTTAGCCAACTAGGAAATAAATGAGCGACATCGAATCAGCCTTGCTTAACACGTTGGAAGCCCATCCTGAAGACTGGTCGGTGCGCTGGATCGTCGTTGATAAAATGTTGGAACGGGGTGCTGAAGAGGAGGCCGCGGCTCTCGTCGTGGCAGCGCCTTCGGCTCCCGTGACCGATGCCGGGCTTCAGCGATTCGTTGAATTGGGTGGCGCTGCGAGCATTCCTCTGCTGGAGAGTTACGTGAACCGGAATCCGGCGAATCCATACGGACACGAGGTCTTTGCGAACCTTCTTGAATGGATTGGCGAACCGGAAAAGGCGGCGCAACATGCTTCCGTGGCAATGGCGCTGCGGGGGAATTCCCCTTCTCCCGAAGCTGAGGGGGGCGAGTCGTTCGGCGCGGAACCGACTGAGGAAATCGGCCCTGAGATCTCATCGACACCCCCTCCGACGGGCACGACGCCTAGTCACGAAGACTTCCCGGTAAACGCCGCGGCAACTCAAGTGAAGCAGCCGGGTAAGGCCGGGAGTAAAATGGTGGCCATCCTCGTGGCCGTAGCGGTGCATCTGATTATTGCTTTGATCGCGCTGTTGGTCGTCATCCTTCCTTCCAGTAAAGACGAACCTGAGATCGTCGCCGCGATGGCTCCTCCTTCGACTAAAAAGCGGGAGATGCAGAAAAAGAACGTCGTCAAGCAAACGAAAAAGACGAGTGCCTCCTCGGCGGCGGCGGCTCCGATCGCGCAATTGATGCGGGCGAGTGCGATGGCGAAGATTTCGATGCCTAACGTTACCAAAACGAGCAAGGGGCCGTTGGGAATGGGCGACGCGGACTTCGGCTCGGGGGGCTTCGGCTCGGGAGGTGCCGGTCTCGGCAGCGGAGCGTCATTCTTTGGCGGGAGCTCGACCGGAAATCGGTTTTTGTTCATCATCGATCACTCGGGCTCGATGAAGGCGAATCAAGTGGCGTTGCGAAATAAGGAAGTGGAGCGGGCGCTGAAATCGCTCAAAGGAGTTCAGTATCAGGTGATCCTTTTTGCCGGCGGCGGGTATTATGCGTGGCCGGGGTGGTCGGCAAAAGGCGTCGCGAGGACTAAGAATGTCGAAGTGGTCGGGCCGAAGGGAAGTTATACCTTTGTCAGTAAGAACGGATACAGCGATTACGATTTCAGAGGGGCTGAATCAAGGTTGCCCCGTGAGGGCTGGGTTGAAGCCAATGCTGCCAACGTCAAAAAGACGATGGATATCATTAAGAAACATCCCCTTTTCGTCGGGACGGATTGGGGACTCGCGCTGCAGATAGGACATCTCATGGAACCTCCGCCGGATGTGATTTTCTTCATGTCCGATGGAACCGGTGGAAACGCACCGGCACCTATTCTGGCGTTCAACGCGAAACACGGAAAGCCGGTCATCAATACCGTGGCGATGCAAACCGTTCAGGGGATGAAGGAGTTCTCGGAAATCGCGAAGAAGACCGAAGGCAGCTTTACGATAGTCGATAAGAACGGAAAGCCGATCGACGGTTTCGATTATCAGAAAAACCCGGGTAAATACAAAGGACGCCTGTAGCGATGGCGGGTTCCTGTTTCGATTGATGTTTAGACGCTCACCAGTTCTTTTTTCTCTCGCAGCTTTCATTGGGGCAGCGCTGATCTCGTTTCTGCCCGAAAGGGCGAGTGGACAGGATGACGATTCCGATCCGGTTGTTGCCTACAATAAAACGATCAGTCATATCCAGCTGGAGAACTGGGATGAAGGGTTGAAAACGGTTAACCGCCTTATCGCCGAACGGGGGGAGGGCGCTATGAACCGCTATGGTCCGGTCTTCGGGCATTTTTATTTTTTGAAGGGCATCCTGCTCCTCGGGAAAGAGGATTACCCGGGAGCGATTGAGGCGTTCAAAACGTGCTACGAGAAATTCGATAATAAGATTCTGGTCACCGGAAGAGAGGAGGACACGAAGAACATGCGTCCCAATGAGTTTTTGAATGCCGCTCTCGTGCAGTGGGCCAACGCGGAGATGAAGCGGGAGGCTTACGACACGGCGAGGGATCTCTATGAGAAAGTGCTGAAAGAGGGCGCCAACGATAAAAAGGTGAATCGTATTTTTGTCGGGGTAAATCTGGGAAGGTGTTATCTGAAATCCGGCCAGCTCGAGAAGGGATATGAATTCATGGCGAAGCCTCTCGAGAATGAAAAGCTCAGCGACGGTTTGAGAGAAACGATCATGATGGTGGTGGCGGAAGACTGGTCGCCTGAGCGGAACTTTGCGGAGGTCCGGGAATTCATCAACCGGTTCAAGTCTGTTGTGGACGTAGATCCGTTCGCGGAGCGCTATGAGCGGAACCCGCGGTTTCAGTATTTGGCTCAGGTGGCAATTCAGGAGAATGACCCGGTTCGTGCGCTTGCCTGGTATGAGCGGATGGTTGATCCTCGACTCCTGCGACCCGAATTGGATCGACAGTATTCCTCATTGGCGAATCGTATCGTGCCCGAAGAACTTGTGGGGAAGAAGAGTGAGATGCTTTCCGATATTCAGGCGTCGATTGAAGCGCTCGAATCCGATTATATCAAGATCCTCAATGGAATCGGGTCAGCCCATTTTCAGTT
Organism: Verrucomicrobiales bacterium; assembly: GCA_048260165.1. GTDB lineage: Bacteria > Verrucomicrobiota > Verrucomicrobiia > Verrucomicrobiales > DEV007 > Arctic95D-9. Next base: position 116,886 of record JBLXHA010000012.1, read on the forward strand.
GCGGAATTTTTCGGGAAGCTACGCGGCGTTCTCCCGTCTTTCGGATGAAGCCGGTGCCGCGCATCCAGAGCGTCCCGTTTACCTCCACAACGCGGTTGTCTCCGCCGTTCAAATTGAGCGTTGGAAGGATGCCTATCATTATGGAAAGGAGTTCCTGGCCGAGTTTCCCGACCACGAGTTGAAGCCCGGAGTCGCGAAGGTCCTCGTTGAAGTGCTCTTTCTGCGTGAGGAGTATGATCAGGCTTTTACGGTGTCCGAAGAAGTGCGGGAGGGGATGGACGTTGGAAGTGCGATTCGGGATATTCCCGATTTCGTCCATGGAGCCTCCGCGTTTCATCTTGAGAAGATTGACAGGGCGGAAGTCGAGTTGGCTGATTATGTGAAGCATTACCCGAAAGGTGAGCGTCTCGAGTTGGTGCGCTTCTTTCTGGGGCTGACTAAGGTCCGGCTCAGCAAGTGGGAGGAAGCGGTGACGATACTGAATGCTTTTCTGAACGATTATCCGGATTCGCCACTCGTGTCGACGGTTCTGTTCCAGTGTGCGATGAGCGAGTTCATGCTCGACCGGACGGAATCGGCCCTCGCTAAAATTGAGCGCATTCATGTCGAGTTTCCCGGTGCAGAATCGACCGCTCCGGCCTGGAATTTGAAAGGGGACATCTACGCGAGTGAGGAACGCCCGTTTGAAGCGGTGGAGGAATGTTATCTGAGGGGGCGGGACACGGCGGTCGAAGCGGGACAGGATGAAACAGCGGCCTATGCCATTTGGCAACTGGTGGTCAACACCGTCGGAGTTGAGGCGTGGGAAAAAGCCAACGGGCATTATGATGCGTTTCAGGGAGCTTACCCTCAGTCCGGTTTTCGCTACGATTTGATCGCTGCGGCGCTCCCCGTTCTTGTCGAGCAGGGGCGGCAGGATGAAGGCCTTGAGCAGCTGAGGGCTATCGTCTGGGAGTATCGGGATCAGCCGGAGTCACCGGTGCTGGGCGAAATGTTCGGGACTTTCGTGGCCTTTCTCAAAGAAAATTACGAACCGGAGATGATGCAGAAAGAGCTGGATGATCTTTCCGTGAAGAAGGGCGTTTCGCCGACTCTGCGAGGGTGGCTGACGGTCGCCAAGACAGATCTTCTCGAAGCGAAGGAAGCGAACCAGGATGAAATCAACAAGCTTTGGTACCGTCTCGAGGCGGGTTTCAAGCCGGAGATTCAGAGCAATTTTGTCATTGTCAGTCTTGCCCGGTGGATTTCTGAAATTCGGAAGAAACCCGAAGAGGCAAAGCCCCTTTACGATTTTATTCTCAGTGAGCGGCCCGGAACTCCGAACTTCGAACATTGTTTGATCGATGTGGCAGAGATCCAGGCCGAATCAGAAGAGCCTGAACAGGTCACGGAAGCGGTTGAGAAATTCGAAAAGGTGCTCGCCGAGGTGCCCATTGATGAATTGCGCGAGCGCGCCGTGCTGGGACTGGCCCGCATTCGAATGAAAGAAGCGAATTACGTCGAGGCTTCGAAATGGTGGGAAACTTATCTGGAGACTCGTGAGTGGACACTGAGTCGAGCCGAAGCGAATTACCAGCTCGGCTACAGCCTGGAAAAACAGGGTAATGTTGCCGATGCTCTCAAGATTTATGTGAGCGTTTACGCCAATTATCCGGGATTCCTCGACTGGTCGACGCGGGCTTACCTTCGCACCTCTCTGATCATGAAAGGGAGGGGCGAAGATCTGAAGGCCCTGAAGATTTTGCAGGATATGCTCAAACGCATGGGGCATCACAAACATCCCGGAGTCGCCAAGGGGAAGGAACTGTTTGTAAAATGGCGCAGTGAATATCAGCCTAAACCCCAGACCGATGAGAGTTGAGATGAGACTGCCTTTTTCCCGCATTCTGAAAGTCTGCGCGCCTGGGATTCTGGTTCCGGCGCTCATGCTCCAGAGTGCCACTGCTGATCTCGTAACGGTGCACCTTCTCGATGGTAAAAGTCACACCGTCGAACTCGTTTCGGTGAACCGGGGCGTGCTGCAGGGAAAAGTGAACACGTCGTCTGATACACCTGTGCAGCAGTTTTTGAGAAGTCAGATTTCCTACGTCGATTTTCCGACGACAGAGGAATGGCGGACCGCGGAAGCGGCTTATGAGTCAGGGCGATTTGATGAGGCTGTTTCACATTATCGGATCGTGATAGCGGATCCGATGGCTCATTTCTACCCCATGCCGGGCAATTTTGTTTCGCTTGCCCAGGTCAGGATTCTGGATTGTCATCGCGGTCGTATGGTTCCCGCGGATATTTCGAAGCAGGCGCAGGTCGTCCGTGAGCAGTTTCTCAATCTGCCGCCTTCCTACCGCATCGTGAATCCGGTCGTGACTGCCTGGAAAGCGGTTTCGGAGAAGAACTGGGGGAAAGTGATCGAATCTCTGGAAGAATATTCACCTCCGACTCCGGAGAGTTATTTCCTGAAGGGAGTGGCACTGGAAGCGTTGGGGAAAAGCGAGGAGGCGATGCAGGAGTATGCCGGCGCATACGTTCTGAATTTTGGAGGTGTTTCCAATCTGACGAAGGAGGCTTTGAAGCGATCCGCTGAGTTGCTCATCAAGGTGAACAACAGGGACAGGGCTGCCGAGTTGCAGGCGCAGGTGAAAATTTATCGAGATCTTTTCGGGGGTGGACAACTTTGGGAAGGTGCTCCGGACTGGGTCGTGAAGCTTTCTGAGGCAGAGCTGAACGCTCTCGTCACCGATGTGGAAGGGGACTTCGAGAAACCTGAGTCGGCGATGGAGGGCGGAGGAACCGTCGTGGAATCGAATGCAACCGATGCCACTCTGCCGCCCCTATCCGAAAGAGAGTGGATGCTGCCACATGAGTTTGAACATCGGTTTTTCGTCATGGGAAAAGATATCGCAGCCAATCCCGTCAAACTTGTTGGAGGCGCGATCGAGACGGAAAAAGGTATCCGGTTTGACGGGGCCGGGTCCGCGAAACTGGGAGGCGTGGAGACAGGCAGTACGATTGTGAAGTTTCGAATCAAATTCGTGCCTGAAGCCGTTGATGGCGTCCTTCTTGATTTGAGAAAAGGAGCAGCCGGCTTCGGTCTTTATCTTGCCGCGGGGGAAATGATTCTTGAATGGACACCTGTGAGGAGAGGGACGGCCAAAGAATGGCCCGTAGCCAAAGTAACGCCCGGGCAGGAGGTAAGGGCGATCTTCCATTATATCGGAAACGGGGAGATCAAAGGGTGGGTGAATGATGAGCCAGTTTCCCTGCAGGCCGGTAAAAGAACTGATTTGGGATTGAAGGGGATCAATATCCTTTCGATCGGTGATATTTCCGATACGGCTAAGCAGAAAAGTGCTGCCAAGGGAGGAAGGTACCTTCCGTTTAAGGGATTGATTGAACACGTATCAATCGGAACCGGACGAACCGCTCAAGAGGTTCGGTCCGATGAGATGTTGACTCTTGGTGGAAAGATCATGCGATTTTCGCCTCCCCCACCAGCCACGCCGGAGCCGGTTCCTCCTGAAAAGCCCGCGCCCGCAAAGCCGAAGGCAGCTCCTGAGAAGCCCGAGAAATAGGGGATTCGGATTTTTGCCGGAGGACTACGCCGTGAGGAAGTTTTCGATCAACTTGAGTCCGCACTCCTGGCTTCGCTCGGGGTGAAACTGGCCGGCGAAGGTGTTGCCGCGTGCGATGCTCGATGCGAAATCCTCTCCGTAGTCAGCGGTTGAACTGATCAGTGACTGATCCTGCGGTGACGGGAAAAAGGAGTGCACAAAGTAGAGGTAAAGGGGATCCGGCAGATCTTTCCAGATGGCGGCGTCAGGATCGACCGGCTTTACCTGATTCCATCCCATGTGGGGGACTTTGAGGCCCGAGTCAGGGCGAAAGCGCTTCACCTGTCCTTCAAAAATGCCGAGCCCTTTCACGCCGGGGGATTCCTCGGAGCTTTCAAAGAGCGCCTGGTATCCGAGACAAATTCCGAAAAAAGGACGATCGGATTTCACCCAGTCGGCGATCGGCTCGCGGAGATTCTTCCGGTCGAGATCCTCGACGCAGTCGCCGAAGCTGCCTACACCGGGGAAGATGAGGCGATCGATCGATTCCAGATCCTCGGGGGCATCCACAATCGTGCCCGTGTGCCCCAGAAATTTGAGCACATTGAGCACGTTCTGGAGATTGCCTCCACCATAGTCGATAACGCCAACACGATTCTCCATGAGGATCTGTAAACCGTTTGTCGGAAAATTAAAGCACGTCCTTGGTGCTCGGAATCACATCTGCGATCCGATCATCAATGCGGCAGGCGTCATCCATGCTGCGGGCGAGTCCTTTGAAGACGCCTTCAGCCATGTGGTGAGGATCGCGACCGTAGAGAATTCCAACGTGCAAGTTCATGAGCGCGTTAAACGCAAAGGCGCGCAGGAACTCTTCCACGAGGGTGAAATTGAATTTATCGCCGATGTGGGGAACTCCTTCCGGACCATCGTACTGGATGAACGGGCGTCCGCTGATATCGAGAGCGACACGGACGAGGGTTTCGTCCATCGGGAAATGTCCTGAGCCGTAACGGAAAATCCCCCGCTTTTCTCCGAGCGCTTCCCTGAAGGCTGCTCCGAGGACGATGCCGGTATCCTCGACGGTGTGGTGAAAGTCGATTTCAGTGTCGCCATCAGCTTTCACAGTGAGATCGAAGCGACCGTGTTTCGCAAAGAGTGTGAGCATGTGATCGAAGAAAGGAACTCCGGTATCGATCTCTGAGCGACCGGTTCCATCGATGGTGAGAGTTAACTCAATATCGGTTTCGCCGGTCTTTCGGTTAATGGTACTGGTTCGCATGGTTTCTGCTCGGGATTTTAGGGTTTTGTAATGACGAACCCTGCGTAAACATCTACCGTTTGACCCAAGTTCACAAATTGAATTTAATTTGTCCTGAATATGGAGGCACCGTCTTACGCTGAGTTTGCTCAATATCGATTCGTCCGGGACGGTAACGGGGACGTCGTCACGTTACCGGCTCAGGGGATTGACGAGAAAATTCTCCTGACGCTTGACTGTGAGCGTTGGGGATTGACCCGGCTCCACATTTTCGAAGAAGCCGCGCTTCGTAGTGATAAACTGGAGGCTTTTCAAAAAGAACTCCCCGAGATTGCGGATATTCGAAGCGACTCGGTCTCGAGGCTGATTTCGTGGGGGCGTGACGGCGAAGAGCTCTTTTATGCCGATGAAATGTTGGATGGTGAGCCACTGCCCGCTTATCTCGGGCGGGCCGGGGGAGTGCCCTTTTGCATCGCCGGCAAATGGATGCTGCAGTTATTCGAATTGTTCGAGTCGATGAAGTCGCTTCCGTTTTCGTTCGAGCGGCTCATGACCTTGAATATTCAAGTGATCGTCGATATGCGGAAAGAGGTGCGCCCCGTCGTCTCTGAGTTCTACGGGTGGACAAAGGCAGGCGCACAGGTGGATGAGCATCCCATCGAGTGGTATTTCGCGCAGATTTTCTGTTCCCTTATCGCAGGGATTCCGGTGCGGACCTTTTCCCGTTACTCTCTCCCGCGCAACTTTGATGAACTGGATGAAAAAGTGAGAGAGGCCGTGCTCGGCGCGCTGGATGACGGCGGCGGGGCATACGGACAGCTCAAGGCCGCGGTGAGTGATCTCGCGGCACAGTGTGAGGAGAAGGATGAAGATGCGACGGCGCTGCCGCTGATGCCGGTTCGCGAGCTGCTGCGGACCGGACTTACCGAAAGCTATCCTAACAAAGCCGAATTTGAGCTGACTGAGGAGTTTGGCCGGCACGATGAGTATTACTCAGTCTCATCGCTGATTCGGGGGAGGATGGCTAACATTCAGTTAATTCCGGGGCCGGGATCGATTCCGCGGGAAGGGTGGTTCAATCAGCATCACAATGCGACGAGGCGTCCCGGACGGGGGCTGTTGAATCAGTTGCAACTCAACTACCTCGAGGATCGGGATCCGGTGACCTTGATCGGTGAGGAGCGCATCGATGGCGTCGACCTCGCTTCTTTGATCGCCTGGCATGGTCCGATTGAGCCGGGTGAGGTGAGGGAGTTTGCGAAAAAAATATCCCGTGCGATTGAGGGATTGGAAAAGAATGTCGGTTCCTGTCCCGTTTGGTGGTTGCCTCCTGATAACGTTTTTTTAGTCACGGGAACGCCTTCGATAAGCGGGGTTTCGAATTTGATCGAGAGGAAAGGGGGCGGCGTTCTGAATGAATTTGGATTGAAGCTGAGGTTGCACCAGACGATTGAAACACTGAAGCGAGGTGTCAATCTTCCGTCGGGCGTTCGCAAGCTGGCGCGCGATTCAGGAAAGAAATTTGAAGCGGTGAGACGTTCGTCGGTCGGGCTTCCGTTGCTCTTTTTTCTGCTCACGGGGGAGCGGCTCCGGTGGAGCCTGCCGGTGCGCTACGGAATCGGGATGACAGACGAAATGGTTGATCTGTTAGAGCGATACCGGAAGCAGCTCAATGAATCGCCTGAGACGTGTGAGACGAGTTTGTTTGATGACCTCGAAGCTCTGTTCGTCGATGGAGGCAAGCAGCAGCCGAAAAAGAAGGTCGTTGCGGATCACAGTTTAACCGACATGCTTGAAGCAACGCTGTATCAGGACGCGATCGATTTGGAGTCAGGAAGTGGACTCGCAGTGGCAGAGGATAAGGCGACTGCGAAAGCGGAGAAGCGAAGGGGGAAGAAAGAAAACCAAGGTGAGAAGGACTCTGACCTCTCCGCTGCAGCCCCGGGAAAGAAGGAAGCCGAATCTGCCAAGTCCGACGCCGACGCCGACACAGATACGGAGGAGACTGACGCGGGCGCGAAAAAGCGGGGCTGGTGGCCCTGGTCTTCGCTCTGGGTGCTGGCACTGGTTGCCGCGGTGATCGCTTCCCGGGTAGGGTTTGAGCTGACCGGGAATCATCAGCCGCTGACCAAAGTGGTTCCCGAAGATTCTTTACAGTTTCCGCGTTCCGACTTCGAGTCGGGTCATGAGGTCTACCTGTCTTCGGCACTCGATGAACTGGAGCGGTTCCTCGTTACGAGCGATCAACCGGAGGCGCTCGCGCTCGTTCCGGAGATTCAAGTGCTGCGTGATTTTTCGGACTCCAAACCTCTGATCGCCTGGCTGGAAAAGGCTGCGGGTGAAGGCAATCGCGAGGCGATGCGATTGTCGGGGCTCATCAAATGGCGGAAGGGCAGTCCCGGCGACGAGGTAAGGGAACGCTTTGTCGCGGCTTCCGCTCTGGGTGATTCCGAGGCGGGCTATCTCCTCGCGCTGCATTCCTTTTGTGAAGATCCGGAACGGGAATCACCGGATGAGGCTGTCGTGACCCGTCTGAGGGCTTCGGCCGAAACCGGAAATGATTCCTCCTGCGAATTGCTCGCGACGTGGCTGATCGATTCTGATCCCGCGGAGGCCTTCCAGTTTCTTCAGAAGGCGTCACGACGGGAAAGGCCCTCGGCGATGTATCAATTAGGGCTGTGTTATGCCAATGGGAGCGGCACGGAAAAATCTCCGAGAGCCGCTGCGGAAGCGTTTCGCTCAGCTGCCGAGAGGGGCTGCCTCAAGGCGATGGTGGCCTGGGGGCGCTGTCTGGAATCAGGTTTCGGAACTGACGCCGATTTCACGGAGGCGGGGCGATGGATGAAGATGGCGGCGCTGCATCAAAACGAAGCCGCGCAAATCTGGTTGCAGGAGCGTGATCTGGACCTCGCCGGCGTTGCTCCCGCTCAATAGCGACCGACCAGTTTAAAGGTGGGCCGGGGACGATCGTCCCCCATCGTCCGCCCATCTGATCCTCTCTCCGGTACTGCCCCGGAGATGAAAATGAGATCTCAACGTCTCCTCTCAAGAGGGTGCGTAGCAGGGATTCACCCTGTTAAACGGGCGACCCGACAGGGTTAAGTCGATGACCTAACCCTGTTCGATTTTTGTCGTGGATCGGAATTCGTCCGACCGGTGTCAGCTCCAGACGCCGTCGATCAATCGCTGGGCGGGGCCGGCGTAATCATCCTGGAGAATCTCCGGGAGGCGGTTCGGTCTGACGTTGTCAAAAGACTGCAGCATCGCGAATCGGATGAGAGAGCCGGGGATCCCGACAGCGGTGAATCCGGGGTGGCCTGTCGCAGGGTAGGGGCCGCCGTGGTTCATCGCCGGTGAAACGGCGACGCCGGTCGGCATCTTGTCATTGAGAAGACGACCTACTTTTTGACGAAGGATAGGGGCGAGCTTCCGGTAGGCGGCTTCATCCGCTTCAGAGTCGTCCGAGTAAATGGAACCGGTGAGGTTGCCTTCCATCGTTTTGAGAATCGCGGCGGCCTCTTCGAGGTCGTTTGCGACGACGATGAGCGAGGAGTTCCCGAATGCTTCCGTTTGCATCGTCTCCGGATCTCTGAGATAGGCTTCGCCTGAGATTCTGAAAAGAGTGTTCGCGACGCAGTAGCCTGTGCCGTTGCCCGCTCCTGTGCCGCAGCAGGTTTCGACGCCGGCTGCCTTGAGCGTCGCGTGGCTTTGGTGAAGGGACTTTTCGACGGCGCCGGAGAGCAGCGTTCCCGCCGCAGCACCTTCGAAGCGCTGGGTTACGTCCTGGATAAAGCGCTCGGTCGAATCACTCTTGATGAGCAGGACGAGACCCGGATTGGTGCAGAACTGTCCAACGCCCATGAGGCAACTGCCGGCGAACTCCTCTGCGAGAGCGTCGCATTTTGCTTCGAGTAATCCCGGAAGGATCACGACGGGGTTTACGCTCGAGAGTTCGAGGTAGATAGGTTTTCCGGCTCCGTCGGCAGCTTTCTTCAGCGCGAGCCCGGCGCCGCGACTGCCGGTGTATCCGGTGGCTCCGACGCGGTGGTCGGTCACCATTTGTTCGCCGATGTCGTGGTTGGTGCGATAGATCAGCTGGACCGTTGCCGACGGCATGCCGGTGGATTGAGAGGCGTCAAAGGCGGCTTCGGCGAGCAGTTTGGTCGTGCCGGGGTGCGACGAATTGGCTTTGGCTATGACGGGATTCCCGGCGGCAATCGCTGCGGCGAAATCTCCGCCGGCAGCGCTGTTGAAAGCGAAAGGAAAGTTGTTCGGACCGAAAACACAGACGGGACCGATCGCACCGAAACAGGATCGAATATTGTTTGCTGAATCAATCACAGGCTGCTTCCAGTTGCCGGAGCGGGCGGCGGCGGCGGCCTGTCTGAGCTGTCCTGTCGTTCGGGGAAGCTCGACGTCGGCGAGTCGGGGGCTCACGGGAAGGGCGGTTTCGAGTCGTGCCAACTCGACGAGCGCTTCGGCGCGGGACTCGATGTTAGCGGCGAAGGCCTCCAGAAACTCGGCAATTTTGTCTCCGGGCGTTTCCTTTAAAATCTCGAAAGCTCCGGCGGCGGCGGTGAGCGCGTCGTCGCAATCCGCCCATGAACTGATGGGGTAGACGGGCTCAAGCGCTTCTTTCGTAGCGGGATTCTCCGCTTGAAACGTTCCTGTAAAATCTGAATTTCGCCATTCTCCGGCGATCAAAACGGGTTCCTGTGACATAGGGTAAAGAGTGTTTTCTAAATGCGAGTCGAAGTGTCGGCCAGAGTTGGAACGCGTCAAGCGGAGGTCGAGGTGAGAGCGAGCGGGTAGTGGGAAAGTTGTCGGTGCCCATCCTCGGTGATGAGGTAGTTGTTTTCGAGCCGCAACCCGCCCCGAAGTTCGTCTCCGTAGAGCCCCGGTTCGAAGGCAACGAGGTCGCCCACTTCGAAGGTGTCGTCCCACGCAGGGTTGATTCGGGGCACCTCATGCGCGTCGAGGCCGACCCCGTGTCCGGCGTGATGGAAAAACCCGTAACCATTCCACCCTTCAAGCTCGCCGTGGACCTTTTCATACATTTCTCTGCAGGACTGCCCGGGTCGCAGCATCGTTTCACCCATCGTCATGACTTCGATGATGCGCTCATGGGCCTGCTGTTGCGCATCGGTCGGGTTGCCGTCTACCGCGAAGGTGCGGCACAGATCGCTTCGGTAGCCGCGAACGCCGACGCCGACGTCGAGGACATAAAGTTCCCCCGCTTCGATTTTCCGTCCATGGCGGGCGAATCCTCCCGGAGCTCCGCACTGAAAATCCTGTCCCCACCCAGAAAGAAACTCGCCTGCGGCGAAAGTCGCTGACTCCTGCATGGTGGCCATCACCGCGACTTCCGTGACGCCGGGCTCGATGAGCTGCTGCGCGGTGGCGTAGGCGTGGTCGGCGCATTGGATCGTGAATTCGAAGGCGGCGACCTCGTCGGCATCTTTCTTGCGGCGCAGGTATTGGTAGTCTTCGGCAATGTCGTGACAATCGGGGCCCTGGATTAAAGCGGACGGCGTTTGCTCCTCTGTTCCCGCTGTTTTGATATTCTTCAAAAGTGGATTCAGCACTTCTGCGAGACACCCGCTCAGATTCGGTTTCAGCGTGAAAAGGTGATTGGGGACGTAGGTGATGTTCCGGTTGGCGGCCGGCGCGACAGCCGATTCGTCGTGGGTGAAAATGGTCGTGTCACCGTCCCGTTCCACGAGGATAGCGGTCGGCGTGAGCGGTTGCTCGTGCCAGTAGCCGGAGAGCGAATAAACGTAGTGCCGGTTGAAAAAGATCGCCGCCTCGAGATTTTTCTCTGCAAGGTATTCGCGAAGCCGGTTCTGACGCAGTCGACACAGCTCGCCGTCTAAGGGAGGAGATGGAAAGGGCATAAGTGGTCGGGAGAGTAACCTGAAAGGGTTTCAGCGTTCAAGCGGTGAATTGGACGCGTCTGTGGTTCACGCAGTCAGGGAGGGAATTGTCTTGTCGATCGTGTCTCTGTTTCACGAGGATCGTCGTTATGAACAAGACTTGTTTTGGATCCATTTTTATCCTCCTGTGTCTCATCGCGACCGGGCCGTTTGCGGCGGCTCAGAAAGTGAAAACGGAGGTGCTGGAGAGAGAGGGGGTTCCCGGTGTCAGCCCTGTGACCAAAACGAAACCGGCCCTTCCGGAGCGGGCTCATCTTGCTCTCCTCGCGGGGGAAGTGAGCAGGGCTGCCGGAGTGGAGGTGATTGAAGTCGGTGAAAAGCAGTTTTCCATGCTCCCGGGCGGCAAGGAGGCGGATGGGATCGTAGGTGACTTTATTTTGAGAAATGACCGTATCGAAGCGGTGATCTCCGGTAATCTGCCTCTCCGGCGCCCTAACATGAGTGCGTTCTACGGGGATGGGAACGAGACGCCGGGGTGTCTTTATGACCTTACCCTGAAGGGAGCGGCGAATGATCAGATCACCATTTTCTCGCCCTCGTCGCAGAAGGGTCCCGTCAGTTACGTGAAGTCATACATCGGGCCCCAACGCCAGCGCGTCGGGATCGAGACGATGGTGACGGCGGCTAAGAAGGACGGGATTTCGCGGCAGCATATTTATCTGCTCGAGGATGGCTGGCAGGGGCTTTTGATCGAAACTCACCTCGTCAATGAGACTGACAAAGAGACCAAAGTATCGGTGCAGGATCTCTGGACCCAGATGAGAGTGAAAGGGAACATCAAGGGGATCCAGTGGGCCGATGCGATCAATCCGGCGCACAAGTGCGGCTACGCGTTTGCCTGGGTGAACGAGGGCGGAGCGACGATTCCAACGGGGAATTCCGTTAATCTGCGCCCCGGGGAGAAAATGAAGTTGGCCCGATTTCTGGCCGTGGCGGAATCTCCTGCCGCAGCGGTCGGGCTCGTCGCCGCATTCCGAGATCCGAAATCGACCGGAGGCGTGAAGGTCACTTTTACATCGCCGGACGGGAAGGCGGTGACGGATGCGAAAGTTTCGATCAAGGTTGGCGACGCTCCTGTTGTGCCCGCATATCCCGATGAGAAAGGTATCGCTGAATTCGCGTTTCTTGCCGGTGAATTTGAAGCGACGGCTGAGGACATCGGTCGTGACAAGGTTTCGCAAAAACTGGCGATCGCTTCCGGAAAGGTAAGCGAGTGGGGATGCGCGATGACGAAGCGTGCTGCGATTCAGTTCAAGATCGTCGGTGATGACGGAGAGGACACGCCGTGCAAAATCCAGTTTCACCCGCGCAAGGGAACCTCAAAAGTGAATCTCGGTCCCACCGACCGGGCGCATGGTTGTGTCGATCAGTGGCATTCGGAAACAGGTGATTTCCTCGTTCCGCTTCCGGTGGGGGAATACCGTATCATCGTGACCCGGGGCCCGGAACATGATGCGATCACGAGAGACGTTGCAGTCACTGCCGGAGAGGTTTTGACTTTCGAAGGGCAGCTGGAGCGAACCGTTCGAACCGCTGGTTGGATCTCGGCAGACTTTCACAACCACTCCACTCCGAGTGGGGATAACACCTGCGGGACGCCTGACCGCTTGATCAATCTCGCGGCTGAGCACGTTGAGTTTGCTCCCACGACGGAGCACAACCGTATCTTCGACTGGGCGCCTCAGATTGCCGAGTTGGGGCTCACGCCGTTTCTCGCGACCGTTCCCGGAATGGAGCTGACGGGACGCGGGGCGCATTTCAACACCTTCCCGCTCAAGCCGGAGCCGATGAAGCAGGATGGGGGAGCTCCCGTCTGGCAGAAGGATCCCCGATTGAATGCGATTGTTCTTCGCGATTATCAGGGGCAGGAGCCTGACCGGTGGGTTCATGTGAATCACCCTGACATGACCGAAAACTTCATCGACCGGAATGGTGACGGGCGCGCCGACGGAGGGTATGCTTACTTTGGGAACCTACTTGACGGACTCGAAACGCAGAATTACCGGGAAACCCATATTTTGTCCAAGTCTCCGTTCACGATCGGTAAGGCGCGGACGGGGCTCGGTAATCAGGTAAACTACCACCGGGAGTTCATCTGGCTTCAGCTGTTGAATCAGGGATTGGATGTCTGGGGGATCGGGGTGACCGACGCACATCACGTGTATGGCAACGGTGTCGGCGGCTGGAGAACTTACCTTCCGAGCCCGTCGGATGCCCCCGCGGAAATCGACTGGCGGGATGTTTCTGCTCAGGCGAAAAACGGGCGGATGATTATTTCCAGCGGTCCTTTTCTGAAAGTGATGACAGGAATGGGGACGATTGCCGGTGGGCACGAGCGCAGTAATGGAAAAGTGCTTTTGAAAGTGAGTGTTCAGTGCCCCAACTGGCTCGATATTGACCGCGTTCAGGTGCTCGTGAACGGACGGCAGGACCCGCGATACAACTACACCCGGGAGAAAAACCCGGACATGTTTGAGGCGAAATCATCGGTGATGCGATTCAATGAAATGTTGAATCTCGAGCTCAGTGAGGATGCTCATCTCATCGTCGTGGCGATCGGGGAGAATGAAACCCTCAAGCAGGGATTCGGAACCAGCACGCAGGCATCCTATCAGCCGTGCGCTTACAACAATCCGATTTTTATCGATGTCGACGGCGGCGGCTTTCAGCCAAACTATGACACGCTGGGGTATGATCTTCCGGTGAAGGGGCTCTCCGTGGAAGCGGTGGAGGCCTTGCTCGGACGTTAAGTTTTCAGGAAGTCACTTCAGGCGGTGCCGGGGACAGCGCACTTTTGTTTAAAATCAGGCAATCGAGCTCCTTCGAAATTCGTATCCTAATTTATGAAACTGTTGCTCGGACTATTACTATTTGTTTCGGCCGGTGCCTTTGCCGCGGAGCCGAAAGCCAATTTGCTTACCGTTCGTGTCACTGACATTCCGGGAGTGAAAGGGAATCTGCTCGTCGGGCTTTATGACACCGCAGCGTCTTTCACGGATTCACCGATGGATGTCTCTCCCAAAATAGAACTCGTGACGGCGGAGGATCAGATCGTCGTCTTCAATGATCTGAAGCCCGGGAAATACGCCATCGCCGTCGTCCAGGACCTGAATAAAAACGGAAAGCTTGATCGCAATTTCCTCGGGATGCCGAAGGAGCCTCTCGCGTTTTCTGTAATCAAAAAGATTCCGAAAGGGAAGCCGAAGTTCGAAGATTGTGCCTTTGATATCGGCGAGGAGCCGGTTGCTATGGTGATCGCTTTGGTCACCAAATAAAACGGCCCAACCACACCTGAGGTGCGATTGGGCCGTGAGGTAATTCTGAAGCGCGTTAGAGATCCGCGTCGGTGACAGCACCTTGTGAAGCGGAGTTTACCAGTTTCGCGTATTTTGCGAGAACACCCGTTGTGTAGCGGGGCTTAGGCTGCTTCCACTTCGCTTGGCGTTCCTTCATCTCCTTCTTCGTGATGTGAAGCGTCATCTCACGTGTCTCTGCATCGATCGTGATGGCGTCTCCATTCTTCACGATCGCGAGCGGTCCGCCCACGAAAGCTTCCGGAGTGACGTGGCCGATCACGAAACCGTGACTGCCTCCTGAGAAACGTCCGTCAGTAATCAACGCGACGTCTTTTCCGAGTCCGGCACCCATGATGGCTCCGGTTGGCCCAAGCATCTCCCGCATTCCCGGTCCGCCTTTAGGGCCTTCCATGCGAATGACGATCACGTCGCCTTTCTTGATTTTTCCACCGAGGATCGCGGTCATCGCCTTTTCCTCCGAGTCATAGACTTTAGCGGTTCCTTTAAAGGTGAGACCTTCTTTGCCGGAGATCTTCGCAACAGCGCCTTCGGGAGCGAGGTTTCCATAAAGCACGACGAGATGACCGTCCTTCTTGATGGGGTTCTTGAGGCTGCGGATCACGGTTTGTCCGGCAGGGTAGCTCGCCTTCACTTTGGCGAGATTCTGCTTCACGGTTTTTCCGGTCACGGTCATGCAGTCGCCATGGAGGAGTCCTGCATTGAGGAGCATTTTCATGAGTGGGAGAGTGCCGCCGATCTCGACGAGCTTCATCATCACGTTGGCTCCGCTTGGCTTGAGGTCGGCGATCACGGGAACGCGTTTTCCGATGCGGGTGAAATCATCGATGGAAAGTTTCACTCCGGCAGCACTCGCGATCGCGAGGAGGTGGAGAACCGCGTTGGTCGATCCACCGAGTGCGGTCACGACGGTGATCGCGTTCTCGAAGGCCTTCTTCGTCATGATGTCACGGGGACGAATGTTCTTGTTGATCAGGTTCACCACTGCGGCGCCTGCATCAAAACAGTCCATCAGCTTTTCATCGCTCACCGCGGCTTGCGCTGAGCTGTTGGGAAGGCTCATGCCGAGTGCTTCGATCGCGCTGCCCATCGTGTTGGCGGTGTACATGCCGCCGCAGGAACCCGGTCCGGGAATCGCGGTTTCGGTGACGCCGTCGAGCGTGGCGTCGTCCATTTTGCCGGCGCTGTGCTGACCAACCGCTTCGAAAACGGAAACGATGTCGACGTCGTCTCCTTTGAAGCAACCCGGTTTGATGGTGCCGCCGTAGACGAAAATCCCGGGGCGGTTCATGCGGGCGATCGCGATGAGGCAGCCGGGCATGTTTTTATCACAACCGCCGATCGCAACGACGCCGTCCATGCCTTCGCATCCGACCACCGTTTCGATGGAGTCAGCGATCACTTCGCGGCTCACGAGTGAGTATTTCATCCCTTCCGTTCCCATGGAGATACCGTCGGAGATCGTGATCGTATTGAATTCAACGCCTTTGCCGCCGGCTGCATCAGCTCCTTTGACGGACTCTTTGGCGAGCTTGTCGATGTGCATGTTGCAGGGAGTCACCATGCTCCACGTCGACGCGACGCCGATGATAGACTTGTTAAAATCCTCTTTCGTAAACCCGACAGGGAAGAGCATCGCACGACTCGGGGCCCGGTCGGGACCGTCCAGCATCGGGGATGAAAATTGACGATGCGCCTCGATCGTTTTCTTAGCTGCGGGTTTCTTTTTTTGAGAGGCTTTCTCAGGGGCAGCCTTCTTCTTCTGATTCGGTTTCTGGGCCATATCTTGTAGGTTGTTCGCCGGGAATATCAGGGCGGAATTCACTAGATGGAAATACTATTTAAATCTATGATTGATATCAAATTGATATGGACGATTTTTCCTTCAGAGAATTGGAGTGCTTTCTTGCCGTTGCTGCTGAGTTGTCATTCACCCGCGCCGCAAAGCTCCTGCACATGGCGCAGCCTCCGCTTTCCCGGCATATCAAAAACATGGAGGAGAAACTGGGCACTCCACTCTTTGTTCGTTCCAATCGCCAGGTTGAATTGACGAAAGCCGGTGAGGTGTTTCGCGAAGAGGCTCGTGACATTCTGGTACAGCTTCGGCGTGCTGCTCAGGCCGCAAAGCGGGTTGCCGGCGGCGAGGTTGATCAGATCGAGATCGGGTTTGTGAGTGCCGTGTTGTCAAAAGAACTGGTTAATGTCTTCGCGGGTTTTCGAGCGTGCTATCCCGAAGTGCAATTAAATCTTAAGGACAGGCTTCCGGCCGATCAAATTGCCTCGATTGAAAAGGGGGAGCTTGATATCGGGTTTATCGGTATCGTGCCGGAATCTCTTCCTTCGGGTATCGTCACAACTGAGTGGCGGGACGAGGAACTTATGGCATTCCTTCCGCCGGCGCATCCGCTCTCGGGATCAGAGCGAATTAAGATTTCCGATTTGGCAGACGAGCCGTTCGTGATGATTTCCACCTCAGCTGCTCCTGCTTTCGTTTCGCATTTGCATGGACTTTGCCGCGCAGTTGGATTCCGTCCTCGCGTGATTCAGGAAGCTTCCCGTGCCCAAGCTGTTGCTGCAATGACGGTAGCCGGCTCTGGCGTAGCTATTTTACCAGCGGCTCTAAATCGGTTGACGGGTAATGGCGTGCCTCTGGTGGAGGCGGGGAATCGGAAATCCCGAATTACTCATGCGGTTGCTCATCGGGCAGACATGAAACCCATGGTGCGGGACTTTCTCGGTATTTTGGTCCCGCAAAAGAGAGGTCGCTAGGCGGCCGCCTTGCGTTTGACCATTCCGATAAGGCTGCGCGCTTTGGCTCTCCCTTCTTTAGAGAGCGTGAGCGACTTGTTGTCTTGACCCACGAGATAGGAGCGGGAGGTGAGGCCGGCGATCGCTGAGGTGATGTGCGCGACGCGGGGACGGCCGCATTCCTCGATGATGTCGTTGATGTCCCGGCTCGAGAACACATCCTGATGGTATTTCTCGCCGAGAATCAGGGACGCGAGCAGCGCCTGGTCGGCGAGCGTGAGCTCGAATTCGTCAATCCCGCTCAAAATGGCCTCGGCTTGATCGTTGAGCCCCGGGCCTTCCTCGTCGCTCTTGAAGCGATTCGGCGAGTCTATCGTGAGATCGCCTTGAGATCTCATCTGTATGGCGACCTTCACCGCCATCTCCAATGCGCGCAGATCACTCAGTTCCAGCTCGGGAATCAGTGAGACGAAGCTGTCTAGGGAGGGTTTGCTCATTTGGATTACAAGTTAATATCGCCAATTAACACTTTTTGATTGCAATTTGTTCTCAAAGATGAGAATTAAATTAAATGCGTGAGAAAAAAATGAGTAACGAGCAAAAGTTTTGCTTTGTTATTCAAATATCTCTCATAAATTTTAAAACGCGAGCATAAATTGAGAATTTGAGATGAAAGAAATTGAAACTATTACGATCGGCAGCATCGAGGATTTCATTCAGGAGATGGTGCCTACCCTGGGTTTCCAGAGGATTCCGGTATACAGGGGGCACTCGAATGCCGATTGGGCCCTGCTTCCCTCATTGTTGCGCGAGGAGGTTGCTTCTACCGAGTTCAAGTCCTGGGCTGAGTTGGAAGCTGCATTCATGATTTCATTGAAGCAGCGCGGCGCCGGTGAAATCGGTTTCAAGCCGGACAGTGAGCTCGAGTGGATGTCGGTGGGACAGCATGCCGGCCTTCCGACGCGACTTTCGGCGTGGTCTGAGAACGCGCTCGTTGCTCTGTATTTCGCGACTGAAGAGACGGCTGCGGATGAAGACGGTGCCGTCTGGCGCATTCTGCCCGGCGATGCGAGTTTTACGATTTCTCACGATTATGAGCAGGTTCCTGAAGAGGCACGACTCTATCGTCCGCAGAACACGACTCCGTCGATGTTGAATCAGAAGACCTGTTACCTGTCGCACCCGCTGCCGCAGGAGGATGCCACTGCAGAAAGTTTCGAGGAGCTTTTTGAGCTGGGGAAAGACCGGCTCAATCTGGCTAAGTTGGTGATTCCCGCTGTTGAAAAATCACACCTCCGCCGTCGTCTTGCCACGATGGGGATCGATGCCCGCACGCTCTTTCCGGGGATGCCGGGATTGTGTCAGCAAATTCGGAGTGAGATATTTTCTCACACCGATGCTTACGAGTGGATCTTCCCTGAGTGAGATTGGGTCGCTGTTCCAGAACAAGGGCCTTCAGCTCGTTGACGGGCCCGGGGCAGATGAATGGAGTTCACTGCGAACTTCCCGCCCGCTCCTAGCACCCGCCGTCGCCGCAGCTCCCACAGCCGCCGCCTTTTCCTCTGCCGTTCTTCGCGCGGACAATAAGAATGATGACCGTCAGGATGACGGTGGCGATCGCTGCGACTGATTGCCAATCTTCCATTTTTCGCTACTTCGTGAAGAGTGTGATTGTCTGGTAGACGATGAGTGAGGCGATGCCGGCGAAGACGGTCATGAAAATGAACTGGCCGATCGCCCACTTCCAGGATCCGGCCTCCCGCGCGACGACCGCGGTGGTGGGCAGGCATTGCAGGGCGTAAATGTAGAAAATCAGCAGCGAGACCACGGCCGCGGGGCTGAACATTTTACTCCCGTCAGCCCAGGTTTCGTTGGCGAGTCGCTCACGGATGTGGGTGCGGGTCTCGGTTTCGTCATCGCTTTCCTCGATTTGAAAGAGTTGAGCCATCGATCCGACAAACACTTCGCGGGCGGCGAAGGAGGTCAGGATAGCGGTTCCGGTTCGCCCATCGAATCCGAGTGGTTTGACGACAGGTTCGATCGCAGCACTGATGCGTCCGACGACGGTGTGGGCGAGCTGCTCCGCGGGGTCGTCGCTGTCCGATTTGGGATAGGTCGTCGCCGCCCAGAGAAGGATCATGATCGCGAGGATAATCGTTCCGGCGTTCTTCAGGAAAGCCCATCCTCTTTCGAGAACGTGCCGGAAGATGTAGCTCCATTGGGGGAGACGATAGGGTGGCAGCTCGAGCATGAAGTGGTGAACCACCTCATCCGGTCCCAGTCGACCCCGCAGAATTCGTGCGACGAGAAAGGCGGTGAGCGTTCCCACGACATAGATCGCCATGAAGATTGCGGCCTGCGTGATGCCGCCTTCGCTGCCGCCCAGCAGCATCGGAACGAGTAGCAGGTAAACGGGAAGACGGGCTGAGCAGCTCATCCAGGGGGCGACAAAAATAGTGACGAGCCGCTCTTTCGCTGAGTCGATCGTCCGCGTCGCCATGACGCCGGGGATGGCGCAGGCGTAGGAGCTGAGAAGAGGGAGGAATGCTTTTCCGCTGAGGCCGACTTTTGACATGAATCCATCCATGAGAAACGCCGCTCTCGCCATGTAGCCTGAGCTCTCCATAAGTCCGATGAAGAAAAACAGCATCAGGATCTGCGGAAGGAAAATCACGACGGCGCCAACCCCTTCGATAATACCGTGCGAGATGAGATCGCGGAAATCGCCTTCCGCCATCGAGCTTTCGACTTGCACGACGAGGAATTCCTGAAGGCTCTCGATCCAGCCCATGGGGATGGATGAAAACGAAAAGATCGACCAGAAGAGAGCGAACATGATCCCGAGGAAGCAGAACCATCCGAGCACGGGATGCAGCGCGATCGAATCAATTTTGTCCGAGGCGCTGCTGGTTTGCTGATCGGGCCGCCGCGCTGCGATTTGAGCAACCTGGAGTCCGAATTCACGACGATCTTTTTCGTCACCGGTTTTCCAATGGGGCTCAGCTGCGGGAGGGAAGGGGTGTGCGATGGCCTGCTTCAGCTCGACGAGGCCTTTTCCCTTGTCCGCCCGGATCGGGACGACGGGGACTCCGAGTTCTTCGCTGAGTTTGACGGGGTCGAGGCGAAGGCCCGCTTTTTCGGCCATATCGACCATGTTCAGCGCGACGACGACGGGAATATCCAACTCGATAATTTCGAGCGTGAGTTGAAGATGTCGCTCAAGATTGGAAGCATCGATCACGGAGACGACGAGGTCCGGTCTCGGGCATTTTTCATGATCACCGGTGAGAACGGATCGGGCGATTTCCTGATCCGGTGAGGAGTTGTCGAGCGCGTAGCAGCCCGGTAAATCAACGAGAGTCAGCTTTCGACCGTGCGGGGTGTGAAATTCGCTGTGCTTGAGATCGATCGTCACCCCGGCGTAGTTGCCTACCTTGGCTGAAGAGCCCGTGAGAGCGTTGAAAAGCGTCGTTTTTCCTGAATTCGGATTGCCGGCGAGGGCAATGGTTTCTTGCGAGGATTCCATAATGAAAATGAATTCTCGCTGAGCGCTAAGACTCGAGAGGAGTCACTTTTACCTGCTCGGCGAGTTCTTTGCTGACTGCCATGCGGGTGCCGCAAACATTGCAGATGAGATTGCGACCGTCAGCGAGTTTGCGAACCTGTAGCGTTTCGCAAAAGCCCAGTTTTCGAAGTTGGTCGCAGCCCGGGCCTTCGATCACTCTGATCTGAAAATCACAACCCACCTGAGCCTGAGAGAGACTCTGGAGGCTGTCGATGGTCAGGTCTTGTACCGTTGTGTTGGGCATCTTAGGTAAGGTTCTTCTAATTGAGACACAGTTGCAACAAGAAAAGGGGGCAAGTTAATGGCACGTTCAGGAGCGTATTTTTGTCACACTTCAGTGAAAGCGCCGCTTAATGACGCTGTTTGGTGTCGGGGCTGCCGCCCGAACGCCCGGTCCGGGGCCGGTTTCGACGCGCGAAAGGTGCCTCTGGTCACGGCAATACATGCCGATGAGCCACAAAATGACGGCGACTGTGACCACTCCGGCGCAGAACTCGACCACGGAAACGGGGATCCCGGCATCGAAGGCGGAAAGGAACCCGTTGAGGACCTTGAAGAGAATTCCCGTGCCGAGGTAGGTGACGCCCGCGAGAGGAAACGTGACGAGGGGTGCGAAGACAGTCGAAAGAACGGCCTTTCCCGGGCATCGGTGGGCCCATCGCATCAGCCCGAAGAAAAGGACGATGACTACGGCGAGGATTTTTACAGTGGTGTCACTCATTCCTCCCAGAGTGACGCGATGCGGTCCGGCTGTCCGTTACAAGCGGTGGCCGGTTTTGGAGCGTTCTACCAGCTCGTGATATTGTCGTCTTTCCCGCCCTCGACTTCCTTGTCGGGGCCATTGCTCCATACGAGAATCGACTCTGTGATCTCTGATGAGGAATTGCCTCTGTCCCATGCGGGGGTGGCGATGCGGCCGTTGTTATCACCGTCGAGAGCGATTTCGAAATACTCTCCCCAGGTGTCGTAGAGCGAGGCTCCGCCTTTCTCGTCAATGCGGACCCCGTTCTGGAATCTTCCATTCCCCATCGGGCGGGCGTTTCTCGCGGTGAAAAATACGATTCCCCTCGGGTTGAGGCCGCCTTGGGTGACTTCGGACGGTGAGGCGCAGAGGGCGTCCATCAGTTCGGTGTCGGAGGCGAGCCGAATCGTCGCGTCGTCGTTCTTCCCGGCGTGGTAGGGAAACTTCCGGTATTCCGTGTAATAGGCGTTGATCGCGTTGCGGAGGTGGATCGCGGTGTTCTCGGTTCGGGTCTTTTTCACGTGTCTCATCACCGCGAGAGCGCAGGGGTACATCAAGCCGGCGAGGATGCCGATGATGGACATGACGACGAGAAGTTCGATGAGGGTGAAGGCCGCAACGCGGGGGCGCGGCGGGGATGCTGGATTGGGGCGCGATTCGATCATTCTTCGCTTATATCAAAAATGATTTACCATGTAAACACAAAGTAAATCATTTGTTGCGAGGGGGGAGCGATGCCCGTGTGGGGTTTACCGGGAGACAGCGTGTCCCGGTAGCGTCGCGCAGCCTGTATTCGGCCGGATCGGGAGGCTTATGGTGAAAGCAGGTCGGAGCCGGCCTGATTCACGTCGAGGTGCAGCGCCATCACCGTCATCGCCACGGTGAGATACATCAAAGCTATCGAAATGATGACGGAATGGATCGCGCTCACGACAAAGTTGTCCAGAAGCGGAAACAGTAAGATGCCTCCTGAGAGAAACACGGCGACAAGAACCGGGGTGAAAAGGGCTGTGAGGTAACCGAGAACCAGCCAGAAGCGCCCCCTCGTGCGGTGCCAGCTCATTTTAAGGGCGGGAGCTCCGCCGGCTGATTCGGTGATCGCGAACTGCTCAACAAACGCCAGTCGAACGGCAAGGTAGATAAAGGCCAGCGTCGCCAGCGTGCCCCAGATAATCTGAAAAGGCAGGAAGTCGACGAGGATGGCGGGAAGAATGCCGACAAGCGCGGCGCCCATGAGCGCGAATCCGAAAACGATTCTCGTGCCGAGAAGTCGACCATAGTGACTCATCCCTTCGCTGAACGTTTCCCCGACCGTCAGCTTTGAACCGTTGTTCCAGCGAATCGCGGCGAGAGAGAGGACGGCTCCCGTGGCGATGCTCCCGATCCATGTCTCCATCGTTCGCTCCAGCTTCCAGTATCGGTTGATGGATTGCATCGAATCGTCATCGAGAGCGGTGTAGGAATAGTATTCGAGGATCAGATACAGAGGTGTCCAGATAACCGCTGTGACAATGGCGATCGCGAAGAATTGAGAGCGGAAGATTTGAAAGCTCTGCGCGAAGATACTTCTCAAGCGCAGGTCCGGGGGGAAGGCGAAATCCCCCTTCGGAATCCCCGCCTCAGGTTGTTCGAGCAGGCTTTGTATGAACTCTTCTTTCACATCGGGTGAGATCCAGTCATCTCCGTACTGAAGCATTTTCGAACGCTCAACCAGTTTGCCTGAGTATGAACAGGTTTCCATATCGGCGAACGAAACATTCTCCGGGAACATCGTTTGATAGTGAACCCACTCGGGAGCGCCCTGATACCAAATGAGGGTATCATTCTCTATTTCCCCGCTCGAGCGAAGTGCCTGAAGCGTGTCGAAGGAAACAGGGCCCCGCTGTTCGTCTCCAATGGCATAAAAGTAGTTCGTGTTCTGATGATCCGTCATTGGGCCGAGACTAATGTATAGTTCCCCGGATCGGAATCAAAATGTCACTATAAACTGACTCTACTGCTTTCGCAGGATTTCCCCCGATTGAGGATGGGGGAAACGGCTTGGTCAGGATCGTCGCGCGATCGAACTAGTCCTTCGAACTCTTCGGATCGAGAGCATCCCGTAATCCGTCACCGAGGAAGTTGAGACTGAAGAGCGTGAGACCGAATACGATTGCGGGATAGATGAGAAGCCCGGGATCGCTCGCCATGCGGTCGGCGCCTTCCTTGATCAGTGATCCCCAGCTCGCGTTCGGCGGCTGGACGCCGAGGCCTAGGAAGCTGAGAATCGCTTCGAGTCGCATCACGGCGGGAACCGTGAGAGTCGTGTAGACAATTACGGGGCCGATCGTATTGGGAATCAGGTGGCGGGAGATGATGCGCCAGTGCGGGAGCCCGAGGCTGCGTGCCGCTTCAACAAACTCCTGATTCTTGAGAGAGTTCACCTGACCTCGAACGATACGTGCCATCGTGAGCCATTCGACCGCGCCGATGCAGACAAAGAGAAGCCAGAGATTGTTCCCGAAGTAGGTCGTTAAAATGATCACGATGATCATGAAGGGGAGCGCGTAGAGGATATCCACGAAGCGCATCATGATCGAGTCGGTTCGGCCGCCGAGGAATCCGGCTACGGCTCCGTAGATGACGCCGATGGTTAGTGAGACGGCCGTTGCGAGAAAGCCCACCGCGAGAGAAACGCGGCCACCGTAGAGAATGCGGGAGAAGATATCGCGCCCGAGATGGTCGCTCCCCAGAAAGTAGTAAATCTCTGTTCCCTCCATCGACGTGGCTTTCGAAAAAGGGGGCAACGATTGCAGGTCCGGATGCGTAACGTTGGGATCCGGGACTCCGGGCAGGAGAGGCCCGAGGTAGCAGATCAAGGTCACCGCGATGAAAAACCAGAGGCTCGCCATCGCGAGATAATTCTTCTTCAGCCGCAGCCATGCGTCCCTTCCCAGCGAAGAACCCTGTTCGATCTCTTCGGCTCTGATTTCCAGTTCAGGCTTCATATCAATCTCGGGCTCGGGTGCGGGGATCAAGCCACGCCTGGATGACGTCGACGAGGAAGTTCATGAAGAGAATGAGAATCGCAAAAACCGTTACGGTGCCATTGATGAGCCAGTAATCGCGGTTCGTCGCGGCCTTGATAAAGTGCTGCCCCAACCCGGGAAGGCCGAAAACCGTCTCGACGACGAATGAACCGCCGATGAGGCCGGCGAGCGCGGGCCCGAGGTAGGCGACGACCGGCGTGATGCCTCCGCGGAAGGCGTGTTTGAAGAGCACCTTCGCCGGAGCGACTCCTTTCGCGTGGGCGGTGCGGATGAAATCCTGACTGAGCACGTCGAGCATACTTCCCCGGGTCAAGCGGGCGATGTAGGCGGAATAGTAAAGCCCCAGAGTCATCGCTCCGAGAAACCAGGCTGAACTGTCCTCCCACAGAGCCACATCGAACCAGCCCAGTTTCAGTGCAAAGATTTCCCCCAGCAGAGGTGCGATGACGAAGGTGGGAAGACAGATGCCTATCATCGCGAGAGTCATGAGTCCATAGTCCGTCGCGGTGTTGCGCTTCGCTGCGGCGAAAACGCCGATGGGGACGCCGATTATCAGTGCGATGATCAGGCCGATGATCCCGAGGAACAGGGACACCGGAAACCCTTCGGCGATGACTTCATTCACCGAGAATCCTTTGTTGCCGAATGAGGGGCCGAGATCTCCGCGGACTAGACGCCCCAGATAAAGCGCGTATTGAACCGGCAACGGTTTGTCGAAGCCGTACTTCGCGTTCATCTGCTCCATGAGGTGCGCAGGCACCGCTTTTTCCTCCAGGAAGGGGCCACCCGGAGCGAGTCGGGCGAGGAAGAAGGTGATCGTGACGATGCAGAGCAACGCGAAAAGCGACTGCGCGAGCCGTGAAAGAATGTAGGTGGCGGCTTTCATTCTGCGTCACCTCCCTGTTTCGGCTCGAGGTCGATATGCTTGTAAGGGTGATTGTCGAGAAGAAGCGGGTTCCAGTTCTTCACGTCGGGGTGAAGCAGGTAGGTGCGCGTGTACCAGTAGACAGGAAGAATAGGCAGTTCATCGAGAAGGATGGACTCCGCGTCGCGCAGTATGGCGTAGCGTTCCTCCGTATTGCTGGTGAAGAAGCTCTTCTTGTAGAGCCGGTCAAATTCCGGGTTCGACCAGCCGGTTCGATTGTTGGAGTCGCCGGTTCTCCACATCCCTAGGAAAGTGGTTGGATCAATGTAGTCACCGATCCAGGCGAGGCGCGAGACGTCGTAACGCATTTCGTCCACCGTTGCCATGTAGACTTTCCATTCCTGGTTCTCGATCTTCACATTTTTAATCCCCAGCGTTTTCTTCCACATGTCCTGAATCGCGACGGCGATCGATTTGTGGTCGTCACTGGTATTGAAAATGACGGTGAATTCCGGGACATCGGCGCCGTTTTCGTAACCTGCCTTTTTCAGAAAGGCCCGTGCTTTTTCAGGATCGTAGCTCACGACGTTCGGCGGGACGTAGCCGCCCTTTGTCGGCGGGGTGAAGCCGAAGGTGGGCTGCTGATCTCCTTTGGTGATGAAATTAACGATCGTCTCGCGATTGATCGCGTAGGCGAGGGCGCGGCGGAAGTCCGCGTTGTCGGTGGGAGCGTGCTCTGTGTTGCACCGGTAAAAATAGACGCCGTTGTAGGGTTCCATGCGGAGAGCGGGATCCTTCCTTTCCCGATAGATCGGAATGAGATTCGCCGGCAGAATGTAGGTCATGTGGAGGAGGCCGTTCCGGAATGCCTTTTCCTCGGTGAAGGCGTTGTCGATCGGGTAAAAATTGATCCCGTTCGGTTTCACGTTTTCGGCGTCCCAGTAGTGAGGGTTGCGGCGAACTTTGACATAGGCATTGATTTTCCAGTCGGTGAGCTGGAAGGCGCCGTTGCTGACGCTGTTCCCCGGTTTCTGCCAGTCGGTGAACGTATCGGTCATCGCCCCGTATTTCTCGATCGTGGCCCGGTGGACGGGGAGCCAGGTGGTGTGTTTGACCACGTCCGGGAAGAACGGCGTGGGACTTTCCAGCGTGCAGACGAGCTCGTGATCGTTGACCGCCTTCACGCCGACTTCGTCAAAATTCTTGATATCGCCCCGGTTGAACTTTTCCCCGTTCTTGAGGAAGTAGAGCATGGATGAGTAAGGGCCCGCCATTTCGGGGTGGAGAATGCGGTTGTAGGAGTAAACGAAATCATGCGCGGTGACCGGATCTCCGTTTGACCAGCGGGCATCTTTTCTCAGGAAAAAGCGCCACTCGGAGAAGTCGTCATTCGGTTCCCAGCGTTCCGCGACGCCGGGCTCGTGGATTGTGTCGTTTTCCGGATGGTTCGTCACGAGCCCCTCGAAGAGCGCGCGCAGGATATTCGAGTCACCCGTCGACGAAACCAGATGGGGGTCCAGCGCTTTCGGTTCAGCCCCGTTCCCGAGCAGGAGAATTTTCTCCCGCGTCGCGGCGGCTACTTTGTTTTCCCGCTTGCAGCTCGAAGTGAACAGCAACGCAAAAATCGCGATACCTGCGAGAGCCGCGCCTGACAGGGTTGGGTGAGTGACATAACCCTGTTGGGTCTGATGGCGGGAAAGGGGAAACATCGGGCTGGGGTAGTGTTTGCCAGACACGCCCGTCTTTCAATGGCGAAATGCGATACTCCGCGTCTTATTGTGTCGCGGGTTATTCATCGCGACAGGGGGCGTCGCCTCCGTCCCCGATGAGAAAACGTCTCACGAGATCGGTTTGAGAGTGGACTTTGAAGCGCTTGTAAATATCGGCGATGTAATCTCCAACGGTGTGGATCGACAGCGACAGAGTGGCCGCGATTTCTTTCCGGGTGGAGCCCTGGAGGAGAAGGTTCAATACCTGTCTGAGTCGCGGTGAGAGCCCCACGACTTCGTCGTTGAGTTCGACCGGGCTGATTGCCTCGTGAAGCGAGGGGATTTCCGAAAGAACGATGTGCGCGATTCTGGATTCCTCCTCGTTGAAGAAGGGGCGGTCAAAGTGTCGGTAGAGGCCTATCATACTGACCTGACCGTCGGAAGTCGGGCGCGCTGAAAGGAGAACCGGACCGATGTTCGCCTTTTTCCACAGATCAAAGACCGCTGATTCCTCGAAGACGGTGTGTGGAATGATCTGCTGGCGCAGTCGTGTCGTGTGACCCTGCGTTTTCTCAAAATCTTCGAAGAAGGGGGCCGTGAGTCTTGCCATGTCAGGACATTCTGAAGCCTCGACGATGTAGCCCATCTGCTCGTCACTGAGGCCGGACCTGAGGACGATTGCATGAGCCGGTTGATCTCCCGGGATCGTATGTGCCGCGGTGAACCAGAGCCAGGCGTCCGCGCCGATCAATTTGGAAAGGCCGTTGAGCAGTGCAATCCGGCGATCGTTCCGCGATGATTCCATCAGGGCGACTTCGCCCAGCAGGTTGATGATGTTGCGGGCCTCAGACTCCGGAATCATTATTGCTCATTGTAGTAAAAGGGGTGAATGCCAGTCAACCGGATTCCGGCCTTCAGACTACCTGTTTGACGGGGGCGGGGAGGTTTGCACTGATTCAAAATGTTTGTATTTCGGTAATGATGTTTCTTTTCCAATTTTTAAATTTGTGTAGAATTCGGTCATTTAATTATGAAAATCTGGCACTACGCAACTGCAACGAATGATCAAATTCAGGTTCCGGAAACCGAACTTCCTGAGCTGGTGAAAAATGGAACCATTACTTCAGCGACCCGGGTCTGGAGCTCGGGGATGGCGAGCTGGTCGGTTGCGGGTGAAGTACTTCCGACGCTCTTCGGGGGATCCGCGGCACCTGCCGGCCCGCCGCCGATTCAACAGGCTGCCCCGCCGATGTCTCAGACTTCCCACGAGATTGATTACGAAATATTCGGCGATGACATGCAGATCGTCGAAGTGGAACTCGACCCGGGAGAGACGGTCATCGCCGAAGCGGGAGCGATGAACTACGTCGAGCAGGACATCACTTTTGAGGCGAAAATGGGTGACGGGAGTCAGCCGAACGAAGGCGTCATGGGAAAATTGTTAGCGGTCGGAAAGCGCGCGCTTACCGGCGAGTCGATTTTCATGACGCATTTTACGCACGCCGGCACGGCGCACAAACGGCGAGCGGCTTTTGCGGCTCCTTTTCCCGGAAAGATTATTCCGATCGACCTGAAAGCGATCGGTGGCGAGGTGACTTGTCAGAAAGATTCCTTCCTCTGTGCCGCGTTCGGGACTCAGGTGACGATCGCTTTTAATCGCAAACTGGGCACGGGATTTTTCGGCGGAGAGGGCTTCATTCTTCAGAAGCTGAAAGGTGACGGAAAAGCGTTTCTCCACGCCGGTGGAACGATCATTGAGCGCGAGCTGAACGGCGAGACCTTGCGGGTGGATACGGGGTGCCTCGTCGCCTTTGCACCGGGTATCGAATACAACATCGAGCGCGCCGGAAATCTCAAGTCGATGTTCTTCGGTGGCGAGGGGCTCTTCCTCGCGACCTTGAGCGGCCACGGGAAAGTCTGGCTTCAGAGCCTTCCATTTTCGCGGCTTGCTGAGCGTGTCATCCGCGCGGCTCCGAGCACCGGCGGTTCTGCACAGGGCGAAGGCAGCGTCCTCGGTGGGATTGGCCGCCTCATCGAC
Organism: Verrucomicrobiales bacterium; assembly: GCA_048260165.1. GTDB lineage: Bacteria > Verrucomicrobiota > Verrucomicrobiia > Verrucomicrobiales > DEV007 > Arctic95D-9. The sequence goes on from JBLXHA010000012.1 coordinate 145,638, forward strand.
GGCAGCTAGGCGCTGCCGTTCGGGCTTTGTCAGGTTTAACCGCCTGCGTTGATCGAGATGCCGGCGCCTCCGGTCGCTCCGAGAACGCTGAGTCCTTCCTGGACGGCGATCGCCTGGGCTGCAGTATTGAGAACGGCTCCGGTGTATTTGACGACATTGGACCAGTTGCTCCGTGGCATCCAGATGATGTCTCCGGCCTGAAGTTTGAGATCAGAGTCGTAGCCTTTCATGATGTCGCGGAAGTTTACGACTGCGACTTCGGGGTTGTGATGTCCACCCCGGATGATGAGTGCCTTGGTGACAACCGCATCCGGTTTCGGACCGCCTGCGCCGGCGACGGCTGCGAGCATGGTGAGGTCTCTCTCGTAGGAAACCGCGCCGGGGCTGTTGACGTGTCCGAGCACGTAGATTGAGCTGGCGGTGAGTGAGGGGATGAAGATGTAGTCTCCGGATTTCACGTAGATATTCTGGCTCATGTCTCCCTCGCGGATCAGCGCGTCGAAGTTGACGGGGAGCACGTCGCCGCTCCGGATGATCGCGGCCCGTTCGAGGTCGGCTGATTCGGGGTTGTTCACGTTGACGCTGTCACGAACGGAAAGCAGTCCGCTACCGGTGGAGATCGCATCGACGAGAGTCGTTGGCTTAGTGATAGGGTAAGTGCCGGGCTTGGCGACCTGTCCCAGCATCCAGAATCGCTGGCTGTCCGCCTTTGAGACGTTCACCGTTACGACGGGATTCACGTAATCCTCCTTCAGCTGATGGGAAAGCTGAGTCGAGATTTCCCGAACCGTTTTTCCTTTCACGTTCACGCCGCGAGCGGTGTTGAAGTAGAGCATTCCATCCGGCATCACCGTGGACTTGGTTCGGGTGTCCTTGTTCTCAGCCACTTCGATATCGAGGATGTCACCGGGACCGATCCGATAGGGGCCGGAGGGAGGGGTGAGGAGACTTTTGTCGAGCGGTGCGCCGCATTTGATGGACTGAAAGACGGGTTCTTTCGCGACCGGTGTGGAATCGGCTTCAGGAATCAACACTTCGTCACCGCCCATGTAGGGGTGCTCAGCGACGGCGCGGAACTCGCGATCAGCCGGGCGCAGTGAAATGCATGACGTGAGTGCCTGAGATCCTGCGACGAGGATCACGAGCGTGTTGACAGGGAGGCGTGGTATTTTCATCGTGAAAGAGTGATGATTGAGAGTGAGTGATTAGTTGAGAATCGGGGAGTAGTTCTGATTCAAGGTCTGTGCGGCAACTGATTGAACGTAGGTCGTCAGCGCACTCTCCAGCGCCTGATCGACGAGGTGGAAAGGGTGGTAGTTCACGTAAACGATGTCGCCGTGTTCGATTTCGAAGTCTTTTGCGCGGCCTTCGAGGATCGCTTTCATGTCCACGATCGAAGCGATCGGCTTGTGAATGCTGCCTTTAATATGAAGGACCCGCATTCGGTAGGCGCCGTCGACGAAGCCGCCGGCTTCAGCGATCGCTTTCGTGATCGTGAGTTTCATCGGCATCTTGCGACGGCCGGGATTGTTCACCGCACCGAGCACGTAGACTTCGTTGTCGACATTCGAGGCGACGTAGATGTAATCGTCCGGCTCGAGGTAGGCGTTCTGACTGAAGTCTCCTTCAAAGTAGAGTTTGGCGAGGTCCACGTTCAGCTTCTTCCCGTGGCGGGCGACGAATGATTTGTCAAAATCGGCAAGCTCGTAGGCGGAATTGCCGACCGAACCCACCTGGATGCCCTCGGCCATGGCAATGCCTTCGAGGATGGAGGTGGGACGATCCAGGGTGTAACGCCCCGGCTTCTTGACGCGTCCGATGATAGCAAAGTCTTTGCTGAGGATCTTCGTCGGGTTGATCGAGATCTTCACGTTTTTCTGATACTTCGCCAAGTCCGCTTCGATTTTGGTTCTGAGCTGATCGAGCGTGAGCCCGTTAGCGCGGACTGCGATTGCCTGGAGATAGCTGATCGTTCCGTCGGGAGCGACGGGAACTTCCGTGCGAGTGAGGTCGGGTCTGTCGTAGACCGAGAAATCGAGCGTGTCTCCGGGGCCGAGCGTGTAGCGCGTCTGCCATGAGGGAATCGCTGCCGGATTGGTCCGTGGCTCGACTTTGTCCTGAATCTTCATTTCAACGGGCTCGAGTTCCACCCAGTGATCTGAAGGTTGATTGGGGGCAATGTTCTGACGGATGCGGGGTTCCTGTGCCATCAGGGGAACCAGAAGCAACGTCGTAACGTAGAGATAAAGTGGGAGCGCTTTCATTGGAAAAGGGATCAATAAAACTGTCTAATTAATACAATTTATTAGAATTACCATAATATACAACTCGTTTTATTGATTAGTTTTCTTACGTTCTTGAATTAAGAGGGCGAAATGAGCGCCGGAGGCGTCGCGGATCGAGACGGGGCTCAATAAAAAGTGAAAAAAATAATACGATTGGTGTGAATTTTGCTTTAAGCCCTGAAGAATCTGTAGTATGACGTGTGCAGGACTTCTCTTCCTCCACCCCCCATACGACAATGCCAGAACAGCGTTTTGACCAAGCTCAGTCACTGCATCAGCAGCAGGCCATCGCGCCTCAGATGCAGCAGAGTTTGCAGTTGCTGCAGACTCCCACCTTGGAACTCCGGCATTTGATCCAGCAGGAGTTGGTGGCCAATCCGACGCTGGAGGAGGAAAATACCGACATCTCGCTCGATGAGGTGGGGAGCTCGTCTGATGATGAGGAGTTCGACAAGGAGTTCGCCGAACTGTCGCAGCAGGAGGAGGAATGGCGCGAGTACATGAGCCAGGCCCGTGTGGCGTCACCGCGCCGTGACGATGCGGATGAGAAGTATCAGTTCGTGATGGACTCGATTGTTGAGCCGATCACGCTGCAGGATCATCTTTTAAATCAGGTGCACCTTTCGGATGCGAAACCTGAGACTTTGAAAATCGCCGAAATGCTCGTCGGAAATGTCGACGAAGACGGTTATCTCAAGGTGGATCTGGAAGAGATGTCTTTCGATCTCGGAATCCCATTTGATGAGCTGGATGAAGGGCGGGCGTTGATTCAGAGCTTCGACCCGGCCGGGGTGGGGGCGGAGGATTTACGCGACTGTCTTCTCATACAGTTGGAGCGGCTTGGAAAGCATCACAGCCTCGAGTTTCGTATCATCGATCATCACCTCGATGATCTTGCCCGGCACCGGTATCCTCAGATTGCGAAAAAATTGAGCGTTCAGCCGGAGCAGATTTCGGCTGCGGCTGAGTTCATCGGCCGGCTCGACCCGAAGCCCGGAAGCCGTCTCAGCACGGACCTGAACACCTACGTGACACCCGATGTCACGGTTTCCCGTATGGGAATCGAGTGGGTTGTTGAGATTCACAACGAACAGGTTCCACGGCTCCGTATCTCGAATTCCTACAAAGACCTCATGGCCGCAGGCGGGGGGAAGGAAGCGAGAAATTATATCCGGGATAAGATCCGATCGGGTAAATTCCTCATTAAGAGTATCCATCAACGGCAGGAGACGATCCGGTCGATCGCGGGCGAGATCGTGAAGCGCCAGACCGAATTTTTCGAACACGGACCGTCGCGATTGAAGCCGATGAACATGGCCCAAATCGCCGATGTCGTAGGTGTGCATGAGACGACGGTGAGCCGTGCCGTTTCCGGAAAGTATGTCGCGACGCCTCATGGGGTGTTTGAAATGAAGTATTTTTTCACGACCGGCTACGAAACCGAGAGTGGGGAGTCGATGAGCAACACGAGCGTGAAGCAGGCTCTCGCGGAATTGATAGCGAACGAGGACACGCGGAAGCCGCTCAGCGATCAGCGTCTCGTTGACGAGTTGAAGGAAAAAGGGATCGAGATCGCCCGGCGGACCGTGGCAAAATACCGGGAGGAACTCAATATCCTGCCCAGCCACATGCGGCGCAGCTATTGAGGCTACGTCGCTCGAAGGGGTACGGGAGAGGGCGCAAATCCTCTCAACTTGGTAGTTGAAGTCGCGGCGGCTATTTGCCAGATTCCCGCCATGAAAATGATTCAACTCGTTCTCGTGGTGGCACTTTCCACCACCCTCGCCCGCTCGGAAGACTGGCCCAATTTTCAGGGGCCGACCCGAATGGGGATCTCCTCGGAAAAGGGACTGAACCTCAGCGGCTGGGATAAGAATCCTCCCGTGCAACTGTGGGAGAAGAAGCTGAACGAAGGCTGGGGTGCGGCTGCGATTGCCGGAGATGAGGTGTTTCTCGTCGATCGTGATCTGGGTGAAAAGGATCGCCTCATCTGTCTCTCGCTCGCCGATGGGTCTGAGAAGTGGGAGTTCGGTTTTGAGTATCCGGGCAAGCTGCCGTTTGCGGGGAGCCGCGGGGTGCCACTGGTTGAAGACGATGCCGTCTACTTCGTGAGCGGGTTTGGTCAGGTGTTCCGGGTCAACCGGAAGACGCACGAACAGGACTGGATGGTCTCAATTCAGGACGAATACGGCGCGGAACCTCCCAAGTGGGGCTGGGCGCAGAGCGTGATTGTGGTGGACGATGTTCTCATTGTGCCTGCGATGAGCAAAAGCGCCGGACTCGTGGGATTCGATAAAAAGACCGGAAAAGAGCTCTGGAAAACTGACGAGCTGGGTGATTCTCACTCGACGCCGGTGGTGTTGAATTTGCACGGCGTCGAGCAACTCGTTTTCGTGGCGAGCTACAACAGTCAGGGAAAAGAAGAGGGCACCACGATCAGCGTGGATCCGAAGACCGGTGAAGTGATCTGGGAGACCGATTTATACTTTAACAAAATCCCGATCCCCTTCGCGACGAAAGTGACCGAGGAACTCGTGTTTCTCACGGGCGGTTACGGGAACGGATCGTGCATGACCCGCGTGACGAGAGACGGCGATGACTGGAAGGTGGAGAAAGTTTTTGATCTCGTTCAGGGCACGCAGGTGCATCCTCCGTTTGTGATCGGTGAGCACATTTATCTGCTCGCGAATGAGAACGACAACCACAAGGGTGACAAGCGCAAAACCGGTGGTCTCATGTGTCTCGACTTTGACGGGAATACGATCTGGCACACCGGTGACGAGCCGTTCATGGGCCGCGGTAATATGATTCTCGTCGACGGGCATCTCCTCATTCAGGACGGTGAAGTCGGATACCTTCGCGTCGTGAAGCCGTCGCCTGAGGGATACAACGAAGTGGCGCTCTATGACACGTTCGGTAAAAAGGCCGAGGTCGATGAGCAGATCGCGAAGCAGGAAGGTCGCAAAACGATCAAGGTGCCCGATTTCAAATACTGGTCACCGATGGCGCTCAGTAACGGGCGTCTCATCGTGCGGGGACAGGATCGCATGATCTGCCTCGATCTGCGATAATCGAAGCGTGGTTTTCCGGTCGCCCGCGAGCCTCTAACATCCCTAAACTAAGTTTGGCATTCGCGCCGCGGTTGCTATACTTGAAGGGATGTTCCTTCTCAGGGCGATATTTTATGCCTTTCCTATTGCCGTTGTCGGCGTTGGGATTTGGTTGTTCAACCGGGTCAGCGACCTGAGCTTGAGCGATGATCGTTCCGCAATGGTATGCGCGATCAGGGAGCCGGTCGGTTACCTCGATCCTGCGATTCCGCAAAAGGGAATCACGCGGGAAATTACCGACCTCCTTTTCGAGCCGACGCTGATCCGTGATGATGAATTGATCCTCCGGCCCAACTTGATCGATTCGTGGTCGTTTCAAACCGTTGTCGTAATTCGTTGCGCGAGCGAAGAGGCTGCCGGGGAGGCGGAGGCGATGATTCGTTCGGGTGAGTTTCTCGGGGAAGGGCTCAAGGCGGGTGCAGTGGATCGCAATGAGACCGTGCTCACGGTAGCGCTTGAGGGATTTGAGGGCGGGGTCACGCAGAAATTGATCGGGAATATCGACCCGGGGTTGCTCGGCGATTATCTCCTCGTGAAGCTCAGCCTGCGGGATTCGGTGGCGGTTTCCTTTGAGACTTTTCTGAAAGCCTCGGTGGAGAAAACCCAGATCAAAATGCTCGAGTATGAGGGCGACTCGACGGTGAATTTATTTCTGAAAGGGGATACGGATTTGTTTTTGAGAGAGCTCGAACTCTACTACGAATCGAACCGGAGTCTCGACCCCGGGATCGAGGTCGTGGGCACGCAGTGCTACACATCGTTTCATGAAATGGAGCTCAAACTGCGAACCGATGTCCGGTGGCACGACGGGGTTCGTTTCGGGGTTGATGACGTAATTTTCTCTTACCGGCAGTTCACCTCGCCCGGTTCATCGCTTCCCCTCGCGAATTCATTCTGGTTCGTCGAGGATCTGGTTCGAATCGACGATTTCACTCTCAAGGTGCATTGCAACGATCAGCCCACCACGATGCTGGAGAGTTGGGAAAAGCTGCCAATCATTCCCGCGCACCTTTTTACGAAAATGAAGAAGCCGGGCGAGGCGCTTGAGTTTTTTGCGAGTCCGGTCGGTAACGGGCCATACCGTTTTGTGGCGCGACGTCGCGATGGAGGCGTCGAGCTCGAGGCCAACGAAAATTATTTCCGCGAGCCACCGCTGGAGAAGCGATTGGTTTACGAAAAGGCTGGATCACTTGAGTCTGTTCTCCTCGCGATCCGGTCGAACCGCCTCCATCTCATTGTCCCTGATGAACGGTTCATGAAGTGGACGGAACGCAACCCGGGGGTGGTGAAAAGCGTTCCCTGCCTGCCCCGGTATCAGCACATCGTCGCCTGGAATTTGGATTCCGGGCCCCTCAGTGAAATCTCGGTGCGAAAGGCCCTCGCGAAAGGAGTCGACCTGAAACGGGTCCGCCGGGATTCCATCAACCAATTCCAGCAGCCCACCGAAAGTCTCTTTTATCCGGCGGTTCCCTATTGCGATGAAAAAATGATGCTTCCTCTCTATGATCCGGCGGAGGCCGGGCGAATGCTCGACGAGGCCGGATACACGTTGAAAGAGGGTGAGGCGATTCGAAGCGATGCTGAGGGCACTCCGTTTTCGTTCAAGCTCACGGTGAATGAAGGCAACGCGGATCATCGCTCCTTCGCGGCGGAGTTGGCGGCGCAATGGGCGGCGTTGGGGGTGGGGGTTGAGGTCGATCCCGTCACTCGCGAGGTGATGATGACTGATCGACTCGCGACGCGGGAATTCGATGCGCTTATTTTAAACTGGGAATTGCCGCTCGAACGCGACCGTTACACGACCTGGCATTCATCCGGGATCGGGAACGGCAGCAACCTGTTCGGGCTTCGCAATCAACTCGTCGATGAGACGGTCACGAAATTGCGCTACGAGGAGGATATCATCCACGTGAAACGACTCACGGCCCGGCTCCAGAGGGAGATTGCCGATTTACAGCCTTGTCTTTTTATCGGCGACAGCGGGCGCCTCATCACGGTGCGGGCGGATTCACTCGAGGTGATTCGTGAGGGCGTCGGCGGGGAGCCGATCGTGCAGCGACTCGGAGTGGGGAAAGCGGGGCTGGAAAGAAGCCGGCCCTGGTGGGTTCGGAAAAATATCGCGGAAGAGGAGCCGCCCTTGCCTGAGCGATGACACGTCTAATCCTCCAGCGTCTCTTTTTCAGCGTTGCCCGGTTGGGGGTGATCTTTTTGCTGATCGTGCTTTTGATCGAATTCGCCTACTGCGGTCTCGGGGGATCTGATCACCACATTTGGCAGACCGATTCCTATGCGCCGCTCGGAGATGGAGCGGGCGGGGCGGAAGGATATTGGCAGCTCTTCGGTGAGCGGAGCGTTGCAAGTCTCCGCGTCCTCGTCATCGCAATATCGTGTGTGTTGCTCATCGGTTACGGGTGGGGATTTCTCGCGGCTCGCCTCCGCCGGTATCACATGGGTGTCATTCTGAGGCTCCCGTTTTCGGCGTTTTCGACGGTCCCCGGATTCTGGTTCGTGCTTCTGATCGCGATTTATTCCTACTCCGTTTGGCAGCGCCCCGGATTCGCGGATGAAGTCGTCGTCACGACCGGGCTCGATCTTCTCAGTTGGTGGCATGCTTTCATCGTTGCTGTTCCGTTAGTCGCAGCGGGGGGTGCCTCGCTCATGAGTTCTGTTTTCAATGCCATTTCTTCCGAGATGTCGAAATCCTACATTCACGGGCTCTTCGTCGGCGGGTATCACAGCGAGTCTATTTTCTATGATCACGTCGTGAAAGGCGCTGCTGTCCCTTTGATTCGCGCGCTCGATCGCCCGCTTCCGCTCATGTTCGGGTTGCTCGTGGGAGTCGAGTTCGCCTTCCGGTATCGCGGAATGGGGAGCTTGCTCGTGGAGTCCGTCAACGCCGCCAGCTACGGCGGGATTTTACTCAGCTCCATGTGGATCATTGGGTTGATCAGTCTGATTAACTGGTTGCGGGATTGCGCGATTCATTTGCAACCGGGGGAGGTAACGAATGGCTAACAAACGTAAATCACGGCCGCTTCTCTGGCTGGGGGCGCTCTTCGCGAGAGTGTGGCATATCCGGAGGGTGGTCTTCCTCGCCGGTTTCTATTTACTGATAACGGGGTGGCTCTTTTCAGGGGGCAGCGGAATCGACGTACGGCCGGCCGAGGTGTATTCGGTTCCGGACAAACCGCTCTGGGAAAATCCGGATTCCGCTCACTGGTTTGGAACGACGGGGCACGGAAAAGATGTCTTCACGATCAGTCGGATTGCGATGGCGACCTCACTCGCTGTCGCGGTGGTGTGCTCCGGATTCGGTCTCCTTCTCGCCCTGACTTTTGTGATGCTCTTCGCTTTCGATCAGGGCGTGAATCGATTTCGTCTCGTTCGACTTCTCGGACGAACGGTCTTCATCGCGCCCCCAATGCTGCTGCTGGTCATTGTCGCGGGAGGGTCCGGTGGAAGCCTCGCCATCGTCATGGTCGCGTTGATTGTTCTCATCGGCATTCAGCAGGCACCGATGATCGCCTCTTGGTTCGAAGAGGGGGAGGAGAAGTTTGACGTCGTCGCCGGTTACGCGCTAGGCTTGTCGCGACGGGATATCATCATGTATCGGGATCTGCCGAAGGTGTTGCGTCGGCTCGTCGGTGCCTTCGCGGTGATGATTCCGTGGATCATGCTCGCGGAGATGATGCTTTCGTTTCTCGGTGTGACCGGTAATCGAATCAGTTCCGGGGCGATGATCGCCTACGGACAGCACCTCATAATTGAGGCACCGTGGATGGCCATCTATCCCGGAGTATTGGCGAGCATCGTCGTGATGGTGTTTTCGTTTTTGGGGTGGCGGGTTGCGTCGTTGCTCCGAACCGGAGAAGTGCAGCGGTATTGGTAAAAACGAGGAATTGATCGATGGACGAGAAAAAAGCGCCCCTGCTCACAGTCGAAAATGTCACCGTCGAGCGTCCACGCGAGCTGGGGGAGCGCGATCTCGGTTTGAGAAACGTGTCCCTCGAAGTGCAGGAGAAAGAGGTTCTCGTCTGCGCGGGCGAGTCGGGCAGCGGAAAGTCACTCCTCACTCAGCTGATTTCCGGAGTGATCAGTCCGTCCGACAAAGTCATCTCCGGCAGCATCGAATTTGAATCAGAGGATATACTGCGTCTCAACCGGAGGAAGAATCTGCTTTTGCGCCGGAACCGTATCGGAGTCCTCGTGAAGGACGCGCATTCGCAACTGAATCCGAATCAGAAAGTGCGGCAGTGGTTGCGCGAGAGTTCGCGGCTCACACTTTCGAAGTCTGAGTCGCTGCGGGAGAGCGATTGGAGCGATTATTTCTATGCCGTGGGAATTGTCGAGCCGGAGCGTATTCTCGAAATGTTGTCGGTCGATCTGTCGTCGCTGATGTTGAAAAGGCTGATCGTCATGAAAGCGCTCATGTCCGGGGCGAAGCTGCTCGTATGCGACGAGGCGACTTCAGGGCTCGACCGCATTGCCGAAGCGCAGTTTTTCGAACTGATCACCTCTCTCCGCGATGAGCACGGTCTCTCCGTCGTTCTCGCGATGAATGGGCTTCGTGGAATCAAAGGCGTCGCAGACCGGGTCGCGATCTTCTATGAGGGCGGGATTCTTGAGTGCGGCACCTCGAGCCAAGTTTTGGAGCGTCCGGAATATTTGTATTCGAAAGAATTCCGGGCCTGCTCGCCGCGGATTACCCACCTCCCGGGCGCGCTTCCCATGATCAGCCGCGAAGCCATCGCCGAGGCGGAAAAGGTCGTCCATCAGAATTCGACCGCAGACATCGCGAGGCGAGCCGATGCCGGTATATAAGTGGGGATTGACACCCGGGGGCTTCGGATTTTGCACTTCCGTGTGCCTCTTTATTGGACTTCCGACCGTATTGGCCTATCAACAACTACGATTCAGTAAGACAAAATGATTACAGAAGATTTGGTTCGCGAGAAATTGGGAGAAGTCCACTATCCGGGGTTCAGCCGGGATATTGTCTCCTTTGGTTTGGTCAAGGATGTCACCGTCCTTGGGAACGATGTAGCGGTGAAAATCGGTATCGCCACCAAAGACCCCAACATTCCCCGGACGATTCACGAGGGGATCGAAACGGCGCTGAAAACACTCGACGGGATCGGCGAGATCAAGATCGATTTTGACATTCAGGATCCTCCTGAGCCTGTCACCGGCGGCAATCCCGCGTCAGGTCAGTCCAGCATTCCCGGCGTCAAAAAGATCATCGCCGTAGCCAGTGGTAAAGGCGGGGTTGGAAAATCGACCGTCTCGACGAACCTCGCGATCGCGCTCAGTAAAACAGGTGCCAAGGTCGGACTTTGCGATTGTGACCTCTATGGACCGAGCGTGGCGCTCATGCTCGGTGCCAGCGATGAGCAGCCTATGGCAACCGAGGAGAATGAGATCGTCCCGATTGAAGCTCACGGTATCAAAGCCATCTCGATGGGATTTCTTCTCGCGGAGGATTCGCCGGTGATCGTCCGGGGGCCTCTCGCGACCCGCTACACGCAGCAGTTTTTGAGACAGTGTCTCTGGGGCGAGCTGGATTATCTCATTCTCGATCTGCCTCCCGGCACCGGTGATATTCAGCTGACAATCGTGCAGACCGTGTCCGTTGACGCCGCCGTTCTCGTGACGACCCCGCAGGAAGTCGCTCTCATCGACGCGCGGAAAGCCGCCGCGATGTTCAAAAAGGTGAACGTCCCCATCTCCGGTGTTGTCGAGAACATGGCCTGGTTCGAGTGTGATCACGGAGAGAAATATTTCATCTTCGGTGAAGGCGGCGGCACCGTTGAAGCCGAGCGACTCGGTGTTCCTTTGCTGGCTCAAATTCCTCTCGACTCAGAGACCCGCAAGCGGGCTGACAGCGGTGATCCGATTGCGAACGCGAATCCGGATGAAAGCGCAGTTTCCAAAGCATTCGCCGATCTCGCCGCGAAATTGGCGTCGGAGTAACGTGAGTTGACGGAGCGTTTTGAAATGGCGAGAATGGAACCCATGTTTCATTCTTCTAAACGTTTCGTCGTTGTTCTTTTTCTCTCGCTGAGTGCGCTGATATCTCAGGCGGCGGAGAAACCGAACATTATCTACTTCCTCCTCGATGATGCCGGATACGGCGATCTGAGCTGTTACGGGCAGGAGCTCTTTTCAACTCCTCATATCGACAAGCTCGCGACCGAAGGGCTCAAATTTACTGACCACTATTCGGGCAGCACCGTCTGCGCGCCGACGCGTTGCTCCCTGATGACCGGTAAGCACACCGGCCACACCTTCGTCAGAGGAAACCGTGAAGTGCAGCCGGAGGGCCAGTCCCCGATGCCGGCTGACATCGTCACGATCCCGCGCCTCCTTTCCAAGGCCGGCTATACCACCGGAGCCTTCGGCAAATGGGGGCTCGGAGCACCCGGCTCCGTGAGCGATCCCATCGAGCATTTCGATCTTTTCTACGGCTACAACTGCCAGCGCGAGGCCCACAGCTACTACCCAGGTCACCTTTGGAAAAACGAGAAACGCATCGAGCTCGATGGTGAGACCTACACGCATCCTCTCATCATGGAGGAAGCCTTCGACTTCATCCGCGCGAACAAAGATGAACCCTTCTTCGTCTACTTTCCCGTCGCGATTCCCCACGCCGCGATGCACTCCCCCGATTCCTATTCGGCTCCCTTCCGCGAGAAATTTCCTCAGTTCGAAGGTAAAGTCGGGAAATACGCAGGCCCCGAGGTGAAAAATCCCATCGCCGCCTTCGCCGGAATGATGACTCTCGTTGATGACGGCGTCGGCGAAATGATGGCGCTCCTCAAAGAGCTTGAGATCGACGAGAACACGCTCGTGATTTTCAGTTCCGACAACGGCCCGCACCGCGAAGGCGGGCATGATCCTGAATTTTTCAACAGCAACGGTCCGTTCACCGGGTTCAAGCGCGACCTCACTGAGGGCGGAATCCGAGCGCCGATGATCGCCCGCTGGCCGGGTAAGATTAAGCCCGGAACCGTCACCGATCTCGTTTCCGCTCACTGGGATATCCTGCCGACCGTATGCGAACTCGCCGGAGCCGGTATCCCCGCCGATGTCGATGGTATCTCGATGGTGCCGACCTTGCTGGGGGAAGGGGAGCAAAAGCGGCACGACTACCTCTACTGGGAATTCTACGAACAGGGCGGGAAAAAAGCGGCCCGCTGGGGTGACTGGAAAGCGCTGCAATTGGGCATCAATAAAAATCCCAACGCCCCCATCGCGATCTACGATCTCGCAAAAGACCTCGCCGAGGAAAACGATCTTTCAGCGGTGCGTCCCGATCTCGTGAAACGGGCCAAAGAGATTTTCGCAGAAGCGCATGAGCCGTCCCCGAACTGGGAGTTCAAAGCGTCTAAGAAAAAGAAAAAGCCCGGCTCGGGGAAGAAGTAGCGGGAGGCATCCTAACCAAAGAATGTGATAAAATGGAAACTGTCAGGAAATGTCGCCTGACCCGAATGTCGGAGTGCTTTATTTTGAAAGCCCTGACAGCGCTTCGAGTTCCTCTCCGCTCAAGGCTCGATCATATACCGCGACTCCTCCGATCCAACCGGTGAAGCCGACGCTTTTTGAGCTGTGGATGACGCGACCGATCGTGAAGGGACCACCTGTATTGTCATTCTCGGGTTTGTAGATTCCGTGAGGATACCACCAGGGGTTGAGGCGCAGGGCGACCAGGTCCCGGCTTGCTTCGGTGAACTCTCCATTCGGTCCTTTCTTCAGCGTGACCTCGATTTTCGTGAAGGGGTGTTCGCGTCGTTCAATGCGTTCGTTATCGGTCTCTCTCAGGACTTCGATGGAAACGAGTTCATCTTCAGGAGGGTTGTAATACTGATCCTCGGGGAAGCTGGCGTTTTCGCCCTCCTGTTGGCCGGGAGTTCGGTGGTAGTGCCCCTGCATGTAGGCTTTGTAAGCGTATGAGATCAGGCCATCTTTCTTCGGGTTTTCAATCCAGCGGTCTCCGGAGACTCCGTTGAGCCACCCCGTCAGTTCATCTTTCGAATCGTCGAACGTCATTGCGAAGCATTCCCATGAGGCATCGAGCACCTCGGCGGGGGAGTCGGAGGGAACCGCTTTTGAAAGGCCGAGTGAGTTGCATTTGTGCAGCGCGTACTTGTTCAGAAACGAGCTCGCCCCGTTCTCGGAGACATGGCCGCACGCGCTGCCGGTTTTATTGAGTCCGGCAAAGAGAGCATACTGTCTCTGGCCCCGCTCCACTTTCTCGATTCCAACGGTTTCGTTCTGCTTGAGATCGGTGCCTTCGTGCCAGATGCCGGCGAGCGCGTGGTTCCCGCTTTCGCGAATCGCCCAGACGACGACTGAGACCGATTTTCCCGCCCCTTTGATGTCGAGCGGGGAGTCATGAAGGCGTGAGCGGGGCACTGACAGAAAGGGGCGGAAATCCGGGTTGGTTTCCTTCACGATCTGAATGGCTTCACCGAACGGCCCGCTTCCGAGCAGGGGAAAATCGGCATAGGTCGCGGCGGGGCCTTTTCCCCAGAGGGACTTTACATAGTTCGCGGCGTCGAGCGGGTAGCGGTTCGTGGCTCCCTCGGGGATGTGGGCGATGAATCGCTTTTCGCCATCCGCCTCGCGTTCCACAAAATCCCAGAACGCGACGAGCCCGGGGACTTTCACAACCGATTCGACTTTATCCGCGGCTGTTGCGGTGCCCATGAGCACGGCGAGAGACGGGAGGAACAGCAGTTGAAAGAAGGTGTGATGAGCGGTCATGGATTGTGGGTTCGATAGTAGACCTGAAAAGGCGATTCGTGCCAACCCGCTTTTTGACGGGATGTTTCATCGAGAGCTCTCGATCATTTTGCTTCCTCGGAGACGGGGCGCGGCGCCGATTGGCTGATCATTCATCTGTCGCGGGTTCGAGAAGCTGCGTCGGGGGCGGGGGATCCGGGGTGTAGAGGGCTGATTTACGGAATTGATTTCAAACGTTCCTGAACGATCTTTGACCCAGATTCATGACCCGGTGGGCTTAGCCCTGTGAATTTTCTCTTCTTATGACAAAAATCTGCCTCGTTTCGCTCGTCCTTTCGCTTCTCCCCGCCAGCGGTGTTGTCTTCGCCGAAGAATTTCCCGCTGAAGGCTGGGAACCGGTGATGTCGCCTCTCGCCTCTGAATTTGCCGAGCCCGGTGGTAAGATCTCGATGTATGCGTCCCAGTTTCCGAAGAGCTTCAACTATCAGATCGAAAACAACGTTTTTGCCCGGGAGATTTTCAGGCTCATGTTCGAGCCTTTGCTCGGTTCGGATCAGGTCACGCTCGAGGACAGCCCCGGTTTGGCAAATCGCTGGTCGATTTCAGAAGATGGCTTGTCTTTCACGTTTCACCTCGATCCCAGGGCGAAGTGGAGCGACGGCAAGCCGCTGACTTCTGAGGATGTCGTCTGGAGTTTCAATGCGATTAAAAATCCAGACCATCTCACTGGTCCTTTGCAGAATGTGATGAAGCGGCTCGTGGGGATCAAGGCGATCGACGAGCACACCGTCGTGATCGAAGCGGAAGAGGTGCACTGGAAGAATTTGCAGGCCTGCACGGCTTTCCGCGTCATGCCGAAGCACTGGTGGAAGGATCAGGATTTTAACAAAGTGAACTTTGAGTTTCCGGTCGTGTCCGGTCCGTATCGCCTCGGCGAAGTGAACGAACCGCACTACGCACGTCTCGAGAAGCGCGACGATTATTGGAATGCTGACTCCCCTGAAAATGAGGGGATTTTGAATTTCGACACGATCGAATACCGGTTTTATTCACAGCGCGACATCGCTTTTGAGGCGTTCAACAAAGGTGAGTTCGATTTGTTTGCCGTTTACACATCGAGCCGCTGGGTCAAAGAGACCGAAGGGGAGCGTTACGCCAAGAACTGGGTGGTGAAGCAGTCGGTGCACAATTCTCAACCGATTGGATTTCAGGGTTTCGCGATGAATATGCGGAAAAAGCCCTACGACGATATCAAGGTGCGGAAGGCGTTGAGTCATCTCGTGGATCGCAAGCGAATGAACCAGACGATTATGTTCAATCAGTACGATCTCACGACTTCCTACTGGCCGGATCTCTGGGATGCCGAGCACCCCTGCCCGAATGAACTCATCGAGTTTGACGTCGAAAAGGCGCGTGCTTTGCTCAAGGAAGCCGGATGGGCTGTGAATCCGAAGACCGGTAAACTGGAAAAGGACGGCAAAGCCTTCGTCGTGAATTTTCTGACCCGCGATCCCAGCACGACGAAGTTTCTGCTCATTTTTGAGGAAGCGCTCAAAGACG
The DNA here is from genome assembly GCA_048260165.1 of Verrucomicrobiales bacterium. GTDB lineage: Bacteria > Verrucomicrobiota > Verrucomicrobiia > Verrucomicrobiales > DEV007 > Arctic95D-9. The sequence continues at coordinate 161,335 of JBLXHA010000012.1, forward strand.
TCGGGATTGAGCTGGAGATTGACCAGAAGGACTGGGCCGCGTGGGCGCGTGACATGGATGAATTCAATTACGACATGACCTGGGCCACCTGGGGTGCGATTCCGATTAAAGATCCTGAAACGATGTGGTACTCGAAAACCGCGGATGTGAAGGCGAGCAGTAACATCACCGGCTTTCAGAATGAGAGAGTGGATGAACTCATCGACAGCACCCGTGAGATGTACAGCGTTGAGGATCGACACGAGGTGATTCGCGAGATCGACGAGATCCTTTACGAGGAGACGCCTTACATCCTTCTCTGGAATGTCAGTTACGTGAGGCTCCTCTACTGGAACAAATTCGGAATGCCGGACCACGTTCTCGGTAAATACGACGGTGAATGGTCAGCGGTCGATTATTGGTGGAACGATGAGTTTCAGGCTGATGATTTCAAAGCGGCGAAGGAAGCCGGTGAAAAACTGCCGGCACCTCCCCGTGATGTCTATTTTGACAAGGTGTTTGATTCGGGGGCGGTCGCGCCGGTTGCCGCTGAGCCTGTGCAATAATTCGATCCTGCTGAATTTCTATTCACATGGAACGCCTGAGTTATTTCATTCGCCGATTGCTTCTCGTGATCCCCACTTTTCTGGGAATCACCTTCATCGTCTTTGCGCTGACCGGCGTTTTGCCCGGTGGTCCCGTTGAGCAGCGCATCGCTCAGATGCGCGGAATGGGCGGAGGTGAGTCGGGTGCCGGGGCCGGCGCAGGCGCTTCGATTACCGAAGATCAACGCAAGGCGATCGAGAGGGAATTCGGATTCGATAAGCCGTTTCTGGTTCGTTATGGAAAGTGGCTCTTCACCGACATGATGGGGATGAAGGCGTATTCCTACAAGTATAACAACAAGACGGTGTGGCAGCTCATCAAGGAGCGATTTCCTGTCTCCCTCACCTTCGGAGTGACCGGTTTTATTCTGACGTATTTGATCTGTGTCCCGCTCGGGATTGCGAAGGCGCTCCGCAACGGCTCGACCTTCGACATGCTCTCGTCGGTAATCGTCCTGATCCTCTACGCGATCCCCGCGTTCGCTTTCGGGATGATTCTGAAAACCCTTTTCAGCGGAACTTCCGACAATTTTTTTGACTGGTTTCCGATTGGTGGATTCCGGTCCGAAAACTGGGATTCGCTGAGTGGTTGGGAAAAAGTAAAGGATCAGGTGCACCATATGTTTCTACCGGTGCTCTGTTATGTGATCGGAAACTTCGCGATCCTGACGATCCTGATGAAAAACTCGCTTCTCGATCAGATCTCGCAGGACTACGTGAGGACGGTTCTCGCGAAGGGCGGAACGATGCGTCGTGCGATCTGGGGGCACGCGGTTCGGAATGCGCTGATTCCTATCGTCACCGGAATCGGCGGAATTTTGACGCTCATGTTTGCCGGTTCGGTTTTGATTGAGCGGGTCTTTTCCATCAACGGAATCGGGATGCTGACGCTCGATGCGATCGTCGGGCGCGATTACATGATCTTCATGGGGACGCTCGGGCTAACCTCGATTCTGAGTCTGTTAGGACGGGTCCTTTCCGACTTTTGCTACGTGCTCGTTGATCCACGCATTAACTTTGGAAAAGAAGCATAATGGGAGGATTTTTTGCCAACGTACTCGATCCGAACACCCGTCGGCGCCTGCGCCGCTTCGGGCAGATTAAGCGTGCCAAGTGGGCGCTGATCCTTCTCGTGTCGATCTTTGTGATCAGCTTGTTTTCAAACTTCATCGCGAACGACAAGCCGTTCCTCGTGAAGGCCAACGGGAAGCTCTACGTTCCGGTGTTTAAGTTTTATCCTCAGAGTGAATTCACGGGCGGCGCTGTCCAGACCCGTCCCCGCTACAAGGAGTTGGAAAAGCTGCCTCTCTTTGAAGAAAATGAGGACAACTGGATGCTGTGGCCGCCGGTGAAGAATGGACCGGAGGAATCTCTGGAGCCGGGGCAGATTGAACTCGACCCGACCCTGACGCTGACTTTTTCCGCGGAGGACCAGGTCGCGACCGTCGATATCGACAGCGAGTCAGTGATTCAGAGAAGCCGCGGTGCCGCGGGGTTTTACGGCGAGAGCTCAGATCTCGCGATTCGACGGAAACCGCTCGAGGGAGAGGGCGTTTCCGTTCCTGAATCCATCCGCGGAGGGATCGCGCTGCGATTCGCGAACAAGGCGGGTGATGCCGTTTCGGCTACCAATGCGGAGGGAATTCTCTTTGAGCTGGATGCCTCGAAACCGAGGAGTCGTGCTCCGAAACTGGTGCGCCTCTCGATGACTCGCAAGGCGGGAAAAGAATCGACGGAGCGGGCCGTGATGACTCCTGAGATGGAGTTCGTTTCGGAAAAGCCGGCCCTGTGGGATCGCTTCTCTGATGAAAACAAAGCGAGAATTCTCGAGACGGCAAAGGAGGCGATGGTCGTTCCTCAGGAGACGCTTTCCGTGTCAGACGCGGAAGGAAAGTTCGCGGTCCAGTTTGAGAAAGAGACCGTGGAGTTCCCGTTCCGACCCGTCAAAGGGCATGCTTTCGGGCTCGACAACAGCGGGCGTGACGTCGGCGTGCGCATCCTTTACGCGACACGAACCGCCCTGTTGTTCGGGATCATTCTCGTCATTTTCACCTACGTCATCGGGATTTTTCTCGGCTCGGTTCAGGGATACTTCGGCGGAAGAATCGATATGGTCGGGCAGAGGCTCACCGAAGTGTGGGAGGCGATGCCCTTTCTTCTCATCATGATTCTGCTCAGCTCGATTTACGGGCGCAGCTTTCTCCTTCTCGGAATCATTTACGGGGTCTTCAACTGGATCGGGATTTCCTACTACCTGCGGGCGGAATTTCTCAGGCTTCGCAAGCTGCCGTTTGTGGAAGCGGCCCGCGTCATGGGAATCGGGCGGTGGAAGATCATGTTCCGCCACGTCCTGCCGAACGCGCTCGTTCCCGTGATCACTTTCTTCCCGTTCTCGCTCGTGGGGTCGATTTTCATGCTCACCGCGCTCGATTACCTCGGTTTCGGACTGCCTCCGGGGACGCCGAGTTGGGGGAACCTTCTCGACCAGGGGCAGGTCCAGCAGTATGCCTGGTGGCTCATTCTTTATCCTTCGCTGGCGCTCTTTATTGTCAGCTTGTTAGGTATTTTTATCGGGGAAGGCGTTCGCGCTGCTTTTGATCCCCGAACCAATTCGAAACTTGAGTGAAGTAATGTCCGACAAACTGTTGAGCGTGGAAAATCTGACGGTGACCTTCGATGTCGAAGGGCGGCGGATCTGTGCGGTCGATGATGTTTCTTTTGATATCCGCCCCGGGGAAATTGTCGGTTTGGTAGGGGAGTCGGGAAGCGGGAAGACGGTCAGTGCGATGTCGGCGATGCGGCTGGTGCCGAGCCCTCCCGGACTCGTCGAATCCGGTAAGATTCTCTTCGAAGGTCGCGACATCCTGAAGCTTCCGATCGAAGAGATGCGGAAGATCCGCGGAAAGGATATCAGCGTGATTTTCCAGGAGCCGATGACGGCGCTTTCCCCGCTTCATTATGTGGGAACTCAGCTCGCCGAGGTCGTTCGTATTCACGATCCGGAGGTGACCAGGGAAGCGGCGTGGGATCGCGCTGTCGAATGGCTGGGTAAAGTGGGGATCCCTGATCCCGCGGAGCGCGCGAAGTCGTACCCGTTTCAGTTTTCCGGGGGGATGAGGCAGAGGGTCATGATTGCGATGGCGTTGATTCTTCAGCCGAAGCTGATCATCGCTGATGAGCCGACGACGGCGCTCGATGTGACGTTGCAGGCGCAGGTCTTCGATCTCATTCTTGAAATGAAAAAGGAGGACACGTCGATCCTTTTCATTACCCATGACATGGGCGTGATCTGGGAACTCGCCGACCGGGTTCTCGTGATGAAGGATGGCAAAGTCGTTGAGCGAGGTGACGTCGAACCCATTTTTAACAACCCGCAGGAACCCTACACGCAGCAGTTGCTCGCCGCGGTTCCCCGGCTCACGGATGACCCGATTGCGCAGCCCGATCGACTGGAAGGGGCGAAGCCGCTCGTGGAGGTGAAGAATCTCAAGACCTGGTTCCCCGTCAAACGCGGTGTTTTCGCGAAGACGGTCGACTGGGTCAAGGCGGTCGATGATGTCTCTATCGACGTCTTTGCCGGGGAGTGTCTCGGCATTGTCGGGGAGTCAGGCAGCGGGAAGACAACGCTGGGGCGTTCAATTTTGGCCCTCGAGGAATCGCAGGAAGGCGAGATTCTTTTTGAAGGCGATCACATCAGAGGGCTCGGCTACCACGCGATGCTTCCGTATCGGAAGGAGATGCAGATGATCTTTCAGGATCCGTTTTCCTCCCTCAATCCACGTCTCACCGTGTTGGAGATCCTCACGGAGGGGCTCATCGAGCACAATCTCCTCGAGGGCGATCGCAAAGAGGTCGCGGCTCACTGGCTGGAGGAAGTCGGATTGCCGGCGGACAACATGAACCGTTACCCCCACGAGTTTTCAGGCGGGCAGCGGCAGCGAATTTGTGTGGCCCGCGCCGTCGCTCCGAAGCCGAAGTTCGTCGTTTGTGATGAGGCTGTTTCGGCGCTCGACGTCACGATCCAGGCGCAGGTGATCGATCTTCTCATGGAGCTTCGTGACAAGCTCGGCCTGGCCTATCTTTTCATCTCTCATGACCTCAGCGTCGTGAAGCGAATTTGCGATCGAACCGCGGTGATGAGACACGGAAAAGTGGTCGAGGCAGGGCAGACCGTTGATTTGATTGAGAATCCACAGTCGGAATACACGCGGAATTTGATCGCCGCCGTTCCCGTTCCGGGTGACCCTCACAAGCGGGCGCGCCAGTAGGAGATTGCCGCGCCGCAGCGGGATTTGAGACGCAGGTATTCTTTCAAGGTTTTGAAAAGTGCCTCTTGCCGGAGGTCTTTAAGAGATCTAAACTGGTTTGATGATGAATTTTGATGCGTTTCTGGAGTCTGTGCAGGGGGATGACGCACCTGCCGCAGATCTCTCACCCGAGCTCAAGTCGCTTTGGTACTTGAAGAAAGGGGAGTGGGAGAAGTCGCACAATATCGCTCAGGATCTTCCCTCGAAGATGGGATCATGGATTCACGGCCTTTTGCATGCCCTCGAGGGCGATTTCGGAAATTCAGCCTACTGGTACCAGCGCGCGGGCGAGGAGCCCATCTCAAAATCCCAGATCGACACCGAATGGGAGAGAATCACGAAGGTTGCCTTGCAAGGTTGATATCTGTTATAAGGATTCCCCCTGTTGTTCGTTTTAGTTTCGTAAATGCGCCTCCCAACTCTACCCGACTACGAGTATCTGGATCTACTCGATGAAGATCCTTTTGGATGGAGCTTTGTGGCCAATTATCAGGGTCGCGAGAAACGGGTGATCAAGGTTTTTAAAGCTCAGGCGACGAGTGATCAGTTCATTTACAGTTACTTAAAGCGATTCTCCAAGCCCGGATTCAGTATCGACGGCGTTGCGAAGGTGCACGATTACACCTTTCAAAATCGTGATAACCTGACCGCTTACGCGACACCGTTTTTCGGTTGGAAAGGGAACGATTCCGGAAAGTGGCAGAGGAGTTCGCTTCGTCGGCTCATGCGGGCGATTGAGAACGATCAAGCGCAGGATCTGGTTCGCAATCTCGCGTCGGTGTTGAGCGCGGTTCATGCGGAGAACATGTTTCATGGAGGGCTGAGACCTTCCGAGATTTATCTGACCGGGGATGCTCAATCGGGCCATCAGATTCAGGTCAGCGAGTTTGGTCAGATTTTCATGGGGGGGCTCCATTACCTCGAGGCGGGTGATTTGCTTTTTTACACGGCCCCTGAGCAGCTCATGACGGGGGATTTCTCCGACGGGCGCGGCAAGCAGTGGGATGTCTACGCGTTTGGAGTGATTGCCTTCCAGATGCTGACGGGGCACCTTCCGCGGCTCGATCATCTCTGGCAGAGGAATCTCGAAAACCCTGATTTGTTCGAACATGAGACCGCTATTTCCTATGGTCAGTTGACCGAGGTGTCGGAACATATCCTCGAGCAGATGGAACTCGAGAAGTCGGTTGAATGGCCGACGGATTCCCATGACCGCAGAGACCGGGAGCTGAGGGCGATTATTGAAAAATGCCTGAGTTTCGAAGCGTCATCGAGACCGGTATCGATGATGGAGGTCATCTCCGACATCGAAGCGATTTGGAGTGATCTCAAGGAAGCACCTCGTGCCGAGTCGACCGGGTCCCCGGTGAAAACGCCTGTTCCCGCTGAGTTGCCTGAGCCGGTTGAGGAGACGCAGCTTGCCAAATCCTCTGAACCTGAGATCGAGGACAGTGAGGAAAGCCTTGATGCGGTTGAGGAACCCCGGACCGATTTCACCGTGGTAGCGCCTCCTGAGGGCGAGATAGGGGCGCCTTTCTCCCCGGAGTGGGCGGAAGCGCCAACCTCCATTCGGACCTTTTTCAGTGACGTCGTTCACCGCCCTCTCGTCCGTTGGCAGGCGATCGCGATCGCAGCATTGATTGCGATTTTGCCGCTGAGTTACTTCGCTCTATTCAACTATTTCCAATTCAAAGGCGCGCAGGAGGAATTGTCGATGGAAGCGGCGGCATTGCAGGCCGATGTTGAAAAGCAGGCTTCTGTTTACAAGCGTGAGCTACTCGACAAGCAGCGTAACACGACTCAATTGCAGTCGGAATTGAACGAGGTTGAAGATTCCCGGAGTCAGCTCGTCGGCGAGGCCAAGTTAGCGCGTCAAATTGTGCGGCAGACGCAGGAGAACGGAGATCAGTTTTTTAAGCTTGTTCTGGAAAACCGTGACACCGACGTGCCGGGTTTCAGAGAGGGGCGTGCTGAGGCGTTGATCGAAGGCCGGAAGCATTATGAGCGCCTCATCGAGGTGTATGGCGACGCGCCTGACTTCATCGTCTCGACGGCGAACGCGCTTTTTTATCTCGGCCAGATTTATCGTGAGATGGGTGAATTCGGAAAAGCTCTCGCTGTCTACGGCGAGGCAGAGCGCCGCTACACCGCGCTTTTGAACGACTCGGCGACCGCCAATATCGAATTCGTGCGCAACATTGCGATTGCGAAAGAATCGCTGGGGGAGTTGTCGGTGAAGGCCGGCGAATATTCGATCGGGCGTCACTATTTCACCGAGTCTTCGCGATTCTGGGGGGAAGTGCGTGCGATGGATCAGAGCTGGGCGCAAACCGCTGCTATCAAGATTCATGAGAATTCGCTTTCGATCGTCGAGTGCGAATTTGCGATGGAGCGATTCGAGCCAGCGCTGGATGCGGCACTTTCGGTAGGCGTGCAGATCGCGGGAATTCTCGAGCGCGACGCCGAAGATCATGAAGCCACCGGAGCGCTTGCGAGATCCTTTGCTCTTGCCGGGAGGGTTTTCGAAGCGATGGGAAGAATGGAGGACGCCGAGAAGTCGTTCCAGCAATCGAGTGATCTTTATGCGAAGGCGATCGAGCTGAATTCGACGGTGGATGCCTACCACCTGGGCCTCGGTAACAGTCTCGCCCGCACAGGCCTGATCAGCAACGATCAGACGAAGCTGAAAGGCGCCGCCGAGGTGCTCGCCGGAGTCGTCGCCTCCAATCCCTACGAGTCCAATTACCTGAAAACGCTGGCCGATATTTACGGGGTGCTGGCTGAAAACCAGCGGGACGGCGGAAAACTCGAAAATGCGGTGGAGCTGGAGCGGGAGGCTCTCGCGATCCTGAAGCCGATTGTCGACAATGAGGCGGTTGCTCCCGATGTGCTGTTTTCCTATTCGGAGCGTCTTTCGCATCTCGCTGAATTGCTCGGCGATATTGGAAAATTTGATGCCTCACGTGTTCCGCTTCGCGAGGCGATCTCGATTCTGGAGAAGGTGACCCAATCGGAGAAATCTCTCGCTTCCCATCACCGGGCGCTGGCGCGGGCTCGTGGTCTCGCCGGCTTTGCCTGTATCAAGAGCGGGGATAAAAGCGGGGCGAAGCAGCACCTGACACTCGCAAAAGCGGACTGGGACAACTACATCCAGTCGAATCCTGATGATCCCGACGCCGCCCAGGCGGCAAAGTGGACCAGCGAACAGTTGCGCGGCCTGTAGGGCTGTAGGCCTGTTGACTCCCCGTGAAGAGTCAGAGCAACTCCGCATTGACTATTGCACCGTTGAGGGCTTTTTTGCGCGATGATCGACCAGATCCAAATTGAGGATATCAAAGAAATCGCGGTGGCAGCAGGGGCCGAAGTTATGGCCGTCTACGGGACTGAGTTTTCCGTTGATGTGAAGGAGGACAAGTCGCCTCTCACCGAGGCTGACCGCCGCGCCAATACGGTGATTGTCGAAGCGTTAGAGCGGCTCTACCCCGAAATTCCTGTGATCTCAGAGGAGACGAAGGCGGTGGAATATTCCGAGAGGAAAGACTGGGAGTATTTCTGGCTCGTCGATCCTCTCGACGGCACGAAAGAATTTGTGAAGCGAAACGGGGAATTCACCGTCAATATCGCGCTGGTTCGATCAGGGAAGCCGGTTGCCGGTGTCGTCTATCAACCGGTCGGTGAACATTTGTTCTGGGCGGTTGAGTCAAAAGGGGCGTGGAAATCGACCGCTGGCGGTGAGGCTGTAAAACTCGGTGGTGGTGGGCATTTTCGCGATAAAGCGGAGGTCACCGTGGTCGCGAGCCGCTCCCACATGACGGATGAGGTGAAGCAGTTCGTGGCTGATTTGGAAGCGGAGGGAAAAACCGTCGAATTCCTCTCAGCTGGAAGTTCATTGAAAATTTGTCTCGTCGCCGAAGGCGCTGCCGACGTCTACCCGCGTCTCGGGCCGACAATGGAATGGGACACCGGAGCCGCTCATGCGATCGCGCTTGAGGCGGGAAGAAAGGTGATTCAGCACGGAACGGATTCTCCCTTGCTTTACAACAAGGAGAATCTTCTCAATCCGTTTTTCATCGTCGAGTAAACCATCAGTTTTCACGCTGATCGAGGAGGTAGGAAATCAGCGCGACGATTTCCTCTTTTTCCAGCCCGTTGATCAATCCCGGGGGCATCGTTGAGATATTCGGTGCGGCCGGATTTTGATACTTGTCCCCGATGACCCGCGAGGGGTGAATGATCGACTCGAGCATCGTCCCGACGTCGAAGCGCATCGCGATTCCGGAGAGATCCGGCCCGAGGATGGCCTGGTTGGTTGCCTCGTCGGAAGCGAGCCGGTGACAGGCGGCGCACCCCGCTTTGTGGTAGGCGGCCCGACCTGCTTCCGGATCAGGGGCGCCGAATCCGCTTCTGAGTTCTTCGGCGAAGTCGCTCAATTTCCAGTCCGCGATGAATACAGCCGGATCGACGGTGACGGGTGGTGCCGCGACGGCAGGTTGAGCGGGTTCGAGCAGATCAGCGAGTTCCGTTTTTTGTTGATCAGTGAGGGCAGCGAGGGCCCCGGTTCGTAAATCCTGAGCGGTTCTGACATACCAGCGTCCTCCGGGGAATTCTTCGAAGCGGCGCAGGGCGACGAGATAACGCTTTCGTTGTTCGGTCGTCCACCCGTCTTTGATATAGCGGAGAAAGACGAGGCAGTGTGACCAGTCGCGGGTGTCCTCTGATTTTTCTGTTAAAGTCAGGATCGGATCAATGATTCCGGGAGTCTTCAGAAAAACGAGCAGCTCGACGAGTTCGTGGTTTAAGGGACGGGTGCCTGCGGGGAATTTTCCGAGCAACGCTTCACGAACTCGTTTCTGCATCGCGGGGGAGGGGGCGCCGTGGCGAATGAAAGTCAGTTGGAGCGTCCGGAGGAGAGTTAACAGGGTTGTGTCATCGACCTTACCCTGTTGGATCCGTTTCAAGGCTTGATCCACGATCGCCTTTTGGTCGTGATGGGATCCGACTCGGGAAAGCGCGAGCAGACCATTGTCTGAATCTCCGATCCGGTGTCGCCACGTGTCGACGGGCTGGTTTTCAAGTGCCACCCTCGCGCCGAACGCGATGAAGTTATCTTCGTGGTCGAGATAGTTCAGTGCGAGTTGGAGGCCTTCGTTGCTTTGTTCGGTATGAAATTTTTCGAGATTTCTCCGCAGGGTGAGTTCGGGCGTGATGGTTGGCTCTTCGCGTGATTCGTCGGGTTTATCGCCCGTCCAGCGGACACGGTAGAGCGCGGATTGTGTTCGGCGTCCTCCGGTGATAAACCACATGTCTCCGTTGTGAAAAACGAAGTCGGTGAGATTGAGCGGTCGGCCGGAGAGAAACGTTTTCTTATCGCCCTCATAGGAGGCTCCATTTGGGGAAAGCGTCACCGCGATAACCCGGCCGTAGGACCAGTCGGCGATCATGAAAGTATCGCGCCACCCGGGAGGGAAGTTCGACTCGTAGGCAAATCCCACGCCGGTCGGTGAGCCGAGTCCAATGTCGATCGACGAGGGGAGTGAGTCAGGATAGTAGGCCGGCCATTTCCCGGTTCCGCGACGCCAGCCGTATTCACCTCCGCTGACGATGTGCAGGACGCGGGTGGGTTTGTACCACGCGAGGCCGGCGTCCCATTCGCTGTCGGCATCGTAGACGAACATTTCACCCTCGCGGTTGAAGTCCATGTCGAGCGGGTTGCGCAGCCCTCCGCAGAGTCTCACGAAGGAGCTGCCGTCTTTATCCGTTTTCAGGATGTAGCCGGCAGGGGCGGGAATTTTGTTCCAGCTGTCGTCCCATGGGTTGGGAATGAGCTGATCTTCGCCCCAGTTTTTGAAGGGAGAGGCGGGGGAGTCATCCTCCGGTGCGAGCAGGGGATCGTTCCCGTGGGTGAGGTAAATCGTTCCATCCGGTCCGAGCCGGAGATGGTTTCTTCCGTGGCCCACTCCGCCCCCGGTTGCGAGAAGGAGTTTTTTCTCGTCGAAACGGTCGTCGCCGGTGGTGTCGCGCAACCGGTAAAATCCCTTTGAATCATTGGCGTTGGCGTAGAGCGAATCGTAGGCCCAGAGAAGGCCCCGGCATTCTTCGAGGTCGTCGTTTACGATTTCGACTGCGTTCACCTGCGGGGGATTCTGCGTTTCGTCCCCGCTGAATGTCAGTCGGAGAATTCCTTTGGACTCCATTCCGAGAAAGAGTCGCCCTTTGTCATCGAAGGTCATTCCGACCCAGGAGTCCTCCTCTTCTTTCGCTTCGCGCACGAGTTCAACGACAAACCCTTCAGGTGCTTGTATCTCTGTCAGGGGGCGGCTTCCTTTCTTCGCGATTTTCCAGCTGTCGTAGGCCTCCATTCTAGGAACGGGGGTGACGGTCTCCTGCGCTGCTGCCTGTGTGGAGATCAGAATCGGGACGAGGCAAAACGCGATTGCGGGAGAGACCTGAGCTTTCATGTCCCGCTAGGCTATCAGGAGATGATGAATTCTATCACGATGTATTTGAAAGTAATTGCGCTATTTCTCCTCGTCGGAGGAAGCCCTCTCGCGGTGGTGTCAGAAGACTACTCTTTTAAAGTGGGAGTCGCGGTCGCGGATATTACGCCGAAAGAGCTCGGTTGGATGGCGGGATATGCGGCGCGAAAAGGGCCTGCGGAAAAAGTGCTCGAACCGATTTCGGCGAAAGCGATCACGATGGAGGATGAAGAGGCGAACCGTCTCGTGATCGTGACGATGGATCTCATCGGTGTTCCCCGTCCGTTTCGTGACGAAGTGGAATCGGCGCTTCAGGCGAAGTTCGATCTCCCGGGGCATGCCTTGCTCATCAATGCCTCGCACACGCACAGCGGGCCGATGATTCGGGTTTATGAGCCGCCCGGTGGCAACGGCGAAGCGAGAGCTGCCTATGCGAACGTTCCCGAGGATCAGCAGGAGCTGCGAGTGCGACAGACCGCAGAGTATCTCGAGTTTCTCAAACAAAAAGTGGTGGGCATTGTCGGTGAGGCATTCGAGTCCGCGATTCCTTCGACGATGCTCTGGTCGAAGTCACGATGTGGATTTGCGATCAATCGCAGGTTGCCCGCAGCGGCCGGAAAATGGAAGAACAGTCCGAATCCCGAGGGCCCCGTCGATCACGAGGTTCCTGTTTTGCAGGTGAAATCCCGTGAGGATGGAAAACTGAAGGCGGTGCTTTTCGGATACTCGTGTCATGCCACGGTTTTGTCTTTGATGGAAATCAGTGGTGACTGGCCGGGGTATGCCCAGCGCTACTTTGAAGAGGATCATCCCGGAGTTGTCGCGATGTTTGTGAACGGTTGTTCGGGGGATCAGAACCCCTACCCGAGGCGCATGCTTCGATTTGCGCAGCGACACGGTCAGAGCATGGCGACGGCGATCGAGGCGGCGCTGGACACGCCGGCAGTTGCGCTCGAAGGGCCTCTCCGCAGTGCCCTGACCTGGGTCGACATCGCTTATCAAAAACCTCCCGGTGAGGAGGCGCTTAAGAAGAAAGCCGAATCAACGGATAAATATGAAGCTCGCCACGCTGCGTTTCTTCTCGAGGTATTGGAACAGGGAGGGCAACTGCCGACGAGTTATCCCGTGCCCGTTCAGGTCTTCCGATTCGGAAATGAGATGACGATGGCCGCGCTGGGCGGGGAAGTGGTGATCGACTATTCGCTGCGTTTGAAAAAGGAGCTTTCCGAACTGACGGGAGGCGATCCTGTCTGGGTTGCCGGTTACTCCAATGACGTCATGACTTATATCCCGAGCAAGCGGGTCCTCAAGGAGGGTGGCTACGAAGGAGGGGAGGCGATGCGGTTTGCGAGATCGACGATTCACCCTGCGCCGTGGGAGGAAGGGATCGAGGACAAGCTCGTCGGTGAGATCGTGAGAATGACCCGAGCCATGTTGAAGCCATAAAAAAAGCGTGCTCCGAATTGCTTCGGAAACACGCTTCTCTAAAGGATCCAGGATCGGGTTTACGATTTGGCAGGAGCCGCTTCTTCTTTTGGTGTCTCCGCTGCGGCGGCCGGAGCCTCTTTGGATTCGGCACCCTCTGCGTCTTCAGCGCCCTCGACAGTGGGCTGCTGGACGTCTGCTTTCTCGCGGAGGCCCTGCACGTAGGTTTCGAGCGCTTTGGCTTTTGCTTCAGAGAAAAGGCTCTCTCCGAGGTCTGCCTTCACGTCCTCGAAGCTCGTTGCCTCTGCTGACTGTTTGGAGTCGACCTTGATGATGTGGTACCCGAAATCGGTTTTCACGAGGTCGCCGATCTCGCCGACCTCCTGGGAGAACGCTGCGGTTTCAAATTCAGGGACCATTTGGCCTTTTCCGAAAGTGCCGAGGTTGCCTCCTTTAGCTTTACTCGGGCAGTCTGAATGCGCCGATGCCAGTTCGGTGAAATTGGCACCTTTGTTTTTCACCAACTCCGCCTGAAGTTCTTCGGCGATCTTTTTCTTGTTGGCGAGTTGGGCGGCGTCTTCGATTCCCTGAGTTGAAATGAGGATGTGTGAAGCCTCGATGCTTTCCTCTTTTTTGAAATCGTCGGGGTGCTCATCGTAGTAAGCTTTGATTTCCTCGTCGGTCGGTTTTTTCGCGTCTACCGTGACGCTCTCGACCAGTTTTTTGATTTTGGTGTCCTCGCTGATCTGCGACTTGATGCGCTCGATGCTAACTCCGGCGGACTTCGTGAACTCTTCGAAAGTGGTGCCTTCGGGAACCGCTTTTTTGACTTCGTTGAGGCTCTTGTTCACTTCTTCCTCTGTCGCCTTGATACCGTCTTTATTGGCGGCATTGAGAAGCAGTGTTTTGTTGATCAGTTCGGAGACGACCATGCGCTGAATCTGTGGTTCAAGCATTTTGCGTTGTTCCGGTGGGATTTGTTCGAACTGTCGGCCGTATCGGGCGGTGAAAAGCTCGCGTACGTCGCGCGCTGTGATCGGCGTATCATCCACCAGGAGAACGACGTCGTCGTCAGCGGGGAGAGGTGGCCTTTCGGCGGGCGCGGCGGGAGCTTCCGCGGCTGCAGGTTCAGCGGGTTTTTCGTCCTGAGCGTTCAGGACCGGGAGGGAGAGAGCGAAGGCGAGCCCGAGTGCCAACGCAAAGAATTTTCGTTTTTTTATCATATTCTGAGAGGGAGTTTCGTTTCGAATGAGTTTGGAAACAACCGGAATATGTACGCAATTACGGGCTAATACACCGCGAATGTCTCCGTGCCAAAAGGCGCCGGAGTCTGATAGGGTCGGGGTTATGAAACAAGATCGACGACGATTTCTCAAGGGCGGGCTGATGGCTCCGATGGCGGCGACTCCGATCCTTGCTAAAGAATTGAACGGGAATTCGAACGGTGTCGTGATGGAAAATTCGAGGGAGGGTCATGATGACTGGCAGCTCACCCGGGTCCGTCTTGATGAGCGCGGCGGGGACAGGGCTTCTGACATCGAGGGGTATGCTTCGAAGCAATCGGTCAAAAGCGGGGAGAAGATTGATCTTTTTATCAGTGTTAGGACTCCTGGAAATTGCGCGATTGAGATTTTCCGAACCGGCCATTACGGCGGGAAAGGCGCGCGTCTCATGGAGCGGATCGACAAAGTTCCCTGCGAGACGCAGCCGGTTCCGGAGTCCACGCGCGGTGATCGTCATCTGCACGAATGCCGGTGGAATCCGACGCACACACTTACGATTCCGGACGATTGGCAAAGCGGGGTCTACCTCGCGCGGCTCACGACTGAGGCGGACGCGAACGGCGGATACTGGCAGAGCTACATCGTTTTTATCGTCAAAGATGATCGCAGGGCGGACGTCTGTCTTCAGTGTTCTGACAACACCTGGCAGGCATACAATGGCTGGCCGAAAAACTTTTCCGTCTACACGCATCCGAAGGGAAATCAGGGGTCGTGGGCGGATGTGAGTTTTGACAGGCCTTACGCCAAATATTCTCAAATCTACGAGAACCCGCAATCGATCGGTTCCGGCGAGTGGCTTTGTTTCGAGTTTCCGATGGCCTACTGGTTGGAGAAGGAGGGCTACGACGTCACGTATTGTTCGAACTCGGACATGATTGATCCGGAGTATGCGAGACCGGACCGGTTTAAGGCCTTTGTCAGCAATGGACACGATGAGTACTGGGATCAACGCGCGTATGACAATGTCGTCAAAATGCGCGACGCGGGGACGAACCTGCTCTTCTTTTCCGGGAACTCGGTGTGCTGGGTTACTCCGATGACGCCATCTGCTGACGGGCGGGAAAACCGGATCATGTTCCGTGGTGGACCCTATGGAGGTGACTATCGTTACGCCGAAGCGCGCGAGCGTGACGAAGGGCCTTTTCCGCATCGCGGACCTGATGAGGGATATCTCATGGGAGCACGAAATGTGGATCCGGTAAACGGGGGCGGGGATTGGATTTGTGAAAAGCCCGACCATTGGATGTTTGAGGGAACGGGAATGAAAAAGGGCGACCGGATTCCCGGGCTCATCGGTTGGGAGTATCACGGCGATCCTCCGGAAGACATCGAAGGGCTCGAAGTCGTCGGAGCGGGAACCGCTTTGCAGGGTGGCGTCAATCCTCAGCAATGGGCCGCGACGATCTACCCCGGACCGGAAGGAAACTTTGTGTTTAATGCGTCGACGATTTTCTGGTGCCAGGGGCTCAGCTCCCCGCCCGGGCATATGCTTCCCTGGTCACATTGGTCGAGGCCACACGGTCCGGATGAGCGGGTGCAACGGATCACGAAGAACCTTATGGATCGGGCGGTTTCCCCGTGAACACTCCGCAAATGCGCCCTCTATCGTCTTTCCGATTGGAGATCCCGTTTTTATGATCCGGAAATGAAGCAACCTATTTTGCCATCCCGTCGGAAGATATTGCAGTCCAGCGCCATCGCGGCGGCGTCCACCTTTGGCTTTCCGGCGATCACGCGTTCCCAGTCTCCGAACTCGAAATTGAATGTCGCACTCGTCGGGGTTGGTGGACGTGGAAGATCCCACGTCAAAGCGGTTTCCGAACTCGGAGAGGACATTATCGCGATGTGTGACGTGAACGAGATCAATCTCGGGAAAGCAATGGCAACCGCTCCGAAAGCGCGGAGCTACGGCGATTTTAGAGACCTGTTAGGAGAGTTGGATGATATTGATGCGGTGGTCGTCTCGACGACGGAGCACACGCACGCGTTTGTCACCCTTCCCGCGTTGCGGGCAGGTAAGCACGTCTACAGCGAGAAACCGCTCACCCGTGATGTGCACGAGTGTCGTCTCATTACCGAGGAGGCGGCAAAGCGTCCCGAGTTAATGACCCAGATGGGAACTCAGATTCATGCGGGTGAAAATTTCCGCCGGGTTGTCGAGCTGGTCGAAAGCGGTGCGATTGGCGAGGTCCGTGAAGCTCACGTCTGGACGAGCCGCGCGTGGGGACATCAGACCGAGGAGGAGGCGAAGGCGAACAAGGATCTCATTTACACTCCGGACACGCCGAAGGAGGCGATGCCGGTGCCGGACGGTCTTGACTGGGATACGTGGATCGGACCTGCGCCCTATCGTGATTTCCACGAATGGTATTTCCCCGGTCCCCGCTGGTATCGCTGGTGGGATTTCGGAAACGGAACGATGTCTGATCTCGGCAGTCACCGGAATGACCTTCCGTTCTGGGCGTTGAAACTGGATGCGCCGTTGAGCATCGAAGCGGGAGGGCCTCATGCGGCTCACCCTGACATTGCCCCGGCATCGATGTGGGCGAAGTATGAATACGGGAAACGCGGGAAACTGCCTCCGGTGTCCCTGACCTGGTATCAGGGTTCCGAGAAGCCGGAGCTTTGGAAAGACGGCAAAATTCCCCAGTGGAACGAGGGCTGCCTTTTCGTCGGTGAGGAGGGAATGCTGCTGGCCGACTACAGCAAACTCCAACTGCTTCCTGAAGACAAGTTTGCAAGCTTCACTCCGCCCAAACCATACATTGACCCGTCCCCGGGCCAGCAGGCTGAGTGGATTCTCGCGTGCAAAGGGGAAGGTCCGAGGCCGCTTTGTCAGTTCAGCTATTCAGGACCGCTCACGGAAGCGAATCACCTCGGAAACGTCGCTTTCCGAGCCGGTAAAAAGCTGGAGTGGAACGCGAAGGATATGAAATTCCCCAACGCCCCGGAGATGGAGAAATATCTCGGTCGGGAATATCGCGAAGGCTGGTCGTTGGACGCTTAACCAAATTGAGCACACTCATATGAAAGCATTTCCACTGATTCTAACCATCTCTGCAATCGCGATGATGGGCGTCGCAGACGAGGCCCGCCCGGCTTCTTTTTATCTGAAGTCTCCGCAAAAATCGGGGCTTGTTCTGAAGTCAGCCGGAAAGATTTCGTTCGGGCCCGCCGGATTACTTCTCGTTTCCGATCCTGCTTCGGCTTCCGTGGTCGCGATCGATACAACCGACATCGGTCCGGTCGAGTCGCTATCGAAGAAGGTGGAAAATGTGGAGGAGGTGATCGCGTCCGCTTTGGGATCCGGGCCGATTTTGATTGTGGATATGGCAGTCAATCCGGCTTCCGGTAAAGTTTACTTTTCCGTCAATGTTCAGCCGGGAAACAAGCCGTATCTCGTCACGCTGGATTCCAAAGGTTCGGTCGCGCAGTTGAATCCGGATGGTTTGACCTATGTCAGGATGACGTTGCCCACGGGGGAGAATGAGAAATTGAGAAACGTCACCGATCTCGCCTGGGGGAAGGAATCGGTCATTGTGGCGGGGCAGTCTTCGGAAGAATTCGCGAACAAGATCTTCCAGATCCCGTCCCCGCTCGAGCACGGCGTGAATGCTCATTTTCTGTCAGCGGAGACCTATCACGTTGCGCACCGCAAGTGGGAGACGAAAGCACCGATCCAGAGTTTTATCCCGTGGGAGGAAGATGGCGACTTTTACATCGTGGGGGCTTTTGCCTGCACCCCGATTGCCAAGTTTCCGATCAGCGACCTCGAGAGCGGAACCAAGATCAAGGGAACCAGCGTCGTCGAACTTGGCAGTGGAAATCGTCCCCGTGATATGTTCGTCTATGAGAAAGACGGCGAAGAGTGGCTCGTGACGAACACGCAGCGCTTTCAGAAGAACCTCTTCGGGCCAAGCAAGTATTGGGCTGCCCGGGTCAGACTCGAATATCTCGACGCTGACGAGCCGGATGAGATAAATGAGAATGCCGCACGACGCAATGTCTCCGTTCCGAGCGGACCTGATGCGAACGGAATGGAAGTGGTCGAGGCCTTGTTCGGCGCTGTCATCGTGAGCCAGTTGGAAAACGAGAAAGTAGTCGTTTTGCGCGAAACGGATATCGGCGGCGAAGGGAAGGTTCACAATGTCGAGTTGGTGAGTCTTCCCTGATGTCCTTTGCTAAGTGGTGGCTGGCTTTGGTTTGGTGTTTCTCTGCTTCGCCCGGGGAGAGCGGGGAAACGGATGCGACTCTTTCAATCGAACCCGTCGCCGAAATGCTTCCGGCAAACTTTCTGAAGTTTTACCTTCACTTCTCCGAGCCGATGGAACGCGGCGATGTCTTTCGCTACCTTCGGCTCGTTACGCTGAAGAATGACGGAACCGAAGAGGAAGTGGTTGAGCCGTTTCGCGAAGTCGAATTGTGGAGCGGGGATTTTCAGACCCTGACACTGTGGCTTCATCCGGGGCGGCAGAAGCCGGGCGTAAACTTGAATGTGGATCTGGGGCCGGTCCTTGAGGAGGGCCGAGGGTATCGACTGGTCGTTTCCCCTGAATGGAAAACCCAATCAGGGAAGCGGTTGAACGGCGGTTTGTCGAAATCCTTTCAAGCCGGCCCTGTCGACAAACAGCAACCTGACCCGCTTTCGTGGCGGGTGGCGAGATCGTCGTCCCGGCAGTTGGTTGTCACGACGGATGGCTCGCTCGATCCGGCCTCGCTTCGGAAGCGACTTCGAGTCACAAGTGAACCGGGGCGGAAAGCGCTGCCGGTAACGATCGAAGCTCCCCGTGATCGAATTCGGTTGTCGATTGAAACGGCGTCGGACGTGAAGTCGGGAGTCGTTATTGATTCCTGGAGCGCCGGAGATTATCGTATCATCGTCGATCCTCAGTTGGAGGATCTCGCGGGAAACAGTATCGCCCGGCCATTCAATCTCGACCTCGAAGAACACCCCGATTTCATTGATCAAACAGAACCGGTCACGATTCCCTTCACGATAAACGGAAACCTTGATGTCATCCTAACAAAGCCATGAAACGCGCCTTCCCTTTTCTGCTGCTCTTCTTGTTTTCGCTTCCCGCTGTTTCAGCGGAGAAGCCGAACATCATCTATATTCTCGCCGACGACCTCGGGGTTGGTGATGTCGGCTGCTACGGGCAGACGCTGCTCAAGACTCCGAGAATAGATCAGCTCGCGAAGGAGGGGATGCGATTCACGCAGCATTACTCGGGAAGTTCTTCCTGCGCTCCGACGCGGAGTTGTCTCATGACCGGGCAGCACACGGGACATACAAGAGTGCGGAGTAATGGCGATGGACCATTGCTCGACCAGGATGTTACCGTGGGCGAGGTTCTCAAGAACGCGGGTTACAAAACGGCAGCGATCGGGAAATGGGGTGTCGGTGAAGAGGGCACAACCGGCGTTCCCTGGTATCAGGGGTTCGATCATTTCTTCGGATATCTGAATCAGAGGAATGCCCACAAGCATTACCCGCCTTTCATGTGGAGGAATGAGGAGAAAGTTCTCTATCCCGGGAATGAAGAATTTCGAACGCATTACAGTCATGACGAATTCACCCGCGAGGCTCTCACCTTCATCAAAGACAATCAGGACCAGCCATTCTTTCTCTACGTGCCCTTCACGCTCGTTCATGTCGATCTCGATGTGCCTTCGGATTCGGTCGAGCCCTGGATTGGTAAAATCGAGGAGACGCAGCCGTATGGAACTCCCGGTGGGCAGCACTACATTCATCAGGCCATGCCCCATGCGGCATTTGCCGGGATGGTTTCGCGCCTCGACCGTGATGTCGGGCGGATCGTCGATTTGGTGGATGAGCTGGGGTTGTCGGAGAGCACCCTGATCGTGTTTACGAGTGACAACGGACCGACGCCTGCGGGCGGCGCTGACCCGGAGTTTTTCGACGGCAACGGTGCGTTTCGGGGGATCAAATTTGATTTCTATGAAGGGGGGATTCGCTGTCCGATGATTGCACGCTGGCCCGGGAAAATTGAGGCGGGATCGGAGACCGACCATATTTCCGCGCAGTGGGATGTGATGCCGACACTCGCTGAGTTGACGGGTGCTGATGCCCCCGGGGGGATCGATGGTATCAGTTTCCTGCCGACTCTCTACGGCGAGGCTGCGAAGCAGAAACAACACGATTTTCTCTATTGGGAAAATGTCGGAAAAGGGGGATGGCAGGCAATCCGGCAGGGCGACTGGAAGATGCACCGGCTCAAAACTCAGAAGGGAAAGAATGCGATGCAGCTCGAACTTTATGATCTGTCAAAAGACATCGCTGAGACAGAGAATGTCGCGGATGCCTTTCCTGAAATCGTAGCGAAACTGGCTCCTTTGTTTGACTCCGGGCGCACCCCTCAGGAAGGAAGTGATCCACTTTTTACTCCTGCAAAGAAGAAGAAAAAATAGCTGTCCCGGATCGACTCTGCCTTTTTTTCGGGGCTGTCCGATTTCTCAAGAGGTTCGTCTATAATCGACAAACCGCCCCGTTGATTTGGACGCAGGAAACGGTCACCTTGGGTGATTCAACCCTGTTGACCCGCTGACCTGACCCTGTTTGAAATGATGAATCGATTTACCGCCGCCCTCTTTTTCGCCGGCCTCGTTTTCCTAATGCCAGTCGAGGCTGCGGAGCGTCCCAATGTCATATTGATCATGGTTGATGACATGGGTTTTTCCGACCTGGGTTACCATGGCAGTGAGATCGAGACACCGAATCTTGACGCTCTCGCCGCTGGCGGGGTGAGGTTTTCTCAATTCTACAATTCGGGCAGATGCTGCCCGACCCGTGCGACCTTGATGACGGGGCTTCATCCTCATCAAACAGGGATTGGCTGGATGACGCAACCTCCCGGGAGCAAGCGGGGCGAGAAAGAACCTCCCGCTTATCAGGGACATCTCAACGAGCAGTGCGTGACGATTGCAGAGGTGTTGAAAGAACACGGCTACGCGACGCTCATGACGGGGAAGTGGCATCTCGGCGCCGCAGACAGATCGGACTGGCCGATGCAGCGGGGATTCGAAAAATACTATGGCTGCGTTACCGGAGCGACCCGCTTCTTTCACCCCGCAGGCGACCGTGGCATTTCGTTGGGAAATGAACCGGTCGATCCTCCGGTGAGCACGACGGACGAGGCTTTCTACACGACTGATGCGTTTACGGATTATGCGATTCAGTTCATCGCTGAACATCGGAAAGAGCGCGCTGACGATCCCTTTTTCCTCTACCTCGCCTACACCGCTCCGCACTGGCCGTTGCAGGCGTTCGAAGATGATATCGCTAAATATTGGGGCAGGTATAAGGAGGGGTGGGATAAGTTGCGCGAGTCGCGCTATGCGAAGCAGATTGAGCTGGGGTTGATTGAGAAAGACTGGCCGCTTTCGCCGCACACGCCGGGAATTCCTGACTGGGATTCGCTCGATGAAAAGAAGCGGGACGAGATGGATCTCAAGATGGCGGTCTACGCAGCGATGGTGGATCGCGTCGATCAGAATGTTGGAAAGCTCGTTGAGAATTTGAAAGCGGAGGGCGCCTACGAGAACACTCTGATTCTTTTTCTGTCTGACAACGGAGCCTGCCAGGAAGGGGGAATGTTAGGTCGTGGCGAGTTCCGGGATGTTGAGAAACGGAACCTGGCGGACAGCAACAGCTATGGCGAGGCGTGGGCCAACGCGGGAAGCACCCCGTTCCGATATTACAAGCATTACACTCACGAAGGCGGATCGGCGACGCCGTTCTTCATGCACTGGCCCTCGAAAATTGCGCCTCGAGAGGACTGGTATAAAGATCCCGGTCAACTCATCGATATCATGCCGACGATTCTGGATGTGGCAGGGGCTTCCTATCCCGGGCAAAGCCGCGGAAATGATCTTCCTGAGCTCGATGGCATTTCGCTTCGCCCGGCCTTTGATGCCGTCGCCTTGAACCGCCCGGATCCTGTTTTCCTCGAACACGAAACAAATGCTTCGGTTCGTGACGGAAAGTGGAAGCTGGTCGGGAAAGAGGTCGCGATGCTCGCGGGAACGAATCAGAAACAGTGGGAACTGTATGACATGTCGGCGGACCGGACCGAGATGAATGATCTCGCCGCCACGAACCCGGAAAAGGTTGGCGAACTCGCCGCGTTGTGGGAAGCGTGGGCAAAACGTGTGGGAGTTTATCCGCGGGGGGAATCGAGTCCTTCGAGGGCGGGTGGTTCCGGAGGTGACGGCCACGTGACAGAGCTGAAGCCGGAGCCGAATCCGCCGCAGGTCGTCGGTAGAGAATTTACGGTGACGGCGAATGTTCGTGCTCCGAAACCTGACGGGGTCGTCCTCGCACACGGTGGAAACGCGTTCGGCTACTCGTTGTATTTTAAAGGAGGTCATCCTTCTTTCGCGTGGCGCAACAAGAGCAAGCTCACCGTCGTGACTTCCCCGAAAGCGGTCAAAGGGAAGGTTGCTCTCTGGGTTCATGTTAGGGCGAAAAAGATCACGCTGGAAGTGAACGGGAAGCCGGTTGCGAGCGAAGTGATTGACGGCTTTCTCGCCGGGCAACCCGGACTGGGGCTTTTTGTCGGAGGTGACGGAGTGCATGCGGTTGGTGACTACAAAGTTCCGAACCGGTTCAGCGGAACGATCCATGCGCACAAAGTGGAAGTGATCATTCCGAAGGTGACGATGCGGACGCGTTGGGCGGAGAAAGTGACTCCGGAGAATGTCTGGGACGCCTATCCGCGGCCTCAGCTTCGCCGGGACAACTGGACGAATCTGAACGGGAAGTGGGACTACGCGGTGGTGCCCAAAGAGGGGAATGAGGTGCCCGCTGCCTGGGAGGGGGAGATCCTCGTGCCCTTCGCGGTCGAGGCGCCACTCTCCGGTGTTGAGAGGCGGTTCACTCCTGATGACGCGCTTTGGTATCATCGTGAGGTGACGATGGATATAAAGGAGGGGATGCGCTATTTCCTGAATTTTGAGGCGGTCGATTATCAAAGCACGGTGTGGGTCAACGGCGTCGAAGTGGGGCGAAACACCGGCGGCAATCTGCCTTTCCGTTTCGAGATGACGGATGCTGCGAAATCAGGCGAGAACACGATCGTCGTGAAAGTCACGGACGCGTCCGATGAGCCGGGGGCGTATCAGTTGCACGGGAAGCAGCGGCTGAACCCCAAAGGGATTTTCTACACGCCTGTTTCTGGAATCTGGCAAACCGTCTGGATGGAGGAGGTGCCCGCTCTGCACGTCGGGCACGTCAAAGTTTCGACGAAGGCGAGCGGCCGCATCACGGTGGCGGTGATGCTCGAGGGGTATGGTCGAGGAGATGATATCGAGGTCATGGTCCTGCATCGGGGCGATGAAATGGCCGGCAAGAAAGGGAAGGAGGGCGTTTTCGAGATCACGGTTCCGAATCCGAGGTTGTGGAGTCCGGAGCAGCCGAATCTTTACGACCTGCGAATCACTGCGGGGAGGGATCTCGTGCATTCCTATTTTGGAATTCGCGAAACAGGGATCGAGAAAGATGAATCCGGTCACTGGCGCTTCACCTTGAACGGGAATCCGGTTTTTCACTGGGGAACGCTCGATCAGGGCTGGTGGCCCGACGGGTTGCTGACGCCGCCTTCTGAAGAGGCGATGGTTTCCGATATTCAGTTTTTGAAAGACGCAGGATTCAACACGATTCGAAAGCACATCAAAATCGAGCCGCGCCGCTATTACTATCATTGTGACAAAATGGGTATGTTAGTGTGGCAGGATCAAGTCAGCGCGATGGCGGACAATCCCGAGTGGACCCGCCTGAAGCCGAATCCTCCCGTCGTGCGTTGGCCGGAAGGCGCTCACTCGCAATTCATGTCAGAGCTGAAGCTGATGATCGATACGCTGCACAATCACCCTTCCATTGTGCAGTGGGTTCCCTTCAACGAACGATGGGGGCAGCATCAGACGCTTGAGGTGGGTGAGTGGGTCACGGGATATGACAAATCCCGTCAGGTCAATATTGCGAGCGGAGGCAACTTTTTCCCGGGCGGGCACATCGTCGATGCGCACCATTATCCTCATCCTGAATTCCCGTTCGCCGACGGGGAAGGCGGGCGGTTTACCGATTTCGTGAAGGTCATGGGTGAGTTTGGCGGACACGGCTTTCCGGTAGAGGGACACGTGTGGGATACGAAGACGAAAAACTGGGGATATGGAGGATTGCCGAAAGACAAAGCGGAATGGCTCGAGCGCTACCGAACCTCGATCGAGATGCTCGTCGAGTTGAAGCGCGAGGGAATTGCAGCGGGGATCTACACGCAGACGACGGATGTCGAGGGAGAGATCAACGGCCTCCTCACCTACGACCGCGAAGTGCAGAAGATTACACCTGAGGAATTGAAGGCGATCTCGGCGCCGTTGTTTGAGTGACGATGATCAGGATTCGAGCGCTTTGAGAAGCCGTTCCCGTATCTCCTTTTTATGCCCTGCGACAACGAGGTCGTAAGAATGCCGGATCAGCTCGATGACGAAATCATCCCTGAGTGACCCATCCAACTCGAGCGTGTTCCAGTGCTTTTTGTTCATGTGATAACCCGGAAGGATCGCATCGTGCTGATCTCTCAGCTCAATCGCGCGCTCGGGATCGCACTTGAGATTCATCGGAACGGGAACGTCGTCGGGAGAGAGCGTTCCGAACATTTTTCCCGCGACCTTGTAGACGGCGACCTCGGGGCCGAAGGGTGTTTCCTCCGTCGTTTCGGGAAGGCTCAGAGCAAAGTTTCGAAGCTGTTCGATATCGTTCATTGAAAGCAGTCTTTCCCCTGAATGCGCAGAAAGCAAGCTTGCGGGAGAGGTGTGGTTCTTGAAAGATTCGGCCTATGAATGGGATTTTTAAATCAGTGGCGTTCGGTGCGCTTTTTGTGGCAATGGGAGTGTCAGCTCGTGGCGATAACGGTGATGGCGGCGCAGCTTCCAAGGCGGTCATCAAAGTTGCTTTGATCGGAGACTCGACCGTTACCGACGCGTCGGGGTGGGGAAAAGCATTTGCCGGGGCCTTCGACGAATCGGTTGTGGTATCGAATCATGCTGTCGGGGGACGGAGCGCGAAGAGTTGGTTGGCCGAAGAACGGATGCCAGCGGTGCTCGAGGAACGCCCCGATTTTGCATTGATCCAGTTCGGGCACAACGGGCAGCCCGGTAAAGGTCCCGCGCGGGAGACTGATCCGGAAACGACTTATCCCGCCTATTTGAAGCAGTATGTCGACGCGCTCAAAGCGATCGGGGTGCGCCCTGTGATCGTCAGTTCGGTGACGCGGCGCGATTTTGCGGGGACCGATCAGATTCGAACCGATATCACGAAGCCGGTAGCCGAGGGGGTGAAAGCTTACCGACCGCTCAAGCCGTGGGCGGATGCGGCAGAGGCGTTTGCGAAAAAGGAAGGACTGCCATTCGTCGATCTCTATGGCGAGAGCGTCAAATTACACAATCGGCTCGGGCCCGAAAAGAGCGAGGCGTTCAATCCCAAGGAAGGCGACATCACCCATTTCAACAAAGAAGGTGCGGCAGCGATTGCCGGGCTCGTGATCGGGGAATTGAAACGTCTCAACCACGAGCTCGTCGCTCATCTGAAAAACTGATCCCGGCTACGAGCCGAGAATGTCCTTCACGACGTGACCGTGTACATCGGTGAGTCGGTAGTGCCTTCCCTGGAAAAAGTGGGTCAGCTTTTCGTGATCGATTCCCATCTGGTGCAGCATCGTCGCATGGAGGTCGTGCACGTGGACGGGGTTCTCGGTGATGTTGTAACTGAAGTCGTCGGTCGCGCCGTAGGTGATGCCGGGTTTGACCCCGCCTCCCGCCATCCAGAGTGAAAAACATCGCGGATGGTGGTCGCGACCGTAATTCTCTTTGGTAAGCTTGCCCTGACAGTAGGAGGTGCGTCCGAATTCTCCGCCCCAGACGACGAGGGTGTCGTCGAGCATCCCCCGTTGTTTGAGATCTTTGATGAGCGCCGCTGAGGCCTGGTCGGTATCTTTGCACTGGCCGGACAGTTGTTTTGGCAGGGTGAAATGCTGATCCCAGCCCATGTGGTAGAGTTGAATGAATCTCACATCCCGCTCGGCCATGCGGCGTGCGAGGAGGCAGTTGTAGGCGTAAGTTCCGCGCGTTTCGACTTCGGGCCCATACATCTCGAGAATGTGTTTCGGCTCGTCGGAAAAATCAGTGAGTTCCGGAACCGATGTCTGCATCCGGTAGGCCATTTCATATTGTTCGATGCGGGTTCTGATCTCGGGATCGCGATAGGAATCGAGGTGTTCCTGATTGAGCTTTTCGAGATCATCGAGCATGCGGCGCCGTGACTTTGCGTCGAATCCCGGAGGGTTGTTGAGATAGAGAACCGGATCGCCCACGCTCATGAATTTCACCCCAGCATACTGACTCGGGAGGAAGCCGCTACCCCAGAGCCGATCGTAAAGGGGCTGGCAGTTCGGGCGGCCCGTGCCGCGGGATACCATCGCAACAAATTCGGGAAGATTTTTGTTCGCTGAACCGAGGCCGTAGGAGAGCCATGAGCCCATCGAGGGACGGCCTGCGAGCTGGTGTCCGGTTTGGAAAAAGGTGATCGCGGGGTCGTGATTGATCGCCTCGGTATACATCGATCGAACGAGACAGATATCGTCGGAGATACCGGCGATGTGAGGGAGCAGTTCGCTCATCTCGGTACCGCTTTTCCCGTGCTTCGAAAAAGCAAACCTCGTTCCCGCGAGGGGGAACGTTTGCTGGCCTGCGGTCATTCCGGTGACGCGTTGCGTCATGTCGAAATGATCTCTCATGTCTTCCCCGGCGTGCTTCTGGAGGAGCGGTTTGTGATCGAAGAGATCCTGCTGCGAAGGCGCGCCGCTTTGAAACAGGTAGATGATGCGCTTCGCTTTTACAGGATGGTGAAAGCGGGAGAGCGTTCCGTTCAGAGGATCGGCGGGAGGCTTGGTGCTTTCGTTAGCATGGCTCTCTTTACCGATGAGAGATGCGAGGGCTGCGGCGCCGATGCCTCTCGCCGAGTTTCCGAAAAAGTGCCGACGATTTTGAACGAGTCGAGAATGAAGAAGTGGATCCATAATAGAGCAATCGGTGGGTGGATTATTCAACAGTGATGGTCTTGTCCAGATTGAGAAGCAGGTGGGCCACCGCGGTCCAGGCGGCGAGTTCCGGTGGAGGTATCTCATCGGGAGTGGGCGATTCGCCGGGGGACAGAAATTCTTTTGCGTCTTCTTCACTCGCGGAATAGAGGCTCCGGAAATAGTCGAGATTTTCTCTCAGGATCCCCGCAGTGTGGTTCGTCATCTCAGAGGCGGTGACGATCCGATAGAGATGGTTCAGTTTGCCTTCGTCATCACCCTCGAAAGTGGCGGCGCGGAAACCGGCGTGCCTCGCCGCTTCGATAAAGGTAACGTCATTCATCAGCACGAGTGCCTGTAGAGGCGTGTTGGTTCTCCGGACGCTGACGCTGCATGCCTCGCGGCCGCTGGAGTCGAAAATGAGCTGTCGTGGTGGGTTCACGGCGCGTTTCCAGTAGGTGTAAAGACTCTTGCGATAGAGCTTTTCTCCCTTGTCCGTTTGATAGCGTGTTCCGGCGCCGGCGGCGACGACGTTCCAGAGACCTTCGGGTTGATAGGGTTTGACGGGGGCGCCCCCGACGCGTGAATCCAGCAGGTTGGCGGACTGGAGCGCGGCATCCCGAATCGCGAATCCGTCCATGCGATAGCGGGGGCCTCTTGCGAGGAGACGATTGCCGGGATCGACGCTGAGCAGATTTGAGTCCGTGACAGAGCTTTGCCGGAAGGTGGCGCTGGTGACGATGAGCCGGTGCAGGGCGCGAATGTCCCAGCCGGATTCAACGAGTTCGACCGCGAGCCAGTCGAGCAGTTCGGGATGGCTCGGGTTCTCGCTTTGAGCACCGAAGTCTTCCACTGTCTTGACGAGTCCTGTCCCGAAATGGTCGCGCCAGATGCGATTAACGACGACGCGGGCGGTGATCGGGTTTTCTTTGGAAACAAGCCACCTGGCGAGTTCCAGTCTGTCGCGTGGCTGCTCCTCAGGATCTCCATGAAAGAGCGCCGCAGGAACGGCGCGGGGGAGCGCTTCCGATTTGTCCGGTGCGTCGTATTGCCCGCGATTGAGAAGGTAGGCGGGAACGGGATCTCCGTCGTTTTCCTCCATGACCATGACGGGAACTTCAAAATGGCCTGCGTTTTCCAATGCTTTGATCGCGGCGTTGAGTTGGTTTTCTGCTTCGGCGAGGGGCGTGTCCAGTTTCCCGTAGTGTTGGAGAATCGCTTTCTTCTGAGCCGGGGAACGTTTATCGGCATTGGTCTGGATCGCGCTGAGCACATTGGCAGGCAGTCCTGTTCCCGTTCCCAAATCCGGATTTTCAGAGTTGGTAAGATTGACCCGGAACCGTCCGATATGATGGCTCCCGAATCCTGAGGTGTGTTGCAACTCGAGCGTGATCGTGGCTTTGCGAGAGAGGTCAAAGGGCTCTTCGAAGAGAAGGAAGAGACTGACGGAGGGCGGCAGGGATTCCGGGCTCCCTCCGTAAACGGCCCAGCCGGTGTTCGGCTTCCCGTCGATCGCGTTGATCGCGGGATAGTTATCCTGTTCGTAGGTCGCGAGGGCCTGTTTGATTTTCGCAACCACCGGAGCATCCCGCGAGGCGTCGTTGACGGTCACCCGCACTTCGGAGAGAACAAAGTTCCCGTTCGTGGAGGGGGCGAGCTTTCGTGGTGCGGTGAGTGAATCGTGAGCGAGTGCGTCGATCGAGATTCCGGTGACGAGCTGTTTCGAGGCGTCGATCGTGACCGAGTAGGTTGAGCTTCCGGCGGACTCTTTGCCGGCCAACCACGTTTCGTCGGGGAGCCGTTTCAGCTTAACGCCGTTGCCTGCCGTGGCCGCGGTGACTTTGGCTGGCGTCCAGTCATTGCTGTTGGAATCGTTAAGCGAACCGGCCGTTTTCTCCGCCCAGGCGAGAGCGCGTTCGCTGAGTGTGCTCTTTGTCGTGGCGAGGTTTTTTGCGGCGGTCTCTTTCGCTTTCACCAGTTCAGGGGGAGGTGTTGATAGTGGTGAGCCGTAGATCCGGGTGGGATTGGCTGAGACTCCTTTTCCAATCCCTCTCTCTCCAATGTTGTTGAAATAGCCGAACATCTGGAAAAATTCACGCTGGCTCAGGGGGTCGTATTTGTGGTCATGACAGCGTGCGCACCCCATCGTGAGTCCGAGCCAGACGGTTGAGGTGGTCTCGACGCGGTCGATCACATTTTCGACGAAGAACTCGTCGGCGAGGGCACCGCCCTCGGAGTTCTGTCGGTGATTCCGGTTGAAGGCACTCGCGAGAATTTGATCGGGTGTGGCATCGGGAATCATGTCGCCAGCCAGTTGCTCGATCGTGAATTGATCGAAGGGCATGTTGTCGTGAAAGGCTCCGATGACCCAGTCGCGCCACGGCCAGTTTTTCCGTTCCGCATCGTTTTGATAGCCATCGGTATCGGCGTAGCGGGCCGCGTCGAGCCATCGCAGGGTTTGCCTTTCCGCGAAGTCGAATGATCGAAGTCGATCGTCGATGAATTCGGCGTAGGAAATCGCCGGGTTCTCACCGGTGGTTTGCTCCAGCATCTCCAGAGTGGGAGGCAGTCCCGTTAAAGTAAGCGCGGCTCTGCGGAGTCTGTTTTCGAGGGAGGCTTCGGGCGATGGTTTGAGTCCTTCCGATTCGAGGCGGGCGAAAATGAAATGATCGATCGGATTTTTGACTCTTTTTTTCAGCTCCGGTCCGAGCTTCGGGAGAGGCGGCCGCACCGGCTGCTTGAAGGACCAGTGGGTGTCGTATTTGGCACCCTGCTCGATCCACGCGTCTAGGAGATCCTTCTCTTCTTCGGTGAGGCTTCGATTGGAATCTTCCGGTGGCATGACATCGACGTCGCCTTTCGGTGCCCGGATTCTCCAGTGGACTTCACTTTCTTTCAGCTTGCCCGGAACGATCCCGAAATAGCCGTCCAGTTCGGCAAACGCGGCTTCCTCCGAATCGAGCCGGTAGTCGGATTTCTGGTTGTCTGCGTCGGGGCCGTGGCAATGAAAGCATTTGTCCGAAAGGATCGATCGAATGTCACGGTTAAAATCGATCTCTTTGCCGAATCCAATTCCAGTGAGGAGGAACAGCATGGAAAGAGCCAGTCGAGGTGTTACGGCATTGAGGGTGAACGTCATATCGGAAGTATGAGATATCTTATTCCCCCGATCGCCTTCAGAACAGATACGCGAAGAAACGGAAGTTGAGGGGTAATATACCGCGAGGATAGACATAACTCGATTCGACTGGCGATGAGATTCTCGAACGGGTGCGACATCCGGTCCTGTTTGCGGCGCTTTTTTCCTTTCCAGAAATGGCGCTCCGGAAACAATGCTGTTCAAGGGATGCCCATGCGCGAATCGTTTCACGCGGGTCCCTTTTTAATCCTTTTTTGAACAAGCGATATGAACATGAGAAAAATCTGTCTAGCGGTGCTTCTTCTCTCTCTCTGCTGGAGCGGCAGGGGAGAGGACGCGAAATCCATCCGGGTGCTTTGTTACAACATTCATTACGGCCAGGGAAATGACGGCGTGTATGACGTGGAAAGGCTCGCCGAAGTGATCAAGGCGACGAAGCCCGACCTCGTCGCGCTGCAGGAGATCGACGTCATGGTCGAGCGGTCAGGGCGGGTTCATCAGATTCTCGAGTTGGGTAAGCTAACCGGGATGGCCTCGCGCTACGGGCCCACGCAGCATTATCAGGGCGGTTTATTCGGGAACGGCGTCTTGAGCCGGCTTCCCATTCTCGACGTGGTGATTCATCCGTTGCCCTACACTGAGGCGACAGAGGAAAAAGTCACCTACCCGAGGGCGGCGATCGCGGTGACCGTGGAAGCTCCCGATGGAAAGCCGCTACGGTTCGTGAGCACGCATTTTCAGCACAACCTCGAGCCGGATCGTATCGTAGAGGCGAAGGAAATCAATCGTCTCTTCGCTGACGATAAAGAGGGTTCTGTCAGGACGATTCTCGCAGGGGATATGAATGCCCTGCCTGACTCCGAACCGATCGCGATTCTTCTGAAGCAGTGGGAGATCGTCAAAGATGAAGGCCTCGCACCGACCGCTCCTTCAAAAGCACCGCGTTCACGAATCGACTATATTCTCACGAGGAAGGGCGACAAGTTCAGCGTGAAAGAGGCCTCGGTGATCGACGAGAAGATGGCATCGGACCACCTTCCCGTGTTTGCTGTCATCGAATTGAAAGCGGAGGACTGAGCCGCTTCCTTTCTAGAAACCTTCCGCGTTGACCCGGTCGGCATTTCGGTCCGCTCCCGGTGG
Source organism: Verrucomicrobiales bacterium (assembly GCA_048260165.1). Classification (GTDB taxonomy): domain Bacteria; phylum Verrucomicrobiota; class Verrucomicrobiia; order Verrucomicrobiales; family DEV007; genus Arctic95D-9. The sequence continues at coordinate 192,780 of JBLXHA010000012.1, forward strand.
CGGGCGTTGGAAATCCCCGGGCGTGATATCGAGTTTCTGTCCCGTTTCGCGACTGAAGTAATCGTGGCTGACTTCGTCGGGAACCGAGTCGCCGGTCTTGTCCATCCAGCTCGCAAGAACTTCGGAAAGTTTCTTTTCGATGTCGGCGTAGGTTTTCTTTCCTGCGAGATTGCTGATCTGATGGGGATCACTTTGCGTGTCGTAGAACTCCACTTCAGGGCGCGGAGCGAGAAAGACGTCGGCCTGCGCCGGAGCGAGTGGCTCGGAGGATTCCTTCGCCGCGAGGAGTGCCGCAAAAGTCACCGAGCTGCAGGAGTCGGCCGGACCCTGTAACGCGAGAGTCGGACGGAAATTCCGAATGTAGAGCCAGCGTCCGTCGCGAACGGAACGACCGTGGGCCTCGTAGTCGTGCCAGTTGTGTTCCGAGATTGCGAAGGGACGAATTGAAGCGGTCGCATCCGCGTAGATCGGTGCGATCGAGCGTCCCTGGAACGTGGCTGGTTTCTCGATGCCGGCGAGCGCGGTGATGGTCGGCGCGATGTCGAGAACACTGATGAGGGAGTCGCTTTTCGCGCCCGGTGATTTAATCGCGGGGCCGGTGGCGATGAAGTAGGTTTTCATGCCGTCGTCGATGAGCCGCGTTTTCGCTCTCGGGAAAGGGCGGCCGTTGTCAGCGAGAACGAAGAGGTAAGTGTTGTCGTAAGTGCCGTCCGCTTTGAGCTGTTCAACCACCTCACCCACGAAGTGATCGAAGCGCGTCACTTCGAGGAGGTAGGCCGCGAAGTCATCGCGGGTTTCAGGCGTATCAACAAACGCCGGTGGGAGTGTGAGTGAGGCGGGATCGTATTTCGGACCGTAGCGGGTTTCGTCCCATTCCTGTTCCCCGTCCCAGTTGCGGTGCGCATCGAGAGCCGCGAGCCAGAGAAAGAACGGTTTGTCTTTCGGGCACTCGGCGATGGCCTTGAGCCAGTTGCCGTGGCCACCGGAGTTGCCTTTGACTTTGGGGCTGTATTTTTTGTCGAACGCGCCCGTTGGGGCGGTTTCCCCCGGGGGCGCTTTCGTCCACCTCATGTGATCTTTTCCCGCGAGGGCGGTGTGGTAGCCTGCATCGCGCAGCGCTCCCGGAAATGACGGGATATGCCACGAGATCGGGCGATGGAGTTCCGCCGCTTCACCGTTGTTGTGCGGGTAGCGCCCCGTGATGATACTGCTCCGGCTCGGGCTGCAACTGCTCGCGGTGAGGAAGGCGTTCGTAAAAAGAAGTCCTTCCTTCGCGAGCGCGTCAATGTGAGGGGTTCTCGCGTCGATGCTGCCGTAGCAGGCGAGGTCGTCGTAGCTGATATCGTCCGCGATGAGGAGGACGAAGTTCGGCCGTTCGTCTGCCAGGGTCGCGGTCATCCCGAGGGCGACGGCGAGGCATGAGAAGAGAATGAATTTAACTGTCGAGTGCATCATCAGGCAACGTGAGGGTGCTCGTTACTGGACGCCTTCGACCTCGAGATCGATCGCGTAAAATCCGGTCCGTGCGGTGACGTAAAGCGTCTTCCCGGTGATGAGACAGTTTGCCGGCTTCTCGGGTGGGGTGAGACGCAGGACTTCTTTCCCATCGGGAGCAAAGGCGACGACGTCCTCGTAGGTGATGTAGATGTTGCCGAGCTTGTCGACTGACATGCCGTCGCTTCCGGTGTCGGCGAATTCACGTTTGTTTTCAATCACTCCGGGAGCTGTCACGTCGTAGGCAAAGATCTTCGCCGCTTCCGTATCAGCGACGTAGAGCGTCCCGCCATCGGGAGAGAGGATGACGCCGTTTGGCTTGGGAAGATCACTCGCGACCTGTGAAAGTTTTCCTTTTCTATCGAGATAGTAAACCGCCTGCACGTCGAGTTCCATGTCATCGCTTTTTCCGTATCGGGGATCAGTGAAGTAAAATCCGCCGATGCCATCCGGAACGACATCGTTGGGGCTGTTCAGCTTTTTGCCGTCAAATTTGTCGGCGAGAACCGTCAGATTGCCGGCGTAGTCGGTGCGGGTGACTCGACGGTTGCCGCCTTCGCAGGAAATGAGTGCTCCGGCGGGAGTGAAGAAAAGTCCGTTGGCGCGGCCGCTCGGCTCGCGGAAAACGGTCGTTTTCCCTGTCTCCGGATCGAAGACGTGAGTGCGTTCGTTGGGAATGTCGTTGAAGAAAATCTTTCCGTCAGGGGAAAGCGCAGGGCCTTCGGTGAATTTGAAATCTCCGGCGAGCTTGCGGAATTCGGCGCCCTCTTTCACGAGCGGACCGTCGTGGGTGTAAGCTTCTGCGGCGGGAGTCTGGTAGTCGGTTTCACCGAGATCCTGAATGCGGATGTTCCGGTAACGCACTTGCATGATTTCGGTTTTATTTCCGATCCCGTGGACTTGAAGGGCGATGAATCCTTTTGCGGTGGTGTCGTCGATGAGGTCGGCGGCACGGACGCCATTGATGAAAGTGACGAGGTGGTTGCCGATCGCTTCGATCCGATAGTGGTTCCAGTCATTCTGTTTGAAGGCGTAACGCGCCTCGGGATTTTTCGAGAGATCGTTGAGCCAGCCCTTGCGGCCTTCGTCGTAGATTCCCGCGCTCCAACCGCGATCGGAAGGGTCAATTTCGGCCTGGTAACCGTGGACCTGACCGTTCTTGTAATCCGGCTTGCTGAGCGAGCGAAACTGGATCCCGCAGTTGAGATTCGGATCGACTTTGTATTCCACTTCGAGAATGAAATTGCCGTAATCTTTGTCGGTGCAGAGGAAAGAGTTGGGTGTCTTCGGAACGGTCGTGCCGACGATGACGCCGTCTTCGACATGATACTTGGCAACGCCACCGCGCTGCGTCCACCCGTCGAGGTTTTTACCGTTGAAGAGTTCGACCCATTTCCCGGGTTCTTCAGCGAGGGTGAGCAATGGTAAGACGAGGAGCGTGAGCAGAAGCTTTTTCATAAAGGTAATGATAGACTACGAATAGACAGTATCAGGAATAATTGTCTACGGGTCGTGAATCAAAGTGATAAAGGGCGCTGTGAAAAGTCCAAAATCCGGCGCAGGTGAGGAAATCCGGCGAGTTGCGCGGGCGATCGGAGAATGGTATCTGGTTGGCATGAGACTATTACTGATGCTGTTGACCGTTAGCCTGTGTGCCGTTTCGCAGGCGCGCGAATTTCGTGAGATCACGAGCACTGACGGAAAGAAGATCGAAGCTGAATTGCTGGAACTCAACGACGGGATGTTGAAGATTCGCTCCCGCGGGCGCGTTTTCGAAGTGCCGGTCGAACGCCTTTCTGAAGCCGATCAGACTTTTCTCAAGGAGTGGTCAGCAGGGAGTCAGTCGGAGGGGGAGTCCTATTACAGCGAAGAGATTTTCTTCGATGATTTTTCCGGTGAAGGTTTTGGCGAGCGTTGGAGTCACTACGTTAGCGAGAGTGTCGTTCAGGACGGGGTTCTCGTTGGAAAAACGATCGATATCAACAATCACGCGGGGGTCGATGCGATCCGTTTCGAAGGGCGTCAGGACGTGGAGTTTTCTGTGAAGTTTCGTTTCGCCGGGCCGGAAGCCGAGCGCTTCAATGTCTGGTTTGATGACAAAGCTCTCGTGGAGGCACATGCCGGTCATGTCTGCAACGTCACCGTGAGTCCGACGAGCGTTACGATTACGGATGCGAAAACCGGGAATATGGAGAATTCAATCTACGAGAAAAAGAAATCCGCCGAGGGCCTCGATGACGAGACGAAGGCTCTTTTGGAAACGAAGACGAAACGCTTCGAAGTGGATTTTGAGAAGGACAAAGACGAGTGGCACGATCTGCTCGTTCAGACGAAAGGGGAGGTTCTTACCGTTTTCATCGATGGCAAAGAAATCGGCAGTCTCGAATCCGATGGCATCGCCCACGAGACGAAGGCATCGGTGAGCGTCACCACCTACGCGAACGACGTTCATTACGACGACTACACGATTCGCGCGGCTCCGAGAAGCGCCACGAAGTCGGCAGAGTAAATGCGTCGGGACGGGTCACGACACGGTGGGAACCACTCGAATCTCGCTGATCCCGCCCGGTTTCTTTTCAACGATGATCTGAGTCCCGATGCGCTCTTTGAGCAGGTCGACGTGGGAGATCACTCCCACGGTCTTGTGGTCCTGCTGAAGGCTCTCCAAAGTCGCGATCGCCACTTCGAGGGAATCCGGGTCGAGACTGCCGAAGCCTTCGTCGATAAAGAGGGAATCAATTCGCACGGTCCTGCCTGCGAGATCGGATAATCCGAGTGCGAGCGCGAGACTCGCGAGAAAGCTCTCGCCTCCTGACAGGCTCGCCATAGGGCGCTTCGCCCCCGCCTGGTGCAAGTCCTCGATCTCGAGGTTCAGCTCTCCTGAGAGATCACGGCAAATCCGATAGCGATCACTCAACTTTACGAGGTGTTTGTTGGCATGACGCGTCAGGATGTCGAGCGAGATCGACTGAGCGTGTCTGCGGAACTTCGCTCCGTCGTGGGAACCGATCAATTCCTTGAGGCGTCGCCACACCGCGAAGTTCTTTTTGTCCTGCGCCAGTTCCTTTTCGCTTTCCTCTTTCCGTTTCCGGTTGCGATCGTCTGTGGCGAGTTCGTTTCGTCGCGTCGTTTGCTGCTCGAGTAACTGGTCGCGGTTGGTTCGCAGTTCCTCCTGTTTTCCGATGAACTCTTCGGCGGGTTCGCCCTCGAGCACGTTCTTCGCGACGAGTTCGGTGACTTCTTTGTCCGCCTGTTTCAAAAGCGCTCCCGCGGCGGCGAGGCGTTCTTTCAGTCGGCTCTCGAACGCCTCGATTTCCGCTGCCTGATCGGCAGAGAGATTGGCCTCTCTCAGTTCCGACAACGTCGCAAAATCTGAATTCGCGACGGCCTGTTCCAGCGATTCGTTGACGGTCTGTAATTTTTCGGAAGAGGATTCCACGTCCTTTTTCCGGTCGGCCATCTGCGATGACGCGACTTTGCCGGCCTGGACAGCCTCTTGAAAATTCTCCTCCGCTTCGCTCACTGCGAGTGGTGCGATCGATCCCGCATCGGCGGTTGGCGCGTCACCGAGTTTTCCCAGTTTCAGGAGAAGCGCTTCCGCTTGTTCCTCGGCCTGTTTCGCATGCGTCTCCGCGTCTGCTTTCGTTTTCGCACCGGCTTCGTTCAGCTTCTCATTGGCGCGGAAGTTGGCGGCTCGAGTCTGTAACGATTTTTGGAGCGATGCCTCTTCGCCGGGAAGGGGCAGTTCGGTGCCGAAAGGGGCGAGAAGTTGCGCGAGATGGGTGCTGCCCGATTGAACGCGTGAGACGCCTTCGAGGAGTTCCGTCTTTCCGGTCTGAAGGCGTTTCAGGTCGTCGGACAGTTTCTTGTATTCATCTCTGGCCTCTTCCAGTTTCGTCGTCGCGGCCGCCACTTCGGTTTCGAGTTCGAGGATACCGGAGTCAACCGGAGAGCCGTCGGCGAATGGGTGTTCAGCGGCGCCGCAAAGAGGACACGCTTCACCCGGTTTGAGGTTGGCGCGATGGTCGTCGAGGCTCGCGACGAGACGGCTTTTATCGAGGTGGTCCTGCCGCAACTTCAATTGGCGCCCCGCTTCGATGCCCGCTTCTTTCAAAGACTCCTGTCTTACCGTTCCCGCCCCGACGATCTTCGCGGTGATCGGCTCCAGCTCACTCTCAGATGCATCGACGATCATCGCCGGCAATGCTGCCGCCTCAGCGGGAGCGACGTTGCCTGCGACGCTCCGCCATTCCGACCACGAGCGCGTCGCGGTTTCGCGGGCGTTTTTCAAGTCTCCTATCACTGACACCACTTCAGCGAGGCTGTTCGCGAGGTTTTCATCCGCTTTGTTTTGAACGAGCCACTTTCGTGCCTCCGCGCTTTCCTCGTCGGCCTTCCGGGCTGCGGCCTGCGCTTTCGCCCCGGTCTCTTTCGCCGCGGCGAGGGCCGCTTCGAGGGAGACTCTGTAGACGAGAGAAGCCCGGTCCTGCTGTTCTCTGGCAATGCGATGGTTCTCCGCTGCTGACTTGCTTTTCAGGTCGGCCTCTTTGAATGCCGCCTCGGCATGGTCGAGACCGGAAAGATCTTTGGTGAATGGCAGGGTCGCGCGATGACGCTTCAACCGGTCCAGATCCTCCTTCGCTGCGTCGAGGGCTTGACTCTGTTTATCTTTCTCTCTTTTCGCTTCGGATTCTTTCATCCTCGCGGCCCGCAATTGCTCGATGCCTTTGAGCATTTCGGCTCCGCGTTCGATTTCCGCGGTGAGCTTTTGATTCTGTTCCTCTCCGCTTTTGAGCGCGAGATCCAGTTCCTTGCGTGCTTCTTCGTCGAGCAGTTCGATCTGATCGAGCCCTGCCTCCCGCGCCTTCAGATCATCTTCCCTGCGGTTTGATTCTTCGTGCGCGAGTTTCCCGAGGCGGGTGTAAATCGTCGTTCCGGTGAGGCTTTCGAGAAGTCCGGCACGCTCGTTCGCATCCGCTTTCAGGAAACGGGCGAAGTCTCCCTGCGCGAGAAGGACGCTTCTCAGAAATCGGTCGTAGTTCAGTCCTAACAAGTTCTCAATTTTCTGCTCCGCTTCGCGGATCTGCTGGGCGAGCGGTTCTCCGGCGGCGTCATAAATGTAGCGCTTTGGAGCCTGGAGTTTTCCGTTGGGCTTTTTGCCGGCGCGGTGCCGCTCCCACGCGGCGCGGTAGGTTCCCGAAGGCACTTCGAATTCCACCTCGGCCGAACACTCGCCGCAGTGGCGCGTCATGACGTGTTCGGGATTCGATTCGTTGCCGTAGCGGGCCACTTTCCCGTAGAGAGCGAGAGTGATCGCATCGAGCAGCGTCGTTTTTCCGGCCCCGGTGGGACCGGTGATGGCGAAGAGGCCGGCGCTGGCGAGGGGCTCTTCGTCAAAACGGACGAGGTGCTCTCCTTTCAGAGAGTTCAGATTGTGGAGTCGAACGCTGAGAATTTTCATTAGGCTTCGATCAGTTCGGGGTTTGCCTCCAGCTCGACAAGCCGGGAGAACGCGAGTTTAAGTTCCTCGACTTCTTCGGTCGTGAGTTGCTCCTGCTGATCGAGGAGGTGCTCGAACACAAGCGTTGGCTGGTCGAGGAGGGATTCAATCGCCTCGTCATCGCTGACGTCTTCGACTGACATTCCGACAAGGGTGTCGGCCTTTCCCCGGATCACTTTTAACACGTCGAAGTCACGATCCTCGATCAGGGAGGCGACGCGCTCGGTCAGGTTGTCTTCGATGAGTGCGTCTTCGACGATGAGTTCGACCCAACTGCGAAGTTCTCCCGCTTTCTCAGAGAACTCACTGAGAGATTTTTCGAGGTCGGCCGTTTTTGTCCTGACTTGCGCCAGTTTCCGGAAGACGGGGATGGGAAGCGACGTTTGCTCAATTGCTCCGTTCGCTATATCGAGGAGGCGCACTTCTTTTTTATCTCTCGATTCGCTGAAACTGAGCGCAATCGGTGAGCCTGAATAGCGAACTCTTCCATTCCCGTCCGTCGACTGGGGGCGATGGAGATGCCCGAGTGCGACGTAGTCGAACGCTTCGGAAAAATGTCCCGGTGTCACCGAGCCCAGTCCTCCGATGTGGATGTCGCGTTCGCTGTCCGACGTTTCCGATCCGACCACGGTGAGGTGTCCTGTCGCAATAACGGGACAGGTCACTTTTGCCTCTTCGATGGCTGCCGCCGTTTCCGAGTAGCGCTCGGAAATTCCCGCGGCGAGCTGCGACCTAATTTCGTCAGCGCTTTCCCCGGCCTTGCCGACCCGCAGGTCGCGATCTCTCAGAAAGGGAATCATCGCAATCGCGGCACGCGGATTCTCAGCGTCGGGCAGGTAGAGGATCCGATCCTTCGGGTCTTCGGGCAAAAATCCGACGACGTGTGTTTTGAGCGAGTTGAGGACGCCCTTCGGAGCTTCCAACTGAGCGGCTGAATCGTGGTTGCCTGCGATGATGACGAGCTGGCAATCGCCCTGAGCGAACAGGCTCGACACGAAATCGTAATAGCGTTGAAGCGCGGACTGCGGCGGGTTGGCGGTATCGAAGATGTCACCGGCCACGAGAATGGCGTCGATGTTCTCTTTCTTCACCACGGCAAGGAGCCATTCCAGAAAGAGAGCATGCTCGGTATCGCGGGACTGATCGTTGAGCAATTTTCCGAGATGCCAGTCGGCGGTGTGGAGTATCCGGTATTGTTTATCCATGGCTGGTTATGAAAGTGCTCCTTTTGACGGAGCTGTTTTTATTTTGCTCTAACTTTAGCGCCAAGGGTGGGACAGTGAGAGTCCCCGGGCGTGGTTTTGTGCGGATTTAAATGGCTTTGATGCGGCGGGCGCCGTTTGGGCCTGCCGCGGCGTGCGCTGGTCAGTCGGGATTATTGGCTGGGATGGGGGCAGGGGGTGCGTTTCTTCTGTTAAACCCTGTTGACTCTACGTCTATACCCTGTTGGGTCATTGATTCAACCCTGTTAGGTGCCTACGGTGGGCCTGATTCTGTTGACCTTCCAGCATGTCTCCCCTTGAAATTCCTGTCTCGTCAATCGATGACCCGCTTCGGGTTTCCGGTAAATACTTTCGTGAAGGCGGCGAGGTGATCTTTTTGAAAGTGGTCACCTTCGGGCCGTTTCCCGCAGGGGCATTTCGGGACGGGGGGCGCAGGGAATTGCTGAGAATCCGTAACGAGCTCGGCGCCAACACGATACGGGTCTATGAGATTCCGTCCCTCGATTTCATGCATGACTGCGCGGAGATCGGGTTGCGCGTCTTCATTACGATTCCGTGGTCGCAGCACATCGATTTTTTCAAAAACAGTCACGTTCTCGCGGAGGTGGATCAGTTGCTGCTCGAGACGATTCGTCAGTTTCGCGGGCATCCCGCGCTGGCCGGCTATTTCGTGGGGAACGAAATCGAGACGACGTTGGTTCGCTGGATGGGGCGGCGCAGGGTTCTGGAGCAGCTGGAGCGGCTCATTGATCTGGGTCACGCCAACGATCCCGATGCGCTGTTCGCGTATGCCAACTATCCCAGCACGGAGTATCTGCTTCCGCGAAATCAGGATTTCACGGCCTTTAACCTCTATCTGGAGACGCCGGAGTCACTTGCGAGCTATTTGGAGCGCTTGCAGAATCTCGCGGGGGACAAACCGCTTTTGATTTCCGAGTTCGGTGTCGATTCTCAGGCGCACGGGGAGCAGGAGCAGGGCGCGATGTTGAAATGGCACATCGAAGAGGTCTGTCGTGCCGGAGGCGCGGGAACGACGATTTTTGCGTGGAGTGATCTCTGGCTGCGAGGCGGCGCGACGATTACAGGCTGGAGCTTCGGATTGACCCGTCGTGATGCGTCACCGAAGCCCGCGCTGGATGTCGTCAGGGAATGTTGGGATCCCGTCGGAAAACCGGGGGAACTGATCGTTTTGAAGGAAACACCCAGAGTTTCCGTGATCGTCTGCACTTATAAAGGGAGCGCGACGCTGGTGCCCTGCCTCGATTCTCTCGTCGCGCTGAATTATCCGAACCTGGAGTTGATTGTGGTCAATGACGGGGGAGATGAGCGGGTGAACGAAATCGTCGGGCTCTATCCCGAAGTGATCCTGCATTCTATCGAGCACGCCGGCCTGAGTGTGGCGCGTAATCTGGGGGCTGAAATGGCTACGGGCGATATTTTCGCCTACACGGACGACGATTGCATCGTCGAGCCGGATTGGATCACCTGGATTGTAAAAGGCTTTGAGAAAGGGCCTGAGGTCGGATGTGTCGGTGGTCCCAATATCCCGCCACCGCCGCAGTCCGCGACGCAGGCCCGCATCATCGCGGCTCCGGGAGGGCCGGTCCACGTTCTCCTGACCGATACCGAGGCGGAGCATCTTCCCGGCTGTAATATTGCGGTTCGCCGGTCCGTCTTTGAGGAGATCGGTGGGTTTAACCCCATTTTTTGGACGGCGGGAGACGACGTTGATTTTTGCTGGCGGATTACGGACGCGGGCTATGAGCTTGGCTTCGTCGCGGCGGCGTTCGTCTGGCACTACCGCAGGTTCACTCCCCGGGCTTATTTTCGCCAGCAGATGGGGTATGGTCGTGCCGAGGCAATGCTGATGCCTTTTCATCAAAGACGATTCCGCGGGCTCGGCGGTGCGGTATGGAAAGGACAGGTATATATATCGAGACCGCCATCGAGTTCGATTGTGTATCACGGCAGGTATGGATACGAGCCGTTTCAATTAGTATATCCGTCTCCTGAATCGGGTATGGGGGATGTCGTTTTACATATAGTTTGGTGGGTGCTTTTTCTGGCGTTGGGGATTGCCGGCTGGTGGTTGAATTGGCTGTGGATTCCGGCGGTTGCGATGGTCTTCGGAACGTTCCGGGTGGCTCTCAAACGTGCAAATCGTTCGCGTCTCGAGCCGGAGTTCGATTCGAAGCTTTCACGACTGAGTTTGGCTGGATTGGTTCTCCTGCAAGGGCTGCTGCGGAGCAGTTCACGGATCCGGCATGGTTGGAAGTCCGCGAAATGGACCCAGAGCATCGGTGTTTTGGGGGCTTTGGCAGCCCGGAAAGCGGTTTCGCCCTGGTGGAAGCTGGGTGACGAGAAGAATTTCTGGAGTGAGGGCGGAGCCGGCCGGGACGAGTTGCTCGCTGCGATCCGGGAGGAATTCCCGGGCTCGGAGGACGATCCCACCGGGAAAACGGATATTATACTGAAACGCGGGCTCTTCTGGAACTGGGCGGTGCTCACGACGACGGAATATCACGAGAACGATGGGCGCCTCACCCGCCTGAGGCTTTTGGCGCGGCCGCAGATGCTGACACGGCTCCTCGTGCTGCCGGTTCTGGTGTTTTCGGTATTTGCCATTTTGCAATCACTGGCGGTCTTCGGCGGTGGTTTCGCCCTTCTCGCGATTCTGGGATATTTCGCTTCGAAAGGCTTTATGAAGCTGAAGCGTGCCGAGTTTATCCGCGCGGCTGAAAAAGTAGGCCTTTCCCCGGCCTAAGTGGTAGAACCCATCAGAGACATGACGATTTTTCGCGTGTGAGGCGCGCGGCGGTGTTCAAACAGAAAAATGCCCTGCCATGTTCCCAATGCGAGTTTTCCTTCACAAATCGGAATTACTTCGCTGGTACGTGTTAGAGCCATGCGGAGGTGGCTGGGGCTGTCGTCAGGGCCTTCATAGGTGTGGATCAAAAATGGTAAATTTTCGGGGACGAGGTGATCGAAAAAGGCGTGAAGATCGGTTCGCGCCTCCGGGTCTGCGTTCTCCATGATCACGAGACTGGCGCTGGTATGCTTGACAAATAAGGCCATCTGGCCGCTCGCAATGTTAGAGTCGGCGAGAAATTGTCTCGCCTGAGCGCTGATTTCATAGGTGCCTTTGCCTTTGGTTTGCACCTCAAATTCGCGGGTGTGAGTCTCAAAATTCATATTTTAGTTAATTTAACTTAATTATTTGCATTGGTTTGCAAAGTTGAAAATATTCGCTTGGATGGAGTTTTAGGGGTTGCCCTTACTCAGAGAGTATGCAACAAAACCCCTGTCGTGTTGTAATCTTTTGCTCCCTGAGGTGGCAATACAGACTATCCAAGAAAAAAAGACACTAAGCATGAGAATTGGAAAGTTAATAACTATAGCCGGGGTACTACCTATCCTGCTATGTGGAGCCGCAGTTGCTGATGATATTTCAAAGGCGGAAAATAATTCGTTTCTAGAGAAATTATTTTCTAAAGATAAGCATCAGTTTCGTAATCCCGGTCCCGGTTACAACGGCAAGATTCACGACCGTCACACGGATCGTCATGCTGAGTCAATTTCTGCGATCGTGGATGCTGAGATTGATGCTCTCGGAGAGCGCGAAAATGACCCCGTCGAGCGTTACCCTGAGATTCCCGGTTATCTTACGATCAAGAACAGCTCTCAGAAAAACATTGAGACGCTCATTGAGACTATTTATTCCGCATACGATGCGCGTATCGGTCACATGGATCCACCGGATCTCCGCAGTTCACGGATTTCCGCGATGGGAAGCATCCCCACCGGTTACCCCACTATCTGGAAAGCGCGCGCCGCGTCACCCGTGTGGCACGATCAGCGTCAGGTAGTCCACTCCGTTGAGGATATTTATCGGAGAGCGCTCGAGCATTCCAATCAAATCAAGGTTTACAGTGATCTTCCTCTGATTCGTGAAACCGGAATGCAGGAAGCTGACGGTGAGTTCGACATCACGACTTTCATCGATGGACGTCTCCAGCGTGGTAACGAGCCAATCGGTTCGACTCTCACGACCGGAAACCTTTCCAACCGTTTCCGCGAAAATCGCGATTACCTCGAAGGCGGTGTTCGCAAGAAGTTCGCTACCGGTGCGGAAGTCACGATGTCCAACCGGATTTCAACCTTGAGCAACAACTCATCCTTCCTCGTTCCACAGAACCAGGGCTCCTCTGAGTTCGTTCTTTCCGTGGTTCAGCCCCTCCTTCAGGGAAGTGGCTATCACTACAATCAGTCCAAGATCAAGCTCGCCAAGTTTGACTCCCGCATGGCATCGGCTGAGTTCGTAAGACAGCTCCAGTCTCATTTGCTTGAAGTAAACCGGGCTTACTGGGCGCTTTACTACGCTCGGTCTTATTATCTTCTCAGTCGTGATCTCGTGGGAGAGACCGGCAACATCCTTTCTCAGTTGGAGCAGCGCTCCGATCTGGATGCCCTCCAAAGCGAGGTGCTTCGCGCCCGCTCATCCCTCGCGATGAGAAAGTCGATGCTCAACCGCGCAGAGATGGCGGTTCGCAACAGCGAAGAGCGACTCCGTGCGTTGGTTAACGATCCTGACCAGGACATCGGGTCCAATGCAGAGATGATTCCGACCACGCCTCCAATCATGACGCGCTACGTTGACAGCGTGAAGAGTGTCGCCAAAGACGCTCTCAGAAATCGTCCTGAAGTGCAGCAGGCATTCGACGAACTGCGCGCCGCGATTGTTCGCCGTGACATGCAGAAGAACAACAAGTGGCCGACTCTGAATCTCGTTGCTGAGATGATGATGGGAGACATTGAAGGCAATGATGCTGCTGGAAGAGCGTTTAAAGATCAGTGGGAAGCCGGCACAGGTTACCTCGTTGGTTTCGAATTTGAGCAACCATGGGATAACGATGCCGACCGTGCCCGTCTTCTCAGAAGCGAGTTCGAGCTGAGACAGCAAGTGAATCAGCTCCGCGCCACCATTGACGTGGTTCTCCTCGAGGCTTTGGTTTCCTACCGTGAGTTGATGACCGCTTACCGGGACATGCAGGGTCGCTACTCCGCGCTTCGCGCCTCCCGTGAAGAGACCCGTCAGCTTCGCGATCGTCTTGAAGTCGACACTGAAGAAGAGGGTGGCAGAACGACTGCTTCGCAGCTTCAGCTGATTCTCGATTCAATGGATCGCAATCAGAACGCAGAGGAGCTCTTCCTCGACTCGGTTGTTGCTTACAATGCTTCATTCGCCGCTCTCCAGCGTGCGAGAGGAACATTCCTCCGTTCAGAGAATGTTGAGATCAAGCGCATCATGGATACGGATCCTGCTCATCCCGGTGAAGAGCTTGAGAAAATCCACGTGAGCAAGCCTACTAACATCACGAGCACGAAAGGCGGAAAGAGTTATCCTTCCATTCCTGATTCGGAATTGCCGTCCTACGAAGATTCGATTCCGGATGTTCCGGAGCAGGCTTCAAATGGCGAAGGTGGTTTCAGCGTCCTTGCCGAGGCCAACTCGATGAACGCAGCGCCTGCTCCTGAAGTGAAGGAGAAGAAAGGTCTGTTCAGCAATCTTCGTAAAGCAAACTCCGGTGGTAACAAAGTGGGTCGTTCCAACACGCCTGCGCCATCTGTTTCGGTGAAGCCGGTTGCGAACAAAGTGGTTTCGACACCTGTGGCTGCTCCGGTCCCGGTTGCGAACGCTTCGTCCACTTCGGGTGAAAGCAGCGAGTTCGCTACGAACACCATCTCAGCATCGACTTTCTCAAGCGTTCCCAGAACGAAGCCGATTCCGGTGATTGAAACACCTGCTGTAATGGCTCGTTCACTCAGTGGTTCCTCGGTTGAGAAAACAGTTACCGTCACTCCTCAAGCCAGTGCCAAGCCTTTGGATTAATCGCGACGGCGAAATCACTTCAAAGTCACTCCCCCGGAAAGGGTTCGGGGGTGTCGCTTAACGGGAGTATGAGTAATTCACTCCTGGCGCGTCAGTATGACCGTTCTGCGTATTTGCAGGGGCGATTTCTTCACCGGTTCGATTCTCTTTTCCGAAAGAAAAAAGCGGTTCCTGATTCGGTTCGACTGTCGCGAATCAACGTGGCCGGCGAACTGATTCGCAGTTTGTCGGACGACGCGATTCGCGAGCGGGTCGAGCGTCTCAAGGCGACCGTCCGGCACGATGAGGAGGCGCTTCCGTCAATCATCGAGGAGGGTTTTGCTCTGTTGCGAGAGGTTTCGAGGCGAACCACCGGGCTCTTTCATTATGATGAGCAGATACTGGCCGGCCTCGCGTTGGTCAGAGGAGGTGTTGCCGAGATGGCAACAGGTGAGGGGAAAACTCTCGCGGTCAGCCTTCCCGCCTTCGTCTTTTCACTCGTCGGAAGAGGCGTCCACGTCGTGACGGTGAACTCCTATCTGGCGGGCAGGGACTTCGAGTTTTCGAAGCCGATTTTCGATTTTCTGGGCATCACGATCGGCTTGCTGCCGGAAGGCAAAGAGGCGACACCCGCGGAGAAAAAGGCCGCCTACGACTGCGATATTACGTATGGGGTCGGTTACGAATACGGTTTCGACTACATGCGCGACCAGCTTATCCGAATGAGGCATCCCGGTGGCGCACCCGGCGAGGATTTGCGCTATGCGATCCGGGGGATCGAAAAGCCGGAGCCTGATGTCTGTCAGCGCGGGCTCGCGTATGCGATTATTGATGAGGTGGACAGCGTTCTGATTGATGAGGCGGGAAGTCCGCTGCTGATCAGTGAGGCGGCGCAGCCCGGAGAAGGGGCCGACCTTCCTTTTTTCAGGGCGAGGGATCTCGCTCTCAATCTGGTGGAGGGGGAGCATTACTCGCTCGATCGGAATCGCCGGAAGATTGATCTCACGGTCGAGGGGCGGCGGGAAATTTTCAGAGATGACTCGGTGATTCCCTGGGAGCTGCTGCGACGTCCCTGGGAGGTTTACATCGTTAACGCGTTGAAGGCGGAGTTCCTCTTCCATCGCGATGAGCAGTATGTCGTCGATGACGAGGGCAAAGTTGTGATCGTCGACGAGTTCACGGGTCGGAGATTTGCTGACCGGAGTTGGAGAGAGGGACAGCATCAGGCGGTCGAGGCAAAAGAGCAGGTCGAGGTGCGCCCGGAGGCCGATTCCGCGGCCAGTATTACGCGGCAGCGTTTCTACGCGCTTTACGACGTGATCTGCGGACTTACGGGCACGGCAGGGGAGAGCGCCGGCGAATTCTGGCGCTTCTTCAGGATGCACGTCGTGCCGGTTCCTCTTCATGTTCCCAGTCAGCGTGAGATTTTACCCGAGCGTATTTTCGTGGGGCACGATGCGATGGACAACGCCATCGTGAAAGACATCGCGGAGCGCTATCAGCGTCTGCAACCGGTCCTCGTGGGAACCCGGACGATTCGTGACAGTGAGCGACTTGCTGCAAGATTGGGTGATACCGGAATTCCTCATCGGATTCTGACGGCGAAGCAGGATGCCGAAGAGGATGAGATCATTGCTTCAGCGGGTGAGCCGGGAAGCATTCTCATCGCCACCAACATGGCGGGACGGGGGACGCACATCGATCTGCCGGCGGTTTCGAAGGAGGCGGGAGGGCTTCACGTCATCGCTGTTGAGAGAAACGAATCGATGCGAATCGACCGTCAGTTGGTCGGAAGGGGCGCCCGTCAGGGGCAGCCGGGTTCGGCTCAGTCATTTGTTTCGGGAGAGGATTACCTGCTCGATATTTACGCGGAAGAGGTGCGGGATCAGATTCAGGCAATGAAAGCGGACGAAAATGGCGAGCTCCCCGGAAAATTGAAAGCAGTCTTTGATAAAGTGCAGGCTGAGGTCGAGCGTACCAGATACGAGATGCGTCTGAGAATGGCGGAAAGAGATGAATGGTTGGAGGAAACAAAAGAATCATTAGCGCGATGAAAAATAGGCAATGCCGACTCATGTTTTTCCTGTGGGCCTGTTGTTTGACATCAGGTTTTGCCGCCGATAAGGAGATTAAGGTTCTCGGGTATCTCGAACCCTATCGGAGCATTGAGATGAATGCCTCCGAGGCCGGGGTGATCGGAAAGATTCACGTTTCTGAGGGAGAGTCGGTAGCCGAAGGGCAGGAGTTACTCAGCCTCGATAACAGCGTTCTTGAGGCTCAGTTGGCGATTGCGAAGGTGCAGGCGGCAAGTGAGGCCGCAATCATCGTGGCGAATGCTGATCTTTCGGTATCGAAGGAGCGCTACGATAAACTGTATAAGTTGAAGCGAAGCGGCACCGCTCATTCATCGGAGGTCTCCCGTGCTGAGGCGGATATGAAGAAGGCGGAGGGGCAGGTGAGTATTGCCAACGAAGAGAAAAAGATCGCCGGATTCAGAGTTCAGGAGATTGAAGCCCAGATTGCGCGACGTGTCCTGAGAAGCCCGATTGATGGGGTGGTTCTCGAGATCAACCGCGAGATCGCGGAGTCCGCGACCTCTCCGCAGGAAGGCGTCCAGAACCGTCCGCTCGTTCAGGTGGCCCAGATCGACCGTCTCAAGCTGGTCATTCATGTTCCCTCAGTATATTCACTGGCGCTGGAAGTGGGCAGGGTGCTCCCGGTTCGTGTCTTGAAGCAGAGCAGTCTGAGCCTCGATCGGGGAGATGCTGCGGTAACGACAACAGGGACTATTGAATTTGTTTCGCCGGCAATTGATCCATCCAGTGAAACTCTGCGTACTCGTTTAGTTATAGATAATCGAGACGGGCGCTTGCAGAGTGGATCGCATGCGTTAGTAATGTTTGAAGCCTCCCCTGAAAGCTAGTATAGAAACGTTTTATTTATAGATTAGAATGAGTGATTTTATCTCAACCATCGGTGGAAAGATTGTAAACTTGAATGCTGTGGCATTCCTTACTTCACGTACAAGGCAGGCACCCGAGGGAGCGGCTGAGGGGGGCGAAAAACAGATCGTGATCGGATTTTCGGCGGCTTCCACGATCGCTCAGGGCGCGAGCATGATGCCGCTTTCGTTAGTGCTGCAGGGAGCCGAGGCGGGGGATTTTCTGGATCAGCTCGCCGGCAAAGGGATCGAGGTCAAGCACCTCCGCGCGAAACTGGCTTAGCGTGAGACGGTGCTATTCAGCGCTGTCTTTATCGGGAAGGAGGAAGCACGCGGCCTCGCGGTCGTTCCTCACAAACAGGAGTCTCCCTGCTACGGCGGGGACGTTCCATGTCATGCTGTGCAGTGCCTCGATGCGGCCGGTTTCGGTATATCCTTCCGGGCTGATCGTTCCTGTGGCGAGGTAGCCTTCTTCTCCCTGGATGAGTAGTTGATTACCGAAAAGAAGGTGTTGGCCAAAGCCGAACTTTTCCCCTTTCCATACTTTCCTCCCGCTGGCGAGATCGATGCACGCGAGCCGGGCTTCATCCAGTCCATATGCGTACTGACCCAAAATCACCGCAGAGCTGAATTTCGTCTTCATCCGTGTCGATTTCCACAGTTCGGAAACGCTCCATTCGGCACCGTTTCGGGTGATTTCGATGAATGGACTTCCCACGCCGTAACTGGCCGTGACCAGGATCCGGTTTTCGCCTGCCTTGAGCGGTTGACCCACCTTGGGAAAATTTCCCGGCCATTCATATTTCCAGAGTTCCGATCCATCTTTGATCGTGAGTCCGGTCACGTCTTTGGCGTTCACGCTCACGATTTGTTCGACGCCCTCCAGCGTGAGAATCCGGGGGGAGCTGTAGCTCGCTCCGCGTCCCTTGTAGATCCAGCGGGACGCTCCGGTCTCGATGTCGTAGGCGAGCAGGTTGGCGCCGGACCGGTCCGTGCCGGCAAAGACGACGAGGTTTTCCGCGGGGATCACCAGAGGCGCGTTGGCGCTTCCCCAGCGCTGGAGTTCCCCGTTGTTCTCTTTGATCACGTTGTGGCTCCACAGGAGGTTGCCGGTGTTCAGGTCGAGGCAGTTTGCGATGCCGGTCGAACCCAGGCTGAAGACGCGATCCTCGAAAATCGTCGGAGTGGAGCGGGGACCGTCGCCTCCCATCGCGGCACCGCCGTTCTCCGCTTTCTCAAGGAGGAGGCGGACGTTCTCGTCTGCGTAGTGCCAAAGTTCGTCACCGGTTGATGTGTCGAGGCAAATCACCTCCTCGTTGTCGCCGTTCTGTTGCTGGGTAATGGCTTTGTTTCCTTTGATGACAAAACTGGACCAGGCTTTTCCAATGGCTCTTCGCCAGACCAGTTCAGGCGGACGGGTGTTCCAATCAGGATGAAAGGGGAGTTCATTCCATTTTCCGTTTCGGTCAGGACCCAGAAAATTCAGGAGGTCTGCGGAAGCTTTCGACGCTTCCGCGACGGCGTTTTTTTCCGTTTCAACGACGGTGGCGCTCCCTTCAGTCCATCTCCATGCGAGTTTTGGAAACGACGAGCCCGATGAGGATCCCTCGTATCTCAGCAATTGGCTCGCGAGGATTCCGAGGAGAACGAAGGTTCCCACTCCTGCGAGAAACCGCCGCACCCGAAGCTTGAACGAGTTACCCCCGAAAATGAGATACCAGATCCCGAGGAGGAGCAGCCATAGGATGAAAGCAGCCGCGATGAACCAGTTCAGGTAAGTCATTCCCTGACTGTAAATCGCGAGATAGGCGAGCGGTCCGAAGAGCAGGCTGAAGAACAGTGAAATCAGACGGATGGAATTTTTCATAAGGAAAGAGGCGTGGCTGCTGAGGACAGGGTAAATGACGTGAGCGATGCGGCAATATCGAAAAGTGATTCTGTCACCGTTGGAAGCGCCCTTCAGCGGGTTCGCGATTTCGCAGGCATCGCGCGGGTTTCTGTTGGAAAAACCTCTTGTTTAGTCTCCTGCATTCGGGATGTTTTCAGACGATGACAAGCGAGCGGGTAACTAGCAGAAAACAGGCGGGAAGCGGCATGCGTGTCTTGTTGTCTCTGGCGAGTGTGATCGTCGTCGTCGCCGGTTTGAAGTCGGCGGCTGAGCTGTTTATTCCCATCATGCTGGGGTTCTTCCTCGCTCTTCTTTCCCTTCCTATTTTGAACTGGCTGGATCGTCGCGGGTTTCCGCGGCCTCTCGCGGTGCTGACGACTGTTCTCGTCGATTTATTGATTCTCGGGTTCATCGTTTTTCTGGCCTTCAGCGTCCTCGGTGATTTTCAAAAGAAGACGAAGGGATACGCTGAATTGTTACGGGACAGGGCCGCGACTTTCTCCGTGGAAATGGATCGGCAGATTCAGCGTTTCGGAGATTTCTGGGATCAAACGCCCGACAGTGAAGGCGGTGGAGGATCGGAATCGATTGCCGACCCCGAAGTCAAATTGGAACCTGCTCCGGCTCCCGTGCCCGCACCTGCGCCTGTGAAGGAGGGGACTGCGCTCAATCCGGACGGCACCGCGATCGTCGGGGCTGATTCAAACCAGACCTTCGATCTCGGGACGCTCAGTTTTAAGGATCTGGTGGACGATTATTTCGATACCAACCGGGTCGTTGCGTTCATCGCTCAGTTCGATGTCGTCTCCCGGTTTACGACGCTGGCGACGCACAGCTTTTTCGCGCTGATCGTCATGGTTTTCGTGCTGGCCGAGTCAGGGAGTTACGCGCACAAAGTTCACGATGTGCTCAATGTGAGAGGGCCCGATCTGAGCCGCTTTCAAAACACCTCCCGGGACATTCAGAAATACCTCGGGATTAAAACGGCGGTGAGTTTTGTGACCGGGCTTCTCGCGACCCTGGTTTGCGTCATCTTCCGTATCGAGTTCCCGCTTTTGTGGGGGCTCGTCGCATTTCTCTTTAACTACGTGCCTGCGATCGGATCGATTGTGGCTGCGATCCCTCCTACTTTGCTGGCGCTGATTTCACACGGGTTCTGGTGGGCGGCCGGAGTTCTGGCTCTCTATCTGATCATCAACGTGTCGATTGGAAACTTTCTGGAGCCGATGCTGCTGGGTGATCGATTCGGGATTTCCACCGTTATCGTGATTCTCTCGGTGCTTTTCTGGGGTTACGTCTGGGGACCCGTCGGGATGCTGCTGGCCGTGCCGCTGACGATGATGGTGAAAGTGATGCTCGATAACAGTTCCGACCTTCGCTGGATTTCCGCCTTCATGGGCAAGGGGACCGGAATGCCTCACACGCCCGGGGCCGGGCCCGAGTCGGGAGAGCCCGACACGACGGTCGAGGGCTGAAGCACCCGTTTTATCCGTTCCGCGCAGGCAACAGCCCGGGATGTGCCGAAAGGCACGAGTTGGCAGGTCGGCTAGGAATCTCCCGAGCGCTTCCAGATTTGCATGGAGCGGTCGATCAGCTCCGTTGTTTTGCAATCCGTTGAAGTGCGACCGGTATCGGCGGGAGCCGCTGAATCAGCGACGAGCGTCCAATCGCAATGCATTTTAGGAGGGAAGTGAAACGTCTTCACTTCCTGCCGCGCATTGAAGAAGAAAATAATCGATTCCATCGCGTCGGCGTCGTGCAGCATCATCGCAAAGGCACCGGCTTTTTCCATTTCCCAATCCACCAGTTTCTTAATATTGCCGTCGGCCCGCAGCCAGCAGACGTCGGGTGGAATGTTTTTCCCGGGGGCTTTTCCGGTGAGGAACCGGTTCTGGCGGAGGAGGGGTGATTCCTTCCGGAACGCTAACAGTTTCGCGACGAAGTCACGCAGGTCCGACGCGTTTTTCGTGTTGTCCCAGTTGATCCAGCTCAGTTCGCTGTCCTGACAGTAGGAGTTGTTGTTCCCGCCCTGGGTGCGGAGCCGTTCATCTCCTGCGGTGAGAAACGGAACGCCTTTCGCGCAAATCGTCGTGGCGAGAAAGTTGCGGATCTGACGTTCCCGCAGTTCCTGAATCTCAGGGTCTTCGGTGGGTCCTTCTTCGCCGTGGTTAAAAGACAGATTGTGTGAGTCTCCGTCCTCGTTGTTCTCGCCGTTCGCGAGGTTGTGCTTGTGATTGTAGCTCACGAGATCGTGCAGCGTGAACCCGTCGTGCGAGGTGATGAGATTGATGCTCGCTTCGGGTTTTCTCCGATTGTGGGAAAACAGGTCTTCGCTACCGGTGATGCGGGCGGCAAACTCACCGGAAATTCCCGGGTCTCCCCGCCAGAAACGGCGGATGCAGTCGCGGAATTTTCCGTTCAACTCGGCCCAGTCGTTGGGGAAGTTTCCGATTTGGTAACCACCCGGACCGAGGTCCCACGGCTCGGCGATCATCTTCGCGGTGCAGAGGACGGGGTCCTGAAAAATCGCCTGAAAAAAGGCGGCGCGGCGGCGGAACGGTTCGCGACTGCGACCGAGTTCCACCGCGAGGTCGAATCGAAACCCGTCGACGTGCATTTCCTCGACCCAGTAGCGCATGCTGTCGAGGATGAGGCGCAGCGAGCGTGGATGGGAAACGTCGACGGAGTTTCCGCAGCCCGTGTAGTCGCGGTAGTGGGCCGGCATGCTCGGGTCGGTGTGGTAGTAGACCATGTTGTCCAATCCGCGCAGGAAGCAGGTCGGGCCGTCCGTTCCCGCTTCGCAGGTGTGATTGTAAACGACGTCGAGAATGACTTCCATTCCCGCCCGGTGAAACGCCTTCACCATTTCCTTGAATTCGGTCACGGGATCGTCCCCGGCGCTGTAGCGGGCTTCGGGGGCGAAGAACCCGAGGGTGTTGTATCCCCAGTAATTGACGAGATCTTTTTTGAGGAGAAAGCCGTCGTCGAGGTGCTGATGCACGGGGAGAAGCTGAACCGTCGTGATGCCCAGTTCTTTGAAATATCGAATCGATGCGTCGCTTGCGAGCCCGGCATAAGTGCCCCGGAGTGGTTCCGGAACGTCAGGGTTTTCCTTCGTGAACCCCTTGACGTGCAGTTCCATGAACGTCGAATCCGAAAGTGGAAGCCGGGGGCGCTCGTCTCCTTCCCAGTCGAATTGATCGCACTGCGGAACCATCGCTCTCGGAGCAAAGGGGCCGCTGTCTTTGCGGCAAAGCTTGCCGTCGCGCGTCGCGGAGAGGAGCGTGGGGTGAAAGAGTGAGGGTCCGTCGATGTGCTTCGCGTAGGGATCGAGAAGGAGTTTGCTGTGGTTGAAATAGTGTCCTGCGACCGGTTCCCAGAGGCCGTCGACCCGGTAGCCGTAGGTCGTTCCCGCGGGGATCCCGCTGACCCGCGTGAACCAGGTGTCGCCTGAATGTCCGGTAAGAAGAATCCGATGCGTTTCCTCGGAGCGCTTATCCGGATTGGCGAAAAGGCAGAGCGTGACCGTGGCGCCATACTGAGACGAGACTGCGAAATTCACAGAACCGTCGCTTTGGGGTGTCGCTCCAAGCGGGTGGGGGGATCCTTCTGAAATGGTTAGTTCGTGCATAACGATACGGTCTCCCCGAGAGCATTATTGATGCCCTTGAGAGAGTGGAAAGAGATACTGAAGGGTCACCACGCCGAAAATCAAGCGGGGGATCGTTCACCCGGCGACCGCTTCGCCTTTGATCGCGGGGAGATGCTTGAGCACTTTCGCGACGCCGTTTTCAGCGGTGAGACCGTGTTTCTCTCTCAGAATTTCAACGCTGCCGTGCTCAACGAACTGGTCAGGCCAGCCGATTCTCTCGACCGGCGTCTGAATCCCGGCGTCGTTGAGGTGATCGATGATCGCAGCGCCGAATCCGTGTTGGATCGTGTGGTCTTCAAAGGTGAGGACGACGGGGCACGCCTTCGCGAGGCGGTCGATGCAGGAAAGGTCGAGTGGCTTGATCCAGCGGGGATTCACGAGGGCGACGGAGTAACCCATTTCGGTGAGCGTCGCCGCCGTTCTCTCTGCCATCTCAAACATATTGCCGAGTCCGAAGATCGCGACGTCGGTGCCTTCGGATATGACTTCCGCTTTACCGATCTCGAGCAACTCGGGCTTGTCCTTGAGTTTCGCTCCGGTTCCGGCGCCACGGGGATAGCGAATCGCAGTCGGCCCGTCTTCGTATTGCGCCATCGTGTAGAGCATGTCGACGAACTCGTCTTCGTCTTTCGCCTGCATCAAAACCCAATTGGGAATGTGGCGCATGTAACCGATGTCGAAAAGGCCGTGGTGCGTGGGACCATCGTCTCCGCTGAGTCCGGCGCGGTCCATGCAGAGGCGGACCGGGAGCTTCTGGATTCCCATGTCGTGCACCGCCATGTCGTAGGCGCGCTGGAAAAAGGTCGAGTAGATCGTGAGGAACGGCTTAAGCCCGAGAACCGCCTGGCCACACGCGAAAAGGGCGGCGTGTTCTTCGGCGATACCGACGTCGTAGTAGCGATCCGGAACGAGCTTCTGGAATTCGACGAGACCGGTCCCGCTGGGCATTGCCGCCGTCACCGCGACGATGTCCTCGTCTTCAAGGGCGAGTTTTCCGAGCTGTTGACCGTAAATTTGCGAGTAAGTCGGGCTGCCTCCCGCGGGAGTCTCGCCGGTTTCGGTTTTGTAGGGACCGAGGCCGTGAAATTTCATCGGATTCGCCTTCGCGGGCTCATAGCCGCGACCTTTTTCCGTGATGATATGGAGGATGACGGGTTCCTCCTGATCTTTCAGGAAGTCGAACGTCTTCACGAGAAGGTCAACGTCGTGTCCGTCGATGGGGCCGTAGTAGTGGATCCCGAATTTTTCGAAAAGCACGTTGGGGAAGAGGAGGTTCTTCGCTCCGCTTTCCACCTTCTGCGCGATGTCGCGGATCGATTTTCCGGCGATTTTCTCGACGAAGGTGGCGGCTTTTTCGTGGATGTGCGAGTAGGTCGAGCTCGTCTGGAGCGCGTGGAAATACTTCGCGATGGCGCCTACGTTCCGGTCGATTGACCACTCGTTGTCGTTCAGCACGAGAATAAATTTCTTCGTCGTCGTGGCGATGTTGTTCAGCGCTTCGAAAGTAGGTCCGCAGGTGAAGGCGGCATCACCCGCAACGGCGACGACGTGTTCGTCGGTTCCTTTTACGTCGCGACCGGCAGCCATTCCAAGGGCCGCGGAAACGGCGGTTCCGGCGTGACCGGCTCCGTAGCAGTCGTGCTCGCTTTCGGTCCGGAGGAGGAAACCGTTGAGTCCCTCATACTGGCGGATCGTGTGAATTTCATCCCAGCGACCGGTCAGCATTTTGTGCACGTAGCCCTGGTGGCTCACATCGAAGACGAACTTGTCCTTCGGCGTGTTGAAAATACGGTGCAGTGCGATGCTCAGTTCGACGACTCCGAGGTTCGGGCCGAGGTGTCCACCCGTCTTCGCGAGGGAACTGATGAGGGTGCGCCGGATGTTTTCCGCCAGCTTGGGAAGATCTTCCAGTTGCAGCTTTTTTAACTCATCCGCCGAATCAACTTTAGGAAGCTGATCAGTGGGGATGTCGGGAAATTCAAAATAGTTCTCCATTCTCTTGAGAGTCGTTGGGTTCTTCGACGGGGGCGGATTCGGCTTTTTCGTCGAAGGGTTCCACTACGGTTTCGCCGTTACGTTTCTTACGGATTAGTTCGATACGTCCCTGAGCTTCATCGAGCCGTTTTTCGCAAACGCGATGCAGCTGGGTTCCCTGCTCATACTTTTGGATCAACTCTTCGAGAGGGAGGTCGTCTGACTCCATCTCCCGAACGAGATCTTCAAGTTGCGTCAGAGCCTGCTCAAAGGGGAGAGCAGTTTCTGGTTTGGCTGAGCTGTTCTTAGCTTTAGGCATAGTATCAATCCGAGGGCACGCGTTTGACTTCGGGACTCCTATTTCTTCGCTTGGAACGGCTTGAGTTCAAGCCTTTTGATTCAGTGATCTAAATCAGTCGCGCGATACTTCGAGTAGAAATTCAATTTTCCGCCTCAGTCAGAGTCACTCTATTTCCCATTATTTCGGGAGAGGGAAGGCGGGATCCTTACGTTTTCGTGTAATCGTCGCCCGGATTGGCCCGTTCCTCATCGGCGACGCGTTTCAGTTTCGCTGCGACGTCCTCGTTTTCTCCGGCGGGATTATTTCGTTCGCCGGGATCGGAGACGACCTCGCTGAGGCGTCGGATCATTTCTTTTTGAGCGTCCTGATATAGAGAATGATCGAATCGATCTCGTGGTTTTTGAGGACTCCGAGATAGGACGGCATTCCCACACCGGTCTTGACCGTATCATACCCTTCGGCGACGCGTCGCCCCGGGTCGAGAATAGACTCTTTCAGATACGCTTCGTCGGCGCCCCGGATGAAGGATCCGTCGGTGAAAGTCCGTTTCGAATTCCACAGACCGGTCCACGGTGGACCTACCGCGACCTGGGCTCCAGCCTCTGCGGTGGCGGGCGCTGTTGGCGCCGGGCCCTCTCCGGTGGCATGACAGGCGACACAGCCGTAACGCATCGCGACCTCTTTTCCGAGCTCGGCGGTGGGTTCCACTACTTCGGCGGCCTTCGTGAGCGATGGGTCGAGCTTGAGATTCACCTCGTTGCTTGCGAATCCTTCTTTCGTCAGATCCACTGTCGGGAGCGCGCGCATCGTGAGGTAGGCGCTGTCGACCGCGAGATGGTCGGGAATGGGAAGTCGATAGGTGATGCGCAGCGAGTGGGAGGGCTTCATGTCGGGAATGCCGAGAAAGAGCGATTTTTTGTCCCCGGAAAGCATCGCGCTCGCGACGGGAACGGATTCCTGCCCGGGCTCGCCGTTGAGCATGTAGTTTCCGGAGCCGTAATTGTGAGTCTGCTTGTAGTTCCATCGGTCGGCGGAATAGCGGCCGACTTCGGCGGCGAGAGCGGGATCGAGCTCTTCATCGAAACCGAGGAGGATGCCGCGCTTCGTCGCTTTGACGCGGCGGGGGATCAAACAGGGTTGGTCCGTCGGCCTGACCCTGTAGAGTCCGCTCACGTCAGTCCCTGAAGTGCCCCAGACTTCGAAACCGGAGACATAGAGTCGTCCGTCGTTGGGATTGATCCGTCCCTTGAGCAAGCCGGCGGGAAATCCTGACAGGAGCGGGAAAACAGCGCCCTGTTCGCGGGTGTCGCTGAGGTAGATTTTGAAAAGCTCGGGCCGGTTGTAGCCGATGTGGATGAGGTCTCCGTTGAGCGCTCCCATGTCCGCCGAACCGTTCATCCAGACCTGAGTCGCCCCCGACTGATTGATGAAATGGGGAATCCAGAGCTCGGGAGGATCGATCGAGGCGGGGTGAACCGCTTTGTCCTTATACTTGGCGGGCTGGAAGCCGAAGTATTTTCCTTTCTCGATCCGGTAAATCGGAGTGGCCGGTTTCCAGTGGCCCTGCTGATCGCTGGAAGTGATCATACCGGTTTCTGAATTGTAGCCGAGGTAGGGTTGGCGGAGGCCGGTCGCGAGGACTTCAAAGGAACGACCGTCGGCGGCGACTTCGATCACGGTTCCGTTGTGTCTACCTCGTGTCGATCCGACCTGGCCGCCCTTTGCGAGGAGAAAGGTGCCTTCTTTCGTCGCGACCATGTCCATCGCGAACTCGCGGGTCTCGGCGGTCTGGCCGACGACGTTGGAAAAGTTCTCATACCAGTCGGCTTCGCCGTTTTTGTCGGTGTCGTGGAGCCGGACGATGCCGTTCCGGTCGGACACATAGATCACGTCGTCGACGATGCAGACGCTCTTCGGCTCGTGAAGGCCGGAGGCGAAGCGCGTCCATTTGAGTTCCTTGCTTCCCTCGACGAGGCCATCGATGAGCCAGACGTCCCCGTCAAAAGAACAAATCACAACCTGACCGTCGGAGAAGAAATCGAAGCCGCTGAGGCGGACGTTGCGTTTCCACGGATTCTGCGTGGGAAGGGGAAGCGTGTCAAAAGTCAGGTAAGACGTGCCGCCGGTCGCCGGTGGTGGGGTGGGGAGCGTCAGGGTTTGAGGCCAGCGCTTTTTGGAAACGTCGGTTTTGGTGGGAGACTTTAAAGCTTCAGCTTCCTGAGTAGAAATGATTCGAGTTGTCAGACCGTCATGCTTTGCCCAACGGATCCGCTCAGTCTTGTCGCGATCAACGGTTTCGATGATCCGTAAAACTTTACCTTTTGCCTCCAATCGTTCGATCACCTTGATTCCCCGGATTTCATATTCGATCTGCGCGCCGTTCCCGGTGAGCCGGATGCCTGAGAATCTTCCCAGCTCCGCCGGTATCGGGCCGAGTCCGACTTCCCCGTCATCGGCGCCATCGTGAACGCGTGGGTCTTTGCCTTCGATGGCGTCATCGGAATAGAATCCGGGCAGCGCCGGCGACTGATAAATAGGTGTCCCTTTCGGCTTCGGGAGACTTTCCTGACCCGCGGACGATTTGCGATTCGGAAGCCGATAACTGCCCGGAGCCATTCCGTCCATCGAGAGGTATTCGCCCTCGTCGGTCGCTTTCCAGATGAGAGACCAGCGAAGCAAATCGGGATCGAAACAGCCAAAATACCCGTTGCCTGCTTTCACGATGATGCCGCGAGGGGTCAGGTTCGTGGGTTCAGCGTTCTCGCCAAACTCACGGGCGTCGACGACTTGAGTGAAATACGGAAAATCCTCTTCAACGAAGGATCCGAACTCAGATTCCAGCGCGAGGTGCGCTGAATCTTGACCCATGGCAGGGGTGGCGAAAAGAGAGGCTCCCAGAGCGAGAGCTGAAAAAGTGCGAAGACGGCTCATAAATTTCGGGAAAGGTGAACGGTTTTGAGAGTCGTGGCAATGGCGCGTTTCCCTGATCCCTGTGCCTGTCGTCCCGCGCAAAGTCGGGAGATATTTCACGTTTCTTGATTGATTCAGTCGCTATGCTTGGTATGAAAGAGGTGGCATGACCGTGTTGCGTTCCATCACATTCATCTTTTTTCTCCTACTGTTTTCAGGAGGTCTCGTTGCGATCCCAGCGCGGGCCGATACGGTTGCCGACTGGCTCGATTATCCGCCTGCTTTTCAATCCCTGTTCGGGAATCCCGAGGTTCGCGTAACCCGTTATCCGATAGGAGTCGTAAGCGTCTCAGTGTCGAAAACGGGGGCGTTCTCCCCGGGGAAGGGTTTCGACAAAACGCCCGCCCGGAACGTCGTCCGCGTGACGACGAGTGAAGAAGCGAGCGAAAAAGAGGTTCGTGATCAGATCGCGAGAGGACTCGCCAATCGATTTTATTCGAAAGTGGTTTCGCAGTCGGCGCGGAGCTTGAATGAGAAAAAGCTGAACATGGGCGAACTCGTCGATATGAATCGCGCGATCTTTCTCGATCTTGCCGCAAAACGACTCACGGGAGCTCCGGTGCCCGACCCGGTTCTCAACGCGTGGTGGGATGTCAGGATGGGAAACCGGCTGACGCCCCGTAAGGATTACCATTTGGTGATCATCAACATTCATTACGACCACAAAGGGGAAAAAGAGAGCGCGGGGCATTTCTGCTTTGCCCTGAGAAAGCGGGGAGGGGACCCCGATGGCGACGAGCTGTTCGATTTTCGCGCCCCCTGGCTTGAGGATCGCATCCCGCGGGTTACCGAATCGGTGAATATTCACAATCGGTTGAAATTGAAAGCATTCACCGAAAATCTCTATGACTGGATTTACACGCAGACAGAATACCGCAATTGTTACGTGAAGCTCTGGTTCCTGCCGGTAATGGAGGAACAGAAAATCCTGCTGGATCACTTCTCCGAATCCGGTAAACCTCACTTAGCCGGTAGCTTTCGTGTGTTTCGGAAAAACTGTGCTTCTCTGGGACTGCGTTTTTACGGAAGGATTCATGCCTTCAGCAATCCCGCTCCGCATGGCGGTCTGTTCTCCGATATGCCGGTGCTCGCCGCGACGCGCATCGTCGACCGGTTTGAGAACGTCCCCTTCGTATTGATCCCGAACGTGACCGATAAACGCGGGCGGGTTCCGACCGCAAAGTCGAAGCTGCACCCTGCATTGCCCTCGCGGGCGGGGTCGCCCGGTTTCAAGATTCTCGCGGCGGAGCCGAAGGTGAACTGACCTACTTCCGGACTTTCCAGTTTGGATTGTCCTCGTGGGCTTTTTCCATGAGAGCTTCTGCCTCGGCGACTTTGTCAGGGTGCGTTTCTGCGAGATTGTTTTCCTCACCGGGATCGCGGCTCAGATCGTAGAGTTCGATTTTACCGGTGAACATGGGGCGACGAATCGCCTTCCAGTCGCCGAAGCGAACCGCCTGTTTGCTGCCTTTTTCGTAAAACTCCCAGTAGAGGAACTCCGGTTCTTGTTGCGCGGCGGCGTCGCCTTTGAGCGTGGGGACAAAGCTGATTGATTGCGTGTTTTTCGGCGTGTCGACTCCGGCGAGTTCGCAGGCGGTTGCCATCCAGTCCATGAAGCCGGCGGCGTGGTCCGACTCGGTACCCGCCTTCACTGTGCCCGGCCAGTAGGCTACGGTCGGCACGCGAATGCCGCCCTCGGTGAGGTCGCGCTTCATTCCTTTGAGCGGTCCGTTCGCGTCGAAGAACTCGGGATTGTTGCCGCCTTCTTTGTGGTGGCCGTTGTCGGAGGTGAAAATCACGAGCGTGTCGTCGCTGATGTTGAGTTCGTCGAGTTTGTCGAGAATGCGCCCGACATCCTTGTCCATCCGTGAAATCATCGCGGCCTGTCCTTTGTCGGGATCGGGCCAGTCCCTGTCCGCGTAAATGCCGTAGTCGGGGACTTCCTGACCGTTGCCCAGGGCGCGGCCCGCTTCGTTGTTTGCGTGAGGAATCGTGAGCGCGAGGTAGAGGAAGAAGGGATCGTCCTGTTTGCCTTTCTCATCGATCCACTGAAGTGCTTCATCAGCAATGAGGTCGTGGGAGTATTCGATCTTTCCGTCGGGTGTCGCGAAGCCCGCGCCGTCGTCTGATTTGCCCTGTCCCTCGCGGATGCTGATCCATTCGGGCGATTCCGTGTTTTTCAAAGGCACCACCGTTTCATCGCGGACGAGGAATTTGGGGTAGAAATTGTGGGCGTGGCGCTGATTGAGGTAGCCGTAGAAATAGTCAAAGCCCTGGCGGTTGGGGTGTCCCGCGGTGCCGATTTCTCCGAGTCCCCATTTGCCGATCAGCGCGGTGGCGTATCCGGCCTCCTTGAGTTTTTCCGCGACGGTGATGTCCGCTTTGCGGAGCGTCTGGGCCGATCTGTCAGACCCTCCCGCGTTGCCGCGCACCCACGTGTGGCCGGTGTCCTGCCCTGTCATGAGCACTGAGCGTGACGGCGCACAAACCGGAGCGCCGGCGTAAAAATCCGTGAGTTTCAGTCCCTTTTCCGCCATTGCGTCGATGCGCGGCGTCTTGATTTTTTCCTGACCGAAACATCCGATATCCCCGTAGCCCAAATCGTCTGCGAGAATGAAAATCAGGTTGGGTTTTTCGGCTGCGACGAGCGGGGCGGTGAGCACCGCAAATGCCGCGAGGAGAAATACGAGGGTCTTTGACATTTCTGAACGTGGCAAAGATTGCCCTCAAAATCCAGCGCCGTATTGACACGTGAAAACGTTTCTGACGCGGAGATGGGGAGATGGGGAGATGGGGAGATGGGGAGATGGGGAGATGGGGAGATGGGGAGATGGGGAGAT
>JBLXHA010000013.1:0-158853 GCA_048260165.1 Verrucomicrobiales bacterium
GCGGAGATTGCTGATGAATCTGAAGCTGATTGGCAGAGATGCTCTGGATGTCGGCGAGGCCCTGAACCACCACTCCACCGCTGGGGTTGGCGTGGACCGGGGCTCCGAACGCGGCAAACGCGAGAAGCAAAGCTGAGGCAACCAGGCGCTTGGCGCGATTGCTGAAGAATATCGTATTCATAAAGTGGCGGGTAAAGAGTGAAGTGTTCTTATCCAATGTTGTCGTATCCGGCAGGAGTGTGACTAGATAATTTATCGAATATCTGTGCTGGGAACACCGAAGAGTCGCAAGCTGGAGTAACGGTTCGTGCCGGGGACGTAAACATAAATGGCATTTCCTCCACGGCCCACCTGGCGGGTCGTGCGGCGCAACCTGCGACGGCGCTCTTCGTCATCCTCATCAGCGCTTGCCGTATTGGCGGGATCGTCAAATCGACGCGCGTTGCGGGGTCCGAAAGCACCATCGAGGGCTTCCTCCAAAAACCACCCGCTCGCTCTGATCGGCCGCTCATCGTCGAGTCGCTCTTCAGCGGAGAGACCATCGAGCAAGCCGTCACCATAACCGTCGTATCCGTAGACTTCCTCGTAGCGGCTGAACACTTCGTAGAAATCGACAAACATGAACGGGAAAAAGTTGAAGCCGAATGGATCGATGAACGAACCGCCTCCTCCGCCGCCTGTGCCGCCGCCACCGGATCCCGGATCAACGATTACCGGTGGCAACAGGTCAGAGTAGTAGATCTGATAATTTCCGAATGAGTTTCCGGGATAAGCACCGTCAGGGGTGAAAGTTCCGGAAGGAAGTCCACCCGAATACGCAAACGTGAACTCAGTCGCGAGCAATTCATCGGAACGCGATCCGTCCGGTGCCGGCGTGCGCGTGTAGGCGGTGTCATTCAGGTTGGTTCCTTCTGCGATGTAGTTATCCACATCGCCGACGCCCGGGATGTAAAGTCGCAACTCCGATCCGACGCCGAACTGGGAACTCGTAAAAGTCGTATTCGCATCCGTGATCAAGTCACCACCACCGGCTGCGTTGGGCGCATTGCGTCCTACACCGATATAGGTATTGCCGTCACGTGAGGTCAGACTGTCATCGCCGTTGGTGGGATCGGCGTGTCCAATCATGCCGCCAACACTCACGAGGTTGTCACCGACCATCACGTTGATATCACCATCCCACCGGCCCGTGCTCTTCGTGCGACCGATTGAATCGGTGTCACCGTGACCAATTTTCGAATAGTTACGGACAGCGATGACATCGGCCCCGCTTACCGTCTGACCGATTAGATTGCCGGTCGTGCTCGTCATCGTCAAATTCCCGCCAACAGAGACGTCGACCGCCCCGGAGAAATTACCATCCCCGTTGTTGATCGCTCCGTGTCCGATGTGCGCGTAGGCGTCCCGGTTACCGGCACCGCCGGATACGGAAAGATTCCCGCCTGCAACCACCGTGATACTCTGGTTATCAATCGTCAGTCCCATGTTACCGGCACCGTGACCGATTTGTGCATAGTCAAACTGACTGTCATCGAGACGTGAGATCGGATTCGCGCTGCCACCACCGGTGAGACTGATATTCCCGACGGCGGTTACTTTGATTTCACCGGCAACCGTAGTTGACCCGATGTCATTCGGAGTGATTCCCGACTCGTAGCCGCCATGACCGATCCGGCTGAATTCCCGGAAACCTTTTCCGGCCTGCACCTCAAGATTAGCTCCGACATTCACGGTGATGTCCCCGTCGTAACTCGAACGGAAGAACTCACCACCGTGACCGATCATCGCGAAGTTGTACTCGATCCGGTTCCAATCACCAACGCTTGTGCCATTGAAAGGATCGTCTTTCTGCTCAATCCCCCCACCCATGAGTGAAAGACTGCCACCCACGTTGATCTCGATATCACCGGTTGTGACCGAATCAAAATTCATGCGGCGGTTGCCATCGTTATCGCCGTAGCCACCGTGTCCCACCTGTGCCTGACCACGAATCGCGCGATCGATCACAGGGCGCTCCAGCGGAAGGCTGAAAATACCTTCGAGATCAGTAGCCCCGGCTCCCACGATTGTATCGAGAGTGAACGTGTCAGCATCGACAACGGTGACCGTATCGAAAGTATCATTGTAGGCGGCATCAATCTCACTGAGACGAACCGTATCGCCGGTGGTCAATCCGTGCCCGACTGCCGTGATCGTGAGAAGACCGGCGTCATCAACCACATTCGTGATGGTGCCTCCCGGAAGGAAGTTGTTCGAATCGAACGTGATTTGAGGGTTCCCGTCCGAATCGAGATGATCGCTCCGATAACCGCCCGCCTGATTCGTCGCGATGATATCAAAGTTGCCACCCGCCGTGACCGTGATCGTTGAATCCGCGTAGAACCCGATCCCTTTACCCAGCGTATTGCCATTGAAGTTGTAACCGGCAGTCCAGCGATTATCGTTTGCGAGACCGTCGCCGTCCAACTCCACGAGGGTGTGAGAAAGACCCCGGTAGAGGGTAGAGACGAACCCGCCGTGACCAATCTGGGAGAAGTTATCAACACCGGTTTGAGAGAGGTCATACCGGTCGTCAGAGGCATCATACTCCTCGAAGCCTCCGAAGCCTGACTGAAGCAGAATATCACCAACCGCCGTAACATCAACGCGCCCGGAGTGATCTCCTTTGGAGCGGTATCCACCGTGCCCGATCATCGCATAGTTATTACTACCCGCCACCGTTGCACCAGCGCTTCCATCATCCTTTGGCTTGGATGAAATAATAATGTCTCCACCCGAATCGACTAAGATATCACCGTTGTGCCCTGCCCTGACATCCTGGATGATCGCACCAGTATCATCGAGGCCATCAGCGGTGCGATAGAGACCACCGTGACCAATCTGCGCGTAACCGTTACTGGATCCATCCAAAGCACCATACATGGCAACATCGCCGCCTGCTTTCAGACTGATATCACCGGAGAGCGTGGCAAAACCATTGTTATTGTTAAGATCGGGATAATCGAGCCTGTCCGAGTTCCAGTTTCCCGCATCCGCGAATCCACCGTGACCGACCTGAGCAAAGGAGTTGCTGTGGCCTGCATGCATTTCGAAGTCACCGCCAGCCTGAATATCGATATCACCGGTAAAACGTCCACCAGCCCGCAACCCACCCAAACCGATCTGAACGGGGTTATCGCTACTGCCGCGAACCACCGTAGGGTGATCCTTGCGATCAAAGATAATATCGCCTCCGGCAATCACCGTAATTCCATCCTTGAGCCCGGGTGTGAGAGCAGAAGGAGCTGAGCCCATCACGAGGTCATGGTTACCGTGCGACTCGCGCCCGCCATGCCCGATCATGGACGTATTATTACCGCGGGAACCTGCGAAAACATTGATATCGCTACCCGCCTCGACGTAGATAGCACCGCTGTGCCCCGCGAGATCGTATGCGATATGATTTTGAAGAGCTGCATCAGTCCCATTGTCCGGCCCTTTAGGTGCCGCACGCCCCGTCGCCTCCAACTGAGTGTAATCAATCACCCCGGTTCGGTAGCCGCCGTGGCCAATCTGCCAATACACCGCCGCATTTCCGTTGGTAAGAGCGAATCCACTGTCACCGTAAATGCTCGACTCGGACTTCACGTAAATATCGCCGCTGAATCCATTCCCGTTACCGTGCGAATAGCCACCACCATGACCGATCGTCGCACCGGTAAAGGCAGACGAATCAGCACCGCCACCGGGAAGGAACTGCCCCCGCATGTCGATAATGTCCGCCTTCACGATGATGTTTCCATCCTTATCACCCACGAGACGATAGCCGCCGTGACCGATTTGAGAGAACGAGCGATCGTTACCACCTCGCATGAAGAGTCCGCCGCCCTCGCTAATCACCGTAATGTCTCCGGAAAGATCGCCATCACCCGTCCTGAGAGACGCATCGATCTCGGTCCAGTTGGCACCGCCGTGACCGACGATCACGTGAGCATCATTCTGAGCATTGCCTGAAGTCGTCGTTCCGATCGCTGAGATGACGATATCGTCTTTAGCGTAGAGCAGAATATTACCGGTGGGATTCAAGGTCGCGTTGTGAAATCCGACCTGGCCATGACGACCGCCGTTACCGGCACCGCCGTTCACCGTGATTTGATTCGCGAAAAGAGCCGTCTCGCCGTGAGCACTACCTACACTCACTTCGTTGGCACCCGTGCCGTTGATGACGATACTGCCGGCATTCTGACCCCAGACACCGTAGTCACCGGCGAGGATACCGGCCGACGTGACAGCCGGATCAAGTGCGGTGTCGAGGAGAAAACCACCCGTGTCATCAGGATTCAATCCGAAATCATCTGCACCGGTTCCGTCCCAGCCGGCAAAAAGAATAATCGCGCCACCTGCGCCGGCAACACCATTGTTCTGAACGTTGTCGTTAATCACGATGTCGCCGTGAGCGAAGAGCGAGAGCGTGTTCAGAGAAGCGTATCCATTGAGCGCGTCAGCGCCGGAAAGCACCGTGATATCCCCGGGATCACCGCCGGTTGAAGAGGTGTGAAGCACCACATTGTTTAAACCGAGCGCTGTCACCAGATCAGTATCAGTGATCGTGACTCCGGCCGCGCCGGACGCACCGATCACAACATCAGTGGGATCGAGGAGAAGCGTTCCATTCTGCCCGGCAGCTGAAAGCGTCGAGACCGTTCCGCGGAATGAAAGCTGGTTCTTTCCGGAAACCTCAACAAAACCACCATTACCCTGAAGGCCTTTCGCCTGAGCCGAAATCTCACCGCCGAAGAAGGTATCGCCATCCGCCCAGATGAAAATGTTACCTCCATTGTCTTCCGCTCCGTCAGCGATCATCAACGCGCCCTGCTCGACCGTAGTCGTCGTCGCGTTCACGATCTCAATGTCGTTGCCCTGGTAGCCACCGCCTGCGCGGATCGTTCCACCCTTCGTCGCACCGGAAACGTCAAGGCTCGCGGTCGATCCAACCGTCAGCGTTTCCGCAGTGGCGTCAATCGCGCCGCCTGCCCCGTTGTGACCCGTCGCGTCGATTTGACCGCCGATCACCGCTGTCTCCGTTCCCGAAATACTCACCGAACCACCAATCGCACCGCTCGCGTTCATCGCCGTGCTGTCTGCAATCTCCACATTCACGCCGCCGATATCGACTGAACCGCCATCAAGTCCTGCCGTCGTCGCCGCGACATCGACGGTCCCGCCGATGTTCACGTTACCACCGCTCACCGCGACCTGACCGCCGGAGCCGTCTGAATTTCTCGCGGAAAGCTGTCCCGTGTTGATCACGCTTCCCGTGCTGCCACCACTGAGGGTGAGACGACCGCCTTTGAAATTGTAGCCGTTCGCGCGGATCACCCCGTCGTTCTTAATCGCGAGCGAGTAAACGTTACCCGTTGCTTTGAGCTCCGCCGCTGCGCCGGTGATCTCACCGGAGTTTTGGATCTCACCACTGCCTCCGAGGACCGAAATCGTGGAACCGTTCACGGTCTGCTCAACGAGCATGTCACCACCTGCACCGAAAGCGACGACGCCCTGATTAGCAGTAACCGAACCGCCCTGGGCATTCTGAAGAAAGCTACCTAGAAGAACAACATCACCGGCATCACTCGTGATGGCGCCGTAGTTTTTAATACCCGCAGCTCCGCCACCTGAGAAACGGTTGCTTCCTTTGTCGAGGAAGTCCTCATTTTTGATATCGAGCGTCGACAACGTGAGCATCCCCGCGACGTCGATCGTTCCGCCTTTGTGAACCACAATCCCGTTCGGGTTGATCACCATGACACCACCTTGAGCCGCCTGAAGCGCCCCGTAAATCGCAGTGGGATTTCCGGAAGTCACCCGGTTCAAAGTCACCGCGTTCGCCCCTTGATTGATACGCGTCACTTCACCGCTCTGAATCGAGAAATTCTGCCAGTTAATGATCGCCGCCTGCGAGAGGTTGTTGATATCGAGACTCGCAGTCCCCAAACCCTGGAATTTCACCGTTCCAGCAACCACTTGCTGCCCACTCGGGTTGGCCTTCACCGGCACCGGGAATAGAACAAGCCCGGGAAGAAGCACCAACAACATAAGCCATTGGAGTGTTAAACTCTTACGCAGAGTAGGTGAGATCGTATTCATGATATATAAAAGCGGGTGTCAGGATGAAGAAAAATCGGGCAGTGCCTCCTCTAACTCATCAATAACAATGCTAAAAACAGTATGGAATTACAGCATTGCAGGAGGTTGTAAATTCAATTTTCGCGGTTTTTCCCGTATTCGGCACTTTTGTTTACCGGGGGCTCATTGAAGCGGTCATGAGAAATACCTCACTTTTGCGAAATATCACTGATAATTTAACAGTTAAAAAAAGGGGCCTTTGTTAGACAAAAAAAGGGGTATTCAGGCCTCTCGAAAAGCCCGACAGGGTATCGTCACCGACCTGACCCTGTTGAATGAAGATCCGGCGAAAAAGGCCGCCGATCATCCCCGGTGCAGCGCCGGCCGAAATCTCGAGATGGAGGGATCGATCGTGCTCTTCTTAATTCACTCGCCCCGTCCCGGTCGAAGAAACCCGCCCCCCGGGGGAACACCTTTTCCAAAAGCCGCACGGCACACGCCGCTGAACGGAGATCGAATCACTCGCAGTCCGCTGAGTAAACGCTGCTCACGCCACCCAGCTGGGGCTGCCATTTCGCGGCGATGAATCCGTTCTTTTCAATGAGCGCCAGCATCTCAGCTCCCGCCGGGAACCGCTCGATCGAATCGCCGAGGTAGGCATAGGCTTCGCGGTTTCCCGTCAGCCACCCTGCCAGCAGGGGGAGAACACGATGCAGGTAAAACCGATAAGGGATCCGGAGAATCGGCGCGGTGGGAAGGGAAAAATCGAGAACGACGAGCCGCCCGCCCGGCCGCAGGACGCGGGAGAATTCCGAAAGCGCCTTGTTCCAGTCCGCCATATTCCTCAGCCCATACCCGATCGTGAGCGCATCGACCGAATGATCAGGCAACGGAAGCGCGAGACCGTCCGAGACCGCGAGATTCTCGAGCCCCCGCTTTTTTGCCTCCATCAACATCGGCGCACAGAAATCCATTCCAATCACAGTTGCCCCAGGAATCGCGCGCTGCACCGTCATCGCGAGATCGCCGCTACCCGTCGCGACATCGAGGATGACCTTCGGATTCACCTCCGCGACCAGCTTTGCGACGAGTTTTCGCCATATTACGTCGATGCCCAGACTGAGGACATGATTCGTGAGCACGTAGCGACTCGCGATCGAGGAAAAGGTCCGATGGACGAAGGCGGGGTTCTGATCTTGTGACTCGTGACTCATGGCAAAGAACGATTACTCCGGAGAGAGCCATACGGACGGACCGAATTGAAAAAAAGTGCTCACGAGAGGACTCGAACCTCCACGGGTTTAACCCCACTAGAACCTGAATCTAGCGCGTCTACCAATTCCGCCACGTGAGCAAAGGAAAGGGGTCGCTAAGAAACATCGAAACGGGCGCATGACAAACGCTTTTCTACCACTCACCCAAGGAATTTTCATTCCACCACCCCGTCGGCGCGCTCGATCGTCACAAAACACGCGGAAAAACGCCTCCTGCAGGTGATGTCCTCGACTTCGATCCCGGAACATCCACTGCCTCTGACCACCGCCCCTCGCCGCTCCGCAGAAAGACAGCACTGGAACGCCGACTTGCTCTTTGCTAGTGTGAACGGGATGAAACTGGAACAGATCACGGTGTGGCGGGATGAGGCATACAGAGAAGCCTCTCTCGAAATGGCGCTGGACCACGCCCTTCTCGAGCACTCGATTCGCGAAGGTGCCGCCATCGCCCGATTCTACGCCTGGAACGCACCGGCGATCACGGTGGGCTATTTCCATAAAGAGGAGGCAGGCGCGCAGAAGGATACGGATACGATCCGGCGCTACACCGGCGGCGGTCTCGTCGAACACGGAGAGGATGTCACCTTCGCCCTCACCTTCCCCCCTCGCTCAACGCCCGCAACGTCACCCGGCGCCGAGCGCTATCGGTGGATCCATACGGAACTGGCCGGGGCGCTCCGTCTTTCCGGATTGAAGACCGTGCTCCACGGCGAGCCGTTTCAACACGGCGAACGGCCCTGCTTCGAGCACGCCGTGAGTGAAGACCTCATCGATCCTGAAACGGGGAATAAAATCTGCGGAGGGGCCCAGCGACGATCGAAGGGGGCCGTAATCCACCAGGGGAGCGTCCGACTCCCGCTGTCACTTCGGGAGGTGAACGCCCCCTGGACCGGTGACTTTCTCGACGCGCTCTCCGCAACTCAACGCCCGATCGATGAGAGCGAGAAAACAAAATTGATCGCTCGCGCTATCGAGATCCAAAGCGAATGCTATGGAACCACGGGCTGGAACCGGCGGAGCGGGGCGAAGATGAAGATCAAATTTTGATCTGGGCGATCGGCGATATTGTGTTAAATAGAAGCTTCAGTGAAGTTAAGTATTCTTTAACTCCCTTTTTCCGATGAAACTGGCTCCACTGAGGATGAGATAATGCAGAGTTGGTTCACATTTCAATTAGACGGCGAAGAATGCCGGGTAAAGAGCGAGGATACGCACAAGAGCCTCGCCCTCTATCTGTCCAACCTGGATCCGTGTTTCGCCCACTACGCGGAACACGAGGCGTGGAAACGGAGCCGATTGGTGATTCTCGGAAGCCTCGAGGATGACTGCCACCGATTCCGCGTCGTCGACTCAGGGCTCATCCTTTTACCGATGCTCGCGGGAAAGCAAATCTGGACCGCACAGGGCATCCAGCACGCCGAACCGGATCATCCCGCCCAGCTCGCTCTCCAGGGCTCACATTTCGAATGTTCGGAAGAACGACTGCAGGCTCTGCGCACGCTCATGTTCGAGGGCTACTACCGCCCCGATCTTCGGAGACAGGGACAGGTCAATGATCAGTTCGACGCCATCGTGACCCGCACCGCGAACGTCCCGATGATTCGCGAGGCCGCCGCCCAGGTCTTCGCCTCGACCGAACAACTCAGGCACGAAGCCGCACTTCAAGCGGAAAAAACCGGACAGGAGTCGACGGTCTGGACGGGCAGAAAAGACATTTTCGGGGACCGCTTCACGAGATCGCTTTTCCAACTCAAAAATCAGAAACCGGAACACTTCGTCGACGAGTCCAAAAAGCGATTCTTCCGGCCTTCCAATCTCGTCGAGCTCCTGAAACTGAAACGGGAATACCCCGACGCACAACTCATCGCCGGCGGCACGCATCTCGGAATGCACATCAAAAATGTGTCGATCCCCAATCTTATTTCCCTGGAAGGGGTTCGCGAACTTTCAAAACTCATCAAGACGGAGGAAAGCTGGGAAATCGGGGCCGCCACTCCCCTCACCCGGGTCGCCGAACAGATCGGACGCGAGTGCCCTCAGATCACCAAAATTCTCCGACGGTTCGCGACACGCCCGATCCGCAACCGCGCGACGCTGGGCGGCTACCTCGCCACAGCACGGGGATCCGGCCAGATCAGCCCGCTCCTTTTCGCTCTCAACGCGAGGGTGATCCTGCTCTCCGAAAGCGGAGAAAGAGACGCTCCGATTGCGCAGTTCTACGACCGCAACACCGGAACGATCATCGCCCCCGGTGAGGTCATCCGCAGCGTCATCATCCCGCGCTACAATGAGATGACGCTCG
The DNA here is from genome assembly GCA_048260165.1 of Verrucomicrobiales bacterium. GTDB lineage: Bacteria > Verrucomicrobiota > Verrucomicrobiia > Verrucomicrobiales > DEV007 > Arctic95D-9. Next base: position 9,679 of record JBLXHA010000013.1, read on the forward strand.
CAGATCGCGGCATCACTTCGCGGCTTTGCGACACCTACACAACCGGACGCAGAAGAACCCTGACAGAACCATACGTGAGCGCTGCATTCGCTTTCGAATTGCGGGACCGGACGATTTCAAAAGCCTGGATCGCCTACTCGGGAATCGACGACATCCCGGTCCGGGTGAGAGATGCCGAGGAATTTATCACAGGGAAGCCATGGAAAGAGGCGACCGTTTTTGAGACGCTTCCGATCCTCAAGGAATCAGTCTCCGTCAAAGCGGAATCCGGCAGCGCCGAGGATGCCGAATATAAAATGCAGCTCGTGGGAACGCTCTTTCAAAAGTTTTTCTACCAGCATCCCAAGCCCGACAGAGTCCAGCCGGAACATCTCACCGCGACGAGCGAATTTGCCAAGTTGGACCAGCCCTTTTTTGATGCGCTCCCCGACTGATCTCAGTTACGATTTTCTATTTTTCCGCCGCGCTCGATGAGTATAGACGACGACAACATCACCCCTTTCCGTCTTCCCGAAGACACTCCGAAAACATCGAAGGAATCCTTCGGTGAGCGCCTCCGTCGTCGTCGCAACGAACTCACGACTTCCAGCGATCAAGCCCCAACGACTTCGTGGCAATCGCGCGCCCGGCATCTCACCGCGCTCGTCATTGAAAGCCCTCACCCCGCTGCCGCGATCATTCGCAAAGACGCCGCTGCGGCCCTCTCCGTCGAAGGAGTCGAGAAGGTGATTTTCTCCGGCAATCTCCCGCCGTTTCAAAACTCCCTCGGCCGCGATTTTTCCAGCGAACCGCTCCTGGCGGAAGAGGAGGTCTTCTACACAGGACAACCGGTCGCGATTGTGATCGGCAAAGACGAAAAGAGCTGCCGCCTCGGAGCCGCCGCGCTGCACATCGACTACCATCCACAGCCCGGAGTCCTCTCGATCGAACACGCGGTCACGATGGAGAATTTTCACGGCACAAGCCGGACCTGTCAGCGTGGAAATCCGGCGAAAGAAATTCCCGCAGCCCCGATGAGCCTCGTCGGAACCTTTGCGATCGCGACCCAGGAAGCCGCACTTCTCGGGCCCACCGAGGTCACCGTAAAACCTGTCCACGGAAGCGACGAATTCGAAGTCACGGCTCGCGCGCTCGAGCCGACCGCGGTTCGCGCCGGAGTTGCCCGCGCCGCCGGAATTCCCGAATCGGGCGTTCGTGTCGAATGCCTTCCGCTCAGAGGAATCACCGACGCACTCGAAGCCGAACCGGTACGGCTCGCGATGCTGGCGACACGCGCCTGCATGGCCTGTGGTTCGAAGGTTACACTGATGGTGGACTCCGACCACTCCCCTCTGAACCGGGCGCAACGGCACGCGGTCGACGCGACTTTTTCCGTCGGTTTCAGCAAGGAGGGCGTCATTCACGCCGCCGACATCCACTTTCACATGGACGGAGGATGGTATGAATCCGACTCCTCCAACTCGATGGATCGCGCGATTCTCCACGCCGATTCCGTATACCGGATTCCCCATCTCAGAATCGGATCCCAACTCTGTAAAACCAATCACATCACGGCCTCCTGCCTCCCCGCGGAAGGAGCCGCACAGGGAGCCTGGATCATGGAGGAAATCATCCAGAAAGTCGCCGCAAGAACCGGCCTTCCCCCGCACGTGATACGGGAAAAGAATTTCTATCAGGAACACGACGACCTGAAAACCACCCCTTACGGACAGCCGGTTGATGCCTCATCGATCCAGCGGGTTTGGAATCAGGCCCTGCGCCGCAGCGAGTTTGAAAATCGTTTAAAAGCCGTCAATCAGTGGAACCGGAAGAACCCCTGTTACAAGCGCGGGATTTCCATCGTGCCGATCAAATTCGGTCTCGGAGACCCGAGGCCGGAGCGGGATGCCGCAGCGGTTTTGATTCAAATTTTAGCCGACGGCTCCGCTCACATCCGCGCGGGTCTCGTCGATGTGAACGATGGTCTCCGCGGCCAGATTAAGGAGGAAGTTTCCAACAGTCTCGGGATCGAGGCCGACTCCATCGATGTTGTGCTCAACGACTTCGAAGTGCTGCCCCGCGCCACCCCCGTGACAGGCACCGACGCCGCCGGACTCGTCTTACGCGCCCTCACCACTGCGGCGACCAATCTCCAACTCCGACTCAAGGAGGTGGCGCTTCAACTCTTCGCGGCGCGCGGACAAACCGACGTTGAGCTCGAAGCGATCAGCTTCAATAATGGCCTTGTCAGGATCGAAACGGCACCGAACAGCATATTGCATTTCAACGAAGTGATTGAAGCCGCGTGGAAGAAGCGGGTTAATCTCATCGAAACGGGCTATCACCGAACTCCGAATCTCTGGTGGGATCCTGATCTCGGAGCAGGCTGGCCGTTTTCGTCATTTACGTATGCGGCAGCAGTGACCGAAATTCAGGTCGACGCCTTCACCGGGGAGATCCAGATTTTAAGAACCGACATCGCACACGAGGGCTCACCATCCGCCAATCAGGGGGAGCGGGACTACGCCCAGCTCATGAGAGCCTACATGATCGGTGCCGGTTGGATTCTTTCTGAAGAAGCGACCGCCGAGGAGGAGCAAGTGAGCCGCACGCGCGTCTTCGGAGACGGCGTCCCCGGGTTCACCGATGCGCCCTTTGAAGTGATAACGGATCGCCTCCGGCCGTCCGGAAACCCACTGACCACTCCCGGCGCGCCGTGCAGCGAAGCCCCGGTTTTACTCGCCGCCTCGATCCGGGAAGCCCTCAGAGATGCCCTCTCCGCTTTCGGACTCGATTCGGAGCTTGAGATCAACCTGCCCCTTCCCGCGACCCCGCCCAAAGTGCTCGCCACCTTCAAAGAAATCAGCCGTCAGATTCAGGAAAGGGAGAAACTCGCAGTGCCGAAAGTCAAGAAGACCCGGCCGAAAAGTTCCTAGGAGAAATTTCAAAACCCGTTTGGCTATTGGGAAAATAACGACAAAATGGGGAGTCCCACACTAAAGTCCGCCTCCACTCCTCAACCATGATTCTTGCCGCCGCCGCCGACGCCGCCCATTCGGGAGTCTGGGAAGTTCTCTTTCAACTTCTCGTTCTCCTCGCGACCGCTCTCGTCATCGGAACGCTCTTCGAGCAATTCAAACAGTCGGCGATTCTCGGCTATCTCATCGCGGGAATGCTCCTCGGCCCGCACCTCTTCGGGATCGTCAACAACGAGTCCGGAGTCCCCGTCATTGCTGAACTCGGAGTCTCCCTGCTCCTCTTCGCGATCGGACTCGAATTCTCGGCGAAACGACTCATCCGTCTCGGTCCCATTGCAGCGCTCGGAGGAAGCCTGCAGGTTTCGATTACCCTCGGACTCGCCATGGGGGTGTGTCTGCTGTTCGGACTGGGACTGAAAACGTCGATCGCAGTCGGCGCCGCCGTCGCGCTCTCATCGACCGCTTGCGTTCTCCGCCTTCTCACCGATCGCGCGGAGATTGATTCGGTTCACGGCCGCACCGCACTTGGTATGCTGCTGCTTCAGGATATCGCGGTGGTGCCACTCGTTCTTTTGGTGACCATGTTAGGTGGCGAAGGGGGGCCTGCGGAAATGGGCCTCGGACTCCTCAAGGCGTTCGGACTTATCATCGCACTCGTCTCCGCATTTCTGCTCCTCTCGAAATTCATTCTTCCCCCGTTGATGCGCCAACTCAGTCTCGCGAGGGATCGCGAGCTACTGATCCTCCTCGCGATTGTTCTCGCGATCGGTTCGGCCTACGCCGCGCATGCCCTCGAATTATCCCCTGCCCTCGGCGCATTCATTGCCGGAATGATGCTCGCCGAGTCCCCCTTTGCCACGCAGATCCGCGCCGATATTGGAGGACTCAGAATCATCTTCATCACCCTCTTCTTCGGCTCTGTGGGGATGCTGGGGGATCCGATCTGGATTTTTGAAAACTTCCCTCTCGTCCTCGGAACGACGATTCTTATTCTTCTGGGCAAAGCGCTGATCATCACCTGCATCGGACTCAGCTTCCGCCTTCCCGTCAGACACGCCGTTGCCAGCGGACTGGTCCTTGCACAAGTCGGTGAATTCGGAGTCGTCATCGCGGGGATCGCCCAGACAGATGAACTCTTCGGCGAAGACCTCTTTCGACTCCTCGTTTCCTCCACCCTCCTCAGCCTGTTTATCACGCCTCTCCTCATTAAAAAAGCTCTCAAGCTGGGCCAGCAATTGGCGAAATGGCTGCCGTCCGCTTCACACGGAGGCAAGAGCGCTGAAGAGTTATCGATGGAGGCTGAAACGGATAGCGTCAAAACTCTTGTCATGATCGTGGGATTCGGACCCTCCGGCCAACGGGTCGCGAGGGAATTGATGGACACGGAGGACGTCGAGAGCGTCATCATCGACATCCGCCCGAACAACATCGATCTCGCCAAATCGATGGGGTTGAAGGCCTACCTTGGCGACGCCACGAATCTCGATTTCCTGATTCACTACGGCATCCTCAAAGCCCGTGCCATCGTCCTGACAGTACCAGATCACCGAGCTTCGATTCGCATCGTCGAGTCGGTTCGAACGCTGAATTCCGAAGTCGTCATCGTCGCCCGGGCCCGCTACCACACCTTCATCAGCGAGCTGGAAACCGCAGGAGCTACGCTAGCCGTCGATGAAGAATACCTGACCGGCAAGCGCCTCGCCGAAGCGATGCACGATCTCTTTACCGACAAAAAATAGCCCGACGTTGCGGTGGCAAATCCAGCAGCCGCCGGGACTCTGCGGCACTGACGGGACCGGCGCCGACTGCCCGCCGGCGAAGACGCGCGCCACTGCAAAAGCGCGCCGAATTCGAGCGTTTGCCCCTGACAAGTCGCCGGGTTGCCCTTACTGTTTCGGCCAACCCGATCGAAGCCCGCCTTGAGTAAAAAAGAAAGCCACCCGCGCACCGCGATCCTCAACATCGTAGGCCTGACGCCACGTCACATCGGGGCCTTCACGCCCTTCATCGCCGGTTTTTCGGAACGCGAGGACAACAAACTCATCCATGTCACGCCGACCCTTCCGGCGGTCACGTCATCGATGCAGGCGACCTTCCTGACCGGCAAACTCCCCGGAGAACACGGAATCGTCGCCAACATGTGGTATGACCGCGAGTTCAGCGAGCACCGCTGCTGGAAGCAATCGAACCATCTCGTAAAGGGCCGTAAACTCTGGGAGCATCTCAGAGAGGAAGTCTCGGAAAAATTCACCTGCGCGAAAGTTTTCTGGTGGAATAACATGTATTCCACGGCCGACTATCAGATCACGCCGCGGCCCATTTACTGCGCGGACGGAAAAAAGGTTTTCGATATCCAGACCTGGCCGATGAATCTTCGCAGGAAGATCAAACGCAAGCTCGGCAAGTTCCCCTTTCCCGCGTTCTGGGGCCCCGTCGCGGGGATCGCCTCAAGCGAATGGATCGCGAAATCAGCGAAGTGGTTCGAGGACAAATACTCACCTGATCTCAATCTCGTTTACCTTCCGCATCTCGACTACAACCTCCAGCGAATCGGACCGGAAGCCCCCGCGATCCGGGATGACCTCCGCGCCATCGACGACGTCGTCAGGAACCTCGTGACGCATCTCGAGAAGCGCGGGGTTCAAGTGATCCTCCTCAGCGAATACGGCATTACCGAAGTCGACCGCCCGATCCACTTAAACCGCGTCCTCCGCAAGAAAGGATGGCTGAGCTGGCGGAACGAATTGAAGCGCGAAATGATCGATTTGGGAAACTGCGACGCTTTCGCAATCCCCGATCATCAAGTCGCTCATATCTACGTGAAAGACGATTCGCTTATCGAATCGGTGAGAGACGAGATCCTGAAACAGGAGGGCGTCACCCACGTCTATCGCAAGGACGAACTCGATGAAATTGGACTCGCCAACGAGCGCAGCGGCGACCTCGTCGCCGTCTCCGATGAACGGAGCTGGTTCACCTACTACTACTGGGAAAACGATCGTAAAGCCCCCGATTTTGCCCGCTGCGTCGACATTCATCGCAAACCCGGCTACGACCCCGTTGAACTCTTCATCGATCCGAAAATCTATTTTCCGAAGCTGAAAATGGCGTTCAAGCTCCTCAGGAAAATGCTCGGCTTCCGCATCCTCATGGACGTCATCCCCCTCGACGCAAGCCTCGTCAAAGGATCGCACGGGGCGATACCGGAATCACAGGATGATCACCCCGTTTTGATCGGCAACTTCCCCGGGACGGACTCCGGTGGCACCGTCGCGATAACCGACGTCTACGATCTGCTTTTTCAGGCGTGCGCAGGAAAATCGGAGAACGAGTCGGGTGAGGAAGATGACAAAGATGCAGAAAAAGACAAAGGTTCTGATCAGTCCCCCGAACACTGACACCGACAGAAAGACAGCTTTGTCTTTAAACGTTATCTCTTTCTCAATCTGAATGCGGAGCCTCCCGCCTGTGCCGCCTACTTCTGCCCGTAATAGGCATTTGCGCCGTGCTTGCGGAGGTAGTGCTTATCGAGAATGTGGGAGGGAATCCCGTGCTGGTCGGCATTGAGCTGCCACGTGCCCATCCCCATTTGAGCACACACCTCGAGGGCGACAGAATTCTTCACTGAATCCATCGCATTCTTTCCCCACGTGAACGGGGCATGAAATTTCTGGAAGCACGCCGGCATTTCCATCGGTTTGATCCCCTGCTCCCGAAACGCCTCAACAATCGCGAGACCCGTGTTCGTCTCGTAATCCGCCTCGACTTCCTCCGGCGTCAGTTCGCGCACGACGGGAACCGTGCCGTAAAAATGATCGGCATGAGTCGTTCCCTGACAAGGCAGTGGCACCCCGGCTTGCGAAAACATCGTCGCATTCACCGAGTGCGTGTGAGTCACGCCGCCGATTTCTTCAAATTCGCGATAAAGAATCCGGTGAGTCGGCGTGTCAGAGGACGGACGCATGTCACCTTCGACCACGTTGCCATCGAGATCGACGACGACCATTGCGTCAGCTGTCAGATTCTCGTAGGCGACGCCACTGGGTTTAATCACAAACAGACCGGAGTCACGGTCGATCCCGGAAACATTGCCCCAGGTCAAGCGCACCAGCCCCTCCGTCACAAGCGCGAGGTTGGCTTCAAGGACCTCTTTTTTCAAATCTTCAAGCATGCAGTCAACCAACCTGAGATGACGAAACGTGCAAGCTTCGATTTCAATCTCCAATTGAGAATGAATAGCGCCACTAATTTGCACTTCCTCAGACGCGAAAGGTGTGGAAAGAGTTCCCTATGTTGAGAAAAATTCAGCAGTTCCTCGCGACCTTCGTCCCGGCCTGGCTACTCGTTGCTTATCTTGCGGTGGTGGTGTGCCTCCTCAATCGCTGGGACGGCCTCGTCATGATCACGCTTATTCCGATTTGGGCCTGGGCAGCCATCGGTATGCTTGCCGCGACCCTTTCGTGGGTTCTCTTCCGCGGGCTCCCCTCGATCGTGGTCTTCTGCCTCTGCCTCATCACCGGCGTCATCTGCTCGGAGGAGACCCATTCGCTGACACGTGAACTCATCAGCAAAATAAGTTCCAATGAAGTCGTCGATTCGAACGCGCAGAATATCACGATCATCAATCTGAACTGCGGGGGAACCGGAGCGCCGCTCTCAAAAATTGCCGCGGAAAAGCCGGACATCATCACGATCCAGAAAGCACCGGCAGAGGAAGCGCTCATCGCCCTGAAAAATGAACTTTTCGGAGACGATTACTCACTCCTGATGAACCGGAGCAATGCCATCATCGGCAAGGGAAAATTCATCGCGGACATCAAGGAAAACGAGAGCTCCACGCTTCACGCGCGCCTCAGCCACCCTTCGAAAAAAATCTTCGACATCACCACCGTCGACCTCAGTTATTGCGTGCCGCGAATGGACATGTGGAAACCCAAGGTGTGGAAACAGCTGACCGAAGTCCGTATCCAAAACCGACGACTGATCCGGGGCTATCTCGGGGAAAACAGAATTAAAAAGAACAACGTCATCCGCGTGTTCACCGGCGGTTTCAACACCCCTCCCGGAGACGACGTTTTCCGCCCTCTCATCACCAATGCGCTCAATGACGTTTTCGTCGAAGCAGGGCTCAGCTGGGGGAACACCTACCCTTCGGATTACCCCAATCTGCGACTCGATCAAATCTGGGTTTCCGATGAACTCGAGCCGCTCATGGCCAGAGCCAAGCTCAATCCCGATGCGTTTCACCGCACCGTCGTCGCAAAGCTGAAAATCAGGGAAGTAGATCCCGATTAGGCCGGCCGACTCACTTTGCAGCCGCCACGCCTTCATCCCTGACAACCCGAAGACGAACGGTCTGCGTTCCCTCTTTCGGAGCCGTCGTCGTCCGGAGGTGAAATTCACGTTCGGTCTCAGGGACCCAGTCCGCGGCGGTGATGAAAAAGCGCTGCTCGTCCTTACCTTCGGGAATCATGAGCCCGTTCAGACCGATATTGTCGATGTAAACGCCGTGAGGCAGATTCCTCCCCGAGTCCTCTTTTCCGAAATCAATTCGCGGCGTGAAATCGATACGATCCACTTTCACCATCGCCGTGATCGTCTCCCCCGGATGGATCACGAACTCGAGGACGCCGTCTTTCCCCATCGTTCCGTTCTTCCCGTCGGGCAAAATCCTGACATGAAACTTCGCGGGATCGGCCACGGCAATCATCCCCAGGTTTCCAAGGTCCTTCACCACTTTCCGACCACCGATCGCAGCGGTGGCCTGAACCGAAACCGATGCTACCGCCTCTTTGCGCATCCCTTCAAAACCGGGATCCGCCCGCAGCATGGCAAAGGCACGATACTGATTCTCCTGAATCAACGTCTGCGCAGGAATCGAGAGCCCTTCAGGCAAGCCTGACACGACCACCTCAATCGGGCCTGCGAATCCGTCAGCACGCGTCGCCTCGAACATGATTTCCGAACCACCGCCGGGCGTCAGCTTGGCTCCCGCTCCGGTAACCTTAACTGAGAAATCAGGCATCTCCTCCCGCGCGGTGAGACGGTAAGCGTAATCCCCGCCCCCGAAACCACGGGTATCGCTGATCTCCACAGAATAAGTTCCGTCAGCCGGGGCCACGAAAGTCACCTTTGAATCCGTCCCCAACGCTCGCGTTGACTCGTCGTCATTCTCGTAGAACAGGCGATAAACGGGAAGACCGTTCGGGCTCGGCACAGCCCCCGCCGGAAGCGCCCTGACAATGTAACCGGGCTGTCCGAGCGGATGAGACAAAGCCGTCGTCTCGAAGAAACTGTGCCGGTTACCGAATCCGGGGTAAACGAGAAAACCCGAGTCCGGACCGCGAGGATAATGCCAGAGTTTCACGACCTCGCCGTTCACAAACAAAAACTCATTGAGCTCCATCTCGCGCCAGTTATGAACCCGGAAATCGCCCGACGTCTTGGAATCTTTTCCCCGGAACGTCAGCCACGAATCGCGCACCGCCTGAAGCACGACCCGCTCCACCGGCTCACCCGTGGAATCAAGAACCGCCAATCGCGAATCGAGCTTGGACTTCAATTCTTTCGACCTCGCCGCGTCCACCTCGAAGACCCACTTATCGCCCTGCTTTGCTTCGAACGAAAAACGATCCCGGTCACCCGGCTTCTCGATCGTTCCGGTTACGGTTGAGGGCTTCGTCAAAACGAGTGAATCATCACCCTCTTTTTCCGTAAGCGTGACCGCCTCAGCGTTCCCGACCGGCACAACTTTCGTGACCGTGTTCGCCACCCCCGGTTCGATTGGAGCGACTGCGCCGCCAGCTTTCAGCGCCGCATTCATATTGACGATGGTGCCCGTGCTCCCGTCGAGACGCGCGATGAACAAGTCAGAAGTCCCGGGCAGAGCTGCCATTGCCGAAACGACATCACTCTGATCACCGAAGCGCTTCACCTCCTGCAGCGCGGGAAAACTCCATAACTTCATCGAGCGGTCAGCAGAAGCCGTCACGAGCCATTTACCGTCCCCTGACATCGCAATATCAACGACCGAATCCTCATGAGCAAAACGGGTATGCACGACAGGGTTGATCCTCGCTTTCCCTCTCGACAGGAACCGCCACATCCGAACGCGGTTGTCAGCTCCGCCCCCATATATGAATTTCCCGTCAGGTGAAAAACCGATTCGGAACTGCTCACCCTGCGGCTGATTCAGCGTATCGAGCCGCTCCCCTGACGCCACGTCCCAGATCTTTCCGGTCGAGTCTCCACTCGCGCTCGCGAGGGTGGTTCCGTCAGGCGAAAACGCGAGATCGTAAATGGCGCCGTTATGACTCGGAAATTTCTGCAGGTATTTTCCGGTAGCGACCTCCCAGAGCCGAATGATCCGATCATACCCGCCCGTCGCGAGCAGCTTCCCGTCGGGAGAAAACTCCGCATCGAAGAGAATATCCCGATGCGCATCGCCTCCGATTTCCCGCACTCGATTTCCCGTCGCCACTTCCCAGATCGTCGCCACGCCCTTCAGTCCCGTGATTCCCGACGCGGTGACGAGAAGCTTTCCGTCAGGGGAAAAATGGACGGCGTTCACCTTCCCCTCGCCAAGGTCGAGAACCTTGATGACCTTTCCGTCTTTCACATCCGACAGCTCAACAGCCCCGTATCGAGCAACGGCACGGATCTTTCCATCGGGGGAAAAGGCCGCGGCCGTGACCGGTTCGGCCGCCTCGCCGCTTTTGGGAATGTCAGGAACCACCAGGGTCGAGAGAATGGAGACATCAGCCTCCTCCGCCGGCCCCTTCGCCCCTTCCCTGACCCAACGCGTGAGCAGCTCAACCGCTTCACTGCTCAACTGCGGCTCCTTCTTCGGAGGCATCGCGGGCTTCGCCTCATGACGAATCGTCTGAATGAGGTAGGACGCATCGGGCTTTCCCGCCACGAGAATGCTCTTATCATCCGTCTCGCCGCCCTCTTTCAGTGAGCCGAACGTCTCGACGGAAAACTCACCTTCGTAATCGGACTCGTTGTGACACCCCGCACAGTAATCCCTCAGGATCGGGGCAATGTCACGGTGGTAATCCAGTTCCCCCGCCCGCGAAATCGTGGCAACACCGCAAACGAGAACAAGGCTTAAAAATCGAATCAAAACGTTCATAGTAACTTTCACTCAGTGTTTCGGTCAGTGCTGAAAAAGAAATTCCCGCGACGTCATCAATCCCCAGAACAAATCCTCCATCGCAATGCGACGTTCCTCCGGTTTGAGCCCCTTCAACATATCGATCAGCCCGGCCAGCTCCCGCTCATTCGGCCTTCGCGACAGCGTCTTCAGGTAGGCCGCCTCAATCACCTTTTCATCACTCATTTTCGCTTTCCGCATCCCGTCAATCACGCCGTCCTTTCTCGACAGTTTGTCATTGAGCGTATCGCCGTTCGCGAGGTGCAGCACCTGGATCATACTCGGCTGATTCGAACGTTCGCACTCGCAGGTGATCTGACGTTCGTTGCGGCCGAAGGTTTTGAGAAAATAGGACTTCACCGCCGAGTCGTAAAGTTCGAGCGCGCGCGTTCCCTCCCCGTAGAATTCCGTTGCCTGAAAGGAACCGTCGTTCAGCGCCACTTTGTCAAAAACCGCCGGTGTCGCCGTGACATCGGTAATGGCATCGTGAAGCACCTCTGCCATGAGCCTTCGCGGATAATAACGGGAATAATATTTCGTATCGTCCCGGTTCTCTGACAAAACATCACTGCTCCGCTGATAGGTTTCGCTCATCAGAATCGTCCGCATGAGCGTTTTCAAATCAAAACGGCTCTCGACCAGGTGCGCCGACAGCGCGTCGAGGAGCGGGCCGTTGCTCGCGGGATTCGACGCCCGTAGGTCGTCGACAGGATCGACGAGCCCGCGCCCGAAATATGCGGCCCAGACGCGATTTGAAATGGAGCGAGCAAAGAAAGGGTTCTCCGGATCGGTGAGCCAGTCGGCGAGCGCTTCGCGTCTGTCCCCGGTGCTCGACGGATCAATCACATCCCCGTCGAGTGGTGCCGGCTTCTGCGGCTTTCCGGTACGGGGCTGCATCAGATCGCCGCGAGGCTCGACGTAGAGAGTTCGCACTCCGTCGCCGTTCCGGGCGTCGCCACCCCAGCCTTTCGCACGAACCCGCGAGAAGATATTGGCGAACGCGTAGTACTGATCGTTCGTCCATTTTTCGAGCGGATGATCATGACATTTCGCACAGCCAATCGAAAGGCTCAGGAAAGCCTGACTCACGTTCTCTGCCATCGTTTCGGGGTCCTGATGGACCGCGTAAAAGTTCGTCGCGCCATTTTCGAGGCTCCCCCCTTTTGCGGTCACAACCTGACGGGCCATCTCATCCCAGGGAAGGTTCGCCGCCACTCCCGCACGCACCCACTCGTAGTAGGCTTTCACGGCATCGGGACGAAGAAGCTGCCCGTTCACTAAAAACACATCCGACCAACGATACGCCCAGTAGTCGACAAACTCGTCGCGCATGAGAAGTGAATCGACGAGTTTAGCACGCTTGTCAGGATCAGAATCGGAAAGAAATTCCGTCGTTTCCTCGAGAGTGGGCAGTGTCCCTATCGTGTCGAGAAATGCGCGCCGGATAAAGTCATCATCCGACGATCGCCCCGAAGGCATCAGCTGAAGTTCCTTCAACTGAGCCAGAACGAGATCATCGATAAAGTTGGCTCGCGGCGCTTTCGAAAAGACCTCATCTGAAATCCGGTTTGGAAAAGGTGACCGGAAACGAGCGAGAGACACTTTGCTCGAATAAAGCGCCGAGACAGCTCCCTCACCGTTACCGATAATCTCGATGGAACCGTTCTCGTCAACGAGCGCAATCGTCTCATCAGCCGAGGCAAACTTGGCCCAGTCTGTGACATCGAGAGTCGAGCCGTCTTCATACACGGCGGTAACGAGGAGCCTCTGCCGATCCCCTTTTTTCAAAACGGACAACTCCGGCGAAACTTCAATGTGAGTGATCGCGGGCTCCTCCGCGTCCGGCGCGTCAGCCCCGGCGGCGATCCATTGCGAGAGGATCCGGTACTCGCGCGAGGTGGCATCGAGACGTTTGCCGCCTTTATGAGGAGTCGCCATCGTCGGCTTTGTCACGAGCAGGCTCCGCGCCGGAGCTCCCATCTCGATGCGCCGCCCCTTTGCCTGACGGGTCATCGTGTAATAATCTCTCGGCGGATCATAGCCACGGAGACTGAGCCGAAACTCACCCTTTCCCGCGACCGCCCCATGACAGGCCCCCATGTTGCACCCCTGACGCGTCAGGATCGGCAGAACATGGCGGTTAAAACTCCACGCAAAGGCATCATCGTGCCCGGTAACGGTGACTTCGCGCGTCGCCCGTCCTTTCGCTGACTCAACCGTCAAGATGGCCTTGCCGTTCCCCTTCGCGATGACGACGCCGTCTTTGACCTCCGCGACTGCCGCGTCGCTGCTCGACCACTTCACTCCGCTCACAGCGCCCGTGAAGACCTCGCCTTCCGTCGCCTGCACCAAAAGCGTCTGCCGGCCCTCCGGTCCAGTCAGCTCGACAGCCTCCGGGAGAATTGTGACGCCACCTCTCGCGGAAGCAACCAATCCGATCCACGACACCATTCCGATAAACAAAATCGATTTCATTTGTGTGAACGTCAGAGTTTAAGCAAACAGTTCGCGGACCGGTTCTTTACCGAAGTCCACGATCGGGAAGGGTCGACCCGAAGGCCCCGGCAGATGCGTCTCGAGATCAAATCCCAGCGCATGAAAAATCGTCGCGACGATGTCCCCCGGCTCGACGGGGCGTTCCGCGGGAAACCCGCCGATCGGATCACTCTTACCCACGACCTCCCCGCCTTTGACCCCGCCTCCCGCGAACGAGCAGGTGAAGCACTGCGGCCAGTGATCGCGCCCCCCGGCCGGATTGATCTTCGGGGTTCGACCGAATTCGCTGACGCCTGCCACGAGCACATCGTCGAGCATTCCCCGCTGATGCAAATCCTCCAGCAGCGCCGAATACGCCCGGTCATACATCGGCGCGACGAGCTCCTCCATCTGCTTGACGGAAATAAACGGTTTCGATCCATGGATATCCCACGAGAGTTCGTTGAACACCGTAAGAAAAGTATTCACCGTCACAAAGCGAACCCCGCTTTCGATGAGGCGACGCGAGAGCAACATGCACTGCCCGACGCGATTCATGCCGTAACGCTCGCGAACCGAATCGGGCTCCTGCGAAAGATCAAACGCGGCACGGGCCTTCGCACTCGTCATGAGACGGAACGCCGAATGAAAATGCTCATCGAGTAAGCGCGCATCCTCACTCTCTTCAAAAGCCTTCACGGTCTGATCGACAATATCACGCATCTTTCGCCGGCGATCGAGTCGGCTCGCTCCGAACTGATCCGGTGGCAGCAAGTCGGGCACTTTGAAATCCGGTTTCGAGGGATCCGCCATCAGGGAAAAAGGATCCTGCGACTTGCCGAGAAACCCGCCGGCCTGACCATTCGGAAGATTGCCTCCCCCGCGACCCATCAGCTCGGGAAGGACCACGAACGGAGGAAGGTCATTTCGCGGATTCATCAAATAGCTCGCGACCGCTCCGGCGTGCGGCGTTTCCACACCGCCCGTGAATCGCCGCCCCGTCTGCATGATCTGCCACCCCGCATCGTGCACCGCCGCGCCATCATGATGACAGGATCGAATCAGCGAAAATTTGTCCGCGACCTTCGCGTGCATCGGAAGAATCTCGGACACCTCAAACGCGTTCGACTTCGTCCGGATCGGTTTGAAAGGCCCGCGAATCTCACTCGGGGCATCCGGTTTCATATCCCAGAGATCGATGTGACTCGGACCGCCGAGATTGAAAATCATGATGCAGGACTTCGAGTCATCCCCCTTCATATGCTTCTTCTCTTTCGCGGAAAGGAACTGCGGCAGGGAAAGCCCGATCGGCCCGAGAGCACCGACGGTCAGGAATTCACGGCGCGATCGTTTGGATCCGCAAAGCGGGCCGGAGTCTTCATTCAGAAAATCAAACATAAGGGGCAGGGGGTTAACCGGAACCGAGAATACCCTTTTTCCCGCAACCCGTCTTGTAACGTGATCACTGTTTTTGGTATGATTCGATCATGCGACCAGATGAGATGCACCGGTTCCAGGATGAGTTTTTCAGCCAATGCCCCGAAATGAGAGCGCCAATCGAGCTAATGGCGACGATGCCTAACATTGGCCTTTTTGTAAAAGACCACGAGAGCCGCTACGTGTTGAACAACGATTTTCATCGCATCCGTTACGATCGGATTGCGCCCGAAGGGCTCGTCGGAAAACGGGCCTCGGAGTTTTTCCCTCCTCTCCTCGGTGAAGCCTACGAGGCAAATGACAGAACCGTTTTCGAATCCGGAAAGACGATTCACAACGAGATCTGGCTCGTCCCCACGATTCGAGGAACGCCCGGCTGGTTTCTTTCGGGGAAGTCCCCTTTGCGCGCGCACGACGGAACGATCTGCGGACTCCTCGGCTTGATGTATCCCATCGAAACGCCGGAAGACCAGCGCGCCTATTTTGGTGACCTCCAAAAGGCGATCGAATACGTGGACGATCATTTCACGAGCGATATCACCGCCTCCGGTCTCGCTCAGCTCGCCGGGCTTTCCGTGCCTCACTTCAACCGGCTTTTTCGCCGATTGCTTAGACTCTCACCGATGGAGTATGTGCTCTCCCTTCGCATCCAGGAAGCCCAGCGACTTCTCGCCACCACTCCCGCAACGATGAGCGAAATCGCCGCCGCGATCGGATTCTACGACCAAAGCCATTTTACGAAACGCTTCCGCAAAATCGCCGGGATGACTCCCCTCGCGTATCGGAGAAGCTTCCGGAAGTGAGAGACAGATGAGGCTGGACAAATCGTTTTCGGGCGGGGACGATGGCTTCCAAAAATGTTATTCCGAAACTTAAAATGACACTTTCTCTGCACCGGTTGACCTTCTTATTGAGAATTTGCACCATTCTCCTTTTTACCGTTTTTCACATCGGCGTCGGCACAGCCGAAATCTCCCCCCGCCTGGGAAATCTCACCGGAAGCTTTGAGCGCGAACTATCCCGTGCCATCAACCCTCTCAATCAGAAATACACTGCCGCTCTCGACACGCTTCAGCGCAACTACTCCAAATCAGGAGAATTGGATTCCGCTCTCGTCGTTAAAAATGAAATCGAACGTGTCAGAGAAGGCAAACAACTGGATAATTCTGAGAAGGGCGCCGAAGCGACAGCGCTCCCTCCCAAGCTGGCGAAGCTGAAGAACAGCTATCAAAAAGCCGTCGAACGAAAGGCCGCCCCGATCTTAACCCGCCACAAAAAGGACCTCATCCGTCTTCAGGAGAACATGACCGCGTCGAACGATCTCGAATCAGCCGTCGCAGTCAGGGATCGAATCCAACATCTCGAGGCGGATTCGGTCGCCACGACCGTCGCGAAGGCAACCGCCGGCGAAGATGCGTCGAAGCAAACAACCGCGACGAAAAGAAACGCTCCCCTCGCTGATTGGCTGCAGGAGCACGAGTTTCACTGGTCGGGAAACTCCGGCGACGTCGTGATCCAGTTCAACGATGACAACGCCAACGTCTTCGCCAACGGAACGGAAATCATGGAGCGTTCTTTTAAAGTGATCGATGACGACACGATTGAGTTTGATTGGTCGAACGGAGACATCAACACCTTCATTCTCGACAATAAGAGATCCTCATTTCTCCGCCGCACCTCAAGAACCAACATCGCGATGCAGGGAGATATCCGAAGCCGATAGCATGATCCTTTCGCCAATCACCCAACCCTGTTAAGTCACTGACCCGCCCCTGTTGCGTGCCGCCGAATCAGGGAAAATCCCCGGAGATTCGCAGCCGGGCTTTAAGATCGTTAGAATTCTTTCACTTCCTTATCTTGTGGTGTTAGAACACACACCGACACCGGAGTTCTCAACTTACCGGCACGATTGATGAAAGAAGTCGGGTAGGATCGCGACGTCATCCCCGATAAAAACATGACCGAAAAGTTTCAGGGCGCGTGAAAGACTTACTCAAGGATGCGATGCGAAACCACTTTTCAGGAATCGGAAAACCGGAGCCGCTGAAAGGAAAATTGCGAGGCTGGTGGTCTCGCCGCATCACCCGGGAACACCGACTTGTTTACCGGGTGGAAGACAAAATGCCCATAATCCTGCAGTGCCGCTTTCACTACGATAAAGCGATGTAAATACACTCGCCTCTGCTGGAAAAATAATTGCCCGGCCCCGCTTCCAACGGTATGGGAGGAGTCTTGTTTGGCGAGATTCCATTTGATGCGACGACTGCGACGATTTTGCTCGCCTGCCTGGGCGCGTTCAGCCTCGGCTTCTCGAAAACTGGATTTCCCGGTCTTGCGATCGTGAATGTGCTCATCATCGCAGAATTGTTCGGAGCTAAAAACAGCGTCGGCATCATTCTGCCGATGCTCATCATCTGCGACATCCTGGTCCTACCGCTCTTCTGGAAGTATGCGACGTGGAGACAGATCTGGCCATTCGTTCCCGTGATCTTTGCCTCGATCGTCGGGGCTTACTTCCTCCTCGATGCCTTCGACGATCTCACGGCACGACGCGTCATTGGAGTGATCATTCTTTTCATGTTCCTCCTTCAGCTCGTTCGTGAGTTCAAAAGAGAATTCCTCGAGCATCTGCCTGACTCGCGCGTTTTCCGCTGGATCAGTTGTGTCATGATCGGTGTCTCGACGATGCTCGCGAACGCCGCGGGCCCCGTCTATTCAATCTACGCGCTCGTGCACAAAATGAAGAAGGAGACCTTCCTCGGTGTCGGGGCGCGATTGTTCCTTCTCGTAAACCTGTTCAAAGTCCCCTTCCTCGGTCAGCTCGAACTCATCAACCCGGAGTCGCTGAAACTGAATTTGCTCCTCCTTCCCGCTCTCATCGCCGGAATTCTGCTCGGCAGAAAGCTGATCCACCTCGTCCCGCAACGGACCTTCGAAATCCTCCTCTACGCCTTCTCGGCGATCGCGGGAGTTCGGCTCTTGTTCTTCTAGCACGACCCAAGCTATACTTTTTTCACGATGCCTTAACAAATTTTGAACAAAAAGCTGCAATGAAGATCCAACACAGTAGACAATTCGAATTTTTACCAACGAATCGCTTATGAATGCTAATCAATTTACTCTCAAACTACAGGAGGCTTTTCAGGCAGCCCAATCGCTTGCGGCTGAGAAAAACCATGCAGAACTCAGCAGCACGCACCTCTTTTCGGTTCTACTGAATCAACCAGAGGGAGTCACCGTGCCCATACTTACGAAACTTGGAGCCAACCCGGCGCAACTTTCAACCGAGGTCGACGCGATCCTCTCAAAACTCCCGTCAGTACAGGGAAACGCAGGCCAACAGGTCTACATGAGCAGCGATCTGCGCTCTGTCATGGCCACTGCGGAGAAACTTCGGACGCAAATGTCAGACGACTACACCAGCGTCGAGCACGTCCTCATTGCGCTGCCCCGCGAAGCGAACAGCGACGTGAAGGGCCTGCTCACCCGCAGCGGCGTGACCGAAAAATCGCTCACTGAAGCGATCAAAAGTGTGCGCGGAAATCAACGTGTCACGGATCAGGATCCCGAAGGCAAATACCAGTCGCTCGAGAAATACGGAACCGATCTCACCGCGATTGCCCGCTCCGGAAAAATCGATCCCATCATCGGACGCGACGAGGAGATCCGCCGCGTTATGCAGATCCTTTCCCGCCGCACCAAGAACAACCCCGTGCTGATCGGAGAACCCGGAGTCGGTAAAACAGCAATCGCCGAAGGCCTCGCCCGACGCATCGTCAGTGGCGATGTGCCCGAGTCGCTGAAAAACAAGCGTCTCATCGTGATGGATGTGGGCGCCATGATCGCCGGTGCAAAATACCGCGGTGAGTTCGAAGACAGGCTCAAGGCTTTCCTCAAAGAGGTCACCTCAAGCGACGGGGAGATTATCCTCTTCATCGACGAGCTGCACACCATCGTCGGCGCCGGCGCCAGCGAAGGATCCGTCGATGCCTCGAATTTACTCAAGCCCCAACTCGCCCGGGGAGAACTGCGCACGATCGGTGCGACGACGCTCGACGAATACAAAAAGTACATCGAGAAAGACGCCGCCCTCGAACGACGCTTCCAACCGGTCATGGTCGATGAGCCCTCCCCCGAGGACACCATCGCGATTCTGCGGGGCATCAAAGAGCGCTACGAAGTGCACCACGGCGTGCGGATCAAAGACTCCGCTCTCGTCGCCGCAGCAGTTTTAAGTGATCGCTACATCGCAGACCGTTTCCTCCCTGACAAAGCCGTCGATCTCATCGACGAAGCCGCGTCACGTCTCAAGATCGAGCTCGACAGTCTCCCCACCGAGATCGACCAGCTCGAGCGCCAGGCGATGCAACTGGAAATGGAGCGCCAGGCGCTTGAAAAGGAAAAGGATGACGCCAGTAAAGACCGGCTTGAAAAAGTCGAAAAAGAAATCGCCGACCTCAAAGAGAAATCAGGTGGCCTGAAGGCTCAATGGCAGAATGAGAAATCCTACATCGACGCCGCTAACGCGCGTCAGGAGGAGATCGAAAATCTCAAGACCGAACTCGAACAGGCCCAGCGCGAGGGCAACCTCGGACTCGCCAGTGAGATTCAATACGGTCAGCTTCCGAAAAAGGAAGAGGAACTGAAACAAGCCCAGGCCGATCTGAATACGATGCAGGGAACCTCCCGCCTCCTCAAAGAGGAAGTCACCGAAGAGGACATCGCCGAGGTGGTGAGTTCGTGGACCCACATCCCCGTCTCACGATTGCAGGAAGGCGAACGTTCCAAACTCGTGCAAATGGAGGACCGCCTCGGCGATCGCGTCATTGGACAGCGCAAGGCGATTACCGCAGTCGCGAATGCAGTGCGCCGCGCCCGTGCCGGACTTCAGGACGAAGACAGGCCGATCGGATCGTTTCTATTCCTCGGTCCCACCGGTGTCGGAAAGACGGAGCTTTCCCGCTCTCTCGCCCAATTCCTCTTTGATGATGAAAATGCGATGATTCGTATCGACATGAGCGAATACATGGAGAAGCACGCCGTCTCACGTTTGATCGGAGCGCCTCCCGGCTACGTCGGATACGAAGAGGGCGGACAGCTTTCCGAGACGGTGCGACGCAAGCCCTACTCGGTTGTTCTGTTAGACGAGGTGGAGAAAGCCCACCCCGATGTTTTCAACGTGCTCCTTCAGGTGCTCGACGACGGTCGTATCACGGACGGACAGGGACGCACCGTGGACTTCAGAAACACGGTCATCATCATGACGAGTAACATCGGATCGGACTTCATTTTGTCAGAGAACAATCCCGAGCAGCGCGAAGCGCTTGTGATGGAAGCGTTGCGAGGACATTTCCGCCCCGAGTTTCTCAACCGGGTCGACGAAACAATCATCTTCGACCGACTCGATGAAACCGACATCAAGGCGATCGTGAAACTCCAGCTTGCCCGTGTCGTCAAGCGACTCGAAGCGCAAGGTCTCACGATTGAACTGACCGATGAAGCGGCGGAGCAACTCGCAACGGAAGGCTATGATCCCGCCTACGGCGCGCGACCACTTAAGCGTGTCATCCAGCGGAGAATCCTCGATCCATTGAGCCTCGACCTGCTCGAAGGAAAGTTCACCGATGGCGATACGATCCACGTCACCGTGGACGGAGGCGCCTTCGCTTTCCGGAAGTAAACGCAACGTTGTCAGAACCGGAACGCAAAAACGGCCACAGGAAACTGTGGCCGTATGCGTTTTCAGCCGCGCTCGAGGGAACACGACTGACACTGAAGCAAGGCATCAGCCTCCGTAGGATTTCTCAACCCGCTCGGCGACATCCTTGTAGCCGTAGTCGACCGCGTAGATTTCCTTGAGTGCCTCCAGGTACTCGCTCTCTTTCCCGAGTTTCTCGTAAAGAAGTCCGAGGTTGTAGAGGAGCTCTTTTTTCATGGAGTCCATCACCGGCAGCTCAGCGACCGCCTCTTTGAACTGCACCGCGGCAAGGTCAGTCATATTCATCTGGTCATAACACTGACCCAGCATATTCATCACCTGAATTTTCAAACTCGGAGAACGTTTCGCCTGCTGAAGGTGCTGAATCGCATCGCGGTATTTCTTCGCACGATAGAGTCGCTCACCAAGCTCAAATCGAAGCTCGTTATCCGTAGGGTTCCGGTCAACACGCTCCTGTGATTCGGCAATCAGCGCATCGAGCTGCGAAAGTTCGGATTCCTCCAACTGCTGCTTGTATTGCTCGATATCGGGATGCTCCGGATTCTCTGCAACGAAAGCTCGCAGCTCATCAAGCTTGTGCGAATTCACCGTCTCACGAACCTTCGCCACTTTCTTCTCCAGCGCGGGATCGTTCTTACTGAGGTGGAACGCCCACTCGTAAAAGGATAGCGAGGATTCCCACTGCTCCAGTTCTTCGTAGGTCGAAGCGAGGCGCTTCACGATGTCCAGGTTTTCGTTGTCCGCGCCGTATTCGACGAGGAGGCTGTCCGCCAATTTCTGGAGCATTTCCGGCGTCATCGCCGCCCGTCCTGAAGTCTCGAGGTCTTTCGACGCGTCCTTGTCTTTCAGAAGATCGCGCCAGTCACCATCGCTGTCCCATTTCTGCGAAGCAATCGAACCGCGCGCGGTGGCATCTTTGTATTTCTTCGTCGCTTCAAGATCGCTTCGATTCTTTTCCACGATCTTACCGAAAATCTCAGCCGCCTGCTCAAACGATTCGCTCTCGAGATAGAAATCACCGAGCTTGTGGTAGAATTTCAGATTGTCAGGGTCGCCCTCGATCACCGTTTGGAGAG
The DNA here is from genome assembly GCA_048260165.1 of Verrucomicrobiales bacterium. Taxonomy (GTDB): domain Bacteria; phylum Verrucomicrobiota; class Verrucomicrobiia; order Verrucomicrobiales; family DEV007; genus Arctic95D-9. Next base: position 31,498 of record JBLXHA010000013.1, read on the forward strand.
CGAATCCAGCGGTCATCGGAAGGCCGGTTGCGACAGCCGCTTCGTAAAGCAGCTCGTTCGCCTGCGAGTTGTAGGGGTCGGCACCGAGAACGTCTTTCTCCAGCGCAGCCATTACCCCGAGAGGGTCCTTCTTCACCTGACCCTGCATTTTGAGCACCTTCAGCGCGTCACCACCGAGCTTCATGCGCTTGCCTTCGCTTTCCTTGGCGGCGGCGAGGCGGAGACTCTTCCGACCGTCAAGAAACCCGGGCTCCTTCGTCAAAATCGCCTGAATTAAACTGATCGCATAGCTCCAGTTACGAAGCTCCATCGCGCTCTCTGCCTTAAGGTAAAGCTTATTCAATTTAGGATCCAGCTCATGCTGCTTGATGTCATCTTTGAACTGAGGTTCGGTTGATTCAATGCCTTCGGTTTCTTCTGCCATATCAATGTGGTGTCCTGTAAAAGAGTTCTGTCGCTAATATTCGTTCAAAATTCGTTTTCCAACGCATCGCGGAGGATCAGACTATCATAAAAGCGGAAGCTTGATCTAGCGAATGTTGTCATTTCAAACAACGAAAAAAGCACTTTTTCGCGAGAATCTTCAACCGCCCCTCCCCTTAGAATACTTGCCATTTCGACATTTACCCGTTTTACTGTCTCTATGACCCGTAGACTCGTCCTGCTTTTAGCCATCCTCGCCACAGCCATGTGGTGTCCCGGGGCGGGAAAAAAAGCCAAAATGGCCCTGATCAGCTTCCATTTGGAAGGTGAAGAAACGGGTAATCCCAAGTTCATGACCCCGGTGAAACTGGGCAAAGAACACCGCCAGTATTTCTTCAACAAGATCCCCATTTTCACGGATAAGGACATCGAATGGTTCTACCCGTTCACCTCGCGGGACGGCGCGTCTTTTGGCGCAGCCTTCAAGCTCAAGGATCACGCCGCGACGAATCTGAAAGCCATCACTCTGACGAGTCAGGGCAAGATTATCGGGATCAGAGCCTCGGATGCGCAGCTGAGCGCGGTATTGATCGACCGGCCCGTCAGTGACGGCGTCATCGTGATGTGGGAAGGTCTCCAGCAGCGTCACCTCGGCGAGTTCCGGGCACGCTTCCCGCACGTCGACGACCTCGGGGCAGACTCCGGACCACAGTTTGCACTTCCCGGAAGGTGAAGTGGCAAAACAGTTAAGATGTGTTAAAGGTAGAGCCGAGCTGAACTCATCTTCCTGCCCCATGCGCCCACTGATTTTCGCACTCGGACTACTTGGTTTCCTGACCTCCACTCTTTCCGCCAATCCGCTCGGACTCGTTCTCCCGACGGATAACACGGCGATTTTCTCGAATGATCCGTCACAGTTTTACATGTATACGGATCGGAACTTTGAAGGAGTGACTTCGAAGCCCTGGACCGGGGGAATGTACGGTTTTTCCCGGAATCAGAAACGCACCAGCGCCGGTCTCGTATTCACCCGTTTGCACGAAGGCGTCGACATCAGGCCCACGAAGCGGGACAGCGACGGCAATCCACTCGACGACGTGAGATCGATTTCCAACGGCACCGTCGTCTACGTAAATGAATCCGCCACCGCGAGCAATTACGGCCGATACATCGTCGTCCATCACGACTGGGGCGACGGGCCATTCTTCTCACTCTACGCTCACCTCAGCACTCCGATCGCCAAAGCCGGACAACCGGTTCGCGCCGGCCAGACCATCGCCCGGATGGGTTACACCGGGGCGGGAATCAATCGCGAGCGGGCGCACGTCCACGTCGAGCTGAACATGATTCTCCACGACCGGTTTCAGAACTGGTATGACCGCCACTTCACGAGCAAAAACAATCACGGCATCTACAACGGATTCAACCTCACCGGGATTGATATCGCGGGACTCTTCAAAGCACATCGCCAGAATCCCAACATCTCCGTCTCCGAATACCTCACCAACTTCACCGAGATTTACTACAAGGTTCAAGTGCCCGCGGAATCGCTCACGTTTCTGCGACGCTACCCGTGGCTAGGCCGGGATCTCGATTCGGTTCGGAATCCGAAAAGCTGGGAGTTTTCATTCGCCGCGACCGGCGTTCCACTCGCCGTCAGGCCCAGCGCCAAGAGCCTTTCAGGCCCTGTCGTCACTTACGTAAAACCGTCCAGCACCGATCATTCCCACCTCACCGTGGGCAGAATCACGGGAACGGGCAGCAGCGCGAGACTTACACCGAGCGGTTCCCGCTACCTGCAACTGATCAGCGGCTCGTTCTAAGCCTTCAGGCCGTCGGACAGTAAAATATCACCCCTTGTCCGGAGGATAAATCTGCTGAAAGACTCCCCCGCCGAGCAACTTTTCGTCTTCGTAAAACCCGCAAATCTGCCCGGGCGTGAGCGCACGCTGCGGCACCTCGAAGGTCACTTCGGCCGTCTCATCGTCGATGAAGTCGAGTGTCACCGGCGATGCCTCACAACGATAGCGGGGCTGAACTAACACATCACTAATGGACGGGAGCGCGCGGTTCGTCACCGAAATACTTCCGACGCGGCATCGCGTCGCGTAAAGACCCGGGGTTTCAGGCTCATCGAACGCGACTACAAGCTCGTTCGTCTCCGGCCGCTTTTCGACAACGACGTAGGCTTTCCCGTAAGTATTGGATGGCACGCCGAGCCCCTTTCTCTGGCCGAGAGTGTGGAGATGCAGGCCCTGATGGGCTCCCACTTTTTTACCATCGAGCGTGATGATATCACCGGGATCGTTGTCAATGTAGTGCCCGAGAAAGTCGGACATTTTAATATCGCCAATGAAGCAGATCCCCTGGCTGTCTTTCTTGTCCGCCACCGGCACTCCGAACCGGACGGCCTCTTTGCGAACTTCCGGTTTGGGCAAATGCCCGATCGGAAACAGAGCCTGACGAAACTGCTCCTGCTGCAGCAGGGCTAGAAAATAGGTTTGATCCTTTCCCTTGGCACCGCGGTAGATATCGAACGACTCATCGTCATTTTTCCGAATCTGCGCGTAGTGCCCCGTCGCAACATGGTCGAAGCCCTGAGCCATCGCGAACTCGCGAAAAATCCCGAATTTCATCTCACGGTTGCACATCACATCCGGATTCGGAGTGATCCCGTCACGATACCCGGAAAGGAGATACTCCACGACGCGGTCACGATACTCGTCCATGAGACTGAGAATGCGGAACTCGATACCGAGATAGTCACACACCTCCCGCGCATCACGAATATCCTGCTCCCACGGACAGTCTCCGGGAAGCCCCTCCTCATTCGTCCAGTTTTTCATGTAGCCCCCGACGACTTCATAGCCCTGCTCCAGCAGCATCGCCGCAGCGACGCTGGAATCGACTCCCCCTGACATTCCTACCAATACACTCGCCATAATTATTCCGGTCTTCCCAAATTCTCCAAATCACCCGTGTCTGTCATTTACCCGAGCGGCTTTCCGTTTTTACCTATTCTTCGAAACGGGGTTTGAAAATTCCTCCGTGAATCCTATTCCAGCCGGATCACAAATCAAGCCGCCTCCGAGACGCTCGTAGCGAGTTTCATGACGGCCTCCTCGCTCAGTTCATCACGCTGAAGCTCGCCTGACAATTGCCCTTCGTGCATCACGAGGGCGCGATCTGACATTCCAAGAATCTCCTCCATCTCACTGGAGACGAAAAGGATCGCGACACCTTGCGCGGCGAGTTCCTCCATCAGAGCATAAATTTCCTGCTTCGCCCCGATATCGATTCCGCGGGTCGGCTCGTCGAGCAACAGCACCTTCGGCTTCATTGCGAGCCATTTGCCGAGCACGACCTTCTGCTGGTTCCCCCCGGAAAGGAAGCGCACGATCTGACGGTCGGAAGGCGTTTTAATCCGCATCCGATCCATCATTTCCGCCGAGATATCACGCTCCGCATCGAAATTCAAAAATCCCCGCTTCTGATCGCGCCCCACTGAAGCGAGACTGAGATTGTCCGCCACCGCCATATCAATGATAAGCCCCTGCTGCTTCCGATCTTCGGGAACGAGCGCGATCCCCGCGGCAATGGCCTCGCGTGGATTCTGGAGAGACTCCGACCGGCCGTCGATCTCGATTTTTCCCGCAAGCGCCGGGGTGATCCCGAAGAGCGTTTCGAGCAACTCCGTCCTGCCCGATCCAACGAGTCCACCGAGCCCGACGATCTCTCCCGCCTTCAGTGAAAAGCTGATCGAATGCCCCGGATGAGCCGGCGTTCGCACGCCTTCAACCGACAGCAGAACCTCGCCCTTGGCATGGGGTTCGTGTGCATAAAACTGAGAGAGCTCGCGGCCCACCATCATACTGACCATCCGATCGTGCGTGATCTCCGCCTTTTCAATCTCTCCCGCGTTCTCACCATCCCGCAACACGACAACGCGATCCGCCAGTTCGATCACCTCACTGAGACGATGGGAGATGTAGACGACGCTGACGCCGTCACTTTTTAATTTTTTCACTACCTCAAACAACCTTGCCGTCTCCTTCTGGGAAAGGCTTGAAGTCGGCTCATCCATGATCAGCAATTTAGCATTCGTCGCAAGCGCCTTGGCAATCTCCACGAGCTGCTGACGCCCGATCGTCAGATCCCCTACCAACGTAGTCGCGGGAACCTCGAGCCCCACCTGCTGCAGATACTGCTGCGATTCCGCCTCAATCGTTGCCTCATCGATCAAGCCCCCTTTGATCGGCTCCCGACCGAGGAAAATATTGGCTCCCACCGTGAGATTCGTCGCGAGATTCAGTTCCTGGTGAATCAGAGCAATTCCGAGCGAGAGTCCCTCTTCGACCGAGCGAACCCGAACATCCGAACCGTCTACCCGAATCGTCCCTTCATCAGGCTCCTGAACCCCCGCGAGAATTTTCATCAAGGTGCTCTTGCCGGCGCCGTTCTCTCCCAGCAACGCTACGCATTCGCCCGGCCCCACTTCAAAACCAACCTCATTCAAAGCTCTCACTCCGGGAAAGCTTTTTCCAATTCCAGTGACTTCCAACAGGGGCTTCATGGGGGAAACCCTAACGGAGTGAGGACCCACTTCCAGCCTTTTTTCGCAGACCTTTACAAGATTATTTTGTCGTCATAAAAATGAGGCCATAGTGCTCTGTGGCCTACTCCCCCTCCATCGTCCTCAAAACGCGCTACTACCTCGATCACTTCGAGGAAATGATCGCGTTTGTAGAGTCCCGTTACGGTCACGTCATTGACTCCGAGCACGAAGCCTTTATCACCCGGTTCAGACAACTCTCGCTGAATGCGCGATGTCTCTACGTTCGTCTCGCCAATCGCAAAGGGACGGTATTTCCGCTCGACCGCCTGCAGTATGACGAGATCGACTCGCTCCCCGCTTCCATCGTCGAACTGAAAACCTGCGATTTCGCACGGTCGATTGAAGAGAATGACTACCCTGAGATCCTGGAATCGATGACACGTCCGGAAGTCGCGGAACTGGTGAAGAACAACCTCAAAGAGCCCGACCAACTCGCCTTCAAAATCAGTTCGGCGAAAAAAGCACAGCTCACCGCCGCGGCGCTCGAGTTGGTTCCCTTCCGGAAAGGCGTCCCCGCCTCCAGAGATGAATCGTTTGTCGTTCAGGGACGCATCGAAACGCTCGAGTTCCTCCTATTCCTGTTTTTCGGTACGAATGAACCGAATCTAACCAGCTTTGCGCTCCGCGATCTCGGCGTCGTTCAAACCGGCCAGCTCAAATCCAAATTTGAAGCCCGGTTTGCTTCGTCGGAAGAGGCTCAGACTTCGTTCTTCTACTCCCGGCTTCTTCCTGCGCTCGATGCCGCTTCCGAAAACGAGCTTTTAACCCTGGCAGAACAACACAGGGATTGGCCGGAAACGGATCTGATCGAGCTCGAATCGCTGCGGCACCGTTCGCTCCATCGGCTGGGGCTGAGGCTTGAAAAAACAGGGGAAACCGCAAAAGCACTCTCCATCTACGAAGCCTCCCGCCAGTTCCCGGCGACCGAACGTCAGGCCCGGCTGCTTTATCGTGAGGGACGAAAAGACGAAGCTGAAAGCCTGCTGGACGCCCTCATCCGGAATCCCTCGAGCGATGGCGAACTCATCTTTGCTGAAGATTTTTACGAGCGGAAGTTCAAGAAGAAGAAAGTCGGGCGCCTCACCGAACTTCTCCGCAGCGCCCCGGTGCTCAAGCTCGACGAATCTTTTCGCGATCGTCCCGAGCAGGCCGCGATCCATCATTACGCAAAAGTCGGCATTCGTGCTTTTCACACTGAGAATCAGCTGTGGCAGCACCTCTTCGGTGTTTTTCTCTGGGACCTGATTTTCGATCCTGACGAAGCGGCTCTCCACAACAGCTTTGAGAGGCGCCCCTCCGATCTGAAGAACGGAATCTTTTACGCAAAGCGATTCGACGCACTTCAGAGCAGACTCCGACAGCTGACAGATCCTGACACAGCACTCTCAACTTTCGAAGAAAACTGGGAAGCCCACTTCGATACGCCGAACGGGGTGACGCAGTGGCTGCCGGAATACCGTGAACTGGTCCGCGAACTGATCCTGAGGGCAAAGCCGGGAAGTCTCATCGAAATCCTCGAATCCATGCTCAAAGACTACCGCACCTGCCGCAGCGGTTACCCTGACCTTATGCTGCTCGACGGAGACGGCGTTCGTTTTATCGAAGTCAAAGCGCAGGGCGATCAGCTGAGGCGGAATCAACTGCTCCAACTCGAAAAACTGCAGCGAACAGGGTTACCTGTCGAGGTCAACAGGGTTGAGTGGATCGTTCATCCGGACCAGGAATACGTCGTCGTTGATATCGAAACGACAGGAGGAAACGCCAAGTGGAACCGCGTCACCGAAATCGGCGCGGTCAAAATTCGCGACGGTGAGGTGATTGATCAGTGGCAGACCCTTATCAATCCGCAGAAATCGATTCCATGGCGCATCGTCGATCTCACCGGGATCACCGACGAAATGGTCGCGAGTGCCCCCCTGTTCGCACAAATCGCAGATGAGTTCGAAGCCTTCATGGGGGAATCCGTCTTCGTCGCTCACAATGCCAAATTTGATTACAGCTTTCTAAAGGAGGAATTTTCGCGTCTTGAGCGCGACTTTCGCTACCCCACGCTCTGCACCGTCGTCGCGTCCCGCCGCTACTTCCCCGGACTGAAATCCTACGGTCTCGCAAAACTCTGCGACCATTTCGACATCGCATTGGATTCCCACCACCGCGCGCTGTGCGACGCTCAGGCCACCGCTTCGATTCTGCTGCGGATCAATGAGAAGCGGATGTCACAACAACCGTCGGCTTGTTAGTTGCCCCCGGCGAGATCGACGATCTCCCGAATATCATCTGCATCAAGAGCGCGATCCCACATCATGAATTCATCGAGTTCGCCATGGAAGTAACTCCAGGCACCCCCGTTGAACGAATACCCGATGTAGGCCCCGTGAAACCCAACGTTGGAGCCTTCACCACGAACGCGCTCAAATTTTTCGCCATCCAGATAGAGAGTCGAATCATTCGATCCCAAAACCCAGGCCAAATGATGCCAGTCGTCAGACAGGGGCGCAGGCAGGTCAGCCACCTCATTAAACTGATGACCACTTTTGTCAGCCCGGATGTGTATTTTCTGTTCACCGGCTAGCGCGAACATGAGATCGTTACCGCTCTTAAACGTGAAGTCACAAAACAGTCCCCCGGCCCCGGGAGTTCCCTTGCTTTTCACCCACATCGCGATCGTAAACCGTTCTGCATCGGGGATTTGATCGGCCAAGACAACACGATCACGACTGCCGTCGAATGATCGCGCTCCTCCGATTTTTCCGTCCCCGGTAAAAGTGGTCCCCTCGAGCGCGCCTGTTAAGCCGAGGCTGCCGGAATCTTTGACCTGCTCTGAGTCGTCATCGTCAAAAGAAAACCAGGCGATAAGGCCCTCCTGAATCGCTGTCGGCAAGTCATCCAATTTCCTCATTCGGGGAGCTTCCTCGACCCTTGTCTGACTCGAGATTCGCTCAATCTCCTTCGCCACAGCCATCGCCGTATCGAAATTCCCCGCCTTGGTCAGAGATCGTTTCAGAGATTCCAGTGCGGTGACGTACTTTGCATGCAATGCCTCTGTTTCAGCATTTTGGGATTCGAGAATCGCCGCAATCTCTTTTTCCGCAACCTCACGAATGGTCCGGAGTTTCGCGGGCAGAGGCTTCGCTTCGTCGATTACCGCGAGGTTCCCGTTCACTGCGGTATCTATCTCACGGTCCGCAGCAACGAATCCCTCGAGATCACCCTCCGCTTGAACTGATTTCCTTACAGGTTTCACAGCTTCTACATACCGCTCGAGGAGCTCCTTTTTCCGAGTCTCTGCAGCAGAATTGATCTCAAGTTGTTTCCCGGCCAAAAGCGCTTTGAGCTTAGCGAATTCTTCGGCATTCTCAGCATGCGAAAAACCGAGCAAACACACTGACAGGACAGCAACTTTCGCAAATGCAGTCTTCCAACAGGACAAACCTTTTCGATGCAGCCCATGAGAGAACAAATTCATCCAGCGAGCATGAGATAAAACCGGGCCACCGTCAACACCACGACCCGGTCTAGAGACAACGCGAACGCTTTTGTAATTTCAGCAATTGAGGATTCGTCTTTACCTCGAAATTGTCTACGATCTGACAAATGACCTTTCGGATTATTGCCACCATTTTAACCACCCGCGCGTTGGCCCTGACAATCCCACTCACGGCATCAGATCTTTTCACGATAACGGTCACTGACGCGGCAAGTGACCGTCCCGTTCCTCTCGTCGAACTTCGAACCACGAACGAAGTGCGCTATCACACGGACAACTTCGGCGTTGTCACGATCGATGATCCCGAACTGATCGGTGAGGAGGTCTTCTTTCACATCACCAGCCACGGCTACGAGTTCCCCAAGGACGGATTTGGAATGAAGGGAACTCGCCTCAATCTGACTCCCGGAGGAAAAGCGGAACTCAAAATCTCACGGATCAACATCGCCGAGCGGCTCTATCGGGTCACCGGTGGCGGACGGTTTGTTCACAGTTTGAAAGCCGGAGTGGAAATCCCCGCTTTCCGGCGCGATCTCAGAGCCGGTGTCCTCGGCTGCGACAGCGTTCTCAACGCAATATACAAAGGAAAGTTGATGTGGATCTGGGGCGACACGAATCGGCTGAGCTATCCGCTGGGAAATTTTCACGCGACCGGCGCGACGTCGGAGCTTCCATGGAATCCGGAGAACGGAATCGATCTGCACTACTTCGAGAACGACAAAGGCTTCGTTCAGCCCATGGCGAAAATGCCCGGAGAAGGCCCGACCTGGTTGACGGGATTGACAGTGCTTACCGACAAAGACGGAAACGAACATCTCGGGGCGATGTATCAAAAGGTGAAAGGATTCCTGGAACTCTACGAAACCGGTCTTTGCGAATTCAACGACGAGACGGGAGCTTTTGAAAAGCGATTGGCCTTCGAATCAGGCGGGGACCTGAAACACCTCGGACATCCTTTTCCCTACAAAGATGAGTCCGGAAAAAATTGGATTATTTACGCCGATCCTCTACCGCGATTTCAAGTTCCCGCGAGCTATGAAGCGTGGCTCGATCCGGCTCAGTATCAGCCTTTGGAAACCCGATCGAATTTTGTCGACTCCGCCGGAACTCAGGTGACACCTCACCGGGGCTCGATCACCTGGAATGGCTACCGCAAGCGATGGATCATGATCTTCAGCGAAACAAAAATGGATCGGAAAAATACCGCCCCCTCCCAACTCGGGGAGATCTGGTATGCCGAAGCGGCAAGCCCCTTCGGTCCCTGGAACCGCTGCGTGAAAGTAATGACTCACGATAGGTATAGTTTTTACAACCCGAAACAGCATCCCTATTTTGCCGCCGAAGGCGGGAAAGTGATCTACTTCGAAGGCACCTACACAGCCACCTTTTCGAAAGCCCCCGTCCCGACGCCCCGCTACGACTACAATCAGATCCTCTATCGTCTCGACCTCAGTGATGAACGGCTCCGGGAGGTTCAGACGCAGTAAGACGCCCCTACTCGAAGCCACCAGTTGACGCCCAATTCTTTACGACGATCTTGAGAGTGGATGAAGTTGCAGCACACATTCTCCTTCGTGTTGATGATTCTGTGGATCACAGATTTCACGATCGCGTCCGAGTCTGAGGGAACCGCTCTTTTTGAGGCTGAGATCCGCCCCGTCCTGATCGACCATTGTTACAAGTGCCACTCTGTCGAATCAGGCAAATCGAAAGGCGGGCTCCTCCTCGACACGCAGGCAGGAACGCACGAAGGAGGTGACAGCGGTCCCGCGATCGTTCCCGGGAAGCCTGAGGAAAGTCTCCTTTTTGCTGCGATCTCACACTCCCACCCCGATTTGGAAATGCCGCCGAAGAAGGAGCGGCTGCCGGACAGCGTCATTGCCGATTTTAAAAAATGGATTGAATCGGGTGCCGCCGACCCGCGCACCGAATCGACCGGCTCGATTTCCCATGCTCCGACGGATCTGGAATCAGGGAGAAAGTTCTGGGCCTTCAGGAAACCACAGCGGCATCCCGTTCCGCAGTCCACTGAAAACGCCGAATGGCCCGGATCGGCCACGGATCAATTTATCGTGACAATGTTAGAGAAGAACGAACTCACCCCCTCCCCCGATGCGTCTCCCCCGGATCTCCTTCGTCGGCTTTACTTCGACTTAACGGGACTCCCTCCGTCCTCGCAGGACCAGACTGACTTTCTTGAGCGAATTGACACCGCGGGAATCGACACCGCTCTGGCGGAGCAAACGGATCAGCTGCTCGCATCGGAGCGTTTCGGGGAGCGCTGGGGAAGGCACTGGCTCGACGTCGCGCGCTTCGCCGAATCCAGTGGAAAAGAATCCAACTTCACCTTCCCCGAAGCATGGCGCTACCGGGACTACGTGATCGATGCCTTCAACGCTGACATCCCTTTCGATCGATTCGTAACCGAACAACTCGCAGGAGATCTCCTCCCTGCGAATGACGATGCCGAGCGGGCACGCCTCCTCATCGCGACGGGCTACCTCGCGATCGGTCCGCTCAGCCTCAACGCGATGTCCATAGAGCAATCTCTCGCCGACGTCGCCGATGAACAAATCAACGCGAGCACGCAGGCGTTCATGGCCATAACCGTTGCCTGCGCACGCTGTCATGACCACAAATTTGATCCCGTCTCGATGGAGGATTACTACGCCATGGTCGGGATCTTCCGGAGCAGCAAAACTTACTACGGCACAGCCGTCGGCCCTGACAACCAATACGGCGGGGACCTCATTCATCTCCCTGAATCTCTCGATCTCCCTGTCTTTTACAAAGCCATGGAACCCGGGGAGGTCGAAAAATTGAAACAGGAAAAAATCGACCTGATTGCCAAAGAAGACGCAGCCAAAGCAAAAGCAGCTCAGGCTTTGAAAGAAGGAAAAGACCCGTCTGAATTTTTCAGCCTGCAGATGGCGATCGGCGGTTTATGGCGCAGGGGGGCAATCGATGGAGCGCTGGCACGCGTTGATGAAAACGGAAAACCCAGGGTCATGTGCATGGGCGTCACGGAAGCGGATGAGATCAAGAATTCTCCAATCTATGAACGCGGCGAACTCGCGACACCGGGCGAATCCACCGTTCCAAGAGGCTTCCCCAAAGTCGTGCAACTTTCCGGGGCTCCGGAAATCCCGGGCGGAGAGAGCGGACGCCTCCAATACGCGCAGTGGTTCACCCATCGAGATCACCCGCTCACCGCACGCGTCCTTGCGAACCGCGTGTGGAAACATCTCTTCCGCACCGGGCTCGTCCGCACGACCGACAACTTCGGCTACAACGGCGAGCGCCCGAGTCATCCGGAACTGCTCGACTACCTCGCGATCCAACTCGTCGACGAACACGAGTGGTCGGTGAAAGGACTCATCCGCGAGCTCGTCCTCTCGCGGACCTATCGCCAGTCATCCGATTTCCGCGAGCCGGCCTTCTTAAAAGATCCGGAGAACCGTCTCCTCTGGAGGATGTCAAAGCGCCGGCTCGACGCCGAAGAAATTCGTGACGCGATGCTGTTCGTCGCAGGCGATCTCGACGTCAAACGCCCCGTGGCTTCGCTCATCGGCCGCACCGGCGACCGCAACGCTGCCCTCCTCCCATTCGAGAAAAACATCCCCGCCGACCTCGACGGCACGGTGCACCGCTCCGTTTACCTGCCCGTGGTCAGAGACCGGCTTCCCGATGTTCTCGAGCTGTTCGACTTTGCGGAGTCCAGCCTCGTCACCGGCCACCGGGAGACCACCAATGTCCCGATGCAGGCGCTCTACTTCATGAACAGTGCCTTCGTCGAAGAGCGTTCGACATACTTTGCAAAACACGTCACCCGCAAGGCGGGGAGCGACATAGGCGCACAAATAAGCGCCGCCTTCCAACGCTGCTTCAATCGACTCCCCTCGCCCGAAGAAACGGCCCTTGCCCGGGAATTTTTCAATGACACGGCGGGAGCGGATTCTTTGAAGCGCTACTGCCAGGCGCTCCTCTCCACCGCCACCTTTCGCAACCTCGATTGACATGATGAACGTTCCTCAATTCCCATCGAGACGGACGCTGTTGAAGTCGATGTCATCCGGTTTCGGTTACCTCGCCTACGCAAGCCTCGCCGCAGAGGATGCCGCCAAAACGAGCCGGAAAAATCTCTCCGTCCAATCCCCTCATTTTCCAGCGCGGGCAAAGCAGGTCATTTTTCTGTGCATGAAAGGCGGCCCGTCCCACGTCGACACCTTCGACTACAAGCCCGAGTTACAGAAACGAAATGGAGAACCCTGGCGCGGAGGGCCGGCCCGACTCCTCTCGTCAGCGCATGAGTTCAAACCTTACGGAGAATCCGGCATCCGGATCTCCTCCCTCTTTCCTCAGCTCGCAAAAAATCACGCGGATGATCTCTGTGTTATCAACAGCATGCACACCGATTTGCCTAACCATCCGCAGGCCTATGCACAGCTTCATACCGGGAGTTTCCAGTTTGTCCGCCCGTCCCTAGGCGCCTGGTCGCTCTACGGACTGGGATCGTCCAACCAGAACCTGCCGGGATTCGTGACCCTGAATCCCCCATCCGACATGGGAGGCGCCAACAACTACGGAAGCGCCTTTCTGCCCGCGATCTATCAAGGCGCTAAAATCGGAGGTGGTCAGCTCCCCGCGCTCTTCTCCGCTCTTTCCGGAAAAACGGAGGAACCCGGTCCCCCCATGAAAAATATCAGCAACTCTCACGTCTCCCGCAAAACACAGCGGGCACAGATCGATCTGATCGCAGGGATTGATCAACGGAAGCTGCAAATGGATCGCTACCATCCCGAAATCGAAGGATCGATTCAGTCCTTCGAACTCGCCTACCGGATGCAGGATGAAATCCCCGACGTGCTCGATATCCAGTCGGAACCCGAATCCATTCAAAAACTCTACGGAATCGGCAGAACCGGTGAAGGCGATCGCTTCGCGAAACAATGCCTCCTCGCACGTCGCCTCATCGAATCAGGCGTTCGCTTCGTGGAGGTGACTGCCCCGACGAACTGGGACCACCACAATTTACTCAACCAGAACCTCACTAAAAGTTGCGAGGTCACCGATCAGCCCATCGCAGCACTCCTGACCGATCTCAAAAAACGGGGAATGCTCAACGACACCCTCGTCGTCTGGTCCGGGGAATTCGGGCGCACTCCCTATGCGCAGGGCCTCGGCGACGGACGCGACCACAATAACAAAGGCTACTCGATGTGGATGGCGGGTGGCGGTGTCAAAGGCGGCTACACCCACGGATCGACCGACGACTTCGGATACGAGGCAATCGACAAGCCCGTTCACATTCATGATTTGCACGCTACCATTCTGCACCTGTTAGGATTAGATCACGAGAGATTAACCTATAACTACGCGGGGCGCGAATTTCGACTCACCGATGTGTATGGAAATGTCGTCAGAGATATTATCGCGTGATTTCCACGATATACATCGAGCAATCCCCGGTTAAACAGGTTCGTTTTTAGCGGGACAAAGTCGGAAAAATTTCCTATTCTAAGCTTAATGAAAGCATCTCTTATTGCTACAGCGATTCTCGCGCTCACACTTTCCGGAGCGGATGGACGCACCTGGACGAGTTCCGACGGATCGAAAACGTTTGAAGGAGACCTGCGTTCCTACGACGAAAGTTCAGGCATCGTAACCGTCGTCATCAACGGTCGAGCCGTTGAATTTCCCCGGTCGAAACTTTCCGCGGAAGACGTCGCCTTTCTCAACGAATCGAAGACACCCGAAGCCGCCGCAGGTCCCGACACCGGGACGGAGATAGGGGCCAAGGTCGCCAAGGCGAAGCTGCAGCGTCTGGAGGGGAAACGCTTCAAAAAGGCGGAGGTGGAAAAAAGTCCGAAGTATTACATTCTCTACTACTCCGCTTCGTGGTGAGGACCATGTCGCGCATCTGCTCCACAGTTGGTGGAGAAATACAATCAGGAAATCGCAGACAACCCGGACGTCGAGCTGATTCATGTGTCGAGAGATCAATCTGAAGACGCCGCCGAAGAATGGGCCGAGGCAAACCAGTTTCCCTGGCTCACCGTTCTCCCCGGGGACGTCGACAGGAGCAAACTGCTCGACTACAGAGCCCGCAATTCAGTTCCGCACTACACGCTGAGAACGGCTGACGGAGAGGAGCTCGCCAATGGATCCTCGGCAGTCTTCAACAAGGTCGCCGAGCTCAGCCGCAGTGAATCCAGTTCGTCACAGTAGAGCAAGGGGCGAGCGGAGGCGCGGGCGCTGATCAGGCCGCATTCGCAGGGCGACCGAATAGTGAGAAGGCTCAAACGTCTATCTCACATGAAACGCTCCCCGTTCACGACATTCTTTTCAATCGGACTGCTCACCGGCACGGCCGCATTTTCGCTCAGCGCCGCAGAGGAAAAGAGTCATACTCACGAAAACACTGGCTCTGCTTCGGCGATTCGATACACGCTTCCTTCGCAGGGAACGATCGACTCGGCTGAAGTTGCATTCAAAGAATTCAGCGAAGGCGCGGATGCCGTCACGGCGATTCCCAAATCAGCCATCATCCGGGAAGAGGGCAAAACCTATGTTTACGCCCAACCCGATGAAGCATCAGAGGTGTTTGAACGATGGGAAGTGACACTCGGCTATGCGCAGGATTCAAACTACATCGAAGCGCTCACAGGTGTCTTTCCGGGCGACCGGGTTGCCACATCCGGCTTTGAAAAACTCACGCTCCGGAACGATCCCCTTGAGACGGATGAAGAGAAAAATCGAGTCGTCATAGCGGACGGGAAGGGTGTCGTCGTTCGCGCGCCCTCACGGCCGGACGCAACACCCGGGCCCGCTCCCCGGGCAATTGATCGAACCATCACGCCGCAGAGTAACTCATTCGGTTATCAGGGCGGCGCGCGAAACGAATCCGTGTCGGAAGCAAGGTTTCACTCCTACCCGCGGTATTCGAACTCGCGACATGGAAGACTTCCGGCGATTTCCTCGTGCGACTTTCAGGATCGCTTTGAGTGCCATAACCTGCCGTGCGAAAGTTTCGACTTTGTCCCCTCGTTTGCTCCCTCGTGCGAATTCCCTCAGCAGGGATATTCCTACGACGTCTCGCCGGCCTACTGCCCGACTGATGGCTACGGCTACTGGAACCACTGAGTGAGAGCGGAGAAAAGGAGCGCTTCTCCCGCCGGTGCTACTCACTCCAAAGCACGAGTTTTTCAGAGACAGGTGAATCTTCGGACGAATGAAACCGCCCGAATTCGTCCCTTTCAAAAAAGACTTCGACAAGCCTTCCTCCCTCAGTCCCCTCAAACAGCTTCAGCGCAGCGACGATTCTTTCACCGTCGTCGGAGACCGCGAGATGGCGAACCTCGACCTTCCCCTCACCGCCGAGTTGCTCGACGATTTGTGATATGAACTCAGCCCTGGCGGTATTTGCGGACGACACGGGCCCACGTGCTGAAAGCGAATCCCGGCCAGGAGCCACAGGCACCACTTCGGAAGAAGGCCCGGGATCTTCGAGTTCCCCAGGATCATCGCTGACGGCCGGCGCTTCTCCGGACGAATCGGAATCCGTGTCCCCACTGACCGATTTCACCACCGAATCGGCTTTTGCCCCCATCCAGTCCCCGAATTTGGGAAGGTATTGCATCGTGAGCCACAGAATTCCCAGCACAGGAAGTAACGTTAAAAGAGCAACGATCTGATTTTTAGGCGAAGCGGTCTCCTCTGACTCCGCCTTCGACGGCAGTTCCGGTTCTTTTTCGCGTTCACTCACGGTGCGAAATTACGCGGATGACGGGCTTGTTTCCAGAGGAAAAGGCGTCTAAATTCGCACCCCTTCCTCCAGCAGGAGATCAGCACCGTATGGTGTAACCTCAAATACAGACAGCATGCCAAAAGTGTATTTAAAGACCTACGGGTGTCAGATGAACGAGCGCGACTCAGAACAAGTCGCACAGATGTTCGTCGAGCGAGGCTTCACCGTCACACCTAAACCGGACGATGCGGATGTCGTTCTCATGAATACCTGCTCGGTGCGGGATCAGGCGGAACAAAAGGCGATCGGCCAGATGAACTTCCTCGGCAAGCACCGCAAAACGAATCCGAACATCGTTTACGGTTTCATGGGATGCATGGCTCAATCCCGCGGGGAAGAGCTCATGAAACAATCCCCCCATGTTGACCTCGTCGCGGGCACACAGAAATATCACCGTGTCGTCGATCACTGTGTCGAACTGATGCAGGCCAAAGAGGAAGCGAAGATGGACGACCTCCGCCGCTCTATCGTCGACATCGATGAGGAAGAGGAATCTCAGAACACGATTCGCGACCACGTCGACAAAGATCACGGCGTCAGCGAATTCGTCAGTATCATGCAGGGCTGCAACATGAAGTGCACCTTTTGCATCGTTCCCTACACAAGGGGACCGGAACGCGCGCGTCCGATCGCTGAAATCGTCGACGAAATCCGCCGTCTCACCGATCAGGGGGTGCGCGAAGTGACTTTGTTGGGACAGATCGTGAACCTCTACGGCCGTCACGAATTTCCGAAAGTGGACGATAAAAGCCCCTTCGTGCAGCTTCTCGAAGCCGTTCACGAAATCGACGACATCAAACGGATTCGATTCACGTCGCCTCACCCGATTGGGTATAAGGAAGACGTCATCCGCGCATTCACCTACCTTCCGAAGTTGGTCGATCACGTGCATTTCCCCATGCAGTCGGGCTCCGACCGGATTCTCAAGCGGATGCACCGCCCCTACAAAGCGGAACGATTCATCGAGATTTGTGACAAAATGAAAGAGGCCCGTCCCGGAATCGCGATATCAACGGATATCATCGTCGGTTTTCCCGGGGAAACGGAGGAGGATTACCTCGCTTCGAAGAAAGCCGTCGAACACGTTCAGTTTGATCAGGCCTACATCTTCCGCTACTCGCAGCGGAAAGACACTCCGGCAGCGGAGATGGACGGCCAATTGCCGGAGCGCGTCAAAGAGGAACGGAATCAGGATCTGCTCAAAACCGTAAACGAAATCGTGGAGCGGAAAAATCACGCGCACGTCGGAGGCACCCACGAGGTGTTGTGTGAGGGCCCCAGCCGCTACAACAAAGAGCGACTCTCGGGACGCACCCGGACGAACCGGATTGTCATTTTCGATGGTGATGCAGATCGCATGGCAGGACAGCTTTTTGATGTCAAAATCAACGAATGCACCGGTCACACTCTCTACGGCGATCCGGTCTTGCATTAAGCCCTATCAGTCCGAATCTGAGCTTTCTTTTTTATGCAGGCAATCTACAACATGCTTTACGTCCCCGGCCTTCCACTGAAGACCATGGGAATTATTATCGGCCTCTGGCTGATTGTCTCGCATGCCATCGCTCTCGCGAAGCCGGGAATCGTTCAGCCCTGGCTGAAACGGTATCCCCGAAATGAAAATCTCGGCGCCGTTCTCGTCGTTATCGCTTTCGCCTGGGCTTTTATCTACTGGTCCTGCATGGATCTCGGAGAGTTCTTCACCATCGAAAAACCCGTTCAGATCGTCATCGCCGCCGTCTGCGTCGGAGTGCTGATCTACGTAAAAGAATTTCTCGCGGTAAGAGCACTGGGATTTCTCATGATTCTCGCTGCCGCCCCGATTCTGGATTCGGCTTTTCTGAAGGAGCCTCAGACACGACTTCTCATCGTCGCCTTCGCCTACGTCATCGCCGTTAAAGGCATGTTCTACGTAGGGATGCCTTACCTGTTGCGCGATCAGATCAACTGGGTCCTTGCGAAGAAAAGCCGCTACACCGCCGGTTTCGCCGGTGGCCTGGCCTTCGGCGTGCTCGTTCTCGCCTGCGCCTTGATGTTCTGGTAGGCGCAAAACGCGCGCGACCTCGCTTCCCCCCTTGAACTCTCGCGATTCCTCGCGACAATCTTGGCATGTCCAAGCCGTTCATTCACGATGACTTCATGCTGCAATCTCAGGCAGCACGCGAGCTGTATCACCATTTTGCCAAAGACGAGCCGATCTTCGATTTCCACAATCACCTTCCGCCCGACGAGATCGCCGCGGACCGGAAATTTGAGACGCTTTTCGATATCTGGCTCGCCGGAGATCACTACAAATGGCGCGGGATGCGCTCGAACGGCATTGACGAAAACCGCATCACCGGTGACGCCTCGCCCCGTGATAAATTCGACGCCTGGGCCGAGACGGTTCCCCATTGCCTGCGCAATGCGCTCTACCACTGGACGCACCTCGAGCTCTCCCGCTATTTCGGTTTCGAAAAACTCTTCTCCCCCGCCACCGCCGACGAAGTCTGGGAAACCGGAAACGCCAAACTCGCCGAGCCTGACTACTCATGCCGCGGTCTTCTGAGAACGAGTCAGGTAAAAGCGCTCTGCACGACCGACGATCCCACTCACTCGCTGGAACACCATGTCGCAATCGCCGCTGATCCGACGATCGACACGCGCGTTTACCCGACGTTTCGTCCCGACCCTGCACTCTGGGTCCACGAAGCGGAAGGCTTTAACACCTACGCCGACCGGCTCAGCGAAGTGAGCGGAATCGACTGCTCGACATTGTCCGGATTCCGCGACGCCCTTCGCTCGAGACACGACTTTTTCCACGAAGTGGGAGGCCGCCTCTCCGATCATGGCCTCCACCACATTTTCGACGCGGAATGCTCAGACGAAAAAGCGGCTGCTATTTTCGATCGAGTCCGCACCGGCCAATCGGCTGACGAAGCGGATTCCGAAGCCTTCGGCGCATACATGATGCTGTTTTTCGGGCAACTCAATGCGGAACGCAACTGGACGATGCAGCTCCATATCGGCGCCGAACGCAACAACAACGAGCGGCTCTTCCAGTCTCTCGGGCGCGACGTCGGCTGCGACTCTATCGCCGACGTGGACCACGCCGGAGCGGTTCGGCGCTACCTCAGCACGCTGGATCTCCGGGGACATCTCCCGAAGATCATGCTCTACAATCTGAATCCGAAAGACAACTACGCGCTCTCGGCGATGCTGGGCAACTTCCAGCAGGCGAAACCGGGCGACCCTCCGTGCCGACTCCAGCTGGGAACCGCTTGGTGGTTCCTCGACACCAAAGAGGGAATGGAATGGCAGATCAACACCTTCTCCAACACGAGTCTGCTGTCACACTTCAATGGAATGCTCACGGACTCGAGGAGCTTTCTTTCGTTCACCCGCCATGAATACTTCCGGAGAATTCTCTGCAACGTCATCGGCGAAGACATCGAGAAAGGTGAAATCCCCCGCGAGATGGAAATGGTTGGCGAGATGGTGAAACGTATCTGTTTCCGGAATTCAGTCGACTATTTCGGCCTCGAGATGGGAAGCTAGAGCCCGGAGAATCGGGCCCGCAGGGATGTGAGACAAGATTAGGAAAAAGAAAAAGATTTTCGGGGAGAGTCCTATTATGTTGCCTTAGGCCCCTCCCTTTCCCTCTTCATGTCTGATTCCTCTCCCATCTTTTTCGACAGCCACATGCACACACCGCTGTGCAAACACGCTGAAGGACACCCGATCGAATACATGGAAGAAGGGGTCGCCCGCGGCCTTGCCGGAATCATTTTCACCTGTCACAGCCCGATGCCCAACGGGTTTTCGAGCCGTGTCAGGATGGCCCCGGAACAGTTCAACGAATATCTCGCGCTCGTTCAGGAAGCGATCGACGCCGCGCCGGACGGGTTTGAAGTGCTTCTCGGGATGGAGAGCGACTTCTTCCCCGGAATGGAACCGTGGCTCGAAGAATTGCATTCGCGGGCGGAGTTTCATTACATCCTCGGATCCGTTCACTGGCATATCCCCGAATACCGGGATGCTTTCTGGACCGGCGATACCGACGCCTTTCGCGCCCAGTATTTCGAGCACCTCGCAGAGTCGGCTGAATCGGGTCTTTTCGACTCGCTCGCCCACCCTGACCTGATCAAAAATGCGACCCCGGCGGAATGGTCATTTTCAGCCTGCCGCCCGCAGATTGAAAAGGCACTCGATCGTATCGCCGCCACCGGCGTGGCGATGGAACTGAATACGTCAGGCCTGAACAAAGGCTTTCCGGAAATGAATCCGGGACCGAAGATGCTCGCGCTCATGGCCGAACGCGGTATTCCCGTCGTGATTGGCTCCGACTCACACACTCCCACGAGAGTGTCCGAAAATTTCGGTGCCGCCCTGATTCAACTGAAGGAAGCCGGCTTTGAAAACGTGAGCCTCTTCCGAAGCAGAAAACGCCGTGACCTTGCGATCGACGACGTTCTGAAAAGTTTGCGCAAGCCGACGATGCTATAACTGAGCGTCGATCTCACCGATCTCTTTAGCGAGCTCGGTCATCTTTTCGACCTCACGTCGATAGCCATCTTCATTATTCTGAAGATAAAATTCGTCGCGGCGAATGCGACAGCCTGCCATTTTTTGACGGAGCGTGTCCATTCGCTCAAGAAGCGCGTCCTGGTCGATCGACGGTTTCGACGGCGGCAAATCCGCGCTTGCCTTGAGAGCCGGCTTCACGGGAGCTTCCGCGTCGAGCGCAGGCGGCTCGGGGATCTCGGAAACCTGGGCGGCTGGCTCGATCGACTCGATCACAGGCTCTGCGACACTTGCGACTGCCTGACGCTCCAATTCCGGCGCCTCCGAATCGCTCATGAAACGCTCACCGATTTCGCTGTAAAGGCGATCAACCGGTGGTTCAAAAACAGGAGCGGCAACATAGGCGAGCCGCACGACGGCGAGACAGAACATGACTCCAACCGCCGACAACGCCACCACCGGGACTTTGGGATGAGAAACGATTCGTTTCACCGTCTCGGGAAGCTTGAAGCGCGATTCCTCCTCGCCCTCCTGCGAAACCAACTCAAATACCGATTCAAAGTGGCAGAGAACAAGGCTCTCGTCGTAGAGCCACGAGTAGAAATTCAAAAGCCCCCTGGCTGTAATGAGCCCCGAAAATTCGTTGTATATTTCACGACCGAGTTGCTCAAACGTCTTCTCTCCGTCGAAGCGGCACATCATCACATATTGCCACGGCTTCAACGAGTAGCGCTTCCCGTTGGAAGCTCGATAAGCCACGACGTGCTCATCAGAAGGGGTGAACTGCAGCTCTTCCCGCATCCGAAGACGCAAAGGAAAAATTTCACTCAAGTTGCCTGGTAGTTCCGTTTTCACACCTGTTTATTGTTAGACTTACAGTAATTATAATATTGTTTAATTAATAGTCCACTTTAAATATCATAAAAATCTAAGCATTTTAGATTCAACAGAGGTTCTCTGAGTAGCTGAAAACTCAGGAAAGATCAGGCTTGGCGAGCACGGAGAGGAGCGGCTTGATCGCCGCGGGCTCGATATCAGGCAGCGAGGAAATGAGACGGGCGATTTTGCCTGAAATCAGCGGCGCGGCGTAACTGCTGCCGGTTTCGATCTTCTTCCCTCCTCCCAGCCAGGGCACTTCGACACGCTCCCCTTTCGCGAGAAAAGACACCATCCGCCCTTCTCTGAAGTAAAACTCATCCTGCTCGCAATCAATCCCGCGGACGCTGAGAACGCTGGGAAAATAGGAAGGCCACTCGCGAATCCCCGCGTCGACATTGCTGCAAGCCGCCACGATCTGAACCCCGGAGAGATAGGCCAGATCGACCCACTCTTTGTAATCCATCACGTAACGCGGAAGCCCTCTGCAACCGAAACTGCAGTTAATCACCTGATAGCCCCGTTTGATCGCCTGATTCACACACTCCGCGATGACGAAACTTCTCGCGTGATTACTGCTGTCGAGAGCTCGGAAGCTGCCAATCTCGATCCCGGGAGCTTCGCTCAAGAGAAGGCTCGCGATCGCGGTTCCGTGCCCATACACGTCGGTGCCGTCGCCATCCTCGATGCGCAAATTCACGCCGTCACAGGAGACCGTGACGTCATCCCGAAGCGAGACACCGTTCAGAGCCGGATGCGAAACCTCGACTCCCGAGTCAATAATCGCGACCTTGACGCCGCTCCCGTCACCGGTCGCGAGCGCATCCCGCGCAACGGACAGGTCGGGCCATCGTATCGATCCCTCACCCGACATCACTTAGCCCGAGGGTCGAAGAAAGTAGCCGTTCATCAATGAGCCTCTCAACAATGTTGGAAGCCCGAACGAGCTGCTCAACGTGAGTGGAGTTGAAACCGTCCTGTGAGTTGCCGGATTCCTGAAGCTGGACACAGGACAGGACCCCGCGGAGCTTGAAACTGAAATAAAACGGAACCGCAATCATCGCGGTCGTGTGCTTCGCTATCTTCCGGTCCAGGGTATCATCGTGCCCTTCGCTCGCCTGAATATCGTTTTCGCAATAGGGCTGCTGCTGCGCGTAGACCATCGAAATAATCCCGCTGCCGATCGGCTGTTTAAATCCAATCAAACTCGATGCGTCACTTCCCGAATTCGCGACCGCAACGAGATGTTGTTCTTCCTGATCAGCGAGCCACACAGTCCCCTCACACCCGCCCACCTTGGTATAGGCGGATTCGAGAAGGGAAAGTGAGGTTTGATCGATCAGCTCGGCGACACCCATCGGCTCGCTGGAGCAAAACCAGGCATCGAGG
Organism: Verrucomicrobiales bacterium; assembly: GCA_048260165.1. Lineage (GTDB taxonomy): Bacteria > Verrucomicrobiota > Verrucomicrobiia > Verrucomicrobiales > DEV007 > Arctic95D-9. The sequence continues at coordinate 54,598 of JBLXHA010000013.1, forward strand.
TGCTGCTCTACCTCCGTTCCCAGTTGGGAAAGTGCAGGATTGCGAAGTAAGCGGGTTTTGGCACCAATCATCAATAAATGAAAGGACCTTAGCCTTGGGAACGGAGTTGCTCAACCAACTGATGAAGCGCTTTTTCGTTCCCGAGAATACTGGGGAGAATCGCGTCTCGCTTGGATTCGTCGAGCTTACCGGCGGCGAAAAGTTGAATCTGTTCCTTCTCCTCTGCCGTCAGAGTCGCAGAAGAATGGCCGCTCACTTCAGGACCGAGATTGTCGAGAAACTGCGCGAGGATTGAGAAATCGTTGTTCATGAGTTGGGAAGGTTAAAAGAGAGGAGTTTATTCACAGGGACTGACGACGCAAATATTTCGTTTATTCATCTTTATTTCACTTTTCGTAGAACAAATTAAAAATGAGCAACTTACACAGAACTGACGACTCCCCAACATATCTCAAACATGTTTAGGTTATGGTTTTTATATTGACTCCAGTTTTTCCCGGATTATGGTCGCCGAAGCAAAACTATGGTCAGAGATGACCCTAGGTATTGTGTTGAGGGGTTATGAGAGCGACGTGAATGGAATGATTCGCGTCGCTCTTTTTCATTTCGAGAGCGTGGCGTCGGTACAGAAAAACGGCCCGGCACCAAGGTTTAACCCTCCTGCGCCGGGCCGCCCCGTTCCGCACAAATTCTTGATAAGAAAGCGACCGAGGTATTCTCAAATACGTCCGAACCGCTTTCTGAGTCGATGAGAGTGGTCTCTCATCGAAACGAATATCTCGCCCATCCTAACACTGTTGCGTTCCTATGCAACCATAAAACTTAAAATTTCACAATTTTGAGCCTTATTTTTTAAATAAAACGCAGTTTTGCCTCGATTTGAGGCTTAAATTGAGAAAATCTCAGTTAATTCACTCGACAGATCGCAAAGAAACCTCATTGTAAGGAAATATTTATCATATTTGAGAATTAACTTCTTAGGTTTGAGATCTTTGCCCCGACACGAACACACTTTCCCCACGACCATGCGCCTGAAATCTCTCGAGATTCATGGATTCAAATCCTTTGCTGACAAAACCAAGCTCGACTTCCACGAGGGAGTGACTGGTATCGTCGGCCCGAATGGCTGCGGAAAGTCGAACATCGTCGACTCCATGCGGTGGGTTCTGGGGGAAACCTCAGCCAAGGCCCTCCGGGGCGGGGAAATGTCTGACGTCATTTTCAACGGCACCGACAAACGCTCCCCTCTCGGGATGGCGGAGGTGACTCTGACCCTCTCCGGTTGCACCGGAATCCTCGACACAGACTACGACGAAGTGTCACTCGGGCGCCGCGTTTTCCGCGACGGGAAAAGCGAATATTTGATTAACAAGCAACCGTGTCGTCTCAAGGACATTCACGGCTTGCTTATGGATACCGGCATTGGCCGGTCGAGCTACTCCATCATGGAGCAGGGCAAGATCGACATGCTTCTCAGCTCGAAACCTGAGGACAGGCGAGCCGTCTTCGAAGAGGCCGCCGGGATCACGAAGTATAAGACGCAGAAAAAGGAGGCGCTTCGAAAACTCGATTACACCGAGGCCAACCTCGTGCGCATTCGAGACGTCATCGCCGAGAACGAGCGCCAGATCCGCTCTCTCTCACGTCAGGCGTCGAAAGCAAAACGCTATCAGGGCCTCTTTGACGACGTCAAAACACTGGAACTTCACCTCAGCCACAAACAGTGGCGGGAGCTTCGCGGGGAAAAATCCGAACTCACCACTTCGACACGCAATCTCCGCCTTCAGCAGGATGAACTCGAAGATGCGATCGAGAAGCGTCAGGCCGAAATGGCGGCGGCACGGGTCGAATATCAGGAGATCGAGAATCGCCTGACACAGCTGCAAAGCCAACTGGCCCGACTCGACAATGAGGTGACCAACGCGAGCAACCGTATCGAGTTCAATGGCGAGCGGACCCACGAGCTTACTCTCCTCATCAAAAAGAACGAGGAGGACCTCACCCAAACGGGTGAGAAACTCGAGCGCCAGAAGGCCGACATCGAAAACGCAAACGCTCAGCTGGAATCAGTCTTCGAACAGATCGAGAAACAGCAGGCTTCGGTCGAAGCACTCGATCAGGAGACTCGCGACGCGCGCGGCCTGAGGGAAACGCTCAATCTGCAACTGCGCGAGATTGAGGAAAAGAAGAGCACGCTCAAAAGCAGAATCGCCAGCCTCGAAGCCACGATCGAAACGAACGAACGGCAGTCCGAGTCTGACAACCACCGTTCCGGGCAATTGACGAACGAGGCGAGCCGTCTCGAAAGTGATCGCAAAGAACGCCACCAAAGTGCGACGGAGCTGAAAGAACAAATCAATCAGCATCAATCGTCGATCGATGAATTCTCGGAAGTCCTTGCCGGGATGGAGCAGAAATACCATCAGGCAAAACGATCAGCATCCGACCTGCAGGAAAGCCTCGGCACCCTCCACAAGCTGAGCGCCGAAAAAGGCTCCCGTCTGGATGTGCTCCAGCAGCTCATCGCCGACGGCGAAGGATTTGAAAAAGGAACGCAGGCAGTTCTTAAAGGACTCAACGATCCCGACTATTTCAAAACGCGAATCCGCGAACCACTCGCCAACTCGATTGAAGTGGACGCAAAATTTGCCGAGGCAATCGAGGCCGCACTCGGCCGGCGACTCCAGGCCGTGATTGTTTCCGACACGGAGGCCGCTGAGAAAGTCATCACCTCTCTTCGGGAGGAAAAAATAGGACAGGCGTCGGTCATTGCCGAGGAACAGCTCATCGCGACCCGCCGGGAAAAACAAGGAAGAGCGCCCCTCGGTTCAATCGCTTGGGCAGCAGACAAAGTTTCCTGCAAGGCCGACGTCGAGCCACTCGTCACGAAGCTGCTCGAGCAGGTCCTCATCGTCGAGGACCTCAACACCGCGCTGCGTCTTCGCAGGAAAAAGCCCGGCATCGCGATGGCGACGTTGGAGGGTGAGTTCATTTCCCCCGAAGGAATCATACACGGCGGAAAGTCCGGCGACGACTCCGTATCGGTGCTGAAAATGCAAACCGAGATCCGGGAGCTCAAGAAGATTACTGCGGCTTTGGTAGAGGAAGTGGAAAGCCGTCAGATTCGCCGCGACGAACTTAACGACAGGGTTGATCAGATCGAAGACACGCTTCAGGAATCGCGCGAACGACTTCAACAAAAGCGCGTCTCGGCCTCGACGCTCGAGGGCAAACTCGCACTCGTCGAACGCGATCTCAATCAGCTCACCAACAAAATCGAAAGCCTCAACTGGGAACAGAAAGAGGTCGACGAGCGGAGAGAGAAAATTTCAGGCACGCTGAAGGAGAACATCGCGGAGCGCGATGACTCGCTGGCACAGGTCGCAGAGCTCAGCGAACAAGCTGAGAAGACTTCCGCGCAGTTGCAGGAGGCCCGCACGCAGGAGGAATCCGTTATGGAACGCGTCACAGAGGCGCGGACCACCCTCGCAGTGGAACACGGCACGAGAAAGAATCTCGAAGAGCAGCGAGCGCCCATGATCGCGCGCCAGCAGGAACTCGAAGAGCTCATCGATCGTCGCCAGAAAGAGATCAAAAGCTTTCAGGAGCGCATCGAGAATGCAGCGATCGAGACGGCGGACCTTCAGGGAAAAATTGAACAGTGGACCGCGGAAACGGCGACCCTTTCTGAAGAACGGGAAACGATTCAGAGCGAGCGCGCCGGGTATTCAGAGCGCATCGAAGAGGGTGAGGAGGAACTCACCGGGAAACGAAAATCGGTGCAGAAGGTCGCCGAACAACGCGGTCGTGAAGAAGTAAAAGTCGCCCAGCTCGACATCAACCTCGAAAATATTGAGCGCACCTGCCGAAGTCGCTACCGCACCGAACTCGAATTTTTCGAACCCGACAGCCATGCGCTTCTTCTCGCGATCGAAGAGCGCAAGAAAAACGGAGCCACTCGCTCACGCTCTCCCCTTCCCCGCGAAGAGTCGGAAGACGAAGAGGGTTCCGTCGAGGGTGAAAACGACGACGACGCACAGATGGAGATCGAAGATCCCGCCGAACCCGATTGGGAGTTCGTCGAAGAGGTCGTCACGCAACTCCGCAACAAGCTCGATTCGATGGGCCCGATCAACATCGATGCGATCGAGGAATTCGATGAGCTTGAGGAGCACTACAAATTCAACGTGCAGCAACTCGAGGATCTTGAGAATTCGAAAGAGGAACTTCTCCGCATGATCGCCCGTATCAACCGCGATACCCGCAAAATGTTCTCGGACACGTTCGCCAAAATCCGGAAGAACTTCCGCGACATGTTCAAAGAGCTGTTCGGAGACAAAGCGAAAGCCGACCTCGTGCTGATGGACGAAGGAGACCCACTCGAATCGGGCATCGATATTATCGCGAAGCCCCCGGGCAAAAAATTGCAGTCGATCAGCCTCCTCTCGGGTGGAGAGCGTTCCATGACCGCGGTGGCGCTGCTGTTCGGAATTTTCATGGTGAAGCCGGCCCCGTTCTGTGTCCTCGATGAGCTCGATGCACCGCTCGATGAATCCAACATCACCCGCTTCATTCGCGTCCTCGACCGCTTCATCGGAAACAGCCAGTTCGTCATCGTGACTCACAGTAAGCGGACGATGTCACGAGCTGACGTCATGTATGGAGTTTCCATGGAAGAGTTCGGTGTTTCGAAGACAGTCGGTGTCACCTTTTCGAAGGCAGACGAGGCCAAAGGGCTCAAATCAGCCGGAGTCGGAGGATAAGTTTTCCCACGCGGCTCCTTCATCAGGTTACCACTGGCGTCAAAAAACCAGTTGAGTCGGAGCAGTCTATCGGGAGGTTTAAAGTGTGAAACGTTTTCCATATCCGGCTCTCTTACTGCTCCTTCACTTTTCCTGCATCGGAATGGCGCAAGACACCCGCGTCCTGCAGCCTGACGGCTTCGAGCAAATCGAACTGGTCTCAGAGGCCGGCGCAGTCACACCCGGAAAAACGCTTCAGGTCGGATTGCTTTTCACCCTCAGCCCGGAACACCACACCTACTGGCGCGGCCCGGGCGTCGTCGGCGTCGCACCCACTTTCAAATGGGATCTTCCCGCAGGTTTTCAGGTGGGCAGGACCTACTGGCCGGCACCGGAGGTTGTCGACATGGCGGGAATCAAGGCCAATGGCTATCACGGCGAGGTGCTCATCATCACAGACATCACGCCACCCGAATCATTGGAAGGGAAAGAAGTCACACTCAAAGTTCGTTCATCCTGGATGGCGTGTGCGTCCTCGTGCAATCCCGGCGTCGGAGATTTCTCGATCACCCTTCCTGTGCAACGGTCAGGCTCCCCCACCCGCCCGGTTCATCCTCAAGCTGCGAGATTCGCGGAAACGATGAGGGCAATTCCTCCCCCAGCGCCACAGGACTGGAAATGGCAGGCGAGCCGGAAAGAGTCCACGATCACAATCAAACTCGATTTACCGGACTCCGATCCTCCCACCGTATTCGAAGACGTTCATTTTTTCTGCGACGACATGCAGATTGACTCGGATGAGCCGCAGGCAACTTCGACGCCCCAGTCAGGCAAATTTGATCTGGTGCAAAAACTTCCCGTTCCGAAATTTGCTCCGAAAAACCCCGACCAATTCTCAGGGCTGCTGTTCAATGCGAAAGGGTGGCCCGGCCTCAATTCCAATTACGTCGAAGTCAACATCCCCTGGTCAACAGACCCACCAAAACATGAGTAAAAAATCAGCACTACTCGAAGGAGAGCGATGTGACTCGGAGCTTTGCGAAGTCCGCCAGTCAGGAATCCACGGCCGGGGCCTTTTCGCGAAAGTGAAAATCGAGGCCGAAGCCTACATCATCGAATACATCGGGGAGCGAATCGACAAAGACGAGTCGAACGAGCGAGGGTGGCAACAATTCGAAGTCGCCAAAAAAACAGGAGAAGCCGCTGTCTACATCTTCACCCTCGATGACGATTGGGACATCGACGGAAACGTTCCTGAAAACGCGGCGCGACTCATGAACCACAGCTGCGATCCCAATTGTGAAGCTTTCATCGAAGACGATAAAATCTGGATCGCCGCGCTCCGTGATATCGAGAAAGACGAAGAGCTCTTCTTCAACTACGGGTTCGACCTCGAAAATTACAAAAGCCACCCCTGCTGCTGCGGCACGGAAAAGTGCGTCGGTTATATCGCCGGCGAAGACTACTGGGCGAAGCTGAAAAAAAAGCTCTCGAAAGCGAAAAAGAAAAAGAAGAAAAAAGCGGCGAAGGCCTAGCCTCCCCGCTCGACGGCGAACCGCTCCCTAGGGAAGCCGCAGCGATTGACCTTTCTGAATCGAGTCATCGGTGAGCCCGTTGACTCGTTTCAACTCGTCCACCGACGTGCGGTAGCGGTGCGAGAGAGCAAACAGCGTGTCACCGGTCACGACCGTGTGATACTTCGCCGGACCGGATCCAACCGCGGTGGCGGAAGTCGGCGGCGTGATTGGAATCGAAGCGCTCGTCGTCGAAGAGGAATCGAGACTTTCGATAGAACCGCTGACCTCAGCATTCCTCTCCTGCGAAGCCTGCGCGTATGTCGGATAAGGGGCAGGAGTCGAACTGCCGGTATCTTCAGACGTATCCGCTGAAGCCAGCGACGGCTGCTGAGAGGCACTTCTCGTTTTACCCGTCGTGTTGTTCTTCACCCAGTCTTTCCGATAGGCACCATTGTCATCGAAGGGATAATCCTTCTTCTCGAGGCCGTGCCCGGCGGGCGTATTGAGCATCGCGGGGTCGTATTCGACATCCTTGTAGGTGCCGGGGCCGGTTTTGCACTGAGTCAGAAGGAACGGAGCCGAGATCCCCATCGCCAGGCTGGCCAGAGATCGTAATGTGCGCGAAGTTTGCATGGCAAAATAGTCTTACTCAAAGGAACGCGTATCACCGCAGAAACCTTTGATGAAATATTCATAACAACAAAGAGCATTTATAATACTCTTTAATTATTAAAAATAAAGTAATCTTAAGGAACCAGTTGCTGCTCGAGATTCTTAACTCTCAGCCGGTCAAGCCGCGCCTGCGCCTCCTTGCCGTAAGAGGATTCAGGATCGATGTCGACAATCTCCAACAGCGTCTCGACCATTCCCGTCGCGTTCGCCTGCTTCTCCTGAACGCCGGCCTTGTTTAAAAGTGCCTTCTGTTTCACCGGCCCTTCGAGATTCCAGTCGAGAATGTAATTGTCCGTCAGCGTCACCATTTTCCCCCACTGAACGTCTTTCGCCAGCAGTTGCATCAACCCGCTGTATTCCACATCCGCGAGCAGTCTCTGGTAACTTTTCGTGAAACCGAGCGTGTCCTCCGGGTCCGCCTTGATCAGCTCATCGATTTCTTTCTGGTAATAGCGGGCCGCGAGAGTTCCCGGCAATTCAGGGATGCCTTTGGACAACGCCTCCGCCTTTTCGATTCCCTCCAGTCCCTCGGCACGCTTGAGGTGCGCGAGTCGCTCGCGGTAAAAAGCCTCCATCGAAAGCGTGAGCTCTGCATACTCGGCCGGCGTCATCGGAACATACCCGTTGATCGCGAAAGGAGCGCCTTTCGCACTCGTCATGATCACGGTGGGAAAGCCCCTCACCCGGTAGGCGTCGCGCAGTAAAGCCATTTCCGAAGCCGTCTCCTTCGGGAGTTGGTTGTCCTTGGGGTATTCCAACTTCACCAGTTCGAACTTCTCGCCCGCCGGCACCATGAATTCAGGCTGAGACAGGATCTCATCGTTGAAAATCTTGCAGATGTCGATCCAGTCCGTGCCCGTAAAAACAATCAGCAGCAGCTTTCCGTTTGCCTGAGCCGCGGCGGCACCGGCCGAATACGTATCATGCCATTTCACCTCGTCCTGCGCGGCAGCGGGAAACGTAAAACAGGAGAACAGGAGGATAAGAAAGGGAAGAAATCTCATAAAATACAACAATTCTGAACAGATAATATCTCTTGTCGCCGGAGTGGCCACATGCGACAAACTCTCTGCCGAATAATTCACCACATGGTTGCGGCTACGCGGCTTTTGACCCGCCCCCAATTGTAGAATAGCCTCGGCAAAATTCCCACCAAAATGATGAGAACACTTTTTCACCTCCTCTGCATCACCCTCCTTGGAAGCTCATTCGCGTTCGCACAGGAGGATAAAGTGCTGGAATTGGGCAAAGCGACGTTTCAAGCCTGCGTCGCCTGCCATGGCCCCGATGGAAAAGGAATCAAGGCGGGAGATCTTCTCATGGCCCCCTCACTCCACGACTCGGTTTTCGTGAAAGAAGATCATCCCGAGTTTCTCACCGGCATCATCCTCAAAGGAATTCTCAAAGAGGACAACAAGTATATTCAGGCGATGCTGGCACTCGAGGCGGCACTCAATGACGAGCAAATCGCCGCGCTGATCGCCTACACGACGAAAGAATTCGGCGGGAAACGCCGCTCCGTAAAACCGGCCCGGATTGCAAAATGGCGGAAAGAATATGCCTCCCGCACGAGCCCGTGGAAACGAAAAGATCTCGAGGAAATGATCAAAGAGGCGAACGCGCCGAAGCTGATCAGCGACGTGACTTACTCCCTTTACGAAGGCAATTGGAAAAAACTCCCGGACTTCGCCAGTCTCGAACCCGTCGCGACCGGAAAATTACCGAAAGGGCTCGTGACCCTGAGTCCTGCCGACAAAATCAAGAAGGGATTTGGAATGGTCTTCGAAGGAAAGCTGAAAATTCCTCTCACCGGTCAGTATTTTTTCAGCATCGCCTCCGACGATGGCTCTGCGCTCGCCGTCGATGGAGAAACGGTCGTTGGTAACGACGGGATTCACCCGATGAAAGAAGCCCGCATGAAAGTGGAAGACCTCGAAGCCGGCGAACACACGTTCAAACTGCTTTATTTCGATGGCGGCGGTCAACGCTCCCTCGCTTTCAATGTCAAAGGCCCCGGCGACTTCGGCACGGTTCACCTCTCCGAAGACAGAACCAAAGCGAAGAAGAAAACGCAAAGCTACGACCCCATCCTGCTCGAGCCCGAAAATGAGGGCGAAGCAATCGTTCACCGCGCGTTCCTTCCCGATTCGCAACCACGTGCGATCGGTGTCGGTTATCCCGACCGCGTCAGCGTCGTCTGGGACGCAGACACGTTGAACCTCTCCTACGTTTACCGGGGTGATTTCATGGACGCCTCTCCGCATTGGAACGGTCGAGGTTCCGCCAGCAAACCGATCGGAGTCGACAAGGTCATCACGGCGCAGGGTCTCCCCTTCCAGGTTCTCGAAAGCCTCGACGAACCATGGGAGCCATACTCGCAAGCCAAGGTCAAATACGAACGCGACACGGCCGATCCGAAGAAGGAAATCACGATCAACGTCAAACATCCTGACTACCAGTTCCGCGGCTATCGTCTCGACAGGAAGCGTTTCCCCACATTCCAATACGACTATCAGGATCTCGAAGTGACCGATCATTTCACCCCCGACGAAGTCGACGGGGTCACCGCTCTCGTCCGCACGATCACCACTACCGGCAAAGCCGGTGAAAACGTCTACCTCCGCGTCGCCAACACCGGAACCGGGACAGGCGAAAACGGCTGGATCGATATCGGCGCACAAATGGCAATCAAGATCGAAGGAGCCGAACCCGTCATCCGGAAAATCGGCGATAAAAACGAAACCCTCGTTCCCGTCGGCTCCGATACCACGCTCACAATCACCTACCGCTGGAACGCTCCCTTGAAAAAGTAACCGACGCCGGCAAACCGCGAAATCACCCCACGACCTGGCCTCGCTTCACTCCGGCCTTCTACCTTTCACCTCGAATCTGTTCGGTCCATGACTAAACCCTGTTCACTCTCCTACCTGACCCTGTTGGTTACCGCCCTTGCCAGCCTCACCGCGCTGACCGCAGTCACCCGTGCCGAAGATCCCAAACAATCGGACTACTACCGCATCACCGGATTTACCGCTCCCGATGGCGAAGTCATCGAAGGCGGAGGCATCGCCCTGCTTCCCGACGGAAAAGTCGCCGTCTGCACGAGACGCGGCCAAATCTGGACGATCGAAAACGCAGCCGACCACCCCGAAAAACCCGCCAAGTGGACACTTTTCGCCGAATACCTTCACGAGCCGCTCGGCCTCGCCTGGAAGGACGGCTGGCTCTACGCGGTGCAGCGCCCCGAACTCACCCGGATGCGTGATGAAGACGGCGACGGACGCGCCGATGTTTTCGAAACCGTGAATGACGACTGGGGCACGAAAGGAAACTACCACGAATACACCTTCGGCTCTCAGTTCGATGACGAGGGCAACATCTGGCTCGCGCTCTGCCTCACCGGTTCTTTCACCGCCGAATCACTCTACCGGGGTTGGATTCTGCGCGTCTCCGAAGACGGAAAAATGATTCCAACCGCGAGCGGCGTCCGCTCCCCCGGCGGCATCGGATTCAATGCCGAAGGCGACGCCTTCTATACCGACAACCAGGGCGCCTGGAACGGATCGAGTTCACTCAAATGGATCAAGCCCGGTTCTTTTCAGGGAAATCCAAACGGAAATATCTATTTCGACTTTACCAACGGTGAAGCCGGCGAACGCCCCGTCGATCCGCCCTACACCGAGAAAGGAAGCCGCATCGTCACCGAGCGCGGGAACATTGAAAATTTCATCCCGCCCGCGGTCATTTTCCCTCACGCCACCGTCGGCAACTCCCCTACCGGAATCGCTGCCGACATCACCGAAGGGAAGTTCGGGCCGTTCGCCGGTCAGACCTTCGTCGGAGAACAGACTCACTCCAAAATTCACCGCGTCTTTCTTGAAAAGGTAAACGGCCTCTACCAGGGCGCGATGTTTCCTTTCCTCGAAGGATTTCAATCCGGCAACATCGCCCTCCGACTCGGCGAAGACGGGAATCTTTACACGAGCGGATCGAACCGCGGCTGGGGAGCGCGAGGCGGAATGCCCTACCACTTCGAACGCGTCAACTGGACCGGAAAAGTTCCTTTCGAAATCCACGAAATGAGAGCGAAACCCGACGGCTTCGAACTCACCTTCACGAAGCCCATCGACAAATCCACCGCGGTGGACGCCTCCTTTAAAATGGAAGCCTACACTTACATTTACCAAAAGGCCTACGGCAGCCCCGAAGTCGATCAGGTCACCCCGAAAGTCACCGTCGCCTCCGTCAGCGAAGACGGAAAAAGCCTCCGCCTCAAAGTGGAGCCCCTGACAAAGGGTCACGTCCACGCGCTCAAAGCGGCCGGTCTCAAAAGCGAAGAAGGAAACCTTCCCCTCCTTCACGCCGACGCCTACTACACGCTCAACGAGATTCCCAGGTAACGACAGTGTGCGGAGGCTCAAGAGATCTTAGCGCAGCGGAACGCCGGGATAAACGGCCACCGGGGGAGATAGAAAAGAAGAGATCGTCCCCCCCGGCGACCCATCTCAGTCATTCCCGCAGAACCCCCGGGAGTTGGAGGCTCCGCAGAAAGCAGCGCGGTGTGAAGCGCAGCGGAACGCCGGGATAAGACCGTGTCAGTCTCCGGTCCTGAAGGGTCCGCAGAAGGATTCGAAACAGCGCGGACACTTTTGCCCTTCAGCTACCGCCTCGCCCCCCCCGGTAACTCCGGCTCAGAGCCCCTGAGGCAAGCGCTTCCCAACCGACACGCACCCACACCCGACCGCCTTGCTTCGCACCTGCGGGCATTCGCTCTTGATATAATTTCCATAAATGCGACATTTTATAGAAATTAAGTTCTATTGTGAGCCCCCCGGAGACCAGCACCGAGAATGAGGAGCACCGCGATCGATCCATTCGATTATCGGTCCTTACGTCGTTGTTGTCTAAATTCGGCACCATTATCCTTCGTCTCGTATCGATTCCCATCGCGATCCGCGTCCTCGGAATGGAGCAGTTCGGGGTCTACACGGCGATCACGCTATTCGTGGCCCTGATCGACATCCTCCACGTCGGAATCGGACCAACTCTGACGAAAGAACTATCCAGGGCGATCGCGAAGGGCAGGCGCCACCGCGAACAGACCGTTTTTGCGACGAGCGTTCTCCTCAGCACCGGCCTCACCATCATCGGTGTCGGGATTGCCGCCTTGCTGCTGATATTCATTCCCGTCACGGGCCTCTTCGGATCGGAATACCAAGCCGTTGCCGACACGATGATCACCGCTCTTTGGCTAGGATTGGCAATCAGTGCCGTCGACATCTTTACGACTCCCTTTGAAATGAGCCGCGACGGCTACATGGAAACCCGCTTCACAAATTCGTGGGGAGCCGCCGGAAACCTCCTCGCGGCAATCACTCTGGTCTCCGGCATCTGGTTCTTTCCCACGATTGAATTTCTCCTCATTGCCGTCAACGGCGTGACGGTTCTCGCCAAGGTAGGCAACTCGATCCACCTCATCGTCCAACGACCTTACCTCTTTCCAAAATTCTCTCTTTTCAAAAAGAAACTCGTCAAACCGCTCCTCATCGACAGCGGGTTGTTCTCGATCACCTACATTCTCTCCGCGATCATCGAATACCACCTCATGGTGCTTTTGATAGGGCGATACGTAGGCCCTCAGGGCGTGGCCGTCTACAATGTCATGATTACGATCCACCTCTCTCTCAACGGGGTCATGGGCATGTTTACGAAACCCTACTGGCCTGCCTTGATGGATGCTTTTGAACGAAAAGACCGCCCCTGGATCTTGAACTCTTCGAAACGCCTCGCCTACCTCGGCCTCGGATTCAGCGCAGCCGTAGCCGGAGGACTCGTTTTACTGGGCCCGATCATTCTCCCACTGTGGGCAGGTTCCCAGTTCATCGACGCTGCGCCCGCAGGCTTTGTTATGAATCGACTGACGCTCGCCGCGTTTTCACTTTACTTCGCAGCCCATGTCTGGCGCCATCTTGGCCAGACCCTCGCACTCGGAACCGCACCCGTGGACCGGGTCGCCATGGTCATTTTCGCCGAATCCACCTTCATCCTCGGCGCGGCGGCTTTTCTACTCACGACAACCGGGAACCTAACCTTCATCTATCTGGCGATGGCGGTAGGCATCATGTCTTTCTCAGGCTGGATCTTCCCCCGTCTTTTCCTGAGTGGATTAAAGTCCAATGAGCTGCACGAGCCTGACTCTGCTGATACAGTATCGGTTTCCGTATAAAAACGTCAGGCACGGTTGCTTCAGATATTGCATCAGTGATGCAAAATATGGCTTCTCTTGCCCCCTTTAGCCCCCCTGTCCAGCTGGAGTTTAAATACCTAGTTAGCGAATATCTTTCTTTACACACAAACAATAAAAGAAGCGTAATCATGTGATGGACTCGAAGACAGCCTCCATGGCAGACTTCCACTTCGAGTTAAAACCGCACATGAAAAAGTATATTATCAACATCGCACTCGTCGTCACCACGGCGATATTCACCAGTCAAACAAAGGCCGAAACGATCATAAGCAATTATGATGCTCCGGACGGTTCAACCGCTCTGCTTATCGGGGTGAGACCAGGATCCCCCGTGAGAGGCATCTTCTCCATGTCTTTCACCACTGCCGGGCAAGACTACGAATTCGATAATCTCAGGCTGCGCCTCCGACTGTTGAGCAGCCTGCCAGCCGGAGATCCATACGTGTCCATCTGGGAAGACGACGGACACGGCTTCCCCGGCATGCTGGTTGCGCGTTTAGACGAAGACCGCCCTCTGGCATTAGGGGTAGCAGACTACACTTTCACGGCACCTACACTCACAACGCTTAGCTCAAACACCCGCTACCATGTCGTAGTCAGCAACGCCAACAATAACGCGCAAGGGGCATATGGATGGGTTTTCAGCGATCCGGAAACCGACCCCGGCGGCATTGCTGCATTCGAGAGCTACCGGGTATTCAACAATGTAAGTGGCAACTGGAGCCCCCCGATTCCTCCACGAAGCAAAATCGAAATCAATGCGGTTGGTGATGAAGACGGCGATGGTGTTCCCGACGACTTCGACTTTTGCCCGAACTCGATTTTGACGGAAACGGTAATCATTGGTGGTATCGATTCCGGCGTGGCCAACCCTGTTTTCGAAGATGGGTGCACGATCGCAGATTTAGTAAAATTCCGTGAAGACGACGCAAAAAACCACGGTCAGTTCGTGAGCCAGGTCACCAAGTTAGCGAAGTCACTTGAAAAAGACGGGACGATTAGCAAGGGCGACAAATCAGCGCTAACAACTGCAGCGGCTCAGTCCAACGTCGGAAAATAGGCCACTGTTCCAGATAAAATTCACCAGAAGAGGCTCTGCAGTTTCTGCAGAGCTTTTTTTTCGCTTCAATGCTCTGTGACAAAATCTCGAAAGATCTCAACGCAAAGTAACTAATCTCGCAACCGGGCGCGGATCCCTACGCGGTATTGCCGTTACCAACGGGAGCATGGAGTCGAATTCGAGCAGATGATATAGGTAGCAACGCTGGATGTTCTAAACCCCGGAGTCAGAAACGTAACTACGGATATCATTTTCAGATTTTCACTCAAAACCTCCGGATCGAGACCGCATTTCAATGCGCCGTCCTTCGACGAACTCGAACGCCGGGTAACTACACCGACCGCCTCCGGAATTACCTCAAACTCTAACGGTATCTCTGATTCGAAACGTCGCCGTCAGTCGCATCGGGACCGATGCCGGGTTCATCTCCTGACAACGACATCAACGAACTCGCGCTCACTCCGGTTTCTCCTCACCCGGAAGAAACCCGGTAAACACCTCCGGCAGCACTGCCTCGAAAGTCATCCTTTCTGCAGTTACCGGATGCGTGAATGAAAGCTTTGCGGCGTGGAGCATGAGACGATCCACCTTCGTAACACCCTTCCCTTTCGCTCCGTAAATGGGATCGCCGAGAATGGAGCAATGAAGCGCCTCTTTGAGATGCACCCGAATCTGATGCGTGCGCCCCGTGTGAATGATGCACTTCACGAGCGCCCATTTTCCTGCAGGATCACTGTGAACGACTTCGTAATCGGTAATCGCCTCTTTCCCTGCCGGCGGCTCCAACACGGCCATTTTCTGACGGTTCACGGGGTGTCTCCCGATCTGATTATGGACGGTTCCGCTCACGTTTGCGGGAACGCGATGAGTGACCGCAAAATAGACCTTTCCGGTTTCCCGCCCTGAAAACTGAGCGACGAGACTTTCGTAAGCGACATCCGATTTCGCGGCGACAAGACAACCGGAAGTGTCTTTATCGAGTCGATGCACGATCCCGGGCCGATCCGGATCGGCGAGCGTGGAAAGGTGTCCTCCGCAGTGATGGAGCAGAGCATTGACGAGCGTTCCCGACGAGTTGCCCGAGCCCGGGTGAACGACAATTCCGTGAGGTTTGTTGACGACGATCAGGTCATCGTCTTCGAACAACACCGTGAGCGGGATTTCCTCCGCTTCGGGAACTTCGGAAGCGGGTTCCGGAATGGAAACAACGACTTCGTCCCCCGCCGTGACCGCGTAGCGGGTTTTGACGCGGGTTCCGTTCACGAGCACAGCCCCCGATTTGATCAGGTCCTGCAGAACGGATCGCGACAGTCCTGAATGGGCCAGTGCCTCCCCGAGAAAACGGTCGATCCGCCCGGAAGCGCCGGCGGGAACGGTTAATTCAATGCGGTCGGAAGCCGCTGAGGGCGAAGAGTCACTCATCCCGATACCCTAGAGACATCTCGGCGATCAGCGAACTGAATCTACCGGTCAATCCAACTTCGGCGTGTAGATCGGCATCTCAAAATTGGGCCGGAGATCGTCCACGACCTGCCAGGTAGAAAGCGTGCGGTATTTGCTCAGGGGAACCATATCCAATTCAATCGTTGAACCGATCTCCCGCCTTGCCGCACTCGTGTGCTTGCGATTGAAAACGATTCCGTGGGCGACGCGAATCCTGTCAAAGGGGTAGTTCCCCTTCGCATCGGAAATCACTTCATACTCGTAGATTCCAAGGGCGTTGGCGTAATCGAGATCACTGAGATTCTTAATCTCCGATTTTTCCACCAACTTCAATGCGAGGTTCACCTCCGTAACCGGAGCGCTGGTGCTGCCGACCGAAGTGCGGGCGGTTGACTGGCTGGAGGAAGGACGCTTGACCGGACTCAGAGGAACCGCTCTCACGATCGCGGCAGGTGCCGCCGGCTTCGATTTACTCACCCGCATGTAATCGTTGAAGTGACTCGACACTTTCGTAGCCCAGCCCCGCGCCTCTTCGGGACCATAATGAATCCCATCCGTTGCCGGGTAGGGATCGACAAATTCGGTGACCTTTCGGCTTTCAAAAACCTCACCTTCGTATTTGTAGGCGATACTGCGCATGATCGAGGAAAGCTCCTCCTGCAAGGCGACCGGGTAACGTTTTTCGTGTGATGAAGGCGGCAGAACCCAATAGGAAACAGCGCCGCCTTTACTGATCGCGTAGCACATCTGCTCGATCAGCGAACTGACTTCCGCCACGTTGTCGGATTTCGCGCGACGCTTGGATCGCAACGTCGCGTAGAGATTGATGCCTGTCTGGACGACGACTACGTTCGGCTTCATTTCATCGATCAGGTCCTCGATCTTTGGAACCGCGCGGACATATCCCAAACGCCGCTCGCCGGTCGGTGATTTTTCCCAAAACCCAATCGTGCAGGGCAGTGGCTGATACTCCTTCAACCAATAGTAAGGACTCGCTCCGCCTGCGACCACGGTGTGAACCTCGAACCCGGAGGCTCGCATCGCACTGTCAAAGGTTTGACCGAAGGCACCAATGCTCAGGGAATCTCCCAGATAGAGGATCTTCGTTTTTCCCACCGCCACCGATCCGGCACTGAAAAAAACACCTAACAAGGCAGCATAAAGGGGCAGTCGCAGGGTGTTTCCACTAATCATCTGGCGATTTATACGCCAAATTAAAAACGAACTCAAGAATAAATAGTATAATTTTGAGAAAATTCGCTATCTTGAGAGTCAATTTCTCGAAAATGTGACAAATCCGTTGGGAAATTGTAAAATTTTAAAGATCCAGGCCTGCTGCACACAGTTTCTGAAAATCCTCCCACTCCAGCTCGAGACTGGAATCGGCCTCCTGAATCGTTTTCATCGTCACCGTTGCAATTTGCTCCTTCGCCGATGTCAGGGCGCGGCTCACGCGAGTTTGATCACACTGCCACATTTGAGCAATGACAGACTGACTGATCCCGTGAAGGTAGGAGAGTTTCAACATCAGGAGGATCCCGGGATCCAGGGAATCAAATGCCGTCTTGATCGCGCGGCCCATCAACGCGGAAAGATCTTCGTCGAGGAGATTCTCATCGAGGTTCGCCCCTTCAACTCTATCAAACTGATCTTCTGCTCCCGCATCGTCTGCATCGGTATAAACGGGAAGCTCGCCGCGGAACTTGTCTCTCCGTTTGAGATCCAACCACCGGTTCCAGGTAATGCGGATGAGCCAGGTCGACAGCGAGGAGCGTCCTTCAAACTTTTCCAGAAGTGGTCGCGTCTCCCCTTTTTTGCCGGCTCCGAAACACTCTGCGATGACGTCAGCAACAAGATCGCCGGCGGATACTTTATCCAACCCGCGTGACATCATAACCCGCTCGAGCATGGGCTGATATTCCTCCTGAAATGCCTTTACCGCCGATTCCTCTCCCGCAACTGCCCGATCCGTGAGATCGAGGTCTTCTGCGTGTTTCAGGGGTTTAACTTCCGAAGATGGATTCGTCATAGGATTCCGTTATCTAACAACCTTGTCATAAAATGATCAACACTCGATCACGGCGAATTTCCTCACGATTGCGGAATTACCACCATTTCATCCTCGATCACCTCCCCATCCTGCAGATGAATGCGGCGATCAACCCGGTCGAGGAGGCGATCATCGTGGGTCGAGAAGACAAAAGCGGCTCCCCTTTCCTGATTGATTCGTCTCATCAAATCGATGATCAGATTCGCGTTGTGGGTGTCCAAATTCGCAGTGGGCTCATCGGCAATAACCAAAGCAGGATCCGAAACCAGCGCCCGGGCGATCGCGACGCGCTGCTGCTGCCCCCCGCTCATCTTCTGCGGACGGTGGCCCTTGCGATCACTCAAGTCGACCTCATCAAGCAACTTCGACGCCCGTTTCGCAGCCGCTTCCCTGGACACCCCGCCAATCTGCAGCGGCAGCATCACATTCTCCAGCGCAGTGAGAACCGGAACGAGATTAAAGTTCTGAAAAACAAATCCGATCGCATCGTTCCGCAATTCGCTTCGTCTAGCATCCGTCAACCCGGAGGCAAGCGTCCCGTTCACGAGAACTTCGCCTGAAGTCGGGGTGTCGAGCAATCCCATCAAATTACACAATGTTGATTTTCCTGATCCCGAAGGCCCCCAGACCGCCACAAACGCTTTTTCCTCGATTTCAAGACTCACCTCACGTAAAGCATGTACTTCCGTATCACCGAAATGATAGGTCTTCCTGAGTTTCTGTATCTCGACAACTTTCATGTTAAAGAAGCAATATTACTTGCAGTCTAATCAGGTCGTTACATTTTGCACGGGGTAAATGATCGAACGTATTCTTCTTATACTGTGGGGAGCTTGGCTGCTTTTCGTGCTGATTGCGGCTTTTCGCGTGATCGGCTTTAACATTGCCCGCCGGAGACAGGATCGCAAGTGGGCGGATTTCACGCGCAATCAGAGACCGGCTGCAGTGATCGTTGCGGTGAAAGGATTCGATCCGCGCGCTACTCCGCGATTCTTTGACACACTCTTTGCGCAGGAATACGCGAATTACCGAGTCATCGTCTGTTTTGAATCATGGCAGGATCCGGTCGCGGTGTGGCTCCGCGAAGAACTGGAGCTCCGCGAGGACTCCCCCGTTTGGAATCATCCCGACAGAGACGCCAACTTATCGAGCATCACGCTGGTGTGCGCGGGTATCTCAACCGGGGAGGGCCAAAAGGTTCACAATCAAATCGCGGCGTTCGGGCACCTCTCGAGCAAGGATGAAGTCATCGCTTTCGTCGATGCAGACGTCATTTTCAAGAATGACTGGCTCGCCAAACTGACGGCTCCGATCAACCTCAAGACGCACCCGCTCTCAACCACTTACCGCTGGCTCGTTCCGAAACGCCCGACGCTGCCCAATCAGATCGCTTCGGTGATCAACGGGTCCATCACGACACAGGGCGGCAGCGAAAGCACCAACGTGCTCTGGGGAGGCTCAATGGCGATTGCCCGCAGCGTTTTCGACAAACTAGACGTCGCCAAGCTCTTCTCAGGTTCGCTCAACGATGACCTCCGGCTCTCAAAAGCAGCGAGAAAAGACGGCAACCGGATCGCCTTTGTGCGTTCTCTGATTTTGCCGACGATCATCGACTTCACCTGGAAGTCGTTCTTCGAATTCGCGAAACGCCAATACACGCAGGTGAAATTTTTCAGCCCGATTCTCTACACCGGAGCGAATTTCGTAATTGGCTTTTATATGTTGGGGGTCGCGACTTTGATAGCCGCGCTCGTCTACGGTTACTTCTATGCGTGGGTTCCGATCGCTGCGGCCTACGTGATCGATCAGATCCGAGCGCTGGCCCGCCAGCAGGTTTATCTGGGATTGTTCGAAGAGAACGGAATCAGACAGAAACTCTTTGCAGCAGGGTGGCTCGAACACATGCTCACACCGCTGTGGATGTGCATTCACTGGCTGTTGCTCGTCAGCACCTGGACGCAATCCCGCATCACGTGGGCGGGGATTCGCTATCGGATCCATTCCAACTCCAAGACTCAAATTCTGGATCGACCGACCGTGGCGGAACGCCTTCCATCCGGCGTAGCCGGGCTGGCACTGATCGCGGGACTGCACGACAAAAAGCGCACCGGCTACACGCGTCCAATTCAACCTATTTCGACGCCGGACCACTACGACGACACGCTTGCCACCGGAACCTCCGAATTCCTCACCCATACAACACCGGAGCCCGGGACAGAAATTTCCACGACGACGCCAACCGAAGAAACGCCCGAACCGGCGCAGTCTCCCGAGAGTGAGGAGTCCGGTGATGACAGCGCAACAGGGGTCGTCGAGTTTGGCTCTATCGACAATCCTTCCGGGAAAGTCACCATCACGTCCGGAACTTCCGATGCCGATGCCGATGCTGATGCCGATGCCGATGCCGATGCCGATGCCGATGCCGATGCCGATGCTGATGCTGATGCTGATGCTGATGCTGATGCTGATGCTGATGCTTCTGAAACGGAGAAAGGCCCATCGTCCATTCCCGTGGGTCATCCGGGGCTGTCGAACCGGGTTATCCTGCTGGCTTCAGCACCACTGTTTAAGACGCTCCGGAATGCGAGGGAGGAGAAACGGAATCACGGCCCGGAACTCATCGTCAATCAGGTCGCTGCGGCGAAAACCAAAACGCGCCTCCCCGAATCAATCCGCTATCCGGTTCGAAACCCACGCGACGAATCTTCACCTCCGACAGGGAAAGTGACTCCCCCTGTGATTTCGCCGACTCCGACTGCCGATACCGCAGACAAACCGGACACAGCAAAGCTCACCACCGGAAGCGTGAAACCTCTGAACATGAGCCGCTCCTTTGCGGCACACCGTCCCGGGGCGCTCGCCGGATATCGTGCGGGAGACACGACGAAGCGAGCCTCCCGCTCATCGCGCGCCGCGCAATCGAGTTCCGCCTCCCGGTGTGCAATCACACCACGCCCCGTTTCGAACAAAGCATCGGGGCGCCCCCGGTAGAGTCCCGCGTTTTTACTTTCCGAACGGCCTGCAAATCGATAGCGTTTCGAGATGAAGCTATTTCTGTCTCTGAGCCTCTGCTGCCTCTCTCTCATCTCAATTTCCCTCGCAGAAAGCCCTGCCACTCGCACCTGGACCTCCTCGACCGGGCAGAGCTTTGAAGGCGCTCTCATCACAGCCTCGGAGGACACCGTCTCCGTAAGACGATCAGACGGAAAGACGTTCGACGTTCCGCTCACCAAATTATCGGAAGCTGACCAAACCTACGTTCGTCAGCACCTCACCGACCAGTCGCGGGCAGAGGGCCTTTCCGAAGGACCGTTCGCAGACAAAATTACCGGCGAATGGGTAAAAGTCCCGAAAGACGAAGAGGGGCTTGTCTATCAGATTTTCGGCACCTCAAAACTGAAACGCCTCAAGGAACCGTTCCCGCTTTTCATCCACCTTCACGGCGCCGGTGCCCGCGCTGACGACGTCGAGACAGGCAAAGTCGAAATCGCTCCCCAACGACTCTCGAACGAAGAACTCTATGACGACTTCCCCTGCCTCATCGTTGTCCCGCTCTGCCCTCCCGACACCTTCTGGGGTGATCACACTGCGAAACTCGAAAAGCTCATCGACACCCTGACTAACAGCCTTCCGATCGATCGCAAGCGCATCTATCTCTCCGGCTACAGCATGGGAGCCCGCGGTATCGGATCGCTCATCGAATCACGACCGAATTTCTATGCCGCGGCACTTTTCGCGGACGGCGAGGCCAAGGAGAGCTGGGTCGATACCGTCGACACAGCGCTCTGGTTCACCTTTTCGGGCGAGCGCGATTTAGCAGGAGCCGAGAAAGTCGCCAATGCTTACACCTCAGCGGGAAAGACGGCACACTTCGAAGGGTTCCCCGACCACACGCACAATCAGATTCACTGGACGCTGGCTAAAACCGAAGGCGTCTACGAATGGTGTTTTTCACAGGTCAGGGAATAGCTCCCCGGCTTTTACCGTTATTGATCTTCGGAGGTGAAGTAACGCTTAAACAACTGACGTTGCACACGCGTCATTTCTCCAGGCTCGAGGGCTCGGTTAAAAACCGCCATCTCAAACAGGATCTGACCATCGGGATTCTCGAAATCCGTGCCGATCTGGCGACGACCAATCGCGTATTTGTTCACCCCCACGAGGTCTCCCTCAAAAGAGGAGAATCCGGACGAAGCTTCCTTCCCATCCTTTTCGATTTTGAAGAGCTGATGCCTCTTGTTTACAAAATCACACACATACCCGATCGTGCCGGGTTCGCGGTCCCACCAGCCGATATCAATTTTCTGCCAGGGCTCCCCCGGCGCGAGGATGATTCCCGCATAGACAGCTCCCGAACTGTCCGTTCCCAACGCAACCATCCGGCTGTCCCACGGGTTTCGTGAAATTCGAAAGAACTTATCCTGCCCCAATTCCAGAGCCATCGCCGCGACAAAGGAAAACCCCTGAGGAAAATCAAAGGTCCGGTTCCGGAAATCCATTGAGGTAAGGTTAGTCAGCAAAACGCCGCGTCGATCCTCTTTCAAGCCGGGGAGAATCTCAGGCGTATATCGTTTCAAGAGAGGGAGCGTATTTCCCTCGGTATCTTTGTAGTCACGGAGTAGCGACGCGAGCGGGTCGGAACCGGCGAGGTTATACCAGGCGGCGATACGTTCCCCGATCCGGGCCTCCGATTGGTAGTCCCGCCCCAGAGTCCCGTGCGACGAACTGAAACGCCCGACGAGGCCATCGGAAACCGCCAGCGCCGGAATCGTGAGCGCCCCCTCCGCCAGCGAGAGTGACTGAGGGTAGGCCAGCTCACTCGTCGACGGCTTTGGAAAGAAACTGACCTTTTTCTCGACGCCTTCGATTTTCGGGACTGCCACTTCAGCGACGGGTTTTCCACCGTCTTCATCACGCCCCCCGGAGAAAATGATCACGAAAATAACAGCCAGCACGCCCATCGCGCCGCCGGCGACAGGAACGACGGGAAACGCTTTATCGTCGGCGGCACGTTTGCCGTAACTCCTCACGGAAGTCGCACCCGTTACCGGTCGCGCGGCGCCTGCGGCAGGACGACTGACGCCTGCCCCTTTGATGGCGCCGGTTTGAATGGATCTGGTTGGACCGGTCTGGACCGTAAGCGTCGGACCTGTTTGAATCGTGCGCGTCGGACCTGTCTGTATCGTCTTTGTCGGCCCCGTCTGGATCGTGCGGGTTGGACCTGTTTGCGGCGGCTCCGGCTCACAAAGTTCGACCGGCACAGGCCCGCCGACTGCTGCGGCGAACGGGACCTCTGAATGCTCGTCCCCTCCGTAGGGAATCCCCTTCACCGCATCCTGAAATTGCTTCATCGCGTCCTTCGCGTCGGCGGGACGGTCATCCGGATCCCGCGATATCAAGCGCATCACCCAGGCAGCGATAGGCTCGGGCAAATCCGGACGAATTTCCTGAATCGGGGTGCAGCGATGATTGATATGATTCATCGAAGTCTCCGCAGGATTCCCTCCCTGAAAGGCGGATTCCTGAGTGAGCCCGCAATAGAAAACACAACCGAGTGAGTATAAATCGGTCCGCTGATCGAGCGGTTTCAGCTCGAGTTGCTCAGGAGCGATGTAATCAATCGATCCCAGAAACGAGCCCTGATGGTCAAGAGTTTGAGTCGATGGCTGCTGACTGAATTTAGCGAGACCGAAATCGAGAATCTTCACCAGAAACCGGTCAGACGGAGTCATCGTCAACATGATGTTGGCCGGCTTGATGTCCCGATGAAGCAAATTAATCTCACCGGCTGACGCGAGCGCATCGAGACACTGCTCCGCCACATCGATAAAATCCTCGACCGACAGGGCGGCGTCTTTGACGACCTCATTGAAGTCCTCACCTTCCACCAACTCCATCGCCACAAAAGGGCCGTCAGCATCCTCCTCGAGGGCAAAAACGGTAACGACATTGGGATGCTGAAATTGAGCTAGAGCCGCAGCCTCTCTTTCGAGGGCGCCTTTCGAATCCTCATTGAGATTGGTATCCTCAAGATCAAGGAGGCGCTTCAGAGCCACTTCCCGGCCCATCACGGTATCGTAAGCACGATAGACGGTGCTCATTCCCCCGCGTCCCAACTTCCCCCGGACTTCGTAACGTTCTCCCATGCAAATACCAGTATCGCTCAGACTTCCGTCGATTCCTCACAATTTCGTCACGTTCCAGTGAAAAAGTCCAATCTTTACTGGCGCGGATAAGGAGAAAAGAAACTCCACGAATCAAAGCCCTGCCAACACGATTAGATCTCATGAGAAATACACCCTTCGCCCTGAGTGCGCTCTTAGTGACCTCTATAATCCTGACACTCACTCATTCCCATTCGTTCGAACCGCCGGAGAACAGCGAGTTGATCATCGAGGATGACTTCGAACGGGAAGCGCCCGGAAAAGGGTGGGCTGTGCAAACCGGCTCCTGGACCATTGAAGACGGCGTTCTTCATGGCGGTGAAATTGAAGCTGACAATCACGCCGCGGCGGCCCGACGGCTCATCGTCACCGGGGACGCGGTCTACGAAATGAAGTTCCGTTTCACGGGTGACGGGAAATCATTCCATTTTGGCTTCGATCCCGTCCGCGGGGCTCTGGACAAGCGGGGGCATCTATTCTCGGTCATTGTTTCGCCGAAAGACTGGAAGATTCTGAAGCATATCGACAAAGACAAACCGAAAGAAGATCCCAACGAGGTGCTCGCTTCGGCGGAATCTCCTTTCGAAATCAACAAGTGGTATCACCTTCGCGTCACGACCCGGGGCACCACGGTGAAAGCGATGGTCGAGGGTATCGAACCACTCGAGGCCACTCACCCCACCTTCGGGGTGAAGAAACCCACGCTGGTTTTCCGCGCCATCGGCGACGGCATCGAGATCGACGACTTGCGGGTGTGGCAGGCAAAGAAATAATCACTCGCGGGCCGCTCCACGCACTTGCCCGATGACGGTCTCCATGAGTCGGGATAACGCGAGCGTGTCCTCGTGAGAATGTCCGGGACACTGGGTCAGCCCCTCATCGAGAGCATCCATCGCCGCAACAATTTCACCCGTAACCATCCCGCCTGAGTCATCGTCGACGCGCTCCACTACTGTCCCGTTTCTCACCAGTTCAATCGAGGTGGCGGCGTGAAATTTAGGAATCCTGATCTCCCCTTCCGTTCCGAGAACTCTCGCATCCATCGATTCTGAACTGGAGATCGAACACGACATACAGGATCGCGCGCCCCCGCGATGGGCAGCAATCATCGCGACCGACTCCTCCACTCCGGTGGCGGCCAATTCACCCGTCGCGTGAATCGTCACGATCTCACCGAGCAGGAATCGCGTCAGGAAAAGTGGGTAGATCCCGACGTCCAAAACCGCCCCTCCGCCCAGATCCGAATTCAACAATCGATCCGAGGGATCCTTCGAGCCGGTGAAACAAAAATCCGCGTGCGCCAGCTTCACCTTTCCGATCTTTCCCTCATCGATCCACGCTTTCGCCTTCGCGATCGCGGGTAAAAATCCCGTCTTCATTCCCTCCATCAGAAAGACGCCTTCGCTCTCCGCACAGGCGATCAATTCCCGAGACAATTTTACAGTGGGTGTCAGGGGCTTCTCACAAAAGACCGCTTTCCCATGAGCGATCGCGAGACGGGCAATCTCATCGTGAAAAACATGCGGCACCGCGATATAAACCACATCAACTTCGGGATCCTTCACGAGTGCTTCATAGGAATCGTAAGACGATTGAAAACCGAATTGCTCCGAAAAAGCAGCAGCCCTGCTTCCGGATCGAGACGCGACCGCCGCGAGTTTCGCCCGGGGAACCGATCGCAACTCCTCGACAAACTCCTCCGCAAATCGTCCGGGCCCAACGACACCCCATCCGTAAGATTCCTTCGTTTTTCCCATGGCTTACACGATTCGCGAGATACACACTCAATCAACCTGCGTGATCACTCTTTGGTCCTGAACAGGAACCGCAGGATCGAGAAAATTCTGGATCATTACTGGAATTTCCATCAAACTGATTCATGCTGATAAGCGTATTCCCATGAGATGTGACGCATCTGCAAACGCACCTTCGGGAAACTTTTTATGCTACTATTCTCAACCGACATCGACGGCACTGTCTACGACAGTGATGAATCGGCAGAACTCTTTGCCACCTTCTGGGAGTCTTTACAGGGAGGTCAATCCTCGCCTCTTCTCGTCTACAATACAGGCCGCTCCATCGAGGATACGATCGAGCTTATTAAGAGAACACCGCTTCCCCGGCCTGACTATATTATCGGAGGAGTGGGGACGAAAATCATCGACTTTCGTCATGATGTCACGATAGATAACTGGGATATCGTTCTGTCCGAAAACTGGAATTTTGACGAGGTCAGGGAGACCGTTCGCAATCATTGCCCGACTCTCGAACCGCAGCCTAACGAATGCCAAAACCCGCACAAGTGCAGTTGGTTCTGGCACGACAAATCAGTGGATGAAATCGCCGGCCTCCGGACTGCGCTCGAAGACGCGGGTCTCGAGACGCAGGTCGTTTACTCCTCCGATCGCGATCTCGATATCCTCCCCCGCAAAGCGAACAAGGGCAACGCCATCGCGTGGCTCGCCGGCCGTCTCGAAATTCCGCTCGATGAAATTGTCGTGGCCGGTGATTCCGGAAACGACCTCTCAATGTTCCTCGTTGGGAAGAGCAAAGGGATTGTCGTTTCCAACGCTGAAGCCGCCCTGCTGGACGTCGCTTCGAAGCGCGGAGCCTTTATTGCGAGTCTCCCCTGCGCTGCCGGCGTGGTCGAAGGGATCCAAATTCTCACCTCTGCCGATGCGCCATCCGCCGGACAGACGCAGCAGGGAGAAAAACCTCACGACCTCTACTTCGTCCACATTTCCATCCACGGACTGATCCGGGGAGAGAACCTCGAACTCGGCAGGGACGCGGATACCGGCGGGCAATGCAAGTATGTGCTCGAGCTCGTCAAGGCGATGGCGGAACACGAGCAGGTCGGACAAGTCGATTTGTTCACCCGCCGCGTCATCGATGCCAAAGTCAGCCCCGACTACGCCGTCCCCGTGGAACCTCTCGGGAACGGTGCATTCATCAAGCGTATCAAAGCCGGACCTCGACGCTACCTGAGAAAAGAAGCCCTCTGGCGCTACCTGGATGCCTTCGTCGATCAGAGCCTCGCACTGTTCCGAGCCAACGGACGTCTGCCTGATATCATTCACGCCCACTACGCCGACGCCGGTTACGTAGGAAGCCGACTCGCTTCACTCCTCGGATGCCCTTTCGTGTTCACCGGCCACTCCCTCGGTCGGTCCAAACTCGAACGTCTGCTTGAGGGCGCGCCCGACAAAGAAAAAGTCGAACGACGCTACAACCTCTCTGCACGCATCGAAGCGGAGGAACTCTCTCTCGATACTGCCGTGATGGTTTGCACGAGCACACATCAGGAAGTCGAGAAACAGTATTCCGTTTACGAGTTCTACGCCCCCGACCGGATGAAGGTGATTCCTCCCGGCGTCGACGTATCACGCTTTTCACCTCCCGGATCCGCTCCAGTCCCCGACGAGGTCGTCGAAAAAATCGAACGCTTTCTCGATGATCCGAATCGGCCCGTCATCATCTCGATCGCCCGGGCCGACGAGAAGAAAAACCTCGCTTCGCTGGTGCGCGCTTTTGGAGAAAGCGAAACGCTCCGGAAACGAGCGAACCTCATCATCGTCGCCGGAAACCGTGATCGCATTGCCGACTTGAATCCCGGCGCCCGGAAAGTGTGGACGGAGCTTCTCCAGCTCATCGATGACTACGATCTCTACGGATGTATCTCTATTCCCAAACATCATCAGCCGGATGAAATCCCCGCTTTCTACCGCTACGCGGCATCGAAAGAGGGCATTTTTGTAAATCCCGCACTGATGGAGCCGTTCGGCCTCACTATCATCGAAGCCGCTGCCTCCGGGCTCCCCGTTCTCGCAACCAACGATGGCGGTCCACGCGATATTCTCGGGAACTGCAAAAACGGCGAACTGATTGATCCGGTGGATGTCCCCGCTCTCACTGAAAAACTGGAACGGGCGATCGGCGATTCCGATCTCTGGAAGCAATGGTCGGAGGCGGGACTCAAAGGCGTCAACGAACACTACACCTGGAAGGGACACGTCGACCGGTATCTCGAAGAAGCCTCCGATCTCCTCGTCGATATTTCTCAGCCCAATCTGATCACGGAGAAAATCAGAACATCGCTTCCGCTGAAAGATCGCATCATGTTTTGCGGTCTGGAAAATGAACTGCTCGACGGAGACGAGGCCGCCATCTCCCGGATTCGGGAACTCACCAATGCCAACCAGCCAACGCTGGGGTTCGGGATTGTGACCGGCCGGAGTATCGAGATGGCGAGAGAACTCGTTGAGAGACACAACCTCCCCGAGCCTGACGTTTATATCACGCAGCTCGGAGCTGAAATTCACTACGGCAAACGACTCATCGTTGACGAACCGTGGGAAAAACATCTCGCTCACCGGTGGGAACCCGAGGCGATCATGGAAGTGCTCGAGGCCATCGACGGACTTTCGATTCAGCCCGAAACCGGGAGGCAGCACCAGTTTAAGATTTCCTACGACTACGTGAAAGGAGTCGCTCCCCGGAGAAAGGAAATTCAGAAACTACTCAGAGAGAACAACCTGCCGGTGAAGGTCATCCTTTCCGAAGGGCAGCTTCTCGATGTCATTCCCCTGCGCTCCGGCAAAGGCCAGGCGATTCGCTACGTCACGATGCGCTGGGGAATCCCCGCAGACCGCGTCCTTTTCTACGCACGCCGCGGCAGTGACTACGAGGCTCTCTCCGGCCAGTTTCTGGGTGTGCTAGGCTCCGATCACTGTCTTGAGTTGAAATCCACGACAAGCCTGCCGAGAGTTTACCTCGCGCATTCCCCCAATTTTATGGGGCTGCTCGAAGGGATCGAGGCCTACCACTTTGACGGGGACATTAAAATCCCTGAAAGCGCACGCGGCCTCCAGGCTGAAGAATCTGAGAACGAAGAAGCGGTCCTGTCACCTGACATGGTCGTACACAACAACGACGGAGAATAACGAGATGACAGAAGCTGAAGGACAACCACCTCTACTCGCCGGGATCGAAGCCGGTGGAACCAAATACGTCTGTGCCGTCGGAACCAACCCGGCCGAACCGCTTCTCGAAACCCGATTTCCGACCGGCGATCCCACTGAAACGATCGCACAGGCGGTCTCTTTCTTTAAAGAGGCAACTGAGTCCTACGGTCCTATCAGAGCGATGGGAATTGGAACCTTCGGTCCGGCTGATATCGATCCCCGATCACCCGGCTACGGAACGATCCTCACGACCCCCAAACAGGGGTGGTCGGGATTCAATGTCGTGAACGCGATTCGGGACGGCATCGATGAACCCGTTCCGATCGCCTTTGAAACGGACGTCAACGCTGCTGTTTTCGCGGAAGCGGAATTCGGCGCAGGGCGTCACCACCGCAACATCGCCTACATCACGATCGGAACCGGAATCGGAGGAGCCTTTCTCCACGACGGGCAAATCATCCACGGCCGGATGCATCCCGAGATCGGTCACCTCATCGTTCCCGATCTCGACAAAGAATTCGGCAAAGACACCAACGTCTGCCCGTTCCATGCCTCATGTCTCGAAGGGCGGGCGGCCGGTCCCGCGATCGAAGCGCGATGGGGAGTCCCCGGAAGCGAACTGCCTGACGATCATCCCGCCTGGGAATTGCAGGCTAAATACCTCGCCCTCGGCTGCATCGACCTCACCGCGAGCTGGTCACCTGACATTATCATACTCGGCGGCGGTGTTTCTCAGAAATCAGGTCTTCTTGACCGCGTCAGAGCTGAGTTCGAGAACTTGTCGGGAGGTTACTGGGCACTGCCACCGCTCGAACTCTATTTACAAACTCCGGCACTCGATCAGCTCGCCGGAATCGTCGGTTCGCTCTCACTGGCACAGCGATTGCTGTAAAGGAGCCTGTGACTACGCTTGCCCCAATCCCCTTTTCCCGAATGGTAATTTCCAACAAACAGTGTGAAGTCACACTCAAACGGATGCAGGCGCTTCTCGAAAAGCGCTACCCTCAGGCCGTGAACCTGCCCGAATGGGAAGGATTTTCGATTCGCCTCAAAGAGACGTTTCCCACCCTCCTCAATGAGATGCTCGTGATCTACGGGCATCACTTTGATTTCTATTATCACCTCGAACGTCTCCTCGAAATCATGGCCGACGCCTGGTTGGAGCGGACGCCCGAGTGGAAAAGTATCGACGTGATGCGCGAGGCCGATCCTTCGTGGTATCAGTCCGGTCACCTCATCGGGGCGATGGCTTACGTCGATCTTTTCGCAGACGACCTTCTAAACCTGCAGGCCAAGATTCCCTATTTAAAGGAACTCGGGGTGACCTACCTGCACCTCATGCCGATCTACAAAAGTCCGGACGGAGACGACGACGGCGGCTATGCCGTGAGCAGCTACCGCGAAGTCGACCCGAAGCTGGGGACGATCGAAGATCTCCGCAACACGGCTGCCGAATTCCGCGCTCAGGGAATCAGCATCGTGCTCGATTTTGTTTTTAATCACACCTCGGACGAACACGAGTGGGCCATAAAAGCCCGCGAAGGAGATGAGACCTATCAGGGCTACTATCTGATGTTCGATTCCCGTGATGAAGCGCTCGAATACGAAGAGAACCTGCGATCCATTTTCCCCGACGAACGCCCCGGTTCTTTTACCTACATGAACAGGCTCAAGAAGTGGGTCTGGACGACGTTCCATACCTACCAGTGGGATCTCAATTATCGGAATCCCGAGGTCTTCAACGCGATGGCCGAAGAGATGCTCTTTCTCGCCAACGTCGGCGTCGAGGTGCTACGAATGGATGCTGTGCCGTTCGTGTGGAAGCAGAAAGGAACGAACTGCGAGAATCTGCCTGAAGCACACACCCTGATCCGCGCCTTCAACGCCATCGCCCGAATCGTCGCCCCTAGCATGGTCTTCAAGTCAGAAGCGATCGTCGCACCTGACGAAATTCGAAAATACATGGGCACCGACGAGTGCCAGATTTCCTACAATCCCCTCATGATGGCGCTCCTCTGGGAGAGCCTCGCGACCCGAAGCGCGAAATTGCTCCGCTACTCACTCGCCAAGCGCTTCGCCGTCCCGGACGGTTGCGCCTGGGTCAACTACGTTCGTTCGCACGACGACATCGGCTGGGGATTCGACGACCATGACGCTCTCGCCGTGGGAATTGATCCGCACGGCCACCGCCGGTTTCTCACCGATTTCTTCGTCGGAAAACATCAGGCCAGCTTTGCAAGAGGCGAACTGTTTCAGGAAGACCCGATGACCGGTGACGCCCGCGTCTGCGGAACGACGGCTTCACTTTGCGGGCTGGAAAAAGCACTCGCGGAGGAAGATGAAGTAGAGATCGAGTTGGCAGTTCGCCGTATCCTCCTCATTCACGGAGTCACCTTCACGATCGGCGGAATTCCATTGATCTATCTCGGTGAAGAAATGGGAACGCTGAACGACTACAGCTACAAAGAGGAGTTCGATAAAGCGGACGACTCCAGGTGGCTCCATCGCACCGCTTTCGACTGGGAGAAAGCAGAGCTTCGGACCGAAGATGACACCCTCGAGAAAACGCTCCACACCGGATTTCTAAAGCTCGTCCAGATGCGCTTGAACAATGCCGCGCTCGCCCGCGGTGAAACCGAAATCGTCGATCCGGGCAACGAGCACGTCCTCGGCTATTTCAGGACCACGAACGAACAGAGCATTCTCTGCCTCGCCAACTTCAGCGACAAACCTCAGGTCGTCCCCGCACCACGACTTCGGCAACTCGGGCTCAAAAAGGTCCTCGTCGATATCATTGCAGGACAAACCATCGTAGCCGCGAAGCAACTCGAAATGGAGCCGCTGCAGTTCATGGTCTTACTTCGTCAGGGCGGCTGAGCAGGCGCTCGTGGCGCGGAGTTCAACGATACTCTTTCCGGTAGTAGAGCGGTGTCATCCCCATGTGTTTCCGAAACTGACGCGAGAACGCAGCCTGGTCATAAAACCCCAGTTCCGTCGCTATCTGGGCGATGGGCTTTCGAGACCGTCGCAATTCATCACAGGCCGCGTGAACCCGCATTTTGATGATGTATTGCTGCGGAGGCGTCTTGAGATGCTCCTTAAACTTGCGCTCAAACTGCCTTATCGAAACGCCACACATCTCCGCGAGCATCGGAATCGGAACTTCACGATTGAAATTCGCACCGATGTAGTTCAATGCCGGCAACAGATCGGAATCAGCCGGAAGCAGATCCCGCTGCTGATCATAATCCTGAATCGTTCCCATCACGCCGATGACGTCACCGGATCGTGATTTCACCGGTATCTTGTTCGTCAAAAACCAGGCGGGAATTCCCTGCCGGCTGATGAAAAGTTCGAGTATCTCCAAGAGCGGCTCACCGCGGCGAACCACCTCGAGATCGTCTTTTCTGAATTTTTCCGCGAGGCTGCGGGGCAGTAATTCAAAATCGGTCACACCCCAGAACTTGTCTTCATCTTCGTAGCCATACAGATCAAGCAGAGCGCGATTGGCGACGAGAAGGCGGCCCTCCAGATCCTTCGCAAAAAACAAAACGCCGGGCAAATGGTCAAACAGCAGCTGAAACGAGCTCCCCGGGGAAGCCGTTTCCAAAAATTCTCTTCTCAATTCACTGCCTGATTTCATTTGCAAGATTCCCACGTTGGACAACGTATCTGAAGAACCGCTCAATTTTGCTTGAACGGTAGAAATTTCAGAAATGCGAACTAAGCTGTGACTTATCATGAGTGAAGAATACGATCCCGATAAAACTCTCGAAGAATATGGCTACAAGCCCCAGAGCAAGGCCAAGACAATCGTAATTGTCCTGCTACTGGTCCTGCTCGTCGCCGCTGGAGGCGCGCTCTATTACGTCGGCAATCTGTGGAGTGCTGAGCAGTCAAAAGCACTTGGGCTCGAGCAGCAGATGAAGACCGTGACGGTTCGGATCAGCGAGCTCGAAAACAAAAACGCGGAACTGTCGTCACTGCTCGCTGACAAACAGGCGGAAACCGAGCGGATGCGCGAAGAGTGGACGACTCAGGTGGAAACGCTCAAAACCCAGCACAAGGACCAGCTTCAACGCACCTACGCTCAGATGAACGAGGTGGTCTATGACAGTCGGAAAACACTCGCTTACATCGGGGAGATCGAGACGCGCCTGCGCGACGGGCAGAACATCGACTCCACCGAAGCGGCAAAGCTGAGCAGCGTCATCAACGGTCTTGCCTTCCTCCACGAGCAATACAAAAAGCCAATGGGTGAATTCCGGGAGCTCGACAGCTATTTCTCCGGCCAGCTCGCTGCGATTCCCTCAACCGCGGTTGACCCTATCGACTCGACCCCTCTCGCGAAACGGATTTTCAAGAACAAGCAATTCAAAGAGGAGCGCGCCGAGTACTATCAGAATCAGGGAAAACGTTCCGCGCTTACCGAAGCCCGAGGTCGCGTCGCCACCGCCTACCGAAGCGCACAGCAACAGATGCAAAGCCTCTCGCTTGATATCAACACCTACCTCGCACAGCTCGACAAGATCGTCGAAAGCAACGAGAGAAGCGCTGCCGAAGTCGATGAGTTTTTCAACAAGTCGAAGGAGATCCTCAAGATTCATGACAAAATCATGAGCATCGATCCTCCCAAGCCGACCTCCGTAAAACCATAGGTGAGCTTCCGTTGAGTGTTCCCGTCTGATACCGACGGGGACCATGCTGGACTGACCGCGGGCCCCTCCCCTTTTTCACATCCGCTTGTCCCTGCAAAGTTCGACAAGCGAATCGCGCTCGAACTCAAACAGCTTCCCAACCACGAGCTGGAGCCTCACAAGTCGACAATCCGGGCCCGGAGGATGAATTGTTAGCGCGCCCCCCGGTCTACTCGAGATCCACTGCGACAGCAGTCAGAGCCTCCGCGAGCGCCTGCCAGTCCTCGACGGTTGTGTCCCATCCGCCGCTCACTCTGAGCACTCTGGACATCTCGTTAAAATCGAGTCCCATCGCCGCCATGACACGGGAGGGGTTGCCCTGCCCCGCGCTGCAGGCGGAACCCGTCGAAACGGAAAAGCCCCGCTGACTCAGACGGGTCAGCCATTTTAAATTCCTGGTGTGCGGAAGCACAAACATCGAAGTGTTCCACAGGCGGGGTGATTCTTTTCCCGGAACCCGGCACCCGATTTCCGATTCGACCCGCTTCTCAAATTGATCACGTCCGGCGCTGTCCCCTTCAGTAGCCGCTTCGCGCTCCTTCAAGGCTGTCACCATCGCAGCAATCGCCGCCAGGTTTTCGGTTCCCGCCCGTCGCCCCTCCTCCTGAGGGCCGCCGGTAAGACCGCGAAAAGCGCCGCCATCCATCTCCGATTCGGGGAGAATGAGAAAACCCACGCCCTTTCCCCCGCCGAATTTGTGCCCGCTTCCCGTGACATACCCGCAATCGGCGATGTTCCCGCTCCGTAATTTACCGAACCACTGCGCCGCATCGGTGTGCAGAGTCACGCCATGCTCACGACACATTCCGGAAATGGTTTCCCATGGCTGCAAAATCCCTGTCTCGTTATTCGCTGCCATGACCGAGACCACCTTGACCTCGCCCCTCTCCAGCCATTCCCGCAACGGATCTAACAAAACGACACCGGTTTCGGGATCGACAGCAATCTCGCGAACTCGACTCGCTCCGAAATACTTCGCCACCGGGGCCGCGACACAGGGATGCTCGATCGCTGAAACCGCGATCGCCCCCTCATGAAGCGAAGCGAGATACTCAACCACCGCGTTGTTCGCCTCCGTGGCTCCTGACATGAAGACAATTCTCTCGGGATCATCCACCGAAAGCAGATCAGCAAGTTCCTCGCGGTAGTGCTCGAGGAGATGCTTTGCCTCTCCCGCTTCGCGATAGAGACTCGACGGATTCTGCCAGTATTTGTCACACACCTCCTGCGAGACAACCTTTGCCGACGGCAGCATAGGTGTCGTCGCATTGAAATCAAAGTAGCCTGACAAATCGTTCATCTCCCTCTTTCTCACAAAACCGGACCGGCGAGACGCGCCAGGCGGACCCCGACCCGAAACCACCAGTTCTTACTCGTGTATTCGTCACTCCCCACCTCACGTGAGACGAGAAAATCCTGCTCTAACATAGCCTCAACCTGACTCGCCATATCGCGGCAGAGAATCACCGCGGTAACTTCAAAATTCAAGCGCATCGACCGGTTATCGAGATTGGCAGTTCCGATCGCGGACATCTCCTCATCAACGAGGACGACTTTCTGGTGAAGAAACCCCGGTTCGTAACGGAAGATCCGCACACCGGCCGCTTCCATTTCACCGAGGAAGGAAAACGTCGCGAGCCAGGGAATATACTTATCAGGCTTGTCCGGGATCAGAATCCGAACATCCACTCCGCGCAACGCAGCCATCTGCAACGCAGAGCGAACCGATTCGTCGGTCACGAAATAGGGAGAGGTAATCCAGACGCGCCGCACCGCTCTCGTGATCGCATTGAGAAAAAAGATCGTCCCTCCCTCTATCTGAGAGATCGGGCCGGTCGGCAAGGTCAGAACGATGGATTTGCCCGAGCCGCAATGACTCCCGTCCCCTTCGGTAACCTGTGTCCAGTTCAGGACCGGCATCACCCCCGTCGCCCAGTAATAATCGGCGAGAAAAATCATTTGAAGGCTGAGCACGGCAGGTCCCGAGATCTGAACATGGGTGTCGCGCCACTCCCCGTAGCGGTCTGTGCTGCCGATGTATTCATCTCCCACATTGTGGCCGCCGACAAAGCCGGTCTTACCGTCGACGATGACAATTTTCCGATGGTTCCTGAAATTGATCTGGAAGCGATTACTCGGCCCCTGAGTTGAATGGAACTCGTGAATCTCCACGCCGCCGGACCGGAGTGAGGCCACGTAGTCCTTCCCGAGAGCATGACTTCCGATCTCGTCGTAGACAAAATACACTTTCACCCCCCGATCTGCGCACTCGAGAAGCTTGTGCCGGAGCCGGGTCCCCAGCTGGTCATCTTTCACGATGAAAAACTGAATCAAAATATACTCTTTCGCCTGATCCAGTTCGCGAAAGATGGCGTCGAATGTCATCTCACCATTGATGAGCAAACACACCTCGTTCCCGCTCGTGAAACGACGCTCGCTCAGTTTCTCAAGCACTCCGGCGTAGCGTGACTGCTCATCATTCAACTCCGCAAAGTGCGGGCTCAGCGTTTCGAGCATGTCGCGATAGACCCTTTCATTCGCATCGTGCGCCTCTTTACGCTTTTCCACATACCCGCGAAACTCACGCCGCCCGAGGATCCAATAGAGCGGAACCGCGAGAAACGGGAGCGCGATAATCGCCATCGCCCAACCCCACGCACCGGCAGCCGAGCGCGCCTTCATCACCACATTGATGATCGCCGCAATCGCAAGAATCTCCCAGCCGAGAAACAGAAGCGTCCCGACAACGGCCTTTTCTGAAAACTGTTCAAACATCAGCCGCCCGTATAGGAGTCGATTTTCTTCAGAAGGTTATCGAACGGAAAAATCGGCTTCTCCTGAAAATCGTCACAACCCGCCGCCGTGATCTTTTCCTGGTGTTGGGCCATCGTATGAGCCGTCAGCGCAATCACCGGAATCGCCGAGATATCCGGATTCGCCTTGATCTGCCTCGTCGCTTCGAGCCCCGCATTGGGATCCGGCTGAGAATCAGGGGACGTTGGCAGCTCCAAATCCATCAGAATGAGCTGAGGACGCTCCTCCTCCGCCTTTTCGACCGCAGTCCGGGCATCCGTCGCCACAGAAATCTCATGACCGTGGTGAATCAGGAGGCGCGTGAGCAGGCTGATATTATCGGCATCGTCTTCGACTAATAAAATTTTCGCCATAACTGTTTTATTTCCAATGTTTTAAGAACGCTCCGGAATCGGTAAATCTACGCTTTTGAAAAGATAAGTCCAAAAAGATCGAACGTTTCCCGCACCCGTGACTCTAACTTAACTGTAACTCCCGGAGCAAGAGGAGATCCTCCTTATAGCAAAAGGTTTCATAGTTACAAAACAAGCGGTTCCTTGCAGGGTCCACCCATTCGGTGGGCCCTGCATTCGTTTTGTGGGAGATCCCCGGTTTATTTGCGAGGTGCAGACGCTTGAGTCAAACGGTCACCCGACTTCAGCAATTCGCCCAAATTGTATTTCGTGTAACGCGTGTGACTCGCGACATTTTCCGAATCCGCGTTGGCGACCCAGAAATCGAGCGAGCCCGGCTCAAAGAGCACCGATTGAATATTCGAATCCATACAAACGGGATCCGTCATCAGCTCACGGGCCGATTCCGCATCGAACGTCCCGAAGCCGGCTTTGACGCGACGGGAGAGCTCGGTGTAGCGATCGCCGGCGGACATGAGGACGGTGTCCTTCACCGGATTCGGTAGTTGAGGATGCATCGCTCCGGGAAGAATCGTTTCGAACGTTTCGGGCGTCGCCGCGATTCCGACCGACTCGCCGGACTTCGCATCGGAGATCACGTAGTAATACTCGCAGGTGCGCGGCCCGCGTTCCATGATCGCGACGGCTTCATCGAGGGTGTCGGCTTTCTCCATCACCTCGCGCATAAGCTGAGCCATCGCTTTCCCGTCCCAGTTCCCTTCACCGCGACCGCCCATTTCACCGATCGCAATGTGCTTTTCGTTCATCGCCGTGACGGTGCCGATGAACCCGGCATATCCGACATTGGCCCAGGCATTGCCTTCATCGGGCTCATAAATCATGACGACCGCATTCTGCTCCAATCCGACGCCACGCATGTAATCGAGCACGCGACCGTGATACATCGTGCCGCCAACGGTGGCGCTCCCGTGAAGCGCGAACCCGCTGCAGTGAAACAGCTCGGGAAAGAAGTTCGAAAGGCGCGATTCCTCCTTCTCGAGTCCGGCCGCCATCGCGAGCGAATCCATTTCACGCAGGTAACGGGGATCCGTGTGAGGATGCAGGCGGGAAACCGCTTCTTCGATTTCACCGAAAAACCAGCGGCCTTTCGCGAACGAACTTCCCACTCCGATGCCGTAAAGAATGCGATCAGTCACCGCGCGGATTTCCTCTTTCAACAACTCGCCGTGCTGGACGCCCATTTCCTCCGGCGTCCCTTTGAGAAAGAGCACTCTGGTGCCGTCGTGATCTTCGAGCCTTCCCGCTCCTGAATGCGCCAACACGGTTCGTTTTCCCGTCACCGGCGGCAGAGGCTCAGCTTTGCTGTTCAAATTCGACAGCGTGACGTCGACAAATTTGGAAAGATGGGAAAGCGCGACCCGCTCCGGCTCCGGAACTTCACGCACCTCGTCCCAACCGATCGTCTCGCCCGGATCACGGCTCGTGTTCAAATCCGCGAACTCGACTTGGACATCAAGATCTTCCCCGTCCTGAACCCGGAGGGATTGCGGGATTCCCGACGAAGCCTCAAAAACAAAGGTCAGCTCGAGCGATTCAGGGAGATCCAATTTTTCCGCCGCGAACGGCTTCAAGCGCGCGTGAATCATTTCCGTTCCGTCGGCACTCACTCCGGCCTCCGCTGTGAGCATGGCAGGCAACAGGCGCATCTGACTTCGGCTCACCGGCAACGCAAACGCGGGCAGCTCAACCGGATCCACGCTGTCCGGCCGGTTCGAAAAACGGGGCACATCGTTCGCGCCCACAATCGCCATGTCTTTGTGAGGCACGAAAATCTTCACTTCCTGCCCGTCGCGGGCGATGTGATATTTTTCGCCGTCGACCTCGGCGCTGAGAAAGAGTTTGTCCGGTGCCTGATAACGGAACCGGGCGCCCTGCCCCGCGAGTTCTTTGGGAATCCCGGAAACCTTCGCGAATGAAAACCGGCCCGAAACGAGTGGAGCCACCCCGGAAGAAGGCTCAATCAGTTCATGGAGTTGACCGAGCCTCTTTGCGAACGAACGCGACCCGGCACTCGTCAAAACGCCAAACCAGAGAATCACGGCAAGCAGGAGGATCCCTATGACGCCGCCAACCAGAATTCGAGCGGGATTCTTTTTCATGGTGCACAATTGCCTCAAACCTTCACCGGTT
Organism: Verrucomicrobiales bacterium; assembly: GCA_048260165.1. Classification (GTDB taxonomy): domain Bacteria; phylum Verrucomicrobiota; class Verrucomicrobiia; order Verrucomicrobiales; family DEV007; genus Arctic95D-9. The sequence continues at coordinate 93,511 of JBLXHA010000013.1, forward strand.
CAATGAGCTAAGAAACAAATTCCCCGGTCAGGAGACACCGGCTATCGATCGGAAACATGAGGTAAAGTCAGGATGAAATTGCCTCACTTCGACATCAAATGCCCGATCAACCCCAGCAGAAATCCGGCAACAGCTCCGGTCGCGGGCAGCCAGTGCTTCTTCATCCGCGCTTGCGGGGCGATATCCTGAAAGACAAGATAGAGAATGCCGCCACTCGCGAAAAGCATGATGCTTTTCAGGACGCTCTCGAAATCGGCGAGAAAAAAGTAGCCGGCCGACGTGCAAAGCGGTCCGATCAATGCGAGGAGAGCAAAAAATGTCAGGATGCGTTTCGCGGAGAGCTTCGTTTTCAACTCACGAAACGCGTTGAAACCCTCGGGCAGGTTTTGAAGGGCAATGAGAAAAGCGAGCAGGTATCCCGTTTCGCCATCGGCAATAAATGCGCCGAGAGCAAGCGCTTCGGGGAGAAAATCGGCCATCATCGCCGCGAGCTGCGAAGAGGGGCTGTTGATCTTCGCCAGAACAATATCGAGGCCCATGAATGCGATAGCCCCGGCGGATACCAGCACGGCGACCAGCCAGATTGGCATCTCTTTCACCCCCTCGGGAATGAGGACAAGAGCGACGGCGGAAATGAGCGCGCCACCCCCGAAGGCGATCACAAAGTGGCGGAGTTCATTCTCGAGCCACGCGGGGTGAATGTGCTCATATCGTGCAATCCAGCCACCGATGGGAATGGCGATTCCCGCCGCAAGGCCAAGGAGAATGAGTTGGGTGACTGAGTCCATTTGTGGATTTCCCGCCGGCTACCGGCTTCTTAACGAGGTAAGATGGCGACGGGACAGTTCGAGATCGTTTACCCGTTCGACGTTCTTTTTCTCGAAGAAAAAACCCGGCTCCCGGAGAACACTGGCAGAGACAGAAAAGTAAGAGACCATGACATTGTCACAGACTCTAGCGGGAAACCGATCCCGTTATCAAGAGCGTTTCCGGGTCGTTGTTGAAGCGCGCCCCACCCGCCTGCCACGTTCCCCGTTTCACAAATAAACGAACCAATCACTCTTCCCGCTCTCCGCTCTCCGCTCTCCGCTCTCCGCTCTCCGCTCTCCGCTCTCCGCTCTCCGGTGTCGGGATCAACGATTCCTCCAGCCGCCATAGCGCCAACCCTTGTCATTGGCAGATGACCCAATCGCAGGCTAGAATCCCGTCGAATGACATCTCTCTCTTTGCCACGTTTTCGCAAAATCCGACAGTCCGGTGCCCAACAGGGTTCAGTCACCGACCCAACCCTGTCAGGTGCAGCCGTGTGGGTAGCTTCCGCGCTGCTCTTCAGCGCACCGGCCACGGGAGCTGAATTCAGCGATCCCGCCGTTCCGGAAGTTCACGAAGTCACGACCGCCGCCGCCACGGAATCCGCAGACTTCGACCGGCTCACCTATCACGCCGCCCCGAAACCGCTCTCGCCCGACGCGGTCACCGCGAACTGGCCCCGCTTTCTTGGTCCGACTGATGACTGCCACACCACGGAAACGATGCTCCTCGATTCCTTCCCCGAAGGCGGACTCACGAAGGTGTGGGAAATAGAAAAAGGCAGCGGCTACACTTCCCCCGTCATCGTCGACGGGCGTCTCGTTTTCTTCGATCGCATCAACGGCGAGGAAATCACCGACTGCCTCGATCCCGAAACCGGGAAACGATTCTGGCAGCATCGAGACGAAGTGAGCTACACGGACCGCTACGGATTCAACAACGGTCCCCGTGCCAGCGCCGTGATCTCCGACGGGAAAGTCGTCACGCTCGGCGTCACGAGCCGCCTCACCTGCCTCGATCTCGCCTCCGGACAACTCATCTGGCAGCGGGATCTCGCGTCGGAATTCGAAGTCGCGAGCTACTTCTTCGGACACGGCTCCTGTCCCATCATCAGCGACGGAAAAATCATCGTGCCGTTGGGAACTTCTGAGCAAATGAGCGTTGCCGCGTTCGACCTCGCGAGCGGCAAGCTTACCTGGGGCACCAAACACGAATGGAACTCCGGCTACGCGTCTCCTGTCATCGCTGAGCTGCAGGGCGAGCCAAGGCTACTCGTCTTCGCGGGCGGCGAGAGCGATCCGGCCACGGGAGGCCTCCTCTGCATCAATCCTGGAACGGGCGAGCTGCTCGACGCCTTTCCCTGGAGAGCGGACAAATACGAAAGCGTCAACGGCTCCACCCCCGTCGCGGTGGGCGACAATCGCGTCTACATTTCCGACGCCTACGCGATCGGCGGCGTCATGCTCGAGCTCGACGAAAACCTGAAGTGGAAAGAAGTGTGGCGGGCTCCCGACTTCGGAATGCACTGGGTCATCCCGCTCCTTCTCGACGGCAACCTTTACGGCTTCAGAGGGCGCAACGAGCCCGACGCCTGGCTCGCCAGCTACAACGTCGCCACCGGCAAAGAGAACTGGAAGGAAGACATCCAGTGGAAAATCCAACTCGAGAGCGGCCGTGACTACAACATGCGCTATTTCCGCGGAAACCTGCTTCGCGCCGACGGGAAAAACTACGCGCTCGGGGAACTGGGATCGCTCGGCATCCTCGACCTTTCCCCTGAAGGCGTCAAAGAGACCGCACGCACGCAACTCTTTATCGCCCGATCCACCTGGTCACCACCCGTGATTCACAAGGGCTTGCTTTACATCTCACAACACGAATCCGATATGGCCGGAAATCCCGCCCGGATGATCTGCTACGATTTCAGACGCAGCGAGTAGGTCCAGACCGGCAGAAGCGCCCCCTCATCCCGGTGGATGCGTCCCGCCGGGACGCAGATCATTCGTATCGCCCACGACGTTCGGGTGCGAACGCCATCCTCCCCCCCCGGCCGCCGCGCAATCCCTAAATCCCTAAATCCCTAAATCCCTAAATCCCTAAATCCCTAAATCCCTAAATCCCTAAATCCCTCACCACGAATCCGTCCGGAAAGGAGTCGCCGGGAGCCCCTCTGCATTTCCGAAGTTGGCTCCTTCGGGATTGTTCGTCCAGGCGTAGCGAACCGCTCGCGGCTCGGCCACTTTATCACTGGAAACGACGAGTGTTTCCCCTTCGATCGAAGCAACCGCCGGTGAGAATACTCCGTCAGCTCCTGCGATTTCGAAATACTTGAGCGACTCGCCATCGAGTGAGACGAGCCCGCCACCGGGATGCTTGAAGGTGACGACAGCCTTCGCCCCGTCGATCCGAAGTGAATCGTAAACCGGGCCCGAGAAGACGATGTTTTCCCCATACGTGTTTGCCCGGGCGAATCGCGCAAGCCGCTCACCAATTGGTTTTTTATCACGTGGATGAATGTCATCAGCCTCCCCTTTATCGATCGCCACGACCATTCCGGTGTTCGTTCCCTCCTCCCAGAACTTCAACATCTGCTCGCGAATAATGGGCCAGCCTTCGGGGTCTCCCTTCGCGAAATTGGGAAGCTGGACGAGGTAAAAAGGAAAGTCCCGTCGCTCGATCATCCCATGAGACGCCGACGCCCAGTCGCTCCGCCAGTCCTCGACGAGAGCAAACATGAGATCCCGATACCCGACGTTGAAAGGCGGCCTCGAATTCGCCTCGCCCTGATACCAGATCACCCCTCGAATCGCATACGGCTGAAGCGGCGCGACCATCGCGTTATAATGTCCGGCAGGGCGTTTCACATGGTCGGGCCCGAGCGGCTCTCGCGGCGCCCGCTCCCCGAAGGGCTCCCCCGCCTTTTTCGCCGCGTCACGTCTCTCAATCCACTCGGCGAGACTCTCTTTGTATCGGGCCATCGCCTCGGGGTGATTCCTGACGGTTGCACTCCAGTAGTCACGCGTGACCGCAGCGACGGGGTCTGACGCCAGCGTTTCCGAATTGATCCATGAGTTGGCATTCGTGCCCCCGTTAGCCGATTGAATCAATCCCACCGGAACGCCGCGATCCTCACTGAGCCGGGCGCCGAAAAAGAAGGCTACCGCTGAAAATTCACTCACGGTTTCGGGCGTCACGGGTTTCCACTTCGCGTCGACTTCAGAGAGCGGCTCACTGGCCCCTTCGATGGGCGCCTTGAAAAGTCGAATGTTAGAATACTCTCCATTCGCGGCCGCCGCGACGGCCTCCTCAGCGGCGAAACTTTTTCCCACCTGCATTCCCATATTCGATTGCCCCGAACCGATCCAGACTTCGCCGATCAGGAGCCCCTCCACGATGACGGTTTCCTCACCCGAAGTGATCGTCATTGACTGTCCTTTCGCATTGGCGATCAAGGGATTCAAAATCGCGATCCATTCTCCGGTCTCGTCGGCGGTGGCCTCATGTGACTGAGCGTCAAACGATACCGTCACCTTTGCCAACGGCTCGGCTGAGCCAAACACGGGAACCGGCAACTCCTGCTGAAGCACTCCCCCGTTGGTGAAAAGCGAGTTGAGTTTCAACGACCCGGCAAAGAGCCCGGGGGCCAGAAAAAAACTCACCAGAACGCAAAAAAGGAATTTCATCCAAAAACATCTCCGCTCTGCGCCTATTCGCAACGTCGGATTTTTTCAGCCCCCCCCCAATCTTCCAATCCCACTCTTCCCCGCTGGACTTCATCGAAATTCAGTTCGACCTGTGTGAATGGTAGCGTTTCGACTTTTTCAAATTCCGATTCGAATTCAGGGGATGTTCTGGCTTCTCTGTCTCCTCATCGGAATGAATTATCTTCAAGCCGGAGGAAGCAAAGGCATCGGCATGTTTCTCATTTTCGGGGTTTCGCTGTTCGTCACCGTTCTATGGCACGAGCTGGGCCACGCCTGGGCGAGAAAGAAAAATGGCGCACCCTATTCGGAGATTGTTCTGCACGGATTCGGCGGCTACTGCGCCGGACCGGGAACGTTCTCAAGACCTCAGTCGATCTTCATTTCCGCAGCGGGTCCCGCCGCCAACGTCGTTCTAGCTGCAGCCGCATGGTTGCTGCTACAGGCGCAGGGAATGGAGAACTTCTGGCTCAAGTTTACCCTCGACACATTGATCAGTATCAATCTCTTTCTCGGCCTCCTCAATCTACTCCCTATCTTCCCGATGGATGGTGGCCAGATCCTCGCGAACATCCTCGGCCCTAAACACCGGCGGACCGTCTACCTGATCGGACTGATCCTCGGTGGCCTCCTTGCTTCCCTCTTCCTGATGACCGGCAGCATTTTAGGCGCCCTCATTTTCGGAATGCTCGCCGTCCAGAACTGGAAAGGGATGCAGGGCCAACGCCCCACGTTTCCATAGCCGCTGCGCAGAACCGGCAGATTCCGGCTACGGAATCAAATACTTCTCAACGAGCTGCATCGTCACCCGGCCGGTGATCTCGAGACTCCCGGCACTGATCTCGCTGAGCCTGTCTTTCGGCGTGTGCCAGTAGGGAAAATCAAAATCGATCAGATCAATCGTCGGAATTCCGGCGACGACGTTGAGCGGGACATGGTCATCAACGATGTAATCCGGACTGACGCCGATGTATGATCTCAGTTCCAAATCGTCTGAAGCGGCGAGAAGGTCGCGGGTGATCTGATCAACTCGCTCCTGCACTTTTTCGATATCGACGAGGTAACCGCTGTCCTTCGCTTTCGCAAGCTCTCTGAGCCCCGATGGAGGAATGCGAACTCCTGCCCGGATGTTCAAATTTTTATCCCCGACCATGTCGAGCAGTATGCCCCACCGCGGCCGGCTCTTGCGATTCTCCGCCACGAGCGCCCCCGCATAGTGTTTGCTCCCGAAAAGCCCGTCTTTCCCTGTGATGTTGGAGCCGAAAGCTTCCTCCCCGTCGAAAAAGACGAGTTCGATCTCGCGCGCCACTTGAGGACTCCCCGCGAGAACCCGGGCCAGTTCGATGAGCAGCCCCGTGCTCGATCCCCCGTCATTCGCTCCGACAAACTCAAACGCGTCGAAATGCTTCGTGTCATAATGCGAACAAAGCAGCCCGCTCACGTCGTCAGCCCACCGGTCTGCGCCGCCAAATCGAGCCCGCAGGTTCACGAATGTCTTTTTACCCTTCTGGGTCTGCGCATCGAAAGACTGACGCTCCACCGCCCACCCGTTATCACTGAGCGCTTTCTCGATGTAAACGCGGGATTTCTCGAGTGCCTCAGAGCCGGCAGGACGGGGCCCGAAACCGACCAGAGCCTCGACATGAGCGAGAGCCTGATCTCCCGACACCTCTTTCTGAAGCGCCTTCGCCTCGTCAAATTTGAAGGAGGTACCACCGGAGCACGCTCCGAGGACACCGGCGATACCCAGAGCGGAGAACAGAGAAAAAATCTTCATGAGTGAGGGGAAGCGACGCAAAAGGGTCAGTCCACGCTCACGCCCATGAGTTCGAGAACGCGACCGAGATCTTCGTTTCCATAATACTCGATCTCAATTTTCCCGCGCTTGTCGCCGTGTGTGATCGCCACGTTCGTCGCGTAACGGCTGCGCAGCTGGTCCTGAATCTGACGAATATAAACTTCAGCCTGTGGAGAAATCTTGGGCTTGCCGGCCTTCTTCGTGCTCGTCTTGCCGTTGACCTGATCAGATACCAGTTTCTCGGTATCACGAACGTTCATTTTCTTCCGCACGACCATGTCGGCAACCATGCGCTGCTCAGCCTTGGTCTTGATGCCCAGAATCGCCTTGGCGTGTCCGGCACTGATCATCCCCCGTGAAACCAGCGTCTGAACCTGCTCATCCAGATCGAGGAGACGAATCGCGTTGGAAACCGTGGCACGATTTTTACCGACGCGTTGCGCGATTTCCTCCTGCTTGAGCCCGAATTCTTTGGCGAGGCGATCATAGGCGACCGCTTCTTCAAGAGGATCGAGGTCTTCCCGCTGAAGGTTCTCGATCAACGCCATCTCGAGGACGTCGCGATCGGACGCCTCCCGCACGATCACCGGCACTTCGGCGAGCCCCAGCTTTGTCGAAGCGCGGAAACGTCGCTCACCGGCGATGAGCTCATATTTTCCGTCAACCTCACGAACGATGAGCGGCTGGATCACCCCGTGCTCGCGGATCGATTCCACGAGTTCGTTGAGCTGATCCTCCTGAAAATGCGTCCTCGGCTGCAGCGGAGACGCGACAACCTTATCCAATACCACGCTGAGCACCCGGTCTCCGGGCAATGTTTCATCACCTCCGCTCGCAGGCGGAGAAGACATGGATGAAGGTGTCTTGATAAGAGCGTTAAGCCCCTTACCCAGCCCCTTTTTCGGAGTTTTACCTGGAGGCATATCTAGCGTGGAAAATGGTTAAACCCAGTTGCCCGGATTTCTATTCGATGATTCGAACATTCGGCGTCGCGGAGGGATCAACCCCGGCGCGGGCCGCAGCATCCATCGCCGCGTGCTGTTCATCGGTGCAGGCGGAATCGATCGGCGCATCGGCCTCTTTATCGCTGCTGCCAACGACTCCGTTCTCAATCATCCAGGCCTCGACTTCCTCGCCACTGACGTCAGGAAGCATCGTGCCGTTTACGATCACGCAGGGAGAGAGCGGCTGACCACTCTTTTGCTCCATTTCCCAGCGAAAAGCAGGATTTTTAATGATGTCTTTTTCCTCGAAGGGAAGGTCATACTTCCGGAAAATGGCGCGAACGCCCTCGCTCCATCCGCAAAAGGTCTTCAAATAAGCGGTGATTTCGATATCTTGATCTGCCATAACTAGAGTGTCGGTTAAATTTCACTAAACTGATAATCCAGACCGCTCTGAATCGCAAACGATCTCCCGAGTCATGAGGGACGATTTCGCGGTTTTCAGAGGCCAAATCGGGCCTATAATAGGTTCAGATTCCGATTCAACCGGTCCACCCGTCATGAAAGCGCTTTCCAGCTCATTGCTTCTGCTACCCCTCTCAGCCCTTCTTATCATGACCGGGTGCGAAAAAATCACGCCCTACGTGGATTCTTTCAAGGAAGCCCTCGACCGCGACACCTCGACCGAGATTGTCAGCGCGATCCCGCCCGAAGACATTCCGCCTCCTCCTGAACTCGTCAAAATGGAGCCGATCGTGAACAAAGAGGCCCGCGTTTCGATCCTCGGCTATCACGACTTCGTCGAAGGAAAATCCGACAACGACATGAAGTTGAACATTGACGATTTCCGCAATCAGATGCAGGCGATCAAAGATGCCGAGCTCCCCGTCATCAGCATGCGGGAGTATCTGAACTGGAAACAGGGAAAGGGCAAAATCCCCAACGAATGCGTCATGATCACGATCGACGATGGTTGGAAAGCGACTCACACCCTCGCGATGCCGGTCCTGAAAGAATTCAATTACCCTTTCACCGTTTTTCTCTATAAAAATTACATCGGCGTTGGCGGTCGCTCGATGACCCATGACGAAATCAGAGAAATCGCCGCCAATGGAGGTACGATTTCCAGTCATTCCGTCAGCCACGAAAACATGTCGCGGAAAGGAGGCCGTTCCGAAGCCGCCTATCTCGAATGGCTGCGGGTCGAGCTCGAAGAATCCTACGAATTCCTCGTCGAAAATTTCGGTGACACCGGAGCGCTCGAGAAAACGTTCGCGTTCCCCTACGGCATCTACAACGATCAGGTTCTCGAGCTCGCTGAGAAATACGGCTACGAAGCCTGCTTCACCGTGAACGGCAAGAAGACCGATTGGGAAGTCGAGGACATGGAAGTGGGGCGCTACGTCGTCCACGGAACCACGCTCGCCAACTTTGACCCGGCGATCAGCTTCGGCGGAGGCAACGTCACCTCGACGGGGCGCAAACTCCTCACTGAATCCAAAGATGAAACCGGCGAGAAGCAGTCCCCTCTCGTGAGCGTGCTGCCACCGGCCAACTCCACGATCGGGAACCGCCTCCCGCTCATCGAGGTCAATCTTTCCAAACTCGAAGGCGTCGTCGCTGACAGCATCTCGATGCGCATCACCGGATTCGGAAAAGTGCCTCACACCTTCGATCCCGACACCGGCATCGTCAGTTACCAGATTCCACAGCGGATCCGGAGCGAAGGATGCGGTGTGCAGGTAGGCTTCCGACACGGCGGCAATGCCGAAGCCGAGATCATTGGATGGAATTTCACGATTGACCGCACCGCCGACTACCTTTCCTCAGACGCCACCAGGCCGGGAGAAAACAGTCCCATCGAAACCGGGAACGAAGAAGGCGCTCCTGCGCAGAAAGAGCAAAAGCCAACCGCATCGCTCTAACTTCGTATCCAGTCGCGACGCGCCTCCCGCTTCACTACTTCTTTGCTTCTTTACCACTTCACTTCTCTTCTCAAAACATGTTCAGCAATCTCTCAGACAACCTTCAGGAAACCTTTAAAAAGCTTCGCGGCCACGGAAAGCTCTCCGAGAAAAACATCACCGATGCGCTTCGTGAAGTCCGCCTCGCTCTCCTCGAAGCGGACGTGGAATTTTCCGTCGCGAAGGAGTTCATCGCCAAAGTAAAGGAAAAGGCACTCGGTGAATCAGTTCTGAAAAGCATTCAACCGGGCCAGCAAATCGTTAAGATTTTCAACGACGAACTCGCTGAACTGCTCGGAGGCGACGCCGCTCCGCTCGACCTCAACCCACCCGCCCGAATCCTCATGGTGGGCCTCAACGGTGCCGGTAAAACGACGACCTCGGCCAAGCTCGCGCTGCACCTCCGCAAAGAAGGACGTCGCCCGCTCCTCGTCGCCTGTGACCTCTATCGCCCTGCCGCGGTCGAGCAGTTGGTTACTCTCGGCAAGCAGATCGACATTCCCGTTTTCCAGCCGGAACCGGGCGAAAAGGACGTCCTCAAGGTCGCCAAAGCCGCCTTGAAGTGGGCCGACGATCAGAACGGAACCGCGATCATTTTTGATACCGCCGGTCGTCAGGAAGTCGACGACGCCCTCATCGAAGAACTCAAGCAACTGCACCGCTTTCTCGACCCGAAGGAGACGCTCCTCGTCGCTGACTCCGCAACCGGTCAGCAGGCGGTGAACGTGGCGAAGACCTTCGACGAGATGATCGGAGTGACCGGCCTCGTCCTTACCAAACTCGACGGTGACGCTCGTGGTGGTGCCGCCCTCTCGATGCGAACCGTTACGCAGAAGCCGATTAAATTCGTCGGTGTCGGCGAGAAAGTTTCCGACTTTGAAGCCTTCGTTCCCGACCGCATGGCCGGACGAATCCTCGGCATGGGCGACGTCGTCGGACTGGTTGAGAAAGCCGCCGAAGCGATCGATCAGGACGAAGCGATGCGCATGGCGGATCGGATGAAGAAGAACGTTTTCGACTTCAATGACTTCCTCTCCCAAATGCGGATGATGAATAAAATGGGAGGCATGCAGAGCATCCTCGGAATGGTTCCCGGAATGGGAGACAAACTGAAGGGCGTCAATCTCGACGAGAAACGCATGAAGCACATGGAGGCCATCGTCCTTTCCATGACTCCCAAAGAGCGGACGAGGCCCGAGATCATCAAAGCCTCCCGCCGCAAACGCATTGCCGCCGGAAGCGGGACCACCGTGACTCAGGTCAACGGGCTCCTCAAGCAATTCGGCCAGATGCGCAAGATGATGCGAAACAAGGGCAAGATGTCCCAAATGATGAAACAGTTCGGCGGTGGCGGCGGAGGCAAAATGCCGTTTTAAGCGCCACCCTCCGATGAAGTCCATCAAACCCTCGAAGCAGTCCGGACTCGAATCGTTCAGGCTCGCGACCCTCACCTTTCTCGCCGTCGGAGGCATCACCACGCTGGTGGGACTCGCCGTCGTTCCGTTCATCATACGGAAGATGGAGACCCAGTATCTGACGGTGCAATCGGATAACAACGAACAGCGCGCCCGCGCCCTCGCGAGGTTCGCGGAATTACGCATCAAAGACGGGCACGAAGCGGCCGCCGTCAGCGCCGACCTTCAGGCCATCCTCACCGGAGCCGACGTCAATCGGGGCTATTCCTGCATCGTCGATCGCGCCGACTCGAGCTTGATTTGCCACCCTCTCGCCGAGGCCATTGGAAAGCAGATTCCAAGAAAAGATATTCAGTTCATTTCCTCCGAAGGCAACCTCACCGCCGAGGCGACAGCCGAACCCTGGGTCGATGCCATCGCGCGAGCCGGAACGGAGACGGGAAAACTCATCACCGCCAAAGGGAAATCTGAAATCGTCCACATGCAGCCCATCGAAGGGACGAACTGGACCGTCGCGACGCACGAGAACACTGAAACGATTGAGCGAGCCCTCGCAAAGCTGCGCGCCACCCTCATTCTCGGAGCGATCGGAATCGGACTCCTTCTCGCGGTCCCCTCTTCATTTGCCGCCCGGGCCGTGAATCGCCAACACGAAAGGCATCTCGAAAACGAACGGGAACGCTCGGACCGGCTCCTTCTCAATATCCTTCCCGAACCCATCGCCGAACGCCTCAAGAGCAGCGACGGGATCATCGCGGATCGCCACGATGGCATCACCGTCCTTTTCGCCGACATCGTTGGATTCACCCCGCTCGCGGCGAAGACTTCCGCAGCCGACCTCGTCGCCTGGCTCAACGAAGTCGTCTCGCTCATCGACGATATTTGCACCACCTACCAATTGGAGAAAATCAAAACGATCGGTGACGCCTACATGCTCTGCGGCGGCCTTTCCGGAGATAAAAAACAATCCGCCGAAAACGTGATCAAGGCGGGACAGGACATGCTCAAAGCCGTGCAGAGCGTTCCCCTCGAATGCTCCGGAGGCAGGCTCAACATGCGCATCGGCGTCCACACGGGAGAACTCATCGCCGGCGTCATCGGGAAACGAAAAATCGCCTACGACGTCTGGGGCGACGTCGTCAACACCGCCTCGAGAATCGAGTCGAGCGGCGTCCCCGGACAGATTCAGATCTCATCAACAACCGCCGATCTCGTTCGCGAAAAATTCGAGCTCGAATCCCGCGGCAGCATCCCCATCAAAGGCAAAGGCGAGATGGAGCTTTGGCTGGTGCGCGAAGGTTAGGGTCTACCACGAAAGGCAGCGCAGCAATAGCGCGCCCCGTCCGCTTCGCGAGCGGATTACTTTTGGTTTTTAGCCATCGCGATCAATGCGACAAGCAAAATCAACGACACCGTGGCGATTGAGGCTTTTACGGGAACCCACTCGAGTTCATGCGAGGTAACCAGCCCGGAATTTAATGATCTCCGGAATTCGGGAAGCATTGGGGATGAGGCGGAAAAACGATTGTAGAGGATGCCTTTAACCTTGAGATGACGCGTACGTTGAATCAAAATCCATTCGGGTAGCAGTTCAACCGTGTAGGATCCCGCCGCAAACGGTACGTTGATATAGACCGCCGTGTAATTCGTTTCAGCATCACGCTCCGCAATCATAGCGAGCATCAACGGAGCCAGTATCACGCCCCCGATCACGAACTTAATGCCCTGCTTCATGATTCAAGTCCTACCACTTCTAACATTCCCCCAAAAGTAAATTCCTCGTCGATGTCAGTTCCGAGTTTGTCACTCAACCACTCACCGCGCATCGCGGTATTTTCGTGGTGTCACCCCGTTGTGACGCCGAAACGCTTTCGTAAATGCGCTCTGGTCGTAGAATCCACACGCACTGGCTATCTCGACGATGGGAAGATTGGTGCTGCGGAGAAGCTGTGCCGACTTTCCGAGACGCAAACGGAGGAGGTATTCCTGCGGCTTCATGTGAAAAAGGAAACTGAAGACCCGCGCGAACTGATTCATTGAGTATCCGCAAGCGGCCGCCATTGCTTTGACACCGACACTCCCTTCCGCTTCGGAATTCGCGAGAATCAGGGCCGGCTTGATCCTCTCATACTCCGCCGGCACCGCGCCCGCCCCCTCGTAGGGCACCATCAGTCCGGCAACGCCGATCACTTTCCCCGCGTTCCCGCCGACCGATTCGAAGACAGGGAATTTATTGATTTTATACCAACGGAGAGAGTTCTGAGACGGGACCAGCCAGACGTCATCCAGGATCGGCTTGCCACTCTCGATCACTCTCAAATCGTGGTCGACGTAATCCTTGGCGAGCGAAGGTGGAAAGAAATCCCCGTCGGATTTCCCGAGCATCTCAGCCTCGCCGTCGAGGCCGAGCTCCCGCCACAGGGCGCGGTTACACCGACAAAAACGATGATCCAAATCTTTGACGAAAAGGTAAGTCCTTTCCATCAGATCAAACAGACCACCCAAGACATCCGCCTGCGCCCTCACCTCCATCGAGGTTTCTGATAGTTCGGATCCTTTCATTTACCGTTCCGGCCGCTATCGACCCATGGTGAAATTTTACCAAAGAACCTTAACTGCGCTACTAGAAAGAATTACCGGAAACCGCTTCAATATGAGGCTTTGGAAATTTTAACCCGACACCAAACCCTAATCCTGAATCTTATGAAATTCTCCCGTTTTCGAAACCTCCCCCTCTCCGCTCTCGCGATCTGGTCTGTGACATGTCTCACGCCATCGCAGGCAGACGCCCAGTCAGCGGCTCCGGCTGCAGCGGTCGAATCTTCCGCAATTGCTCCCGGGAAATTGATCAACCTGCTCGAACCGTCACTTTTCAACAATTACGTCTTCCACCTCAACGAAGCGAAATCGATGGAGGAAGAGCGCGAGAAAGTGTGGAAACTGGTCGATGGAAAACTTCACGTCACCGGCAAGGGATTCGGGTATATCCGAACTCGCCAGGCATACAAAAATTACCACCTCGTGATGGATTACAAGTGGGGCGAGAAAACCTGGCCACCCCGCGAGGACAAAACAAGAGACTGCGGCCTCCTCGTTCACGGGCATGGTGAAGACGGCTCACTCGGCAACACCTGGCTTTCATCGGTCGAGGCACAGCTCATCGAAGGTGGCTCGGGCGACATCCTCGTATTGCAGGGGCAAACCGCAGACGGAGAATTGATCAAGACCCGGGCAACTGCCGAGACGAGAAAAGACCGGGACGGCGAGTTTGTGTGGAAAGCCGGAGGCGAGCCGATCGTTTTTCCACAGGACGGAAAAACGAATCAGCGAATCAACTGGCGCGACCGCGATCCCGACTGGGAAGATGTGAAGGGATTTCTCGGTGAAAAAGATGTCGAGAATCCACTCGGCGAATGGAACCGTTTGGAAGTCATCTGCGACGGTGATAAAATTGAAATCCGGCTCAACGGCGAGGTCGTCAACGCGGTCTACGACGCAGACCCTGCCGAGGGCTGGATCTGTCTTCAGGCCGAGTCTGCAGAATGCTGGGTTGGCCGTCTCGAGATTTGGCCAATAGGCGGATTCAAAGGCGGCTCCAAGCCCGTCGTCGACTGAAGCCGGACACCGTTCCGCTCACCGCCCGGATTCAATCAACTGACTCCGGAGCGCTGAAGGCTTTGCTGTAAAATCCGGACGGATCAAAACAACAGACCCGCCGCTTCCCGGACGCCAGCATCTCGCAGGCATTGTGGATCCGGCGCCCTCTTGTTTTCTGCTGCTTCGCCGAAGTGAGCCAGTGGATCCAGTCCAGCCGGGCGATCGTGGTCGTATCCGCCCACGTCGTCGCGGCCTCCGGACTGGCCGCGAGGGCTTCCCGAAAATCAGAAGGAACTTCAGGCTCAGGTTCGGGGTTCACCGGTGAAATCTCAAGGGTGACACTATCCCCTGTCTCTGCTCCGGCCGCGATGCGGAATTCCTCATCGACTTTCATCCAATGACTCAGCTGCCCGTCGGGCTCTAACGTAACTTGAAAAGGATAGCCGTTCATCGTGCCCTCCACGGTAGTCCGCCCCCGCCTCGGTAGCGACTCACTCACGTCCCCGGGCAACACGAGAAAGCTCCAGGCGTCTCCCTTTCCCGGGTTGGCGGGACGGCGAAGCTTCGTCTCGAATCGGAAAGTGTTCGCTGGCTTTACCATCTCGGCTGGATTGCACGCTCAGAACTCCCGAATCTCGCGCAGAACTTCGAGGGCCGCCTTCGCTGACTCGGATAAGCTTTGCAGTCTGATTCGGTGAAATGCGGGCTCATTTTCCGTGCGTGTATTCGAGATCTTGTGCTCGAAATATTACAACGCAATGCGGAAACGGCTGCAACAAAAACCGGTCCGGCACGTCCGGTATCAAAATCCCGCTGAAGGTCCGCAGTTTCCCGCACCTTTTACTTCTTCGCTTTCGGCTTTGCCGATTTTGCAGAAGCTTCCAGCATTTTCTTTACCCGGGCCTGCTCTTTCTCGAGCGCCTCACCTGTCACCGGCATCGGAACAAAATCGGGATCCGGAGTGACTGCTTCCTCTTCAGGAATGACCCGCCAACGAAGATTGCGAAACCAGACATCCTGACCGTGATCCTGCAGCCAGAGCTTCCCGTTCCGGCCCGTCAGGTCGCCACCGCGGGCGGCGAGCAGCTCCACGTAATCCGACCACTTGGGATCCGTGTAATCAAACGAGAGCACACGTTCACCATTGAGCCAATGCTCGATCACGGTGTCCTTGCAGAGAATCCGCGCCGTATTCCACTCACCTACCGGTCGCGTCGCGTCCTTTTTCGGAGCCATGCAGAAAAAGATCGAGGCTGCAGCCTGACGCGCATTCTCGCCGTAGTGACTTCCGATGTTATCGAGAATCTGGTACTCGACCTGACCGGGACGATAATAGACGCCCGAGTTGCATCCCTTCGAGACCTTCCACTCGAATCGCAGCTCGAAATCATCCGGGACAGTGGAGGCGGTGTAAGTCAATGAACCACCTTTCGCCTTGCGGTAGAAAGCACCGTCTTCGATCACCCAGTTACCTGACTGTTCCCAGCCTTCGAACGACTCTCCGTCAGAGAGCGGGGTAAACCCCAACGCGGCTTCATCAGGTTCAACGGCACCGGCGAAGAGCGGCATTGCCATGGCGAAAAGGAGCGGAGTAATTTTCATGAGAATCTGTGATCGAGAGTTGCGATCTATCTATGTTAGGGGTTCGGCGACAGTTTGAGGATATAATCCACGAGATCATCCAGCTGCACATCCGTTAAAATAGCACCGATCGGCGGCATAATGTTTTCGGGGTAGCCGTCCGCGAGCAGCGCATTCGGCTCGAGGATGGACTGGCGAATGTAGTCGGCGTTCGCTTCGATGCTGCGCATTTTTCCACTCGCGTGGTCTTTAACCTTAACCTGAGCCCCCGCCAGCCCCTGCAAACTCGGCCCGACCAGTTTCGTTCCGTTAGTGGTATGACAGGACGCACAGTAGGTCTGGAACAATATTTGCCCCGGAGCTCCTTTCGAATAAGTAAAAAACGGGTCGACCACCGAGAAAACAGCGGCCGGAGCTTCCTTCACCTCCCCCGGTGAATCGGCAGGGATGCGGTTGATCGTGTACCACAGCTCGCCCGCGCGAATCGGTTTTCCGTCCTCGGAGGTAAAGGTTTTCGATATCGTCACATGAATGATTTCCTCCGGTTTCATCTCAGCCAGCTCCAGAAAAACCCGGCGTCGATCATCGGAAACCGTCGCTGAACGCACTCCGGAAAGACGGTGACGCACCTTCTGCCCTCCGTAGGTTTGCGTCGCTTGATACCCCCATTGGGTCACGTGGTAGCCCGCCGGGTTCCAGCCGGTTCCCTCCGCGAACGGTTCCGTAAACTCAATCTCCAACCCGTTGGTCCGGAGGCGTGCCGCGAGAGGTTCGAAGACCGCTTTCCCCGTGTAGCGAATCCGCGTCACACCGCTCACCCGGTCGATATACTCGCGGTCTTTCCCCCTCGCAATTCCCCCTGCATAGAGGTCTCCTTCAGGAGTGAACGCCAGGCGATGAAAGTGGTGCTGAAAACCCTGGGAAAACCGGAACGCAGCGCCCTGTGTGACGCCATCCACCTTCTCAAGAAATGCGCGCTGCAACCCTCCGAAAGTTTCATCGCCGAAGAGCACCTGCCCCGCGTAGGGCCCCCAGGTGGACGGAATCAAAATCGGCTCAGTCGGCGAAGCGGCGATCTCACCAAGAGGTAACCAAACCGCGGGAGGAGTCGCCTTTGGCACATCGAGAGGATGCCACGGCGGGATACTGCGAAATTGATAGAACCCACCTTCTTCGACGTGAATAAGCTTGTTCGCAGGCAACCACTCGCCCTGATTATCGGTCACAAGAAGACCGCCGTCAGCCGCCGCGCCGATGCCATCAGGCGTACGCAGTCCGCCGGCCACGATTTCGGTCTCACCGGTATCCATATGCACCTTGATGACGCTTCCCCGGAGCGGCGCCTGGTAGTTATCTATTCCGCGCCGAGCCATCCCGACGCTGGCGGTAAAATACAAGTGTTCCCCTTTCGCGACCGCACCGAAGAGATACTCATGATAATCCATCGAGCACGGCCAGTCGTTCGAGACGCAGCGGTAGGTTTCGAATAATCCGTCGTCGTCACGATCGATCAATTCAGTGACTTGATTCTTCTCCGTGACAAAAATACGTCCCTCCGAAATCGCGAGCCCCATCGGCTCCGATAGGCCGCGGGCGATGCGCCGATACGATGGTGGTCCTGTTTCGGGCAGATCCGCGATATCGAGCGAGTAAAGATCGCCATCCCATGTCGTGAAAATCAATTCGTTCTCACTCCGCATTTTCATCCCGCTGATCCTCAGCGTCAGATCCTTGACGCGAAGATCCAAAGCGGAGAGCGCAGGATGAAGGTTTGACAGTTTCCCGCCGAATCCCGGTGAGGAGGCAGGCATTGAAGGCCCCTTCAACGCCTGCACCTGCGTGAGGTTTCCCGGAAGGGAACTCTCAACGATGAGTTTTCGAAAGCGCACCGGATGCTTGTACTTCGTCCCCGATGGCGGAACTAACATGACAAGAATCGGTAATCCTTCACGAACCTGAAAAACACCCAGTTCGGCACGCTCGAACTCTTTCCCTTTCGTAGGGGCGACCTTCCAGAATTGGTCAACTCCGTCGAATGAGAGTTGGTAATCCTGGTTCAACGGCGCCGAACACGAATATTCAACACTGACACGAACTTCCTCCTCCTTCTTCGCCTCGATGTACCATCCGATCGTCGCACCCCGTCCCTTCGTAATCTCAAGAACATCTCCCTGATAAACGTTGGGCCCTTTCGAGAAAATATCCGTCGCCGGAAGCGCGAGTTCTTCAGCGACAGCCCCCGCCGGCAAGAGACAGGTCAGCCCGAGAAAAGCGATAACAGTTAAGCAATTTTTCATCGTAGAGAAAGTTGATGCCACGCTGTCCCGGTGATTGATTTGGCGGGTTTTCGATCCGCCCCTGTTAACGTCCACGTATCTCCGTAGGCAGCGGGCAACATCAGTGAAGCGCCTTGCTCCAACGACTCGGCCCGTAACTCACGAACGGCACGGGGAGCACCGTCCCCGGGATCTGTCGCGATACGCTCACTCAATTTTATTGATCCGTCAGGATAATTCAATTCCCAACTGAGTTCAAAACTCCCGCTGTTTTGAACGCATCCGAGATAGCGGGCCGTAAGAGGAATATTTTTACCGTCACGTTGTAACTGCCACGCGCCTTTCGCTTTCCCGTCGAATAACACAGCGCCCGCAGATTGAGCTTTAAAACTGTTCACCACCACTCCCGGTTTCCCCTCAGGAGCTTGCCAGGCTTTAAAAACCAGGGCCTTTTCGAGGTCATACCCTAACCAGACACCAGCACCCTGCCGAATCGAGATCGACCGGGGGATGTTGTCGACGCTGTAGCGACAGATCCTGACGGGATCGAAGGGCAGCGTTTCTTCAGAATACCCCGAGGGAATGCCGGCCAGCAGCCCCAAGAGGATAAGGAGGGAAAGAAAACGCTCCCTCAGACTTTGATAAACAGATGAAATTCCCATGAACGGGGCAGATTATCCGCCGTCATTTGATCTTCAACCGTTGATTTATCCCTGATTCCGCAAGATTAATGTGAGGCCCCCCGGGTGCAAAAGAAGCCGCGCGAAAGCGATAGAGCGGAATTGCGCATAAACTTCTGAACGCCAGCTGAGGCACCTCGAGAGGGTTAATTCCCCTCCCTACCCGTTTTCGGCCCGGGATCCGCAACGCCAGTAGTATGGCTCGCTGTCGCCATAGCAATCGAACGGGTAACCGATAGCACCTGCCACTCCGCTATCTAAAACGGACTCATCCAAACGCATCCGCTCCGAAAGCAACTTGATCGGTTCAGCGCCATTTGAGGAATGAAAGAGGGAATAGAGAGGAAAGAATACTGCCGGTATTTCGCGGGAGTGTTTTGAAGCTTTCAACCCGGCCCGGTGCGTGGTCATGGAATCACTGAAAAATTTCAGGCGCAGGAAAAACCTCTTCGACACGGGACGGGATCGAGTGTGATTCCCCGGCTTGTCGCGCACCGGTTTCCCGAAGATAGTCATCGAGCCATTCAGTTTTCGTTCTGGATTTGCAACAACTCGTCGAGGAGCAGAGAAGCTTCCTCGAAGTCGGGGCGGCGTTTCAAGACGGCTTCAAGGAGTGAAACAGCATAGTCAAAGTTGTTCACTTCCTTTGCGGAAAGGGCTTTCAAGTAGAGTTTATTAAGATTGCCGGGGAGTTCCCCATCACTTGAATCTGACGCTGCAATAACCATTTTTCAGATAAACATTCGAGTCGCCCCCCCTACCGAAACGCGATAGCGGCGTCAAATCAGAGTGAGTATTTCGTTTTTGAAAGTCAATCTTCCTGGGCATTTTTCGTTCACAGCCGATTCTGCGCCGAGTATCAACCTGAAGGCAAAAGTCTTGAATCAGAATGTCGCCTCTGGAAAACCAGCGAGGTAATCCGAAAGGGAAAGCCCAATCGTTCCCGCATCGCCTTCGAATCGATAGAGATAGCGATCGGCGAGCCCAACGCAGAGACAACCGCAAACAACCCGAAGAAAAAAAAAGAATCCGGCTTTCATCGCAAAACGATTTATCAAAGAACGCCGAGAACAGTGAACAGACTCATTCCGACAGTGTCGAGAGTGACGCCCGAACGGTCACCTCCGAAGACACGATACCGCCAAATGCGACCTCTTGCCTGAGTTCCCCGTTTACGTCATTCTCGGGTTCCATCATGACCGATCACTCACGTCGCAAATTTCTTCACGCCTCAGCCGCTTCCGCAGCAGCAGCACTGACATTCCCCTCCGCTTCGAGCGCCGCGGCATCATCAGCCAGCAACGAGCTATGCGTTTTCAGTAAGCCACTCCAGCACCTCAGCTATGAAGCATTAGCGGAACTGGCCGCTGAGATGGGATTCGCCGGCATCGAAGGCACGGTCAGACAAGGCGGTCACGTCGAGCCGAGCCGGGTCGAGGAAGACCTCCCGAAACAGATCGAAGCACTCAAAAAGAGCGGTGTCGCGATGACGATCATGACGACGGATGTGAACACGGCAGATTCCGAACTCCACCGCCGCGTCATCAAAACCGCCGCCGCACTCGGTGTGAAGCGCTTCCGCATGGGCTCTATCAAATACGACTCTAACACTCCCCTGCCCGGTCAGATTGAGGAGATCAAAAAGACATTCAAAGAGCTCGTCGCTTTTTGCCAACCACTCGGGATTCGCCCGCTCTATCAGAACCACGCAGGAGCCGGTCGCTTCGGTTCAGGACTTTGGGATCTTTATCAGGTTTTGGAAACGCTCCCGGCCGATTCATCGGGAGTCACTTTCGACATTCGTCACGCGACGGTCGAAGGCGGGCAATCCTGGCCAACCGAATTCCAACTGATGCGCCCGCACATCGGCATGGTGTATTGCAAAGATTGCATTTGGGAAACCGGCAACAAACGACCGGTCAACGTCCCCCTCGGAACCGGTCGAGTGGATTACCCCGCGTTCATCAAGCTTCTCAAAAAGTCCAAATACGACGGTCCGATCTCGTTGCACATGGAATACAAGGACCACAAAGACCCAAGCTTGTTGAAAGAATCGATCGCTGCGATCCGGGCCGACAAGAAGGCGCTCGACGCATTGCTGGCGGGCTGAGCACGGTTGACATTATTTCCGGCTTTCCCTACGATCACTTTCATGAAAGTGATTCCGATCCTGTCGTTTCTAATCGTCACTGGATTAGTGGCAGTCGATTCCAAAGCGCAGAGTTCCAAAGAGGCTGCCGACGTCATCAGCGGCATCGCTCCCGCAACCGCTCCCGCAACCGCTCCCGCTACCTTTGATGAATCGGCGGCATTGATATGGAGAGAACTCAAACCGGGCGTCAATTGCTACGGGAAATCTGAGCGCTATCAATGGGAGACCGTTCCCGCGGAACTCCTCGATGTCCGCTTTTCGCTTCAACCGGTTCATTCCGGAAAATTGAGCGTTAAGGTCAAATCTCCCGGTCTCGTTTTTATCGCGACGAGTACACGCTGGAAGGCTGGCGGCAACAGCAGCGGCGGCTGGTTGGAAGAAGCGATGGATGAGCGCGATCTTCGCCGGAAAGGTTGGAAACCACTGCGCAGAATCAAAGGACTGACGAACAATGACAACGGGGAATGGCGGATCTTCTACCGCAAGGCGAAGGCAGGTGAGTCTTTTTCAATCCGAACGGAAAAATACGCGGCTCCGGTTCTTCTCTCACGCTATCCAACTTCTCTGGCGGCTACGCGTTAGTGGCTAACGTGTTCACGTTGTTCCTTTCGATTCCCTGAGTGGAGATCCGCGGTCTAAACTCTCCCCCATGAGAAGACTGCTGACATTCCTATTTGCTCTCGCTGCGACCGCGGTCACGGCAGAAGACGCCAAACCCTCCGCCGTTTCCTTCAGCGAATCGGAGAACGGGCTCCGCGTCGAATTCGATGGTGAGCTCTTCACCGAATACCGGTTCAAAGACTCCGATCGTTTCTTCCCCGCGTTCTACCCCATCGTGGGTCCCGGCGGCACCAAAATGACGCGTCGTTTTCCTTTCGAGGAAAGCAAAGATGAAGACACCGATCACCCCCACCACCAGTCACTCTGGTTCGCGCACTCCGACGTGAATGGCTTCACCTTCTGGGCAACAAAAGAGTATAAAGGCCGCAAGCCGGGTTACACCGTTCACCAGAAATTTCTCGAGAAGGTCGAAGGGGAAGACGGCGGCTACTTTGTCGCGACAAACAACTACGAAGCGCCCGACGGGAGCATCGTCATGACGGACACCCGAAAAGTGGAATTCTCAGGAACTGCTGACGCGCGCATTCTCGACATGACGATTACGTTTCACGCTTCGAACGGTGACGTGTCTTTTAACGACGAGAAAGATGCGGGAATGGCGATCCGGGTCGCGTCTGATCTTCAGGTCGTGCATCGCACCAAAATCGGAGGCAAAGCAAAAGAGGGAACCGGCCACCTCATCAACAGCGAAGGAATCCGCGATGTGAAGACCTGGGGCAAGCGGGCCCGATGGGTTCACTCCTACGGCAAAGTGGATGGCAAGGAAGTGGGCGTTGTGATCATGGATCACCCGTCCAACCCGCGTTACCCGACCTACTGGCATTCCCGCGACTATGGTCTCATCACGGCCAACATTTTCGGTAAGCACTTCTTTGAAAAACTCGAAGATCCCCAGGCCGGAGCGATGAAGCTGCCGAACGGCGAAGACGTCACCTTTCGCTGGCGTTTCGTTTTCCACAAAGATGAGGCGGACGCCGAAGCGGTTGAGGATTACTTCAAGGATTTCGCCGGGGAGTAAGTAATCTCCCTCCAACGTCTCCCGCAGCCCTGACAGCTGCTCCGAAAACCAGCGATTGATGAGCGCTCCATCGAGCGCATCCATCCGCAATTCAAAAGGCGGGGACCGTCCGATGCAGGCTTGACCAAAGTCCCGGCCTTCGACACAATCCCCGTCCTATGGCGAAAGCGACTAACAAAGAGATCACCGAACGGTGGAAGGATGAACCCGCGCCGCTCCTCCCCATGCTTCACGCCCTTCACAACAGGGACGGCTACCTGAGTGAGGAAAGCATCACCGCGGTCTCGGATGCGCTCAAAATCCCCATCGCCGAACTTTGGGGCACGGTCACTTTTTACCACCACTTCTCACGTGAAGCGCCGGGCAAGACAGCTCCCCGCGTCTGCACCGGCAATATTTGCTGTTTAAACGGGGGCAACGAACTTTACGAATCGCTCAAATCCGAAGGCGCCACGCCGATGCCCTGCGCGGGGCGCTGCGACGATATGATCCCCGTGATCATCGACGACAAAGTGCTCGTGGGAACGACGAAAGAAAGTCTCGAACACCGGGCGACTCCCCTGCCGGTTCCGAATCCGGGAGGAATCGAGGAATGTGTTTTCGCAAACATTCGCGAACCGGGCCGGGCAACGCTCGATGGCTATCGACGAACCGGAGGCTACGCCGCTCTGGAAAAAGCACTCACAACGATGACACCGGAAGGTCTCGTTGAAATGATTTCGGAAAGCAAACTGGCTGGCCGCGGCGGAGCCGGATTTCCCACCGGGCTGAAATGGAAAGCGGTCGCCGATGCGCCGGGCGATCCCAAATGCATCGTTTGCAACGCGGACGAAGGCGAACCGGGGTGTTTCAAAGATCGCACGATCATGGATCACGATCCCTTTGCGATGATCGAAGGCATGACCCTTGCCGCTTTTGCGACGGGAGCACCGCTCGGTTTCATCTACCTGCGTTACGAATACCCCGAGACCGAGGCGATCCTCGAGAACGCGATCGAAGACGCGCGCGCCAGCGGACTGCTCGGAGAAAACATTCTCGGCTCAGGCCTGACATTCAACCTCTATGTGCGTCGGGGAGCAGGTGCCTACATCTGCGGAGAAGAGGGCTCACTCCTCAACAGTCTCGAAGGCAAACACCCCTTCCCCCGCAACAAACCGCCCTTCCCTGTCACCCACGGTTTTAACGACAAACCGACCGCGGTGAACAACGTCGAAACGCTCGCTTCGGTTCCGCACATCGTCGAACACGGAGCGGAGTGGTATCGCGGTCTCGGTCTCGGAGATCACCCCGGAACCAAATTGATCAGCCTCTCGGGCGACATTCAGCGCCCCGGCAACTACGAGGTCCCTTTTGGCTTTTCACTGCAAACGCTTCTCAACGAGTGGGCAGGCGGCCCGAAGGAGGGTCGAACGATCCAGGCGGTGACGATGGCGGGACTTTCCGGCGGATTTCTCGCGGGCGACGATCTCGACGTCACGCTCGACGATGCGTGCATCAAGCCCCGGGGTTCCTTTCTCGGCGCAGGCGGAATCATGGTGTTCGACGACTCCCGGAACATGGTCGAAATCGCCTGCGGAGCGATGGAGTTTTTCGCTCATGAAAGCTGTGGAAAATGCTTCCCCTGCCGAATCGGAACGCAGCGAATCACCGAACGGCTCAGCGGGTCATCGTCAACGCTGGCGTTGAGTGATTGGCTTTCCGAAGTTCAAGATATCGGTTCAACGATGAAAGCGACCAGCGCGTGCGGGCTGGGAATGGCCGCGCCCAACGTCACCGATTCACTGATGAAGTATTTCCCGGAGCAAGTCGAATCACACCTTACCAAAAGATAGTTCATCAGGCCGCGATCGAAGCTTGAACGTAACTCTCTAATTCCTTAGTATTTAACCGATGACCGAATTTCGAGAAGACCTCAATCCTCCGAAAGTCTGCAACATGACTCTCGATGGTGACCCTGTTGAGTTCACCGAGGGTGAAACTATCTACGAGGTGGCCGACCGTCATCGTAAAGAAGTGCCGACGCTCTGTTATGACGACCGGCTTGAAGCCTTCGGCGCCTGCCGACTATGCGTCGTCGAAGTTGAAGGCATCCGGAATCCGGTTGCGTCCTGCACGACGAAAGCCACCGAAGGCATGGTCGTGAACACGAGAACGGAAGTCATCGAGAAACATCGCAAAACACTTCTCGAGCTCGTCGTTTCCGAAAACAAGTCTGTCGACGTCGACGAACTGAGCGGCTATGCCTCGCAGGAGTTCGCGAATCTTATCGACAAATACCGCGCCCGCACCGGTCGCTTTCTCGGGAAGAAATCCGGAACGTCAAACACGACGGATAAGAACCCTTTTATCCTCCGGGACTACGACAACTGCATCTCGTGTTACCGATGTGTCAGGGTATGCGCAGAGCAGGAAGGTGATTACGCGATCAACGTAATGAACCGCGGGTTTCACACCCAGATCATCGCTGAATTTAATAAAGATCTCCGCGATTCAAACTGCACCTTTTGCGGTCAGTGTGTTCAGACCTGCCCGACCGGAGCACTCGGTGACAAGAAAGCCCTGCGCGACGCCGATACCGAAGGCGAGGTCAAAAAGACCCGCAGCATTTGTCCGTATTGCGGCGTTGGCTGCAGCGTCGATCTACTGAGCAAAGGCAACAAGATCGTCGGTGTTCAGCCGGCGATGGACGGCCCCGCCAACGAAGGCGCGCTTTGCGTCAAAGGTCAGTTTGCTTTCGACTTTATTCAAAATGCCGACCGACTCAGCAAACCGCTGATTCGTCGCGAGGATGGCGAACTCCACGAATGCGAGTGGGACGAAGCACTGGATTTTGCCGCTGCCGGATTTCAAAAAGTTCGCGATAAATTCGGGCGTCACAGTATTTACGGGATCGCCTCCGGGCGAGCGCCGCACGAGGCCGCCTACACGATGCAGAAATACATCAGGGCGAGCTTCGGGACCAATTATATAGATAACTGTTCCCGAGCGTGACACGCTCCCACAGTTGCCGGTCTGGCAGCTACGATAGGACGAGGCGCAATGAGCAACCCTCTGAAAGACATGGAGAAGCCGGATGTGATATTCGCGATCGGCACCAACATGACCGAATGTCACCCCGTCGCCGCGACACGCCTGAAAAAGGCGATCGCAAACGGCGCGACGATGATCGTCGCCGATCCACGGAAAACGCGACTCGCGAAACTCGCGGACCTGCACCTTCCGATTCGGGTCGGATCCGATGTCGCCCTCCTGCTGGCGATGGCTCACGTCATCGAGCGCGAAAATCTCGTCGATGCGACCTTCATTGCCGACCGCACCGCGGGAGGAGAGGAATTCCTCGAACACGTCAAAGCGTTCACTCCCGAGTGGGCCGCTGAAATTTGCGAGGTGCCCGCAGCCGACATCGAAACCGCCGGACTGCTTTACGGCAGAGCCAATCCCGGCGCGATTTTCTACACCCTCGGCATCACCGAACACATCTGCGGCGTCGACAACGTGCAGTCGCTTTGCAACCTCGCCCTCATGACCGGAAACCTCGGTGTGGAAGGCGGAGGCATCAACCCGATGCGGGGACAGAATAACATTCAGGGGGCCGGCGATTGCGGAGCGGTTCCGAACAATTTCGTGGGATTCCAACCCTGCGATGATCCCGCAGCGGCTGAGAAACTTTCCAAAGCCTACCGTCGTGAAATCGACTGCGAGCGCGGCATCACGAAAGTGACAGCGTTGAACGAATGCGGCAAGAGCATTCACGCGATGATCATCGACGGTGAGAATACCGTCGTGACCGATCCCGATCGCAATCACTGTGAACACGCCCTGAAGAGTCTCGAGCATCTCGTCGTGATCGACATTTTCCGCACTGAAACCGCTGAATTTGCCGACGTCGTTTTTCCCGCGACCGCATGGGGCGAAACCGACGGAGTTCAGGCGAATACAGAACGCCGTGTCCAGCGCCTGCGTCAGGCGGTTCCCCCGTGGGGCGAATCCAAACCTGATTGGTGGATTGTCAGTGAAATCGCAAAACGCCTCGGAACCCCGGGCTTTGAATACGATTCAGCCAAAGAGATTTTTAACGAGATTTGCGAACTCAGCCCTATCTATGCAGGACTCGACTGGGATCGGATCGACAAGGGAGAGTACCACTGGCCTGTCCCTGAAAAAGGCCACCCGGGAACCCCCCGTCTCCACGAGAAAGAATTCAAAAATGGTCGAGGGAAATTCTCCATCGTCGGCTACCGCGATCCAGCGGAAGTGATCAGTGATGAATTCCCGATCTGGCTCACGACGGGACGTCGACTCGAGGCCTACCACAGCCGCACCCAAACCGGACGAAGCGCCGGCATCGAATACCTCCTTTCCCACGAAACTCTCGAAGTCCACCCTGAGGACGCGGAGAGGCTCGGTCTCGTTCACGGGGCGATGGCAAAAATGTCGAGTGCCCGGGGAGAGATCGAAATCGAGATCGAAGTCAATGACCGCTCCCCGCAGGGAACCGTGTTCACCTCGTTCTCGTTTGCCAATGTGCCGGTAAACATACTCACCGGCTCGGGCTATGATCCCGTCACGCAAACCGCCGAGCTCAAAGTTTGCCCGGTTCGGATTACGCCGGTCTGAGGTAATTCCCTCCCGAGCGCGCTTTCCCGGCCATCCGGGGAGGCGCACAGATATTACGCCATAACACGGGACGGGGCGACGCGCTGAAGAGCAGCCCGCCTTTCACTCGATCGGATCGCCGTAGGCATCGACCTCGATCTTTGCCGATTCAGAAAGCGGCACCGACATCTTGTCTTTCATAAAGGCTGCGAGAGCGTCACGGTGTTGTTTTTGTTCATCGGTTAGACTGAACACATCGATCAGGTCCTCCCGCAATCCATCTCCGCGGACGTCGTATAGACGACCATCCGAAAAGAGTTTGCAGTCGTGATTCAACGCAAAAATATGACGCGAAAATTTCTCCTTATCCCAACCGGGACGGGGATCATACCAGAAGAAGGCCATCTCCCGCTTCGGTCCATCCTCACCGAGAAGCGCCGGCGCAAAACTGATCCCGTCGTGCACCCAGTCATCGGGAATTGCCGCGCCCGCGAGCGACGCAAAGGTGGGGAGAAAATCAGACGCATCGATCAGATCACTCGAGACTTCACCCGCCCCGATTCTCCCCGGCCAGTTCGCGATCAGAGGCACACGCACCCCCGTTTGCTGCGGTGACGCCTTTCCTCCGCGAATCGCTTCGCCTCGAAACTGAGACGTCACTCTCGCGTCGGTCCCGTTATCCCCGTAGAAGATCACGAGCGTGTTCTCGCGCTGCCCTGACTCTTCGAGACCGTCGATGAGTCGGCCGACCACCTTGTCCATGTAGTGAACCATGTCAGGAAAAAATTCGACGCTCTCATCGAGACGTCGCGCAGGCTCTTTCCACTCCTCGGAATCAGGCGTCGGAACCATCGGCCAGTGCGGCAAGGCCATCGCGAAATACGCAAAGAGCGGCTTGTCGCCCCTGTTCTTGAAGTTTTCGAGAAGGAAGTCGACGGATGTGTCCGGTCCGTATTGTCCCTCAAGCGCATCGTGCCATTGACCGTTGCGATCAAAACTGGGATTGGCGTAGCGGGAACCCTTGTCTTCCGTATCACGGGCATGATAGAGCGACCACTCATCGAAACCCGCGTCCTCCACTTTCATCCCCTTCCCTCGACGACGTTCCGAATTCGGCCATTCAGGAGGGTCGTATGACTGGAGCTGCCACTTCCCCGCGATGCAGGTTTTATAACCGGCGTCCTGCATGAGATGCCCGAAGGTCCGCTCCTCCGGATCGAGAATTCCAAAATACGTCCAGTTCCGATGATTGTATTTCCCCGTCATGATTTGCACCCGCGTCGGCGTGCAGAGCGGCTGAGAATAGGCATGCGAAAAGCGGATTCCCCCGGCTGCGAGCTCATCGAGACGGGGCGTTTTATAGGAATCACTTCCGTAGCAACTCAGCCCTTCAATCCCGAGGTCGTCGGCCATGATAAAGAGAATATTGGGTTTTTCCGCCGCAACCAGACCGGAAAGCGAGAATCCCCATAAGCTGAAGAGCAATAGTCGTAATTTCATATTCGAATTCTGAACCTTCCGACTATTTCTGAAAACGCGCTCTAACACCACATTTTTCGAATCAGCTATGTTAAACACCTTTCAACTCAAGCCAACCATCCCGCGTTCCGACATTTCCATGCTGAAGGAAAAAAATTGCGTCCCGAACGAGAAATTCGGAACAAAAACACCTCAGGATGCGTAAGATATCGTCAGTGCGATTCTGAATCTCACCTTTCATCGCGATGACTTTTCGATCCAACCTAATCCCCCGCCTCCGCCTCTTCTCACTTCTCGACGGGATCTCTTACCTGATTCTCCTCGGGATAGCGATGCCTTTGAAATACCTCGCCGACATGCCGCTCGCGGTTCGCATCGTCGGTTCGCTTCACGGATTTCTCTTCGTCGGCCTCTGCCTCTTTCTCTTCCTCGCGCTGGTTAAGAACCGCCTTCCTTTTAAATGGTGCGTGATTACCTTTCTCTGCGCATTGTTCCCGTTTGCGCCCTTCTTTCTCGATCGCAAACTGAAATCGTTCGACAATCCCTGAGCCCCGGCACGCGGAGGAGCGTATTCCTCATTTCCGTCAGTTTGAGTATTGCCACGGGGCCCGATAGCAGGAAAAATGGCGAAATGAAATTCGGCATTCCCCTCTGGATCATTCTCTCTTGCTTCCTCATTACCAATGCGTCACCGGGTAAAGAGAAAAAACCGAATGTGATTTTTATCCTGACCGACAACCACGGTGCCTGGACTCTGGGTTGCTACGGGAACAAAGACATCCAGACACCAAACCTCGACCGGATGGCGAAAGAGGGCACGCAGTTCATGCGTGCGATGTCGAGCAACCCGGTCTGCTCCCCGACCCGCGCCACCTTTCTCACGGGACTGCTTCCGTCTCAGCACGGCATTCATTCCTTTCTCGATCAGAAATACATGATGGGCGACGAAGCCTACTACGCCCTCGAAGAATTCGAGACGCTTCCGGAAATCCTCCACTCGGAAGGCTACGTCTGCGGCCTTAGCGGGAAATGGCATCTCGGTGACAACATGAATCCGCCGGATGGTTTTTCCTATTGGGCAACGATGCCCCGGGGCGGAACCGGCAGCATGTATGACGATCCTGTCATCCTCGATGGAAAGCTCATTGAAAAATCACCCAAATACATGACCGATCTCTGGACGGAGCGCGGGATCGATTTCATCGAGCAAAACAAGGGCGGGGAAAAGCCGTTCTTTCTCTATCTCGCCTACAACGGCCCCTACTGCCTCAGCAATCTGCTCCTCCGTCCCGCTCAGAACCGCTGGGCGGAATTCTACGCAGACAAGTATTTACCCTCGTTTCCGCGCGATACGGCGCACCCCTGGCAGTATTCAAACCTCAACTATCATAACAACATCGACAGCATCAGACGCGTCGCCGCAGAGGTGAGTGGGGTCGACGACGGCGTCGGTGCGATTTTCGAAGCACTGAAGAAAAACGGTCTCGACGAAAACACACTCGTGATCTTTGCAGGTGATCAGGGATGGATGGGCGGCCAGAACGGATTCTTCGGAATGGGAGACCACACCAAGCCGATGGCGGCCCATGACATGATGATGCAAATCCCCCTGCTCTTCTGGCAACCGGGAGGCGTCACCCCGGGGCAGAGAAACGAGATGGTCACCAATTACGATTTCATGCCGAGCGTTCTCAGCTACCTCGGACTGGATTCACGAATCCCGAAAAAGCCCGAACTTCCCGGGCGCAATTTCGCTCCGATGCTCCGGGGAGAGGAGATCCCCTGGGAAACGAACATGTATTACGAGATGGAAAGTTGTCGCTCGGTCAGGACGGAGGACTGGAAATATGTCGAGCGTCGCTCTCCTGCCGGGCCGGGCGAACTCTATGACATGAAGAATGATCCGATGGAACGCTTCAACTTATTCGGTCAGGAGGAACATGCCGAAAAACAAGCCGATCTCGCGGAGCAATTGATTCACTACTTTGACTACTACGCCGATCCCAAATACGACATTTGGAACGGTGGCGGCTCGAAGGCGCGACGCCATCACGCTCCCAAAGACCACCCCGATTACCGCGAGCCAAAACCCAAACCATGGCTTCCCACGATCGAAAAACCAACACCCTGATTTCCCGTTTACTGAAATGACTGAAGCCACCGCCGCCGTCCTCTACGAAGCGAACACCCCGCTCTCGATCGAGAAAGTATCCGTCCTCCCTCCCAAAGCCGGAGAGGTGCAGGTTCGCATCCTCGCCGCCGGAGTCTGCCACAGTGACCTCCACGTCATGAAAGGCGATCAACCGCTCGGGATGCCCATCATCCTCGGTCACGAAGGCGCCGGAATCGTCGAAGCCGTGGGCGAAGGTGTTACATCGGTTCAGGAAGGCGACCACGTCATCCCGATCTGGAGAATGTCCTGCGGAACCTGTGAATTCTGCCTCGGAGGGAAACCGGCGCTCTGTGACGTCGGAACGGCAATGCGGTTCACCGGAAAAATGCCCGACGGCGAAACTCGTTTCCGCAATCAGCGAGGAGAATCGGTCCTCCACTACGCAGGCGTCTCGACCTTCTCCGAACTGTCGACGATGCCCGAAGGAGCAGTCGTCAAAATTGACAAAGACTTCCCCCTCGAAAAAGCCGCGCTCATCGGGTGCGGAGTGATCACTGGCCTCGGCGCCGTTTTCAATGCGGCGGCGCTGAAACCCGGATCGACCGTCGCCGTGTTCGGTTGCGGAGGAATCGGACTGAATGTCGTTCAGGGAGCGAGGATTGCAGGCGCTTCACGAATCATCGCAGTGGATACCGGCAATTCCAAACTCGATTACGCCCGCGAATTCGGAGCGACCGAAACGATCAACGCGCTGGACGACGATCCGGTGGAAGCGATTAAAGATCTCACGAACGGAGCCGGTGTCGATTACGCCTTCGAAGCCATCGGGTTGACCAA
Source organism: Verrucomicrobiales bacterium (assembly GCA_048260165.1). GTDB lineage: Bacteria > Verrucomicrobiota > Verrucomicrobiia > Verrucomicrobiales > DEV007 > Arctic95D-9. The sequence goes on from JBLXHA010000013.1 coordinate 125,093, forward strand.
ACCGATGGAGCAGGCCTACGACGCTACGAAAAAAGGCGGGACCTGCGTCATCGTCGGAATCGCCAGTCCCACGGCGCGGGCACAAATCAACGTGAACGCTCTCGTCTACGCAGAGAAGACCTTGAAAGGATCGATCTACGGTTCGACCCGCCCGCGGATTGATTTGCTGAAATTCATCGACATGCATCAGCGGGGACAGATCGAACTCGACAAGCTCCTGACAAAGACCTACCCGCTCTCGCAGATCAACGAGGCATACGCCGCACTCGAAAGAGGCGAAGTCGCCCGTTCCCTCGTCCTCCCGCAGGAATTTTGATCGGCGAAAGTGGCGGCGAGCGCCAGCGAGTGGCCCTCAGAGCCTCCCCGCCCGAACCACTCGCTGGCGCTCTCCGCCACACTGCCCCGTCCGCCGTTAATCTACCTTCCTCAGAGCAACCCAGCACAAAGCAGTATTCGAGCCTCCCTCAGGTCGACCAATCGTGAGGGTGAGGTGTCCGTCTGAAACGGACACCTTCGCAGTCGCTTCGTGGAATCGTCCCGTTGTCGTGTCTACGTCCGCTACGACCGAGTCCCCTTCGATCCTGACAAACTGGCCTTTCTGCCCGTGTCCGGAATCACCGACACAAACGGTCACTTCGTAGTCACCATTTTCTGCGTCGACCTCCCATACATCTTCCTCTCGAGTGAAGAGAAAAGCATCACGTTCGTGCTCCGGCATTCGATTTCGGACGCGAGCGTTGGCCGAGATATCACGGGTCCAGCCATGTCCTTTTTCTTTTGAATAAACCGCTCCGCTGTCGCGCAGAAATCCCTCCGCTTTGGGGATACCCTTTCCCGCGAAATCAAAGCACTGACTGGACGCCTTAGACTCAGCATCGATGAGCCCGTCGTTTTCCGGCAGCAACGGTGCCTCCTCGATCTTCCAGACAATTGGTTCATTCGGAGTGAACAACAGTGCGTCGTCCCGATCAGGAATCCCGTCCCCATCCGCATCGATTTCCGACTCACGCTCGAAAGCCGGAAAGGGGCTGCTCGCCAAAGACTTCCAGATCTGACCCGCGTATTCGCCACGAGTTCCCGCGCCTTTAATATCCGTCACCAAGTCATCAACGAGACTGTTGCCGGTCGCTCTAAGCTCACTATTAGCCGACAATTTTCCGTCAGCCCCGAAATCAACCTCCGTCGACTCGATCGGCAACAACCCGAGCGCCGACAGCCGATTCACCGGCACAAACGAAGGATCCTCAGGCTTCAGATCACGCCAGGGATAGAGCAACATCGGAACGCCTTCGGTCCCTCCGCACAGCCCATGTCTCACAGACTCCAGCAACGCACGGTCATAGACGATCTCACGAGGCTCCACCTTTTCCAACAAACTCACCGCTGCCATCGCTCCACTCGCCTGACCAATGTGAATCCGCTGATCATGCAATCGAATCGCCGCGCTGACGATGCTGCTGTATCCCACATTCCCCTGCGCTCCGAGCAGACCGTTCATTCGAATCGGAACGAGACTCCGCGCGGGAAAGACGCTTCGGTCGCTGACATGACGCGTATGACGACCCGGAGTCTCGTAATCGATCCACGGGCCGTCTTCGCCCTCCTCTTCCAGATAAGTTCTCCCCGTTCGATGAAAGTCGTAATGAAACTGCCACGCAAAAAGTCCGTCCGGATACATCACCTTGGCAAATCGCTCCAGAGCAGCCTCTTTCGTTTCCCCGTCCCGGTTCCGCCCGTCCTGCTCACGCATCATGTACATCGCCTTCAAGCGAAGTGACTCACGAATATAGGGCTTCGGGGGAAGGTTATCGGATGTCCCGAATTCACGACTGAGACGAAACTTGCGAAACGAGTTCGATGTGTCCGAAGCGTTCCCGTGAACAAAATTCTGCATGTGATAGAGCACTCCCAGCGAATGATTCTTCGAGTCCTGAAAAATGATCGCCCGCTGCGCTCTCGTCATCTCGACAATATTCTTCGTCGAAGCCCCCGCTTCAGTCTCCTCCAGCGCCTCGGTAACCCTCTGAGGCAAACGCATCAGCGGGTAATCCTGACCATTCATGTAATTCAGGAGAATGCTCGTCTTCCCGTCATTGCTCGTATAGCCATCGACAATCCGACGGACCGTAAAAACGCTCAGCTGTCGAGGGGAAGTGTTCGCGGCCCCGCCATCGGGCCAATGAGGAATCGCACCACCGGATGCTTTTCGATCCCATTTCAAATCCCCGAATTTTGCCCGGCTCAGATGAGTCGCCCGCGGATAATTTCTATCGTCAAAATTAGCCGGTTTTGCAATCGGTGTATCAGTCCCGTCCGGCGACTCTTCGACGATCATTGCCCACGTCAGAGGATTCATCTCATTCGCTATGACCGTCTCAGAAGCACTTGGTTCGTTGTACCGGGATTTCGGATCCGGCCCCACTTCATATTCCGCACCGGCGACTTGTATCACCTCACCCCAATCCGACGCGTCAATCGTCATCGCTGCCGTCACGTTCAAGGCGAGAGCCTCCCCGCCCACCTGAGCAAAGCCAACACCGGTCAATCGATTGCCATCTTCTTCAAGCGACGCCGAAACCGGGTAGTGATTCCACACTACTGAAATCTGACCGGAATCGAGATAGGGCTGAATGATAGAGCGAAAGGCATCCTCTGCCTCCGCCGGTCGGAATGTCGAAGGTCCATGATAGGGACGTCCCGGCATTCTCGATCCGTATTTCTCCACGTTCTGACTCTCAATGCGATCCATCAACTCCTTGAAAAGACCACTGCGGTGAAACGAACGCTTCATCGGATGCCAATCGACGCCCCACCCCACTTTACCATTGCCTTTGTCCTCATCGACACAGGCAAGCGCCTGCTCGGTAAACTGACCGCCGAACCATTCGCCGTCGTGAACGATTACCACTTTCCCCACACCCATGCGGGCCGCCTGTATCGCCGCGGCCCATCCTGACTCAGTCGCGCCGACAACAAGTAAATCCGCCTCGACGTCCCGGGGGTCCGCGCCTCTCGCAAAACCACACAAAACAATCACCCACACTGCTATCGTTAATTTTCTCATCTCACGTAATCAGCCACGCTCGTCCGGGGACCCGGCGTATGAACTCTCTCTGGTCGGAACGATGCCTTCGCATATCTCGACAACTTAAACACCACCCCACTGTTTTCCAATGCTAGATTCTTTGTTTCTCCCGGATCACTATCAAGATCATAAAGTTCCCACGGCAGATAGTCGTCAGTCCGGACCAATTTCCAGTTTCCACTCCTCACTGCGACGGCACCCGGAGTCTCCCAAAAAAGATACGGCCGTTTCAGGACCGCCTCTCTCGATTCCCCTGACATCTCACCAACAAGCGAAACACCATCCGTTTTCGACGGCTTCAAACCAGCCAACTCCACGAGGGTGGGAAAGAGATCGTAATGGGCCGTTGGAAAATCATTGACCGCCCCCGCCTCGATCTTCCCCGGCCATGTTGCGATCATCGGAACCCGTATTCCACCTTCGTAGAGACTCCCCTTCGATCCGCGCAGCCCTCCGCTGCCGTCGAAAAAAGTGACGAGATCATTCCAGTTACTCCCCTGCGGCCCGTTGTCGGAAGTGAAGATGAAGAGCGTGTCCTCAGTAATACCCATTTCGTCGAGAAGCGCGACAATGTCACCTACCGCATCATCGAGGCGGCTGATCATTCCGGCGTAGGCGGTGTAGCCGTCCTCATCGTAGAGATACCCCGCGCGCTTGTCGCTGATTGTATGACTCGGAAACATCCCCTCATACGGCTTCTTTGAATCTTCCGGCACGACCAGCTCCACGTGAGGAATGATGTAGGGCAGATAAGCAAAAAAGGGTTCTTCGTCGTCCCCTGACTCACGAATAAACTCAAGCGCTTTCTCGTGGGTCACATCGTGAACGTAACGCCCCTGTTTACCGGCCTCATTCTCCGGCAGCATCACCTTTTCCTCATTGTGCCACAGCCAGTAAGGGTAATAAAAATGGGCGTGGACCTGATCATACTGGCCGAAGAACTCGTCAAAGCCCTGACGGTTGGGATGCCCGGGTTGGTTCTCCTTTCCGATTCCCCACTTCCCGAAACCACCGGTCCGATACCCAGCTTCCTTCAGCCGCTCGGCAATCGTCACGTCGGAATCGAGTAAACTCGCACCCCCGGGAGTGTTCCATCTCACCGGAGTGTGCCCGGTGTGCAACCCTGTCATGAGCACACTGCGACTCGGCGCACAAACCGAGGAACCTGAATAGGCGTGAGTGAATCGCACCCCCCCGGCTGCGAGCCGATCGAGATGGGGAGTCTTTATTTTCATTTGCCCGTAACTTCCGAGATGCCCGTATCCGAGATCGTCCGCCATCAGGAGAACGATATTCGGCTTCGAAGTCGTTTCGGCTGCAAGGGTAACCGGAGCGCAGAAAAAGATGGCCATCGCCGGCGTCATAACCGGGAGGATCAGGAAAGGGAACCGCTTCATCCTGAAAATAAAACCAGATCAGCCCCGCCCCTCATACCGGAAACCAGCCGGATTCACGGCATTGTCTATCGTGAGAATTTTAGGTAATCGTTTCAGTACCGACTCCGTCCATTGCCTCCAGTTGTCATTCGCTATGAAAAAAGTATTCTCACTCTTAGCTGTCACTCTCACCGCGACTTCGATGCTTCTTGCGGAACCGGCGAAAGGACTCCACGTCGGCACCGCCGCGGTCGACATCTCGCCAACGGTTTTTCCGATACAACTCCGGTCAGGCAAATCTGATTACGTGCACGATCCTCTTCACGTTCGGGCGATCGCTTTCCGGAACGGGGACGGACGCGCCGTCGTTGCCTTGATCGATGCGATTGGAGTCGGACGGGAGATGTCAGACGAGGCGAAGGCAATCGTCGCCGAAGCCACAGGGTGGAAAGTCGAAGAGATGCTCGTGAGCGGAACTCACACCCACACCGCGCCGAAAGGAGGCGACACCTCCCCCGGACGAATCGCCTACGAAAAGCGACGCAGCGAAGGCCTCGTCGAAGCCCTCACCAAAGCGATTCAATCGTTGGAACCGGCAAAGGTCGGCTTCGCGTCTGATGAGGAACCTTCTGAAGTCTACAACCGGAGATGGTTTCTCAAGCCGGGGACGATGGATCCCAATCCCCTCGGTGGACTCGATCAGGTCCGCACGAATGCTCCGCGCGGAAATCTTGTTAAACCGGCAGGACCGACCGATCCCGAAGTATGCGTCGTCGATGTTCGCACGAGAAAAGGCAGGGCGCTCGGACTCATCGCGAACTACTCGCTTCACTACGTGGGCGGGATCCCGAAAGTTTACAAAGACGGAAAGGAATACGGAATGGCTTCCGCTGATTACTACGGAGAATTCGCCCGCATCATGCCGTATCGAATCGGCGGTTCGAAGCCGCCCGAAAATTTCGTCGCGATGATGACCAATGGAACCAGCGGCGACATCAACAATATCGACTTTTACAGCAAGCGCGCTCCCCGGGCGCCTTTTGAGCAAGTGAGAATCGTCGCGAGCAAAACAGCCGACGCGGCATGGCGGGCAACCGGGAAGATCGAGACCTACGACGAGAATCCACTCGTCGCAATGCGTCAGCGGGAAGTAAAACTGAACTACCGAATCCCCACCGAAGACGATCTCAACAAAGCACTCGAACTGATGAAACTCTCATCGAAGGAGCGCAACGCGATCAACAAACGCACCAGCTCAGTTGCCTCACGAACGATCGCACACGCGGATCCCGCTTCCCCGAAAACCGAATCGGTCATCATTCAGGCGATCCGAATCGGCGATCAGGCAATCGTCTCGATGCCTTTCGAAGTCCTCGTGGAGATCGGGCTCGAGATCAAAGCAAAGAGCCCTTTCCCGCACACTTTCACGATTGAGCTCGCGAACGGCGGTTACGGCTACCTGCCCCCTCCGAATCAACACAAACTCGGCGGCTACGAAACCTGGCTCGGAACGTCCCGGTTCGAGGAAGAGGCCTCTAACATTCTGACCAATCAACTCCTCGAGATGCTGAACGAACTCAAACAACTTTAATGAAACGCACCGCCGTAATTCTCGCGTTCACCGCGACCTTTCTCATTTCACAAGGACAGACCGAAGACCTGCCGGAGGAATCACAGGTCGTTGCCGCGATGACAAAAGCCGCGAGGTTCTTTCACGAAAACCTCTCGGTGCAGGGAGGCTACGCATCGCAGTGGCCGAAAGACCTGAGCGAAGGCCGAACCGAGCACGGCGCATCACCCACGATTATTTCGATTCAGCCTCCGGGAACGACGACGGTGGGCCGCAGCCTGCTCCGCGCTTACCGTGCCACCGGAGAATCTCTCTTTCTCGAAATGGCAAAAGAAGCCGCGAACTCCCTCGTGCTGTCCCAACTTGCTTCGGGAGGCTGGCCCTCTGACTTCGATTTCGATCCCGAAAAACAAAAACGTTATCACCTTCGCAGCGACCTTCTCAAGGGCGAAACCGATCCCGGTAAAAAGCGCGACTACTCCACGCTCGACGACAACAAGACACAATCGGCGATGCTCTTTCTGACCGAACTGGTGAACACACCGGGGGTTGAAGTCGATGATACCGTCACAAGCGCGCTCGACTTCGCGTTGGAAAAGCTCATCTCCGTGCAAGCTCCCATCGGCGCCTGGCCACAGCAATTCTCATCCGCGACCGACCTCAGCGACGCGCCCGTCATTCCGGTGTCGATGCCCGACTCGTATCCCAGAAAACACCCGAAGGAAAATTACGTCCATTTCTACACCCTCAACGACAACAACCTCGAGAACGTTGTAAAATTACTCATTCGAACGCATCAACTCACGGGAGACGTGGCGGCTCTCGATTCAGCGAAACGTTGCGGCAGTTTTCTCCTTCTCGCGCAGCACACAGGCACTCAGCGGGGCTGGTCCCAGCAATACAATCTCGAGATGGTTCCCGTCTGGGCGAGAAAATTCGAACCACCGTCTCTGTCGTCGGCCGAATCACTCGGAGCAATCGAAACACTCTTCGAACTCTGGGTCGCCACCGGGGAAACACGGTTTATCGAGACGCTCCCCGACGCGCTTGAGTGGCTCGAAAAAAGTCAACTCCCCGACGGCCACTGGGCTCGATTCTACGAGCTAAGAACAAATCGCCCCCTCTACTGTGAAGCGGACACCTATCAACTCACTTACGATGACTCTAACACGCCGACGCACTACGCCTTTAAAATCAGTCCGGGATTGAAGGACAAGATCGACCGGTTGAGGAAAGAACTCGCCCGCCCGAGAGAAAGCATCATCGAATCACGGACGAGGCCCTACGCACCGGCTGAATGGTCCCGTCGTGCAAAAAGCTCTCGCGGAAAAGTGAAAGCGGCAATGACGGATCAATCGAAGGAAGGCTATTGGCTCAGTAAAAACACCATCGACGCGAATCTCTTTTCCAAACACATCAACGCCATGGCAGATTACGTCGAAGCGCTCCGGAAATCGAAGCTCGAAGCGCCGTCGCTCCGGAATTGAAGCCAGATGATGCAAACAGTCCTGCGCCAGACGCCTCTGTTTGCATTTCAGGTTGGGCAAACAGGAGTGTTTGCATCACCTGAGATCACCACTCGCGATAGTTCATCGCCATCAGCTTCGCGGACGCTTCTTCATCTCCGATAATCTGTTCTGCCACGGGATCCCATTTTAACTTTCGCCCCACCCTCGCAGACACCCATCCCAGGTGTCCCGGAGTGATCGAGCGATGCCCGTTCTCTGCCGGTGCCGCGGTGTCGAACCGCCCCGCCTTCGCGCAATCGATGAAGTTTCTCTGATGACCGGGAGATCGATAGGCCTTCCAGTCACCGGCCTCGAAGCCCTCTTTGAGCCACTCGGGATTCGACGCCTCAATTTTTCCACGGTCGACCCAGACCCATCCATTCTCGCCGATCCACTTCACGCCCTTCCTGACCTTCGTTGAAATCAGTCCCGCTTTGCCATCCGGGTAAACGGAATGCACCTCATAGTCCACCGGCGTATCGTAGGCAGGTTCACTGCTCCAGACCCAGCCTTTCGCCTCCAACTCAACGGGTCCCGAATTTTCATATCCCATCCCCCAGTGCGCGATGTCATTGTGGTGTCCGATCCAATCCATCAGATTCCCGCCGCCGTAGGCAGTGTGCCAGCGCCACCACCGGTGATGCCGCGCCCGCATGTAAGACAGCTTCTCCGACGGACCGCACCAGCGATTGTAATCAAGTCCCTCCGGCACATCGACCAGCGAGGTGGAACCCTGCGCCTCGTCATGACCGGCGGGAAGGCCGACCTCGAATCCACTGATCTCACCGAGGTAACCGTTTCTCACAATCTCCACAGCCTGACGAAACACCGCTTCTGATCGCTGCTGAGAGCCGACCTGGAAAACAGAATCGTGCTTTGCGACCTCTCGATAAACCTCCTGTCCCTCGCCGAACAAATGAGTGACCGGCTTTTCACAATAGACGGCCAATCCACGCTGTAACGCTGCCATCGTGATGTGGTAATGCCAGTGATCGGGAGTCGCCACCATCACCGCGTCAAGATCACCGCGGTCGAGAAGGGCTTCGAACTCGTTGTAGGCCTTACAATCTTTGTTGCCGTAATGCTTGTCCACCGCCTCCTTGCCCGGCTTTCGTCCGAGTGGCCGGCCCTCTCCCCATTCACGATCCCGGTAGTGCAGATCGTGAACATCCGATATCGCAACGCCCTGCACATCTCCGTGATTGAGAAATGCTCCCATCACGCCAATGCCTCGATTCCCCATCCCGATGTAACCCATCGTGAGCCGGTTGGACGGAGCAGGCCGTCCCTCCTTCCCCAGAGCAGAACCGGGAATAATCGTGGGAAAACCCATCCCCGCAGCAGCCGTCGCGATAAACTTCCGTCTCGTCGATTTCATGAGGGCAGTTTGCTGAGATTCATCCCCTTTTCCGAGCTAACTCTCAGCGCAATAACGTGTCTGAAACCTCAATTTTGCAAAAGTCGCCTCCGCAACTTGCCTAACACCACCCAACAGGGTTTAGTGTCGCAAACAACCCTGTTGAATCACTTACCATGCCCGAAAATCTGAGTTCCCGACGCCACTTTCTTGCCGCCTCTTCAGCGCTCCCGTTTCTATCGATGAGCGCCTTTGCCGCAGAAGAGAAAATCTATCGGGTCGGTGTTCTCGGTCACACCGGACGCGGAGATTTCGGTCACGGAATGGACACGCTCTGGAAAGCGGTTCCCTCCACCAAAGTGGTCGCCGTTTCCGACCCCGTCGAAGAAGGTCGAGCTAAAGCGGTGAAAAAGCTGGGCTTGAAACCGGAAGAGGGATTCGACTCCTACGAGACACTCCTCGAGAAAACGCATCCCGATATTGTTTCCGTCGCACTGCGCCACACCGATCAGCATCACGCGATGATCATGGCCGCAATCGATGCCGGAGCGAAAGGCATCTATGTCGAAAAACCATTCTGTCGCGACCTCGTCGAAGCGGATGAGATTGTCGCCGCCTGCGAAGCCTCCGGCACCAAGCTGGCGATTGCACATCGCAACCGCTACAACCCTGTCCTTCCGGTCGTGAAACAGCTCGTCGAAGACGGTGCGATCGGAAAATGGCTCGAGGTCAGGCTCCGCGGAAAAGAGGATGGCCGCGGGGGAAGTCAGGATTTGTGGGTCCTGGGCTCGCATCTGCTCAGCCTTGCCAACTACTTCACCGGAGCTCCGACGAGCTGCTCCGCAACGGTTCTGCAGGACAAACGCCCCGTTACCGCCGCCGACGTCAAAGACGGAGCCGAAGGACTCGGGCCACTTGCCGGTAATGAAGTTCACGCGCGGTACGAAACCGAAAGCGGCATCCCCGTTTTCTTCGATTCCATTCAGGAGTCAGGATCACGCGAAGCAGGTTTCGGAATTCAACTCATCGGAACGGAAGGCATCATCGATCTCCGCGCCGACCGCAATCCGCTCGCGCACATTCTGAAAGGCAGCCCCTTTCACCCCGACAAGGACGCGCGCAAATGGGAACCCATCACGACTGCGGGAATCGGAAAAGCCGAGCCCGATCCGGAACTGGGCAAATTTGTGATGTCGCACCAGGCCGCTGCCCACGACCTCATCGAGTGCATCGAAACTGGCCGCGCCCCGCTCTGCAACGAGAAGGACGGCAGAGTCATCCTCGAGATGATTCTCGGTGTCTTCGAATCGCATCGTCAGGGAGGGAAAAGTGTCTCCATCCCCCTCAAAAACCGGACCAATGCGCTGAGTCAGCTGAAATAAAGCTTCACTCGGCGGCGGCCCGCCCTGAAGTTTCCTTCACGGATTGCAGCAGTTGCTGCATCCGTGCGACCCGCTCACTTTCGTTTTCCCATTGGTTATTCCGTTCCTGATGGTCGAGGCCCAAGTCGTATAACTGGCCTTCCGGTTTCGTGGGCTTGCCGGGCAATTCCTGCGCTCTCCGGGGACGCGTAAACCCGCCGGAGCCGCGGCCCTCAACCATTTTCCATTCGTCCTGACGCAGCGCAAACATCCCGCTCAACGAATGATGAACGCCAAACGGACGCGAGGCGTGTGCTTCCCCTTTGAGGATCTCCAGAAATGAAAAGCTGTCCATTCCGGACGTCTTGACCGTCTCCGGCGCACCGGTGACAGCTGCAATCGTGGCATAGACGTCAGTCAGCTCGACGAGGGCACTGCTCACCTTCGCGGGCTTCACGACTTCGGGCCAGCGCACGATGAAAGGCACGCGATGCCCACCTTCGTAAATATCCGCCTTGGTCCCGCGCCAGTGGGCATTGCTCTGATGTCCGAAATCTTTCACATATTGCCCGCGGCCCGTCATCGGAATTTTGCCGCCGTCATCGTCTGCTGAGAAGTCCCACCAGTGCCAGAGCCCTCCGTTATCGCTCGTAAAAAGAACGAGCGTGTTCTCTGCAATTCCCGCGTCGTCGAGCGCGTTCAACACCCGTCCAACGGCATGATCCGTTTCCCACACAAAATCGCCATAATCTCCCGCTCCACTTTTCCCCTTCGAAATCGCGGACGGCGAAATGGGCAGGTGCGGCGAATTCAGGGGAAGGTAGAGAAAAAAGGGATTCTCCTTTCCGGCCCGCCCTTCAATCACTTTCACCGCCTCATCACCGAAGCGGGGCAAAACATCATGGATATCAAAATCGGATGACTTCGCGCCGGAAACACCGTTTAAGAAAAGCGTGCCTTTGATCTCCTCGTGTCTTTCGGTCGGGAGCGTCTCCGCCCGGCGATCTTTGATGTAGAGATAGGGAGCCATGTCGAGCGACGCCGAAATCCCTAAATAGGAGTCAAACCCGACGTCGTTGGGGCCTCCGGTAATATCACGCTCATAATCGACGTCATCCCCGGGACGGAAGCGCTGTTCGCCGCGCTCTCCCAATGGGGTCCCTTCCTTATCGTGCCACTGCATTCCGAGGTGCCACTTTCCAACGCAGGCAGTGTCGTACCCCTGTTTCTTTAACATCGTCGCGAGCGTTTCCTCGTCAGGCTTGATCAGCGGCGGACCGAACCCGTCGAGGACGCCTTTCTCCAACGACGTTCGCCAGCAATAGCGCCCTGTCAGGAGCGTGTAGCGGGTCGGCGTGCAAACTGAGGAGGGGGTGTGCGCATCGGTAAAGAGCATCCCCTCGGCTGCGATCCGGTCAATGTTCGGAGTGGGAATCTTCGACGACGGATTGTAACGCTGCGGGTCGCCCCATCCCATATCGTCGGCGAGAATGATCACAATGTTAGGCCGACTCGTGTCGGCAGTCCCGACCGTCAAAAACCCGAGACTCAGCGCTGCGGCAATTACTAATCGTTTCATCATCCCGGGTATTCTATGGTTCAGTGATTGGCCCTCTCGTCATCAGATAGGCCACGAGATCTTTCACCGCGTCTTCCCCGAGAGCTTTCAGCAAACCTTCCGGCATCAGTGAAACCGGCATCGTCTCACGCTTGCCGATGTCGGCAACGTTCAGGGAAATAGTCCCCGCGATCGACTGCACCGTGACCGTCTTCGCGTTCTCCCCGGGAATCACCCCGGAAACGACGCGGCCGTCTTTCATCGTAAAAACCGTCAGCATGTAATCGGCAGGAACGACGTCATTCGGATTGATAGTGTTGTCGAGAAGGTAGTCGATGCTGTGCCGATCACTCCCCGTCAGGTCGGGACCAATCGCCCCGCCTTCACCGTAAAGGCGATGGCAGGCCGCGCAGGTCCGGGAAAAAACCACCTTCCCCCGCTTCGGATCTGCCGCTTCAATTTCCGCGGGAGTCAGGAGCGCTTTCCACGAGGCAATCTCTTTCTTCTTCTCAGCCGGTGTCTCACGGATCTCACCCCACGCCTTGCTGAGCCGCTCGTTCAGAGCGCTGTCGTTCAGGCTCACAATCTGCCTCGCTTGAAACGGTGAAATGGCGTCACGCGGGATATATTCCTTCTCCACCGCACTGAGCAAAGCAGACGCATACGAAGCACGCGACACCATCGTATCGACCGCGGCGCCACGGTTGAGCGGGAATCGCTGCCAGTGCCCCATAACGAGTTTCGGCACAGCCGGGTCGTCGTAAGCAGCTAATCCGCGAACCACTTCCAGCCCGATGATGCGATCATTCACCTTACTCTTCAGCAACGGAAGCAGCGTCTCGTCCGCTTGCCTCAAGAGATTCTCAAGAGCGGAACGCCGCGCTACAGGATCCGCCTCTTCGTTGGTCACAATTTCAAGAAGTTCATCTCTCGCCCTGCCATCACCAAAAAGAACGGCGAGACTCTGCGTCGATTCAGCAGCTTCAGGAAAAGAAGCGAGACTTGCAGAAAAGTCGCTCCACGCAGCTGGTTGAGGCGCCTTTCCCCATCCTTCGAGAGCGCTGACGAGTCCACTGAGAACCGCCATTTTGACGGCCTCACCCGACTTCGCCGTCGACGAGAGCAGGTCGTTAACCGGCGCAGGGTTCTCTTCTAAATCCTCCGTGAGTCGACGCGTGATCAGCCTCGTCAGATCAGGCAAACGGGAACTCGTCGCCAGCTTCACCGCGAGAGCGGGAAACTCGGGAACGGCCGGCTCAACGCCATACCAAAGCATCAATGACTGCTGGCGGTCCTCCGCATCCCCGGCATTCTGCGCGAGTATTTCAGCAAGAGCGAAACGGTCTTCGGCTTTCAAGCGCTGCAACGCGGCAGCCAGTTCCAGCCGGACGAGCGGTTTCGGACTGCCACCTGCAATCTTCAAGAGGGCCGCCAGCGTCTCCTTCTCGTCAGCCGCATCTTCAGCGAGCCAGCGAACACCCATCGCCTCTTTCGCTTCGTCACCGGACTCAAGGAGAGCCTCGATTTCCGCGATTCCGAAATCAGGATCAGCCCTTGATGTCAGCCACTCAGGCCGGGCGGGTGTCGGAGTGCCTTTGTCAGGGCCGTCGTAGACGATGCGATAAATGCGCCCGCTCGTTCGATGGATCGCGTCGTTATCATGACACTCACCCGTATCGGACCAGTCATTCATCCAGACCTGCCCGTCAGGACCGGTGATGAGATCGAGCCCCCGAAACCAGGGGTCTTCGATTTTGAGAAAATCCTCTCCGTGATGAGCTACGTAGCCCACGCCCTCCTTCTCGAGGTGATCGCGGTTCACGCGGCGCCCGTGGAGATTGCAGGCGAAGAGATCGCCGCGGTATTCCTCCGGCCAAACGCCTCCTTCGTAGATGAGACATCCCATGTGAGCATGACCTCCGCCCAGCGCCGAGCTCGTGTCGGTGATCCCATTCCTGACATCACTCCATTTCTCCGCTCCCGTATCCCAGTGATAATGATCCGCGGTATGAGGAATCAATTCGTAGGCATGACGATTCAAATGCGTTCCGAACATGCGCGTGTAATACGCCCCCGGGATACCGTGCCAGAGGTGCCCGATCACCGTGTTGGTATAAAAAAGCTGACCGTTCTTATCCCAGTCCAGCCCCCAGGGATTCGTCCCCCCCTGACAAAACACCTCGAACTTTTTGCTGATCGGATGGTAGCGCCAGATAGAGGTATTCAACGAAACCCGCTCCGACTGAGGCGTTCCGGGAGCACCCACGCGGGACGTCGCCGTGATTCCATGGCGCCCGTAAAGCCAGCCGTCCGGCCCCCACTTCAACCCGTTAACGATATTGTGCCCGATCGTCTCCGCATCAAACCCGTCGAGGACCACGACCGGGTCGCCGTCCGGAACGAGGTCGTTGTCAGCATCGGGGATAAACAATAACTGAGGAGCACAGACCGCCCAGACTCCCCCATGACCGGGAATCGCACTCGTCATTCTCTTGCCCTCATCCCAGAAAACGGTTCGCTTATCGGCTTTCCCGTCGCCGTCTTCATCTTCGAGAACGAGAATGCGATCGCTAAGCTCGAGATCCCAGCGCAGCGGACGTTCCGCAAAGGTGTAGCACTCCGCGACCCAAAGTCTGTCCTCCCCATCGAAGGCGATCGAAATCGGCTGTTGCACCTGCGGCTCAGACGCAAAGACCTCGAGACGGAAACCTTCAGGAAGCTTCGCGGTGCGGGCAACCTCCTCAGCGCTCATCGGGGGCGCCTCCGCTTTCTCCGTGTTGTACGGCTCGGGAAAATCGGCAGCGACGAGAGGAAAGCCGATCGAACAACCGATCACACCTATCAAAATTCGAATCAACATGGCGTGAGCTTGCCTAAGCATCACGGCACAGTCAACCCCACGGCGAACCGCAATTCTGTAGGATCTTATTCCGCGCCGAGGAGCGCAGCCACCTCCCGCAACGGCTCAGTCGGATCTTCCGCCACGGGCCAGTATTCGAGACCGATGTAACCGGTGTAGCCGGCGCTCTGAATCGCACCGAAAACCTGCGGGTAGTTGATCTCCCCTATCTGGAGTTCATGCCGACCGGGATTTCCAGCGGCATGGAAATGAGCGATTTTATCAATGTTCGTCACAATATTCGAAATGAGATTTCCCTCACTGATTTGCTGATGATAAATGTCAAAAACCACCCTGACACGGTCACTGCCAACATCGTCAATAACATCAAATGCATCCTCGCTGCGAACCAGAAAATACCCGGCGTGATCGACCAGCTCATTGAGTGGCTCGATCACGAGCGTCACGCCCGCTTCCTCCAGCATCGGAGCCGCTTCCTTCAGCCCCTCGACGAGTGACTCGTGCTGCTCATCAGCCGAGACGCCGACACGAAAATCACCCACCTGTGAAATAAGAATGTCGCAACCGAGTCGCTTCGCCGCGGCAATCGACTCGCGCAAACCTTCAAGATAATCTGCGCGGAGAGCGGGATCAGTCAGACTGATAAATTTCGTGCAGCACGCCGCGATCGTTAAACCGGATTCTTTTACCGCAGCCTCAAGCTCATCGAGGTCTTTCTCCCACCAGGCCCAGTATTCAATCGCGGAAATCCCTGACGCTTTCACCCTGGCACAGGCTTCAGCAATCGGGAGTCCTTCAAAAACAGCGTCAATACAAACGGAGGGTTTCATAGAATGGACTGTTCTGTGAAAACCCCGGATTTGCCACCGACAATTTTCCGATCACTTTTCAGGAATCACGCCCAGCTTTTTAAGCGCGAAATCGGTCGCGCTGCTGTAGCCGCCGACCTGAGGAGCTCCTGCGATCTGAAGATGACACTCGACGCCGACCTCATCGCACTTTTCCTTCATCTTCACTCCGTAGACAGGGTGATGAATACCGTGACCCGCGTCCTTCGAAGGCAGGGTCATATCGCTCCCGTAAGTCATGTAAAGCGGCGGATCATCTTTCGTTACATGATTGTAGGATGAGAATTCTTTGTAATCAGCCTCATGCTTTTCGTAGTTCGCGAGAGCGGCTTCCGCACTTGGCTCCCCCACTGCGTTGGCAATCATGAGATGCTTGAGAACGTTTTCACCTAACCATGGCACAATCTGTTTCGGATCGATCGAAGTCTGCCCGGCGTTCACCGCAGCGGCCGTGACTCTCGTCGACTCCCGCAGAACGGGATCCTCTGCATCCGGATCGGCGAGATCGTCGTGCATCAAAAGCCACATCGACGTGCACGCCCCGGCACTGCCTCCGGTAAGCACGATCTTGTCAGGATCAATGTTCCACTCCTTCGCTTTCGTCCGGATAAACTGGATCGCACGCGCCGCGTCATACACCGGAGCAGGGAGAGGATTCGCTGGAGTCAGTCGGTATTCCACCGAAATACAGGACACGCCCTGCTTCAGATACGGCTCCATCTGACCGGCCTTCACCGCCTTCGTGCCCCCACGCCACCCGCCACCGTGGATGTAAACATGAAGCGGCCGCGGCCCCTCACCTTCCGCCTTCCAGAAATCGAGGACGTTCTCAGGGTGCGGCCCATAGGAGACATTCTTCGCGGTCGGAACCGGCGCGACGGGAGCTTTCTTTTCCTCCACCCCGGGCTTTGCCGCTGCATTCAAAGCCCCGTAGACGGGAGGCTTCCAACCTTTCGGCAGTTTCCCCTGAGGCTTCACCCCGTAGGCATCGGCAGGGATCGTCACATCCGCGGCCTTCTTCAGCGGAAGATTGTCCGGCAGGTGCTTAATCTTAAAATCCTTATACTGAATCTCCATCGCCGGCCCGACATGAACCTGCACCGCGAGGACGCCTTCGAGGGAACGCCCCTTTTCGTCGAGGTCGATCAAATCGGCTGTCGGATGACCGTCGATCCAATGCTGATGGTGATTCCCGCGAACGAGGACGCGATACTCATGCCACTCGCCGGGAGCGAATTCCTTCACCGGCATCTCACCGACGACCCAGGGTTGCCCCTTCGTATCGACGACGACTTTCTCCCCGGTATGGGAAAGAATCCGGCGACCGCGCTCCTCGTAGAGCATTCCGTTGTATTGAGGAACATTGGCAACGACGTCGCACTGATACCCGGTCACCACGTCGAGTCCGAGTTCGGGAGCGGATTTCCCGCGATACTGAAGACCGCTGTTCCCGCCTTCACTGACTTTCACTTTCACACGCAAATCGAAATTCTGAATCGTCGATCCCTTCCACGTGATGAAGCGGTTCATCTTCAGCGACCCGTCAGTCACGCCGGTAAGAACGCCGTCTTTCACCGACCAGTATTTGGGATCGCCATCCCAGTTGTTCATCTTGTTCCCGTTCAATAGATTGACAAACCCATCTTTCCCCGGCCTCACCGTAACCGCAGCGGAAGCCTCGGGATGTGGAACCGTCGAATCGGTTAAAGCGCCCTTCAAAGGTCCGAGCGGGCCACCCAGTTCTTCGACACGCTTGTCAGTGCGCGCCCGCATCTCTTCCAGCGTCTTCTTGAATTTCGGATCCCCCGCGAGATTCACGAGTTCATCCGGATCGTTCCCGAGATCGTGGAGGAATTCGTAATTATCCTGATCGATGTAACGGACGTATTTGAAATCTTTGTTTCTGATCCCCTCGAAAGCCGGAATACGATTCCGCACCGCGAAGTGCTCATGGAAGCTCTCCGACCTCCAGTCAGCAGGCTTGCCCGCGTCCACGATCGGTTTCAAGCTGTGTCCCTGATAACGCTCCGGCACATCGGCCCCGGCCCAATCGAGAAAAGTCGCCGGCAAATCGAGATTCAGCGCGATCGCATCCGTGACCTGCCCCTGCTGCGCTTTCGGGACGCGTGGATCAGCGACGATCAGAGGCACCCGCAGTGACTCTTCGAAATGAGACCACTTACCGGCAAGACCACGGTTGCCCATGTGATAACCGTTGTCCGCTGAATAAACGATGATCGTGTTGTCAGCGAGACCCGCCTCCTCGAGCGCTTTCTGGAATCGGCCGATTGCGTTGTCGATTCCGCTCACCATCCGCAAATACGCACGCATGTTAGTCTGATACTTTTCTTCAGTATTCCAGCGCCAGAAGTAACGCTCGCGATTGATCGTCGTCTTGAGGAAATCCGGGAGCGCATCAAAAATGGCGGGATCATTCAGCCTCGGCGCATACATCTCGGTATCGTCATATTTTCCGTCCATCGCACGCGGCCAGGCGAAATGCCCGATCCCGGGACGACGATCACCATCCTCGGCGTGACAGGCGTTGAACCACATGTTCAGCGCAAACGGCTTGTCTTTCGGATGACGCTTCAGGAAATCGATTCCGCGATCCACGATCACCTCGGTCTCGTGGCGAAGCGAGCCATCCGGCTGCTTTTTGTAAAAAGGATTCCGCCCAATCGCCTCGAACTCATCGAAGTGATCCGCCTGGTTGTACCCCTTGGGCATCTTCGCGTGCCACTTTCCAAAGTAACCGGTGCGGTAGCCGTTCTCGCGCAAAATATCCGAATAGAGCGTCTCGACCGCTTCGGGACGCGCCAGCTCGTGATTCCCCGGAGTTCCGTAAGTCCGGCCGGTGAGACCGGTGAGAATCGTGGTTCGGCTGACCCAGCAGATCGAGTGACTGACAAAGGCATTTTCGAATCGCATTCCGCGCTCGGCAAGCCCGTCGATGTTTGGCGTCTGCACGATAGGATTACCGTAACACCCGATTGTGCTCGTCGTCTGATCGTCCGTGAAAAAGAAAACAATGTTAGGAGGATCGTCCGCTCTAACACTGCTCCAAGCCGCAACAGTTAAAATCGCGACGACGAGAAAAAAAGGTTTCAAACAGGGTTGGGTCATTGATTCAACAGGGTTAAGTCTTCGACGCAACAGGGTCAGGTGTTTGCCCTAACCCTGTTGCGTCGCAAAATTTCAACTGCCTCTACGGTGGCGATTCGCAGGGACAAAAGCAAGTGAATCAGGGGCTGCGCGATCAGGTCATATCGCACCACGCAACCGGCACCTTATCGCCGAATCAGACACAGACTCTCCCCGTCGCGCGCCTCCGCGAAAGGAGAACCGGAACGACCGTCGCCGGCGATGAGACGCCGCAACCTCAGTCAAAAATCGGATAGAACGTATTGAATGCCGCCTCACCGAATTCAGCGGGATCGTTGAACCGACGATTCCGCTCGAGCGAATCGATTTGCTTCATTTCATCATCACTGAGAGTGAAGTCGCTGATTTCGATATTGTCCTTGAGGTGCCCCGTCGACTGAGACTTGGGAATCGCAACCGTGCCGCGTTGGAGCGCCCAGCGGAGAACAACCTGCCCCGCCGACTTGCCGTGCGCCGAACCGATTTCCTTGACGATTGCCTCGTCGAGGACCGATTCATTTTCACCGGCCATATTCAAAGGCACGTAGGAGCTGGCTCCAAACGGAGAGAAGGCGGTCACCGCGATTTCCTCCTCCTTACAAAAACGAAGCAGATTCTGCTGCGTGAGATACGGGTGCATCTCGACCTGAAGCACCGAAGGCTGGACCCGCGCGTAGGACTTGAGGTCTCGAATCGCAGCGGTGCCCATATTGCAAATCCCGATCCTCTTCACGAGGCCTGAATCAACGAGTCCCTCCATCGCGCCCCAGGTATCAGCGAGCGGAACCGGGACATGCTTCATCGCCGGGTTCTCCGCCTCGGGGTCAAACAACCACCCCGGAGGATAACGTTCCTCGAACGGGATGTAGGCGAGCGTCACCGGGAAATGAATGAGGTAAAGGTCTAACTCATCCACACCGAGATCACTGAGCGAACGCTCGCATGCGGCGCGAACGTGATCAGGATGATGGTAAGTGTTCCACAATTTAGACGTCAGCCACAAATCGTCACGCGTGCACGCGCCGGAGTCGATCGCTTTCGCGATCCCCTGCCCGACAGCCACTTCGTTGCCGTAATCACAGGCGCAGTCAAAATGGCGATACCCCAGTGAAACGGCTTCCGGAATCAAGTCGGGCAGAACCTCGTCCGGAATTTTCCAGGTCCCGAGACCCACTGACGGAAATTCGCCGCCATCTTTCAATTTCATTGCGCTGGGTGCATCACTCATGGGGAAGAAATACAGACCGATCCCCTCCGAATCAAGCACCGAACTTTCCGAATTTCAGCGAAGTCATCGTATCGCGTTCCGCAATGACGATGCATTTTACATTGACCGTTTGGATTTTGTGTATCATAAGGCAAACAACATCATTCACGACATGAAAGCACTTTTCTGCGCCCTCTTTCTTTCTTTTGCTTTTGCGACGCTCGCCGTCGCCAATCAGCCGTCTCTCCCCGCACTCAAAGCGATTGAGATTGCCCAGGCCGACCTCGATTCCCGCGGACTGCAGGGAAAAGTATATATCTACCAGATGACCTATAAAAAAGGTTCGGTCATGAATGGTAAAGCTCACTGGGAGATTCTCTGGTCGGATGACTTCCCCGCACAGACGGAAGGTCGCAAAGAATTCGGCCTCCGCATCTCCATGGACGGCAACTACAAGCGTGCCGTGAAGTAATCACGCAGGCGTTTGTTTCACAACGAGCGGGAGCCAGCCTCCGACTCGACCCGCTAATTCGAAGGATCTATGTGCGCCCGCTGTGACGCGAGCGCCTTTTTGATATCCTCGACCTCGTTGTCGATCATCAAGTCCTCCTCTTTGAACTCTCCGCGGTCCTGAAAACGGATCGCAAATTTCATGGGACGCCACAGCTGAATCAATTCGTTTTCGATTTGTCGGTAGCTTCGCCCCCTCAGGAGATGCTGATGGCGTGCCTCAAACTCGGGCACGCCGCTGAGAATCGATTCGAGGTAACTGCGAAAATGAACCCCGTTGGGATGGTCTCGATGACAAAAATAGTCCACGAGAAGCAGCGCCTCGCTGTACTGCAGCGCGCCGGCTGAATCCCCTGATTCGACGATGCGGTTCCATTCGTGAATCTCACGGTTCATGAGTTTCTCGAGATACACGAGATTCATCTTACGCTCTTTAACGATCCGGTCCCCGAGGACCAGTTTGTTGATATGATAACGAAGCGTGACGTGGGTGTTGTCAAAATAGTAGGAGGCCTGTGATTGCTGAGTCGCGGCCATGTATTCCGCGATTCCCTCGGTGAGCCATGCGGGAACGTTCCTGTCGATGAGCGCCGCCGTTGCCTGATGGGTCACTTCGTGAACGAGCTCGTCGTATTTCTGAACCTTCGCGGGCTTATCGAATTCGAAGACGACTGACTCATGATCCGGTTCGAGGAGATGCTTCGCAAAAACATGAACGGCTCCGGTCTCGCTGTTCCAGAAACCCGCCGAATCGGCGTTCTCACCGGTTGAATCCCCGGGCTCAATCACGATCTTCCTCTTCTCGTCAGTCGGGCGCCCCCAGTCCACCGGAAGCGGCAAAGGCAGCGAACCCAATGCGCCGTCGACGGATTCACAAAGCGTCACGATCGACTTCAGAGCCTCGGGGTTCACCTCCGCCTTGTTGACGATCTCAAAATGCTCACTGCTCCACGTGTTCGTATCGTCAATCTCCTCAAGAGTCGGATCTCCCTTTGCCCGCCATTCGCGAGGCCAGCGGTGCGTCTTAAGCGGGACCGGTTTTCCGACGAGACCGTTCTTACCCTCGGACTCGAGCCACGCGAGGATTTTTTCCTGATCCGGTTCGGCAAACACACTCAGCTTCACCTGCTCTATCTCCTGCGTTCGGAAAGGCCTCAGTTGAACATTCCTCGAATCGGCAGCGAGAATGACCGCGTTGACTTGCTTGCCGTTTGCGAGCGTCCAAACCGAGTCGCTGTCGTCGCCCTCCGGGCTACGGGCCACCATTCCCCCGTCACTACCGAACGAGTTAAGCCAAACACCGACCCGACTTCCTGAGAAACGAGCGCCCAATTGCTCGTTTGCATGACGAAGTATCACGTCGCGGCCCGAAAGCACCCCGACGGCCAATACCGCAATGGAAACAAGAATTAGAAACAAACGCTTCATCAATGCTAAAAATTACAGTAAATATGAAAATAATCAATTTAAGAAGATGAGAACACACTCACTCTATTCCTCTCCAAAACGTCCCTACTACACGCGGTTCCGATCACAATTGAGCTCAGCAGTCACCTGCGCTGATTTCAACCTTCCGGAATCATTCAGTTCGAGATAGCTCTCATCGCGCGCTGGGCCGCAATCGTCTTTTTGACGTCTTCGGCGGCCCAGTCAATCGTGACGTCATCGTCTTTGAATTCCCCGCGATCCTGGAAATTGATGGCAAACCCCAGCGGCTTCCACAAATCGATCATTTCCGCTTCGATCTCCTGATAGGTGCGTCCCCTCAGGAGGTGGATCTGACGTGCCTCAAATTCCGGCACGCCACTGAGAATGGATTCCAGATAGCGCCGGAAGTGCACTCCGTTGGAATGGTCCCGATGACAGAAATAATCCACCAGAAGGAGCGCTTCGTTGTATTGCAATCCGCTCGCCGCGTCGCCAGAATCGACGATGCGATTCCATTCGCGATGGTCGCGGTTCATGAGTTTTTCGAGATGGACAACATTCATCCTGCGCTCCTTCACAATGCGATCACCGAGGACCGATTTGTTGATATGATAGCGCAGCGTTACGTGAGTGTTTTTAAACAGATAGGAGGCCGGAGATTGCTGAGTCGCAGCCATGTATTCCGCGAGGCCCTCAGGAAGCCAGGCGGGAACGTTCATATAGATAAGTGCCGCGGTTGATTGGTGAGCCACTTCGTGAACGAGAACGTCGTATTTTTGGATTTTCTCAGGCTTGTCGAATTCAAAAACGACCAACTGATGATCCGGCTCGAGGAGGCAATCGGCGAAAATGTGGACGACTCCGGTTCGGCTGTTCCAGTAGCCCGCGGTGTTCGCGAGGGGTCTCTCCGAATCCTCCGGCTCGATGATAATCTTTCTCTTCTCGTCTGTCGGGCGTCCCCAGTTGAGCGGGAATGGCAGTGGCAGGGCACGCAGCGCGCCGTCGACGGATTCACAAATCGTCACGATCGACTCCAGCGCCTCACGATTCAGCTTCGCCGCATTGTTGATTTCGAAGTGCTCGCTGTTCCACCGGTTCGTGTCACCGATCTGTTGAAGCAAAATTCCCTGACGTGCCCGCCATTCGGCCGGCCAACGGTGATTCTTTAAAGGCAGCGGATGTCCTGCGAGACCGTCCTTTCCCTCGGTCCGGAGCCACGACAGAATCTTCTCGCGGTCAGGTTCAGCGAAGACGTTCAATTTAACCTGTTTCACCGCGTGATTTTTCAGGGACCTCAGCTGAACGTTCCTCGAATCCGCTGCGAGAATAACCGCTTCCAGCCCCCGTCCATCTGCGAGCGTCCAGCTCGTGCCGATGCGGTTGGATTCCGCCTCCACCGCCGGGGTCCCTTCACTGCCAAGCGCACTGACCCAACTCCCGACCGGGCTTTCGGCTAAGGCGGGGCCGAAATGCTCACTCGCATACGTGACGAAAGCCTCCCGGCTCATCCGAAACCCGACGGCAAATAGAACAATGGCAACGAGAATGGAAAACAGCCGTTTCATAAATACCGTAAATTATGGTATTTATAAGATCCTTCAACCTTAATCGGGTAAAGTATCGTCGAACCGCACAGCCTGACAGAATCCTAATCACGAAATCAAGACCGCGTGGAAACGGTCAACGGCAGCAGCTGACTACCGGCTCAGCTGCTCGATCGTCTTCCGGGTCAGCTTGAGGAGACGTCCGTGGAGATCAGCACGCTCATTCGGCATGAGCTTGCCGTCCTTTTTATACAAACATTCGAAGCGCTCGAGATGATCGAGCGACACCTGAATTCGGGAACGCTGACCGGGAGTGAGTCCCCCGCATTCGCATCCCCAGGCGAGCAGCTCGCCCACCCATACCTGATAGCCGTTGATCAATGGCGTTCTCGCACTCTCCGGCACTTCGAAAACGGGTGTTTTGCGCTCGGCCAGTTCCTCCTGAAAATGGAGAATGTTGTTCACGAGTTCCTCCGGAAAATTCGGGTCGCGATTTCGACTCGAAGCCCACTGATACGAACGCTCCAGCATCTGCCGGTGGAGCGAGAGAAGGTCGCGGCCGTAGTCCTCGGAAATCTCGTCGTTCACGAGCGCTGAGATAATCGCCGAGTAGTTGATCGCAAACGCACCTGACATCACAGGCGGCAACCCTGCACCCCTCATCCGCTGCTCATGAATGAGAAGCAATTCCTGAATCGCACTGAGCTCTCTCAACTCCCGCTCTCTCGAATGTGACGTGATCGGAACGCGCCGAATCAGGTCATTCAGCGAACGGTGATTCGTCGTCGCCACGTCGTAGAGCGAAGTCCCATAAAGGCTGCTCATCGAGAAAATCGCCAAAACGACTGCCAAAAGAGCTTTTTGAATCGGATAAAGTGGTCTCATCTTCTCCATTATGAGACTCAATTTTCATAATTGCAATTTTTTTCATAATTGCTTAATTTATCCAAATCATCAAGAAATCTAGAATATTTGAGCCTGAGGGTGCATTTTGATAGGGCGCAATCACCTCGGAAGCAGGGCGAAAATCCAGCCGCATCACACCTTTGAAAACACAGCGGTGCGGTCGTCACATCTCACGGGGAGAGTGAAAAGCCCGGGCACAGTCCCCCCGGGAATGGCTAATCGAGTTCTGCCGAAGCGCTCGAATCAATCCGAAGCCCTGACAAAACGCTCGTCCGCGACGGAGCGGAGTCGGCTTATGTCCTCAGCTCTGGAAACGGAGAGCGGGACCGTGCCTCCGATTTCTCGGAGAAGCATCTCCGTAGTGAGCGTTTGACGCTGATAGAGCGATTCGTAAAGCGAAGCGATCACCGCCTGCTCAATTTCGGCACCGGAATATCCGTCAGCAGCTTCCACAAGCGCAGCGAGATCGAAGTGCTCAGGGTTCTGCTTACGTTTGCTGAGATGAATCTTCAGAATCTCCAACCGCTCTCCGGGGTTGGGAAGGTCGATGAAGAAAATCTCGTCGAAGCGCCCTTTCCGCAAAAACTCGGGAGGAAGTGAAAAGAGATCGTTGGATGTCCCCACGACGAAAACAGATGCCGACTTCTCCTGCAACCACGTCAGAAAAGAGCCTAACAAACGCAAACTGGTTCCTCCGTCTTCGCTTCCGCCGCCACCACCGAAAGCCTTCTCGATTTCATCAATCCACAGCACCGCCGGAGCGAGGGACTCGGCGAGTTTCGTTGCTTTGCGAAAATTCCGCTCCGACTCGCCAATGTATTTATTGTAGAGACGACCGGCATCCAGCTTCAGCAAAGGAACCTGCCAGCGTTGCGCGATCATCTTCGCTGCGAGCGACTTTCCACAACCCTGGACTCCCGTGAGAAGCAGCCCCCTGGGAGGCTGAAGATTTAAGGCTCTCGCCTCCTCAGAAAAGCCAACCGACGCTCGATCGAGCCAGCGTTTCATGTTCTGAAATCCTCCCAGCGAGGTGAGGTCGCTCTGCGCCGGGAAATACTCAAGAACGCTGTCCTCTTTGATCTGATCCGCTTTGTTCTGAAGAATCTTCCAGCAGTCGTCCATGTTGACCACGCCGTCGTCGAGCGCGGCACGGGCGACGCATTGCCGCACCTGATCCAGAGTCATCCCCGGAAACGAACGAATGAGCTGTTCACGGACTTCCGGACTGACACCTGCGTTGAACTGTCCCCGCTGTTGCAGAGATACGATCGTTTCATCAACCACTTCAGCGATCTCCGAGAGAGTGGGAAACGCCAGTTCAAAATGAACCGCCACAGCGGCAATCTCGGAAGGCAACTCCACCGAATGTCCTGACAAAACAATACAAGACCTCGAACTGTTGAAATCAGCGGCGACATCACGGAGCTGTCTCGCGACTTCCGCCTGGCTCAAATACGAAGCCATTCCCTTGAGATGAAAGACAGCCTCGATCCCGAGTTGCTGGATGTATTGCAAACCCGCGCGGGCATCCATCGTCGCACGATTCAGAGAGACGCCGTCAGAATCCCTGCAAAGTCCTTCCGTCGCCGACCACGTAAACAACGCGATCCCCAGCTGATCGCCGATGTTTCGAAGGAGCGTATCCACCCGTCCCTCCTCCATCGTTTCCACAATCACGAGAGGATGATAGGACTGAATCAATAACTGAAGATCGGCGGACTGATTGCTCATACGGGTGGAAACAGTGGAACACCTGCGGACCGAAACTCAAGACGAAGTCTGACGGACTTCAGATCCGAACGCGGTCGTTAGTGCGCATGTTAGAATCACGGTCGGAATTTCATGGTGCTGACTTTTCGACGAGGTAGTGGATCATCCACTCCTGATCCGGCACCCCCTGGCCCAATGGTCGCCCTTTCGTATCCCAGGTCGCATCGACGCGGTAGCCCATCGCCTCGAGCAGCTCAAGTTGTCGCGCAGGATCAATGTAGTAAGTCGTCATCGAATCGGCGTAATCAACGAGGCACGCCCAACCGCGTTCTTTCGCTTCCCGCACATCCACCTTCCGATTCCGCCACTTCAGCTTGAGCCGCTTCCGGATTCGGAGAAGATGCCCGAGCGGACTGAAGACGCCACGGAGTTTATCAGCGACCGGTGGATTGAAAGGAAACACGTCGAGCGAATGAGTCGAAAAGAAAAACCAACCTCCCGGTTTCAGAACCCGTTTGATCTCAGCCATCGCCGCCTCGCGGCCTTCAGGATCGATGTAATCAATCCCGTTGTAGGAAAAGAGAATAAAATCGAAGGACTCATCCGCATACCCTGACAGGTCCCGGGCATCACCCACCGAAAACCTGCGATCCGGCGCATCCGCGAAAAGTCGGTGACACTGCTCGATCCGCTTCGGCGCGTAATCGATCGCTTCGTAGGAACTGGTATTCTGACTGAAGACCCACGCGGTCCTTCCGACACCGACGCCGATATCGAGCATGTCGAAGCGGCTCCACTGATCCCGAAAGCGATCGAGAACGATCACCTCCGCGGGAAACAGATACAGATTTTCGAAATCCGTGATGACCTCATCGTAGGTCTCCAGATTCCCATCCATCCGCTTTTTGAGATCACTGCACATCACGACGATTCAATTGAGGGGGGCTCATTGCGCGATGGGAACGCGCTTCCTGCTCCCGAGATGTTTCCAGTAAAGGTCCTGCAGCTTTGGCGGGAGATGATGATAAATAATGCGACGCAATACCTGCTTCGGAGTGCTCTCAACGATGCGGTCCCGAAGCGTCATCGACTGCGTGTAAACCCATTCCTCGTAGGCCTCGCGAGTGTCATCGTGATAGTAACCGGCGAGCACCTCAGGAGTCAGCGCCACGTTATCAGCAATCCAGTCAGGGACCATTTTCTGCAAGGTCAGCACATCGCGGATCACCTTGTTAATCCCCCTGCCGCAACAGGGGCAAATCCGACCATAGGCATCACCGATGAGCACGAATCCCGGCTGCTGGTAGCCCGTCGATTTCATGACACTAACCGTCCCACATTCGAGAGTATCACCGACCGTCCAGGAACCGGTCGCGTTCATGAGCGACGGCGAAAGTCGTTTCAAAAGCGCCGTTGAATCCCCTTTCACAAAATCCTTCTGCACGGGGTCACTCGCTTTCCAATACGTAAACAGATTCGCCCGATAGCCACCTTCGGGAGTCGGAAAAACGTTCATGTAATCCGCGCCCTCACGACAAATCCGGATCGTCACCGACGATGCCGGCAACGCAAAGTCAGGACCGGGAATCAAATCGAACCCGAAGGTGGAGGAATGATTTTTACTGATGATTTCACGCTCCACTCCGATATTTTTCAGAAAGGCATTCGAGGCACCCGTCGCGACGACGAGCAACTTCCCGCACAGTTCACGCCGCCCTTTTTTCAAAAAGACCTGCTGCCGGTCGACGCCGGTCGCGACGCTCTCGACCACGTCCGCGATAAAATCGACGAGAGGATTCTCTTTCAACGACTCCCGGATCCGATTGACGAGCTGCCAGAGTGGAACCGAATAATCGACCTCCTCGGTGATACGTTGGACCTTTCCGCCTTTGATCACGCCCGTTGTCTCGAGGGGCAGCGCGACATCGTCGATCAGTTCACCGAGCCCGAGATCCCGCATATCCGCGATCGCGAGCGACGAAATCCGCTCAGCCCGGAAAAAAGGCGCCGCAAAATCCCGCTCATCAATCAAAGCCACAGACAGCCCCTGCCGCGAGAAAGTCCACGCAGCAACGCTGCCGGCAATCCCGCCGCCGACGATAAGAATATCGTATCGCTGGTTCTGATCCTGATCCATTCGTTAAAATAGTCATATTTTTCATAAATTCAATTCATTTTAACTTGTCTCGTTTTGACCTTGGTCATGAGCAAACCACCCCAAACGTAGAGGAATCCGTGAGGATTTCTCCCCCCGCCGCCATCCACCGCACGCCCGAACACACCTCACCAACCGACCCGAAAGGCTCACGCCCTTTCTCTACACCCGCCCCAAACGTAGAGGAATCCGTGAGGATTTCTCCCCCCGCCGCCATCCACCGCACGCCCGAACACATCCCGCCAACCAAACCGAAAGGCTCACGCCCTTTCTCTACACCCGCCCCAAACGTAGAGGAATCCGTGAGGATTTCTTCCCCATCAGCCATCTCCCTCCACCACCATCCGGACAGAAATCAGCCAAAAATTCCACTCGACCGGACCATCACCGCCCTCCAACATCCACGAACCACTATGAAAAAAGTCATTCCACTCTTTCTCGCCGTTCTCACTGCGCTGAGCGCCTTTGTTCTCACCCGGGCGGCGGATGATGACAAAAAGCCGCTCAAGATCCTTCTCGTTCTCGGTGGCTGTTGTCACGACTACGCGGTTCAAAAGGATATCCTCAAGGCCGGTATCGAATCCCGCATCCATGCGACCGTGGACGTCGAATACTCAGACGATACGACGACTGAAGCCAGGTTCCCCATCTACGAAAAAGACAACTGGGCCGAAGGCTACGACGTCGTCCTCCATGACGAGTGCTCTGCCAGCGTGACCGATCCGGCCTACCTCAAACGCATTCTCGACGCTCATCGCGGTGGCATCCCCGCGGTCAACATTCACTGCGCGATGCACAGTTATCGCTGGGGTAACTTCAAAGAGCCCGTCGAACTCGGCGACGACAACGCGGCCTGGTATGAAATGATCGGCATCCAGTCAACCGGCCACGGTCCCAAGGAGCCAATCGACATCACTTACACTGACAAAAAGCACCCCGTCACGAAAGGCCTCTCCGACTGGAAGACGATTGAAGAAGAACTCTACAACAACGTGCAGATCTTCGAATCCGCTCACGCACTCGCCTCCGGCCGCCAAATGCAATTTCCGAAAGTGAAAAAAGGACAGAAAAAGAACCCTGACGCGGTCGGGAAGCAAGCTGAGGCAGTCGTCGCATGGACGAACATCTACGGCCCCAACAAAACCAAAATTTTCAGCACCACGATCGGTCACTTCAACGAAACCGTCGCCGATGACCGCTACCTCGATCTCGTCACGAACGGGCTTCTCTGGGTAACGAACCATCTCGACGAAGAGGGAACCGCCTCAGCCGGGATCCGTAAGTAACCGACTCCTTTTACCTCCCTATGAGTTCTCTTAAACCGGCATTCGAAGAGCTGGACTACCGGAAAACCGACATCGGAGAACTCATTCTGCGACGCCGGACCGTTCTCGCGCTCGACAACCTGGAGGTGCACGAGATCATTCTCGGAGATGCCTTTCTCATGTCGAGCATGTTCACGGTCGTTGAGGAGGCGCTCTCAGAACTGGGCCTCGAGCTCACTGAAAAGCAGTTCCCTGACGGCGAAAAACTCGACGTCGTTGTCGGCGGTCTCGGACTCGGCTACACCGCCAAGGTGGCGCTCGTTCCCGATCGCGTCGGAACCGTCACCGTGGTCGACTACCTGAAACCCGTCATCGAATGGCACGAGAAAGGACTCGTCCCGCTCGGTCCCGAACTGAACGCCGATCCCCGTTGCAGCTACCGTCACGGCGACTTTTTCGCTCTCGCGCTCGCGAACGACGGAGAACCATCCTTTTGCGAAGCCGAACCCGCGAAGAAATTCCACGCCGTTCTCCTCGATATCGATCACTCTCCCGAAAAACTCCTCGCCGAAGGAAACGCGACCTTCTACACGAAGGAAGGACTGAAAAAGTTTTCAGAAAAGCTCCTCCCCAGCGGCGTCTTCGGCCTCTGGTCCGACGATCCCCCCGAAGAGAATTTCATGAAGTCACTGAGCGAAGTCTTCGCGACCTGCGAGTCTCACATCGTCACCTTCCACAATCCCCTCCAGGATAAAGAATCCGCGAGCACCGTGTATCTAGCGACGACCCATCGCTAGCGTAGTGATCGTCGAGTCAGAGACCTCCAGCAACAGTCCCGATTGGAAACGGACGCCGTCGATGACAGTCCGTCCGACCGAGGTCGCGGCCCTCAGCTACAGGCAAGCCACGCCCGGACCAAAACTGTAGCCGGTCGCCGTGAGGCCGGTTCAAAAGTCCGGTTCTCCGTATCTTGCTGATTGTCGTCAACGCACGAACACGTCCGGGGTTACGGACCACTGACAAAAAGAGCAAAGACCTCCTGCAACATTTCGGAGTGGAAACGGATGCCTTCGATGACAGTCCGTCCGACCGAGGTCAAGGCCCTCAGCTACAGGCAAGCCACGCGCGGATCGAAACTGTAGCCGGTCGCCGTGAGGCCGGTTCAGAAGCCATGTTCTCCGTATCTTGCTGAATGCGTCAACGCTCGAACGCATCAGGTGTTTTTGTTTAAAGGGACTGTTTTAAGTGTTTTAAGGGACAGACAAATATACGCTCTCAGTTGTAAGGAGGCCGTCGAAGAAAGGAGGAACGATGAACAGGATAACGATGTGCGAGGCAACTTTCGTTGCGCGGCATCTTGGCTAGTCAAGA
This sequence comes from Verrucomicrobiales bacterium, assembly GCA_048260165.1. Taxonomy (GTDB): domain Bacteria; phylum Verrucomicrobiota; class Verrucomicrobiia; order Verrucomicrobiales; family DEV007; genus Arctic95D-9. The sequence continues at coordinate 155,856 of JBLXHA010000013.1, forward strand.
AATGTTGCCTGACCCCACGAATCAAATTGACCCCGCGAATTGACCCCGCGAATTGACCCCGCGAATTGACCCCGCGAATTGACCCCGCGAATGCGAGGATGCGAATCAGGTTAGCCAATGCCCCCCCTCGTCGAGTATCGGGTTGAATGCGCCGACTTGTCAGGCTTCCTGTCTCAGTTGAAACGCCCGTATTTAAGACACCAGTTTCGAGTAAACTCCCTCGTCCATCAATGCGTCATAGAAGTGCTGATTACTGGAAAGACGCTCCAATACCAGTGAAACTGCTTCCCACAGTTCACTCACCACTGTGTATTGATCACTCAATCGGCTTTTGATGAGTCCAAGATATGAATAGGCTGCGTAGGAGTCTCCTTTACTCGAAGGTGACATAAGATATTCGGAGAATGCGGGCAAATAGTATTTGAGAGGCCCCCGTGGCATCCACATAAAGTCTTCACAATACAACTCCGGTGCCTTTTCGATCAGGTAGCGCGCCTCTTTCCCGGACTTCCCGAAGAAATGATAGAATGCGGTCGCAGTATCGAGCCCCTCCCAGGCTCCTTCCCACTGCTCTCTTGATGGTATCATTTTGAGCCTGACGTATGAGAGCCCGCGGCGCCACTAGCGGAAGCGCGGGTTAAACGTGGGGTTAGGATTAAAGTTACGCTGGAACATATAAACAAAGCGGCCAGTGGCGGTTGCCTTACCTCGACTGGATAGGCGTCATCATTTTGCGCAAAGTAAACTAGTCACTGACGTCGGTGTCAATGACCTCACCATCACGAAAAAAGAATCGGAGAATGCCATCGTCCCACTCGGAATACCCAAACGAAATGGTGAAATCGCAGTCGTATCGCCCCCAATATACGCTCATGGGGAAGATGCCGCCATTCTGGATGACAGCATCCCGAAAATCCTTGTCCGCATCGACCATGTCGAGAGCGCGGTCGATGTATATCTGGATGGAGGCGGCAACCTCTGGAACCTGCTGTGCTGTGGGCAGCGATGGATGCCACGAAAATTCGATGACAGCGCCCCGGTGGTAACGACGGACCTCGACGATCTCGCCATGCATCAGGTCCGGTGAACAGACGCCGTCACCGATTGGCGTCAGGATCGGTTGCACCTTGTGTTTGGAGTTGCCGAACATGATTGATTCTTCAGTTCTTCGCTTATCGTCAATTGAACGGCGCCCCGAAACGGGCGCGCGAGTTGATTGTAGAGGGAACTCGCGGATCAGAAAAGTCATTTCGGCTCGGCGCGGTCAGCGCTTGAGTGCCTCGGTTTGCTGTGCCCGTCTTTTCGTGGCGTGTTCAGGTCGTTCCAAGTGATCGCCCAGCAAGAAAAGGCAGCTCCAATGCTGATCGGCCAAATCACGAGGGAAAAGGTCAAGATGCCGAATACAGCGATCGCTACGAACCAAAGCTCAATTGGAGGAAAGCCTCTGAGTGCCCATAGAATCAGTCCAACGAGCGCTGCGCCGACGATCGGAGAAATAAGCGCAGCCCCGAAGTAATTGCCTCGGTGCTGGCGGTATTCCCTGATGGTGAATCCAATCCAAATCAGGTTACTTGCTGCTACGACTGGAAGAACAATTCCAGGTGAGAGTAGCCAACCCCACCGACTCTCGCCTCCCCAATAAGTTTCGATCCACATCGCATCAAAAACAGCAACGCCAATGATTGCCCAAACCGTTGCTGCTAATGCGACTTTTAGGATTGTAGCCTTGTTCGGCATGTTTCTTGGCACAACGTCATGGGCAGCTCGACCTGATCTGGCGGCGCGGACTCGATGGAAGAGTAAGGATTTGAATCGGTAAAGTCAATCAACTCGGAACGTGGTCAGGCTTGCGATCGCAGTCTTTCCGTGCCCGCTTCGAATTACGGAAATGCCTCAATGTTGGGATAGCGCTTCGAAAGCTGTTCGACAAGAACTCTAGCTGGTTCACGACGACGCCCCCCCCAGGGAACGTGAGAAATCCAATCGACTGCATCAACGACCGAGATCAATTTCGTGGGCTTGTCGCTTCCGGCGATTCCCAGTACTGAGCGGTCTTCGGTCCAGTAGAATGTGAAAGCTGGTGGTGAACCATTTCCAGGAACGTAGTAATCCACTGATGACTCGCGCACCAACTCACCTTTCGGACTGCGAATCACGAAATCAATGCTGGATGAAACATCCCAAAATCTTTCGCCGATGAACTGAATCTCCAACGAGTCACCTAGATCATAAGTTCGGATACTAACCTCATCCGAGCATCCACTTACAAGAAGCATCGAAAAAATGCCTATTACGATGCTTCCGAATTTCATGGCACAACGTCAAGAATGACCCGCCGCCTACTCTACTAGCAGAGCCACTCCGCAACAGGGTTAAAGGTTCGAATAAAGAGGATCATTTCGACTCGGGGCGGTAGGCGGTTGGTGTCCACTCGCTTGTTCTGCTGCGTTTCAGTTTCGATGTGATTCGAGGGATCGAGAACCGAATGGACAGCCAAATGAGCAACAGTAAAACAGCCGGAATGATCCAGAATCCCCATTTGCTTGAGTCTAGACTTACCGTCCTCTCTCCGTTTTCGCAGGTTTCGGTGATGGACGCCATTTCGCCCTTCGTCATCAATAGGTAACTTCGCTGTGACTCAGAGATCTCTTCGTTCGTCGTGCGTGAATGAAAAGAGGAAATTCCGACGCAGATTGCCAAACCACCTCGTCCATAACTGTCCAATTCTGATTCGGCTACGCTCCACGGGCGAACTGCATCAATAAGCGGGAGAGTGATGAATACGATTACCATGACCGGCGGGGTGATGATCAAACCCCACTTCATGTACTTCAGCCAAAGATCGAGGAGGTTCATTTTTGAGCAGATTGAGGTAGGGACGCTCGTTACCGAGCGCCCCCCTCGCAGATCCCTGCGTGCGGTATTCCCGCACAGGGCTCCTCAGAGAAACGCGCAAACGGACGCCAATTCAGATACAGCGTATCAAATCGACTTCCCA
>JBLXHA010000014.1:0-146990 GCA_048260165.1 Verrucomicrobiales bacterium
GTTCCTGTTCCTGTTCCTGTTCCTGTTCCTGTTCCTGTTCCTGTTCCTGTTCCTGTTCCTGTTCCTGTTCCTGTTCCCGTTCCCGTTTCTGTTCCCGTTTCTGTTCCCGTTTCTGTTCCCGTTTCTGTTCCCGTTTCCGTTTCCGTTCCCGTTTCCGTTTCCGTTTCCGTTTCCGTTTCCGTTTCCGTTTCCGTTTCCGTTTCCGTTTCTGTTTCCGTTCCCGTTCCCGTTCCCGTTCCCGTTCCCGTTCCCGTTCCCGTTCCCGTTCCCGTTTCTGTTTCTGTTCCCGTTCCCGTTTCCCTATGCGGGAGAATTTGCTTCAGTATTTCACCTTCACCCTCTCCGGCACTTTCTTTGCGAGACTTCGCGCGAGTCGGAGTTCTTCGATCATCTTTCGGAGATGGTTTTCGCGTTCGCTGCCGTCATCCAATCGCAGCAGAAACGAAGGATGAATCGTCGCGACGATGGGCCCGGGAAAATTGAGTTGGTTCGGTGCCTCAACCAATCCCCGTTGCGTCGTGATCTTGAACGAGGGATCGATCACCGAATGCGCTGCGGTATTTCCCACCGTGACGATGACGCGGGGCGCAACTCTCAGGATTTCCCCGAGCAGCCACGGCCGACACGCTTTCATTTCCGCGAGGTTCGCTTTGTCGTGGAGTCGCCGCTTCCCTCCGGCCTTCCACTTGAAATGCTTCACCGCATTCGTCAGATAAATTTCATCACGATTCACTCCCGCTTCTTCGAGCATATCATCGAGAAGCTTCCCTGCGGGACCGACGAAGGGGATTCCGGAAATATCCTCCTCATCCCCGGGCTGCTCGCCGATCAGCATGATCTCGGCGGATTCATTCCCCCGTCCGAAAACCGTTTGTGTCGCATTCTCCCACAGTGGGCAGGCGCGGCAGGATTCAGCCGAGTGCGCCATCTCTGTCAGCGATTGCCCCTCTGAGGCGCCCGCCTCTCTCACGAGCGCGACGTCGTTCATTTCGTGAAGGCTCCGCAGATAAAGATTCTTCGGCGCGGCTCGCAGGGGAAGCGGTTCCCGCTCAATCATCTTATCACGCTTCGTCGACGCTTCCTTTGTCAGGTCATGAATCAAAGAGGCCTCGGGGAGATTCTTCCAGTATTTCACCGGCATTTCCGACTGCATCGCTTTGAGTTTCAGCCGCGCCGGGTTGAAAATGTTTTTGTAGTAGGAACGCCAGATTTCCTCGAGTGCGTCATCTGTGGGAGCCTCGCTTTTCAAAACGCCTTCCGAAAACTGCAGTTTAATTCCGTCCCAATGCGCACAACCGTCCGGGGTCAAAATTGACCAGTCCATACCGGTGAAGCGTTTCTGAAAAAACGGCGCGTTGTGTCTCACGATATGATGCATCGGCTCGAACCACGCGACAAATTGCTCGCGCCCCGACTCTGCATCTTCACCAACCTTTCTGAACCGGACGAAGGCCCGCATCTTGTGACAGTCGCGCCTCACTTCTTTGGCGAACGCATTGGCCTTCTGGATATCGGCGTCCGTCGGAAGCCCAAGCAAATGTCGTTCTCCCCGACGCGCGATTCGCCAGAGGATCCGGTAAAGCAATCCCCATCTCGACTCGTCACGATGACACGAGACCGTTTCCGCCAGCTCAAGAAATGCTTTCGGAATCCGGAACTCAGAGGCGCTCTTCCCGGCTTTCTTTTCCGCCTCGATTTCCTTCACCTCCAATTCCGGAAACAAATCACTTTGACCACCAAGACCATCGCTCCAAAACGTTTCCGCGGGCTCAATGCCGGAGATAAGCAGAGCTCTCGCCCGCGTTCGCCATGCGGAAAAATGGGGTTCTATCGTAACCTGTTGCATCGTTTTCGGCCGGTCCTCCGCATTCCCGAGATCCCTCTATACCTCTCCCGTGAGCGCACTGCGCCCCGCTTCGCTGAAATCAAACTCGAGCTGCTCAGGCGCCGGTGCGTATCGCGCGCGCAACCGATCTTCGTTATCCAGTCCCAGTCGGCTCGGACTGTGGTCCGGCGTCGTAATAAAAGGCAGACACTTTTTCAAATTCACCCGCAGCTTGGTAAGATCACCGAGCCGGACCTGAGACCATCGTCGTGCTTTCAAAATACGATCCACATTTCGAACTCCGAGTCCCGGAATGCGAAGAAGCTGCTCACGCGAGCCTCGATTTAAATCAACGGGAAACCACTCCCGGAACCGCAACGCCCAGGCAAGTTTTGGATCCATATCCAAATCAAGGTGCCCCTGCGCCGGCCCCTCCGTCGGGGTGAGCTCGCCCACGTCAAAGCCGTAAAACCGCAGCAACCAGTCCGCTTGATAGAGTCGATGCTCACGAATCAGAGGCGGTGACTTCGCCGGAAGAATCACCGAAGACGCCGGTATCGGACTGAACGCCGAGTAGTAGACCCGCTTCAACCGATAGCTTCGATAAAGGTGATCGGATCGCTTTAAAATCAGTTCGTCGTTCGATTGGTCAGCGCCGACGATCATCTGCGTGCTCTGACCGGTGGCATACAGCTTCGACGATCCCGACGCCGCCCGGGTTTGCGAGGTCCGCCCGCGCTTCGCCCTGTCTTTCTGTTCCTCTTTTCCGTTCTCGATCCGTGATCGTATTCCGCCCATCGCCTGCTGCGTCCGTCGCAAATCCTTCTCAGGAGCGAGCGCCTTGATCCCCTCCTCGCTCGGCAGTTCGATATTGATGCTGATACGGTCGGCGTATTTGCCGGCTTCCTCGATCAACTCCTGCGACGCCTCGGGAATCGTCTTTAGATGAATGTATCCACGAAAATGATGCGTCTCCCGCAATTCCCTCGCGACCCGGATCACCTCCTCCATCGTGAAGTCGGCATCGCGGACGATTCCACTGCTGAGAAAGAGCCCTTCGATATAATTTCTTTTGTAAAAATCGAGCGTCAACTGAACCACTTCCTCCACTGAAAATCGCGCGCGGGGAACGTCGGAGGAACGCCGGTTGATGCAGTAATGGCAGTCATAAATGCAAACGTTCGTCAGGAGAATTTTCAAAAGCGAAATGCAGCGTCCGTCGGGAGCATAGGAATGGCAGATCCCGGTTCCCCCGGCCGAGCCCACTCCTTTACCGCCGCTGGAATCCCGACGCTTCGCCCCGGAACTCGAGCACGACGCGTCGTATTTAGCCGCGTCGGCAAGAATTCCCAATTTCTCTTTTAAATCCATTTAATTGCTAATTTGAACAGTAATCAAAAGATCAACTTTTTCAAATTGTAATTCTCAAGCGATCGCGCCGACTTCCTATAAGCTCTGAGATTCGTATCGATGACTATGTCACTCCGCACCTTTCAGCGAAGCTCCGAGATCAAGGTCCCCGCACAGGAGCTGAGGGACTGGCATTTCCGCCCCGGCGCCTTCAGTCGCCTCAACCCGCCCTGGGAAAAAGCGGAAGTGATTGAAGTGCCCGATTCACTTGAGAACGGGGCGCGAGCCACGATCAAACTGGGCACGGCTCCGTTTCAGATTAAGTGGGTCGCGGCACACGAACTCATCGATGATGGTTTTGTCGATCGTCAGGTTTCGGGGCCTTTTTCAAAATGGGAACATCGTCATCATTTCGAGGAGCGGGGTTCGTGTTCAAAGTTGACCGACGAGATTTCCTATCGGATTCCGTTTGGATTTCCGGGTGATTTTTTTGGCAAAGGAATCGTAAAACGAAAGCTCGAGCGGATGTTTCGCTATCGACATGACGTGACCCAGAGCGATCTCGAGCGCCGCCTCGAAAATCCGCCACCGAAAGCTCTCACCGTTCTCATCACCGGCGCGACGGGAATGATCGGCAAGGCGCTGACCGGCTATTTGCAGACGCAGGGGCATCGAGTCATCAGGACCACGCGGACCCCTCAATTCCCTGACGACATTTTGTGGGACCCTGACAATGCCATTCTCGAGATCCCCGATGCCGTCCAACCCGATGCGGTCATCCACCTCGCGGGTGAGAATGTCGCGAGCGGCAGATGGACCGATGAGAAGCGCTCCTCAATTCTCGAAAGCCGAACCAAAGGCACGGCGTTAATCGTCGATGCGGTTCTCAAACTGAAGACGCCGCCGGCTGTTTTCATCACGGCCTCAGGTTCCGGCTATTACCCCCTCGGCGGCGAGTTGCACGATGAATCCTCACTCGCAGGCGACCACTTTCTGAGTGAAGTCTGCCAACAATGGGAAGCAGCGTCAGCCCCTCTCACTGCCGCCGGCATTCGAACGATTCAAGCGCGAATCGGAGCCGTTCTCTCACCCTCCGGCGGAGCGCTCGCCAAGCTCCTCCCGCTTTTTCAACTGGGTCTCGGAGGCAAAATCGGATCGGGTGATCAACGCATGGCCTGGATCGGTCTCGACGACGTTATCGACATTCTTCACCGCGCGCTCTACGAAGATTCCTGGGAAGGTCCGATCAACCTCGTCGCTCCGGAAATTGTCACGAACAGTGATTTTACGAAGACGCTTGCGACCGTTCTGAAACGTCCCGCTTTCTTCCCGGTTCCGACTTTTTTTATCGAGGCGATTTTCGGTGATATGGGACGGGAGACTATTCTCGCCGATGTTGCGGTAGCCCCTGAAAAACTGACCGCGCTCGGGTATCAGTTTCGGCATCCCCAATTACAAAGCGCGCTGCGTCATGTTGTTGGGAAATACTGATAACGGAGATTGAGAGCGGGATTAAGAAAAAGAAAATGACGGGTGGGCTTTGGGGCATCACCCGGAGAGCGATGCGCACGTGCTCTTCTACCTCCGGGAGAATGACCGCAGACTCCGTGCCGGACCTCGGGGGATGATTAAGAGCAGGATTAAGAAAATGAAAAAGACGGATGGGCTTTGGGGCATCACCCGGAGAGTGATGCGCACGTGCTCTTCTGCCTCCGGGAGAATGACCGCAGACTCCCGGCGGCTCTAGGCAATGATGTCTTTCACGACGTGCGCCTCTTCAACCCCGGTGAGGCGCTGACTCAATCCGCGGAATTTAAAAGTGAATCGCTCGTGATCGATTCCTAACTGATGCAGAATCGTCGCGTTGAGATCCCGGATGTGAACCGGGTTCTCGGCGATGTTGTAGGCGTAATCATCGGTCACCCCGTGGTCGTAGCCACCTTTGATTCCGCCCCCCGCCATCCAGGTCGTGAAGCAGCGCCCGTGGTGATCGCGGCCCGAAGTCGGAGCCCCCAGTTCGCCCTGACTGTAGACGGTTCGCCCGAACTCGCCGCCCCAGATCACGAGCGTGTCATCGAGCATCCCGAGTCGTTTCAAATCTTTCACCAACGCCGCTGAGGCCTGATCGACATCCTGACACTGACGCGGAAGCTGATTCTTGATCGAGATATGCTGGTCCCACCCGCGATGAAACAACTGAATAAAACGCACTCCGCGCTCCGCCATGCGACGCGCCATGAGGCAGTTCGCAGCGAAGGTTCCGGGACGGCGGGATTCCTCGCCATAGAGCTCGAAGGTCGAATCGGGTTCGTCAGAAAGGTCCGCCAAATCCGGAACCGAAGTCTGCATCCGGTAAGCCATCTCATACGCCTCGACCCGCGCGAGCGTTTCCGGATCTCCGACCGACTCGGCCTGCTGCCTGTTCAGATCGCCAAGCGTATCGAGGAGCCGGCGCCTTGCCTCACGCGAAACACCGGGAGGATTTTTCAAATACAAAACGGGATTCGCGCCCGGCCGCAACATCACACCCTGATGGCTCGAAGGCAGATACCCGCTCCCCCAGAGTCGCGAGAAAAGCGGCTGCCCTGGATTTTTCCCGGTGCCCTGACTTAACAACACCATGTAGGCGGGAAAATTCTCATTTGCGCGGCCCAAACCGTAACTGAGCCATGCCCCCATCGAAGCGTGCCCCATCTGCTGCGAACCGGTGTTGATATAGGTCACGCCCGGATCGTGATTGATCGCCTCGGTCCACATCGAACGGATAATCGTCATGTCATCCGCGATCGACTGGTGATGCGGGAGAAGATTCCCGATCCACGTTCCATGATCGCCACATCGCTTGCCGCCCCACAGCGCTTTCACGACAGGGTAACTGCTCTGCCTCGACGTCATCCCCGTGAGCCGCTGTCCACCCATGACTGAGGCCGGCAAGTCACTCCCGTGATGCTTTTCGAGAAAATCTTTATTGTCGAACAAATCGACGTGACTCGGTCCACCTGACTGAAACAGATAAATGACCCGCTTCGCCTTCGGGGCAAAATGAGGAAGTCCCGGAATCCCCTCGCCGGTTCGTGACGTCGCGACATCGAGACGTCCCGGTACCGCGCCCCGGGCATCCCCCGTCAGGAGGTTGCCCAGCGCCATCCCGCCGAGACCGGCTGCGGTGTTGGCGAAGAGCGAACGCCGCGTGTGGAGTTGCGCTTCCTTTTTTAGAAATTCACTGGTGATTGAATCATTCATCGTAATTTCACTTTCGAATTAAAGTCGTGTCAGGGTTTCGCTGAGATTAAAAAGCAGCGACGACACCTGAGTCCAAACCGCCTGCTCGACCGGGTCGAGTTCCGCGTCCGGCGGCGAATCCCCGAAAGCCACGAGGCGGGAGGCCGCATCACGATCCGCCTCATACCGTGCCCGCTCGTCGGTCAGGAAAGAACTCAGTGCGTTCAACTCTGAGTCGAGCGGAGCGCGGCTTGTGATTTCACGAAAAGCATGGGTGAGCCGCTCCCTTTCAGTGACGTCCGCGGTTTCCCGGATCAACTTCGCTGCATACACGCGCGACGCCTCGGCGAACTGGGGATCGTTCAGTGTCACGAGCGCCTGAAGCGGTGTGTTCGTGACGCCGCGCTGGACGATGCACATCTCCCGATTGGGAGCGTCAAAGGACGCCATCCCCGGATGAGGACTCGTTCGTTTCGTGATCGTGTAAAGACTGCGACGATAGAGTTTCTCCCCTTTGTCCTGAACGAAGACCTGCTTCGTCGCCGGGGAACTTCCGAAGTGGCTCACCTCTTTCCAAAGCCCCGGCGGCTGATAGGGATGAACACTGGGGCCTCCGACCCACGGGACTAACAGTCCACTCACCGCAAGCGCCTGATCACGCACGAACTCAGCGCCGAGCCGGAATCGCGGGCCACGGGCGAGGAGACGATTCTTCGGGTCGAGCTCACGGATTTCCTCAGAGGCAGACGAGTCCCGGCGGTAAGTCGCGCTGCTCACGATCTTTCGAATGAGAGCTTTTTGATCCCAGCCGCTTTCCACAAAATCCACGGCGAGCCAGTCGAGCAATTCAGGATGACTCGGCCACTCCCCCTGTGATCCGAAATCAGCCGAAGTCGCGACGATTCCCGTGCCGAAAAGCATACCCCAAATCCGGTTCACCGCGACGCGCGCCGTGAGAGGATGCCCTGGGTCCACCATCCATTTTGCGAGATCGAGCCGATCAGCTTTTCCCTCAACAGTGAGCGGAGGGAGAATCCCCGGGGTGTTGGAACTGACTTTCTCCAGTTTCACATCATACTGCCCACGATCGAGAATGTGCGTTTCGCGGGGCTTCGGATCCACGTCCATGACCATCGTTGAAAATGGCTTTGTCAGGACATCGATTCTTTCCTTCAAGTTCGCAAGGTGGACCCGCGTCGCTTCCAGAGAAGGAGCATCCTGACGGAACGCTTTGAGAACCGCGTCGCGCTCAGGACCAGTCCAGCTCGAAGCATCCCCGGCAATGAGCGCTGTGATCTCTTTCGACAGAACGCTTTCCGTATCGTTCCCGCTGAACGCGTCGATTCGCCAGTGATAGGGCATCGAATTTGCCTGACCGAAAAACAACATGACGCTGAGATACGGCGTCTTCACAGGATCGACAGGCTCCGCGAACGTGATCGTAAGATGCTCCTTTTCTGATTTCCGTTCCGGCTGCCACCAGTCGATATTTCTCTCGTCAAGAACCCCGGCGGGATCCAACGATGCTGAGCTCGCAGTTGCCTGCTCCAGTTCGAGTTGGCGATAGATATCGACCTGCTTGGCCGGCTGCTCCCCTGCAGAAACGAGAACCGCCGACACCTTCGGAATTCCGTCCGGATGGGGAGTCAAAACTGCCGCCTCGCTTCCCTCCGCTTGATACGGGAAAAACTGAACGCGAATCCCGTTCACCGGTTGATCACCCGAAAGGCGAAATGCGTGACTGAATGCATTGAGGCCTTTCGAAGGCGCACTTGCGAAGACGGACCCATCCGAACGTCCTTCATACGGGCCGGGGCGGTTCGGTGACGAGACGTCGAGCAGTTCCATTGCGTGGGTCTGGAAGGCTTTCCCCCGGGCACGCTCTTTCGCCTGCCGGTCAATCAACCATTCTTCAAACCCCTCCTCTGTCGCGTTGAACGCTTCCGTCGCCTCCCTGAATTTCCGGATCAACCCTTCGAGTTCAGCGGTCGGAGTGACCGTTTTCGCCATCATGTTAGGGACTGCATTTTTCCCGGCGTTCCCGTCATTTCCTCTGTCGCTGAGTTCATTGAAGAAGGAGTAGAACTGATAATACTCCTTCGCCGAAATCGGATCGTATTTGTGATCGTGACACTGGGCACACGCCATCGTGAGACCGAGAAAGACCTCACTCGTCGTCTTCACCCGGTCCGCGACATAGTTCGTCAAATTCTCGTCGGGGATCGTGCCACCCTCATGAGTGATCATGTGATTGCGATTGAACCCCGTCGCAACACGCTGCGCCTCCGTTGCATTCGGAAGAAGGTCTCCCGCAATCTGCTCGATCACAAATTCGTCGAAGGGCTTGTTCCCGTTGTAGGCCTGAATGACCCAGTCACGCCAGAGCCACATGTGCCGCCCGCCGTCGATCGAATATCCGTTCGTATCCGCGTAGCGCGCCTGATCCATCCACGGCGTCGCCATGCGCTCTCCGAAATGGGGTGAAGCAAGCAAGCGCGTGATCGCATCCTGCCACGCAGCCTCGCCACGCTTGGCATAGTCCGACTCAAAAGCAGCCACCTCTGCAACGGTCGGAGGCAGCCCTGTCAGGTCGAAGCTGAGCCGGCGAATCAAGGTATTCGCTTTCGCCTCACCTGAAGGGGAAAGCCCTTCCTCCTCGAGTCGGGCGAGCACGAAATGATCGATCTCATTCTTCCCCCGTTTCGTTTCGCTCGCAGGAACGGTCGCCTTTACCGGCGCAACGTAGGCCCAGTGGCCTTCATACTCAGCGCCCTCTTCGATCCAGCGCCTGATCATGTCCTTTTGTGAATCAGTTAGAACGAGATGCGACTCGGGAGGCGGCATGAGTTCCTCAGGGTCGTCGGAAATAATACGCCACCAGGCCTCGCTCTTTTTCAAATCACCCGGTGCGATCGCAACCGAACCACCGAGATCCTCCGTCGCGCCGGCGAGCGAATCGAGGCGCAGGTCCGCGCGTCGCCCGTGCTCATCGGGCCCGTGGCAGTGGAAACACGTTTCTGAAAGAATCGGACGGATGTCGCGATTGAACTTCACGGGACGATCCGCCTTTCTCGTCTTCGGAACCGCCGCCTCGACGAGCCCGGGATGCTTCACCGATCCCGTCGAGTTAATCACTTTCCACGGATCACGCGCTGCCGGAGTCTCCGCCAAAAGAACCGCTTCATCCCCGTCTTCGACGACCGGCATCTCCTCAACAACCGTCCTGTTCTCATTGTCTACAGACGACCCCGCACTCGGAAAGAAAACCCACGTCAGTATCACCGCCGCCGCCATGCCGACCGCTGCGACCCACCACCCCCCGCTCCGACTCCGCGACGCAGTCGGAGCGCTTTCGGGGAACGCTGCAAAATCCGGAGCACTCAGAGAATCACCCGCCGCCGCGAGCCACGTTTCCATCTCGCAATGATCGAGGTAATGATCGAGCGCTTCAGGAGAGCTTTCGAGCAATCCGGTGAGTTCCGCCTTTTCTGAGTCGCTGAGACTGCCGGCAGCGAGCGCAGCGAGCAGTTCATCCATTCGTTCCCGTTCTTTCATTCCACTGTTATAAAGGGTTCAATTCGTCGCCTTCGAGGTCGCGATGCGAATCCCGGCGCACGCAGTCGATCAGGCTCTGCCGCGCCCGATGCAGGAGCTGAGCCATCGCGTTCGGTTTGCGATTGTTTTTTAATCCAAGTGTTTCGAGCGATTCCCCTTCGAGATAGAAAGCATCGACCGCGGCCCGCTGACGATCGGGGAGTTTCTCGAGGCATCGCTGCAGCGCCTTCCGTTTGCGGGCCTCCTCCCGTTCCCGCTCAAGATTTCGCGTTTCGACCATCTGCTCGAGATCGCGATCGAGCAGCGGAACCGTCGCGCGCCGGCTCGCCTTACGGGATTCGTTGCGGTAGTGATTCGCAGCTATCGTCCGCATCCACGCGACGAGGTTGGTTCCCTCTTCGAACGAATCCCGCTTTTCCCACGCCGTCAGATTCGTCAATTGCAGCAAGTCACGAGCGTCCGCAAGATTTCCCGTCAACCGCACGAGGTAACCGAGAACCGGCACCTGAGATCGACGCAAATCAGATTCAAATCGGGATTTTGATTCGTGTTGCAAAGCACTCACTTCATAAGGGTATGTCATCAAAGCCAAAGGCTTTACGCTTTTTCCTCATCTTTTTTCCTCCTCTCAATCCAGAAACAAAGCCCAACCGATCTTTTCCCAATCCTAATCTTAATCATCTGCCCCGGCCCTCCCTGAGTCTTCGCCTCTCCTCCCGGAAGTAAAAGACAACGTGCTCATCACTCTCCGAGTGATGCCCAAAGCCCACCCGTCTTAACCCTTTTCTTTTTCCTAATCCTAATCTTAATCTCCCCCCGAAGCCCGCACGGAGTCTTCGCCTCTCCTCCCGGAGGTAGAAGACAACGTGCTCATCACTCTCCGAGTGATGCCCCAAAGCCCACCCGTCTTAACCTTTTTCTTTTTCTTTTTCTTAATCCTAATCTTAATCCCCTCCCCGAACCCAGAAGCCCAGCACGAAGCCCCAGACTCCCCAAACCCGATCAGGGAAAGAGAAATTTAACAAGGAACACAACGACCACGCCAATCACCAGTGACGCTCCCGAGGCAGCCAGCAGGGGCCGCATCCCGATGTTTTTAAAATGGGAAAACCTCGTCTGAAATCCGACTCCGACCATCCCCATTGCGAGGAGGAAGCTCGAAGCCTTTTTAGCGGCGAGAGAAAAATCGAATTCGAACGAAGCAGGTCCGCGGTGAAACAAATTGGGCCACTCCCACGTCGTCATCGGTAAAAGCCCGAAAGACCTCACCGCCGCCAGAACCAGAAACCCCACCGCAAACCACGGGAGCAGTTGATACCAGGGCCGGCGATCCGAAACGCCACCGTCAGGGGTAGCCCGTGACGCGAGAACCCCGAGAATCACCGCGACGGGAGCGAGGAGACACACCCTCGCGAGCTTCGCCACCGTCGCGACTTCTCCGGCCTCTTCGCCATAGGCAAAACCCGAAGCGATCACCTGCGGCGTTTGATGAATCGTGAGTCCGGCGAGCAACCCGAACTGCGTCTGGGTCAACCCGAGCGGGCCCGCAATGATCGGGAGAACAATCATCGCGACGAGGCCCACGAGCGTCACAAGAGCCACGCCGAGCATGACATCGCGCTCCTTCGCCTTCAGAATCGGAGCGATCGCGACAATCGCGGTTCCGCCGCAAATGCCCGTTCCCACAGCGAGAAGCCAGGCGAACACCCGTTCGAGCCCGAGCCACTTTCTCAACCCGTAAACAAGCGCGATCGAGAGCACCACGACAAAGGCACTGAGCCCCAGCCCCGGCAGCCCGATCTTCAACGCATCGACGAAATTGATCCGCGCTCCCAGCAGGACAATTCCAAAGGGGAGCAATTGACGCACCGAGAAGTTCAGCCCGGGAAGCAAGCGCGAACTCACCCTGACATTACCTAAAATCAATCCGAACAGCATCGCGACGAGAACCGGATCGACGAGCCGCGCGTGCTCCCATCCCAGTCCTCCGAGCCAACCACCGAGCGCAAAGGCGAGGCCCGCCACCACCGTTGCGACGATCACTCCCGGCCAGACAGGCTTCGAAACCGGCGGATCGACAATCTCACCACCCTCCATCCAAATGAGATGCTCCGCCCACTCATACTCGTTCGCCTTCTCCTGATCGGTAAAAAATATTGGGTCAGCCATGAGATGATTAAGACAACGAAAGTTCTCTATCTACTACAAGTAATATAGGAATACTTCAACATCCCTACCTGTGAGATCGATCAGGTAGAGAATTGCCACACCCTCTGCGCGCACCCCTTTAGCAACCGAAGATCGAATACGTAAAAAAGCCACGCTGATGAACTGAAATAGATTGTAGGAAATTCTCTCAATTGTTATCACTGGTTCCATCAGCGTGAAATGAGTTTACCGCCAACCGACCAGACGACCCGGAGAGAGTTTCTCGACAGTTCGTCCCGGGCAGCGGCAATCTCACTCGCAATGACACTTCCTTCAGGCCGCTCCGTTTCCGCAGCCGCTGGTGAAAGCCAGTTGAAGATTGGGTTGGTTGGCTGCGGTGGAAGGGGGGCCGGCGCAGCTAACCAAGCTCTAACCGCGGACGACGGGATCACGCTCCACGCGATGTGTGACGTCAATCGCGAAGTCATGAACAAGGCTGAGCAGATTCTGTCGAAAGGCAAGCCGGGTCGGGTCGACGTCCCCGAAGAACGCCGCTACGCCGACTTTGAAGGCTACAAACGCGTCATCGCCGACTGCGACGTCGTCATCCTCGCGACCTCACCGGGGTTTCGCCCGCTCCATTTTGAGGAAGCCGTCGCTCAGGGAAAACACGTTTTCATGGAAAAACCGGTAGCCTCGGATGTGGCCGGAATTAAACGGGTCCTCGCAGCCGGAAAGGCGGCCAAGGCCAAAAACCTCAAAGTCGCGGTCGGATTGCAGCGCCGACATCAACCCGGCTACCGGGAATGGATTCAGCGAATTCACGACGGCGAAATCGGAGACGTTCTCGTGATGCGAGCCCTCTGGAACGGCTCATCCCGTCCCGGAAAACCCCGCATCGAAGGCGAAAGCGAACTCGAATACCAGATCCGCAATTGGTATTACTTCACGTGGCTTTCCGGCGATCATAACGTCGAGCAGCACGTCCACAATCTCGACGTCGCCAACTGGATCAAAGGCGAGCAACACCCTGTCGTCGCCCGCGGCATGGGAGGCCGCGAAGTCCGCAACGCGCCCGAAAACGGCCAAATTTACGACCACCACTTTATTGAATACGAATACGCCGACGGCACGATCCTCTACAGTCAGGCCCGGCAGATTCCCAATTGCGTGCGCGACATCAGCGAATCCGCGATCGGCACCCTCGGCCGCGCCAATCTCATGCAGCGCGAGTTCACAATCAGCGGCCCGAATGCGAAAACGAAACGCTTTCGCAAAAACGAAGACGGCCACCAGCTCGAGCATTATCCCTTTTTCAAAGCGATCCGCGAAGACCTCGAGCACAACGAAGCGGAACGCGGAGCCAATGCGACGATGACCGCGATCCTCGGCCGCATGTCCAATTACTCAGGTCAAAACGTGACCTGGGATGACGCGATGGCATCAAATCAGCAACTCGTGCCCGACGGTCTCGTCGACTTCAGCTCCGAAGCCCCCGTCCATCCCGACAAAGACGGCAGATACCCCGTCGCCATCCCCGGGGTGACCGATCCGTTCAAAGTCTGGTATTGACCCTCCCCTTTTCAAGTGACACAACAGGGTTGAGTCGAGCACGATACCCTGTTAAGTCCGGCACAACACTCCCTGTTTACTCTCAAGACCACCATGTCCAATCAACTCACTTCCAACACCAAATGGTATCACGGAATCACCCGCTACGAGTGGCTCGTCCTCATCATCGCCTCCGCCGGATGGATCTTCGATGTCTACGAGGGACAGATTTTCAACCTCACGCGGAACAACATGCTCGGCGACATTCTCGGACAAGCTCCGGGAAGCGATGAGGTCAAAAAATACGGTGACTGGTTCCTCGGTGTCTTTCTCCTCGGAGGAACCTTCGGGGGATTGATGTTCGGCTCGATGGCCGACAAATACGGCCGAAAGCCCATCATGGTCATCACGATCCTGATGTATTCCGTCTTTTCAGGATTGACCTTTTTCGCGACCGAACTCTGGCACGTCACCGCACTGCGTTTCCTTGTCGCGATGGGGATCGGGGGCGAGTGGGCCGTTGCCGCCGCTCTGGTCGCTGAGGTTTTCCCGAAAAGAGCACGGGCTCAGGCTTCGAGCATTTTCCACGCTTCATCGGTGTGCGGAACCTGGATCGCCGCGATCGCCGCCATCGCCGTGGGAACGAACTGGAAATACGCCTATCTCTTCGGAGTCCTTCCGGCAATTCTCATCGTCTGGGTGCGAGTCGCGCTCAAAGAACCGAAGCGATGGGAGGAAGCTCGCGCAGCCGCCGCAAATGGCACCGGCAGGAAGCAGGGAAGCTTCATCGAACTCCTCACCGTCAAACCGTGGAATGGACGCGCCCTCGGAGCGATGCTGATGGCAGCCGTCGGCCTCGGCACTTTCTGGGCGGTCACCGTCGCAGGACAGGATCTCGCCCGTGAACAGCTCATTTCCGAGGGAGTCGATCCTCAGGTCGCTTCGCAAAAAGCCAAATTCGCCTACGGGATCGTTCAGACCATCGGCGGCGGCATCGGCCTGATTCTTTTCGGCCCTATCAGCACAAGAATAGGACGGAAGAAAACGTTCATCCTCTTCCACATCGCGGCGCTCATCATCACTCCGATCACGTGTTTCGCCCCGACGAACTACACGATGCTGCTGGCGATTCTGCCGATCTTCGGATTTTTCACGCTGGGGATGCATGCCGGATACGCCGTCTACTTCCCGGAACTGTTTCCGAGCCGTCTGCGAGCCACCGGAACCAGTTTGGGATTCAACGGCGGGCGAATTCTCGCCGTCTCCGTGCTTCTCCTTTCCGGAACGATGAAACAGTCGATGGAACTGCCTCTCGCGATGACCTATCTCGCGGCCTTCTTCCTTCTCGGAGCAATCATCATCCTTTTCCTCCCCGAAACGAACGGACAGGATTTGCCGGACTGAAGGGGAACCCGCCCCCGCTACGCACGTTTCGCGGAAACGCGCCACACCGCGACGAGAATCAGGATCGCTCCCACCAATTGCACGAACGCAAAACGTTCGTCGAAGAGGAGCATACCGCCCACCGTCGTTGCCACCGGCCAGAGCATCTGCATCGACGCTCCGGTGGAAACGCTCAAGCAGCGGTACCCCTCGTTCATCGCGAGCTGTCCGTAGCCTGCCGCCGTTCCCGCCAGTAAAAGCAGCCCCACATCCGAAAAGCTCAGCCCCACCACATACGGCCCCGCCACGAAAAGAAGCGGCACAAAAATCCAGACGCATTGGGCGAGGTAAATCGTTCCAATCGAATAATCAGCAACAAGACGGCGCACGAGAATCACCGACCACGCCGCCATGATCGCCCCGAGCAGCGCCACCATTTCGACAAAGCCGAAAGTCATACCTCCGACCGAAGCGTCCGGGCCTACCAGAAGCACAATCCCGACGAAGGAAAGCGCGAGCCATAAAAATCGCTTCGTCGTCAGCCTTTCACCCAGCGCCAGCACCGCGATCACCGATGCGAAGATCACGTAGGTGTTGCAGATGATCGTCGCCGGTCCCGCCCCCATCCTGGGAACCGTCCAGTAATACGCAGCGGTCCCGAGAAGACCCGTCATCCCGCGAAGAATGAGCAACCGGTTCGTGAAGACCGGCTTAACCTCCGTAGGACGCCGTCCTCTGAAAAAGCAGAGAACGATCACCAAGCCGACCGCGGCGCGGAAAAGAAGCGGAACCTCAGACCCAATCCCCTTTTCGTCTCCGCTGAGATAACGAAGCAAAAGCGTGTTCACCGAGAAACACGTCACCGACAGCAGCATCACAATAATGCCGCGCCGCGAGGAAGCTTCGGGAATTGAAGGAAGAAGAGTGTCTGATTTTTTTGTCATGAGAGATCAATCCCGGAGAGGTCGATCAATCAAAAACGCGCAGAAAAAAACAGGGATCAAATGCGGGAACGAAATAACCAAACCTCAACCGGAGACTAGCGAATACAAATCCACCAGGCCGCGTCGGCGAGCGTGCCGACGAGGTGAATTCGTTTCAGGTTGAGAGTGAGGTTCATGTGATCCGTTAAGAATAAATACAGGAAGGATAAGAAAGCGCAACTTCGAGTTCAAAACGATCGAGGCACCTCATCACTCCCTTTTTCATTCTCTTAATCCTAATCTCCTCCCCGGCGCCCGGCGCGGAGTCTACGAAGCTTCTCCCGGAGGTAAAAGCCTACGGCCACACCATGTGCTCATCACTCTCCGAGTGATGATTCAAAGCCCATCCGGAACCCAAGAACCCAAGATCCAAGATCCAAATCCCCTGACAACCTAATAATCCCCACCATTCACACTCTTCAAAACCGAAGCGATCCACGCTTCCAGCTTCGTCTTCATCCCCTCCACTTTCTCTCCATTCTCCGCCAGGACATCCTCCTTCTCATGAGGATCGCCCTTCAGATCATAAAGTTCGTGACTCACCGCACCCGATTTCTTGTTGTAAATCCGATGCAGCTTCCAGTCCCCCTCGATCAACGCGGCATGACCGGCGAGACTCGCCTCCGTCTCCGGAGGATCGGGCAATTTCTGCGCTTCGACCACGGCTGCCTCCGGTGGCAAATCCTCACCCTTCGCCTGAGCCGCCTTCAACTCTAACATCCATTCTTCGCTCGGCGTCCCGATTCCCTTCCTCGCCGAATGCCAGAATCCCATTGCCCCTTCGCGAGCAGACTTTTCACCGGCAATCAAAGGCATCAAGCTTTCACCATCGAGCGGAGGCCCTTTCGGAAGGGCCACTCCGACCGCCTCGAGAACCGTGGGGAAAATATCGAAGGTATTGCCGCGTGCATTGATGACACGGTGCTCGGGAAAACGCCCTTTCCACTCGATGATAGACGGCACTAACAAACCACCCTCGTAGACCATTCCCTTGTTCCCGCGAAACGACCCCGCACTGCCAACTCCCTTGAGAGCACCGTTGTCGCTGCAATACCAGAGCAACGTGTTGTCGCGAATTCCCATGACATCCAACTGTTCCCGAAGCTTTCCGTAGGCGCGATCCATCCCCGTGAGTTCCCCGAGAAACTGCTGCTTCTTTTTGTCTTCATTCGCGTAAAGCGCACCGTCTTCGTCCGCGGCGATGTGAGGATGATGCGGTGAACCAAACCAGATCACGGCAAAGATCGGCTTCTCCTCTTTCAGACATTCGCCCATCCACTCGAGTGCAGAGTCGACTGCAATAAAAGAACTCTCCTTTCCCTCAAAGGTGACCGCCTTTCCCTCATCCGAAAGCGTCGCCCCGTTGTCGTAGAAATTCGGAGCACTGACCCAGCGGTCAAAGCCATGGACGCCCGGCTTCGATCGGCTCTCATTCCGGACCGACCCGAGGTGCCATTTCCCGAAATGACCCGTTGCGTAGCCCGCTTCCTTCATCACCTCGGGCAAAGTCACTTCCTGCTCACGAATCGGATACCCCCACTGGTAAACCCCGAGTCGGTTCGGATTGCGCCCTGTCAAAACACTCGCGCGCGTCGGAGAACACACCGGCGCCGCCGCGTAAAAGCGATCGAAGCGAATCCCGTTCGCAGCCGCCTCATCAAAGTTCGGCGTCTTCACCGTGGGATGACCGTTGTAAGCCATGTCGCCCCACCCCTGGTCATCCGCCATCACGAGAACCACATGAGGACGCTCCGCAGCCGAAACAGTGTACACGGAAAACAAAACCAGCAGGAAGAGAGAAATGCGTTTCATGGAAAGAATCCTGCCCAATCGTCGCCGAACCGGCAAGTCCACTGACTGGCGGATAAACGGAGGCAGGGAACGACAGCACGGTAAATCAGAGTCGCCTCACGAATCAGTCCCGATTTACCTAGGTGATTGTCGGTCTAGCCCCTACACTCAAGACAGTTCTCTTCGGTGGCCGTTCATGCCGGCACCCCAAAAAGGTCATTCAGTCCGACCCGAAACGCAGTCTTTCGTTTATTTTTTCCGGTCCCCTTCCCGGTTGGCAGGGGCTCCCGTTCAGAAGTCCAGCCGCTACCTCAAACACACCAAATATCATGGGCGACAAATCACCAAAATCACAGCAGAAGGACAAGAAACAGAAGCAAACGAAAACGAACGCTTCCAACAAAAAGAAGGCCCGCGAAATCGCGAATAAGCAGGGAGGGCCTTCAGGCATGAAAGGCAAGTAGGCCGCAACGACTCATCCCGGGACGGCTACCGAATACGCGGCAGCGCTGTAGCCGCGACCCGCGGGAGCGGAACCGGACGTCCTGCGTATCCGGCCCGTCCGGAGAGCGAGGCCTCGGTCGTCACGTGCAGGCGAAGCGGTCTGAAAATCAGAGCAAGTAGGTTACCAGATTCTTTTCTTCGATTTTAATCTTTCCGGACGAGCAAAGCGCATGGATTACATCCTGAGCCTCCTGCTTCGAAAGATCCGATCCGATACTTGAGCGCAAGAACGTTGCCAGTGTCTTTCTCTTCGCGGGACGGGCCCGCGGGCGTTTACGCAGAATTTTCACTGCTGCATTCACAGGATCTTCGGGCACGGCTTGCTTATTTTTGCCGGTTGCCTCGGCAGTCCTCTTCTGCCCCGAAGGGCGGAGCCCTTCAAAACTATCATGGCGGTGAGCCCTGATTTTTTCGCTTCTAAGTTGCTTAACCAAAGCATCATACCCTGTGTCCTTCGAGATGATGTGAAAACAGCTCGCCGGGTTAGTCTGAACGGCGCGACCGAGATAGTGAGCGAGAACAAAATCGAGAGCGTTCCTGCCAGCAGTAGCGACGTTCACAATCTTTGCCTGATTTGGATTCGCTCGAATCGCCTCCATCGTTTCGATGTTTATCTTCTTCTGTTGTGCTCCGAAAAAGACAGTAAGAAACACACTCGGACGACTCACTACTTCACGATCAATTTTCGCGACATTCTCAAAATCCAGAAAGACCCGGTTCACACGCGTGGCGAGATGGTGATGGGTAGACATAAGCAGATGAGGCGACAGCCCGGATTGAGTCAGTGTGAGTTTCTATGTGTTAGCTTTCAGAACAGAGAGCGCGGGAAAGCAACAGCATTCCGTATTGTCTATTCCTCGCGGGAAAGACGCGGCAGTCTAACCGATAAACAAATACATCACAATGATAATTATAGAAAATATAATTACATGGTAATTCGCAGAGAAAGGTGTAGCAAAGATTCACAACCAATGTCCGTAGACATCGTTTGAAGTCTCCACCCCGACGGGCTGAAGAAGCATGTTACAAACCCATGCGACATCCGATCCCCACGGCCTGATGAGCCGGAGCATCACGCTACGGAAGCCAAGACCCCGAAGCGTGTCCGATACTGGACTTCTCTCCCCGTTGACTACCAGTTCCTCCGGCCCTTCCTACCATTCCTCCTCGTCGACATTATCCTCAATCTCGCTGAGCGCCTCGTCAGTCGAGACGATTCTGGAGTAGCGGTTTCGTAAAGTTTTGAGACTGGCTTCGTGAAGCTCGGGAGTCTGAGTGGCGCAGCAGTCGTCGACCATGGTGACGAGGTAGCCGAGGTCGCAGGCGGCGCGAACCGTCGTTTCGACACACTCGTTCGTGTAGACCCCGACGATGTAAAGCGAAGTGATCCCGAGGTTGTTGAGGACGTAGTGAAGGTTCGTTGAAGAGAAGACGCCGCTCGCTGTTTTATTAATAACGATCTCATCTCCGACAGGAGCGACTTCCTCGATGAAGCAGGCGTCACCGGAACCGGGTGCGGCGTGCAATTCGAGCCGCTTGTGCCCTTTCGAGCGATCGCGACCGTCCTGCGTTAACGATTGAATCCGCACGTGAATGACCTCGAGCCCGTGGGCGCGAAAGCAGTTCTGCAAATTGTGAACGTTGGGGAATACGGTGTCTTTGAGCCGGTCAAAGTAATAGCGCATTTCCTCAAGCGGAACCGGTGAACTTTCGTAGTCCGCAAAAAGACCGTAGCCCTCGGCAGCGTCGAGATACTGCATATCGATGCACAACAGCGCGGTGTCGCGGTTACTGAGATCGGTCTGGTGCTTCGGGTTTTCGACAAAGGAGTCCCGGTAAATCTGCTTGAGAGGATCTTCTTTAGGCGTCTTATCCATGTGCGTTTGTTAGTAAAAAGTAAATCAGGCTGCGAGCCGGCAGAGCGCGGCGAGCATAAGGTTCGCTCCCGCCTCGATGTCCTCCCACGAAGTCCACTCCTCGGGTGAGTGACTGAGCCCTTTCCGGCTCGGGACAAAAATCATCGCCATCGGCGCGATTCGCCCGACGAGCTGGGCATCGTGCGCCGCTCCGCTCAACATCGTGAGGTGGCGTAGCTTGAGACGTTCGGCTTCCTCTTTGAGAATGCCGGTGAGTCGTTCATCCGAGTCGACGGGAAGAATCTCGCCCTGCACGTGGATCTCAAACCGGAGGCCGCGGCGCCGAGAGATCGCAGCGAGCGCTTTCTGAAATGCCTGTGAGAGATCTTCGAGCGTGTCGGTGGAGGGATCACGAAAATCGAGCGAGAACTCGACCGCCCCGGGCACGGAGTTCGGCGCACCGGGTAGAATCTCGGCATTTCCAATCGTGGCCCGGCTGTTCGCCCCGCCATTTTCCTCGAGGATACGCGGAAGCTCATGAGCAAAATCCGCGAGTCCCATAAAGGCATCTTTTCGATAATCCATCGGGGTCGTCCCGGCATGGTTGGCCTCGCCATCGAAGCGGAGCGACCACGATTGCAGTCCGGTGATGGACTCGACAATCCCGACCTGAAGATGCTGCTCGTCGAGGACGGGGCCCTGCTCGATATGAAGTTCTAGATACGAGTCGATTTCATCGGGCTGTCGCCGCGCATCAAGTGCTTTCATCGGATCGAGCCCCTGTTCGAGCATCGCCTGCTGGAGCGGAATCCCATTGAGATCGGCAGCGCTCCTGACTTTTTCGAGAGAGAGCAGTCCGGTAAAGGCTTCGGATCCGAGAGTTCCGCCGAAGCGGCCTTCCTCATCCGAGAAGGCAATCAATTCGATCGTCTTAGCGAGAGCGGTATCGGAATCTTTCAAAACGCGCAGGCACTCCAATCCGACGATGACCCCCAGGGTGCCATCGAGCATCCCCGCGCAGGGAACCGTGTCGATATGCGAACCGACAAACACCCGCGGAGAGTCCTGTTTCCCGGGAAGAATCCCGGAAATGTTCGCAGCCCCGTCGCTCGCGGCGTTGAGGTTCGACTCCTCGATCCGATGGAGAAGCCACTGCTTCCCCTCCATATCCTTTTCCGAAAAGGCCATCCGGTAGATCCCCCGATCGCGTTCATCGTAGCCGATTTTTGCCAGCTCAAGGATATCCTTTTTAATGCGCTCGATGTCGACCGAAAGATCTTTCATGAAGAGATAAACTGACGGTGCAGAATGTGGAGGGTGAGAAGGTGATTCAACAAGGTGTCCTTTCTCACGAGGGAGGTCGAATCGGTATCGTTGCGGTAATCACTGAGAAACTGACTGACGCGTTCCGGCGAGCAGATCCCCGCTTCGCCGACCGTGTTCTCGTCGAGATACTCGCTGATCAATTCCTCGACCTTCGCCATCTTCGCCTTATCGGTGTGAGCGGGAGGCGCCATGAACGCGAACTTCTCACGTTTATAGAGCACTTCGGGGAGAACGCCTTTGACCGCTTCGCGGAGAACGTGCTTCTCGATGTTTCCTTTAATTCTCAGGCTGGGCGGAACGTCGACTGCGACAGCGGCGAGATGATGATCGAGAAAAGCAGGACGCGACTCCATCGAGTTGGCCATGTCGACGCGGTCGCCGCCCCAGTTTAAGATCTGTCCTTCGAGCTGACACTTACTCCAGGTGTATTGCGCAATATCCAGGGGGTGACGACCCTCTATCATTGAACTGTCGAGGCGGTTCGCAATCTCCTCAATTGGATCGTAATCCTTGAGATCACGCTGGAGCTCATCGGAGAGGAGCGGGCGCGCGAGGTCAAGCGTATCCATCCAGGGCTGAATCCACGACGGGGTGAAACCACAAAGCGCCTCCCACTTCGCATGATGGCGTTGGTTCTCAGCGAGGATCGCACCTTTAAAAAGCTTGTTCGTTTTTTCCAGCGCCGCCTGATACTCAGCGCGAACGCTGTCGGGCTCGTGACTGAGCCCGTGAAGAAACATGTCGCGTTTCAGGGCGGGGTAGCCGGCAAACAATTCGTCAGCTCCCTCACCGGTGATGACACAGCGGTATCCGGAGTCCCAGACGCGCTTCGACATCAGGTTCTTCGCAACACCGAGCGTGTTGTAAAAAGTTCTCTCACAATGCCACACGGTTTTGACGTAATTCTCCCCGTAGAGATCCGCGGCGTTGAGATTGATCACTTCCTGATCGGCTCCCATCGATTCGGCCATTTCTTTGGCAATCGGCGCCTCGTCGTAGGCATCGTCGTCAAATGAGATCGTATAGGCCTTCGTCGGAGACTGCATCGCCCCCGTCGCGAGACCGAGAATGCAGCAGGAATCTATCCCGCCGGAAAGGTAGCAGCCCACCGGCACGTCAGCTTCAAGGCGCAGGACGATCGACTTGATCAATTCCTCGCGGACTCGCTCGACGTGTTCCTGTTCGTCCACTTTTGTCGGGCGTGCCTCCTCGTGCGGGAAGTCAAAATCCCAGTAACGCTGCTCGTGGATATCGAGTTTGCCACCGCGTTTCCGGATTCTCAGAAAATGGCCCGGCGCTAACGAAACAACATTTTCAAAAGCGCTCATCCCCGGCGCGATCGTCTGCATGAGTTGATGAAGCGCCGCTTTCGAGTCGAGCTTGGCGGGAACGTCAGGATGCGCGAGGACCGCCTTGGCCTCGGACCCGTATACAATTTTACTCTGATCGGGAGAGAGCCAGTAAAACAGCGGCCGCACTCCGAAACGATCGCGGAGGAGAATGAGTTCGTCCTCCTGTCGATCATAAAGCGCAAAGGCGAACTCCCCCCGGAGGTGTTCGGTGAAATCGAGCCCGAACTTCCGGTAGAGCCCGATCGCAATTTCAGAATCGGACTTGGTCAGGAAGCGATCACCCTCGGCCATGAGGGTGGCGCGGTGTTGCTTGAAGTCGTAGAACTCCCCGTTGGTCGTGAGAACAAACCGGTCGTCGACGGCATGAAGCGGCTGACACCCTCCCGCGAGATCGTTGATGGCGAGACGCGTGTGCCCGAGGGCGACGCCGCGGTCGCGGAGCACGAATTGTCCATTCCCGTCAGGCCCCCGGTGGACGATGGTTTCGAGCTGTCCCTCGAGAATATCGGGGGTGGTTTCTGGTAGAGGAGTGGCCGAAAAATGGCCGGCAATGCCGCACATGTTGGTTTCAGGAGTTCTTGTTAGTTTCGAGACTGATCATATTCGCAAGCGGACCCAACCGGTCTAACACCGCAAGAAGCAATGCCTGACGGATGAAGACGGCCCCGTGTGCCTGGGAGAAATAGAGATTGTGAGGCGTTTTATCGAGCGACGTGTCGAGCTCGCCGAGGCGTGCCATCGGATGTAAAATCACAGCGCTTTCCTTGATCGGACTTTCCGAATTCAATTTAAAGCGGCTGTCCATATTCTTGTAGGCGTCACCGAGGAATGCGATCGAGTTCATGTAGATCACATCGAGCCCGGGAAGGTGCTCGCGCACGTCGTTTGAGACTTCGTAATCGATATTCGCGTCGGTGAGGCATTGAATGACGTCTTCACCAAACGGATCCGCCATTTCTGAAATCACGGTCACCTTGCGAATATGATCCTGGAAGAGAAGCGACATGAGAAGAAATGATTTCACCGCCCGCATCGAACCGGGCGTCCCGAGAATTCCGAGATTCATTTTCTCTGCGTTCGCAACGCGGGGAGCTGCAAGAGCGGGTTTCCATTTTAAAAGAGCAAACCAGTCAGCGAGCGCCTGGGTCGGATGTTCGCCGGAACCATTGCCGGCATTGATTAAGGGAATACGCAGATTCTGCAGCATCTCTTCCGGCGCCGCCGTCTCGGTATGACGCATGATGACGCAGTCGGCGTAGGCATTGAACATCTCACCGATGTCCGCGAGCGATTCCCCCTTCGCCTGCCCCGTCGTGCTGCCATCCGCGATCGAGATGACCTTCCCATCGAGCCTCAAAATCGCGCTCTCAAAACTCGTGCGCGTCCGCGTCGAAGCTTCAAAGAAAGCCGTCACCGCAATTTTTCCATCGAGCGGGTGATAGGGCCAGATTTCCAACTTCTCCAAAACCGCAGCGAGTTTGCACAACTCGGTAACCTGCGCAAACGTGAACTGTCCGGCCTCGAGAATGTTCTGATTCTTCAGCTCGTTGAGCACTTCAAGGCTCACCGGATTGCTTTCAAACAGCGTACCCGGCTCGGGGAGGATCGCTTCGGATCCTTCAGGGGGAACAATGCTGGGACGTTCCGCCTCTTCTGGCGGGTCGTCCCGGAATGGAGTCTCTTTCATGACGATGAGAAAATGAGTTACGGTTTAACTGCAGGCTTACCAAAGGGTTCCTTTGACCCAGTCAACGATAAGAAGCACGATGAGGGCCAACGCGCCAAGCGCAGTCCATCCGAGTGCTCCGTAGATAAAAATGTGAAGGAAATTTTCGCTGAACATGGTTTCAGTCGGATTGCGCGAGAGCGTCGGCCTCCCGGAAAGTGTCAGGTGAAATAAAGCGGGCGAGAATCGTCGCGACCATCGAGACTGCTGTCCCGACGAGTGAGGCGGTGAACCAACCCAGCGCGAAGTAGGCCCAAACCCCGAGCGCGCTACCGGCAACGATTCCCGCGATAACGATCCTGCGATTGATTTTCCGCCAGAAGAGCCCCGCGATAACCGGCCAGATCAAACTCCCGACGAGCGGTCCTGATATAAAAAGCGCATTGATGATCGGCCAGTGCGGCGCGGCGAGAAGCCACACTAAGACACCCAACCCAACGATGACGATCCCGGCCGAACGACGAAATCCGGCTTCATTCACCTTCGCTTTGAAAAGCCCTTTCTGAACGTCCTCAATGAGCAGGTCGGAAGTTGCGGCGAGAAGCGAATCGATCGACGACGCCATCGAACAGAAAAGCACGATCAGAATGAGAATCCCTGAAACCGCGCCCAACCCTGACATGCTCATAACAGCGGAGGCAACGACCGGACCTGTTTGATTTTCCGCGGGAATATTGATTCCGAGAGGCCCCGCCGCGAGAGCAATAAATCCCGCCGCGATCGGAATCGGGAACCAGAGAAGCCCGGAAAGGAAAAAGGCTTTCGGCGCGACCTCCTTGCGCATCGCGAAGGCCCTCGACCACCAGACGTTGTTGTGGAATACCTCACCGAATCCGAAAAGCATATTGTTGAACACCGCGAGCAGCGCCGCCGGCATCGCGATTTTCAGCAGCGACGGCTGATAGGTTGAGATATGCTCGTAGGCGGTTGAGAAATCGAGCTTTGCGACGACCAATCCGCCGATAAAGACAATCCCGACGAGGATGATGAGACTTTGGATAAAATCCGTTCCGATCACCGCGTAAAGGCCGCCGAACAGCGTGTAGAGAATACAGACGACGAGAATCAGGCTCATTCCCTGCAGATAGGGAATGCCTGCGAGCGCCTCGAGGAGATCGCCTCCCGCAATCGCCATACTGACGAGCCACGACAGCGAATAAAGCATCGTGATGATCAGAAAAAGAGACCATCCGCCCCGCCCGTATCGCAGCCGGAAGAAATCGCCTGCGGTCACCCCTGCAGGAAGGAGCGTTCGAATCCGTCCGACGAAAAGAGCAAAAAGCAAAAGGCCGAAACTCGCGGTCGAGTAGGCAAGCATCCCCCAGATCCCGAGAGTGAGTGCGAAAACCGGAGCCAGCATCGTCGTGTTCGAAGTCACCCAGGTCGCCATCGCGGTCGCCGAACCGAGAGAAAGACCCACATTCCGCCCCGCGAGCATAAAACCCTCCGGGTTCTTCGCCCGCCGCCCCCAGTAAATTCCAAGCGCGACCCACAGGATTCCTAACAGGATCACAACAACCCAGCCCGTCGAACGGGAAATCGAGAACGAATCTTCCATCACCCTGCCTCCTTTTCACGGTTCCGAACTGCCCCGGCGATAATCGTCGTAATCGTCAAGGTCACAACAAGACCGCCGATTCCCAACAGCCAGGCGAGCTGATCACGGGGGAAGAACTTCACCTCCACGGCTAGAGGTCGGGATCGATCCGACGCCTCAGCAGGACCGATTCGAAAGTGATGGCTCCCTTCAGCGAGCCCGCTCAGGACGGAGCTGCCGTCGAATCCCTCATACCTTACAACAAAAGGCTCAAACGCTTCATTTTCCGATTGCTCGAGCACCACCATGACCTTGTCGGGGTTGCTCCACTGCAGGGTCACCGTCCCGTTTTCTGAAGGCGTTTCCGTGAGCGCATCACGGTTCAGGAAGTCGATCTCATCAGTGCCCCAACAATGCCCGGCAAAAAAAAGCGCGATAGCAAAGACAGTAAGATGGGGGCGGAAAAAAACGATCGGTCACAGTCCCTTGCGGGTGAATCTTTCGGGCGACCCCTTACCCAAACACACCTTACTTCTCCTGCAAGTGAATCCTGAAACAGATTCGCCGTGCTTTATGCAATCTCTGATCCTGCAATCAAATCAACGGGACGGCCACCCTGATCTTCGCTGCAACTCTCTGGCCTCGAGCAGCATAACACACCTCCATTTCCGGGCACACAGTCAGTGAACGCGTATCATTTCCTGCTTTCCGGCTTTGACTCCTGACGTCAATATCGCCCCCATGAAAAGTCACCTCTTCGCCTGTGCCATCACTCTGTCGCTGTTCCTTTCCGCGGGCCCCTCCCATGCTGCTCTGGAGGCGGGAACGGCGATGGTGGAGATCACTCCGGAGGAATGGCCGGTCGTGCTGAGAGGTTCCTTCAGCCCGAAAGGAGCGACGAGTGCTCATGACCCGCTCAACGCACGGTCGCTCGCGCTGAGGAACGGTGAGGGACGCGTTGTTATCACAGTGGTCGACATTCTTTACCTGGCTCAGGATGTGGTCGATGAAATCAAAAAGGACGCCGCTGCCGCGACGGGCTGGAAAACAACCGAAATGTTGATCGCGGGAACACACACCCACAGCGCCCCTTCTATTGGTGAGGGTATCAATACTCCTGCCGAGATCGCCTTCCGGAAAAAGGCGAGAAAGAACATTTCACTCGCGATTCAAACGGCGATCAAAAATCTCCAACCGGCGAAGGCGGGCTTCACGAAGGGCGAACTGAAAGAGGAAGTCTTCAACCGCCGCTGGTATCTCGAGGAAGGAAAGATGCCGGCCAATCCTTTCGGTGAAATCGACACCGTGAAAATGAATCCCTCCCGCAGCACGATCGTAAGCCCCGCCGGCCCGACCGACCCGAAGATCGAGGTGATCAACCTTCAGAAGACGAACGGAAAGCCGCTCGGACTACTTGCGAACTACGCGCTTCACTACGTCGGAGGAACCGACGGGTCGGTCTCGGCTGACTACTTCGGTGAGTTCTCACGTCTCGTCGCCAATCGTATCGGAGGCAGCAATCCGCCTGAAGACTTCCTCGGGATTCTTTCCAACGGCACAAGCGGCGACATCAACAACATCGACTTCGATGGAACACGCCCGCCACGCGCGAAATTTGAGCAGATGAAACTCGTCGCCTCGAAAGTCGCAGACGAAGTCTGGCGGGCGACGAGGGACCTGGAGTACGAAAGCGATCTCGAAGTCGGGATTCTCGAACGCCGTGTCACCCTGCGCTACCGCAAGCCCGACGATGCGCTCGTGAAACGCGCCCGCGAGATTCTCGCGATGAACGAGGAGGAACGGAAATCCCTCCCCCGCCTTGCTGAGCACTACGCCGTGCGCACTCTATCCACCCTCGAAAAACCGGACACGGTTGACGTCGCAATCCAGGCGATCCGGCTCGGCGATCAGGCGATTTTCGCAATGCCCTTCGAAGTGCTCGTGGAGATCGGCATGGACCTGAAGAAGGAAAGCCCGCTCAAGCACGCCATGATCATCGAGCTCGCGAACGGAGCATTCGGATATTTACCTCCCCCCCATCAGCACGAACTCGGCGGGTACGAGACCTGGCTCGGAACAAGCAAAGTGCAAAAAGATGCGTCAGTGATTCTGACGAAACATCTATTGGAAATGATTGGAGAATTGGCGGGCGAGAAGTAGCGGGGTGGCGCGGAGCGCCGTGAAAGGTAAAAGGTAAAAGGTCGGAGTCTCTGCCCGGAGTCTCTGCCCGGAGTCTCTGCCCGGAGTCTCTGCCCGGAGTCTCTGCCCGGAGTCTCTGCCCGGAGGTAAAAAATAGAGACAAACCGCGCGGACATGTTTCACTCAGAGCCGGAGGCTCGAAAGAAATTAGCGCGGTGTGCAGCGCAGCGGAACACCGGGGTAGAAGTCCGTTCGCACCCTCCGGTCCTGAAGGGACCGCAGAAAACCTCCGAACGTTTCTGCGCCCCCGCGAGGGGCGATGCCGTTTCAAGGCCTGATTCCGGTGGTTCCACCACCGGCTGGAGTACTTATGAACCTCCGGTTCAGTCTTGGGAAAGATTGGCTGATAATTCGTTCCAATTATCACACTATCCTCACACCACCCCCTGCGAGTGTGCCGATGCGATCTTCACCTTGCAACGACGTGCGCTCCGCTCAGAGCCGGAGGCTCGAAAGAAATTAGCGCGGTGTGCAGCGCAGCGGAACGCCGGGGTAGAAGCCCGTGCGCATCACCCGGTCCTGAAAGGACCGCAGAAAACCTCCGAAGGTTTCTGCGCCCCCGCGAGGGGCGATGTCGTTGCCAGGCCTGATTCCGGTGGTTCCACCACCGGCTGGAGTATTTATGAACCTCCGGCTCAGTCTTGGGAAAGGTTGGCTGATAATTCGTTCCGATTATCACACTATCCTCACACCACCCCCTGCGAGTGTGCCGATGCGATTTTCACCTTTCAACGACGTGCGCTCCGCTCAGAGCCGGAGGCTCGAAAGAAATTAGCGCGGTGTGCAGCGCAGCGGAACGCCGGGGTAGAAGCCCGTGCGCATCACCCGGTCCTGAAGGGACCGCACAAAACCTCCGAACGTTTCTGCGCCCCCGCGAGGGGCGATGCCGTTTCAAGGCCTGATTCCGGTGGTTCCACCACCGGCTGGAGTACTTATGAACCTCCGGTTCAGTCTTGGGAAAGATTGGCTGATAATTCGTTCCAATTATCACACTATCCTCACACCACCCCCTGCGAGTGTGCCGATGCGATCTTCACCTTGCAACGACGTGCGCTCCGCTCAGAGCCGGAGGCTCGAAAGAAATTAGCGCGGTGTGCAGCGCAGCGGAACACCGGGGTAGAAGTCCGTTCGCACCCTCCGGTCCTGAAGGGACCGCAGAAAACCTCCAAACATATCTGCGCCCCCGCGAGGGTTTCTATTCGCTCTTCACCTCGCGAAAACGATCTGTACGTAATCCGTCGCATCCAGAGGAAGGGTGAACGCGATGCGGCCGCCCTCTTTGGGAATCGCATCGAGTTCGCCGTGATAGATCGAGGTAACACGATCGAGCTTGCGCCCCTCCGGAATTTTGACGCGCAGCGTGACACCTTTTTGTGGCTCGAGAGTATAATTGGCGAGGGGAATCACAATGCCGTGTTCGGAATAAAGCGGCAGCGCATCGATCAGTGCCACGTCGCAGGTCACTGGAGGATTAATCCCGGCGTCGCGCACGGGCTGAATGATGACGTCTCGTTTCGCCGCTGAAAAATCCCACGGATTGTAAGAGCGGTCGAGACGGGGATCGTCGACCTGATAGGTCGCAGTCCCCTCTTCGGTCAGGACAACGGGCGGCGCAGGGTGATCACTCTGATTCGCGGCCTCACGCATCGCCTTGACCTGATCCTCGCTCAGATTCAACATCGCACGTCGCGCATCAATCGCTCCCTTGATATAACTGAGCGCTGGAAGATAACCGTGACTGACGACGCGCCCCTTCCCTGCTTTCCCACTGACGGTCGCGGGGTTCCCGCTCGAATCGGTGGCCACCACTTCGCTCTCCGGAAGCGCGGTCTGAGCCTGGGAAACCGAAAGCACTTCAAGCGCCTCATCACCGGCACCGACCGATGCATGCGGTTTGAGAATGTGCACGTAACTACCCGAATTGAGAAAAGCCTGATGCACTTCAACGGGACCGCGCTTCGCAGGAATGAGATGATCCAGCGTCGCAAGCGGACGGTTGAATTCGTCACGGCTCGCAGCTCCGGCGCTGAGAACGAGCGTGCCGCCACCTTCGACCCATTCAGCGAGTTTCTCCGCGGCCGCGCGAGTCAGATTTTCGCCACTGAGATAGCATACCCGGTACGAATCAAGAGCGCCCGCCTCAACCTGACGTTCCGCGACGACGTCAGCCGGGATCTGCGCGTGAGCCAGCGCCATCCAGGTGTGCATTCTATCAAAGCCATAAGCGTAATTCTTTTTGAGCTGCCAGATATCACTGGAGGACGAATAGAGAATCGCAACTTCGGCGGGGAGCGGTTTCGCATCGATGATCAAATCCTCGGCCGCTCCGACCTCGCGGACAACTTCGGCGCAGTCACCCCAGACTTCGGGCTTGCTGTAAATCGCGTGATTGTTCCATGTCGGCCCGCCGGTGTGCGTCCCCCACGGCACGCCCCATGAATACATCTGCCAGACACGAATACCGCGCGCCGTTTCGCTCGCTGCCTTAAGCTTGATATCCCATCCCTTTCGTCCCGCGTAGGCGATCAGAAAATGCCCCAGCGTCATATCGCGTCCCCGCGAAGCAGCTCGCATCAGTTCCACATTGAAGGCGGCACACTGATAGCTCGACGCACCGTTGGACCAGTCTTCGCTCCAGATCGCATTCTGGTCAGGACTGTCGAGAAGCTCAAAGTAATCGACGCCCTGGCTGTAAAAGTTGGCGCTGTAGACGGCCCCGTCGCTGAAATTGACGAGGGCGGGAAGGTCGGTCGCCCCGTAAGCCTCCTCAAGAATTTCCCGCTGCGTTGCCATGAAATCGCCCAGCGCCCGCGTCCGGAAACGCTGCGTAAAATAATGCAGAGCCGGGTGTTCGTCGCGCTCGCTTTCGAGAACAGGAACGACTTCATCCCAACTCGACACGAGCAGATCTGCCGGCCTTTTCCCGAGCTCTTTGAGCCATACCCGGAAGGCGTCATGATAGGCCGGGTCCTTCACCATAAACGAAGACGGTTGGCCGGTCGGCTCATCAGTGAGCATGCAATAGGTGATATCCTCGACGCGTTTTCCCTCCTCTTTAAAGCCCGCCGCGTAGGTAGCCGCTGCGCTTTTCATCTTTTCGATATCGGGCTGGCAAAAAGAATCGTTTTTCCGATTCCAGATATGCCCGTGGATTTTGGGATGCTTCGGATTGCGGTTGGAAAAGCCGAAGTAGTCGATCGTCTTCCACTCCCTGTCCATAATCTCCTGATCCACCGGTGTGCCGTAGCCACCGACGGTAGCAGTGAGATAAAACGGGATCCGCTCCGGAACCTTCCCCGTCGTGGGCCAGTCGTAGGCGTCGGCGATCTTACCGGTTTCTCTGGCAAAGTCCGCATCCCGTTTGAAACGCGCGAGGTTTTCGTCCGTCTCGAGATTCGGCGGCAGAACGAGGATGAGCCCATTCGGATCGGCGTCGATCTCCATCGTCCGGACGATCGCTTCGTCATTCGGAGCGGTCGCGAATTCGAAAGTGGCCCTGAGGCTGTCAGCGAGATCGCGGTAGGTGTAGCGGGCTGTAAAGTTGAGAATCGCCCCGCTGTCCTGATAGATCATCGGCGTGAGATTGCACCACGGCGTCGCCTCCCCCGACTGCAACCCGTCGTCCTTCTCATAGCGCAGCCCCGACACCGCACCCGCCTTGCTCAGATGCCAGTGCTCATACCAGGGAGCGCGGTAATGATCGGCAAAAATGTGGAGTTGAGTCGGTTGATCGTACCCCTCACCTAAAGTCACCCGCACCCAGGTTTGCGGACCGTATTTCAGATGATCGGGCTCGGATTCCCTGTCGCTCGTAATGAGCAGGCAGTCGATGTTCCGCACATAGCTGGTGCAGTTTTTATTCTCGTGCTTTGTCAGGACAAGCTCGTAATCGCCGGGGGTAAGGGCAACATCGAAATAATCCCACACGTAGAGCCAATCTTTTACGCCTTCGCGGGAAGCAAGGTCGAAAGTCTTTTCGCTGACGGTCGCCCCTTTTTCTTTCACTGTCAGGGTGAATGGCCCGCGTCGAGTCGAATGGTAATTGTGACGCACCCAAATTCGATAAAGCACCGCTTCTTTGATTGTCAGAGGCGCAACCGCAGTTCCCGAGTTATCGCCGCTTGCGCCATTGAGGGTTGCGAGCGCGGACGCACCTCTTGCCTGTTGATTATTATTCACTCTCCAGCCATCGGATGAAGAGGTGAACGCTGTTTCGGCTTCAAGAAAAATCTCGACGGCTGAAGCGAGATTGACCGATGCGACGGCAATCAAGACGAGCGGAAATATGCGGTTCATAAAGAATTTCTATCCGGCGAGAATCGGCTTAATGAGATGCCCTTCGACGTTGGTGAGCCGGCGCTCGATTCCATTGTGAAAGAAAGTGAGTTTCTCGTGATCTATGCCTAACAGGTGCAGAATCGTCGCGTTGAAATCGTAAAGCGGATGAATATCCTCGATCGCTTTCCTTCCGAGTTCATCGGTCACGCCGTGACTGACGCCCGGCTTGACTCCGGCCCCGGTCATCCAGCAGGTGAAGCCATCAGGATTGTGATCGCGTCCTTCGGCACCCTTCTGAAACATCGGCATACGCCCGAACTCGGTGCACCAGACGACGAGAGTGTCCTCAAGCAGTCCGCGCTGCTTGAGGTCTTTGATCAACGCCGCAGTGGGCTGATCCATAATATCGGCGTGGACGTCGTATTGCTCCTTGAGCTTCTGGTGACCGTCCCAGTTGAGCCGTCCGCCGCTGGCATAGGCTCCGTTGAAAAGCTGAACAAAGCGGACTCCTTTCTCGATGAGTCGCCTCGCGAGAATGCAATTTTTCGCGTAGTCGGTTTTGAGAGGATTGACCTCGGAATCGGCTCCGTAGAGTTTGAGAATGTGATCCGGCTCAGTCGAGAGATCGTTAATTTCGGGAACGCTGAGCTGCATCCGCGCGGCGAGTTCGTAGCTGGCGATACGAGCGGCGAGGTTTCCGTCACCCTGATTTTTCTCGAGGTGCCGCGCATTCATTCGCTGCAGCAAATCGCGGGCGGCTTTGTCCTGCGGCGGGGTGACACCGGACGGGGAAGAGAGATTTCGCAGCGGACGCTTCGCACTGAACGGGGTTCCCTGGAACTCCGCCGGCAGAAACCCGGATCCCCAGTTATTGACGCTGGCCTGAGGAACGCCCCGGGGGTCGAGGATGGAAACGAAAGCAGGCAGGTCCTGATTTTCGCTCCCGAGCGCATAGCTCAGCCACGCACCCATCGAGGGAAAACCATCCTGCGAAAATCCCGTCGATAGAAAATTCTCGGCGGGTCCGTGCGTGTTCGTTTCACTCGTGAGCGAGTGAACGAAGGCGAGGTCGTCGGTCAGTTCGGCGAGATGAGGAACGAGGTCGGAAACCCATTTCCCGGTCTGTCCCCGCTGACGAAATTCATACTGCGGCCGTGCGAGGTTTCCGGCCGGCCCCTGGAAAGTGACGGCGGGACCACCTTCGAGCGGCTTCCCGTCCTGCTTGATCAGCTCGGGCTTATAATCCCACGTTTCCAGCTGACTGACCGCGCCGGCGCAGAAAATGACGACCACATTTTTGGCCTTGGCAGGGTAATGTGGCTGACGCGCCGCGTAAGGATCAGAGGGATCAATAACAGGGCGCTGACTCGCGAGAAGGCGATCCGAGTCGAGCAGGTTGGCGAGAGCGATCGAGCTGAGTGCTCCAACGCTGTTCGAGAGAAAGTCTCTCCGCTGCAGCAACCGCCGTCCCGATCGTGAAAGATGCTCCGCTTCGTTGCTCATGGCAGAAATAGAAATTCGTTGGAGTTGTAAACAGCGCGGCAGAGCGTGGGAAGACCGTGTTCGGAAACGACCGAGACGGCATCGGCGAGTTCCGCGGCGTCCGGGTCGCGGGCGTAGGCCAGATCCCAGACGAGCCGAACCTGCTGATCAAGTTTCGGGCCCGCTTGAGTCACGACACGTTTCGCGAATGCATCCGATTCTTCGATCGTGTAGCGGCTGTTGAAAAGGTTCAGCGCCTGCACCGGCGTCGTCGATTGCATCCGTCGCGGCGCACTCTGGCCGGCATCGGGACAATCGAACGCTCCGAAAACGGCATCGCGTTCCATTCGAATTTTGTGAGCGTATATCATGCGCTTGAGCCCGTCTTTCTCGAAAGATTCCACCGGAGGAAAACCGCTGAGCCCTCCGCGAGTTTTGAAAAGATTGAAACCGGGTCCCCCCGTCTCGAGATTGAGCCGCCCGCTCACCGAGAGCATCGTATCGCGGATCGCCTCCGCTTCGAGACGGCGCGAGGGATAACGCCAGAGTAGGCGGACATCGCTGTCTTTCTCCAACCCGTCAGGACGAACTCGATTCGACTGACGATAGGTCGATGAGAGAACGATGAGACGGTGGAGGTGTTTGACCGACCAGCCCGACTTTACAAACTCCGTCGCAAGCCAGTCGAGGAGTTCAGGGTGCGTCGGCTCGACGCCGAGGTTTCCAAAATCATTCGGCGTATCGACGAGCCCGATTCCGAAATGCCACTGCCAGATCCGGTTCACGACGACGCGGGCGGTGAGCGGATTCTCAGGAGAGACGACCCACTCGGCGAGCATCGCGCGACGATCGTGGTCGCTGGATGTTTTCGGAAGCGTCTGCGCACCGAGAAAAGAAATCGTGGCCGGTTCCACCTCGCTCACCGGCTGCTCGGGATCCCCCCGCCTGAGGAGAGACATCTTCTCGGGCTCGCCGAAAATACCGGCGTAGACCATTCCCGTTTCCTCCAGCTCCTTGATACGGGCCTCGAGCTGTTTCCTCTCGCGGTTCAGCGCGTTCGCCTTGTCCGCTTCCGCCTCGGGGAGACCCTTGGCGGAAAAAGCAGGAGCCTTTTTACCCGCCTCGAAGGGCGCACGATCACTGGAATCCGATACGAGCTGCCAACCTTTCTCCTCCGACCAGACTTCGATTTGATACTTCGTGGCGAGCCGGTCTTTGAATTTTCCTTCGCGATCCCGCCCCCAGTCGATGCGGTCGATCGATTCCACTTTCGCCAGCTCAATCGCGACCCACCCGCCTCCGGTTTCGCTCGACATCCAACTGCGCGAATTTCCGTATTCGCCATCGTTTACGAACCTGAGCTCATGACGGTTCTTTGAAGTTTTACTTCCCGACGCCGAAGCAACGCCGCCGTTTTTCGCGAGGGCGACGTTGGTGCCCTCCGCGTTGAAAACTTCAAGCTCATCGATACAGGGTTCGAGGTTGTTCGTTGCTTCAACCGTGAAACGGACGCGTTTCGCTTTTACAGCATCGAAGCGATCGATGTTCTTTGCCGCGTTGACCGCGAGCCGCGTCGCACCGGAATTCCATTTCGGAACCATGTCAGCGAGGGTGCTTTCAATGTCACGGACCTGCTTTTTCAAGGTAATCACCTCGGCTTTCGCCGCCTCAACTTCGGGTGACTCAATGCGCCGGTCACCGTATTTCACCCCGGCAAAAAAGGCCTGCATCGAGTAATAATCCTTCGCCGAAATCGGATCAAACTTGTGATCATGACACCGCGCGCAACCGATGCTGAGCCCGAGAAAGGCCTCGCCCACGTTGATGATCATTTCACCGAGTTCATCCTGACGCGCGAGGCGCTTCGAAGCGTCGTCCTTTCCAATCTGCCCGGGAAGGAGCACCGCAGCGCTGACGAGAAATCCGGTTGCGGCGTCTTTACCGATTTGATCACCGATGAGTTGCTCACGGATGAACTGATCGTATGGCAAATCCCGATTGAACGCGTCGATGACATAGTCGCGGTAGGGCCAGGCGTGGTCTCTCGGCGTGTTCACCTCGAACCCGTGTGTGTCGGCGTAACGAACGACGTCGAGCCAATGCTGCGCCCAGCGCTCACCGTATCGCGGCGAGGCGAGCAACTCATCGACGACCGTTGCGTAGGCCGCCTCTGAGTCATCGGCTGAAAAGGAATCCACCTGAGCCGGCGTTGGAGGGAGACCGGTGAGATCGAAATAAATACGACGGAGCCAACTCGCTTTGTCGGCGACCGGATTGGGAGCGAGTTTCTCCTTTTCAAGCCGGGCGAGAATGAATTGATCGATCGCCCCGCGCGGCCACTTTGAATCGACGGTCACAGGCGGCTCCGGATCAGTGATCGGAAAAAAGGACCAGTGGTCGCGAGGGTCTTCGTATTCGACGAGATCAGCATCTTCCGGCCACACCGCGCCCTCTTTGACCCATTGCGTGAGAGCCTCGATTTGCTCAGGTGAAAGCAGGTCCCCTTTCGGCGGCATCCGCATTTCTTTGTCATCCCCGCGAACGAAGTGAATCAAATTGCTCTCCCCGGGTTTCCCCGGAATGAGGTTCGGCCCTTCGAACTCGCCCCCTTTGAGCGCGAGCTCGCGCACGTCGAGCCGAAGCCCGGACTTCTGCTTATCCTCACCGTGGCAGTCGTAGCAGTTCTCCTGAAAGATCGGACGGATGTCGCGGACGAAGTCTATTTCGGCGGAAATCCCGACAACGGGGCACAGCAGAGCGGAGGCAAACCACGCTGCCCGGATCATGCTGTCTCCCGTTTTGCTAACGAATCCCATATTCCTGAACTGGAGATTCTAGGCACTGAGAACCGCGAGTAACACGAAAATCCCGGCTTGTTTGCGCGACCTCGCGCGGTTGCATCCTTACGCGCGGGCACAAAAAAACCTCCCTGATCAACAGGGAGGTTTTTGAAAATCCAGTTAGGATTGAAAAACGGAATTACTCAGCCGCTACGCCCGTCACGCTGATGGTGTGGCCCATGAACTTCTTATCGTGAAGAAATTCGACGGCTTTTTGAGCTTCAGCCACGTCGGTCAATTCAACCGTGTAGTCGCGAGTTTCGGCACCTTCCGCGGCTTCGCCAATCGCGTCGTGCTTTTGCAGCGTTCCGATTCCAGCGAAAAGATCGTTGATGTCCTCGTCAGTGGCCTCGGCGCTCACCTTGGTCAATTTGAGCTGAGGAGAAGTCACGACTTCGATTTCAAGCGGCTTCACGGTCCGGGTCGGTTTTTCGACGCGATCTCCTGATCCTTTACGCCCGCCGTCACGTCCACCTGAACGGCCTTCGCGACCACGACCTCCGTCACGCCCACCTCTGCTTCCGCCTTCACGACGTTCGCCGGAGGCACGTCCTCCTCTTTCAGGACGAGGACCTCGGTCATCATCACGCTTGCGCTCGGGCTTCGCACCGGTCACGAGCATCTTGCGACCTTTGAACTCTTTATCATTCAGATTGAAAGAAGCATTTTTAGCCTCCTCGAGGCTGCTCATTTCGATGAAACCGAATCCTTTCGAACGATCCGATCCCGGCTGTCTGATGATCGTAGCACTCTGCACTTCGCCCACGCTGGAGAAATACTCTTTCAGCTCATCTTCGGTGGCATCGTAGTTCAGATTGCCCACATAAAGCCGTGGAGACGTAGGCTCGATGAGCCTCGGGGCGCGCTTCTCACCTGACTTGGCCGATCCCGCCTTTTTCCCGCCGCTCCGCTTGGGAGTGAGGTCAACGAGACCGAAAGTGATCGCCTTGATGAATTTCTGAAAGCCCGTTGCCTTGGGCACGGGACGGCTGGCACGCTCTGCGTTGGTCCGGCCGCCGCTGCGATTGCCGCTTGGATTGCGACCCTGATTCCGGTTGCGATTGCGATTTCCGCCCTGCCTGCGATTGCCGGCTCCCTGATTGCGATCCCCTTGATTTCCGGAGGAAGATGATTCTGACATAGTAATTTTAGTTTCTTGTTTTTCCGGACGGTAGCGGGGCGCGCTCGCCTGTGGCGAAGCCGCGCGTTTCGATAATTACCGCAATTGACGTATCCTGTTGTCCGAAAGCGCCCCATCCTAAGGCAGAGCGCCTAATGAGCAAGTAATTAGGATACTCGTAAAAGCCGTCCTAAAACGGGATATCGTCGTCCGAAGGAGCGCCCTGAGCGCTGCCGTAATCAGCAGGTGGCTCGCTCAAATGAGACGGAGGAGCACTCTGATCGGAAAATCCATCATTGGCGGGAGCACCGCCTCCACCTGGTTTTTCAAGCTTCCAGGCGTTCAAATTCACGAAATAGCGTCCGTTGTATTCGTTACCGCGAATATCGAAATGCACCTTCACCGGTTCTCCGACCGAGTAGTCATCAATCAACGTCGTCTTCTCCTTGAGGCACTCAAACTTCACCATCTGGGGAAATTTTCCGTCCTCCACTTCAATCACGAATTCCCGCTTCGAGAAGCCGCTCGCGAATGTTTGGACCTCATTTATCACCTTTACGGTGCCTTCCATTTCAAAACCTTTAGCCATGTCTTCTGATATTGTGAACGTGGTAGCTATTCACCCGATTAGCGGAGATGAAAAGCCAAAATTCATCTCCGTTGATGGTCTTAGCCCTCAATCAGGCCGACTTCGGCCCTCTTAAAAGGCGGCGCGGTGGCTCCGTTTCGCTCGCTGATCTGTCCGTTGAGCGTGAAATAGTCGTAAATGTAGCCGATTCCGAGAAGTCCGCCGGTGCAGAGATAAATGATTCCCGTGACCCATTTTCCCATGTACATCCGATGAACGCCGAATACCCCGAGGAAAGTCTGAAGGATCCAGGCGGTCGAATAATCAATCGGACCGCTCTTGTAACGCATCTCCGCTTTTCTCTCCATTCCCGGAATGAGAAAAAGGTCGATCAACCAGCCAACGCCCAACAGACCAAGGGTGCAGAGCCAGATCGTGCCCGAAACAGGCTTTCCAAAATAGAACCGGTGGGCCCCCGTGAATCCGAAAATCCAGAGGATATATCCAATAGTTTTGCTGTGTGTGGGTTGCATGATTCCTACTATCAGGAGAGTCTGCGAAAAGACCAATTACAATTCACACACATTTTTTGAATGGATCCTGTTTTCATCCTTGTCATCGCCCTTGTTTTTCTCGCCGATCTTGCTGTTTTCGGAGGACTCTGGTTTCTCGGCGCCTGGTCGAGAGC
The DNA here is from genome assembly GCA_048260165.1 of Verrucomicrobiales bacterium. Lineage (GTDB taxonomy): Bacteria > Verrucomicrobiota > Verrucomicrobiia > Verrucomicrobiales > DEV007 > Arctic95D-9. Next base: position 39,285 of record JBLXHA010000014.1, read on the forward strand.
GAATCGCCCCGAAACGGTCAACGATGGAAAAATCGGAGAACTGACCGGAAAACCGAACTGCGTGTCCAGCCTCTCACCGGATCCTAAACTCAAAGTCGATCCGATTGCCTACCGGGCCGACGAACGCGAAGTCTGGGGAAAACTCATTGCTGCGGTCGAAAGCCTTCCCAAAACGCAGATCGTCACGAACAAGCCGCCCTACCTCTACGCCGAAAGTTTCTCCAGAGTCTTCGGCTTCGTCGACGATCTGGAGATTCTGCAGGACGAAGAGAAAAAGGTGTTCCACGTGCGTTCCGCTTCGCGAGTCGGTCACTCCGACATGGGAGCAAACCGGAAACGGGTCGAGCTCCTCAGAAAGAGCTTTTAAGCCGGAGGCGAGAGCGTTTCAGCCGGCCTGAATGGCGAATTCAAAGCGGAGACGGTCGAACAATCCCGATTCGCAAAGCCAAACTCGGGCTGAAAGCCCTGCCCCACAGAGGCCGGCTCCAGTATCTGCGCACGGCGGAGCACTGACCAACATTTATCCAATCGGCCCGAATGCTATCCACTCGAGGACGGGACGTTCCTCTTCGTCGCTCTGATTGAGATCCACTTTGACGATGAGACTCCAGTCGTTGAGATCCTCCTGATCGACGATGATTTGCTCGACTTTCCAGGTGCGCTTTTCGTCCCCGTCCGTGATCAAAGTGTGCTTCCGGTTCCGTGCTTCGGGATCGAAACGAAATCCGCGATGAGTCGAGTAAAACTCCTCCACACTTACCCGCAAGTCGTCCGGCAACGGAGGGGCAATCTTCCCTGCCCGATCAAAATCGCCGTGTTCGATTGCTTTGAGCAAATCAAATACCGCCGTCCTGACATGACGCTCAAACGCACCCTTGTCGCGGGTGAACGAAGGGGCGGGCATCGGAACCACCTCTTCGCCCGGAGCTCGCACGAGTTCAGGATGACTGAGCCGCTCCCACTCGTCGAGGAGGCTGGAATCAATCCCCCGCAGCATCGTCCCGAAAAAAGTCTTCGCCTCTTCCAGCTCTTCGGTCATGAGCGCGGGCGGAACGGTGTGATCCAGCACCTTGTAGACTTCGGAGAGATGACGCAGCAGAACCGCTTCGCTCCGCTCCAGCCCGTAAAGTTTCACGTAGTCCTCGAATGACTTCCACTCCTCGAACATCTCTCGCGCGACTGACTTGGGACGCACCGAGGCTTCCTTCGCCCACGGATTCGTGAGGACAAATTCGTTGTAAGTGTTGTAGATGAAATCCTTCCCCGGTTTGGGATGCTCGACCTCATCGAGGCGCTCAAGGCGGTCATCGAATTCGACGCCCTGATCTTTCATCTGCGCCATCAGTGCCGTCTTCAGCTTATCAACCTGACGCCGAATCACTGCGGTCGGATCCTCCAGAATCGCTTCGATCAGTGAAAGAACGTTGAGCGCGTATTCCGGATCTTCGACGTCGAGCTTGGGAATCGCCTCGAGCAGATAAAGACCCAGCGCCTGGTTGAGCGAGAAATCCTCCTGCAGGTCAATGTTCAAGGCGATCTTGGACGCGCCGGTCCGCTTTTCAGGGGGAATGATCTTGAGGACATCCCCTTCGACGAGCCCGCGAAACAACGCAAAGGCCCGACGCGCGAGTTTGCGCTTCGTCGCCGGGGTTTCGTGACTCCGCCGCAAAATATCACGCAGAGCCTCGCAGCCATCTTCGTGGGACCGGCTCAGGACGTTGAGAAGCGTTCCATGATTCACCGAAAAGCTCGATGAGAGTTTCTCCGGCGGGGAATCGATCAACTTTTGGAACGTCGTTTCATCCCAGTTCACGAACCCTTTCTCAGGAGGCTTTTTCTTCACCGCCCTGCTCTTCTTCCCTTTCGCCTCAGCCTTCTCTTCGGCTTTGATATTGGCGATCGCGTGTTCGGGAGCCTGCGCTACGACATAACCGACGTTGTCAAAGCCACGACGACCCGCGCGTCCGCTGATTTGCTTAAAGTCCCGCACCGCGAGCGTCTTCGTCTTTTGCCCGCCGTATTTAAAAAGCTGCGTGAAGAGGACCGTCCGGATCGGCACATTCACCCCGACGCCGAGTGTATCGGTGCCGCAGATGACTTTCAGGAGCCCCTTCTGAGCGAGCTTTTCCACAAGAACCCGATACTTCGGAAGGAGACCCGCATGGTGAATCCCCAGTCCGTGACGAAGCAGCTTCTTGATCTCTTTTCCGTAGGGACTTCGAAAATCGGCATCGATGAGAAGTTCAGCGATCTCGTTCTTTTCCTCCTTCGTGCAGAAATTCCGACTCATCAGATTCTGAGCGGTCTTCGCGCAGGACAACTGAGTGAAATGCACGAGGTAAATCGGAGCACGCTCTGCAACGACGAGCTCTTCCACTTTCTCTTCCAATGCGGTCGTGCTGTATTCGAACTCGAGCGGCACGGGGCGATTTTCAGACTTCACCAGGGCGGTGGGACGATCCGTGAGCTTGCTCAGTTCCTCCTCAAAAAACCCGGTGTCTCCCAGCGTCGCTGACATCAGGAGAAATTGCGCCTTTGGCAGGGTCAGCAGCGGCACCTGCCACGCGACGCCGCGCTCATGGTCCGAGTAGTAATGAAACTCGTCCATGATGATATCATCGACCGGCGCTTGTGCTCCGTCCCGCAGCGCGAGGTTCGACAAAATCTCAGCGGTGCAGCAAATCACAGGCGCGTCCGCATTCACCGTCGCGTCCCCTGTGATCATCCCGACGTGCTCCGGTCCGAACAGGGCGCAGAGCGAAAGGAACTTCTCGTTCGCGAGCGCTTTGACCGGAACCGTGTAGTAGCTGCGGCGCCCCTGACAGATCGCTCTGAATTGCATCGCGAGTGCGACGAGCGTTTTTCCCGAGCCGGTCGGAGTGTTGAGAATCACGTTGTTGCCGCCGAACAGTTCGAGGATCGCCTCCTCCTGATGATCATACGGCTCGATGCCCGAATCGATCAGGTAGTTAAGGAATTGATCAAAAATCGCATCACTGGAATGGCGATCAGTGACTTGGTCTGGAGTCAGGGTAGCCATGGGAATTTCGTCGTCCGACTGTAACCGCATCCCCAACGATGAAAAGGACAGGTCACGAAATTCCTCGTCCGCTACGGCTCGATGCGGGATTCACGCCGTCTTTTCACCTCTCCGACGAGGACAGCGCCCCAGGCCCGGAGCTTTTCAAAGCCGAAAAGACAAATCGCCACGGCGAGCAGCGAAATGACAATTCCCGTCATCCCGAGGGCATCCCGCTCTCTCGTCAACGTCCAGAAAAGCTGCCCCACACAGAGGATCGCGACGACGATCAAAGTCGGTTTCCGCCCTATCAAAGCCACCACAAAAACTCCCAGAGGAGCCCCCAGCGCCACGACCGGCGCTGCCGCGAGCCAGTTCCCGAAAACGCCCGGCTGAACCCCGGTAAACGCCATTTTCGTGAAAATCCCGATGACCGAGGAATAAGCCATGATGATAACAGAAGAAGGAATCGCGATCTTCAAATCCGCGCGGCAAACCAGAACGAGAACGGTGTAGAGAACCATATCGATCCCGACTCCCGAGGTGGAGACAAAGGTCGCTCCCGCGATCAGTCCGATCGCAAGACCGAGACGGTGGTCCCAGTGTTCATCAAATTCCGTCATCCCCTCGTGACTCGCGATTTCACCGATCCGCCAGAGGTGAAGAAATCCGAAACTGCCCCACACCACCGCAAAGATCAGCTTAATCCAGAGCCCGGGAATGAACGGGGCCACCAGAAAAATCCCGAGTGGCACCCCTATCGTCGCCCCGAGGATCGCACCCTTCAGCAGCGACCAGGCGAGAGGCTGACGACGCGCGAGGATGAAAATCGAGGCACTCGTCATCCCGATCGACTGCACCGCAAAACTGAAGTCGCGCCCCAGCTCAGCGGGTTGATTGAAGAGCAAAACGAGGATGGGAAAACCGACCGTTCCGCCGCCCATCGGCGTCGATCCCGCCGCGTAACTTCCCGCCGCCATCGCCGCCGCCATCGGCCAGTGTTCTTTCGTCAGGCCCCAGAGACCCTGACCGAACACGAGAAATCCCCAGACGCCGTAAAAAAGGGCCAGCCAGAGCAGCCAGACCCAAAGATGCTTTTTCGGAGATTTTTGAATCGTCATAGTTGCCTGCACATTCATCCCCCCCTGTGAAGCGTCGCCTCCCGGTAATCGGGTGAATGAACGAAGACCAGTAATTCGGTTCCCCTGTTTTTCAAACCGACTCCTGCCACATCAGCGTTACGCATAGAGGTGACCTCCGTTGGTGTATTGTTTCGTGGGAAATCGCCCGGTCTGCGCCAGATTCTTTCATGAGCCGTTCATTTGCCAAACTCGCGTCGGAGATTCGAGCGTGCACATCCTGTGAAGTGCATTTGGAAAACGGCGTCCGCCCTGTCTTTCAGGCACAGCCGGAATCGAAAATTCTCATCGCGGGACAGGCGCCGGGACGAAAGGTCCACGAGACCGGGGTCCCGTTCGACGATCCCAGCGGAGATCGGCTCCGCGAGTGGCTCGGCGTTACGCGCGAACAATTCTACGATGACAGGTTGTTCGCGATCCTGCCAATGGGGTTCTGCTACCCCGGCACCGGAAAATCAGGAGACCTCCCGCCCCGGCCTGAATGCGCAGACCTCTGGAGAAACAGAATCCTCGATCAGCTGAAAGACATCGAATTGACGCTCGTGATCGGAAAATACGCCCACGACTGGCATCTGAAGAATCCCGCGAAAACTCTCACCGAAAACGTCCGGAACTGGCGCGACTACACACCGGATATCATCCCACTCCCGCACCCCAGCCCGAGAAATAATATCTGGCTGAAAAGGAATCCCTGGTTTGCAGAAGAACTCATTCCACAGCTACAGGCCAGAGTCTCGCGCTTGACCAAGTGAGTCCGCCCCCTACGTTTTTCCTCCTGTTTTTTGCATGATCGCATCTGCCCTCAAAAGCCTTCCAGCCCTTCTCCTCGTTAGTTCCGCAGTATCGGCGACCGGCACTGAAACAACCGCCGAAATGCCGGAGCAGCACCGGGCTTTGTTCAAAGAGCACTGTCACCAGTGCCATAACGCTGACAAAAAGAAGGGTAAGTTTCGCGTCGATGACCTCCCCTTTTCGATCTCAGACATCGAGACAGCGGAGCGCTGGCAGAAAGTGCTCGACGCTCTCAACTCCGGCGAGATGCCACCCGAAGACGAAGAACCGCTTCCGAACGACGCGAAAACCGATTTCCTCGATGATCTGTCGAATCTGATGGTCTCGACGCGGAAGAAATTGAGCGATCAAAAGGGAGTCATCACGATGCGCCGACTCAACCGTCGCGAGTACAGCAACACGCTGCGTGAACTCCTCGGGGTCGAAATCAATGTGTCCGAGCTGCCGTCCGATACCGGTTCAGGGAATTTTGACACGGTTGGATCGAATCTCTTTATATCGGCAAATCAGTTTCAACAGTACCTCGATCTCGGACGCAAAGCTCTCGACGAAGCCTTCGAATGGCACCTCGCCGCGGCTGCGGAAGAAGCCGCATCAGAGAAGCGGATCGAACGTTTCGAGGGTGAAGTCATTTCCGAAGAGGTCGCTGAACGCGTGGAGTGGCAGGTGGATGCGCAGAAACGTGCCCAGAAGTGGGCGGCTGCGGTCGAAGCGGCCGCGGCGAAACCGGAGAACGCAGAGATCGTTGCAGAGATCCGGAAGAAATCGAAAGACGACAGGATTTTCCGAAGGTTCTGGGCTGAGATTCCGGGGGCGCCTTCGCCGGATTCGTTCGGGTTTGAATCCTTTGAAAATGTTGCAGACAAAGCCAACGAACTTCTGCGGTCCTATCACCTGCCCTATCACCAGTATTACATGGAGCAGCCCGCCATCGATACCGGGATGTATCTCGCGATGCAGAACGAGCACCCCTCGGTGCTCAACAATGCGACCTTCGATTTTATATTCCCGTGGAGCTGGCCCATCGGCGACTACGTCATCCGCGTTCGTGCCGCGGTGACCGGCGATGGAAGTCCGGACCGGCGCTTTATCGAGTTCGGGGTGAACCCGCGAAACTCTCAGGCCGAAAAATCCTATGAAGTGACCGGAACAATGGAGGCGCCGCAAATCATCGAGATTCCCTTCACCTTCACGAGCGGTCACAAAGAGCGTCTTGATCGCACCCTGTTTATCCGGGAAAAAGGAGTCTTCGATCACTATCTGCAAACCCGCGTTCTCGCGAACAAGGGCCGTGAGGAGAACAACGGCATCGGACGGAAGTTCGCCCTCTGGATCGACTACATCGAGATCGAACGCCTTCCTGAATCCGATGGCCCCATGCCGGCGGGAATGGCCGCGATCGATGTACCGCTGGATGACAAAGCGCAAGCGCCCGAACTGGAAAAAGTGCGCGGAACATTGACGCGTTTCGCCACGGAGGCATTCCGCGGACGCGAACCCTCGGAGAAATATCTCGACGGCCTCGTTCGGAAGTACAAAACCCGGATCGATAGCGGCGAAAAGCCGGCCATCGCTCTCAAAGGGACTCTCGCGGTCGTCCTTTCCTCACCCATGTTTCTCTACCTCGCCGAACCAAACCCCGATTCGAAACCCCGGCCCCTCAGTCAGCAGGAACTGGCGACGCGTCTTTCCTATTTCATCTGGGGATCGCCGCCGGATCGGGCCCTCCTCGAGCTGGCGGCGAGTGGTGATTTGGCAAAGCCGGAAGTGCTCCGCGAAGAGACAACCCGATTGCTGAACGACTCGCGCTCCGAAGATTTGGTGAATTCATTCACCTACCAGTGGCTCGGACTCGACCGGCTCGATTTCTTTCAGGTCGACGTCGTCAAACATCCGCGTTTTCACAACACGACCAAGGCAGCGGCGCGGGATGAGATCTACGAAACGATGAAGCATTTGATGCGCGAAAATGACAGCATCACGAATCTGTTGAAATCGGACTACGCGATCCTCGACGCGACTCTGGCCGAATACTACGGAATCGAAGGCGTGACCGGCAGCGAGTTCCGTAAAGTTTCGCTTCCGGAAAATTCGCCCCGTGGCGGTTTGCTGGGAATGGCCGCCGTCAGTTTAATGGGAGGCAACGGCGACGAAACCAACCCGGTCGAACGCGGCACCTGGGTCCTGCGCAAGTTACTCAACGATCCGCCTCCACCGGCCCCCGCTAACATTCCGCAAATAGCCCGGCTCGCCGGTCAGGTTCTCACGACCGAAGAGCGGCTCATGGCGCATCAGGAGGAAGCCCAGTGCGCAAGCTGTCACCGGAAGATCGATCCGATTGGACTGGGATTGGAAAACTTCGACGCGGTCGGCGCATGGCGAACTGAAGACATCTTCATCGTCAAAGACGACAGCGGAAAACCGGTGAAGGACAAACAAAAGACCTGGCAGATCGATCCCGCCGGAGCGCTTTACAAAGGGCCTGAATTTAAAGACTATCTGGAACTGCGCGACATCATCGCGGGGAGGAAGGCGGATTTTGCCCACGGCTTCACCGAAGCGATGAGCGAATATGCCCTCGGGCGCCCCATTGGCTTCAGTGACGAATTCCTCATCGAGGAGATCGTTGCAAAAGCTGAGACCGAAGATTTCGCGATGCGATCATTTGTCCACGCCATCGTTCATAGCAAAGAATTTCAATCCAAGTAATCAGAACCCGTTTTCCTCATGAAATCACGCCGTTACTTTCTACAATCCAGCACTGCTTTGATTGCATTGCCCGCGCTGGAATCACTCGGATTCAAACGCTACGCTTCCGCCGCGAAAGCCGCTACTCCGCCGAAGCGCATCATCTTTCTCGGCTTCGGCTGGGGTGTCACCGACGAGACCTGGTATCCTGACATCAAGACACCCGGACCGGACTACGAACTTCCCTCCGGCTTGAAACCGCTCGAACGACACAAGAAAGATTTCTCTATCGTTCAGGGATTGTGGAACCAGTATTCCAGCGAAGGCCACGCCGGCAGCACCTGGTGGCTGTCCGGCGCGAACCGCTACGCTCAGGCAGGACAGAGCATGCACAACAGCATCACCGCCGATCAGGTCGCAGCGGCGGAGTTTGGAATTCACACCCGCTTTTCCTCGCTGGAACTCAATGACGTCAAGGGACGGAGCAACTCAGGGCATGGCGAGGGACTTTCGCTGGCCTGGGATGTCAGCGGAAAACCCATGGCCGGTCTCGACGGACCGCTCGCGGCCTATCACCGGCTTTTCTCCAAAGACACCACACCCATCGAAGAGCAGAAGGCGCGCCTCGCCGAGCGTCGCAGTGTCCTCGATACGGTTCTGGAAAATGCCCGCGAAATGCAACGCGGCCTGAGCAAAAACGACACTTCAAAACTCGATGAGTATTTTCAGAGCATTCGCGACATCGAAACTCAAATCAGCAAAGACGAGCAGTGGATGGGCGTGCCGCGCCCGGAGACGACGATGCCGCAGCCGGGCGAAGGGCTCTCGGGGAAGAAGGAAATCGAGATCATGTATGACCTCATGATCGCGGCGATGAAGACCGACAGCACCCGCGTCTTAACCTATCGTCAACCCGTCGAAACGCTCCTGACAAGCATCGGCATCAAAGTGCATCCCCACGACATGAGCCACTACATTACCACCAAAGGGGAAAAGCTCGCCGCATCCGAGAAGCGCGACCAAACCCAGAGTGCCCTTCTCGCCGGTCTCATTGACAGCCTCAAGGAAACCAAAGAAGCCGACGGCTCCAGCCTCTTCGATCATGTCGCCCTTGCCTACGGCAGTAACATCCGCACCGGCCACGAGCTGAACAACTGCCCCACCATTTTGACCGGCGGCGGGGCCGGCCTCAAACTCGGAGAAAACATCGTCGCGCCGAAGGATACCCCTCTCTGCAACGCCTGGCTTTCGATGCTCCACGGGGTCGGCGTCAAAGCGGAACGCCACGGGGACAGCAGCGGTTTGCTCAAAGAGATCATTGCTTAAACAGATCCCGTCACAATGAGAACACTGACTGTCCTGATCGCCATACTGACATTGGCGGGAACACCGGCTACTGCCGCCGAAAGCGATCCCATCAAACCGCTCGATGGCGGCGAAACAGGAGAGGTTTCTCCCGGCGCCGCTGTCTGGTCGGATCGGGAATACACCTTCACGGAATGGCCGGAGGACTTCGCCAACCATCGCGTTTTCCACCGTTCCCCGATCGGTAAAACCAAACTCGAAGTGCTCCGCCCCGGCTACGTCGTGGTTCTCACTCCCGAAGATCAAAAATTCGATCAGGAGCACAAACTGACTTTCTTTCATGGGTTTGAAAGAGTCGATTTACCGTCTTTCCATCCCTACCGAATCAACGCGGAGAGAGAAGGGAATCTCTGCCACATTCTGCAAAAGAAAGTCTTCGCCGGAGATGTCGTCGACTTCGGCTATTACGGCATTGCGCTCTGGAGCGACACAACACTGCCCATCGTCAAAGAGGACCCTGACAATCCATTTCTTCCGATCCCCACGATCGACATCTCAGGAGAAACCGAGCGACACTCCATCGTCGCCCGCGGAACCAAAGATACCTATCAGGGCCACGTCGACACCGTTCTCATGCCGGACGGCAAAACGATCTGGGCGACCTGGGTGATCAATCACGCGGGTCATCTCGGCCCCCTCGCCAAAAGCGAGGACGGCGGCAAGACCTGGTCCGACCTGCTCCCTTCTCATCCCAGTTGGACGGAGCAAACCCAAACGACTCCCACGATCCACCGCCTCGTCGATCCCAATGGCGTCGGCCGGCTCTTCGTCTTTGCAGGACGGGATTTTCCGGGACGGCTCCGGCAGAGTTACTCGGAAGACGATGGCAAAACCTGGACGCCGATGGCGGAGACGGGACTGATCGCCGAGTGCGCGCCGAAAACCATCATGAGCTTTGACGAGGGCAAACGGCTCGTGATGTGGTGTGATCGACGCGGCCCGGATTCAAAGGCGAACGAGAGCAAAGGCGCCTGCGTCTGGGAGAGCGAATCCCTCGACGGAGGTCTCACCTGGGGCCCTGAGCGCGTCGTCGTCAAAACCCTCTCGCATTGGGCGCAGCCCGCCGTGATCGCTTCGGATAAAGACGACACGCTGATCATGCTGCTTCGGGTCAACCAGAACGACTACGGCCAGTTCGCGGTCAGCCCCGATCGCGGCAAAACCTGGTCGGAAGCGAAATCCCTGCCCGCCGCCCTGACGGGTCATCGCCCCGCCGTGAAGCGGGCGCCCGACGGCCGCATCGTCGTCGTGATGCGCGACACCGCGACCGATTTCGAGAACGGAAAAATCCGCAACCCCACCGCCGGTCATTTCGTCGCCTGGGTCGGGACCTTCGATGACATCCTGAACGGACGTGACGGCCAGTACCGAATCAAACTACTCCACAGCTACGCAGGACGTGACACCGGCTACTCCGGATTCGAACTCCTGCCCGACGGGACGTTCGTCGCCACTACCTACATCAAATACAAAGGCGGAGCCGAGAAACACTCCGTTGTTTCGACACGTTTTAATCTCGAAGAGATCGATGCGCGACTGCCGTAGCGTTAGATTAAATGTTAATCACTGAGAATGAAGCCACTGAAATCGAACGAACTGGCATCAATTCTCCATGTCGAACTCAATCAGGGAAATTCGATCACTCAAGACGTTCAAGATCCTCATTGGCCACCTGTTTCCAGATTCATTAAACTTTCAGCCCCATTTAAGTCACCTCCCGAGAACGACTACCCGTCACTAAAATACTTGAAGGTTGATGACTTCCATTATTGGTTCGAGGAAGTATCGGACCCGTCCACAGATGAGGTTGTTGCCTGCGGATTTGGCAAAGAGAGTGACAGGTTTGCCCCTGCGATAGAGGGCTAAAACAAGACCTAACGAGATGCGGCCAGCCAACTCAAAGAAGAGACTTTACGGGGAATCGATTCACAGTTGCGGCAGAAGCGCTCAGAATATGGGAGAGCTCGCTCTATTGCCCCCCTCTTCTATCAATACAATGCAGTTGTGACCGAGCGGCCGCAAATAACAACTCGAAGTATCCAAGCACTGCTACGATCCGGGTCGAAATAACTTTTCCATCCCGCTAGATTCATACATAATTTGCAAGCGCCCCTGGGTCAGCTTTAAGCATGCAACGTATAAATATATTATGAGCGAAACCTCTACCAACCTAGCGCTACCTGACATAGCCAGAATCAGGCTTCGTCGAATTAAAGCAGGCTCACTTTTCAAGCTGGTATTCATAGCGACGTCTTCCGTATTTTTCCCAATGTTCCTGTTCTTCGGTATACTCGCCCTGTTTGGTGCCGAAACAGTTACAGTTTCCGGATCATCGGTTACCGGAATCCCGGGTCTGATCGCCGCGTTAATTATGGCCCCTCTGTTCTCGGTAATTGTGTCCCTTTTTGGTTGGGTTGGATCGTATTTTGGCATTCGAATCTGGGGGCACTTCAAACCCATTACTCTCGAGTATGCACCAGCAGCCGAATGACGACACACGACTGACTGTCCAGACTCAGCGACGAATGTGATCCTGCCTCACTTCGATCGCTAACTTTCGAAATGATCGGATGACTCAAGTAGAAGGCATTTTCAAGAACCTCGAGGATGAAGCATATGCTCGTATCATCTGGGGAGATTCGCCAAAGGATGTCTGCGATTGGCTCGTAACCGGGAAAGGCTTGTCCTCCGGACAGGCAGAGACGCTGGTTGCCAAATTTCTTTCCGATAGACGCGCTGAAATAAGGCGGAGCGGGATCCGGGTCATATGGGTTTCGCTCGGTATCATAGCGGTCTGTGCCCTCTTCCTCGTTCTAACGTCTGCTTCCCGCGTCTATTACTACAAGATCTCCATGTTGTTTCTCACCGGACTGGTTTTCGGGATTTACAGGCTGTTCGTGGGTTTTTGGCGATTGGTTTCCGGGAACGCAGCGGGTGCGATTTCGGACCTTGAATAGCGAGCCATACACGGAGCGAACAAATCGGCGAAGGACAAGCAAGATCGCGCATCTCCTTGACTTCGCAGCCTTAGGCGATTCCGTTGGGCCAGTATGCGGTTTCTTAAAATTTACTGGCCGGAAATGGCCGCCGTTCTCAGCGGAGTGCTTCTCGCGCTCTGCTACCCGCATTGGGACATCGGAAATCTCGTCTGGATCTGGCAGGCTCCGCTCTTGACGGCACTTTGGTTTTCCAAACCCCGCCCATCGCAACGCTCCGAGTGGAAACGCGGGTTTTATCTCGCCTACTTTTCCGGCCTGAGCTTTTTCGTTCTCAACCTCAATTGGTTCACCGAAATCTCGAAAGTCGCGGAATCGATCTGGGCGGGAGTTTTGGCACTCTTCGCGATCACGATCTACCTCGCGCTGTATTTCGGCGTCTTCGGAATCTTCGCGATCACGGTGGGAAAATGGAAACTCAAAGAACCTGACAAAGACAAGAAAGATCTCTTTGAACAATCGTTCACGGTTCTTAAAGTCGCCTTTCTCAACGGGGCCTGCTGGTGCGGACTCGAATGGCTGCGGGGCGTTCTCTTCACCGGCTTCGGGTGGAACGGACTCGGAGTTGCGCTGAAGGAGCAACTTCTTCTCGTGCAGTTCGCCGACACGATAGGCATCACCGGCTACGGATTTGTGATGATGTTTTCCGGCATCATTCTCTACTGCACACTGGTCAGGTTCGGGCTCGAGGCAAAGGAACACAAACGGCTGCGGCCCCATTTCGATTTTGCGCTCGGCGTCGCGATCATCATCGGACTTTTCCTCTACGGTTCGAATCAGATGAGACGAACTCCGAAAGACTCGGTCACGCTGCGCTCGCGGATCATGCAGATGAATATTCCGCTGGAGGAGAAATGGTCGGAGGACATCCGCCTCCGCCAGAAGGTGATTTTCGATTACCGCGACCTCACCCGCACCTTCATCGAAAGTTCACCTCACGATCTCGTCCTCTGGCCGGAAACGGCGCTGCCGGGGCATTTCGCTTTCCCGTGGGTGCAGAAATACTTCAACGATTACATTCTCAAAGGAGAGGACTTTTATCTCCTCACCGGTCTCGAAGACAGCACCCTTCAAGGTGACGAGATTTACAACACAATCACGCTGATGAAGGGCTCGACAGAGTCCTATCAAATGCACCGGAAGATGCATCTGATTCCCTTTGGAGAATACATCCCCTTCCGCAAAACCTTTCCGCTTTTCGAGTGGATTGCCGGCGGCATTATCTCCTCTGATTTCACACCGGGTGAGTCTTACGAAACACTCACGATCGAGAAAGAAGGGCACGCGATCGGAGTGATTCCGCTGATCTGTTTCGAAGACACGATTGCCCGTCATGCGAGAAAATTCATCAAGCCGGAGCCGCAAATCATGGTGAACGTGACTAACGACGGCTGGTTCTACGACAGCGCGGAACCGACCCAGCATTTCAACAATGCGATCTTCCGCTGCATCGAGCTGCGTCGCCCTCTCATCCGCGCCGCCAACACCGGCGTGAGCGCCTTCATCGATGACAGAGGCAGCGTCTACGACCGCACTTCGATGTCCCCCTACGCCCGGATTCTCCGCGATGAGGAAACCGGATCGACCTTCATTCGCGGGAGCCTCCCCGGGGATGTCCTCGTCGATCTCAATCCGCCGGTGACCTTCTACGCCCGCTACGGCGACGTCTTTTCGATCACGCTCGGGCTCATCGCGCTGCTCGCCGGAGCGGTCGGCGCAGTTCGTTCGCGGAAGCGGGAAGTTACCTGATAGTGCCCTTTCAAAACGGCGACACTCAACAGGGTCAGGTCATCGACATTACCCTGTCAGGTCCCGTCTTATCGGGCTCGCCCTTGTCCAAAATTCCGCTGTTTGCAGGAAAGACGTGACTTGTCACCGCAAAATTTCATACCAGATTATCGCCCATGAAATCAACCCTCAGTCTACTCCTCGCCCTCACCTTTTTCGCCCTGCCAAGTTTCACGCAGGCTGAAGAGGCCGACACCCTCGCGGTTAGTGAATTCACTTTCAAATACGGCAAACCCTGGATCCGACAGCAGGTCACCAGCTCGATGCGGGCCGGCCAACTCACCTACGACCACGAAGATGAAAAACTCGAAGACGTCGATCTCGTGATCTATTTCTTCGGTCAAGGTCAGGGTGGCGGCATCCAGGCGAACCTCGATCGTTGGATCGGTCAGTTTCAGGGAACGCCTGAGTCCAAGATTGAGGAAAAGGAAATGGGTGGCCGCAAAGTCAGCTTCCTCACCGCCAGGGGAACATTCATGGATTCGATGGGCGGCCCCTTCTCCGGCAATAAAACGCCAAAAGAAAATTATATGATGCTCGCCGCGATTCTTCCGAGCGATCAGGGCGCTGTCTTTCTCAAGCTGACCGGACCACAGGCTTCCGTCGAAGCGATGAAAGCCGAATTCGAGAAGTTCGCCGCAAGCCCCTTCGCTGAGTAATCCCAGCTTAGGTGAGGCGAACACTCCTGTTCGCCAGTGAGACGCACCACCAGGCTGCGCGGAGAAATGCTCACGCAGTTTCTCTACGCTTACGGGTGTAGAGGAATCCGTGAGGATTTCTTTCTCATCGAACGCGCTCTTCCGTTTGGATCGACTTGCAGACAGGAGTGTCTGCAACACCTGATCGGTCACTCTTTTTTCTCCTGGAGGATCTGGATCATCTCCCGCATTGCGGGAGTCACAGCGCGGGCGCGGCGGCGGACGATCCCAAGGGGACGCCAGATGAATTTTCCCTCGATCGGAATTTGAACGAGGGTTCCGCCTTCAACCTCGGATTTCACGCTCTCGCTCGGGACGATGGAAATCGCGTTCTCGATGAGGACGCCGCGTTTCACCGTTTCGATATTGTCGAACTCGACGACTTCTTTCACGCGGATTCCGGCGTGCGTGAACATGCCGTCAATCGCCTTTCGCGTCGGCAAATCCGGCTCGAAAGAAATAAATCGCTGACCATCGATGTCACTCAGTGAGAGCGATTTCTTTCCCGCCAGTTCATGCGAAGGCGGGCAGATCACGACGAGTCGGTCCTTCCAGGCAGGATCGATTTCGACGCCTTTTTTCTCCTGCGGGTAGGCGACCAGTCCGAGGTCGGTGAGATTTTCGGAAACGTCGGCATAGACCTGATTCGCACGGCGATACTGAACCTGGAGATCCACGTCGGGATAGCACTCCCTGAATTTTTCCAAATACGGCGGCAGCTCGTGGAATCCGATGCTGTAAACCGTCGCGATCGTGAGCTTCCCCGCGACGATGTCACGCATCGCGCCGAGGTCATTCCCGATCCCGTAATAGGAATCGAGGATGCGACGCGCCGCTTTGAGGAAAACATCCCCCTCGGGCGTGACCGCGAAGTTTTTCCGTCCGCGCTCGATCAGAACCACGCCATACTGCTTTTCGAGCGCGCCAATCTGCTGACTGACGGCGCTCTGGCTGATCCCGTTTCGCGCCCCCGCTTCCGAAAAGCTGGTCGTTTCGACGAGATCGCAAAAAATCTGGAAGGTCCCGATGTTCATTCTCGCGAAAACTCACGAATAGCCACGGCGGGATGTTTTGGCAAGCTTGCTTTGCCCCCGCCGTTACACGACTGCGCTCAGGTTAGGTGTTGCCAAATGCTTGATATTATCGAAGCGTTGATCAGAAAAACTTTGTATATGGTGCCTAAATCTCCCAAACCGGCTTTGTATTCGATCCTGCTGTTAGCCGCCATCAGCGCAACGGCACAGGACTGGCCCAGATTTCGTGGCCCCAACGGAAGCGGCCATGGTGAAATTTCCGGGTTTCCCGCTGAGTTCACGACCGCTGATTACGACTGGACAATCAAGCTCAACGGCGTGGGTCATTCCTCTCCGGCGGTAGGACAAAACAAGCTCTTCCTCACGATTTACAACGAGGAGAAAAAGATCCGTCAGGTTCTCTGTTTTCACTCTCAGAACGGCACCCGGGAGTGGGTTTGGAATCACCCGGTAACGGAGCACAATCTGCACAAGTATAACAATTTTGCCTCATCGACTCCGGCCGTTGATAAGGATCACGTCTACGTGGTCTGGGGGGCGGGAACCGACACGGAAGCGTTCGCTCTCACTCACGATGGCAAGCTCGCGTGGAAGCGAAGCTGGGAAGGCTTCATTTCCGATCACGGCTTCGGGGCGTCGCCCATCCTCGTCGACGGCGTCCTCATTCTGCACACGGACAATGTCGAAAAGAGAACGAGCTACGTCATGGGACTCGATCCCGAAACGGGCGAATCGCTCTGGGAGTTGGAGCGCGTGACGACGGATCCGGATGCCAAACACGTCACCGCTTACAACACACCGACGTCCGTCACCGTCGGCGGAAAAACGATTCTCGTGGTGCTGCAAACGAACGATGGCTGGAAAGGAATCGATCCCAAAACGGGTGAAGTCCTCTGGAGCTTCCGGGGAGATTACGATCAACGCAGCGTCAGTTCGATCGCCTCCTATGAGGACGTCGTCTTCGCCACTTTCGGATCGGGCGGGAAAGGGAAAATGGCGACCGCGCTCAAGGTGAAGGCGAATGGAGATCCCGAGGTTCTTTATTCGCTCGGGCTTTCCGACGGACTCGAGTACGTTCCCACCCCGCTTTTTTACAAAGGCCTCCTCTACCTCTGGGGCGATGGCGGCATTCTCACCTGCCGTGACGCGGTCACCGGTGAGGAAGTGTATCAGGAACGGGTCGGGGGAAATTTTTTCAGCTCTCCCGTCGTAATCGATGACAAGATTTTCTGCGGAAGTAGGGACGGCAGATTCATCGCGGTCGCCTCCGGACGCGAGTTCAAGTTACTCGGCGGCAGCCAACTCATGAGCGGGATGAATGCCACTCCTGCAGTCGCCAACGATCGAGTCATCCTCAGGACTGATACCCATCTCATTTCGATCAAGGGTAAAGACAAGTAATCCAGGTATGGAAGTCCTCCCGTCTCCAGAGGCGCTTGAAAACTACCTCGCGGGTTCGAAGCGTCGACGCATTCTCGTTCCCACGATGGGAGCGCTGCACGAAGGCCACTGCAGCCTCCTCGATCTCGCCCGCGCTTCCCGTCCCGATTTTGATCTCGTCGCGACGATCTTTGTCAATCCGACCCAGTTCGGACCGAACGAGGATTTTGACGCCTACCCCCGCCCCGTGGAAGAGGATCTCGAGAAATGCCGGGCGCGGGGCGTCGATGCCGTTTTCACTCCCGTCGCACCGGAAATGTATCACGCCGACGCCTCGATCAGCATCCACGAAGCGAGCCTTTCCCATCGCCTCTGCGGCGCAAGTCGCCCCGGCCATTTTGACGGCGTCTGCACGGTCGTTGCCAAACTTTTCAACCTCACCCGGGCGAGCGCAGCTGTTTTCGGGGAGAAAGATTTCCAACAACTCGCGGTGATTCGACGCATGGTGCGCGATCTCAATTTCCCGATCGACATCATTCCCGGCCCCACCGTCCGCGAGAGCGATGGTCTCGCGATGAGTTCGAGAAACACTTACCTGACCGAGCAACAACGCAGCGAGGCACCGATTTTATTCAAAGCTCTGACGGAGGCCGCAGCCGCCATCGCCGCGGGAGACCTGTCCTCCCCTGACCGGGCCAGAAAACAAATCAGCGAAGCGATTTCATCCTGCGCCGGGGCGAAGATCGATTACGTCGACGTCGTCGATGCTTCGAGTCTCGTCAGCCTTGAGGAATTCACCGATGAAAATGTCAGGTTGCTAACTGCGACGTATTTCGGTAAAACTCGACTCATCGATAACGTGGGATTACCTGCATTGAGCGCGGGCACGTAGGCGGAATCGATAGCCGAACTCATGCCGGAAGAAACCTCCATCGACGCCACCGCTGCTGCGGAAGCACCGGCTCAAATCGAAGTGACGTCAGCAGCGGAAGTCGATCTGCCCGTTCCCGACACTGAAACCGAGGCGATTCTCGATATCGCCGCGGCGGCCTTGAAGTCACGTGATTTTTCACAACTCAAAACGGCAGCGACCAATCTTCTCAGCTCTCAGGAGTTCTGGATCGACATCGGATTGATCATCCTCTCCGTCATCATCGCCCGGATCATCTTCGGGCTGTTTAAGGCCGGCCGGATCCCGACCTTGCAGAAGCTTTTCTACCGTATTCCGTCGAAACAAAAGCTGAACCCCTTCCGGGTCAGTCTCGTTCTCGTGACGTGGCTCACGCTCCTCGCCGCGAACGTAAGCGGTCTCTCCTGCCCTTTTCTGCGAACCTACTCGCTGATCCTGACCTGGTTCTTTTTCATCAATCTCCCGTCTAAATTTATCCACTGGAAATCGTGGATGAGCGTCGTTTCAACGGTCCTCTTTGCGACGGTCGTGCTTCACGTTCTCGGGCTCCTCGATGACACCGTGGTCCTTCTCGACAAGCATTCCCTCGACATGGGAACCGCGAGCATCAGCGCACTCGATGTCATCAAGGGGTTCGGCGTTTTTCTGATTCTATTCTGGGCGGCGGGCTTCGTTTCACGAATCATCTCCAACCGGATCAGCAACGTTCAGGATCTCGAACCGAACGTGAAAGTCCTCTTCACGAAAGGGATTCGCATCGGTCTTTTCATCCTGTCCGTTCTCATCGCGATGGGTGTGATGGGCCTGAAGATCACCACGCTGACCGTCTTCGGCGGCGCGCTCGGACTGGGTCTCGGATTCGGTCTTCAGAAAGTGATCTCCAATCTCGTCAGCGGCATCATCCTGCTGCTCGACCGCTCCATTAAACCCGGCGACGTGATCGAGATCGAACAAACCTACGGCTGGATTAACTCACTGAACCTGCGCTACGCCTCTGTCATCACGCGCGACAACAAGGAACATCTCATCCCGAACGAAGACCTGATCACGCTGCCGGTGATCAACTGGTCCTACAGCAGCAAACTGGTTCGGATCCGGGCACCATTCGGGATTTCCTACAGCTCCGACCTTCGTCTCGCGATGAAACTCGCCGAGGAATGCGCGAACGGAACCGACCGCGTCGTTTCCAGCCCCGTTCCGCGATGCAACCTGATGGGATTCGGCGACAGCAGCGTCAACTTCGAGCTTCGATTCTGGATCGAAGATCCGCACAACGGGATTGGTGCCGTGAGAAGCAACGTGCTACTCAAAGTTTGGGATGCCTTCCACGAAAATGGAATCCAGTTCCCATTCCCCCAACGCGATGTTAACCTGCGCATCATCGACAAAGAGCCCCCCGATTCTCTAGACGATTTTCAAAATCAACCTGACAAAGACACGTGAAAAAATACGACTTTCTAGTCATCGGTAGCGGCATTTCCGGACTCAGCTTTGCGATACGCGCCGCCAAATACGGCACTGTGGCGGTGGTCACCAAAAAGGAGGCGGCGATGACGAACACGTCGTGGGCTCAGGGAGGGATCGCCTGCGTCCAGAGCGAGGAGGACTCTTTCGACCAGCACGTCGCCGACACTCTCGATGCGGGAGCGGGACTTTGCCCCGAGCCGGTTGTCCGGAAGATTGTGAGCGACGGCCCCGCCGCGATTCAGGAACTCATCGACTGGGGCGTTGAGTTTGATCGCAAGAAAGCAGCCGACGGCGATATCGAACACGCCCTCGGACGCGAAGGTGGCCATACCCAACGCAGAGTGCTGCATCACAAAGACACCACCGGAAGAGAGATCGAGGACAAACTCCTCGAAGAGGCCCGTGAAACCGAAGGGATAGATCTTCTCGAGCATCACTTCGCGGTCGATCTCATCACGACAACGAAACTAGGGCTCGCCGCGAGCACCCGGTGCGTCGGCATTTACGCGCTCGACGAAAATTCAGGGAACGTCCTGACACTGCGCTCCGACCGGGTCCTTCTCTGCACCGGCGGCTCGGGACGCGTCTACCTTTACACGACGAATCCGATGGTCGCTTCCGGTGACGGGGTCGCGATGGCGTGGCGTGCCGGATGCGAAGTCGCGAACATGGAGTTCGTGCAGTTTCACCCCACCTGTCTCTATCATCACGAACTGAAATCGTTTCTCATCACCGAGGCGATGCGCGGCGAAGGCGCTGAACTGGTCGACAAAAACGGTCGCCATTTCATGAAGGAATATGACCCCCGCGGTTCACTCGCTCCCCGGGATATCGTGGCGCGGGCGATCGATCAGGAAATCAAGAAAACAGGCGGCCCCTGCGTCTTTCTCGATATCACTCACAAACCGGCCGAATTCATCAAAGACCGTTTCCCTAACATTTACGAAACGTGTCTCTCCGTCGACATCGATATTACGAAGCAGCCCATCCCCGTTGTCCCCGCAGCCCACTACCAATGCGGCGGGGTGAAAACGGATGTCAACGGAATGACTTCGATGAAAGGCCTCTGGGCGGTGGGCGAGGTCGCCTGCACCGGTCTTCACGGAGCGAACCGACTCGCGAGCAACTCGCTTCTCGAAGGGGTCGTCGTTTCGAAACTCGCGCTCGCGGACTGCCTCGAAACCTTCCCGGTCGACGATCCGAGCGAAACCTTCGAGCTCCCGGAATGGGAATCCGGTGACGTCTCCGACGTCGATGAACTCGTCGTGATCTATCACAACTGGGACGAAATCCGCCGACTGATGTGGGACTACGTTTCCATCGTGAGAACCTCGAAACGCCTTCAACGCGCCGCGACCCGGCTTCAAAATCTGCGAAACGAGGTCCAGGAATTCTACTGGAATTTCAAAATCACCTCCGAGCTGCTCGAACTGCGCAATCTCGTTGAAGTCGCGAGTCTCGTCGTCGAATCGGCGGCGCGGCGGAAAGAAAGCAGGGGCCTCCACTACACCCTGGACTACCCGGAAAAAGACGATGAGTGGAAACACGACACCGTCCTGAAGAAGTGAGAAAGCGCTCGAGCGCGGAGGCGAATTTCCCGTAAAGGTTCGCGAACCTCTCTAAAATTCCAATGAGATGGAAATTTCCATCGCTATGCTAATTCAACATTTTTCTAGTATTTTCTAATAAAATCACCGATTATCTGGTATACTGGCGTTTAATGGCGCAAAATTTGCAAACATTTGCACGCTTCAACCGTTACTTAATCAGTGTCCCCCTCCCTTAACATCACTGCTACCACGATTTCGGTGGTTTCATTGCTGATTGGCTTCGCCTGTGAAAGCACGGCGCAATCTGATGCTTCGTCGTCACTGGGGAGTAAGCGCAACGTCGCTGTGATCGGGGACAGCGGTATCCCTGCCGATCCCCGGGCCTCGCTCCTGCCGCTGTTCAATGGCGGTTCCGATCTGTTGATTCCCGGCGCGCTTCCCGGACTGAAGCCTGAGAATTCGCTTCCGAAAGTTTTTGCTCCGACGAAGCCTCGTGACACCTACACCCGCTATCCCTGGAAGCGGAAAATCGTGACGACCGTCTTCTGGATCGGGGAAACGCCCACAGCCAACAACCCGACGCCGAACACGGTGAGCGCGTGGGATCGACGGTGGACGGCCAATTACGGCGGCTTCGACAATCCCTCCCCCTCCGCCCGCGAAGGTTACATTCCCAAGAAATTCACGCCGAATCAGAATCCGTTTTACTACGCGCTGCCCTACAACGACATCACGAGAACCGGAACCAAGGCTTCAGCCCGGGCGATGGTCCCGTGGTTCAAGAAGCGTTACTACCGCACCGGTCGAACCGTGCTCAAAGGGCAGTGGATGGCGATTCGCCGCGGAGACCGGGTCTGCTATGCGCAGTGGGAGGATGTCGGTCCCTTTGAAACGGACGACTACAATTACATTTTCGGAGACGAACGTCCCAAGACGAAGAAAAACCGGGGAGCCGGTCTCGATGTCTCCCCTGCAATCCGCGATTACCTCGGATTCGGCGGAGGTTACGGAACGGTCGACTGGCGCTTCGTCGACCTCGACGAGGTCCCCGACGGCCCCTGGAAAAACTGGGGAACGAACAATCCTTTCGCGAATTCGAGCATGACCGAGAACTCCACCGGGAGCGCATCGGAAAGCATTCTGAAAGTCCGCGAGTTGCGGGACCGCCTCGTCTTGGCATCGAAAGAGGTCATCGAATCGACCGAGTCGATCGAATAGACAGCCGATTCCCTCACGGGAGGGCGGGCGCTTCGTCCTCACGATCGAGCTTCAAAGTGGCCGGTGCGGAAGTCAGCGACTGACCTTTTTCGCCCTCGAAAACGACGACAATTTCGGTGAACTGCCGGTCTCCCCACGCCTCTTTTTCGAGGAGCCAGTTCTTTACGAATTTGGCTACGGCGATACGACCTTCGCCTCGAATTTTCTCAATGACCTGAGGTTGTCTCGCGCGCTCTCCGAGCTTCGCGGTGATCGTCCTCTCCAGCTCCTCCAGATTGTCGCCCCCGTCCCAACGCGCCCAGCCGGACTGCGTTTTTTTCTCAACCCTCCCGGTATCAAACGCAACGGGCAGCGACGGCCTGACTTCCGGAGCGAGAACGATCAGCTTTGATCCGTCAGCAGTCAGGAACCAGTCATCATTCAGATCGATGTGAAAACGATACGTCGCCGGGACCGTGATTTCAGACGCGGTCGTTCCGAGCGGCAGGGTCTTCCCGAACATCGCGAGATTCGTCTTTCGGTAAAATTTCTCAGTCGATTCCGCGGTCGCTATTTCGAGAATATTCCCCTCCGTCGCCGTCGCGCTCATTTCGCGCCACTCGTCGAATGTCTCGACCACCTCATCCGGATTGAAAGCCGCGACGACTTCCTTGATCGTCTTTTTCGCCGATTCGGTAGCGGCATTGATTCCGCTCTTCGTCATCCAGACGACCCCGAAAAAACCGCCCAGTCCGACGACGGCGAGGAGACAGAGGAACACGAACAATTTCGTGAGGAGCCCCCTCTTTCCGGGCGCAACAACCGGAGCGGTATCGAGTTCGTCGCTCATCGGAACAGCCTTACTTGAAATACCCCCGCTGCTTCTCCGAAATTTCCATTCCGGCGAACTCCATCACCTTCAACATGTCCTCCCAGATCGCGCGTTTCTTTTGCTTCGCCTCAGCGGGTGAAGCATCGCGGTCGTCGCGCACCACCTTCGCCGGGTGTTCCGTGACCACGACAGGAACCCCGTTAAAATAATGCGTGTCCTGACGAAAACTGCTCACGGTGCCGCCTTTATCGAGGAGCCCCTCCGCAGCGATATTCCCGAGAGCGAGAATCACCTTCGGACGAACCGCTTCGATTTCTCTTCTCAGAAAAGGAAGGCAGACGCGCATCTCGTCCCCCGTCGACGACCGCTTGATCGCGCCCTGAAGACGACCGTCGCCGTTCTTGGCCCGGAATTTCAGCACGTTGGAGAAATAGACATCTTCGATCGGGACTCCCATCGCCTTGAGCATCTGCCCCAGCTTCTCCCAGGGCGGACCAACGAGCGGTTTCCGCGCCTTCTCCTCTTCAACTCCCGGAGCCTCACCGACCACCACGATATCGGCCATGGGGTTGCCCGTCGCAAAAACAATCGTCTCGAAGAAAGTCCCGAGATTACGGATCTCTTCACTCGATTTCAAATCTTTGAAAATCTGATTGAGACACGCTCTCACTTCCTTTTCGGACTGAACGCCCGCGGCAGGAGCCACAGAGGCTGCGGCAGGAACAGCCGGGCTCGCGCCACCGCCACTTTGAACAGGTTCCGCCGTCGCTGGTGAGACAGGCGCCACAGCTTTCGCCTGCGCTGCGGGACGGCGCGCCGCTTCCATGAAACGCCGCGGCATCCCACCGAGCACGGCCTCAGCCTCCGGCGAAATATTGACGGTCTCATGCCCGCGCTGTTTCTGCGTTTCGAGAATTCCGGCCAAAACCTTCAGGCCTGCCGCTACTGGATGATCACTTCCCATTTTTGAATCTTATACCGTGTCTTTTAGACAATCTACCCCCAATCAAAAAGAGATCGGTAGAAATGGTATCACTCTTTGTAATCGCAAATTGCCTCTTTTACGCTTTTGATTTCGGGTCAGGAAATGTAAGACTGAATCTAAGTTTCCTATCTAACCTACTTGCAACATGTTTAAGCGTATCGGCAATCTCATCCGCGGTTTCTTCGGCCTCTTCGTCTCCGGTCTTGAAAAGAAAAATCCTCAGGCTCTCCTGGATGTTGAGAAAGAGAATCTCAGAAAGCAGATTTCCGAGTATAACAAAGGACTCGCAGCCCACGCCGGCCTTTGCGAACGCCTCATGTCGCAGGTGAAACGCGAAGAAAAAGAGACCCGCGAGCTGACCGCGAAAGCGACCGCGCACCTCAAAGCAGGCAATCGCAAACTCGCAGGTGAGTACGCCCTCCGCCTTCAAAAAGTGAAAGAGGAGCACGCCGCCAATGTCGAGCAGCTCCAGGATGCAGAGAAAACTTACGAGGAGCTGAAGAACGCCCGCGATATCGCAGTCACCGCCGCGAGGGACAAAATCGAATCACTCAAACGCGACATCAGCGAAACACAAATCGCCAAAGCCACCGCGGAACTCAACGAGATGGCGGCGGGAATGATCAACGAAATCGGAGGAGCCGGAGACACGCTCAATCGACTCGAGGAAATGGTCGCGGAAGAAAAAGAAGTCGCACGAGGTCGTGCGCGTGTCGCCAAAGACAGCATCGACACCAGTGATCTCGATCAAATGGAGACGGAACGTGATGCTCTCGAAGAACTTGCCCTCGCCGATTTCGCCGCCGACGCCGGTATCGTGATCGAGGATGAGACCGCAGTTGATTCCGAAGCACCCGCTTCCGAATCAGAAAAGAAAACCATGTAAAGGCAACCGCCGATCGCTAATCGTCGATCGTCGACCGTCGATCGGCCCGCCTTTACTTCGCTACGCCTCCCGCGAGCGCGATCAGTTTTTCGAGTCGCGCGGGAGACGAGCGGTATTTCCCGTAGGACTTTACGTGGATGATCTCCAGGGCCAGCGTGATCAGCGCCTGAGCCTGACGGTCGGTGCAGGAAAGTCGACTTTTCAACCCCAGCGCTGTCTCGGCACGGACCGCAGCGGCGCTGTCGCTTACGAGATAGCGACGAATCAGAACGCCGGCGATTTCCTGACACAACTCAAGGAGATCTCTCCCCGCCTCTTCGGCAGGAAAACCGGATACCGGGGCTGATCCCTGACGGCCTGAAAACTCACGTTGGCGGAGATGCGTCGACTGTCTCGTCGCTGTGGCAGTGTCGAAAGAGATGGAGGTGAAAGACTGTGTTCTATTCTTCATGCACACAGTCTACGCGGGAGGGTGGGACATCCACGGCCCACCTCCGAATAAATCTATCAATTTGCAGATATTTCGGAAAACCTGATCTTTTTCAGCGAAACGCGATTCCAACGACAATCACTGATCAGCAGGGGCTTGGCGATAACGATCCGCAGCTGCAGACAGTTCGCTCTGAACCCGCTCCCGCAACGCTTTCGGCTCGATCGCCTCTGCCTGGGACCCGAACCCGAGGACCCATCTCACGACATCCTCGAGCGCATTCAGCAGCATCGTGATCTCGATGACACTTCCGTCCTCCTCAATTTTTACGATCTCCTGACTCGGGTGCCAGCGACGCTCCGCGACAACCCTAGCGGCAAACCCACTGAACCGGATGCGCACTGACAAAGCATCGCTGCCCGAACTGTCACCCGACCAGACCCCGAAGCTTCCCGCGAAATGATCTTCAAGTTTGAAGTCCCGCGAACGAACAAACTTTTTCGAGGTCAAATGCACGCTCTTCATCCGCTGGACCGCAAACGTCCGCCGGGCACCCCTTACCAAATCGTGCCCGATGATGTACCACCCTCCATCAATCTCGACGAGATGATAGGGCTGCAACTGACGCGTCATCGATTCCGGGTCCTGCAGTTTCTGATATTCGAAATGGAGTTCGCGACTTTCCAGGACCGCCTTGGCGAGACGATTGAAAACGAAGACATCGTGCTCGGTCATCCCCATCGATTTCACGGAAAACGCCTGATCGACATCCGACCAGGGAATCGTGACCTGTTCGCTCATGCCGGCCTGAAGACGCTGAAAGCTGCTTCGCAAATTGGCCTCGAGTGACGAGCCCTTCAACGGGTTCAGCGCGTTCCGGGCGAGGATCAACGCCACGAGATCATCCGCCGTTGTTTCCAGAAAGGGAAACTCGTTCACCGGTCGCGTGTAAGCATAGCCATGAGACGCATCGATATACGCGATCGGCATATCCAGCTCGTCGCGCATGAAATTGATATCTCTCTGAATCGTCTTTCGATTCACCTCGAGTTCGCGGGCAATCGTGCTGCAGTTGGGATGATCCCCCCGGCTCACCATCTCATGGATTCGCAGAACACGCTCAAGTGGACGCCGCGTGCCCTCCGCCTTTTTGTTGGTGCTCTCTGCCATCGCCTTACTTAAGAAATCTTAAATAAGACAGCGCGTCAACCGGTAACGCCCCTCACCGCGATCACCCCGGAGCGGGAAGGCGGCTATCGCAACACGAGCCACTCATCCCCCTGACCGGCATTGGCAAAGCGAAGCGGCTTACCTCCCGTCATCGGATTCGGGACCCGGAGACGGTAATGCGCGTCGTCAGAGCTGACCTTCGCCGTCCATGCTTTCGACTGCCCGGGGAGAATACCGCGGAGGTCGAAGGTCGCGATGCGCTTTCCCCCGGCCTCCAGTTCCACCGGCCAGTCGTGATAAAACGGAGCGACGCCACGGTTTTCGACCGTGATCTGAATTTCACCATCAACGACCTGCCACGCCGAAACGTGAAACTCGTAGCCCAGCAGCTGCGCCGCCTCGATCGCCTTCTGCTTTCGTTCATCCGGGAGAGGAAAACGTTTCTCGAACAAACCTGAATCCAGGAGCCAGGTCGCATGCGTCGCTCGAACACAGGCCTCGAAGCCCTGTTCCTTTGGATGAGGATTTGACGTGAAACTCTTTTTCCAAAGCTCCGGCCTCAGCTCACCACCGATCGGTTGCGTCTTCCATTTTTCCGCAGCCCCGGCCTCTTTCACGAGCGGCATAAAAAACCAGTCATCCTGTTTTCGCCCCGTATCCAGCGTCGCCCAGTTGAACGAATCGTCGTGGTAACCGAACGGACGAAGGTGATTCGCGGCATGAGCGTAATGATCCCCGCCCGCCGGATATCGCAGAAGCACCGGCGTTTTTGAAAAGGCCTTTTCATAAGCTTCGAGAACGAGGCGCTCCGTTTCTTTCGACGCCCCGAGCTCCTCTCTAGGGTAGTTATGCCATTCACCCCAGAGCCCTAACAAACCGGCAGTGAGATAGCCGACCCGCGGGTCACCGTCATATTTTTCGCCGAGCGCGGCGATGAAGTTCTGCAACGCTCTTCGCAGCCGGGGATCTTCGTAATCCGGCGTATGACAGATACCGCTGTCACTTTCCTTCGATTCCCACTTCGTCATCCTGACACCTTCTTCGATCAAAAACGGCGGAACGAGAACCCCGCGATTGGGATACTCCATCATCACGCGAAACGTGAGCTGACACCCGCGCTCCTGAGTGACCTTCAGCACCTTTTCAATCGGCGACCAATCGAAGGAGTCATATCCCGTCATGAAATCATTGATCGCAAAATAGGTGAATTCCATGCTGTGGGGGAAACGCTCCCACGAGTCGGCTTCAACATAGGGCACGAAGCCTTTGAGCGGATTGTCCGCCGGAGCCGGTGCGTATTTCAACGAGGTTTGCGAATTCCCTGCCGCGGACGAAAGGAGAAGAGCGAACAGGAAAATGGCGAATCGGGTCATTTTTGTATAGAGGGCCGTTGAAAGAGTGGCCGCATGACGCCCTTTCCCTGAGCACGATATTCAGGAACCGTTTCCGATACCATGAGAAATTACTTTTTTGCCCTCCTGAGCTCCCTCTCGCTGCTCGCCTCCTCTTTCGCAGAAGAGGCAAAACCCAACATCGTCCTCATCATGGCCGACGACCTTGGCTGGAGTGATCTCGGATGCTACGGAAACGATTTCATCGACACGCCGAACATCGACAGCCTCGCCAAAGACGGGATGCGTTTCACCGACTTCTACGCCGCCGGAGCAGTCTGCTCTCCGACCCGTTGTGCGGTTCAGTCAGGGCAAAATCAGGCACGCATCGGCATCACCGCTCACATCCCCGGGCACTGGCGTCCTTTCGAAACCGTGCAAACACCGCTCACGACGATGGCTCTGCCGCTCGACACCGTCACGATCGCTGAATCACTCAAAGGAGCCGGCTACACGACCGGTTACGTCGGAAAATGGCATCTCGGGAACGGAGCGGCGTTTCAACCGGAGCACCAGGGATACGACTGGTCCGCCGTTGTCGGTGGCGCGTTTCTCCCCGGAAAATTTCGCGTCCAGCACGGTGACAAATCCGTCCAGCCGGAACCGGATCAGTTTCGCACCGAATTCGAAGCCGGACTCGCGGAGACCTTCGTAGCGAAGAATTCCGAAAAGCCGTTCTTTCTCATGGTCTCCCCTTTCGCGGTCCATATTCCACTCGCTTCGAAATCGAGCCTCGTCGAGAAATACGAAAAGAAGGCCGCCGCGATGAACCGGGATCTTCCGCACCCCGTTTACGCAGGGATGACCGAAGAACTCGATGACCTCGTCGGACGCGTCATCGCCGCGGTCGACGCCGCGGGCGTCACCGAAAAGACGATGATCATCTTCACTTCCGACAACGGAGGACTCTATCGCCGCTACGATTACACCCCCGAAGCCGACGATAACGTGACGAACAACGCCCCGCTCCGCGGTGAAAAAGGTCAGCTTTACGAAGGCGGAATCCGCGTTCCCCTCATCGTGAAATACCCACCGCTCGTGAAGCCCGCGACAGAGACTTCGACCGTCGCGATCAGCTACGACTTCTACCCCACCGTCGTCGAGCTGGCCGGAGCAACGCTGCCCGCCAACCAGACGATCGACGGCAAAAGCCTCCTGCCGGTCCTCGCTGACAGCAGCGCAAAAGTGGGACGTTCCGCGGTCCACTTTCACTACCCGCACTTTCACCATCACCGCCCCGCCTCCGCGATCATCGAAGGAGAGTGGAAGCTGATCCAATATCTCGACAACACCAACACGGTGGAACTCTACAATCTGAAATCCGACCTCGGAGAGACCACCGATCTTTCCAAAGAGAAAGCGGGACGAGTTGCCGACCTGAAGAAGAAACTGCAAATCTGGCAATCGGAAGTGTCGGCAAGAATGCCGATTCCGAATCCTCACTACGACGCCAAACGCGCCGCCGAATGGTGGACGATGAGCAACGGCAAGCCCCTCGACAGCGCCGCCCGCAAGCGTTTCCCGCCGACGGAGAAGGATTTGTAGGCGAACACCCTGTTCGCGCCGGCAAACAGGCTTCACCGGCACACAGGAGTGTGTGCCGCACCTGCGGGCCTACTTCGCTGCAAGCAGCGAATGACCGGTCATCTCTTTCGGCTGTTCAACGCCTAACAAAGCGAGAATCGTCGGAGCAATATCAGCGAGTTTTCCGCTGCTGAGAGTAACATCATCCCCGTCGTCGCCGACGTAGATGAGATGAACCAGATTCGTGGTGTGAGCCGTCTGCGGTGATCCATCCGCGTTGATCATTTCCTCGCAGTTGCCGTGGTCAGCGGTGATGAGCAGCTTACCGCCCAATGAGAGGACTTTCTCGACAACCCGACGCACGCAATCGTCGATGCACTCGACCGCTTTGATCGCCGCAGGAACGTCACCGGTGTGGCCCACCATGTCGGGGTTCGCGTAGTTGACGATCGCCATGTCGTAATTCTCGATGCGATCCAGAATCGTCTGAGTCACGCCTTCAGCGGACATCTCCGGCTTTTCATCATAGGTCGCGACATCCTGAGGAGACTGAAGCATCTGCCTGTCCTCACCGGGATTTTCGACCTCAACGCCACCGTTAAAGAAAAAGGAAACGTGCGGGTATTTCTCCGTTTCGGCGATACGCAGCTGAGTCAAACCCGCCTTCGAAACGACTTCACCGAGCGTGTTCGTGAGTTCCTCAGGAGGAAAAACGACCGGACACCCGTAAGTCTCGTCGTATTCGGTCATCGTGTAAAAACCGACTTTGGGACTGGCACCACGATCGAACCCGTCGAAATCCTCTTTCAGGAACGCGAGGCTCAACTGACGGGCACGGTCGGCACGGAAGTTGAAAAACAAAATCACGTCGCCGTCACGGACGCGCTGCTCGTCAACCGCGTCAAAAACCATGGGCTGCATGAATTCGTCGGTGACGTCTTCCGCATATTTTTCAGCCACCGCTTCGGAAGCCAGAATTTCTTTCGCCTCGCCTTTGCCATGCACGATCGCATCCCAGGCAAGCTTCGTGCGCTCCCACCGCTTGTCGCGATCCATCGCAAAGTAACGACCGATCACCGTGGCAATCTTCGCACCCGACTCCGCGAGTTTGTCCTCACAATAGCTGAGATATTTTTTACCGCCGGTCGGGGAAGTGTCACGACCGTCAGTGATCGCATGCACCATGATGTCATTCACACCCGCCTCTTTCGCCGCCGAAGCGAGCGCACAAAGATGGTCCTGATGACTGTGAACGCCTCCGTCAGAGACCAGACCGAGAAGGTGAAGCCTCGACCCGGCCGCTTTCGCAAAAGCCTCTTTCAAAACCGCATTCGAGGCAAGTTCGCCGTCATCGATCGTCTTGTTGATGCGGGTAAAGTCCTGATAA
The DNA here is from genome assembly GCA_048260165.1 of Verrucomicrobiales bacterium. Lineage (GTDB taxonomy): Bacteria > Verrucomicrobiota > Verrucomicrobiia > Verrucomicrobiales > DEV007 > Arctic95D-9. The sequence goes on from JBLXHA010000014.1 coordinate 69,913, forward strand.
ACCACGCGTCCGGCTCCCAAATTGAGGTGTCCGACCTCGGAATTCCCCATCTGTCCTTCGGGCAGGCCAACGTCCAATCCGCTGCAGCTCAAGTGAGCGACGGGATACTTCGCGTGCATTTCATCCGTGAACGGAGTATCCGCAAGTCGCGGACAATCCCCCACCTTCTCTGCCATCTCGGCACCTGCGGGGTTGTCACCCCATCCATCACGAATAATAAGAACGACTGGTTTTTTGGCCATAATGAGGCAGTATTCGGGCAAAAACGGAGCTTTAGCAACTCTTTCAACGGGGCAATCCAGTCACCTGATTTCCGTTTTATTCATTGCCAACCCTGCTCGCGCATTGTTTCATACTGTCAGGAACCCGACCCATGCCGGACTCTTCAGCCGACGAAGCCCCAAACGAATCGCCCCCCGCTGAAAAAGTGGCGATTTCCAAGCGACGCACCTTTGTGAATCGTCTGATCAGTACCGTATGCCTGCTCGCGATTGTGTCAGTGGCATTCTGGTCCTCGCAGGATTGGCTCTACGCGGTGATATTTGCGATTCTCATGCTCGGAGCGCTCATCGAGTACTTCCGCCTCTTTCCGATTCGCGGGTTCCGCCGCTTCCGCTGGCAAACCTACGGAGTCACCGTTGCCTATATCGTTTTTCTGTTCGCGCCGTTCTGGGGATACGAGCCCGCGTGGCTTGCGGAACTCGACGGCCTCGCGATCTCACTGCTCGTGACCCTCGTCGTGATCGAACGCATGCGTTACCCGCTCGAGGGCTTTCGAACGCTCGATGAAATCGCAGCGACCATCTTCGGGTTTATCTACTGCGTGATTCTATTCAGCTTCGTGCCGAAACTGCTCATGCTTCCGCTCACGGACGTCGACGGCAATCCTTCAGCGCACTACTACCTCGCTTTTCTCATCGCCGTCACCAAGCTCACTGACATGGGGGCCTACCTCGTCGGATCCATGATTGGCCGGGATAAAATGGCACCTCACGTCAGCCCCGGAAAGACGTGGCAGGGATTCGGCGGCGCGATTCTTTTCGCGCTCCTCGGGAGCTTTGCCTTTTACTTCCTCGCGGGAGATAAAATCCCTATCATCACTCCCGTTCACGCGGCGATTCTAGCCGTGATTCTGGGACTGGTTGCAGTACTCGGTGACCTCGCTGAGTCGATTCTCAAACGCAGCCTCGAGGTAAAAGACAGCGGACAACTCATGCCGGGAATCGGCGGCTTTCTGGATTTGATAGACTCCGTCATCTTCACCGCTCCCCTGCTCTACATCTACCTGCTCATTTTCGGCTAAACTGATATGCCTGAAGGCCCGCCCCGAAAGAAAGTCGTCGTCCTCGGCTCTACCGGTTCTATCGGTGAGAGCAGTCTCAAAGTGGCACGGGACCTCCCCGACCGCATCGAATTGATCGGACTCGCCGCGAACCGCAGCGTTGATTCACTGGCCGATCAACTCAACGAATTCGGGATTCAACAGGGTTGCCTCTATGACCCGACAGGGTTGGATCATCTCAAAACGAAAGTCGCTGACTCGGTTACGCTCCACGCCGGGGAAGATGGCCTCGTCGAGCTCGCCACGCTCCCTGAAGCCGACATCGTTCTCATCGCGATCGTCGGCGTAGCCGGCCTCCGACCCGCCCTCGCCGCGATCGAAGCGGGGAAGGACATCGCCGTCGCGAGCAAAGAAATTCTCGTCATGGCAGGTGAAGCGGTCATGACGGCCGCACGCGAAAAGGGCGTCAAAATCCTCCCCGTCGACTCGGAGCACAACGCCATTTTCCAGTGCCTCGAAGGGAAACCGGCAGACGATGTCTCGCGGCTCATTCTCACCGCATCGGGCGGCCCCTTCCGTGAACTCCCCGCGAAAGAACTCGCCGATGTCACCGTCGCCCGCGCCCTCAAACACCCCACCTGGGAGATGGGACGGAAAATCTCGATCGACTCGGCGACGCTTTTCAACAAAGGCCTCGAAATGATCGAAGCCCGTTGGCTTTTCGACATCGAAATGGACCGGGTCGACGTCATCGTGCACCCCCAGAGCATCGTCCACAGCATGGTCGAATTCATCGACGGCTCGATCCTCGCCCAGCTCAGCACGACCGATATGTGTTTTCCGATTCAGTATGCCATCACGTGGCCGGACCGGGTCCCTAACACGCTCACCCCGCTCGATTTTGCGGAACTCGCAAAACTCGACTTCGAACGCCCGCGGTACGAAGATTTCCCCGCACTCAATCTCGCAAAAGAGGCGGGAACAACCGGCGGCACTCTGCCGGCAGTTCTCAACGCCGCCAACGAAGTCGCGGTCAGTTCCTTCCTTTCGGGCAATCTCAGTTTCCCGGGAATTTGGAATACCGTGGAAACCGTGATGTCGAATCACGACGTCGCCGAACATCCCTCACTTGAAACGCTGATCGACGCCGATCTCTGGGCGCGCGAGGAAGCCAACCGAATCATTTCATGAGCAAGAAAAAGGTAAAAACCTACTCCGGGCGGGTGTGGGTCGGATTCGACCTCGGCGGAACCAAGATGCTCGCCAAGGTGTTCAACGACGACTACCAGACTCTCGGAAAATCGAAGCAGAAAACGCAGGGAGCCAAAGGTTCCGAAGCCGGGCTCACCCGGATGGAGTCGGTGATCGAAGAAGCCCTCGCCGACGCAGGCGTGGATTCCTCTCTCATCGCGGGCATCGGCATCGGCTGCCCCGGACCGATCAACCCCGAAACGGGAACGCTCGTCGAAGCACCCAACCTCGGCTGGCGCAACGTCCCGATCGAAGACGCGATCGGGGAAACCTTCAACTGCCGCACCGTGATTTGTAACGACGTCGATGCGGGCGTTTACGCCGAGTATGAAGAGGGCGCGGCTCGTGATGCGCGCTGCGCCGTGGGCATTTTTCCCGGCACGGGCATCGGTGCCGGAGCCGTCATCAATGGCAAGATGGTTCAGGGAGCCTCACTTTCCTGCATGGAGCTCGGCCACATCCCTCTCTATCCCGAAACCTCGGGGCACGGTGAAGACGGAACGACTCTGGAAACGGAATGCTCGCGCCTCAAGATTGCGACCGAAGCCGCCAGAGCCGCCTACCGCGGACTCGCCCCGAACCTGCTCAACAGCTGCGGAACTGATATCTCGAAAATCACGAGCGGGAAACTCGCCGCCGCGATCGAAGACGGCGACGAGGAAATCGAACGCATCGTGCGACGCGCCGCGAGCCTCCTCGGATGCGGCGTCGCCACGGTCGTGCATCTCATGGCGCCGGATGTGATCGTGCTCGGTGGCGGACTCGTCGAAGCGATGCCCGACATCTACCTCGACACCGTTCGTCAGGCGACGATAGACCGCGTCCTCGACACGTATAAGGACAGCTTCAGAATCGTCGCCGCAGAGCTCGAAGACGACGCCGGCGTTCTCGGTGCCGCGGCCTGGGCACGGAAGGTGATCGAAGGGTAGCCGGAGCGTAAGCGCTTACGGCCCGGCATCCGTCAAAGCGATGCATCCCCCGGCAACCTCGCGCTGCCGAAAGGTCAGCATCAGATCTGCGGCGTTGCATCACAGCGTCCTTCATGCGAAAACGTAGCCATGTCGACTTACAAGACCTCCGCACTTCGCACCGATAAGATGCCCCCGGGCATCCCTTACATCATCGGGAACGAAGCTGCCGAGCGCTTCAGCTTCTATGGAATGCGGACGATCCTCACCATTTTCATGGTGAACTACCTTTGGCTCATGGGGGACAGGACGGGCATTCAGATGGGCAACGCCGAAGCGACGGAACGTTTTCACCACTTCGTCTCTCTCGTTTATTTCACGCCAATCGCCGGCGCCCTGCTCGCGGATCTCTTTTTCGGAAAATACCGGGTCATTATGGCTTTGTCAGTCGTCTACTGCCTCGGCCACGGAGCACTCGCTCTCATGGGACTGGCAGGAGAATCCGGAACGTGGCTCATGATCGGTCTCTGGCTCATCTCGATCGGTTCGGGCGGCATCAAGCCCTGCGTCTCGGCCCACGTCGGTGATCAGTTCGGAGCCGCGAACCGCCACCTTCTCCCCCGCGTGTTTAACTGGTTCTACTGGTCGATCAATCTCGGCGCCTTTTTCTCGACCCTGCTCACGCCGTGGCTTCTCGAATGGTATGGCCCGCACCTCGCGTTCGGGGTTCCCGGCATCCTCATGGCGCTCGCGACGCTTGTCTTCTGGATCGGCCGCCACAAGTTCGTCCACATCCCCCCGGGCGGGAAACAGTTCCAGCGGGAACTTTTCAGCAAGGAGGGCATCGGCGCGATTCTCAAACTTTCCACGATCTACGTCTTCGTCGCGATCTTCTGGGCGTTGTTCGATCAAAGCGGATCCTCGTGGGTGCTCCAGGCGGAAAATATGGATCTCAACTGGCTCGGGGTCGAATGGCTCCCCAGTCAGATTCAAGCACTCAATCCAATCCTGATTCTAACATTCATCCCCCTCTTCTCTTATGTGATATACCCGCTCGTTGACCGTGTCTACACCCTGACACCACTTCGAAAAATCGGGATCGGACTGTTCATCATGGTGATCTCGTTCACCCTCGTCTCGGTTGCCCAGATGAAAATTGACGCGGGGGAAGCGCCTTCAATCTCCTGGCAACTCTTCGCCTACGTCGCGCTCACCGCCTCCGAGGTCATGGTCTCGATCGTGTGCCTCGAGTTCAGCTACACCCAGGCCCCGAAAGCGATGAAGTCAGTCATCATGGCTCTTTTCCTGTTCGCCGTCTCACTGGGAAATCAGGTCACCGCTCAGATCAATCACTTCATTCAGATCAAAGACCCGACCGCAGAACTTACCGGCAAAGACACCGAGATCGCGCTCGGGGGATTTGACGGAAAAACCGGAACCGGGGATGACGTCATCGTCACTTTCGATCAGGAAGGCTCCCGGAGCGGACTCGATTTCCCGGGGAAAGAAGCGCTCGAATCTATCGTCGCGACGATCACCGAAACTGTTAAGGAACAGAATTTCTCGACCCTGTCCGAGACGAAGGGGAACGAAGTGCTCGCCGGAGCAGAAGATCCTTTTGGCAATCCATATCAGTTCACGCTCCTCGATCAGTCACGCATGAGGATCGTGAGCGGCGGAGCGGACGGAAAAGAGTTCACGAAGTGGGATCAGGGCGTCGTCATCACGGTGACGGTTCCCCCGGAGAAGAAGTCCTCTGGCTTCGCCGCCTTCATGGATAAATTCCGCCCTGAAAAACCGTGGATCGAAGCGAGAAAGACCAAACTCGGAGTTCCCACGAAAGCTGAAGTGGCCGAGGTGGGACCTGTCATTTCCACCGACTACTTCGTCGGCGGAAGAGTCCGCCTCGAGGGCGCCAACTACTTTTGGTTTTTCACCGCGCTGATGCTCACCGCATCCGTCGCTTTCCTCATCGTCGCCAAGCTCTACCGCCCTCGTGAATATTACCACGATGATGACGACGACGCGGAAGCGACGAGCGAAGCCACGGCCCATTAGGCCAATCAGGCCAATCAGGCATCGCCCGACAACGTCCAATGCGCCTGACGCAGCACTGCCAGTGAAGAGCCCTTCATTTTTTCATACCACACCGTGAGGAGGCTGCCGTCTTCGAGTTCGACGGTGCTCGGATAGCCCAGATCGCCGCCTGCCCCGTCGCCGGAAAGAATCATGGGTTCGCCCCACGTTTTACCATTGTCAGAGCTGATCCGAGCCTGGTTTCCAAAGGGCGCGCGCCGGTGCCCGTAAGTCATGAGAAGTCGATCATCCCGCAGCTTCAACAGGTGTGAAGGGAGGCCGAACGTGATGGGATGAGGAATCGACCAGGTTTTCCCTCCGTCGCTCGATTCGGTCTGCAGCGTCCAGCCTTTGTTCTCTGCGCTGTGGTTTCGAATCTGGGCAATAAGCGTCCCGTCCGCCGCTTCGATCGCGTGTAATTCATGATATTCCGTCTCGGGATTATCTCCCTCCCGGGCCGGAATGTCAGCGAGCCATTGCCAGTTTTTCCCATCGTCTTTCGACTCACAGACACCTATTTTCTTCCCTTCGCTCCAGAGCATTTTCCCTGCGTAGAGCAAACGCCCGTCCTTCAACTGAGTCGGCCCGTGAGGACTGTTCACGATCGTCGGGAGGCGCTCCCCCCATGTTTTTCCGCCGTCTTCCGAGCGAATCAACCACACCCCCAGTTCCGCCTTACGCTCCTCGGGAGTGAGCCTGTCATTGCACGCCTGCCACTGCTTCAGCTCTTTCTCACCGAACTCCTTCGTCTGCCACCCGCCTTCACCGAGCGCGCTCATCCTCACGCCTTTCTCGATGTACGGCTCGTAAGCGAGTGAGGTGAAAGTCGTCGCGATGAGCGTGCCTTTCGCGGTCTCCAGAACACCCGAATCCCTGTCATCGATCGCACCATCGAGAAGAACGCGGGGCCACGTCCAGGTCTTCCCGTCGTCTTTCGAAGTCATCGCGTGGACCTGACCGAACGGACAGACATGAGCGACGCGTCCCCCTGACCAGGTCAACCAGAGCTCACCGTTCTTCCGCCGCGTCAGGGTCGACCAGCCGTGATAATACTCCGGCTGCTGCGAGATTACTTTCGTTTCAATGATCGTGGCTCCGTCAGCGGCTCGAGCGGAGCCGGGAACTGCCGCGATCATACCTGCGGTGGCTGCTCCCGCCGTTTTGAGAAAATCGCGGCGGTTCTTTGGGTGGTTTGGTAGGGTATTCATGGATTCAAAAATTACGATGAGAGGCCTTGGCAGCTTCCAGAGTTTCGGAGTTGGCTTCAGAGTTTGCCGAGAAGCGAAACGGCGAGATCTTCAAACATCGGCTGCCACTCCGGAGCGAGGAGGCAATCGCTGTCTTCCTGCGCTCCGCCCCGATTCCGAAGCTGAATCGCGGTTGGCGCGTAGTAGAGATACCCGTTCGTGTATCCCGCGACGAATGTGTGTTCGTGAGGCGACTTCTCCTTGATGTTCAGCCCTATCGGCACGGTCAATTCGGCCGGGAAGGTGATCATTTTAAAATCCCCCACCCCGAGCGCAACAACCTCGGCATCGACGCTCTTACCGGCTTCCTGATTGCGGGCGTGATGTTTGCGCAAAAGGGCGAGGTTGATCTGTTTCCGGGTCAGCTCCTCCATCGACCGGATATTTTTCAGGTAGGCGCCCATCGCTTTCCGGTTATCAGAATCGAGCTTTTTCCAGTCATCCCGACCCAACAGCTCATCTTGAAGATAACGGTAGGAGGTGGCCGACGGGTAATCGCCGGACATTTGATACTTCACGAAAAGAGGTAGGAAGGTTTCAAAATTCAACGTCGTTCCTTTCAATGAAATCAGGAGCTCATCGATCTCCTTTTCCATCCCCGCAATGCGCGCCGCGAGATCCGCTCTCGGGAGAGCCATCGTCCGGGAGAGCAGAGAAAGGCCGCCTCCGGGCTGCGTCTTGATTTTTCCGGCCGCCTCGAGCACGCTCAACCCGAGACGGGTCCCGAGCGGCTTCCCGTCACGCGGCCGGGTCACTGATTTATAAAGAACGGGATTGATGTCGCCCCCGCAGCCCTGAACAAAAAGAGCGACCGCATTTCCATCTCCCAAACTGGCCTCGATCACATTGGACGCGAAGCCTGACAGATCAGCCGTGTTGCCGCCGCTCGGAATCCCCATGATGGGATGACAGGCAAAATTATAGACGAGTGCGAGAGGAAGCCCATCGTCGACGCGGTCGATGCGGAGAATTCCGATTTCCGGATCGATCGGCCCCACCGAAGCAACCTCATCATCGTTCGGAAGCGCGTAGGCATGACGCACGTCACTCTGCTTTCCATTTTTAAGATGGAGTCTCCGGTTGATCGAAATGCCATCTTCAGATCCGGAGCCCACTCCCGTCTTCACGGGGACGCGGCTTTCCCACGCCTTCGTGACCGCTGCAATCGTTCTCGCCTCGACATCTTCGGCAACGATTCCATGACAATGACTCGCATTAACGATGATGGATTCCGGAGACACTCCGATCGATTTTTCCAACTTTGATCTAACATTCGCCAAATACGGATCCCGGATCGATCCGATCTCAGCAATCGCAACCGCATCCACCGTCACGATAACGACGTGGGTATCCCCTTTGCTCAGAACCAGCGCTTTCGCCCACAGAGGATTCTCCCCGGCGTCTTCACCGGGGCGGGTGATATCGACTTTCGCAACCCCTCCGAGAATCTCGTCCGCCGACAACGGCACGATGAAAAGGCAAGGGATTATGGCGGCAAGTAGTTGCTTCATGAATCGAAATCACCGTGAGAGTAGAAAAATCAGACCGCTAAGACAAGACGGCCTTGTGGCGCAGATAGGGCTGCGACCGTCTTCTCATCGCACTGAACTCCGTCGAGGCAGTCCCCATTTGACGGTTGCCTGCACTCTCGCTCCGCAACCGGCGGTCACCTCCCGCTACCGCGTGGGATTGGCCATTGACGGTTTTCGCGCAGAGGCGGTAGGCTTGGCGCATTCCCACGACTGATGCGTTTTCCCCGCGACCTTTTCTCCGGCCTTTCCTTTTTAACGGCCCTCCTCGCTCTTCCGGTTCAGGCGGGCATCGATGAATGGATTGCCGAAGACTGCTCAGCGCATCAGATCGAGCTTCCCCCACCCGCCTCCGACACGACCTTCCTCCGGCGCGTCTATTTCACCGCGATCGGCCGTGCGCCCACGCTGGCTGAAGCCGACCGCTTCCTCGGCTCGACGGATCCGCTGAAACGGCCCCACCTCATCGATTCGCTGCTCGATTCCGAAGGCTACGCCAAACACTGGTTTCATTTCTGGGCCGACCTGCTTCGGATCTCAACCGATGTTGAAATCACACGGAGCGGCATCACGGGGCAGGCTTATTCGCAGTGGCTCCTCGATTCGCTGAAGGAAAACGTTCCCTACGATCAGCTCGTCCGGAATTTACTGAGCCGACAGGGAAACATCTGGGAGAAGGAAAACGCCGGCTCGGTGGGCTTCTTCCTTCGCGACTTCGGCATGCCGCTGGAGAATTTCAGCGGACTCATGCAACTCTTCGCAGGAACCCGGATGGAGTGCGCGCAGTGCCACAACCACCCTTTCGATAAGTGGACGCAGATGGATTTCTACGAAATGGCGGCGTTCGCCTACAAGGTTCGCGGCAGCAAATATCCGGATATTTACACCAACATCAAAGGTCCTGAAAAATCGTCGATCAACTACCTGACGATCCCGATGCGATTCGGCACGGTGACAAGCCGGAGCTGGCCCTTGAAGCTTCCCCATGATTATTTGTACAACGACGCGAAGCCGTTCGACGAAATCACGCCGGCGACCGCCTTTGGTGAGTCTGTCAGGATAAATCCGGACGAGCTCCCCATGGAGACCTTTGCCAACTGGCTCACGTCACCCGCCAATCCCCGGTTCACCCGCGTCATCGTAAACCGGCTCTGGGAGCAACTTTTCGGTGCCGCTCTCGTTCCCCCGCCCCTCGACGATCTCCGGGACGAAACCGCGGCCCACAACCCGGCTCTCGAGTCAGAGCTGATTGAGCTGATGAAAACGAATCGTTACGACTTGAAGCGCTTTCTCTCCTCCGTCATGAAGTCTGAAGCCTGGCAGCGGGAATCCCTGACAAGATTCTATTCCCCGGGAGAACACGCCTGTTTTGAGGCCCCTTTTCTGACCCGGCTCAGCGCAGAGCAAATCTGGGATACCTTTGTGACTCTCATCGTCGATGATCCCGAGCGCCCCCATCTTCCACGGAACGCCGACCGGATCAGCCGTCTCAATGACCTCAGAGTCCGTGCCGCGAAATTTGACGGCAAGTCCACTGAAACCGTGATCGCCTGGTTGCGCACCTCTGAGGGTCGCGAATTTGCACGGAGGAGAGGACGCGCGCCCTGCCCCGAGGCGATTGAACTTCTCGCGCAGCATAAAAGCATGATGAGAGCACTGGATAAGATCCGATCAGAAGAGATCGGATCAGCCGCGGAATTCGCTCAGTGGAAACCCACGAACGCGAGGCTCTACCGCGCGTGCGAACTCAGCTCCCCGGCGCCGCGCTCCCACTTCCTGAGAACCTTCGGTCAATCCGATCGCCTGAGCATTGCCAACGCCAACCGGAACGCCTCGGTCCCGCAATCGCTCGCAATCTTTAACGGCGAACTCACCGCAAGCGTTACGAATCCCTACTCCGCTCTTCTACGCGAGGTCCGGAGCAAGCCCGCCCAGCAGGCGCAGATCGAAGCGCTCTTTCTCGGGATCCTGACCCGCACCCCGACGGCAAGTGAGTTGGATCTCGCGAGGGAGGAATCGCTCGAGGACCTCGCCGGAGCGCTCCTCGCCACGGCGGAGTTTTTGTTTCTGCGTTAGTCAGCCTTTGACCACACGAACCACCGCACCGCACCGGGTCGGTCCGGCATGACCGGTCACGCCCGTGATCGTCTTTCCTGACAATCAGACGACCGGCTCTTCGAGCGTGGGAACCGGAGCTGATTTCACGGATCGATAAAATCGGAACTGATGCCGGTTGGCTCCCTCGGAATTGAAATGATCCGATTGGATCGGAGGCAACACGAAGCGCTCGAATCCTTCCACGTCCGTCTTTTCAAATCCCTCAGGTCGATGATCGTCGTTGTCGTTCCAGCCGATGACGAGGTAGCCGCCGGTTCGCAGCACTCTCGAAAACTGAGAGAGCGCCATTTCGATATCCGCGTGATCATTGACGCCCCAGCCGAAAACCCCGTTACAGATAATGAGATCAAACCGGTCCTCCTCGAAGTGCCGGTCCAGCTCAAGGATGGATCCGACGACATGATTGGGAGAGGCAAACTTCGCCTTCGCCGCGTCAAAATCGATCGACTGATATTCCATCCCCGGAAAGAGCTTGTCGTATTTCCAGGTGTACCAATCCGTTCCCACATCGAGGACGGCGCGGGTGTCATCCTGCCCGACAAACCAGGGAATCGATACCTGTTCAAGAAAAGTTCGATCCGGAAGATTCAGTCCGATGCGGCCTCCGCGACGCAAGCGGGCCTTCGACGCGAGCTTGATGGCATCCGGAACACAGCGTTTCGCCAGTTTCACGAGAGATGTCATACCCGGCTTCTCAGAGGAGGAAAGTGATTGAGAATTCGACATACTCCTAAGTGGTAACAGGATCAGAAATCTCCCGGGGTTTTCCCTCCTCCGGTTCCTCTGATTCAGATCGAATCGCCTTCCAGAAAATCATCGGGAAAGCCCAACCGCTCACCGTAACGATCGACAAGGCAACGCCAAGCCAGAGTCCGGTCAAACCTCCGAAATGCATGCCGATAATGGCAGCGAGAATCGTGAGTCCAATTTCAAAGAGCGTGTATTTCACGGAACCGACGACACGCCCGACGCTGACGACGAGAGGTTGATTGCACCGGCGCCACGCATTCGCGAGGAAGTAAAAAGAGAAAGCGACGAAGAGGGAAACCGGCGGAGCGAACCCTTCGCCATACCACCTTGGCAACGCCCATGGCCCCACGAAAATGGCACCGAGGCCGGCGAGAAGAGCGAAAACCAGCGTGTAGGTGTAGATCTTTGAAACCGCAGAAAGAATCCAGGGTCGATCCCCTTTCGCCCAGGCATCGATCACGGCGGGGCGCATCGGGCTCATGATCATGAGAATAAATCCGTTGAGGGCAATCGTGATCGAAACAAACACCTGAAAAATGGCGACGTCATCCGGCCCTGCCATTCGCCCTACGATGAGGGCACAGAGGTTGAACTCGACCATGACAGTGAGCGCGTAGGAAACCGAGAGAGCAAGACCGTCCTTGAGAATCCTGCCCGCGATCGGGCGTTCGAAGTTCCTGAGTTTAGGAAGCAGATACGAGCGCTTCTTCAGAAGAAAAACGGTGTTCGTCACTCTCACGAGCACGTGAGGACCGAACACCGCAATGAGAAGAAGTTGCACCGTCGCCACCCCTGACAAAGCAATATAGCCGACGCAGATGGCGGACAGAACATTTCCCACCGCCCCCCAGGCATTGGAGTGATTCGACTCCATGTAGCCCTCTCTCGTCTGGTCGGTGTGACTCAAAATCAGCTCGCACGTGTAGAGGCACAACCCGACGACGAGTCCCGGTATCATCACGCTTTCCAATCCTGCGTAATTGGCCCCGAACAGTGCCTCGATCGGAACGAGCGAAATCACCACTCCCATGATTGCCGCCCCGAGAAGCGCGAACCCGGCGATCAGCACCAACGCCGTCGTGTAATATTTTCGCTCAGTATCCCGATCGCCTCTCGCGTTGGCGTTCGAAATTCCGAGCGCAAGCGCCGGACCCACCCCCAGCTCGAGGAGAACGATCAGCGTGATCGTCATCGAGATCGTCGCGTAGATCCCGAACTCTGTTTTTCCGAGGACCTGAGCGGCCAGCGGCAACGAAACCAGCTGCAACAAAGCAGCGCCCATTTTGGACGCTAACGAGGTCAACACAGCCGACTTGATGGATCGATTCCGTGTCGTTTTGCAGTTAAGGCTGGAAGCGATGTTACTCAAAACAGTCTAATAAACCATACTTTAATATAATTTCTAGAAGTTTAAAAACAATCATCGATCATAATCGCACGTGGAGGGCTTTTTCCCACGTCTGACCGTCAAAATTGAGAACGCCCGCAGCCCGCGCGTGCCTCACCTCTCAGGGGCGCTGGAGATCGCTCGCCTTGAGCACGAAGTTCCCCTGCTCTTCGCCATCGATATCGATCGCACGAAACCGCACCTGTGGATCCTCCTGCGTCGTGTCGAACTCCATGAGCCCGAACGAGCATTTCTCGTTGTATCCCCAGACGAGGCCCTCCGTTTTGACGACGCTGTGAACGTGCTTGTTCGTGAGTCTGGAGCTCTCGAACTCATACAAGGTGTATCCGTTAGGGCGTTCCGTTTTCCTCAGGTCGGTTCGATGACGGTCAGCACAGACGAGAAAGACGCCATCGATCCGATGGTTCTCGATGTGGGAAAAAATCTCCTCACGCTCCGCGGGAAATCCATCCCAGGGATCGAGACTGCCCGGCTTGATATCCGGCGTGAAGGGCACCGGGGAAACGACGACCTTGAACATCGCCCGTGAGTTCTCGAGCCCCTTGAGGAGCCACTCCTTCTGGACCGGGCCGAGCATGCTGCCGCCCTCAAGATCGCGGTAATAGCGTCCATCGAGCATGAAAAACTGCACATCACCGATCGCAAAATCATACCAGCACCCCGGCTGTTTCTCCCCGCCCCCGTATCCCGGGTTCGCCCAGTTTTCCCGGAATTTATTCCAAACCGCCCGCTTCCACGAAGGCTTCTCAATCCCGGGGCCGGGGACGCAGTCATTGACCGCGAAATCATGATCATCGTAGATCGAATAGACCGGGACCTCGCGGATGAGATGCCGCCACTCGGGACGACTCTGACGACGGCTGTAACAGTAGTCATGCGTCTGAAGATACTCGGGCTGGTCGATGTAAACGTTGTCTCCCAACATGAGCAACGCGTCCGGCCGAACCTCGCGAATCGTGTTCCACATGTATTCCCACTCCGGAACGAATCCGGCACCGCCACCGAACGCGACTTTGAATTTCGACGCCGTTCCCGGGGCGGGCCGCGTGCGGAAGGTCATCGCCTCTTCGCCGGGGAAGAAAGCCACGTCATCGCTTCTGATAAAACACGTCACCTCGGTGTCCGGCGTCAAATTCCCGATCTCAAAAACCCCGGTAAAATGGTTCTCTTTGGAGAAAGTGATTCGCTCCGTATTCACCGCCTCCTTCGATTTCTCTGCCACGATGAGGTGGTAGGTTCCGGGCCCCTTGGTCCGCACCCAGACCTTCGCGCTGTGATCCGTCACGTCGCCCAGCATCGGCCCGTGGATAATCGGTCCGACCTCGGCGATCCCCGGCAAACGCTGAAAGTCCTCGTGATCTCTCAGCCGGGAAGTTAAATGCAGCGGCCCCGCAAAAAAGCGCCCGGGCGGGATACCTTTCGCGAGCGCCTCCCGGGCGACCTCGATCGCATCCTCGACCTTGTCCTCCGCGAGCAGCTTGAGCATTCCCACGAAAAGACTCTCCGCTTCGCCGGCATCGACCTTCGGATTGAGAAACGCTTTCGTGAACCCCTCCTCGCTTCCCGTCGCAAGCGCCTGCATCGCGTTGCGTTGCGCGTCGTGCTGAGCATACCCGTCGGACACGCAGAACCACATCGGGAGGAGGATTAGAAAAGAGCGAAAGGGGAGCTTGGAGAGCCGCATGCGAAAACTCTGATTCGGAGTCAAATCATTGCCAATTAAATAATTCCTTAATCAGCCCCCGAAAAAACCGTGAAAATTCTCATTCTACCGACTTGATTCCATCAAAATTCCACGTAATAGTCCCCTCCCGTGTAACTCCATGGTGTAACGGTAGCACATCACATTTTGGTTGTGATTGTCAAGGTTCGAATCCTTGTGGAGTTGCCACTTCCCCGGCCACGTCGGTCGGTCGGGTCCTTGACCCGCTTCCCTTTCCCCGAGCCAGCTCATGAAGGAATCCAGCACGCTACGAACCCTCCTCATCCTTGGCCGGATCTCCAACCTCCCAACGATCTGGACGAATGTCGCGGTCGGTTGGTTCCTCTCCGGCGGCGTCTGGTCTCTCGAGTTTCTGTGGATCCTCGCGGGAATGAGCCTCCTCTACCTCGCCGGAATGACGTTGAATGACGCCTTCGACGCGGGCTGGGACAAAGAACACGCACCGGATCGTCCCATCGCAGCGGGCCATATTTCCGTGAAAGCGGTCTGGGCGGTGGGCACTCTACAGATGATCGCGGGAGCGGCGCTTCTCTTTCTACTCACCGGCGTGCACCCCGTCCTCATCGGCGGGTTGATCTTCGCGATCCTCCTCTACAACTGGCTCCACAAACGCTGGGCCGGATCGGTCATCATCATGGGACTGTGCCGCGCCCTCGTCTACCTCGGTGCGGGCAGCTCCGTGATTTCGCAGGCGCCGGGAATCGAGTTGCCCGAGTCGGTTTACATCGTCGCCTTCGGAGTCGTCCTTTACATCGCCGGACTCACTCTCGCGGCACGCTCCGAACATCTCAAGTCGCCGAAAGGACTTCCCTTTGGAACCCGGATCATGCTGATGATCCCCGTGCTCTTCCCGCTCTTCGGCTCGCGGGTGTTCTCCCCCGATTCGAATCCGATCAAGATCGCTCTCATCACCGTCGGGGTCTTCGGGATCTGGTCGTGGCTCGTCATCATGCTGAAAGCCCTCCGGGAAAAAGTCCCAGGGGGGATCGCCTACGCCATCGCCGGGATCGCCTTTTACGACGCCGCCATCGTCGCGTTTGCCGACTGGCAGGCCGCCGTCGCGTGTCTCGTCTGCTTCGGTCTCACGTTGATCGCTCAGCGATTTATTCCGGCGACCTGATCCGCCCGCAAATCCAGTAACGAAGATCTGGACGGGATTTCCGCGTGCCGTTAAACTGGATTCATGCACGTCATCGTCTCCATCATCGGTCCGGATCGAAAAGGACTCGTCGAGAATCTCGCCTCGGTAATTCGCGGCGCGTCAGGAAACTGGGAAGGCAGTCGGATGATTCGCCTCGCCGGACAGTTTTCAGGAATGGTGCAGGTCGCGCTGCCCTCCGATTCCATCGCTGAACTGGAGACGGCGCTGTCCACGCTCGAGGAAGTCGGACTCAAAACCTCCGTGGTTCGGGCGAACGAAACGGCCGAGGCGCTCGCGGAACCGACACGGACGCTCCTGCTCGAAGTCGTCGGCAGCGACCGGCAGGGCATCGTCAGCGAGATTTCCAAAACGCTCGCCACTCAGGGAGCGAGCATCGTGGAACTCGCGACGGATTGCACCGATGCCCCCATGTCAGGGGAACGCCTTTTCAAAACCCACGCCCGTATCGAGATCTCCCTCGACACCAACGTCGAAGTCCTTCGCGAACTCATCGAATCGATCTCCGACGACCTCATGGTCGAGATGGACGTTTAGTCGGTAAGTTCATCCGCCCGGGCGGGGCGCTGAGCATGAAGGACGATCGCCCCTGCCGATTCGGGATTAAAAAGGATCGGGTCTGTCCCCGTCTTCATCGACCGGAAGCGGAATCGGCAATCCATCGCCCGCCACCGAGAGCGATTCGGGCGCTTCCTCCGCGACTTCGGTCATCTCAGGAGCCTCCGCGCGCTCGGGCTCGACGGCTTCGACCTGCTCGGCAGGAGCCGGCTCCGATGCTGGCTCCGGTGCCGCTTGTGTTGGCACTTCCGCCGCCTCCTCTACCGGCGGTGCTGCCGACGCAACTGCGGCCTCCACTTTCGGGAGCGGGGCAATGAGCCGTCCCGGCAGGGGGCGGACGCGGTCATAGACATTTTTCCCGAGTTCACCGGCCACCTGGTAGCCCCGCTCGAACATTTCCATTTTCGCGTCGAGATTGTCGATGTAGTGCAGCGCCTGAGCTTCCGGCGTTTTCGGCACGACCGGTGATCCGAACGCCAGCTCGCCATGATGCGAGACGATGAGATGCAGCAAGTGCAGGCGAACCCGGTCCGAATCCGGCTCGAGCGTTTCCCAGCTCGCGCTGTCAGGACTGTTCCCGACGAACTCCCGCCAGAGCTTGTTCACGATCTCCATCCCCAGCGGGATGTGCCCGATCAGCTCACTCACCTCGGTGTAGGGCATCGAGAAACCTTTCGCGGTGTAGGCATTCTCCCACAGCTTGCCGACATCGTGAAAGAGCACCCCGGTGACTAACAAATCCCGATTCAGCATCGGATACGCCTCGCAAATCTGGACCGCGCTGCGCATCATTTGGGAAACGTGCTCGACGAGACCACCCCGCCTCGCGTGATGATAATCCCGCGCCGCGCCGGTCCGCTTGAAACGTTCGGCGTAGCGATCGAGAAACGACCGGCAAAGCAGACTGAGCCGCGGATCGGCGATGTTCGCGACCGCGCCTTCGATGAAGGCAAAGTCAGCGGTCTGTTTTTTGCGAAGCTCCGGCGAACCCGCGAGAACGCCGGCGGTTTCCTCTTCGCTCAGGGCGCGGGCCGTCCAGGTCTTGCCGTCGACCGAGCGGCCGTCATTGGCGAGCCCGAATTCCCCCGAAACTTCGTAAAACGTTCGCGCCTGCAACTGGGCACACGAATCGAACATGGGAGCGTTGTTCCACACGCGCAGGACGAGACTTTCCTCGGCATCCGAAAAAGTGAGCTCGTAAAAAGGATTGCCCGTCTTCGTCGTTTTCTTCAAAGAACGCTCGAGCTGAGCGTGATACCGCACCGTTTCGGCGATGGGACCGGCCTGCTGCTTCAGCTCGCGAATCGTGATGACTTCCATGTCCTCACGCTAGCGCGAGGGCCTCATCGCCGCGAGAAAAAGTTGGTGCTGTTTCAGCGCCAGGAACGCAGACCGAGGTATTGCCAGAGCTCCTCGCTTTTGATGAGAAGATAAACGAGATAGGTGGAAAGGACGAGAGACCCTGACATTGCCGCAGGCGAGAGCGATCCCTGAGCCGCGAATCCCCACGCCAGCATCGCGCTGATGCCGAAAGCACCGGAAAGAAAAACGCTGCGCTTCCTCCGCGAATGATTCGGCAAAAAGGAGAAGCGACCCGAGAGCAGAAACGCCAGCCCCGCCGTGAATGCGATGACCGTGAAAGGAAGCGATGACCACCCCGCGAAAATCGAGAGAGCACCGACGAAAAGCGGAATCGCGATGAAGTCCGCAGCCGAGGCAAAACGGCCCGCCCTGACCCACTCGCGCCGCAACCGGAGCAATCCGACGCTGATCGCCGCGCCGCAGGCAATACTCGCGAGAGGCAGCATCAAAGACTGGTGGCTGAAACTGCGATAGACATACTGGTGAGCGCCCACCATGAGCAGCATCAGCGCGAGGAAAATCAGATTGAAGCCGAGCGTGACCCGGAACGACTTTTCCCGACTGAGTCGTCTCAGTGAAAAATGACGGCGACGGAGCAGGCGGCTGCCTCCACTCGCGGTTCGCTGCGAAGCGGCATCGACACGCTTGCTGAAAAAGATCGCGTTGCCGGCATACGACTCCTTGAGCCGCTCCCGGTTCACCATCGATTCCCTCGAGTCGGGAAACTGAACGCGCACCTGATCGACCTCGCAGGATTCCTTGAGAATCACAAACTTCTCCCCCCCTTCGAGCTCCAGAATCACGGGGAGACCGCTCTCCGGAATATCCTCGAATTTCACGCGGCGGCGGGACGCGCGGAGATGGTTCGCGGTGGCGCCTTTCCCCCACGGGATTTTCGTGCCGCTTTTCTCCATTCCCTCGAATTCCGCAACCCCGGACCGACTGACCACACCATGATGGCGACCAATCAGAGAGAGGGCGCGAGCGGACTCAGGAGTCACCGGTTGGAGAAAAGCATTCATATTCAGAGATCTTGCATGAATATAATAACTATAATTTTAATAATTAAAAGGAGAATTTTAAGATTTGTTGACTAATTTTGCTGTATTGAGGATTTTAGGTTTACTCAGGCGTATCGCTTGATGAGTTTCTTTGCTCTCTGAAGATGGTATAAGTGCACCCGTCTCTCTGCGCAGAGTCATCCCACCCGGCATGTCAAAAACATCCCCCACCCCACGCGAATCCCTCTCCGATCGACCCGGTCGGAGTGCCAAATCCCGTGCCGAATCGGGACTCACCCGCGGGCGCAGCCGCATCTGGAACCGCGTCCACCGCTCTTTCTTCAAAAGCGAAACCCCGCGCACCGAGGAATCGATGCTTCCGATGCTCATCGAGGTGTTCGCCGGATTCACAAAACTCGACGGTCAGGTCATGGAGGCGGAAATCGACTCCATCCTCGGATTCCTCCGCTACGACTTCCCCGAAACCGTCTACACCGAGTTGAAGCAACTTTTCATGAAGTCGCTCCGGCGGCGTCAGGATCTCGAAGCGATCGCGGGAGATCTCGCCGGCACCCTCCCGCTCGAGGATAAGATTTTACTCGGCGTCCAGCTCTACGTCCTCATCAGCCGGGCCGGGCTTCCGAAAGAGAACCTCATCACGTTCTACCAGTTCATGACGACGCTGGGCGTCGCGTCGGAAGCGATCAACATCGTCTACCAGCTCAACACCAGCGAGCTCTCCCAGCTCGAAAAAACCGGCTCGACGCTCGCGAGCGACGCCGCCGGGAATGACGATTCGCATCGCCTCGAGTCACTCGTCCTCTCCACCGAAGAGCCCGCCGACGTCTCCATCATCTCGGATGACGGCGAACATTCCGTCGTCGCGTTCCGGTTTCAAAATCTCGTTCTCATCAAAAACCTCGGGCCCGACCCCATTCTCGCGCGGGGCCGCCAGGTCAACGCCGGGGATTTCTGCCGCGTCTACGAAGGGCAGCGCATCGTCGTCGGGGAGGAAAATCTCAGCTTCGAGAACCTCGTCTTCTACTTCAACAGCAAGAAGAACGTCTCGACGGTTCAGCTCTACCTCGCGAAAGACAACAACGGCACGCAGTTCATTGAGAAAACGAAGACGAAGCAGAGCTACATGCGCGTCACCTTCGGGCTGCGCATCAAAGTCGAGGTGATCAATCACTCCGACGCCGTCATCGGCGACCGCACCCTCACGAAGGGCGACGAGTTCGAAGTCACCGCGCGCGACCGGCTCGACTTCCCCGATCACACCGAGATTTCCTTCGACGACCTGAGACGAAAAGCCCGCGAACTCGGGGGCCGTTTCACGCTGCCGCCGAACCGCACCGCCTACCTCGTTTCCAACGATCCCGCGCAGCTTTCCCCCGGCGACATTCTTCTCACGCCCGGCAACCCCGGGAACATCCTCCTCAGCATCAAGTGCGACTACGCCACGAAAACGGGCACGCTCGAGATCCTCGAATCCGAACGCCCCGTCGCCGTCGAAGGCGAACGCGTCCGCGGAACCGCTCCGCTCAAAGACGGCAGCGTGATCTCTCTCGGGGGCGGCCAGTTCCTGCGCTGCCACTTCTCCGAAGGCATCATCGAAGAGGAACGCAACGTCATCAACACGCTCAAGCTGCGTGACGTGAGCCACTCCTACGACCGGAAAATCTCCGCGCTCGACGGGATCTCCTTCTCGATCCAGCGGGGCGAAATGGTCTGCGTGATGGGACCGAGCGGTTGCGGAAAAAGCACCCTGCTCAAAGCCGTCGGCGGCCAGCTCAAGCCGCGCAGCGGACGCATCGACCTGAACGGCGTCGACCTCTACTCCGCGCACGACGATCTCAAATCCTACATCGCCCTGATTCCTCAGGATGAGACCTTCGATCCCCTCCTCACCGTTGAGGAAAACCTCGATACCGCCGCCGCGATCCGCGCGCCGCACTTCCCCATCGCCGAGCGTCGCCGCCGCGTTGACTCGAAACTCATCGAGCTCGGACTCAACGAAATCCGCCACCGCCTCGCCGGTGACCAGGAAACGAAAAGCCTCAGTGGCGGCCAGCGCCGGCGTCTCAACGCGGGAATGGACATGATCGGCATCGCCGACGTCTACCTCTTCGACGAACCGACCTCGGGCCTCTCCTCGAAAGACTCCGAACACGTCCTCGAGACGATCCGCGGACTCACCCACAACAAGATCACGCTCGTCTCGATCCACCAGCCGAGCAGTCGCCTTTTCCAAATGTTCGACAAGGCGATCCTCCTCGACAACGGAGGCAAACTCGCCTTCTTCGGGACGCCGACCCAGATGCTCGAATACTTCCAGGATGCCCAGGCCCAGGAAGGTATTTTCACGAACCCGATCGAAGCCGCCGCCGAACTCGGGAGCAACCTCGCGATGACGCCCGACTTCATCTTCGACGTCCTCGAAACCCCGCTCCGCGACCTCGGGGGTGACGTCATTTTCGAACGCGACGCCCGGGACAACCTCATCCCCGCACGACGCTTCAACGCCTCCTTCTGGTCGGACCGCTTTCAAACCCACCGCCTCCTCGAAGAGGTCAATGTCAGGGAAATCGACACCGAAAGCTCCCAGACCGCGAGCCTGCAGAAAACCCCGCAGGCCGCGCCGCGGAAACTGCGCCACGACTGGGTGCGATTCGCGAACCAGTTCAAACGCGCCTTTTTCAGCAAGCTCCGCAACCGGGCCAACCTCGCGACAACGCTCCTCGAAGCCCCCGCCCTCGCCATCCTCATCGGCATGGTGATGCGCTACTCCGAGACCGGGACCTACAGCTACGCCAACGCCTTCCACATCCCGACCTACCTCTTCCTCGGGCTCGTCACCGCGCTCTTCCTCGGCATGACCAACTCCGCCGAGGAAATCATCCGCGACCGCAACCTCCTCATGCGGGAACGCCATCACGGCTTTCGCATCACCGGTTACATCATCGGCAAATACCTCTCGCTCGGCTTTTTCGCGCTGATCCAGTGCGTCATCTACCTCCTCATCGGTGACGCCATCCTCGGGATCCGCTCGATGTTTTTCCCCAACCTTCTCTGGATGT
Source organism: Verrucomicrobiales bacterium (assembly GCA_048260165.1). Classification (GTDB taxonomy): domain Bacteria; phylum Verrucomicrobiota; class Verrucomicrobiia; order Verrucomicrobiales; family DEV007; genus Arctic95D-9. Next base: position 91,365 of record JBLXHA010000014.1, read on the forward strand.
TCTCGACCGCCTTCGTCGGCGTCGCGGCGGGACTCTTCGTCTCCAGCATCGTGAAAAGCCCGAAAACCGCGGTGAACATCATCCCGCTGATTCTCATCCCCAACATCATCCTCGGCGGAGCGCTCATCAAATACGACGAGATGAACCGCAGCCTCGACATCATCCAGAACATCCGCCAGTGGTTCGCGACCGAAGAAGAAGAGGAACAGGCGAGCCGACTCAAGGTCCCCGGCATCTGTCATTTCATGCCGCTGCGCTGGAGTTACGAATCCATCATCATCGCGCACGCCGATCAGAACCCCGCGAGCCGTCTCACCCGCTACATCGAAACCGAGATCCAGAGCTTCAGCGAAATCCCCCTCGATCAAAAGCTCACCTCCGATCAAAAGGACCGCCTCTACCAGTTCAAACAGGCGCTCGCTGTCATTCACGGCCTCGAAGGCGAAACCCCGCGCGACGTGAGCAGACAGCTCGACGAAATCCGCGCCGCGCTCGGAGCGGGCACCTTCGACCCCGAACCCTACTTCGACGAGTCAGACGACGACGAGGTCAACTTCTCCGCGAAAGACCTCTACCTGAACGACAAAGTGCAGGACCTCTTCAACCGCGCCGAGGTCGAAAGACAGGATTACCGCCGCGTCGCGAATCCGCCGAACGTCTTTTTCGGACGCGAACGACAGTTCCGCTTCCCGCCCCGGGCCGAGGAACCGCTCTTCCAGTTCACCGTCGACACCCTCAAACTGAACATCTCAGCGATGCTCTTCTTCGTCATCGGCGCCTTCATCGCCCTCAGAGCCAGCCTCAAAAAGCAGCTGAGCAAGGTGTGACCCGAACCGTTCTCAAACCGTCCGCCCCGGCCCGCCCGGGTTGCTGTCCCCGCCCCGACGCGGGCGTTGAAATCCGGCAGATTCAGTCAGAGACGAATCGCAGTTGAAAAACCGCCCTAATCAGCGATAATCACGCCCGCCTTATACCCAAGGCAAAAACAAGTGCCCATAGCTCAGCTGGATAGAGCACCGGATTTCTAATCCGGCGGTCGTTGGTTCGAATCCAACTGGGCATGTTTGTTTTTCGGGATAGCGCGCAGCGGAAGACAAACGACTTCCGTCCAAAGTCCTCCGTGAGCCGTTGCTCAGCGAGCCGATGTTCCGGGAGCCGTTGCTCCGGGAGACGGAATGAGCCTTATCCCGCTACCCCACCCGCGCGTAGCGGAAGGAGAATCCCTTCCACCCCACCTTTCCCGCGCGCGCCCTCCACGATTGCCATGACAGAGAAACGCTATCAAATCGCCAAGCCCATCCCCAAAGGACGCAGCCGGTTTTCGATCGTATCCGACCCGAAACCCGGCACCCTCGGCGGCACGCGGTCCGGCAAACTTTACGGACGCCTCGACTGCCCCTCCGCCCTGATCTACGTCGCGAAAGGGACCTATCAGAAAAACCGCGTCTTCTTTCACACCGAAGAAGACGCCATCGCCTGCGGATTCCGCCCCTGCAGCCGCTGCCTCCCCGAAAAATTCGCCGCCTGGAAGGCCGCACAGGCGTCCGGGAAAGAGCCCCCGCCGCGAGAAAAGTAGCAAATCCGCCTGTAGCCGCGTCCCGTGGGCGCGGTCGCACGAACAGGGAATTCCCGAACGCTCCGGAGAGCGAGGTCACGGCCCTCACCTACAGGTAAAGCCGTCGAACACCCGCGCCGGGCGCGTTTGAATTACCCTTTGATCGCCGCCTCGATCGCTTCGGTTACGGACGAGTCATCGGGCTGAACGCGGGTCGCGAAACGACGAAGGAGTTTGCCGTCTTTTCCGATGAGAAACTTTTCAAAGTTCCAGCCGATGTCGCCTTTTTTGTCGGGGTTTTCCGCGCTCGTGAGATACTGAAACAGCGGCGCCTGATCGTCCCCTTTTACGGAAACTTTCGACATCATCGGAAAAGTCACGCCGTAGTTTTTCTCGCAGAATTCCGCGATCTCCTCTTCCGTGCCCGGCTCCTGACCGCCGTAGTTGTTCGCCGGAAAACCAATCACGGCAAAACCGTCTTTCCCATACTTCAGATTCAACGCCTGAAGCGGATCATACTGAGGCGTCGCGCCGCACTTCGAAGCGACGTTGACGATGAGAAGAACTTTCCCTTTGTATTCCGAAAGGTCGACTTCCTTCCCCTCGATGTCCTTGACCTGGTAATCATGAACCGATTCCTTGACCTCATCAGCGAAGGAAAAGGTAGCTGTTAGAGCAAGCGCGAGCGTGGTGAGCAGTGTTTTCATAGTTGGTTGGTTAGTTGGAAAGATTACGTTTCTTTCAGAGTTTGAGATCGTTTGTAAATATTCCGAATATTCCACGATCTGTCCCCTGCGCGTATCAGTATTTCCCGCCATCGCGGATGCTGGTTCGAAGATTTCGAATCACTGGATATCGGGGGTGCGCCGTGAGTATCCCGGGAACGTCCACGTCCCCGTCGGCATTCTAATGACTACATAAAGTGTCGGCGATTCCGCACTCGACCAATGCAGACCCCATCCGCCGGAGTCTCTGTGCGGATGGGCAGAGAAGCGTCACACGGAGTGTGACGCCTACGTATCCATCACACTCCGTGTGATGGTCAGAGCCTACCCGCCGGAGCCTCCTCTCTGTTAGGCAGAGAACACAGCTTGCAAACCTGTGCTACGACAATACCGCCCGGCTGACCCGATTTGGGACCCGTCCCGCGGCCAATTGCCTGAAATCCACGGGCTGCCCCCCAAAATCCAAGCACCCACTGCCGAGCTGAAGGCTCGAACGAAAACAGCACGGGGTTTCAACCCCGTGAAAACCATCATCCCACCCCGAGCGTCCTGAAAGGCCGCCCGAAAACGTTGGTCGGCCCCAAAATTTCCCGGACCATGCGAATACCCCGGGGCCTGTCCCTCTTCCGCCCCCCCAAAATCCAAGCACCCACTGCCGAGCTGAAGGCTCGAACGAAAACAGCACGGGGTTTCAACCCCGTGAAAACCATCATCCCACCCGGAGCGTCCTGAAAGGCCGCCCGAAAACGCTGGTCGCCCCCAAAATTTCCGGGGCCATGCGAATACCCCGGGGCCTGTCCCTCTTCCGCCCCCCCAAAATCCAAGCGCCCACTACCGAGCTGAAGGCTCGAACGAAAACAGCACGGGGTATCAACCCCGTGAAAACCATCATCCCACCCCGAGCGTCCTGAAAGGCCGCCCGAAAACGCTGGTCGGCCCCAAAATTTCCGGGGCCATGCGAATACCCCGGGGCCTGTCCCTCTTCCGCCCCCCAAAATCCAAGCGCCCACTGCCGAGCTGAAGGCTCGAACGAAAACAGCACGGGGTTTCAACCCCGTGAAAACCATCATCCCACCAGGAGCGTCCTGAAAGGCCGCCCGAAAACGTTGGGCGGCCCCAAAATTTCCGGGGCCATGCGAATACCCCGGTGCTTGTCCCTTTTACACCCTTCGGTGAATCACGTCGCTCAGTCATTCCCGGGAGCGCTGACGTCCCCGTCGGCATTCTTGTGACTAGATAAGATATCGCCGATTCTTCACGCTTCGCGATTCTCTGGAGAACAATCTCTCGTGATTCTCTCGACCGCACCTGCTAACTGATAAAGCCGCTGGCGGGCATCGTTAAGTTCTTCAAAAGTCATGTGCCACGTCTCAGAGTCAAAGGGCCGATCAAAATCCTTCGGTAGAGACAGGGTCATTCTTGATGCTTTCAGTCCCGTCGCCATGTCGTCATCTTGAATAATTGTCATGTGCGCATGAGCAAGATGATTCCGAATTTCCCGGAGCGGTTCGATCGCTTTAGCGAGACGGGCAAAATCATTCTGCACCTCTTTAGAAAATCCTCCCTCTTTCACAATGGCCAAGGTTCTGCTCACCCGATCTTTAAAATGCAGGTCCCTTACCTTATCAAAATCGTCATCCGAAAGATGCCTGCTTAAAAATGCAAGTAGGTCCAGTTCCATCGCACCGAACCCAAGGATGAAATTCCCGACGGATGAATCCCAAGTCGATTGAGCGGGAAAGATTCTAGCATCCTCGATCCGGAGGTTTGAGCCCGGTGGCTCTGAACGGTTATCGTCGGAAGGCATCCGTTTTCGGTGAAGTTATTGGCTCGGAGGATCGAGGGCTTTTCGTTTAGGCATTTGGCACAAAACCCAGCGATTGAGCGAGTTCGAATAAATGCTGCGCCTTGAGTGCATTTAGATGTTCCCAAAAATCTTGATCGCCCTCGTATGTCGAAGTCCAGAACCTTTGAAAGCGTTGCCCCTGCTCAAGATCGCTATCGAAATGATCGACCGCATGAACGGTTTCACCTTTTGTTCTACACGCACAAAAGATCAGAGCAGGAGAATATTCATCATTGATGGATCTCAGTCGCCTCTGAAGGAGTCTTCCTGGATCTCCGCAGGAGACTATGGCCACGTTTCTGCCTTCGACAGAAATTACGAAGGTAAAATCCAGGTGAGGATCTTCGGCGACTCGCTCATCCACTATTGGGCGCACGCCGGGAAACGCATTCACAAAAACGTTACTCAATGCCCGGAGCGTTTGCGTCTTTCCTGAATTCGCACGATGCCACAGAGCAATGACAGCACGGCTTGGTTGGTTTTGACTTGGTATCATCGGTATTTTCAGAATGGTATGGAGGGCAAAAAATCACTCGTTGGTTCAATCAGATGGCCGATCCTCACCTCAAAATTGGTCGGGGCCGGTCACTCGACGACACCATCCTCTATTGTTTAAAACTCTCCCAGCCGAGGGCGTCGAACACCGCTTTGAAAAAATTGGTCACGGATTCATGCAGGTAATCGCAGAGTTCTTTTGGAATGGCCAACTCTCCATCTTCGATGAGATCAAACTTTTGAAAGCTCTTGTCTAACTTAACCAGCTCCTTTATTGCATCTGCCGAGCGCTGATCCACAGCAGCGTGGACGAGGTAATTTCTGAGGCGTTGAAAAGGCCCGATTGGTGCCCAGACGCTGTGATCTCGGGGTAGAATTTTGACGTAGTCAGCTAAAAATAGTTTGGCTTTGTCGGTCAGGCTCCCGTTGAAGTCACCGAGCCGAAGGTCAAGCCCTTGCTGATTTCCAGCAGCTTTACAGACATCCTTCAGGTGGCCTTCAAAGAGGACAAACAAGCGAATGATTTCTGCGGAACGGAGAGCTCGTTGCTGCACTCGGTCCTGTTGCTCCAATCCGCTCAATGTTGATCGAAGAAGCTGGTAGTCTTCCTTGTTTTCAACCGGGGTATCTCGCTCAAACTCCTCCGAAGCCTCCTTCTGGACTCGCTTCAATTCTTCTTCAAGTTTATCAAACAGGCGACGGGTCAACGAAAGGTCGTAAACAGTATCAAAACCCCGGAAATCGATATTCAGATCCATTGTCTCGTGAGTGATTAGTCTTCCGAGTCCTCGATGGGTTCAGGGACATAGACGCGACGCAATGGGAGCACGCTCTTGTAGCGTGAATCGAAGGCTTCGTAGTTCTGAAAGATGAGGTCAACGAGTCCGTCTCCGTCGATCAATCTCAGGTTTCCCTTTCCTTGCTCAAAGTTCCAGCAATGGGACGAAAAAGTGCCCAGGGTAATGAAAAGTCCATACTCGCCAGCCGAGAGTTTACCAAAAAGTGCCGAGACGTCTTTGTCGGTGATGGTCCCGTCGCCACTTTTCACCTGCACTTTAATAATCGGCGGCTCGATGCCTAACTGATCCTTGTGGGCAATGACATCTACACTCGGTTCGTTGGTCCGGGCCAGTCGCGCCTGATACCCCATACACTCAAGCAAATGCCGCACGAAATCCTCAAGCGGAAGTCCCTTCAGTTCCTGGGAAAGGCGTTTGAGCACGAAGTCACGGGTGGTTTCCTCAATGTCCTCAGCGACGGCAGCGAGGGTTTCATCTTCAGAGACTGCAGGTGCCTTGATCTTGCCGTCCAGGGCAACGCGGAACTCATCGGCATAGTTCTTAATCTGGAAAAGGCTCATCGCGCTTCCACTTTCATAGAGTGCGCCTTGAGTGAACTGTTTGCGCTCGAATTCCTTGAGCCATTCGACCTTGCGGATATTTGGATAGCTTGCGGCCAATTGCGGGGCATGCTCGTATTCCCCGGTGATCCGCCCAATATGGATCTTACGGGTGTTCTTGTTAGGAAATACAACCAGATCGCCCACTTCTGCTTCGTGAATGAAGCGAAATAGCTGGCCCGCGTTGTTCGGAATTGCTCCGGGTTTCTTTTTCGGATAGGCCGCACTGACCGCCGCCTTGAAGGCATCCCGGTTCGGGCTCAACAACGAAAGATCGCCCATCGCTCCCCAGCCCAGACCAATGCAGTTCTGATTCAAGAAGAGGATTGCTGCGTCGCCTGTCTTGCCGGCATGGATGCCCCAAATCGGTGTGATCGAGTTATTCATTGTGAAGGATGTTCAATCAAAATCAGAGTAGTCTGAGCTGATGGTGAACTGGTAGTTCTCAGCCTGGTTATTCGTTTCAAAGACATCCCAGAGGAAGGCGACGTATTCCCCCTCCTTCGGGGTTTTGAAGGAGAGCGGGAGGTAGTTGGCGAGTTCGAGGGAATCTTCCATGGCTTACTCCGCTTCGATGAGTTTAGGTTCCTCTTCGCCCCAAACGCGGGCAATGGCGGCTTGGATCTTTTTCTCCATGCGGTCGACGAGTTCGTGATTGGCGGCGACTAGTGCGCATTCGGCTCGAAGATCGTTGACAATTTCCAACTGGATCTCGATCGCGGGATTAGGCATTTGAACTTTTGACAAGATACCCTGATTGAGATTTTTCATCGTAACACCGACAGCTTGCTCTTCTAAGTAAGATTTTGTGGCAGGTGAGCTAACTTGGTAAAAAGCAAACTGGACATCATAGTTTTGTTGAAGGCGAATAACGAAGCACCCAGTGCCGCAGAGCCACCCATTCATTTCCGCCGTGGCGACGCCGCAACGGCCCATTTCACCGCGACGCCCTATTACGATGTCGTTCTCGCGGATAGTGAATTCCTCGAGTCGGTCTCGAGTCTCAGGGGCAACCATTTTTGATCCGACCTTCTGAATTTTCCCGTCGACAATGTTCTTTGGGTTAATAACCGGAATACCTTCGTCAACATAATCACTTTGGTGAAGTGCCGTTCCAAACGGACCAGTTAGGATTGCATCGCAAACTTGACCAAGTTCGGCAATCGGCCAGTCGGGGTGGATGGGGATGTGAGGGCGGTAGTTGTCGAGGACAGCGCGCGCACCGTCGATGACTTTCTGGTAGCCTTCGATCTCCGCCACGATCTCCTTCTGTACCTCCAGCGGAGGGAGGGGGATTTTGTGGGCGTTGTAGACGTCAGTCCTGTTTAAACCTGGAATCCCAGCACCACCCCTTAATGACGGAAGATCCAGAGCAGTCAAAATTCGATAGACGAATCTCATGTCAGTGGTCTCCGGAGCAGTGAGCTTGATGTAATAAGTGGTATCTATCGGAAAACAATTTTCCTCGATCCATGTAACTTCGCCTGCCGAACCTTTCCGCCCAACTACGATAGCGGGACCTTCAATTAGGTATTCGTCGTGGAATCCGGTAATTCCGTTAGAACCAGCCACCGGATATTTACCTTCTCTTCTTTTGGCCTTTGGTAAGCTGCCGCCGTATTCAAGGGTGCAGACGTCAGTAAAAGGAACCAGTGGGAAGGTGGAGGTTCTTGCAATCGAATCACGATAGCGCTCCCCACTTAGGTTGTATTCGCCGTTCTCGGCGATTCTCTCTTTCTCAACAATCAGGCCGAGCGTCGGCTGAAGTTCTGCGACCGATTCATTATTACGCAAAGCATTGAGGAATTCCTCCAGTTCTGTGTGAACCTGAGGTAGATCATTCTTCTGAATTTCGCGTCGTTGCGCACCGAGCCCAAAGCCGTCGTTTTCGACTTTGAAGAAGCCGATGGTGTTACTTTGTTTGGCGAGTGATTTGTCGAAGAGAAGGATGCTTGTTTTGACGCCGGAATAAGGTTGGAAAACTCCTGCTGGCAAGGAGACGACCGCGACGAGGTATTCGTCGACAAGCATTTTTCGGAGCTGTTTGTAGGCGGTTTGAGCTTGGAAGATAATTCCCTCGGGGACGATGACGGCGGCGCGGCCATTCGGCGTGAGATGCTCCGCGATGTAGTCGACGAAGAGGACTTCACTACGCTTGGACTGCACGGAGAAGCGCTTGTGTGGCTTGATCCCGCCTTTCGGAGACATGAAGGGTGGATTGGCAAGAACGATATCGACATACTCATTCCACTTCTCGTCAGAAGTGAGGGTGTCGTATTCTTCAATATGAGGGTCTGAAAAGCCGTGAAGGTAGAGATTGACTAGCGAAAGGCGCACCATGTCGGGCGAGATATCGTAACCGTGGAAGTTATTGGCGAGTCGCCCTTTGTCATCGGGCGTGAGGGTGCTGTTACCGTTCTTGTCTTGGTTCTCTTGAGCGATGTGCTTGTATGAGGAGATAAGAAAACCAGCGGTGCCACAGGCAGGATCAAGAATCGTTTCGTCTTTCTTCGGGTCGACGATTTCAACCATGAAATCAATAATGTGTCGCGGGGTGCGAAACTGACCGGCATCGCCCTGAGATCCAAGGACAGAAAGCAGATACTCGAAGGCATCACCGAGACGCTCGGAGTGATCATATTCAAACTCATCGATGATCTTGAGGAAGCTCTTGAGCGTTTCGGGATCGCGGTAAGGGAGGTAGGCGTTTTTGAAGATGTCGCGAAAGAGCGCGGGAATACCAGCGTTCTGCGGCATCTTGGAAATGGCTTCGCCGTAGAGTGCGAGGACTTCGTGACCGCCTAGGCCGGAGCGCATGAGCTTGGGCCAGCCGTAGCGTTCCCAGTCGCCGGAAAAGAAGGTGCGCTTGCCGCCCATCTCCTCGGACTCGGCGTCCATGTCAGCCATGAACTTGTAGATGAGAGCGATCGTGATTTGCTCGACCTGGGATTTCGGGTCGGGAACTTTGCCGACGAGGATATCTCGGGCGGAATCGATGCGGCGTTTGGTTTCAGTGTCGAGCATGGGAAGGAGAATGTGAAAACACTATAAGTCGAAAGGAAAGATGCAGAGAGACTATTGCCAGAGTGTGTGATTACGCCAATCAGAAGGAAGCCCCATCTCTCCGAGCTGAATCTCCGGATACTCATCGAACAGGTCGAAAAGACGCTTTCTCCACTGACTCGTCGCGCTGATTTTCCCCAACCATAAGTAGGAAACTGTGAGCATGAATCCGACACGTTGATTGTCAAACTTCGGCTCAGTATGCCACTGAGGATTTTTGTTCTTCCCCGGTATAGACGGTTTTACTCCGAACCCTCGATTCCAGATGCGTGAATGATGGGCACAGGCGTTACGGAGGGCAAAGAGGGCCTTCGTCCAGGATAGAAGCTGCTGATCCGGAAAGCCGAAATCAGTCGCAATTTGCCGGATTACAGTCTTTTCAACGCCGTTCATCAACCGGAGCGTGGTCCCGCAGGTCATCAACTCGCACGCCATCCAGAGAGGCAAATAGTCATGTTCATCTCCGTAAGTTTCCTGAAAATGCTTCACGAATTTATCACCCGACCTACTCTGCTCCTGTTTCAAGGAAGCGAGCCAACTTTGATGGTCTGACTGCTTGAGCCCCTTAAATTTGGCCAACGATTTGAGATCTCGTTTCAGGCGCTTCAAGAAAGGAATTTTTTTGAAGTGGGGAAGATTTTTCTCGTCGAGATGCCCGAATCCTCCATTCGTCTGGACGAAGTGATAGACGAGACGGGTTCGCACCGCCACTTCGATTCGCTCAATGGCGTCCAAAAGGAGAATACGTAGCCTGCGATCAAAATTGTAACGTCGCCAAATCACGTCAAATTTGGTGCCCGGAATGAATGTGTCGAGACGATTGCCCTGAGGATCGATTTCCCGGAAGGGATAAAGATAGCCGCTGAGACGGTAATAGTTCACCACAGTCAGTCGCTCAATGAGTTCGTCCCGGTTTGCAACCAGGCCTCGGCTGATCAGTTGATCCGCCTGAAGGTCCACGGTAAGAGCCGGTTTGGAATAAATCACGAGTCCCTCCCTTTTAGACCTTGGATTTGCCCGGAAAAGTGAAATGGGCAAAAAAATACCCGCCGAATTACGCATGCAAGCAGAGGCGCGGCAGGTTTGATGCTTCTAACAAACATCGTTAAAGCACTTCCCGCAAGTTTTTTATAGGCTGCCGTATAGGTCGCATCATAGGTGGCCCGGCGCTTAATTTCAATCATGCCACAAACAGGTTCAAAGACACGTAATCCTTGATGTAATCAGGGATGAGTTGGCGATATTTCTCGGGAACTGCCTTGAGATCCCGGGTCGAGAAAACAGGATTTGTAGCCAGCTGAGTAAGCTCCCGGGTCTCGATGATATGGCGAATCTGGTCGCTGGTGACGTAAGCTTTGAAGTAATTCTTAATCGCGGGAATAGCCGCGGCTTCGTCGGGTTTGTAATCCGCGACAAACTTGGCGAACTCTTCTTCGAGCAATTCATCCTTGGATTTGAAGGCAGGGATGAGGCCGAATATTTTTTCAAGGATCTCGCGCAGGGTGAGTCGACGATCGACGGCAGCAGCCCTTCGCAGTTTATCAAGATTGTAATATTCGTCCGGTTTCTCAAAGAGCTCCTTATTGACATAGTTGATGACCTTGTCCCACTCGCCCGCCTCAACGCTCGCAGCGATGAAGTCGTTTTCTTTGACGCTGCCCTCGAACCTATCGAAGAACATTCGGTCGATCTTCATGCCCTCAGCGCCAACCTCCGCCACTTTGAGCGAGGCGATAATATCGGAACCGGAATTCTCGTATATCGCGCCGGTGACGGTGCCGCCACCTCCCGTGTCAGTCCCTTCGCCTGTTCCTTTCGGCTTAGGGAGTTTGAGAATTTCGTCGTAGTTGAACTCTTCCTCGAAATACTCGCAGTTCGCAAAGAAGTCGAAAAGTTTGAAGGAAGTCTTGTCCGGATTCTCAACGATTTCCTTTCTTCCTTCGTCATGGAGTTCTTCAAGGAAACGATGTTTTCGCGTTCCGCGGCCTTTGATCTGGATGAAGTCAGTCGGTGAGAAAATCGGGCGGAACATTCCCAGATTGAGAAGATCGGGACAGTCGTATCCAGTGGTCATCATACCGACGGTGACGCAGACACGGGCTTTGCTGGTCTTGTAGGTATCGATGAAATTTGCGGAGCCGAGCAGATTATTGTTCGTAAAATTGATCGTGAACTGCTGGGCATCTGAAATCTGGGAGGTCACCTGGACCGCGAAATCAGACTTATACTTCCCGGGAAACATCTTATCCGCCATGACATTGAGAATCTGGGTCAGCTTGGCGGCATGCGCCTGGCTGACGCCAAAGACGATCGACTTGCCAATCTCTCCACTGACCGGATCGCGAAGAGCATTCTCAAGGAAGGTTTTGCAAAGAAGTTCGTTGGTGGATTCCGAGAAAAAGCGTTTCTCGAATTGGCGTTGCTTGTAGGATTCTTTCTGATCCTCGCCTTCGTCATCGGTAAATTCGACGACAAAGCCTTCTTTAGAAAGCAGCTCGGTAGTAACGTCGGAACGGGCATCGACGACCGTAGGATTGATGAGAAACTTGTCTTTAACACCGTCCAGCAGCGAGTAGCGATAAGTAGGCTGGCTATCTTCACAACCGAAGGTTCGGTAGGTATCGAGGAGAAGTCGGCGTTCGTGCTCTCGAGGGTCCTTGGTCGTAGGCTTATCCTTGTCGAAACGTCTCAGGTAGTCGCGCGGAGTGGCAGTGAGCCCGAGCTTGGCACCAACAAAGTATTCGAAGACTGCTCGAGCATTTCCGGAAATGGAGCGGTGAGCTTCGTCCGAGATGATGAGATCAAAGTCGGTAGGCGAGAAAAGCTGTTGGTATTTGTTGTTGAAGAGAAGTGACTGGACAGTGGTGACGACTATCTCGGCGTGTCGCCAGTCGTCGCGATTATCCTTGTAGATCACCGTCTTGTAATCATTCGAGAGTAGAAACGCGAAGGCTTTCCAGGCTTGGACTTCGAGTTCGAGACGGTCGACAAGAAAAAGGACACGCCGAGCATTTCCGGTGCGAAGGAAGAGCTTAATAACCGCGGCAGAGGTCAGAGTCTTACCAGTGCCGGTGGCCATTTCAAAGAGAAATCGATCATTCCCCTCTTTGACGGCTGCTTGCAGTTTATGAATGGCATTTTTCTGATACTCGCGAAGAAATCGGAGTTTATTGGCATCAATATAACCAGGGCGTTCCGCTTCACTGATCCACCCCGCTTCGGAAGCGTAGGAAGGGCGCTGGGTCAGGGCGATGTAGTCGTTATCGACATTCTCTTCGACGAGGCGTTTGGTGTCCGGCCTTGTTTTGGAGTATCCAAGAACTGAGGTCGGTGTGGGGAAGCTGGTGATTAAGTAGGGATTGCCGCGTTCAAGATCCCAGAAATGGTGAAGGTTGCCGTTTGAGAGGATGACGAATCGGCAGTTCTGTGAGCGGGCATATTTTCGAGCCTGTTCTTTGCCAACAAGTGGATCTTTGTTCTCGGATTTGGCTTCGAGGACGATGAGAGGAAAGCCTTTGGAATCGAGAAGCAGGAAGTCGATGAAGCCGTTGGAGGATTTTTCGAAGTTTTCGCCGAGCTCATCGAGCGCAGCGGAGGTAACTTTGACTTTTGGCTCGAGGCAGATGTTTGCCGCTCCATTGGCGTCGTCAAAGAATCGCCAGCCCGCCCCTTCGAGGAGGTGGTTTATCTTGATGCGGGCAGTGGCCTCTTTCGCGCTCATGCTTCTGATTGATTATAGCTGGTGACTCACTCTGGAAGAATTCGTTGCATCAATACGATATTTTTTTTTCAAAAAAGAAGCAGCGAGACTGATCTCCGAGTGTCATCGGAATCAAAAAAGTAGGTAGTATAGCTACTCTCTAACACAAATCCAACAATCCCGGCCGGAAATCGCTCCCCTGAAGAAGTGAGTTTTTTTGGTTGGCGGAGTAACGCGACTCCGCAAAGCGAAGCACCGCCCGCAAAGAGCAAGGCAAAGAGAGACGGAATGAGTTTCATTCCGCTACGAAGCACGCGCAAAAACGTAGCACAGGTTCTCAACCTGTAAGCAGAGCCCACCCGCCGGAGCCTCTGCGCCTGCGTGCCCATCACACTCCGTGTGATGATCAGAGCCCACCCGCCGGAGCCTCCGCCCCGACAGGCAGAGAACACATGCTACGGCAATTGCATGGGGCTGGAGACGGAGCGGTGCCTTTATTGCGCGGGTTTGTGCTTTGTTTGGCCCCTGCGAACGCTTTAGGTTACCAGGGTTTACGTATCCCTACCCATGAAAGTCATCGCCTGGAACCTCGCTCACCAAGTTAAGAAACGCCCCATTCCCGACTACATGGTCGACGTGATCGGGGATCTCGAGGCCGACACGGTGCTCTTCAATGAGTATGTCGATCACGAGATTCGCGAACCTTTCAAAGAGGCGATGCGTGAGGCGGGGTATCAATGGCAGGCGGTCTCCCACACTCCGGCGGTCCACAACCAGATCTTTGCGGCTTCGCGCTTTCCCTTCAAGGTGGGCGACCTCGAGCCTCCTCAGTTCGACGGCTCGGCGATCTCGAATTTTCTCCATCTCCAGTTCGATGACTTCCCCGTGGAAATGGTAGGGATCCGCGCCCCCGCTTACTCGAAAGCGGCCGACAAGCATGCCTACTGGGCCGAGCTCGCGGCGATCATGGATTCGGCGAAAGACAGGAAGATCCTTTTCGCCGGCGACGTGAATTACGATCCCTTCAAGAAAGCGAAACAACCCGAAGCGGAGACGGTTCCCTTTCATCTCTGCGATGACTATCAAATCCCCAATCCGAAGGGTGATTGGAGCTTTCTCGCCTACAGCGGAAATGGCTTCAAGATCGATCACGTGATGCACACTCCCAACATCGAGGTCACTCAAGTCGAATACCTCAATTGGATCCGCGGACGCTATCTCGCCGGAGAGAAAATCAAGAAGCCCATCTCGGATCACGCGGTGCTGCGGTTTGAGGTCGAGTAGGGTTCAGCGCGAGCCGGGAATCACAGAGACGGAATGAGTTTCATTCCGCTACGAGGCACACGCAAAAACGTAGCACAGGTTTTCAACCTGTAAGCAGAGCCGATCCGCCGGAGCCTCTGCGCCTGCGTGCCCATCACACTCCGTGTGATGATCAGAGCCTACCCGCCGAAGCCTCCGCCCCGAGAGGCAGAGAACACAGGTTGCAAACCTGTGCTACGGCAGATTCTGACGCTTCCTCTAACAAAACAGCGTCACGTTGGGGCCGGGCTCTTCGAGGAAGTGTTTTGCGAGGACGCCGACGTGGAGGTCGTGGTAGGTGCGTTTCGAGCGGATCCCGGCGGCGACGAGGTCGACGGGGGTGAAGCACTCCGTCTGGATCGCTTCGAGCGGGGGAAGATCGGAGTATTCGATGCTGACGTCGCGGCAGCCTTTCGCGCGGAGGAAACGCTCGCACTCGTCTCCCATGCGCTGAGCGATTTCCGGATCGATCATCGAGACGCGGATGAAGATCGGGAGGTCGGGTTGTCGCGCGATGAGCCTCGCGAGCCCGTGAAGCGCGCGCGTCGCACAGGGTCCTCCGTCAAAGAAGAGCGCGGCGGAGGTGATTTCGGAAACGAATTGCTTCCCCGTGACGAGGACCGGGACCACGGTTTGGTCGAGAATCTCGAGGATGGGGTCAACGCGCCGGTGGAGCATCCCCTCGCGATCCGGGAAGTGGGGGCTCGACGGCAGGACGATGACATCGGCAAAGCGAGAGAGGAGAAGGATCTGGGTCGCGGCGTGCCCTTTCACGAGGAGTTCACGGACCGTCACCTCCTCGCGGGCGGCCTCGATGATAAAGTCGGCGCACCGCCGGCTGAGTGGACTGTTGAGGAGGTCTTCCGGGGGTTCCTCCCGGTGCATGAACTCTTTTTCATGAAACGGGAGCGGCACGGTTTCGTAGGGAGCGCTGTCGTCATCGATCGCGACGAGAATGATTTCCGCCCCGTTTTTCGAGGCGAGGGAAAGGGCGGTGGAGGCGGCGGCTTCAAAGCCCTGATCCGATGTCACCGGAAATAGTATGCAGCTAAGATTTGCGTTCATGACTCAATATGATCGCGTCCCGCGCTTTCGGCTCTCCGCCCTTTGCGAAATGCGAAGCGTCTGTTGCTTCGTCCGCGCCCCCCTTTCCCTGCGATTCGAGAACCAAATCCGCGGAGGCTTTCACAAGATACGGAGAGTGGAGAGGCGACGGCGGCTCTACTTTGGAGGATGCACCTACGCTACCTTTTGATCGCGGCCGTTCCCGCTCTCGCTTTTCTCGCCGCTTCCTCCTGCAAGCAACAACCGCTCGCGGAACACGATGCCTACCCGTCGTGGCCATCGAAAGTGCCGGAGGGAAAGATCGATTTCGCGAAAAACGTGCGCCCCATCCTCGTGATCAACTGTCTCGAATGTCACAACAACGAGAACGCGAAGGACAACGGCAACCTGAGCCTCGAGACCCGCGAGCTCGCGCTGACGACGGGGGATCACGCGCCGGTGATCCTCCCGGGCAAGGCTGAGGACAGCCTGTTGATTCAGGCGCTGAAGCTGGACGGAATTCACTACGGGGCGATGCCTCCGACTCCGGACAAGATCTGGGGTGTCCGCATGGAGATTCTCCGCCGCTGGATCGATGAAGGCGCGAAATGGCCGGAGTCGGTCACGCTCGTCCATCCCGGAAAGTTGACAGAGTGGTGAGCCGGCGCGCGAGCGATCCCCTCACCCGCCCTCCCCGCGCTGCAATCACGTGGCTTGTTTCCCGCGGGCGCTATGATACGATTCGGTGCTTTGACAGCGCCTTGCTGACGGCGTCCTCGAAACGACGCGAGATCCCGGGTGCGTATACAGGTAGAGATGGCGACGAGAGATGACAGTGGCGTGAAAGATTCGCAAGTTCGCTCCGATCCGCCCGTTCCGGCAGAGCAGGATAGAGTCGCTTCGACGGCGATTCAGGACGGAGATCTCCGACGCTCGGTGATCGATCATCTCCCGGTCGGGGCCGTCTCTCTCGACGGGGACGATTTTTATTTCAACGACGCCGCGGCGGAGCTGACGGGATACGGCCACGCCGAACTGCGGGGGTTCGACGACTGGTTCATCAAACTGCACGGCCCCGATTTTGAAACGGTTCGCGGCGTCTATGAATCCTGCCTCGAAGGCGACTCCCCCGGCACCGCGCGGATGACCTTGACGCGCAAGGACGGCGAGGAGCGGATTGTCGAATGCTCCGGGAATCGACACGGTGATCAGTCGATCTGGCTCCTCCGCGACGTCACGGAAGAGGTCGCCGGTTTCGAATCGCTGCACGATCAGGCGGGGCGTATCCGGGCAATCCTCGACGCGACGGCGGACGCGATCGTGACGACCGATCTCGATGGGATCATCATCGAAGCCAACGCCTCCTCGATCAAGGCGTTCGGCTACTCCGGGGAGGAGCTGCGCGGGTCGGATTTCAGAAAACTCATCCTGCCGTCGCAGAAGGAAAAATACGATGAGTCGCTCGCCCGACACCGGCACGGGAGCGAAGCGGCCCCCACCGCCGCGGATCACGAATTCACCGGAAAGCGCAAGGACGGTTCGACTTTCCCGATCGATCTGGCGATCGGCGAGGTGAAAAACCCGAGACTGCTCACCTGCGTCGTCCGCGATATTTCGATCCGGAAACGGATGCTCGAGGAAATCCAATCCGCTCACGAGTTCAACGAGAGACTGCTCGCGACGACGCCCTTCATCATTCTCGTCCTGGACTACGAAGGGCGTATCGTCCGCTACAATCAAGTGCTCGAACGGATCACCGGTCGTCGCCTCGAAGACACCGAAGGTTGCGACTGGTTCGAAACGTTTCTGCCGGAGCGCAACCGCGACCGGATCCGCGAGCTTTTTCAGGAATCGATCGAGGTGACACCCGCCGCCGGGAACGTGAATCCGATCACCACCCTTTCCGGCGAGGAGCGCGAGATCGAATGGCACTCGACGATTCTCCACGACGCGGAAGGCCTCGCGACGGGCCTCTTCTGCAGCGGGATCGATATCACGGACCGGCTTCGCCTCGAACAGTCGGTTTATCAGGCGTCCGAGGAGGAGAAGATCCGCATCGCGGGAGAACTGCATGACGGACTCGGCTCTCTCCTCGGCGGGATCGCCTGCCTCGCGGGATCACTGAGGGAAAATCTGCGGAATGAAAAACCCGTCCACGTCACGGATGCGGAGGCGATCGTGACGCGACTCCGGGAAGCGGTCACCCTGACCCGGACGCTCTCGCACGGTCTCCACGGCATCGCCGACCGTCCCAACGCGCTGCCGACCGCGTTGATGAAACTCGCGGAGGAGGTGCGCGCGACCTCCTCGATGGAATGCCGCTTTCTGCCACCTTATGGCGACGTGAAAATCACCAACCCCGTCGCGGCGAACCATCTATTCCGAATCGCTCAGGAGGCGGTCAACAACGCGATCCGCCACAGCGGCGCCAGCCATCTCACGATCAGTCTCGAAGCGGACAGGAGAGGCCGGCTCAAACTCGTGATCACGGACGATGGACACGGGATCGCCCCGGAAGTCGCGCAGGGAGACGGGATCGGCCTCAGCACGATGCGCTACCGTGCCCGCGCGATCGGAGCGGAAATCACCTTCCGCGGTCACCGCGAACACGGCACGAGGGTCGAATGTCTTTTTCCCAATCAGTAGACGCCTCCCGCTGAAGCGCCGAGCAGCAAATGCCGCGCGCGGAACGAATCACTTTTCTTGATCCGCTAGTCCCCCTTCCGGTCTCCGTATTCCGGAAGCTCCTGTTCGTAGAGCTGATGGAGAAACGCGGTGAGATCGATGAGCTGCCTCGCGGTCATGTGAGCGGTCAGATCCGGCATGAGAGGTTCCAGTCCGCCCTGGAGTTCCGCGTCGTTGATGATCGCGAGATACTGTTCGTTCATGACGTGCCGCGGGCTCGTGATCGCGAGAACGAGGTCTTCGTAGTCCTTCACAAAACGCGCCTTGGACGCGAGTATCAACTCGATGCGACGCCTCTCTGCCGGTGCCGGGACATTCCTGTTTTTCACGGAGTGACACTGGATACAATTCAACGCCGCGAACGCGAGTTGGCCGAGTTCGGGATCACCGCCGCGAAATCGAAAGCCCACTTTCTCCGGTGACTTTTCCGGAACGACCGGATCCTGTGCTTCACCGGTAACCGGAAGGATGGCGACGGAAACAAGAGCAGCGACGGCCCATTTCGAAAAGGCATGGTTGAAATTCATTTCATCAGTATGGCGCGGGATCGTCTCGCTGCCGCGCATCGCTTGATCATCTTCACGCGTTTCCTGTTATTCGCTCAATTTGGAAAGGGGCATTCGATTCATTTCGCCACCCATCGAGCGCCGGGGCGGACGGGTGACAATCAGCGCATCGGCATGGACAATCGACGCGAGGACTTCTGAAAAGAGAAACCCTATCTTTAAGACAAAACTCTCCGAAGCAGCGGGATGAAATTCGCCGGCGGCACCGGAAAGGGGCGGTGGAGTGGAACCCGCTGATTGAGTCACGTAGATGAGAGACAAAAAGGAAATCGCCAAACGCGACCGGCCTGCCGTGGAAAATCCCCTCACGCGCTCCCACCGGCGATTCGTGATTTCTCTCTCGATCGTCTATCTGGCGGTGTGGCTGGCGCTCGCGATCGCGCCCACTTCCCGTTACGACTGGGCGCTCGAGAATATCGTGGTCCTCGCAGGGATTCTGATCCTCGCGTTGACGTGGAGCCGGTATGTTTTTTCGCGCACCTCCTACCTCCTCATGACGCTGTTTCTCACCTTCCACGCGATCGGGTCGCACTACACGTACTCGCAGGTTCCGTATAATGACTGGTTCGAACTCTTCCGCAGCCACCCTCTCGAAGCGGGCGAACCGGTCGCAAGAAATCACTACGACCGGTTCGTCCATTTTTCCTACGGGCTCCTCCTGTTTTATCCCTACCGGGAAAGCTTCCTGCGTTTCGCGGGCGTCCGCTGGAGATTCTGGAGCTATCTCGTCCCGTTTTCTTTCATCCTTTCGACTTCGCTGATCTACGAACTGCTCGAATGGGCCGCCGCGGTCGCTCTGGGGGAAGAGGCGGGGATCAGCTTCCTGGGATCTCAGGGCGATATCTGGGACGCGCAACAGGACTCCTTCTGCGCGCTCGTCGGTGCCTTGATCGCAGCGACGATACTGGAGATGATCTACCTCGCCACGAAACGCGACCGGGCCCGCGAATGGATACGGATATCGGAACACGGGAACTGAACGCGCCATCGATCCCTGCCTCCGGTCGACATCGAGAGCCTCACCTTTCGCCACGCTGACTCCCCGTCTCATCCAACAGGGTCAAGTCGAGCACCCAACCCTGTCAGGTCACTGCGGAGGGCCTGACAAACGTATGCGTGGCGGCCCGCATCTGGATGAGATCGTCGATATTTTCCGCGGTCAGCCACCGGTAGAGACTGCCATCGTGATTGACGACCGCAGCTCCGGGGAGTCCGGAGGTGAGAAGCCTGCGTGACGCCTCCGCTGCGGGAACGTCCCTTTCGATCTGCGCCGGAATTTTGCTGACAGCGTCCGAGACCTTCGCGTTCGGCCCCGCATCGCGAAGAACGCGAACGATGTCGTCGCGGATCGCAATCGCGACGCATTGCCCCTCATCGTTGACCACCGGAAAATCCGGCTGCGCGCCATCGAGAATGAGACCGACCGCATCGTGAATCGAGTCCTGCATCCGCAAGGTGTGAAATTCGCTCATCGCGGCGTCCTCCGCGAGAAGCCCCTCCAGCAAATGCTCGCGCTGAACGAAGGCGCCTTCGGCACTCGCGGCAACTATCAGAAAGAGCCCGACGATGAAGAGGACCGGATGATGCGCGACGATCGCAATGGCGGCGAAAGCGAGCCCGGTGACTTCACCGATCCTCACCGCGATCGCCGTCGCCTTTTCGTAGGGCAGCTTCATCGCGAGGATCGCGCGCAGGACTCTTCCCCCGTCCATCGGAAAAGCCGGGAGCAAATTAAAAAGACCGAGCGCCAGATTCACATAAAGCAGAGCCTCGGCAAATGACCGCGTCGAGAACACACCGAAGCCATCGGGCTGCGGCGGGACGAGGCCGAGAATGATCACTGCGATCGAGGCGAGAAAGAGGTTCACGGCGGGACCGGCGAGCGCCACCGCCACTTCCTCCCGCGGTTCTTTGGGGATGCTTTTCATCCACGCGATTCCGCCGATCGGATAGAGAACGATTTTCGAAGTCGTGATCCCGAACCGAAGCGCGACGAGGACATGGCCCAACTCGTGAAGGAGCACGCACCCGAACACGAGGATGAGCCAGAGAGCCGCGTCGGGCTTCCCGTTGAGCCGGCCTGCGGTGGCGACCCAAACGAGGACGAGAACGAGCGTGAGGTGAATCCGGATCGCGGTCCCCGCGACATTGAACAGCTTGAATGACCAGCGCATTTTTTGTCGAGGTCAGGAAGCTCCTTGATCGGTCTCGGTGGGTCCACCGAAGAACTGCCACATCATGAGACCGCGGTTGAGATGAAACACTTTCGTGAACCCCTCCCCGACGAAAGCGTCGAGCGATTGACGGCTCCGGTAGCCCCCGTCGCAATAGACGAGCAACGGAGTGTCGCGGTCCAGATCAGCGATCGACTCGCCCCCCGGAGTGCCCTCCTCGAAGGGGGCGTTAATCGCTCCCGGAAGCCTTCGCTTCCCGTATTTTTCGGCAGGCCTGACGTCAACCGCCACGATATCGTCGTGATGTTCGAAGAGACTGAGCGCGCGCAAGGTGGACAGGTTAGTCACTTCTTTCTTCGCCGATCGCTTCGCGAAGAGCGACAGATCCCGGACTTCTTCGAGAAAGAACCACAGCATGATAAGAAGCAGTATTACGATGACGGGAAGAGAGAAACTTTCGGTAATCATGACGGTGTCAGTGGGAAAGGAAG
Organism: Verrucomicrobiales bacterium; assembly: GCA_048260165.1. Classification (GTDB taxonomy): domain Bacteria; phylum Verrucomicrobiota; class Verrucomicrobiia; order Verrucomicrobiales; family DEV007; genus Arctic95D-9. Next base: position 112,410 of record JBLXHA010000014.1, read on the forward strand.
AGAGGTTTCGATTTCATTTCGATGAGTCTTTTCGTGAAGCTGCCCACGAAGAAGTCCTTAACCCTTCGCTTCGAGTGAATCCCGGCAACAACGAGGTCGAACGCATCGGCAACCCCCGGCGAGAGAGCCTCATCGATGGACCCGGATTCATGCCGGAGGACGACGTTCCCGTGGCCATGGGAAGCGAGGAATGCTTTCGCCTCACCGAGCAGAAAGTCGGCCTCTTTTTTTGGTTTCCCCGCGACGAAAAGCGTGATCTCGAAATCGAGAGGAGCCGCAAATCGCGAGAAGTCCTGAAGCGCCCGTGCCGACGAGAGGCTGCCATCGAACGCGACGAGCGCCCGGTCGAATGTGGCGAGTCCTTCCGCCGGCACTGCGAGGATCGGCGTCACGGTGGGGTCGAGCAGTTCGCTGAGACTGCTCCCTTCGTTTCCGCGCGTTTCGAAGTGAAAGAAGGTCTCAAGACCGACGACGATGAGGTCGTAGAAGATCGATGACTCGAGCAACTTCTTCGCGGGAATCCCGTCCCACCGGGTCTCGAAGTGTTTCACGCCTTCGCGCTCGCAGGTGGCGGCGAAACGGCTCATGCAATCGCTCAAAACATGTTTCGCATGTTCTTTTTTCGCATGAACCGCGTCCATCATCGCCAGGTAGTAGGGCCCGATTGCCGGAACGAGGCTCGATGTGATCTCATGCGAATCGAGAACCACGACACCCCCGATCCCGGCCCCGTGCTTCTTCGCGATCCGGCATGCCGTCGTCGTCGCAGCATCGGCGTAGATCGATGGATCGAGCGGCACCAATATACGCTTGATTGAGTTTTCCATGCCCTCACCCTCGCCGCAATACCCGGCGGTGACTCTGCTCCGGTTGTGGAAACTCGCGCACGCATTGCGGAGCATTCGATGCGGGGACGCGCTCCAAGGCAAACGATGCGACATTTTCAACAAGCCGTGGGAAGCGTGAAACGGGGATTCGCCCTATCGTTGCAGCATGACATACAACTCGATTCACAGGATAGTCGTCGCGATCGACTTCGGGGATGAGGCGGAGGACATTCTGCAGCTTGCGGGAGAACTGGGTCGCGAACTTTCGGCGGAGATTCACCTCGTTCATATCTACCAACCCGATCCCTGTTCGGCATACGAGTTGATGCTCTACCCGGTTCTGATCCCGCAGGAGACGGCAGCCGGGCACGAGGCGATTCTCCAGGATGAGCGCCGCCAACTTCGTGATCAGGCCGCGGAACTGAGGAAAAAAGGCGCGAAGACCTCCGCCTACATGAAGCCTGTCTCCGGAGATATCCCGCACTCAATCCTGGAGTTTGTGTCCGAGGTTCACGCGAACCTCATCCTCATCGGAACGAGCCGTCCGAACCGTCTCAATGAGATGATCGTGGGAAGCGTTGCGAAAAAAGTGTTGAAACAAAGTCCGGTTCCGGTGCTGCTCGTTCCCCGCAAAAAGTAGCAGCGCATCGCGATCGCGGAGAAACGACGGAATTGCACCCGCGTGAAAAAAGCCTGACACATTCCTCATCGGGGCCGTTTTCTCAGATTGCGCCACCGTTGCTATTGCAGGCGCCGCGATGAAACGCTTTCCAACCTTTCCTTCCCGCCTTATTTATTATACCAAAGTCCTATGGCGCAATCCTCCGCTTCCGATCCGACCCTTCCGGACTCCGCCCATTCTCCCCGGAGTTGGTCGAGCGCGATCGTGGAGTCCGCTCCGAACGGAATCATCGTCGTGGACCAGAGCGGGAAAATCGTCCTGACAAACGAGAAAGCCCGGAGCCTGTTCGGGTATTCGAAAGATGAATTCCTGAATCTGACGATCGAGGACCTCGTTCCGAAGCAGGCGCGAGGTCACCACTCACACTACCGCGCCTCCTTTCACCGGAACCCGGAAACGCGGGTCATGGGCAGCGGGCGGGATCTCAGCGCCGTGCGAAAAGACGGTTCCGAGTTTCCCGTTGAGATCGGCCTGAATCCCCTGTCGGTGCCGGGACAGGAACTCGTGCTCTCCTCGATCGTGGATATCACGAAACGCAAAGAAGCCGAACTCAAGATCCGGGAGTATGCCGCGAAGCTCGAGTTTCAGGCCGCGATTTTGCAAAATGTCCACGACGCAGTCTTTTACCTCGATCGGAACGGGATCATCCTCGAATGGAATGAGGGAGCGGGACGCATTTTCGAACGCGGGCTCGACGATGCCGTCGGTCATCACGTCAGCCGGATTTTCGCGCAGGACAACTTCCCTCTTTTCGAAAATCTCGAAAAGAGCTTCCGGCACGCCGGGATTGCCGAGGAGACGATTCATTGCCGGAACGAATCCGGCCGCGACGTTTTCGTCAAGGCAACCGTCAAGCGAATGGAGCGCGACGGCGAGTCCGGGTATCTCGTGTGCGCGAGTGACATCACGGAGCGCAAAAAGCTCGAAGCCGAGCTGCTGAAGATCGCGGAAGAAGAGCAACGGAAAACCGGTCAGGATATTCACGACGACCTCTGCTCGCAACTTTCCGGGATCGGCTGCCTCACGAAAGTCCTCGAGAATCAGCTGGCCGAAGACCGCAGGAAAGAGGCTGAGCTCGTAAAAAATGTCGGAGAAATGGTCGCGGCAGCGGGAATCACCGCGAGAAATATCGCTCAGGGCCTCGTCCCATCCATCCTCGAAAATCAGGGACTGGCGGGTGCGCTCCGGGACCTCGTCAACGCGAACCGGAAATCCTACGACATCGATATTCATCTCACGATTCCTGACAAAGAAGCCGCCAGCGCGATCACGCAGGAAATCTGCATTCAGCTGTACCGGATCGCTCAGGAGGCGATCACGGTTGCAGCTTGCCACAACAACGCCGATTCGATTCACGTGAACGCTTCGGTTAAAGATCATCGTTTCGAACTTTCCGTTGAAGACGACGGCAGAGGCCTGACAGAGGATACTGTCTCGCGTGATCTGGAAATGATTACGATGAGACACCGGGCCGAATTGATTCACGCAAGTTTTAATGTCCACACCAACCCCGGCGGAGGGACGACGCTTCACTGCTCCGTGCCCCTGCCTTCCTCATGAGCGAAGCCACCATATTCATCGTCGACGATCATCCCGTGATGAGAATGGGACTCTCGTGTCTGATCGGTGCAGCCGACGGACTTCAGGTCATCGGAGAGGCGGGATCCGCGGGAGAGGCAATTGAAAAACTCGAAGCGATCGATGCGCCCGATCTGATCCTCGTCGATGTCTCGCTCCCGGACAGAAGCGGTCTCGAACTGCTCAAGGAACTGAAAACGGTCACCCCGAACTCGATGACGCTGGTCATTTCCTCACACGACGAGGAGGTCTACGCTGAGCGGGTCCTGCGTGCAGGCGGTCGGGGATATGTTATGAAGGATCGCGCTCCCGATCAACTGATCGAGGCCGTGCGACAGGTTCTCGGCGGCGGCATCTTTCTCAGCGGATCGATGACGGCTCAGATGATGGAAGTCTTTGCGAACGGTGGCGCCAACGGTTCCTCGATTTCCTCGCTCACCGACCGCGAACTGGAAGTCTATCAGCTCATCGGCGAGGGGCAGGTCTCCCGGGAAATTGCGGCGCAACTCGGAATCAGTGTCCGCACGATCGATGCGCATCGCACCCACATCAAAGACAAGCTGGGCCTGCGTGACGCGGCTGAACTCTCCTACCACGCGATCCGGTGGGTGCAGTCGCAGAGCTGAAAAAATCCTGAAAAACCGATTTCAAGAGACGGGGTCAGTTCCTCTTCCCGGACCGATACTCCGCCAGCTCCCGCTCCGCCTTCTCGAGGCGGTCCAGCGTGTCCATCCAACGGCGAATAAAATAGAAGCTCATGTGTTCGCTGCGGTGAAGCCGATCAACGAGCCGACATCGCGAAACCGCATCGGCTTTGAAAACGGGCTCGCCTCGATTGTCTCTTCCGCAGGCTTCCAAAATCCCGGCACGCTCGAGTTCCACAATCAGTTCGCGATGAAACCCGGAAGCCCTGCTCAGCTCGTCCGTCCTCAGCCTCACGTCTGCTTGATACATCTGGATTGATCTCACTGTCATTGTCTTTCTGATAGGTTTTCGGCTGTAAGGTCGCCACCCTGAAGTCAGGTCCTCTTCCGGTCACATCACTTTCCCGTGTGCGCATCGATCCTGCTTCTCACATACTTCCTCACCTCGCGAATTTCCTCGCCTGTCATCTCTGCGATCCGGTGCAATCTCTCATCGAGCGAGCGCACCGCGTCTTCGATTTCGTGGGTTGCCAACATCGTCCCCGCTCCGAGGCTGATCGCTGCTGACTCGAGTTTCGTCCTGAACGATTTTGATCTGCCCGCAAACGAATCCTGAAGGTTCTCCAAATCGTCCTTGCCGCGAACCTCGAGTTTTTTCCATTTTGACTGGACCCCGTCGATGGCGTCGCTGATCTTCTCCCGCTGGGCGAGGTAGGCGTCGTGACTCTCCATCCGCCCGAGCGCGAGCTGCAACTTAAGCTCGTCCAACTTTTCCTGAAGCTCAGTGAGCGCCTCCCCGGGGATCGACCCGCTGCCAACGAGACTGTCCTTCACCTCATTGACGAAACCGGAGAATTCATCCTTCTTCTCCTCGATGTAGTCCACCGCCTCCGCTTTGCCCAGTTTCATTTGAAGTTTAAACTCACCGAGTTCCTCCCGCAGATCCTGCTTCTCCTGTTCAAGCTTTTCTTTCATGGGACAACCTATTGCGCCCCGTATTTTTTGGCGAATGCAATATGTGTGCATCAATTGTCATTCCGCGCACGGATTGTCACTTTTGCCTGCTCCCGCCCCCAATCGTTATTCTATTCCCGTTCGATCAGTCTATGCTAGGATCATTCAAAGATGACCACCCCTCACAAATTTCAATTCAGCGCCGCGATCGTAATGCTGGCGCTCGTCATCGTTTTCGTGATACTCAACCGCGACACCACCGAGGTGAATTTTCTGTTCGGCGAGTTCACGGTGAGCCGCGCCTGGCTCGTGCTCGGGTTTTCCGGATCCGGGTTCATCGTCGGGTGGCTCGCGCATTCTCTCCTCGCGCACCTGAACCGCGCCCGCAAATCCCGTTCTCCTGATTCGAAATGAAAGTCCGGGTTACTTCAATGTCGACAGGAGACAAGTGATGCGACACGTGGCCTCCGGAAAACACCTGAACCAAGTGCTCCTCTTCAGCATTCTGTATCTCACGGTCGCGGCTGTCTGGATCGTCGCGACGAGGAACTACGAGTTTTTACTCTACCTCCTCGTCATGACCACGATCATCATCGCGGTGCTCGGGGTTTACCGCAGGGCCGGTCTCAGTCGCGCGGTTTTGTGGGGATTCAGCATCTGGGGCCTACTCCACATGATAGGGGGACTCGCGCCCATTCCCGACCACTGGCATTCCGCGGACACGAGCGGAGTGGTCTACAACTGGCGCGTTATCCCCGGCTACCTGAAATACGATCAGATAATCCACGGGATCGGATGCGGACTGACGTCCTGGTTGTGTTGGCAGGCGCTTGCCGCGAGAACGAAAAGCAATGACGGAAGCCCGATCGCTCCCACTCTCGGCATGCTGTCGATCTGCGCGACTGCGGGAATGGGATTCGGCGCCTTGAACGAAGTGATCGAGTTTTTCGCCTCAATCGCGATCCCGAATACGAATGTCGGGGATTACGAGAACACCGGTTGGGATCTCGTCTCCAATCTGGTGGGTTCCTCGATCGCCGCTTTGACGATCCGGTCACGATGGCTCGCCTGCAACCCCGGGCGGTGAAGAATCCTCGCGGAAGCGGAGTTCTAACATTCGTCGAAAAACCGAATAGCGCAGAAACCTCGGCCCCGTTTGTTCGGAGAATGTCATCGTGAGAGGCGACCGAACACAAAAGCACGGGGCAACCGACCTTTACAACGACGCGGCAGGAGCGGCGTACGCGATTTCCGTACGCGCAGCTTCCGAATCCACTGACTGTGATATGCGAATCAGAGCGAATATACCTGAAATTTGAAACCGATAGGATTTTGGCAGTTCTCAACCGAAAACCATCTCTGCCATGAACAAAGGAACCGAAACCTTATCCGACGAGGTCCGCATCTATAACAAGCTGGTCAACGCCCCCTTCTTCGAGACCTACCGAAAGGCGTTCATGGACGCCACCGGGCTGGGGCTGGAGCTCGTCCCCTTCGACGGGGAAGCGCCCACCGCTGAAATGGAATACCGCAGTCCTTTCTGCGCGCTACTCAACGAGACCGCGGAAGGATGCCGCTCCTGCAGCCGAACCTGCGGGGACCTTTATCAATCAGCTGAGACATCCGCCCAAACGAGTTCCTGCTTCGCGAATCTGCGCGAAACGGCTATTCCAGTCCGGGCCGGCGGTGAAACGGTGGCCCTCCTCACGACGGGGCAGGTTTTCACGACGGCACCTTCCGGGCCGGGTTTTGAACCGGTCCACAAAGAGCTCGAGAAACTGGGGCACTCCGAAGTCCAGATCCGACACCTGCAGGAAGCGTGGCTCCAGACGCGAAGCCTCCCCGTCCAGCAATATGAAGGAATCATCACCCTGCTCGCCGCTTTCGCGATTCAGTTTTCAGAGTATCTCAACCGGCTGCTCGTCGAGGAAACTCATGCAGAACCCAATATCGTGATCAAGGCCAAGCACTTCATCAACGCCCATCTCGAGGAAAAAGTCTCGCTCGAGGAAGTCTCGCGACACGTCGGGGTGAGCACCTTCTACTTTTGCAAGGTGTTCAAACAATCCACCGGCATGACGCTCACCGAGTATGTGAATCGAAGGCGGGTCGAACGGGCGAAACAGAAACTGCTCAACCCGCAGAACCGCGTCACCGAGGTCGCGTTCGATGTCGGTTACCAGTCGCTCTCCCAGTTCAACCGGAGCTTCCTTCGCTACGTCGGCGTCTCTCCAAGCCGCTACCGCGAGTGTCAAATGACAGAGAGCAGCATTCAACGCCTCGACGCAGCATGAGAATTTCAGCCCTGAAACTGATCCGGCTCGAAGTCATGCAGGAGGATATTGACGAGATGATTTACCGCTATAATTCGGGAATGGCGGATCGCACCACCGCGAACGCGATTGCACTCGCCCTCCGGAAGAAGATGCGCAGGGGAATGCTCCCGCGAATCGTTTCAGCTCCGAGGCATCACGCCTGCCGCGTACTCATCGGGAAGGAGTGGTTCCCCCTCCCTCAAAAGATCTACGGGTGGTTAAACGAAAGCAACCGGGGAAAGCCGGTGGCTCCCGACACTTTCGGCATCGTTCTCCCTGAAGATGTCCTCCTTCCCCAAACGCTGGCGACCGGGGAGCCGGAGACGGCCATCGCCGCCTAGCAGACACACCACCGCTGCGACTTTCCCGCGGAGGCAAATTCCCTCACACCACCAGAAAAACAACAACTGTATGAATCGGATTCTAGTGGGAATCGATTTCTCCCCTCCGTCGAGAACGGCGCTTGAACAAGCGGTCGAATTCACGGAGGGAGGACATGGGAAAATCCTCGCGCTTCATGTCGTCGAGCAGACCCTGATCAATTCGCTGGCCGACTTCTCTCATCTCAACGCGGAGGAAATCATCGACGCGCTCGAGCTGCGTCTCTCCCGTTTCGCCGCCGAAGTGCCGGCGCGCGACACCGTGATCGAGACCAAACTCGCCGTCGGCCATTCCGTGAAACAGTTTGCCACGGTCGCTGATTCCTTTGATCCTGACCTCGTCATTCTCGGAGCCTGGGGAAATCACGGGGAGCACGCTGACCGGGCGGGCTTCACCGCGAAACAGATCGTCCAGGAATGCCGGTGCGACACCCTCCTCGCCCGGGAGACGAACTCCCCGTCAGGCGGGGTTCTTGCCTGCATCGATTTCTCCCCCTACGACCGCTCCGTCGTCTGCACGGCCAATTCACTCGCCCGGTTGGAAGACGCACCGCTCGAGATCCTTCACGTGTTCTACCCCCCGTGGAAAATGGAAGGGGCGGGGACGACTCAAAAAATATCCGATGCTGACTTCGCTCAGGAATACAAAGCTCTACTGCAGGGCCGCATCGAGAATCTTCTCACAGTGGTGGAGATTGGTCCGACTCGCGCGAAGTCGACCGTGCTCGATTGTCAGAAACACTCGGACGGCATTCTTTCCTACGTCAAAGAACAACGACCCGGGATCGTTGTTCTCGGAGCGAGAGGCAGCAGCTGCATTGACTCGATGATTCTCGGGCGGATCGCGGAACGGATTGTCACGGGAGCGGACACTTCGGTATACATCGTGAAAAGGCCGCTCTGATTCCGTTTTAAATCCGCGTCTTCCCGCAGGCTCGAAATACCGCCCCACCCTCGACGACGTTATCCAGCGAAGCCTTCGCGGAGCAACTGCCTGTCCCGCAGGGTCTTCTGATGCGCCCATTCGAGGAGGGAGTCCCCCATGATCCTCGCCACGGTATCAAAGGGAATATCGTCGGTGTTGAGCACCAGGTGATAGAAAGTCGGGACCTTCCAATCCGCTTTCGCGTAACGGCGGACGAACTTTTCCCTGCCGCCGTCGATCTCTTTCACGAGTTTGGCGGCCTGCTCGCGCGGGATCCCGCGACGCGATGCAAAATGCGAGACCCGTTTCTTCAACGAACCGACGAGCCGTATGTGAAACGTGTTATCCATGTCAGAAGTCACGAAGTTCCCGGCACGCCCGACGACGATAGCGTTGCCCATCCGGCACAGATTCCGAATCGTGTCGGCCGAGTAGTTGAAAAGCGACCATTCCGACGGGTGCAGGTTGAGGACTTGCTCGAGAGCTTCGACGACAGGAAATTTCGTCTTCTCGCTCAGAAAAGGAGCGACTCCTTTCGGCAAATTGTGATCTTCGATAATTTTCCCTACCATCTCCTGATCGAAAAGCGCCCAACCCAGTTCGGTCGAGTCGTCCACATCGCTGAGATAGTCGACAAGAGCCCCGCCAATCACGTCCATCCCCACTCCGCATTCGCGCGAGATCGTCAATGAAGGGCGGAAAGGCAGCTCTTTGGAGTAGGCCTCCTGCGAAAGCCTCGCCCCGAGGAAATGTTCCATGCGATCAAATAAGTAGTCTCTGGTTGGCATGACAACTACTCTAACAGCACATTCAAAGAGACTCCCCGCCGCTCTTGTGATTCGCTGCGCAAATCTTGAGCGTCACCTTCATCGTCCCCGCGGAAACCGGGGAACAGTAACACGATCAAGGCACGCCGCCGGGTGGACATTCGTGCTGCCACTTTCTATCCTCGGGACTCCTCCGAATGGAAGAAGAGGAAAGAACGGTATTCAGACTGACCCATGAGAACACAACGATTTTTCGCGCCGGGAACAGGACAGTGGCCCGGCGCTTTGCTTCTGGTCGTTGCGCTGTTGGGGGCACTTGGTTCGCGAGCTGACGAAACAAGACGCAACGTCCTTTTCATCGCCGTCGATGACCTGCGCCCGACGCTCGGGTGCTACGGTGATGACGTCGCGATCACGCCGCATCTCGACGCGCTCGCGGCGAGGGGGACGACTTTTCTCCGCGCCTACTGTCAGCAGTCGGTCTGCAATGCCTCGCGGGCGTCGATCATGACAGGTCGACGCCCCGACTCGACGAAGGTTTACGACCTCACGACGCATTTCCGGAAAGCGCTCCCGGACGTCAAAACGCTGCCGCAGCAATTTCGCGAAGCGGGCTACCGCTCGCATGCGGTGGGAAAAGTCTATCACGGCGCAAAAGGTCATGCCTTTGGAAACGGAATCGACGATGACCTGTCATGGAGCGAGGAAGTCTGGTTTCCTCAGCCCCATTACTACCACTCGCAGGAAGGGATCGAGATTGCCGAAAAGTGGTTCGCCGGTCATCGGAAAGGGCTCGCGCGGACTTACCCGAAACTGGCAGACCCGGACAGCTCCTGGAAGGACGCCATCATCCGAGGGCTCCCCTGGGAGTCCTCTCCGACTGAAGACGACGAACACGCCGACGGACAGATCACGAGCAAGGGAATAGAACACCTCCGGGCCCATGCGAAAAGCGGGGAACCGTTTTTCCTCGCGCTGGGATTTCTGAAACCGCACGTCCCCTTCGTCGCTCCGGAGCGCTACTTCGACCTCTACCCCGAGGGCAGCATTCCCGATGTCCCGAACCCCTTTTATCCGCACGGATCGCCGGAATACGCGCACCTCGATTCGGCCGAAATGCGCGTTTATCACGGCATCCCCCGAAAGCGCGGCGAACCGGTCGCCGATGAAAAGCTCACGCGCGAAATGAGGCGCGCCTACTATGCCTGCGCGAGCTTTATCGATGCCCAGGTCGGCCGCCTCCTCGCGTCGCTCGATGAACTTGGGCTGCGCGAGAATACCGTGATCTGTTTCTGGGGCGACCACGGGTATCACCTCGGGGAAAACAATTTGTGGTGCAAACGCAACAACTACGAACTGTCCTGCCGCGTCCCGTTGATCATCGAGGTTCCCGGACAAAAATCCCCCGGGGCAAAAACCGGGGCGCTCGTTGAGCTCGTCGACGTCCTCCCGACCCTGACAGAAGCCTGCGGGCTCCCGCTCGATCAAGGTGTGGAGGGAGACAGCCTCCTCCCCCTCATGAATGATCCGGAACGGGAATGGAAAACGGCGGCGTTCTCCCAGTATCCGCGCGTCCTCAAAGCGCACGGCAAAATCATGGGCACCTCGATGCGAACGGAACGATGGCGTTTCACGGAATGGCTCAGCGAGGATGGAAAATTCCGACAGTTGGAACTCTACGATTTGGAAAACGATCCCGAAGGAAACGAAAACCTCGCCCGCGCGCCGGAGGTTCAGGGCATGATCCCCGCCCTGACCGAACAACTTCGAGCGGGCTGGAAAGCAGCGCGACCTCAGCACCTGACAACAGAAACGAAATGATGAACCATTACCGATTCAGTCCACCACCTGAGCTAACGACCCGTGCCTTGAATACCAACACATTTCCAATGAACCATTACCGATTCAACAGGGTTAGGTCACTTATTCAACGGGGTTGGATCGTCGCGATTCTTCTTTTTTCCGTCGGCCTTCACGCCGAAGAGGGCGAACGGCCCAGTTTTCTCTTTCTCGTCGCTGAAGACATGAGCCCGAACCTCGGTTGCTACGGCGATCCCGATGCGAAGACGCCTCATCTCGACGCGTTTTCCGCCCGGAGCATTCGCTACACGCGGGCCTTTTCGACCACCGGCGTTTGCGCGACGTCGCGCTCCTCTTTGATCACGGGAATGCATCCTTCCTCGATTGGAACGCAGCACATGCGGAGCAAAGTGGCATTGCCGGATTCAATCCGCCCGTTCCCGGTCGCGCTCCGTGAGGCCGGCTATTTCTGCGTCAATCGCGGCAAGGAGGATTTCAATTTTGTGACGCCCCCCGATGTATGGGATGAGAAACAATGGAAGAAAGCCGACTGGACGCGCCGGGGTGACGGACAGCCGTTCTTTGCGATCTACAATTTCCCCGACACGCACGAAAGCCGTCTCTGGGAAGGGAGCAAAACCAACCTCGTCGACCAGACAAAACTCACCGCCGAACAGCGGCACGATCCTGACAAAGTCACGCCGCCGCGCTGGCTACCCGACGACGATGCCGTAAAGAAAGAGTGGGCGCGCTATCACGATTTGATCTCGCTGATGGATGATCAGTATATCGGCCCGATCTTGAAACATCTCGAAAACACCGGAGTCGCCGACGACACGATCGTCTTCTTTTTCTCCGACCACGGTGCTCCCTTTCCGCGCGCGAAACAGTGGATCACCGAAGCCGGCACGCGCGTTCCTCTGCTGATTCATTTCCCGGAAAAATGGAAACACCTCGCCCCCGCGAATCCCGGCGACGTTTCCGACCAACTCGTGAGCCTGATGGATCTCGGTCCGGGCGTTTTGAACATGGCAGGGCTCGAGATTCCTCAAGCGATCGACGGGCAGGCGTTTCTCGGCGGAAACACGCCACCTCCGCGCGAGACGCTCGTTTTCACCCGCGACCGGATGGATGAACGCGTCGATTTTATCCGCACGATCCGCGACGGGCGCTACCGCTACACGCGGAACTTCATGCCGCAGGTCCCGTCGTTTCCGTGGCTCACCTACATGGAGAAGCTCGAAAGCTCGAAAGCGTTTCGCCGGCTTCAGGGAACACATAACGAAGGACGCTTCCAGGATTTTCTCGCGCCGACGAAACCGGAAGAGGAGCTCTACGACCTCGACGCCGATCCTGACGAATTAACCAACCTCGCGGATGATCCGGCCCACGAGGAAACGCTGATCAGGTTGCGGAGCGCGCTCGCTGACTGGATGCTCGAGACACGCGACAGCGGGTTCCTGCCCGAACAACAACTCGTCGCCGCCGAAGAGATTTCCGGAAGCGTCCACGCGTATTGCGCCGACGAAGCGCGCTACCCTTTACAGAAACTCGTGAACGATCAGCTGTCGCTCACAGACAAGGACGCGGTAATCCGCTACCACGCAGCGCTCCGATCCCGCGCCTCCGCGAACCTGTGGACGCAGCTCGCGAAAGAAACCGATCCCGATGTGAAAACGGCGCTCGCGTGGTCGCTCCTCACCGTGGGAACGGATGAAGAGGTCGCGATAGCCGCTCTCGGCGAAGTCATCGAATCCGATCATGCTTTCAGCCGCGTTCTCGCTCTCAACGCGCTCGACTACGTCGGCGAACCCGCGCGCCCGCTCCTCCCCCGGATACAGGAAATAGCGGCTCAGAAAGAGACGCGGGAAACGATCAACGAATCCTGGCTCGCCAAAAGAATACTTACTCAATTTCCATGAAAATGACGCACCTGAAAACGCTCCGACCTCACTACTGGCTCCCCCTCGTTCTCCTCGCTGTTTTTGTCGCCGTCGCGATCGGACAGGACAAAGCGACCACGCCAACGACGACCGCCGGACTCGCGAAAATCGACATCACTCCCCACGTTCCGGTTCGCATGGTCGGATACGCATCACGCGGCTATGAGGGAACCCCTGACAAAAACAAACTCTTCGCTCGCGCTCTCGCGATCGGGGATTCCGACGGGGAACTCGGTTCACTGATGATCACCGTCGAGCTGCTCGGAGTGCCCCGTTCGCTGCGGGACCGAGTCTTTGAAGGGCTCACCGATAAGCTCGGTATCAGCGCGGAGAAATTTGCGATCTCCGCGACCCACACGCACGGGGGCCCGTCCCTGAGCAACTACATGCAGGAAATGCATTTCTGCAAAATCCTCCCACCGGAAGAGAAAGCCCACATCGACGAATACACCGACGAGCTCGTGAAGCGTTTGATTTCCGTCGGCGTTCAGGCCGCAGAGGCGAGAGAGCCCGCGACGCTGCGCTGGGGCGAAGGGCGCGCCGGTTTCGCGATGAACCGACGCATCGTCAAAGACGGAAAGTGGGCGGGAATGCGACCGAATCCGGCAGGGAGCGTCGACCACAGCTTACCGGTTCTCACGGTGACTTCCGCAGACGATGACGGGAAGGTTCTCGGCGTCTTTTTGAGCTACGCCTGTCACTGCACTTCCTACGCACCGCCGAAGAAAGGCTTTCACGGTGACTGGGCGGGAGCCGCGGCGATGACAGTGGAATCCCGCTACCCTGACAGCGTCGCGCTCGTTGCGGCAGGTTGCGGGGCCGATGCCAATCCTGATCCCCGCACCGCGGACGCCGCTCCCTTCATCGCCAAACACGGCAACGAAATCGCGGATCAGGTCGACGCGGTGATCGGCGATCACGGCCGAACTTTCCAACTCACCGCTCCGCCGGAATGCCGGACCCAAACCGTTCAGCTTCCCCTCGCCTCCCAGCCGGACCGGAAGGAACTCGAGAGCTGGGTCGCAGGAAAAGATAAACGGAGAGCGTTCTACGGCCGGATCTGGCTCGACCGCATCGACGCGGGAAAAGCCGTTCCGAAAACCTTCGACTATCTCATACAGACCTGGCAGTTCCCCGGGGAGAACAACAAAAGTCTCACGACTGCGTTTCTGCCGGGCGAGGTCACTTCGGGCTATTCGCTGCGGATCAAAAAGGAACTCAACACGCCGGAGAGACACAACTGGGTCATCGGGTATGCCAATGAGTCGCCCTGTTACATCACCACGAAAAAGGAGATCCTCGAAGGCGGTTACGAAGTCGTTCAGTCGATGGTTTCCTATGACAAGCCGTCGCCTCTCGCGCCGGAAACCGAAGACATCATCGTCGACACCGTCGCGGAACTCGCGGGCGGACGTCCTGACCAAAGCGCCAGGAATCTCCCGCCCCGGCCGCGACCGAACGACGAACCGCTCACACCGGAGGAAGCGCTCGCGTCGATGCACACCAAGCCCGGCTTGAAAATCGAACTCGTCGCCGCGGAACCGCTCGTGATGGATCCGGTGGCGTTCGACTGGGGTCCCGATGGACGTCTCTGGGTCGTCGAAATGCGCGACTACCCCAACGGCCTGACCTGGAACAAGCTCGATGATCCGCTCAACGTCCCGGGCGGGCGCGTCAAGGTCCTGACAGACACAGACAACGACGGTCGTTACGACAAAGCCGATATCTTTCTCGACGATCTCTCCTACCCCACCGGAGTGAAAGTCTGGGATAAAGGGATCCTCGTCACGGCGGCGCCGAACATCATTTACGCCGAAGATACGAACGAAGATGGCAAAGCGGACCTCCGGAAAGTTTGGTATGAAGGCTTTGCCAAATCCAATCAACAGCACCGCGTCAACGGGCTCGCGTGGGGGCTCGACAACTGGCTCCACGTCGCAAACGGCGACGGCGGCGGGGTCATTCTTTCCGAAGAAACACGCGACGAGGTCGACATCCGCGGTCACGATTTGCGGATCAATCCTTTTACCCAGGCGCACGAACCACTCTCGGGGAGAACCCAGTGCGGCCGTTACCGCGACGATTGGGGAAACTGGTTCGGCTGCAACAACAGCAACCCGCTCTGGCATTACCCGATGCGCCACTCGCTCTTAAAACGGAACGACGCCGTCTCGCCTCCTTCCGCGACCGTCAGCGTTCCCGTCGAACCGGGAGCCGCTCCCGTCTTTCCGCTGAGCGCGACTCTCGAGCGCTTCAACGAACCTCACCGCGCGAACCGTTTCACCTCGGTGTGCGGCCCGACCATTTACCGCGACGCACGACTCGGATCGGCCTTTACGGGGAACGCCTTCATCTGCGAACCGGTTCACAATCTCGTGAGTCGGCAGGTCCTTTCCCCACGTGGTGCCAGCTTCCGTTCGGATCGCGCCTTTGATGAAAAGGACAGTGAATTTCTCGCCTCGACCGACACGTGGTCACGTCCCGTTTCCGTCCGGACCGGTCCCGATGGAGCGCTCTGGGTCGCGGACATGTATCGGCTCGTGATCGAACACCCCGAGTGGATCCCCCACGAATGGCAGGAAAAGATGGACCTCCGCGGCGGAAGCGATCTCGGCCGGATCTACCGCATTTTTCCCGAAGGGTCCTCCCCCGGAGCAGTCCCGAAACTCGATCAACTGACAAACATCGAATTGGTTGCTCAACTCGAAAGTGAAAACGGGACGATTCGCGATCTCGTCCACCAGATGCTGCTGTGGCGAAACGCGGAAGACGCTGTGCCCGCGTTGGCCGAGCTCGTTGAAAAAGGCGGGCCACCGACCGCGCGACTCCACGCGCTTTCTGTCCTCGACGGTCTCGGTTCGCTCGATGAGGACACCTGCCGTCTCGCCCTGCTGGACAAGCACCCCGGCGTTTTGAAAAATGCGATACGAATCGCGGCTGCTCATTTGAGTGGCGAGGAAATCATCGCGGCATCCGGAAGCCACCTGTCCAATGCTCCCGTCGCTCAGGAACTGGCGGGAGTCCTCGGCGAATTCGCTGATGCGAAATCCGTTCAAACCCTCGCGGGAATTTTGCTCCAACACCGCGACGATCCCTATGTCTCGGCGATCGCCTACAGTTCGATCAACGCGGAGAACATCGACGCGCTTATCGAAACGCTGAGCCCCGCCTACACCGACGGAGCCCTTTTCAGCAAAACGTTGGCCGACTTCCCCTCGGTGAAACCGCCTTCCAACACTCAGATCAAAACGATCGCCTCGATGGCGAGCCGGTGGAAATCCACCTCCGGCATGAAGAAGCTGGCCGGCATCATCGCGAACAGCGAAGGACCTCCCAAATTTTGGCAGATCTCCATCCTGATCGGACTTCTCGAAAACGGCGCCACGATCGAAGGCGTCAGCGACGATCCGACTGAGCAGGACGCCCTGCGGCGCGTGTGCGAGGGAACCCGAAGCCTCGCCGCCACCACCGAACTTGCCGAGTGGCAACGACTCGAAGCACTGCGCCTCTTGAGCTGCAAAGCCGTCTTCGATGCTAACACGGACATCAAACTTTTCGCCGACTACATCGCGCCCCGGTATTCACAGGAAATCCGCAGGGCTGCCTTCAGCGCTCTGGGAAGCACCTCCGATCCTCTCGTCGCCGCCGCAATCATTGATCGCTGGGACTCGTTCGGTCCCTCCGACCGCGCGACAGCGCTGAAGCTTCTCCTGAGCCGCTCCGTCTGGACGGAACTTTTCCTGACAGGGCTCGAAGCGCGCAACATCCCCGTGGCGCAAATCGATGCGACGACCCGCCAGCGACTCACGGAATCCCCCGACGACGCGATCCGGACCCGAAGCCGGAATTTATTCCAATCCGCGAGCAACGCGAGTCGCGCTCAGGTGCTCGAGGAACACGCTGACGTCCTCACCTTGAAGGGCGATCCCGCGGCGGGACGAACAGCCTTCGCGACGGCCTGTATCGCCTGTCATGCGCTGGAGGGCGTCGGGAACGCGATCGGTCCTGACCTCGCCGCCCTGACCGACCGATCGCCGGAGGCAATGCTCATCGCGATTCTCGATCCGAACCGCGCCGTCGAGGACAAGTATGTGAACTATGTCATCGCCACGAAGGATGACACCAGCCACCTCGGGCTCATCAGCGAGGAAAGCGCAGGTGGCATCACGCTGCGCGCCGCCGACGGAAGCGAACAGAAACTTCTCCGCGCAGACATCGCGACGATGCAATCCACGGGAGTTTCTCTGATGCCGGACGGTCTCGAAGCCACTCTCACGAAGCAACAAATGGCCGACTTGATCACCTACCTCGGCAGCCTCGGATCTCCGGCCAAAAAGCCGGAACCGGTTCTTTCAGCGCGGGTCGGACCTGACGGGAAAGGTGTCATCACGCTGCGCGCGTCGAAATGCAGGATCTCGGGCGAGCGGCTCGAGTTCATGCCGGACTACGACGCGCTGGGATGGTGGACCTCGGAGCGCGATCGGGCCGAATGGACCGCGGTTCTCGATCGCCCCGGAAACTACCGCGCCGAGTGGGACTATTCCGTTTCACCAAAAGCCGCCGGCAACCAGTGGCAACTGCTCGTGAACGGGAAGCAGGTCCTGCACGGCAAGGTGGAAAGCAGCGGAGGCTGGGAGACTTTCAAATCCGCGCCTCTGGGCGAGGTAGCCTTAACCGGTGGTGACAACAAAATCGTAGTGCGCTCTCTCGGCGAAGTGAAGGAAGCGCTCATGGACCTGCGTGCGATTCGTCTCGTTCCGGTGGAGTAACGAAACGGGACGCCCCTGTTTCACGAGGACCGGAAAAGCGGTGAGCGTAACATTCACTCACCGCTCGCGGTTCGCCCGCCTGGATTACTTCCGATAAACTTTACTCCCGGCATCGCCACCGGCCATGAGGTAGGCCATCAGGTCGCGAACCTCATCGGGGTTGAGCATATTCAAAAGCCCGGGAGGCATCTGGGAAACCTGAACCTGCTTCACACTGACGACCTCATCGGTGGTCGTGACAATCGGCTCAGCGGTGTGATCGGGAGGATAAATCGAAACCTTCTTCCCGTTCTCCACGTAGAGCCCCGTCTTCACTTCGCCGCCTTTGAGCGTGACCTCGAACATTCCGTACTGGTCGGAGATGTCCTTGCCCGGATCAATGATCGCTTCGAGCACGTAACGGGAATCAAACTTGTTCGGGATACTCGTCAGGTCCGGTCCGATATCGCCACCGAGACCACCGAGTCGATGACACGCGCCGCAGCTCGTTGCAAAGTAGAGGCTGCGCCCGTTCTCGAAATCCGCTTTCCGAAAATCGAGATGACGGGAGGCGGATTCGATCGTGTAGGTCTGCCCCGGGCCCTTCACGGGTTTGATTTCAAAATCGGGAACCGGATTGAAATTCTCACCGGAGATGTCGGCGAGAGCGAGACGCTCCTCATTGCTCATCGCCCCGAGATGCAGGTTCCGGATATTCACGAGAAATTTCGGGTAGCTCGCACCGCCGGATCCTTTGGCCGCTTCATTGAGAAGTTCGATGCAGGCGCGGCGCGCGTCGAGGGTCCAGCCGTTCGTGACGCTCGCGATCATCATCGCGTAGTAGACTTCGCGACTCGGTGGCGCGTTATCGAGGAACTTCTGCACGGTCGCTCCGTAACGCGGGTTTCTCGCTGCGATCGCGGCCCAGTCCGGCACCTCCGGCTCACCCCGATTGGCAATCAGTTCAACGGTCTTCGCGACCACCGAAGGCGCCTGAAGATACGAGAGAACGCGGACCAACTCCGTATTGAGATCAGGACTCTTTGCCGGAAGAAACGGATCGAGGGCTGCGATCACGGTCTCACGTTGTTCATCGCCCGGCGCGGCGAGGCGGATGAATGCGAGAGCGTAGGCACGAAGAGCACCGAGTTGCTGACGTTCACTCAGTTGCGAAAAATCAAGACCGAGGAGCGAATCGATAATCAGCGGTTGATGGTCCGCCTCCCCGCTTCGGGCGAGCGCGACCGCACCGGCGATAACGGCTTGCGGAGTGGTTTCTGCTTTGAACCGGTCGACCCACTGACTGACGGGCTGGGACTCGATCGCAACGCGGGCGGCATGGCGAAGAAAGACGTCTCCCGAAGCGAGATGAGCCCACGCGAGCTCGATTGCCTTTTCGTTTTCGACTCCGTGAAAAGCTTCCAGTTCCCGCGCGATTCTTCGATCCTCAGTTGGCTCGAGCGCAGCGACTTTTTCCGTGGATTCAGATCCGGTGTAGCGAACCCGGTACATCGCAGACTGCGTGTTTCGCCCTCCGACGAGGAAGTAGAGATTCCCGTCGTTTCCGATGACGCCGTCCGTTACCGGAAGCGGCGTTCCCGCGACGAACAATTCCTTCGTCCCCGAGTATCCCGCGCCGGTCTGCTCCGGGTGAACGGCCCAGATCGTGCCGAAGGTCCAGTCGAGAGCAAAGAGCGCCCGCTGGTATTTTTCAGGGAACTTCGCATCCGTGCCGGAGACAAATCCGGTCGGTGATCCGGGGCCGATCTCGACGACCGGGGGGAGACTGTCTTCATAATAAGTCGGCCATTTTCCCGTGCCGCTGCGCCAGCCGTGATCGGAACCGCTCGCTACGAAATTGATACGGGTGGGACGATACCAGTAGCTGCCGACATCCCACTCCATGTCCGCGTCGTAGGCGAAGAGGTCGCCCGCTGAATTCAACGCCGCGTCATACTCGTTTCGAAATCCGATGCTGATCAAATCGTGGGTCTTTGTTTTGGGATCGTATTTTGAGATCCATCCACCCGGAGCCAGCTTTCCCCTCGCGTGCCCGTTGGCGTCCCACATCCGTGGAAGCGGAAGATCTTCGCTCCAGGACTGAACCCTTTTCCGGGCGATCGCCTCTTCCGGCGGGATCGGCGCGTGATTCCCGCCAACGAGGTAAAGTCCCTCGCCGGTTTCATCGAGGACGACGCTGTGGTTACCGTGTTCGCCGCCTCCCGTGCTCGTCGGCTGTTCTTCGACCGCGTCCAACTTCCCGTCACCGTCGGAATCCGTGATGCGATAGAGATGGCCGCCGTTCCGGTGAAACCAGAGACTATCAAACGCCCAGAGCAATCCCTGAGCCCCTGAGAGTCGTTTATCTGAACCCGGCTCCTTCAGATCGATCGGCGTCGCTTTGACACCGCTTCCACTGACGGAGAGATGGAAAAGCCCCTTGTCCCCCTGATCGGAAGCGTAGAAACCTCCTCCGGGTTCCGGACAGAGAGAAACCCAAGACCCCTCCGTTTCCTTGGGAACGGTGTAAAGAAGATCGGTCGTGAAACCCTTCGCAACGGTGAGCTCTGACGGCGCGGCGGGTTCGCTCGAGGCGCGGGCTCCTCCGCCCGGCCCGTTCAGTCCGGCGATCCCCCAGGGTGCCCGGCCGAACTCTCCCAACTTCTTCAGCGCGTGCGTCCAGGACGCGTCATCGAAACCTGCCGTTTCCCATCCCTCTGCCTCCTTCAGGGAGAGGCGCCAGTCATCACCGGAAACGACGTGCTGCTTTTTCCCGTCAGTGGTTTCGATTTCCAGTTTGAATACAAAAGCAGCAACTCCGCCGCGGTTGTGCGCCTTCACCGCGATCTGATTTTTTCCGGAGACGAGGAACTTCGAAGCATCGGGCAACAGAATCGGAGCCCCCCAGTCCGGAGCGGTCCCGGCTTCCTTCCCATTCAACCAGAGCGTCGCGCCATTGTCGCAGGTGCTGTAGAGGCGGGCCGCTTTGACTTTCCCGTTCACCGTGAAAGCGTGGCGCAGAAAAACGGGTTCGTTGTCTGTCTTGTCCGCGCGCCAGATCCATTCCGGCTTCGGGGCTTCGCTCACCCAGGCGTAGCCCGCTGATTTTTTCGAAGCCGCCGCCTCAGCTTTCGCATTTTTGTCAGGGTCTTCTTTTGGAAACGCGCCGGCCGCCTCTTTCACAATCTTTTCGGCAATCGCGCCTTTGAGGGGACGATACTGAAGTTTTCTGAAAGCCACCTTCATCGGCGGCCCCGCATGAAGCTGCAATCCCAGCTTTCCCGATGCCAGCGAGAGCGGATGACGGTCAGTGATATCCACCGTAACGACCCCGTTCACGAGATGAATGAGACGATTCCCGACGGCGACGATCCGAAGCGTGTTCCAATCCGTCGGGACGAGGTCGACGGAAGGAGACGTCTCCGCGAGAACTTTCTTCGACTCGTCGGCTGCGAACTCGACCCGCTGATGGCGCGTTGCGATGATCCCGCGTTTCCCGAGTTTTTCCCCATACATCATTCCGAAATATTCCGGCTTGGGGTGAAGATCCGCCTGATACCCTTTCAGGACGAGGCCCGCTTCGTCCACAGCCTCGCTCCGGTATTGCACCCCGGAATTGTTTCCTTCGAATTTCACCTCACAGGTGAATTCAAAATCAGAGACGTCGCCCCCCTGCCACACGAGAAACGTATTGCCCTGCGTCGGTTTTTCCGCAGTCGTTTCGCCGCGAATCTCGCCGCCTTTCGCGGTCCAGAATCCGTCAGCGCCTTTCCACCCGTCGAGAGACTTGCCATCAAAGAGGCTTTGAAATTTCGCGTCTCCGCCATCCTGAGCGATGGAGAAACCGGGAATAGCGCAAAACGCCAGAAGAACTGCAATTACCGCTGAAAAATGATTCATATCAGACTTTGGGACTCATGCGCATTTCCATCAAGACCGATCTCCTCCCCCGGCCCCACCGGATTGCGCCCCTAGCCAGACAACCCGATCCTGAAGGATGTTAAGTTCATGACATCACCGCTTGCCAAAGCCGCCCTGTTTCTCTTTTGCGTCGTCTTTCTCCCCGGCGCAGGAAATTCCCAGTCTCCACCGACCTTCGGGAATGCCTCGTGCGAGGGTGACTACCAGCATCATCTTCAGGGAGTCTGCACGGATGAGGCGGACTCGGTTTTCTGGTCATTCACAACGGAGTTGGTCAAAACGGATCCCGGGGGAAAGGTGCTGAAAAAGGTCCCCGTGGCGAATCATCACGGGGATCTTTGTTTTCACGATGGCAAAGTTTACGTGGCCGTGAATCTCGGGCGCTTCAACGACCCGGAAGGGAATGCCGATTCATGGATCTACGTTTACGACGCGGAGACGCTGGAGGAGTTGGCGAAGCACGAAGTTCAGGAAGTCTTTCACGGTGCCGGCGGCATGGATGAAAAAGACGGACATTTTTTCGTGGTCGGCGGACTCCCGGACGGGGTCGAAGAGAACTACGTCTACGAATACGATGGCAAGTTCCAGTTCGTGAAGAAACACACCATCGATAGCAAATGGACTCATCTCGGCATCCAAACGGCGGCCTGGCACGACGGGGCATGGTGGTTCGGCTGCTACGGCTCGCCGGCGATCCTGCTGAAAACGGACGCCGACTTCCAGCTCACCGGCCGCTACGAATTCAACTGCTCTCTCGGGATCGCCGGAGTGAAGAAAGACCTTCTCCTCGTCGCGAAAGGCCCCCGAACGAAGGAGAACCGCTGCCTCGGCTCGATTCACCTCGCCCGCCCCGATGAAAGGAACGGTCTGGTTATACTTCCCTGATCCGCTTCACTTTCCTGACATTCCTCTCAAACCAACCTCAACATCTCCTCCATTTATGATGAAACACCTTACCATCCTTTCCGTTGCAACGGTCCTGACACTCTGCTCACAGGCTCAGGATACGAGCGTTAATCCCGGGATTAACGATTCCTTTCAGGATCCCAATCCGAAATCCTTCGTGGAACGTTTCGAAAAAGAGGGGCGCGAGGTTTACGACAATCGCGAGGCCATCGTCAAAAAAGTGGGATTGAAGCCGGGAATGGTTGTCGCCGACGTCGGCGCCGGAACCGGATTATTCACCCGCCTGCTCGCTCCCGGGGTCGGACCGGAGGGAAAAGTCTACGCAGTCGATATCGCCAAAACCTTCGTCAACCACACCGTGATGAGCGCCCGGGCACGTGGACTGAAACAAGTGGAGGGAATCGTTTGCGATCCTGATGACGTGAAGCTGCCCGCCGGATCAGTCGACGTCGTTTTCATCTGCGACACGTATCATCATTTCGAATTTCCTCAGAAAACGATGCGGTCCATTTTGAAGGCGCTGAAACCTGACGGCAGAATCTACCTTCTCGACTTCGAGCGAATCGAAGGAGTCAGCTCCGACTGGATCCTCGGCCACGTCCGAGCCGGGAAAGACGTCGTCATCAGCGAAATCGAGTCCGTTGGATTCGAGCTGGAGGAAAGTTTCGACCTCTTCGAAGAGAACTACTTCGTGAAATTCCGGAAGGCGGACTAATCACAATCCTCCGCTCATCCGATCCATTTCTTTTTCCTGAAGAACACCATCAGGCAGGTGACGATCGTCGCCATCACCGCCAGGAGAGCAAAATAGGATCCCTTCCAACTCAGTTCCGGAATGTATTCAAAGTTCATGCCGTAAAGGCCGGCGAGAAATCCGAGCGGAATAAAGACGGCACTCACGATCGTGAGGACTTTCATAATTTCATTCAATCGATGCGACGACATCGAGAGGTAACCCTCGATGAGATCTGAACACATTTCATAGTAGAGCAAAGCGAGACTGTTGCATCGCTCCTGCTGCTCGTAGAGGTCATTCAAGTGGTGCTTCAAGTCATCGGCGAAGCTGACCTCAGGATCGTGCCGCATCTGATTAATGAGGAGCTCGTGATAAAGGAGAACGCGGCGAAGACGTTTCAGGTCACTCTTGTGGACCGTCAGTTCAGCGAGAACCTCATTCCCGACGGCGGAGTCAAGGACCCCTTCCTCGAGCGCTTCGAGGCGGGGCTCGAGCCGGAAGAGAATGTCCCGGTACCCTTCGATCAGGAGCCTGACGAGACGCACCATCGCATCCTCACTTCCCGCTCTCATAATCGATGGATCCGCCTCAATCTCGGATCTGAATTTGTCGACGCACGTGATCTTGCCCGAGGAGCGGGTCACGAGGAATCCCTCTCCCACGAAAATCGCCAACTGCTCGGACTTGAAGTTGATGTCCTCCGCTCCCGCGCTGAGCGCTTTGAAAATCAAGAGCGTCGAATCCCCGAAATGCTCGAATTTGGGAGGGTGCCTGTCTCTTTTCGCATCCTGAAGCCCCAGCGTATGAAGATTAAATTGCTCTTCGAGAAAGGATTCCGCGTCGTCGCTGACGGCTCCGGAAATATGAAGCCACAACGTGCTTCCCGGATTCCCCCTCCAATCCGAAAGTAACGATTCGTCGCCCTTGACCAGCGATTCCCGAGCAGAGTTCCAGAGATAACATTCCATAAGATGAGCGTCCTGCTTTTCAATGCCCGGACGACTCTATCATTCACATTTTCAGCCGCTTTGCGAATCCGAATGCGAATCATCGCCGGACCACGCGGTTAACCCGGCGCTGCTCTCCGGAAGTGCCGCAGCCGGGACTGAATTCCCGGATAAACAGATGAGAAGTGGCCAAGGATAAGGATTCAGTGTATCAGCTGAGAGGCATTTCGATTTTAAGTTCCTGATCTCCATGACTGAAATTTCCCTCCCTGTTCCCGAATCCGACCGCCTCTGGACCGATCTGCACGATCGCATCGAAGCGTCTGACGCTGCGGGCGCGGCGGAGATTCTGGCCGATCTCAGCGTCGAGGATCAAAAACTCGTCCTCGCACACCTCGCCGGAAGCGAGCAGGCCCTCTTGATGGAATCGCTGCTGCCCGGCGAGGCGGCGGACATCCTTGAAAATCTGCCCGAAGCCCAGGCCGCCGACATTCTGGAAGACCTTCCCTCTGAAGCGGCTGCCGATATTTTCGAAGAAATGTCAGGGTCTGTGGGCGCCGACCTGCTTCGCGAAATGCAGAGCGACGATTCCGCCGCGGTCCTCGCGGAAATGGATGACCCCGACAGGGCTGACCGGCTCAGAGAGAGATCCGAGTACGAATGGGACACCGCCGGCGGTTTGATGCGGGCCTCGTTTGCCTCCTTCAAAGAAACGGCCACGGTGGGAGACGTCCTCAAAGAGCTTGGTGAAAACGCCGAGCACTACGCCGACATGGACGTCCAGTATGTCTACGTGACCTCCCCCGATGGCGGACTGCGGGGCGTTCTCCGACTTCGTGACCTCGTCCTTTCCCGGAGAGCGAACCCAGTGACCTCGGTCATGATCGTGGATCCGGTGCGGGTTCTCGTGGGCGACGATTTTGAATCGCTTCGCAGCACCTTTGAGGAAAAAGGTTACATCGGACTTCCCGTTGTCGACGAAACCGAAAAGCTCGTCGGCGTCATCACCCGCCAGGAAGTGCGCGAAGCGACCGCCGAGCACCAGACCGAAGATTATCTCAATTCATCCGGTATTCTTGGCGGCGAAGAATTGCGCAGCATGCCCCTCATCTCTCGATGTGGAAAGCGACTTGCCTGGCTCGGGCCTAACATTGTTTTAAACATCATCGCCGCCAGCGTTATCGCGCTCTATGAGGACACGCTTCAAGCGGTCATCGCTCTAGCAGTGTTCCTGCCTATTGTCTCAGACATGAGCGGTTGCTCTGGAAATCAGGCCGTTGCCGTCAGCATCAGGGAACTCACGCTGGGCCTGATACGTCCGAACGAATTTCGGCGCATTTTCTGGAAAGAAGGACTTCTCGGGATGTTCAATGGCCTCGTTCTCGGGATCGTCCTCGGCACTATCGCGGGCGTTTGGAAAGGAAACGTCTGGCTCGGGCTCGTGGTCGGGGGAGCACTCTTTTTGAACACGGTCGTCTCCGTTCTCCTCGGAGGTTGCGTTCCCCTGTTTCTGAAACGCCTCAAAGTCGACCCCGCCCTCGCTGCCGGCCCCATCCTCACCACTTGCACGGATATGTTCGGCTTTTTCCTCGTGCTGAATCTCGCCTCGGCGGTGTTGTCGAAGCTGGTCTGATGCGCTAACTCCGCGCGCCTCCTTTCCCGCCTCGCGACCGGCATTTGCCACGCCCGTTCCGGTAACAACAGCCCCCGACCGAACAGGGTCGGATGAGTGATGATACCCTGTTGAATCGATTGGAAAGTATCCCCGACAGGAATCGAACCTGTATCTAAGGTTTAGGAAACCCTTGTTCTATCCGTTGAACTACGGGGACATCAAGAACGCGGGAAACTACACCTTGAGCGGAAGCTCTCAAGTGCATCTTGCCCGCCCCGGTTAAGAATCTGATGACGCTCAATACGTCACTCCGGTGAGAGCGGCCCAGGCTTCCCACTTTTGTTTCATCTGATTGACCTTGGAAGCGTGTTCAGCCGCGACATCATTGGTCTCGGTCCGGTCGAGATTTAAATTGTAGAGTTCCCACTCTTTTTTGCCTTTCACTTCCCAGACCAGCTTCCAGCTTCCGTCGAGGACGGCGCGGTTTTTCGCCCAGTGCCAGAATAGCGGGGCAGTGCGCTTAACCTCCTCTTTTTCCGCCTTCAAGACCGGCACGAGCGAGACGCCCTCTTCCTGAATGATGGCATTCCCCTTTCTCGATTGAGGGTAATCCCCGCCCGCGAGTTCGAGGAATGTGGGCATGAAGTCGATGATGTGCCCGACCTGATCCGAGACGCTGCCGGCTTCAATTCCCGCCGGCCAGCGCACCACCATCGGGGTCGCGACGCCACCCTCATGGGTGTGCGATTTGTAACGCTGAAACGGCGTGTTCTGGGCGTAGGCCCAATGGGGACCGCAATGAGCGTAGTGATCAGCAGGTCCCACTTCCTTATCCGTCTGCCGGCCACCCGGTTGCTCGGGACAACCTCCATTGTCGGAGAGAAAAATCACAATCGTGTTCTCATCCACTCCGAGATCTTCCAGAGCCTTGAGCAATCGCCCGATATTTTGATCCATGTTATCGACCATCGCGGCGTAGACCTCCATCCGGCTCGATTCCCAGGCCCGCTCCTCTTCGGGAATCTCCTCCCAGGGGATATTGTCAGGATTGGGGCCCGCTTCCGGATACTGCGCCGGGTCGATGATTCCCATCTCGATCTGACGGTTGCGCCTCTCTTTTCGGAGCGCGTCCCAGCCCCCGTCGTAGCGCCCCTCATATTTGGCAATGTCTTCAGGTTTGGCGTGGAGCGGGTAATGCGGGGCGGTGTAGGCCAGATAGTGGAAGAACGGTTCGCCGGATTCCACCTGCGCTTTGATCGTGGCAATCGCGTGATCAGTAAACGCTTCCGTCGTGTAGAAGCCGTCGGGAAATTCGGTGATACGCTTATCGTCTTCCCCGAAGAAGCGAACCTTTCCCCCTTTGAACGCAGGATCGGGAAGGACCGGATTGAAAAAATTGCTGCACCCGTCCCAGAGACCATAGCTCTTTTGAAATCCCCGATCGAACGGCCGATGAGGTGCCTTGCTGCCATTGTGCCACTTACCGCTGATTCCCGTCCGGTATCCTGAATCCCCCAACGCCTCACCGAGAGTGATCATATTGGCATTCAACAACTCGATCCCCTTCCCTCCATTTCTCGGATAAATCCCTGTTAACAGACTGGCGCGGGTCGTCGTGCACTTCGCGTTGTTGTAGAACCGGGTAAAGCGCATTCCCTCTCCTGCGATTCGATCGATGTTAGGTGTCGCAATTTCACCTCCGAAACAGCCGATGTCTGACCAGCCCATGTCGTCGGCCATCATCAAAATGATATTCGGACGGTTCGTTTCCGCCGCCGGGAGCAGCGGGGAGCTCAGACAGATGGACACAATCAGTGTGATCAAATACGGGATTCTCATAGCGCCGGAAAGTTATCGGGTGATCCCCGAATCAGCCAGTCAGAATCCCGCTTTATCACGGCTTTCTGAGGTTGCGGTGGCTTCGTCGTTCCGATAGACTCACCCGGATGAAACGCGCCCTCACCTTATCTGCAGTCCTGATACTGAGTGTATCGACCTCGAGTCTATCACTCTCTTCCGCTGAAGAGGCCAACACCACGAACGTTCCCCCGGATCCCTTTGGCGAGCTCGGTACTCAGGAGGCCATTCCCGACTACCCGCTGGAGGTCGACAGAGAACGGGGAAGTTTTCTTCTCGACGCCAAGGAAGGCAAATACCAGCCGGGAAGCCATTTCGGCAACTGGCACTGGACGGCCAATGCACCCCGCGAGGGCAATTACTACGTGGGGTTGAAATACGAATCGTCCCGGCCGAAGCTCGGAGTTCAGGTCAAAATCGGTGACATCGCGACGCTCAAAAGCTACGCAGCGAGAACCAACAGTCTCAGCAACGACGAGCCGATGATACTCGGAACCGCCGATTTTCCGAAGAAGGGTGAGTATCCGGTTTTTCTTCTCACGGGAGATCAATCCAACGTCCCCGCGTTTCAAGTGAAAGGAATTCAGTTTATTCCGGCACCGGAGAAGGAGCCCCTCGGGCAATCGATTGACGGGATGATTCATCTCGATGCAAAATCGGCAACCACCTATGCGGAGATGATGCGCTACGAATCCAAGCCGGAGAAAGACTGCCTCGGCTACTGGATCCATCCGGAAGACTGGGCGGAATGGAAATTCGGAGTGACCGATCCCGGCAAGTTTAAGGTATCGGTTACCTACGGGTGCGGCGGAGGAAATGAAGGCAGCGAAGTTGCCCTGCTCGCGAATGATAAAATGCTCAAATTCACCGTCGAAGACACGGGAGGATTTCAGGAATGGAAAACGGTTGAACTGGGAACGGTCGACCTCAGCATCACCGGTGAGCAGAAAATTGCGATCGTTCCCCAAAGCCAGGCAGGAAAAGGAATCATGGATATCAAAGAGGTGGTACTGACTCCCGTCGCGAGCGCCGAATGAATTCTGAAAGTCCTGTATCCTACTCAGGGCTGCTCGAAAAAGCTGCAGCGACGAAAGATTTCCCGGACCGGTTCAGTCCTATCTTCGTGCGCGATTTGCGTCGTGGCCTGAGGAGCGATTTTTTCGTCTGGACCTTTGTCATCACGCACGCGATCGCTCTGATCGCTTCGC
Organism: Verrucomicrobiales bacterium; assembly: GCA_048260165.1. Lineage (GTDB taxonomy): Bacteria > Verrucomicrobiota > Verrucomicrobiia > Verrucomicrobiales > DEV007 > Arctic95D-9. The sequence continues at coordinate 141,163 of JBLXHA010000014.1, forward strand.
TTGCTGAATGGGCGATCACTCAGTTCACGGGGGCAGTCGGATTCGGATCTTCTTTTTCCTTTCTCTCCATCGGAACGATCTGGCTTGTATTCTCTCTCATTCTTCCTCTTTCGATGTTCAATGCCCTCACCCCCGAAGTGGGCAACACACGGAATATCGAACTGCTTTTGACGTCCAATCTGAAGCGATGGCAAATTGTCCGGGGGAAACTGTATGTGGAGCTCACGCTCAGTTCACTGCTGCTCTTTTCCCTCCTGCCCTACGTGCTTATCCGCTACTTTCTGGGAGGGGTGGAACTCTTCGCGACACTCGGAATCATCGTGGGGATCCTCGTCAGTAATGCCGTTTACAGCTCAATTGTGATTGGCGCTTCAGGGTTTCAAAACACAGCTGGACGCGTCTTCCTGATCCTGGCACTCGGCGCCACCTCTCTCATGTTGATGAGTTCGGTCAGCATTTCGGGAGTCACCGGCATGGTCGCCTCAGGGGTCTTCCTTTTTTTCACCTCAGTTCTGAGCATTGCCACCATCATCGTTTTCAGCCTCCAGATTGGAAGGGCCCGGCTGAAAGTCGCGGAAAACCCGGTCGATCCCCCTTCCTCCGCTCTGGTATTTCTCGTCATCTTTCTCCTCCCCATCATCAATGGGATCGTCGCGGCGACGACGGGAGCGATCGGTTCAGCGATCCTGCTGGGGCTTGTTCTCACGCTGGGGTTACTGATGGATTCTGATCGCAATCAGAAAGATAAGTTGCGCATCGAGGTGTCCTCGCCTCAATAGGTATAACTCTATGGTGAATTCTGAACTCTACTCCACAATCCTTGATGCCTTTCGCGAGGCGGGCTGGGCATTTACAGAAGTCGACGGCCGCGAAGTCATCCGCGCAGGCTTCGAAGCGCACCATACGCGAGTGGAACTGCACCTCCAGGCTTTCGAGCCACTCGCCGCCGTTTCGGTGGTATCCGAATCCCCGAACGTCGCGCCGGACCCACTCCATCGGGATCGCCTTTGCGAACTCGCCATGAGAGTGAACCGGACCCTCACGGTCGGCAATTTTGAGATGGACTGGGAGACGGGGAGACTGGGATTCCGCGCGACGAATTTGTTCCCGACACCTCAGGGTGACCTCAAAATCGTCCAGGGACTCGTGCACAACACCGTGGGAGAAATGGATCGCATCGCCCCGCTCGAATCGATCATCCTGAAAGCGGAAGGGCCGGAGCTGGCGGCCCTCGATATAGGAAAACTGCTCACGCGTGAAGATCTCATCCCGGAAATTCCGGAACGCGACGCTTCCCCTTCCTGATGGAATCAGGCTATCCAGTCGACGACGAAATTTTTGTCCTGAAAGGAGACGAAAGGCTGGGCCCGTTTCTCATTGATGAATTGCTCGAAGGACTCGACGAGGGCTTTTTCTCCTACGACGACGTCTGTCTCAGAAGCGGAGCCGCCGAATGTGAGCGCTTGCGTGAAATCCTCGACTGGGAGAAACCGGAGACGACAGAGGATCCGGAGGACTTCGAGGACGACTACAGTGATGAAGAGGACGAAGCCGTCGCGCTTGAAGAGGAAAGCGCCTCAGGGAATCCCCCTTCGCTCTCGCCTTCGGCAATTCTCTACGCGGGGCACCCTTCGATCTTAAATTCCCCGGGATCCATTTTAGCCATCATGGCAGGATTTGCCGGAGGCGTCTGGATCTATGCGACGAATCCCTGGCTCACGCTCTTCGGCTTTCTCGCGGGCATTTTGGCGCTCGTTAATTTGAGCCTGATCAGATTCACGAGCGACTATCACATCACCCCGAAACGGATCGAAGTGACGAAGGGCCTGATTACACGCAGCTCCAACGAGGTCCGGATTCAGGACATCCGCGCGATCAACGTCTCCTGTCGGGGACTCCGCGGGGTGCTCGGGATTGGAACCGTCGATTTCTTCACCGCCGGCGACGATCCCGAAGTGACCTTCGAACAGGTTTGGGCCGCGAGGAAAGTCAAAATCCTCGTTCGCCGCATTCAGGACACCCTGTAGAAAAGCGCCGCTAAATACCCGCTTTTCTGATGGAAATCACGATGAGAGAGGTGATCCACACGATAGGTATCGCCATGAGAAATCCGTAAACCCAATTCACGAGTGTGGCGCGATTGGATCGCTGCAACTGCCGCCGGTATCGTTCGGCAATCCAGATAAACGACAGGAGAACCGGAAGAAACAATGCCGTCGTAATTGAGCTCCCGGGAAAGATCGAGTTGCCGACTCCGCTGTAAAACAGGGCGCAGAAAACAGCGATCAGAGTAAACAGCAGCATCCAGCGGGCACTCGTCCCCCGCACCCGCCACACTTCGTCTTTTTGCCGGATCATCGTCCACCGATGAATCAAAGCGACGACGAGAAAGACAAAGAAGCCGTAACTCAGAATCCATCCCTTCCTCCCCAGAACGCTCGATTTCACCTGCTCGAGCGCGCCCTTCCACGCCCGCTCAAACAGCGCTTCGGTGCCATTCTCCTGAACATATTTCACCAACCCGGGCCGCTGCGTGATCGTCAACGGGGACAGTTCCTCCCGCCCCGGATGCGTCGATTGGAATCGGAAAGCCTCTTCGGGAGAGTCCAGCCATATCTGGTAGTCCTGATAAGAATGGAACGGACTGCCGAAGCGGGCATTCGAGTAGCTCAAGCTCGGACCGCACAGCAGAATAAAAGCGGAAATCATCATCGCAAAACCCACGAGTTGGTTGCTGGGGCTCCACAAATCTTCGACCGGCCGCCCTTCGCGGCGGGTCACGGCGGCAACGAACGAGCGAATCAGAGAAATCGCAATAAACGAGGCCACGAGAGGCCAAACGAGAGGCTTGGTGAGGTAGCCCAATCCGAGAAGCAACCCGAAGACGCCATACTGCCAGAGCAGATTCTGCCGAATAAGACTCAAAGCACAGAGCCAGGCGAGCACGAAGAGCAGGTAGAACAAAGCATCGGGACTGAAGTAGGCGGATCGCTCGAGGATAACCCCGAAGCCCCCCATCAGGATGATCGCCGCCGAACCGATAAAGGAAAAGGCCCTCGCCGCAGCCAGTCCGAAAACAACGAGCAGAACACAGGATAAAGTGAGATTGAACCATTTTCCCTTTTCGAAAAGCTGATCAGGGGAAAGCCCCGCATACTGATCCAACAGCCAGGGAAAAAGCGGTCCAATGACGCCATCGGTAAACTGGGGAAACGCCCCGGAAAGTTCAGCGGTGATTGACGGCACCTCCTCGAGAGAACCGGACGAGATCGAGGCCGACTGATACACCGCATCGATGTAGTCGGACTGCTGCTTGGAGGAACGATCCGTGTTGTATTTCAAGACAACGACTGAACCGAGAAACATATAAGCCCACGTGTAGACAACGAGGAAAGCAAGATACCCCACCCAGGCACCCCAACTCCGCTTTTTCCTGAATCCACCCGAAACGCGATCCATTTTCATGTTTCCGACCTTCTCTCCTCAAGTCGCTCCTCAGACTCTGCGAGGAAGGCCTCCGATTGCTTGAAGCGGATGAGTGCCTCCACTTTCCGGGCATGCCCCCGCGAACCGCGAATCACCTGCAATTCGATCCGCCCGACGTGCACACCGGGGAATTCACTCAATTTTTCGGGCGACCGCGTTTCAAAAATCAAAACAGCCGGCCGAAACCAACCCTGACTGTATTCAACGGATTCAACCTCGCCGTAGTCAATACGAACCACTTTCGGGTCCGTTTTGCGAAAAGCGCGGTCCCGGACTTTGAACTGCAGCTCGGCATAGTCCCGACCACAGTAAAGTTTCCCGACGACATGGTTGTAGCCCATGGGGTCGGTCGCGGGGTTCTCGAATGAAACTGACAGTTCGTCGTACACGATGCTTAAATCCGGGAGAAGGGTCTCACTCAGGACACCTCATCATGATTCGATTCCAGCACCTGTGCAAGCGCCTTTGACCATACTCGCACCGCGCCTTTCTCAAGTGGGCTGTCAAGCTCGAGTCGGGCCACGATTCGCCTCGCATCGCCCCATCCCGGAATCAGACAATTCCATTTCCCGTCCGGACCGCAGACCTGCGTCGCGGTATGACAACGAAAACCGAGCGTGTAGGGAACCGTGGCGACAGAATTAAACAATGCCCCCGCCGAAGCGCCTTGCGCCCGACGGTCCTTCCGCTGCGGCTCGTTGAGACAATATCCATCGAGGTCAAAAACAATCACATCTGATGCATCCAGTTTTTCGTAGGCCAGTTCAGTGAACTTTTTCACCCGGTCTGAAAGCGTCCCGCTTGGATAAAACTCCAATTCAGGGGCAAATTCGAAATCCGGCCAATCCTGATAGTCTTTCGGCTCCGCCTCGACCACTTCGGGCTCCTCCTCCACCTCCGATTCCTCCACCTCCGGGACGTCCGCTTCGTCTGCCGGTTCGTCAAACGAGGAGACCTCCATTTCAGGGGCAAAACCCTCCTCATCACGGACTGAACCGTCCTGAAACAGTTGATCCGCCTCTGAAGGCTCGAAGAACGGGGAGACATCGTGGATATTGCCCGTAGTTAAAATCGTCTCGTCGGGGTCGGAAATCGAGGATTCAATCCCGGTCTCGCTCTCCGAATCTGCCACGAAATCGTCAGACGCGTCGGGCTCCGGTTCGACGACCGGACGGGGAGACCTGGATTTTCGAAGCAGTTCATTTTCTTCCGCGAGAGACCTCGCTTCCGCCAATGCCCTGAGCGCGAGAGCCGCATCGTGCTCTCTCGATGAGCCCGATCCCTCGAGATTCAGCCCCCCCGTGTCATCCAGAAAACTGGGAATCTGGTCCGGATCAGCCCTCCTCACGGATGCAACCTTGACGATTATTTTGCTCGCCCCCTTCCGGGTCACGTTGGAAGCGCTTCCCTCTTTTTCAGCATCGCGGGAATCCTCGTCGGTCCCATCCTGTTTCAATCCGGTTAAGAGAGGCGATGACACCTTAAGACCGGGAATTGTAGATTCGAAAAAGTCGGAGTGATCAGCATCGAGATCAATCGTCTCGTCTTCCAACGGACGATCCTGAGGCTCCACGTCCGAAACAGCCTCACCAATTCCTTCATCAGAAAACAGCGACGCACTGAATGCGACCCGCTCGATCTCAGGCTCAACTTCCGGCTCAACTTCCGGCTCAACTTCCGGCTCAACTTCCGGCTCAACTTCCGGCTCGATCTCGGGCTCAACTTCCGGCTCAACCTCAGGCTCAACCTCAGGCTCAACCTCGGGCTCAATCTCGGGCTCAATCTCGGGCTCAATCTCGGGCTCAATCTCGGGCTCAACCTCTGGCTCAACCTCTGGCTCAACTTCCGGCTCGATCTCGGGCTCGATCTTTGGCTCGATCTCTGGCTCGATCTCTGGCTCGATCTCTGGTTCGATCTCCGGCTCGATTTCCGGCTCGATCTCCGGCTCGATCTCCGGCTCGATCTCCGGCTCGATCTCTGGCTCGATCTCTGGCTCAACCTCAGGCTCGATCTCGGGCTCGATCTCGGGCTCGATCTCGGGCTCGATCTTTGGTTCGATCTCCGGCTCGATTTCCGGCTCGATCTCCGGCTCGATCTCCGGCTCGATCTCCGGCTCGATCTCCGGCTCGATCTCCGGCCCGATCTCCGGCTCGATCTCCGGCTCAATCTCCGGCTCGATCTCCGGCTCGATCTTGATCTCTGGCTCTGGCTCTGGCTCTGGCTCCGGCTCGATCTTGATCTCTGGCTCTGGCTCTGGCTCTGGCTCTGGCTCTGGCTCTGGCTCTGGCTCTGGCTCTGGCTCTGGCTCTGGCTCTGGCTCTGGCTCTGGCTCTGGCTCTGGC
>JBLXHA010000015.1:0-144056 GCA_048260165.1 Verrucomicrobiales bacterium
TTCAACGCTCTTTCCCGTGCCATTTTGTTACCCATGTATTGAACCTGCTGTGTTACCCATGTATTGAACCTGAACCTTGGATCTAAGGTTTGGTTGGGGGGGGGGGGGCTCATCCCGGCGCGCAGATCATGATCGCATGACCGGGGGTGCTGAAGGCATCAGCGAAAACAGGCCCGGATTTCAATCCGGGTTTCAGAACGAAACCCCTGTTAGCGTCCTGAGGGAACGCGCGAAAGGGATGGCTGCTCTTTGATGGTGCGCAGATCATGAGCGCATGACCGGGGATGCTGAAGGCATCAGCGATAACAGCCCCGGATTTCAATCCGGGGTCACGAACAGATCTATCATTCGCGTCCTGAAGGGACGCTCGAAAACCTCCGCAGGGTGTTCCCGGGCGGCGTTCAAGGCTCAGGTCGTCTGACTCAACCCTGTTAGCCCGGGCACCCAACAGGGTTGAATGGTCCCGGTGGCGGAAGGAAACTCCTTCCGATCGTCCTCACGCCAGAAGCTTCTTCACGACCTTGCCGTGCACGTCCGTCAGTCGGAAGTCGCGTCCCTGGAAGCGATAGGTCAGTTCTTCGTGATCAAATCCGAAGAGATGAAGGATCGTCGCGTGAAGGTCGTGGATGTGAACGGGGTCTTTCTCGACTCCCCATCCGATCTCGTCGGTTGAACCGAGCGTTTGCCCACCTTTGACACCGCCTCCGGCCATCCACATGCTGAAGGAATACGGGTGGTGATCGCGTCCCGTCACGGTTTTGAAACCGGAACGGTTTTCCCCGAGGGGTGTTCGGCCGAATTCACCGCCCCAGACGACGAGCGTTTCGTCCAGAAGGCCGCGGTCTTTCAAATCCTGCAGCAGAGCCGCGACGGGCTGATCCGAGATCTTCGTGTTCTTCTCGAGTTCGGAATCGAGTTTGCTGTGTTGATCCCAGGTCGAGAGAAACAGCGTCACAAAACGGGTGCCGCGTTCGACGAGTCTGCGCGCGAGAAGGCAGTTCCGCGCATACGAGGCTTGGAAGCCGGTTTTGTCCTGTCGGTTGAGACCATAGGCTTCTTTGGTCGCTTCGGTTTCGTCGGACAGATCGATCAGCTCGGGTGCGGCTGACTGCATCCGATAGGCGAGTTCGTAATTTTTGATGCGGCTCGCGATCTCAGGGTTTGCCGTTTCGCTGAATCGCTGCTGGTTCAAATCATTGACCGCCTCGATGGTGCGTCGCTGCATCTCGGGAGAGATTTTATCGGGATTGGCCAAATTGAGAACGGGGCTTCCTTCGTTCCGAAAGAGCGCACCTGAGTAATTGGAAGGTAAGTAGCCGCTCGACCAGCTCGCGGCGCCTCCGGGGAGTCCGCGGCCGAGTGTCGTCATCGCGACGTAGCCGGGGAGGTCCTTTGAGGAGCTTCCGAGTCCGTAGTTCAACCAGGAACCGAGCGTTGGTGCTCCGCGAAACGGGGATCCCGTCAGCATGAGGAGCTGACCGGGAAGGTGATTGAACTGGTCGCAGTACATCGACCGAATCAGAGCGATGTCGTCGGCGTGGTCGCTGAGATGCGGGAGGAGGTCAGACATGTCCATTCCGCACTGACCGTATTTTTTAAATGTCCGCGGGCTCCCGAGAAGCCTCGCGCTTTCTTTTTCGGTGAAGGCGAATTTGACTCCTTCGAGGAGCGATTCAGGCATCGCCTCTCCGTCCATTTCGTTGAGCTTCGGCTTCGGGTCGAAGAGGTCCATCTGACTGGGGCCTCCCTCCATGAAGAGATAGATGCAGCGCTTCGCCTTGGGCGCAAAATGTGGAGCCTGAAAGGCTGAGTCGTCGGCGAGAAGTCCGTCGTCCCGCAGCATCGAGGCGAGCGCGAGTGAGCCGATCCCGCTCGAGAGAAACCGCCGGCGGGAAGCCATTTCATGGAACTGTTGGGGATTAATCACGGGTAATAAATTCGTTGAGGTTCATGATGATTCGCGTGGTTGCGATCATCGCCAGTTCCGGATTTTTCGAGCTATCAAGAAGATCGTTGTGCGCGGAGGAAAGCGTCGCTAATTCACCGGCTTTCGGTTCGCGGTTGAGGCAGCGGTGAAACGTTTCTGCGATCGCGGCATCGATTTTGTCTCCGTGCTTTTGGTGCAGTTCTTTCCCGAGGGCTTCGGCGCATTCGAAAAAGACGGGATCATTGAGGAGGGTCAACGCCTGCATCGGGGTATTCGTCACCTCACGACGACTGCAGGACGCGCTCGTATCCGGTGCGTCGAAAGCGGTCAGCATGGGGTAGAGCACGGTTCGCTTGAGAAAGATATACATGCCGCGTCGGTAGCGATTCGGACCGGTGCTCTCCGGCCATTTGACGCTTCTTCCCACTTCGCTGACAAATTTCGGCAGGGGAGGATGAACGGACGGGCCCCCCACGGTCGGTGTGAAGAGACCGCTCGCGACGAGGTGGATATCGCGCACCGTTTCCGCCTTCACCCGGACGCTGTTTTGCCGCCAGAGCAGTTCGTTCGGACGATCCGGATGCGTGTTGGTGGATGACTGGCGGTAGGTGGAGGACATCACGATTTCGCGAATGAGTTTTTTTCGGCTCCAGCCGGATTTGCGAAATTCGATTGCGAGCCAGTCGAGTAGCTCGGGATGCGTCGGCGGCGCGCCGTGGGTTCCGAAATCGTCCGGTGTCGAGACGATGCCGTTTCCGAAAAGTTGCTGCCAGATTTGATTCGCGGCGACGCGCGGGGTTAGCGGGTTGTCTTCCGCGAAGAGCCATTTGGCGAGTGTGAGTCTCGCCGGTTCATCTTCTTTGATCGTGATGGGGTGCAGCGCCGCCGGTGTCGCCGGGGTCACTTCCTCACCGTGGCGGGTGTAATCGCCGCGAATGTGAACGTGGGTTTTTCGATGTTCAGATTCCGGTAATGCCGCGAGCGCCTGTGCTTTGGGGCTCGGTTTTGGAATTTCTTTTTCGTCCTTCTTCTTTTCTATCGTGGTGATGGGCCACTCCTTATCAAGAGTGACAGAGACGTCGCTATCTTTCGTGTTATTGAAAAAGGCATAGAACTCGAAAAACTCCCGGTGCGAAATGGCATCGTGTTTGTGGTCATGACACTCTGCGCAGGCCATCGTCAGGCCAAGCCAGGCAGTGCCGGTTGTTGCGGCCCGATCAACGACCTGTTTGGTTCGCGCGAGTTCTTTGTCGAGCCCGGCTTCGGTGTTCTTGAGATTATTCCGATGAAAGCCGGTCGCGATTTTCTGGCTCTGTGAGGGGTTGGGGAGGAGGTCTCCCGCCAGCTGCTCGATCGAGAATTGGTCGTAGGGCTGGTCGCGGTTGATCGAGTCGATGACCCAGTCGCGATAGATCCAGGCCCAGTGACGAAGGGTGTCGCCGAGGTAGCCGTCGCTCTCGGCGTATCGGGCGATGTCGAGCCAGTGTTTCGCCCACTGCTCTCCGAAATGAGGTGACGCGAGGAGAGCGTCGACCTTGTTTGCCCAGGCCGCTTTCGAATCGCGTTTCCAGGCGGTTTGAAAGGCTGTCATTTCCTCCTCTGTCGGCGGCAGACCGGTGAGATCGAGGTGGATGCGTCGAAGGAGAATGTGCGGAGGCGCTTCGGGAGAGGGTTTGAAACTGGCTTCGCTCAATCGCGCGAGCACGAACGCGTCGATCGGGTTTTCGGCATTCGTTTTCGGAATCACCGGCGCTTGAATCGGTTGGTAGGCCCAGTGATCGTCGGCGCTTCCCGGGGTGAGCAGTCCAATGAACAGGATCGCTTTCGCTATGGTGTGTCCGAATTTCATATCAAGCGAGAATGTCTGTCGCGACATTGCCGTGAACATCTGTCAGGCGGTAGTCTCTTCCGGCGTGTTCGAAAGTGAGGCGTTCGTGGTCGACTCCTAACAGATGCAGAATCGTGGCGTGAATGTCGTGAACGTGCATCGGCTTATCGACGGCTTTGAATCCGAATTCATCAGTCGCGCCGTGAGCGTAGCCGCCTTTGACTCCGCCGCCTGCCATCCACATGCAAAAGCCGTGCGGGTTGTGGTCGCGACCGTCGGCGTTTTCGCTCACCGGAGTGCGGCCGAATTCGCCGCCCCAGACGACGAGGGTGTCTTCGAGCATACCGCGTTGCTTTAAATCCTCGAGCAATGCGGCGATTGGCTGATCGATATCTTTCGCGAGCGCACGTGTCTTTTTATCGTGACCGCTGTGGGTGTCCCACGGTTGGCCGTTTCCATAATAAACCTGAGTGAATCGAACCCCGCGCTCCGCCATGCGCCGCGCGAGAAGGCAGCCGTTCGCAAAATGCCCTTCTCCGTAGGCTTCTCTCGTCTTCGCGTTCTCCTGTTTGAGGTCGAAGGCGTCATGCGCCGAGGACTGCATGCGGTAGGCCGTTTCCATCGCTTCGATCCGGCCTTCCAGTTGAAGATCGTTTCCGCCGCGAATCTTCGAATGGTTCTGGTTGAGCAGTTGCAGCAGATCGAGTCGTTTTCGTTGGCCACCCGGGTTTTCATCGGGATCGCGAAGCCAGGGGATCATCGACCGGGGATCGAGATTGGAGTGATTGATGTAGAGCCCCGCGTGCTTCGCGGGGAGGAAGGCATTGTTCCAGAGAATGGAGAAGCGAACCGGTTTTCCGGGACAAAGGACGACGTAGCCCGGCAGGTCCTGACTTTCATTTCCGAGGCCGTAGGAGGTCCATGCCCCCATGCTTGGAACCCGCGGCGTCATCGTGCCGTTGTTCATTAATAGCAGAGCGGGGCCGTGATTGGGATTGTCGGTGTAGCAGGATCGCAGAATGCAAAGATCGTCGGCGTGCTTTGCCGTCATCGGCAAAAGGTCGCTCACGGGAAGGCCGCTTTCTCCGTGATTGCTGAACTGATAGGGTACCTCCATGAGCCCGCCGGTGGGGCGTTCGGTGCGCAAGTCGGCTCCGGGGGGACGTTGCCCGGCGTATTTGGTAAGCGCCGGTTTCGGATCAAAAAAGTCGGGGCCGAACGGTCCGCCGTTCATAAAGAGATGAATGACCCGTTTCGCCCGCGGTGCAAAATGCGGTTTGGTCAGGATGCCTCCGTCATTTCCCAGAGCGGAAATCATGCCGAGTGATCCGAGTCCTCCACCGAGGGAGGCGAGAGCGCTGCGGCGCGTGATGGGATTCGGGGTGATCATTTTCTAATCCACAAAAAGAAATTCATTGCTCGCGAGGAGGACCCGCGCGTATTCGTCGAGGGTTGCCTGCTCCAGAAACTGTGTGCCCACGTCCCGCTCCATCTTCGTGGGTTCCCGCTGAAACAAGAGGGCGTAGGCCGCGTTGATACTGTCTGCAGGGGACTCGCCCCCGATACGGCCGGCGACTTCCGAGGCGCGGGTTTTAACAAAAGGGCTGTTGATCGCGAAGAGTGACTGGAGAGGGGAAATCGTCTCATCCCGTTTCGGGCTGTGGGCGGCGGGGTCGGGAAAATCGTGGACCTGGAGCATTTTGTTCAGATTGCGGCGGTCGATTTTGCCATAGAGGGTGCGACGAACGTTTTTCTCGTCCGAGAGATCCTGCGGTTCACCGCCAATGGAATCGTCGAGCGTTCCTGCCACTGCGAGAAGCGAGTCTCTCCACGATTCGATGTCGAGCTTGCGACGGGTCATTCGCGAGTAGAGCGCGTTGTTGTGATCAATTTGCTCTGAGTCCGGCGCGATTGAGGTTTGCTGCCACGTCGCTGAGTTGAGGATTTCACGGTGGAGCCATTTCAGTGACCAGCCGTTTTTAATGAACTGCGCCGAAAGGTCATCGAGCAGCTCCGGGTGGGTAGGTTTGTCGCCCATCTTGCCGAGGTCGCTCGGGGTGTCGACGAGACCGCGCCCGAAGTGTTGCTTCCAAACCCGGTTGACGATGACCCTCGCAAAAAGCGGTTCGGAGTCTTCGGCCATGGCTTCGGCGAGCTCGAGCCGTCCGCTTCCTTTCGTGAACTGCCTCGGCTTGCCGGATTCGGTGGGGAAGATGCTCAGGAACCGGCGCGGCACGATTTCTCCCGTGTCGTTGGGGTTGCCACGCTTTTGCAGTTCCAGGTCGCGGCTTTTTCCCTCCTGATAATCCAGATCTGTCCCGTGCCCTTTTTCTTTCGGCTTCACGAACAGGGCCGCTTCGACGACTCCGTTCGCGGTCGCCATGTTGTAATGGGGCGTGTTCTTTTTGATGTCTGCGATTTCCGCCGTCAGCGATGCGATCCGGGAATCGAGATCTTCGGGCTTCGGCTTCTTTTTCTTGAGTGCTGTGATTTTCTTTTCGATCCCGGCGACTTTCTCACGGGCTGATTTCACCGGAACCCAGAGTTCATCACTCATCGTGGGGCGATCCGAGATTTTGACGCTCGCGAAAACGCCTGCGAGTGCGTAATAGTCGGCCGCTGAGACAGGATCGGATTTGTGATCGTGACATCGCGCGCACGCCAGAGTCAAGCCGAGGAAGGTCCGACCGAGCACGTCGACGCGCTCCTCCCATTCGTCGGCGACGGTCGTTTTAATGATTTCGGGGGGAAGCTGCAGTTCCTTCCAGTAAGTGGGGCTGAGCCCGAGAAAGCCGAGCGCGACGGAATCTTCCGGTCCGGTCTCAGGCATCAAGTCGGTCGCGAGTTGCCGTTTCACGAATTCGGGATACGGCATATCATCGTTCAACGCCTGGACGACCCAGTCGCGATAGCGGTAGGCACCGGCGGTTGATTTCAACCACGACGCGGTGGTGTCGGTGTAGCGCGCGAGATCGAGCCAGTGTCTTGCCCAGCGCTCGCCATACTGAGGACTCGCGAGCATCTCTTCGATCTGATCTTTTACCTCAGTGTCAGGAGATGCTGCAGGCGGGAGCCCTGTCAGGTCGAAGCTGAGACGTCTCGAAAGGGTGCGCGCGTCCGCTCTTGGTGACGGTTTGAGACCTTCCTCTTCGAGCTTATGAAGAATGAAATAATCGATGCGCCGTTTCGGCCATTCGGTGTCTTTCACCGATGGGAGTGATTCGACTTTGGTGAGTGGGCGAAAGGTCCATGGTAATTCCCTGCCCGCCGCGGGATGGGTGGCGAGTAAAAGCAGAATTCCCGATGTCGCTGAAATCAGCCGAGTCATAGAAAGAAAGCTATCTTTGGGTTTCTATACAAACAATGGCGGATCAGCGGCATAGGTTCCCGTATTCCCGTACGCTGATGGCTTGACCTTTCCGCTGCTGCTCTAGAGCCTTGAAGGGTATAAAGCACGCCATCCTCTTCTTATTATCGGGGGATTTACGCGCTCAGCGGACCGGAGGTGCCGGTAGCGCGCGGCGAAGCGGAGCGATAGGATTACTCATGACAACACGACGAAAATTTATCCATACCGCGGCGGCGACGCTCGCTGCGGGAGCTGCAGGGGCGGCGGAAAAGGAGGCACCCTTGTTCTCCGTGGGTCTCATTGCGGATGCTCAGTATGTCGATGCTGATCCGGGCGGGATTCGCCACTACCGGAACAGTATTAAAAAGCTCGGTAACGCGGTGAAATCGATCAACGAAGCGGAGGTCGATTTTTCGATTCATCTCGGCGATTTGATCGACAGGAATTTCGTGAGCTTTGATCAGATTCTGGAGCCTCTCGGTGGATTAAGCTCACCCGTGTTTCAGATTCCGGGGAATCATGATTTTTCGGTTCCGGATGACAGGAAGCCGGAGGTGTTCGGGAAGTTGGGGATGACGAAGCCCTATCACTCGTTTTCCAAAGAAGGTTTCCGGTTTGTGTTTCTCGACGGGACCGAGGTGAGCACGTTTGCCAATCCCCGTGGTTCTGAATTGTTCGATGAGGCCAGTGAGATTTTGAAGCAGTTCGAGGCGGAGGGCCGCAAGAACGCCAAGTCATGGAACTCGGCGATCAGCACCAGCCAACTGGCGTGGTTGAAAGGGGAGTTGGCTGCGGCAAAGGCGGCCGGGGAGAAAGTGATTATTTCCTGTCACTATCCCATCCTCCCGGATAACTCACACAACCTCTGGAACGATAAAGAAGTCCTCGCTATGATCGATCAGTTTCCGGGAACGGTCGCGGCCTGGTTTAATGGTCACAACCACGCCGGGAACTATGCTGAACGAAACGGCGTTCACTACGTAACGGTGCAGGGGATGGTCGATACCGGGGATACGAACGCCTTCGCCGTTCTCGAGGTCACACCGGGGCTGTTAACGATTCGGGGAAGCGGCCGCGTGCCGAACCGCGTGATGTCGCTGGGCTGACGCCGCGGGAAAAACTCGTGAGTCTCAGTGCTGTGAGCGGCTTTGTTAGTCGGCTCGCTTCACGGTTCAGGGGGAAACCCTGTCAGGTCGACGACACAACCCTATTGAACGCTGCGGCCCATTTCGGCAGCGGCTTCGGCGGCTGCCTGCGCACCACCTTCGACATGAGGAGGTTCGGCACCTCCCGGAGTAGCGGCGCGAATTCTTGCCATGTAAGGCTCAGGATTCGCTTCGAACGCTTTCACGCAGGGATGGCAGCAGAATAGAACCTCCTGACCTTCGTGGACGCGCCGAATGATGGTCTTTCCTTTGAGTGGTCTTTGAATCACTGCGCAGGTATCAAACGGGTAGGGTTTGATATTGGCTTTGGCTTCGGAGTTCGTCACGCAACTGGTGAAAGTGGCGGCGAAGGCGGAAGCAAGAAAGAGACAGAGCAGTGCTTTCATAGGCTGATACAAGCATGCTGGCGTCATTTGCTGAATTCAAGCAGATTCAATGCTTCATTTTGGTTGCAGAACAGGGGGATTCCCGTTTCTATTAGCTTTTCTCAAATTGAATTAAGTCTCCGAATTAATTAGATGGCAGTTATCAAGGTCGCGTGCCCCAAGTGTGGGCAAAAAGTATCGGGAGATGAGAGTTTCATCGGCTCCGAGGTGGAGTGCCCGATCTGTTCATCTGCGATTCGTTTCCCGGGAGAGCTTGCCGCTTTCAGTGGTGTGGGGATTCCCAAGACTGAGCCGGCTAAAGAGGAGGTACCTTCCACGAATGTTCCGGTGCCGCCGGAGAAACCGAAGGGTTATGATGACACCAGTGAGGTGGGTCATGACGTCGTTCAGCGTAGGGATGATGAGGATGACGATCCCTCTGAGAGCCGGAGCGAAAAACCGGGGCGGGCTCCGCGTGAGAGACGCAGGAAATCCAGTCGATCGAAAAAGGAAGCGACTCCGAGCGAAGAGGAAGAAGATGATTTTAACGAGGAGCCGCCATCCCCGATCTTCGGAGCGATTTCCATCGTTTCGGCCGTGCTGACGGTGGTTTCCTGTTTTTCGCTGGGCATTGTTTTTGCTCCTCTTGCGATCATCTCCGGCCATATGGCGCTGGCGAAGGCGCGTCACAGTCCCGTTCAACCGGCTCCCGGGCATACGCTGGGTGCGATTGGTCTGATGGTCGGCTACGTCAGTCTCGCGATCACCATTATCGTGCTCGCTGTAGCGGCTTTCTTCGGAAACGACATTCTCGCCTATTTCGGCGACTTTTTCGAAGCGGCTCAGTAAGACCGGTTTCGGGCGGAATTTAGTTCGTAAAGCCGTATCGATTGCCTCGTGCGATCAGGTTGTTTCTTGCATTTTGGCTGGTTTCGCTTACCGCTCCGCAGATCACTTAGGCTGAATTATAATAATTTCAGCCATTTTGATATTGAAGATTTCTTAATTAATAGGAAACTAAACGAATACCAGAGACATGCTAGAAACGACGATTATAAATGTACGGGCACGGGAGATTGTAGATTCCCGCGGAAATCCAACCGTCGAGGTGGATGTTGAGCTTGAAGGCGGAGCGATTGGCCGCGCGGCTGTTCCCAGTGGCGCCAGCACGGGAGAGCACGAAGCCTGGGAGCTTCGTGACGGAGACAAAGACCGCTACCTTGGAAAAGGTGTTCTCAAGGCAGTTGCAGGAGTGAACGAGAAGGTTTGTCCTGAGTTGATCGGTCTCGATGCGACTGAGCAGACTGTGGTCGACAAAACGATGTTTGATCTCGACGGAACGGTTAACAAGAAAGAGCTCGGAGCGAATGCGATTCTCGGTGTCTCACTTGCGACGGCTCACGCGGCTGCGAATCAGCTGGGTCTTCCTCTTTACAAGTACATCGGTGGTCCTAACGCCAAGGTGCTTCCCGTTCCGATGATGAACATCATCAACGGTGGATCTCACTCAGATGCTCCGATCGACTTTCAGGAGTTCATGATCGTGCCCAAGGGTGCTCCAAGTTTCCGCGAGGCACTTCGCCAGGGCGCTGAAATTTTCCACGCGCTCAAGAAAGTGCTTCACGACCGCGGTCTCTCCACTGCGGTGGGAGATGAGGGCGGTTTCGCTCCCAAGCTCGATTCAGCTGACGACGCTCTCAAAGTGATTGAGCAGGCGGTTGATAAAGCAGGTTACAAGTTCGGTGAGGACATCTTCGTCGCTCTCGACGTGGCTTCCTCTGAGTTCTTCGACAAGGAAAAAGGCAAGTATGTCTTCCACAAGTCGGACAATTCCGAGAAGTCAGCAGAAGAGCTCGTTGACTACTATCTCGACCTCCAGTCCCGCTACCCCATCATCTCAATCGAAGACGGTTGTGACGAAAACGACTGGGACGGTTGGAAAGTCATCACAGAGAAGATGGGTGACAAGACCCAGCTCGTCGGTGATGACCTTTTCGTGACCAATACTGACTTCCTCCAGAAAGGAATCGATCTCGGTGTTGCCAACTCCATCCTCGTGAAGGTGAACCAGATCGGTTCACTCACCGAGACTCTCGACGCGGTCGAGCTTGCGAAGGAGAATGGTTACACCAGCGTCATCAGCCACCGTTCCGGTGAAACTGAAGACAGCACGATTGCAGACATCGCGGTGGCGACGAATGCAGGACAAATCAAAACCGGTTCATTGAGCCGTTCAGACCGGATCGCAAAATACAACCAGCTCCTCCGCATTGAGGAAGAGCTCGGAGATGATGCGATTTATGGCGGAAAACTCCGCTTCTAATCCAGCTTCAAAGCGCCGGGTGACTGTCACCCGGCGCTTTCTTTCAAACTATGCGTGACCCCGAATTTCAGGATAACCTTGAGATGCCCCTCCAGATTGAAGGAGTGGGAGGAAAACCACGCACCGACCTTTGGCGCCGCCTTTCGCGGGTCATGGAAGTCGTTATCTATCTGCTGCTGCTCGTCGCGGTGGTAAAACTGTTCGGCCCCGAGTGGGACAGGCAGGATGAACTTCAATCCGAAAAGAATCGTCTCGTAGCGATTCGTGACGGGAAAAACGAGCGCGTCCAGCGTTTGCGTCAGGAGCATCGTCTGCTCAAGACTGACAAAGAATACCTCGAAACGATCGCCCGTGATCGACTCGACCTTCAGCGGGAAGGGGAATACATCATCCGCATCGACCGAAGCGGCGAATAGGTTTTGCTCCTTACGGGTTGCTTTGATATGGGATGACTTGTTGTAGTCGTTTCTATTGGCGGCTGAACCGGAGGTTCATCAGATCCTTAGCCGGTGGTGAGGCCATCGGAATCCATGTCGTGAAATCGTCGTCCCTTGCGGGGGCGCAGAGCCGGGTGAGGATTTTCTACGGCCCTGTCAGGGCCGGCGTTTTATTTCAGTTTGATACCTCGGCGTTTCGCTGTGCTTCACTCCGCGCTAATCTCTTTCGAGCCTCCGGCTCTCCATCCCTCCATCCCTCCATCCCATCGGCGGGCCGCGAGAAATCGGTCAGGAGTTTTCCATTCACCCCGGCTGCTCGCTTCGGATTTCACTCGAGGGGCTGTTCGGCTGAGCGACGCTGCTTTTTCGCATCGTCAAAATCGCCAGTTCGGGTGGGCAGAGAAACCGGGCGGGGATATTCAAGGTTCCGATTCCGCGGGTCACGAAGAGAGAGGACTCGTCCTTCCGGTAGTGGCCGTAAGGATACCTCCGTCCGAATTCCGGGAGGAGGAGAGGGCCGTAGAACGGAGCCCGCACCTGGCCGCCGTGGGTGTGTCCTGACGCTTGCAGAATAATTCGGGGGTCTTCGTAATAGTCGAAGGTATCCGGTTCGTGCCACGCTGAAATAACCGGTTCTTCGGGGTCGATCCCGCTGAGGGCAAACTCGCGGTCCGCATGCCCTGCCCAATGACTGTCGATTCCGGTAATGGCGAACTCTCCGCAATCGGCGGCGCGATTTCTGAGGAGTCGTATTCCCGCTTCTTCCAGCAGGTTGGGGATCGCGTTGTCAAAGTGCCAGCAATCATGATTTCCGAGGATGCCAAACACTCCGAATTTGCTCCGGAGTTGACTCAGTTCTTCG
This sequence comes from Verrucomicrobiales bacterium, assembly GCA_048260165.1. Lineage (GTDB taxonomy): Bacteria > Verrucomicrobiota > Verrucomicrobiia > Verrucomicrobiales > DEV007 > Arctic95D-9. The sequence goes on from JBLXHA010000015.1 coordinate 12,258, forward strand.
CAGAGAGGTTCCATCGCTGAAACCTGATCGGAAATGTAATCGCCCACGAGTATGACGGCATCGACCGGCTCTTTGTTGACCGCTTTCACTGCCGAGGCAATGAGTCGGCGGCTTCCCCAGTCATCGAAGTGAAAGTCGCCCATCACTGCGATTTTGAGGCCGTCGAGATGGTTGTAGCGGGCGGCGAGCGGGATATCGGGGCGGGTGACGTCGAGCCAGTTGCGTTCAATGAGGCTGCCGTAACCGAATGCGGCCGCGGGTGCCCCGTAGAAGGCGAGACGCGCTAAGAGGTTTCTTCGGGAAATAGTCATGCCCTAAACTCGCTTCTCAAAGTGAAGCGAGTATGAAGGTAATGCGAAAAGCGTGCGAAATCTCAGTTTTCCGCTATTTGCCAGCCTACCTCTTCGCAGATCGCCTGAGTTCGTTCGAGACCGATTTTCGCCGTCTCCAGTGGATCGCGATCCCACCACTCTTTGCTGAAAAGCTCGAGGCTGATCCACTTGTCGTAGCCTTTTTCTTTGATCGCGGTGAGTTCCGATTTCAGGTCGATGACCCCGTCTCCGATCATGACGCGGTCCGAGTCGAGCTGTTCGCCGCTCGGGATACCGTGTGCGGCGTCGTTGATGTGATAGTGGGAGATTCGCTCAAGCGGGAGCGCTTTGATATCGTCCAGCGTCGTCTTGTTGTTCCAGTTGTGGAAGGCGTCGAGAATCGTGCAACCATCGGCCGCTCCGCACTCGTCGAGAACGGTGACAGCATCGGGAAGATTGTTGAGGCTCTTGAACGGACTGATGTATTCGAGCACTGCCTGCACTCCGGTGTCCCGTCCGATTTGGAGGAGATCGGAATAGCCGCGGTGGAGCCCTTCGATTCCGGGGCGCTCGACCGGCGGGGTGCAAATCATGAGCGGAGCCTTGAGCCGGGCCGCGAGCTCGAAACGGCGTTTTGCCTCATCGAGCGCGAGTTCATATTCGCGTCCTTCGGTTTCACCCCAGTTGCGAACCGCGATGCACGCGGGAACTTCGAGGCCGTGATCCGCGAGCGCTTTCTCCACGTCGGAGATCTCACCGCCGCGACCGACGTGCTCGTAAAGGTCGACCGCCCAGAGTTCTATCCCGGAGTAGCCCGCCTCACCGGTCACTCGAATCTTATCGAGGAGCGGTGTCGTTTTAATTGTCGAGGAATTGAGAGCGAGCTTCATGAGAGAATCTCCAATACGCGAGCCATCGGGACGAAATTCCCGACGAGAGGCTGACTGAGATCTTTCTGGCTTTGCTGCCAGTTTGCGAAAATTCCCTCTTCGGTTGTGAGGGTCGCGACGTAGCGCGAGCAGCCCGTTCCGTGAGGTGAAACGAAGAGTGGGTTTTCGATCGAAAGGCTCTCGATTTGGCTGAGATCGGAATCATTCCCCGCGGCGATACCTCCGATTTCCTCGCAGGACCATCCTCGTGGACGGGATGAGGCGGTGGGGTTTTCATCGAGCTGGCGAAGGCTTTCGCAGCTGTCGTAGAAGTAAAGCGAAAGCCCGGGGCTGTCGGCGAATGCACCGACCTGCGGGATCGCGAGCCGTTCCGTGACGCGAGCCGCTGCGATATCCCAGACCGGTCCGCGGTGGAGCATCTCGCTGGTGATCGGCTCGTAGGTCGACGAGCCGGACTTGCGGAGAAGCGCGGCGGTGCCACTGCTCGACCACGTAAAGGGGTGTGTGCAGTAGCCGAGAACGAGGTCTCCGTTTGGCAAGTCGAACACCCAGGGGTCTTTGCAATGCAATCGCTCGGGATGGTCCGAGCCGAAGGGGATGATCTCTTCAATATTGGACGGGCTGAGATTCGCAACGGAGTCCGCGTGAATCCGGTCGATGCTCCAGACGCCGGCTCCGGGCTTTTGAAAATCGATGATTCGTTCGGGATATTTGGCGTCCTTTTCCGTGGAGATGAAAAGCTCGATGCCGTCGTCGGTGAGATGAAGCGCAACGCCTTCGATCGAAACCACCCCCATGCCGCTGTGGGCGAGATCCTGTTTCGAGAATGAGAGTATTTTCTCAAATTGCCCGTCTACGGATGGTGCGCGAAAGACCGCCAGTTCGAGTCCGCGTTCGCCGGCGCCGACGCCGGTGCGGGAGTCTCCGTAGTTGCGGTAGCGACCGCAGATGAGAATCGACCCGTCGCGGTCCTGGATGACATTTCCGCCGCCGAACCAGTAGCCGGTGCTCGGGTCCTGTGGCTCCACGAGAACGCGGGCCTTCTCCTGATTCACCAGTTCACTGGCGAGCGTGGTGAGTTTTTCCTTTTGAGTGGGTGTCAGCATCATGATGAGTTATTTAAAGTGTTTGTTCGGTAACGAATTCAAAGAGAACATGTTCCAGTGGTTCGTCAGTGGGGGTGAGGCGGTATCGCGCGCCGTGTTTCGTGCAAATTTTCCGCACCGCGTCTAGATGCGCGTTGAGTCGTTTCTGATAGTCGGTTCGGGCAACCGCGGGATCGATGTAAAGGTCTTTCCCTGATTCGGCATCGCGGAAATGGGTCGCCTTTTCAAAATCGAAATCGATCTCGCGGCGATCCAGCGTCTGGAAAATCGAAATGTCGTGACCACCGGCGGCGAAGTAGCCGATTTGCTTTTCGAGATCTTCCAGCGGAGCGAGAAAATCGGAGACGAGAATGACGAGGCAGCGCTTTCGAATCAGTTCGTGGAGCCCTTTCATCGCCGCTCCGAGGTTGGTGCCTTCGCCGGAGGGCGCGTGTTCGAGATTCAGCATGAGCCGGCGCAGCTGCCCGGGGCGATTGCGTGCCGGGATGTGCTGATCGATGTGTTGATCAAACGTGGTCAGGCCCACGGCGTCGTTTTGCCCCATCAGAAAGTAGGCGAGCGTCGCGGTGAGGGTGGAGGCGTAATCGGCCTTTGTGTAATCGCCCGATCCATAAGTCATCGAGCGGCTCCGGTCGACGAGGAGATGCGCGCGCAGATTGGTCTCATCTTCGAATTTTTTGATATAAGCGCGATCACTCCGGGCCATCACTTTCCAGTCAATGAAGCGCGGATCATCGCCGCGGACGTATGGGCGGTATTCGCTGAACTCGACCGAGAAGCCGTGAAAAGGGGATTTGTGGAGGCCTTTCCAGAATCCCTCCATCACCATCCGCGCCCGCAATTCCAGCGACTTCACCCTCATGAGGGCGGCAGGATCGAGAAAGTCGGTGGAGGCGGCTGGCATTTCGAGAGATAAGGAGGCGACAGGATAGCGGCTTTAAACCGTCTCTTTCGTCGTCTCGATGATTTTCGCGATGACGTCGTCAACCGTGATTCCTTCGGCTTCCGCGCGGTAGTTGGTCAGGATGCGGTGTCGCATCACAGGTCCCGCCATTGCGCGAATATCGTCAAAGGTCACGTGGGTCCGGTCGTCGAGGATGGCTCGTGTTTTGCCGCCGAGGACGAGTGCCTGACCGGCGCGGGTTCCCGCTCCCCAGTTGACCCATTCGTTCACGTAGTCGCTTGAGGTCGGCTGTTTCGGGCGTGTGTTGGATGCCAGTCTTACCGCGTAGCGAACGACTTCCTCTGCGATCGGGACCCGCCTCACGACCTCATGACAGCGAACGAGATCCTCTCCGGAGAACACGGAATTCACCGGCTCGCTTCCATCTCCGGTTGTCTGCGTCACCACGGCGACTTCTTCGTCCTCCGAGAGGTAGTCGATCACGATGTTGAACATGAATCGATCCAGCTGCGCTTCGGGAAGGGGGTAGGTGCCTTCCATTTCGATAGGGTTCTGCGTCGCGAGAACAAAAAACGGCTTGTCGAGCTGGAGGCTCTGCCCTGCGACGGAGACCTGTTTCTCCTGCATCGCCTCGAGGAGCGCCGCCTGAGTTTTCGGAGGGGTACGGTTGATTTCATCCGCAAGAATCAGGTTGGCAAAGATCGGGCCCTTACTGAAGACGAGGTCGCGTTTGCCGTCGGCGGTTTCCTCCAGAATCTCGGTTCCGGTGATGTCAGAAGGCATCAAATCGGGCGTGAACTGAATTCGATTGAACGAGAGATCAAAGACCTGGGCGAGAGTGCTCACGAGTAAAGTCTTGGCAAGGCCCGGCGCCCCCGTGATGAGACAGTGTCCGCCCGAGAGCAGCGCGATGAGCATTTGTTCGACGACTTCATCCTGTCCGATGATGACTTTTCGAAGTTCCTTTCCGATCAGCTCCCGCGCGGTTCTCAGCTTCTCAGCGGTTTCCTGCTCGGAATCGATCGGGGCGGAATCAGTGGGGGAAATGGGTTCTGTCATAGGAGCGATGCGAAACTGTAGAGGGTAGATGGGCAGGAGGGAAATCCAAAAATATGGCTGGAAAGCGTCTAAGTTGATTTCGACGGTAAATCGTGACCCCCGTCCGAATCGAAGAGGTATCGCGACTGCTGTTGAATAAGTCGTTGCAATCCCATTGAACGAGCCTAGATTCGGCCCGCTATGGCACGTAGAGCTGGAAAAGCAAAAACACGAAAAGGGGTCGCCAAAAGGTTTAAGGTGACAGGCACCGGTAGAATTCTCCGGCGGAAACAGGGTAAAAGACACCTGAACCGCCGTAAGAATGCCAAGCGTTTGCGTCGTCTCGGTCAGTCAACATTGGCTGCACCATGTGACGAGAAGAACATTAAAATGGATCTTCCTTTCTGCGGCAAGTAAGCCGTCGAAAGTGTAAGCACTAGCAAACACTACCAACGAATCGACTAAATCGGTTCACAGCTGAGTTGACTGGGATCGCGGCGAAATCGCCTACCGATCTCTAAAGAGAAAGTGAGTCAGCCAGCTGAATTAAAAATAACAACTATCTCAGAGGAAATAAAATAAAATGCCACGTGCAACTAACGCGCCCGCTTCACGCAAGCGCAGAAAACGTATCCTGAAGAAAGCAAAAGGCTTCCGCGGTTCCCGCTCGAAGCTTTATCGCACCGCTAAAGATTCCGTCACCAAGGCTCAGCAATGGGCAACACGTGACCGGAAAAATCGCAAGCGCACCTTCCGCAGTCTCTGGATTCAGCGTATTGGCGCTGGAGCCCGTATCAACGGAATGACCTACTCACGTTTCATGGAAGGCCTGAAGGCTGCTGAGATCGAACTCGATCGTAAAGTGCTTTCAGATCTCGCTATTCATGATGCTGAGGCCTTTGCAGCTCTCGCCAAGAAATCGGCGGACGCTCTGGAGGAAAAAGCGAAGAAGTCTGCGTAAAGCAGTCTCAATTCAACTTTACCAAAGCCGGACAGTTCGCTCAGCGAGCGTCCGGCTTTTTTTATTTTCGAGAAGCTGAATTCTTCGGCCGCAAAAGACGCAAAAAATGTGATTTGTTCCTGCTCAACCGGGATTCTTTACTTCTCTACTCCTTTACTACTCTACTTCTCTTCTAAAAATGCTTGCTGAACTGGAATCGATCAAAACCGAAGCCCTTGCCGAGATTGACGGCATTGCTGACGACACTGCCCTCGAGGCTGCCCGTGTCGGGTATCTGGGTAAAAAAGGAAAGCTCACCGCGGCGAGCGCCGGCATGCGCGATGTTCCTAAAGAGCAAAAGAAAGACGTCGGTCAGAAGCTCAACGAAGTTCGCACGGCGATCACGGGTGCTCTCGACGAGAAGGTGGCAACGCTGACCGCGGCGAGAGATGCGGCGATGTTTGATTCGGTCGATCCGACCTTGCCCTCGCGCCCGCTGCCGATGGGCGGGCTGCATCCGCTCACCCACGTGCTTGATGAAGCGGTGGGGATTCTCCGCCGCATGGGATTTGCGCTCGCGGAGGGACCGGAAATCGAAACCGAGTGGCATTGCTTCGACGCCCTCAACACGCCCGAAGATCATCCCGCCCGGAACGAGAGGGACACCTTCTATTTCGAAAACGGCAAGCTTCTCAGGACGCACACTTCCTCCGTCCAGATCCGGACGATGGAAAAAGAAGTCCCGCCGGTGCGCATCATCGCTCCGGGTAGTGCCTTCCGCCGCGATGAGATCGACGCGACCCACCTCAGTGCTTTTCATCAGCTCGAAGGGCTTTACGTGGATCGCGGCGTCACGCTGGCAGACCTCAAAGGAGCGCTCGAATATTTCTTCCGCGAGCTTTTCGGCTCGAAAACCGAAGTGCGTTTTCGTCCTCACTTTTTCCCCTTCACCGAGCCGAGCTTTGAGGTGGATTTGAAGCTTCACGCGACAGGCAAGGCCGCCAAGTGGATCGAGATCGCCGGTTGCGGCATGGTTGATCCGGCCGTTTTCACCGAAGTTGGCGGAAAGCGCGGCGACGCAGCCTACGACCCCTCCGAAATCAGCGGATTCGCCTTCGGTATGGGGATCGACCGCCTCGCAATGATCATGTATGGAATTCCTGATCTCCGGCTTCTGATCGAGAACGACGTGCGGTTCTTAAAGCAGTTTTCTTGAATAGGTAATTAGGGATTTAGGTAATTAGGATTTTAGGGCTTGTTGAATGCGTGATCACAGAGAGTTGACGGCTTTTCAATTGGCTGATGAGCTGGTGCTTGAGGTTTATCGAGTCACGAGACAATTTCCGAAAGAAGAGATGTTTGGATTGAGGGCCCAGATTCGCAGAGCGGCGGTTTCCGTTCCTTCTAACATTGTGGAAGGTCGTGCCCGCGATTCATCGAAAGAATACCTGCGTTTCCTCGATATTGCCTTTGGATCTCTTCGTGAGCTTTCCTATCAATTTGACCTTTCCAGCCGGTTGGGATTTATCAATCAAGATGCGGTGCCGTCGTGTGCCGCTAAAATTTTAGAAACAGAAAAAGTTCTCGCCGGGCTCATCCGTGCGTTACGCAAAGCCTAAAAGCCTAAAAGCCTAAAAGCCTAAAAGCCTAAAAGCCTAAAAGCCTAAAAGCCTAAAAGCCTAAACACCTATTCCTATGAACGTCTCCTTAAAATGGCTCAGTGATCATGTCGACTTCTCCGAATATTCGATGGAGCAGCTCGATGATTTGCTCACGTTTACCGGAATCGAAGTCGAGGGCATTCAGAGCCTTCCGGATCATCTCGTGGTCGCTCAGATATCTTCCTCCGATCCTCATCCCGACGCGGACAAGCTCTCAGTATGTCAGGTCGATGATGGTTCGGGCACCCCGCGTCAGATCGTTTGCGGTGCGAAAAATTACAAGGTCGGCGACAAGGTCCCGCTCGCGCTTCCCGGCTGTGTTCTCGATGGTGGTGACGGGAAGACTTTCGAGATCAAGGAAGGGAAGCTTCGCGGCGTTCCTTCGCTTGGGATGATGTGCGGAGCGCCGGAAATCGGGCTCACCGATGATGAGGACGGACTCATGATTTTGTCTCCGGAACTCAAGCCGGGAACGCCTCTTTCCGAGGTCTTTCCTGCGGTGTTTGAGCTGGAGATCACACCGAATCGCCCTGATTGTCTGAGTCATCTCGGCGTTGCTCGGGAATTGGCAGCGCTCGCAGGGAAAACGCTCACGGGCGCTTCTCATCACGGGGCGTCGACGACACCGACTCGCGTTGCGAAAATTGACGAGATCGAGATTTCCTCGGAGAGTTGCCCTCTCTACACCGCCCGCAAAATTAGCGGCGTGAAAGTGGGGCCTTCACCGGCGTGGCTGAAAGAGAAGCTCGAGTCAATCGGCTTGCGTCCGATCAACAACATCGTCGACATCACGAATTATGTGCTCATGGAAATGGGGCATCCGCTGCACGCGTTTGATCAGGCGAAACTGGACGGTGGCATCAAGGTGCGGACCGCAGCGGAAGGGGAGGCCTTTCTCGCTCTCGACGGGGAAGAGTATGCGCTCACCGAGAGCGATCTCGTGATCGCCGATCAGAGCAAGGCGGTTGCGATCGCAGGTGTCATGGGTGGCGAGGACAGCGGTGTCACTGAAAGCACGACTGATGTGTTGCTCGAGTCGGCTTACTTCGTTTCTTCCGCGGTTCGGAAGACAGCGCGTCGTCTTAATTTGCACTCTGATTCGAGCTACCGCTTCGAACGCGGAACGGATCCTTATCAAGTGAATGGCGCGTCGGATCTCGCGACGAAATTGATACTCGAGATCGCCGGTGGAAAAGCGGAAGACGAGATTATCGTGTGTGGCAAAGCGCCGGAGGCACCCGCCTCTGTCGATCTCGACAACGATTACTGCCGTTCGGTGATCGGTGCGGAGATTCCGGATGAAAAGATCGCGGGAATTCTTTCGTCCCTCGGGCTGAAACAGTCGGGCACGACCTGGGAGATCCCCACTTACCGCCTCGACCTGATTCGTCCGATCGACCTCGTCGAGGAAGTGGCTCGCGTTTACGGGCTCGACAACGTCCCGTCGAATCAGAAGTCGTGGTTTTCACCGGCTTCCAAAGCGGATCAGTCTTACGATTTCATCCGCAAGATCCAGAACACGCTGAGCCGGATCGGGTTTTTCGAAACGCGCAATCTCAAGCTGATCTCGGAGGCTCAGCTCGCTGACGACGTGGCAACGAATCACCGCGGTATGAGCCCGATTCGTCTCAAGAACCCGCTCAACGATGAGCAGGACTACCTCCGCCCCGGAATCGTTCCCGGACTTCTCGCATCGGCCTCGCGCAATCAGCGCTTCGGAAATGCCGATGTGCGCTTTTTCGAGAGTGGTCGCGTTTTTACGGCCACTCCGAAAGGCGGCGAAGTCGAGCACGAGCACCTCGCGCTTCTCATGACGGGGAGTCGTGTCGCCCGCAGTTGGGCGGATAACTCGGGCGCGAAGCTCGACATTCACGATCTCCGCGCTGCGCTGGAGGCGATTTGCCCGGCGGGCCTGAATTTCCGTCCGGTCGAAGATGACCGCATGCTCTGCGCGTGCAGCATTGAGATCGGCGTGGGGAAAAAGGCGGCGAAACTCGGACTGGCGGGCATCGTTCCCCCGGCGAGAGCCCGCGAGCTGGGTCTCGATTCTGCGGTCGTCGTCGCTGAGATCAATCTCAAGAAACTTGCCGCTGCGAACAGTGATGACCTTCGCTACGAGGAATTGCCGAAGTTTCCGGGGAGCTCCCGCGATATGGCGATGGTCGTTCCCTCCTCGCTTCAGAGTGGCGCGATCTCCGATTACCTGGCCGCTTACGAGGAGCCTCTGCTCCAAAATGTGGCGCTCTTTGACCTTTTTGAGGATCCTTCAGGGGAAAAATTGGAGGCGGGTAAAAAGTCTCTCGCTTACTCAGTTACTTACCGTTCTTCCGCTCGCACACTCGAGGCGGCGGAGGTGGAAACGGCACATGGGAAACTTTTAGATTCCCTTAAACGCGATTTAAACGTAGCCTTTCGATAGACATAGAACGCTTCGTCTGAATCCTTTTATTGAATTTTCCTGCAGTGTTCGCCCCTAACCGATTAACAACAGGCCCGGACCCTTGATATATTATTGGGCGCTTAGCGAATCGTCGGCTGTCGGGCCTTCACTGGAAGGCAAAAGTCGATGCGCGGCACCCACCCTGTTGAGAAACGGGAACGTGGCCTACCAATCGGAGACGGCACAGGTGGGAATTACTAAAAAAAGCGTCTCGGTCCTAAGTGATCCGGGGCGCTTTTTTGTGTCCTGAGGCCCACGCTACGGAAGGTTTTCGTAAGCCTCGTCACGGAAAGCGACGGCTTCATCCGCGTAGGCTCTGGCCTCTTTAGCATACGCTTCAGCCTCGGAGGCGTAGGTCGTGGCGTTCGTGGCAATCGATGCGGCTGATGCGTCGTTATCTGCTATCATTTCCGCCTGAACAGCTGAAGAGCGTGCGATGAATGCCTGATCCTCTGCGTTGTCAGCTGCCGCAACAGCTTCATTCGCTGCTGTTTCACATTCGACCGCGAGGGTTTGGGCCTCGGAAATCTTTCCTTCGCCTACCTTTTTGATGGTTTCATCTGATTTGGAAACGGCCTGGTCTCTCGCTCTTTTAGCGAGATCTCGCTCCGATTTTGAAGTATCGCGAGCCAGTTTGGCTTTGTCTTGCAAGTATTGTGCGAATTCCAAAGGAAAGTTGGTTGCTCCATTGTTTAAGATATCCTGCCATTCACTGTCAGCGCCGGACGCAGAGGAAATCGCGCGATCAGCGGCGTTCCGGGCGTCGGTAGCGTAGGCTGAGGCGTTACTGCTCGATGCGTTCGCGGCATCGATGTAGGTTTGCGTGGTATTCGATACTTTCTCGATGTCGCTTGCTTCAAATGCATAGGAACGGGCGCGAGTCGCCGCGTCGATTGCTAAATTGGCTGACTTGTTTGAGTTTGCGGCCAGTTGGGAAAGGTCGGTGTAAAATTTCTCTGCTTCGAGAAATTTGCCCTCAGAAATCTTTGCGGAGAGGCTGTTGGCCCGGGAAATGGTGTCGTTTGAATCTTTCACTGCTGAATCTCTCAGTGACTTGGCGTTGCTCTCTTCGGCTTTCGCTTTGTCTGCCAGATATCTGGCATAATCGTCCAGATGGTCATCTGAGGTCGGAGCGGTAGCGAGTGTGTTCGCCCATACCGATTCCAACTTCGAGAGATAGGCGGTGGCCTGTTCCGCCAGTGACTTCGCTTCGTCGGAGTAGAATCTCGAATCGATCGCAAGGTCCGCGATTTTTATAGCCTCGTCTTCGGCGTTTGAGTCAATTGCGGCGTTGCCGCGGGCACGATTAGCGAGATCTTCCGCGTAAGAGGCGGCGGCACTTGCTGCGTTTGCCTCCTGCTGCACGAGACGGACCTCATTTCTGGCGACGATCAATTCATTCTCTGCTTTGTAGTAATTGGAGGCATTGTGTTCGTCGATGAATCTTGATGCCACGTCTGTTGTGTTGTTGTGAAATCTGACGGCATTGTCGCGGGCGCGTTTCGCGTCCTCCCGGGCCTTGGTGGCGTCGGTAAGAAGAGACTTCGAATACTGCTCAGGATCCTGGTATCCCAATTTCTGGTAAAGAGGATCCGAGGACGAACCTGTTCCATCGTCATCGGCTATGATGAGTCCTCCCTGCGTGTCACCGGTGGCTCCCGAAGCCGGCCCGATGAGTGTAAAGGTGCCAAACAACTCAGCTGACGCCTGCTTGTCTTCGAGGACGTGAAACTGATCAACGAAGGTGAAGCCCTGAGCTGAAGAATTCCCGAATTCGATTTTGAATTCAAATTCGTAGTCGTTGAATACCAACGTCCGACTCGATCGTGCGTCATCGAGGTACACGAAGTCGGCAGAGGCGATTTCGTCGCTGGTATTGGGATTGTTGATCAAATCGAAACCAAAATCAAAGAAGGGGTTGAAGGTCTGCCCGTTAATGTCGAGTGACAGTTCCACCGTGAAATTGACAGCGGTTGCCCCGGTGCCGGCGAGGATAGTGCCGTTGTAGTAGTCGAGTGTTCCGATGTTAAATTGCTGACCGTCGATGATATTCCCGAACGTCCCGCCCTTGAAATCAAGCCAGCTTTCGGACAATCCGCTTCCGCTTCCGTCTCCCCATTCAAAATAGGACGAGGACTGACCGGGAGAGAGATTCGTGACGAGTTGAGAGGTGCCGACGGGATCGCTGAATTCACCAACGGTAGAGCCGACCAGCTCCAGACTTCCTGTGGGGAGGTATTTCAAGGTTGCCGAGCTGGGCAGGTAATAGGGGGAGCCGGAGGAAACGGAGCGGGCTTCAATCGTCGCTCCCGAAGGGAACATTTCCGGTGCGAGCAGAAACGGGTCGGAGTAGGACATCCACGGACCGTTATTGATGCTGTATTCCATCAAGGCTCTTCCGGGCAGGTTGGGATCTGCCAGCGTTATTGTGAGCGGATTTTTGGTAAAAAAGCCGAAGCTCTCCATGTCCGGAATAATGAGCGGCGGATCAAGGACGACGGGGATGATGTCATAATTTTCCCGGGCTACTTCGCTGGCTGAATAGGCGGCAGGATCGCGGGGGATGGCTTGCGCATCGACTCTGGAATAGGGGGAGAGCGTTAGAGATTCTCCCCCGTAGAGGCTCCATCCACCAAAATCGACCTGATAATAGATGTTTGCGGCACCGGCTGGATTCGGATCGGTCAGAGCCAAGTTCATCGGGTAGTCTTCGACGGCATAGTCACCTGATGGAATTGAATAAACGGGGGGATCGAGAGCGGGATTCGGAGCCGGCGGCGAAATCGTCGGTGGCGTCGGTGGAGGCGTGGACGAAGGAGGGGTGAATACTACCGGAGTCGTGCCCAGCTTCGCTGCAGGCGCGGTCTCTTCGAAATCCCAGATCCAGCCGTCTTCTTTCGCGAGATCCATGACGCCGCGGCGGTCTTCGTAAAGCACTGGCGACTCAGCCAAATCATGGTTCAGGCGCACCTCTTTGATCCCCGGAGCTCCGCTCCATTTCATAACGAACGAGCTCCGGGTCCCATCCCAGACCAACCTGCGTGCGGAAGTCGCCGCTTCCACATCGGTTTGCATGACAAATTCGGTTCTTGAGTCGATAAAGCTCCCTCTGAACCCGTTATAAACTGCGCTCGATGAATCGCTGGCCTGAGATTTCAGTTTCGTTAAGACATCTGTGACCGTCTTTGCGGAGGTAAGATCACCTGAAGATCCGATGTAAGCTTTAGTAGCCGAGTTCAGAACACCTAGGTCTGAATCGAGTTTGGCGTGTCTGGCGCCGTTGTGGAGATTGGAAATGATCGTAATCGATAATCCTGAAACGATTCCGATTAACGAAACAACGGCTAGCAACTCGAGGAGAGAGAAGCCTGATTTTCGGGGGTATGTGCGGGGGGGGCGCATAAATTCGTATCCGCTTATTACCATAAAATACTATAAATTCAATAATTATCATACTGTTTATCGTGGTTTATTCTGTTTCGTCGTGGGGCTCAGCGGGTACGACGCCCATTTTAAAACGACCGGGATGGACCGGGAAGGGAGGTTGAGCGGGTGTTGGTCTTGACTCCTGAACAGTGACCGCTATAGATGACCGCTCGTATTATTTGATTAATGAGCAGGTAAATCAGCATGTCGGAACCACTATCAGGAAAAGTTGCTTTCATCTCCGGAGGATCCCGGGGGATTGGTCGTGCCACGGCACTGAAGCTCGCAGGAGCGGGGGCTGACGTCGCGATCCTTTATTACAACAGTCACGAGGAGGCCGAGATCGTTTGCGAAGAAATTCGTGGAATGGGTCGTCGCGCACTCGCTGTTCAAGCGGATGTCAGCGATCCGGGAACGGTGGCGGAGGCTTTCGAGCTGTTCAAAGCGGAATTCGACCGGGTTGATTTCGTGATCAGCAATGCGGCGTTGGGAGTTCTCAAGCCGGCGATGGAGATGAAGCTGAAACACTTTCGCCGCTGCATGGAAACGAACGCGCTTGCTCTCAACACGCTCGCGCAGAACGCGGTTCCGATGATGTCCGAAGGCGGCAGTATTATTGGCCTCACCAGTCTCGGGTCCGAGCGGGCGATTCCGAATTACACGTTTATCGGAGCTTCCAAAGCAGCGCTCGAGGCGCTCGCCCGCGGACTCGCTCAGGAGCTCGGACCACAGGGGATTCGGGTCAATTGCGTGAGTGCCGGCGTTGTCGACACCGATGCTTTGAAGCATTTTCCCAACCGTGAGCATTTGCTCGAAGAGTATAAAACCCGCACACCGCTCGGCCCAACGCTCTCTCCTGAGCAGGTCGCCGATGCCATTTATCTCCTCTGTCTGCCCGAATCAGCGATGATCACGGGGCACACCCTTTTTGTCGACGGAGGCTACGCGATTTCAGGATGAGTGAAGAAACCAATATCGTCGCTGACGGGGGCCCCTCCGACGGTCTCAGCGGAAAAAATGCCATCGTCACCGGCGGAAGCCGTGGAATCGGCCGGGCGATCGTTGAACGCCTCGCCGGATCGGGGATGGACGTGACGTTCACCTATCTCGGAAACGAGGAGGCGGCCAACGAGGTCGTCGCGGAGAATCCCGGGCTCGCGATCACCGCGGTGAAGGTCGACGGCCGTGACAGCGGGGCGGTGAACGCGTTCATCGAATCCGTTTTCGACCGCGTCGGGACGATTGATGTGCTCGTCAACAACGCCGGTGTCATTCGCGACAATCTCCTTCCAATGCTCGAAGACGAAGATCTCGAGACGGTTTTCAAAACCAATATCGAAGGGGTTTTCCACTTTTGCCGCGCCGCGGTTCCGTTCATGATGTCGAAGCGCTCCGGCAGCATCATTAACATCAGTTCCGTCTCCGCCGAAAAGGGCGGACGGGGACAGACAAACTATTCGGCGAGCAAGGGAGCGATCAATTCTTTCACCAAATCGCTCGCGGTTGAAGTCGGTCGACGCAAAATCCGCGTCAACGCCGTCGCACCGGGTGTGATCGAGACGGAAATGTCGAAAGACGTTCGAGATCTAGCCGGTGACGAAATCATTTCCAATATCGTCCTTAAGCGGTATGGTCTGCCCTCTGAAATTGCGAATGCTGTCTGGTTTCTCGCTTCAGATCTCTCTGCCTATGTTACAGGCCAGATCTTGAGCGTGGACGGCGGCTTTAAAATGTAAAAAACACATGAGTACACCTACCATCAGCCAGGATGAAATCGACGCTATCTATCCCAAGGTAGCCGACATCATTGCCGACGCACTCGGATGCGACGAGGATGAAGTGAAGCCTGATTCTTCTTTGATCAATGATCTCGACGCTGAGTCGATCGACTTTCTTGATATCGTTTTCCGACTTGAGCGTGAGTTCAAAGTGAAGATTCCCCGCGGTAAAGCGGTTGAGGAAGCACGCGGCGAGCTTTCCGAAGAAGAGTTCGAGCAGGGCGGAGTCATCACCGACGCCGGTTTCGAAAAGATCAAAAGCTTCATGACTGAAGTCCCCGCAGACCGTTTCTCCAGCCCGATGAAGTCGGCCGAGATTCCCAAGCTTTTCACGACTGAGACCTTCTGCAAGATGGTCATCCGTGAGCAGAAGGGTGCTTAAGCACTGCGGTGCCAATCGAATTTCAGTAAGGCGTCGTGAAAGCGGCGCCTTATTGCGTTATACGAGTCATTCCCTATGAGCGAACAATTCAAAGCCTTCTCATTTGTCGACAAGATTCACGCTGACGAGATCGGCGTGAAGATCACCGGTTCCTATCACATTCCGGAGAATATCGAGCAGTTCCCGTTATCTCTGGTCGCGGAGGCGATCGGGCAGCTCGCGGCGATGTCCTCGATGAAGGCGGTGGATTTCCAGTTCCGTCCCGTCGCGGGAATTGCCGGGGCGGTGGATTTTACCGGATCGGTAAAGCCCGGTGACACGCTGGAACTCGAGGCGACGCTCTCAAAGGCTGATGAGGAATCAGTCAACTATGACGGAGTCGCGACGGTAAACGGAGAGCCCGTCGTCGTTTTGCATGACAGTCTCGGGCCGATGGTTCCGATGGCCGATTTTTCCGATCCGGCGGAGGTGAGCGCCCGTTACGACGTGCTCACCGGTGACGGGGCTGAAGCGGATGTCTTCGGAGGCGTTTCTGAATTTTCCTATGAAAAGACGGGCGGGGAAACGGCGAAGTCATCCAAGGGACAGTTCACGATTCCCTCTGAAGCGTCGTTTTTCGGCGATCATTTCCCGCGGAATCCTGTATTCCCGGGCACCCTGCTGATGAATCTGAATCTGCGTTTCGCGCTCGATCTCGTTTCGGAGCTGGAGGGCGGGGGAAACTGGGAGCCGGTGCAGATGAGCAACGTGAAATTGCGCGATTTCATGCCCCCCGGAGAGACGCTTGATTTACAGGCAAGTGTGGCCGAAGTCTCTGATCACACGGCAACGGTGCGCGTTCAGACCCGCAAGGGCAAAAAGCGCACGAGCAGCGCACAGGTGTTGCTGCGCCGTGTTTGACCAACTCTTTAGACATGGCTTCTCAGGAAAAGCGAAAGATAGCGGTAACCGGCATCGGCATGGTTACTCCGATCGGTAATGATGCCCCGACGACGTGGGAAAATCTACAGGCGGGGAAAACCGGAGCGGCACCCACTCAGTCATTCGACGCGAGTGGGTTTTCGACCACGTTCAGCGCCGAGGTGAAGGATTTCGATGCGGAGAAAGCGGTACCGAATCCTAAAATGCTGAAATACGCAGCGCGCTCGCACCGTTTCGCTCTCGCGGCGGCGGCTGAAGCGATTGCCGATGCGGGGATTGCTCCGACTGACGAAGACTCCCATCGATGGGGACTCGCGGTTGGGGCGGGAATGATGTCTGTCGGCTATGATGATATCAAAGTGGTTTACGATCACGCTTCCGAAGAGGGTTATTTTGATTCAGACGGTCTCGCTGAACCTGACTTCCCTGCGAATCCCGTGAATTTCTGCCGCTGGCAGACGAATGCCGGTCTCGGTCTTCTCACGAAGCAATTCGGCATTCGCGGCTACGCGACTTCGGTGCACACCGCGTGCGCATCGGGAGGTCAGGCGATTGGTTCGGCGCTCAAGGCGATGCGCCGCGGGCAATGCGATTACATGCTCGCAGGTGGCTACGATTCGATGATCAACCCGATCGGGATTTCCGGTTTCTGCCTCCTCGGGGCGCTTTCGACGGATAATGATAACCCGGCCGGGGCGAGCCGTCCCTTCGATAAAACGCGCAATGGTTTTGTCCTGGGCGAAGGCGCCGGTTTCCTCGTTCTCGAGGACTGGGACAAGGCCGTGGCGCGCGGTGCGACCATTTATGCCGAACTCGCGGGAGACGGCAATTCACTGAGTTGCTACCGTATCACCGATTCCCCGCCGGATGGGAACGGGCCGATCCAGGCGATCGAGCAGGCGCTCAGGGATGCGGGGATCGAGGCGGCTGATGTCGATTACGTGAACGCTCACGGGACCTCGACGCAGATGAATGACCGGAGCGAATGCGCGGCGCTGAAACACGTCTTTGCCGGTCGCGTCGACGAGGTCAATGTCAGCTCTACGAAGAGTTGCATGGGGCACCTCATCGCTGCGGCGGGAGCGGTCGAAGCCGCGGTTTGCTGTCTCGCGATTCGCGACAGCCTTTCCCCGATGAATGCCAATTACGGAGAGCCTGATCCTGACTGCGATGTGAATCTGGTTCTCGGAGAACCAAAGCCGGGGCGCATCAGAGCGGCCGTTTCGAATTCTCTCGGATTCGGTGGTTCGAACAGCTCGCTTGTCTTTCGTAATCCAGAGGAGGTGAATTCATGAATACCCGTGACGAAAAAATAGTTTTTACCGGAAGCGGAATCGTCTGTGGAGCCGGTGCCAACGTCGAAGATGTGTGGAATCTGCTCATCAGTGGAGAAACTTCCGTGGCGCCCTACGCGCAATGGGACGGCGAAAAATGGCCCGTGAAAGTGGCTTCGGAAGTAAAAGAAAACAACCGCACCCTCGTTTCGGATCGCAAGTTGCATAAGACGATTTCCCGAACCGACATGTTCGGGATCTACGCCGCTGAAAAAGCCGTCGAGAACTCAGGCTTGCTCGAGTTTCGCGAAGGACTCGGCGAAGAGGAAACGGACACTTTCAACGACCGAACCGGTCTCATCGTCGGTTCCGGCGGCGGAAACTACCGGAGCAATTACGATTACCTGCCTCTCATGCACGAGGCGAAAGGGGAGATGCCCGCGTTCGGGGCGGAGCTTGGTAATCAGGTGACTCCGTTGTGGCTTCTGAAAAATCTGCCTAACAACGTGCTGTGTCACGTGGGGATTCGCGGCCAGTTCAAAGGAACGAACGCCTGCATCACGAACCAGTGCGCGGGTGGGATCATGGCCGTGGCCGAGTCCGCCTCCGCGATTCTGAACGGTGAAGCGGATCGCATCATCGCCGCGGGGCACGACGCTCCGTTTGAGCCGGAAATGGTCCTGTATTACAACAAGCTCGGGCTCATGTCCGGTGAGGCTCCCCGTCCTTTCGACGAGCAGCGGAACGGAACCGTCTTCGGTGAAGGTGCCGCGGCGGTCACGCTCGAGAAGGCTTCGGAGGCTGAAGCCCGCGGAGCAAACGTTCTCGGTGAATTCATGGGCTGGGGCTGTTGCAGCGAGGCGACCGGAGTTCTCGATCTGGAGCCCGACGGTGATGGCGTGAAACGCGCGATTGAGCAGGCGCTCGACGACGCAGGACTCGCTCCTTCGGATATCGGAATGATCTGTGCCCACGGAAACGGGACGCCCGCTTCTGATTTGAGCGAGGCGATCGGGATCGGTCGTGTCTTTGGCGATGATATTCCTCCTGTGACCGGTTTTAAGTGGGCCTACGGGCATCTCATTGCCGCTGCGGGCATCGCCGACATCGTCATGACTCTGGAAGCGTTGAGGCAGAAGACTTTGCCCGGCATCGCCACGTTGAAGAACGTCGATGATGAGATGGGTAACTTCCCTGTTTCCAGCGCGGCTGCGACTCCTCGAAGCGACAAAGCGCTCGTGATTTGTCGCGGATTCGGCGGAATGAACGTCGCGGTAATCATCTCTGCGTGACAGCGGTCATCTTGCTCCGGTGAGATCGCTGTCGTGGACGAAAATCGTTGTGTTTACGCACTTCCTGCGCCTCTATGCGTGAGGAACATGCGAACTGGAATTGATACGGTTGAAATTTCGCGAATCGAGAAGCTCCTTGCTGATCTCGACGGGGAAGGGCTGTCGCGATTTTTTTCCGAGGAAGAGCTCGCAGATTCCGGAACGAGTGGGAACCGGGCTCAAAAGCTCGCGGCCCGATTCGCAGCGAAAGAGGCCTGCTGTAAACTGTTCCCGAAAGAGATCTGTCTCGGGACGATTGAGCCGGTGGATTTCTCTGTGACCAAAGACGGTTACGGAAAGCCGTCGGCGCTTCCGAGCGCGAGGGCGAAAGCGGTTATGGATCGCCACTTTATTGATACGATTGATCTTTCTATGACACATACCGAAGGAAGCGCCACAGCGGTTGCCAACGCCGAAGTTAAACACATCGTGGCTCCATGGTACGGAAAGGCGATGTTTCACTGCCTCCCGATCAAGCGGGCGACGGTGCTTTCCAATCTCAAAAGGGTCTTTGGCGAAACGCTCGACGAGCAACAGATCGAAACGCTCGCGAAAGCTTTTTACGGGCATTTCCTGAAGTTCTTCGCTGAGTTCGCGAGTCTGCCTTTCATGTCTTCGCGGAAAAAGGAGAGCATCATCCGCGTCGAGGGAGGTGAACACGTCGACGCGGCGAGAGAGCAGGGAAAGGGCGTGCTTTTACTGAGCGGTCACTTTGGAAACTGGGAGGTTTCGACCGTGGCGGGGATTGCCCAGTTCGAAGCGTATCACGGTCTTTTCCATTTTATCCGCCGTCCCCTCAAG
Source organism: Verrucomicrobiales bacterium (assembly GCA_048260165.1). Classification (GTDB taxonomy): domain Bacteria; phylum Verrucomicrobiota; class Verrucomicrobiia; order Verrucomicrobiales; family DEV007; genus Arctic95D-9. The sequence continues at coordinate 31,461 of JBLXHA010000015.1, forward strand.
CCGAAATGGTTCAATGACTTTGTGATGCGCCGCTTTCGGAAAGCGGGTTTCGGAACTCTGGAAAAAAGCGGATCGCTCGATGATATTCTCGACTTGCTTGAGGATAATCACATCGTCGTCTCCATCTTCGACCAGCACACGATTCCCAAGTACGGGATCGTATCAGAATTCTTCGGTCACCCCGCGAGCACCTTCAAAAGCCTCGCGGTTCTCGCCCAGTTCACGGGGGCTCCGGTGATTCCTTCGCACAGCTGGCGTGAGCCGGACGGCACTCACGTGCTGAAATTTCTGCCCCCGGTCGATATCGTCACCGAAGGGAGGACGCGCGATATCATCGCGAAAAACACGAAACGTTTTAACGAAGTGTTAGAACGTTTTATCCTCGCTCATCCGGAGCAATGGATCTGGATGCACAAGCGTTGGAAAGTCGATCAGGTGCCGAAGGATTAGTCCTTCATGTGACGTGCGATGACGTCCTGCGGCTGACGGGTCTTCACGATCTGCGCATCACCGAGAACTCCCTGCCAGTGGGTGAGTGGGTAGATGATGCAGTCCTTCCCGAAGAGTGTGCCGGGACTGAGCACCGAATTGCAACCGACCTCGGTGCGGTCGCCGATGATCGCGCTGAACTTTCTCAAGCCGGTGTCTATGAGTTCGCCTCCATTGCCGCGAACGACGATGTTGCGCCGATCGAGCCTGACATTTGAACAAATCACCCCGGCTCCGAGGTGTGCCTTGTGGCCGAGGATGGAATCGCCGACGTAGTTGAAATGGGGAGCCTCCACGTTGTTGAAGAGAAGGCAGTTCTTAAACTCGCAGGAATTCCCGAGCGTGCAGTTTTCCCCGACGATGATATTGTTCCGAAGGTAGGCGCCGCTTCTGACGACGGTGCCGGCCCCGATCCAGGCGGGGCCCTGAATGACCGCTTTGGCCTCAACGATGGCTCCTTCGGCGATGTAAACCTTCGTCCCGACAATCGCGGTGGGGTGAACCGAACCCTTGATCAACTCACCGTCAACTTTCGCCAGCTGCTCCTCAAGGTAGGGACCTATTTTACTGAGGACACTCCAGACTGGTGTGCCGCTTTCGAAAATTGAGGCATGTTCGGTTTCAGCAAGATCGAAGTAATCGGCGGCTTCAAACATGGTTAAAGAGGGATGGGTGGTTTGCCTGACAGGGTTGCGTCGAGGATTAAACAGGGTTGGGTCGGGGACCGGGCAGGGTTGCCCCTACACCGTCATGAGGTCTTCCTCTTTTGCGGCGAAATGATCGTCGATTCCTTTGACCTGTTTGTTGGTCACTTCCTGGACTTCTTTTTCGAGGTCGTGAAACTGATCTTCGGAAATCTCGCTGCTTTTCACGGCTGCTTTCAGTTTGTCCATCGCATCCTTGCGGGCTCCGCGGACACGGACGCGGCCCTGTTCGGCCATGTCTTTGATGATTTTGACGAGATCTTTCCGACGCTCCTCTGAGAGTTCAGGGATGGGGAGGCGGATAATGCGACCGTCGGAGGCGGGGTTGATACCGAGCTTGGATTCGCGAAGGGCGCGCTCGATGTCCTGCATCGTCGTTGGATCATGAGGCTGAACCGTAAGGAGGCGCGGCTCGGGAGCAGAGACGAGCGCAATCTGTTTCAGCGGCATCGTTGAGCCGTAGGACTCCACGTTGACGGTGATGTTGTCGAGCAGGGCCGGACTCGCTTTGCCCGTTCGGATGCTCGCCATTTCCTGGGATACGAAATCGACTGCTTTTTGCATCGTTTCGTCGGTTTCGAGGATGAAGGTTTCAGTGTCCATAGTCTAAATGTTATCTTGTTAGGGTTCTTGGTTCGTTCAGGGCTAATTGACGACTGTACCGATGGCTTCTCCGGTGAGCGCTTTCCGTATGTTGCCGGCGTCGCCCATGTCGAAGACGACGATGGGAATATCGTTATCCTGACAAAGGGTGAATGCCGTTCCATCCATCACTTTCAGATTCTGAGAAAGCGCATCATTGAAACTGAGGCTCTCGTAGCGCACCGCGTCGTCGTGTTTGTTGGGGTCTTTGTTGTAGACGCCGTCGACGTTGGTGGCTTTAAAAATGACATCAGCGGCGAGTTCGCTCGCACGGAGCGCCGCGGTGGTGTCGGTCGTGAAGAACGGGTTGCCGGTGCCTCCTCCGAAAATGACGACCCGTCCTTTCTCGAGATGTCGCAGTGCGACGCGTCGGATGAAGGGCTCGGCGACGCTTTTCATCTCGATCGCGGTCTGGACCCGGCTCGGAACGCCAACGGCTTCGAGCATGCTTTGCACTGCGATGGCGTTCATGACCGTCGCCAGCATTCCCACGTAATCCGCGGTGGCGCGATCCATTCCGCGTCCGGCGGCGGCGGCCCCTCGCCAGAAGTTCCCTCCTCCGACGACGATGGCAATCTCGAGCCCGGTTTGGTGGGCGGCTTTGATTTGAGTGACGATATTCTCAACGATTTCCGGGGAAATGTTGTCTTCGCTGCCGACCTCGCGGAGGGCCTCGCCACTGAGTTTTAGAACGACACGCTTATATTGTCTCGGCATAATGAAAGGCTCTTAATTCTCACATTCTCCGCCAAGTGCGCTTAATTTCAAAGGGCAATCTCAGCTTGTTCCAAGAATCGTGTTCTCTTCGAGCGTGATTCCATTGAGAAAGCTGGCCGGATCGAGGCGTTTTCGACCTTCCAGCTGGAGGTCTCCCTCGAGTTTTAAGGCTCCTTTTCCGCAGGCAACCACGAGTTCTTTCCCGGACTTCACGAGGCTTCCCGGTGGGGCGTCAATGGAGTCGATTACGGTGGAATGGGGATAGATTTTGAGTTTCTTGCTCCCCGACTCGGTGTTGAGAAAGGTGTAGGTCCCGGGCCAGGGATCGTAGGCGCGGATGAGCCGTTCGATCTCAATGGCGGGGAGATTCCAGTCGATCTCACCATGCTCGCGGTCGAGCTTTCCGGAATAGGTCACGAGAGCTTCGTTTTGAGGCTCAGCGTCGAGTGTGCCTTTCTCGAAAAGCGGCATCGCTTCACGGATCAGTTCCGGTCCCAGTTCAGCGAGCTTATCGTGAAGGGTTCCGCCGGTATCGGTGGGTTCGACAGCGATTGTTTTTTTCAGGATCATGTCACCGGCATCCAGTTTCGGAACGATGTGCATGAGGGTGATCCCCGATTCGGAATCGCCGTCGCGGATCGCGGCCTGAATAGGAGAGGCGCCGCGGTGTCGGGGTAAAAGCGATGCGTGGAGGTTTACGCATGCGATTTTCGGGCCCTCGATGACGCTTCGGGGCAAAATCTGACCGTAGGCCATGACGATCGCGAGATCGCATTCGAGCGCGTTGAACTCGTCCAGCGCGGCTTCGTTTTTGCGAAGGGATTCGGGCTGGAAGACGGGGATGCCGGCCTCTTCGGCGACGACTTTGATCGCGGGAGGAGTGATGAGCTGCTTTCGTCCGATTCGCTTGTCCGGCTGGGTGTAGACTCCGACGATGTCGAGCGAGCCCTTGGTTTCGATAAGGGCTCGAAGCGTTGGTAACGCGATCTCTCCCGTTCCCATGAAGACGATTTTTAACGATGAAGGCATACCGGCCTAATCACGCAGGGGAAAAGCGAAGGTCAAAAGAAATGTCACCTGTAGTGACGTGGCTTGCAATCGGGTGGCGGGGGATTTACCTGTATTTTTAGAGACCGGTGGTGGTCTTTCTAACTTATTGATACTTATGAAAGGATTTTTCGGCACACTTCTCGTCGTTTGCGGCCTCATTGCTGCAGGGTGGTTTCTCTACGAGCCCTACATTAAGCCGTTTCTTGAAGGCAGCCCGACGATGACGGACGACAGCCTCATTCCTGATAAGCCGGTGGTCACTGACAAGTCGGATGAGCCGGCTCCTGTCACCGGAACGAAGCCCGCCGTGAGCAAACCGAAAGCGGTCGTCGCGAAGGCGGAGCCGAAATCGGAACTGGACCAGTTTCTCGAGAAGCGCTATCCGATGCCCGAAATCCTCCCGCTCGAAACGATCGTGGATGGCTGGCGCAACGTTCCGCCGAATGCCTATCCTAAAACGGTCACCTCGAGTGAGACGATTGCTTTTGATCTGATCGTGGACGGTCAGAAAATCGGATCGAGTAATCTGTCTCCGGGAACGGAATTGAAGCCGGTTCGTCTCGTGGGGAATCAGCTCACGATCACGAGTCTTGCCAATCCGGCGATGAACGAGGTCCTGCCGGTGGATAAGACTGACTTTAAACAGCGCATCACCGCCCGCTACAACGAGTTCGTCGCTTATAAGCAGAAGGAAGTCGGGATGAAGCGCGCAACGGCGAGAGCGGCACTCACGAAAAATCCTGAGCGTCTCGCGGTTCTTCTCGGAAAAGCCCCCGCGAAAGTGGATTCGAGCGATGATCCCCGCATCGGGCCGGTCAAAGCCAGTCTCCGCAACGGCGAGGCTTCCAGCGTGACTTTGGAGGAGGCGAAATCGTTCACCTACAATGGAACGGAAACGATCGGTGGCGAATTTGCCGGAACCTACGAGACGGTGACGGTCAACTTTGAGGTGTCGACGATCTTCGGGAAATTCCCCACCGAATACAAAGCGTTGCTCAGAGGGGGCAAGGTTCACGCCTGGATTGATCCTATCACGGATGATCGTATCTGATGAAATTGTCTAACCTGTCAGGATTTGGTTTCGGGATTTGGGCGCTTTTTTGTGCTCCGGTTTTTTTCACGGTTGTCCCGGCTCAGGAGCTCGAGCCTGTCCCTGCGATTGAGCGAAGGTTACCTCCGACGGGTGGAATCAGTCTCCCGGACGAGCTGAGAGCGTCACTGGAGGAACGTATCGCCGCATACGAAGACCGTCTCTGGGAGATCGGTCAGGATCCCTACGTCGGCGATGTCGGGGCGCTCGTGAAGGCGGTCGACCTCGCGGTGCGACTCGGCGAGTTTTACAAGGAGAGTGAAATTCCTCTCGCTGAGGAGATTTTGAATCTGGCAGACGAGCGGTTCGCCGAACTCGATCAAAAAGAAACCCATTCGTGGACCGCGGAGCGTGGCCTCATCGTGCGGGGCTACGAGTCCTCGATCGACGAGTCCTTTCAGCCTTATGGCCTCGAGGTTCCCGAAACGCTCGACCTCACGAAGCCGGTTCGACTGCTCGTGTGGTTGCACGGGCGGGGCGACAAGACGACGGACCTGCATTTTTTGAAGCACTGCATGAGCAAAAGTCAGGCGCTTGGCGGGTTCGTGAAGGATCAGCAGGAGTGCATCATTCTGCATCCGTTCGGTCGGCAGTGCGTGGGATGGAAACACGCCGGTGAGATTGATGTGTTTGAAGCGATCGAAGCCGTGAAACGCGATTATCAAATTGACGATGATCGGATCGCGCTCGCCGGATTTTCGATGGGCGGGGCGGGTGCCTGGCATATCGGGGCGCATTACCCGGACCGGTTCTGCGCGGTGCATGCCGGAGCGGGATTCGCGGAGACGAAGGAATACAACAAACTGACTCCGGAAAAGTATCCTGCGCCCTACGTGCAAACGCTTTGGAAGGTCTACGATGTGCCGTTTTACACGCGCAATCTTCTCAACGTTCCTGTCCTCGCTTATTCGGGAAGCATCGACAAGCAGAAGCAGGCCGCTGATCTCGTCGAGTGGGAATTGAAGGCGATCGGTCATGATCTCCATCACGTCATCGGTGAGGGAATGGGACACAAATACAATCAGGAATCGATCGATGAGATCTGGGCGTGGTTGCAGGAGTCCTGGGAAAAAGGGCGTGCCGAAACGCCGGCGAAAATTGAATGGGAGACGCCAACGCTCCGTTACCCCGGTTATCGCTGGCTGAAACTCACAGGGCTCGAAAAGCACTGGTCGGGCGCGACGGCTTCGGCGCAGTGGGATCAGGAAAATCAGAAGCTGATCCTCGATCTTGAGAACGTGTCGGCGTTTGAAGCAGGCGGCCACGGATTGGGGGATTTGTCGAATGTGAGTGTCGTCGTGAATGGTCAGACCCTGAATGCGCATCACCCGGGTTTTGCGTTGAACGCTCTCGCTTTGAAGCGGGTCGGGGATCAATGGGAGTGGGGGGAACTCACGGGATTGAAAAAGCGTCCCGGAATGCAGGGGCCTATCGATGATGCCTTCATGAGTCACTTCGTCGTCGTGCCTCCGGGTTCTGAAGTGGCGTCTCCGAAGTTGGCTCGTTGGGTCGAATTCGAACGACAGCATTTTGCGTCCCGCTGGGAAGCGCTGATGCGTGGCAAAGCGATCGAGTATGGGGCGGGTGAACTGGACTCCGGTGACATCGATGAGGCCAACCTGATTCTCTGGGGAGATCCCCGCTCGAACGCGATGATCGCCGAAATCGTCGATCAGCTGCCGATCGAGTGGAGCGAAAAAGAATTCACGTTTCGCGGAAAAACCTACTCGTGTGAGGATCACGTCCCGAGTTTTATTTTCCCCAATCCGCTCAATCCGAAACGTTACGTGGTTATCAACAGCGGACTGACTTTTCGCGAGGGGCACGACGGAACGAATTCTCAACAGAATCCCAAGTTGCCTGACTGGGCCGTGATCGGTTTGGATCAGTTGCCCGACGGGGAGTCTCCCGGCCGCGTCGTGGATACGGGATTTTTCGACGAATCGTGGAAATGAATATTCTGTCTCACTCCGGTCACGATTTTGAGGAGCTGATCTCCCGTTGGAGAACTCTCGCTCATGAGTTGGATCTGAAGGAGACCGTGATTTCAGAAGAGGGCGGCTATGAGGTTTTCGCCTTCGAAAATCAGCGTGCGGTTCCGCGTTGCCAGTCGGGCGGGCTCTACGTGTCGGCCGGCGTTCACGGCGATGAATGCGCTCCTCCGTGGGCGCTCCTGCAATGGGTCGAGTCCGAGCCTGAGATTTTGACGTCGAAGCCGGTCGTGATTTTCCCCTGCCTCAATCCGACCGGGTTCGTCGGGAACACGCGACATGATCACACGGGGATGGACTTGAACCGGAATTTCCAGGATGAAGACGTGCCTCTCATCGGGAAGTGGCAGCAGTTCCTCGAGGATCGGGAGTTCGATCTCGCGATCAATTTGCACGAGGATTACGACGCGCTCGGAATCTATCTTTATGAGATTGTGAGGACTGAAAGTCGCGGCGATCAATTGCTAGGCGCCTGCGCAGAATTGATTCAACGGGAGATTGCCGCGACCGTCGACGGGTCGATCTTCGAGAACGGCCTGCTCAGTCACGCGACTTCCGATGCCGAACTGAAGCGCGTCGTCGATGAAGACCTGGAGGGAGGTTGCCCCGAGGCGATTTGGCTGGCGATGCACCATGCCACGGATGCGTTCACCTTCGAGACTCCCAGCGAGTTGGCGCTTCCCGTGCGGATCGCCGCGCATCAGCGTTTCCTTGAGGCGGTCACGGCCGTCCCCTGAGGCAGGCGAAGCGATCGAACGTCACCGGCCGAAGCCTACGCGATGAGATCGTGAAAGACCTCGCCGTGTACATCGGTCAGGCGGAAGTCTCTTCCCGCGTAGCGGTAAGTCAGCTTCTCGTGGTCGAATCCCAGCAGGTGCAGAATCGTCGCGTGAAGGTCGTGGACGTGCATCTGGTTCTCCACCGCCTTGAAACCGAATTCGTCGGTCTTTCCGAACTGGAAACCGCCTTTGGTGCCGCCTCCGGCCATCCACATCGTGAAGCCATGATGATTGTGATCACGGCCCAGTTTGGTGTTGGCAGCGTTGGCTCCCGGGGTTGGAAGTTCCACCGTCGGGGTTCTTCCGAACTCGCCGCCCCAGATCACGAGAGTGTCTTCGAGCAGTCCACGTTGCTTGAGATCGAGTAGCAGCGCGGCGATCGGCTGGTCGGCTTCGGCGCCGAGTTTGCCGTGATTCTTTTCGATCTCGGCATGACTGTCCCACGGTTGCCCGGCACCGTGCCAGACCTGGACAAACCGGGTTCCCCGCTCCACGAGTCTCCGCGCGATGAGCATCTGCCTTCCGTGCAGGGTGTCGCCGTAGAGGTCACGAATGTGCTGCGGTTCGCGATCGACGTTGAACGCGTCGGTCGCCTCGATCTGCATTTTGTAAGCGAGCTCGAGCGAATGCATCCGCGCTTCGACGTCAGGATCGACCTGGGAATTTCCGATGTCCTGACGGTTCATTTCCTGAACGAGGTCGAGCTGTTTTCGCTGGATGTCCATCGGCATCCGTTGATTGCGGATATCGGGAATCAGCTTGGAAATAAGCGTGTTCTTGGTATCGACGTGAGCGCCCTGATACGCTCCCGGAAGGAAGGCCGAGCGCCAGTTCTGTGTTTCCACGATAGGCACTCCGCCGGGGCAGAGTGAAACGAAGCCGGGTAGATTTTCGTTCTCCGTCCCGAGGCCGTAGGTGACCCAGCTGCCCATGCTCGGGCGCACGAGGTTGACGCGCTCCGCTCCCGTGTTCATGAGCATCAGCGACGGCTCGTGATTGGGTACGTTGGCATACATCGAATTGATGACGCAGAGGTCATCGGCCATTGCTGCGACTTTGGGGAAAAGATCACTCGCCCACAGACCCGACTTTCCGTGTTGGGAGAAATTGAAGGGGGACTTCATCAGCGTCCCCGTCTTTCTCTCGGTTCGGAGGCCGCCACCGGGCACTTCCATCCCGTGATATTTTTCCAGCTCGGGTTTGTAGTCAAAGGAGTCAACCTGTGACGGGCCGCCGTTCGCGAAGATGTGGATGACGCGCTTTGCCTTCGGTGCAAAATGCGTTTTCCCCGGGGCGAGAGGATTGAGGGAACGGTCACCTGCGTTGAGCGAGGAAAGGAACGGGCTGAGGCCCAATGCCCCCATTCCCATTCCGGTGCGTTGGAGCAGTTCGCGTCGTGAAAAAGAGTGTGTCATGATCGTTCCGGGAGAGGAGGGTTATTCAATGAAGAGGAAACGGTTCGTGTTCAGGAGCGCGTGGACGTAGGCGCTGTGTGGCGTCGCCGGGGTTGCCGGACCTGAGAACGATTCAGCGAGTCCCCATTTCGGGTTCTGTCCACTGACGTCCAACACCTGAGGACTCCACGTCACAGAGTCGAACGCCGAGTTGTTCTCATGAGGGTCGATGATGAAATAAATGAGATCGTTTTTCGCAACGTCGAACGCATCGACCGTGACGGGCAGTGTCTTCTTTGCCTGGTCCATCACCTTGTCGAATAGGATGCGACCGTCCTTCATCACGACTTTCACTCTCACGCCGTTTCCTTTTCCAACCGCGTTGCGCTCAATCGCTCCGGTGATGCGGATTCTCAAATCGGAGGGAGCCTGCCATTGGTAGATCGAACTCTCTTTTGAAGTGTGTCCCGGGTGCGTTGCTCCTGCTCTGGCGTAAAGATAGGACAGGGGATTGTTTTTGATGGGAGTTTCCTTCTCGATTTGCCACTGCTTTCCGGTCCACAGCGGGTAGGGCGTGAAAGAAACGTGACCGCTTTCGTCGTCATGCCGGCCGTATCCGTAGCTCCAGGGAGTGTTCGTCTGGCGCTTCGCATAGTCGGTCATCTCGGACTCGACGGAGGTGAAGAAACTGTCGGCGAGAAGCCGGTCATTTTCCGTGGGCTCTTTTGCAAACACGGCGCGGTGATAAAGCTGAACCGGGTCTTCCTGCGAGACTCCCTTTTTAGCGAGCTCCATCGCCCGGTCCTGGATGAACCGGCTGTTCATCGTGAAGAGGGCCTGCATCGGGATCGTCGTGGAAGGGCGTTGCGCGGTGGTCTCCTGCGGGTTCGAGAAATCAAAATTCCGGAAAACGGGGTTCAAATTCTGCCGGTCGATAAAGGCATACACCGAGCGCCGGTTCGAATACGGAGGCTCAAGGATTTTGACGGTGCGCCCGTACATTTCGTCGCTGAGCGTTCCGGTGACGTCGAGGATACCGTCACGCAGCTGTTCGAGATCGAGGCGGCGCTTGTTGTATTTCCAGAGAAGACGGTTCTCCGGATCGACGAGCATATTGGCTTCCCGGGCGGCGTTCACGGACTCTTGCTGCCAGGTTTCCGAAGTCAGAATGAGCCGGTGCAGCTTCTTGAGTGACCAGCCATTTTCCACAAACCAGGTCGCGAGGTAGTCGAGCAGTTCCTGATCGTCGGGAAGTTCCCCCTGAATCCCGAAGTCATCGATCGTGCGGACAATGCCTTCGCCGAAATGCCACATCCAGACGCGGTTCACGATATTCCGCGCCGTGAGGGGATTGTCTGCGCTGGCAATCTGCTGCGCGAGTTCGAGGCGACCGCTTCCCTTGGTGAAAGCAACCGGCTCCACGTCTTTCCCGAATGTCAGGAAGCGACGAGGCGCTTCATCACCCTGCCGTCCGGGAGCTCCACGGACAAAAATACGTTGCGCACGCGGCTTCTCGGCGTCGACGAGGATGATAGCTTTGTCAGGGTCCATCTTGGCGTCGGCGACGAATTTGTCATAGACGCCCTGCTTTTTCGTCAGTTCTCTTCTGTCTTCACGGCTGAGTTTACTGATCAACTGTTCGCGATTTCCCTCAAGCTTGGGATTCTCTTTTACAATTTTTGCAAATTTCGGAGCGAGGTAGTCATCGATTATTTTCTGCTGCTTCGCTCTGTCTTTCAGATACTGATCATACTCCGGTCCACTTTTCGGCTCGCCGACTTCGGGGCGTTGCTCTTTGAACGAATTCATAAAGACTCCGTAGAGTCCGTAGTATTCGGAAGTGGAGATAGGGTCAAATTTGTGGTCATGACAGCGCGCGCAGGAAACGGTCAGGGCCATCATTCCGCGGAAGGTTGTATCGATCCTGTCATCGATCACGAGTTCGGTTTTTCCGTTCTTGCTCAGTGAGAGAAACCCGAGCGCGGCGAGGTGCGTTTTTTCGGGAGAATTCCAGTCAACGAGCTGTTCCGCAGCGAGTTGATAGAGCAGGAACTTGTCGTAGGGCAGGTCATCATTGAGCGCTTTGATGAGCCAGTCGCGGTAGACGTAGCTGTAGATAAAGCGGCGTTCGCGGCCTGCGCCCTCGTATCCCTTGGTATCGGAATAGCGGGCGACGTCCATCCACTGCCGTGCCCATCGTTCGCCGTAGTGTGGTGAGTCGAGGAGCTGATCCACGAGTGCCGGCCATGCCTCTGCATCGGGGCGGGAATCATCGATAAACTTATTCGACTCTTCGAATTTTGGCGGCAGTCCGAGAAGATCAAAATGAGCACGTCGGTAAAGTGTTTTCCGATCCGCCTTTTCGGCAGAGACAACCCCGGCCTTCTCCTTTGCCCGGCTGAGAAAGTAATCAATCGGATGGCCCGCGTCTTCGGGGAGTTCCTGCTTTTTCACCGGCTGAAATGACCAGTGTTGCGTGATGTCCACCTTCTCCGTGCCTTCGTATTCCGGCCATGGGAGTCCCATCGCTATCCACTGCGTGATTTTCTCAATCGCTTCATCGGGAAGTTTGTCGCCTTTCTCCGGCATCGAAATAATGCCTTTTTCCCCTGAGTGCCTGATCGCCTTGACGACGACACTCTCAGCGGGCTTGTCCAACAGGATCACCTTGCGGTAGTCACTTCCGGAAATCCACCCTTCGCGGTGATCGAGCTCGAGTCCCACTTTCGCTTTCGTGCCCGAATGACACTTGAAGCAATTGTCTGCCAGAATCGGGCGGATTTCTTTCTCGAAAAACTCAATTTGAGCCGGTTCGAACACAGGATTGGTATCGGCACTATGAACCGCATTCGATGTCGCAATCGACACGAAGAAAATAGTAAGGAGGCTGGCCTTTGGGAGGGTCATTTCGTAGAACTTCGATGGAAATCGAGGACCCCGCAAACAGCGTCTTTGCGCGTTTGCGGTGGAAATTTTGAACTATGATAGGCGAGCCGAAACTCGTTCTCAACCGTTACCTGAACGGGGGAAACGACCGGCCCGATTGACTGTCGCAGGAAAAACCCCCGTAAAACCTGCTAAAGAACATATGTCAACCGGGCCGACGTTTTGGTTTCAACCCTTTGCCAGTTGGTCAAAGACCTTCTGACGCTATAATGGTGTCGCATTCGCTGTGCCAAGACGGCAGCCTAAAACAAGCCAATGAGTGATAATTTAACTGAAAGCGTCGAAATTCGACCGGCGAGACCTGAGGACGTCGTCGAAATCCTGAAAATGGTGGCGGAGTTGGCCGAATTTGAGAAATTGACCGACCAGCTCGTCGCGACAGAAGAGGATTATCAGAAGTCACTTTTCGGGCCCGTTCCGGTCGCGGAAGCGCTCGTCGCTGAGCACGAAGGCGGGCTGATCGGTTACGCGATCTTCTTTTCAACCTTCTCCACCTTCATCGGCAAAGCAGGAATCTGGCTCGAAGATCTTTATGTGAAGCAGGCTTTCCGGCATCAGGGAGTGGGGAAACGGCTCCTGAAGTCGCTCGGGAAACTGGCACAGGAACGCGACGCGGGGCGCTACGAATGGTGCGTTCTCGATTGGAATCAAAACGCGATCGACCTGTATGAGCAGGTGGGTGGCGAAATCCTTAAGGAGTGGCGAATCGTGCGAATGGATCGTAAAGGAATTGAGAACCTTCCTGAAAAATGAGTATTGCTGAAAATCTGAAAGCGGTGCAGGCGGCGACCGCGCCGGCAACCCTCGTCGCGGTGAGCAAAACCTGGCCCGCGGAGAGCGTAAAGGAAGCGTATGATGCCGGACAGCGCATCTTCGGTGAGAACAAGGTTCAGGAGATTCTCGAGAAAGCTCCTGTTCTGCCCTCTGATATTGAGTGGCATCTCATCGGTCACCTTCAGAAGAATAAGATCCGTAAAGTGCTTCCGCATTGCGCGATGATTCACAGTGTCGACTCGTTGGCTCTCGCCGGGCAGATTTCACGCATCGCCGGAGAGCTTGAAATCGTGAGCTCAATTTTGTTGCAGGTGAATATTTCCGACGACGAGGCGAAGTTCGGTTTCACCGCGGAAATGCTCCGTGAGGCATTTGCTGAAATTAAATCGCTGCCGCATCTGAGCGTTGAAGGTCTCATGACCGTTCCCCGGTTCGATCCCGATCCTGAGGAGGTTCGTCCTGCGTTTGCGGCGCTGAGATCCCTTCGCGATGATCTCGCGAGTGAACACGGCCTGACCTTGCCACATCTTTCCATGGGAATGAGTCATGACGCCAAAGTCGCGGTTGAGGAAGGGGCCACGCTCGTCCGGGTTGGGTCATCGATCTTCGGGAAGCGCGATTACAGCGCCTGATCGAAGCGAATCCATTGATCCCGTCTCATTTCGCGGTTGCGCCACCGGTGGATTATAGACAACATCAGGGGTCTTCATTATTTGATTGCTATGGCCACTACCAAACCGAAATCCGCGATGCCGATGTTGAGCATCATGATGTTCCTGCAGTTTTTCACCTGGGGGGCGTGGTTCGCGACGCTCGGGCAGGCGCTCGGTGCGAATGAACTGGGTGGTGCGATCGGGAGCGCCTATGCATCAGCTCCCTGGGGTGCGATCATCGCGCCGCTCTTTCTGGGGGTGATCGCCGACCGTTTTTTCCCGTCTCAGGTCGTCTTCGGAGTGCTTTTCCTTCTCGGCGGTGTCTTCATGTTCATGGCGGCGGATGCCGGGGCCGCCGGCGACGCGGACAAGGTCGTCTTTTACCTGATCGCCCACATGCTCTGTTACATGCCCACGTTGGGACTCGGTAACACGATCACTTTTGCGAACCTTGAGCGGCTTCAGTTTCCCAAAGTGCGCGTCTGGGGGACGATCGGTTGGATCGCTGCGGGACTCGTCGTCGGTTTCCTCGGTTGGACTTCCAGTCTTGAAATCTTCAAGCTCGCCGGGGTGAGTTCGCTCCTGCTCGGCGTGATGGCTTTTTTCCTTCCCCACACCCCGCCGCCGGCGAAAGGGGAGCCGGTCAACATGCGCGCGCTCCTCATGGTCGATGCCTGGAAATTGCTCGCGAAGCCCGGCTTTCTCGTCTTCATCATTTGTTCAGGATTGATCTGCATTCCGTTGGCGTATTACTACGCCTACACTTCTAACTTTCTCGCGAACACGGGATTCGAAGAAGCGGCTTCGACGATGACGATCGGTCAGATGTCGGAGATCGTGTTCATGCTCCTGATTCCGTTCTTCTTTCGAAAACTGGGCGTGAAATGGATGATCCTCGTCGGAATGCTCGCCTGGGTGGTTCGGTATTTGCTATTCGCTTTCGGTGCGCCGGATCAGGTGGCGTGGATGATGTTCGCGGGTATCGCGCTTCACGGAATCTGCTACGACTTCTTCTTCGTGACGGGATTCATGTACACCGACAAGGTCGCACCCAAATCGGTGAGCGGGCAGGCCCAGAGTTTGCTCGTCTTCGTCACTCAGGGACTCGGCATGTTTTTCGGGTTCAAGGTCGCCGGGGCAAAATTCGCGGCAGTTCCGGGCTATGGTCCGCTCGACGAGGCGATCAGTGCGGCACGTCCTGAGGTGGATCTCTCTTTCGGTGACAAGCTCGCAAAATTGTTTTCCATCGACATGCCCGACGCGGTCGACAGCGGTCTGATCGCGACGGCGATGGAGCAGTGGAAGGCTTTCTGGATCTTCCCGGCGATCCTTGCCGGCATCATCGCGGTCATCTTCTTCGCCGGATTCTGGGACAAAACACAGGTCACGGAAGACGATCTCGAAGACATCTGAGACGCCCGCTGAACAGGGTTGGGTCGTTCACCTGACCCTGTTGGATCGAATTGAAACGGCCCCCCGCTTCATATGAAACGCTGGAAAGTCGCGGGGATCAATTTTGATCACTTCCACATGGGGGATCTGCTGCGTTTCGCGCACGATCACCCGGATGTCGATCTCGTCGGAATATGCGACGAGCAACCGGATCGCATGCTCGAGGCAACGCGGAATTTTTCGCTGCAGAGCGATCAGGTTTTTACGGATTACGAAGCGTGCCTCGAGTCGACGAAGCCCGACCTCGCGATTCTCTGTCCCGCCGCGGCGAGGCATGCCGAGTGGGTCGAAAAGGTCGCGCCGTTCGGGGTTCATGTTCTCGTCGAAAAACCGTTCGCGGCGACTCTCGCTGAAGCGGATCGCATGATCGCCGCGATGGACAAATCGGGCGGACGACTCGCGATCAACTGGCCTTTGGCGTGGGTGCCTGCGCATGTGAAGTGTCATGACTTGATCGCATCAGGAGCGATTGGCGAGGTTTGTGAGGTGCATTATTACGACGGCAATCGCGGACCGCTGTGGCACGGCGCGGACAAGATCGAGCACGAGCCGACCGTCGAGGCAAAGGAGGCGAGCTGGTTCTATCGCGAATCAGAAGGAGGGGGGAGTTTGCAGGATTACCTCGGCTATGGCACCACTCTCGGCACCTGGTTCAACGGAGGTGAGAAACCGGTCGAAGTGATGGCGATGTGGGATCGCAACAACAGCGATCTCGAAGTCGACGAGCACAGCATCACGGTGGCGAGGTATGCGCGGGGGCTTTCGAAATTTGAAACGAGATGGGGCACGTTTTCAGATCCGTGGGCGCATCAACCGCAGCCCAAATGCGGCTTTGTCGTCAAAGGGGCAACGGGAACGCTCTCAAGTTACGACTACGAGTCTTTTGTCACGCTTCAGGATTCCGCATCGCCGGAGGGGCGTCAGGTGGAGGCACCGTCGCTGAGTGCGCCTTTCCGCAACCCGATCGAGTATTTTCTGAACTGCCTCGAAGAGGGCGTTCCGGTTGCTGGGCCGCTCAGTATCGAGACGTCCCGGATCGGCCAGCAGATCGTCGATACCGCGTATGAAAGCGCAAGGCAGGGGATCGCCCTGCCTCTCGTGGGGGAGTGAACCCGACGGGCGCGTCGGGTTTTTCCGATGCTTAACTACGCGGGGTAACTTCCCAGCGTTTTCACGAAGGAGCAGTTTTTGCCGACTTCTTCGATCGCGTTGGCCAATTCGGGCTCTTCGCAGTGGCCGGCGATGTCGACGAAAAAGTAATACTCCCACGCGCGGCGTTTTGAGGGGCGGCTCTCGATTTTGGACATGTTGATCGAGAGCTTTTCAAACGGCTCGAGGGCACGGTGGAGGGACCCGGGTTCATCGCGAACGGAGAACATGACCGAGGTGCGATCATCTCCGGTCGGTGGGCAGGTCTTGTGACTGATCACGAGAAAGCGGGTTGTGTTGTTCGCGATGTCCTGAATCGAACGCTCGAGCAGGTTGATACCGTAGAGTTCAGAGAGGAGCGATCCTCCGAGTACTGCTGAGTTCGGTTCCTTCGCGGCGATTTCAGCGGCGGCAGCGGAACTCGATTTCTCGATCGGCTGGATCTCGTTGAAATTTTTGGAGAGCCAACCGCGGCACTGGGCAATGATTTGCGGGTGGCTGTAGATCTGCTGAATGTCTTCACGCGGGCAGTTCGCCATGAGGTTGTTCTCGATCGAGAGCATGACCTGGCCGTAGATCTTCAGCGGTGAATCGGCGAAAAGATCGAGGGTGTGAGTGACGGCGCCTTCGGTCGAATTCTCGATCGGAACGACTCCGTAGTCAGCGACGCGTCGCTCGACCTGATTGAAGACGTCTCCGAAACTCGGCTGAGGAAGATACTTCACGCTGTGACCGAATTTTCCAATCGCAGCCTGATGCGTCCAGGTCCCTGCAGGGCCGAGGTAGGCGATCTTGAGATCTTCTTCGAGCGCGAGCGCTGCGGACATGATCTCACGGTAGATCGCACGAATCGAGTCGTCCGGAAGGCGACCTCCCTCTCCTTTTTTGCAGAGACTGCGGAGTAGTTTTTCCTCACGCTCGGGAGCGTAGATTTCGAGGCCGTTCTTCTTTTTGATTTCACCGATTTCATGGACAACGTCGGCCCGCTCATTGAGGAGGCGGATGATGTCGGTGTCGATGGCATCGATTTTGATGCGCTGTTCTTCGAGGCTCATAAAAAAATGGGGGGTCAGGTAGCGGGCTGATCGGTCTCCTCCGGTGCGTCGTCTTCGGAAATTTCAAATTCCCCGATCTCGCTACCTTCTTCGGGCGATTCTTCGGCGGGGGATTCCATTTCCTCCGTTTCGCCGGTTTCTTCAGCTAATTCTTCTTCTTCGGCTTCAAGGGCGGCTATTCTCGCCGCGTTGTCGTCAACATCTTCACCCTCAGCCGCTTCGGCGTTCTCTCCGGCTTCGTTGCCGGCGGCTTCCTCTTCTGCCTGTTCCTCTTCGGCGGTGGGAAGTTCTACGAGGCGCAATTCCGAGGCGTTCGGAAGGTCGTCCAATTCCTTGATTCCGAAATGCTGCATGAAATCCTCGGTCGTTTCATAGAGCATGGGGCGGCCGGGGAGATCGGCACGGCCACCGACGCGAATGAGACGGCGATCGATCAGTTTCTGGATCTGTCCGTCGACAGAAACGCCGCGAACCGCTTCGATGTCCGCCTTCGTGATCGGCTGGCGGTAGGCGATCAGAGCGATCGTTTCGAGAGCTGCGGCACTCAATTTTTCGGGGCGCATCTCAGGAAGGAGCGCTCGAATCCAGTCGGCGTAAATTTCCCGCGTCACAAAGCGCCAACCGTTTGAGCCCTCGCTCAGCTGGATAGCGCTGCCGGTTTGCACCAGTTTCTCATCGAGTTCGGAAATCACGGTTTCGATGTTGGAAGCGTTGATCGTTTCCCACTCCTGTGCTTCGGGGATGGCTGAGTCATCAGCCGCCCGGCGCACCGCTTTCGCTATTTCAGCGGAAGTTACAGGCTCTGGAGCGGCATAAATCAAGGCCTCGACGATGTGAATCAGTTCCATTTAGGTCTCTTTGAAGAGGTGGCGGGAAGGCTCGTAAATTGCGCTGAATTTCGGGGAATTAAAGTGGATTCTCACGTGGTTTTTGAGCGCCATCAGAATTCGTTCCGTCTCAGTTGGATTTCTCCGAGGACAACTTTCTGCACCACCTTGAAATAATTGAGCTTCATGAGCTCGAGAACGGCGAGGAAGGTCACGATCATTTCATTCTTGCTCGCAGCGCCTTTGAACAGGTCGACGAAGTTGATGGAGCCTCCGGGTTCCACCTTATCGAGAATGAAAGCGATCTTGTCGCTCACGGTGAACTGGTCATCGACGATCTCGCCGAGACTGTCATCCTGGAAGCGGTCGAGAATGCTCTGGAACGCGCGGATCAGGTCGAACACGCTGACGTCATCTGAAAGGGGGCGCTCTTCACCTTCGACGCTCTTGATTTTATCGGGCTTGTGAGTGAATCGATTCTGCTCTTTCGATTCTTTTTCCGCGAGCTGACGCGCCGCTTCCTTGAATTTCTTGTATTCGATGAGCTGCTTGATCAGATCCCAGCGTGGATCCTCTTCGTCGGCGTCTTCCTCAGGAGGCTGCACGTGCTTCGGGAGCATCATGCGACTCTTGATGTAGCAGAGGTTCGCTGCCATGACGAGGAACTCACCGGCGAGCCCGATATTCAGCAATTTGAAGGTCTCGAGGTAAGCCATGTATTGTCTGGTGATATCGACAATGGGAATGTCGTAAATATCGATCTCGTCTCTTTTAATCAGGTAGAGAAGGAGATCCATCGGCCCTTCAAACATATCGAGTTCCACTTTGTAGGTGGACTCATTGCCGTCAGCGGAGGGCGCCTCGTCGTCGTCGGAGTCCTCCCCGTGGGATGGGGGCTCGTCGTCGGATGATGTTTCCTCCGGTGCGCTTTCATCGGCGGTCTCCCCGGCAGCGGGAGGGGCTTCATCGGGAGATGACTCTGTCGAATCCGCTTCGCCGGAAGCTTCGATTCCTTCTGAAACGTCCGTTTCCGGGGGCGTTTCACTTTCAGGAATTTGAGGTTCCTCCGGTTCTGTTGTGTCGTCGTTCAAAAAGACCTAATGGTTGAGTAGATCAAAGCGCCAGCGGAGGACATTTGCAAGGTGAGAGGTGGAGGAGTTGGTTCGGGTATCGACCTTTTTTCGTTAGCATTCTCCTTGAGAAATCCTTAATTCTTGAAATACTCAATAATTACCCTACTTTCTAGCAGATGAGCGTCCCCAAGGCAGATCCAAAGCCCATTTCCCGCTCCGAAGCGAAGCGGTTATGGAGCTTAATGAAGCAGAAGCAGCCTCTATCGCAGGCGGATCGGGATCTCGTGAAGCAAGCGGCAGAGTGGCAGATGTTCCACCACCACGGGATCCGGCTGAAGCCTGGGAGCGAGCCGTCAGAAGTCAGTTCCGAAATCTCACGTCGTTCGCAAGGGAACGTGACTGTCTCCTGAATCGTGCCGATTTGCCTTCTCTCGACTACGGGAAAGGGGGCATGGAGCACGAGATTTTCCACGATCCGCACGAGGATCGGTTCTGGAAGTCCACCTTTGCCGGTTTTGCCGGGTTCGGCCCGTCGGGTTATTCGACACCGTTCGGATATTTGAGACGCCTGCGGCTCTCCAATCTCGTATTCGGCGATGACGTCCGGTTTGAAGGAATCTGGGAGCGACCTGACGGCCCGAGCATCGTGACCTCTCAGCGTTACATTCTCCCCGATCCGATGGAAGGGGTGCCGACGATGGAGGCGGTGACCGAATTTATGACGGGGCTCGGATTCACGCGGGACGCGGAAAATGTGAACTTCCTGCGCGACGCGGACGGCGTTCTGGCTCAGGACGCGCACCCGCGGAATTACATCCGGGCGGTCGATGGCGACATCTACGCGATCGATGTGCAGCCGTTTCTCGAGAGAGGGCGGGAGTGGGAGCAAGTGCTCGCCTTCGGTTCAGTCGTCGATAGCGGAGCCTGAACGCGGGCTTTACCGGATGAGGTTTATCCGCTTCAGTAGAGGCGTATGTGGCGCGTTCTCTCACTCATCCTTTTGTTGATCAGCCTGAGCGGTTCTGTTTTTGGACAGGCGGACTACAAACGTTATTACGACGAAGACAATCTGCCCAAGGCACGTGAGATATTCAGGGCGGGACGCTACGACATCATCGTTCAGATATGTGACTACTCGTTGAGCCGTGGTCAACCTTCCTGGGAATGGCGCACGCTGCGCTTTCAGGCGCTCAAGGCGCTGGGGCGCTATGAAGAGGCGCTCGACGAGGCCCGCGAAACGACGGATCGGTTTCCTGAGGCGCTAGGTGCTCTGCTCGAAGCCTACGCTTTTTTTGAAGAAACGGGGCACGAGGAGGACGCTGAGCGAATGCTCGCGGGAATCAACAAGGCGGCGCAAGGCGTTCCGACACGGGACCGAACGCCGCTCGATCTCGTGTTTCTCGGGCGTGCCGCTGTCGTTCTCGGTGGCGATCCCGATATGGTGATCGAGAAGTATTTTGGTCCTGCCAAAGATACCAAAATCAAGGGGCGCGACGTTCCCGAGGGGGTTCTCGAGGCGCATCTTCACACCGGTGAACTCGCTCTGGAGAAAGATGATTTCGCCAGGGCCGCGACTGCTTTCGAATCGGCATTGAAGCTCGACCCCGAGCGGACTGACACGCTCTTCGGATTGGCCCGGGCCTATTTCCCAACGAGCCGACAGTTGGGCGGGAGGTATCTCGAAAAGCTTCTCGAGCTTTCGCCGCGCCATTTCGGAGCGCTTCTTCTCGAGGCGGAGTATGCGATCATTTTCGAAAATTACGAAGAGGCGGTGCGTCGACTTCAGATTGTTCTCGCGATGAATCCGCGTCATCCCCTTGCGTGGGCTTACAGCGCGATTCTCGCTGAACTCGTCGAGCCGAACAGCGGGCAGTTCGAAACCGCACGCGACAAGGCGCTTTCGGTGTGGCGGGACAATCCTGAAATCGATCACGTGATCGGCCGGGTTCTTTCGAAAAAGTATCGCTATGCCGAAGGAGCCGAAGCTCAGAAGCGCGCGCTCGGTTTTGATCCCGATTACCTGCCTGCGAAGCTCCAGCTCGCACTCGATTATCTGCGACTCGGGGAGGTCGATAAAGCGTGGCCGCTCGCGAAAGAAGTCGGCGCTGCGGACGAATACAACGTCCTCGCCTACAATCTCGAAGTGCTTCAAAAGGAGATCGACAGTTTCGCGTCGGTGAAGACCGATGACTTCATCATTCGCCTGCCGCCCGGGGAGGCGACCATCTATGCCGACCGGGTAGTGGCCCTCCTCACGGAAGCGAAATCGGTGCTGACCGAAAAATACGGGCTCGTGATCGATGAGCCGACGTTGATCGAGTTTTATCCGAATCAGCAGGATTTTGCGGTGCGTTCTTTCGGTGCTCTCGGCGGCGAAGGTCTCCTCGGAGTCTGTTTCGGCTCCGTCGTGACGATGAACAGTCCCGGCAGTGCCACCTCGGGCAAGAGCAACTGGGAGGCGACACTCTGGCACGAGTATTGCCACGTCGTCACGCTCACGGCGACGAACAACAAAATGCCGCGCTGGCTCAGCGAGGGGATCTCGGTTTACGAGGAAATGCAGCGTCAGCCCAACTGGGGGCAGCGGATGTCGCCACGGTATCGGAAGATGATTCTCGAAGAGGAGGCGCTCACGCCGATTCGCGACATGAGTCAGGCCTTTTTCAGTCCGAAGAACGGCGAATATGTCATGTTCGCCTACTACCAGTCGATGCTGGTGGTCGATTACATCGTGAAGAATTTTGGCGAAGACTCGCTTCGAGGAATTCTCGCCGATCTTGCCGGTGGAATCCTCATCAACGAGGCGATAGAAAAGAACACGACGGAACTGGATGAGCTGGAGAAAGGGTTCGCTCAAGCGACTCTGGATCTCGCGATGAATTATGGAAACGGCGTTGATTGGTCCGAGCCTTCGACGGAGGAAGTGAATCCGCTGAGCGGTCTTGCCGTAGCCGCCTTCGTGAAAAAGAACCCGACGAACCTCTGGGGGCTGCAAACCCATACCGCCAATCTGTTGCGGGACGAGCAATGGGACGCGGCGATTGCATCGGCGGATCAGCTCATCGCTTTGCTCCCTGAATTTGCCGGACCGGGCAACGGCTATGCGATGAAGGCACGCGCGCTCCGCGAAAAGGGGGACTCCGCCGGCGAGGTCGCGGTGCTGGAGGAGGTCGCGAGTTTATCCGCCGAGGCGCTGACGGCCTACAATCGACTCATCGAAGTGAAGTTCGACAAGAACGACTGGAGCGGTGTCCTTACAAACTCCGAACGCAGTCTCGCGATCAACCCTTTCTTCGAGCGGACGCATTACTGTCAGGGCTGCGCTCATGAGGGGCTCAGAGAAGCGGGGCCGGCGGTGGATGCGTTTGAAAAGTCTCTCGCCCTCGATCCTGTGAATCCATCAGAGGTGAGATTTCGTCTCGCGCGACTTCTCGCAGGAACGGACAAAGAGAAAGCAAAACGCTACGTCCTCGATTCGCTGGCTGACTCGCTGAGGTATCAGGAAGCGTATGAATTGCTTTCGGATCTGACGGGCGCGGCTGAGGTGGAGTGAAGCTTCCGGTCGTCCTGACAGCCCAACTCTGGATTCGTCAGCTCAGGACCGTTTAAGCACGCGGCTGAGTTGAGATGCGATCACTACCACGAAATCACTCCGCTTAGTTCCGCAGAAAAACCCCGAAAACCTCGCGGGCGGATTCAATAAATCGCGTGAACAGCGTTCTCGTATTTTCCATCAGCGAAATTCCGAATCCCTCAAACGTTGCGGTGGGGGAGGCGATGATCAGCATCGTGCAGATCAGGAGGATGTTGGCGATGAAGATGATGACGAAGGAGAAGAGTCGTCCGTTTTGATCGAGATCGGGCTGCTCGCGGCGGATCATCCAGATCGTGAAGGTGAGGTGAAACATCCAGCTCACTCCGATGAGCCCGTAGAGCCAGACGGTATCCGGCTGCTTGATCTCTTTGAGCGTCCATTCCATCAGCGCCCAAAGGAGAATGACGACGGCGGTGTAGAAGGGGAAAAAATACGGGGAGAGCGAGATGAGGAAATTGTTCCGGTTCGTGAGAACGTGTCCGCCCTCGGCAGAGATGTGGATTTTCGTGATCTTACCCTGACAGATGAGCACAAAGAGCGCGTGAGTGAGCTCATGACCGGCAACGTAGCACCACATCATGAAGCGGGTGCGGAAGCCATAAAACAGCGCGAGCCAGAGAAAGCAGCCGACGCCGAAGAAAAGAAATTCCTTCGAGCGCCAGTAGTCACCGCCGAAGGTGTCGGCGGTGAGAAGGACGAGGAACGTTTCGATCAGCACCCAGCAGAAGGGGAGCAGAAGGATGCCGATCCAGAACTTGAAAAAGATCAGGGTCGACTGGTCGAAACCCGTCGAGCGGGTTTTCGATTTCGCCTGTACAAATGCAGACAGGCCCTGCCGCGGAATCGGGCGCCGCTTTCGCGTGCGCTTGTTCCGCGTTCTTTTCCGTTTGGTCGGCACTGTTAACCCTCCGCTGAAAATTGAGGCGAGAAGCTGAGGCCTGACCCCGGATTCGGTTCTCAGGCTCGACCGACGTATTTTTTATCAACGCTGCTGACCTTGATCTTATCACCGGGACCAACGAAGAGGGGGACCTGAACGCGAAGACCGGTTTCGAGAACGGCTTCCTTAGTTGCTGCGGTGGCGGTGTCGCCTTTCACGCCGGGAGCGGACTCGGTAACTTCGAGTTCGATGTTCGCGGGGAGTTCGAGCGTGACGGGCTTGCCGTCGACGAAGAGCACTTCAACCTCAATCGCGTCGATGAGAAGGTCCTTGCTGTCGGCGATAAATTCCTCCTGAAACGTAATCGTATCAAAAGTCGTCGGGTCCATGAAGTGATACCCCGAGTGGTCCGAATAGCTGAATTCGAGCTTTTGACGATCGGACTGAACGATGTCGACCTTGTCACTTGAGGCAAAACGAATGTCCTTCGTTTTGCCTGAGTTGAAGGAACGGATCGTGGCCATGATGAGCGCGTTTCCTTTTCCCGGCGTCCGGTGCTCAAGTCCGAGGACGAGTCCGAGTTCGCCTTTGTAGCTGATGCATTGTCCGCGTTTCAAGTTAGTTGCTACGATAGCCATGATTTCAGAGAGTTTACTTAAGGTTTCTTAATTAAATTGAGCAGGTTCCATTTTGACATCGTTTTCATCAATAACAAGATTGGAAATAGTGATTTGAGGGACGCGTGGAAGGCGCGAAACTGGGCGGGTGATTGATACAGCCCCCACCCCCACAGGAACCGCGAAACGCTGGCTTCTCGTTGCTCCGGCGATGTGCCTTCCGCTCGCGGCGTCGTTTTTCTACTTTGTGCTCTTTCCGGGAACTTTCCTCGGCAATTCGTTTTACTCAGGCATCAAGTGCTTCCTCCTGATATGGCCGTTCGTCGCGGTGTGCTGGTTGATGCGGGAACCGCTCATTGAAAGAGTCCGGGAAAAGCGTCATCTCCCGTCGGCAGTGGCGGGCACCGTTTTCGGGGCGATCGTTTTCTCGATGCTCGTCTGGTTGGTGAAGGAAAGTCCTTTTACCTATCTGATCACGGAGAACAGCGGTCGTATTTCGGAACGGATTCATGGGCTCGGCGTCGCTGAGCATTACCTCTGGTTCGCGCTTTTTATCTCGTTTGCGCACGCCGCGCTGGAGGAGTTTTTCTGGCGATGGTTCGTTTTCGGGCAGCTTCGGAAACTGATTTCGGTGCCGTGGGCGTGTTTCTGGGCGGCGGTTGGCTTCGCGGCGCACCACGTCGTGATCCTGACTCAGTTTTTCCCGATCGGCTGGGCGCTCGCGCTCGGTGCCTGCGTGGGGATAGGCGGCGCGGTGTGGAGCCTCATTTACCATCGCTACGGCAGCCTCTTCGGCGCCTGGATCAGTCACATGATCATCGATCTCGGGCTCATGTGGGTCGGCTGGATCGCGCTGAACGGGTAGGTCGGCTACTCTTCCACGTCGACGATCTGAAAGAGCCACTTCTGGTCGTCGGTGTCCGCCTTTGATTTCTGAAGCAGGTGGCGGCCGTGGTTCCCTCCTTTGCTGTATGTCGCGAGGTAGAGGCCGCTGCTTTTGTTTTTGAGTCGGGTGAAACCGTCCTCATCGAACTCCATTTTCCAAAGCTGGGAGTCTTCGCTGATCAACTCCCATTGAATGGCGTCGGCGTTTTCCACCGTCCGTCCCTCCCGGATCGAGAGGGCTTTCCCGGAGTGTCGTGCGATGAGGTGAAACCAGCCGTCTGTTCCCCGGAGGATGCGCCATTGTTGATCGTCGGTGCGGTGGGGCTCCCATTCGATGATGCCGATACCGTTTCGGTGATAGGCGGTGGAGACGGAAACGGCGTTCCCCGACGATTTAGCAACGATGGTGTGCCAAACGATCGGGGTGCTGTCGCCGGGCGCGCAAGCCGGCGCTTCCGGTGCTTCCTTCGCCTACGGCTGAGGGGAGGGCTCCTTTGATGGAAGCGGGATAATTTCGTAGCCGTCCCGCGAGGCGGTGATTTCCACGGTCCCGGCGGAGGTTCCGTTTGGGATCAGCGCGCAGCTGATGCCGATCACGAGGGAGATCAGGGATTTCATAGCGAACGAAGTTTGCCGGAAATGACGGCAAAGAACGATCTTCTTTTTCGAATCGAAGAGGGTTGAGTCAATGACCTGACCCTGTTGAATCGCGCTGAAAGGCGATTCGAGCGACCTTGCTCGATCAATACGAGACCTTCTTCCGCTTGATCGGGAGCGGTTTCTCGCCGGAATCCTTTTTGAGCTTGTTGATCTGGTCGCGGATCAGCGCGGCTCGCTCGAACTCGAGTTTGGTTGCGGCTTCCTGCATTTCCTCTTCGAGTTCGCGGATCACTGTGAGCGTGTCGACATCGCCGCCGGATTGGGCGACGAGCGATTCCTCGACCGCTTTCCCCTTCGTGTACATGCGCAGCGTTTCCTGATCGCTGCGCGTCACGGTGTGGGGGACGATGCCGTGTTTTTCGTTGTGTTCGGTTTGAACGCGGCGGCGGTATTCGGTGATGCTGAGAAGGCTCTGGATCGAATCCGTAATGTTGTCGGCGAAGAGAACCGCTTCTCCGTTGATGTGCCGGGCGGCGCGGCCTGCGGTCTGGATGAGGCTGGTTTCGCTTCTCAAAAATCCTTCTTTGTCCGCGTCGAGAATGCAGACGAGGCTGACCTCGGGAAGATCGAGACCTTCCCGGAGGAGGTTGATTCCGATGAGAATGTCGAATTCAGCGGCGCGGAGGCTTCTCAGGATCTCGACCCGCTCGATCGCATCGACGTCGGCGTGGATGTAGCGCACCGCGAGTCCGATATTCCGCATGTAATCGGTGAGGTCCTCGGCGGTGCGTTTCGTCAGGGTGGTGACGAGAACGCGTTCGCCTTTCTCAATCCGCTGGCGGCAAAGTTCGATCGTATCGTCGATCTGGCCTTTGAGAGGCCTCAAGGTGATGACGGGATCGATCAGTCCGGTCGGACGGATGATCTGCTCGACGATGAGGTCGGTTCCTTTCTTACCGGGATCGAATTTATCGACCGGTTGTTGGCTCCCGGAGATGCGCGGGAGTCTCTCGGGGACGAGCTCGGGCTCGCCGATCACTTTTCGTTTGTGAGGGAGGTAGCCTTTGCGACCCGCGGTGGAATTCTTGATCTCGAACTTGGCGGGGGTCGCGCTGACGTAGAGGCGCTGGCCGGTCGCCTTCATGTATTCGTCAAACTTGAGAGGCCGGTTGTCGAGTGCGCTGGGGAGGCGGAAGCCGAAGTCGACGAGCGTGGTTTTACGCGAGCGGTCGCCTTCGTACATGCCGCCGATCTGCGGGATGCTGACGTGGGATTCGTCGATCACGGTGAGGAAATCATCGGGGAAAAAGTCGATCAACGTTCCCGGTTTCTCCCCGGGAGGGCGTCCCGTGAGATGTCGGGAATAGTTCTCGATGCCCTGGCAGAACCCCATTTCCTGCATCATTTCGATGTCGTATTCGGTGCGTTGCTTGATCCGCTGGGCCTCGAGGTATTGCTGATTGTTCTCGAACTTTTCCACCTGTTCCTTGAGCTCCTTCCGGATCGCGGTGATCGCCCGCGCCATTTTGTCTTTCGGCGTCACGAACTGCTTCGCGGGGTAGAAAGTGAAGTCGTCGAGTTGCGAGCGTGCCGTTCCGGTGAGGGGATCGAAGGCGGAGATACGTTCAATTTCGTCCCCGAAAAATTCGACGCGAATCGCTTCGTTATCGAGGTAGGCGGGATACACTTCGACGACGTCGCCCCGGACCCGGAAGTGACCGCGCGTGAACTCGATGTCGTTCCTCTCGTAGAGAATTCCGACGAGGCTTTTTAAAAAATCGTCTCTGTCGATGAGCTGCCCGACACGGACAGGGATCATCATGTTTTTGTAGTCGTCAGGGGAACCGAGGCCGTAGATGCAGGACACGCTGGAAACGACGATGACGTCCTTTCGCGTGAGGAGCGAACTCATCGCGGAGAGTCGGAGCCGTTCGATCTCGTCGTTGATCGAGGAATCCTTCTCGATGTAGGTGTCGGTGCGGGGGATGTAGGCTTCGGGCTGGAAGTAGTCGAAGTAGGAAACGAAATACTCGACGGCGTTGTCGGGGAAGAAGCTTTTGAATTCGCTGTAGAGCTGCGCCGCGAGCGTCTTGTTGTGCGACATGATCAACGTCGGCTTTTCGACGTTCTGGATCACGTTCGCGACCGTGAACGTCTTACCGGAACCGGTCACCCCGAGGAGGGTCTGGTGTTCGTTCCCCGCGCGGAGGGACTTCGTCAGTTTGGCGATAGCCTGCTCCTGATCGCCCTGGGGGGAATATTCGGAACGCAGGTTGAAGAGAGACATGCCGAAACTTTCGCCAAAGGATTCGGCCTAAGCAAGAGGCAAAATCCCTGTGTTGCGGGCGCAAAAAGGCGTATCAAAGCGATGCGCAATGCCCGTTAAACTCCGAAAAGGGAATTTATGCGTCGTCTCTCTCTTCGACGCTGATTTTGCCCTGGATGATTTCGGTGAGGGCGATGTCGGCGGCACCCATGCGGTGATCGGTCTCGACGAGCGGCGTCCGTCCCAGGTTCAGCTGCTTGACGCGGCTGGAAACAAGATTGATAAGAACCGGTGGTTCAGGAATTACTTTTGATGCCTCTACGACTAAGTCACTTCTCATATTAATGGAGCCTGTTCCCGATTGGTATCCAGAGGGTTTCGGTTTTTCCGTGCCTGGGAAGTCAACGATGTTCGATCCTTCTTCTGACATGGGTAGCGTTTTCCGGATGGGATTTTCGGGTGAAAACAGCTTGATGTTCAAATTAAACGAACAGCAAGCCCTTGCGCATAGCGCTGTTATTAAAAAAATCAACAAATTTGTAAAACAAATAACGCTACTTCAGCCCTCAGAGGCCGTTTTGGCCGGATTTTTTAAGGAGAGCGTGATTCGTTTGAGTCGGGCTGAATCGCCGGGACTCCATGTTTTGATTTCAGGGTTGTCCTTGAAATGGTTGTGCACGAGACGTCGCTGGTAGGAGTTCATCGGCTCCAGTTTCGCAGGCGTGCCGCTGGCGATGACACCGGCGGCGGCGGCTTCGGCGTCTTCGACGAGCCGGTAATCGCGGGAGGCGATGTAGCTGTCGATATCGACGTTCACTTTGGGAGCCTCAGGAACGCGATCCTGAAGAACCCGGTTCACGAGATACTGAATCTCGTCGAGGCGGGCGCCATTGTGACCGATGAGCAGTTTGCTCTCTGCGCAGGTGACATTCAGGGTTTCCGATTCACGATCGAGGTCAATCCTTGCGGCGAAACCGAGGTATCCCAGCATCGTGTCGAGAGCTTCCTGAGCGATATCAAAATGGTCCATCGTGAATTCTTCAGTTGAGGTGAAAAGGGGACTAACGGCGCTTTTTCTTGCCCTTGGTGTGGCGGTCGCCTTTTTCTCCGGGCATTTTCGTGCGGTTCTTGGCGCCGGCGGGACCGGGGGCGCCACCTGCTGCCTTGGCTTTCTGAGCGGCCTCGGCCTGCTCCTGCATTCTCGCCATGAAGCCTTTTTTGCCTGAGTTTGCTTTTTTCTTCAGCTCCGGCTCAGGCATTTTGTTCATGAGCCAGGTTTGGAGGATGGAGAAAGCGTTCGATGTCGTCCAGTAGAGGGCGAGTGCTGCGGCAAAGTTGTAACAGATCACGAGGAAAATCAGCGGCATGAACATGAAGATCATCTGCTGTGTTTTGTCTCCGGTTTTCGGAGTGATCGCGATCTGGATGAAACTCGTCAGTCCCATGAGGACGGGGAGGAGATTGAAGGGAATCTCAAGGCCCGGAATCGTGAAGAGGTAGTCGGGCATCGAGAGGTCATCGACCCAGAGGAAGGATTCGTGGCGCAGCTCCACGGCACTCCACAACATGCGATAGAACGCGAGGAAAACGGGGAGCTGGATGAACATGGGGAGACAACCGCCGAGAGGGTTGATGCCGTAGGTCTGATACAGCTTCATCGTCTCCTGGTTCACTTTCTGAGGGTCGTCCTCATACTTCTCCTTAATTTCCTTCATCAACGGAGTCAGCTTGGACATCCGTTTCATGCTGCGGGCTGACTTGGCGTAGACGGGCCAAATCAGAAGGCGGATCAGAATCGTGATGATGATGATCGCGACGCCGTAGTTCCCGACGAGGCCGTTGAGCTGGACGAGTCCCATGATGAGCCACGAGGCGAGTGGCTTGATCGCCCATCCGAAGAGGAAACCGAAGATCGGGATCGCGTCGTAGTGCATTACGCGCTCGCGCTGGTCGCCGAGGCCTTTGAGGCGGGAGAACTCTTTGGGTCCGAGGTAGATGCTGTAGTTCAGCGTCTTCTGCTCGCCGGGGTTCAAGGTAAGGTCGGGAAGGCCCACGCCCATTTCAGCGGCAAACATGCGCTTTTTAAGGGAGGCGGCTTCGTCATCTTCGACGACGACCGGAAAGCGGCTCGCCCAGATTTTCGTGGTGTAGGGCTCCTCCGCACGAATCATCGTCGTGAAAAACTGATCGTTCACGCCGGCCCAGTCCAACTCTGCGACCCCGAAGGAGTCAGAGGGGATCTCGTTTTTACCAAACACGCCGAGGACTTTCTTTCCTCCGAAATGGTCGACGGTTTCGTATTCGAACTCGCCGCTTTTATCCATCCAGTAGACGCCGATCTGCATGGACCACTCGTTGAGGTGGAGCGGGGCTGCGGAGCCGGTGTAGAGGTAATTGTTCGCGAAGTTCAGCGGAGTTTTCGCGCCGTTCTTCACCGTCAGTTCCATGAGAACTTCGTGAGAGTCGTAATCTTCGCCGGAGGGAAGCGTGAACTTTTTCGTGAGTTCGAATCCCGTCGGGGTCGTCGTTTTGTAGGAAGCCGAGGTGGCATCCTGAGAAACAAACTCCCAATTGGTGGCGTCGAAGAGGCCGGGGCCTTCGGAGAGGACACCGACTCCGTTGGAGGCGGTCCGGTTGATCGTGATGAGCTCTTCGCCCTCGAGATAGCGTTTGTGATCACGCAGTTCGGCGACGCGGATTCCCGCGCCCCGTGTCGTGAGGTGAAGCTTCACGCCGTCATTCTCGAGGACGGATTCTTTCGCTTCCACCTCGGGAGTTGCCGCGGCAGTGCCTGCGCTGTCTGCTGCTGCGGGCGCCTTGTCGGCGCTCTTGGGATCGGCGGCAGGAGGTGCCTTGGCAGCTTCGATCTCTGCGATGCGGGCCCGTTCAATGGCCTGCTTCGCAGCGTCTTTGGAGCTCCACCAGCCCCATCCGAAAAGAAGCCCGAGGCAAACAAGTGCCCCAATCCAGGATGTTCTATCCATGTTTTTCACAGCAATGGTATCTTTCTACGTCTAAGGTTTTAAATTGTCTGAATGCGGAATATCGCACTTCCGGCGGCCTACATAAGCGGCTTCCGGGTGTTCTGCCACATATTCTTCCCACCCCGGGGGTGGATCGTGTCCGAGTCCGCCCCACGGGTTGCATCGCAGGATTCGGCAAAAGCCCTGCCATGATCCCCTGAGTGCTCCGTTCACCGTGACGGCGTCAATAAAGTATTGGGAACATTGGGGGGTGAAGCGGCAGCCGCTGAACGGGCCGCAGATAAAGTGCAGCGGTGTGGAAATCACCACCTGATAGATGCGAACGAGAAATATGAGGATCGCTTTCACTTTTGTCCGTCGGTCGCAGTTTGCATCAAACCGGATTGGTGGAGCATCCATTTCCACTCTTTTTCCAGTTGTTCGGAAGTCGCTTCCGCAGCGCGAAAGCGGGCGATGACGACGAGTCGGAATCCGGGCCGGATTCGTTCGCCGGTTCGATGGATGATTCCGCGAATGCGACGTCTCACCCGGTTGCGAACGACGGCGCCGCCGATCTTTTTCGTGGTGATCAGCCCCAGCTTAAAAGGCTCGCTCAAGCTGTTGTCAGCCAGAAAACCCAGTACGAGAAATTTCCCGCGTATCGATTCACCTTCCTTGCGGACACGAAGAAACTCCGATCGAGATCGAATCCTTCGTGTGCGGGGGATTTTCATGGCCCCGGAACCGGTGAAGGCACCTGGAATGGCTGACAACAACACCGACAGGCATTTCCCTCCCTGAAAAAGGGAGGAGGAAACGACTACTTGGTGTTGTGCTGAACCGTGTGGCGCTTGTACTGAAGCTCAGCGCCTTTAGGAATGAGGCGCTTACGTCCCTTTTGGCGACGACGCTTGATGAGATCGCGTCCCGCTTTGGTTGACATACGTGCGCGAAAACCGTGCTGATTTTTGCGTGTGCGCTTAGATGGTTGATAGGTCCGTTTCATCGTTCCGATTGGTAAATTGACTGCTTCCCCGGTCTTTCGTCTCTACAAATGCCGCTTGATCATCAATCGGCGCAACCATGAGGGAAGGGCCGGAACAATAAAAGCGCTGATCAAATTGTCAACGAGACTTATGAGGTGAGTTTCAGAGTTTATTCAAGCCGCTGAAGCTGCCCGATTCCGTAGTTTGTGAGCTGCTGGTTCACGACTTTGGACGCGCGGTCGTCGACGTAGATGATTTTGGGGTAATCGCTGAACTCAATCACGTGGATGCCGTCAGCCGGCGGCGTGGAAATGGCTCGCGCGAGATCCTGAATATTTTTGATCGATTGCCCGTTCACGTCGGTGATGATCGCTGAATTGATCGCCTCGTAGCCGAGCGTGCTGGGAGTTTTGAGAACGTTGCTGAGGAAGACGAGCTTCTCACGGCCCTCTTCTTCGAACGGCTCCGGATTGGCGTTCGCGTGCACGAGCTTGAACGGTGCCCGGTTCGGCCATTCGTCGCCCCAGCTTTGCAGGTAGGGGAGCGTGAGTTCCTGAAAGATGAGGCCGCCGAAAATGAGATACTTGGGACCGCGGTCGAACATGTAGGGATCGATGAGGTAGTCTTCAGGGAGTTTGCGCGCGAGCTCGACGTCGATGCTCATCGGCTCCCCGTCGCGAATCACTTCGACTTTGACGACGTCACCGGTTTTGGCTCCGCCCCGGACGAGGTGTGAAAAGCTGAGCTTGCCGTATTCAGGGTGCTCGTAGTTGCCGCGGGAATCAATCGGCTGACCTCCGATCGAAAGAATCACGTCACCTTTTTCGATGCCGGCTTTGTCAGCGGATCCTTCCTTGGCGATGTTACGGACGAAGATGCCGCCGTCCTTGTCTGTGATTCCGACAAAATCGCGCAGCGTTTCGTCGAGTGTCTGAGAGAAGCTGATTCCGAGATTGGGGAATCCTTTGTAATCACCGTCTTCGAGGTCAGCGAGGAACTTCTCGATGATAGGCGTCGGCAGCACGTTGGCGGTTTGTTCCTTGGATGAGTAGCTGAGAAGCATTCCGGCAAGCTTGCCTCCTTTGATGACGGGAAGGGTGAAGCTGTTCACCCGCGATTGCAGCGAACCTTTGACCTGATACATCATGAAAACAGATCCGGGGATAAAGTAGCGACCGACGGTGACGCGGAGCACTTCCACTTCGGTTGAAACACCGTCGCCGTTGTCCTCAATCTGCCAGACGTCGAGTGCGTCGCCTGCCTTGGTGGAGGTTCCCAGTTCGAGAGGGGTGAGCCCTTTGAATACTTCGGAGTCGGAATTGGCCGCTTCGAGAACCGCGAGATTGGCCTCGTAGTCGATTCCGGCAATTTTCGCGGGCACCCGTGCGCCGCTCGATGGGTGCTCCAGCTCGAGGAAGGTCGAGTTGACGCACATTTCCGCGGTGATGAGCACGCGATTGTCGCTGAGGAGTGCTCCGAGACCGCGGCGGGGCGTGGGAGCTCCTTTTTCCCAGGGGCGGAGAAAGCTATAGCTCTGAAGGGTCGCGTTGACGCGAACGATGGAGTTTTCAGGCGACGAATCCTGAGCGCTCGCGGTAAGAACGCTGAGGCCGAAGCAGGAAACCGTTACAAGCAGTGTTTTGATAAAAGACATGGCAGAAATGGTGATGACGTTGGTTGGAGTGCCGGGTGGTTGGCGATGGAATCAAGCCGCTTTCTTTTCCTCTTCGGCTTTGGCTGCCGGTTCTTCTTTCTTTTCCGGATTGATCTCTTCGCCGCCTTCATTGAAGAGATCTTCTACCTGGAGGATTTCAGGCTCTTCGATGAAGTGGTCGAATCCCACGTTGTATTTCGCTTTAACCCGCTCGTGTGCGATCGCGGATTCCTTCCGTTTCAAGACGAGAGGGCGGCCTTCACCGACGAGACGGATGACGTGAAAATCTTCGTGCCCCTCTTCGTGAAAGTCGCCGTGGAAAGCGTCAAAGACATCCTGGAGAAGACGTATTTTCTTTCCGTTGATCTCGTCGACGACTTTGTGGACGTAGGATTGCAAGTGCGTGTTGGTGGTGTCAGGGAGCACTTCGGTGAGTGCGATGACCTGCGGGCGCTCGCGGTAGAGTTCGTCCTGGCTGTAGTAGTTGTAGAAGTAACGCGTCTCGAGATCGGTGATCGAGTGGGCCGCCATCATGTTGCGATCGAGCGGCTGAAACTGGAGGCCGGCATAGAGAACGAAGTTGGGGAGCTTGTCATACTGGCTCGCCTGAATGAGGTAGGGGATGAATCGCTTCAGCTCCAGAACGACCTCTTTGCGGCTGCCGTCTCTCCAGATTTCAAGATCCACGGTGTCGCCCGCAAACTTGCGCTCGATGATTTCATTGAGATCAACGCGTTCGCCTTCGATTTCGATGAATCCGTCCGAGGCGATGGGATGACCGTCGATGGAAAGAAGAACGTCCTTCGTTTCGAGGATGCCGCCGGCGGAACCGGAGACGTCAGCGACCGCAACCATGACGCCGATGCCGTCATTGGGCAGGCCGAGGGCGCGTCGCTGCGCGGGGTTGAGAATATTGAGAAGGCTCGTCGCGATATCGACGTAGTGATCGTAGCTGCCGTCTTCGACATCTTTCAGGAACCGCTCGATCACGGGAACCGGAATCATGTAGCCGGTGTTCTGGGCGACGGAGCCGGAGTAGCCCTGGAAGGCAACGCCGACGACCTGGTTGTTTTGAAGCACGGGGCCGCCGGAGTTTCCGGGGTTGATCGCGGCATCGACCTGGATCGCGAGGTGGTTGTCGACGCTCGAGTGGCTGTAGGCACGAAAATCGATTCGTGAGACAACGCCCCGGGTTACGGAGATGCGCTCACCGCCGATGGGATAGCCGACCGCGACGACGGTCGTGTTCAGTTTCGGGAGGCCTCCTATATATAAAGGGGTGAGATCTTTAAACGCGGAGTCGAACTCAGTATCCGATTCCAGTTCGAGCAGCGCGAGATCGCAATCGTGAGCGACGTTAACGACGCGTGCTTTGTAGGGTTTCGGGTCGCTGACTTTCTTGATGTAAATCAGTCGGCTGTTGCTGACGACGTGCGCGTTGGTGAGAAACCGGTTCGGCCCGACGAGGAATCCGGTTCCGTTGCCGCTTCCCATTCCGCCGATATTCCATGGAACACGGAAGTTCGGCTGCTTCGTATCGACTTCCACGCGAACGATCGCGTCGAATTCGATTTCAGAAATATCGGCCTGCTCGGACTCGGAAATAGACACATCCGCAGACGGTGCCGTCGGTGGTGTGATCGGACCCGGAACGAGAACGGGTGATTCTGCCGGGGCGGTGACTCTCGGGCCGGGTGCAGGTGCCGCTGTTTTTTGAGCGAAAACATACGCGGCGTTAGAGACGAGGAAAACGCTCACGATCAATGTGGAGCGGGAAAAGAAAGGATTGAAGGCTTTCATATAAATTCGGTAAGACTTCCCGATTTGGCTCAATGCATGCCAATACCGAGGAGGGGAAGTGTAGGGTTCAGGATACGAAAGTCAACGCTATCGCGTTGCCTGTTCGTGTGAAAATTCGGAAAATTTTAGTCCCTCACCTCGGCGAAAATGTGATCAGGGAAGTTTCGGACGGGGTGGGGGAGCGGTTTCCCCGGGCTCTTCGTCACCCGGGTAGGCGTTGTGCAGAGTGATTTGAGTGAAGGGGATTTCCCAGCCGTTCTCATTGCAGCACTCGGTTGCGAGTCGTTGCATGGCGCGGGTGAGCGACTCGTATCGCGGTGCGTGGATTCCGTCGAAGTCGGCGATGATTTCGTAGTCGAGGGAGGATGCGCCGGCGCTGGCGAATTCGACCCTCAGGCTGAGGAGGGTGTCGCGGTCCTCGATGATCGCGTAAATGCCCTTCGTGATGTAGGCCCACAGGATTTCGGGGATCTTCCCGGTGGCGTCTGCCTGGTGTTTGTAATCGACGCCGAACGTCGATTTGATCCGGAAATTCTGAGAAATGTTT
The DNA here is from genome assembly GCA_048260165.1 of Verrucomicrobiales bacterium. Taxonomy (GTDB): domain Bacteria; phylum Verrucomicrobiota; class Verrucomicrobiia; order Verrucomicrobiales; family DEV007; genus Arctic95D-9. The sequence continues at coordinate 67,039 of JBLXHA010000015.1, forward strand.
TTCGGTGCTTTGGCAAGGAAGTCGATCGTGGGAATGGTGATCTTTGCGCCTCCGAGCTTTACGATCTGAACATACTCGGGGGTCTGGGCGATGACCCGTCCCCGGCCTTCGTCGGGAAGTTCGATCCAGTCGCCCTCGTTGCAGGGAAACCACATTTCCCCTTCCTCGCTGATCGGGCGCGAGATGCAGTCGGCGAGCGCTCTGACCGGGAGTCGGAGGAGACCGCCGCGGAGATGGTCGTTTTTCAAAATGGAGTAGAAACTGAGTCGCTCGACCCGCCACGGGAGTCCGTTCACGATGACTCTTTCCCCTTCGCGCACTTCCCCGAGATTGAGCAGAATCCGCGCGTGCTCGTAGAATTTAGGGAGGCTGTTTTTCGCGGCGAGAATGACCCCGAAGAGAATGATGATCGCGAGGCCCATCAAAACCCAGTCACCGGTCGCGTAGAGGACAATGAGAGAGGCGGCGACGGCTCCGATCAGCGAGAAGACGTTCAGTCCGACATCGATGAGTCGAATGTAGAAAGGGCGTTTCCCTTTCCGGCGCCACGGCGCGAGCCGGTCGATCCGCTGGTGGATAAAGCGGAGGAGGAAATAGGTGAGGAAGAAAACGAGAAAGCAGAGGAGAAAGTTCCGTCCGCGGCTCCGGAAGAATCCCCGGAATCCTTCGCTGATCGTGCTGATGAATGAAGGCTTGTTCCGCTCGGCCTGTTCGAGTTGGTAGGTGATCGCCTGAATCCGGTTCTCGGCCTGATTTTTTCGCTCGGTCCATTTCTGCCGGGTTTCAGCGAGATTTTTTCGAAGCTCCCCTTCCGTGGCCGTCGGAATACCGCTCAGGTTGACGAGTGCGGTTTCGGTGGTTGTCAGTCGTTTTCGCCAGCTCGCGAGATCGCTGCGGAGGGCTTCGATTTCGCGGGGTTTCTCGGTGAGGTCTTTCAGCTCGGCGATGATGGGTTCGAGAATGCTGTCGAGTTCGTCACCGAGGACAAACGTCTCTTCAGCTGATTGGTCATACTCATCGGTGTCGATGCCGGTGGCGATCGCTTCGAAATCGGACTGCAGTTCGGTTCGGACCGCGGTGAGGTCACGGATCTCTTTGTTGATCGACTCCTTTTCCACCTCGGGCGCCCTCGCGAGAGCGTTGTTGAGTTCGTTGATTCTCTTTTGATTCGTCTCGATCGATTCGAGAACGGAGGAGAGCGCGTCGACCGATTTTTCAGCATCGGTCGGTTCACCGGGAATGGTTTCTGCTACCGGTGGAGTTGCCTCCGCGGCTTCGACGCTGACGGGGTTGACCTGTTCCTGTCCGATGCCCGGGAGGGTAAAGAGTGTCGAAAGTATTGCAGTCAAAGCTGCTGTTTTCACTGTTACCAAAGCGCGGCGCATGTCGTATCTTCTCATTGAACAGCAATGCATGCCAGTGTAGAGAGTGGTTTCCTCACTGCTGCGAGCCACAAAGAACACTTCCCCAGTCGTCACCTCAAATCCCCTAATGGACGAACGCCTTATTTATTTCACCTCGGTTCTGGCTCTCGGAATCAGTGCTCAGTGGCTCGCCTGGAAGCTGAAGCTGCCCTCGATCCTTCTTCTGCTGGCATTCGGATTCGGAGCCGGAATGCTCTACGACCAGACTCAGATTGTCGAGGTGGAGACGCTCTTTGCTCTCGTTTCCCTGTCGGTCGCGATCATCCTGCTGGAGGGGGGACTGACCTTGCGCTTTTCGGAACTGAAAGAGGCGGGGCCTGCCGTGTTCCGACTCGTTGGTCCGGGGTCGCTCGTCGCGTGGGGACTTTCCGCCGTCGCTGCGCATTACCTCGCCAATTTCAGCTGGCCGGTGGCGGTGCTCGTTGCCGCGCTCGTCGTCGTAACGGGCCCTACTGTGATCGGGCCGATCCTGAAGACGATCAAACCACGCCGTTCGGTGAATTCCATTTTGAAATGGGAAGGCATCGTGATTGATCCGGTGGGAGCGATCCTCGCCGTCCTCGTATTCGGCGTCTTTTTCGGGCATGGTCACGGTCAGATGGGCTGGGTCGGCGTGGCGCTGGGGCTCGGGAAAACGCTCCTCGTCGGAGTTGGGTTGGGCTATCTCGCCGCGTGGGCGCTCTCTTTCGCGCTCAGCAAGCACTGGGTTCCTGACTATTTACAGAGCGTCGTGGTTCTCACGGTCGGTCTTGTGCTCTTTACGATTTCAAACTGGATTCAGCACGAGTCGGGATTGCTCACCGTCACGATCATCGGGATTGGTCTTGCGAATCAGCATCGCGCCAAAATTCGTCACGTTGTCGAATTTAAAGAGGTGCTCAGGACCGTGCTCATCTCGTGTCTCTTCATCGTGCTGGGCGGCAGAATCGGAGTCGACGATTTCATGCTGGTCTGGAAAGAGGCGCTGCTCTTCCTCGTTGCTTTGATCGTCGTGATTCGTCCTGCCTCCGTCTTTATCAGTACCCTCGGGCTGAAAAATGTCTCGTTTAAGGAGAAGGTATTTCTCTCGATGATGGCTCCCCGCGGAATCGTCGCTGCGGCGGTGTCATCGGTGTTCGCTCTCGATCTCGCGGCAAAGCATGCCGAGTATGCGGACGAAGCGGCGCGAATCGTTCCGGTGGTGTATGCGGTGATTGTCGGGACGGTTGCGTTCTACGGTCTCCTCGCCGGAATCGTGGCGAGACGGTTGGGACTCGCGACGAAGAATCCTCAGGGCGTTCTTTTCATTGGTATCAAAAAATGGTCGATCGAGGCTGCTACGGTGATTCAGGAGGCCGGATTTCGCGTTCTCATGATGGACACGAATTATGGCGCCACCCGCGACGCGCGAATGGCGGGAGTGCCGGCGGTAAACGCGAATGTGCTTTCCGATTTTGCAGCGGAGGAACTCGATCTCGTCGGGATCGGCAGCATGGTCGCCGCGACTGAAAACGATCAGGTGAACACGCTCGCCTGCGTCAGTCTCGGGCACACGCTTGGTATTTCGCATGTCTTTCAGATCAAGCCGGAAGACGTTGAGGAGTCCGAACGGAAATCCTCTTCCACCGAATACAATGGGCGTTTAATCGGCAACACGTCGCTCACCGCGGCTGAGTTTGAGAAACGAAAGAGGGCCGGCGCCGTCGTAAAGCGCACCTCGTTGAATGAATCCTTCACGCTTGAGGACTTTGAAAAACTTTACGGGGATTCGGCGACGATACTTTTTCGCATCACTTCGTCCGGAGGCCTTGTCGTGGTTACCCCGGGGGCAACGTCTCCGTCGGCAGGCGATCAGCTGATCAGTCTCGTGCTTGAGCCTGAGATCGAAGAGCGGGAGGAGCCAGAAGTGGCCAATTCACCCGAATCAGGAGGCCCCGTCAATCTTCCCTGAGGAGCGCTTACGTCTCGAAACGCAGACCTGAGCGATTCCTTCTCCGGCTCCCGGAAAATTTGAAGCTTGCTTAAAATTAGCGATCAGGTTATAATTACCATAACTTATGGTAATTCTCATATCTTTGGTACAGTAACTGCTGGTGTCATGGTGAAGCGAATATCACAAGAACACACACCAAACCGATGCAGAACAATCTAAACGCTGATGGGCAGGACTTGAGAAATCCGGCTGCGACAGGACGGAATCATTCCAGTCTCCATCATTTTCCCGAGGTCGCCGCGATGCGCACGTCTGCGGAAGTGCCCATGCATTTGAAAGTCATTTCAGATCTGAGCTCCATGGACCGTATTGAGCACGGATGGAATCGTCTCATCGATGCAGATTCGTCTCCGTACCAGACGTACGGTTGGATACAGGCATTTTTTCACAACTGGAGCGAATGGATTGATGAAATGCTCGTTTTCACGCTGACGGGTGAGAAGGGGATCGTCGCCATTTTGCCCTGTTATCGAGTCGGAACCAAACTGCACCTCGCTGCCGATGAGATCAGTCCCTACAACGATATGGTCGCGGCTGATCGCGAAGTCGCGGCGGAACTGATGGCGCGTGCGACGAGCTGGATGAGAGAATTTCGCAACGGTTACAAGTTGCATTTTCGATCGGTCAGGGAAGAAAGCCTTGTTCACGAAGCGATTCGCGGCGTCGTCGAAGATGAAGAGGGGTGGGCGTATGTGGCACGGGAAGCGGGCAGCAGCGATTCTTTCAATTTAAAGGAGGGAGCCGAAAGCTACCTCGAATCACTCAGCGATACCGGGGCGATTCGCCTGCGCCAGGCCGGGATGTTGTTGAATCAGCAATTCCCGATGGACCGGCTCACGGTTTTGCGTGGATGCGAATTGCGCGTGAATGATCTCGCGAATGCGTTCGAATTTTTTGCCCGCTGCAAAGCGGAAGGGGCGGACCTTCCCGAACTCGATTTTCAATTGTTCTGCGCGCTTGGTGAAGCTTCCAAAGACTGCGATCTGGGAATGCAGTTGGCATGTCTCAGTAACGAAGGGGAAACCCTCGCGGTCAGCTGCGGCTTCGCGATGAACGGCGTGTGGTATGAATATCTTCGCGCGGAAGCCGGTGATCACGCCCGCTTCGAGCCTGCTGCGAATCTCTTCGTTCGCTGCATCGAGCGTTGGCATCGTGAAGACGGGCTCTCGATCTGCTCAGAGATGGGCGCTGAAATTCCGGCCTCGGATGAGATCAAACGCGAGCGCGTCAATTTGCTGTCGCTCACGCTCAAGCCGGATACCAAACGTCACCGGCTCTATGATCGTCTTCTCGGAAGAACCGCGTTGCAAGACGCCGACGATTCGGAAATTTTCCTCGCCCGTTAATTCAGGAGAAAAGCTCGGGGATCATACCGGTCGAGTCTCCGTGCGATTCGGTTTCAATGCCGGATCCGTTGAGGATACTGAGCCACAGATTGCAGAGCGGGCTCTTGGGATCTTTCATGACGAGGTGACGTCCGTGCTTGATGCCGGCGCCGCCACCGGTGACGAGAGTGGGACAATTGTTGAGGTAGTGAATCGAATTGATATTCGTTCCCAGCGTCAGCGTCGTGTTGTCGAACAGTGACGTCCCGTCGGCCTGCGGGATCGCTTTCATGCGATCGATGAAGTGAGCGAAGAGCTCTGATTGCTTGGCGTCCCGCTGTTCGGAGACGTCTTTCCGGGGGCCTTCGCTGTAGTGGCTCATGTTGTGGGCCGTGATCGTCGCGCCCATGCTCCGGATCATCGTGTCGAGAGGCTGGCGATAGGAGAAAACTCGCGAGGCGTCGACTTCCATCGCTGCGAGAATGAGGTCATACATCACCTTCATTTCCTCGACTCCCACGAGGCCTTCGCCGGGTTCTTTCAGCGGCTGAGCCGGTTTGCGTTTCGGCACGTCGAGCCATTCCTCCTCTTTGGAGAGCCGGGTCTCGATCTCCCGAATCGACTGGAAATACTCATCGAGTTTATCCGTGTCGGTTTTGGACAAGCCTTTTGCGGTCGACCTCGCGTCTTCAAGAACGGTATCGAGAACGCTGCGTTGCTGGCGCAGGGCTGCCTGACGTTCCTCGAGGGGAGTGGATTCGTCGGAGAAGAGCCGGTGAAAAGCCGCAACCGGAGTGTTGAACGCGGCGACGGGTTTGCCCTGGCGGTTCCACGAAAGCGAAAGTCCGGGGCCGTGTCCCGAATTGTCACCGCCCCGGTAGCCGAGCTGAATCGAGGAAAATCGCGTCTCTTTTCCGAGCGACTCCGCAGCGACCTGATCGACGGAAATGCTGTTGTGAAAGCTCTGTCCCGGCTCCGCGTAACGGTTGGCTCCCGTGAGCCAGAACGTGCTCCCCCAGTGCGCCTCGTTGTTGAACTGGTTTGAGAGATTCTGGATCACGGTGATGTCGTCTTTGTGACGCGCGAGCGGCGCCAGTCCCGGGGTGAGTTCGTAGTCCGCGCCGGTCGTCTTTGTATCGGGAAACCAGGAATCGCGGGTCACGCCGAATCCCATTCCGAGAAACACGAGTCGTTTGGGAGGGGCTGCAACGGATGCTGCGGAAGCGAAACGTCGAAATCCGAATGACTCGAGAAAAGGAAGCGCGATCAGAGCCGAGCCGCTTCTCAAGAAGGCTCTCCGGTTGGGGGATAGATCAGATTTCATTTTTTCGTTCTGAAGGGTTTGGATTGAACGAGGGCATGGATAAATTCGCGCATTTCCCCGTCTTTGGCGCGGGCGCGTTTGAGGATTCTTTCGCGGAGACTTTCGTCGGAAAATCCGTAGGGACGGCCGAGAGCGTATTCGATGAGCGCTTCGGTGAACCCCCGCTCGAAAGCGCTGTTCTCGCCCGCCACGGCATCCCGAAGCCCGGCAAAATCTTCAAAGGCGACCCCACTGGGCAACTGTCCATGAGGTTCGATATCGATGACTTTTCTCTGCTTCGCTTTCTTTCTCTTGCCGGTCTGCTGCAAGACCATCGTCTCGCGCCATTTGCCCGCCGCGTCAAAATTCTCGAGACCATAACCGATCGGATCGATCTTGCGGTGGCACTGCGCGCACTGGGCCTCCTCCATGTGGGCCTTCTGCAGTTCCCTCGGGGAAAGCAATTGTCCCTGCAGTCGGCTCAGCTGGGGAACGTTGGCCGGCGCGGGAGGGGGCGGATCATCGAGCAGTTTGCGCATGACCCAGGCGCCGCGTTCGACCGGGGATGAGCGGTTTCCGTCGGAGCCCATCGCCATGACCGCCGCCATTCCGAGCAGGCCTCCGCGCGGGGAATCGGCGGGGAGAGACACTTTCCGGAACTCAGCGCCCCGCACGTTATCGAGGCTGTAGTAGTCGGCGAGGAGGTCGTTAACGAAGACGTGATCCGATTTCAGGAGTTCTTTCAAAGGCCGCTCTTCATTGATCCCGGCGCGCAGCGTTTCGTAAACTTCCTGACGTGCCGCCGCCTTGACGCTGTCGTCAAATTCGGGGAACCGCCGGAAATCGAATTGGAAAAAATCGAGTCGTTCCATGTGCAGCCACTGATGGGCAAAGCTGGAAATGAACGCATCGCTCCGCAAATCTTTTAGCATTCGGTTAGTCTGTTCCGCGAGATTCGCGGGATCATTCAGTTTGCCAGCACGAGCGACTTCGTAGAGGGCTTTGTCAGGAGGTGAGCTCCACAGGAAATAGGAAAGCCTCACTGCGAGTTCGAGGTCGGTCAGTTCGCGCTTTGACTGCCCCGGCACCGGTTCGATCAGGTAGAGAAATCCCGGAGAGGCGAGAACCGTGGCGAGCGGTTCTCGGATCGCGTTCTGGAACTTTTCACCCTCCGCCTTCCGGGCGAGATAGAGTTCGAACAGTTTGTCGAGATACGCCTTCGAAGGCTCCTTGATCCGAAACGCCTTCGTCGCAAAATGTTCGATAATCTCCCGGGCGTAGACATCCTCGTCCGGTTGAGCCCACCATTCTCTGCCTTTGAAAAAGATCTCGCTGACGCCCCGTGGCGGCCATTCCTCGAAGTGCGGACCGGAGATCTCGACCCGGTCGATCCAGAGGGCAGGAGGTGGGCCGACTTTGTTTTGGACCTGCGCTTTCAGGAAGTCCGCCCGTGACGCATCGCGGTTGTTGTGCTGCCGCTGGCGGAGCCCGAAGTCTCGACTTCCGGTTTTTTTGACGGTCACGGGAATCTCCAGAATCTGCGGCTCGTCCATCGTCCCGGTGACTTCGATGCAGCCGAGGAGTTCCAGTTCGCCGGATCTCCCGTTGCCGGTTTTGATTCCGTATTCGAGAAACCGCTCGTGCGATGGCGCATTCTCGAGTGCCGCCGCGCGCACCTTGAGGAGGTATTCCCCCGCAGGCCATTTCGGGGAAATGCTGACGGAGTCGACGACCGCGCCGTTGAAGAGACGGTAAAGGAGGACGCCGGTTTTGGACTCGGGTCGATCGAGATACTGCCGGAACGTGGGATACTGTTGCGTGTAGATTCGCTCGTGAAAGTTGACGTCGTTTTCATCGAGGAATCCGAACGCTTTGGGCGCCTTCGTTTCGGCGACGGCGCGCCATTCCTGTGCCTTGTCGTAGTCCGCTTTGAGCTTTGAGGACAACTTCTCGAAGAATTTGTTAATCGATGGTTCCGATTCACGTTTGAAGGTGAGCGGCTTGGGCGCCTCTTTCGAGAGCAGGAACGTTTCGTCGAGCGCGCGTCGCCCGAGTCTGAGGTACTGCTCGAACTGATCGCTCGAGAAAAAGAGCGACGCTCCCGTCGTGTCGAACCCATCGGAGTTCGTGTCGGCCGGAAGATCCTCGGCATCAATTTTGACGCCGAGAAGGTCGTAGATCGTGTTTTCGTACTCGCGACGGTTGAGCCGGCGCATCGTGATCATCCCGCCGGAGTCGCTGAGAATTTCCCGTGCCGCGACCATCTCGTGCGAAAGGTCGTCGAGAAACTGAGTCTTCTCTTTGTCGGAAAGCTGCGGCTCGTCCTCCGGCGGCATCTCGCCCGAATTCAGCGAGTTGAGAACTTTCTGCCAGAGCTCCGCCGAGGCGACCGTGTCGATTTTGAAAGAGAGATCGTCGAGATTGACGCCTCCCTCCTCTGTCAGTGAATCGTGGCACTCGAGGCAGTATTTATCGAAGATCGCAAAATGCGCTTCGGGCACTTCCGCAGTCGGCTCATCCGCTGAATAGACGGGGGGCGACACTTGTAAGAGGAGGAATGCCGAAGCGAGCGCGTGCTTCATAAAGGGGATCAGGGGAGGAGATGCTTCGTCGCAAATTTCATATACTGCTCCCAATCATAGTTTGTCACGTCGTGTTTGCCAGAGCGCATGTGGTAGCCGATGCGTCCCTGGACCGGTGTGTTCACAGCCGGCATTTCCGTGGCGGGAAGGCCTTCCGTTCCCAGTAATTTGTACACGGGATCCGCGTGGAGGCAGGAGAGGAATTCACCTTTGGGATCCGCCCAGGTATCCTCTTCGGCACTTGCCACGTAGAGAGGGCGCGGCGCGATCAGCGCGAGGAGCGTGTGATTGTCGAAGGGGAGATCGCCTTCCTTGTTGGCGTAGCGCAGGAAATTCTTACAAAACCAATGAGGGAAGGAATCGGTGATTCTCCATACCGTTTCACCAATCGCCCGGCGCGAAAGTGCGGCGCCTCCGCAACCGGAGTTATTGGAAATCACGAGAGCGAATCGCTCATCCGACGCGCCTGCCCAGAGTGAGGTTTTCCCGAGTCGGGAGTGGCCGAACACCGCGACGCGTTCGCTGTCGACTTCGGCGACCGATTCATCGAGAACGTCGAGGATTCGGCTCAGTGCCCATGACCAGGTTGCGATCGAAGCGGCTTCGTGCTTTTCGGGCTGGCCGAGTTCTGCGTGTACGCCGTTTTTAAATTCGTCATCGAAGTCCGGGTCGACGTCGCCGTAGTAGGCTGTGACAAGTCCGAATCCGCCATCGATGATGCGCTCGATCGACCAGCGGCTCGAGCTCGCCCCGCGATCTTCCGCATTGGCCTTCGCGTCTTTGCGTTTCCTCATCCAACTCGAGGTGAGGATAATGTCAGGGTCGTCAAAGACCGCGTGATTGCCTGCAAAATTGTAGGCGAGAAAGACCGGAACCGGCTTTTCAGCTGCGCTCTTCGGGAGGAAGAGCGCGACGTTGATATCCTGTCCCGCGAGTTTTACCGTGATTTGCTTCAGGATTGCTTTTCCGTTCAGGATGGTTTTGTCAGGGGCGGCGGGGGTCATCGTTGCCTTGGCTGCGCGCATCTCCTCCGTCGTTTCCCCGAACATCTCACGGGCGATCAGCGTATGCCACTTCTCGCGTTTCTGCGGCCAGTCGGCGGCTGTTTTGACTCCTTCGAGCACGTCAGGGAGGGTGTAGTCAGGGACTTTTGATTCATCGTAATTGGCTTCAAAAACGAAGTCGTCAGCGATGAGGAGGACGGGTGCTGCCAGGATGGCGAAAAATAGTGAACGCATAAGTCCTGAAGCATAGCGATTCCCTTTCCCTTTCCCAGAGCCGAATATACGTGATGTCGCTCATTCAAGAGGGTTGGGTCACCGACTCAAGAGGGTTGCGTCACGCGCTCGCGCGCAAGTCGGCGGGTTGGCAACAGGCTTCCTTTTTGTCATCGTGGTCGAGCATCAAATGAAACGTCTCTTTCCTCCCTCCCGCCGTCGCTTTATCGAAACCACTTTCGCCGGAGGTGCTTCGCTCCTGTCGGGGGCTTGGAGCACGGCGAAAAATGTCGGGGGAAGTTCCGTTTTGCCTCGCGCCACACCCGAGTCCGAAGGGCTCGCGGGCAGGCACATCGTCGACTTTGTTGATGCGATGGCCGGGGCGGGGCACGAACTCCACGGGCTCATGATACTCCGGAACGGCAACGTCATCGCCGAGGGGTGGGCGGCTCCGTATGGACCTGAGATCAATCATTCGATGTATTCGCTGAGCAAGAGTTTCACTTCGACGGCCGTGGGGATCGCGGTGGGGGAGGGGCTTTTTGAAATCACCGACAAGGTCGTGTCTTTCTTTCCCGACGAGGCTCCCGCTGAAATCAGCGATAATCTTGCTGCGATGGAGATCCGTCATCTTCTCATGATGTCGGCGGGGATGGCCAAGTCGGCGAGCTCGTCTGTTTTCAACACCGAGAACTGGGTTGAGGCTTTCCTGCGCGAACCGGTTCTGCAGCCTCCGGGGACGACCTTTGATTACAACACCGCGGCGACTTACATGCTTTCCGCGATCATCCAGAAGGTGACGGGCGAAAAGTTGATCGACTATTTGCGGCCGCGACTTTTTGAGAAGGCAGGAATCGCCGGCGCGACCTGGGATGAGTGTCCGCGGGGAATCAACAAGGGCGGGTTCGGTCTGAATATCAACACCGATGGGCTCGCGCGGTTCGGTCAGCTTTATCTGCAGCGGGGGCGATGGGATCGTGAACAGGTCGTTCCCGAAGAGTGGATTGCCGAAGCGACGAGTAAGCAGATTCAGCAGGAGGCGGATGACAATGCGAACCCCGACTGGCAGCAGGGCTATGGTTATCAGTTTTGGCGCTGTCGCCACAATGCGTATCGCGGGGACGGCGCTTTCGGGCAGTTCACCGTCGTGATACCGGAAAAGCAGGTCGTCGTTGTCATGAGCAGTGAAAGCCCGGGCATGCAGGGCGAACTCGATCTCGTCTGGGAGCATCTCCTGCCGCATTTTCAGGATGAGGAGCAAGTTTCGGACAAGGCGGAGCACAACGCGGTTAAGGAACGGCTCAGGACGATGGCGGTTCCCTTCCTGCGAGGCGAAAGCACGAGCAAACAGGCCGCGATCGTGAGCGGTCGTGTCATTCAGTTCCCCGCGAATTCTCTGAAGCTCGATTCGCTGAAATTGAAGTTCAGTGAGGGCGAAACAAAAGTGAATGGGACGAGCGCCGCGAAGGGCGATTGGGAGGTGGTTTCGGGTTTCCGCGAGTGGAGGCGGGGGCTCATGCCGGTGGCGAATTCGAATTCCTGGCTCATTTCTTCCGGGCAAACCGACGAAAAGGGATTTTCGAAAGTCGCTGTCTCGGGCGCCTGGAAAGACGATCGCACCTACGAAATGGTGTGGCGCTATTACGAAACGCCGCATCACGATCTCGTCCGGATCCGCTTCGAGGAGGATGGTGCCACGCTCGAGCTTTTCGACAGTCTCAGCCTCCGCAAAGGGAAGGTCGATCAGCCGAAAGTGAAGCTCACCGGAGCGTTTCTCTGAGAAGCTTTTCGAGGAGCTGGGGCGGACAACAGACGGAAGCCGTTCTCAAACAGGACAATGCGCCCGGAGCAGCGGGCCAACGCGGGAAGTAAGAGGGGGCGGTAAGTTGAAAATGCTCCGGAAATCTTCCTCAATTTTGTTTGATCGAAACCTGAAATCGCGTAAGGCTTCACGGATATGAGCCTGCCATTCCATTCCCGGAATTGGGCTGGAAACACAAGCCTGACCCGGAGGATTTCTCGTTTTTTAGCGGATTATCCAATGGCGGTAGCGTGATTTGGCGCGTCGCCATCGGTGACGACGGCCATTCGGCGCAAACCTTTCAACAGCCACGGCATCCCACGCAGACTGAAAAGTGGGCTTTCCAATTTCTCATCATGCGCATTCTAGTTACAGGCGGAGCCGGTTTTCTGGGGTCCCATCTATGCGATTCTCTCATCGCGAAGGGCCACGAGGTGATCTGCCTCGATAATTACTTCACTGGCCACAAGAGCAACGTGGCTCACCTGATCGGGAATCCCAATTTCGAGCTGATGCGCTGGGATGTGATTGATCCCTTCAAAGTGGAGGTCGATCAGATTTATAATTTAGCGTGTCCCGCCTCTCCGGTTCATTACCAGCACAACCCCATCAAGACGATCAAGACGTCGGTGATCGGGGCGATCAATGTCCTCGGATTGGCGAAACGGACCGGTGCGCGGATTTTCCAGGCCTCCACTTCGGAAGTCTACGGCGACCCTACCGAGGGCAATCACCCCCAGGTCGAATCCTACTGGGGAAATGTGAACCCGATCGGGATCCGGAGTTGCTACGATGAAGGAAAGCGATGCGCGGAAACGCTGTTTTTCGACTACCACCGCTCGAACAACGTTGATATCCGCGTGATCCGTATCTTCAACACCTACGGACCCCGAATGTGTCCGGGTGACGGTCGCGTCGTTTCCAATTTTATCTGTCAGGCGCTTCGAGGGGAGCCGATTACAATTTTCGGAGAAGGGGAGCAAACACGCTCCTTTTGTTACGTCAGTGATTTGATCCGCGGCTTCGAACTGCTCATGGAAAAAGAAGGGCTCACCGGACCGGTCAACGTCGGGAATCCCAACGAGATCACGATGCTCGAGCTCGCGGAAAACGTGCTCGCGATCACGGGAAGCAAGTCCGAAATCGTTCATAAGCCGCTCCCCGAGGATGACCCTCAGCAACGCCGCCCCGATATCACCTTGGCACGTCGCGAACTCGGTTGGGAGCCCTCGGTTGCATTGAAAGAAGGACTGGAGAAAACGATCCAGTATTTCGAATCCATTATTTAGATTTTCCGTTATGAAAATAACCTGCATAGGCGCCGGTTACGTGGGCGGCCCCACGATGGCGATGATCGCCAGTAAGTGCCCCGATATCGAAGTCACGGTGGTCGACGTCAACGCCGATCGAATCGCGGCGTGGAACGATCCTGATCTCGCCAATTTGCCGGTCTTCGAGCCTCAGTTGGACGAGGTCGTCGCCGGAGCGAGAGGGCGAAATCTGTTCTTCAGCACCGATGTCGATTCGGCGATCCGGGGAGCTGATATGATCTTTATCTCCGTCAACACCCCGACGAAAACATACGGGGCCGGGGCGGGCCAGGCTGCCGACCTGAAATGGGTCGAGCGATGCGCGCGTCAGATCGCGGAACTCGTTGAGAAAGACATCATTGTCGTCGAGAAATCGACCGTTCCGATCCGGACCGCGGCGATGATCAAGAGCGTCCTCCGAGCGGGCGGTAAAGGGGATCGGGTCAAAGTGCTTTCCAATCCTGAGTTCCTCGCTGAAGGAACCGCGGTCGCTGATTTGAGCAATCCGGATCGGGTCCTCATCGGCGGCGAAGATGCCGACGCAGTCGAGACGCTCGTGTCAGTCTACGCCAATTGGGTGCCCCGCGAAAAGATTCTCACGACGAACCTCTGGTCTTCCGAGCTTTCCAAGTTGACCGCCAACGCCTTTCTCGCGCAGCGGGTCTCGTCGATCAACTCGATCTCGGCGTTGTGCGAAGAAACCGGGGCGGACGTCAATGAAGTCGCCCGCGCCGTCGGGACCGACAGCCGAATCGGTCCTAAGTTCCTCAAAGCTTCCGTGGGATTCGGCGGTTCCTGTTTTCAAAAGGACATTCTCAACCTCACGTATCTTTGCGACTACTTCGGTCTGCCTGAGGTCGCCAATTACTGGAAGAGTGTCATCGATTTGAACGATTGGCAGAAGGGGCGTTTCGCTCAGAAGATCATCAGCACGCTTTTCAACACCGTAGCCGAAAAAAAGATCGGGATTCTGGGGTTCGCGTTTAAGAAGAACACCAACGATACGCGCGAATCGGCTGCCATTTCCGTCTGTCGGGATTTGCTCATCGAGCGGGCTCACCTCGCGATCTACGACCCTCAGGTCTCGCTCGAGCAAATCATTGCCGATCTCGAAGGGGTCGGAATTTCCGATGCCGCGGAGAGAGCTGAAAACGGTGAAATCACGAAAGTAGCAAGCCCGATGGAGGCTGCTGAATCGGCTCATGCCCTCGCGGTCCTGACCGAGTGGGATGAGTTCGCTTCACTTCCGTATCAGGCAATTTTCGACAGCATGCTCAAGCCGGCATGCCTCTTCGACGGGCGAAACATTCTCGACGTCAAAGCCGCAACCGAAGTCGGCTTCGAAGTCTATTCCATCGGCCGCGGGAAAAGCCTCGGCGGCGAATGGCAGGTGCGGTAACGGGTAATTGGAACGGAGAATCCTTTGCCCTTGAACAATGACAGTAGCGTGTGAACGTTTTTCGATTTTAATCCCCGGGCCCTTCTTTTCTAAAAACTTTCACTACCAGCATTTCTTTTGCAGCTCCGCGACGGCGCTCTTTTTTTGAACTATCGCTTCATTAATGAACCAGTTTATTGCGTGGCGAACGCGAAACTGTATGTCAGCAACCTCAGTATTAAATTATGTCTGATTCAATCTCCCGCGTCGAACTGAAAGAGCTTCTGACTGAAGTCATTGTTGAGAACAAAGAGTCAGAAATCGGTTTGGCTGAGGTCGTAAAGGCTGTTCGCAGTTATGGTGGTGGTGCGCTCTTTTTTGGAGTTTTATTTGCCGCTCTTGTCTCAAGCTACTTCTTCATTATCGTGAAGTCGGAGTATCATGCTACTGCGCAATTTCTGATCCCTCTCGATCCGGAAGAGGGCAGTATGGGGCAAGAGGCTTATATTTCGATTCTGACGTCTGCGGGATTTACGGATTTCGTCCGGGAAAAGATGCCGGAGGACTTGAAAGCAAAAATTGCTTCTGAATCTGAAGATCCGTTGGAAGAAGTTATCTCGTTCACAAAAGACGGGGCGAGGCTTTCTGTGATGAAAGGAAGAGGGTCGGAGTTGGTTGGTGTGGTGGCCAAATCAAAAGATCCTGAAACCAGTGCCGCCTTCGCTACATTTGTTTCAAACGAGTACATCGATTATGCGGCCGACAGGCGAAATAAAAAGCTCGATCAGGATATTGAGGCTGCCAAAATTGCGCTGGAACTGAATGCTCAACTTTTGGATGAGACGCGAGCTTTGTTGGGCGGATTTATTGAGAAAAATCCTATTCTTATTTCCGCTGAGCGGGTCATTCCTGAAAGGATCAATTCGCCCGAGGGAGAGCCGCTGGGTTTCAAAGGAGGGAGTCCTCTAAAGCAGGCGAATGGGACTGATTTGCAATACTATGAGTTAGCCACTTCGTTTGAGCGGATCTTCAAATCAGTGGCCGAGTCCCGCGAGGCTGTAGAAGAGCTTGAGCTGGAAAAGAAATTGCCATTTCGGGGGCTCGAATTTCTTCGTGAAGCGGAGGTTCCACTTGAGTCTGCGAACAGTGATATGAAAAAGAGCGTTCTCTTTATCGCTTTCGCATTTTTCTTCGGTTTTGGCGGTTGGATTGTTTTCCGCGGGGTTTTGGACCGGCTGAAGGAGGTTGCGTGACCTATGGGGAGATATTCCCGCTCCCTTTTCCTGTATAGTTTTCCACCCCTTCATTTCCCCTGTAAAATTCCGCCGCGTCGTTCCATATTATGACATTTTTCAGCCATGAAACCGCAGTGATCGATGAGGGTGCTGAAATAGGAGATGATACCAAGATTTGGCATTTCGCTCATATTTGTTCAGGCGCTGTGATCGGTGAACGTTGTTCGTTCGGGCAAAACACATTGGTATCCCCCGGCGTGACCGTCGGTTCTAATGTGAAGGTGCAGAACAACGTCGCTATATATACGGGGACAGTGATTGAGGATGACGTTTTTCTCGGGCCCTCCTGTGTATTGACTAATGTCAGTAATCCTCGATCTCAGGTCGTCCGGCGCGGGCTTTACGAGAAAACGTTGATTCGACGGGGAGCGACGATTGGTGCCAACGCTACTATCGTATGTGGCATTGTCCTGGGTCGTTACTCTTTCGTCGCTGCAGGAGCGGTCGTGGCAAAGGATGTTCCGGATTATGGATTTGTTCTCGGTGTTCCCGGGAGACAGAAAGGCTGGATGAGCAGACACGGACACATTCTTGAATTTGTGGACGGGAAAGCAGTTTGCCCTGAATCAGGATTTCGCTATCAGTTAGACGGTGACGCTGTCACCTGCCTCGATCTCGATGAAGAGGCACCTCTACCGAGTCACCTTGCCACCGGGGAGCAGGGATATGACGACTACAAAAAATAACCCGTCTGATTTTTAAATACACCACTATGGAATTCATTGACCTGAAAACACAGAAGGACCGGCTTCGCAGTCAAATTGATGCGCGAATTTCGACGGTTCTTGATCACGGCCGCTTTATCATGGGCCCAGAACTGGTCGAGTTGGAAAGCGTGTTAAATGATTACCTCGGGGTGAAACATTCGATCGGCGTATCCTCGGGCACTGACTCGCTCATGATCGCGCTGATGGCGTTGGGGATAGGTCCCGGAGATGAGGTCATTACAACTCCCTACACCTGGATTTCCACGGCGGAGGTGATCGGCGTTCTCGGAGCGACGACCGTGTTTGTTGATGTTCAGCCAGATACCTGGAATATCGATCCGGCGAAGATCGAAGCCGCGATCACCGAAAACACCAAAGCAATTATGCCGGTGGGAATTTACGGGCAAACCGCTGACATGAAGGCGGTCAATGAGATTGCGGAAAGAAACGGGAATTTACCCGTGATCGAAGATGCCGCACAGAGCTTCGGCGCGACCCACCATGGCGAGCTTTCCTGCACGCTTTCGACGATCGGAAGCACCTCATTTTTCCCGTCGAAGCCGCTGGGTGGCTACGGTGATGGCGGTTGTTTGTTCACCGATGATGATGAACTCGCGGCGAAGATGCGTCAGATCCGTGTGCATGGGCAAGAACGAAAGCATCACCACCCCGTGCTTGGGTTGAATGGTCGTCTCGACACGATGCAGGCCGCTATCATTCTTCCAAAATTGGAAATCTTTCCCGAAGAAGTGACGCTGAGGCAGAAAGTTGGTGCCCGTTACACCGAGCTTCTCGAGGGGATCGACGGCGTCACCTGCCCGGAGATCGGAGAGGGGAATACAAGCGTCTGGGCCCAGTATACGGTCCTTTGCGAAGATCGCGACGAGGTTCAGAAACGACTTTCTGAGCACGATGTTCCGAGCGTTCCTTATTACGCCGTGCCGCTTCATCTCCAGCCTGTCTTTGCAGGATTGGGCTATCAAAAAGGAGACTTTCCTGTGACCGAGAAAGTGGCCGATCAATGCCTCTCTCTTCCCATGAGCCCCTACCTGACCGAAGCGGATCAGGACTTGGTCGCTGCCGCTTTTCGTGGCTGAGATTTAAAATCAGAAACCGAACTATCAGAATGAAAATTGCAATTGCCGGTCTGGGATATGTCGGTTTACCACTGGCTCGACAGTTTGTTCGAGGAGGCGTTGATGTCGTTGGACTCGATGTCGATCAGAAGAAAGTCGACACGCTGAAGGCGGGGCAGACTTACATCAAGCACATCCCCGCGGAGGAAGTTGCTGAGATGGTCGACTCCGGACATTTTGAGCCGACCACTGATTTTTCTTCAGTCAATGGAGTCGACGCCATTTTGATTTGTGTTCCCACGCCACTTTCCAAGCAGCGCGAGCCGGATCTTTCGTATGTGATAGCGACGGCTGAGGGCATCGCTCCTCATCTTTCGAAAGGTACCCTCGTTACTCTCGAGTCCACGACTTACCCCGGGACGACAGACGGAGAGCTTCGTGAAGCGCTCGAAGAGGGCTCGGGCATGACAGCGGGGGTTGATTTTCATCTCGCTTATTCGCCGGAGCGTGAAGACCCCGGAAACAAGACCTCGGTCGAAGCGATCCCCAAGCTCGTTGGTGGGCTCACCGATGCATGTCGTGATCGCGCGCTCGAAGTCTATGGCATGGCGATTGACTCGATTGTTCCGGTGGCATCCTGCCGCGTTGCTGAAGCCGCCAAGCTCACTGAGAACATCTTCCGCTCCGTCAACATTGCGATGGTGAATGAGCTCAAGGTGATTTTCGACCAGATGGACATCGACGTCTGGGATGTCATCGATGCTGCGGCGACGAAGCCGTTCGGATACATGCCATTCTACCCCGGTCCCGGTCTTGGTGGTCACTGCATTCCGATTGATCCGTTTTATCTCACGTGGAAAGCCCGCGAATTCGGGAAGCACACGCGTTTTATTGAACTCGCCGGTGAGATCAATAACAGCATGCCCGAGTATGTCATCGCGCGTCTCGGCGAGGCGTTGAACTCTGTCACAAAACCGGTGCGGGGCAGCAAGGTGCTCGTTGTCGGTTTGGCCTACAAAGCGGGAGTCGACGACATGCGTGAATCGCCGTCGTTTGATCTTCTCGATCTCATCAAAAAGCAGGGGGGCGAAGTTTCCTACTACGATCCCTACATTCCCGAGGTCACTCCGACCCGCGAACACGCGCAATGGACAGGGACGAAATCGATCGAGTGGGACGCAACCTCTCTCTCTGAATTCGATGCCGCGATTATTTCGACGGATCATCCCGACGTTGACTACGCAATGCTTGCTGAAAGTGTCGAAATCATCATCGACACTCGGAACGCGCTTGAGAAAGCAGACGTGACCGCGAAGAGCTTTTGGAAAGCCTGACCTGACAAAAAAGATATGGCAAAACGAATTGCAGTGATTGGAGCAGGGATGTGGGGGAAGAACCACGTCAATACCCTGGCCGGAATGGGAGAACTCGGAGCCGTTGTCGAGATGAGTGATTCACTCCGAGACGCGGTGGAGGAGAATCACCCCGGAACTCCGCTCTATTCGGATCTCTCCGTCTTCCTCAAAGAGGCAAAGGAAAAGGGCATCGTTGGCGCGGTCATCGCGACGCCGGCGCACACACATGCAGCGATCGGAGTCCAGTGCATGGAGGCCGGTTTGCACGTGCTTGTTGAAAAACCGATGACACTCACTTCCGCGGATTCACGACTTCTTGTCGATAAGGCGAAAGAGTTGAACGCTGTCCTCATGGTGGGACACCTACTCCTCTTTCAACCGGCGATTCAGTTTGTGAAGGAGTTTCTCGACGGAGGAAAGCTCGGCCGGGTTTATACGCTCACGCAGCGCCGCTCGAAGTTGGGACGCGCGCGTGCCGTGGAAAATGTCCTCTGGTCCTTTGGTGTTCACGATGTCGCAGTGTTGCTCTACCTCGTCGGCACTGCGCCGGACAAGGTGCAATACACCGGGCATTCCGCGATCACTGAAGGAATTGACGACGATGCGCACCTGCATCTTACTTTTGGTGAAGAGGGAGAGCAGGGCGCTGTCGTTGCGAATCTCCACAACTCGTGGCTCTGGCCACGGGTGGAACGCGAACTGATCGTGACTGGAGAAAAGGGCATCCTCGTATACGACGAGTTGAACCAGAAAGTCATCTTCCACGACAAGGGCATCGTTAAGGATAGTCTCGCGAACCGGGATGAAGGCGAGCAAGTCGTTTTCGAAGGAGCCGCGCAGCCGCTTCAACTCGAATTGGAGCACTTTATCGAATGCTGCGAAAGCGGAGGCACTCCGATCGCGGATGGCCGGAACGGCCTGAACGTCGTTGAGGTGCTGGAGCGGTGTTCATAGGTAGGAGGCCTCGGAAAGGCTGATGCGAATAGTTGAATTATGTTCAAAATAGTAACTGTCGTCGGCGCACGGCCTCAATTTGTGAAAGCTTCTGTGCTCTCCCGGGCGATACGGAAAAGTGACGAGTTTGAAGAAGTTTTGATCCATACCGGACAGCATTTCGATGAGAACATGTCCTCCATCTTCTTTACTGAATTGGGGATGTCCGACCCTGATTATAATTTGGGGATTGGCGGGTTGTCCCACGGCGCTCAGACCGGGCGTATGCTCGAGGGGATTGAAAAAATCCTACTCGATGAAAAGCCGGATGTTTTGCTCGTATACGGGGACACCGATTCGACCGCTGCGGGGGCTCTTGCTGCGAGCAAATTGCATATTCCGGTGGCTCACGTCGAGGCTGGCTTGCGTTCATTCAACAAGCGGATGCCCGAAGAGCAGAATCGGATTATCACCGATCATCTTTCCAGCTGGTTGTTCACTCCAACCGCTACGGCTTCATCCAACCTGAGAAAGGAAGGGATCGCTGAATCGGCGATACACGAGGTAGGAGATATTATGTTGGATATGGCGAAGTGGGTGACGAATCGTTCGAGCGAGTCAGATTCCCTTATCAAAACGCTGGAGTTGGAGAAAGGTGCTTACGCGCTCGCTACGGTGCATCGAGCCGAAAACACGGACAGCCCCGAAAAGCTACGAAGTATTATTTCGGGACTCAGCCGGATTTCAGAAAGCTTGATGCCGGTTGTCTTACCTCTCCACCCGAGAACCAAAAAATACCTTTCCGAATTCTCCATCGAGTTGCCTGACAATAATCGTTTCAAGATAGTAGATCCGCTCGGGTATCTCGAATTCAGCGAGCTTATTTCAGGAGCTCAAATTATCCTTACTGACTCGGGCGGGCTTCAAAAAGAAGCCTTTTTTCATTCGGTTCCCTGTGTGACACTCCGTGACGAGACCGAGTGGGGCGAGCTGGTTGAGTGCGGTGCGAACCTATTGGTCGACGCATTGGACGAGGATTCAATTTTTGAAGTGGCAGGGGAAATGAAAGAAAAGCCTGTTCCTGAGCTTCCACTATACGGCAGTGGTAACACTGCTGATCTTATTTTGCGTTGCCTTTCTGAAAAACAATAAACTCCTATTCCTCTTTGAAAGTCTCACTAATAATACCCTGTTTTAACGAGTCGGAAGGCATCGCTGCGACGGTCGATCGGTTGTTCAACTGGTATCAGAACGCCGGTTCGGTTCGACCGGACCAACTCGAGATCGTTCTGGTGAATGACGGAAGCAGCGATGATACGATGGCCATTCTCGAATCGATTGAGGATCCTTCGGATGACTGCACTATTGTAATCGACGGATTTCCTGCAAACAGAGGTCGGGGCGCGGCGGTGCGTAGAGGTTTTTCCAGATCTACCGGTGACTATGTTATCGCTCTCGATGCTGATCTTTCTTATGACGAAAGTCACATAACACGGATTCTCGAAACGTTTGCAAGCTTGCCAATCACAGATGTGGTCGTTGTGAGTCCGTATATGCCGGGCGGTCGAAGTGAAGGGGTGCCCTGGAGACGGTTGGTGATATCAAAGGTCGCCAACAAGATCCTCGCTCGTTTTTTGCATCGATCGATCCGCACTGTCACGTGTGTCGTTCGGGGATATCGTGGGGATTTCATCAGAGGGTTGCCACTTTTCAATGAAGGGAAAGGGATCCATCTGGAAATTCTTCGGACCAGTATTCTGCGTGGCGCACGGATTGAAGAAATTCCGGGACAGCTGATCTGGAACAAGCCCGAGGGAGGAGGGCCTCGACGTAAGACTAATCTCAAGTTTGTGAATGCTGCAGGATCTCATCTCACTTATGGATTTCTCGTTCAGCCTGTCCGCATTTTTGCCCTCTTTGCTGTTGTATTGACCATTGTGACAGTGTGGGAATCTATTGCGATCGGATCAGTCACCATTAGTGAATGGGGTGAAACCGGGTCGTGGACCAAGCGTTTGTGGGAGGGGCTCGCCTCAGCTTTCGAGCAATCCCCTCATAGTTTCTTTATTCTCGGACTGAGCGCCATTCTGGGCTTTCAGTTTACGATGTTCTCGGTGCTTCTTTCGGTGATGAGGTTTCACCACGCGGAGTCTACCAAATACCTTCTCGACCTTTGCGCGAAGCAACAGGTGCCACGCGGCTAACCTTCGTTTTGCTCAGCCGTTTCTTTTTTTATGTGTGGTGTAGTAGGAGTGTTTGGAGGTAGTGCTGGAAACTATTCGGGCGCAGTTAAAGAATCGATCGAGCTCCTCAACCATAGGGGGCCTGATGGTAGTGGTCTCTATGAGTCCGCTTCTTCCGATTGCGTTCTCGGTCACACCCGGCTTGCGATATTGGAGCTTTCCGAAGCGGGGTATCAGCCGATGGAACAAGGGCGCGGCGTTCTATCTTATAACGGAGAGATCTACAACCATCTCGAATTGCGCGAACAGTGCAGCCTGTCGGAATGGAAGGGACAGAGTGATTCAGAGACTCTCGCGGTCCTGTTCGAAGAGTTCGGAAATACAAAACTCCGCTCGCTCACGGGAATGTTTGCAGGAGCCTTCTACGACGGTGCTCACAATTCCCTGACCTTGTTTCGTGACTCCCTCGGGATCAAGCCGCTCTACTGGACGCGGTTAACTCCCGACACGATTGCATTCTCGTCAGAAGTTCGACCACTCCATCTTCTCAGAAAAGTTGCCAGCCAACCTGTCAACAGGGGCTCGAAAGAAGCTCTTCATAGTTATCTGACATACGAAAATATGGCCGAAGGAGTGGGGTTCTTCGACGGCATCGAGCCTGTTCTCCCGGGAAGAACTTTGGTGTGGGAGGCGGACGCCTCGGGTGCCCCCCGGGTGGAAGTTTTCCGTTCGCATCGTAAGCAGGGCTCGTCAGCGAAGGTTGATCTCACGGTTGAGAAGATTCGGGATGAAATCGAATCCTCGGTTGAGCGGCATCTTTTGAGCGATGTCCCATTGGCGTGCTACATGTCAGGTGGCCTTGACAGCACGACCGTCGCAGCCGTTGCCGCGAAACGAAAAGGCGGTGATCTGGTTTCCTACACTGGCTATTTCGAAACCGGCGGTGAATTCTACGATGAGCGGGAAATTGCGAGGATTGCGGCAGGGGCGAATGGGATTCCCCTGAGAGAAATTCCTATTAAACCCGATGATTTTGTGAATCGCTTTGACGACGTAGTTCATGCGATTGAGGAGCCGAGAATGGGAATGGGAGCCTTCTCTCAATTCGTAGTTGCGGGGGAAGTGGCTAAAGAGCGGAAAGTGGTCCTCGCGGGACATGGTGGAGATGAATTGTTCTGTGGTTACCCACTTCATGCGGCGGTTCGCTGGGTGCAAAACGGTCCATATACTAAGAAGGGTATCTCGGAATTCACGAGATCACCTGCGAAGACCCGGGTTTGGTTGGCGTGGACTGCTCTTTCCCGGATGAAGAGCGATTCAATAGGTTTCGCCCCGTCAATATTTTCTCAATTCAAGAAGGACCTAAGCGACGAAACGATTTCTGCGTTCGGCTCGAGCCCGGGGGGAAGCATTGAAGATCAGTTGGACCGCTATTATCGGGATACCTACTTGGCAGGGCTTCTTTGGGTGGAGGACCGAATCTCGATGCACCATTCACTTGAGACACGACTTCCTCTGTGGTCGCAGCCGCTCTGTGATCTTATATCAGGCGTTGCATTCTCCAGCCGGATGAAGAATGGGATTCCAAAGGGACTTTGGAGAGAGGTGGTCTCTCAATATCTTCCCGACGAAGTCATCAATGCCCCGAAAAGAGGTTTCCCCACCCCGCTGCGAGTTTGGTTCCGACGTGAGCTGAAGGAATTTGTGGCAGATCGCCTGCTCAACTCGGAATGTGCAATCATTGAGGAATTCTTTTCCCGATCAGAAATTGAGAATCTTCTCCGTGGGCACAATCGCATTCCTCTGCCTTTTGCCCTCGATGAAAGGCGGGCGCACCGAATCTGGATGCTTTTGGTGATTGAGTCCTGGGCGAGGCAATTTTCGATAACTGAATTCAACTAATGAGTGAGCAGGAACAACATCCAACCGTCGATGACGTAAAGAAATTCTGGGAGGAGAATCCGCTTTTTACAGGTGAGTTTTCGGGAGAGGTTGGCTCAAAGTCATACTTTGATCGACATCGGGAAGTCTACCTCGCCGACTGTTTTGCGGGGGCTATGGATGAAAGGATTTTTCCTGCGGTGGATCGCGGAAAGAGTGTTCTCGACCTGGGCTGCGGTCCCGGTTTCTGGATCAAAGAGTTTTGGGACCGGGGTTTCCAGAATTTGAATGCAGCGGATTTAACAGATGCCGCTCTCGAGTTAGCGAAAAAACGGTGCCAAATATTCGATGTTAGCTGTGAGTTTTCGACGCAAAATGCCGAAGAGACGACTTTTCCGGATAATACTTTCGATCACGTGAACTGTCAGGGCGTGATTCATCACACCCCGAATACGGAGCAATGCGTCGCCGAGTTTGCACGGGTTCTTAAGCCCGGGGGGACCGTTTGTGCTTCGATCTACTACCAGAATATTCTTTTGCGAAATTGGAACGTGCTGCAAAAAGTGATTCGTCCCTTCGCTAAATCCGGCGCTGGCGGTCTCTCAGGAAGAGGGCGCGAAGGGATGGCGCAGCTCAGTTCAGCTGAAGAAATTGTCCGTCACTACGATGGATCGGGAAATCCCATCGGTAAGGCTTACACGACAGCGATGACGAAAGCTCTATTTGAACCTTACTTTGAAGTCACCGACGTTTTCTACCACTTTTTTCCCGCGAGATCACTTCCTTTAACGATTCCATCGCCGCTCCATCGATTCCTGGACAGGAAGTTGCCCTTCATGATCTACATTAAGGGCACTGTCAGGTGAGTTTCGAATATTCGCTCCAAATTGATGGCGAGCTCTGATGTCACCCATTGAGAAAGTCATTCTGCTTAATTGCTGAGTTCAAGCTATCCCATTGCCTACAGCAAAGAGTTAGATCAAGAAAAACGTTTATGATCTATCTATTTCGGTGCCAGAAACCATGAACCCGGGTTCCTCATCGAAATCTCGTGAGTGGATTGGCAACAATCTGGCACGCCACTATGGCGCCGAATTTCTCGAGATATTAAGATCCGTTCCCATTGATGACAGTGGGTGCCCCCGACCGGGAGCGTTGCCGCCATTGATGGTCGGAATCGAGTTGCCCGGATGGGCAGAGGCGTGGGGGGTGGATGGCGAGATATTGGTTCCGGCGCACCTCGCAACAGTGAGCGATAATTCGCCCGTTTCAGACTGGTCTGATGTCGATTGGTGGGCCGTAATGGTCTGGTATGCCGATGGATTGGCAGAGCGGGAGCATGAACGGATCCACGGTCCTATTCATTCGTATTCGAATCGCCTCAGAGGGTGGAATTCTGGAATCTGGGACCATGCGTGGGTTAACCGGATTGCTCTATTCATGAGAGATTGGGGGCTCCGTCTCGGCTCAGGGAGTTGCTCAGTGGCTCCGCCGCTTCCTTGTCCTGAGTGGATCATGACCCACGACGTGGATGCTCTGTCGAAGCGTTTTTCATTGAGAATAAAACAGGCCGCGTTTTTCACATTTCGCAGCGTTCGATTAACATTGAGACGCCGTTTTGCCGAGGCAAAAACGGCAGCTGATCAGGCGATAGGATTTTTCTTCGGCAGTTCCGACTATTTGGAGACTTTCAGCACCATTGAGAGTGAAGAAAAGCGACTTGGGCTTAAGAGTTGTTTCTACGTGTATGCGATGCCTTCTCCATTAAAAAAGAAGCTTCCTGCACTGACGCGTTTGATTGATCCTGAGTATGATTTAGCTGATGAACCGGAAGCGGTTAACCGTTTGCTGGAGCTGGCTGATGCCGGTTGGGAAATCGGGCTTCACCCTTCGCATGCCTCATGGGGAGATGCCGATCTTATTATCTCGCAAAAGGAATGCTTGGAGAGCCTTCTCGGGAAGGAGGTCACAAGTTGTCGGCAACATTGGTTGATGTTTAGCTGGGAGAAAACCTGGGCTGCGCTTGCCGCGGCGGGGCTGAAAACTGATGCAACTTTGGGTTTCAATGATCGCCCCGGATTCAGGAACGCGACCGCCTTTTCTATCGATATGAGGGGGGGAGATCGAAGTAGCATTGATGTGATCCCAATGGTTTTGATGGATTCTCACGTCTACGCTTATCATGAATATTCACCCGGGGAGCGCCTCGAAGAAATAAATCGTCTCGCAGACGAACTTAAGCTTGTTGCAGGGACGGCGACCACTATTTGGCACAACCATACTTTGTCGGACGATTTTGGTTGGATGGAAGGTTTTCAGCAAACCGTGAAAGCTGCTTCACAATTGAGCAGATGCGGGGGAGCAGAATAATGAATTCTGATTTTAGTAATCCCTATATGGATCAAATAGCGAATACTCTTCCAAGAGTTCTATCGCTCTTTGACGTTAATCGCACACGCGACACCTTCGGTTATGGGGACAGATACTACTGGAGTTGGAAGCTCATCGATTTCTCGAATGGAACCTTTCAGGGTGTCGCGCACGGGTTGGCTCGTCTTCTAAGAGATGATTTAGTGCCGGATTACAGTTCAACAGAAGAAATCACCTCGCTAATTGATGCGGTTTTCGCAGGGACTCAACGAATGATGCGAAGGGATGGCTCTATGGAAGAGGCATTTCCCTACGAATCATCATTCTGCGTGACTGCTCTGGTCGCATTTGATTTGTTGGTCGCGATCGATCTTCTCGGCGACAGCATTCCTGTTGAAACTGCGCAGCGTTATCAGCGAACGGTTGAACCGCTGATCGAGTTCATGAAGCGATCAGATGAAACGCATGGAATCATATCCAATCATCTTGCAACGGCTGTAGCGGCTCTACATCGCTGGGGCGCATGCATGGATGATGTCAGTGCACGGGAAAAGGGCGATCTGCTCCTTGAGAGAATTTTGGAGCATCAATCTGAGGAGGGGTGGTATAGAGAATACTCAGGTGCAGATCCCGGATACCAAACTTTGTGCACTCATTATCTGGCCGATGTTTACCATACAACGGAGAGCGAAAGACTCTTGGACAGCCTGCGGAAATCGCTCCGGTTTCTGATTTACTGTGCGCATCCTGACGGTTCTTTTGGAGGGCATTATGGAAGCCGCAATACTCATTTTATGTATCCGTCCGGCTTGGAGTATCTCTCATCCGTTATCCCTGAGGCCGAAGCGCTTGGCGAATTTTGCAGGAAAGGAATCCCGGCATTCCGGCATGTCACTTTGATGGCAATGGATGAGCCCAATTTGATTCCGATGTTCAATTCCTATTGTTGGGCAGCTGCAGAAGTGAAATCACGGGACGCAGGGAGGGCGGCAGCCCGTTGCCAATTACCCTTCGAAAGGTTTCAGGAAAAGCCACACCGTTCCTATTTTCCTCAAGCGGGGTTGCTGGTCGATGTGCGCGCTGATTGCTATACGATTGTAAATCTGGCGAAGGGGGGCGTTGTTTACCAATTCAGCAATTCACCAGGTGAATCCATTTCCAGTGAGATCGATTGCGGAGTTCTGATCAGGCATCGCAATGGGAAGGTGAGTAGCACTCAGCATATTGCAGAAGAAACTGAAGTGACTATTGAAGATGATTTGATAACGGTTCGCCATTCGTTTGCAGGAATAGAATTACCGAACATCACTCCGTTCAGGTTTACGGTTTTTCGATTTATATCGATTACATGTTTTCGCTTTCCTCTTTTACGGCGGATCATCAAAGATTTTCTAATCAATCATATCGTTTACCGGAAACCGGATTGTCAGGGCGAAAATCTCAGGCGAGTTTCTTTTGGAGAAGCGTGTCTATCAATTTCTGATTCATGGAGCGGAATTGAAGGGACACGTGAGGATGTAGGAAGTGCGGGGTTTTCTGCGATTCATATGGCCAGTGAAGGGTATTGGCAGAATAATGTGGGATCCAATCTCAAATGAAGGTCTCGCCACGATGGAAATCGTTATTGGTCTTATCGATCAAGCTGCTTGTCTTAGTTTCAATACTGATCTATCTCGGTCCGAGATTGTTTGATGTCGATGTTTCCAGAGAAACGTTGACCCGAATTGTCTATGGAATATTAATTTCACAGCCTGCAAAAATTATCGGTAACCTGTTTGCCGCAATTAGATTGCACATATTGAGTGGCAAGACAATTTCAATTAAGGGGGCATTCATTAGTAATGTGTTAGTCGTGGGATTTAATCCTTTCCTGCCGTTGCGTACTTCAGAACTAATAAAGCCAATTTATCTGGCTCGTTCTGAAGACATTCCCATGTCCCGTATTGTCAATTTTGTTATTTTTGAGCGTCTTTTCGATCTGCTTGCAATCGGAATTATTGCAATCGGCGCGATTTCGGTTTCTGAACTCGATGAGGCCTCATCCATTCCGGTGGTTGTGGCGTTCTGTCTTATGATGCTGGCGCTAATTCCAGGTTATCGCTATATCGTCAAAAGTGATTGGTTGAACCGATTACTCAAAAAACGGAATATCGACTTTTCAGCGGAAGGTATGAAATGGTCCATTTGGAATAGCGGACTGGTATTCTTTCTCAGTCTCCTCGTTTGGTTATCTTCCAGTCTCTCCGTATACCAATTTTTAGAAGTAGCTCTGGTAACTGACTCGGTGAGCGCAGGTAGTGCTGTTATCGTTTTTGTTGGTGGTCTGCTCGGAGGCTTGCTCGCCTTTGCTCCAGGAGCAATAGGATCATTTGAAGCGGTCAGTCTCGCTGCCATGAAAATGACGAGTGATATTGGTGGTGATCTGGCTGTAGCGGCAGGGCTGCGTATTCAGTCAAACCTTTACGAATGTTTGCTTGCATTGGTTGTTCTATTCTTTGATCACTCGATCATAAAGGAGAGTTGGAAGGCTTTGAGGAGGAAGAAGCGAAAACCATGAGGTATTTACCATTATTAGTACTAGTGTGTGCTTTCTATGCGACTGACGCTCTCATAACCCGTGTCGTAGGATTTGACTGGATTGATCAGCATCGTCCGGAAACCATGGGGTTTCCGATGGATGTAAATGTTCAGAAGCAACTATGGCACATTCGATCGCAAAATCGCAGATGGCCGGTTGATCAACTGGTCCCGGTCATTGGCAGCAGCACCGTTGTAAATGGATTTGACGAGTCGGAAGCAAATTCCGATTCAAACCCATCCTCGCCCCAATTGGTGAATTTTGGTATGACAGGATTGCTGGCTTACGAGTTAAAACTCCTTGCTAAAGATTTCATTCCTCCGGGGCGCCGCACGGTAATCTACGTTTACGATGTGTGGTCGTTTCCTGATTTTGTGCTGGAGACGGTTGCAATCCGACGATGGAGTTCTAAAGAGGCCATGCAATTTTTGTCGCCCCGGGATCTTCGTCTCGCGGACTGCCCGGAGTATATTGAAGGGGCTATGATGGAGACACTTCAGATTTTACCCTACAACGATATGTTGAGGGAAATTGTCTTTGCAAAGATCAATAACTCGGAAGTTCCGGAATATAAATTGCCTTACGATTATCCGATTCTAACAAGCCGCCCTGAAGTAGCGCAGCTATCTGAGCCTGTTGGGCGAGACCTTCTGCCAAATGGGTTGCTAATAGACCTCGTGGCGCAGTCGCCGGAGGACAAAACTTTAGGATGGAGCGGGTTTGAATCTTTTCTTGAGCAAGCGGTCGAAGAGAATGTTGATGTCCTGGTAATTCCATCCCCATTGAATCCCAACTGGTCGTATCGATACGGGCAATTCGGAGACCCGGATGTTGTTGATCGTAAGATTAATGACGTTTGTAAAATGCGAGGCGTACCTGTCGTTCCACGGGGTGAAATGCCGGAATTTACCGTGAATGACTTTCGAGATGATGTCCATCTGAATAGATGGGGGCGAGAGGCGTTTACACGTTTCTTGAGATCGGAATATAACAGAAGATGAGATTCGACGAGTTTGCCTATCTTCCGATCTTCTTTGTATTTGTAATATGCTTGCAAATTATTCAGGGGCGGCGTGCTCGAATTGTATGGACTCTGCTTTTCAGCTATCTGTTCTATGCGTTCGCAAGTTATTGGTTTCTACCTCTGCTGATACTTTCCAGCGTGATCGACTACAGTACCGGTCGATTATTGGAGAAGACTGATTCTCGAAAATTAAGGCTGATTTTGATAGGAATCAGTCTCTGCTTCAATTTAGGATTACTGATCTTCTTTAAGTATTGGGGCACTGGATTCAGTGGTAGCGAATGGGTAATCCCGGCTGGAATTAGTTTCTACACGTTCCAGTCGCTAAGCTATTCTCTGGATGTTTTCGATCGGAAGACGAAGGCTTGTCGAAGTTTGCCCGAATTCTTGGCATTTGTATCGTTCTTCCCGCAATTGGTGGCGGGGCCGATCATGCGAGTGAACCAGTTCATGGGGCAACTCAATCGGTTGGGAAATGGTACTATTCGAGATTTTAACTTTGGACTGACTCTTATTTTCTGGGGGCTTTCAAAAAAGCTCTTAGTAGCAGATAATCTGGCCCCGCAAATTGAGCGGTTGTATTCGATTGCCCCCCAGAATGCGAGTGCCCAGGAACTCTGGCTGGGGTGTTTGCTTTTCTCCGTCCAGATATATTGCGATTTTAGCGGCTACTGTGATATCGCGCGTGGAAGCGCGAGGATTGTCGGGATCCGGCTGCCGACAAACTTTCGATGGCCATATCTGGCGACTTCATTTCGAGAATTCTGGAGAAAGTGGCATATCACTTTGATGCAGTGGTTTCGTGACTACTTGTATTTTCGAATCGGGGGGAACAGGGGGACGAGAGTCAAAGTCATTCGGAACGTAATGATTGTCTGGATTATCACCGGCGTATGGCACGGTAGTGGATTCAATTTTCTTCTGTGGGGTGTCTACAATGGTGTGGGGGTGTTGCTTTCCCCTGCGGCGGCAAGCACAGGAATGAGGAGAGTATTCCAGATTGTTCCTACTTTTCTGGCTGTTTCTCTAGGCTGGCACCTCTTTCGTAGCGATACTGCCGCGTCAGGGGTGGAAAGGATTCTAAGAAGTTTTTATGCGTGGGATTCAAAGAGTCTGGATATAATTCCAATCAGTTTAGTGATCGCCCTCTCTTCGGTCGTTATTCATCTGCTGACGAAAAAATATTGGATGAGGTTGAGACGTGTCGGCATTGAAACTGGCTTGCTGGATTCACCTTGGCGTATCAGCGCTTCAATGGGAGTGCTTCTGGTTTTTGTGTATTTACTTAGAGGTCCTATGAACTCATTTCTGTATTTTCAATTTTAAAAGCAAGATGGACTTAGAAAATGTAAATGATATAGAGCGGGGAGGGGAGGCACAGTGGTGGCGCTTCGGTTTAGTCGCACTGTTTGTAATCTCCGCTGCGATGATTCAGCGTGTTCATTTCGATCATGTCTACGCAGCGATTGATGTGCCGTATGTTGAAATTCATTATCCATCTTTTGCAGAAAAGTCGGCGGATTATAATTGGTGGGAGTATTTTCTGCCTATGAGCGATCTAAAGGGGATTTGGGCGACGACGGGCTTTGTTCTCAACTATTTTCTGGAAAAGAGTCTAGGTGCGGCAAATGCTCATCTCCTCCTGCTCGGGACGGCTATCCTTCTTGTTGGAATGGCCGCTTTGCGTTGGTTCGAACGGGTGGATGTCGCTGCAATTCTAATGGCTGGTTTTGCATTCTGCCCTTTGAATTTATCTGCATATCTTTGGTGGGGCTCAAATAACATCTATAATATTGTTATATTTGCCAGTGTAGTATTGCTGGTTCTTCGGCAGGTGCATAAGGGCGGTGATACGCGGTTTGACCGGGTTGCGTTAATATTAAGTCTATGGGCTTTGGCTGTGAGTTACGAAATCTGGTTGAATTTTGCTGTCCCGGTTTTCTTGATATGGATTCTTTGGGAGTGGTGTTCGCGAAAAGATTCCGGAGGCGCGCGCAGTCATGTGAAAAACAGTGTTAAGACCATGCGGGTTTTTGGTTTTTCCTTCTTCCTTGTCGCCGGTGTGTATTTGGCACTAAGAGTCTGGAGTTTGTCTGAATTGATGAGGGGAGGATCTGAAGCTACCTCGTTAATGGGGAAAGGAGCAGCGTTTGCTTCTGATGATTTAGTTCACAATCTTTTCTTTTTTCCTTATATGGCAGTTTCTCAGTTTTTGGTGCTGGATAATGGTGGGTCCTTTGGGGTTTTCTCGAGTGGTGGAGTCGTTTCAACAGAAACTCTCACGCAAGGGTATCTTTCCAACCGCGAGCAGTGGCCGGATATTGATTGGGTGATGCGTGCTAACTATCTCTCGCAATGGAAATTTCAGGCTGGTATATTGATGGCATTGATGGTCGGGGTGTTCGTTTTTGGCGTAAGAAGAATTAGAGGGGGCGGGACAAATAGAGATTGGTGGGTTGTCGTTACAGGGCTTGTCGGAGGTGTTATCCTTGCCTCTCCGACTCACTCAATTCTGTCTGTTGTTCATTTCAATGTCTGGCCTCATTATCCGTATAAAGCTGCGACTGCAGTTTTTCTGTTGTTGGTTCTAATCGGGATGTGTTTGCAGCGATTTTTAGTAGCGCGTAACATTTCTTCGAGGACTTCGGTTTTGATTTTCTTTACTTCGTTTATTTACTTCGTCGCTAATTATTGGGCTTGCTCTTATAAGCAAAATTCATTTTTACGTTTTGTTTGGGGTGAGGACGGATTCTTTCTGAAAGGATTTTTGCCGCCGACGGATCTCTTCTTTTAGGGCTATGATACCCCGTTTTCGCCCTCAATTCTCAACAGGAGACCTTGTTGCGTCTTTCTTCCAAAATGGTAATGAAGTGAGGCATTTCGAGGAAAAGTTCGGCCGCTACTTTGGAGGCGATGCCATCGCTTTCAGTCATGGTCGAGTCGCTTTATACGCATACTTGAAGAGCGCCGGGGTCACTGGTCGCGAAGTGATCATGCCTGCTTATACCTGCAGTGTCGTGGCTCACGCGGTGAGGCTGAGCGGGAATACCCCGGTTTTTGTTGATCTTGATTTCGAAGACTACAATATGGACCTGGATTCGATCCGGGAAAAGATCGGGCCTGATACGGCTGCCGTCATCATCACGCATCTTTTTGGTTATCCCGCTGATATTGATGCCATTGAGACGGTTATTTCCGAAGCCGAGGGTTCTCTGGGAACCAAGATTTTGAGAATCCACGATTGTGCGCACTCATTCGATGCTCAATTTAATGGAAGATCGGTCTCCGAATTCGGGGATGCTGCGATTTTCGGTTTGAATGTCAGTAAGACGATGACTTCCATCTACGGTGGTATCCTGCTCTCGCATGAGACCGGGGCGACGAAGCGTTTGCGGGCGTGGAGAGAACTCGAATTGAGGAGGAACCCAATGAGAAGTGCGAGGCTTTTTGCTTTTGGTGCCGGAGTTCGACTTGCATTCACATCCGCGGGTTACTCGTTCACGAATTGGCTCGCGACTCAGACCCCGTTTTTGAAAGGCATTACTCATGCACATCATCTGGATGGTCAGGTTTCTTTCCCGGCCGACTGGAGAGAGGAAATGTCTCATTTCGAAGCTGGAATCGGTCTAAGGCAATTACGGGATTTTGACGCGATCAAACGGGAGAGAAGTCGAGCCGCTGAGATTTACCGAGCCGGACTACCCTCTGATTTACTGAATGGGCATCCCGTGAGAAGCGGAGAATGCCTTTCGCATTTCGTCACTTTGACTGAACGCAGGACTGAATTGCTCGACAAGATGCGAAAAATGGGAGTTGAACTCGGTGAAGTCATACAATATGTGGTTCCTCTCACCGGACCCTACCACGATGTTGAGAGTGCAGAATCCTTTCCAAATGCGGAATCCGTTTCCAGCAAAATTGTCAATTGGCCAATTCATTCAACGAGGGTTGCGGAAATGGTGGTGAAAAAAATTAATCAATGAGTCCCGATATTTCGTCAAAAATCTCAGAGCTGTTTGTTTGTCCGAAATGTTCGGGCGACCTCTTAGTCAAAGAGGAGTCCTTAGCCTGCCAGAAGTGTGAATCAGAAGTTCGCATCAAGGATGGCGTACTTCTTTTTCACGATGATGAATCTGATTACGACCTCCATTGGGCGCAATCGGGTAATCGCAATGTTGAGGCAAACAAGAATAAAGAAGAGCAGGCTGAAGAGTTCGTGACTTTCGCTTGTGAGAAATTTGACGGTGATCAAAATTCGGTTCTTCTCGATTTGGGTTGCGGTGATGGGAATCACATTCCTTTCCTGCAGGAGAAAGGCATTGTGATTGCAGTGGATTATTCCGATGCCGTGTTCGCTGTTGCTGAACGGTTTGGTGAGCTTTACCCCAATCTGATTATCGTAAAAGGCGATGCACTCAATCTCCCGCTGCGGGATGGAGTCGTGGACTGCTTGATGAGTTACGGGTGTTTTAATGTCACGGGCGAAGAGCAGAAGTGCATCGACGAGGCATCAAGGGTCGTGAAGAAGGGTGGATACCTGACTATCTGGGGGTATGGCTCACGAAACCCATTATTGCGCCACTCGGTATCGATCGTGAGGTGGCTTTACAAGCGTCTCCCGAGTGAAAAGTTAAAGAGAGCGTTCGTGAGTGCCCTCGTTCCCGCTTTGAACATTGTTGAGAACTCTACCGGCATTAATCCGGAAAACAGCACGAAGGAAGAGTGTCGGGAAATTGTTTCTACCAATTTGGAGCCGGATCGCCTCCGTATCTTACATCGCAATTGGCCTGAGATATGGTCCATTACAGGGGATTGGGAGGCGAGTTATGATCTTCCATTTGGTTGCAGGATTAGGATCGGATAGTTCCCCGGCTTGGTGTTTCAAAACAAAGAAATGATCTGGATTTTTCTCTCAGTTTTCCTTCAGACAGGCGCGCAGGTTTGTCTGAAGGCCACTCTGCGTAGCGGGCCCTCTTTCATTCAGATGATTGCGATGCCGGGAGTTTGGGGGTTCCTCGTTCTTCAGGTTCTGGGTTTGGGCGCCTGGATTATCGGTTTGCGGGGGATTCCGCTGGGGACTGCATTCGCCTTCCTGGCGTTGATGTATATTACGATACCGGTTTCCGGTTATTTCTTTCTAAGCGAGTCTCTTACTCCCGTGGCCATGTTAGGCTATGCTGTTATTGTGGTAGGGGTTTTGCTGGTGGGGTTTGGTGGCGTTCAAGATCTAGGCTAGATGGAAATCAGCGCAAAGAGACAGATAGGAATCGGCTGGGCGATTATCGTTGTAATGGCGTGCTTGCTCAGTTGGCAGATGATTGATGGGCTAAAAGTCCGAAATATTGGAGGATTCAGTCCGATGCATTTCATCGAAAGCCAAACGAACCCTGAGTTTGCTGAAGTTGATTTTGAAAATGGAATTTCAGAACTGAGAGCGTCGTCTATCATGCGCCTCTACCTGTTGATACCCAGGGAATTTGCGGGGGCGCTGCAATGTTGCGTGATCATTCTGGGGAATTTGATTGTTGGATCTGCCTTCTTCGTTTTGGCTAGAATTATAGGGCAGGAACGGTTGGGCGTGATCACTTGTGCGGCTGTGGCGTGTTACATGATGTGCTGTGCGGTTTTTGATTATAATCTGGCGCGCTTTGGCTTTCCTGCCGTTCACAATGGTCAAATGTATGGAATTTCCTCTGGCCTCGTGATACTTGCTATTGCGGCCTCTCTGGTTAGCCGGTGGCCCTCTGCCTTCATTTTGATTGGGGTAGCATTTACCGGGCACAGCACACTGGGGGCAATGGGTGGATTAGTCGTGTTGGTTCTATATTCGAAGGCGCTTCTTTCCAACCATCGACTACCGGGGCGGCGAGAATATGCCGGAGGAATTGCTTCGCTCGCTATTATCAGTACTTGGGTAATCGCTTTTGTGATCCCGCTGCAACACGAAGGTCTGTCGATGAATGATAGCGATTGGACGAACTGGGCTCGAATTGGGAATTTCCATTGGTATTCGCTCGATCTGGGGATTCTAACTTACAAAGCATTCGATTACATTGTTCCCTTTTGTTTTCTCGTCGGAAGCAGTTTCGGCTTGGTGAAATTTGTGATCAAAGATGAAGCTGTTGTACGGAGTTGGCGATTGGCGGTGCTGACTTCCCTGGCATTGGGCCTAATTGGATTTGGGATTATGATTGTATGGAAGTGGCCACTGGGGATTATGTTGGCCCTCCCGAGGGCGACAGTTTTTGTGCTGCTATTAGTTTTACCGGTCGTGGTGATGGGCTTGCTGGTCGTTGCGCTGGAAGAAAAGAACAAGGTTGTTTCGACCTTAGCTGCGTTGATGCTGATGGCCCTGATTGTGGGAGGCGGGGGGCGGACTGTGGAACCATTGTTAGCTGTTGCTTTTCTCCTGGGAATGTTGTGGTCGAAGCGGTGGGGCTATTTATCGTGGGCGGGGACTCTCGTAGCCATTCTGGGTTTTGCTATCTCAGGGAAGTCGACACCCGATCTTGCCCATAAAATCATCGGGAGCGATTGGTTGTATGTGATTCCAGCGACTTTGCTACTCTTGTTGGTCGTTCGATTCTTTTCCGGCTACAGGGAGAAGTGTTTTGCATTCATTGTTATAGTCGCCTGCACGATGTATCAGACCGATCGATACTGGCATGTGGGAGATACCCAGAGGAAAGCGATGGCTGAGGTTTTAACGGTTCAGGAATGGCTCCGGGACCATTCGGCTAGAGGGGCCTTAGTTCATTGGCCGCCTTTTCTCTCTTATGCGGGGAGGGACTATTCGGGCCGGGCTTCGTTCGGCTCCCCGAGAGAGTGGCTGCATACGTCATGGTTGTATTCCAAGAACCTCGCTTCTTTCGAGGAGGGGCAGGCCCGATATACAGCGCTCACGGGGAAAGACGCTACGGAACTGGTTGATGGGGACTGGAAAGCTATCGGGGCGGGGTATGAGCGATTGATTGCGGCAGCTCGAGAAGCCTACCCTTCAGTGATCACTGATGAGTATCTTCCTTACGTTCGTGACAATGGAATCAATTATATTGTTACGAAACAGGAACTGGAAGAGGTTTCACCCAAACACAAAGTTGTTTTTGAGGCAGAGGGCTGGACAGTGATTGAAACATTTGCGAGGTAAATTGATTTGAAACAAAGTACGAAAAAATTTGAAACCGATGGCCGTATCGTCGCGGTGGTGATTCCTTCTTTTAATGAGGAGACGCAATTGGCGGGAGTCGTTGATTTTATCCCCGATTATGTGAATCACATTGTAGTGGTTGATGACTGCAGTGAGGATGCCACTTTTGAGGTTGCATCGGCGTTTGAAGATCCCCGGGTTGTTGTTCTTCGCCATAGCGTTAATCAGGGTGTCGGAGGGGCGATTGCAACAGGCTACGAATGGTGTCGCGACAATGATGTTGATGTGGCTGTGGTGATGGCTGGGGACGGGCAAATGGATGCTGACGAACTGCCGAGCCTTATCCGTCCGATTCTTGATGGAGAGGTGGATTACAGTAAGGGGAATCGCTTGTTTGTTCACGGCGCTTCAAGCAAAATTCCCCGGATGCGTTTTCTTGGAAACTCCGTCCTTTCATTTCTGACCAAGATTGCTTCCGGGTATTGGCATGTTTCGGACTCTCAAAACGGCTACGCTGCGATCGGAAAAGATGCGCTTCAGACAATCGAGTGGCAGAAAATGTATAAGCGATATGGTCAGCCGAATGACTTGCTCGTCAGGCTCAATATTCATCGGTTTCGTATATGTGATGTATCGATGGAGCCTGTTTACGGTGTGGGAGAGGTTAGCAAAATGAAAAAGCGAAAAGTGGTCTTCACCATTTCTTTTCTGCTTACTCGTTTGTTCTTTTTTCGCATGTGGGAAAAATACATTCGACGTGATTTTCACCCCTTGGTCGCTTTCTATGCTCTTGGGGGATTCTTTGGAATCCTCACTCTGTGCTTTCTTCCCAGGATTTTTATCCTTTGGTACGAGAGTGGAACGATTCCTCAAATCTCACTTCTGATTTTCTTATTCTGTGTGGTCTCAAGCATCCAATCCGTGGGGTTCGCTATGCTGTTTGACATGGAAGATAATAGAGATTCCCACCGAACTAAATAGTTCGAATTTT
Organism: Verrucomicrobiales bacterium; assembly: GCA_048260165.1. GTDB lineage: Bacteria > Verrucomicrobiota > Verrucomicrobiia > Verrucomicrobiales > DEV007 > Arctic95D-9. Next base: position 104,891 of record JBLXHA010000015.1, read on the forward strand.
AATGGAGGTAAGGGCACTAGAGCGGAAAGAATATGCCGATTGGGATTTGTTTGTTGAGCAAAGTCCACAGGGTAGTTTCTTTTCCCAAACACGGTATCTCGATTCTTTGAGTGTCCAGTATGATGTTGTTGCGGGATTAGACAAGAATGGTGCTGTGCAGTGCGGGATGGCGATGCCTCGAGCCGGCATTAGAGGATACACCAACCCGATTTTTGTGAAATATTTGGGGTTTGTTGAAAAAGACGACCCCCGGAACGGGCCAAATGTGGGGCTCAAGAGTTTGTCGTTGCAACAGAGGTTTATTGCTGACTTGCCGACAACTAACTTCGATTACGTTTTTCACCCTGACTACCTTAATTGGAGCCCGTTTTACTGGGCGGGTTTCAAGCAGGAAGCGCGATACACATATGTTATTTCTGAATTAGACGATTGGGATAAAGTATGGGCGCAGTTTCAGGGGCGTGTGAGAACCAGCTATAGGAAAGCCGAAAAATCAGGAATTGTACTTGATGCGGCTATAGACCCGAGAGAGTTCTATTCGATCTATCGGTTGTCGTTTGAAAGGCAAGGTGGCTTTGTCCCAATGCCTGAGAAGCGATTTTTAGATGTGGTGAGAAAGTTATCGGTTGAGTCTGCTGTTTCTCTGATAGGCGGGCGTGACGAAAAAGGCGCGCTACATGCCGTTGCCGGAGTTGTATCGGGAATTGGAACCTCGTATTTGCTTTGGAATGGCTTTAATCACAAGTTACCGCAAGTGGGTGCGAATACTTTCGTGATAGCCAATGCGGTAAGGGGTAGTATCGGGAGAAGTTCAACATTTGATTTCGAGGGGTCGATGATTGAACCCATTCAACGGTTTTATGTGGGATTTGGAGGCACGCTAACCCCCTATTCTAGAATCTGGAAGCCCACAATCTCACGGAGGTTGATCAGCGCTTCCGTAGGGGTAGCGAAGAAATTGGTCTATCGAAAGTGATAAGCCTCACGACTGCTTAAACGAAAGGAAACGCTTGGAGAACCGGGGGATAAAGCGAAGATTGCTGTTGAGATTTCAACAGGCAAACGATGGATTTGACCGTTGGGGTATTCGCAAATATTCTAATATCAACCAACCGCTGGCGCCGGTTTTCATAGTTGGAGCACCTCGTAGTGGTTCCACTCTCCTCTATCAGGCGTTGGCCGGGGTTTGCCAGGTAGGATATATTTGCAATTTGATGGCGCTACTCCCTCGCCACATGATCAAGGTGGCTCGTATTGGGCGAACCCGGATGGGAAGAGTGGGAGAGGTGAAGACAAGTGATTTAGGATTTGTTGAAGGCGTTTGGAGTCCCAATGAAGCTGGCTCAATCATGCGAAAATGGTTCGAAGGGCCACGGCAGGTAGAGCAAAACGAGCTAGTTGCGAATACTTTCAAATCTCTGGAATCCGTATTTTCCGGCCCCTTGTTATCGAAAAACCTGAACAATAGCTTAAGGCTGCACCGAATTAGAGAGATCTTTCCAAATGCACGGATTCTATTCATTCATCGTGAGAGAGTTGCCAATGGTGCTTCAATTTTGGCTGCTCGGAAACGCTTTTATGGCACGGCTGAAAAGTGGCTGGGAGTGGAGCCTTCCGGTTTCGATGACCAATTAAGGAACTCGGAACCGGCCTCGCAGGTAATGTGGCAAATCAAGGAGATCGAGTCCGCTATTAATTTGGCTACCCGCGATTGGAATAGCAAAAATTTTCATTGCACTTCCTACGAAGATTTATGTTCAAGGCCCGAGAAAACGATTGGAGATATTGTGGCGAAATTGGGGCTCCAGTATCGGGACGAACAAGTGAAATGCATGGATCAAGACTCGTTTGTTCCTCCTTCGGGAACCTTGGAGGAGGCGGTTTCTCAGAAGCTTACCCATTATCAAAGGTTGTTTTGGGGCAGTGCCGTCGATCCGGTTGAAGAGATGCGATCGCGATTCCGATGCTGAGCAGGAAGTGTTGGAAGCCAACCGTATGTATATGAAGAGTCAATTTTCAGTAAATGCCTATAAAGAGGGGCTTTTAGAAGGTGTTGTCGCCTCTCGCGAAGTAACAAAGATCTCGGATTGGATCAAGAATCCTGTGAGTAACGCTGTGGTGTTGAGGCATGATGTTGATCGCCATTTTGCCAATGCTGTGCATTTAGCCAGAGCCGAAGCCGAATTCGGGGTGGCTTCGGTTTATTATTTTCGATGTAACAGAATGAGGTTCCCCGAGGCTGAGGTCGAAGCGGTTCGTGATCTGGGGCATGAGGTTGGATACCACTATGAGGTGCTCTCGAAGACCAATGGTAATGTGAGCAAAGGAATCGAATTGTTTGCAACTGAACTTGAGGAGCTCAGGAAATTGGCTCCCGTTGAAACGGCATCGATGCACGGGAGTCCGTTAAGTCCATATGACAACAGACTGATATGGAGCGATGCGATTCCTTCTGACTTTGATTTGGTTGGGGAGGCTTACATTTCAATCGATTATTCAAATGTGATTTACCTTACCGATACCGGCAGATCGTGGCGCGACGATTCTGTTAATCTGAGAGATAAATCACTAACGGAAAGTGTCGAACGCAGAGTCGAGAATTTAAACGAGATATGCCAATTGTTCGATGAGGACGATAAAACAGTTATTATCAGCTCTCATCCTGAACGCTGGGCATACAACAAATTCACGTTAGCCCGGTCCTACAGTGAGGATCTGGCTTCAAATTTTATTAAGTCGCTGATAATAAAAGTGAGAGGGCGAAATTAATTATGTGTGGAATTTTAGGAGTCGTAAAAGTTGGTCGTTCGATAGAGCTTCAAAGGTGGAAAGACGCAGTCAGTGCTCTCTTCAAATTCTCTGAGGAACGTGGCAAAGAAGCTTCGGGTGCGGCTTTCATTGTTGAAGATGGAGTGAAGGTTCTCAAGTGTTCCGAACCTTCCTCCGTTCTGGTTGGGCGAGCCGACTTTTTGGAGAGTTTCGAAGGCATGAACGATCATGACTGTTTCAGTCTTATCGGGCATTCCCGTCTTGTAACAAGCGGGATGGAGTTCGATGATGGAAATAATCAGCCGGTCAAATTCGGAAACGTTTGCCTGGTTCACAATGGAATTATCGTCGATTATGAGGACGTGTGGAAATCCCTTGGGGTCGAATCCACAACCGACTTAGACAGCGAGGTTATTGCCGCTCTGATTGACTCGGAGTTGGACAAGGGCATTCTCACCGCTGTTGAGAACGCTTTGAACACGTTGGTTGGAGAAGTTTCTATTGCGGGAACCACTCTAGATTCGAATAAGCTTTTTTGTGCGACCAATACAGGCAGTCTGTATTATTGTGCTAGCGACAAAGATGGGGTCTTTGTGTTCGCCTCAGAGAAATACATTCTGGAGTCTGCCCTGGACGATAGTGATCTGCTTTCTGATTATGAAGTGCGACAATTGGCGCCAGGCGATGTGCTTGTGGTTGATCTGTTAACCCTTGATATTGAAATCTCAAAAAAGAGTCGAAGGTCCAAGGATGTAGTGGCTCCGAATGTTGTGCTGACTTCCTTCAAGAAGTGGGAAGATGTGAATATGCGGGATGAAGAGAGACGCGCACATATGAAGCGCTGTTCCAAGGCTGTTTTTTGCGAAACGATGCCATACATCAAGTTTGATGAAGCCGGGGTTTCGAATTATTCGAATGCATATTCCGGCGTAGGGTTAGGAAACGAGTCAGAATTGGAAGCGATTCTCAGCAAACATCGGAAATCAGACGGTTCCCCCGACTGTCTGGTCGCATTTAGCGGTGGTAGAGACAGTAGCTATGGATTGTATTTGCTGAAGGAGAAGTGGGGGATGAATCCTATCGCCTACACGTACGACTGGGGAATGGTGACGGGGCTAGCACGAAGAAATCAGGCTAGAATTTGCGGAAAGCTGGGTGTTGAACATATTTGGGTAAGTGCAGACATCAGGAAGAAGCGCCGAAATATTCGTTTGAACTTGAATGCGTGGCTAAAGAAACCCCATCTAGGGATGCTGCCCCTTCTTATTGCTGGCGATAAGCATTTCTTCTACTACGCAAATCGACTCATGAAGCAAACAGGCATAGACCTGATGGTATTTTGCTCAAATCACTACGAGAAAACATATTTTAAAAGCGGGTTTTGCGGGATTGCCCCCGACCTTGTCTATAAAGAAAAGCCTTCTGAGTTGGGGGTGGCGAAGAAATTGCAGATGGCTGGGTTCTATGGACAACAGTTTGCCTGCAATCCTTCCTATCTCAATTCCTCCCTGGCTGACACAGCGTCGGCCGCGTATTCTTACTATGTGATGAAGACTGATTTTGTTCGCCCATTCAACTACTATCATTGGGATGAAAAAGAAGTTGAGGCAGTTCTTCAGAGTGAGTTCGGATGGGAGAGGGCTGAGGACACTCCGACAACTTGGCGGATCGGTGATGGGACGGCGGCTTTCTATAACTATGTATATCACACGGTAGCTGGTTTTACTGAATCAGACACTTTCAGGAGTAATCAGATTCTGGATGGGGCAATTTCGAGGGAAGAAGCCCTGGGATTCGTGAATGCTGAGAACATGCCACGATGGGATTCGTTGCGTGAATACCTTAATGTGGTTGGTGTCGGTTTTGATGAAGCATTGAAAGTGATTCACGGAATTCCGAAGCTGTATTGAAACCTGCTGGTCCTCGGGCCGCGAGGCTTGAGGTAATGCCAAGTGGAGTCAGTGTGCTAAATCAATAGTTTGCCAATATCAGTTCCGCACTAAATAGAATCACAAGAAATCCCGGTGTGCTATACGGTTCCGTGGGTTTTTTTGTAGCAGCTGTATCCGGGGTGCTGCTCAATCTGGCGATAACTTGGGGCTATGGGCCTAAGGCACTGGGTGTCTTTAATCAAGTTTACGCGATCTATATCCTTGCCGGTCAACTGGCTGCGTTTGGAATTCATCAGTCCGTTGGAAGATGGAGTGCAATTGCGAGCAATGGAAGGACCCGGCTAGAACTTCTGGCTGTCGGGTGTTTTATCTGTCTGATCCTGGGTTGTGTGATAGGCGGATCTGTCTGGTCTGTGGGGTTGTTCCTTGGGGAGCTGTTTCAAAGTCAGGCGGTTGGCCAATGGCTTCAGATTGCCGCTCTGGGACTTCCGCTGTTTGCGGTGAATAAGACTCTCCTCGCGTATGCGAACGGACGGTCAATGTTCAGACGGTTCGCGGTAATCTCGTCCTGTAGAGCTTTATTTCTTGTGATGGTGTGTGGCTATCTGATGTTTAGGAAAGTCGAAAATTTGGCGTATGTCTTTCCAATTGTCGAATTCTTGCTATTTCTGCTTACGGGCTCTTTGTTAGTGTATTCCGGGAGGCACCTCTCGAAAGCAAGGAAGACGAAAATGAGTCGCCTCCTCGTTTGGAGTAGAAGACATTTTGCATTTGGTCGAAAAGCATTTGTCGGTGGTTTGTTATCGGAAGCGAATACAAGAGTCGATGTGATATGTTTAGGGCTCTTATCTTCTGATCTAGCGGTTGGAATATACTCCTTTGGTGCAATGTGGGCTGAAGGGATCTTCCAATTTGGAGTTGTTTATCGTCGATTTATTGTTCCCAGGATTGCTAAATTTTCAGTGGGTCGCGAAGCTGACGGTTTTATGGAGTTCATCAAGAAATGGAAGAGGTTAAGCGGTGTCTCGATTATCGTTCTATCCTGTGGAGTTGCAGTAGCGTTTCCAGTGATCGAGATGCTTCTATCGAGGCAGGAAATGGATGGTGCCTTCGAATGCCTGTTGATTCTGGTCGGATTTTTGTGCCTGATAGGGGCATACATTCCATTTTTTCAATTTTTCAATTCGTTCGGTAGGCCCGGGCTTCAGACCCTTTTCACTGGAGGGGTTGTTTTGATGAACTCGATTTTAAATGTCTGTTTGATTCCGTCATTCGGGATTTATGGTGCTGCGGTCGGGACAGGGGTTTCGTGGCTCGTTTCGGTGCTTTGCCTGAAGGTGATGGTGTTGAAGTTCTGTAAAGTCGCAATCTGATAGCGGAGAATATTTGTTATGGGACTTTTGATTCTGGACATATTAATAAACTTCGCGTTTTTGTTTGTGGGGGGGCCTCTGCTGCTCTCAAAACTGGTTTTCAAAACCTATCGAGAGTATGTGTTCGGATTTGCTTTGTGGCTTCCCTTCTGTGCGTGGTTATTCTATTTACTAGTCTTAGGCGGAGTAAATCGTGAGATTTGTGAAGGGGTGTTTCTTCTTTTGAAAGTGGGGACAGCGGTTGCTTTCATCTGTTTCCTACTGCAGCGGATTCCCCGCATCATGACGGGTCTCAGAAGGGGCTGGGAGGCAACGGGTGATGCATCCTTTTTTGAACAGGAGTGGCTGAAGCCGCAGTGGGTTTCCTCTATTGTCCTGCCTGCCTTCTTTCTGATTTTTGGATTGAGTCAAATTACAGCGGCAATTGAGCTTCCCTTTGTGGCACTTCTGAACATGCCTCTTGGAAATGATTGGCTTCAATACGGTTCGATCGCATCGCTAGCCTATGAGCGGTGGGATTTTTCCTTCTACCCGATGGTTGAGGCTGATCCGAGCGGGTTCTTCGTGGCTTGTCGACATGCTGCCGGAATGCCCGCTTCAATTTCATTAATTTATTTTTTGTTCCCTGACGGGATGGAGTTTGCGACCCGGTTCATAGGGTGGCATTCGATTGTAGGGCTCGTACTGGTGGTTTGGCGCTTTTGCCGCTACAGGATGGCCGGATTGCTGTTTTTTCTGATGCTTTTTGGAAGTGCTACTGCACTACTCACGTCAGGTAGCCTTCATCATATTGATATCAAATATGCCACTTTACTTGTTTTGGGAGGAGGGCTGTTTTCTGTGTTCACGGAGAACGGGTGTAAAAGTTACTTTTATGTAGCGGTTTCTTCGATCGGGTTGGCGGCATTCTACCATTCTATAGGTTTTGTTTTCGGAGGCCTAATACTAGGGGTATTTTTCGCATACTACCTTTTCTCTAACCGTTCCACGCGTGGGCTTGTGCCATTGCTCTTGTCAGCGATCGTAATTTCAGTGGTGTTCGGCTTTGGGCACTATTTCTGGAATTACGTTCGATTTGGTGTGCTGTTAGGTGATAGCGTTCCAATCTGGGAGTATTTTTCGAAGGAGAACAGCGAGTTTCTCGCTGCGACCAGGTCGTTACAGCCCGGGTGGCAGCGCTTTATGACCGGTGGGTTACAGCTCTTTTCCCGGCCTGTTTTTGGCATTGGTGCCTATGTGGGATTTTCCGTGCTTTTTGCCTGGATGGCGGTGAAACGAGCACGTCTTCGGGAGGAAGGAGGGCTGTTGGTTCTAGTGGCTCCTGCATTTTTGATTTTCGGCTTGATGCTTTATGCCGGAGCCAGTGATTCCTTTACTGATCTTATTAAAAACTACCGCTATTGCACGTTTCCGTTTTTCGCTGTGTTGACTGGAAGCGCAATCGTTGTATCTGAGAACTCTAAAGCGATTTTCGTGCGGTTATATGCGTTGCTGACCTTCATCTGGCGACGCCTATTGTTGTTGATAGCGAAGCTGCGAGAAGTGAATTTGCGGCGCTGCACCCCCCGAGTGCTCGGGTTTACACTCATTATCAGTTTTGTCTGTTTATGCCTGATTCTCGGTTATGTCGGCCGGGGAAAGATCAAGCAGCTTAGGGGGATTGTTAGGCACAAGGTTTCTCAAATTGCTTCAAGTGAGTCCCGGATTTCACAGATTCCTGCACATCAGAGCAGTGAACGGGCGATCAAGTTCTCAATCACTATGCCATCGTATTTGGGCGATGGGGATCGTGTCTTGCTCTACCGTATGTCAGTAGTTTCGTATTTTAGTCCCGAAGTTTCTTATGTTCGGTACTTGGATCCACGTTTACAGCCTGCTTATCTTGCGCAGAACAAGAAGGATTGTCTGAAGGAGCTGAAAAAATTGGGCATCACACACATTGCCTCTGTCCCGTATAAAGTCTTCCCCTTGGAGGGGTTCGTCATAGCTGAGGTAATACGAGATTGCACGGAGCCAGTTTGGGATTGTCAGGGCTATGAATTACTCAAAGTTGATTATTCATTGATCCAGAGTGATTGATGTCCGGGCGCTGTCAGGTTGCCTCAGTTCATCAAATTCAATTTCCTTTGAAAGCCATTTTCCAGCAGTTTTGGGCCAACGAATCGCTAAAGCGATCCGTTGGTTTTGTTTTTGGCGGAGTGGTTTATCAGCTCATCTTTCTTTTTCTGAGTTCCATTTTATTGGCGAGAGGGCAGCAATCTGATTTGGGCAGTCTGGGGGAACTGGTTGCATCGACTTTTTTGATCTCAGTGGTGGTGCCGTTGAGGCTGGAGCATGCCATCTCAAAAATGGAGACAGGCTTCGATGCGACCGCGATGACTTATTCGGCGGCCTTGGCTGCGGTCATCTTAACGATCCCACTGGTTTTAATCGCCAATTTCTTCGAGCTGTTTGAAGGCTCTGTTTATCTGGGGGGCTGCCTCGTGGCGTTGACCGCACTGTCCGAAATTCTTTTTTACCGGTTTGTCTGGTCTGGACAGTGGCTGCCTGTTTTTGTGGCGCGGTTAGCTGGTGGAGTGATTCTGCTAATCCTCGGTTTGAATGCGAAATCGCCTGCTGATTTAGGAATCGCCTTCCTCGGAGACCGGTTGGGGTCTTTTCTGGTCTATTGTGGTTTCGGTTATTTTTCTCAGCATTTTGTGAGAATCCCCTGGGGAGGAGTGCTTCGAAATTATAAACAGGAGCGGGACTTTGTGGGGTACGGTTCGATCGGGTTGATCAGCACCGCGTTCGCGGCGCAGTTGCCGGTCATCTTGATTTCCAAATATTTCGGGGGATCGTCGGCCGGAGTTTATTTCCTCGCCTACAAAATTCTCGATTTTCTCAATATGGGAGGGAGCTTGGCGGCACGGATCGCATACAGTTACTATTCTGAGCGGGTGCGTCTGAAGGCGTCTCTGAAAAAGGGAGTTCTCATGGTTGTCGGTGCGTCGACAGGAGGGGTTGCTGTTTTGACCCTGCTTATCTTCGGTGTCCTTGCCGGTGCAAGCTGGTTCAAGTTGTCCGGGGAGGTGATTGAGGTGGCTCACATTTTGAAGTTTCTTGCGATTGGTGCGATTACCGGGACCGCATTTACGATCACTTCCTCGCTGCTTATTTTTCTGGATCGGATCAGGATTCTTGCCTTCATCCAATTTCTTGGCGCTTCTCTCGTGATTCTATCTCTCGTCCTCGGGATTTGGCAGGGTGGCGACATTTTCGACTTGTCGGCCTACATTGGCGTGTCAAGGTTCCTCACTGGCCTCGCCGGGGTCCTCGCGATTTATAGCTGCGTTCAGAAGTTTGAATCCAGCATCGCGGGAAGGCATTCGAAGTTGTAACAGGAGTTTTTTCGCAGATAAATACCGGAGCCTGTCTGGTTGCCGGCGCGTTCACTGGGGAAACCAATCAGACGGATTGATTAAATGATAAGAGTTTCACTGCTGATAAGTTCGATACTTTACTTTCTGTCTCTCGCGTTTGCTTACGAGTTCTTTATGCTCCGTGTTTGGGGGGAGGACTTTCTGGAAGTGAGCTGGGGAACCGGCGCACAGCCTGTAGGGCACTTGATTGGAGTTCTCTCCTGTCTTTTTCTCTGTTTGTTTGCTTCGGTTGGAACCAAATCGATAAGGTCGTATTTGAGCGTGTTGCCAGTGATCGCGCCAGTGGGGCCGATGTGCGTTATTCTGGCATTTAAGGGCGAGGGCATAGAAGGCGTCTTAGTTTCCCTGGTGGGCCTGGTTTTGATCCGGGGGGTGTCGAGTGTGAACGTCAGGTTGCCGAGGATTGCTGCGCTCAGCCGTCATCACATGGCCCGGAAAATGAGTAATGCCGGAATTGTAATCGGGTTGGTGATTGTCGGTTGGTGTATCGTGAATGGTTCGCTCGCATTTCTAAACTTCAATTTTTCGCGTGTCTATGAGTTCCGCGGAGGTGCTGCGACGGTTCGGGAGGGGGTGTTTGAGTATTTGTTCCTGAACTACGTGGGCGTGGGCCTGTCGGTGGCGGTGGCATTCTCGGTCGTGAAGAGGCGGCTGGGGCTAATTCTCCTGCTTTTGTTTCTCAATGTGCTGATTTTCGGGATCACATCGAACAAGCTCTATTTGTTCGTGACGCCGTTGGCTTTGGCAATCTACTGGGTCTCAACCTTCCGAAACCCGATGGCTGCTACTTTCGTCCTGTTCTCCGTGTTGGCGGGCGGACTAACCACCGTCTGTCTGATTTTTCCGAGCACGGAGATTCTTGGGACCCTGTTTTTGCGAAGGTATCTTTTCGTTCCTGCCTACGCGAATCTGATTTATTTCGATTTCTTCTCAAGTAATCCCTATTACTACTGGGCAACCTCACGGCTGTCGCTCGGGCTGGTGCAATCGGGGTACGATGTCACGCCGCCGGCGCTTATTGCGGAAGCGTATTCGGGTGTGGCGGTGGATGGCAACGGCCTTGCCAACAACATGAATACCGGATTTATCGGAGCCGGTTATGGTCACGCCGGGGTCGTCGGGGTTTGGTTGTATTCCATCTTGATTGGAGGTTTGATTTCTATTGTTGAGGTGATTAGCGGAAAGGTTGGGTTCAGCGTCACCCTGGCATCGACATTCTTCTTCTTTTTTACGATTCTGTTTACCAGCTCGGACTTTGCTACCTCGATGCTAACCTACGGTGGCGGACTTTTGATTTTGATGGCTTTTCTTTTCCGGGGGGAGAATCGATTCCTCGAGGGAGCTTCCCTTCGAAGATTTTGAGTTGGCCGAACTGTTTGATCTATAAATCGTTTTAAAATGATAGGGAATTTAAGGTATCTGTTATCGAGGGTTTTAAAAAAGTGTCGTCTATCCAGCATCTCAAACAGTGCAATTGACAGTACTTCGAAAGTGGAATCGGGCTCTCAGGTCGTCAATACGACGATGAAGAGACATTCATTCTGCGGTTATGACTGTTATCTTCTGAACGTTGAGGTCGGTGCTTTTTGTTCGATCGCTGACAGGGTTTACGTGGGGGGATCCTCGCATCCGATGCACTTCGTTTCGACGAGTCCTGTCTTCCTTTCGCATCGAGACAGCGTGAAAACGAAACTCGCCCGCCATGATTTCGCCAAACTTGATCGAACCGTAATCGGAAGTGACGTCTGGATTGGATACGGTGCTTTAGTGCGGGCCGGAGTTACGATCGGGCATGGTGCGGTGATCGGGATGGGTGCGGTCGTTACGAAGGATGTGGCTCCCTATTCGGTGGTTGGGGGATGCCCGGCGCGCCATCTGAAGTGGCGATTCGACGAAGATCTTGTGGGCGAACTGCTCGAGAGCAGGTGGTGGGAGCTTCCGGATTCTGAACTGAAAAAACTCGGAGAGTATGTCACCGATCCAAGAAGATTTTTGAAGGAATTGAAGGTCAAGGATTGATTGATGGATTCAAGGATGTAGTGTCGGCGAACTGCTCAAACCTCGCTCTGGAGGTTGCGGCGTATTTGTGATTTTTTTCGTCTGTTATGAAGATTCTGCATTGCTGTCTCTCATGCTTTTATATTGATGGTGCAGGCTACCAGGAAAACAAGCTGGTCAAGGCTCATGTAGCTCTTGGGCATGAGGTATTGGTGATCGCTTCAACCGAAAACCTGAACGACAGAAGAAAGCTGGATTATGTTGAACCGTCCAGCTACGAGGGGACCGATTCTGCAAAAGTGACCCGTCTTGATTACACGCGGGCTATTCCTCAGGTGGTGGCTCGGAAATTACGGATTCACCCCGGTTTTCGCGAGGTGCTGGAGGAGTTTGAGCCTGAGGTAATCTATTTTCACGGCCTGTGCGGTTGGGAATTGCTCACCGTTGCCAATTACAAAAAGAAGCATCCGGAGGTCAGGTTGGTTGCTGACAGTCACGAGGACAGGTTTAACAGCGGGAGAAATTTCGTATCGCTGCATCTGCTCCATCGGCTCTACTATCGGGCAATCATTCGAAAGGCGTTGGGCAATTTTGACTCGGTATATTGCATCTCGCAGGATGTTCACGATTTTGTGGTTGAGACCTACGGCGTTGAGGCAAATCGACTTGAGTTCCTGCCTCTGGGTGGCGACGTTCATTCCGATTCGATCTACCTCGAGAAAAGAGAGAAGGCTCGAGATCGTTTCGGGATTTCTTCCGACTCGGTGTGGTTTGTTCAGAGTGGGAAGTTCAGTGGGCGGAAGAAGCTGATTGAGTCCATGCAATTGTTCACGCGTTTCAGTCCCGGGGGCTCTAAAATGTTGATTGTCGGGTCGGTGTCGGAAGATCTGAGAATCGATTTTGAGGAGTGCCTGAATGCGGACCCCCGGATCGAGTTTGCCGGTTGGTTGGATCAAGAGCAGTTGGACGAGGTTTTGTGCGGTGCTGATGTTTATTTACAGCCGGGGACGCAATCGGTCACAATGCAGCATAGTCTGTGTTGTCGCTGTGCGGTAGTCGTGGATCGCGTTGACAGCCACCATTTCTACGTGGATGGCAGCAATGGATGGCTCATTGAATCAGTTGGTGATTTGGAGGGCGTTTACAAGCAGATTGAGGGTGATGCGGCTGTGGTGCCTGCTATGAGTGAACAATCCCGGTTGTTTGCTCTTTCAAATTTGGATTATCGTTCTATCGCAGGAAAAGTTTTAGGTTAAAAAAATGGAAGACTATAAAATCTGTAGCAGATGTGTGATGGACACGTCAGATTCTGCAATCACGTTTGATGCCAATGGCGAGTGCGATCATTGCGCTGACTTTGACGCGAATGTTGCGAGTTCCTGGGATACCACTGAGTCCGGTCGTAAATCGGTGGAGGAGATGGTGGAAGCGATTCGGGTGTCTGGTAAGGGGAAGGAATTCGATTCGATCATTGGAATGAGCGGGGGACTCGACAGTTCTTATCTGCTACACCTTATGGTTTCCGAGTTTGGCTTGCGGCCACTCGTCTTTCATGTCGACGGGGGATGGAATTCAGATCTGGCAGTGAGCAATATTCAGTGTGTCGTAAACGGACTGGGACTTGATCTGTTTACAGAGGTGATTGACTGGGAGGAGATGAAGGACCTTCAACTTGCCTTCTTCAAGGCGGGAGTGCCTCACGCTGATATTCCCCAGGATCACGCGTTTGTCGCAACGCTCTATCATTTTGCGAATAAGCACGGTATTAAATACATCCTGAACGGAGGGAATTTCTCAACCGAGTGCGTTAGGAATCCGAAGGAATGGCTCTATTACGGCACTGATCTTCCTCAGTTGTTCGACATTTATAACCAATACGGCTCGGGGCGTGGCTTGAAGAGATATCCGATCAGCGGGGTGCTTTTTCACAAACTCTACCTGCGTTATTTAAAAGGGGTCAAGGTGGTCAAGCCTTTGAATTCTCTTCCCTATACGAGGGCCACTGCAATCGAGACCCTTGAGGAGACGTATGGGTGGCGAAGCTATCCGCAGAAGCATTTTGAATCGCGATTCACTAAGTTTTTTGAGGGGTATTGGCTGCCGACCCGGTTTGGATTCGACACCCGGAGAGTCCAATATTCGAGTTTGATTCTGACGGGACAGATGGAAAGAGAAGAGGCGGTGGAAAGGTTGAAGGGGCCTGCGTATCCTCTGGATGAAGCGGAGAAGGATCTCGCTTATGTCGCCTCGAAGCTGGAAATTTCACCGGAGGAGCTCGTTGGCTATTTGGAAATGCCCTTGAGATCCTATAAGGATTTCAAGAACCGTGAAGCACTCTTTGATCTCGGGGCTAAAGTTCTCAGAATGATCGGCGTTGAGAAATCTATCAAGCGCTAGGCTGGATAATTCGGAATTAAGATGACTGGAATTATTGATTACGGCTCTGGGAATGTGAGGGCGATCAGCAATCTTCTTAAGCTAATCGACGTCGATCACATTATTTCCAGCGACGTTGAAGAGTTGGAAAAAGTGGATCGGTTTATTTTGGCGGGTGTCGGACATTTTGATGTGACGAGCCGATTGCTGAACGAGTTGCAGATTGTTGATTTTCTAAAGAAGCAAACCGAAGTCGAGGGCAAGGCCCTGCTCGGGATTTGCGTGGGAATGCATATCCTTGCTGATTCGAGCGCTGAAGGAAATGAGTCGGGCCTCGGGTTTATTTCGGGCCTGATTGAATCGCTGAGTGACTATGAGCTCAGTGTTTTGCCGCATATGGGCTGGAATTCGATCGAATTTGACGGCTGCGATCTGCTTAGCGGAATCGATAAGGAGATGGGCTTTTATTTCCTCCATAATTACTTTTTTCGACCTGAGATCGAGGATGAAATAAAGGCCACCTTCGAGTATGAGGAGAAGGAATTCCCGTGTGTTGTGAGCAGGGGGACTGTTCACGGTGTGCAGTTCCACCCTGAGAAAAGTCATGACAATGGCGTTCAACTGTTCAAGAATTTCTCAAAATTGTAATTTGTAATGTTGCGGTCAAGAATCATACCCAGCCTCCTCCTTGATGGGTTGGGATTGGTGAAAACACGGAAGTTCGGGGATCCCAAATACATTGGTGATCCCATTAACGCGGTTAGAATATTCAATGAGAAAAATGTGGATGAACTGTCCGTGTTTGATATCGGGGCGAGCCGGTCTGACGTAGGAATCCAGTATTCGCTTCTCGAGAGGATCGCGGCGGAATCAAGAATGCCTTTGTGTTATGGGGGCGGGATCAAATCGGAGACGGAAGCACTTAAGTTGATTTCGATTGGTTTTGAAAAAATATCCGTCAGCTCCGGCGGCATCGAGGACCCGTCTCTTATCCGAAGGGTTGCTGAGACGGTTGGCCGGCAGAGTCTGGTGGTGACGATTGATTATAAGGAATCCAGTCTTTCGAAAAAACCGGTGATCTATGTGAACAACGGGAAGAAGAAGGTGAAGCGGGACCTATTCGAACATATCGCCGAGGTTGAGTCATTGGGAGCAGGTGAGATCGTCCTGAATTCGATTTCCCGTGACGGAATGAAAACCGGGTATGACATCGAATTGGCTAAAAAGGTTCGAGCGATGATGTCACTGCCCTTGACTGTGCTTGGTGGGTGTGGTTCTGCTGATCATATGAAAGCACTTTGTGAGTCAGTGCCGTGTGTCGGGGCGGCCGCAGGATCGTTTTTTGTTTTCCAGGGGCGGTT
This sequence comes from Verrucomicrobiales bacterium, assembly GCA_048260165.1. Classification (GTDB taxonomy): domain Bacteria; phylum Verrucomicrobiota; class Verrucomicrobiia; order Verrucomicrobiales; family DEV007; genus Arctic95D-9. Next base: position 120,082 of record JBLXHA010000015.1, read on the forward strand.
CGATGCCGTTCTCATTAGCTATTCCCGACCCTGAAATCCATCTGGAGAGTGACTTTTTTCACCTAAATAACTTTGTCCTGTTCGTAATTCGGGTACTGCCTGAATGATAATATCGAAGAGAAATGAAACAACTTTTACAAAACCTTGGAAATGGTGAAATGTCCTTATCCGAGATACCGGTTCCTGTCTGCGGAGATACGGAGCTACGAATCATAGCTGAAGCATCTGTGGTTTCTGTGGGCACGGAAAAAATGCTGGTCGAATTCGGGAAGGCCGGTTGGCTCGAGAAGGCCCGACAGCAGCCGGAGAAAGTTCGGATGGTTGTGGATAAGGTGCGTTCAGATGGATTGGCTACCACCTATGACGCGGTGAAGAGCAAACTGGATACACCTATTCCTCTGGGGTATTCCATGGCCGGGAGAGTGGTTGAAGTTGGACGAAAGGTTGAGGGGTTCAAGATTGGAGATCGCGTTGCCTGTGCCGGACCTCACGCGGAGCAGGTTGTGGTCGGTCGGAACTTATGTGCCCGAATTCCCGCTGGAGTTTCTTCTGAGGATGCCGCGTTTGGAATACTGTCGAGTATTCCGCTTCAGGGAATACGATTGCTTTCTCCTGAAGTCGGCGAACGAATTGTTGTGGTCGGGTTGGGGCTTCTCGGGCTTCTTGCCGTTCAAATACTGAGAGCATGCGGCTGTTCCGTATTGGCGATCGATTTCGATTCGGATAAATGCAGTGTTGCTGAGAAGTTAGGCGCCCGCGTCGTCAGACTTTCGGAAACTCCCGACTGGCTGGCTGCTGCTGATGGATTTTCTGATGGGCGGGGAGTGGATGGCGTTTTGATCACTGCTTCAACGAAAAGCAGTGAGCCTGTTCACGCTGCGGCAACGGCGTGCCGAAAGAGAGGGCGAATCGTTCTTGTCGGTGTCACTGGATTGGATCTAAAGCGGTCTGATTTCTATGAGAAGGAACTTTCTTTTCAGGTTTCGTGCTCGTATGGCCCGGGGCGTTACGATCCGGTTTACGAAGATCAGGGAGTTGACTATCCGTTCGGCCTAGTGAGGTGGACTGAACAGAGGAATCTGGAGGCAGTCCTTACTTTGATGGAAGAGGGTAAGGTGGATTGTGCGTCACTCGTGAGTCACCGGTTTGATTTTGAGGAGGCGTTAAGTGCCTACGGTGAACTGACGTCGGGGGGGGCGCTGGGCGTGGTTCTGAACTACGCGGGCGGGACAAAGGAGAAAGAGCCCGAAGATGATTCGACTCGAAGAGTGGCCTTAACCACTGCACGAGTCGGAACCGATGGGGGGCTCGTGATTGGTGCGATTGGCGCGGGCAATTTTGCCTCCCGTACTTTGTTTCCCGCGATCGCCAAATCGGGGCTGAGTGATGAGGAGGTTCGATTGAAGTGCGTCGCTTCGAGGAAGGGGTTAACCGCGGTTTACTCCGGGAACAAGTTCGGTTTCGAGTCAGCGGCGACCGGGCAGGACGAAATTTTCGATGATAGTGAAATCAACCTGATTCTCGTGACGACGAGGCATGATGACCATGCGCCATCCGTGATCCGGGGGATCGAAAACGGAAAGCACGTTTTTGTTGAAAAGCCGTTGGCGATTACAACGAGCGAGCTTGATCAAATCGTAGAGCTACGCGAAAGCAGGCTAAAGGAAACTTTGCCGGTTCCGACGGTGATGGTGGGCTTTAATCGCCGGTTTGCTCCCTCGATTGTGAAACTGAAGAAACGTCTCGGTTCGGTCTCTGAGCCCATGACTATTTCAATGACGATTAATGCCGGCGAGTTGCCTGCAGAGCATTGGCTGAACGACCGTGCTGTCGGTGGGGGACGCATCATCGGGGAGGGGTGTCATTTTATTGATCTTTGCCGCTTTCTGGTCGGTAGCGAATTTGCTCCGGAGCGCTGCTCAATCTCACCTCTGGGTGAAGGAGTTTCGTCGAGCCGGGCGGGAGGAGCAACGATTCAACTGGGTTTCGAAGACGGTTCACAGGCAACTGTTTTCTACCTTTGTAACGGGCATCGAGCGATCCCCAAAGAGCGCATCGAGGTGTTTGTGCAGGGTCGCGTCTATCAGATCGATAATTACAGAACACTGACTGCGGTTGGGGATCCTGAGCTGAAGAAGGAAAAGTATAAAGGCGCTGACAAGGGGCATCGCGGCGAAATCGTAAGTTTGTTTCGCCACTTGCTTGATGGTGAATCCCCGCCTCCTATTTCATGGGATGAAATAGAGGCGGTCTCGCGTCTTACGTTGAATTTGGTAGAAGAAAATCCAGTATGAGTTTTACAAAGAAGAAGGTGGTGCTGGCGATGGGAACGCGTCCCGAAGTGATTAAGTTGGCCCCGGTTTACCACGAACTGGCAAAGTCTGAAACGTTGGAACCGTTGATTCTGGCGACGGCTCAACATCGGGAGATGCTCGACCAGGCGATGAAAGTCTTCGGTTTGGTTCCGGAGTTTGATTTGGATCTCATGCAGCAGGGGCAAACGCTCTCCGATTTAACGGCTCGAATCGTGACTTCGGTTTCCGGTTTTTTCAGCGCTAATTCAGTCGACGCGGTCATCGTTCAAGGGGATACGACGACGGTTCTGGGAACCGCTCTTTCTGCTTTTTATCATGATCTGCCGGTAGGGCACGTTGAAGCGGGCCTGAGAACTAAGACGATTAGAAGTCCGTTCCCTGAGGAGATGAATCGGCGTTTGACGACGCCTTTGTGTAACTGGAATTTTACCCCGACTGAATTGGGGCGTGAAAACCTCTTGAGGGAGGGCGTCTCTCCGGACAGCATCTTTGTCACAGGAAATACGGTGATTGATTCACTTGAGAGTGTCCTTGGTCGCAAGCGTATTGAGTCGCAGCAATTGTTCGATCAGATCAATATTCCGGCCGATTTCAGGGGATACCTCGATAAAAAATGGATATTGATGACCGGCCACCGGAGAGAGTCTTTCGGCGGCGGTTTCGAAAACCTGTGTGAGGCGGTCAATAAGCTTACTTCCAAGTTTCCTGATCTGGGTGTGTTGTTCCCCGTCCACTTGAATCCCAGAGTAAGGGAATCAGTGATGCCGCTGCTTGGAGAGAATAAACAAGTCTGTCTGATTGAGCCTGTAAATTACGAAGAATTTTCGGTGCTGATGAGTCTCTGCACACTGATCCTTTCGGATTCAGGAGGGGTTCAGGAGGAAGCCCCGAGTCTCGGGAAGCCTGTTCTGGTTACGCGCGAAACGACTGAGCGCCCGGAAGGCGTTGATGCGGGCACTTGCACCCTGGTTGGCACTGATCCGGAGAAAATCGTGAAAGAAGCGAGCATTCTGCTTGAGGATCCGGAAGAGTACGAGCGACGAAGCAGCATCAAGAACCCTTATGGCGATGGAACTGCCTCGGTAAAGATTCGGGAGATTCTCGAACGTGAACTTAGCTAAAACAATTTATGTACGATATTTGTGTAATCGGGCTCGGATATATCGGGCTGCCAACCTCTTCCATGTTTGCGGCAAGGGGAAAGACCGTCATAGGGGTTGATATCCGTCAGCAGATTGTCGACAGCTTGAATAAGGGGGAGGTGGTAATTGAGGAGCCTGATTTGGATTTGATGGTTCGGGCCGCTGTTCAAAGTGGGAATCTTCAGGCGTCGACTGAGCCTGAGGAGGCCGGTGTCTACATTATCGCTGTCCCCACTCCGTTTTGCGACAGGGTTGAGGGTGAAGTTCCCACGCCTGATCTTTCTTATGTGGAATCTGCCTCCCGGGCACTTGCGAAGGTAGTGACGAGCGGGGCAATGATCATTCTTGAATCTACCAGTCCAGTGGGAACGACCGATTCGGTAAAAGAGTGGGTGGAATCTGAACTGCTCGCGCTGGGGCGGAGTGAGGTCGATCTCAAGTCCTTGGATTACGTTCATTGCCCGGAGCGTATTTTGCCGGGGCAAATGCTCGCCGAGCTTGTCACTAATGACCGCATCGTCGGTGGCTTGACGCCGGGTGCTTCTGCCCGGGCTGAAGAGTTATACCGAATTTTTTGCAACGGAGAGATCATTCAGACGGATGCGAAGACTGCTGAGATGGTCAAATTGACTGAGAACGCATCAAGGGATTGTTCGATCGCGTTTGCGAATGAACTTTCCATGGTTTGTGACGATCAGGGGATCAGTGTCTGGGAGGTGATTCGGTTAGCGAACCACCACCCCCGTGTGAACATACTTCGTCCCGGAGCCGGTGTCGGTGGTCATTGCATCGCGGTTGATCCCTGGTTCATTGTTAGCTCGTCGAACGGACGTGCCCGCCTCATGCAATGCGTTCGTGAGATCAACGATTCGAAGCCGGATTACATTGTGGAGCGGGTAGTCAAGCACTCTCGGAAAATCGTTGATCCCACCATCGTTTGTTTGGGGGTGACGTTTAAACCGAATGTGGACGACACACGGAACAGTCCAGCGATGGAGATTGTCGAAAAATTGGCTGATGCAGACTTGGGAAGTCTTGTTGTAGTCGAGCCAAATATCGAATCTCTTCCGATGACTTTGGTCAATAAAGGTGTCGCTCTGGTTGATCTCGGAGAGGCTATTCAAAAGGCGGATGTCATTGTCGCTCTTGTTTCACACCGTGAGTTCGAAGCTCTCGAGCCAGACTTTTCTGACGAAGCTATCTTCGTCAACGCCTGTGGACTCTTTAAATAAAGTGAAGGCGATTTGGCCAAAGCTCAAAGTATTGCCCTCATTGGGCCTTTCTAATGTAGCGAGGGTCGGGATCTATCGCGTTTTGATTGAAACAGGAATTCATCCTGTCTTGCGGATCTCTTCCAAGGTTCCTTCGGGGCCCTTTTTCGAAAAAACGTCCCCTCCCTCTTCCTCAGCTCTCTCTGCGAGGACTGATTGGGCGGGAGAACTCGGGCAGATATTCGGACGGTCCAAAAGAATCGAGTTATCTGATTCCGGAAATCCGGATTGGTTTCATTCGTATCAGACAGGTGGTCGTGCTGATGGGCAGTCTCCCTGGTGGAAGATTAACGATTTCGATAAAAATACCGGTGATATCAAAGCCGTTTGGGAGTGCTCGCGTTTCGACTGGGTAATTCCGATCGCGCAAAGGGCGTCCCTCGGGGATGACGCCGAATTGGAGCGGCTCAATCGTTGGTTGGGAGACTGGATTACTCAGAATCCTCCCTATACAGGAGTGAATTGGAAGTGTGGGCAGGAAGCTGGCTTCAGGATTCTGCATCTTGCGGCGGCCTTGATCGTTTTGGGGCAGGATGAGCTGAGCAATGGAATGCGTGAGTTGATTCGGGCGCATCTCCAACGAATTGCGCCTACGATGTCTTACGCGATAGGGCAGAGCAACAATCACGGGACAACCGAAGCGGCGGCGCTCTTTCTTGGTGGCTCTTTGCTGGGGGCTGAAGGGAAGGCTTGGCACGAGAAAGGGCGAAAGTGGCTCGAGGATCGTGTTGCTCATCTAATCGAAAACGATGGCACCTTCAGTCAATACTCGGTGACTTATCACCGGCTTATGCTGGATACGGTTTCGTTCGCTGAGATCTGGAGACGAAAGCGCGATCTTCCATCGTTCTCGAGATGCTTTATCGAGAAGATGCAGGCGGCCTCCGGGTGGTTGTATCAGCTTACCGATTGCGATAGCGGCGATGCTCCAAATCTCGGGGCGAACGACGGAGCTCACGTATTAAATTTCACCAACTGTGGGTATCGTGATTTTCGCCCTTCCGTGCAATTGGCGGGATATCTGTTTCACGGAGCTGCGTATTTCGACCCGGGGCCCTGGGATGAAACGTGGAAATGGCTAAGATGTTCACTGGACGCAGGTGAACACAAATTATTTAAGCGATCCAGTCGCACGTTCCCTGATGGTGGAATTCACCTGCTGCGCAATGACAGAGCGGAACTCTTTTTTCGATTTCCCAAGTTTCGTTACCGCCCAAGTCAGAGTGACGCGCTTCACTGCGATTTCAGAATCGGAAACGTGAGCGTTTTGAGAGATGGTGGCTCCTACAGCTACAATTCAGGAGACGATTCACTGAGCTACTTTAATGGAGTCGCTTCTCACAATACGGTTCAGTTCGACGATCGTGATCAGATGCCCCGATTGGGTAAGTTTCTGTTCGGAAGCTGGCTGAAATCTGATGACGTGGTCGATGTCGTTGAGAAAGACGGTAGCGTTTCAGCTGAAGCCTCCTACACCGATTATCTGGGGGCGTCTCACCATCGGAAAGTTCATCTGCATCAGGATAAGTTGATCGTGCAGGATCGAGTTTCCGGATTTAAGAACTCTGCTGTTTTGCGATGGCGGCTCTGTCCGGGCGATTGGAAGATTAACGCGAATTCGATTTGCCTGAACGACTTTCGAATAGAAGTATCCGCGTCGGCGACTATTGCTGAATTTCGAATCGTCAGGGGAAGAGAATCGCTTTATTATCTTGAGGAGGAAGAAATTCCTGTGCTCGAGGTAATTGTTTCGGAGTCTGCCACATTCACCACACATTTTACCTACTAGGATGCGCGTCTTATATTTTCACCAGCATTTTTCAACCCCTTCGGGCGCGACAGGGATACGATCCTATCAGATGGCACGACGCCTCATCGATAGTGGCCATCAGGTAACCATGGTGTGCGGAAGTTATGCCGTTGGCAAAACAGGATTAGACGGGCCTTTCGAGAATGGCAAAAGAAGAGGCGAAATCGACGGAATTGATTTGATCGAAATTGATTTGTCCTATTCGAATGCGGACGGCTTTTTCAAGCGATCGCTTACTTTTTTGAAATACTCGGTTTCATGTGTGGCGATTACATTGCGGCATGAATATGATCTTGTTTTTGCGACTACTACGCCATTAACGGTCGGTATCCCGGGGATTTTCGCTAAGATTTTCCGCCGGAAACCCTTCATTTTTGAAGTGAGAGATTTGTGGCCCGAGCTACCCAAAGCGATGGGAGTTATCACCAACCCGCTCGTACTTATTGGGATGTCCTGCCTGGAATTTGCCAGTTACCGTCTGGCCGATGGTTGTATCGGTCTTTCCCCCGGAATCGTGAAGGGAATCGAAAAAAGAGGCGTTTCCTCCGATAAGATTAAGATGATTCCTAACGGCTGTGATATTTCTCTGTTTGATGGCGGGAATCGTGATGCCTGGAGTCACGAAGGTATCTCGCGAGATGATTTCGTCGCGGTCTTCGCGGGCAGTCATGGAATCGCCAACGGCCTGGATGCTGTTCTTGCTGCGGCTCGCGTTCTCAAAAACAGGGACAATCGTAAGGTTAAGATCGTTCTTGTTGGCGATGGTAAGCTCAAAAGCGCGCTTAAAGAGGAGGCCGTTGAGTCAGCTCTCGATAATGTTTTGTTCCTCGATCCCGTCCCGAAAACTGAACTCTCGAATCTGATGAAACGAGCTGATATCGGGTTGCAGATCCTCGCTAATATTTCCGCATTTTACTATGGCACTTCGCCAAATAAATTTTTCGATTACTTATCCTCGGGGCTCCCTGTTTTAGTCAATTACCCCGGGTGGGTTGCGGGGATGGTTGATGAATGGAACTGCGGATTGTCTGTCGAACCCGACAATCCTGAGGCATTTGCAGATGCCCTCGAAAAGGCAGCCGCAGCTGGATCGGGAAGAGAGGAATGGGGAAGGCGCGCCAAAGACCTCGCTCTCGGAAAATTTGATCGGGAAATTCTCAGCAGGGAATGGGTTGAATTTGTAGAATCTTTTCATGTTGCTTGAAATGCTTTCAGTAAACAGTATCCGTTCTGTGAGTTGTTTTGACCATAAATGAGGGATGTGTTCATATTTGGAGCAGGTGGACATGCCGTTGTGGTTGCGGAAGTGCTGCGTGCTCGTTCCCGGGCGGTGGCAGGTTTTATCAGCGATGATCCGAAGATGAATCACCGGTCAATTGCCCAATGTGTAGAACCGGGGGAATTGCCGCATAATGCTCGCGCTGAATTCTCATTCATCGTGGGGATCGGTGCTAATTCGGTCAGGGAAAGGATCGTAAATGAGTTCAAGGGAGGACATTGGGCTTCCGTGATTCACCCTTCCTCTATCGTCTCGGAATCAGTTCAAATCGGGGAGGGCTCTGTGTTGTTTCACAATTCTGTGGTTCAGGCTTTTGCTGAGATTGGCAGGCATTGCATTGTCAATACCAGTGCGAGTGTCGATCATGACTGTGTGATTGGGGATTTCGTTCACATCGCGCCAAATTCGACTCTCTGCGGTGCCGTGCGCGTCGGGGATTCTTCGTTCATTGGAGCAGGGGCCACGATCCTGCCGGGTATAACGATTGGTTCAAATTGCATCGTTGGTGCAGGCACTGTTGTGACGAAAGATGTCATCGATGGCTCTGTCATTGTGGGAGTGCCGGGGAGTTCACTGAAATAGGATGAAACGCTTTCTAGATGTTTTTTTTGCGCTGCTAGCGCTCTTGCCGGTCGGCTTGATCCTTTTGCTGGTGGCTCCATTTTCGGTCTATTTCATAGGCAGGCCGATTTTCTTCTTCCAGTCACGTCCCGGGTTGAACGGCAAGAAGTTTCGAATGGCTAAGCTTCGCACCATGAGTGACAAGCGGGATGAGAATGGAGACCCCCTCCCTGACGAACAGAGAATGACGCGATTTGGTAACTTTCTTCGAAAGACCAGTCTCGATGAGTTGCCTGAGATTTGGAACATCTTGAAAGGTGATATGAGTTGGATTGGGCCCCGTCCATTACTGGAGGAATATCTCCCGCTTTATAGTGAACGTCAGGCTAAGCGGCATAACGTTCGACCGGGGCTGACAGGATGGGCGCAGGTGAACGGGCGGAATCTCGCATCATGGGATGATCGCCTGGAGATGGATGCCTGGTATGTTGACCACCAGACACTTGCATTGGATTTGAAAATCGTGTGGATGACAATCCACACCGTGTTAGGTCGCAAAGGTGTTTCTGCGGATGGCAAAGCGACAATGGACAAATTTACAGGAAAATGAGTTTATCTGAAATGAATCGAATTTTTTTATCGCCCCCGCATATGGGAGGCAGAGAATTGGAGTATCTAAACGAGGCTTTTGCTTCGAATTACATTGCTCCGGTGGGTCCGTTTCTAGATCGGTTTGAATCCAGTTTTTGTGACCTCACAGGGTTTAATCACTGCGTCGCTGTATCCAGTGGAACCGCGGCAATACATTTAGGGTTACGTCATTTGGGTGTTTCTCCCGGCGATGCGGTAATCGGCTCTACCCTCACTTTCATCGGCAGTGTTTCTCCGATCACTTTTTTGGGCGCAGAGCCCGTATTTGTGGATTCGGAAGCCTCAACCTGGAACATGTGCCCCGTTCGACTTGAAGAGGCAATTGATCAGTTGAAACAGGAAGGGCGAAGAATCGGAGCAGTAATCCCAACGGACCTGTATGGTCAGAGTTGTAGATCTTCGGAAATTTCAGATATATGTGCGAAACACGACATACCACTGATGTTTGACTCAGCCGAAGCGCTTGGCGCCACCTATAAAGGTAAATCAACAGGGAAGCTGGGAGCGGCCGCAGCTTTTTCGTTCAACGGGAATAAGATTTTGACGACATCCGGTGGAGGGATTCTGGCAAGTGATGATTTGCGATTGATTGACAGGGCGCGTTATTTGGCAACTCAAACAAGGGAGCCGGTGGTTCATTTCGAACATCAGGAAATCGGATACAACTATCGGCTGAGTAATTTACTGGCCGCGATCGGGGTCGCACAATTGGAAAATTTGTCGGATCGCGTCGCTAAAAAAAGGGAGATATTTGATTGGTATGTGAAACGGCTCGGTGAAATTCCGGGTGTCGAATTCATGCGTGACAATCCTGATGGGGTTTCCAGTCGCTGGTTAACTACGTTGATGATTGAGCCGAAAGAGTTCGGGTGTGATCGAGAAACAGTTCGTTTGGCGCTGGAAGAATCAAATATCGAATCCCGCCCCGCTTGGAAACCGATGCATTTGCAGCCCTGTTTTTCGGGTAGCCGCACTTTCGGAGGAGGTGTCGCTGAGGGCATATTCGATCGCGGTCTTTGCCTGCCCTCAGGCACTCAGTTGGAAGAGGACGATGTAGAGCGAATCGTAGAGTTGATTCTTTCGAGCAGGAAGTAGGTAAGATAGTCTCACTGCTTCTTTCGAGGTAGAGATGCAGCCGTCACGAATTTTACCTGTTTGATTTCTTTTGATGACGAAGTCTAGTTTGGCCAAATGATTTCGATGCCCCAGTTTCTCAGAGAGAGTGTCTTGTTCCGTCGGAGCTTGGCTCTCTTGTTTCACCTCGCCGGAATCATCATTTCCTTCTGGTTGGCAATTCAACTCCGATTTGATTTCTCTGTGCCTTTAGGTTCCCGTGAAATATTTCGAGAGCAGGTAGGCTGGATTACGATGGGATTTTTCGTCGCAATCTTGATTTTTCGGCTCTATCGCGGTCTTTGGCGCTTTTTCACACTGCGAGATTGCTTCGTTACCGCCTTAGCTATTCTTGTAGGGGCCGGCCTTACTGTCCTCTTCGTTTATCTGGGGAACGGAAAGAGTTTTGCTGGTTTCCCAAGATCTACCCTGATCGTTTCTGCTGTTTTACTCCTACTCTGGGAAGTTGGCTGGCGGGGGTTGATCCGTCTTTTCCGGGAGCACCGGATCCAAAGGCGTTCAGGGAAAGCGGGGGATGGAGTTCTTTTGATGGGGAGCCCGGACCATGCGGATGCGTTGATGCGGAATCTGATTGGCCATACGAATGGGATCGGTCCTATTGTGGGGCTCGTAAGTCCCAAAACACAACATCAAGGGCAGCAGCTTCGAGGGGTGAAAATTTACAGTCCTGAGGAGGATATTTCGGCGATTGTCCGGAAAAATCGTGTTTCGCGTATTCTCTTTTTACCGCCGATGAATTCGCCTTCGACGATTCGCGAGGTGGTGGACGAATTGGCTGAAGACGAGTTGAAATGTGATTACCGGGTGATTCCTTCGATGGAGGAGCTCGCTTCGGGGAAGGTGAGTGTCGAGCAGATCCGGAAAGTATCGATTGCCGACCTGTTGCATCGGGATTGCCACAAGATCGATATGGAGGCGGTGAAGTCGACGATCGCGGGACGCAAGGTGATGGTCACCGGCGCCGGTGGCAGCATCGGTTCTGAGATTTGCCGGCAAATTGTCTCGCTCGGGCCTTCGTCGCTGACTCTGTATGAGGCGAGTGAGTACCTGCTGTTCGAGATCGAGCGCGAAATCGCTCCGATAGCAGCGGCGAGCGGGGTTGAGCTCCTTGCCGTGACTGGCGATGTGAGGCGATCCCAGCAGGTCAGTTCGGCACTGGCCCTCACGGACGGGGTGAATGTCCTCTATCACGCGGCGGCCTACAAACATGTGCACCTGATGGAGAAGAACGTCATCGCCTGCTTTCAGAATAACGTACTCGGAACGCAAACGGTCGCTTCGGAAGCGGAGGAGTGGGGCGTTGAGGATTTTGTTTTGGTTTCCACCGACAAGGCAGTTCGTCCCACGAGCCTGATGGGAGCGAGCAAGCGGCTTGCTGAACGGGTGATCATGGAACGTCCCGTCGGGAAGACTCGTTTCAAGTCGGTGCGGTTCGGGAATGTTCTCGGAAGCAGTGGCAGCGTTATTCCGATTTTCGAGAAGCAGATTGCTGAAGGAGGACCGGTCACGGTGACTACGAAAGAGGTGACTCGCTACTTCATGACGATCCCGGAAGCGGTTGAGCTGGTGATTGCCGCGAGTGCGGTGACAAGCGATCGACGAATCTGCGTTCTCGAAATGGGAGATCCGGTGAAGATCGACTCTCTCGCGCGCCGTATGATTGAACTGTCAGGCTTTGTTCCTGACGTGGACATACAAATCGAATACGTCGGGCTGAAACCGGGGGAGAAAGAATACGAGGAACTACTCACTGATGATGAGGGCGTTGAGAGGACCGATCATGATCGAATCTGGGTCGTGAAGAAGAATGACGACCAGATCGCCGCTGCTCCCGTTTCGATTGGTGATCTGATCGAGTTGATCGATATGGGCGACGCCGCCGGTCTTCGGCAATATGCTCACGAGAGAATTCCCGGCAGCCTTTTATACAAAGACGGTGAAATTCCCGTCAAAAACTGAGGGCGGTTTCCACCGCCTCTCTTTGGCCCAAGGCCCTTCGCCTTCCTGCCTGCCTTCCTCCCGGTTCGGACCTTCCTGAATCGGGCTTTCCCACGTTTCCCGCGGTCGATTCCGGATCGTGCATGCTATCGGAGACGCTCCGTCGACAGGCGGAGCTGCCAGTCGACGTAATCTCTAAGTTCCGAATTGGCCTTCCTGGCTCTCGGTCAGACCATCAGCCGATTACGGGAATCCCGCCGACCGGCAGGTCCGAGAGTCGGCTTGCCGCATCTTCGCACGCTCACCCCTTCGGCTTGATCGCTACGGAGACTTGCTTGTCGGTCCTGAGGAATTCTTTGGCGAGGGCGTTCACTTCTTCGACGGTGATGTTTTTGTAGTCATCGACGAAGCTGCGTGACCAGTCGAGGCGCTCGGGGTATTCCTGGCTCGCTTCGAGGACGGAGCCGAGCCAGTAGCGGTTCGTCCGTCTCATTTCCTCGATCGAGGTGACCTGTGGCTTCTTCGCTCTCTCGAGTTCGTCGGCGGTGATGACGTCTCCTTTTGACAGGGTGTCGGCAATCCCGGTGATCACTTCGGTCACGGATTCAGTCTGCGACGGATCGACGGTGACGGAGGCAAAGAGGTAGCCGTAGTCAGTCCAGGTAGCGCTCGGGAAATTGTGAGCGAACGGGCTGTAGGCGTCGCCGAGTTCTTCGCGGATTTTGACGCGAAGCCTGTCATCGAGGACAGCTCCCAGCATTCCGATACGACGGGTTTTCTTGATGTCGTAAATCGAAATCGTCGGCCAGTGGGCCACGGCCATGGCTTTCGGGATTTCCGAATCGAAGACAAATTCTTTCGTCGTCGCAGCGGGGAACGAAACGAGACGCTCCTCTTTATAAGCGGGCTTGGTTTCTGCGCGCTCCTTGAGGTTGCCGAAGGTGGCGGCAAGCCGGGCGATCGCCTCTTCCTTATCGAAATCTCCGACGATGCTGATTTCAAGGTAGCCTTCGGAAAGGTCGGGCATGAGCCATGCTTTTGCCTGCTCGGTCGTGAGCGCTTCGATCACGGAACGGTCGGGATATCCGAAGCGTTCGTCGCCGGAGTGGAGGAATTTGGCGACTTCATCCTGGGCGAATCCTCCCGGAGTTCTTTCAAGCTGCTGGTAAAGGTAGTCGAGTCCGCGCTTGAATTCGGTCACCGCTTCTTCGCGGAAACCGGGGTTGGTCACGAACGCGCGCATTAATTCCAGCTGCAACCCGAGGTCCTCCGGCGTGGTCTGTCCGGAGAGGGTGAAGGCATCGTCATCGACGCCGAAACCGACGCCTACGGATTCGCCCGCGAAAATGAGCTGCAGGTCGTCCTGGCTGTGGGCTTCAAGGCCGCCACCGGAAAAAATGCTCTCGAGGAAAAAGGAAAGTCCCGGGGTGGGTTCGGTGAGGCGGCCGGCGCCGATCCGCGCTTTTACGTAGATCGATTCGTCTTCGAAATCGGTCACTTTCAGGTTGGCTCGAACGTTGTTCGCAAAGTGGAGTTGGGTGACCTCGAGATCTTCGATCTCTTTGCGCTCTTTGATCTTGCCGGGCTCGGGAAGGTCGCTGTAGGCGAATTGATCGATCGCTTTGTCTTCCGGGGGAGACACTTCCGTCTTCTTGCTTTCTTTGTAGGCGGCTTCGATCGCGGCCTCAGCGTTCTCCACCTTGGCGTTTCCTGAAAGGAAGACGAGCGTCTCATTGGCGTTTGACCAGAGATTGTTGAGCTCGGCCCGGCAGCTTTCGGGGGAGATGGTCTTGAGCGTTTCGGTGATGCGGGGAAGGTCGTCTGCAGGACTCGTGAAAATGCGGCGCTGACCGAGTCGGCTTGCGATCTGATTCGCGAGGTCTCTCGACTGGCGGGTGCCCATCTGCTTCGCGGCGTCTTCATACATTTGCATGATGTTGGCGGTGATTTCTTTGAATTCCCCGGCCGTGAATCCGAACTCGAGTGCTTTTCGCAGCTCCTGCTCGATGAGTGCGAGCGATTTCTCCCAGTTCTCCGGTTTGCAGTCCGCGTCGATCGAGCTGTAGAGAGAGAAGCCGAGATCGAAAAAGTCTCCGGCGTGCATCGTCGCTGAGCTGATCGGGGAATCTTCCTGCTTCGCGATTCTTTCGAGTCGGCGGTTGATGATCTGGCTCGCGATCATGAGTTGCAGGTCCTGTAAGCGGCGGGCGGAGTTGTCGGGAGGATTGATCCGCGGTGTCAGCGCTTCGATCGAAACGGATGATTCGCCGGCTTCTTCTTCGAAGTGGTAATTCGTTGCGAATCCACGTGAGGCGAGTTCTCCCATCTCCGGAGTGGGGCGTCTTTCGCGTTTCGGCATGTCGCCGAAATACTTTTTAATGAGCGCTTCGATGTTCTCAGTATCGACGTCACCGACGACGATCACTGCCATCCGGTTGGCGGTGTACCAGTTCTCGTAAAATTCGACGAATCGCTCGCGCGGCGCGTTGGTGATCACTTCTTCGGTGCCGATCGGCATGCGACTGCTCACGCGGATGTTCGGGAAAGCGAATTTCATCTGATCGACGAAGGTTCTCCAGTTCACCGAATCACGAGTGCGCTTTTCGCTGAGGATGACACCGCGCTCATCGTCGATTTCGTCGGGAAGCAGGAGCATTCCGTCGGCGTAGTCGCGAATCAGCTGCATCCCTTCGTCGAGCATCGCCGCCTCTGAATTGGGGAGTTCGAGTTTGTAAACGGTTTCGTTGAAGGACGTGTGGGCGTTGGTGTGATTACCAAATCCCATTCCGAGGCGCTGGAAATATTCGACCATTTCGCCGGCAGGAAAATTGGTCGTTCCGTTGAACGCCATGTGTTCGAGAAAGTGGGCGAGGCCCTGCTGGTTGTCGGCTTCCATGAGAGAGCCGGCGTCGACGAAGAGGCGCATGCTGACGCGGTTCGGTGGCTCTTCGTTAGGGAGAATCGCATAGCGGAGTCCGTTGTCGAGAAGGCCCCAGGTCACTGACTTGTCGTGGGGGATGTCGGAGGTCTCGTGAGGCAGCGGAATCGGATTGGATCCGGGCTGTTCTTTGGAAATAACGGGCTGCACGAGACAGCTGAAGAAGAGGGCGAGAAAAGAGAGTCGAATCATCATGTAAGAAGCGGCGGGGGTAGCGGATTTTGTCTACGGTGTCGGAAGATATTACGAAGTGCGGAAGGATGCCAGCGCGATTACCGGCGGTTAAATGCCACGCAATCTTCGAAGGTGGCACCGGTGCCCCCGAATATGTCGAGAGCGCTTCCAATCGTGAGGTCGACGGAATTGTGGCTCAGGGTCGCGACCTGCTCCAAATCGGCAAGGCTCGCAGCGCCACCGGCGTAGGTGATCGGGCATCTTCCCCATTCGCCGAGGTAGGCGACGAGCTCAGCGTCGATGCCTTCGCATTTGCCCTCAACATCGGCGGCGTGGATCAGGAATTCGTCGCAGTGGGCGCAGAGTTCGTCGAGCGCTTCGTGGGTGACCTCGAGATCGGTCAGGGTTTGCCAGCGATTCATCGCGACGGTCCACCCGGTTTCGGAGCGGCGGCAACTCAGGTCGATCACGAGCCGGTCCTTTCCGGTCTCGGCGACAAGCTCCGCGAGCGCGCTTTCGAGGAAGCGTCCGTCTGCGCTGAACAGGGTCGAAGTTGCGATGACGTGTGAGGCTCCTTTCCCGAGCCACTCAACGGCGTTGGTGGCGGTGATGCCTCCTCCGATCTGAAGTCCTCCGGGATAGCTCGCGAGCGCAGAGGCGGCCGCCTCGTCGTTCCCGGGGCCCAGTTTGATGACGTGACCGCCTTCGAGCTGATTCTTTGCGTAGAGTTCAGCAAACCAGGCGGATGATTTGTCGCTTACAAAATTCGTCTTCAATCCCGATGATTCCGAATCGAGCGTGCCTCCCACGATTTGTTTGACGCGGCCTTCGTGAAGATCGATGCAGGGGCGAAACTGAGTCATTTGCTAGTGCGGGTTGGGAGAAGAGAATCGCCAGTTTAACCTAACTCTATCAGGTTGAAATGACGGAATTGTGTTCTTTGAAGAGGAGGAGGGGATCGGCGTGGGAATGGGCTTCGGGAGTCGGAACGTGTTTCGAGCCGCTACGGAGAATCGGCTCACGCGACGCAGTAAAAGTCGACGCCCTCCTCAAAGCCGGCGGGGGAGAGGTCGGCGCGGATTTTATCGCGTGCCCCGGCCTGTCCGATCGCGCTGAGCGCGACCGCCTTGCCGACGAATGAGGGCAGGGTTTCCGTTCCCAACACGGGGATTCCGTGGATGATGTTTCCGATCTGCCGTTGATTCACTTCGATGAAGGCGTGGATCTTTATCTTTTTTGCACGCAGCAAACCGGCGAATTCTTTTCCGACCGGCCCTGCGCCGCAGATGAAAACGCCAAGCGCTCTTATCTTTTCGATTCGGCTCAGGTAATGTGCTTTGGCGCTCTGGAATCGCGAAAGCTCGTAACGCGCGATCGTGCGGGTGCTGCGCTGCTCTGAATCGTACCAATCGAGCAACACCTCGTCCACTTTCCCGATGGAATGGCCCTGCTCCAGAAGGCGGAGCCAGAAATCGTAGTCTTCTGCCCAGACGGGATCCCCGTAACCGCCCGACTCGACGAGGATCTCCCGCCGAATCATCGCGGTGGGATTGGGGATCGGGCTGTCGATAAATCGTTCACGCAGGATCGCTTCGGGCGACTTCACCGCGTTGATCCATTCATTGTATCGCCGGTAGCCGTCGTCGGGTGGGGCGGGCGTGCCGTCTTCGGAGCGCTTCACGATGCGGACGAGTGATCCGCAGGCGGCGACCTCCTGATTTTGTTCGAGAAAGGCGACCTGCTTCGCGAGCCGTCCGGGATAGGCGACGTCGTCTCCGTCCATTCGCGCCACCAATTCGCCGCTTCCCTTTTCCCAGGCGAGGTTGGCGGCTTCGACAAAGGTTCCCTTTCCCTGAAAGTGGCGGATGCGGGAATCTGATCGTGCGGCTTCGAGGATGAGTTCATCGGTGCCGTCGCTCGACCCGTGATCGACGACGATAATTTCGAAATCGTCGAACGTCTGTTTCCGGATGCTCCCCAGCGCTGCGGCAAAGGTCGTCGCTGCATTCCTGACGGGAAGGGCAACGGAGACAAGGGGGCGTTTCATCGGGAAACAAAAAAGGCTCCGGGGAAACCGGAGCCTTCTTTAAATAGTAGACAGGGGGGGGGAGCTTAGCTCTCTCCGCCTTCTGCTTTAGCTTCACCTTCGACGGCTGCTTCGCCCTCGGCAGTTTCGCCTTCAGCAAGCGGCTCGCCATCGGCACCTACGCCGCCCTGGGATGCTGCTGCACGTGTCTGAGCAAGAACCGCAACGAGAACGTCTCCGCCCATCTTGGTGGTCACTCCGTCGAGGAGGTTCAAGTCGCTCACTTTGAGTGTGTCACCGATTTCGAGTCCTTCGACATCGTTGATGATTGCCTCCGGAAGGTCGTTGGGACGACAGAAAATTTCGATCTCGTGGATCGTCTGCTCAAGAAGTCCACCGGATTTCACGCCTACCGGCTCACCGTGGAGTTCGATTGGAACGGTCGCATTGATCGTTTCGTTTTCGCTTACTGCGCGAAAATCAACGTGGATCAGCGAACCGTTGAGAGGGTCGCGCTGAATGTCCTGAACGATTGCGAGCTTCGATTTTTCTTCTGCACCATCAATCTCGAGATCGACGAGAAAGTTGTGACTTGCCTGCTTACGGGCAAGATCGAAGAAAGATTTCGAATTGAGTTGGATCATATATTCCCGCTGGCTTGATCCGTAGATCACGCCTGGGACGATTCCTTCGCGACGAAGGCGCTTTGAAGCTGAAGTTCCTTGAACTTCACGCTTGTCGGCTTGGAGCGTTGCATGTTTAGCCATTTTTCCGGTCTGTTTTAAGATTAATTCAGGCCGAATAATGGCCTTCCCGTGTGAGGGCGCGAAATTTAGTCGATCCCTACGAGATGTCAAAGAGAGATGTTACCGACTCTTTAAGATGTATCCTTCGAATCGCCTCGCCGAGGAGTTCCGCGACGCTGAGAGTTTTGACTTTTTCTCCCGTCGCGTAGGGCGTGCTGTTCGTTGAAATGAGTTCATCGATCGCCGAATCGGCGATACGCTGCCTGCCCTGATCGTTCAGGACGGCGTGGGAAACACCGGCGTAGATTCGCTTGGCACCGCGCTCTTTCAGCAGTTTTGCCGCCGAAGTGAGAGTGCCCGCGGTTTCTGAAATATCGTCGACGAGAAACACGTCGCGGCCTTCGACTTCACCGATCAGGCTGATCGCCTCGACCTCGGTCGCGCTGACGCGGTTCTTAGCGACGATCGCGAGAGGCGTTCCGAGTGTTTTTGAGTAGGCGTGTGCCATTTTCATGCCGCCGACATCGGGAGAGACGACGACGAGGTTGTCTGAGACGCCCTGATCGCGGAGATACTTGATGAGAACGGGCATCGCGTAGAGGTGATCGACGGGAATGTCGAAAAATCCCTGAATCTGTCCGGCGTGGAGATCCATCGTGAGGACTCGAGTCACTCCGGCAGCGGTGAGAAGATTGGCAACGAGCTTCGCGGTGATGGGCACGCGAGGTTGGTCTTTTCTGTCCTGTCTCGCATAACCGAAAAAGGGAATCACGGCATTGATGGTTTCGGCGCTGGCGCGTTTCGCTGCGTCGACCATGATGAGCAGTTCCATCAGGTTCTGGTTCGTGGGAGGGCACGTCGGTTGCACGATGAAGATATCCCGACCCCGGATGTTCTCGTTAATTTTAACGAACGTTTCTCCATCCGGAAACTGTTTCACGGTGGCATCAGACCGCCGCACGCCAAGGTAAGCGGCGATTTCATCTGCCAGCGCCGGGTGTGCGGAGCCACTAAGTATTCGAAAATCGAGGACCATGGTTTCATCCTCGCGAAATCATCGGAAAACGCCAGAGAAATATACACCTCTTTCGCCGGTTTCTGTCAGTTGGCGATGGAGTTGCCCCGGACGGGCATTGACGTCTAGGAGCTTAGGGCGACTTCTTCGATCTCGGGCTCCCGGATTTTTTCGAGAAACTGTCGCAGCGTTTCGATTTCGAATGGCTTGGTAATGACGTCAATCATACCCGATGCGAGACACTTCTCGTGATCCTCTTCGAAGGCCATCCCTGTCATTGCGAGAATGGGGACGTTGGCGTTTTCGTGATCGAGTGCACGGATTTGTCGCGCCGCTTCGTGACCATCCATAATCGGCATGTTGATGTCCATGCAAATGAGATCAAACAGTACGGGGCCGTCGGCGATGTCGAGGGCCTCTTTGCCGTTTCGGGCTGTGGTCACGATGCATCCCAGTTTCTGGAATGTCAGGGTAGCGACCTTGATGTTGATGGGATTGTCTTCGGCGATCAGCACTCGAAACGATTTCCGGTCGGCGCTGGCTACGAGAGGCTCAATCAGGCGCTTCACCGTAATGATATCCTCTTCTTCGTCCGGCTCCTCGGCAGGAAGCGCGTAGTCGACGGTGAAGAGAAAAGTGGTTCCGCCGCTCTGATTTTCTTCGAACCAGACCCGTCCGCCCATCAGTTCGATGAGGTTCCGGGAGATCGCGAGTCCAAGTCCGGTTCCCTGGAACTGGGTCTCGGGATTGGAGTCGAGCTGTCGAAACGGGGTGAAAAGATCCTTTCCCTCCTGCTCAGCGATTCCGATACCCGTGTCTTCCACAGCGAACAGTAACTGAGTCCGGTTGGATTTGGTGATGCCCTGAACCTTGACCTGAACCTCGCCGCGGGCGGTAAATTTGACGGCGTTGCTGACGAGATTGGCGAGGATCTGCTTGAGTCGCAGGTCGTCCGCTTCGTAGAAATCAGGGAGGTCGTGATCGATCGTCGCGCCGAGCTCGATTCCCTTCTCGTCGGCGGTCGGCTTGTAAACGGAAAGGACGTCCCGAAGCACTTTCTCCAGTTCAAACTTTCGGGGGCGCAGCTTCAGCTCGTTGGAGTTGAGTTTGGCGTAGTCGAGAACGTCATTGAGAATTGCGAGCAGCGACTCGCTCGAACTGTGAATCGTTTCGAGGTAGTCCTTTTGAATCCGGTCGAGATCGGTATCCATGAGCAGGTTGAGGACGCCGAAGATTCCGTTCATCGGGGTGCGGACCTCGTGGCTCATATTGGCGAGAAAGCGTTCTTTCTCTTCCGCGATTTTTTTGACCTCCGCGTTGAGTGTTTCCAGTTCCTCCTGCTTTTCCGCCATCGACGAGGCCATCGTCCGGACAAAGGCGATCACCGGATACTCGCCTTTTCTGACGGAGGGAATTCTTTTCGTGTGAGAGGGATACTTGACCGCGAACTCCGAGACGACCTTCTCAAGTTGTCTGAGGATTTCCTGAGTTTCTTTCCCCTGAGGCAAAGGGATCGGCCTTGGTTTCATCTGCGCGGGCAGATGATGACCAATTGGAGAGGGGGGAACGATGGGTTCGCCTTCTGGAAGAGGGGAGTCCTCCCTGAGGTGTTGAAAATCCATTTATGATAAATTACATAATTACCATAACTTATCAAGTTTATATTTAGGATTGTCGAGATTGAAGGTTTTGCCTTGGAGTCAGGCTAATCGGTTCGCTGTAACCCGATTACGAGCCTACCTGGCGGCGATCTTGTCAGCGATGCTGAGGAGATTCTTGAGAACGTCTTTAGCGAGCGGGTCGATGGGGATCACTTTGCCGCCAATGGCTTCCGCGAGGGCCTTCGCGCTCGAAGAATCAAACTGCGGTTGAACAAAGATCACGGTTACGCCGTCCTTCTTCGCCTGCTCGATGAGGCTGACGAGCGCTTTGGGCTCCGGACTGCGGCCGTTCAGCTCCACTGTCTTCTGAATGAGTCCGTAGGCGTTCGCGAAATAGCCGAACGCTCCGTGATACACGTAAAACGTTTCACCCCGCATCGGAGCAAGCGCATTCACGAGCTCTTTGTCGGTCGTCGTGATGTCGAAAATGAGCTGGAGCGTTCTTTCATCGATCTTCTCCTTCGCTTCGTCGGAATCCGCCAATTCTCTGAGAGCCGATGAGACAATGCTCACCTGTTCGATGAGATGAGCCGGGGAAAGCCAGACGTGAGGATCGAGGCCGCTGTGATCGTGTCCGCTGTGGTCGTCTTCTTCGTGCCCGTGATCATCGTCGTGGCTGTGTTCCGCGTCATGATCGTGGCTGTGATCATCATCGTGGCTGTGAACGTCGTCGTGTTTGTGATCGTCGCCGTGTTTGTGAACGTCGTCGTGGTCATGCGCGTGGTCATGAGCAGGATGGTCGCAGGAGCCGTCCACGGTTTCGAGGCCTTCGAGCAGGCTCACGACACGGGGCGCGTATTTGCTTTCGTTGAGTTTCTCCAGAAGCGTTCTTTCAAAGGGGAGCTCGGCTGTGAAATAAAGTTGGGCGGAGGAGAGCCTCACGACATCTTTAGGGGTGGGCGAAAAGGTGTGGGGATCGGCGCTTTCAGAGGCCATCGTCTGGACATCGAAAATATCACCGCCTATCGATTCCACGAGGAAGGCATAGGGCGCGACGGGGACAAAAACGGTCGGTTTCCCGGAAACGGGAGCGGGGACGCTTTCTGTCTTTTCGCAGGATACGCTCAGTGCGGTGAAGAGGAGCGTCAGACCGAGAAGTGGGATATTGAATGGGCGCATGATTTAGAAATGCAATTTAATTGCAATAGTCAGCTATTCCCTGTGGAAAGTCAAGCGGGGTGGCTCGCATTTGAATAAGGGCGCGAAGGAGTGCGCTATCGGGACCAGAAGCTTCAGGATCGAGTACATTCGGCCCCGTTTGCGTCTCCGTTGCCGGTTTGACATCGTTGTCTCTGCGACGTCCTTTATTCTATGCGTGGACGATTTCTTATTCTCATCCTGATTGCCCTTGTTTCACCTCTTGTGGGAGGTGAAAAGCGGCCAAACATCGTGCTTCTGCTCTCAGATGATCAATCCTGGACTGACTACGGGTTCATGGGGCATGAACAGATTGAGACCCCTCATCTCGACAAGCTTTCCGAACGAAGTGCCGTATTTCGTCGCGGCTATGTTCCCACTGCGCTTTGCCGCCCGTCTCTCATGACGCTTGCGACGGGGCTTTACACGCATCAGCACATGATCAGCGGAAATGATCCTTCACCGGTTTTGACGGCGGGGAAAAAAGCGGGTCCTGAATACGATGCGCTGCGCGCGAAGATGATTTCCTACGTCGATCGTCAGCCGACGATTGCCAAATTGCTCGGAGACAACGGCTACCTCAGTCATCAGTCTGGGAAGTGGTGGGAAGGCAGTTTTCAGCGAGGGGGATTCACCGAGGGAATGACGCGGGGATTTCCGAAGCCCGGTGGACGTCACGGCGACGACGGTCTCAAGATCGGTCGGGAGGGAATGAAGCCCGTCTTCGACTTTATCGATGATTCGGTCGAAAAGGATGAGCCCTTTTATATCTGGTATGCGCCGTTCCTTCCTCACACCCCGCACAACCCACCGAAAGAGCTTTTCGAGAAATATCAGAAGATGGTCGATTCCCCGTTTGTCGCGAGATATTACGCGATGTGCGAATGGTTCGACCAGACCTGCGGACAGCTCATTGATTACGTGGATGAGAAAGGGGAAACGGACAATACGCTCTTCGTCTACCTCTCTGACAACGGATGGATCCAGAGTGTGGAGAGTGGAAAGTATGCGCCGCGATCCAAGCAATCGCCGAACGAAGGCGGGACACGCCAGCCTATTATGTATAGCTGGCCCGGTGTGATCGAACCCGGCGACCGCGGGGAGCAACTCGCTTCGAGCATCGACATCGTCCCGACGATGTTGAGCGCTGCCGGAGTGGAAATTCCTGATTACATGCCTGGACTGGATTTGATGCCTTCACTGAAGAGTGGCGAGCCGTCGCCCCGGGAACAGGTATTGGGAGAAGGCTTCGCGCATGACGTTGCGAACGTTGAGAAGCCGGAGGACTCGCTGCTCTATCGCTGGATCGTGAAGGATCAGTGGAAACTGCTCCTGACTTACGACGGAGCCGTGAATCGCTATGCCTCAACGCATCCGCGAACCGAGAAGCGTCCGCAGCTTTACGATCTCCTCACTGATCCACACGAGGAAAAAAATCTCGCCTCCGAAAATCCGGAGGTCGTCAAAGCGCTCGCGAAAGAGATCCGCGACTGGTGGCCCGTCACCGAGCGGAAAGTGCTCGAGACGTGGGAGTAGGATTGCGGCTTAAGAGGGTTGAGTCGATGACCTCACCCTCTTGACTTCATGATCCCGCGGCAAGGGCTTCCGCAGACACTGCGAAAGCCCTTTTCTTATGCTGTCGTCGGGAATTCGAGGGCCGCTTCTTTGCTGTAGGTCCTCCGCGCCTGGCCTGCGAAAGATCAGGATTACGAGTAGGAAAAAGAAGCGTGGTTCGGAGGATGCAGCGAGGTGGCGAGCGATCCGGTGATTCGGGACGTGAGCCTTGTTAGAGTTCTGAACATCGCGACAGGTGAGGCAAACACTCCTGTTTGCCGGTGGATCCGCGACTCGAGCAAACAGGAGTGTTTGCTTCACCTGTGTTGCTCAACTGGTCTGCCGATTGGGCAGGGGGTGGTCAGTGACTCGACGGGATTGGGTGACTGGCCGGTTCGCCATAGCATCTTGATCTATTCGGACAATTGCTCCCGGGGCTTTCGGGCGTCCTTTCAGGACGCTCTGTGTGGTTGTCGGCCGTGTCCCCGGATTGAAATCCGGGGCTTTTTACGTGGATGCTTTCAGCATCCTTGCGATCGGACCTCGGCGGGAGATGGGGAGATGGGGAGATGGGGAGATGGGGAGATGGGGAGATGGGGAGATGGGGAGATGGGGAGATGGGG
>JBLXHA010000016.1:0-116386 GCA_048260165.1 Verrucomicrobiales bacterium
CGCACGGCGCTGCCGTTTTCACGACCGCGTGCAATCGAGATTTGCCTCC
This sequence comes from Verrucomicrobiales bacterium, assembly GCA_048260165.1. Taxonomy (GTDB): domain Bacteria; phylum Verrucomicrobiota; class Verrucomicrobiia; order Verrucomicrobiales; family DEV007; genus Arctic95D-9. The sequence continues at coordinate 50 of JBLXHA010000016.1, forward strand.
GGCTATGTCCGCTCCGCTCCCATTCCCCAGGTAAGAACGCAGTCCTCCTCCGCACAACCGCTGCATTTACCTCCACGGCCAAACCAACAGGGCTTCGCTGTGTTGTGCCAGCTCACCCCGCCGCGTCGGCCTCGTATGCAGTTTTTGTTCATCGGCTCACGGATTTGATTCGCTTCGCTCTCCCTTCGGGCTGGCCATGCCAGTCAACTCCGCTACGCTCCGGTGCGCCTAGCCTTCCTTCCCACGGTCGGTCGCCCTTCCGCAGTTGGCTTCAGCTGGTGTTTTTCTTTCATGGTTTTATTCACAGGGGACTTGAACCCCTTTAGGACTGCGCCCATGCTGGGCACACACAAGGCGGCGATCTCAAGCCCAATCCCGCCGCGAGTTGATTGACTTCCCTGATTCGAATCGTTAACCTGCTATCGAGGCCACACCCCCGGATTGGGCTGAGATGCCTTGAACGTTATCATTGGAAATGAACCTTATTCGAAGCACTGTTCTCGTTGTGTTCGTCTTAGCGGGTTGCAGTCATGAAGGCACCGTTAGCCCCCCAGACGTTGATGAACTGAACAGAGTAGACAAGGTTATAGGTGTGCGATTTGTCATTCCTGGCGAAAAGCCGGAGAATACCGTGGGATACGGCTTCTCGCTTCTTGAGGGCGATGGGGAGGTGAATATTTCAGACCTCGAACGCATTGGAGTTAAGACCGCAGAACTAAATCGAGAGCAAATATCAAAGTTGATTTCAGCGGTGTACGAGTATGACAAACCGATTCCGGGAGCTCTATGCTACAGACCGCATCATATTTTTCTCTTCTACGATGAAGACGACGAATTAGTGAATTCCGTGGAGGTTTGCTTTGAATGCACCCAGATTAGGACATCGCCACCAATCGATGAGACCGGATTACTTGGGTACGACTTCAAGACATTAGCTTTGCTTTGCGACGAGATTGGCATTGGTCTGACTGAAGGCCCCTTCACATCGGCAGATTTTGTTAAGTGGTGGGAGAAGGAATTCGAAGACTGAGCTTCTAATGCACCAGATGATAACAAGTCGCGGCACGCCAACTCAATCCCGCTTCGAGTCGAAAAGTCTTTCCCGATTGCGGAGCTTCATCTACGATTCCACTGGCGCTCTCCGGATCGAGCCGGGTGCGCTTTAACGTTCGCTTTTAAATGCCTAGCCCAGTGAAGTCGCTATCAGAAATACGACGGATCGAGGATCCAGAGGAATTCTGTCACAATTTAGGATCGGCGATTCATGAGTTGTCGAGGCAGGGCATTCAGATAACACAGGATCAGCAAACGTTTTGGGATTTGGAATGGATGGCTACCAGGCTCTACAGCGGAGGGTGGTTTGATCTTTTTCATCAGATTTACAGTCGGGACGCATGGACTAGAATGATTTCGCTATTAAAAGATGTCGGTGCGAATTCGACTGCCGGATTGATTGAAGAATCAGTCAGTCTATTTTTCGATGCTCACCCTGATTATGATTACAATCTACCAAATTACGGATGTGACTCTGATCCGTTCAGTTGGCAGGGGCCTAAAGCAGATAGATTTCATGACATTGGAGAAGCTCTCGAAGAGATTGGTGGTGGAGTTGAACCTGCGCTCATGCGCGATTTCGCCTTGAAGCATCCAGATCGCTTCCTTGAAAACCGAAGCGAACAAGCCAGCGATGGACAAGCCTGATACCGTTGTGAGTTGATTGACCAAACTAATTCAAACCTTTACCCTGTATCTGAAGCATCGCTCCCGTATCAGGCTGCCTATCTTCGGACGTTCGCTGAAGAAATGAAATGCGCGATTACTGCACTGATTCTCGCTGTCGTCGTTGGGGGTGCGGCCTTGGCTGGTGACACCAAGCAGTTTCCAGCTTCTCCTGGGTGGTTGTCATGGCTTCGTCTTGATTACCCCAAGCGATTCGAGATGGATCCAAAGAGTTTCCAAGGGGAACAGAAATGGTGGGCGAAGTTCAATGATCCGAAATCAGAGTTTTCATTTGAAGTGGTAGCGTTTGGGTATGTCAATAATCTGGATTTGGTGGTCACCATTCCCGGCGTCACATACGAGAATTATTCCGATAAACTGAGAGAGGATGTCCCGATAGAGGACCTGATTGCTGCGGAGGCAGATTACAAGAACATCGGCGATTACTTCACCGACAAGATTCTTCCGAAGGGATGCGAGGAGATGAAGTTCCCTGGGTACGAGAGATTCATTCACCAAGAGAAGGATCGAGTAGTAGTCTTCTTCTTAGACAGTGCCGCATATCACGAGACATTTGGACGTTGTTACCAGACACTTACCTTTAACTTTCCCGAGGGCACTTATGAGAAGCACAAGAAGGACATCGACGCAATAATTCAGAGTGCGATACCGCCATACCAAGCACGCAGCGAACAAGCCGAGGCACTCAAGCCCTGACCGCTACGAGTTAAAATGACTTTTCTAATTCGCAAGTTCATCTCACTATCAACCCGCGCTCTCCGTCAGGGCTGGGTGCGCTCAAACGTTCGCCTGAAAAGATGCTTCTTCTCCGTGCACTACCTTTAGCGTTTTTGCTGTTCAGCTCCTGCAATCGTGGAGTTAATAATTCGAATCCTCAAGCAGTTGAGCTGAAGTCTATCTCGTTGAGAGTTCCTGGTGCGGACCCCTGGAAAGTGTATGGGACACTTTGGCAACGAACATTTCCAGAGGAATACAAAGAGCTCAAAGCCCAAGCTCAGGAAATGAGAGAGGGAGGAGGAGATCCGTTTGCCGATCCATCGTTCGATGTTCCTGATGATGAGCTAACTCCTTACTCATTTACTCGATCCGAAACCTGGGCGAGAGGTCTCCCTTGGAAAGTGTTTCGCGAGCTGGGCTATCCCGTAAGCATAAATAGAGATCCCAACAATGGAGACACTAATGCCAAATTATTCTGGAGCCACAGCACTGGAATTTTTGAGATATATCATTCATCCGAAGCCATCGCCGCATTTCGCAAACGCTTCCCGGAGTTCCAACCTGTCTCGAAAACAGGTGGCGAACAAGGCGAGTCACTCAAGCCCTAACCGTTGCGTGTCGAAATGTCTTTTCTGAATTTCAATATTTCATCACAATCAACCCGCGCTCTCTGTCAGGGCTGAGATTCCTAAAACGTTCGCCGAAAGAATGACTCAAATGATGCCAGCGATCGCAGCTGATTTCGCACTGGGAACTCCGAGTTAAGGTAAGAGTAAATCCAATGAATAAACGACTGATTACCTTCTTCCCTCTTGTCCTTCTGATCACTGCCTTCCTTTCAGCTGGAGTCTTTCCCGACCGAGATGGCTTTGATCGATATGGCGGGTATCTCTCGATCAAGGGCGAAGCAACCGGAAGGTTTCATCTACAAGTCATTGAGGATCGCCACTTCCTGGTGACACCGGATGGCCATGGATTCCTGTCGGTCGGAGTGACCCACACCGGCGGCCTTTCCCGGCCGGATCAGTCGAAGCGCGACCATCTCCGCCAGAACCTCGATAACGATTGGGGAAAGGCGAATACGGAGCTGGTTTCCCACTTCCGCAAATGGGGCTACAACAGCCTTGGCTATGACTCGCATCCCAGCACCCGGAAGCTGCTACCTCACTTTGCCTCCTGTCAGCCGACAGGCAAAGTCAGCTCGTGGCAGGGCAAGCAGATCAGGTTCCCTGATGTGTTCAGCGATGGTTGGAAGCAATCGGCCCGCAACGAACTTGAGCAGATGGCAAAGCGATTCCCTGATCATCCGAACCGTATCGGCATCTACTGGACAGACATGCCCGCATGGGATCTCAAACAAGCCAAGCGTGTGGCTGGTAAGACTTGGGTGGATGCCATCCGCGAACTGCCAGATGATGCGCCCGGCAAAAGGCGCTACGAGCGTTTTCTCCGTGAGAACGGCGCAAACGTTTCGGACCAGGACTTTTTGGTGCTCATCGCCCGCGAGGTCTATTCCCACATCGGTCCCCTCACTCGGAAACTGGCTCCGAATACGCTGGTATTCGGAGAGCGCTACTCTGGCACTGCGATGCCTTGGCGGGTCATCCAGGAAGCGCTACCTTGGATTGATGTTCTATCAGTTCAGCCTGGTGGGTCCTTGTTCTCTGAAACGGACTTTGAGCGGGCTTATCGGGAGACGAAGAAACCGGTGATGATCTGCGACCACCAAGTAAGTTTCACCACGCCTGAACACTCCAATGTAATGTGGAAGACGTTGCCTGACATCGCCAGTGTGGGGGAGGCGCATGCCGGGTTCTTGCAGGACGGGTTCTCTACTCGTTACCTGATTGGATACAACCGCTGCCAGTATATCGATCGCTATAAAGGCGAACTGAAGATTCTCAAGCAGGGCCTGCTTCAGGTTGATGGAACTCCGTATGAAGAACTGGCGGCCACGGTGCAGCGAAACAACTGGCGGCTTCATCAGCGTTTTCTTGGACCACAGGAGGAGCGAAAATAGGATTCGCACAAGCCGAATCGGGTAGGAGCGGGGATTGAACCCGCTCCCCCCGCACCACCGGCCGTACGGGTTTGACGGCGCTCGTTCCTCACTTGCCGCTTCGCGGTGCCTGGTGCCATCTATCTCCTTCGTCGATTGTAGCACGGCGGTTCCGGCCGTCACACGTCACTCCGAAGAGTAACCAACGTGCGCTGCCTCTCCTTTCGGAACAGCAACGCTGTCGCATGATCTCTCTTTGATTCGCTGCGGTCACCCGTTGGGCTATCTTGCAGGTAGTCTATCTCCCGTCGGTCGGTTGGTTGTTTGATCGGGAGTCTTTCATCCCCCTGATTCTCGCCTTTGGTACTATGACCTCTGCTGACTTCTCGACCATCACCCAACGCATTACTGCGCACGGCGCTGCCGTTTTCACGACCGCGTGCAATCGAGATTTGCCTCCGGCTATGTCCGCTCCGCTCCCATTCCCCGGTAGGCGCTGCCAGTCCTCTGACGTTGTGCAAAGAAATGAAGATAGCGAAGCGCAGACGGGTCACGAATCTTTGTTTTCTCATTTTCGTTCTCTCATCAATTCGCTTTGGTGTCTTCTTCTATTCTGCACGGATCCCCGGGCACTGGCAGGAATTAACAGCGGGAATGACGTGATCTGAAGTTGCGAATTTTCCAGCTGATCCATCTACAACGGTTACACATGATTCCGACGACGAAGATGCTCTCCGGATCAAGCGACCTGTTGGAGACTGGCTCATTCTTGTCCGGTACAACGAAGAGGACTCATTTCGTGGCGCCCATCAGCGCTGCTCTTCACCGATTTTTGGCGAACATAGCAGAGCACGGAATTACAACGAAAGAGACGACCCATACTTCGCGCGGGCGCAACACTGACCAATGCAGAACAAGCGAGTGGGCACCGTAGATCCGAGCTGCCGACAATGCACCTCTCTATCTTCATCTAATCTCCGCTGGAGCGGAACCGGGTATTCGTGATTCGCACGACAATTCCTGTGTGCACCGGGCAGCCGCATCCGGAAATATTGACGTTCTACGGTATTGTCTCGCGAATGGCCTGTCAGTCGATTTGGCCGATATGCAAGGATGCACGCCACTTCGTTCGGCAGCCCGGGCTGAGCAAATCGAGGTGATGAACATCCTTATTCGAGACTTTGGAGCCGACGTTGAATCCCCGAGCGCTGACGGCCGGACCATTTTGATTCAAGCCGCACAAGCGGGGAAACAGCATTCGGTGAAACGTCTGCTCGAACTTGGCGCTGATCCGACCGCATCTGACTGGCGAGGTAGAACGCCGTTTGATTGGGCCTCAGCGAATGGACATGCGGAGGTCGCTGATTTGATCCGAAACCGGACCCAAGCAGATGACGCCGGGCAGGGAACTGATATCGGGCGACTCTGACCCTTTTGGTCGTCAAGTTGAGTGAGGTTCCGGAAAAGTTCACGTCTCGAGTTGAATCCTTCGCAAAGGAGCACAGGGAGACTCAAGCCTGATCGCCGTCTGTGTGGGTGGGGGGCAGGAGGGCTTGCGCTTCAGACTACACTTCCCAGCCGGCCCGGTAGTCCCGACGGAGAAACTGATTGGCTTCCTCGCAATTCGAGAACGCCAGGTTTTCGGCATCCCAATGCAGTTTTACTTTCGTCAATTTCTCGCGGAGTTGGGGACGCAGCGCGACGTTGCCGAGCAGAATCGCTTCGGTCATCGGTCCGGCCCAGTCAAAGTTTGATCCACCTTTTTCACCTCCCTTGGCGGCGCGGATCCATTCGGCGTGGTGACCGGGGGAACGGATCAACTTCTTCGGTGGCGCTCCGTATTCAATCGCTTTCTTCTCAGGGTGCATCTTCCACGAAATCCAATCGGACGTCAGACATCCATCGTCACCGACGAGCATGAGACCGTTTGCTCCGAGCGTTTCATTGTCCTTGATCGTATCGGGTCGAGCGGGGCGGAGACCGCCGTCATACCAGACGAGTTTAACGGGGGCCATGTCTCCGCGTTTCGGAAATTGCCAGGTGATCATCGAGCCCACCGGAAAGGTTTCGTCGTTCACCCGCGTCGACGCCGCCTCGACACTCGTCGGCGCGCCAAGCTGCAGCGCCCGAAAGACGGGGTCAAAGTAGTGACAGGCGATGTCCCCGAGAGCACCGGTTCCGAAATCCCACCACCCGCGCCATTTAAATGGCGCGTAAGCTGAATGATAGGGGCGTTCGGGCGCCGGCCCGAGCCAGAGATCCCAGTCGAGATCCCGCGGCACGTCGGGGGTATCGGTCGGTCGGTTGACTCCCTGAGGCCAGTATTCGCCGTGCAATCCCTTTGAGGGGCGGTCCGTCCAGATATGGGCTTCACGGATTTGCCCGACCGCGCCATCCATGACAAATTCCTGGACGACTCTTGTTTCCTCGTTCGCCTGCGCCTGATTACCCATCTGAGTCGCAACCCCGGCTTCGCGAGCGGCGCGCGTCAGCTCTCTCGCCTCCCAAACCGAGTGGGTGAGGGGCTTTTCGCAATACACGGGCTTGCCCCGTTTGATCGCGGCCATCGACGCGTGGAAGTGATGGTGGTCGGGTGTCGCAACAATCACGCCATCGATTTCCGAGTCCATTTCCTCCAGCATGACGCGGTAGTCTTTGAAGTGCTTTGCCTTCCCGTGAAGTTTCAGCATCGGAGCGGAGCGCTTCCAATCGACGTCGGCCAGCGCGACTATGTTTTCCGTCGCGGCGACTTCGCTGATATCACTCGCGGCCCGCCCGCCGGTGCCAATCGAGGCGATATTGAGCTTCTCATTCGCGGCATAGGTTCGGGCAGAGCCTGCCTGCAGTATCATAAACGCGGAGGCGGCCTTGCCTGTGCTGGTTTTCAAAAAACGGCGTCGATTCATAGGAAATGTTCAATGGGTGAAACACAGGGACTTTGCGCGTTGGCTCAACTCCTATCAATCACTGACAGAGCCGGAATTGCGGAACCCGTCCGCCGCATGTTCGCTATTGTTGATTCTTGAAAAATCAGAGAGGCTGCGTCTCCAACCATGAGAATTCGCACCCTTTCTGTTTCCGTTGCCGTTGCTTTCGCGATTGGTATGCTCGTTTTCACCGTCTATGCCGCGGAGGAAAAGCTTCGAGTCGGGGTGTTTGCGGTCGATGCCTCGCCTCCGATCGGGAGCGCGCTGGCGTATGACCCGACGAAGGGGATTCAGACACCGTTGAGTTGCCGGGGGATCGTCATTGCCGGGGCGGGAAAGCCAATCGTGATGGTCGCGGTGGATTGGATCGGAATATCCAACAGTGGGCAGACCGTTTTCAAAGACGCCATCTCCGCTGCCGTTGGAACGGATGCCGACCGCGTCGTCGTTCACACATTGCATCAACACGACGCTCCACGATGTGACTTTGCGGCAGAGGAGTTGATCGCCGCGAACGGAATTTCCGGAGCGGGGTTCGATCCCGTCTTCGCCCGGGGTGTCGCTGAAAATGCAGCGGCTGCGGCGAAGCAGGCACTATCGAACGCACAAGAGGTGACTCATCTCGGAACCGGAAGAGGGATTGTCGAGAAGGTCGCTTCGAATCGACGGATCCTCGGCCCTGATGGGAAAGTCCTTCACACGCGTTATACGAAAACCAAAAACGAAACGATCAAGGCATTTCCTGCCGGAACGATCGATCCGGAACTCAAGATGATCACGTTTTGGAACGGCGACGAAGCGATTGTCGCGCTGACCTATTACGCGACCCATCCCCAGAGTTACTACCGGACCGGGCTCGCGAATCCTGATTTTCCGGGGCTGGCAAGAAACGCGAGGGAGGAGGCGACGGGGATTCCTCACATCCATTTCAACGGGGCGGGTGGTAACATCGGAGCGGGAAAATGGAATGACGGATCGAAAGAGAATCGTCAGGTGCTTGCCGATCGTGTCGCCGCCGGAATGAAGCGCGCCCTCGAGACGACGGGGAAGACGCCGATCTCGGTAGCCGAAGTAAAGTGGGGTGTTGAGCCGGTTCTCTTACCGGTCGGGAAGCACCTCGTCGCAAGCGAATTGGAGGCAAAAATCGAGAACAAGGTGGAGAGCCCCGGCGTGCGATTCGGGGCCGCGAAGAGTCTCGTCTGGCTCCGGCGATGTGAGGCGGGGGAGACGATTCCGGTCAGCTGCCTAACGCTGCGCGATGCGAGAATTCTCCACATGCCGGGGGAACTCTTCGTGGAATACCAGCTGAACAGTCAGAAGGTCCGGCCGGATCTCTTCGTCGCGATGGCTGCCTACGGCGAGTATGCGCCCGGCTATATCGGCACCGAGATCGCCTACGGTCAGGGCGGCTACGAGACGAGCGATCGGGCTTCGCGGGTCGAACCCGAAGTTGAGACCGTATTGATGGAGGCGGTCGAGAAGTTACTCGTCCCTTGAACCGTTTACCCTGTGCCCGCCGGCTGCCGCGACGGGGAATTTTTGACATGAAGAAGATCGCTGTTTTCCTGTTCGCCTCGTTGTCGGTCATCGCCTCCGCGGATAATACGGACAACGCGGAGCCGCGCCGGGAGGTGACTCCGGAAACACCGGCGTTGCTGTGCTCGGACCAGGCGGACAATCGCATCCGGCTCGTGGATCCGCTCACACCGGGTGATCGCAAGGCGGTGCTGTGGAGTTATCCGGCCGACGACGAAACGCCGTTTCATTACCGCCCGACGGATGCGAAGCGTGTCGAAATCGACGGCGAAGTCTTCGTTCTCGCCGCCTATCACGGCCGCGTGCAGTTGGTGCGATTTCGAGATCACAGGCTCATGAAAGATTTCCCCACTCCCAGCAGCTGTCATTCCGCCGAGCTCCTGCCGGACGGCGTGATCGTCAGCGTGAACAGCAACCACGGTATTTTGCGACTGCACCAATCCAGCGATGAATTCGTCGATCACGACCTGCCCTACGCACATGGCGTGACGTGGGACAAAGCGGACCATTGTCTCTGGGTTCTCGGCGATCGCCTTTACCGGTTTAACTACGCGGAGGGGCGGCTGTCTCTGGAGAGCACCTTTCCCTTGCCGCTGTCACCCACCGGGCACGACCTGTTCCCGCTGAGGAATGAATCAAAGCTCCTCGTGACTAACAACGAGGCGCTGTTCCTGTTTGATACTGAAAAGAAGACGTTCGAAACCTTATCCGAAATGAAGCAGATCAAAAGCGCGAGCGAGCACGCAGACGGTTCCATCTGGGTGAGTGAACCGAAGACGATTGAGGGGGCAAAGGAATGGCAGAGCGACGCCGTGGTTCCCGTGATTACGAAAGATCTGTCTGAGCGCTACACCCTTGAAGGGGCCCGGTTTTACAAAGCGCGGTGGTGGCAGCGGGTGACGTTCAGCTACTGATGATCGACCGGGCCTGAGCGGCGAATCATTGCGCAATGTCGGGCGGTCGACTCTCGAGACATCTCTAACTTTGCGCTGGAGGCTCGATGCCTACCCGATCTCCTCGTTGTCCTTTGCCTTCGCGGCGTGTCGGTTGATGCGTGAGTAGAGTTTCCCGACGGTCAGTCCCTGCGCGGTGATCGAGAAAATCACGATCATGTAGGTGAGTTTGAGAAAAACACCTCGCCCTGCTTCTTCGGGCAGGGCCAGTGCCAGCGCAATTGAGATGCCGCCACGCAGTCCGCCCCACGTGAGCATCTTCACGGTTCCTTCGCTGAATTGGCGGAAGGGGCGGAGGATCGTTACCGGTATCGAAACGGCAATCGCCCGTGACGCGAGGACGACGATGATCATCACGAATCCGAGGAGGAAGGTGTTCAGTGAAAACTGGTTCGCTACGATGATGAGTTCGAGCCCGATGAGGGCGAAAAGGAGCGCGTTGAGAACCTCATCGATCAACTCCCAGAAAAGATCGAGGTGATTTCGCGTCGTGTCGGACATCGCGAGGAGTCGTCCGTGGTTTCCAATCATGAGACCTGCGACGACCATCGCGAGTGGGCCTGACAGATGCCAATAGGAGGCGAGGGCATACCCGCCGGTGACGACAGCGAGTGTGATGAGAACTTCGACCTGATAGTTGTCGATCCGCTTGAGCAGGTAGTAGGCGATAAATCCGATCGCGGCACCGAAAGCGATTCCCCCGAGGACTTCGACGAGGAACATTTCACCGATGTGGGCGGCCGAAATGTGTTGGCCGCCGGTGGCGATTCCGAGAAGGGCGAGGAAGATAACGACGCCCACGCCGTCATTGAAAAGCGATTCGCCGGTGATCTTGGTTTCAAGGCTTTTTCCAACCCCCGCCTTTTTCAGAATTCCGAGGACGGCAACGGGATCGGTGGGGGAGATCAGGGCCCCGAAAAGGAGACAGTGGATGAACTTCGTTTCCAGCCCGAAAAGCGGCATGAGGTAAAAAGTCGCGGTTCCGATCAGCGCGGTCGAGATGACGACTCCGACGGTTGCCATCATCGCGATGACCCACTTTTGTTTCGCGAGATCGGAGAGGTCGACGTGCAACGCCCCCGCAAAGAGCAGGTAACTCAACATGACGTCGAGGAGAACGTCTTCAAAGTCGACCTGCCCGATGATCCTCTCAGCCACGAGTTCGATGCTGGGGACGAACTGACCAACGAGGATCAGGAGCAGCGAAAACATCATGCTGATGATCATGATACCGATCGTCGTCGGCAGCTTGAGGTAGCGGACGTTGAGATAGCCAAACAGCGCCGCGAAAGCGAGAACGACAGCGATGAGTTCGAAAAGTGACATGTCAAATGGGGGAGAGAGCGAACGGGATCAACGCTCGTGGATCGTGTAGGAAACGGCGGTGCTTAACAGTTTCTTCCCGTCTTCGGAAGGAACGTTCTGGCAGACAACCCGGAGGACGGTTTGCGCCTTGAGGTTGGGAGTCTTCAAAATCACGGAGCGGCCGTCGGACTCGATCACTGGCTGGACCACGAGTGAGGATTCACCTCCTGCCAGCGAAAACGCTCTCACCGAATAGCTGTCCGGTTTCACCGCGGTAAAGCGATCGACCGGCGCGGTGAAGTCGAGCGCGATACCGTCATCGGCGAGGCTGACGCGGGAGATCCGGAAGACCTCTTTCGACGTCTCCATCGGAATGAACCCTTCGTCGCTGCCCGCGAGGAGTTTTCCTTTTCCCATATCGACGAGCGTCATGATCGGTTTTTTCGCGATCGCCCTTACGAGAATCGAACCCTCCCACGACGCGCCGGATTTGGTCGGCTCGATCTCGATGAGTTGCTTCGACTCGGGACAGGTGAGGATAAGTTTCTCAGCTCCGTTCTCGCGGAAAAAGCTCAGCTGAGTGGGCGGTGCCTTCTTCGTGAGTTCAGCCGGAATGAGGAGGGAAGGGAGCGTCCGCGGGATCTGAACGGGCTGACCTTCGGCTGCCGGCGCGGGAAGTTCGGTCAGTGAAACGTAGTAGCCGTCCTCGTAATCCGGCATGAGGAGACGGCAGGCAAGCAAGCCCGAATCGCTGATCGCAAACGCTCCGATGGTCAGATTGCTCTCCGTGACGACTTCGAGCGGATTGGAATCAGATGTTGAGGCCGGTGCGGCAGCTCCGGCAGCGGGCTTTTCCGGTGGCTTCGGAGACCAGGCGACCAGCTTTGCGAGCGGGGTGGCGCCTTCTTCAGCGGCATGAGGCGAGAGAGCGAAGAGCACTTTTCCGTTTGGCTGCGTCACCGGCCCCGCGGTTATCGTGACCCCGTCGGCGCGTCCCGCCCATTCCGTTACGATGGCCTGGAAGAAATCGAGCGTGCCGTCCGCGTCGGTGTCGAAGCCCTGCGTGAGTTCGGTCGGCGACGCGGTGATGATGGAGTAATTCGGACCGATCGTGAGAGCGGTGAGGGCATTTAATTTTACATGCGAATAGAGTTCCCAACCGATCTGACTGAGGCCGGGGGAAAACTTTGCCGCGCCGATCTGACCTCTGCGGTTAAGAAAAAAGACATTGTTGTCATCCATCGGGGCAATCGCGCGCACCGACGGCTTGATCTCCTGCTCGCGAATCTTCACGAACGAGCGTTCACGGCTCGTCGGCGGATTGGTGTCCACGGCAGGTTCGTCCTGCGCCACGGGCATCGAAGGCAGCGCAAGGTGCAGTAGCGATCCGATGAAGGATGACAGGATCAGGAAACGGGAAGAGTTCATGGTTGCGCAGGCGTTTCTTAATTTTCCTCAGAGCTCCCGGGTTCCCGCTTATCGAGATGAAAGGTGAGGATCAGTGCTTCGGGAGCATCACCGGGAACGATGAGCTGGTTCTCCTTCCATTCGCCCACCGACGCTTCGCATCGCTCTTTCCATTCCGCGGGAAAGGTGAGCGTGTAACCGGACTTGGATCCTTTAACGTGGAAGCGCTCTTTGAGGACGAGACCGTCGTCTTCGAGCCAGACTTGCTCTTCGATCTGCAGCCCTCCGAAAGTGTAGAGGAATTCCGGTCTGCCGTTGACGAGACGGAACCCGAAGTACTTGGGATTTTCAAAGGTGCCTTTCGATCCATTGAGCGGGTGCGCGCCCGCAGCGAGAAGCGTGTAAGGGGAGGGCGCTTCCTCTTCACCCTCAGCCGGTTCGGAGGGCGCGGTCGATTCCTCCAGATTGAGGGCGCCGAGTAAGCGACAGGAGACAGGGTCCCAGAAGGCCGCGTGAGTCGATTTGACCGCCCCGATCATGAAGGCGTCCTGAAGCTCTTTCGTCTCGCCGTCCCTGTCCTGATGAGGAATCAACGCGACTTCGTCCGTGAGGAAGTTCTTCAGGAAGCGACGTGAAATATCCAGCTTGAGCGGCTTTCCCTGAATCTCCGGTTTCGTCGGTTCCGGTTCCTTCTCGACGTCCCTGGTCTCCTCCTCCTGCGCGGACAGGGGAATGGCACAGTAAACCGCGAAGCACAGAGTCATCGCGGGAAGGTGGAACGAGCTGGAACGCGGGCGTCGCATAAGAAGTGTCAGGCTGAAGGAACCACGTCCCGGGTGAAAATCCAGTCGTTACCCTTACTAAGGTCAGGATTAAACGAGTATCCGTCGCGATCAAATCCTTTGAGGCCCTCGGGATCGTCGATCTGATTTCGGATCATGTAATCGCACATCATTCCCCGGGCCTTCTTGGCGTAGAAGCTGATGATCTTGTAATTACCGTTCTTCAGATCCTTGAAGTTAGGGGTGATCACCTCGCCTTTCAGCTGGCCGGGAGTGACGGATGAGAAGTATTCCTTCGACGCGAGGTTCACGAGTGTGTTCGATCCGGAGGCCTTGAAAGCTGCGTTCAATTCTTTCGTAATCAGATCCCCCCAGAACTCGTAGAGGTTCTTCCCTTGGCCCGTCTTCAGGGCTGTTCCCATTTCAAGGCGATAGGGCTGCATCAGGTCGAGCGGTCTCAGGACGCCGTAGAGGCCCGAGAGGATACGCAGGTGCTTCTGTGCGTAGGAAAGATCAACGGAGGTATACTCATCGAGCGTGAAGCCCGTGTAGACGTCCCCCTTGAAAGCGAAGAGTGCGGCACGGGCATTGTCACTCGAAAAGGGGACTGACCAGGATTGGAAACGTTCCGCATTGAGATCGCCGAGTTTTTCGCTGATACCCATCAAAGCCTGAAGGTCCGACGATGAGAGCTTTCGCAGAACCTTAATCAAGGCCTCCGATTGATCAAGGAGACGAGGTTGCGTCGGTCTGAGAGACGGAAGGGTGCTCTCGTAATCGAGTGTTTTTGCAGGGGAGATGACAGCCAACATTACCGGATAGAAAAGAGAAAATTCGGGTTCAGGCTAATCTTTGAAACGGACAATCTCAACCCGTGAAAAAGGCAAGCGCTAAGAAAGAATGAGACATAGCGCAAATAAATTTTAAAAAATTTAATTATTTTGTTTAGTTATTATAAATATTTGTTAATATTTTAAAATACTTAGCGTTTTCCCACTCATGCCTGCTGTTTCCACCATTTATCTCGGATTTTTCTGTCTGGCGCTGACGATTCTCGCGGCGATTGTCTGTCTGAAGTTGCCTGAGCTGTTTCGCTCGATGGCGAAACTCTATCGTCAGGGAAGAGCCAGAAAAACGCGTTCTGCGAGAATGCTCGCGGATCTTGAGCAGCTCGACGCGGATGCTTCAACTCTCGAAGGCCTTTGTCTTTTTGATTCCGAAGTGGTTTTCGAAAACCACCGCGGGTTTCAGAAGCGTCAACGCGTTCAGGTAGAGATCGGCACCGACGTGGGGCACGAGCCGGCGCGATAGTTCGCGAGGTATTCCTCTGCAATGCCGTCGAGTTCATCAATGCTCGAGACGGTGGCGAATTGATTTCGAAGCCCCTTGCCCTGTGGGAGCCCTTTCGAATAGGCCATGAGCCGCGATCGCAGCGACTGCATCGCGTGGCGTTCGGTAGGGAATTTTCCCCATTCCAACAGCATTTTCGCGTGGCGGTGGATCAGCGTCCAGCGCTCCTCGATCGGAAGCGGGGCGGGATGTTCTCCCGTTTCAAGATAGTGTTTCGCATCGCGGAAAACCCACGGGTACTGCATCGCGGCCCGGCCAATCATGACGCCGCTGACCCCCGACGTATTCCGTCGGCGTTCAACGTCTTCTCCGGTGGCGATATCACCATTTCCGACGATGGGGACGGAAACGGTTCGCGAGCACTCGTCGATAATTTCCCAGTCCGCTTCGCCGGTGTAGCCCTGCGCACGGGTCCGGCCGTGAATCGCGATCGTCTGCATCCCGCAGTCTTCGAGAATTTTACACACTTCCGGCGCGTTGATCAGTTCCTGATCCCAGCCCGTCCTGATTTTAGCGGTGACGGGAACCTGATCGCCGACGCCTTTTGCGATTTTAGAGGCCACATCCGCGAGAACGGGGCAATCTTTGAGTAGCGATGACCCGCCGTTTCTCGAAACGACCTTCTTAACGGGGCAGCCGAAGTTGATGTCGATGAAATCGGGTTGTTTCCAGTCGATGATTTTCCGCGCCGCCTCCGCCATGCGGTCTCCGTCCGCTCCGAAGAGCTGAACCCCGACAGGGCGCTGCTCGTCATCGAATTCGGTGTAGACGCGGGTTCTGTCATCCGCCTGAATGATGCCTTCGGCTGAAACAAACTCGGTCACCATGACGTCCGCGCCGAGCTCCTTGCAAATCCGTCGGAACACGAGATCAGTCACTCCCGCCATCGGCGCGAGGTAGAGAGGGAATTGACCGTTGGTGAACCAGGGAAGCATGAAAGTCGAGGAGTGGGCCCGACTTTAGATTCAAATCACGGTTCAGGCAAGTTGGAGGAGCGAAGGCTGAATCCTCACATCCGCATCAATGCGTTATGGGTGGATGCCTTTTGCCAAAAGGCAGTTCTTACGGAATTTCGAAATCATCCGTATTCGCCTCTTCTCCACCTCCATGGAAACCGGAGCGACGTTTGCGGCTATAGCGCTCGCGCGAATCCTGCAGGTGAGGGCCGAGACCTCGTTCTCTGAGCGTCCGGAAGTCCCACACCCCACACTTCTCGCCCCGGCCCACGGGACCCGGATACGGCCTCCGCGCCTGCGCATCTGAGGCTCCAGCGATCCCGATTGCGTGATTGCAATGAAAGGGGATATACGATGAGCTACCCGCCATGAGAACCTTGTATTGCCTCGCGCTTGCCTGCTGCCTGTTGATCGCCGGGACCGGGAACGGAGTCTGTGGGGAATTCAAACTCTCGACGTTCCAGGCTGATGTGACGCCGCCGGTCGGGCACATGCTTTTCACGGGGCAGTTCAAGACGTCGACCGGAATCGAGACCCGCTTGGAGGCGAGAGGCCTGCTTTTGCAAATCCCGGACGACAAACCCGTCGTGATTTGCGCGGTCGATTGGTCCGAGATACGAAATGAAACCTACGATCTCTGGCGCGACCGGCTCGCGGAAGCGGCCGGCACGGCGCGTGAGAGAGTCCTCGTCTCGGCGATTCACCAGCACGACACCCCGCTGGGGGACCTCGGCGCAGAGCGGATTTTGCGTAAACTTGGTTCGCCCCATCAGGTGATCGATCCGGAATTTCATGAAGAAGCTCTCGGTCGCGTCGTCGCGTCTCTCGAGGCGTCGATCGGCAAGGCGATTCCTGTCACTCACGTCAGTTTCGGAAAAGGAAAAGTCGAAAAACTGGCGTCGAACCGTCGATACCTGGCGGCGGACGGGACGCCGCGCTTCAACCGGGGGAGTGCCTGTAAAATTCTTTCTGCTCAACGCGCTCCCGAAGGCGAGATCGATCCGTATCTGAAATCACTGAGCTTCTGGAACGGGGAGGATGAACTGGCGGTTTACAGTGTCTACTCGACACATCCGATGAGTTACTATGGGACGCGGAAGACGGACGCTGATTTTCCCGGTTTGGCGCGGGGGAGGCGTCAGGCCGAAACTCCGGACACGTTTCAAATATACGCGAGCGGTTGCAGTGGCAATACGACCGCGGGGAAATACAACACGGGAGCGAAGGAGACCCGACAGGTGCTCGCTGATCGTCTCTATCAGGGAATGGTGGCCGCCTCGTCGAATGCGACGAAATCACCGCTGACGTCGCTTTCCTTTCGAAACGAAAAACTCGCGATCAAACCGCGGAAGACGAAGGGATTCAGCAAAGAGGAACTCGAAAATGAAGTGCGGGATACCAACGACGCACGAAGCCATTTGCTGGCTTCGCTGGGGTTGAGCTGGCTGGAGCGCATCGAGAGGGAGGGGAGCGTCATCGATGTCCCGTCTCTCGTCATCAACGGGGGCGAAGCGCAGCTGGTGTTGCTTCCGGGGGAGATCTACGTCGATTATCAATACTACGCTCAAACCATTGTCCCTGAGCGATTTGTGATGACTCCCGCCTACGGTGAATCAGCGCCGGGTTACATTCCCTTCGAGCAGCACTGGAAAGAGAACGACACGAATCTGGGTGACTGGTGCTGGGTCGCCGAAGGCATGGAAGAACCGATCAAAGCCGTGCTGAGAAAGTTGATCGGGGAGTGAGTCGGAGACCCCGGTTCCGGCGCCCCTGCCGGGGCGCGTTGATGCATTCGGTTGTTATCCGGTGGTTTCGCTTCGCTCCACCACCGGCTAATCTCTCATCGAGCCTCCAGCTCGAAGCGCTGGCGCGTATGTTGCAGGCGATGGCCGTGACTTCGCGCTTTGACTACCGGTCGCCGAGCATCTCATTCAGCTTCGCGGCGAGGCGGAGGCCGCCCTTTTTCAGCTGCGCGCGCACGACAGGGAGCGTTCGGTGCCGGTAATCGTAGCTCAGCGTTGGCGGCTCGACGACGTTGAGGAAGTAACCGCTTCGCTGCGCTCCAAAGTCGTAGACCAGGTCGCGAATCGCTTTCGACTCCCGCGCCCAGTCGAGGTAGGACGTTTTGCTGAGGATTTCCTCCTCGTCCCCGGTCGTGCGGTTCAAAAAAGTGGAGAACTCGGTGTAGCTCAGGTTGAGCGATTCGATGAGCTTTTCATCCCAGACTTTGTGGAGGGACACCTCTTCCTCGAACCATTCGACCTGTATCCTGTTGCCGCCTTTGTCTTCGCGTCGCCCGACGTGGAGGGGCTGGTGAATATCTCCCACGAAGTGCACATAGAGCGCGAGTGCCTCCCGTTTCCCGATCGTCTTCTCAAGCGTCGGGGCGAGCTTTGAGCTGCCTCGTTTCACGGGTCCCTTGAGCGTGAGAGTGGTGGCGTTCCGATCGCGGAGGAATTTGTCGAGCCGTTCCAAAATCACGAGAATATCGCCCTCGGCTTCGGGAACGCGTTCGAAGTTCTCCCAGGTTTCATCGTCATCGATCGAGATGTAGTGCCACGGCATCGCAAAGTCCCATGTGCCGTCGGAGCGGATTTCGTCACCCCACGTGGAAATCTCGGCGAGGGATTCGTCGCCAATGATCTTACGAACCGCCGCCAGCGCTTTCGGATTGAGATTCCGCTCCGCAATCTCCGCCGTGATTCGATGTCCGTCCTGGCCCCATGCGCGGGCTTCGGGCGAGCCGAACAGTGAAATTGAAACGGCCAGTGAGCAGGAAAGAAACGTTCTCATGAGATAAACCGTTTCTATAGGGTGGCGCGAAATGAGACAAGGGTAACATGAGCGTGGTCACGGGGGATGGCGGCGTTTGGAACTTCGCATGCCTGTCTGAGCGATTCTCCCGAAAGAGGAACCTACCGAGTGCTGGAATGTTCCCCATCGCCCGTGCGGAATTTGGCGACCAGTTCTGCGTGCGAGTTGACCTGGAAGTATTCGTAAATTTGTTTCGCGTAGCCGCTGACCGTGTGAATCGAAATCTCCATTTGCTCTGCGACCTGTTTTCGCGACAGGCCCTCCAACATCAGGTTCAGTGCGAGGCGACAGCGGAGCGGCAGATGGGGGAGCTGAACGGCGGGGGACCACGGCCAGCCCTGTTCGTGCAGCCAGTCCACTTCGGACAGGATGATGTGAGCGATTTGAGCCTCTCGCTCAGTGAAGCGTTCACTGGAAAACGGCCGGTAAAACCCGATTCCGCTGACGCATCCTTTTTGTATGGGCCGAAAAGTCAAAAGCGGGGCGTCCACGTCGGCGGCCGAGAAGAAGGCGCGCGCATCGGATCGCGGGAAAAAGTCGTTCGGGTCGTAATCCTCTCTCCGGCGGGTGATCTGCTTTCCTCTATCCGCCATTTTTTCGGCGAGCGGTGCCGTTAAAAGGCTGAGGTCGGGGTGTTCGAACGCGACGAGCAATTTTGGAAACTGATCGGCTTCAAAACCTCCCGTTGCCATCGCGGTGTAAACGGGCGGCTCTTCGGGAACAAATTTCGACATGAGGCCCCAAACCCAGCATTTCGCACCGATCAGGTCACAGACCCCATCCATCAGAAATTTCTTTCTTTCATCGTGTCCACCTTCGAGTGACGCCACTTCTCCCAGCAATCGAACCATCGCCCGAACGTCCGATTCCATCAATTCGGTAAGTTGACTCATTTTGTGTAAGTTTTGGGTAGTAATGAATTTGTCTATACAAGGGAGGGGATCGATTGACACCCTTTTTTTTGTTCAGGGGCTCCCCGGGCCTGCCCCTCATCCTTCTCATCCCGGAAATGCCAGCTATGTCTTGATCTCGCCATCTCGCCGCCTCGTTCGTTAAATCCTTAAATGAACGCATACCGGCCATTGTCTCATTGCTTCCGATTTGCTGTGATGGGCGGGATCATGAAAGTTGCCGCGATTCTTTTTTCACTCGTCTCTCTACCTCTATCCCATTTGCAGGCCGAGGATTGGCCCCAGTTTCGCGGCGTGAATTCTTCGGGAGTTTCGGAGGCGACGAATCCGGTTCCGACGGAATTTTCGTTCGAAGACAAGCTCCTCTGGAAAGCGGACCTCGGAGACGGCGTCGGCTCTGCGGTGATCGCCGATGGCCGCGTCTTCACCACCGCGATGAGCGAAGAGACGACGCTGGCTGTGATCTGTCATGACGCCGAGACGGGGAAGGAATTGTGGAAAAAGGAACTGTCGACGGGCGAGCTTCCGCGCATCACGCCTCCTAACAGTCACGCCTCGTCCACTCCTGCGACGGACGGCGAACGCGTCTATGTTTACTTCAGCACGATGGGGATCGTGGCATTCGATGCGAAAACCGGTGACGAAGTCTGGCGACACGAACTCCCGCGCCCCGCCTTTCTCATGGACTGGGGATCCGGGTGGTCTCCTGTCATTCATGACGGAAAAGTGTTCTTTGCGAAAGACGATGATCTCACTTCCTACGTGCTCGCACTCGACGCCACCTCCGGGAAAAAGCTCTGGCAAACGGATCGCCCCGACATGCTCGCCGGCTACGCGACGCCTGTGATTTGCACCGCCGGCGGGCGCACCGATCTCGTCGTGGCAGGCTCGGGAAAACTGAAGGGCTACGATCCGGAAACCGGCAAAGAAATCTGGACCTGTAATACGCTCCTGCGAACCGTGATGACCTCGCCGGTCGTTTACAATGATCACATCTACCTCGCGATCCAGAGCTATGGCGACAAGAGCAGGACCTTGAAGTTTGCGCTCATGCAATGGCTCGACACGAATCAGGACGGAATCCTCGCGCGTGACGAGACGCCGAAAGAATTCCACGCGCGCTTCGACGAGTCCGACAAGAACAAGGACAAGATGATCGACGAAGTCGAAATCGAAACCGCGTTTCAGCATTCCGATAACATGGTCGGCGGCGGAAACACGATCCAGGCGGTGCGGGGCGGGGGAACCGGTGATGTCACCTCCACCCATCTCGTCTGGAACATCGACAACAGTTCCCCCTCCAATCTCGCTTCGCCGCTCGTCTTCAGCGACCGTGTCCATGTCGTGAAGTCGGGCGGAATCTCGAGCTGCTTCGATGCCAAAACCGGAGAGGAAGTCTGGGGTCGAACCCGGCTCCGGAATTTCGGGGATTACTACGCGTCTCCGATTGCCGCGGATGGAAAAATCTACATCGCGGGCCGAAACGGATTCGTCGTCGTGATCGATGACACTCCCGAACTGAACATTCTCGCGAAGAACGATGTCGGCGGGGAAATTCTCGCGACCCCGTCGGTCGCTGACGGCCGATTGTTTATCCGAACCCGCGATGCCCTTTTCTGCTTTTCAGACGAAGCGAAGTGATCTCCGAATACGCGACCGGCCCCTCTGACCTCATTGCTCATGAAATTTTTCTACGCCATTCTCATTCAAGCCGCCTTTGCCCTGTCTGCGTTGGCGGCTCCGCCGGAAGTGATCATCGTTTCGGATTCAGACGATCCCATCGAACAATATGCCGCTTCCGAGCTGACGGGATTGTTGGAAACGCTGTTTGAGGCCAACGTCAAAGTGGCTGCCAAAGTGCCTGAAGCCGCGTCGAATGTAATCTTGTTAGGTAATACCGCCTACAGCCACGGAGTCGAGAACAACGAGCAAACCGTCTCCGTTTCCGATCAGGGGATGATTGTGAAAACCACCCAAAGCGGACTCGTGATTCGGGGCGGAAGTCCCGTCGCGACCTTGTGGGCGGTATACGAATTCGGTCATTCCTTCGGGATGCGGTATTTGCCCGAGGGTGACCACGCACCTATTGATCCGCCCGAGTTTTCGCTCACCGAATTCGACACCGTTCTCATGGAGCCTGCCGCGAAAGTGCGTGCGTGGCGTGCGATCGATTCGGGAGCCGCCGGCCAGGAATCATGGGGTCTCGCCGATTACGAAAAACTGCTGCGTCAGTTGGCGAAGCTGCGGTTCAATCAGGTGGATCTCGTCATTCATGAGGGACAACCCTTTCGCGATTTTGACCAGGGCGGCGAAGGCGAGCTGTGGGGAGGCAGGGAATTCCCGGTTTCAGGAGAGACCGCAGGACGCACCGTTTTTGATGGCGCTGAGGTGTTTGAAAATCCGGATTTCGCAGGGAGGTCGACCGCGGAGGAGCGATCCGAAGCCGGTCTCGTCCTGATGCGCGGGATCCGTGATGCCGCAATGAAACTGGGAATGGCCGTGACGATTGAACGTGATGGTGACACCTCGAATGCGAAGATCCAACGCCTTTCTCTCGGGCAGTCGAAAGGGGGGCTTCTTCCAAAATTATCTTCCGCAGCCCTGCCCGAACTCCTCGAAAAAGCGGCGGGCGGGGATGGCTACGCCGTGGAAAGCTGGATCCCCGGCGAGCTCGGGCCTGATCTCTATTTCCTGTCGCGGGCCTCGTTTCAGCCTGACCTGACACCGGAAGCCTCACTCGATTCCCTCGTCACGCCGATTTGCGGGGAAGGGGTCGCGGAACGACTCGCGAATGGCTTTGCCGCGATTGAGGCCTCGGCCACTTTGATCGAAAAGGAAGATCCCGGGTTTGCCGTTCCCGCTCCTGACATGGTGATGAAACACTACGCCTCCGGCGAACCGGTGCCTGAGTGGTGGGCGAAAGCGAAAGAACATTACGGAACCGCCGTCAACGAAATGTATAGAGGCAACACCCGCGCCCGGGGCGGAGCGCGTCCGTTTATCCTCTATCATGCGAAACGCTATACCTTTGCCCTTCACTACATGACAGCCGTTGAACACGCCCGTCTCGCCGGCATCGCCCGCAAATCAAAGGACGACGAGGCCTGGGTCGAAAACCTCGAACTGTCCGTCGAAGCGATGCACAACGCCCTCAGCATTTACGCCGATGTCGCAAGAGATAACAGCGATCGCGGAGTCATTGCGGTGTTGAATAAGTATGGGTACAGACCTCTGCTGCAGGAGTTGGATGAGGCGCCCCTTCCTTGAGTTGGACGTGGCCATTCACTGTCAAATCCTCCATCCGACTTTGACGCTTCTCCAGAGCTGGCGCGTATCTTGTAGGTGAGGGCCGCGACCTCGCCATTTTTGATTCCCCGTGGCTAAACAGTCGCGGTGTTTGCCTCACGTTGTCTCACCTTCAAACTCCGCCCAGCTCAGCCGCGCATCCAGAATCGCCGGATTGGCAAACTCGAGGTGAATGACGCGTCGATGGCTCGGCTCGACAGCCCGACTTGATGAGTGCAGAAGCAATGGCCGCATCTTGAGCACGTCGCCGGCTTGACAAGGAATTGACGATTCACTCTCTCCCACTATCCCGGCAACCTCCTCCGGCGGGATCTTACCTTTTCGATGAGATCCGGGGACGACGGAGAGGGGACCATTCTCCGATCCCACATCATCGAGATGAATGCGCAAGGTCACCATCTCTGCCAGCAACTCAACGGGTGGTTCGACGTGATGGATGCCTGCCTTCCTGGTCCAGGGACCGTAGCCTTCGACTTCGTGACGTTCTTTGACGGTGATGGTCCGGTCCTGATGCCAGGCGACGGGCCAATTCGCCCGGGGCGTTTTATCAAAGAGGAGGCTGCGAACTGCTTTCAGACCGGTGACTGGCAGTAGGGCAGTGATGCGCTCTGAACTGGCGAGAGCAGCGATGATCGGAGACCGGGCGATGACGTTGCGAACGCCGGCGGTGCTTTCAGAGTTGAGGCGCGTGAACTCGTCGCGCAGGACATCGAGGGCGCTCTCGTCAATCACTGACGGAAATAAGGTGCAGCCTTCGGTCTCGAAATTCATTTTGCGTGGTGGAACCACGTTCAGGTCTTCGTGCACGGACGTTTGTCCTCAATCGTCCGCGTCGGACCTGAGCGCGTATGGGCTGTTCGGACGATTGGGGACAATCGTCCCCACCTGCGTCACGCGCCCTTGCCCGCCTTTTCTTCAGCGGCCTTTTTCTCCATCTCGTCGTAGACGCCGAAGTCGTTGAACCAGTAGCGTTTTGCCCAGCGGTAGACGGGATGCTTCTCGGGGATCTCGTCTCCGGTGGGGAGCCACTGGCTGTTTCTCGGGGTCATCCCTTCGAGCTCTTTGATCGCGGTTTGTCGCAGCGTGGTGTCTTTCGCTCCGTGCTTTTCGGCGAGTTCTTTGACCAAATCAGGACGTTCGAGCACGATGCAACCACGCGTGTTCTTCGCGGCGGTTTCCCGGAAGTCTTTCATGAAGGCGGACTTCGTGAGCGTGTTGTAGATCCCGCCGTCTTTCACGTTTTCGGTCGCGAACTGAATGATGGGACACGGCTCGACCGCTCCGGTGGGGGAAATGTGATGGGAAATCCCGTTCGCCATCGGGCAGAGCGCTTTGCCTTCGCCGTCGTAGTAGGCATCGATGATTCCAATGGGGAGTTTGACCCGCATGTTGACGACAAATTCACGAACTTTGCGTGCCTGCTCAGGAGTGAGGGCGAGCTCGTCGTGGATTTGAGGTCCGACGGGACGGTAGGTGTGATACCAGGCGTAGTGAACGCCGCGGTCGATCAGCTTGCGCAGCCATTCCTCGGTGAGGAGATCGTCGATGTTCGTTTGGCAGAGGCTTGTCGCGACTCCGGTGAGGAGTTTGTTGTTGAGACAGTTGTCGAGGCCGCGGAGGGTGCGGTTGAGGACGTCTTTTCCGCCGCGGCGTTCGTTCGCGACGACTTCGGTGCCTTCGATCGAGATCAGAGGGGTCACGTTGCCAAGCTTGCGAAGCTGCTTCGCTTTCTTGTCGGTGATCATCTGCCCGTTCGTGAAGAGCTGGAAGAAGCAATCGGGATGCGCCGCGAAGAAATCGAAGAGCTCGGGGTGCATGAGCGGTTCGCCTCCGAGGATTCCGAAGAAGGAATTCCCGTGGGCTTTCGCGTCGTTGACGATCTTGTTGAGTTCGTCGATGTCGATTTTGACCTGCGGTTTGTCGACGTCGACCCAGCATCCCTGACAGCGGAGGTTGCAGCTGTTGAGAATGGAAATGTAGATGAAAGGGGGGAAATGGATTCCCTCCTTGAGGCGCTTTTTAAACAGGTTCACGGAGCGCACGCCCTTGTATCCAAAGTTCCACATGAACTTGGCAAGATGCCGCTTGTCAGCGCTTTTAAAGGTGCGCGCTGCAAATTGGAGACTGGGGACAATCATCTGAGTGTGTGGAGGAGGGGAGGGAGTATTAAACCAGCTTGAGAGCGGAGGCAACGGACGCGTCGTCGTGGACGATCGCATTGAGAGCGGCCGCAATTTTGGCCGGCTGCGCGTGCTGCCAGACGTTGCGTCCGATTGCGATACCGGAAGCTCCTCCGTCGATCGCTTTTTTCGTCATCGTGAGAAGGGCTTCGTCGTCTCCCATCGCGGCGCCACCGAGAACGATCACGGGAACGATCGATGCGTCGACGATGTCTTTGAACTCTTCAGCTGAACCGCCGGTGGGAAAGGCTGTTTTCACGACATCGGCTCCCAGTTCCGCAGCGAAGCGGGCCGCGAATCCGATGTTTTCAACGGTGTAATCGTCAGGGTGTCCGATTCCGAACGGAAGCGTTTCGAGGATGACGGGGACGTCCGTTTCGAGGCTTTCCCCGATCAGCTCGGCGGCGTCTCTCGTGATCGCTGCTTCGTTGGAGTGATGCGTGTAAACCATGTTCATCATTGCATGAGCGCCTACGGTGAGGGCCTCGTCCGCTCCGTAGATGCGGTAGCTGCCTTCATCCATGTTGTCACCGTAGACAGGCTTGTAACAGTCGGTGCGGAGACAGACTCCTTTGTCGCCGAAGGCATCTGCAGCGGCGAGCGCGACGCCGAGATTCACGACGTAGCCATCCACAACAGGGTTGAGTGCCTCGATCAACCCTCTTGGGTCCTCGAGTCCTTTTACCGGGATGACCGTGCCGTGGTCGATGGGCAGGATGACGGTGCGGCCATCTGATTGGAAAAAACGGGATAAGTTTGATTCACGATCCATATCTTCTAATGGAACGTGGGAACGCCAATTAATCAAGCGACGCAAAAGCGAATTCGTGCCTCTCACTCAGCACCGGCGGAGGATTGGGTAACGGTGAGAAAGGGGCTGACCTCTTCAAAAATGGCACGGGTCATACCACTTACGTTCATGAGCTCGCTCACCGAAGCGAAATGATCAACTTTGATCGTGGATTTGGCGACCGCTTCGGGAAATCCAATCCTGATAAGTTCCTCAGTAGTCGCTGTGTTCAGATTGAATGCGACCGTTTTTGGATCAATTATCATATAAGGGCTGACTTTTGCGAAGGTGACTTTCCCGATTCCTTTTACGAGCAGCAGCTCGTTGATATGATAAAACGGCCTCATCCTGATCGCGGCATCGGCGAGCGATTCCCGAAGTCCGGTGCTGGTGAGTTCTTCGAGGGAGGCGGTGTTGAGGTCGATCGGCTCCTCAGGTGGCTTCACTTTGAAGGCGTCATCGATCGCTTCGAGGCCGCGCATTTCATCGCGTTCCTCTTTGCGCAATTCGACAATAGCGTCCGGATTACTGATGCTCCACGCGCCTTCTCTGCGAATCGCGGCGGCCAGTTCAATATCGGACAAAAGGCTTTCGTGTTCGTCGCGGGAGGTTCTGTCCGGCGTTTCTCTCCCCACTCCGTAGGCTCTCGCGTATCCTCTCGCGACAAGAAGTTGTGCGAGATCCTGTCCTTCCGACGTGGTGATAAAACAATAGTATCGAGGCTTTCCTGAACGTCCGCGGGCGTCGGCGAAAGTGGTGTGGATCGTGAAAGTTTTGTTCAGTTTTTCCTGCGTGAACGTTTTTGCTTTGAGCCCGAAATCGTGGGCCATTTTGTAATCATCGAGTCCGAAGTAGCGGGACTGTTCACGCAGCCTTCGCTTATCAGAGGAGGTAGAGATTCCCGTTTCTATGCAATCAACGTAATAAAGCCGGAAGACCTTTTGGCTCGCGTCGGGCATCTTCACTTCGAAGGAATCGCCGTCGGCCCAGTCGGTTTTCACGAGCGTGCAGCCTTCGAACGTCTCCAGCGGATCCGCCGCGTGGAGCGGGGCCACGAGTGACAGCGCCAGCCACGCGAAAGCAGCTGATTTCAAACAGTTAACGAACCCCGGGAAAGCTTTCGACATACTTGATCTTAAAATCAGGAAAGCTCTCTACAATCTGTATTTTGAAATCGGGGAAACTTTCCACGATTTGCCACTTTCCGGCAGAGTTGGGGAAACTGCTCACGCATTTGACATGGAGGTCGGCAAAGGAATCGACGATCTTGACTTTGTAATCGGGGAAGCTTTTCACGAACTGGATGCGCCCTCGAATCTTACTGAGATCTTCGGGCGGATCGGCGTTGAGGCTTTGCAGTCCCCACAAAGACAGAAAAGCGGCTGCGACGGTTTTGGATAAGTGTCGTGAGATGCGGATCGTGCCGGACATGGGCGTTGGACGAATCTCATGCCCGAATATGCGAGGTGGTGGCTATTTCACTTTGCGAAGCTGGTAGCGACGGGGCACGGGCTGGGCGGTGGCGTAGATTTTCTCTTCGAATTCCGCGGCCTTTGCGTGGAGCGCTTCGATTTTCTCTCTGACCTCGGCGAAGCGGGCATCGAAATCGATTTCGTCTTTCTTCCGGCGGAGTCCTTTGATCTGTGCCTGGAGATCTCGTGACGGGCGAACCGCTTCATCGTTCCGCGCGCGGTTGAGTTCCGCCACTTTCAGCGCCTGCCGGTATTGCGGGGTCTCGGAATACTTCTGCAGTTCGATTTTCGAAGCGAGAACGGTGTGGGGAAAAGTTCCGATGATCACGTCGTCGATTTTCAGTTCGTAGTGTCCCGGCGCGAGCCCGGAGACGCGCAGCCGTTCGTTGCTGAGTTTGTGTCCGGCTTTGGTGAGATCGTATCCCAACTGGGCGGGGGTCGATTTTCCCCACTTGAGATTGTAGTTCGATGACTCGGCGGGGACGACCCACGGAAGCGCCTTTGCGAGGTGGGTGAACGAAATCTCCGTTCCGTCTTCGTTGCCAGAAATGTCGGTGAGTTTTTCATTTTTCGATCCGATCCATTCGCCTTTGGCATTTCGGGTCAGGGTGATCGCGCTCACGGTCCGGCGCTCAGGTTGTGCGGCGGAGAGCACCGAAAAGGCCATCACAAACTGTCCGGCTGCTCCGGGGTGAATCGAGTCTTCAACGAGAGAGAAGTCGGGCTGGCTGCGGCGCGCGGCAAAGGTCGTGTCGTTAAGCGGACCCCAGAGATTGACGAAGGGAACGCTCCGGGTGCTCGCGGTTTCGCGGAGCCATGCGCCGTAGTAAGCCATGAGCGAGTTGTAGTTCCCGTCGAATTCCCGGTCGCCGAAGCGGAAGGTGGGATCCTTTTTGCGAAGCGCGAGCTGGTGGTGATCGAACATCGTCGGCGACAGCGCGATCGTCTCTGCTCCGGTCGCCTTTACCATTTCGAGCACCGTTTTCATGCCGGTCGCATAGGTTTCGAAGATCCCGGGAGTGAAAGGGGCGTATTGCCCATCGTTCATTCCGAGGAGGATCGTTACGAAGTCAGGCTCCTCGGCGAGGACGTCTTCCTCGAAGCGGGTGATCGCGTCACCTGCCTTGTCACCGCTGATACCGGCGTTGTGAAAATGGATTCTCCGCTCTGGGTATCGGGTGTAGAAAAAGTCCTCTATGTATTGCGTGTAAATGCATTGATGCGTGATCGAGTCCCCGAGAAAGACCACCGTGTCGCCATCCTGTGCCTGAAGGAACGAGGTGGGAGCGACAACGGGTGTCGGTGTGGATTCGGGAGACTCTGCGTGCGCGAAAGTCGCAAATAAAGTTGCTCCGAGGAGAAGTGTCAGGGTCCGGCTCATGTTGATAAAGGAAATTAGGAATCGCGTGATGTCAGGGTGAAAAGGCGACACGACGGCGGTCGCGCCAGCCAATTCCATCCCTCGTTCAGGCATGACAGTATCTTGCTGATTACGGGAATCTCGACAAGTCGTATTTAGCCGCTCATGCGCCTGCCTGCGAAGAGGGGACCAAGCGGGGAAGTGCGTCGTTGCAACCGTGCGATTGCGCATGAAAAAGGCCCCTCCGAATGAACGGGGGGCCTTTCCAACCCGGAAGCCGTGCGGCTAACGGGATTTTAGGGGGGGATTATTTCAAAGTAATCTCAAGAAGGGGCTCTGCTGTCGTGATGAATTGTCCGGAAGGGGATGCTTTGG
The DNA here is from genome assembly GCA_048260165.1 of Verrucomicrobiales bacterium. Taxonomy (GTDB): domain Bacteria; phylum Verrucomicrobiota; class Verrucomicrobiia; order Verrucomicrobiales; family DEV007; genus Arctic95D-9. The sequence continues at coordinate 28,930 of JBLXHA010000016.1, forward strand.
GATTTTCAACCGTGACAGGCTTGGGATCGAGGATGGTGAATTCGGTTGTCGTCGCACCGGCCATTTTTGAGAGGTGGTCCACCAGAGCGAAAGCACGCGTGCGGGCATCGGATTCTGATTCTTTGGTAGCAACATACCTGTAAGATACGCTTGCCGAGTCTTTCGGGGATATCTCCATAAACTCAGCGAGCATTTTCAGCGTCGGTTTGGCCGCGTCGGCGATCAAAGGGGATTTCTCCGTGAAGACCTCTTCAGCCTTGAGCACGGCCCGGGCGGCAGTCGCTGACTCAGAGATTCCGAGCTCACGTTTGATTTCCGCCATTCTCTTGCTCTCTTCGGGAGTGACTTGTTCCGACGCAGGTGGCACGGTCGGAGCAGGCTTGATCTCGGTGATGGTGAAGCGGGTGCCCTTTTCAGGCTTCACCGGTACGAGCACCTCGACGTCTGAAGTGGGGACGGGCTGAACGACCACCGAATCAGGAGTCGGCGGAAGAACCGCGGCAGGCTCTCCGGGTTTGTTGTTAGCCGGATCAACGGGCTCCGGTCTTCCATCGCGGTCTGAGATTTGAATCTCGGCGGGACCACCCTCAATTACGACGCGTTCCTGAGCGTAGGCGGGAATTGAAATGAGTAGCATCGCCGCTGAGAGGGATGACAGCTGGAGCCACTGGTTTCCATCGACTGAGTGAGTTGAATTCTTTTTCATAGTGCCTTGTTACAGGTGCAGCATGCGTGCCAACGCTTGTTTTTGCCGCGATCCGGCAGGATGGTTTTGAGGTGGCAGTAGGGCATTGGATTGTTTTCACTTTGTTGTGATAATAAGGCTCGAGGGAGGAAACGGTGCGGTTTGCAGTCCTGAACAGGGATGTTTGCATGATGGTGCGACGGGAATCTGAATCCGGACCAGGGGCGTTGAAGCGAAAGGCAATATGCGTGACGCCCCGTGCATATTGCACGATCTATCTGCGGGTGCGGGGCCGCTCGCGTGGTGTGCTGTGTCGCGAGCGCAGCCCGGAGCCCCGATCTTTCCTCGTGTTGGCCTGAATCAGAGAGGGTGTCCCAACAAATTAAATATCTGGACCGCTTTCTGCACCTGAGACGGAGCGGGTTCGTAACGAGAAACGAATGGATATTTACAAATGGTTCAACGGTTAAGAAAAATTCAGGTGAGGGATGCGTTCTCGCGGTCGTGTGGTTTTACTCTTGTTTCGTTCGCTCTGGCGGTGCTGCTATGTGTGCCTGCTGCCGTCGCTCGCGAGTTGAAATTTCACGGCCCCGTCATTCAGTGGCATCGGGATCCCACTCAGTCAGCCACGTTGACCTGGGTGGAACGCCTCGCGCCGGATATTCCCGGTCCTCAGGCCTGGCGCGAAGGCCGGGCGCCATTCGGATACGGAGACGATGATGACGTCACCGTGATTCGTGAGATGCGTGGAAATCATGCGCGGCTCTATCTGGCGAAAACATTTGTCGTGAATTCCGTGCCGGCGAATCGACCGCTGCATCTGCATGTCGATTACGACGATGCGTTTGTCGCCTATATCAACGGGATTGAAGTCGCGAGGTCGAAGAATCTGAAGCACCAGTATATCGATGGCGAGGTAAAGGGCGGGCACGAGGCCGGTGAGCCGGAGTTGTTTGTGATTCCGAATCCGGAAGGGCTCCTCAAGGCCGGCACGAATCTCATTTCGGTGGAAGGGCACAATGTCCGCGAGAGCAGCAGCGATTTCACTCTCGATCCCGTCCTGACACTCGGAGAAGAAGCGCTCGTTCCGGCTGAGGATTCCTGGCTGTATTTCGCAGGAGGCGACCCCGGCAGCAAATGGTATCGAACGCTGCCCGGTCTGTCGCCTTTACCGGAGTTGCCGAAAGGGGAGCCGGCTGAGTGGACCGTGGGGATCAGAGTGCGGGGCTCTTCGGCTGCGTATCTGGGCGTGGAGACCGAATCGCACGACTTCGGTGAAACCGATGATCAGGTGTATTTTGCGAAGGCTGACGACCTCCGACCGGGCACGAGTTATGAGTATGTGCTCCGCGCTGACAACGTCGACGTCAGCGCTGGTTGGTTCCGGACCGCGCCGGCGCGGCAGGTCGCTCCGATTGAATTCGTCGTCGGCGGCGACATGGGAACGACGACGGCGATTCCGGTGTGCCGTTTGGCGGGAAGACTGGACCCGATGTTTGCGCTGGTGGGCGGGGACCTCGCTTACGCCAACGGGCGTGATTCCTACAAGTGGTTCGACTGGATCGATAACTGGGTCGAGTTCGTGAAAGGTCCCGGAGGGCGGGATATTCCCATGATCATGGGGATTGGAAATCATGAGATGAAAGGGCTGCGCATCAGGAAAAAGGACGCCCCGTTCTACTTTTCCTTTTTTGACCTGCCGAAAGGAAACTCGAACTTCACGGTCGATTTTGAGGATTATTTGTCTGTTGTTTTACTCGATTCCAACCATGCTCAGCGCGTGAAATCTCAGAATCTCTGGCTGAACCTTGAACTCACGGCGCGGAAAGACCGGCGACACCTTTTTGCGATTTACCATCGTCCGGCCTGGGGAACGGGGATGAAGCGGAACGTGAAAGATATTCAGGAACACTGGTCTCCGCTGTTCGAGAAATACGGGGTCGATTGCGTCTTCGAAAATGATCACCACACCTACAAACGGACGCACAAACTCACAGGCGGGGTGCGGGATGATGAGAACGGGATTCTTTACATCGGTGACGGTGCGTGGGGTGCGAGGTTGCGGACGATCACGCCGGAGATGCTGCGAAAAGTCGGAGCCGACCGATACCTCGCGAAGTGGGATTCAGTTCATCACCTCGTTCGAGTGACGGCAAACCCGGACGGGTCAAAAATTTACGAAGCGATGAGAGCCAACGGAAACGTATTTGATCGCTACGTCGATAAAACCCCCGCCACTCCCCAATAACACCACTATGAAAAAACAATTCAACCCGGGGGCTCGTCCTCTACGCCTCCTGTCCGCAGTGATACTTTGCTGCCTGGGGATGATTCAGGGCGCTTACGCCGTGCCGGACGCCGTCGAAAAAGTGTTCGAGAAACAGTATCCCGGCGCGAAAGACGTGGAATGGGAAGTCGATGCGAACGGCTTCTGGGAAGCGGGGTTCGAGGAGGACGGGGTGAAGTACCGCGCGGATTTCCGCGAGAGCGGGCAGTGGATTGAGACGGAGACCTCGATCGAGTTCAGTGATCTTCCGGATGCTGTCCAAACCGCAGTGAGAGAGCAGTATCCCGACGAGGAAGTGTCGGAAGTGGAGAAAGTGGACAGTGCCCTCCGCGGTATCTTTTTCGATGTCGAGTTCAAGCGGGAGGGGAAAAATCAGGACGTCGAATACCTCGCGAGCGGCGAGAGGGTCAAGAACGTCGTCAACAGTCTGGAATCCGCAGCGGGAGCCCTTTTTGAGCCAATCCCGGAGCTGAACGCCGAGATTCAGAAGCCATCGGAGATAGGGCGGCTCGAGCTGGCTTTCGAGTTCGGGTTCAACCTGCTTGTGATTTTAATATACTCCTACGCGATTTACTACCGGAGGCATCACGATCACAAGATGCTGTTTTTGCTGCTTGGCTTTAACCTCTTTCTCTTTCCCATCTTCCTTCTCAACTCGGTCCTTACCGCGGGGATCGGTTTCACGATTTTCGCCTTGCTCGCTCTCGTGAGATTGCGAAGCGATACCTTTGATAAAACCGAAGTGGCCTATCTGCTCGGCGCCGTCGCCCTGACATTCATCAATTCCGTTCTCCCTGCGAGCGTGGAGTATCTGGCTTCGATCATGGTGCTCGGGACCGCTTACTTTGGTGATCACCCGAGGTTGTGGCGCGACGCCTACCAGAACGTTGAGATCAGACTTCCTCTCGATGAAATGAGCCAGATGTTGGACGCGGCGTTCATCAAAAAACGCATCGAGAAAGAATTCGGCATCGAAGTGAATGACATCGAAATCATGCGGGTCGAGAAAAAGCGCGTCCGACTGCAGGTGATGTATCGGGAAAATCGTGAAGTCGAGTGATGTCGGAGCGGAAATGCACAGCTATGAGAATTAATTCAACGGGTTCATCCGGGAGAGCGGTCTGGAAGGTTGCAAGCCTCCTCACCGCCGCTGTTTCGATGTTCTTTTTCAGTGGTTCCGCTACCGGAGAAGAACTGCCACTCGAGCCCGGGGTGCTTTCGGAAAAGCTCGCCTCCCGTGAGTTCCTCGATCAGCAGAGAAAACGAACTGCTGATCAGATCGCTGAGTGGAAGCTCGCGCTGAGAAGCACGGAGGATGAAGATGAGCGGGACGATCTTGAGGATTTTCTCGAAGTGCTAGGTTATCTGGAAGGCGAACTCGATGCGGTTGGCACGAGCGAGGTCGATGTCGTCCGATCCAATGCGAACGCGGCGCGCATTCTCGCGAGCGTCACGGGTGGTGAACCCTCGGAAAAGCTGCCTCCTTTCAACGTGCTCTTTCGCAACACCGTTTGGGGATCGCTCTTCGGTCACGGGATTCCCACGGTGAAGAAAGCCGCGCGGGATCTCCCTTCGGGCGAGAGAGCGATTGCTGAGTCGCCGTTTCTCTTCGAGTCGTCAACTCAGTCGTTTTACCGCCTCGAGCGACTCGCGGGGATGTCACCCAATCAGATTGCCGCTCTCGATATCGATCCTCATCATCCTGCCTGGCTGACTCGCTCCGCAATCGCAGCGTCGCACGGGGACCGGCTCGATCAATTTGAAGCGGAAATGCAACGCGGGATGACACGCTATCTGCAACGCGAAGGGGATCTGGCTCGCGGGCGCTCCTATTCGCTGGCACAGGCTCGCCGGGTTCTCTTTCTGGACGAGGTGTATTTGTCCGCGACCTCGCCAAAGGCGGATACCGAGGACGCTTACGGGGTCGAGTGGAAACTGAAATGGGGCGACGAACCTGCCGTCGAGCCGGTCGCGGCGCGTCTCTATCTTCTCGCCGGAGGGCGGGAAACCGATCTGGTATTTGCGAACGGCCCCGGGAGGAAGGGCGTGACTCTTATTTTAGATGAGGAAGGCGCTGCCGATGATGATGAGAAGGACGACGACGAACGCCATGCCAGCACCGTGGAGGAGCTCAAGTCGGCGCTGAAGGACCTGTATGGATTCGATCTCGAACCCTATATCCACGGATCCGGAACGATCACACCGGGCAACGTCTCCACCGTGCTCGGCGAGCTTGTTCCTGATGGAAAGAAAGAGTACCGGCCGGAAAAGTTGATCGGGCGTCACTGGGTTACCTTCAAAGAATCGGGAGTCGAGCTGGACCCCAAGGGATTCATCCGGCGGGAGGATGGCGGCCCGCTCGCCGATGCTATTTCGAGAAACGACCGGGTCTACCGGGGGCTTTACCTGTTTGATCTCTGGATTGAAAACGGGGACGTGAAGCAGGGGAATCAGAAAGCCTTCTACCGGAAAGGTCCCGACGGGAACGGGGAATGGAAGATCCAGACCTACGCCGAGGGGCATCACGATATGGGACTCGCGTTTGGCGGACTGTTTTCATCGGGCGAGACGAACCGGTTTCGGGCCGGAGAGCGGTTCGCGTATGAGGGCGCGAACAAGCTGAGGTTTAAGGGGCCGTTGCTCTACAAGCCGCGCTCGTGGAAGGAGGCGACCTGGGCCGACGGGAAATGGATGGCCGTTCATATCGCCTCCATCCCTGTGGCACAGATTCGCGAAGCGGTGGCGACTTCTCTCTGGCCTGACTTCGTTCAGGACGCGCTCGTTTATCGTCTTGTCAGTCGACGAAACCGGATCGCCGAGCTTTTCGAAGTCGGGAACAGGGCCGGGCTGACTTCTCTGCCGGTTCCATCCCTCACCGTGAGGCTGGATTCGGAGGAAGCGAGAGCTGAACTGGAGTCCCGTTACCGATTGCCGGCGGGATCGTTGCAGGCGGAGATAACGGCTGATCCGCGCTCGTTTCGCCGGAATGAGGTCGTCGTTCGAGACGGTGTCATCGCCTCGCACCGGACCTCGCTTTTCATGCGTGCGCTGGTGAGGCATCGCTATCCCTCGGGAATCGTGGATCGCTACCGGCGTCACAGCGACTCGGCGCCCGTCCTTGACTGATATCGGAACAGGCCGGGTCTCATTACGGTCGGAAATTCGCGCCTTTGCGCTCTTGTTCCGGCGGGTGATTCGATGACACAATGAGCGCATGAAAGTTTTTGCGCAAATCCTGGCAGCGACCGCGTCGATTGCCGCAGCCTCCGTCGCTCGCGGAGACGAGGTCGATTTTGCGAGAGACGTCCAGCCGATTCTTTCGGAAAACTGTTATGCCTGCCATGGACCGGATGAGAATGAACGGAAGGGAAAGCTGCGGCTCGATACCGAGGCGGGTGCCGTCAAGGCGCTGACGAAGGGGGATCCTGAAAGCAGTGAACTGATCGCCCGGATCATGAGCGATGATCCCGATGCGTTGATGCCCCCGCCGGAGAAGAAAGACGCTCTGACGGCTGCCGAGATCGGGGTTTTGAAACGCTGGATCAAAGAGGGCGCGGCCTGGGGCAGGCACTGGGCATTTGAGGCGCCGGTCCGGCCGGAGATTCCCGGGAACGGGGAAAAGGCGGCGATCGATGCCTTCGTGAAGGAGAAGCACGGGCAACATTCTCTTGGCTTTTCGAAAGAGGCTCCTGAGGCGAAGCTCCTGCGGCGTGTCGCGCTCGATCTCACGGGACTGCTTCCGACGCTGACTGAGCTGGATGCCTTCTTAAACGACAAGAAAGACGGCGCTTACGAGAGGGCTGTGAACCGACTCCTCGATTCCAGGCACTACGGTGAGCGCTGGGCCCGCTGGTGGATGGATGCGGGGCGATACGCTGACTCCAACGGCTATGAGAAAGACGCGGAGCGGTTTGTGTGGCCGTATCGGGACTGGGTCATCGATGCGTTCAACGACGAACCTCAGTATGACCGGTTTATCATCCGGCAGGTGGGTGGGGACCTCCTTCAGAATGCCTCGCTTTCGGACCGCGTCGCGACGGGGTTCCTGCGAAACTCGATGGTGAACGAGGAAGGCGCGATCGACGCGGAGCAGTTCCGGATCGAGGGAATCTTCGATCGGATGGACGCGCTCGGAAAGTCGGTGCTGGGACTCACGACGCAGTGCGCCCAATGTCATACCCACAAATACGACCCGATTCAGCACGAGGAATACTTCGGGATGTTCGCGTATTTGAACAACTCGCACGAGGCGACGGTTCCGTATTTCGACAAGGCGGATTTGAAAACGATCAGCAGGATTGAGGCGGATAGCAAAGCGGTGCGAGCTGAAGCCAAGAAACTCGTTCCGGGGTGGCCGGCTGCTGTCGCTGCCTGGGCGATACGGGAAAATGATCGAATCAAAGAAGAGCCAACATGGCAGATCGTGACGCCGAAACATCTCGGCGACGGCGGGCAGAAATTCTACGCTCAGGAGGATGGCTCTCTCATTTCGATGGGCTATTCGCCGTCGCGAAGCTCGGAGAAGTTTGAGATGGAAGTGGACCTCGATCAAATCTCCAGCCTCCGGATTGAATTGCTCATGGATCCCTATCTCACCTATGGCGGGCCGGGACGATCGATCGAAGGGACCGCCGCGGTGAGTGAGTTCAACTTGAAGACAGGAGATGATCCAGACCTGCTGGAAAAGGTTGCGTTTGAGCCGGCGCTTTCCGACCTCGATCTTCCTGAGCGTCTCATCGATGCCGCTAAATATCCCGACAAGAAGGGGGAAGCCGGCAAACGAAAGGAAGGGCCTGCTTCTTTCATCAACGATGGCGATATGCACACGGCCTGGTCGACCGAGGCGGGTGTCGTCCAGTCAAATCAACCGCGACTGGTTGTCATGAATCTGAAAACGCCGATCAAGCGCGATGGAGAGAAGCCGTTGATTGTTCAGTTCGAAGTGGCGTGTCATCACGGAGGCACGAACAGCAACGCGAACGAGCATCGAAATCTCGGACGGTTCCGTTTTTCCCTTTCTCCAGAGCGATACGAAGGTTCAGCTCCGTTGAGCCCGGCCTTGAGAGCCATCGTCGCAAAGTCTTACGGTGACTGGAGTCCAACCGAGCGCAAAAGCGTTTTCGATGCCTGGATGAAGACCCGCCCCGAGTTGGCCGAATTGAACAGGAAGATGGACGCGCTTGAGGTCGGCTATCCCGAGCCGACGCCTCAGCTCGTCACGCAGGAACTCGAAGGCAAACCGCGTGAAACGCGTCTCTTCCACCGCGGGGAACAAATGCATCCGCGTCAGGTCGTGACGCCTCACGTGCCGGCATTTCTCCATGATTTGCCGGGGGGCGGCGATCCTCAGTCGCGTCTCACCTTCGCCCGATGGCTCGTCGATCGCGATTCGCCGATCGCGGCGCGGACTTTTGTGAACCGGACCTGGCAGGCCTTTTTCGGGAGAGGGATCGTTGAAACGGTGGAGGATCTCGGACACCAGGCGGCAGCTCCGACTCATCGGGAGTTGCTCGATTGGCTCGCGGTGGAGTTCATGGATTCAGGGTGGGATATCAAGCATCTGCACCGGCTCATCGTGAGCAGTCGCACCTACCGCCAGGATTCGGCTCTCACTCCGGAGTTGGCTGCGTCGGATCCGGAAAACCGCTTTCTCGCACGCGGCCCCCGATTTCGTCCGGACGCGGAGATGGTTCGCGATATTCAGTTGGCGGCGAGCGGTCTTCTTGATCGCACGATCGGTGGTGACAGTGTGAGACCTCCGATCCCGCGCTTTCTTTTCGATCCGCCGGCGAGCTACGGCGCCAAAACGTGGAACGAAGACATGGAGCCGGAGAACCGCTACCGCCGTGCCCTCTACACGTTTCGCTTTCGAACCGTTCCACCTCCGTTTCTTTCCGCCTTTGATGCACCGGCCGGAGACATCTCCTGCGTGAGACGTCCTCGCTCGACGACTCCGTTGCAAGCGCTTGCTTTGCTCAACGAATCGCTTTCGATCGAGTCTGCCGTGGCTCTCGCCGGTCAGATCAAGGCGGCAGAGGGGGATTTGTCAGGCGGCGTCGTTGCCGCGTTTCGCAGCTGCACCTGTCGTGAGCCCGACGCGGATGAACTTGCGGTTCTCCTCACCCTTTTCGAAAAGGAAAAAGCGGACGGGGGGGATCCCTGGCTCGCGGTCGCCCGTGTCCTTCTCAGTCTCGATGAAACGATCACGAAGTCCTGAACCTGTATCTGAATTTCAAATGAATAGAAAGCAACGCTCTCTGACGCCGGTGGATGGAAATACCCTGTCTGATTTTTCACGGTCGTTGAGTCGTCGCTGGTTCATGCGCGACTGCGGAGTGGGACTCGGCGGCATCGCGATGAATCAGCTCATGCAGGGGGACGTCCGTGCGGCGGCTCCTGCTAACCTGCTCGCGCCGAAGCAGCCTCCGTTTCCGGCGAAAGCGAAGCGGGTGATTTTTCTCTTCATGGGCGGTGCGCCGAGTCATATCGATTTGTTCGAGAACAAGCCCACTCTCGCCAAGCTCGACGGGACGCCTCCTCCCGCTGAATTGCTCAAAGGATACCGGTCTGCTTTTATCAAACCCGACAACAAATTGCTCGGGCCCAAGTTTCCCTTCAAGCGCTACGGGCAGTGCGGGATGGAGATGGCGACGCTGTTGCCTCATCTCGGAGGTATGGCCGACGAGGTGACGTGGATCAAGTCGATGCATACCGACGCGTTCAACCACGCGCCCGCTCAGATTTTGATGAGCACGGGATCGCAGCAGTTCGGACGTCCCTCGCTTGGTTCGTGGGCGACCTATGGGCTCGGCAGCGAAACGGAAAATTTGCCTGCCTTCGTCGTTCTCTCGTCCGGTCTCAAAGGCCCGAGTGGCGGTTCCGCGAATTTTGGATCGGGGTTTCTGCCCTCCGTTTATCAGGGCGTGCCTTTCAATTCGGTCGGGGATCCCGTTCTGTTTCTCTCGAATCCGGAGGGGATCAATCGGAAGTCCCAGCGCTCCGCGATCGATGCGATCAACGTCCTCAATCAGAAGCGTTTTGATTCGGTCGCTGATCCTGAGATTCAGACGCGGATCAATTCATTCGAGATGGCGTATCGGATGCAGGACGTCGCGCCCGAAGTCACGGACATCAGCCTCGAGTCTCCAGAGACGCTGGAGATGTATGGCGCGAAACCCGGAGAGCCCTCTTTTGCCAACAACTGCCTTCTCGCGCGTCGACTCGTCGAGCAGGGCGTTCGGTTTGTGGAGCTGTTTCACGAATCGTGGGATCAGCACGGAAATTTGAAAAAGGGGCTGGAAAAGAACTGCCTCGATACCGATCAGGCATGTGCGGCTTTGCTCAAAGATCTCAAGCAACGTGGATTGCTCGAGGATACGTTGGTCGTGTGGGGAGGGGAGTTCGGAAGAACGCCGATGGTCCAGGGCGGGCTTGACGGACGCGATCACCATTCCAATGCCTTCACGATGTGGATGGCCGGCGGCGGAACCAAGGGCGGATACATCCACGGGGCGACCGATGACTTAGGTTTCAACCCGACCGAGAAGCCTGTCCATGTTCATGATCTCAACGCGACGATTCTCCATCTCCTCGGTTTCGATCACGAACGGCTCACGTTTCGAAGTCAGGGGAGGGATTTCCGCCTCACCGATGTGCACGGCAACGTCGTGAAAGACATCGTCGCGTGACGCTCGAGCGCGCAATCTCCCCATCAAAGTGCCGGGTAAACCCTGTGGGATCAACGACCTGACAGGGTTGAATGCGGTTTGCTCTGAGGTATTGAAGAAAAAGAGAAAGAAAAAGAAAAAGCCCGAAGCCCGAAGCCCGAAGCCCGAAGCCCGAAGCCCGAAGCCCATCCGACTTTTTACCTTTTACTTTTTACCTTTTACAGCGCGAAGCGCGAAGCGCCTAAACCGTCGCCGGAAGACGTTCGATGTTGGCTCCGAGATCGATGAGTTTGTCATCGATGTGCTCGTAGCCGCGGTCGATGTGATACACCCGTGAAATCTCGGTGTTGCCGGTTGCGAGCAGTCCTGAAAGAACGAGCGCTGCCGAAGCGCGCAGGTCGCTCGCCATGACGGGCGCGGCGCTCATTTTATCGACTCCGTTGATGACCGCAGTGCCGTCGTCGACGTTGATGTCGGCTCCCATGCGCTTCATTTCTGACGCATGCATGAATCGCTGTGGGAAAATCGTGTCTTTCACCACGCTGATGCCCGGTGTCAGAGCAAAGAGCGCGCACATCTGAGCCTGCATATCGGTGGGGAAGCCGGGGTAGGGCTCCGTCGTGATGTTGGCTCCGATAGGATTTTTCGCTTTGGAGATGGAAATGGTGGTGTCACCTTTTTCGATCTCACATCCGCAGGCTTCAAGGACGTCGGTGACGGCGGTGAGGTGCGCGGGATTGACCCGTTTCAGCGTGATCTTGTTCTTCGCGGCCATCGCTCCGGCGACGAGGAAGGTTCCCGCTTCGATCCGGTCGGGAATCACGGTGTGCTCGACGCCGCCCAACTCGGAGACTCCTTCGATCGTGATGCAGGGAGTGCCCGCACCGGAAATTTTCGCGCCCATCTTGTTGAGCATGTCAGCGAGATCGACGACCTCGGGTTCACAGGCGGCTCCGTTGATGACCGTCGTTCCCTGAGCGAGAACCGCCGCCATCATGACGTTGTCGGTTCCGAGAACGGTCGCGCCGTGCTTGCCGCTCATGTCGATCGTGTTCCCTTTGAGACCGTAGCGAGCCTCGAGGTGAACGTTACCGCCTTCGACGTTGGCTTCGGCTCCGAGTCCGGCAAGGCCGCGAAGGTGAAGATCGATCGGGCGATCCCCGATGACGCAACCGCCGGGGAGAGAGACGTTGGCGCGGTTGTGTCGAGCCAGAAGCGGCCCCATCACGCAGACCGATGCCCGCATTTTGCGCACGAGATCGTAAGGCGCTTCGTGGCTTCGCAGATTCTCGCACTTGATGATCACCGTGCCGCTGGCGCGTTCCACTTCCGCTCCGAGATTCTGAAGAATCTGAAGCATGTAGTTGGTGTCTGACACATCGGGAACGCGTCGAATGACGCATTGTTCTTTAGTCAAAAGTGTAGCTGCCAGGATTGGCAGAGAGGCATTCTTGGAACCGCTGATATTAACGCTGCCTTCCAGTTCAGCGCCGCCGTGAACGATGAATTTTTCCATAAGTTGAGTTGGGAACGGTTTCGGAAAACCGAGTCGTGAGAGTAGCAGGTTTAGATGGTTTTGGTAGCGAAAAGAAATCGCTCGATCCCGTTGAGATCTTTACTGATCGTAACCGGCTCAAACGCAAGGTCTTCGGCCTGCTTTTTAAGAATGTCGTGTTGGTCAATTCCGTATTCGAGCGCGATTTGACCGTTGGGAGAAAGGCGATCCGACACCTCGTGTAAAAAGCGGGTGATGATCTCCGTGCCGAGGTCCCCGCCATAGAGCGCGAGCGCCGGGTCGCGCTGGACCTCGCGGCTCAGCTCGGTCTGTTCCGAATTTGGAATGTAGGGAAGGTTCGCGACGATGAGATCGAACTGCGAATCGATTGAGGAAAAGAGATCGCTCTCCACGAAGTCGATATTGGTTATCCCTAGTGAGGCCGCGTTCTCCCCGGCGAGGGCGAGGGCATCGGCGGAGATATCCGCGAGGGTGACATGCGCGCCCTTTTCCAAAAGATGATGGGCGAGGGAAAGCCCTATCACCCCCGAACCGCAACCGAGATCGAGAATGCGGACGTTCTCCGGCCAATCCTTCTGGAGGAGTAAATGGACGAGCTCTTCGGTTTCAGGGCGGGGGATGAGCGCGCGCCCGTCGACGAGAAATTCCAGTTCACAGAACTCAACCGAGCCGAGGAGGTGTTGCAGCGGTTCTCCCTTGCTGCGTCGCTTTGTGAGTTCTCGCAGCGTAACGAGGGCCGGTTCCGGCAGCGCCTTGTCGAAGTCGACGTAGAGTTGCATCCGGTTCACTTTGAGGACATGGGCAATGAGGTGCTCCATGTTCAGACGCGGGTCTTCGACGCCGTATTTTTCGAGGTATTCAGTGCCCTTTTTGAGGGTGTCCAGGATCGTCGCCATAGCGTGTTGCTCGAAGCTAGAAAGGAAACCGGCTCGAAGGACGGGGACGTGCCCTGAAGATGGAAAAAGGAGGCGTCGTGACGTCCTTTCCGCTGTTAAAAAACGGAGTGCGGTGCAGCTGACTGCTGAAAAAGTGAAGCTGACCGTCGGGGCCGATGAGAAGTCCGCCCGGCCAGGTGATTCTCGGATCCTGAATGTGGAGGCGAAGGTTCAGGTAGTCCTCTTCCGGGGAGACGTAGTCGATCGCCCCGCGGGAGATGTCGCCGAAGTAAATACGCCCTTTGGAGTCGATCACGAGGCTGTCACAGACCGGCTTGGGTGACACTCCCAGCACCTGGCTCTGGAGAACGTGGGGCTGAATGTCCTCGCGGCGCAGCAATTCGGTTTTGATTTTGAAGAGCGACGATCCGTTTCGCGGCCCGTAGTAAAGCCAGTCGCCTTTGCGATCGATCGCGATAGGGCTCACGCCGGTGAGCGGTGTTGCGACAGCGCCGTCGGGTCTGCGAACCTCGACGGGACCGCCGTCGATTTCGAGGTTGATGGTTTGATCCATCTGAACCGAGCGGTGCCCTTCGAGGACGCGTCGCGTTAACCCGGTCTCGATATCGACCACGATGATCGCAGAGCTGTGACCGTCGGCCGGGTCCGAGATGTAGATGAAAGGGGAGACGGGGTCGAGAACGAGATTCTTTAGAAACGAGCGGGGCGAGAGCGCCTGCTGGTTGATCGGGATGACGCGGTGGATCGCTTCCTTTTTCGTATCCCAGGCGACGAGTTTCGGCATCGTTCCGGTGCGGCGTCCGTTGTCGAGCATCCAGACGATTCCCCGCGAATCTGAAGCCAGTCCCAGAACCGAGTCGAGAATCACGGAAGCACCCGAGCCGGGCGTATTCATTTCTTCGTTGGGAAAGGGAACCCACTGATCATCTTTATCCCTCCGCACGACGCGGTAGCGATAATTGAAGAACTGATGGCAGGAAACGATGTAGTCCCCCGAAACGGTCATGCACATGCCGCCGGGACCGGAGGGGGCCTGAGCGGTTTCCTCGAGTTCGTCACCGCGGCTCTTTTTCGAAAAGGACGGCAGTTTAGGCAGCTTCAAATCCGGGGCCGGAGATGACTGCGCTGAAAGAAGAACGCCGAGGCAGGTTAGCATCAACACAAAGCACCGCCCGCCTCTCCTGAAGTCGGAAGGGGTGATTTTTGATGAAGACCGTGGCTGCATGGGGGAAGCGAAAGTATCTTTAGTAGAAAACGTGATTTCGTCAATCTAAGAGACCGTGGGAAGATCGGTCAGATAAAGAATTCGGGATAGTATTCTTTGGCGAAGCTCGTGCAATGGCGTTCGATCTCGCCGGCGGTTCCGTGGACTCTTAATTTCTCAACGAGTTTGGAGCAGGTCTCCGTGTCCAGCTTTGAAATGGCGTGTCGAATCTTCAGCACCTGAGCGGAACCGACCGACAATTCGTCGACGCCGAGGCCAACCCAGATCGGCGTCATTCTAAGGTCACTCGCCGCCTCGCCGCAGATACCGCACCAGATGTTGTTTCGGTGCGCGGCTTCCACGGTCTCGCGGATCAGCGCGACCACGGCGGGATGGGTGGGCTGGTAGAGCGATGCGACGCGGTCGTTGACCCGGTCGACGGCGGTGGTGTACTGAATGAGATCGTTCGTTCCGATACTGAGGAAATCGACTTCGCGTGCGATGTGATCGGCGATCATCACCGCGCTGGGGATTTCGATCATCGCTCCGACTTCGATCTTTTCATCGAAGGGGATGTTCTGCTCGCGGAGCTCGTTTTTCGCTGATTCGAGGTGTTGCTTCGAGCGCTGCACTTCCTCCAACGTGGAGATAAACGGGAACATGATCCCCACTTTGCCAAAGGCGCTCGCCTTGAGGATCGCTCTCAGTTGAATCCGGAAATCAGAAGGACGGTCGAGACTCTGGCGGATACCTCTCCAACCCAGAAAGGGATTCGGCTCGGGGACCTTGTAGAGCTCCGGATACATTTTGTCCCCTCCGATATCCAGCGTTCGGATGATCACGCCGTGGGGAGCGGTGGCTTCGGCCACTTCGCGGTAGTTGGCGGTCTGGTTCTCTTCGCTGCGAAGATCCTGTTTGCTCAGGTAGAAAAACTCGGTTCGATAAAGACCCACTCCCTCCGCCCCCTGATTGGCCACCGCGGGCAGCTCCTCGAGGAATTCGAGGTTCGCAGAGAGCGTGATGTTGGTTCCATCGGCAGTTTCAGTGGGCGCATCCTTGAGCCAGTCGAGCCCTGAGACCACCAGCTTCTCTTTTTCGGCAAGTGCCTCGTATTCGGAAAGCGTCTCCGGCGTGGGATTTAAAATGACGAGGCCGTGGTGGCCGTCGATGATCGCGGTGTCGCCGGTGGAACAGGTATCGGGAATTTTGTGAAGCGCGACCACTGCAGGGATGTTCAGCGACCTCGCCATAATCGCCGAATGCGCGGTGTGGCTTCCCACCTCGGTGGCAAATCCCCGGACGATGGTGCGATCCATGCTCACGGTGTCCGATGGCGTGAGGTCGTGGGCGAGGACGATATTTGTCCGCGCATTCAACTGGCCCGGAATCGTGCCGTGAATCGTCCATCGCAAATTGTTGAGGACCCGTTTCGCGACATCCTCGATATCAACCGCGCGCTCCCGGAGATACGGGTCGGCGATTTTACGAAGGGAATCGATGTATCGCTTTACGACGGTGTAGTAGGCCCAGTCGATCGACTTGAGCTGCGTCTCGGAGAGCTTTTTAACCTCTTCGAGAACCGTTGCATCTTCGAGGAGGAGAAGGTGAGCGTCAAAGATCGCGGCGCTGTTCTCCGAGCCCTCGGCGATGATTTCCTGTTGGAGCGCTGTGATTTGTTCGCGCGTCGCGACGAGCGCGAGCGAAAGCCGGTTGAACTCTCCGGGAACGTCCGCGCTGGAAATGGAAGCCTCTTCCGGTGCCTCCAGTGCGTTCCCCAGGATTTCCACGAGGCCCCAAGAAATCCCCGGTGAGACACCGATACCTTGAATGCGCGTCTCGGGTTTCGATGAGGCGGAGGTCATTAACAACGATCCCTATACGATCAGGGAATGAAAAAATTATAGATTCCGAAAGGAAATCCAACACTTCGCCGAAATACGGTGAAGATCAACAAAGTCACTCGAAACCGGCGTTTACGAGTGCCGAAAGCTGAGCGATTGCGTCATCTTCCTGCTCGCCCTCGGCGGTAACAATGATGACGGATCCCTGGGCGGCCGCGAGCATCATCAGGCCCATGATGCTTTTGCCGTTGATCTCTTCGTCATCTTTTTCGACCCAGATTTCGCAGGGGAAAGAGCTGGCGAGTTTTACGAACTTTGCCGCGGGGCGGGCGTGGAGTCCTTCCTCGTTCGGGATGGTGAGTTCGCAAGTCGGCATACAGGAAGGAATCTAAGTGAAAATGACCCTTGTTCTAAACCATCGATTTACGCTCGTCTCGCATCTTTTTCAATAATTTCTTATTGAATTCCACGGCGGAATCATGCCCCAGCGATTTCAATTTCTGATCGAGGGCCGCGACTTCAATGAGCTGAGCCATGTCACGACCGGGGGCAACGGGCAGTTCGATCTGGGGGATGTGCAGCCCGAGAACCTCCACGGTATGCCGGTCTAAACCGGTCCGTTCGACGTCGTTGAAGTTTTCGGCGCGGACGAGTTTCACGACCATATCGAGTCGTTTTTCGGTTCGAAAGGTGCCTACTCCGAACAGTGCCGCGACGTTGATAATTCCCAATCCCCGCACCTCCATGTGGCTCCGGCCCAGCTCGGGAGCGGTCGCGATCAGTTCGCGATCCTCGATATTGCGCACCTGAACCATGTCGTCGGCGACGAGGCTGGCGCCGCGCCGGAGCAGGGCGAGGACGGTTTCGCTCTTCCCGGTTCCGCTGTCGCCTTTGATGAGGATGCCGATCCCCATGACATCGACCATGCAGCCGTGTTGGGAGATCGAAGGGGCGAACTCCCAGTCGAGTCGCACCGTGGCGGCGTTGATAAAGTTCATCGTCACGAGTGAGGTCTGGAACACGGAAATGCCGGCGTCGTTGGCGATCTGGAGGAGGTGCTCGGGCAGCTCAAGTCCGCGACTGATGACGAGGCAGGGGATCGTCTGCTTGCACAGATCGGTGAACCGTTTTGCCGCGTTCTCTTCGCTGAGGTGGTCGAGGTAGGAGAACTCGGCGAGACCGATCGCCTGAATGCGATGGAGCGCGAAATATTGATAGAATCCGGTGAGGGCGAGCCCCGGACGGTTGATCGTTGGCTCCAGGATCTTGCGGCCGAACCCGACTTTCGAGCCGATCAGCGTCATCGTCAGGTTGGCGGCGTGATGTTCGTAAAAATCCCCGACGCGCAGGAATTCAGGTTTGATGATTCGGTTTTTTTTGGGCATGGAACTGAGCTCGGCCAGAGTATCTGTTAATATCGGAGTGAGGGCGAACAAAAAAGTGTCACGGCGTCCCATGAACTTCAGCTCGAGACACAAAAAAGACGGAACCCGCTAAGGTTCCGCCTTTCCCAAGAGAACTAAACGTTCGTAAAAACGATCAGTTAAATTATCGAATTCTGACTGCTACCAGTAAGTGCGAACACCCACGAGCCATGAGTCGGAGTTGTAGTCAGCACCCGTGCCGTCATTGCCGGTGGCATACTCGTAACCCGCCATGAGTTTGAGTTTGTCACCACAGATGCGGTAGTTGAGGCCGGCGTAGAAGGTGTGGAGATCGGAGAAGTCATTCGCTTCACCACCAACACGGCTCTGTGGGCGCTGGAGAGCACCGCGGTCCATGTAAGCATACTTGGCGACGAACTGAAGCTTGTCAGTGATGTCGTAGTAAGGCATCACAACGAAACCGTGTGTGTCAGGACCATTACCGTTTTTGTCAGCCGCATAGATGATGTCTGTGACAAGACCGAAGGCACCGAACTCGCTTTCAGTTCCGAGGGCGAGAACGTGCTCGTAAGCGCTTCCGCTTCCTGCAGCGTTGCCGACAGCGGTGTTCATGCCGTTCACGTCGTTATACTGATAGTCGAAGAAGATTTCAGTCGCTTCAGTGATCTGAGCACTGGTGCGGTAAGTCAACATCGCGCCACCGTTGAAATTGGTGGTTCTCCAGTCGTTGTCGTAAGTGTTGGCGAAAACGCCCACTTCGTGGTTGAGGCCGGCGGCTTCGAAGCCAACCGCGATTCCCCATGACTTGTCTGCGAGCACTTCGTTAACGATTTGTGAACGCTCGAAAGTGAGGATTTTCTTGGATGATGTCGCGTATTCACGGGTGATAGCAGGCTTCTGCTTACCGATGATGACGTAGAAATCTTCCGAAGGCTCCCACTCGATGAGCAGTTCCTCGACGCTGCTGACGAAACGGTTTCCGTTGAAGTTGGGAGACGTGTCGAGATTGAAGGTGCTCTTGAATTTCAAGTCGTTAGCCATGTCGACCTGGACGCCTGCACGCCAGCGGCGATGATCCCATCGGCGGCTTGAAGCATTCAGGTTGTCGGAAACGTCATGATACTGCCCCTGATAGCGGCCGATAATCTTCACCTTCTCGATGAGGCCTTCGCCTTCATAAAGTGTGGTGTGATCGAAGATGTTGCAGACTGTCCATGGAGAGGATTCGATCGGCATTTTGTCGTCGATCACGGCCTTGCCATAGTCGCCGGCAACAAGTGAACCTCCGGCCAAAAGGGCGGCGGCGCTTGCTGTAGTGAACAGCTTGGTCATTCTATTGTTGTTTTTCATAGAGTGGTAATTTTGAAGTAGTCCTTTTGTGTAGGCGGGGATCAATGTTCCTGCAAAAACTCTCGTGTGACAGATTCGTCTCTAAAGGATTCGGCGGGAGCTGACTTTCGTCCTGACGGGGTGAGAGTTGCATTTCCCCTAGGCTCTGCAACCCGATAAATGTGACAAACGTTCCATAAATGTGACGGAAATGACACCCTAATCACCCGGAGTATCGGCGTAGGTTCCTGTTGGTGAGATGGTTAGGGTATGTTTTGAGTGATTGTTCAAGGAATGCGAATTCGTCGCGAATTCTCTAAGATGTGAATCCTTTGTGCGTTATTCACGTATTCTTGAGCGGAAAAGGAAAGCTCTTTCTGCACTGCCGGAGTCGAAAGAAGAGGATCTCGAGTCGGGGAAAGCCCCGCTCCGGAGAATTTGCTGGACAATGAAACCGGTGGCGTGAAAGAATTTTCTCTCAACAGCCTTTAAAAATTACTATGCCATACGTCGAAGCTAACGGAATCCAAATGTATTATGAAGAGCAGGGAAGCGGAGATCCCCTGATCATGATTATGGGTATCACCGCCAACGGTGCCACCTGGGAGGCGCACGCAGCCGACTGGAGCGAAAAGTTCCGCTGCATCATGCCTGACAACCGGGGCGTTGGACTCACCGACAAGCCGACGGGAGATTACACCAGCGAGATGATGGCCGACGACTATGCCGGGCTCATGGATGCGCTCGGGATTGAAAAAGCCCGCATCGTCGGGGTTTCGATGGGATCGATCATCGCCCAGCAACTGTGTCTCAAACACCCTGAGAAAGTTCAAAGCGCGGTTCTGATGTGTCCGTGGTCCGAGTGCGATCGCTATGCCAAGTCGACTTTCGAGCACATGAAGGTCTGCAAGGCGCATCTCGACAACAAGCAGTTCCTCGAGTGGATCCAGTTGCTGATCTTCACGAAGCCTTTCTGGGACAATGATGAGGCTTATGAAGGAATGGTTTCGGGGCGCGATGATTTTGATGCCAACCCCACGCCTCAGCCGTTGCACGGACTGAAGGGGCAGGCTGCCGCCTGTATCAATCACAACGTGACCGATCAGCTCGGTAACATTTCCGCTCCATGTCTAGTGATCTCCGGGAAAGACGACATTTTCACTCCTCTCTGGATGGGCGAGCAGGTGTCAGCCGGTATCCCCAACTGCGACACCCATTTCTACGACGGCGCCGGACACGCGTTTCACTGGGAAGTGATGGACGACTTCAATCCGCGTGTGCGTGAGTGGTTGCTCGCTCATTAATCGACAAATTACCGAAAGAGACATTCTCAACTCCTTTACTTCTCTACTATTTTTCTCCTAAATTAAAACCATGTCGAAAATCAAATTTGGATCCGAAGTCTACACCTGGTTCATGCAGGACACCGGGAAGGGCTATGACAACAAGCTCGGTCACATGATCAAAGTCGCTGCTGAGGCGGGCTTTCAGGGAATCGAGCCAATGGTGCTCCAGATCTCGGAAAGCGCTCTTGGCTGCAGCAAATACTGGCTCGGGGATTATTGCGATCCCATCAAGCTGAAGGACACGCTTCAGGAGCACAACATCGAGTTGGCCGGTCTCGCACTGATCTGTGCGTGGGACAACGAAGAGGAGACTCCCGAAGAACGTGAGGCAGCTGATTTCACGATCGATCTTCTCAGTCATTTCCCGGGCGCGATGCTTGGAACGGTGACGTTGCCGAGCGGCCGTAAGAACGACCTCCAAAAGCGCCGTCTCAATATCGCCCGCAACATCAACCGTGTTTCACAGCGTGGCACCGATGCCGGTCTCGTTTGTTCCTATCACCCGAACAGCCCGCCTGACTCACTCGTCAGAACGCAGTATGACTACGACGTGGTTCTCAGTTCGCTCGACCCGTCCGTAACCGGATGGACGCCTGACGTCGGCCACATCATTCGCGGCGGCATGGATGTGATCGAGACTTTGAACAAGTGGCAGCATCTTGTGAATCACATTCACTACAAGGATTACTCCGGCAACGGACCTGAGCCATGGGCTCAAATGGGAACCGGGAAACTCGACTTCCACAAAATCACCGAATGGCTCACCCTGCGTAACTACGAAGGTTGGATCATTTGTGAAGACGAGGCACACATGGCGGTGGAGGATCCTGACAGTGTCACGATGCAAAACGGCGAATGGTGCCGCGAGAATTTACTTCCGCTCGTTGATTAGCAGCGTTAACGATTTCATAATCTGCAAGTAGTAAACAGGGTTAGGTTTGTCACCTAACCCTGTTTGATTTGGTTCCTCTGCGGTCGATAATCGAGTCGACAGGCAGGTTGCCCCGGGTTGTTCTCATCTATCGTTGCTAAAAATGAATCCTGATTCACCGCGCTCATCGAGCGATTCGTCCCTCACGAATCGGGCGGGTTACTGGCGGGCGCTTTTGGAAGATTTGAGCAGCCCGCCCCGTTTTCCGGAGCCGGGACTCTTGGCGTTCAAGCTCCTGCCCATCATCATCGGGATTCTCGTGACGATCATTCTCGTGGTCGGCAACTACGACCTGCGACTTCAGCAGGCGATCTACCGCGGCGGGGGAAACTCCTGGGCGCTGGGCGAGCATCCTTTCTGGCAGCTTCTCTATCATGCGGGACCGTATCCTGTGATTGCGATCGGTGTTTCGGCGCTGATTGCGCTCAGTCTCAGCTGGTCGATGGAGCGGTTCGGGAAATGGCGACGGGTCTACATCTACATCTCGCTGCTCCTCTTTCTGGGACCCGCTGTGATCGTCAATTTCGGTCTCAAAGACAACTGGGGGCGGCCGCGCCCGATCCATGTCGACTCGATGGGGGGGAAGCAGCCTTTCGAGAACGTGTTTGTCCTGAACGAGAGCCGCGAGGGAAAGTCTTTTCCCTGTGGTCATGCCTCGACGGGGTTTGTGCTCATGGCAGGGTATTTCGTCTTCTGTCGGCACCGCCGGCGTCTCGCGTATGGCTGGCTCATCGCCGGAGCCGTTTTCGGAACGCTTCTCGGGATCGCGAGAATGTTGCAGGGCGGTCATTTCTTAACCGACGTGATCTGGGTGGCCCTGATTTGTTATTATCTGGCCCTGTGGCTTTACTATTTACTGGGGTTGAAAGACAGCGTCTCGCGAACCGTAAAACGGCGTCACCGGATGCCGGTCAAAGTGAGGCTCCTGATGCTGTTTGTCGCGATCGTGTCGGTGGCGGGGATCCTTTTGGCGACACCGTATCGTGACGATCGTAAGCTCGCCCTCGCTGCGCAGTGGGAGCGCGATGTGCCGATCAAACTGCGGGCGACGCTTTCTCTGGGGCGCGTCGAGATGGTTCCGGCGGACTCGCTTCTCGTCCGGAAAAAGTCCACGGGGCATGGCGTGCCGACGTCGCGGGTGGCGGCACGGCTCTTCGATTCCGGGAACGGGGAGCTGGTCACGGCTCATTATGTCGAGCGTCAGAGCGGGTGGTTTCACGAACTCGCGACAGAGACGCAAATGGAACTCCCGTGGGATCGGATTCAGTCTCTGCAGATCGACGGTCATTCCGCCGAAGTTCTCATCAAGCCGGGTGTGTTGAATCACAAGATGCCCATTCAGATTCTCAGTGGTGAGGGGGAGATCACGATTCACACGGGCGGCAACGCGGTCGTCTGGAGCGGGGGAGACAGGAGTAAATTGAAAGGGGCGGAGCTCCTCGCAGGCGACGCGGGAGTGGAGAAAGGCCTGATCCTCACCGTTGGTGACGCGTTCACCGGTCACATCCATTTAATTAAGTGAATCTGGCCTGATTTTCACAAACAAGATCTGGCATTCAGGCACTCTTGTTAGTAGGTTTTCCGACAATATGGGATCGCAATTTCGAAGCAAAGAGACAAGCTGGTTATCATTCAATGCCCGGGTCCTCCAGGAGGCGGCTGATCCCAACGTTTTTCTTTTTGAGCGAATCAAGTTTCTCGGGATCTACAGTTCCAATCTCGATGAGTTCTTTCGAGTTCGGGTTGCCACGTTGAAGCGACTCGCCACGCTCGGGGATGAGTGGAAGCGGCTCGACATGCCGGATCCCAACGTGACCCTGAAAAAGGTCAGCCGCCTCGTTTCGTTGCAGGCGGAGGATTTCAACGCTGCCTACGCGCAGGTGAAAAAAGATCTCGAAGCGAACGGGATCAAGCTGATCAATGAGAAGCAGGTTCCCGCTCATCTCATCGATTATTTGAGGGAGTATTTTCGACGCGAGGTCAGCCCGCATATTTTCCCCATCATTTTGAAAGCTTCGGCGAAGCTTCCCAAGCTGAAGGATCTCCCGATGTATCTGGCGGTGAAAGCGTCGAAGTCCGACGGGAGCGGGAGGCCGATGCACGCCCTGATCGAGATCCCCGGGAATCTGCCGCGATTCATTCCGTTGCCTTCGAGGAACAGCACGAAGTTGGTGATGTATCTGGATGATATCATCCGGTTCGGACTCGACGAAGTGTTCGCGAGTTTTCCGTTCGATACCTACGATTCTTACGCGATTAAATTCACGCGGGATTCGGAGCTCGAGTTCGATGATGATTTCACCGAGAGTTTCTACGAGAAGTTGGAGGAGAGTCTTCGCGCTCGTGAGGAAGGGCTTCCGGTCCGGGCCAACTTCGATCGGGATTTTCCGAAACCGTTTCTGAATCTGATTCTCCGAAAACTGAACCTGGCGCGGTCGGATTCACTTTACCCGGGGGCTCGATATCACAACCGTCGAGACTTGCTCACTTTTCCGAAGTTCGGGAAGAAGGGGCTCAGTAACGAGGAGTCCGAGCCGATTCCGGTCAAAGCGATCACGAAGAAATCCACGAGTATGTTCGCGGCGATTCGAGCGCGTGATCTGTTGATCCACATTCCGTATCAGCCGTTTCGTCATCTCATTCGATTGCTTCAGGAGGCCTCCATCGATCCTCTCGTGCAGAGCATTTCGATGACGCAGTATCGTCTCGCTAAAAATTCCTGTGTTGCCAGTGCCCTCCAGGCCGCGGCGCGAAACGGGAAGCGCGTTTTCGTTCTCGTGGAACCCCAGGCGAGGTTTGATGAGGAGGCGAATATTCGCTGGGCGAGTAAATATCGCAGCGCCGGAGTCCAGGTCCAACTGGGCGTTCAGGGGCTCAAGGTTCACAGCAAGTTGATTCATATCGAGCGTCGTGAGTCGGGTAAAATGCAGTCCTACAGCGTTCTTGGAACGGGTAACTTTAACGAGGACACCGCTACGATTTTTGCGGATCACATGCTGATGACTTACAACCAGGAGATCGGTTCGGATGTCGCCGAGATCTTCCAGTTCATCAAGCGTTCCTATCGACCACCCAAGTTGCAGCATCTCAATGTCGCGCCCTTTGATCTGAGGAATTTTCTCAGAGATCGTGTCGACCGCGAGATCGCAAACCATCGGGAAGGAAAGCCGGCCGGTCTTTCGTTCAAGGTGAACAACTTTTCCGACGGGGAGACGAATGATCTGATTCAGAAAGCGGCTGACGCAGGTGTCCCTGTCAGGCTCATTGTCAGGAGTATGTTCTCCATGGTGATTGATGAGGAGAGCTCGATCGAAGCGATCAGTATCGTTGATAAATATCTCGAGCACTCACGGGTGATCATTTTCGAAAACGATGGGAATCCCGATGTGTTTCTGTCTTCGGCCGATTTCCTCCCCCGTAACTTCGACACGCGTGTCGAGACCATTTTCCCGATCCTGGACAAGAAGCTCCGGACTCAGATGATCGATTATTTCAACATCCAGTGGAAAGACACGACGAAGGCGAGGATTCTCGACGAAGGGCTCACCAACAGCTATCGCACTGCGAACGGAAAGCCCGCGGTTCGTGCTCAATTCGAGATCGAGAAGTATCTGCGCAAGATCAATTGATCAACGCTAATTCCAGAGCGCCTCGAGGCTGTCGGTTCGCAGGATGACGGTCCGTGTTTGCTCCTTTCCGGGAGTAATCACGACCAGTTCGAAAGTCGAGCCGGGTGGTTTTGACCGAATCGTCGAAAGCAGTTCGAAACGGCGCGTGAGCGGTTTCCCGTCGCACGAAAGGATCAAGTCGTGTGCCTTGATCCCCGCGCCGTCGAGAGGGCGCCCTTCGAAAACGGGATTCACGAAGAGCC
The DNA here is from genome assembly GCA_048260165.1 of Verrucomicrobiales bacterium. Lineage (GTDB taxonomy): Bacteria > Verrucomicrobiota > Verrucomicrobiia > Verrucomicrobiales > DEV007 > Arctic95D-9. The sequence continues at coordinate 53,888 of JBLXHA010000016.1, forward strand.
CCTTCGTCCCCGGCGGGAATTTGTCGAGCATGTCGTTGTCGGCGTTGCGGAGTTCCCACACGTAACCGCCGATTCCCGGCGTTGCGGCGACGTTGCGGTCGTTGAGTAATTTGCGAATCGCGGAGGGAGGGGAGACGAGGCTGAGTCCCGAGGAGGCCGCTTTTTCACCGAGGAGCCGGCCGTGCTGGATCCCGACGATCTCGCCGCGGCGGTTGATCCACATGCCGCCCGAGGTGAATACCGGATTGATGCCTGCGGCAAAAAAGTGACGGATGTGACCTTTGGATGAGGCGAAATCGGTGTAGCTGATCCGTGAGTCGGCCACTTTGCCGGGCAGGATGAGCATGCGTCTCCTCAGGGCCGGGCCGAGATTGTAGAGGCCTTGCGTGTCCTGAGGGATTGAGTCCGCGAGCTTCAGACCGCCGAGTTTTGAGGCCTGCGGATCCACTTCGAGCAGGGCTAGATCGTGCCCGAGATCGTAAGCCGACAGAGAGGCTGGAAAGACTTCGTCACTGTGTGTGACGATGGAGCAGGTGTCGCGCGGCGTGTGGAAAAGGTGCGCCGCTGTAATCGCGAAGACCTTCCCCGAATCGTGCCTGACGAGCGCGCCGCCGCCCCGCATTTGCCCGTTGATATGGACTTCAATCGCGGCACTTCTCACCCGCTTCAGCGTGTCCGCGCTCAATTCATCTGCCGACTCCGCTGATCCGCAGAGGAACAGGCAGCAGAGAAAAAGGCAGAGGATTCCTCGTGAGATAGACATAGGTGCAAACTTTCATGCGAATGCTAGAGAGTTGCCGCCCGCTTGGCAATTGTGATTTTAATCACGAATCGCGTCCCCTCGTGGAGTTCGTTCAAAATCAACGATCCGCTTTCAATGAGGCCCTGTTTGCCGACCTCGACGGCGTTCCTGTATTCCACGCCCGGCTCCCGTTTCAGAAGTTCAAATTTCACCCCGTGCCCGGGCGAAACCTTGTTCCGCAATTCGTGGGTGACCCTTCCCATCGTGAAGCGGGAATTGATTTCACAAAAGGTGCGCAGAGCGAGTTCACCGCCCGGCTCACGGTGCAGGTAGGCGTCGACGCCGACCGGGCCGTCGTAGTGATGCTCGTTCAGCCACGACTCGAGTGCGTTGGTGAAAGGGGAGTTCTCCTCGTAGATTTTCAACGCGTCCTGCATCAGGAATTTTGACATCTCCGCCGACAGGCCCTGACAGAATTTGTTCACGCTGATGCTGCCCTGGTATTGGCCGGAGTCGGCGATGATTTGCCGTATCAACCCGAGCTGCGTCAGCTTTCCATTCTTCAGCTGGTACTGAATCGAAAAGTCCAGCTCCCTGCGATGCGACGGCTCGAGGATGAGGCCGCCTTCGTGGAGGATTTTTTCGCTGAAAACAGGAGCGTCGCGGTTGGCAACCTCGTGAAGGTTCAGGCGCCTCATTCCTCCGCCCGCGGTCGAGAAAGGGCGTTTCAGGATTGCTTCGGTGTAGCCGAGCTCGGTCAGTCGATCGATCGCTTCAGACAATTCTTCGGCGGTGCGACAGGCAAACGTCGTGCCGGCCCATTCCGGCAGAGCCGTGACTTGAGCCGATTTGGAAAAAAGCGACCGGCGGGAATCTTCCCAGCGGTAAGCCGGTGATTCCTGCGAGGTATTTTCCTCAAGCACACCGAAGTTCCCGGCGACTTCCGGGGTGAGCGCCCACGGCCGGAAGTCGTTGAGGCGGCGCTCCCTCAGGAGGCTGTCCGGAGGAAGGAGTCCCTTCGGATCGAGCGCTTCGATTTCAGGCAACTGTATCCCGAGTCCGGTGAGAGTGGCCCGGTGCTCGAGGGAAGGGGGGCGACGCATTAAAATAACGTCGTCACGGCGCGCGAGGATTGCGGTCACGATCTCGAGGTCTTCGATGACGGAAAGAATGCGTTTGTCAGGGTGGTAGGGGGCCGGGTGGACCGCGACGGAGTTTTCCGCTTCGGGATTGAAGAGGAACACATTCGGTGTCCGTCCGTTGGAGCGTTCGAAAAGTGAGAGCTGGTTGATGTAGTCATCATCAAAACCCGCCTGTCTTCTGCCTTCGACGTTGAATCCGGTTCGATTCCCTTTGGCCCGTGACGGGGAAAGCGGGAAGTGAAGATTCGATTGGAGCGCTTCCCAGTCACTCTTCGATTCCTCCTTCCACTGGCGGAACCAGTGGAGTCCGTATCCCACGTGGGAAATTTCGTCTTCGTAGATGCGCTTCAGAATCGCGGCGCTCTTGGTGTCACCCGCCTCGCCGAGAACGCCGCTGTAGTAATTGGCATAATCGAGGTTGGCCTGCTCGAAAGTCAGGCTGAGGCGTGACACGTAATCGATCGGAGACTCCATACTCGAAACCGCATCCCAGAAAAACGGACTGAGAGGAAACTCGCCGAATTCGACGCCGCATTCCTTCATTCTCGCGAGGTACCAGCGCGTGTGGCGTTGTTCTTCGCGCAGCGTGTTGGCGAGTCCGACCCGGAATTTGTGCGGGGCGTCGGGAAAGCGGAGGAGCGCGAGCGCCATCAGTTCGGCGGCAAGAAGCTCATGGTTCGCGAAAAAGTGAAGCAAGGTGCCGCGATTTTCGTCGGTGACGAGATGGGCGGAGGCCGGGAGTCTGGGGCGCGTCGCTGATCCGGAGGCAAACTGAATCGAATCGGCGCGCGCCGGGGTCAGACGGGGCGAAAGAATGATCCGTGGAGCCGGTTCCTCCGGTCGATCGGAGCTGAGCGGCAGGGGCTTCAGCTTGTCGTCGAGGTTTTCTGAAAAGAGAACCCGCTGAGCCAATTCATCGATGGACTCAGTTCCCGCCACCCCGGTGTGAGGTGATCTACTCGAAGTTTTAGACATCTTAAGGCTATCAAAGCTGGCTCTTGACCGTTCCATCTAATGACGCGAACCTTGCATCCGTTTCAGGGAAGCAAATAGTCAGGATCGCTGATAGATCTTCTTCCCGTCCACTATGGATCATGATTGACTTTCTGACAAGAAACCCCGTATTCCGCTTCTACAAGTGGCTCTTTGTGAAGGGGCGGGACTGGTTTGTCTCGTTGACTGAGAAGGGCGACAAAGGCCCTTTGATCATCAAAGTGTGCATGGTTGTGCTGTTTTTCAGCATGGCATCGGTTTTCATGAGCACGTGGGACGACTACGGCGATGCGGGATCGTCTCAGATCGCAATCGATGGCGGGCCCGCAGCTGAACTGCCTCCTGTGGCTCCTATCATCTGGCGCGGGCTCAGTGTCTTGCTGGCGCTGGTTGGCGTCGTTGCGAGCTTCCTGATTCGCCCGACCCGGTCGAACCGGAGTCAGCAGCGTTTCATCCTGATCGCGCTCTGGATGGCGGCTCTCGCCGGTCTGGCTTCGTGGCTGCCGCCCGATGTCATCGCCACGCAACGGGCCCTCACCGGTAAAGCGCTCGCGGGCGAAACGCCTTCGATTGTCGCTTATCTCGGGCAGATCGTTCTCGTCGCCTCGCTGATTATCAGTGTGCCGCTTGCGGCCTGGCTCTATTTTCGTCTGTCGTTGATGGATCGCTACGTCGTTCAGTCGTTCCTCTCGCCTTTTCTCTTCTGCCTGTTTTCATTCACCGCGATCTGGGTGATCGCGAACATGAATGACAACGCAAAGTATCTCGCGCAGATGCACGACGGGCAGGCGTTCCAATACTACATCGTCCAGATTCCCTTCGTCGTTCTTTTCGTGATGCCCATCGTGATGTTGCTGGCGGGACTGTTCTCGCTCACGACCTTGTCGAAATCGAACGAACTCATCAGCATGATCGGCGCGGGACGCAGCGTGACCCGAATTCTCATGCCTCTATTCATCATCGGGCTGTACAGCTCGATGATTTGTCTCGCCTTCAAATTTCACTGGGCGCCCACATCGGTCGGAACGAGTGATGCGATCATGGAATCCGCGAAGGCCAGCTTCTGGGCGAAGCGCAGTGGCCGGGAAGTGGCTCCGGTGCTGTATTCGAAACGCGGATGGATGCATGTGAATGAGCCCGATCAGCGAACCTGGTTTGTCGGTGCGGTTCCGCTGACACTGAGCGATCCGATGAGTGATGTCGTCGTGGCAAAGCTGAATGACAAGGGGCAACCGGAGGTCGTGTGGATTGCGAAGCGGGCAAAGTGGGTTTGGAATGCCAAGCCGCCGCAGTGGCAGCTGTTCAGTGTGACCGTTTACACCTACGACGAGGAGCGGATACCGAGGATGACGAGGCATGCTCAGCTCACGATCGACGATTGGTCTGAGACGCCGTGGAAAGTGTTGAGTTCGGCTCAGAATCCCGAGTATTTGGGGATGCCGGGGCTCACGATGTATCTCAACGCCAATTCGGATATGGACGCGGATCGACTCGCCGCGTTTCGAACGAACCGATGGAATATTTTCTCCGAACCGTTCACCTGCTTCGTCATGATTCTAGTCGCGGCGCCGCTCGGCGTGGTCTACTCGCGGCGCGGGGGGATGGCGGGTGTCACGGGGGCGATCATTCTCTTTGCGACGATGTATCTGATGCGAACGACCTTCATCGCGCTCGGGCAGGGGAGTAAATTGAACCCGTTCATCGCCGCCTGGTTGACCAACGTGATTATCGGGTCGATCGGCTTGTTCCTTCTTGCTTTCCGGGCTCGCAATCGTGAAATTCCGAAGCTGAAAAATCTCATCATGGCTCCTTTCAAAAAGAAGCCGGCTGTTCCGGCCTCCTGATTGGCGGGCCGACTTTCTCTCTATTAAAATGGCAATTATCCAGGATTGGAAAATACGTTCTACCAACGCTCGCTGTGAAATCACGGAAGAGCCCTTTGTCGACAAGCAGCCGTTTTACACCTGTATCTTTGATGATCCCGAGTCGGACGGCTTTCTTCGAAAAGACTTCTCGGTCGAATCCTGGAACAAGGTGAAAAAGACGATCGATCCTGCTCCGTTCTCGTTTTGGAAATCGACCTATCATGCTCCGGTGTCGGATGACGTGAAGGAAACTCACGTCGACACTTCGGCCGAAGGCATGTTGCGTCGTTTCATCGACGAGGATGATCAGAAAACGGAGAACGCCCGCTACATTCTGGCATTGATGCTGGAGCGTAAAAAGGAGTTCGTTCAGACTGACGCTCAGGAAACGGAGGAGCGACGACTGCTTTTTTATGAGCAGGCCGGAACGGGAGATGTCTTCATCGTGGCTGATCCCGGATTGAAGCTCGACGAGATCGAAGTGGTCCAGCGCGAAGTCGCGGATCTTCTCCTCGCGGAGGAAAAGAGGGCCAGCAACCCAGCGCCGGCAACTTCGGAGGAGACGGAGGAGACGGAGGAATCCTCAGCTGGCGATGATGAGGCAGAGGCAGAGGCAGAGGCAGAGGCAGAGGCAGAGGCAGAGGACCCCGAATCTGCAGGAGATTCAGAAGCCGCCGTTGAGCCGCTCGAGAACCTTGATGAGCCAGAGGCAGGCGAGTCCGAGACCGCCGACAAAGAGCATTAGAAGGCCGCCGCCGCCCCACATGAGGCGGTTGCCGTTCCCGACGAGGATTTTCCGAAGCCCTTCGGAATGGACCCGCCTGTAGGCGCCGGGGAAGAATTCGCCGATCATCCAGACGAAGAGATGGAGGACTCCCAGAAACAGGGAAATCCAGCTCAGCCACTTGATCAGAGGAATCGCGACGTCGAGATCGATAAAAGGTTTGGGGTGCATAAGTGGGAGATCAGCCAATCAGCTTTTTCAGATTGGCCTGATACTGAGCTTCGTCGGTCACGGTTTCACTGAGCTCGAGCGGGCGTCCCACGATCATTCCCGCATGAGAACTGAAATCGTTCAGGTAGCCGGAAATGGATTTGTCGACGACGACTTTTTTGTAGTTCCGTGAGGCGTGCATGAACCGGGCGACGCCGTCGTTCGTTCTCGAAATCAATCCCACGTGCGAGCAGTAGCCTCCGTGATGTTTTGTCGCGATACCGATGACGTCACCATTGCGCAACTGAGGTTCGATCGCGGCCACTTTTGATTTGGGGATGTAGTGAACCGGCATCGCCGCGACGCGGTCTTCGGTCTGCTTCATCGGGGCGCGCAACTCGGGGTTGTTCTTGAGGTAGCGGTAGCTCTTCCAGAGAATCGTCATCTCGCTGATCTTACGACCGTGGATGCGTTCCGCGCCGGGTAAACCGGGGGTGATGTAGTCGCAGGTGCCGCGGGCATCGTTTTCGATAAACCACTCCGCGAGGTAATGAATGCGTTCAAGGTAGTTGCCCGAGCAATGCCCGCCGCGGTAGCGGGTGAACTGGATTTCACGAAGCAGATCCTCAGGACTGTAACGGGACTTATCGACTCCTAACATTCGAGCCATCCCGAGACATTGTTCGAAAAACGTCCAGCAATCGAGCCCGTCCAGGTTCACCGAGGGGGATTCGATGTGGTCATCGATTTCCAACGTGAAATTCTCGTAGGGGAGGCCGCGCAGTTCGTAGGCGCACTTGATGATACGCTCATTGATCGGCAGCTTGATCCATTTTTCCTTCTGCGCTTTTTTAACGATCGCATTGAACCTCGCTTCGCCTTTGAAGATCGTCGACATCGGAAGCTGTCGCTTCATCGCAGGCATCGAGGATGAACTTTCCCCGTTCTTTTTCAGCTTCGAGAACAGCTGTGCTTGTGCAGAGTTTGAGAAAAGGGCTGCGCTACCCAGGGCGATGCAGGAACGGCGACTGATTGATTTCATCATCTATAAAATAAGGAAAATTCCGGGAAATACCAGAATTAGTTAAGATATCTAAAGCAATCTCACGAGGCCGGGGAGACGGCGGGAGGGGCTGCTTTACTCTATTGGGACGCGCAGGGGGGCGTTTCTCTTAGGTCCGCGGCCGCGGGGAATGATCGCTTGTCAGCTGCCGCTCCTGCCTGCGTGCCAAATCGGTAGCGGAATGAACCTCGTTCCGCTCTCCGCCTGCCGATGGCGTTCACGCTTCGCCTTTGCATGTAAATTTGGCTGGTCCGTCGACTCAAGCGGGGTAAGACTGGGATGACGAAAAGATGATGCCAATCTCACGCCGAAAGTTTGTAGCGACGCTCCCTGCCGGTTTGTCGGTGGCGGCAGGCGGTGACCTTATCGCTCAGGACGAAACCGAGAGCCCGACGACAGCGACCCTGCGTCACTGGGTCGACACGCTTTTTCCGGAAGATGAACGCAGTCCGGGCGCCGGAGCTCTCGGCGTTCACCTTCAGATTTTGGAAAAGGCGGATGCGATCCCGGAATACGGTCGGCTACTCGTTTCGGGAACCGGCTGGGCCAATGGCATGGCGGCAGCGAAGGGGATCTCCCGTTTTTCGGATCTCACCGAACTTCAACGGATCGAAATCGTCGCCGAAGCCGAATCACAGGGTCCCAAAACCGGACCGGGCTATTTCTTTGTTCACACCCTGCAGGACGCGACCGCCTTTTACTACGCTCACCGCGAAAGCTGGGGAGGCCTCGGATTTTCGAACCCGCCTCAGCCTCTCGGCTACCTTGATTTTGAAAAAGCGCCGGAATGAAAGTCGGGAATCACGATGTCGTCATCATTGGGTCCGGTGCCGGCGGGGGAGCTGCCGCGTATGGCCTCGCGAAAAAGGGAATGCGCGTTCTCGTCCTTGAAGCGGGGCCGAAATACGATCCTTTCACCGATTACAAACTCTCTGACGAGTCATGGGAAAAGACGGGATTCCCTGAAAAAGCCGGATCGACAGGACGGCATACCTTTGCCCCGATGCAGGAGTTGGATCCGGCGAAGGACACGCTCAGGTCGTGGAGCGCTGGCTCCGGCCGCAAGAATCGAACGACACTCAGGCAGCCTCACCAATACTTTCATGTCCGTGGCGTCGGAGGCTCGACGCTCGCCTTTACCGGCGAATCGCATCGCATGCATCCCGAGGCCATGAAGATGAAAAGCCGCTTCGGCGTCGCTGCCGACTGGCCGGTCGACTACGCCACGCTTGAACCGTTTTATTGCGAAGCTGAACGCATCATCGGTGTCGCAGGCCCGGAAGATCCCGGTGCCAGGCATCGGAGCGAACCGTTTCCGCTTCCAGCCCACCCACTCAGTTATGGCAGTCAAAAGCTGGCTGCCGGCGCTGCGAAAGTCGGGATGAACTGGGGCCCGAATTCCCGCGCCGCACTTTCACGTCCTTACGATGGTAGACCCGAATGTAACTACTGCGGGAACTGCAACCGGGGATGCCCGCGAACCGACAAGGGCAGCGTCGACGTGACGTTTTTGCGAAAGGCCGTGGCCTCCGGTTTCTGTGAAGTGCGAAGCGGCGTGACCGTCACCCGGATCGAGGCGGGGGAAAACGACCGTGTCAAAGGCGTTCACCTCATCGACGCCACTGGCGCGGAGCACTTCCTGCCCACACCTGAGTTGATTGTCTCCTGTGGTGCCGTTGAAACGCCACGACTGCTCCTGAATTCGGCGAATGCGGAGGCTCCCGACGGTCTCGCCAACGAATCGGGTGAGGTCGGGAAAAACTTCATGGAGACGCTTTTCTGGACGAGTACCGCGCTTTATCCTGAGCCACTCGGAAGTCATCGTGGCCTTCCCGCCGACAGCATTTCCTGGGATTTTAACGCTCCTGATGCGATTGCGGGAGTCGTCGGCGGATGTCGATTCAACGCAGGTGTCTGGGAGTCGGAAATGAACGGACCTCTCGCTTATGCTCAACGGGTTGTCGGCGGTTGGGGGGCGAAGCACAAACAGGCGATGCGGGAGGTCTTTGGCCGTGCCCTCACTGTCGGCTCTATCGGCGAATCGCTCCCGAATCGGGGGAGCTTTATCGATCTCGACCCGGAGGCGAAGGATGACAACGGGGAGCCACTCGCGCGGATTCATTCCTTTCTCGATGAGAGGGAGCTCGATCGCCTCGAATTCATGGCTGCGAAGTCCCGTGAAATACTCGAAGCTTCCGGAGCAGGGGAGCTCCTCGAGGAATATGGATCCTACGATTTCTTCAGTTCGACTCACGTTTTCGGAACGTGCCGGATGGGATCCGATCCTGAGACTTCCGTCGTCGATGCCTTCGGAAAAAGTCACCGTTGGAAAAATCTCGCGATTCTCGACGCGAGCGTATTCCCGAGTTCGGGAGGGGGCGAATCTCCGTCACTCACGATCGAAGCCCTGGCATTGCGGGCTTCGACCGCGATATACTGAGATTTTCATGTTGCAGACTGCAATATTCTCTGATAGGAGACTCAATGATGATTCAATTGGGGGGATTGAGGACACGCTTACTTATCGGAATGCTTCTTTTCGGTATGTTTGCACACGTAAGCACTGTCTTCGCCGGCGCTCCGGCGCCACCGATACCACCGGCGACAGGAAGTTATCAGTTCGATTTCAACGGATCGTCTGATGGCTTGAGCTTTGATATCGTCGCTTCAGGTAGTTCCAATGCTTTTTCAGCAGGGGTGACGACATGGTCTCATTTGTCGCCCAGCGATTTCGGGCATTTCATTCTCCCTGAGTTTCCCCACAAATCGAGGAGTGCCTACGTATCTGGAACGGGGGCAATTTTGACGAGCGCACCAGATAGAATGGCGACAGCAGTGGCGATTTATCCGGGTATTTCCGGAGGCTACATGGGCTCCATTGAGTTTAATGGTCAGATTATCGTCTCTGATGGAGGCGTCAGTTCGACATTGTCCGGTTCGATTACCGGGCTCTCAATTGCTGATTTCAGTATCCCCGGAGTCACGACCTTCGAAGAGCTCTTCCGTCCGGGTGCCTACACGGCAATGCTTGGAGACTACTCCTACACTTTGAATTTCAATTCCAACGTGCCTGTGCCTGTCGCCCCGTCATCCCCGGAGCCTGAGATGGAACCCGAACCGGTTCTCGCGACGAACGATGGAGCGATCAAATCGACAATGACGACAGGCGTCGATTCGATGTCGAACACGCTCGGGAACACGCAGAACGCTGCGACCAATGCGGTTGGTGATCTCAACAGCCGTCTTTTCCGCGCTCGCAGTCGCGGTGGGAATAACGGTGGTGGCGTGAACGTCGCGGCTCGTGACCACACGACTCGCTTCCTCAACTTCGCCGCACGTAACAACATCGATCACCGCGTCGCTCTCGGTCTCGCCGACAGTCGTGAAGTTCCTGCCAGTGCCAATGTTACTGCAGACGGAGATTCTGAGAAAAAAGCGAGTTCGTTCATCTCCGTCGAAGTCGAAGCTGGAGCCTACGCCAAAAATCCCGCGAAAAACCCGTATGACGGAAAAGTCGTTATCGGTGATGATCCCGAAACGCGTTTCGAGGTTTTCACGAGCTTCGACTACGGCTACTACGATCAGGACAACATCAGCGCCACCTCCCGCGCTTTCAACACCGACAGCTATTCCGGAACGGCTGGCTTCGAGCATCGTCTCAATTCATGGCTCTACGCCGGAGCTGCTTTCACTTACCTCAACAGTGATACCGACCTGACCGCGAACCTCGGATCGAACGATCTCGAAGGTGAAGTCTACAGCACCTACTTCACCGCATTCCAGGGGAATACCTACTTCGACTTTCTCTACAGCTACGGTGACTTCGACAACGACATCCGCCGTAACACGCTTCTCGGGAGCTTCGCCGAGGGGGACACGACGAGTAGCTCTCACAATTTCTCGATGAACACCGGTCACACGATCCGGAAGAGCAAGCGTTTCAGCTTCGGTCCTTCCGCCGGGCTCGACTACACGACCGGTCAGGTCAACGGCTACACCGAGCGAGGGGGAGGCCTTGCCAACCTGATCTATCCCGATCACGACTTCGAATCTCTCATCAGCCGTCTCGGCGCCTACGCGACGTTCGAAAACGAAACGCGCTTCGGCCTGAACACGACGCAGTTCCGCGCCGGATGGGGACACGAATACAGTCCTCAGGATGGAAACGTCACCGCGAGTCTCCAGACAAGTCCCTTCGCCCTCGTCACCGGCGGCAACGCTCAGCAAGTCGGCGGCTTCACCGTGAATCAGCGCGGCGAACACGCCGGAACCGACTGGCTCGAAGTCGGAGCGACGACCCGCCTCGATCTCCAGGATTGCGGCGCCTACCTCGAGCTAGGCTATCAGGGAATGCTCCTGCGCGAAAACGCCACCGGCCACTACGGCAGCGTCAAACTCGGCTACGAGTGGTAAGCCTGTCCCTGGATTTTTGGATTTCCAGATCCCGAAGAACAAAGCCTCACGCAGAGACGCGGAGAGAAGAATATTCGCTGTGTCTTTTGAAACACTGCGTGATCTCTCACTCCGGATTTTCCGGCTGAAACCTCCCGGTGCCTGTCACTGGATTTTGGAGAGATAAGGCCTCACGCAGAGGCTCGGTGCCGCAGAGTGAAGGCTATTCGCTGCGTCTTCTGATACACTGCGTGACCTTTAACTCCCGGATCACTCGACCGAAAATCTCCGGAAATCTCCGGGGGCGTCCCTCATATCAAATGGGCTGAAGGCCCAACCCAAGAGACCCAGAAGAGGACCGCAGGACGGGCCGTCCCACATATCAAATGGGCTGAAGGCCCAACCGCCCACAGCCCGGGGCTTCAGCCCCGGGAATACCGCAGACACAACCGAGCGCCCTGAAAGGTCGCCCGCGAACTTCCGCCATCCCTCAACCTTCCCGACCGTCCCTTCAGTCCCGTGACGTTACCTCGGCATCCGGGGCGCCGAGCCGCAGCCAATCTCCAAAGAAAAGTCCGCGTCTCTGCGCCTCTGCGAGAGCCCTCCCGCTTCGTTCACTGGACGGGAATCCATCTTATACCTCCCCGAGCTGAAATCCTGGGTGCCCGCCCCTCATATCAAATGGGCTGAAGGCCCAACCGCCCCCAGCCCGGGGCTTCAGCCCCGGGAATACCGCAGACACAACCGAGCGCCCTGAAAGGTCGCCCGCGAACTTCCGCCATCCCTCAACCTTCCCGACCGTCCCTTCAGGCCCGTGACGTTACCTCGGCATCCGGTGCGCCGGCCCCAGCCAATCAAAAAAACTCCGCGCCTCTGCGAGAGCCCTTCCGCTTCGTTCACTGGACGGGAATTCACCTTATTCCTCCCCGAGAATCTCCAACGCAATCGCCTTCAGATCTCCCTTATCCATGAACTGAAACGATGGCATCGGCGGAAGCCCCGGCGTTTTGGTCTGCGGGTTCAGCGCCCACTCCACGATCCCATCGGGATTCCCCGCATAGCGTTTCCGGATCTCGGCGAACGACGGACCGACGACCTGTTGCGTCGGATGATGACAGGCGGCGCAGGCACCAATTCCGGCTGAGGGAATCGGCATTTTCTGAAGCACGCTGAGTTCCGTCGTATCCTGCTTCGCGATCTTCTCGTAACCGGGGAATTCCGTAAAAGCGGGCCCCGTTTCATGAATCGTCGCGAACAGCTCAAGATTCCGGGAGGCGTCAAAATGCAGATGCAGGGTATTTACGGGGCGGAGTTGCGGCATCTCGACAAAAAGCTGCTTCCCATCGCCGATCCGGTGAACGGAGCGGATCTCAAGCCAGTCGTGGCCTTCGCGGCCGGGATGGTTCGCGGAATACTCGGGCGATCCGTAGCTCGGCCCATAGAGGTAATTCCATTGCTGGGCGAACCACTTTTCCTTCACCGCATACGTCTCCGGAACCGGCTCGGCAAAAGTGAGGAGCATGCCGTTGTCCCTCGTCTCGTGCGAAATGGGATACGGGTAGGGATCTCCACCGGTGTAACGCACGCGCTGAAGCGAGCCATCGGCGACTCCGTAATTGCCCCAGCCCTGAGCTCCGGCGACATACAACTGACCGTCGAAAGGGGAGAACCGCCCCCGATGAGCCCCCGAGAGAAAATCACCCGGCAGGGGAATCGCCGCCGCCTGTGAACCCTCACCGACGGTCTCTCTCAAAACGAGAAACGCCTTCGCGAAGCCTCCGGAAAAGTGGAGCCACTGGCCTTTGACAGGGCCCCAGCGATCGCTGTCGATGTAGGTCTGACCACCGCTCGAGTTATCGATTCCGCGAGGCAGGTAAAGCATCGGCGGAACGTAGCCGCGCTCGCCCTCCCGTGGGCCGCCCGCGCCGAAATGACCGGGAACGCTGACGTCGGCAATCGCGCTCGCCGGAGTCCAGTTGCCTTCCTGTACACTTGTCAGGACCGTTTTCCCGTCGGGAGAAATGCCGAGGCCGTTGGGATTTCTCAAACCGGTCCCGAGGACTTCAAGTTCGTCACCTTCGGCGGAGACCCGGCAGACGCCCTCATTTCCCGAGGCAAAATACCAGCGTCCGGCGTCGTCCCTCTGCAGGCCGGTGATGAAGTCGTGGCCGCCCGCGGACGTCGTCTGCGTATCGGAGACGCATTCGTAAAAGTCGGCTTCGTCGTCGCCGTTGCTGTCGTGGAGCGCGACGATCTGATCGCGACATCTCACGTGGATGATGCCTTCCACGACTTTCACCCCGAGCGGTTGGTGAAGCCCCGCCGCAAAGCGTTTCCAGGTCAGTTCGTTGCCGCTGCGGTCGCAGATCCAGACGTCGCCGTGGATGTTCGCGACGACGAGGCGATTCTCCGAGACGAAGTCGAGGCCCCCGACGAAGAAGAGCGCCTTCCACGGGTTCTCGTAGGGCAGGGGAAAAGTATCGATCGCGTAGGGCTTTCCGTCGCCCTTCTGAATCTCCGTTGAGACCGTCTCCGCCCATTGCGGTGATCCGGCGTTGGGTGCTTGGTTAGAGTCGGTTACGATGACTTTTTCGCCCGAGGTCGTAGCGGTGAGGTAGCGGATTTCCCCGGCCTCTTCGTAGGCAAAGCTGACTTCTTCTCCATTTCGGTAAAGTCCGAGGTAGCTCGCTTGATCGGAGGGAGTTACCGCCTGTTCCAGTGGCACTTTCGTCTTTCCTCCGGCGGGAATCCCATGAAGGAAGCCGCGTCTCGTGTCGGACCACGCGACGTGCTTTCCCTTCCACGCAGCGCGGAAGGTCAGCGTTTCCTGATCGAAGACCGCGTTCATTCCATCGGACAGTTTCACGCTGACGGCGCGGGGGATGACGAGGTCGAATCCACGGTAAACACCGCTGACGATGCTTCCGTGATTCATTTCGCGAAGCCGTCCGTCCCGCCACGTGTCCTTGTCGTTCTGGTTGCCCCAGTGCCCGTGTTCGCCGCCGTCGAGTCCGGGGAAACCGGGGAGGACGTCCGGCCGCTCACCGGGCTTCATTTGTCCGTAGGCGAGCGCTTCCTTCGCGTAAAAATCATAAACCCGGTCGCGGTTGATTTCGTTTTCCCAGTAGGGCGATTCCTCTGGATTGAGCGGCGCCCGGGGAAAGCTAAGCGGAGGTGGCCCCGCCGATTCGAGATCGTCGAAATTCCAGAGCATTCCCTCGGTCTCCTTCACGGGGCCGAAGGGCTTGCTGGAAACGGTCGTCACATCCTCGTGTATCCCACTCCGGATCCGCACCTCGTCGATCGCGCCACGGAGGCGAAACCGGCCCTCGACGAGGCCTCCGATTCCGAGTTTTCCTTTCACTGGCTTCCTCTTCGAGACGCGGGAGATTTCGGTGTTGGCGACTTCAGTCCCATCGAGGAAAAGGCGGACACGATCCGTTTCGTAGAGCATCGCGACGGCGTGCCACTTTCCATCGGTGATCACCCTTTTTGTCGTGATATGATCGGGCCTTGCTCCGGGGATATAGGCTGTGAGAAAGCCGCTCCCGTTCATCGAGAAAATCTCCCAATGGTCGGTCGACGCCTTCGTGTCGCTCGCGACGAGAATGTTGTAGCCCTTGGCGTCGTCGAGTTTGACTCGGCACTCTACCGTGATTGGGGGATGACGACGAAAGTCGCCCGCTTCGACGAGCATTCCGGTCGAGAGCGCCTTTCCAAAGGCAGGATCGAGGCTTTCGACGCCTTCTGGCGTGACGGGTGTTTCCTTCAACGGTGCCGGAACCGGAGCGGATGCCGCGGTGGTGACCGGTTTCTTACCACCCGAACCCGGCTTCCCGATTTCTTTCAGCAACCAGCTGAGGCCGTTTAGGTTGTCCTGCAAACTCAGCTTCGCGTCGGTGTGTCCCTGATGATCGAGAATCCCGATGGGGCCGTCGTAGCCGCTCGCGAGAAGTGTTTTCAAAAGAGCAAGGTCGTGCTCGCCTTGTGCGAGTGGCAGGATCTTCGGATTCGCTCCGGTGTTCATCCCATTGAGATTCAGGCAATGGAGATAGGGTTTCATCAACTCGAGAATCTCCGGCCAGTCAGCGAGCCGCTCGTGCATGTGATGCCAGTTGTAGGCGATGCCGACATGGGAATGGCCGCGCGCTCTCAGTGCCTCACAGACCGCGACCATGTTCTCGGGTTCTCCGGCCCATCCGCCGTGGTTGTAGAGCCCCAGCTTGCAGCCGAGGGCCGCGGTTCTCTCCGCGAGAGGCTCCAGCAAATCAGCTGATGCCTGCACTTTTTCCTCCTGACCCGTTTCTTTCGAACCGGGGATCATCTTCCAGACCTGTGGGTGAATGTCGTATTTCTCGAAGAGTTCGAAGGCCTTCTCGTGTCCTCCCCAGAACGCGAAAAACTCGATGCCGTGCTTTTGGTATTGGAGAATCTCCTCTTCGAATTGTGCGACGTGCTCGGGACGCCAATCGTAGGCACACTTCGTGATTCCGAGTTCGCCGAGCATGATGGCGCGCTCTTCCGGGCTCCGCTTTTTTGCGTCGAAGGGAACAATGCACCAGGCCGCGAGGTTTTCCTGCCGGAGATTGGGCGGGACTTCCGCGGCGGAGGCGAGCCCGTGGAGAACCAGGGCGAGGGAGAGCAGTAGTGAAAATTTCATAAAAGGCGCATCGGGAGGGCGGGCCGTTTCGCTAGCCGTTCACGGTAACGGAAGTTTCCTCACGGGGCGCCATTTTTCCCGCCTTGATCACTCCGCCCTGAATGACGGCTTGAAGGTTCTTCCGGTCTTCGAGAATCGCAATATCCGCGAGCACGTCTCCCTCGACGACGAGAACGTCGGCGAGCTTGCCCGCTTCGAGTGTTCCGATTTGATCGCCCATTCCCATGATCTCCGCTCCCGTTTTCGTCGCGCACATCAGCGTTTCGAGCGGAGTGAACCCGACCTCCTTCGTGAAGTAGGTCAGCTCTTTGGCGTAGTCGCCGTGGGGATTCCATCCGAAACCATAGTCGCCGCCCATCCCGATCCGGCCACCCGCACGCAGAATCCGCAGGGCACTCTCAGACCCGCCGTCGAGCGTTTCCTGGTGGCCATCAATGACGCGCTGCGGCAGTCCGAACTCCGGCCCGTGATCGACGCTCGCCTTTTCAAAATAGAGCGCGGGGATCACGGGAGCATCACGAGCGAGGATCATCTCGAGCGCTTCGTCATCGATAAAGGTGCCGTGCTCGAGCGTGTCGTATCCGGCGCGGAGAGCATTCTTGATTCCCTCGGTCGCGCGGCAGTGACCCGTCACTTTCATGCCGTGATTGTGCGCCGTCTGCACGACCGCATCCATTTCCTCAAAGGTCATGCAGAGCGTGTGGTGATCGTTCACATCGGGTGCGGCGGCGTCACCGGTCGGGTAGGTCTTGACCCACTCGATCCCGTCTTTCACGAGCGCCCGAACCGCCTTTCTCGCATCTTCAGCCCCGTTGATGATGAAGACGAGCCCTTCCATCCCGATCTTCCGGAACTCGGGGTTCCAGTCCATCAGTCCTCCCGCCGAGCAGATCTCGCGACCGGAAGGGGAGAGGCGCGGTCCGGGAATGAGATCGTTGTCGATCGCCTTTTTCAGCCAGACATCGACGTTGAAAAGACAGCCACCAGAGCGGGCCGCGGTGTAGCCACATTCGAGCGCGAGCCGGCAATTGACCGAGGCGAGCATCGATACATACTCGACCGGATACTTGATATCGAGATCCTCGAGTGAGCGGATGTTGAAATAGGTCGCATGAAAATGCGCTTCGACGAGCCCCGGAATGATCGAGCCGTTCTTCGCATCGATACGGCGGACGTCGGCGGGCAGCTCAGGAGCGTCCTTTTGATCGCCTGCAAAGGTGATGACCCCGTTCTCGAAGATCAAACAACCATCGGCGATCGGTTCTCCTCCGGTGCCATCGATGAGCCTGCCGTTTTCAATACACGTGATTCCCGGTTCCTTATTCATGCCCGCACTCTAGCCTGAACTGGCCGCGCAGGTCTTGAATCTGAGACCCTCAATTTTGAACAAAAGCGGCAGCGTTGGCCATCACTCGCGGTGATGCTGTTTCCTCCACTCGCCCGGAGTGGTCTCGAAGAGCTTCCTGAATTCTCTCGTCAAATGGGCCTGATCACTGAATCCGCAATCGGCCGAGATTTCGGAAATCGAATGACCCGATTGGATCAAAGCGGCAGCCGCCTTCGCGAGACGAAGGCGCTTCAAAAACTGCATCGGCGAAAACTGGAGATGCTTCCGGAAGTTTCGCTCGAAGGCACTCGTCGACATCTTGACCCGCTCCGCGAGCAGCGAATTGGTCCACGATTCCGCAGGGGATTGCTGCATCGCGCTGAGCGCCGGAACGAGCTCCGGCACGGGGAAGTCCGGTGCCTTCAGGCCCGGGAGCGTCTCGGTGATGCCCGCCGTCGCCGCGATCGCACCCTTGCGATTCCTCACCGGGATCTTCGTGGTCCGGTTCCAATGGGCCGCGCCGTCGAATCCTCCCACGAGTTCGATCCGGTGGGTGACGCGCTCTCCCTTGAGGACTCGCGCATCATCGGCGAGAAACCCTTCAGCAAGCCAGGGCGGCGAGAGGTCAAAGTCGGTCAGTCCCACCGCCGCCTCACGCGAGGGGAGTGAGTAGTTGAGTTGAAATGCACGGTTCACCTTCAGGTAAATCCCCGAAGCATCCTTGATCCAAAACTGCGTCCGGTCGAGACAATCGAAAAGAGACTCGATTTCCTCGTGTTGGAGTTCGGAGAGGGTGGAGGGCGGAGGCATTTGTTATTGATAGGGGAAATGTGCGGGCAGATCAAGGGGCGGGTCTGAACGCGTTGAACTACCATCAAGTCGCTGCTTAACGTATTGCGAAAAACTATCAGAAGTTACTTCCCTAGGTTTTCTCAATGCGTTAGCATAGTTGCTGAATTCCTGCCGCGAGGCTCTCTGCTTCGATGTCGTTTTTGTATCAAGCTGGCTACTGTCGCGAGTTTAGGTTCAAAAGTGGCGGCGGCAGATTATACTATTCTCGCTAAAAATATGATTGCTGAAATAACTACCGGAATTTCTGCCGCAAAGAATGGGATCGCGATTCTCAAAGGCGTGAAGAGTGTCACGGACAACGCGAAGATTGAGGTGGCTCTGACCGAACTTCGGGAGTGCATTGCCCAAACTCAAGAGTCGCTCCTCGCGGCTCAACAGAGCATACACTCGCTCACCGAAGAAAAAGCCGATCTCAGAAAACAGCTTGTTGAAGTGGCAGAATGGGAAGCGAAAAAGGCGGACTACTCGCTTACCGAGATTCGACCCGGACTCTTGCTCTACTCTTACACTCAACTGGACGGCGAATCCACTCCACCGCATTCGATATGTCCCAGCTGCTTTGCGAAGAAACATATAAGCATTCTTCAGAAGCCGAAGGTTGGCGGTTACGATGTCCGCTGCTTTAATTGCGAGTTTTGCTTTGATCCGGATGACGGTCCTCAAAAAGGAAATGTTGAAGTGATTTCCGGTTTTCGCCGATCTGATCGCGACATGCGAGGCCTTCTCTAACTCAGCGATACTACGCCGGAACCGCCAAGGCTCTACGACGCTATGATTTTTTTAAATCTGATCGATTCATTAATTAAGCCTGTTTGCTACTGCCTCCCTCGGTAGGGCTCTGCTGTTCATAAAACGTTCTGCCTGAATTGTATTATTTGTCTGTCCCTTAAAACAGACTTTCACACCCCCGGTATGTCCACGATTTACCTTTAAGTAACCATGAACGAGGGTTCTGTGCGAACCCACCGAACTATATGGGGCGGATGGCACCTATCTTGATGTCACCCAATTCGAGAGTTCATCTAACATGTTCTCGTGAAATGGGTAAGAGTGTATCTCAATATTTTCTACAGCCCCTTCAACGATCGAAACAATGAATTTGTGAGAACATATAATGTTTCCACCTTGAATATGATAATTGACCTTGCTCGAGTTTACCTCAATTGAAATTACAATCCACTCGCGAGCTTCGGACGCAGGTGGCCAATCCGGATCGAACAAATCTGAAAACGCCTTACGCTCGAATGACTCCGGTATTCGAGCATCGACTTGTTCTTTCTTCATTCCCACTTCGATCTTTCGGACCTCTTCCGGAACAAGATACCAAGACAGCAGTTGAAGGAAGAATCCAAGAACCAGCACAAGGAGAACTCCCAAGAAAATCTTTCTACATCTTCTCTTCATTACAAAGACCTTATTGCTTTTTTTGTACGATCGTCAAACGGGGTGATTTTCACATTAGAACGATTTTCGAGATTAATTTCCGATAAAAGTGGAAAGCGGAAGGTTGGTCAATCTTTCGGGGGAGTTCGAGTTTGACCAAGGAAGAGCCCCAAAAACAGGGGAGCAATGATTTCCAAGTGAGGCTATGTGATGATTCGTCGCATTTGAATATCCCAGGAGTTTTCGCTTGTCCGCAAGGCAAAATCGAACACACCATTCCGGGGTCAGGCAACATTCCTTGACTCAAGCAAAAAAAACTGACCACCGAGTTAAGGCAACTGCGCAGGGGCTCTGAACATCTCTCGGAGCGAGATGGTTACATTGAGGCTCGTTGTGACGAAATGCACAGGGACAGGTTAATTACTGGGGAAAAGCGTCTAAAAATCAGACACTTCACAAATTTGAGCATTAATTTCAATTACCGTCTCCAATTATTAACCTGTCCCCGTTAATCCACTTGTCCCCGTTAATCCACTCCGTTCTTTCGTGCAGCTGATTGTTTCTCCGTCTTGCTCGGAGGTATACCCCGCGGTTTTGCCACGTGTTTGGGGAGGTGAGATGGTGTATTTTCTTTTCTACGAAGTGTTTCAAAAAGGGGGGGGCACAACACCGGAATACTTGCGCCCGTAACTTCCGTGTCTATTCTGGGACAACATTTGTAAGGAACCCAGCCCGGAGCCATCTCTATCGGATCCGGCCTGTCAGTGAATCACCTATCCGAAAAAATTCCTACCTACGAACATGGCAACCTCCAAAGAAGAACCGTCGGTTTCCTCCACTCAAGCCGAGATAGGCGACCGGTTTGGCGTTCTTCCAAACTTTTTCCGGCTTGCTCCCGGGGTTCCTGAGGTCACCGAGAATCTCTGGGGCTTCGCCAAGTTCGGCTATTTAGATAACCCGCTCCCGGGACTCTTCAAGGAGCGGTTGTTCGTTTACCTGTCCCGCTTCTGTAACGTCCGGTATTGCATCGCCAGGCATGTGGGTTTCCTTACCGGGCTGGGGAAGCCGGCGGGCGATTCGCGGTGCGCTCCGGATACAATAGAGGAAGTGGTGCGGATGTTGCGGCGCCCTTTGCCACGGGGCGAGAAGATCGCTCCTTATGCGGCGCTGCTGGATGAGTGCGGGGTTCAACTGACGGATCTCAGCGGGCTGGATGAGGAACTGGATGTGGCGGTGTTCGCGTGCGCGGCCCATGTTTTCCTGGAGACCCCGCATGCGGGGAAGTGTCTTGAATCCCTGAGAAAGGTGATGGGCGAAGTTACGTTCCAGCATTTGATGGTTTTCCTGACTTTCGTGCGCACGGCGCATTTCTGGACGAAGGTGCATCCCGAGCTTCACCTGGAAGACGATCTCAAGGACCTGTTGGGGATACACGAGGCGCTTGCGGAGTGTGTGCTTAACGATCCCGAAGCGGCAAATAGTGAAATGACGCAGGGCTTGCTGGATGAGTTGGCGATGCTGCGGCGCGAGAAGGATCAGGCGGAGCTTCTGCGGGTGACGCTGGCGAGTATCGGCGACGCAGTGGTCACTGCCGATACGGAAGGGGTCATCACGAATCTGAATGCGGCAGCGGAGCGTCTTACCGGCTGGGCGAACGAGGATGCATTGGGGCAGCCGCTCGACGAGGTGTTCCACATCGTGAACCGGAAGAGCCGACTTCCGGTCGAAATGCCGTCGGAAGGGGCAGTGGAGACGGGGGGCGAGGGGGGGCTGCTGAGTTACACGATCCTGATCGCGAAGGACGGGGCGACGCGCCCTATCGAGGAAACCGTGGCTCCGATACTCAGTGAGAAAGGTGACGAGGTGGGATCGGTGGTTGTTTTCCGGGAGGTAACGGAGCGGCAGCGGGAGGAAACTCTGCTCGTGGATCAGAACCGTGTGCTGGAACAGGTTGCCCGGGGTGGGGATCTTGTCGAAATTCTAGAGGATGTGTGCCTGGCCGCCGAGCGGCACATAGGAGGTGGCAGCATCGCCATCGTGCATCTGGCGGAGAAGGACGGATCGCTGCTGCTTCCCGCGGCGGGAGGCCGCTCACCGGCCGGGTATTCGGAAGCGATTGGTGCCGTGCCCGTGGGGCCGGGCTGTGGTTCTTGCGGGACGGCGGCGCATCGGGGTGAGCCGGTTATCGTTGCCGACATCGCAGATGACCCCTTATGGGAAAACTTCCGCGAAGTGGCGCTGGGGCACGGGCTGAGAGCCTGTTGGTCGGTTCCCATCCTTTGTTCCAGCGGCACGGTTCTCGGGACTGTTGCCGTCTATTCGCCTTCCCCGCGCCAGCCGGACGATAAGGAGGTGCAGTCCATCGAGTTCCTCGCCCGCACCGCAGGGATAGCGATCCAACGGCAGCGGTCGGAGAAATCGGCGAAGGAAAGCGAGCTTCGCTACAGACTTGTGGGGGATGCTGCGAACGATGCGATCTGGGACTGGGATCTGGTGACGAACGGGGTCACGTGGAACGAGGGGGTGCGAACGCGGTTCGGCTACACGGAGGAGCAGGTGGATCCCGACGCATCCTGGTGGGTGGAGAATATTCATCCCGATGACAGGGAGAGGGTTACTCACGGCATCCACTCTGTGATCGACGGGGAGCGGGAGCGTTGGACCGCCGAATACCGCTTCCGTCGGGCGGACGGAACCTATTCCGAGGTGTTCGACCGTGGGCGGGTGGTGCGAGACGATGCCGGTAAGCCGGTACGCATGGTTGGCTCAATGCTTGATCTGACCGAGAGGAAGCTCGTGGAGCAGGAGCGTGCGGATGCGCAGCGAATGTTTTACGATCTGGTGGAGAGATGCCCTTTCGGGATCTATATCGTGGATTCGGATTTCCGCATCGCCAGTTTGAACGCGGGCTCCCAGACGGGAGCTTTCGTAAACGTCAGTCCGGCCGTCGGGCGCCCCTTCGACGAGGCGATACGTATCCTCTGGCCCGAGCCCATTGCCGCGGATATCATCAAAACTTTCCGCCATACCCTCGAAACCGGCGAATCGTATTTCTCCGAAAGATTCGAATCCGCACGCGCCGATATCGGTGAGACGGAGAGCTACGAATGGGAGCTGCACCGGGTGATGTTACCGGGAGGGCGGCACGGGGTTGTATGTTACTACTACGACTCCACTGAGCTGCGGCAGGCGGAGAGAGAACTGCGGTTCCAGCTGGATCTGACGAAAAATATTACTGATACGGCGACGACTGCTATCTTCATGATGGATGACCAGAGCCGCTGTACGTTCATGAATCCGGCGGCAGAGGCGATGACGGGCTTCTCCTTCGAGGAGGTGAAAAACGGGATCCTGCATGATTTCATCCACCACCACCACCCGGACGGACGACCGTATCCGATGCCGGAATGTCCGATTGACCGGGCGCTGCCGGAGAACGGTGAGGTCCGCGATTACGAAGACGTTTTCATCAGGAAGAACGGGGAGTATTTCCCGGTGATGATCAATGCGCTGGTGATCCGTGAACAGGGCGTGCCGATAGGTACGGTCATCGAAGTGCAGGATATCACAGTGAGAAAACGGGCGGAAGAAGCGCTGCGTGAGAGCGAAGAGCGCTTGCGGAGCATTTTCTCCCAGACTCTTGCCGGGATCGCTGAGGTGAATCTGGAAGGACAGTTCGTGAAGGTGAATGCGCGGTATTGTGAGATTGTGGGTCGCTCGGAGGAGGAGCTGTATGACATGCTGATGCAAGACATCACCCACCCCGAAGATCTTTCCCGCAACCTGCCGCTTTTCAAACAGGTCGTGGCAGGCGGGAGTCCTTTCGTTATCGAGAAACGCTACGTCCGTCCGGACGGAACGGTCGTATGGGTGAACAACAGCGTCTCAACGATCCGTGACGGGGAAGGGAACCCAAGGCACGTCGTAGCTGCATCCCTTGATATCACGGAGCGCAAGGAATCGGAAGGACAGCTGGCCGAGGCTCTGCGGTTCTATCATTCATCCATCGATGCGCTGTCGAGCCACCTGGCGGTACTTGATGAAACTGGCGTGATCCTGGAAGTGAATCATGCGTGGAGGAGCTTCGCGGAGAAGAATAATTTTTCCGGCCAAAAGTGGGGTGTGGGAACGAATTACGTCGAGTTGTGTGAGTCGAGCTCGGGGGACTGTGCGGATGACGGGACGATTGCCCAGGGCATCCGCAGGGTGCTGGCTGATAGCGAGCAGTTTTTTGAATGCGAGTATCCCTGCCACTCACCGACCGAGCAACGATGGTTCCTGATGCGGGTCACCCGCTTTGAATCGATGGGGCCGGTGAGAGTGGTGGTCACCCACGACAACATTACGCAGCGTCGTCAAGCGGAGGAGCGCCTACGCAAGATTGCTGCCAAGTTGTCCGAGGCGGATCACCGGAAGAACGAGTTCCTTGCCACTCTAGCTCACGAGCTTCGCAATCCGCTGGCGCCCATCCGGAACGGGGTGCAAATGATAGGACTGGCCGGCGGGGATGGTGCTGCTGTCGGGCGGGCTTGTGAAATGATAGACCGGCAGCTCAGCCAGATGGTGCGATTGGTGGATGACCTAATGGATGTAAGTCGAATTTCCACCGGAAAAATCGAGCTTCGCAAGGAACGGGTGACTCTGTCTTCCGTAGTGCTGGGCGCGGTGGAAACAAGCCGCCCGCTCATCGACCAGTTGGGGCACGACCTGACTGTCAAGCTGCCCGAGCAACCGCTGGATGTTCTGGTAGATCCGACACGCCTGGCGCAGGTTTTCATGAATTTGCTGAACAACGCCGCGAAATACAGCGAACGCGATGGGCAAATCCTTCTCACTGCCGAGCAACAAGGCAACGAGGTCGTGGTGACTGTGAAGGACAGTGGAATCGGCATACCGGCGGACAAGTTGAAGCATGTCTTCGAAATGTTTTCACAACTGGATACCTCGCTGGAGAAATCGCAGGGTGGGCTAGGTATAGGCTTGAGTCTGGTGCAACGATTGGTCGATCTGCACGACGGAACGATACAGGCAAGCAGTGAGGGAGTTGGGAAGGGAGCCGAGTTCGAAGTGCGGTTGCCGGTGGTCGCCAAATCATCTGTGCCCAAAGAGGAAGCAAGCGCACAAGAGGATGGGAAATCATCGCTTCGTCTTCTGATCGTCGATGACAATCGGGATGGAGCCGACACCCTAGCGATGATGCTGGAATTGTCGGGGAACGAAACCCACACGGCATACGACGGGGAACAAGCGGTGGTGGCGGCGGCAAAATTCCTGCCGGACGTGATCCTTCTCGATATCGGTCTGCCAAAGCTGAACGGCCATGAGGCTTGCCGCCGCATCCGCGAGTCGGAAGCTGGCAAGGGTATGGTCATCATTGCCCAGACTGGCTGGGGGCAGGAGGAAGATCGGGCAAAGACGCGTGAAGCGGGATTCGATCACCATTTGGTCAAGCCTGTGAATCCACGGGAGCTGGAGCAATTGCTGAAATCGATTTCAGAAAAGCGGAGTCTAGGTCGGTGAAGCCACTCGTTTCCCGGTGATGTTTGATTCGAGAAAAGTTTCTTCAAAAAGAGGGGTTCGATTTCGCGGGAAAAATGCAAAGGGACAGGTTAATTATTGGGAAAGAGCGTCTAAAAATCAGACACTTCACAAATTTGAGCATTAATTCCAATTACCGTCTCCAATTATTAACCTGTCCCCGTTAATCCAAGGTCCGTTGACACACGAAACTGACTCCCGAACGGAACACAAAAGACAACAGCGGTAGATAACCCCGTCCGATGCAAAATATGGAGAATTATGAGCGTTACAACACGGTTCGGGCCCGGTTCGGAGCCGCCTTGATTGACGTCGTTCTATTTGTCCCGATGCTGGCGGGTAATTCCTACTTTTATCAACCTGAGCAACCGGTTGCTCTGGTGTCTTCCTGGATCGTCTTTTCCTTCCTCGTCTATCCGATCTACAGCATCCTTTGTCATTATTTTTTCGGGCAGACGCTGGGGAAGTTTGTCTATCGGATCAAGGTTCTCGATGTTTCCGAAACGAGGTTGCCGAGTCTTTCACAGTGCCTGCTGCGCGACTCCGTTGCCCTGATCGATTCGATCGTTGTTTGCTCGTGGATCATTTATGATATTCGAACAAGGGGATATGAGGAGGCGATGCATCATTCGTCCGTGCCGCCTATTCTCAATCACCTTGGACTCGGGTGGTATTTACTCGAGTTGGGCTCGATGATGCTGAATCGAAAAAGTCGTGCGATCCACGATTTCATCGCTTCAACCGTCGTTGTTCACGCTCCCTTCATTCGAAGCGCCGATCAAGGCGACGCTGGTAAGCCCGATCCCGTCTCGAGTTGATTCAGTTGCTGCTCCAACGGGCACCAGCGCGCAAGGGCAGGCTATCAATTGAAGGACGATCATCTGAAAATCATACTTTTCGGATACACGGCTCGTAATTGCAATTGCCGCATACTATAATTAACCTGTCCCTGTTGATTCCTGCGGGAGTCAGGTGTTGAAGGCTATTCCATCGAGTCAAAGCTAATCTAGTTATGAAGATTTTTTATGCGTTGGTTTTGTTTGGTTTCACCTTTCCTGCATTTGGAGAGACTATCTTAGGTGAGAGATTGGATTTGTGGGCGCGCAGTGATGCGGTTGATGCGGTTGATACCAATTTGATCCTCCCGGCACCTGTAACACTTACCGAGCGTGTGAAAACTGACGCTCTTTTCTTTGATGGTGAGAGTCCGTATCTCAATGGAATCTGGACGAAAGGTGAGAGTGCCCTCGGAGGAGATCGGATATATCTGCTAAGAGAAAACGAATTGTTTGAATTGCTTCAGTGCAAATCTCTAGCTGACCTCCTGGGTGCTTCAGAGGTTCTTAATTCCCTCTTATGTATTATTTGTCTGTCCCTTAAAACACTTAAAACAGTCCAGTCCCTTAAAACACCATGCCTCAACGTTCGGTCTAGAAAATGAAGAAGAGGCGAAAAGCAGCCAAGATTTTCGGAGTCCTTCTTCTGGTCGGATTTGTCGGACTTCTTTTGTGCTTCCTAGACCTTTACCGCTGGTCTACCCCGTTTCGAGAATCAGCACTTTCGTTTGACCTTGGCGGAATTGAATCCCCGTCAGACGTTGCCCTCTCAACAGAGCAGAAGGAATTGATTATCAAACGAGCAGATCCGCGATTTTATGATCACAAGGGAATCGATTTTCTCGCAATTTCAAAAGCGATTACTACCAAGCTCTTTTGTGACGACCAGCCAGTTCATGTTCCTGGCACTCAGACTTTAACCTTATCTGTCGCGTTGAATCTTCTGCCAGAGCCTCAAACTGGGATGGAGATTTACAGACGAATTTACACTTCCTACTTTCTTGCGCCGAGGTTAGAGGATCACTTCACCAAAGAAGAGATTTTCCAACTCTACGTTTCGGTGGAAGACCCTCGGCACCTTGAAATGCTGATGGCGATGCCAACCGGACCGAACAAGCCGACGCTAGCAAGCCCGATCCCGCCGCGAGTTGATTGACTTCCATTGTATTATTTGTCTGTTCCCGTATTCCGGGGGAAGGCAACATTCCTCGACTCAAGCAAAAAAAAACGGACAACCGGGTTAAGGCAACTTCGCAGGGGCTCTGAACATCTCTCGGAGCGAGATGATTACATTGAGGCTCGTTGTGACGAGAGGAAAACGCGGGAGGAAAACGGAGACAGGCCCCGGAGTCGGCACGTCACGATATGACAATAATCAGGATAACAGAACTCGCGGGGGCAGGTGGATGTGCCTCGCCGAGGCGCAGATCGTTCGTGCCGCCCTCCGCCCACGCTGCGAAAGCCAAGTCCCGTGTGTATTATTTGTCTGTCCCTTAAAACTTAAAACACCGGCCGAAATGATCTCCGAATCTTGATTGGGGCGTTCGCCGGTCATTCATCGCCACAGGCCCCGTCCTCACTCATTCTCCGCGGATCCGCGCCTCTGCATGAGAATTTCTCTCCCGGAATTCGCTTTCCGCCGGAAACCTTCCGATTCCGGGCTCTTTTGCCCCAACACAGCGCGGTTCTTGCCTGTTTCCTTCTGTTTTGGGCATCAAAGCGCTAAATGCGACATCAATAGGGACCTGTTTCTGCTGGCGTGATACTTCTTATCAACGACTGTCAGTGAGGGGCTCCCCGTTCCTTCTGTCATCCTCAGCCCGAGTGATTCTATGCTATCCCGCATCCCTTTTAAGCGCGTCAATTGGATCAATTCCATTTTCCTTTTCATCATTTCCGCCCTCGCCGTGATCGGTGCTCCCATCTATCTCTTTCACTACGGGATGGATTGGTTTACCGGCGGCTTGATGTTGTTTTATGTCATCGCGACAGGCCTCAGCATCACGCTGGGCTACCACCGTTTGTTCTCGCATCTTTCCTTCAAGGCCAAGTGGCCGGTGCGACTCGCGACGCTGATTTTCGGCGCGTGTGCTTTCGAGAATTCCGCTCTCTGCTGGGCCTCCGACCACCGGAAGCACCACAAGCACGTCGATCACGACGACGATCCCTATGATATTTCGAAGGGCTTTTTCTGGGCTCACATCGGATGGATTCTCTTCAAAATCGAGCCGGAACGCCCGCTCGATAACGTCGCTGATTTGCAGAAGGACAAATTGGTGATGTGGCAGGCCCGTTGGGACAAGTGGATCGCCGGTCTCGTCGGTCTGGCCCTGCCGGCTCTCCTTTGCGGACTCTGGTCAGGCAGCTGGGTGGGCGCTCTCGGTGGATTTCTCCTCGTGGGAACGCTGCGGGTTTTCCTCGTTCAGCAGAGCACCTTTTTCATCAATTCTCTCTGTCACACTCTCGGACGCCAGCCGTATTCGAGAAATTGCAGCGCGAAAGACAGCACGCTGATGGCGTTTCTCACCTTCGGAGAAGGCTATCACAACTACCATCACGAATTCCAGCACGACTACCGCAACGGGGTGAAGCCGTTCAGCTTTGATCCGACGAAGTGGTCGATCTGGCTTTTGGAGAAAGTCGGACTCGTCTCCAATCTTCGCCGCGTTCCCAGCAGCCGTATCCTTCTCGCCGAAATGGCCGAGGCCCGTCTCCGCACGAGCGAACACCTCGAGCAGATTGCCGCGTCGGGAGAGAGCGTTTGCGAACGGACCCATCAAGCGGTCATCGAATTGCTCGAGCGGGTCACGACGAGTTATCACGAGCTCGAAACCGCCACGGGCGAGCGCGTCGAAATGTCGAAGCACAAACTCGCTCAATGGCGCCGCGAGACGAGCGAACTCATGTCGCATCTCGCCGTTCTCACGCCTGAGATGGCGTAGGGATCCGGGGGCTTGAGAAGGAAGAGGGGCTCACGCAGAGGCGCGGAGTCGCAGAGGTTTTGAAATGGGGGCGGACAAGCCGCCGGTTTGATTTCGGGACCCTTTTGATGAGGGGGGGCTTCACGCTCCCAACGGCAATCGGTTCTGAGACGATAGTGATCGCTGAAAGCGACTGCCGGTCTGTTCCTATTCAGGAACGCTGTCAGAATCTGATGCTTCTTCGGGTGACGAGCGATAGAGGATTCCTCCGGTTTGCTTTTCGAGCTCGGCCGACATTTTCTTGAGGATGTCCTCTCGAAGCAGGTTGTTGATTTCGAAGACCAGATTTTGTTTCAGCTTCCATTCTTCCGCCTTGGCTTCGACAAAGCCGGCGGCGCGTCCTTCCACTTGAAAGGCGAGTAGGTAGCGCTTCGATTCCCGGTCATACAGTGTCACCGCTGCCTTTGCTGTGCCGCCTTCGTAGTAGTCTTTCCCATCGACCACGAGCGGTGGATCGTAACTGTGCGTCCAGTAGAGCACCAGATAGCGCTTGCTCAGGATATTCTCGACTTCTTCCTGCCAGCCTTCCTCGATGGGCTCGCTGGCGTAAACGCTGTCCAGTGTCCTGCCCATTCCGTAGTTCGTATTCAGGCTTAAGTTGTCGTCAGTGGTCAGGATGCCTGATCTAGGTGAGCCCAGTTCCCGACTCGAAAGCGTCAGCGAATTGAGACGGGTAAGCGGTTCCGGGAGGGGAGCCGCGAGGGCGAATGGCTTGGCGGTGTAGGGGAAATCCACAGAAAGCGTTTCGAATTCGGTCACGAAAGCTTCGACTCGCTCGCGCAATCCGCTCTCTGCTGCGAACTCACGTTTGGTGGGTTCTCCGCAGGATGTGAGC
Source organism: Verrucomicrobiales bacterium (assembly GCA_048260165.1). Taxonomy (GTDB): domain Bacteria; phylum Verrucomicrobiota; class Verrucomicrobiia; order Verrucomicrobiales; family DEV007; genus Arctic95D-9. The sequence continues at coordinate 83,431 of JBLXHA010000016.1, forward strand.
AGCGCGATCGCCAGCAACGGGCAGGTGAAGAAAGGTAGACGTCTCAACATAGAGAAAGAGTAAAGACGAAACTGCCCGCTTGGGAAAGCAACGGTTTCGCTGATTCCGTCTCTCTCTCTCTCTCTCTCTCTCTCTAACTATGCCAAAATTCCCTTCACGATCTCGCCGTGGACGTCGGTGAGTCGGAAATCTCTTCCCGCGTATCGGTAGGTGAGCTTTTCGTGATTCAGTCCGAGGAGATGCAGAATCGTGGCGTGCCAGTCGTGGATGTGGACTTTGTCGAGGACGGCTTTGTGGCCGTGATCGTCGGTTGCCCCGTAGCGGAGCCCGCCTTTGACGCCGCCTCCGGCCATCCACATCGAGTAGCCCTGATTGTTGTGGTCGCGTCCGTTCGTTCCCTGGGCGTGAGGCGTTCTCCCGAATTCGCCCGCCCACATCACGAGCGTGTCCTTGAGCATGTCCCTGTCCTTGAGATCCTGAAGCAACCCGGCGATGGGTTGATCGATCTCGTTGCAATTCCGGGTGAGGGCGTCGCGGAGGTTGTTATGGTGATCCCAGTTCCCGTGATTGACCTGGATGAAGCGGACTCCGGCTTCGGCCATGCGGCGGGCGCTGAGGCACTGACGTCCGAACCCGGCCGTGGTGTTGTTGTCCAAGCCATACATCTTTCTGGTCGCCTCTGACTCCGTCGAGATATCGAGAACCTCCGGCACTTCGTCCTGCATCCGGAACGCGAGCTCGTAGGATTCGATGATGCCTTCGACTTCGGGGTGAAATTCGTCCCGCTTCAGTTTCGCTTCGTTGAGGGATTTGATGAAATCGAGCTGAACCCGCTGCATCTCTGAGGACATCTGCGGGTTCTTAATGTTGCTGATCGCGGCCTGCTGGTCCGCCGACACGAAGCGGTTGCGGGCCTGTTTTCCGATCGGGGTTCCCTGGTAGATTGCGGGGAGGAAGGCGCTGCCGTAGTTCTGCGCTCCGTTCGGCGGGGCGAGCGTGACGAAGCCGGGGAGGCTGTCGTTTTCCGTCCCGAGTCCGTAGAGCGTCCACGCGCCGAGCGAAGGGCGCACGAACTGGAAATTCCCCGTGTGCATCATCGTCTGCGCCTGAGGGTGATTCGGAAGGTCGGTGTGCATGCTGTTGATCAGGCAGAGATCGTCGGCGTGCGTCGCAAGCTGCGGGAAGAGTTCGGAGATGGGCAGGCCGCTTTCACCGTGCTGGTTGAATTTGAAAGGGGAGCCGAGAAGTTTGGCGTAGCCTTTCGATTCTTTGCCGCTGTCGCGATTGAGGAGCGGTTTGTAATCGAAAGTATCGACGTGTGAAGGGCCGCCCTGCATCGAGAGGAAGATGATCCGTTTCGCCTTCGGCGCAAAATGGGGACTTCTCGGCGCGAGAGGATTCAATTCCGCTTCCTTCGCCGCTGCGGCGAGCGCGGAAAAGGCGAGATAGCCAAACCCGCAGGAGGTTGTCTGCAGTGCGGCTCTCCGCGAGAATGAGTGAGGTTTCAGTGCATTCATAATGAGTGGGTTGGCGTGGGTTTTTAAGCAGGTTAGTTGAGGTAGCGGAATTCGGCGGAAGAGATCAGTGACTGGCAAAAAGTCGTCAGTGCCATGCGTCTCGACTTCTCCACGGAGAGGTTTTCGGCTTTGGCGACTTCGAGAAAGCGTTCGATGTATTTCTTCGTGTGTTCGCCCTCCTCCGGCGTCGGTGGTCGTGAGTAGCAGAGATAGAAGGCCGCGGTAGCGAGCTCGGGGCCGCGCAGTTTTTGATCGTTTACGAGATAGTCGGCCATCGCCTCCGCGCTCGTGATCGCGAAATCCGAGTTCATGAGGTAGAGCGCCTGAGAGGGAACCGTCGTGACCTCACGCTTTCCGGAGAGGAGACTTGGATCGGAGAAATCGAAGAGGCTCAGGCTTTCGGGAACGAGCCCCCGCACGATCGGCAGATAGACCGACCGGTGATTCGAAGGCGTGTTGAGTTGGGCCTCCTGAATGTTACGCCCGACGAATCCATCACCGATTTGCGAGACCATCGAGCCTTCGGGGCGGGAGAGGTCAAGTTGCTGACTCGCTGCGAGTGTTGCGTCCCTGAGCGATTCCGCGTCGAGGCGTTTCCGGTGGGCGCGCCAGAGAAGTCGGTTTTCGGGATCCTTTTGGAACTGGGCTTCGTCGTATTCGGAACTCATGCGGTAGGTTTTGCTCGTGACGATTTCACGGATGAGATCTTTGGTCGACCAGCCGGAATCGATCAATGTCAGGGCGAGGTAGTCGAGCAGTTCAGGATGACTCGGCTTTTCCCCGGTCGTTCCGAAATTGTCGACGCTCGTGACGAGTCCTTCGCCGATGAGCCAGCCCCAGACGCGGTTGGCGTAGACGCGGGCGGTGAGGGGATTCCCGGGGGAAGTGATCCATTCAGCGAGCTGACGTCGTCCGCTTTCGTGCGTGCCGATCGCGGACTGGTTGCTCGTCTGGATAACCTGGAGAAAGCCGCGGGGAGCGCGCTCTTCGGTGGGATTGTCTTCCTCTCCGCGAATCAGAATCTGGGAATCAAATGGCTCCTCGCGGTCCTGAACGCCCATCGTGAAAGCGATCGGATTGCCGTCATCGTCGTAGGAGTCGAGCAGTTGCCGTTGAATACCGACCTGGCTTCGCGCCCTGAGCACCTGATTGAGCATTGCACGGGCCTTGTCGTCTTCACCGCTTCGTCGCAGCTCCCGAATTTCGGTGGTGATCTCTTCGAGTCGTTCCTCGAGGACGGTCATTTGATAGGACATTTCGGTCATCTCGCCGAGTGACTTCGATTCGGTGCCCGATTTCGATGCTGCCGGAAGCGAGACGAGCTCGGTCGTGCGGCGACTTTGCAATGCCTCGGCGGTGCCGTAGAGCGTTTCCGAACTGAGAAAAATTCCCGCCATCGAGTAGTAGTCGCCCATCGGAATGGGATCAAATTTGTGATCGTGGCAGCGGGCGCAGGCCACCGTCGTCGCGAGAAAGGCCTGCGTCGTCGTGTCGAGTTGCTCGTCGGCGAGGTCGAACCGGAACTGGCGGGAATTGACTTCGTTGAGCCCTTTCGTGCCGATCGCGAGAAAGCTCGTCGCGATGAGATGTTCCGCTTTCTCTTCCGGCGTCGCTGCATCGAGAAGATCACCGGCGATTTGTTCCTGAACGAATTCGTCGAAGGGTTTGTCGGCGTTGAATGCGTCGATCACGTAGTCGCGATAGCGCCACGCGTGGGGAAAGGTCGCGTTGACCTCTTTTCCGGATGATTCACCGTAGCGCGCCACGTCGAGCCAGTGGCGTCCCCAGCGTTCCCCGAACTGTTCGGAGGCGAGCAGGGAATCGACCGTTTTCGCGAGCGTGGTTTCAGGATCGGATTCGTAGCCTGCGACGAATGCCTCAACCTGGTCCCGGCGGGGAGGAAGCCCGATGAGATCGAAGTAGAGTCTTCGCACGAGTGTCAGGGCGTCGGCGTCCGGGGCGGGTGTGAGCCCCGCGGTTTCGCGTCTTTTTGCGACGAAAGCGTCGATCGCGTTCAGAGTTCCCGAACCTTCTTTGAGTGAGGGCATTTCCGAAAGCGCGGGAAGCTGGTAGGCCCAATGCTCGCGGCCGGCCTCGATGTCGATCGTGTTTGTGTATTCCGCCGGCGCACCGGATTTCGAACGGCGTTCGCGCGGATCGGGTGCACCCATTTCGATCCATGTTTTGAAATCGGCGATCACGTCGTCATCGAGTTTATACTTCGGAGGCATTTCCAAATCCGAGTCCGTGTAGAGGATGGCGGTATAGAGAAGGCTTTCATCGAGGTTGCCGGGAACGACCGCCGGTCCTGTGTCTCCGCCGACGAGGCTCATCTCGCGGGTGTCGAGAAGAAGGCCGCCTTTGATTTTGTCACCGTCTTCCGAGTGGCATTTGTAGCAGTGTTCGACGAGCGCGGGGCGAATCTTCGATTCGAAAAAGTTCACCTGCTCCTGAGAGTATTTCGGAGTGGTCGAAGTCATGGACATTTCCTGAGCAGTGCCCGGTTTTACCGTGAGGAAAAACGAAAGGCAGGCAGGGAAAATCAAAGCGCGAGTCAGGACGGGCATCATGATTGATAGAACATCCCGCTATCGAAAAGGTTGCGGTGAAAATCGGAGCTTCTGAAAAATTCCGTGCGAGCCGTCGCCGGAGGATGCCACGGGATGGTTCGAATTGGGGAAGGGAAAATCGGTTGGTGGGGCGGTGCGGTTTAGGGTCGTTCGCAAAGTATTCTGCGGCCCCTTCAGGGCCGGAGACAATGGTGGGCGCGCAATTCCCCGGCGTTCTGCTGCGCTCCACACCGCGCTAATCTCTTGCTAGCCTCCGGCTCTGCGCAGAGTAGCCATCTCGCTCCGGGAGATGCGGAGGAGTCCCGGTTGCCTCGATGGCCAATCGGCAAAGTTTTGTGTTGAGGCTCGAGGTTCGCGAAAGACGCAGAACCGGAGGTTCGAAAGAAAATCAGCCGGTGGTGAAACGGAGTGGAACCACCGGATCCTGTGCTCCCAAACACGGCCCCGGAGGGGCCGAAGAACCCAGCACAGAGTATTCTGCGGCCCCCTTCAGGGCCGGAGACAATGTCGTGGGCGCGCAATTTCCCGGCGTTCCCCGGCGTTCCACACCGCGCTGATTTCTTGCGAGCCTCCGGCTCTGCGCACAGTAGCCATCTCGCTCCGGGAGATGCGGCGGAGCCCCGGTATTCCAGAGCCCCTGTCTCTCTGCCCCGCTCGTCCGACCCACGTCTCACATTCGCCCACCACTCACCGTGGATTCTCAAACCACACCACACCTAGCCCCGCTTTTTCTTCGCAGGTGATGATGTCGAGATCGCCGTCGTCGTCGAGATCGAGCAGTTCGATTCGGTCATACTTCACGCCTTCCGCGTCGCTCACGGCTTCGAATTCGGAAAACACCGTGCCGAAAAGCACGCCTTTCAGCTTTCCTTTGGCATTTTCGCAGGTGATCACAAAATCCGGAATCTGATCGTCGTCAATCAACCCGACTTTCACCGCTTTGGCCGTGCCGAACGTCGTGAGATCGAGAGGTTCGAGGTCCGCCGAGTCCTCCCAGAGCGTGAGCGGATCCTCCGGCTGGTAGATCACACGAGTTTTGTCAGGGCGGATCGAGGCGACGACGTCCAGTTTTCCGTCATCGTCGAGAAGCGCGAGGTCGAGAAACATCACTTCCTCGCCGCCGCCCCCGATCAGGACCGGTTTGCCGAAGTAGGGGGCTTCGTCCGAGAGCGGGGTGATGAAAATACCGGAACGGGCTCCTTTGCGGTCTGAGAAAATAAGAAAGCGTTCTCCCTCCTGTTCGAGAATGCGGAGGCTCATGATCCAGCCGGCATCGGCGATGCGATGGAGTTTCCACCGGTTCAGATCGCGTGAGGCGCCGTTTCCCGGGTTTTCGATCCAACTCACCGATGCGCCTTCGTTCTTGGAGCCGGTGATTAAATCGACGTCGCCGTCCCCGTCGACGTCGCATGGCAGGGTGAACATCCAGGCCTCGAGGCCTTTGGTCGCGGGAATCACTTCGGTTTTCCAGCTCGATTCGGTGAGGAGACCCTTCGCGGAGGCCGGGGCCCAGTGCACAAAATGTGATCGGGTTTTCCCTTCGCAGGAACTGATCACGTCGAGCCAGCCATCTGCGTCGAGATCGGCAAACACGGCGTCTTCAGCATTTTTGACTTTTCCCACTGTCACCGCGGGCCAGGGGTCTTTTGCTTTTGCCGGTCCGGGATTGAGGCAGACGCGGATCGCATTTCCCTCCTCCCAGCCCGTGACGAGGTCGGGGAGCCTGTCCCCGTTGAGGTAGCCGATGCGAACGCCGTCGGCTCCCGCCCTTGCTGCCCCTGCATCGGCGGGGTCTATCGTGTGCCGCGGCCATGGTTCAGCCGCGGTAGCGCCGGCGGCGAGAAGTGAGAGCAGAGGGAAAATGCCGAATCTCATGGACGCCATGATGACGAAATGCGGGGGGCGGGTCAAATCGCAAACGCGGGCTTGCAAGCAAACTTGACCCTGATTTTGACGCTTCCTTGCGTACAACTTCGCCCTGATCACGCAATTCGGTTTTTCTTGAACCGAAACTTCTTTAAGGAACGGTTGTTGATTGTAGAATACCGAAACTAACAGGGGACTTAACCCTGTTGAATCCCCGACCTAACCCTGTTTACTCTGGAAAACTGATCCATGTCATCTCCCGTCGATTCCATCCAAACGATCAAGATTCCTCAGCCGGTTCCGGTGACGACGACTCGTTTCCGTCCGCCGAAGAAAAATCTGCCGCAGACCAAGCCTGAGCGTGACCTGTTTCTCCAGACGATTCGCAACTACGTCGAAAAGGAAAACCCGGTTCCTCCCATGCCCGTTGAGGAACTCGATGTGCATGCGCGCAAAATTCTCGCTGAGTTAGGCTACGCGGACGACGAAACCTATCTCCATTACACGGCGGTGTGCCTGAATAATGAGATGTGGCGTGAAACGCTCGCTGAGATTCCCTACGAGCGCCGTCTCCTTCTCATGCCGAAGTGCCTGCGGGTGGAGGACAAATGTCCCGCGCCGTTCGATGAATTCGGCCTTCTCTGCAAGCAGTGTGGACTTTGCTCGATTCAGGATTTTCAAAACGAGGCGGAACGTCTCGGATACGCCGTTCTCGTGGCGGAAGGGTCGGCGATCGTGATGTCGTTGATTCAAACCGGCCAGATCGAAGCGATTGTCGGGATTTCCTGTCTCCCTGTGCTCGAGCGAACGTTCCCTTATGTCGAAGCAGCGGCGATTCCATCGATTGCGGTTCCGCTTTTGCAGGATGACTGCATCAACACGACCGTCGATATCGACTGGGTCTGGGAATACATTCACCTCACGAGCGACGATCAGACGCGCCGTCTCGATCTCAATGCGCTGCATGAAGAGGTGAAGGAATGGTTCAGCGCCGAGTCGATTGAGGCTCTGATGGGCCCTGCTCAGGGAGAGCAGGAAAAGATCGCCCGCGAATGGCTGGGACGCGACGGTAAACGCTGGCGTCCGTTCCTGACCGTGGCGGCTTTCGAAGCGCTGCGCGAAGACCGGGGCGAGCCGATTTCCGACGACATCAAGAAAATCGCTCTCGCGACGGAGCTTTTCCACAAGGCTTCACTGATTCACGACGATATCGAGGACGAAGATCACGGTCGCTACGATCAGCCGACCTTGCACACGCAGCACGGCGTTCCCGTCGCGCTCAATGCAGGGGATTTGTTGATTGGTGAGGGCTACCGGCTCATCGGAGAAATCGGATTGTCCGACGCTCAGAAGGTCGAAATGCTTCAAATCGCCGCGAAAGGGCAGCGGGAGCTTTGTCAGGGACAGGGCGCCGAGCTGGTCTGGGCGAACGATCCCAAGCCGCTCAAATCGAAGCAGGTTCTTGAAATTTTCCGCCAAAAGACAGCCCCTGCTTTTGAGGTTGCTCTGGCTCTCGGTGCTTCCTGTGCCGGTCGTCTCGACGAAGTGGACAGCGTTCTCCGCGAATACTCCGAGAATCTCGGTATCGCTTATCAGATCCGTGATGACATGGACGATCTCGGCGAAGACGCCGGCGACAACGAGTTGGAGCAAATGCGTCCGAGTGTTCTTCTCGCGGTCGCACGCGAGCGGGCCAAGGGCGATGAGAAAGCCGTTCTCGACTCGCTCTGGTCACACGAAGAACTCAAAGATTTTTCGATCGAGAAAGTGCGCAAGCTCGCTCACGAAGTTGAAGCCGACGAGAAGTGTCTCCTTCTCCTCGAAACCTACAAGGAAGCGGCGGTGCGAAGCCTCGCTGAACTCGACAACGCGAACCTGAAAGGGCTCCTGCGTCGTGTCATGGGTAAGATTTTCAACGATCTCGAAATCAAAGGCTGGTGCCGCGAATTCGAAGTGAAGAACGGCGTCCGCGAAGACGAAGTCGAGGCCGAGGCCGAGGCTTAACGCGTTATCACTGTAGCAGGGCTTCGCTTATAGTAGCCGTCTCGCTCCGGGAGATGCGGAGGAGTCCCGGTTGCCTCGATGGCCAATCGGCAAAGTTTTGTGTTGAGGCTCGAGGTTCGCGAAAGACGCAGAACCAGAGGTTCGAAAGAAAATCAGCCGGTGGTGTAACGGCGTGAAACCACCGGATCCTGCGCGCCCCGAGCACGGCCCCGGACCCGAAGAAACCAGCGCAGACATTCTGCGGCCCCTTCAGGGCCGGAGACAGTGGTGGACGTGCGATTTCCCGGCGTTCCGCTGCGCTCCACACCTCGCTAATCTCTTACAAGCCTCCGGCTCGTCTGGCGAAATATCGGGAGAGCTTCCGCCTTCCGGGACGGAGCGGGTAGGGACGATTGTCCCGAATCGTCAGCGCAGTCTATCCGCTATCAGGTCTGCGCATAGTAGCCATCTCGCTCCGGGAGATGCGGCGGAGCCTATCCGCCTCAGGGGAGTGTCGCAGGCTGGACTGCAGAATCGATCGTTGTCAAAGCGAGGTGAATTGCGATATTCTGCCGGCTCCATGCGCCCGTTCCTCATCTGTTTGTCGCCTGCTATCGTTGGGTTTATTCTTGTTGTTACAGGCTCGGTTGTCTGGGATGAGGCATTGATTCAAATCGCCGTAGCGCTGTTCGGAATAGGAGCCTTGGTTTCCGGTTGCTGGGTGGGTGCAGCAATTATTCACAAGAGTGAAGAGCCGACCGGGATGGTATGTTTAGGAGCCGTGCTTGCGTTTTTCGGTGTGACCGCAGGATATTTCGCGATGGCCATGGGCGGTTGCTGCGGCCTGGTCATGGCGACTGATTCAATCTGAGATACCGGAATTGCCTGATCCCAGAATCACCGAGGCGTGGCAGGTCAACTGCGTGCCCTCGCACTTTGGGCGCTAGTGCATCACCGGACGTTCGTTCCGAGCCCGCGGGACTCGGCTACAGGCTGGCGCTGATTTTGTAGGTGAGGGCCGCGACCTCGCTCTTTGGCCGTTCGGGAATCACTGGGCGTTCCTTCCCGGTCTGTTTGCCTCGGCTACAGGCTGGCGCTGATTTTGTAGGTGAGGGCAGCGACCTCGCTCTTTGGCCGTTCGGGAATCACCGGAGGTTCGTTCCGAGCCCGCGGGACTCGGCTACCGGCTGGCGCTGATTTTGTAGGTGAGGGCCGTGACCTCGCTCTCTGGCCGTTCGGGAATCACCAGGGGTTCGTTCCGAGCCCGCGGGACTCGGCTACCGGCTGGCGCTGATTTTGTAGGTGAGGGCCGTGACCTCGCTCTCTGGCCGTTCGGGAATCACCGGACGTTCCTTCCCGGTCTGTGTGCCTCGGCTACAGGCTGGCGGCGGTCGCCATTTCGCGATTCCTCATTGCCATAGGTAGATCGATCTGATTACCTACATTGAGCCATGCGAGCGTTCTTTATTTGTCTATCTCCGGCGATCCTCGGATTCGTTTTTATTATCATCATGATCGCATCGCAGTCAGCCGGGGATGCCTTGATTACCGTCGCGATCACCCTTTTCGGAATCGGGGCATTGCTCTCGGGCGGCTGCGTCGCTCGAAACATTATTCGCGGATCGGAGAACCGTAACTGGGGCATCTGGTTGGGAGCTGTTCTGGCCTTTATAGCGGTCGCCGCAGCCTATTTTGCAATGACGATGGGCGGATGCTGTGGTCTCGTGATGGCGACTCAATAAAACCGGATTCACATGGCTGCTATCGCATCGCTACTCAAGAAAACGACCAGCTACTGCGCCCGCTGTCGGGAGTCGGTTCCCGGTGAAGTTGAGTCGCGCGCCGGCTCTTGCGGAGACGAGGTATGGCTGCGGAAGCAATGTCCTCTCTGCGGAGAAAGCGAGGTGAAGCTCAGTTCGGACGCCCGTTTTTACTGGCTCTCGGAGGGACAACGGAATCCCGAAGCGTCTGCCTGCGGCGCGGGATGTGGTTGTGCGAGTCCGGCAGCGGGTGAGCAGATTGGATTTCTTGGCGGGAACGCTCTGCGTCCGATCCCGACGCTGGAATCTCAGGTTCGGCCGGTCGATGTCATGTCGACCTGTCTCGCTTTGATCGAAATCGTGGACTCCTGCAATCTGACTTGTCCGACGTGCTTTGCGGACTCGCCTCCGGGGACGGGCGATCAGGTCGATGCGGTTCCGCTAGAGGAACTGAAAACGCGTATCCAGGGGGTGATCGACCGTAAGGGAAAGATCGAGATTCTGCAGATGTCAGGCGGTGAGCCGACTCTGCACCCGCAGTTTTTCGAGCTGATTCGCTGGTGTCAGGAAAATAAGGACATCGACTACGTCCTCGTGAATTCAAACGGAGTGCGTCTCGCCGGCGACAGGGCATTCGGCGAGGAGCTCGCTGAACTCGTCGAATACGGGCACTTTCAATTTTATCTTCAGTATGACGGACCTGACAGCGCGGCCGAAAAGGTCCTGCGCGGTGCCGATCTCGGGAAGATGAAGCGTCGTGCGATCGAGCGGGCGGGGGAGCTCGGGATTCCGATGACGCTCGCGATGACGGTGATTCCGGAGAATCTCAATCATCTCTGGGAGACGGTCGCGCTGGGTCTGACTTTCGATCACGTCCGCGGCGTCGCGTTTCAGCCGATGTTCGGAACGGGGCGGACGCATGAGGCGGGGGCGAGCGCGGCACGACTCAATGCAGCGGACATCATTGTCGGGCTCATTGAGCAATCGAACGGCGGGGTGCGGGCGGATGATTTCACGCCGCTTCCCTGTGGCGATCCGAACTGCGCGACGATCGGGTATTTGCTGAAAATGGACGGCGAGGTGCGCTCGATCAGTGACTTCGTCGACTTTGGGACCTTGCAGGGATTTCTGAGTGATCGTGTCCGCTACCGCCTCGAAGATCTCATCAAGTGCGGGTGCGAGTCGGAACCGCTCGGCGAGCTTCTTCACGAATTTGAAATGGATGAAAAGAATACCTTTCGCCTCTTTATCAAACCGTTCATGGATGGTGAGGACTGGGACGAGGATAGGATTGATCGCTGTTGCACGCACGTAATCCGCCCCGACGGAAAACTGGATTCGTTTTGCCGCTACTACCTGAACGGCGGTGGAAAAGCCTACCCGCGTCTCTGATGGCGGAGGTAAATCTGAACTGGGTCGAGCGTGCTTCCGCCGGAAGTCTTTACACGCTCATCACGATTGTGGGGCTCACGCTCGGTGGGTGGCTGTGGTCGAGACGATTCCGGAACGAGTCTGGATCGATCGCGGTGTTTGTCGGTGCGATAGCGGGCGCCTACCTCGGCGCCAAGCTGCTCTACCTCGCTGCTGAGGGATGGATGCACTACGGGTCCGATCTTTGGTTGTATCAATTGGCGGCGGGCAAGACGATCGTGGGTGCTTTGTTAGGAGGCTACGCCGGTGTCGAGATCGCCAAGAAGTTGATTGGCTATACGAAACCGACGGGGGACTGGTTCGCGGTCGGCGTTCCCCTGAGTATCGCGGCGGGACGTATCGGATGTTTACGGTATGGGTGCTGCCCGGGAAAAGTGTGTGCAGAGCCTCGCTGGCTGACGATCACGGATCGTGCGGGCGTAGAGCGATGGCCCGCAGTTCCGCTGGAGCTGGCGTTCAACCTTCTCTTCGTCGCGTTGATATTGCCTCTCGTGATGAGGCGGGGGATTCTCGAGCGTTCGCCTTTTGCGGGGCAGTTGTTTCACGTTTACCTGATCAGTTACGGCGTCTTCCGGTTCTGGCACGAATTTCATCGCGATACGCCGACGGTGCTGGCCGGGCTGACGGGGTATCAGTTAGGAGCCGCAGGATTGGTCGTCCTCGGCGTGAGCCGGGCGGTCGTGCGGGAGAGAGCTCGCCGGGTGCGAGATCGGTGATCGCAAAGCGTGGATGCGGGAGCGGTGTGGGTATCCGGACGTCGTGAATGCCTTTTGGCAAAAGGCATCTACCCGCCTGTCGATGTGCAGTCAGGTGGATGCGTCTCGCCGAGACGCAGATCGTCCGGATCGCCGTCGACAGTCGGATTCGTGAATCCCGCGCGCGCGAACAGCGAGGGTTCGCAGGCCGATTATGTTCCGTCAGTGGGCGTTCAGGTGGATGCGTCTCGCCGAGACGCAGATCGTTCGGATCGCCGTCGACAGTCGTGAATCCCGCGCGCGCGAACAGCGAGGGTTCGCACGCCGATTATGTTCCGTCAGTGGGCGTTCAGGTGGATGCGTCTCGCCGCGACGCAGATCGTTCGGATCGCCGTCGACAGTCGTGAATCCCGCGCGCGCGAACAGCGAGGGTTCGCACGCCGATTATGTTCCGTCAGTGGGCGTTCAGGTGGATGCGTCTCGCCGAGACGCAGATCGTTCGGATCGCCGTCGACTAACGAACTCGAAACGTTACACGGGGGCGTAAAGGATCCACCAACCGATTGCGCAGGCGGCGCAGAGGAGACCGAGAAACTGAACGCCATTCTTGCTTCGCTCGGTGTGGTAACGACGTTTTTCTGCGAGAGACAATGCGCTTGGACGTGCTGCCCGTGCGGCGTAATGCTCAGGGGGAGGGAGAATATTCTCCGACTTCATCTTGAGACGGCTCACCTCTGCCTCGTGGTGATTTTGAAGAAAGGATTCGAGCGCACCGATTTGTGCATTCAGCTTATGTGCCTGCTCGTTAGGGTTTTGAACTGCTTTTTTACCCGGGCGTGGCTTGTCCGTTTTAGCGGATTCATTCCAGAATTTTCCAGATGAGCGATGATTGCGACGACGTTTACGGTTTTTGTTTTTCGAAGGAAACATGGCGGATCAAACAGGTTGTCGTGGAGTTAAAACACGAAGGTTCAGATGATTCGGGAGTGGCGACCGAACCGGGAGAGAGACTAAAACAAGGTTAAGAGAAGAGGCTGATGAAGTAGGCGATGATTCCAAAACCTACGAAGGGGAGTGAGAACGCGAGACCGCTTTTCACCCAGTAGCTGAAAGGTTGCTCCGATTGGCCGCCTGCTGCCTGGCTCAATTTGGGAGTGGATGCTTTCATTTTGAAAAGACCACCGCGTTTTCCGAATCCGTCGATGAGCGGGCTTACAGAGTCGATCTCGTCTTCGGCCGCTTCGACGTAGCTGAGAGCGCGGGCGAGTTCGGCTTTGCGGTCGGCACGGCTCCATGTCTCAGGGCGCAGTGCGTTGATGTTGGAAAGGTGCAGGTCGAGACGCTCCTGAGCAGCGGCGCAGTCTTCGACGATTCGCTGCGCTTCGTTTGACTCACGTTCGAGGATCGCGAGATAGCTCGTGAGATCTTCGCAGACTTCGGCACGGCCGGTCTTGAACTGATCTTCCTTTTGCGTAAGCTCTTCGAGCTCAGCTGCCTGACGCTTGATTTGCTCTTCCTGCTGACGTAGCTGGCGGAGCTGATCCTGGGCGTGCTGGTACTCGTCGTTCAAGTCCTCAGTGTAAGGCGTAACCGCCTCAAACTGTTTGGGATCAAACTGAATTTCGAGGTCGTTACCCCCGTCTTCATCGAAAAACATCGGTTGGATTTCAGCAGCAGCAGACATATTAAAGGACTTAAATTTTAGTTAAGTTCTATTAATATTATAAATTGCTTAGAATTTCCAGTCTTTTTAGCTTTTTCCGTGAAAAAAGTAACGGGAGGACAGTTACTAGAAACGTTAAACCTAAAATTATCGCGATTCCGGCCTGACTTTTAGGGGATTCATACCAAAAAATGTCTACGACACCGTCTTTGAAGACGTCCCACCGGAGGAAGGCGAGCACGAGAATGAAGGCGAGGATGTAGATAAAGCTCCCGACGAGGCAGAGCGTGCCTCCGAACCCGCTTACGATTTTCGCGGCATTGGATTCCTCGAGGTTGGGGAAGAGGACGCCGAGACCGACCGCCATTCCGTTGAGTCCGACTGTGAGCAGCGCAATCGCGACGATGAAGAAAATGGAATCCCGTGTTCCGAGTTGGAGGTTGTAGCCGCTGATCACGAGAATCGCCATGACGAGGACTCCGCTCCCGAGCGTCGAGCTGACGAATTTTTGCATGATGATGGACTGCATCTTCAGCGGCGACATCGCGAGGATCCAGAGTCGTCGTCCTTCGAGGCTGAACTGGGGAAAGACGAATCGCGTCGTCAGCGTGGAAAGTGCCAGTGCGCACACCGCGAGATTGAGAAACGCGACGAGGTAGAGATCTCTGACCTGCTCCATATTGCCGTTCATCTGTCTGAGCCCGCTCGAATAGATCGCGAGGAGTCCGAAGACGACGGTGAACTGAACCCATTGAGCCGGGTCGCGGAAAAAGGTTTTGAAGTCCTTACTGGAAATGGCGGCGATGGGCCGGCCGAAGAATCGTGCGAGGAAAGGCGTTCGCGGAAAGTCGATCAGGACCTGCTCGGGAGAGCTCCGGTTGCGGAGGTATTTTCGCTGGGCGCTGAAAGCCGCATTTTGAAGGGAGCGGTTCCAGGACTGGTAGAACCACCGGTTCCCGGCCCACGTCAGGAGGAGGATCCCCATGAGCGCGTTGCTGCAGAGGAGGGTGGGATACAGAGCCGATCCGAAGTGGCGGTAGGGGCGGGTCCAGTCGATCACGGCACTGGAAAGCCATGCGCTCGGCATTCCGCGATTGACCGAGGCGTTGGTGTGATGGAGAACCCGTTGAAACGTCAGCGCGGCGCTCAGGCCCGAATCTTTGACGACCTTTTCGTCTTCGATGCCCTGTTTGAGCGCGGAGCCGAACGTCACGAGAGCGATCACGGTGAGGCCGATGAGAAGTTTACGCGCCGAGAACCAGCGGGTCGCCACGATAAGCAGAGCGGAGCCGATCGCGCTCACGAGGATGAGGAAGAGCATCAGCACGAACGCGGTCTTGAAGAAAAAGTCGGGGCTCACTTCCCGGATTTTGGCAAAGGCGGCGAGGAGAGGGGCGAGAATGAAGATGAGTCCCCAGCTCGAAACCATTGCTGACTCGAATATTTTCCACAGAAAGATAGCCTGATGCGATACCGGCAGCGTGAGGAGCCAGCGCGTGTCGCGGTTTCGATAGAGTGATATGTAAGAGGTCACGCCGACCGAGAAAATCAGCATCATCATGAAGCAGAAGAACATCACGAAGATGAGCCGATCGCTCAAAAGTGAGCCTGCCGCGGGAAGGTTGCTGACATACTCGAGGCCTTCACTGAAGAGCCAGTAGGCGGCGACCATGTAGCTGATCAGGAAGGTGATGATCGTTCCTGTCATGAGACGGGAGCGTTTCGCCGCGACGAGCGCTTTCACCCTCATCATTCGAATATGCACGCGCAGGAGAATGAGCCATTGAGAGAAGGTGGACATAGGTGAAAATCGAATGCGGAGAATGGGAAATTTCCCTTTGGAAATTGGATTTTATCCTTAAGGTTGCCGACATGGCAAGTCTGGGAACTCCATTTACGTCCGAAGCGACCCGCGTCATGCTCTGCGGGTCAGGTGAGCTAGGGAAAGAAGTCGTGATCGAACTGCAGCGTTACGGCGTTGAAGTGATCGCGGTAGATGCTTACGAGAATGCTCCGGCGATGCAGGTCGCGGACCGTTCGCACGTCGTTTCGATGCTCGACGGCGCCGCGCTGCGGGCCGTGATCGAACTGGAGCGACCCCATCTCGTAGTTCCCGAGGTCGAGGCGATCGCGACGGACACGCTCGCCGAGCTGCAGGAAGCGGGAATCACGACGATCATCCCGACGCCGCGAGCGACGCAGCTGACGATGAACCGCGAGGGGATCCGCTGCCTTGCGGCAGAGGAGTTGGGGCTGACGACTTCGCCCTACCGTTTCGCTGAAACCGAAGAGGAATATCGCGCTGCGGTCGAGGCGATCGGTTTGCCGTTTGTGATCAAGCCGGTGATGAGTTCATCCGGTAAAGGCCAGTCCACAGTGCGATCCGCCGATGAGGTCGACGCCGCGTGGGCCTACGCTCAGGAAGGCGGCCGCGCCGGCAAAGGGAAGGTGATCGTCGAAGGCTTCGTCGAGTTCGACTACGAAATCACGATGCTGACGGTCCGCCACGTCGGCGGCACCTCGTTCTGTGAGCCGATTGGTCATATTCAGGTCGACGGGGATTACCGCGAGAGTTGGCAGCCGCAGCAGATGAGCGAGGCGGCGAAGGCTGAGGCGCAGCGTTATGCCAAAGCGGTCACGGACAGTCTCGGAGGTCGTGGCATTTTCGGGGTCGAACTTTTCATCAAAGGCGACGACGTGATTTTCTCAGAGGTTTCACCCCGTCCGCACGACACCGGGATGGTGACGATGATCTCTCAGGATCTCTCTCAGTTTGCGCTCCACGCCCGCGCCATTCTCGGGCTGCCGATTCCTAACATTGCCCAACACGGCCCCTCAGCGTCCGCGGTTCTCCTCGTCGAAGGCACCTCGCAGAACGTCAGTTATGGCAATCTCGAAGCCGCCCTGACCGAGCCCGACACGCAGATTCGACTTTTCGGGAAACCTGCTGTATCTGGAAAGCGCCGTATGGGCGTTGCCGTGGCACGGGGCGAATCGATCGAAAACGCCCGTGACAAAGCGCGTGCCGCCAGCGAAGCCATCACCGTAAGCCTTTAATCATTAAGAATATGTCTTCTATCGTAAACGAAGCTCACCCCTGGCTCGAAAATCTCGTCGCCTACGATCCCGGAAAACCGATCGAGGAAACCGCGCGCGAGCTCGGGCTCGATCCTGACGATATCATCAAAATCGCATCGAATGAGAATCCACTGGGTCCTTCTCCGAAAGCGATTGAGGCGATGAAGGAAGCGGCGGAAGGAGTGAATATTTACCCTGACGGAGGCGGTTACAAGCTCCGCACCGCGATCGCAGAGACCTTCGGCCTCGCCCGTGAGAACGTCGTGATCAGCAATGGTTCCAACGAGATCATTGAGCTCGTCGGACACGGTTTCCTCAATCCCGGTGACAATGTTATCGCGGCTGAGCACGCCTTTGTCGTCTACAAGCTCATGGCGACGCTCTTCGGCGCGGAGACGATCGAGGTTCCCGATCCCGGTTTTGTGCACGATCTCGACGCGATGGCTGCGGCAATCACGCCGAGGACGCGCAAGATCTTTATCGCGAATCCTAACAACCCCACCGGCACGCTCGTCGACCAGGAGGCCATCGACCGTTTCATGGACAAGGTGCCGGACCACGTCATGGTCATCTTCGACGAGGCGTATCACGAGTTTCTTCACGATGCTCCTGACACGCTCAAATATGTCCGGGAAGGGCGCAACGTCGTCGTGATGCGGACCTTCTCGAAGATTCAGGGCCTCGCGGGGCTTCGGATCGGTTACGGGCTCACGACGCCGGAGATCGCTCAGGTGCTGCACAAATGCCGTCAGCCGTTCAACACGAACTCGATCGCTCAGGCCGGCGCGGTTGCCGGGCTCGCGGATACCGCGCACCAGGATCGCACCCGTGCCCTCAATGACGAGGGGCTCGCCTTTTATCACGCCGCCTTTGAGGAGATGGGGCTCGAATACGTTCCCAGCTTCGCGAACTTCGTCCTCGTGAAAGTCGGTGACGGCGACGCTGTTTTCTCAGCGATGCTGAAGCGGGGCGTCATCATCCGGGCGATGCGTGGTTACAAGCTTCCTGAGTGGGTTCGGATCTCCGTCGGGACGATGGCGCAAAACGAGCGCTGCATCGCAACTCTCAAAGAAATTCTAGCATGACACTACACGAATGGCACGACCGCGACGAGGAAGGCGTAGTGATCTACTACCGCGCAACGATTCACGCGAGTCGCTGGGAATTCTTCTCCACCCTGAAGACCGATCCCGAGTGGAATGAGCACGAGATTCTCTCGCTCGAAGCCATGGAGATGTTTCGTGAGGTTCTCTGGAACAAGCATCTTCGCCGTCGTGCTCCCTTGAAGCACGTCGAACAGATCGATAAAATGATCGAAAAGCTGCGTGAGGAGGAAAGCAGCTGGAGAGTTCAGGAGTGATCTGCAATCCTTCCCGCATGAACGAGGTGATCAAAAGGCTCGCCGAGTCGAGTGAAGACCTCAAGAGTTTCGCTCTGCAGCTCAAGCAGTCCGGCGTTCAATCGGTGAGGGGAGCGGTCAATCATTTTGAGGTTGTCCGATCACTCTTTTCAGACAGCAGTGAGTCGGAAAGAGATGAGACTCATTACTTCCTGCTGCCCGACTTTACGGGAGTGAAAGCGGGCTTGATCTACACCACTCGCGTTCTTCCTGACGGTGTCTTGGCCGAGAATAGACTCCCTGAAGCACGCGTTTTCCATTTAGCGAAAAGGGCGGGGACGCAGCGACTGGAATCGCTTCTGAAAGAAGAGGTGAAACAATCCCTCTCCCCCGGGGATAGCCTGCAGGAATCAGATCTCGCAGTGATTTTAGAGCGATTCGCTGAAAAGATCGACGAGGAATCGAACCGTCTCACCGGTGGCATCATGTTGGTGGGAGGCGTTGTCACATTCTTCAATCCGCTCGTAGGGATCGGAATATCGTTGGCCGGATGGGCTGCTGCATTGGGCTCTAAAGCGTCGGTCGCAGGAAGTGAATATCTCAGCACTAAAGCCCGGAAGTGGGCTGAGGCGAAGTCTGATAAGCAATTGGCAGGAAAGGCGGACAGGGTGATCCGTTCTCTCAAGCCAGAGATCTTTGAGAATCCGATTCTTTCATCTCTCGAGAGGATTGCTTTCAGTCGGGACGAAGACTACGACCCGGTGTTGGACAGGGATAACTGGATCGATTCCTTCCTCCCCAGGCATTACCACTCGCTCACGGGAACGGCAGTAAGTAGCGTTTATGAGTCCGGCGGGAGTCTTGAAGGTCTCTCTGATCGACACCGTTCGTGGATCGAAAGCTTCGGGCAAGTCGAATAGCCTCACGATCAGGCCTCGCCAGTCGGGTCAATCTTCTGCGGCCGGCTACTCACGCCGCACCCACCTGTAGAACGTCACACCTTCAGCCGACAGGTAATGGGCTCTTTCTAACCCGGCCCGGGTAAGGGGATTTATAAAATTCTCAATCCTGAGATACATTTATTAAATTTTATTAAAAATTAAAATTAATGTTTGTTAAATTATTAAAATATATTAACATTATTGGCGAAAGGTTTTTATTATGCGCGCTATCCCAGTCCTGACTATTCTAACGCTACTTGGTTTCAGCCAGCTCGCGTTTTCACAAGGTTCCGAATCGGGCCTTTTGGGGGTCTATCCGGATTACCTCCATGGAAGAACCACCGCGAGTGGGGATCTCTACGACGTCGGTCAACTTTCTGCTGCTCACGCTACGCTTCCTCTCGGGAGTTTTGCCCGGGTCGCGAACTTCGATACCGGTCTCATGGTTGACGTGAAGATCAATGACCGCAAGGGGAGTGACGATCGCATCGTGACGCTTTCGAGGGCGGCTGCTCAGCGTATCGGGGTCGCGGAAAACGGCGCGGCACCGGGTTCATTGCTTCTTATCAGCGGGATTAAAGTTCCGGCGCAGCAGCAGGGTGCGGTCCCGAATACGCGGACGATGAGTGCGCCGTCAGCGGGTGTCCCGATCGCAGCGGGTGCTGTCGGCACGGTCGCAGGCGGGGCCGTCGGCGCCAATGTTCCCCAGCCGCGTGGATTCAAGCCTTTCTCAATGTTTAATAAAAAAGATCCTCTCTACGACGCCGTCGTGAATAAGCCGACGATCAATCCGGTCGCGCAGGGGCAAAACGTGGTGAACCAGGGTGTCGCGAATACACAGGCGCAGGTGAATCAGAGGAGCGGTGGTCTCTTTAAAAACGGACTCTTCGGAAATCGTGCTCCGAAAAATGCACAGGTAACGAGCTACCAACCTGCTGGAATCAGTGCTCACTCATATCCGGAGATGAAGCCGCTCAGCGCTCCGTCGTCCATTCCATCTCCTGACATCGCGGCCGTTGCGCCACCTCTTCCCGTGGCCCCGGCAGCAGCACCGGCGCCTCAGCGTCACGTTTACCGCGTGCAGTTCGGTGCGTTCCGCAACGAGGCAAACGCATTTGAAATGGCCCGCGGCCTCGGCGGCACGGGGATTGCGACTTCGGTCGTGCCGATTCCCGGCAGCAGATTGAATGCCGTCGTCTTTAACGGGGGATTCGCTTCTCAGAATGCCGCACAAAACTGGATCGACTCCGAGGCTGCGAGACGAGGCTGGCGCGAGAAGCCCGTCATCATTCACTGATTTTAACTGGGATTGTCTTCCCTTCTTCTCGCAAATTGGTTTGAGAGGGAAGAGGGTGAAAGATGTTCGGCCCCGTCTGGTTTACCAGCGGGGCCGTTTCTTTTTGCGGAAAGGACTCTTTCAAGGAACTGGAGGCGTAACGGAACCCGGACCGCGAGATTGCGAAAAAGTTGATTTCGTTCCGAACGAGTCCACCTAATATCTGTCCAATTCCAAAATCCTTTTACTTATGAATATTGCTCACATGCTTCAGGGTGGAAATCTGTTCTACGTGATCCTCACGGTGGGGACGATGCTGATCAGTCGTTGGGTCGGCTCGATGCTCCAAAAGCGCTTCGCCGAATACTCGCAGCGCCCGATTGCGCTCACCGGAGACCAGATTGCCCGGAAAATGCTCGCTGACAACGGGATCATCGACGTGCAGGTGATTTCCACTCCCGGGCAGCTCACGGATCACTACAACCCGTTGAAGAAAACCGTTAACCTGAGCGAAGTTGTCTACAGTCAGGCCAATGTCGCGGCGGCAGCGGTCTCCGCTCATGAGTGCGGTCACGCGGTTCAGCACGCGAAGGCCTATGGCGCTTTGAAGCTGAGGTCGGCGCTCGTTCCTGTCGTCAGCATTTCCAGCAAGTTCATGAACTGGATTCTTCTCGGCGGTCTTTTTCTCGCAGCTTCGGGGAGGCCGGAACTCCTCTTTGTCGGCGTCGTTCTTTTCGGCCTCACGACATTGTTCTCAGTGATCACGCTTCCGGTTGAGTTTGACGCGAGTAAACGCGCTCTCGTCTGGCTTGATGAAACCCGTGTTCTCGGCGATGTCGATCATGACAAGGCTAAAAACGCGCTCTTCTGGGCGGCGATGACCTACACCGTTGCTGCGCTCGCCTCGATCGGACAGTTGCTCTACTACATCATGCGGCTCATGGCTGCCCGGAGGTAGGCTGACGGCACGCAAGATTACGCGGCAAGATCCTGACAAAGAGGCTTTGCTGTCGTCCGAGGATTCTGATGGGAGCGCGCCTGCATCGTCACCATCAGCAGCTGCGAAGTCCCCGGGATTGGCCTGATGGCGTGATTTAGGGGCGACTCATTTGACTTCGCGGGTTCGCCTTCGTAACTTCGGCGAACAGCGGCTCTTCCGGATCGGGAGAGCTGGGCTGGGCTCTTTCGACAAGATCGCTTATGCGGCAATTTTCACCGACCCAAATTGTGCTAGGCGGATGCTTGCTGGCTTTCGGCGCCTCCTTTCTGAACACGGGGTTTATTCTCACGACGGGAACCTCGGTCAGTCATTTAACCGGTGATATTGCCCGGATTGGCTCGGGGCTCTCCACGATCGCGAGCGGTAATGGAATTCACATCGTCAACGTGGCGATCGCAACGCTCGGCTTTATCCTCGGGGCGACTATTTCCGGCTTCCTGCTGCACCATCCCACGATTGAGATAACGAAACCGTATGGGCGTATTCTCTCAGCGCTCGGTGGGCTCCTCGTCGTCGCCCATTTTTCGTTCCCGGTCTACCCGCACCTTGCGATTGCGGTCGCGAGCGCGGTTTGCGGCGCTCAGAATGCGCTCGCGAGTCGTTACCGGGGCGTGGTTTTGAGGACGACCCATCTGACGGGGATTTTCACCGATTTCGGGATTCATCTCGGGATGAAGCTCCGCGGGCACCGGATCAAAGCGTGGACGCTGTTGATCCCTATCTGTATCACCTTTGCGTTTCTCGCGGGGGCGGTGACGAGCAGTGCTCTGATCTTCCACGACGCCGACAATTGGATTCTGTCCGCGGGAATCGGGTATTTCTTCGGAGGGATCCTGTGGAGCCTCTACAAGCAGTTCATTCGCGCGAAAGAAGACGACTGAGCGCGGCGAGGCCGGTTGGTCGCTTACGCGTCAGGAGCAGGGCGCATCGCCACTGCGCCCGCGATTTCACTGGCTCCTTGAATCCGGGAGCCGCGAATCCGGCAGGAAAGGGGGCGTTTCTTACTCGGCGTTCGTGAAAACGGCCTGCACGTCCTCGTCGTCTTCGAGCTTGTCGATGAGCTCGTCGATCTCGTTGAGTTGATCCTCGGTGAATTCCTGAGGATTGTTCGGGATGCGCTGAGTCGAGGTTTTCCTCGCTTCGATGCCGAGTCCTTCGATCGCACTCGTCAAGGTTCCGAAGTCGGTGAAATCGGCGTAGGCGTAGGCAACGCCGTCGTTGACTTCGAGTTCCTCGAGGCCGGCGTCCATCAGCGTGAGCTCGATCTCCTCCATGTTGAGCTCGTCGGTCACTTCAAATTCGACGACCGACTTGCGGTCAAAAAGGAACGCGAGGGCTCCGCTCGGAAGCATCTCGCCGCCGTTTTTGTTGAAAATGGTTTTGATGTTGGCGACGGAACGGTTCGTGTTATCGGTCGCGCATTCGACGAAGATCATGACGCCGTGAGGGCCTTTGCCTTCGTAGTTGATTTCGGTGATGTCGGCCGCGTCTTTGCCTGAGGCCCGCTTGATGGCGGAGTCGACATTGTCCTTCGGCATGTTCGCCGCCTTGGCGTTCTGAATCGCGGCGCGGAGCTTCGGGTTGGAATCAGGATCGGTTCCGCCTTCCTTGGCGGCCATCGTGATGGCCTTACCAATTTTCGGAAACACTTTGGACATTTTGTCCCAGCGTGCCTCTTTTGACGCGCGACGATATTCGAATGCTCTACCCATGGGAAATTGTTGTCCCAGAATGGGCTATTGTGCAAGGGCGATTACCGCTGCCCGGTGTAAAATTAGAACCGCTTCACGGCGTGAAAGGTAAAAAGTAAAAGGTGAAGAGTTCGGAGCCTGCTGACCTCCCGGTTACTCGCCGTTTTTGGCGGCGGTTTCGTAGATCTTTTCGATCTCGTCGCTGCTGAGGGCGCGGTCGAAAATGGCGATCTCGTCGAGGCGTCCTTCGAAGAAGTCCTTGTTCGTGCAGGGGCCTCCGAAAAAGAAGGTGTCAGGATGGCCGGTTTCTTCTGTGTCTGTTGTCTGCGCGGTGAGGTGAACTCCATCCAGAAAGATATGGCTCGTGTCACCCTCGCGAGCGACGGCGAGGTGGTGCCATTTCCACCGCTCGACGGGATGGCTGGCTTCCGGCAATCCATTGCCGGTTATCGGGTTCCTGAGGATTCCTTTCCCTTCATAGACAAGGTGGCGGATTCCGCCGGCGCCGTCACTGAGTCCGACGTGATCGCCGCTCGAGCGATCGGCAAAGTTCCTTCCGCGCGAGAAGAGCCATTCGGGGGTGTCGATTTTGCCGGGGGCTGAGCCACTCCAGAACCACATCGATACGGTGTAATTGCGCTTCGTGTGTCCGGGGAGGCGGGCACTGAGGCGGGCGTCAGCCACGTGGACGGCGCGATTCTTTTCGCCTTTGGAAAAAGCGCCGTGATGGGGCCCTTGCAGATAGAAAAGCGTTTGAGGCTCGTAGATCGCGTCGAGTCCATTGCCGGAGGCATCGGTGGCGCGGGGACCGGTAAAGTCGTCCATCCTCCAATACGCACGGGGCTTCAGGCTCAGCGTGTATTCAGCGGCGGGGCCGTGCGCTTGAGCGGTATTCTCACGGCTTTTTCCGGTGAGGTTCTCCAGCATCGAGAGGGAGGCCTCGACGATCTTGGGTTCCGCGGTGACTTCGAGCCCTGCAGAGCGGGCCGGCCAGGTGTTGTAGCCACCGAGGAGATGCTGCTCGGGTGGGGGAATGTAGCCGTCGCCTCCATTCGCGAGCTCAATCACCATGGTGTGTTCGGTAGGGCTCGCACCTTTGATCTTGAGGCCGGTGATGGCGTAGGTCTCATTCGGCGTCGTCGTGATTGAGATTTTGTCTCCGAGTCTGAGCGCCTGAACGACGATCTCGGTGTTCTGCTTTTCGTGGAGCATGATTTGCTCGCGCGCGTAAATTTCCTCTTTCGTCTTGGGAAGGTTGTCTCCGAGCTTTTCGACGATTTGTTCGGACCATTGGAGGAGTTGCTTGTCGGGTGTCCGGTAGTCGAGCGTCATGCGTGTCTCCATCATCGCGATGGATTCGGGACGGTGATACTGAATCGATTCGTAGGCTGACATCCCGAGATCGATCATCCCTTCGGAAAAGTTTTCGATCGTCGAGTCAGGATCCCGTTCCGTCGATTTTTCGTAGTCCTGTCTCCAGATATCGCCGCTGCAACCGTGGGACATCATCGCGACGAATCCATCCTTACCCCCCGCGATCCGGTCCTGGAGTCCGTTGGAAAACAGCCCGAAATAATCGGCGCTGATGTCGCGGTCGCCGTAGTAGTGCATCGAGAAATTCGAAAGCAAACCGATCGGCTCACCCCCGGTCGTCTGCACCGAGATGAGCGAAAGCATCGGATCTTCCGGCCCGGTTTTGCCGACCGAAGTGTCCCAATTCCGGCCCGCGTGCATGTTGGCGCGCACGGTGGGATTTCCAAAGGGATCCTCTTGAATGTAATCGGGGTGGATCACCCAGCGGCGGAGAGCGGTGTATTCTCCGGCGTCAATTTCGCCCCAGCCGATCTGTGCGGGCTTCATGTCCTTGAGCGGAGCGAGAATCGCATCGACGAGTTTCTTGGTGAGAAAGAGCACGTAGGCGGGATCGGCGTCGGTCCCGAGGGCGCCCATGCAGGAAGGGGCGGTGTGAGTGTGGGTCGCTGAGATGAGGATGTTCTCCGGCTTGATCTTCGCTTTCGCCGCCGCGAGCGCCTTCGCTTTGTCGTGGAGGTCGCGGGGAATCATGCAGCTGTCGACGACGACGAGGACGAGCGTTTCTTTACCGTCGGTGAAAGCGAGCGAGCGGGCGCTGACCGGAGTTTTCACTTTATCGACGCTCCGGCTCACCATGCTGCCGTTCACGAGCACGGGAAGTGTCTTCGGTGTCACATCGGTAATCGCCGACCCGGCTTTGAATTCAGCGTGTGCCGGTGAGAGGTGCACCAGTAAAAACAGTGCCAACAGGGAAAGTGAGAATCGAATCATGCGCCGAGGATAGGGCTCGCGACCCGACTAGTTCAAGCGGGGTTGCGCCGCGTTGGCGTGATAGGGCGATGTGCAACGGTTAGAAAAAAGAGGGGAGATCCCCGAGTGAAAAATCCTTGTTTTCCTCGTCGGCAAACTTGAGGAGTCGGGCATCCGATCCGTGAAACGCGACGACCTTGCCTTTGTGCTTCGCGATGATGATGTTGCCTCTGTAATCGACCTTGCCGTTTCGTGCGGCTTTCGGATGCATTCCGTCGAGAATGCCCGCCTTGTGTTTATACGATCCCTCTGATTGGGTGAAGGTCTCGATTTCACGAATCTCATTCTGACGCAGCTGGAGCGTGTGCTCTTTCTTCGCGAGCAGGTAGTAGGCGCGTTTCTCCTCCGTCTGGCCCAGCATGTAGACCGTGACGGTGACTTCGGTCGGGTGGACCGAGGCGTTCCGGATAGTGGAAACGAGTCTCCAGCGGTACTGGTTCATTTTCGAGGGACTCCCGTTGATGCTGCTTTTGATTCGAATCCGGGGAACCCGCTCGAGGGCTCCCTCAGACTCCTTGAGTGCGAGTTCCCACGAGTTTTTTGATTGCTCTCTGGTTTCGCCGAGTGAATTAGTGGCGATCGGGGCTTCGCGCTTCTTCATCGCGCCGAAGCTCTGCTTTTCGTCGACCATCTTGACGAGCTGATGTCCGAAAGCGAGATCGCGGGAATCCATTTTTCCGCCTTTCTCCCGCTTTTCTTTGACGGGAACGATGCGGAGGTTTGCCAACTGGTTCGAGCCTTTCGGGTAGCGTTCGGCGGGGATGATCAGTTCAAAAACGACGGGATCCCCGCTGTACCTTCCCCTGGTGATGCGGTCCTCGAACTTGCCGTGTTTGTTGAAGAGACCGTAGTGGCTCGCATCCTCCCAGGCGTTGAGGATCGCATTGGACGTCACCATTTTTTCGTAGTCGCCCATGTCCTCCCGAAAGTACATGGCCTTGTCGACGAGGCTCTCGGCGTTCGTGCTGCCGGAGCGATCGGACTCCTCGACCACCTCGATGATCGCGATCATCCGGGATTTGAGCTTCTTCAGATCCTCGGGATTCGCTTTCTTAGCCGGCGGCGTTGAGGTCAGGCTCCTCGCGAGGTGCTGGGCGTTCTTGTCAAACTTCGACGACGGCGCTGCCGGGGATATCAGGGGCAGTCCGAAAGTGGTGACGGCGGCGAATGCCGCGAGAACAGGGGAGTGAAAGAGTGACCGGGGCATCGTGGAGTGGGGGATTCCAAGTCCTTTATAACTTGGATCCACTCTGATGTGACAGGAAAAAATGCTGTCGTCCGGGGCTCTGACCGCCTACTGCTTCCCGAGTTCCTCGAGCAGAGCACGGTTGAGAGCGATGCCGGCTTCGAAGTTGCTCACGGTGAAGCTTTCGTTGGGAGCGTGGATCTGGCAGTCCGGAAGCGCGAGTCCGAGCAGGAGCGTATCGACCCCGAGGATGTCTTTGATCGACTGGATGATCGGAATGCTGCCGCCTTCACGAATGAGACGGGGCTCGCTTTGAAACGCATTTTTGAGCGCGGTCTGCGCCGCTTTACCGTAACTCGAGTGCGGGTCCATCACGTAGGCGGGGCCATCGTGTCCCGGCTCGACTTCGAGTCGGCAGGAATCAGGGCACTGTGCCCGGAGGTGTTCGGACGCGAGTCGGAGAATTTCGGCCGGGTCCTGATCGGGCACGAGACGGAAGCTCAGTTTTGCCATCGCCGAACGCGGAATCACGGTTTTTGAACCTTCGCCCTGATAACCTCCTCCGATGCCGTTCACCTCAGCGGTGGGTCGGCCCCAGCGTTGCTCGAGCGCGGTGTAGCCACCTTCACCCCAAAGTCCTTTCGAACCGGTTTCGGCGAGCGTTGCCGCGTCACCATCGGGAAGGCTTGCCCACATTTCACGCTCCCATGGCTCGAGATCGACGACGGAGTCGTAGAACCCGGGAATGAGAATTTTTCCATCGTCATCATGGAGTGACGCCACGAGTCGGGCAACGATCGTGTTGGGATTCGGAACCGCACCGCCGTAAACGCCCGAGTGGAGATCGAGCTTGGGACCGTGCACCGTAAAATCGAGACACGCGATGCCGCGGAGTCCGTAGGTCATCGTGGGGACGCCGGGGGCAATCATTCCCGTGTCGGAAACCGCACAGACGTCGCAGGCGAGTTCCTCCTTATGCGCTTCGAGAAAAGGGGCCAGATTGGGGCTTCCGATTTCCTCTTCTCCTTCGAGGAGAAAAATCACGTTAACGGGTAGATCACCGTGCTCCTTGAGAGCGGCCTCCACCCCGAGAATATGAGCGAAATGCTGACCCTTGTTATCCGTCGCCCCGCGACAGAAAATCTTGTCACCGACGAGCGTGGGCTCAAACGGCGGCGTGTCCCATTCCTCGACGGGATCGACCGGCTGAACATCGTAGTGGCCGTAAATCAGAACCGTCGGACGGTCCGCCTTTTTCTCATTCCGCGCGATGACGATGGGATGACCCGGTGTCTCATGAAGCTCGGGCTTCAATCCCATTCGCGTGAACTTCTGCATCAGAAAGTCGGCACAGTTGCGGACATCGTCCTTGTGCCTGCTGTCTGTAGAGATGCTGGGGAAGCGGAGGAATTCGAAAAATTCGGTGAGTTCAGGAGTCATGGCGGGGTTCCGCTGCGCGGAGTAAAAGGTGAGAAGGTGAGAAGGTGAGAAGGTGAGAAGGTGAGAAGGTGAGAAGGTGAGAAGGTGAGAAGGTGAGAAGGTCCTCGGGGAGGGCGGTGGTCTTTTTCTTTTTCTTACTCCTAATCTTAATCTGATTCGCAGACTTCCTTTCGGGCGGCAATGCGAAGAGTGAGAGTAAGATTTAGAAAAAGAACCAGGAGTTTTTACAGAATACTGCCGGGAGTATAAGTCGCGGCTCCTTCTATGTTGTCAGCGTAGGCGCTCGCTTCGCTGATGAACCGGTCAATCTGCATCTGAACCGCTCCGGCGTTGGCTTTACCTTCGTCGAGGCTGGC
The DNA here is from genome assembly GCA_048260165.1 of Verrucomicrobiales bacterium. Taxonomy (GTDB): domain Bacteria; phylum Verrucomicrobiota; class Verrucomicrobiia; order Verrucomicrobiales; family DEV007; genus Arctic95D-9. Next base: position 111,566 of record JBLXHA010000016.1, read on the forward strand.
CTGGAGTTCGTCGTAGCTCATGCCGAGTCCACCGTCGTCGGCGAGACGGGTGACGAGATCGTTCTTCTCTGTTTCCCCGCTCCGGTAAGCCTGCGCCGCGGCGACGGCGTGCTCCTTGATCACTTCGTGAGCGGTCTCGCGTCCGATGCCGTTTTTGACTGCGGTCATCATGATTGTGGTGCTGAGAAGGAAGGGAAGATAGTGCTGGTTCTCACGCTCGATTACCGCGGGGTAGGCGGCCATTTGATCGAGGATCGTGACCATCGTCTCAAGCAGTCCATCGATCGCGTAAAAGGAATCCGGCAACATGACGCGGCGGACAACGGAGCAGGAGACGTCTCCTTCGTTCCACTGGTCTCCGGCGAGTCCGTTCGCCATCGTGAGGTAACCGCTCAGGATCGTTTTGAATCCGTTGATGCGCTCGCAGCTTCGGCTGTTCATTTTGTGAGGCATCGCCGAAGAGCCAACCTGTCCTTTCGCGAAGCCTTCGCTGGCGAGCTCGTGACCGGCCATGATGCGGATCGTTTTTGCAAAACTCGAGGGGCCGGAAGCGACACCGTTGAGGGCCGCGACGACCTGGAGGTCGAGGCTCCGGGGGTAGACCTGACCGACGTTGGTGAAAATGCGATGGATCCCGAGGTGGGCGGCGACTTTGTTCTCCAGCTGCATCACTTTTTCGGCGTCGCCGTTGAAAAGGCTGAGCTGATCGAGCTGCGTTCCGACAGCGCCCTTGAGGCCCCGAACCGGATAATCGGCGATGAGCTCGCTGAGCTGCTGGCCCGCGATGAGCATTTCCGCTCCGAACATCGCGAGGCGCTTTCCGAACGTCGTGATCTGCGCGGCGACGTTGTGCGTTCTCGCAGTGATGACGAGGTCGCGGTATTCGTCCGCCTTCACCGAAAGACGGTGCAGCACCGCCGCCGTTTTGAAATGTGTGACCTGGAGCGAGCGATAGACCTGGAGCTGCTCGACGTTTTCGGTGAGATCCCGACTCGTCATGCCCTTGTGAATGTGCTCGTGTCCCGCGAGGTCGCAGAACTCTTCGATGCGGGCTTTGACGTCGTGACGGGTGACGCGCTCGCGGGCATCGATCGACTCGAGATTGATATCGTTGATGACGCGCTCGTAGGCGTCGATGGCTTCCTGAGGGATATCGAGACCCAGTTCGCGCTGGGCTTTCATGACGGCAACCCAGAGCTCGCGCTCCAGTTTGACTTTACCTTCGGGTGACCAAATCGCCTTCATATCGGCGGTGGCGTAGCGTTCTGCGAGGACGTTGGGAATCATGGTTTGAGTAGAAAGTGAAAAGTAAAAAAGGGGAGTGGGATCTGAATTAAGCGTTTTTGGCGATCTCTTTGAGGTAGTCAAAGGAGTAAATACCGGTGTTGTGACCGTCGGAAAACTTGAACTGAAGGCCGTAGCCGCCGACCGGGGCCCAGCCCGTTACGGTGACGCCGCTGAAGTCTTTTCCCTTCTCGTTGCCGGAGATCGCCTTCCCGAGCAGATCCCGCTCTCCCTGCGTTTCCGCGCTGGGGGAGAGGGCACGCAGCTGGTCCATCTTAAAAAAATCATCGCTGTCGTCTGTCCATTTAACAGCAATTTCATTTCCAATTATCTGGATATCTTTGATCCCGGTCATATGATTTGGCACGATTAGCACGTAGCAGAGTGCGAGGCAACAGGGTATAGAGTATGGTCTGTGTTTTGATTGATTATGAGTTCGTGGAAATTTAGTTTTGGCTCGCTTGCCCTCGCTGCCGTTTTAGCGGTCTGCCCGGCCCTGCACGGCGAAGAGGCTGAGCCCGCTCCCACTGACCACGATGCGTTTTCGGGGAAAAAGATTGAGACCCTGAGAGAAGGTTACGGAATCATCCGGGACCGCTTTTTCAATGCCCCCAAATACGGGGATCCCGCTCCCGATTTCGAGCTGGTCGATCAGGAGACGGGGGAGAAAGTTTCCCTCGCGGGGCTTCGGGCGGAAAAGCCTGTCGTGCTCCTCTTCGGGAGTTGGGGGTGCGACGTCATGAGAGATGGCTTCGACTCGATTCTAAAGGCTTACGAGACCCACGGGGATCGCTATCATTTCGTGATGATATACATCCGCGAGGCGCATTCGCTCAGCAGCAGCGATCCGGAAGCCGTCGAGCAGGCTCGCGTCGTCGACGCCGATACCCTCGCGGGGCGTTCCCTCGCCGCGGCCTCCTGTCGGCTCTCGATGAAGATACCGTTCCGAATTCTCCTCGATACGATGGAGGACAAGGTCGCTACGCGCTGGGCGGGGTGGCCGGTTCGTCTCTTCGTCGTGGAGCAGGATGGAACCGTTGTCTATTCCGGCAAACCCGGCCCCTGGGGATTCAGTCCCGGAGGCGGCTTCAAGAGCACGGGCGCCGATGAATTGAGGCCGCACCCCGATCGCTTCAATCAGGAGTCGCTCGAGGCATTCCTGTTGAGTCACGAACCGAAAAAGAAGGAAATCCCGACGGGGGCGCAGAGAAAAAATTAAGTATTAACAGTTTTTGGTGTTGGGCGCTCCGGAAATTGCGTATCCTGTCAGAGACACAATTTCAGAAGTATCATGAAAATCGCAAAAGACGGAATTCGATCCATTGTTAAAGTCGGCTACGACGGTCGGGTTCATAAGACCTTTCGGGGCACGGACAGGGACATCCGTTTTGCGAATGAAGTGAAGGTTCTGAAGGCACTCGAGGCCCGCGGTTGTGACTTCGTTCCCCAACTGCTTGAATCGGATAAGGAGACGCTCACCATTGTCACGACGAACTGCGGCGCGCCGGCTGAGAGCACCATCAGTGAGGAAAAGGCACAGTCGATCTTTCAGCGGCTCGCCGATGAATACGGAATCGTTCATGATGATCCGTTTCCCCGCAACATCACGTATGACGCGCGTCAGGGACAGTTCTGTGTGATCGACTTTGAACTCGCTGAGATCAAAGCAAAACCCGGATCCGGCAAAGTCGAAAGCGACGACAGCGAAGACGGCGAGGAAGCACACCGCACCCTGAGTTGGTGCGGTCTGACTCGCGACGGCAAGCGGAAGCCGGGGAATCAGGACGCACTCTCCGTGTTTTCCCTCGAGAGCGGTTCCGCTAAAAACGAAGAACTCGAAGGCAAGACCAGCATCGACGAAAACGGGCTCATTTTTGCAGTGAGCGACGGTATGGGCGGCCCCAAAGGCGGCGAAGTCGCGAGCACGCTGGTCGTGCGGGAGTTGCACCGCTTTCTTCCCGCGATGCTGGGGGATTTTCACGGAACCGCGGATCCCGCCGGCTTGTTGAACGGCGCGGTGAAATCGCTTCACGAATATGTGAGCCGCGTCGGAGACAACAACGAGAAGCTCAAAGGAATGGGCGCGACCGTGGTGTGTGGCTTGTTTTTCCGCACCGTCGTTCACTTCGCTCATGTCGGGGACAGTCGATTCTACCTCTTTCGCTCGGGCGCGCTCACCCAGCTGACACACGATCACAGTTTTCTCGGCTCGAAGTTCCGTTCCGGGAAACTGAATGAGCGGGAAGTTCGCATGCATCCTCATCGCAACGTGCTCGAGCAGGCGATCGGAGGCGGTTGCCGCCACGTGCATCCTCAGGTTGATTCCTGCCGCCTCGAGCCCGGCGACTGGTTCCTGATCTGCTCCGATGGCGTCGTCGACGGACTCTGGAACAAGAATATTGCTCAGAGTTTTGAAGAAGCCGTGGAGAAAGACAGTTCCGCAGAGGACGTCGCAACCCGCATTCTCGAGTGGGCCACACGGGAGGCAGGCTCCGATGACACGACGCTCTTTGTCGTGAAAGTGGAATAGAAGATCGGTCGCCCCGGAAACTCCGCCTGGTGACCGTGCCCCCGGGCCGCTGAAACCTCGACCGCCGGCCCGATCTGGAAACGGAGTTCGCCCGCGAATGACCCTGGATTTTCTATAAATACCAGACAAAAAGTTGATATCCCATGTCCGGATCGAGCGAATATCAGTTCGCTAACCGGCTTTGGTATTTAAGAATCGTAAACTAACTGAACTCCCCGGAAGATGCCGCTGAAAGCCTTGACACATCGAGGCTGATCCGTTTTTATAACTCTGAAAAGGTCCCGATTTTGAGATGTGATATCAGAATCGATATGGACTAATACTACTGTTGTCGCAAAGAAATGGACTGGGATCCAAATGAGTTCTTCAGCAAGATCGATTGGGATCCAAAACTGAGCGCATACAACCTGTCGTTCGCAATGGATGATTGGGAGATCGGTTTGCTAGTGCTTTGCGATTCGAAGGACGATACTTCGCAATTGGCAAAAGCTGCAAAACTCCTCCTCGCCACTTTTGAAAATATTGATTCATTTTACCGAGAGATCTCAAGCAAGCTCTTGCAGACTTATAACGATAGCTGGAGTGACGGCGTAGAGTTAACAGAGGATGATTTCGCCGAACGAATTACCCTCGAATCAATTTATGTTCGCAAGAGTGACGCTGCTGTTTACTTTGCCGATGATGATTTATTTGGAGGGCATTCGATAGTAGTGGAGGCCGATGACGAGGCAAACCCTTTAACCGTCGCGCTTGAAGGCTGAATCGAAACCGGCGACAACAAGCCGGAGATCTCAAGCCTGATCACGTCGCGAGTCGATTGACTTCTCTGATTCGAATCCCTATCGTGCACTCGGAATCGCGCCCTCCGATCAGGCTGAGATTCCTCAAACGTTGATATGGCTGTATGTTTGTCAACAGAGCAAAATGATATTTTCCCGAGGCATGTGCAACGGGGCGGCAGCTTTTCGAAGACGCTGGAGAGGATGTAGAGAGAACCTTGTAGGGCG
>JBLXHA010000017.1:0-82508 GCA_048260165.1 Verrucomicrobiales bacterium
CTAAAAGTGTAACCCAGAACAAAAGAAGTGTTACCCATGTTCTGAACCAAAGGTGTTACCTTTGTATTGACTGCGCCCACCAGCCACCAGCCAAGATCCACCATCCAAGATCCACCATCCAAGATCCAAGATCCAAGATTCGAGATCCAAGATCCCGGCCACCGCCTGGAAAATCCAGGATCCTCTCCTACCGCATGAACGGTCGAAAAGCGGCTCGAAACTTCTATTCGATCATGACATCGTTCGGACATGGTGGAGCACGCAGACGTCCTGAAAACCCTTTCCGATTTGGTTCGGATTAACAGCATCAATCCGGAATGGGGTGGTCCCGGAGAGGGTGGGGTCGTTGACTATCTGGCTCAATTTTTCACTGACTCCGGCATCGAATTTCATGAGGAGGAAGTGCTCCCGGGTCGGAGCAATCTCCTCGCGCGAATCCCGGGACGGGATTCTTCGAAAGCTGTCCTGCTTGAGGCGCATACGGATGTGGTCTCGGTCGATGGAATGACGATTCCGCCGTTCGAGCCGGCCATTAAAGACGGGAAAATGTTCGGCCGCGGTTCGTGCGATACGAAGGCGGGGCTTGCGACGATGATGGAGGCGATGCGGAGCATTCATGTGTCCGGCGAGCGTCCGCCATGTGACGTATGGCTTGCCGCTGTGATCGACGAGGAGAATGCTTTCCGAGGTGTTGTCGCGGCGATCGAGTGGTTTAGCGAACGGGGGATCTCGCTGGACGCTGCGATTGTGGCGGAGCCCACTGAGCTCAAACTGGTGACGACGAATAAGGGGGTGCTGCGTTGGAGGATCGAAACGACAGGACTCGCTGCGCACAGTTCGAAGCCTCATCTCGGTGACAATGCGATTTCGACGATGGCGGATTTGATCACGCGCCTGGACGCCTTTCACGAGAGCCTTGCCGGGAAAAGTCATCCGCTTGTCGGCGCGGCGACCTGTAATATCGGGACGATACGTGGCGGTGATCAGGTGAATTTCGTGCCGGATAAGTGCGTCATCAATCTGGACCGGCGTATGCTCCCGGGTGAACGCGCGGAAGCGATTTTGGAGTCGTATCGGGATTTGTCAGAATCGTTTCCCGCCGGGAAGGTGAAGATTTGTCCGCCTGATCTCTCGGATGAAGCGATGGAGACGCCATCCGACTCCGGGGTCGTTCTCGCGGCCTCGCGGCAACTTCAATCGATGGGGCTCGATGGGTCTGCTCAGGGGGTTCCTTTCGGATGTGACGCGACAAAACTGTCCCGGGCGGGGATTCCTTCTATCATTTTCGGCCCCGGATCGATTGATCAGGCACACGGGGCGGTGGAGTGGGTGGACGTGAAAGAGGTGGAGTTGGCGTTTGATTTCCTCCGCGGTTTTCTGTTGAACTATGAAGCATGAACAGCCAATCAAGACGCGACTTTATTTCGAGTGTTACCGTAGGAGGAAGTTTGTTAGTGAACGAAGTGATGCAGGCGGAGACAGATTCAGCGGAAAAGAACTGGATCGATGCTCATGTCCACGTATGGAATTCTGATCGAAAGGCTTATCCTGTCTCCGCGAATTTTGCAGGACGCGATGTCGATCCTCCGGTCTACTCACCTGAAGATCTCACCGCAGATCAGAAAGGCACCGGGGTCGCCCGCACCTTGCTGATCCAGATGAGCTTTTTCGAGTTCGACAATTCCTACATGCTCGATGTCATCGCGGAATCTCCGGAGACGTATCAGGGCGTCGCGATCGTTGATCACAGTCAGGCCGATGTCGGCGCAACGATGAGGGCGCTCCGCGAGAAGGGCGTCGGAGGGTTTCGGCTCTATGCCTTTCCTGACAAAGTGAAAAAGTGGGATGCCTCAGAAGGTCTTCAGACGATGTGGAAAACCGGCGCCGAAACGGGGCAGGCAATGTGTTGTCTCTCTGATCCTGAAGCGTTACCTGCCATTCACAAAATGTGTGAAAAGTACCCTGACACCCGTGTCGTGATCGATCACTTCGCCCGTATCGGCGTGAAAGGAAACATTGACCAGACTCAGCTCGACCAACTGCTCGCTCTCGCTGACTTCCCCAATGTCTACGTGAAAACTTCCGCGTTTTACGCACTGGGAAAAAAGGCCCCGCCCTACACTGACCTGGGCCCGATGATCAAACAGCTCCGCGATGCCTACGGTTCCGGGCGTCTCATGTGGGCGTCGGACTGCCCTTATCAGGTGCAGGGCGAGCACTCGTATGCCGCGTCCGTAGATCTGATCACGAAGAAACTCGATTTCCTGAGTGGAGAGGATATTGAGAACATGATGCGCGGAACCGCGGAGAAATTGTTCTTCAGTTAGGGGGGGGGGCTCGTTTGGTTGTTCGGATTTGTCGAAGTGATGACGTTAGGTGGTTTGCTCGCTAAATTATTTGGAACATATCTATATTTATGAAAATTATAGACAGTGGGTTTCTTAGTGATATATTTCCGGATGCTTTCAAAGTGCTACCTGCCCATAGTTTCGGCAATCTTAGCGGTCCCGGGTTTAGTTTTCAGCGAAGGGACTTATATACCGCTGGTAAAGAAAAATTCGGGCGAAGCCGTTATTAGCAGTATCTCGTCTGCGCTGCACCGGGAACTGTTGAAGTCGGCTGGTCTCGGCACAATCTCAAGTGTCAATGGAGCTACGGACAGTGATCATCTGGACCTGCTCAATCAGGTTCTCAAAGAATCGTTCCTGAGGAAGGGTGATGCGACGTTTACTTACCGGACTATCTCGAATCACAAAGTAGCCTACGAGATTAATCAACTCGAGCTGCTCGGGCCAAATTCGCTGCCTGTAACTGCGGCTGACAAGTTGAATGGAATTGAACAGCGAGTGAGTTATGTCCCCCGGTTCAAGGCATTTCGATCCCATGACCCGAAAACAGGTTGGGGTGAATGGAAGCCGGCAATACCAGCTTTTATTCCCGGAGTCCAGTTGGAGAAAAAGAACGGTAAATGGCAGGTGAAACATTCTCCGCGTGGCAGGTTCTCGATCAAGTGACGAGTCTCACCCGGGGAAACCTCTCTGCACTGCCCTAAATCGCGGCGCTGATGGTGATCGATCCGAAGTGGAGGTCGATATGATTTTCGTCCGCGTCGAAGCTGGAAAGTTGGGCTCCTTCGAGACCGATCAGATCAGAAGTGACGTCTCTCCGGTTCTGTCCGGTTTCGGATGACACGCTTTCGAGGCACGAGGTGAACGTCCATGGTGACGGGACTTCGAGAGACCCGGAGGAGTTGGTGAAATACAATACGAGAGAGCCGCTGTCGGATGCCTCGATTTTTTCGACCTGGGACCCGATCAGTTTTTTTATGAGTGTGGTATCCATCGCCTCACCTCCGGGGAAGCGCCTCGATCCGCTCTTTCTTTTTCCGGACGGCGCGTGAGCCGCGCGCCGGGTCGTGTAGGCTTTTTCTCATCATCAGCCGTTTAACGCTTCGAAGGCCCGGTCGAGATCGGCACAAAGGTCGGCGGGGTCTTCGATCCCGACTGAGAGACGGAAGATGGCATCACCGGCAAAGTCACGATAATGGGCCTCCTGTTCGGCGTTCAGCTGGAACGAGGTTTTCAGTATTTCGTCGGTGGGAATGTAGAAAATGAGCGAGCGGTGGTGACCCAGCGAGACGGCGTAGTGGATGATCTCCAGTTTCTCAGAAAAAATCTTCGGAAGCTCCGCGTGGTTCTTCGCCTGAAAAGTCAGGACTCCGGAAAAGTTGGCCATTTGCCGGCAGGCGAGATCGTGCTGAGGATGTGATTCGAGGCCGGGGTAGGTCACTCTCGTGATCGCGGGGTGCGCTTCGAGATGGCGAGCCACGGCGAGGGCACTCGCTTCGTGAGCGCGCATCCGGAGGGGGAGCGTCGCGATACCGCGAAGAATCAACCATGCATTGAAAGGGCTGATGACCCCGCCGATTCGGATCCCGATTTTCCGCCGGATTTCGGAGATGTCTTTTTCGAGTCCAAGAACAGCACCACCGACGGCGTCTCCGTGACCTCCCAGATACTTGGTGAGTGAGTGGACGACAAAATCGGCGCCGAGCTTAGCTGCTTGCGTCGCCATGGGCGTGGCGAAGGTCGAGTCCACCGCGAGTCGGGCGCCGCGCTCATGAACGAGGTCTGCCACTGCCGCAATATCAGTGAGGCGGAGGATGGGATTGCAGGGGCTCTCAATGTAGACGAGGCGTGTATTGTCACGCAGCGCTTCACTCACTGCCTCGAGGTTTGAGGTGTCGACGCGGCTCACTTCGATACCGAAATCGGTGAGTAGATCTCCGGCGATTTCGGACACTGCGGCGTAGATCACATCTCCGAGGAGGAGGTGGTCGCCGGGACGGAGGCAGTAAAAAAACAGACCGGTGATCGCGGCCATTCCCGAGGCGAATGCCATTGCGGCTTCGGTCTCTTCGAGTGAAGCCAGTTTTTCTTCGAGCTGGGCTACGGTGGGATTTCCCCAGCGGGTGTAGAAGAAGTCATCCTCTCCGTGGCTGCCCTCAGCAGAAAACGAAGCCTCGGGGTCGGCGAGAAACGTGGACGACATCACGAGGTTGGGAGACGAAGCGCCTGTCCCCGGGTCGGGCTTTTCCCCTGCGTGGACCGAGCGCGTTTGCAGACTTGTGAGGTTTAGATTATCCGAAGCCATTATGTCTAATAGCTGTACGTAAAATACTGTTTTTGGCGAACAAAATCTGAGGCGCGATTAGAGAGGTCTGTCGGGATTCCATCCGTCAATGTTTGAGGTGCCTGTGCCGGAGCTTTGCCGGACTGCTCTCGATGACGTGAAAGTAGACACGTCCTGACCTCAGCCGTCTGCGAAGTCCGATGGCGCGACAGGCTGTGCGGACGATTGGGGGCAATCGTCCCTACCCGGTGAACATCTGTTAGAGGCGGCTACAGATTCTGAAGGGCGGATAGAATCGAATCGATATCGCTGTCTTGATTGTAACCGTGGATGGAGACGCGGAGACGTCCTGCCTGATGCATAATATGAATGTTCCGTTCGTGAAGCGCTTTGCTGATCGCCTCGTCATTGTCGCTCTGGAAGGAAACGATTCCTGACGAATTGCCGGGTTGGTGAGGGGACATCGTTGTGATGCCGAGGTCTTGCAATCCGACGTGAAGGCGCGTTACGAGTTTGTCTGCGTGGTCGGCGATCGCGGGGATACCTGTCGCATTGAGTAAATCCATCCCTGCTTTGAGCGTGTAGATCGCAGGAAAAGACGGCATTCCCACGGCGAAACTCGCGGCACCTGGCAGCGACTCAGCGTGAGTGAAGCGATCTCCATCGAAGGCGTTGGAGAGGTTGTACCAGCCACCGGCCTGTGCCGTGACTTTGTCCTTCGCGTGGTTGGGGACGGCGACGACGCATCCCCCGTGCGAGCCGAGCAGCCACTTGTAGGAACTCGCAAAAAGGCAGTCCGCATCGAGGCAGTCGAGAACGACGCGTCCCGCGGCCTGGGTAACGTCAACGGCGAGGATCGCGGCGGGATTCTGCTCCCGGACGAGATCACGCAGCGGTGCCCATTCGACGCGGTAGCCGGTTAAAAAGCTCACGAGAGAGACCTGAACGAGTTTGGTTTTTTCGTCGATCAGCTTTGCCAGGTCTTCGAGATGAAGAACGCCTTCCCGATGTTTCCAGAGGCGAACTTCAGGTGAGGCGGGCAGTCTCAACCAGGGAGTCGCCCCCGATGGAAAATCGAGATCAGAGACGACGACGTTTTCCCCCTCCGCGAATCGTATCGAAGTCGCGAGGAGGTTGTAGGCTTCGGATGTTGAGGAGCAGAAAGACATCTCATCCGGGGAGAGGCCAAACACGCTCGCGGCGCTCGCCCGGCATTCTTCGAATCGCTGGAACAGGCTGTCCCTGCCGTCCATTCCTGTAATCTTGCTTTCGAAATACTCATCCAGCGCGGCCCTGGCCGACAGCGGCGGGATGCCTTCGGCGGCGGTGTTGAGATAGATTCGCCCTTCGAGTGAAGGGAACGCAGATTGCCTGACTTCCGGGGTGAGCATGGGTAGTGTTTTGGTGATGTGGTCGGAAAATTTGACGCCGTCGGAGCGATTCGAGGAGGCGCTCGCATCCAGTTGCCCGGCAGGACTTCCGCCCGAGAGCGGATTCTGATCGATGACTTCTGTGCGGAGTCTCTGTCGGCAGCAAGATGCAGCCCCTCCCTGATTTATTGCGAGGGTAGCTTTAGCGATATCAGTTCATTTTGTCAGCACGTCATCGAGGAAAGATTTTCTCTGTTCAGACATTGTGCGAATGGGCAGTGTCCTTTCCATGAGTGAAGATGTCCAAAGCGGTGATCTGGGAGATTCTTTCAGGCAATCGCGAAAAGAGTTATATTTCATGGTCGCGAGCTGGTGTGTTTTCGCCGCCTGGACGATCTCCTACGTTGGTTTGAAGGGAGGCGGCGAGGAAGGCGAGCCACTCCGCTTGATGTGGGGAATGCCCGAGTGGGTCGTGTTGGGAATTCTGGTTCCCTGGATGTTTGGCCTTGGTCTTACGGTTTGGTTTGCTCTGCGCTTCATGAAGGACACCGATCTCGATCCCGGTGCCTCTGAGCTCGCTAACGGAGAGGAGGCCAAATGACCGCCTTAATCAGTTTCTTCATCTATCTCGCGCTGGTCTTCGTTCTCGCAGGAATTGCGAATCATGCAGGGAAGAACAAATCGTTCCTGAATGAGTATTTTCTAGGCAGCCGGAATATCGGCGTCTGGGCCTTCGCGCTCACCTATGCGGCGACGGCGGCGTCGGGCGGGAGCTTTATGGGGTTTCCCTCGTTGATCTACACTCACGGCTGGTCGCTCGCGTGGTGGATTTGTGGTTACATGGTCGTGCCGCTCGTCGCGCTGGGATTGCTCGCGAAGCGGATCAACCAGGTGAGTCGGATTGCCGGTGCGATCACGATTCCGGAGCTGCTGCGCCGCCGCTTCGAAAGCAACGCGGTGGGCAATCTCGCCACGGTCATGGTGGTCTTCTTTATGTTTTTCTTTCTCATGGCTCAGTTCAAAGCGGGGGCTCAGATCATGGCGACGCTGCTCGAAGGCGTTCCGGTTTATCAGTCGGCTGCATTCGGGCTCGAAGCGTTGGTCGAGGGGATCCCCTGGATTGGGAATGCGGAGGGTGATTACCTTCTTTGTTTGATCGTCTTTGCTGTTTCCGTGATCGTTTACACGACCTACGGGGGATTCCGCGCCGTGGTATGGACGGATGTGATGCAGGGACTCGTCATGGCCGTGGGAGTGGTCATTATGTTAGTGCTTGCGCTGACTCAGGTCGGTGGTCTTGGCAACGCGACGAAGCAGTTGTCCGGGATGACGCCTCCTGAGTTCCTGAATGTCGAAGTGACGCGAGGCGCTGACGCAACACTTGGCGAAAGTCAGATACCGCGCGGCACGTGGTTGGAATCTGAGGGGGGCGATATCATCCGGTTGAAATCGGCAACGATTATTGAAAACGGGGCTGGCAAAAGCGAGCTGGTCGAAGCGATTCGGCTCACGACCCCGTTTGAGATTGAGAAAGTGAAAGAGCAGGGGAGCGTATCGGAAGGCTACCGCTACAACATCGTCGGCGAAGTCGAAACCTACGCCTACGGCGCAGGAAAACCGGGGGTCTACACCTCGACTCCGGGACCTTCTAGAGACAGCCCGTCCGGTTTTATCACGGTTCTCATCGCATTCAGTTTCTTCGCGTTTTGGAACTTCAGTGGCGCGGGACAGCCGAGTTACATGGTTCGGCAAATGGCATTCAAAGATACCCTGACATTGCGACGTTCGATGGTCATGGTGGCGTTCTATTTTGCGCTGATCTATTTCCCGCTCGTGATCATATTTACCTGTTCGCGCGTTCTTCTGCCGGGGATGGAAATCTACCCGGACCGGGTCATGCCGGAGATGGCCTCAGTCCTGACCGCCAACGCCGGGATGCCCTGGCTTGCCGGTCTCCTCGTCGCGGCGCCTTTCGCCGCGGTGATGTCCAGCGTCGACAGTTTTCTCCTCCTCGTGTCCTCCGGGGTGGTGAGGGATATTTATCAGGAGTCGATCAATCCGAATGCGAATGAGAAACAGATCAAGAAGCTCACCTACAGTGTTACCGTAGTTGTTGGAATGTTGGGAGTTGTTGCGGTGATGCATCCGCCTCAGTTCCTCCAGCATCTGATTGTCTTTGCTTCGGCCGGACTCGGTGCCTGTTTCCTGATGCCGATGATCTTTGCTCTTTATTGGAAAAAGGCGAGCGCCGCAGGAATCGTCGCGGGGATGCTCGCCGGCGGCTTATCTGTGCTGGCGCTCTATCTCGCGGGCTTTCTCATGACGGGTAAATTCGGAGAGTATCTTCTTCTTGGACTGCATCCTTTTATCTGGGGGCTCGTCGTATCAACGCTTCTTATCTATGTCATCAGTGTGAAAGGGACTCCTCCGGGAGAGAAGTTGCAGAAGCGTTTCTTCGGGGGTTCGTAAGGCTCACGGCTGCGTAAGCACCCTGCCTGCGAACCAGGCAAGCAGGGGAAGTCTTACCGTCCAGATTACGGTGCGGAGCCAGTTGCCTTTCACGAGCGCGTCGACGCCACTCATCGAGTATCGGTCTGAGAGTGCCCGATGAGCCGGGACCTGGAGCAATGCCGTGATCAGCCACAGTGATCCGACCAGCGCCGCGTTTGCGATCAATGCGCCCCGATAGCCGGAGCTCCAGAACAGGTAGCACAAAAGAAACGCGGTGATCAGCTCAGTGAGCATGAGCGGTCCCACGATCCACGTGATTCGATGCATGTAGCGGGAGTGGTAGTCGTGAAAAGAATCGCTGCCGATGCGGTTGAAGAGCGGGTAGATCACCAACTGCACCGTCCAGATCACACCTGCCATCGCGAGGGTGGCGAAGAGATGCAGGAGGATCAGGTGGGTGTTGAGGGCGGATACTTCCATCTGAAAAGGAATACGTTTCCGCGGGATCATGGGAGTCGGACGGCCTCGCAGGATGACGGGAAAAGGCGACCCTGTTCGACTTCCGTTCGTATCTAATCGGGTATGTCAGTGAGAAACGAAGTCTTAGCCAATATCCAGACAGTCGAGGATGATATCATCAACCGCTTCTGTGCGGTGTCGCGTCGTCTCGAGCGGAAAATGGACTGGGTCACTGACACGACTCCGTTTTCCGCGATGGAAACGGAGATTCGTGAGCAGATTATTTTCTACGAGGCGAGAGGGTTCTATCTCTTTCTTGAGCCCTGGCTGGAGCACGAGCCGTTCAATCATCGTTACCGCGTTGTCCTGACATTCCGACCGACGGAAGCGAATCGCTAGGGCGGTGGCAGTTTTTGATCAGGTAAACAATACGGCGGCAGGCGAGCCTTTTTGCCAGTGACTCCGTCGGACTCGCAAACAGGAGTGTTTGCCTCACCTGAGGGCGGCCTAGTGGTGCAGCAGGTCGGCACCGAGCGGCTTGGGGCTTTCTTTGACCGCCTTGACGACGTCGGCTAACTGCTCTTTGGAGATCCATCCTTTCGCTTCGAGGATTCGAGCGGCTTCGGACGAATCTTTAAAAAAGGCAAAGTCGGTTCCCGAGTCGCGAAGCTCCTCCACTTTGTCCTGAAATTGTTCGATATGATCCGGTCCGGTCACGTCGCGAATGAGAATTTGATCCACCTTGCCCGGGTGGGCCAGTGCCGTTTCCACGTAGACGTCGGTGTCGTGCTGACTGCTGTCTCCCACGAGAATGACGGGCTTCTTGGGGTGCCATTTGAACGCCTGTTCGATCGATTGCAATTTGTGCTCGGCGTGACCGATCTTGAACCATTTGTCGATATCAATTCCCCAATCGGTCATGAAGTAGGCCCCGTCGGGAAGTCCGTTCTCCTTGAAGATCAATTTCAAGAGCGCGTGGAGATTGAAAGGCGAGCTCGTGACGTAGATGATAGGGTTGCGCTCGCGGATGTTGGGAGTGACGCCGTGTCGCAGGGCGCGATACAATTCCGCCGTGCCGGGGAAAAGCTGCCTCGTGAGGGCGTTGCCGAAAAGGGTCGTTGCGACCATCCGCAGGGTTCGCGCGACGTGGGTTACGAGTACGGTGTCGTCGATATCGCTGATGATCACGCAGCGGGCATCCTTACCGCTCCGCCGGATTTTCATCGTCCGGGAATGGGAGACCTTTGACTCCGGCAGCTCGATGAGAAGTTCTTTGGACTTCACTTCGCTCGCCGGAATATCGATTTTGAAGTAAGCCTGACGATCGGCGCGTTGTTCCACCGTGGCACCTCCGACGCTGAGGCGGACGAGTGAAAAGGGGCGTTCGGGGGTCGTCCATCGTCGAATCATCTGCAGCAGATTGACGATCGGATGATCCTTGACCCGCGGGTGGCGCCACTTCTTGGCGAGGAGGACGCGCCCTTTGACGGAAACGCCCTCGCTGTGCTGCACCGCGTGGTAGATGTCCGCGCTCATGGGCATCCCCCAGCGCCCCGTGATTCTCGCGAGAAAGCGGTGAAATGCATCGTATCCCCTCCCCAGTTGCACGATGCACAGGCGAAGCCAGTAAAGGCGTTTGCTTCTGGTTGGTCGGGGCATAAAATGGGAAAAAAGGGGATCGGCTCTGACGTAGAGAGACTCAACAGGGTTGAGTGGCACAGTCAACAGGGTTTAGGCTAAGATCGAAAAGGTTTTTCTGATGAAAATGGACATGTCACTTCTTCTCTTCATTGAGTATCTCGCCGTTATAGTTTCGTCGATTTACGGTGTGCTTCTTGCGGCGCGGAAGGGGATGGACGTGATGGGCGTCTTCGCCGTTGCTTTTGCGGTCGCTTTTGGAGGGGGAACCTTACGGGATCTTTTTCTCGACCGGACGCCGCTGTTCTGGATCGGGAATCCTCACTACCCGATGATTACCCTCGGGATTGCCGTATTTTCGGGACCTGTTTTAAAATTGGTGAATCGAATCAAGCCCTACCTCCTGCTTCCCGACGCGCTGGGGATGGCTCTGTTTGCGATCACTGGAACGGCCTACTCGCTCGAGGCTTATCCCTCCTGGTTTATCGCGGCGATGATGGGAACGATCACCGGAACATTCGGCGGCGTCCTCGGGGACATGATTTGCAATGATGTGCCTTCGCTCTTCACTCCGAGCCCGCTCAATGCGACCTGCGCTTTTGCGGGGTGCTGGGTTTACCTGATCGTCCTGTCGTTCGGTGAAACGCCGAAAGAGATCGCGATGATCCTCGCGATTCTCGTGATCGTTCTCTTCCGGCTCGCCGCCGTGAAATGGAACTGGTGTTTCCCGGCGGTCCGGGAGACACCGCATCCGTAGAGACCTCTCAGTCTTTAGACGTTGAAACGGAATTCGACGACGTCGCCGTCGCGCATCACGTATTCTTTGCCCTCGATGCGAAGCTTGCCGGCCTCGCGCGCTTTGGCGTTGGATCCGAGCTCGACGAGGTCGTCAAAGTGAACGATCTCAGCGGCGATGAAGCCGCGCTCAAAATCGCCGTGAATGACACCGGCTGCCTGAGGCGCCTTGTCACCGGCGTAAATCGTCCACGCGCGAGTTTCTTTCTCGCCGGTCGTGAGGTAGGTCTGCAGGCCGAGGAGATGGTAAACCGATTTGATCAACGCGGAAACGCCGGAATCCTGGATTCCCATGTCGGCGAGGAATTCGGCAGCTTCGTCAGGATCGAGATCGATCATTTCCTCTTCGATGCGGGCGGAGATCACGATCGCTTCTGCGCCGAACGTGGCCGCGGCATAGTCGCGAACCGCTTTTACCATAGGGAAGCTGTCAGGGTCGACCTGAGCGGCGCCGAGATCGTCTTCGGAGACGTTGCAGGCGAAAATGGTGCGCTTCGCTGAGAGGAGGAAAAACTCCTTCGTCATGAGCTTCTTCTCCTCGTCGTTGAGATCGGCGGTGATGGCCGGCTTGCCCTGATCGAGATGGGGGATCAGCTTCTCGGCGAGTTCGACTTCGCGCTTCGCCTCTTTGTCACCGCCCTTGGCTTTCTTGACGCGTGAGTCCTTGCGCTTCTCGAGCGCGGCGAGGTCGGCGAGAATCAGCTCCGAGTTGATGATTTCGATGTCCCGCAGCGGATCGACCGATCCGAGCTCGTGGATGATGTCGTCGTTCTCAAAGCAACGGACCACCTGAACGATTGCGTCGACCTCACGGATGTTGGCGAGGAATTTGTTGCCGAGTCCGGCTCCGTCAGAGGCGCCTTCAACGAGTCCCGCGATGTCGACAAACTCGATCGCCGCGGGGATCAGCTTGCTGGATCCGGAGATTTTACTGAGAACGGCGAGACGCTCATCAGGCACCGTGACGACACCGAGGTTCGGGTCGATCGTGCAAAAAGGATAGTTCGCCGCCTCTGCTTTTCGTGTCCGCGTAACCGCGTTGAAAAGCGTTGATTTGCCTACGTTGGGAAGTCCCACAATACCTGCCTGTAACATGGTCGCGACATTACCACAGGATTGTCAGAGTGCTCGGGGAAAATTGGGGGCGGGATCGCACAGCGGAGAGGGGTGAGCCTGATCGTTGTGCTTCAGCCTCAAGCCTCCGCAGCTGAGTCTTCAGATGCCTTCTTCTTTGCGTCGACGGGGATGAGAAGGCCCACGATGAGCATGAGGCCGAACAGAGCGAGGGCGATGAACGGAGGCGTCCAGGAAAGCGTGGATTTGAAGATGAGAATCCACACCGAGAAATAGATGAGGCCCGCGGCGATCGTCAGCGGGATGAACTTGCTGTTGGGCAGTTTGAAAAGGACGAGCGCGATGAGGGCGATTGCGGCGACGGCGAGCCATCTGCCCCAGGCGGGCCACCAGGTGAGGAAACGTCCGCTTTGAATCACGGCCATCGCTCTCGTGAGCAGGCTGGTTTCCGAGAGGACTTCCCCGCCGGGGATGTTGATGTGACGATCGGCGGTCCGGTCGAAGCCGATCACGACGAGGTTTTCGCTGAGTGACTTGAACTTGCCTTGAAAGCTGGAGAGAATTCGTTTCGCGACTTCGTCATTTTCTTCGCCGGTGTAGGCCAGTTCATCGACGGAGAGGGAGGCGAGGTGATGCTTCTCCACGATTTTTCCCTGCTCATTCCGCTCGAAGGACATCAGCGCATGTCTGATTCCCGAGTGGTTCGGCAGCGTCATCGTGCCGTCTTGATTGATGGGAACGGTCCGGTAGTCGCCGAGCTGGATGACGGGGTTTTTCCCGGTGAAATTGACGGAAATCTGATCGAGGGCCACTCCGGCGTGCGACGCGACGGAGGTGAGGATGATCGAGGGGATGATTTGTTCTCCCTTACGGGCGATGAGGGGGATTTTCGCTTCTTCGTCGCCGATCAGGCCACGAGCTGATTCGATCGCTTTGAAGGCGGGGATTCCGTTGGAAAGAATTTGAGCGTCGGGATAGCGGATCGTGCGTGTGAAAGGGAGCACGGTGCTCGCGTCGCCTTCGACCTTGAGTGACGTGTAAGGCACGGGCTGCTTCTCGATCGCCTTGTCACCATCGTCGGATACGGTGGTCGCAACCGCAAAGCGGGGGAGCTGCATTGCCGCGTCCTTCAGCGGGACGATGTCGGTTTTGTTGAGCACGTTTTCCTCGTCAAAGACGGGGGTGGGGAGAAACGAAACCGCTTTCGGATTCATTTTTGCAGCGAAGCCGAGAATCGTGGCAAAATCGAGGCGGGAAAGGCGCGGGTTGTCACCCTTCTTCTTGTCTGCGCCGATGTTGAGCGGCTCGTAGCCGTCGTTGATGCGGACGACGGTGATGGCCGGTTTCTGAATTTTGTCACCGGAGTTCCCGACGCAAAAATCCAGCCACACGTCGTTGAGGCTGTTCAGTGGAGCGATTTTGCCGCTACGGAGGTTCCATTCCCCTATCCCGATGAGAATAAGACTGAGTACGGCGAAGGTGATAAAGCGTTGGCGCATGGGGGAGGCTGGATTTCGTCGAAACAATGAAGCGGTTCCTTCTCTCGGTACCGGTGGCGGTTTGCCTAAGAAGTCTTCACTTTTAATATGTGGACTGGCTTCGTCCTCGGGTCAAGAGACACGAAATTGGTGGATTCACGCCATGTGTAGGTCTCTCGATAGATTAGATCTTCCACCTCGAACGCGGTCGAGGGTGAAAGGTTGAGTGATTCGAGGGGCAGGTGGATGTTGGATTCCTGCTTCACTTTGGGATCGAGATTCACGACTACGATGATGCGATTGGAGCCGTCATCGGTCCACTTGTGGAAAGCGAGGAGCTGATCGTTGTCGCAGGGAATGAATTCGATATTCGCGTATTCCGCGAGCGCGGCGTTCTGATTTCTCGCTTCGTTGAGCCGTTTGATGAACGCTTTGATGTTCCCGGGCTTGTTCCAGTCACGCTGCACGAGTTGATACTTTTCGCTGTCGAGATACTCTTCGCGGCCGGGGAGAGGGTGGTTTTCGCACAGCTCGTAACCGGAATACATTCCCCATGAGGAGGACAGAGTTGCGGCGAGCGCGGCGCGGATTTTAAAGGCCGACGGGGTCGCGTGCTGGAGGTGGTGAGGGAGAATATCAGGGGTGTTCGGCCAGAAGTTGGCGCGGTAGTAGTCGCGCATTTCGCCCTGCGTGAGCTCGGTGACATACTCGCGGAGTTCCGTCGCGGTTTCTCTCCACGTGAAATACGTGTAGCTCTGGGTGAACCCGATTTTACCGAGCATCTGCATCATGCGCGGGCGGGTGAATGCCTCGGCGAGAAAGATGATGTCAGGATCGACGAGGTGGACCTCGGCAATGAGCCATTCCCAGAACGAGACGGGTTTGGTGTGGGGATTGTCGACGCGGAAGATTTTGACTCCCTTATCGACCCAGTAGAGAACGACGGAGAGAAGTTCTTTCCAAAGCAGCTCCCATTCGTCGCAATGAAAATCGAGCGGGTAGATGTCCTGATACTTTTTCGGCGGATTCTCCGCGTATTTGATCGAGCCATCGGGACGGCGGTAGAACCACTCGGGATGTTCCTCGACGTAGGGATGATCCGGTGAGCACTGGATCGCAAAATCCAGCGCAATCTCGAGCCCGCGTGAACGCGCTTCCCCGAGGAGCCAGACGAAGTCCTGAATCGTGCCGAGCTGCGGTTCGATCGCGCGATGACCCCCGTTTTTATTGCCGATCGCCCAGGGTGAGCCCACGTCGCCTTTTTCAGCGGTGACGGTGTTGTTTTTCCCTTTGCGATGGGCTTCTCCGATCGGGTGGATCGGAGGAAAATAAACGACGTTGAATCCCATTTCTTTGGCATCATCGAGACGGGGGAGGCAGTCACGGAAGCCGGAGTGTTTGCTCGCGTCGCCGGTGGCGCAGCGGGGAAAGAACTCATACCACGCGGAGAAAGCCGAGAGCTTCGTCTCCACGTTGATGATGACAGGCTCGTCGGAGAGGGTTGCGAGCCGGCGGTCCGGCCAGCGGGCGAGGAGCTCGAGTGTTCCGGGGGCGTGCATCAGGCCCGGGACGTCGCCGGGACCGCTTTTCATGAGCGTTGTCGTGAGGTCTTCGATGGCCTGCGCGTCATCGCTCGCGCGCCCGCTGGCGGCACGAATCGCCGCGGAATTGAGGATGACGCGGCCCTCTTCGATCTCGGTATTGAAATCTTCCTGATCGCCGGTGAGACGACGCTCGAAATCGTGCAACCACGTTAAAAAGTCGTCGGCCCAGGCGAAAATGGAGATTTCGTAAACCCCTGTCTCAGGAAAGCTGAGAGTCGCCTCCCATCGGTCGTTCTCTTTGGGGATCAGAGGCACTTCCTTGAGTTTCTTCGCTCCCTCGATCCGCCATCCCAGTTTAGCGACGACCTGATCATGCCCGTCCTTAAAGATATCCGCACCAATCGTGACCGATTCGCCGACGACACGTTTCGCCGGGTATTTGCCGCCCTCGACGAGCGGTGAAAGGTTGGAAATAACAACGGTATCCGGGCGATTCGTGGAGTTTGCCATAGCAGGGTGGTTTTTTAAGCGTACCGCTCACTATCCCCGTTTCCCGGCTCACGCCAAGTGTGTTTTTTGCTCAGGCGCGGTCTCCGGGTAGATGCCTTTTGCCAAAAGGCATTCACGACGTGCGGTTGCCCTGACGCGTCCGAATTCGCATTCGCATCTGCCGGTCGCTCTAGACGCGGCGTCGATTTGCCTTCTTTTCCGTCCGAAGTTGCTTCGTTCGCCTTCTTCTCGCTTTCTCCGCTCTCGACGGCGTGCGTTTCCTGTAGCGTTTCACGGCGCGGTTTTTGGCACGTTCGAGAGTCTTTTTCTTTTCCTCTGCGTCGAAATGGTCACAGAGTCTGACCCGCGCGAGTTCCCGGTTTTTCTCTCTCGATCGGGATTCCTGACATTTGATCTCCGTTCCGGTCGGGAGATGCTTCAGGTAAACACACGACGAGGTTTTGTTGATCTTCTGCCCTCCGCTGCCGGAGCCCAGCACGAAACGTTCTTCCAAATCCTCGTCGAGGATTCGGTGATGTTTCATGCGCTGTTCGAGCGGTTTCATATACGTATAGAGACGAATGAGAGTGACTTTGAGGTAAAAGATCGCGTCTGCTCCCCTAATCAACAGGGTTGACTTCGCCACTATACCCTATTGAATAGGAGAATTCTATGAAAGCTGAACTATCTGATGTAGAGCGGGGCCACGCCGCTTATACCAAACGCAGTCTGGCTTTCTATGATTGGTGGGTTCTCGGTTTCTCCAACAAACGGATTTGGAAATGCCCGACGGAGAAGTTGCTCGAACTCTATCGCTCCCACATTACCGACAATCATCTCGAGGTCGGAGTCGGGACCGGCTACTTTCTGGAACACGCTCTGCCGGAGGGGGAACCGCGCGTCGGATTGCTCGATATCAACCGCGACTGTCTCGACCGGGCCTACCAGCGCATCGCTGATTACCGCCCCGAGATCTATCAGGAGGACGTTCTCGATCCGCTCGACTTTTCCGTTCCCGAGTTCGATTCGATCGCGATGAACTACCTGCTCCATTGTCTCCCGGGGCGCCTCGAGCTGAAGATGGGAGAGGTCCTCGACAATTTGATTCCTGCGCTCAAAAATGATGGAGTCGTTTTCGGGGCCACTATTTTGGGAACGGATATCCAGCGCCCGATCCTCGCGAAGCTACTGATGTCCTGTTACAACCGGAAGGGGATTTTCTCGAATACAGAGGATGGGCTCGGGGCTGTCATGGAGACGCTGCAAAAACGCTTCCGGACTTTCAACGTCGAAGTGTCAGGGTGCGTCGTCATGTTCTGGGGTAAAGGCCTGAGGCAGGCCTACCGTAAGCTGGAGCCAGGAGAGGAAGCCTGATTTCCGGGATCGGAAATGACGTCAGCGGTTTCGTGGAAGCACGAACGGAGGTTCTGTCAGGCTTCGAAATCGAACAGTTCGCGAAGCACTGTGGTCGCATAGGTGCCTTTCGGCAGATCGAAATTGAGGACCAGGTCGGATTCGTTTTCCCACGCGAGAGTTGCCTCCTGCGGTGTCAGGCGAATCACCCGGCGCTCCTGTCGCAGACCCAGTTTTTCGAGATCGGAAGCGAGCTCCGACTCCTGAGAGATGATTTCCCGTTCGAGGCGTCTCACCTCGTTGACGCTCAGCACTTCGCCTTCGCCCCACAGGGGGGCTGTCAGTTCCAGTGCTCCTGAGGCGACTCGATCGATTTCATCTCCGTGGAGATTATGGGGCAGCACGAGGCTCCGGTTGTCGGGGAAGCCGAATACTTCGCCATCGAGCGGCGTCGAGAGGGTGCCCTCCTGAACGCGGGTCGCGACGACGAGATTGAAGAGGTAGCTGCGCGCTGCGGAGATCAGGAGTCCCCGCACGAGGCGATCGCGCACTTCGATCTGACCGCTCAGCAAATCACGGGCCTGCTGGACGTTCTTGCCACCGCGACCGAATCGCTGCGGGCCGAAATAGTTGGGCACTCCATGCGCTATCATTTTCTCCCAACGCGTCTCCACTTCCTCGCGGGAGCATTCGCATTCGCGCAGGCGGATCGTGAAGCGATTTCCGTCGTGACTGCCGCGGTGAAGTTTGCGCCGGTTCCGGTCGATTTTTAAAATACGGAGCCCTTCCGCTTCCAGGTCTGCTGCGGTTGGCGATTTCTGCCCGGGGAGGTGAATGCTGAACCACTGACGCGTTACCGCTTCCTTGTCCTTGAGGCCGCAGTGGCTCACGAGGCGTTTTCGAATCCCGAGCTGATCGGCGAAATGCTTGGCGACGTCGTTGGTGTTGCGATCGGTTTTTTCGATCCAGAGAAAGCAGTGTTCCCCTTCGCCGGAGGGTTCGAAGCCGAGGATTTCCTCTACCTGAAAGTCTTCGGGGCATGATTTAAAAATCGCGCGCCCCGGAGAATCACCAAAAAGCCGTGGAGGATTGACAGGGTTCATAGGAATGGCTTTTCGCAGGTCGCTCCCGCTGAGTGCGCGGGGGCAGGTTGTCTATTCGGGGGAGGGCTTCGTTGAAATCCCTATTCTTCAGACCTGAGGAGTGAAATTGCAAATGCGGCCCTGTGTTTCTGCGTGCCTTTGTCGCCGTGAAAATCGGATTTCGCGGGTGTGAAAATGAGACTGTCTAGTTCTTCGGATCCCGTCGCATCAGGGTGAAGAATCCCGGAATCAGGAGTGTTCCCAGAACCGACGCGAGGATCATTCCCCCGCACACGACGGTGCCGAGAGATTGACGGGCGTTGGCACCTGCGCCGCTTGCGATTACGAGCGGAAGAACGCCGAGGATGAATGACAGGGCGGTCATCATCACTGATCGGAAGCGGAGCGAGGCTGCCTGTTTCGCTGCTTCGAGGACGCTGAGTCCCTCGTTTTCGTGCGCTTCTTTGGCAAACTCGACCATCAAAATCGCCTGCTTCGTCGTCAGTCCGATCAGCATGATCAATCCGATCTGCGCGTAAAGGTCCATGCTGAGATGGCGCAGGAGAATCGAAAGAAGCGCTCCGAGAACGGCGACCGGTGTGATGTAGAGAACGGCCAACGGGATCGACCAGCTTTCATACTGCGCGACGAGGAAGAGATACGCCGCGACCATGCAGATGAGCAGCAGCGGGGCAATGCTGCTGGAATTGCGTTCCTGGTAGGAGGAGCCTGTCCAGCTGTAGGTCATCCCTTCGGGAAGGGTGGATTTCATCACCTTTTCCACTTCGACCATTGCTTCGCCGGAGCTGAATCCGGGGCCTGCTGAGCCGCGCAGTCCGGCGGAGCGGAAGAGGTTGTAGCGCGTGATCGTCTCCGGACCGAGCGTGTCTGTGACATCGACGAGGGCGGAGAGGGGGACCATTTCGCCTGCGGTATTCTGCGCGTAGAGCTTTCCGATATCGTCGGGATCATTTCGAAATTCCTCGTCGGCCTGCATCATCACCTGATAAACGCGTCCGACCTGGGTGAAGTCGTTCACATACCGCGAGCCGAGGTAGGAGCCCATCGTGTCGAAGATCGCCGTGGGCTGAACGCCGAGTAGCTGAGCGCGATCGCGATCGACTTCCAGTTTGAGTTGGGGCACGTCCGCTTTCCACGAACTCGATACCCGCATCAGTTTCGGATTTTGATTCGATTCGTAAACGACACCCCCGACGGCGGCGGCGAGTTCTCCGGCGGGTCGGGCCTGCGTGTCTTGAACGACCGCCTCCCAGCCGCTGCTGCTTCCCATCCCACGGATAGGTGGCGGGCTGAAGGCCAGGATGGTCGCTCCGGGCATCGTGCCCAGTTCCGCGAAAAGCCGCCCGACCACGGCGTTGGCGCTGAGGCCGGGGGACTTCCGTTCGTCCCAATGATCGAGTTCGGCGACGGCGAGACCGACGTTGGAAGAGGAGCCCGAGATGATCGAGAAGCTTCTCACCGCGATCACATTTTTCACCCCCGGCAACTTCATCATGCGCGATTCGACCTCGGTCATGAACGCGTCGGTTCGTGCGAGCGACGCCCCGTTCGGTAACTGCACATCCACAAAGACGACGCCCTGGTCTTCATTGGGAATGAATCCGGTGGGAGTCTTTGAGAAAAAATACATCGCGGCACCGGTGGAGGCGATGAGGATCAGTGCGGTGACAACGCGGCGCGCGGCGAGGAAGGTGGCGGTTCCGACATACCCGCGTGTGAGTTTTTCAAAGAGCGAGTCGAACCAGCGGAAAAAGATGAACTTCCGTTTCCCGGGGACTTCGGCTTTCAGAAAGGTCGCGCAAAGTGCGGGCGAAAGCGTGAGCGCGTTGAGTGAGGAGATTCCCACGGCGATTGCAATCGTCATCGCGAATTGCTGATAGAGTCGTCCCTCGATTCCGCCGGCAAATGATACCGGAACAAACACCGCCATGAGGACAAGAGTTGTTGCAATGATAGGGGAGAATACCTCTTTCATTGTCGTTCGTGTCGCCTCGGTCGGTGACATTCCGTCGGCGAGGTGACGCTTAACGTTTTCGATTACGACGATGGCATCATCGACAACCACGCCGATCGCCAGAACGAGGCCGAAGAGCGAGATCGTATTGATCGAAAATCCGATCATCGAGAACACGGCGAACGTGCCGATCAGCGAAACGGGAATTGCAATCACGGGGACGAGCGTGGCTCTCCAGTCCTGGAGAAAAACGAAAACCACGAGAATCACGAGGACGAGAGCGACCGCGAGTGTGATGAGCAGCTCTTCGAGCGAGACAGAGATGAATTCCGTCGAGTCGTTCAGCAATGTGTATTGCATGTCCGCGGGCGCGGATTCGAAGATCTCCGCCATCTTCGCTTTTACGCCGTCGGCGACCTCAAGCGCATTCGAACCGGGCGTCTGGTAGACCGCGAAAACGATGGAAGGTTTTCCGTTGAGGGTGTTGACGCCGGTGTAACTTTTGGCGCCCAACTCGACGCGGGCGACGTCCTTCAAACGAAGCAGGCTGCCGTCGGCTTCACCGCGAATGACGATGTTTTCGAATTCCTCGACCGTCGTGTAGCGGCCCTGCGCCTGAATCGTGTAAGCCAACTGCTGATCGTCGGCAGTCGGTGCCTGACCGATCCCACCTGCCGCTGCCTGAATGTTCTGAGCGCGGATCGCGTTGCCGACATCGTTGGGCGAAAGGTTCAAATTTGCGAGACGGTTAGGGTCCAGCCAGACCCGCATTCCGTAGTCAGATGATCCGAAAATGGAAGTGCTGCCGACTCCGTTGACCCGTGCCAGTGCGTCGATGATGTTGATCGAAATGTAGTTGGAAAGACCGAGCACGTCAGTGGCTCCGCCCTCCGAGTTGACCGCATAAATCAAGAGCATATCGCTTGAGCTTTTCTCAACGACGATGCCCTGCTCCGTCACCATCGAGGGAAGTCGAGCGGTCGCCTGCGCGACGCGGTTCTGGACGTTCACCGCCGCGAGATCCGGATCCGTCCCGAGATCAAACGTGATCGAAAGCGAGTAGCTGCCGCTGTTGGTCGAGGTGGAGGACATGTAAGTCATGTTCTCGACACCGTTGACTTCCGCCTCGATGATCGTCGCGACGGTGCTTTCGATCACCTCCGCACTCGCTCCGGGGTAGGTCGTCGTAACCTTCACCTGGGGAGGGGTGATGCTGGGAAACTGCTCGATGGGCAGTTGCTGAACCGCGATCAATCCCGCCAGCGAAATCACGATGGAAATCACAAAGGCGAACCGCGGCCTGTCGATAAAAAAGAGGCTGAACATCGTGTGCTATTCGTTCGGGGTTTTTTCCGCTGGCGTTGCCGGCCTCGCTGATTCGGGAGCGGCACTACTTTCGACCGCGTTTACCTTTGCCCCGGGCCGGACCTTTTCGATTCCCTGGATGATGACTTTCTCCCCCGCGGTGAGACCGTCCTCAATGATCCAGTCGACCTCGACGCGATCGCCTGCCGTAATCCGGCGCTGCACGACGTCGCCTTCCTCTCCGACCACGAGAACGAAATGGCCCTGTTGATCCTGTTGCACCGCCGACTGGGGAACCGTCAATCGATCCACCGGTTTGCCGCGCTGGACGATGAGATCGACGAACTGACCCGGCTTCAGAAGTCCGTTTGGATTCGGGAATTCCGCCTCCGCCTGAATCGTTCCGGTCGTGCTGCCGATTTCATTGTCGAGAAATACCACCTTGCCGTCGTGGGGGTATTTCTCGCCTGTCGACAGAACAATTCTCGGGACGAGCGTCTCGCGGACGGGGGGAAGGGATGGGTCCCGATCGGACAGCGATTGAAGGGCCTCCGTCAGGAAGCGTTCGCTGAGCGCGTGCTGGACACGGATGGGATCGACCTGAACGATCGTCGCCAGCGTTCCCGTTGATGCGTCCACCAAATTGCCGGCGTCGAGTTTTGCCTTGCCGATTTGGCCGTCGATCGGTGAGGTGATTTTGGTTCGCTTCAAGTCGAGCGCGGCGATCTCCTGCGCGACGATCATTTGATCCAGCGTCGCTTTCGCGGTTCGTGCGTCGAGCTCGGCCTGCTCCAGATCTGTAGCGGACACGCCGCCGGACTTGACTGAGTTGAGCCGCTCAAAAAAGCGATCCGCTTTGTCCTTGTTCGCCTCTGCGTTTGCGACCTGTGCTTTCGCGGAATTCAAAGCGGCTTCGTAGTCAACCGGTTCGATTTCAAAGAGGAGATCCCCCTTTTTGACGAGCGCGCCGTCCTCGAAATGTTGCTTCAATAAAATTCCCTGCACCTGAGCGCGGATGTCGATCCGATCCTTGGCACCGATGCGGCCAACGAAGGTGACCTCGTCTGCGATGGCACGGGATTCCACCGCGGCGACGGTTACGGTGGGCGTTCCTCCCATGCCGGGTGGCGGGCCCTGAGTTTTCGGTTCGCAGCCGGCGAACAGCGTCGAAGCTGCCGCGGCGAGAGCGAGGGCCAGCGCTGTTGTTCCTCTGTTTTCTTTGCGTGAATTCATATCGTTCTGAAAATTAGTCGTTTAAAAGGTTGGCTTTCACTTTGCTGAGGCACTTCACGAGGATCTTTTCCTCGCGCTCCGGAATACCGGCAAAAATCCGTGCTTTCAGTTCGCTCAATACCGGATCAAAAATTCCGTAGCGACGAATACCCTCCGGCAGCAGCCAGACCCGGACGACCCGTCGATCGTCCTCCGCTGCTTCACGTTTGACGCATCCTTTCCGCTCAAGTCCTTCGACCTGACGTGTCGCCGTCGTCGTATCGCGAACGAGGAGCGCTGCCAAATCACCGATACGAAGGCCGTCTTCTCCGTTCAGCGCTGCGAGAATGGCGGCTTCCTCCGTCGTGAGATCCAGACCCAGTTTTGCAATCTTCCGTTTCACCTGCAATCGAATGAGGTGCGCATTCCGATCAATCAGGAATCCCGGTGACGTGTTCAAATCTAAAGGCATCTCTCAACCGTTCGGTCATTTATGTGTAAGTTACAAGTATTTTTCAAAATTGATTGGCGGAGCTAATTCAGCAAGACTCTGGAGAAAGCGCCTCCATGAATTTCAAAACCTCATTACTCCTCCTCGCGACGTTTCTCATAACTGCAGCGGTAAGCGCAAAACCGCTCGCAGGGAGCCGGCCGAATATTATTCTGGTGATGACCGATGACCAGGGGATGGGGGACCTTTCCTGCATGGGGAACGAGGTCGTAAAAACGCCTCACATCGATGCGTTTTATGAGCGCGCGACGCGGTTCACCGAGTTTCACGTGAGCCCGACCTGTGCGCCGACACGGGCGGCGATGATGAGCGGGCGCTATCCTTTCAACGTCGGTGTGACGCACACGATTCTCCAGCGTGAAAGGATGGCGCCGGAGGTCACGACTTTGCCGCAGGCCCTGCAGTCCGCGGGCTATGCCACGGGCATTTTCGGTAAGTGGCATCTCGGTGACGAAGACGAATACCTTCCGGGAAACCGGGGATTTGATAAAGTGCTCATCCATGGTTCCGGCGGCATCGGGCAGGTGAGGCTGGGCGATTTTCCGACGAATGACGAGAACCCCTATTTTGATCCCGTTCTCCTGCATGACGATACCATCGTGAAGTCGAAAGGCTATTGCACGGACATTTTCTTCGACGCCGGATTGGCGTGGATCAAAGAGCGGGCCGAAGCGGGCGAGCCTTACTTTGCCTACGTCTCGACCAACGCGCCGCACGCACCCCTCATCGTCGGTGAGAAATACAAAAAGCGCTTTCTCGACCTCGGATATGACAAAGGGACCGCGGGGCGATATGGGATGATCGAAAACATCGATGACAACTTCGGTCGCCTCATGAGCAAACTCGAAGCGTGGGAGGCCCTCGAAAATACCGTTGTTATTTTCATGACCGATAACGGGGCGACGCATCTCGGGGGAAGCCTGAACGGGGAGAGGGTCAAGCACTTCAACGCCAACTTGAGAGGTGGTAAAAACTCTCCGAATGAAGGCGGGAATCACGTCCCGTTTTTCGTGCAGTGGAACGGCGTGCTCGGTGAGGGCGTCGACATCAACGCGTTGACCGCACACGTTGATCTTTACCCGACATTTTGTGAATTGGCCGGTGCAGAGCTCCCTTCGAAAATGCAGGATCTCGATGGTCGCTCATTGCTTCCGCTTTTGGAAAACCCGGAGGCGGAGTGGCAGGATCGCGAACTCTTCGTTCATTGCGGGCGTTGGAATCCGGGACAGCGGGACGACTTTAAATACAAAAAATGTGCGGTTCGAACTCAGCAATGGAGGTTTGTGAATAACGAGCAACTTTACGATGTGGCTCGGGATCCGGGAGAGACAGAAGACGTCGCGGGCGATCATCCCGAAGTGGTCGAGTCGCTGCGGAATTCCTATGATCAATGGTGGGATTCCACCTACCCCCTCCTCGTGAATGAGGGGCTTCCGAGGCTGAAGGAGCATCCGCTCGCGGTCCGTTACGAGAAGCAGTTGAAAGAAAAAGGAATTCCCGAATGGGTTCCGCCGGTGATCGAATAGGGTTCGAATGGTGGGTGTCGGGAGCAGGCGCCGGCGAGTGTCGCTCTCCGTTTCATCCTCCTGCAGAAGCGGAGCTCTATCGGGTTACTTTTTTTCGAGCTGTTTCGGCAGGGTGCGGTCCATCCGCTTCTGCCAGTCCTGCAGGTAATCTGCGCGCCAGCGGTTCACGGTGTTGGCGCCCTTCTTGTCGCCGAAGCTCAGTTCTTTCGCCGGATTGTCCGTCCAGTAGTGTGGTCGTTTTTCCGGATCAGGACGGAGGTAGGCGCCGCCCCAGTGAGCCGCTTCCGGCTTCGCCGGATTCCCGTGCAAAAGGTAGAGCACGCTGGTGCTGTCGCTCATTTTGATGTCAGCCTTTTTGCGCATGAAGAGCGCTCCCAGTTCTCCGTGGCCGGCTATGTGCCTTTGTGGAAACGAGATATTTCCAAGGTCGGCTTCCTGCTGCCCGCCCTGATACATCCCGCGAAACGTGGTATCACTCTCGATCCACCAGAGGTCGGGATGGTTTTCAAAAAGGTAATCGCGTTCCTTTTGTCCGTGTTTCGTATTCCACGACCCGATGGAATAAACCCGCAATTTGGATTTGATCGAAGGTTCGGCATGGACCGCCTGAGCGACATCGGTAAGCGAGCCCCACGCTAGAATATAGAGAGGTCGCGGATCGTTCGCCTTCGCCCGGGCGATGATGCTTTTCGCTCCCTCGCCCGGAGCTACCGGCAACGCGCCTGTCTGGGATTCGAGCGCACCCTGATAGACCAGTTTCCGGAGAGTTTCGGGAGTGGGGTAGTCATCGGAATGACCGAGAAGATGAGGGAAATCCTTCTCGTAGGCATCGACACAATCGAAAAGGTCGCGGGCCCGTCCTGCTTTCGGTGGTGAGCTGATCAGGCCTTCGGTGTCGAAGACGTCGGCATAGACGAGGTAGTGGACCATCGACTGGTGGTCGTCGGGATCGTCTCCGCCGATGTCGGTCGATACGATGACGCGCAGTTTATCCCCGCCGAACAAAGGGACCGAGCAGAGGGCGAGAATAGCGACGAGAGCAGAGCATTTCATGGGAGCCGAAAATATCGCGGAACCACCGGAAAGTCGCGTACCCATTTCCTACGTCTCTGCGGCGCCTTCGTGGTGGTAATGTCTGGATTGAGAAGTCGGTGTCCGGTGTTCTCATCTATACGGCGCCGAGTGATCTCGAGCGGAGCGCTGTAAAGAATGCTGAAAGTCGACGAGATTTCGATTCGCAACCCGGGGGCGCGTCGTTTTTTTTGCAGGCGTTCGAATTCACTTCTCCCGCTTAGGAAAAGAGAAGCCCGCCGTTGGTATCGAGATTCAGTCCGGTTAGGAAAGACGACTCATCGGATGCGAGGAATGAGATGATCGTGGCTACCTCCGTTGCGGAGCCTTCGCGACCGAGAGGCGTTCCCGCGGCGACGTTTTTGCGAGCTTCGTCTTTGGTGAAGGTGTCGTGAAAAGTGGTGCTGATCATTCCGGGGCAGAGCGCGTTGACGCGGATGCCTTTGGGGCCCAATTCCTTCGCCATCGCACGGGTGAAGGTCATGACGGCACCTTTCGCGGTCGCGTAGGCTGCCGCTCCCGGGCCGCCGCCATCACGGCCTGCCTGCGAGGCGATGTTCAGGATCGATCCGCCTTCGCCCATGGTCGGGACGACTGCTTTGGTGAGGAGAAAAGTGCTCGTGGTGTTGAGCTGGAGCACGTAATTGAAAAAATCTTCGTCCATCTCATCGAGCGTTTTTCGTGCGACGATGCCTCCGGCGTTGTTCACGAGAATATCGATCGTGTCGCCGAACGCCTTCGTCGCTTCGTTGACGAGGTTTTCGGCATCCGCCGCTTTCGTGAGATCCCCTTTCACGGCGATGGATTCTCCTCCGAGAGCGGTGATTTCCGATACCGTTTCCCGTGCCTTTTCGCTGCTGCCGAAATAGTTGATCACGACCCTGGCGCCTTGTTTGGCGAGTTCGATGGAAATGGCTTTACCGATGTCTCTCGCTCCGCCTGAAACGATGGCGACTTTGTTCTGTAATTTCATAGTTTGGTAAAATACGCTGATACTCGTTGGCCGGGGGGCGAAATTTATCGAATGAAAAGGAGAGGACGCCGCGCGGTTTTTAACTTGGACGACGATTCCGCGGATTCTTTGCAAATATTCATGCAGGACTGTGATTATGATTCTCCGGATCGCTCCGGTATCCCGCTTTTAACGCGGCAGGGAAATGTGCCGCAGGTCATGCGTTTGCGATCTCGCTCGCAAATAGAGGAATGTCAGGAGCGAGCGGGGATTCTGTTGTCCGCAACTCCGGATCGGGCCGCATATGCAGTAGTCGGGAATCGTGATTGGGATTGACCGCTGTGTGGGTATTCATCAACGATTTCCGGATGGAGAACAGGGACAGAGGACCGTTAACGAGCAGGCGCCGCCTCCTGGAACGGATTGGAGTCGTCAGTGCGCTTTCGTTCAGTGGTGCCGATTTGTTGTTCGGTGAGACCGCCGGAGAGAAAGGAGCATCGGAGCCCTTTCGGGTTCACGACTGGAAGCGGGACTCGCGGAATCCCGTGTTGCCTCCGGGTGATAACGAGTTTGATCGGAACCGCTGCATGAATCCTTTTGTTGTGACCCGTGAGGACCTCGGGGAATACTGGCTGTTTTACTCGGGGGCGGGTCGGGATCGAAAGCAGCGGATCTGCCTCGCGACCTGCCCGATTGATGATGTCGCGAGCTGGACGCGTCGTGGTCCCTTGTTTGAGGTTGGCGAAAAAGGAGACTTTGATGAGCTGTGGTGCGTCCTGCCTTGTGTGCATAAAATCGGCGACAAGTGGCATCTTTATTACACCGGTCGCGGCGCCACCGGTGACGGGTTGCAGGCCTTCGCGGGGATAGGTCTGGCGGTCAGCGATGACTTGATCAACTGGGAAAAAACCGGCGATGTGGTGCTGCGGGGCGACGGATTTCCCGATTGGCCGGACAACAGGGGCATCGCCGGCGGAGCGCCGATTATTGAAATTCTGCAGAGTGACGGGCGGATTCTCTATCGCATGCACTACACGCTGGCGACGGGACGATCCGGCAAAACGCTTCAGATCAATCAGGCTAAACAATCGGTGATCGCGCATTCCTACGATGGAATCAACTGGACCGACAAGCGCGTCGTCCTTCGGCCGAGAGCCGGGGCGGACTATGAGAACGCGGCTACGATTGCGCTCAATGTGTGGCCGGTGAAGGACGGGTGGCGTGCGATTTACGCGGGGATCGGGACTCGATTCGGGGCCTACTCTATTTGCGAGGCAAGGAGCGCCGACGGGCTTGTCTGGGAGCGCGGCATGCCGGATGAGAATCTGGCGCTCGCGCCGGGAGAGGCTGCGTGGGAGAACAAAATGGTCGAGTACCCTCATGTCGTCAGGGAGGGATCAAAACTGCGCCTGTTTTACTGTGGTAATGGCTACGGGGGAACCGGTATCGGAACGGCGCTGGCGGAGCCTCTTGAATAAAAAAAACGGTCAAAATAGGGACTTGGCGACGGGTTGATGATTGGTTACTACTGCCCTTCGCAAATTCATGGCCCCGCTGAAACCAGATCAACTCCTCCTCCTCATACTCCGAATCGGCGGATTTTGTTGTTTTGCAGGATGGGCCTGGGTGCATTTTTACTGGGAGGGGCCTTACGGGATTCTTCTCTGGCGGGATGAAACCTTTGTCCTCGCAGACCGGTTCGGAATCAGTTGGGACGAGTTTGTGGGGACGGGCGCCAACGACGGTTTCGTTCAGAGATGGCTCGGCCGGATTGGTTGGCTTTATTTGATTTGCAGCATCTTCACTCTGACGGTTCGTAAAAATTCGTGGTTCCAGATGGCGGTTCTCGTTGGCGGCAGTGGGCTCCTCGTCGTGTTGAGCTACGCCAAATACCTTGCTGCGCTGCGCCAGTTGCCGATGTTTATTGAGCATGGCGGCCAAATGCTCATACCTGTAATCCTTGTGCTCGCGCTGTCGTTCGGGGTGCGTCACCGGGCTGCGGTGGGCACTGCGATTGTCGCGGTGATCATGGTTTTTGCCGGCCACGGCGCGTATGCACTCGGTTACCACTGGCCCACTCCCGCGAACTTTTTCGGGATGACCTCGGTGATTCTGCATCTCGAATCCGACACCGCGAGGGTTTTCCTCCGAGCGGCCGGGGTTCTCGATTTTCTCGTTTGTATCGGCCTTTTTATCCCTCGTTTGCGCAGGGCTTCCGTTCTTTACGCGGCGATCTGGGGACTGTTGACAGCCCTCGCGAGACCGGTTGCGGGGATGTCCACGGATCTGATCTACTGGGGCGCTGACCAGTATCTCCACGAGGCGGTCATCCGTGCTCCGCATTTTATGCTCCCACTCTATCTCTTTTTCCTTTGGAAGCAGCCGCAGGTTGCTGATACTCTGACAGCTCCGGTAAGGCTTCCGGAGAATGCCTCTGACCCGCAGATGTGTGAGTCATAGCGATTACCTTTTAACTGACAAAGCAGTATTCCCTCACTAGAATCCCCTATGAAGTTTGTTCGACTCCTCACTGTCTTTTGTGCCGCGTTCCTGATTACGGGCGTTGCTGACGCTCAACAAAAAGGAAAAAAAGGGAAGGGTAAAGGCCGCGCCATCCTTGCGATTCCGGACGTGGAGAAAAAGGATATCATCTGTTTTGCTCTCTACACGGTCAGCAATGACACTCTCAAGCTGACGGCTCAGCTGTATCCGATTCCTGAAGGTGATACCAAAACGGTGCGCCTCGAGATCGAGAAAGACGGGAAATGGGTCGAAGTGGCGAAGACCGAAGCCATCGAGCAGGGCTGGACGGCTCCGTTCCGCGTCGAGAACTGGGACGATACTCAAACGGCCAAATATCGTGTCTCTCATGGAACCGAAGCGACCTACGAGGGGACGATCCGCAGGAATCCGGTCGATAAGGACGAAATCATCGTCGCCGGTTTTACAGGGAATTCGATTCACCCGTCTCACGGCGGAGACCTTTCCCGTCAGGACCTGATCGATAATGTGAAAAAAGTCGACGCCGACGTGCTTTTCTTCTCCGGTGATCAGGTATACGACCACACCCGTCACTATGCCGCCTGGCTCCGGTTCGGGCGCGATTTTGGTGAGATCATCAAAGACCGTCCAACGCTTTGTCTTCCCGACGATCACGATGCAGGACAGCCCAATCTGTGGGGTGAAAGCGGTAAAGTTTCCACTCTCAGTGGTGCGGCTGACGGAGGGTACATTCAGCCGGGGGCCTACGTTCAGGAAGTCGAGCGCGCTCAGACGAGCCACTTTCCCGATCCGGTCGACCCTCACAAAATCGGCCAGGGGATCGGCGTGTGGTACACCAATCTCAACTGGGGAAATATCGACTTCGCGATCCTCGAGGACCGCAAATTCAAGACCGGTCCTGCCGGTCGTGTTCCCAAGCAGGGGCCGCGTCCCGATCATATCAGTGATCCCGGATACGATCCCGCGAGCATTGACGTGGAGGGTGCGATTCTCCTCGGCGATCGCCAGCTCAAGTTCATCGATGAGTGGACGCAGGACTGGAGTGAAGCCGAGATGAAGGCGGTTCTCTCCGCGACTATTTTCTGCGGAGGCGCCCACATTCACGGATCTGCGAACGGACGCCTCCACGCGGATATGGATTCCAACGGCTGGCCCCAGACGGGACGGAACAACGCGCTGCGGTCGCTCCGCAAGGGCTTTGCGTTTCATTACGCCGGCGATCAGCACCTCGCGACCATCTTCCATCAGGGCGTCGACGAGCACCGCGATGCGATTTGGTCCTTTTGCGTTCCTTCTATCACCAACCTCTACCTCCGCTGGTGGGAGCCACTCGAAGCGGGTGCCAATCGCGAGGCCGGTGCACCTGAATACACGGGGGATCATCTCGATGGCTTTGCTAACAAAGTGACAAACTACGCGGCTGCCAATCCTGAGAAGCATCCCGCCGGCAATATCCTCAACACGCGCGCGGCCGGATTTGGCATCGTGCGTTTCAACACGAAATCCCGTGAGATCACTATGGAATGCTGGCCGCGTAATGTCGACGTCACCGATCCCGCGGCGAGGCAGTATCCCGGTTGGCCGCGGACGATTTCGCAGTTCGACAACTACAATCCACCTTCCTGGGGCAAACTCGGAGAGCTGACTTTTGACATCGAGAATCCGGTGGTGCAGCTGATCGACGCGGAGTCCAACGAGATTCTTTACACGGTGCGAGCGAACGGAAAGTCGTTCACTCCGGGAGCGCCTGAAGGAAAGACTTTCATCGTCAAAGCAGGCAGGGACGCGCCCGACACGGTCGTTTCAAAAGAAGCGAAAGTCGGCGGTGAAGCGCAGGCGGTTACGCTTCAGTAGTCGGTGGGAAATGGTCCTCTTTCGAAATGAAAGTGAGAAGTAGAAACCGTTGCGGGGGAGGCGTTCCTGCGGCGGTTATCGCGCTGGTATGGATCACTGGATTCACTGTTTCTCTGCAGGGCGGGCCGTTCAAAACGGTGTTGTTCGAGGATGATTTCGAAGGCCCTGCACTGAAAGAGGAGTGGGGCTCCTGGAAAAGTGAATCGCTGATTCGGGATGGTGTTTTCGTGGGGATTACGCCGAAGGACGCGGACCATCCTTCGGTGAACACGGTGAAGTTGCCACCACTGAGCGATCTCGAAGTCGCGGTGTCATTCAAATTCGCGGGTTCCCGGCGGTTCAATATTATGTTCCGCGATATGGACTATCAGGGATCTCACGCCGGTCATATCTGTCACGTCGGGGTGGGGGCCGAGTCCATCAGCCTCAACGATGGGAAGACCGGGCAGTTCCGGAAGGATATCCGGGACAAGCGAAAAGCCGGTATCAAACTGGATGCAGCTACCCGGGAAATGTTGAAGACGAAAAGTTCTCACAACGAAATTTCGATCGACCCCGCGGCGTGGCACGATCTTCTCATCCGGATTGAAGGGGATGTTATCAAGGCCTGGATCGACGGCGAACTGGTAGGCACTCTCAAGTCAGAGGGGGTCGCTCATGCGAGCAAGTCCAACATGAATATCACGACGGTGGATCGGGAAGTGCACTACGATAACTTCGTCATCAGAACTCCGCAGCCCGAATGAGAATTTCCCGGTATATCGCTTCACTCAGTTTGCTGATTCTTCCTCTGGTTTCGTCAGCGGAAGAGCCCGTCGTTCAGTCGCTTGCCGACGTTGCCTACAAATCCGGGATCGAACTGAGCGACTACGAGAGGGCGCGCTGTAAGCTGGATGTCTATCTTCCTGACACGGGTAAAAACTGGCCCGTCCTCGTGTGGTTTCACGGCGGGGGATTGAAGGGCGGAGACAAACAGGGAACTCCTACGGACGGAGTGAAGCCCAAATTCATGGCGGCAAGTCTCGCCAGAGCGGGGGTTGCGGTGGTGTGCCCGAATTACCGGTTCAGCCCTGAGGTTAAATTTCCCGCCTATCTCGAAGACGCCGCAGCGTCGGTCGCCTGGGCGAAGGCGCACATGGGCGAGCATGGCGCTGACGTGGATCGTCTCTACGTGGGAGGGCATTCCGCCGGGGGGTGGATCGCTTTCATGCTGGGGCTCGATCCTCAGTTTTTAGAAAAGGAAGGGGTTCAGTTGTCCGATCTTGCGGGATTGATTCCGGTGAGTGGTCAGACCGTGACGCATTCGACGGTCCGGGGAGAAAAAGGATTCGGCTCCCATGCCGTAATCGCTGACGAGGCCGCTCCCGTTTTTTACATTCGCAAAGAGACGCCGCCACTGCTCGTTATTTTCGCTGAGCAAGACATGAGAGGTCGTGTGGCCGAGAATGAGCTTTTCGTCGAGATGATGAAAGGGGCCGGCAACAAGGGTATTCAAAGCCTGCGGGTTCCTGATCGGAATCACGGAACGATCGCGAGCGAGATTGCAACGGAAGGCGATCCCGCGAGAGTCGCGATGCTTGAATTCATGAACGCGGCGAAGGTGCCGGTCCAGGAGTGAACCGATAAATGCAGTCGGGCTGCTTGATCCGAAGTCAGCCCAATTGAAAAGGGTAAGGTGTGAGACCATACAGGGTATCGTCTCACACCTGCGAGGGTTTGATTGGGGTGAACGATTAAAGAAACTCGTTTACGAGGTTCTCGAGCATTTCCTGACGACCGCTTGCAACGCTTGGCTCGCCGTTCGCCAGGGTGAAGGCTTCGAGATCTTCGAAGCTGCACTGACCCGACTCGACTTTCGCACCGATGTCTTTGTCGAAGGAGCTGTAGCGCTCGTCGACGAAGTTTGCGAGGCGTCCGTCTTCGCGGATCGCGTGTGCGATTTTCAGGCCGCGGGCGAAGGCGTCCATTCCTCCGATGTGGGCGTGAACGAGATCGATCGGCTCGTGAGATTCACGGCGGCGCTTCGCGTCAAAGTTGAGACCACCGGTGGTGAGTCCACCCATTTCCAGAACAACGAGCATAACCTGCGTCGCGAGGTGGATGTCGGTGGGGAACTGATCGGTGTCCCATCCGATGAGAGTGTCACCGCGGTTCGCATCGATGCTTCCTAACATGCCCGCATTTGCCGCGACGGTGAGTTCGTGCTCCATCGTGTGCCCGGCAAGCGTGGCGTGGTTGGTTTCGATGTTCAGTCGGAAGTGCTCCATGAGATCATACTCGCGGAGGAAGTTCAAACACGCGGCGGCGTCGCTGTCATACTGGTGCGTTGATGGCTCGCGGGGTTTCGGCTCGATGTAAAAAGGTCCGTCAAATCCGATCTTTTTCGCGTGGTCCACGGCCATGTGAAGGAACGCGGCGAGATGA
This sequence comes from Verrucomicrobiales bacterium, assembly GCA_048260165.1. Lineage (GTDB taxonomy): Bacteria > Verrucomicrobiota > Verrucomicrobiia > Verrucomicrobiales > DEV007 > Arctic95D-9. The sequence continues at coordinate 33,698 of JBLXHA010000017.1, forward strand.
TCGATTTCACGCTTCATGTTCGTGTTGAGCAGCGTCGAGTAGCCTTCGCGACCGCCCCAGAAGGTGTAGCCGAGTCCGTCGAGCTCTTTGGTTGCTTCCATCGCTTTTTTCACCTGCGCACCGGCATAGGCATAGACGCTGGAGTCGGGGGAGGTCGCCGCTCCCTGCGAGTAGCGGGGGTGAGAAAAAAGGCAGGCGGTTCCCCAGAGCAGCTTCACCCCGGTTTCGTTCTGCTTTTCCTTGAGCCGGGCAACGACGGTGTCGAGCGCCGCGTGTGAGGCTTTGAGATCGTTGAGTTCCGGCGCGATGTCGCGGTCGTGCCAGCAGTAGTATTCGATCCCCATTTTGTCGAGAAATTCGAAGAAGACGTCGACGCGAGTGAGTGCGTTTTCGACGGAGTTGCTGCCGTCATCCCAGGGCATCTGGGCGGTGCCTGCGCCGAAGGGATCAGAGAGATCGTTGCGCATAATGTGCCAGTAGGCGCCGGCGAAACGGAGGTGATCTTTCATCGACTTCCCGCCGACGAGTTCGTCCGCGTTGTAGTGTTTGAAAGAGAGGGCGTTTTTCGAAGACGGTCCTTCGAATTGGATTTTGTCGCAGTTGAAGTATTGCATGTTCTTTAAAAGGATTTTTGCCGGGGGGCGTTTTTACTGAAGTGCTCAGTCTATGACAAGTTGGTAAAGCGGAAACCGCAAAATGCGTGTATCTTCTATGGATTTGCGTCAATTGTGAAAATGAGTCATCAGGTAGCCATTGTCATGTCTGAGGTCTTTTTGAGGCGGCTCACACCTTCGCTGATGCCGTTCGTGAGAAGGGACCTCGATTTCCGGATTGTGAGTATTCACCGGCCCTTCGCGGAGTTGGAGCGGCTGCTGAATGATCTCGAGCCCGACGGGTTGATTACCGAGTGGCTGCCGCAGAAAACGGAGGCACTTCTCGAACTGTTGCCGGGGATTCCGACGGTGATTGTGGACACTGACTTCGAGTATCCGGGAGTGGTCAGCGTGGACGTCGATGACGAGGCGGTCGGCCGTGAGGCGGCGCGTGCGCTTCAGCAGACTGGCCTGCGGCATTTTGCCTGCCTCGGAAACGGGCAGCCCTATTCGGATCAGCGGATCAAAGGATTCATCGACGGGGTGGGACGCGGGGCATCGGTGACGGTGCACACGGAGAGCGGTTTCGAAGACACGCGATACAGCGAGTCCTTCGTGCAGCCGAGTCGCGAGTTGCGAAAGTGGCTTACGGGGTTGCCGCGACCCGTCGGGATTTTCGCGGTGCATGATCCTTTGGGGCGTTACCTTTGCGGAGCCTGTCAGCAGCTCGGGATTAAAGTGCCCGACGAGGTTTCAGTAATCGGAGCGAATAACGATGAACTGGTGTGCGGGTTGACGCATCCGATGCTCTCGAGCGTCTCGATTCCATGGAATGCGATCGGGGAGGTCGTCGGGAAATCGATGCAGGGACTGCTTTCCGGAGAGATGGGGGATATGTCAGCGCCCCGCACCGTGCCGCCCGGGGGGGTGATTCTCCGGCACTCGGCGAATCATTTCTCGGTCGATGATGCAATGCTTCGCCGCGCGATGTCCTACCTTTCTGACCGGCTTCAGGATCCTGTCAATGTCACCACCTTGTGCTCGGACCTGCGGATTGCGAGGCGAACTCTCGAGCGTAAATTCAAGGAACACTACCGATGCACTCCTTGGGAAATGCTCTGTCAGTTGCGGGTCAATCACGCGAAACGACTGCTCGCGGAAACGAACCATCCTGTTTCACTCGTCGCCGAATTGTGCGGGTTCAATGAGCCCGGGCAAATGGCGGTCGTCTTCAAACGACTCACGGGGATGCCGCCGTCGAAATTCCGGCGGTCGAATTGAGGCGCGGAATGGCGGTCACATTCCCGGGCAGGTCAGTGACTGCCCGTTGTTGTCGGAGTCGAGCGACTCCAGAAAAGGAACGGCCGCGGTGGCCCACTGTTCGGGACCGGGGTAGTGTCCTGCTTCATCACCGAAACATTTTTGCAACATCGCGGTGTCGATAATGCCGGGATTGAAAGCAACGGCGGCAAGCCCGGGTGGCAGGTCTTGTGCGAGGGCCAGTGTCAGTCCTTCGATGCCCCATTTCGTCGCGCAATAGGGGGCGACGTCGGGAGAGGTGGAGCGTCCCCAGCCACTGGAAAAATTCACGATGACTCCGCTGCCGGCGGCGATCATGGAGGGGGCAAAAGCTGCGATGAGGCGGTGAACTCCGGTGAGATTCACCTCCATGAGTTCAGAAAACTCGTCGGCGGGAACTTCCCATAACGGGGCCGGCTCGTTGATGAGTGCCGCTGCGTTGATCAGTAGATCAGGCGCTTCGATTCGTGAGAGAGTTTGCTCCGAGAAACGGCCCACTGATTTCTCATCCGCGACGTCGAGCGCGGAGAAAAAGTGTTCTCCGCCCAGTTGAGAGGAAAGCGATTCGATCGCCGCGGTATCGCGGGATCCACCGAAGATGCGGTGGCCACGTCCGGCGAACTCAAGGGCCATGGCTCTGCCAAGCCCTCGAGATACGCCTGTAATGACGATGTTTTTTGGCATACAAGCCAAAGACTTAGCGTTTCCGCGCTGTCTTCTTCTTGGCTGCTTTTTTAGCAGGAGCCTTCTTGGCAGCGGCTTTCTTCTTAGGAGCGGCCTTTTTGGTGGCTACCTTCTTTTTAGCAGCGGCTTTCTTCTTGGGAGCAGCTTTCTTAGCAGCTACCTTTTTCTTGGCTGCTTTTTTGGCGGGAGCCTTTTTAGCGGCGGCCTTCTTCTTGGGAGCAGCTTTCTTAGCGGCTACCTTTTTCTTGGCTGCTTTTTTGGCGGGAGCCTTTTTAGCAGCGGCCTTCTTCTTAGGAGCAGCCTTCTTAGCGGCTACTTTCTTTTTGGAAACGACCTTTTTGGCGGGAGCTTTTTTAGCGGCGGCCTTCTTTTTAGAGGCAGACTTTTTAGCGGCTACTTTCTTCTTGGCAGCTGCTTTTTTGGCAGGGGCCTTTTTAGCGGCAGGCTTCTTTTTAGAAGCTGCCTTTTTCTTGACGGCGGTTTTACTCATTTTTTTTTTGGTTGTCTCGGACACCGCCGGTTTGGGCGGCTCAAGCTTTTTTGGAGGAGATCCGGAATTATCAGGGCCGGCCGCTTCTTCGATTTCTTCCTGCTCAGACTTGGCTATTCGGGAAACGCGATCGACCGGGTTCTTCGTAAGTATGTTTCCTTTCGCAGCGCGACCTTTGATCGCGATATCAGCGAAGCGGAAATCGATTTGAAAATTGCGCAATTTGAGATCTGACTTGAGGTGGACCCGGACGATGAGATTGGAGTCTTCCTCAGTGTCATGTTCGCTGAACCAGAGAACGCGTGTCCCGGCTTTTCCACCGGTGAGATCGTAAAGCTTTTCCCGGGTCACTCCCGCAACCTGGAAACGTTTTACCATGGCACGACCGCCGCGTCCATCACGATAGATCATGTTGTAGTATTTGGGCTCATCACGATTGAAAACAGCTACGTGCAAATTGTCTTTACCAATGAACACTTTTTCCGCGACTTTGACAACGCGCATTGTGCCATCCCGAGAGAAAGCGATAACGTCGTCCATGCGCGAACATTTCATGACGGCTTCGTCCCGTTTCATTCCGTAACCGGCAAAACCTTCTTTGCGGCTTACGTAGAGGGTGTCGTTGGCAACGACTACCTGTTTGGCATCGACGCGCCCGAAGGTGGTGAGTTCGGTGCGGCGCTGGCGGTCTTTTCCGTAGCGCTCTTTGATTCCCTCAAACCACTTGATCGTGAAGCGCGTCAGATTCTTAATGTTCTTCTCCGTCTCTTTGATTTGGTCTTCGAGTCCCCGGAGGAGTTCGTCGGCCTTGAAGGAATCGAATTTTGAGATCCGCTTAATTCTGATCTCAGTGAGGCGAACGATGTCTTCCTCGGTGACCTTCCGGTGGAACATCTTGAGGTAGGGTTTCAATCCAATCCAGATTTCCTCGATGACGGCTTCCCACGTTTCGCATTCTTCAATGCGACGGTAGATGCGTTTCTCGATGAAGATTTTCTCGAGACTTGAGAAGTGCCACTTCTCCTGAAGCTCTCCGAGTTTAATCTCGAGCTCCTGTTTGATCAGTTCGCGCGTTTGTTTCGCGTTGTGTTTGAGAATTTCCGAGACGCCGAGGAATTTCGGTTTGTTATCCTGAATCACGCAGGAGTTGGGGGAAACACTGACTTCACAATCGGTGAAGGCATACAGCGCCTGGAGGGTTTGGTCGGTGTCGGTTCCCGCGGGAAGGAAAACGTGAATCTCGACATTCTCAGCGGTGCAGTCTTCGATTTTTGAAATGCGCACTTTGCCCTGATCGGTGGCTTTGAGAATAGAATCGCAAAGGCTCGTAGCGGTGGTTCCAAAGGGGACCTCGCGAATCACCAGCTGGCGCGCTTTGACCCGCTCGATGCGTGCGCGGACCCGCACTCTTCCACCGCGGAGTCCGTCGTTGTAATCGGTCGCATCCGCGATTCCACCCTGCGGGAAATCAGGGAACAGTTCGATGGGTTGTTTCCTCAGAACGGCGATGCAGGCGTCGATGAGTTCGTTGAAATTGTGAGGGAGAATCTTGCAGGCCAGTCCCACCGCGATGCCTTCTGCTCCATGGGCGAGAACGAGAGGAAATTTGGAGGGGAGGGTGACGGGCTCTTTGTTCCGGCCGTCATAGCTCGCCGCCCATGTCGTCGTCTTGGCGTTGAAGAGCGTCTCGTTGGAGAACTTTGAAAGGCGGGTCTCGATGTATCGGGCGGCAGCGGCGGAGTCCCCGGTGAGGATGTTTCCCCAGTTTCCCTGCGTTTCGACGACGATCTCTTTCTGCCCCATATTGACGAGGGCGTCACCGATCGACTGGTCACCGTGCGGGTGATACTGCATCGTGTGACCGATGATGTTGGCGACCTTGTTAAAGCGGCCGTCGTCTTTTTCTTTGAGAGAGTGAAGGATGCGTCGTTGCACCGGTTTCAACCCGTCGTTGATGTGGGGTACGGCGCGTTCAAGAATGACGTAACTGGCGTAATCCAGAAACCATTCTGAATACATTCCTTGAAGTGGTGAAGAGTTGTCTTCCATAAAAATCTCTGATTTTTAATTCTCTGATTCTGCTCTTAATCCAGCGGAGGTGGCTCTGACGTGATTAAGATTAGGATTAGGAAAAAGAAAAAGGTTTGCTGGGGCTATGCTGCCTCGGAATCGACGGCGGGTTCTTCGGGGTCGTCGATAATATCGGTTTCGACCTTAAGGTTTTTGATAATGAATTCCTGACGTTTCGGGGTGTTTTTACCCATGTAAAAGGCGAGGAGATCCTGAATCATTTTCGGCTTCGGCGGCATGAGGACGGGAGCGAGCCTGACATTGTCACCAATAAAGAATTTGAATTCGTCGGGGGAAATTTCACCGAGACCTTTGAATCGTGTGATCTCGGGATTTTTCACTTCGGCGAGGGCGGCGACACGCTCTTCCTCGGTGTAGCAGTAACGGGTTTCCTTTTTGTTTCTCACCCGGAAGAGGGGCGTCTCGAGAATGTAGAGATGGCCCTCTCTGAGGAGGTCGGGGAAAAACTGAAGAAAGAAGGTGATCGCGAGGAGACGGATGTGCATCCCGTCGACGTCGGCATCAGTCGCGAGAACGACGTTGTTATACCGTAGCCCTTCGAGATCGTCTTCGATTCCCAGAGCCGCCTGGAGGAGATTGAACTCTTCGTTCTGGTAGACGACTTTGCGGCTCATGCCGTAGCAATTGAGGGGCTTCCCGCGGAGTGAAAAGACGGCCTGGATATCCACGTTTCTCGCTTTCGTGATCGAGCCACTCGCCGAGTCTCCCTCGGTAATGAAGAGGGTCGAGTCGAGCGCAAGCTTGTGCTTGGAATTGAGATGGGCACGACAGTCGCGGAGCTTTTTGTTGTGAACTTTGGATTGCTTCGCACGTTCGCGGGCCAACTTTTTGATGCCCTTCATCTCCTTGCGCTCGTGTTCGGAGCGCTGAACTTTGTCGAGCATCGCATCAGCGATCTCCTTCTTGCGGTGGAGCTGGTTATCGAAATGGAGTCCGATAAAGTTGCCGACAAAGGTCCGGATCGTTTCGCCTCCCGGAGCCATGTGGGTCGATCCCAGTTTGGTTTTAGTCTGGGATTCGAAAACCGGATCTTCGACCCTGACACTGACCGCGGCGACGATGCCTGAGCGAATGTCGGCAGCGTCGAACTGCTTTTTGAAGTGATTCCGAAACGTCGCGACGATCGCTTCGCGGAAAGCTGCCTGATGGGTTCCTCCCATCGTAGTGTGCTGTCCGTTCACAAAACTGTGGATCTCCTCACCGGTTTGCTCGGTGTGAGTGAACGCGACTTCAATGTCGCTGTCCGAAATGTGAATGATGGGATAGATCGGCGGCTCGCTTCCTTCGAGCGTTTCGCTGAGCAAATCGAGGAGACCGTTTTTGGATTTAAACTTCTTTCCGTTGAGGCTGAGGGTCAGACCTGTGTTCAGGTAGGAATAGTTGCGGAGCATCGTCTCGACGAAGCCGAGATTCCAATGGTAGACCCCGAAGATCTCTTCGTCCGGTTCGAAGGCGACGACGGTTCCGTCCGGATCACTCGCCTTGTCGGGCTTCTTCATTTCCTCGACGAGGAGTCCTTTCGAGAACTCGATCGCCATGGTCTTCTTTTCCCGATACGCCTGGATTTCGAAAAAGCTGGAAAGGAAGTTCACCGCTTTGATACCAACGCCGTTGAGGCCAACCGATTTTTTGAAAGCCTCGCTGTCGTACTTGGCACCTGTGTTGATGATGGAGGCGCAGTCTTTCAGTTTGCCGAGAGGAATCCCCCGGCCGTAGTCGCGAACCCGAACGGACTTGTCTTGGATCTCGATGTCGATCTGTTTTCCGTTCCCCATCACGAACTCGTCGATGCAGTTATCGATCGTTTCTTTGAGAAGGATGTAGATGCCGTCATCCGGCGATGAACCGTCTCCCAGTTTGCCGATGTACATTCCGGGGCGCAGACGGATGTGTTCTCGTGGGTCCAATGAGCGGATGTGCTCTTCGTTGTAGTCGGCGGCCATAATTTTGAAGGATGGTGAAGTTACAGTATTTAGGATAAGTTAAACAAATTCAACTATTGAATCGTTCATTTCCTAAAACACCGCGAAAGGCGGCACTTCGATGGATTGTCGTTCGGAAGGATCCTATTTTCCCGGCAACGTCCAGATCGGCGAGAACGGATTCATCCCGTCGGATCCTTCGTCATTCAGCATCGCGTTGACGACGCGGGACATGAGTTGGAGACCGGGACCGTCGCGGGGAACGGAAAGAAGAAAGTCGCCGAGGAGAGCTGAGGCGCGACGGAAGTTTCCCTCTTCGAACTTGTCGAGTGCGAGCTCATACTGAGCGGCGAGGTTGCGGTCCGATTCGGTCGCCCCTTCGAGCTGCAGTTCGTAAAGGTTCACCGGCGCATTGATGTTTTGAACGCGGACCTGGCAAAGGCGGCGGCCGCGGAGTTCCTGCGGCAGTTTGGATGCGGTCCTCCCCGTCGTGAGAAGTGACGTTTTCAGAAACTTCGTCGCGCCCTGGACGCGGCTCGCGAGATTCACGGTGGTGCCGAGCGGGCCGTATTTGAATTTCCGGTGCGTCCCGATATTTCCCACGAGAGCTTCACCCGTGTTGATCCCGATGCCGACTTCGGTTTCGGCATCGACGATGGGCCGCCATTTTTCATTGATTGCAGGCAGGCTCGCGAGAATCTCGAGCGAAGCTTTGCAGGCGAGCTCGGCGTGATTGGGTTGTTCGTTAGGCGCTCCCCACATCGCGAGGAGTTCATCCCCCGTGTAGTCGACGAGCACCCCTCCGTGATTGATGACGATGGTGGAAAATTCACCCATGACGCCGCTGAGCCAATCGACGGTTTGGGAGGGGCCGAGGCGTTCGCTGATCGCGGAGAAGCGGCGAATATCGCAGAACATGACAGAGACTTCAGCCTGTCTCGCCTGCATCTTCATCGGGTCGGGATTGCGGGCGAGTTCTCTCGCCAGTTCCGGCGTGAAGTGTTGTTCGAAGACTTTTTCCCGAAGGCGTTTTTTCTCAAGGCTCGCGTTGAGTCGCGCCATGAGCAGAGCGGGACGGATCGGCCGGGAGAGAAAGTCTTCCGCTCCGATTTCGATACAGCGAACCGCGTCCTGTTCCTCCTGCAGGCCGGTAACGACGATGACTGGGGTCTGTCGAAGTTGCCCCGACTCACGCAACGCTGCGAGTACTTCAAAGCCATCCATCTCCGGCATTTGAATGTCGAGGAGCACCGCATCGAACGCGGTTGTTCCCATCATCTCAACCGCCTGCCTTCCGTTCACGGCGAACTCCATTTCGAATCCGCAGGGGCTGAGAAGCCGTTCGAGAATGGAGCGGTTTTCGGGATCGTCGTCCGCGACGAGAATTTTACTGCCGATCGCTTCGTCGCTGATGACGACTTCGTAGGCGGAGTTGATCGGTGCGAATTTTCCGGAGACCGGTTCATCCTGCGTCCGATCGATCAGAGAGAGGCAAACCTCAAGCTGGGCTACGATCGTGAGAATCATCGAGGAGAGATTCGGGTCGGTGCTCGACATTTCGATCAGTTGGACCGCCCCGAAGAGGTGGTTGAGGCGGTTCCTCGCGTCGTGACGGGACTTCCGCATCTTCGTGCGGAACGTCGCCACGTCGATTTCCTCCTCCGTGCAGAACCAGGTGGCCAGTTCTTCACGAAAGAGATCGGATTCCTCCTTCAGCTTTTGGATGTCGGCTTTGATCGCATCGAGTGCTCCGGGGGAACACTCGAACTTACCGCTCGAGATCGCCCCGGCGAGTTCGCACAATTTCTCGGCAGCGGGATCCAGCTCAACCCGCAACTCCAGAAGCCACTCTTTTTCCCCTATTTTCGGCACGTGTCCATTGTTGCGTTCCAATGTGGCTGTGGCTAGAGAAAATTCGCCCTCGAAGACGGGCGGGGAAATTGATGTGATTGTGGTTTGTCGGGGAGCGGTTGGAATCGCTATGACCCGCTTGATATTCGAACCGCGTATGAGTTAAGGTAAAACCATGAGATCGTTTTTAATCATTCTGTCGACCGGCTTTTTAATCTCCAGTTTCTGTCTCGCTGACTGGAATCCTGACGATGACACGTTTGATCCATCGATTACGGAGACGATTGCGAATGGGAGCACCCGGATCGGGGACCCGTCGCCGTTTCGTCAGGATGGTTACGATATCGTCGGATACACCTATCTCGTGGCCAAGTCGGATGAGAACTCCGGTGTCCTCATCTGGGTTTCATTTATCGTTCCGTTTGTTCCCGGCGAAATGGAAAAGCCCGGCGGTGCGTCGATGTTCCTTTCCGTTGAGCAGGCGGAGACGCTGCAGGGGCATTTGGAAAAGGCGATTGAAAGTGCGGACGCGAAAGACCGTCAGGAAGTCGGCGTCGTGGTGGACAATCCCTCATACGAGACGTGGAAGGTTTTCGTCGATGGGAGCACGGATGCCCCTGTCGTCCTTCATCGCAAGCGGGCGGATGCGGTTGATCAGTTTCGCCTCGCGGTGAACCCTGCAAAGAAGATGCTCGATGCGTTGACCCACTACATCGCAGAGGGCAAAAAGTTGGAAGCAGAGAAAAAGTAAGCTCGCTCGCCTTGTCACAACGACTTCGTGAGAAGGCAGTCATCCATGACGAAACCGGCGCCGATGTCGGCCCGATCTATTCCGGTGAGCCGGAACCCGTTTTTTTCGTAAAAGTTCAGCGCAACGGTGTTTTCGCGGTTTACCCGCAAGTGGATTTGTTTTCCGCCGAGCGATGCGACGAACGCAACGAGTTCGTTCATCGCGCGGCTACCGAGTCCGCTTCCGTGGGATTCCGGCAGGAGATAAATTTTGTGGAGCGGAAAATCTAAATCGTCAGTGAGCGGACCTCCGGCGATGAAGCCGACGCGCTTATTTTCGGATTCGATCCAGAACCAGAAAACGCCCTCGTCTTCGATTTCGGTCCGAATCTTTTCGGGCGAATACATCCATTCGAGCATGTACTGGATTTGCCCGGATGAAATGATGTCAGAGTAGACCGCCGGCCAGATTGCCGCGGCCATGGCTTCGATTTCCTCCGCTTCGGATGGCTGAACGCGGTTGAGCATGGGGCGATTCGATTCCGCGATCTCACGGGAAGTGTGATCACTTGAGAATTCCGGTAATTTTTCCGGCGAGCTTTTCGGCAGAAGGGCGCACACGATAGTTGTCGGTGTATTCCGCGTAGATCAGTTTGCCCTCCCCGTTGAGGACGATAATTGCGGGGCGGCTGATGTCCGTCCCTTCCAGCGCGTTTCCTCCTTTGTGTCTGAGGCCGAAAATATCAATCAACTTCGCCTTGCTGTCGGACAGCACCGGGAACGAGGCGTTCGATTTCGTTTTCGCCAGTTTGAGGGCTTCGCCGGCGTCAATCGTGACTGCGGCAAGCGCGATATCTGCCTCATCGAAGAGCGTCTTGCTGTTTTGAAGGTGGGCGAGTTCCGAGATGCAATAGGGGCACCAGTAACCCCGGTAAAAAATGAGCATGATCGCCGCCGAGTCACCCTGAATATCGCGGAGCGTTCTCGTTTCCCCCGTGGAATCCGTCATCTCGATCTCCATCACATCGACCTGTGTGCCGACCGCGACGGGGCTTTCGATATCGGGGTAGCTGGAATAGGTGAAGGTCCACCAGCCGTAAAAGCCGGTCAGTGTTAGTCCTGCCAGTGTCAGAAAAAGCCGGAGCAGGGTGAACTTCAGAAAGAGGAGTCTGATCAGAAAAAAGAGTCCCGTGAGAATGAGGAGAAAGGGGATAACCGGATAGCGTTGATAAAAGCCCAGACTCGTCGCGAGAACGAAATCGAGAATCATCGCAGCGGGGATGATTAAAAAGTAAGCGAGCGCCTTCATAGAATTCTCTACAGTGACATTCGTCGCTGAAATCGGGAAGTAAAAATCGATCGAACCTGATTCCCGCCTCACCTGATTCCGTTGAGATGACGCATTGGAATCTCACGCTGAAACCGATAGGGTGAGACACAAATGAAGAACGTATTGCCCCTGCTGATCGCGATAAGTCTGTCCCTTTCTTCCGGCCTCGAAGGCGCTGAAAAACCCAATATTGTCGTTTTTCTGGTCGACGACATGGGGGTGATGGACACATCGGTTCCTTTTCTCACCGACGAAAAAGGGAATGCCGAACGGTTTCCGCTGAACGATTTTTATCGGACGCCGTCGATGGAGCGACTCGCCGCGCAGGGGATTCGTTTCAGTCAGTTTTACGCCATGAGCGTGTGCTCTCCGACGCGGATTTCGATTATGACGGGCCAGAATGCGGCCCGCCATCACGCGACCAACTGGATCAATCCCCGCAGCGACAACGCGGGTGCCAACGGGCCGGAGGATTGGGACTGGGCGGGGCTCGGAAAAGGGGATGTCACCCTGCCGGGGATTTTAGCCGGGGCCGGCTATCGCACGATCCATGTCGGAAAAGGGCACTTCGGACCGAACGATCACGAAGGATCGGAACCCCTGAACCTGGGATTTGATGTCAATGTGGCGGGTGCCTCATTCGGTGCGCCGGGAAGCTACTACGGGGAAAAGGGATATGGAGCGCTCACGAAACGATCCCATCACGCCGTGCCGCATCTCGACGCCTACCATGGCACGGAAACCTTTCTGACCGAGGCTCTGACGCTCGAGGCGAAAAAGCGGATTTCGGAAACCGTGAAGACGGAAGAGCCGTTCTATCTCTACTTTTCTCACTATGCGGTCCACGCTCCCTTCGAGTCGGATCCCCGGTTTGCAGATCACTACAAAGACTCCGGCAAGCCCGCGAATGCGCAGGCGTTTGCGACGCTCGTCGAAGGAATGGACAAATCACTCGGTGACATGCTCGATCACTTCGAAGCGCTCGGCATCGCGGAGAATACGCTCATTTTCTTCCTCGGCGACAACGGCAGCGATGCGCCTCTCGGGAATCAGCACGAGGTCGCCTGTGCCGCTCCGCTCCGCGGAAAGAAAGGCGCTCATTACGAAGGCGGGATGCGTGTGCCATTCATCGCGGCCTGGGCCAAACCCGATCCTGAGAATTCATTGCAACAGCAATACGCGATTCCGAAAGGAGCGATTCAGACTCAGGTCGCCAACGTGACGGACCTCTTCCCAACGGTGCTTCAGGTGGCCGGGGCAAAGGCTCCCGAAGGGCATTCATACGATGGGGAGCCGCTTCGGACGCTGTTGAGCGGCAACGAGGATGATTCGCGCGAGGAGCAGTTTCTGATGCATTACCCCCATGGGGTTCATCGCAGCAATTACTTCACGACCTGGAGGGACGGCGACTGGAAGGTGGTCTATCACGCGCTCCCGGAGATCCCGACGACCGGCGGCTTCATTCAGTTTGAGGGCGGTCATTACCAGCTTTTCAATCTCGGCGATGACCCCTACGAATCGACCAATCTCGCCGCCTCTCATCCCGGGGAGTTGAAGCGTCTCATGAAGGGGTTGATCGACTCACTTGAGGCGCACGGGGCTCAGTATCCACACGACGCGGATGGAAACGAGGCGCGCCCGGTTCTCCCGTGACAGCAGCCCTGAAGTCGGTGGTTTCGCCGCCGGATTCGATTTTTGAACCCCTCATTCTGAATTCGGCGTATCTAATTGACGAAGTCGGATACGCTATTCGCGTTGACTTCCTTCAAAAAAAGGCTTTTTTCCCCCAGCTATGAGCGACGAATCACACGAATCGAACAGTCCTATTGTTTCCCTCATCGGAAACGCATTTCTTGTCCTGGTTCCACTGGCATTGATTGTCATGTTGGGAATCGTAGGATCAGCTTTTATTAAAGGCGTCCGCGAGGAGCCGGTTAAGCCAAAAGAAGAGGTTGCCGCCGCCGCTCCGGCTGCTGCACCGGCGGCCACAGAAGCTGCTCCTGCCGCTCCCGCTGCGGTTGCTGAAGCAGACGCTGCTGCTCCTGCTCCTGCTGATAAAGCGGCCGCTCCCGCCGTTGAGATCGATCCTGCAGTGATGTCCCTCGGTCAGGCTTCCTACGCGATGTGTGCGGCTTGTCATGGTGCTGATGGTGCCGGTCTCAAGGCCGGTCCTGCTCTCATGGCTCCAAGCTTTCATGGTTCTGAAACACTTCTCGGTGATCCTGATATCCCGCTTCTCGTTGTTCTTAAGGGAATTGCAAAAGAGAACATGGATTTCATGGGGATGATGGCACCTCTCGGCGCCGGCCTCGATGATGAGAAGCTCGCTGCGGTTTTGACCTATGTCCGGAACAGCTGGGGCAACAGTGCTCCCGCCGTCACCGTTGAGCAGGCAGCTGCGGCACGTGCGAAATTCGCTGAGGTGAACGCTCCCGCGGGTGTGAAGCGAAGCGAGCTTAAGGCAATCGTTGACGCCCATAAGTGATCTGAGAGGGGACCGGTTTTCAAACCGGATCCCATTTTCTCATTCATTCGGAAGTGTGTTACTTCCAGTTAGCGGGAGGCTTTTGCCCCCGCTTTTTTGTAGCCTGAGACAGCGTCGGGTGACGTTCGTTTAGCCCTGCCAACGCTCTGCTTTTATTCCTGAATACCGGGGTTGACTTAAAGATGTATTCAAATTACATCTTTGAACTTCAATTCCAAACTTAATTGTTATGTTTAAAAAATTCATCGCCGTAACTTTCCTTGCAGCCTCTTTCGCTGCTCTCTACGCCCCTCTTACCGCTTCTGCTGAAGAGGCGAAAAAAGTTGATCCTGGAAGCATTTTTGCGCGTGTCGGAGGACAGGCAGCGATTGATGCAACGGTTGATCTTTTCTACACGAAGGTTCTTGCCGACGACCGTGTGAATTATCTTTTCGAGGACATCAACATGAACGCCCAGATCCGGAAGCAGAAGGAATTTATCGGCGCTGCACTTGGCGGTCCGGTTGCGTGGGAGGGCCGCGATATGCGTCGTGCTCACAGAGACCTTGATCTTACGGAAGAGCATTTCGGTGCCATCGCTGAGCATCTTGCGGCTTCTCTCAAAGAGCTCAAAGTCGACGACAAGCTGATCGGTGAGATCATGACGGTCGTCGCTTCGACCAAGGACGATGTGCTTAACAAGCCGAAAGCGCAGAGCGCAGAATAAAGTTCTGCCGTTGCTCACTCAAGGGGGAGAAGAAAACGCTTCTTCCCCTTTATCCATTCATTGAGCATTTTATCCGAGCGGATCTTTTGTTCGTCGGTCAGGAGAGGTTGCATTTCCTTCAGTGCCTCCCTCGTGAGCTCAATGTCCGCTTCGATGTAGACCTTCCGGTGGGCATAGCGCTCGTCGAGGGCACTACGGACAATCGGAGTCACATCCTTTACCTGCTCCTCCGTCAATTTCAGCCGGTTGGCGAGGTGATTGATCACGAACTCTTTTGATTCTTCGTCCTTCCAGCCTTCGCTCAGCGGAATAATTTTGACGATGATGATGAATAAAGCGATCGCTCCGCACAGGAATCCGGCGCCGAAGACACTGGCGACGCCGCAGCCTGCCTTGAATTTAGTTTTTTTGCCCATTCGGAGAAAAGTGGAGAGCGCTTAAATTTCGAGAGGGAGGAATTCAGCCCACCGGAAAACGAGGTCGCCGGTTCCTTCCGGGATGTCCCATTGTTGTTGCCATGCGTAGAAGACCGCGATGGTAATGAGCACCGGGATGAGTGTGGCTGAAAACCGCCACGAAAAGACGGAGATCCAATCGAAGATCGAGTCCTGCTCGGACAGCGAAGCGCGAAGTCGCGTCTCGAGCCCGAACTCATTCGCTTCTCCAAACGGGAGCGTTTCTTTTGCCTTTTCAAAAAGGGCGGAAAGAGGATCGGTGATTTCGCTCATAATTCGGTTTTGAGTTCTTCGTAGATGAGTTTCAATTTTTTCCGTGCGCGGTGGGCGCGCACCTTGACGTTGGATTCGCTCCAGCCGGTGAGTTCAGCCGTTTCGCGAACGCTTTTTTCCTCGAGATCGAGAAGCGTGATGATGGTCCGGTCTTTCGCTTCGAGTTCCTCGAGAAGCAGGGCGACGACTTCCGAGGCTTCTGCCTGTGATTGAATTCGGGCGGCCGAAGGATCGGTTGCCTGAAAATGCGAGGTGGGGTCGAGCAGCTGTTCGGATTCCCGACGCCGCCGGTTTTTGCGTAAAAAATCGTAGCAACCGCGCACCGTCAAGGTCATCACCCAGTGTTCGAACGGAGCCCTGGCGCGGTAGGAGGGGAGGCCTTTCCAGATTTTCAGGAGAAGATCCTGAGTGAGGTCTTCCAGCTCCGGCCTCGAGCGGGCGTAGCGGGAGGCGGTGTTCCAGATTTTAGTGTGATAGGCTTTCGCGAGATGCACAAAAGCGTCTTCGTCGCCGTTTTTGGCGCGTTTGACCCATTCGGACTCTGGAATCGCGGTATCCACCTGATAGCTTGTCCGGGTTGTATCGTAATAAAACATGATCGGCAAAACTCTTTGCCTGCTTTTTAAGACGGAGAGGCCCGGAGGAAGGTTACATTCTTAAGTATTGCGCGTCGATATCGGGATTCCCGGGTCGGCATTTCCGCGCGTCCTTTCAGGGCGCTTCGACCATTCCGTCGTGAGAAACCCGGATTAAAATCCGGGCCTGTTCAGGATGATGCTTTCAGCATCGTTGTGAAGCCTATCGGACCGCGCGAGTATTTGTCGTGAAGATGCGGCGGGCCATCCTCCTCCCAAATCCCCCTGATTCCGCTCTTGCCCTGAGGGGGATTCCTTGGCTAACTACGCGCTTATGAAACAACTTTTCATTTTAGTCTCCGTATTGCTCGCTTTGTCCGTGTCACCTTCATCCGCGCACGATGCTGCAGGGGATATGGCTGCCGCGGCGAAGAGCTTTCTCCAGAATCTCGATGACGCTCAAAAAGAGAAGGCGACCTATAAAATGGACGGCCCCGAGCGGGAGGACTGGTATTTCATTCCCCGTCCTTTCGAAGGCGAAGACGCAAGAGAGGGATTGCCGCTCAAGGAAATGCGGGGCGACCAGCGTCATCTTGCCTACGCTTTACTCAGCTCCGGTTTGAGCCATCACGGATTGTCGACGGCCCTGCAGATCATGAGCCTCGAGCAGGTTCTCTGGGAAATGGAGCAGTCGCCGAAGCGGGATACGTTGATGTATTACGTTTCGATCTACGGCGATCCGGGTTCAGATACCTGGGGATGGGGCGTCGAAGGGCACCACCTTTCGATCAATTTCACGATCGTGGATGGCGAGGTCGTTTCGGGGACGCCGATCTTCTTTGCTTCCAACCCGGGGAAAGTGCCGGAAGGGCCGCGCAAGGGACTTCGTGTCCTTGCTGAGGAAGAGGATGTCGCTCGCGCACTCGTAACCGCGCTCGACGAGGGGCAACGGAAAAAGGCGATGGTGATGGACAAAGCGCCGCGCGAAATTCTCACCGAGGGCAAGCCGAAGGTCGAGTCAGTCGGTGATGGCGGAATCGCCTACGGAGATTTGAACGAGGAGCAGGTAAAACTGCTCGACCAGCTCATCGACGTTTATGTGCACCGGCTCCGCCCGGATGTGGCTGAAAGCGATCTCGCTAAGATCAAAGAGGCGGGGATGGATAAAATTGTCTTCGGTTGGGCCGGCGGAATTGCGATGGGGGAACCTCATTACTACCGCGTTCAGGGGCCGACTTTCATTCTCGAGTATGCGAACACGCAGAACAACGCGAATCACGTCCACGCGGTGTGGCGCGATTTCGACGGTGATTTCGGACGCGACGTTCTTGCGGAGCATTTTAAAGAGCACGATCACAAGAAGGGTGAGTAAGCGGATCAAACAGGAACTGGATGAGGACATGGTCCGTCTTCGCCGAATGTTGCATTCGGTGACGAAGGGCGATGCCGATGCGGTGCGCCGCCGTCTTCAGAATCGTGAAGAAGCCCGGATTCTCGATCTCGCCTGCGGGGCGTGTAATGAGGCCGAGACGCTGACCGATTTTGTCGCGGAACTGAAAGGGGACGGCGAGAAAAAGATCAAACTCACAGGCGTCGATGTCCGCGCCCGTGAGATCGCGGACGCGCAGCGCCGGTTCGGAGGACGTCAGATTCTCGAAGAACGCGGCGTCGAAAAGGAGTTCGATTTTCTGACCGGTGACGCGAGCAAGCTCGACGTTCACGGGGAAATGGGCGATGACTTCGACCTCGTATTTTTGCGGCACCAAAATTATTGGAACGCCGACAAGACCTGGGAGGAAATTTTTGATCAGGCGCTTGGAAAAGTGGGCGACGACGGACGACTCATTATCACGAGCTATTTCGACAAAGAGCACTCTCTCGCGCTCGAAGCGATTCAGCGGCTCGGTGGCGAGTTGATCAAAACTGAATTCAATGAGGAGACCCGGGAACTCGTAACGCCGGGGAAATCGGTCGATAGGCACGTCGCTGTTTTTCGTCGTAAAGCATAGCCCATGAAGGTGTTTCTACTCGTGGTTCTGGCGCTCGTGCTTTTCGCCATCCTCACGATCTACCTGTTTCAGGGGCAGCTTATCTACCATCCTCAGCGGTATTACTCGAAGGCCGAGGCGTTTGAAAAAGTGGATCGCTATTCTTATCTTTCGGGTGGCAGAAAGCAGTTCGTCTATGTGATGAAGCGCGACCAGACCGGACCGCCGGATAAGATCTGGTGGTTTTTTAACGGCAATGCCTCGGTCGCATTGAACTGGGTCGAGCTCCTCCGGGCGGTCGATCCGAAGAAGAATCATGCCTATGTGCTCTTCGATTATCCCGGTTACGGTATCAATGGGGGGCGCTCGAATCCTGATCGGATTAGGCAGTCGGTGGATGCTTCGTTTTCTGTGCTGGCCGCGGAATGGGGGATTTCGGAAAAGGCGATCGGTAGTCGATCGAGTGCCTTCGGGCATTCGCTGGGATCGGCGGTCGCGTTCGATACGGCCCGTCGACACGGCATGAGCCAGGTCATAGCGATCTCGCCTTTCACGACGATGAAGGCAATGGCGAAAAAGCAGTTCGGAGGTTTCTTCGCCGCTTTGCTCAGTCATCGCTACGATAACGAGGATTCGGTTCGCGAGTTGCTCGCCCGTGAGTCAGGTGTGCAGATTGATATTTTCCACGGCGAAGAGGATACGCTCATTCCGATCTCGATGAGCCAATCGCTCGCCGCGATGGATGAGTCGGGGAATAGGATTAAGGTCCATCCCGTTCCAGGTGCGGGGCACAACGGAATGGTTCCCGAGATCAGGAACGAATTGCTGGTGTTGCTGAATGCGGATTAAAGCGGGAGGGCGGGTGTCGTGGGCGATCCGTAAGGACTGCGTCCCGGCGAGACGCATCCGCCCGTTTAAGACGGGGGGATCGGATGTCCGGGAGGTAGATGCCTTTTGCCAAAAGGCATTCAGGGCGTGCTGATGTCCCGGCGCGTCCGTGAATTTGCTACGCCCCCGCTGATCGAATTCCTTCTTCGAGAATCCACTGCGATCCGTAGCCGTGTTCGGCGTCGCAGAGCGGGTGGATTGTGAAATGGGGATCGTTGAGCGCGGCTAGAAAATGGGTGCTCGCATTTTCCAGGTGAGCAGGCTGCTCAGGAATCTCGAGCGTGATGCCGTCGGGATGTTCTGAGTTGGCGAGCTGGATAGAGCCCCCGTGATCGGGCGCGATGAGAAGAGTGCCGGCGCTTCCGTAGAGTGTCGTGCTGTAGGAAGTGAGTTTATCTATCTGTGTCCAGCTCGCTTCGGTGGTGGCGAGGGCGTGATCGTAGCTCAGAACGAGGATGGCGTTGTCTTCCAGTGTGAGATCGGGTTTGAGCCCTGTGCTGATCTTGACGCCGTCGACCCGGTTGGGGCGTCCTAACAGAACATCGGCGAGGACGGCTCCGTAGCAGCAGTAGTCCATCAGTGCTCCGGCTCCGTTGAGTTCGGCGTCGTAGAGCCATTCACAAAACTGAGGTGAGCAACCCAGTTCGACGGGGCCGGCGTGGGCGGCGCGGTATTTCACCTGCCAGAGTTGTCCGAGTTCTCCCGCCTGCGCCATCGCGATGCCGTGACGGAGTTGGGGCCACCACGCAAAGGGCCAGTTGATCATGAGCCTGACGCCCGCCTTGTCGGCGGCGGCCTTCATCCGGGTTGCGCCATCGAGCGTCGCCGCCATCGGTTTTTCAACGAGACAGTGAAGACCGCGTTCGCAGGCAGCGACGGTGAGGTCTTCGCTGAGTTTGTTGCTCGCGAAAATGTAGACGGCATCGAGCGTTTCGCTTTCGAGGAGGTCCTCGTAAGACTGGTAAGTCTTGCCGGGGAATTTTTCCGAATATTGCGTGAGGAGTCCAAGGTCTTCGTCGGCGGCGGCAACGAGCACCGCGTTTCCGGTTCGCTGGAGTTCTTCGAGGTTGCCCCAGACGTGGTCGTGATGGAGGCCGAGGGTGGCGATGCGTTTCATTTTGGGGCGCTGCGCGCGTAAAAGGTGAGAGGTAAAAAGTGAAAGGTAAAAAGTTCGGATGGGCTATGGGGCCACTCGCTGGTGCTCGCCGCCACTTAGGTCGGAGTCTATATGTGGCAGCGAGCACCAGCGAGTGGCGAAGGGGCAGAGAAGTCTTTTGCCGAGTTATAAAAGAGAAAATCGTTCGTCGATGGGTGTTTGATAGTCCCTCAGTTGATTGGTCTCGACTTCTTCGATCGTGACTTTCCGACCGGCGAGGTCTGATTCGACGACGGCGTAGGCGCAGGCGAGATCGCGCAGGCCTTCGCGACCTGAACATTCGGGTTGGGTTCCTGATTCGATCGCGCGGAGCCAGTCGAGCTGGGAGAGCGCAAAATCATTGGTGAGCCCGAGAGGGAAGTGCTTTTCCTGCATCTCTGCGGGGGCGTTCGCTTGGTAGAGCGCGCTGAGCGACTGCGGTTTCTCTCCGTCGAGCTGAATCTTGTCACCGGTGATGCGGCCTTTGCTGCCGTAAAAGACAGGGCCTTCACCGACGATGGTGTTGGTTCCGTGACCGGCCCAGCTTCCGAACATCGTTCCCGCGGCACCGCCTTCGAGTTCAAAATGCGCGTAAAAGGTGTCGTCCGCATCGCAGTCGATCGGAAAGACCCGCTCGCCGTCGCGGAGGAGGTAGCGAAGGGGTTCTGCAATCTGCGTTTGAGCCATCACCGAGGTGACTTCTTTGCCTCCGATGTAGCGGATCATGTCGAAGAAATGCGGACCGAGGTCGAGAGCGATGCCGCCTCCCTGTGAGAGCTCGTGCCGCCATTCCGTTTCCGCGACGATGAGGTCGGGAGCCCACCAGGTTCCTATATTTCCCATCACCGCCATCTGCAAATCACCAGCGGGGCCGTCTTTGGAAAAGGCCCAGTGTTGGTGCCTCACCCCGGCGGCGAATCTCAGGTTTTCGAAGACGCCGAAGGTGAGTTCCGAGAAGTCGGCCTGTTCGCACATTTCCCGCGCGCCGGCGATGGAGACGGCGAGAGGTTTTTGGGAAAGTAAATGGAGGCCGTTCGCGAAAGAGGTCGCCGCAATCTGGTGATGGAGGCTGTGAATCGTGAAATCATTGACCGCATCGATTTTTCCCGAAGTGATCATTTCGCGATAATCAGTGAAAACGTGGATTTTCGTGTCGGGCTGAAAATCGGAGAGATACTGGTCACCTACCGCGAGCGGATCGCCCTTGATCTTGGAAACGGGCGTGCGTTGGGTCGGTCCTGAGCCCCGTTTTACATAGGATTGAGCGTCTTCCTCCTTCCGGGAGCAGAGCGCGGTGATTTCAAATCCTTCGACCCCGGCTTCTTTGAGAAGGCGATATCCCTCGAGGTGAGCAGCCAGAATTCGGCCACATCCTACTATTCCGATACGAATCATGAAAGAATTCTAGAAGGGCCTCGTAGAATGGGAAGCGAAAAGCATTTATCAATTTACCCCGATTCCCTTAGACTATGATTGTAATGGAAAAACCTGACGTGAAGCAACAGTTTGCCGCCACCCGCATGAGCCTGATCGAGCGGCTCGCCGATTGGGAGGATCAGCGAACCTGGGATGAATTCTATCAGACCTACTGGCGTCTTATTTTCAGTGTCTCGACGAAATCGGGATTGAGTCATGACGAAGCTTTTGATGTCGTGCAGGAGACCGTGCTCTCCGTCGCGAAGCAGTGGAAGAAAGGCCAGAAATACGATCCTGCGAAGGGGTCATTCAAGACCTGGCTCATGAACATCACCCGCTGGCGCATCGCGGATCAGTTTCGGAAAAAGCAGCGCAATCCCGCGGCGATGAATCAGTCGGGCGGAACTCCGGGAGGTGATGGTGACATGCGAAACACGGCGACGATCGAGCGGCTCGCCGGTGAGGATGGTGAAGACATCCTCGAAAAAATGTGGGAGAACGAGTGGCGAACGAACCTTTCTGATGTCGCGATTGAGCGGGTCAAAAAACTCGTTTCCCCGAAGCAGTTTCAGATTTTTCACGCCTATGTGATCAAGGATTGGGACGTCGCGAGGGTGAAGGAGGAGCTCGGCGTGAGCCCTTCCCAGGTGTATCTAGCGAAGCACCGTGTTGGAGGCTTGATCAAGAAGGAGATCGATGTGTTGAAGAAGGAGTTTGTGTGAGCCGTCTCCTGCTTGAGGGGAATGTTGCGCACGAGGAGGGGGCCTAAGCCATAACGTTGATATCATTTGGCGTTTTGGTTCTGTGTGAAATACTTCTGTTCGAGCAGATGATTGGTTCGGATGTATGGGGGTGTTAGAGCGCCGTGACCGCCTCTTGACAAAAAGCATCTACCTGTTGTCGATAAGCATCTCGATTGGGTGGATGTGTCTCGTCGGGACGCAGCGCTCACGGATCGCCGGGGATGTCCTTTACGGAAATCCTGAGGCTGGCGTTCCTTTATTGCAGAGGCTTGGCTCGACTGGCAAACAGGAGTGTTTGCCTCACCTCAGTCATGGCCGGGGGACTAATCTGTCACGGCCTTGACCCACTTCGCTACTGTCGTGGCTTCTTCGCTCCTTTTGAGTAGCCAGCGGTCGTTGTGAGGGTGGATTGCCCATTTGTTAGGGAATTCACCGAGGATCTCCGGTGTGTTGATCGAGAGGAACGTGAAATTGCCGAGGTCGACGCGTTCTTTGAGGAACGTTTCAGTGGCTGAGGTGCTCCCGTTCTGGCACACGAGGACGGGTCTGCCTTTGATTCTTGCGAGACGGTTCGTCGCCGCTTCCTGATAGACTTCGAGAGGGAAACCCCATTTCGTTCCTCCCCATTGCTTCACGCCGTCGTAGTGATCGTGGGTGATGAAACCGCACCATAGTTTCGCGATCTCGTCGTCGTGGAGTCCGATGTAGTTGACGGCGATTGCGCCGCGTGAAAAGCCACAGAGCAACATCTTGTCGGGATCGCCTCCGTATTCTTCGCAGATGCGGGGGACGTTGCGTTTCGCATAGTCGACCGTGAGCGCTTCGTCTCCCCACCAGGTGATCGCGTTCCGACTGCGATCAGGTTCGATAAAGGGAAGCACAACCCAGATGAATTTCCCCCGGCTGATTCCATAGCCCAGCGCGGCTCCCTCCACTTCACCGGTGGATCCTGATGTCGGGAAATGGTTGCCGGTGTATTCAACGATCACGGGCCATTTTCTGCCTGTGGAGACTTTCTCAATGGACCAATCGTCCGGGAGGTAGAGCGAATGATGCACTTCGCTGCCTTCGTATTCTGAGGTTGTAACTCTCACCCGCCTACCTGCCGCGGGCTCGTTTTCGATCATGGGCGGGACCGTGATATTCTGCGCCGAAAGATCGAAGGTGAAGACGGAAAAGATCAGGGTCGACGTAAATAGAGAGAGATGCATTCCCCGATAGAATGCCCTGAATGAGAGCTCAGGGCAATCCTAACGCTGATGGAATCCTGTGCTAGCGCCCCCGCTTTTCGAACCAGGCCGTGAGCTCTTCTTTGGAAAGGGTGCCGTTGCTGTCCGCATCCATTTGTTGAAACCTTTCGGCCATGGGACCGCGCGCTTCGTCTTTCTGAATGAGACCGTCTCCGTTGCTATCGATCCGCGTCATGAGTTGTTCCGGGTCGGGCATGCCGCGACTGGATTTTCCCTTCATGCCTCCGCGACTGCTACCTCGACCGCCTTTCCCGCCCTTCGAACGGTCCTGGATTCTTCCGGCGTCGCGATCCACTTCCCAGCGGATCTCGAATTCCTGAGTGATCGCGTTGCACCACTTGTCATCGTCGTCGCAGGCAAAGTAGGACACAGAAACACGCACCGGATCTTTCGACTCTCCGAGTTTCACTTCAACGAGGAAATCCCGTGGATCGCGATCGGCGTCCGCGGCGGTGACCTTCGCGGCTTCGCCGGATGACGGCGTGATTGTCGTGTCACCTGTTGACGTAATCGAGTAGCGCATCGCCGGAGCGAGATTGTTCCAATGGGTGCGGTGAATGGGGTCGAGGCTGAAACTCAGATGCATCGTCCCTTCGCCGTCACGATGCAGTGACCGGGGCGCTTCTGCCCTTAGTTTGAGATAGAGAGGCAGGTCTTTCGACGACGGGATGGTTTTCACCGTGAGCGCTTCCGATCCTGAAGGTCGTTCAAGTCGAGGCACGACGCCGGAAGCTACCTTTTTATGGGTGGTGTCTGTTTTCGATTCGGGACGATCCCAGTCCGAAACTTTGGTGAGCGTGTCAGCCTTTCCGACGAGACCTTCAAGATCCGTTCGAAGTGCCCCGGGATCGCTCCACGCTCTCGCGATGAGCACTTTGCCTTCCGGGGAGATTACGAATTCTGAGTTGTTGCGATCACCGAAGGCGTGCTTCAGATCGTTCTCCATCGTATCGGCGAGCCAGGGGATTTTCGTTCCCAGCTTTTCTTTGGCGGCGCTGACATGGGCGAGCCGTTCCGAAAGCGTCACCGGTTGCACGTAGCCGTCCTTTTCTGGATGCGCGAGTGACTTGTAGACGAAATAGAAATCGACATCCCTGTTGTAATCCTGATAGACCGCCTCCAGACCGGGGACGTTACGAAGGAACGGTGGTCATGTTAGACAGCCGAAGATGATGACAGCGTGTCGTCCTTTCAGCAGTTCCCGGAGTTGGACCCGGTTTCCATCTTCATCGAATGCGGACGTCTCCGGGAGCCTTTTTCCCTGAAGGGGGAGTGGGGCGGTATCCTTTGATCCCGGTCCCTGAGCGGGAAGCAGGCTGGTTGCCAGGAGGGTAAGAACGAAAATGACGGAGGTCTTCATACGGGTAGAAACACCGTCGGCGTGGATCGGTTTTAAATTTCTTTATCAGTTGCCTGCGAGTTGGGATTCCCACTCGCGGAACTTCAGGTCCAGTTTGGAAACGGTTTCCGGGTTTGAGGCGGCAAGGTCGTTCGTTTCCCCCGGGTCAGACTCTAGGTCGAACAGCATCCATTTCTGCTCCGGTTTCTCACGAACGATTTTCCAGTTTTCCAATCGAAGCGCGGCGTATTTTCGATACCGGAAATAGAAAGATTCATGGGGTGTCCCTGAATTCTCTGTGAGTGCGGGGAGAGGGTTCTTTCCATCATAGGTGGCGCCCTCGGGAAGTTCGACACCGGACAGCTGGCTGCACGCCGCGAACAGATCCGGCGACCAGAGAGGAGCGTCGACTACCGTGTTCGGCTCGATCTTTCCGGGCCATCTTGCCAGCGCCGGAACGCGAAGTCCTCCTTCCCAGCACGTCACTCCGCCTGACCGGAGCGGGTCATTGATCCCGACGTCGATTCCTTCGCGGTTGAGGCGGAAAGCGCCGTTGTCCGACATGAAGAAAACGAAAGTGTTTTCGCGTTGTTCCGACTCATCGACGGCATCGAGGACGCGTCCGATCGCCTCGTCGAGGGCGTAGACGACCGCGTCGTAACGCCGTTTAGGATCGGGCTCGTCCGGTGTCATTCCCAGTTCGGTGAAAGCCCGGGCCGGTGCCTGGTAGTTGACGGGTTCGCCCGGTAGTTTGTTTCTTTTGTTAGGAAAGTGGGGAGCGTTGAAAGGCAGGTAGCAAAACCACGGTTGCCCGTCTTTTGCTCCTGCCTTGATGAAATCGATCGCGGCATTCGCGAAGAGGTCGGTCGCGTATTCGCCGTCGCGAATGATCGCCCCGGTTCCCTCGAAAAGATCCCGTTTCCCGCTGTAGCGATGGTGGTAGTGATCGATGTTGCCGGAGGCATGACCGAGGAACTGATCGAAGCCCCGTTCGGTCGGACGCGAACCTTCGGCGAACCCGATGTTCCATTTTCCGAAGCAACCGGTTCGATAGGGGAAAGATCCTGACTTCAGCATTTTGGGAATGAGGATCTCGCTTTGGTTCAGGCCGATCCCGTAATTCCCTTCGATCCCGCCCAGCTGCTCGACGAGTCCGTGGCGTTGGGGAATACGTCCCGTGAGAAGGCAGGCCCGGGAAACGGTGCAGGTCGGCGACGCGGTGTAGAATTGTGTCAGCCTTGCTCCTTCGCTCGCGAGTTGGTCCAGACGGGGCGTCACGATGCTCGAGGCGGGGCGATACATTTTCAGATCGCCATAACCGAGGTTGTCACAGGTGATTAGGAGGATGTTAGGTCTCTCCGCAAAAATGGAGGAGGCGACGGAAAGAGAGAGCAAGATGAGGGTCAGGGTTCTCATGGTGCCGATTCTACAGAGAATTGAGATAAGGGTCCAGTGCCCCAATCGGTGTATTTTCCCATCGCTTAAAACGACGGGATGTGTTTCTTTTCGCTCATGGATTACCCGCTTACGCTTACCTTCAAGATCGTTGCTCTTTCGCCACAGTTAACGGTTACCAATTCGTCAGGAGAGACGGTCTGCTACGTGAAACAGAAGCTCTTCAAGTTTAAGGAGGCGGTCGAGATTTTTACTGACAGCACGAGAACTGAGAAACTCTGTGATATCAAAGCGGACCGGGTTATCGATTTCTCAGCGCAGTATAACTTCATCGACCGGAACGGTGGCGACTTCGGATCGGTGAGGCGCAAGGGGATGCGCTCGATCTTTAAAGCACATTACGAGATTCTGGATCACGAGACCCCGGAATACGAGATTCACGAGGAGAGCGCCTGGGTCAAGGTGATGGACAGTGTCCTCGGGGAGATCCCTTTGCTCGGAATGTTTACCGGTTACTTTTTTCATCCCAGCTATCTCATTACCCGTATCGCGGACGGGACGGAGATCGTTCGTATCAAAAAGCAGCCCGCTTTCTGGGAAGGGCGCTTCGTTCTCGAGCAGCTCAGTCCGATTGACGACGGCGACCAGCTTCGCATCATGCTGTCGACGCTGATGATGACTCTGTTAGAGCGCCGTCGGGGATGAGGCCGGATAAGGGAGATGAGCATACGAGGTGAGGCAGACACTCCTGTTTGCCGGATGCTTTGATCGACAGGCAAACAGGAGTGTTTGCCTCACCTTTGTTGGTTCAAGAACAAGGCGTCCAGGTTTTGGCGGAGGGGCGGGGTACAAAAAAAGCGCTCCGATTGGAGCGCTTTTCAAATTGGCTGAAGATTTGCTCAGCAGCAGCTTGCTCCTGACGTATCCGTTGGCGAGCAGCAGTCGCTCGCTTCGGTCGTGGCATCGTAGCCGGCACCTTTCGTCTGCCGGGGATCGCGAATGAGGGTTTGGCTGCAGTCAAACAACTCGGCTTCCTCGAGCGGGATGTTCTCCTGTGGCTCGATGAACTCAAACATGTCTTCGTAGGCTGCGGTTTGGTAGATGTTGTAGATCTTGTCGCAGACAGCGTAGCGCTTGCCCCGCTCCATCGCGTGACCGTCGTCATCGAGCACTTTCTTGAACGGGCCTTTGTAGATCACGGCCTGGTTGCGCTCGAGACAGACGCCTTCTTTGCCTTTGTAGGCTTCGATTGTCATGCTGCGAAACTCGATTCCTTTGACGGTCTGCCAGGGTTCTTTGTCGAATTTCAAAATACGAACGCCGTAGAATCCGGCGTCTTCGAAAGCCTGGAGGAATTCATCTTCGAGGAAAGCGCCTGAAATGCAGCCGCTCCAGAGTTCGGCATCGTCCTGGAGGTCCTGGGGAACTTCTTCATCGCAGACGATATCGGAGATGACAGCGCGTCCTCCGCGTTTGAGGACGCGGTGAATTTCCTCGAACATCTGACGTCGGTTCGCTTTCGATACGAGGTTCAATACGCAGTTGGAAACGACGACGTCGACCGAGTCGCTTTCGACGAGAGGTTGCTTGATGCGCAGTTCGTCGGCGAGCTCTTCCGCTTCGAGATAGCCGTTTGCATCGCTGACGGGGTTTTCCTTGAGACGTTCCTCGAGTGCTTCAAGATCGAGCGCGAGATCCTGGATGCGTCCTTTGCGAAACTCGACGTTATCGTGTCCGGCACGTTCGGCGACGACAGGCGCGTTGCGACGTGCGACTTCGAGCATGTCATCAGTCATGTCGACGCCGATCACTTTTCCGGTCGGTCCGACGACCTGGCTGGCGATGAAACAGATTTTTCCGGTGCCGCTTCCAAGGTCGAGGACGGTTTCGCCCTCTTTGACATACTGGCTCGGGTCCCCGCAGCCGTAGTCACGTTCGATCACCTCCGTCGGGATGATTTTCAGGTATTGGGCGTCGTATTCGACGGGGCAACAAAGGGCTTCCTGACGGGCGTTAGCTCCCTCGGCGTAGCGGTCTTTTACAACGGTTTCAGTCTTCATAAATTCAGGGTCGGATTTCGTTTCTCAAAAGGGAATCAGGAAAGGGAACCTCCGCACGAGCTTCCGCTTCCGGCGGTGCATCCAAAACAGTGTGTTCCGGTGCGAATCGGGAGTTCTCGAAAGGCGTCGAGTTCGATGTCCCATACCTTCATGAGTTTCTCAGCGCTCTCCTGATTGGAGAGAGGCAGCTTCATCATCTGGTTGAAATCGCAGTCGTAGACGTCGCCTTCCCAGCTCACGTTGATCGTGTTCCGGCACATGAGGCTGTCGACGGTGCCGGGATTGAAGCTCTGTCGGAGCAGGTTTGAGTATTCCACAAATTCCCCGTTTCGCTTCAGGTAGCTAGCGAAACGCGCGATCGCCATGTTCGCGATGCAGTAGAGGGAATTGAAATCGATGTCGAAATGTTCCTTCATCTCCCGCTTGTAGTCGGCCTCGAGCTGGGTTTGCTCGGGTGGGAGAAACGCGCCGTTGGGATTGTAGACGAAGTTGATCAGCAGCTCGGGGTCCCGGCCGTAGCCCAGTTCGTTCAGCTTTTGAAATGCTTCGATACTGCGGTCAAAAACGCCGTCGCCGCGCTGTGAGTTCACATTTGCGGGCTCGTAGCACGGCATGGAGGCGATGATCTCGACCTTGTTCTCAGCAAGAAATTCCGGGACCCATTCGAAGCCGGATTCGCTGATGATAGTAGCGTTGAGGCGATCCATGACGCGACGCGGCTGATCGAAGTTGCGAACCGTCGTGACGAGGCGCTTGAAATCGGGGATCATCTCCGGTGTTCCCCCGGTCAGATCGAGCGTGGGAATGTCCGTTTTTTCGAACCAATCGAGAATCTGATCGACGGTATCGCCCGTCATGATCTCCTTGCGTTTCGGCCCGGCGTTCACGTGGCAGTGCACGCACGTCAGGTTGCATAATTTGCCGATATTGAGCTGAAGAATCTCAGCTTTTGAGCGGGAGAGGGGAGCGGAAGCCTCAAGGAGGGCTTCATCAAAATCGTTTTTAACTTCTGAAATGACCATGAAAAGGGGATGCGACGAGCGGCGCTCCGAAAAGCTTACTGCGAAATGTGACAAAATCGGCAGAAATGACGAGATTATTTGCAGATAATCTCGTGCTAAGGATTGCCTTTGAATAGACGTCAGGTAACTAGTAGGGAGCAAATCATGGACTGCACTCACCGAAATATCGTCGATTCACTCGTGGCCTCCTATCACGAGGTGGGAGATATCAACCACTTCGAAAGCGGAAATCTTCCTTCGAAAAGGACGATCACAGGGACGTGTGAGCAGCTCCTTCAGGTGCTTTTTCCCGGTTATCACGACGAAGATCCGATTCCTGCCGACGAGCTGGAAATGATTACGGGAGAACGCATTGCGACAATCATTGAGACGTTTGAGGTCGAGATCGCGAAATCGCTTCGCCTCAGGGATGAGGAGAACGGTGAGCATCACGAGGGCCTCACGAAACAGGCGCATCAGCTCGTATGCGAGTTCCTCAGCGATCTGCCGGAGATTCGTCGATTGCTGCACACCGATGTCGAGGCTGCCTACGAGGGGGACCCCGCGGCGAAGAATTTTGACGAAATCATTCTCGCGTATCCATGCATTGAAGCGATTGCGATTCAGCGTTGCGCACATTGCCTGTATGAGCTCGATGTTCCGCTGATTCCGCGGATCATGACCGAGTATGCCCACAGCCTGACGGGAATTGATATTCATCCCGGAGCGAAAATTGGATCGAACTTTTTCATCGATCACGGCACCGGAGTGGTGATCGGAGAGACCTGTGTGATTGGAAACTTCGTGAAGCTCTATCACGGCGTCACTCTCGGGGCGCGGAACTTTCCCAAGGACGAAAACGGCCGCATCGTAAAAGGAATCAAGCGTCATCCCAACGTCGAAGATCACGTCGTCGTTTACCCGCACGCAACGGTTCTCGGAGGAAAGACGGTGATCGGGAAGAGTTCCACGATCGGCGCGAACGTGTTCCTGAGGGAAAGTATTCCTGCGGATTCCTTCGTCACGACGGTGGGGGAAGAGCTGAGCATTTTCAATAAGGTCACCGGCGAACCGGTCACTTCGGACGACACGGGAGATTGAGCAAAATCATGTCGGATCAATTGGAATTGTTTGGTGACGAGGCGTTCGGTGAGGAAAAACCGAGCCATCCTGACGATTCCCCGGCTGAGACTCCGAAGAACCGGGCGTCTGTTCCGGAAGGTTTTGTGAAAGTCAAAATCGGCCGGGATGATGAGCTCACGGAACGGGCCGCTGAGAACGCCAAACGGCTCGGGTTGAATAAACTTTCGAAGCAAGTCGTCGTGGTCTGGAATCGGCGCATGAGGACGGCCGCGGGACGGGCTTTTTATCAGAACAGCCGGATCGAGTTGAATCCCAAGCTTCAAACGATTCCCGGGGCTGAGAGCGAGAAGGAAGTCGAGGGAACTTTTCTGCACGAGTTGGCGCATCTCGTGGCCTTTCATCGGAATTTGGGGAAACGCATCCAGCCTCACGGCTACGAATGGAAGCAGGCCTGTGCCGATCTCGGGATTCCGGGGGAGGACCGCTGTCACTCACTGGATTTTCAGCCGCGCCGGATGAAGCGGAAGCACGCCTATTCGTGCATCCATTGCGGCACCGTGGTGGAACGCGTTCGCAAGTTCAAGCGCACCGTCGCGTGTTATGCCTGCTGCAAGGCCTACACGAATGGAAAGTTCGATATGCGCTTTGTCTTGAAGGAAAAGCCGAAGCCGAAAAAGTGAGCTGCCATCGGCGTGGCCGGGGGTCCGTTTTTTCTGCGCTCGTCCGGAAAGGGCGGTTCATTACCCGGACTGATGTTCGGCGATCTCCTGCGCCATATTCCCGTCGTTCTTTGGTCTTTGATTCTGCGCCCGATCCGCTATTTTGGCCGCGATATGAAATTTGTTTTTTGCTCCCTGTTTTCCATTTTTATTGCTGCAACATTGCCAATTTTCGGAGCTGAGGACATTGCTCTTTTTAACGGTAAGGATCTCACGGGTTGGACCGCGCGTGGCGAGGTCGAGACGCTCGAGGTGAAAGACGGGGAAATTCATCTGCTCGCGACGAAGAACGTCTGGGTGACGACTGACATCAAAATGGCGAATTTCGATGTCTCGCTAGAGGTATTGCTTCCCGCGGATGCGGCTGAGATGAAGCTGAACAGCGGTCTCGCGTTTCGTTGCATCGGCGAAACGGGAAAGCCGAAGGGCTATCAGTGTGAAATCGAGGCTCCGGCTACCGGTAGCAACGCGGGAGTCTATGGGATCGGTTTGGGAGGATGGCTCTATCCGAAAAAGGGGGAGGAAAAGGCGCATCGGGCCGCCATCCAAGGACTCATCAAAGAAGGTGATTGGAATACCTATCGAGTCGTGTGTGAGGGACCGAAGATCACTACTTTTCTCAACGGGAAAGAAATTGCCTCGATCGAAGATTCCCAGTCTCTCGAAGGCTACTTCGCGATCCAGCACCACGGAAAAGGCGGCACGATTCGATTCCGCAATATCAAAGCACGGGAGTTGCCTTCGCCGTCACCGGAAGTCGCGGACCGCCCGAATGTTGTCTGGATCACCGCCGAAGACATGAGCCCCACGTTGGGTGCCTACGGCGATGAATATGCGACGACCCCGAATCTGGATGCGTTTGCCAAAGAGAGCGTTCGCTACACCAATGCGTTCGCGGCCGCTCCGGTTTGTTCGCCTTCCCGTTCGACGCTGATCACGGGAGTCTGGGCCTCCAGTCTCGGAACGAGCCAGATGCGCTCGGCTTATCCGATCCCGTTTTCGATCCAGGGATTTCCGTCCTACCTCCGCGAGTCGGGATATTACACGACTAACAATGTCAAAACTGACTACAACACCAACGACGCGACCCGTCTCATCGACGAGTCCTGGGATGAGAGCAGTGACACCGCTCACTGGCGGAACGAGGCGCGGAAATCCGGTCAGCCTTTCTTCTCTGTCTTCAATCAAATGGTCTCGCACCAATCGCGGACGATGGTGTGGCCGTATGCCGCGTTTCAGGAGCACGTCCAATCGAGTCTCTCCGCTCCCGAAGTGCACGATCCGAAAAAGGCACCTGTCCCTCCTTACTACCCTGACACGGAACTCATCCGGCGGGAGCAGGCGCGCTTTTATGACTGCGTCACGGCGATGGATCAAAAGGTCGGCCAGATCCTATCGCAGCTCGAAGAGGACGGGCTCGCCGAAGATACGATCGTCTTTTTCTATTCCGATCACGGGTCCGGAATGCCGAGGCATAAGCGTCTCCTCCACGATTCGGGGATGAAGGTCCCGCTGATGATTCGCTTTCCGGAAAAGTATAAGCATCTCGCTCCGGCGGAGAATGGTGGGACGATTGACCGACTCGTTACCTTCGTCGATTTTCCACCGACGCTTCTTTCATTGTCGGGACAGGAAATTCCCGACCACATGCAGGGTGAGGCCTTTCTAGGGGCGGCTGCGGTGGCGAAGGAAAAGGAATACGTCTACGGTTTTCGCGACCGCGTTGATGAGGTCTTCGATTGCTCCCGTTCCGTGCGCAGCAAAGACTATCTCTACATTCGAAATTATCTCCCGCACCTCTCGTGGATGCAGCCGAGTGTCTTCTCGGATCTCGGCGATATTCGCGGAGAGATCCGGCGCTACGTGAAAGAGAACGAAGGGAAGTTGAGCGTGGCTCAGGCTGCATTTGTCGGGGCAACTCGTCCGGCCGAGGAGTTTTACGAGGTTGGCCCTGATCCCTTTAACATCGTGAATCTTCTTGAGGGTGAAATGACCGCCGATCAGAAAAAGGCCTTGGAGGCTCACCGCGCGGAATTTGCCCGGAAGCGGATTGAGCTTCGGGATGTCGGTATTTTGCCGGAGAGCATCATGACCGACTACATCAATGAGGAAGAGATGACGATCTACGAGATTGCGGCAGGGGGCTCAGATCATCGACCCAATCTCGAAGCGATCTGGGAAGCGGCTGATCTCGTCGGGCGCGGAACGCGCGAAGAACTGCTCGAGCTGATTGAAGATGGGGATGACGCGATTCGTTTCTGGGGAGTGATCGGGCTGCGCTACGCGTTTCCGGATGAGCAGGCGCTGCTCGAAGACCTCTACGATCGAATGGATGATATTTCGCCGGTCGTGCGAATCGAAATGGCTTCGTGGATGGCGGATCGCTCGCCGGAATATCGAGGTGAGGCGCTCGAGGTGTTGTCGGCGGCACTGAACCAGCCCGATTGGTGGACTGCTCTTCGTGCCTGTCGCGCGATTGAGTTGCTCGGCGCGAAGGCGCAATCGCTCATGCCGGTGATGGAATCGCTCTACCTTCGCACCCGCAATGCCCCGGGAGATGAGAATTTCTTCCTCGCCTTTTCAGCAGGTGCCTTTCTCGATGCGATGGGGATTCCGACCGAACCGTGGGATTTCAGCCCGAAAGGCGGCGGTTTCATGGCCGATCCACCCGCGAAGAAAGGAAAATAGACTTTCAGCAATTGCGGTTGGCGGCTTTGTGCTGTTGACCTCGACTTATCTCTTCGCCAGTTTAGCGCTATGAAACTCGCAGCTATTTCTCTGCTTACCCTGATTTCAATTTCGTCTGCCGCGGCAGCGGAATGGCCTGAATTTCGGGGGCCGAATCGCGATGGAACGGTGGACGCGGCTCTTCCTACCGAATGGAGCGAGGAAAAGAACGTCACCTGGAAAAAGCCCGTTCACGGGCACGGTTGGTCGACTCCGCTGATTGCCGAGGGGAAAATCTGGGTCACGACCGCGACTGAGAACGGACGCGAGATGTCGATTCTCTGTTTCGATGAGAAGACCGGCGAGACACTCCTCGATCGGGTATTTATCACGAATGACAATCCGGAGCCGCTTTCGAATCCGATGAACACGTTTGCCTCTTCGACGGGGTATGTTGAAGCCGGGCGCGCCTACTTTCACTTCGGGGCGTATGGGACGATCTGTCTCGATGCGAAGACGTTAGAGACTCTCTGGGATCGCCGCGATCTGCGGGTCAGTCATTGGCGCGGCGCGGCTTCGTCGATTGCCCAGTGGGAGAACAAGCTGATTCTCACGTTCGACGGGGCTGATCAGCAATACTTTGTCGCCCTCGATAAAGAGACCGGCGAAACGCTTTGGCGTCGCGATCGCTCTACCAATTACAACGATGAAAAAGACGGCGTCCCCGCCAACAGCGGTGATATGAGAAAGGCCTACAGCACGCCTGTTTTCGTTGAGGTCGGAGACGTCGTGCAGATGATCAGCAACGGGGCGAAAGCTGCCTGGGCGTATGACGTCGAAACCGGAGAGGAGATCTGGAACGTGCATTACCCGACGCACTCTCCCTCGTCACGGACGATCTACAGCAAAGAAACGAACATGGTCTACATCAACACGGGACTCGGAAAAGCCGAGCTGTGGGCGGTGAAACTGGATCCTGAAGCACGGGGTGATATCTCAGAATCTCATGTCGCCTGGAGAATTTTTAAACGCACTCAAAAGCGGGCTTCGCCGGTTCTCGCGAACGGCATGATCTTCATGGCAAACGGTGGCGTCGCGAGCTGCGTCGATGCTGCAACCGGTGACATTATCTGGGCGGAGCGGGCCGGAGGTGAGTATTCGTCGTCATTGATTGCCGCAAACGATCTCGTCTACATGTTCGACGAAGAGGGACTCTGCACGGTCGTGAAGGCCGCCAAGGAATTTGAAGTCGTTGCCGAAAATCATCTCGAGGCCGGCTTCATGGCCTCTCCCGCCGTGACCGGCAATGCCCTGATTCTCCGGACGAAAACGCATCTCTACCGCGTGGAGGAGTAGCGAACCTTTTACTGACCGAACCTTTTTCTTTTTCTTACTCTTTTTCATTATCCAGGTCAGAGCCCAGCCGCCGGAGGGGCGTGGGTGGCCGGATGGTAGATAAAGAGTTGGTTCGGGCGTTTGAGTTTCTCTGATGGTGGTTACGGTATTGCTATTTTGGGGATCAACTCTCTTAATCGGGAAATGAAGACTTTTCTGAAATCCTGCCTGTTTGCTGTTATCGCTATACCCGCCTTTCATGTTTCGGCGGCGGATATTTATATCGTTGCCGGTCAGTCGAACGGGTGGCGACTCAGCAGTATCGCGGGTGTTGCGGGGGAGGGCCCGGCATCGATCCGGTATTTTGGAATGGGCTGCTCGAGTCGTCCTGACAAAGCCAACCTCACGGTGATAAAGAATCTGCACCCTTCCACTTCCGGCGCAGGGCTCGCGGGTGCTTTGCGCGAGCAAGCGGGTGGCGATATCGTTTTCATTCAATACTGCGTCTGCGGAACGAGCCTCGGTGACGTCGTGAACTGGTTTCCCGGGGAAGATCCCGCCGCGGGGAAAGTGAATGATGAAGGGCTCTACGGTTCCTTCACCAAATATCTCGCCGACGTCCGGCTTCAACTGGAGGCCGAAGACGTCGAGTGGAAGGTGGCCGGTCTCTTCTGGCATCAGGGGGAATCGGATATCAAGCGCAGCTCAGCCGAACATCAGAGGAATCTGAAAAATCTGTTCTGGCGCTTCCGCAAAGACCTCGGAAAAGATCTTCCGATTGTTGCCGGTCATATTCGCGATCTCGATGAGAGGAGTCGCGGGATCAACCGTGCGATTGATGCGGTTGCGGCTGCCGATTCGAAAATGACCGTGGTGAATCTCGATGGATTGCCCTTTCAATCGGAAACCGACGTTCATGTCAGGCCTGACGGTTGCATCACGCTCGGGAAACGGATGGCTGAAGCGATGGAGAAGTTGGAAGAGGCGAAGGCGCCGTAGGGTCGGGACGAATTGTTTAGGCAGTCTCTGACCTGGATGACCACTTCCTGCTCACCTCTCGCTACGAGGATTAAGATTAGGATTTAGAAAAAGAAAAAGAGTTTCGGGTTAGGGCGTCTTGAGGTCAAAGCGCACACCTATCGAGTGGGGCAATTGCAGTGGACCTTTTTCTTTTTCTTACTCTTTTTCTTAATCTAATTCAGAGCCTGTCCGCTTGGGATTTCACCTTCGAAACGAAAGAAATCCTCACGGATTCCTCTACGCTGCAGATCGTAGAAAAACTGCGTGAGCATTTCTCCGTAGCCCGCTCAACGCCGGCGAGTTTGTGGTCAAAATCGGGAGACAGAAAAAGATTTTCCCGGGACCCAAGAGGACCTTTTTCTTTTTCTTACTCTTTCTCATAATCTAATTCAGAGCCTGTCCGCATGGGATTTCACCTTCGAAGCGAAAGAAATCCTCACGAATTCCTCTACGCTGCAGATCGTAGAGAAACTGCGTGAGCATTTCTCAGTAGCCCGCTCAACGCCGGAGAGCTTGTGGTCAAAATCGGGAGACAGAAAAAGATTTTCCCGGGACCCAAGAGGACCTTTTTCTTTTTCTTACTCTTTTTCATAATCTAATTCAGAGCCTGTCCGCTTGGAATCTCACCTTCGAAGCGAAAGAAATCCTCACGAATTCCTCTACACTGCAGATCGTAGAGAAACTGCGTGAGCATTTCTCCATAGCCCGCTCAACGCCGGAGAGCTTGTGGGCAAAATCGGGAGAGAGAAAAAAGATTTTCCCGGGACCCAAGTGGACCTTTTTCTTTTTCTTACTCTTTTTCATAATCTAATTCAGAGCCTGTCCGCTTGGAATCTCACCTTCGAAGCGAAAGAAATCCTCACGAATTCCTCTACGCTGCAGATCGTAGAGAAACTGCGCGAATATTTCTCCGTAGCCCACTCAACGCCGGGGAGTTTGTGGTCAAAATCGGGCGACAGAAAAAGATTTTCCCGGGACCCAAGAGGGTTGACTCGGTGACCTAACCCTGTTGAGTCTTGATCTATGGCTCGTTCCACTCTTTTTGAAGCAAAACTTTATGGCATCGTCGACCTCGGCTATGCGAAGCCGGACACGCTTGTCGCGGTGACGCGTGAGATGATTGCCGGCGGTGTCGATGTGATTCAGCTTCGGGCGAAGGGGCATTCGGAATCCGATATTGAAGCGTGGGGGCGGGAGTTGCTGCCGCTTTGCAGGGATGGCGGGGTGCCTTTCGTGATCAATGATTTTGCTGAAGTCGCTGCGGCGATTGGCGCTGACGGGGTTCATGTCGGGCAGGACGATGCGCCGATGGATGAGGTGCGCGGCATCGTCGGCGATGAGATGCTGGTCGGACGATCCACGCACAGCGTCGAGCAGGCGGCGAAGGCGGCTGCCGATCCCCGGACCGATTGCATCGGATTCGGTCCGCTTTTTTCCACTCCGACGAAACCCACGTATATTCCGATCGGGACGAAGGAAATCCAGGCGGTTCACGCCGCTCACCCTGATTTGCCGATCTTTTGTATTGGAGGAATAAAGAAAGAAAACCTTCATGAGGTCATTTCCGCAGGGGCGAAAAGGGCGGTAATTGTCTCAGGTATCTTGCAAGCACCGTCAATCGCTGCTTATGTCCGCGAGGCCAAAGCCATTCTGGCGTAGCTCCCGATTCTTCACTACTCTACCACTTTACTTCTCACATTCTTTTCTATGAGCGTTCTTGTTTCCGGATCCATCGCGATTGATAATGTCAAAACTCAGAAAGCATCTCAGGAAAATCTTCTGGGTGGCTCGGCTTCCTACGCGGCAATTGCGGCAAGCTTTTACGGTGCAGCCGGCATCGTCGGTGTCGTCGGGCACGATTTTCCGGATGAGCACCTCGAGTTGCTGAAAAGCAAAAACATCAATCTCGAGGGGATCGAAGTTTCAAAAGGCGAGACGTTTCGCTGGAGCGGTGAATACATGGAGGACATGAACGACCGCGAAACGCTCGAGGTCGCTCTCAACGTGCTCGAATCATGGCAGCCCGCCGTTGCTGATTCACAAAAGGAGTCGGTTGCAATCAATCTGCTCGCCAACGCGCACCCGCTCAATCAGCACGCGGTGATCGATCAAGTCGGTGACAAGGCCTCTTTCACAATCGCGGACACGATGGATCTCTGGATTCAGATTTCACGCGACGAGCTCGAGAGTTTGCTCAAGCGGATCGACCTTCTCGTTCTCAACGACAGCGAAGCCAAGTTGATGATGGATACGTCGAATATCGTGGCAGCAGGAAAGCAGCTTCGCGAAATGGGGCCGAAGTATGTGATCGTCAAGAAGGGTGAGCACGGTGCGATGTTGTTCGGTGAGGAGGGTTTCTTTACCTGTCCTGCGTTTCCGTTGGATGACGTTTTTGATCCCACCGGCGCGGGAGACACTTTCATCGGTGGCTTCGCCGGCTACCTTGCGACTCTCGGAAAGAGTGAATTCGATTTTGCTGACCTCACGAGTGCGATTGCCCGCGGAACGATTCTTGCAAGTTTCACTTGTGAGAGTTTCAGCACGCACGCTCTCGACAGCCTGACTCACGATGCGTTTGATGCGCGTCTGACGAAGTTTCGCGAGTATTGCACTTTCGCGTGATCTTTGATAAGAGATCACGATGCAATGGTTCTACGCTGACAGTGACAATCAACAGCATCCCGTTGAGGAAGCTGATCTGGAGAACCTTATCGCAAGCGGAGTCGTATCGTCGACCACGTTGGTCTGGAATGAGAGCCTGCCGAACTGGATTCCGGCAGGCGAGGCGCTCGCGGATAGATTCGAGGGGGGCGCGGTAACGCCTCCGGTCCTGACGAACAGTCAGGCGAGGCAGGCAATCACTGCGATTCCCGGGGCGGCCGGTCAGAAGCCTGCAGCTGATGCCGTATCGATTTGTGCGCTCGTGTTCGGCATTCTCGGGATTTTCACCTGCATCCCGTTTCTCGCGCTCGCGGGGATCATCTGCGGCCATATCGGGCGGAAGCGGGCAAGGCTGGAGACAGGGCCCTCGAGTAATGGAGGGCTCGCGCTCGGTGGGCTGATCACCGGGTATATCGGGATGGTCTTCTTTATTCTCTTCTGTTTGGTCTACGGAGCGATTATCATTGCGGCAATCGCCAGTGAGAGCGCCGCGCTATAGCTGATTGCCGGAAAATGATGAAACCTGATGAAAGGTTTCGAGGGGAATGGTGTCTCTATCAGGTGATCGCTAACGTATTCCTCTTATGAAAACACTCTTAATCCTTTCCTCTCTTCTGTTTTCAACGTCGTTCCTCGAGGCGTTCGATCACTCGGGGTTGGACTCAGTTCTAAAGCGTTATGTGAATGATTCCGGCATGGTGGATTATGCGGAATTGAAGTCGAACCGGGCGGGGCTTGATACTTATTTGAAATCGACCGCAGCGGTTTCGAACTCGACGTTCGATGGCTGGGGGAAGGACGAGCAACTCGCTTTTCTCATCAACGTCTACAACGCGGAGACGCTTCAATACATCGTCGACAACCATCCGGTTGCTTCGATCAAAAAACTGGGAGGAATCTTTTCGACTCCGTGGGATAAGAAGAATGTCGACCTTTTCGGCGAACGGGTTTCCCTGAATCATCTGGAGCACAAAGTGATCCGCCCCGATTACGCGGAACCCCGCATTCACTTTGCGTTGGTCTGTGCCGCGAAGGGCTGTCCTCCCTTGCGAAACGAAGCCTACACCGCGGCGAAACTCGAGTCACAGTTGGAGGACCAGGCGAAGGTGTTTCTCAATCAGACCGCCAAAAACCGGCTCGACGGGGACACTCTTTATCTGTCGACGATTTTCAAATGGTATGGGGACGATTTCAAGAAAGGGGGACGTTCCGTGAGTGAGTATGTTGATCCTTTCATCGAAGGTGCGACCGCGGGCAAATCGATCGAGTGGACCGAGTATGACTGGAGTCTGAACGAGCAGTGAGTTTTCCCGGGACGCTCACACCACTGAATCATGGAAAATAAATCTGCTCCTAAATCGAATCGCAAACTTTATGTGGCGGGCGTGTTGATCCTCGCCGTTTTCATCGGGTCGTTTTTTCTCCCGGTCGGCGAATGGGTCAATGCATTGACGGGGTGGATCGATGGGCTCGGTTTCTGGGGGCCGGTTGTTTATATTTTGTTCTACGTCGTCGCGACAGTTTTTTTCCTGCCCGGTTCGGCGCTGACGTCGGCGGCAGGGCTTCTTTTCGGTCTCGGCTGGGGAAGCCTCTGGGCGGTGATCGGTTCGAATCTCGGCGCGAACCTCGCGTTTTTGATCGGGCGTTACTTCGCGAGGAATGCGGTGAAAAAGCGGATCGACGGCAATGAGAAATTCAATGCGATCGACGAAGCGGTCGGTAGAGAAGGGTGGAAAATCGTGGGCCTGACGCGGATGTCTCCCGTCTTCCCTTTCACGCTTTTGAATTACGCCTACGGGCTCACGCAGGTGAAATGGATTCACTTTGCCCTCGCTTCACTCATCGGGATGGCGCCGGGCACGGTGTTGTATGTCTATTTCGGGTCGCTGGGGAAGCTGGCGGCAGAGGCCGGTGAAACGAGCACCGCAAAGATCGTTCTCATGATCGCAGGGTTGCTGGCGACCGTGCTCGTGACGGTACTGGTCACGAAAGCGGCGAAGAAGGCGCTCGCGAAGAAAGCGCATATCGAATAGAGGAGGCCGGCGGTTGAGCTTCGAGGAATCTCCCCGGGCGAGATCGTTATTCCGGCGAACGGCTGTCCGCGAGGGAGCCGGTGTAGAGGTTGAAGCCTCTTTCCCGGAGGAAGCCGACGAGGGTTTGCCCGCTTTCTTTGGCGAGACTTACCGCGAGGCTGCTCGGGGCGGAGATGCCGGCGACGACTCCGATGCGGGCGGCGAGGGCCTTTTGCATGAGTTCGAACGAGATTCTCCCGCTCACTAACAGGATCAGCTCGCGCGTATCGATCCCGTCGAGGAAGGCGCGGCCGATTACCTTGTCGAGTGCGTTGTGGCGACCGACATCTTCGCGGGTAAGCAGTAGATTTCCTTCTGCATCGAAGAGGGCGGAAGCGTGCAATCCTCCCGTGCGATCGAAGGTGGCCTGCGCCTCACGCAACTTCCCGGGGAGGGAGAGGATCAGTTTTTCACCCGGTTGCAGCGTCGTCTCAACAGGAGGAAAATTCTGGAAGACGGATTCGATTGTTGCTTTGCCGCAGACGCCGCAACTGCTTGAGGTGAAAACGTGCCGGGTCAGGGCTTCGAAGTCGGGATCGTGATTGAGCCGGACGTCGAGGGTGTTGCCGATGCCTTCGGGGTCGACGTCGGGGCAGTGGGCGATCTCGCTGATCTCGTCGGCGCTTTTAATGACGTTTTCAGTGATGAGGAATCCGGTGGCGAGCTCGTCATCGTGTCCCGGGGTCCGCATCATCACGGCGATGCTTTTTCCGTTGATGCGGACTTCGAGTGGATCCTCCCGTGCGACGACGTCGGTGAGTTCTTTCCATCCCGAATCAATTCGATACCGGCGAATCGGCGCGGCTTCGTCATAGGCGCCCCGTGCCATGTCCTCGTATGATTCAGGGGTGTTCAGATTCGAAAAGAGTTCGCTTTGGTTGGCACTGACGTCGAGCGCCTGAATGAGCTTTAATGATTCGGCCCGGTTGAGTAGGTGCTGAAGTTTCCTTTCGTCCCGCTCGCGGGCCTGGAGAAGAATTTCGAGCATTTCCCGTCTCGGGTAGACGCCGGCGAGAGGTTCCCAGTAGCCGTCTCGTTTGGGAACACTGCCTTCTCCCGGTTCGATCAGTCCTTTTAAAAAGGCGACGTTCAACAAGGGGAGGTCGACCGCGAGGACGAGGATGAAGTCAGCGCTGCTCGCCTCAAAGATTCGAATGAGCCCTCCCAGCGGGCCGAGTTCGGGGGACTCGTCGTTGAGCCTTTCGACGCCTTCGAGAATAGCGGGAAATGACTGATCCGAATTGGTGGAAAGCCAGATTTTCGCAGGAGCGAGCGAGGCCAGCTTTCTCAGCTGGAAGGCGTAGAGCGGCATTCCCTCCCAGTCGAGGAATGCTTTGTCCGCTCCAAATCGCGTCGAGCGTCCTCCTGCGAGAAGGGCGGCATCAAATGAGAAGTCGGAGTTCATGGGAAAGGTCGCCGCTTCGGGCTAAGGGACTTTGTTTTCGGTGCCGAGCAAATCGTTGACTGCTTTGTTTGCGACTCGAATGATGTATTTGTTAGGCTGATCCTTGAGCGCCATCTGCAGGTTCTCCAGTTCGGGGCGGGCGGCTTCGTCGAGTTCGTCGAGAACGATCGCGGCCTCGAGTCGTGCCCATTCGTTGTCACCGGAGAGTTCTTTTGAGAGAGCGGGGAGCCCTTCTCCGGTCCAGCCCATCCGGCAGAGAGCCCGTGCGCCGGCGATTCTCACGGCGGGGGAGGAGTCGGCGAGCGTTTTCTCGAGCTTCGGCTGGATTCCATCTTCGTCTTTGGCCCGGGCTGAAAGGTTGCCGAGGCCGGTCGCGCCCCAGTAGCGGACTGCGGCGTCCTCGTGGCTCAGGCCTTTGATGAGATCGGGGATCGCTTCGGGGGAGGAGGCTTTCGTGGCCATTCCGGTGAGCGTGACAATGAGATCGGTTTGATCTTTTTCCCCGTGAAGGATGTCGTATGTGGAGCCGGCTTTTTCGACGCGTTCGGTGATCTCCGACTCGGGCATCAGGCCGAGGTCACCGATCTCCAGTTGCCATGCGGTGAGAGCCTCAATCATTTCGGCCAGCTTGGCGGCATGCTCGGGAGAGTCGGCGAGGTTGTTGATCTCGTGAGGATCGTTTTCGAGGTCGTAGAGTTCGTGGACCGGTTTTGATTCCGCTGAGAATTGCGCGACGGCTCCTGAAACGGTGCCTGCTTTTTCCGCCTTTCGAATCTCTCTCATCGTGGCCCCTTTTTCAGGAGTGTTCATATACTGGTAGTAGGGCTTGAGTGGCTCAAAGTTCCGGATGTAGCGGAAGCGTTTGTCTCTCACCGCCCGGATGATGTCGTAGCGTTCGTCCATGCGATCGCGTGCGCCGTAGACGTATTCTCTGGGCGTGTCGTTCTTCGCGTAGGACCGGCCGTGCATGTAGTCGGGAATGGGGAGGCCTGCGAGGTCGAGCACGGTCGCGCCGAAATCGACGGAGTTAATGAGTCGGTCATCGACGGTTCCGGGTTTGAAATCGACGAGGTCCTGAAATTTCGCCGGGATGTGGGCGATGTAGGGAACGTGCGTACCGGAGTCATACAGCCAGCGTTTTGCCCGCGGGAGACCGACGCCGTGATCTGACCAGTAAATCACGATCGTGTTCTCCCACTCACCGGCGTCTTTCACTTCCTGAATCAGCTTCCCGGCCCAGGCGTCCATCGCGGTGATGAGCTCGTAATTGCGCTTCCAGTCTTCCCTCACAACCGGTGTGTCAGGGTAATACGGCGGGATGTTCTGAAAGGCATCGGGGTCCTGCCGCTGATCCGGAGTGAGGTCTTTCGTGACGCTCTGGTATTTCGCTTTGCTTTCGATTCCGCTTTCGTGGCAACCGGTGAAATTAAAGACAGCGAAGAAGGGCTGATCAGGCTTCCGATTGTTCCAATGAGCTTTGTTCGAACTCTTGTCCCAAATCTCACTCCCTTTGGGGCTTGAGAACTGGTAATCGGTCTTGCTGTTGTTCGTGCAGTAATAGCCCGCTTCGCGAAGGTAGAGAGGGAAGGGTTTCAGCCACTCCGGCAGCGTGGCGTTGCAGCGCATGTGGTGCGTGCCGACCGAGTTTTGATACATTCCTGTGATGATCGAGGAGCGGCAGGGGGCGCAGACTCCCGCGCTCGTGTAGGCGTTCGTGAATCTCGTTCCCGCGGCGGCGAGGGCGTCGAGATGAGGCGTTTTAGCGTAGGGATCGCCGTAGCAGCCAAGGTGGGCGCTGATGTCTTCGCACGAGAGCCAGAGGATGTTGGGGGCGGAAGAACCCCTCGAGGGGAGCAGCCAGATGACGGCAAAAAGCAGCAGCGATGCGGAAATTTTCATACGCTGACACTGTTACGGTTCCACGCGAAAGCTGCAATATCCATCAACGGGAAGAACGTCAAAAAGCGATTTTTATATAAAAACCATAAAATTAACAGATGCCGCGTTGACATTACGCGTTTGTTAAGTTATTATGATAATTATATTAATTGTATTCACAATACTTTTAATGTTTGATCCCGCTTGTTTTACCGCCCCACATGAAAGTTATCCTGTTTACGTCCTGCCTTCTTTTGGTCTCCCTCTCACACTCGCAGGGACAAACGTTGCGCGAAGCGGTTCTTCAAATGATGGAGTTCGAGCCCGAGCTCAATGCGGTGGAGTATGATACCCTGAGCAGCAAGGAAGACCAGGTAATCGCCCGTTCCGGTCTTCGCCCTCAGGTAGGGATGGATGGGACGACGGGCTATTCTAACAGGGACAGAACGACTGATGGTTTGGTGCGCTCCGGCGATACTCTGTTATCCCGGCAGTTGGGCGTCTCGGTTCGTCAGTTGTTGTACGATGGTGGATCGACTATCAATCAGGCAAAGGCGTCGCGTAATGCGTTTCTTTCGCAGCAGTATCTTGAGAAGGCGCAAATCGAAGCGCGAGTCGTGGATCTGGCTGAGGTATACATGGAGCTGATTCGGGCGGGCCGTCAAATCGCTCTCGCTGAGCGCAATGTCGAGAATCATCGTCGGATGCGCGACATGTTGCAGGAACGGGCCAATGCAGGGGGAAGCCGCGCAGATGTCGCGCTTGTCCACGGCCGACTCGGTCTGGCGACAAACTCTCTCGCTACTCAGAAGCTCTCCAAGCGATCCGCTGAAGCGCGTTATCGCCGACTCACGGGTACCGAGCCTGGAAAAATCACCAATCCCGGGTTGCCTAAAATCGGGAATTCAATTTCGGATATCGACCTTTCCAACAATTTTAATTATCTCGCTGCGGCCGAAGCGCTGGAGGCGGCAGAGCACCG
The DNA here is from genome assembly GCA_048260165.1 of Verrucomicrobiales bacterium. Classification (GTDB taxonomy): domain Bacteria; phylum Verrucomicrobiota; class Verrucomicrobiia; order Verrucomicrobiales; family DEV007; genus Arctic95D-9. The sequence continues at coordinate 78,218 of JBLXHA010000017.1, forward strand.
TGCAAAGGCGACGAACGGTATCAACGCACCAAAGATCTATTTCGATGCCGGTGTGACTCGCGGTGAAGACAGTATCGGTGTCAGCGGAGAAGACAATGAGCGTAGAGCTCTTATCACCGGAAGCTGGGAACTTTTCAAAGGAGGGTATAATCAGGCTCAGAAAAAACGTGAACACTACCAGGTAGGAAAGCACGAAGAACTCGTCAGGGCGGCTGAGATCCAGCGCGAATACGAACTGGAGAATGCATGGAACGAGAGGGAAGGGTCCTTCAGTTCGATCGATGCTTTGACTAAGTATTCTACGGAGCTGGCACGAGTGGTAGATGATTACAGCGAACAGTTCCGCGTGGGCCGTCAGGAATTGCTGAACATTCTGGATGTCCAGTCGGAGTATTACAATGCCAGCTCGCAGTTGCTCGATGCTCGTTTTGATCAGGAGACAAATGCCTACCGGATCGCCGGCATTCAGGGGAGAGCTACTATGTTCGTTCTTGGAAAAGAAGGCTATGAGAAATGCTTTGGAGGAAAGGCGAATTTCATTGCCACTCCTGTTGATGAAGTTCCTTTCAACGTGGACCCGGACAACCGCGTTCCTGTTACTCAGGTGGATTTGATGAAGGGCCGTTTTGATACCGATGGTCCGGAGGCAGGGCACGAAGACTTGCACCATCAGTATTACGTGGAGAGAGAGCAACTCCCCATCGTCCCTGTCGCCAACGCACGACCAAAAGGTAAATTCTTCGGCCTCTTCAAGCGGACTTCCGCTGACACGTCGCAGATCCCGATCTTCAAATAACGGCACTCCTGCCGTCCGGTGAAGGAGCCTGAAATCTCCTTCTATACATAAAGTCCAGAGGCCCCTTTCCCGGGGCCTTTTTGCTGTCTTCTGAAAAGGGGGATAGCCGTGCGAACAGGCAATGATGCGGCACGTGGGTCGCCATCAGTCGTCTCCAGATCGGAATTGATCTCGCGAAGAGACGCGACTGCGTATTCCGAAGGTGGTTTTGCGTGGGTATTCAAAGCAAAATTTGTTTCCGATTTGGCAGTGTTTCGGGAGCTGATCGATGTGGGGCGTGTGGGCTAATCGCTCAACGGCAACAGGTTACGGATTCACTGGCTACCTGACAAAAACATCGGGAGTCGGGGGATTTTTGTCTTAGCTAGAGATAAATTAATATTAATTAAGTCATCCAAAATATTTCTCTTGAGTTTATAGTGATTATAGTATTTATTGTTATTGAAGCTTGTTTGCCTAGTCAATTTAACCCCAGATCATTCTATGAATTTTGTCCTCATTATTAAGCCTGATGGAACCAAGGTGAGATACCCGGCGACCCCTGACAATGTGATCCCGGCCAAGCCCGGCGACGAAGTCGTTCTTGTCGATTACAAAGGCGAACCTGTGGATGTGGACTTGAAGGCTGATGAGGATGATCTTCTCGTGACGTTCGAAGATGGCGTGTCGGTGACTCTCGAAGACTTTTATCTTCATCAGGGCGAGTTGGATCCAGTGACGATCGGAATCAAGCCTCCTTCTGAATCTTTCGACGCTTATGAGTTCAACAGTCAGGTAGGAAATCTTCCCGGTGAAGGCGAGTTCAGTTTAATGCGTTTTTCAAACACGAGGGGATTGGATTTTCTGGACCCGAGGGCAGGGCGACTGGGAATTTTTACCGGCGCAGAGGGGGCTTCCACTGCATTCATGAGCCCGGTTCCGGAGGATGAATCACCCTTCGCCGGGGCGGACTCAGCTGGAAACGGCGGAGCTGCTGCTGATCAGGCAACGACGACAGAGAATGCTTCCACGGTGATCGACCTTCTCGCGAATGATACCGATCCCGAAGGGGGAACGCTCCGCATTGTTGAGATTCACGGGGTTCCGATCGCTCCCGGGGAAACGGTAAGCATTCCGGGTGGCGGACGGGTACTGCTCAACGCAGACGGCACGGTCACTTACACTCCCGGAGCTGATTTTGACGCGCTCGGTGCAGGCGAACAAGCGGTGGACACCTTTTCATACTCAATCATCGATCAGGGCGGAAACGTCGTCTCCAGTACGGTGGAGGTCACTATCGTCGGCGAAAATGATGGGCCGGTGGCGAAGAACGATTTCGCGAGAGGACTCGAGGATCAGCCGATATTCAGTATTCCTGTTTTGGGAAATGACACCGATGCGGATGGCGATACTCTGGCGATTCTGGGAAATCCTACCGCTCTGAATGGACGGGTGGTCGTGAATCCAAACGGAACGATCAATTACATTCCGAATTCCGATTTCAACGGGGTGGATACCATCACGTACACGATAACCGATCGCAATGGAGGAACCAGCACCGCAACGGTGACGGTTGTCGTGGAAGCTGTGAATGACCCGCCGGTCGCTAATCCCGATGTGGCAGCCGTCAACGAGGACAGCTCTCTCACCGGCATCGATTTGGTCGGAAACGACACCGATGTCGACGGCGATCCTCTGACGCTGAGCGGGACTCCCACTTCTGAAAACGGAACCGTTGTTGTAAACCCTGACGGGACCATCGATTACACACCGGATACGGATTTCACTGGGACCGATGTGATCACTTACGTCGTGTCGGATGGAAAGGGTGGGAGCGATACTTCAACGCTCACCGTGACGGTTAATCCAGTGAATGACGCACCGGTGGGTGTGGATGACGTCGCAACGACCGACGAAGATGCTACGATTTATAATTTAAACGTCCTCGGTAACGATATTGACGTGGACGGAGATACTTTGTCCATCCAGGGAGTGCCGACAGCTGACAATGGAACCGTGGTGGTGAACGCTGATGGAACCATCAGTTACACGCCGAATCAGAATTTCAACGGAACCGACACGATCACTTACATCGTGGATGATGGTAACGGAGCCAGCGACACAGCGACCGTGACGGTAACCGTTAACGCCGTTAACGATGCACCTGTGGCTGTGGATGACACGGGGACCGGAGACGAAGACACCTCGATTACCGGCAACGTGATCGGCAACGATACCGACGTCGATAACGACAACGTCGACCTCGAAGTGGTAAGCAACACGACGCCGGCGCACGGCACTTTAGCGATCGCGACAAACGGGGATTACACTTACACGCCTGACGCTGACTTTAACGGAACCGACAGCTTCACCTACACGGTGCAGGATCCGGACGGCGCGTTTGATACCGCGACGGTGACATTGACCGTTGGGGCGATCAATGATGACCCCGTCGCCGTGAACGACACCGGATCCCTCAACGAAGACGCGACACTCAGCGTCAACGCAGCGAACGGCCTGATCCAAAGCAACGACAGCGACCTCGACGGCGACACGCTCGCAGTGAGCGCGATCCGAACCGGTACCGAAGGCGGAGCCGGAACCGCGGGAACGCTCGGCAACGACCTCACCGGAACGCTCGGAACCTTGAACGTCCTCGCCGACGGCAGCTACAGCTACACCGCCGATCAGGCCGCAGCCAACGCGCTCGCGGTAGGTGAAACCGCGACCGACACCTTCACCTACACGATCAGTGACGGAGCCGGAGGCAGTGACACCGCCGAAGTCACGTTCACCGTGACCGGAACCAACGACGGTCCCACCGCGCAAAACGACACCGGATCGATCGGCAGAAAACGACACCCTCGTGGTGGACGCCGCGAGTGCGTGATCCAAAGCAATGACAGCGATCCCGACGCGAGCGACCACGCTCGAAGTGAGCGCGATCCGAACCGGAGGCGAAAGCGGCACCGGAACCGGCGCGCTCGTAGGCAACGCCCTCACCGGCACCTACGGAACGCTGACGATGAACGCCGACGGCAGCTACAGCTACGCCGCCGACCAGGCAGCCGCGGACGCGCTCGCTGAAGGAGTGACCGCGACCGACACCTTCACCTACACCGTGAGTGACGGCAACGGCGGCTTCGATAAGCCGAACTCACGATCACCGTGACCGGCGCCAACGACGGCCCCGTCGCAAACCCACCCGGAGGAACGCCCGGAGTCGATCCCGGAGTCTACGATGACACCGACACCATCGCCGAAGACGCCGTCGCCGCGATCACCGGAGACGTCCTCGCCAACGACAGCGACCCTGACGGAGACACCCTCACGGTCAGCGAGGTGAACGGAAATACCGACAACGTCGGAGATCCCGTGGACGGCAGCTACGGATCGCTCACGCTCGAAGCCGACGGCACTTACAGCTACGAACTCGACAGCACCAAGCCCGAAGTTCAGGCACTCGCCGTGGGTGAAACCGCAACCGAAACCTTTACCTACACCGCCGACGACGGC
>JBLXHA010000018.1:0-59707 GCA_048260165.1 Verrucomicrobiales bacterium
GCCATTGGTCGATCCGCCAAATGCCGTTCCGTCAAAGCGGGCGTTCACCACTTTGAGGACGTCGTCTTTGCCCTGACCGTTGATATCAATGTCAGTGTCATTCGCGAGTGCGTTGCCGCGCACCGTTTCTGAGCCGCCCTGACCACCTTCAAACACCGTCACGACGTCGGTTGTCAACACGGGGTCATCGTTCGTCCCCGTGATCTTGATTGTCACGGTCTGGGTGTCCGTTCCGGTATCGGGATCGGTCGCGCGGACGGTGTAGGTCAAAGTCAGGGTTTCACCCAGAGCGAGAAAGTCAAACGTCGTCGTGTTGCTGTCGAATCTCCAATTCACCTTACCCACGGTCGCCGCATCGGCGATGATCGGGTTCGTGCTCGTCAGGCTGAACATCGCGAGGAAGTCGGCATTGCCGAGCACATCAGGGGATCCCGCGATTCCGACGTTCCCGTCGATCGTCGCTGTCACGGTTCCCAAATCGTAAACGGTCAGAGTTCCGGTAACGCTCAACGGCGCGTCGGTTTCCGTCAATGACCCGGCTGCGGAGTCGCCTCCCACCACTTCAAAATCAGGCGCGACGTTGTCGAACTCCACTTCGGTGAAATCAATCTGCTTCTGGCCGCCGCTGAAGGTGTAGACACCCGCTCCATCGGTCGCGGGAGTTGTCGGACGGAACACGGGAGTATCTGCTCCCGTCAGAATGATGCTGTCACCTCCGGTCACGGTCGATGGATCGTTCCCGTCGATGTTCATCTCCGTATTCACACTCGGCGTGATGTTGAAGACGTCGCCTTCGGCACCTCCGTTGATAAACACTTCGTTCATCGCCACTACGGTTCCCCAAAGGTTCACGGTGCTGCCTGCCGTATCGAAGACGCCGACCTGATCCACGGTGATGTCGATTCGACCGTTCGCCGCTGTGAGCGTTCCCGCGACTTCCAATGAGAGATTGTCATCGGCATTCAGGGTAAGATTGCCGGCTGTGGATCCCACCGTGATCCCGGCTCCGATGTTCACGTCTCCGCTCGTCGCGGTCGCGCTGAAGTTGCCACCGGCGGATGAGTTCGCAAACGTGATGGTCTGAGCACTGACGATCGCGATGTCACTGGCAGGACCGGTCGTGTTCAGCCCGAGCGTGCCGGTCACGTCGAGTAGACCGAGCGTGATATCGGCTCCGTCTACGGTCGTTGCGATCGATGCTTTGCCTCCCACGGTCGTGGCCTCGCTGTCGGTGATCGACGCGTCGTTGGTGATCGTGAGCGCGCCGTCCACGCTGAGTCCCGACGCGGTGACGCTGGCTCCACCGAGGTTGAGAGCTCCGGTGTTGTTGATCACGAAGTTCGCTCCGGAGGTTCCCTCAAGATTGCTTATTTGTGTCTCGAGCGGATTCACATCGCCGACGTATCCGTTCGCGGCATTCAATACCGCCATTCCCGCGATGACTTCCCGGTGCGTGTCGCCGCCATCGACGATGTTGCCGTTCGCGCTGTCGATCGTCACGAGGCCGGTGGTCTGCACCCCTCCCAGAGTCACATCGCCTTCGGCGGTGATTCCGATCGTTCCGCTTCCGGCGTTGATGACGGCTCCGTCGACCATCGTTACCGGACCGTTGTCCGAGGTGAGAGTCACATCGCCGCCCGCGGTCATGATCGTTGCACCGGCCAACAGGCTGATGACGCTCTCGCCACTCACGCTGACGCTTCCTGCTCCGGTCGTCTCAATCGCCGCGCCGGCTGCCATTTCCACTTCAGAAGCGGTGAAGACGACATCACCTGCGATGACCAACGGTCCGTTCGGTGTGGAGAAACTGATTTTGTCATTCGTCTCCACTCCGACTGTCGTCGTGTCAGGACCGGTCGTGTTCATTGTAAGTCCGGTGATGCCTCCGGCAATCGCATTGGCGTTGATGATCACCGTCTGCGCATCCGGTCGACGCACCTGAGCCGAAGTCAGTCCGAGCGAACTCAGAACAAACGTGCCGTTGGCCTCCACTATCGTATACGCGTTTGCTACCGCGTCGTAGGTCACGCTGAGACTGTCAGTCGAGTCATTCGTGATGTCGGAGATGATGAGTTCGTTGCCCACGAGCGACACCCGTGTTTCCGGGGTGCCTGCGAAGAGCACGACGTCATTGCCGTCATCGCCTGCGTAACTGATCACGTAATCGTTTCCGCCGGTCGATATCACGGAGCCTTCCGCTACGCCGTTAAAGGTCGATACCACCGAGTCGGCCAAATCGTTTTCGATGATCACGATCGTCGAGCCGGTAACGAGATTGTTGGCCGTGGCGATCGTGAGGTTGGAAGCGTCGAGGTCGACTTCGCCGGTTACGTTGAGGAGATCCCCGTCGGTGATTCCATCGAGGTCGACGATGAACGTTCCCGTGCCGAAATCGATATCATCCGTGCTCAGGGTCTGGGTGATGTCTACGCCGGGCTCGCCCGGAGTCACCGTCGCGGAGTTCACGCTCAGGTTCGCGTTCACATCCCCGCCGCCGGAGATTTCATCCCCCGCGCTCATCGTGAGATCGTTCGGCGCGTTGAGTGTTCCCCCCGTCTTCACGAGAGTGCCGGCTCCGATTTGGGCAACCCCTGAATCGTTCAATGTCAGGGTGTCTCCAGCATTCACGATGATGTTCCCTTCCGTATTGAAGGCATTCGTCAAAGCATCGCCGAGGACAAGCGTGCCTCCCGTTTCAATGAGCGATCCCGCGGCTCCGAAGACTTCGCCTTCAAAAGAACCCGCACCGTTCACGGTGCCGCCACCGTCAATTTGAAGGCTTGCGGCAGCTGGCGTTCTCACTTCCGCGCCACCGCTGAAGGTCGTTGTCGCGCCGTTCGCGGTGATGAGTTTGTTACTTCCACTGAGATTTTTCGCTCCCCCGGCATTGATCACGAGAAGGTTAAGGTTCGTAATATCACCGAGCGTCGTGTCGATGAATCGAGCATCCCACAACGCTCCATCGCCGGAAATATCGAAGCTCACTCCGGCAGCCCCTACCGTAAAGTCGTCTTCGAACGCACTGTTGCTCGTATTCGTAATGGCCACATGACCGCCGCCCGCAGACGACCCCGTGAACGTTCCTTCCCAGAGCGCCCCGAGTTGAATGACACCACCGTTCGCTGTCCACGTTGCCCCTGCATCCGAAGTATTGCCTCCCGTGGACGCGATGTGGATCGTGCCAACGTTGGCCTGAACGGTGCCCCCGGCCAGGTTGTGAAACGAGCCGTCAGCACCCAACACCTTGGGCCCATCCGAAAAGATTCCCGACGTGGGACCAGCCCCGGTACCACCGCCGGTCTTGATGAAGAGACCGCTGTTGTCGAACCGGGCACTCCCCAGAATCTGGATGTCGCCCTCTGAAAGCAGATCGTAAGTTCCGGTTGCCGCGTTGGTGAACACCACCGAACCGCTGAGCACCAGATTGTCATTGCCACCCCCGCGATGATCAAAATCAGCATTGTTCGTAAATGATCCTGTCCCCGTCAGGGTCACGTTCGCATTTCCGAGGTAGTTGGTGAGGCCGTTGTTTACGACTCCACCCGCGTTGTTGATCGTAAGGCTCCGCGCCGAAGCGGTGTCAGGAGTCAGATCCAGCGTTCCGCCCGACTCGTTCGTGAAAGTTCCCGCTCCGCTGATCACATAATTGACGTCGATCACATTCGTCACGCCGGCACTGGTGATATTGCCGTTCGTCAATACGAGGTTCCCGTCGGTCAGGTTCAGCGTGGAACCACTCTGCCCGACAATCCCGCTCGCGCCGTCGATAGTCAGTGCCCCACCGGTGTGACTGATCGTCGCCTGGTTCGCGTTAACGATATCGCCTCCGCCGTTGAGCGTTTTTCCGCTGGTGGTCTCGATATCGATGTTTCCATTGTTGGTCAGATCGCTCGAAAGGGTCAGCGTTCCGTTTTCAAATTCGATGTCGCCGGTAGAGGCGTTGGTAACGATGCCTCCGCCGGTAATCGAATTGATGCCCGATCCAATGATGCGAAGGTTCCCCTCATTGGTGAGCGAATTGCCCTGAGTGATAATCGTGGTGTTGTTCCACTCAACTCCATTTCCGGTGACATCGAAGGTGACACCTGCGGCTCCTATCACGAGATTTCCATCTCCCACCGCGGCATTCCCTGCATTGGTAAGTTCAATGTGACTCGATCCGGTCGCGGTCCCCGCAAACGTGCCGGTCCACGCGCCGGCGGCGGAACTCGTCCCACTGCCAATTCCGATGTCACCACCTACCGCATTCCACTGCGCGGTCGCAGCACTCGTCCCACCAGTGTCGAAGCGCAATCGCCCTGCCGTCACCCTTATCTCGCCGCCGGCCAGATTATTAAACGAGCCACGGGCATCAAAGACAAAGCTTGGATCATTTCCGTCAAAACCACTTTTAAGGAACAGACCCGTGTTATTGAAGATCGCGCTGCTGTTCGCGAGAGTTAAATCACCCCCTCCGGTGAGTTCGTAAGTTCCCTCGTTATTGAAGGTGACCGCTCCGTTAAACCTGAGATTGTCATCCGCGCCGCCGGTTGCCGTCTGGCTCCAGGTTGCTTTGTTAGTCACCGTTCCCGTTCCTGTAAAATCGGTCGTGCCGCCCGTAGCGTGAACAACCGTTCCTTCATTGACGAATTCGCTGCCATTCAGGAAAGTGATTCTTCCTGCGGTGATGTCGAAACGGCCTGTTGAAGCGTTGGTAGCCACCCCCGTCAGATCAAGAGAAAGCGCGTTTACACCCAACTTGGTATTCGCATTGAATGTCGCGGTTCCACCGGTGAGAGCACTCGCTCCGCCCAAGGTGACATTTCCATCGAACACTATCGTCTCAGCGTTCACGGTCAATGCCCCGGGGAATACAATCGCATCGGTTCCCGGTCTTCCAAAAGTAACCGAGTCAGTCGCGGTCGCCGCCGTTGGATTCGCCGTCTCGATAACCACGCCTCCGGTTACCGCACTTGCTTTGATTCGCACGGTGTAGGCATCCGGTCGGGTCACCTGAGCGGCCGTCAATCCCGTCGTCGAAATAACCAGATTCGGATCAGTGATGACGTATTCCTGATTTGTCGCATCGAAAGTGAACGAAATCTGATCCGCACTCTCATTGGTGATATCGGAGATGGTGAGCACACCTCCTGACAAATCCACATTCGTTTCCGGACTTCCTGCGAAAAGAACGACATCATTTCCGCCTCCACCCGAATAACTGATAACGTAACTGTCGCCATCATCGTCAGTGACTACGGCTCCTTCCGGAAGTCCGGTGAACGTCCCATCCACCGCATCGGTTGAACCATCATTGTCGATCAACACAATCGTCGATCCCGTGAAAACGGAACCGGTTCCTGCCGTCAACTCTTCGACGTCGAGCGTTCCGCCAAGCGTGACCGTGCCGTCGACATTCAGCAGGTCAGCATTGGTATTTCCGTTAATCTGGAAGTCAAAGTCACCTCCGAGCGTGACCGTATTCGGAGCCGTCGCGCTGTCGGTATCATCGCTTACGATCGTGAGTGTTCCAATCCCGTTACTACCCGGAGCGATACTTCCGCTACCGGTTGATCCGACCGTCTTGCCTGAAGCCAGAGTAATCGTCCCGCTACCGTCGAGGATTCCCGTCGCCGAGACATTGTAATTGTCACCACCGGTGTGGGTCCCATCGACACGAAGGATTCCACCGCTGACGGAGGTCGTTCCGGTATAAGTATTGTCATCAACGAGGACGAGAGTTCCTGCGCCCGATTTCACAATCGAACCACCGGCGCCGTAGACCTCCATTCCCACCGTCGTCGTTCCGGAAATCACGTTGAAAGTGCGCGAGGCGGCCCCGAGAGCAAACCTCGGATCAATCGCACCCGAGTTACTTTCAATGATCTGATTGGTTCCAGTTCCGGTGAAGTCGCCATTGAGGATCAGCTCCGCCCCTGAGCTTCCGCGGTAAAGCGTGATGATGCGGCCATCCATACTCAGTCCGCCCGAACCAACGATAAATTTCGTCGTAGGATTCCCCGTCCCGTTGTTGCCCCCGATGAGCATGTCAGCCCCCGTGAGTGAGGCACTGCCAACCGTCCAGGACGCCGGGCTGGCGGATGTGATGCTGTTGATGACAAACAGATTACCTCCCGCAAGCGTCATCGCCCCGGTGACTACGACCCTTCCGCTGTTCCCGCTACTGGGCAAACCACCGGAGTTCTGAGTATAAAACGCGACTGTCTCGTCCGTTTCCCAGGCGGTGATAGATCCGCCGTCCACGGTAATACCCGCGGTGTCCGCGATCTGATTGTCCGTTGCCATCGTCAACGTGCCGCCGGTGTTAACGAATATATCGGCGGCAACCGCGTTGATCCCTGCCGTCTGAGTGAGACGAAGCGTTCCAGCGTTGATGTTCGTATCGCCGGTATAAGTGTTGGCAATGCGTCCCGACAACGTCAGTTGCCCGGTCCCGGTCTTGGTCAACGATCCTACCGACGTTCCATCACTTACTCCCGTGCTAACGGAGAGATCGGCTCCGCTCGCCACATTGAAGAGGCGGACGCCGTTCATCTGGATGTCAGCGAGACCGCTGGTTCCGCCGGAGGTATCCTCCCGGATGGTCGATGCCGATGTTCCGAGCGTCGTAACATCGCCGTCGAGAATCAGTCGACTCCCGAGGGTGCCTCCGCCTCCATGACGGAGATTCAGATTGCTGTTATCGAGAGTCAAACCACCCGCACCAATTTGCATCGTCGAAAGAATGCTGCTGCTGTTCCCATACAAGGTGAAACTGTTAGGAGCCAAGCCCGACGTAGAGTTCATGTCGACCAGCGCAAGGCTGCCGAATGAAAGAAGTCGGGTCCCACTGTTACCAACCATGGTCGTGTTACCTGCACCACCGGTGAAGCTGCCTGCCCCGGTGATCGTCCAGATTCCCGAACTGGTGTTGAAAGTTCCACCGGTGACCGTGAAGCTGGCGAAGGTCTCCGTTGCAGCATACTGCCCACCGTTCACACCCGTTCCGTTAAAAACACTGCCGGCATCGCTCATCGTCACCGCAGCGGTGTCGACGATCTGATGGCTTCTCGCAAAGGTTACCTTACCACCCGTGGTAATATCGAGGTCGCCTCCGATCGCATTTCCGCCACTGTTGTTCAGGCGGAGCTCGCCGGCACTCACTGTAGTGAGCCCCGTGTAAGTATTGCCTGCCGTTCCAAGCAACTCAAGTTTACCAGCGCCCTGTTTCACGAGATTGCCGCTACCAGTGATCGCTCCGTTGATGCTGCTCGTGCCGGTAGAGACGTCAGCAGTCAGAGTGTTCGCACCGAGATCGATCGAACCGTTCACCGTCAGCGTCGTCGCATCGAGTTCCACCGACGTTCCCAGAACGACAGTGCCGGTGTAAGCCTGCGTGGTTGCAATGACGTTCGCATCCAAATTGATCGTTTCCGCATTCACTTCAACCGCTCCGGCAAAATTAAGGGCGCTGGAAATCGTAACCGAATCAGTTGCGCCACCCTCAGTCGGGTTCGCCGTGTTGACATCAAGTCCGCCATTCACAGCATCAACCCTGACATGAATCTCACTGGCACTGATCCGATTGGCGTCAGTCGCAGCGATCGGAGTTGTCAATACGAGTGGCGTCGCGTTGAGATCCTTGATCACATAGTAATTCGTTCCGCCAATGTTCTGAATCGAGATATCGATCCTGTCGGCCGATTCGTTGTTGATGTCGGCGATGACGAGGTTGCCACTTCCGTCGATCGAAACTTCGGTTTCCGCCTCGCCGTGGGCCGTCAGGACGACGTCATTTCCGGTGCCGCCCGTATAACTGATCGTGTAGACCTGCCCACCGGACGTGAAGGCGCTGCCTTCCGTCAATTCAACCACTCCACGAGCCTCGTCATCGAACTGGAAAGTTCCGGCCACCGGATCTGAAGCGTCGTTATCGACAATGACAAAGGTCGAACCCACTGTCGGAACAAAACCGAAATTTAATTCCAGCGTCGCGTCGCCGACGCTCACTGCCCCGTTCACCGCCACCTGATCGTGGCCGGAACCCGCTGTCGTCCCATCGAGTTCGAGGCTGAGCACATCATCACTTGCCAGATCGAGGTCTCCGTCGACCTGCAGCGTTCCCAATCCTGAGAGACCGGGAGCGACGTTGCCATCGAAGGTGACAGTCCCGCCGGCGATATCCGGCGTCACTCCACGATCGAAGATTTCCCCGGTCCCTGAAGCCACGGTGACATCACCTGTCGTCGTAACACTGTTCACAGTGACGTTCCCTTCAGCAGAAATCGAAACATTGTTGGCACCAGCGTTGACGGCAGAATTATCCGCCATCGTGATCGCACCACCGGTCGCATTCAGCTGCACGAAGGGCACACCTGTTACCGTTATATCATCGAGAGCAATATCGCTCCGGTAGCCGGGATCAACACCCCCGCCCGCAGTGACCGTTCCCGCGATGCCGTCAAATCGCAGGACAACCTCGGAACTACCCAGAAACGCAGCGAGATCAATCACCTGCTGGTTCCAGACATTCCCCTGATTGCCCGATACCGAAAACAACTCCGACGACCAGGTCATGCCGCCATCCGTGCTCGCGTAGACTTTCAATGTCCCCATTTCCGGATCCACTCCCAGCATGTGGTAATAAAATTCCAGGCTGGCGCTTTCCATCACACTCAGGTCGAGAGTCGGAGAATAGAGTTCTGCCGTTTCACCGGTCAAGACGTGATCCGAAGTTTCGATATAGAGATATTTCCCGGAAGTAGTCCCGGTGGTATGGTCGGTGCCTGCTGAATTGCTTCCGTTTCCGGGACCAGTGCCGCCACTGGGGGTTCCTCCGGCATCCGGTGACCAGTCGATCTGATCAGTCCCCTGGACGTTTACCCAACCGTTACCCAAAGCAATATTGGTGGCACCCGCGCTCGTACTGCCTTGAACGAATGAGTCGAAATTTTCCTGCACCAACGGACCCGCATCGAGGCCCGTGATTTGTGATCCATCGAGAATATTCAGATCATTGTCGGCATCCAGATTGATACCCCGTCCTGTTACATTCGTGCTCGCGGCAATGGTAAGATCATTGCTGCTCGATATATTAACCGTCCCACCGGCAGTGACACCGATTCCGGCGCCGGTCTCCCCAATCGTCAAATCACCGGTGTTGGCAATCGCCACACCTCCGCTGCCGCCATCGGCTTCGACATTGTCCACAACCGTGTCCAATTGATCCCCCAAACCGACACCACTGCCGGCTGTGGCAATGAGAACACTCGCGGTCAGGTCGGTTCCGGTATCACCACCATCCCGAATCGCACCGTTCGCAGCACTGGCTGTGATCGTAGCCGTTGTCGCAACACTGGAGACTACGATATCGCCATCAGCAGACAGGATCACATTTCCGTCGCCTGCATCCACGGTGGAACCATCCTCCATCGTGATTGCTCCACCGGCGCCATTTTCCGCACCGTCCGCATCCGCGATGATTCTCACATTGGTAGTTGCAACAGGGCCACCTGAAACCCGGACATCATCGATCGAAATATCACTGCGATACCCCGTTCCATCGACGCCTTCGAACTGTAATTTAAAATTCTCACTGCCCAGATACGGAGCCAGGGTTGCAGAATCAATTTCAGCCTTAAGCCATCCATTTCCCTGGTCTCCAGTCTTAGTGAAGACCGGAACAGCGGACCAGGTGGAGCCACCATCACCCGAAGCGTAAACATTCAACGTCCCCATCTCCCCGGATCCGCCATCATACATATGATAGTAAAACTCGACGTTGACCGACGCCTGACCGCGTATATCGATCCCCGGAGTATACATCACAGCAGAGTCGCCTGTTCCAACACCGCCTGAAGTCTCGGTGTATAAGTACATGCCGTCCGCGGTCCCCGTGGTGTGATCCGATCCACTGTTTCCCCCTCCAGTGGGTCCGGTCCCACTACTGGGTGTTCCGTCCCGATCAGGAACCCAGTCAAAATCATCAGCCACACTGCTCGTTACATTGGTCCAGCCGGCTCCAAGTGTCTGCTGAGGTCTCGCTCCGCTGGTCGTTCCCTGTCCGAATTCTGTATCATCCTCGAAATCCTCTACGAGAAGATCACCGCTGTCGGCAAAGAAACGGAAATCATCCAGCGAAATATCCCCCTGATAACTTTCGCCACGAACGCCGGTTAACCGCAATTGAAACGCACCGGCATTGTCGAATGCTGAGAGATCAACCGACGCTTTTCGCCAGGAATTCCCCTGCTCTCCATCGAGAATGAGAAGCTGCGTCCATGTCGTGCCCCCGTCCGTTGTTCCCTCCACGAGAAGAGAGCCGATGTGCTCACCGTACATGTGATGGTAAAACTCCACTGAGCTATTGGTCTGTCCCGAGAGATCAACGACCGGAGAAAGAAGTCTCGCAAATTCGCCCTCCTTCGGAGACGAAGTCTCCATATACAAATAGGTCCCCGTGGAATCTCCTTTCGTGTGATCCGAAGCCGGTCCGGTACTCCCACTCGGTGTGCCACCTTTATTCGATACGAAATCCAGAGTTTCGAATTGAAGATTCATCCAACCATTGTCGAGAACAATGTCATTGCGACCGTCGGTTGTGCTGCCCTGTGTGAATCCTTCAAAATTCTCCGAGAAGAGAACGACATTTCCGACCGCCGCAGCCGGACCGGAAATCGCTGTTCCAGCAGAAATATTCACATCCTTATCCGCAAGCAAATCAATGCTCCCGCCAATAACGGTGACATCGTTCAAATTAAGGTCAGCTCCGCTTTCCAGGGTAAGCACATGAGCCCCCGAGTTGACCTCACCTCCGATATTCGCGTCCCCGGAAATCGTTCTCAATGTGATCGATCCGTCAAAAGCAGTGACAGCAGAAGTTCCGTCAATCTCCAGCTGCACATTGCTGCTGCTGTTACTGGTTCGTCCGGTAATTCGGATGTTGCCACCCACTTCACCCGAAGTCGAGGTTCCCGTAGTCGACACGGTGGAATCCACAATCGACACGCCCACACCTGAGGAGGACCTACCAACCAGTTCGATCGCTCCGTATTCCGTCGTCAAATCCCCTTCAATGAGAATTCCCTCGTTCGAACCGCCCGCAATACTGCTCATCTTGATCGTGCCGGCACCGAACGTCGTAATACCCTCCTTCACGTAGATCCCCCCGCTGGACGCATTCAATGTGACGCTTCCACCGCCACCGGTAATCCCCCCCAAAATGTTAATCGTCTGGCCATTGACCGTCAGATTACTTCCACCATTCGTCACGGACTCCACCAGAGTGATCGTGCTTCCGGATAAAGTTCGGTTCCCGGAAATTGACACTGCGTCATTGTAAGTCTGACTGCCACTGGTCGTCACGCTACCACCCAGAACCACCGATCCATCCGCATTCGTTGTCAGTGAAGCCAAATCGAAGACTCCTCCCACGGTGCTCCCAAAAGTAGTCACGCCACTGCCACTGGTGTTCACCACAAGCACGCGCTTCGTCTCCTCTGCATCAGAATTCAGGAAGTCCCCGAAAGTAACATCGGAGCCTGTCAGGGTCACATTCGCAGTCAGCGTCGTCTTGCCATCAAAGGTTTGTGATCCCGTTGTCGTTATATCCGTTCCGATATTAATTATCTCCGCGTGGATTTCCACATCTCCGGCAATCGGAGCAGGAAGACTGCTCACCGTCACCGTGTCCGATTCAGTAGCCGCAGTGGGATTAGCAGTGTTCACCACTATCGAATCCACCAATCCGGCGTCCACTCTTACGGTATTGGCATCGGGGCGCCAAAATTCCCCGGGCAGGAAGCCCGTCGTTGTCAGAATCAAATTCGGATCGCTGATCACATACTCTTCCTCATCACTGTCGTAAGAAATCGTGATGTCGTCAGCGTTCTCCGCACTGATATCTGAAATCGTCAAAACCCGACCTGACAGAGCCACTTGCGTCTCAGCAACGCCGGCAAAAAGAACGACATCGTTTCCATCGCCTCCCGCGTAACTGATCGTATATTTTTCCCCGTCGTCGTCAGTGACGGTAGACCCCTCAGCAACATTGAAGAAGGTTCCCATCACGACATCGCTGTCATCATTGGCAATTAATGTGACGGTCGAACCGACATTATCGGATCCCGCGGTCAATTCAACGAGGTTGAGAATCGAAGCCGCGCCTAAAGTCACCGTCCCAGTCACATCGGTAAGATCGGCGCTGATATCACCGTTGATCTCAAAGGTGTAGGTACCGTTGATCGCAAGATTGTCCTGAACCGTAAGTGTGCCGATCCCGCCAACGCCCGGCGAAAGTCCGCCTCCGGTATCGACGATCACATCCGCATCGGTTGTCCCGGTTCCTCCGAGAACGGCTCCGCTTTCAACCGTGTAAGTTGCACCACCCGTATGCGTTCCATCGAGAAACAGGCTCCCTGCGCTCACTGTCGTGGCTCCCGCGTAGGTGTTGTTCGTTCCAGTGAGAGTCACCGCTTTTACGCCGATCTTATTGATCCCACCGGCACCGACGACGTTCCCGCTGATGACGAGATCCCGATGATAGATCGTGTCGCTCTGATTCGATCCGATGCTGGCAACGCCATTGAGTGTGACCGCTCCATTGAGCGTCGTGGCGTAACTTGCACTGCTGCTGGAAGTCAGAATGGCCCCGCCCGCGAGGACAATGTCCACTTCGTGAGTTCGACTGTTCGACCAAAAGTCGAGGTTGGCACCGCTCGAAACAGTGATCGTTCCCGTCCCGTCAAAGTCAGAGTTCCCCTCGAGACGGAAAATCCCCTGAGTCACATCAACCGAACCCGGATTCGAGATCGTGGTATTCACGATGGAAAACTCCCGCGCCCCCACTTTCGTCAAGGTGAATCCACCCATGTCGAAACTGGAGGAGCCACCTGAATTTCGCATATCCCACCGGCTGTCGGCCCGGAACGTCGCATCGTCGGTCAGGACAATTCGACGGAAAGCACTCGTCTGTGAACCGCCGGAATTGTTGATCGCACCAAGACCGCCCGCACCGGTTCCCTGAACTTCGACCAACTCATTCCCATTGGCTCCTGCGCGGAATCCCGCAATATCGAGAGTCCCGCCGTTGATCACTGTTTTCCCGACTTCATCCCCGAGGGCGGAGTTATTGCCCAGCTTCAGAATCCCTGCAGAGATGAGAGTATCCCCGCTGTAGGTATTGGCTCCCGACACGGTGAACGTGCCATCGCCAATCTTCGTCAAACCACCGGTTCCGGAAACCACTCCGGCGAAGGTGGTATTCGTATCGTCTTCACCCGTCGTGAGCGTGTTGGCTCCCAAAGTGACCGCGCCACCGGTTGCGCCACCGCCCGCCAACGAGCCAATCGTTTCATCGCTCACGAGTTCGAGCGTCGCCCCTGCCGCATCGGCGATCGACACGGCCCCGGTGTCGAGAAGCGCGCTTCCGCCACTCAGGCTGAGAACACCTGAGCTGATCGTCGTTCCGCCGGTGAAAGAATTTGTCCCTGATAGAGTCAACGTTCCCGTCCCGATTTTGGTGAGGGAACCACTTCCGCTCATCCCGCCGGAGTAAGTCGTATTCGAATCGTTGTTGCCCACTGAAAGAGCCACCCCGGCAGCGGACGCATTCTCTAACACGAAACTATCAGAACCGGTAAGACCTCCGAAAGTCGCAGCAGTCAGTGTCCCGAAATTCAACGAATCGCCTGCGGAGGATCCCGTGTCCAAAGTCGCGTTCTGGAGCGCCAGCGCATTTCCAAGAAGAAGCGGACCATTCTGAGTCATTCGCACCGTTCCACTGAACGTGTTCGCCGCGTTTAGCTGCAGGAAGTCTCCGACGCTGTTCGTGTTGGAGCCTTCTAGAACGATCGTCCCTGTTCCCGATATCACACTGTTAATGATGTAATCAGCATCGTTTCCAGCTGATCCAAAATTATCCTCAATCGTCAGCGTCCCGCCAGTCACATGGATGCTCCCTTCAAACTGAGCATTGCCATCGGCATTGGTGTCCGACGAAAGCTTGCTGCTTCCGTTGAAGGTGATGTCAGCAGTTACCGTTCGGGTATTGTCACTGTAATTGTACATCCCGAACCGGGCGCCATCATTCACCGTGATGGTATCCAGCGTCATATTGAAATTCTCGATATATACAAGCCCTGCATCAACCACCAGAGCCCCGCCGGGACTGTTAACAGTATTGCGAAAGGCGAGCGTGTTTCCGCCGATCTTGGTCAGAGTGAAATTACCAATATTGATCGCCCCTCCGATATCCAGTCTTGCCGGAGTGTTGACCGTGGCGTCATCCGTCAATGTCAATCCACTGACCGCAACACTGCCATAAATACTGTCCAGGGAATTGATCAACGCTCCCTGCCCGACTGAACCAGTGCCCGCAATGTGATATGCCCGGCTACTCCCTGTGCTTGCACTTCCAGCGAGAAATGTCACGTCTACCGTCGCTCCACTTTCAACAGTAACGGTGCCGCTCGGCAAAGCATCATTGGCTCCCCACTCGAGGATCCCGGCTTTGACGAGAGTCGTCCCTGTCGCAGTACTTCCGGCACCCGATAGCGTCAGTTTTCCGATTCCCTGTTTAACGAGGCTTCCCGTTCCCGACAGAACTCCGGAGATCGTCTGATCCGCGCCGTTTCCGAGGGTCAATGTCGTGCTCCCTTCGATGACAATCGAAGTTCCGGCATCGGCGGAAAGACCGGTGATCGTTACCGCCCCGGGCGCATTGGGCCCTGTCGCTTCGAGTGTCTGCGTTCCCGTTAGAGTAACCGCTTCGTCATAGGTGCCACCGTTGACGATAATGGTGCCGTTGCCGGCCACCACTGCCAAGGCATCAGCGAGAGTTGCGAATGCATTGATTCCAAAAATGGCATTCTGACCCACTGCTCCGCTCGTTCCCAGATCCGCGTCTGCAATTGTCTGCCCGCCGTTCTGAGGAGAGGTTCCTCCGTCAACCGCAGGTTTCCACGCATCGTAGACGTAGACCGTCGAAGGGGTAGCGGCACTGGCGAGGACGACATCATTTCCGTCTCCCCCATTGTAAAAGATCCGCCACTTCTCACCATTGAAAGTGATCGTATCGCCGTCCGCGAGGGTGCCACCATTGTCATCGGTCGCTCCCGTCAGCGTTGCGAAAATCCCGCTCACCGCATCGGTGTCATCATTGGCGATCAAAGTGATGAGATCACCGGCAACACCCGTTCCGGAAAACTGGTCGTCGAGAACCAACTCCGCTCCGCTCACATCAACGAGGCCATTTACGATAACCTGATCATAATCGGTTCCTGCGATGGAAATATCCGCGATATCAAACTCGACCTCTTCGAGAGTCAAATTCCCCTCGAAAGTCAAAGCGCCGACAATATCTCCGGGCGTTGCACCGGGCTGAATATCGCCATTGGATACAGTCGTGCCTCCAATTGTTCCGCTTCCGGCAAGGGTCGCGCCACTGGCAACGGACACCGCACCCGTAGCCGCTGAATTATCGCCATTCACAATCAAGCTGCCTGCATTCACCGCAGTGCCACCTGTGTAGGTGCTGTCGCCTGACAAAACCAAATTACCGAGCCCTGCCTTGGTAATACCTCCATTGGATATTACCGCGCTGATCGTCAGCTCCGCTTCGGATCCGGTCGAATCATTGATCGTCATCGTGCGAGTCGCCCCGCCCAGATCCAGGTTTCCGGAGATCACTCCTCCTTCAGTATTATCGATCGTATTGGAAGTGATATTCCCGTTAAGAGTCAATGTCGCCGTCCCCGTCGAAATCGTCGCCGTACTCGGGGTGCCGCCATTGTTGAAAATAATAGCGGCGGTGGTCTGATCAAAATTGTTCAGATCCAATGTCGCATCGGCATTCGTGTCATTCTGGTCCAAATAAATAAACTTGCCCGGCGTCAGCACATCGGCCGCCCCTAGAATCACAGTCCCTCTCGCTACCTGCGTATGATTCCAACTATAACTCTGCCCGGCACCGGAAGCGCCAAGCGTCCAGGTTCCGTCGTCCGTTTTCGCCAGGTTTGACCCGGTAATATTGAAGCTACCCTGAATATGGTTTGCCGCGTTCCTGGAGCTCCCGCGAACAAAAAATCCGGCCGATGTCATCGTGCCGGTGACGTCACCCGTGATCGTCATTCCGCCTGCACCGCTCGAGTTAAACTGAACCAGTTGCCCCGTGCTCGAGACATCAATCGGTCCCGCTAACGTATGCACCAATGCACTGTTAGAATACAACGAGACCCGTCCCGCACTGGAGGCATTCAAATTCAGCGTTTCGTTGATCGTAAGCGGTGTCGCCGAATCCAAATACAAAAAGGCTGAAGAGGTTCCATCAGCTCCGTTCACAATCGTCTTACTCGATTCGCCAGTGGCACCCAGCGCATTGTTGTGCCCGACATACAAACGTCCCCGATCCACCGTCGTGATTCCGGAATAGGTATTGTCTCCGCTCAGTTTCAAATAACCCGTTCCCACCTTCGTGAATCCGCCAGTCCCTGAGACAACGCCTTTAATTTCTTTAAAACCATTATCCAGTGCACCCAATGTCACCGTCACACCGGTTGTGTGATCACCATCAAAACCACCGAGGACAACAGCATCCGAAACGCCCGTCGCGAGAGAACCGATTTGGGAGTCCCCCTCCACAAACTGAAGCGTGATATCGATATCCGTCCCTGCAGTCGTTAAATCGACTTCCTCCGTGCTGTAATCGCCGGAGTTGATGACGATCGTTCCGCTGTTGGTCCCGAGAGCGTTAATCGCCGCGTTGATCGTTGAAAAGGCATTCACCCCGACGGCGGCATCCTGTGGCAGGGCTTTCTCATCATCCCCATCAACGAGAGTTCCATTCGAAAGTGAGGCAAAATCAGCATTCACGTAAATCGTCGTCGGTGCCGTGGCATCTACCAGAACGACATCATTGCCGTCGCCGCCATTGTAGAAAATCTTGTAGGGTTTACTCCCCAGCGTGATGACCGCGCCGTCACTCAGTGTCGTGGGTGTTCCGTTGAGACTCGTGAATTCACCCGTCGTGGCATCTCCAATGCCATCGTTGTCGATCAGAGTGATCAGGAATGCGGTGGGTTCTGTCGCGACATCCAGAATGAGATTGCCGCCAACCGCGACGCCCCCGTCGACATCGAGCAGATCGAAACTGGAACCATTGATGTCAAGATCGAGGTCACCGCCGAGAGTGACATCTCCCGTCACTGTCAAAACACCGGTGTCACCATCACCGTCGCCCGGTGTCAGCGAGCCTCCGGATTGCACCGTGAGATCACCGATGATACGGCCGCTGTCTCCGGCCAGAGTGCCGGTGCCGGATACCGTAACGGTATTAGCAGCATCGAGAACCTGACCGTTGTTCAAGGTCAGGGAGCCGTCGATTTCAGTGAGACTGTTCGTCAGTTGCACGAACCGTGCTGCAGATCCGATAAGACGCACTGTGGTGTTGGTCCCTATCACCTGAATTCCAGCATCTGCCGGTTCCAGATCGAGGCGAGGTCCGTTTGTAGGACTGGCAGAGGAATCTACAGTCCATCTCCCGCCTGTCAGAGTCGCACTTCCCGCGTCCCACTGAGGAACAACGATGTCCGAGAAACTCGTTGTGGCGCTGGTCGGCACCTTCAAGATTCCTTCAAGCACTTCCACCAGTCCCATGTTGGAAAATTGGCCCCCGCCGACAGGATTATTGTTGTCGAAGAAGAGCGATTCATTCGAACCATCACCCAGATTGCGAATCGTCCCGGTTGCAGTGTTCACAAAGGAGTAATTATCGTTGATCTCGAAATCCCCGATCGTTTCAAACACGAAAAGACCATTATTGGTATACGTGCCCGCCCCTGTCGTATTGATATTATCGGCACTTCCCGCGCCTAAATGATGAAATTCACCGTTATTGATAAACTCGCCGGTGCCGTCCAGATTTTCGTCACCTGCGCTGGTAAAGTTGACTATGCCGTCGTTTTGGAACGTTGAACTCGCGCCGAGATTGAGGCCCCCATCAGACCAGGTCATCGTTGCACCTGCATCATTGATCAGATAGCCGCTACCTGTAATCCCACCGGTACCAGAGGTGGAAAACCGAAGATCACCTCCGGCCTCGTTCCGAATCACATCAGTCGCTCCGGTCAAGGTCACCGTTCCGCTCTGGAAATCCAGAATCCCCCCGGATTGATTGAGCAGGTTTCCACCCGTGATCATCTTGGTGCCTCCGGCTAAGATGTTGAGAGTTCCGCCACTTTGGTTGATGATTTCATCTCCCGCGTTGCTCAGTGTTACCGCACCAATAGAGAAATTCAGTGTGCCGCCCGAGGCGTTGACGATATCTCCACTCGTCACAGTGACATTACCCGCCAGACCTATGGTGCCATTGTTAGTTAAAGTTCCCGTCAGTGTCTTGGCAGTGGTTCCGGCGAGAGCTATGACACCGTTGTTGACCAGCGAATTGCCCTGGGTATTGATATTCCCGTCGTCCCAGAGAAATCCGTCGCCGGTGACATTTAATACGAGGCCGCCCGCGCCGATCGCTGTATTCTGCAGGAACACCGAGTTGGTCGTTGTCGTCATCTCGATGTGGCCACCGTTGGCGGAGGAACCATTGAGCGTCCCTTCCCACGTTCCGCCAATGCGAATGTCGCCACCGTCCGCCGTCCAGGTGGACGCCGTGTCCGACGTGTTACCACCCCGCGCTGAGATATGAAGAATGCCCGCAGTGGCCTTCACTTCGCCACCTGTCAGGTTGTTGAAGCCTCCTGAAGTTCCACTAAATCCAAAAATAGCGGAATCATCGGAAGCAAGGGAACGCAAGAGCAAACCGGAGTTATTGAAAACACCGTTTGCCCCGGAGATATCCATATCGCCACTAAAATTATACTGTCCACCCGTGAGGTTGTTGAACGTAAAGTTACTCAATACCAGATTATCGTCACTAGTGCCCTGAGCGTGATTAAAGGTTCCCGCGTTGTTAAACTGGCCGGTTCCTCTCAGTGTAAGATGTCCGGAGTTATTGTAATTCGCGGTACCGTTATTCGTAAGCGTTGTATTTAGAGTCAGAGTGCGCCCCCCGGCTGCAGATGGCGTGAGATTCAAGACTCCTCCTGAAGCGTTGGCGAAAACCCCGGTTCCATCAATCGTGTAGGTCGTGTCGACCACATTCGTCGTTCCCGAGCTGGACATACTACCACCATCAATCAGCGAAAGGCTCCCCTCGATAAGGTTAAAAATACCGCCGAAATTGTTGGTAAAAGTAGTGTCATCAACGGTCACCGCACTGCCATCAAAATTCACCGTCCCTCCGGACTCGTTTGTCACCGTGAGATCCTCGGCGAAGATTACGCTCGTTCCCGTGGCGTTAATGATACCACCACCGCGATTCACAATCGTGCCCGACAAATCGAAGCGTGCCGCCTCATCACTGATATTCAGCGTTCCGTTGTTAGTGATTTTTCCACCCGGGCCGTTGGTGCCTCCCGGCCGAAACTGAATTTCTGTCGAACCGGAAGGATTATCGACTGTCAGAGTTCCGTTGTTAACGATCTCCACATAGAGTCGCAACGAGTTACCGTTGTGAATAAAGGTGCCATTGTTAGTGATCTTATTCCCGGTTTCGAGGCTGGCAAAGATTGGCGCTGACCCGTTAACTCCGGTTTCCAAATTACCATTGTTGATAAATTCAGTTCCACCGTCCAACTTCAACCGACCGTCGTTCACATCGAAGAGCTTGCCGACTGCACTGGTCACGGTTGTTGCATCCAGCACCAACTCAAAGTCATCGCTGTTAACCAGCGTCGTGTTCCCGTTAAAATTAACGGCCCCCGCGGTCAAGGTGATATCCAGAGCTCCCAGAGTCACATCACCATCGAAAGTCTGATCCCCGGTCCCGTTGTTGATCGAGCCATTGAGATTAATCGCGGGCACATTGAGAATAAAATCCGTATTGTTCGCCGCCAGGTTGAGAGCGCTTGAAACAGTGAGGACATCACCGGCCTGACCGTTAATCGTGATTGATCCGCTCGGTGCGGCAAATGTTGTCGATTCAAAAGTGGGTGTACCGTCGGTGCTTTCGAGAGTTAAAAATCCGCCCGACTCACTCAGCTGTGCATTGTCGGCTCCTGCCGGGAGGTTGAATACGAAATCCGTCACGGTGCTGCCCGTCATATCGATCGGTTCGAGGCCCGTGTATGTGATCAGTCCGTTTCCCGAGAGTTCGATCGTTCCGTCATTCCCGTTGATATAATTATAAGTCGCCGTGGCGAAGGTCCCGCCCGTGAGAACCAGATCGTCGTTGTCGCCTGCGCCGCCGTTGAAGGTAATGGCCTGTGTGATGAGACCACCACTGAAATCAATCGTCAGGGTATCATCACCGCTTGAACCATTAACGATGATATCACCTGTTACGCTGGCGACGGCAATACGCACGTCGACGCTGTTGATCGCGTCTGTGATATGAAAGTCGGTTCCATCGATGACGATCGTGAGGCTATCGTCGGTGTCCCCACCGTCGGAGTCTGTAATCATGAGGTTACCTGAGCCATCCACTCCGACAGTGGTGGTCGTTGGAACCCAAGTCGTAAACCCGACTTCGGCGAGGCCGAATCCACCTTTTACAGAACTGTTAGTCGGCGTCAGCGTAATAGACATAACGTCGGTTACACCCCCTAAGTCGATGTCGTGACGGGTTGATGTCGATTCAGCACCAGGAACAATAGAAAAATTCTCAGTCCCAATGTTCGTGCCCGTTCCACCTGCTCCGTCGAAAAATGCAATCTGATAGTCGCTCGGGCTGTGGCCGTAGTAATCCCAGAGATGGAGTACCCCAATGTCCACCGGGGAGCTAAAGTCGAAGGTTAGATAGTCAACGTTAGTAATCGGCGCGCTATGATACCAAGAGGTCCCGCTACCTCCGCCGCTCGGATTCACTTGAGAAGAGCTTACGGAGGAGGCACCGCCAACCAGAACATCAGGCGTATTGATGCTGTTACTTCCGGTGTAACTAACATTGTCCGGCTGAATGAAGGCCGTAGAGGCAAAATAAGTACCCTTCAAAGTGCCCGGCACCGCCCCATCCGCCAGCCCCTCACCCGGAATCCGCCGCTCACCCTCATCAAAAAGGCCATACATCGTTGAATCGTGGAGCCCCAACTCATGCTCATCGAGCAAGCCGAGAATATGTCCCTGCTCGTGCATAAGCACGCTGAGCATGTCGATCCCATCTCTCGCGAAGCCATCGATATCACCACCGCTTGCGGCACGTAAAATCCCATCAATCTCGACGAACTCCTCATCAAGCCACTCGGTGTCATCCACAAACCAGTCATACCCCGCTGCATCACTATCAATGTAGATCGAATTTCCCTCAGCATAAGCGAGTGCAGATCCTTCCAAATCTGTCACTACGTAGCTGATCTCCTCAAGGGCCTCAACTTGCTCTTCCGTCAGCCCGGATTCCTCCCAGCGGGCGACTGCTTCTGCAGCAAGTCTTTCCAGATCCTCTTCCGTAAAATCGGCATCAATATTCTCATCAAACGAGAATTCAGAGATGCCCTCGATACCCGCATCGAGCAACTCTGCGGACTGGGCCGTGGCGGCTTGCTGCGCCTGCTCATCCTGACCTTCAACTTCCTCCACCGGAACCGGCGTTCCTGAAAACAAAACCCTCGGCTCAAGCGCCTCGGCAAACAAAGGGCGCTGCTTGGCCTTCTTACCTGAGCCTTTCACGGTTCGTGTGCGCTTTTCAAGCCACTCCTGGTAGGCGCGAGCCATTGAGCGGGCAAAAAACCAGCGTTTACGACGGGAAGAAGTCGTTTTATTCATACGTTGAAACAAAAATTAAAGAAAAGCTTATTATCAAGGCTGACTCGCAGGGGCGCAAAACCTCTCAAATACACACGCGGCGGCAATGTTGCCTCGCATGACAACAACGTTGGGAATTAATACTACGCGATCGCGTATCCCCTACTCGTTCAAGCAGATATAGAAGCGTCGAACCTCGGCCAACGCTGGAATGGAGCCGTCAAGTGAATCTATCGCCGCAGGGTCCCTGAGCCGCCCCTTTTAGCTCTCCAAGCAGCAGAAAAACAGGCTGGGGGCAACCGTGGGGGCAGGTTTACTCGGACATTCCGTTGGCTTTTCTCCAATCGGCGTTCGAGCCGTTTGGATGCGCATTCGCTTCGATAATCTCGTCGAGAGCCACCGAACTGAGGCGACGTCCCATCACGGATTCCACCGTTAGAACTTCCGACTCAGAATGGGATCCGTTGATCGCGGGGGCGAAGAACACTTCGAAGGTGCCATTCACTCCTGTGCTCCAGGCTGGGGAAGAGGTCGCCACTTTCACGAAATAATACGTGTTCCCGATCTCCAGTCCGCTGAATTTCGCGATCCAGCCTCCTGACAGGTCAGCGACCACCGTCATCGTGCCTCCCGGTAAGGTCGAACCGTCCGCACCCATCACCGTCAAGGTAATGACCGATCCCGGTTCGGCTGACCCTGAATACGTCGGCATCAGGAGGAGCAACGGAGCACCGTCATCTCCGCCACTGAGGTCTCTCGGTTCAGCAAAGCGAAATCCTTCGAGAATTCCGGATCCGCCGATTCCGAAGAATTCGCCGATCATACCTCCGGTCGCGCCAACGACGCGCACCACAATCCTCTCCTCGACAAAACCTCCGCTCCCATCGCTGACGAGATAGATAAACGTCTCAACACCGACGTCGCCGGCATCGAGCGCACGTGTCGTCGGAAGGTTGCTATCCACGGTGTAGACAAAGTTTCCATCTGCATCGATCGACAGCGTGCCATACAGACCGTCGACCTTTCTAGCACTTCCTTCAACGACGGGACCTCCACTGTTGGTCGAACCACCGAACGGAGTGCCGTCATAACGGGCGTTAACCACCTTGAGGACATCGTCTTTCCCCTGGCCGTTAATATCAATGTCAGTGTCATTCGCAAGCGCGTTCCCGCTCACGGTTTCGGAGCCGCCCTGCCCGCCTTCGAACACGGTGACAACGTCCACCGTCAACACGGGATCGTCATTCGTTCCCGTAATCCTGATCGTAACGGTTTGCGTATCCGTCCCCGTCGCAGGATCGGTAGCTCGCACCGTGTAGGTCAATGTGAGAGTTTCGCCCAGAGCGAGAAAATCAAAAGTCGTCGCATTGCTGTCAAACAACCAGCCAATCGTGCCTGTCGTCCCCGGAGCGGTTACGATCGGATTGGGAGTGGTGAGACTGAACATCGCGAGGAAGTCAGCATTGGTCATCCAGTTATCAGATCCTGACACGTCCACTATCGGCTCAATCGTTGCATCAACGTTACCGAGGTCATGAACCGTGAGAGTCCCTGACACGCTGAGGGGAGAATCAGTTTCGGTGAGTTCCTCGC
The DNA here is from genome assembly GCA_048260165.1 of Verrucomicrobiales bacterium. Taxonomy (GTDB): domain Bacteria; phylum Verrucomicrobiota; class Verrucomicrobiia; order Verrucomicrobiales; family DEV007; genus Arctic95D-9. Next base: position 23,359 of record JBLXHA010000018.1, read on the forward strand.
GATCGGAGTCACCTCCGGCGACCACAATATCCGGCGCGAGATTATCAAACTCAACTCCCTCGAAATCGATCCTCTGCTGGCCGCCTCCGAAAGTGTAGCTACCGGCCCCATCGGTCGCCGGCACCGTGGGATCAAAGTCGGGATCGATTGCATCGACCAGATTAATAACATCACCGGGAACAGTCGTCGGATCATTGCCGGTGATGTTCATCTCGGTGTTGGTGCTCGGCTTCACATTAAAGGTGTCAGCTTCGTTTCCTCCTTCGATAAAGACTTCATTTCCAGCGTCAACCGTTCCCAACAGATTCACGACACCACCTTCGGAGTCAGGAGCGCCGACCTGATCGACGATGATTTTGATCTCTCCGTTTACCGCGGTGAGTTCGCCGTTGGCATCGAGAGTGAAGTCATCATCGGCATTCAAATTAATATCACCGTCTTCGGAATGAACTTCGATGCCGCTTCCAATCCGGATATCGCCGGCAGTCGCTGTAGCAGTGAGATCACCACCCACCGTGGAATCCTTGAAATTGATGCCCTGCTCGTTCACGAGAGTCACATCACTGTCAGGCCCGGTCGTGTTCACGCCGATCGCACCACTCACATCGAGTTGATCCAAAGTTATATCAGACGCGTCGGTGCTCGTAGCGAAACTCGCCATGCCCTCAACGTCAACAGTGCCACTGTCGGTAATGTCACCGGTCGTCGCAGTGACATCCAGATCCCCGCTCACGTTCGAGTCACCCAGATCGATTGTGTCTTTGTCATTGAGAACGACGTTGTTGCCACTCTCGATGGAAACGCTTCCACCGAAATCGTTGTCGGCGTCATCGAGCGTGATGTCGTTCCCGGCACCGGCTTCCAGATTCGTGGTTCCGGTCACGGTGGTTTCCTCGCTGTCAGTGATCGCAGCATTGTTAGTGAGATCAAGATCGCCTCCCACGTCGAGGCCGGTAGCAGTAGCGTCCGCTCCACCGATGTTGAGAGCGCCCGAGTTGTCGAGTGTAAAGTTGCCGGCAGTCGATCCCTCCAGATTCGAAATCTGAGTCTCAAGCGCATCGGTATCGCCAACACTGCCGTTTGCGGCATTGAATAACGCCCTCAGCGATACCACTTCCCGGTGCTGATCACCTCCATCCACAATATCCCCGTTTGTCGAATCCACGCCGACGAGTCCGGCACCTGACGTTTTGAGTCCCCCCAGCGTGATGTCGCCATCTGCATCGACATCGATATCGCCGGTTCCTGCATCGATGAGCGCTCCGTCGGTCATGACAACCTGGTCAGCACCAACTACAGTTACGGTTCCGCCAATCGAAGTCACATCCCCGTCTGCACCGAAACTCACACTGCCGGTAGCCCCTGTCGCGGAACAAACCGTGACCGTGCCCGTGCCGCTCACGACAGGGGCGTCGATTTGAGTATCGAAACGGTCAGCTGCTATGTCAGGAGCCGTTGAGGTTCCGCAAATTTCAATATTTCCATCACCGGTGGCAGTGATGGGTGCGCTAACACCTGCGGCGAGTTCCACGCCGTCCTCACCGGTTCCGGTGATCGTGATATCTCCATCAACCGTGGCGATTCCGGAATCAGCTCCCGTGATAATAACACCTTCATTGTTGTCTCCGCCGGAAGAGATGCCCCCCGCAGTTCCCGTGATGGCGATATCGGCGGCATCCGCTCCGGTTCCGGTGGAGGTGACTTTTCCGCCATCGGAGATTTGAACTCCGTCGTTTTCATTCGCCGTGACCAGTGCTCCACCCCGGCCGGTAATCGCGATGTCGGCCCTGACGGATGTGATGAGAACGTCAGCACCGATCAGAACGCCTCCGCTGGCTGAGAGACCATTATTCCCGCCGAAACCTTCAAGCGTAATCGTTGCCGTGGTCGAAGCGGTCGCGGTCGATTCGATGATACCCGCGACGAGTTCGATACCCGTATTGGTATTACCAGCGCTGTTTCCGCCGGTACCACTGATATAAATCGTTCCCGTTCCATTGGTCTGAATCAAAGGCGTCGTCATCGTGACTGAGTCGCTGGTGAGAGTGACGCCATCGTTCTCATGATTGCCACTTCCTCCAGTCTCGCCGCTTCCAATAATCGAAATGGTTGCCGCTCCGTTGGAAACGATCTCGCCCTGAATTTCGACACCATCATTGTTGTTCCGACTGCCCACGGTGGAACCGGGTGTGCCACCGGTTCCCACGATTGCGATCGCGCCATCAAGACTGATTACATCGCCATCACCCGTAACTTGGACGCCTTTCAGACTGTGCCGCCCGACCCCGCCGGTTCCGTCGATGTTAATTGTTCCCGTCCCTTTTGACTCCACCGTGCCGGCAATTTCCACCCCTTCGTTGGCGAGGGAGTTTCCGTTTCCACCGCCGGTGCCATCGATGTCGATCGCTCCGGAAGTCGTCTCGACCGTGACACCAACTCCAACGATGACACCGCTGCTGTTATTTTGAAAGCTGGTGCTTCCGACTCCGCCCGTGCCTGTCAATGTCACCGTGCCATTGGTTGATGACACTTCAGTGTTGGTATCGCGCAAGAGAACGCCGTGATGATCGAAGCCACCGGTTGCGGTTGTTCCTTTTCCGATCAGCTGAACATCACCGCCGGTGGAAGTCACCGTGGATCCATTTTCCAGCAGGATACCCAGACGGTCATTTCCGGTGCCCGCGCCCTGACCATCCAGCGAGACATTGCCGCTTGTCGTCGTGATGCTGGCACCATCGAGAGAAATGCCTGAGTAATTACCGCTCGCACTGCCATCGGCATTGAGAGTCACAGCCCCCGCATCCGTCGTGATACTGGAACCCGCTAACAGGTTGATCTGGCGATTCGCATTGAGGTCAACTCCATCGCTACCGTCGGTGGTGACGGCACCGTTCATCACGATATTTTCCGCGTTCACGACGAGGCCACCTTTATTATTACCATCCAGATCAAGATTCGTAATCGTCACCACATCGTCGCCGGTGTCACCGCCCGCATTAGCAGAATTCACAATCACATCTCCGGTAAACGCCGGATCCGAGTATGCGACAAACACGCTGTGTGAATCAGGGCGCACCATGACCGTGGGCGAAGTTCGTCCGCCACTGCCGAACGTAGTCAGGACGAGGTTCGGATCGGTAATCAGAATACCCAACTGTCCGTTAACCGTTGCTTCGGTAACGGTGAGACTGTCAGAGCTGTCGTTATTGATGTCAGCGATGACGAGGTTGCCGGACGCATCGAGAGAGACTTCCGTTTCCGCTGCGCCGGCAAAAAGGACGACGTCATTGCCATCGTTGCCTACATAGCTGATCACATAACTGTCACCGTCGTCGTCGGTAACGGTCGCACCTTCAGTGAGGCCACCGTCAAACGTTCCCGAGACCTGGTCGATCACCGGAGAAGCGTTGTCGTTCAGGATGAGCGTAATCGTATCGCCGACCGTAACGCCACCGGCAACGCCGACCCCGTCGCTGTTCTCTTCGAGATTCAGTGTACCGCTTATGGTCACGGTTCCGGTCACATCGAGCTGGTCAGCAGCAGTGTCGCCGTTGATCTCAATGTTCATTCCGCCGATCGTAATATTGTCTTTCACCGTCAACGTGCCGACGCCAGTGGTGTCGAGAGGATCAGCGGGATTATCCTGCTGATCGCCCGGAGCAATGATGCCACCGGTAATTGTGCTTCCGTCAGCGACGTCAATCGTCCCCTCACCTCCGAGGATCGCGGTAGCGCCCACGGTGTAGCCGTCACCACCAATGTGCGTGCCATTGACGATGAGGCTTCCCGCATCGACATCGGTCGTGCCCGTGTAAGTGTTCGCTGCAGTCGTCGTGAAGGTTCCGGCTCCGGCCTTCGTGAGCGTGCCCTCGCCACTGATAACGCCGACCGCTTCGCCATCGGTCCCGGTCACACTGACCGTGAGATCCTGAGAACCGAGATCCACCGTCTTTGCAGTCGTGACATCTTCGGCATTCATCTCGACATTTGCCGCCAGACAAACGTCATCGTTGTAAAGCTGATCAGCCGCAGTAGTGACCGTGATGGTAGCCGTAGACTCACCGGCCACGGCGCCGTAGTTACTGGCTACATCGGTATCTGACAGCAACTGATTGCCATATTGACGGTAAATTGCAATCTGACCTTTGAAAGGGATTCGGTTCTGATTCCCCCCCCCGATACCACCAGCATTGGCACCGCCCTTTGTGCCGAGAGCAGCGGCATCCCCGCCGTCCCAGTTTGCGGTAGCAGCCCCCTGAGCGACTTGAACGCCATTCACATAGAGCGTCGTCTGCCCTCCAATGTCCACCGTCACCACTGCCTGGATGAAGTCACCTTCTAATCCCGTTAGATCCGTAACGAGGTCAGCACCGGTTCCTGTTTGGAAAAGGTTCAGATTATTATTCTGCACATACAGTCCGATTCCAGTGCCTCCTCCTGTTTCAAAGAGAATTTGATTCCCTCCCGTAAGAGAATCCGGCTTGAACCAGATCTCAAAAGTGACATCGCCCGTTGCAGTCGTATCGTCGAAGTCATCAAGACTCCCGGGAAACAGAATCCCTTTACTCCCCGGATTGACCGCAGAAGCAGTTCCTGTTTCGGTGTCCGCGACAACTCCTCCCGGGAGAGTCCAGGCATGGGTAATTCCCGTTCGATTGGTAGTCACCGCATCGTAGGTTATCACTGTATCAATACTGATATTACGATTATCATCCGTCCCCTGGTTGATTGCCGAAGCAGCGAGACTACCGGCTTGAGAAGTATCATAGGTCGCTTCGGCACCTGCTGTCACCGTTGGCTGAAAGAGCGTTTTGCCTTCCGCGTCGGTCGTCAGGGTTTCCAGCGCGGTCACGGACCCGATATTAGCAGCGAACTGAGTCGTCGCACCGTTGGGTGTATTCACCTCAAGGTTAGCGGTCGCGCCTACCGCTTCGTCAACCGTATTTGCAAAAACAATCAGACTGTCCGCGTCTCCATTCTGGGTGATCGCAATCACTCCGTCATTTGCTGCATCTGAGCCAATCCTAACAGAATCGTAAAACACGCTGCGCTCACCCTCAACCGTCACATCGGCGAGAATATCGGTGGTACCATCCGGGTTCGTAACCAGATTTCCAATCGCATTGCTACCTCCAACCACACCGGAGAAGGTAGTCGTTCCGCCACCGGTGCTGTTGACACTCAAGTCAAAATGCTTACTCCCCGTAGCGGAATCCAGCGTGTCGGCAAAGGTGATATTATTTCCGTTGGTCTCCACCGCCGAAGCGACTTGCGTCGCGCCTCCGAAAAGCTGATCCCCGGTTGTTGTCACCGTGGTGACGTGATTCAAGACCGAAGCGTAATTGGCACTGACATTCCCCCCATTGAGCGCTTCGCCATAGAAACGGAACTTAGCGATCTCGCCTTCAAAGTTGCCCGCACCGGCTGGAGTGCCCTGTGCAATCGCTCCGGAACTTCCTCCCAGAGCAGAGGTGTCGCCACCATCCCAATCATTGATCGCCGTGAGATTCGGAGTCCCCGTTCCGGTGTATTCTGAAGTCAGGACACCATTCGCATTAACCCCGTCGACATACAGAATGATGGTGTCCACCGTCCCGCTCGCATCACGGTTGTAAACGGCGACGACTTGATGAAAATCAGTCGAGTCGAGCAGTGCGCTTCCGCCGCGAATAACCAACTGGTTGTCGCCATCGTCGATCACAAACACGATCTCGTTAGCAGCACCATCGTAGGAGATCGACATACCGTCTCCCGATCCACCGCTTTCAAACAAGACGTCAATATCGCCATCCGCAACCGGCTTGAACCAGAGCTCCCAGGTAGCATCCGCGTCGGAGGGATCGCCCGCGAGATTGTCGAGGCCATTGTTGGTAAGACGCGTCGTGCCGTCAAACGTGTAGCTGTTGTTGATTCCGGTATACCGGGTATTCGTGACCTCACCGAAAGTGACGCCTCCACTCACAGGGAATCGCTCCGAGTTTTCAGGCACTCCGGCAACGCCCTCCCAGACACTGGAAGTCGCGGCTGTCTCTTTATCGGCATCGTAATTCAGCGTCAACACTCCGGATGGAATCGGTGCTCCACCGAGGATCGCGTTGCCATTGGCGTCAGTCGTCAGTGAAGTCAGCGCTGTTGACGCGCCGACATCCCCACGGAAGAACGTATCGCCTCCCCCGGGAGTGTTCACGGTAATGGCCTGAGCTCCATCCAGCGTGTGTGAGAACGAAACGTCTCCCGCTCCGGCGTTCGTGATCACGAGATCGGCGGTTAAGACGACGGCATCGTTGAAAGTCAGAATGCCGGCCCCGGCGAGGTCGATCGTTCCCGCTCCAATTTGAACGCTTCCATCCAAATTGGTTACCAGCGAATTGAGCGCATCAGTGGCACCGATCGCGCCGTTCAGAATCGTAGTTCCGCTCCCGGTGGAATCCAGCACCAGTGACTGATTGGTGCCGGCGCTCGAATCAATCGTCGACGAGTAAGTAATATTGCGAGCCTCAACGAAAGCATCACCGCCGATGATAACCGCTCCGGTGAAAGTGGCATCAGCACCTGCATTGATCGTCGACGTAGTTTGGAAAGTCGCAGCGGAAGAGAACAGCGTATCCTCCCGCGTATCGATCGTAACAGTGCCGTCGAAGTCAGCATCTCCAGTGAAGGTTGCGTTCGACGCAGCGATCGCTGTAGAGGCACCATCAAAGTCGCTCGTGCCACCCAGGAACACCACTCCACTCTCCAGAATGAGACTGTTGTTTGCGGTGAAGCCATCATTGATCGTGAACCCGTGATCCGTCGAGATCAACGCGGACTCAACCACCGTCGTTCCGGCGGCATCGGTTGAAATCGAGCTCAGTTCAGCCGTCTGACCGATATCACCGACGAAGCGGGTCTCGCCGGAAACATTCGCAAGAAGAGATCCGGGTGACGCGCCCGGTGTGGTCACGTCGCCGTTCAGCGTTTTCGCGAAAGTGGCCGTCGCAGCATTCACCGTCACACCCGTTCCCAGTTCGACGTCGTTACCAAAAGTCTGAGCCCCGCTCGTGGTTACCGAGAGTTGAGTCTCACCACCCGTTGCGACGAGATTGAAATTCGTCTGAATATCAGCCTGAGTCAGTTCGCCGTCATAAAGGCGCATCGCAGCGATCTGTCCGTCAAATGGCCGGAAGTTTTGAGAGCCACCTCCGTAGCCACCCATGTTGGCGCCGCCAACCGTGCCGAGACCCGAAGGATCTCCGCCATCCCAGTCCGTAAGATCATTGGCCGAAGTAACCGCTCCGACCGAAACCCCGTTGATGAACAACTCAATCGTTTCCGTCGTCACATTGATCGTTGCCGCTATCTGAAAGAACTCAGCAGTGGCGGCAACACCGCCCAGCACGTTCAGCGTATCGAGATTGAGATCATAACGAACCTCTTCTGCAAAAGCGCCGCCAAGCACCCGGAAGACTAATTCGTTCTCGTCGAGGACGACACCGGTTCCGGACCCACCTGTCTCCCAGATCACCTCTCGCCCGGTCAGGTCAGCCGGCTTGACCCAGAATTCCAGAGTAGCGTCAGCCTGATCCGGCGTCGGCGTGGAATTGATATTTCCGGGAGCCGCATCGAGCCCTCCCTGCTGCAATTCAAGTCCCCCGACATTGCGCACGCTGTCGGTCGATCCCGTGAGATTTCCGGGAAGCGTGTAAGCCGAGGTGATCCCCACATAACTCGAGACGACCGCGTTATCAAAGGTCACCCCATTTGCCGTATCGACCAGCAGTGAGAACGTATTCGATCCACTGAGAGCGCCGCCGAGATTCGCGAGAACTCGATCGGTTCCGTCCGCGTCAGCTGAAGCATCAAAATTGAAGAGCGGCGTCCCGGCGAGATCGTCGAGGTAGGAAGCCCCGGTGATTCGCGTAGTTCCCGTCGCTCCCGTGTCGAGGGATTCCAGAGCCTCCGAAGCGCCCACATTATCGGTGAATGTCAGGACTCCCGAGACCGACGCGGTCAGTGTTCTGCTATTCGCAACAGCATCGGCGTCAACGGTATCATTGAACGTCACATTGGTGCCGGTCACCAGCACATTGGAAATCAGGACGGCAGCCCCGTTGTAGGTCTGGTCGCCGCCCGTGTTAACGTTCGTTCCCAAATTGATCGTCTCCGCATTGATTGTCACATCTCCCGAAATCGTAGCAGGAAGACTCGAAATCGTTACCGTGTCGACTGTCGCCGGAGTATCCAATTCTGTCGTCACCACCACCGAAGTCACGAGCGACGCATTAACGCGGACGGTGTGGGCATCAGGTCGGCTGAATTGCCCTGCGCTCAGATTACTCGTTTTTAAGACGAGGTTGGGATCACTGATCACGTACTCGTTATTCGCGCCATCGTAAATGATCGTGATCGCATCGGCGTTCTCGTTGGTGATGTCACTGATCGTGAGGACACCGCCACTGAGATCGACGTTCGTCTCCGCTTCGCCTTCAAAAAGCACGACATCGTTACCATCGATTCCGGCATAGCTGATCGTGTAAAGATTGCCATCCGCACTCGTTACAGTGGCTCCCTCGGCCAATCCGCTGAAAATACCATTCACCGCATCGGTTCCCTCGTTGTCGATCACCAGTGTCGTTGATCCCGCCGCCGGATCTGTCGGATCGGTCACGACGAGAGTCGCCCCCCCGCCCAAAGTCACCTCTTCAGCAGGAACGGTGACGTTCAGCGTATCGGAGTTCGCTCCATCAATCTGGAACTGCATCTCATTGTTGATCGTGATATCGCCATCGACGGTGAGAGCACCGATTCCACCCATCACAGCCGGATCACCGGTCGCGAGGATTCCATCGACAGTCACGGTTCCCGTCGTCGTGATCGTTCCCGTTCCGCCCAGCGTCGCGCCACCTGCGACGGTGTAGTTTCCGGCGGTGGCGTCATGTGTGCCGTTCACGAGCATCGCGCCCCCACTGACCGCCGTTGTCCCGGTATATGTGCTGTCACCGGTTGATACTAAAATGTGTTTGTCGGTCTTGGCGATCCCGCCGCTACCACTCACATCACCGCTCAAAGTCGTTATCCGATTCACTCCCGCGTTAACGTTGGAAGTGAACGAAACCGTTCCCGTAATCGTCACATCCCCGGAAATTTCATGAGTGCTCGCATTCGCCGCATTCCAGTTGTTTGCGAATTGGCTTCCATTTTCAAACGACCAGGGAGACGTAAAATCATGACCGGTCCCCCATGTCATAAAGGTAGCCCCGGCTTTCACCTGTACTTCAGTGGCCGCATTGGCGAGAGCGTCGCTGCCGACTCCGAGGAACGCGCCCGGGTCAACCGTAAGAACGCCGAGATTGCTTGCTGTAGCAGACCAGTTCCACCAGTTTTCAGAACCCACTTTTGTGAGATTAAATCCGCCACCGACGATTCCTCCAAAATTGTCAACCCGGCCTCCGCCACCTCCGATTTCTGAATTGGAACCGAGGGTAACCGTAGTTGCGGCATTGAGCGTACCATTGCTTACCGTGCTGTAGAGAGCGCCCCTGCCGCCGGCTCCATCCGTGCCGGTTCCATTGATAGTCAGACTGGTTTCAGTTGTCGTGAATCCCGCGAGGTCCAGTTCCCCTCCGCTTTGCACAATTGTGCCCCCGGCGTTCGATCCGAGAGCGCTGTTATCGCCCAGTTTCACGATACCTGAAGAAACGGTGGTCGTTCCTGCGTAGGTATTGGCTTCGCTCAAAGTGAGGGTTCCACTGCCGCTTTTCACGAGAGCGCCCGCGCCGCTGACAATGCCCTTCATCTCACTGACAGTTCCCGCCACATTCACCGTCAAAATATTCGCAGCCACGCCGAGATCGACGGTCGATTCAAAGACGACATCGCCCGCCGTGCTCGCCACAGTCACACTCGCACCCACGGTAACCGCTCCGTTGAGAGTGACATCACCGGTCGTGCTGGTGAGGTCTTCATTCAAATTGATCGTCTCCGCGTTGATGACAATATTGCCCGGCACGCTGATATTGTCGTCGATCACAACAGTCACAGCATCCACCGTCGCCGCATTGCTCAACTCGGTGTTAACGGTCAGGCCACCCGTGACAACAGAGGCATCGATCCGCACGGTGTGCGCGTCGGGGCGCGAGAACTGACCAGCAACGAGACCGGAAGTCGTCAGCACCAGATTCGGATCGGAGATGATGTATTCATTCGTCGAGACATCGTAAGCAATCGAAATCGCATCCGCGTTTTCATTGTTGATATCAGAGATGGTCAGATTTCCTGAGCCATCCAGTGCCACCTCGGTTTCCGCTTCGCCTTCAAAAAGCACCACATCATTACCATCGATACCGACATAACTGATCGTGTAGATATCGTTGTCGTCATCCAGCACGCTGGAACCTTCGGCCAGACCGTTGAAAATTCCGTTCACCGCATCCGTCCCCGCATTGTCGATCACAAGTATCGTGGAACCCGCGGCTGGATCTGTCGCATCGGTGACAACCAGACTGGAAGAGCCACCCAGGGTGACCTCTTTTACAGGAACAGTCACGAGGAGCGTGTCTGAGTTGGCGCCATCAATATCGAACTGGAACTGATTATTGATCGCCACGTCCGCGTTGATCGTCAGATTTCCGAGCGCGCCCACGGCACCGGTGAGCCCCGTGGTTAGAATCCCGTCAACCGTCACCGTGGCACTGCCGGCAGGAGTGATCGTCCCGGTGCCGCCGAGAATCGTTCCTCCTGCGGTCGTGTAGTTTCCTCCCCCTGTGTGAGTTTTGTTCACTAACAACGTTCCAGCGGTGAGAGCCGTCGTTCCCGTATAAGTGCTGTCGGTCGCACCGGTCAGGGTCAGAGTGCCGAAACCGGTCTTGGCGATGCTGCCGACACCAGTGCCATCGGCGATAACGCCATCGATCGTGACGTCCATGTCGCCCGCACCCAAACTCAGCGTCAGAAGACCTGTCGCGGCGATGTCGGAATTTACGTCGAGATCAAACCCGTTGGCCTGCTCGAACTGAATCGTCGAGCCCGCCCCCGTCGTGATATCGTTCGTCACGGTCAGAGTGTGAGTCAGGTCGCTGTTCGCGTTGACCCGCGCTGACCGGAGCCTCATCAAGACTCCGGGGTCCACCGTGATTGACTGAGCCGTATAGTTGGTGGCGTTGTTGTTGAGTAGATTCAACAGCGCGTCACCCGTAAATTGGATATCGCTCTGCCTCATTCCGTTCGCATTCCTGACCTCAAGAATTCCGCCGGAGACAGTGGTGGTGCCCTGCAGAGCATCAGCGGTACTGACCCGGATCGTGCCTGCCATCAAATTAGTGCCGGCGAAGTCGTAAGTCGTCCCCCCTGCCAAAGTCACCAAATCGGCACCGGTCTTCGTGAGTGTGAAATTACCAATACCATCATCGACGCCGTTGAGCGTTACTGCAGAGGTAGGACCGCTGTCGATTGTGTTGATCGTGGCATTTCCGGTGAGCGTCACCTGCCCGAAATTCAAACCGGCAAACTGGCTGGTCACGAAGCTCCCCGTCGTTGTCGAGAGGGTGAACGCTCCGATCGAAGTCGCTGTCGAGAGTGTGTGCGTAACATTCGCACCGGCAACGAGACGATCGCTGACGACGGTCACATCGCCACCGATGGTAAGATTGTTAGATGAGCCGAACACGGTGTTGGCTCCGGCGGCAAGCTCGAGACGCCCTCCGTTCAATTGAAGATCGCCACTACCGAGCACCGTGCTGGAGCCTCCACCAGCGGTGTTCTCAGCACGAAGCGTTCCTCCCGTAAGCGTGAGCCCACCGGTAAAAGTATTTTCCGCCGTGAGAATGAGACTTCCGGTTCCGTCTTTTTCAAACGCACCGCTACCGGAAATAATCCCGTCCACTGCGCCGGAACCCGTGTTGCTGATCGTGAGAGAATCAGTCGCCGTCGGAATACTGATCGTCGCGTCAAAATTCACATCCACGCCACTCACCTCGACTCCTGCTCCGCTCACCGTAACCGGACCGTTGAAGGTGATGTCTCCTGTCGTGCTCGTCACATCCTGGCCGAGCACGGTCGATTCCGCAGTCGCGTTCACGAGAATGTCTCCCGTGAAGCCAATCGGATTGGTTCCGCCGAACGTTACGGTATCGCCGGTCGCGGTTGCGTCACCCAACGTGTTGACAATCAATCCACCCGGAATCGACGCTTTCGAAACGCGAATCGTGTTCCCGTCGACGCGGACAAATCCCGCCGTCGATGTCGTCAGTGCCAAATTGGGATCGTGGATGAGGTAGTTGCCCATCCCGTCCTCAGTAATCGTGAGGCTGTCGTCTGACATGCCCCCGTTGATGTCGGTAATGACCAGATCATTGCCAACCAACTCCACGCTGGTTTCCGCGACACCGAAAGCCTTCAGCACAACGTTGTTTCCCCCGACCGCGCCGGGAGCGGTCGTCCCGTCCTCAGTCGTGTAATCGATTTGGAAAACGTATGTCGATCCTCCGATGACAACGTCGAAGACATGATCATCCGGATAACCCGCGAACGTTCCTGAAACGGCATCCGCAGTGCCATTGTTGTCGATCAGAACAAACACATCTCCTGCCGCCGGGCCGTAATTGAAATCAAAGTCCAACACGGCATCGTTCAGCGTCACCTTACCATTAACGATCAGCTGATCGTGACCGCCCGCAACTCCAGCGCCGGCAGTGCCATCGATATCAAAATGAATCGCTCCATCCGTGTTCGCGTAATCGCCGTTCACCGTCATCGTGGCAACCGCTCCGTCCGCGCCGATGTCGAGCACGCTGGTCGCACCGGACTGAGTGAGACTCGCATTCGTGAAGTTGGCGAAGTTGCGAAGCGTTCCTCCAGTGAAGGCAAACGCGCTGTCCGCCGCATCATTCAAATTGATGGTTCCGCCGTTTCCTTCGAGTAAACCGGCCTGAAGAGTGATCTGGTCAGCCGGCCCCCCATTGCGATACGTGATATTACCAACGTTCGGCGCGAGGCTTCCCACGCGGACAATTCCGCCATCAATCGTGAGTTGCAGACCGGCATCAGCAGCCGCATCGGTCCCCAGGTTGAGATCACGGCCCACATTCACGACACCGTTTTCCAGAATCGTGGCAACAGCTTTTCCAAGGTTCGTGTTCCAGTCCTGCGTGGCGCTGTTCAGATTCAGAGTTGCGGTCGTCGCATTTCCGACTCCGCCTATCGTGAACGTTCCGCTCGATCCCGCTGACTGCCCTGTGACAAAGTTACTCGTCGTAAGATTGACGGTTCCACTGTTGATCGTCATCGAACCGTCACCGCTCTGACCCAACTCAATGTTGGCACCCGAAATATTCAAAGTCGGATCCGTCGTTCCATCACCTATCGTAACCACACCGGTCGTCCCGACGTTTTTAGAGATGCTCAAGCCTCCTGTCGAAGTCGCCGTTCCCGCGATCAGATTGAAGGTTCCGGTGGTTCCGCTGTTATCGATGTTACCCAGGGCAATCCCCGTCGACTCCAGCACCCCACCCGATTGGGTGTAAGTTCCCGTTCCGGCATTGGCGATATTGAGGTCTCCCGTCGCAATATCGATTTTGCCGTCATTGAGCGTTATCGTTCCGGTAGATCCGGCCGACTGCCCGATCACGATATTGCTAATCGTCTGAGTGAAGGTTCCACTGTGAATCACGAGCTCGCCCGCACCGAGGCGACCGACTTCCGTATTCCCCCCGGCGACGGATATCGTGGGATCGGTCGCGCCGCTTCCGCCGGAAACACCCATCGTCAGCGTTCCATCACCGGTTGCCCCGTAACCCAGATACAGCCCGCGAGGTGAACCGCTCGTTCCCTCGACGTCGATCGATCCACTGATCGCGTCGACGACTCCGACACCGTTGTTACCCACCAGGAAAAACTGCGCCGCGGTCCAACTGTTTCCATTGTCAATCGTGACAGTCCCGTCGCCCGTGGCCCTTTCGCCAACATAGACATTGGAACTCGTCACCGTGACCCCGCTGTTGGTGAGATTGAGAACCCCGGTCCCGGAAGCACCGATCGAAGTCGTCCCCGTCGTCGTGATCGCCTGATTCACCGGTGGCGTGTAAGTTCCATTGCTGCCTGCGCCCTCACCGACAGCAAAACGCTGCACGGTGATCAGGCTGCCATCGGTCATAACCAGAGTTCCCCCGTCGATATGAAGCTGCGCCGAATCAACCGACGACGTAGCCGCCCCGCTGGCTCCCTCGATGATATCACCCGTGACATTCAGGGTGCCCCCTCTGAGATTGTAAGTGCCGCCTTCCTTCCCGGCTCCGCCCCCGAAGAGGAGATCACCTCCGACACTAATATTACCTCCATTTTGGTTGAGGTTCCCCACGTGCTGGCTCGCGGTATTCGTTTCACCGCCGAGTTGAAGCGTCTCATTTACCGTAAGCGTTCCCGCGGTCCGCGTGTAGGTTAAAGATCCGTCAGCATCGAGAGAGTTGATGAACAGGTTGTCCACCGTGATATCTTCGCCGCCGTTTCCAAGCGTGCCGGAATCAAAAACGATATTGTTTGTTTCCGTCGCCGCGTTCGCAGAAGTCTCGCTGATCGAGCCGAAGTTCGTGAGCGATCCGGTTCCGGTGATTTCGATCGTGTTGTCTCCGCCGGCAAACGCGACATCGTTCCCGGCTCCCCCGAGATTCAAGCTCGCGCCGCTGTCGATCGTGATCGTTTCAGCACCGTTGAGGACCAGGTCCCCCGCGAGGGTAAAGACGCCGTCGAAATCAACGAGATCTGTTCCCGCGGTGTTGCCGAGCGTGTTCAGCGTGATACCTGCGATACCGCCGGTGAAGGCAGTTGCCGGAATCACAACCGTGTTGGCGTCAGGGCGCGTTGCTCCTGCGATTGACGTCGTGAGAACGAGTGCACTGTCGCTGATCGTGTAGTTCGTTCCGTCGAAATCGATCTTGATATCATCATTCGAAACCGCACCGTTGATGTCGGTGATGATGAGATTGCCGCTCGCATCGATAGAAACCTCGGTCTCAGCCCGTCCCACAAACAAAACGACGTCATTGCCGTCTGTGCCGCCCGCATACGTGATCGTAAATGAGTAGGTCATCCCATCCGCTGTCGAAACAAGATCGAGATTGCTGCCTTCAGGGAGCCCCGAGAAAGCGCCGGTCACGGAATCCGTTCCATCATTGAAAATAATAACGAGTTCCTCCCCGTCGACAGGAATGTAGTGCAGAGTCAGATCCAGCGTCGGCGAACCGACAAAACTAACCGTGCCGGTAACCGCAAGCTGATCGTGCTCCGTATCTTCGGCGGCTCCACTGAGCTCCACCGAATACGTTGCACCGCCTGACAGAGTGAGATCTCCCGTCGCGATTTCGTCGATCGTATCACCCCCTGTGCTGAATCCCGGTGCAATCGATCCGCCGGTGACGCTCACCGCTTCGGTCAACGATCCCGTTCCGGCCAGGGTGCCGCCCGCGACTACGGTTGTTCCGAGAAAATCATTGTCCTCATTGAGTTCGAGGACGCCGTCGCCAGTCTTCAGGAGACCTGCACCACCGCCAGCGGTTGTCGTTAGAAAACCATTCATCACGACGGTGTCATCGGTTCCGACGGCCACTTCAAAGTCGCCCGCAGTCGTGTCGTTAATCGTAAACTGACCTTCGAAAGTAGCCGTATTGGAACCGGCTAAATCAAGGCGGATCACTTTCTCGCCTCCGCTGTTCCGGATAAAGAAATTGTTGGCGATCGTCAATCCATCCGCTCCGATCTCGAGCGTGATGTCCGAACCGGTCATGTTGACCAGAGAAGAATTCCCGAAAGCGGTGCTGGTCTCGATGAGCGTCGTCCCGGCGACCAGACTGGTGTCTCCGCTGTAACTGTTATTACCGCTGATCGTGAGTGTGCCGGTGCCGTCCTTTACCAATTTACCGTTGCCGGAAATCGTATCTTTCAGCTCGCTGTCTCCCGTGTTGGTAACGGTCAATGTGCTGCCGCCGTTAACGATGGATACGGTCGACTCGAAAACAACCTCAGCCCCCGAAACATCGGCACTGAAACCTGTCGGAATCGTAACCGCTCCGTTGAATGTGATATTCTGAGCGGTGCCGCCAAGGTCTGCCAGCAGATCCTGCTGCAGCACAATCGACTCCGCGTTGATGACGACAGCGCCGTCAAAATCAATCGGATTGGCCCCGGCCAGGGTCACTGTATCATCGGCGTTGTCGAGCGTGTTCACGATTAGCCCTGTCACCGACGTTTTCGGCACCCGGATCGTCGAAGCATCAACCCGGACCACACCGGGAATAGAAGAGCGCCCGCCGCCCGGAGTCGTCGTCAGGACGAGTCCGCCGTTATCAGTAATCAGATAATTGCCGGCGCCGTCATCCGTGATCGTCAAATCGTCATCCGAATTGCCGCCGTTAATGTCAGTAATGACGAGGTTGTTACTCGCATCTCTGGAAATTTCCGTCTCCGCCGGCCCCTGCGCGATCAGCGCAACATCATTGCCCGCATTTTCCGAGGACGTCGCGGAATCATAATCATATTCGATCCTGAAAACCTGACCGGCCACATCGAAGAAACTTCCGTCCGGCAGCGCCAACACTCCCAGAGTCGGATGCGTGTAAGTGAACGTGCCGGAGACCGCATCGGCGGCGTCATTGTCAACGATCACGAAAACATCATCCTTCGCCGGAGCAAAACCACCCACGATCGAGAGCTCCAGAAGCGCTCCGCCTGAGGCGCTCGTATCCGAGTTGATATTGACCGTGCCGGTGACATCAATCTGATCAAAATCGGTGCCTTCCGTCGTGCCGCCGAGTTCAACCGAGAACGTCGAAGCGCTGTCGAGACTCAGATTTCCACTGGCGATATCGTCGGTCGTGTCAGCGCCGGTGTTGAGCCCCGGTGCGATCGTGCCGCCGTTCGAAATGATGTCACTCGCGATAAAACCGGTGCCACCGAGCGTGCCGTTCGCATTCACCGTGACGGATCCCGCAGCGGCCGCCCCCGTCGCCGAACCACTCGAATTGGTGGCCAGCAAAATCCCGGCATTCACCGTCGTTCCGCCGGTGTAGGTATTGCCAGTCGCATTGCTCAACGCGAAGGTTCCCGCGCCATCCTTAACCAAAGTGCCACTTCCCGAGATTTCACCGGAAGCAACACTGTTAAGTCCTGTATCCAACAGGGTTAAGTCGTTCGCTCCCAGATCAATCGTCGAACTGAAAGTCAGGTCTTCACCGGTTACGGTCAGCGCCGCATCAAGAACAACGGCATCGTTGTAAGTCTGATCACCGGTCGTAGTCGAAGTGATCGCTGCCCCTGCGTAAGTGCCCGCACCGGCGACAGCTACAAAATTTCTTACGATGTCCCCTTCAGACATCGCGCTTTCGTAAACACGGAACACCGCGATATCACCATTGAACTGCCCCGGTTGCGACGTTTCTGCAATCGCACTGTTCTCTGTCCCGAGACCTGCGTCATCCGTTCCCGACCAGTCGTTGAGAGTCGTCGCATCCGTACTGGAGTCGATCAGAATACCGTTCACGTAAAGCTCGAGATGATCATTGGCTCCGACCGCGTCGCGATTGTAAACGCCCGTGATCTGACTGAATTCGGTCGTCGAAATGACCGCCGAAACGGTCCGGCGGGTCCCACCGTCATCCACCGTCCAGTTCAAGGTGCTCGTGGCGGTTTCATACCAGAAGTTCATGCCGTCGCCGGCACCACCCGTTTCGTAAATTACCTGGGTGGCATCCCCCAGATTATTTGGCCTGAGCCAGAATTCGAAACTGGCGTCAGCCGTGCTGATTTCGTCGAGATCTGCAATATTGGCCCCGGTCCCGTTGGTAGTGACGCCGTTATCATCGTAAAAACGATATGCATGAGTGATGCCGCCAATCGTCGTCGTTCCCGTCACATCCTCCAAAGTAACGTCGGTTCCGAAATTGCCGAAATTCGCGTTCCGGTTTCCGGCTCCGCTTTCCCAGACTTCCGGCGTCCCGTCGTTGGCAGTGGCGGTAGCATCATAATTGTAGCTGGCTCCGTCTTTGATCACACCGACTACGGAGAACCGCGTCTCTCCCGTCGCATCCGTCGTGAGCGATGCCAGACCGGCGTCATTGGACAACGCACCGAGCGCATCGCTGCCGATGTCCGATCCGAATTGGGTCGTCGCTCCGTTCGGGGTATCAACGGTAAAGTCCACCGCGACTCCAGTTGCCGCATCGACGGTCGAGGCAAAGGCCACAGCCCCCGTCGCGCTGTTCTGTGTCAGAGTCACACTTGAGTTCGCAAGGAGAACCGGACCGCCAAACCGTGACAAGTCTCCGTTCACACTAACATCCCCACCAACAGAGGTATAACCATCGGTATTTGTGATCAGATTTCCCAACTCATTGGTATCACCGACCGCTGCTGAAAAAGTCGTTACTCCGTCACCCGAAGTATTGATCGTAAGATCGGTCGGAATGGCACTGCCGGAATCGACCGTCGCCAGGAAAGTCACGTTGTTTCCGGTCAATACCGCATCGTTACCGATCGTTACCGTGTCGCCAAAGGTTTGATCCCCTGCCGTCGTCACCTGAATCCCGGCGATAGACTGAAAATTCTGCAAAGCCTCGCGTCCCGTCAGTGCGCTGTCATACGCGCGGAACAACGCCATTTCCCCGTCGAAAGGAACCTCAACAATCGTCGTAAACCCGCCGGCGTTTACGCCACCGCCCGTGCCCAGACCTGCGTGATCCGTACCGGCCCACGAGGTGCCTACATTGGTGTCGGGTGTCCCTGCTGCGAGACCGTTGACGTAGAGATCCATTCTGTCGTTGGCCACATCATAGGCTCCGATCACCTGAATAAATTCGGCAGTTCCCAGAGCGCTGATGTCGGAGCGAACATCACCGGTTCCTCCTGAATTTTGACGAAAGATAATGGTACCCGCCTGCAAGTAGAGCCCAATACCGGTTCCGCCGCCTGTTTCAAAAAGGATCTGACGATTCGTATCAGCCATGTCATCAGGTCGAATCCAGACTTCGAATGAGACAGGCCCTGTTCCGGAAATTCCGGCAGTCGTGTAGAAGGGAGCATTGAAGTCCACTCCCTTGAGATTGTTGCCACTACCCGCATCAGTAACCGTACCGCCGGGGAACTCATAGGCATGAGTGAACGGCAGAAAACGACTTCCGCTCACCTCCTGCAACGTCAACGAATCGAGAGTGTGAGCCTGGCTCGCTGAAGTGCCCGTATTGCTCCACGTGGTGTCGGTGTTTCCAGCAGCCGAGGCATTCATTTCGACACTCGCTCCCGCAACCGCGACTTCTCCCACACGCGTGCTTCCCGCCGAGTCTGTTTCGAGACTCTCCAACTGAATCGCAGCGCCGACATCGCCGATGAACGCGGTAATGCCACTCGCATTCACGGTGAGACTTTCCTGCCCTGCAGTGGTGCCGTCAACGGTCCCGACAAAGCTCACGTTCACGCCGGTGAGAATCAGGTCAGCCGCGAGGGTCACATTTCCAAGGTAGCTTTGGTCCACTGCTGTGGTCACGTCACCACCAAGCGACGACGTCCCGTTAACGACGAGATCGCCAAGGGCGTCCCCGCCACCTACGGTCGTTGCAAATGTCGCCGATCCGTTCAGTGTCAGGTCCCGGTTGTTTCCTGTGTCTGAATCAACCGTGGCACCGTAGCTGATGTTTCCGGCACTGACCGTCGCGGTTCCGCCGATCGTAACCGCTCCCGTGAAAGTGGCATTGCCTGCGCTTGAATCGATCGTGGAGCTCGAGCCGAAGATTGCCGCGTCCAGAAAAGCCACGTCGCCGCCGGTGTCGATGTCTGTCATTCCTCCCACATTGGTTGCGCCCGCGAACGTTGCCGAATCGCCGGAGACAGACGTATCACCGGTAAAGGTTGCCGTTCCGCCAAAGCTCACCGCCCCGCCCGCATTGAATGCAGTCGCCTGATTTGTTGTCAGGTTGTCACCGAAACTCTGAATGCCTGAAGTCGTCACCGCGCCGCCGTTAACCGCGACCGTTCCCGCACCGTCCGTCGCCAGATCAAACAGAGGATTGGTGGCTCCGACGGCACCGTTGAATGTCGTTGCCCCGCTCGCGTTGACGGCAAGGCTTCCCGGAGTCGCGGCATCCCCGTCGTCATCCAGAGTCGACCCAAAGGTGACATCCGTTCCCGTTAAGGTCGTCGCTGCTTCCAGCGTGACGGCGTCATTATATGTTTGAGCTCCGGTTGTCGTTACTGAAACGGTGGCAGGAGCCGCATTGAGAATCGCGTCCCGATTGGCCTGAATCGTCGCCAGGTCGAGCGCGCCTTCGTAAACCCGGAACGATGCCAGTTGCCCGTGGAGAGAATCGAAGCCCTGGTCTCCACTTCCGTAGCCGCCCATGTTGGCTCCACCTACCGAACCAATGCCCATGCCATCGCCGCCATCGATGTTATCAATCAGCGTGGCAGAAATTCCCTGCGCCACCTGAATTCCGTTGATGTAGAGAATGCTCTCCTGAGTTCCCGCATCGTAACTCGCCGCAATTTGGAAAAATTCTGCATCGGGTGCCATGCCGCCGAGCGCGTTGGAGTTGGCCGCATCGGTCGATAAATCGTAGCTGATAATATGTTGACCAACACCTGACTGGATCACCGCAAACTCCAGAACCGTCCCCACGAGAGCGATCCCGGAACCAGTGCCTCCACCGGTTTCATAAATGACCTGATTGCGCGTCCCGAATGAGGCTGCATCCGGTTTAATCCACGTTTCGAAAGTCACCGCGGTGGTGTGCAAACTGCCATCGAGACTCAGCAACGCGGCATCCGCTGTTCCATCGGGGCTCAAGAGGCGAAGGCCACCGTCGCCACCCGTTCCGGTCGCGGCGTTGGAGGCGAGGTCGTAAGCCGCTGTAATGCCCGGAGTCGCAGCACTGGACACGGTGACGACGGCAATCGCCGGACTGTCATCGAGCGCTACCGATTCGTCGCTCGTGCCCACATTCGGTGCCAGAAGATCCGTTGGGTTTACGTCAAAACTCGCATCGACGTTCAGGCTCAAAGCGCCGGTCAGCGCAGCAGTCGTCGAAGAAAACACCGTGCTGCCCGCCGCATCCGTATCGAGCGAGGCCAGAGGAGAATTGGATCCCACGTTCCCGGCAAAAGTCGTAACGCCATTCGCGTTCACCGCGAGGCTGCGCGCCGTGGCATCGGAATCGACCGTGTTCGTAAAAGACACATCGCTGCCCGTGAGTGTTGTGTCAGCACCAAGCGTCACCGCTCCGTTGTAAGTTTGAGCACTCGTTCCCGTGGTGATCGTTCCACCGTCCAGCTGAATGGTTTCAACATTGATTACGAGCTCGGTGCCATCCGCATCAGCCGATGACAAATCAAGCGCACTCGACACCGTGAGAACATCGCCCGCCTGACCGTTGATCGTGATCGATCCCGTCGGCGCGGCAAATGTCGTTGACTCGAAAGTCGCTCCGTCCAGGGTCAGGAACCCTGCCGCCTCGCTCAGCGTCGCGCTGTCCGCGGTTCCCGCCGGAAGATTGAATACAAAGTCAGTCACCGTGCCGCTGTTAATCAGGACCGGCTCGAGTCCGCTGTATTCCACTTCGATCGCCGCATCGGCATCCAGATTGATCTCACCGCTGCTGGCGTCAATCATCGTGTGAACGACCGTGGCAAAATTCACATTCTCAAACGCGAGCGTGTCGCCGTTACCGGCACCGCCATTGAAAATGAGCTTTTGTTGAAGCGCCGTGCCTGCGAGCCCTGCAAAATCTATCGTTACCACATCAACGCCATCAAGCGTCCTGATATCGATTTCGGTGACGCCACCAAGAGAGGAAAAGGGAATGAACACCTCATAGGCGTTATTCTGGATCGCTCCTTCGACTCCACTGCCGATTGGCCTGGTGCCGGTCACTTCGGTGAGGGTGTAGCCCGTCGCACTGACAGTCAGCCTGAGCTGGTCATCGGTATCACTCGCGCCATTCGTATCCGTGATCACGAGAGCTCCGCCCGCTATCGTGACGCTGGTCTCCACTGTTCCCGCCGCGGTCAAAGAGACATCATTTCCATCACCGCCCACGTAGGAAATCGTAAAGACTTCGCCGTTGATCGTGACTGCGGCACCTTCCGCGAGATTGGCAAAAGTCGCGGGAGTTCCGGTAACAGTATCGCCGGTTCCGTCATTGCTGATGATCACTATTTCGGTGCCCACGGTTGGCGCTGCCGCCAGGGTCGAACCTGACAGGTCGAGCGTCGCCCCGTCGAGATCAACGGTACCGTTGACGACCACTTGATCAAAATCAGTTCCCGCCGTCGTGACGCCGTTCACATCGATCGTAAAAGTGCTTCCGCTCGCCAGATCGAGGTTACCGTTGAGAGTCAATTGATCGGCAATTCCCGTCCCGCTGCCCGGAGAAAAGCCTCCGTCCGCAACGGTGACATTCGCGGTGATAATCCCTCCGCCCGTCAAGTTCGCATCAGTAGCCACGCTTACGAGCCCGGCCGGGCCGCCATTGCCGATCTCACCGTCCAGTTGGAGCGTCCCCGCATCAATCGCGGTCGTCCCTGTGTAAGTGTTAGTGCCGGAGAGAATCTGAGTTCCGGTGCCTTTTTTAGTCAGTGAACCGTCGCCACTGATGACGCCTCCGAAAGTCCCGTTCGCATTTCCCGCTCCCAGCTCGAGCGTCTTCGTTGCCGCAATCGAAACGCTGCCGAGGCCGGCGAGAGCGTCAATCGATTCCGACTCCGTAAGATCGAGGACACCTCCGGCATTGACGAGCACGTCAGCACTGTTGAAAATTTGATCACCTCCCGTTCCCGCTACGACGACGGTGCCGCCGTTGTTGATCGTCAGCGAAGTCCCGGCACCACCGATCGCATGAACGCCACTCGAACTGTCTTTTGCCAGGGTCAGGGTGCCGGCAGCAACCGTTGAGGTCAGGCCGGCATTGTCAGCGGTTCCACCGAGGACCAGATTTCCATCCCCCGACTTGGTGATCGTCCCGTTGGTGATTCTGGCGTCGATTTGAAAATCAACCGCCTGTCCTCCATCGCCGATCGTAAAAGTACGATTACCACCGTCGAGATTAAGCTTCCCGGTAATTACACTGGTTTCGTTCACGAGACCGGCATTGCCGAAATATTGCAGATTTCCCGTTAACGTCAGTGTTCCCGTACCCGTTTGGATCGTCCCTTTTCCACCCGCCACGATTGGAGCACTGGTGTCATTGTAGCGAATCTGAATAAACGTCGCGGTCTGATCCGTGTTGTTCAGATCAAAGGTCGCGTCATTTTGATCATTCTGTCCGAGATAAACCGTTCCCGCGGGAAGAATATTCGACAGCCCCATCCGCAGGGTCCCTACCGCAATCAACGTTCCGGAATCCCAACTGTAGGATTTCCCGGCTGCGCCGATGGTCCATCTTCCGGTGTCCGTTTTCGCCAATCTGCCGCCAGTCAAATTCAAGCTGCCGGAGATCTGATTCAGAATATTCGTTGAACTTCCACGCACATAAAGCGGGGAGCTGCTCGCGATAGTTCCGGTGATATCGCCCTCGATGACCAAGGCACCGGAACCACTCGAAAAGAACTGGGTCAGATTTCCCGTGCCGGAAACATCGATCGGTCCTGTAAAGGTGTGCACCGCCGAACTGTTGACGTCCAATGTGACACGACCAGTCGCATTCGGTTTGAACTCGATCGATTCCGCGATCGTCAAAGGAGTGGAACTGGTGATCCGAAGGCGGGCACCGCTGCTGGTGTCGGCACCGTTGACTATCGTCTTACTGCCTGCGCCCGTCGCTCCGAGCGCGTTGGAGTGATCGAGTTGAAGCGTACCGCGATTCACCGTCGTCGTTCCGCTGTAGGTGTTGTCTCCGCCCAGTCTCAGCGTGTCCGAAGAGGAGCTGCCTGACTTCGTGAGATTTCCAGAACCCGAAATGACACCGGTAATGTTCCCCGTCGCGACCTCGAGCGTCGAGTCTCCCTCGATCACCACGAACGACGACGAGTCCACCGTCAGGGACGAAATCGTCACCACCGCCGCCCCATCCGGACCGGTGATTTCCAAAGTCTTACCACCGGTGAGACTTACGGTCTCGCTGTAATTGCCGCCGTTGACGATGAGCGTGCCACCCACCTCAACGGCCGCGAGCGCTTCGGCGATCGTTTTAAACGCATTGATTCCGAAGACCGCGGTTTGATTGCCGCTCGCGCCGAGATCGGCATCACTGACCGTTTCGCCAAGCACCTGCGTATACGAGTCATCGACATACACGACGGTCGGCTTGGAATTCTCCACGAGGACGACGTCATTTCCATCGCCGCCATTGTAAAAAATCCGATAATCAACGCCTCCCACGGTGATCACAGAACCATCGGTGATCGGGTCGCCCGCCCCGTCTTTGAACGAACCTGTCGTCAGATCGGCGGCGGTGTCGTTATCAATCAAAGTGTAAACGCTGTTCGGCGTCGCAGGCGAACTGCCGAGTGAAGTGATCGTGAGCGTTGCCACATCCGAACCCAGCATGACCGCACCTGTCACTTGAATGACATCGTTGCTCGTTCCCGCCGTGTTGGCAGTATCAGCCCCGACATCAACCTGAAAGAATCCACCGGTAAAAGTCAAATCACCCGTCTCCAGTGAGCCGACCGGTGTCCCGGGAATCCCTGAAGCGAGCGTCGCCCCGAGATTGAGAGTTACCGCCGAAGCCGTCTTTCCATCGCCGGTCAAACTGGCACCGCTCGAAACCGTGTAAGCGCCTCCGCCTGTGTGAGTCCCGTCCAGCTGCAAGGTGCCGTTGGTGACGCTCGTCGTCCCCGTATAGGTATTCGTGCCGCTCAGCGTCAGGATCTCTGTGCCGGTTTTCCTGATCCCTCCCGCACCGGAGATATTGCCAGAGAGAACCAGATTGGAAATACTCCCCCCCGAGCCGGTGTCCGTTTCAATCGTTGCCGTTCCGCCCACCAGCGTAACATCTCCGGAGAATGTCGGAGTGACGACGCCGTCGATAAAGGTATCAACCTTCAAGAGGCTGGCATCTTCAAGTATGAGATCAACCTCATGGATGATTGGAGTCGACCCACTGCCCACGCTCTTATTCAAAAGCAGTGTCGCGTTGGATCGCACCGTAATCGAACCCGCGCTGTCGAAATCCGTCCTGCCCTCGAGATACAACGTTCCCGCCTTAACATCGACACTACCCGCGTTGTTGATCGCACTGTTCTTCAGGTAGAACAAACTGCTTCCTGACTTTGTCAGGGTGTGGCCATTCATGGTCAATGAGCTCGTCAAATCCCATCGTGAACCATTCCCGCCGATCGTGGCATCGGCGGTGAGATTCACCTGCCCCAACGCGGCTGCCTGGAAGCCGCCGCTATTGATCAACGCACCGATGCCGCCGCTTCCCGTACCCGCGATATCAATCACCTCGTAGGGATTTCCCGCGCGAAAGCCGTTGATATCCAGCGTTCCGCCGGCGGTCACCACCGTCTTGCCGGTATTCGTTCCCAGGGCCTGAGTGTTCCCCATCTTGAGAACACCCGCGCTGACAGTCGTGACGCCGTCGTAGGTATTGATCCCCGACAGCGTGAGTGTTCCACTCCCGACTTTGGTGAGGCTGCCGGTTCCACTGATCACCCCACTGAAGATGGCGTCAGTCGCATCGCCGGCCGTCAGAGCGGTCGAGACAGCGTGAGTTCCGTCCACGCCGCCGAGCTCAATCGTTGCGTTGGTTCCACCCGTGAGCGAAGCAATCGTGCTGTTCCCCTCAACGAATTTTATGGTTACGTTATTCGCGAGACCGCTGAGGTCCAGATCGCCATAAGATCCCGCATTGACGATGATAGTGGAACCCGTCGGGGCGTCACTGAGCGCTGCGACAGCATCCGCCAGCGTGCCAAAGGCAGTGGCGCCGAAAACCGCGCTCTCCGCTGCCGGACTTGTCTCAAGATCCGCATCGGAGATGGCCGCACCCGGTTCAGTGCCGGCCCAGTCGTCGTTCACGTAGACGACGGTTGTCGTGTCGTCGGCGCTTTGCACGGTGATGGTCAGTGTCGCGGTATCGCTCGCTCCCGTGGGGGTCTGGTCATCCGTGAGCGTGTAGGTGAACACGTCCACAGGATCGGTCGCCGCCGCATCGATCCCCGCCATGACGGCTTCGTTCACCGTATACAGGTAGGTGCCATCGGCTCCTATCGTCAGCGTTCCATAGGCTCCGTTTATCTGAGTGCCGTCAGCGGAAGTGGTTCCCGCAGTGACGGCTCCGCCCGCATTGGTTGCGCTGAATGGCGTTCCGGTGAAAGCGATGTTCGTCACATTGACGGTTCCATCGTGCGGAGCGACTTGATCATCACTGTCGATATCGTTGTCACCGACAAGTTCCGCGGCGCGGATTTCCATCAGAGTGAAGGCATTGTCCGCGTTCGGATCGCTATCAGAATCGTGACCAATCACACGGATCCCGCTGATCGTTGTTCCGGTGGGCACCACCCCCAGAGAACTTACCCGTAGATGGGGAACCGCACCGGATGGAATCTCCTGTCCGGTGACCACGCCAACGACGTTTCCGAGTCCATCCAGAAACTCGACATCAATATTGTCGTCGCGCTCCTGAGAGCTGTTTCGCCCATAAAGATCCACCACTACCTGATTACTCCCGTCCAGAACTACCGAAGTCACATCGTATCGCAACACTACATCCGTGTCGGTATTACCGTTGTGAAAACCGTCGTTATTCGAGTTATAGGCCACATCGGGAAGAGTGGCAGCGGGGTCGTTCGGGTTGTAGCTGAAAGTGTCATTGACAGTGCCACCGGGGCTGCCACCAAACCCGCTGAGACCCTCTTCCAAAACCGGATTGCTCAGAGTCAGCGTCGTCGCGGTCGGGGCAAAAACCGATCCGCTGGTTCCCCCTTGAGTCACGCCGTCTCCGCCCACCGATCCCGTCGCGTTATCAGTTCCACCGAATTCGACGGCAAAATTAACATCGTCCACCGAAACGGGCGCGTCGTTCTGCCCCGTAACAGTCACCGTGACCGTCGCCTCTTCGGTGCTGACGAAGGAGAGTTCGCCGAACAAAGCATTGGGGACCTGATCCGCATACACGATCGAATCCACGACCCCGCCCGGTTTCCCCGTGCCGTCATCGGCCAGTAAAGTCACTGTAAAATCCCGGAGCCGGTCATAGTTGCCGTTGTTACGCTGATGAACACGGACCATGTCGATGTCCCTGTCCTGACCGAGGTCGATAATGACGTAGGTTCCAACGCCTGAGGCGCCCCAGGTGTCCCCGCTGATCTCCTCGGCACCGTCGATCAACTCGGAGTCCGCGCCATGGCTTTTGATAAAATTGCTGATCGCACCACGCTCATAAAAAGTCGCACCGTTACCGGCTGTCGCGTAGTCGTCAACCGGGTTCAAATCACCACTGGCGGCCGCGTTGTCGACCGCAGGAATGACACCCGGCCCGAAAGCTTCGATTTCGCCCATGTCCAGACGCCTGTCGTCCGGCCCGTTGTTTTGCACCATGATGAAACGCGCCGTCTGCCCGTCGGTCACGGTGTAGGAAAAAGTATCGGTCGTCGTCTCACCTTCTGCGAGACCTTCGAACGCGCCGTTGGGATTGTAATCGAAGGTGCCATCTTCCAGAATGGTGACTTCAGCCCCTGAAGCAAGCGTTACCACTCCCCCGACCGCAGAACCCGCGGCGCTTTGCACAGTGAGGGTGTTGTCGACATCCACGTCGTTGCTGATCAGGTTTCCGACGGTCGCGTTACCGGCATCTTCGAGGACGTTGAAATTGTCATTGACCAGCACGGTGTTGTCATTGGTGCCGATCACCGTGAAGACCAAAGTCTGCGGATTGCTGCCTGCGTCTATATAGGTAAGATCGAAGCTTTCAGTCTCTACGTCACCGACGTTGAGAGCATCCACCCGGGAATCCACGAGATGGTAAATGAAACTGCCATCCTCACCGATTTCAAGATCGCCATAGGTGCCGGACACCGTTGTCGGACTCGAGATTGAGGTGCTTCCCGGGACCACGGACTGCGACGCTCCGCCATCGGGAGCAACTGAACTGACACCCGCCGAAACGTAGCCGTCAAAAGTCACCGCTTCCCCGGTATCGGCGCCACCGGTTTCCGTAACTTCGGCTTTGGCGAGCAGAATCCGGCTGTTGGCATCATCGTATTGCAGCACATAGCCGGCAGGCACCGCAGAGATTGGAATTTTGCCGGTCAAACCTGCCGAATAGTTGGCGAGAACATAGGTACTGTCATCCGCAGTGGTGACTTCGCTGACATCCAGAGTCCCGCTGCCGATTGAAAGGTTACCGATCACATTCAGAGCACCCGCGGTACCGTCTGACGTGCCGTCCACTTGTCCAGCCCACGTCCCGTTTACAATAACGTCATCGTTCACGGTTAACGTCCCGGCGCCGTTCGCACCCGGGGCCAAAACGCCACCCGGGTTCACGGTGACCTCTCCACCCACTGTCCCGACGCCGCCCAGCGTCGCTCCGGAAAGAACCGTAACGGTGTTGGTGGCGGCCGAGTTGTCTCCATTGATCCGGATGAGGCCCTCAGTTAATGTCGTTGTCCCCGTGTAAGTGCTGTCGCCCGAAAGGGTCAGACTTGAGCCTGACAAAAACGCGCCAATGGTCAGGTTGCCGACTCCCTCGATCGCTCCACTTATTCGACCGGTGTTTCGAGTTCCGATGGAAACATCGTTGGAACCCGTCATCGCTCCCGCTAAATTAACCGATCCAGCCCAATCGCCGTTGCCTTCGAGGCGCAGTTGTCCCCATCGCTCACCGGTGTCACCTCCGTTCAGGAAAAGAGATGCCTCGTGTGTTCCACTCGACACGAAGAGCGTGGCATGTTCCAAAACGTTGATCGTGGCGCTCGCATCCAAGGGGTCGTTGATGACCACTTTGCCCGCACCGGCCGCCGCGCCCACTCCGACATTCACAGTCCCCGTAAATCCGGAATTTTCTCCGGTGAGCTGAGTCGTTGCCGAGCCCGATCCCAGAGTAACATTCACGATCCCCGCACCACTCATGGAAGTGGAGAGACCGGTGTAAGTAACGGCACCTGCGGTAAGGTTCAGCGTCCCGTCCACGTCCACGCCGCCCGCCCCCAGAGCCGAAGCATCAGAAACCGTGATCGCTCCAGCGGAGACCGTCGTACCGCCCGTATAGTCCGAAGTCGATCCAGACAGCGTTAACGTCCCGTTGCCTGTCTTTTCAAGAATGAGGTTTTTGCTGTTGGCGCTACCGCCACCACCAATCTGCCCCGAAAATTCACTGGTGGCATTTCCTCCGCCGACCCGCAGCGTCGCCCCGCCGCCGCTGTTGCTGACAAAGAGTCGGCCGCCTCCACTCAACCCATTGATCGTTTCTATCCTGCCATCTCCCTCAAGGCGTAAATTCCCCAGGACATCCACGCTCGCAGTGTCCGGAATCACTTCATCAGCGTCAACCCGAAGATAGGCATCGCTGTTAATCGTGATATCGCCTGCGAAATCATTCCCTGAATTCGACAGGGCGAGGCCCGCTGTGCCGCCACCATTGGCGACGATCAATCCGCCTGCACCACTGACGACACCGCTGAGGACGCGGTAATTGCCATCGGCCTCAATGATATTGGATGCAGTCGTCGTCGTGTCATTCAATGAAATATCATTAGCGAGATCGACATTCGTCCTCAGGATCCCGCCGTTCATCTCTACAGCGCTGCCTCCCAATCCTGCAGTGTTCGTGACAGAAAGCACGCCACCCGCCACTGAAGTCGTTCCGCCTGAATAGGTGTTCGTGCCGCTCAAGGTCAGGGTGCCGGAGTTACTCGTCACAAGGTCTCCGGAGCCGCTGATGACGCCACTAAAGGTTTGATCAGCCGTGCTGTTGTATTTGAAAGTCCCGTTGTTGGTTATCTCGCCTTCGTAGCTGCCACCCTGCAACCTGCCAGCGCCGCCGAGTTCAAGAGTTCCAGCGTTGATCGTGACAGTGTTTGGGATTCCTGCTTCGGACCCCAGATTGTTACCGCTACTAGTCAAGGAGACAGACCCCGAACCCGATTTGATGATATCGCCGCTGTTGACACTCAAGCTCACTTCCAAATCGACACCGCTCGGATCGGTACCAGCGGCAACGTCGAGCGTAATTTCACGCGAGTTTTGCATATTAATGGCGTTACCACTTAACCTGTTGAGCAGACCACCCGTGCTTACGATCGTATTGATCCGCCAAAGAAGGTTGCCGCCAGCAACGTTGATCTCTCCACCGCCAGTATTGCCGAAGGTGAATGTTCTACCGGCAATAATCGTCCGATTGTCACCCGACGTGTCATTAAATTCCAATTTCGAACCTACATTGTTGATCTCGAAATCCCCTGCCCCCCATTCCGGCCTGGAAGCGGGGTTATCATCTTCAATCAGAAGCAAAGTTCCGCCGTTTACGATAGTTAGTCCCGTGTAGGAATTATTATCGAACTCGACTGTCAATTGCCCCAAACCCTCTTTACTCAGCCCTCCCGTATTGGTATCGGCCAACTTAACATCATTCAAAGCGACGTCTTGCCCATTGGAGTCGATGATCACGGAACTCGTGCTATTGGCAATCCGGGAACTCCAATCCGTTCCAGCGCTGCTGGCGGTATACTGAAGAGTGCCGCCAAGAAACGTAATATCGCCGCCATTCCCAAGCGCTCCGGTTCCGACTCCGTCAGATGCCGCTGCTTGCAGAATTCCGGCGGCGATCGTGGTCGTGCCGGTGTAGGTGTTCGCTCCGCTCAAACTCAAAGTCGCCGTCCCCGTTTTTGTGAGCCCGACAGATCCTCCCAGGACAGAATTGATCGTCGATTCGGCGTCAGCCTGAATCGCACCACTCACGGCACCGGCCAACGTGATCGTGCCGCCGTTCAAGGTCGTGGCGGTTTTGAAATGAAGCGCTCCGACGGTGACATTGCCCGTCACGTTAATTGAGCCTGCTCCATCGAAGATAACTTCCTGCAACGCCCCGGTCACCGGATCCGCGCCGATTGTCGCGGCGAAGGTATTCCATTCGGTTTGATTGGTCACGGTGATCTGTGCCAGAGATGTCGCATGAGCGTGTTGCGCCCCTTCCAAACTCAAGGCCTCCACGCCATCAGCCTGACCGGCGTCTAAGACTCGCCGTTCGCCTTCCTGAAACTGTTGATACATCGACGAGTCCCGCAGACCCAGTTCATGCTCGTCGAGCAATCCGAGAATATGTCCCTGCTCGTGCATGAGCACGCTGAGCATATCAATCCCGTCCGCGGCCAACCCGTCGATATCCTCCCCGCTTAGAGCGCGCAAAATCCCGTCGATCTCGACAAATTCTTCATCGAGCCACTCCGTGTCATCGACGAACCAATCCGCTCCCGCGGCATTGTAATCCAGATAGATCGCATTTCCCTCCGTCGCGCCGATCTCCGAGCCCTCCAGATCTGAGACCACATAGGTAATATTCTCAAGTGCTTCGAGCTGCTCGGCAGTCAGCCCCGACTCCTCCCAGCGGGCAATCGCTTCAGCGGCAAGTCGCTCCAGATCCTCTTCGGAGAAATCGGTATCGACTCCCTCGGCAAAAGAAATCTTCGAAATCGTATCGACCCCCTCATCGAACGATTCAGACGTCTGAGCGACAGCTTCACCCCCCCTCTGATCCGCCTGATCCGGCTCCTCCACCGGAACCGGGGTCCCCGAAAAAAGAACCCTCGGCTCGAGCGCCTCAGCAAAAAGAGGCCTCACTTGCGCCTTGACCGGTTTTGAGCCGCCACGTTTTCCGTTTCTCGTGCGCTTTTCAAGCCATTCCTGATAGGCACGGGCCATGGAACGGGCAAAAAACCAGCGCTTACGACGGTCAGATGTCGTCTTTTTCATAAATCACTAAGGGGGAGGGGGAAGAAAATATGGAAATTGTTGAAACCCTGAAAAAATTGCAAGTTTTTTCAGCATTCTCCGCACAAGACTATCAGAATTGAGTCCTTTATCAAGATTGAAACCCGATTATAACGACTCCGTCATAATGAGAAGGTTGCACCGTTCTCACAGGATTTTGCCGCCGGGAGGGTTGCCGTGACATTTCGCGACAAACAGGCGGACGATGCGGTCCGAAATGGCGCGGTCGTTTCAGCCTTTCACCGCCGCCCGGCCACTCAACGAGCAGCCTCCCGGAAAGCCCCCCGATTTCTGTCAATCCAATTCGGCCGCGGCTGCGCAAGCAGCTCCGAGAACAACGTAGTTAACGCCCCCTCACCACCTCGAGGCATTTTTGTAGAAATCCTGATGCCAGGACCAGTGGGGTGACCGGATCATCTCAAGTCCCTCTTTCATCGTCAGCCCCTGTCCGGCACTCTCTTTGAGATTCTTCTGAAAACGGCGCCAGGCTTCGAGCTCCCCCGGTTCCGGATCAAACGACCGCGCAAAGGGAACTTTCTGCCCCACCATCATGACGAGGTAACCTTCCCAGGTGAAGGGGTCATCGGGGCCCATCGCGCTTCGCCCCCACAGGATAGAGGGACCGCTCGCCCGGTAATAATCAACGATTTCTTCCGCCCCGGTCAGATCGATATCCTCTCTGCAGGCCCTCCAGAATTCGGTTTCGAATCGGGTGTTGAACTTGTAGTGAAGCGCCAGAAACCTCCGGATATCCTGCCAGGTTTTGTTGCAATAGCGGTTGTAGAAATCCCGTGAAACGTGATCGATCTCAAGATAGGAATCAGCGAGGCAATGAATCAACTTCGCGGCATGATCACAAATCACAGCGA
This sequence comes from Verrucomicrobiales bacterium, assembly GCA_048260165.1. Lineage (GTDB taxonomy): Bacteria > Verrucomicrobiota > Verrucomicrobiia > Verrucomicrobiales > DEV007 > Arctic95D-9. Next base: position 56,113 of record JBLXHA010000018.1, read on the forward strand.
GACCGGTTGCCTCGAGCGGCTCGACAAATCCGGCGGAATTCCCCAGCGCGACGACGTTCTTCACCCAGGTCCGCCTCCGCGCCCCCGAATCGAACCCGATGATACGGGTGTCCTCCACCTTGGGATTCTCCCTGCGAAACTCCTCCTCAGCGTCGTTGTCACTGAGAAAACTGCTGCCGTAGACGTAGCCGCGATTGATGAGTTCATCGTGCTCAATCTGCCACGCCCACCCCGCATTCATCGTTTCGGCCGTCGTGTAGGGAAGCAGCGGTTCATCTTCACGAGCCCAGCCTCCTATCACCGCCTTGTCGCAAAAGAGACTCGATTGATAGGATTCGATCGGCTCACCGAGAGCCTTCCCCAGCAGCAATGACGCGAAACCGGAGCAATCAATGTAGAGATCCCCATCTGCGACCTCTCCTGACTCCAGAAGCAATCCTGAAACGCCCGCTTCATTTTGTCGGACCTCTAAAATTTTATCGTCGACAATCCTGACGCCGATCTCCGCCGCATACTTCTCCAGGAATTGCACGAAAGGCACGTTCTCAAGATGATACGCGAGATCGGTATTCACGAGCGGCGCATCCGAGTCAGGCTGCTTCACGAATCCCTTCCCCGCGGCCGCAAGCGCTCCGGAAATATCCGCATATTCGAAATCTTCAAAGGCATAGAATCCGTTGGGACGGGGCATTCCGCGCAGGAATTTGTCGAGCTGAGCGGAAAACGTGTAGAAGAACCGTTCTCTGGGCCCCCAGAGGAAATTGATTCCGAGTTTGTAAGTGGGCTTCACCTCCCTGTGAAATCGGGCCGGATCGATTCCGAGATAACCATGGAGGTAAATGGGCATCGTCAGCGTGCTCCCTTCCCCCACCCCGATGATAGGAATATCGGATGAGTGAATCACGGAAACATCGAGAACCGGCATCCGCGCTTTCAAGGTGATTGCAGCAAGAAATCCTGCGCTCCCGCCCCCCACGACAACGATACGTTTTTTCAATTTTGTTCCTCCATATTCAGACGAATCACGAGGCGCAGTCTTTTTTGATTGAGTATCCTTTGCCATAGCAGGGGCTTCCTTGTATCAGCCGATCAATCGAAACGCAATGCTGACTTCCGCTTCCCGACGCGACACCGACCGGGACGAGGAGCAACTCGCCGGCGGACGCGCAACGTCACAGGCTTAAAATCTCCCGCTCACTTTTTCTTCGGCGCGCGCTTTGCCTTCCCCTGCCCTTTTCCAACGCTTACCGTATAGGGCTCCGACTCAAAAGGAACAGGATTTTGAGTGACTCGCGGATCATTGGCCACGGTTAATTCTGCGAACAGTTTATCATGAAGGGATTTTTCAATCGCGGCTAGGCTCTCATCCCCGGCCCGGTTGTTGATTTGATCAGGATCATCAGCCAAAACGTAAAGCTCGACCTGCGGGCGCTTCGCAAACCCGAGCGCATACGATTCCGCAACTTCCGCTTTCTCACGATTTTCCACCATCCAGGCTTTGGTGGGACTCGCATCCAGATCCGCAAAACAGATGAACGTATTATTCGTAAGCACGTCAGTCGACGGCAACGGTCCCTCCGCAAGAGCCCCCGGAGTCCCCATCGGCCAGCGGTCAGGTTCAAAATTGTAAATGTAGAGGTGATCCTTCGTCCGGATTGCACGTTGAGGATAAGGCTTGTTTCCCGTTCTCGCTCCGGCGACGTGACGCTCACGCCCCGTCACAACGCGGTCTCGCGCCGGATCAACGAGGCCCGACTCCGCAGAAGTGAACACATTCAGAAGACTCTTTCCCGTCATCACTTCCGGAACGGCCACCTTGCCCGCTTCCAGAAAAGTGGGCGCTAGATCCATGAGGTTCACAAAGTCATCGACGACTCTGCCCTTCGGAATTTTCCCGTTCCCCCAGCACGCGGCAAGAGCAACCGCCTGACCGAAATCATAAAGATTGCATTTTCCCCGCGGAAACCCGGGGGCACCGTGATCGCCACTCACAACGACGAGTGTGTTTTCAAGCTCGCCCCGCTTCTCAAGCTCACCTAACAAAACACCAAGAGCAGCATCAAACGCCATTGCCTCTCCGAGGTAGTCCGCAAAGTCCTCGCGGATCACCGGCACATCAGGAAGAAAAGCCGGCAGTTTTCCTTTCAAAGCGTCCGGCTCGAGATTCCAGAGCGCTTTACCCGAACCCTGAGTCCACTTCCGGTGAACGTTCGTAGGACCGAACCAGAAAAGAAACGGAGAGTCATCGGGCTGAGCATCGAGGAAGCCTGCGAATTCACGCTCAACCTTTGAGAGCAATGCCTGCTTTGCCGCTTCGACCGTGGAGCCCTCTGCGATCATCGCTGTAGCCGTCTGGGAAAAAGTATTCACATTCGGCCCGGGTAATTCAAAACCGTATTTCTGAGCACCGAATGGAGCGTCTTTAATATCGCCGGGACTCCACACTTTATAAACTTTTCCAATGTGATAGCCGTTGTCGCGCAGCATCAGCGGAAAGACCGGAATCGCCTCATCCCAGATCGCCCCCTGAAGAATAGCGCCCTGACCGGTGCGGAAAAAATACTGACCCGAGACGATCGAGCTGCGACAGGGAGTGCAGCTGGGAGCCGTCACAAAAGCGTTTTTAAAAAGCACCCCATCTCTCGCAACGCGATCAAAGTGAGGCGTTTTGATGACGTCATTCGCGCTCCCCTCCCCGTCCACTTCACGATACGCGCTCGCATACCGTCCCCAGTCGTCGGCAAAGGCGAAGAGAATATTGGGACGCTCCCCTGCGGAGAGACCTGTGATCGACGAAACGGCGAACGAAAGGATCAGGAAACAATTTCGAAAGAAAGACATGTGAGGATTAAGACGGTACAGCGAAAACCCGTCAACCCTTCGTTTAGAATCACGGAAGCTCAACGCCCTCCAGCCACGGTTACTCCCTCTTCAGGAAGTAACCGGTTCGAATTCACTCTCCCATTCCATTCACCCTTCTCCAATCAGCGTTTGACCCACTTGGATGCGCGTTGGCGTTAATAAGATTATCCAGCGCAACAGAGCTCAGTCGACGGCCCATTACCGAATCGACCGTCAAAACGTCGCTTTCGGTATGAGCGCCGTTAATCGCCGGAGCAAAGAATACTTCGAAGGTGCCGTTCAAGCCCGTGCCCCAGGCGGGGGCTGCTGTCTCCACCTTCACGAGGTAGGATGAATTTCCGATCTCCAGTCCGCCGAACTTCGCGATCCACGCTCCTGACAGATCAGCAACTACCGTCATCGATCCGCCAAGCAGAGTCGAGCCATCCGCTCCCATCACCGTTACCGTGATCACTGACCCCGGCTCTGCGCTTCCCGAATAGATCGGCATCAACAGAAGCAGAGGTTCACCGCCACTGCCTTCCCGACCTTCCGCGAAGCGGAAGCCCTCGAGTACGCCGGATCCGCCGACTCCGAAGAATTCGCCAATCTTGCCGCCCGTTTTACCAACGACTCGAACCACGATCTTCTCTTCGACGAAACCGCCGCTCCCGTCACTCACCCGGTAGGTGAACGTTTCCACGCCCACATCACCGGTGTCCAGCGCACGGGTCGTCGGCAGATTCCCGTCCAC
>JBLXHA010000019.1:0-58747 GCA_048260165.1 Verrucomicrobiales bacterium
GCGATCAACAACAAGGGTTCGATCCGCGCGACCGGTGCGACGAACAGCGGCGGACACGTCTTTTTGAATGGCGCGGGAGGCCGCGTGGGCAACAGCGGGTCGATTACCGCGACAGCTCCCCGCGCAGGGAATGCCGCGAGTGTTTTGATCGAGGCGGCATACGCGAAGGTCGACGGCCTCATTCAGGCTCAGGGTGGAGATGTTCGTGTTGCCGGCAGTGATTCCGTCGAGGTCGGCGGGGCGATCGACGTGTCAGCGGAGATTGGAAACGGTGGTTCTGCGGTCGTTGAAGGTGCGAATGTGAGTTTGGCAGCAACGGCTTCGATTGACGCAAGCGGCGCTACAGGCGGTGGCTCGGTCAAGGTCGGCGGTGGCTTTCAGGGCGGCGATTCTGCTATCGAAAACGCGACGACGACGGAGGTCGCGGCGGGCGCGACGATCACGGTGGATGCGCTGGAGAGCGGCAATGGTGGAACCGCTATCGTCTGGGCGGACGATTCGACTTTATTCCGGGGGGATATCTCGGCGAGAGCTCTCGGAGCATCCGGGAACGGCGGATTTGTCGAGGTGTCAGGGAAAGAGGAACTGACGTTTGACGGAACCGTGTCGACACTGGCCGCCAACGGGCAGAACGGAACGCTCCTCCTCGACCCGGGGGATCTTTCGATCAGCAGCGCGGGAGCGGCGGCTAACAACATCAACGTCGGGGATCTCACGACCGCTCTCGGCGGTGGAAACGTGGTCATCTCGACGGATGCGGGGTTTGCGGGGGACGGCACGATTTCGGTGCTGAACACGGTTTCCTACAATGCGGCGAACAGCCTTGCGCTCCTGGCTCACGGAAACGTCGAGTTCAGTGCCGGTATTCAGAATTCAGGCAGTGGTGACGTCACGGTGATTGCGGGATGGGACGGAAGTCAGTTCACCGCCGGCGCCCCGGGAACCGCAGAATCGGGCGTGGTTACTTTCAGCGATTTTACGAATACCCCGTCTTCTTACGGGAATGCTTCGGGAACCGCGACGGGCGCGGTCATCCTCGGTGACGGAACGCAAACGACCGGCATCGCGGTCGGGAGCCGGGACGGAGTCACAAACGTTGCCGCCAACACGATTTCCCTGAGAGGTGGGGATTCCGGTTCCAACGGTCTCAACGTTTATGCTCAAATTGGATTCGCGGGCGCCGCGACGGGTAACATTGATGTCGTTGCGAAAGATTCGGTGAGCCTCACGGGGGGCGCCAAGTATGACCGCGCTCATGCGCAGATCGGTCACGGCGGGTATGCGATCGCCGGTGATAGAAGCGGCGATATTTCGGTCATTGCGGGCAATGGCGTATCTCTAGCGGGAGATGCCACCGGAACGGGACGGTTCGCCTCTGCTCATATCGGGCATGGCGGACGGGGGCACTCAGCAGGGAACAACATGTCGGGATCGATTACCGTTGATGGTGGCGCCGGAGCGGTGAGTCTGATCGCCGGCGAAGTGACCGGGGTGCAGAATTTCTACCCCGCTCAGATCGGGCATGGCGGGTCTCACGATGCCTCGGGTAATTTCAGCGGGAACATCAGCGTGACGGGAAGTGCGATCAATTTGAACGCCGGGGCGACGTCTGCGAGTTACGCAAGAGTCGGGCACGGAGGGTCGACTTCCGGCAACAATACCGGAACCCGCACCGGCAATATTTACGTGAGCACTCCCGGAGAAATTTCCATTGAGAGCGGGAGCGGTGGCTCGTTTATCGGTCATCACAATGAGGATGCGGCGGGGACGATCTCCAACGCGAATATCACGATTGAAGCGGGTTCGATGGACACGGTGATCGGCGATATCGAAGGGACGGTCTTCGAGGTGGCGAGTGATTTCGGGAATGTGCTGCAAGCGAGTTTGCTCGGTGGTGACGTCACTTTGCATGCCACGGGCGCCGGTGGGATCTCGATGAACACGACGGGAAGCCTCGTGTATAATTCCGCGAACGATTTCAACGTGTTGTCGGATCGCGACGTCAACATCATCGGCTCGATACAGAACAGCGGGGCCGGAAACGTGAACGTGGTCGCCGGCTGGGACGCGTCAGCGGCTCCCCTCGCCGATACGATGGGGCTCATCGCGGACGTGAACATGGCTTCGGATATTTTCGACGTTGCGGGTTCGTTCGGGAATAGCAACGGGTCAATTTTGGTCTCGAATACAAGCGGCGTTTCGGGTATCGGAAGTCTTTTCGGGGAAACGAATGTGGCAGGGTATCAGGTAGCGCTCACGGGGACGAGCGGCGGATTTGCTCAGATCGGCTACAGCGGTGCCGGGGACGGGGATGGCGACATCAGGGTCCGCGCGGTGGACTCGGTGAGTTTATCGGGAGGTCCCAAGTATGACAACGCACACGCTCAAATCGGTCATGGCGGGTATCAGCTTGCGGGAAATAAATCGGGAGATATCACGGTCGAAGCGGGCAACGGAGTGTCCTTGTCCGCCGATCAGGTCGGGACGGGGCGCTTTGCTGCGGCTCAGATCGGTCACGGCGGCCGCGGACACGCTTCCGGGGGCGTCGTCACGAGCAATGCCTATACCGGCAATATCACGGTCGATGCGGGGGCGGGAGCCGTGAATCTCACGGCCGGTCAGACGATTGCTGATCCCGGTCATATTTACCGGCACGTGCAGATCGGTCACGGCTGGTCCTACGACTCCGTGGGTGACTTCAGCGGAGACATCAGCGTCAGAGGCAGCGAAGTGAATCTGGATTCAGGGGACAGCGTTACCCACTACGCGAGAGTGGGGCATGGGGGATGGACCTACGGAGCCAACACCGGTATCCGGACCGGAGATATCCACGTCGCGGCGGTGGGCGAAATATCGCTGGATGATGCCAGCGCCGGTGTCGCGGTGATCGGGCATCACAACTCGGACGCGGCCGGAACGATTTTTGACGCCAACGTGACGATTGAAGCTGCTTCGATCGACCGGGTCGCGGGCGACTCTTCCAGCACCGTTTTGGATGTGACGACTTCGCTGGGAAATATGTTCGAGGATAACTTGGAGTCGGGCGATGTCACGCTGCATGCGACCGGTGCCGGAGGCCTTTCGATCGGCGCGTTTGGCTACAACAGCGCGAATGACTTCAGCCTGTTGTCGGATTACGACGTGAGCGTTTCGGGACTGGTATTGAATGCCGGAACGGGGAATGCGAACCTCGTCGCGGGATGGGATCGGAATGCGGCAGGTGCAGAACTGGCTGATCCGGTCTCCGGGATCATCGCGGACATCGACATGGAAACTGATGTTTTCGGCGTCGCCGGTTCCTATGGTAACAACAATGGTTCGGTGCTCGTGTCGAACCTGACCGGAACTGCGGGATTCGGCAGTTTTGCGGGAGAAACGAACGTGGGTGGTTTCGGCGTCAGCGTGACGGGAACCAGCGGTGGCTTTTCACAAATTGGATTTGCCGGTAGCGGCGATGCTTCAGGAGCGATTTCAGTGTATGCGACCGACGCGGTGGTCTTAGCGGCTGGTTCCCTCGCCAACACGGCTCATGCCCAGATTGGACACGGAGGATACATCCTCACGGGAAACCGGAGTGGTGATATTCGGGTCGAGGCGGGCAACGGGGTTTCTCTCACCGCGGATCAAACCGGTGGCGGTCGATTTTCCTCGGCTCAAATCGGACATGGCGGTAGAGGCGTCAGCGCTGGCAACGATATGTCAGGATCTATCACGGTGAATGGCGGTGCCGGCGCCGTTGATTTGGTCGCGGGTCTGACGAGCGGCACTCAGGATTTCCGGGCCGCACAGATCGGGCACGGCGGGTCTCACGATGACATCGGTGACTTCAGCGGGGACATACTCGTTACGGGAAGTGAAGTGAATCTGCAAGGGGGATCGAGAGGCGCGAGCTACGCGACGATCGGTCATGGCGGTTCGACTTCGGGAGCTAATACCGGCGACCGGTCGGGAGATATTTACGTCGGGACTCCGTCGGAGGTTTCGATCGCAGTTTCGGGATCCGGAGCGTCCCGAATCGGTCATCACAACGAAGATGCCGCGGGAGTTATTTTCGACGCCAATGTCACGATTGAGGCCGCGTCGCTGGACACGGTCGTAGGTGATACCTTCAGCGATGGCTTTGACATGAACGGTACGCTCGCCAATCTCATGATCAATAACCTGGCGGGAGGCGACGTGACCCTGCACGCCATGGGAACGGATGGGATTATCATGAACTCGACCGCGAGCATGGTTTATGATTCCGCTAACGATTTCACGCTGCTGTCCGATTATGACGTGACCTTCAACGGGCTTTTTCAAAACAGTGGCGCCGGAGCTTTCAACGTCGTCGCGGGATGGGATTCGAGCGCAGCGCCTCTCGCTGATCCTTCGACGGGGATTATTGCCGATGTCGATGTCGCGACCGATCTCCTCGGGGTCGCGAATTCTTTCGGGAATAATTTCGGCTCTGTCACGATCGGGGAATCCGGCAGTGGCATTTCGACCATCGTCGGCAGCCGGATGGGACGAACTGAGGTTCTCGGGCATGAAGTGACGCTGACCGGCGGAACTGCGACTAACTCATACTCACAAATCGGTTACCGGCTGACTTCGGTGGGTCAGACCGCGAGTGGTGATATCGGCGTGGCGGCGAACGAGGGCGGATTGTCTCTCGCTGCCGGGACGGGGGAAAGCTACGCGCAAATCGGACACGGAGGCCGGAGCACGAACGGAGCGATTTCCGATGCGGACATCGATATCAACGTCATCGGAGAGATCGAACTGCAGGGTGGAACGGGCACTTTCGGCTATACTCAAATCGGTCACGGTGGTGCTAACAGTGCCAACAACCCGACGAGTGTTTCCAATTCGGATATCCGGGTCAATGAACTGAGCGGAACCGGTCAGGGGGATATCAATCTTCTCGCGGGAGCTTCCAATGCCACCGCGCAGATCGGACACGGCGGGGCGAGGAACGATGCGACGCAGGGCTTCTCTGCGAAGTCGGGTGATATCACTGTTTTTCAAGCGGCCAACATCACCCTCGCAGGCGGGGAGGTCGATGCCTCGGCACAGATCGGTCACGGCGGTGATGGCGGAACCGGTGTCGGCGGAAGTTCTCCTCTCGGCCTGGTCTCGGGTGACATCAGCGTGACGGCTTCAGGTTTTGTCAGTGTTCTCGGTGGGAACAGCAGTGGTTATGCTCAGATCGGTCACGGATCGGATGCAAACCGGGGAGCTATTGATGGCAATATCACGGTGAATGCGGGCGGAACGCTCGAGGTGAAAGCGGGCACCGGGGTGAACTCTTACGCTCAAATCGGCAACGGGGGCTACAACGCGACCGGCAAGCATACCGGTGCGATCGAGGTGCAGGCCAATTTGGTCGACATGGTCGCGAATGCCAACGCCGGTTCCTACGGGCAGATCGGACACGGCGGCGCCAACAGCGGAGTTTATGAACGCAACGGTGAAATCTGCGTTCACGGGGTGACCGGTGTGAACCTCAGTTCGCAGGGCACGGGAACGTTTGGTCGGTCCTATACTCAGATTGGTCATGGCGGCACGACGACGGATGGCACTTTGGGTGGGGACATCACGGTGACGGCATCGAATGGAGGCGTTTCACTCATCGGTGGAGCCGCGGGTTCAGGGAACCAGTATGCGCAGATCGGTCACGGCGGAGTTTCGAGCGATGGGGCTATGTCAGGAAATATCAACGTCATCGCCGGGAACGGGAATACCGTTTTGACCGGCGGCGCGGTGAACAATTCGTACGCGATGATCGGGCACGGTGACGGCGAGGGCGCTTCAACGACGGGGACCCGTGCAGGAGGCGTGCATTTGTATTCCAGCGGCACGCTCACGGCAACGAACGGGAGCGGTGCTGACAGCAATGTGAATGTCTATCACCAGACCGGCAGCGCGGGAGGACTCTCCACCAACTATCTCGGCGGCGACGGATTCCAGATGATCGCCAACGGCGGAGTGAACCTCCCCGACAGCGTGATCGATGATGTCGGGGAAATGGTCAGCGGGAATATCTCGAGCGGTGTTCTTTCCCTCGCGATCACGAACGATATCGATTTCACGCTCGATGGCTCGGATGCGTTCGTCGACAGCTCGAGCGACTTCTATCTTCTCACGGGTGGAAACATCACGGTGTTGAGTGGTTTCCAGAATGCCGGCGATGGCGATATGACTCTCGTCGCGGGCTGGAACGGGACTGGATTTTCAGCGACAGGCAGCGTGGACTACGGCGCGCCGGTTGATTTCTGTGCGCCGATGATCGTCGCTGACGGCACGTTTGATCCCATCGATTTCAACTGTGAATCGTTTGGAGCCGGAGGAGGTGTTCTCACGATCGGTTCGGTCGGTCAGACGAATGCGGTTACGGTCGGCAGTCGCGGCGGAGTGAATACGTTCGCCGGCGCGGGGATCGTTTTGAATGCGGGGGCGTCGTCGGGTGCTTCGACTCAGTTGGGATTCCGTCCCACCGCCGGCAGCCAGAGCGCGACCGGGGCGATCAATCTCCACGTGAAATCCGGGGGGCTTGATCTCAACAGTGGGAATCTGAGTAATTCATTCACCCAGATCGGTCATGGCGGCACCGGAAGCAGCGCGAATGATCACAATGCTGCGATCACGATTTCTTTCTGTGAAACCGGCGAGGTGAATTTGAATGCAGGTGACGGCGAGGGAGCATTCTCACAGATCGGCCACGGGGGTGTTTCCGTTGGCGGGACGCGGGCGGGCGATATCCGTATTGTCGGTTCAACCGGTAGCGGTGTGAAGGTCGGTGATATTTCGTTGAATGCGGGCGGAGCGACTAACGCTTACGCTAAAATCGGTCATGGTGGATCCGGTGGCAGCGGCGCGACTCAGGGAAGTATTCGATTGGATTCCGCCGGGGCGATTGCGCTTCAGGGTGGTTCGGCGTTGGACGCCAATGCTCAGATCGGAAACGGCGGCAAGAACAATAATGCCAATCATGGCGTCGCCGGAGATCAAATCGTCGTGCTTGCCGAACAGGGGATTTCACTGGCGGGTGGCATCACGAGCGGATCCACGACTTACGGGGCATTCGCGCAGATCGGGAATGCGGGGTATGACGCCGACGGAACCGTCGCCGGCGATATCTTTTTGAATTTCGATCCTACGGTGGGAGCCGGCGGAGCCTCAGTGGGTGGCGGCGATTTGACGTTGGACGGAGGAAACGGCGTCGCGGGAACGTATGCGCAGGTGGGACATGGCGGGCGTCACCAGGCCGGTTCCGTCACCGGCTCGATTAAACTGGGAAATGTCGGCGATGTAACTTTGCTCGGAGGTGCTTCTGAGAACTACGCTCAGATCGGGCATGGCGGAAACGGATCTTCGAACGGAAATAAGGGAGGTGATATCGATATTCTGAACGCCGACAGCATTACGATGACGGCGGGAACAGCCTCCAATGCCTACGTTCAGATCGGTAACGGCGGGCGGTCTGAGCCCGGCAATACCAATGGCAGTATTCGACTCAATGCGACCAACGCCATCAGCCTCCGGGGCGGATCGGCTACCTATGCTTACGCGCAGATTGGTAATGGAGGATACAAGCTCATCGGGGATCATGGACTCGCGGGAGATGAGATCGTCGTGAATGCGGGCGGAGGTATTTCCCTCACCGGCGGAACCGGGGGAGTCACCGGCGTTTATTCGCAAATCGGCAACGGCGGATACGAAGCCGACGGTATCGTGCTCGGTGATATCTTCCTGAATTACGATCCGTCTTCCGGAGCGGCTGTTGGCGGTGGCGACATCGTCCTGAACGGCGGAAACGGCGGCGTCGGAACCTACGCTCAGATCGGTCATGGCGGTCGTTTGCAGGAGGGCGCGAAATCCGGCGACATCACGCTCGGGAATGTCGGGGACGTTGAGTTGAACGCGGGAGTCATCTACAATTACGCAATGATAGGGCACGGCGGAAACGGGCCGGGCACCGGTGCTGTCTCGGGTTCGATCACCCTGACAAATGCCTCGTCCGTGCTCCTTGATGCGGGGGCGCAGGAGTCTTTTGCTCAGATCGGACACGGCGGTTACTCCTACAAATCCAATCTCGGTCTCGCGGGGGATGTTATCGATATCACCTCGAGCGGAGCGGTCACGGTCAAAGGCGGCGAGGGAACTTCAGCGTATGCGCAAATCGGCAACGGCGGTCGTGACTCAGATGGAGACCACACGGTCGACATTTCCATCACCGCGGGCAGCGTCGAGCTCGATGCGGGTAATGTTGATAACGCTTACGCAAAAATCGGTCTCGGTGGGAACGATTCCGCAGGAACGCAAACGGGCGACATTTCCGTGATGACGACCGCGGGCAGTGTGTCCGTGTCAGGTGCTGACGGGGGATCTAATTCTCTCGCTCAGATCGGTCACGGTGGTCGGAATACGCCGGGAGCGATGAACGGCAACATCACGGTGTCGGCTCAGGGCGTCGATGCCGACGTTGTCGTGCAGGGCGGTAAAGGGAACGAGGCGCTCGCGGTGATCGGTCACGGTGGAACGAGTTCGTCCGGTAATAAGGGGCTCGCGACGGACTTGATCCAGGTCGAAGCGTCGCGCGATGTTATCGTTCAGGCCGGTGAAACGAACAACACGCTCGCTCAGATCGGTAATGGAGGACTCGCCAACGGCGGGACGCAGTCGGCTGATATTTCAGTGACAGCGGGTCGTGACGTGCGCGTCCTCGCGGGAACGGTCGGAGGTGACGACGCCTACGCGATGATCGGAAACGGCGGCGCGCAGACTGCCGGAAACAGCTCTGGATCGATCACTGTGAGTGCCGGTGGCGATGTCGAAGTGAAGGCGGGAACGAATCCCACCAACGAAACGCCGAATTTCGCCCAGATTGGAAACGGGGGGCACAGCAATGGCGGAAACCACGGGCTCGCGGGAGATCGCATCGAAGTGAACGGCTACACGATCACATTGACGAGCGGCAGTGGCCGGGGTGCTTACGCGCAAATCGGCATGGGCGGACTGAACGCCGGCGGCAATCTGATCGGCGATATTTGTGTTCACGCTGAGAGCGGACTGATCATGAACTCGGGGGCCGTTGTCGCGGTCGATTCCTACACGCAGATCGGTAACGGAGGGAGTCTCGCGGGTAGCACATCCGCGAACGTTTTTGACGGCGATATTGTGGTAACGACAGGTGCCGGTGGTATCGAGTTGATCGGCGGCTCTGAGGCTTCTGTATCCGGTGCCACGCAATATGCTCAGATCGGGCACGGCGGTGTGAACACAGATGCTGCGATGAGCGGTGATATCTACGTGATAGCTGACGAGGGCTCACCAACTGCGGGGGGCAATATCACTCTGACGGCGGGAGACCGGTTGAGCTCTTATGCGATGATCGGTCACGGTGACGCCGAGGGGGCGACCTCGTTGGGAACGCGTGAGGGTGGCGTTCACCTTCTTGCGACGGGGCAGCTGACAGCAACCAACGGTGCCGGTATTGAGAACGTCAATATTTACCATCAGACCGGTAATGCCGGTGGACTCGGGGGAGCCGGCAATTATCTCGGCGGAGACGGGTTCCAGGTCATGGCCAATGCAGCCGGCGGGCCGATCCTCGCCAACTCGGCCGTTGATGATATTTCCGCAATGGTTAATGGCAATGTAAGTGTCGGTGCTCCCGTGAAGATGATGATCACGAATGACACTGACGTCACGCTCGACGAGATGGATTACAGCATCAATACGGGTGACGATTTTTACATTCTAACCGGCGGAAACATCACGATCTTGAGTTCGTATCAGAACGAAGGTTTTGGTGATGTTATTCTCGTCGCGGGATGGGACGGAACCGGGGCGGTGAGCAACGGAGCGGTCGATTTCCCGACGGTTAACGGGGAAGTGGATTTTTGCCATCCATCGATCGGTCAGAACGTGGACTTCAACTTTAACAACTGTGACAGCTTCGGTGTTGGCAATAAAACCGTGACGATCGGGGCGGCCAATCAGACCGATGCGGTAAGAATCGGATCGCGTCAGGGCACCACGTATATCGGTGCTCACGGGCTCGTCGTGCAGGGGAGTACTTCGAACGCGGATGCCGAATCCCAGATTGGTTTTCATGGAAACGGCAGTGGCGACATGACGGGCGCGACGAAAATTTACCTGCATGAAGGAGGTCTCACGCTCAACGGGGGGACGACGAGATCCTACGCTCAGATTGGTCACGGGGGTTACGGCTCTACCGCCGGGAACACCACGGAAGTCGCAACGATCGATATCACTTTCTGCGCTCCCGGGGATGTCATGCTCAATGGCGGAAAGGGGACGGATGCCTACACGCAGATTGGTCACGGGGGGCGGAATGTCCACGGAGACCGCGCCGGTGCGATCACGATCGGGGGGCACGACGCCGTCAGTGGTGCCGGAAATATTGTTCTGCAGGGAGGAACCGGGTCACAAACCTACAGTCAGATTGGTAACGGAGGATTGGGGGACTCAAGCGTGAGTGAGCACGGAAAAGCGAGTGGTGACATCCGGCTGCAATCGACGGGTCAGATTTCGTTGAACGGTGGCACGCGGCAGGATGCTTACACCCAAATTGGTCACGGCGGTCACGATCACAACACGACGATGTTGGGAACGCTGTCAGATCAAACCGTCGTGATCGCGGAGAATGGTATTTCTCTGAGCGGTGGTGACACCGTCGGCACTGAGTATGGCGCTTACGCTACGATCGGGAACGGCGGCTATGACGCCGACGCGATGCTGTATGGTGACATCTTCATCAATTACAATCCTGACACGGATACAGCCGTCGGCGGCGGGGACATTACCCTGACAGGATCGACGAAGACAACCACCGAGGAAAACTACGGCACGGTGGCGCAAATTGGACACGGAGGCAGAAATCAGACCGGTGCGACGCAGGGTGACATCACGATCGGGAAAGCGGCTGCGGTGACGGTGCAGGGAACGCAAAAGCGAAGCTACGCCCAGATCGGTCACGGTGGTAACGACAGCAGCACCGCGGTGAACGGGGACATGAGCGGCTCGATTCGAATTCTCGAGAGCACGAGCGTGGACGTGTTCAGCGGCGCAGGTCTATCCGGTGCGTATGCCCAGATTGGCCACGGTGGACACCAGGAGAGAGGAAATTTCGGAGCCGAAGGTGACCTCATCGAGGTGCAGTCATCCGGTGCGATTTCGGTAAGAGCCGGATCGGTTGCCGGCGCTTACGCGCAAATCGGAAACGGTGGCTGGGACACTGACGGCAATCATCGCGGGTCCATTGATGTCGACGGCGCTTCCGTTCTCGTTCAGGGAGGTGGAACCGACGCGCATGCGATGATCGGGCACGGTGGTCTTTCGACGACCGGTGACATGGGCTTTGCCGGCGAGACGATTCAAGTCACCTCAACGGGAGCACTCGAAGTCAGGGGCGGAACCGGAGCCCGCGGGATTGCGTTGATCGGAAATGGCGGGCGCTCTGCCAGCGGCACACTCGCCTCGGATGTGATCGTGAATGCCGGCTCGATTCTGCTTCACGGCGGAGGCGGTGAAGCCACGTCCCAGATTGGTCATGGCGGTCTCGGCAGTAACGTAAGCGTATCCGGTAATCTGGATATCGATTCGAGAGATTTCATCACGATCACCGGTGGGTCGGGCAATAACACCTATGCCCAAATCGGTCACGGCGGCGTGGATGGCGCGTTCAACGTCACTCATTCGAATATCGATCTGGATGCGTTCGGCGCGATTTCGCTTCTGGCGGTAGGCAATGATTCCTACGCCCAGATCGGTCACGGAGGTTCACAGGTTTTCAATCTCACGGCGACGGATTCAGACATCAGAATCAATCAGCTCGCCGGATCGGGGACAGGAGCGATTACGCTGCAGGGCGCGAGCGGAACGAACGCGGCGGCGATGATCGGGCACGGTGGCGTTCGTGATAACGGGACGCGCACAAATGGCGTCATGGACATTCGGGGCGATATTCTGATCGGAGAGAGCGCGAGCGTCTCTATTCTCGGCGGAGCCGGAGCGGACTCTATCGGCCGAATCGGGCATGGCGGTGAAGGCGTCGTTGGACAGTTTGTCGGAGATATCCGGGTCGAGAGCACAGGCGCCATCAAACTGGCTTCCGGGGGCGGAAACACGACGACCGCTCAGATTGGTCACCTCGGACATGATGCCGAAGGCGCTGCATCGGGAGACATCATCGTGATCGGCAGTGCCCTCGACGTGGATGCCGGAACGGGCGGTGGTTACAACTACGCGCAGATCGGACACGGGGGAGCGGTCAAGGCAAACACATCCCTCGACCCGGCACCAAACAGTCTCGCCGGTGATATCTACCTCAACTGGGATCCGACGCTCAATGGGGGAGCCGGCGGTGTTGCCGGTGGAGGCGGGGCGATCACGCTGAATGCGAGTGGAGAAGCGCGTTACGTGCAGGTGGGTCACGGAGGTCTGAACCGTCGTGCGACCGATGTCTCCGGTCATATTAAAATCGGCCGGGCCGCGAGTCTTGCCGTCGTAGGTGGCACCGCCAACGATGCTTACGCTCAGATCGGACACGGTGGCGGGGCGACGAATTTTTCCAATGCGGTCACTGACGCTGACATCTCGCTCGATATCGCAGGGGGCATTGATCTTCTTGCAGGTGCTTTGAGCAATGCCTACGCGCAGATTGGTCACGGGGGGTACAACACGTTGACGACGGCTGTCACCGATGGTGATATCGCGATCAATACTGCCGCGGGAATGGGTGGCGGCAATCTTGTTCTCAGAGGTTCCGGCACTAACAGTTATGCTCAAATCGGGCACGGTGGATCCCGAACCGATGGCAACCTGAATTCAGCGGACAAGTCAGGCGACATCACGATTGGCAGAGTGGCGAATGTGATCGTGGCAGCGGGTTACCTCGTTGACGGCTACGCTCAGATCGGGCACGGCGGAGAAGGTGGCTTCGGCGATGGAACGAGCGGCAGTCTCGAAGGCTGGATCGACTTGACGGCAACCGGGGACATCAACCTGACAGGCGGCACCGGAACTCCGAATGATCTTTATGCTCAGATCGGTCACGGTGGCGACAACAGCCGGGGTGACGCGAGCGGGTTTATCTGTGTCAAAGCCGGTGGAGATATCGACCTGACTGCGAGCACGACTTCCGAAGACGGCTATGTTCAAATCGGTCACGGAGGAGGCGATTCTCTCGGTGGCAAATCAGGCGCGGTGTCGGTGGTCGCCGGCTACGACGGTTCGGGAAATCTCGTTCTGAACGGCGGTGATGACTCCGGTCAGTATGCTCAGATCGGTCACGGTGGCACCAACACGGGGACCTCGGATATGTCCGGCGACATCACCGTTTTGGTGAGCGGGAATTTTGATTTGAATGGAGGCGCCACCGGATCGGAAAACTACGGGATGGTCGGACACGGTGACGCCAACTCGGCGACGGACGGGGCACGTGCCGGAGCCATAAAACTCGCGGTCTCAGGCAGCACGACGCTGGCAGACAATGGCAGCTCGTCCCGTCTCGCACACGGGACAGCTGCTCTCGACAGCGTCAGTGACAGCGAGTTTCTTCTCACTACCGGGTTCCTCGATACGACCGCGAATGCCTTCGGGGTGAGTGGGATCGCCGATGTCATGGGTGAAGGCGGCGACGTGAGCTTTGCGATTCTCGGCGGAAATCTGACGATCGACGGAGCGGGAGCTTTCAACACCAGCGCTTACCACTCCAATTTCGTTGCAGCGGGGAATATCGATGTTCTCGCGTCAATGCAGAACGGTGGTTCGGGACAGGTCAACCTCGCCGCGGGATGGGCCAGCTCGGTCGGCTTCAACCCGGGCAGCAGCGAATTCGACGGCAGCAATGGATTGTCGCTCGAGATCGACTTCACCAATTGTCCGGAGATTGCGACGCTCGGTTTTGATTTTGCCCCGGTTGCAGTGGATGCCGCTCTGTGGGGGGCACCCGGAAGCATCGTGACCGTAGGCGGTGGCGTCCAGGCGGTCAGCGTCGGTTCCGCCGGCGGCACCACCAACGTCTTCGCTGAAGGTGTGGTTCTGCAGGGCAGTGACTCGAATGACGGAGCTCATGCTCAGGTCGGCTACTTCGGCAGCGGTGTTGACATGACAGGAGCCATCAACCTCCTCGGAGGTGACAGCGGGCTGAACATTTCCGGTGGCGATGCGGTCGGTTCGTTCGCTCAAGTCGGGCACGGTGGGTATGGTTCGGTCGATGCTGACGTGATCAATTCCGACATCACCGTTTCTTTCAGTGATACGGCTGCGCTGACCCTGACGGCGGGGGATGGAAATGCCGCCTACGCGCAGATCGGTCACGGAGGCGATTCTCAGGTGGGAACCGGATTCGGTGACGTTACTCTGACAGCGGGCTCGGTGCTCGTTGAAGGTGGCGGTGGAAGCGGTGCCGCGGCTCGTGTCGGAAATGGCGGCAGTCGGGGGTCCGGTGATATCAACGGTGCCGTCAGCGTCGTCGCGAAGACCGGCAACGTCGAAATCAAGGGAGGAACCGGAGCCTTTTCTGAAGCGGCGATCGGAGCCGGCGGAATTCAATACAGCGCCGCTTCCATTATTTCGGCGACGTCGGTGACGTCTCCCCTCGATGTGATCCTGAGCGGGGGAACGGGCGTTCAGTCGAGCGCTCAGATTGGTGCGGGGGGACTCGAGTCAGCCGCGAACGTTATCACTGGTGACGTGACCGTCGATGCAGGAAACGATATCCTTCTGACCGGCGGTGATGAGTTGCGTGCTTTCAGCCAGATCGGAAACGGCGGCGCGACTGCGAGCGGCAATTTCAACGGGAATATTGAGGTTCAGTCAGGGAACGATATTTTCCTGACCGGTGCAAATGGAGCATTTGGTGCCTACTCGATGATTGGTCACGGAGATGATCTTTTCTCTTCCTTTACGACAATTGGTTCACTTGCCGGAAGTGGCAATCGCGCCGGGAATATCGAGGTTTCGGCGGGCTCTGACATGGTTCTTTTAGATGGAATGATAGGGCACGTGAACGGTGCCACCTCGGCCGTTGCTACAGGCGGTTCGACGCAAATTGCGGCGAGCACTGCGGCCCCGGCCGATCCGGCCGGCGGAGGTATTATCGCGGACAGTGACAGTGAGTTCGGAGGCGCGGATGAGGTGCGATTTTACCTTCCTGAACGATCGAGTAACGATGTGCAGGCGGGTGCGCTGATTAACGGGGAAGCTTTCGCCGGTGCGGAGGTCGATCCGTCTGTCGCGCAGCGCGATGATGAGTTCACCATTGAGATCACGGGCGTTCAGAATTCCACTCCGGCCGAGCATACGAATGTCTTCGGTTCAGGTCCGGCGCCGGTGAATGCGGCGAGCTTCGCTTTCTACTACAACTCTATCGAACTCACCGATCCTGTCGTGGTTCCACCCGGCGGTGGCGGATCCACAGGCGGAGAAACTACCGGTGATGGGAACTCGCAACCCGGTGTCGGTGGCAGCAATGGTGGCGGAGGGTCCAGTGCTGGAAACGCGACTCTGTATACGTTTGCGGAGTTTCTCGCGATGACTCCGGAGGACAAATCGCAGAGTGATTGGCAGCGTGAAAATGAAGGCCGCTTCACCGGATTCAACCCGTATGGGATGTATTTCGAGGGATTCGATCATTACGACTCCAGCGGTAATCCTGTCTATCATTTCGCGTTTACCAACGATCGGATTACCGAGTTTTGAGTGATGTGAGAGAGCATTCTGGAGCGGACTTGACGTTCCTGAACGCATTCTTAATGCCCGTGACCCGGGCTGAATTTGCCCGGGGCCGGATGGCTTTCCGCTTCGATTCAATGTCAGCAGATGCGAAGAAGCCAGCTTGATTCGCTAATATCACGGCGTGTGTTTGCCCTGCCGGAACACTGTATCCTTCCCGGTGTTTCGATAATCTACCAAAAGCGCCGGGGCGGCCGGGCCCCGTTGTGTCGGGGGTGGATTTCCTGCAAAAAGAAAATGGGAATATTTTTGAACAAATCGCGTCATGTTTTGATCTATCATGACAACAATCACTGCATCTCTGATTCCCGTATCTTTGATTGCTGAATTCGATATGGATTCCGTCTGGACTTCCCCCTGAGTCTCTTGATTGGTTCACTCCCCGTTTTCGTTTTTCGCCCTTTGTCATTTATGAGTTTTCAATCCCTTCTTAATATCTTCCGCTCCAGTTTCAGGCGGCGCTCGTTTCTGCATACGCTGGTAGCTGTTTTACTCATGCCGGGGCTTGGCCTCTGGACGCTTCCACTGCAGGCGAACCCCACGGGAGGCGTTGTCGTTCATGGTGATGTGAGCTTCGGCGGCGGTGCCGGAAATTTGCAGATCAACCAGTCCTCGCAGCAGGCGATCATCAACTGGGCGGACTTTTCGATCGATGCGGGCGAGCTGACTCAATTCAATCAGCCGGGCGTTAATGCAGCGGTGCTGAACCGCGTTACAGGAGGCAATCCTTCGGCGATTCACGGGGCACTGAAGGCAAACGGGAACGTCTTCGTGATCAACCCGAATGGTATTCTGGTAGGGGCAAACGGAACGATCGATGTTCACGGGCTTGCGCTTTCGACGCTCGACGTGAGTAACGGCGAGTTTCTCGCGGGTGGCGACATGGTTTTCAAGGGCGCTGGAGAAGGCGTTACCAACATGGGTAAGATCAATGCGATCGGCGGAGACGTGTTTCTGATCGGCAAAACGGTGACGAACTCCGGAACGATTTCGGCGGGAGACGGGCTCGTGGGCATCGCGGCGGGAGAGGAAGTGCTTTTGAAAGCGAACGCGGATGCGAACGGCGAGCGGATCTTCGTCCGTGCCGCGGGTTCAGGCGTGAGCGGCACAGGGATTCTCAACGACGGCACGATCGAAGGCGCGGCGGTGGAGTTGAAGGCGCACGGCAACATGTATGCGCTCGCGATCAACAACAAAGGGTCGATCCGCGCGACGGGCAGCTCCAGTGAGGGCGGTCGCGTTTTCCTCAATGGCCTCGGTGGTTCGGTGGAAAACGGGGGGTCGATCAAAGCGTCCGCTCCGAGTGCCGGCAATTCCGCAAGTGTGTTGATTCAGGCCGCATACGCGAAGGTCGACGGCACGATTGAAGCTTCGGGCGGAGACGTCCGCGTTTCGGCGACGGAAGACCTCGAGCTTGGTGGCTCAGTCGATGTATCGAGCTCTACAGGCAGGGGCGGCAAGGTTATTATGGAAGGACGCGCAATCGATTTCGCAAACGGCGCTGATATTGATGCAAGTGGCTTTTCAGGAGGAGGTTACGTCCGTGTCGGTGGCGGGTTCCAGGGCGGGGATGCGGAGGTCCGCAATGCTGAGAATTTAAACGTCGCCGAAGGTGCGAAGATCAATGTCGATGCGACGGGCGATGGTGACGCGGGTTCCGCGATTTTCTGGGCGGACGGGAACACGCTTTTCGAAGGTGAAATCAGCGGCCGGGCGCTTGGAGCGGTTGGCAACGGCGGTTTCGCTGAGGTTTCCGGAAAGGCGAATTTGACCTTTCAGGGAAGCGTGGATCTCGGTGACGGAACGCTCCTTCTCGATCCTGATGATTTCGTCGTCGATGCCTCGAACAGCGGTGCGATTGAAAGTTCTCTCAACGCGGGGACCAACGTCGTGATTTACACGAATCCTGCGGACACGGGAACGGCTGGCTCGGGATCGGGGCATATCAGGGTTCTCGACGACATCGAGACGGGAACGGCTGCGGGGAACAACGGCTCACTTTCGCTGCTCGCAGCACAGGATATCTACATCGTCCGCGACATCCGGCTCAACAGCACGGGGGGCGGCGATCTCAATCTAGTTGCCGGCTGGGACGGGGTTACGGGGTATTCTCCGGGCACGAGTTCAGGGAGTGCGGTCGACGGTTTTGCGGTCGATATGGAAACGCAGTTTTTTGATCAGGCGGGGACCTACGGAAACAACAATGGATCGATTGTGATCGGGCGTGACTATGTTGGCGGGACTGCTCCTGACGGAGTGAGCGTCGGAAGTCGTGCCGGAAGCACGAACGCGGCGGGTTACAACTTCTCGCTCCTCGGTGGCAATTTGGATGCCTCCGCCTCGACGAACAGCCGGTTTGCTCAGTTCGGATATCGCGCTTCGACCTCGGGAATCGACCCTTCGGGAGATATCCGTGTTCAGGCGTTGAACGATGTTACTTTGACGGCAAATCAGCTGAGTGGTCCGAATGAGGATGACAGCTTCGCGATGATTGGACATGGTGGCATCGGCCAACTTGCCCGCCAGGCGATCACGGGGGATATCACCGTGGAAGCGGGAAACAATATCGATTTGAACGGTGGGTTGGATCAATGGAATTTCGCCCAGATCGGCCACGGGGGACGGGCTTCCAATAGCTCGGCCACAGAGGCGTCTCTCAACGGGGACATCAAGGTTGAGGCCGGAAATCTGCTCTCACTCGACGCGGGCACGGGGAACTTCTCGTTCGCCCGAATTGGTCTCGGCGGTCTTGATATGCGGGTCAATGCCACCAGTGGTGGTGATATTGACGTGGATGCCGGCAGTATTATCGCCAATGCAGGGCTCGGGGGACGTCTCGCCGAGGTTCAAATCGGCCACGGCGGTTACAACGCAGAATACGTGACCACGGGTTCGACTTCGGCGAACTACACCTTCGGTGGATGGTTCGGGGCGATTGATGTAACGACGACGACGGGGGATATTACTTTTACGACAGGAACCGACCGGAGTAATAGCGCACAAATTGGACATGGTGGTGGTTCGAATACCGGTAACCATGGTGACGATGCGAACGGGGCGACGGTTGACGATGCGCTCACCAGTAAAATCACGGTGCAGTCAGCTGGAAATATCACCTTTGACGCTTCTCTCTCCACGGGCGGAACTCGTCAGTATGCTCAGATCGGACACGGCGGGTGGGATGCAAAAGGAAGCCATGTCGGCGATATTGTGGTGAGTGCGGTTGGCGCGATTACTTTCACCGCCGGATCGGCGGAAGATACCTACGCCATGATCGGTAACGGCGGGAACGATGCCAGAGGGGATCATGCCGGTGACATCGACATTACTGCGGGAGGGGATATCTCGTTCAAAGCAGGTAGCGGCACGTATGCAACTGCCATGATCGGAAACGGTGGGTACAATGCAGACAGTGCCGATGGAGATCTCGTTACCGGGAGCATCGGTGATATCTCGGTGAAAAGCACCGGCGGTAACATCGAGCTGTTGGGAAGCTCCGGGGACGACGCCTCGGCGCAGATTGGTCACGGTGGATTTGAAACGAATGGTGCGAACACAGGGCATATCAACGTAGAGGCGGGCGGATTGGTGTCCGTCATTTCGGGCTCCGGAGCTAGAGCACACGCTCTGATCGGACACGGGGGATATGATGCTGATGGCGATCATGCGGGTGACATTTTTGTGCAAGCGGGAACCGGGGTTACGCTCGATTCAACAGGAGGTGCGTTGCGAGGGATCTCCCAAATCGGTCACGGAGGTTATTATTCCGGCGGCGCTCATTCCGGATTCATCACGATCCTCAACGCTTCCGGCGATATCTCTCTCCAGGGAGGGGATGCTGGAATCGACAGGTATTCTCAAATCGGTCACGGGGGCGTTAACACGGGCACCAATACCATTTCCGGTTCCATTTCGGTCGTGAATCTGGACGGCGATATCACTCTCGCCGGAGGAGGTGGCAGTTGGAGAGGTGCGGTGATCGGTCACGGCTCACAGTCGGGGCATGCTGACGGAAGCCGGATCGGCGGACTCAATGTCTATGCCAACGGCTCGATCACGATGACGGACGGGGAGGGCAACAGCAGTGCGATTATTGGCCATCAGACGGGAACGAATGGCACCGATGGGGGCGTCCTCGGGGTCGTCTCCTATGCCGGGTCGGGAATCACGGCAGTGGGTGACAGTGGTTTTTCCATCGTTGCGACAGAGGGAATCACCTTCGGTGAGGACATGTTAACGGGGGTTAATGCGGCGGTGACCTTGGGTGAAACGATCAGTGCGGCAATCGCGGACGGAGACGTCACGATTGCTTCGGGTGGAGCCAATGATCTTGATCTGAGTGGGGCTGATGTTTCCGGTTTGCTCGCATCGACTCTCTCTTCCTTCAATAGTGCTAACAGTCTTACCGTTGCCGCGGGCCGGGATATCCTCGTCGGCTTCGGTATCCAGAACCAGGGCGCAGGAAATGTGAATCTGATCGCCGGTTGGAATACGGCAGGTGATCTTCCGCAGATGGATGCCTTGTCGGCTTCTCCTTTTTACACGGCAGGTAGTGGCGTCGCTCTTGGTAAAATAACTCTTCCTGCGTTCAATGGATTGACGATTCCAACGGGGACTGCCGGATACGGAAATAACAACGGATCCGTTTTTCTTGGTGACGGGACTCAAACCAGTGCCATTCGAATTGGTTCACGCGAGGGTGTTACGACCGTTCTCGGGCATGCCGTAACTTTAAATGCCGGAACCGGGGCGGATGCCGATACCCAGATTGGATTTTACACAGATGGTAGTGGTGCTACGACAGGAGTGATTAATCTAGGCGTTCATGAAGGTGGCCTCGTCATGAATTCCGGTGCGGGTGTCGCGGCTTATACTCAAGTCGGTCATGGTGGTTTCGGTTCGGCTGATGATCTCATCAATTCAGACATTACGATCAGTTTCAGCGAAGCGGGAGATGTGACAATGACGGCTGGCGGCGAAGGCGCTTATTCTCAGATTGGTCATGGCGGGCGGGCGACAAGAGGAACTCGTAGTGGAACTATTTCCCTCGTCGGAGATGTCGCTACCGGTGGCGCTGGCACGATTTCCTTGCAAGGCGGCAGTGGGACCCAGGCCTATGCTCAGATTGGTCACGGCGGTTACGACGGCGACGGTGGAGTTGCTGGCGATATCAGTATTCGCTCGATGGGCGCGATTGCTCTTACCGGTGGGGATGATTCACACACCTACACTCAGATCGGTCATGGTGGCGGGCAGTCCAACAAGTTGGGCGGTGATCCTGATCGGATCGGTAATCTCAAAATTGAGGTGCTCGGAACGATAACGGATGTGAATTCGCCGTATTTTGCGGAATCGATTGTTTTAAAAGGTGGGATCGGGTCGACCTCTTATGCTCAGATCGGTCTTGGTGGATTTAATGCTGATACCGAACACACCGGAGACATTAGCGTCATTGCTGACAATGGGGGGATCTCGTTCGTTGGTGGAACTTCAGGCGCTGGTTCCTATGCCCAAATCGGTAACGGTGGGCAATCTTCTGACCTTGGCCAAAACGGAGACATTGTCGTAAGAACGGGAGGTAATATAAAGGCAATAGGAGGGCAGGGAGGCAGCAATTATGTGCAAATTGGTCACGGAGGAACCGGTTCGAAGGGATCCAAAAGTGGATTGATTGATGTTGAAGCGGCCGGGGATATTATTCTGGAAGGTGGTACAGTAGGAAATGCTTCTGCGCAGATTGGGCACGGTGGAATCAACGCCTGGAATAATAATGTTGATTCCGCTATCGGCGATATCACAGTGCGTGCGGCTGGTACGTATGCGGACAGCACTGGTAAAATTCTCCTGAAATCGCAATCACCCAATACGACCTCCGCTCAGATCGGACACGGTGGTGCATCGGGAGGGGCGACATTGGTCGACCGGGCAGGTGACATAATCGTTTCCGCTGCGGGCGATATTGTGCTGGATTCGAGTGAAGCTGTTTCCGGAAATTACAACTACACTCAGATCGGTCATGGAGGACGACACAGCGGTGGTAATCTGAGTGGTGACGTTACCGTCGAATCTGGTGGAGATATTGATGTGATAGGTGGCACGGGCGGGGGTGGCTTTGCGATGGTCGGTCACGGAGGGCGCTCGGCTTCGGCTGGAACGCGCGAGGGCGGTATCCAGGTCTTTGCCGAGGGCACGATCGCAACGACCAACGGATCAGACTATGCCTTTATTCAGCATCGGACGTCCAGTTCCGGCGGTCTCGCCGGTGCCGGGGCATACCTCGGTGGTAATGGATTTCAAATCATCGCCAAGGGCGGCACTTCCTTCAACGATGCCGCCTTCAATAACGCAGCCGATCTCAATGCGATGATCAATGGCAATATCGCGAACGGACCTGTCTTCCTCACGATCGATAACGATTATGACGTCACCATCGAAGGGTCTGACGTGCTCGTTGATGATGCTTTCAACCGCACGATTGCGGTTGGTGGAACGATCAACGTGAACCGCTCGATCCAGAACAGCGGCGCAGGCGATATTCAGCTCGTGGCCGGATTCGAGCAGACGAATGCGACGGTGGGGGGGACTTCGGTTTTCACCTCGACGGTTCTCAATGCGACGACGCATGCGGTTGCCACTCCCGGCACACTGGTGATGGAGGGTACGCTTGATGCCGCCGACACCGATACGTTTGGAAACAACGGCAACGGAGTCGTGATCGGTTCCGAATCGCAGACGGGCGTTGTCGCCGTCGGATCCCGCGAGGGAGCGACGAGTGTTTCAGGAAGCTCCGTTGCTTTGATTGCCGGAACCGCAGCCGATGCGGGAACTCAGGTAGGTTTTATCGGTGGTGTAGCCGGAGTTTCCGGTGCGATTGAGGTGCGGGCGAAAGACGGTGAGATTGCCGGAACCGCTGGTCCTGCAACCGGATTGTATCTTCAGTCAGGCGGAGTCGGTTCGTACACGCAGATCGGGCATACTGCCAATGCGGTGATCTCAGGAGCTGTCGATATCCTTTTTGCGGAAGCGGGAGATCTCACTTTTACGGCCGGGGCTGTTGACGCCTATTCACAGATCGGTCATCGCGAGACTGGTCCGGATGCTCTACTGAGCGGGGATATCAGCATCAATGGATTCGCCAATCTTACGGGAACGGCAGGAGCTGACAGAGCGTCTGCTCAGATCGGCCACGGGGGATTTGACAGCGATACCGCGGGGAAATTCGGATCGATTACTTTGACCGGGGTAGCCGGTGCGACTGAGGGACTTCTCAGAATGAAAGCGGGAACGACTTCGGACGCGACGGCTCAGATCGGTCATGGCGGCATCAGCGGGAGCGGTGCGCTTGACGGCGCGATTTCGATCACGGGGGTTCATGACGTTCAGCTTGAGGCCGGTTCGGCAAACAATACTTATTCGATGATCGGTCACGGCGGCCGTTCCTACAGCGGGTCGCTCGAGAGTGATGATGTTACCGTGAAAGGCAGCGGGGCGCTTGAGCTGATCGGATTCACGGGGAGCCAGAGTTTTGCTCAAATCGGTCATGGCGGAACCACCGCGGGTGGCAGCTACCTGAACAGCGACCTCGATGTGGAATTCGGAGAGACGGTGAAATTGCTCAGTGGGAGCGGTCTCAACGCCTACTCACAGATCGGTCACGGCGGCGTCAGTTCCGGCAGCGGCGCAGACGTCCGCACCGGGGATATCACGGTCAAGGCGAACGGAAGCGATGGCGGCGGCAATTCGATCACTCTCGAAGGGACCGACAGCAATGACAGTTCCTACGTCCAGATCGGACACGGTGGTCGAGGCGCGCGTTTCACCGCCGGTGGTCTCGTCGACGTTGACGCGAACGGGAATCTGTCTCTGCTCTCGAACGATCGTAAGAAAGGATACTCTCAAATCGGTCACGGCGGTGCTGATTTTGGAAACTATGAACTGAGCGGAAACGTCGAAGTCGATGTTACCAACGGGTCGTTGTTCATGAGCGCGGGCAATGGTGGCGATATGGCCTACAGCCAGATCGGCCATGGCGGGGCAAAGTCAGCCGCCGGTAATAATCTCGTCGCGGCTTCAACGATCCGCGTCGGGGTGACCGGCACGGGCGCCGGGATGGGAAATATCACTCTTCGGGGTGGCAGCGGTGACGCCACCTACGCACAGATCGGACACGGTGGCACCAACGGTGTCGGCGATAAGACCGGTGCGATCACTTTGAGCGCAGACGGTCGTCTTGACATGATGGGCGGAGAAGCCACGGCCTACACGATGGTCGGTCACGGGGGACTGGATGCGACGGGTAACTACTCGGGCTTGATCGATGTCGACGTGAAGAATGAGGTCATCGTTGCCGGTGGCAGCGGCGACAGCGCGAGAGCACAAATCGGTCACGGAGGAACTCTGAGTGCTGCCGGTTCAGGCGGAACGCTGGATGGCATCATCAACGTGACATCGGAAACGGGCTCCGTCAGTGTGACCGGTGGAAGTGCGAATCGCTCTTCGGCCCAAATCGGTCACGGTGGCGATTTTCAATCAGGAGCTAAAACGGGTGCGATCTCGGTGGAGGCCGGTGATGGTGTTCTCGTCGAGGGAGGTTCGAATATCCGGGTGGGTGCCCAGATCGGTCACGGCGGCTATCAGGCAGAGGGCTCCGCAGATGGAAATATCGAGATCGCGGCTACGGGCGGTAACATTGATATTCTCGGTGGTTCGGCGAACGGCGCCTACGCGCAGATCGGGCACGGCGGCGTGGGCAATACCACCGCAACGGTGGACGCGATCACCGGAACGATTTGTGTTCATGCCGATGCAGGACAGGTCACGTTGGATGCGCGTCCCGGGAGTGGGAGCTTTACCTATACCCAGATCGGTCATGGCGGCAGGTTTTCGCGGGCTGTTTCTCTCGACGGGGATATCACCGTGGTTGGTAACGGCAACGTTCTGCTTCAGGGCGGCGAACAATCCGAAGAGTATGCGCAGATCGGTCACGGCGGTCGTTCCGTTGCGGCTGACATGAGTGGTGATATCAACGTTATTTCACGCACAGGAGATCTCGATATACTCGGTGGAACCGATACGACGGCATACGCCATGGTCGGGCACGGCGATTCCGAAGGGCAGGCTTCGAGCGGTCAGCGCGAGGGTGGGATTCACCTGTTTGCTGACGGGCATATCGTCGCTGCCAATGGCAATGGCGTGACTGCCGCGAACGGTATCGGGAATGCGAATATCTACCATCAGACTTCAGGTGACGGCAATGGAAACGGACTCACGAATGCAACATACGACGGCGGTAACGGCTATCAGGTGGTCGCCAATGGCGGATTGAATCTCGCTTCCAGCACGATCAACGATCAGGGGATCATCATGGGTGAAAATGCGGGTAACGGCCCGATCACTTTCATCGACACGAGTGCGAACGATTACACTTTTGATCTGGGTGACCGGTTCGTGAATTCGACGGAGGATTTCATCATCATCGTCGGTGGCAGTATCACGATGTTAGACTCCTATCAGAACGCCGGAATCGGGGATGTCATCCTCGTCGCCGGAGTGAAAGATTACGGCCCCGGTGGGATCCCGAGAGATATCGGCACGGTGGAGTTTTTGAATGGAAGCTTCTGCGAGCCCATCATCCGCGATGGTCATCCGATGATCGATTTCAACAACTGCGAGAACTTTGGAAACGATCGTGGAAGTGGTTACGGCACGGTCACGATCGGTGCGGCGGATCAGACCGCTCCGGTCTATGTAGGTAGCCGCGCGGGCACGAATACGATCGCCGCTTACGGACTCACGCTGCTTTCGAACGATGGCAACGCAGCTCAGTTCGGTTTCCGTCCTGATGCGGCGCAGGCCGGATTCGGAACGGAAGGCACTGCTGCTGCGACGGGCGATATCAATATCAATCTCAAAGCGGGAGGCCTCAATCTGACCTCCGGCGCGGGAACAGGATCCTACACTCAGATCGGGCACGGCGGCGCCGGTTCCGCCGATTCGAGCAATGGCGGCAGCGGCGTCCTCGGTGGCGATATTACGATTTCATTCTGCGAACCCGGAGTGGTCAATCTGCTCGGTGGTGGCGCTGACAGTTACGCGCAGATCGGACACGGCGGGGCCGGAAACGCTTCCGACATCACCGGAACGATTTCGATCGGCGGTGCTGATGCGGCGACTGGATTCGGCGCGGCTGAGAGCATCACACTGACCGCTGCTTCGAGCGGTGCCTACACCCAAATCGGTCACGGTGGGCTTGGCGCGAGCGGCAGCGTTCTCGGAGATATCAATCTCGATACCAACGGCGCTCTCGCCATGACCGGTGGAAACGGAAACTCCGCTTCGACGCAGATCGGTCACGGGGGATTCAACTACAACGGTGCGTTGCAGGGTAACATCGCGGTGAATCAGGATGGGGGAGCCGGCAATGGTGCGTTCACCCTCACCGGCGGCAGGAGCGGTAATGCGTTTACGATGCTTGGTCACGGTGGCGTCAGCTCCGTCGGAACGAAAGACGGGAGCATCACGCTGCGGGCCAATGACTCGATTTCCATCATTGCTCCAGGCGGCGGCACCTTTGCTTCCGCCCACGTCGGCCATGGTGGTCAGAGCAGCACCGGACTGATCGGCAGCATCGTTTCGGCCAGCAATATTGACCTTACGACGAACGGGGAATTCCTCATCCGGGGGAATGTTTCCGGAAGCGGCGGTAACTACACTCAGGTCGGTCACGGCGGTCAAAGTGCCGGAGCCAATGGTGAGACCGTGAGCGGATCGATCACTCTGACTAACAAGACAGCAGGGAATACCTCCAACGCGGGGCTCACGCTGATTGGTTCAGAAGGTGGCGCGGGAAATACTCACACTCAGATCGGCCACGGCGGATACGGGGCGAACTACTCGACGTCAGACGCTTCGATCAAAGTCGATCTCGGCGGTGATCTCCTCATCGTGCGTTCTGACACGCAGGCTCAGACTCAGATTGGTCACGGTGGCGAGGATGCCAAAGGCGATTATTCCGGAGCCATCGATATCGATGCTGTCGGAGCGATTACGCTTGGCGGTCGTGCGGTCGGAGTCAACTCGATTGGAGCCGGTAACATTGATTCGAGTGTTCAGATCGGACACGGCGGATCCAACGCGAACGGCGCCTTTGGCGGAGATATCAACGTCGATGCAGGCGGGACGATCGCGCTTCTTCCCGGAGACGGACTCAACGGATCGATCAGCGATATTTTCACACAGATCGGTCACGGAGGTTCTCATACCTCCGGAGCCGGCAACGCCAGTGACGGTGACAAAACCGGGAATATCTCGGTGACCTCGACGGGAGGAAATATCACTCTCGGCGGCGGGCTTCGCACAGGTGCATTTACCCAAATCGGTCATGGAGGCTCCAACGCGGGCGGTGATAAGCAGGGCACGATCACTTTGAGCGCGACGAACGGATCGGTTGATGTGGAAGGCGGCAATGCGGCTTCCGGCGTCGGGCGT
This sequence comes from Verrucomicrobiales bacterium, assembly GCA_048260165.1. Taxonomy (GTDB): domain Bacteria; phylum Verrucomicrobiota; class Verrucomicrobiia; order Verrucomicrobiales; family DEV007; genus Arctic95D-9. The sequence continues at coordinate 27,235 of JBLXHA010000019.1, forward strand.
AACTACGCCCAGGTCGGTCATGGTGGCGAAACCGGAGTCGGTAGCGTCGATGGAGCGATCTCGGTCACTGCCGGAAACGTGTCGGTCAATGGGCCTCAGGGCGGGGCGGCATCGAATGCTTACGGCCAAATCGGTCACGGTGGCGCGGGCTATGTCGGCGACATCGGCTTGAACCTGAACTCGGATATTTCCGTAACCGGGACTGCCGGCAATGTCTCCATTTCCGGTGGCGTCGGAGACACCGCTTCGAGAGGAACTTACGGGCAAATCGGACACGGTGGCTCCGGGGGAAGCGGAACGATGAAAGGGGCAATCGATGTGAATGCGTTAGGCGCGGGTAGTCTTGTCAGTCTTGAGGGCGGTAGTGGCACTCAGACCTATGCACAGTTGGGCCACGGCGGAACGAATCGAACCGGCGATGTGCTTGCTTCGAACATCACGGTGAATGCGACGGGGGGAGCAGGGCTTTCCGCGATCAGCGTAACCGGTGGTGAGGGATCGGAATCCTACGCGATGATCGGTCATGGCGGAGACGAGGCTGAATCCGCCGGGATCGGCTATGCGGGAGATATTGAGGTGACGGCGGCTGCCGGCGACATCGATATCGCTGCGGCGGGGGACAACAACCGGACCTATGCCAAGATTGGTCACGGTGCCTACAATACGGCTGCTACCGTGGGTGCTTTTGTCGGAGACGTTACGGTAACGGCTGAGGCGGGTTCGGTCATTGGAACAGCAGCGGAGAACGGGAACAATAATTTCGTCCAGATCGGTCACGGTGGTATTCGAAGCGGGGACGGACACAGCGGAACTATCGAGGTGCTTGCCGCGAATGACATCACGTTCCAGGCGGGAACCAACGGAAACCGTAATGACGAATTACGCCGCTTTGCAATGATCGGTCACGGTGGACACGACGTCGACGGCGACCACGGCGGTGCGATCACGGTCGCGGCGGGAACAGATGGCTCGGGAAGTGTCTCTTTCACCGGTGGCGATGTCACTGTATCGAGCACCGCGGCATTCGCGCAAATCGGTCACGGCGGCGAGGATTCAAGCGGCGACCTCGGCGGCAACCTTCTCGTCACTGCCGCTGACAACGTCACCCTGCAGGGAGGCGATGCCAGCGAAGCCTACTCACAGATCGGTCACGGTGGACGCTCGTCGAAAGGCGACAAGTCGGGAACGATTACGGTGACGGCAGACAACGGAACGGTCGAGCTTCTTGGCGGTGGCTCAGGCAGCGCCTACGCGCAAATCGGTCACGGCGGTCACGATGCGGATTTCACCGGAGCGGTCGGCGGAACGACTGCCGCTGACACGATCACTGTCACCTCAAGCGGTGCTATGGTTTTGCGGGGCACTCTCATCAACAATACGAATGCCGCTGCTCAGGCCTATGCTCAGATCGGACACGGGGGGCAGTATTCTGAAGGAAATCACCTCGCCAATATCATCGTCAATTCAGGTGGAACGCTTGATCTCATTGGCGGAGAGAGCAATCAATCCTACGCGCAGATCGGTCACGGTGGTCTTTTCAACGGATCTCCACCTGCTGTGAAAGGCAACCAATCGGGAAATATCGATGTCGATGCCAATGGCACAATCAACCTCATCGGCGGTGGACGTGATCGCTCATACGCGCAGATCGGCCACGGTGGAAATGATCACGATGGCAATCTTTCCGGTAGCATCAATGTCGATTCTGCGACCGGTGCTGTGAACGTGCTCGGAAACGGTTCTCTGGATGCCTACAGCCAGATTGGCCATGGAGGCAATATCACTACAGGATCTAAGGACGGCAATATTGTTGTCAACGCGGCCACTGGCGTAAAAGTCGCCGGTAGCGGGAATGAAGGTGCTTATGGTCAGATCGGTCACGGTGGCGACAGCAGCAACGGGATGATCGGTGCGAATGCGGGGGACATCACGGTGACGAGTGCCTCTGGAAATATTGATCTTCCCGGCAATCAGGTCGGAGCCGGAACTGCTTATTCTCAGATCGGTCATGGCGGAGTGGGTGCCGGATCGGCTGGCGAAAGTGCGAACGGAATCGTGAAAGTGACCGCGACTTCGGGAGGCATTTTTCTTACCGGTTCGAACACCGGGGCGAGCGGTTCTTACGTGCAAATCGGTCACGGCGGTCTCGCATCGGCCTATGAGGTGATCAACCAGATGATCGATATCGATGCGACTGGCGGAGCGATCACCGTTAAGGGCGGTGGCGCTGAGAACCACACCATGATTGGTCATGGCGGAGAGCGTTCCTCCGGCGGTGTTTTCTCAGGACTCATCGATATCGATGCGAGAGATGACATCACGCTCAACGGCGGGCGCAACGCAGATGCCTCTGCACAAATCGGTCACGGCGGAACGGACACCGACGCGGCAATCGACGGCGCTATTGAGGTGACTTCCACGAATGGAAAAATTGCCACGACGGCAGGAGCAAACAGCTTGGGAACCTACACTCAGGTGGGTCATGGCGGGACTCGCTCGCAGGGAACTCTTTCGGGAGCGATCACGGTCGAGGCTGGCACTGAAGTTAATTTTGCGACCGGCGTCGGGACCGGGTCTTATACTCAAATCGGTCATGGTGGACTTCTTTCGATCACCGACCGCAGCGGTGCGATTTCGGTCACGGCTAATGACGGCGGTATCACATTCTCCGGCAGTGGCGCCGCGCAGGGATACGCTCAATTGGGTCACGGTGGTGATCGCGCTGTCGGGACTTCGACAGGGGACATCACCGCGAACGCCAAAGCGGGGGACGTCAGTTTCACCGCCGGTTCTGCCGACCGTTCCTACGCCTTGCTTGGACATGGCGGGATTTTCGGTAACGACGTGAGAGCGATGAGCGGAAGCATCGACGTCGATGCGGACGGAGACGTTCGCTTCACTTCGGGAGGAGGCAGCGGGAACTGGAAATTTGCTCAGTTGGGGCACGGTGGTCTTCGTGTTGACGGGGACAAGAGCGGTGCGATCTCGGTGGACGCCGGCGGGGTCATTGACTTCACCGCCGCTACCGCTTCGGGAATTCAGAATTACGTGCAACTCGGTCACGGTGGCTACCAGGCTGACGGCGACTACACCGGAGCGATCACAGCGACGGCACTCGGAGCGACGGGCGCTCTCAACCTCACCGGCGGTGGCGTCGGATCAGACAACTACGCTCAGATGGGGCACGGCGGAACCGATGCCCGTGGCACGTTCGGAGGCGATATCATCGCCAGCACGACGAACGATATCCTCCTGACAGCCGGTAACGGTGTTGACGCTTATGCGCAAATCGGTCACGGCGGATCGGACGATGCGAGCGACGACACTGAAGGCGACAAGAATGGTGAGATTACCGTGGCAACGACTTCCGGTAACGTCGCGCTGACATCCAGTGACACGTCACACAGCCAGATCGGTCACGGAGGATTCCGGAATGACGGCGATTTCAGCGGCGGAATCAACATCGACGCAGGCGGGACGCTTACGGTCACGGCCGGGGCGGACGATGTCTACGCTCAGGTGGGTCACGGCGGAAACAAATCGGTGGGATCGAAGAGCGGGGCGATTGACGTCGCTGCTGCCTCTGTCCTCGTTGAGGGTGGCAGCGGAACGGATGCTTCCGCTCGTATCGGAAGTGGCGGAAGCCGTGCTGCCGGTGATATCGACGGCGCGGTCAAAGTGGTCGCAACTGCCGGAGACGTCGAAGTCAAAGGCGGAAGCGGCAATTTTGCCGATGCGGCGATCGGCGCGGGTGGTTTTCAGTATGTTGCTGATTCCATCACCTCGGCGACTACGGTGACTTCTTTCAACGATGTGATCGTGAGTGGCGGAACCGGAATCCAGACCAGTGCCCAGATCGGCGCGGGAGGACTCGAATCGACTGCGGATGCTATCGCAGGGGATGTCAGTGTCACTGCAGGCAACGACATCAGGCTTACCGGAGGAAATCAGCTGCGCGCCTACAGCCAGATCGGAAACGGTGGTGCAACCGCGGATGGTGACTTCAGCGGGATGATCGATGTCATTTCCGGAAATGATATTCTCCTGACCGCTGCCAATGGCGCGGGTGGCGCCTACGCCAAGATCGGACACGGGGATGACCTCTTTTCTCAGGCTTCGTCGATCAGTGCTCTGGCCGGTGCGGGTGCTCGATCCGGTGATATCAAAGTGTCGGCGGCTTCGGATATCGCTCTCGCGGACGGGATGATCGGACATGTGAATCAGGCAGCGACGAGCGCAACGGGAACCGGTTCGACACAGATCGCGGTGAGCACGACCGATCCAACCGACCCTGCCGGCGGAAGCCTCGTCGCAGACAGCGACGCCGAGTTCGCCGGTCCGGATGAGTTGCGCTTCTATCTGCCGGAGCGTTCAAACAACGAGGTTCAGGCGGGCGCGTTCCTCAACGGGGTTGCCTTCGAAGGGGCTGAAACCGATCCCTCGGAGGTTCAGCGTGACGACGAGTTTACGGTATTGATCACCGGAGACCAGAATCTGACGGTGGACGAGCACGAAAATGCATTCGATACCGGTCCGGCTCCGTCGAATGCAGGGAATTTCGCGTTCTACTACAACTCGATTGCCCTCCTCGATGTGCCGGATCCCGTCGATCCCGGGACCGATCCGGTGGGTGGCGGAACCGATCCGCTTATCCCCGGCGGAGGTTCCGGCCCGTCGATCCCAGGTCAGGAGGAAGATGGCGGAGAATTCGGCGGTTTTTCACTTTTTGAGTTTCTCGGGATGTTTCCTGACGATAAATCAAAAAATGATTGGCTGCGTGAAAGAGAGGAAGCCTTCACCGGATTCAATTTATTCCGGATCTTTTTCGAAGGATACGAGCAATATGACCTCGACGGAAATCCGGTTTTTCAGTTCCCGTTTTCCAACTTCACTGACTAGCGGCACAGAATTTACGTTCAATGTCAGGGTGTTGCCCCGCCTCAGGGGCGCATCAGCAGTGAGTTCGGACGGGAGGGAGACGTGTGAAAAGAATCTGACGTCGTTCTGACCCTGTTAGGATATCGGTGCTGTCTGGATTCTTTATGGCAAGGGGGGAGGGTGCCTGTTGCTGTGATCTGCGTCTGAAAGGTGATGCTGGTTTTGTAGTTCAGTTAGTTATCCGGATCTGTTTCTGGTGGGGGTGTGTCAGGAAAATTTCCCCCTGAGGGTGTTTCGCGCGGGGAGCGAGGGATTCGAATGCGGGATCGAATCCGACGGGGTGGCGGATGCGGGGGAAAGGTAAGTCTTTTCGAAAAAACAGCGGGAAACAGCGTTGTCGAAAGTGCCGGATCCGGGCGGAATTTTGCTCAAAATCTGCCTGATTCCGCCGTATTTCTTTTCTGGACAGGTCTCGCGCTTCTTGCGACTATCGCGCGCACATACCCTTTGCGGTGAACCAATTACCCCTATTGGTGAGCCACTCCCCCCATAAAATACCCTTTTCAATGAGGCATCGAATTCCTCCCTTTTCGATGCAATCCCGCTTGAGACGAAGTTCGTTTCTACAGGCGCTGATTGCTATTCTACTTATGCCCGGACTCGGGCTCTGGACTGTTCCGATTCAGGCAAATCCGAGCGGTGGCGTCGTTGTCCACGGTGACGTCGCCTTTTCCGGTGGAGCGGGAAATCTCCAGATCAATCAGGCTTCGCAACGCGCGATTATTAACTGGGCCGATTTCTCGATCGACGCGGGGGAATTGACTCAGTTCAACCAGCCCGGAGTCAATGCCGCCGTGCTGAACCGCGTCACGGGAGGCAATCCCTCGGCGATTCATGGCGCTCTGAAGGCGAACGGCAACGTTTTCGTGATCAATCCGAACGGGATTCTCATCGGATCGAACGGAATCATTGACGTGCACGGGTTGGCTCTTTCCACGCTCGATGTGAGCAACGGGGAGTTTCTCGCGGGCGGAGACATGGTATTCAAAGGCGCGGGTGAGGGCATTACCAACATGGGTAAGATCAATGCGATCGGCGGCGATGTCTTTTTGATTGGCAAAACGGTGACGAATTCAGGGACGATCTCCGCGAGAGAAGGGCTCGTCGGCGTCGCGGCAGGGGAGGAAGTGCTTCTAAAGGCGAATGCGGATGCCAACGGGGAACGCATTTTCGTGCGCGCGGCAGGCTCGGGAGTCAGTGGAACGGGGATTCTGAATGACGGAACGATCGAGGGTGCTGCGGTTGAGCTGAAAGCGCATGGCAACATGTTTGCTCTCGCGATCAACAACAAGGGATCGGTCCGGGCGACGGGAACGACGAACAGCGGTGGTCGGGTGTATTTGAGCGGCGTCGGGGGATCGATCAAAAACAGTGGATCGATTGAGGCGACGGCCCCCAGCGTGGGGAATTCCGCGAGCGTGTTGATTCAGGCGGCTTTTGCGAAAGTGGACGGGACAATCTCGGCCTCAAACGCTGATGGAAGCGGCGGTGATATCCGGATTTCGAGCACCAATATCACTGAGCTGACGGGATCTCTCGATGCGGCGGGAGCCACCGGGAACGGCGGCAACGTCATCGTCGAGGGTGATGTCATCACGGTGGGGTCTACGGTGAGCGTCGACGCCAGCGGTGCAACCGGCGGAGGTTCGGTCAACATCGGTGGTGGATTTCAGGGCCGTGACGAAGCGATCGCCAATTCCAGTGCGGTTGCCGTTGAAAGAGGAGCCGTCTTCAACAGCAATTCACTCGACAGCGGGGATGCGGGATCGGTCATCATCTGGGCTGATTATTCAACCCGGTTTGAAGGCGAGGTCAACGCTCAGGCAAAAGGCGCGGTTGGAAACGGTGGATTCGTGGAGGTTTCCGGTAAGGACACGCTCATTTTCGACGGGCTCGTTTCGACGCTTTCGACCGGAGGTAGAAACGGAACGCTTCTTCTCGACCCGACTAACTTATCAGTGAGCACGAGCGGGGCGGGAGCGAACAACGTGAACATTGCCGCGTTGACGAGCACTCTTACGACGAACCACGTGATCATTTCGACCAATCCTGCGAACACTCAGGATGGTAATATTTCCGTGATCGCTGACGTCAATTACACTTCCGTGAACGACCTTACGTTTCTGGCTCATGGCGACGTCATTTTCACCGGAGGCGTTCAGAACGCAGGCGGTGGTGCGGTCAACGTCGTAGGCGGCTGGGATGGGTCGACCGGTCTCAATCCCGGAACCGGTTCGGCGACGACGGGGGCGGTCACGATGAGCGATTTTTACGGCAATTCGGCGTCCTACGGAAATGCCAAGGCGACCGGTGGAAACGGTTCGATTGTTCTGACTAACTCAGCAAGACGCGTCATGGTCGGCTCGAGATATGGTGATACCAATTTGGCGGCCTACAACGTTGATTTCAAAGTCGCCACGAACTCGGACAGCCGGGACCTCATGGTCGGATTTCGCGATACGAACAGCGATACGGGAGCTTTCGCCGCGACGGGTAACATTCGTATGGATGTTCACAATGAAGTCGCGCTCTCATCAACCGGGTTCAATGGCTCGGGATTCGCTCAATTTCAGATCGGTCACGGCGGAGTCGGTTCTGACACGGGCCCCGGTCCGGGGGATCTCTCGGGCAATATCACGATCAACGCCGGAGTTGACGGCAAGGGGACCGGCAACATCACTTTCGTGAATGATTTTGTCGGAGAAAAAGATCGTGTCGGAATGCAGATCGGTCACGGCGGCTATCGGATTCACGGAAGTCACAGTGGTGACATCAATATCGACACGACTCAGGGGACGGACGGGACGATCACGTTTCAGGGCGGCCAGGCGAAGCGCAGCTATGTCATGATCGGTCACGGCGGGATGAATCTCGGGAGCAGTGCCAATGGTGTCAGTGTCAGTCCACTCGATGCTTCGGGAACGATTAACGTTCAGGCCGGTGGCGGAATCTCATTTACGGCAGGTGCGGCACGGGGAGCACCTCCCACCTCTTCGTGGCGTCAATCCGATGACTCGTTCGCGCAGATCGGTCACGGTGGTTCTTCGTCTGACGGAAACCACAGCGGTTCCATTATTGTGAATGCTCTGGGCGGAGATATCACCTTCAAGTCGGGTGATCAGTCGCGAAACTTTGCTCAGCTCGGCCACGGTGGTTACGGCAGTGACGGGAACATGAGTGGTCTCGTCGATGTCGATGCCTCCGGTAAAATTATCTTCGACGCGCGCGGTCTCGGAGGCGAGCCGGATACCGGTTCACGCAGTCACGCTTATGTTCACCTCGGTCACGGAGGTAACTACGCCCGCGGAGATCACGACGGTGTGATTACGGTGGACGCGGGTTCTGACATTGCTTTCTACAGCGGAAACAATTCCCCGATCGGCAATATTTCCTCGGAAGGTTCCCACGCGCAGCTGGGACACGGCGGGCTCGATGCCAAAAGCACGGGGACCGCTCTGGGGAATACCGGGGCGATCACCGTGAACTCGGGCGGCGCTCTCAATTTCATCGCCGGCAACGGACGCATCAATTACGTTCAGTTGGGTCACGGGGGGTACGACAATGACGGGGCTCATGATTCAGATATCACGGTGACGGCGGCGAATGATATTACCTTTGCAGCAGGGCTTGGCTTTGCGGCGCGGGATCGTCTGTCGTCGGCGCAGCTCGGCAATGGTGGACACGCCGCTATCGGCGTGCTGACAGGGGACATCTCCGTAACGAGCACGAACGGGGCGATCAACTTCAAATCGGGAGACAAGGCGGACAACCGTGCCGGCCTGGGTCATGGTGGACAAGGGGCTCGAAGCGGCAGCGCTACCGAAGGCCATTCCGGAAATATTTTCGTGAGTGCCAATTCCGGGGTCACGTTCACTGCGGGAACGATGAGTGACCGGACGACGGCGAACGGGTTCCAGGATTTGGCTCCCTACGCCACTCTTCCCGGCGACGCGAATACGACCAACGGCGACGAGGGGATTTACGCGGATGGCCGTTTGTATGTTCAGTTGGGACACGGTGGCTGGGATGCGGATGCGTCGGACGGAAACACGCGCTACGCGGGAGTCGGTCATACCGGTGATATCACGGTTACGACGGCTACCGGCGATATCACCTTCAACGCGGGCGGGATCGCAAACGGAAGTGTCGGAGCCGATCAAGGTGCCTACCACTTTGCTCTTCTCGGCCATGGCGGAATAGCCGCGGTGGGTGATAATTCAGGATCGATCACGGTCGAGGCCACTGCCGGAAACGTGAATTTCAACGGTGGTGTGCAGACGCTCGACCAAAGCGTCAGCAATACGACGGGTGTCGTTTCCGACAGCGTGGATACCCGGAACTTTGCTCAGCTCGGGCACGGGGGAATGCACGGCGGCTGGGGCGATGCCAATGGAATGTCAGGAAACCTTTCCGCTGCGACAATAAGCGTGACGGCCGGCGACGGTGTCAATTTCACCGCGGGAACTGGCCGGCGTGCACATGCTCTGCTTGGACTGGGCGGGTATGATTATCGCGGCAGCCACACCGGAGAAATCGTGGTGGCAGCCGGAGGCGGAGGCGTCAATTTTATCGCCGGCCATGGTGATTCGGTTGCTCTCGATTCGTTCGCCCAGCTGGGGAACGGAGGTCTCGAGACGGATTTTGTAAACAACGGCGGAGCCGGCACCGCAGGGCATTCCGGAAACATCACCGTGACGACAACGAATGGTGGTGATGTTTATTTTAAAGGGGGAATGGCGAACAGCAACTACGCTCAGCTCGGTAACGGCGGTCGTGATGTGAGAGCGGATCATTCAGGAACCATCACGGTTGTGTCGGATGGCGCGGTGATGGCTCATGGCGGCGACGGAATCGGATGGGGAACTGACAACGCCTACGCTCAGATCGGTCATGGCGGTTACTCTGCTCACGGCAATATCGATGGTAACATCATCGTGCGTGCCAAGCAGCAGGTCGAGTTGATCGCGGGTCAGCGAAACAACCGCAGCTACGCCCAAATCGGAAACGGGGGATGGCAGGCGAGAGGGAATCATTCCGGATTTGTCTCCGTATTGTCCGAAGGCGGAAAGTCGATTCTTCAGGCAGGAGCCGGGGCTGGCGACACTGCGGAATCCTACGTCCAGATCGGTAACGGGGGGCACGATTCCGATGGAACGAAGAGTGGCAACGTGGAGGTCATCCTCGCCGGTGATGTCGATATGATTTCCGGAGATCAGAACAACGCGAGCAACGCTTATGCGCTGATTGGAAACGGCGGCTCATCCCTTGAGGCTGCTGATGTGGTATCGGGCAGCGTGACCGTGCTCATCGGTGGCGAACTGAGTCTCGATCGCAACGCGCAGCAGTTGAGCATCGGCAACCGCGGGGGAATTCTCTCCCGTCAGGCCGGCGACCTCGACAGTGACCTCACGGTGATTGCCGGTTCGATCGATCACGAGGTCGGGGTGACTAACAATTACCTCGATATCACGAATGATGCGAACGAGAGCCAGATTCAGAACCTGTGGATCAATCCGTATCTGGTTGGGAACATCGGAAACGTAGTCATTGGAACCGGTGCGGCCGGCGCTAACGTCGAATGGACCGACGTCGATTACGATTACACGAGCACGAAGGATTTCACGATTCTCTCGGGAGGGAATATCAACTTTACTCAGCGGATTCGAAACCGCCTCGACGGAAGCACCGGTGCGCTGAGTGCTGTCGCCGGCTGGGACGGGTCGACCGGGTTGCACACCCTTGATTTCAACACCGCTCAGATCGTGACGAGTGCTTTTGACGTTGCTGCTATCCGTCAGGATGGAATCGACAACGGGGCGGCTGCAACTGCGTTCGGCCAGAACGGTGGAGATGTTGTTCTGGGTTTTGATCTGGCAGGAGTGCGCCAGGTGGACCGGATCTCAGTGGGTTCGGCTCAGGGCACGACGACCGTTCTGGGGGAGGATGTCCTTCTCGCCTCAGGCCGGGATGACTCGCTGGCTGACTGGAGTTCGAGTACGCAGATTGGCAGCAATGACTCCACGATTGGATACGATTTTACCGGGGATATTTTTGTGCAGGCGACACAGGACGTGAGCCTGACCGCCTCAACTCAGGTCGTGGGACCGGACGTTGCAGGTGTCCGCGAAGCCTACGTCATGATCGGTCATGGCGGGGTGAACAATGAATCACGTGCCCGTGATGAGATCAGTGGAAATATCTACGTGGATGCCGGTCGAAATGTGACGGCTACGAGCGGAACGAACCGTCGTAGTTTTGTCCAGATCGGTCACGGCGGTTTGACGGGATATGATGCGACGGTTCTTTTGGGAACGATGGGCGGAGAAATCGACGTGCTTGCCCGGACCGGAAATATCAGTTTCACGGGTGGAACCGGTTTGGAATCTTTTGCGCACGTTGGTCATGGTGGTCAGGGCATCAACGTTGAGACGATGGATTCCGCGGGAATCAGTTCGGATATCAGAGTTCTCGCAGGAGGTAATATTTCTTTCATCGGTGCGACAGGCGGTGAGAACGGAGCGGACCGCGGGTTCGCGATGCTGGGTAACGGCGGTTACGATTCGAGCGTTCGCGAGAGTGGTGGTTGGTATGGTGACATCACCGTCGAGGCCGGACGGAGCACGGCGGGGTATGTTCAAAGCGATGGTAAAATTTCGTTCAGGGCGGGTGACATTGCGGATAACGTCGCTCAACTCGGTAACGGGGGACGCAGCACGAAAGGCATTCACTCCGGGGACATTCAGGTGTCTGCCAAAACGGGGATCGAATTTATCGCGGGTTCTGTGAGTGCGAATGAGGGTGCTGATGAAGACGGGCGCCTTTCGGCACAACTCGGGCACGGCGGATACGATGCCGATGCGGTTAACCGTAACAACGACGGCGTTGATGATTACGTCGCCGGCAGCGGGCATACCGGAGATATCCGGGTGACGACCGCAGCAGGAGATATTCTTTTTTACGCGAGTGACACGGCACTGAACGGTGGTGTCGGCGCGGGGACGGGACGGAATGCTTTCGCGCAGTTGGGACACGGTGGTATTTCCGCCGGAGGTGATCACGGTGGCGCGATCGAAGTCAACGCAACGACCGGATCGATCGATTTTCGTGGAGGCGCTTCGAATGATAATTCCTCAGACACCTATCACTATGCCCAGCTCGGTCACGGTGGTTCGGTCGGCGGATGGGGAACTCCGGATGATCAGGGCGGCGATGTGAGCGGTGCGAATGCGGGGCTCACGGGAACGGTCGGTCTTGGTCTGGGGCTCACGAGCGGTATCAGCGTGACTGCCGGTAATGCGATCAATTTCGCGGCCGGAACCGAGCGCAGAGGCTACGCCCAATTGGGAATGGGTGGGTATGCTTTCCGCGGACGCCACGTCAGCGACATCAACGTGGTTTCCGGATTGGGTGGTGTTAATTTCACAGGTGGCCAGGGAGTCACTCTGAACAGCGAAGGCGTCGAGTCCTATGCGATGCTGGGTAACGGCGGGTGGGATTCCGATTTCACCAACGACATCGGTGCGGGAACTCCCGGCAGCAGTGGAAATATAACGCTCTCCACGACCGGGCAGTTGAATCTGCTCGCGGGAACTGCCAATAACAACTTTGCCTTCATCGGAAACGGTGGTCGTTCTGATCAGACGGATCACAGCGGTAATATCACGGTCACTACCGGCGGGGACGTCACGATCGCGGCGGGTAATGCGGCTGCCGACTTTGCTCAGATTGGTAACGGCGGATATCAGTCTAAAGGAAATCACACCGGGGAAATTGAAGTCAACTCAGGCGGTCATCTGATGCTCGCCGCCGGTGGCGGAACCGTCGGTTGGGGGGACCACGAATCGTATGCGCAGATCGGACACGGCGGGCACGAAGTCGACGGGACACTGGATGGATGTGTGAAGGTCAGGGTTCAGGATGAACTCATCATGAGCGGTGGCGGAAGCTACCGGAACTATTCTCAGATTGGTCACGGCGGAAGGCTTGCTTCGGGAACGAAGAGCGGAGCGGTTTCGGTTGTCGCCAATATCCGTGGTGATGCGGGGACTCCGAATTCACAGCTTATCGGAGGTGGCTTACTCAACGAGGCCTACACCCAAATCGGTCACGGCGGGGTCGGTGGAGACAGCGGTCCGATCGGCGGCGGTTCGCAGAGCGGAAATATCGAGTTGGTGATCGTCAACGGAGATCTCGATCTCATCGGAGGCAACTTCAGCAACGCTCACGTCACGATCGGTCACGGTGATGTCAGCGATCCTCCCGGAAACACGGTCGACCAGGGAGGCACTAACGAGGGAAATATTTCACTCATCGTCGGTGGCGAGCTGAGTATCGACTACGACAATTTGGGAGATCCTGTGATCGGCCATCGGGGCGGTTCTGCGACGCAGGTGGGTCCCCGGGGCCTCCTACTCGATGTGGGGCACCTCGATCAGAATATTGCGGGAACCGATTCTCTGTTCACCGTTAACGGAACGGTTATCAATTCGTTTTTCCGACCCTACCTGAATAACAATTTAAACGACACGGATTTGGGACACGTGACCTTTTCAACGGGCACCGCAGACATACTCTGGGATTCCGATTTCGACTATGCCTCGACGAAAGATCTCACACTGCTGTCGCGTGGGGACATTTTCTTCACACGACGGATTCGGAACCAGGAGGATCTCGACGGAGGTAATCTCAATGTCGTAGCCGGATGGAACGGAGTTGGCGGGACACTGGGAAGTGGTTACACGCTCGACTTCAACCAGTGCGAAGCCGTCGTTCGCCTCGGGGGTGCGCCTCAGTCCGGATTTGATGTGGCGAGCCTCAAGGCACACGCCGCTGCCAACGGGGAGAATTCGACGCAATTCGGTTTTGATAGCGGCAGCGGAGGCGACGTCGTTCTTGGAAAAGATGAAACGGGTGCGAACCTGAATCGCAACGTTTATATCGGCTCGGCGAGCGGAGGGACGAATGTGTTTGGACGCGACGTCATTCTCGCGGCAGGTGCTGACACCCCGTCGGCCACGTGGGCTGCCACCGCCCAGATAGGGGTTCAGGGTCGTACCGCGAATCCTGACTACGACGCACTGGATCCGCTCACTCCGGGCAAAGGGGAATTCATCGATCTCACCGGTGATATCATGGTGAACACGACCCGCAACATTTTGATGGATGGAGCGATTACGCCGGGGGCACTTCCGACTGATGATCCTGATCCAAGCCGGGGCGGTGCCTTCGGTGCTTCCATCGCGATGATTGGTCATGGCGGCTTCGATCAGAATGTCAGTGATCATGCGGTGATCAGCGGAATGATTGTTGTGGATGCCGGTGGCGGAATCACAGCGAACGGAGGAAACACTGAGGACACCTTCGTCTTGATCGGTCACGGCGGTCGAAGCAATGCCAACGCGGATCGCCCGCAGGGACATGTCGGTGGAGAGATTGCGGTGCGCGCGCGGACCGGTGATATTACTTTTACCGCAGGGGAAGGGATCAAGGCTTTTGCTCAGATCGGAAACGGTGGCTACACGGTGCGGCCTGAGAATCAGGATGCGACGATCAACACGGATGTGACGGTGATTGCCGATACCGGTGATATCAAATTTCAGGCCGGACTCGCGACTCAGGATGGTGGCAATCAGTCCCACGCCATGATCGGAAACGGCGGTTATGAAAGTGACATGCTCACCGCCGGTCAGGGATGGCACGGTGATATCAAGGTCACGGCGGGAGGCTTGATCGATTTTCGGGGCGGAAGCGGTGAAACGAACTTTGCGCAGCTCGGGCACGGCGGCTGGAGTTCTACCTCAGGTGTCACGCTTGGTGGTGGCGCTGGTGCCAACGGAACCGGCCACATCGGCGATATTCAGGTGCAGGCGGGAACGGGAATCAATTTCATCGCCGGAACAGCAGGTGCAGGCGAGCCCGCCGATGTTGACGCCGGAAACTATGCCATGCTCGGTCACGGCGGACGCGACGCCGGGGTGAACGCAAACGCCGGTGGCAGCAATCCGACGCTGGGGCACATGGGAGATATCTCCGTGCGCACCACGACGGGGGACATCAACTTTTACGGCGGTGATAACGATGCCGCTCTGGGCGCGTTGGCGAGCGCCGGGGCCGGAACGGGACGCTTCCTTTTCTCACAGATTGGACATGGTGGTTACGGGGCGCGAGGCGCACACCAGGGAGCAATCAAGGTCGATGCGACTGCCGGATCGATCAATTTCCGTGCCGGTAATGCGAATGACAACTCGACCGATGTGTATCACTTTGCTCAGCTGGGTCATACCAAAGTAAATAATGGAGATGATTACGACCTCTCCGCTGCGAACGCCAACCTCACCGGGGTTAACGGTCTCGGCCTCGGGTTGGTTTCAGGTATCGAGGTGAATGCGGGAGACGCGATTAACTTCACGGCTTCGACTCAGCGACGCAGCCAGGCTCAGCTCGGACTGGGAGGTTTTGCCGCTCGCGGTGACCACAACGGTGACATTCGGGTGAGCGCCGGCGCTGGCGGAATCACCTTCACCGGAGGTCAGGGTGACAGCGCGGGAAGCGACGGCGTTGAATCCTATGCTCAACTTGGAAACGGTGGTTACGACGCTGACGCCGTGAACGGTGTCGTTGGTGACGGCAACTCCGGATCGATCACGGTCACAACGACAGGAGGAGGGGATATCTCTTTCAACGGCGGAACCGCAAATGACAACTACGCCCAGCTCGGTCACGGGGGGCGTGCCGTATCGGGAACGCACAATGGTGATATCTCGGTGACGTCTTCCGGAGCGATTAATTTCCTCGGCTCGAGTGACGCCGGTGCTCTCGGAAGTGCCCGTGCCTATGTGCAGATGGGACACGGGGGCAACGGAGCCACGGGAAGTTCTTATGGCAAAATCGCGGCGATTACGCTGGGTGGCGGCGACATCATTTTTCAGGCCGGTCTCAGCAACGACGGTTACGTGCAGCTCGGACATGGAGGGCGCAGTGCCAACGGAAATCAGGGAGACGACGGCACTCGCAATGGAGCGATCAGTGCGATCACGGTGAATTCCTCCGGAGGAATCGCTTTCGGTGGGGGAACCGGCGATACCTGGGGAGCCGAAGAGAATTATGCTCAGATCGGACACGGTGGTTTCCAGGCACGGGGAGACCATGTCGGTGACATCGATGTGGATGCGGTTGGAGATATTCGGTTCCGGTCAGGGACGAGCTATCGCGATTACGTTCAAATCGGACACGGCGGTTGGGACGCTGATCAGGCAAGCACCGATCCGACCGCAGCCAAGGCCGACCGTCAGGGGAATCTGGGGAATATCGAGGTTTCCACCGCTGATGGAAATATTTCGTTCTCCACTCACGGCTTCCGCGAAGGCTACGGGCAGATCGGTCACGGTGGATATGTTACCAGTGGTGACCAGACAGGTTCTATCCTCGTCGAGGCGGATAAGGATGGTTCCAACTTCGGCACGGGCGGTAAGATCACTTTCGACGCGTCCGGCTCGAGAGGTGAGGGGTCTCAGTTCATGATGATCGGACACGGTGGCTTGAATGCCTCCGGTGGTCATACCGGTGACGTGACGGTGCACACCGGTGATACGATCAGCTTCACGGGCGGGAACAGTGATGCCTTCGGACAGATTGGTCACGGTGGTCGCAATGATCACCGCGTGAACCTCGACGGTAACGGACCTGATGATATCTCGGGGAATGCGGATGACAATACGACTTACCAAAACGGTAACGACCAGTATTTCTCAGGCACTCATAAAGGCGATATCAAAGTTTTCTCAGGTGTCACCGCGACCGGTGCGCTCGTCAATGCGGGCGCTGATGTTGCCATGTTAGGTGGTAGTGTTGGTGGTGCGGATCGAAGTGGCGTTCAAATCGGTCACGGGGGATTCCGCGTCGCTGCCGAGAAGGGCAGTCTCAATGGTGATGGGCATAACGGAAGCATCACCGTCCTGAGCAGCGGGACCGTTGCGATGACAGGTGGGCGTGGAAACATTGCGCCGGCTCAAATCGGTCATGGCGGTTACGAGGCGTTCGGTGACCACTTCGGGGATATTACGGTGGAAGGCCGGAATGGAGTCGCGATTGAGGGCGGCACGAATGCGGGACGTGGCGACCAGAGTTATGCTCAGATTGGTCACGGTGGGCACGATGCCGATTTTGATGCAACACGGATGCTTTCCAATGAAGGCGTGATTGGAGATCCCGGCGTCGCTGCAACGGGAACCGGGACGTGGTATAATGTCAACGTTGATACGGTTGCCGCGACTGGAACGCACGGGAATATCACGGTTCGTGCCGGAAAAGATTCCATGGGTGCTGTCACGAATGCGGCCGCGAATCTCAGTGCTCTCGCAGGTGCCGATGCCGATGGTTATGTGAAAATCGGTCACGGAGGACGACTCAATTCCGGTGACCACGGTTTGGCTACCGAGTTGATCAAGCTCGACGTCGCTGGAAATGTTACGCTTACGGGTGGCGGAACCGGTCGTGGTGATGCTCAGATCGGTAACGGAGGAAGCGAAGCGAGGTCTGTTACAGCAGGTCACGCCGGTGGGATTTCAATCACCGCCGGTGGCGATGTTACAGTGTCAGGAGGCACCGCCGATGATACTTACGCGATGGTCGGTCATGGCGGTCGTGAAGCGGATGCGATTACGGGGCACACTGGAGACATCAGCGTTATCGCGAATGGAGCGGGGGGAATCAGCTTCCGGTCCGGAAATAACAACGAGTCTTATGCGCAGCTCGGGCATGGTGGTGACAGAGCCGATGGCGATCACAATGGCAAGATCACGGTGGACTCAAGCGGCGGGGATCTTCTTTTCGCTTCCGGCAGTTCGAATCCGAATACGTTCTGGGTTTCCTATGCGCAACTCGGTCACGGGGGGTATCAGGCCAAGGGGGATCGCTCCGGTGAAATCGACGTCGATGTGGCGGGGGATATTCACCTCGACGGTCGTCTCAGCGGTCGCAGAGAGTATGTTCAGCTTGGTCACGGGGGATGGGATTCCGACGATACGGGAGTGATCAACAATTCTGACCGGATTTCGGTGACGACGACCAACGGCGGAAATTTGATTCTCAGCGGTTCGGAGCGGACGGTCGGCGGGGCCACGCCTGAGGATTCAGCTGATGGGAACAGTGCTACCGAAACCTACGTCCAGCTCGGACACGGCGGACGGGGCGCGACGGGAAATTACCTCGGTGACGTCGTTGTCGATGTGGACGGCAAAGTGACGGTGCAGGGAGGAAAATCGAATGATTCGTACTCTCAAATCGGTCATGGTGGATTTCAGGCAACCGGATCCAACACCGGTAATATCGAAGTGGGCGCAGGTGCGAACATCGAACTGCTCAGTGGAACGGGATCGACTGCTTATGCCAAAATCGGCAGTGGCGGTCGCGATGCCGTCGGCACTCAAACGGGTGATATCTACGTTCATGCAGCAACGGGCGTGACCCTCGATTCAGGAAGCGGTGCGCAGTGGGGCTTTACCCAGATCGGTCACGGTGGTTACAACAGCGCCGGGGCACACACCGGTTTCGTGACGGTGACGAACTCGACTTCCGGGGCGATCTCGCTCCAGGGGGGAACCGGGGTCAACGACAGGACTGCTCAGATCGGACACGGTGGGATTAACAACGGAAATAACGATCTGTCAGGAAGTATTTCAGTGGTCAACCTCGGCGGTGACGTCACGCTCACGGCCGGTGACAACAGCTGGCGCGGGGCGATCATTGGGCATGGCGATGCACAGGAGACTCATACAAGCGGCGCCCGCACCGGTGGCCTCAATGTGTATGCCTCAGGCGACATCACGATGACTGATGGCGGAGGTAACTCAGGTGCCTATATTTCCCATCAAACGAGTTCGGGAATCGGACAGGTCTCCTACGCGGGATCGGGTGTCCAGGCGGCAGGTGACAGCGGCTACTCGTTGACTGCGAACGGAACCCTTACGATCGGTAACAAGCAACTGACCGGTCCCGGGTCTGCGATCACATTTGCAGAGACTCTTTTCTCGGCAATCAATCAGGGTGACGTTTCGATTGCCTCTGGAAACGATCTGAATCTGGCGACTCTCTCTGGCGTGTCGGGCACGAACGCTTACAACAGCGCGAATGATCTGACGCTCGCCTCAGGAGGAAATCTGACTCTCGGGTTCGGCATCCAAAACCAGGGGGCGGGTGATATCAATCTCTTCGCTGGATACGATGTCGCGAACAACCCGTTTGCTCCTCCGGCAATCGGATCGGCAACCTTGATGCTGGGGGCTCCCTGTCTTCCTGATTTCTCAGCACTCCCGATTCCGCTTCCGGCGAATTGCGACGTCTATGGTCAGAACAACGGAGTGATCACACTCGGGAGTGCCGGACAGGCCACCGCGGTTCTCGTTGGCTCACGTCAGGGGGCAACGAATGCTTTCGGTTACGGTCTCACCCTGAGAGGTTCGGACGGCACCGCGAATGCCGGGACTCAGTTGGGATTTTTCAGCGATGGAAGCGGAGATATGACGGGCGCTATCAATGTGGGAGTCAAGATGGGTGGGCTCAGTCTTACTTCAGGGTCGCAGTCAAGTGCCTTTACACAAATTGGTCATGGAGGATTTAATGGCGCGACCGGATCTACCACGACTGCGGCTACGGTCACAATCTCGTTCTGCGAGGCAGGCGACCTTACTCTTATGGGTGGGGGAACTGATGCTTATGCACGAATCGGACATGGTCAGACGAGTCAGACTTCGGCACATGACGGCGAGATTGCGATTGGAACTGATGCGAAGCGAGCTGGGAAGGTTACATTGAACGGAGGCGTCGGCGGGTTTGCACGAGCACAGATCGGCCACGGCGGACGACTGGTCACGGGGGCAAAGGGAGGAGCAATCTCATTGTATGCCTCGAACGGGGTGGCGCTTCAGACCGGCGACGGCGGACAGTCTGACGCCGTGATCGGGCATGGTGGAAACCGGTCGAACGGGAATCGTTCCGGAGCTATTATTGTGGATTCCTCGGTTGGCGATATTACGATCACTGCCGGCAATGGTGTTGGAAAAGACTCAGCTGCTGGAATCGGTCATAATGGACAATCGACTACGGGAGATCTTTCGGGCCAAATCGATGTGGTAGCCGGTTCAGGTTCCATAGCAGTGAATGGCGGAAGTGCTCAGACTGCGGTCGGATCAATTGGTCACGGGGGAACGTGGCGGGCAGGTGGCGCCGGAGACACGATTACCGGAGCTATCAATGTCACGGCTTCAGGTGATGTCAGTCTCGCAGGGAGTCAGGACAATACCGCGGGTATCGTGGGGAATGGCCGGGTGAATGGTGGTGCAATGATCGGGCACGGCGGAGCGAACAATGCCGCTGACAAGTCAGGCGTGATTACCGTTATTGCTGATTCCAACAATGATAGTGTTGGTAATGTTAGTCTCATAGGAGGTTCAAGAACCGGACGATTCACGCAGATCGGTCATGGCGGAACGAACGAGAGTGGGCTTGCCGGAACCAACAGTGGTTCTATCTCAGTGAGTGGTCATGATCTTATCCTCACTGGCGGAGATGGTGCCAATTCTCACGCGAAAATTGGTCACGGCGCGTCGGATGCCTCGGATGCGCAGGGGCTTGCCGGTGATAGTATCGAGGTGAGCGGAAACTCCCTCATCATGACTTCGGGAGGCGGCGGAAGCTCTTTCGCGCAGATTGGATTCGGAGGACTGAATGCGACGGGCGCGCTCAACGGTGACATCTGTGTTCACCTCGCTAATGAAGCGACCTTGAACGGCAATTCCGGAGGAGGGAATAATTCCTACGTTCAAATCGGACACGGTGGATCAGGTTCTGCCGTTGGCGATAAAACAGGCAACATCGTCGTTACAACCGGCACGACCGGAGTCGGCGGCGTTACTCTCACGGGAGGTGACAACCTGAACGAATACGCCCAGATCGGACACGGTGGCATCGGTTCGGGTGGAGCGATGAGCGGCAATCTCTATGTGATCGCTGACAACGGGGGAAACATCACTTTGACCGGTGGTTCGAATTCAACGACGAACTACGCGATGCTCGGACATGGTGACGGACAGGGAACGACATCGACGGGAACTCGCGAAGGGGGTATTCATCTCTTTGCCGGCGGAACCCTCACGGCAACGGATGGCAGTGCCGGGGAAACAACCAACATTTGGCACCAGACGAACGGAGGACTGGCTGACGCTGACTATCTTGGCGGTGACGGATTCCAGATCATTCCCGATCTCGTCAATGTTGCAGACGGAGCGAAAGATCCCGGAGAAGCCGCTGTCCTCGCGACGAAAAACTTCGGAGCCGGCAGCGTGAACTACATCGACTCTTCCGATGCGGACATCGTCTTCACAGGAAACATGGGAGCGGACTTGCTCGTCAACTCGTCGGATGACTTCTTCTTTGTCACCGGAGGAAGCGTGACCTTCGAGCGTTCTTATCAGAATTTTGGAACCGGTAACGTGACGATCGTTGCGGGATGGAACGGTGCGGGCACCCGACCTCCGGCATTCGTCGAATACACCGAAGTGACACCGGGCGTCTTCAACTACTGCGCGCCTCTCCTGCGTGAAGGTGGCGTCGCGATCGATTTCAATGATTGCGACACCTTCGGAGGAGATCCCGCATCCGATGGGGTTCGTGGCACCATCACCCTGGGAAGTGCGGATCAGGACACGGCGGTCATGGTCGGAACTCGACTGGGCCGGAATGTCGCCGCCGCCTACGGCATGACGATGAACGCGGGCGACACTGCGGGAGCGTTCACTCAGTTCGGTTATCACAATGGCAGTAACGGCGCGGGGAATATGACCGGCAGGATCGACGTTCACCTGAAAGAAGGTGGCCTCACTTTGAACGCCGGATCCGCCGCTGACACCTTTGTTCAGATTGGACACGGCGGAACCGGAGCGACAGCGGGAACCATCAATGCGGCGGTGAATATCAGCTTCTGCGAGCCCGGCGATATCATCTTCAACGACCCTGCGGTTGTGACCGCGGGATCCGGCGCGAACGCCTACACCCAAATCGGTCATGGAATCAGCAACGCCGCGGGAACAACCGGTGGCGCCGTCACGATTTCAAATTTCAGAAACATCACGATGAACGCGGGTGCCGGAAACACCGCCTTCTCACTGATCGGTCATGGTGGTAATAATTTCGACGGCAACAAAGAGGCGAACATTCTCCTGACGGGTGCGACTGCGGCGATGAACCGTGGAAGCCTCACGATGAATGGTGGCGCTGGCAGCGATTCCTTTGCTCAAATCGGAATGGGTGGCCGCGACATCAACAACGAGAAGTATGGCCAGATCGACATCCTGAATGTCGTCGACGTTGATCTGAACGGGGGCGATGCGATCGACGCTCACGTGCAGATCGGTAACGGAGGAAACGATGGCTCGAACGGATCGGTTCGGGGCAACATTAACCTGACCCTCGATGGCAATCTGACGATCACGGCAGGAAATAGAAATGAGGCCTACGCTCAGGTCGGACACGGCGGGCATTCCCAGACGAACGGCTTGATGACCGAAGCGGAAGACAATGATATCACGATTACTACGGGTGGCTTTGTTAGTGTTGAAGGCACCAAAGCGGGCGATACGACGGGAGCCGGAAATGTGGCTCCTCAGGCCTACGCGCAGATCGGGCACGGCGGCCGCGGTTCCGCCGGGTTGCTCGCTCCTGATACCAACCCTGACGCTCGCGAGCGCTTCGGCGATATCAAGCTGACGATCAACGGTAAAGATGCGATCACGGGTAATGCGCTTACGCTCACAGGCGGGGAGAGCAACGAATCCTATGCGCAAGTCGGCCACGGCGGTCGTGAAGCTCGAACTTATTCGAAAGGCAACATTGATATCGACGCTGCCGGTAATGTCGCTCTGTCAGGCGGTAACCGCAGTCGTTCCTACGCGATGATCGGACACGGCGGCGATGAAGCGGAAAAGACCAATGGAGTGATCGGTGCTGGCGGCGTTGGCGATCTCGATGGCAATGAAGGAAACATCGAAATTACAACGACCGATGGCGGTGCTCTCACCATGACCGGCGCGACGACGACGAGTGGCGAAGTGGATGCGAACGTTCAAATCGGTCACGGCGGACATTCCACTTTCGGCAATCACAGTGGTCTCATCAATGTGGCTATCGCGGGTGACATCGGCCTCACCGGTGGGGCTCATGGTCGCTCCTACGTTCAGATCGGTCACGGTGGTCAGGATGCCGACGGAACTCATACCGGAGTTCTATCTGTTACTTCCGGCGGAGCGATTACCGGAACTTCGGGAACAGGGGGAACCGCTTACGTTCAAATCGGACACGGTGGTGTGGGCGCTTCAGGATTCGATAATGGATCCGGCACCGAGGTGGTTTCGACTTCTTCGATTACGGTCGAAGCGGAAAACACGATTCAGTTCGATCGGAATATCGGAAATTCCACCGATGCCTATGCGATGATCGGTCACGGCGGCAATGGTGCGAACGGTGAGAAGTCAGGTGTTATCAGCGTCACGAGCAACAACGGGTCGATTCTCTTCGGGACGGATACGGACCGAACGGGGCGTTCCGCGGTTCAGATCGGACACGGGGGCAGATCTTCAAATGGCGACACGAGCGGCTCCATTCTCGTGCAGGCTCTCAATGGCGATATCAAGTTCCACGGCACCTTCGCTGATGGGAATGACAATCATCGCGAAGGATTTGCTCAGATCGGACATGGTGGTCGTAATGCGACAGGCAGTCACGGATTGGCGGCGGACCTCATCGACGTTGATTCCGGCGGAGTGATCGAATTTCTTGCCGGTGGATCCAGTGTTTTGAATCAGGGGGCTCAGGGACGCGAAGCCTACGCGCAAATCGGAAATGGCGGATACGAGTCAGACGGAGATCACGCGGGTAACATCGATGTCGATGCGGTCGGTGATATCACTTTTGATTCGCGCGGAAGTTCCGGCGATAGAAGCTACGTTCATCTCGGACACGGCGGACAAAACAGCAGTGGCACTTTCACGGGTAACATCAATGTGAATCAAAATGTCGCCGGTGGGGCAATCACCTTCCAGGCGGGACGCAGCGCTTCGTATGCCATGCTCGGGCACGGGGGACGAAATGATGCCGGCACGAGACTGGACAACAGCGGGCCCGACGGGATATCCGGCAACGCGGATGATACGCGCGTTGTTAACAATGCCACCTATGCTCCCGGAACGATCACCGGTGACATCAAGGTGGGTGCGACCGGGAACATCAGCTTCACGGGCGGGTTCGAAGCAGGCGGGACAGGATTCGCTCAGATCGGACACGGTGGTTACCAACAGTCCGCAGCGGCCGGGGAAGGTCACACCGGAACCATTGATGTGATTTCCTCTGCCGGGGCAATCAACTTCACCGCGGGAACGAGAAACATTCAGTTCGCGATGATCGGGCACGGCGGAAATGAGTCTTTTGGAAATCACTCCGGTGCGATCAATGTTCAGGCTGCGACCGGAATCGCCTTCGCCGCTGACGGATCCTCGATCGGTGGGGACATCCGAAGCTTCGCACAAATTGGTCATGGCGGTTACAATTCGGATTTCGAAGTCGCCCGTGGAACCGGCGATGTCGGTGTCGTCAACGGCGCAGGAGGTTTCAATCCTGCGATCCCTCAGGGTGCGCCGGGAACGAATGCCGGAACGATCAATATTCTAACGACTGGAGCGGGCGCGGACATCGTCCTTACCGGTTCGCAAGGCGATAACAATACCGGGCGTGGAGGATACGCTCAGTTCGGCCATGGTGGTGTTTCGACTGAGGGCGACCGCGAAGGAACGATCACCGTCACGAGCGGTGGCGCGGTTCTTCTCAATCGCGGAACGACCGACGACGCCTACGTTCAGATCGGCCACGGTGGCAGAAGCGCTCATGGGGTGATTTCAAATGCAGCGATCACGGTGACGAGTGCAAACGGTGGCAAAGTGGCACTTCAGGGAAGTGGGCTTCCCGCGACGGCCGGAACCGCGAGTCGCACCTACGCGCAGATCGGACACGGCGGTCATAACGCCGATGTGCAGGCTGATGCTGCTATTACGGTTACCGGTGCCGGTGGCGTCGATATCATTGCCGGAGGCTATCAGGAAGGTTACGCCATGATTGGACACGGAGGCGATTCCTCCGATGCTCAAGGCACCGGCTTCGACGGCAATGTGACCGTGAACGCGACGGCGGGAGATATTCAGATTCTTTCAAATCCGCTCGCGGCTGATCCACTGGTGCTCGCTCCGGGGAACCGGGCGTGGGCGAAGATCGGTCACGGCGGTTACGTCAGCACAACGGACGTTGATTACTCGGGTGATATCCGGGCGATCGCGAGTGCCGGAAGCGTCATCGCGACGGCGGCGGCGAATGGAAACAACAACTATGTTCAGATCGGGCATGGGGGTATTGCCAACAGCGCCGCGACAGGTCACACCGGAACGATCACGGTTCAGGCCGCGAACGACATTACTTTTTCAGGTGGCGCCGATAACGGTGTCGCAGGAAGCGATGACCGACGCTTTGCGATGCTGGGACATGGCGGAGGCAACAGCGACGGTAATCACAGTGGTGCCATCACCGTCAATGCCGGAACCGATGGCGTGGGAGGCTCACTTTCATTCTCCGGCGGTGCCGTATACGGAGCCGGAGAAGGGCCGTTTGCCCAACTTGGTCACGGCGGTCAGAACAACAACGGCGACCTGAGCGGAATCATTGTCGCGACGGCAGCGGATAACATCGTCCTTACCGGTGGCGAAGCGACCGACGGGGCGTATGCCCAGATTGGTCACGGAGGACGAGGTGCCAAAGGGGATCGGACCGGTTCCATCACCGTAACCGCCACGAACGGTTCGGTGGATGTGGTTGCCGGTCTCAACAATAACAATTACGCGCAGATCGGCCACGGTGGTCATGAGGGCGACTTCACGGGAGCAACCGGAGGAACCGCTGTCACCGACACGATCTCGGTCACGGCGGGAACGACGATCAAAGTCACCGGCGGTCAAACTGATCTCGATGTCGTCGACGGGGTAACCCCTAACGGAGCTGCTCAGTCCTACGCCCAAATCGGTCACGGAGGCGAGTATGCCGATGGAAATCACCTCGCTAAGATTACCTTGAATGCAGGGACTGATCTCGAGATCAAAGCCGGGCTCAGTAATCAGAACTACGCGCAAGTGGGACACGGCGGGCTTTTCAATGGAGCCGGGGCGAAGGGGAATCAGTCCGGGGATATCGATGTCGATGCAGGCGGGAACATTTCGGTTCTCGGTGGCGAACGTGAGCGTTCCTACGCTCAGATCGGTCACGGCGGTTTTGATCATGACGGAAATCATTCCGGCACGGTT
Source organism: Verrucomicrobiales bacterium (assembly GCA_048260165.1). Lineage (GTDB taxonomy): Bacteria > Verrucomicrobiota > Verrucomicrobiia > Verrucomicrobiales > DEV007 > Arctic95D-9. Next base: position 53,562 of record JBLXHA010000019.1, read on the forward strand.
ACGGTGGATTCATCGGCCGGGAACGTTCTTGTTCTCGGAGGAAGTGTTGTCGATGCCTATGCTCAGATCGGTCACGGAGGCGGCAGCGTCGCCGGTGCCAAAGACGGCAATGTTACGGTAAATGCCGCAACCGGCGTCACAGTGGCCGGGCAATTTGCCAACGGAGCTTACGGTCAGATCGGGCACGGTGGTAATGGCAGTTCAGGAATCATTGGTGCCATTGCCGGCAACCTCAGCGTTACGAGCACCACGGGTGATATTGATCTGGCCGGTAATCAGCAGGGAGCGGGAAATGCTTATTCTCAGATCGGGCACGGCGGATACAACTCCGGAGTCGCGAATGATACCGCGGTTGGATCGATCACCGTCAACGCGATCGCCGGCAGTGTTCTCCTCACCGGAGCAAACGGCGGTGCTGGCGATTCCTACGTCCAAATTGGTCACGGCGGACAGCTCTCCGCATACGAAGTCGTCAATCAGATGATCGATGTGGATGCAGGAGGTGCGATCACACTCAAAGGATCCGATGCTCAAAACTCTGTGATGATCGGTCACGGTGGTGAGCGCGCTACCGGAACCGTTTTCTCAGGTGTAATCGATCTTGATGCCGTCAATGATATCACTCTCACGGGTGGTGGAAATGTCGACGCAGCAACGCAGATCGGTCATGGTGGTAGCGACACGAACGCAACGATCGACGGGGCAATCGAGGTGACCTCAAGCGCGGGGCAGATTGCGACGCTCGCAGGAGCAAACCAGGTGGGCACCTACACACAGGTCGGCCACGGAGGAACTCGTTCTCAGGGGACCTTCAGCGGTGCGATCACCGTCGAAGCCGGAACGGGAGTCGATTTCAATACCGGAGCGGGAACCGGGTCCTACACTCAGATCGGTCATGGCGGATTGCTTTCAACGAGCAATCGCACCGGTGCCATCTCAGTGACTGCTAATAATGGCGGAATCTCCTTTGCCGGCAGCGGTGCGGGACAGGCCTATGCTCAAATCGGTCACGGTGGTGATCGTGCCGTCGGAACCTCAGCCGATAACATTACCGTAAATGCCAGGGCCGGCGATGTCAGCTTTGCGGCAGGATCCGGCGACCGGTCCTACGCGATGTTGGGACACGGAGGTATCTTCAGCAATGATATCGTCACGCAGAGTGGTGCCATCGATGTGGATGCGACCGGAGATGTTCGCTTTGCTTCAGGTGCTGGAGGAGGCAACTGGAAGTTTGCTCAACTCGGCCACGGTGGACTTCGCGTGGATGGCGACAAGTCCGGCGCGATCTCAGTCGATGCCGGCGGAGTGATTGATTTCACGGCTGCTGCGGCAGCGGGCAGTCAGAACTACGTGCAGCTTGGGCATGGAGGCTATCAGGCCGACGGCAACTATACGGGTGCGATCACAGCAACGGCGCTCGGAGCGACCGGTGCGATTTCACTCACCGGGGGAACCGCTGGAAACGGCGACTCGTATGCTCAGATCGGTCACGGGGGAACGGATGCAACCGGCACCTTCGCTGCGGACGTTGTCGCACGGGCAACGGGTGACGTGACAATCGCTGCCGGCGACGGAAACAGTGCTTACGCGCAAATCGGTCACGGTGGAGCGGATGCGACTGCCGGTGATGCGGATGGCACGAAGAGTGGCACCGTTGCGGTTTCAACCGTTTCCGGAAATATTGCTCTCAGCTCAGGCGCTGATGACGCTTCCTACAGTCAGATCGGTCACGGCGGATTCCAGAACGACGGCAATGTCAGTGGTGACATCAATCTCGATTCGGGTGGTGATCTCAGCGTCGATGGAGGTGGCGCTGCAACGGAGGCCTACTCACTGATCGGTCATGGTGGAACGAATGCCGGATTCAACCTCGGTAACCTGTCGGCGCTTTCAACGGGAACCCGTCAGGGTGACATCAAAGTGAACATCGCCGGTGCGACGACCTTTACCGACAATTCGAGTATCGCATTCATGGGGCACATCGGTGCTGCCGGGGTATCGGCGACATCGAACCTGGGGCTGGTCACGGGAACGCTTGATACCTCCGCGACTGCGGGCGGTATCACCGCGATGATGCAGAATATGCTCACTGGTGGAAACGTTGAGATCGGTGTGACCGGCGGTGATCTGAATGTCGATGGAATCGGCGCTTCGGGCGATTCATCCAATCATATTGATCTGATCGCTTCCGGAAATGTGAACGTCATCGCCAGCGTCCTGAATGCAGGCAGCGGTGCGATCAACGTAGCTGCCGGATGGGACGGAACGACAGGGCTCCTTCGCTCCATCAATCACGCTAACGTTCCTCCCGTCGCTCAGCTCGAAATTGATTACGCTCAGATTCTCGCAAGTGTTCCGTCATACGGATTGAATGGCGCAGCCGTAAATGTTGGCGGCGTCAATCAGGCGAGCCCAGTTGCGATCGGAACCGCGAATGGCGAAACGACCGTCCTCGGTGCCGGGGTTTCCGTTACCGGTTCGGATACGATGGCGGGCGCTTCCGCGCAGATTGGATTCAACGAAGAGATCTTCAAAGATGCGACCGGGGTTGATGGCGTTCCTGCTACGGGGGCGATCACGGTAGTCTCGAACGAAGGTGGACTCGTTCTGGAAGGTGGTGCTGCGACCGCTGCTGCGGCTCAGGTCGGTCACGGTGGTGCCAATACCGCCGCCGCTGTCGGTGGTGACATCACGGTCGATCTTACGAGAGGAACCGTTCACGGTGTGCTCTCGGTCACGGGTGGGGGAGACGGTTCCTTTGCTCAGTTGGGCAATGGAGGAAATTCCTCAACTGGAACTAAGAGCGGCGAGATCGATGTCGATGCCGCTTCCGTTCTTGTAACAGGAGGCACAGGATCGAGTGCTTCAGCCCGCGTCGGAAATGGTGGAAGTCGCAGCATTGGTGATATCACCGGTGATGTTAACGTGACCGCTACGGTGGGGAATGTGGAAGTCGCCGGCGGTGATGGAACTTTCGCTGAAGCGGCAATCGGAGCCGGTGGAATTCAAACCGACTCTGATTCGATTATCTCAGCAACAACCGTTACTACTCCTCTCGATGTGATTGTCAGTGGTGGAGACGGCGTTCAGGCGAGTGCTCAAATCGGAGCGGGTGGCATTGAGTCGACCATCGACGCCCTTGCGGGGAATGTCGCCGTCACCGCCGGGAATGATATCATGCTTACAGGAGGCACTGACATCCGGGCGTTCAGCCAAATCGGAAATGGCGGAGCCACCGCGAGTGGCGCGTTCAGCGGAACGATCGATGTGATTTCCGGAAATGATATTTCGCTCACTGCCGCAAACGGAGCCACCGGTGCCTACGCCAAAATCGGTCACGGAGATGATCTTTTCTCACTCAGCTCGACGATCAGCGCTCTCGCGGGAGCGGGAACTCGCGACGGTGATATCAAAGTGTCAGCGGCTTCGGATATCGTTATGCTGGACGGCATGATCGGACACGTAAATCATGCTTCGACGGGCGCGACGGGAACTGGCTCAACCCAGATTGCCGTGAGCTCGACCGCTCCGACGGATCCCGCGGGTGGAAGTCTCGTCGCCGACAGCGACAGCGAGTTCGCCGGTTCAGACGAATTGCGTTTCTATCTTCCCGAGCGTTCGAGTAACGATGTTCAGGCAGGAGCATACCTCAACGGGGTTGCTTTTGAAGGGGCCGAAACCGATCCATCGGCAACCCAGCGTGACGATGAATTCACCATCTTCATCACCGGCGATCAGACCGTGATGCCGGGGCAGCATTCGAATGTATTTGGATCAGGGCCTGCTCCATCAAATGCGGGTAACTTTGCCTTCTACTACAACTCGATTGAGCTGGTAACGGTTCCCGTAATCGTGGATCCGGGGACGGGGCCGATCGGTGGAGGGGGATCCGGTAGTGGTGCCGGCGGTGGCTTCGGACAAGGCGGTGCCGGAGGCGGTGGCCTGTTCGGTGGATTTTCACTGCTTCAGTTCCTCGGCTTCCTCCCTTCGGACAAAGCGCAGAGCGACTGGCAGCGTGAAAATGAGGGGCTCTACACCGGGTTCAACCCCTTCGGGATGTTCTTCGAAGGCTACGATCATTACGATGTGAACGGGAATCCGATCTATCACTTCGTTTTCTCCAACCAGTTGGATTCGAAATTCGTAACGGACGTTCAATATGAAGACGTGCTCAGCACCCAGGAACGCATCCTGGATGAGGAACTCGAGGAGGAAGCTGACGAAGGCGCTGAATAGCGCTTTGGCAGGCCCAACCCGAATGGCGTGATCATGGCGTCTTCGGGAATCTCAGGTTTCCCTGACGCGATCCACCCCGTTGTGCAGCAACGCTATATGAAGCTCCAGCGTCCTGAGGACTAGAGCTGAATCGAATATATAGGATCGATTGGTCACGATTTTGCTTACTCGTTGTGAGGAGGACACGCCTGAACAGGGGGGTGGCCGGGTGGATGATTTAATCTGGACTTACCCGGAGCGGCTCATCATTCTTCGGCTGTCTATATTTTTCTCTGAGAACCTAACCCTTCTCCACGTCTCTATATGCAAACTGGAAACTTCTCCAAATCGCTGCAATCAAGCCTTCGAAAAAATAGCATCTTTCAGGCACTCATTGTCTCTCTGCTCATGCCGGGTCTTGGTCTCTGGACGATCCCGATTCAGGCGAATCCCTCCGGTGGTGTCGTCGTCCATGGTGACGTCAGCTTCAGTGGTGGTGCCGGCAATCTGCAAATCAATCAGTCGTCGCAGCAGGCGATCATCAACTGGGCTGACTTTTCAATCGATGCGGGCGAGCTCGCGCAGTTCAATCAGCCCGGCGCTTCGGCTGCGGTGCTGAACCGGGTCACCGGCGGCAATCCCTCCGCGATTCACGGCGCCCTGAAGGCGAACGGCAACGTTTTTGTGATCAACCCTAACGGTATCCTGATCGGGTCGAATGGAATCATTGACGTGCATGGGCTGGCGCTTTCGACGCTCGATGTGAGCAACGGGGAATTCCTCGCAGATGGCGACATGGTTTTCAAAGGCGATGGCGGTGATATCACTAACATGGGCAAGATCAACGCGATCGGAGGCGACGTCTTTTTAATAGGTAAAACGGTGACTAACTCGGGAACGATCGCGGCACGTGATGGCCTCGTTGGAATAGCCGCGGGTGAGGAAGTGCTCTTGAAGGCCAACGCGGATGC
>JBLXHA010000020.1:0-52549 GCA_048260165.1 Verrucomicrobiales bacterium
CACCGATTATTCCATTCGGCTTTAATTACAATCCCTTCATCTTCTCAGGCTTCTTCGATGCCTTTGAGAGAGACGAAGAGGATCGTGAGGACGGCGCTCTGGGAGACGAAGAGAGCCTCTACGGCAGCTTGGGGCTGTTCGAAACAGAGGAAGACTCCCATGATGATGCTAATCTCAACGTGGAAGAAGCGTTTGATTCGGTGTTCGGACCGCGTCTCGACCGATTCTCAGAAGGAGAGATTGATGAAGAAGAGCGTCGTCGACGTGAGCGTGCGAGACGCAAAGTGGGTCCGATTGGAAATGCTTCCTACGTGTATTTCCCCGGAACGAGTCGTTATTCGAGTCTCCGGATTTTCGGAGCCCCGGTTCGCGATTACTGAGCGATAGAGGATTACTTAAGGATTCCTAAATAAGAGAACGTTCAAAATTTTGAATATTCCTCTTGCGAATTAAGTGGTTCTCTTTCAATATCGAGGGTGAAGAGGTCTCTCTTCGCCCTTTTCTATTTGAGAAGTTGATGAAATTTTACACACTCACATTCGTCGCCCTTGTTGTTGGTTTTGCGTCCCTTACGCATGTGAGTGCGCAGGATTCCGCTCTTGGCGCTCTCCCCCCAATTCCTAATTTGGATTTCGGAGACCCTGATACCAAGCTTTCGCGACGTGAGAGGCGTGAAAAAAATAAGGCGATCATGGACGCTCAGGAGCAAACCCGTACTTACACGCGGACCGGAGCAGACACCGGCAGTGCCACTTTCGGGCAGCGCGTCGCCAAGGTGGTCAAGAATGACCCTCAGAAGATGAAGGAGCGGTCTCAGGAAGTGACCGTGCGCAATTCTATCACTTCAAACGATGACGCTCTGACTGCCTCGGGAAGCCGTCTCCAGCCTTTCGGCGATGACCAGTTCTGGGGTGAGCTTCCTCCTCCCACACCGGAAGAGTCTTTGATTGATCTTCCGCCTCTCCCGGATTTGCGAACCCCTGACCAGATCACACGCAAGGAGCGTATGCGCGATCGTCGCCTCGCGAAGTTTGAGGCCATCAAGGCTGAGAACGAAGCCAAGCGTGAGGCCAAGGAGATGGAGCAACGGGCGACCGTGAACCGTCCGCCGGCCGATCCTAATTCTGCGTTGATTCAGGTGGAATCCCAGAGCATGGCCGGATCCAACTACATTGGAAATCAGGAAGCTCCTGAAACGGTGAATCAGGGAACGCTGAAGCCTTTCGATGCCGGTTCATCCTATTACAAGGGCAACGATCTCGTCTACAAAGGGCGTGAAAATGAGAAGCCCTTCGAATTGTGGTGGAAGCGCGGCACCAGCGAAGCCGGTGGCGGTGAGGCCGATGCACCCAAGTCTCAGTGGAGAAATCCTTTTGCGGATGCCAATGACAGAGTTCAGCCCGTTTCCTACTCGACGCCGGATGCTTCCGGTCCTTATTCAGGTGGCAGTGCTTCTCTCGATGCGACTCCGCTCACGTCCAACCTTCGCGGCATCCGTGTCGTTCGTTCGACCCGGGAAGTTACCGCTCGTGCCAGCGGCATCTCGGGCGTTTCCAGCGAAGGCGTCGATCTTCCTCCTAAAGTTTACGGAGTGCTCGCAGCGAGAGTTGGTGGGTCACTCACTCTCGGCGGTTTGAACCAGATGGTTCGTGAGGCGATTGTTGCCTACCGGAAGAGCGATTTCCCGGTGGTTGATGTTCTCGTTCCCGAGCAGGAGATTACCGGTGGTGTGCTCCAGCTCGTCATTATTGAAGGTCGTCTCGGTGACGTGACGGTTGAAGGCGCGAGCCGCTCCGAGGGACGTGCGCTTGCCAGCCAGATCCGGACGGAGCGTGGCGAAGTGATTCGTGAGAGCGAGCTCACTGAAGATCTCGACTGGATCAACAAGCATCCTACCCGCCAGGTTGATCTGATTTTCAGCCCGGGTGAAGGCTACGGTGAAACCGACGTGATTTTGCGAAGCCAGTCTTTCCGCGAGCTCTCCGGGTATGTTGCCTACGAGAACTCAGGTAACTCCGCTCTCGGTGAGAGCAGGGCTCTGTTTGGCACGAGTTTGACCGGTCCATTGTTCTTCGGGCAGGACACGATCTTGAGTTACCAGTTTACGACCAACTTCGATAACAGCGATGCGAGCATCTTTGGCCACAGCGGTGTCTTTGCTTCGTATTTGCCATGGAGACATCAGGTGACCCTCCTCGGTGCGTATGTTGACAGTGAGTCACGCATTCCCACGCCGGGCGGTCTGATCAGTGTCGGTGGTGTGAACAAGCAGATCAGCGGTCGTTACGGTATTCCGCTGCCAAGTGTTGGTCGCATTTCCCACGAGTTGGAGTTCGGGATGGACTTCAAATCGAGCAACAGCGCGTTGCAGTTCGGCAACGTTCAAGTGTTTGATACGACCTCGGAGATTGTTCAATACAGCCTCGGTTACAACATGATCGCCAAGGATCAGACAGGTGTGTGGAGCCTTGATTCAGAAGTGATCTCGAGCCCCGGTAATAATACCGATGGGAACACGGATGCAATTTTTGCAACGCAGAGAGCGGGCGCTTCAGCGAATTACACTTACGGCCGCGTGATGTTGGAGCGCGATCAGCGTCTTCCTGAGGGCTGGTCTCTCTACAGCCGCATGCAGTTCCAGATGGCAAACTCCAATCTTCTTTCGAGCGAGACGCTCGGAGCGGGCGGGTATGACAGCGTCCGTGGTTTTGAGCAGCGTGTCGTGAATGGCGACCGCGGCGTCGTTGGCACGGTGGAGCTTCGCACGCCTACGGTTTATCCTTCCGTCTTCTCCGGATTTTCGAACGTTCGGGACGGAGCTTACGGGCTTCTCTTCTACGATTTCGGCAGCCTCGGTTATCACCAGCCTACCGTTGGGCAGCAGGACGCAACGCTCGGAAGTGTGGGTCTTGGTTTGCGATACCAGCGTGAGAATTGGTTCACCCTGCGCGTTGACTACGGCTTGCAGGTCACTGAAGACGGCTTCGATGACGGTAACGAAGGCAGGTGGCATGTCGGTGCCCGCGCTACATTCTAAGGTTTGGGTGGCTCCATCCGCTGCGACTTAACTATTTAAAAGAGAAGGCGTCGGAACTGTTCCGACGCCTTTTTTTGTGCCTGTTTGCGAGCGATTTCCGGGTGGGGGCTTGTCGATTGACGGCGGGTTCGGTCGAATGTTTTCGCGGCTTTCAAGTCGGGTTCTCAGCGTTTCTGACCGCGGGGTGTTTGCTGAATTGACGAATATTCTTTAGTTCTTTTTTATGCGTGACAAAGGCACCGTTTAAGCCAGAGTCAGAGACCCTGTTTCTTGAGTTCATGGATACACTGTTTCTGGTTTTAAAAATTCTCGGCGCTCTCGGCGTCTTCCTTTACGGGATGAAAGTGATGAGCGAGGGGATTCAGCGTACCGCTGGAGACCGGATGCGAAGGATCATGTCCTCGATGACGCGAAACCGCTTCGTGGGCGTGGGGACGGGGATTCTCACGACGGGGCTGATTCAGTCTTCCTCTGCGACAACGGTGATGGTGGTGAGCTTTGTGAACGCCGGTCTTCTCACGCTGGTTGAGTCGATTGGAGTGATCATGGGGGCGAACCTCGGCACGACGCTGACGGCCTGGATTATCGCCACGATCGGAAAGTTCTCCCTCTCGAAAATCGCGTTGCCTATCATCGGCATCGGACTTCCTTTGTTTTTTGTCGGCCGCAATCGCTGGAAGAGTTTCGGTGAAACTTTGATCGGGTTCGGGCTCCTTTTCTACGGGCTCTTTTTATTGAAGGAATCGGTTCCTGACGTGCAGAGCATGCTTACGAGCACTGATGTCGCGGTTAAGGCCCAGGCGGAGGCGATTCAGGATTTTGTTTCGAGTATCTCAGGGAAGGGGTATCTCTCTATTCTGCTGTTTCTTGCCGTCGGGATCATTTTAACTTTGGTTGTTCAATCCTCATCGGCTGCGATGGCGATCACGGTGACTTTGGCGATCCAGGGCTGGATTGGGTTTGAAGAATCCGCGGCAATTGTGCTGGGTGAGAACATCGGAACGACGGTGACGGCATGGTTGGCCTCGGTGGGGACCTCTACGAACGCGAAGCGGGCAGCCCGGGCGCACTTTCTGTTCAATGTCCTCGGCGTTGCCTGGGTCTTGATTCTCTTCTTTCCGTTTCTGGATTTGGTCAAAACGCTCGGCGACATGCTGCCCGAGGGTTTCCGAACCGAGAAGCACGATTCTGATGTCGGCTTCAAGCTGGCTATTTTTCATTCCCTTTTCAACCTCTTGAGCATTCTTGCGCTGATTTGGTTCGTCCCGCAGATCGCGAACATCGTCACGAAGTGGGTCAAATCGACCGAGGATTCGGAGTCGCCGCGTCTCAGGTTTCTCAAGGGCGGTATGGTGGATATCGGTGAACTCAGTATTCCCGAGGCGGAGAAGGCGACGCTTCAGCTGGGTGAGATCACGCGTGAGATGTTTAACGGTTACTTGAACATTTTCCAGAATTCAGAAACCGATCTTGGTGCTGAAGTGAATCGTCTCAAGAAGCTCGAGGATGATGCTGACGTGATGACGCACGATATCACCGAGTATCTCGTCAAGACGTCGGGTGCTGAGCTGAGCGACGAGAACGCGCGTTCGGTGAGTCGGATGCTCAGAATCGTTTCAGAGCTCGAGGAGGTCTCAGATGCCATCTATCGTCTCGTTCAGATCACTCAGAAGAAGTATTCTAAAAACAGAGCTTTTGATGACGAAGGCTACAGCAGCATCCTGGAATTCTCAGGTAAAATTGTCGAGCTGATTGATCTCTACATGGATGCGCTGGAAAATGGTGCATCGGAGGAGAAGTTGAAGCTCGCTGAAACGATCGAAAACACGACGGACAAAATGCGGAAGCAGTTCAACAAGCGGGCGATGCGCCGGATGAGTTCAGGAGCTGATTCTGTTAAAGTGGAGATGATTGCGATCGATATGAACAATCAGTTCGAGTTGATCGCCAATTACGGGCTGAACGTGGTGCAAACGGCGTTCTACATTGATCACGAAGACGAGATCCCGGAGAAATACGATTCTTTCAGAGGGGGGCTCTAAGGGCCGCCTTTGTGGGTAGTGGGACAGAGGTGTCCTGAAGCCTGCTTCGAATCAGTCTTCTCAGCGGCTCTCCAGCCGGGCGAGAAAGGACGCGTGGTCGTCCTTATCGTAGCGAATCGATTGCAGACCGGCTTCCCGCCCTGCTTCGCAGTTGGCCGGGAGATCGTCGATGTAGATCGTTTCCCCGGGTTCGAGCGAGAGCTTCTCAATCGCGATCCGGTAGATTTCCGGGCTGGGTTTCATGCAGCCGACTTCGTGAGAGTAGATTCGTCCGGAGAAGCAGTTGAAGACCGGAAAAGTCTTCTCGAAATACGGAGCGTGGATCGCATTCGTGTTGGAGAGGAGATGCAAAGGGATCTCCTGCCGGTGAAGCGATTCAATTAATTCCACGATCGGTTCGTTGAGAGTGAAGATGTCTTCGAATGCGGCTCTAAGCTCGGATGGACTGCCCTTGAATCCAATCCGCTCAATCGCTTCACGGATGAATTCGTCTGCCGTGAGCTGTCCGCACTCAAGGCGGTCCGTTAACAGTGCGACGCGTCTGAAAGCTTCTTCCGGAGAGACGTCGCACCGGGGTGCCAGCTTTCCGGCGGTGATCGTAAAATCAAAACCGATGATCACGTTTCCGACATCGAATAAAAATGCTTTGGGCATAGCGGTGACTTAACGGTGGGATGCAGAAAACGCAACCGCTCTGCATCGTATTTGTGTGTCAATGTGTCTCTTTTCAGTGTCGTTTTATAACAATGATATGTGACATAATGACTCTTTATTGCATGGTTTAAAATGTCGATCTGTTAAGCAAGTTGTTCATTTTAAGTGGGTTGTGAGGTTTTCGGGATGATTGGTATAGCAATTGCATCATTAACCGGACGGTAACCAACCCAACTTAAGCCAAAACACCTATGAAAATAATGCGATATAATCAGCCAACTAATTCAATGAGCGATTGGGAGAGCTTCTTCGCTGAGCCCTTTCGAGCTTTCGAGCCGCTTTTTCGACCCGCTCTCAGTTCATCATTTCGACCCTCTCTGAGCCGACAGGTAGAGTGGTACGAGGATAGTGATAACTACTATTCTCTCGTCGAATTACCCGGAGTTAAGCGGGATGACCTGAAGATCGATGTTGAGGAAGGGCTTCTGCGCCTCAGCTACTCGAGTGCGAAGACTCATCCCGATTCAGACTCCACGGAGAAGGAGCGTTTCGAATTCGTGCTCAGGACGCCTGAGGGTGTCGAGGTCGAATCCGCCAACGCGAAGCTTGAAGACGGAATTCTTCGACTCACTCTGCCCAAGGCGGAGGAGAAGAAGCCGCTCCGTATTGAAATCAGCTAGGTCACTCCGAAAAACCTCAATCAAATTAACAGAATGAAAGAAAATAACGAACTTTGTAAGACAACCGAAGACAGTAGCACTGCTACCGAACTCGCCACGAGACCCGTCGCCACCTATAAGCCCCATTACACTTCACGCTATGACGAGGAGTCCTGGGAGGTTTCGGTGAGCTTACCGGGCGTTCAAAAGTCTGATGTTTCGGTAACGGTAGAGAGCGAAATACTCGAGATCTCCGCTGCGAGACATTCTCAAATTCCGGAAGGGTGGAAGCCGCTCGGTGACTATCCCTCGGAACGCCACTATCGACTCCGGCTGGACGTAGGACCCGAGGTTGATCCGGCGGGGATTTCCGCCTCACTCGATCACGGGGTTCTCACGCTGCGCCTTCCCCTGAAAGAGGAAGTGAAGCCCGTGTCGATTGCGATTACGTAAATCGCCGTCACCTCTGAGAGGTTGTTGAAAGGGCCGTGTCTCATCCGAGATGCGGCTCTTTGCGTTTCACGCAGTTAACGTTCGATTCCCTCCGTGAATTGCTCTCGACTGAGGTGCCCTATGGTGGTTGAACTTAGTCCGATCGTTCGCTACCTTTCTCCTGTGGATTTTGTGTTTCAAAAGAGAAAGCGCCCGGAGCTGGTCGCTTTGGCCTGTGTCGTCCTGTTCTCATGGGGGCCGGGGGCTGTTGCCCAGGAGTTTGGCGGATTGAGCGATTCGCGCGCTTCGGTGGGGGAAAGACCGGCCGTCGACTGGGGCGAGGATTTCCAAATACGCGTTTTCGGAGGTGATCCGACTCAGCGTGTCCTTTTTCTCTCCTTTTCCCGTGAGGTGCAGGATGACTTTCGTAACGTTTTTCTGCGCCGGCGCCCCGGTGAGGCTGACCGGCGTCTCGACTGGATGATTCCCATCCGCGTCGATCTCTGGGGGCGGTCCAATGAGGTATATAAAGGTCCGGATCTGAGAACGAGCGTCGAAATCGGGCCGGATGACCGTTTCCTTATTCGCTTGAGTGTCAAAGTCCATGATCGCTTCCGGGAGGAGGCGTTTCGACTGGAGCTGGTAAAGGCGTTGTTGATTGAGCAGATGGTGGCTCCCTTCGTGGATAGACCGGCTGCGTTCCGGAAGTCGAAAGTTCTTGCTCCCGGTTGGTTGGCTTATGGGTTTGATGAATTGTTGCAGCACCGGAAGGATGGCCAGCCGAGCGCTTTTTACCGGGGGATTCTGGGAAGCGGGCAGATGCTGACACCCGAAAAGCTGGTCGAGATCAGTGATCCGGAATCGATGGAGCCGGTGACGCGTGCGGCTTTTCGTGCTTCAGCGGCGGCGTTTGTTGAAGCGCTTCTGAATCAACCCGGTGGCGAGGCAGGGGTTCGTTCTTTTCTCGCTGATCTCGGTGGAAGCGACGGCGGGAGTGTGATGCCGCTGTTACGTCAGCATTTTCCCGCATTCCGTGAGATGGATCAGGGAATGGAAAAATGGTGGGCGCTGGAGATTGCGACGATGGGGATTCAGCAGGGATTTGAGTACATGACTCCTGCGGAGACTGAAAAGTGGCTGACGGACGCTCTGACCGTGAATATCAAGCCCGTTGCAGAGACTACCGCGGCGGGAGGAGCGAAGCCGGCTTTCGGATTTTTGCAGCGATTCAGGAAAGAGAAGCCCGGTGAGTCGGGGGAGGCTGAAAGTGTGAAAAGCGGCGGCGAGCCGTTTATCGGGGGCATAGAGCGTTACGACGAGTTCATTAAGCTGCCCGGCGCTGAAGAGGAGCTGGAGCGGGCTTTCCGGCGGCTACAGCGGGTGAAACTGACCGGTTTCCCGCTATATCGGCCGGTGTTTGTGCGTTACGAAACGATTCTGCAACGGCTTATCGCGGGGAAGTTGAAGGGGATCGATACCGAGATCGAGGCGGTTGCGGGGATGAGGCTGAAGATCAATGAAACGCTGACGAAGGCCGCTGATCACCTCAACTACTTCGAGGCAACGCAGACGCCGCAGCGAAGTCGCGCCTTTGACGACTATCTTAAAATGCGGCGGATTCTTCAGGAGGACACGATGCCGAAGCGTGAGGATCGAATCACGCAGTTTATGGATAAAGTGGAAAAAGAAATTCCCTGACCCTTTATTCGTATTTTGTGTAGTTCGAATAGAGAATTGTCATGTAAGTGCATAGGGGGTATCCTTCCTGACTTCTCATTCGGGATTGTAATTTATGGCAAGTGATTTGGTTAGTGGAATGCGGGACGCTGCGGGGCTTCCTATTGGCGGGGCAGTCAGTCCTGCCGAAGTGGTTGTGACCCGTGCGCTGCGCCCTCAGGACTGTTTGGCACCTCTTCGGGAACTCTTCTCGAGGGCCGGCAATCGAGGTGATTTTCTCCAGTTGTTGGCGGACTACGTGAAGCTTTTGCTCGGCGCTTCATCGGTGTTGCTCCACGAGAATCGCGAGAACGGAATCAAGCTTGTCGGGTTTTCCTCGGTCTCCACCACTGCGGATGGCCGGAAGTCGTGGTTGCTGCCTCCGGAAGTCGTGGAGGCGCGTTATACCGAGCAGAGAAGCTCGCAGACGCAGGTGATAATCGACGGGCGGCAGCACGCCCGCCTCATGGTTCCGTTTTTTGAAGAGGGGGAGGATCCAATTTGCATCACCGCCTATCTTCCCCCCGAGAGGATTGCATTTTCCGATCCCTGTTTTGCGATGCTTCATCTCACGACGCAGTTCATCGTGCAGCGGGATCTACTCGCGAAATCGCACGAGAGCGAGCAGGCTTTCTATCAGGCGACGATGCTGGTCGAGATGTTCTCACGGACCGGTGAGGCGGATACTTTCCGACGGGCTCTTTTCACGCTCGCAACGGAGTTGGAAAAGTTCTTCGGTTGCCAGCGGGTTGCTATCGGAACGGGATCGAGTCGATCGTGCAAGGTTCATGCGATGTCAGGCATGAGCAGCGAGGAAAAAAGAACGCTTGGTTTTTCCCAGCTGGGCTCGGCAATGAAAGAGGCGATCGCGCTCGATGAAGTGATGATGTGGCCCGGGCAGGAAATGTTAATTAAAGATGTCGTCGTCTCTGCGAATCACGATGACTTGCTACATTCATTCAAAGCGAGCCGGATTCTGGTGGCTCCGCTGAAACATGAAGCATCCGGTTTCTCCGGCGCGGTGGCGCTGCTCTGGCCGGCGGGGGCGCCCGATGTTTCCCGTCGGACCTGTCGCCTGCTCGCGGCTTCGCAACCTCATCTGACCTCGCTGTTGCGATTTCTTAAAAAATCGAAGCACGGAAGTTTCCGCGGAGGGATTGCAAAATTCTGGAGGCAGAGCGCGGTGAAGCGGTTCGCGACGATCGGTGTCGTCGTGGCGGTTTTGATACTGATGTTAGTGCCTATTTCCTACCGCGTTCCTGCTGACTGCCGTATCCAACCGGTGATGCGGCGAACCGTAGCGGCGCCTTTTGAAAACCTTCTCTATCGCACTTACGTGAAACCCGGTGATGAGGTTGAGGCGGGGCAGGTGCTTGCGGAACTGGACGGGCGTGAGATCCGGGTCAATCTCGCGGAAGCCATCGCGGCGCGCAGTGCCGCGGTGAAGAAGCGTGACAACGCGATGGTGCTCGACGATCCTGCGGAATTGCAGATGGCTCAGCTCGAATCTGACCGGCTTGCCCTCGAAGCGGAGCGACTTCAGTATCGAAGCGATAATTTGATCATTCGTTCTCCCATCGCCGGCATCGTTCTGACCGGTAACCTCGAGCGCTCCGAAGGGGTTCCTGTCACGACAGGACAGCGCTTATACGAGATCGCCCCGCTTGATGAGATGCTTATGGAAATTTCAATCCCTGAAACCGAAGTGCGTCATATTTCGGAGGGGAGTGAGGTTTTCATGAGGCTCGATTCCGACAGTTCGCTCAAGTGGACTTCGGAAATCAAAACGATTCATCCGGTTTCCGAAGTCGAAGACGGGGAGAATGTGTTCGCGGGAGAGGCGCTTCTGGAAAACGAGAATGAACTTTTGCGGCCCGGGATGAAGGGCAGTGTCAGGATTGATGCCGGTAAAAAATCGATCGGCTGGATTCTGTTCCACGGACTCTGGGAGTATCTTCGTCTCAAGCTTTGGTGATTATGTCAGTCGACCATCGTATCAGCGAAATTTCCACGTCGCGGCCCCGGTTGCGGCGGGATGTTCGGACCCATTATCAGGAATACAGGGGAGAGCCGAGCTACATTGTCGAGGACACCTCCAAGGGGAAGTTTTATCACGTCGGATTTCCCGAGCACCAGTTTATTCAGTGTTTCGACGGTCGCACGACGATTTCCCAGGCGCTCGCGAGAAATGCAGCGACCCAGGGCGAAGAGGCCCTGACCGAGCAGCAGGGCGATCAACTGCTTCGCTGGCTTGTCGATAATGACCTGCTGGAGTCCGACACGAGCGGCCAGGGGGAGCGCCGCATGGAGCAGTGGTCGAAGCAGCAGGATAAAAAACCGAAGAATCCCATCAGCAAGGTGATGTTTTTCAAGGTGCCGCTGGGGTGCCCTGATCGCTTTATCGGGAGCACGAAGCATCTCTTCGGGTGGATCTTTGCCGTTCCCGGGCTTCTTTTATGGCTCGCTCTCGTCGCCTACACCGCTTTTCAGCTCGCTCCGCACTGGGATCAGTTTGTCAAAGCGACGGGGCAGGTGATTGCTCCGGGGAACTGGATTCGGGTCATTCTGATCTACACCGTGTTGAAGGTGCTTCATGAATACGGGCATGGTCTGGCGACGAAGCGTTACGGGGGTGCTGTGCCCGAATGGGGCGTGCAGCTGCTCGCATTTGTAACGCCTCTGGCGTTTGTCGATGCCTCGGCGAGCTGGAAATTCCCATCGAAGTGGAAGCGTATCATCGTCTCGGCAGCGGGAATGTATGTCGAAATTGCGATCGCCTGTTTCTGTCTGATCGGCTGGCTTCACACCGATCCGGGAGTCCTCAACACCTCGCTTCACAGCGCGGTGATTGCGGCAACCTTTGTGACCTTGCTCTTCAACGCCAACCCCCTGATGCGGTTTGACGGCTATTACATCCTGCTCGATGCGCTGGGGATTCCGAATCTGGGCACGAAAGGGCAGCAGTTTCTGACGTGGGTCGGAAAGCGCGTTTTTCTCGGGATGGAGGATCTTCCGATGCCGATAGCGGCGAGGCAGCATCCCATAGCGGTGCCTCTCTACGGGGTCCTTGCCGCGATTTGGAAGCTCTTGATCTGGATCGGTATCATGATCATCGTGAGCCTGCTTTTCAAAGGCGCCGGCTTGTTCCTCGCGCTGGCTTCGGTGGCGGTGATGGTGGTTTCCACGGTGATAAAGTTTTCGAAGTTCCTCTTCAAATCCGGCTCGGGGCCCAAATTGTCGCGGGCGCTTCCGCGGCTTGGTCTCACCGTCGTCTTGCTCCTGAGTGTTTTCTGGTTTGCCCGTATCAATCCGACGGGGAAAGCTCTCGCGGTGGTCGAATACGCAGACCGGGAGGTGATTCGCGCCGGGGTGCGCGGAAAAGTGACGGAGGTTTTAGCGGAGCAGGGGGATGTGGTGAAAAAGGGCGAAGTGCTCCTGAAATTGTCGAATCCTGATGAAGAATCGGAGCGCGACAAGCTGGTGCTCGAGCTGCGGACTGCGCGGATCCGGGCGCGAAGCTATTATCAGCAGGAAAACCTGCCGGCTCATCAGGCGGAACTGGAAACGATCGTCGGGCTGGAGAGAAAGTTGGAGGAGAGCCTCCACTACCTGGCTTCTCTTGAGGTGGTGGCGCCGAGCGACGGAGTGGTTTCGGGGCGAGAGTTGAAAACGCTCGAAGGGCAGTGGTTGAATACGGGTGATGAGATCTTATCGGTCATCGCGGGCGAGGAGAGAGAGCTGCTCGTTTCCTTTCGTCAGGAGGACGTCGAGTCGGTGATTTCGCAATCGAGCCCGGCAATCAAAGTGCGTCTCCGGGGGCGTTCCAAAACGATTGATGCGGTGATCGAACGTATCGAGAGCCGGGCGACGCGTGCGCTGCCTCACGAGGTCATGGCGGCTTCGAGCGGCGGTCCTCTTGCTCTGAGAGCCTCCAGTGATCCTGTCGCCGAGCGTGAGCGTGAGATCGCCCGTGGCGGTGGCGAATATGACTCAGATCTCGATTACTTTACCGGTCTCGGTGACCGTCAACCCGGTCGGGAACTTGCGAGGGCCCGGTTTGCGGGGCGCGCTAAAATCACCGATGCCCGCGATCAGGCGCTTCGCGAAGGGGAGTGGGGATATCTCCGGTTTGCCAACGCCGAGAAGGAACGTCTCGGGAAATGGCTCTACAATGAGGTTTCCACTTACGTGAAGGAGAAAATCCAGCAAGCACGGGCTGCGGCTTCGTAAGGTGGAGGTTTTCGGGCATGGTTCGGACGCAATCCGGACGCGCAGCTCTTTGGCGTTTCGCGATCAACGTTTAGACCGCGCATCTCTTCCTCGGTCATCCCGTATCCCGCTCATCGGAACGGCGCCCGGGTAAACTGGCTAAAAAGACTCGCTCGCAATGCGCGGCTCATGAGCAGGATCTTTCACAGTGGCATGTCCGTTGGGAAATGATGCCAGCTGGCGAACGCAAAAATGCTCCGACTGAGAAGGTGTCTCAGCGGAGCATTTGGTGTCGTTAAAAAGCTGAAGCGGAGATCACTCTCCGGCAGCTTTCTCAGCGGGAGCGGTCTTCTCAGGTGTCGCCGGCGCAGGTGCTGCTGGCTTTGCCTGAGGTGTCGCCGCGGGGGCTGCAGGCTTTGCAGGGGCTGCAGGTGTCGTTGCGGCAGGCTTCGCGGGAGCTGCTGGTGTCGTCGCTGCGGGCTTGGCCGGTGTGACGGGTGGTGTTGCAGCAGCGGGCTTGGCTGCCGGAGCCTTTGCTTTCGCTTTAGGTTTCGCCTTCGCCTTGGCGGCGGGCTTTTGCTCAGGATTTCCTTTGGCCGCTGGTTTGGTTTCGGCGGGCTGAGGTTGAGTATTTTTTTCGGGCTGTGCTGCTGGCTTCGGTTGAGCCGGTGCATCGACTGGTTTCTCAGCTGCCTTGGGCTCTGGTTTCGGCTCGGGCTTGGGGCGTTCGACAACGGTAGGATTGCCGACTTTCAGCAGCTCGATTTTTTCCTGTGCGTATTCGAAAAACGGATTGCCGGGGTGCAGCGTGTAGGATTCCTGATAGTGCTGGTCGGCAGCTGCCGCGTCGCCGGCTTCGAGAGCGAGATCACCGAGACGAATCCGGGCAAGCGGAGTCAGTTCTCCGTCTGGCTGGAGTTCAATCGTCTTGTCGTAGTTCTCTTTGGCTTTGGCGGCATCGCCTGACTGGTGGAAGAGATTTCCGAGAGCGAAATAACCCTGCGCCTTCCGGGGATGGCTGGGGTAGTCAGCAAGAAACGTTTCGAACGTCTTTGCCGCGTCCTCTGACTTACCCTGGCGGATCTGAATCTCAGCTTTGGATAGAAGCGCGTTACCTGCCGGAATTGAACCGGGGTATTCGACTGCGACGGCATCGAGTCCTGCGATCTCCCCTTTGGAAGTCGCTTCGGTGTAGGCCGCGGCGGCTTCGAGGTGCTTCTGCTTTTTCAGCTGGTTTGCGACCAGAATTCCGCAGAAAAGAATCGCTCCTGCGAGAATCGCGAAGAGGATCTTAGTGCGGTGACGGTCAATTGCGTCAACGACTCCTCCAGCTTCGCTTGCTGAAAGTGCTTCCACTTCTTCCACTGGTGAATCGGACGGGGTGTTAGGTTTATCTGCCATGGATATAAAATTCGAATAGCGTATCAATCATACGCCGCGGTGGGAGGCCCACAGCGGCGCGGAAGGTAAACGATATTTTCGGTTTGTCAGCTACCAACTGCGGCACGCGCTTCGTCGGCGAGAGGAGTCGAGAGATAACGCTCTCCGGTTGAGCAGCCGATAGTGACGATAAGCTTGCCTTTGTTCTCAGGTCGGCTCGCTACCTGAATGGCGGCGCAGACGTTGGCTCCGGTGCTGATTCCACCGAGGATTCCCTCTTCCTTGGCAAGGCGGCGGGCCATAGCGAATGACTCGTCGTTGCTCACTTTGATGCACTCGTTGATCAGGTTGTCCCCTGATACGGTTTTGAGGTGAAGGTTATCGGGAATAAAGCCGGCGCCGGTTCCCTGAATCTTGTGAGGTCCGGGGGTGAGTGGTTCGCCGGCGAGAGTCTGGCTGATCACGGGGGAGTCTTCCGGCTCAGCAACGATGACCTGAATATTCGGATTCTTCGCCTTGAGACCCTCGGCACAACCTGTCGCGGTGCCTCCGGTTCCCACCGCGCTGACGACGATGTCTACCTTGCCGGCGGTATCGGCCCAGATTTCCTCCGCAGTGGTGCGGATGTGGACCTGAGGGTTTGCCGGGTTGGAGAACTGTTGCGGGATGAAAGAATTCGGTGTCTGAGCGGCAATCTCCTCCGCTTTGGCGATGGCACCTTTCATTCCTTTGGCCGCCTCGGTGAGAACGAGATCAGCTCCAAGGAGGGCAAGGAGTGTGCGACGCTCAACGCTCATGGAATCCGGCATCGTGAGGATGAGTTTGTATCCTTTCGCGGCGCAGACAAAGGCGAGGGCGATTCCGGTGTTTCCGCTTGTGGGCTCAACGATGACCGAATCGCTGTTGATTTTGCCTTCCGCCTCGGCGGCTTCGATCATGGCCATTCCGATCCGGTCTTTCACCGATCCGAGAGGATTGAAAAATTCGCACTTCAGCGCAACCGTCGCATCGACATCGCCTACGACGTTGTTCAGTTTTACCAAAGGGGTGTTTCCTACCGTTTCGACGATATTATTGAAGATTTTTCCGTGGGCCATGATCTGAGAATTAGTGATTAAAGAGTCAATTTTGCTTATTAAAGCAGAAAACAGACAGCTCCTATACCAAAATTCGAACGAGGTGCAATGCCATATTGACGTTCCTGCCGTCTGGATCTGTGGTAAAATGGGACTGTAAAAAGTGAAGATTGCCACTTGCGCAATGAATTTTGTCCTCTAGCGATTACGTATGATGTGTAATCCGTGCGCATCGATCAAAATTCCCTCAACGAACGTAATCCAAAACAGTCATGTCAGAGTTAGTCGATAGTGAAGAGATCGAGGTACTTCTCAAAAAGCTTCCTGAATGGGAGCATGAGGGAAAAGAGATCTTTCGAATCATTGAATTCGATGAGTTCATGGACGGAATCGATTTCGTTGACGGAGTGGCTGAGATTGCTGAGGAAGACGGTCATCATCCCGACATCGATATTCGCTGGTGCACGATTACGGTGCGTCTCACTTCGCACGAAGCAGGCGGTCTTACCGATCTCGACTTCGAGATGGCTAAGAAGATCGATAATCTGACAGACTGAGTCGAATCTCTTTCTGAGAGTTGCCGTCGCCTTGAGGATCAGGCGACAAAAGAGCGGGAAAGTGCTTTTCTGCGAAGTGATTTTTCTCTAGCGTCGCCGCTATGAGATTGAATCGAATTGTTCTGGCGTGTGTCGTTTTAGCGGTCGCCGCAGGTTTGAATTCCTGTGGAGAGCGCGGACCCGTTAAAAAGCGCTTCGCCTACATTACCAACGGAGTTGCTGAATTCTGGACGCTGGCGGAAGCGGGTGCCGCTGAGGCGGGAAGCGATCTCGACGTTGAAGTTTCGGTTTTGATGCCCGGTTCTCTGTCTGATCAGAAGCAGATGATGGAGGATGCCCTCACTCGCGGGGTCGATGGAATTGCGGTGAGTCCAATCGATTCCGCCAATCAGACCGATATGCTGAACAAGGTCGCCTCTGCAGCGATTCTGATCACGCACGATTCGGATGCCCCGGACTCAGATCGGGTTGCTTATATCGGGATGGACAATTACAAGGCGGGGCGGCTCTGCGGGGACCTCGTCAAGGAGGCTCTCCCGGATGGCGGCGAAATCATGATCTTGATCGGACGCATGGAGCAGGATAATTCCCGCAAGCGCCGTCAGGGAGTGATCGACTCTCTTCTCGACCGGCCCGCTGACCCGAATCGCTTCGATCCTCCCGGGACCGTCGTGAAAGGGGAAAAGTTCACGATTCTGGATACGCTTACCGATGGGTTTGATCTCGCGAAAGCAAAAGCCAATGCGGAAGACTCGCTTTCCCGTTACCCCGAGATCGACGGGATGGTCGGGCTCTTTGCTTACAACCCTCCGGCGATTCTTCAGGCGCTCGAGCAGGCTGGTAAACTGAACGAGGTCAAGGTGATTGGTTTCGATGAGGATTCACAGACCCTTGCCGGGGTTAAGGCGGGAACGATCCACGGCACCGTCGTCCAGAATCCCTACGAGTATGGTTATCAGTCGGTGAAAATTATGAATGCCATCTCTAACGGGGATCATTCGATCATTCCGGAAGATGGCGTGATCGATATCGAAGGGCGGCAGATTCGCAAAGACAACGTCGACGTTTTCCGGGCGGATTTGGAAAAGAAACTCGGGAAGGAACAGGCGCGCTAGAATTTGCGCTCCAGTTCAGTGCGGACTCCGAATCCTTTGTCGCCTTCATCCGTGATCGTTCCGAATCCGCCGATTCTCCAAACGGTGTCCGTTGAAATGTGTCGCTGATATTGCAGTCCGAGTGCGCCCGTGAAATCGGGGCCGTGGTGATCGTCCAATCCCATGCTGTAACCGGCGGCGTAGAGAATCTGACTTTGCGCGTCTTCGTCGAGGTAGTGCTGAAACGAGAAGATCTGGCCGGCCTGGTCGCCGGATTCCTCGGAGAGAGCGCTGCCGTAGTAGCCGAGTCCGACAGCGCGGTGAAGAAGGCTGAAGCCGCCGAGCGAGCCGCCGTTTTCGGGGCCGCGAGCGACGGACGTGTAGTTGCCGAATTCAGCGAAGCTGCTGATCGTGAGAATGTCTTCGCTTTGGCGCATCGCCCGGCCGATTTGGTGTGTGAGGAGCCATCCGTCATCGATCGCGGCGGTGCTCCGGTTCAACGCGAATGAGCGGTTCACTCGAAACGTGGAATTCCAATAGCCGAGTTGAGCGATGTGGCCGAGACCGAAATAGAGTCCGTCACCGCCGTGACTCGTTGCCCCGTCCACGTAGACGATGTCGGCTTCGATTGTATTTTTCGGATAGTCGAGAGCGACATCCAGAGCAAAGAGCCGGGCGCTCGAGTCACGAATGTTGTCGCCGCGGTTGATCTCGTTGAACCCGAACCAGGCGGAGACTCGCGCATTGGATGAACCTAACAAAAACATATTATGCTTCGTGATCGCGAACGCATCGATGTCATCGTCCGCCATGATTCCGCTCTGAAGTGTGAAAGGCTGCCGCCCGAATGAGAATCCGAAGTCGTTGCCTTTGAAATCGTGGGGATCGAGAAAAGGAAAGAGCTCGTCGAGGTAGCCTTCGAAGAAAAAGGTGTGTGGCTCGAGGTCGAGACCATTCTGAAACCCGTCGTGTCGAAGCCCCCGGCCGCCGGCCAATCCGGTGTAGATGCCATTCTCGTCGAGAGGGCGGAAGCCGATGAGAAGGCGTTCCGTGCTGGTCAGCGTGAGGTTTCCAAAGATATCGAGACGGTTGGCCCACTCGTTGATACGTCCGCCCCCGGCCGCTTCATACGACTGAATACCGGTGCGTAGATTTCCGAAGAGCATGAAAGAAGGGCGCCACGTCGCCCCGGTGGCGATGGTCACTCCCGGATCGATGGGGCCGGGACTGAGAAATCGATCGTTTCCGAAGAGTGTCTTCCGTTCGGGTAACTCCATTTCAGTGTCGCCGGGCGGACGTTCTGCGATTTTTTCAAGTCGCTCGATATTCTCCGGGAAATACTTGTCTTCGATGACCTCGGTGAGCGTCTTTTTGCGCTCCGTGAGATCGAGACCGTACTCGGTAAACGGGACTACCTCTTCGCTGAGTCCGAGTGAATGTCCGTGGTCGGATCCGTCAGTTCCGTGATCTTTCGTTTCAACCCGGAACGGGCTGAAGTCGACTTTCGACGGTTCATCGAGACGATTCTTCGTCGGTTTCTTTCTCCCGCTGTTTTTGAAAAGACCCGGAAATCCGGACTCACCCGGTCGGGTGGGGTGGTTGTGAGTATCGCTGCTCCCGCTTCGCGGTGTCGTGAGAGGATTGCGCGGCTTTCCGGTCGCGGATTTTTTCTCCGCTTTGTTCGCGCTGCGAAACTGGATTCCGGGTGAGCGTGAACTCAGACGGAGTGTTTGAGTTTCCGGTTCGCGAGGCTGCCGCACGGCCGAGGTTCCTTCCGTTTCAAGTTCGACGGAAGACGCATTGGAACTGAGCTCGAGAGTCCTGGCCCCGGAGACGCGGGGAGCGCGCTCAGCTGTTTTCGGTGCGCTTTCATGATCCCGTTCGCCTGACGGTGGGAGTTTCTTCGCCGCGGAGAGCGAATTGAGCCGGAAGGACATCGCCTGCGACGTCTCCTGATCGCCCGTCGTGACGCTGCGTTCATCATCCGCCGTCATCGGGCTGACGAGTAGAAGCGACAACGCGGCGCAGGAAACGGTGATCATTCCCGTTGCTCTCTTCGTCATTCTTGCTTCGAAACAAGCTGTTCGCTTCTGCGTCATGAATCAGATCCCGCACCGGTTGGTCTTGTTGCGGCGTTTTCGTCAATCAACACAGGATTCTCCGGGAAGAGAGAGAGTCCGTCCGGAATACCTCCGGGCCAAAGTTCCGGCAGAAGGGGACCGAGGTGTTTGATGATAAATTCCTTCGCTTCTCCGCTGCCGCTCATCAGTTTCTCGCGGGCTTTCAGTTCCGCGTCGGGAGTGTGCGGGAATGGATACTCTGACACTGGCACATGCATAATTTCCTCTTCCGTCGGAGTGAGGTTCGCGAGGCTGCCTCTTGAATCAGGGGTGATGGAGATGACTTCCTCCCACACTTTCACAGAGCCTCCTTTGCGATTTCCCGCGGCGTCGACTTCGTGACCATAGGCGACACGGGCACCGACCTCTTTCGCCGAGAAGTTCATGTCGAATCCCACGGGAGAGATTTTTTTCACGAGATTCACGGGAACCATCTGTGACTGAAACTGAATGCGGACGGTGTAGGGATAAGCTCCGGTCAGTTGATCCCTATCAATACGATAATCTGCCGTCTTGTGAGAGAGCGGAGGGATCGTCTGGAAGTGCTTCCGCGATCCGCCATCGCGACCGCTGTGAATCTCCGCGCGTGTTGGAGGGCGGACGAAGGGAAGGGGATCGAGCGATACGTTCACGGGGAGAACGGATTCATGTTCGCCTCCGGCTAAAGTTCTGTTCTTGAATTTCGACTGAAGAGAAAAGAGATGGCGATCGAGGTCCCACCTGAGATCCTCTTTTACCCGGGTAAGCCCGTAGGCCTCTTTCCAGTTCGTTTCCGCGAGCCATTTTCCTTCTTTGGGAGCCTGCGCGTGAACGTAGGAGGAGTGCAGATCACGGAGATCGCCGTTCGGGTCACGGTCTCCTGACTTGAAAATGACGTTGCCGTTGGCATCGGAAACGGTGAGTGCGACGAACATGGCCCGCTCCGCGTCGAAACCGGTGGGAACGGCGTGGCCGCTGTGTGCGTTGTGAACATCCAGTTCAAAAGCGAGTGCACGCTTGTCATTCTTTTTGACCCGGAAGTCACCGAACTGGATCGCGCGTCGCAGGATGCGAGTTCTCTCAGCGTGGGCCCGGTTGAGCAAATTGAACTGGCGGTCGAGAATCAGCCGGGCGGAACGTCTTCTCATCTCGGCCTGCATGGGCTCTTCGGGATCTTCCCAGGGAAAGCCGACCCCTTGGAGTCTGCGCGCCTTCTCGGTTTCGGAGAGGGACTTTTCAAAATGATCAGATCCCCAACCAAGCCACCATTTGAACGCAAGCCAATCGGTCAAAGCGTGTTTCTTCGCAGCGTTGGCGGCGACGATGAGCCCTTCGTTCTCTGCGGTTTCGATCGCCTCATCACTGGGTGTTGTCGGAAGTGATTTGAGATAAGCGACGAGATCTTTTGCCTGCTCCGAGAGCACGGCTCTGAACCGGTTGCTGTAAGTGAACTCGGCAGCGGGAAGTGAGTGAGGGAAAATGCCGGGGTGCACGATGCTGTAGTCCGGCCCGATGAACATGTGGTTGGTTCGCTTGCGGGCTTCGGTGGGTTTTCCCTCTCCAGGATCTTTCGCCGAATTTCTCACTCTCGCGGCCGGAGCAAAGGCGTAATTCAAATCCCGCCCGTCTTCGGCGTAGCGCTCTTCTTTGGGGACGAACGTGCCGGGTTTGACGCCCATGTGGCAGTCCTGACAACTGATTCCCTCTGCCGCTGCCGGGGAGTGCTTATACTCGGTGAAGGCAGATTCGAATCGAATTCCGGTCGGTGAATTGACGTCGTGACACATCCCGCACTGGCCCGATCGTGCGATAACGGGGCTCTTGATGGCTTCCTCGTGCACGAGTTTTCCCCGTTCTTCCGGATCGGTGATGAGTCCGAAATCGCCTGACTCGATAGCGTCAGAGAGGATTCCATTTCCGGTAGGGCCGTAAACAGAATTCGTGAGTGGCCCCGTCTCGAGTGAAAATCGTCCACTCGTCGTGCCGAAATCTTTCGAGATCCGGTGACAGGAAATACAGGTTACGCCCTCTCGGACGGCAGGAGGACGCAGCAAAACGCTTCCAAAGGTGGACTCTTCCTGCTCCATGCCCGGAGCGGTGTGACAACGAATGCAGAAGTCTCCGTTGGTTCCCTCCGTCCTGTTGGTGACGAAAGCCTGCATGCTGTTGAACACGGGGCTCATCATTGCATAAGCATGAGGAGAAACTGACCACTCCTCAAAATGGTCGGGATGGCACTGTGAACAACTCACCGCGGTGGGGTAGCGGTTTTCACTCTTGAGGCTCTCCAGATACGAGCGGTGCGCCTTGTCCGCTTCTGACTCGTCCTCCGCCAATGCGGTTCCTCCCACGCAGAGCGCCAGCAAGGCTAGCGCTGACATGATCGGTTTCACTTTCGGCAGATAATCGAGACAATCCATAAATTCGTATTTCTAACAATTATAAAATATATAAAAATTATTGTAAAACGCAAAAGTTTATTTTAAATTTACCTTATATTTTTTAAATTTGTTAAAAACATGTTAAACGGGAAAAACTTGTTAATAATTTTGGCTCCACTGAGCCTTACTGTTGCTCATGCGCAGCGTGCACCCCTTGATATGACTCGTGTGGTGGGTGTGGAGACATGTGCGGACTGCCACGAGGAAATGGTGGATTCCTGGAGCAAATCCGCTCACGCGAAGTCCTTTGAAGAACTCATCGACCGCCCGAATGCGGCAGAGATGGCGGCGATTTTAAAAATAGACCGGGCTGAGATCCCTGTGACCGCGAGTTGCGTTCGCTGCCATTACACGCAGGAATTCCTCGCCTCAGTGCCTCAAACGACGGCTGGCGTGAGCTGTGAGAGTTGTCACGGTCCCGCCATCGACTGGATTGAAGAGCACAATCGTAAGACCTTATCCCGCAGTGCGAGGGTGGAAACGGGGACGAGGATGGGGATGGTGCATCCCGAGAACATTCATCTGAGTTCGAAAGCCTGCTACGAATGTCATGTCATTGATGATGAGCAGCTCGTGAATATGGCGGGGCACCCGGCGATCAGTGATGGATTTGAAATCCTTTCCTGGTATTCGGGTGAGGTGAAACACAATTTCCTCGTCAACGAGGGAGGGGTCCGAAAAGGCCACTCCAAGGCACAGCAGGACATACCGCTCGCCCGTCAGCGGATGCTTTTCCTGAACGGAAAATTGCTGCACCTCTCCTACACCTTGAAGGCGATTGCTTCCTCCCATGATCCTCCGGTGGATAAGAGCGGGAATTTTATCCGCCTTTCGACGGGGCGATACACTTACAGCGTTCAGCACGCGATCGAGTTGAAGCGACTCACGGAAGATCTCCGCATGATCCTGAAGAACGTTTCGGTATCGCAATTTACCGATGCTCTCGCGATCGTGAGGGGGCTCAGTCTCGAGACTGGCAACAGCAAGGAGTTGGAAGAGGCATCGGCTTCGATCATGACGTTGTCGGAAAAATTCTGCGAGGAAAACGACGGGAGCAAGCTTGGCGGAATCGACGGTATGATCTCCAGGTTGAAGCCGAAGTTCAGCAGGTCGGAGGAATGAGGCAGTTGCCCTCCGTGACTTTCCTGATGGCCTGACCCTGTTTGGTGGGACGGTTGACCCTCTTGAATGGGGCACCTGACCCTGTTAAACGAAGTATCTAACTCTGTTGGGTGGATGGCAGATTCCAGGCTCCTACCGGTGCCGGAGGGGCGCCTTGTCCGCCGCTGGATGATCGGGCGGTCAGCGTGCTAGGCGTGACTTGGCTTCGCTGAGGTAGGTTTCGTCGATTTCGAAACCGATGAAAGTGTGGACCGCTGATTCGCCGGCAGCGACGCCGGCGTGTCCGATCCCGAGAAACGGATCCATCATTGTGATATTGTCAGGCTCGCCGCCGTGAAGCGCGATGCATCGTTTTGCGAGTTCTGTGGGAAAGGTCGCGGGATGCGGTCGATCTTTGCTTCGCGAGGCGATGGTTTCGTAGGGGATGTACCAGTTGTTTCCGCGGCAGCGTTTGTCGCGTCCTCCGGTGTGGCCCCAGCGAGCGATGTTGCTTTTGTCGGCGTAGGGCACGCCAACTCCGAGTCGGTCGACGGGAACGTCTCCGGTTTTCGTGAAGTGAAAAACGAACTCGTGGCAGTCGTTGATGAACCGTTTTGAGTTGATCGGTTTGAAATGGCCAACGGAATGCGGTTCGCCGTCGGCGCCGTCCACGGTGATGGATTTGATCCAGTGAATCGTGTTCTGCAAGGTGAGGATATCACGGATCGAGAGCGCGAGCTCGTGCGGCATCCAGGGATTTTTCGGGCTGGCTCCCACGTTGAGAAAAAGGGATCCGTCCGGTTTGAGGACCCGCTTCACTTCACTGACCCACTCTCTCGACCAGGCGAGATAATCTTCGGAGGAGAGTTTGTCCTGGTAGGATTCGTATCCGATCCCGAGGTTGTAAGGGGGCGAGGTAACGACGAGGTCAACGGAATCCGAATTCAGTTTTCGCATCCCTTCAATGCAGTCACCGTGGTGCAATTGGAAGTCGGTCCGATAGTCAGAGGATTCCGCTGCCTCGGTGGGGGATTCGGGACCGGCCATTGATTATTGCTTTGGTAGGAATCTCACTGCGAACTGTTCCGCCTGTGCGGAAAGCATTTCGGACGCGCGACTCATGTTTTCTTCCAGTGTCAGGGTCGGGTCGCCGATTTCGATGATTTCATCAAATAAGTTGCTCCCACCCAGGCTGTCGGACCGTCCGCAAAAAGCGATGACCGGTTTGTCGAGTTCCTTCGCGAGGTGAGCGAGGCTTCCGGGGCCTTTTCCAAGGAGAGATTGTGCGTCGAGTTTGCCTTCGCCGGTGATAATGAGGTCCGCGGTTCGAACTGCCGCTTCGAGATCGAGGAGGTCGGCGACGAAGTCGAAACCGGGGGTGAGTTCTGCGCCGAGGAAGACGATGCTGCCGAATCCGAGGCCTCCTGCCGCTCCGGCTCCGGGTAGGAGAGATGCGTCTTTCCCTTTTTCTCCGCAGAGAGAAACGAGATGACTGAGTTTTGATTCGTGCGCTTCAAACGCCCCTGCGGTGATTCCTTTTTGCGGGCCGTAGATTCTTGTGCATCCGTCAGGGCCGAGGAGCGGGTTCGTGACGTCGCAGGCGATCGTGATTTCCGGCAGGGAAAGATTCTCCGGTGCTGAGATGGAGACTGCTTGCAGCAACTCGGCAGGGATGTTTTCGACAGGGTTGGATTCAGCGTCAAGAAACTGAAATCCAAGTGCCCGCGCCATGCCGACGCCTCCGTCGTTGGTGGCGCTGCCGCCGATTCCCATGATGACTTTTTTGCACCCCCGGGAAATGACGTGTTTGATCAATTCTCCGGTTCCGTAAGTCGAGGCGAGTTCGGGGTCTAGCTGATCGGTTGGGATCAGGGCGATTCCGGATGCCTCCGCCATTTCGATGACGGCGGTTTCTTTGTCGGGTAGATAACCCACGGCAGCGTTTGTCGGGGCTCCGAGGGGACCGGTCACGACGATGGACTCTGTGGTTCCTCCCGTCGCGGCGACGAGCGTCGCGACGAGGCCGTCTCCTCCATCCGCGATGGGGATGGATTTGATCTCGTGGGGCTCGAGGGTGCCTTTTTCAATCCCTCTCGCAATCGCAGCGTTGGCTTCGACCGCGGTGAGAGACCCTTTGAACTTGTCGCTCGCAATGAGAATACGCATTGGTCTCACTCTTACAGCTTTCGAAGGCTCATCAGTTCGTCGACGAGGTTGGCGAGCTCATCCTGATCATCGGTTTCTTCAATCGCGCGTTTCAGCTTCGAAAGGGCGATTTTCCCGTGGCCGCGGTTGGGGACGGTCGCCGGTGTCTCCGGCGCGGGCGTCTCAGAATTGTCCTCGATCGCAATCGTGGGAAGCTCCGCGATGCGTGAGCCGGTGTCATCGATTTTCAGGGTGATCCGACTGAGGTTGGGAAACGTTGACTCAATGTCAGGAGACTTTGAACTGACGATCAGCTGTGTCGGTTGATCTGCTGTAATCTCCCGGGCAATTTGCAGAAAGCGTGAGGAAAGTTCAGGTGTCAGGCCGATTTCAGGTTCGTCGATGAGGACGAGTGAAGGACGGGTTCCGGGCAGGCGGAAATCGAGAAACAACGCGCCGGTGCGGCTGAGAAATCGTCGCAACGAAACGCTGAAGGAGGAAAAGTTCGCCTGTTCCCCGGTTCCGGAGAAGGCGAAAGTTGCGGTGTTGGGAAGGAAGGTGATCCCTGCTGAATCTTTCAAAGCGTCGTCCCAGATGGTGGCGAGTTCTTCGAGAAGGTTGGGCGTGGTTTCTCTGAAATCAGCGATCGCGTCGATCACTTTTTTCTGTTGGGTCGAAGCCCCGGCGAGAAAGAGAAGGAACTGATCCCGTCGATCTGAAAAATGCTCGTTGAGTCGTTGCGTCAGTTTCGGCAGAGCGGTGCTTCCCCGGTGTTCGCTTTCGGTTGAAAGGTAAAGAACGTCGTGGTCTGCGCCTTTATGGTCTTCGGTGAGGTCCCCTCCGGCTTCGCCGCCGGTGAGTTCTTCTGCGATCTGAGCGGCCGTGGTTGCCTCGTTTTCCCAGGTGCTGAGACGTTCACGAAACCATTCCGAGTCTGCACAGGTGTGCAGCGTGTGTGAAGCTTCGGGATTTCCGACCGTGATGCGATGAATGATCTCTTCATCTTTTTCGAGAGTGGTGATGATCACTTCCTGAGGCGGCCGGGATTGGAAGTCTCCGGTGGAACCACCGCCGTTCGCGGCGAAGTGGTGATGGAGGTCCTCAAGCAGGGTGGATTTTCCGGTTCCGTTGGCTCCGGTGATGCAGGCTTCGTTCGGGAGCGTGTCCTCGATCGGGAAGCTGATCCACTGGCGGGTTTCAGGGTGATCTTTCAGCACGGCAAGCGAGCGGATTTGATAAATTTCCGGCATAGCTGGATTCGTCGCGACGGGACCGGCCCATCGCAACTTGTTGTCTAATTGTTAGTGTCCTCGTAAGGATGGAACGCGGACTTGATCCGCTGATTACTTTATTAGCTGACGAGAAGCCCGTTCGCAGCGAAGCGGGTAAGGAAAATGTCCACCTGACGTGCTGCGATTTGTTCGATTTTCCCGGCGTCTTCTATTTTTTCACCCTCAGGGGTTTCGGCTGAAAGTTCGCCGAGCGAAATCATTTCGACAAGCGTCGATATAAGTTTTTCCTGTCCGTTTTTACCGTCGAGCAGCTGAAGCAGTTTTGCCGCCACGCGATCGATCTCGACGGTTCGGTGCCTGAGGCTTGAGACATATGGCATCGAGGCTTCCACCTGTGCGCGGACAAGGCTGGAAGCGGTCGGCGTGTCGGAGGTCGGGATGCTCCATGAGGCCTGATCCGTGTTGATTCTCACGATCCCGGAGACAGCTCCGGCGGAGAGTGCTTCAGCGACGGACTGGGTGTCGTCATCGCTCAATTCACCGATTCGCTCAGCCACTTTTCCGGTGATTTCGTCAAAGCTCATCCTGCCGGCGGCGTTTTCACTGAGGGCGAGAAGGGCCGCTTTGCTCGCTTTCGTTTTCAAGGTGATCGTGCTTCCCGACGGACCGGAGAGGGGCGTTTCCGATTCGGCCATCACGGCTGCGGCATCGACGGGCGCGGAATTCATCGAAAAGTAGAGTGATTTGACGCGTTCCGGCTGAAGATGGCGCTCAACCGTTTCCGTGTTCGGGCACACGATTGAGAATCTCCGCGAGCGGTTTGTCATGAAATCGATGTACTGCTCGGTTTCGACGAGAGAGGCGTTTTCCGGAAGAACCGCTGCCATGGGGGCGGGGAACCGGTTGATCATCATGCTTTCCAGTTCCGCTTCTGCGACGTAATGAAGGCCCGCCTCTTCCAACACACCGGCAAACTCGTGAAAGTGCGATGGGAGAATGGAATTGCTCAGGTATTCAACCGAGAAATTGAGGTCCGGAATCTGCGAGGAAACCTCTTTTTCGGTTTGAGCGAGGTTTTTATAAAGCCCGAGATAATCCGGGACGCTCGCGGCGAGGGCGTGGAGATACTGTCTCCCCTTGAGGACTCTCTGGTAGGGATCCTCTTCGTTTCGGAGATGATACTGGATTTGTTTTCTCAGCGGTTCCTTAAACGACCAGCCGGGGAGGCAGATATGATCGATGAGAATGATTCCATATTCTCCGAGGTGGCTCGATGCCCGGGCCAGGAGGGCGGCGCGTTCCCCTTCCGGTGTCCGCGAGTAAATGTTTTTCAGCAGGATGACGTCGTAGATGCCGTCTTCGGGGATCGCTGAGAGGTCCCCCGTGGTCAGTTTGACGTTACTGAGTCCGGCTTCGGTCGCGAGTTTCGTGCCGTGCCCGACGGCCTCTGCTGATTCAGCAATTCCGAGGCACTCGGAGTCGGGGAGGGAAGCGGCAATCGAGAGGAGGTTGCCTCCGTCGCCACAGTCCAGCTCGAGAATTTTCAGTTGGGAGCCGGTTGGAATGCCAAGTCCGAATAGATGAGCAGTTGCCAATAGTGCTGATGGGTGGGCGAGGGGCTCAGGAGTGACGATGTCGATATGGGACATAAAGTGGGTATTTCTAAGGCGCGAAGCTTATCTGAGGGAATTCGGGTTTGTCGAGAAGTGAATGACAGGTGGAGGGGGATTTTTATTGACTCCATTTTCGCGCAGCGGGCGAAAACTGTGGCTTCTCAAGGCGTCCGCATTCAGGCCCGATGGCGCTTTATCTCGTCAAGTGGCTTTTTGAAAAGATAGCGTTTTATTCTTGTTCTATTGCGGGAAACTGATACTCAGGACTGAAAATTTTGTCATTTTTGCCCATTTTTGTACCTTTTTTCCGCCAATTTTCTGTCCTATGAAACGCACTGTAACTTCCCGCCATCGGAACTGGTTTTTTTATCGGTGCCGTGTCTCGGCCTTCCAAAGGTGGCTCGAAAAGCGAAAGGGGACGAGGGGGAAAACAGTGAAGCGCCGTGAGTTGTTCGCCGAAGCTCTGGAGCCGAGGGTTTTATTTTCCGGTTCACCTGTAGTCGTTGAAAATGAGGCCTCTGAAGAGGATCCGCCATCAGGCGCGAGTGATACGGTTCATTCTCAAGAGGCCGGACTGCCGGACAGCTTCAAGAAAGAGGCGTCCGTGGGCAGCGAGGCGGAGGAGGCAGAGCGACTCTCGCTTACTGAGCTTGAGATGATTGCGGAAGCGGCTGAGCAACGGTGGATTAACTCCGGCCTCAGCGAAGAGCAGATTGAATTGTTGGAGTCGATTGAGTATTTCATTGCTGATATAGATGGCTTCAATCTGGGATACGCTGAAGGGACGGATATTTACATTGATTGGGATGCCGCCGGCGAAGGGTGGTTTGTGGATTCGACTCCGTGGGATGATTTGGAATACTTTTCGGAAGGTGACGGCATTCTCTCGGCGCTGGAGGACGGTGATGCGCGGAAGATGGATCTGCTGACGGTGATCAGTCACGAGATCGGGCATGTTCTGGGGCTGGAGCACATCGACGAGCACATCGACGAGCACATCGACGAGCACGAAGAGGACTTGATGCATGACCAGCTCTTTGCCGGAGAACGCCGCTTGATTGAACACGGGCAGGCTGAGGGGGCGGAGGGCGGAAGTCTTGAAGGTAAGAATTTCGTATCGACGGTCTTTCTGGATTTCGGTGAAGGTGGGTTCACCACGACGGTAGACGATTTTAAGAATATCGACGGAGCGGGTGTCGGCGGCCTTGGAACCGGCTCTCGATTGGAAGGCCGCAGCGGACTGACTGCGACGGATGATTTGACCGCTTCGGCATTGAATCACGATTGGGATGGTGACGGGGATGTTGACAGTGACGACATCGCAGGACTTGCGGCGGCGGTTAAGGCGATTGCGGACCGCGCGTTGGAGCCTTTTGACTTCGAGGTTCAAATCGCGTCTTCAGCCAATGAGCAGGACGTCAGGGATTATCTCGCTTTAAATGACGGAGATCCCACCGGCGAATTTGATTCCTACAACTTTATCGCTGATTTTACGTCTGCCCGATTTGGAGGGGGATCTGTCGGTAACAATACGGGGCTTTTCGGTGTGGCCGCAGCCACCGACTTGACGCTGGAGACGGGGAATAACTTCGATGAAGCGACCCTCAGTTTTGCGGATACGCTTTTCAATGCGGTTTCGTTCAGTCTTACCTCGACGAACCTCGCCGAGTTCAACAGTGCGCTGGCCTATCGAATAGCCTACACCGCGATTCATGAATCCGGGCATACGCAGACTCTACATCATTCCACAGGTCTCCTCGCGAGCGGTGATGTGATTCGTCTGGGATCAGTGACTCGTGAACAGCCGTTTATGGTGACGCGTTTTGATTTGGACCGGGCCTCGGGACAGTCGGCGCAGAGTAACAACTACGAGCGGCTCGCCAATGATGCGGACATTGGATTGAGAGATGACAACCGGGATGGCACCGCCGATTTTGCCTACGTGACCGGGACGGGTGCGAACGATGTGATTACTCTCGCTGACATGGGGGGTGGTATCGTAAAAGTGACCGTTGCCCCGTTTTCTGATGCTGCTCACACGAGTCCCGAGGTCGACCCGATTGAGTATACTATTGATCTCAATTCGGATACCGAGGGAGAGATTCTGATTGATGGTGGTATCGGTTCGGACCGGATCGTGATCGATAAAGGAATCGCGGCCGTAATTCGCGTTCGCGGAGGAATTGATCCCGGTGATACCGATATCGATGAACTGGTGTATACCGGATCCGGAACGATTGATAACGGAGCGGGAACACTGACCCGTGATAACGGACTGGGGCAGATTACCTTTTCTGAGATGTCTTCGGCCACTGCGACGGGGACCTTTACCTCGGCCGGAACGATCGAGTTTGATAAAGCAGACTATTTGCGCGGGGAAACGGCGATCGTGACAGTTGTCGATGCCGACCTGACGGCTCTCACTCTCGACGTTACACTGACTTCCGATGGCGGGGAGAACGAGACGATCACCCTCAATCAGATCGCGGACGGAACCTATCGCGGATACATCCCCGTGAACGACGGTCCCGCAACGACGGGCAACGGGAATGTTGAAGTCGGGTTAGGTGAAGTGATCACGGTGTCCTACGTTGATGCCGACGACGGAAGCGGCGGAATAAACACTACAATAGTGGCTACCGCAAACGTGGGACTCAAAACGACGACGACGACCAAGGTGACTTTGACCGGTGGAAATCTGACCATCGAAGATATTTTTCCTGACGGGAAAGATGATGTTATTGCGATAGATTTTGACGCGGTGACAAGCGAGATCATTATTTCAGTTCCTTCGGGCGGTCTGGAATTGGACGGCATGGGAACGCAGGTGAGTGAGTCGGAAGTCAGGGTGTCGCTCGCCAGTCTTTCCGGGGATTTTACGATCAATACGCTGGAAGGCTTCGATATTCTGTATATCGACGGTTTGCCCCCTCTTCCGGGTAATCTGGTGATGAATGCCGAGGTGACCGTGGTTTCCGCCACGAGTGTCACAGCGGTTGGTGATCAAACTTTCAACGGGCAGTTAATACTTAGAGAGGATGTCACCTTTGATGGTGAAAATGTTACTTTCAACGGCGCGATCGATTCTGATTATGTAGATAGTTTAGTTTTTGAAGATACCTTCACTTCGACAGCATTTGATCCCGCAAAATGGTCACTGGTTGAAGATGCCACGATCGATACGGTGGGCATCAATGAGCCCAGTCCCACTTTCTCTGCCCGCTTCAACGGGACCCCTGACGGGTCTGACAAGATTGAGACGGTGGCCCTCGATTTGAGCACAACGCGATACGCGACATTGAATTATTATTTTCAGCGAACCGGTGGCGGAAATTCCACTGAGTCCGGGGATAACTTTCTCGTGGAGTATCTGGATTCGGACGGGACGACGTGGGTCGGGCTGGATTCCCAGCTGGGTGACGGACCTGACATGACGGAGTATGAGCTTCGATCGATTGCTCTGCCTACTGCGGCTCTGCATGCCGCGGCGAAGATTCGATTTTCCAACAGCTCCACGGTGGGGCCCTTTGATGATTGGTTTCTGGATGATGTGTCGATAACCGTTCCCACCCCGGTCGCGAATTATGATCTGAACGTCAGTTCCAGTGGCGTGGTGGTTTTCAATGAGGTGATCGGTGGAATTGCCGCATTGGGTGACATCGCGGTGGTATCCAGTCAGGCGATCCTGTCTGAGGCTATTATCTCCAGCGGAAGCGTATCGGTTTCAGCTGATAATTCCGCTGCAGTCGGGACCGCGATTACGATCAATGGTGACATTATCACGAGTGGTTCAGGCGGTATTATGATTAACGGCATCGCCGGATCCGGCACGGATGATGACGGCGTTGACGTCTCGGCTGTTCTCCAGGCTGAAGATGGCAACATCACTATTACCGGTGAGTCGACTTCTGGTGAAGGGGTGAACGTTCTGTCCCTTGGTGAGGTGCATGCCACCGGCGCCGGGAACGTTACTGTCACGGGAACGACGACCAGCGTCGATTTGTCTGACTACGGGGCCTTCTTTTTCGGTGGGGCGATCAGCGTGAATTCCGGTAATGCAAATCTCACGGGGATTTCTGCCGGAGATGAAGGTTTGGTTCTGACCGGCGGGTTTGCCGTCACCGCAAGCGGTGCCGGTAACATCAGTGTTAGCGGATCATCTACCGGTGGAACGGGCGGATCCGGTTTCGGTGTCGTCATCAGTTCAGCTGGGACCGAAGTGAGTGCTGCCGGCGGGGATATCGAAATCACCGGAGATGCGACGATGGATATGGGGGTTTTGATCGCCTCGGGAGCGGTCGTTACCAACACCGGTTCGGGTGGAATTACGATCGTCGGGGACGGTGGCAGTAACGCCGCAGATGGCATCCAAATTGGCTCGACTACGACCCGTATCGAAACGGTGGACGGAGCCATCTCACTGACGGGAACGTCGGGGAGTGGGGAGGGAATTCAAACATCCGGCGTCATTCAGAGCACTGGATCCGGAACGATTGAGCTCGATGGGACGACCACAAACGCAACTTCTGACGGCGTGGTGTTGATTGGAAGTGGTCACGTTACGTCGAATACCGGTGATATCACGGTTACGGGAAGCGGTGGTGACGAGGGGGTGATTTTCTTCGCTCCGCTCACTTCGACCGGGGGCGGGAATATTACGATCTCCGGAACGACTTTGGGAACGGATCCCAGCAATCCGCTCGGTTTCGTCACGACGGGACCCGGAACGATTCACTCAAACGGAGGTGATATCACGATCGGCGCAACCAGTTTACAGGTGAGCGCTGCGATCGACGCGGGCAGCGGTAATCTCGTCCTCACCTCCGATGAAATGGGGATTAACGGCAATCTCTCGGGTAGCGGAAGTCTCACTCTTGAGGCCGAAACGGCATCGACCACCATTGGATTGGGGGGAATCACCGGCACCCTTAACCTGAATGACTCAGAGTTCGCATTTATTCAGGATGGCTTCAGTTCGATTACTATCGGGAGTGACACGGCAGGTGATATCAACATCAATACGGTAACCGTAAGTGATGCCCTGGTTTTAGTGACTGCCGGTGAGATTCATGATGCAAGCGGGACGGACTTGATCGCTGCCGAGGGTGTCACGATCGACGGAACTCTGGCACCGGGCGCTTCTCCGGGTATCACCACCGTGACCGGGGATTTTGATTTCGCAGACAACAGCATTTTTCAAGTTGAGTTCGATGGCCCCACCGCGGGTGACGGGGCTGGATTTCACGATCAGCTCAGTGCCAGTGGTATCATTGATATCGGTGCCAATGTTTCGCTGAGTCTGGTTCCCGGTGCGCTTGTCCCGACAGGTGGGCAGCAGTATACGATCATCAGCCGCAACGGCGGAACGGGAGCCTTCAGCGGGTATCCGGAGGGTTCCACGATCACCAATTTTCTCGGCAGTGGAATGGATGCTACGATCAGTTACAACGGAGGTGTTGGAGGAGACACGGATGATGTTGTCATCACCGTCGCCGGCGCAACCACACAAAATCTCCTGGATAACGGGGGCGCTGATTCGTTGAGGGAGATGATCA
This sequence comes from Verrucomicrobiales bacterium, assembly GCA_048260165.1. GTDB lineage: Bacteria > Verrucomicrobiota > Verrucomicrobiia > Verrucomicrobiales > DEV007 > Arctic95D-9. The sequence continues at coordinate 33,043 of JBLXHA010000020.1, forward strand.
ACTCCGCGACGGCAGGGGACACGATCACTCTTGGAACCGGAACCTATCTGATACAGCTCGACGATCAGGAGTCGGGGAACAACACCGTGATCGATGCGACAGCGCAGGCTGCGATTTTTGCGGCGACGGGAACGACCCCCGCGATCGATCCGACCGACGACAACGGAACGAACGAGAACGCCAATGCTACCGGTGACTTCGACATCAACAAAGATCTCACGATCGTCGGTGCGGGTGAAGGTGTCACGATCATCGACGGTCAGCACCTCGATCGGGTCTTCAACGTTCGCAGCGGATCGACGGTGACTCTTAGAAATCTCACGATCACCGGAGGCGCGATCAACTACAGCCACGGTGCCGGTATTTACGCTGAGTCGGGAACCACCCTGATCCTCGAGAATGTCACGATCATCGACAATGTCGTCCGCACCGAGTTGGATGATCAGGATATTGGTGGAGAGCAGGATGCGGACCGTCACGGTGGTGGCTTTTGGGCTCACAACGCCACGGTCACGGGAATCAATCTGAATGTGGAAGACAATCTCGCCGAACGCGGTGACGGTTCAGCTGCCGAGATTGACGGACGGCAGTCCTATGGTGGCGGTTTCTTTGCTTCGGGTGGCGCGCAAGTCACTCTCGATAATACGACGACTATCACCTCCAACACCGGTCGGTCCGGTGGCGGATTTTGGGTAAGCGATGAATCTACCAAGGTAACTCTCAACGGCACGGCGATCGATGGCAACACCGCTATCGCAGGCTCGGGAGCCGGTTTCTTCGCCAGCAATGGGACCGTCGACGTGAACATCGCGAATATTAAGAACAACGTTGCCAGCGGCGATGGCGCTGGATTCCGAAACAGTGACGGAACCGTCAACGTCACGGGAGGTATCATTACGTTAAACGAGGCTGGAGCCGGGGGTGGCTTCTCGAACCGGGAAGAGGGCAACACGTTTCTTGATGGAGTGACGATTACCCTGAACACCGCGAACGACGGTGGTGGATTTTATCAGGCGGATTCCAATGGCAGCATCACGGGAACGAACGTTACGCTTACTGACAATACCGCAAATACCCGCGGCGGAGGTTTTCGAAATGCGACGACCCGTTCGACGGTGAATCTCACTGACAGCGTTATCTCCGGAAACCGGGCCACGAACGAACACGGTGGCGGCTTTTATAATAATGGCACGGTGATCCTGCACAACACGGCGATCGAGAACAACAGCAACGGCGTGAACACCGGAGACAACGGTGGCGGTTTCATGAATAACCTCGGCGATGTCACTATCACCGGAACGAGTCCGATTCAGGGCAATACGACGTCCGGTTACGGTGGTGGATTCTGGAACCGCGGTGGCCAGGTCACGATCGAAGGAGCACCCGGCTCTCCCGCGCTGATCCAAAACAACGTGTCCGCGGTTCACGGGGGCGGCTTCTGGAGTTCGGACAAGGCGACGACGACCCTGACGGATGTCGATTTCGTGAACAACACGCTCCCCTCAAGCCGGGTTGGAGCCGGTTTCTACGCGACTTCCTCGAGCGTGGTGAATTTGACTAACGTCAATATTAACAATCACACCGCAAATGATGGTGGTGCCTTTTATATTGCTGATGCGTATACCTCAGTTATTGGCGATAATGTTAGTCTAAATAACAACACGGCTGAAACCCGCGGTGGTGCCTTTCGAGTTGCCCATTCATTTGCTTCAGTGGAACTGACGAACTCCTCGATTCAGGATAACACTGCCAAAAATGAAAATGGTGGCGGTTTTTACAACAATGGCCAGGTCGTGCTGACCAACGTCGAAATCACGGGTAACGAGGCGCTGGATTTGAATGGCGGTTCGCAGGATTTGGGGAGTGACGGAGGACTTGTCGCGAATGCCAGCGTCAACAGTCATGGCGGTGGTTTCTACAACAGTGGCGGTACCGTGACGATGACCGATTCCCTTTTGGATGATAATATCGCCTTTGGACATGGCGGTGGATTTTTCAATTCCGGGGGAGTGGTTTCGGTGATCGATTCGGCGATCACGAACAACACTCTGGGATGGGATCCGGACACGGGTGAAAGCAGTCACTGGCGGATTGATCGGAGTGGCGGCGGATTCGGAAACTTCGGAGACGGCATCGTTAATTTGACGGGTGTTCGTCTTGAGGACAATCGGACCCGGAAGACCGGGACGGGAGTCCTGCAATCATTCGGGGGCGGGTTCTACAATGGCGACGGATCAACGGTCAACATTGATGGAGCAACCACGATCCTGCGCAACGAGGCAGAGGATGGCGGAGGCTTCTATAATACCTCCACTGGCGGCACGGTGAATATTACGGGAACGGAGGGCGCCGGTGAGGTCGTGATTCAGGATAACTTCGCCCGGGTTCGTGGCGGTGGTTTCCGGAGCACTGGCAACACGACTGTAAATCTTGAATACGTGGTGATCGATAACAACTCGGTGGATTCAGAGCGAGGCGGCGGTTTTTACGCGGACGGTGCAGAGATCACGGGTTCCCATGTAACTGTTTCCAACAACAGCACAACGGCTACCTCGGGGAATCGTCAAGGCGGTGGGGGCTGGCTTTCATCCTATTCGGTGGTTGACCTCACCGACAGCCTCGTGACAAAGAACCAGTCGGCCAACAACGGTGGCGGATTCTACGTCGAGAGTGCGACTCTCAAACTGACTAACACCGAGATTTCGGAAAACTTCAGTAAGAATTCCGGTGGCGGACTCATGATTACCGGGTCATCGATTTTCACAGGGCTGAACAGCAGCGTCACCGATAACATTGCCCGCGACCATGGCGGTGGATTCTATGTCACTGACGATTCCAAGGTGACCCTGACACGAACACACGTGGACGGTAACCTCGCCGGTTACGAAAGCGACGGCATGACTCGCCGGGAATCCGGCACATCAGGGATTGGCGGAGTCGCGGTGGGTTCAGATCTTCGTGGAGGTGGATTCCGTGCCCTGGGTAGAGCCCGGGTCACGATGGTTGACTCAACTCTCAACGACAATGAAGCGGCGCGATACGGCGGTGGTTTCGACGCGGAGAACGAGCCATTGATCACTTTTATCGGCACTACGATTGCCAACAATGTTGCTAACAATCATGGCGGTGCGGTTCGGCTCGCTTCAAACGCCGAGCTCGTCGCCACGAATTCTACGTTCAGTGGAAACTACGCTGGTTTTGGTCGAGCCAAGTATGGTGGCACTGCGACTGCTGATTATGACGGTAGAGTCGGCGGGGCGCTCTGGAGTCAAAGCAGCGGTAACCAGACCACGATGAACCACGTTACGGTCACTGATAATCTTATTACCGCTACCGAAGGGGGCGGGATTTATCGGGGGGGCGGTTCGGTGATTCTTGAAAACAGCATCGTTTTTGGTAACCACGGTAATGCGGAGACCGCCACACTCACGGTTGAGGATCTCAGAGGAAATATCACGTTGGTAGGTGCCAATGTGATTGGGCAGTTTCAAAGCGGCACACTCAGTGGGGACACTCATTTGAGAATTACTGAGAATCCTGAGTTGCAGCCGCTGGGTTTCTACGGTGGCTTCAATCGCACTCATGCGATCCTGGCAGGTAGTTCTGCTTCCGGCGCGGCGGTCAATTCTACGATTGCCACTGACCAGACGGGACTTGGTCGTGCTGGAGCCGGCGCGGTGACCAGTCCAATCAATCTTAACTCGACAGGAGTGGGGCTTCTCAGCAATCCTGACTTTACGCTCATTGATCCGGATCGGACTCCGGTCGCCGTTGGCACCTCGCTTGAATTTCCTGCCGGGGGAGCGGATAACGAGGACCTGTTTGCTTATCGAATTCTGCCTGCGGGCGAGTTTCCTCCGAGTTACCCGACTACGGTGACGATCGATTACGATTTCACCAAAGTGACCGCAGACCAGGATTACGTGTTCACCCTTTCCGACGGGGACACCAGTCTAACTTGGAATATGCAGGATAACGGTGGAGGCAGTATTCTTTACGGTGGTGGCACACTGATTGCCGCTGGTGAACCCGCTATAGGCGTGGCCTCGACGATTCGGTTTACGTTCACATTGAACGCCACCGGGACAGACATGACTGCCCTTCGTGGCATGACCTCGACGGAAACGGGAAGCGGTTCCAGCACAACGGTGCTGAACACTTTTGACGGACTGACTTTTTCTGCTCGCCTGGGCAACGCCGGAGAGCGGACCCAGGTCGATAACATTGCGGTGAGCTTCTCGGCGTTGACGGGCCAAAATGGCGGAGCTGACGTGGGCGCTTATGAAACCGAACCGGTCGTGGAAACGCTCGTCCTCGATGGGATCATCGTGCCCGAAACCGTAATCACCGCTCAGGATTTTCAAATGAATGCCGCTGCCACGACTACCGGCGGAGGGGCGTTGAGTTACGCCTGGGCAATCACTGATGAGAGCGGCGCTTCGGTGACGACGGGGACGGGCGCGAATCCCACTTTCAATCTGACGAATCCGGCAACAGATCCTGTTCGGGAACTTACGGTGACCCTCACCGTGACAGACGGAACCACCGGACAAACGGTGATTGAAACGAGACAGCTCCGTGTCGTCGATCCACTGGCGATGCCAAACAGTGGAACGGCGGGGATCAATCCGGTTACCCATTTCATCACGGTCGACACGGCGGTGGATGAGCTCGACGGCGCCGGAGTCGGAACTGGAACCTCCTTGCGCGAAGCTATATCCCTTGCGAACGCCTCCGGAGAGGGCACTTACGTGATTGAAATCGCTGCCGGAATTGATCCGACGATGGGGATCGCCCCGACGAGCGGAACTGACAACGAAAACGGTAACCTCCGGGGTGACTTCGACATCACGAAGACCAACGGTGTTGTCAGTATCGTCGGGCTCGATACGGGTGCGGGCGGCAACGTCATCAGCGGCAATAATCTGGACCGCGTATTTATGACGCGGCCGGGTGCGATCGCTTACTTTACGAACCTGACGATCACCGGTGGCACCACTACGACCTCTGACCGGCAAGGTGGAGGGATCTACAACGACGGAGCGATTTCCGTGTTGAATAATGTGATCATCGATGGAAACGCGGCTGCGGAGAACGCTGACGCCGCGGTTGGCGGGGCGGTATACACGCGGAGCAACGGGTTGCGCGCAGGACTGTTTTTCATGACGGGAGGCGCCGTATCCAATAACTCCGCGGAAAGCAACGGTGGTGGAATATACTTTGAAGGAACCAACGTCGGTGAGAGCCTGCTCTACCTCGACGGGACGACAATTGACGGCAACGTCGCCTCTTCTGCCAATATCAATGTGGACAGCCGTCGGGGCGGAGGCATTTACATGACGGATGACGGCAACCGCCTTGTTCTCAATAACGTCACGGTTTCCGATAACGCGACTCTCGGTCGCAACGCGAGCGACGGAGGCGGTCTCGCCGTCGGCGGGGCCGATCACACCATCGACATCACCGGAGGATCATTCGTTCGCAATCAGGCAGGCGACAATCCCGGCGGGACAGGTTCCAGCGACAGTGATGGTGGTGCTTTCTGGTCCGCCACGACGCGGAGCCAATTTACCTTTACCGGCGTCGACATCGGCGGCGAGTTGGCCGGTGGCGCAGACGCTGCCGGTGTCGGTACGGCGCGGGGAGACGGAAATATTGCCGAGGACGAAGGTGGTGGATTTTATCTCGAGGGGCGTCACAACACCTATGACCTGATCGATACCCGAATTATTGGAAATCAGGCTAACGATGACGGGGGCGGCTTCATGGTCATCAATAACACCGAGACCGTTAACATCAGCCAGACCGGCGCGGATCTCGGCGTGATTCGGAACAATTTTTCCTCTACTTCAAATGGAGGCGGATTCCGCAACGACGGGATCGTCAACATCGACGGGACTGCGGCGAATCCGATCGAAATTCGTTATAATGAAGGTCGTGGTTCGGTTGGGGGCGGCTTTTACACCACCAGCAACGGAACGACCACTCTGACCGATGTTGTGGTGCGAAATAATGTAGCGCGTAACCAGGGGGGCGGATATTACGTTTCCGGAGGTGGGCACGTAGTTATCTCTTCGAGCACGGCGTCCACCTCGGGCACTCCGGGGAGTTTCGTTTCGAAGATCATCGACAACGAAGTCACTAACGGCACCTCCGCGGATGGGGGCGGGTTTTATCAGACCACCGCTTTCAGCACCAGCAGCCTGACCGATGTTCTCATCTCCGGCAACAAGTCAGTGGACGAAGGCGGCGGGTTCATCAATGAGGCCAATTTCAGCAAGGTGACGTTGACCAATGTCGATATCACGGGAAATGTGGCGGCGGATAACGGCGGCGGATTCGCAAACCGCTCCAACGGTTCGATCGTTGAGATGGACAACGTCTTAATCGACGGTAACCGTTCCGAGACAGAGCAGGGCGGGGGATTTTACAACGCTGGCATCGTTAGTGGATCCACGGTGACGATTACCAACAATAAGGTTGGATTTGATCTCGCTGACGCAGATATCAGCACCGGCGGCCTTCACGGTGGAGGCTTCTACAACTCGAGCGGTCAGGTCCGTCTCGTCGATGCGATCATCGAAGATAATGTCGCCCGCCAATATGGCGCCGGGTTTATGAACCGCGGGCGTGGACTGGTTGATATCAGCAGTTCCGTTGGTTTCCGCTCCAGTATCTCAAACAATAGTTTTGCCGGTCGTACTGACAGTGACGGCGGCGGTTTCTGGAACGCTGAGGTAAGCACGGTTCGCCTCAGCGGCGTCGATGTGAGAAACAACGTTGCGCCGGACGAAGGTGGTGGATTTTACAACACTTCGGATGGGAGTCTTGTGGAACTGTTCGATGTCCTGATCGACGGAAACATCGCCGGTGACAACGGCGGCGGTTTTTACAATGTTTCAAGCTGGAGCACGGTGACGATGTATAACGTCACGATCTCGAACAACGATTCTCTGACTGAGCATGGTGGTGGATTTCGCAACAACGGAGTCGTTACCGGATCTGATGTGGTTGTGTCAGGTAACCGTGCCGGAGCAGCTGATATCGATGCGGCCACTCCGACGAGTGATAATGACAACAACCGCGTCGGCGGTGGAATTTATAACGTGGGGTCGTTTGCCAGACTTGAGCTGGACCGGGTCCGGATTATCGACAACGCAGCCCACGGCCGCGGCGGCGGCATCTACAACACTGATGGTTTGATTGTCTTCAACGATTTCGACATCAGCAACAACACCACTGACCAAAACGGCAACGAAAGCCAGGGGCGGGGCGGTGGTATCTGGAACAGCGATCGAGGTGAACTCTTTCTCAATCGCGGCGAGATCAGCAACAACACTTCGTTCGGACATGGTGGCGGCGTCTTCCAACAGAACGACAATTCCTCGACGGAAATGACCAACGTGACCATGAGCGGAAACCTCGCGGGGTGGGACGTGAGTGCCAATGCTTTTGAAGCAGGTCGAGTCGGGGGCGCGTTCTGGACGGTCAGTGCCACTGCCGTTGTCATGGATCACGTAACGGTTACCGCGAACCGGGCTACCTCGAACACGGCAGGAAGCGCCGGGGTTCGGTTTGATTCAGGTGGGAGCACGGTCAGGATCAAGAACAGCATTTTATACGGAAACCTTCGCGATGCTGACGCTAACGAGGGCGGTCCCTCAGCGGCTGACTTCGATAATAACATCGGATCTGCGACAGTGCTTGAAGGTAAAAATATTATTGGCAGTACTGCCGGAACGGTGACCCCGTCCGCCAACCGGATTAACACTGATCCCAATCTCGGCGTGTTGCAATATAACGGTGGCTTTTCGAGAACTCATGCGATCACGACGGCCAGCAGCGCCTTTGATGCAGGCGTTGGGTCCACGGTGACTGAAGACCAGCGTGGCGTATCGCGACCCGTTGGGGCCGCGGCCGACATCGGTGCTTTTGAAACGAATACGGTTGCTGAGGTTACCAGCTTCACGGTCGACCAAACGGAAGTGAACGAAAACGGGACCGTGACCATCAGCGGCTATGGTGCCGGTGCCAATAACGGAGCAGATGCTTTTGATGTGACGATCGATTGGGGTGATGGAAGCGCTCTCGAAACCGTCACGGTTCCGGCTGGCACGACGAGTGCGGCCGCCTTTTCGGCAACTCATGCTTACGCCGACGATCACCCCGCAACGGGAACGGGGCAGGATGCTTTGACTATCACCGTGTCAGCGGTGGGGCAAACCGCTCCTGCTCTGACCGAAACGGTAACGGTTAAAAACGTCGCTCCGACTCTCACTGCGATCGCGAATCAGACGACAACGGAAGGCGCGACTCTGAACCTGACCGATCTCGCCACCTTTACCGATCCGGGCTTCGGAGCGAACGAATCCTTTTCCTATACCGTAGACTGGGGCGACGGTTCGGTGGCTGATACGGGTGTCGCGACGATCGATACATCCGGTTCTGCCGGTAACGATACGTTGGGCTCCCTCGATGGCAGTCACGTCTTCGCAGACGATGGAACCTACAGGGTAACCGTGACCTTGACTGATGATGATGGAGGGACTTCCACGGATACTTTCGAAGTGACGGTCGCGAATGCGGCTCCCACTTTTAACCTCACGGTTGCAGCGGGAGATGAAGGCGCTGCGATTTCTCTTCCCGCCAATCTCTTCAATGACCTCGGCACGCTCGATACGCATTCTGCGATCATCGACTGGGGTGATGGCAGCCCGGTTGAAGTCGGTGTCATTGTGGAAACTCCGACCGGCCCTCCCGGCAGTGCTGCGGGGGTTGATTTCACTCTTTCCAATACGCACGTCTACCCGGACAACGGAGTTTTCACGGTTCAAATCAATCTGATCGATGATGATGGTGGCCGCGTTGAGCAACTCGTTACACTCACGGTCGCGAATGTCGATCCCACTGCGGTAGGTGACAGCTATGGAGCGGACGAGGACACGCTTTTGACCGTTGACCGCGCCGCAGGTGTGTTGGCCAACGATACGGATCCGGCAAACACGGGGACTCAGCATCCCAATGACCTCGAAAACGGCACCGATCATCTCGATCGGCTCGTTGTTACCGAAATTCAGAATTCGAGCGGCTTCAGCGCACTGAGCGATTTGGGAGCAGCGGTCGTCATGCAAGCGGACGGAAGCTTTACTTACGACGCGAGCAATTCGGCGGTTTTGCAAACCTTGGCCGAAGGGGAAACGATCGTGGATACTTTCTCCTACACCGTTGCTGATGGCGACGGGGGAACCGGTCTCGGAACGGTGTCGATTACCGTAACCGGCAAGGGGGCGATTGAGATCGACATGACGCGGATTTTCCCACCCGCTGATGCAGGTGGTTATTTGAATCCACAGTTTGCACCCGGAGTGGATTTTACTCCGGGGAGCGCTGCCGCCAACCCGGGTGGTGATGCTGTCGCAGACGCACTCACCGTGCAAATGAACGGCAGTGATCTCGACATTATCGTGAACGGTGTCGTCTTGAGAACAATCCCTGCCGCAGCGATTACGAATGGCTCGGGAGTGGATAATTCCGGTGCTCCTGCCAACGTCGGAGGGAAGCATGATATTCTAATCACCGGCTCCGGTGATGCTGAGACGCTGACGATCGGGGCACTCGGAACCAACCTTTTCAACGATGTGATTATCGATCTCGCCGGTGGAGCTGATCAGGTCAGCTTCACAGCTGATTCGACGATACAGGGCGATCTCAGCGTGACCGCGGAATCCACTGCGATCGAAGCCAATTTGACGAGCGGTGGTTCGCAGACTTACGACACGGAGGTAACGACGACCCAGTCTGCGATCACGCTTACCGTCGGTGCCGGGAAAACGGCGACTTTCAACGATGATCTGAGCGGTAACGACGGGGCGATCGAGGTGATCAATACGGTGGGAGGTACCGTCATCAATTCCGTGTTCGATTTTGATATCGATGGAGACGTCGCGACTGATGCGACAAATGTCACGGGAATGGTAACGCTCGGTGCCGGAGCAACACTGAAGGTGGCCGACGCGGTTGACCCGTCCCCGGGATCTGTTCATGTTGTGATCGCTAACGATAGCACCGATCCGGTGAGTGGAGTCTTTACCTCCGATGGCACGACAGATTTGCCTGAGAGCTCGACGGTAACCAGTGCTGACGGGAATAATTATACGATCAGTTATGTGGGCGGGACAGGAAACGATGTCGTCCTGTTTGCTGGCGTTGCGGAGACCAACGTGGATCTCAATGGGGGTGTTCTGACCGTGAGCGACATCAACAATGATTCGGTCGATGACCTTACGATCGAGATCGTCACTATCGGCGGCGTTGACTACTACCAGATTAGCGACAGTGATCCTGAACGCGTATTTGCGACAACTAATTTGAGCGGCGGGGACTTTCTTCGTCCGGCTGCCAACATCGTTCAGGTCCGCGTCGGTGCGGTTACCGGTGACATCACTATCAATACGACAGGTCCTGACACGAGCACTGTCGGCGTCGAGGTCGGTGACGCTGTTTCTGTTTCCAGCCTGCCGGTTGATATCAATGCGGCCATTCTGATCACTTCAGAAACTATCAATATCGGCACGACCGTGAAAGCGGATGCGGTGACTCTGAACGGCGCGGTGAATTTGACCGCCGACGTTATTCTCGATACGAGCGATGTCAGCGGAACGATTGCGATAAACGGAGCGCTCACAGGAGGAGGCAATGATCTCACTCTCAATACCGATGCAGGCAATGCCACGATCACCGGTGCTGCGAGTGGCATCGGACAACTTTTGCTTCCGGATACGGGAGTCGTCGACTTCCAGGCCGGCCTTGAAGCGGATTCGGCCGAAGTCGGAAGCGATGGCGGTGATGCGGATCTTCTTGTCAGTGCCGGAGCCGTCAGTATCGGTGATGGCGACGGGACATTTGATATCGGTCGTAACGATGTGGACGGAATAGAGACTCGCGGGGCAGCGGACTTCAGTGCTGCTACGTCGGTGACGATCAATGTGAATACGGTTCGATTGGGAACAACGAATGTCGTGGCAGCCGCTTCGATTGAAGGCGATCTCGTCCTCTCGACGAACGGTGTGAATGCGATTACCGCTGCAAGTCTGACCGTGTCGAATCAGGAGCATTCAGGCGGCAATTTTATCAATCGCGCCAGTTCGATCGTCCTGGGGAACTCGACCAATACGTTCCGACTTGATGCGTTCACCGTAGGCGGGAACAAGGCGATTAGCACTGCCTCGGTGACTTTTGCAGGAACGGGTGGCACGCTCGATTTGAAAGATCGCGCAGGGACCGGAGGGGCGGATCTTTTCATAGCCGATAACAACGTGAGCACTGGCGCTAACGTCAACGCGAGTCTCAATTTGAGTGGCGGAACTTTCAATGCCACGCTTGGTCAGGTGGTTCTCGGACGACATGGCAGTGGAAACGGAAGTGGCAATGGCAGCCTTACGATGGCTGCAGGAACGGTGACTGCAGATACGCTTGCGCTGGCTGTTACCGGAGCAGTTGTCAAAGATTCGGTGGGCACACTGACGATGAACGGCGGAAGCTTTACAGTTGCCAATGGTGTTACCGATGGGGGAGGGATCACGAATTTAGCGATCAATAACGGAAACCTTACGGTGACGAATGGAGGCCTTTCTGCCGATACCATGACTGTGGGCATTAATGGTGGCACTTCGGTGGCTACCGTGAATGGTGGCGACGTCAGGATTGGAAATGGTAATGAGGATCTGAAAATCGGGGTGCACACCAGTGGCGGAGGGACTGCGACCGGAACGCTTGATTTGCGCGGTGCCGACACCGTAACGATCAATGTTGATGACGCTCTGATCGGGAGCACTTCAGCCGGAGCCGATGGGACATCCGGCCTGCTTCAATTAACTACCGGCGCGGGAGCCAGTGTTGTCACCGCTAACACGATTTATGTAGGAGACTCGACGGGCCCGGCAAACAATTCAGTCACCAGCCGAATCGAACTGGGTGGCGGTATCAACGATTTCAACGTGGATGATTTCACGATTGGCGGGACCAAAAGTATTGGTGAGATCACCTCTGCTGCGGGTGGTTCTTTCGATCTGACCGGGAAGGCCGGGATCATGACCGGCAACCTCAGGATCGGCGATCGCACTGTGAATACCAGTATCGACGGTAGCGGACTGCTCGATCTCTCGGGGACGACCGCGATGAACGTGGACGTGCAGACGATCACTCTCGGCAGGATCACGGTCGGCACCAGCGGTGGTGATATGGTCGGAACCTGGAATTTCTCGGATGGGGGTGCCAACACCGTTTCGGCAGAGACGATCACGGTAGGTGTTTCCGATGGTGTTGTGAACACCACGGTTACGAGCACGATTAACCTTGGCGGTGGCTCCAACGTGATTGATACGGATACCTTCCTCGTTGGAGGGACTAAGTCGGCGGGATCGGTGACGATTGATGTAGGAGGAACGCTTACTTTGAGCGGTAAATCCGGAGCAGATGCCGATTTGATTATCGGACAGAATCCCGGAGCGCAAAGTACGACGACTACAGCAGGGGCAGTCGGTAATTTCGATCTCACCGGAGCGACGATGTTTACCGCAACGTTAGATGAATTTCACGTCGGCGTTAAGGGCGATAATTCGAATGGCTACGCTACCGGGGTGGCTACTCTGGCGACCAACAACGACATTACCGCCACGACTGAGATCAAGGTCGGACGCAGCGGTAACAACGGTGGCGGCGGCAATGAACTCCACTTTGGATCCGGAACGAGCGATGTTACCACGCCCGTCTTCATCGTCGGTGAATTCAAAGGTGAAGGACTCGTGGATGTCGCGAACGGCGGCACCGTTAATTTAGGCACCAACGCCAATCGTGTTGCGATTACGCTGGGACACAAGTCGGTGGGAACGGCAAACAGCGCGACCGGGGTGATGGATTTCTCCGCAGGGACATCAAATATTTATGGCACGGAAATCCATCTGGCACGGGAGTCCGATATCGGAGGATCGGGTGTTCCGGTAGGAAGCCTGATCCTCAACGATGGCATCCTCGATGTTACCGGAAATGTCTGGGAACTCACCAGTCCGGGCCGCGAGGGAACGAGCACCCTGACGGTGGTTGGAAATCAGACTTTCACGATTGGTGGAGTTGTCGCACCGGATACTTTTAACATCGGCCTGAACGGGGATTCCGGGAAAGTCGTCTGGACCGGGGATGCGCAGATTGGTGAGACGGGTAACGTCACCGATCTTTTCGTTGGCTATCACAGCGCCACCGGAGGCACCTCTGGATTCACCGGGGAGTTGGATCTTTCCGCTTCTGCGAACGTGACTGCTATTCTCGATGAATTTGCGATTGGGAAAGTCCGAGCCGCAGGCACCGCACCGGGAACCAGCGTGGTCACACTCGGGGCGGACAATACTATCGATGCCCGGATCATCGAAATCGGTGACTCGAGGTCTCCGGGGCTCGGGGCAGCGACCTATGAATTGCACCTTGGTGCCGCCAACGTCATCAATGCCGACTCGATCGTCGTTGGTGGTGACAAAACCAATCTGGGCGGCGGAATCCTCGACTTCGCCGGAGTCGGCGGAACCGCCACTTTCGGAACGGCCCTCGATCCGATCGACCTTTTCGTCGGACAACAGGAAGTGGGAACTTCCGGTGGGGCTAAAGGGACGGTTGATTTCAGCGGGAACACCGTAACGGCTTTCTTCGATGACGTCGTCATCGGAAGTAAGACAAACGGAGCGACCGGAGCCACATTTGGGACGCTCATTTTTGATGGTGGAACTCTCGAGGCAAATACGATTCAGCTCGCGGTGAGAACGAGTGCGGGAAGCAACGGCACCGTGGACGGCACGATGAATCAGCTGCAGGGAACGGTTCGCTTCGGCACCCTCACCGATGGAGCGATCAATGATCCCGGAGACACTGCTGCTTATAACTGGACTGGCGGGACGATTCAGAATCTTGCGGGACAGGATCTCACGAATGAGGATGTTGATATCTCTCTCGTCGGTGTTGGACCTCAGACGATCACGATCGATTCCGGACAGGATGGGCTCTTCAGGACTGAATCGAAAATCGTCGGCGGCGTCGCAGGTGGTGAGTTAATCAAAGACGGTCTCGGAACTCTGACTCTGAATGGAGCCAGCACTTATTCCAGCAAAACGAATGTCAGCGCCGGCAGCCTGATCATCAACGGAAGTCACATTGGCGGCAGCGACTACACCGTAGCCGCAACCGCGATTCTCGGGGGAACCGGAACGATCAACACAACCGGAACCGTGACCGGAGGGATCATCGCTCCGGGCGATGAACAGAGCAACACCGGCCTGTCCACTGACACGACAGGCGTGGGAACCTTGACGGTGATAGATGATATCAGCGTCGGAGGAATGAACTTTGAGATCAACGGAAACACTTCGGATCTTCTCGACGTGACCGGTGGTGTCACCGTTGGCGGAACGTTCTCGGTTGAAGATGTTACTGACGGGGCAACTCCGGCTACGGTGGGTTCGACGATCACCGTGATCGAGAATGACGGGACGACCGACCTGGTCACGGGGACCTTCACCGGGCAGGCGGAAGGCTCTGTTGTCACAGACGACGACGGGAATAAATACATAATTTCCTATTCCGGTGATGATGGAAACGACGTCGTTCTTTTTGCCGGAACCGCGGAAACGAATGTTGATTTGTCAGGAGGCGTTCTCACGATCTCTGACATCACGAACGAGAGCGCGGATCAGATCACCATTACCTATGACTCAGCGACCAATGAGTATGTGATCAGTGATCCTAATTTGATCATCTCGACGAGTGGCCTCACTTCGGCGCAGGTCACGCGTCCGGACGCTTACACCGTGAGAGTTAAGGCAGGTGCGGTGACGAATGGTGTCGTGATCGAAACCGCCAATCCAACCGCAGCGACCGCGACTGATGCGGTAACGATCGGCGGAGCGGGAACGGATCCGATCGTGTTCCCCGGAGCGCTCACGGTGAATGCGGAGACGATCGTTTTCGAAAGCGACGTGACCTTGGGAGCGAGCAGTTCGCTCACGGGTGGGACCGCGACTTTCAATGCGACGACGGATCTGAGCGGCGACATTTTGACGCTGAATTTGACCGGCGGAGCGACGAACTCGGCAGGCGCGAACTTTAATCTGAATGATGGCACTCTGACGCTGAGCAACAGCACCACATTTGTGAATAACGGCACTGCCTTATACAACGGTGGAACCGGTGATCATCTCAACGGGAACGGAACTTTTACGAATAACAGCGTCTTTAATTCCACGACGACCGGATCGAACGATAATTTCACGATCGGGTCATCTGCAACTTTCGTGAATGCGGTAGGTGGCGAATATGTGATCAATGGAGGGGGCGATATCGACCTTCAGGACAGCAGTCTCTTTGATAACCGCGGGACGATCCGCAAAGAAACCGGTCCTGCCGGCGCGAGCACCGACCCTTCCTTTGTATTCAGCCGTGGAGGTGATTTCATCAATTCGGGCACGATCCAAGCCGACGCAGGGCATTTGAATTTAGCAGGAGGTTTGAGTGCTCCGGGCGGTTTCTCTTCAACCGGGGGTAACTTCGTTACGACAGGAACCGGACTGCTTTCCTTCTCGGGAGTGTGGTCTGAATTGACGGGAAGCTCTTCGATTGGAGGAGGGGAAGTTCAGATCAGTAACGAGAATCCGGCCGGCTTTGCTGGAAGTGCCTTTGCTGCAGGCGCTGCGACTTCTATCATCAACGTGGGAGGCGATGGCCTTCTCTGGGGTAACGCGACCAACGGAGCTGACATCGACGGAAAAGGAAACGTGCTGAGAAACGACGGCATCCTTCGCCTCGTTGGAACGGGTGCTGATGTAGTCGGAACCGGTTCAGTGGAGAACGGGCCGCTCGGCGAGCTGCGTCTCGAGAGTGGCACGATCACTTTGGCTGGCGCCAATTTGACTAACAATGGAACGGTTAACTATCTGACCAATAATATCACGATCAACGGAAGCGGCACTTTCACGAACAACGCGGACTTCAACCATCTTGCTTCAGGTCTCGATAACCTCATCCTTGCCGATACGGTGAGCTTCGTAAACTCAGTCGGTGCGACGTTTGATTTCCGCGGGCCGGGCGATATTCAACTGAATTTGGGATCGAGCTTCGACAATCAGGGCGAGATGATCAAGACGGTGAGCACAGGTGATCCTTCCTACGTCTTCAGTAATGGTGGTGTCTTCACCAATTCAGGAATCCTGCAATCAGACGCAGGAGTTCTGAGTCTCGTCGGAGGTAATGCCTCAACCGGATATTCCTCCACGGGTGGCACTTTCAGGACGACCGGAACTGCCGAAGTTCAGTTCTCCGGATTGTGGACTGAAATTACGGGAGTGGCAGACAAACAAGGTGGCGACATCGAGATTGGAATTCATGACCCCGCCGGAACAAGCGGTGCCAAATTCAGTTCCGCTACGGGTGGAACGATTCTCAATGTGACGGGTGATGGGCTGCAGTGGAAGGAATCGAATGTCGATACCACATTGGGGGATCTCACCAATACCGGACTCGTTCTGGTTCAGAGCGGAGGCGCTAAGGTTCTCACCGGAGGAAATGAGCTCATCAATTCGACGGGCACAATCGATCATCAGGGTGGGACTCTCCTTCTCGATGAGACGGCGATTCGGAATCAGAATATCTACAACTTTGTCACCGGCATCCTCGAGGTGGATGTGACCGGAACCGGTTTCTTCAATGAGTCAGCGTTCAACTGGAACGGAGACGGGACGATTGATCTGGAGAACGCGACCACTGTTTTCGAAAATGACGGCACCGCGAGTTACAATAACGACGCGAATCGATCGATCATCGGTCTGGGTACTTTCCAGAATGACGGCACGTTCAACCACGCCTTTGGAGGAGCCGGCGATAACCTGACTCTCAGCGGAGATGTCACATTTGAAAACAACGGGACCTTCGATTTTCAGGGGCAGGGTGATCTCCTTTTCTCAGATAACTCCACCACTACCTTCCTGAACAACGGCAGATTTATCAAGTCGGTTGCCGGAGGCGATCCTTCCTTTGTCTTCTCTTTCAACAAGACCTCTGGAACGTTTATTCAAACCGCTACCGGAACCGTGGAGGCGAACGCAGGCACCTTGCGCATCGCTGCAGGCGCTAACACATCCGACGTGGCCGGGACCTGGACCGCGGATGGAGGGGACATTGAGTTGGGAGGCACGTGGTCCGGAACACTGACGGGAACTTCGACAGGAACCAGCTTTGTTGAGATTACCTATTCCGGAAACACCAGCCTCGAGAGTGACGTCGACATCGCCGCCGGAGGACTCAATTTTGACATTGGTGGTAACGGGGTAAAATGGACTCAGCGGGAGATTGACACCACACTGGGTGACCTCACGAACTCGAACCTCATGGTGATCGTCAGTGGAGGAGTAAAAGATCTCAGCGGCGATAACAAGTTCATCACTGCAAACGGCGCGACGACGACCTTCGCAGGCGGGGGCATAACGACTCCTGACGATGCCGGCATGCAAATTGACAATGGCGGCACCGTGATTGGATCGGGGTTCTTCGAAGGCGAAGTCTTCGGAGCCGCGGGATCGCTCATCGAAACGGGGGGCACGCTTGTCCTCGGTGATGCTTTGACGAATGCCTTCAATACCGAAGGGAACATCATCGTGAATGCAGGAGACACCCTGACCTTGAACGATTCAGGGCTGGCGCAAATCGGAGCCGGCACTCTCGTGAAGGCGGGCGGAACACTCAACGCGCCGAACGATCTCACGATGAGCGCGGGGGATGAAATTTCCGGTGGCGGGGATGTGAACGCTGAAATCAATGTGAACTCCGCGACGGTTTCACCCGGTGATCCGGGTGCAGGCGACGTCACACAGACCTTAAGCACCGATGACATCGACATGGGCACGGGAACCTTTGTCGTCGACCTTGACGGAATCACCGAAGGGGACTCACTGAATGTCACCGGCGAAGTCGACCTCGGGACCTCGACCCTGATGATCAATTCGGCCGCGAACCTCGTCACCGGCAGCACGATTGTGATCATTGACAATGATGGCTCGACAGATCCCGTCACGGGGCACTTCTCCGGACTGCCGGAAGGCTCTATCGTCACCGCCGGTGGTGAGGAGTATGTCATTAGTTACGTCGGTGTGGACGGTAACGACGTTGTGCTCTTCGTGGGACCGGCTGAAACGCAGGTCAATTTGACCGGAGGAGGTGTTCTTGAAATTACCGATATTGGTAGCGACTCGGTGAACGACCTTACCGTGGTCTATGATGAAGTGGCCAACACCTACACGATCAGTGAACTTGTTGCGACCGACGTGATCGCCACGTCCGGAGTCACCGTGCTTTCACGCACCGCCAACAGCGTGACTATCAGCGGAGTCGGGATTACCGGAATTGATGTCGATACCACTGATCCCGGGACCACCGTGGTCGGCGTTGATGACAGCGTCACGGTGACCACCAACGGCGAACTCGCGCTGGCGGGCGGGATAGAGATCACCTCGGACGATATTACGATTGGCGCGTCTGACATTTCTTCCGGATCGGATATCAATTTGAATGCAGGCGACCACTTCGTGCTCGAGGCAAATGGAGAACTCACTGCAGCGAGCGGTGAGATCCGGATCACCGTGGATCAGGTCGGCGCGCCTGACACAGAAGGCGGCATCGTGGATTTGTCAGGGGAAGTCACCGCCGGTAACGAAGTCTTCATCGCAGGCGGCTCGGAATCGGACACCTTCAACGTGACCCCGAGCATGAACTCGGAGATGAACATCGAGGGGAACAATGAGACGACGGTTCCCGGCGATGTCATCAATCTAGTCGATGCCATCACCCCTGATTTTGAACCCACCCCGGGAGCCACTCCCGGCGCGGGGAGCTACACCTTCGGCGGTGGCCAGCAGCGGATCGACTTCGTGGAAGTTGAGTTCGACAGTCTCGCCCCTGAGATCGAGGTCGAGGCCGGAAATTCAGATCGTGAAGATCTTACCGAAACCGATTCACCACTGAATGTGAGCGGCACGCTCACAGTGGAGGACCTTGGAAACGTGGATGCGACGATTAACGGTGTAGTCGGAATCGCCGGTTCACCGGATGCACTCACGAACGCGGATTTCCTCGCAATGTTCAGCCTCACGAGTCCGAATCCGATCGTGACGGCACCGGCAACGATGGGAACAATTGGCTGGGCCTTCGACAGCAACACGACAACCTTCGACTTCCTTGCATTGGGAGAAACCCTGACACTGACTTACACGATCACAGCAACGGATCCTGTGACTGGGTCGGATACTCAGACGGTGACGATTGAGATCACCGGCACGAATGACGATCCGGTATTGGCCACCGACGTCGTGACCGTGTTTGAAGGTGGCCAGGGCGGCTCAGAGACGGTGCGCGGCAACGCACTCGCGAATGACACTGACATTGATATCAACGGTCAGGGCAAAGACGACGTCCTCAAAGT
>JBLXHA010000021.1:0-43079 GCA_048260165.1 Verrucomicrobiales bacterium
GGCCCTGGCCTCGACCGGCAAGGTGACGATCGGAAGTGCGACCGGAACAGGAGCGGTGGACTCAGACGCCGCCGACCTGAGTGGCGAAACCTACGACATCGAGATCGTGGGTGGAAGCATCGTAGTCGAAGGACTCAATGTCGGAACTAACAATGCAACGCTTACCGCTAACACGGGCTCGATTACGACCGACGGCCCTGGCACTGATGTAACGGCTTCTGCGGTGACGCTTCAGGCAGAGAACGGAGCAATCGGAGCGGATGGCAGTGCTATTCAGCTGGATGCTGACACTCTCACGACTAACACTTCAGCATCCGACGGTGATCAATTTATTGGAGAAGCCGATACGATCACTGCGGCGAGCCTTGACGCGGGAAGCGGAACGATCGAACTGGTAGCAGGTGAACTCGATCTCTCCAGTAACGAAGTCGTTGCTGATGATTCAAGTGTCGTGGTCGGTGGATCGGGAACGCTCGATGCTGATGGCACCGAAACACTCAATTCAGTTACGGTGGAAACCGGCGGCACCCTCAAGGGGGACGGCAGTCTCATCGCAACAGTGACGATCGAAGACGATGGTGTGATTGCCCCCGGTGATACCGGAACCGGAGCGACTTTGTCAGTGAGGGATCTTCTCCTTTCCGGAGATTACCAGTTCGATCGCGACGGTGATCTGCTCGATGTCACGGGCTCTGTGACACTCGGAGCCGGGAGTGTTCTGAATATCAGTGAACTGATAGCAGGAGCCCCAGCGACTGGTGATACCATCACAGTAATCGACAATGATCTGTCGGACGATGTTATCGGAATCTTTGATGGTTTCCCTGAAGGTGCAACCATCACCGGGGCAGGTGATACTTACATCATCTCCTATGTTGGCGGGAACGGCAATGATGTCGTGCTCTTCGCCGGACCGGCGGAAACAAATGTTGATCTCACGGGGGGCGTTCTTACGATCTCCGACATTAACAATGAGACGGGGGATCAACTGAGTATCTCCTACGACGGCGGCAGCAATGAATACGTCATCACCGATCTGAATGTGGTGCTCAGCACGACAGGGCTTGGCGTTGGTGAAGTTCTCCGTCCTAACTCTCACATCGTGCGCGTCAATGCTTCGATCGTTGACAGCATTGTGGTGACGACTGATAACGGCGGTGGCGCTATCGATACGGTCACGATCGACAGTTTACCGGGGACCTTGCCGGACTTTCTGGATGTGTCCGCGGAGAATATTAATCTCAACACAAGCGTTTCCGCGACAGGGGATGTGACCTTCACCGGCAATGTTAAGATCGGTGGTAACCTCGTTGTTTCGGGCGAAAACGTGAGCTTCAACGGCACCGTTGATGGCAACCAATCATTGATCGTCAACAGCAGCGGAAGTGGTACGACCACCTTCGGCGGGGCAGTCGGCGGAAACACCGCACTCGTCGCTTTGACGACCAATCCTGATGGCAGCGTCGTTGTCGGTGGTGACATTACAACAACCGGTGATCAGATCTTCGGAGACGCCCTCACCTTGACGGCTGATGCGGTTCTCAGTGCTGAGGATGTGATCTTTTCCAATACGGTTGATCTTGGTTCAAATCTCCTGACCGTTAACGTCACGGGGACTGACAGTATTGCCAACGTTGGCATCAGCGGCGCGGGTGGCGGTTCTCTGCTCAAAGAGGGAGTTGGTACACTCGTGCTGACTTCGGCAGGGACTTACACAGGGGGCAGCACTGTATCGGCGGGTATTCTCGAATTGGGCAATGATACTGCAGCCGGTTCAGGATTGATCACTCTCGGCGACGCGAATACGGCAGCCAGTGATATCACTCTGATCGCTTCAGAAGGAGTGACGCTCGCAAATGATATCGTTGTCTCAGCATCTGGCACGGGAACGGTGACGATCGGAAGTAATCACGCGGGCAATACGATCAGCGGCACTCCGGCTTTCAACGGTAATTTGACTCTCAATAGGGCGACAACGCTTCAGGGAACTGATTCGGATGCCGTGACGTTCAATGGAGCGATCTCCGGGAATGTCGGCACTCTCACGATAAGTGGCGGTGGGCAAACGGTTCTTGATGGTGCTGCCAACACCTTTGTTGGTGATGTTAGTATCGTTGGGGCGGGGACTACCCTGCAGATCGGAAACGCTGACGGAGCGCAGGATCAGATTTCCGATGCCTCAAGCGTTGATGTGGGAGCGGACGCATTCTTGGAGCTTTCTACATCTGCTGAAACGATCAATGGCCTGACCGGTAGCGGAACGGTGCGTGCTGGTTCACCCGCTGGTGGAACGGCTGTCTTGACGATAGGTTCGGACGGTGCCAGCTCGACTTTCACTGGAAATCTCGATGACGGAAACGCTGTCCTCGAGATCGTGAAAATCGGCGCCGGAACTCAGATTTTGCATCTCGGAGCAGACGCTACCGGTGGCAATGCTTCGGGCGGAATTACGGTCAACGATGGAACGGTTCGTCTCGAAGGAAACCAGGCGTTTAATCAGGGGTATTTTGAAGAAGTTGACGATGTTGTCTACACGATCAACGCGGGAGGTACCCTCGAGGTTGCCGGTTTCTGGCTCAGTCGCGATAACTCCGTTTACAACATCAACGGGGGAACGCTTGATCTGAGCCCGGCAGGTGGACGGGAATATCTCTATGTGAACAACATTAATTTCGACGTGGCGCCGGGAACGGTCACGGGGACATTCGGTTTCCGGAGTGGCTATTTCTCTGATGCTAATTACACCGTCACAGCGGCTGCATCCGGTTCAATTATTGATACGAAAATGTATCTCGCCAAGGGGGTGGGAACTCAATCCGTTTTCGACGTTGCTGATGGAGCGCAATTGAATGATCTGACTATTTCGGGACTCATTACGGAAGTAACGGGTTTTGAAGGCTCTGCGCTCTCTAAAATCGGTGATGGAGCCCTCACTCTGACGGGCACTAATGATTACTCGGGTGAGACCCTCGTCTCTGCCGGCACTCTCTTCTTCAATGGAAATAACGGCGGAGCAACCGGCGATGTTATCGCATCCGGAACTGGCGTTCTCGCGGGCACCGGAACGGTAGGAGGCGATACAACGATTCAGTCGGGTGCGAGCCTTGAACCGGGTATCAACGGTGTTGGCACGCTCAGCTTTGCGGGTGATCTGACGATCGCTGATGAACTCGAGTTTGAAATCAACGGCAACACGTCAACTGATTTGGTCAATGTTGCCGGGACGGTTACGCTCGGTCTTTCCTCGGTTCTCGACGTAGACCAACTCGGGGGAACTCCTTCGACGGGCAGCGCGATCACAGTGATCGAAAACGCGGGAGCCAATCCTGTTTCCGGCACGTTCAATTCTCTTGCTGAGGGGGCTGCGGTTTCGGATGGAACGAATGATTACGTGATCACCTATGTGGGTGACGACGGAAACGACGTTCTCCTTTTTGCGGGGGCCGCGGAAACCAATGTCGACCTTACCGGCGGCGTTCTCACGATCACTGACATCAACAGCGACAGCGTCGATAACCTGACTGTCAGCTACAATGCGGGGACGGGTGAATACGAAATTACGGATGCCTCACTGAACCTCACGACGACAGGTTTCGGCGCGGGCGAGATGACCCGTCCGACGGCCAATTCGGTGTTTGTTTCCGGTGTCGTAAATTCAATCGTTATCGTTACGGCGAACGCCGGGGGTGACGCGAGCTCTGATATCGTGGCCGTGGACATCGATTCACTGCCGGGGAATCTCGCCGGCAATCTCACAGTCAATGCTGAGACGATCAATTTGACGAGTAGCATCGCCGCAAGTGGTGATGTCGTTCTCAACGGGGATGTCGTGCTTGGCGGTGCGACCACGATTGAAGCCGCTAATGCGACTTTCACCGGGAAAGTGGATGGAGCGCAGACGCTTGCCGTCGATACCACAGGAGGTGGTGCGACGACCTTTAGCGGTATCGTTGGAGGGAGCGTAGCTCTGACTTCATTGACAACGAACGCGGACGGCACCGTGAGTATCGCTGCCGATGTCACGACGACGGGCGATCAGCTTTTCAATGACGCGGTGACGCTGACGGCGGGTGCGACCCTCAGTGCAGAGGATGTTGTTTTCGCGAGCACGGTTGATCTCGGCGCAAATGAACTGACCGTAAACGTCACCGGAACTGACAGTGTCGCCAATGCGGCAATCAGCGGGGCCGGGGGCTCACTCGTGAAAGATGGCGCGGGAACTCTCACGCTGACAGCTGCGAGTAGCTACGACGGTGGAACGACGCATGGAGAAGGTCTCCTCATTGTTCAGGACAGCCTTGCTCTCGGGGATGCCTCCGGGAACGTGACTTTAACTGACGCCGGAGGTGTCGGGAACGTCGATCCGGTTCTTCAGTTGAGCAACGGTGTTGATATTGCGAATGACATCATCATCAGTGACGATGGTGACGGCAAGACGATCCAGCTTGTGGATGCCGGCACCAATGCCGCCACGATCAGCGGTGATATCGTGATCAACGAAACCACCTTGTCGAACTTTGACATCCTTACCGGCGATGCGGATACGATCACGGTGACGGGGGATATCAGTGGCGGACAGCTCAATGTTCGCAGTAACGGAAGTAACACCAAAGTAGGGATTCTCATTCTCTCAGGGAATAACACGCTCGATACGGTGTTCCTCGAGGACAGTGGAACGACGGTTCGCGCAGCGGGCAACACGGCGCTTGGTTCCAATTTGGTCTTTGATAGTGGATCGACGACCCTGGAGATCGCTCCAAATATTGTGCTCGCCGCTTCAACAACGATTACCGCGAATTCCAATGGCGGTTTGAAAACAATTCGCTTCGTCGAGGGCGGTGTCAACGGGGCGGAGATCGCCTCTGATATCGTTAACAACGAAGATCTGGCCGCAAACTTTGATATCATCACCGGTGCAGATGACACGCTCACGATCTCCGGCGACATCAGTGGTAATCAAATCAATGTCGAGCGCAACGCTTCAGGTGATGCAGGAACGGTGGTCCTCTCCGGTAGCAATACTCACAGCAACACGCAGATTGAGATTGGTGCCACGGTAGAGGTATCCAGCGACACAGGGCTGGGAGCTAAAGCGACGTTGAATTCGACCAACGCGACGATAAATATCGTCAACGGCGTTGACGTCCAGTCCGATATCGACGTGTCGAATACGGGTGACGACAAGTATCTTCAGGTCACGGGCCCGAACGGAAGCAGCGCGACGATTTCCGGAACGATTACGACTTCGGAAACTGGCGCAACGGATTTTAACTTGAGTGCGCCCAAGGACGGCACGCTTACGATCGATGGGAAAATCACGGGAGCGGGTAAGCTGGATGTCGAGACAACCGGGACGGTCATCTTCACTAATTCAACTAACGACTACACCGGCCTCACCCGGATAACCAAGGGGACGTTGCTGATCAACGGCAATAACAGTCTCGCAACAGGGGACGTGCTGGTCACGGTGGGTGCTGACCTCGGAGGAACCGGCACCGTTGGAGGAGCAACCAGAGTTTTCAATAATGGTGGTATTCTCCCCGGTGTGAATGGAGTCGGGACACTGACCTTTTTGAACGGAGTGATCTTTCAGAACGGTAGCTCATTCGTCGTGGAAGTTGACGGCAGTGGCAATGCGGGAGCAGGCACGGCCGATGTCATTGCTATCACAGGCGATCTCGATATTTCGGGAGCGACTCTCGATGTCACTGAACTGGTTGCTGCAGACGATGCTGAATATCTCATTGCCAGCTACACAGGAACACTGACCGGTGCGACTTTCGCAGCGGTGTCGGGCATTCCTACCGGATACGGCGTCGAAATCGATACGACGGCGAAAACGATCAAACTGGTCGAGCTGGCCATCGTCGTTATTGAAAGTGGCGGCTCTACAGATGTGACCGAAGGAGCGACAGGGGGCGATCCCGGCGCGACAGATGAAGTCTATGTCAGTCTCAATGCTCTGCCCGGTTCCGACATCACCGTCACGGTGACTCCGGATATCGACATCGATCTTGGTGCGGGTAAAGGCGTCGCGATCACGCTGACTTTCACATCGACTAACGGAACGACACCTCAGACGGTGACGGTTACCGCATTTGACGATGCCTTGATCGAAGGGCCGCACATCGCGTCTATCGACTTTACGAGTGCCGGTCTCGATCCGGTGGAAATCGACGACGTTGCGGTGACCGACAATGATATCGCGAGGTGGACACTTACTCAGTCCGGTTCTCCGGTGACTGAAGGTGACGATGTGACCTACACGCTCAACCTTGATGCGCCGTTCGATGAAAATGAAACCGGCACCGTTGAGATCAATCTGGCCGACGGACTCGGTTCTGACAAAACCAACAGCGATGACTACCAGACTCTGGTGAGCGCGGTTACGGCTGCGGTTGGATCCTATGCAGGACCTGGCACGCTGGCTTTTGACTCCGGAACCGGCGTTATCACCTACACAGGTGGCGCGGGCGGCACGAGCATGACCGATCTCGTTTTCACGCTGACGGCGACCGACGATATTCTCGTTGAAGGACCTGAGCAATTCTCGGTAACGATCTCGAATGCGGCGAGCACAACCGGAGGCAATGTCATTCTCGGAGCGGCGACTACCGTAACGACAACGATCACTGACAATGACACCGCGACCTGGTCGATTACCGGTGGTGGAAACGTCAATGAGGGCGACTCCGGCAGTTACACGATCAGCCTCGACGGCATTCTTCAATTGAACGAAACGGCTTCGGTTGATCTGTCAATTTCGGACGGAACGACCACTGCGGCTGACTACGACACCAACGCCAACTTCCTCGGCGCGATTGCGACAGTTGCGGCAGCGCGGGCTGATCTGACTTTGGTTGGAAACACACTCACCTACACCGGTGACGGCAGTGCGATGAGCGATATCGTATTCAGCTTTGATACGAAGGAAGACGCGATCGTCGAGGCCGATGAGACCTTTGATATTGTGCTCAGTAATGCCGCCTCAACGACCGGTTCCGATATCGTCGTTTCGGCGGCGAACGGAGCCGTCACGACGACGATCATCGACGATGACACCGCCGCGGTGACGATCGCTGATGTCAGTGTCTCCGAGAATGGCACGATGACCTTCACCGCGACGCTCGATGCCGCTGTGCAGGATGGCTTCACCGTCGACGTGGTCTTTACCGCCGGAACCGCCGCCGCGGCCGGTGTTGATTTTGACAGCACCACGCAAACGCTGACCTTTGTCGGAACAGCAGGGGAGATCCAGACCTTTGAGGTGACGCTCAACGACGAGACGATCGTCGAAGCTGACGAAACCTTCACGCTGGCGCTGAGTGGTCTCACTCCGGCAACTGCGCCTGTTGGATCAATTGACATCACCGATGGCGCGACCGGAACGATTGAAAATGACGACAGCACCACGGTGACGATCGGCGACGCAATCCTCGACGAGTCGGGCGGTTTGATGACTTTCACTGCGACGCTCGGCAATGCCGTTCAAGGTGGTTTTGCTGTCGACGTGGTCTTCGCAGATGGGACAGCCACGGGCGGAACTGATTTTGCCAATACCGTGAAGACTCTAACTTTTGCGGGAGCCGCAAATGAGGAGCAACAGTTTACGGTTGCGATCATGAACGACAGCGATGTCGAGGCGGATGAAACTTTCACGCTATCGATGCAAAATGTTGATCCTGTAGATGCAGGTATCGACACGAACGACATCGTTGTGACTGACACTGCGATTGGCACAATCACCAACAACGACATCGACTTGGTTATTGTTGCCGATCAGGTAAGCCTCGACGAGGGGCAGAGTGGCAACACGCAATTCACCTTCACGGTGACTCGTGCAGGTCGCACCGATGGCGTGACGACTGTCGATTATGCCATCACCAGTGCTCAGGCAAATGCAGCCGACTTTGGTGGTGCCTTCCCGACCGGCACGGTGACCTTTGCCGCAAATGAATTGACGAAAACGATCACGATTGATGTCGCGGGAGATCGCGATGTTGAGACGGACGAGATCTTTACGGTCACTCTCTCTAATGCTTCGGACACGATCCTGACCAATCAAGTTGATATTGAAACCGCTACGGCGATTTCAACGATCACGAATGACGATATCGATCTGGTGATCTCTCCTGCGATTGTGACTCACAGCGAAGGGGATGCGGGCAACACCACTTATACCTATACCGTAACGAGAACCGGCGAGATCGATGGAACGACGACGGTTGACTGGGCTGTCACCGGTAGCGGTGCCAACCCCGCAAATGTCGACGACTTCGGGGGAATCTTCCCGGGTGGAACCCTGGTGTTTGCCGGAGGCCAAACCACGAAGACGATCACGATTCAAGTGAGCGGTGATAACACCGTTGAAATGCTTGAAGGGTTTACAGTGACACTCTCGAATCAGGATGATTCAATCGTGGAACATGCGGTTGATCTTGAAACGGCGACTGCCCTTGGTGAGATCGTCAACGACGACGCAGCGAAGGTTTCGATTGGTAATGCGACGGTTGTTGAAGGCGGTAACCTCGAATTCACGGTGACGCTCGATAACCCGGTCGATGTAGACACGATCGTGACCTACAGCACCTCTGATGGAACCGCGACAACGGCTGATTCGGATTACACGGCACAGACCGCTCAGACGATCACGATTCTGGCCGGCGATACGACGGGAACGATCACGATTGCGACGACGGCTGACAATAAGGTCGAACTGAACGAAACGATGACGGTGACGCTGACAGGCGTTGCTGCTGGAGGACGTAATGTGACTCTCGATGCGGTTGCGAAAGTCGGAACGGGAACGATCACCAATGACGATTCGGCAACGATTTCGATCAGCGACACCATCATCGATGAAGGCGGGAATCTTGTCTTCACCGTGACAATGACGAATGAGTCAGATGCAGCGGTATCGTTTGATTACGCGACTGTTGTCGGAACCGCCGGAGCCGGGGACTTCACGGAAGTTGCCAGCACGACCCTGACGTTCGCACCCGGTGAGACGACAAAGACGATCACGATTGCGACGACAGAAGACCTCATCGTCGAAGACGACGAGACCATGACGGTGGTGATCAGTGCGCTTGCACCGAACGGACGCGCCGTGACGATAGCGGATGATACCGGGGAAGGCACGATCACGAATGATGATAAAGCACTCCTCTCCATTAGCGATGTGACGCAGCTGGAAGGAACCGGCGGGTTCTCAACCTTCGTCTTCACCGTATCGACAGACAAGGTTGCGAGCAAGGACATGACCGTTGTCGTGAACAGCGCGGCTTTGACGGCTGCTGCGGGAAGCGATTTTCAGAGTGTTGTGAACCAACTCGTGACGATTTTGGCCGGTGAGAGCAGCGCAACGGTGACGGTGAATATCGCTACCGATGCTATCGTCGAGGACGACGAGACTTTCGAAATGAATCTCACGAATGCTCGTTTCGACGGCGCAACTGATGCGACTCGCGTTGAGATTGATGACGCGCAGGGCATCGGCACGATCACCAACGACGATCTCGCGACGATCACGATCAGTGATCCTGTTGCCGTGACGGAAGGGGACAGCGGAACCGTAACTCTGGTTTACACGGTGACGCTCGACAACGCTGCGCAGCAACCAATTACAGTAGATTTTGCAACAGCGGATGGAACCGCGGCGGCTGGTAGCGATTACGTTACTCAGAGTGGCACACTGACCTTTGCCGCAGGCGAGACCTCTAAGACGATTACGGTCGTCGTAAACGGCGACAAAGTGGTTGAGGGGAACGAAACCGTTCTTGTTAATCTAACCGATCCTAAATTCGACGGAGCCACCGATGCGACGCGAGTCGTGATCGGCGACGCTCAGGGCGTAGGCACGATCACTGACGATGATGCGGCGGCACTGACAATCAATGATGTCACGGTTACGGAAGGTGACGCCGGAACGGTCAACGCGACCTTCACGGTGACTCTCGATAAGGCTGTGCAGAGCGGAGTGGACGTAGATTTTGCAACCGCTGACGGAAGCGCGACAACCGCGAATTCGGATTACGACGCCAACAGTGGCTCTCTCAGCTTCACCGGCACTGCTGGTGAAACGAAGACGATCACGGTCGTGGTTAACGGCGATGAGATCGTCGAGTTGAATGAAAACTTCTTCGTCAACTTGAGCAGCCTCGTCGCAGTCGGCAATGTGACATTCGCGGACGCTCAGGGCGAAGGCACGATCACGAACGACGACAAGGCGACGATCAACATCAGTGACCCGGTAGCGGCTGTGACGGAAGGTGATGTCGGAACCGTGGGTCTGGTTTACACGGTGACACTTGATAAGGCAGCGCAGGAGCCGATCACGGTCGATTTTGCGACCGCTGACGGCACCGCGAATGCCGGGAGTGATTACGTTTCTCAAAGCGGCACGCTGACTTTCGCGGCCGGTGAAATGAGCAAGACGATTACGGTGCTGGTGAACGGCGACGTTGTCGTTGAAGACACCGAAACAGTTCTCGTGAATCTGAGTAATGCCGAATACAACGGCATTACAGACACGAGCCGGGTTGAAATCGGAACCGGATCGGCGACCGGATCAATCACCGATGACGACGTTGCAACCTTGAGCATCAACGATGTCACGGTCACGGAAGGGGATGGTGGCTCACAGGTCGCAACCTTCACGGTGACCCTTGATGTCGCAGTTCAGAGCGGCGTCCTGGTCGACTACGCAACCGCTGACGGCACCGCGACAACAGCTGACTCGGATTACCTTCCGACCAGCGGAACGTTGAGCTTCGCAGGTTCGGCCGGTGAAATGAAAACGATCAGCGTGACAGTTAACGGCGATCAAGTCGTGGAACTCGACGAGAACTTCCTCGTGGATCTCAGCAATCTGATCGCGGTGGGTAACGTCAGTATTGCCGACAATCAGGGCGAAGGAACGATTACGAATAACGACGCGGCGAAGGTATCAATCGGAAACGCGACGGTTGCTGAAGGAGGCAATCTCGAGTTCACCGTAACGCTCGATAAAGAAGTCGATGTCGACACGGTGATTACCTACAGCACGTCTGACGGTACCGCGACGACCGCGGATTCGGATTACACGGGGCAAGCCTCGCAGACGATCACGATTCTTGCGGGTCAGAAGACCGGCACGATCACCATCGCAACGACGACGGACAACAAAGTCGAGCTCGATGAAACGATGACCGTGACGCTCGATCTGGTTGCGGCCGGAACTCGCGATGTCACCATCGATGCGACTGCCAATACCGGCACGGGAACGATTACCAATGACGACGCCGCAACGATTTCGATCAGCGACGCAACGATCGATGAAGGCGGCAATCTCGTCTTCACCGTGACAATGACGAATGAGTCAGATGCAGCGGTATCGTTTGACTATGCGACAGTTGTCGGAAGCGCCGGAGCAAGTGACTTCACTGCCGATAGCGATACGGTAACCTTCGCTGCCGGAGAAACCGTGAAGACGATCACGATTGCAACGACGGAAGACCTCATCGTCGAAAACGACGAGACCATGACGGTGGTGCTCAGTGCGCTAAATGCCAATGGGCGCGCCGTCACCATCGCAGACAACACCGGAGAGGGGACGATCACGAATGATGATAAAGCGCTTCTTTCGATTAGCGATGTAACACAGGTCGAGGGTTCCGGAGGCCTCAGTTCTTTCACCTTCACCGTAACCAGCGACAAAGTAGCCAGTGAGGATATCACGGTTCTTGTCAGTAGCCTCGGCGTGACTGCGACTGGTGGAACGGATTACATCAACCTGTCGAATCAGCCTGTCACGATCGTGGCAGGCACGACGAGTGCGATTGTAAATGTGACGATCGGAGCGGATGACATCGTTGAAGACGACGAGACCTTCCAGATGAATCTGACGAATGCGAAGTTCGGCGGAGCTACCGATGCAACGCGGGTCGAGATTGATGACGCACAGGGCATCGGAACGATTCTTAATGATGATCTCGCAACGATCACGATCAGTGATGCACCGGCAGTCGTCGAAGGCGACGCTCCCGGAACGATAAATCTCGTTTATACCGTGAGCCTCGATAATGCTTCGCAGGAAACCATCACGGTCGACTTTGCCACGGCAGACGGGACTGCCACCGCAGGATCTGACTATGTAACTAAGACGGGAACGGTGACGTTCAACCCGGGCGACACCACTGCGACGATCACCATCGTTGTGAACGGCGATAATCTGGACGAGACCGACGAAACCGTTCTCGTGAATCTCAGTAATCCGACTTACAAAGGTAATCCTGACCCAACCCGTGTCACGATTGGCGACGCTCAGGGTAGCGGAACAATCACGGACGATGACTTCACTCCGGTGGCTCATGCCGGTGGTCCCTACACGATCGATGAAGGGGATTCACTGACCTTGAACGGATCCGCATCGAGCGATGCTGATGTGCCGCCAGATACGCTGACATACACTTGGACCGTGAACGGGGTTGTGCAGACTCCGACGACGAACAGCACCCTGACGTTGTCCTGGGCTCAGCTGACAGCGCTCGGGGTTGACGATGGTCCCGGTACTTTCAACGCTTTTGTTAACGTCTCCGACGGGACGAATGACAGCACGTCGGCGACCACTACGATTGCGGTCAACAACGTTGCTCCGGCGCTTGGTGCAGTCGCGATCACAAATGTGAACGAAAACGGCACGGCGACTCTCAGTGGCACGATCACCGATCCCGGCACTAAAGACGGCTTTACTCTGCTCGTCGATTGGGGAGACGGCACTCCGCCGCAGGTATTCAATTACGCGGCAGGAACGACGAGCTTCAGTGAAACGCATCAGTATCTCGACGACAATCCTACCGGATCCGCGAGCGACCTCTACGCGGTTGGCCTGACTCTTACCGACAAAGACGGCGGTCAGGATCTCGACAGCACGACGGTGACGGTGACTAACGTCGCGCCGACTCTCGGTGCAGTGACGATGACCAATGTCGATGAAAACGGCACCTCAACGCTGACGGGCACGATCACCGATCCGGGCACGCAGGACACCTTCAGCCTCGTGGTGGACTGGGGCGATGGCTCTCCATTGGAGACCTTTACCTACGCAGCGGGAACGACGACGTTCAGCGAAACGCATCAGTATCTCGACGACAATCCAACAGGGTCTAATCAGGATGACTACTCTGTTACCTTGACCCTCACTGACGACGACAGCGGTGTCGGCCTTGGCAGTACCACTGTGACGGTGACGAATGTGGATCCGGTTATCAGTGGGCTGACGGTGACGCCATCAGCAGATGAGAACGGCATCGTAACCGTCAGTGGCACTGTGACCGATCCGGGAACACAGGATACCTTCACCCTGACGATTGACTGGGACAAAGCCAACGGCACCGAAGGGGGCGCCCAGGTCATCGCGCTCGGCGCGATCGACATCAACGCCGGAGGTGTCGTGTGGAATGCGACGACGCGGGTGTTCTCGGTGACCCATCAGTATCTCGATGACAATCCGACTGGCAGTGCGAGCGATGGCTACGACATCGACGTGACGCTGGTGGATGATGATTACGAGGAAGAGGCTAAGACACTTTTTGCAATCACCGATTCGGATAATGTTGCGCAGAACCTCGCATACGGAAATGCCTCACTGACTCCTGCTGATTCGGCATTCCTCAATACCCAGCGTGGCAGCATCTTGCATGACAGTTGGACGCAAGTGGCGAGTGCAGGAGGAGGGGAGTTGTTTACGATTGAGTGGCAGTTCGCTGATACAAAAACGGTTGAGCAACGGATGGTCAACGCGGTGAATGTAGGTGAGGCTGTTACCTGGACGGTTACCTCTGCGGCGCATGGGACTCAGGTCTATAGCGGTACTTGGCGCTTTTCTACAGGCGCTGGAGATTTGGCAACACGGTTTGCCGGTTCTGGCGGAAATTTCAGTTGGGACGACGGAGTCTGGGGGGCTGGAAATGGACTGGTTAACGCTGATCTGGGCACCAGTCCGTCTGGCGTTGAGGGCAATATTCAATGGGGGCACGGCAATTTTGATTCATCAGACGGTAGCGACAAACTCTATCAGAATGGCGTCGTGAGCGCTGTGCCTGCTGACTTCAAGAATCTGCTCTACGTCAATAGTAGCTCTATAGCCTTCAACACGACTCTTTCCACCACGATCAACAACGTCGCGCCGACGGTGGCTTTGACCCCGCCGGCGGCGATCAATGAAGATGGATCGGCAACTCTCAGTGGAACAATCACGGATGTCGGCACGCTTGATACCTTTACGCTCGACCTCAACTGGGGAGACCCACTGAGTCCATCGAACACGCAGAGCTTCACGCTCGGCACGATGGCGCTGACAGAAGGCGCAGACGGTATCAACTGGAATCCGACGACGCGTGTCTTCAGTCTCACGCACCAGTATCTCGACGACAACCCAACCGGCAGCCCGAGCGATACTTACACGATCAGCGCAACGGTGACGGACGATGACACCGGCACGGGGTCGAACACGACCACCGTGACCGTCAACAATGTCGACCCGGAGATCACCCTGGGTGGCGGCGATTCGAACGCGGAGCTTCTCACTGAGACAGATGCTCCTCTCAGCACAAGCGGGACACTCACGGTAGGTGATGTCGGAACGCTCGACACCCTTGTCGCCAGCGTCGGCTCCACCGTTGTCGTGGGAGGCACAAGTGGGTCCGGGGGACTGACCAATGCCGAACTTCTCGCGATGTTCTCCGCCAATATTAATGCGGGAACTCCCGATGTGATCGACTGGACCTTCGACAGCAGTGTCGGCAGCGGTGAGGCTTTTGACTTCATTGCCGCAGGCGAAGTGCTCGAACTTACCTACACCGTCATCGCAACAGATGACGATACCGGCAGCGATACGCAAACGGTCAAAATCACGATCATCGGCACGAATGACGCGCCGACGGCGAACCCTGACACTGGCGCGACCGACGAGGACAGTCTTCTCAGCGTGCCGGCCAATGGCGTCCTCAGTAACGACACCGATCCGGATCTGAGCGATATTCTCACGGTCAGCGCCTCTGATACGTTGAGTTCACTTGGCGCGGCGGTCGTGGTTAACAGCGACGGTTCCTACACCTATGACCCACGAACTGCCGCTGCACTGCAGATGCTGGTTGAGGGTGAAACGGTAACGGATACGTTCAGCTACACGGTCAATGACGGTAATGGCGGCACCGACACCACCACGGTCACCATCACCGTGACCGGTAAAGGCAATCTCGAAATCAACGCGACTGATATCCTTCCTGATGGCTCGCAGCTCGGTGCCGGTGCAGGACCGATTGCTCTCTCTACGAACGGCAGCAACGAGCTCGAAGTTCACGTCAACGGCACCCTCGTGAAAACGACGACTCCGGCTGCGATCGCAGCGAACGGTCCGCATGACATAGTGATTGTCGGGGATGCCAATGATATCGTCGACATCGACACCGGTGGCATCGGTGCGGGCGTATTCGATAATCTGATCATTACAGCTGCGACCGTGAATCTTGACGCCACGGTTGAAACGATCAGCGATCAGACCTACAACGCGGCCGTCGTCGTTACAGGCGACTCCACGATCGACGCGAGAGATGTCTTCTTCAGTAATACGATCGATCTCGGATCGAATGATCTCGTCGTTGATATCACGAGCCTGACCACGACGATCTCCACTCTCATCAGTGGAGTCGGTGGCAGCTTTGAGAAGGCCGGAAGCGGCACAATCACTCTGACTGCTCAGAACACCTACACGGGTGGCACGACGATCAGCGAGGGCATCCTGCAAATCGGAGCGAACGGCACGACCGGCGATATTGAGGGCAATGTGATTAACAATGCGACACTCGTCTTCGCCCGGAGTGATCACTTCACTTTCGACGGTGACATCAGCGGCAGCGGCGATCTTCGTCAGACCGGTGATGGTGTTGCGAACGCCGGCTTCGACGGGGAACAGCTCACTCTCAGTGGGAACAACAGTTACTCCGGCATCACGACGATCGATCCTGATTCGGAAATTGTTGTCACGAACAACAACGCTCTCGGAACCAGTTCTGTTCTCCTCAGCGGAGAGGATTCCGGGCTCATCCTCGGAGTCGAGGGTTTGAACGTTGCAAACGCGATTTCAACATCGAGCAGCAATGTTGCGCGGATGCATATCGAGCTTCTCGCCGGTCTCACCGCCGGAACCTATTCCGGTCCGATCGTGATCAACGCGCCGAGCTACTTTAACTTCCAGGTTCGTCCGGAAGGAGGGACTCTGACACTTTCCGGAGTTGTCTCCGGTATCGGGTCGATCACTCACCAGACTGCCGGCACGGTTGTCCTGACAAACACCAATACCAACACAGGCGGCGTCATTATCTCCAACACGCCTTCGATCCTGCGTGTCGAATCCAACACTCCGTCCGGTGGCAATATCGTGATCGATCGCGGCGTTTTGGAACTGGCGAACGCAGTGAGCATGGCCAATTCGGTTGTCCTTCGCGATAGCCAGAATGGTCCCTCAATCATCCGCGTTGAAACGGGAGCCGGGGCTACGACTGCGACAGTCGGTGGAGGCATCACCATTGATGAAACGAATCCAGGCGACTTCCGTCTCGATGCGAGCACTGGCGACACTCTTATCGTTAACGGAGCGATCTCCGGGGCCGGTGCAAGTGGTCTCACCAAGACCGGTGCAGGAACCGTGGTTCTCAACGGTGATAACACCTACAGCGGTGGGACGAACGTCCTCGCAGGCACGCTTGAAATCAATGGCAATAGCGCGACCGCGACCGGCGCGGTCAGCGTCGCTACAGGAGCAACGCTCGGTGGCGAAGGCGTCACTGGCGGTGCGGTAAGTATCGCCAGCGGCGGCACACTCAGTCCGGATCTCACGGCACCGGGTGACCTCGGAACAGGGGATCTTTCTCTCGCAACGGGAGCGACCTACACGGTTCAGATCGATGGACTTGCTCCAATGGCTGACTACGACCAGGTAGATGTGACCGGTTCGGTTAACCTGAATTCTGATGCAGGATTGGGCGCAACGCTCGACCTTTCACTCGGATTCAATCCTGACATCTCGGGAACGACTTTTACGATCATCGATAACGATCTTGTCGATGCGATCACGACGGAATTTGACGGATTCCCTGAAGGCCATGTCTTCGAGCTTATCTCCAGCTCGAACGGTCAGTCTTATGTTTTCCAAATCACCTATGCGGGTGGAGATGGAAACGACGTCGTGCTGACTTCCTTCGGCCAGGCCGAAACCAGCGTTGAACTCGTTGGGGGCGATCTCGTCATCACCGATATCAACAATGATTCAGACGATGCAATTTCGATCACTGAGGATGCGACTCACTACATCATCACAGATGCGGCGCTTGCACTGACAACCTCACAAAGCGCTCCTGATTTTGTGCGAGTCGATGGGAAGACGATCAAGGTGCTCAAGACGGCGGTTAAAGGGCTTGTCGTGAATACTGAGAATACGATCGCTGCTCCGGCGGATACGAACTCGGAGGAAGTCACTCTCGGTGCACTGACCTTCGACGGGCCGATCACGGTCAACTCGAATGACATCATTCTCAACGGAAGCCTCACCGCTGACGACGCAGGCACTCCGCAAAATATCACCCTGAATGGCGCGGTTGATGTGAGCACTTCGCTCACGCTTACCGGCCAGGACATTGAGGTCACTGGTAGAACAACTTCTGCCGGCGGACGCACCTTCACGATTGATACCGAAGGCACGAGTTCACTGCAGGAAATGGATTTGGGCACGGTGGTCAAAGAAGGTAGCGGATCGCTTGCCCTCACCGGTCCCGGCGACAACAGCGGTCTTGCCGCAATCGTCAACGCTGGTTTGCTCATTCTTGACAAGCCAAGCGCAGCGAGTGTTCATGCCATCGGCGGAGGCGGTCTCACGATCAATAATGGAGGCACTGCGCAACTCGCCGGAACCGGCGGTGATCAGATATTCGACGGTGGTCCCGTTCGAGTGAATGCGGGCGGTGTTCTCGATCTCAATGGTCGGGACGAGCAGGTCAATACGATCGCGACACTGGCGGGAACAATTCTGAATGCGAGTGCCACAGCATCCGTGCTCACGTTTGTCACGGCGTCGAATGAGAATTTCATCGTTGATGGCGATGGCAGTGTCACTCTTGACGGAGCGATCACTTCAGCTGCCGAACGCACCTTGAGCAAAAATGGCGCGAACACTTTGATACTGGCGGGTAATCAGGAAAATACCTTCCTCATCCTCGATGTGAACCAGGGCAATATTGAACTCGACCAGTCTGCGAATTATGCGGTCGCTGGAATCTCCGATATCGCGTCCGGTTCCACTGTGACGCTCACCGGAACGAGTGGCGATCAGATCTTCGGAGGCAGCACCTCTGGAAATCAGGGACGGGTCTCGATCAGTCTGGGAGGCACTCTGGATCTCAATGGAAATTCTGAGTCGATCTCCCGTCTCAATGGGTCTGGTGAAGTTACGAATTCAGCTGCAGCAACGAATTCGATCATTACGGTTGGAGAGACTGACGGAATCAGCGGTTTCGCCGGAACGATCACTGATGGGGCCGGAACGGTAGCTCTTACTAAGATCGGAACGGGCACTTTCAGCATTACGGGAGGTAATGGAAACAATACCTACACGGGGCTCACGACGGTATCTGGCGGCACGCTCCAAGTGGGTGGTAGTTTTGCAGCAAACGGAGCGATCCAGGGAGACATCCTCATCACGACAGGTGGAACCTATAAAGCTCAGACGGACGAAAATATTGCCGATGCGAGTAATGTCACGGTCGAAGCCGGCGGCACATTTAATCTGAACAGTCAGACTGAGGTGGTCGGTTCAATCGCAGGAGCGGGAGCGCTTCAGCTCTTCTTCGGTGGGTTGACTCTCGATGATCTCGATGGCTCTGAGTTCTCCGGTGTGATCAGCGGTGACGGCGGAAGGCTCACTGTGCGCGGTGCCATCAATGCAGGCACACAGATCGTCAGCGGAAGCAATACCTACCGTGGCGAAACCCGCATCGAAGGGGGCACACTGCTTGTAAATGGCGACCACACGGGCGCAAATAACTACACGGTGGTCTCAGGCTCTACTCTTGGAGGTGAAGGCACGATCAATCTCGAACCCGGGAAATTCGTCTTTGTGAACGGCGTTGTCGCAACAGGAGATCCTGCCGTAGATGCTGGTATCGGTGATCTCACCGTAAACGGCGCGGTCAATTTCAACGGAGAACTGGCCTATCAGATCAACGGTCTCACGAGCGACGTATTGAAATCCAACAGTGGAACTTTCACCTTCGGCGGTGGTTCCAGCCTGACGGTTGTCGACAGCACTCAATCAGTCGATGGCACCACTTACACGGTTGTGCTTAACGACGGAAATGACGCCGTCATCAACATTTTTGCCGGGAAGCCTGAAGGCGCCACGGTCACGGATGACGAGGGCGACAAATACACGATCAGTTATGTCGGTGGCGATGGAAACGACGTCGTTCTCTTTGCCGGTGCGGCGGAGACGAATGTTGATCTGGATGGCAGCGGCAATCTGACGGTGACTGATATCAACATGGATTCTGATGACATGATCGCGGTCGAGATTGTTACCGTGAGTGGAGTCGATTACTACCAGATCAGTGACTCCACTCCTGGAAGGGTTCTCTCGACGACCAATCTTGGTGGAGCCGATGTTCTGCGTCCGAACGCATCCACCGTCCTCGTGCGGGTTGGTGCCGTCACAGGAAATGTCACGATCGACACGACCGGGCCAACTGCCGGGGTCGAAGCGGCTGACAGCGTCATGATTACGAGCATGCCTGCGAGTGTCACGGGTAACGTGACGATTATCTCGTCGGCGATTCAACTGGATGGCCATATCACGGCAACCGGCGATATCACACTAACAGGTGACTCTGCACTGGGGAATCCGATCATTCTGACAGGGAACGATGTGATTTTCGATGGAGACCTCGACCTCGGGGCACACGATCTCACTCTCGATGTCACCGGCACCGCGAGCGGTTCCTCTGATGCGGTGATCGGGTCCGGAGGTATCACAAAACTGGGAACGGGAACGGTGACTCTCACGGGTACCGGGATCAGTTTTGAAGGTGGTCTCGATATCGATGCGGGGCGTTTCGTCCTCGAGGATGCGACAGGATTCGCAACGGGTAATGACGCGGCGATGACTCTCGATGTTGCTTCGGGAGCATTCCTTGAGTTCGAAGTGACCGGTGCCAATGATCACCGGGTTG
This sequence comes from Verrucomicrobiales bacterium, assembly GCA_048260165.1. Taxonomy (GTDB): domain Bacteria; phylum Verrucomicrobiota; class Verrucomicrobiia; order Verrucomicrobiales; family DEV007; genus Arctic95D-9. Next base: position 20,259 of record JBLXHA010000021.1, read on the forward strand.
CCTCCACAGGCGGCACCGGGGTGACCCTTTCCGGAACGGGAACGATTGAGAAAACCGGCACGGGAAAACTTTCCCTCGGAGGGGGAGGCAACACTTTCCTCGTGAATATCGCGATGGGGAGCGGTGGTCTCATTGACGTTCAGGAAGGCACGCTTCAGAACGGACCATGGAAGGGCCAGGACTGGTCGGCAAACCTCGCTGATCTCAATGTTGATGCCGGTGCGATCTTTGATGTCTGGGATGGCATAAGCGCTCGTGTTGATGCGCTCTCCGGTGCAGGCACGATTACACGCGGCAATCCGAATACACTGACCAGTAATCTCATCATAGGTGTTGATAACGGCACTGGTGATTTCACCGGTGTGATCGGTAGGACGGGAACTGCGTTTGTCACTCTTCAGAAAGAAGGTAGTGGAACTCAGATCTTGAGTGGAGCAGGGAACAACACGGATCTCACCGCGACCGTGAACGGTGGCGTGCTTGTTCTCGCTAAATCGAACGCGCTTGCGCTGGAAGGCGCAGGGACTGTCCTCACGATCAACAATGGCGGGACGGTTCGCCTCGCCGGAACCGGAAACGATCAGATCGATGATCGCGCCCAGGTGACGATCAACACCGGTGGCGTTCTCGATCTCGATGGAAATTCCGAAGGCTTCGACAAACTCACTGGCCTCGGACAGGTGGCGTCCACTGGCGCTGCCGTTCTCACGATTGGGACTAACAATGGCGGAAGCACCTTTAACGGAAAACTCACCGGGGCGCTGACTCTGGAGAAAACCGGAACTGCAGAATTCCAGATCACTAACGTCACGAACGATTACACCGGGGGAACTACGATCCTCGATGGAAGACTTAAAGCATCTGATAGGACGCTCGGTGCCGCAGCACTCACCCTCGATGGTGGAACTTTGATGAATGTCGGAGCCGGCGGCGGTGGTGCCTACTTTGATGCCGACCTCGGCCGTCAGGTCATCGTCGGGGCGAACGGAGGCTCACTCCGCGCGGGATGGGCGGCTTTGACCGTCAGCGGTCAGATTACGAGTAACACCGGTTCGGGGGCACTGACGATCGCCAATGATGGCGCGGTCATTTTCACCAACTCCACCAATAGCTACGTCGGGAATACCATCATCGGGGAAGCCGGCTCGGGTTCAACCGCCACTCTCACGATCGGTGCGAACGGTGTCATTCCGGATGGAGCGGGCAAAGGGATCGTGATATTCAACGGCGTTTCCAATGCGATCCTGAACGTGAACGGATTCGATGAGACAATCAACGGAGTCCGGCATGATGCCGGCAATGCCTTCATCGAAAGTAAGACCGGAAACGGAAAACTTACTATCGGTGCCAACGACGTTTCCAGTGACTTCAGCGGAGTGATCCGCGACAACGGAGGCACCCTTGCTCTGACCAAAATTGGAGCAGGAACGGTTACGCTCTCGGGTGGGAGCGCGAACACTTACACCGGTCAGACCGTGGTTTCGGGAGGTATCCTCGAACTCAATAAGACAGCGGGTGTCAATGCGATCGCCGGAGACGCGACGGGCGGAACAGTCGATATTCTCGTCGATGGCGGAACGCTGCTGAACAGCGCCGCGAACCAGATCGCCGACACCGTGAGTATCACGCTCGACGAGAGCACCTGGGATCTCGACGGCAACGACGAGACAGTGAACAATGTCTCGGGACTTAATGCTACGGCCGCGAGCGGCTTCGTCTTTGACGGTGCGACCCTGACTCTTAATCGAATCGATTGGGATAAGGCCGCACCCGCAGTGAGCGGTCCGATTAGCGATGGAACCGGCACCTTCAGGTTTATAGCTGTAGGTGGCGTCGATCCGGTTTTCGATACGAATCATCACGGAACTTTGAGTGTGAATGACGCGATACAGATGGATGCCGCGACCCTCACTTTCCGCGCCTCGACTTATGGCACCACTCTCAATGGTAAAGTCAGCGGGACCGGGAAAATGGTTTTTGATCCTTCCGGTTCGGGTGGTCTGACTCTTTCAAATGGGGCAAATGATTACACTGGCGGAACCGTATGGGTTTCCAATAGCGGCACAGGCGGGACTTGGGATCTCTTTACCGTCACCGAAAGCGGGGCACTCGGAAGTGGCAACGTCTATCTTCAGGGCGGAAACCAAGTCAGCACCTCCGTGGCAGGAGGCTCCACACAATCAGCGTTTATATTCCGGAATAATACGACTCACAGTAACAACTTTTTCCTGACGGGAGATGCTACGATTTCGATCGATAGCCCGAACAGCTCAGTGGTCGATGGTGGTGATACCGTTGACTTGACTGGTCAGATCAACTTACAGGGCAACACACTGTTTGTCCGCGGTCCGGAAACCGGAACCATCAGCGGAGCGATTACCGGCGCAGGAGGGGTTACCAAGATTGACAGTCGCGGAACCTGGATACTCTCAGGTGATAACACCTACACAGGTGAAACAACGGTAAGCGCAGGGACGGTTCAGCTCGACGGTACACATACTGGCGGAGACGATTATATCGTCGAGAATGGCGCGACTCTCAGTGGATCAGGTTCAACTGAGTCGGATCTGATCCTCGAGATAGGTGGCGACCTTTCACCTGGTGTATCCGGTGTCGGAACGCTCTCGGTTGAAGGCGACGTTACGCTCCGGGGTGAATTCCTCTTCGATGTGAATGGTGCGTCCTCTGATCTCCTTTCGGTAGTCGATGATATTGCCACTGCCACTAACGGCGATCTCTCAACCGTTACGCTCGATGCAACGGATTCGATCCTGACCGTGACAGGCACTCCGCCTGCGGCCGGCTCGACCATCCTCTTGATCGACAACGGGGGAGACGATGCCATCATCGGACGCTTCAAAGATTACCTCGAAGGTGACGTTGTTACCGTCGGAGTCGATCAATATGTGATCTCCTATGTGGGTGGTGATGGAAACGATGTCGTTCTCTTCGCCGGACAACCGGAGACTAACATCACAATCGACGGCACCGGAAATCTGCTCGTTACTGACATTAACAATGACTCGGTTGATGATCTCACCGTTTCGATTGTGACTATCGGTGGTGAAGCCTACTACGAGATCTTTGACAGTGCTTTTGCTCAGGTGATTTCCACGACGGGTATCGATTCATCCAACGTGATTCGCCCGAGCGCCAACGTCGTTCAGATCAAAGTTTCAGCGGTCACCGGAACCTTCACGGTCGACACCGCGAATGCGACGACTGACGCGAGCGCTGACACCGTGACGATCGGTGACCCCGGAGATCCTGTGATCACGTTGCCGAGCGCGCTCACGATCACGGCGGAAACGATCAATCTTAACACCGGAATCACCACGATCGCCGACATCACGCTGAACGGCGCGACGGAAGTGAAGACAACGTTGGCCCTCACCGCGGACGACCTCTATCTGAATGGAACGACGAATCTCGATGCGAACACGCTGACCGTCGATCTTACGGGCGTTGATGGCAAAGCCACGGGAATCATTTCCGGAACAGGCGGACTCATCAAGGAGGGGACTGGACTCTTCCATCTCAATGCGCAGATGGACTACACCGGCACGACCGATGTAGCGGGCGGCACGCTCCTGATCGGTGCGACCGGCGTCACCAATGCGGCATCAGACATTACGATCCGCACTGGAGCGATTCTCGAGCTGGTCGAAACGGGCGGAAACTTCATCGCCGACACCGCTGATGTGACGATCGAAAGCGGTGGACTTTTCCGCCTTCCGAAGAACGAAACCATCGGCGGCCTCAGCGGTGCCGGTGACGTCGTCATGACGAGCACCTCGAATCGTGATCTATCTGTCGGTGGAGGAAACGAAACCACGACCTTCACAGGAACGATCTCTGATGGTGCCGGCGCAGGACTTCTGAACCTATCCAAGGTTGGAAGCGGTGTGTTGACCCTCGGAGGTGCGAATACCTTCCGCGGAACGACGAAGGTTGATGCAGGGAAACTTATTCTCGATGCGGTTGATGCCCTTGGTTCAACCAGCGAAATTACGATCGCGTTCGGCGCGACACTTCAGGAGAACGGCGTTGCCGGGAGCCTGATTGGTGATACGACGAATGTGATTGTCCTCGGTGGAGGCACCTTTGCCCTCGATAAGAACGAGGTCATCGGAGGTCTCTCCGGAGCGGGTATCGTTACAGCACTGGATGTAGATGGTAGCAACAACAGTTCACAGTCCTGGACGCTGACAGTCGGTGGCGGCAATGCTACCAGCACCTTCAGTGGAACGCTTCAGGATGATCCGGGCGATGTGAAACTGGCTCTGACGAAAACCGGAACGGGTGTTCTCACTCTCAATTCCGCTAATACCTTCACCGGTGCCACCTTCGTAAATGGTGGCAGGTTAGTCCTCGCTGCTGCGAATGCATTGGGATCGACCACATCGATCACGATCAGAAATGGTGCGACCCTCGAAGAGAATCAGGTTGCCGGCAGCCTCATTGGAGATGCCACAGAGGTTACCGTCCAGGGCGGCGGCACCTTCCTCCTCGACAAGAACGAGAACATTGGAGCGCTCTTCGGGGCGGGGACCATTTCCACGTTCGAAGCACCGGGAGGATCTGACCAGACCGCGTCAGATGAATGGTATATCGGAGTCACCGGTGGTAACTTCACCGGAGTCTTGAAAGATGGCGCCGGTAGCGCAGCGCTCACGCTCAACAAGCGCGGCACCGATACTTTGATTCTTTCAGGCGTCAATACCTACACAGGGAAGACCAACATCAGTGGCGGCACGCTGGAGCTTAACGGTGGCGAAATCGGGAATGGCGGACCTGCGAACACCGTTACGGTTTCCAACGGAGCGACTCTCACCGGAAACGGAACGGTCTACGCCAGGGTTGCCGGTGTCGCGGGTTCCTTCATCATCACGGATGGTGATTTGACTCTCGGAGATATCGGAGGAAATGGATTCGCGACTGCGGGAACGATCATCGTCAATGCAGGTGACACCCTGACATTGAATGATTCCGGCATCGCTCAGATCGGTTCGGTCACTCTCGTGAAATCGGGAGCGACCCTCACCGCACCTAATGATCTCGAGATCAGCGCAGGAGGCGCGCTCTTCGGTGGCGGTGACGTCAATGCAGACGTCAACGTGCTCGATGGTATCGTCAGTCCGGGTGAAATCGGAACGGACACCACGCAGACGCTGAGCACGGACTCGATCGATTTCGGAACCGGCACTTACACGATTGATCTCGATGGGATAAGCAATGGCGATCTCCTCGATGTTACCGGAACGGTGACGATTGGAAATGGTGTCGCTGATCTCGATATCTTCTCCGCCGCGAATCTTGCCGGTCTCACAGGCCAGACGATTGTGATCATTGAAAACGATGATCCAGCAGCAGGTCCGCTCGATATGGTAAGCGGAACCTTTGCCGGAAAACCGGAAGGTTCCTCGTTCACCGTCGGTGGGCAGACTTACGTGATCAGTTACAACGGTGGAACCGGTAACGATGTTGTTCTCTTCGTCGGCGAACCTGAGACTCAGGTCGAGCTCACCGCCGGTGGCGTACTCAACATCACCGATATCACGAATGACACGGTTGATACCCTGACCGTGACTTATGATGCAGTCAGCAATACTTACACGATCCAGGAAGCCGATGGCGCTCTCGTCATCAGCACGCTCGGATTAAACGCCGCTCAGGTGACTCGTCCCGATGCGCAGACCGTCGTGATTGATGCGAATGCAATCCCGGGCGGGGTTAAAGGATTGAATCTCGATACGAGCGGTCCTGACAACATTACGGTGGGCATCGAAGATGATGATAAGGTCACCTTGCTGACTCCGAACGGAGCTATCGCAATCGACGGGAGTGTTTCTATTCTCGCTGATGACATCACGCTCGGAGATGGAACCATAACCGGATCGATCGATACCAGCAGCGGCAGTGGAAGTATTCTACTCGATGCCAAACATCAGATCGATATTCGACAGGATTCTCAGCTCACGACAGCAGACGGTAGTCTTACCTTGAATGCCAACGCCGCTGATTCCGCGATCGGAGGAGCTCAGGGCATCGACATTTACAACGATGTTTCTATCACGACTGACAGTGGAGCCATCACGATCAACGGACGTGGCAGTGGCCAGTTCGACAATAAGTTCGGTGTTCGGATTCGTCCCGACGCCAGTGTGATTTCAAACACAGGTGCGATTGACCTCGACGGTATTGCCGACGGCAACGGAGACAATAACCGCGGTGTCTTTCTCCAGCTTCGAACTACGGTTCGCACGGGGGGAGATATCACGATTGATGGAACCGGCGGTGGCCGATCAGGAGGCAATGCCGGTGCGGGAACCGATGACGACGGCAACGACGGCGTCGAGATTCAAGGGCTCGTTGAGGGCACCGGAGCTGGATCGATCCTCATTACCGGAACCGGAGGAGGCGAGTCTGCTGCTGCTTCGAATAACAACAACGGAGTCCAACTCTCAGCAGGCGATGGCGTCATCCGTAGTTCAGGCAGCGGGGCGATTGTTATCACTGGAACCGGTGGCGATGCCAACGGCGGAAACCGGGGAGTTCTCATAGCAGAGGGCAACCGGGTCGAAAGCACGACGGGGAACATTCTCATCACAGGCCAGGGCGGAAGCAGCCAGAATCTGAGCAACACGAACAATAATGCCGGTATCCTCGTGGATGGTATCATTGAGTCCAAAGGAACTGCGACGATCACTCTCGATGGCGACGGTGGCGGTGGTCAGGGCACTGACAATGACCTGAACCGCGGTGTCGAAATGTCCAGTGGGACCGCTGAGATTAAGTCAGTGGATGGAGCGATCATCATCATCGGCGACGGTGGCGGTGCAGGATCCTCGACCGATGATGACAACGACGGCGTCTTTATCTCGGAAGGTTCGAAGATTACTTCGACAGGAGCTGCAACGATTACTATCACCGGCACAACCCGACCAGTTAGCGATCCCGGAGCGGATCCGCTTGCCGACGATGGGGTTGAGATCACTGGAATGGATACCATTATCAGCAGCGCGAACGGTAATATAACGATCACGGGAACGGGCGAGAACGGCGTTGACCTTAACGATCAGGCTGAGATCTGGGCCACCGGCGCTGCTGCGATCGAAATTTGCGGTCACGCGGTGAATCCAAATCTCCTGACCGGCGAAGTGGGGACTCAGATCGACTCTGCGATCTTCAGCAACACCGGGGACGTCACGATAGAATCCGACGATCACGTAACCTTCGGAGCTGCGGGCATTGTGACATCTGCCAGCGGAACCGTCACCATCAACGCTGATAAAGCGGTTGCCGGGAACGGAGGGCAGATCCTCATGATAGACGGGGCCCTCATCGATGCAGGTAGTGGCGGTATTGATGTAACCGCTGACGGGGACGTGAGTCTCGGCGGATTGAAAACGACCTCACTGGTCACGATCAACAGCGCGAATGGAAGTATCGTCGACGGCGGTGATACTCACAAAGAAGTGGTCGCGAACAGTCTGCTGCTGAACGCTCCGAACGGAACCGTCGGCAGCACTCTCAACGCTCTCGAGACGGAGGTGGCGAACGTCGAAGGAACTTCTCTTGGAAACTTCGCGATCAACAACAGCGGGAACGTTCCTCTTAATCTTGGCGGCGCGTCTGCCACAGCGAGCGGTTTGGTCGTCGGTGGTAACCTGAGCATCAGTAACGATTCGACAATCACTGATAGCGAAGGCAGCGATGTCGAGGGAACTGCGACACTGTCGACGACTACGGACGGCGCGGACATCATGCTTGATCTGCTCGACGTGAAAGGTTCGATCGCGGTGAATACCAACAATGCACCTGACAGTGACGTTGCGATAGTCAACGCACAGACGATCAACTTTGAGGATTCTTCAGCCGGAGGAAACTTCAGTGCGATCGCTTCCAGTGGTAATATTAACATCGGAGCCGGTATCACGGTGAACGCCGTGAACGGGGATGCCTCAATGAGTGCCGAGAATGACTTCTCGCTCGATGTAGCGGGAATCCTGAGCGCATCCAATGGTCAGATCGACATCATCGTCGATCAGGCCGGTGCGGTGGACGGTTACGGCGGAGAGGTCAACTTGCTGGGAACTGTGTTTGCAGCCAATGAAGTGTTTATCTATGGCGGCGGTGAAGGGGATATCTTCAACATCCAGCCTTCCGTTCACACGGAGATGAATATTGAGGGGAACAATCCGACGACGATTGCGGGTGGTGATTACATCAACCTGGTGGGGGCGATTGACCCGCTCTTCCGTCCAACGAGCCCGGTGCCGACGAATGCTGCCGGTTACTACACCTTTGGGGGTGGTCAGATGCGGATCGATTTCAAAGAGATCGAGTTTGATAACATTGCTCCTGATATTGACGTTGTCGGAACCGACTCAGATAACGAGGGGCTCACCGAAACGGATTCACCGCTGAGTGTCACCGGAACCCTGACCGTGTTTGATCTGGGAACCGTCGGAGCGACGATTGACGGGAACGTCGGTATTGCCGGAAGTCCGGACTCCCTGACCGAGGCAGACTTCCTTGCAATGTTCAGTCTCACGAGCACCAATCCGATCATCGCGAACACCGCTACGGTGGGCACGATCAACTGGCGCTTTGACAGCAACGCGACGACCTTCGACTTCCTCGCTCTCAGTGAAACCCTGACTTTGACCTACACGGTGAGAGCGACCGACCCTGATACCGGGGCTGACACTCAGACCGTAACGATCACGATCACAGGAACGAATGATGATCCGGTTCTCACGACCGACATTGTGACAGTGTTTGAGGGAGGTGAGGGTGGTTCTGAAACCGTCAGCGGAAATGCGCTTGCGAATGACACTGACATTGATATCAACGGTCAGGGCATCGATGACGTCCTTAAAGTGGTGAATATCCGATTCGACGGTATCCCGTTCGGTGGATCAACCAATCCCGGCGGCGTGGTCGTCGAAGGAAGCGTCAGAAAAGTGGATGGCCTCTATGGAACGCTCTCTATCGATGCCAACGGAAACTTCGTCTACACCGTGGATGGTAACCTTCCGACGACACGGGCGTTGAATACCGGGGACGTTGGAATCGAGAACTTCATCTACCTCGTAAGCGACGGAAGCGGCGGACTGGTCGAGGAAACGATCGTGGTCCGTATCGTGGGCGCGACGGGTGGTAAGATCGGCGACTTCTTCGGAGTTGGCGGCGGTGGTATCCTTGAAGGGTTCCGCTTCTCGGAGCCTCGGGAAGGCGAAGGCGATAATGTGCCACTGCTCCTGTTGATGCCGACTTATTCGGGAACAGCTGAGGCAGGTTCCGTCGTTAAAATAACGGTAATGGGCGCTGACGGCCTCGCCATGCTCGGCGGTTCGATGACGGTGGTTGCAGACCTCTCCGGAGGCTGGATCGCGAAGTTCAGCGGACTGGATATAGGGGACGAGGCCTACTTCGTTAAGGTCGAGACAACCGCACCTGCCTGGAGCACCGGAATGGTGAGTTCGTCTCAGGTGTTCTTCGCCCCTGCGATTAGCGGTTCCCATACCGAGAGCGAGGTATTGTCCGTCGACTCGGTCATGGGGCGTCGTTTGAATTCGGTTGGGCTCGAAGACATGATCGGAGCGAGCGCCAATCCGAATGCCTCGAATTCTGATTGGAGAAATTCCAGCGGAATGCCGGAGTGATACATTTCACCCCGGTCTACCGGATGCAACTGGGGGGAGAGAGGGTGGCTTGCTGTCCTCTCTCCTTTTTCCTTCGAGGGAAGGCGAGCACCAATCCGACTGAGCGGGCGTTCTGAAGCATGCGGAATTCGTCTCCTCGCCGGATACGCTTTCGTGATTTCGGTTATCACTTGGCTTGCCTACCGCCGGGATAAAGCGAGCGCCCGGGAGGGAGCGTGGCGTGCTCGGGAATCAACTCTGCACCTTCTGGATCTGGCAGGAGGTTGGCCCGGGGCCTTCTTCGCGTAAAGGAAGCGGAGACACTAAACCGCGAAGGGCTCAATCCTCATTGTCTTCTGGGCGATGGTATCGCTCCTTAAGGTTGTCGCTTTCGACTGCCTCTCCGGGGCGCGGATCGCAAAGGCTTTCGTGACTGCAATTGATCCGGTCGCCGCGCACGACGGCCGCGGCACAGAGTGTAGTCCGTCCTCAGATAGGGGAATCACCCCGATCGAATGATCTCACGAAATCGCGTTGCTGCTCCGTTTCCGGGCTCTCGGAATGGACCGATTTGGCGCAGGCCTGCCAACGCTCTGTAAGCAGTCGCAACGCGGCGCCTCCGTCGAGGTTGTGGAGTTCGCGAAGTGCACAACCCGCGACCGTTCCGGTTCTCCCGCGCCCGCCCCAGCAATGGAGGTAGATAATCTTGTTCTCGCTCAGAGCATGATGAATCGTATCGAGGATCGCCCGCATCTCCTCCTGATTGTTCGGGACAGAGACGTCGCGAATCGGGTGACGGAAAAACTCGAGGCTTTCCGGATCGATTCCGAGCTTCTCAGCAGTCTCAAGCGCGATGGCGTGGTAGGGCTTCAGTTCGCCCTCTTCAGTGAGATCGATGAAGACCCTGGCACCCGCTTTGAGAATCGCGGTCATTTTATCGTGGTCTGCAAAGTCATCAAAATCACGCGGGTACTCGCCGCAAAGGATGCGATCGGGTTCGAGCCAGTAGCTGTTTGCGAAGGGTGGTTTCATGAACGTGGATTGGGAGATTGGGAGATTGGGAGATTGGGAGATTGGGAGATTGGGAGATTGGGAGATTGGGAGATTGAGGTGACGCAAACACTCCTGTTTGCGAGTCCGGCGGAGTATCCCGCAAACGGAACCGCCTGCAGCAACAGCGTTCGCATCGGGCTCGTCTGTATCAATTATGCTGTTCGAAACGGATTCTAAAATCAAGCCTTCGGGTAACACTTTCAGCAGAGCCCCGTGCGCGTCGATAAGACCTTCGTTCGCCTGTTCAGGAATAGGTCGTCAACGTCTCTTCGAGCGAGGTCCTGATCGCAGTCCGTAACAACTCAGGCTCTAACACTTCCACTTGAGGTCCCCAGCTCAAGATCCAGCGGGTGATCTCTTCAAAGCTGCTCAGGTCCATCATCAGTTCCAGTTTTTCCTCGTTTTCACCCAGCCAACGCGTTTCCTGACCGGGGTGCCAGCGGCGTTCTGAGACCATGCGGGCCGCCCAGCCCGTGAAGTGCATTCGAATGCGGTGGCGGGCGCCTTTTTCCCGGGGAGAATGCCAGACTCCAAAGCTGCCTCCGAGGTGTTCGCTCAAATTGAAATCAGTGGGGCGGAGAAAGGTGGTCTTCTTCACTTTGACCGCCTTCATGCGCTGGAGGGCAAAAGTCCGCCGGGCCTTTCTGGCTTCGTCATGACCGATCATATACCAACCTCCGTCGAAGTCGGCGAGGTGGAAGGGGCGGACGGACCGTGGTTCCCAACTTCCTCCATCAATCTTCCGATACTCGAAGCGCAGCTCCCTCGATTCGAGCACGGCCCGGGATACTTTCTCAAAGAGTCGCACGTCGGCAGGGACGACTCCGGAATCCTTGACCGAGAAGGCTTCGTCGAGGTCCGACCAGCGAAACGAAACTTCTCCCTGAAGCGCCCCGGAGAGTCGTTTGAAGCTGTCCCGCAAAGTCGCTTCGAGTGGGGAACCCTGAAGTGGCTCGACCGCCTTGCGAGCGAGGAAAAGTGCGACGACATCCTCGACCGTGTATCGCATCATGGGAAATTCATGCACGGGGCGCTCGTAGAAATACCCGTGCCTGGCCCCGTTGTAGGCCAGCGGCAGCCCGAGATCATTCTGCATGAAGGTGATGTCCCTTTGAATCGTTTTTTGTGTCACTTCAATTTCCTCTGCGAGCTGACGACAATTCGGGAATCGGCCTCTCTGGATCGCCTGATGAATCGTAAAAATCCGCTCGATGGGCCGACGGGTCTCACCGCTGCGGGAACGGGATGTTTTTGTAACTACCTTCTTTTTCGCGGCTGGGGTATTGGTTGGCATCGTCCTAACTATACACCATCGGTGTCCCTCTGTAACTGTCCATGAGTTCCGCATCAACGGGACACACTGGTTTTCCACCGGCGGGAAAAACGAAACAAAGCTCCCTGAATCCCTGAATCCCCAACCTCTCACCCCGTCCCTGTCCTACCCCAGGTGCGAGAGTTCTCTCATGAACACAACACATGACAAGAAAGGATCCGGACAACCTGTCACCGAAATAGCCTACCTGCTCGATATGTCAGGTTCGATGGGGCCTCATGTTGAAGCCGCTATCGCTGGATTTAATGAGTTTCTCCGCGAACAGCAATCGGTTGAGGGGCATGCGAGGATTACACTGGTTCTCTTCGATGATCATGTCGAAGTCCCGATTGATAACCTGCCTGTCAGCGAGGTTTGCAGTATCGATACGAAGACTTACTGGCCGAGGGGCTCCACTGCGCTTCTCGATGCGGTGGGGAAAACGATGAAGCGCTTCCGGAAACGAATCAAAGCTCTTCCAAAAAAGGACCGGCCCGATCAAGTCATCTTCGCGATCTTCACTGACGGGATGGAGAATTCGTCCCGGAAGTTTTCCTGGCAGGATATTGCCGGGAAGATTCACAAGCGTCAGGCGAAGAATGACTGGCAGTTTCTTTTTCTCGCTGCGGGGCAGGATGCGATTGCGACCGCCTCACAGATGAATATCTACGCTCATAACGCGGCGACGGCATCAGAGGGGGAGACGGGGGTGAGAGGTTCCCAGCGGGCGATGAGCCGCAGAGTCAGGGCGATGCGCGAAAGGGATGGCGATTCGGCGGATCTCTCAGCGTCGATGGACATGATCCTGCGTGAGGAGGAGGAGAGGTGAATCGTGGGAGCTGCCCTTAGGCTCACTAGGTGAAGAGGGCTGCGATGGGGGTTCCTCGATCGGTGATCGGAACGGGGCGATCTCCGTCATAGAGGTTTTCCTGATGTTCGACTCCGACCGCGGCGCAAATCGTCGCGAAGAAGTCGGGGACGCTGACGGCGTCCTCGACGATCTTTTTCGTGAGTTCGTCGGTTTCCCCCCAGGCCCCCCGATGCTTCAAACCGCCACCCGCGAGAACGCAGGAGAAGGCGCTGCCCTGGTGCCCCCGTCCGCCGCCGCCGTCGAACTCTGGCGGACGACCGAACTCCGTCGTGATGACGATGAGGGTTTTATCGAGCAACTTCTTTGATTCAAGATCGGTAATGAGCGTGGCGACCGCGGTGTCGAGTTCACGGATCAGTTCATGCTGCTTGAGGATGCCCTGGTTGTGAGCGTCCCAGCCGGTTCCGTTGAGGAAATTGAGATTGTGTGACACTTCGATGAAGCGAACGCCCTGTTCGACGAGTCGCCGGCTGAGGAGGCAGCGCTGTCCGAACTCGCCACCGTAGCGGTTGCGGAGATCGGCGGGTTCTCCGTCGAGGTCAAAGACGCGATTGAACTCCGGACCGCTCAATTTCAGGCTTTGCTCAATCGCGGCGTCGTAACTTTTCAGCTGACGGTCGTTGGTGGGGCTGTGAGCGGATTGCATCGCAGCGAGAAATTGTTTGCGACGCAGCTGACGGGGGGCGGTGATGGATTTCGGACGCGATAGTCCCGCCGGTCCCCGACTCGTGTCGGTGAGATATAGATACCCTGACTGGGCCCCGAGGAAACCGGGGCCGCGAGTGACGTTGGGGTAGCCGATGACGACGTAGGGAGGCGCTCCGTCTGCTGCCGCTCCGCGCTGGTGCGTGATGATCGAGCCAATCGATGGATAGCTGATCGTGCCGCTGACGGGGCGTCCCGTGTGCATCCGGTTGGTCGCCGCGGCGTGCTCGTCGATGACGTCGTGATGAACGGTGCGGACTGCGGTGACGCGATCCATGAGCGGCGCGAGGTTCGCGAGGTGTTCGCAGACGCGCACTCCGGGAACGGCGGTTTCGATCGACGGGTAGTAGGAGCCCGCTTTCTTCGCGGCCGGATCTCCGAGTCGTTTCGGGTCGAAGGTGTCGGTTTGAGCCATGCCTCCACCCAACCAGATCGAGATGACGTGTTCGGCTTTTCCCCGGACCGCTTCGGACCCCGGTCCGGCCATGAGCGCGCGGGGGAGCGAGAGACCGCCGGCGAGAGCGGCACCCGTGCTCAGAAAACTTCTTCGGTTCAGGAGAGGTGAGTTTTTCATGCGTCGTAACTTTTCTATCAGGGAATCCAGACGAAGTCCCGGTCATTAATCAGACTCCAGACGATGTCTTCGTAAACTTCTCTCCACCCGGTCTGCAGTCGCGGGTCGGGGTGGGGGCCGCGCTGGACACGCTTCTCGACTTTGAGCTGAATCGTGTTGGCTTCGGGGCTGACGTGGTTCAGCCAGGTGACGAGGGGGAGCGGAGCGGGATCGGAGGGAACCGTCTGCTTGTCTGCCGGAACGAGACGTTCCCCGAATCCTTTTTTGAGTGAGGGGAGAAAGGCGTCACGTTCGGCCGGTCGCGGCATTCGGCAGAGAAAGCGGAGGAAAAGATTTTCCAGCAATGCTTCCGGCGTTTCGGATTCGACGGCGAGGTTGGCGAGATCGCTGTTCATCGCGGCACGAGACAGATTCTGCACCAGTAAGCCGTTCGCAAGAATGCCGGGTTGAAGAACGTTAGGATCGGTCACGCGCTCGAGGACAGGCATCTGGCGGGAGCCGTTCCATCCGAACGCTTCGAGGACGTCCACGGAGGTTTGGGCGTATGGCAGGGCGAGGCTGGGGCGGTCGCGTTCATTGTTGAGGCTCGCAAACATCCACGCGCGACGGGGAACCTCGAGAGACTGTCGGCGTCCGAGGGGGTGACGGCCGTCATGCACGAAGGTGAGTTCCTCCGAGTTGATTGTCTGTCCGGCAGAGACGTGCAGCGAATCGACGATCTGTTCGGCGGTGAGGCGCCGGCGTCCCGGTGCGCGGAAGAAGCGTTCCCTCGCATCAAGCGACGCGAGATTCTCCTCTCCGGCTTCCCGTTGGTAAGCCTCGGACGTCGTGATGAGCCGGACGAGGTGTTTCAGATCATAGCGGTTGGAAATGAATTCGTTCGCGAGCCAATCGAGCAATTTTGGATGGCTGACGTCGCGGCCCTCCCAGTCATGGGCGGGTTCTATCATTCCGGCTCCGATGAGCTTTTTCCAGGTGCGGTTCACGATGACGCGTGAAAAGCGCCGGTTTTCCGGAGAGGTGACGAGGGCGGCGAACCGTTCGCGCGAATCCCCGGGGTTCTCGACGAGTTCGTCGATCGATGCGCCGTCTTTCACTCCGGTCGCTGCCGCAAAAGGCCATTCCGGAGCGACCGGTTCGTCGGGTTTGAGCGTGACCTGAATCAGGGATTCACGTCCTTTCTTTTCGAAGAAGCCGGCCGGAACACGGCTCGTTTCGGGGACGGTCACCGTTTTCCGGGAGAGCATCGCCGCGAGCGAAAAGAGGTCTTTCTGCGTCGTCTCATGGTAGGGGGAATCGTGACAGCGCGCGCACTGCAATTCGATGCCGAGAAAGGCGGAGGCGATGATGTGACCCTTTGCGGCGAAGGGCGCATCGTTCTCGGCGGCCTGAGCGAATCCGGCGCTTCCGCCGTAGGCCGCGTCGCCGCGCATCATCAGTAATTCCGTGATGATCCGGTCGATGGACTTCCCGTCACGAAAAGCGTCGTAGAGAAACCAGCGAAAGGGGCCCGTGCTGTTGAGCGAGGGGTTCAGGAGCGTGGAATTTTCGGCGAGAAGATCGAGCCAGTCAGCCATTTGGTGGTCGGCCCATCGTTCGTCGTTGAGAAGGTGATCGATCAGTTTTGTTCGCTTGTCAGGACTTTGGTCGAGAAGAAAGGCTCGCGCTTCCTCTGCCGTCGGAGGCACACCGACGAGGTCGAGATGGATGCGGCGGAGAAACGCTTCGTCGCTGATACGCGGGGTCGGTGTGATTTTTTCGGGATCCAGCGGAGGTTCCGGCCAGTGCGCTCCGTCGCGAATCCATTTCTCGAGCGAGGCGATCTGCGCTTCGGGGAGAGGATCGCCCGTCGGCGGCATGATGAGATCTTCATCCGGGGTGCGGAGACGATAGATCATTTCACTGGTTTCAGGTTTTCCCGGAATGAGAGACGGGGTCCCGGACTCACCTCCGCGCAAAGCTGCCTCGAGAGAATTGAGCTTCAGCCCGCCTTTGTCCTTGTCGCCGTGGCAGCGGAAACATTCTTCGCGGAGAACAGCGAGGACCTCTTTTTCGAACCCGTCACTTTCGGCGGGGGAGGATGCCGCGTTGGCGAGGGCGGCTTTCATTTTCGCATCGAGAAACGCGTCGACGGGATGACCTGTTCCCGGTGGGGCGGGGGGAGGATTCTTTTCCGCCCATTCGGTGGCGAGGGCGTGTCGACGCTCCCAGAATTTGTCCCGCGATTGAGCTGCCTCGCGGCGATGCTCGTCGTCCCGTGCCAGCAGCGTCGCATTGATTCTGGAAAGAACCGGTTCGACCCCGGCATCTGTGAGCGGGAGCGGCGGCTTGGTGCCGGCGCGGATGATGGAAAAGGAATCGCCTTCCTGTGACTCGATAGCGACGCACACTTCCCCGGTATCGGTTCGCTGATTCCTGCCTCCCGCGATCAGCTCAAGAACGACGCGGGAGAGCCCCGTTTTTTTCGGGAGATCAGCTGATGCGATGACTTCCTGCTGACGGTAGCCCTTCACTCTCACTCCGGGGTGAGGTGGTTTCGCCGGGGGCGTGACGAGATCATGTCCGTTCGGGCTCTGGGCATCTGCAGGTTCTGTCTCCGCGATGAGGACGCCGTCAATCCAGAGGCGGGCCAGCGCGCGAGTCCGGATGAGAAAACGCTGCGGTCCTTCCGGGAGTTCGACATCAGCGGCGATGCGGAGAAGAACCGGAGGTTTCCAGGCTGACCGGATTCCCCAGTCATCAAAGCGCCGGGGAATGCGGGAGAGGAGAAAGAGGTCGTTTTCCCAGCGGTCGGTCTCCTCCGGCATTTCAACGGGATAGGGCCACCGTTCGTAGGCGGTCAACCCCTCGCTGAATTGGACGAGAACGGTGTCGGATTTCAACTCACCGAGGTTTGGCATCGCGGGTTTTCCCGGGGCGATGACTTGTGGTCCGTCCTTTCGTCGGAAGCGTTTTGCGATTTGATCATCGGTGAAGCGCTCGCGGTGAATCGCGACCATATCGATCAGTCCCCGGAAGCTGTTGCCGGCGCTCCCGTTCAACGACGAGCCGATCCAGACGTCGTCATTATCAACCACGGGCGGGTCCGTCGTCGGGCCGTCGACCGTCCATTTGCCTTCCGTGGGGAGGCCGTCGATCCACCCTCGAATCGTCTCAGGTTTTCCGAACTCGTAAGCGAGCGCGACATGATGCCAGCCCGTTGAAATTTTGAAGGCCGAATCGGAGTCCCAGCGATGCCAGTGTTTCTCACCGGATGCGGATACGCTGGTGAATAAAAATCCCAGCTGCGCCAATCCATGGGGCGCGCCGATGACACGCAGTGACCAGTTCTGGTTGCTCTGGCTGAAGTCGGGAGAGTGTGTGCGTCCCTTTCCCACGACGTAGGCGGGCTGTCCTGCTGAAAGTGACTCGACCCGTATCCACGCTTCCATCGTCAGCGCGTCCCCGTTTGTAAAGTCGAACGGGCTTTCAGGACCCGGATCTTTGATCTCGAAGCGCGCGCCGTTTCCCTTCAGTTCGACGGCGGTGTTGTCGAGGTCGAGATCGGGAAATTCAGGAGGGCGCGGACCGTGTTGGTCTCGCACGATGTCGCCACGCGGTGTCAGCGGAGCCGCTTCCTCTGAAGCAAAATCCCATCGCGCCGCGAGCGTCGCTTCGTCAGCGCTCAGAGGTGATGCCGCGAAAAGAATGGCAGCTGCCGGCATCAGTCCGGAGCGGAAGAGCATTGCGAGGGGGGTAAGAAAAAAAGATTTCATTCCATTCGGGAAAGGCGCTTCCGGAATCGACTCCCGGAGCTGTGGTGATAAACGATGACGGGATGGATTCGCTGAAGAGCGATTCGTTAAATGAAGGTTAGGGGATTTGCGCGGGAAATGGCAGAACGTGGATGCGCTATTTCCGTTTGGCCAAAGGTCACGCGGGATCCGTGGGTGTTGCTGTGTCAGGCCATCGGAAGTGGATGACCGGATTTCCCCCCGGACGGGGGCACTCCCGGGGGGAGCGCTACTGAATTCCGCTCTGTTTCATCCAGTCGAAAACCTGCTGCATCCACACTTTGGCGGGGTTTTTAAGGACGAATCCGTGGCCTCCCTTCGGATAGAGGTGCATCTCTGCAGGAACGTCGTGTGCGATCAGGGCGTTGTAGAACCGAATGCTGTTCGCGACCGGCACGGCCTTGTCATCTCCGGAGTGTGTCAGCCAGGTGGGAGGGGTGTCGCGGTTCACCTGCAGTTCGTTGGAGAACAATTTCACCTGTGACTCGTCAGGATTTTCGCCGAGAAGATTCTTGCGGCTTCCGGCGTGCGTGATCTCCTCCAGCATGCTGATGACGGGATAGACCAGGATGACAAAATCGGGGCGGAGGCTCGTGCCTTCCGGGTTGGGGATGTAGGATTTGGCGAAGTGGGTTCCCGCCGTGGCGGCGAGATGACCACCTGCCGAAAAGCCCATGATTCCGATCTTGTCAGGGTTGACCTTCCACTGCGCAGCGTTCTCCCGAACGAGCTTGATAGCTTGTTGCGCATCCTGAAGCGAACCGATTGATTTGTCCTTCATGGTTGCGTCGTTGGGAATTCTGTATTTCAGGACGAACGCGGCGATGCCCTGTTCGTTGTAGGTTCTCGCTATATCCGTTCCTTCCTTGTAATAGACCTGCACCGCATAGCCGCCGCCCGGACAGATGACCACCGCAGGCGTCGCTTCGTTGGCGTTCTCCGGAAGAAAGACTTCCAGCGTTGGATTCGTTGATCCCCGGAAAACGGTGACTTGCCCGTCCTTCTCCTCCACGACTTCCTTCACCGAATGGGGGAGGCTGTCAGGGATCTCATTCGCGTAAAGTGGGATGACTTCCCCGGCGAACAGGGGAGCGGTAAAGAAGATGATCGCTGCTGCCAGCGTCAGGTGGAGTGTTTTCATGATGCGTTGATGGATACGAAGTTTTGCCCGCAGAGGGGGGCGGATGGAATGTGTTTTTGTAAGGGTGATGTCGGTGAAAAGTGATTAGATTCCCGCAACGGTGAAGGCCTTGCGAATCGCTGCCGAGGTGGCCTTTGCGGCAGGGCCGTCATCGAGTGCCCGGAGCGGCTTGTTGAACGGTTCGGCGCGGACGGGGCCGTCGTAGCCGAGCGTCACCAACGCGTTGAGGAAAGGCGCGATGTCGATCACTCCGGTCGCGGCGGGCAGTTCGCGACTCGTATCGACCAAGTCCGCTGCGGGGATTCCGGCGGGAGCGTCGTTGAGGTCGCAGGCGACGATGTCGTTGTTGGTCAGTGTCAGGATGTCGGCGGCGGTTTCGCCCGCAGTGAACCAGTGCCAGCTGTCGAGCACAAATCCGAGAGTCGGTTGATCGACCTCGGCGATGAGCTCTTTCGTTTCGACCATGGAATGCAGAAAAGGGAAGGGGCCCTTCGTCCACAGTGAGCGGGTGCCGACGTATTCGAGTCCGAAGCGCAGCCCGTGATCGGCGAGGATCTTCGTGATCGCGCCGAGGCGTTCGGCGTGCCGGCGGAAGTTGGCGAGATAGGGGAGTTCCGTATGAAACGGCATCAACCACGTGCCCACTCTCGTCGCGCCGGCCTCCTGCAGTGCGGCGGCGAGGCGCGGCAACTCTTTCAGGCCCGAGCGAAACGTGGCTTCATCTTTCCGGAAGTCCACTGACATGCCGGCAGCTCCCCAGGTGAGTCCTTTTTCCGAGAGTGTCTCCGCGTAATCCTTTCGCTGCGCTGCGTCGAGTGATGCGAGAAACGAAGCGTTCGCCTGAATCGACTCGAATCCGTTCGCGGCGGCGAGCTCGATAAGCTCGTCCGGCTCAGCCTGAATCCCGACCGCTCCCGGGTTGAGGTCGATCGTAAATTTCCGTTTTCCCGGAGCGGCGGCGGGCGACTGGGCGATCGCCTGAAAAGGAAGTCCTGCGCCGACCAGTGAAGTGCTCGCGAGGGTGGCCCGGAGGAGATTTCTTCGGTTCATCATGTTGGTAGTGGAGATACGGTAAATCCCGCGGAAAGCGCGGGAAGGGACGCGTTCCGGAGAGTCATCGGAGATCTCAGATACCCCTGCGATTGCTGTTGCACAAGCAACGCGATTCCGGCTCCGGAGCGGCCGCGAAGTAGAGCGTTACTGGGCTGAGTATCCGCCGTCCACCATCCACACCGCGCCGTTCACGAAGGAAGCCTCCTCTGACGCGAGAAAGGAAATGACGTTTGCGACTTCGCGGGCGGTTCCCATGCGTCCGGCCGGGTGGAGTGAGTTCAGCGTATTGAGGATTTCCGGATTCTGCGTCACGTTCGCCGTCAGCGAAGTATGTACAAATCCGGGAGCCACCGCGTTGACACGGATGCCCTCCGCAGCGAAGCGCACCCCCATGTCTTTCGTCAGCTGGGTGACGGCGCCTTTGCTGCCCGGGTAGGGATTGAAACCGTCTGAAAATTCGAGAGCCGTCGGGTATCCGCAAAAGCCCATCACCGAACTCAGGTTGATGATCGCTCCACCGCCCGACTCTCGCATCGCCCCGACTGCGGCGTGAGCCATGAGCATCGAGCCCTTGACATTCACCGCCATGACTTTGTCCCAGCGTTCCTCGAGGCTTGCGTCTTCGCCGACGTTGCGGGCCGTGATACCGGCGGAGTTCACGAGGATATCCAACTGTCCCCACTTCGCCGTGGCCGCTGTGACGATGGCTTCCCCGTCTTCCTGTCGGCTCACGTCGCCGGGAAGCGTCGCGAGGGAGGGGAATTCTTCGGTCAGCTCCTCGAGCGCTGACGCGTTGATGTCGGTTGCGAAGACGTTCGCCCCCTCCTCTAGAAATTTCCGAACGGTCGCATTCCCGATTCCTGAACCGGCTCCGGTGATGATGGCGGTTTTGCCTGCTAATCTCATACGGTCAGTTTATTGGATGAACGGTTATTTAAGTGCTCTGATGATGGCGTCGGCGATCGCCTGCATTCCCTTGTCGCCGGGGTGTGCCGCGACGCCCTTGTGGTCGATCTCGCGTTCCGACCTCGCGTAGTTGGATTCCTCCGCTCCGAGCTCTCCGATGTCGACAAAGATCCCGGCGACCTCATCGCAAACCTTCCGGAGCGCCTCATCTTTGGCTTCGTTTGCCCAGAAACAACTGCGCACGACAATGACAGGGCCGTCATCGGTCTTCAGCTCTTCCAGCCATTTCCGTGTGTGCCTCGCGAATTGCGCGCTGTCCTCGTCTGACTCGAGTTTCGGCACGTTTTCCCCGATCGCGAGAATGACGAGATCGGGATCAAACTCGAGCGCCTCTTCCAGCAGCGGTTTTAAATCGTAGTCAGCGTAGTCCCGTTCGAATCCGGAGATATTCCTGATCATCGTCTCGCAGGGTTTGTCTCCCGCTTTCGTGAGCGCATCCGTCACGAGGTGAACAAAGTCATTTTTCTCCGCCGTCGCCGCCATCCCCCAATTGCCCGACCACCCGATGTCTTTTTTCGGGCCGTGCTTCGTGATGCTGTTCCCGAGGAAGAGAATCCGCTGGAAGGAAGCGGTCGTTTTCGGTTCGTCAGCCGGAGCGCCTGACACGGTTAGAAATATCGCGAGAACCGCAGCGATGGCGCGATATCGCAGAATAAATATGGAGAATTGACTCATGATTAATCTTTCAGTGGTCGTTGATGGTCTTATCGACTGCCGTGGTATCAGAGAGAGGGAACGACGCGGCAACAGCGGGCGCCGATGGAGGAGCCAAAACAGGCGCAACGCGTGAGTTTTGCGTAAGTTGTCCTGCGGCGCAAGACCGTGAAAGCCGTATAGCAGTATCAGCTTCTCTCAAAAACGTGTTCGGGGGCCAGATTTGCAGTCCCACCGCGATTTTCTACCGTTTCGCGGAATTCGGTCCCGGCTGGTCGGTATTCTGAATTCGTGATAAGGGGATCTAACTGGTTCGTTTTCTGTGTGATATAGGGGATTTAAGGTGAATGGCAGGGCCCTTCGGAGAGGCTGGTTTGTCAGTGAATTCGAAAGCGTGATCGTTTGCGGCTCTGGAGATTTTAGATAAATCAAAGACCACGTCACACTCAACGAGTTCGCAACAATTGGAGTTCAAGCAAAAGTGTGTTTTATGCGTGCGGATTCTGAGTGGACAAACTGCCCGATTCCGCCTCTATTCGATCGTTTCAGCCGCTGCATAATCGGCACCCTGACCTAGCATTATTATGAGTTTTGACGCTCCTTTCCAATCCCCGGAGTCCAATCTGCGTAGGAGGCCTTTCCTTCAGTCTTTGATTGCCCTTTTACTCATGCCCGGCCTCGGGCTCTGGACGCTCCCACTGCAGGCAAATCCCTCGGGAGGCGTTGTCGTTCATGGTGATGTGAGTTTCGGCGGCGGTGCCGGAAATTTGCAAATCAACCAGTCCTCGCAGCAGGCGATCATCAATTGGGCGGACTTTTCGATCGATGCGGGCGAGCTGACTCAGTTCAATCAGCCGGGCGTCAACGCAGCGGTGCTGAACCGCGTTACCGGAGGCAATCCCTCGGCGATTCACGGCGCTTTGAAGGCGAACGGGAATGTCTTCGTGATCAATCCGAATGGTATTCTGGTAGGGGCGAACGGAACGATCGACGTTCACGGGCTTGCGCTTTCGACGCTCGACGTGAGTAACGGCGAGTTTCTCGCGGGTGGCGACATGGTTTTCAAGGG
>JBLXHA010000022.1:0-39015 GCA_048260165.1 Verrucomicrobiales bacterium
GCGATCAACAACAAGGGTTCGATCCGCGCGACCGGTGCGACGAACAGCGGCGGACACGTCTTTTTGAATGGCGCGGGCGGCAGCGTGGGCAACAGCGGGTCGATTATCGCGACAGCTCCCGGTGCAGGCAATTCCGCGAGTGTGTTGATCGAGGCGGCTTACGCGAAGGTCGACGGACTGATTCAGGCTCAGGGTGGAGATGTTCGTGTCGCCGGTAGTGATTCCGTCGATCTCGGCGGGGCGATTGATGTGTCAGCGGAGATTGGAAACGGTGGTTCTGCGGTCGTTGAAGGTGCGAATGTGAGTTTGGCGGCAACGGCATCGATTGACGCAAGCGGCGCTACAGGCGGTGGCTCGGTCAAGGTCGGCGGCGGCTTTCAAGGTAAGGATGAAACGGTTCTGAACGCGACGACGACGGAGGTCGCCGCGGGCGCGACGATCACGGTGGATGCGCTGGAGAGCGGCAATGGCGGAACCGCGATCGTCTGGGCTGACGATTCGACGGAGTTTCGTGGTGCTGTTTCGGCGAGAGCTCTCGGAGCATCCGGGAACGGTGGATTTGTCGAGGTGTCAGGGAAAGAGGAGCTGACCTTTGGCGGGACGGTGTCGACACTGGCCGCCAACGGGCAGAACGGAACGCTCCTCCTCGACCCGGGCGATCTTTCGATCAGCAGCGCGGGAGCGGCGGCTAACAATATCAATGTAGGAGATCTCACGACTGCTCTCGGGGGTGGAAATGTGGTCATCTCGACGGATTCGGGGATTGCGGGTGATGGCACGATTTCGGTGCTGAACACGGTTTCCTACAATGCGGCGAACAGCCTTGCGCTCCTGGCTCACGGAAACGTCGAGTTCAGCGCCGGTATTCAGAATTCAGGCAGTGGTGACGTCACGGTGATTGCGGGATGGGACGGAAGTCAGTTTACCGCCGGCGCCCCGGGAACCGCAGAATCGGGCGTGGTTACTTTCAGCGATTTTACGAACACCCCGTCTTCTTACGGGAATGCTTCGGGAACCGCGACGGGGGCAGTCGTAATCGGTGACGGCACGCAAACCGGCGGGATCGCGGTGGGTAGTCTCGGTGGCGCTACGAATGTCGCGGCACAATCGGTTTCTATGGCCGGTGGCGTAAACGGCGGCACGTATGGCCAAATTGGCTATCGCGGCGCAGGGACTGGCGCCGTCAATGTTTATGCAAAGTCCGGAGGGATTTCGATGGAGGCTGGTAACGGGGCCGATGCCTACGTGCAAATAGGTCATGGGGGAACCAGCATCGGGGGCGTAAAGTCAGGTGTGGTTACGGTTGTCTCCAATGGCGGAGTCAGTGTGACGGCGGGACTGGGAACAGGTGGCAATTCCTATGCTCAGATCGGACATGGCGGGTATAACAGCTCAGGCGCTATCGGGCTTTCCAACCCTAGCTCGGTTTCTGTATCAGGGGGGGCAGGTGCGGTGGTTTTGAACGGTGGCGGTATCGCCGGAACAAGCGCGCATTACAATTACGCAAAGATTGGCCACGGCGGCGATTTCGTTCGATATGACGCGGCGGGAGATGTCGAGGTCACCGGGACGGGAGTGTTTTTGACGGCTGGGGGATTTGGAGGTTCCAGTTCAGGTAGTCGATTTGCCTCGGCTCAGATTGGGCACGGCGGTCGGGAAAGCAAAGCTGGTAGCGGAAACATTATCGTTGATGCCGGAACCGGTGATGTGATGCTTCAAGCGGGGAGTGCCGGAGTTGACTTTAATTCTGCTCAAATCGGACATGGCGGGAATTTCCAACATCAGGGGGATATCGACGGTCTGATCAGCGTTTCGGGGAATAATATTGATATCGTTGGCGGAGGACGGGGACAAAGCTTCGCGACAATTGGTCATGGCGGTGGCACTGCGGGAACACTTCTGGGGAATCGCACAGGAGATATTTTCATAGGGGCCGCCGGAGAATTATCACTCGATTCCGGTAGCGGGGCTGCGCGGATTGGTCACAATACGGGGAGCAGTGGTTCGGTTTTAAATGCCGATATCACGATCGAGGCGGCTTCGGCCGATGAGACTTTCGGAGATTCTGCCGGAACGGTTTTTGAGGTGGGGAATGATTTCGGAAATGTACTGCAGGCCGCTTTTGTCGGCGGAGATGTCACCCTGCATGCGACCGGCGCGGGTGGGATCTCGATGAACACAGCGGGAACGATGGCGTACAACGCGGTGAATGATTTTAACATTCTCTCAGATCGCGATATCAACATCATCGGATCGGTTCAAAACAGCGGTTCCGGTAAAGTGAACGTGGTCGCCGGCTGGGATGCTTCAGCAGCTCCACTTGCTGATTCCATGACGGGTATTATTTCAGACGTGAATATGGCGACGGCTGTTTTTGGTGCTGCAGGTGCGTTTGGAAATAACAACGGATCAGTGCTCATCTCCAACGCGAGTGGCACCTCGGGGATTGGCAGCCTGTCCGGGGAAACGAATGTGGCGGGATACAATGTAACGCTTACGGGAACGAGCGGCGGATTTGCTCAGGTTGGCTACAGCGGTGCCGGGGACGGAGATGGAAATATCAAAGTGGTCGCCACCGAATCAGTGAGCCTTACCGGAGGTCCCAAGTATGATAATGCGCACGCTCAAATCGGGCATGGGGGGTATCAGATCGCGGGAGACAAAGGAGGGGATATCACCGTCGAAGCCGGGAACGGCGTTTCTCTCTCTGCGGATCAGGTCGCGACGGGCCGGTTTGCGGCAGCGCAGATTGGGCATGGTGGAAGAGGGGTCAATCCCGCGGGTACAGGCGGTGCCGTCGCTAACGATTATTCCGGTAATATCAGTGTCAGTGGCGGAAACGGGGGCGTCGATCTGATTGCCGGTCAGGCAATTGCCGATCCCAGTCATATTTACCGACACGCTCAGATTGGCCACGGCTGGTCCTATGATGCCTACGGTGACTTCAGCGGCAACATCAGTGTGACCGGAAGCGAAGTGAATTTGGACTCGGGTGGCAGCACGTCGAATTATGCGAGGATCGGTCACGGCGGTTGGACTTTCGGAACGAATACGGGAACTCGCTCCGGCGATATCTTTGTGGGGACTCCCGGAGAGATTTCGTTCGATTCCGCCAGTGGCGGCGTTGCCGAAATTGGACACCATAACAATGATGCTGCGGGGACCATTTTCGGCGCCAATATGACGATTGAGGCAGGCTCGATTGATGAAGAGGCAGGCGATGCCTTCAGCGGTGTTTTTGAGATCAGCAATACGATAGGAAGCCTGTTCCAGACAAATCTGGCTGCCGGCGATTTATCCCTGCATGCGACAGGGCTCGGCGGTCTTTCGATCGGGGCGTTCAGTTTCGACAGCGGTAATGAGTTCAATTTGCTGTCTGCGTATGATGTGAATATCACCGGGGTGGTTCAGAACAGTGGCGCGGGAAATATGAACATCGTGGCGGGATGGGACCCCGCCGTAGTCGGTGCTGAATTGGCCGACCCCGTCTCCGGAATCATTGCTGACATTGATATGGCAACGGAGATTTTCGGAGTGGCCGGTTCCTACGGTAATAACAACGGGTCAGTGCTCGTATCGAACCCTACCGGAACGGCTGCCTTCGGTGGCAAATCCGGAAAGATCAATGTTGGTGCCTACGACGTTGATTTGACCGGCACCAGTGGCGGCTATGCTCAGATTGGCTACCGGGTAGAAGGTGCGAGTGACATCGCGGTATACGCGACGAATTCCGTCAATTTGACCGGCGGGAGCAGATATGACAACGCCCATGCTCAGATTGGACATGGTGGTCTCGCCGTAGCAGGAGACAGAAGCGGCAGTATTTTTGTCAACGCAGGGAATGGCGTTTCTCTCACTGCTGACCAAACCGGCACGGGAAGATTCGCAACCGCCCAAATTGGACATGGTGGAAGAGGCCACAGCGGTGGCAATAACATGTCAGGCTCGATCACCGTGAATGGCGGGGCCGGTGCCGTGAATTTGACTGCCGGGCAAGTGACTGGTTCTCAGGATTTCAGGGCCGCGCAGATTGGGCATGGCGGTGCCCATGATGGCATTGGAAATTTCAGTGGTGACATCCGGGTGACGGGCAGTGAGATCAACCTCGATGCAGGGGCGCGATCGGCCAGTTATGCTGCGATAGGACACGGGGGATCGAATTCAGGGAATAATACAGGAACTCGAACGGGAGATATTTATGTGGGGACACCGGGTGAATTGTCAATCGATCCCAGCGGTTCAGGAGCGGCTCGAATCGGTCACCAAAGTGAAGACGTCGCCGGCACGATCTTTGACGCTAACGTTACGGTAAAGGCCGCTTCGGTGGACGAACTCGTTGGCGATGCCTTCAGCACAGTCTTTGAGGTGAGCCAGGAGATCGGGAACATGTTCGAACTGAATTTGGCCGGCGGTGATGTTTCACTTCACGCGACGGGGACAGGTGGGTTGTTCATGAATTCGACAGGAAGCATTGTCTATGATTCCGGAAACGATTTTAACATTCTCTCTGACTCTGATGTAACTATAGCGGGGAGCATTCAGAACAGTGGAGACGGGAACATCAATGTCGTGGCGGGATGGGATTCCGGTGTTGCGCCATTGGCTGACCCTGTCACGGGAATGATCACGGGCGTTGATTTTGCGGCTGACATTTACGGCGTCGCGGGATCCTTTGCGATGAACGCTTCCACGGTAACGATTGGTTCCGATGCGAATGCGGCGGCGGTCGGATCACGCGCCGGAGAGACTAACATCGCGGCAGATGGACTCACTGTAAATGGGAGTAACACCACGCTCGACAGGGGGGCTCAGGTCGGTTTCCTGACGACGAGTGGAGCGGATTCGACCGGAGCGATTGCCGTCTTTGTGAAAGACGGCGGCGTTACTCTAAATGGAGGAGCCTTCGAAGGCGGCTATGCACGTATCGGTCATGGTGGCGAAAACCAGGATGGCAATGCCAACGCGGCAATCACAGTCGAGTCTGTCGGGAACATTACTCTCAGCAGCGGTGGCGGAACCGACGCTGTCGCGCAGATCGGACACGGTGGCCGGAATTCGGATGGGCGACTCCAGGGTAACATCAATCTCACTTCCACAGCCGGAGCGATCACGGTGGATTCCAGCAACGGCGGCGCGCAGAGTTATGCTCAGGTGGGTCACGGCGGCTATGCGTCGAAAGGGGACAAGGGCGCTGTCGGCGAGGTGATTACGCTGAGCGCAGCCAATGATGTGAACGTGCTTTCCGGCGGCGATCAGCATGCTTACGCTCAGATCGGCAACGGTGGCTATGACGCCGACGCGGACGCCATCGATGACGCGGGGAGTATTGCGAATATCACGGTGGAAGCCGGCACAGACGGAACAGGATCGATCGTGATGCAGGGAAGCAACGTCAAAGGCGATGCACCGGATTCTCATGACAACGCCTACACGCAGATCGGCAACGGGGGATACGCCTCGACCGGTGATCATGGCGGCAGCATCACCGTGACGGTAGCGGATGACGTCAGGATGCAGTCGGGACGCGATCAGCTGAACTACATTCTGATCGGACACGGAGGTGACGGCGCTTCCGGCCTGGGTGGCGGCGTCGGGCATTCCGGAGACATCACGCTTACGGCGACGAACGGTTCGCTCAGTATGATTGGAAGTCCGGTCACAACCAATCCCTATCACAACGGCTATCGGTCCTTCGTCATGGTGGGGCACGGCGGCCAATCGACGAGCGGAAATCACGAGGGCGACATCGTCGTTGCGGTGGGTGACGCCGTCTCGATGCCGGGTGGATTGAATGACGTGAACTACCGCCAGATCGGCCACGGCGGCTATCAGTCGGCCGGCGATTTCAGCGGATCCATTTCTGTAACGGCGGAGAATAATATTACGCTTACCGCTGGCACGAATGATTTTACCTACGCGAAGATCGGCCACGGCGGCCGTCTCGCCTCGGGGAACTTCTCAGCCGCGTTTATCAACGTCACTTCCAATGAAGGTTCGATTCAGGTCCTCGGTGGAAATCAGAATGGCAATGGTGGATCCACCGCCGATGGAAAAATGGCCTTCGCGCAGATTGGCCTGGGTGGACGCGACTCCAATGGCTCGATGGATGCTCCCATCAACGTCACGGCAAAGGGCGATATCATCGTCAAAGGTGGCGGACGGCAGTATAACTACGCTCAAATCGGTAACGGTGGATTTGACTCGGACGGGGACAAATCGGGCGCGATCCGGATCGAGTCGACGGACGGGAAAGTCAGCGTTCTCGGTGCGGATCGTCAGATCAATGCCTCGGCACAGATCGGTCACGGAGGGCAGCTTGTCGACGGTGACCTCGACGGGGCGATCACGGTGATCAGCAAAACAGGGATCGACGTGATCGCAGGAGAAAATACGGCGCAGATCGCGGGCGAGGAATCGTTTGCTCAAATCGGTCACGGCGGGATCGACGTGGTCGGAACCAAGTCGGGTGCTCTCGATCTCAGCACGGACGGGGATATCGCAGTGCTCGGCGGTGAAGCGGCGAAAGCGTATGCGCAGATCGGTCACGGCGGTATCGGTTCGGCCGGCGACGCCGACGGAACCATCGATGTTCTGGCGGGTGGATCACTGACCGTCGCGGGCGGAAATGATGCCGGCGAGCTCTCTTTTGCTCAGGTCGGTCACGGGGGAATCCATTCGGCGGGGGATAAGACCGGCGCTTTGGATTTCAATATCGGTTCCGATTTGTCAGTTCTCGCCGGCGGAGCGGAGAAAGCCTTTTCGCTGCTGGGTCACGGCGGGGTGAATTCGGAGGGCTATATTGACGGAGCGATCACCGCGTTGGTCGGGGGCGACCTTGCCATCTTCGGAGGAAGCGGCGCGACAGCCGGACTCGAAGGCGATCTTAACTTCGCGATGATCGGGCATTCGCTCGCGGGAGCGGTCGGGGGATCAGGTGGATTTGCAGAAGTCGACGGCAGGATCGTTGCCGAAGGTGAGTATTTCACGGGGACGAACAATGACTGGATTGTCGTGACGGAAGACACTCCGCTCACCGACCTCACGACGGAAGGTTTCTACATCAATGCGCGGGGCGGGAGCTATGCCTTCCAACCCAATGGATCGGGAACAGGCGGGCCTGCCGGTGGTGACGAGATCACCTTTACCTTCACAACCGACAGCGTCGGCGGCGAGTACCAACTCTTTTCCCGCTGGACGGGTTACGACGGGGGAAGCGACTCCATTTATTTTAACATCGTCGAGATCGGCGATGGCACCGGGGGAACACTTCCGGACTGGTATCAATTTTCCGAGGGCGGTGATCAAAACTTTTCCAACCCTGACTGGTCCACAACGGGTGGGTTCGAAACGAATAACGGTGGCGCCACTCCGAGAGTCACTCCGCTTTACAACCTTGCCGCGAACACCACTTACACGATGCGTATTTCTCCACGGGAGGACGGCGTCGGCGTCGATGCGTGGATGCTCCAGAAAACGGGAATCCCTGCTCCGACCGGAATGGGTCCCGGAGCGACTTTTGCGAATCGGAGCGATATCAGCGGCGCGTCGGACATCAACGTAACCGTTGCCGGTGACATCACGCTGACGAGTGGAGCGGAGAATGATTCCTACGCGGCGATCGGTCACGGCGGTTCATCGTTTGCCGGTGTCGCGGCGAACGTGAAATACGGAACCGCTGCCGATGGCGCTGATATTTCGGTGACCTCGACGGGCGGAAATATTCTGCTCGATGGCAACGCGGTTGCTGGATCCACCGCGGACGTCGCACGTCGCTACGCAGCGATCGGGCATCACGGAATCGACGCCGGTTTCGATGCGTTCGGTAATGTTGAGGTGCACGCGGGTGCCGGAAGCGTTTCTCTGAACGGTGGCAACGCGCTCGATAGTTTTGCTCAGATCGGTCATGCTGCGGGTGGTTTCTCTTTGGATGACTCCAGCACGCTGCAAGGGGATATCTGTGTCGTCGGACTCAACGGGGTCAGCATGACTTCAGCACTTTCCGGAGATCGTTCCCACACGCAGATCGGTCACGGCGGGTATGAAGTGAACGGGGATTTTGCCGGTGACGTAACCGTCGTCGCTTCGAACGGCGCGGTCAGCCTGACGGGTGGCAGCGCGGGAGGCGATGGTCAGTATGCGCAGATCGGACACGGTGGCGTGAACGCGAACGGAGCGCTTTCGGGTGACTTGAGCGTCATCGCCGGAAATGGCAACACGACCTTGACCGCCGGCGGAGCGGCGAACTCGTATGCGATGCTCGGTCACGGAGACGGAACCGGTAATGCGGTCGGCACGCGCGAGGGCGGCGTTCATCTATTCTCCAGCGGCACTTTGAGCGCGACCGCCGGTGGTGGTGCGGGCAGCGGTGCTTTTGTCTATCATCAAACCAACGGTGGACTGGCGGCAGCGGATTACCTCGGTGGAGACGGATTCCAGATGATCGCGAACGGGGGGATTTCCCTGACCGATGCCACCTTGAACGATTTGGACAGCATGATCGGCGGGAACATCGCGAGCGGTCCTGTTTCTCTGGCGATTTCGAATGATATCGACATCACGATTGATGGCCCCGATGTCGCGGTGAATTCTTCAGACGATTTCTATCTTCTCACCGGTGGTGATTTGACGATGCTGAGCAGCTACCAAAATGCGGGCGACGGGAATGTTATCCTCGTTGCCGGTTGGAATGGCTCGGGTTTCACTTCGTCCGGTTCGGTCGACTACGGGGCGCCGGTTGATTTCTGTGCTCCGGTCATTTCCGCCGGTGGTGATTTAAATATCGACTTCAACTGCGATACGTTCGGAGTCGGTGGTGCCACGCTCACGATAGGGGCAACGGATCAGAGCAACGCCGTCGCGATCGGGAGCCGGGCGGGAGCGAATCAATTTGCCGCCGCGGGGGTCGTATTGAACGCGGGCGCTTCCAACGTGGATAGTTTTACCCAACTGGGATTCCGACCGACTGCGGGTGGCCAGGGAGCGACCGGAGCCATCGACCTCGGCCTGAAATCAGGCGGGCTCGCGATGAACAGTGGTGACCTCGACAATGCATTCACCCAAATCGGACACGGCGGAACGGGCAGCAGCTCGAACAATCACGCTGCTGCGATTTCGATCTCTTTCTGTGAAACCGGCACTGTCGATCTGAATGCGGGGGACGGCGTCGGATCGTATGCTCAGATCGGTCATGGCGGCGTTTCGGTCGGCGGCACTCGCGGTGGAGCGATTGCGATCGCGGGAGGTCAGGGAACCGGAGTGAAGGCCGGTGATATTTCGTTGATCGCGGGTGGAGCGACGAACGCCTACGCCAGAATCGGTCATGGAGGATTCGCAGGAAATGGAGCGACTCAGGGAAGCATCCGACTGGACTCTGCAGGGAAAGTAAATCTGCAAGGGGGATCGGCTCTCGATGCCAATGCTCAGATCGGAAATGGCGGCAAAAACAATAACGCCAACCATGGAGTGGCAGGGGATCAAATCGTGGTGCTTGCTGATCAGGGATTTTCACTGACAGGAGGAACGACAACGGGGGGCACGACTTACGGGGCCTTCGCTCAAATTGGCACCGGTGGATACGATGCTGACGGAACCGTAACAGGAGACATTTTCCTGAATTTTGATCCGACAGTCGGTGCCGGAGGCACTGCGGTCGGAGGTGGTGATTTGACGTTGAATGGAGGAAACGGAGTCGCGGGAACGTATGCTCAAGTCGGAAATGGTGGACGACATCAGGAAGGTGCCAATTCAGGTGCTATCAAGATAGGCAACGTTGGCGATGTCGTTCTCCAGGCGGGAGCTTCCAATAATTATGTCCAAATCGGTCATGGCGGAAACGGAACAAAGGCCGGAACCAAAACGGGCGATATCGAGATCCTCAACGCAAACAGCATTGCGTTAATTGGAGGAAGCGATGTCGAGGCTTTCGCTCAAATTGGTAATGGAGGAAGAGGCAACAATGGCGACACCAGTGGAAGCATTCGGCTGAATTCAGCGAATGGAATCTCTTTGAATGGAGGAAGCGCCAACTACACCTATGCTCAGATCGGTAACGGCGGCTATGGCAACAAAGCCAATCACGGGGTGACAGGTGATGTCATCGATATTACCGCGAGCGGAGCCCTCACGATTAACGGCAGTACCGAAACCGGGTCGTATGCGCAGATCGGAAATGGCGGGCATGATTCCGACGGTAATCACACCGCCTCTATTTCCATCGAAGCCGGAAGCGTTGCGCTCAACGCGAGCTCCGGAAGCAACGCCTACGCGAAAATCGGTCTCGGCGGGAACTCTTCCGACGGCACGCAGACGGGCGACATTTCCGTGACGACAACATCGGGAGGTGTGTCCGTGTCAGGTTCAGACGGGGGATCCAATTCTATCGCTCAGATTGGTCACGGCGGCCGGACCACGTCGGGTGCGATGAACGGCAACATTACCGTGCTCGCACAGGGCGTCGATGCCGATGTCCTCGTGCAGGGAGGCAAAGGAAACGAGGCGCTCGCGGTGATCGGTCACGGGGGAACGAGCTCGGCCGGTAACAAGGGGCTCGCCTCGGATCTGATCCGGGTTGAAGCGACGCGCGACGTCATCGTGAAGGCGGGTGAAACGAACAACACGCTCGCTCAGATCGGTAATGGCGGACTCGCCAACACTGGAACGCAGTCCGCTGATATTTCGGTGAAGGCGGGACGCGATGTGCGCGTTCTCGCGGGAACGGTCGGGGGCGACGACGCCTACGCGATGATTGGAAACGGCGGGGCGCAGAACCCCGGGAACACCTCCGGATCCATCACCGTCAATGCCGGTGGCGATGTCGAAGTGAAGGCGGGTAGCAATCCCACCAATGACACGCCGAATTTCGCCCAGATCGGACACGGGGGGCACAACAATAGCGGGAACCACGGTCTTGCGGGCAACCGAATCGAAGTTTCCGGTGACACGATCACTTTGACCAGCGGCACCGGCGTCGGAACCTACGCTCAAATCGGGATGGGCGGACTGAATGCCGGCGGCAATTTGATCGGAGACATTTGCGTGCACGCGGAAAGCGGACTGATCCTGAATTCGGCTGCGGCCGTCGCGGTCGATTCCTACACGCAGATCGGCAACGGGGGAAACCAGGCTGGCAACTCATCGGCCAACGTTTTCGATGGTGACATTGTTGTAACGACAGGAGCCGCCGGGGTCCAACTGATCGGCGGTGCCAATCCTTCGACATCCGGTGCCACGCAGTATGCGCAGATTGGTCACGGCGGGGTGAATACCGATGCGGCGATGAGCGGCAATATTTACGTCGTCGCGGATCGCGGCGCCGCGACTGCCGGAGGCGATATCACTCTCGCGGCGGGTGAACGCGCGAGCTCCTATGCAATGATCGGTCATGGTGATGCCGAGGGCGTCACTTCGCTGGGCACCCGCGAAGGCGGTGTCCATATTCTCGCGACGGGTGCCCTGACCGGGACGAGCGGTCCCGGCATCGACAACGTCAACATTTACCACCAGACCGGTTCTGCGGGAGGACTCGCAGACAACTATCTCGGGGGTGACGGATTCCAGATCCTTGCGAATGCGGTTGGCGGCCCGAGCCTTCCCAACTCGGCGGTCGATGATATTTCGGCGATGATCAATGGTAACTCGAGCGGAGCTGCTCCCGTCTCGGTTACGATCAATAACGACGTCGACATTGTCCTCGACGAGATGGACTACAACATCGACACGGGGAATGATTTCTACCTTCTCACCGGTGGCAACATCACGATATTGAGTTCCTATCAAAATGCGGGACTGGGCGACGTCGTTCTGATTGCGGGATGGGACGGAACCGGGCATACCGTCAACGGATCGGTCGCGTATCCGACCGTCGGCGGCGAGTTGGATTTCTGCAGCCCGTCGATCGGTGAAAATCTCGCCTTCGATTTCAACAACTGCGAAAGCTACGGCGTCGGCGGCAAGACGGTGACGATTGGCGCGGTCAACCAGACCGACGCGGTTCGGATCGGTTCATTGCAGGGGACCACCTTCATCGGCGCTCACGGCCTCGTCGTTCAGGCGAGCACGACCAATTCCGATGCCGGATCACAGATCGGTTATTTCGGAAACGGAAGTGGTGACATGGTGGGGACGACCGAAATCCACCTCCACGAAGGAGGGCTTTCCCTGAATGCGGGGACGACGCGGTCTTACGCTCAGATCGGTCACGGCGGTCTCGGCTCGACCTCCGGCAACAGCACCGACCTCGCCACGATCGACATCACTTTCTGCGCTCCGGGTGACGTGATCCTCAATGGTGGAACCGGTGCCAACGCGTATGCCCAGATCGGCCACGGCGGTCGCGGGGTGGGCGGAAACCGCGCCGGCGATATCACGATTGCGGGGCACAGCACCGCCTCGGGTGCGGGATCGATTACCTTGCAGAGCGGATCCGAAAACGATGCCTACAGCCAGATCGGCCATGGCGGCGTTTCCGGCACGGGAACGACGAGCGGTGACATTTGGCTGCGCTCGATGGATGAAATTCAGCTGACCGGCGGAGAGGACGTGAACACGCTCAGCCAGATTGGGCACGGCGGCTTTCAGAACAAAGCCACCTTCCACGGAACGGTCGATGATCGCATCGTGGTTCTCGCCGAAAACGGGATCTCCCTGACCGGTGGCAACACGACGGGCACTGACAACGGCGCTTACGCTCAGATCGGAAACGGCGGCTACGACGCCGACGGCAGTTTGTTCGGCGATATTTATCTCAACTACAACCCTGACACCGCCAGCGCGGTTGGCGGTGGTGACATCACGCTCGTCGGGACGAACCGGACTGACACCGCGACCAACTACGGCACCTACGCCCAGGTCGGTCACGGCGGACGAAATCATGACGGGGCACAGCGCGGGGATATCCTCATCGGAACCGCCGCTGATATTGCTCTAACCGGAACCCAACAGAGAAGCTACGCGCAGATCGGTCACGGCGGAAACGACAGCGTGAGCTCGGGAGTGAACGGTGACAGCAGTGGTTCGATTCGCATCCTCGAAAGCGACAGCGTCACGCTGCAGGCACACGCAGGTGGCTCCGGCGCCTACGCGCAAATCGGACACGGAGGTCATCAGAAGCGGGGCAACTTCGGCCTCGCCGGCGAGATCATCGACGTTCAGTCGTCCGGCGCCATTCAGCTTCTCGCGGGAACGACCTCGGGTGCCTACGCTCAAATCGGTAACGGCGGTTGGGACACCGACGGGAACCATCGCGGCTCGATCGAGGTCAGCGGCGCTTCCGTCCTCGTTCAAGGCGGTGGAACCGACGCGCATGCGATGATCGGAAACGGCGGTCTCGCGACGACGGGTGACATGGGCGCTGTCGGCGAAACGATCAAAGTGACCTCGACCGGCGACCTCGTCGTCAAGGCGGGAACCGGTTCACGCGCGATTGCACAGATCGGTAACGGCGGACGCACTGCCAGCGGCACGCTCGCCGCCGATGTAACGGTCGACGCCGGTTCGATTCTTCTCGAGGGCGGCGGGACGGATTCCGGTGCCCAGATCGGTCACGGCGGCCAGAGCAGCAACGTGACGGTCTCCGGTAATCTGGATATCGACTCCAAAGACTTTGTCAGCATCAACGGTGGTGCGGCGAATAACAGTTACGCGCAGATCGGTCACGGCGGAGCGTATGGCACGTTCAACATCTCCGATGCGATGATCGACCTCGACGCGATCGGCGCGATTTCATTAACCGCTGCAGGAGGCAATGCCTACGCTCAGATCGGTCACGGCGGTTCTCAGGTCTTCACTCTCACCGCGACAAACTCTGACATTAACATCAACCAGCTCGCCGGAACCGGAACCGGGGCGATCACGCTGACGGGCGCAACCGGGACCAACGCAGCCGCCATGATCGGTCACGGCGGCGCTCGTGACAACGGGACGCGAGGAAACGGCGCGATGACGATCGACGGAGACATCAACATCAAACGTTCCGCTTCCGTTTCCGTCCTCGGTGGCAGCGGGGCCGACTCCTTCGCTCAAATCGGTCACGGCGGGGAAGGAGCTAACGCTACCGGGTTGGACGGCGATGTTTGGGTCGAGTCAGCAGGTAGGGTGTTTCTCGATGGCGGATCCGGTGATCGAACGAGTTCACGCATCGGTCATGGCGGAGCGGATGCGCAGGGGGCGATGTCCGGTCAGATCGTCGTCATCGGCGACTCGCTCGATCTCGACGGCGGAACGGCTACCGACAGCTCCGCCCAGATCGGACACGGTGGACTCGTCGAAAACGTCACCGTTCCGGTGGGGGCGAATGCTCTGGGTGGCGACATCTTTATCAACTGGGATCCAACTCTCAACAGCGGCGCCGGCGGTGTCGTCGGAGGTGGCGGAGGGATCACGATGACCGCCGGTTCGACGGAACGTTTTGTTCAGATCGGTCATGGCGGCCTCAAGCGATTGGCTACGGAGGTTGCCGGAGCGATCATAATAGGCCGCGCCGCGAGCCTTGAAATGGTCGGTGGAACCGGCAACGACGCTTACTCTCAAATCGGGCATGGCGGGGGCGGATCCGTCTTCTCCGACGCGATCATCAATTCCGACATCTCGCTGGATGTTCTCGGGAAAATCGATGTGTTGGCAGGCAGCGGCGCTCAAGCCTACGCCCAGATCGGTCACGGCGGATTCAACACGATGACCACCGCTGTCACCGATGTCGACATCACGATCAACACCGCTTCGGGAACGGGGAACGGTGACGTCACCGTCGCAGGTGCGACCACGAACACTTACGCCCAGATCGGTCACGGTGGTGCGAGATCTGACGGCAATTCAAATTCGGCAGACAAGTCGGGCAATATCACGCTTGGCAACGCCGCCAACCTCACCGTGGCTGCGGGTCGAAACACCGATGGTTATGCCCAGATCGGTCACGGCGGAGAAGGTGGTCAGGGAAATGGAACCACCGGCAACCTCGCCGGCGCGATCGACTTGACCATGACGGGTAACGTCACTCTCACCGGGGGAACCGGCGCAGGTGATGATGTCTACGCTCAGATCGGTCACGGTGGCGACAACAGCCGGGGGGATGCGAGCGGCTTTATTTGCGTCAAAGCAGGAGGGGATGTCGCTTTAACCTCCAGCACGATTTCCGGAGACGGGTACGTTCAAATCGGTCACGGCGGAGTTGATTCCCGTGGCGATCGATCCGGAGACGTCACCGTCGTCGCAGGATTCGATGGCTCGGGCAATCTCACCCTCACCGGTGGCGATGACGCGGGGCAGCACGCTCAGATCGGGCACGGGGGAACCAACAACGGAACGTCGGATATGTCCGGCGACATCACCGTTCTCGTCAGCGGAGACTTCACCGCCGACGGAGGTGTCACCGGTCAGGAAAACTACGCGATGGTCGGACACGGTGACGCGGCTCCCGGCACAACCGGTGCGCGCAGCGGCGCGATGCAACTGGCGATCTCAGGTAACACCGTTCTGACCGACAACGGCAGCCTCGTCCGTCTCGGGCATGGAACCGGCACCGCGAACGGAGTCAGTGACAGCGAGTTCACTCTCGTTAGCGGGACGCTCGACACGACCGCGAACGCGCTCGGCGTGAGCGGGATCGCCGACGTCATGGGGGACAACGGCGACGTGAGCTTCGCCGTTCTCGCAGGGGACCTCAACGTCGACGGGGCAGGGGCGTTCAGCAGCAACGCCTACCAGTCCAATTTCGTTGCCGCGGGCAACGTCAACTTCCTCGCATCGGTCCAGAATGGCGGGCTCGGTCAGGTCAACGCCGCGGCGGGCTGGGCGAGCACGGTCGGTTTCAATCCCGGCTCGAGCGAGTTCGACGGCAGCAATGGATTGTCACTCGCACTCGACTTCGCCAACTGTCCGACGATCGCGACGCTCGAATTCGATTTCGCCCCTGTCGCCGCGGACGCAGCGCTGTGGGGCTCTCCCGGCAGCATCCTGACCGTCGGTGGCGATCAGGCCGTCAGCGTCGGTTCCGCCGGCGGTGCGACCAACCTTTTCGGAGGCGGACTCCTCGTGCAGGGCAGCGACACGACCGCAGACGCTCGCGCCCAGATCGGCTACTTCGGCACCGGTGTTGACATGACAGGAGCAATCAACCTTCTCGGAGTCGACGGCGGTCTCAGCGTTCTCGGCGGCAACGCGAGCGGTTCGTTCGCGCAGGTCGGACACGGCGGGTTCGGAGCGGTCAACGCCAACGTGGTGGCTTCCGACATCACCGTTTCCTTCAGCGACACGTCGACCGTGACCGTCGCTGCAGGGGAAGGGGAAAGCAGCTACGCGCAAATCGGTCATGGCGGTTTGAAATTCAACGGAGACCTTTCCGGCGACGTCATCGTGGGCGATCGCGATCCTCTCTTGAGCCACGTCGATGCCGTGGAAATCTCCGGCGGTGGTTCCGCTGCCGGAACGGAGTCCGACGCCTACGCGCAGATCGGTAACGGCGGCAATTACGCGGCGGGATCGAAGAGCGGTGAGGTCTCGCTCATGGCGAGCTCGGTTCTCCTCGAAGGCGGAAGCGGTCTCAGTTCATCAGCTCGCATCGGCAACGGCGGTGCCCGCGGCGCGGGCGACATCCTCGGCGATGTCAACGTCGGCGCGAGCGCAGGAAACGTGACATTGAACGGAGGCACCGGCGCGTTTTCCGAAGCGGCGATCGGAGCCGGCGGAATCCAGTATCAAGCTGATAGCATCACTTCAGCGACGACCGTGACGGCCGCTCAGGATGTGTTCCTCAGCGGTGGGTCCGGGGTCCAGGCGAATACGCAAATCGGAGCCGGCGGACTCGAGTCGAACGTCGATGCGATCATCGGCGACATCTCGGTAACCGCAGGCAACGACGTTCAGCTCATCGCAGGATCTGAGATCCGGGCCTTCAGCCAGATCGGAAACGGGGGCGCAACCGCCGAAGGCGATTTCAGCGGGATGATCGAAGTCGTCTCCGGTAACGATCTCTTCATCACCGCGACCAACGGTTACGAGGGCGCCTACGCCAAAATCGGTCACGGGGACGACCTCTTCTCGACGACTTCATCGATCGCCTCGCTCGCCGGTGCCGGCGACAGAGCGGGCGACGTCACCGTCTCCGCCGCGGGCTCGATCGCGATGAGAGATGGCATGATCGGACACGTCAACCGCGCGGCCGGCCTCAACGGCACCGTCACCACGACCGTAGGATCGACGCAAATCGCCGCGGGTGCCGGAGATCCTCTCGATCCCGCGAGTGGTAGCCTCGTCGCCGACAGCGACAGCGAATTCAGCAGCCTGAACGATCTCCGTTTCTACCTCCCTGAACGATCCAACAACGAGATTCAGGCCGGGGCCCTCTTGAACGGCGTCGCCTTCATCGGAGCGGAAACCGATCCTTCCGTCGCTCAGCGCGACGATGAATTCACGAACTTCATCACCGGAATCGTGAACGAGAATCCCGCTCAGCACGGCAACGCGTTCAACACCGGCCCCGCGCCGACGAACGCCGGAGGGTTTGCTTTCTACTACAACTCGATCGCCCTCACCGATCCTCCCGTCGTCGTTCCGCCGGTCGTCGTGACTCCTCCCGGAGGCGGGAGCGGGAATCCGACGATCGATCCATCGGGCGGCGGTGGCTCCGTGACAGGTGGCGGGTCAGGTCCGCTCTTTTCCCTGTTCGACGCGCTCCGGCTCATTCCCGGAGACAGGGCGCTGCTCGACTGGATACGCGAGAACGAAGCTGACTACACCGGATTCAATCCCTTCGGCATGTATTTCGTCGGTTACGACAACTACGACGTGAACGGCGAGCCGGTCGTCCACTACGTCTTCGCCAACGACCGCGGTCACTCCATCGTCATCCCCGGATTCTACTTCGAAGACATCCTCGGATCTCACGTCCAGAACCTCGAAGAGGAAGACGAAGGCGGGGAAGCAACCGTCGGCGCTGAGTAGGATTCGCGGGCGGTGGTTGGGTGGTTTGGTTGGGTCGCGGAAAGAACGGCCGCTCCGGCGTCGGTAAGCGCGCGATTTGCGCGTTCTCCAGTCGATGGATTGGGCTGACACAGTTGACTCGCAGACGGCTGAACCCGGTCAGAGCACTTATTTTCCGGTGCGTTCTTCCACCAGCAAACGAATCTTCCTGTAAGTATCGTCGAACCACAACTCATCACAGAGGGTTTCTTCCGTCTCCCAGTTGGCTCGTCTATTGTGCTTGATCTGAAAGGCGGCGCTGTGGCTTTCCGCATCCATATCAACGGAATTCCAATGTGGCTTACATTCAATGGCCTTTGCCACCAACCACAGATTCACCTCACTTTTTGCAGCGTTCATGATTTCCTGTGCTCTTTCAATGCCCACTGCTTCGACGAATTCCTTCGTGCCGTTGAGGATGGTCGCACCGCAATGATTTTGTAACTCGTCTAGATTTTTACATTCCATTCGCGTCTCATCACTCTTTATTTCAGCGATGATGCCGGCAGCAATGGATTCAGCGGAGTGTTTCTCATCTATCATCAATAAATGACATTCCGAAATTTTTCGGAATTCGGCAAGTCCAAAGTTGGCAGAAAAGTTTAAACTTTACCGCCGGCAGCGATGTTCACATGCTCGGTGTGCGCACCGGGATTTTGGATTATCACGTTATCGTAAGCCGGAGGGGAAAGGCTGATAGAGTTGACATTGTTCCATCAGTCTGGAATCACTTTATTCTCCCCCCGGTGAACGGTGCAGCACATGCACTGCGAGGGACGTCGCCCATTGAGATGCAAAAGATAACCTGGAACTGGCTCGCTCCGAGACTGGAAGCACTCAACGTAAGTTGGCTGGAAAAAGCGGCCGGACTACGGGATAAACGTCTGAATGACGTCAAGCGCGGCAAGTCCACGCTTACGGAGGAGGAATTGGCCCGAATAGCGAAGGCCTTGAGGTTCTTGGATCCGGAGAGGTGACAAGAGGAATGGGGGATTTCAGTCCGTCGCTGGGCAGGGCACCACCGCTACCGGGATCGGAGTGGTGGGTCCAGCTCCGTGCTCGTCATTAGTCGAAACTTCCACGCCATGAGCAAGGGGGATGTATGGGAACAAGATTTGAACTCACAAATGAATGTGGTCTTTTGGGAAGAGGGAGAGAGCGGATAGCTCGATATCTGGCGGATATCGGTAATATTTTTGCGTGTCTGTCAGGTATTTTGCTCAGCTATATTGTATCATCCTCAGAAATCGACTATCAGTTCTCGACAGGATTTCTGAAATCGGTTATCGCCTTAGAACTTCTCAGTTTTGAGCCACCTCTTAAGAGCTTCGGAACAAAGAAAAAATCACCAACAATTAGAGGTCTTCCACGCCATGCCTGCTTCATCCAGCGAAAAAATTAACAAGCATGTCGAGCGAATGCATCGGTATCTCCCGTTCAGTCCGCAGATGGAGCAGGTATATGAGGAATATACCATTTCCGAGGATTCTATGAATCTGGAGACGAGGGCCTTTGACTATCTTCTGGAAGCGGTGAATGCCAAAGCACGGGTGGTTATTCTCACGGGCGATGCAGGGCACGGCAAAACACATCTTTGCAGACGTCTTATCGAAAGCTATCTCGGGTATGATCAGACTGGGGCGCGTGAACTGATCAATACAAAATGTGACGGTGTTTCACTACTGTTAAACGAAAAGAAACCGGAGCTAAGACCGATTCAAATTAACAAAGATATCTCTGAAATGGCGGTGGAAATCGCCGTTTCGATTGTAGACGATGCTGTGACAACCACGGGCGTAACAACTGTAATTTGCGCCAATGAGGGAAGATTAAGGGAAATCCTCGATAAAGGCAGCAACACGGTTGGCTGCAAAGAGCTGGCAGGTGCATTCTTTTCCTCATTTACAAACGGGCTTGCAGCGACAGATGATGGAATTCATATTATAAATTTGAATTTCCAGTCAGTTTCCTCTAGTGACACGCAGAATGGTCAAAGCCTACTTCTGAATGGGCTCAACGATTGGGCAAACGGGAACAGATGGAAGGCCTGCATTTCCTGCTCAGCCTCTGAATTCTGCCCGATTCGGAAGAATCAGCTTTTCTTCACATCACCAGAAGGGCGAGAAATCAAGAGTCGACGGCACGAGCGGATCGAAGCTGTTTTTGCCTCAGCAGAGCGCTTGGGTTTGGTTATTACCATTCGTGAACTGCTAATGACGTTGGGCTATCTGTTCACGGGAGGGCTTCGATGCAGTGATGTTCATCAAAAGGTGAAAAAGCAGAAGGTTGGGTGGCAGCATGAGTATGCTTTTTACAATCTTCTGTTTACTCCACCGGACGAGATCACATCGACGAAAGTTAAGAGTATCTCTACGTTAGCCGGTATCTCCCGGTTAGATCCCGGGAAAATCGCAATTCGAAAAGTCGATGAGAGGCTAATCAATGAGCAGGACCAACTGAGTAATGGGGAAATTGATCTCGTCTTTGAATTGCCTAAGCAGGATGCCCCCGTAGATGCTTCAAATGGAATCGACGATATCATTGGAACACCTTCAAGTCGCAGTGAGCGGGTGCGTGAAGCGGAGCTCGTTTCTAGTGTTGTCAGGTCTTTGAGGAGGCGGTATTTCTTCGACGAGCAAGCCGATGATTTTAAACCGCTTGAGCGTCTGGGGTTCGACGATGGTGATTCTTTTCTCAGTATTGTCGCTGGCGATCAATCGCCTTCTGAAAAGGCAAAATTGAAAAGGAAAGTCGTTGCTGGCCTGCACATGATTCAAGGGCTGAATATTCGTGCAAATGAAGCGAGCCTTTATCTTGTCGATCCTGCATTTGGTTCAGCGACCGCCAAAGCGGGAATCATCGCAAGAAAAATCGCCTCTAGCAGCATCAATATAATTCCGATGTCTGAAAAGTGGTCAATCTCCGAGGAGGATAAAAGCAGAAGCCTTCAGCATGCGGTGAATTGGCAGGACCGCTACGTTGTTCTACGTATTTCAGCAAAAGATGATCACGTCGACTTTCCGATGGATTTGATACTCTTCAACTGTGTCATGGCGGCGGGGCGCGGCTTTACGGCTGAGGGATTTTACGGACACGATATCAGAAAAATTCGCAACTTTCTGGGCAGACTTGCGGAGAGTGGTAACGAAAGCGGAGAGGATATTCAATTGTGGTTCAAAGGTGCCCCGAGATCGGTCACGATTGATGAAGGTATGA
This sequence comes from Verrucomicrobiales bacterium, assembly GCA_048260165.1. Taxonomy (GTDB): domain Bacteria; phylum Verrucomicrobiota; class Verrucomicrobiia; order Verrucomicrobiales; family DEV007; genus Arctic95D-9. Next base: position 21,169 of record JBLXHA010000022.1, read on the forward strand.
TCCAAGTTGGGGCTTCTTAATTATGTCAGAAAAAGAAATTAACACTCTCAAGGGGCCTGAAGTATCGAGGGGCTTGTATGGCGGGGTATTAGACTCAGATGGCGCCGGTTTCTACCCGGGGTTGGAATTGATCAATTTAATATTCAGTTGTGGGAGTGACATGCTTCCAAAAACCGGGAGGGTAAAACTTCTTCGTCGAGCTCACGATTTTACGAGGAAACTTGTTTGGGATGATTCTTTTAGTTCCCATCCAAGGCGGAGAGAAACTCTCTTAGATGACGAAAGTGAAGAAGCGCTCAGGCAGATGTTTGAATGCCTGCAGTTGCCAATTCCAGGGCTACGAAAGACGCCTACCTGGGAGCGAGCGCATTTCTTTCCCTATACAAAATCATTGATTCATTGGGACGCGCGGGACAGGGGGAAGAAGCTAAATATTGAACGACGATATTTCCGAGGTGGAGGTGCGATGGCTTTCCATGTGTTGCGCGTAGATCCGGACGCACGGCGGCATGCTGATATTGTGAAGGGCTTCGAGAATCTTTACCCTGAGAGGGGCACTCCCTTGGAACGGGTCGCTGCCGAATTGGCACAAAACGGTCATTCGGATTCCTCACCGGGTGAGGATCAATTGGAGAGTAAAACTGTGATTTGGAATGATATTCTAGAGGATCTTTACAGAGATGGTATCCGAAGGGTCTTGAGTCACGGCAATCTTTCAGTTGTCTCTCGCATTCGTGCCGTCATTAACTGGACAGCCTTCTGGTTGATTAATACCGAGACAAAGCGTTCTGCCGATAAAATTGGAGAACCTGAAAAACATCTCATTTGTGACTGTGGAGGAACTTCGCCGCAGTTGAGGAGAGCTTCTCAGCGGTGCCTGATTGAAAATCAGAGTTTAATCGAGTCAGCTGTCGAGGCGTTTGTTGAAGAGAGTGGAGGCTCTTTGCCTAAGAAACAACTCAACAGCATGAAGGGATTCTACACTTCGACTGCTGCGACAATAGGGCTTTTGAATGCCAGAACTGGGCGGAGACATTTTGCACCTAGTTTGGATTTGGTCGAAACGCTTGTCCTTGCTGGAATCGAGAAGGATGATGAGAACACTTTTGACGAATTTCTTTACGAGTGGCTTTATCAAAAATGCGGCCTGATCATAGGTCGTCGCGCCGCTGAAGAGACGGGGGCCATTGCTTCTCTGGATGCAGGGATCTTTGAAGATAACGAAGAAGCACTGGCTGCCCAAATGGCTGCTCAGGGCCTGTTAACAACATATTCTGACGCAACTCGGATGGTAAATACGATTGGACTGCAATGATTGACGAAATAATCGGGAGGGTCGCATTTTCGATCATAAATTCGAAGCTGGGTGGCTCGGTGGAGGGTGAACGGCCATTTTTTCGAGTCAAGAACCTTAGTGTAAAGGAGGCAGAAGCGTTTCTCGCCTGCTGGATCGAAAAATGTGTCGGAACCGCATTGCAGCCAATGCAGGTGATTGTGTCGTCATCGTTTACGGGACAGGTTGATGATGCCTTTAAAGCTGATCCTGAAAAATCGATTACTTGGTACAGAGATAACAACGAATGCGGCCTGATCTACATCGAGACAAAAGTCGAAAGCGATGCGCAGGGTTTGAAGTCTATCTATTCTCTGTCTGATAGGGACTTTTTGAATGGGAAGTTTGATGAGGTTAATTTCCACATTCCAACCGAATTTGTCAGAACTACGTGGGCGCTTTTCGGAGGGAGTGCAAAGGGAGTGGATTCTCTATTTTGCCAAAGACTTGTGGAAGTTTTATCGCTGATTCATCCCTCTGCTATAACGGTTCCGGTTCGAAGCTACGTCTCCTTTGTATGTAGTGCTGTGAAGGAGCGGCTAACCCATAACAATTTGACTCCGGATGAGACTGATGCCCTTATCGGGAACAGTCTTCTCGAACTAAGGATGTTTCCCGACGCTGCATGGCGACGTGATTCCAGTGAGGCGAGAAAACGTGGCCGTCTCAAGTTGAATGCGCTTCATGCCGACCTGGCCGCGTCAAACAGTTCCGATTTGGATGTTGATAAGCTGAAGGAGAAAATCAAAACAACGTCCTTTAGAGATGACGAAGGAAACCCTCTCTCCGATAGCGAGAATCAAACCTGGAGGAGACTCTGCAGTGCCTATTGTTCCTCTCCGAGCCAAGAGAATCGTAAGAAGGTTCCCTATCCGATTTTTGAGCAGATCCTTCAGAAAATTCCGGCAGGACTAAAGCTGGGTGACCGGGTTGCAATGGAGATTTCCAACATAGCTCCCGAGCGGGAGGCTGAATATGAATCGCTGAATATTAAGGAGGGGCTGGACAGGCGTAATATGGAGGAAGCTCAGAGGTTTCTGGAAGAAAACCCTAAAGAGGAAACGGACCCCAGGTTGGCCGAGATACTCACTGTGCAAACGAGGCGAATGGTCGAGAAGGTCGCAAACCCCCGTCCTGAATCCTTTGAGAATCCTCTCACCAAGATTGCGGAAATAGCGAATGTCTTCAGCGCAAGAAACAGAGACGATGCAGCTTCTGGAGATTTAGTTCTCTGCGTTAAAGTCGGGATAGATGAGAATGTGCCGTCATATCTTGCTTCGTTTTTCTCTTTGATCTATGGACCGACCTTGAGGTCGGTTGTTGAAGAGACAAAATCGGTTGATTCAGGAATTCAACTTGAGGTGGCTGATCGGCTCATCACTGTGGTTTCGGTTCCCGAATTGAAGAGCAGTGATGACAGCGAGGAGTCTGCTTCCGAGGTTGATGAGTGGGCGCCGTTACCGATCGAATTTCGGTTGATCGACAGGAAGAAGGATTGTGAGATCGACAGTGAAATGTCCTTCGAGTGGAAGCCAGCCTCTTTGAGCAGGATGATTTTCCTTTGGTATGCATTTTCCGCCTGTGACCAGTCTGCTGCTCTTTCATTTTTGGAGGATAACGATCTCGAAGAGTGGTTGAATTCTGTGTTGCGCAGAGATGTCAATTTGCAGGATCACGCTGCCGGGAATGATTCACTGCAGGTTGCGAGTGACGGGCTCGTGAGCGAATTCAGAGAACTTCGCGAGAAGTTTGCTTCTGAGGTCAGTGCGTCTGGGTTCATTCAGGGAAGTATTTCTCAATTCGCAACGGATTGGACGGCATTGTTGGATAGGGCGAAAACCGAATGGCTTCCAGACGGGAAGAGGGATGAAAGAATCGCCTGGCTCTTTTCCACCGATCGGTTGGAGCTAAAAGGTGGTGATGCGATCCTTCTTCCTTCTCATCCATTTAAGTTGCGTTGGTTGGCTGAATACTTAAGAACTTCCGAGGAATTACTAACAAAAGCACTAAACGACGAATTGCTTTTAAATACGCAAAATGGGAAACTCTATTTGGATTGGATCTCAGGGTTGTCGTCGAGAGAGCAACCTCCTATTGCCTGCAATGCCAAGGGGAAGTATGTTTTTGCGAATGCCTCTGAGGGGTGGTCTGAGGATTTTACCGGGTTGGATCCTCAGAAACCGGAGAGTGATTTGGGCAGTCTCGATTCATCCTCGGAGGATGAAATAGTGTCATTGTTACGTAACTACCTGAATTCTCATCCATACAAAATTGACGGGTTTTCCGTCGTTATTCTAATTGAACATGGCGCTTCTTTGGCTGCAGATTTGTTCAAGAAACTGAGAACAGGGGATTTCAGGGAGCTGAAAGCATCCGTTCATATGATTGCTCCTCCTTCCATGTGGCCGGAAATAGCACGGAGTTTTGACGCGCTTCCAGGGGAAAGCAGGATGTTTGGTGGTGCTGTTTTTCCGCCAATTCAGTTGAGTTTTTATGACTCTACCAATCAGACGGAGCTTGACGAGGCGCTCCAAGCGCTAGCTTGTGATATTGCGATCCTTCCGGGCATTCTTGAGGGAAACCTGGAGATTCAAGCAATGACTGAGTCGCCTGGTGAACGGCTGGGGGGGAGTTTTCATCCGCTCTTTCATCAAGCTGTCCACTATTCCAGTGGAGCTCAGGGCAAAGCAATTTCGATCTCGATGCGGCCCGAAAAACCGGACCGAGCGATGGATGCTTGGTCCACTCTCGCGGTAAGGCAGGAGCGGACTAAGCCTGTTGCTCCTAATCAGCCTGATAATTACGACTTTGTAGAGGTGAAAATTGATTTTTCCCGTACGGCTCACCTCTTTGAAGTGCTCCACAATACGGCTCACTGGGTGGTCACCGTCGAGCGACACATTTCACGGGAGCAGATTGAAAATCTTAATGCGAAACCGGATATTCTATCCGTGAAAGAAGGAGTCGGGGCAAGTGGACTACTGACGATGATTGTATCTTCGAGTTGTGGTAGGGAGTTTATTTTAAGTAGGTTATCGAGGAAGCTGCTGCGAATAGTCAAGGAATGCGGGGACAGCAACCCTGTCGATAGCGTAACCTCTGCTCTGGCGGAAAAGATTTACGAAGAGACACGTTATATTTCACCAGTTCTCGCATTGCAGGCGATGGGGATTTCTCGTGTGACGGAGGAAATGCTTGGAGTCGCTATTGCAAGAAATGTAGCCAGTGAAAAATTCCCAGCAGAATCGGAGTGTGGCATCTCCACATGGATTTCGTTGGATGAACACGCGGAATGGTTCGGTGGAACAACCAGTATCAGACCTGATTTGTGTCGGGTTACCTTAACCGCAGGGGGCGAGAAAACTGAGTTGAGTCTCCTCGTGGTAGAAGGGAAGTTGCGCCAGAACTACGATGCACATGGTGTTCAGCAAGTGGTTGCCGCATTGAATCTTTTCAATCAGGTCTTTCACTATGGTGATGGCGCCGAACCGGTCGACACGAGGTTGTGGAGGGAGAAACTGTGCACGGCGATTCAGAACGCCTCACCAAATGCGCGAGAGGCGCATGGGGATTTCGAGGATGTTGAATCATCTCTTTCGTCCATGCTCGAAGACCTTGCCGAGGGACGAGTTGATACGCGCCCGATCGAAGGATTGTTCTCGATCTGTTTTTATAACACCGTGGGCTCATTCGAGATTAGCAGGGCGCCGAGTGCCCCCATCATGATTGCAAAATCTTTCGCCAATAATGTTATCGACCTGATTCAGCGTAAAGTGGACGTAGTTGAAAGAGATTGCATGGCAGGAGATCCACTCGCAGATAAAGATGGCACTGAAGTTTATGGCTCTCCCGCGCCGGTCCCTTCTTCTTCAACAGTGTCTGAAGCAACGGCAGATACACATGCGATGAATTTGGTGAGCAGCCTTAAACCTGCTGCTGATTTGTTGGGGGATTCGCAAGAAGGAGTAAAGAGAGGAAAGCTTAGCCAATCGGATCTGACGGACCGATTTCAGGCGATTCTCGATACTTATGGAAAATTTGGGATCGCTGTCGAAAAGCCAAAAAAGGTCGAGGACTGCTTTGTCGAAGGGCCTGCATCGGTTCTTTATCGGATTAAGCCGGCAACGGGAGTTGAACCTAAAACGATCTATGCGAAAGGCGACTCGTTGAAACTAGAACTCGAATTAGAAGAGCACCATCATATTCGGTTTAGCATCAGCAGGGGAAATATCGAGATTGATGTTCCCAAGCTCAACGAGGATCGCTATTTTGTTGAAGCAGCGCATATGTGGAACCGATGGAAGCGGCCCAATGCACAGCTTGAAGTGCCGCTAGGGGAAGACCGCAAAGGTAATGTCGTGTCTTTGAACTTTTCAACATCGACAGCCCCTCACTTGTTGATTGGAGGCACTACCGGAAGCGGTAAGTCGGAAGCGCTGAATACAATTCTCCACGGAATGACCCGATTCTACTCGGCTGATGAGCTGAAACTCAAGCTGATTGATCCAAAATCGACAGAACTCGTTCCATTTGAAAATTGTGAGCACTTGATCGGTGAGATCGAATCTGATGCGGAAAGCGCTATCGCGCTACTCGAAGAAGCGGTCGAGGAAATGCAGGCTCGTTATGGCACTTTTAAGGAGAGCAAGGTAAAATCGCTTTCGAAATATAATGAAATCGTTTCCATTGACGAACGACTTCCCTGGTGGGTGATTGTTCTTGACGAATACGCTGATCTCACAACGGAAAAAGCGGACAAAACTGAAATTGAAAAACTTCTCAAGCGTCTCGCGCAGAAAGCACGCGCCGCTGGAATTCACGTTATCATTGCTACCCAAAAACCCAGTGCTGAAGTGATTAGCACCAACCTCAGATCGAATCTGCCGGCTCAGCTCGCTCTGCGAGTAAAGAGCTCCACTGAAAGCAGGGTCATTATGGATGATTCAGGCGCGGAAACGCTCAACGGGAAGGGAGATGCGTTTCTGAAGACTGTCGAGGGGCTGAAGCGCATTCAGTGCGCCTTGGTGGAGGAAGATTGAATCAAGAGAATTTAAATGCCTCCCATATCAGTAATCGACTTGTTCGCTGGTCCCGGTGGACTCGGTGAAGGTTTTTCGAGAGCAGGATTCCAATCCAAGCTAGCGATTGAAAAGGATCCGTCAGCGCATAAAACACTTAAATTTCGCTCGTTCTTTCGATTGCTGGCAGACCGTGTTTCACTCGTTGAGGCCACTAGGCTCCTTGATTCTTCAAGTGATTTCGAGGGGCTTCTCTCGAATTTTCCAGATCTCGCAGAACGTGCGGATCATGAATGTTGGAATGCCACTCTTGGTGAAACTTCGCAGCAGTCTATAAATTCAAGAATATGCGGTGCCATTGCAGGGGATGAGTCATGGGTTCTCATCGGTGGACCTCCATGCCAAGCCTATTCACTAGTTGGTCGCGCTCGAATGCGACCGGTGAGAGATGACTTCGACCAGGATCATCGACACTTTCTGTACCGAGAGTATCTGAAAATTGTGGCTGGTTTTGCACCGCCGGTTTTTGTAATGGAGAATGTGAAGGGGCTTCTTTCTGCAACGGTGAATGGGGATCGAATGTTTGATCGAATTAGTGATGACCTGAGAGCTCCAAGGAAAGCAATTCGGGTAACGTCTAAACGATTGGCAGGAGCCGATTTGAAATACGATTTGTTTGCGGTTTCAGCTACCCCTCACTCCGATAGTGACCCTAGACGTTTTATCGTTAGATCAGAGGAATTTGGTCTTCCGCAACGTCGGCATCGTGTTTTTCTGGTAGGTGTCCGAAGTGATATAAATGGCGCGATATCTGGCCTGAAGCCTGCGGATGAAGTGAATGTTGATCAGATGATTTCTGATTTGCCCAGGTGTTTTGGAGAGCCAACTAAAACTACCCAGACTAGGTTGGAGTGTATAAAGAATTATATGGGCAGTTCTTCATTTGTTGAGCTATCAAAAAATGACAGCAGGATCGGTGAAATCATGTCTGAAGCATTTCGGAAGATGATGGATGATCCCGGAAGTGGCACACCAGTGGATCAAGGTTGCCAGGTTCCTCAGGAATTAAAAGACTGGCTCAGGGTTAAGAATGACCGAGTTCCTTTTAATCATGAACCTAGAAAGCATATGATAACTGATCTTCATCGCTACCTATTTGCCAGTAGTTTTGCTAGTGCTTACGGTCAGTCTCCGAAGCTTGAGCAATTTCCTAGCGACTTGCTTCCGAAGCATAAGAATGTGTCATCAACAGGAAAGTCGATATTTAATGACCGGTTCAGAGTTCAAGTAGCTGGGCACTCGAGCACAACAGTTACCTCTCACATTAGTAAGGATGGGCATTACTATATTCACCCTGATCCTTCGCAGTGTCGTAGCCTTACGGTTCGAGAAGCTGCTCGGTTACAAACCTTCCCGGATGATTATGTTTTTCTAGGAAATCGGACTCAACAATATCATCAAGTGGGAAATGCTGTTCCTCCGTTCCTAGCCTTCAAAATTGCAGAAATGATACAAAAAGATTTATTTTGAAGAAATAATTGTTTGAGGTGTCAATTTTTGATGAGTGATAAATTTATTGAACCAGTTAGTGCGAAAGCACTCGATCAGGTCTTTAGCATCTGCGAAAATTATCCCGAAACCGGATATGGATTGAAGACGAGTGATGCTAGAGCAAAAACAGCATTGGCAGCGCTAGAGGTAATAGGTTGTGTTCTTGAAGAATCTTTAAATTTGATCGGATGGAAGATGCTAGTTTCCGAGGGAGTTGGAGCTTTCCCAAGAATTCCGTGGATTGTCTTTTGTCCGGAAAGTTTGAGAGCCCCAAAAGAAGGAGAGTTTTTATGCTTAGTATTCGCCGAAAACGGAAAAGGTTTAATCGCAGGAGCGATGAGTGCAACAGCTACAAAAAGTAAGTGGAACGCTGAGCTGCAGGCTGTTGATAAAAAGTGGGGGCTACCAATCAGCGGGAAAAAAAAGGACACTAAGTATTCGGATGCGTTTTTCGATCCCAAACCGTTCTATCGCAATAGGTTCGAACTTTCTGAGATCGTTGATCATCTTGCAGGTAGTTTGAAAATACTAAAAAGGATTCAAAAAATGGATTTCAGTTTTTCCAAGAGTGATGCAATCGGACAAATGCAGGGCGGAAGTGAATTGAAGTTTAGCATTCTGTCAAAACCCTTCACCATCCTGACCGGTGGCTCCGGCTCAGGAAAAACCAAGCTCGCCGAATCACTCGCTGCAACATTGCGTAACTCGGACGATCTCGATGATGCCACCAACCACGCCATCGTCCCCGTCGGCGCTGACTGGACCGACAACAGGCAGGTCCTCGGATTTGTCAATCATCTGAGAACGACCTCGTCAGGTGGTGGCGAAAACGCTTCCGAGCGTGCGGTTTACCAATCGACGCCCGTGTTGGATTTGCTTCTCGAAGCAACGCGTCCCGGGAATGAGACGTTTCCCTTTTTCCTGATTCTCGATGAGATGAACCTCTCTCACGTCGAGCGTTACTTCGCCGATTTTCTCTCAGTAATGGAACAGCGCGACGGGGAACTGGCCTTGCATTCGGAAGGACCGCGGGACGATGAGAATTTTCGACTTCCGCGCTACGAAAATGATCCTGTCGGAGTTCCCCGGACGCTGCCGTATCCGCAGAATTTGTTCGTCATCGGGACGGTTAATGTCGACGAGACGACTTACATGTTCAGTCCAAAGGTATTGGACCGCGCCAATGTGATTGAGTTTGAAGTGGAGAGCGATCAGATCAGTGATTTCCTCAGCGCTCCCCACGAATATCCTGAATCACCGAAGGCGGAGGACGGTGTCGCAGAGGCGTTTCTCGCGCTGGCCAGGAAGTCACGGCTCGATCCGGGTAACGGGGGACTGGACGCATTGGGAGGTCCGGTTGCGGAGGGGGTGCAGGAGTATCTCGTTGCCTTGTTTGAGATCTTAAAACGGGGACGGTTCGAATTTGCCTATCGCACCGCAAATGAGGTCATGCGTTACCTGAGAGTGTGCCGCTATCTCGCGGCGGAGGAATCCGATGAGGCGCGCGATGCCTGGGACAACGGCGGTTGGCTCGACGATCTTGATGCGCAGATTGTTCAGAAGATACTACCGAAGCTCCACGGAAGCATGGGACGGGTCGGGCATTTGCTGGGTGCTCTGGCTGCCTACTGCGGTGGAGCGACCGAAGACGCAGCATTCGCCTATTTTCCGGGAGGGAAGGATGGCGCTAATCCTGCCGTTACAGGGCTGCCGTTGAGTGAGGCATTGAAACCGGTAACGGATGGAGCACACGAGTTCTCAAAATCCCGCAGGAAGCTGGTCTCAATGATACAAGTGCTGTTGGAGGAACAGTTCGTGAGCTTCATCAACTGAGCCAAAGAGAAAACAAGATAGCCATCTCACGATCAAAGCGATCCGAACATCGATTCGCCAATGAACACTCAAAATATCCAGATTCCAGCCGCGGCGGATTACAAAAAAGCGCTTTCGGAGATTAAAATCAATGGGGGGCAAAAGGCGATGCTCAAAGCGCATTTCAATGTTCATAATCGTTCGATCACCTACACCGAACTGGCTACAGCAGCAGGTTACGATGGATACAAAACGGCGAACCTCCATTACGGGCTTCTCGGGAAAAAGCTCGGTGAAGCGCTCGGATTCACTTTTTGGGTGCACGATGATGGCAGCAAATTCTACAGTAGCGCTATCGGTCATGGAAATCCCTACACGACTGGTGAATTTCAGCTCGAAATGCATCACGAGCTTGCGAAGGCGATTGCTGATCTCGGAACGTTCTAAGAACGCTGCAGCGTTTACAAGAGCTTTTTCTACACGAACCAACCCTGTTCGATCACTGATTCAACCCTGTTGAATTGATCCACGAATGAAATTTTCCGCCCTTTCCATCCCGCTGCTGCCGAATGCGGATGATGCGCGGTGGATTGTGCAGACGGGAGCAAGTCACCGCGTGAAACCTCTTGATCCGGCGTTGCTGGTTGCCCACGCCGATCTGCCTTCGGGCTGGCTCGGAATTGAGGATGAAGCGGACGGAAAGATCGCAGTAAAAGCGGGCAATCTCCGTCTCGTGGAAACCGTGGTGTATGAGTGGCAGATACACGGTCCTCAGGCGAAAGAAGTCAGTGTTTCGGAAGAAAATTTCGCGATGGCTGCGGCTCGCGAGTGGACTTTCAGCGGTATGGTGGGGGATGCTCCGGCCGGCCGTTTCCAAATGCTGAATTTTCTGGGTCTCGCTGATATTCTCTTCGAACACGGGGGCAGAAAGCTGGTGACACGTCTCGAATTCGTCTCGGCTAAGATTGATTACGACGAGGAATACAGCGCGATGACCGAAGAAATAGCGGACTTCTGCGCACAGCTCTTGCTCTCGTGGAATACGCCGACGTCGTTGCGGTTTGAACCTGATCCGGAGGCACAAAAGCGAACCAAACTGGAACAGTTTTTGTTTCTCCGCTATTTTCTGAACGATGCCAAATTTGATGCGTGTCTCGAAATGATTCATGCTCACCCTCATCGTGAACTGAAGAAAGAGCGGCAATGGGTGCCTGCAACGGAAGCGAGTTCGGTGGACTTTCTGCAGAATCCGATGGCTCTGGCGAGGAGTTGGCATCGGAGTCCGAACGGTGCGGCTGTTCCCGGAGAGGTCTGCGAGATTTCGAAGCTGGACGACCTCGACACACCGCCCAACCGTTTTGTGAAATTTGCCCTCGAGCAATTCATCGAGGTCTGTCGGGAGGTGCAGCGATTGTTTGTCGGAAAAGAGCCTCCTCCTCAGGCATTCCTCGAAGCACGCGCGCTGGCCGAAAAGCTGGAGGCAACGGTGGCTCGCCCGTTTTTTAAAGAGTGCGGACGACTGCAACGCCTTCCACTGGAAAGTCAGGTCCTGCAGAAAAAGGAAGGTTATCGCGACATTTTGAAGGCATGGCTGTTGTTGCGCTCGGCTTCTGCGCTGCGTTGGGACGGGAGAGGTGAGTGCTACACGGGGACGAGCCGAAACGTGGCGGAGCTGTACGAATATTGGGTGTTTCTTACGCTGCACAGCGTTCTCAGTGAGGTTTCAGGAGTGAAACTGTTATCCGGTGAGGATTCACCGGTGGAAGGTTGTCAGCCGTTTCTGAAGCTGGACGGCGAAGAAGTGAAGATCAGCCTCGAAAAAGGAAAAGAGTCACGGGTGCGTTTTATTTATCGCAGTGGAACAGGGGAGGAAATGTGTCTTCGGCTTTACTATGAACGCCGGTTTCTTAAGAACGGCAAATTCTCATGGTCGGGGAGTTTCAAACCCGATTACACTCTTGTGATGTTTCCGGCGGAGTTCGGAGAAGAGGAGGCTGCTGCGAAGGAGGGGCGGCTTTCGCTTCTGCATTTTGATGCCAAATACAAAGCGGAAAAACTCGCCGAGGTTTTCGGTGACTGGATGAAGGGAACGGATTCCGAAGAGGAAAGCGCTGAAGACGGTTCCAACGAGGCGAATCGACTCTATAAGCAGGTCGATTTGCTGAAGATGCATACCTACAACGATGCGATCAAGGCAACGGCCGGTTCCTACGTTCTGTATCCCGGCCTGGATGATCAACCGGAGCCGATCAAGCGGTATCATGAAATTCTACCGGGAGTAGGAGCTTTTGTTTTGAAACCGGGGACCAAGGGAGGGCGGGAGTTTTTGAAGCAATTTCTGTCGGATGTTTTTGAGCATCAGGCTGATCAATTCACTCAGTATCGCTATGCATCAGACGCGACGTTTGAGACGGTGAAAGACGGGCCGGACTTTGTGGAGGAGGCGGGCACTCGATACACGGTTACGCGGAAAGCGGCTCCCGCTGTGGTGCATTGGATGAAAGCTTCCGATATGGAGGTTTTCAGAGACAACGGCTTTGCCTATTGTCACGCGGTTTACGGAAGTGATGCTGAGAATAAACCCAGGCTTCAGCTCGATCTTTCTACAGAAATCGGGAGTGAATTTATTCCCTGCGGCGGCGGTCAGGGCGCACCGCTTCTCACTTACGGATGGAGGGGCAAGATAACCGGCGTTAAATTTCTCACCTCCGATCGTCTGCGGGAGCTGCTGGAGGCAAAAGGCTTTTCGGGAAGACCATCCTCAACAAAAGCCACTCACTATTTGTTTTTTGAGTTCGATGAAATCTCCAGTTTCCCCAAACGTAATATTTCGGAGGTGGCGCGAAATCATCAATCGGGTTCGGCTTACATGGCCTTCACGTGTCGACTGGGAGAAGTGATCGCCTCTCCAGCAGCCTGACTAACTTTCGCCCGGTTTTTTCGATACCTTCGGCCGTCTTCGTCTCACACTCCCACACGACGATCACTTTCCAGCCGAGTTTTTTCAGCTCGCGTTGATTCCGGTTATCCCGTTCGACGTTCCCGTCGAACTTCGACTGCCACCATTCGGTCCGCGTCTTCGGTGTCGTCGTCTCCTTGCAGCCCCGGTGGCGGTGCCAGTAGCATCCGTGGACAAAGACGACCGTCCGGTATTTGGGGAGCACGATGTCGGGTTTCCCGGGGAGCTTTTTGTTCTTCGGCCCGTTCACGGTGAAACGGAACCCGAGCCCGTGGAGTATCGAGCGGACGACGATTTCCGGTTTGGTGTTCTTGTTCCGAATCCGGCTCATATTCCAGGAGCGGCGTTCGGGAGAGAGGTGGTCTGCCATCGGATTACGGTTTCAGTCGCACGTTTTCAACACTCACGCGCGTCGGGTTCGCGCAACCGCATCCCACTGCACCCGTGCCATCAGAGCCCGCCGACCACCTGCCTTTAATCGTTCCATTCTTCGAGGAGCTTGAGGCCTTTTTTCCGCTGGGCGCGGGCGACGAGGATTTTCTTTTCGAGTGATTCGCGGGTCTCTTCGTCGGTCGTGGTTTCCAGCTTTTCCTTTTTTCGTTTCTCGTATTCTTTGAGCCGCCCGACGAGTTTTTCGAGGCTCTTTTTCTTCACTTCCTCGTCGTGTTTCGACGCGGAGAAAAGCGTTTCGGCTTTCTTCATCAGCTTCTTGAATTTCATGGCAGTGGTCTTTCGTGGGTCGGGGTGTCGAGGGCCTCGTTCATTTCTTCGATTTCAAGAGCAACGCTTCGCTCCGCCTGCAGGTCATCGGGATCGTGGTTCGCAAAGAGCGTCGAGGCGACGTTGAGCAGTTCCCGGCTCAGGTTCGATGCGTAGGCGAAATCATTCATCAGCGAGGTCGCGGTGGTGGCGCTGATCGTCTTTTCCCGAATCAGATCGTCGAGACGTTGATCGCGTCGTTTGCACGTGTTCTGAACCTCGGAGAGGAGCGCGTCGAGTGAGACACCGGTGACGGTATCCGCATCCTCTTCGTTCTCCCGGCGGATCCGGTCGACCTCGCGGAGGACTTTGGCGAGACGCAGCCGGATTTTGTAGTATTCGCTGCGGACGACCTCCTCGTGAGAATGGAGGGAAAGATCGAGATTTTTCTGCAAATGCTTCGTCGTTTTCACCGCTCCGACGATGCAGCGACCGGCGTCGCGCAGTTCGTAAAGCGAATCGGCCTGCCGCGGGTTCAGTTGCGATCGGGCGCGGCTCGAGAAGGCGACAATCTCGGCGTAGAGACTTTTGACTTCGTTTTCATACCGCTCGTCGACGTCGATCGATTCTTTGAGGGACGAGTGTTTGATGATCTCTTCGAGAGGCGCGTCGGAAACGACCTGAGAGGGCTTGAGGCGGATGACTTCGCAAATGATCGCGAAGGCGTAGTCAAACAGGTTGACGGTTTCCTTGCGCATCGCTTCGATGACGGTGTCGGAAAGTCCGGTCGAAGCGTCGGTGAGGTAGCGCGGCTTCGCCTTTGCACCGCGGTGGGGATGGATGACGCGTTCGAGAAACCGCACCATCGCATTCATGAACGGCAGCATGAGAAGGACCCCGAGGAGGTTGAACACGGTGTGGAAAACAGCCAGCTTCAGCGTGTAGTCGTCGTCGGCGATGCCGAGGCGACTGCTCATGAGGTCGACGAGGTCGGTGAGCTGGTAAATAAAGCCGACCGTGACGAGTGCCGTCGCCGCGTTGAAAATGAGGTGAGCGGCGGCAAGCTGACGGCCGGTCACGTTCGCCCCGAGGGATCCGATGATGGCGGTGACGGTGGTGCCGATGTTGGCTCCGATCGCGAGCGCGAGTGCATTTTCGTAAGTCACCTGGCCCGCGCCCAGTGCGGTGATGACGATGACGAGGGTGGCATGGCTCGACTGCATGACGACGGTGGCGAGAACGCCGAGCGCGACGAAGAGAAAGACGCCGGGGTAACCGCTCATCGAATAGGCGGTGAGGTCGAAGTGGTTGGCGAAGGTTTCGAATCCGGACTTCATGTGGTGGATCCCGAGAAAGAGAAATCCGAGTCCGGCGAGAATGTATCCCATTCCGCGAAACGACTTCGCTCGCTGAAAAATGAGGATGACGCCGAACACGATCATCGGCATCGCGTAGGCCGAGATTTTCACCTTTAGCCCGAAGCCGGCGACGAGCCAGGCCCCGGTCGTCGTTCCGAGATTCGCTCCGAAGATGATCCCGACTCCGGCAAGCAGGGGAATGAGTCCGGCGGAAAGAAACGATATCGTGATGACCGAGACGAGCGAACTCGACTGCATGATCGAGGTCGCGACCATCCCGAACCCGAGGCTCTTCCACGTTTTGTTGGTGGTCTTTTTGAGGAGTCTTTCGAGGACGCCTCCTGTGAAAACTTTAAAGCCTTCCTCGAGGCTGAGCATGCCGAACAGGAAGATGCAGACTCCCGCTGCGATCTCTTTGAAATCCGGACTGATCCAGAACCCATACGCGAGCAGAATGAAGATCAATGGGAGGAGAATCTTGCGCAGCATCAGAATGGTATGCTGAAGGAGCGACCGAAATTGTCAATTCGCATAGGTGGGGCCGCCTTTGAAATCGATGCGGGGATCCGGGCTGCCGACCCTATGATACCCACACTGCGGGGGGCGGGAGCGGTCACGATCCGGGGGCGATTTCCCGGTTCGCTGTGCCTAAGAAATCCGGGGAACCCCGCAGCGTCGTCGCGGAGCATGGCGGCTTATTTTTTTGTGAGCCTCGCGAGGTAGATCGCGGTGAGAGGATTTCCGTCTTCATCTTTTTCGTGGGAGGAATACCACGAGATCAGACCGTCTCCGTTGTCGAGTTCGACGAATCCGGGATAGGAATTGTCGCCTCCGCTCGGGAGCTCGGCGAACTGCTTTAACGTGTCACCCTCGAGCCAGTAGAGCGTCGTCTTCGGGCCGTTGTCGGTGTTGCGCCGGCCGCCGACGAGGTAGGCGTCGTCCCATTTTGTGAGAAGGGGACCTCCGAGGTAGGCATCGAAATCAGTGAGCGTTTTTTCGTGCCAGGGAGGACCGGCTTTGACGAGTTGCGCGGGTTGGCCGCCGCTCCGGCTCACGGCAATGAGCGACCCGTCGTCTTCGAAAAGAAACGCGGTTTCGTCACCTCCTGTGGATTGAAAGAGCGAATGGAATTTCCAGACCAGTCCGTCGTCGCTTTCGAGCATCGCAGACTCGACGATGCGGGGAGGGGCGTTTTCGCTTTCGTCCTGTTCTGAATAGTGCTGTTTTCTCCGCCCGCAAAGGTAGGCCTTCCCGTCGTGGGTGGCGGCTCGCCAGATGTAATGGCCGTAGGTTCCTTCGAGCTGAGTCGGTTCGCTCCAGCTCTCGCCGTCGTCGGTATACACCGCGTAGCCGAGGTGTTGATTGATGTTGTAATCCTCGCGGGGGAGCGTCGCGTCGCCCGTCCACCACGTGCCGGTGTAGATGAAGAGTTTCCCGTCAAAGAGCAGAAAGTGGGGATCCCGCACATCGCGCCGCGCGACCGAGAAAGCGTGTTCCTCTTTCCATTCCTCACCGTCGACGCTCGAAAGGACGAGAATCGAAGACGTCGGGTGAACCATGTGCCCGTCAGGACAGCTGCGGAACGTGAGCCAGATTTTCCCCTTCCACCGGATCATGTCGGTAAAAGCATTGTGCTCCCCGTTGTGAAAAGCCCGACGCACCTCGCTCACGGTGACGTCAGGCGCGGGAGCTGCCTGGGCTTGGGCTTGGGCTTGGGTTGCGAAAACGGCGAGAAACAGGAGCACGATAGATCTCATGCGTCGGTTGTAGGATTTTATTTTGAGGACGGCAATACCCGCATCGCGGGGGGTGGCGGCGGACAGGGTCGGGGAGTGGATTGTGCAGCCCTTGAGGGGCTGATTTTGTGGAACGGTCCGGGTGGGATTATCTGCGTCGTCATCCGCTGCGCTCCTTCCTTTGGCAGATCTCTTCGTTTCGCGGGGCGGCCATCCGCTTCGAGTCGAACAAGGGGGCGGCCTCCCGCTTCGAAACCCACCCGCAGGGCCTGATTATGTAAAAAGGGTCCGGGTGGGATTATCTGCGTCGTCATCCGCTGCGCTCCTTCCTTTGGCAGATCTCTTCGTTTCGCGGGGCGGCCATCCACTTCGAGTCGAACAAGGGGGCGGCCTCCCGCTTCGAAACCCACCCGCGGGGCCTGTTAATGTAAAAAGCCCGTAGCCTCCACTTCGTTGGAGGCTACGGGCTTTTTATAAAAACGGTCCGGGTGGGATTATCTGCGTCGCTGGCGCTTTGGCAGATCTCTTCGTTTCACTTCGAGTCGAACTGCGTTCGAACCCCACCCGCAGGGCCTGATTATGTAAAAAGGGCAGGACCTCCACTACGTTGGAGGTCCTGCCCTTTTTAGAAAAACGGTCCGGGTGGGATTCGAACCCACGGAACCCTCACGGGTTCACTTCTTTAGCAAAGAAGCGCTTTCGACCACTCAGCCACCGAACCTTTTTTGATACAGAAACTGTATCGGTTTCCCCGGAAACCTTGGCGAAATCCGGGAGGCGGAAGTTGCCAGCGGTGGGGGATTTCGTCAATCAATTATTCGCTTCTTGTTGTGAATTTCGTTCAGTCGCTTTTTTCGGGCTTTTCGAGCTGAATTTCCACGGTGCCGTCTACTTCCCGAACTTCATAGGTGCGGATGCCTCTCGGGGAGGGACCGCATTGGACTTCTCCGGTTTCGAGACTGAACTCGGCGTAGTGCCAGGGACAGGCGATACAGCCGTTCTCAACGGGGCCGAAGGCGATCGAGGCGTCGGCGTGAGGACAGAGGTCATCGAGGGCGTAGACGACTCCTTTGTGACGAACGAGGGCGATGCGGTGGCCTTCGAGCTCGTAGGGACGGCCTTTTCCTTCTTCGAGTTCGGATGAGGGGGCGATGGGCTGGAACATGATAGGGGGGGGCGCTTCGCGCTTCGCGCTTCGCGCGGTGAAAGGTGGGAAGGTAAAAGGTGGGAAGGTCGGGTGGGCTTTGGCGGGTGGGCTTTGGCGGATGGGATTTTGACGGATGGGATTTTGACGGATGGGATTTTGACGGATGGGATTTTGACGGATGGGATTTTGGCGGATGGGATTTTGGCTGGTGGGCTTTGGCGGAGGGGGGGTGAG
>JBLXHA010000023.1:0-16972 GCA_048260165.1 Verrucomicrobiales bacterium
TCTTTAATTACTATCACGAGTATCAACTCGACCTTGGACACGAATACGAATGTCACTATATCGACCGAGAGCGGTGATATCATTTTTGATAACGTAGGTTCTGCAGACGAACGCAACGTCGCTGTGCAATGGAACACGGATGCGAGCCTGGGAGTGTTTGCCTCGGGCGATGTGAATTTTAATACGGTGGTGAGAACCGCGGGCGCGGGTTCGATCAGCGTTATCGCCGGTTGGACCGGGGCTGAAGCGGACACCTTGATTACGAATAACGATCCCGAAACGGCGTGGAACACGTATGTGGCCGCGGGGCAGTTTGGTATTGATGATGGTCTTGCCGGAACCGGAAATGGATCCGTGAATCTCAATGCGAGTGGTCGATCGGTAGAGGTCGGTTCGCGGTATGGGAATACCAACGTCGCTGGTTTCGATGTGAACCTCCTCGCGGGGAATGGCGGGCGACGACACGCTCATCTCGGCTTTCGTGATAATGGTCAGGTCTTTTACTACAACACGACTGCCTATGGCGGATTGGCGAGTGCGGGGGATCCCCTCGTCGCGATGGTGGGAGTCAATGAGACGACGTCGGGGAGTGAGACGGGAGTTTACATGTTCGATAGCAACGGGGTGAGAACAGATGCTTTCCTCCGTTATTCGGATGACTTCGGGAGTCAGAACGACGGCAACTGGTGGTGGCGCACTTTAGACGCAACCGCCGGTGGCAGTTCCGGAATCGGCGACAACCTGCCGGGAATGGGCGCAGGTGTTTCGCAAAGCCTCATTGATGGTGGCGCGAGTCATGCGATCACGCTGAAGAAGGCGGATATCAATATAGAGGCGCGAGGTAAACTACTCCTCGAAGCAGGCAGTACCAGTGATTACGAAGGGGCCTATGCTCAAGTCGGTCACGGCGGTAATGCGCGGGGCTGGGACAATGTCAATCGCCGCGAAGCCGCTGCCAGTCGCGATTACTCTTTGAATTTTGGTGGTGCCAGTCGATTTGCGGCTTCGATAGGGCGCTTGGCGGATGTTTACGGGGATATCAATATTCGAACAGGGTTGGATGCGGCATTGAACCCTGTTAACTCGATCGGAACGGTCACGGTCACGGCAGGGTCGGGTAGTCTCGGTCGAATGAATAACAACTATGCTCAGATCGGGCACATGGGAATTAACCAGATGGGTTCTGCCACCGGGGAGATCAATGTTTTAGCGGGTGGCGCGATCGGTGTGAACGGCGGCAATGGCTGGCGGGGGCATGCCCAGATTGGCCACGGCGTCAATGGTGGTGACATCGAATCGGATCCCCGAATGGGTGTGGGAGACCTTGCTTTGACCGGTCAAACTCCGGACGGCAAATTTGGTGGTGGGCAGCACCATCAGTTGCGGGCCTTTGCGAACGACACCGATTTCAACGATACGGCGCTCCGCACCGGTGATTTGGCAGGGACCATGATTTCGGCAACGCTGACGTCGAACTACACGGGGGCTGCGGGGCTTTACGACGGAACCACTTCCGTGACGGGCGCTGGAACGGATATCTTCACGACGATGACCGGTGACATCAATGTGATCTCCGGTACCGGAGAGGTGGTTGTGCGAGCGTTTGAAGGCGAGACGCTGGGGCTGCCGGAAGCACTCGATTATGCTTATGCTCAGATTGGTCATGTCGGCGCGAGCAACGGGATTCAACGAGTCAGTTCCTCGGGAGTGATTACGGTTTCCGGAACCGATGTCTTTTTCCGGGCGGGGAACGACAGCCGAACCGGAGCGTATGCTCAGTTGGGTCACGGTGGTTACAACAGCGACGGAACTCATGTCGGCGATATCTTCGTGACAGCGACCACTGGCAAGGTGGAGTTTTTGGGAGGACAGGACGCGATCTATTCACCCGGTAAAAATGATACCAGTGCTCCCAATGCCGCGTATGCACAGCTCGGGCACGGAGGCTACAGCGCGACGGGGGCGCACTCGGGTAACATCGTCGTCAATGCGGGTTCGAATGCGGGAATGGGCGTGAACTTTGTGGGAGGCAACACCACCAATGCGTATGCCCAGTTGGGCCACGGTGGTTACGGTAGCAACGGGTTCGGCACCAGCACCGCGACGGCTCAGGGTTTCGTTGGAGATATCACGGTGAACTCGGTCGGAAGTATCAACTTCATGGCGGGTTCCAATTTGGATGGAGGCGGCACCCAAAACGGTCAGATATACGCGCAGCTGGGCCATGGCGGCTATGATTCAGATGCCTCGGGTAACGGGACCTATTACGATTCTGTTAACGGAGGGCACTCGGGAAATATCATCGTCACTTCCACAACGGGTGACATCAGTTTTACGGGTGGTGGTAAAGATGGTACCGATCCCGACAACAACGGTCGAATTCATTACGCAATTCTCGGTCATGGCGGGTATGCTTCGAGCGGGAATCACAACGGAAGCGTTACGGTTGAAGCGACGGCCGGAGATGTCAATTTTCTCGCCGGTGGACCGACGCTTGATGATGACAGCATCGTCTCTCGATACAATTTTGCTTTGTTAGGACACGGTGGATCTGAGGCTCAGGGCAGTCTTGGAAAAGTGGGCGACGTCATCTCGGTAACGGCAGGCGGCGGGATCCTTTTCGGGAGTGATACATCTGCCGGCGCGGGAGGACGTAACTTTGTCCATCTCGGTAACGGTGGCTACAATTTCGATGGCTCTCACATCACTGACATTATCGTGAGTGCGGGTAACGGAATCGAATTTATCGGTGGATCCGGAGAATACAGTTACGCCCAGATTGGCAACGGTGGTGCCCAGTCAAAAGGGGATCACTCCGGAGTCATTTCGCTCACCTCAAACGGCGCAACCGGCATCACTTTCACGGGTGGAAGCGGAAACTATTCGAAGGCGCGGATCGGGCACGGCGGACACGAGGCTGACGGCAATCTCTCCGGAGCAATCACGGTTGCCGCGAACGGAGCCGGGAACGTAGTGCTTACCGGGGGAGAGGGATATTTCTCTTCAGTGCAAATTGGTCATGGCGGAGATTATTCCGCCGGTGACATGAGCGGTGCCATCACCGTTAATGCCGGAACCGGTGCGGTGAATATTACCGGAGGTGGAGACAGCGGGCCCGGATCCGATGGGTATAGCTGGGCGCAGATCGGTCACGGCGGCTATCAGACCCTTGGGGCTCACAGCGGTGATGTCGACGTGGATGCGGGTGAGGTGAATGTCAGGGGCGGCACGACAGGTCAAGCTTATGCGCAGATTGGTCACGGAGGTTATAACAGCGACAGTGATCACTCCGACAAAGTTGATGTAACGACGACGGTTGGCGGAGTCACGCTTACGGGGGGAGCTTTGGGGAATACCTACGCGATGATCGGTGGCGGCGGCGGAGAATCACAGGGCGATAATGACGTCGCGATCACGGTTGAGAGTGCGGGCGTGGTAACCTTGGATGCCGGGGACGGGGGGAATTCCTATGCCCAAATCGGCAGCGGCGGATACAGCGCGAAGGGCAATCATTCCGGAGCGATTACCGTCGGCAGCGCTGGTGACATCACTCTTGACGGAGGGGCTCTGACGGGATCTCAGGCATACGCCCAAATCGGGAACGGCGGATACAATGCTGACGGAGATATCAGTGGCGAGATCAGCGTTACAGGAACCGGTGCCAGCGCCGTAAACATAACGGGCGGAATGGGGACCGGTTCCTATAACTCTGCAATGATTGGTCATGGCGGGATATTCAATGGAGGTTCTACCGCCGATTCCCAGATGACGATTGTCAGGCAGACCGTCGACGGCAATATCACAGTGGAGTCCGGCACCGGTGGGGTAAACCTACAGGCCGGCACTGACAGTTATTTTGCTCATGCCATGATCGGACATGGGGGGAGAGATACTCACAGTGACAAGTCGGGAAATGTTACCGTGATCGCTGCCGATGGTGGCGTGACGGTGGTGGCAGGTGGCGTCAGGGCCGCAGGAGGAGGTTACACACACGCTCAGATTGGTCATGGGGGTTATCGCAATGCAGAGAACCGGATCAGCACTACGCCACTCGTGCGCGGTCCCGCTTACAATGATTTCAGCCATTCAGGAGATATCGTTGTGGAGGCGCGTGGCACCGGCACGGTCAGTGTGATAGGCGGCGATAGCTACGGTGCTTACAGCATGATCGGGCATGGCGGATTCGGTGCAGGGGTCGCACCTGTCGGTGATTTGTCCGGCAGCGTTACGGTGATCGCGGACGGTGACATTCTGCTGGATGCGGGAACGCAGTCTTACACCTTTGCGCAGATCGGACACGGCGGTCGTGACTACGACGGCAATCATGGAAAAGCAGGAGAGCAGATCACGGTGATTTCTGAAAATGGAAATCTGGATCTGTTAGGCGGATCGGGTTCAGATTCAATCGCTCTGATTGGTCACGGAGACAACGACGATTCCTCCGGAACCCGGCAAGGCGATATTCTCGTGGATATTCGCAATGGTGAAATTTCGCTGGTAGCAGGGTCGAACGTCGCCCATATCGGACACCGCACCAGCAGTGGTGCGGCTTCACTCACTGATTCTGATTTCATGGTGATCGGGCGATCATTGGACTCGGTTGCGGGCGATCAAGGCGGGCAGTCTTTCACGGTTGATGGCACATCGCGGAACTGGTTCCAGCGTGGCCTCGTTCCGAGCGGTGAGTTTACCTTCGCGCACACCGGTTCAGGCAGTTTGAACTGGGATACGAGTCACCAGTATAATTTGGAGGACAACTTTAATCTGCTCAGCGCGGGGGATCTCGTCATCACCAATCGAATTCAGAATCCCGGAAGCGGGGCAATTAATTTGGTGGCCGGTTGGGATGGCGCGACCGCGATTACCTCAGGTCTTGTCGTTCCTGACATGACTCCAATTTACGGGAATTCAGCCACTTACGGTTTGAATAACGGCAGTGTATTTATTGGAGCCAACCGATCCGTTGAGGTGGGCAGCCGGTATGGCGACACCAACGTGGCCGGCTATGATTTGGAACTGAATGCCGGGACGACTGGCGACAATCAGCGGGCTCAGATTGGATTTCGTGACGATGGGTATACGAATGCATCGGCTTCAACCCAGTGGTGGACAGGAACGACCACGGGGACCGGAACCGGAACCGACGCGGCTGGAAATGGAACCACAGGGAACATCGGCATCGAAGTCAGAAATGAAGTCCGTGGCACGACCTCCGGAAACAGGCGATACGCGGATATTCAAATTGGGCACGGTGGCAAGAATGACAACGATCGGGGCCAGGCCGCGAGTAACGGAAGTAACGGTGGCGATTTCTCCGGAAACATAACGATCAAAGCGGGTGTGGATGGATTGGGAACCGGCAACGTGATCATGGATGGATCGGAATCTCTCAATTCGAGAACCGTGACTCAGATTGGACACGGGGGGTATGCCAATCGCGGTTCTCACAGCGGAAACATCACGATTGATAACGAGGATGGAACCGTCGGAAATATTGAAGTCTCTTCAGGTAAGGGGCAGGGAAGTTATTCGATGGTCGGACACGGCGGTAACGATTTTTCAAACAGCAGTTGGTTGTGGGGCGGTAATTACAATCAGACTGGCGAAATAACCCTGAAGGCGGCAGGCGATGTGATTTTCACGGCAGGAGCCGCTGGCGGAACGAACACCGGGTGGGGTGCCGGCGGATCGTCGAATATTTTCACCCAGTTGGGACATGGAGGTTACAACACCAAAGGCACCCACAGCGGAGCGATTGAAGTGGATGCCGGAGGTAACATTCTTTTTACGGGGGGCGAGATCACCGGTGCCTACGCGCAGTTGGGGCATGGCGGGATTGCTTCCGGTATAAGCACACAATCCGGAACGATCAATGGAACGGGACCCGGCGATCACAATGGTTCGATCTCGGTCAATGCGGGAGGTAACATTGAATTCACCGCCGGTAGCCAAAGCAATACCTACACACAGTTGGGCCACGGAGGAAGCGGCACGGATGGTAACTTCAGCGGAGCGATCGATGTCGTTGCGGGAAGAGATCTCGTTTTCACGGGGCAAAACATGTCGAATCGATATGCGATGCTGGGGCACGGGGATGATAGCGACGGCGACTCGGGATTCTCGGTTCAGGACGATGTCATGGTTCGGGCGGGGCGGGATGCGACCTTCAGCAACGCCTATGTCGGCAATGCGATTGCCGCTGACGGAACCTACACCTCTGGAGATACGTTTCTTGGGGTGGGAAGAAGCCTGGCCTCTGATGCTGCGAGCCGGTTCAACAGCGCCGGAACCGGGGTGGGAGAACTGAGGTTTTACGTCGCGGCACCGGCATACGATCTTATTAACTCCGCAGCCTTGCTCAACGGGGTGGCTCATGGAGCGGTCGCTTCTCCGAACAACATGGGGCTGCACGAATTTGGCACGGGTCCTTACCTCGGTGGCGCTGAAACGAGCCCGGTCGCTGGAAATTTTGCTTATTACAATTTGGATTGGCAGGGGCCCTACAACTACGTCGTTGATGCAACGAGCGCGGGTAACATTGGAAGCGCGCTGAACGGTGGTGCAGATGTTGTCTTGTCGAGCGAGCTCGGTGGCTCTCAGGTGAATTTCGGGGCGATGATCGATTGGGATCTGGAAACGCAGTATATCGAGATCAATTCCGATGTGATCTACAACTCGGCGAATGATCTGACCTTGCGAGCGACCGGCGACGTCAATTTCATGGCGAGTCTGCAGAACGCGGGCGCAGGAGACGTCAACATCGCGGCAGGCTGGGATGGCACGACGGATCCGGCAGGGACGAACTTTGGAGCTATCAAGGACGACTCAACGGCATGGGGCCTTCAAGTGGCGACTGATCCGGATAAAGGTTTTGTCAGGTTGGGTGACGGCAGTCAGGTCGGCGGCATCAGTGTTGGATCAGCGGGCGGGGCTACCAATGTGCTCGGCAACCAGCTTGAGATGACGGCGGGTGTCGGAGATGACGCCCACGTCGCGATCGGCTTCAACGGAAGCGGCTCCGGAGATATAGACGTCAAAGCAAAGCAGGGAGGCATTGTCTTAACCTCCGGGGTGGGAGCTCAGAGCTACTCACAAATCGGCCACGGCGGTGCTTCTGTGATTGGAAATCAGTCCGGGAAAATCTGCGTGACGGCCTTCGACGGCAGTGTCGAGTTACACGCGGCGAGCGCGGATGCCGGTGCCCTGGCTCAGGCCTACGCTCAGATCGGTCACGGTGGTTACGATGCGACAGGGAATTACAGCGGCGACATCACTGTCGTGGCGCGCGGTGCTGATGGAGTCGTCTTGACGGGTGGCGTTCAGGAAGGGCGTTATGCTCAGGTCGGGCACGGCGGTTACAGCACTGCAGGGAATATGTTGGGCAACGTCAGCGTGGTCGCCGAGACCGGAGACCTCGCGCTGAACGGCGGAAGCAGTATTTCGGCTTATGCGATGATCGGCCATGGAGACAGCGAAGGCGACCAGTCCACAGGGTCACGCCAGGGCGGAGTTCATCTCTTTGCTGAAGGCAGCCTTTCAACGACGAGTGGTGCCGGCCTCGACAACGTGAACATTTATCATCAAACGGGTTCCGCGGGCGGACTCGCGTCGAACTACTTGGGCGGTGATGGTTTCCAAGTGGTCGCCAACGGTGGCTTCACCCTGCCGGACAGTGTTGTCGACGATATCGGGGCGATGGTATCCGGCAACTTCGGGAGCGGGCGGATTGCGCTGGCGATCGCCAATGATGTCGATATCACCGTCGATGCAGGCAACGACTTCAACGGCAACACCGCAGAAGGTTTCTACCTCTTGACGGGCGGGGACATCACTCTTCTGAGTTCCTACCAAAATGCGGGATCAGGAAACGTCACCCTGGTGGCTGGGTGGAGCGGAAATAACTTCAGCCAGATCGGTGGCGTCTCGTATTCGGGAACCGCGCCTGATTTTAACTACTGTGAGCCGGTGATTGCTTCCAGTGGTTCGCCAACGATCGATTTTAATTGCGCCGATTTTGGCAATGGCAGTGCTGTCATGACGCTTGGAGATGGCGCGCAGATTTCGCGGGTTTCGGTGGGTACGCGCCAGGGGACGATGAATCTGGCGGCTTACGGCCTGACGTTGAACGCCGGCAACTCGACAGCCAATGCGGGCACTCAACTGGGATTTTATGGCAATGGCAGTGGTGATGCCAGCGGAGCGATGAACCTGGGGCTCAAGCTCGGTGGATTGACGATGAACTCAGGCACGACCGCTACCGGCAACTTCACTCAAATCGGTCATGGTGGTCTGGGAGCGACGGCGATTAACACGACGTCGGCTGCTGAGATTATGATCTCGTTTTGTGAGCCGGGCGCTGTAACTCTCAACGCCCGCAGTGGTGATTCTTACTCACAGATCGGTCACGGTGGTCTTCGTCTGGGAGGTAGCCGGGCGGGCGACATTTCGCTTGTCGGCCACGTAGCCACCAGCGGTGTTGGAGCGGTCACTCTGAACGGTGGAGCGGGAAGTCAGGCATACGCACAAATCGGCAACGGTGGGCTCCGGGGGAGTGAGGTGACTTCAGGCGATATCCGCATCCGCTCGATGGCTGCCGTCGAATTAGTCGGAGGAGAAGGTCTTGACAGCTACAGTCAGGTTGGTCACGGAGGTCATGAGAACAGAGCTGCAAACCACGGCTCTCTCACCGACAAAACAGTGGTCATCGCTGAGGACGGCGTGTCGTTGACTGGTGGCAATACTGCCGGCAACCCGGTCTTCGGTGCCTACGCGATGATAGGCAACGGCGGTTACGATGCTGACGGCGCGCTGAATGGTGATATCTTTATCAACTATGACCCGGACGCGAACGGCGGTTCAGGGGCGGCGGCTGGTGGAGGTGACATTTCTCTGCTTGCCAGCTCCTCGACGAGTAATCTCGACAACTTCGGAACTGCTGCCCAGATCGGACATGGCGGGCGCCATCAGGTAGGTGAAAAAACGGGTAACATCACGATCGGCAACGCCGAAGCGGTGAACGTGACGGGAACAGGAAGACGAAGCTTTGCCCGTATCGGGCACGGGGGCAACGGTGCAACCAGTGGGAACGCTACCGGGGATGTCAACATACTCGCCAGCACCAGCGTCCTGCTGCAGGGCGGTTCGAATTTTGAATCCTACGCACAAATCGGACACGGTGGGGTAGATCACGGCGGCAGCAAGATCGGTGACATTCAGGTAATCAGTTCGGGATCCGTTTCGATTCTCGGAGGGACAGGCACGATTGGTTTCGCACAAATCGGTCACGGTGGAGTTAATTCAGGTGGCACGATGACTGGCGATATCGGGGTGATCGCGGGTGGACCTCTATTGCTCGACAGTGGAACGAGTACCGATACCTACGCCAAGATTGGTCACGGAGGACGGGATTCCGACGGGACGATGAGTGGTGACATTTCGATCAATTTCGATCCGACCGCGAATGCCGGTGCGGGGGGCGCTGCGGGCGGCGGAGACATTACGCTGAGTGGTCGAGTCGGAGGTTCGGGCAGCTTCAGCCAGATCGGTCACGGTGGAAGATTTATCAACGGCGCTCTCAGCGGCGATGTCATCGTTGGAACGGTCGATGCGTTGTCGATCACCGGTGGCGGAGGCTCGACCAACTTTTCTAAAATCGGGCACGGCGGCAACGACAGCAATGCGACGGATGATAATGGTAGCGCGACCGGTTCTATCCGCGTGCTTGAGTCCGATAGCGTTACGCTCCAGGGGGGAACCGCTCAGTACACTGTCGCGCAGATCGGGCACGGTGGATATCAACTGGCGGGCAACTATGGTGCCGTCGGCGATGTGATCGAAGTCTTTACTGCGGGTGACTTGCTCATCAGAGGCGGTTCCACTGACGCGTTTGCTCAGATTGGCCACGGAGGCTCTTTTGCGAACGGCGTTCAGACAGGAAATATCACGGTTGATGCGGGTGGCAATATCGATGTCAGCGGCGGTACCGGTACCGCCGCATACGGTATGATCGGTCACGGGGGGTACGATATGGCGGTCGACGCGACGGGAACGGTTGCGGTCGATGCGGGAGGTTATTTGAAACTTCAGGGGTCCTCCACTTATGGTTATGCCAGAATCGGTCATGGTGGTGAAAAACCCGATGCCAACAGAGCGGTCGTCGGAACGGTTACTGACTCTCACATTACGGTAAACGCCGTCGGAGCGATCGACCTGCTCGCAGGCGGAGGAGCGGGAGAGGCGATTCCCGCGGCGCAGAATGCGACAGCTCAAATCGGTCATGGCGGTTTTGCG
The DNA here is from genome assembly GCA_048260165.1 of Verrucomicrobiales bacterium. Lineage (GTDB taxonomy): Bacteria > Verrucomicrobiota > Verrucomicrobiia > Verrucomicrobiales > DEV007 > Arctic95D-9. The sequence continues at coordinate 10,291 of JBLXHA010000023.1, forward strand.
AACACCAATATGACGGTGACGGACTCGAATATCACGATCAACGACAAAGCGGGAATGGGCGTAGGAGCCATCACCATGAAAGCGGGTGGGACTAACACTGCGGCACAAATCGGACACGGCGGAACGAGAACGGATGGTTCAAGAGGGAACGGGAACAACCCTGCCAATGGAAACATCATGATCGCCAAGTCCGGTGGGATTACGATTATGGCGCACAGCGAAGCGGATGCCTTTGCCAAGATTGGGCATGGCGGCGAGGGCGGAAACGGGGTTTTGTCAGGAGACATCGAAGTTCACACAAGCGGGGCTGTTCTGCTGCAAAGCGGCAGTCACAATAATGTTTTCGCACAGATCGGTCATGGTCGTCAGAGCGGTGCCGGTTCGATGGATGGACATATTTGTGTGGTAGCGGAAACCGGAGTGATCCTCGATTCGGATACGCAAAACGGCTTGCACGGCTACACCATGATCGGGCACGGTGGCTTGAATAACCGGGGCACTACTTTCGATGGAGACATCTCGGTCGTCGCCGTGAACAACGGAGTGACCCTGACTGGAGCGACTGAATCGGGAACGGTCAATCAGTTTGCCCAGATCGGACACGGAGGCAGGGGAAGTGTTGCCGCTATGTCAGGTGAGATCAACGTAGTCGCTGACAACGGGGGCAACATCACTCTTAACGGAGGCGGGCACGCTCAGAACTACGCGATGATTGGTCATGGCGCAGCGGAGGGGAATTCTTCCACGGGGACCCGCAAAGGGGGAATCCACATTTTTGCTGATGGTGCAATGACTGCGACCAACGGCGCAGGGCTTGAGAATGTGAACGTCTATCATCAGACCGTTGGCGGACTTGCAGGCAATTATCTGGGCGGCGACGGCTTTCAGCTGATCGGCAACAACGGTGTCAATCTGTCCGACTCTGCGGTCGACGACATCAGCGCGATGATCTCCGAAAATATCGCGGCCGGTCCCATTTCCCTGGCGATTGCGAACGACGTAGACATCCTCATCGATGGACCGGATTACGCCGTCGATACCGCGGACGATTTCTATCTGCTCACCGGTGGCAGCATCACGATGCTGAGCAGTTACCAGAACAGCGGCAACGGCAATGTCACTCTCGTTGCGGGTTGGGATGGCAGTGGATTTTCGCAGTCCGGTTCGGTTAGCTACGGATCGCCCGTAGATTTCTGCAGCCCGGTGATTGTGGAGGGGGGAGCCGTGAACCCGCTGACTTTTCATTGCGATTCTTTCGGCAACGATGCTGCCGGAAATGGTTTCGGCACGGTCACGCTGGGCGAGGTCGGACAGACGAACGCCGTCAGGGTTGGTTCGCAGCACGGTTCAAATTCACTGGCCGGCTACGGCCTCGTGATGAATGCCGGCACCGCTGCCGACTCCGCTACGCATTTTGGATTCTACACCGACGGCACGGCGGTTGCAGACGGGCGAATCGACATCGGCCTCAAGCAAGGTGGACTCACGATGAACTCGGGTGGCACCAATTCGTATACCCAGATTGGTCACGGCGGAGTATCCGCTAACGATACGTTGGGAATCGATGCTCCGCTGACGATCACCTTTTGCGATCCGGGGCAAGTTACGCTCACCGCCGGAACGGGGGCTCAGGCTTACTCTCAGATCGGGCACGGTGGTTACGATTTCGACGCCGCGATCAACGGTGCGACCAGTATCACCGGCGCGGGGGAAGTTGCGTTAAATGGCGGCTCGGATAATGCAACTTATGCCCAGATCGGTTTGGGCGGCTACAATAGCGGAGGTGATTTCACCGGCGATGTAACAGTTGATGCAGTCACCGGTATTTCGTTGAATTCGACGACAGCAGGAGGAACCGGCGCCTATACTCAAATCGGCAACGGTGGCAAAAACAGCGGTAGCGGCAGCGGGACGATTTCCGGTGTCATCGATCTTGACGCCGGCAGCGGCGGTATCAGTTTGCTAGCGGGCGGTTCGGGCGAAAATTATGCGCAGATTGGGCATGGCGGTGACGCTGCGAATGCTCATTTTTCCGGAGCGATTGACGTAAACTCGGGTGGAGGACTGACGATGACGGCCGGAGGCGGCGCCGAATCTTACGTGCAACTCGGTCACGGGGGGGCAGGGATCACTTCGGGAAAAACGATCACGAATGCGCAGATCGATCTCAATGTGGCGACCTTCATCGACCTCAATGCGGGCAACGGAGGAGCGGCCTACGCACAAATCGGTCACGCCGGTTACAACAACATGACCTTGAGCGTCACCGACGCTGACATTTTCATCAATACCCTGACAGGAACCGGTACCGGAAACCTCACGATCGATGGCCTCGGCGTGAACAGCTACGGCCAGATCGGTCACGGTGGCGCGCGCAGCGATGGCAATGCCGAGTTCGCGGCGAAGTCGGGCGACATCACGATCGGCGCGATTGCCGACGTCATCTTGAAGAGCGCATCGCAGACGGATGGCTACACTCAGATCGGTCACGGCGGCGAAGGCGGTAATGGTGGCGGCACCGCAGCCGCTCTCTCAGGAAATATTTCGCTGACGAGTTCGGGCAATGTGTCGCTGACCGCAGGCGGTGGCGCGGGCGCCGATGTCTACTCGCAGATCGGCCATGGCGGAGACAACAGTCAGGGCGATACCAGTGGCAACATTACTTTGATTGCGGGCGGTGATCTTACCCTGCAGGGCGGTGCCAGCACGGGAGGCGATGGCTACTCCCAGATCGGTCATGGTGGTCACGGAAACAAAGGCAATCATGGCGCGGCGGGCAACCTGACCACGGTGTCGGCTCAAAGTATCCAGTTGCTGGGTGGCTCGGGCGGCTCGGCCTACGCGCAGATCGGCAACGGTGGTCTCGACAGCGGCACTGCCGGAGGAGCGAGCACGCTTGCCGGAGCGATCGATGTCGTTTCGCGCGGTGGTTTGACGATGACAGCCAACGCCGGCACCGATTCTTATGCGCAGATCGGTCACGGCGGATCGGGTGCCGACGCCGTCATGGTCACGGACGCGCAGATTGACCTCAACGTAGTAACGTTCATGGACCTCAACGCTGGAGGCGGAGGCTCGGCCTACGTGCAAATTGGACACGCTGGCTTTAACACGATGACGATGGCGGTCGACGACGCCGATATTTTGATCAACACCCGGGCTGGATACGGCACCGGCAATCTCACGCTCGATGGTTTGGGTGTGAACAGCTACGGGCAGATTGGACACGGCGGTGCGCGCAGCGATGGCAATTCCAATTTCGCAGCGAAATCAGGTGATATTACGATCGGCACGATTGCTGACGTCACGATCGCCAGTGGCGCTAGCACCGATGGCTACACTCAAATCGGCCACGGGGGTGAAGGTGGTAACGGCGGTGGAACAGCTGCCGCGCTTTCCGGAAATATCCGCCTGACCAGTTCGGGCAATGTTTCGATGACGGCGGGGAATGGTGACGACACCTATTCTCAAATCGGCCATGGTGGTGACAACAGTCAGGGTGATACGAGCGGCAATATCGATCTCGTTGCCGCTGGTGGTGTCAGTCTGCAGGGTGGATCCGGAACTCCCGACGGTTACGTTCAGGTGGGGCACGGTGGCCACGGCAATAATGGTAACCACGGATTGGCAAGCGAGCACATTGCTGTGATCGGGCAGAGCGGCGGAGTCAGCGTCACGGCCGGCGGTGGCACGGATGGGTATGCGCAGATCGGCAGCGGTGGTAATTCCACGACGGGCACGCTCGCGGGCGATATTTTTGTCAATGCGGATCCGCTGACTTTCGTCCCGGCGTCGGGAGGTGGTGATGTCACGGTGCGGGGAGGCGGCGGTTCTGACGCCTACGCTCAAATCGGTCACGGTGGTGACAGTGGCACGAATGATACTATTGGAAATATCGCGGTGTTTACCGCGGGCAACGCGAGCATTCAGGCAGGCAGCGCAGACGACACCTACGCCCAGATCGGGCATGGCGGAAACAACAACGATGGCAACCACGGTGAAGCAGGCGACCTGCTCGCGGTGATCGCGGTCGATGGCGTCGACCTCGATGGCGGGGCCAGTGGCAGTCGCAGCTACGCGCAGATTGGTCAGGGCGGTTTCGATGCGGACGGTATCCTCAACGGCACGGTCGCGGTGAATTTCAATCCACTGACGACGATGCCCGTAGGCGGGGGAGCGATCACGCTCGATTCAGGTGACGCAGCCGACAGCTACACTCAGATCGGTAACGGAGGTAGCAGAAGTGAAGGCAGTAAAACGGGGGCTACGTTGGTTTACGGCAGTTCGGTCGCTTTGAATGCCGGGGCTGCAGCGGGCGCGAATTCACGGATCGGACAGGGCGGAGCCGAGGGAAGTGGTGAGATGGATGGTAGCGTCAGCGTGGTCGTGAACGGACTCGCCGGCAGCGGTAATATTTCGATCGTCTCCAACCTGGGGACCGCTCAAATTGGCAGCGGAGGTTTCGGCTACCGCGGAGGCGTGAGCAATGGTGACATTATTGCGACGACGGAGAACGGCAATATAACGCTCGACGCCAGTGGCGGAGCAGCCAATGCGTTGGCTCAGATTGGTCACGGTGGAGTCGGGATGAGCGGGGGAGTCATCGACGGAGCGATCACGGTTGATACGACGACCAACGGCAACATCACGGATGACGAAGTGACGCTGAGAGGTGGCGCAAACGAAGGCTCCTCAGCTCGTATTGGGCACGGTGGAGCGGGTTCGAGCAATGCTCTCTCGGGTGCGATTAAAGTGACCTCTGACCTCGCGGTGGCGTTGGACTCGGGTGATGGCGATAACGCGACTACCCAAATCGGTCATGGCGGCAATGGCGCCACCGGAGATAAGAGCGGGGCGATTGAGGTGAGCGGCTCAGCGATCACGGTTGAGGCTGGCGGTGGGAGCGATTCCTCCTCCAGGATCGGCCACGGCGGTAGTCGTGGCGCAGGGAATATCGCCGGAGCGATCACGGTTGCTTCCTCCGATGGTAATGTCGAAGTTCTCGGAAGCGATGGCAATTTTGCGGAAGCGGGAATCGGTCACGGGGGAATTTTCTCCACCGGTGGATCGATCGATGGCTCGGTTTCAGTCGGTTCTGCTTTGGATGTGATTGTGACTGCGGGCAGCGGAATTCAGGCCAGTGCTCAGATTGGAAACGGCGGAACTGATTCCGACGTAGCGACCATCACCGGCGCTGTTGCGGTGACTGCTGGAAATGATATCCATCTTTTCGGGGGGACGGAGATTCGCTCCTATGCCCAGATCGGCAACGGAGGCGCTACCGCCGATGGAAGCATGAGCGGCGCTATCGATGTTGTTTCCGGAAATGACATCATCATGATCGCAGCGAATGGCGACTTAGGCGCTTACACCAAGATCGGCCATGGTGACGACATGTTCTCACCCACGACCTCGACGATTGCGTCTCTTTCAGGTTCCGGCGGCCGTGCCGGGGATATCAAAGTGTCAGCGGTTTCGGATATTCTTCTGCTCGACGGTATGATCGGGCACGTGAATCATGCTGCGACGAGAGCGACGGGAACGGGGTCGACTCAAATTGCGGTGAGCTCTACTGCTCCGAAAGATCCCGCGGGCGGAAGTCTCATTGCCGACAGCGAAAGCGAGTTCGCCGGTTCGGATGAATTGCGTTTCTACGTTCCCGGGCGTTCCAGTAATGATGTGGCGGTCGGCGCTTTGCTCAACGGAGTTGCTTTCGAAGGCGCGGCAACCGATCCGTCGACGGCTCAGCGGGCGGACGAATACACCGTGAATATCACCGGAGATCAGATCTTGATGCCGGGCGAGCACTCGAATCTCTTTGATACGGGACCTGCTCCAACGAACGCAGGAAACTTTGCCTTTTACTACAACTCCATTGAGCTGGTGGGTGGTCCGGTTATCGTCATTCCCGGCACCGATCCTGTTGGCGGAGGCGGCTCCAATCCGGGCACATCCGGCGGGGGCTCCAGTCAGGGTGGCAGCTCCGGACAGAGCGGTGGCGGAGGACTCGGTGGGTTCTCACTGTTTCAGTTACTCGGATTCTTTCCTGATGACAGAACGCAAGACGATTGGATTCGTGAAAATGAAGAACTCTATACCGGATTCAACACCTATGGAATGTACTTCGAGGGCTACGATCAATACGATGTAAACGGAAATCCCGTTTATCACTTTTTGTTCTCAAATCAACTCGATACGGAGTTCTCGACGGGTGCTGAATAGGAGGCTTTCCTCACCGTTGCGGTGCAGGTTATTCGCGGGAAAGAATGAGAAAAAGACGAACCGCCCCCGGGGGCGGCGTGGATTGATGAGCCGCTTCGATCCATTGGATTCAGCACCGTCTCGTCATCATTTCTCCCGTTGTCTGAACATGTTACGAATTTTCTTAGCGTAAACAGGGACTCGACGATCAGACGCGAGGCAACGTAGGGTCGCACCTGAAAGAAAATTGCGAAGAGGTTGGTCACGATCCTGCTTCTCGCAGCATCCTAGTTATGAATAGATTCGGATCTCAGAGTTGAGAAACAGGCTCGACTAATCGGGCGGATTTCTCCACTCTTCGAATCTCTCTGTATCCTCGCTAATACTTCGTTGTTTCACTTTACCTATATGCAAACTGGAAACTTCTCCAAATCGCTGCAATCAAGCCTTCGAAAAAATAGCATCTTTCAGGCACTCATTG
>JBLXHA010000024.1:0-6958 GCA_048260165.1 Verrucomicrobiales bacterium
GATGCCTTTGAGAGAGACGAAGAGGATCGTGAGGACGGCGCTCTGGGAGACGAAGAGAGCCTCTACGGCAGCTTGGGTCTGTTCGAGACCGATGCGGATGCTCATGACGAAGCGAATCTCAACGCGGAAGAAGCGCTTGATTCGGTGTTCGGACCGCGTGTTGATCGATTCTCAGAAGGGGAACTGGATGAAGAAGAACGTCGTCGACGTGAGCGTGCGAGACGCAAAGTGGGTCCGATTGGAAATGCTTCCTACGTGTATTATCCCGGAACGAGTCGTTATTCGAGTCTTCGGATTTTCGGAGCCCCGGTTCGCGATTACTAAGCGTTGGAGGATTGCGTGAGGATTCCTGAATATGGAATCGCTCAAAAGATCGAGTGCGCCGCTTACGTGGTAAGCGGCGTTTCTTTAATAGCGAGGGTGAAGAGGTTCTCTTCACCCTTTTTTTGTGTCTGCAAGATAACGGGGAAGCTTCAGTTTCGCCGATTCAACAACTTCGCGATGCGATTGCATTGGGTTTCATGATGAGCTTCGCACGCTGACTTGCGTGCGGGACAAACTCTTTTCGGCGCTCTCTTCCGATTATGAGAACATCAGCTCCGTAGCTGGAAGTCGGGGAATTCCTGCGGTCCCGAACTCGGAAAGGTCCGGAAGTCGCCTCCACGTCTTTGAGCGAATAGATTCGGTGCCCCGGATCAGGTCGAAGTCTGGCAAGAGGGGACAAAAATTGAAAAAAATGCGGGGTTATCGAAGGGGGCTCGAGACGTTTATTACGAATGATAAATGGCCGGGCGCGAATTCGATCCAGCGTATACGTGGCGGGGGCTCACGCCTCGCGGAGACACCTGTCCTGAGCGGTCGGAGCCTCTCAAGATTGCGATTAATCATTGTCTTGGGGCTGCATTTTTGATATTCGAGTCCGTCACGCCCCGGTCGGAGACGACAATATTGGTTAAGATAACTCAATTCTTTACCCTCGATTTTATGAATACGATATTCTTCAGCAATCACGCCAACCGCCTGATTGCCTCCGCCCTTCTCTTTGCCTTTTCTATGTTTGGAGCGCCTCTGCATGCCAACCCGTCAGGTCAGCAAGTGGTAGCAGGAAATGTGAATTTTCAGGGTCTGGGGACTTCGAGTCTCGATATTAACAACCTTTCTCAAGCTGCCATTATTAACTGGCAGAGCTTCTCTATTCAAAATGGCGAAGTTACGCGCATTAACCAGAGCGCAAACGCGGTTACACTTAATCGCGTGACCTCCGGAAATCCCACTGCGATTTACGGGGCGCTTCAGGCGGCTCAGGGTGGTGTTATGGTGATCAACCCGAACGGGATTGTGGTTCACAAAGGTGGAACGATTGATGTTGCGGGGATGCTGACCCTTTCGACGCTCGATATTAAAAATGAAGACTTTCTCGACAAGGGAAGCAACCGTTTCTCAGGTGGCAGCGCTGCAGGTATCAAAAACTACGGTGCAATCACGAGTGACGCGGGGGATGTCGTTCTCCTCGGTAACTTCCTTCAGAATGCCCAGGGCGGAACGGTCACTGCGAATCAGGGCGTCGTGGCTTTCGGTGCAGGCGGTGACATGCTCGTTGAGCAGACTGTGAACGGGTCCACGATTTCGGTTCTCGGTGGCAGCGGTGAGATTCATAACTCAGGTGAGATCACCGGCGCGGCGGCGGAGTTGAAGGCAACGGGTAACGTTTATTCACTCGCGATCAAAAACGACGGGGTGGTTCGCGCGAACGGCTACAATTTTAAAGGCGGTCGTCTCACTCTCAGCGGTGGCAGCACCGGACGGGTGATTAACACCGGACAGCTTTCCGCGAGGAATTCGGATGGCTCCGGCGGTCGGGTCGCGGTGAGCGGATCCAACGTTAGCATCGGCGGGAGCGTCGATGTCTCGGCAGCCAATGCAGGGCTCGACGGCGGTTCCGTTGATATTCGCGGCGTGAATGTTGCGATTGCGGACAGTACAGCAATGAACGCGAGCGGTGCGATTGGTGGCTCGGTGAGTATTTCGGGAACGGAGTCAGCGGTGATCGGCGGTCTGGTCGACGCGACGGGTCATAGCGGTTCCGGTGGCGCGATCGATGTGACGGCTGAATCGCTGACGATCGGATCGAGCGCGACTCTCGATGTTTCCGGTGCGACGAAGGGTGGAACGATCCGCGCAGGCGGTGGCTACCAGGGCAACGACATCGAGATCGTGAACGCGACGACGACTACGGTCGAGCAGGGCGCGTTGATGATCGCTGACGGAGCGGAAGACAACGGAGGTAATATTTTTGTATGGGCGAACGGCGATACTTTCTTCGGCGGTGAGATTTCGGCTCAGGCGAAAGGCCTTCAGGGCAACGGTGGTTTTGTTGAGGTTTCCGGAAAAGACAAGCTCTCGTTCCGCGGACTGGTCTCGACGCTCTCGGCGAACGGGCAGAACGGAACGCTCCTCCTCGATCCGACCGATGTGGTGATCGGCGATGCGGGTGCCGCCGGGATCACAATTTCCGATGATGACTTGGTGACAGCGCTTGGTTTAAACAATGTGGTGCTTCACACGTCGTCGACGGGAGGTGATCCGGGAGATATTACGGTTCTGACAGGCTCCGACGCGCTGAACAATTATAACTCTCTGAACACACTCTCGTTCTTTGCGCATGGCGACATCGTGATCAACGACAATATTCAGAATGCCGGATTCGGAACCGGGGTGGGAGGCACCGGCGGAGCGATCATCATGTTCGCAGGTTGGGATGGCACGGGAGCATCCAATTTCGGACTCGATCCTGATGACACAGGTGGATTTTTCCTGGATACCGCGCTCGATCCGGCCGTGACCTCCATGCAGATTCTCAACGGGGATTACGGCGTGTGGGGACAGAACAGTGGAAGCGTCGTGATCAATGGCGCGGCTAGCAAAGGCGTCGGAGTGGGCAGTGCTTTTGGTGAGACCGCTCTTTTCGGACATCAGATTTCAGTGAACGGAGGTGCGGCAACGTATCGTTACGGGCAGGTTGGCTTTCATGACTCGACACTGGACCCGACCGGATCGATTCAGCTGCACGCTAAAGATGACATCGTTATCTCAGCGATCGGCGGAACGACTTCGGGTAATGGTCAGAATGATTCCTATGCGATCGTCGGTCACGGCGGTTCAAACCGCATCATCACCACAACGGACGTGAACTGGGTTCCGTCCGGAAACGGCAATCTTTCCGGTGATATCACGGTGATCAGTGAAGGTGGCGGTCTCTACATGCGCGGCGGTAACGATCGCTCATTCTCTCAGATCGGACACGGTGGACAGGATGTGATCGGAGATAAGGATGGAAACATCACGGTGCTCGCCTCAGTGATCGACATGCGGGGCGGCTTTCTTCCCGGTGGTGGTGCCGACGCGACGAACCGCGCGGGAACACGCATCGGTCACGGTGGTTACGAGTCCTACGGTGGCGGATTCGGATTCAGCGGTGATATTTATGTGAAGTCGGCTTCCTCCATTTATGGAGATGTGGGACATCAGATCACCAATGGAAACGGAGCGAACGTCTGGCAGATCGGACACGGTGGTTGGGAAAGCGGTGTCGTTGAGCAGGGTTCCGTGACCCGTCAGGGAGGCGGCGGTGCTTCTGATCAGCAGGCGTCTTATACGATGGAAGGCCATACCGGATCGATTTACGTTGAATCCGGTGGTGACATCACAGCTTTCGCGGGTTCACGAAGCAACGGGGCTGCGTTCATCGGGCACGGTGGTTACGCCACTCACGGAAATCACAATTCGGATACGATGCTTTCCACCGGGAATGCCTACACAGATGGATTGAAAGCCGGCATCACGGTGATAGCTGGCGGAGACATTATCTTTGACCGGAAGGTTCATCCAACGGTGGATAGGGCCGACAGTAACTCCTATGTTCAGATCGGTAACGGCGGTAATCGCGCAGGCGGACGTTTCTCCGGTGATATTGATGTTCAGGCCGGAGGCAAATTTGAGATGCATGGAGGTCACAGCACTTCGTATGCACAGGTCGGGCACGGAGGTTTCGCTGACGCGGGCACCTGGAACACCACCACGTTGAACGCCCGTAACGCTCACGCCACGCTCTCCGGTGACATCAGTCTCGTCGCCGGTGACGATATTTCGATGTATGCCGGAAGCGAGAACAGCAACGCTTACGCGATGGTCGGGCACGGGGGAATTTACCGCGTTGCCGATGGACTCAAAGCCGACGGAGTCACCGTCGTGGACGCTGTTGATTCGGGGCACCACGGGGACATCGTTGTGAATTCAGGAGGTACCGTAACGATTTCGGCCAAGCCGAGGCAGGACGGCGGTGATAGAGGTCAGGAGATTGCCGGTTCCCAGAGCTTTGCGATGATCGGTCACGGCGGGTATCGCTCAAAAGGTGATCACTACGGACTGATCGATGTCGATGCGGTAGGTGATGTGCATGTCGAGGCCGGATTCGGTGGTAAGGAGGAATACAGGTTGGGTAATGACGATCGCTACGTGGATTCCCAGACCGGTGATTCCAACTTTGCACAAATCGGGCACGGAGGTTTCGCGTCGACTCTCTACCGCGCTCAGGACACCTCAGGTGGCTATCTCGTAAACGGAAACTTTCAGGGAACAGGAATTGGCAGCGTCGCTCCATCAGACATCACGATTGATGCAGGTGGCGAATTGCGGGTGTTTGCGACTCAGGCAGTCGGTGCTCTGCGGAGTGATCACCTCGACGGTGTCGATAAACTGGATTTCAACACCGGAACGGTTGGCGGGACAATCACAGGTGTCTCCACGACAGCCTCAACGGTCGTTTTCAACTCGGTCGGTCATGGCCTCGCTGATGGCGACTTTATCTTTCTAACCAATCTGGATGCGGAGCTCAACGAGGTGGTTTTCGAAGTGATCGTGATCGACGCCGATACTTTTGAGGTGGTCCTCGTTCCAACAGGGGCGATCGCTGATTTCGATGGAGAGTTCAATATCCCCACACCGAGACCCGTTCTTGATCGGGCAATCCGGGGTTACGCGAAAGTGGGTCACGGAGGATATGGTGACAACGACAACGAGCGTCGTATGACCTTTGATTCCATCACGACAGGTGACATTACGATCAACCTCGGCGGTGGCATCGACCTGCGCGGAGGCGGGATCGATCAGAAAACTGACACCTCAGCGGGTGTGGGGGACTGGAACCGCATTGAATACAACTTCGCTCAAATCGGTCACGGTGGAGAGTTTTTCCGATCCAGCTACGATGGTGAGATCCTGATCAACGCAGGTGGTGATATTTCGGCGAAGGGCGGACTCGGTTTCCGTGAATTCGCTCTCATCGGCCACGGCGGTTATGAGTCGGGAATCACTCCCAATGATATCAATTCGACGACGGTTGTGGGTGGCATCACCGTGACAACCCCCGGAAATATCTCCCTGACCGGCGGGGGCAGTTCAAATGTCCTCTCGAGAACCGGGGATACACAGTTTTCCTACGCTCAGATTGGTCATGGTGCCGGTAATATGGGTCTGACCGTTACCGAGGATATCATCGTGAAAGCGGGTGGCAATCTTGCCCTGAGAGGTGGAGCCGGGCTCAGCGATGCTTATGCTCAGATCGGGCACGGTGCGCTCAATAACGGTGACGGCAATTTCACCGGAATGATCGATGTCTCCGTCGGTGGCAATCTCACGATGGTGAACACGAGTGGGACTTTGTTAGGACAGAATGCGGCAGGTAACGATGTTATCTCCGCTCGCAACTACGTTAAAATCGGTCACGGTGACACCGACTCAATCGGTCGCACGAAGAGCACGGGCCGGTGGGATGGTGACATCAACGTGATGGTCGGGGATAACCTCGTGAGCGTTGGCGGCATGATTGGACACGCCGACCCAACCAACGGCGATGACAGTCTGACCTCACGCGATGGTAACACTTACATCGGTGTGGGTCGCAATGCGCCCAATGCAGCCGGTGGCGGTGATTTGATCACGGATGCGGATACGACCTTCACGAGTTCCCAGTTCGGCGTTGGATCAGAGTTGCGACTCTACATCCCGGGCGTTGGCGATGTGGACAACTTCATCGCGGAAGGCACGAATTTGAATGACACTGCCTACACGCGCACACCCACTCCGGACGGATCGCGTTCCGATGAATTGATCGCCACCGAATTCACGTTTACTTATGCAGGTGGTGTTCCTTCCGGAAGTTTCACTCCGGAGGGTGCTTATCCCGGTAACTCATTCGGAAATTATCAGATTTACTACTCTGACCTGTTGCCACCAGTGATCGTTGATCCCGGAACCGGTGGCGGGGGTGTAGGCGGCGGAGGGGGCGGTGTATTCATCGATCCTTTCGGCTTCAACTTTTTCCCATTCCTGTTCGTCGATTTCTACGAAGTGTTCAACCGCTACGAAGAAGTCTACGGATACGATGGTTACGGTGACGGCTTACTCGATGGCCTATCCGCTGAAGAGCGGCTCGACGATGAGCGGCCGATCAGAGCGAGCGGGTGGTTTTTGGAGGAAGCCCTTGATGGTGCTTTCGGACCCCGCAACGCGCGTCGATTTGACGATCCTGCCAACACGGCAAGCGCTGATGAGGACGACGAAGAGCGTCGTCGCAGATTGCGCCGCACGACCCGCCAGGTGGGCCGTGGAGGAAATGCCATTTATGTGTATGTCCCCGGCACGAATCGTTACTCCAGCTTGCGAATCTTCGGTGTCCCCAGCACCGATATTCGATAGGCCGGCTTATCCCACTCTCGTCGGCCACGACGATTTTGGATAGGAACCGGTCATTAATTACCCCCCCTAGTTCATGAATACGATATCCTTCAGCAATCGCGCCAAACGCGCGATTGCCACAGCTCTGCTTCTCGCGTTTGCCGCGTTCGGAGCCCCGGTCCACGCCAACCCCAGCGGTGGAGTGGTGGTTCAGGGCCTCGCC
>JBLXHA010000025.1:0-5635 GCA_048260165.1 Verrucomicrobiales bacterium
CTGAATCATTGCCAATCAGCCGGTCACAGCGGGATGACGCTGGAGGAACGGGTTCGTCATGCAGTCGATAAAGCGGGAGCGCGCCGGGGACTGGCGAGGCGAACTCGAATCACCTATGCAGGCTGGGCCGGGCGTTACGCTCGTTGGGTGGGAGAGGAGCGGGCGCTGCTCGACCCGGCTCGGGGTCGCGACTTTCTGGAGATGATGATCGTCCGGGAAAAGGTCGCCTTTTCAACACAGAAGCAAGCTCTCAATGCGTTGGTATTTTTCTTCAAGGACGTCTGTGGCAAAGAGGAAGTCGACCTCGGGGTGACGATGAGGAAAACGCACAGACGGATTCCGGTGGTGCTGAGTTTCGCTGAGATCTCGAGGCTTCTTGAAGAGTTGCCGCAAACCTGTCGTCTCGCCGCAGAACTTCAATACGGAGCCGGGCTTCGTGTCGCTGAACTCATGAATCTCCGGATTAAAGATATCGACGAAGCGCGTGGACAATTGACGATCCGGAACGGTAAAGGCGGAAAGGATCGCGTCACGGTGTTGCCGTCAACTCTGATCGAGCAACTGGCGCCATGGAAAAAACAGCTCCGCGAGATGTGGGAGGAGGACAGAGCCGGAAATCAACCCGGAGTCGCGTTGCCCACAGCGATCGCGCGGAAATCACCTCGTGCAGGAGAGAAATGGGAGTGGTTCTGGTTATTCCCCGCCCCCGCTCTTTCCACTGATCGTGATTCGGGAATTCGGAGACGTCACCATTTTCACGCGGGGAGCTATGGAAACGTCTTTCGCGAGGCGGTCGAAAAGGCGGGTATCGAAAAGCGTGTCACCACTCATGCTTTACGCCACAGTTTCGCGACGCATCTGCTGGAGAGCGGCACCGACATCCGGACGCTTCAGGACCTACTTGGACACGAGAATATCTCGACGACGCAAATTTACCTGCACGTGGCGAAGAATCTCAGTCATAGCGGGGTGAAAAGTCCGCTCGACAAGGAGATTGAAAACGGGTCCGCCGTTGTGATCGGCGGGACACGAATCCCACCGGGACTGAGATGTGCGGCGTGACATGTTTCACGTGGCGATCAATTTCCTTGTTCATGAAGGAATCGGAAGCGCCCTTTCTGCGGGACGAAAAGCCGGCCCCGGGGACGGGCCACGTTCGCACCGGGGTTAAGATTCACCAAAACCGGGCTGACGATCCGACCGTTCCGGGCTCAAACGTTCGCGGCGGGAGACGGTTGGCGAAGAAGCCGGATGGCGCGGGTCGGTCGGAAATTCTTTTTGTTCCCGGCGTCTTCGGGCGGCCCTGCAGGCCGCAATGGGTGGTGGCTCAATACCCCGGGCTGAGTCCCGGGGCTTTACCCGGTTGGGCCTTCAGCCCATATAGGTCTTCCACGTCGCCCCCTCCTTTATCGCAGTTAAGCAGCGTGCGAGGGGCGGACTGGTTTCCGTTTTCAGACATACACTTCCATCGTTGTCGCGGCTGTGTAACTTTCGAGGGACGGCCTGCTGCCTCTTATTAGGAAAAATCCACCCTCACCGTTGCTGTCGCTGTGCCGAGCGCGAGGGGTGGGCGTTCAGCTCAATTCGGGCATGTGCTTTTCTGATGAGGCTGGAACAGTTCCTCTCCTGCCGACGTGGCATCCGCCCCGCACCGGGGACACAAAAAAGCAGGTGGCCGAAACCACCTGCTTTCAAAATTTGAGAATCGTCCGGCGCTTCCTACTCTCCGCCTTTAGCTCCTTTGGGAGCGTCGGCTTTCGCGGGAGCCTTCGGCTTGGCAGGTGCCGGAGCTTTTGCTTTCGCCGGTGCAGCGTCCTTGGCTTTCTCCTTCGCGTCGCCTTTCGGTTGAGCAGGCTTGGGAGCCTCCTCAGTCGCAGGCGCTTCAGGAGCGGTCACCGGAGCAGGAGATGCCTGCTGGATCTGCTGAATCATTTCAGGAGTGATTCCTTCGGGAAGGGTCGGCTCGCGATCGACCACTTTTTCGAGAACGTCATTCGCGGCAGAGGAACGGAACTGGCGGGTTTTCACCATCGCGAGTCCGATTGCGGAAACGAAAAAGAGGATCCCGAGCCAGGTCGTAAACTTCTGGAGAATGTCGGTGGTGTGAGCTCCGAGAGCAGAATCGAGTGATCCTCCGCCGAATGCTGCGCCGAGACCTTCCTGCTTGGGACGCTGGATCAAGACGATCAGTACCATCAAAATGCTGACAGCAATGATGACGACGGTAAACAAAATGGATAGAATTGCCATGGGGCGGCGAATATGCGACACAGGTATAGGGTTGTAAAGGGCGAGAATTGCGTCTCTGGAACATCGTTAGAAAACATCATGCCGAAAAATCCCACGAATTCAGATTCCTCCAGGGACCTTTTACCCCCAAATGGAGCGGTGGAAATCGAAGGGACTGTGTCATCGATTGTTTTTCATAACGAGGAGAACGGCTATACGATCATGTCGGTCTCGCAGGAGATCGGAGAGCCCATCACGGTGCTGGGTCGACTCCCCGCCGTCGTCGAAGGCGAGCAGGTTCGCGTCAGCGGAAAATGGAAAAATGACAAGCGATTTGGCCGTCAAATGGAGGCCTCGTCGATTCAGGCGGTCGCTCCGGTGACGAATACGGGCATCGAAAAGTTTCTCGCGAGCGGCTTTATCGACGGAATTGGAAAGGCCTACGCGAAACGTATCGTGAAAAAATTCGGAGCCGAAACGTTCCGGATCATCGAAGAGGAATCCCAGAAGCTCGAGGAGATCGAGGGAATCGGAAAGGGCCGCCGCCAGAAAATCAAGTCGTCGTGGAAGAGGCAAAAGGCGGTGCGGGACATCATGATCTTTCTTCACAGCCACGGCCTCTCGACGGCACGCTCGGTGCGCCTTTACAAAACCTACGGTCCGGAGGCGGTGAATATTTTACGTTCCGATCCCTACCGCCTCGCCCGCGAGCTCTCCGGTATCGGATTTAAAACCGCGGACGATATTGCGAGCAAGATGGGTCAGGCGCCGGAAGCTCCGGCCCGACTCGACGCGGGAATCGAATACGTGCTCGACCAGGGAAAACAACGCGGCCACTGCGCCCTGCCGAGAACCGAATTGCTGAAAGGCGCGGTGGAAATCCTCGGGACGGACGGTGATCTCATCGAGGCGTCACTGAACCGGCTCATCCTCAATTCAACGGTCGTCGTCGAAGATGGTGCGACCGATCCCCTCGTCTTTCCGGCAGCGCTTTATGAAGCCGAGCAACTCGTGAGCACGGCGGTCGCGGCGCTCCTGCGGGCCGAACCCAATCTGCCTGAATTTGATCCCGAGGCGGCGCTCGCGTGGTTCGAGAGACATCAGAAAATCACGCTCGGAGCGGAGCAGGCCACCGCGGTGCTCGAGGCGATCAGTCACCGGTTTCACATCATCACGGGTGGTCCCGGCGTCGGAAAAACGACGATCCTGCGGGCGATTCTTGAAATCGTCACCGCCAAGAAAGTGCAGGTCGTTCTCTGTGCTCCCACGGGCCGGGCCGCGAAGCGCCTTTCCGAAAGTACGGGGCAGGAGGCATTCACGATCCACCGCGCTCTCGAATACCAACCGGAAGTCGGCTTCACTCGCAATCAGCAGAAGCCGCTCAAGGGCGATCTTTTCGTGATCGATGAAGCGTCCATGATCGACATCGAATTGATGGCGAGCCTGATGCAGGCGATCCCGCCGGAGGGAAATGTGCTCCTCGTCGGTGACGTCGATCAGCTGCCATCGGTCGGCCCCGGGAACGTGCTTCGGGATCTGATCAACAGCGGTGTCGTCCCCGTTTCCCGCCTCAGAGAGATCTACCGGCAGGCCGCGGAAAGCGACATCGTCACCGCGGCCCACGATATCAACGAAGGGAAAACCCCGCCTCTCACGAACGGCAAAGGGAGCGACTTCTTCTTCCTCGAACGCAACGGTCCCGACGCGATCCGCGAGACGCTCGTCCATCTCATCAGGGAACGGATCCCCGAGGGTTTTAAACTCGATCCCCGCGACGACATCCAGGTGCTCACGCCGATGAACAAGCAATCACTCGGGACCGCGGAACTGAACAAACTGCTTCAGGAAAATCAGAATCCCCCGGGTGCGTTCAAACAGGAAATCGAGCGTTTCGGGAACCTCTTCCGTCAGGGCGACAAAGTCATCCAGACCCGAAACAACTACGAAAAAGAAATCTTCAACGGGGACATCGGACACATCTCTGAAATCACGAACGAGCCGGTTTCGGTCTACGTGACCTTCGAGGGAAATCGCCGCGTCCATTTCGAACCGGGCGAGCTCGATGAGCTGCAACTCGCGTACGCGATCACGATTCACAAGTCGCAGGGAAGTGAATTCCCCGCAATCATCGTTCCCCTCGCCTCGCAGCACTACGTGATGCTCCAGCGCAATCTGCTCTACACCGCCGTGACCCGCGGCAAGGCGCTCGTCATCATTGTTGGCGAGCGAAGAGCGCTCGAAATGGCTCTATCAAACACAACAAGCTCGATGCGCCATTCCGGTCTTTGCCGTCATTTGAAAACGGCTCTCGAAAATCTTGATACCCCGCCCGATCACTCGAGCACCTGAATGTCGCTGCCCGGAGTCATCCCCGGCTCAGCCGCGCCCTCCGGTTCTTTCTGCGTATAAGTCATCAGGACCTGATTTCCCGTCACCGGGACTCCACTGAGAATGTCCGCGGTCAAAAACTGCCCGCGGCGTGCCGGGCTCACCTGAGCACTCGCGACCGGGACCCCGCCGGATCCGATAATATCGATCATCGTTCCCGGCTCAATTTTCAACGCGCGCGACGAACGAATCAGAACAAACTTCCCCGCCTCGTTCACGAGATGGACGGTTCCAATCGGGATCTGCATCGAGCCCACCCTTTCCGCAATGCTCGCCGGCGTTTTCCTTTCCTTTTTCTTACGGCCGAGTGTTCGACAACTCGAGAGCGATCCGACAAGGAAAAGCAGAAGCAGCCCGCAGCAAAATTTGTTTGAGTTTAAACGCACCCGGTGAGAATGAGGGATCTTGCGAAAGAAATCAAGAAACTCGCGCGTCCCATTTTTCATCGATGAATCTTTTTGTCTACGGCACCCTCCTCGTTCCCGAAATTTGGGAAGCCGTCTCCGGCATCGCTGACGCGGAGGGAAAAGACGGATCGATTGAAGGCTACCGAATCTTCCGCGTTCGAGGCGGCGACTTCCCCGGGATCAGATACACCGGCGGAAAGGAAGACCGGGTCACCGGCAGAGTATTCTATGATCTCCCGGAACGGGCGATCGAGCGCCTCGATGCGTATGAAGACAGCTTTTACAAAAGGCACGGGGTCGACGTTCTGCACGCGAATGGAACGAGCACTGAAGCCCACGCCTACGTCGTCCCTGAAGCGCACGCGTCAGATATTCTGTCCTCCACTCCCTGGACCCTGCCGTGGTTCGAAGAGCACGCTCTGGAAAACTACTGGAGCCAACTTTTCGGATCGTAAAGGGAACCCTGCCCGGCATCCTGTAGTCGATGGCCGCGACTTCGCTCTCTGACCGTTCGGATATCCCATCTCCCCATCTCCCCATCTCCCCATCTCCCCGTCTCCCCGTCTCCCCGTCTCCCCATCTCCCCATCTCCCCATCTCCCCATCTCCCCA